>NZ_CP011533.1 GCF_001704275.1 Streptomyces noursei ATCC 11455
GGGGGCGGAAGGGCTGGCGCCCTTGCTCCGGCCCTGACGGCCCGTCAGGGCCCCGCGCCTGACGGCGCGTCAGTTTGACTGGTGCGGGACGGAGTTGGGTTGGGGCCGCCAGGCACCAAGCCCCGTCGCTGACGCGACGTCATATCACGACAGTGCAGGTGGAGATGAGTAAGCCCCTGACGGGGCGTCAAACGAGTATGTATGCCTGGCATTGGCATGCCAGGCATCACGTGTGGTGACTGTGGCACGTGTGGTGACTGGCGTCACCATACCGGGGACACCTTGACCGTGAATCCTCCGAACCACACCCCACCCCCAAGAACCCCCACCACCGGACCGACCGAACACACAACCCCAGAACGGGCCCTGACGGCCCCTAGCAGCACACCACACGCAACGGGAACAAGAGAGAGGAAAGGTCGGGGCAGCCGCACAGTCGCACGCGACGCCGCACAGTGGCGCACACGGCCACACAACCCCACCACGCAGGACCGGACGGCCCCTCAGGGCCCGGAGGAGAGAAACCAGGACCAAAGGGGGCGGGGGAACGCTGGGCGGGCCCTGACGGGCCCACACACAGCCACCACAAGCCCGGAGACGGACACCAGCAGGAAAAGGGACGGGGACGCTGCCGCGCCCCCACACGAGGGCGTACAGGGGCGGGAAGTGACGGAGAAGCAGAACAGCCCCCCACGGGCCCGCAGAGCACCACGCAGAGCCGGACCGGAGCCGATCCGGGGCCGAGGGGCCTGACGGCCCGGGGCGGGCCCCACGGAGCCCACACAGGGGCACACAGACCCCCGTACGGGCCGGTGGGGCCCGACAGGGCCACACCCCACAGGACCAGGGCCAGCCCCCACCACGCACAGCGCGCCAGCGACACACAGAAACCCGACACGCGAACCACACACCCCCACCCCACACCCACCAACAACACCACCCCACACCAACCAACAAGAAGGACAGCACGAAGGGTTGTCAGAAGCCCCCGGAGTACTTACCAGCAGCCTTGACCAGGGGTTTCCCTCGTTGGTCCCTCCGTCGTAAAACGTGCCGTAGGGAGTGTTCTAGGGGGTGCTGTAGGGGATGCCCTAGGGGATGTCTTAGGGAGTCTCTGATTCCTCCATCTGTCGCAGGTTGCCCCCACCCCCCGACCTATGTATAGTTAGCCATGTCGGAACGGGGGAACCCGGGGCGACGAGGGCAAACAATCCGCGTAGTGCGGGATGAGTCCTCAGAGGCCAGAGGAACCCTAGATTCGACGCTAGCTTTAACAACTGAAGACCCATTTGGGAGCCATGCGTCGCCAGGAGTCCGAAAGGACATGTAGCGCACCGCGATAAGGGGTACGGAAGTCGACCCTTAGATGCCTACTGTGCAATTCCTGACAAATGCACAGCATGAATCCGTGATCAGTGGAGACCGAGACGGAGCGACTACCCGTCCCTACTAGATAGCTGGGCCACTTTTGTACCCGGTGAACGTAGGCAAAAGCTGACGCACTGCGGATATGACGGCATGGTGCCGATCCTTGACAACTCAACAGCGCGCACCTATGTGTGACTTGCAGCCTCTCCCAGGTCTGATTGCACTTCCAGTGGACTTCCGCGAGATTCTTTGAATCTGTACGGCCCGCTGGCGGACCGGTCAGAATGGCATTGGGGATGGTATCCGAAGATCGCGTAGGGGCGTTGAATGCCTGGCAGTAATGTCGGGACGCGGTCAGTCTTGACCGTGATCGAGAGACGGCGGAAACGTGCCGCGAGCGACGAAGGGTCCGAGAGGGCGCCGGAGTAAGTGAGACACGCAACAGCAACCGTCTTAAAATAAGCCGTGAATAAGGTCTGCATTCGTTTCGTTGGCCCTGGAAAGAAACCTGCAAGCTTGGTCGAAGACCCGTTTTGGAGAGGCTTGGCAGCAACAGGAGTACAGGTGTCTAGCGATCCTGATAGTTGGACTGGACGACACGGAACGCGGCTTGATTGATGACCCATCTTGGAGAGATCAAGGACGCAAGCAGTACACGCAGGTTGGGCATCACTCACTTGCGTTCGAATGACCTACATGACGACCCTTCCCATAAGAACAGCGAGTGTAGGAATTCGCCACAATTTTCGTCCGGCAGGGGAGCTACTCCCCTGCCGGACCATCGTCCGCGAATCAAAGTAATTGGAGTGGCCAATGAATGGACTTCCGCAGTTATTTACTCACGTCGCGACGTACGTTCCCGGTATTCCTCCGGTGGTACAGCGGCTCCCGCGACCCGTGTCTGAATGGTTCATACGCCGAGAGCACCGACGCCTTAACTTCCAGTGCGTTTCCTCCCCTGGAAAGCTCACCGTGTTCATGGTGCAGGGGTTTCGTAGGAAGTGCCTGTACGTGTATTCCGTGTACGCTCCCGGAAGTGACAGGCCCAAGCAGAGCGGCGAGAGTCCGCGAGAGACTGTCGCACTAGCACGCAGGGTCGATACTGTTGCAAGGTGGGTCGAGCACGGGTGTGCCTCGGTCGTTGAGTACTCAGCGTCATACCTGGCTGAAATGCCAGCCGCCGAATCGGTGATGGACTTCATTGCGAATCAGATTCAGGCTACCGAGGGCATGGGCGCACCCCCGTATTTCGCTGAGCGAATCGCCTATCTCACTGGGATAGGCGAGATTCTGTCTCAGCATCCCGGACTCAAGAACGCGCCCCCCAAGTGGTGTTCCTGGACGATCTGCGGTGATGTTCTCGCCGAGGATGCTCCGGTTAGGGTGGCCATCCTTGCCTTGAATAGGCTTACGCGCGGCCAGGTGGCCCAGTTGGGATTCCGTTCGGGGCCTTCTTATGTAGTACTCACCCCTATGTTCCGCATCCAAGCTATGTAAAGTTAGCCATTAAGTTTGATCCCGGGGGTACGGCGCGCCCCCGGGATCCACGAAAACCAACGGGGGCCGACTGTGGCGGCCCCGCCGCGCTGCAAGTTTCTGCGCTCAGGTGGAACCACTTTGGAGGTGAAATGCCTGACGTCCAGGTCACGGAAGACACCGTGATTGTCACTTACGGCTCCGCTCGTGAAGTGTTCGAGATTGTCAGCAAGCGGATCACAGGCACTGGTCGAGTGATCACCATGCCCGTCGTCGACGACGAGGGTCGCTTGTGGATCACAGCGTGGATTCAGGTTCTCCCCAGCGTGATGGAGGCGTACGCCTGGGCTGAGACTAACCACGCGCTCGCGGTGCCGGCCCCGAACGAGGACGCAGCAACCACCGCCCGTCCGGGTGGGGTTACACGTGACCGCGAGGCCGCAGGTACCCATACCGTCGTCCCCTTCCGTCGAGGTGTCGGGGCGAGGGCAGCATGAGGAATCAGGTAACCCGACTCGATCCCTTGGACAGTTGGCGAGCCGTCAGCCTGTCGGGGGCCGAAGCGAACATCGACATTCGCGGTCAGCACGTGTCCAACTCGCTCGACTGGTGCCTTTACAACTTCCGGGACCGCCGTGGCACGCCCATGCGCGTCGTGGCGCTCGCCGATAAGAGCGAGGTCCGCCAGGTCTATGAGCAGTGCGCAACGGGTACCGCGATTCAGCCATGCGATTGGCTGGAGGGCGAGAGGCCGAGGCGCCCCCCGAAGCCGAAAAGGAGCCCCGTCAAAGTCGGTGGTTGGGTGTCGGCCAAGCCCGAGGACGACGACTACTGGGCGGGAATCGTGATCTCGTGCGAGTGGGCGCAGCAAGAGGCGTCGTATCCCCGGAACCTGCCGCCGTTTTGGTCCTGGGGGTGGTGGGTCGAAGTGAGGTTTTCTGACGGCCGAACACGCCAGGGATTTTGGAACCGCAGTTGGGTGCGAAGCTTCACGGAAGTGCCGGAAGAGCGTCTGGCCGGCTTTGAGCCGTCGTGGCTGGCGCTTGAGGCCGAGCTCGTGGCGGAGCGGGTAGGGCAGTAGGAGTTGGATCGGCAGTTGAGCCGTTGGGCGTTGGGCCGTAGCACGAACGAAGCGCGGCCCGACGTCCAGCAGTGCACTTGGCGCCCCGGAGCACCCCAACGAACGGGGGGTGTGCGTCTCGTTCGAGTCGGGCCCGGGGCACTCGGCGCCAGCCAATCAGGCTGGCGCAGATATCTCATAGGAAGTGCAAACGATGGACACCACCATTGCGGCTCATCTCCAGGCCGCTCGGCTCTGCGAGGAACACACGCGGCCGGGAAGGCAATTCTGGTGCGCAGCTTCCGTGTGCGCCGTTCCTTCGTGCGCCTGACCAGTGAAGGGGGCTGGTTCACCCCCGCGATCGATGTCCCTCATCGCTACCAGGCAACGCCGCGTGAGCTTGAGGACGAGGCGGCGCGGGTGATTGGGCGGAACGGGTTCGCGACGGTCGGCGGTTGGGCCTCCGAGGAGACGGACAGCCGGATGCGCGCCTGCATCACGCTGACGCCCACCGAGAACTATCACGCCCTTGTCAAAGAACGCTGCGCGCAGGTGCCGCGGCTGCTGGGATCGGTGGAGGGCTGGACGATCAAGCCCAGGGAACATGGCGGGTGGACGGTGGAAGACTCCCCCAACGGAGGCGAGTTGATTTTGCTGTGGACGCCCGGGCTGGCGGGCGATGTGTGGTCCGTGGTGTGGCGGTACGCGGAACGACGGTCTTTGGTGGTGGCGACCAGTGGCACCCCCGCCGCGGCGCTGGAGGCTGCCCCGGTTGTCATGCATGCGGTCGTTGAGGACCTTGCATCGGAGCAGTAGCGCCAGGCGCCCCG
Organism: Streptomyces noursei ATCC 11455; assembly: GCF_001704275.1. NCBI lineage: Bacteria > Bacillati > Actinomycetota > Actinomycetes > Kitasatosporales > Streptomycetaceae > Streptomyces > Streptomyces noursei. The sequence goes on from NZ_CP011533.1 coordinate 4,735, forward strand.
GAGCACCCAGCGAACGAGGGGGTGCGTAGCGCGTTCGAATCGGGCCCGGGGCACTCCCCCGCTGATCTCCCGGTCAGCGGTTGTGACTTCCCTTAGGAGGCTTCATGTCGTTCCGTCCGACCTGCTGTGAGTGCCGCGAAGCCAAGGACGACGTCGTTCTTGAAGAGGTGCCGGCCCTTCTCGACCCCGCCGAGGAGCCGCCTGCTGGCCCCCTGCACGAATCGGTCTGGCTGTGCGGAGAGTGCAAGCCGATTCGCATGGAGCAGCGCTGACGGGCGCAGCTGCGCCCATGGTGGGTCTTGGTTGCTGAAGGGCCAAGGCTCACCACGGGTGGCAGGGTTTCAACTTCAGACGTTGCGGGCCGCTGCCGGATCGGATCGGCGACCTGGGGCACGAATCATTCGGCGATGCGGCGCACTTCATCTGTGAAGCCGCGCCAACTTGATTCGGGCTGGTCAGGCGGGCTGGTGTGATGCCGTCGCGGGGGCCTTGGGCTGGTGGTGGGCGGTAGTCCATCGTCTTGATCGTCGGGCGAGAGTCACGGGCGGTCTGTCCGTTTCCAGGTCAGAGGGCTGAGCGGGTTCTAGGCTCGCGGGATGACGGAGATCAGCGAAGTCGCCGAACGCGTCGCCGCTCGCCGGGCGGAACTCGACGAGGAGGAGAAGCTCCTGGTCGAACGACTTGAGAAGGTCCGCGCGGAGCGCGAGGATCTCGCTGCGGCGATGCGAGTGTCGGAGCGCATGCACGCTCAGCTGCAGACGGAGAAGGCCGCCACGCAAGCGGTGCCTGCGCAGGTCGGCGGCCGTGGCGTGCTGCTGGTCCGGCACCGCGAGGCGGGCATCGCCGAGGACGCGCTGCCGCCGGACTACCAGCAGATCATGAAGATCGTCCGGGAGGCGGGAGGCCCGGTACGCGCCAAGGACGTCGGCACCGCGCTCGGCCTCGAAGTAGAGGTCAAGGGTCGGCTGGAGCCACTGCGCGGGAAGTTGACCAAGCTGTCGGGCCGGGGCTGGCTGCGCAAGCTGCCCTACGGGCGCTTCCAGCGCATGCCGTAGCCACGGCCGCGGGCCGTAACCGGCATTCCCTCGGCGGTCGTTGACTTCGACGTGTGCATGAAGAAGCTCAACGAGCCCGCCGGGGATACCGGCTTCCCTATCTACCAGTGCCGTCTGCCGGTGTCCCGGAAAACCAACGAATACTGCGCGGACCTGCTGCGGCGCCACCTCAAGACGATCGGTTCACGCTGGCGCCGCCGGGCGCCCGGGCGGATCGTCGTCATCGTCCTCGCCATGCTCCGCCACGACCAGCGCATCGCCGACATGGCCGGCGGCAACCAGGTCGGCGAAACGACCGTACGACGCTGGCGAGATGAGCTGACTGCCCTGCTCGCCGCCCGTGCACCGCGCCTGGACCGAGCCCTGAAGAACATCGCCCAGCGGGGCGGGGAAGTCGTCCTGATCGACGGCACCCTCATCCCCACAGTCCGTCGCACCGGCAAGGACAACCGGCCCAACTACTCGGGCAAACACCGACGTCACGGCCTGCACTTTCTTGCGCTCACCGACGAGAAGGGCCGCCTCATCTGGATCTCCGCGGCGCGCCCCGGCCGCACCCATGACATCACCGCGGCCCGCCGCGACCACATCCTCGAGCATCTGCGCACCGCCGGTCTCGGCACCCTGGCCGACCTCGGTTTCCTGGGGCTGGACGACGACGATGCCCAGCCCGTCGTCGTCACCGGCTACAAAGCCACCCGCGCCCGCAAGCTCACCCCCGGCCAAAAGGAGGCCAACCGCGTCCTGGCCGCCTCACGCGCTCCCGTCGAACACGGCTTCGCCCACCTCAAGATGTGGCGCACCCTCGCCAAGCTCCGTACCGATCCGGCCCGCGCCACCGACCTTGTGCGAGCCCTGCTCGTGCTGACGAACCTCGAGGTCAACCGCTGACAGACGATCAAGGGCACAGACTGTCGCTCGCGAACCGCGTGAGCATGCCCTTCACCGATCACGCCACCTCGCTGACCTGCGACTTCAAGTTGGCAGGGCATCTGTGGGTGCGATGGCCGCGTACACATGGCTTGTCGGCCTGCGCCTGCACCCGCGGGGACTCCCCGTCCTGTCAGCTGGCCGATCTACCTATCGTGGCAAACCACCGGCCCTCACCACCGGGCGTGACACGTACAACCGCGTCTACACCTGGGAGGAATCGGGCCACCGACGGAACTCCCGTCCCGCATCGATGAAGCGTCCGCCGCCCGATCCCGCGACCGGGGCAAGATCACCGTCACCTGAAGCGGTGGCTCGACCGGGACGGCCGCGTGCAACGCCACAGCCCCACCGCTCTCCATCGCCTGACCTCCATTCGAAGGAGTCTGACGTGACCAACACGGATCCGACCGGCCGCTTCCCTGGCGACGCCACCCCTGATGAGATCCGCCTCGCCGTAGATGCTCTGAAACTGTCTGCCAGGCACGACGGCGTCAAGGACTGGGAACGCGTCGCCTGGGTCGCCCGCTGGATCGCTGACGCTGCCGGCTGGCAGAGCCGCGACTCGAAGGCCGAGGCCACGGCTGCCAAGCCCTGGTTGGCCGAGTGCTACGACGACACCACGATTGCGGGCGCCTGATCACGGCCCTCCAGGGCCGGCGGGCCAGCGATACCTCTGTTCTTCTACAGGCCGGGTCCCGACACCCCTGAGACCGATGGACGCTGTTGGTCATCCCGCCACGGTCCGGCCCTGAGCACCCATTCCCTAAGTATCGACTAATCAATAATCTGGCGATCTCTGCTCAGCCGGCGCGCCCACTAGGGGCGCGCCGCCGGCACAGTTGGCGCAGAGGTCCAGGCCCCGGATGGCCACGAGTGAGAACGGAGCCCTACCTATGTCGAGTCACATTTTGATCCCGCTCGATGGCGCCCCTTCCGACCGCACGATCCGTGTCGGCTGGGACGCCCCGCTCGCCACCTTCTTCGCCCATGTCCTTGACAATCCCATCGGCGATGCCGACGAGCCGGTTGCGCTGATGTCGACAGGTGGCCAACCGTACGAAGTGCCTGACGTGGACGTCATCTTGGGCCTCATCGCTCCATATGCGGTGATCCCTTCGGATCTACGTGAGCAGCTGATAGCCGAGGAGGCCGCGGAAGGCGACTCCTTTGCTGGCCGTCCCGGCAGCGCGGTCGTCGCTCGCGTGGCTCTGCAGAATCTTGAAGATCCTCGGCAGATCGCCGCGATTCGTGCGGCGATGCCCGATCTTCCCTAAGTGCAAGTGCGTCCGGGCGACAGGAAAGTCGGCCGTGGTCGTCCTGCGGTCGGGACGCGCACGTGCTGGGTCTGACAGTGATCAGTGATCGGCCTGCGGCGGCCGCCCTCGGGGCGGCCGCCGGCCCCTTTCACGGGAGGAGCGTGATAGGCAACAACGAGGTGGTGCGGCATCCGTTGCGCCTGGATTGGGACCAGGCAGTAATCGTCGAGATGGCAACCTGCCACCCCGAGTGTGGAGCCATGCTCTGTGTGCTGGACGGTGTGCGCAACGACGCGCACGTCTGGATCCGGCATGAGCTAAGCGACGGCGGCCGCGGCGAGACGGACGGCTTGAAGGTGGCAGCGTGCGATCGCGTGCCCGAGCCCCAGCCGAAGGCGTCCACGTGGTCAATGACGATCAGCCAGGTGCCGGCGGTCGGCTTCGCGCTGGGGGTTTCTCATGATGTCGACCGGGCATGGTGGCACTTCACATCACCGAATTGCGCACCCAACGGCAGGTCTTCAACTGCCTGTTCGAGCGGGCGGATGCTGCCGGTCAGGCTTTCTGGCTCGGCAACGCCATTGCGGCGACGTATGCATCCGATTCGGTATGGACACGAGACATCATCCGAGACAGGGCACAGCTGCAGCCGTCGCTGTTGTTGTGGACGTGCCGGGTATGTGAGCAGAACTTCGAGCACCATGAGCGGCTGATCGTGCGGGCCGCGTACTGGCCCTTGGAGACGCCAGCTCGGCTGCGCCATGTGCTGGTGATCGACTGCGGGCCCGGCGCTGCGCCACCGGCAGCTGTCAAGAATCGGCACGAGGCAGAGGTAGCCCGGCTGGAGGCGCTGGGGTTCTACCCGCTGACTGGGCTTGCTGCGAGCTAATGCCAAGCCTCTACCAGCAGCGTGATGCCCCGGTTGGCGGGAATGGAGCCGTCCACGGGAACGACGCCGGCCCGCGACGAACAAGGAGGTCGACGGCTTGGTCCTGTTCGAGGACAACTACGCCCTCCATGCGCACGAACGGACCGTCGAAGACAGAACGGGACCCCGCTCCCCTTTCAGCCTTGACGCACAGGTGTAAGTGGCCCAGCAGGGCCGATCCTGCCTGGCCCAAGGAGAGCCATGTCGGGCGAGACCATCATCGCGGTCAAGGGAATCGTGCACGGAGCGCCAGAGAAGATACGCATCCCCAATGGGGAACGCGTGGTCGGGTTCGGTGTGATAACCCCGCGGGAAGAGTTCGACCACAAGACCCACCGGTGGCGCGAGGCCGAACCCGTCTTCGTAGTCTGCTACGCGTTTGGTAAGCGTGGTGAAGGCGTTCTTACCACCCTGCGGGACGGCATGAGCATCGTCGCCCAAGGCCATCTGACCCTGCGCGACGGAGCCGGGCAGACGCCCTACCTTCGTCTCACCGCAGTGGGACCGGACCTTGGTAACCACCACGTCATCGTGGATCCGGTCAATCTGCCACCACGGCCGGCGTCTCACATACCGCGCCCTGTTCCCCCGAAGCCAGCGGCTTCCCCCACCGTGCACCTGGACCACGAGCATGAGCCGCCGGGCACTGAGCCCTCACGCCCCATCAACTGGTGGTCCCTCACTCACTGAACACGACGGCCGACCAATCACGAACCGTGGTGATCGGGGCTGGTGATCAACAAGGCCCACAGGGCAAGAGCAGACGGCAGCCGTTCACCCCTTCCATTCACAGGGCTGCGCCGCGGAGCGTCACGCTTCCGCCGCGCAGCCCTTTCCTGTAACCACATCTGAAGGAGTCTGTATGTCCGGCAAGAGTCGGAAATCCCGACAGCGCGCCCGGAACAATTCGTCCAGGACTCTGATGGCCGAAGCCATCGAAAACGCTCACGGCGTGTACCGCATGGACATCTCATCGAGCGACCTGCACACGTTGATCCGCCAGGGCTGGGCCACTCCCACCCCGGATGGAAAGAGCTGGTGCATCACCAAGTCCGGCCGCGACGCCCACAACAAAGGCATCAACTAAAGACATCGAGGCCCCATGCCCGCACCGAAGTGCCGTCGCCATAAACGGCATCAGCCTTACCCACGAGGGCCCTTTACTACCGCCCACTCCTGCAGATCACATTCGAACCAGCCGAATCGAACTCCCTCACCGGGTGGGACAACGCGCCTCAATCTGGATGACGAGCTCATCCTGGATCAGGTACCTCATGTCGCATGAATCCTCCATTACGAAGGATCGGCGGACAGTTCGCTACGGCGACAGATCAGTCTCGCTGCCACGCCAGGAGTCTTCACTCACCCGAAATCGATACAGCAAAGGTATGCTCATGACCGCCCATGAACTGATAAAAGCGCTTCTCCCGGAGGCCCCTTATATCGAATCCATACTCCGTGCGGCGGGGTGGGCCCACGAGGAGATAGACAAGGCGCAGGACCGTCACGGCGAGCGAGGAAAGGGCCTGATCTGGAATAGCTTCCTCTTGCTCCAAGCTACGCACGACAAGCTTTTCCGCGAAGTGCTCTACCGCGCGCACTGCCGCGAGATCTTGGACCGCGTCGCCAGGGACGAGGACACCCGACCGGGCACGGACGCGGAGATAATCATCGGCATTCACGAGGCGAGTCTCGTCGCACCCATGACATCCGGCGCCGCTTGCCTCTACTTCCGCCTACTCGACAGGTCGGTGCCTGAACTTTCCCAAGCCGCGGCACCTGACATTGACCTAGCGGCGTATGAGAAAGTGCACGGCCGCGTGGCAGACGAGTATGAAGCCGATTTGCGCCGGAAGCTCCGACAGGAGTCCCGAAAGAAGTGACAGCAAGAGGAGATGACCGTGACAGACGATTTCTGGGCCGTAATCAAGGACCAGCTCAAGGAGCTTGAGTCGGCCACGAGTGCGGATGATGTGATCCGCATCCTGAGTCCGGACCGTAATCCGTACGGCCCTGACTGGGACGGGATGGACGGTGCCGCCGAAGGCTTCTTCGCGGGGTCCGGCGGCGACGGGCGCGTGACGGAGTCCCTGGACGAGGCCGGATGGACCACGGTGTGGTTCAAGGCCCATTACTACTGGGCCATGCGGGCGCCGAACGGCGACGTCATCACCTACATCGAGGGCGACATCTATCGCGGAAACCGGGGCTAATCATGGCTGCTCACGACGAGATCGAGATTCGGAACCTCACCGGTCACGGCTGGTACCGGACCAGGGCGGGAGCGTTCGACCTCATGATCATGAGGTACCTGCCCGCATCCGTCCAAGATCTGCGGGCCAAGATCCGCGAATTGAACCCGGACGCGAACGTGGACGATCTCCAGACGGTCACCGAATGCCTGATGATCCTCGCCGAGCTGCGAGGTCACGCCACCAACTGAACATTCCCGACGCAGCAAAGGCGTGGATCGGTGAGGTTTTCCGGTCCGCGCCCTTCTTTGTCGGTCGTGCAATTAACCAGGGGAGAGGAAATGTTCAAAGTCACGACTGAGTGGCACCAGCAGCGCAACGTGCAAGGCAAGGCGTCACAGAAGAAGCTCAGGAGTGAGACTGACGAATTCGACTGGCCGGACGCCGTAGCGCGTTACGTTGGCGAATTCTTGGAGGAAAACCCGAAGATTGTGTTTTCCGGCATGGAGGAATTCGGCGCCGGCGAGTGCGTGCTGAACCCGATCAGCCTTCGGTGCCGAGTGTACGGGGACTGCCGGGCACACCACATCGAATCCGCTCGGGAGTATGTGGAATCGACGGTTGGTGAGCTGAAGCCCGGTGAGAGTACGGACCTGACCGGGGGCGCGCTGAAGTGGGTGTCCATCACGATCGAGGCCCTGCCGGACAGCGATCCTGAGGAGGATCTCGACTCGGCTCCCGACCCTGAGGAGGAGCTGGAGGGGGAACCGGCAGAGCCCAACGAGCCGGACGCCCCGAAGCCGGCCGAGCCGGAGACATACGTACGACGCTCGGCCTTCCACAGTGAGGTGCGTCCGGTCGGGGAGCCGATCACGCACGCCGAGGACTCACCAGAAACTCTGGCCGAGCGTCGCGAACTGGTCCGCGTCCGGCCGCACTTCAAGGTGCCGGATGGCCGGTCCAGCCTGCGGACGGTGCGCTCTCCGTGGTGCTACGAGGCCCGCGTGGTCCGCGAGAGCTGCGGAGACATGGTGCTCGTCAAGTACACGTGGGAGACCGAGGACGCCCCGTGGACACCGACCGGCGCATTCAAGGTGTCAGAGCTGCACAAGGTGCACGAATGCGAGTGCGCCGGATGCTGCGGCAAAGACGGCATCACCGAATTTGAGGGGGCGTAACCGTGGGAATTTCTCTAGCTCTTGTCGACTCGGAAGCCGTGCTCGGCGAGAGAGCCGCATGGATGGACGAAAAGACCGAACCGTGCGTGCGGCTCGATGAGCTTTTCGAGAAGTGGTACGAAATCCACGGCAAGTACCCGTACGGCCCGATGCAGTTCCTCTCCTGGCTGGAGCGGCGCGGTGTGCCCGTTCAGCCCCCGCACTGGGGCGACCTGAAAACCGCGAACACCCAGAACCAGGTCACGTGGCTGGACGAGGACTTCCACTACACGGTGTTCCAGCTCGGCGACGCGCATTACGTCGCGACAAGTGAGGCCCACACAGTCGAGCACCCCGAGTTCTTCGAGATCACGGCCGCCGAGCCGGAGGACTTCCTGGCGTTCAGCTCCGCGTGGATGGAGTGCGACGCCGGTCACGCGTACGAAACCCAGAACACCTTCCACTGGCAGTTCTACGTCGAAGGGGTGGGCCCGCGCGGGACGAAGTACCGGCTTTGCGACCTGGACCAGGACGGGGACGGCGACCTGCTGTGCCCGAAGTGCACGAACAAGATCAGGAAGTTGGGGGCGTACTGATGCTGATGGAACGCAACGGCATGGACAGGCGGCAGCCGATCGGAACCATGACCGATTCCAGGGGGACGTTGTGGTCGGTGTACGACGTGCGCCACGACGCCGCCGGTGAGATCAAGCAGGCGTACGTCGAGTTCAGTCAGAGTGCGGACGGCCGTGGTCAGTCCATGAAGGACTGGGGCCTTTCGTCGCCGCACTGGACGAAGGAGATCTACCCCGGCAGCACGCTGAAGATCACGCACCGGATCGAGTTCCGGCTGTACAAGCACGAGCACCCGGAGTTCTTCGGCTGCACGACGTGCCCGTACGACGTGGTCGACAGCGAGCAGGCTGGCTGGGCGGCGGCCCGCGAATGGTTGACGGGCAAGGGCTGGCCGGTCGGGGGCCTCGAATTGAAGACGGCCAAGACCTACACGGGCGGCGGTGCGGTGCTGTGGCGCTTCGAGGTGCCCACTGAGGACGCACACGAGTCGGCGAAGGAACGCAGCATCCGTCTCGTCTGGTTCTGACGGCCCGCCCGGTCGACGAGTAGCGAAAACCGTCCTCCCCTATGCGGTATTCGGCGGGTTCGATTCCCGCGCCGGGCACTCAGGGATTCAATTTCGAAATCAGGGAGGGAAAGGTGGCCGCAAGCATGCGCGAAATGCGCGAACAGGCCGTGGAATATCTGGGTTGGGAGAAGCGCGACCCGGAGCGGTACGACATCGACGGAATCGTTCGGGACGCCTGGGTCACCGGCAACGGATCGGACGAGGCGTGGAAGGCCGCCGTGGAGAAGCACTACAAGCGCTTCATGGTCGGTGACTGGGTACGCATCACGGTGGAGGTTGAGGACGGTTTCACCGAGCACCACTACGGCCCGATCGAGAACTTCCGCAAGCCTGACGGCAACTTCTACAAGCGCAACGTCACCCAGCCGTACGCGGCTTTCCTGCACCCGGAGCACACCCGCAGCCACGTTGTACCGCTCGCCGATTTGGTCGAAGAGATCAACGACTTCGAGATCATCACCGAATGGCCCAAGGTCCACGAAGGCGGCCCGAAGCACAACTACGGGGTCTACTCGTGCATCGGAGGTCACGGGCCCTACCCGCCACCCGCCACGGTGATGGTGGTCCACAAGGTGTCAGGGCGAAAGAAGCGGTTCTGCGATGCCTGCAACATCCCTGACTATCGGGCCCGGCTCGCGAACGAAGCGCTGTGGCATCAACGCAATTGCAAGACCACGATTCTGGAGCTGCGCGCGAATCCGGAGCTGATCACCGGCCCGACCAGCGATCCCCGGGAAGCCTGGGACCAGACACCGGCCGACGAGTACCGGTCCTGGGCTGACACCTTCCCCTGGCTCGTGCCGGCCCCGGCCGCCGAGCTGTACGCACAGTGGAAGGAGCAGCAGAGTGCGAGTGTCGCTGCCTGAGATCTGGATTCAGTTGCGTTCGGATGTCGACCTTAAGGAGTACGAGGCCGAGGACGCAACGGCAATTCGCACCGGTGAAATCGTGGTATACGACATCGCGATCATCGAGCCGCGCACCGACGAGAACTGGGACAGTCCGGAGGAATGGACGTTCCTCGACTCGTGCGGGAACTACTTCGGTATCCCGGGCCAGGACAACGTCTACTCCCACCCGCGCCAGATCACCGACGAGATCCTGCGCTTCTACATCACCGACATGTGGATGCATAACCTCGGAATTCGGCCCGGCGATCTCATCCACCACAAGGGCCAGGTCCAGGCCGTGCTCGGCCTGGAATGCGAGCCGTACGAGATGGACATTGTCGGCTACGCGACCGGCCACCTGGTGTGCCGGCCGGCCGGCGGGGGTGCTCCGATCCGTGTGCCAGCCGAGGACGGTCTACGCCAGGTGCTGGAGCTGGCGTGAAGTGTTCCAAGTGCGGGAGGCCGCAGGCTTCCTGACCCCTTCGACGCCCACCGCGATGCAGCCCGAAGCGGTGGGCTTACTGCATTCGAGAGGAAACCACGTGATCGGCAAAACAGTAGGCACCGTGGGTTTGGGGTGGACCATCGTCCACCAGGCCCGCCAGAAGCACTACGACGACCGCTACTACGGCCAGTTCCTCGGCACCCGTAAGGGCAAGACCGGCACCGCCGAATGGATCGTCGGCCGCATGTACCCGGGCAAGAGCAAGGACGACGGCTTCCGCGACGGCGAGTGGGCCTACTCCAAGCACTTCGACGGGCCCCGGTCCACGGACAACGCGGACGCCGCGCTGAAGGCGTACGTCGAGATGTCGCACAAGACGTTCGTGTGGGACCGCATCTTCGAACAGCGTGTGGGTGAAGCGATCGACCGGCACTGGTCCGGTCCCGAGGCCCCCGACGCCCCCAAACTCGCGACCGGCTGGCAGGAGAGCGACGCCGGCCACCGTAACCCGGCGCGCGGTCACACGATCCTGCTGCCGTTCCACGAGGCGAAGTACTACCTGCTGCATTTCCTTCGGAGCACCGAGCTGGGAGCGAAGGCGCACCTGACCAAGGGTGTGACCATCGACCGGCACCAGGCCGTCAAGCTGGTCACCGCAGCGACCGGCCCGATCCGGTTCGAGTACGGCTACAACACCTACTGGCTCGCCGCCGAGGTCGACGTATGAACAGCACTACGGAAACGCAACCTGCCCGGGCCCTTCGAGTCGGAGAACGGCTCGAAGGGCCCGGCGACAAGTCGTGGGAAGTCGTCAGCGTCCAGCACAACGGATGGCGCATGGAGAACGGATACCCCCGGTCTCTCGATCTCTCGTACACCCTGCGCGGCGAGACCACAGGGGAAAGCCGGAAGCTGAAGCCCGCTGACATGGCCGACTACTTCTTGATCGCCCCCGAAAAAGAAACGGACCCGGCCAACCCCGGCCCTCTCTCATAGGAGCGTCATGCGCTGTTCCACTCTTCAGTCCACCGTTGTCCCCGCCGACGACCCGTGCGCCGGTGAGGCCACCCACATGCTCTTGGGCTCGATGCTCGACGGTGAGGCCGGTACACGGGAGCCGTTCCGTGACCCAGTGTGCAAGCCCTGCGGCGAGTCCTACGTACGGCGCCCCGCACTCAAGGCCCGGCTCGTGCCGCTCCACGTGCACATGCCGGAGAGCGTGTTCATCGAGATCGTCGAAGGACACCGGCTGCTCAAGGACGCGGAGCACGAGGCCCGGTGCTTCGACTGCGGCACGACCGGCCGCGTCAACTGGTTCCGTTTCCAGACCAACGGGTGCCCGGGGCGTCCGGAGTCCATCGAGGTTCTGCGTTTCTCGCGCGACATGGTGCACGCCGAATTGCACGAGCGGGCCACGGCATCCGCCGCCGAGTGGCGGGAGTACGCCGTCGATTTCATCCACACGCACATCGAGGACTGGCGGGTGGTCACCGACGACGACCAGTACAGCGCCTACTTCACCTTCCGCGACCGCGAGTACGGCCTGCGGCACGACCTGCCCGCTGGCCGGTTCGGAGCCGAGAAGTTGCCCAACCGGGGGCGCCCCAAGCCGGACATTGTCAACCCCGAACTCGACCGCTCGTACAAGCAGGCCGTCTTCCACTTCCACAACCGGGTCACCGAATCCGGCTCCGCGTACTTCGCCACCTGGACGCCCGGCCACACGAACGTCACCGACCGGGAACTGATCATCCTCTACGCCCCCGAGGGCCAGATCGTGGAAGTCCTGCGCGTCCCGGGCCTGCGGGGCTGGGACGAGACCACCGGCGCGATCTGCGATGCCTTCGGCTCCATCAGCTACGTCGTCCTCCAGACCCGCATCTACGAGTAGGAGCAACACCGTGCCGCAATTCACCTTCGAACCGGTCGACCCCGACAACGACAACCGCCTACGCGTGCGCCTGAAGGACACCGGCGAAGCGCTCGGCAGCGCCTGGCTGACCAAGGGCGCCGGCTGGGTCGCCGAGCACGCCGGCCTCACCGGCACGCAGGGCGCAGTGCACGGCTTCAAGACCGAGCACCTGGCCGCCGAGTTCATGTACTGGTTCAAGCCGCCCGAGCAGTCCGACCGCACCAACCCCACGGACCGGCCACGCCCCCTCAACCCCGAACTGCTGCCGAAGCACGGCGTACTCATCTCCCTCATGCCGATCAACGGCGGCGACTTTCTGGTGGACTGCAACACCCGGGGCGCGGGGTCGGGGATCGGCTACCTCCAACAGCGCGACGACGGCCGCTTCGATGTCCGGGAAGGCCCGACGAGCATCGGCATCGCCGAGAAGCCTGAGACAGGCATGTGGGCGTGCCTGGGTGCCTGGACCGGCGGCAAGTTCTTTGCACGGTTGGTGAAGGGCTTCACGACGCACCCGAAGCACGATCCGTGGGTGAACGGCGTCATCACCTTCCGAGGTGAGACCGTCGAGGCCGCCGCCGAGGGGATCCGTGAGGTGGCCGAGGCAGTGATCGAGGGCCACACCGAATACGAGGCGAGCGAGACCACCTACGACGTGAAGCTCACGCCTACCGAGTGAACCTCTTTCATCCTGAATAGCTGCAGGTGAGAAGGGTGTGGATGGCCTGTACGGTGCGGCTGATGCGGTTGGTGGAGCATCGGGCCCGGCGGAGGATCCGCCAGGACTTCAGCCGGGCGAAGGCCCGTTCGCCCGGCGCTCGGAGTCGCGTGTGGACGCGGTTGAACTGCTGGTAGTGCTCGGGGAGTTCGCGGTGTCTGTAGTACGGAGTGCGCACGGTGGCGCCGGCCCCCTGGTAGGCCCGGTCGGCCAGGACCAGGACTTCCCTGGTCAGGCAGGCCTGGACGATGCCGTGGGCCCGGGCAGCGGTCAGATCGTGCGCCCGCCCCGGCAGCGCGCGGGAAAACCACAGCGGGGTCCCGTCCGGTGCCGCGACGACCTGGACATTCATGCCGTGCCGCTTGTGTTTCTGGGAGTAGTATGGCTCGTCCGCCTTGATGCGGTCGGTGGGGATGAGCGTGCCGTCAACGATGACGAAGTCGCCCTCACCCAGCCCGACCAGGGCCTCGCGCAGGCCTGGGGCCCAGGCAGCGAGGATCTCGAGGGTTTCGTCGACGTATCGCCAGGCCGTGGACTCCGAGACTCCAAAACCTGCTCCGACCTGGGCGAACGTCTCGTTCTTCCGGAGATGCACCAGCACCAGCAGGGCCTGCTTGAAGCACCCCAGCCTCCGCCAGGGCGACTTCAGCTCGCGCCGACGGGCGTGGATCAGCCACGAGACGTGCTCAACGAGCTCGTACGGGACATCGAGCATGGCAGGATACGGAACCAACAGAGCCCCTTGGCGCCGGTGTCGAGTGAGATCAACACCCCAACGACAAGGGGCTCTGCCATGTCACCCACCACCCCGCTGACCAGGCCACTTCACCCCCACGGAACAGGATGAAAGAGGTTCAGTGACCTGGCCGATGACCGGCCAGCCCCGTCAGAAGAATGCAGCCGGTTCAATTCCGGCGCGGGGCACCATGCGTTCAGCCATGGACGCAGCAGAAACGCAGCGGCTCGCCAATCGGCAGGCCGCATTTTTCATGCCCGTGCACCAAGTGGGATGAAGCGCAAGTTAGGAGAACCCATGTCCGACCCCATCTGGAACGATATGCGGCTCGTTTCTGAACCGCTCCGCCTGATCGCGTATGAGACAGCCGCCATGCTCGGCCCGGAGTGGCGGGTCGAGGGCATCTTGAGTTCCGCGATCGTCGTGCACCCCATCGGATTCCGAATCGCCCTGGACGACGGCGCGGACCGAGTCCTTCTCACCGCGCATGTGTCGATCAGCCGCGACAAGCTCAGGCCGCTGGAAGATGTCACCGCCGTGATCGAGACGGCCGACGACCGCTCAGTCAGTGTCCAGCGGACGGTGCAGGCCATCCGCACCGAGATCCTGCCGCACTTCGGACGGGAGGACGCAGTGGCCGGCCTGCGGGTGCTCTCCTTGCCGCTGCGGGATGCGGGAATCAACGCCATCGCCCGGCCTCACACCGAGCGGACGACTATCGAGTACAAGCGAGAGCGGCTGAATGTATCAATCCGGGAGTACGAAGACGGAGAACGACGTCCCCTCCATGTGATCATCACCGCCCCGACCGACGACAGCACCCGTGTGGAGATCCGCCTCCCGCACTTGTCCGTCCGGGAGGCGGCACGAATCACGCAGGGCATCCGGCCGGTCCTCGGCACTCCCATGAAGGGCGTCGAGAACCTTCCGAAGGAATACCGCGCCACGCTCGCCGTGACCTTCCCGGGCCTGATCGCGAAGCATGTCGTCAGCGACATGCCCAGGTACACCGACCTGCAAGACGTCAGTGGCGTTCTCACCATCCGGCATGCCCTGGCCGTGACGCGTGAAGAAACCGGAACCCGGAGCCGGACGTGGGCTGCTGTGTGGCTGCGCAACGCCTCCGTCGCCCAGGCGTACACGGTCCTCAGCGCATACGCATCCTGACCCACCCGACCAAGGAACCACGGAAAGAGGACTGATGAGCACGCCGGTACGGTGGGACGCGTGGATACACACCTGGATCGACAAGGACGGAATCCAGCGGCAGGCGAAGATCCACTACACCCGAGATGATCACGAGGTCGTGTGGGACCCACGCTGGCTCGGTGACGAGGAGCCCTGGTTCGACTCCAGCACTACCAACTGGCGTTGCGGTGACGATGAGTTGGTAACCCTCGGCGACCCCAACGCCCCGCATTTCGGTCCGATAGACCCCGACGAGGAAGAGGAATTCAACTGATGGAGCCCCAGACCGACCGCGGCATCATCGACCTGCGCACGCTGCCGAGCATCCGAGACATCGACCGCAGCCACCTGCCGCCGCTGGAGCAGTCGTTGAACGGGCGTCATGAGCTGATCATCGGCGACATTGCCCGCTTCCGCTCCGGCTTCGAGTACTACGCGCCGATCGCCCCCGACGAGGACGGCCGGCCCCGAGGTGGGACGTTGTCCCTGGACGAGGCGCAAGCCCGCCACGTCTACGCTCAGCTCGGCGCGATGTTCAAGCGCTGGGACCTGGAGAACGAGCGCGAGGCTGACTGGTCCAGCCGCCCTCACTTCAGCGCCTGGATGACCTACGGCATCGGTCACCTCTCCCAGCCGCGCATGGAAGTCGCCGTGTGGCAGGACAAGTTGATTGGCGAGCATCCGGGCGACGAGCGGGCGTGGTCGCCCGACTACCCCACGCCCGCTGCCTTCCGCGCGCTGACCACGGTGACCGCCGAAGACGGGGACCCCGAGGACGGCCGGCACGAGGCCGAGCAGCTTCTGAGCGAGGCCGGGTGGCGCGTGATCGGCGAGTGGCGCGACGCCGAGGACATGGCCTACATCGTCACGGTCGAACGCGCCGAGGACTGACATCCCGGCGCGACGTACGCCCCAAGACAGCGGCGGCTCATCCAAATCCGGGTGGGCCGCTTTTCCATGCTCGGGAAACCGCCCGACCGAGGAACCACGAAAGGACAACGCAATGGAACCCAATGAGCCCGAGCCGGCTGACACCGAGGAAGCGGGATCGGTCCTCACGAAATATGCCGTGAACTGGCACTCGAAGGAGCGCCCCGACATCGTGCGCAGGACGCGCAGCATCGTCGATTCAGCCGACATGACACGGCCTGGTGATCCTGAGCAGCGGGACCAGATCATCCGCGTCCAGCTCGCGAGCCTCCTGCCGATCGGCCAGGGACCGGGGGACGTCATCCTCGATACGGTCGACCCGATCTGCAATTGCGAGCCGTTTCCGGAGTCGGCGAACTGCCTCTACCGCGAGTACCAGGGCCGGCGGTTCTACCTGTCCGCGTCCATCGCCAAGCGCGGCCACGAGGTCATCCACGACCGGCACGGGGACAAGATCCTCGGCGTCGTGCACAACACGCTCAGCGTCAAGTTCCTAACCATGGTCAGAGAAGAATACGGGCACCAGTGATGCCCGACGACTTCCACTTCACCGCCCGGGCGGTGACCGTCCAGGCCGAAGCCGACAGCGAACCGAGCGGCTATGTATGGACCGACGGCCACGGCGCAAACGCAGTGCAGGAGCAGCGCCCGACCGCCCAGGAACTCACCGGCCCGATCGATGACGCCCTCCTGGCCTACTTCGCCGAGACGTACGCCGCCGTCGCCGCCGGAACCGCGATCCCGGTGCGCGCCGACATGGTCCGCCCCGGCATGGACGTGATCGCCGCCGTCCGCCTGGAAGACCGCACCATCGGCACCGTGAAGGCGTACAACGGCCCCGGCACCCCGTGGGTTCAGATCACGTGGACCACCCGCACCCACGCTGACAGCGTCATGGGCGACGCCCGCGTGTTCGAGCCCGGACACCACCTGATCGTTGCGGTCGACTCTCTCGCCCGCCTGTACGGCACCGCCCCCGCCCCCGCCGCGCGCTCGGCCGCCGAGGTCCTCGCCGCCGACCCCGTTCCCGCTGGCGCCTCCGTCCTCGAAGGCATGCCCGGCCGCGAACTCACCCGCGAGGAGCTGCGCACGCCCGCCGAAGTCCTCGCTCACACGGACTACGTCGTCCAGCTCCGCGACGCGGGCCGTTGGATCCTGCCCAACCACGACGACCAGGCCGACATCGACCGCGGCGGCGTCGCTATGGTGCAGCGCCGCATGCTCGACAACACCCCCGGTCGCGCCCGCACCACCCTGGACACCGACGGCACCGTCTACGTGTCCAACGGCTACCAGGCCGCCCGGTACATCCCCACCGCGTTGATCGCTGACCACTCCGTCGACTTCTGCCCCGGCTGCGGCACGCCGTACGCCACAAACGGGGACGGCCCCTGCACCGGTGGCCGCTCCGTCCCCACCGCCGAGGAGCGCCCGGCCGACGACGTCAAGACCCGTCGCCACGCGGTGCAGTTCGCCGGAAAGTGGTGGGCCGACCAGCACACCGAGGAGCCGACCGACGAGGCACTGTGCGCCGCGTTCGCCCACTGCGTGAAGCCGCCTCGGCCGGAGCTGTACCCCGCGATCCGTGAGGCCATCGCCGCCGAGATGCCCCCGGCCACCGCCGCGCCCCTGTTCACCGCGCTCGCCGCGTACGAGGCCATCCGCGACGCGTCCCTGAGCGAGTCCCCGCGCGACCTGCACACGATCGCCTGCCACCTGGAGACGCTGCCCCTGGCCGCGCCCGCCGGCCTTCACCCCGAGCTGCGCGCGGCACGGGACGCCACCGAGGAAGCATGGGAGGCCCTGCGCACCGCCGAAGGGCTCGCCAGCCGCACCGCCGCCCGGGACAAGGCGCGCGCCGCCATCGAGCGCGCCCGCGCGGCAGTCCTGGCTGTCGAGCCGCGCGCCGAGCAGATGCGCGGCACGTACGTCCCCGCCACGGCCGAGGAGATCCGGACGGCGGCCCGCGCGTACATGGCCACCATGGGCACGCCCGACGAGCGTGCCGCCATCGAGACCGGCACGCCCAGCATCCGCGTGGACTGCCGGCCGGTGCTGCCGACCGGGAAGCAGGTGTTCGTCCGGATCACGGCGGTCGTCGACTCGCCCATGGGCCGTATCCCCGCGCACCCGCCCCTGATCGTGCGCATCGCCCGGCTCGACGGCCGCCTGAACGCGGCGGACAACGCCCGTAAGGCCCTGAACCACTTGTTCCGCGTCGAGGTCCCCGTCGAGTACGCCGGACTGAGCCAGGTCTGATCCCGCACCGTGGCGCCGCCCGGCGATCGGGTCGGGCGGCGCCCCCGCGGCCCCGTACGCGCCCACGTGCGTGTGACCGGTTCAGAAAGTCCAGAAACCGCGTCTGTTCGCCCTGCTGGGCGGCGACGTTAGCCGGGCCTGCCCGGCGCAATCCCCGGCGAGAGCAGGCCGGTACCCGAAGGAGAGGAACACCTGATGAGCAGCAGCGAGCAGCAGGCGGCGTACGCCATGCGGATGGTGAACGGCGGTACGCCGGAGCGCATCGAGTTGGAGGCGGCGCATCGAGCGGTAGAGCCCGACAAGCACGGCGAGGGGGGTGTGCGGCAGTCCCAGGTGGGGGAGCTGCGCCCGGCCGTGAGCGGTGAAGGTGCGGAGCTGGACGCGGTGGGAGTCCTGCCGGAGTACGCGCAGGACCCGGGCGTTATCGCAGCGATAGACATCCTGCGGGCGGCCGAAGTTCCGGTGGCCACGGTTCCCGGTCGCAAGATGCTGTACCGGGAGTGGCACAGCCCGGAGGGGCCGCAGGGCGCGTTCATGTGGCCCGGGGCGGGGCGGACGCTGGAACTCTTCTGGTTCATCGACGGTGCGCAGGACGAGCGGGGCATGAGGTCCCGTAAGTCGCGGACCGTCCGCACCGCCCGGAACTCTGCTCTCGACACCGTCGCCGCCGCGTTCGTTGAGGCAGGCTGGAAGGTGTGGCGGGTGGAGAGCAGCAACACGGCGACACGGCGCGCCCTGCGGGTGGACGTGACGCCCCCGCTGGCCGAGAAGCCGCAGGCCAGTTCCTGACCCTGCCCAGTGCCGTCTGGCCGAATGAGGCGGCGGCGCCCTCACCACCACCGCGCCGTCGACGTCGGACGTACCTGGCTGAGCCCCGGCCGTCCGGCCGTACCCGAGCCAGATCGTGCCCCGGGTACGGCCCCACCCCAGCACGCCACACCTCAACCAACACCATCCACCTCCAGGATGTCGGCCGGCGGCCTGCCGTAGAGGCGGCCTCGAAGCCGACCGCGGAGGGCGTCACGTACGGAGCCTTCCGGGACGAACTGACCGTCCCGCACGTCGACGAGTGCGACGACGACTGCTCCTCCTGCCGGGAGAACAACATCATGACCGCTTGGCGTGAACGCCAGACCGTCACCGAACTGCCGCCCGTTTCGGGCATCTTCAGCAGCATGCTCGCAATGGAGGAACGAAAGGTCTGGAAGGTCGAGGACGCCGGCCACGTGTTCACCGTCCAGGGCCAGCCGAATGAGGACCCGCAGCGAGCCGCCTTCTACGTATGGGAGGGGGAGAGCATCGAACTCATTCCGGCCGACGAACTCGTGTCCACCTTCTCTCTGGACCGGGCTCAGTTCTTCATCGCACGCCTAGTGCACAAGGACGACTTCAAGGACTTCGACTGGCTCAATAGGGAAGCCGCCTTCATGGCCGAGTCCGACCCCTGGACCACCGAAGTACCGGACGGCGAAGGAGTCTGGGAATTCACCTTCGACTTCCCCAACGACCCTGCACGAGGCCGGTACTCCTACGTGGCCGACGGCGAATTCTCGTACGCGCGTGAGGTGGCCATCACCCACTTCATCACTGATCAGGAAGCTGACCCGGTCGATGCCCGACTGTGTGAGTGGAACGCGGGCGTACCCACCGGCCTCTACGGCTGGAACGACGTTCGGAAGGCCACCACCTGCTGACTGCTTCGGCGCTCCGCGTCAGCGACGTGGAGTCGCCGTGGCGGCCAACAGGCGCCCGCAACGAGGAAGGAGAAGAGCATGCAGTGTGGCTTCAAGGGGTGCACGAGCACCAACTTCGAGATGGCGCCCGTTGTGTTCATCGACGTCGATGCATCCGACACGCCCACGTTCGAGATCCGGGGTATCGGAGGGGATCTCCTCAACCGCGTATGCGCGAAGTGCGCGAGCGAGGTCGACGGTTCGGATACAGAATTTGATAAGGCAGTTCGGAATTTTCTCGGAGAGCTGCAAAACAAGCTGAGTGGCGATCTCGAACTGTTGCCCAAGGTGTACCCCGACGGAACCCGGATCGACGGAAATTCCGTTTCCACCGACGCGTAGGACAAGACGAATTCGACGGCGGGCCGCTCCCTTCGGGGAACGGCCCGCTTTTGTGTCCGGTAACCCCCGGCAGAAGGAGGATCCGAATCACCATGAAGTACACGACAAAGGCGTGGCTTAGTACCACCGCCACCGAGATCGAGATCAAGCAGGATACCCGCCCAACCTGCGGGGGATTTCCGGGTGACGAGGCGCGCTGCATCATGCGACCGGATCACGTCGTGACGTACACGGTGAACCGTACAGGGATTCCCGGCCTCGGCGAGCGCAGGAACGAGTTCGCTTGCTACCAGCACCTTCACCCCATTGTCCTGCACGCCGAAGAAATGGCGGTCGCAGGGCACGCCTCGATCACGGCGTACAAGGAAGGCTGACCGTGGCCCGCAAGCGACCCAAGATCAATCAGAGCATCGTCGAGATGCTGGAGGAGGCGGAGAAGACCCTGTTGGACGTGCTGATGAAACACGACCCGACGGTCACCGAAGCTCCCGTCAATACCACAGAGATCACCAAGGATCTGCGGCGCCTCAAGTACTACGCCCTCGGAAAACTCGAACTCGCCTTGGAGGAGATCAAGGGGGAGGAATCGAACTGAACCACCCACGCCGTGAACCAGACGGATTCGACGCAGCCCCGGCCGGAACATGGCCGGGGCTGCATTGTGCCCGGTACTCCGCCAGCTGAACCAAAAGGATGCAGAAGTGAGCGACTACTCCGATCGTGCAGCACATGGATATGACGGCCCGCAGGGGCAACAGGACCAGACAGATATTGCGCCGGTGTTGGTGTCGGCGGAGGGGGCCGAGGTGGCTGGGGTGGACATGGTGGCGCAGGCGGTATCGGATGGCGCCCCGCGGAATCTGGGGTCGTTGGGGCGTAAGGCGCAGGCGCGGGGGTGGGAGTGCTCCGTGTGGCGTGACAGTGCGCGGTGCTGGCGTCTGGTGATGAAAGGGTTGTGGCTGGCGCCGGATGGGCGTGGTGATCTTCAGATGACGGATGTGGTGGCCGAGGCTGTGTGGAACGGCAGTCGGTGGGGGTCGGGGACGATGGGGTGTGTGGAGCCCGATGGTTCCGTGACGGTGGTGCACTCCGGCTGCGGGTATCGGGACATGCTTGCCCGCGTCCGAGATGAGGCATGGACGCTGGTGGACCGCACGGGGGAGCGGGAGCAGCGTACGGCGCAGGGGCGGGACGCTGGCCACTGGTGTGAGGTGGCTGGGGAGCGTTCGGCGGATGCGGCGGGGGCGCTGGAGCGGGCGCAGGTGGCGTTGGATGCGGTGACCGCACGGCGCGGCGAGGCTGCGTGGGTGGCGCAGGCGGAGTTGGAGGGGGGCCCGCATTACCGGGCGGCGTATCGGATCGCGTGCCGGGCTCGGGATGTGGTCGAGGCGCTGATGTTTGATGTGTCGGACACGGAGGCTCGCGGCCTGGTGCCGGATGCGCGTCGGGCGTTTGAGATGGCGCGGCGTGTGGCCCGGCTGGCGCAGTTGGCCGTGGACGCGGCCGACCGTTTGGAGAAGGCCCTGTTGGCGCCTGAGGCGGATGAACTGTTCGCTCCGTTGCTGGCGGCCGCTCAGGCCGAGGTGGCGCGGCGGGACGCCGAACGTCTTGCTGCCGCTCCGGGTATGAACCTGGAGACGTTCCTCGGGCAGGTGCGAGGGATCCTCTCCGAGTACGTGCGCCGGTACGCGGATGCTCCGGCATTTGTGGGGGTGGCGCGTGAGCAGTGGGGCGCGGTGTTCGACGCCGAGCGCGAGCGACGGTTTGAGCAGTCCACGGCGGAAGGTGAGGTGTGGGAGGGGCTGTGGGATGCGCGGGACCGCGCGGTAATCGAGCTTGCGGGGGCGGCGGGGCATGAGGAGGTGGCGGAGGAGGGGCGTGCGCTGGACGTTCCGGGCGCCAGGGTGCGGCGCGGTGAGCGCGGAGACATGGTGGCTGCCGCCTGGCGGGCTCTGACCGGCAGCCGGATCGGGATGTACACGCTCCGCCCGTGGCGGGATATGCGGGCTTTGGAGGCAATGCTCCGGGACGGCCGCGTGCCGGCCGGCCCTGAGGCGGCCGAGTTGCGACGGGCGTTGCTGCTGATGGTGGCCGAACGGAATCGGAGCGAAGCACGCCGCCAGGCCCGGGTCGTAATGGAGAAGTGGGAGCAGCGGCGTAGCGAACAGCCGTTGGCGGTGAACGTCGTGGCGCGCGGCTGGGCGTTGGCGGCTGGGTGCGGGCCGGTGGAGACGTACCGGCGGGAGTTGCGGGCGGGGTGGGCGCGGATCACATGGTTCAAGGCAGCGTTCCCGTGCCCTGTGGTGCGGGTGGAGGGGCGTCGGGTGGTGGTGACGCCGGTGGGTGCTGATGTGTCGGCGGGGATGCTGGCGCACCGTGCGGCGCAGGTGTGGGCGTCAGCGGCTGCCGCGCCGATGGGCGAGGAGCACGATCCGACGTTCCCGCGGTGGGTGTCGTCTTCTAGCCGGGAGATTGAGTGGGGGGTTCGGCAGCGCGAGAAGCGGTCGGCTGTGGAGCGTGAGGAGGCGGCGGCGAACGCCCGGGCCGAAGCCACGCTGCAGGTAGGGGCTTGGCTGGGCGAAGTGGTGCCGGGGGCGGTGCTGGGGTCGGTGGAGGTTGCGGCGCCGGTGGAGCGCAACGGCCACGAAGGACTGATCGAGTACCACGAACAGCGTGGTGGGGAGGGTCCGTTTCGGGTGATGTGCAGGTGCCCCGGCATGGGGACCAGGGGGCAGTTCATGGACGGTGATCGGGTGCTGCGTTTCGCTACCGCGCAGGCTGCGCGGGACGCGTTCGCCGAGCACGCCGCGCCGGCTCCCGTGGCCGGTCCCGAAGGCGCGGCGCCGGGTGTGATGACCGACCGTGAACGCGCCAACGTCCTCCGGTGGCAAGCCCGTCTCCCCGAGGTGCTCCGCGCTATCGACGCAGGCGCCGTGAAAGTCACGACGTCGGGCAAGTGGCGCATCCGTAAGGGCGCCCCGGTCCTGCTCAGGGATATGGGGTGGGCGACCGGTCACGGACTGGCAGGGATCACGGTTCCTGAGGATGACGCCGCGCCGCTGTCTGTGGAGTTGACCACCAAGGGACATGAGGCGTTGGCGGTGTGGGACGCACACCAGCCTCCGCAACCGGGCCCCGAGCCGGCTCCACAAGGGGCGCCGAGGGTGGACGTGGCGAGGTGTAAGCGCGCGGTGATCAACGCGGCCGGCGGTGCTGCTACGGCGGTCCTGCGGCTGACGGACGGCCGGTGGAAGGAACTTCACGCGGTGGACCTGACGCCGCCTGGGGAGGCCCGGTGGTTCGTGCGCGGTGCGATGGATCCCGGTGCGGTGAAGGCGGCGAACGCGGCGCTTGCCTCCTTGGGGCTGGTGGCCGAATGGGGGGATGCCGGGTACGACGGGCCGTTCAAGGGCCGCACGGCACGCCTGTCTGCCGCACCTGAGGTGAAATCGGCCCCTGAGCCGGCTCCGGTCCCGGTGCGGGCGGAAGCGGTGGTCACGGAAGACGTGGACGCCGCGCGGTACGACCTGCCCACGGGGTACGTACAGCTGCGGCAGGTGGCGCAGCAACAGGGCTGGTCGTTCCGGGCGCACCCGGGGATCGTGGTCAAGGCTCCGGATCGCGATGCGGTCCCGGCACCCGAGGCGTCCGAGGAAACCAGCGAACCTGAGGAGACCGAGGGGCCGCAGTCGACGGCGCCGGCCGGGCCAGGCCGCCAGGCAGTCCCCCTCCACGCGTTCGCCGGCGCCCCGTCAGATGAGCTGATCGCGCTTGGGTGCGTGGTGACAGGCGCCAACGAGGGGGGCCGGTGCGACATCTGCCACGGCCGCTTCGGTCTCCTCATCGAGGGAGAGCAGGACGGGACACGGTTCCAGGCTGACCGGTGGTGCCTTGGCCGGTACACCGACGCGCCAGCCCAGGCTGCGCAGATGGGCGCGGACGATCACGAAGATCTGGCGGTGGCCTTCGCCGGTCGCACTTGGGGCGAGATCGTGGAGAGCAGCCGGAAAGCGTCGGCCGCGCAGCGGGAATGGGTGCACCTTGAGCGCATGGCGTATGTCGCCTGGTGGGTACGCGCCATCCCCGCCGATGCCATGGACACCCCCGCGGTGGGATGCGGCGAGGAGATGACCCGGACTGGGGAGGCGGACGGGTACGCGTCGATCATGACCACGGCATACGGCCACACGTACCGCATCGAGACCAACCACCGGCTGAAGAAGCCGTTCGTGGTCAAGAACGGCGACGGCAGGAAGGTGGGCGCGGCGTCGGACCGTGGCAACGTGTGGGCAATGGTGCGCCAGGACTCCGAAACGCGCATGCTGGCTGCCGCAGACGACCACGTGCAGCGCGCCCTGGTGGGTGCTCCGCAGGGTAAGTCGGATGAGGGCTGGGAGATCACCTACGGCGGATGGCAGTCGTACGGGATGGAGCGGTACGGGGAACAGTTCGTGGTCTGGGAAGGGCCCGGGTACGGCCACGATCCCAAGACGCGGCGGCTGGTGGGGATCGCCGACAGTAAGCCGGCGGCGCATCAGTTGGTGGTGCAGGCGTACAACGCGACGCGGGCGCGCCTGGCGGAGTTGGCAGAGCAGGACCGTAAGGCGCGGGAAGCGGTCAAGGTTCCCGAGGCGGGAGCGGATGACGCGGCGGAGGTAGTGACTCCCATTCCTGCACACTCCCCCGGCAGCCACTGCGGGGACGATGAGCACGGACCCGTTCGAGATGCTGACAGCGGCGTTGAACGCGTTGGCCGACCGGTGGGCGACGGCGCCGAAACCGAAGACGGGGACGAGGGCAGCGAGATGCTTCCGGCCGACCCCGAGACCGGCGCACCGGAACAGTCCATCGCCGAACGTGAGCGGTGGTACCCGGACTACATGGACGCGGTGGGCATCGTTCCGCGCCTGGGATGGTCGGAGAAGGTTGCCGAGGTAGCCGGATGGGCGGCCGCGGGACGGCTGACCATGGACACCGACGGGGTGGTACGGCTCGATGGAGGCCGCGCGGTGAGCGGGCCTCGGGTTCGGCTGTTGGCCACCGGCGGGTTTGTGCGGCTCCCCGTGCAGGGGCACTGCGGGCCGGTCCAAGCCACAGCAGACGGGAAGCGCGCAGCGTACCTGGCGACGCTGCACACCTCCGGGTGGCTTTGTTCATGAGTCGTGACGGCGGTTGTACACGGGTTCTGGAGGCGCCCGGTTCCACGGTCGGGTGATGTTCACGAGTTTTGACGGCGGTGGGGGGCTTGCCAGGACAGCATCGGGGTGTTTCCGGTGAAAGGTCCTGGTCATGCCGCAGATGTCGAAGGTCGAGCTGTACGCGGCGATCCGGCGGGACCACCGGGCTGGCCTGGCGATGCGGGAGCTGGAGCGCAAGTACAACGTCGGCTGGCGGACGGTGCGCAAGGCTCTGGACTCGGCCTGGCCGGAGCCGCGCAAGCCGCTGCCGCCGCGGCCGTCGGCGCTCGATCCGTACAAGGCGGTGATCGACGGGATCCTGCGGGCGGACCTGGACGCGCCGCGCAAGCAGCGGCACACGGTGACGCGGATCTTTCACCGGCTGGTCGAGGAACACGGCGCCGAGGTGTCGTATCCGATGGTCAGGCGGTATGTCGCCGACCGGAAGCCGCAGATCGCGGTGGAGGCGGGCAAGGCGCCCATCGAGGCGTTCGTCCCGCAGACCCATCCGCCGGGGATGGAGGCGGAGGTCGACTTCGGTGACGTGGCCGTGCGGCTCGCCGGCGAGCTGGTGACCTGCTACTTGTTCTCCTTCCGCCTGTCGTATTCCGGCAAGGCCGTCCACCGGGTGTTCGCCTCCGCCGGCCAGGAAGCCTTCTTCGAGGGCCACGTGCACGCGCTGCGGACGCTGGGCGGTGTCCCGCGGGGGCGGGTGCGCTACGACAATCTCAAGGCCGCCGTCGCCCAGGTGCTGGGACTGAGCCGGGCCCGGGTGGAGACCGACCGGTGGATCGCCTTCCGGTCGCACTTCGGCATCGAGAGCTTCTACTGCCGCCCCGGCATCGACGGCGCCCACGAGAAGGGCGGGGTCGAGGGGCAGATCGGCTACTTCCGCCGCAACCACTTCACCCCGGTGCCGGAGGTTTCCTCGCTGGCGGAGCTGAACGAGATGGTCGAGCAGTGGGACCTGCACGACGGCCGGCGCCGGATCGGCTCGCGGCCGCGGACCATCGACGAGTACTTCGAGCTCGAACGGCCGCTGCTGCTGCCGCTGCCGGAGGAGCCGTTCGAGACCGGGCGGGTGTTCACCCCCAGGGTCGACCGCTACAGCCAGATCACCGTCCGCACCAACCGCTACTCGGTGCCCGTCCGCCTGATCGGCAAGCGGGTCCGGGTCGTCCTGCACGCCTCCCACCTGGTGGTTTACGACCAGAATGTGGAAGTCGCCCGGCATGAGCGGCTGATCGCCAAGGCCGGCTGCCGCCTGGAGCTGGACCACTACCTCGAAGCCCTGATCCGCAAGCCAGGCGCCTTCCCCGGCGCCACCGCCCTCGAACAGGCCCGCTCGGCAGGCAAGTTCACCCCCGTCCATGACGCCTGGTGGGCCCAGGCCCGCAAGGTCCACGGCGAGCGGGACGGCACCCGGGCCCTGATCGAGGTGCTGCTGCTGGGCCGGCACATCCCGCACGAGCACCTGGTCGCCGGGCTGGCCACCGCCTTGCGGGCCGGAGCCCTGACCGCGGACGCGGTCGCGCTGGAGGCCCGCAAGGCCGCCCAGGCCGAGGACGAACCACCGGCCACCGGTCCGGGACCGACGCCAGGAAACGTGACGTTCCTGCACGAGTGGCGTCTTGCCCACCTTCCGCCGGACACCAGGCCGCTGCCCTCGGTGACCCCCTATGACCAGTTGCTCCGACGCCGTCGCGAAAGCGGCGGTGACCACCGTGAGGGAGAAGCGCAATGACCACCCTGCCCCGCCAGCGAGGCTTGACCGAGCAGGCCGCCGACGCCGCCATCGACACCGCCTGCCGCATGCTGCGGCTTCCGTCGATCCGCAAGGAGTTCTCCGACATCGCCGAGCGGGCGCTCAAGGAGCAGATGAGCTACCGGGGCTTCCTCGCCGAACTGCT
This sequence comes from Streptomyces noursei ATCC 11455, assembly GCF_001704275.1. Taxonomy (NCBI): domain Bacteria; kingdom Bacillati; phylum Actinomycetota; class Actinomycetes; order Kitasatosporales; family Streptomycetaceae; genus Streptomyces; species Streptomyces noursei. The sequence goes on from NZ_CP011533.1 coordinate 31,640, forward strand.
GATGGCCGAGTGCGACGACCGGGCCCGCCGCCGCTCGGAGCGGCGGATCAAGGCGGCTGGCTTCCCGAGGGAGAAGTCCCTTCGGACGTTCGACTTCGACGCCAACCCCAATATCGACGCGGCCACCGTCCACACCCTCGCCTCCTGCGAGTGGATCAAGAAGGGGCAGCCGCTCTGCCTGATCGGCGACTCCGGCACCGGCAAGTCCCACATGCTCATCGCCCTCGGCACGGAGGCCGCTATGAAGGGCTACCGGGTCCGCTACACGCTCGCCACGAAGCTGGTCAACGAGCTGGTCGAGGCCGCCGACGAGAAGCAGCTGAACAAGACCATCGCCCGCTACGGCCGCGTCGACCTGCTCTGCATCGACGAACTCGGCTACATGGAACTCGACCGGCACGGCGCCGAACTGCTCTTCCAGGTCCTGACCGAGCGCGAGGAGAAGAACAGCGTCGCCATCGCCTCCAACGAGTCCTTCGGCGGTGAAGTAGGCCGCCGACGAGGTGCCCCTGGCTGGGGTCCTTTTCCGACGGCCCCTTCCCGAACGGTACGGGCGCCTTTCAACGCATACCGCTCTCCAGTGACGTCATCTCCGAGTTGAGACCGTGGCCCGTCCTCTATGGATTTCCCAATGGCAGTCGTGACAGACCACAAGGGTCTTGCGTCGACGTTGCGCCATGAGCCTTACCCAGGGAGAAGGTTCGGGCCGACCAGGCCGGTTGAGATCTGCCATCTTACGGATGTGGTGGACTTGCAGACCATTCCGCGATCTGCACATCTCACACTGCCCCGCCAAGAGCCGGTGAATCAGCTCGTTGCTGCCGGTGTATCTCGTTGACGGTTTCCTGTCGACCAGGTCAGCAAAACGTTGCCGCTTCAGCGGGATTCCGCCAAAGCGGGCGACCAGTGGCTTCCTGCCGTCACTGCGCTTGACTATGACCTGCATGCACGTCCGTGGCCCGTCGGGCGTCTGGACGGTCGCCCTATGTCGGCGAGCCATCCTGGTGACGGTGGACTGATGCTTCCTGGCCAGAGTCTTGAGCATGGATGTCTCCATGACCCAGTGCAGTATGCCCAGACGTCCCACGTTTTGGGCCAGCAGGTAGTACTGGACGAGTCCCCGATATTCCGCTTGGTACTTCGCAACGATCGAGTAGTCCTGATCGTGTATCAGTGCCCCGCGAAACTTGGATTTCCCGCGCTTCATATACAACGCGCACCGATTCCGGATTACATCCCGTGGCACGTATAGGCCGATACAGCCATTGACCGCTCGACGCCCCCGAGTGATCTTCGTGTCGGCAAGCTGAGTCCTCAGTTCATAACCGAGGAAGCGCGCCGCCTGGCTGGCAGCGTGCGTGATCAAGGTTTTGGACTCGGAGAGTTCCAGCCTGAGTTCGTCATGCAGGAAATCCTTCATCCGTTTTTTGATCTCCATGGCTTCTCGCTTTGGCCCAGCGAATCCGAGCAGCCAGTCGTCGGCATAGCGGACATACCGCAGCCGCCGATAGTCCGGATCATCCGGGTCGGCACTGGGAAGGCGTCGCAGCTGCTGCCGAAGCGCATGTACTGCCGCCTTATCTCCACGCTGGCCTGCCCGTTTAATCCTCGCTTCGACGCGCCAGTACTCCCGGTTCCGCCGGCGCAGCCTGCCCCGGTTGTAGTCCGGCATGAGGCGCTGTTCAACGAACTGATCCAGCCGGTCCAGGTAGATGTTGGACAGGATCGGAGAGGCCACGCCACCCTGTGGCGCACCACTGAGCGTGGCATTCCATCGCCAGTCCTCCAAGTACCCGGCCTTGAGCATCTGGCGGATCAGCCGCAGAAATCGTCCATCGTGGATTCGCTCTCCCAGGATTGCGAGCATCACCCCGTGATCCAGACTGCCGAAGCAATCGGAGATGTCTCCCTCGATGAACCAATGTGTTCCCTTCCAGACTTCCACCACCTCGTTGAGCGCGGTGTGGCAGCCCCGACCGGGGCGGAAGCCGTGGGAGTGACGGGAGAACTGGACGTCGTAGTACGCCTCCCAAAGGAGGCGGACCACCTCAGCGACCAGCTTGTCCGACCACGTAGGCAGTCCGAGCGGTCTCTTTCTCCCGTTCTTCTTTGGGATGTAGGTCCGCCGAACCGGAGTCCAACGATACGTCTCGGCACGTAACTTACCGATGATCGTGTCGATCTTCTCCAGGGACATACCATCCACGGTTTCCCCGGTGGCCCCGGGCGTCATCGCACCCTTGTTGGCGTAGATGCGCCCGTAAGCCATCAGGAACAACTGCGGGTTGAACAATTGCCGATACAGTCTTGCCAGCGGCAGACCTTGCCTGCCGCGTTCCCGGAGGACGCCCAGCACCGTTGCGGCGCTCTGCATTACGCATACCTCCCATCGCCGGACGCCTCAATCACCTGTGCCCCTTCGCCCTGTGACCGGCTTTCCCGGCCTCCCTGGCAGGTCGTCACTCCTGCGACTACTACGGGCACTCCGTCGCCATAGAGCTCGCGCCCCGTAGGCGATCCCGTGGTACGTCTTCGTTGTACGTATCTAGCGCGACTTAGGCCGCCCACTCATTCCCTTGGCCGCCCTCGCTGGGAGGCGCTCAACGCCATGGAGGTTGCTCCAGCCTCCAACCGCGACCGAAGCATGGCGTGACGTCGAATTCAGGCGTCGTTTCGACGGGTGTCTTTCGCACCGCTGGGAATTGGGCTTCAAGTAATCAAGCCTTAGCCATATCGCGCGGGTCTTGCGGCACCCCGCCCTGGACGCCTCCAGACGGACACCGCTTTCCGAGCATGCTGTTGTCCCCTCACGCTTTCGCGCTCAAGTAAGCCCGGCGACCCAAGAACCTCCCTCCAAGTTCATCCCGACTGCGTCGGGGATACAACGAAGCGCCGCACGGCGCACGCTGGACCAAGACGTTCACCGACCCCCGCCTCTGCGCGGCCATCGTCGACCGCCTGACCTTCAACGGCACGATCATCGAGACCGGCACCGACTCCTACCGGCTCGCCTCCACCCGGGCCCGGGCCGAGGAACCCGCTAAGGCCGGCTGACATCCGCAGGCCCGAACTCGATGGCCCGCCGCCCTCACGGGCGGCGGGCCATCCCACGAAGTGACGTCATTTCTCATGCACATCCACGCCCCCGCAGACCGCGTCCCGCCGCCAAAACCGATGGACAAACGCTGTCGCTTGAAGTGAACGAAGCCATCCGGGCTCCACAAGACGGACAAGGAGGCGAAAGCGGCGCGCCTGGAAGCCGCCTCGGGCTCGCGTGTGTCGAAACAGGAAGCGCGAGACCAAGCCGAGCGGCTGCCGTTCCTGCCCCGCGGCGAGGCAGAGAAGGCGCACCGCGCGGCCCAGATGCGGGAGCTAGAGCAGTGGGTAGCCGACGCCCCGAAGCGTCGCGCAGAGCTGGAAGCGATCACCGCCAAAGGTGAGCTGCGGGACCGTGAGCGGGCGGCCAGGCGGGAACGGCAGATTGCGGAGCGGGAAGCTGCGCGAGCCAAACGAGAAGCGCAGGCATGGGAACGACGGTTCGCCGGATGCGCCGAGGTCGAGGAGGACGAGGAGCAGCAGGACATGAGCGGCGCGGGGAAGCGGCGGATCACGCTCACGCGGATCATTGACGGCATGTGGCACGCGACCACACGCGGCGAGGTCTTCAATGTCGCGAAAGAGTCGGCAGGGTGGGTCGTCGTCGCTCCGGATGATGCACGAATCGGCGTGCCGGTGATCGGTGCGGACGGTGAGCCGGACGCGGAGAGCGTGCGGGCGTTGGTGCGGGCGTACCTGGACGACGAGCCGGCACCGGCCGTGGAAGAAGCGCGCGGGGAGCACGGCTACACGTGGGCGGACGTACGGCGACGGCCGGCCGCGGATGGCCAGGTGGGTGATGTCTTCGTGGTGCCTGGGGTGGGGACGGCGTACGAGGAGTTGTCGGATGGGGTGGTGCGCGGGACCGGGGTCGCTGTTGGGATGCCCCTGGATGGGGTGGCGTGGACGATCACGGCGCGCTCCGGGGACATGATGACGGCGAAGAACCATCGAGGCGAGCGGCATACAGAACTCGTTAAGGCAGGGGCGTATGTGCTTCGTGTCGAGTCGTTGCGAAACGTTGTGGATTCGGAGTCTGGGGGTTCGGAGGCGTTCTTCTCGGCAGCGGGGCCCGAGGTGGTGGCCGATGGTGTGGGCAGCTGTGGAGGTGTTCGCAGTGGTCCTGTTGGCGATCAGGCCGATGTGTCGACGGCTGGTCAGGTGCCCGGCGGTGCCGTGAGCGACGCGCTGGTAGGCAACGGAGAGGAGGGCGACCAGGCGGCAGTGGCGCCGGCTCCCGTACCGGTACCGGTGGAGGGGAACTACATCTCACGGCCGGCGGCGCGGGCGACGGCGTTGGACCTGGCCGAGCGGGAGTGGGCGGTGGAGTGTGACCGGCACGGCCCGATGACGGTCCTGGTGGACAAGTTCGGGGAGCCGACGGAACGCAGGGACCGGGCGGGAGTGTTCACCGGCCGGGAGGATGCGGAGTACGCGGCCGGGCTACACCTGGACGAGCACCAGCGGCGGGATGCGGGAGTGATGACGCCTGAAGAGATCGACGAGGCGGCCGCGCTGGCGCTCAGCAGCGCGCAATCTAACGTGTTGTGGTGGGCGCACGACGGGAAGCTGTTCGAGACCGCGGACGGGTTCGTGGCCGAGGACACGTCGGCGACGCGGTTCGATGTGAACACCAGGGTTGCCAAGGGTCGGGTGTTGACGCTGTGGGCGGCCGGCATCGTGGGCGCAGCCGCGGGCGGTCCGGGATGCCGAAAGATCGTGCTGACGGCGAAGGGACGCCGGACGCGGGACCTCTGGCGCCGGGCGCGGCAGATCGAGGCGGTGGAGTGCGCGGTCGCGGACAACGGCTTCGGGGTGTCGGCGGCGGATCGGCGCCGGTACCCGCTGCTGAGTGAAGATCGGCTCTTCAAGGGGGAGGAGGCGGGGCCGACAGTCGCGGAGCTCAAGGCCGCGCGGGATGCGGCGGCGGCTGAGGCGGCGCGGATCGAGGCGGAGCGCGAGACTCTGCCCGCGGCCGCTGTGGACCTGGTGGCCGAAGCTGAGGAGCAGGGGTGGTCGGTGCGCACTCAGGTGCAGTCGGATCACGCGGTGATGTTGGCGACGCGGGAGCCGGACGGCCTGGCGGTCAAGGCCGCTTGGAAGCACGAGGGGGCTGACGGCTGGCGGTACATGATCGGTGGTGCGGCCAGTGACCATGTGGCGATCAATGACATTCGTGATCTCGACCAGGTGCGGCGCTGCTTGTTCGAGTCAGGGGTGCTGGTACCGGTGAAGGTGGCCGACGTTGTCACCGGTCCCGGGACGCTGGAGGGGTGGGCGGATGACGGCGGGTACTGCCCTGGTGTCGCCGCGCCTGCGGGCGTCGTCCAGGGCGCGGGCGCCGAGGTGGAGAAGGTGCCGGCGGCGCGGTGGGGGGACGGTCCGGCGCTGGTGTTCATCGCCTCCCGCAAGAGCGCTCCGGCGCGAGCGCGCGGGTTGTGGGTGGTGACGCGTGAGGAGGCGCAGCGGTTTTGCTCGCATGCGGCGACGCGTGGGCGGTCCTTCTTCCTGGCGTGGACGGAGCGGCCCGGTGTCGAAGGTGAGGACTGGAGGTGGGTGCGCGATACCGGGTCGTTCGATTTGGTGTTGGCAGAGCTGGGGGTGACGCCCCGGCGGGTGTGGGATGTGGCGGAGGTGGAGCGGTTCCCGGAGTCGTGCCCCCGGTGCTTTGACCGGGACTATGTGCGCGGTGAGCGGTGCGCGGCGTGCCCGACGTTCGGCAGGGGTCGGCACCAGGTTGCCAGCGTGGTTCAGGCGGCCGCGGACGCGGAGTTGCAGGCAGCGATCAAGGGGGCGCTGGTGCGGGCGGCCTTGCCGGCTCCGCGGTACGTCAAGGGTCAGCGGGTGATGGTCACGCCCGAGCCGGTGACGCACGGCGGGGTGACGGTGCAGGGGTTGCCGTGGCGGGGGACGTTTGACCGCTACGAGACGTACGGGCGGGCGTGGGTGCTCCAGGACGGAGAGTACTCGCCGGTGATCGTGCCGGCTCGGGAGGCGAGCGCCGACGTGGCGCCGCCGGAGCATGTGACGCGAGTGTTCACGGTGCCGGGTCAGGGGGCGCGGTCGCGGCGTGCGGGGTATGACCCCACGCTCGATGTGGTCGCGTGGGTGACGTGCTCGTGTGGATGGTCGGCAAGGGCTGGCGGTAATGAGTGGGGCGCGTGCGTGGGGTGGGGGCGTGCTCATGTGGCGGCAGCTCAGGTGGGGCCGTGGAGGGTGCTGGCGCCACCGTATGTTCCGGGTCCGCGGGTGTTCGCGATAGATCCAGTGACGGGTGGTGAGGCATCGCAGGATTGTGGCCTTGGATTTCAAAGCGTAACTGCGCCCCCACGTCTTGCTATCGAAGGCATATCGGCGGGTGAGGCATTGCCGAGGCAGTGTGAGGTGACGGAGTGTCGGCACCGGCAGACGAGCGAACCGGCTCCCTGTAGGGATCACGCAGGGTGCGCTCGGCGCCGTCAGCTCGACGGCGCCGTGGCTGTGCAGTTGGACGACGACGCAACGGTGGTTCGGCTGGCGCGGGTTCCTGCCACCAGGACCGAGCCGTCGACGTCGCCCCACGGCCCGGCCCCCCTGCAGCTCGCCGACCCAGTCGCCGTGTTCGCTGAGGTTGTCAGTGCATTTGACCTGGATGAGCCCACGACTCGAACGAAAGGGAATACGCAGGTTCGCGAGCCGGCCAAGGAAGATACTCAACGAGACCGCAAGAAGCGGGCCGCTCAGCGGCGAGCGGCCAAAGCAAGGGCCGCACTGGAAAGCGCCGGGCAGCAGCGCTTGTTCTAAGAACAGGCATCAGAGCACTTTTCATCATCAACGACTCCGACCTGCCCGACGCGGGTCGCACGCTGCTGCACCTGCCCTTCTTCCGCGAGTGGTTCGCCGAACAGGCCGGATGGGACGACGGCACTCTGCCGGACCTGCTGTGTCTCGCCGACGACTCCCACCCCGGCTCCCCGAGTAGGCCACCTCAACGGCCTCCGCCGCGAGCGGGCCGAACACCTTGCCGCGTCCGACAGCTCCCAGGCCCTGCCGCCCGCGCCCCTGCTCGCCCTCCTGGGCTGACCTGCACCACTCCCCCGCCCGGCCCGCATCCGGGCCCCGCACGAGCGTGAGGGTGGTCGACGACAGAGGCCCGGATCGGGCCCTCCGACATGTTCAGCCTGGCCTTTAGGCCAGTCCTTTGCGCCCGAACAGACGTCCCCACTTCGGTCAGACGGGCATACTTCCCTTGGCCACCCGATCACCTTGGCCGAGGAACAGGACCTTGAACCCTCCAGCACACTCGGGCCAGGCTGATCTCCCTGGAACCACAGACCAGTTGGGAGGACAGCCCATGCCCGACTCGTGCCAGGTCTGACGCCGGTACGGTGAGCCAAAGCCGAAGCCACCGAGGCCACCGGCACGAGGGAGGGGAGCAGGCATGGCGTTGGCCGTACGGATGAGCCCGGAGGTCGAGGCGGCCCTTGGTCCGCAGATGGCCCTGCAGGCCCGGAGCATCGCCGAGGGGACGTGCATCGAGTGCCGGGAGCCGCTCGACAGCGGGCCGGTCAACGTCGTGTTCGGCCGGAGCACCGTGGCGACCGCCGGCAGCATCTGGTTCGCCCACGACCGCTGTGCGCCGTCGAGGGTCATCGCGCTGAACGCCGAGGCCACGGCCGCGGTCGTCCAACCCGAGGGCGGGCTCGACATGACGATGGCCACGGACATCGTGGACGGCACACCCATGCTTGTTGCCCGGATGGTCATGACGCCACTGACGGACTCCGGCACCCACGGCGCCGAGCCCCGCAACATCCTGATGCAGAGCCTGTTGGAGAACGGGTTCCACCTGGTCACGGCCGAGTTGGACGCCCCACCACTAGGACAGTGGGTCGCCGTGTTCCAGCCGCACGGCCGCAACCTGCAGCTCATCGTGCTGGATCCGTCCGGCCAGCGCTTCTACCACGGCACACTTGCCAAGCCCATCCCCGGATGGATCAAGAGCGTGCTCGACGTCCGCCAGGTGCTGCTCCTGGCCGGGGACATCGGCGGCCGCCACGACGACGAGCCGGACCAGTTGCGCGAGGCCCTGGCCGTCGCCGCCAGCAACGGCCAGCTGGCCGGCGCCCGCATTGCGTGCGGCCGCCCCACCGACTTCGGCCTCAACTAACCCACTCGACCAGACATTTCAGGGGGAAACATGAGCTTCACGCCCAAAGGCTGCCTTTTGATTCTGCTCGCCGCCATCGTCCTTGGCGTGATGCGGTGGCATCGTCGGTTGGGCCGAACCGGACCACGCCCAGCACCTGCGTCCGCGACGTGACGCCCATCTCCAGCACCACGACGAACGAGCACGGCCACCCGGGGATGAACTACGAGGGTACGGCCAGCCGGCGGCGGCAGCGTCTCTCCTCACCATCCCAAGATCGCCACACCAGTCCATATTGGATGCGCCTCTTCGCAAGATGCAGTCCGCCCCGATGCAAACCGCGCCTACGGAACGGAACGTCCCGTCCCCAACGAGGAGAACACCAGTGTCCGGCAAGATAAAGATCACGGTTGAGGGGTACCTGTCCTCCGACCCCAAACTGCGTTTCACTCCCAAAGGCACCCCGGCAGCACGGATATTGGTGGTGACGCCATGTCGGCAGTGGGACCATTAAAGCCACCGTTGGATCCCTGACGAGGCTCAACTTACGATCGGGACCGCGCTGGGTCAGTTGGCACTCGACATGTGTGAAGTCCTCCGGGACAGCTTTCCGGTAACCGTTACTGGCCATCTGGCAGGCACCGATAATGGATACGTGGAGCTCGACCTCACTGACGTGGCGATCAGCCTGCGAAATGGCACCGAACCCGCCAAGTCCGCCCACCCAAAAGCGTCTTACGACGTGCGAAAGCTGAGACTCCCCACACCACACGAGGCCCCTGCCGTGTCTTTCGGTGCAGCACCCCTTCCTGCGATACCTCCTCCCCCAGCAACCCCACCGCGGATTCCTCCACAGCCCCCTACGCCCCCCCGTTATGTTTTTCGCGGTCCTGCAAGAGGGCCGCTGGCCTCCGGGCCCGGCATGACTGTTCCCCCCTGTCGAAGGCATGACCTGGGGGGTGGTGTCACCGGGCCCGGGAGGTGCCGTCGGAGACGCTGATAAGAGGTCCGACCGCCGCCTGGCCGGGTGCAATGCCCGGCCGCTCGCGGGCGGCAGGTCTGCATAACGTGGATGCGCGCGTACGACACCGACGCCGAGGCCGACACCGGCAACGTTCCTGGAAGGGCGCGATGTTCGATACCGAAGACGTGGGCGTGTTCCTCGGCCTGGACGTCGGCAAGACCGCTCACCACGGCCACGGACTCACCCCGGCCGGCAAGAAGGTCTTCGACAAGCCCCTGCCCAACAGCGAGCCGAAACTGCGGGCCGTGTTCGACAAGCTGGCCGCGAAGTTCGGCACCGTCCTGGTGATCGTGGACCAGCCCGCCTCCATCGGCGCCCTCCCGCTGACCGTCGCCCGCGACGCGGGCTGCAAGGTCGCCTACCTGCCGGGACTGGCGATGCGGCGGATCGCCGACCTCTACCCGGGCGAGGCCAAGACCGATGCGAAAGACGCCGCGGTCATCGCGGACGCGGCCCGCACCATGCCGCACACCCTGCGCTCGCTGGAGGTGACCGACGAGAACACCGCTGAGCTGACCGTGCTCGTCGGCTTCGACCAGGACCTCGCGGCCGAGACCACCCGCACCTCCAACCGCATCCGCGGCCTGCTCACCCAGTTCCACCCCAGCCTGGAGCGAGTCCTGGGTCCCCGCCTCGACCACGTCGCGGTGACCTGGCTGCTGGAACGCTACGGATCCCCGGCCGCCCTGCGAAAAGCCGGACGCCGCAGACTCGTTGAGGTGATCCGCCCCAAGGCCCCGCGCATGGCCACCCGACTGATCGACGACATCTTCGACGCCCTGGACGAACAGACCGTCGTCGTCCCCGGGACCGGCACCCTGGACGTGGTCATCCCGTCCCTGGCCCGTTCCCTCACGGCCGTCCACGAACAGCGCAGGGCCCTGGAAGCCCAGATCAGCGAACTGCTGGAGGCCCACCCTCTTTCCCCGGTCCTGACCTCGATGCCCGGGGTCGCGGTCAGGACCGCCGCCGTCCTGCTGGTCACCGTCGGCGACGGAACCAGCTTCCCCACCGCCGCCCACCTCGCCTCCTACGCCGGCCTCGCCCCGGCCACCAAGTCCTCCGGGACCTCGATCCACGGCGAACACGCACCCCGAGGCGGAAACCGGCAGCTCAAACGCGCAATGTTCCTCTCCGCGTTCGCCGCCCTGCACGACCACGCCTCCCGCACCTACTACGACAAATGCCGAGCCCGCAGGAAAACCCACACGCAAGCCCTCCTCCGCCTCGCACGCCACCGCATCAGCGTGCTCTTCGCCATGCTCCCCGACGGCACCTTCTACGAACTACGCACCCCCGAAACCGCCCCCGCATGACCCACTCCGCCTTGCCGAAGGACATAGAGGCACCCCCCCCCGCACCTCGCGTTCCTTCCTTCCCTGCGGCGCAGACGATGAAAGTCACGAACCCGAACTGGTTGTTCGAAGTCTGCCGTTCCGCCGCGGAAAACACATCTCGTCACGTGCACAAATCGCCGCGATGACCTGCGACAGCGATCTCGATGCCTGTCGAGTGGCCAGCCGGTCCTGACCGAGGACGAGTTGAATTGCCTGCTCAACGAGGATGGCTGCGGCGCCGGATGGGAGGAGAACGAAGCCTGCGACTGGATCGGTGCCGATGGGCAGGTCATGGGCTCGATGCTGGGGGCGGAACACGCCCGAGGCAGCAGTCCGGGCGCCGGGCAGGGGCCGCCACGCTCCCCGCCCGACACGCGGAGCCTACGGGTCGGCCCCGGCAGCCGTCTCCGACCTGTCGTGGCGGACCAGAACCGGGGTATGCGCCTCGGGGGCCGAAGTGCTTGTGCGGAAGTGCGCGATCGCAGGTCAGATGGTGTAGACGAATGACCAGTCCAGCCCCAGTCGTGGGCGGGGCGGCTGAATGCCTCGCCGGTGGCAAGGACGCGGCCCACGTCATGGCAGGTGGCAGGGCGGTGGTTCTTCGAGCCCGGCGTTCGGCCGGGGCCGGGTCCACATCAGTTAGCGTGCCCGCCCCGAGCGCTGACGGTGGGCCACGCGCACTGACTACGCTCGGCGGAGTCGAGTCTCTTGCCTGCCTGAGTGGGTGTAAGCCGTGTGTGGCCCCAGAGGCTTGGCAAACGCAGCACCCTTCTCCGCGCAAGCGGAGGAAGACGGGCCCCGGGCGACTGGGGACTTTGTCGTGTGTTCACTGCAATGTGGCGAACGCCCTCGCAGCCCGGCTACGCGCGCCATCATGCTCTGATGAACGCACCACTGGAAGTACCGGCGCGTCGCGTCGGCACGCCACTCGGCTGATCGCCACCTTGACTGCTCTGATCGGCGACTGCGCGGCGGCTGCCGGCGCGGTGTACGGGCCGATCGCTGAGGCTTCGCCGGAGCAGGCCGGCGTGCCCGGCCGTCATCTCGACGCGGATGACGGAATTGGCTGCCCGTGCAGGCCGCTAGGGTGACCTGCATGACGCGTTCCACCGTGCCCGTACGCGACGGGCTGCCCACGTCCAAAGAGCTCACGCAGGCCCTGGCCAAGCTGCAGATCCCGCTGAAGGGCTCAATCCTGGAGAACATGACCGAGGACCGGAAGGTCGCGGTCCTGACCGGCATCCTCAACGCGTGGGCTCAGGCGTACGCGATGACCGCGATCGAGGAGGCCAAGCTCGGCCTAGAGGAGTTCTACCTGCTGGTGGAGTCCTCCCAGTCCGAGGTGTCGTTGTCACCGTCGGCGCCCGGGCAGGCTCCGCTCATCGATACCAACATGATCGTTGAGCGGCTGAGGTGGACCGAGGCGCACCTGGCGGCCGTCGACGGGTTCAGCGGACGCACCATCGCAGATCCGATGCGGGGCATCCTGCAGTGCCTGATCGGCCTGGTGGAGCAATGGCGCGACTCGATGGCCGACCCCGCCGCGCAGCTCGGCGATTCCGACACTCGTTTCGCTGACAGCGAGACCGGCGCGACGCATGTCCGTGAACTCGCCGTACATATCCAGGACTTGGCAACACTCATGTTCGGAACGCCCGAGCCGGATACCGGCGGTGCGTAGGCTTCGGGCCCGTGCCGTCATCGGCCTCGTCCACCATGCGTTCGTCGGCGGACCGGCCGTCGTCGGCCCAGCGGCCGAACGGGCCCTCGCAGCCGGGGCCCCGGGCTCCGAGGACTACCCCGACCTTCGTGCGGTGCGACGGTAGCCGGGTCACGACGCCGCCTTCCCGGCTGCCCCAGGAACGGAAGGCCACCCCCGCGTCGGTCAGCAGGCGGTGCGCGCTGCCATACGACCGGCCCGTCACCTCGGCCAGTGCCCTGATGGATGGTGTCGCACCGCCAGGCCACCGCCCCATCGTCCCGGATGGGGGATTCGGCGTCGCCGCCTTCGCTGGAGCGGAACCGGTGCACCGGCGGGCGGCGTTGTCGACCACACGGCCGGTGAAAGACCTCCACCGCCACGTCGAGGGCCTTGCAGTGGTCGACCAACTCGATCGCCTCCAGAGAAGCCAGCCAGTCCCGCCCGAGCCGGTACGGCGCGAGGGGATGCTGCTTGCGCTCGGCCTGTGGGAGGGTGGTGAGCCAGTGCTGGGTGACCTCGTGGCTAAACTGCCGCTCCGGGTCGGCGTACACCGCAACCTGCTCCGGCTCTGCGCTGTCACACTCGGCGCGCAGCTGTTTGGACAGCTTCTGCACCTGCCGGCGCAGGTCAGCGCTCGTGTCGTCCTTCTCCCACAGCAGCCGTTCCTTCTCGGCGAGCTGGGCGGTGTGCCGGTCCAGTTCGGCCTCGCGCCGGACATCCTCCTCGCCCTCCGGCTGGGCCGGGGTCTCCTCGATGCGCTGGACGAGCACGACCGGCGGCGGTGCGCAGGTGGGCTGTGACCGGTCGCGGCCTCGGGCAGCGCCGGATCGACCTGGGTCAGCGGATGGTGCTGCAAGGGACCAGCGCGGTCGGCGTCTGGCAGGTAGGTGCGCACCGCGCCGCCCAGACGCTGAGCCGGTCCAGCCTGTTCGAGAGCGCCCTGCTGGCAGCGTCGTCGGCCATCACCGCGACCTCCGTGAGGTCGCCAGCCTGCTCGCGCAGGATGTCCGCATCGAGCAGGGGGCGGTCACCGCGGCGGTGGGAGGTGCCGATAGGTCGGGCACGACCGAGCCGACGGCGTCCTCCTAATCGTCCTCGGTGCCGTCACCGACGGCGTACGTCCACCACCAGGCGGCCTCCAGCAAGGTGCCGTCTTCGGCGTGCGCCTCGATCCGCCACTGGCCGAGGGTGTCGATCCCGAAGACGACCCTGTGCGGGGTCTTGGCCTCCACCAGCGGCACCACGCTGGGGATGTCGTCACCGAAGGCCGAGCCTGCTGTAGTCGATGCCGGACTCGGCGGCGGTCTGCTACCCCTCGGACACGCGCTGTCTCCCCTCCACGATCAGGACGTCACCGTACGGCGCGATGTGCCGCCTGCGGACGGGCATTGGCCAGGACCGTACACGAACGGGTGGCCTTCGGCCTGAACGTGTCCGACTCCGCTGGGGTGTTTCATAGGCGTGGCTTCGCATGAGGACACCGAGGATCTCGACTGCTTGACGCTGCGCCGCTCCGGCCGAGGATGGCGTCTCAACCCAGTGCTGCTGGCGCCCTCCCGCCGCGCAGGAACGAGGGCGGCCGCCTCGTGCAACCAGTATCCATTCGACGTCGATGCCGGTCTTGGGGCCGCTCTCGTAGTCCAGATGCCGACGACAGTGACGCCTCCCGTCGCCTCAGCGACAGCACTGTCATGTTTCCCGTATGGCCGGAGCAGAGGGCCCCGTACCTCGCATGTACGATTAACCATGCAGGAGTGCTGGCTCTTGGAGTTGCGAGTCGTCGCGGCCGTAACAGGCGGCGTTTTCCCAAGATGGCAGTACCGACCGGGCATCGAGCTGCATTGGCAGGCATGCGGCCCAAGGAGAAAGGTTGCGGTCGCGGTGCAGTTGAACCCGAAGACTGCCGTATACGAGGGCCGTACGGTGGTAAATCGAGACTGGATCAGGCAGAGAACCGGCGCTGGCCTGTCCACGGTCAAACTCTGGTACGCGGAGCGCGAGCAGCAGCCAGAGGGGTTTCGGCACCCGGAAAAGATCACACTCGATCGCGCCGCCTACTTCGACCGAGAGGAATTTGAGCGGTTTTATGTTGCGCATCAGCAGCGCAAACGTGACGCCATTCTTCCCACTGACCCGGAGCTGTACAACGGCGATCCGGATGACTTGATCTCCATTCGTCAAGCCACCGAGTGGTTGAATTTCGCCATGCCGGCTCGATCGCCATACGCCACCATCAAGAAATACTTGGTTGACTTTCCAGGGTATTTCCCTGATCCCGTAGGAGAGGTGGAGGGGCCGACTGGACATCCTCTACCTGCGTTTCTCCGTAGTGACCTTCAAGAGTTCGACCAGAAACGAAAGGGTGTCCAACCGGGCACCGGTACCGGCAGACCGGAGGGTTCTGTCACCGAGCCGAAAGGGCTCAAGGCTACCGACCGAGTCGATATTGCACGCGAGCAGATGCAGAAGCATGGTGGGTGGTATCGAGGGATCGCGACTGAACTATCGCAGAGAAACGGAGGATCACTAACGCTGTGGAGCGTAGCGGTTCGTGAGGCTCGGAAAGCCTTCCCTGAGGCATCCGGCAATCGCGACCGACCGTGAGGTTGGTGAGCGGCTGCCGCGCACGCCTCACCGCAGTCAGGTGGAGCCATAACCATGGTGGATGTGATTGCTTCGCAATGAGGGTGAGCCGTCGTGGTAGGTAGCGTGGTAAGCGGTTGCGGGTGAGCTTAAGGCGAGGGTTACCAACCCTCCCCGCGGCCGATGGCTGCGGGCCCTCCATGCCCGGGAACCTTGATGTTTACCTCGTCCCCCACGGCTTTCTCCCATCGGCCAACACCTGTGCGCGAGCAGGCCCTTGCTGCGCTGTTCGTCCATCGCGCCGCGGAAACGGATCAACTGCGGCGTCTGTTGAGTCCTCCTCCTGAGCTAAGGTACTTTCGGCACTGCCTCCGTGATCTTCAACGGCAAGGAGTGCTCAGCAGCGTCAAACGGGCGCACCATCCGAGCGTCTGGTCACTCACCAAAGACGGCGCCCATCTCGTCGCCAACTGGCCTGAGTTTGCCGGCCAGCGGCGGGTTCGCCGGCATACGGCGTTGGGGGCACGCACGGCACACACGCTGGCCGTGACACGGACTGCGCTGGCGTTTGTCGAAGATGCTCGTCGCCGGGGCGACGAGGTCACACCCTTGGACTGGTCTCCGGAGGTGGCTCATCCCGTCCGTGATGGGGCCGGTGACGGGGATCGCGCGTTGATCGCGGACGCTTTGCTTCGATATACCCGAACGGCGCCTACACGGGCGATGCTGCGGGCCTTCGTCGAGGTAGATCGAGCTACCGAGTCATCCGAGCGCCTGGCGTCGAAGGTGATCACCTATGCGAGGTTCCACAACCATGTCTCAGTCTCGGGGCGACGTGAGGTAGCAGACGTGTCCGGGATGCGTGCGTGGCAGCGTACGTACCCTGTCTTTCCTCGGCTGCTGTTCGTTTTGACCGGAGCCGGCCGGAAGGCGCTTTTGCATCGCGTGGCGGATCTACGGGCATTGGTCCGTGAGCATCCCGCGACGGCTCGGTTCGCCGAGGAAGTGCCCAGCGGTGCCGCAGTGCTGGAGGAGTTGGAGACCCAGGGTGCTTCGGCGGCGGTGTGGTGGCCCCTGGACGACCGTGTGGGCCGACGCAGCTGGATGGAGCTGTGAACCGGCCTTCCCACCGGTGCATGCCAGCAGGTAGTGGCAGACCGCGGCTGCCACCAATCTGGAAGCGGTCGCCTGGGCAGTATTCGCCGGCTAGGTCGAGGGGCCGGTCTCTCCCGCCTTCCCCCGTCGATGCAGCGCACGCTGGTGCGGAAGCCGCCCCAGCCGCAGGCCAGTTTCACGGGTCGACAAGATGCAGCGTCTCCCCCGTTGCGCCGGCGCCCGCCGGCGGGCGGGCCTACCTGGTACGGCGCTGCACTCCCATTGGGATTCGTTTCTCTCCAGCACTGCGGGGATCTCCGTGCAGCTCCGCTCAAGGGGACATTGGCGAGCGAGCACCTGTGCTGGCGACGCTCAGTATTCCCGGCAGCGGCCTGTGACCTCTACCTCGACAACGTGAGTCAACGATCGGAGGAATCTGCCATGCAACCAGATGTCGTCACTGCTCTGAACGACTGGGAACTGGAATGGGACCGCGTCCAGAAGACCGCGATCAAAACGTTGCAGACTGCGTTTATTCCGCTGGCGCGAGCCAAGACTCCGACGTACTGCTGTGCTATCACGTTGGAGTACGACCATGCCGATCTCGGTTCGGGGAAGTTGTGCCTCGACGATCACGGGCGAGTGACCATCGACTTCGGTGACCTGCCCAACGGTGTGATCGCTGAGGCGATGGACGCGGCGTTCGGAATCGCCAGGTTCAACGGTGCGGAGAAGGCTCTCGGAGAGTGCGGGCCCGGGACCTACAGCTACGACTGTGAGACTACAGGCGCTGATTTCGAGGTCGTTTTGGGCACAGCCGAGGTGGGGAAGTTCTGCACGAACTTCGTGACGGTTCCGGATGCGACAGTGATCCTCGACTGTCTGAGCACTGCAGCCAAGCGGCGCTAGCTGAATACGAAGTGAGCCGTGTGCACCGAGAGTCTGCACAATGCCGATCGGTTCCCGGAGTGGGGCTTCACTCCGTCCACGATCTGGTTAAGCGGCGAACCAAAGGGACGGGGCCGCCCGCTCGTGGAGTGTGCGGGCCGTGCCGGCCAGTCAAGGGCGCCTACGGCGGCGCTACGCGCTGGGCGATGCCCACCCTTGACTGCCCGCCCCGTCCCTGGACCTGGCTGGCTATCGGGCGGCCCCTCCCGTGTGGCGACCCTGCCGGAGCTGGAGCGCGAGGACGGGGTATCCAGCGCCTGCGGGTTCGGCTGCCATGAGCAGGGGGCGGTGCGTTTCAGGTCCACATCCGTACGTTGCGTTGGAAGTAGTAGCTGAGGGAGTCGTCGGTGACCCTATCCATTTGCCCGCTGAGCTTCCGGCATGCCTGCGAGGTAGTTGACGCGATGCATCGGCATCATCGCAGGCCACAAGGTCACAAGTTCTCGTTGGGAGCGATTACTGCCAGCGGCGATCTGGTTGGTGTAGCGATCGTGGGAAGACCCGTTGCTCGTGCCTTCGATGACGGAGTGACGGTTGAGGTAACCCGGTTGGCAACCGACGGCACGCGGAATGCCTGCTCACTTCTCTATGCGGCTGCCTGGCGGACGGCCAAAGCGGCTGGATACCACCGGATCATCACCTATACCCAGGAGGGCGAGAGCGGGGCCAGCCTTCGTGCTGTGGGATGGCAGGCAATCGCGCACCGGGCGCCTCGGACCGGCTGGGACGCACCCGGGCGGCCCCGCCAGGTGCTCGGTACCGAATTTGTGGCGAGGACCCTATGGGAGAAGACAGCACGGGCCACCCCGCTCCTGCGCCCGCCAAGTCGGGACGTTCGTGGCAGGCATCCGGGCTCCGATATTCACTGACGCTTCCACCGGCTGTGCGGGTCACCGGGCGCCGGATACCGCGTTTCTGTTAACTCGCCCTGAATCAAGATGAGTTGATGACAATCGACCAGAACCGTGACCAGCAAATGCACCAGAATGGCCGGAAGGGAGGCCAGACCGCCCGCCAGCCCGGCCGCCGCCCGCTCCGGCCGACAGCATCGCCTCCCGACCGGATCCCTTCCGCTCCCCTCTCCCGCCCGAGTGAGCGACTGGAGGGCTACGTCCGGCGCATTGCCGCGGCCGCCGACGTCCTGCTCATGCGGCAGCGGTCGTGCGCAGGAGGGGAAGGCTCGGTGCCCGCATGGGGCGCTCAGTCGTCGCTGAGAACACTCGACCTCATCGCAGCAACAAACAGGTCCCACACCCAGTGTGACAGGGACAAAGACAGACCGGAGGCCGGCAGCGTGAAGCCGACAGGAGCAACGCCTGACGACATCGAACAGACCGAGCCGGACCGCCCAGGACCTCGGCGCAGCCACAACCGGATGGAGGAGTACGCCATGATGAACCACATGACTCAACCCCACCCCGACAACCTGCGTCTCATCGCCTTGATCACCGACCACGATCAAGCCACCGGCAACGCCCCTGACCCGGCCGGAAAAGTCGCCGGGTACGACAGCTTCGCTCTCCTTGGGGCAGCAGGCCACCGGGCCCAGCTGATGCTTGAAGGGCACGGCACCCTGCGAAAGACCGGGCCTTGACCCAAGGCCGGGTAGTTAGGGCTTGCCGGGAAACAAGCCGTCGCTTCCGGCTTCGAGGCTCGTTGTTGTGGTATGGGGAGACCGGAGGGGATCGAAGCCGCACTGACCGCGAAGTTCGAGACGCTGTTCCCGCATCTCGACGAGCGTCAACGGCGGCTGGCTATAGGAGCAGAAGCACGGTCACTGGGACACGGCGGGATCAAGCTCGTCGCCCGCGCGGCCGGGGTCCGGGAGGGCACCGTTTCGCGCGGCGTGAGAGAACTTGAGTCCGGCCAGGCACCGTTGGGACGTGTCCGTCGGGAGGGCGGCGGGCGCAAGCGCGCGGTCGATCTCGATCAGGGGCTGCGGCCCGCGCTGCTGGCCCTGGTCGAGCCGGACATGCGTGGGGATCCGATGTCGCCGCTGCGCTGGACGGTGAAGTCGACCCGGCACCTGGCGGCCGAGCTGACGCGGCAGGGCCATCGGGTCTCGGCGGACACGGTTGCCGTGCTGCTGCGGGAGGAGGGCTTCAGCCTCCAGGGCAACGCCAAGACCATCGAGGGCGCCCAGCACCCGGACCGGGACGCACAGTTCCGCTACATCAACGAGCAGGCCAAACAGTTCCAGGCAGCCGGAGATCCGGTGGTCAGCGTGGACACGAAGAAGAAAGAGTTGGTGGGCAACTACAAGAACGCCGGCCGCCAGTGGTGTCGTGAAGGCGATCCGGTCCGGGTCCGTACCCATGACTTTCCCGACGCCGACCTGGGCAAGGCGATCCCATACGGGATCTACGACCTGGCCGCGGATGCTGGCTGGGTCAGCGTCGGCACCGACCACGACACCGCCGCCTTCGCCGTCCAGACGTTGCGCCGCTGGTGGCACGCGGTGGGCCGCGCCGCGTACCCGCGCTCAGGCCGCCTGCTGATCACTGCGGACGCGGGCGGCTCCAACGGCTATCGCACCCGTGCCTGGAAGGCCGAACTCGCCGCGCTGGCCCTGGAGACGGGCCTGGAGATCGCCGTGTGTCACTATCCTCCAGGCACATCAAAATGGAACAAAGTGGAACACCGGCTGTTCTCCCACATCACCATGAACTGGCGAGGCAAGCCCCTGACCAGCCACGAAGTCATCGTGAACAGCATCGCGGCGACCACCACCCGCACCGGCCTGACCATCCGCTCCGAACTCGACACCGCCACCTATGAAACCGGTGTCCGCATCGGCGACCGGCAGATGGCAGCCTTGCCGCTGGACCGTCATGCCTGGCACGGCGACTGGAACTACAGTCTCCGACCCGAGCCGTATGCCCAGGTCAGTGATGTCCCGGACCCGTTCGATCAGCCCAGTCCCGACCTTGCCTGGCTGTGCCACCCGGCCCTGACCGGACTGCCGCCCGCCGAGTGGGATGCGCTGATCTCCACACTCACCGCCCTCCATGAGGAGCAGCGGGAAACGCACCTGGACAAGCGGCGTGGCCACCGACCCCGCATCAAGGGTGGCCCCCTGACAGGCCGTCGTCCCATCCTCACCCTCGCCGACCGCCTACTGGCCGCCCTCCTCCACTACCGGCACGGGCTCCCGCAGGTCACCGTCGCCCGCCTCTTCACCGTCACACCCGAAACCATCAACCGGCGCATCCGCGACATCCGCCAGCTCCTCGACACCGCCGGATACACCGTTCATCCCGCCGACACCCGTCTCGCCGCCCTCGAAGACCTCCAGGCTTTCGCAGCGGCGGCAGGCATCACCTGCCCATCAGAGATCAAGACGGCGAGTTATTGATCGGCAAGCCCTTAAAGGGCTTGCCGGGAAACAAGCCGTCGCTTCCGGCTCCGAGGCTCGTTGCCATGGTATGGGGAGTCCGGAGAGGATCGAGGCGGCCCTGGCCGCGAAGTTCGCGACGCTGTTCCCGCATCTCGACGAGCGGCAGCGGCGGCTGGCCATAGGAGCAGAAGCACGGTCGCTGGGCCATGGAGGCATCAGGCTCGTCGCTCGTGCGGCCGGAGTCCGGGAGGGCACCGTGTCGTGCGGGGTGACGGAACTGGAGTCCGGCGAGGCGCCGTTGGGGCGGGTGCGCCGGTCCGGTGGGGGCCGCAAGCGTGCCGTGGACCTGGATCCGGGCCTTCGGCCCGCGCTGCTGGCCTTGGTGGAATCGGATGTACGCGGGGACCCGATGTCGCCGCTGCGCTGGACGACGAAGTCGACCCGGCAACTGGCTGCCGAGCTGACCCGGCAGGGGCACCGGGTCTCGGCGGACACCGTGGCGGCCGTGCTGCGCGAGGAGGGCTTCAGCCTCCAGGGCAACGCCAAGACCATCGAAGGTGCCCAACACCCGGACCGCGATGCGCAGTTCCGCTACATCAACGACCAGGCCAAGGACTTCCAGGCCGCCGGAGACCCGGTGATCAGCGTGGACACCAAGAAGAAGGAGTTGGTCGGCAACTACAAGAACGCCGGCCACGAGTGGCGTCGCGAGGGTGATCCGGTCCGGGTTCGCACCCACGACTTTCCCGATGCCGATCTGGGCAAGGCGATCCCATATGGGATCTACGACCTGACCGCGGACACGGGGTGGGTCAACGTCGGCACTGACCACGACACCGCAGCCTTCGCAGTCGCCTCCGTCCGCCGCTGGTGGCACGCGGTCGGCCATGCCTCCTACCCGCGCTCGCACCGTCTGCTGATCACTGCGGACGCGGGCGGTTCCAACGGCTACCGCACCCGGGCCTGGAAGTTCGAGCTTGCCGCGCTGGCTGTCGAGACCGGCCTGGAGATCACCGTGTGTCACTTTCCTCCGGGCACATCTAAGTGGAACCGAATCGAGCACCGACTGTTCTCCCACATCACGATGAACTGGCGGGGCAGGCCGCTGACCAGCCATGAAGTCATCGTGAACAGCATCGCAGCGACCACCACCCGCGCGGGACTGACAGTCCGCGCCGAACTCGACACCGCCAGCTACGAGACCGGCGTCCGCATCAGTGACGGGCAGCTGAACGCCCTGCCACTGAGCCGCCATGACTGGCACGGCGACTGGAACTACACCCTCCGCCCCCAGGAACACCGCCGGGACGGCGTCCTTCCGATCCCGCCCCAGAACGAAGCCGGCCCCGGCCGTGACTGGCTTACCCATCCCGCCCTCACCGGCATCCCGCACGAGCAGTGGGACTCGCTGGTCACCGAGTTGGCAGCGGCCCGCGCGGCTCAGCGGGAAGCAGACCTCCATCAGCGACGCGGCGGCGACCGGCAGAAGACCCCTGCCGCTGGCCTCTACACCGGTCGACGCCCCGGCCTCACCCTCGTCGACCGGCTCCTGGCCACCATCCTCTACCAGAGGTTCAAGCTCCCCCAGGTCGTCATCGCCCCGCTGTTCACCGTGACACCCGTGACCCTCAACCGGGCAATCAGCCAAACCCGCCGGCTCCTCCACGACATCGGACACGCCATCGAACCCGCCGAGACGCAACTGGCCACCCTCGACGATCTCACCGCACACCTCGGCATCCTCAAACCGGAGATCAAGACGGCGAGTTATTGATCGGCAAGCCCTACCCGGCCTTGGGTCAAGGCCCTCGGTCGTGTCGCCCTTCCTCTTGACCAGCTACGAGGACGCGTATCGGACCCCCTCGGCCCATAGACCAGGGCCCGTTGGAATTGGTAGCCCAGGTCAACGGATGACATTACAGCATTCCTCTGTGGACTCCTGACGGTTGATCTACTCGGCGATCTCGTGAGGGCTGTAACAATGCGGCGCGTCGAGATCCCTCCGGTTTTCGACTGGCGAAACTGGAGCATGCCGTTTTTCAGTGAACGAAGAGCACCCGTCGACGACAACGGGCAACTGTTGCTCTGCACATCTCCAATGACCGAGTCTGACCTGGGCGTAGCTCTTAGATGCTTCCGGACGGCTAGGTGGTTCCCTCTGCCAAATTGCAATAAATTTCGTTCCGTTGGGCTCTGAGCGGGAGCACTCAAATCAAATCTGCAAGAGGTCAGCGGGCAGCCAGCGACCAACGTTCTGCAAGGTGATGCGACCGCCATGCCCGACCCATAGCTCAGGTGGGAAAACCAAACCCATTCTCTGCGATCCACCCTGATGCACTGTTCCTTCGTGCCCACTACTGCCACGCGGAGCGGACCGACTCGGCCTCATCACGCCCCGAACTGCCGGCTTCGCGCTTGCATGCACCGCGGCTTCCCTGCCTGATCCGTTTTCACTCACCATGCGAGGAGATCCCGAATGGCAACCCCATCGCTGCAGGAAGAGTTCTGCATTCGAATCGACCCGTATGGGCGCGCCATTCAGGAGGAGGCGGCCCATCTCCGAAAACTGGGGGACCTCATTGCAGTTGAACTTCCTGGCAGCATAAAGGCTTGGGCACCAACTCGCCACAGCGTACTCAAATTCCTTCTGACTGATGACCGGGTGAGCAAGGACGCCACGCAGCACTGGGACGCTTGGCGTAGCGGCTGGCTTCAGGAAAACCCTGAAGCACAATGGATATACGCGTGGTGCGGGGTCCGTAACATGCTCACCGCATTCGGACCTGATCACACTAGGCTACGCAAGTTGGTCGCTCCGGCACTTACGGCAGGGCGAATCAAGGCGCTCCATCCAGCGATAGAGCGTATAACTGCAGAATTGATCACTCATCTCGCCAGGCGACCGGCAGGGGAAGTGGTAGATCTTCGGGCGGCGTTTGCTCACCCCTTGCCCATGGAGGTCATCTGTGACCTCTATGGGCTTGGCGAAGGCGAGCGCGCTGACGTTGCTGCCCTCGCCTCGACGATGATGGACACCTCCGCTCTTCAGACCACCGCGATCGAGGCGTTGGAGGCCGCTCGGGCCGCCCTCGCTCGGCTGGTTGCCCGCAAGCGCACTTTCCCCGGCGATGATTTGACCACTGTGTTGATTGACGCCCGCGATGGTCGGGATCAACTTACCGAGGAGGAGTTGGTCGACACGTTGATCCTCGTCCTTGTCGCCGGCCACGAGACAACGGTCAATCTGATCGCCAATGCCGTCATCGCCTTGCTGCAGCACCCCGACCAACTCACACTGGTCCGAGGTGGAGCTCTTCCGTGGAGCGCCGCCATCGACGAGACGTTGCGGTGGGCACCATCCATCGCAAACCTTCCATTGCGGTTCGCCGTTACGGACATCGCCGTCGCAGGACGCACCATACGAGCTGGCGAAGCAATCTTGTCTACCTTCGGTACCGTCGGTTGGGATCCCGCCCAGCACGGCGCAGGAGCCGCCGCCTTTGACATACGGCGTGCGCGCACCGGTCACTTGGCCTTCGGTCACGGCGTGCACTATTGCCTAGGAGCACCATTGGCTCGCGCAGAGGCATCGATTGCACTTCCTAAGTTGTTCGCACGATTCCCTCGCATCGAACTCGCCGAAGAGGGGCGCCTTGAGCCCCTCTCCTCTTTCATAACCCATGGGCACCGTGCGGCCACGGTATTCCTCAACGGCACGGATATGGTGCAGCCTCCGACTTTCGCGCTCACGCAAAGCACACGTTGTTCTGGCTCCGAACTGACTCCGGAAGAGGGGCAGGCCGGGACAACTGCTGCCTGAGGTTTGGGCGTTGGAGGTCTCAGGTGGTGCTGCCCACTGCCTCCCACAACCACCCCTGTCTTCGACCACGCCAGATGGGGAGATACACCCCGTTCCCAGCGAGCCGAAGCGGCCACGTGGACGCAACGGCTCATGCCACGGTGATTCGAAGTTGATGGGGTACGCCGGCGCGTATCGCTTCAGCTCGGCTCCTGAGTTCGGCTGGGGACACGGCACGCGTCGGCGGAGCCGTGCCGTAGCGTCACGGGTTGGCTCGTCGCCGGCTCCGTGCAGTCAATACACCGCATGTGTGCCCCCTCGCAGTGAGCCCTGGTCACTGCCCCCGAACGTGTCAGCAGTGCGGTACGAGGCGCCATCGGCATCGTTAGCGTTGGAGCTATGACGAACGGCCTACAGTCCGGTCCGTGCGCGGGGACGGAAACACCAACGCACCCGACTACGAGCCAGGGGTGAACCATTTGCATAGTGTTCCCTCACTGCTGACCGCCGCATCACATGATGCGGCGGGTCTACGTGTGCTCCCCGGAGTCGAACCGGGGACCTGACGATTGAAGAGGTTGCGATCGTGGCACGTACCTGGCTGTCCATCAGGGTGGAGTTGGTCTCTGGGCACGGTGTGGACCTGTGGCCTCGCCCTGGCCGTGTCTTCGCCGCCGCGCGCTCGCACTCCTTCGCTCAGTTCGCCACGGCCATCGATCTCGCATTCGGCCGCTGGGATCTGGCCCACCTGCACCTGTTCACGTTGTCCGACGGCGCCGAGATCAGTCCCCTTGATTGGTGGGACGACGAGGCCCCGAATGGCACCGTCGATGGCCGTGCCACCACGCTGAGCAGGCTGCAGGCCGGCGAGCAGTTTGCCTACGTCTTCGACATGGGCGACGACTGGGCCCACCTGTGCACGGTGGCAGACAAACGCATCGATCCTCTCGACGAACTCGGCGCGGCACCTGCCCGCCCGGTTCCCTACTGGGGCTGGGGCAACCTTCCGGACCAGTACGCACGCCGCTGGGACGAGGACGACGGTGAGTCGCCAATGCCGAAGCGCCCAGCGCGCGGGCTCGGCGACCTGCCTCCGATCCTGCCGTGGTGGGGCGAGCGCCGCCGCGGGTGATCTCACCTTGAGATTTAACGTCTCGACTTATCACGCGACATAGACGTTGCGCGGATCAGTGTCGGTTGGTGGTCCGTCACCGGCGTAGAACGTTTACGACGCGTTCCCTGCCCAGGATCGGGGCGTCCTCGCATCCTTCGGGGGTGACGAGGTAGGGGCCGACCCACTTGCGGGAGTAGCCTGTCGGGTCGTCTTGGTCGGGGTAGGTACGGCGGTGCGGCTTTACGAACCACTGGTGGCGGTAGACGCGGCCGGCGGTGTCGCGGGCCCCGCGATCGTCGTTGGGGGCGGGCCGGATGGACTGGCGCAGCGTGATGTAGCGGACCGGGGTATCAGGGTGTTCGGCACCGGCCCGGCGCAGGCGTTTGCGGGCAGCGGCGTCGGGCCGTACCTGCTCGGCCTGCCACAGTGCGCGGCGTGCGTCGGCAGGCTGGCGGATCAGCAGCAGGGTGCCCAGCAAGGTCCGTAGGATCCGCAACTGGTCCTCGTTGATGTCGTTGAGGCGGTCGGCGCCCACGCTGTACCGGTCCTTCGCCGGGCGACCGTGCTTGTCTATGGCCCAGGTCTGCTTCATCTCGTCCCATGGGGTCTCGGTGTTCAGCGGGATCGTCGCGCCGAAGCCGATGGCCAGGTCACCGGCGAGCGAACTGTGGACCTGTCTCGCCCAGCTCGGATCAGCCCGGTTGCCCGCGTCTTCCAGAGCGCGCCGGTAGGGGCCGGCGTCGTCCAGGACCAGGACACGCAGCGACATCCCGGTCCGGCACCACAACACGGCCCGAGGCCGCCCGAGAGTCTTGGTGTGGGCGCTTGGGTCGTCGGACCAGATCAGAAACCCGATCGGATCCGGCAAGTCGTCCGCGTCGAACGCGCACACCGGCAGTTCCTCGCCCGTCGTGCGCGCCAGCCACGTCATACGGTCGTTGACGAAGAACTGTTCCGCGCCTCGTACTGCCGACTGCATCAGGAGTGGATCGGTGAAGCCGTTGACCTGCACCGCGCCCGATTTGAATTTGACCCACAGGAGCAGGTCCTGGCGGACCTCTGGAACATCGCACGCACGCAGGTGAGTTGTCGTCACATGCGGCAGCCTCCCGAACCGCGTATCGCGATGCAAGTCGGGGGCGGGTCTGACAACGGGGACTATGCCTCCGTGCCCTGGCCATCGTTGCTGGGGGTGCTTACCGCAGAGTCGTGATGGGCCTGTGACGGGTGAGCGGAGCGCTGGTAAGCGTCGTGGTAAGCGGCCTGCGGAGAGTCGGGATATCCAACTCCCGAGGAGTCGTCGTGCCGCCCTTGCCCGCCTCCGGCAACCATCGCCGGGCCTCCGCCTCATCACCGTCGGATTCTGCTGGACAGTCGCTGCGTCATCGCAGGGTTTCTTTGGTTCGTGCCGCAGCTCTGGTTGCGCTGGCGTGCGGTCCGCTTGCGCTGGCGACGTCGTGGTTTCCCTCAGTGCCGGCGGTTGGCCCGGCCCACGGTGCCGTGCAGCAAGCGACCGGGAAGTCCGGAGGGGCAGAGGGGCCGGGGGGCTTCGCCGAGTTGTTCGTGAGGATGTGGCTGGCCGGCGATCCTGGGGACGGGCAGGCGTCCGATGCGCAGAAGACTGCGCGATCGTTGGCTCCGGAGGTAGCCCTTCCGGAGTTCCACGGGCGTCCCCCGGCAGTGACAGTGGTTCGGACCGTGCGTTGTGAGGCCGTGCGGCCGGGGGCGTGGTCGGTGACGGTAGGGGTGGTGCTGCAGTCCCCTGGGACGGGGCCTGCGGTGCGCTACTTCCGCTTCCCGGTGCTCTGGCGAAATGGGGCGGGTGCGGGCGGGGGGCAGAGCTTTGTGGTGACCGCGGCGCCCTCTGCTGTGCCCGGCCCCGTTGCTGGTAGGGCCGGGTCGTCTCCGTACACGGTGGAAGTGTCACCCGGATCGGCGCTTGCATCGACGGTAGGGCAGTTCTTGGCGGCGTACCTGGGTGGGTCCGGTGGCGCCGAGCGGTACCTGGCCGCACGTGTGCGGCTTCCTGCTTTGGGTGTGTCCTACGGCGGGGTGCGTACCGAGAGGGTCAGTTCGACACAGAGCGCTGGCGAGGTAGGGCGGGACGGGCAGCAGGTACGTGTTCTTGCGCGGGTCGTGGCGCGCGATGCTCAGGGGACGCAGTGGCCGCTGAGTTACGCGCTGCGGCTGTCGGCGCGCGAGGGCCGGTGGGAGGTCCTGGCCGTGGAGAGCGGTCTGGAGGGCGAGGGTGTGTCGGGTAGGGGAGGTGGTGCGTGATGCATACCGGTCAGACGGTGCAGTTGGCGGGTGCGTTCGCCGACATCGGCAATCACCTGTTCCAGTTGGGGACGAGTTGGGCTGAGGGCGCGCTGAAGCTGGCGCTGCTCATATTGATCGTCGCGAAGATCATTCAGCGGTTCAGTGTGAAGGCTGGTATCGGGGCGATCCTCGGCTACGTGATCATCCTGGCGATCTACAACTCTCAGACCCAGCTGGCGGATGCGTTCAAGGACGAGATCACCCATGCGGGATCCGCGCCGGCTGGGGTGGTGCGCGTTGACAACCGCGGGCCTGAGCCGCTCGGGCCGGCGGGTGCGCAGGGGCGGAGTTCTGGGGGTGATCACGCGTGAGCGGCGTCGATGTCGGGATCCGGGTTGGTCGCTCGTATACGCGGGCGCGGCGGTTGCCGTGGGTATTTGGGAAGGTCGGCGACTGGGTGCTGCCGTTCGGCCCCTATACCGCGGCGCAGATCGGGGTGGCGTTCGTCGGCGGGTTCGTGCTGATCAAGACCTTCTCCTGGTGGCGTGTGCTGGGGCCTGTGCCGGTGGTGGTGCTGGTCGTGGCGGTGTGGGCGGTGCGGCGCGCGAGGATCGGTGGCCGGACGCCCTTCAACCTTGCTGTGGGGGTGGCGGCCCGGATCTTCCAGCCGCGCGGCGGGCGGGTCGACGGCCGGGCAATGCGCCCGCCGAGGCCGCAGGTCGTGTACGGCGGGTGCGTGATCGAGGAGGTCTCTGTGGGGGTGGCGGACGACGTCGCCGATCGCGCTGCGGTCGGTGGGAAGCGCGGTCTGGGTGCGCTGTTGCGAGGGGTAGAAGGACGTCTTCCGCGTGAAGGTCGTCGTAAGCCGCTGCCTCCGCCGCAGCCGCGGCCGGTGCCGACGGCTATGCAGCAGATCTTGCAGCGGCGGGACGCACGGGGCGGGGATGGAGGCATGGGCGCATGAGGCTCGCGATGCGGCATATCGCCGGCAACGTGGTGTGGTCGGCGACCGGTGAAGTGTGGGCGGTATGGCGGCTGGACCCGCAGGGCGGGCAGTACGCCAGTGCCCGGGAGCGGGCGCAGAGCTCCGGCCGACTGGCTTCGCTGCTGCGCGCGTTGCCGACGGCGGCACGGTTGTACAGCCTGTGTGCGCAGACCGATCCGGGGGAGATCGCCGCGCGGATGATCGCTGACGTGTCGTTGGAGGACTGCCCGCATTGGGCGGAGGTGACCCGGGCGCGGCTGGATCTGCTGGACGGGGTCGAGATGCACGAGCGGACCTTGTGGCTGGCGGCCCCGCTGTCGGCGACGGGGTGGCGGGCCGAGGTGCGGGCGACGTTCGGTGCCGCGTGGGCGGAGGTCGGTGCGGTGCTGGGGATGCGTCCGGCTGCGGTGTCGGAGGAAGAGGTCATCGGCTACGTGCAGCAGGCTCGGCGGCTGGCGAACGAGTTCGAGGCGTTTGTGGAGCTCCGCCCGGCTCGTCCGGCGGAGATCGTGTGGATGCATCAGCACGCTGTCCACCGTGGTCAGCAGGAGCCTTTGTTGTTGGAAGCGTCCCGGCACCAGGGGTTTGGGGGCGAGATCGCTCGTGGTGTGTTGCGCTCACCGTCCTATGCCGATCTCGGTCAGGTACGCCTGCTGGAAGGCGGGCACGGTGAGCACAAGCATCGCCCTCGTTCGCGCCGTGCCGAGGGGAAAGCGTCGCTGTTGAAGCGGGCGTGGCTTGAGGTGGAGTCGGCCAGCGGTACGGGGTATCAGGCTCATCTTGCCCTTGAGGAGATGCCGCGTGCTGTGGACGAGGCGGATGCCGACATTCTGGCTCAGTTGGAGGCGCTGCCATGGCCGGTGGATGTCACGGTCGACATGTCGCTGGTGCCGGCGGAGAAGGTGAGTGTCGAAGTCGCCAAGCGGCGGATGGAGTTGTTGGATCAGATTGAGCAGCGCACGGCGCAGCGTGCCATTGGTCTGCCTGATGAGATGCATGATGCGATCGAGGACCTGGACGACGAGGCCGCGCAGGCTGCTGCCAGTCAGTTGGAGGTGGAGGTCCGGTTCGTCACCGTGCTGACGGTGTGGGGCCCGACGCCGAGTGTGTGTATGGAGCGGGCTCAGTCGCTGCAGAAGCGGCTGGGTGGCGCCAGCTATCGAGTGGTGGCTCCACTGGGGGCGCAGGTGGATCTCTTCACGATGGGCTTGCCGGCTGGTGGCAGTCCTTCGAAGTTGAGGGAGTTCACCCAGTACCAGCTTTCGGGTGACTTCGCGCTCAACGGGGCATTGTCGGTGGACGTGTTCGGTGACCGCGGTGGGCAAATGGTCGGCATTTCGCTGGATGCCGGCACGGTGCGGCCGGTGCTGTGGGATGTGGCTGATGCACCGCGTCAGGACGCCTCTGCTTCGTTGGGTGTGGCGGGTGATTTGGGTGGCGGCAAAAGCGTCCTGCTCAAGGTCATCGCGTCCGGTGTCGTCGACCGGGGCGGGCGAGTCATCGTCATCGACCGCACGCCGGTGCGGGAATGGGCTCACTTCGCGAAACGAGCTGCTCCCGGCAGGTGCCAGGTCGTGGACATCGCTCGCGCGGAGGTGTCACTGGACCCGTTGCGCCTGTTCGACCGGGATACGGGGATCCGGTACGCCCGGTCGTATCTGAGTCTGCAGTTGGGAATCGGCCCGATGACCACGCAGGGGGCGCTCTTGAAGAAGGCCGTGGTGGCGGCCGCCGACTCGCAGCAGCCGTGCATGGCTCGGGTCGTGGTGGAACTGGATTCCATGACGCACGGGGACGGGGCGATGGCGCGTGATGCGGCGACCTTGGCCGCGCTGTTGCAGGTGGTGCGCGACGAGCCGCTCGCCGCCGCGGTGTTCGACCCCAATCTGCCGGTCCTCACGATGGATGAGGGCAGCTGCGACGCGGTGGTGGTGACCACCGCGGGTCTGACATTGCCGCCGCGCGAAGCGGTGTTGAACCCGGATCTGCTGCGTATCCAGCCGACCGAGGCGCTGATCGGTCGGGCCGTGCTGTATCTGGTGGCTGCACTGGCGCGGGAGACGGCGTTTGCCATCGATCGGTTCTGCCAGGTCATTGTCGATGAGTGCTACTGGCTGACGATGTCCGCGGAAGGCTCTGCGCTGGTGCACGAGGTCGTCTCGGATGGGCGGAAGCACTACGCCGGCATCGCGATGGGGGCCCATGACGTACGCGAGCTGGGTGGCGAAATGATCCGTGGGCTACTGGCCTACTTGGTCATCTCCCGCACCACCGACCGGACCCTAGCCGGGCACGCTTTGACTGCCTTGGGGCTGCCGGGCGACGACGAGCAGTTGCTGGAGAAGGTCATGACGTTGTCGCCGATGGGCAATCGGGAGCGTGCCGGCGAGATGCTCGGGCGCGATGCCCGTCAGCGCATTGGGCACTTTCAGGTGTTGGTCCCGGAGGTGCATCGCATCCAGGCCAGCATCTTCACCACCCCCGGCAAAACACCCGTACCAGGGGGCGCGACCGCGGCAGCTGGGGCCCTGTCAGCGGCTGACGCGCGGTCATCGTAGTCCTGATTGCGTGGTGGGGAGCTGCTGAGGGAGCGGGTGGTGAGCCCCGTGAAGGAAGCGACGCAAGACTGAAGGAGGAGAGTCTCGTGAGTGATCCCCGTATATCGGATAGCGCCTCGGTGGAAGAGGGTTCAGAGGCGCCGACGTGGGAGCGTCCTCGTGTTCTGTTGCGCCGTATGCGTTCTTCTTGCGCTGGTGAACGGGCGGAGAGGATCTGGAAATGGACTTTGCCGGCGTGGTCGGGAAAACTTCCCGACGGGCGCCCATACAATTCCTGCCCTTCGGCTGGAGAATGCCGAAAGATGTGTTATGCCCGCGCCGGGATGTTCATGATGCCCAGCGTTCTGCGGGCTCACCAGCGGAACCTTCAGTACGTCATGGATGAACCGGACGCATGGCAAGCTCAGATGATCGAAGAGTTGCAGCTCCCCCGGTTTCGGCCTGTCGGCGACACACCTGCACACGTACGTGTACATGACAGCGGAGATTGGTTTTCCGACGAATACTTGTCGCGATGGCTTGAGGTTATGCGAAGCGCACCTGACGTCGCGTTTTACAACTACTCCAAGGAAGTTGATCGACTAAAGCGCATTGCCCAACCGGATCCACCCCCGAATTTCACGTGGCGGTACTCCTACGGGGGCCTCCAGGACGAACTGATCGAACCCCATGACCTTCATGCTGACGTGTTTCCCGACGAGGAGTCGCTGGCCGCAGCCGGCTACGTCTCGCAGACCCCATCGGATCTGCTCGCCGCCTATGGGCCGGAGAAGCTGGGTCTCGCAGCAAATAACTTGCCGGGGCAGAAGCGGAAGCAGGGCGACAAGTCCTTCAGGGCTCTGCAGAGGGCAGCCAACGCCCGCGCCGCGGGTCGGCGATATCCTCGGCGCGGACCGGTACCCCGCCGCCCCGAGGCGCGATAGTTTCCCTGCCGGCGGCAACCTCTTGTCGGCCGGACGACGCCAATGGGTCTAGCTCCTGACGCGCTCGGCATTTGGCGTTCCCGAACGCAGACAGTTGAACGACGGGCGCGTGGGGAAGACTTGGGGACACATGCCGGTCGATGGGGAGGGGGCGGTGTCCGTGGCCGCGGTCGCAGGTGCGGACTCCCTAGCCGCGAGCCCGCTACCGCTGCGCTGGAAGCTCGCCGCCGTGCGACTGCTGCACGGCCTGCCTTACGCGCGCCTCGCCCGGCTGGAGGCTCTGTATACGGCGGTGCTGGCGGTGATTCCCTCGTGGTGGCCGGGCCGGATTGCGTGTGCGGAACTGAGCCTCGCCACTGTCATCGCGACCGCCCTGACCGGCCGCAAGGCCCGCTGGGTGCACGGCGCCCGCTTCATGCCCCACGCCGCACACGCCTGGGCCGAGGTGCCCGAAGGCACGGTCGGCCGGGACATCGGCGACGCCGTCGACCGGCCGTGGATGCCGGTCCTGGCCGAGCCGTAGCAACTCCCGCGCCACCGTGGTCCGGGGCCAACACGAGCCTCCCCGGCCCTGGACCACGGCATCACTCGTTCGAATGAAATGCTGACGGGGGCGGTCGGGGTGACCAGGGGCGATCCCGGACCTGGGGGAACAATCCCGTTGCTCGGCCCCCTGGTTCGGCTCCCTCATGGGGCGCGTGAGTTCTTCCGTATCCTCCCCGCCTGTCGCCGCAGCGGGCCAGCCACCGGTCATGCACCTTGCCTCCGACCGGCACTTCGAGGCGAGCGTCAACCTGTCCACGTGGGCCATAGCCCGCCGACTCCCGCACACTCTCGCCCAAGCAGCCCGGCTCGGCTGGCGCACCGACCACCGTGCCGTCCTGACCCTGCTCACCTGCCAGATCGGCGCCGCCGCCCTCACCGCCACCGCGCTCGCGGCCACCACTCGCGTTCTGGCCGCTGTGTTCACCAGCCCCGACATCTCCACCGGCCTAGGCGAGAACCTGGCCGCCGTGGTCGTGCTCGCCCTCGCCGCATCCGGCCGCTACCTACTCGATGCCGCCGCCCGCGCGTCCGCCGCGCGCCTCGCACCGAAGGCCGTCCGCGAGGCCGACTTGGAGGTCATCACCGCGGCCACCGCCGCCGAGCTCGTCGCCTACGAGGACCCGGACTTCGAGGACGCCCACGCCGCTGCCTCCGACGGGGCGGAGAAGACCGGCGACCTCATCCTCGACGCCCAGCTGCTGACCTCCGCCGCGGCCCAGATGGCCGCCGCCGCGACGGTCGTCACTGTGCTGCACGCGTTGATGCTGCCGCTGCTTCTCGCCTCCGTCATCCCTTGTGCATGGGGTGCCGTACGGGGGGCGCGGATCGAGCACGGCGCCCACCACCGCAACCTCGCCGACTCCCGTCTGCGCAACGTCTTCCGCGCGTACACCACGGAGCGGGCCACAGCCGATGAGGTCCGCGCAGGCACCATGGCCGGCTTCCTGATCCGGCAGTACCGCATCGTCTCCGGCCGCCTGGACGCCGAGCAGCTCAAGGCCACCCGGCAGGCCCTGGTGGTGCAAGGGATCGGCGATGCCCTTACGGCGGTCGGCACCGCCGCGACCTGGGGCGTGCTCGTGCTCCTGGTGGCCACCGGCCGGATGGAGCTCGCCGCGGCGGGAACTGCCGCGCTGGCGGTGCGGACCTCCGGGGCCGCGCTGGCCACGACGGTACGGGCCGGGGCCCGGCTGTTCCGCACCTCTCTGTCTTTGGACGACTGGGCCCGGTTCCTGGCCGTGGCCAAGCCATGGATGACCCGCCGCGGTTCAGCTCAGGTTGCCGAGGACGGGCCCCAGGTGATCAGCGCTACGGACGTCTCCTTCACCTACCCCGGGGCCGACCGGCCCGCGTTGGACGGCATCGACCTGGACCTCAAGCGCGGCGAGGTCATCGCGCTGGTCGGCGAGAACGGCGCCGGCAAGTCCACCCTCGCCCGCGTGCTGACCGGGCTGTTCCTGCCCACGAAGGGCTCGGTGCGGTGGGACGGCGTGGACCTGGCGGACGCCGACCCGGGCGCAGTGCTGTCGAAGGTGGCGCTTGTGCCGCAGGACTACACGCGCTGGCCACTGGCCGCCCGCGAGAACATCACCCTCGGCCAGCCCCGGCCCGAAGGCGACGTTGCCGTGCACGCCGCCGCCGAGGCCGCCGGCGCCGACAGTGTCATCGCCGACCTGCCCCACGGGCTGGACACCTCGCTGGCCCGCTCCTGGTGGGGAGGACACGACCTGTCCGGCGGGCAGTGGCAGCGCGTCGCCGTTGCTCGCGCTTTCCACCGCGACGCCCCCGTGCTGGTGATGGACGAGCCTACGGCCGCGCTCGATGCCCGCGCGGAGCACCGGATTTACATGCGGCTCAAGCATCTGGCCGCCGGGCGGGCGACCGTGTTCATCACCCATCGCCTGGCCAACACCCGCCTCGCTGACCGGATCATCGTCCTCGTCCAGGGCCGCATCTCCGAAACGGGTACGTATGACGAGCTGATCGACCAGGCCGGCGGCTTTTTTGAGATGTTGAAGTTGCAGGAGGACAGGGACTGATCCATTCGCTCACCTGTGAGCACGGGATCGGAGAGAGCGGCCCGGCGGTGCCCGTCTTACCGATGCGCCGCCGTCGGGATCCGGACCGATGTGGAGGGGACTCGCGGGTAGCCGCGGAGAGCGCCGAAGACCCGCTACATGTAAGGACCTGTGCGCCCGAGACGTCGATGAGAGGCCGGTGCAGTTCGTACGGTCTGTGGACACCGACAAGATGGACTTCGACTGCGGCGTCTTCGGGCGCGAACTCGTCCCCCATAAGAAGGGCACCAAACACCGCCGAACTGTTCAGGATTCAGGTCGAAGGCCCACCGCATATGGCTGATCACACCCTCGTCATCCCTGGCTTCGGCATCCTCCAGCCATGCCGCGCGCGGACACGAAGTTCAATGTCCGCGCGCCCCCTGGCGCAGTGCCTGAGCAGCGTGGTGGAGCAGCTCAGCCAGAGCCTCGTCGAATTCGAAGGCCCAGACCAGTCGGACTGCGGGCAGCACATAAATCTCAAGCCGACGGGTCTCGTATGGAGTTGTTGTTGCCGAGCCGGCGAGCCGCCGAGCCGCGTCTTGATGCCCGGCGAGGCAAGCTTGCTCGGCTGTTGGTCCGAACGCGTACGTCGTTGGCGGGCGGCAGCTGAGCTGGGCGTGGTAAGTCGCGGAAGGGCGCCTGGTGAGCAGCCGGGCCTCCCTCTTACCAGCCAGACGTGATGGCCTTGTGACGGGTGAGGAACTCGCTGGTGAGCAGGGTGGTAAGCGACCTGGCGAGCGTTGGGGCATCCCCGAACTCTGTTCTCAGGAGTGCCGATGCCCGCCCTGTTTCGTCGACTGCGTCAGCGTTTCCCTGCCGGCACGCCGGCGACGCCCGGTGTTCGACTGCGCCTACCGGATGCTCCCGGCGTGCGGACAGCCTCGGGCAGGCGTGGTCGACACCGGGCTCCACGACGTTCCTTCTTGCGCTGTCGCCCTGGCCTTCGCCCTCAGCAGGGCACCCATGGGGGTGGGCGGGGGCTGGTGTTGCTGGCGGTGGTTTTGTTGGGCTTGGCGCTGGCGGCAGTTGCGTGGACCACCGGGTGGTCGTCTCTGGCGCTTCCTCAGACAGGACGTGCTTTTTCGCCTGCTGCTCCGGTGTCCGGCCAGCCCCGTCTCCCGCGGCTCGACGGTGACCCGTGTGACCTTCTCGTGGGGCCGGCGAGCGAGTACTGCCACCTGCGCGCGACCCGGCATCGAACGTCTGCTCCGAGCCGGGACTCGGCGGAAGCGCGGCTGGCCACCGTGGTCTTGGGCCTGGGTGCCCTGACGGCGGGGGCTGGCGCGCTCGTCGTGACGCGGCGGCGGCGGTGAGGCGGTGGTTTGGCCGCGGCGCGGTCCTGGCCGGGGTGACAGGGGGCCTGCTGGTCGCTGCGGCCAGCTCTGCGGTGGCGGCTGACGGTACGGGCCCACAGTCGTTGGCAGCCGATGACGGGGGCCTGCTCGGCCCGTTCAGCAACATCAAGACGCCCGAGGGCATTCCGTCGTCGTTCTACGAACTGACCGGTGGGGGCAATGGCATCTCGGATACCGTGATGCGGTTTATGGCCAGCGGCATGTTCGCTCTGGCTCGCCTGGTCACCGGGTACGCATGCTGGATCGTCGACTGGGTCTACAAGTTTCCGATCACCGATCGGCTTGCATCGACATCCCAGCGGGTTGCTGACGCCTATGCGCAAAATATCGTCACTCCTCTGGGTTTGGCAGGTCTCTTCACTGCATGGGCTTTTGCTTTTGGTCTGTTCATGGTGGCGCGTGGCCGTGCAGGGCGTGGTCTCGGAGAGATCCTGGTGACACTGTTGATCGCTGCCATCGGAGCTACATCGCTGGTGCGACCCGATGTGATGCTCGGACAGAATGGGCCGTTGCATCAGGCTCAGCGCGCCGCATTGGAAGCCGCTGCAATCACGACGAAGGCGACCTCGGAGCCCAAGGATGATCCCAATGATCCGTGCAACCTGATGGGCCCAGCGAAGGACATCTGCGAACGAAGCGGCATTCCGGAAAAGGAAAAGAAAGAAGCGGAGAAGAAGGAGAAGAAGCGCGCGGAGTCGTGCAAGTACATGATCGGCCCTGCGCGCGATCTGTGTATCAACGGCAGGACGGAACCGGTTTCAGAGGATGTATCCCGTCCGATCACTAAGACCCTGACTGACGTGTTGATCGTGCAGCCCTACCAGCTCCTGCAGTACGGGCAGAGCATCGACAAGGACAGTCCCTTGTACAAGGACTACCAAGCAGCCCTGGTCACTGGAGATGCGGACCCGACGGCGCATCCATGCGACATGTTGGACGGAAAGGTAGCTGCCCTGTGCCGCCAACGCAGCAAGAACCTTAGTGAGCAATGCGATGACCTGCCGAAGCCGAGCATGGAGATGTGTCGGGAAGACAACGGCGCCGGCGGCGGCAATGGAAAGGTGCAAGAGGAGCTGTTGAAAAAGGACGGGCCGGAGGGAGAGGCAGCCGCCGCTTACATGTCGTCGATGACGTGGGAGCGGGTTCTGGGCGCATTGTGTGTGCTTGTAGCAGCGTTGGTGATGGCTGCAGTCGTAACCGCGATGGCATTTGCGATGGTTGCCGCACAGTTCGCCTGCGTGCTCGCGGCTTGCGCCACCTATGTGGTGTTCGTGGTGGCACTGTTGCCGGGGCCGAACAGGATGATGCTCTGGCGATGGGTCGGCGTCTTCGCCTCTTCCACGGTCGTGCTGTTCTGCGTCTCTGTGTTCATCCCGCTCTTCGGCGTAGCCGCCCGGACGTTGCTGGAGTCGGAGGACACCGCCTTGATCGAACGCCTCGTGCTGCTCGATGCGTTGGCAGTGACCGCCGTCGTGCTGCATCGCCGGATGGTGGCTAGGGGCAGCAACCTCGGCCATGCCTTCGCGTCCTGGATGCGCTTCGCCAAGGTCGGCGGTACTCACATGATGGGCGACGAAGCTGCGGGGATGGGAATGGCTCTGGCAGCTGCCGGTGCCGGCGGGCGCGGATCCGGAGGCATCCCCCCCAGCGCCTCGGTCTCTTTGGCTCGCAGTGGTGCCTCTCCTGCC
Organism: Streptomyces noursei ATCC 11455; assembly: GCF_001704275.1. Taxonomy (NCBI): domain Bacteria; kingdom Bacillati; phylum Actinomycetota; class Actinomycetes; order Kitasatosporales; family Streptomycetaceae; genus Streptomyces; species Streptomyces noursei. The sequence continues at coordinate 69,177 of NZ_CP011533.1, forward strand.
CATGCAGCGCTGGCCATGCGGCGGGCAAAGCTCGCCTCGGGCATCGCAGCTCTGTCAGACACAGCGGGTCTGCCCGGAAATCCAATGTCGGCTCTGGGCGAAGCACGTGCGGAGGTCCGCCGCGCAGCGGCTCCGTTGTCAGTGCCGCTGCGAGCAGCCCAACTGGCCTGGGTTGGCCCACCGCGCGAGCCAAACTGGCGAGACGGTGCGGCGGGCAATGGGCCCCGCGGTCGCGATGGCACCAATGCACCCGGAAGGACGCGGGGTGGTCAGCTGGCCTTCGACCCGCGGACGGGCGAGATCCTCTCCGAGCGGCCCAATGAGGTTCGACCCGTCGGTCAACGCCTGCGAGAGCGTGTCTCGCGCACACGCGGCGGCCGGGTGCTGCTGGGCGCGGCGCGCGTGGCATGGCACACCACGGTCGGCTTGCCCGCTGGGTGGGAACGGCTGCATCGCCGCAGGAGCGACTTCACCAGGGAGATGTATCGACAGCTGGACCACTACACCAAGGCTCGGGAGAACTGGGGCTCGCTGTCCCGTAACGGGATGCGGCGCATCACCCGCGGTCGAAGCGATCGGGTACAGAACTGGGTCAGGTCGCGCGGTGCCTCTCTTCGTAACCACCTCTGGCGCGGGAGGAGGCTGCCGTGAAGAAGCTTGGATGCCTGGTCGTGCTGTTCGGACTGTTGCTGTTCGGGATACCACTGGGCCTGATCGTGGTGGCCAGCAACAAGCCGCGGCAGGATACGACGATGTCTGCGGCAGCCGCGGCGGCCCCCGACATTCCTGCGCGCATGTTGCAGGCGTACCGGAATGCGTCAGCGAAGGTCGCCTCCGTTGTCCCGAAGTGCCAAGGGATGACATGGGCCGTGGTGGCCGGCATCGCCAAGGTGGAGTCCAATCATGCCGCTGGCCACACCATCGCTGATGACGGGACCATCAGTCCGCCCATCTACGGGCCTCGGTTGACGGGAAGTGGGGTGGGAGGAAACACGCAGTACTTCGCCGATACCGACGGCGGAAAGTACGACGGTGACCCCACCGCAGAGCGTGCTGTCGGGCCGTTTCAGTTCATGCCCTCGACCTGGTCGAGCAGTGGCCAGGACGGCAATGCGGATGGTCGAAAGGATCCTCAGAACGCTGATGATGCGGCGCTGAGCGCCGCTGTCTACCTGTGCGGGCAAGGCCGGAACTTGGCCGACGCACGCCAGCTCCACGATGCGGTGTACTCCTACAACCACTCGGAGGCGTACGTCTCGGAGGTCACCGGTTGGATCAGCCGGTATGCCCAGCTCGATTCGAAGTCCACGTCGCCAATGTCGGCGACCGGCTCGGCGAAGAACGTCATCGAGGCAGCGCTGTCCCAGCTCGGCATGCCGTACTCATGGGGTGGCGGCAACGCCAGCGGAGCAACTACAGGTATCTGCTGCTCACCGGGGGGAAAGTCTGGAGCCTCCATCAAGGGGTTCGACTGTTCGGGGTTGACTCAGTTCGCATTCGCGCAGGTCGGCGTTCAGCTCCCTCGCACGGCAGCTGCCCAGGCCCAGGTCGGCCGACGGATACCCGCCAGTCAGGGGCTAGCTGCCTTGCACCCCGGTGATCTGGTGTTCTTCGGGTACGGGACGGACTCGTCGATCTATCACGTCGCCATCTATCTGGGGTCCGGACAGATGCTCGACTCTCCCCGTCCTGGAAGTATGGTCCGCCGCGAGGCTGTCTGGCAGGACGGGTTCGCCGGCGGGGCTCGGGTGATCTGATGGAACACACCAGGCCCAGGTACTCCGTTGATCCGGCTGGTCCGTATCGTCACGTCGATCGTCGTGTGCGACCGGGTGTCCGCGTGCAGGCTACGCGGTCGGGGGCATCCTCCCGGCCATCTCGGTCCCGTCCTGGTGACGCGCCGGATGTGGCTGGGCGGCCTTGGCTCGGCCACAGCGTGGAAAAGACGCCGCGAGTGCGCAGTTCACCGTCCAATCGAGTTCGAGGGGCGGGATCCTCCACCGCAGCGTTGCAACGCCGCTGGCCTTGGGGGCCGATAGCGCTGGCTTCCGGGTTCGCGGTCCTCGGCCTGACCCTTCTGGTCCGCGCCCCCGCCCAGCCTCTAGCGGCTGGCGGGGCTGCGACTGCGGTTCCTTGGAGCACTGAGTCGAAGAGGCCGAGCCCGTCCTCGCCTCACCAGACAGTGCCCCCCAACCGTGTCACTGGCGGGATTCCGGTCCCAGGAGATGGGCCGGCCGGCGACGCCGCCGTCCAACGCCTGCTCGATCGCAGCTCGCCCCCCGACCTGCCCCGATCCTTGGAGGCCCGGCTCGTTCAGCTTGGCATGCAGGTGTGGGAAGCCGACGTTACTGGCCGTGGGCGTGAGCGGTGGCCGAAGTATTTCGGCTCCAGTGGACCTGCGGCAGGGGGCGGTCGTTCCGTGTACCGCGATGTGCGAATCCAGGCCGGCATCGCTCGAAGAGCCGGCAGTGGGCTGGTCGATGTCCGGTTGGTTTGGGCCGCCACGGACCCGTCTGGTGATCGACGCGACGGACGCCTGGCCCAGTTGTCGTTCCGTCCAGTTCCTGGCCATCCGAATCGTTGGGAGCCCGTTTCATGATCAGCTATGCCTCTTCTCTATGGACCGCGGGGACGGGCCTTGTCGGTGCTGTCGTCGCCACTGTCACGTGGGCCAGCAGCCATCTGATCCTGCTCTGCTGCGTGGGAGCAGTTGTCTGGATCGCCTTCGAGGCGGTGCGGACGCGTTTGGCGGACAAGGCGTCTCGCCGGCGGGCGGCTGTCCGCCTCATACCGGGCAAGACTTTTCAGACCAATGACGAGGAAATCTGGCGCTATGCCACGTTGCTTGCTCGCGTGGCCATGAGTGGTCCGTGGTGGGTTCCCCGCAGGGCGAAAACGGCTCGGCTCCGCATGACGGCCGATGGCAGCCGCCCGCTGGACTTCAGGGTGGAGGGCCCTGCGGCTGCCCGCCACCTGCTGGTCACCACTCCGTACCGCGGCGTCCAGGCCGTCCGGGCTACGCCTGCCCCGCGGGGCAAGAAAGCCAAGCACACTGCCCGTGCAGAGTTCATAGTCCGTGGATCACCGGCTGCGTACCTGCGCGAGGTGCCGCTCCAACCAGACCCACTGCAGCCACTCGTCGATGCGCTGGCAACCGTTCGCTCGGACCTCGGTGACCGAGTTGAAATCTGCCTCGACATCCAGCGCATCCCCGTCTGGCAATTGCAGCTACGTCGTTGGACGTTGTTGGCCGAAGCTCGCCAGAAGGCGATCCGCGCGGCGCAACAGGAGCAGAACGCCTCCATGCGGGTCGAGGAAGGTTGGCGTACGGCGCTTGCGAACCTGGTTTCCTTTGGCCACGAGGAGTCGCGAACGCGACTTTCGGTGCCTCACCGACCACGGCCGGTGGACCGCGGCAAGGTGCTGGGCAAATTGCAGGATCCGGCTGGCCTGGTGCGCGTGCAGATCCTGGTGCGAGCCCTGTCCAACCAAGACGGGCGGGCTCAGCAACGGATCGGGCAGATCGCTGCTGCCCTGGACGTGTTTGCGGGCACCAATCGTTTGATCCACACAGGTCAGCGGCTGGGGCCGATTCGGTTCGGCCCCGACCACCGGTTGCTTCGTAAGGGCTTTGACAAGCGATGGGCGACAGCCCAGATCAGGGGCCATTCGTCGTGGGTGCGCGTGACCGAGATCGCTGGGCTTCTCAAGCCACCGACGATGCACTGCGTGCTCCCCGTTCTGCCTGGCGAGGTGCCTACGTACGTGCCGGGAAGCTCTTCGGCGCAGGAGCTGATGGTGCACGGTTGGTACCCGGGCCCAGATGGGAGGGACCGCTTGCTCGGCACGCGGCTGAGCGAGACGCTCTTCAGCTTGCGTGTCGGCAAGAGCACCTACGGCAAGACGGAGCAAGCACTGTGCCAGTTTGTCGGCCTTGCGCACGCCGGCGAAGCAGGGATGTTCATCGACCCCCACGGTGACTCTCTGCGCAGTGCCGCCCCCTATCTTGCGCACGATCCGATCATGAAGCGGCTGGTGTGCCTGGACTTGACGGGTCGGCTCGGGGGGCGTACGCCGATGGGGACGTGGAACATCTTGAGTCTGGAGCGGGGGCAAAGACCAGACGAGGTGGTGCGCACTGTCACTGATGCCGTCGCTGGGACTCTGGGGTGGAATGATGCAACGCACCCGCGAGCGTTGACATTGCTGACCAAATCAGTGGAGTTGCTTGTAGCGTTCAACGTCAGGGCTCTTGAGGAGAACGCGCCGTCACGGCAGGCAACGCTCTTTCAGATCCGGACTCTTTTGACCAATCCTTCGTGGCGCGAACAGGTGCTGCGGGCCGTGGACAGAAAAGTCGGCGAATGGTGGCGTGTCGTTTTCCCGACGTATCCCCCTGACTCCCCCGCACCAGTGGTCAACCCATTGGAGCGACTGTATGCCAATCCCGTTACGCGAGCTTTCCTGGGCAGCCCAACGAGTACCTTTGACTTCCGTGAGGCGATGGACAGCGGAAAACTTGTTTGGGTTTGCCCCTCGGCAAGTGGCCCGACGGACCGACTGTTGCTCTCGCTGATGTTCGCTGACTTCTTCCGGGCCGGACTCTCGCGTCGCGATCTGCCCGAGCGTGAACGTCGTCCGTTCCATGCCTTCGTGGACGAGCTGATCAGCATCGACGCGGCTTCCTCCAGCGTCATTGCGCAGGTCAGCGAGGAGTTGCGGAAGTTCGGCATCCGACTGCATGCCATGACACAGCTGCTTCAACGGGTCTCTGCCGCCACGCGAGAGAGCCTGATGCAGAATGCCTCGGTGATCTCCTCAACCGCTGGATCAGTTGAGGCAGTCGGCATCGTGGCCAGGGAGTGGGGCTCCGTCGACCTCGTCGAGATTGCCGATCTCCCTCGCTATCACCACTACGTCACTCTCACGGTGGATGGCCGTCGGGTCGGCCCCCTCCTCATTCGTGGGCCGCAGCTCAGCGAACTCTTCGATGATCTCGCTCGCCCCGGGCAGCTGCGAGCATTGCGGGCAGCCATAGACGCCAACCTACGGTCCCGTCCACAAGCCGAGTTGTGCGAAGAAGTGCAACAGCACGAAGCCTTCGTTGAGGAATTCCTGAAGGGAGTGAAGGCGAACAGGCACACACAGAAAGTGTCGTTGAGCAAGGCTCATGGGGCGACGCACGCCGGTGGATCCGATCCGATCGATGACGAACTGCCAACCTCGCACACCGATGCCTAGCAGGTGTCAGCACAGCGTCCGGCAGGAGGTATTGGCCTCGCTGAGATTCCGACGCGTCGGCGGGCCAGACTTCAGATCACGAGGTGATCAAGAGGGTCCAAATTTGGGCGAGTTGCGCAAGCCTTCGCATGATGCCGAGACAGAAGCGCCAGCGGGCTAAGGAAAATCCTGACGACTGGCCTCGTTGAGGCAGCCGGAAGACGAACAGGATGGCCCGGCGTGGAGCCGTCACACTCCCCGCCGGGCACCTGAGCATACAGGCCCCACAGCACCGAGATGGGAAATATTCAAGGATGCATGAGAATCCGCGCGCCCGGTCTCATGCCATCATCCGGGGTGCCTGCCGTGCCTCATTTTCACCTAACGAAATGCGAGTTGGCCGCCGAACATTTTCGCAGCTACCGTGAAGGAAAATCGTCGGATGGCGTCACCGCCTTCCGCCTTATCGACCGTCGATCGTGCTGGCTTCGCCGGGGACGGTGGGGCCATGGGAGGGAACCAGATGGCCGGAAATACTCCGCGGAACGGGATGTCACGGATACCTGGGCGGGTGTCGGCCGCATTCTTCGTAGGCTGTGCCGCGGTGGCATTGGCCGCATGCGGCGGCACGAGCGATCCGTCCCACAGCCGCGCCACCTCAACGCCGTCGCACGCGATCAGCGCGGCACCGACGGCGGGGCAAACCGATCTGCAGGAGCAGGAGATTGCGCGGGCGGCCGTGCTGGCGTCGTACCGGGCGTTGTGGAACGCGCAGGTCAAGGCGTATGCCAGGGCCAGCGATGCGGGTACGGATCTCCAGAAGTACGCGACAGCAGGCGCCCTTGCACAGGCGATGGGCGACCTCCAACGCCTCAAGGCCAGGCACCAGGTAGTGCAGGGCGAGCCGACGCACAATCCCACGGTCACGTCGATCAATGTCAACCAGAAGATCCCGGACGCGAAGGTCACGGATTGCTTGGACGTCTCAGGGTGGAAGCTGATGACAGATGACGGCAAGCCGGTGCCCATATCCAAGGGCGTTCTCAAGCGCTACATCGCGACAGCTACGGTGCAGAAGTGGGGGCAGCGGTGGATGGTGACCCAGCTGGCTCCTGATCCACAGAGGAAGCCGTGCTGATGTGGCGGCGCCTGGGCGCGGTGCTCGCTGCCGGCATGATCGGAGCGTCGATCCCGGCGGTTGCGGCTGCCGATGATGGTGCTGCCGGGCTGTGTGGGGCCCAATGGGTCTGTCTCAGGGCTGCCTCGCCGGGAAACCCTGGGAGCGGAGGCACCGACGGTGGCCCGTCGGCCACGGCGCGCTCTGCGAAGGGAGCTGTTGCGCCTCCTGAGGTGTGCTGGAACCAGCGGCTGTCTCCGCAGCCCCCGGTGTGGAGCCCCCTGTGGGAAGGTCACCGGCCAGGAGACGGGGCGGTGTACATGCGGGTGTGCCCGCACACCTCGGGCGCGGCCTACCTGGCCCCTGGTGTGTTCGCTCCGGGCCCTACATTCTGGGCAGCTACGCCGCCGCCTGCCCGCGCCGTGGATCCCGAGGTCTTGGCGCGCCAGGCCGTTGACCGGATGAGGCTGACCGGTCCAGACATCCAAAGTCCAGCAGCGGACCGGAGGTACCTGGTCGGGATGCCGATGTGGATGCACGTAGGCGTCTCACCGACCACGTTCGGTCCGAACTCGGCCAGTGCGACGGCCGGCGCTGTGACGGTGAAAGCTACCGCCCGCGTCACCAGCGTCCGTTGGGCGATGGGAGATGGCACGACTGTCTCGTGCCCGGGTCCGGGTGCCGTCTACGAGCCGAGTCACGGGAGGAAGACCTCACCGGACTGCGGCCACGTCTACAGCCGCACATCGGCGGACCACAGCGGGTCGACGTACGCGGTCTCCGCGACCTCGCAGTGGGAGGTCGATTGGACCGGCGCCGGTCAGCAGGGCCAATTCACCGTGGAGCGAAGCTCGCAGGTGCACATATCGGTCGGCGAACTCCAGGCACTCGGATAGAGGAGGTGCGGGTGAGCAAGAACGAGGCGGCGTCTGACGGGGACGTCTCTGGCCTTGAGCGTGCGCGACCGGTGGCGCCGCCTCGCGTGGGCCCGCGCCGTCGTCGGCCCGGCGTGATCGCGTTGGGTGTGGTGCTGATCGCCGGCGGCGGCGTGGGCGGGTCGATGCTGTACCTGCACAACGGGCAGCGCACACCGGTGTTGACCGTCGTGCGACACATCCCGGTGGGCGCGACCATCACCGATGCTGACCTGGGTGAGGCATCGGTGGCACTCGATCCATCGATCAGAGCCGTCCCCTCCCGTGACCGGGGCTCCGTGGTCGGCAAACGCGCCGCCGCGGCTTTGACGCCGGGCAGCTTGCTTTCCTCTTCGCAGGTGACGACCGCGACGTTGCTGAAGTCGGGAGAGCAACTGGTGCCGGTCGGCCTCAAGCCTGAGCAGGTCCCGGCCAGCTCGGGCACCTTCCTATTCCCCGGTGCACAGGTGCAGATCGTGCAAGTGCCCGGTGAGAACCAGCCGGCCAAAACGCCAGGAGCTCAAGCGGATGGTCAGCCCATCTCCGCGCGAGTGGTACAGGTGGGCGCTCCGGCTCCCGGTACGGGTGCGGTGGTGGTCGATGTCGCCGTCGCGTCGGTGGACGGGCCCCGACTGGCGGGGTGGGTTTCCTCGGGAAACGCGCGGATTTTGGTCAATGCTCCAGGCGATGGGGCCTGACGATGCCTGTGATCGCGTTGGCCGGCTGTAGCGGTTCCCCCGGGGTGACGACGTCGTCCCTAGCGCTTTTGCTGTCCTGGCCGCTGATGCAGGGCCGGCGGATGGTGCTGGCCGAGTGCGACCCCGACGGTGGGTCGGTGCTCTATGGGATGTTGCAGGGCTCGCTGGGTGATGAGTACGGGATGCGGCATCTGTCGGTGGCCGCGCGGCGCGGGGACATCGAGGACACGTTCTGGCGTCAGTTGATCGTCATGGATGAGGTCAGCCAGGACCGGCTCATCCTGCCCGGGCTGACCGATCCCGCGCAGGCGGCGGCCATGGCTCCTGCCTGGGCGCGGCTGGCGGCATTGTTCGGCCGCATCGAGCAGGAAGCGCAGCACGATGTGCTGGTCGACCTGGGCCGGCGGGGGGCGTTCGGGCCGAGCGGTGTGCTGGCCCAGCAGGCTGACCTGTTGGTGGTCGTCGCACGCTCGACGCTGCGGGGCGTGCAGGCTGCCCGGTCCCGGCTGGAGGCACTGCGCGAGCAGTTTGGCGAGCTGGGTGTACTGCTGGTGGGCTCCGGCCCCTATGGGACACGCGAGGTGGAGCGGGCGTTGCGCACGCCGGTGGTGGCCAGATTGCCGTACCAGCCGGAGTTGGCCCGGGTGCTGTCCGATGGTGCACCGGCCCCGCGGACCTTTGCGCGCAGTGCGCTGATGCGGGCGGCGAACGGGGCGTCCACCCCGCTGCTGCAGCGGGCGATGCTGCGCCGCTCGCGGCTTGCGCCGGCAGCGGTGCGGGAGGGGGAGGGCCGTGCTGGGTAAGCCTTTGCACCCGCACCACGGAGGTGTTGGCGACGTGAGGCCGGCGTCGGTGACGCCGGTGGAGGGTCCCGGCCCGCTGGCCGGTGGAACGCCGACGCGTATCGGCGCAGCACCTGGCGACGCTGTGGGTGCGGTGTTGGGGGAGGTTCCGCAGGTTCACCTCGACTACCAAGTGGTTGGGGAGATCAAGCGCCAGGTCGCCAAGCAGATCCATCGGTGGCGCCAGTCGGCTTCCGGGCCGGTGAGCCGTGCGTCGCTGGAGCAGCGTAGCCGGGGGTGGATCAATGAGGCGGTGGCGTTGTGGTCGGATGGCGTGGCGGCCCGCCACGGGGTGGGTCCCTCGCCGGCTGAGGACGCGGCGATGGCCCAGGCCGTGTTCGACGCGCTGCACCGGGCCGGACGTCTACAACGGTACTTGGAGCGTCGGGACGTCGAAGACATCCTCATCAACGGGCACGACCAGGTGTGGCTGGACCGCGGGGAGGGGCCGCTGGTGCAGGCGGCGCCGGTGGCCGACTCGGAGGAAGAACTTCTGGAGCTGCTGCGGGATCTGGCGCGTAACACCGAGGGCGGACACGGGGAGCGGTCAATCTCCACCGCCAGTCCGTCGCTGGCGTTGCGGTTGGCGGACGGGTCGCGTCTGCAGGCGGTGACCGGGGTGAGCGGTGAGCGGACGTACGTGACGATCCGGCGCCATGGTGTCGAGGACGCTGACTTGGTGGACATGGTGCGGCTGGGGATGATCAGCGAGCCGCTGCGGGCCTTTTTGGCGGCGTGTGTGGACGCGTCGAAGAACGTGATGATCGTGGGGCCTCAGCGGGCGGGGAAAACGTCGCTTATGCGGGCGATGCTGCGGCAGTTTGATCGCGATGAGCGGTTCGCCACGATCGAGAGTGAATTCGAGCTGTGGGCACACACCAATGACTACTTCCGGCAGGTCGTGCCGCTGGAGGCCCGGGAATCCAACGGCGAGCGGGGACCCGATGGCCGGCCGGTGGGTGAGATCACCATGTTGGACCTCATGTACTGGGCGTTGCGGATGTCGCTGTCGCGGATCGTGGTCGGTGAGGTTCGTGGTCCAGAGGTCACCGCGATGATGCAGGCGATGACCAATGGTCAGGGCGGCAACCTGTGCACGCTGCATGCCACCAGCCCGCAGTTGGTGTTCGATCGGATCGCCGAGCTGTATCTGGAGGCAGGAAGCAACCGTTCGGAGGCGTTGGCCTACCGGCAGGCGGCCAACGGATTGGACTTCGTCGTGTTCGTGTCGATGACGGACGAGACGAAGATCGGTGGGCGTCGGCACCGGTACGTCAGTCACGTGCTGGAGGTAGCGGGTCTGGGTGAGAGTGGCCGGCCGGCCACGAACGTGATCTTCGGGCCTGATGTGGAGATGGGTGAGCTCCGTGCCGTGCCGCAGCGATATCCGGCGTGTATCGATGATCTGCGCCGCGTGGGGTTCTCCTCGCTTCATCTGAGTGACCGGTATGGCACATGGGAGCGACCGCTGGAGCTGAAGGTGGGGTCGCGGTGACGCTGGTGTGGGTGATGGTGTGCGCGATGGCGGTGCCCGCGGGGCTGGTGGGTGTGGTGGCCGGCCTCGTGGGGACACAGCAGCCCCCTTCGGTGGGGTGGTGGCGGCGCTGGCGTGCTGATCGAGTGGCTTCCCTGCCGGCGGGCGAGCAGCGCAAGCGCCGTTCCCGGTGGATCGCGGCCGCGGTCTTGGGGGTGGCGGTGTGGCTGGTCAGTGGTGTGTTCGCGGTGGCGGCGTTGTTGGCGGTGGCGGTGGTCGGGGTGCCCTGGCTGCTGTCGCCGACGAGGTACGCGGGCACCCGGATCAAGCAGCTCGAAGGGCTGGGCGAGTGGTGCCAACGGTGCGCGAACGCACTGCAGTTGGGCATGGGGTTGGAGCAGGCCCTGGCCTCCACAAGGAAGAACCCCCCGAAGGGCCTGGAGGATCAGATCACGGATCTGGCTGACCGGCTGCAGGTGGGGTGGCGCCCGCAGGAGGCCCTGCGGCAGTTCGCCGCCGAGGTGAACGACGTCACGGCCGACAAGGTGGCGGCCGCACTGCTGCTGTCGGCAGCCAGTCGGGGACCGGGGCTGGCCCGGTCGTTGGAGGACATGGCCGAGTCGGTGCGAGAAGAAGTCGCACGCCGTCGGACGATCGAGGCGGACAGGGCCAAGCCGCGGACCACGGTCCGGTGGATGACGATCATGACGCTCGGCATAGTCGCCGCCGGGTTCCTGGTGCCCGACTACACGGCCCCGTACGGGAGCGTGCTGGGCCAGTTGGTGTTGGCGGGATTGGGCGGCGGGTTCGTCGCGGTGTTGGTGTGGATGCGGTCGTTGGCCGATCACCGGCCCGTGCCGCGTTTCCTGGTTGCTGATCCGCGCAGTCGTGTCCGTCAGATGTCGACCACAGGGGCTGTGGACGCGGTGGGGGCGAGGGTGCGATGAGCGTGGTGCCTGGCGTCATAGCGGGCGTTGCCGCGGGTGGTGGTCTCGCGCTGCTGGTCGGTGAACTGGGCAGGGTGCAGCCGTCCTTGGAACAGTCGTTGCGCCGTGCGTCAGGGGGTGTCGCGGTTGCGGCTGCGGCCAGTCGGGATGAAGCGGTCGGGCGGTGGGTGCTGCAGCGTCTGCGTCACGTGCCGGGGGTGAGCATCCCTACCCGGAACCTGTTGCTGTTGCAGCAGGCCCCCGAGCGGTTCGTGGTGCTGAAGGTGGGCATGGCGGTACTGGGACTGCTGCTGCCGTCGGTGGCGCTGTTGCCGTGGATGTTTCTTGGCGGCGGCGTCCCCTTTGTCGTGCCGACCGCGGCGGGGCTGGCTGCGGCAGCGGTGTTGTGGTTCGTTCCCGACCTGTCGGTGCGGGACCAGGCGAAGCGGGCTCGGGAGGAGTTCGCCCATGCTATGGCGGCCTACCTGGACCTGGTTGCGCTCAAGCGGGCCGGGGACGCCGGGCCGACCGAGGCCCTGGAACAGGCCGCGGGTGTCGGTGAGGGATGGGCGTTCCAGCGGATCGGGCAGGCGCTGGCGCGCGCCCGGATCGACAAGATCGCGCCATGGCAGGCGTTGGCCGACATGACCGAGGAGTTGGGTCTGCCCGTGCTGAGCGACGTCGCCGACATCATGCGGCAGTCCAGCGACGACGGTGCGGCCGTCTACTCCACGCTGCGCGGTCGAGCCCGGGCGTTGCGTACCGAACTGTTGGAGGCGCAGGCGGCCGAGGCCAATGCCGACAGCGAGAAGATGACCGCTCCCGGTGCCCTGCTCGCTGTGCTGGTCATGCTGCTTCTCGCCTTCCCGGCCGTCATCCGCATCGTCGCTACCTGACTCGTCGAAGGGAGAACGTCATGTTGACCAAACTGGTGGCGCGCGCCTCTGTGTGGGCTGCCGACTACCGCGAGCGGATGGCCAAGTCGCTGGCACAGCCCGATCGCGGGGACATCAGCATCACCACCGTCATCATCTGGGCTGCCGCCATTGGTGGAGCGATCGTGATCGCTGGCACCATCGCCGCGGTGGTCAAGAAGTACGACGGCAAGCTGGGGGGCGTGTGAACCATGCCCGGCAGCGGGGGAAACAGCGATGGCCGAGGAAGGTGGTGGCGGCGGGATCAGGGGGAGGCATCGGTGCAGATGGCGATCGTGCTGCCGGCCATCATCGTGCTGACCCTCGCCGTGGTGCAGGCGGGGCTGTGGTTCCTGGCGCGCGGCATCGCGCTGACCGCTGCACGTGAAGGCGCTGCCGCCGCACGGAGTTACCACGCCACGCTCGGCCAGGGGCAGGAGCGTGCCCGCTCGGTGCTGGACCGGACCGCCGGGGATCTGCTCACCGGCGCCACGGTTCAGGCGGCCGGCACCGGGGAGCGTGTCCGTATCGAGGTCACGGGGCGTGCCTTGTCGCTGCTGCCGGGCGTTCCCGGGCTGCAGATCACTCAGGTCGCGACGGGCCCTATCGAGCGCTACACCTCGCCCGGAGGCTGAGATGCGTGTGCGCTGGCGGTTTGGCGATGACCGGGGCAGTCAGGCGGTCGAGGCAGCCATCGTGACGCCGTTGCTGGTGATGCTGGTGTGCCTGGCCATCGCCGCCGGCCGCCTGGTGCTGTCCGGCTCCCATGTGGATGCGGCGGCTGCCGATGCGGCCCGCGAAGCATCTTTGGCTCGCAGCGTCGAGGCCGCGCAGACTGGCGCCCTTGCCGCAGCTCGCGACACGCTCGGCCGCCAGGGGGTGTCGTGTGCGAGTACCAGCGTGTCGGTCGACACCAGCGGTCTCAATGCCCCCGTCGGTCAGCCCGCCGCGGTGACGGCCACGGTGCGGTGCAGCGTGAAACTGACGGATCTGCTGCTGCCCCTGCCGGGGGCGCACACACTGACGGGGACGTTCACCTCCGTGGTGGACACCTACCGAGAGCGAGTGGCGGGCTCATGACGCACCGGTGGGGAGGGTGGCGAGGGGATCGTGGATCGATCTCGGTGTACACGGCGATCTGCGCCGTGGCGCTACTGGCGCTGATCGGACTGCTCGTCGACGGGTACGGGCGGGTGCGGGCGGTGGAGCAGGCCGATGCGTTGGCGACGGAGGCGGCGCGGGCCGGGAGTCAGGCCGTCGATCCGGCCCAGGCTGTGCCCGGTCGGCAGGTGGTGGTTGATCCGCAGGCCGCCCGGGCGGCCGCGCAGGCATATCTGCGGGCGCACGGTGCGTCTGCGACCGTGACGGTCTCCAGCGGCGGCCGTCAGCTGAGCGTCAGCGTGCACACCGCCTACGCCGCGAAGTTCCTGCCCCTGGAGCTGGCGGTGTCCGGCCACGGGCACGCCAGCCTCGTCCGTGGCGTGGCAGTCGAGGAGGGATCCTGATGCCTACTGTTTCTCACCACCGGGGTGTTCTCCGGAAGCCGGGTGCGGTGGTGCGCGCGGTCGTCAGCGTGGTGGTGCTGGCCGCTGCGATGATCGGGGCTCCGGTCGGTCTTGCGATGGCGTCGCCCCTGGTGTGGGCCAGCGGTGGCGATGCTCTGTTCCACCTGCTCAGCCGTCCCGATACCGGTGCTGCGGCCCTGGTGGTCGTGCTGGCCGTCGCCTGGCTGGCCTGGGCGCAGTTCACGCTGAGCGTGTTGGTCGAGATCGTCGCGCAGGTCCGTGGCCGCGTCATCCGCCCGAGGTGGTCCCTGGCGGTCAGCCAGCGTGCCGCGGCGACGCTCATCAGCAGCATCGTGGTGCTCCTGCCGACCGGCACCGCGCTGGCGGCTCCCGTCTCTGCTCATGCCATCAGCGCTCATCCAAGTGCTGGGCCGGCTCGTGGCCCGTCCTCGCTTGGCGACGCGACGCCGGCCGCGAGGACAGCGCAGATGGACGGTCCTATGGTCCAGGCGGCTCAGACGCAGACGCAGCGCACCTACACCGTGCGGGAGGTCAGGCCGGCGGAGAGTCTGTGGGGCATTGCCGAGAAGGAGTTGGGTAACGGGGAGTTGTGGACGGCTATCGCCGACCTCAACGAGGGCCGCACCATGCCAGACGGCGCGATCTTCCACGCTGAGGGGTTCATACAGCCGGGGTGGGTACTGCGGCTACCAGATACTGGGCAGCACGCCGGACAACCCCACGATGCCAAGGCGCGGACCGTGGTGGTCAAGGAGGGCCAGACACTCTCCGACATCGCCCGGCAGCAACTCGGCGACGCCTCCCAGTATCCGCGGATCTTCGAAGCCAACCGCAACGCGCGGTTCACCGACCCCGGCCTCATCTACCCCGGGCAGCACCTGACGGTGCCCTCACCGACCAGCGACGGCACGAAATCCTCAAAATCCGCCCCGCCTCCCGACACGTTGCACCGCCCCGCCCCGAGCCAGGGCTCACCGGGCGCCCAGCGTGATCGAGATACCCAAGCCCTGCCCCACCAGAACAACCATGCCTCGCCCCGTCCCAAGCAACCGGAGCAACCCGCCGGTCCGTCCTCAGCCGACCCGACGCACACGGCGGCCGCCGCTCCCCCGGCGGCGCACCCCTCCCCCACGCCGACCCCCACTTCTGAACCCAGCACCGCTCATCCCTCTCCTACCTCGGCGGGCCCTGCGGCACCGGACGCGAGGAACGTCAGCCACCAGTCCGACACCGGCATCGGGACCCAGCAACTCGCCGGAATCGGGGCACTACTGGCTGCGGCGCTGACCGGCGGGCTGGCGCTGAAACGCATCCTCCAACAGCGACGACGCAAGGCGGGCGAGACGATCGCCATGCCCGACGAAGCCAGCGCACTGGAGCAGTCCCTGGCCGCGGCCGCCGAACCCGGCAGCGTCCAGCTTCTGGACACCGCCGCGCGCACCCTGCACCACCACCTGCTCGACCAGGGCGAAAAACTGCCGGCGCTGCACGGCGCCCGAGTCACCGGCCGAACCGTGGAACTTCGGCCCGACGCCCCCGCCACGGCACCGATCCCGCCGTTCACCGCGGGGGCGGACGGGTGGTGGACCCTGCCCGAGAAGGCTCAGTTGCTCGACGCCGACCAGGCGCGGAAGGTGCCCGCGCCGTGGCCGGGCCTGGTGACCATCGGCAGCAACCCCGATGGCGATCTGCTGCTGGTCAACCTCCCCCACACCCGCACCCTTTTGATCGAGGGCAACGAGGCGGAGGTGCGCACGGTGGTACGGGCCATCGCGATGGAGGCCGCGACATGCAGTTGGAGCGACCGCACCGAGATCCTCACCGTGGGACTGGGAGAGGAGTTGTCCACCCTTCTCCCCCAGGGTCGTGTCCGGGCGGTGCCCCACCTGCGGGCCGCCACCCGGGACCTGGGCGAACTCCTACTGGAGCAGCATCAATCTGTCGACGCCGAGACCAAACCACTGCCGTGGCTGCTGATCTGCGCTGCCGACGCCGAGGAGCAGGACGCGTGGGACCTGGCCGATGCCGTCGCCGCCGCCCGGGACCTGCCCGTCGCGCTGGTGCTCCCCGCTGCCCGCACCGCCGCCTGCTTTCCCGAAGCGGAGATCCTGCGTGCCGATGGCGACGAGCAGACCTGCAGTGCGCTGTCCAGCCGTGTGGTCATCCAGCACGTCACCGACCAGGACTACGCCCAGTTCATCGCCGACTTGCGCACTGCCGAGGAACCCGCCCGGCCAGCCGAGGGCCCGTGGCGGAACGTCCCTGATCCCACCCAAATCCCCGAGACGGATGGGCACATCGAGGAGGGGACGCCGTTTGCGGCGCTCGCGGCGGCCGCCGGTCCTGCCACCATTCACCGGTTCCCGATGCAGCCTCCCACCGGGGAACCAGCGGAAGGAGATGCGGAGGGTGTTGTCGATGAAGAAGGCCGCGCGCCGGCTGCGGTAGTGACGCTGCACAAGGGCACCGCGGACGAGCACGCTGAGCAGGTCAACCCCGCAGGCACAGGGTCTGAGAATCCCGATGCACCGCAGATCCAGGTCCTCGGGCCGGTCGCAGTGACTGGGATCCAGGCATCGGGACACGGCGGGAAGCTCGCCTCGCTGGCGGCATTGCTCTTCTTCAAACCCGGCCGTGGTGCCGAGGCGCTGTGCGAGGCCATGGATCCCGCCTCGCCTTGGTCACGGGCCACCCTGCAATCGCGCATGTCGGAGCTGCGCAGCCGCCTCGGCTCCGACACTGATGGCGAGCTGTACCTTCCGCGGCATCTCAACGCCGGATACCGCCTCTCGCCCGCCGTGCGCTGCGACTGGGTCCGCTTCCAACACCTGGCCGAACAGGGTCTTGCCCTCGGCCCGGACGTCGGCCTTGCACAACTGGAAGAAGCCCTGGAGCTGGTGCGAGGGCGTCCCTTCGAAGGTGGCGACCACGCCTGGGCAGCGCCCCTGCTCCAAGAAATGCTGGCCCGGATCACGGACGTCGCGCACACCATCGCCACATGGCGGCTCACCGGCCCGAGCAAGGATCTGGATGCCGCGCGACGCTCCATCACCATCGGACTTGAAGTCGATGACAGCGCGGAACTCCTCTACCAAGGCTGGATGAAAATCGAGCACGCCGCAGGCAACCGCGCCGGGATCTACAAAGCCGTCGAGGCCCTCCAAACCGTCAACCGTCGACTCGATGTCGGCATGCTGCCGGCGTCCGAGGCCCTCATCGAGAAACTGCTTGCCAGCCCTGCACATGCCGAGGTGATGTAGAGGTAACTCCCCCCAGTCCTTGTCCCGCGTGAGCCTCCGAGCTCGGGCGGGGCCACGCCGAAGACGCAGTCTGTGTGATCAGCGATCACGCCGGCCACGAAATCACAATCAAACGTCAGGAGAAGAACCGCATGGTCGACATCTGGGTGCTTTGCACCTCCCTGCAACCTGATTCCCCGCGCCAGTTGGTTCGAGCCGACGCCATTACCCATCTCAGGGCCTCAGCAAAGAAGCTGACTGCGTCGCGGCTCGGCTCCGGCGATGTCGTTACGCTCGCCCACAGGGACAGCGAGATGCTGGGCGTACCGGCTCCAAACGACCTGCCCGAGGACTTCGACCTGGCCCTGTTGGCCAAACATGCCGAAGCTGTCCAGCGCGCCAAGACCAGCGAGGAGCATCTCATCCTGCTTCCCGACCTGGATGACAATCGTCAGTGGGCGTGGTCGGTGTTCTCCGTCTCGGAGCTGTGGCCGGACTGAACTCTCAGGGCCGGGGCGTGAGGGGCTCATCGTGTCGGCCGGAGTTCCTCAATGTTGCAGGTCGGTGCGTGCACCTTGGCGCAACTCGACTTGTTTGATCTGCTCGGCCGAGTAACCCGAGACGCGCTTGATATTACGGTCGGCCAGGATAGCGCGGGCGCGTGACGCGCTCACTCCCCAATACGAGGCGGCTTGCTCTGCCGTCCACAGTCGGTTCTCCCAATCGCTCTGCAGTATCGTGCGAACGATTTGCCAGCCACAACGACGGAGGATCCTTTGGGCGTTCTGAACGGCAGAAGTACCGGCCACAGGCAATTCGAGGGTGCCTCCAGCCCCCTGCTTGAACTTTGTCTCGCTCCCGTTCTCGTAGGTGAAGCCGCGTTGCCCGAGGTCCGCGCTGAGTGCTGCATGGACCCGATCAGGTGGCAAGGCGTCCACTGAGTCAGGTCTGACCAGGAGAACCAGCGCGCTGTCTTTCACGACATTTCCCTGATGTGCTCCGGCAGTTCAGCGGCTACAACGTTGACGGGGACCCACTCGTCGTGCCCCATGTCGAGTCGACTGATCGACGGAAGGTACCGCAGCGATTTGGGATGGATCCACAGCCCGATCATTCCGTCGTCGAAGAACACTACTGCCCCGGGATTGTGATTCTCTTCCGGGACCTGAAACTTCGGAACGAAATCGCCATTCACCCACAAGTAGCCGAGCTCGTCTTGTGCGACGGGAGAATTTTTCGCAAGGTGCGATCCGACGGCGATCCATCCCCAGCTGTTCTCATGGTGCGGGATGTCCCGAACACGCGGCGGACAGGGCCAACCCGGCAGGTCGAACGCCCTGGCGTGAGGTTTGTCGACCATGACAGCTCCTTCGCGACTGGCCTGAGGTGACACCAACTTACGAGCGTGGCGCTCGCAAGTCAAAGTGGTGCCGAGAGCTTTGCCCGGCATTCATTTCGTTCCCAGGCCACCGTGCGCAGACTCGCGACAACCGTGCAATGGATTGGCCAGTCCTTGACCAAGTGAACTGATCATCAACCCTGCGCGCCCTGAGGTGGAACCATCCGTGACGGCCGGGTGCAAGCCCGCCTGCCGTCAGGCATGCAAGTGCCGACGTGAGACGGGGCAGACTACCGCCTGGGAAAGCTCGGCACACTGTCGGAAGAAGGACTTTGCCCGAGGGCTTCAACCTGGCGTTGCTGGCCAAACTCGGCGAAGCTCGCCAGCGTGCACGGAATAACGAGGACTGTTGCCCGACTTGGACGACAACCGTCAGTGGGGCTGGTCGGCGTTCCCCGTCTCGGAAGCGTGCACGAGCTTCCCTCACACGGCCACGCCTGGGTACATGCTCGCAGCGAACATAGCCAGGCGCCGGGATGGCCCCTCGGACGAGCGTGATGAGGGCGGCACAGGCTCTCGGCCCTCAGAGGGGCGCACGGGCGGCCACCGGTCACGCGCGGGGCGGGTAGAGACTGAGAAGTCGTTCCTTCTGACGGGCGCCGAGGCCCTGCACTCGTCGGGTCTCGGAGATCCCGAGTTCGTCCAGCAGTTGACTGGCGCGCACCTTGCCGATTCCTGGCAGCGCTTCCAGCAATCGCTTTACGTAGGTCTTCCCAACCACCGTGTCTTCGCGCTTCAACACCTCCTCCAATGTCACTTTGTGGTCCTTGAGCTGGGCCAGGATCTCGCCGCGCTCCTTGCGGACAGCCGCGGCCTTCTTCAACGCCTCGGACCGCTGAGCCGGGCTTAGCGTGGGCAGAGCCATCAGTCACCATCTCCCCTCTTCTCGTACGATGTTGTGGCACTCATCATTGCCCGTCATACCTGAAATGGCCAGGTCATTGAGACGTTTTCAAGCTGCGGCATCATGGAGTCAACCGAGACCAGTGCCCCTACTGCCCAGTCCGCACGCTACCGTCGAGCCATGAAGCAGCGACGTCGCTCCAGCGATCGAGGCCAGCCCGCCGCCTGAGTGTGCTCCGTTCAAAGGTGGGCAATGATGTTGGGGATGAACCAGGCAGCCCATGCCAGAGGCACGACAGCGATGTACGCCAGCGGGCGTCTGTGGATGGGCTTTCCCTGTTGCATGGGAGTGGCTCCGGGTGCCGTGGGCCCAGGGGGCGGCAGGGCGGCAATCTTACGGTGAGCGAAGACGTTCGCGATCAGGGTCGCGGGGGTGAAGGCGACCAGGGAAAGGGGCGACCACCAGCCCTGGTAAAGGGTCAGGGTCGTCAGCACCCGTATGACGGCTGTGCCGCAGGTTCTGCAGTACAGGCCATTTTGGGTGTGAAATCGCATGAGCATGATCACGCCTTGGTGTGCGCGCACGGATACGTGGGCGGCGGGCTGTGCTCCGCAGACGCGACAGTGCGGGGCGACGGACCACCAGGCAGGGGCAGGCTCAGTTGGTGCGTGCGGCTGCATCCTGGTCGGGGCATTGTGCATAGGGTCGTTGGGATTGGGGTGTGCCGGTGGTGTGGTCATCGGCATGTCTCCTGAAGGACGTTGTCTCGTGGGCTCGGATCGGGCCGGGTTCGGTGCGGGTTGGGGATATCGGGGGCTGGAAGGGGTTGTTCAGCCAGCTTCCGGTCCTCTCCGGTCGCGCCGGTGAGTTGCGTTTGCTGGTGGGTTGGCTGGCTGAAGGTTCGGTGAAGGGAGTCGTGCTCGGCCTTGCTCCCTGGCGGATGGGGTCTGGTGGCGGGTCGGCGTGCGAGAAGCGCGGCGTGAGAGCAGCCGGTGGCGTAGACGGCCTCGGGCTCGGGCTGCGGGGCGCGGTTCTCGAAGGGCGCATGCGACCGGTCCCGTTGGGTGTGCGCAGGACTCGCATGTGCGGGCGTATGCCGGTCATGTGCGGCGGTGCCGATGCCGCTTGCGAGCACTCCGCAGTCCTGTGGTGCGGGGGCGCCACCGAAGGCACGTCGTGGTGGTGTCGCGGTTGCCGGTATCGGGGCTGCGCGCGGGGTGTGCTGGTCTTGGCCGGTGCATCGGCACTAACGCGGCTGCGACGACGGTGCATGGCAGAGGGGTGATGGGGTTTGTCATCGGGGCCAGTTCTGGACGCTTTGGTGATGGTGCGGCTGGTCGGCTTCGTCGCGGGTGGTGGTGCCGGGCGTGGCGCCGTAGTGGTCTTGGTAGTTGGCGTTGGCGATGGGGATGGTGGCTAGATGAATGAGTCCGATGTCTTCAGTGGTCATACGCGATCAGTGATCGTTTGGCTGGGGCGTTGGTGGTCCAGTTGTGCCAGATCACCGTGGCCAGGGCGAGGAGTCGTTGACCGGTGCGGGCGAAGACACCGGCGAGTGTTCGGCCTCCGTGTTGTTCCAGGCTGAGCTGGCCTTTGAGGGTGTCGAATACCGCCTCGATCCACTGGCGGACGTGGGCCAGGCGTCCATGTCGGACAGGCTCGTTCTTCATGTCCGGCCGCACCAGATGGACGCCCAGGCACTCTTCGAGGAACGCCTCGAACTCCCGCCCGGCGAAGCCCTTGTCCGCGAGGATCACTTGACCGGAGCGGATGAGGTGGTGGTCGCGTTCCAGCAGCGCGGTCATCACCTGACGTTCACCGAGTTTGGGGTTGGCCAGGCACCAGGACACCGGCATGCCCTCGGCGGTGGTCAGCAGGTAGAGCCGGAATCCCCAGAAGAAGCGGGAATGGCTTGGGCAGTAGCCGTATCCGGCGTGCCCGGCCAGGTCGGAGCGTTTGACTGTCTCGCGGGAGGCCGCGCAGGGCACAGGTGTGGAATCGATCAACCGCAGGTTGTCGTTCCACGTGGGAACCTGCCTGGCCAAGGTCTCGATCACGCGGCTGATCAGCGGGCCGGCTGCGTTGAGGCGCTTGTTGTAGGCGGACTGTTGGGGTAGATAGCGAAAGAGGTGTCCCAGGCGGGCGTGTACGAAGCGGATCCAGTGCCTGGCTGAGGGAAAGCCCAGCAGGACCTGGGCGACGGCCAGGCACAGCAGTTCGGCGTCTGTCAGTTTCGGGGGTCGCCCGATCCGGCGACGCGGGGCCACATGGTCGTCGATGAACACGTACAGTGCCGCCAGAAGGGCGTCCAGGTTTGTCGTCACACACGAGCCAACGGGCGCCCTTCGCCATGGTCGCGGCCAGCACAAACATCGGACTCATTCATCTAGGTATTCGGTTGGGAGCGCGAAGGCGTCGGTGAGGGTGAGGAGGTGGGGGGTCAGGCGGTCGACGGTGTTGTCGATGTGTTCGGGGAGCGTGAGGGCGGCGTCTTCGGTGAGGTTTCCGCGACTGACGAGTGTGGTGATGTGGGGTGCCAGCTGCCGTAGCAGGACCAGGCGGCACATGTCGCGGAGCAGTTTTTTGGCTTGCGGATGGCGGCAGCCGTCGATGGCTTGGCGGAAGGCGTTGCCGGTTTGGACGGCGGTGTGAAGGGTGGCGGCGTCAACGGCGGGACGGCTGCTGCCGTTCCAGCGGCCCAATCCTTTGGTGTCGGAGGTCATGAAGCGTGAGCAGGCGGTGATGGCCAACAGGTCCCGGGCGCAGGCGAGCAGGTGGCACAGATCTTCCAGGGGGGTCTGTTCATCGAGGGATGTGACGATGAGGCCCTGATGGTCGGCGGTGGCGTCGAGCAGTGCGTCTGCGGAAAGGAGCTCGCCGGCGGCTTTGACTGTGATCGCAAGGTTGTCGCCCTCGGCAGTGATGGCCCCGGAGATTGCGTCGGCCATCCCTCCCAAGGCGTTGACGAGGAGGATCCCGTGGGCGCCGCATCGTTCCCTGGCCTCGGTGACGATGTCGAGACATGCCCAGGTGATCGTGGCCTTGGCCAGGGCGATGTCGCGTTCGAGGTCTTCCTGGTTGGTCTGGTCGTGAGCGGCCCAGGCATGGAGGGTGTGCCGGTGGAGACACGTCAGCGCGTAGAGAGTGCTGACGCGCGTGGTCAGCCGCTCGGCGTGGGTTCGGTGGCTGACGATGGGAACGGGCTCGGACCTGCCGGGAATGTAGCGGTTGTGGGCGTAGCGTGTGGCGATGTCCATCGCGGCGCGGGCTACGCCCAGGCACCCTGCGGACATTGCCAATTTGCCGGCAGTGACGCGGCGGATGCTGCGGAGGAAACGGGCACGGGGCTTTTCCACCGCGCTGATGAAGGAGCCGTTCGCGGACAGGTTTCCGTGGTCGCCTTCCAGCAGCGCAAAGCGCGACAGTCTGACGTGGTGGAAAGTGGTGATGCTGTGGTCCAGTGGGTTGTTGCCGGATCGGCTCGGCAGGGTGTCCACGTCGATGCCGGGGTGTGGGTGCCCGGTGGGGTCGGTGATGGATACGTGGAAGAGGAAGACGCCGTGGTCGTTTCCGTTGACCTGCAGGCGAGCGGCGACAACACCGTCCTTCGCACCGCCGATGGGCCCGGTATTGGGCATGAACTTCCTTGCGCCGGCATCCGGTGTGTGGAGGTCGAAGGTGCGTGTTGCTGGGTCCCAGGTGGCAGTGGTTCGCAGTTCGGCTGCATTGCAGCCAGCGCCGATCTCCGTGACGAGGAAGACGCCGGTGTGGGTGAGGTCGACAGTGAAGTGTTGGTTGGCTTCGGCCATGCTGCCGAGATACAGGTTGTGATGGATTGAGGCGAGTGAGGCGGTGGCCGGATCGGCGATGGCTATCCATTCGTGCAGGCCGGCCAGGCGGATGGGGTCCTCGGCCAGAGCGAAGGGGTGGGCGAGGAGATCGCTGATGGCGTGGAGTCGGCGGTAGGACTGGGCGATGCGCTCGTGGTCGGGCAGGGCGTCGTCGTGGCGGAAGCCGGGGTTGCCGATCAGGCCGCGCCAGGGTTCGTGGACGGTCTCGAAGTCATCGGGCTCGAAGAGAGCTTGTGTCAGGGCGTCGGCGGTGGTGTGGTCCATCTGAGGACCAGTGGTGGTGTAGTGCACGGGGGCCTCGCTTGAGATGTGTGCGGACGTGCCGTCCGCCGGGTGGGTGCGGGGTTCAGGCCGTGGTCGGCCTGCCGGGGAATTGCGTGCGGTGCATAAGTCGGAGCCGACGAGGGTGGTTGTTGAGGGCATCTGTCTCGATGCGGGTGTCGGCCGGGCCGGGGCGCCCCACGGGGATGCAGGTTTCAGCGCCGCCGACGCCAGGCATCGTGGGTGGAGCGCAGCGGAGGTCACCATGTTCCGGCCTCGGCTGTCAGCGTCGTGGTCCACTCGCACAAATATGCGGTCTTGTAGCGGTGCTGCCCTGGGTCGGGCAGGGTGCGGCCGAGGTCGAGTCGGCGGTAGCCGCTGCGGGCAAGATCATTGGTGAGAAGGCGCGTCAACGCGTGGCCGAATGCCAGCTCGGGATGGTCGGGTGCCATGGCGGGTAGCACCGAGTAGCAGGTGTCGCCGCGATAAAGGCAGACCGCGGCTGCCACGGGAGTGTTATCCAGACGGAGGCTGGCGACGAGTGCCTCCTGCGGGCCGATCCGGCGGACCACCTCAAGCAGAGCCCCGGGGTCCGCATCGTGGAGGACGGGGTGTCCGGCCCAGCGGCGCTGGTGCAGTTGCTCGGCGATGGCGGTGGCCGCGGCGAGTTCAGTCTGGGTCCGAGTCCGGGAGTAGAGCACCCTGCCGTCGGCAGCCAGTTGCGCCCAGGTGCGTTCCCGGCGTGCGTGCTCACGCCGCGTGGAGGGGCTCATGTTGGCGTACTGGACGGGGAGCGGGACGGTCGCGTAGTCGACGGTGCGGTGCTGCCAGGCGGGCTGCGCCTGCAGGATGTGGCCCAGGTGGGTGTGGGTGGGCAGGTCGGGGACGACGACGTGGGTCTCGCTGCTCGCGGCGGCTCCGAGGTAGCGGGCCAGGGCGTGGGCGACGGCCGGGTGGTGTGCACCGGGCCCGACGGGGCGCACCTGTTCCGCGTGCGGTGAGCCGAGCGGTTGGATGCGGGTGGGCTGCCCTCGCTCGCTGGTGCGCGACAGCGTCAGGGCCAGGGCAGCGGGGGCGGGGCCCTCAGCGACGAGGATGAGCGGAACCGAATTGGCTGGCAGCAGGGAGGCCCAGGCGCGCAGGAATCGAGGTGATTGATACGGCGTGGCGTCGGGATCATGTGTGTACATCGCTGGCCAGCGATGGGTGAGGAAGTCCTGGGCGGGCTGGCCTTCCAGGACGCGCAGGGGGATGTGATGGGGGGGTTGGTTGTGGCGGGTGCGGCAGGCGTCGAGGAGTTTCACCGGGGCCTCCGGGCGAGGTGGTACAGGCCGCGGGCTTCGGCGCGGCGGATGGTGTGGTGGTCATCTGTGATCGCCTGAGGGTGGGCGGAGGTCAGGGTGAGGGCCCCGGGGGATGTGTCGGCGTCGATGGTGCGGGTCACGGGTGCGCCGGGGGTGAGGGTGGGGGTGAAGCCGCTGACCGTGGGCAGGCAGGTCAGTGTTCGCAGGGTGGGGCCGTCGATGACGGCGTCCTCGGGGGCGATCAGAGTGATGCGGGTTGTGTGGTGGCCGGCGCGGTGCTCGGTGGGCGGGGGCTCCGCGGTGGTTTGGAGGGAGAGCAGGATGGGGCCGCGGTCGGGCGTGAGGACGATGCGGGTCCGGGCGGGTCCTGTACGGACGCCGAGGCGGTCCAGGACGGGTTGAAGGTAGCGGGTCAGGGAGCGCGCCAGTGCGTTGGTGGGGTCGAGTTGGTCGTCGCGGTCGGGCAGCAGGCTGGCGGTGCGGGTGGAGGCCCACAGGCTGGTGACGGTGTGGGTGGGGGCGCCTTCGAGGTCGCGGTGCGTGTGGGTGTGGAGCACGTATTGTGGGCCGGCGAGGCGCTCTTGGAGGACCAGGTCGCTGCCTCCCCCGCGGTTTCGAGCGGTGCGTTGCAGGCTCGGCCAGACCACGCGGACGTCGGCGGGGCTACGGCAGATGCGGGCTCCCGCGACGGAGGTGTTGGCCGGTGTCAGGACGTACTCGGTCGCGCGGAGGAACCGCATCCAGCGGGTGGCCGTGGTCAGGCTGGTGGTGCGCATGCCGCACGGCGCCGGCAGGGCGGCCTGTCGGAGGGCTTGGGCCTGTTCGTGCCGGTCTTGGCGGGCGTGTGCGGTGCTAGAGCCGTTTGTTGGCAGGCCAAGGGCTGCGGCGATCTGCTCGGCGAGATTGATGCCGTGGGCGCTGCCGGCCAGGACGGCGGTGACGTGGTGGGCGTTGAGTTCCTTGAAGGTGCGCCGCAGGCTCACGTGCTGGACGATCGCGGCGTAGGGGCAGCCATGGGGGAGCTCGGTGGCATGGGTGAGCGGAAGCCCGTGCGGTGGGAGATGGACGGCGATGGCGGTGTTGTGCTGGCGTGCGCAGGTGGGGAGTTCCGCGCTGGTGGGCGCCACGATGACAATGGCGCTTGGGGTCGGGGCGCGGTGTGCGGGGGTGATGTTGCTGGACGCGTTCATGGTGTTGTGCTCCGGGCGGGCGGTCAGCGCACGCACGTGCTGGCGAAGGGTGCGAGGGGGGTGATGGTGCAGGTGACGCGCTTGTCCATCTCCGCCAGGCGGTTCTCGCATGCGGCGATGTTGGGGCCGGTGACGACCCAGTGGGCCAGGCGGTCCTCTATGGTCAGGCCGTCTTCGACGATGGCGCCGACCTGTCGTGTCCACACGATGCGCTCCAGCCAGCTGGAGATGTTGGTCTGCCGGAGCGTGCTTTGGTCGGTGGTGCCTGGGTTCTCGTCTTCGGGCGTGTGGGAGTCGTCGAGACGCTGGTGCTCGATCTGGCCGACGGTGGAGGAGTAGAGGAAGCGGATGGCGGCGGCGTCCTGGCGCGTGGGGGTGAGGTCGGGGGTGCGGCCCAGTGCCAGTTCTGCTGACGCGCGGGGCAGGCTGATGCCGGTGGCGAGCTGGACCAGGAGCGGGATAAGGTCGCCGGCTTGGCGGCCGTTGACCTCCACCACGCGGGGGCCGGCTTTGGTCAGGCGCAACTCCACATGAACTGCGCCCAGTTGTATGCCCAGGGAACGGATGGCCGCCGTGGTCACCTCGGCGATGGTGTGGTCGTTGCGGAGCGGGTCATGGGCGTCGACCAGGTGGCCGACCTCCACGAACCGTGGTTCGGGTCCTAGGCTCTTGCGGGTGACGGCGATGATTCGTATGTCGGTCTCGCCTAGGACGATGCATTCGACACTGATCTCCGGGCCGGGCAAGTACTCCTCCACGAGGGTGCCTCGCACGGCGTAGTCGTGCAGTCCCAGTACGGTCGCTTCAGAGGCGGTCTCGAATGCGCGGCGGACTTCGTCAGGGGTGTCGGCTCGCAGTACTCCGATGCTCCCGGCCATTCCCCGGGGCTTGACGACGACCGGGTATCCCACCTTCTTGGCCTGCCGGACGGCCTCCTGTTCGTTCTGCACCTCGGCGAACGCCGCGGAGGGCACGGCGTGTTCGGCGAACACGGTGCGGGCGAGGGCTTTGTCGCGGCAGGCGTGCATCGCGGCCGTGTTCGCGCCGGGCAGGCCGAGGTCCTCGGCCAAGCGCGCGGCGAGCTCGACGTGGTGCTCCATGTAGGTCGTCACGCCGGCTACTCCGCGGTCCGTGTGCAGCTGCGTGATCGCGGCCGCCACGGCGTCGTGGTCGCGCAGGTCGATGTCCCACATGGCGGCGGTGTGGGGCCAGGCCCAGGCCGGCGGGTCTGTGTCCATGAGCAGCACGGGGTGGGTAGCGGCGATCTGCTCCAGGGTGAAGGCGCGCATGTCGGCATCGCCGGCGCCCAGGACGACGAGCACCGGACGCGAAGAAGAGGTGATGGCGCGCATCAGGGAGTTCCTTCCAGGTGGCGGGTATTTGTTGAAGGTGTGGAGTGCTGGGTGTGGCACCGGGGGAACAGCCGCCGCTGTCTGCCGGTGGTAGAAGCCGAGGCGGGGGCTGGTGGCGTGTAGGAGTCGCGGTGGCGCCACAGGCCGATCAGCGCCGCGGTCATGGCGAAGGCTTGGAGGGCGGCGGCGGCCAGCAGCAGCGCGGGCAAACTGGGGGCAGGCACCGCGGCGACCATCAGGCCGGCTACGGGCATCGGCACGACAACCAGGACAGCGGTGGCGGCGAACGTCACCCCGAAGAGGTCTTGTGGGATCAGCCGGGCGCGTAGTGTCCGCAGCACCACGGTGGTGGCGCCTTCGGCGCCCATGAGCACCGCGACGCTTACCGCATAGAGGGCGAACGTTCCGGCTACTGCGGCGGTCAGACACGCCAGGCAGGCCGCTGCGGCGGCGGCCGCGCCGACAGGCCAGAGCCCCCACCGGTCGACTGCGCGGCCGCACAGGCTCAAGGTCACCAGCGAGGCCACTCCGGCGGCGCTCCATACAGCTCCGGTCTGGAGGGAGGAGCGGCCGAAGGTGTCGAGCAAGGTGATCGGTGAGCTGGCCTGGAAGGCGCCGACGGCGAAGTTGCTGGCCATCAACCCGATGACGAGCCATGTCAGCGCGGGGATGGCGCGCACCGTCCGGTATCCGGTGACCAGTCCTGCGACCACGCTTGTGCGCTTCGGGGGTGGCGCGTCGGCGGTGGTGTCCTGAACAAGGGTCGTGGTGAGGGCTGCGAGGGCAGACAGAAGGGCTACCGCGACCAGGAGGGCTTGGGGACTGGCAAGGAGCAGCAGGCTGCCCAGGAGGGGTGCGGCCAGCAGAGCGGCCTGGTCGATGGCGACCTGGCAGGCTTGGATGCGGTGCCCGTCGTGGGCGGCTTGGCGGGTGAGATGGGCGCCGAGGGTCTCGGTGCCCATGAAGGAGATCTGGCCCAGGATCCCGCTGGTCGCTCCGGTTGCCAGCACCACGGCGGTGGCTGCCGGTCCGGCGGGGGCGAGGGCGCTCAGCGTCGCCGCGGCGGCCGTCAATAGGGCGGCGCGCGTGACGGAGGTCAGGCGCAGCAGGGTGATGGTGCGGAAGGCATCGAGGGCGGAGCCGCCTATCGCGTAGGCGGTCAGACGTGGGCCCCATTCAACGACGAAGGCCAGTCCGGTCAGGGTCGATGAACCGGTGGTGGTCAGCACCAGCAGCGGTATGCCGTAGGTGGCGATGGCGGTGGCCAGTGCGTCGGTGGTTCGCAGAGCGGCGATGACTCGGCGCATCTCGTCTCCTCCGCGGTGCTGGCCTGTCGTCAGGGCGAGGTCGACGTGCCGGCCACACCCGGACCTGGCTGGTTGTGGGAACTGCGGGAAGGGGGTGCCGTCGCCTCCCACACGCGGCGGCGGCACCCTTGTAGCCGAGGTCACCTTGGGGGAGGGCAGTCGATCTCGGCCAGACCAGTGCAGTCCGCATCAACGCCACGGGGCAGTGCCCTATGGCTATGCGTGGGCGGGTCTGCTGCCAGCTGGTGCTGTCGGAGAGTGGACCAGGGCTCGCGGCAACATCACAACGGTGTCTCCAAGGAGGCTGGGCTGCTGTTTCGCTGAGCGAAGAAGGTCGCCGAGGCGCTTCATCTGGTGGAGCGCGGCGCCTTGTTGCCGATGGCGGGTGATCGCGGGGAGGGTGGTGCGGGCAGGGCGCGGTGGGCTCATGAGGAGGCCGGGGAGTTCGCGCGCTCTGCTCGGGGGCTGCTTTCGGACGTGCACGGCGTCGAGCAGTGCCCGTCGAGGGCCGGTTGGCCAGCTGTGATCGAGGAGTTGGGGATCATAGACCGCCGCCCTTGGCGGTGAGGGCGGCGACGATGATGGTGCGTTTTGAATGTCCCAGGGCCGGCCAGCAGGTGACGATCGTCATCTCCGGCTGGGTGGGTGTGGCGTCAGGGTGGCCAGGCACCTGCCCGAGGTAGCCGACCGCGCTGGGCGGAACGGTGACGACCTTCGTGACTGTGTAGATGTAGGTGACGCGGTGGGCGGTCGTGACGTTGATATGCGAGCCCACCGTGATGCGGTCAACGTCTCTGAAGGGCGGGGCGCTCACCCCGCTGCGGTGTCCGGCTACGGCAAAATTGCCGATCTGGCCGGGCTCCTCCGTCCCTTCAAAGTGCCCTACACCTGAGTGGAGTTGCGCTGATCCGGTTCCTTCGTAGATCGGCTGCGCCCATGCATTCCCGAGTGCGGGGATGCGCAGAATCTCCTGGATGTGGCCTGCAACCCCGGCGGCCGGCTCGGTGCCGACGGCATGTCGACCGGCACCGGCGGGATTTGCCGCGCCCCAGTTGCGCAGGATGCGGTGCGCCTCGTCGGCTGATGTGTTGGTTCGGTCAGTCGACGAGGCGGAGGCCGGGGTGCTGGTAGCAGAGGTCGAGGGCCGGGACGCGGCAGAGTGCTGCGTGGCAGTTGACGGGGCGGCCGTCGACTGGCCGTTGGCGTGTGGCACTGCGAGCGCCGCGCCCAGGGCCACTGCGGCGGCCGCGGTGATGGCCACGGTGATCGCTGTGTTGCGGCGCCTGCGGCTACGGGGTGACGGTGTGTCGCCGGCAGGGGATGCGTCCGGCGGAACGTGGGGTTGTTCGGGCATGCTGTCCGTCCAGCGTGTGTGGGCCAGGGTCGGCAGGCAGTGCAGCGGCGGGCGGGCGTGCTGGGGGCGTGCTCGCCCGCCGCTGCGGACTTGGGGAGTACCTGTTAGGTCAGGCGCCGGTCTGCGGCAGCTCGTGGATCACGATCGGGCGCGGCCGCGGCGCGGGCTGCTCCGCGATCTTGGTGTCGGTGATGGTGACTTGGCCGGGCACCAGGTCACCGATGGTCACCGCGCGGTCCGGGGCGAGCTGGTAGCCGGGGGCCGCCTTGACCTCGTGAAGGGTGTAGCGGCCGGCCGGGATCCCATCTGCCTTCCAGATGCCGTGGGAGTCGGTCATGCCCTGCGCGACGGTGGCGCCGCGGCTGTCCTTGAGCGCGAAGTTGACGTCGCCCATCACCGTGTGGGAGTCGGCCGCGATCTTGACGACCTGCAGTGTGCCCCCGGTGGCGGTGGCCTTCAGATGCGCGGTCGCCGTGGCCGAGGAGCGGCCACCGGTGACGACCAGGCGCTGGGCGTCGGGGGTGTCGGGGAGCTGCGCGTACAGCGTGGTGCTGGGCAGCACTCCGGCGCGGGCAGTCAGGTCGATCGCGCCGGCCTTGCTGGCTATCAGGGTGGTTCGGGCAGTTCCTGCGTCGTCGGTGGTGACGCGGGTAGCTGCGGTCGAGGCGCCGCTGGCCTTCAAGTTCAGCGTTACGTGGGGCAGACGGTGACCGGTTGCGGAGGTGACGTCCACACTGATCGGCACCTGCTTGCCGGGCGTGACGGTGCCGCTGAGGGTGTGGATGTTGACCCGGTAGGGCCCGGCGTACCTCTCGGCCAGGTTCATGTACCTGGTGGCCAGAGTCTTCACGGACGCCGGCACGTTGGGGTAGTTCAGGCGCTCGGTGGCCCGCTGGCCGCCGGGGAAAGCGTAGGTTGTGCCGCGGTTGAGGTAGGTGGTGATGGCAGTGTCCGCCGCTGCCGCCTGATCGTCGTAGGGCGTGTGGGTGTCGCTGAGAATGAAGGCGGCGCGCATGAGGTCGGACTGGCTGACCTGGGCCCCTGTCGCCTTGGACGTCCAGGTCTTGAACGGGGTGAACGGGCCGTAGTGAACACCCTTGCGCGGGCCGGCCAGGAACGGATCGGCGCAGTAGGCGTGCGCGACGGCGTGCGGGTACAGGCTGCCCGGCTTGCCCAGGGCCCCGAAGTGACTGACTCCTCCTTGCCCGTTGGGGACGGTGTACCCCGGTCCCCACTTGTCGAGGGCGTGCGCCGACGGTGCGAACATCAGGCCGGTCCCCAGCGCGACCGCCGTTGCCGTCAGGATCGGCCGCCGGAGGCGGGATCGGCGACCGGTCGTGGCGGCACGCGATGCTGTCGTACTCATGGATCTCTCCAGTGTGGGGTTGTTGTGGAGGACAGGGCGGCTCAAGTGCCGTGGTCCACGGGATGGGGGGGTGGCGCGGTGTTTCCGTCTCGTGTCAGTGGCGCTGGCGGCACAAGGCATGTAGGTGCCGGCAGTTCGTCCGACGACCTCTCGTGCTCGGTCGCGGTCCTCTGCCTCCAGCCACCTCGCGCCACCGTTCACCTCGGTGGCGGTGCTTGTACTACGGCTGCATTCGAGCTGGGCGGAGTTGGCCGGGGAACCATGAGGAATTCCTCGGCCGTCCCCGGCCTTCGAGTGCGTGCGGAACAGAGACGGTGTGGTGCAGAATGGCTCAGTACAGCGAGGTGTACCAGCGATCAACCCACCCATATTGGCCCTTCAATGGGCCGTTGAGCACCTCGATCTTGACCCAACGCCAATGGCCCGTGGAGCAGTACGCCCAAAAGCTCGGCTTTTTGTACAGAATTCCTTTGGAGCTGGCCCAGTCGTATGGACGCGTACGCAAGTTCAGCGCGCTAGTGGTCACCCTCCCCATCGTGGCGCCCTGAATGTTTCCATGGTCCTTGACGGCTTCTATGAAGCCGCCGCATATCGACCCGTTCGCGGCGGTGGCGGGGGTGGCCACGACCACAGTGCCGGCGGTCATGAGGCCAGCAGTGACCGCGGCTGTGGCTGCGTTGCGGAGCCATCGGGAATTCATGGGACCTCCGTGTCCGCGTCAGCGGCTGTGTAGCACGATGACGCAAAGAGCTGATCGCACTCGCGGTAGAGGGAACTTGCGCAATCGGCCCCCTGTCGATCCCAGAACTGGCCGCTTTCCTCACTTCAAAGAAGCGACTGCGCCGTCCGGACGAGAATGTGAAACAGGTTCCCGAGCGTTCCGTACCCTGCGAGCTTCAGAATTGACATATCCACGCTGCCGAGGGCTACGCGGACCGTGACGCCACTGAGTCGACCAGCGATGCGGAGGTTGCACAACGCTGCAGCCGGGAAATGAGGATGGTTCTTCGCCTGGAGAAATTTGACGCCGAATGCGCTCCGCTGCATGAAATTTCGCCAGTCGAAATGCTTGTGATTGAGTATGAGAACAGGAGGTTGATGCTGGTGTCGTCCGGCGATTAGCTCTTGCAGCGGCCCCGAGGGGCCGCGGGCTCGGTACAGTCGATACAGCGCATAGCCATCCCCCGGCACAGTCCGACCGCGACCACCTCAATTACCCAAGTCGCCGAAGATCCGGCCTTCTACGAGACAGCTATGGCCATGTGGCTCTGAGAGGGCGGACCGCGCCCACCGCTTCCAGCTTGGCGGTTCAGCCCGACGAGTCTCGTGGAGTGTGATGGCCGGGCCGGTGCAGACCTCGGCCCGCTCCTCGACGGCGCGCACTCGCTCGACCACGGGCCAGCAGAGCTCGTCCCGTCCTGAGCCGGCGCGACCATCCCACCTGCTCAATCGAGGTGGCCCGAGACGGTACGAGGACGAACGGCAGCAACGCCCGCGCATCGAGCAGCACACCCGAGCCACCGCAGGCGGGCAGGCCGCGAGCGCCGAGTTGGCGGGCAGCAGTCTTCGATTTGCCCCCGGGGGCAGGGGCACCCGCATCGGCCAGCACGCTGATCGGTTGGTCGATGGCCCACGGCGGCCGCGGCATCCGATGATGATCGGTCAGCGACGTGGAGCTCAGCGGTCCTCAACCTCTGCTCGGCTCTCACGTGTGCAGCCCTGTGTCAGGACTGCCCGGCTCTTGGGCAAGGGAATGCGATGTTCTATGGATGAGGGTGCCCGTTTGACTGGTCATCCTGCGGTTGCAAGCAGACCTCCGGGGCGGGCCGTGAAACCTGGAACTATGGGAAGTTGCCGTACTGGCGCCAATTCTCCGAAGGGCCCTGATTCTTCGAGCACTTGCGCGCTGAACGCCTGTCCGCCGTAGTTCACGAACATATGCAGTGGCGAGGAAGAGGTGATGAGAACCGGGTAGCGCTTCCGGTTTTCCGCTGGCTTACTTGGGTCATATTCGGCCGTGGGTAGGTTGAAGCCTCGAATCCCACCGTCGATTAGAAATCCGGAATCCATTCCACCGTTACGCAGCTCTGCCCTCACTCGCCCATTGAATGTGTCCCACAGGAGAGGGTCTTGGCGCACCTCTTCGTACATCTGTGCAAGTTCGGGGTGCCAGTCATCCCCGTGAGATATGAGCTTTGCGCCGAACTCGATGAGCGATGGCACAAGCCATTCCTCGTGCCAATTCGCAAGAGTGTGCCGTGCATCTTCATGGAACATGACGTAGCGGAACGAACTTTTCGTGGGGTGGTTCTCGTTGTCTGCAGCATGACTAAAGAGGGCTGCATAGGCCGCGTTATGCGCAATAACGTTCCACTGTCCGTCTTCGAGGGAAGACGGGATCGGCTGGACGGCGTCATCTATAAATTCTCGCGCCCAGACCCGGGCCTGGCTCTCGAACTCTGCGCCTCCACGGACTCCGATCGTGGGTGGATGCCCACCGCTGATCATCCGATGCAAGAGACGGGTTACAGATGTAGGGATCTTCAAAGCCTCTTTAATCGTGGGCAACATGTCGAGCTGGGGAAGCGCAGTGTCAGACTCCAGGTCCCGGTACTTTCGATCAGAAATCTTGAGCGGCGTTACGTGGCGGATCCTGTTTTGCGGGATTTTCGGGGGTAGCTCGCGGTAGTAGCGCAGAATCTGACCTACAGTGACGGCCACGTCTGGATATCGAAGACCTTGTGTTAGCCGAACAGCTATTGCACGGTCTCGATCCTTTTGGTATCCAGCGCGCGCTTGCGGCGGGTGATTGCCGGAGGCACTATCGACAGCTTCCGACGCGATCTTCAGGCCATTGGGCACGGTGGCATCACTCTCGTAGATACTGGGTGGCAAATCCACTAGAGGTTGCCCCTTGATGACACTACTGAGCTTGCATGCCTGGTATCCAACCCAACGTCCGTGCCATGGAATGCAGGTCGTCAAGCGGCACTGCATTTCTCCCTTCCCCGGTACGTAGATTTCCCGCACTTCTCCATCTGATGCGTATATCCGGTCGAGCCCATGAGTGGTGAGCTCCTTTCGCACGTCCACGGTAAAGAGTCTCTCTAGAACATCACTCTCGCTGATTCTCTGGCGCATGTGCCGGAGCTCCGGATTGTCGTGATTGAGATGATAGTGGTGAGCGAACTGACACAGGATGGTAAAGACCCACCCTTGTTCCCAATTCAGAAAGACTTCCTGTGCACGCGGGTGGAAGAGCATGAAGCGCACAGGGTTGTCGAGCGGGTGATCTGTCGGGTGTGGCGGGAAGTCGCCAAACAGTGCTGCCCAGGCCGCATTGCAGTGGAGGAGGTTCCACCCCCCGTCCAGCAAGACCGTTGGCTCCCGGAGAGGGGCTACATGCGCCGATACCCAGCTTCGCGTCACGCTGTCTAGTCCCACGTCCCGGATACCTTTAAAGAACCGCACACTGCCGTTCACCAGCCCGAAGAACTGGTCGGCGTCCTCCCGGGGCATTTTAAGGAAGTGCTGGAGTGCAACCGCGGCGCCTGCCGTGATGTGGGCTCCGTTCTCGATGCCGCTCCACCACCTCGGAGAGGCCCCGAAGCGCAGGGCGGCTTCTTCTTGGCTGTACCCCAGCGCCAAACGCCTTGAGCGAACGATCTCGCCAGCCGTTAGCGGTTCCCCCGGCGCCACATTCCCCAAGGGGAAACTCTCGCCTCGGTCCTTCACTTCGCCCCCGATCGGTCGACTCTCCCGAAACCCCTCGCTGCGACCGCGCCGAATTGACGTGATCCGTCCCTGAGCAGCGATAACGCAGGCGAGGAGGGTAGTACGCCGACATAGATGGTGCGCGCATCGACATGCCGTTTCAGCAGATCGCCATGGCGCCTTCACGGGCTTTTCGAATCAATTCCGGGCACTCGTTTTATTTGCCATTATTTATAGAGAACAAGACTAAAGGGAACTTTCAGCCCTCACCCGAGGTGCTGGCCCGGCCTCTTGGGAGTGCAGGACCCCGCGGCCGCGCCGTCGTTGGTTTGGGATTCCTCCAGCACTGCTGACACCCGAGCGTGGCTCGGCTCACCAGTCCCGGCTCGCCGGCCGCGGGCCACCGCAGGTCTGCGCACAGGCGTGATTGATCCACATACTCACGGGTGCCGCGAGATTTTTTGACCGGTCGGTAGTTTATGCCCTCTTTCCTGGGAAAACTTGGGGGACATGCGTTCGAGGCTCGTCGCTTCGGCGCCCCGACTACGTCAGCGTCTGCGGAGGATGCGGATGACCGTTCTCGCCGAGCAGTGGCCCCGGCATGCCGGCAAGCGAATCGAGCTGGCCCTGGGAAGGCGAGGCGCCTGCGGGTGCCAGGCTCCGGGGCTTCCCCTGGCGGGCCTCGGTATGGCCAGTCAATCAGCGCAATGCGGCTAAAGAACGGTCGAATGCCGGGACGAATTCTTCGCGACTTTCTTTGTGTGCGGCATCCATACCAATGACGCCGCCCGCCCAGCAATGACCGCGACTCTCGCTCACGAAAGACAATGAAGGCGCATGAGATATTACGACTGGGGCTCACCAAACCGCGCCGAAAGGCTCAACGAATTACTGAAAGCTGCACGGAAGAGGGCAGGTCTAACTCAATCCAAAGCCGCCTATTTAAAAAATTGCCATGATTCATACTTGCAGCGGGTAGAGAAAGGTAAGGATCGACCCTCAATTGCGTTCTTGGTCGAATTAATCGACATTTATGGAATCGATGACGGGGAAGAGCTCCACGAAATATGGTGGCTGGCACGCGGTCACGCCCCTCCCGGTAATGTAGACCCCCTTGCAGGAATGCGCGTGGACAGTCACTACAGGGACTTGGTACTCCAGGACACGGAGTGCATGGCTTACCTTGCCGATGGAGCCTACAATGTCCTGGCCTGTAACCCGCTGTGGGCAGAGAACTTCGAAGGCGAACCTCCGACAAACATGCTTCGCTGGATGATGCTCGACGATCGAGCGCGAGGTGGTCCTGAGGTGAAGAATCCCGTTCTCATGAATTGGGAATCGCAGTGGGCCCCCTACTTCGTGACCCGCCTGGAGCGAGTGATTTCCATGT
Organism: Streptomyces noursei ATCC 11455; assembly: GCF_001704275.1. Classification (NCBI taxonomy): domain Bacteria; kingdom Bacillati; phylum Actinomycetota; class Actinomycetes; order Kitasatosporales; family Streptomycetaceae; genus Streptomyces; species Streptomyces noursei. Next base: position 105,379 of record NZ_CP011533.1, read on the forward strand.
CGGGAGGAAGAAACCTCGAATTGAATGGACTGCTCAAGGAGATGAGGGCCGACCCGCGGGCAGTGCACGCCTATTCGAGCTACGCTGGCACGCAAATCCATTCTGATGGCGCATTCCGGCCTTTCTTTCACTCCAAGCAGGGAGCGGGTTTCGTGCGGCTCTTCCCTGTCGAGGTGGTCGGCTCGACGGCGACCATCATGCGTTTGAAGTTCACGAAGACCCGCCCATCACACCAGGTCTTGCTGACATCGGCGGGAGAGGTGCTGGAGGAAATCACCTGAGCCGGCGTGTGGGTCGCCCGTGCCGCTGCCCCACGACACGGCGATGTCCGATGCGCGATGCCGCGTGGAGTCATCGCGGGCCGGCCACAGGTGCCGTCCGTCGAACTGTTACGGGCGTCCTTGGTCGGCCCGAGACGGGCCTGACCCTCCCCCCCACCGGTCAGCTTCCCGTATGCGAACTTTGATCAATTCCCAATTCCCTGGTAGTCACGGCGCAGTTGGGTCCGTACGCTGCGCTCGCAACCATGCTCTGTGCATGGTGCCGAACATGCTCACAGGAGGACATCGCATGGTCACAGCTCATGTTGGACGCCCGCAGATCGTCCGCGGGAAGGTCACTGTGCCCTTCGCCGAGATATGTAAGGAGCTCGTATCCCACTACCCTCTTGCCTCTGACGGGCGGTTGACGGAGACCGCTCGGACGGTTTCGATCATGTTGCAGAACCTCGGCGTTGAATCGCTCTCCTTCGCCCGAGAACTGCACGATCCGACCATCGCTGGCACCGCGCAGGTCGAGGAACGCAACGATGCGGCCTATGAGGACGCGTTCATGATGGGCGTCAAAGCAGGGCAGCAGGCCCTGGAGGCTGAGGGTCTGGAGCCGCACGAGGTCGATACCGTCTACGTCAGCCACACCATGTCACACCGCCTTCCTGGCATCGGGGTTGCCCTGTGTAGGGCCTTAGGGCTGCGACCGGATGTGACGCTCATGAACGTGAGCACTGCGGCATGTGCCGGCGGCGGGCTCGGCCTGGCCTACGCCTTCGACCGACTCCAAGGCTTCCCTCACGAGACAGTGATGGTGCTTGTCACCGAGAGGCTCACCACGAACATCCGCAAGGAGCCGACCAAGGACCCCATGGAGAAGGTCTACGGCGGCCTGTTCGCCGACTCTGCCGGCGCCTGTATCATGACCTCCGCCCAACGTCCGGGGCTCATCATCGAGCATGCCGGGCAATACCGGCTGGAGAACAGCGAGGACCGCTATTTCATGCGGCTTGGCAGCGAGGGGTACCGCTTCGCCTCGGACAAGAAAGCCCTCCTGGTGGCGCGGGAGGTCATGCCGGAACTGCGCAAGCAACTTCACAAGTATGGCCGTGGCACCCCGGAGTGGACCCTTCTGCACCCCGGGAGCAACAAGATCCTCGACTACATGGCGATGGGCCTGGAGCTGGATCCAGACCCCAAGGGCGTGACGCGGCCCTCCCGGGAGAGCCTGCTGACGGGCAATAAAGGTGGTGTGGGCGTGCTCGACGCGACATGGTCGATGTACGACAACCCTCCGAAGCCCGGCCAGCAGGGTGCGCTGATGACGCTGGGACCTGGTGTGATCATGCCGTGGTGCCTGGGGACATGGAACTGATGGCACGTCGTTCGCCAGCGGGTGGCGACCGCGCTGGGTGAGTAGGGCCGAGGACGCCGGTCGAGGATGCAACCGTCCGGAGCATTCCGACTGGCACGACTGTGCGAATGCTCCGAGTCTCCAGGTCGCGTCCCAAGGTTGACTGTGCACCATTAGCCAGGACATCCCCCGAGGTCCTGGCTAATGGTGCCGGCTGGTTCGTCCGACCAGCAGGACAGCGCCTGAGCCAAGGGCGGGAGGGAGCCTCCGTGAGGGCTACGGTGCCGCCGAACGCCAACGCCCCGATTGCTCTCAGTCCCTTGACGCCGCTCCGCGGGCGTGCCGCGGTCGTAGGACTCCGGCGTCCGCGGGGTTGTTCGGTAACCCCGGACAGCACCTTGTGCGAGGTCGTCAACCATCGGATTGGTGTCGCCGGCTCGATGCTTCTGCATTTGCGGCAAGTTCAGCTCGAAGGCGCTGAAACGCTGCCTTTGCTGCTGCCTCGTCGGCGCGGCGCTCCCATTCAGTGAGCGCGGCTGCCGTGGGTTCTTCTGGCTGGTGGATGGGCTGCTGTCCGCGGGCTCTGGCGGCGTAGATGTCCGCGGGGGTGCCGGAGGGTGGCAGCGTGGCGAAGAAGTCCTTCTCGCGCTCACGCAGCAGTGGCTTCCAGGTGGTCGTTGGTTTGGACGGCTGCCGGAGTTCGGCGCGGATCCGCTTCAGGGTTGCCCTCAAGGGTCCAGCCAGGGTCTGGAGGTAGCGGAAGTAGGCCGGGGCGCAGCGTGCCCAACGGTCGCGGACCATTTGGGCGTGACGCTGCCCCTCTTCGTCGGCCTGGGTGTCGTGAAGGGGCTGGAGGTAGGCATCAGGCAGGTGGAGTACGCCTCTGACGCCACGGCGGTGGAGTTCGGCTCGGATGTACCCCACCACGTTGGTGGGACGGCCATGGGGTTGCCAACGGGAGAGTTCACGAGCGGCTTCCTGGGATGTGAGCCCCGCGGTGATCAATGGGCGGAGGGCATAGGCGAGCTGGCGCAGGCAGCCGCCTTGTGTCCACCCCACCAAGCAGCGCACCTGCTGTGCGTAGGTGATGCCGGCCGCAGCTTCATGAGGAGTGACGCTTGTTGCGCCAGCTGCTCGCTGGTGAGGTCTGGAAGCGCGACGGCACGGCTCGCTGTAGTTTTTCCCCCCGCTATCTGTAGGTGCAGGTACTACGGGGGGTACGTCGCAAGAAGGGGTCCGTGAGGTCCCGCGCTGGCGGCGTGCGGCTGCCGCCGCCTGGTGATGGCCGGTCTTGGTAACGGCTTGGATGCGTGCGTGGTAGCCGTGCCGGCCGCCGCGGAGTTGGCCACGGTCGCGGTCGAAGGCAGGTGGGGCGCATGGGGCGTAGATCGTGGCAGTGCCGCGGTATCCGGTGCCGGTGGTGAACCGGTTGCCTAGGCGTGTGCGCAGGACGTTGGTGCTGGATCCGTGCTCAACCCAGGCCAGCAGGCCCAGTTCTCGGAGGATGCGGACGTGTTTGGTGATGGTGCTGCGGGTCAACCCGAGGCGCTGCTGCATGCCGGCCAGCCCGTACGCGACATGGCCGTGCTTGCTCTTGTGCATGCGTGATGCCATGTCGCGGGCTATGCGGCGTGTGGTGTCGGTGGCTTGCGGATGGAGGCCACCGCTCAGTGCCCAGTCGACGGCCTGCAGGAAGTCCGCTTCGCGGCGTAGGCGCCGAGAGCACGTGCTCTCTATCTCTTGCTCGGCGGGCTCGGTGACCAGGGCCTCGATACGTGTAGTGCTGGTCTGGGTGTGCGTTGCTGTCAGATGGCTCTGGCAACGCAGACAGACATGCTGCATCATAGGGCGTGCGTCCTGGGATGAGGGCGTGCGACACCCCGCTTTGGCGGGGGTTGGTTCGAATGGAACCTGTTGTCCCGGGCTGGTGTCCGGGCCTGCAGACCGGGGGGCAACCCGATCTGCGGGGTAGCGCGTGGCCGCAGCTGCTCGGTTGGTACCCGAACGGCATGCGGGGGCAGGCGAGTTGGTCGCTCGGCTGCCGCCGTTGGCTAACTCATGGCCGCCTCCCGTGTGCGAAGTGCGGGGGGCTGAGCCATCTGCACGGCCATGTGCGTCTGCTCGGCCCGTTCAGGGTATTTATGGAGGGTCGATGCCCGGTGCCGCCGGCCGGTGCTCATTCCTAGACCGTGTGCAAGACGTGTGCGCGGTGCGACGGACGGAGGCCGGCTGTCGAGTGGGCGAGCTGCTCCGCGGCGTGCCACAGCTCGTCGAGCCAGGGCGCGGGAACCCCGCCGTGGGGGTCGATCGGGCCCGAGACGAGCAGGCTGACCGCTCCGGCTACCGCATGGCCGCTTGAGAGAATGGTGGGCCGGTCGCCGTGGGGGACGTACACGGGGACGGACAGGAGGTGCCAGCCTGCGAGCGGTGCCGGGGTGAGGGCGTAACCGTGGGAGCGGATGCGTTGCAGTTCGATGCTCTGTGGAGAGGACTCCAGGTGGGCGCCGATGACCTTGCCTGCCGCGTCGACAGTGAGGGGCGCCCTGCTCAGGTTCTCTGCGGCGGCAGGATCTGCCTTGATCTGCTGCTCGAAGTCGCTTCTGTCTCCGATGCAGAGGTCCGTGCAGATCCTCAGCGCGGGCAGCGCCAGGTAGCCGTGGAGCACAGCGACGTGTCCGGTGCGTTGTTGGAGCGTGCGGAGGTCGTCGCGGTAGTCCGAGTGCACGCCGGGCAGGGCCTGCATGCGCCGCCTGGAACTGGGTTCCACTGGCTGCACACATGCTTCGAAGTGACCTGGCATGCCAGCGGTGGGCTTGCAAAGGCGGGCCTCGGCCAGTTGGTCGAGGGCCGCGCGGGCGGCCCTTCTGGGTACTCCGGACTCCTCCACTATCCGCTGCAGCGGATGTGGTCCTCTTCCCAGGTCCACCATCGTGGCGAGCACTGTGAAGAGGTCTGCTGGACCTGCATCGTGGTCGAGGGGACTGAGGGGTGTCACGGTAGAACGCATCTGCGCCTCCTCGGTGGGTGTTAAGCAACCCCTGCGCGGCGGTTGCGGTCGAAGCGCCGGTCTGTCGGGCTCGCGCGAGGTCCGTTCTGCGGCCGGCGCGGGGAGTTGGTAGCAGCGGTGGCGTAAGAGGTCCTAACAGAAGTGGTTGATCATGTGACTGTTGGTCTATCCGGTCGTTGGTCTGGTCGTGGGGAAACGTCAGTCGCGGCCGTGGATCGTGTCGGATGAACTGTGGGCCCTGATCGAGCCGTTGCTGCCCAAGCCGGGGCCGAAGCTGGTCGAGGGGCGGCCGAGGGTGCCGGACCGGCAGGCGTTGTGCGGGATCCTTTTCGTGCTGCACACCGGCATCCAGTGGGAGTTCCTGCCGCAGGAGCTGGGCTTCGGTTCGGGTATGACCTGCTGGCGGCGGCTGGCCGCGTGGAACGAGGCCGGGGTGTGGGATCAGCTGCATGTGCTGCTGTTGAAGAAGCTGCGGTCGGCGAAGAAGCTGGACTGGTCGCGGGCGGTGATCGACTCCTCCCATGTGCGGGCGGCCCGCAGGGGCCCAAAAGCGGTCCCAGCCCGGTCGATCGCGCACGGCCGGGCAGTAAGCACCACGTCGTCACCGATGCCCAGGGCATCCCGCTCGCGGTGTCGCTGACTGGCGGCAACCGCAACGACGTCACCCAGCTCCTGCCCCTGCTCGACAAGATCCCCGCCGTCGCCGGGGTTGTCGGCCGGCCCCGGCACCGGCCCGACGCGCTGTTCGCCGACCGCGGCTACGACCACGACAAGTACCGGCGCCTGCTGTGGCAGCGCGGAATCCGTCCCGTGATCGCGAGACGAGGCGAGCCACACGGCTCCGGCCTGGGCATCTTCCGGTATGTCGTCGAACGAACGATCGCCTGGCTGCACGGCTTCCGTCGCCTGCGCATCCGGTGGGAGCGACGGGACGACATCCATGAAGCCTTCCTCGGGCTCGCCACATGTCTCATCACCTACAGACATGTCCGACGCCTTTGTTAGGACCTCTAAGTCGTGCGGGCTGCTGGTTAGCCAACGCTCCGGGGGGACTGTGCTGTGAGGGCGGGGCACTCGGTGTCGGCTTTCCACGCGTCCTGTTGCTACTCGTCAGGTGGCATGGGACGCCTCCCTGATCTGGCGGGGCATGCACCAACATCGAACCATGTCGTGGCCACGTCAACGATGTGCGTAGGCGAGGGCGTGCTACCGCTACTCGCGGCCTGTCTTTGCCAGCAACTACCGAGCCGGCCCGTTGGGACTTTGGTGTCGGGCGTCGGAGAAACGTCACTTCGCCGGCTGGTCCTACTGTCGAGAACAACGACGATGTGCTGACCGTGCGTCAGGGGTGGGTCGGTCGTGGCCAGATTGATGGTGGTTATACCTCCTGTGATGAGGGCGGGCTGTTGGACTTCGGGAACGGGCATAGGTGGAGCTCCGTGCTGGCGTGGGGCAGTGGGTTCTCAGGCAGCCGAGCGCAGCAGGGGCTGGCGCGTGAGGTGATTGCTCATGGTGCTGCCGATGTCCAGGACGGCGCTGATCAGGTCCGTCCGTCGTTTCTGGGAGCGCATCTGGACGCGCAGGGGCATCAGGGCGACGGCGCCTGCTACGGAGGAGCCGCGCCAGATGGGAGCAGCGATGATGTCGTGGTGACCGCCTTCGAGAAGGGCGGGGCCGACGGCGAAGCCGACCTGGCGGATCCGCCTCAGTTCTGCGGCCTGCTCTTTGCGAGGCGAGGTGATGCCCATGGCCGCGGCGATTGCCATACCCGCGGCGTCGGCTCCAAGTGGCGCGAACTCCACGTCTTCTTGCCTGACTGGCTCGTGCGGTCCCCACACCTGGGCGGTGCACTCACGCATCGGTTGCTCGGCGAAGGAGTAAGGCGCGTAGAGCATCGCGATCTGACCTGTCTGGGTGGCCAGTTGAACCAGCAGGCCGCGTGTGCCTTGCGAGGGACTGCCGCGCGGTGGTTCTTCTGTCGCCATGTGCCATTGCAGCCGGTAGCGGCCGCGGGAGGCGTCGCGGGAGGCATAGTTCTTCGGCTGTGAGACGACCCCTGCCTGGCGCAGCGCCTGGAGATACCGGTAGGCGGTCGCGCTCGGTAGGCCGGTCGCAGCAGCGATCTCGCGGAGGTATGCCTCGCGGCTGTGGGGTTTCTGGAGCCCCTGAAGGGCTCGCAGTACCGCAACGGTGCGCAGCACAGCGATGTTGCCCTTGGGTGACTGCTTGTCGGGCACAACATTGAGCACGTGAAATCCCCCTCACGTCACGGACTGCGGATGGGGCGCCCCCACACGCTCCGCATCCGGGCTGCCGATTCTGACGTGCCGAGAATGCGTTGACCAGGCAAGGAATTTTCCCGCACCTAATTACGGGGTCGGGAAACGATAGATTAATTGCCATGCCTACGGTTACCGAACGCGACGACTCGGCCGGAGAGCCCGGCCAGCCACAGCTGTCTTACCTGCTCAGAGAGCTTCTGACGGCGCATCGGGTGCTGGCGGATCCGAAAGAGTTCGGCTGGAGAGAGAACAAGCGCCAGAGCGAGACTGCGGGGAGAAAGTCCGGAAAGCGTGTCAACGAGAAGCACTTTGCGGCTAAAATGGGCAAATCGCCTGCATGGTACGCGCGGCGCATGTCGGGACGCCCGCCCTTCGCAACGGCGGAACTTCAGCAGGTCGCGGACCTCTTGAGGATGACATGGCGGGCCCGGGTCGCCCTCTACCGGCGCTCCCTCCAGGCGGAACCTCATCCTTCCTGTCTGACAGACGCCAACGCCATCGACGCCTCCGAGTGGGCAAGAGGGCACCTCAGTCGACCGACCTGTCTGGTCGACACGAACTTCGCCCTCCTGGAGTACAACGAGCCGTTCGCCAACCTCCTTCGGGTGGGCAAGCGGCGCCTGTCACGGGCCAACTTGATGGAGCTCGTGCTCCTGGAAGAGGTCACCCGCGAACGGTGGCCAGATTGGGAAGCATGGCACGAGATGCTGCTCGCCGAGCTCATTGAGGCAGTGGCTCTCCACTGGGAAGAGAGCCCAGAACTCCAGCAGCTCCACGCCACCATCCGCGCCGATCCCATCAGTGGCCCCGCCTATCAGAAGGCTCCCGGGTACACGTTCCCTGACCTGAATCGCAAACTCCTTATCCGCCTTGTCCGGCCAGGAGTTCAAGAGGTCACCCTCGTCCATACAGTCGACTGTTAGCACTGGTAAGGCCACGCCAAATGCCGACCGCGCAGGTGGGTGTTTCACCTGACGATGCCATCTACCGATGGCATTTCGCCTGGCGACGCGATGCTTGCCTCCGCGAAGGCCATCACTTGCCATGACAGCACACCATCGGCTCCAGTGTTCCCGACGCCGTGCTTCCCGAGCAGCGCGTCGTACGAGCCGAGCCGGTCGTGGGGGCCGGGCTCCGCTCCCCCGGGCACGACGGTGCCCATCCGGCCCGGGCCGGATGCCGCGATCCCCCTCCCGGCATCCGGCCCGGGCCGTACTCCCCCACCAGCAGCCACCAACCCCGTTGAACTCAGTTCCGACTCACGCGAATCGGCGACACCTCCAGATCCTGCGTGTTGGCAAAATCTTCATGCCAAACCGCAAGGCCAGCGGCACCCCTCCATGTCGATCACGGCCGGGTCGCGCGGGAACGGATTTCCCCGAGTGACTCCGGGGATATGGTGAGCCCTCCTTCACGCCCCGGAGGTCTCTCCTGGTGTCTGCACGTGCCCACGCTTCTTTCGTCCACCTGCACAACCACACCGAGTACTCGATGCTGGACGGCGCCCAGAAGCTGCGGCCGATGTTCGGTGAAGTGGCGCGACAGGGGATGCCCGCGATCGCCATGAGCGACCACGGGAACATGTTCGGGGCCTATGAGTTCGCACAGGTCGCGAAGGACTTCGACGGCATCAGGCCGATCATCGGGATCGAGGCGTACGTGGCGCCCTCCTCCCGGTTCGCCCGCAAACGGGAGTTCTGGGGCCCGGGCGGACGCCGCGCCGTGGGCGACGACGGCGAGGGCTCCAAGGACGTCTCCGGCGGCGGACGTTTCACGCACATGACCATGTGGGCGCGGACCGCGCGGGGCCTGCGGAACCTGTTCTGGCTCGGCACGCAGGCCAGTTATCAAGGGCAGTTCCCGGCGGGCAAGCCGCGGATGGACCGTGAGCTGATCGCCGAGCGGCCGGAGGGCATCATCGCCACGACCGGCTGCCCCTCCGGGGAGATCCAGACCCGGCTGCGGCTGGAGCAGTACGCCGAGGCCAGGTCCGCCGCCGCGGCCTACCAGGACATCTTCGGCCGGGAGAACTACTTCCTGGAACTGATGGACCACGGCCTGGCCATCGAGCGGGACGTCCGCGACGGACTGCTGCGCCTGGCCCGGGAGTTGGACATCCCGCTGCTGGCCACCAACGACGCGCACTACGTCACCGAGGACCAGGCCGACGCCCACGACAACCTGCTGTGCATCGGCGTCGGCAAGAACAAGGACGCCCCGGGCCGCTTCCGCTTCAACGGCTCCGGCTACTACCTCAAGTCGCCCGCGCAGATGCGCGCCCTCTTCGCCGAGCTGCCGCAGGCGTGTGACAACACGCTGTTGATCGCCGAGCGGGTCGAGCCGTACGGCGACGTCTTCGACTACGTCGACGAGATGCCGCAGTACCCAAATGTCCCAGAGGGTGAGACACAGGAGTCCTGGCTGCGCAAGGTGGTCTTCAAAGGGCTGACAGCACGCTACGGAGACCCGATCCCCGCGCACGTCCTGCAGCGGTTCGAGACCGAGATGTCGGTCATCGGCCCGATGGGCTTCAGCTCGTACTTCCTCGTCGTCGCGGATATCTGATGCATGGAAGCTCTGTTCTACCCTGGAGAGAATCATGCTAGCTGTGTCGGAGTGTGTGCCTGGGCCTGGTGGGGTGCGGGACTTGTTGATCTGGCATCTGCCTGCCGGGGACGATGAGTGCATGGGCGACTGCGACTTCCACGCCATCGTGTGCAGTGATCTGGACGGCATCGCGCTGCCGTCTCCACAACGCGATGTGCCGCTCGAAATGGACAAACCGCGTGAGCGGTGGTGTGACGCGTGCCGGGCGATTGCAGCCACCACAGCGAGTTCGTGATTGTGCGGTGAGGCCGTAGTCCTGTCTGGTGGAAAGCGGGGTCGAGACGTTGATACTCGCGGGCAGTATGGCACCGCCAGGAGAGTCGCCGTCGCCGGTGACGGTCAGCGTGCGGAGTCGGAGGACGGCTTCAGCGCTCGCTGAGGCCCCAACTGGTGCCGGTGGGGTCCAGGCGGTCGGCGATCAGGTGGCGGAAGGCATGCTCGACGACTCCCGTAGCGAATGGCCACCCCTCGGTGAGTGCGGTGTCTGAGCGGAGCCGGCCGAGGTGGCCGGTGAGGGAGCGGTGATAGGCATCGACCGCTTCGCGCCGGGTGGGCAGTAGCGCGGCCCGTTCGGCTGCGACGATCATCTGGTCGGCGGTGCGGGCAGCGTGACCGGTAAGAAACGTCCCTCCAGAGGATCCGCACCCATGAGGTCTGCTGTGTTGATCAATGCAGAGGCTTGTAGCCCTGCCGATAGCCGGTCACGCTCAGCGCGTCTATCCCAATAAAGTGGCCCTCGAATTTGAAGGCGAAGACCTTATTGGGACTCGGGAAGGTGAAGCCTCGGCGGCTGAACCATTGCAGGGCGCTGGTAGAGCGAACCTGCGCGATCAGTTGCGTGGTGCCGCGCGTCGCGAGCATCGCTTCAGCAGTGCGCAGCAGGTTGCATCCAATGCCGCGCCCTTGTGCTGTGGTGTCGACGGCCAGGACGTCGAGTTCGCCGATCCGGTCGGCGAGGCGTTGCTGCACATGTGCCCCGAGGTGAGGGTGCTGCTGCGCGAGGCTGATAGCCGGGTGGATGTTGCACATCCCGAGCACCGTGTGCTGCTGGTCGACAGCGACGAGGATACGCGCCTGCCCATAGGGGACGCGGTGGCGTCCGCCGCGTTGATCAACCCCTTTGGCGAGGTCACCGTCGCCCTGGCGATCGGCATCAGGGTCGGGAACTGCGAGGGCGGCGAGACGAGCTACGGCTACGCCGTCGCCAGGACGTGCCAGTCGAATTTTCACGTGAGGCTCCAGTTTTCGATGTGCGATGGATACCGACTATAGGCATCGCGCTCATCGACCATGGCCGCCAGCAGCCAGGCGACACTGCTATCGTCCCGCGCACAAGGCGAAGGCGAAGGCCGGCGCGCTGGCCAAGGAGACCCTGGACGTCCTGGACGAGGAGGCCCTGCCCGGCGAGGTGGCTCGCCGGTTGAACCGGAAGGTGTCGGCGGCCCCTTCTCGACCGGCGCGCCGTCGTCGTCCTCTCCGCGCCGAACTCCTCTCAGCCACTATCGAGTTGGCCGCCGGGATGCATGGCGCAGGACCTGGGCGGTCGCGGAGAAACACTCCCGCCCGAGCCCGGCAATGCGATCGTTGGTTTCCTCGAAGGTGTGCTGCCAGTTATGCGGGTCGCGTGGTATGCCGCCCAACCCCGCTTCCGGGTACGGCCACGGCCGACGACCGCTGAGGACAGCGCGACCGCGACGCGGAGGAGATCCGGTCCTGAGCGGTACCGGGACAGCGGCTATCGGTGAGGTTGGCCTTGGGCTTCGGGCAGTGCTCCAGCGCGTTGGGTGACCAGGTGGCCATACCGCTCTGAGTCGGCCCTGCGACGTTCATCCGCTTTTGATGAGCCTCCTGGGAGGCCGAAGGCCGGCTGGAGTGTCATCGCGAACTGCACCGGGGGGAGCTTCTGCTGACCGTCAGGGGCATAGGCGTCTTCCTGGATGAGGATCTCCATCTTGCCAACGGCAGGGTTGCGCCAGAAGTCCGCGAGGGTGAATGTCAGGTTCCACGAACCGTCGAAGGTCGCCTTCTGTCGAGCGTCAAGGCGGAAGATGCAATGCGTCATAGTCGCGTTCGGGAAGCCGTCGACCCTCCAGCCTCCCCCCTGGGACGGTTCGGATCCGCCGCTGATTGCCACGCGGTAGTTCCGGTCGTCTGCCAGCAGGTCGCCGGGGCCGCTGCCGTAGGGCACAGCGAGGATGAACCGCCAGGCACTGACATCAGCCTTGCTGCCCTGGTGCTTGCCGATGGCGAGTGAGAGCGTCTCCAGGTCATCCTGCTTGGGGACGCTGTTGTCCAGGAGGCGCTGCAGCGAATGGTTCAGCCGGTAGTTCAGGAGGGGGCTCGGCGCAGGCGTGCTCATCGGCAGGCCGTCCTTCATGTAGTGATTACTGACTTCGGCTCGTCAGGGTGAACTTCGGCGAAGTCCCTGATGAGTCTGGTGTGGTGGCCGTATCACGTGCTGTGTGAGATACGCGGATGGAGGCGGGCTGACGGCTGCGGGACGCAAGCGTCGGGAGACCGTGCGGATGCAGGCGGCCGAGTTGTTCGAGCAGAAGGTCAAGCCAGCGGAGGTCGCGCGGCAACTGCGGGTGAGCCCGAAGTCGGCCTGCCAGTGGCACCAGCTGTGGCGGAACGGTGGTGTGCAGGCTCTGGCTTCCCGGGGTCCGAGCGGTTCGCGGTGCCGTCTGTCCCCGCGGTGCCTGGAGAAACTGGCCGTGTATCTGGAGCAGGGTCCGGCCGCGCACGGCTGGGTGGAGGACCAGGTGTGGACCGCCGCGCGGGTGGCCACGCTGATCGGCAGGAAGTTCCACGTGTCCTACAGCGTCTCCGGGGCCACTCGGTTGATGCACCGGCTCGGCTTCAGCCCGCAGGTCCCCACACGGCGGGTCGCCGAGCGCGACGAGCAGGCCGTCACCGCGTGGAAGGAGGCGACCTGGGCCGAGGTAAAAGAGCGAGGGCGGCCTGCGGGGGCTACATCTGCTTCGAGGACGAGGCAGGCTTCACCCGCCGGCCGCCCAGGGGACGCACCTGGGGCCGGCGCGGCCGCACCCCGCAGGTGACGGTGAGCGGCCGCCGATCGGGACGCCTGTCCGTGGCCGGGCTGATCGCCGTGCGCCCCGGCTCCCGGACCCGGCTATGCCACCGCCTGCGCACCCACCAGGCGGGCAAAGGCAAGCGTCGCAGCATAGGCGAGGGGGACTTCATCGCGCTGCTCGACGGCGCCCACCAGCTCCTCAAGGCGCCCATCGTGCTGGTGTGGGACCGCCTCAACACCCACGTCTCCCGCGCCATGGGCGAGCTGATCGCCCAGCGTGAGTGGCTGACGGTGTTCCTACTGCCCGCCTACTCACCCGACCTCAACCCGGTCGAGTGGGTATGGGCACACGTCAAACGCAGCCTGGCCAACCTCGCCGTCGTCGCCCTCGACCGACTCGAAGCCCTCGTACGCAACCGGCTCAAACGCCTTCAGTACCGGCCCGACACCCTCGACGGCTTCATAGCCGGCACCGGCCTGACCCTCGACGACCCAGCACCACCTTGACGAGCCGAAGTCAGTAAGTCGATACTCAACGTAGCGCTTCCGGCCGTGGATACGGGTGGGCTTTGAAGGAACTCCGTTTACTCCTGGTCCTGTCGTCGTCTGCCGCGGCCGGGTTGCGCAGCGGACAGGGCCCGCCGCGGTACCGCGGCGGGCGTCCCGAAGCCAGAACATGAACCTGCCGGTCGAGCCCTGGCATCACGGATGGCCTCAGATAGTGCGCCAATCGCCGGAAGCGTCGAGCAGATCGATCTGCTGTGTATTGAGCTTTCCGGCCTTGGCTGCGGCAATCTGCCGGCGCTGCCAACGTCCTGGCAAGAAGGCAGGGTCGGAGTCAGGACCTGGCCGCTTGCTGGAACCGGTGAGGGTTCCGCCTGCAGCCAGATAGGCCCTCCAGCGCCGGTATCCGCGGACCCATAGTGGGTCCAGGGCCCACCGTGGGTCCAGGGCATCGAGACGAGCGCGCTGGTCATTGGTGAGGTCGTCGATGTTGTGGCGCTGGCGTTGCATCCAGCGTCCACGGCTGAAGCCATCGTGGACGTCGCTGGTGGGGATGGCCAGGTTGCCGTGCTTGTGGTACCAGACCAGTGCGTGGGCGAAGCCGCGATCCCAGGCGTGCTCGTGGCGGTCCCAGATCATGCCGATGGCGTTGAGTTTGTTGATCCGGTCCGGGGGCAGCAGGCCCTTGGCGTAGAGGTACCGCTGCTGGTTGAGCCAGCTGACGAGAGGGCCGTCGCGGACATCGAGGTGGCCTTGTTCCTCAAAGAAGGCTTTCGCGCGGGTGTAGTTGCGTTCCCAGTCTTCTGTACGTGGGGAGAAGCTGCGCAGGCGGAGGGCTCGCAGGATGGCGTCTTTGTGGTCACTGGCATTGATCTTCAACCATGCGAACGGCGCTTCGGCCTCAGCGCCGTCCTCGGCGGTGGTTGCGCTGGATTCGTCGGATCGGGCGAGCGGGGTGGCTCGGTGGCTGCGCAGTTCGGTGATGCGCCCGATCATGCGGCCGTCGTGAGCGGCCAGCGCCTGCAGGACCTGCCAGACAGTCTTGAACGCGGACGCGGCGAGTGTGGCTCGGTGTTCGTCGTTGGTGGCCGCGTCGTTGACGGCGGCCGCATCGGTGGGCGTCTGCTCGTCGTCGCCGATGGCCGGCAGGTAGACGGGGATGATGATCCGGGCCTTCTTGCCCTGGCCCGGCTTTTGACGCAAGGCGCGGCCGATGGCCTGGACAATGTCGATGACGCTGCTCTTGGGGTCGGCGAACACCACGGCGTCGACGCCGGGCAGGTCAACGCCTTCCGACAGCAGACGCGAGTTGCTCAGGACGGCGCGCTCGTCGCTGCCGGGGGTGTGGGTGCCGAAGTCGGCGAAAATCTCGCGGCGGGTCTTGAGCCGGTCGGTGCCGGCAACTGCGCGGGTCCACAGCTTGGGGCGCTGCTGTGCGGGCAGCAGTTTGGCGATGCGGGGCAGTGCTGCGGCGAAGGAACGGGCGGCGTCGACGCGTGAGTGGTACGTGAGGATCCGGTAGAGGTCCTCATCTGTCATTGCGCGCAAGAGCCCGACGCCCAGGGCGAGTTCTTGGAGCTCGGCGTTGGTCCGCTGGGAGCGGAGATCGGCGATGGCGGGCATGATCAGTAGCTCGCGCAGATCCTCGTCGGTCACTACGGGGACGAGGACCTCGTAGTCGGCGATGAGGCCCAGTGCGATGCCCTGCGCAGCGGTAAGCCGATAGACCGTTTTACCGAAAACATCATCATTGTCCATTGAGTAGACCGTCGTGGAGTCAACGGTCTCCCCCGGGGCGAGGTCCACGATCCGGGGGGTCGCGGTGAAGTTGGCGCGACGCTGGGCTGGGACCTTGTCATCTTGGTGGACTGCTGCCCAGGGTTTGTCGGCCGCCCCCGCGGTGCGGTGGGCCTCGTCGATGACGATCAGGTCCCAGGTGGGGAGTTGGTGGTCGGCATGGGCAGTGACGATGCGTTGCAGGCTGGCGTAGGTGGCGTAGATAGTGACAGGGCCGGTGGCGCTGGTGACGAGGTGGGCGAGGGTGCCGGCGTCGGTGGTGACCGTGACGTCGCTGTGAGCGCCGGCCTCGGCCAGTTCGAGGGCCTCGTCGTGTGAGCACGCACCGATGGCGCGGCCGCGACGGCGTCCCAGGATCGACCAGGCCGTGGCGGTCTGGTCGAGCAGCTCGATCGTGGGGACCAGGACCAGGACGCGACCCTTGGCCGCCATGCGGCGGGCGGCGGCCGCCGCCATGAGCGTCTTACCGGAGCCGCAGGCCGCCTCCACAATGGCCCGGCCGCCGTCCTTCAGGGCTCGCCACAGGTTGCTCACGCCGTCCTTTTGGTGCGGGCGCAAGGGGATGACTCCAGGCCGAGGGGCCTGGACGACGGGAGATTCAGGCGCTGCGGGCCGAGTGGCATCGCGGGGTGTGGGGATGGCGGCGGGTTCAGTCACGGGCTCCACGATCTGGTCTCCACGGGCTATCGAGCACACGGCTGAGGGCTATCTGCGGGGCAACCAGGTGCGCACTTCAAGGAACTGCAGGCGCGCCTGCGGGACCGCACGGCCCGTCTCGACCAACCACGCCTGCACCGCCGCGGTCACATCCCCATAATGATCGGCGACGCGCCGGGACCATTCCGCGGCGTCGAATCCACCAGTTTTCGCCGAGCCGTAGCTGCGTTCCTGGGTGCCGTCCGTGCGAGGCACCACGCCGCGCTTGAGGCCCGGGGAGTCATCCTCACTGCCGGGATGGTATACGTACTGGTCGCCTTCCATGCGGATGGTGAAGGCGAGACGGCCGCCGGCCCGTCCTGCTGCGTGTACCACCTTGGCCAGGTGGGCCGCTCCGTGGGCGATGGCCTGCTGGCCCGCCCGGCCCGCCGCTGATCTCCCTACCGTCCCGACGATGTCCTTGCCCCGCACCCGGGCCCTCGCGCCCGTGCTGGTCAGACGCCGCGTCACATGCTCCTGGGCAACGCGACGCAAGGCGTCACGGTCCCTCTCCCCCGCGCCTACTGCCCGTACGACGTGCTGCAGGGCGGGAATGAACGCGGCCCCTTTGCCTTTGGTGAAGAACTGGCTGACGAGGGAGGCGTCGCGGTCGAGGAGGTCGGCCACCTGTTTCCGGGTCAGTCCCGCGTCGATCAGTTGCTGGGTCAGGCGTGCGGCCTCGTTCTGACGGGGGCTCATGTTGCGCCTCCTGCTTGGGCGGTGCGCAGGGCTGCGCGGCCTTCACCTTGAAGTTTGAGGAGCTCGGCTTCCGTGGTGGGCCACGGGACGGGACCGATGAGGTGCCCCTTCTTTCGGTATTCGCCGGGCTTTCCGTGGTAGGGCCAGCGTGGGTCCATGGTGAGGGTGAGCGCGTCGGTACGTGCCGCCACCAGAGCATCCCGGGGCACGTACAGGGCCCCGACATGGACCTTGTCGCCCTTCATGTTCGTGTCGAGCAGGGCGTATCGTGCTCCGCCCCATACGTACATCGGCCACTCAGGGTGGGAGTTTCGCTCGTCGGTAGCTTCCGTTCGGCGCTGCCAGGTGATCACGCCGCGGTGTTCGCCGATGATCTCCACTCCGTCGGGCAGGTGCTCTCCGACCCTGGCGGTGCCGGTGACCATGCCGGGGCGTGAGGCGAAGCTGCCGATGCCTTGTAGCAGGATGGCTCGGACAGCGCGGGAGGCGAGGTAGGCGACAGCGCGTTCGCGCGGGTCACCGTGAAGGTCCGCGCGGCTCTTCAGTCCGGCCCAAGCCGCCTGTAGTTTCTTCGACCAGTCGTCGAGCGGCTTGCCTTCCTGCCACACAAGGCCGTCGAGGATTTCGATCTTCCACGGCTGGAGGTGGTTGGTCACCGCGCCATAGACCTCGGGGCCGCTGGCCCACGTCTCGAACACGGCGCCAGCGCCAGCCGGGTAGTGCCAATCCCGGTCCCCTGGCGCAGGGGCTGGGAGCAGCCCGATGTGGTCCCACCCTCTGGGGACGGTGGCTCGCACATGCCAGTGGGAGCAGGCAAACAACGCCTTCTTCTTGTCGCTGTCCGACAGAGCCCCGAACGCTGCACCGGTCATGCGTCGAGGTTCCCCGACCGGCGATTTCCAGGTGTGGCGGGCATAGGCGAAGGTGCGGTCGTATTCGACGAGTTCAGGGGCCTGGGTGAGCCCGGGCGGGGCGAACAGCTCGACTCGCCCTTGTCCTGCCGTGGCATGAATCAGGCCGCGCAGTTCCGGCGACATGACGGGGTACCCACCGGCCCATTGTCCGGTCGTGGGAACGGTGCGGGTCCACAGGTCACGTCCGGTCTGACCGGGCGATCCCATCAAGACGACTTCATCGGGCCAGTGTTCAGAAAGGGCGCGCCACAACGCCCGAAGGGCGTCTCGGCCCAGCGCCGGGTCGTCCTCTTCCTGATCCAGCCACTCTCGAAGGGAACGGATCTCGACGTGGTCGTTCGAGTCCGCCCGCATGAACCGCCCTACAGGGGTGCGGGCGCGCAGGAAATGCCCGGCCAGTCGGTCACGCCCCTGCCCGGTGTCGGTGGACCAGCGAGGCGAGGGGATGCTCAGCCACGCAAGGACGGCATCGGTAAGGGTGTTGTAGCGGTGCTCGTCACGGTGCCAGGGATTTCCTGCGGTGACGTAGATGCGCTGGGTGTCGGGCGCAACAGACAGGACCGCGTCGAGGATCGCTCCGGGCGACCGGTCCCCCAGGTCGAGCCGGACGTGCTTGTCGGCCCGGTTGACCCGTGCAACCAGGTCACCCGTGTTCGTGTTCAGAAAGACCATTTCACGGGTCTTTTGCTTGAACCGGCGCCGGGTGGACTTCAGCCCCGGCGCCAGCTCCAAGAACCGCGCCCCTTCCGGGCCTTCGGGAATCGAGGGCAGAACCCTTGCTGCTGCCTCTTGCTTCGACGGCTGCGCCGGGGCGGACACGACGGTGGTGGGGTCAGGGGCGTTCCGCTCGGCGACGTCGATGGCCTCGTGGGAGGCATGTGAAGAGAGCTCGGCTGAAGCATCACTTGGCTCAGCAGCAGGGGCCTGTGCAGAAGGGGCCTTGGACAGTGCGGATGTTGATTCACTGACCGTAGGCTGCTCGGCCACCTCGCGGACAGCCGTTGGCTGGGGAGCTTCCACCCCATCCCGTGCTTCCCGCACATCGGTGGGGGTGGTGTCCAGCCGCGGCGCGATCTGCGCCAATTCTGCGGGCCTTATGCCAGCTGCCTTGGCTACCGTCTCCCCGTTCGCCTTTCCGTAGCCCTCTATGTCGCAGACAATACGGTTGCGTTGCCTAGCCAGTTCATCACGCGCCACCGCAGCGGCATCGACTCTCTTTTGTGCAGCAGCCTCCTCCTTCTCCTTCGCTGCGATCTGCTTCCTCAGCTCGCGCAGTTCCTTCAGCTTCGCGGTATAGGTCGGGCCGTCCATGCTCATCAGGACAACTCTCCCTCGATGTCAGCAACGCTTGTGGCAGGTCGGGTTTTGACATAGGCGATCGGGCCACCGGACTCAGAGAACAGGCGTTTCCCCAGAAGCAGGCTGGCCAGGCGCTGTTCATCGGCGTGGTCGGGAGTCGACTTCACGGCGTTGACCGGTGCGGTCAGGTCGGTGAGGTAGCCGGACAGACGCGCATGTGGGAACCAGTGGCGCGCGCTGCGGGCAGCGCCCTGCGAGACGGAATCCTCCAGCCCCGTGAGCACCGCAACGGTGTAGGTAGCCACGGTGACCACCAGAATCTTGGCGTCCGCCACGCGTTGAGGATTGCAGCGCCACCAGCCCTGCAAGGCGGCCAGGAGTTCCTCTTCTGTCAACGTCACGCCGAAGCCGACCCATCTCCTGTTGTCTTCCTCAACGGGAGTTGCCGCGTCAGCCCTCAAGACGGCCACCTCGCCCGCTGGAACCCCTGAGAGGTCTGCGTCGGGCAGCCGCTGCAGCGCCTGAAGGGCGTCATCCGGGATCACCTGGCCGTACCCTCCCCCCTCGAACCACCCCTTCCGCACACCCGGCACCAGCCCCGTCGCGAGGAGCTTATTGACGGTGGGAATCGAGAAGCCCAGAGCCTGCCCCACCTGCCTCGTGGTGACAGTCATCCAACCCTCCTACGCCTTTTAAGTATGCTTAAAACGCATCCAGGATACACGTCGCAGATGGTTGACGCCAATGCCTTTTAAGCATACTTAAAAGGCATTGGCGTCTCGTCCATCCCACCGCTCGTCCAAGCCGACGCCCACCATCTGTGACCAGGTTCGGCGCCCTCGGGTAACTGTGGCGGAGTCGCCGATCACAGCGCGTGCGGTGCGCCGGCCCGCTACCGACCGCGCGGAATCACGCCTGAGACGGCGCCGCCAATTCCCGACAGGAGAGGGAGGGGCGGCATGCGCCTCGTCGCCATCGTCGAAGGCGACCTGAAGCTGTGTGGAATCGTTACGGCCCCGGCGGTGGGCGCCGGGGCTACGCCCGGTGAGGCTGGGGTTTCGAGGGTGATGAGACCGCGTGCTGAATCTGCTCTCGGAGGTCGGCCGCCTCATGGGTTGCGACGAAGGGCTCTGCCTCGTCATGGAGTTCGATCAGCCTATCGGCGACTCGCGTGGAGGTGACAGCACCGAAAAGCTCTACGGCTGCGGCGGTCTCTTCTCGCGCTCCCGCCAGCTCGCCCACTACGAGGTGAGTGCGCGCCAGCCCCAGCCGGTCGAAGGCCATGCTTCGCACGCGATTGTCCGGTCGAAGGTCAAGGGCTTCGGTCAAGAGCCTCACGGACTTCTCCGCGCGCTGGGCCCGGCGCGCGGTGGTGTCGCTCTTGGCGGCGATCTGGTGGGCAACACCGAGGGTGGCACACAGCTCGGCACGATCGAAGAACGCCATGTGTGGCGGTTCCTCTGCTGGGTTGATCCGGGTGAATGCCTCCTCGGCACGGCCGGCGGCGCGTTCGCTCTCATCGCTGAAGCCGAGCAGGGCGTGGAAGCGCGCTTCCAGCGCGGCGAGCATGGAGATGGTGGATGGGCTCGCCTGGCGTCGGGCGCCGTACTGGGCGAGGTGGACCAGGTCCACGGCGTCCTCGATGTGGCCTAGGTGCGACATCTGGCGGGCCATGCACTGGAGGATGTGCGCTCCGAGGGCCGAATCCCGGCCCTCGGAGGCGGCATGCAAGGCCGTGATGAACAGTTGTTGGGCGCTGGTGTGAAGGCCGGAGTCGAACGCCATCCAACCAGCAACCGATCCGAGGTCTGCGACGGCCGCGAAGAGGTGGCGTCCGACGCTTTCGGTGTAGGCGCATGCGTCCAGCATGGCGGTGGCGTCGGCCATCTGGGCGACGACCGCTTTTCGGGACAGCATCCCGCCGAGGCGGTTGTCGGAGTCGCGGAACATGCGGGTGAGCTCTTGGAGGCCCTCGACCTCCGTCATGCCGATATGGCGACCGGAGGTTTCGGTGTAGGGCTGGCCTGTGACGGTGCCCTTCGCGGAGGTCCAGAGGGCGAGGGGGGTGAGCAGGTCTTCGCCGTGGTGAATGCGCGCGGCGTCCTCGCCGTTGCGGGTGTGCGGCAGCATGAGTTCGCTCCGGGTCAGGTGTGCGATGGCCTCGACCGTTCCAGCCGCGTTCCAGGGGAGGTCCGGGCGGTCAACTCGGATCACTCTGATGCTGGGAAAACCAAGGTCAGGGCCGGTGAGAGGATGGCCAACGCGCTCGGCGAGGACGCTGGCGATCAGCTCGGGCAGGGGCTCGCGCGGCGTCTCGCCAGCTAACCAGCGGCGTACGCGGCTCTCGTCCGGGCTTACCTGCCGGTGGCCGCGAGCGCGGGCGAGCTGTGCAACGGCACGGGCGAGCCCGACGTTGGACAAGCCAGACCTGACGAGCCAGTGAGCCAGCAGCGCGTTGGGCTGCCGGTTGAGGGCGGGACGTCCCATGAGGTGGCGCCTCCAAAGAGCTGGACTCCCAGCGTAGGCAGAGGCGTTCAGCTGCGGAACGGTCTGGAGTTTTTCGCCGTAATTCGCCGAGGCACACGCCGATACGGCGCCGAGGCAAGCGCCGCCCGACGCCGGTGTCCGCCGAGTTCCTGGCCCGTTCCCCCTGTGGTGATCTGGTCATGCCACAGCGGACAGGCCGCCGTGGAGCACCACCCGTCGAACCTTCTCGGAGGTAGCCATGAGCGTGACCACTGACGTCCCCACCACTGTCGAGGAGACCCCGGCGCTGGCCCTGACTTTCGACCTTCCCACGACCCAGTCGGGCGAGGCCGCGATCCTCGGGCGCCAGCCGAACAACGACGGCGACAACTCCGGCGCCATGTTCTTCGAGTGATCACCAGCACCTGACCGCTGCTGGTTGAACCTGGGGGCCGGGTACACCGGCCCCCAGGGTCTTGAGAAGGGGAGGAGAGGCATGCACGGGGAATGGATGACTGGCTGCGGGCATAGGGAGCATGCGTGGGCCGGCGAGCGGCAGATTGACGGTATGCCCGGGGTCGCAGTAGCCCGGGGGTGCCGAGTTGAGGTGCTGGCAGGATGGGGGGCTCGTGTGGCTCTGGTCGGGGACGTCTGTCTGTCCGACGACGACAGGCCGGTCCTGGTCGAGGCTGCCTCTGCGGGCCGGTGGAGCGACCTCACGCGGTGCCCGGGGTCGTATTGGGTGATCGCGGAGAACAGCAGAAACCGGTTCGTCTGTGGTGATCTTTCCGGGCTCCGGTCCATCTTCTACACCGAGCAGGGCGGACACACCCTCTGGTCGACCAGTGCCCGCGGGCTGGCCGAGCGCCGCCGCGCCCCGCTGAACCTGGCGTTGACTGCGGCGCACTTCACGGTGGGCGCGGAACATTGGCTGGACCGCACACTGTATGACGGGGTGTTCGCCGTTCCGGGTGGCTTCGGTCTGCTGTTGGGGGGAGAGCGCCCACAGCTGATCGACGTGACAGGCATAGCGCCGGACCTCACGCTCTCCGAAGGGGCCAGCGCATTCGGCCAGGCTCTGCAGACAGCTGTGCATCGGCGGATGAGCAGCGCCGATGGACTCGCCAGCGCCGACGTCTCCGGCGGCTTGGACTCCACCGCCCTGGCAATCACGGCCTCCGCGGTCGGAGAGGTCCGCGCCGTCACCTATGCCGATGCCTACACCAGCGCCGAGGATCTCTTCTTCGCTCGGCGGGCGGCTGTGCACATGGGGGTCAAGCTCCACGTGGGGCGAGGTGGTGTGGAGCAACTGCCGTTCGCGTGGACATCGTCCCAACCCATCCCCGACCAGCCCGCCGCGGCCAGCCTGACCATGGCGCAGAGGCATCTCTACCTGGAGCCGGCGGCGAACCTCGGAGGCATCCATTTCACGGGTGATGGCGGTGACGTGGTCCTCGACTCGTGCTCGGCTGTCTGGGTCGGGATGGTGCAGTCCGGCGAGCGAAGGGCCGCGCATCGGGAAGTGACCAACTGGGCTCGCGCCCGTAACCGTTCTCCCCGAGATCTGTGGCGGGCTGTTACCCGAGCCGCCGGCTCCGGGTACGGCGGTGCGCTGGAGGAGGCGGCTCGTCAGATGGAGACGGGTGGCGTCGAGGGCAAACGACCGGGCGTGTGGTCGTGGTGCCACGTGGGGCAGTCCAGCGGGTGGTTGACTGCGGCCGGGCGCGATCAGGTCGCTGCGTTGCTCCGCGAGGCGGCGAAAGTTGCCACGTCGTTGAGAGCGGACCTCACGGAGCAGCAGTCGTCCCTCCGTTTGGTCGGCGCGGACGTCCGCAATACGGCGCCGCTGGCGGCGGCGTGGGGGGTGCGGCCGGTTTATCCGTACCTGGACAACGAGGTGGTGCGCGCGGCGTTCGCGATCGCACCTGCGGAACGGCACGGTGTCACGGCCTTCAAGCCCCTGCTGGGTGTGGCGTTGCCGCAGCTGCCGTCGTGGCTAACCAGCCGGACGAGCAAGGGCTCGTTCAGTCGCCAGCTGATCGCCGGGATGGTCCATCACCGAGCACGGCTGGCACACCTGTTCCGCGACAGTGTCCTGACGACGAGCGGTCTGCTCGATCCGGAGCCCGCGATCACCGCGCTGGCTGGTGTGGAAGGCGTGCGCTCCGACGCCCTGTACGACCTTCAGCGCCTGGCGATGGTCTGTCAGTGGCTCGCTGCGAACGGCCGTCACGACGGCCAGCTCTTGGAGGCCGCATGCTGATCCCCGCCCCTCAGGTCTATTGGCGCCGCTGTGCCGGTGGAGGGACTGCCGTGCTCGACCTGGGTTCCTGGCAGTGCCACATGTTCCACGGGAACGGCGCCCGTGTGTGGGACGCGATCACTTTGCGGGGAGATCTCTCCGGCCTCGCCGAGGAGATCGCCATCCCCGCCGGAGCGGATGTCGCCAGCGTGCGCGAGTCGATCGACGCGTACACGGAAAGCCTGTGCGCCATGGGCCTGCTGGTTGATCCTGCGGTGCCTCGTCGGCGCCGGTGGTGGTGGTTTCGGTGACCGAGATGGTCCACGCGCCGGCCGCCCCGCCGTGGCGGCGACGGATTCCGGCGACCCTCGCCGTGCTCGCCGCGCTGTCGGTCAAGATCCTGCCTTCGCGTTGGAGAGGCCGCGCCCGGATCCACCTCGCGCGCTGCTGCAGCTGGCTGCCGGCTGCCTCCCCCCAGCATGTCCGCGGCCTTTACGACGCCGTCGTTGCCTGCCAGCCAGCATGGTGGCCTGGGCAGATCGACTGCAAGGAGCGGGCGCTGGCCACTGTGCTGGCAACAGCCCTGACGGGCCGACGATGCCACCTGGTGATGGGGGCCCGTTGTCTGCCAGATGCCTTCCACGCCTGGGTTGCAGCTGCTGACGGCACGCAGATCGGCGTCGAAGAGGGCGGCGGCTCCGATCATCCGTGGGAACCGGTCTACACCTCCCCCTGACTGCCGGGGCGGGGGCGGACTTGAGTCATCCCACCCCCGCCACCGGATCACCCGATCGAGTGATCCGATGGTTGCGCGATTGACCCTCTCTGGGCGTGACCAGCACGAACACGCTCCAGGTCGAGGAATGGCGTTGAACGTCTGCCGCAGCTACGCGCCAATGGGACGCGTGACTTCACCGCCCACGGCGGATCCGCCTGCAACACCGGGTCCGCCCCCCATGATGCAGCTCCAAGACGACACGCACGCAGCCGCGAAGACGTGCGTCAGCACCCGGGCCATTGCCGCTCGGCTCCCGGCGACGCTGCGCCGCGCCTGGCACCTGAGTTGGCAGGCCGATCGACGCACCGTGCTGGTGCTCGTCGCCTGCACCCTCGCCTACGCCGTCCTCACCGCCGTTGCGCTGCGATCCACGGCCGCCTTGTTGGAGGCCCTGCTCGCTCCGGGAGAAGCCGCTGATCGGCTCCGCCATGCCCTACCTGCTATCGCGCTCGTCGCTGGCACAGCCTGCGCGAGCTATCTGGCGGATGGCGGCGCCCGTCTGTCGGCCCGCCGCCTGGCCCCGCAGGTCAACCGGGACGCCGACCTCGCCGTCATCACCGCCTGCACCGACGCCGAACTCGGTGCCTACGAAAACCCCGAATTCGACGACGCACGGTTCGCCGCCACCCAGGGCGCGGAGAAGACCCCCGAACTGATCAGCGGCGCCCAGAACCTCATCTCCGCCTGCGCCCAGCTCATCGCCGCAGTGATCGTCGTCAGCACCCTCAACGTCCTGCTGCTCATGTTGCTGCTCCTGGCAGTCGTCCCCCGAGTTTGGGGGGCCGTTCGCGCCGCCCGGCTCGACCACGACGCCGCTCATCGCAGTCTGGCCGACAGCCGCCTGCGCCGGGTCTTGGCGCAGTACACCACCGACCGTGGGACTGCGGCGGAGATCCGCTCAGGCACCATGGGAACCTTCCTCCTTACGCAGTACCGCATCATCTCCGGCCGCCTGGAGAGCGAACAGATGACGGCGGCCCGACAGGCCGCGCTCACGCAGGGCATGGGAGATTTGCTGTCCACCGTCGCGCTGGCTGTCGTATGGTCCGGCATCGTCTTCCTCATGCTTACCGGTCACATGGCCGTGGCCGCCGCAGGCACCACCGTCCTGGTGATTCGCACGGCCAGTGGAGCCCTGACCAGCACCGTCCGCGCAGCGGCCCGCCTGTTCGCCACCAGCCTCTACATCGCAGACTGGGCTAGGTTCCTCGACGGCGCGCACGCCTGGGCAATGCGCCGCGGCACCACGCCTGCCCCGCTCGTGGGGCCTGAGACGATCAGCGCCCGCGGCCTCACCTTCACCTATCCCGGGAAGACCGAGGCTGCTGTCACCGACGTCAACCTGGATATCCGTCGTGGCGAGGTCATCGCCCTCGTCGGAGAGAACGGTTCAGGTAAGACCACCCTTGCCAAGTTGCTGACCGGGCTCTATCTCCCCCGCGCCGGCACGGTCACCTGGGACGGTCACGATGTAGCCGACCTTCGCCCCGACACCTTGTGGCGCACGACAGGGGTGGTCCCGCAGGACTACACACGTTGGCCTCTAGGGACTGTATTGAGTCGTGATCATGTGGTTCGGATGAGGTCCTTGATCCAGATCATGGAGGCGCGAAGGTGGAGTCCGGCTTGGTAGCTCTCGGGGGTCTTGTCGTAGCGGGTGGCGATGCCACGCCAGGCTTTCAGCTTGTTGATCAGGCGCTCAACCGTGTTCCTCACCTTGTAGAGCTCGGCGTCGTGGCTGAGGGGCCGGCCGCCTCGGCGGCCCTTCTTCTTCCGGTTGGCAGCCTGGTCCTTCTTCTCTGGTATGACCGCCTTGATCTGGCGTTTGCGCAGGTAGGCGCGGTTGCCACGGGAGGAGTACGCCTTGTCGCCGGCGACCGCGTCGGGGCGGGTGCGGGGACGCCCGATGGGGCCGCGGACCCGGATCTTCTTCAGCACGGGGATGAACTGAGGGCTGTCGGCGGCCTGTCCGGCGGTCAGGATGATCGCGAGTGGGCGGCACTGGCGGTCGGCGGCGAGGTGGACCTTGCTGGTCTGTCCGCCCCGCGAGCGCCCCAGCAGGGCGGCCTTCAGCCGGACTCGGTGCCGGCGTCGAAGGCGTCTTCGCTCCTCGCGGACGGGATCGCCGTCCTGTCCGCCTTGTCCTTCCGGGCTGCCCCCTTTTGCCGGGCCTTCTCCTCCTCGGCGGCGGCTTTCTCCAGGGCGGTCAGGACTTCGTCATCCAGGTGCATCCCGGCGGCGTCGTGGTGGGCGCGAGTGGTGGTGGAGTCCACGCTGACCAGGGACAAGTCCACCTCGTCCCGCTTGGCAGCCTCGGCGATCAGGCCCTCCAGCAGGGTCTCGAAGACGCCGGCGTCCCGCCACTGGCGAAAACGGTTGTGGACGGTGGACCAGGCTCCGAACTTCTGCGGCATCTCCCTCCATTGCCCGCCCGACCTGAACTTCCAGATCACGCCCTCGAACTGCTGCCGCAGCCGTTCGGGATACGGGCCGTACCTGCCTATCGGTAGGTACGGCCCGATGAACTCCCACTCTTCATCAGTCAGTTGCACCCGCGTCATGAAAGACGATCTACCAGGACGTGCCACGCGACGCAGGCCGATTCCGCAGATTGATCACGACCCGATACAGGCCCTAGCCGCCCGGGAGAACATCACTCTCGGACAACCCCAGGTCGGCGGTGACCAGACCGTGAGGCGTGCCGCTGAACTGGCCGGAGCAGACTCTGTCATCGACGGCCTCCCTCAGGGCCTCGACACCTCCTTGGCCCGCTCCTGGTGGGGTGGACACGACCTCTCCGGCGGCCAGTGGCAGCGCATCGCCATCGCGCGCGCTTTTCATCGCGATGCTCCGGTCCTCGTCCTGGACGAACCCACCGCCGCGCTGGACGCTCGTGCCGAGCACAAGGTCTTCAGCCGGCTTACTCGACTGGCCGCGGGGCGCACCGTGCTCTTCGTGACCCACCGGCTCGCCAACACACGCCTCGCCGACCGCATCCTGGTCCTGAAAGACGGACACGTTGTCGAGAGTGGCTCGTACGAGCAACTGCTCACGGGTGGCGGCCTTTTCGAGGAGCTCCACCGACTGCAAGAGGCTCCGGACAGGCCATCTGCTCACAGCGTCGCAGCGCCCGCGGGCACGTGAACGGAGATAGACCTGCGGCCCGCTTCGTCAAATGCAGCGTGGGGAGAAGGCGAAGCCCTCTCCCCACATCCCGCCGAACTCCCACCTCACCTGCGGGCAGCCGGCGGTTCCACTGGCTGATTCGTGACCGCGAACGCCAGGTGCAGCGAACGCTCTGGCGTATCGACGTCATGGGGGACGCCTCGGGGTAGGACTAGCACGTCACCGACCCGGGTGACCATCTCCGTCGGACCGTCTTCCGAGGCCGTCCACACGCGCCACCTCTTCGCCCCCTCCAACTGCACGATGACCCCGTCCCAGTCGTCGTAGTGACGGCCCAGGGAGCTGTACCCGGCCTGCGAGGCATACGCAGCACAGGTAACGCGCCGCCCCAACGCCAACTCGATGGACCGCGAGGCGAGACGGATCCAGTCGACATGAACGTGCAGGTTCTCGTAGGACCGGGTCCGAGGGAGAGCCACAGCAGCGTCGTCTGCCGAGACGCGCTGAAAGACCGCGCCGTCGATCAGGGTCACCGGGACCCTTCCGACGGGCAGTTCCAAGGAAGAGAGCCACGATGCACTGAACGCATCACGCACATGACACGTGGACGGTTGCGAACACACCAGCGGCACAGCGACCGTGTTGAGCCGTATCCTGAAGGCGAAGGCTGCTGCGGACAAGGCAGTTACTGTCATCGTTTCGGCCTTAAGAGGTCCTAACAGAAGTGGTTGATCATGTGACTGTTGGTCTATCCGGTCGTTGGTCTGGTCGTGGGGAAACGTCAGTCGCGGCCGTGGATCGTGTCGGATGAACTGTGGGCCCTGATCGAGCCGTTGCTGCCCAAGCCGGGGCCGAAGCTGGTCGAGGGGCGGCCGAGGGTGCCGGACCGGCAGGCGTTGTGCGGGATCCTTTTCGTGCTGCACACCGGCATCCAGTGGGAGTTCCTGCCGCAGGAGCTGGGCTTCGGTTCGGGTATGACCTGCTGGCGGCGGCTGGCCGCGTGGAACGAGGCCGGGGTGTGGGATCAGCTGCATGTGCTGCTGTTGAAGAAGCTGCGGTCGGCGAAGAAGCTGGACTGGTCGCGGGCGGTGATCGACTCCTCCCATGTGCGGGCGGCCCGCAGGGGCCCAAAAGCGGTCCCAGCCCGGTCGATCGCGCACGGCCGGGCAGTAAGCACCACGTCGTCACCGATGCCCAGGGCATCCCGCTCGCGGTGTCGCTGACTGGCGGCAACCGCAACGACGTCACCCAGCTCCTGCCCCTGCTCGACAAGATCCCCGCCGTCGCCGGGGTTGTCGGCCGGCCCCGGCACCGGCCCGACGCGCTGTTCGCCGACCGCGGCTACGACCACGACAAGTACCGGCGCCTGCTGTGGCAGCGCGGAATCCGTCCCGTGATCGCGAGACGAGGCGAGCCACACGGCTCCGGCCTGGGCATCTTCCGGTATGTCGTCGAACGAACGATCGCCTGGCTGCACGGCTTCCGTCGCCTGCGCATCCGGTGGGAGCGACGGGACGACATCCATGAAGCCTTCCTCGGGCTCGCCACATGTCTCATCACCTACAGACATGTCCGACGCCTTTGTTAGGACCTCTAAGAGCCCATGAGGTGCCGAAGACGGTCGTCCTTGTCCGGAAGAGGGTAGTACTTGCTGAGCTGTGGGTCACCTGGTGTTGCTTGAAGAGCGGCGTCGAGCGCCAACTCTTCGGCCAGACGCAGCTCGTGCGGGGAGAGCCAGTTCCCGAGGACCTGCTTGACCGGGTGCTGCTGCAGCAGCTGAGTGGCCTGAAGGAGCAACTCCGGTTCCTGCTCGGTCGGCTTGGTCATGGTCTGTTCCACAATGATCTCCATGGTGGTTGAGAGAGGGAGAGAGTTTGGCCGCTGCTGACATCCCTGTGCAGGCGGCGGCCGGCGGGCGTGGGCTTCTGCCCATTGCTGGCTCCACGCCCAGTTCTTGGTCCGCGATATCGCGGTAGGCGACCGTCAGGCGGCCACGGGTTCGCTGTGGCTTAGCGCACGTCGAAGGCCGCTGAGGCTGAACGTCGCCACGACCGGACGGTGGTTGGACGCCTCACGGATATCGTCGTCGACGACGACTTCCAGACTGACCAGGGCTGCGGCCACCTGCGGGGTGGCGTAGATCCGATCAATGCGTTGCATGCTCCCCTGGTCGGTTCGCCAGAGCGAGGAGGTCGGTGTGAGGGCACTGGATTGCCCCAGGCCAGTAGCGGCGTAGTGCCCCAGTTCAGCGAAGATTGGGTGGCCCGTCTTCCCGCCGGCGAGGACACGGTCCGGCTGCGTGTCGGAGACCCGCTCGCCGAGCCAGTCCACGGTGCGGTGCTCGTAGTGCGTCCGGTCAGCGACCTGGTCCCAGTTCGGTAGGGACGCGGCCTCCTCCTGGTTGTGGGGGTAGGAGTTGCAGTCGCCCCCGATGATCGCCGCCATGCCCGGCTTACCCAGAGTGGTCAGCCGACGTGCCTCTTTCAGCCGCTGGTCGGGATCGAAGCTGCACATGTGGAAAGAAGCGAGGCTCAACTTCTTCGGTGCGCCCTTGAGCCGCACGACGGGGTTGCAGATCGGGTGCCACATCGCCGTCCTGTGCTCGAAGTACGCGGTCGGCTCGAACAGGTTCGGGTCGACGTAGACCCCGGTGGGGTTGGCGGACTCAGGGGTCGCGGCGGCGAGGAACGGGAAGTGCCCGCCAAGGCGTGCCGCCTCTGACCAGACAGCGTGTCCCCCGTACATGGAGGCTCGGGTCAGCTCCTGGCGCAACAAGATATGTGGGCGTAGGTCGGCCAGAACATCCATCGCCAAGTGCCACCGATGGTCAGAGCCGTCGCTGTTTATGCCGTTGTGCTCCACGTTCCACGAAACAACACGTATCTCATCATTGTTGGTTGTACTCAACAGTGCCCCCTTGGGGTTGTGCGGTCGGGTGATACCTGGGGCAGGCGGAATGGCCCGCCTGCGGTCGGGGAACAGTGAGGCCCGGCTGCCGCGTTCACGCCGCGGCGGATACCAGCGAGCCGGGGCGGTGTGGAGCAATGACCTGCCCGTCCGGCAGTAGTTCACCGGCGTCCTCGACGAGGAGCAGGACGCCGTTGCACAGCAGAGCCCTTCTCTGCACCTTCATCACCGTCCCATCTCCACGTCGATCACCGCGGGCAGGTGATCCGAGACTTTGCGAGCCTGGGGTGTGTCGTGGGTGTAATACGACTTCACCGACAAGTCGTTTACGAGGGCGTAGTCCAAGCTCCAGGGCACGGGCTCGGTTTCGTAGTAGTAGCCGACGGTTGCTGTCCTGTGCTCGCCGGTAAGCGCCTGCGGGTCCTCCCAGCCGGATCTGAGAAGTACCTGGAGGGCCCGGCGGTCCGCACCGCCGAACTCCCCGTTTCCCAAGACGAGGCGGTACCGCGAGTGCATGTTCGCGGGGATGAGAGACCAGCTCGCTGGCTCACGATCGGGCACGTTCAAGTCCCCCAGCAGCATCGCGCGGGGTGGTGCACCGGGGAACTTCCCGCCGTAGTCGGTCATCCAGCGTGCCTCGCGCAGGCGTGTATCGCCGTCCGTGTAGCTGAGGTGGGTGGCGAGGACGAGAAAGTCGCGCTGGTCGTCGTGCTCTTCGACGGGGCGAAGCCGGGCTCGGATCAGAGCGTGATGGAATACGTCCCTCCCCAAGATCGCCCTGCCCATGAGCCGCAGCTTGGACGGCCGGTACAACAAAGCGGTGTGATTCTGGACGGGGGGCGTGCCCAGCCGGGAACGGACCATGGCCACGGGCTGGAGGCCCAAGGTGTGCGCCATCCACCACAGGCGTCCCTCGTTGTCCTCGTCCCACCGGTTGCACTCCGGCAGGCACACGATGTCGGCATCGATCTCGGAGAGGATTTCCGCCTGACGACCGAGGCGCGTCTCGTCGGCGCCGTCCAGTCCGCCGAGAAACAGGTTCCACGTCACTGCCCGCAGGTTCACGCCGCCTCCGCCCATCGGCGCGGTTCGATGGTCTGCCCATTGGGCAGCAGCTCACCGGTGTCGTCGAAGAGCACGACGCCGTTGCACAACAGGCACCAGCCCTGCTCCGGGTGGTACGCCGCCAGTTGGGCGGCTTCCCGGTCGGTGGAGTCAGCTGACGGGCATGGCGGTTGGTGCGTACACATGGGATCCCCTACGGGGTAGATGCCGAGAATGATGAGGGCCACTGCCGGGGCCGCCGCCTTCGTCAACGGGGGTGTCGGCCGGAGGTGCGGCGCCGACCCTGAGGGCGCCGCACCTGCCCTTCCTCCCGTGGACCGTTGTGCAGGGCCCGGCCCTATAGGAAGGAACACAACGGCACAGTGTTCAGGAGTAGGTACGGCCGCAATTTGGGCAATAGGCGGTACCTCCGGTGCGCTCAAGCTGTGCACCGCATGCCTGACAAACGTCCATCATTCACTTCCCTTGGGTTTTCCGAGGTTGATCGGCAAGGACCCCCTCGGTGGCGAGTAGAACCCGGCGCGAGGTAGGTCCGCCGGGGGCTGTGGGCGGCCTTCCGGCCGCGGGTAGGACGTTGCCCCTCATGCCTGCAATGCGGGGTGTGCTTTCTCGATGGCGCCAGCCAGCTCGGCGGCGGCCAACGATGAGGCAACGCCGAGGACGACGTCTGGGGCTGGCCCGAGGGGTCTCGCTTGCAGGGAGATCAGTGAGCGACGGGGCGCAGGATGATCCAGGCCACACCGCTGTGGTCCTGGCGCCTGACCTGCCATCCCTCGCAGAGCACGTCGATCTCGTGGGGAGTCATTTGGCCGGTTTGAAGAGGGTGTTCGCTGATGGGGACAACCAGGTAGACATGACCGCCGGGAGCGAGCCATAGGTCACGCACCTGGCGCAGCCAGTGGACGGGTTTCGAGAGGAAGGGGACCAGCGTGCGAGCAACGACTAGATCAACGCCATGACGGGGCAGCCCAGGAGGCACACCGGCCTCCAGGTCAGCGTCCAGATACCTCAGCTGGGGTCCGTACCCTTCGGCGCGGGCCACGTCCAGGGAACACGAGGAGTGGTCGATCGCCGTGACGTTGTATCCAAGGCGGCGAAGGCGCCGGCTGAAGTGGCCGAGCCCACAGCCGGCATCGACGGCGACCCGACCGTAGTGGCCCGAGGTGGCCGCTACAAGGAAGCGCATCTCGTCCGCGCCGATCTCGTAGGGGACATACCCTAGGCGCGCCATGGCGTCCCAGAGGACCGGTGAGACCGGACGTCCCTGAAGTGTGCCTGCTGACGGCTCGTCCCTGTGCACCGCTGACCTTTCGTCGTGTTACTGCGAGAACCCGTACGCCGCCGCCAGCTCGACCTGCTGGGGTTGCGGCAGGCCGAGCTGGCGGGGCTGGGCACCGGGGATGGTGGTGCCCGGTCTGGTGCCTCCCGGTGACCGGTGTCTGATCACCGAGCGATCGGGAGGGGCTGGAGAGGGGGCCGGCCACCGCATCCTCAACAGCGGCGGCCGGGAACCCTCCGCTAGACCAGGGCGGAAGGTTCGCTCGCGCGATAGCTCACCGGGTGGAGAGCCTCCGCTCGGCCCGCGAGCCCCAGCGGTCAGCCTGCTGCCGCGCAGGGTGACCGGTCTCAAGGCGCCGCTAGCGGCGGATCGAGAGGTATACGTCAATCAGCCAGGCGGCCACGGCTCCGACCACCAGGAGGGCACCAACGGCCTGCCAAGGAGGAATACCCTCGCGATCAAGGACCTGGAGGGGGTGTCGGAACGCCCTTCGCAGACGCGGAAATTGCGCATCGTTGAGCAACATGACTTCTCCAAGAAGCTTTCAGCAAAGAACAGTTCGTTCAAGCGTTGCCTGGGCGGTACCGCCCCCGCACGACGCGGTCTCCACCACCATCGGCGATTCGACGACGCGTTCATGCGAAGGGCGAGGATCCTCCCGACCCTTAGTCTTCGCACGGCATTCCCAGCCGCGATCAGTTCGTCGAGCCACCCTGTTGCTCTGACCCGATCCCCTTCGGCCATGCCGACGGCAAGACTCCGCAGGTCCTGACGGATCCAGGTGACGGCACGGCCGGGGTACGAGACAAGACAGCTCTCGCCTACCGCCATGCAGTCGCTGTCAGGGCGGAGACAGGCCCTGTAGCACCGGTATCTCGACAGCGAACTCACGGCGGCCCTCCAGGCCAATCCGTCAGGCGACACACCAGCTTGAACAGGGCATCGGGATCGACGTACTGCTGAACCGCCGTCGGGTGCGACTCCCAACGCACGGGCACCGTCGCCCACCCCCGAAGAGCGGGCACCGCCACGTACTCGCGCCACTGCACCCCGTGGGCAAACACGCCCGGCGGCCAATGAAACGACTCGGCCGTGCCCGGCGGAACGATGAAGAGCACGTCCTGCCCCGACGACGCGACCCGCACGAGGATCGGGCCCGCGTTCCCCTTGGCAGCCGCTATCAGCTCCTCAGAGACCTGCGCGCCCCTGTCACCTGGGATGCGCACGACATCGATCGCAATGCCGGTTCCATGCGATCGATGCCCGGCCTGCGGCACCCACGTAGGCCGGTAGGGGAACTTGCTCGCCGACGTCAACTCGGCTGCTGACGCCAGCTCTTCAGGGAACGACGATTCGCTGGACATGGATGAAGCCTCGCCTGACCGCGGTAGCGTTGGCACCGTCCACGACCGTCCAAACCTGCGACTGACAAGGCGAGTTGTTCCGATGGACGGCCATGGACAGTCAAGGAAGGTAGGCATGGATCCATGCGAGAAGACACCAATCCCAGCGATGACGAGGCGCTGGACGACGACGTTCCCCTCACCAGGAAGATCCTCGCACTTCAGCAACTTAGGCTGAGGAAACTGAGGGGCCTGACGCAGGAAGAACTGGCGGATCTAGCGAAGTATTCCGTCACCCAGGTCCGAGGCGTCGAAAGGGGAAGGCGCAAGGCCACCCGCAGCTATATCGAAGCCATCGACGCGGCACTCAACGCAGAGGGGCTGCTTATCGCCACAGCGCAGGACCTGATCGACAAGTCCAAATTCCCAGAATGGTTTGAGGAGTTCGCCCAGACAGAGAGGGCCGCCCGTCGGCTCTACAGCTACTCCGCCCACGCCATCGATGGGCTCTTGCAGACCAAAGAGCACGCCCACGCGGTGACGAGCGCCTACGTGCCAACGCTTGACGACGACCGGGTGGAAGAACTGGTAGTCGCTCGACTCGAACGACAAGCACTGCTGACCAGGAAGCCACAACCGACGCTCGGGTTTGTACTGGAACAGGTAGTCCTCGAACGTCCCATCGGGGGGCGCGACGTGCATCAACGCCAACTTGAGCACCTCATCCGATGCGCAGAGATGCGCAACGTCTCAATACAGGTACTTGAGACCAACATGGTCACGCACGTCGGCCTCGACGGGCCGATGACACTCCTGGAGACACCAGAGGGCCAGACACTTGGGTACGTTGAGGTACAAGGCGTGAGTCAGATCATCGCTGCACCTGTGTGGGTCGGCGACCTGGAACAACGGTATGGGATCATCCGATCGCAGGCACTGAGTCCTGAGAGGTCCCTCGGCTTCATCAAGGAACTGGTAGGAGCACTATGACAACCGATACCGCCACACCCGGAAGGGCCCTGGTGTGGCACAAGTCCAGCTACAGCGGCAATGCAGGCGGCCAGTGCGTCGAGGTCGCCACGGCCTGCAGCGTGATCCACGTCCGCGACTCGAAATCCCCTAACGGCCCTCGAATTACGACTTCGGGCCCGAGTTGGGCCAACTTCCTCGAATACGCCGCAAGCCGCTCAGTGTGACGCAGCTGTGGCCCCCCAGCCAGACGAATTGGCTGGGGGCCCACGCTTTCAGAGTATCTGCTGCGATGGTTCAGACGATGCCGACTCGGCCGTGCGGCGGTCGTCAACTGGCGCCGCCGTCACAGCGGTCTCGACGCCACCGGCGGCACTGAGGAGAGCCCTACCTTCCCCCGCGCGACCGCCGAGCGGTGGCTGCGCGCCCGCGGCAAGCTCCCCCGGACCACTCCGACCGAGCCCGCCACCCTGGTCTTCGAGGGCGGACAGACGATCACCGCGTACGCCCCACTCCCGTACCCGACCAGAGCCCCGCCCCCTTCCTCCACGGCCTGGACACCTCCCCCGAAGACGTCCACGTCGCCTGGCGCGCCGACCTCCCCTTCGCCGATGGGCAACCGGACTTCGCGCAGTGGGCGGCCCGCATGGACCAGGTACCGCCGCACCCAGGCGAGACCGTCGCTCTCCCGGCAGCGCACCTGCGCCGGTTCCTCACGCGTCCCATCGACGACGACGAGCTCAGCGACCTCGAAGCCACCCACCCCACCCCACCGGCCACCACCGGCGGTGGCAAGCGTGCGCGGACCAAGGCCCACGTGATGGCGCCGGTGCTGCGCTTCGACGAGGCCGACAGCACCTGGCAACCCGCCCTGGCGCCGGGAGACATCCGGCCCGGCGACACCGGGGTGCTGCCCAGCACCTACAGCGGACACGACCGTTTCGGCTTCACCGGCGCACCCGGCCAGCCCGTCCCCGACCTCTGGGACTTCCCACCCGGAACCGAAACCGCACCCACCCGGCTCGACGCCGCCACCCTCGCCCTGCTTACCGACACCGGGGCGGACAGCGCGGCGCTGGAGCAAGTCCTGGCCGGCGCCACGGCACGGCTACGGGCCGGCGATGGCGACGATCCGCCCAGCGTGGTCGTCCGCGAACTCCTGGACACCCTCACCACCACGTTCCTCTCCCCCGCAGCGTCAGCGGTTGGTGCGGCTGCCTCAGAAGCCCTCCCCTGCTCGGGTTCCGATCTGCTACGGCAGCGGCTGGCTCAGCTGCGCGCCGTACCCCGGTGGGACCTGGCAGCGGCCGGCCGTTCCACCACCGCCGGCCACGTCATCTGCGACCCCGATGACACGGCCCGTCTGCTGCTGATCCCCGCCCGCCGGGATCCGGGCCAACTGGAGCGGACCGCTGGCGTCGGGGACGACAGCGCCGACGCCAGCTCTCTGACCCGGCCCGTGCCCCTGCCCCAACACGGCAAGGCCGTCGCAGACCGCGCCGCCGACCTCGCCCACCGTCTCCGCCTGCCCCATGAACTGGCCGCCGCGATCGAAACCGCCGCACATGCCCACGACTGCGGCAAGGAGCATCCGCGGTTCCAGTGCATGCTGTGTGCGGGCGATCGCCTCATGGCGGAGACTCTGCCCGAACCGCTGGCCAAATCGGGGATGGACCCCGCCGACCGCGCCGGCCGACGCAAAGCCGCCCGCCTGGCCTCCTGGCCCACCGAACTGCGGCACGAGGCCCTCAGCGCGCTAGGGACTGTATTGAGTCGTGATCATGTGGTTCGGATGAGGTCCTTGATCCAGATCATGGAGGCGCGAAGGTGGAGTCCGGCTTGGTAGCTCTCAGGGGTCTTGTCGTAGCGGGTGGCGATGCCACGCCAGGCTTTCAGCTTGTTGATCAGGCGCTCAACCGTGTTCCTCACCTTGTAGAGCTCGGCGTCGTGGCTGAGGGGCCGGCCGCCTCGGCGGCCCTTCTTCTTCCGGTTGGCAGCCTGGTCCTTCTTCTCTGGTATGACCGCCTTGATCTGGCGTTTGCGCAGGTAGGCGCGGTTGCCACGGGAGGAGTACGCCTTGTCGCCGGCGACCGCGTCGGGGCGGGTGCGGGGACGCCCGATGGGGCCGCGGACCCGGATCTTCTTCAGCACGGGGATGAACTGAGGGCTGTCGGCGGCCTGTCCGGCGGTCAGGATGATCGCGAGTGGGCGGCACTGGCGGTCGGCGGCGAGGTGGACCTTGCTGGTCTGTCCGCCCCGCGAGCGCCCCAGCAGGGCGGCCTTCAGCCGGACTCGGTGCCGGCGTCGAAGGCGTCTTCGCTCCTCGCGGACGGGATCGCCGTCCTGTCCGCCTTGTCCTTCCGGGCTGCCCCCTTTTGCCGGGCCTTCTCCTCCTCGGCGGCGGCTTTCTCCAGGGCGGTCAGGACTTCGTCATCCAGGTGCATCCCGGCGGCGTCGTGGTGGGCGCGAGTGGTGGTGGAGTCCACGCTGACCAGGGACAAGTCCACCTCGTCCCGCTTGGCAGCCTCGGCGATCAGGCCCTCCAGCAGGGTCTCGAAGACGCCGGCGTCCCGCCACTGGCGAAAACGGTTGTGGACGGTGGACCAGGCTCCGAACTTCTGCGGCATCTCCCTCCATTGCCCGCCCGACCTGAACTTCCAGATCACGCCCTCGAACTGCTGCCGCAGCCGTTCGGGATACGGGCCGTACCTGCCTATCGGTAGGTACGGCCCGATGAACTCCCACTCTTCATCAGTCAGTTGCACCCGCGTCATGAAAGACGATCTACCAGGACGTGCCACGCGACGCAGGCCGATTCCGCAGATTGATCACGACCCGATACAGGCCCTAGATGAATGAGTCCGATGTTTGTGCTGGCCGCGACCATGGCGAAGGGCGCCCGTTGGCTCGTGTGTGACGACAAACCTGGACGCCCTTCTGGCGGCACTGTACGTGTTCATCGACGACCATGTGGCCCCGCGTCGCCGGATCGGGCGACCCCCGAAACTGACAGACGCCGAACTGCTGTGCCTGGCCGTCGCCCAGGTCCTGCTGGGCTTTCCCTCAGCCAGGCACTGGATCCGCTTCGTACACGCCCGCCTGGGACACCTCTTTCGCTATCTACCCCAACAGTCCGCCTACAACAAGCGCCTCAACGCAGCCGGCCCGCTGATCAGCCGCGTGATCGAGACCTTGGCCAGGCAGGTTCCCACGTGGAACGACAACCTGCGGTTGATCGATTCCACACCTGTGCCCTGCGCGGCCTCCCGCGAGACAGTCAAACGCTCCGACCTGGCCGGGCACGCCGGATACGGCTACTGCCCAAGCCATTCCCGCTTCTTCTGGGGATTCCGGCTCTACCTGCTGACCACCGCCGAGGGCATGCCGGTGTCCTGGTGCCT
The DNA here is from genome assembly GCF_001704275.1 of Streptomyces noursei ATCC 11455. NCBI lineage: Bacteria > Bacillati > Actinomycetota > Actinomycetes > Kitasatosporales > Streptomycetaceae > Streptomyces > Streptomyces noursei. The sequence goes on from NZ_CP011533.1 coordinate 143,417, forward strand.
GGCCAACCCCAAACTCGGTGAACGTCAGGTGATGACCGCGCTGCTGGAACGCGACCACCACCTCATCCGCTCCGGTCAAGTGATCCTCGCGGACAAGGGCTTCGCCGGGCGGGAGTTCGAGGCGTTCCTCGAAGAGTGCCTGGGCGTCCATCTGGTGCGGCCGGACATGAAGAACGAGCCTGTCCGACATGGACGCCTGGCCCACGTCCGCCAGTGGATCGAGGCGGTATTCGACACCCTCAAAGGCCAGCTCAGCCTGGAACAACACGGAGGCCGAACACTCGCCGGTGTCTTCGCCCGCACCGGTCAACGACTCCTCGCCCTGGCCACGGTGATCTGGCACAACTGGACCACCAACGCCCCAGCCAAACGATCACTGATCGCGTATGACCACTGAAGACATCGGACTCATTCATCTAGCCGTCGCCGCCTGGCTGACCACCAATCCCCCGCACACCGACGGCCAGGACGAAGAACTGCTGGTGCATCTCGTTGCCTCCCACCACGGCCACGCCCGCCCCCTCCTGCCCCCGGTCCCCGACCCAGATCCGGTCGAGGTGACCTGCACAATGCCGGACCAGCAGCAGGTCACGATCAGCAGCGCAGCGATGGGTGTGGACTGGGACGGCCCCGATCGGTTCGCCGCTCTCAACCGCCGCTACGGGCCCTGGGGCCTGGCCCTGCTCGAAGCGACCGTCCGCCTGGCCGACATGGCCTGCTCGGAAGAAGGCACCTGAAATGCACGAGCTGGAACTACCCGCCCTTCGTGGAAACTCGGCCCTCGGGTTCCTCGCTGCTCTCGGCGTCCTCGAACTGACCGCCCTCAGCCTCGACCACACCCCCCGCCTGTCCTGGCGCAGTCCCACCGGGCCCGCCGTCCTCCACACCCACCAGCCCTTCACCCACGAAGCGGTCGCCGGACTCCTCCGCACTCATCTGCCCACCACACCCGAAACCGAGCCGCTGCCCATCGCGCCCGGAATCCTCTCCCTCCCGCGACACGAGGCCGCTGAGAAGACGCCCAATGAGCCGCTCAGAATGCCAATCGCCATGGCCCTGAGGCGCCTACGCGAACACACCACCGCCGAGCGCCTCGACCACTCCCCCGTCGCCCACTGGTTCACCGCGCTGGTCAACCAACTCCACCTGGCACCCCCCACCAGCGGCGCCAAACCCGGTCCCATCGAGAGCCTCTACACCAAGACCACACCGCTGTTCGCCCCCAGTGGGGGAATGACACTGGCGAACAACTGGACCAAGGCAGCTGAGCTCTGCCGCAAGGACCCCAGCCACCTGCTGGCAGCCCTCACCGCGTGGCGGCGGGTTGAGGGCTATACCGGCGCCAACCTCGACCACGCCTCCGCCGGCGACGCACACACCACCAGCCACGGCAAACCCGCCCAACAAGGCGTCCCCGGCGCCACCTGGCTCGCCCTCCACTCCTTCGCCACCTTCCGCCTCACCGGCACCGCCCGCCGCGGCCACACCACCAGCTGGGAAACCACCCCCGACGGCCCCACCCTCACCTGGCCCACCTGGCACCCCCCACTCACCCCAACCGCCCTCACCACCCTCCTCGAACACCCACTTCTCCGCGCCCACAACCCCGACCCCTCAAAACTCGATAGCCTCGCGTCACAGCCCGCTACACCGCCACCCGAAACCGCCTCTCCAACTCCGACGGCCCCCTCCAACCCGCAGCCCTCACACCCCTCCCAGAGCCTCGGAACCCCAAGCACACACGCAACACGCCAACCACACCTAATAAAAATGTCCGCTAAGCGCGCACATGCCCGAACCAGAACAGCACAAGAAACCGTCGCCGGAACGAATTTGTGCAGCTCATGCAGGGGCATCTCCGCGGTCCACAGCCGCGGCACCACAGCAGCGCGACGAGGGCGGCCACGTCGGCGCGGCCGGTGACGGGCATCTCCGCGGTCCACAGCCGCGGCACCACAGCAGCCGCACCGTGTCACGCTCGACCTGACAACCGAGCAGGCATCTCCGCGGTGCACGACCGCGGCACCACAGCAGCCTCGCCATCCGGGACCGGCTGACCACCTCCATCGAGGCATCTCCACGGCCACAGGCCGCGGCACCACAGCAGCCACGTTCCGGAGGCGTACCTCGCCTCCATCCCCGTACATCTCCGCGGTCCACAGCCGCGGCACCACAGCAGCTCGATCTTGTCCTCGACTGTTCCTGCCACGCGCAGGGCATCTCCGCGATCCACGACCACGGCACCACAGCAGCAAGGTGAACCCGGCGGCGAGCAGCGCGTCCGCAGGGGCATCTCCGCGGTCCATGTCGGCGGCGGCTGAACTCTGACCCACTTTGGTCGGTTGAATCCTGACCCAGGTGGTGTCTGCTGCGGTTGCTCAGTCGTTGTCGGTGGTGTCGTGCGGGATGCGTCCGAGTTCGCGTCCCTTCATGCGATACGAGTCGCCCTTGAATGAGTGGACCTCGGCGTGGTGGACGAGGCGGTCGATCATCGCGGCCGCGACGGTCTCGTCGCCGAAGACCTCTCCCCAGCGCCCGAAGGGCTTGTTGCTGGTCACGATCACCGAGGCGCGTTCGTATCTGTTCGAGATCAGCTGGAAGAACAGGTTCGCCGCCTCGGCTTCGAAGGGGATGTAGCCCACTTCATCGATCACGATCAGTGGGTAGCGGCCGAGCTTGGTGAGCTCGACCTGGAGGCGTCCGGCCTGGTGGGCGGCGGCCAGGCGGTCGACCCATTCGGACGCGGTGGCGAAGGCGACCCGGTGGCCGGCCTGGCAGGCCCGCACTCCCAGACCGATGGCCAGGTGTGTCTTCCCGGTGCCCGGCGGGCCCAGGAAAACGGCGTTCTCCTTTCCGGTGATGAAGTCCAACGTGCCCAGATGCGCGAGCTGTTGGCGCGTCATGCCGCGCAGATGGGTGACGTCCAGCTCCTCGACCGTCTTGATCGCCGGGAAGCGGGCCGCGCGGACGCGGGCCTCGCCGCCGTGGGACTCGCGGGCACTGACCTCCCGCTGGAGGCAGGCGACGAGGTATTCGGCATGCGTCCAGGACTCCTTGCGGGCCCGCTCGGCGAGCCGTTCGGCGGCGTCCAGCAGTGCCGGGGCCTTCATCGCCCTGGCCAGGAAGGCCAGGTCAGCCGCGGTCTGCTGACCGGTTCGGCGACTTGTGGCGGGGGCGGCGTCGTCGGTGGCGGCGCGGGCGGGCATCAGCCGGCCTCCTGGTTGTTGCCGCCGTCGATGACGGTGAAGAGCCGGTCATAGGTGCCCAGCTCGCGCTGTTCGACCTCGACCACGTCCGGGGCCGCTGCCGCGCAGGCAGCACCGTGCCGTCGATGTACTTCGCGGCGCATCACGTCGCCGGCGGCGGCGTGATGCGGGTCGGTGAGGGTCTGGTGGCGGGCCCAGCAGCGGGGATGCCGGGCCACGATCTCGCCGCCCTGGGCCAGGACGATGACCTCGTCGTTGTCGCAGAGCACGGTCACCATCCGGCCGATCGCCGCGGGGTCGACGGAGTAGTCGCAGGTGTCGACGCGGACGTAATGATCGCGTCCCAGGCGGATCTGGAACCGCCACCAGGACGGCGGGTCAACGGGTGGCAGTGCGAGCATCCCGGCCCGGTCCGCCTCCCACCGGTCGCTCGGGCGGGCCTGCAAAGTGCGGTGGACGCGCCGGTTGGCGACCTTCAGCCAGGCGTCCAGCTGTGTGTTGAAGTCGTCGGGGCCGGTGAAGTGACGGCCCGGCAGGAAGGAGGTCTCCAGATAGCCGTTGGCCCGCTCGACCAGCCCTTTCGCTTCTGGATCCCGGGGCCGACACAGGTAGATCTTGGTGGCCAGCAGGCCCGCGAACGCGGCGAACTCGGAGGTGACCCGGCCCTTGCCGACGCCGGCCTCGTTGTCCCAGACGAGCATCCTGGGGACGGCTCCCCAGGCGGTCAGCAGCCGCCAGTGCCCGTCGATCAGGTCCCCACTCCGGCGCGAGGGCAGCATCCTCGCGGCGATGATCCGCGAGTAGCCGGACACCATCACCAAAACCGGCGGCCGTCCTGTCTGCCCATAGCCCAGCGGGATGTCGGCCTCGGGAAACCACAGGTCACACTGGGCCAGCTCGCCCGGCCGATACGTAGTCCGCGAGACCGGGTCCACCGGCAGATACGCCGGCCGCAGCTCGCGCACCCGTTCCCTGAGGATGGTCATCCCGCGCTGCCAACCGATCCGCTCCGCGATCACGGTGGCAGGCATCGTCGGCGTCTCCCGCAAAAGCTCACGGATCTGCACCTCGACCGCGTCCACCGCCGAGCCCTTCGCCGGACGCTCGTACTTCGGCGGCCGGTCGTGCGCCAGCGCGCGTTTCACCGTGTTCTTCGAGATGCCCAGGTGCCGGGCGATCGCCCGGATCGGCATCTGCTCGGCCCGGTGCAGTCGGCGGATCTCTGCCCAGTCCTCCACGTGGATCACCTCTTCCCTCCTGACCTTGATCACCAAGGCCAGGGTCAGATGAAGATCACCAAGTGGGTCAGATTTGATACGCCGTCAGAGGGTCAGGATTCGAGCGACGCCGAGAGTCCACGGCCGCGGCACCACAGCACGGCTTTAATGGTCGCTGATCGTGGTGGTCTTGAGGGTGTTCCCGTTTGACCCGCTGCCTGCCTGATTCGTCCAGGGACAGTGGCGCGAGGTGTTCCCCTGGGGAACACCCGCGGCAGTTGAGAGGAATGTCCTTTGACATCCAACCTAGTCGCTCCAGGTCAGGACATCGCACCGGACTAACTTGGCTTCAAAGGACAGCGTAACCTGGTGGTGCACAACGACAAGGCCCGTACCGGGCGCGGAGGATCTCAGCTTCCGCGGCCGGTACGGGCCTTTGGTGTTCCCCAGGGGAACAGGCGTTAGGGGTTCAGATCTACGAACCCGAGGGCAGTGGCCAACTTGTTGTAGTCCTCGATCGGTGCGGCGTTGCGCGGGCCGAAGGCGGGGACTGGGGCCTGGAGTCGATGTTGCCGACGGATGTAGCTGCTCCAGCGAACCTTGTGCAGTTGGAAGTGCTCGCCATACGTCTTCGTCATTGATGCGACGGTCGTATCGCCTTCGACATCGGGGCGTCCAGGTGTCGGGGTACCGCACATCACGATGTGCTTGATGGTCGGGGCGGTCTTGCGTCGGCGAGAGCGTGAGTTCTGCTGCTTTCGCATCTCTGCAAGCTCCTCGAACGTTGCCTTGAGGTCGGTTTCTTCCTTGCTTGTTACGAGGACAGGCGGGACGATCTCGTTGTCTTCTTGGAAGGGGATGAGCACAGACACCTGTCAACGGCCTCTTGGTCGTCCCCGCTGGCGGCCTTGAGGCATCCCTGCTGGTGGAAGGCATTGTCGCCCCACTCGCGGCCAGATGTTCTCCCCGCCCTGGGTCGGTGTGGATCAGCTGAAGGGCTTCACTCCCTTTCCGGTGGTGGCCTCGGTGAACCTGAACGAATCACCCTGAGTGACTGTGACGTGAGCGTGATGGAGGAGCCGGTCGACGGTCGCGGTGGCCAAGGTCTTGGGCATGATCTCGTCGAATCCAGACGGGTGGAGATTGCTCGAAACTGCGATCGAGCGCCGTTCATATGCGGCATCCACCAGGCGGTAGAAGCCCTCGGCGGCGTCCTCGGAGACGGGCAGCAGCCCGATGTCATCGACGATGATCAGGTCCGAGCGGACAATCTTCGCCAGCGCCCGGGCGATGGAGTCGTCCGCGCGGTGCCGGCGGACCAGGGCGCCCAGGTCCTCGATGGTGAACCAGGCGACGGTCAGGCCGGCCTCGACCGCGGTCTGCCCGAGCGCCTCAGTGAAGTGTGACTTTCCCGTCCCCGACGGTCCACAGATACAAAAATTCTCCCGGCGGCCGACCCATTCCAGGCTCTTCAGGGCGTCCTGCGTGGTCCTGGGTATGGAGGACTTGGACTCGTGCCAGTCCCCGAAGGTCTTCCCGGTGGGGAACCCGGCCCGCTTGCGCCGGGTGTGGAGATTGGCCCGGTCACGTCCGGCCGCTTCCTCCGCCAGCAGGACGCGGACGACCTCGGCGGGATCCCAGCGTTGGGCCTTCGCGGTGGGGATGATGTCGGTCAACGACCGCCGGATGTGCGGGAGTTTGAGTCGCTTGGTCAGCTCGATGGCCTCGGCGAGCGGGTCGCCGTTCGTGCCGGGAACGGTGCGAAGAGGGGTGGCCATCAGAAGTGGTCGCTTTCGTCGTACTCGGAAAGATCAGCAGTGCTCGGGGCGGCGGCGCCGAGGGCGGACCAGGCGGAGGTGCCGGGCTGCAGCGAGTGGGCCTCGCTGCGACGGACCGGCTCGGCCAGGCCGTGGACGGCCTGGTAGTCGAGGATCGACATGAGGTCCTTGTCCGCGAAGCGGGCGGTGACCGCGGCGGTGCCGAGCGCGCGGTCAACTTCCGCTATCGAGTAGAGCTTCGAGAGGGCAACGGCCTCGGCCATCTTCGCCTTGATCCGGCGAACCCCGGCCGCCCCGGCCTCGATCAGCCAGCTCGCAGCACCCGGGCCGAGCTGGAGAAACGCAGCCTCCTCGGCGGAGGTCGCCCTCGGAGTGCGGTCGGCTTCCTTGTCCTCGCGCGGCGGATAGTGGGCATCCTCCAGGACCGGCGAGCCAGGCTCGCCGCGCGGATGGCGGGCGACCTCAAGGGCCGAGCCCGTCTCGTCGACGGCGGTGACGATCAGCTCGTCCCCGTGGAAACGGGCCCAGACCCGGGTGTCGATCAGCTCGTGCGGGACCGAGTAGCGGACCGCGTCGACCGAGATCGTCGACTCCCAGGAGACCCGCCGGGTGGTGCCGAACGCCGCGGTGAACGGCCGCCGCGGCAGCGGGTGCAGTCGATGCTGCTCTTCTGCGAGCCGCTCGACCGGCTTGCGCCGAGTCACCTTGTGTGTGCGGGAGTTGACCTCTTCGCAGAACTGTCGGCAGGCGGCCTCAAGCTCGCCGAAGGTCTTGTACTGCTCGCGCAGATTGACGTCCCTGGGCACCAGATCGGCATTCGCGATCTTCACTGTGGACTCCGAGCCGCCCTTCGTTTCCGGGTCCGCCGGCAGGCAAGTACGGATCGTTGTGCCGTAGTGCCGGGCGACCTCGACGACTTCTGAGTTGCGGACCGCGATCCCGGCGACGTGGTCGGTGGTGACCGTCTTCTCGTTGTCCGTCAGGACGTAGGCCGGGATGCCGCCGATCCTGCGGAAAGTGGTGTCCAGACACGCGGTGATCGTTGGCAGCGTCTTGTCCCAGATCGGAATGACGACGCGGAAACGCGACCAGGCCAGCCATGCGCAGAACAGCGTGGTCTTGCGGCCCTTGATCACCGGGCCGTCGCCGAAGTCGTACTGAAGCCAGAGCCCGGGCTCGGTCACCCATGGCCGGTAGACACGGCGTCGACCTGCCCTGAACTGGGCTTTTGCCTCGGCAACGGTGCGGCGGGTGGTGCGTTCCCCGCCGGTGAAGCCCATCGCGGCGATCCTCTTGTGGACCACGTCCGCGCGGATCTTGCCCTGCGAGCGGACCACCAGTTCCTCGATCTTCGGCAGATAGTCGTCGATCTGCCGGGCCCGCTGCCGGCGCTTGTCGGGCTGCTGGCCGGCCGCCCGCATCTTCACATAACGGGCCACCGTGTGGTGGTCGCACCCGGCCAGCTCGGCCGCGGCACGGTAACTGCCTGTGAGGTCGTATGCCTCAAGGATCTCCATGATCTCCCTGCTGTTCTTCACCCGCTCCAGCGTCGCCGAGCGGGACTACTCGGGGCGAGCGGGGAGAAATCTGGCCGTACTCGGGGAAACCCGTGGCCACAAATTGCGCCGTATATGGCCGCCACCGGGGAGCTTACGGGGCTCTGATCAACATTTCGGGATGACCGTGCGTAACTGATCTCCAACCCCCTTGTTGACCAGGTGTGTTAGGAGATCACATAGCCAAGACGCTGCTGCCGCACCTGGCCAGCGTCGCGATCGAGGACATACGAGCTGATGGTGGATGTATCTGTATCACTGCCTCGGCGGCTGCTCGCTCAGCCCAGTGCCCAGGCTGCGGGACGCACTCACAGCGAGTCCACGACCGATATCGTCGGCGGCTCGCTGACGTCGCGATCGGTGGACGGGCGACAACGATACATCTGACGGTTCGCCGGTTCCGGTGCGAGCAGTCGTCGTGCCCGCGCAGAACCTTCGTCGAGCAGGTCGACGGGCTCACCTTCCGCCACGGCCGCCGCAGCCAACTGCAGCAGGCGATGCTGATATCGATCGCACGCTGCCTGGCCGGTCGGGCCGGTGCCCGGCTCGCCGCCCTGCTGCACTGCGCGATCAGCCCGAACACCCTACTCAACCGTGTGCGGAGGCTGCCTGCCGAGCCGCCGGAGCGGAGCCCGCGGGTACTGGGCGTCGACGACTTCGCACTCAAGCGCGGTCACGTCTACGGCACCGTCCTCATCGACATCGAGACCGGCCGCGTCGTCGACGTCCTGCCCGACCGCACCGCCGAGACCTTCACCGCCTGGCTCGAAGAACATCCCGGCGCCGAGATCGTGTGCCGTGACCGCGCGAGCGCGTACGCGGAGGCGATCCGCACGGCCGCGCCGGATGCGGTCCAGATCGCAGATCGCTTTCACCTCTGGCAGAACCTGTGCAAGGCGGTTGAGAAGTGCGTCGTCGCCCACCGCTCCTGCCTCACTCCGGCCGAGGAGGCGAACCAGGACGCCCTGGTGGAACGGCCTGCCGAGCCGCCGGCGATCGAGGGCAAGCGGGCCGCGAACACACGCCGCAACTTCGCGGCGGTGCACGAGATGTACGACAAGGGCGTCGCCATCGAGGTGATCGCCAAGTCCCTGCGGATGGACCGCAAGACAGTCCGCAAGTACGCCCACGCGACAGTCGTCGAGGACCTGCTCTCGCCGCCGCGGCAGAGCCGACGGATGCTGCAGCCCTGGGCCGAGTACCTCAATATGCGCTGGCAGGAGGGGTGCACTGACAGCGGGCGCCTGTTCCGCGAGATTCAGGAACGCGGCTACCGCGGCAGCAGCCGCAGTGTCCGGCGCTGGCTCGAGCCGTTGCGCTCCGCCGAGTCGCCGACCCCGAAGAGGTCGGAGGCGCCCACGGTCCGGCAGGTCACCGGCTGGCTCACCTGTCACCCCGACAACCTCAGCTCCGGTCAGCAGCTCCGCCTCAAGCGCATCCTGGCCGATTGCCCTGAACTCGCCGATCTACGACGGCACATCGCGGCGTTCGCCGCGATGATGAAGAACCTCGACGGCCGTCTGCTGCCCCGCTGGATGAAGGCGGCCCAGGGCAGCGAGCTGCCACCCCTGCGCGGTTTCGCCCGCAACCTCAGCAAGGACCTCGACGCCGTCACCGCCGGCCTCACCCAGCCCTACTCCAGCGGCATGGTCGAGGGCCACGTGAACCGGGTGAAATACCTCAAACGTCAAGGGTATGGACGGGCCAACTTCGATCTCCTGCGGCGCCGTATTTTGCTCACACCGTGAGCCGATCACGCACGGTCATCCCGAAATGTTGATCAGAGCCGTATCTACTGGCCGCCGTCAACCGCCGTCACAGAGTGGATCAACGACGCTCCCCTGTGGGTCTGCCGAGTGCTGGGGTTCCCGCTCGACCCGCTGACCGGCGCGGTGTCCGTCCCGCCCCTGGCAGGAGATCACCCTCGACCACTACGAGCGCACCCGCGCCCACCACCGCCACGAGATCCGACGACTGAAGACTGCCACCTTCGCCCACCTCGACTACCCCGATGCGAAGCAGGCCCTCCAAGTCGTGCGCTGGAGGAAGGACTTCACCACCGGCAAGCTCAACATCGAACGCGTCTACCTGATCACCAGCCTGCCGCCCGGCACGGCCAGCGGCGCCCAGCTCGCCGCAGGGATCCGCGGCCACTGGAAGATCGAAAATCTTCTGCACCACGTCCGCGACCGCACCTTCCGCGAGGACGACTCCAAGATCCGCACCCGGCGCCTTCCCCGCGTCATGGCCACCCTGCGCAACCTCGCTATTGGCGTCCACCGCCAGGACGGCCACACCAACATCGCCGCCGCCCTCCGCCACACCGCCAGCGACTGCCACCGACCCCTGACTGCCCTCGGCCTCACCGGATGAACCCGGACAGAAGACGATCATGCAACGGACCCTGCACGGCAAGGTTTGTGCCATACACGAACAAGAAGGAGTGTGCTGGCCCCCGGACTCACGTCCGGACGCGTACGAGATCAAGGACGACCTGACAAGGGTCCTGCTATCTCTGGGAGGTGGGCTACTACTTTATTCGGGCCGCAGGACAACCTAGTGCCGCATCAATGAACCTTTGCCACGTTGTGATGTGACATGTCGGTGGACGTTGGCCCGTGGGGTTCGGTGCCGCCAGGATGTCCGGGTGGCAGAACGAGTACGCGTCCGTGAGATCGATGACGACGAAGGCAGGCGGTTGCTGCGGATTGTCCGCAGGGGCAGCGGGTCGGTGGTGACCTGGCGGCGGGCACAGATGGTGTTGCTGTCCGCCCAGGGCATGCCGGTGATGAAGATCGCCGAGGTGACGTTCACCAGCGCGGACCGGGTCCGGGACGTGATGCACAACTTCAATGCGGACGGATTCGATTCCCTGTATCCGAAGTACTCCGGAGGTCGGCCAAGGACGTTCACCTTGCCCGAGCGGCGTGAGATCAAGAAGATCGCCAAGTCCAAGCCGGCCGAGCACGGTCTGCCGTTTTCGACCTGGAGCCTGGTCAAGCTGGCCGACTTCCTGGTCGCTGAGGGGGTGGTCGACGACATCAGCCACGAGGGCCTTCGGGCCCTGCTCCGCGAGGAGGGCGTGTCCTACCGCTGGGACACACACCCCCACAAACGCCCCTGAACACCACCATTCCGCCCACGCTCTTATTCACCAGAGCTTTGTCATGGTCCTCGATCTCGGTCTGTGGGTGTGCAGGGTCTGTGGCAGCGCGATGTTCCACGACAATGCTGCCCCATGCAATACGCCAGGCGCGCCTCTCCAGGTGTGTCGCCTGCATCGCGGGTAAGGAATCGCCCCTCACCAGTGCGCACTGCCCTGACTCGCCTTTCCTGCACGGATCTCCGGCGGGGACCCAGAGACGCAAGAATGCACCGCGGCATTCGGAATGCGTACCGAGGACAGGGCTTGGTCGGGTTAAATTTCGATGGAGCGTGTCCCCTGCGTGGTGTGTGTCGTTGAGAGGGGCGTGGCCCCAGAGGAAATCATCGTTGTTCGTGGCGAGTTGGAGGATTTCGCGGGAGATGTCTTCGATTCGTTCGGACGCAGCGATCAACGTCGGTGGGGTCGGGTCTACCTGCGGGGGCTGCTGACAGACGGGCAACGCAAGTCGGTGGAGCCGATGGCGGCGCGGCTGGGTGAGGATGGGATCCGGCAGGCGCTGGCCCACTTCATCACGGCCAGCCCGTGGGATCCTGTTCATGTGCGGGCTCGCTTGGCGCGGACGATGCTGCCGGTCATCAAGCCGACCGCGCTGATTATCGATAACACCGACTGTGCGCCACGAGGCGCTGAGAATCGAGCGGGAGGAGGTGGCCCCGCCGCTCCCCCGCCCACCTCGCCACCTGCGCCGCCTACGACTGAGATGCCGACCAGCAGCAGCCGGACACCGGCACCGCCCAGGGCCTCATCTCGTCGAGCCGGGGGTGAGCAGATCGCCAGCCAAGGCGACCGCGCTCCAGTTCGACGGCAAGCGTCGAGCGTCCTCACATGCCGCACCGACCAAGGTCGTCACGATCCGCACCTTGCCCGCTCCCGCATTCACCAGGCTGGCCGCGCTGTGTCTGGCCTGGAACGCGAGTGCATCCGCGACCGCACCCTGGAAGGTCATGAGTCCGCCCGCAAGCACGGCAATACCATCAGCGGGGCCAGCGTCGCCGGCGACCACATGCTGTCCATGACCCTCCATCTACAGGAGCAGGAGATGAGCCTGCACGACATCGCGGCGCGACTCGTCATCGCCACCGGTAAGAAAAAGAGCCAGCACCCCTCACCCGCGGCAGTGATGCGGATGCTGCGCACGTACGACGAGACCACCGCGCCGAATCCGTAAACCTGCTGGTCAAAGCCCTGATGGTCCGAACATGATGGACCCGTTCCGTTTCACGCGACAAGAGGACCATCCTCGTGGGCGCCCAGTCTCGAACTGCGCCGGGCCACGCTCGACACGCCGCCGCCCGCAAGGAGCTAGCCGAGGCCAAAGACGCCCTCAAGCACGGCAAGCTGTCCCTGTACACGGTACTGGCCAGCGACTCCAAAGCCATCCGCAAGATGCCGGCCCGCGCCCTGCTCGAATCTCTCCCCGACATCGGCAAAGTGAAGGCCCAAAAGCTCCTCGCCGAGATGGAGATCTCCGAGAGCCGCCGGGTGCACGGTCTGGGCATCCAACAGCGGAATGCATCCACGAACGGTTCGCGCCCCAGGGCCGACCGATCCGGTGGACGGTACAACTGTGCGTTCTCTGGGCCGTTGCTACTCGCCCCAATCCGCCAGCAGGCCCCGGCCCCCTGCAATGATCACCTTCCGTACATCGAAGCTGAAGGGGACGAACTCATGAACAAGGGAAAGCGGATCACCGGCACGGCCCGCGACAAGCTCGCCACCGAACTCAAGAAGGAATACGAGGGCGGCGCCTCCATCCGCGCCCTCGCCGAATCCCGGGGGCGTTCCTACGGCTTCGTCCACCGCATCCTCACCGAAGGCGGCGTCACCCTACGCGGCCGAGGGGGTACTTCGCGTCCGCAGTCCGGAATGTGAGGGCAGTGCCGACCTCGACACGTACGAGAGGTATGGCGATCACCCCAGCCAGTACGGACATCCACGCCCGAAGGCGGAACTTCGGCCGGAACACCGGCCCGGCCCGACGAGACGAGACCGCCCCGGAGGGGGAGACCACCGAGGCGAGATGCCAGCATCGTGCGACCGCACCGCACGTAGCCCGCTGTTTGCCCTGAGCGTGCGGCGTCGGCCGGCGGCTGGAACGTGGCACCGCCGATCTGCTCAGCGATGGGCAGAAAGGATTCCCAGTTCTCCCCCGGGCTCACGTGGCGAGGCGGCGGATGGCGTCGCGGTCGTTCAGGCAGCCGTCGTCCCGCGGCGTGTAGACGCTGATCACGGCTGTTGCGAGAAGGAGCCGTGTGACGATGCCGTCGGTGCGGTTCAGTACTGCTCGATCTCGGCGAAGCCCGTGTCGTCGCCTGCGCCGAAGGCTGCAGCCGCGGCAGTCGGATCGAATCCGGGCGGGCTGTCCTTGAACGCTAGACCCATATCGGCCAGCTTCGCCTTGACCTCGTCGATCGACTTCGCACCGAAGTTGCGGACGTCGAGCAGGTCCGCCTCACTGCGCGCCACCAGCTGACCCACGGAGTGGATGCCCTCGCGCTTGAGGCAGTTGTAGGACCGGACGGTGAGCTCCAACTCCTCGATCGGGGCCGCCAGGTCGGCCGCCAGCGCGACGTCCGTCGGCGACAGGCCCACCTCGATGCCTTCGGCGTCGACGTTCAGCTCGTGGGCCAAGTCGAACAGCTCGACCAGCGTGCTGCCCGCCGAGGCCATGGTGTCGCGCGGACGCATCGCCTGCTTGGTCTCGACGTCGACGATCAGCTTGTCGAAGTCGGTGCGCTGCTCGACACGGGTCGCCTCAACCTTGTACGTGGCCTTGAGCACCGGCGAGTAGATTGAGTCGACCGGGATCCGGCCAATCTCCTGGCCCTGCTGCTTGTTCTGGACGGCGGAGACGTAGCCACGGCCACGCTCGACGGTCAGCTCCATCTCCAGCTTGCCCTTGGCGTTCAGGGTGGCCAGGACGAGATCGAGGTTGTGCACCTCGACGCCAGTTGGCGGAGCGATGTCGGCGGCGGTGACCAGGCCGGGGCCATGCTTGCGCAGGTACATCACGACCGGCTCGTCGTGCTCGCAGGAGACGACAAGCTGCTTGATGTTGAGGATGAGGTCAGGGACGTCCTGTTTCATGCCGGGCACGGTGGTGAACTCGTGCAGCACGCCGTCGATCCGGATGCTGGTGACGGCGGCGCCGGGGATCGAGGAGAGGAGGGTGCGGCGCAGGGAGTTGCCGAGGGTGTAGCCGAAGCCTGGCTCCAGCGGCTCGATGACGAACCGGGAGCGGTATGCGTCTACGATCTCTTCGGTGAGAGTGGGACGCTGAGCGATCTGCATGAGATGTGGCCTCCAGTCTTCAGCACCCGCCATATGCTGCCGACCCACCGGGCGGCAGCTTGATGCCGGTGCGGCCAGGGTACGGGCGATGCGGATCACTGGCCGTATGCCTCGCGGAGGAACCAGCGGGTGAGGGGCTATTAGGGCTTTGTTAGGTTCTGTGGTGGGGTTCGGGTGTGGGGGCTGGTTGGCCGCATATGCGGCAGGCGCCGGTCCAGGTGGCCAGGAGTGTCTGTAACGCGCGGAGGGCGGCGTAGAGGGTCAGGCCGGCGCAGGGGCTTTTGGGTCGAGCCTGAGCAGGGTGCAGAATGCCTGGGCGAGGGCGGTGAGGGTGACGTGGCGGTGCCATCCGGGGTAGTTGCGGCCTTCGAAGTGGTCCAGTCCCAGGCCGTCCTTGAGTTCGCGGTAGTCGTGCTCGATGCGCCAGCGGATCTTGGCGGTGCGGACCAGTTCGCGTAGTGGGGTGTCGGCGGGCAGGGTGGACAGCCAGTAGTTGGTGGGTTCGGCAGAGCCGGATGGCCATTCGGCCAGCAGCCAGCATTCGGGTAGGGAGCCGTCGGTGGCGCGGCGGATGGTGCGGTTGGCCGGACGGACCCGCAGGGCCAGGAACCGGGAGCGCATCGCGACTTTGGGGTTGCGTTTTGTGGTCTTGCTGCCCTGGCGCCAGGTGACAGTCCGCGCCGCGGACCTGCCCGTATCCAGGGCGAGTTGCCGCAAGGTGGTGTGCGGGATCGGGTAGGCCGGCACGGGTGGTCGGCCCCGGCCGCTGTAGGGAGGGCGGACGGGGACCGCCTGGCCCGGATAGGCGGTGGTGGTGCCCTTGACCGCCACCGCGTAGGTCAGGCCGCGCTCGGTCAGGCCCTCGCGAAAGCCGGTGGCGTCCCCATACCCGGCATCGGCTACCACCGGCAAGTCGGGAAGTTCCCAGTCCCCTCGCACCTCATCCAGCATCTCCAAGGCCAGGCGCCACTTCTCCCGGTGCCGCTCACAGTCCGGGATCCCTGCCTTGGCGCGTCGGCGTCGGATGGCCTCGGCCAGCAGCCTGTCGTCCTCGGTCGTGGTGTCGTCCCAGCTCTCGGGCACGAACAGGCGCCAGTCGACGGCCGAGGAGGCGTGGTCGGACACCAGGTTGACGCTGACGGCAATCTGGCAGTTGCCTTGCTTGCCCAGCGCGCCGCAGTACATCCGCGCCACCCCCGGAGAGTCGTAGCCGTCCTTGGGAAAGCCCACATCGTCGATGGCGTACGCCTGTGGTGCGACATGCGCAGCCGCCCACTGCGCCAGCCGCTGACGGACCACGGTCCAGTCCCAGGTGGAGGAGGAGACGAACTGCTGGAGTTGCTGATGGTCCACTCCCAGACGCTCGGCCATCGGCTGCATCGACTTGCGTTTGCCGTCCAGCATCAGCCCACGCAGGTACAACTCGCCCTTGGCCCGCTGATCACAACGCGGCAGCGAGCCGAGCATCTCCGCCGCAAACGCCTCCAGGCGCGGACGGACCTCTTCCATCTCCTCAGGAGTCACACCTGACAGGACATCACAGAGCCCTCAGGGCTTGCCGATCAATAACTCGCCGTCTTGATCTCTGATGGGCAGGTGATGCCTGCCGCCGCTGCGAAAGCCTGGAGGTCTTCGAGGGCGGCGAGACGGGTGTCGGCGGGATGAACGGTGTATCCGGCGGTGTCGAGGAGCTGGCGGATGTCGCGGATGCGCCGGTTGATGGTTTCGGGTGTGACGGTGAAGAGGCGGGCGACGGTGACCTGCGGGAGCCCGTGCCGGTAGTGGAGGAGGGCGGCCAGTAGGCGGTCGGCGAGGGTGAGGATGGGACGACGGCCTGTCAGGGGGCCACCCTTGATGCGGGGTCGGTGGCCACGCCGCTTGTCCAGGTGCGTTTCCCGCTGCTCCTCATGGAGGGCGGTGAGTGTGGAGATCAGCGCATCCCACTCGGCGGGCGGCAGTCCGGTCAGGGCCGGGTGGCACAGCCAGGCAAGGTCGGGACTGGGCTGATCGAACGGGTCCGGGACATCACTGACCTGGGCATACGGCTCGGGTCGGAGACTGTAGTTCCAGTCGCCGTGCCAGGCATGACGGTCCAGCGGCAAGGCTGCCATCTGCCGGTCGCCGATGCGGACACCGGTTTCATAGGTGGCGGTGTCGAGTTCGGAGCGGATGGTCAGGCCGGTGCGGGTGGTGGTCGCCGCGATGCTGTTCACGATGACTTCGTGGCTGGTCAGGGGCTTGCCTCGCCAGTTCATGGTGATGTGGGAGAACAGCCGGTGTTCCACTTTGTTCCATTTTGATGTGCCTGGAGGATAGTGACACACGGCGATCTCCAGGCCCGTCTCCAGGGCCAGCGCGGCGAGTTCGGCCTTCCAGGCACGGGTGCGATAGCCGTTGGAGCCGCCCGCGTCCGCAGTGATCAGCAGGCGGCCTGAGCGCGGGTACGCGGCGCGGCCCACCGCGTGCCACCAGCGGCGCAACGTCTGGACGGCGAAGGCGGCGGTGTCGTGGTCGGTGCCGACGCTGACCCAGCCAGCATCCGCGGCCAGGTCGTAGATCCCGTATGGGATCGCCTTGCCCAGGTCGGCGTCGGGAAAGTCATGGGTACGGACCCGGACCGGATCGCCTTCACGACACCACTGGCGGCCGGCGTTCTTGTAGTTGCCCACCAACTCTTTCTTCTTCGTGTCCACGCTGACCACCGGATCTCCGGCTGCCTGGAACTGTTTGGCCTGCTCGTTGATGTAGCGGAACTGTGCGTCCCGGTCCGGGTGCTGGGCGCCCTCGATGGTCTTGGCGTTGCCCTGGAGGCTGAAGCCCTCCTCCCGCAGCAGCACGGCAACCGTGTCCGCCGAGACCCGATGGCCCTGCCGCGTCAGCTCGGCCGCCAGGTGCCGGGTCGACTTCACCGTCCAGCGCAGCGGCGACATCGGATCCCCACGCATGTCCGGCTCGACCAGGGCCAGCAGCGCGGGCCGCAGCCCCTGATCGAGATCGACCGCGCGCTTGCGCCCGCCGCCCTCCCGACGGACACGTCCCAACGGTGCCTGGCCGGACTCAAGTTCTCTCACGCCGCGCGAAACGGTGCCCTCCCGGACCCCGGCCGCGCGGGCGACGAGCTTGATCCCGCCGTGTCCCAGTGACCGTGCTTCTGCTCCTATAGCCAGCCGCCGTTGACGCTCGTCGAGATGCGGGAACAGCGTCTCGAACTTCGCGGTCAGTGCGGCTTCGATCCCCTCCGGTCTCCCCATACCACAACAACGAGCCTCGAAGCCGGAAGCGACGGCTTGTTTCCCGGCAAGCCCTCAGTGCAGGCCAGTTGACACACCTAACAAAGCCCTAATAGGCCGGTGGCCCACAACCGGTTGGGCGCCTCGGCGGTGAAGTCGCGGCCCACCAGGTGGGCTTCGGTTCGGAGTCGCGGTACATCCGCACCGCACGCTCACGCAACTCCAACGGGTATTTTCTGGGAGCAGCCATGGTCACAAGTCGGGCCTCTCATGAGACCCTATGCCCCTCCGTCAACTCCTTCCGCATCTCGGGGGAAGTTCAGGGGGCAGATCCCGCCGCTGACTGCCTGGAGGTGCTTAGCCACTGTGGGCCGGGCGGCCTGGGCGATCGCGCGGATCTCGGTGTCCTTGCCGGAGGACACTTCCTTGTCGATCAGTGCAAGGGCCTGCCGGTGGCTCGTGTCTTGGTCCCGCAGCCACACCCGGTTGTAGACTCGTTTACCGTGCAGGGACTTTAGCTTGGTGAGCTGTTTCTGCTGAGCAGCTGCCGCGGTGGAGGGCAGGGTGATGCTCTCACTGCGGGCTAGCGCCATGACCTGCGCATCGAACTCGGTGTGGTCGCGTACGAACATGTTCGCTGCTTGTTTCACACATGCGCTGGTGGTGTGCTCCTGGGCATCCTTGGCGGTGGCGATCTCGGCAAGATTGCCCTGGTGGATCGTCTTGAGGAAGGTGACGTCGGGTCCGGTGACCGGGGCTGCCGCCGTAGCCGGAACGGTGACTCCGGCCACGGCGAGCGCCATGGTTGCGACGGCTGCGCCGCACGGGCGGTTCATTCGCATGGTGTCCTCCGCGTGTCCGAGGAGCCGGCCGATGTGCTGGGCGCTCGTGTAGCGGACGCGCCGGCCTCGCCGTCTCCTGGGCCAGGCTGACTGCTTTCGCCGCCGCTCGCTTGTCGAGCCACCCGACGGAAGTGTCACATCCTCCGAAAAATCCGGGCCTGGCCTGGGCAATGTGGCCATGCGCGGTCGCACGACCAGGTTCGCCTGAGCCGGTGAAGAGGGGGCACCACCACCCTCAGAGCGCTGCCCCGCGCTGCTGCCGGCGCCGCCCGCCACGCTCCGTGTTCTGCGGCAAGCACGGCTCAAGACGAGCCCACTCCCGATCCAACAGATCGCCTCGCCCACACGGCCCTGATCGATCCGTGGCCCATGTCGTCACCGACCCGAGTGTGGGAGTGTTCAATGATTGGCGGATCCGATGATCAAGGAGACGCCAGATGAGCGACACGACCATCGAGCAGATACCGGGCAGCGAGCCGGCAGCGGAAGCCGCGGCGGCGAGTGACGAGCAGTTGGTCGCGGTGCTCGTGGAGCGGGCCCGGTCGGAGGGCCTGCAGCTGACCGGGGAGGGTGGGCTGCTCCAGCAGTTGACCCAGCGGGTGCTGGAGTCCGCCCTGGAGGGCGAGATCGCCGATCACCTCGGATACGAGAAGCATGACGCCGAGGGCCGTGGCAGCGGCAACAGCCGCAACGGGACCCGGGCGAAGTCGGTGCTCACCGATGTGGGCCCGGTCGAGGTCAAGGTCCCCCGGGACGTGGCGGGTTCGTTCGAGCCGCAGATCGTCAAGAAGCGGTAGCGGCGCCTGTCCGGGGTGGACGAAATGGTGTTGTCGCTGTCCGCGAAGGGCCTGACGCACGGGGAAATCTCCGCGCATCTGGCCGAGGTCTACGGCGCGAGCGTGTCCAAGGCGACCATCTCCACGATCACCGACAAGGTGATGGAAGGCATGGCGGAATGGCCCAACCGCCCCCTGGACCGCGCTTGAGTTCTATCGGTGGTTGCGAACGCTCCGGAAGGAGAGCGTTCGGATGCCGAAGTACGCCCCGAACAAGATGCCGTCGGCAGTGAAGAAGCGGTACTTCGAACTGCTGAGGGAGGGCTACAAGGGTGCGGCTGCCGCCAGGGTGGTCGGAGTCTCGACCAGCTGCGGTTCGAACTGGTTCATCGAAGCTGGAAGCATGATCCTCCCCGACACCGGAACTGGACAAGCAGCTCACGGACAATGCTGCCCGGATGCAGAGCCTTGTGGAGGCATCCGGGCAGCGCGCTGATGGACACCCCAGGCATCGGGCCAGTCATAGCCGCCCGGCTGATCGGCCGCACCCGACGGGCACACCGATTCCCCACCTCGGCGGCGTTCGCGAACTACGCCGGTGCCGCCCCAGTGGAGATCGCCAGCGCGGACAAGGCCCGCCACCGGCTCTCCCGCTCCGGCGACCGCCAGCTCAATTCTGTCCTCCACACCATCGCAGTCGTGCAGATACGGATGCCGAAATCACCCGGACACGCCTACTACCAGCGCAAACTCTCCGAGGGCAAGACGCCGAAGGAAGCGAAGCGCTGCCTGAAACGCCGCTTGGCCGACCACGTGTGGCGCGTCATGATCGCCGACGAACGAGAAGCCAAGTCCATCCCTGGCCAGGCGGCTTGACAAGACACAGAGGCACCCCGGGTTCCATAGAGATCTCAGACTGTGGTTGTGAACTGGGGTTTCGTGAGTTCGGTGTAGTAGTTGGCTTCGTATTCGACGGGCGGGACGTGGCCTACCTCACCGTGGAGTCTTCGGTGGTTGTACCAGTCGGCCCACTCGGCGGTGGCCAACTCGACCTGAGAGAGCGTCCTCCAGGGCCGCTGGGGCTTGATCAATTCGGTTTTGCACAGGCCGATCGTGGACTCCATCAGGGCGTTGTCGTACGCGTCACTGAACCTCTTTCATCCTGCCTCTGCGAGGGTGAAATGCCTGGTCAGAGGGGAGTTAGTGACAAGACAGGGCCCCTGGTCGTTGCTGTGGTGACATCACTCATCACGCAGCGTCCGAGGAGCCCTGTTGGTTCCGTATTCTTCCATGCGCGACGTCCCGCACGAACTCGTTGAGCACGTTTCCTGGCTGATCCATGCCCGCCGGCAGGAGCTGAACTCGCCCTGGCGACGGCTCGGTTGCTTCAAGCAGGCCCTACTGGTGTTGGCGCACCTTCGGAAGAACGAGACGTTCGCGCAGGTCGGAGCCGGTTTCGGGGTATCGGAGGCGACGGCTTGGCGGTACGTGGACGAGACCTTGATGATCCTCGCCTCGTGGGCACCCGGCCTGCGCGAGGCCCTGGTGGGCCTGGGTGAGGGCGACTTCGTCGTCGTTGACGGGACACTGATCCCCACCGACCGCATCGCCGCAGACGAGCCGTACTACAGCCAAAAACACAAGCGGCACGGAATGAACGTGCAGGTCATCGCGTCCCCAGACGGCACTCCACTGTGGTTCTCCCGCGCGTTGCCCGGACGCACCCACGACCTGACCGCGGCACGGGCTCACGGCATCGTCCAGGCCTGCCTCACCAGGCAGATCCTCGTCCTGGCCGACCGCGCCTACCAAGGCGCCGGCGCAACCGTCCGCACCCCCTACAAGAACCACCGCGAACAACCCGACCACTACCAACTGTTCAACCGCGACCACGCCCGCCTCCGAGCACCGGGCGAACGCGCCTTCGCCCAACTCAAGCAATGGCGGACCCTCCGCCAGGCACGATGCTCAACCAACCGCATCAGCCGCATCGTCCAGGCCGTTCACACGCTCCTGACCTGCGACTACTCAGGATGAAAGAGGTTCACTGACGGATCCAATACTCGCCGCGATGCCGGCAGCGTCCAGGTGCTCGGCGAGCTTGAACGATGTGTACTGCTTGGTCTCAATCGGTCGTCGCAACACCGGCTACCTGGAGAGATGGTAGATGCTCGTTGAGGGTGAAGGCGACGGCCTGGAGCTCGTCGGCGTTCCACCGCGACAGGTCCGTACCTTTGGGAAGGTACTGCCGCAGCAGACCGTTCGTGTTCTCGTTGGTGCCCCGCTGCCAGGGGCTGTGCGGGTCGGCGAAGTATACCTGGAGCCCGGATTCGACGCGTAGTTGGGCGTGCTGGGCCAGTTCCGTGCCGCGGTCCCAGGTCAGCGACCTGCGCAGTTGCTCGGGCAGCGTGGTGATGGTGGCGGTGATCGCGTCCTTCACGGCCTCGGCGCCGCGGCCGGCCAGCGCAGGCCCGTTCTTGGTACGTGGTTCGGTGCCGGAGCCCTCCATCCGGGGCAGGTGCAGCAGCATCGTGAACCTGGTGCTGCGCTCCACCAGCGTGCCGATCGCGGACCGGCCGGTGCCGATAATGAGGTCGCCCTCCCAGTGACCTGGGACCGCACGGTCCTCGGCCTCGGCGGGCCGCTCGCTGATCAGCGCATCGGCGGTGACGTGCCCACGGACGCTCTGCCTGGAGCGTTCCCGCGGGACCCGCAGCGATCGCCCAGTGCGCAGACAGGCGACCAACTCGCGCTTGAGCGCACCGCGTCCTTGCACGTAGAGGGCCTGGTAGATCGCTTCCGGGGAGATGCGCATGGACTCATCATCGGGGAAGTCCACCTTGAGCCGCTGCGATATCTGCTCCGGGCTCCACGCCGTCGCCCAGAGGCGGTCCTGCCGCCTCGGCTTGTTCCGGCCCTTCCACGGCGGCACCTGCGGTCCCTCGACGATCTGACCGTCCACGGCATGGGCGACGGCCTCGGCCAGTCGTTCCTGCACGTAGTCGCGCAGACGCTCGTTGGCCACCAGCTTCGCCGTCTTCGGCCGCTTCGCACGCCGCTCGGCGTGCCACTGCGCCAGCGAGACCCGGTACTCCAGGTGGTAGGTCCGGGTCGAGGCGTTGCGCCGCAGCTCCCTCGAGACCGTCGAGGGCAAACGCCCCAGACGCCGCGCGATCGCACGGACGCCGAAGTCCTGAGCACGCAGCACAGCGGCCTCCTCCCGTTCGGCGAACGACAGGTATCGGCCCGACACGGTCAGGGCAAGGCACGGATTCACCCCGCCAGCATGACGAAACCACCGCGGCCCCACCGCCGGGGAGACCCCGATCGCGACCGCCGCGTCCACCGAGCTCAGCCCCCGCACAATCGCCCGCCAGAACCCAACACGGTCCTCACGCCACGCGACCCCCGGCCGGCCCGGCGAGGGCATCTGCCCGCGATACTCCCGCGCCGCCCACTGCCGATTCCCCACACCCATCCGCAAACCTCCAGCTCACAGAGGTGTTGCGACGACCAGTTGAATCCGCCCTGCGACCCGGCGTCGGAGTGATGGATCAACTCTCCTGGCTGAACGGCCTGTTGGTCGCGGTCGCGTTGCCAGATGGCCATCTCCAGGGCGTCCAGGACAAAGACGGTCTCCTTCACGGTGGCCGCGGACCAGCCGACGATCCGGCGGGAGAAGGTGTCCGCGACGAACGCGACATAGACGGTCGCGGACCAGGAGGGTTATTCACGTAGGCCTCACCAGCCTCTTGTGTAGAAGGTGAGGGCGGTGACGGTCTTGACGATGTCGGGGAAGCGGGTGAGGGGGCCGCGGTAGCGGGTGGCGAGAATCTTCCAGTTCTTCAGGTGCGCGATGGCCCGTTCGACTGCGGCTCGGAGCGTGTTGACGGAGCGGTTGGCTCTCTTGTCTCCGGCGGATCGTTCCTGGCCGGGCGGCTTGCGCCTGGGGGTGAACAGTCGGGAGCCGGCGTAGCCCAGGTCGCCTATGCCCTCGCGTTCGGCGAATGCCTCGGGGAAGTGGGACTGGCGCCAGGCGTGCATGTCGTGCCGGCTGCCGGGCACCGGCGCGGAGACCGCGAGCAGGTCGCCGGCGAGAGTGGCGGCGATCTGCAGGTTGAAGCCGGTGTCGCGGTGCTTGCCGGAGAACATCGTGGTGCCCTCGCTGGACCAGTCCCACGTCGTGACCAAGGTGCCATCCACGAGTACGATCCGGCCGGCAGAGGCCTCGGTGGGATCGGGAACGTGCGTGGCCAGGACCTTCTCCACCATCGGCAGCAGGGCCGTCCACCTCCTGGAGACGGTGGCCTGGGAGATCCCGAACAACTCGGCGGCCACCTCCTGCACCGGGTTCTGCCGCAGCAGGAACAGCACCAACACCACCGACTTGTACAGGCCCAGCGCCCACATCCGCCCCGGCATCACCGGCGGATCCGGATCCTGCACGAGCTCTTGGTGAACTCGTGCGACCAGCCCGTCAAGTTGCTCGGTGTCCAGTCCTGTCGTAATGTTCCAGCTCAACGGCCCTGCCACGGTAGTTAACTGACGCTCTCTCAAACGTCACGCTACCGAGCAGGGCCGTCCTCGTGATCAAGAACGATGGTTGAAACCCCCGTGAATAGGCCTCCAGGTCTTCACGTGGGTGAAGTCCGCCACCCAGCACCGGTTCGGAGCGGCGGCTACGAAGTCGCGGTCGACCAGATCGGGGGCGTGCTGGACCTGTCCGCCGGGGATCGTGGTGATGACGCGTCTGCCGCACACGGCGCCCTGGATGCCGAGTTCGCGCATCAGGCGCTCGACGGTGCAGCGGGCCACCGCATGTCCCTGGCGGTTCAGTTCGCGCCAGATCTTCCGGGCGCCGTAGACACAGTAGTTGGACGTGTAGACGTCCTGGATCCTTTCCTTGAGCTCCTCGTCGCGCATGGAACGGGCGGAGGGAGTTTCGAGGTGTTTCTTGTGGGCGTAGTACGTGGAAGGGGCGATCTTGCAGTCGTGTGCGGTGAGCGTCCTGCAGATCGGCTCGACCCCGCCGAAGCGGTCCCGGTGCTCGTCGATGAACGCTACGAGCGCGTGTGTGGCCGGTCGAGCTCGGCCGCGAAGAAACTCGCCGCAGCCTTCAGGATCTCATTCGCCCGCTTCAACTCGGCGTTCTCCTTCTTCAACGCCTTGAGCTGGGCGGACTCCTCCTTCGTCGTCCCCGGACGCTGCCCAGCGTCGATCTCTTGCTGCTTCACCCAGTTCCGCAGAGTCTCGCGGGAGCCGATGCCGAGCTTGTCCGCGACCACCTGCAAGGCGGCCGTCTCGTTCGGGTAGTCGTCGCACACTTCGGCGACCATACGAACCGCACGATGGCGCAGCTCAAGCGGGTAACGGGAGGGTCGTGCCATGACTCAATCCTTTCACGGAATCGAGTCTCTATTCGAATCGGGGCGGTTCACGGAGAGTCGCCGAAACAGGTTGACAACCCCATTGGGAATCAGTAGCTCGTCGAGTACATGCGACCGGAGCGCCTCTCGGTGATGTACTGGCCAATTGTGATGGGCTGGTAGCGTGGTGTGGCGCCGGGTGGGATGCAGTTAGGCAGGCAGCGGATCTCTGCGTCCCAGTTGCCGTCGTGAAAATATGCGGCTGAGCGGCGGCGGACGGCATTCCCTTCATCGTCGGTCGGCGGCAGAACACGATGCAGCGCGGACCGCCACCGGTCATTGGTCCAGCGAGCCAATAGGTCGCCTAGGTTGACCAGCAGGCATCCGGGTTCCGGCCGTACGTCGAGCCAGCTGCCCCTGGAGGTAAGGACCTGCAACCCTTGCACGTTGTCGACCCACAGTACGGTGAGGATTCCGTAGTCGGTGTGTGCACCCATCCCGATCTGGTTCCGGTCGAGGGCGGAGTCCGTGCCGGGATGAGGGTAGTGGTTCATGCGCAGCGTGGCGATCGGATGGTCTGTAAACGGCACGAAGTAACTTTCCTCTACGCCCAGCGCATACGAGAAGATCCCCGTCAGCCGTCGGGTGAACTCACCTAATTGGGCATACAATTTCTCGACCACCTCACGGAAACCCAACAGCGGTGGCCAGTTGTTAGGAGGGTAGTGTGCTGGAGGAAGATCTAACCCTGGGAAGTCGGACCCCTGCGAGCCGATCTCGAATGCCTCGAAAAGATCTGCCGCAGCTGTGGGGCTGAGCTTCTCGGCACGCTGCGGGATGTAGCCGCGACCGGTGCCGGGGAGTGACGCGCGCAGCTTCCTCTTCTCCTCCAGTGGCAGCGCGAAGAGTGCATCGAGCGCTTCGGTGAATGCTTGCACTGCGGACATCGGAATTCCATGCCCCATGATCTGCATAATGCCGAGAGCGCTCGCCGCGTCGTCAACTACGACGGCGATAGCTGCACGGCCTGCATCGCCTCCAGTATCCCAGCCGGAGATGTCGACGACGGGGATCATACCGCCGACAGCCGAGGATTCCTGGAGCCTGGATCCTTCCGACGTAAGCCCGCCTACGGCCTTACCCTTCGCGCTATCTGCACTCCCGCACACTTCTTGACTCCTCCAATTCTGGAGAAAATTCAGTTCTCCAATCAACGACTTACATACCGAATTATCCCCCTGCAGCTCCATCTTGAGTCGAAACTGGTGGCTTTCCTACTCGATCGTGTAGCGGACATGGTGGGCTCTGGAGTAGCCGCAGACGATGTGGGGTTGGTGTTGTCTGCGGCGCAGAAAGCGCAGGGTTTCGCGGGCGAGGTCGTCGACGGTGGTGGCGCGGGCGGCGTGGACGTGGTGTTTCAGGTCGGCGTTCAGCAGTTCGCCGGGGTTGAGTTCGGGGCTGTACCCGGGCATCAGATGCAGCTCGACGCGCTGGGCGTTCTTCTCGAGCCAGGCCCGGACGGCCTTGCTGCGGTGGACCGGGTGCCGGTCAGCGATCATGTGGCCCTTGCGACCGGCCTGCTCCGCGAGGCGGTCGAGGAACGTGCGCATCACCTCCGCGGTGAACGTGCCGGGAAGACGGTGACCACAGGGCTCCGTCGAGACATAAGACGACTTCGGGTTCGCCGTCCTCGGGTATGACCTCGCGGTCGGCAATCACATCACCCTGGAGAGGTACCGCTGAAAGGCTCAACTCAGCTTCGTCGAGAACATACGGGCCAAGCGCGCCAGCCCTGTGCTTTGAGGACCCTTTCGGCGATCGCCATCTGCGCTGCCCGGGAAGCTTGATGTGCAAAGGGAGCGTACTGTTGGCCTCCAAATTTTCTCCAGGTTTCTGCAGAGAACTGCAATCCGCCGTAGTAGCCGTTTCCTGTCGCGATGTTCCAACGACCATCGCTCTCGCAAGCTGCCACGGCATCCCACCTGACGCTGGCGGTTCGTGCTGTAGCGGTGCTTGTCGCCTGAAAGCAGGTGATGCCAACTGCTAGCAACAAACAGGAGAATGTGCGGAGCGCGGAGAGAGTCGCCACATGAAACATGAATGGATCCAATGTTTGGGGACAGGGGAAGTTGCCAGACTGGCTGGTCGTGGGAAACAGTAGCTCCTGCTCCAGGAGGTGCTCGGGAGTCCAAGAGACCACTCATGCGGCTCTCATAGCTCGTCGTTTTGAGAGCTCTACCCGTACCGCCATTTTGCATCGAAACGGGCAGATGACGGTGTTGGTGCTTTCACTGTTCCCGCTGCGTCGCACGACGCAGCCCATGGCACACGAAACGAGTAACACGATTCACCAGTTGGCTCAGTGCGATCCCGTGTCCGTCGAAGCGATGCCTAGCGATTCACCCGAGCGCCGGACCTCGTGTGCTGGGTGAGAAGGTTGGCTAAGGATTCCCAGCGCAGGGCCTCCGTCAAGCGTGTCTTTCTTTTTAGGGCGGAGAACTTGCCATGAGAGACAAGACAGCCGAGCTTCGCCAGTCGAGAGACGGCTACATGTCTCCGGATGCGCGCCCCGGACATTCGATGCAACATGGCACATGCCTCACGGGGCAAGATCCGTATGCGAGTACCCGAAAGGACAAGCGGAATCCACAGACCACCACCGGTCACACCCCGACCACGCACTCGACCTGAGAGTGCCCGCCAACTGAGAACGTCGCGCCTTGGGTCAGCCCGCCCCCTTGCAGACACCGCATGCCGCTGGTGAGATCGCACCGGAAGACCAGCCGTCACCCTCTACGACACCACGAGTTCAACCTCAGTAACCACCCATCTCGACAAGCGAGAACGCTTCAGCCCTGACCCAAGCAGCCCTCGTCCTCAACAACGCCTGACGATCATGAACGCTGAGAAAACCTCATTGAGGTGTTCTCAGCGAAAGGGGTGCGGTCCGGGCTGGTGAAGACGTGAAGCCCCTGGTAGGAACGGGTCTGCCAAGATCACGTTCCTGAATCCCAGAGGCTTCACGATGGTTCGCTATTCTGCCATGCTCGACGTGCCACGCCCGGTGGTGGAGTACTTGTCCCGGCTGTTGGCCGCGCACCGCCGTGCGATCGGCACGCCGAAGGGATCGCGGGCACTGGGCCCGTTCCGCCAGGCGGTGTTGATACTGCGCTGGTTCCGGGAGAAGAGGTGTGTGCACTGCGCCGCGGTGGATGCTGGGATCTCGCAAGCCACCGGCTACCGCTACCTTCATGAAGGCATCGACGTTCTCGCGGGGCAGGCCCCTGACCTGCACGAAGTCCTCCAGCAGTGCCGGCGCGAGGGGACGAGCCATGTGGTCCTGGACGGCACACTGATCGAGTGTGACCGGCTCGCCGGGGCGCGGGAGACGGGGACGGACTGGTGGTACTCAGCCAAGCACAAGGCCTTCGGTGGGAATATCCAGTTCCTCTCTGCCCCCGACGGTACCCCGCTGTGGGTTTCCGACGTCGAGCCCGGCTCCGTTCCAGACATCACCGCCACTCGACACCACGTGCTACCCGCGCTCTACAAGGCGGCCGCCGAAGGCCTGCCGACCCTGGCCGACAAGGGCTACCAAGGCGCCGGCATCGGAGTGCACACCCCCATCAAGCGGCCCTGCGGCCGCTCCGAGAAAGCTCTGCATGTCAACAACCGCACCTACAACCAACTCCTCCGCGGCATCCGAGCACTGGGCGAACGCACCGCCGCTGAACTCAAGCAACGCTGGCGGGCCCTACAGCACGTTACCCTCAGCCCCAGCCGCATCGGCGCCATCGCCCAAGCCGCCCTCACCCTCAACAACCAATGGAAATAACCCCCGTTGAGAAAACCTCAATGGACGCCAGCCTTCGCCGCGCTGGTCACCGCATCTTCGTGCTCACGAGGCACGGCAAGGCAGACTGTGCCGCACATGGCTGGCCCAACGCACCGGCTGGCTGTGACCGCACCGTCTCCCGGCTATACTTTCCCTCCCTGTCACGGGTGAACGCCGCCACCAGTGATCGCCTGGGTTGAGCCAGTCCCACACCACCACGATCGGAACCTTAGGGCTCGCAGAGAATCAACATGCGGATTTGATCTTCCCTGGGGGCTGGTTGCCGTACTTGTTGAGGTGGGCGGCGACGTCCGTGGGAGTGCGGAATCGGGCGGTTGAGGCCGGGATGGCTGTGTCGGTCAGGAGGGGCCGGACTTCCTGGACGGCCCGGGTGAGGGTGCTCGTGGCGACGCCGAAGAGCCTGGCAAGCAGTTCGTGAGTGCCGATCCTGCGCAGGCACAGCACCGTGGCCAGGATCCGGTCGCTGTCGGAAAGCTTGTCCTTGGAGCCTGCGCCTGGTGCGCGAAGTCGCTCACCGCCCCGGCGTTCGTGGCGAAGCCGTTCGCGCTGGTCCGCCAGAGCCGGGCTCAAGGAGTGGGTCAGAGCGTCCAGTTGCTCGGTGGTCATGCCGGTCAGCTCCGGGTCCCGCAGTGGAGAGGTGCTGAACCCAGTCAAGTGAACGGGCCGTTCTACGTCGATCGCGGAGGAGGCCCTGGGGTCTGTCTCGCAGTCGGGAGGTGCCTGGGGGCGGTGGTGGAGCGTGTAGTTCCAGTCGCCGTGGAAGCGGTGCCGGCTCAGCGGCAGCGCGTCGATCTCGCCGTCGGTGATCTTCACACCGGTGTCGTAAGTGCCTGTGTCGAGTTCGGCGTGGACTTTCAACCCGGTGCAGGTGGTGGTCGCAGCGATGCTGTTGACGACGACGTCGTGGCTGGTCAGCGGTCTGCCGCGCCAGTTCATGGAGATGTGGGAGAACAGCCGGTGTTCCACTTTGTTCCACTTCGAAGTCCCAGGGGGCATGTGGCAGACCGTGATGTCCAGGCCCGTCTCACCGGCGAACGCGGCGAGTTCGGTCTTCCAGGCACGGGTGCGGTAGCCATTGGAACCGCCCGCGTCCGCAGTGATCAGCAACCGGGTCGCACGTGGGTAGTCGTGCCGGCCCCGGGCCTGCCACCAGCGGCGGATGGATTCCACGGCGAAAGCGGCTGTGTCGTGATCGCATCCGACATTCACCCAGCCGGTATTCGCGGCCAAGTCGTAGATGCCATAGGGGATCGCCTTGCCCGGGCCCTGCCGGTCCAGGAAGTCATGTGTCTTGACCAGCACCGGCTCGCCGGCCGGACGCCACTGACATCCGGCGTTCTTGTAATCGCCCACCAGCTCCTTCTTCTTCGTGTCCACGCTGATCACCGGCTGCCCGGCGGCCATGTGCCCCTTGGCCCGGTCGTTGATATAGCGGAACTGGGCATCCCGATCCGGGTGCTGCCTGCCCTCCACGGTCTTGGCGTTGGCCTGCAGACTGAAGCCCTCCTCCCGCAGCAGATCCCCGACCGTGTCCGCACTCACCTTGTGCCCCTGACGAGTCAGCTCGGCCGCGAGGTTCCTGGTCGACTTCACCGTCCAGCGCAGCGGCGACATCGGATCGCCCCGCTCGTCCGGCTCCACCAGCGCCAACAACGCGCGCCTCAACCCCGGGTCAAGGACGGCAGACTTCTTCCTTCCACCACCGGGCCGCCGCACCCGGCCCAGCGGTTCCTCGCCTGCCTCCAGCTCATCGACGCCCTTACGGACCGTGGTCTCGCTGACCTGGGCCGCCTGGGCAACCGCCCGGATCCCGCCGTGCCCCAGGATCCGGGCCTCGGCCCCCATCAGGAGACGCCGCTGTCGCTCATCCAGATGTGGAAACAACACCTCAAACTTCACAGCGAGTTGGTCACGGATCGACTTGGGGACGCGCATACCACATCAACGAGCCACAGGGCCGGAAGCAACACGTTGATTCTCTGCGAGCCCTTACGGCGTGGTGCGCGACAGTGATCGTAGTTTGGGGCCGTGGCGTGAAGAGGGCCGTACGGGTTAGGGAGGTTGTGACGCAATCCTTGGCCCGTACGGCCTTTTCGCATCCTATCTGTACCGGCATCTCGCGGAGGCAACTCGGCAAGATCATCACCGAGTTGGTGGGACCGTGGCTGGCGCGGGAGGAGTCTCGGCTGTGTGAACGTCGAGGTCACGAGCGTGTGCGGGCCGAGGGCGGAGGCCCGGACCATCAGCTGGTTTTCACCGATCGGGTGATCACCACCCTGGTCATCTTGCGCTTCCAGCTCCCGCACGCAGCCCTTGCCGTCTTCTACGGTGTCGATCGCTCCGCCGTCACCCGTGCCGTCCATGAGATCCGGCCGCTGCTCGCCGCCCGCGGATTCGCTGTGCCCGGCATGCCTGGGTTGCGGCTGGGGACCCTGGCTGATGTCTTCGCCTACGCGGCGGCGGCAGGTGTCGAGTTGCGGATCGACGGGACCGAAGTGCAGGTTCGCCGTCCCCGGGCCGGCCGCCCGGACGCCGGGCCTTCGTCTCCGGCAAGCGTAAGCAGAACACGAAGAAGACCACTGTGATCAGCGACGAGGCGGGCCGCACCCTGTGGACTGGAGCAGTTCGCCCAGGCCGCATGCATAACCAAACTGCGCTCAAAACCGAAGGCATCGGCGACCTGTTCCCCCGGTATCCGCAAGTCAAAGCCCAGGTCGACGCCGGGTACCGGGGTCTGGCCAAGGACTTTCCCGACCAGGTGACCGCACCACCGAAGAGGCCCGGAAAGAGTGCCGATGCCGTGGATATCGCTGCCTGGGAACAGGCACGCAAGACCCAGTCCTCAGCCAGGATCCCCGTCGAGCACGTCAATGCCGAACACAAGGCATGGCGCCCTCTCCAACGCTGGATCGGACGCCGCGAGTACTACGACCAAACCCACCTCGCCATCGCCAGTCTGGTCTCCGACCGCACCGCCATCCGGTAAACACCACCCACCACCCCAACCAGACCGGCACACCCCAACCCCAGTCGCGCACCACGCCGTAAGCGATCTGAACCGCACCGAGGCGGACGGGCCAGGGCATCCCGGGGTGCGTGGCGGGCCCACTGGCCGACCGCGGCGTAGGAACGGGCGCCAGCCAGGACCGCGCAGGCCGCGACCAGCAGTACCGACACCAGAGAGTGACGACGCCCACGGCGTCGACGCGGGTCCGGCAGCGTCCTCAGCCGCCCGTCCAGACCCCACGATCCCACGGTGTTGACGGGTGGATGGCTTCACCAGGCAGACGGTGACAGACTGACGGCACATCGAAGCTCCGGCTGTTCAGGGCGACTTGAGAGGTCACCCCGTCAACCGGAGCTTCGCTGCATCCGTCACGGCCCACAGAAACGGCCTCACACGCCCCTGACCAGCGCGGCCACCTGACCTCCAGGACTATGAATCAGCCCTGGGATCTGGGGCTACGCCATTCCGAAGAAGATCCCTCCAGGGGCGCTGATGCTGGGCGTGTAGAAGAACTGGCGGGCTGAGCGGACACAGTCCTCGCGCGTAATGTAGCCGTTTCCGTCGTTGCCGATCCCCGTGAACTGGTCGACCGTTTCAGGAGAGGTGGTAACTTCCAGGAGCTTCAGGAGACGCACGAGTTCCTCCCTGCCAAGGATTTTGCAGTCGTTGGCGTCCATGACGTCGAATACTGCCTGCGGAATTCCTTCGACCAGGTTGAACCGACTGGTGTCCATGCTGGCCATGCGATTGGCGGCAACGAACTCCTCCTTAGCAAGGAGCGAGGAGGTGCTGCCAGCGTGACGCAGCAGTTCGTACCAGTACATCTGGTAAGTGGCACGCAGTGCCTGGAATCGACGGTCACGCTTGTCGGGCTTGTAGCCGACGGCCAGGCGGTCGAGGAGGCGCTGGTAGTCCGCCCAGTCGATGTTGCCGTCGCGGTTCGCGTCGACGGCTTCGAAGAGCCAACCGAGCTTTAACGTGATGGGGTCAGTCATCCCATTGTCCTTTCGGGTACTCACATAGGGAACTTGTCCCATGAGGCATGTGCCATGCTGCATCAAGCGTTCGGGGCACGCACCCGGGAATACGTCGCCGTCACTCGACTAGAGGCTCGGTCGCCCTGTCTCTCATGACAAGTTCTCCACACGACGAAGAAATATGTCCTTGGCGGATACCCTGCACCGGGCCCCTTAGACGACTTTCTTGCCCGGCACGCGAGCTTCGGTGCTCGGATGAATCGCTTCGACGAACAATGGGACCGCACTGAGCCAACAGGTGAATCGCGTTACTCGTTTCGTGTGTCATCGGCAGTGTGCCCGTCATAGACGGTGATAGTAAAAGCATCAACACCGTCATCTAACTCTTCCATGGAAGATATTGAGGCGGAACTGTTGAGTTGCCTGTCTCGTTGATGGGGTGTGGCTGGTTCTGGGGGTCTGCGGCGGGTGGTGCGGGCGGGGTGGGAAGTGGTGCGGTTGCGTGTGGTGGCTGCGCTGGAGTCGGGCAGGTGAAGGGGTATCGGCAGGCGGCTGAGGTGTTCCAGGTGGCGGAGCGGTCGGTCGGCTCCTGGTGGCGTGCCTACCAGGCGGGTGGCTGGGAGGCTTTGGTGGTGAGACGGACGAGCCGGCCGGGCCCGCACGAGAAGATCGGCCCGGAGGACCGTGCGGTCCTGTTTCAGGCGATGGCCGACTACACGCCCGAGGAGCTGCTGATCGTGAGGAGCTGCTGATCGGCGGGCCCTTGTGGACGAGGCTCCTGGTCGCCGAGCTGGTGCGGATGGTCACCGGGGTGGTGATGACGGAGCGCGGTGTGGGCAAGTGGCTGCGGCGGTACGGTTTCTCCCCGCAGCGGCCCGACCGCCGCTCCTACCGCCAGGACCAGGCGAAAGTGGATGCCTGGCTGAGGGACGAGTACCCGGCGATCGCCGCCCGGGCGAAGACGGAGAACGCGGTGGTGGCCTGGGCCGACCAGTGCGGGCTGCGCTCCGATACGGCCCCGCCCGGCACGTCCTGGGCCCCGAAGAGCCAAACTCCCATCGCGCGGGTGTCCAGCCGCCGCTTCAAGGTCAACACCATGTCCGCAATCACCTCACGCGGCACGCTCTACTTCACCGTGTTCACCGAGAGGTTCACCGCGAAGACCTTCACCGGATTCCTGGACCGGCTTGCCCGTCAGGCCGGCCGGAAGGTCCACGTGATTGCCGACCGGCACCCGGTCCACCGCAGCAAGGCCGTGACCGCCTGGCTCAAGGCAAACACCGAGCGGATCGAGCTGCACCTGATGCCCGACTACAGCCCCGAACCCAACCCGGACGAGCCCCTCAATGCGGACATCAAACGCCACATCCACGCCGCCCGCGCCCACTCGGCCGACGACCTCGCCCACGAAACCCGCCGCTCCCACCACCAGCGCCAACCGACCATCGTCCGCAGCTACATCCACGCCCACCACGTCCGCTACACCTCCAATAAGGCAACTCAACAGTTCCGCCTCAATAAGACGGCTCCTGTCACATCGATGCCGTCCAGCAGGGGCTGGAAGCGGACAGCAGATGGATCTTCCGGCCGTGGGCCCGGGACTCGCCGCGCAGGGACTTGCCGTCCACCGCGATCGCCCGCAGCAACCGCCCGCTGGCCTGCGGGCATCGGACGGCAAGCCAACTGCCGACGGCTTGGTCGAGTACGTCACCGTCGACCTGGGCGAGCACCCTGCGGATGGTGGCCTCGCCAGGGGCGTGGTGTTGGCCGGTGAAGGGGTCGCGGCGGGCGCCGAGCCGGGCCAGGACCGGCTGCGAGGCGTCAGCCGCCCACTCGCTGATCGCCAGAAGCGAGGTCGCGCCGGTCAGGACCGCAGCGGCGCAGATGGCGAGTACACCGACCAGGGGATGCAGCCGGCCCCGTGGATCACGGAGGTCCCGTCACCATCGCGAGGCAGGTCAACAGGCCAGGACACTCCTCAATCGAGAGAGACGACGCGGCAGCGAGTTGGTCAAGCGAGGCGGGCATGGGGGATGATTCGGCAACAGCAGGCACGGTCTTCCAGCAGGATCGTGGGACGTAGACACTCACACGATCGCTGGCGACCGCGCCTGCCGCATATCTCCACCAACCCACTCAGCAAGGAAAGTTGGGGTGAACACACTCAAGCCACCTTCGCGCCGATGCCCTGGGCAGGGCCCAGGGCATCGGCGTAGTTGGATGGCGTCCGGTGTGTGATCATCCGAGGCCGAGGAGTGCGAGGGGGCGTCGGGGGTCGCGGGCGTTGCGTCTCAGGCCCGCCACGATGTTGGTGACGCCGGCGAGCTTCATGGCGCCGGCGGCCAGGTTGCGCCAGGTGTCCATCGAGTGGGGCGCGTTGCCGGTCCGCCGCTGGGAGGCGTCCTCGGCGAAGGTGGTGTCGCGGACGTGGTGCAGGGCCTCGATTGAGGCTGATCCTTTGGAGTGGGCACCCTGACAATTGGATCTTGATGGTCCAGGGAGGGATGTTCAGGTGGGACGTCAGTCTCCGTACCCGGAGGAGTTCCGTAACGACGCCATCGCGCTGTGGCGTGCGTCCGATGGCAAGCCTGACCTGCGATGTCACGTGAATGGCTGACAGATGATGGACGGTTTGCAGCGTGTGGAGTTCTATCAGTGTCTGCCGGGCGCTGTGGAACGACGGGCAGCGCGGCGCCCGGCATGTCTGCCTGTTTGTTCTCCCTGGAGGGAGGATGCCGCAGTGCAGGGTTTCGCGGCCTGTAGCGCGCGTGAGGCTGGGGCGTCAGCTGTCAACTTGCTCGCTGCGGTCGGCTAGGCATAGTTATCAAACTTTGCCTGCTGTCCGGTGCTCGGTACGCACTCTCTGTGCACCGGGCGACGGCCCCAGTAGGGCGAGTACAGGGGATTCCCCGGGCCGTCGAGAGCACGTGTGGGACACTGCTCGTCTCGTCCTCCGGGCGAATGGTGGGGGTTGGACGAAATAGCGAGAAGGGAGTGCGTAGTTGCCGTCAGCTGTAAGGGCTGACTAGTGCTTGATCTGGCAGAAGGCGTGGTGGTCTCGATGGTGCCAGGGCTTTTTGGGCAATGAAGAAGGCCTACGGTGTCCGGAGCTAGCGGCCATGCCAGGGATACCGAAGTCTGCTGCGAGATGCAATATGAAAGGGCTTTTATGGAATTCTCTGGTTGGCACTCGCTTGCCAGGAGAGGGCCCTCGAGGTCTTCCGCAGTGAACATGGTGGGAATCCTGGCGCGCAACGAGGCTTCAACGATCGCCGGGGTCGCTGAGGCTGCGGACAAGGGTCTGCATCTGGCTTTCCCCTCGTGCAGGAACGTGGTCATGCTGGCGGACAGCGGAAGCGTGGACGGTACCGTTCAGTGCTTCGCAACGACGCGTTTACAAGCCGAGAAAGTGATGGTGTGCTCCAACGGGGCTGACAGCGGGAAGGGGACCAATGTCTTGGCTATCTCCGGCAGGGCCCTCCAACTTGGCGCCCGCCAGGTGGTGATACTGGGAGGAAATCTTCGTACACCCGACCCTGAATGGGTCAGGCTCTTGGCGTCGGCAGTGGCCGGTGGCAAACCAGCCATTGCCTTGGCCACCCATGCCCGCGATAGGTATGACGCGAGCATTGCCAACCACCTGGTGCGTCCGCTGATCGCCGCTACCTTCGGAGCACACCTGGCACAGCCAATCGGCGGTGAGGTCGCCATGAACTACGCTTTTCTGCAAGAGATGAGTTCCTGGGAGGCCCCGGACAGTGCGCGCCTGTACGGTATTGATGCCTGGCTTACGGCGAATGCGTTGCGGCAGAGCCTGAAGGTTACCGAAGTGCCGCTGGGGGGTACGGTGCACCGCCTGGCACCTGTTAAGACGCTTCCCAGATGTCAACAGGTTGTGGATGCGCTGTTCTATGTGATGACTTGGCTCGACAAGCCGCATCCGGCCCCGCGGACCGCAGCCGCATACCGTGAGGTGGTCAGCCAGACGGCAGCTCGCCGTAGCCCGCCGCAATTGCCTCCTGCTCTGTGCGACCGCCTGACTGGCTATGTCACCCGGCATCGAGAAGACCTGTGTGCGCTGTTTCCCTCGATCAGGTCCCTTCAACATGCACCGTGGGGAGTGCGTATACCTGTTGAAGCATGGCCAGATCTGCTCGCGGACGCTGTAGAGGGCCTGGCGGCAGGGGAGTTCCTCCGTTCCCGTGATCACTTAGCGGTCCTGCTGGCCTGTCGGACTGCGACGTTCTGGTATGAGATCGAAAGTCTGGATGCTCAGCGCATCGACAGCCTGCTGGCTCACCAAGCGAGGGATACCGCGAAAACTGTCCGCAGACGGAAGATCACCTTTGGGGAGCTGTTCCAGAGTAGTTGGAGCACGGGGCTATGGAAGGGGCTGTGATTGAGCCTTTTTCATCCTGTAGCGTTTTTCATGTGTACGGCTTGCGGGTGAGCTGTGGTGTGGCGTTGACGGTGGCGTGACGAGCGGGGCATCTCGTCGGTTTGGGGAGTCGCCAAACATAACCTGACCTGCGGCGATGCCCCGTGTTCTTCTATCCTGCCGCATGTGACCTTGATGAGGACCTCTTGGAGCTGGTGACGATGGTCCTCGTCGCGGTGGAAGGCGACCGCTCCTGCAGGCTCCGGCCGGTCGACCGAGCCCGGTGCACCCTGGTCTACCTGCGTAAGCACGACACCCTCGAACAGCTCGCCGCGGGCTTCGCCATCGGAACGGCGACCGCCTGGCGCTACGTGAACCACACGATCGGGCAACTCGCCCGGTTCGCCCCGTCGTTGACGGAAGCGCTCACCAGCCATCACGCCGAGGGATATGTGCTGCTGGACGGCACCATTGCCGAGACCGACCGTGTCGCCGCCGAGGAGCACTTCTCCGGCAAGGTTCGCCGCGAGGGCGTGAACCTGCAGGTCATCACTGCGGACGAAGGGCAGTTGCTGTGGCTCTCACCCGCTCTGCCCGGTGGTACCCATGACGTGAAGGCCGCACGCGAGCACGACATCATCAAGGCCTGCGAGCAGTTGGACCTCGAAGTCCTCGCGGACAAGGGCGACCAGGGCGCCGGCGGCACCGTGATCAAGCGCCGCCCAGGCACCGAGCCCCCAACAAGCACAAGAAGTCGAACAAGGTCCACGCGGCACTGAGTGGACGTTAAGTCCGATCTTCCTCGGTTCGTGATCGCTCGATCGTGGTACTGATCGCCGTCCAGGGGGCCTGCTGGGCATGTCCATGTTGAGATGTGGGCGTGAAGAGAGAGCCGTACCTCAGCGACTTATCGGACGAGCAGTGGGCGTTGATCGAGCCGATGATCACGGCCTGGAAGCAGGACCGGGTGGCCCGGTCGGCGACCGGGGATCCCGGGTCCTGCGACCTGCGGGAGGTCGTGAACGCGATCTTCTACCAGAACCGGACGGGCTGCCAGTGGCGCCTCCTTCCGCATGATTTCCCGGCCTGGTCAGCGGTGTTGTACTACTTCGGCCTGTGGCGCGAGGACGGGCTCGATCAGCGGGTTCAGGAACTCCTGCGCTGCCAGGTGCGGGAGAGAGCCCGGCGATTAGAGGACCCGTCCCTCGTGATCCTTGACACCCAGTCCGTGCGTGCGGCCGCGGGTGTCCCGAAGAGCACGACGGGGCTGGATGCCAACAAGAAGGTGTCGGGCCGCAAGCGGGGGCTGGCTGTGGACGTGCTGGGGCTGGTTGTCGGCGTCGTGGTGCTGGCCGCGTCCGCCCACGACAACACGGCCGGCATAGCCCTGCTCGACCAGGCCGCCGAACGGTGCGGGAACCGGCTGGAGAAGGCCCTGGTGGACCAGGGCTTCAAGGACCAAGTCGTCATCCACGGCGCGTTGATGGACATCGACGTCGAGGTCGTCCGCCGCAACCCCGAAGATCAGAGCAAAGGCTTCGTCCCGCAGCCCAAGCGGTGGATCGTGGAGCAGGTCAACGGCACGTTGATGCTGCACCGGCGCCTGGCTCGTGAGTACGACCACCGCCCCGACACCTCCGCCTCGCGCGTCTACTGGGTCTCCATCGCGAACATGACCCGTCGTCTCACCACACCGAGTCCCACCTGGCGCGACGCCCTTGAGCTGGCCGCGTGAACGTCATCGAGCTGCTGGCCAACCTCCAGGTCCAGCACGACGAGACCACGGCCCGGTCCGGTGAACTACGCGACCAGATCGAGCACTTGACCGCCGCCTTGGCCGAGACCGAAGCTCGACTCGCGGACCTGACCACCACCCAGAAGGTCATCGCCGAACTCGCATCGGCTGGAGACGAACCTGAACCGCCCGAGGTTGCCACCGCCTATCAGGCCATCGTGAACGCTTTCAACGAGCATCCCGGCCGGGCATTCAGAGCCCGTGAGCTGCACGAACTCCTCGGTATGCCCACCCATGAGGCGGCTGTCAACTTCACTCGCAGCCGCCTCGGACGCCTTACCCGCCAAGGCTTCCTCACCCAGCCCGGACGAGGCCGCTACCAGAAACGGACTTAACGTCCACTTACAGCTCCACAATCTCGGTAATTCCGCGGACGTAGTGGCGCTGTAGGAGGAGGAAAAGGGCCAGGACGGGCAGGGCGCTGATGACGAGGGCAGCCATGAGCAGCGGGGTGGTCCGTTGTGGATCGAGGTGGCCCTGGAGGAGTTGCATGCCGACAGGCAGTGTCATCAGGCAGGGATTGGCGGTGGAGATCAACAGAGGCCAGATGTACTCGTTCCAGGCGATGGTGAAGGTGAGCAGGGCGAGGGTGATGAGAGCTGGAGTGGTCTGGGGCAGGACGATGCGCCACCACAGGGTGAGCTCTCCGGCGCCGTCGAGGCGGGCTGCCTCGAGGATCTCGTCGGGGATGGTGGTGATGAACTGGCGCATCAGGAAGATGCCAAAAGCGGAGACCGTGAAGGGAAGCACGAGAGCAGTGATGCCGGTGGTCAGGCCGGCGCCGCCGTTCCCGTAGAGGTCGTTGCCACCTGCGAGGGGCCAGTGCGCCAGGATCAGGAAGTGGGGGATCAGGAGCAGGAACGGTGGCAGCATCATTGTGGCGAGGACGAAGCGGAAGAGCAGTGCGCGGCCGGGGAACCGTAGTTTGGCCAGAGCATATCCAGCCAGGGACGAGGTGCACAGCACGGATACGGTAACGGTGAGGGCCGTGAGGATGCTGGTGCGGGCGAGGGTGGCCAGGTCGAGTTCGTCGGCAGCATCACGATAGTTGGCGAAGGCGAAGGCTGAGGGCAGGAAGCGGTAGGGCAGATGCGCGTAGTCGCCGGGGTCCTTCAAAGAGGTGAGAAACATGTCGGTGAACGGCAGCGTCATGACCAGGGCACCGATAGTCGTGATCAGCCAGGGAAGCAGGGGGGCTCGCCGGTGATGGGTCATGTGTCCTTTCCCTCACGCTCGAAGAGTCGCAGTTGAGCCAGAGCAAGTGTCAGGGTGATGAGAAGGAGCACGAAGGCCGCGGCACTGGCTGTGCCCCAGTCCCCGTAGGTGAAGGCGCGACGGTACATCTCCAGCGCAGCGACGTTGGTGGTGTCCCCTGGCCCCCCGTTCTCGGTCATGACCGTGATCAGGGCGAAGGACTGTAGGCCAGCGAGTAGTTGGGTGATGGAAACGAACAGCAGAGCGGGCCGGAGCAACGGGATTGTGATGCGAATGAGGATGGTCAACGGTCCTGCACCATCGAGTTCGGCGGCCTCCAAGCAGTCGCGCGGTACGGTGGTAAGTCCGGCGGACAGGATGAGGACCGCGCTGCCCAGAGATGCCCACGACTGGACGATCATCACGGAGGGCAGTGCGGTCGCGGGGTTCTGGAGAAATCCCACGGAGTCCATGCCTAGGGTGTTGAGGAGGGCGTTGAGAGGCCCGTCCGGCTGGTAGAGGTGCTTCCAAGCGTTGCCGGTGGCGACGAGGTTGGTTACCACGGGCAGGAAGTAGAGGGTGCGCCACAGTCCTTGGCCTGGAAGCCGGGCGAGACACAGGGCTGCGACAAGGCCGCCGACGGTGGTGAGGACGGTGGTCCCGACCGCGTAGAGCAAGGTGTTGGTGAGGACGGGGAACAGGAAGGACGAGCCATCCGAGAACAGGGAAGCAAAGTTGTCTGCGCCGGCGAACGTCATGTCGGAGAGCCCTGGCCGGACCCCACTGGACAAGGCCAGCGCACCGGTGAACAGGACTGGCAGGATGACGAAGACGGCGTAAAACAACAATGTCGGCAGGAGGAAGAGAAGGGCGACGCCGGTCTGACGCCCGAGTCTGCGTGACAGGGCTTCTCGCGGCCTCATCGGTCAGCCGGGGTGGCAGAGTTCCCTGTCGACCTGCCGACAGGTGATGCCGATGGCTTCCGCGGCGGACAGTCGGCCGCTCCACATCTCCTCGATATTCTTCCGGAGCAGCGCCTTGGCCTGTTGCGCCTTCGGCCCGTTTGGCTCGGGGGTGGCGTAAGCGAGCGCGTCAAGGAAGGGGCGGGCATTGGGGTCGCCGTGCTCGCCGAACAGGGCCTGTATGTCGGCGATGCGGGCGGTCATCGAGCCGGCCACCCACTGCAGGGCGCTCATACGAGTGACCAGGGCCCCTGCAATGCGCGTGCTATCCGCGTTGAGCCAGCGGACGAACTCCCACGCCGGTTCCGGGTGCCGGCACTGGGTGTTGACGCCCATCAGGTAGGCCGTGGCCAAAGTTCCCCGACCGCCAGGCAGCGCGGTGGTGAGGACGTCGTGGTAGCGCTCCCCCATCGAGGCGAGGAGACTTCCGCACCACCAGCGGCCGTTAACTGCCATAGCCGCCCGGCCCGCGGAGAAGGCCGTGTACATGTCGATCGCCGGATCGGTGACGCCGGAGCGAACCAGCCGCCGCTGGAGGCTAAAGACCGCTTCGCCGGACGGGGAGCCAAGGGCGCAGCGCCGCCCGTCGGGGGTGAGGAAGGCACCACCCCGGGCGGCGACCAGAGCCAGCACTTGGTTAACGGAGTCGGAATCGTCCCCGCGAGACAGGGCCAGCCCCTGGACCACTGTGTTGCCGTGGTGGTCCCTGCGCGTCGCGGCTCGGGCGACGGCCTCCAGTTCCCGCCAGGTGCGTGGAGGCCCTGCGGCACCCGCCGCGGCGAGAAGTCGGCGGTTGCAGTAGAGGCCATATGTCTGGCCCTCGGTCGGGTAACCGAATACGGTGCCTTCCACGCTGACCGCCTGGGTGGCCGCGTTGGGAAACCCGCTCCGCACGAGCCTGACATCGTGTGCTGGTATCGGGCGCAGCACTCCGGCGCGCACCAGCTGCCCCGTCCAGAGCGCGTAGAGATGGAGGATGTCGGCTCCCTGCCCTGCCGCCTGGCGCACCACGACCGTGGTGAGCAGGTCCTCGAACCGGACCGGCACGGTCTCCACCCTGCTGCGCGACTGCCCGGCGTTCCAGTCATCGACGGCGCGCTGCAACTCGTCCTTGAGGGCCCCTTCCCCGTAGTGTGACAGCAGCTTCAGCGTCACTGGGCCACGGGTGCCTCCCCCACCCGACAATGGCCCGCACCCAGACCACGACGCCGCGATCCCTCCGGCCGTGACACCCACGAGCCCGGCCAGCACCCGGCGCCGTCTCACCCGGTCCGTCCTACGGCCGAGCTCCGCATAGCGAAGGCAGCGGTGTCGTTCATCATCGACGTTCAATCCACCTGAGGCGATCGGTTACGTGGTTTCGTCTCTATCTATGGGTTGTCCCGTGATCCCTGGTGGATCAGCGCCCGCCAGGGATCACGGGACACCCCTTAGGGCGGATGGTCCCCGGCTCTTTCTACCAGCGCGGCTCGCTCCTTTCCCTAAGACACACGGTGGCAGGCAAGCGGACTCCAGCACACTCTTGGGTCACGTGGTACAACGGTGAACGACGGCTACCTGCCGCCCGACGAGTACGAACAGGTGTACTGGACGAGACTGGAGCAAGTCCCGCAGACCGCTTGACCACACGATCCCGGACTCCACGAAACTCGGGGCAACTCAGGCCGCCTGCGAAAGACCGGGTACTGGCTCGGAAAACCCGCCGACGAGCTGCTCATGGACGCCCTCCCCGAAGACGTCATGGGGCCAGGGCTTCGTCGTTCAGCGGGTCTGTCCCGCTTGATGACGGTTCAGGTGGCTGGCGCGGTGATGGAGTTCGGGGCTGGGGCGGGGCGCAGGCAGGCACGGCCTCCGGGTGATCATGAGGTGTTGAGTCCCTGATCACCGCAACGGAAGACCGTGCCTGTCCGCTCATCATCGCTCATCCCAGTCGGCCTGGGCCAACTCGCCGGCGCTCGCCCCTCCGACCCTGGGGAACACCCGCATCTGCTGGGCTGCCTCGTGACGGTGCCCGATCCGCGCCGGGCCAAGGGCCGCCGTCATCCCCTCTGCTTCGTCCTTGCGCTCGCCGCGTGTGCGGTGCTGGCCGGCGCGAAATCGCTGACGGCGATCGCTGAATGGGCGGCCGACGCACCGGCCGCCGTGCTCACCGTGCTCGGCGGCCCAACCCGCGAACCCACCGGCCCTGCCGCCCCTGCCGAGGCCACCGTGCGCCGAGTCCTGCAGCGCGTTGACGGCGACGCCCTCGATGCGGCAGTCGGCGCCTGGCTCGCCGCCCGCGACCCAGGCCCCCATCCGCCGGCCAGAACGCGGCCCATCGGCCCCGCCGCTCACTGGCCGTGGACGGCAAGACAGTCCGCGGCGCCCGCTGCACCAACGGCACCCAGGTCCACCTGCTCGCCGCGATGACCGGAACCGGCCTGGTCACCGCCCAGCGCGAGGTCGGCTCCAAGACCAACGAGATCACCGTCTTCCAGCCGATGCTCACCGAGCTCGACCTGACCGACACCGTGGTCACCTTCGACGCCCTGCACTCCCAGCAGGCCCACGCCCGCTTCCTGGTGGAGGAGAAGAACGCCCACTACATCGCCGT
Source organism: Streptomyces noursei ATCC 11455 (assembly GCF_001704275.1). Classification (NCBI taxonomy): domain Bacteria; kingdom Bacillati; phylum Actinomycetota; class Actinomycetes; order Kitasatosporales; family Streptomycetaceae; genus Streptomyces; species Streptomyces noursei. The sequence continues at coordinate 186,607 of NZ_CP011533.1, forward strand.
GATCAAGGGGAACCAGCCGCTGCTGCACCAGCAGATGAAGCAACTGCCCTGGCGAGACGTCCCGCTGCTGGGCAAGACCCGCGCCACCGCACACGGCCGGGACGAGATCCGCCGCGTCAAGACCGCCACCGTCACCCGCGGCCTCGCCTTCCCCCACTCCGCCCAAGCCGTGCAGATCGTACGTCGCCGCCGGACAGTCACCACCGGCAAGGTCACCCTGGAGCGCGTCTACGCAGTCACCGACCTCACCGCCGAGCAGGCTGGCGCTCCCGAGATCGCACACCGCGTGCGCGAACACTGGGGCATCGAGAACAAGATCCATCACCTCCGCGACACCGCCTTCGCCGAGGACGCCTCGCGCGTACGGACCGGCACCGCCCCCCCGGGCCATGGCAGCCCTACGCAACCTGGCCATCGGCGCACTCCGCCTCACCGGATGTGACAACATCGCCGCCAGCCTGCGCACGCACAGCCGAGACGCCACACGGCCGCTGACCACCCTCGGCATCACGTGATCAAACCCGACACAACCCCTGAACGACGCCACCCTGGTCATGGGGCCTTCCGCGGTCATCGCATAGCGCTGCGGCTCGTGGCGAGTGACTGCCGGGCGACTTTCAAGTGCGTTGACCGCCATCCCCGCAGAGTGGAGTGAGGGGCCCTGGAGCCTTGACCCTTGATCCTGGACACGCGAGACACTGGATCCTGAGGATCTGAGAACGGGCATCTCGTGGTCATGAAGAACTATCCGCCGCAGTTCAAGGCGGACGCGGTCGCGTTGTACCAGTCGCGGCCCGGGGCGACGATCCGGCAGGTCGCTGCCGATCTGGGGATCAATCCCGAGACCTTGCGGAACTGGGTCCGGGCAGCTGGCGCGAGCCGGCCGAGGGGGCGGCGGGCGGAGGTGCCGACCGAGCCGCCGACACCGTTGGAGGCGGAGAACGCCGCTCTGCGGAAGAAGGTCCGCGAGCTGGAGGAGGAACGCGAGATCCTGCGCAAGGCGGCGAAGTATTTCGCCGGGGAGACGCGCTGGTGAACCGCTTCCAGTTCGTTGCCGACCACCAGCGCCGCTACGGCGTGAAGCGGCTGTGCACCATCCTCGGCATCGCCCGTTCCAGTTTCTACTACTGGCGTCGGACGGCCGCGGATCGGGCCGCCCGGGCGGCGGCCGACGCTCGCCTCGCCGTCGGGATACGGGCCGTGCACCGTGAGTCGGACGGCACCTATGGCGTCCCCAGGATCACCGCCGAGCTCCGCGAGGCGGGTGAGCGCGTCAACCACAAGCGGATCGCGCGGGTGATGCGCAGCATCGGCCTGGCAGGCGTGCGGCTGCGTCGCAGGCATCGCACCACTGTCGCGGACCCGGCCGCGGCGAAGGCCCCGGACCTCATCGGCCGCGACTTCACGGCAAGCGAGCCGAACACGAAGTACGTCGGCGACATTACCTATCTCCCGCTGGACGGTGGGAAGTTCCTGTATTTGGCCACTGTCATCGACCTCGCCTTACGCCGCCTGGTCGGCTGGGCGATCGCGGACCGCATGCGCACCGACCTCGTCACCGACGCCCTGGCCGCCGCCGAACATACCCGCGGCAGCCTCGCCGGAGCGGTCATGCACACCGACCACGGCGCCCAGTACACCAGCCGAGCCTTCGCCGACGCCTGCCGCCAAGCCGGCGTCCGTCAGTCCATGAGCGCCATCGGCTCCAGCGCGGACAACGCGCTCGCCGAGTCCTTCAACGCAACGTTCAAACGCGAGACACTCCAGGGCCGCAGGACCTGGTCCAGTGAACGCGAAGCCCGCCTCGACGCGTTCCGCTGGCTCAACCGCTACAACACCCGACGCCGTCACTCCCGCCTCGGACAACGCAGCCCGATCGCCTACGAGACAGCCTCCGAAACAACATCAACTACGCCGACACCAGCCGCATAACCCGTGTCCAGGATTCAGGGTCAAGGCCCCTGCGCTTCTCGGATAGCGGTATTGAAGGTTTTCCTTATGTCACTGAACCTCTTTCATCCTGAGTAGTCGCAGGTCAGGAGCGTGTGAACGGCCTGGACGATGCGGCTGATGCGGTTGGTTGAGCATCGTGCCTGGCGGAGGGTCCGCCATTGCTTGAGTTGGGCGAAGGCGCGTTCGCCTGGTGCTCGGAGGCGGGCGTGGTCGCGGTTGAACAGTTGGTAGTGGTCGGGTTGTTCGCGGTGGTTTTTGTAGGGGGTGCGGACGGTTGCGCCGGCGCCTTGGTAGGCGCGGTCGGCCAGGACGAGGATCTGCCTGGTGAGGCAGGCCTGGACGATGCCGTGAGCCCGTGCCGCGGTCAGGTCGTGGGTGCGTCCGGGCAACGCGCGGGAGAACCACAGTGGAGTGCCGTCTGGGGACGCGATGACCTGCACGTTCATTCCGTGCCGCTTGTGTTTTTGGCTGTAGTACGGCTCGTCTGCGGCGATGCGGTCGGTGGGGATCAGTGTCCCGTCAACGACGACGAAGTCGCCCTCACCCAGGCCCACCAGGGCCTCGCGCAGGCCGGGTGCCCACGAGGCGAGGATCATCAAGGTCTCGTCCACGTACCGCCAAGCCGTCGCCTCCGATACCCCGAAACCGGCTCCGACCTGCGCGAACGTCTCGTTCTTCCGAAGGTGCGCCAACACCAGTAGGGCCTGCTTGAAGCAACCGAGCCGTCGCCAGGGCGAGTTCAGCTCCTGCCGGCGGGCATGGATCAGCCAGGAAACGTGCTCAACGAGTTCGTGCGGGACGTCGAGCATGGAAGAATACGGAACCAACAGGGCTCCTCGGACGCTGCGTGATGAGTGATGTCACCACAGCAACGACCAGGGGCCCTGTCTTGTCACCAACTCCCCTCTGACCAGGCATTTCACCCTCGCAGAGGCAGGATGAAAGAGGTTCAGTGTTACCGGCCCTCGGTCAACACGGTTAGATCTTCCATCCCGGAATCACCGCGCCGACGGTCCCGTCCCACAGATTGCGGGGCAGATTCAACAACCCGTTGAAAACGCCCACACCCGTGTCGAGGGCCTTTTGCATCACCGTTTTCGCGGACTTCAGCACGTTTCCAGGATCAGCGAAATTATCACCAATCTTCGTACATGCCAACTTGATTGGCTTGTCGGCTAGTGCTTGCTGGATCCCGCTGTACGCCGTTTTACTCCATGCGATCCCCACGTGATCGACAATAGGAAGTGAGCCACACTGGCCCGCGATCTCTACGTTCGTATTGTTTTTCTTACCCTTCTTATCTTCGAGAAAGGCATTCCTATGCGGGATGACTGCCTCATCCGCGTTGCCAATGAAGTTAGCATACTTGACATCCCCCCAGGTGTCGTCGCCCTCGTTGAGCTCATTGAGGAAGTCCGACCCGGTACCCACCTGAGAGCATCCCTGGATTCCAATGCAACCAAAGAGCCACTTGTTGGCGATTTTCGCCCAGTCCGAGCCGTAGTTCACCGGCGCCAGACCCACCAGGTGATTGACCTTGCCACTGCCGCCACCGAATCGAATGTATTGCCGGGCAACAGCTTGCCCCTGCGAATGGCTGACAATGTCTACCTTCTCGGCACCCGTCTCTTTGCGGACATCCTCGACCTTGTCACTGAACGACGTGGCGGCGCCGGCTATATCCTTGAGCCCCATGCCGGGTATTCCCCAGATGTAGACCTTATAGCCGTCACCCTCAAGCCGCTTCTTCAGGGACTCGTAGAAGACATCTGCAACATTCTGTGTCGGTCCCGCACCGGACGCGATAATCACAGGCCGGGCCATCTTCTCAGCCTGCGGGACGGATGCAGCTGATCCCGTTGATGCTAGCGGCCCTGCCAGAACTCCGAGCGTAAGGGTGGCGACTCCGAACGCCTTTACGCCCACCACGCGCTTCCTGAGCGCTCGTCCGATGTCATGGAATCCGAAGTCGGTCTCCAGACGACGGAGGGCCTGGAGTGGACCAAACCTTCTTCGGGCAGTTGCCGCACCATCTTGAGTGACAGTTGGCGTTTTGGTATCAGCGCCAGAAGAGGACATGTCACTCCCTTCTTCGGAATGTCGGAATACTCTTTTCAGCGGGAATCATGTTAGCGTCGACCAGCTTAGGGACGTACGCACAGCTCCCCAGGGTGTTCACCAGAGATAACCTACTACCTATCCAGGGGACCCCATTGAGGCTTGTCGCGTCATCACCTTTTATGGTGAGATTCGCCTACTGAAATCGAGCTTCCCGCGATTCTTCGTGACCAGGAGGGTTATTCACGTAGGCCTCACCAGCCTCTTGTGTAGAAGGTGAGGGCGGTGACGGTCTTGACGATGTCGGGGAAGCGGGTGAGGGGGCCGCGGTAGCGGGTGGCGAGAATCTTCCAGTTCTTCAGGTGCGCGATGGCCCGTTCGACTGCGGCTCGGAGCGTGTTGACGGAGCGGTTGGCTCTCTTGTCTCCGGCGGATCGTTCCTGGCCGGGCGGCTTGCGCCTGGGGGTGAACAGTCGGGAGCCGGCGTAGCCCAGGTCGCCTATGCCCTCGCGTTCGGCGAAGGCCTCGGGGAAGTGGGACTGGCGCCAGGCGTGCATGTCGTGCCGGCTGCCGGGCACCGGCGCGGAGACCGCGAGCAGGTCGCCGGCGAGAGTGGCGGCGATCTGCAGGTTGAAGCCGGTGTCGCGGTGCTTGCCGGAGAACATCGTGGTGCCCTCGCTGGACCAGTCCCACGTCGTGACCAAGGTGCCATCCACGAGTACGATCCGGCCGGCAGAGGCCTCGGTGGGATCGGGAACGTGCGTGGCCAGGACCTTCTCCACCATCGGCAGCAGGGCCGTCCGATCGCCTGGAGACGGTGGCCTGGGAGATCCCGAACAACTCGGCGGCCACCTCCTGGACTGGGTTCTGCCGCAGCAGGAACAGCACCAACACCACCGACTTGTACAGGCCCAGCGCCCACATCCGCCCCGGCATCACCGGTGGGTCCGGATCCTGCACGAGCTCTTGGTGAACTCGTGCGACCAGCCCGTCAAGTTGCTCGGTGTCCAGTCCTGTCGCAATGTTCCAGCTCAACGGCCCTGCCATGGTGGTTAACTGACGCTCTCTCAAACGTCACGCTACCGAGCAGGGCCGTCCTCGTGATCAAGAACGATGGTTGAAACCCCCGTGAATAGGCCTCCAGGGCGCCGTCGACCAGGACGATCCGCCTGGAGACGGTGGCCTGGGAGATCCCGAACAACTCGGCGACCTCATCCTGGACCAGGGTCTGCCGCAGCAGGAACAGCGCCATCGTCACCGCCATCCATACACTGCTGACCTGCGAAAACAAAGGATGAAAAGGCTCAGTGAGTCTCTTTCATCCTGAATAGTCGTAGGTCAAGAGCGTGTGGACAGCTTGGATGATGGTGCCGGTACGGCGTGCGAAGCATCTGGCTCGTCGTAGCAGTCGCCAGGACTTCAACTGTGCGAAGGTGCGTTCGCCCGGAGCTCTCAGCCGGGCATGGTCACGGTTGAACTGTTGGTAGTGCTCGGGTTGTTCGCGATGATTCTTGTAGGGGGTGCGAACGGCTGAGCTGGCGCCTTGGTAGGCGCGGTCGGCCAGGACGAGGATCTGCCGAGTCAGGCAGGCGTGAACGATCCCGTGCGCGAGCCGCGGTCAGGTCGTGGGTGCGGCCGGGTGTGGCCCGTGAGAACCATAGAGGTGTGCCGTCCGGTATGGCGATGACCTGCACGTTCATCCCGTGCCACCTGTGCTTCTGACTGTAGTAGGGCTCGTCCGCGGCGATCCGGTCGGTGGGGATGAGGGTGCCGTCAACGATGATGAAGTCCCCTTCACCCAGACCCACCAGAGCCTATTTGCAGTCCCTCCGCTGCGGTGGAACCACTGCTCTGTGGCTGCCAGGGTGCGGTCTGCTGCCGTTGCCCGATCGCCGTCAGGGCGGCCGCGTCGTCGGCGTCGATGTCTATGGCGAAGCATTTCTCTAGCAGTGAGCGCAGTTCTTCGGGCTCGATCGTGGTGTGGCTGCAGGAGCCGTGCGGGGTGTAGGTGCTCAAGACGGTGCCTTCAAGGACATGATGCTCCTCTGCGCTGAACGACTGGGCGTAGATGCGTGCGGCGAATGGGGACTTGGGGTGTGTGGAGACGAAATGGTTACCCACGGCGTAATCGGTCATGTAGTGAGGGGTTAGCGTGAAGGTGAGACGATCGTCCCAGTCGTCCTGGCCCAGCTGGTACAGCTTCCATTGGGCTGTGCCTAGGGCCGCTGGGTGCGACTCAAGTCGGAACGTCCAGCCTTCCTGAGATACCTCGTGCCCGTCGGCAAGCTCGATTGGTTCCAGCGGACCGCTGCCGAACCCCACGTCGCACAGCCATACACGCTCGTCGTCAGAGGCCCTCACCGCCAGGAGGGCGTGCGTGGTTGGTCGCAACGTGGTGGAGCCCCTGCTGACACGTCCATGCAGTCCGGTGACGCTGAAGCCAAGCCGTTCCAGGGCCGCAGCGAACAGCACAACGTGCTCGTAACAGTAACCGCCGCGGCGACTGGCCACGAGTTTGTGCTGCACGCTCTCCAAGTCCAGCCGAACTGGCACTCCCAAGAGGGCATCCAGGTTCTCAAACGGGATTGAGGTCACGTGCCCGTAATGCAGAGCCTGCAGCACCTCGTAGGTCGCAACCCGGTCGTCGTGGTACCCGATGCGGGCAAGATAGGCGTCCAGATCCAGCATGTCGCCGTGCCATCCGTATGCAGGATCCACACATGTCATGGTCCAAAATCCTTTTCGTCACTCGTGCTTCTTCAAAGGCTTCTCGCGCGGTATGCCGTACTGACATGCCTTGTCGCGGCGGTATTGCGCACACGTTTCCCCTGCCCACACCGACCGTCATCACAGGTACAGTCCCCACCGCATTTGGCAGGCGAATGAAAGGGTCGAGATATGCCGGGATGTAGGGTTTTGCGGGTTAATGATGACTCTGACGCGAAGGTAGCGATGACACTCGCGGAGTGATGCCACCTCAGTCAGAGGAGGCGTAGCGCGTCAGCGCCATTGCCGTGAGGGCGCCAACGAGGTAGACCACTCCGGCGGTACCGAAAGCCCACGCATATCCGATAACAACATCAGCCTGCGTCGCTGCAACGGCCATCAATGCGGCCATGCCGACTGTCGGCCCAAGTTCCATCGCAGTGTTCATGACGCCACCCGCCAGGCCAGCCTGGTGCGGTGGAACATCGGCGGTGGTCAGCACTGCCGATCCTGCGAAGATGAGCGAGGTGCCGGCTGGCAGCAGAACCAGACCAGGCAGCATGCCCAGCACGTAAGAGCTTTCAGCAGTGATGCCGGCAAGCAGGCCCAGCCCGACAGCGCCGATAACCATCCCTGCGATGGTGACCCGGGCCGCTCCGAACCTACCGACCAGCGGCGCCGCCGCACGGTTGGTCACAATTAGCGCAACCGTGAACGGGACGAACGCACCTGCCGTCGCGAGTGGCGACCAGTTCCGCATCTGTTGCAGGTAAAGGGAATACACAACAGTCACCAAGCCGATACCAGCCGCCGCGAGCAGGACCCCGGCCAGCCCGACCAAGCGGCGCGGCGTGCGAATAAACCCAGGTGGCAACAGCGGGTCGCAAACCCTCCGTTCAACTGCAAGGAACGCGACGATCAGCACGGAGCCGACCACAAGCGGGACAAGCACAGCAGCTGAGCCCCAGGGGCGGTCTTCGCTGACGATCAGTCCATAGCTGGCGATCGAGATACCGAGCGTGGCGAGTACTGCGCCTGTGGGATCAAGACCAGCACGCTCCCCAGACGGTCTAGCGACTCCTGCAGGGAAGAGGCGCCGGGCCGCGGCCAGGGCGAGCACCGAGACAAGCACCGGGACGGCAAACATCCACCGCCACGACCCCCAAGTGATGACCGCGCCCGAAGTGAGCGTGCCTACAGCCGCCCCGAGCACGGATACCCCACCCCACGTGGCCATCGCCCGGCCGAACTTGGCAGGATCGGGCATCAACGCGCGCAGCACCGCCATAGCCGCCGGCGCGGTAAGCGCCGCCCCCACACCTTGTGCGAAGCGCACCGCTACCAGCGTCTCGAAGGTAGGCGCGAATACAGCAGCGGCAGAGGCGAATGCGAAGACCAGCAGTCCTGCCACGAATATCCGCCGCCCGCGATACCGGTCTGCGAGCCGCCCGCCGAACAGCAACAGCCCGCTGTACGGCAGCCCGTACGCGGTCTGAACCAGTAGCAACTCCGAGGGCCCCAGGCCGAGCTCCCTTGCGATGTCCGGCAGCGGGATCGCGATCAAGGTGATGGTGAAGATCAACGTTGCCTGGACGACGGCGAGCATCGCGAATGCAAGGCCGGTCCGAGGCCGCGCGCCTATGCCCTCAGGGGAGGCAAGACGGGTCTGCTCGACGCAGCAGCTTTGGGGGGCTGAGGGCATCTCGGGAATCTCCTTACGGCCTTGTGTCAGGGCAGGGCCGGGGCGCGTGCCCGGGCAGGTGGCGGGAACGAGGCTGGTCAGAAGGCATGCCATCCCTCGGGGGAGGTCGCCTCGGTAGTGACCGCGAACGTCTCCCCCATAGACTGCGGGTCCGTCGAGCTATCGCCAACCTTTGTTGCTGTTTCCGGGACATGCGCACTGCAAGAATCCACGTACCCCCCCTCGCGGCAGGTACTGACTTCAGCTCGTTGGGGTGAATCCTTGCGAAGTCGCTGATGGGCGTGGGCGGGTGGCTGTATTCGTGGTCTGTGAGATATGTGGATGGGAGCAGGCTGTCTCCTGGGGGGCGTCAGCGCCGGGAGACGGTACGGATGCAGGCAGCTGAACTGTTCCAGCAGATGGTCAAGCCGTCGGAAGTCGCACGGCGGCTTCGGGTGAGCGTGAAGTCGGCTTATCAGTGGCATCAGTTGTGGCGGGACGGTGGTGTTCAGGCTCTGGCCTCCCGCGGTCCGAGCGGGAGCCGGGGGGCCTTTCCCCAAGGCCGGGTAGTTGGCGTATTTCCGCTGGTGGCAAGGGGGTTCGGTGTCGGGTAGGAACGCGGGTAACGGGGCCGCGTTGGGCAGGTAGTCCGTCAAGACTTCCGACCGTTGAGGAGCCCCGTTGCCCACGCGTCATTGTGCCCTGCCACCCGGTCTGGCGAGGGTCACCCGTGAGTTCACCGTTGCCGAGGGCCGGTTCGCGCCCGGTCATCTGGGCGAGTTGACGCAGGTCATACCGTTCGACCTCGTCGATGCCGTTCTGGATGAAACCCGCTGCGTGCAGCGCCGGTTACGGGATCTGCCCTCGCGGGTCGGGGTCTACTTCCTTCTCGCGATGTGCCTGTTCCCGGAGGTCGGCTACCGGCTGGTCTGGCACAAGCTGACCGCAGCCCTTACGGGCGTCGGGATCGAGGTCGCGGAGCCAACTTCGAAAGCCTTACGTGACCTGCGCAGACGGCTCGGTGCAGAACCGATGAAGCGCGTGTTCGAGACCCTGGAGGGACTGTAAATAGAAATTGACAGGCCCACCCTGGCCGGCCCGCTCGCCCAGCCGGTGACTCCCGGAGTGCGGTTCGGGCCATTCCGGATGGTCTCCTTCGACGGCTGCAGCTCGATCAAGCTCCCCGATACCGAGCGCAACGTGGAGTGGTTCGGACCCGGCAGCCGTGGCGGGTATCCGATGCTGGAACTGATGACCCTGGTGGAGACCGGCACCCGTGCCCTGATCGGCGCCGTGTTCGGCACTCCCAGCGACGGGGAGACCTCCTACGCTCGCAGGCTCCTGCACCACCTGGGCCCCGGCATGCTGGTCATGTGGGACAAGGGTTTCGACGCCAACGCCTTCCTCGCCGCCGTGCACGACACCGGAGCCACGTTCCTGGGCCGGCTGCGCGCCAACCGACGCACCCCGGTCCTGAGCCGACTCGCCGATGGCTCCTACTAGTGCTTGGTCAGGTTCACTCGCCGGTGGCGTGTCCGTTTGATCGGGTGTGTCGTTGACCGGGTGTGCTGGGTGGGGAGTTGGCCGCGGTCCGGTGTGATCTGGAGGACTTCGCGGCGGAGATGTTCGAGCCGTTCGCGCGGGCGGATCAGCGCCGGTGGGGCGAGGTCTATCTGCGGGGCCTGCTGCTGGACGGGCGGCGCAAGTCGGTGGAACCGATGGCCGCCCGGCTGGGTAAGGATGGCGACCGGCAGGCTCTGGCGCACTTCATCACCTCCAGTCCGTGGGAGGCGGCGCATGTGCGTGCCCGTCTGGCCTGGCGGATGCAGCAGGTGATCGAACCGACCGCGCTGATCGTCGATGACACCGGCTTCCTCAAGGACGGGGACGCTTCGGCCTGCGTGGCCAGGCAGTACACCGGCACTGCGGGCAAGGTCACTACTGAACTTGTAGCTGTGGTGTCGTCAGTGTGAGTCCGGTTTCGGTGAGGCATCCGTCGATGAGGTGGCTGCGGTATTGGATCTGCCGGAGGCCGAGGCGAAGCCGGCGGTTGAGGTGGTCGGGGTCGGTGAAGGCAGTGTTGGCCTGGGTGGTTCGTCGGAGGATTGACCAGATGCCTTCCACCGGGTTGAGGTCGGGTGCATAGGACGGCAGGTGATGGGCCGTGATCCAGTCCTGTGCGTCGATGAAGGCGCGCATCCGGCGGTCTTTGTGGACGTTCAAGTTGTCCCAGATGAGGAGGATGGGTCCGCCGAGTTGCTGGTGGGCGGCGATGAGGAGGTCGCGGTACTCGGTCCAGGCGAAGCTCTTGCGGCCCCCTGCCTTGTGATCGGTGTGTCGTTTGGGCCGGTAGATCAGGCGGGAGCGTTCGCCGGGTTTGTAGCAGCACAGGGCTGCGATGGAGAAGCGTCGCTGGGAGCGTCCGCGGACCCGGATGACCGGTGTGCTGCCGCGTTTGCTCCAGGTGCGTGAGGTCGGCGGCGTCATCGAGAATCCGGCTTCGTCCTCGAAGACGATCCAGGCCCCGAGCGCCGCCGCGGTGTTTCCACGTGTGGCCACACATCCTTCACCCAGCCGGCCACCACCGTCTCGTCCCGCTCGACCGCACGGCGGGCCGGAACCTGATGACTCCAGCCATGCCTCCGCAGCATCTGCGAAATCCCTGACAGCGTCATCGACTTGTGGAACCGGCGGCCGATCAGGGTCTTGATCCTGGCCAGCGTCCATCGCTGGTCCGGCCAGCCGTGAGCGACCGGCCCCTTGGCCAGTTCCTCCTCCAGGACGGCGAACAACGACTCGCTCAGCTTCGGCCGGGACGCCGGGCCACGGGAACGAACCCCGTCCTGACCGGCCGCCCTCCACGCCTGCCGCCACCGCTGAACCGACCGGACGCTGACCCGTAACTCCTTCGCGATGTCCGTGCTGCCCCGCCCTGCGGCGAACAGCGCGACCGCTTCCATCCGGACCCGCTCACGGAACGCTTGCCGCTCCGCGGTCAGACCCCCACCCTGCGGATACCTCATACACCCGGCATACCGCGACGATCACCGACCGTCAGCCCCTACGACAACCCACCTTCAAGGTCAGTAAGGGCTCGCAGAGAATCAACGTGTTGCTTCCGGCCCTGTGGCTCGTTGATGTGGTATGCGCGTCCCCAAGTCGATCCGTGACCAACTCGCTGTGAAGTTTGAGGTGTTGTTTCCACATCTGGATGAGCGACAGCGGCGTCTCCTGATGGGGGCCGAGGCCCGGATCCTGGGGCACGGCGGGATCCGGGCGGTTGCCCAGGCGGCCCAGGTCAGCGAGACCACGGTCCGTAAGGGCGTCGATGAGCTGGAGGCAGGCGAGGAACCGCTGGGCCGGGTGCGGCGGCCCGGTGGTGGAAGGAAGAAGTCTGCCGTCCTTGACCCGGGGTTGAGGCGCGCGTTGTTGGCGCTGGTGGAGCCGGACGAGCGGGGCGATCCGATGTCGCCGCTGCGCTGGACGGTGAAGTCGACCAGGAACCTCGCGGCCGAGCTGACTCGTCAGGGGCACAAGGTGAGTGCGGACACGGTCGGGGATCTGCTGCGGGAGGAGGGCTTCAGTCTGCAGGCCAACGCCAAGACCGTGGAGGGCAGGCAGCACCCGGATCGGGATGCCCAGTTCCGCTATATCAACGACCGGGCCAAGGGGCACATGGCCGCCGGGCAGCCGGTGATCAGCGTGGACACGAAGAAGAAGGAGCTGGTGGGCGATTACAAGAACGCCGGATGTCAGTGGCGTCCGGCCGGCGAGCCGGTGCTGGTCAAGACACATGACTTCCTGGACCGGCAGGGCCCGGGCAAGGCGATCCCCTATGGCATCTACGACTTGGCCGCGAATACCGGCTGGGTGAATGTCGGATGCGATCACGACACAGCCGCTTTCGCCGTGGAATCCATCCGCCGCTGGTGGCAGGCCCGGGGCCGGCACGACTACCCACGTGCGACCCGGTTGCTGATCACTGCGGACGCGGGCGGTTCCAATGGCTACCGCACCCGTGCCTGGAAGACCGAACTCGCCGCGTTCGCCGGTGAGACGGGCCTGGACATCACGGTCTGCCACATGCCCCCTGGGACTTCGAAGTGGAACAAAGTGGAACACCGGCTGTTCTCCCACATCTCCATGAACTGGCGCGGCAGACCGCTGACCAGCCACGACGTCGTCGTCAACAGCATCGCTGCGACCACCACCTGCACCGGGTTGAAAGTCCACGCCGAACTCGACACAGGCACTTACGACACCGGTGTGAAGATCACCGACGGCGAGATCGACGCGCTGCCGCTGAGCCGGCACCGCTTCCACGGCGACTGGAACTACACGCTCCACCACCGCCCCCAGGCACCTCCCGACTGCGAGACAGACCCCAGGGCCTCCTCCGCGATCGACGTAGAACGGCCCGTTCACTTGACTGGGTTCAGCACCTCTCCACTGCGGGACCCGGAGCTGACCGGCATGACCACCGAGCAACTGGACGCTCTGACCCACTCCTTGAGCCCGGCTCTGGCGGACCAGCGCGAACGGCTTCGCCACGAACGCCGGGGCGGTGAGCGACTTCGCGCACCAGGCGCAGGCTCCAAGGACAAGCTTTCCGACAGCGACCGGATCCTGGCCACGGTGCTGTGCCTGCGCAGGATCGGCACTCACGAACTGCTTGCCAGGCTCTTCGGCGTCGCCACGAGCACCCTCACCCGGGCCGTCCAGGAAGTCCGGCCCCTCCTGACCGACACAGCCATCCCGGCCTCAACCGCCCGATTCCGCACTCCCACGGACGTCGCCGCCCACCTCAACAAGTACGGCAACCAGCCCCCAGGGAAGATCAAATCCGCATGTTGATTCTCTGCGAGCCCTAAGGGCTTGCCGATCAATAACTCGCCGTCTTGATCTCCGGTTTGAGGATGCCGAGGTGTGCGGTGAGATCGTCGAGGGTGGCCAGTTGCGTCTCGGCGGGTTGAGGGGCCCTGCGCTTCTCGGATAGCGGTATTGAAGGTTTTCCTTATGTCACTGCCTGCAACTCCTCGTACTCGGCGTGGACTTCTGCGGGGGTCTTGTAGCCGAGTCCGGAGTGGAGGCGTTTTCGATTGTAGAACATCTCGATGTAGCGAACGATCGCCCGGTGGGCATGTGCGAGTGTTGGGAACGTAGTTCGGTGCACGAGTTCGTTTTTGAGGGCGCCGAAGAAGGATTCAGCCATCGCATTGTCCCAACAGACACCGGTGCGGCCGACCGAAGCTCGCAGGCCCAACGAGCCGAGCTTACGACGAAGTTCCCGAGACGTGTATTGACTGCCGCGATCGGAATGAAATATGCAGCCTTCGGCGAGGTCGATGTTCCGGGCCGCCATATCGAGTGCATCCGATATGAGAGAGGCCTTCATGTGGTCGGCCATCGCCCAGCCGACCACAGCTTTGGTGTGGCAGTCGATGACGGTTGCGAGATAAAGGAACCCCGCCCAGGTGTGAACGTAGCTGATATCGCTGACCAGTTTGCGCCCGGGAGCGTCAGCGGTGAAGTCACGGGCCAGAAGGTCTGGCGTGGCCGGCGCCGCATCATCGGCGACCGTGGTCGCCCGCCAGGGCCGCGGCTGGCACGGCACCAGACCGAGCTCGCGCATCAGCGCGCGGACCAGTTCCGCTCCGGCCTGCACGTTCATTCGCTGGAGCGCGGCGTGGACACGCCGGTAGCCGTAGGTCTCCTGCGAGTCAGAGAAGACCTGGAGGATGACGGTCTTCAGTTCTGCACGGCGCTTCGCCGTGGCCGACAATGGCCTCGATCTCCAATGGTAAAAGCCCGACGTGGACACTCCCGCCCAGGCGCACATCTGCTGCACGGGAAAGTTGTCAGACTCGCCGTCGATGAACTCGTACTTCTCCGTCACCGGTATTCCTGGGCGAAGAAGGCCGCAGCTTTTCCCAGGAACTCGGTCTTCATACGGAGTTCCCGGTTCTCACGTTCCAATTCGCGAAGGCGGGCACGTTCGCTGATGTTCAACGGGGGCTCCTCACCGGCGTGCTCTTGCCGGTACCGGCTGACCCAGGTGCCCAGCGTTCCCTCGTTCACCTGTATCTCTCGGGCGACCTCAGCGATCAGGCGGGACTCCACAACCACCATCTTGACCGCCTCGTCCCGAAATTCGGGACTGAACTTCCTACGCTTCTGTGCCACGTGCTCTCTCCGTCGTTCTGGACTTCGATCCTATGGGGACCGCTGTCCGAGAACTTCGGGGCTCCTCAGGTTCGATGGCGTGTCCGATGTCGTGGAGGAGCCGGCGGGTTTGGCTGATTGCCCGGTTGAGGGTCACGGGTGTCACGGTGAACAGCGGGGCGATGACGACCTGGGGGAGCTTGAACCTCTGGTAGAGGATGGTGGCCAGGAGCCGGTCGACGAGGGTGAGGCCGGGGCGTCGACCGGTGTAGAGGCCAGCGGCAGGGGTCTTCTGCCGGTCGCCGCCGCGTCGCTGATGGAGGTCTGCTTCCCGCTGAGCCGCGCGGGCCGCTGCCAACTCGGTGACCAGCGAGTCCCACTGCTCGTGCGGGATGCCGGTGAGGGCGGGATGGGTAAGCCAGTCACGGCCGGGGCCGGCTTCGTTCTGGGGCGGGATCGGAAGGACGCCGTCCCGGCGGTGTTCCTGGGGGCGGAGGGTGTAGTTCCAGTCGCCGTGCCAGTCATGGCGGCTCAGTGGCAGGGCGTTCAGCTGCCCGTCACTGATGCGGACGCCGGTCTCGTAGCTGGCGGTGTCGAGTTCGGCGCGGACTGTCAGTCCCGCGCGGGTGGTGGTCGCTGCGATGCTGTTCACGATGACTTCATGGCTGGTCAGCGGCCTGCCCCGCCAGTTCATCGTGATGTGGGAGAACAGTCGGTGCTCGATTCGGTTCCACTTAGATGTGCCCGGAGGAAAGTGACACACGGTGATCTCCAGGCCGGTCTCGACAGCCAGCGCGGCAAGCTCGAACTTCCAGGCCCGGGTGCGGTAGCCGTTGGAACCGCCCGCGTCCGCAGTGATCAGCAGACGGTGCGAGCGCGGGTAGGAGGCATGGCCGACCGCGTGCCACCAGCGGCGGACGGAGGCGACTGCGAAGGCTGCGGTGTCGTGGTCAGTGCCGACGTTGACCCAGCCCGTGTCCGCGGTCAGGTCGTAGATCCCATATGGGATCGCCTTGCCCAGATCGGCATCGGGAAAGTCGTGGGTGCGAACCCGGACCGGATCACCCTCGCGACGCCACTCGTGGCCGGCGTTCTTGTAGTTGCCGACCAACTCCTTCTTCTTGGTGTCCACGCTGATCACCGGGTCTCCGGCGGCCTGGAAGTCCTTGGCCTGGTCGTTGATGTAGCGGAACTGCGCATCGCGGTCCGGGTGTTGGGCACCTTCGATGGTCTTGGCGTTGCCCTGGAGGCTGAAGCCCTCCTCGCGCAGCACGGCCGCCACGGTGTCCGCCGAGACCCGGTGCCCCTGCCGGGTCAGCTCGGCAGCCAGTTGCCGGGTCGACTTCGTCGTCCAGCGCAGCGGCGACATCGGGTCCCCGCGTACATCCGATTCCACCAAGGCCAGCAGCGCGGGCCGAAGGCCCGGATCCAGGTCCACGGCACGCTTGCGGCCCCCACCGGACCGGCGCACCCGCCCCAACGGCGCCTCGCCGGACTCCAGTTCCGTCACCCCGCACGACACGGTGCCCTCCCGGACTCCGGCCGCACGAGCGACGAGCCTGATGCCTCCATGGCCCAGCGACCGTGCTTCTGCTCCT
Source organism: Streptomyces noursei ATCC 11455 (assembly GCF_001704275.1). NCBI lineage: Bacteria > Bacillati > Actinomycetota > Actinomycetes > Kitasatosporales > Streptomycetaceae > Streptomyces > Streptomyces noursei. The sequence goes on from NZ_CP011533.1 coordinate 202,765, forward strand.
ATGGCCAGCCGCCGCTGCCGCTCGTCGAGATGCGGGAACAGCGTCGCGAACTTCGCGGCCAGGGCCGCCTCGATCCCCTCCGGACTCCCCATACCATGGCAACGAGCCTCGGAGCCGGAAGCGACGGCTTGTTTCCCGGCAAGCCCTAACTGCCAGGCCGGCGTCTCGCTGCACCTGGCCTCCGACGGCGCCTCAGCAGCGGTCGACTGGCGGTTGTTCGTGCCTGAGAGCTGGGATCCCGGCTCGCCGAAGGCCGATGCGGCCAAGGTGGCCCGCCGCACCAAGTGCGGCATCCCCGAAGAGGTCGGACATGTGGAGAAGTGGCAGCTGGCCCTGGACATGATCGACGAGACCAGGTCGTGGGGCATCGATGTGCCGCTCGTCGTAGCCGACGGCGGGTACGGCGATGCGGCGGCCTTCCGCCTCGGCCTGGAAGAACGCGGCCTCAGCTACGCGGTCGGCATCTCCACCACGACCACCGCCCAGCCGGAGGCGGCACAGCCGTATACCCCGCCCTACGGAGGCCGCGGCCCCTGGCCCCAGCCCGTCTATCCCGAGCCGGCCCAGACGGTGAAGAAGCTGGTCATCGCTGCCGGTAAGCAAGCGGCCCGTCCGGTGCAGTGGCGGGAAGGTTCCCGTCCGGGCAGCGGCCGCAGCGGGGTGAAGCGCATGTACTCACGCTTCGTGGCCCTGCGGGTCCGGCCCGCTGGACGCGCGATCCGCAAGGCCGCCGACGGCCTGGAGCTGCCGGTGCGCTGGCTGCTGGCCGAATGGCCCGCCACCGAGCCCGAACCCGTCCAGTTCTGGCTGTCCAATCTGCCCGCCGACACCCCGCTGGCCACCCTCGTGCGCACTGCGAAACTGCGCCGGCGCATCGAGCACGACTACCGCGAGATGAAACAGGCCCTGGGCCTGGCCCACTTCGAAGGCCGCACCTGGAGAGGCTGGCACCATCACGTCACCCTCGTCTCCGTCGCGCACGCCTTCTGCACCCTCCAGCGCATCACCCGATCCCCAAAAGAGACGGCGCCGGCCTGAGCCTCTACCGGGTCGCCCGCGAACTGCAGTTACTCCTCGCACTCTGGACCGGCGCCTGCCCCACCTGTCACCGCGACATGCCAGAACCGATATCAACCTGACCAAGCACTACTACCTCTCGGTCATCGGTACCGTCCCGGTACGCGTCGGGGAAGCGCAGATCACCGTGACCTATGACGACTGCTCGTTCACCAACTCCTACCGGTTGGTCACGACGCTGACCGATGCTCGTCGTTACCCCGCCCCGACCCTCGTTGCCCTTTACCACCAGCGGTGGGAGCACGAGTCGGCGTATTTTGCTCTGCGTCACACGATCACAGATGGTCGGGTCCTGCGTTCAGGCGACCCGGTCGGAGTCGAGCAGGAGATGTGGGCCCTGCTCGCCCTCTACCAGGCACTTCGGACCGTGATGGTGGAGGCCGCCGAGTCCCGGCCGGGCACCGACCCGGACCGCTGCGGCTTCACCATAGCCATCCAGACCGCCCGCGACCTCGTGGTCCAGGCTGCCGACGTCATCAAGCCCGGCGCCCTGGGCACCCGCACCACCGGCGTCATCGGCAACCGGGTCCTGGCCGGGCTCCTCCCGCACCGGCGCCCCCGCATCAGCACCCGAAAAGTCAGGTCATCGGTCTCCCGGTACGCCGAACGCCAAGACGACGGCCGCCCCGACACAAGCCGCATGGTCACCGACCTCGACGTCACCATCCTCGAACCCGATCCCGACCTGCCCACCGTCTCGCACGACGATCGGCACACACCGGCCGCCGACCGGCGCAGACAGCGCGTCCTAGACCTCCTTCACGCAGAACCCGACCGCCAGTGGCACACCCGCGACCTCGCCCGCCACCTCGGCGACATCACGCTCAGCACGATGTACCGACAGCTCGACAGATGGGCCGTAAACGGACTCATCACCAAGACCGGCCCCGCCACCTACAGCAGCCCGAGAACTCGCTCAACCCCCTTGCCACCAGCGGAAATACGCCAACTACCCGGCCTTGGGGAAACGCCCGTTTTCGATTACGACACCTTCGGCCTGGTGGAACCACAGGTCCTGGAAGAGGACATCATCCACGGCCGTTCATGATCGCGGTTTCGGTGCCCCTCCGTGACCCCGGCACTGAAAGTGATCCAGAACCAGGGTTCGGCCGTCGTCAAGAGGGTGGGACCGTGCCTTGCCTCGACGGTGTCGGGCGGCTACCTGTCATTCGCGGAACGAGAAGAGACCGCGCTGTTGCGCGCTCAGCATGTTGGTGCGCGCGAGATCGCACGACGTCTGGACGCTCGCTGTCGACGATCTCACGGGAAGTACGGCGCAACGCATCCACCCGGACATGCCGCTTGGAGTACCGGGCCCGGCATCCGAAGACAGCGAAAATCGTCGCGAACGATCGGCTCCTCGAGTACGTCCAGAGCCGCTCACTGAACAGGCCTGGCGTGGCTCTTTCCCCGCCCGACGGTCGAGGATCAGGGACGACCGTACCGTCGTCCCTGGGCTTGGCGGTCAGGAGGTGGGCTTGTTGCGGGGGTGGGGTTTGGCGCGGACGTGCATGCGTTCGCCCTGGCGGCCGAAGAGGCTGAGGACCTCCACGGGGCCGTCGCCGGTGCTGCCGAACCAGTGCGGTAGGCGGGTGTCGAACTCGGCGACTTCGCCTGGGCCCAAGACGAGGTCGTGGTCGGCGAGTACCAGTCGCAGGCGTCCGGCGAGGACGTAGAGCCACTCGTAGCCCTCGTGGGTGCAGGGTTCGGGTGTGCTGCGGCCGGCCGGGATGACGGTCTTAAACGGCTGCAGCGGGCCCGGATGCTGGGTCAGCGGAAGCACGATGTTGCCGTTCACCTTCTTGGGGGTGAGGTGGATGCGGGGGTCGCCGACTTCGGGGGCGCCGACCAACTCGTCCAACGGGACCTGGTGGGCCTGGGCGATGGGGAGCAGGAGTTCCAGGCTGGGGCGGCGTTGGCTGGATTCCAGGCGGGACAGAGTGCTCTTGGAGATGCCGGTGGCCTCGGCGAGCGCGGCCAGGGTCACGCCGCGCTCGGTGCGCAGCCGCTTGAGGCGGGGGCCGACGTCGGCGAGAGCTTGGGCGATGGCAGGGGGTTGCATGCCTCCATTGCACCGCGCCCGTCCCCAAAACGGCAACAAGAGTTGTCCTCCGCGGGCTCTGGTCGCAGCCTCCGCACCGGAAACGATCGCCGTGAGCGGGGCAAGGAACGACACACAGCGTGCTGCGAAGAACGACGTACGGCATGGTGTAAGCGGGGCAGTGCATGACGTGGTGGTGATCGGCGCGGGCGCGGCCGGGCTGAATGCCGCGCTGGTGTTGGGCCGGGCCCGCCGCAAGGTGGCGGTGGTGGACGCTGGGCAGCCGCGCAACGCCCCGGCCAGTCATATGCAGGTTTTTCTTGTCCCGGGACGGCAAAAGGTGGCCGGAACTACCTGACCTCCAGGGCTATGCGACGCTCCCTTCGTGCTCCCCGCACACGCAGGGATTCGTCTCGTCGCCAGTATCAGTCGATGCCAGGGACGCCGTGCGCTCCAGGCACGCAGGTGGGGCTACTTACCCCCACCCGATGGGGAATCGGGACAAGATCCCATCTCCCATGCACGAAGGGTGTCCCAGAAACGGCAACGAATGTTCGCAGAGCTGTTGGCGGGGCGCATGGTGCCTGCATGAGTGATACGAACAGTGCGCTAGCCAACGACTCGGTGCGCAACGTGGCGGGGTACCAGAGGCTTCAGCGTCGGATCCTCGCCGTTCTGGCCGGCGCTCAGGTGCTCGGTGGCATCGGCGTGGGAACCGGTGTCGCGGTCAGCTCGGTGACTGCCGCATCCCTGTCAGGGTCGGATACGGTCGGCGGGCTCGCCCAGACCAGTTGGGTGTTGGGCGCCGCTGTGCTGTCGGTACCCGCTGCTCGCCTGGCCGCGAGCCACGGTAGACGCCCGGCGCTGGTGCTCACCTACGGGCTCGGTGCCCTGGGAGGACTGATCGCGGTGCTCGGTACGGCCGCACAGATGTGGCCTCTGCTGATCGCCGGCCTACTGCTCTTCGGCGGTGGCACCACAGCCGGCCTCGCCGCCCGCTTCGCGGCCACTGACCTGTCCACACCCGCCCGCGCCGGCCGCGACCTGTCGGCCGTGGTGTGGGCCACCACCATCGGCTCGGTAGCTGGGCCAAACCTCGGCGGCCCCGCCGACCAAGTCGGACGCCACATCGGCATGCCCGCCGGCACAGGCCCCTTCCTCCTCGCCGCACTGGCCTTCGGACTCGCAGCGCTGAGCATCCTCGCCGGCCTGCGCCCCGACCCGCTCCACACAGCCGCCAGGGTCCCGGCCGCCCCGGCGACGCGCGGCGCACTGGGATCCGCATGGAAGGTGCTGTGCTCCTCGCCGAAGTCCCGCATGGCCGTGACTGCCATCGTGATCAGTCACGTCACCATGGTCGCGCTGATGACGATGACTCCGGTGCACCTGCACCATGGCAACGCCACAGTCACCATGGTCGGCGTGGTCATCAGCCTGCACATTGGCGGAATGTACGCACTATCACCGCTAGTCGGATGGCTCTCCGACCGCATAGGAACAGTCCCCGTGTTGGTGGCGAGCATGGTGCAGTTCCTGGCCGCCGCAGTGCTGGCCGGATCCGCATCCCCCCACGACCTCGTGCAACTCTCCGCCGGACTCGTCCTCCTCGGCACCGGATGGTCCTTCGGACTAGTAGCAGGATCAGCCCTCCTCACGGCGTCAGTCCAGGCAGAACATCGGCCCGCCGTCCAAGGCATATCAGACCTGCTCATGAACGCAGGCGCCGGACTCGGCGGAATCATCGCAGGCACAATCGTCGCCACCGCGTCATACAGCACCCTGGCAGCCGCGACCGCGGTCATCGTGACCCCGATGACGATCACCTTGCTACGCGCCCGGAGCCGAGGTAGTCGGCTAGGGATTTGAAGATCTCGTCGGCAGTTTTGGTCCGCTTGAAGCGGTCTGGGGTTCTCGTTCCAGGTGTCGATCCATGAGCCTTTTTCATCCTGGCGCTTGAGGGGGAAAGAGCAGTTCAGGGTGGGTGTGCGTGGCATGGCGAAGCCCCCGTCGTTGGCGTGGTGATTCCACTCATCACAACCGGTCGCCGAGGGCTTCGTTGGTTCCGTATTCTGCCATGCTCGATGTCTCACACAAGCTCGTTGAGCACGTCTCCTGGCTGATCTACGACCGCCGGCATGAGGTCAACTCACTCTGGCGGAGGCTGGGTTGCTTCAAGCAGGCTCTCCTGATCCTGGCACACCTACGGAAGAATCGGCGGCTCGACAGACACCTCCGCCCGGCGTCCCGCGGCCGGCTCGCGCCGGTTGCCCGGACCCAGTTCCGCAAGGTCTCGGGATTGGCCCGGCCCGGCCGAACATCTGGCGCTTCATCATCTTAAAAGTTACATGGAATCTGCCGGGGTGATCATGCCTCCCTGGTGTAGCCACAAACTTGGGAGACGGCTTGGGCGCCGCTGTGGGAGTGACGGAGAAGTGGCCGGTGCTGGGGCCACGAGAGGGCAGCGGGCTGGCTGCAAGTGTGGTGCGATCTTGGCCGTGCGCCTCGGACGATCGATGCCTACGCCCGCGGGCTGGCCGAGTACCTGGTGGTGTGCGAACGAGAGGCGGTCGACCCACTCGCTGCCAGTCGGGCCCCTCAGTCACGCAGTGGGCGACACCCGAGCTGGTGGACGAGGTGTTGGCGGAGTGCCGTAAGCGGGATCGCCGGCCGGGCGCTCTGCCAGCCGGGTTCATGGTCTACTTCACGCTCGGGCTGGCGCTCTTCCATCAGAACTCCTACGACGACGTGGCCGAGCACCTGGTCGGTGGTGTCCCGGAGTTGAGCGGGTGCATCCCGCACAAGGCGTCATTCACCCGGGCCCGGGAGCGTCTGGGGCCAGAGGTTGTGGAGCGGCTCTTCCACCGCCTGGCCGGCCCGCTGGCTCTGACGGGGCTGACGGGATCCTTCTGCTGGGGGATGTGTATCGCTGCGGTGGACGGGTTCCTGTTGGACGTGCCGGACAACCAGGCCAACAGACAGACCTTCGGCGGGCCGAAGGATGAGGGGCCCTGCGCTTCTCGGACAGCGGTATTGAAGGTTTTCCTTATGCCACTGAACCTCTTTCATCCTGAGTAGTCGCAGGTCAGGAGCGTGTGAACGGCCTGGACGATGCGGCTGATGCGGTTGGTTGAGCATCGTGCCTGGCGGAGGGTCCGCCATTGCTTGAGTTGGGCGAAGGCGCGTTCGCCTGGTGCTCGGAGGCGGGCGTGGTCGCGGTTGAACAGTTGGTAGTGGTCGGGTTGTTCGCGGTGGTTTTTGTAGGGGGTGCGGACGGTTGCGCCGGCGCCTTGGTAGGCGCGGTCGGCCAGGACGAGGATCTGCCTGGTGAGGCAGGCCTGGACGATGCCGTGAGCCCGTGCCGCGGTCAGGTCGTGGGTGCGTCCGGGCAACGCGCGGGAGAACCACAGTGGAGTGCCGTCTGGGGACGCGATGACCTGCACGTTCATTCCGTGCCGCTTGTGTTTTTGGCTGTAGTACGGCTCGTCTGCGGCGATGCGGTCGGTGGGGATCAGTGTCCCGTCAACGACGACGAAGTCGCCCTCACCCAGGCCCACCAGGGCCTCGCGCAGGCCGGGTGCCCACGAGGCGAGGATCATCAAGGTCTCGTCCACGTACCGCCAAGCCGTCGCCTCCGATACCCCGAAACCGGCTCCGACCTGCGCGAACGTCTCGTTCTTCCGAAGGTGCGCCAACACCAGTAGGGCCTGCTTGAAGCAACCGAGCCGTCGCCAGGGCGAGTTCAGCTCCTGCCGGCGGGCATGGATCAGCCAGGAAACGTGCTCAACGAGTTCGTGCGGGACGTCGCGCATGGAAGAATACGGAACCAACAGGGCTCCTCGGACGCTGCGTGATGAGTGATGTCACCACAGCAACGACCAGGGGCCCTGTCTTGTCACCAACTCCCCTCTGACCAGGCATTTCACCCTCGCAGAGGCAGGATGAAAGAGGTTCACTGACCTCGCGCTTTCACGAGGTGGGCTGTCCGGCTGGTGATCAAGAAAGCAGAAAGTGCCTCTGACCAGCGAGAATGAGGATTGCTGAGGTCCTTGTTCCCGCCACCGTCGGAGGCACTTTCCAGGTGAAGAAGCGTATCGGGTCCTACCCGCGTGTCCGCGTTGAGGGCGGCGGTCGCGCAGTGGTTTCGCAGGCCGGTGCGGTGCTGCTGGTCGAGACGGTCCGCAAGACCGGCCTGGATGCGGCGATATCGGCGGCACTCGCCCCGTGGCGCAAGCAGCGGGCCGTCCATGACCCGGGGAAGGTCCTCCTGGACGTCGCCCTCACGGTCGCGCTGGGCGGGGACTGTCTGGCCGACGTGGGCATGCTGCGGGCGGAGCCCGCTGTGTTCGGGCCGGTGGCCTCCGACCCGACCGTCTCCCGACTCATCGACACGCTCGCCCGGGGTGGGAAGCGGGCCCTGACCGCACTGCGCACGGCCCGCGCCGAAGTACGCGAACACGTCTGGAAGTTGGCCGGCCAGTCGGCGCCAAACGCGGGCGGGCAGGTGATCGTGGACATCGACGGCGTCCTCGTCATCGCCCACTCCGAGAAGCAGGACGCCGCCGCGACCTGGAAGAAGACGTTCGGGCACCACCCGCTGATGGGGTTCGTCGACCACGGCCGGGGCGGGTCCGGTGAGCCGGTCGTGGGCCTGCTGCGGCCCGGCAACGCGGGCTCCAACACCGCCGCCGACCACATCGAGGCCGCGAAACTGGCCCTGGCCCAGTTGCCGAAACGGCTCCGGCAGGGGCGCCAGACCCTGATCCGCACCGATTCTGGCGGCGGTACCCACGAGTTCGTCGCCTGGCTCACCCGGCGGGGGCGGTGGCTGTCGTACTCGGTCGGGATGACCATCACCGACGCCATCCACCAGGCCGTCGTGAAGGTCCCGGCCTCGGCCTAGTAGTGCTTCGTTAAGTTGGTTTTGATCGTGTGGTGTGTTGTGGTGCATGCTGCGGGTTGTGGATCTCGGGGAGGTTGAGCAACTGCGCGAGGATCTTGGTGAGTTCGTGGCCGAGGTGTTCTCCTCGATCAGACGCAAGGACCAGCGTGGGTGGGGTGATTGCTACCTGCGTGGGCTGATGCTCGATGGGCGGCGCAAGTCGATCCAGCCGATGGCCGAGCGGCTGCCGGACGGCAATATGCAGGCGTTGCAGCAGTTCGTCAGTCAGTCGCCTTGGGACCACGTTCCGGTGCTGCGGGCCGTGGCGTCCAAGGTGTGTGAGGCGATCGTTCCTGAGGCATGGGTGGTCGATGACACCTCCTTCCCCAAGGCAGGTAATCAGTCGGCCGGGGCGGCTCCGCAGTGGTGCGGCGCGTTGGGCAAGAAGTCGTTGTGCCAGGTGGGAGTGAGTCTCCACGCGGTCACCGACAGTGCCTCGGTTCCGTTGTCGTGGCGGTTGTTCCTTCCGCAGGAGTGGGCGGATCTGACTGATGAACGGCGCGTGAGGGCCGGGGTGCCTGTGGGTGTGGGGCACCGGGAGAAGTGGCGTTTGGCTTTGGATGCGGTCGACGAGGTGCTGGGGTGGGGACTGGCTGGCCGGGTTGTGGTGGCTGATGCCGGATACGGCCAGATGCATGCCTTCCGGGCCGGGCTGGTCGAGCGGGGCCTGGACTATGTGGTCGCCGTCCGCTCGGACACCAGTGCCCACCCCGGCGACGCGGCGCCGACCACGCCGGAGCGGGTGGGGCGGATGGGTGCCCCGCGGCTTCCCCGTTACCGTGAGCCGGCCCGATCGCTGAAAGATCTGGTCATGGCGGCCGGGCGGCCTCGGCTGCGGCGCTGCACCTGGCGGCAGGGCAGCAAGGGGGCAATGACAGGCCGGTTCATGGTGATGCAGGTCCGTCCGGCCGGCGTCGCGGCGAAGAAGACCGCCCTGGAACAGGCGGGCGGACGCGCACTGTGGGACGGCGTCCTGCCGGCTGAGACCCTGATCGCCCAATGGCCGCCCCACGAGGATGAACCCACGGACTATTGGCTGACCAGCCTGCCCGCCGACACCGCGCTGCGGCACCTGGTGCGGATGGCGAAGATCCGCTGGAGGATCGAGCACGACTACCGCGAGATGAAACACGGCCTGGGCCTGGACCACTTCGAGGGCCGCACCTGGCGCGGCTGGCACCACCACATCACCCTCGTCACCGCCGCCCACGCTTTCCTGACCCTCCGCCGCCTGGACCCAAAAGCCCAAGCGCCGGCCTGACCTTCTACCAAGTCCTCCAGGCCATGCAGGACCTGCTGCTGTGCTGGACCGGCGCATGCCCCACCTGCCACCGCCACTTATCGCCCCGCACGCGAAGACAACGCACCACACGATCAAAACCAACTTAACGAAGCACTACTAGTAGTACTTCGTTAACTCGATTTGATCGTGTCGGGCTGGGTAGGGCATGTTGTTTCGGTGGACTTTGGGGAAATCGAGGAACTGCGTGGTGAGTTGGCCGCGTTCGTGGCCGAGGTGTTCGCGTCGGTGCGACGCAAGGACACGCGTGGGTGGGGGGACTGCTACCTGCGGGGGTTGATGCTGGACGGCCGTAGGAAGTCGATTCAGCCGATGGCGGAGCGACTGCCGGATGGTGAGATGCAGGCTCTTCAGCAGTTCGTGAATCAGTCGCCCTGGGATCACACCGCGGTGTTGCGTGCGGTTGCCCTGAAGACCGTTCCGGTCGTTGATCCCATGGTGTGGGTGATCGACGACGTGTCGTTCCCCAAGGACGGGAAGATGTCGGTGGGGGTGGCCCGGCAATGGTGCGGGGCGCTGGGCAAGCAGTCCAACTGTCAGGTCGCCGTCAGCCTGCACGCCGCCTCCGACGCCGCTTCCGTGCCGATCTCGTGGCGGTTGTTCGTGCCCGAGGAGTGGGATGAGGACCTTGAGCGTCGCAGAAGGACGGGAATCCCCGAGGAGATCAGGCACCGGGAGAAGTGGCGCCTGGCGCTGGACCTGATCGACGAGGCGATCGCCTGGGGACTGGCCCCGCAGGTGATCGTGGCCGACGCGGGATACGGCCAGAACACAGCATTCCGGCAGGCGCTGGCCGACCGTGGCCTGGACTTCATCGTCGCGGTGCGGGCGGACGAGTCCGCTCACCCGCACGATGCGGTCCCCACCGCGCCCGCCTGGAGCGGAACGGGCCGCAAGCCCGCCGTCCGCTACCGCACCCCGGCACTGCCGCTGAAGGCACTGGCCGCCGAGGCGGGACGCAGGGCCTACCGGCAGGCGACCTGGCGAAAGGGCTCGCGCGGCCCGATGCGCTCCCGGTTCGCCGTCCACACGGTGCGGCCAGCCGGCGTGGCCACCCGCAGATTCGCCATGGCCAAGGCGGGCGGCTCCGCTGCCTGGGACGGTGTTCTGCCTACCGCGACCCTGCTGGCCGAGTGGCCCACCGGCGAGAAGGCGCCGACCGACTACTGGCTGACCAGCCTGCCCGCCGACACCCCGCTACGGAAACTGGCCCGCCTGGCCAAGATGCGCTGGCGCATCGAGCACGACTACCGCGAACTCAAACACGGCCTGGGCCTGGACCACTTCGAAGGCCGCACCTGGCGCGGCTGGCACCACCACACCACCCTGGTAACCGCCGCACACGCCTTCCTCACCCTCCACCGCCTGGACCCAAAAGCAACAGCGCCGGCCTGACCTTCTACCAAGTCCTCCACACCATGCAGGACCTGCTGCTGTGCTGGACCGGTGCATGCCCCACCTGCCACCGCCAGTTACCAACCCCAACCAGAAGCAAACAGCCCTCTCGAAGCCCAACCTAACGAAGTACTACTAGTGGCTCGTCACGCTGTCTTGGCGGGGTAATGAGTCCATGTTCGGATCGTTGAGTCTGGGGCGAAGTGTGTCTTCGGTTTCGTGTGAGTGTTGCGCCAGCGGACGTAGGCTCCGATGGCGGCGTTCTGCTCGTCGTGGCTGCGGTGGTCGGTGCCGTTGAGCGCGAAGTAGCGCAGGGCTGCGAACTCGGCCTCGATCCAGTTCAGCCAGGAGCCGTAGGTCGGCAGGAAGACCAGCTCGATGCCGTTGTCGGCCGCCCAGGTGCGGACCTCGGTGTGTTTGTGCGGGGAGAAGTTGTCCAGCACCACGTATAACTTCTGACCGGGCCAGCGGGCGCGCAGGGCCTTGAGGAGGCCGAGGAACTCTCGCCACCGCTTGCGCGGGCGGATGCGGTAGTACAGCTTGCCGGTGGCCAGATCGAGGGCGGCCAGCATGTGCCGCACTCCGCTTGTGCGGCGGTAGGTGGCCCGCAGCCGACGCGGGCGTCTGGCCGGCCCCCATGCCTTGCCCTTGCGGGGCATCAGGTTCAGCGGCCCGAACTCGTCGACGCATATCACCCGCCCGTCGGGTTGATGACGCTCCCTGAAAACGGCTCTGACCGCGCTTGCGTGAATCACCAGGTGAGGGGTGGGAACGCACGAACGTTTCGGCTTGGTGTTCCGCTGCGTGGTGATCAAGGCGATCGAGGATGTGCTGTTCCCTGGGGCCGATGTGCGAGTCGAGCGCGTCAGCGAATCCTTAGGCGAGCTCGTGGTTGAAGCGATGTCCACCAGTGGGCCGGGCCGTTGCCCAGACTGCCGACAGCGTGCGAGGCGCGTGCACAGTTCGTATCAACGACACCTCGCAGAGCGTCCGTTGGGCGCCCGCCGCGTGCTGGTCCGGCTCCGGGTACGGCGCTACTTCTGCGACCGCATGTCCTGTGCCCGCAAGACGTTCGCCGAACAGGTCGACGGTCTCACCGAGCGGCGACGCAGGTCGAGCGTGGGGCTGAAGACGTGGCTGCAATCGATCGCCACGGAACTGGGCGGACGTGCCGGTGAGCGGCTATGCCGCCAGTTGCGCCTGACCGCAGGGCGAACCAGGCTGCTGGGCCTGCTGGAGGCGCCACCGGTGCCGACACGGGCGCCGCGTGTGCTCGGCGTCGATGATTTTGCCTTCCGCAAGGGCCGCACCTACGGCACCGTCCTGGTGGATGCCGAAGCCGGCCGCGTCGTGGACGTGCTGCCCGACCGAACCGCCGAGACGCTCGCAGCCTGGCTGAAGGACCACCCGGGAGCGGAGATCATCTGCCGCGACCGCGCCACGGCCTACACCCGTGCGATCAAGGAAGCCGCCCCCAACGCCCGGGAAATTGCGGATCGTTGGCACTTGTTGCAGAACCTCTCTGCTGCAGTGGAGAAGACCTGCCACCAGCACCGGACCTGCCTGCGCAAACACGCCGAAGAGGAGGCCGGGGACAAGCCATCCGAACCGCCGACACTGGAGCTGCCACCGCCCGAGCTGCCCCGCACCCAGATCATCGAGCGCACCCGCCACCGCTACCAAGACATCCATCAACTCCTCGACAAAGGCTGGACCATCAGCGCCATCGCCCGCCGCCTGAACCTCGACCGCCAGACCGTCCGCCGCTTCCGCGACACCGACCTCGACCAGCTGCTGGCCTCGGCCCGCGACCGACGCCCCAACGGAGTACTCGAACCGTTCAAGGCATACCTCAACGCCCGCTTCACCGAGACCCAGGGCCAAGTCAGCGGCGTCCGCCTGTTCCACGAGATCCGCGAACGCGGCTACCGCGGGAGCCGCCAGGTCGTGCGCAGACATCTCACCGCCCTCCGGGCAGGCACCGCCGAACCCGTCCGCGCCGACATCCCCAGCCCACGCAAGATCACGTCATGGATCATGCTGCCGCGCGACAAACTCACCGACAGCCAGGAAGAACGACTGCTCGGCGTCCGGCTGGCCTGCCCTGACATCACCCGAGCCTGCGACCTGGCCCGGGCCTTCGCCGAACTCGTCCGCCACCAGCGCGGATTCTTGCTGATGCAATGGATCCGCCAAGCCGAACAGGACGCCCCGAAGCCCTTGCAGAGCTTTGCTGGCTCCCTCCGCCAAGACCTCGACGCGGTCACCGCCGGACTCACCCTGCCCTGGAGTTCCGGCGTCGTCGAAGGCCACGTGAACCGGATCAAAACCCTCAAACGAACGATGTACGGTCGAGCCTCTTTCAAACTCCTCCGCACCCGGGTCCTCACCCAGCCATGACGAACACGCAAGCGCGGTCAGAGCCGAAATCAGAGATCCTCATCAGGGTGTCGTACAACGCCAGGACGCGGTGCATCTTGGCGATGAACTCCGGGTCGGTGGACGCCTTCCAGGTCGTGGTGGTCTTCCAGGAGACCTTGCCCTCGCGCAGGATCCGACGCAGGGTCTCTCGGCTGATGGACGTGGTGACGTTCTGCCTGACCAGATGCTCGGCGAGCTTGGCAAGGCTCCAGGTGGAGAACGCGGTGATCTTCCAGTCGGTGGGGGACGTCCGGGCGATCAGGCAGATGTGCTCACGCACCTCATCGCTGATCGTCTTGGGACGTCCCCCGCTCCATTTTGGGTCCAGCGCGTCAAACCCCCGCTCGTTGAAGGCGTGGATGACCTCGCGAACGTAGTCCTCTCCGACCTGCATCAATGTCGTGATGTCCTTGACCGTCTGGCCCTGGGCGGACATGAGGACCACGATCGCCCGGCGGAGTTTCACCGGGTCCCTCGCGCTCCGGCTGATCCGCTGCAGCTTCCGGCCCTCGTCCACTGCGACCGGCCGGACGAACACACTCGGTCGACGTCCCACAACCACCTCCAAGACCAGGACTTGGAGACAGTCTGCTCGCCGACGACCAGCACATCGATTACCCGACCAAGGCTGTGTGACGAGCCACTAGCTAGAGGGAGTTCGGCGGAGCAGTGCGACCGCTACAAGTGCCGCGGCGAGGTAGACGGCACCACCCGCGCCGAAGGCCCATGCGTAGCCGGCCACCACGTCGGTCTGTGTGGCCGCTACCGCCATCAGTGCAGCCAGCCCAACCGTGGGGCCCAGCTCCATCGCGGTGTTCATGACGCCGCCCGCTAGGCCAGCTTGGTGACCGGGTACGTCCGCGGTGGTAAGGACGGCCGATCCGGAGAAGACGAGCGAGGTGCCAGCCGGCAACAGGATCAGACCAGGCAGCAGGCCAAGGGCAAAGGAGGTGTCGTGGTCGAGGCCAGCAAGCAGGGCCAGCCCCACAGCGCCTATAACCAGACCCGCGACAGTTACCCTGCCCGCCCCGAACCGGCCAACCAGCGCTGCCGCCGCACGATTCGTCGCGATCAATGCGACGGTGAACGGCAGGAACGCGCCCGCTGTCGCCAGCGGCGACCAACTGCGAATCTGCTGAAGGTAGAGCGCGAGCAGGACGGTTACCAGGCCAATGCCGGCCGCCGCAAGCATGACCCCGGCCAGCCCCACGATGCGGTGTGGCGTGCGGATGAACCCAGGCGGCAGCAGTGGGTGGCGGACGCGACGTTCCAGGGCGAGGAACGCGCCGAGCAGCACAGCGCCGATGGCGAGCGGGACAAGCACGGTAGCCGAGCCCCAGGGGCGGTCTTCGCTGACGATCAGCCCGTAGCTGGCGAGGGAGATGCCGAGCGTGGCGAGCACGGCGCCAGCGGGATCCAGACCAGGGCGGGCCTGGGACTCTGTGGCGGGCCCGTCCGGCAGCAGGTGCCGGGTCACAGCCAAGGCCAGGGCGGCGACGAGGACAGGCACAGCGAACATCCAGCGCCACGAGATCCAGGTGGTGACCGCGCCCGAGGTGAGGGTGCCCACCGCCGCGCCGAGCACGGACACGCCACCCCAGGTGGCCATCGCCCGGCTGAAGCGGGCCGGCTCAGGGAAGACCGCGCGCAGGGCCGCCAGCGCCGCGGGCGCAGTCAGTGCCGCCCCGACTCCCTGTCCGAAGCGTACGGCCACCAGTGCCTCGAAGGTGGGTGCAAAGGCGGCTGTCGCGGAGGCGAGCCCGAAGAGGGACAGCCCAACCATGAACAGCCGCCGCCCACCGTACCGGTCTGCGAGTCGCCCGCCGAATAGCAGCAGCCCGCTGTAGGGCAGCCCGTACGCCGTCTGAATCAGCACCAGATCCGCTGAGCTGAGGTCGAGTTCTCGTGCGATGTCGGGCAGGGGGATCGAGATCAGGGTGATGGTGAAGATCAGAGTCGCTTGGACGATGGCAAGCACTGCGAATGCGAGGCCGGTGGCCGGGCGCGGGCGCCCGGTTCTGACGCCAGTGGCTACATTCTGATTGCTTGTGGAGAGGGGCTGTTCGGTGATGCTGTCTTGGGGCGCTATGGGCATGGTGAGGTTTCTCCTTGGCCTTCAAGGTCAGGGCAGTTGGGGGATCGCCCTGGTAGAGGCCGGGGACTTCTCGACTGCTGTGTCGTGGTCCTCGACGGCCCGTTCGACGTCCTCCTGGAGGAGGTCGTGGTTGATGGCAATGGCGGCCGCCGATCCCATCCCGGCTGCGGTGACCACCTGGGCCCGGGGATCAGTAACGTTGCCTACCGCCCAAACCCCAAAGACGTTGGTACGGCCGGTAGTGTCGGTGACCACCCAGCCCCCTTCGTTCTTCTCGCATCCGAGGTCAGTGAGCAGGGCATCGTTTGGCACCATGCGGGGGAAGAGGAAGACCACGCTGCGGGGCACGATGTGGCCCTCGGCCAGTTCGACCCCGCGTAGCCGGTCCTCGTCCACCACAAGCTGCTTGATCAGGCCCTCGGCGATGCGTACGCCATAGGCCCTCAGTTGCTCGCGTGCCTGGCCGGTCACTTCCAGGGTGTGGGGAAAGAAGACGACGTCGTCGGACCACTGCCGTAGCAGCAGTGCGTGCTCCACGGCGTTCGGGTGGGTTCCGAGCACTCCGAGGGGCTGGTCGCGTACTTCGTAGCCGTGGCAGTACGGGCAGAACAGCAGGTCCTTTCCCCAGCGTTCATGTACGCCGGGGATCTTGGGCAATTCGTCACGCAGCCCGGTGGCCACGAGAACCCGGCGGGCCTTGAGGACAGGTCCGCCCTCCAGGTGGACGAAGAAGCCTTGGGCAATATGGTCCACCCGGCCCTCGATTAGCTTCACCCCATACCGGGCCACCTCGTCCCGACCCACCGCCAGCAGCGACGCTGGCGACATACCATCCCTGGACAAGAAACCCTGCATATGACTGGCCGGGGCGTTGCGGGGTTGGCCGGCATCTACCACCGCCACTCGGCGGCGGGCTCGGCCCAGCACGAGCGCAGCGTTCAAACCACCCGCCCCGGCGCCGACCACCACCACGTCGTAGACCGACTCGTCTGGCCCGTCGTTCTTCGCACCCTGTTGTGCGTCGTTCCTTGGCTCGCTCACGGCGATCACCTCCGGTACGAAGGCTGCGGCCAGAACCCACGAGCGACAACTTTTGTTGCCGTTTCGGGGACAGGCGCGGTGCAATGGAGGTATGGAGCACTCCCCTGTCGTCGCCCAAGCTCTCGCCGATGTCGGCCCTCGCCTCAAGCGGTTGCGCACTGAGCGCAGCGTGACCCTGGCCGCGTTGTCTGAAGCCACCGGCATTTCCAAGAGCACCCTGTCCCGGCTGGAATCCGGCCAACGCCGCCCCAGCCTGGAACTCCTCCTGCCTATCGCTCAAGCCCACCAGGTTCCCCTGGATGAACTGGTCGGCGCCCCTGAGGTGGGCGATCCCCGCATCCGCCTGACCCCCAAGAAGGTGGATGGCAACACGGTCCTTCCTCTGACCCAGCACCCGGGCCCGCTACAGCCATACAAGACCGTCATTCCGGCGCACCGGGACACACCCGATCCGTGCACCCACGAGGGCTACGAGTGGCTCTACGTGCTGGCCGGACGCCTGCGCCTGGTGTTGGCCGACCACGACTTGGTTCTAGGCCCGGGCGAAGTCGCCGAGTTCGACACCCGCCTGCCACATTGGTTCGGCAGCACCGGCGACGGCCCCGTGGAAATCCTCAGCCTCTTTGGGCGCCAAGGCGAACGCATGCACGTCCGTGCCAGGCCAAGCGCTCGCAAGCGGCCCGCTCCTGACCGCCCAGGTCAAGCGGAGATCTGACCGTCAGCGCCAGTCGACCAGGCCCTTCCCTCGCCCCACCGGGCAATGCAAGCGCCGGCATGCAGGGATGTTGCGATATCGGCAACGCTATTTGCGTGTGTTTCGCCACGGGGCGCACCGTGTTCCTGGCGGTATCCCGACCGCTGTGAGGATGGTGGCGATGATGATGGGTGCCCGACTTAGCCGCGCGGCATCGTTCTGGTTCCTCACGGCGACGCTGGTGGCGGTGATGGCCGCAGCCGGTGCGCCCTCCCCGCTGTACGTGGTTTACCAGGCGCAGTAGGGCTTCTCGGCCGGCATGGTGACGGTGGTCTTCGCCGTCTTCGTCTTCACCCTGCTGCTTGCCCTGCTCATCGTCGGAAAGGTGTCGGACTATGTCGGCCGACGCCCTGTGGTGATTGTGGCCCTGTTGGTCGAGGCGATGAGCATGGTGGTGTTCATCGCTGCCGATGGTGTGGGCTGGCTGCTGGCCGCGCGTGCCGTACAGGGACTGGCCACCGGTGCGGCGATAGGTCCCCTCAGCGCTGCCCTGGTCGACCTGCGACCAGCCCGCCGCCAGGGCCTGGGGGAGCTGGTGGCCAGCACCGCCCCACCTATCGGAAATGGCTCGGGGCGCTGGGAGCGGGGCTGCTCGTGGAATACGGTCCCGCCCCCACCACCTTGCGGCGTGGTGCGCGACAGTGATCGTAGTTTGGGGCCGTGACGTGAAGAGGGCCGTACGGGTTAGGGAGGTTGTGACGCAATCCTTGTCCCGTACGGCCTTTTCGCATCCTATCTGTACCGGCATCTCGCGGAGGCAACTCGGCAAGATCATCACCGAGTTGGTGGGACCGTGGCTGGCGCGGGAGGAGTCTCGGCTGTGTGAACGTCGAGGTCACGAGCGTGTGCGGGCCGAGGGCGGAGGCCCGGACCATCAGCTGGTTTTCACCGATCGGGTGATCACCACCCTGGTCATCTTGCGCTTCCAGCTCCCGCACGCAGCCCTTGCCGTCTTCTACGGTGTCGATCGCTCCACCGTCACCCGTGCCGTCCATGAGATCCGGCCGCTGCTCGCCGCCCGCGGATTCGCTGTGCCCGGCAAGCCTGGGTTGCGGCTGCGGACCCTGGCCGATGTCTTCGCCTACGCGGCGGCGGCAGGTGTCGAGTTGCGGATCGACGGGACCGAAGTGCAGGTTCGCCGTCCCCGGGCCGGCCGGCCCGGACGCCGGGCCTTCGTCTCCGGCAAGCGTAAGCAGAACACGAAGAAGACCACTGTGATCAGCGACGGGGCGGGCCGCACCCTGTGGACTGGAGCAGTTCGCCCAGGCCGCATGCATGACCAAACTGCGCTCAAAACCGAAGGATCGGCGACCTGTTCCCCCGGTATCCGCAAGTCAAAGCCCAGGTCGACGCCGGGTACCGGGGTCTGGCCAAGGACTTTCCCGACCAGGTGACCGCACCACCGAAGAGGCCCGGAAAGAGTGCCGATGCCGTGGATATCGCTGCCTGGGAACAGGCACGCAAGACCCAGTCCTCAGCCAGGATCCCCGTCGAGCACGTCAATGCCGAACACAAGGCATGGCGCCCTCTCCAACGCTGGATCGGACGCCGCGAGTACTACGACCAAACCCACCTCGCCATCGCCAGTCTGGTCTCCGACCGCACCGCCATCCGGTAAACACCACCCACCACCCCACCAGACCGGCACCCCCAAACCCCAGTCGCGCACCACGCCGTCAGCTTCCGGTATGGCCGGCGAAGCCAGCTCCAGCAGGCGATGCTGGTGGCGATTGGCCGCCTCCTGGCTGGGCGGGCGGGCTCCCGTCTCGCCGGCATGCTGCACTGCCCGGTCAGCCCGAACACCCTGCTCAGACGCGTCCGGGCCTTGCCGGCCAACCCACCGAACAGAAGTCCGCGGGTGCTTGGGGCGGATGACTTTGCTCTCAAACGCGGTCATGTCTACGGCACCGTCCTCATCGACATCGAGGCAGGCCGCGCCGTGGACGTACTGCCAGATCGCACCGCAGAGACCTTCACCGCCTGGCTGCAACAACACCCCAGGGCCGAGATCGTCTGCCGGGACCGGGCCAGCGCCTACGCGGAGGCAGTCCGCACCGCCGCACCGGAAGCGGTCCAGATCGCAGACCGCTTCCACCTCTGGCTGAACCTCTGCAAGACGGTAGAGAAGTGCGTCGTCGCCCATCGCCGCTGTCTCACCCCACCTGAGGAAGAGGCCCAGGACGAGGTGACGGAGCCACCTGCCGGGCCACCGGTCATCGAGGGCAAGCGGGCGGCGAACACCCGGCGAAACTTCGCCGCGGTGCACGAGATGTACGACAAGGGTGTCGCCATCGAGGTGATCTCGAAGGCGCTGCGAATGGACCGCAAGACGGTACGCAAGTATGCCCATGCGGCCGCTGTCGAGGACCTGTTGCGCCCACCACGGCAGAAGCGGAACATGCTGCAGCCCTGGGCCGAGTACCTCAACATGCGCTGGCAGGAAGGCTGCACCGACAGCGGACGGCTGTTCCGCGAGATCCAGCAACGCGGCTATCGGGGCAGCAGCCGCAGCGTCCGCCGCTGGCTCGAACCCCTGCGATCCTCCGAGGCCCCTACACCCAAGAGGTCCGCGGCACCCACCGTCCGGCAGGTCGTCAGCTGGCTCACCCGCCACCCCGACAACTTCGCCTCCGGCCAGCAACTCCGCCTCAAGTGCGTCCTGACTGTTTGCCCCGAACTCGCCGATCTCCGCAGGCATATCGGGGACTTCGCCAGGATGATGAAGAACCTCGACGGCCACCTCCTGTCACGCTGGATCAAGGCAGCCAAGGGCAGCGAACTGCCACCCCTGCACAGCTTCGCCAGCAACCTCAACAAGGACTTCGACGCCGTGACCGCCGGCCTGACCCTGCCCTACTCCAGCGGCATGGTTGAAGGGCATGTAAATCGGGTCAAATTCCTCAAACGCCAGGGTATGGGCGAGCCAACTTCGACCTCCTCCGGCGGCGTGTGTTGCTCACCCCGTAGCGGTCACGCTCGGTCATCCCGAAATGTTGCTCAGAGCCTTACGGGGCTCTGATCAACATTTCGGGATGACCGTGCGTAACTGATCTCCAACCCCCTTGTTGACCAGGTGTGTTAGGAGATCACATAGCCAAGACGCTGCTGCCGCACCTGGCCAGCGTCGCGATCGAGGACATACGAGCTGATGGTGGATGTATCTGTATCACTGCCTCGGCGGCTGCTCGCTCAGCCCAGTGCCCAGGCTGCGGGACGCACTCACAGCGAGTCCACGACCGATATCGTCGGCGGCTCGCTGACGTCGCGATCGGTGGACGGGCGACGACGATACATCTGACGGTTCGCCGGTTCCGGTGCGAGCAGTCGTCGTGCCCGCGCAGAACCTTCGTCGAGCAGGTCGACGGGCTCACCTTCCGCCACGGCCGCCGCAGCCAACTGCAGCAGGCGATGCTGATATCGATCGCACGCTGCCTGGCCGGTCGGGCCGGTGCCCGGCTCGCCGCCCTGCTGCACTGCGCGATCAGCCCGAACACCCTACTCAACCGTGTGCGGAGGCTGCCTGCCGAGCCGCCGGAGCGGAGCCCGCGGGTACTGGGCGTCGACGACTTCGCACTCAAGCGCGGTCACGTCTACGGCACCGTCCTCATCGACATCGAGACCGGCCGCGTCGTCGACGTCCTGCCCGACCGCACCGCCGAGACCTTCACCGCCTGGCTCGAAGAACATCCCGGCGCCGAGATCGTGTGCCGTGACCGCGCGAGCGCGTACGCGGAGGCGATCCGCACGGCCGCGCCGGATGCGGTCCAGATCGCAGATCGCTTTCACCTCTGGCAGAACCTGTGCAAGGCGGTTGAGAAGTGCGTCGTCGCCCACCGCTCCTGCCTCACTCCGGCCGAGGAGGCGAACCAGGACGCCCTGGTGGAACGGCCTGCCGAGCCGCCGGCGATCGAGGGCAAGCGGGCCGCGAACACACGCCGCAACTTCGCGGCGGTGCACGAGATGTACGACAAGGGCGTCGCCATCGAGGTGATCGCCAAGTCCCTGCGGATGGACCGCAAGACAGTCCGCAAGTACGCCCACGCGACAGTCGTCGAGGACCTGCTCTCGCCGCCGCGGCAGAGCCGACGGATGCTGCAGCCCTGGGCCGAGTACCTCAATATGCGCTGGCAGGAGGGGTGCACTGACAGCGGGCGCCTGTTCCGCGAGATTCAGGAACGCGGCTACCGCGGCAGCAGCCGCAGTGTCCGGCGCTGGCTCGAGCCGTTGCGCTCCGCCGAGTCGCCGACCCCGAAGAGGTCGGAGGCGCCCACGGTCCGGCAGGTCACCGGCTGGCTCACCTGTCACCCCGACAACCTCAGCTCCGGTCAGCAGCTCCGCCTCAAGCGCATCCTGGCCGATTGCCCTGAACTCGCCGATCTACGACGGCACATCGCGGCGTTCGCCGCGATGATGAAGAACCTCGACGGCCGTCTGCTGCCCCGCTGGATGAAGGCGGCCCAGGGCAGCGAGCTGCCACCCCTGCGCGGTTTCGCCCGCAACCTCAGCAAGGACCTCGACGCCGTCACCGCCGGCCTCACCCAGCCCTACTCCAGCGGCATGGTCGAGGGCCACGTGAACCGGGTGAAATACCTCAAACGTCAAGGGTATGGACGGGCCAACTTCGATCTCCTGCGGCGCCGTATTTTGCTCACACCGTGAGCCGATCACGCACGGTCATCCCGAAATGTTGATCAGAGCCGCTTACGGAGGCCGCCGTCACACACCGCCTATCCGCGCACGCTGTTATTCCGCGGTGATGACCTGGAGGTTCACGCCCTCGTGGCGGACCTTGCCCGAGAAGTGGCCTGCGGCAGCCACCCGGTCGGTCTCGGCGACGGTACCGTCCCATAGCACGTAGCCGTCCGCGTGGTGGCTGGTGAGCGCCTCAAGCAACGAGGGCGCGAACACGGCGAGCCGCTCGATCGTGTCGTGCACGTAGCGCCAGGCGGTGGCCACGCCGATGCCGAACCCGGCCGCGATCTGTTCGAACGTGTCGTGCTTTCGCAGGTACACCAGCGTGCACCGAGCGCGGTCGTACGAGCCGAGCTTGCAGGGCCGCTCCCCTTCCAACACGACCAGGGTCAGCATCACCATTTCGAGGAGTTCCCACTCCACGTCACACGCGGCAGGATAGGTGAACACCGGGGCATCTCCGCTGGTCAGGCTCGTTGTGGTGATCTGCCCAACCACGCAGATGCCCCGCCCGTTCCCCTATGTCAACACCGCAGCACCGCCCCACCCACCAGAGCTACGGATGGAAAAGGCTCCAGGGCAGGGACTTGAGCTGCTTGCGGAGCCTTTTTACTTCCGTGAACAGGCATCCCGGACTCTGCGTGGACGCGTCATCGACGCTGAACATATCCGGCAAGATAGCTGCGCCCAGCTGGCGCCAAGCCGTCTGTCACTTGGCGGGTGTAAAAGCGTCGAGCACATCGAGGATCAGCTCGAATGACGATCTGGCCCCTGTGCCGAATGCCGCCGCCAACGTGTAGCCGACCGCAGCGTCCGGCGGTTGCACCTTCATAGAAGGCTGCCATTTGGCCTCCACCGAACCATCGCCGCGTGAGGTAAAAACTCCGATGTGCCGCCTGTTCTTGAGAAGCTTGCTGTCGGCATCGCCGCAGGGAACCAAGCGGTAGGTGGTACCGCCGTAAGTCGTATCTACGCGGTAGGAACGCCGTGTGAGATGCCCTCTGGTCGGAGAGACGCGTACCTGGGTGCCGGCGACGGTCATGGACAGCCCGGACCCGTCGCGCGTGCCGATCGGGACGCACTCGTTGTTTGTCCCACCGGGCAGTCGGCTGAGTTCGACGCGGGGAATACGCTCTCCTTCGACCACCAGCGTCCCGTGCTCGGTGTCCAGATCCACACTGATGTTGCCGAAGACGCCATCAGCAATCGTGCCCATGGAGCCCGGGCCTGGGAACGGGGCATCCCCGGTACTGGAGAAGGGGAGATTCGGATCGCTCATGGAGGTTTCCTAGCCATTGAGAGGCGCTGCGTACTAGCCATGGAAGATCTCATGCCTATTATAGTGACATAAATGCATGTATGACGCAGGTCCGTGCACTGCGAGGGGATTATGATCACCTGACGCCCCACGCCGAAGGCGACACCGAGCGGGTGTTCATCACCCCGCACTCGATCCCCCGCGACCAGAAGGAACGCAGGATCGGCGACGAGTTGGTCGGGGGTGCATCCCTTGGTCTTAATCAGTCGTCGCAACACCGGCAGGAGCTCGAACAGCTCGTGCGGGACGTCGAGCATGGAAGAGTACGGAATCAACAGGGCCCCTCGGGCATTGCCGTGGTGAGTGAAGTCACCATGGCAACGACGAGGGGCCCTGCCGCGTTACCTTGCACCCCACCTGATGAGCCCTTTTACCCCTGCCAGGGGCGGGCTGAAAGAGGTTTAATGCGAACGCGTTCTGCTGCAAGTTGTGGAAGTCGGGAGCCTCAGTTCCAGCCGATTTGAGGGTCGAAGATGGTACCCCATGTTTTTATATTTGCTGTCCGGTTACTGCCTTGACAGTACGTTATTTCAGCCCCTCCTTTGACCCACTTCTTGTTTCCGAAGGGGTCAATCCAGTTGGCGCGTGCTGTGATCTTGTCGTTATCCTTGAGGCCGAGGGTGGTAAGGTCGGTGGAGGCGCTCTGGGCAAGAGGGGTGTTGCTTCCGTTTCTCCACACCTCCCCGCTCTTGTTCCCATCAAGGTAGTATTGGGCGACGTAGCCAGCTTCATTGTAGAAGCTGACCTTGTTGAATCCGACTCCAGGATTACCGCACTTTCCTGCGGCTGTGGCGGTCGGCCCAGTGCTGAGCGTGGCGGTGGCTGCCGCGAGTGTAGCCAATGCGCCTAGCGCCATGGCTCGCCGCCAAGGCCGAGTCCTGCGGAGTTCTTTTGTCACTACCATCCCTTTTCTAGAAGACGACGGCCGGTGCCGCATCGGCAGTGCCGGTTCCCTTGCTGCAGTCGGCCTTTCCTGACTTGACGGTGATGACGTCTTGCGGTGCGCCGTTGATAGGGGGGACCGCCATTTTCTGATTTGGGAGCAGGTGGTGGTAGTGTCCGGCAACCGCAGCATCGTAGTTCGTCTTTAGAGTCCCGGTGATAACGTCCTTGATCGCCGAAACCTCGATCCAGGAAGACTTCCCGGGGCTGACTGTAACCGTCTGCTGTGCCGACACGGTCTTCGAGTCTGTCCATGTCTTGTTGTAGGACCCCTGAATGGCGCCCTTTACGGCGAGGGCGACTGGGGTGCCTGCGGGGGTGCCAAGGGACAGGTCTCCGCTACCGCCGATGGTGAACCCTGTGGTGACACTGTTGGTGTAATCAGCCTTCAGCTGATATGTGAGGTCTCCCGACTTTTGGCAATTTTGATAGATTGCCGAGACGCGCTGAGGCTTAGTTTTGTACTGCTTGCCATCTTTGGTGACGTCTTCGTATGTGCACTTCGCTATACCAGATCCACATTGGGCGAGGATCTGATCTTTTGTCAGGGCCTGTGCGCCCGGAGCATTTGTCACAGCTCCGGCCAGCGCGAGCGCGAGCGTTGCACCAACGGGTACGAGGCGTCGCACCGGCAACCCAGAAATTGACACGTCCCACTCCTAATGAACTCTTGCGACGTATGTGAACGCTTGGAAAATGAGCGCTGCCGATAGAAAACTGCCTGGTGAGGAGCGCGTCCTTGAACGCGCCTTCACCCTGCACACCCCATCGGGAAGGGGTGAGAAGGGGATGCCCACTAGTTAATGGGGAATGAGGCAGTCGTGTCATCACATGAAAAGGCGAAACGGTCTTGTTGGGGTGAGGGGCAGGGTTGAAGCGTTCTCGCCTGTCGAGAGGAGGGTGGCACAGATCGCGGGTGTTCGGCCCGGTGGATGCACGAAGCGCGACTTCGGATGATCGAGGTGTCTGAAGCCGTTGATCGTCCAGGGGGCGTCCGTTGGCCTGGATCGACGCCGATGCCTGGACCCGGCTATCGGTGACTGGCTCGCTGGTCAGCTCGAACCTGTCGACGGGCTGCGGGCCCTGGCTGTGGGCGGCAAGTCCCTGCGCGGCTCGCTCGCTGCCGCTTGAACCACGGCCCATCTGCTCGCCGCGGTCCTGCACGGTGAGAAGGCGGTGATAGCCCAACGCCTGGTTGACTCCAAGAGCAGTGAGCTTCTTCAGTTTGGTCACGCAGGGGTGGCGGGGTCTCGGGAGTTGACTCAGCGCTGATCTCGGGATTTTGGTCCTCAACCAGCCAGCCCCTTCCCTCTGCTATCACGCATTTGGTGGCTGAGCTGAAGAAGCTCGATGAGATCACCGCGTTCCGGCCCCGCGTGCTTCGCTGGAACTCGTGGGCACCGTTGTTGTGTTCGATGCGCTGCGGCCTCGGACTGATCGCTCCCGGTTCCTCGTGGAGGAGAGGGGGCCCGCTACTGCATCGCAGTGGTCAAGGGCAACCACCCGAGCTGACGGCGTGGTGCGCGACTGGGGTTTGGGGGTGCCGGTCTGGTGGGGTGGTGGGTGGTGTTTACCGGATGGCGGTGCGGTCGGAGACCAGACTGGCGATGGCGAGGTGGGTTTGGTCGTAGTACTCGCGGCGTCCGATCCAGCGTTGGAGAGGGCGCCATGCCTTGTGTTCGGCATTGACGTGCTCGACGGGGATCCTGGCTGAGGACTGGGTCTTGCGTGCCTGTTCCCAGGCAGCGATATCCACGGCATCGGCACTCTTTCCGGGCCTCTTCGGTGGTGCGGTCACCTGGTCGGGAAAGTCCTTGGCCAGACCCCGGTACCCGGCGTCGACCTGGGCTTTGACTTGCGGATACCGGGGGAACAGGTCGCCGATCCTTCGGTTTTGAGCGCAGTTTGGTCATGCATGCGGCCTGGGCGAACTGCTCCAGTCCACAGGGTGCGGCCCGCCCCGTCGCTGATCACAGTGGTCTTCTTCGTGTTCTGCTTACGCTTGCCGGAGACGAAGGCCCGGCGTCCGGGCCGGCCGGCCCGGGGACGGCGAACCTGCACTTCGGTCCCGTCGATCCGCAACTCGACACCTGCCGCCGCCGCGTAGGCGAAGACATCGGCCAGGGTCCGCAGCCGCAACCCAGGCATGCCGGGCACAGCGAATCCGCGGGCGGCGAGCAGCGGCCGGATCTCATGGACGGCACGGGTGACGGTGGAGCGATCGACACCGTAGAAGACGGCAAGGGCTGCGTGCGGGAGCTGGAAGCGCAAGATGACCAGGGTGGTGATCACCCGATCGGTGAAAACCAGCTGATGGTCCGGGCCTCCGCCCTCGGCCCGCACACGCTCGTGACCTCGACGTTCACACAGCCGAGACTCCTCCCGCGCCAGCCACGGTCCCACCAACTCGGTGATGATCTTGCCGAGTTGCCTCCGCGAGATGCCGGTACAGATAGGATGCGAAAAGGCCGTACGGGACAAGGATTGCGTCACAACCTCCCTAACCCGTACGGCCCTCTTCACGTCACGGCCCCAAACTACGATCGCTGTCGCGCACCACGCCGTAACTGTTCAGGACCTTCTCCACCACGGGGAGCAGGCCCGTCCAGCGCCGTGAGACAGTGCTTGGGAGATCCCAAACAGCTCGGCTGCCGCCTCCTGGACGGGGTTCTGGCGCAGCAGGAACAACACGAGGACCACCGACTTGTACAGGCCCAACGCCCACATCAGTGACGGCCTCACAGCGGGGCTCGGATCCTCTACGAGTACCTGGAGGCCTATTCACGGGGGTTTCAACCATCGTTCTTGATCACGAGGACGGCCCTGCTCGGTAGCGTGACGTTTGCGACGACGTCAGTTTTCTACCGTGGCAGGGCCGTTGAGCTGGAACATTACGACAGGACTGGACACCGAGCAACTTGACGGGCTGGTCGCACGAGTTCACCAAGAGCTCGTGCAGGATCCGGACCCACCGGTGATGCCGGGGCGGATGTGGGCGCTGGGCCTGTACAAGTCGGTGGTGTTGGTGCTGTTCCTGCTGCGGCAGAACCCAGTCCAGGAGGTGGCCGCCGAGTTGTTCGGGATCTCCCAGGCCACCGTCTCCAGGCGATGGACGGCCCTGCTGCCGATGGTGGAGAAGGTCCTGGCCACGCACGTTCCCGATCCCACCGAGGCCTCTGCCGGCCGGATCGTACTCGTGGATGGCACCTTGGTCACGACGTGGGACTGGTCCAGCGAGGGCACCACGATGTTCTCCGGCAAGCACCGCGACACCGGCTTCAACCTGCAGACCGCCGCCACTCTCGCCGGCGACCTGCTCGCGGTCTCCGCGCCGGTGCCCGGCAGCCGGCACGACATGCACGCCTGGCGCCAGTCCCACTTCCCCGAGGCATTCACCGAACGCGAGGGCATAGGCGACCTGGGCTACGCCGGCTCCCGACTGTTCACCCCCAGGCGCAAGCCGCCCGGCCAGGAACGATCCGCCGGAGACAAGAGAGCCAACCGCTCCGTCAACACGCTCCGAGCCGCAGTCGAACGGGCCATCGCGCACCTGAAGAACTGGAAGATTCTCGCCACCCGCTACCGCGGCCCCCTCACCCGCTTCCCCGACATCGTCAAGACCGTCACCGCCCTCACCTTCTACACAAGAGGCTGGTGAGGCCTACGTGAATAACCCTCCTGGTGAACCTCCGCCACCAGTCCATCAAGTTGATCCGCGTCCAGTCCTGTCGTAACGTTCCAGCCCAACGGCCCTGCCCCGGTAGAAAACTGACGTCGTCGCAAACGTCACGCTACCCAGCAGGACCGCCCTCGTGATCAAGAACAGCAGGCCGAAAACCCCCGTGAATAGACCTCCTGTTTTCGTTCCTTTTCCGTGCCGTAGGCGGCATCGAGGTGGACGGTGGCGTCGTCCGGGAACGGTCCGAGGCGTTCGAGCTTGTGCAGTGTCGGGGCGAGGAGCGGGGAGTCGTGGCGGTTGCTGGGGGCGGTCACCGCGCCGAGCGGGATGCCGGCGGCGTCGGTGGCGGTGGAGCGTTTCATGCCGCCCTTGCGTCGGTCCACCGGCGAGGGACCCGCAATGTCGCCGCCGCAGGGCGCTTTTGTATGGCAGCCGTCGACGGGCAGGTCCGACAGCTCCAGGCCGACGAAGCGGTCGTAGGCCTCCAGCACGATCAGCTCCAGGTGTTCGAACACCCCGGCTGTGATCCATTCGTCACGGCGGGCACGGATGGTCGTCGCCGAGCACGAGTCGTCGGCGACCTTGCGGTAGCCGCAGCCGAACACCAGGACCTGCACGAGCCTGTCGAAGACGGCACGGTCGCTGATGCGACGGCGATGACACCCCAGAGGATGAGCCGGGTCGAACACACCGTGCACAGGCAGCAGTTCCCGGAATTGGTCCCACAGCGGTTCGATAAGCCATGATGGCAGCGCAGGCACGGAGCCCCCCCCCACGATCACAGAGTGTAGGAACTCACATGATCGCGCAGCCCCGTGCCTGCACCCGCGTCCGACCCCTCACACACCGCCTATCCGCGCACGCTGTTACACGATCTTTCGGACGCGCTTGGGAGTGTATGCCTGGATGCCAGGGCGTACATCCCCAAGCGGTCTACGAGCTCAGATTCGGTCGGCAGCGATCAGCAGGTAGTGGAAGCTTCCTTCCTTGTATGCGGTGAGGAAAGACTCCTCGATCCCCGTGGCTACTGCGGACTTCGCCCGCAGTTCCCAGTAGGGGATTGTCTGGGCCGTCAGGTCGACGACGTTGATGGGGACGAGACCGTTGGCGGCCATGGCGTTGAAGTACTCGCTTCTGGGGTGGATGTTGCAGGTGTAGTGCTCGTCGATGCGGCTGACCGCCTTGGAACGGCCACCGGTGACATCGTTGGAGCAGCCGGTGATGCACACGTACCGGCCTCCGTGCATCAGCAGGCGTGAGAACTCGGCGAAGAGTTCGAAGAGGTCCACATACATGGTGGATTCGTCGGTCCAGATGCCGCGATACGAACTGGCTGGGAAACCGGTGTCGAGCATGTTGAGGAAGTGGAAACGCACGTCGTCGGCTACTCCATGCCTCTCGGCCTGGGTGGTGGCGAACTCGACTTGGGACTCGGAGATGGACACACCGTCGATGGGGCAGCCGAACCGGTGGTGGGCCATGAGGCTGGTGCCGCCGCGGCCGGATCCGGCGTCGAGGAGGCGGTCGTTGGCGTGGATGTTGCCGAGGTGGTTGAGGAGGAAATCGGCCTGTGCCGTCTCCATGCGGTGCATTTCCTTGATCACTTGGTCGTCTCGGGCGTCAGCGGAGCCTTTGAGTACAGAGGGGTCGTAGTCGCCGATGCCGTAGTGGTGGTGGTAGAGACCATCGACATCGCCGAGTAGCAGGTTTACTGGGGCCTTCTCGGCGTTCCAATATGCGGCGACCGATTTCTGGTAGGCGGTCCGTAGCACAGGGGAAGATGTGGCCATGGTGGTGGTCATTGAGGCTCCTTGTATTGGGTGCAACCGCCGGCTGTGGAGGTTGCGTTCTGTCAGGTGGTGCTGGAGGGGGTGTGGTATCTGGCGCTGCTGGCGTGCCACTCCCGGTTGCCGCCCGCCCAGGCCCAAGTGCCGGCCAGGAAACGACGCAGTTCCGGGGAACCGGTGGCGGCCAGAACAGCGGCCTCTGCCTCGAAGGTGTGCATGAGCTCGTCGTGGATCTCGACGCTGCGATCGACCGCTTCCTCCAGCGAGCAGTTCTCCTCGCGGGCGATCAGCATGGGAAGGCTGTAGTCCGTGGCATCTTCTTTGCCCATCGAGTACAGATCGTTCACAAGCACGGTCGCGGTGCCCGCCAGGTTGAATGCTCGGCGCACTTGGGGGTGGGAAAACTCGGCCATTGGGATCTCGTAGCCCGCGATGGCGTCGATCAGCACCATGCATGGAATGAAACTGATCTCGTGCCTATGCATCAGGTACTCCCAGACCGGCGGGACCTGCTGCTGTGTGTGCCAGACACCTTCCTGGTTGAACGCGACGAACATGATCGCCAGCTCGTGGCGGAGGCGTCGCACCTGGGTCGTGGTGGCATGGTTGTGGAGGTTGGTCAGGGCGGAGCGCAGTGCCCTGGCGACCGGGTCATGCCGGACGGCCTTCTCCAAGCTTGGCGCGTAGCGCACTGGGAGCTGGGCCTGGTCGATGACTGAGTGGCAGAGGGCAAGGCGCTGGCCAATCAGTCCGTGGCGGGGAGTCTCGACCTCGCCGTCGACGATGTGATCGTCGACCGCCCACTCCGACAGCCCGCACTTTGCCGCGGCCAGTAGGCGATCCGGGTCGTCCGTCTCGGGATGGGCAAGCATCATCAGCCGTCCAAAGTTGGCCGAGCGGACCATGTCGAGGTGACCTGGGTAGATCCCCACCTCCTCAGCCCACGCGACCAGCCGCTCGTTGACCTCCTCACCCAGGACGGGGTCGTCCCGGATGGCGGGCGGACAGTACAAGGTGTGCTGCCGTTGACGGACCGAGGTGGTCTGTTCGCAGCCTGCGTCCCCCTGCCTCTCACCAAAGGGGCGCTGTACATGGGTAATGTGAGTGGTGTAGGAGCCCCCAGTTGGGCTGCTGGGCACCGAAGGCAGGACTGCGGCTCGTTGGCCAAGCGTACTTAGGGTCCTATACCCGTGGCCGTCGGCGAGGGGCCCTACATGGGATGAGGGGGCTGTTGTAGACCGGCCGTGGTCCGTGGACGGTAGTGGGAGGTCCCTGGCCGCTGATGTGCCCAAACCAGTAGGGCCGCTGGGAAGACAGATTGGCACCCACTGTTCCTGCAGTGCGGACGGCGCAGCGAACAGATCCCGCCTCGCGGGACGCGCCGGGTTCGACAGTAAGTCGTCCGCTAAGCGTGCCACTTCATGGGTAGCTGGAACGGCGAAAACTCGGGATAACAACGACACCGTCTTGGACCTCTCTCACTTGCGGATCCGGTGCTCAATCACGCGTGTACCTCGACATTTTCGAGGATGCCAAGCGCATCCGGGACTAGTACAGCGGCGGAGTAGTAGGTGCTGACAAGGTAAGAAATGATGGCCTTCTCGTCGATTCCCATGAATCGCACGTTGAGACCAGGCTCGACCTCATCGGGCAGACCGGTCTGATAGAGGCCGATGACACCTTGGTCCTTCTCTCCGGTCCGCATAGCGATGATCGACGATGTATGGTGTTCCGAGATTGGGATCTTTCCGCACGGTAGAATCGGTACACCCCGCCAAGCGGGAATGTGATGGCCGTCGACATCGATGCTGCCGAAGTAGATCCCCTGCTTGTTGCACGCCTTGCCGAAAGTGGCAATGGCCCGCGGATGAGCGAAGAGGTACTTGGTTCCACTGCGCATGCTCAGCAAATCGTCGAGGTCGTCCGGCGTAGGCGGACCGGAGTGGGTCGGAATGCGCTGGTCGAAGTCAGCGTTATGGAGCAGCCCAAAGTCAGGGTTGTTGACTAGTTCCATCTCCTGACGCTCACGCAGTGCCTCGATGGTGAGACGCAACTGCTGCCGCGTCTGATTCATCGGCTGGCTGTACAGGTCCGCAACCCGGCTGTGCACCTTCAATACCGTCTGCGCCACGCTCAACTCGTACTCACGTGGGTTGAGTTCGTAGTCCACGAAGGCGGTAGGAAGAGTTGGCTCACCCGTGTGGCTGGACAGGAAATCAATCGCTGACTCACCTGCCTTGTTGGTTGGCCTCTCCGCATCGGCGCTACGTCCCCGGACGTGCGACCGCAGTGCTTCGTATTGGTTGGCAACTTCCTTGTATGCACTGTGCGGCAGTGCTAAGACCGTTGTCGCAGTCACCGCACGGGCTGTGAAACCCCACTTCCCACCTGGTCCCGCAAGCACGTTTCCGCCGAAACTGTCTCCGTCGGACAAACGGCCCACAATGGCATCACCATCGTACTTTGCAGGTCTTACTTGCTCCACCTTTCCGTGCGCGATCAGAAATACGTGATCGGCTTTTTTGCCCTGGTGTACGATGACCTGGCCGGGGTCGTACTCCCTCTGGATAAATTTGGCGGCCAGTGCTCCCAATGCCGCGACGTCGTCGAAACCGCGAAGCAACGGAAGTTCAGCCAGCTCAATGGGAACGACGCGAACCGTAGGCCCGTTCTTTTCGAAGGCTACCTTTCCATCCCCGACTGTGAACGACAGGCGCCGGTTCACTCGGTAGGTGCCACCGGGAGTGTTTACCCATGGCAGCATGCGCAGCAGCCATCGTGAGCTGATTCCTTGCATCTGGGGTTCAGACTTGGTGGTGGTCGCAAGGTTCCGCGCTGCCGCGGTGCTCAGGCTAAGTTGCTCTTGCACCTGTTCCTGGTCATTCGTCGCTGACGCAGTTTGCGTCCCTAATGACATTGACTTCCCCTTTCACAGTTGGTGAGGTAACCCTGTATCGCGCAAATGTGGATGCTGGGAAAAGCGTCAAGCTTGAACGCTTGCGCGGGGAGCGCCTGCGATACTGCCATCCTTCCATGCGCGTGTGGAATTTCAATCGGGAGCGCGCCACCCGCAATGCCGCTAAAGGGATCCATGAAAAGCCTCTTAAAGAGGGGTGCTGGCAAAAGGAGAGCTGGCCTAGCGCCCATCCCGTCACGACTTCTTGAATTTCGCAACGCCGCCCTGCTCTGTATCTGACACAGCCGAGACACTCCTGTAGAGTCACGCTGAACCTCTTTCATCCTGGCCCTCCGAGGGAGATGGATGTCAGCGTTTCCAGAGGTCGGTCGTGGTTCATACAGCGTGCCGTACTGAGGATGAAAGAGGTTCAGTCAGAAGCAGCGAAGATCGAATGCTGCGGCCTTTCGGTGAATCGTCAAGCGTGCGTGTGCCGAATGTTACACGTCGGAAGTTCCAGTAAGGGAGGCGGACTTAATTCCTCGATTAAGGAGGGATACGTTTATGCGCACCAAGCCGTGATGAAACGAAGCGCCGGAGGCGCATGAAACGGGGTAAGAGAACACATGAAATATTCCGTCGCGCATCGCCCCGGCTTTAACGAACCCATGGGGTCGGCGTCTGCTGTCGCCGGAAGGCTGAGAAACCTTAATATCGACAAGCGTGCCACGTGTGGAATTTTCGCAGATGTAGCCAACTTTTACGATAACGCTGCGCGAGATTTCGTCCAAACTGGTGAGGCCGACATTAACCCTGCTTACTGCTTGCGCCGGGAAGGCCCCCAATATTGTAGCGCAAAGTGCGAAAAGAGGCAGAGTTAAACGATCTGAAACTCTCGCTCGTGACATACCCTGAGGCCTTTCGGTGAAGTTTACCCCGAACCGCTTACTGGACTCCTTTTGTCTTACCTGTTTGCGTGTCGATGACCTGTCGAGGTGGAAGGGAATCCTCCGACCTGTTAGATCGGTCTCGACTGGCGGAGAATTACTGCTTCCTCATATGGGGTTAAGGGGGACTACCTAAGGCTCTCTCCACCATAAACCCCACCCTTCCACCGTCAACCTGAGGTGACATTTGACGTCGACTGAACCCTTTTTAATCCTGAGTTGAGCGTGCGAGTGTGGTCGATCCCACTACAGGTCAGAGTCGCCGTGGGTTCGTGGAACGCGGAGGAAGGGAAAGTTCCACCGAACTGTGCATGGCGCTCTGTTCGTCAGGTTGACCTGACATGTATCGTCGATTGTGAACGGCGGCGTTGAGGGGAAAAGTACCCCCTGTAAGGGAATCGTTTCCTCGCCCATACAGTATGAACTTCTGTCTCTCCTGGCACAAGCGAGTCCCTCCAAATGAATGAGTGGGAATTCTGCAGGCGGTCGTTATGAGACCGCGATAGGCATTTGACACCCTGCGCCGACTCCCGCTACTCCCAGCGCAATTCAGTCTGGCCCTGCATGACTGTTCAAACTGCGTGATCCACTTGGCACGGGCGAGCCTGCGTTGCGTATCGTGGGCCGACCAGGGCAAGCTCATGCCGGCCCTGCGGAACGCCTCACTCTCTTCGCGAAGAACTGGATGACGAACAGGTCACCGCAAAGACTCTTCGGAGACCAAGAGCCTCTACTCCGTGCGGGTGTACTTTTCACCCGCACGGAACTCACAGGCGGTTGGAAAGTGTGGCTACAGGCAGGCGACGCAAGCGTCATCTGAACCGTTCCGGGTTCGGTAGAGACTCGATCCTCTCAAAGGATCGAGTCTCTACCGAACCCGGAACGGGGGCCTTGACCCTGAATCCTGGACACGGGTTATGCGGCTGGTGTCGGCGTAGTTGATGTTGTTTCGGAGGCTGTCTCGTAGGCGATCGGGCTGCGTTGTCCGAGGCGGGAGTGACGGCGTCGGGTGTTGTAGCGGTTGAGCCAGCGGAACGCGTCGAGGCGAGCCTCGCGTTCACTGGACCAGGTCCTGCGGCCCTGGAGTGTCTCGCGTTTGAACGTTGCGTTGAAGGACTCGGCGAGCGCGTTGTCCGCGCTGGAGCCGATGGCGCTCATGGACTGGCGGACGCCGGCTTGGCGGCAGGCGTCGGCGAAGGCTCGGCTGGTGTACTGGGCCCCGTGGTCGGTGCGCATGACCGCCCCGGCGAGGCTGCCGCGGGTATGTTCGGCGGCGGCCAGGGCGTCGGTCACGAGGTCGGTACGCATGCGGTCCGCGATCGCCCAGCCGACCAGGCGGCGTGAGGCGAGGTCGATGACAGTGGCCAAATACAGGAACTTCCCGCCGTCCAGCGGGAGATAGGTAATGTCGCCGACGTACTTCGTGTTCGGCTCGCTTGCCGTGAAGTCGCGGCCGATGAGGTCCGGGGCCTTCGCCGCGGCCGGGTCCGCGACAGTGGTGCGATGCCTGCGACGCAGCCGCACGCCTGCCAGGCCGATGCTGCGCATCACCCGCGCGATCCGCTTGTGGTTGACGCGCTCACCCGCCTCGCGGAGCTCGGCGGTGATCCTGGGGACGCCATAGGTGCCGTCCGACTCACGGTGCACGGCCCGTATCCGGACGGCGAGGCGAGCGTCGGCCGCCGCCCGGGCGGCCCGATCCGCGGCCGTCCGACGCCAGTAGTAGAAACTGGAACGGGCGATGCCGAGGATGGTGCACAGCCGCTTCACGCCGTAGCGGCGCTGGTGGTCGGCAACGAACTGGAAGCGGTTCACCAGCGCGTCTCCCCGGCGAAATACTTCGCCGCCTTGCGCAGGATCTCGCGTTCCTCCTCCAGCTCGCGGACCTTCTTCCGCAGAGCGGCGTTCTCCGCCTCCAACGGCGTCGGCGGCTCGGTCGGCACCTCCGCCCGCCGCCCCCTCGGCCGGCTCGCGCCAGCTGCCCGGACCCAGTTCCGCAAGGTCTCGGGATTGATCCCCAGATCGGCAGCGACCTGCCGGATCGTCGCCCCGGGCCGCGACTGGTACAACGCGACCGCGTCCACCTTGAACTGCGGCGGATAGTTCTTCATGACCACGAGATGCCCGTTCTCAGATCCTCAGGATCCAGTGTCTCGCGTGTCCAAGACCAGGGGGCAAGGCCCAAAACTGGATCAGCCGTCTACTGGACACCCCCGCTACGGACGGTGCGATGCTCCAGGGATCCGTGTTCGAGCGAGGCCAGCCGTGACAGCGCGACGGCCGTTGCCTCAACTCTCGCTGCGTATGAACCGGCACAGCTCCGGTTGAAAGCCCAGCCAGTGGGAATCACCGATCACCGTTCCGCCCCTCTCAGGATGCGCAGTGTCGCCGACTTCGCTTGCTTCGTGGAGACCTGCCAGTACGTCCCATCACGCTGGAGCTCCACGACGGTGTCGCAGAAGGCCAGGCCATCACATCAGCGGGGAGGGAACACGATGGTCGCGGACAGATCATGTGTCGGTGGCGGGTGACCCTCTGACGACGCGTCCGGCGAAGGGCCGGGGGCGATAGCGGTCGAGGTGCAGATCCGGGAACTGCTGCGTCAGACGCCAACGATGCCGGCGACGGTGAGCGCCAAGCGGATCGGCTGGGAGAGGGATAACGATCCTCAAGGAGGATTTCCGTGAGCTTCGGCCTGCTTATGCGCCGGTCGATCCGGTGTCGCGGACGACGTATCGTCCTTGCGCACTGTGATACCCGCCGTCGGCATCCCCCTGAGCTATGGTCAAACCAGGCGGCCGCCGGTGCTGGTCATGGTGTCGGGCTATTCGCGGGTGACCACCGCCAGGATGCTGGCGTCGCGGAAGACCGGTGATCTGATCGACGGACACTGGCGGCTGCTGACCGCGTGGGGTCGTGTTCCCAAGATGCTGGTTTGGGACAACGAAGCCGGCGTCGGCCAGGGCCGGCCGACCTCGAAGTTCGCCGCGTTCGCCGGCCTACACCAAGATCTATCTGTGTCGCCCGCGGGATCCGTAAGCGAAAGGGCTGGTGAAGCGGGCCAACGGCTATCTGGAGACCTCCTTCCTGCCCAGTCGACACTTCAGCGGTCCAGACGACTTCAACGCCCAGCTGACGGCCTGGCTGTCGCCAATCGGCGTGTCCACCGCACTTTGGGGACTCGTCCGACAGACCTGTGGGAGGCCGGCCGCGCCGGGATGCTCACCTTGCCGCCGGTGGACCCGCCAGCCTGGTGGCGCCTTTCCACCAGGCTGGGCCGAGACCACTATGTCTGCGACACCTGCGACTACTCCGTCGCCCCCACCGCCATCGGCCGCCAGGTGACCGTCCTGACCGATAATGACCGTGTGATCGTCCTGACTGCCGACGGGGAGATCGTCGCCGAACACTCCCGCTGCTGGGCTCGCCACCAGACCCTGACCGATCCTGAGCATGCCGAAGCCGGCGAGCGGATGCGTCACCAGACTCACCACCACCACCATCGTCACACGGGTCAGATCCATGCCGTCGGCCCAGGCTCGATGGTGGAGGTCGAACAGCGAGAGCTGGGCAGTTACGACCGGCTGTTCACCGTCATCGACGGCGGCGCCGACAAGGAGGCCGGCTGATGCCCCGCACTGCCGAGGTCCTCGACACCGCGAACAGCATCGACGCGGACACCGCCCAGGCCGCCGGCCACCGAACCAGCCGACAGACCTCCTCTGACCTGGCGTTCTTGGCCCACGCGATGAAAGCAGCTGCCCTGCTGGACGCCGCGGAACGTCTGGAAGAACGGGCCATGCCGAATACCTCGTCGCCTGCCTCCAGCGGGAGGTGGCCGCCCGAGAATCCCACGGCGGCGAAGCACGGATCCGGGCGGCCGGCTTCTGAGGTTCCCCCGAGATGCGGATGGAGTTGACAGGGGGGCAGATGGGACTCATGGGAGGACCTGTGACCGTGGCTGCACCCAGGAAGTATCCGTTGGAGTTGCGGGAGCGTGCGGTGCGGATGTATCGCACCACGGAGCCGAGGCCGCAGATCAAGCGGCTGGCGGTAGATCTCGGGGTGTATCCCGAGGCTCTGCGGGGCTGGATCCGGCAGGCCGAGGCCGATGCCGGCGAGCGCGACGACTGGCTCACCACTGAGGAGCGGGCCGAGCTGGTGGCCCTGCGCAAGGAGAACACCCAGCTCAAGCGGGCCAACGACGTCCTGCGGACGGCCTCGGCGTTTTTCGCGGCGCAGCTCGACCCGACCCGGTCCAGGTGACGGCGCTCGTTGACGAGCATCCCCGCCTGGGGGTCGAGTGCGTACTTCGGGAACTGCACATCCCTTCCTCCACCTACTACCGGTGGCGCCGTGCCGAGCGCGAGCCGTGCGAGCGGCGGCGCCGCGACACGGAGCTGACGGAGCAGATCTGCACCATCCACGCCGACTCGGGCGGGATCTACGGCTCGCCGCGGGTGCACGCCGTCCTGAAACGCGAGGGCGTGGCGGTGGGCCGCAAGCGGGTGGAGCGCCTGATGCGCGAGGACGGCCTGGCGGGCGTGAGACCGCGGCGCAAGAGCGGTTTCACGCGCCGGGACCCGAAGGCCGCCCTGGCCCCGGACCTGGTCAACCGGGACTTCACCGCGCCGGCGCCGAACCGGCTGTGGGTCAGCGACCTCACGATGATCCCCACCCTCGAGGGCCCAGTGTGGCTCTCGGCGATCCGGGATGCGTTCTCGCGGCGGGTGGTGGCATGGGAGACCTCCGCCCGTGCCGATGCGGACCTGGTGCTGACCACGCTCGAGTACGCCCTCGCCTCCCGCGAGGCCGAGCCCGGACAGCTCATTCACCACGCCGACCACGGCTGTCAGTACACATCCGTGAAGCTGGCAACCCGGCTGGTCAGGGCAGGCGTTGAGGCATCCATGGGCTCGGTCGGCACTCGTACGACAACGCCCTCGCGGAGAACTTGTGGATGATCATCAAGACGGAGTGCATCCGCGGCCACGTCTTCGCCAC
This sequence comes from Streptomyces noursei ATCC 11455, assembly GCF_001704275.1. Classification (NCBI taxonomy): domain Bacteria; kingdom Bacillati; phylum Actinomycetota; class Actinomycetes; order Kitasatosporales; family Streptomycetaceae; genus Streptomyces; species Streptomyces noursei. Next base: position 241,093 of record NZ_CP011533.1, read on the forward strand.
ACGTGCCGAGGCGAACCTCGCGCTCTTCAAGTACATCGACGGCTTCTACAACCCCCGGCGCATCCAGAAACGACTCGGCTACCTCAGCCCGATCGAGTTCGAGGAGAAGCACTACGTCGAACAGGCAACGACCGAACGAACCTGAAACCCCGTCACCCCCTCCTGACCAGCTGATCAGCACTTCTCGCACAGCGGGGGAAGCTCACACAGCGGTTCGATAAGCCATGATGCCAGCGCAGGCACGGAGCCCCCCACGATCACAGAGTGTAGGAACTCACATGATCGCGCAGCCCCGTGCCTGCACCCGCGTCCGACCCCTCACACACCGCCTATCCGCGCACGCTCCAAGTCGGCGGATCTGGACCTGGCCGTGCCTGGAGTCGAGGGTGCGTCAGTGCAGTGAAATCTGCTTCCAGGGCCAGGGCTGATTCATAGTCCGGTGGTCCGGGTGTCTTCGCAGGTCACGGGAGTTTCAGCAGGTCGAGCGGCCGGGTGAACGGCTCGTAGGAGATCTCCCGGAGCCCGGCGGCGATGCTTGTGTAACCCTCCGTCCGCAGGATGTTGATCGCCAGGTTGCGGAAGGTGGCCATGTTCGCCGGCCCGGGCCCGGTGCGGATTTTCGAGGCGTCCTCGCTGAACGTTACGTCCCAGACGTGATGGACGGCCTCGATGCCCCACTGGGACCAGGCGATCTTTCCCAGTGCCGCCGGATGGGTGGTGGTGCGGGCGCCGAGGCGGGCCAGAGTGTGCTGCGGAGCGGACCGGGCCCACTGGCCGATCACGGCGTAGGACTTCGAGCCTGTCAGGACAGCCGCGCAGGCGGTGAGCAGGATGCTGACCAAGTGGTGGCGCCTGCCGCGGCGGTCGCGAGGGTCGGGAAGGGCCGTCAGCCGTGCGGCCAGATCGGGCAGCGAACGCTGCTCCGGGACGGGCGACTTGGTCAGGCAGGGCATGGCAGACTGGCGGCACATCAAAGCTCCGGCGGTTCGGGCGACTTGGAGGTCCCCTTGATCGTCGGAGCTTCGTTGCGTGTGGAGCGGGGATTGTGATGGACCGTCATGATGCTGTGACCTGCGGGTTTACTAGTGGCTCGTCACGCTGTCTTGGCGGGGTAATGAGTCCATGTTCGGATCGTTGAGTCTGGGGCGAAGTGTGTCTTCGGTTTCGTGTGAGTGTTGCGCCAGCGGACGTAGGCTCCGATGGCGGCGTTCTGCTCGTCGTGGCTGCGGTGGTCGGTGCCGTTGAGCGCGAAGTAGCGCAGGGCTGCGAACTCGGCCTCGATCCAGTTCAGCCAGGAGCCGTAGGTCGGCAGGAAGACCAGCTCGATGCCGTTGTCGGCCGCCCAGGTGCGGACCTCGGTGTGTTTGTGCGGGGAGAAGTTGTCCAGCACCACGTAGAACTTCTGACCGGGCCAGCGGGCGCGCAGGGCCTTGAGGAGGCCGAGGAACTCTCGCCACCGCTTGCGCGGGCGGATGCGGTAGTACAGCTTGCCGGTGGCCAGATCGAGGGCGGCCAGCATGTGCCGCACTCCGCTTGTGCGGCGGTAGGTGGCCCGCAGCCGACGCGGGCGTCTGGCCGGCCCCCATGCCTTGCCCTTGCGGGGCATCAGGTTCAGCGGCCCGAACTCGTCGACGCATATCACCCGCCCGTCGGTGGGCGGGTGTCGTACAACGCCAGGACGCGGTGCATCTTGGCGATGAACTCCGGGTCGGTGGACGCCTTCCAGGTCGTGGTGGTCTTCCAGGAGACCTTGCCCTCGCGCAGGATCCGACGCAGGGTCTCTCGGCTGATGGACGTGGTGACGTTCTGCCTGACCAGATGCTCGGCGAGCTTGGCAAGGCTCCAGGTGGAGAACGCGGTGATCTTCCAGTCGGTGGGGGACGTCCGGGCGATCAGGCAGATGTGCTCACGCACCTCATCGCTGATCGTCTTGGGGCGTCCCCCGCTCCATTTTGGGTCCAGCGCGTCAAACCCCCGCTCGTTGAAGGCGTGGATGACCTCGCGAACGTAGCCCTCTCCGACCTGCATCAATGTCGTGATGTCCTTGACCGTCTGGCCCTGGGCGGACATGAGGACCACGATCGCCCGGCGGAGTTTCACCGGGTCCCTCGCGCTCCGGCTGATCCGCTGCAGCTTCCGGCCCTCGTCCACTGCGACCGGCCGGACGAACACACTCGGTCGACGTCCCACAACCACCTCCAAGACCAGGACTTGGAGACAGTCTGCTCGCCGACGACCAGCACATCGATTACCCGACCAAGGCTGTGTGACGAGCCACTAGCCCTGCAGTCGGCGCCCGGAGGCTGTATGAGCCCGCTCTCGCCGCCTGGGTTACCCAGTGGAGCAGTAAATGCCTGGGGAACAGCAGATGTACTGCCCTTGTACGGCACGCTTCCCATCTTCCTGTTTGTCCCAGAAACAGCAACAAATATTGTGATTGTCTCGTGGCCATCGCAGCCTGAGGGCGGAGGTGATCGCGATGAACGATTCTGTATACGACGTGGTGGTGGGGGGGGCCGGGGCGGCCGGCCTGAATGCCGCCCTGGTGCTGGGGCGGGCTCGCCGCCGAGTGGCAGTGGTGGACGCCGGAGAGCCGCGCAATGCCCCGGCTGCACACATGCAGGGTTTCCTGTCCCGGGACGGGATGCCCCCGGGGGATCTGCTCACGGCGGGCCGGGCCGAGGTGGCCCGGTATGGCGTGAGCATGATCAAGGGCTGGGTCGAGGACATTACCCATGGCTTCTTCGTGCGTCTGGCCGGTGGTGCGACGCTCAAGGCGCGCCGGGTACTGGTGGCCACTGGGCTGCATGACGAAGTACCCGCTATCCCCGGGGTTCGGGAACGGTGGGGGCGGGATGTGCTGCACTGCCCGTATTGCCATGGGTATGAGGTCCGTGACCAGCCGATCGGTGTTATCGGCAACCCGCATGGCTCCCCTGGCTTCTCCGTCCACCAGACGCTGCTGCTGACGCAGTGGTCGGATGACGTGGTCTTCTTCCCGCACACCCTCGAGCTTGTCGAGCAGGAACGGGAGAAGATCACCGCCCTAGGCGTGCGGATCAACGAGGGTGAGGTGGAACGCCTGGTGACAGACAGCGATCGGCTGCGCGGGGTCCAGCTGGGCGGAGGCCGCGTGGCACCCCGGTCAGCGGTGTTCGTCGGACCTCGTTTCGTGCCCCACGATGCCCTGCTGACCTCCCTCGGCTGTGCCAGGAGTGAGAACGGCTGGGTGAGCACCGATCCCACAGGCCGTACCAGCGTCTTCGGAGTGTGGGCGGCTGGCAACGTCACCGACCCCCGTGCCCAGGTGATCACCGCGGCCGGTATGGGTTCTGCTGCTGCCATCGCTATCAACGTCAGCCTGCTGGACGAGGACGCCGACCGGGCCGTCGAAGCGTACCGGTCGGCAGGCCAGCACTACCCCACCGCACTGGAGTGGGGCAAATGGCAAGCCATCCAGGCTGTTCTCGCTAACCGAGGCCACGCCTTCTGACCGTCCCGGCCACACCAGCGTTCAATCACCGGGCGCCGGGCCCCGCAGCTGCAAAAGAGACCTCGTCATGCCCGCGAACCGTGCCACCGAGCAGACCTTCCCCAGACGCGTACTGTCAGCTTCCGGTGCAGATGTCGTCCTGGCTCCTACGCCTTGTTCTGCAGCCTCTGCACGTCGCATCGTCGTGGCCATGGTGCGCGACGACCGGGAACTGGCCGACCGCGGCCAACTGCTGATCTCCGAAGCAGTAACCAACGTTATCGCGCATACCGACAGCGATTCGGTACGGGTATTCCTCAGCGTTGATGATTGCTCCGGCTCTCTGTTGTGCGGTGTCTTTGACACCTGCACTCACGTCCCCCACCTCTCGGTTGCCTCCCAGGACACGCTCGCGCCTGCCGGCGAGGCAATCAAGATCGCAGAGTCCGGGCGGGGTCTCACCTTGATCAACGGCCTCAGCGATGCCTGGGGATTTGCGAGAGCATCCGACGGCAAGTGGCTCTGGTTCAGCCTCCTCCCCAGCCACGATCAGCAGTCTGAAACGGCCACACACCATACGCATCCATGACCGTCGCTCCCGGCTGCCCGATACCTGGCGAAGACACCGCACGCCCCTGCCCCCGGAACTTCTGAGACAGCGACACTGCCATCCCACCTGAAACGGAGAAGCTCATGAATCGAACCTGGCTCGGTTACCTCAACCAGTTGCTCTGTCGCCGAGACGTGATCCACCGGCCAAGTGCCGAGTGAGGTGGCGGGCAGCCAAGACTGCTCTCGCCAACTCAGTCCTCCCTCCCTGATCGTCCCCGTCGTATCCAGCCTTGACCGCCGGATACCGGAGACAACAGCCAAAAAGGAGAGCTATCGTGCCCGTAAACCATGTCACCGAACAATCATTCTCAATGAACGTCCTGCAAGCAAAGCGGACCGTTCTGGTCGCGTTCTGGGCCCCGTGGTGCGTCGCCTGCCGCCAATCCGCTCCGATCTTGGAGCAACTGGCCGTCGAGCACGCTGGAGTGCTCGAAGTAGTCAAGGTCAACGTCGACGAGGAACCCGCGCTGGCGGCCCAGCACGGTGTCGCTGCTCTTCCCTCCTTCACTGTCTACACCGGTGGCAGCCAGCGTTGTTCTTGGCTTGGTGCAGCTCCCAAGACCGCCATGGAACAGACACTCGCGGAGTGCCTCAACGGGTATACAAGCATTCCTGCCCCTCGCCCGCCCCTTCCCTGAGCAGGAGTAGGAACAGTTGGATGAATACACATCACATCGCCTACATCGATGGGAATTCACCAGGCACTGTCAAGAGGACCGTGGAGTCGACTTGCACACGCGCTCCCTGTGGCCAGCGGCAAACCGGCTGCGGGACCCATTCCACACCTGGGTTCCACGCCCCACTTCTGACCGTCGCATCCTCGACACCATGAACGTGGGCAGCGAATCGGCCGTCTGTCTTCTCGCCCAATACTTCCCTCAGGCCCAGATCGTCGCTGTCAACTGTTCCCCACCTGCTGTGAGGTCCCCGTACACGAGCGTCCCAACAGCGCCTGTCCGGAACGGCTTCCAATCAAGCTGGTCCGCTCGGCGGGTTCGACGCTCTTGTCGCCACAGATCTGCTCTGAACCCGTCTCGCCGTTCACCATCTGGGCGGCCCAGCGGGCTCCGATGGGGATAAAGACCTGCCGGATCCTCGGATGGTCTTCCAGCCAGACTGTGGTGCAAGGAGAGGTTGTCTGTGACCGCAACAATGTATCTCGCGGCGCCTTCCATGCCCGCTCCAGCCGACGCACCCCCGCGTCCTCACCCTGATCGCGGCTCTGCCGTGCCCGCAACACCACCGGCCAACACCCACCCCGAACAGCCGAATCCACCTTGCTACAAGGTGTTGTGCCCACAGAAAGCGGAACTCAGCGCTAGAGGGCGATTGATCTGATCCTCGAAGACCAACAGGCTCAGGAACGCGTGGGGTCCGACGCTCTCTATCTCGCCACCATCACCCACGCCGCGCCAGGCCCGATACGTTTTTAGGAAGTCAATGAGCCTGTTTCATCCTCGGCTCGATGTGCAGCACCAACCACATCTGACCTGCGGAAACACTGTCGTCCGTCACCCTCGCAACCCCAGGATGAAAAAGGCTCAATGCTGGTACTGGATGCCGCCATCATCGTGCAGACAAGCGGCCTTGACCGTCTACACCTACCTGGCCAGGCTGCTGATCGAGATCAGCAGCCTGGCCAAACCGAGGAGGTCGCCGGCGAGGGTGGCGGCGACCTGCAGGTTGAACCCGGTGTCGCGGTGCTTGCCGCAGAACATCGTGCCCTGGCTTGTCCAGTCCCACGTCGTGACCAGGTGCCATCGACCAGGACGATCCGCCCGGCAGACGCCTTGGCCGGATCGGGAACGTGGCGGGCCAGGACCTTCTCCACCACCGGCAGCAGGGCCGTCCATCGTCTGGAGACAGTGGCCTGGGAGATCCCGAACAGTTCTACGGCCGCCTCCTGCACCGGGTTCTGCCGCAGCAGGAACAGCACCAGCACCACCGACTTGTACAGGCCCAGCGCCCACATCCGCCCCGGTGACACCGGCGGATCCGGGTCCTCCACGAGCTCTTGGTGGACCCGTGTGACCAGCCCATCAAGTTGATCGGCATCCAGCCCTGTCGTAACGTTCCAGCCCAACGGCCCTGCCCCGGCAGAAAACTGACGTCGTCGCAAACGTCACGCTACCCAGCAGGGCCGCCCTCGTGATCAAGAACAGCAGGCCGAAAACCCCCGTGAATAGACCTCCTGGTAAGGATCACCATCGGCGGCAAGGCCGCCGACACCCACCCACAGGGCACCCAATACGCCGATGTCTCTCTACTCTTGCTGGACTACGTCACCATTGTCATAGCCGCCCGCGTCATAGCCTTTGCGACTGCCTTGTACATCACTCTCGACACTGTGGCGAGTCTTCCAACCCTTTAACACCCGCCCATTGGACGTCACCGGCAGCAACACAGCCCTGGCGCCGGCAATGTACTTGTCTCTTACAAGATCGAACTGCCTGCCAGCACCACACTCAGCCCCTTCTCTGCAGCTCCGAGGGGAAAACGCTATGCCCGACCCCGGAACGCCCTGCACCAGCCATCCGACCGCTCCACTGTCCCTCTTCACCGACCACCAGCGCACCAACGCTGAGACGCCACAGAACAGCACCGCCCTAACACCTGCCGAACTGGAAGTACTCCAGCTACTGCCAAGCGAACTCACCGTCGGCGAAATCGCGGCCATGCGCCACGTCTCCACCAACACCGTCAACACACAGCTGAAGAGCATCTACCGCAAACTGGGCGTCCGACGACGACTCGGAGCCATCAACGCGGCTCGACAACAAGCCCTCCTCCCCTCCCACCACATACCCCTCAAGCCTCACCCAAACAGGACCGAGTGAGCTCCCTCACTCCCCGAAGTGCGGAAGGGGGGTCGGGCCGGGCCTGTAAAAAGAACGGTGTAACTCCGATCTTGGAGGATTGCACCTGTGACCAGCGAGAACATAGCCGGGGAAACGTCCGGGCCCGTGGCAGTGGAGACACCGTCGCCTGCAGCGGACGAGCGGTTCATCGAGGAACTTGTCGCCCGGGCCCAGGCCGACGGGCTGCAGCTGACCGGTGAGGGCGGACTGCTGCAGCAGCTGACGAAGCGCCTGCTGGAGTCCGCGCTCGAAGGCGAGCTGAGTGACCCCCTCGGCTATGACAAGCACGATCCGGCCGGCAAGAACGGCGGCAACTCGCGTAACGGCAAGCGGGCCAAGACCGTCCTGACGGACGTCGGGCCGGTCGAGACCGAGGTCCCCAGGGACCGGGAGGGCTCGTTCGAGCCGCAGATCGTCAAGAAGCGGCAGCGGCGGCTGACCGGCGTCGACGAGATGGTCCTGTCCCTGTCCGCGAAGGGGCTCACCCATGGCGAGATCTCGGCTCACCTGGCCGTGGTGTACGGCGCCGAGGTCTCCAAGACCACCATCTCCACGATCACCGACGCAGTGATGGAGGGCATGTCCGACTGGCAGAACCGACGCCTCGACCGCGTCTATCCGGTCGTCTTCGAGTAATAGTCAAGACCTGTGGATCTTGAAGCAGTTCAGGCTGCGTTGGTCTCGGGACGTTCGATGAGGTGTCCGCGTTCGAAGCGGGCCCCGGCACGGATGAGGCCGACGAGGTGGGGTGCGTTCACGGCCCGCCACCGCTGTTGGGCGGACTCGACGAGCTTGAAGACCATGGCCAGCGCGGCGGCCGCGCTGCCGGCACCTCGGGTGACCTTGGTCCGCAGCCGGACAGTGGCAAAGGTTGACTCAATCGGGTTCGTCGTGCGCAGGTGGATCCAATGCTCGGCGGGGTTCAGTCCCGAATTTCGGGACGAGGCGGTCAAGATGGTGGTTGTGGAGTCCCGCCTGATCGCTGAGGTCGCCCGAGAGATACAGGTGAACGAGGGAACGCTGGGCACCTGGGTCAGCCGGTACCGGCAAGAGCACGCCGGTGAGGAGCCCCCGTTGAACATCAGCGAACGTGCCCGCCTTCGCGAATTGGAACGTGAGAACCGGGAACTCCGTATGAAGACCGAGTTCCTGGGAAAAGCTGCGGCCTTCTTCGCCCAGGAATACCGGTGACGGAGAAGTACGAGTTCATCGACGGCGAGTCTGACAACTTTCCCGTGCAGCAGATGTGCGCCTGGGCGGGAGTGTCCACGTCGGGCTTTTACCATTGGAGATCGAGGCCATTGTCGGCCACGGCGAAGCGCCGTGCAGAACTGAAGACCGTCATCCTCCAGGTCTTCTCTGACTCGCAGGAGACCTACGGCTACCGGCGTGTCCACGCCGCGCTCCAGCGAATGAACGTGCAGGCCGGAGCAGAACTGGTCCGCGCGCTGATGCGCGAGCTCGGTCTGGTGCCGTGCCAGCCGCGGCCCTGGCGGGCGACCACGATCGCCGATGATGCGGCGCCGGCCACGCCAGACCTTCTGGCCCGTGACTTCACCGCTGACGCTCCCGGGCGCAAACTGGTCAGCGATATCACCTACGTTCACACCTGGGCCGGGTTCCTTTATCTCGCAACCGTCATCGACTGCCACACCATAGCTGTGGTCGGCTGGGCGATGGCCGACCACATGAAGACCTCTCTCATATCGGATGCACTCGATATGGCGGCCCGGAACATCGACCTCGCCGAAGGCTGCATATTTCATTCCGATCGCGGCAGTCAATACACGTCTCGGGAACTTCGTCGTAAGCTCGGCTCGTTGGGCCTGCGAGCTTCGGTCGGCCGCACCGGTGTCTGTTGGGACAATGCGATGGCTGAATCCTTCTTCGGCGCCCTCAAAAACGAACTCGTGAGCCTTTTCCAACCTCAGGTTGTGGTGTTGAGGGTCAGGGTGAGGATGGCTTGGGCGGTGTGGGTGATGCGGGTGGTGCTGCAGCGGAGCTTCCTGAGGAGACGCCAGTTCTTGAGGGTGGCCATGGCGCGTTCGCCGAGGGCGCGGATTTTTGCGTGGGCACGGTTGACGGCTTGCTGACCGTGGGAGAGGTGCTTCCAACGGCCGCGATACGGGACACGGACGGTGCCGCCGGCGCCTTGGTATCCCTTGTCCGCCCAGCATGTGACGCCACATGAGGCGAGAGCCTCGATGATGCTGTGGGTTCGGGCGGCTTTGATGTCGTGGACGGCTCCTGGCAGTGCGGGTGAGGCCCATAGGATCCGGCCGAAGGGGTCGGCGAGGACTTGCACGTTCATGCCGTGCCGCTTGTGTTTCCCGGAGTAGTACGGGCGGTCGGCGGCGACGCGGTCGATGGGGAGTAGTGTCCCGTCGAGGATCACGAAAGCCTTGCCTGCCGCGGTCTTCATCGCCTGCTGCAACGTCGGGGCAAGAGCGGCCAGGACGCCGATGCCCTCGTGGACGTAGCGGCACACGGTGGCGATACCGATCGCGAAGCCCGCTGCGAGGCGGGCATAGGTGTCCCCGCAGCGCAGGTGCGCCAGGACCAGAAGGGCCTGTCGGCCTGCAGTCAGCCGACGCCACCGCGTCCCGATCTGCCGACGATGGACTGTCAGGCGGCCGGCGAGGAACTGCAGGGACGCGCTGGACAGATCGATCGCCGACGGGTAGACAAGCACACGAAGCTCCTGGTGGGACACAGTTGATCTTGGTCGACAACCCGTCTACCAGGAGCTTCGTCGTTCCGTCCACCCCGCCCGAACCACACCCCCACCAACCACATCAGGTTGGAAAAGGCTCCGTGCACCGAACTACGTTCCCAACACTCGCACATGCCCACCGAGCGATCGTTCGCTACATCGAGATGTTCTACAATCGAAAACGCCTCCACTCCGGACTCGGCTACAAGACCCCCGCAGAAGTCCACGCCGAGTACGAGGAGTTGCAGGCAGTGACATAAGGAAAACCTTCAATACCGCTATCCGAGAAGCGCAGGGCCCAAGGCGCGTGCGTTCTCATGCGGCGAGATGAGTGACTCGCCCGTGGACATGCCCTGATGGCCCGCTTGCCCGAGTCTGGACGTGACGAACGCGACCTCTGATGATCAAGGTTCTCGAAGCCGTTGATCAAGAACAGGGGTCGCGTTCGCGTGCCATCCTCCCTGATCGATGTCCTGCAGCGCCACCGCGGGGACGTTGACCTGCCCAAACTCACCTCGCTCTCCGAGGTCTTGGACCGCCTGCCCGATCCACGGCGGGTGCGAGGCCGCCGCTACCGGCTGGGTTCCTTGCTCGCCCTGTGCCTGCTCGCGGTCCTCAGCGGCGCCACCACACTGGCCGGCATCGCCCGCTTCGCCGCCGATGCCCCTGCGGAGGTGCGGCAGAGGATCGGGCTACGCGGTCTGCCCCGCGCGACCACCCTGGGGCGACTGCTGTCCCGGCTGGACGGCGATGTCCTTGATGACGCCGTGGGCGCATGGCTCACGCTGCACGCGAGGGACCCGGCAGACGACGACTCCTCGCTGGTGGGCGTGGCCATCGATGGCAAGGCCGTACGCGGCAGTCGCCACGGCGAACAGGCGGCCATCCATCTGCTGGCCGCCGTCCTGCACGAGAGCCAGACGGTGGTCTCCCAGCGGCAGATCACCGCGAAGAGCAACGAGATCCCCGCCTTCGTTCCCCTGCTGGTCCCGCTCGACCTGCGCAGATACGTCATCACCGCCGACGCGCTGCACACCCAGACCGCACACGCCGAACACCTCATCGCCCGCGGCGGGCACTACATCCTGGTCGTCAAGGGCAACCAGAAGAACCTCCGCCGACAGCTGCGGCGCCTGCCCTGGCGCGAAGTCCCGCTCCAGCACCGCACGCGAGAACAGGGCCACGGCCGACGCGAGATCCGCCGTCTCAAGGTCTGCACCGTCCAGCCCGGGCTGCTCTTCCCGCACGCCGTGCAGGCCATCGAGATCAAGCGCCGCCGAACCAGCCGCAAGACCGGCAAAACGACCATCAAGACGATCTACGCGGTCACCAGCCTCGCTCCCGAACAGGCCACAGCGGCCCGGATCGCGGAACTCGTTCGTGGACACTGGCAAGTTGAGGCCCTGCACCACATCAGAGACGTGACCTTCGCCGAGGACGCCTCCCGCGTCCACACCGGCACCGCACCCCGCGCGATGGCAACCCTCCGCAACCTCGCCATCGGCCTCATCCGCCAGGCCGGCTGGACCAACATCGCAGCCGCCACCGACCACTACCGGTCACGCACCGACCACGCACTCCAACTACTCAATCTTGAGAACTGAGAACGCATCAGCCCTGGCGCAGGGCCCCTCAGTAGACCATTCACGTGACATCGCGGGTCAGGCGAGCTCACAAAGGTATGGGCTGTCCGGCATCGTGTACGTGTTGGGCAAGGGCGTCTCCTGGGCCAATGTCCCGACGGAGCGGATCGGCTACATCGGGGGCACTTGCCGGCGCAGGCTGCGGGAGTGGGCCAAGGCCGGGCGAACCGCCGAACTCGGACAGAAGATCAACTACACCGCCCTGATGCCTGACCAGCCGGCCCAGGACTCGTGAGGGGCTCCAACCCGGTCCAGGACCGCATCGACCACCTCGAAGCCGCCGAGGACCGGGCACGTGAGCTGCTGGAACGGGCCCTCCACCTGGCCGACGCCAGCTGGACCGCGATGCCCACACCGCGATCACCCCGACCCTCCGCCTGGCCGTCTGCTTCCACCGACGGGCAGACGCCGCCGCAGCCGACCTCGCGTCCTTCATCAACTACCTGGAAAGAGACGTGTGTTGATAGACAAGATCCAGGGCTACTACGGTTTTCGGTCATGCCCTTCGGCAAGGACCTGGCCCCGGGGATGCTGCACCGGCACTCCTCCCATGCCCAGGCCGCGGCCCGCATCACCTGGTGTATCGGCGAACGCTGCCTCGAAGTGATCACCGGCGAGGTCGGCGCCGGGAAGACCATCGCCGTCCGAGCGGCCCGCGACGCCCTCGACCACCCCAGACACACCATCATCTACCTCCCCAACCCCGCCATCGGCGTCACCGGCATCCACCAGGCCATCGTCACCCGCCTCGGCGGGGTCCCCAAACCCCACCGCTCGACGCTAATCCCTCAGGCCGCGGACGCGCTGGCCACCGAACACGCCGAGCGCGGGCGGGTTCCCGTCCTGGTCATCGACGAGGCCCACCTACTTGATCACAAGCCACTGGAAGCCGTGAGGATGCTCACGAACCACGACATGGACTCCACCAGCCCGCCGGCCTGCCTCCTGGTCGGACAGCCCACCCTCCGCCGCAACATCAAACTCGGCATGCTCGCCGCCCTTGGCCAGCGCATCGCGATCCGCTACAACATGCCGCCCATGACCAGCGAGGAAACCAACAGCTACCTCGCCCACCACCTCGCCCTCGCCGGACGCTCCGACACCCTCTACTCCGACGACGCAATCACCCTGATCCACGACAGCTCCCGCAGCTACCCACGCGCGGTCAACAACCTCGCCGTCCAGGCACTGCTGTCCGCCTACGCCGACAGCAAATCCATCGTCGACGAAGCATCCGCCCGCGCCGCTATCGCCGAAGTCACCGAGGAATGACCGCCGTTGCCAACGGCACCCTGAGCACCCCAGTGACACCGTGAACATCAAATGCCCTGCCGGAACCCACCGACAGGGCATTCTCATCGCCCCAGATGCTCATCCCGAGTGATACTGACTTCGGCGCTTCGGGGTCAGTCAGATCTGTCGAGGGCAAGGCGGGTCTCGGTGAGGAAGCCGCTGAGGACGCCGTGCCGGTACTGCAGCGCCTTGAGCCGTCTGCGGAGGAGCGTCTCCAGCTCTCGGAGAGTGCAGGCGGCGAGGTTGGCCAGGCTCCGCTTGATGTGCGACCACAGGCCCTCCACCGGATTCAGCTCGGGCGCGTACCCGGGAAGCAGCACCACCGTCAGCCACGCGCGCTCCGCGACGAGCGCCTTCATGGTCGTGGAGACGTGGGTGTTGAGCCGGTCCCACACCACGATCAAGGGGGCCTTGAGCAGCTGGTGGGCTCCGTCCAGCAGACGGATGTAGTCGGTTTCGCTCAGCGAGCGGCGCTCGCCCCGGCGTCCCGTGTGCCGGCGTAGCCGATAGCACAGGCGGGCCGGAATTCCAGGCCGGTAGCACAGCAGTCCGGCCACCGAGAGGCGGCCGCGGCTGCGACCGGACACCTTGACCGTCGGGGTGACACCGCGCCGTCCCCACGTGCGACCCCTTGGCGGCCGACCGGTCACGCCCGCTTCGTCTTCGAAGCAGATCCATGCACTGGTCGCCGCCCTGGTGGTTTTATCTCCTGCCAGGTCACCTCCCGCCATGCGGTGATCGCGTCCTCGTCTCGCTCGGCAGCAGGCCGGGCAGGTATCTGCACGCTGTAGCCCATGCGGTGCAGCAGCCTGGTGACGCCGGAGACGCTGTAAGAGGTCCTAACAGAAGTGGTTGATCATGTGACTGTTGGTCTATCCGGTCGTTGGTCTGGTCGTGGGGAAACGTCAGTCGCGGCCGTGGATCGTGTCGGATGAACTGTGGGCCCTGATCGAGCCGTTGCTGCCCAAGCCGGGGCCGAAGCTGGTCGAGGGGCGGCCGAGGGTGCCGGACCGGCAGGCGTTGTGCGGGATCCTTTTCGTGCTGCACACCGGCATCCAGTGGGAGTACCTGCCACAGGAGCTGGGCTTCGGTTCGGGTATGACCTGCTGGCGGCGGCTGGCCGCGTGGAACGAGGCCGGGGTGTGGGATCAGCTGCATGTGCTGCTGTTGAAGAAGCTGCGGTCGGCGAAGAAGCTGGACTGGTCGCGGGCGGTGATCGACTCCTCCCATGTGCGGGCGGCCCGCAGGGGCCCAAAAGCGGTCCCAGCCCGGTCGATCGCGCACGGCCGGGCAGTAAGCACCACGTCGTCACCGATGCCCAGGGCATCCCGCTCGCGGTGTCGCTGACTGGCGGCAACCGCAACGACGTCACCCAGCTCCTGCCCCTGCTCGACAAGATCCCCGCCGTCGCCGGGGTTGTCGGCCGGCCCCGGCACCGGCCCGACGCGCTGTTCGCCGACCGCGGCTACGACCACGACAAGTACCGGCGCCTGCTGTGGCAGCGCGGAATCCGTCCCGTGATCGCGAGACGAGGCGAGCCACACGGCTCCGGCCTGGGCATCTTCCGGTATGTCGTCGAACGAACGATCGCCTGGCTGCACGGCTTCCGTCGCCTGCGCATCCGGTGGGAGCGACGGGACGACATCCATGAAGCCTTCCTCGGGCTCGCCACATGTCTCATCACCTACAGACATGTCCGACGCCTTTGTTAGGACCTCTAAGAGATACGGAACTTCCGCCCGATCAGCGTGCGCACCCGCGCGGCAGTCCACACCTGGTCCTCGTCCCATCCATGCGCCGCAGGGTCCTCCTCGAGCCAGGCCGCAAGCTTCGCGCGCAGGTGCGGGCCGAGCCGACAGCCATACCCGCAGGAGTCCTTGGAGCGCAGTGCATCGCAGCCACCCGCCTTCCAGGCGCGCCGCCACTGGTAGACCGACTTTTCGCTCACCCGTAACTCGCCAGCAATCCAAGAGACTTTCACGTCCTGCTCGAAAAGCTCGACGGCGCGCATCCGCACCTCTTCCCGGCGCTTGCGTTGCTCGGCGGTCAGCCCGCCCCCATCTGGATACCGCATATAGAGGCGGAACTGAGCGTTTTTCATCGACTGTTTCTGCAGGTCAGGAGCGTGTGGATGGCTGTGGTGATGCGTGTGATGCGGTTGGTTGAGCAGCGTGCTCGGCGAAGGATGTGCCACGACTTCAGTTGGGCGAAGGCGCGTTCGCCGGGTGCTCATAGTCGTGCGTGGTCGCGGTTGAACTGTTGGTAGTGCTCGGGTTGTTGTTGGTGGTTCTTGTAGGGGGTGCGGACGGTTGAGCCGGCGCCTTGGTAGGCGCGGTCGGCTAGGACGAGGATGTGCCGGGTCAGGCAGGCCTGGACGATGCCGTGGGCCCGGGCTGCGGTCAGGCCATGGGTACGTCCCGGCAGGGCGCGGGAGAACCACAAGGGTGTGCTGTCCGGGGCGGCGATGACCTGCACGTTCATCCCATGCCGCTTGTGCTTTTGGCTGTAGTACGGCGCATCCGCGGCGATCCGGTCGGTCGGGATCAGCGTCCCGTCAACGATCACGAAGTCGCCTTCGCCCAGACCGGCCAGGGCCTCGTGAAGGCCCGGGGCCCAGAAAGCGAGGAGGTCCAGGGTCTCGTCTACGTACCGCCAGGCCGTCGTGACGGAGACACCGAAACCCGCTGCGACCTGCGCGAACGTCTCATTCTTCCGCAGGTGTGCGAGGACGAGAAGGGCCTGTTTGAAGCAACCCAGCCTCCGCCACGGCGAGTTGATCTCCTGCCTGCGGGCGTAGATGAGCCAGGAAACGTGCTCAACGACCTCGTGAGGGACATCGAGCATGGCAGGATAAGCAACCAACAGGGCCCGGGCCTTGACCCTTGATCCTGGACACGCGAGACACTGGATCCTGAGGATCTGAGAACGGGCATCTCGTGGTCATGAAGAACTATCCGCCGCAGTTCAAGGTGGACGCGGTCGCGTTGTACCAGTCGCGGCCCGGGGCGACGATCCGGCAGGTCGCTGCCGATCTGGGGATCAATCCCGAGACCTTGCGGAACTGGGTCCAGGCAGCTGGCGCGAGCCGGCCGCGGGGACGCCGAGCGGAGGTGCCGACCGAGCCGCCGACACCGTTGGAGGCGGAGAACGCCGCTCTGCGGAAGAAGGTCCGCGAGCTGGAGGAGGAACGCGAGATCCTGCGCAAGGCGGCGAAGTATTTCGCCGGGGAGACGCGCTGGTGAACCGCTTCCAGTTCGTTGCCGACCACCAGCGCCGCTACGGCGTGAAGCGGCTGTGCACCATCCTCGGCATCGCCCGTTCCAGTTTCTACTACTGGCGTCGGACGGCCGCGGATCGGGCCGCCCGGGCGGCGGCCGACGCTCACCTCGCCGTCCGGATACGGGCCGTGCACCGTGAGTCGGACGGCACCTATGGCGTCCCCAGGATCACCGCCGAGCTCCGCGAGGCGGGTGAGCGCGTCAACCACAAGCGGATCGCGCGGGTGATGCGCAGCATCGGCCTGGCAGGCGTGCGGCTGCGTCGCAGGCATCGCACCACTGTCGCGGACCCGGCCGCGGCGAAGGCCCCGGACCTCATCGGCCGCGACTTCACGGCAAGCGAGCCGAACACGAAGTACGTCGGCGACATTACCTATCTCCCGCTGGACGGTGGGAAGTTCCTGTATTTGGCCACTGTCATCGACCTCGCCTTACGCCGCCTGGTCGGCTGGGCGATCGCGGACCGCATGCGCACCGACCTCGTCACCGACGCCCTGGCCGCCGCCGAACATACCCGCGGCAGCCTCGCCGGAGCGGTCATGCACACCGACCACGGCGCCCAGTACACCAGCCGAGCCTTCGCCGACGCCTGCCGCCAAGCCGGCGTCCGTCAGTCCATGAGCGCCATCGGCTCCAGCGCGGACAACGCGCTCGCCGAGTCCTTCAACGCAACGTTCAAACGCGAAACACTCCAGGGCCGCAGGACCTGGTCCAGTGAACGCGAGGCTCGCCTCGACGCGTTCCGCTGGCTCAACCGCTACAACACCCGACGCCGTCACTCCCGCCTCGGACAACGCAGCCCGATCGCCTACGAGACAGCCTCCGAAACAACATCAACTACGCTGACACCAGCCGCATAACCCGTGTCCAGGATTCAGGGTCAAGGCCCCTTGGCCGCCCCGGTCCAGAACACGAAAAGGTGGCCCGTCGAGCGCACGAACGCCTGAGGCAATCAGTTCTTCAAGATCGCCCGCTGCACCGAACGACGAGCCGAAGTCGCCGACGCCTACCTGTCGATAGCCCACGCCATCATCACCCTGCGTCGCCTCATCCGCCGGGCCTGGACCCTCTACCGCTGGGACACACGCCCCAGAAAACGCCCATGAACACCGCCTATCCGCGCACGCTCTTACAGTCCCGTCTTCCGGTAGACGGCTGATCCAGTTTTTGTAGGGGTCGGTTGGCGGTCGGGGTGAGTCGGCCTTCGAAGGCGATCTGGAAGGCGTTCAGGGGTGCCTTCCAGCGCATGGTCCATCGCTTGCGGCCCTTGCCGGTCGGGTCCAGGCTCATCAGGGCCATGTAGCTGCACTTCATGGCCGCGGTCTCGTTGGGGAGGTGGCCGCGGGCGCGGATGGCCTTGCGGATGCGGGCGTTGACAGAACTCGATCGCGTTCGTCGGGCAGATGACCTTGCGGATCTCGACGTGGAAGGAGAGGAAGGGTACGAACTCGGCCCAGGCGTTCTCCCAGAGCCGGATGACCGACGGGTACTTTTTCCCCAGGCTTCTTGGAACTCGCTGAACCGCTCGGTTGCGGCGGCCTCGTTCGGCGCCGTGTAGTCGGGCTTGAGCGCCTTGGTGATCTTGTGCCAGTCCTGGCGGGCCGCGTGCCGGAAGCTGTTCCTGAGCAGGTGAACGACGCAGGTCTGGACAATGGTGCGAGGTCAGACGGTCTCCACCGCTTCCGGCAGGCCCTTCCGTCCGTCGCAGACCAGCATCAGGGCATCGTCGACGCCCCTGTTCTTCAGGCCCGTGAACACGCTCAGCCAGTACTTCGCGCCTCGCCGCCGTCGCCGGCCCAGATCCCCAGGATGTCCCGGTGGCCCTCGGTGGTCACGGCCATGACGACGTAGACCGGGCGGTTCGCCACCTGGCCGTTCCGGATCTTCACGTTGATCGCGTCCACGAACAGCACCGGGTAAACGCGGTCCAGGGGACGGTTGGACCATTCCGCCATCCCGTCCATCACTTTGTCGGTGATCGTGGAGATGGTCGCCTTGGACACGCTCGCGCCGTAGACCTCGGCCAGATGCGCGGAGATTTCCCCGTGCGTCAGACCCTTCGCCGACAGCGACAACACCCTCTCATCCACCCCGGACAGGCGCCGCTGGCGCTTCTTGACGATCTGCGGCTCGAACGAACCCGCCACGTCCCGGGGGACCTTGACCTCGACCGGGCCGACATCGGTGAGCACCGTCTTCGCCCGGGTCCCGTTGCGGCCGTTGCCGTTGCCGCTGCCGCTGCCACGGCCCTCGGCATCGTGCTTCTCGTATCCGAGGTGATCGGCGATCTCGCCCTCCAGGGCGGGCTCCAGCACCCGCTTCGTCAACTGCTGCAGCAGCCCGCCCTCCCCGGTCAACTGCAGGCCCTCCGACGACCGGGCCCGGTCCACGAGCATCGCAACCCACTGCTCGTCACTCGCCGCCACAGCCTCCGCTGCCGGCTCGCCACCCGGATCTGCTCGATGGTCATGTCGCTCATCTGACGTCTCCTTGATCATCGGATCCGCCAATCATCGAACACTCCCCGATCGCCGGGTTCTCGTCCCTCAGCCAGGCATCCACTGTCGCCTGGTCCTGGCGGTAGGAGCGGCGGTCGGGCCGCTGCGGGGAGAAACCGTACCGCCGCAGCCACTTGCCCACACCGCGCTCCGTCATCACCACCCCGGTGACCATCCGCACCAGCTCGGCGACCAGGAGCCTCGTCCACAAGGGCCCGCCGATCAGCAGCTCCTCACGATCAGCAGCTCCTCGGGCGTGTAGTCGGCCATCGCCTGAAACAGGACCGCACGGTCCTCCGGGCCGATCTTCTCGTGCGGGCCCGGCCGGCTCGTCCGTCTCACCACCAAAGCCTCCCGACCACCCGCCTGGTAGGCACGCCACCAGGAGCCGACCGACCACTCCGCCACCTGGAACACCTCAGCCGCCTGCCGATACCCCTTCACCTGCCCCGACTCCAGCGCGGCCACCACACGCAACCGCACCACTTCCCACCCCGCCCGCACCACCCGCCGCAGATCCCCAGACTCAGCCACACCCCCATCAACGACCACAGGCAACTCAACAGTTCCGCCTCAATACTTTGCCGAGGCCCTGGAGGGTTATTCACGTAGGCCTCACCAGCCTCTTGTGTAGAAGGTGAGGGCGGTGACGGTCTTGACGATGTCGGGGAAGCGGGTGAGGGGGCCGCGGTAGCGGGTGGCGAGAATCTTCCAGTTCTTCAGGTGCGCGATGGCCCGTTCGACTGCGGCTCGGAGCGTGTTGACGGAGCGGTTGGCTCTCTTGTCTCCGGCGGATCGTTCCTGGCCGGGCGGCTTGCGCCTGGGGGTGAACAGTCAGGAGCCGGCGTAGCCCAGGTCGCCTATGCCCTCGCGTTCGGTGAATGCCTCGGGGAAGTGGGACTGGCGCCAGGCGTGCATGTCGTGCCGGCTGCCGGGCACCGGCGCGGAGACCGCGAGCAGGTCGCCGGCGAGAGTGGCGGCGGTCTGCAGGTTGAAGCCGGTGTCGCGGTGCTTGCCGGAGAACATCGTGGTGCCCTCGCTGGACCAGTCCCACGTCGTGACCAAGGTGCCATCCACGAGTACGATCCGGCCGGCAGAGGCCTCGGTGGGATCGGGAACGTGCGTGGCCAGGACCTTCTCCACCATCGGCAGCAGGGCCGTCCACCTCCTGGAGACGGTGGCCTGGGAGATCCCGAACAACTCGGCGGCCACCTCCTGGACTGGGTTCTGCCGCAGCAGGAACAGCACCAACACCACCGACTTGTACAGGCCCAGCGCCCACATCCGCCCCGGCATCACCGGTGGGTCCGGATCCTGCACGAGCTCTTGGTGAACTCGTGCGACCAGCCCGTCAAGTTGCTCGGTGTCCAGTCCTGTCGTAATGTTCCAGCTCAACGGCCCTGCCACGGTGGTTAACTGACGCTCTCTCAAACGTCACGCTACCGAGCAGGGCCGTCCTCGTGATCAAGAACGATGGTTGAAACCCCCGTGAATAGGCCTCCTGGTCCTCACCCTCTACTAAAAGTGCCACCAAACCCCCACTTGGATGGCCAGACCCTGACGCCATACGAGTGAAAAATGCAACTAAAAGAAGTAAAGGCTCTTGTCTACGAAATCCCTTTTGAGGTTACCTGGCGCCAGTTCAGTCCTTCTGGGAAGAGTAGAGAGCGAGGCCCCGTGCGTACCAAGTCTATAAAGACTTCTTGCTTCTCCGGCCGTTTGACTCATGCCGGTGTCCTGGTCGTCTCATTCGCGGTCGCCATGACGCCGGCGAGTCCGATGGCCGTAGCTAGTTCCAGGCATTCCTTCGTGACTCCTCCGAGCAAAGCGAAAAGCAACTTCGCGATCGCTGCAGGGGCTAAGGCGTCACCTGTCCTTGGCGAAGAATTCTTCGACTGGCAAAGCTCGGGTTCATGGAAGGTGGGTGGCGGGAAGCTAATCACTGAGGGCAGCAGGCTGGTCGGCGGGGAGATTCAGCTTGGCGGTAGCGTTGAAATCAACTCCGGTGCCGCAAAGGTAAAATTGTCCAACCCTCATCTCAACATTAGGTCGAGGAATGTCAAGATTGACATTGACGGCAAATCGATGAATCTTGGGAGATTTGACGCAGGGTCCCTTTGCCTCCACAAGAAGAGAGGGGATTCTGATATTAAATTTGTTTTCTGTGCCGGAGGTAACTATATTTCGCTATACTCGAGGGCCGCTAGTGAGCTGAACAGCAGGTTGGGCGTGAGGAGCTACGAAAACGACCCCTTGGAAGCGGGGGATGGACTCTTCGGATTCAGCCCGAGACTGTCATTCAGTGTGCCAGTGGGTGACCCGATTGCTAAAGCCCTCCTGAATACTTCTGGGGCTAAGCTGAAAGAGAAGAGAGTGCATGCCCGAATCCCTCTCGGGGCGAAGCTCGATGCCACCTCCCCGTATCCGTCGCGGGGATGTGTCCCCAGAGATTACTGGACGGCCGAGATAGGTAAGGGGCGTGATGTGGAGATCCGGCTCCGCAGTGAGGGAATGACTACTCGAGCCGAATCGAATGCTGGTCGATGGAGGGAACTCCGATGGCTGGGCAGAGCGAACCGAAGCATGCGAGCTGAGCTCAATGCACTGAAGCGGTCCATTATTCTGCAGGGCAGGCAAGGTTATAAAGAGCATGTAACTGACTCCTCTTCGCGATAGACTAAGAATACCGAAAAGAAGGGCGTGCAGCGTCCAAGGTGTGGCCGATTTTCGAATCAGATAGTACGTGTCATTCGCCTTTCCCCTGCCTATGCAGGGGAAAGGTTTTCACGTTGTCGGGTTAGGTGATAGAGGGTGGTGCCCCCGCATCAGCAATGCTCCGAAAACTGGACGCCCCCTTAGAATGGCAATCCCCCTGGGGGCGTGGAGTCTTCGTCTATGCGGCTTGAGTCGGTGAACGTGAGGTCTATTCACGGGGGTTTTCGGCCTGCTGTTCTTGATCACGAGGGCGGCCCTGCTGGGTAGCGTGACGTTTGCGACGACGTCAGTTTTCTACCGGGGCAGGGCCGTTGGGCTGGAACGTTACGACAGGGCTGGATGCCGATCAACTTGATGGGCTGGTCACACGGGTCCACCAAGAGCTCGTGGAGGACCCGGATCCGCCGGTGTCACCGGGGCGGATGTGGGCGCTGGGCCTGTACAAGTCGGTGGTGCTGGTGCTGTTCCTGCTGCGGCAGAACCCGGTCCAGGAGGCGGCCGCAGAACTGTTCGGGATCTCCCAGGCCACTGTCTCCAGACGATGGACGGCCCTGCTGCCGGTGGTGGAGAAGGTCCTGGCCCGCCACGTTCCCGATCCGGCCAAGGCGTCTGCCGGGCGGATCGCCCTGGTCGATGGCACCCTGGTCACGACGTGGGACTGGACAAGCCAGGGCACCACGATGTTCTGCGGCAAACACCGCGACACCGGATTCAACCTGCAGTCGCCGCCACCCCTCGCCGGCGACCTCCTCGCAGTCTGCGCCCCCGTGCCCGGCAGCCGGCACGACATCCACGCCTGGCGCCAGTCCCACTTCCCCGAGGCATTCGCCGAACGCGAGGGCATCGGCGACCTGGGCTACGCCGGCTCCGGACTCCTCACACCCAGACGCAAGCCACCCGGCCAGGAACAATCCGCCGGAGACAAGAGAGCCAACCGCTCCGTCAACACGCTCCGAGCCGCAGTCGAACGGGCCATCGCACACTTGAAGAACTGGAAGATTCTCGCCACCCGCTACCGCCCCCCCCCCCCCACGCTTCACTCTCGTCACCAAGACCGTCACCGCCCTCACTTTCTACAAGAAAGGCTGATGAAACACCGTGAATAGACCTCCGGGGGCAAGAAGTACCCGGCGATCGTCCGGCTCTGGGAGAACGCGTGGGAGGAGTTCACCCCGTTCCTCCGCTTCGACACCGAGATCCGCCGCATCGTCTGCACCACGAACGCGATCGAGTCCGTGAACGCCAGGATCCGTCGGGCGGTCAAGACCCGTGGGCACTTCCCGAACGAGACCGCCGCCTTGAAGTGCGTCTACATGGCCATCATGAGCCTGGACCCCACCGGCAAGGGCCAGGCCCGCTGGACTGAGGGGCCCTGCGCTTCTCGGATAGCGGTATTGAAGGTTTTCCTTATGTCACTGCCTGCAACTCCTCGTACTCGGCGTGGACTTCTGCGGGGGTCTTGTAGCCGAGTCCGGAGTGGAGGCGTTTTCGATTGTAGAACATCTCGATGTAGCGAACGATCGCTCGGTGGGCATGTGCGAGTGTTGGGAACGTAGTTCGGTGCACGAGTTCGTTTTTGAGGGCGCCGAAGAAGGATTCAGCCATCGCATTGTCCCAACAGACACCGGTGCGGCCGACCGAAGCTCGCAGGCCCAACGAGCCGAGCTTACGACGAAGTTCCCGAGACGTGTATTGACTGCCGCGATCGGAATGAAATATGCAGCCTTCGGCGAGGTCGATGTTCCGGGCCGCCATATCGAGTGCATCCGATATGAGAGAGGTCTTCATGTGGTCGGCCATCGCCCAGCCGACCACAGCTTTGGTGTGGCAGTCGATGACGGTTGCGAGATAAAGGAACCCGGCCCAGGTGTGAACGTAGGTGATATCGCTGACCAGTTTGCGCCCGGGAGCGTCAGCGGTGAAGTCACGGGCCAGAAGGTCTGGCGTGGCCGGCGCCGCATCATCGGCGATCGTGGTCGCCCGCCAGGGCCGCGGCTGGCACGGCACCAGACCGAGCTCGCGCATCAGCGCGCGGACCAGTTCCGCTCCGGCCTGCACGTTCATTCGCTGGAGCGCGGCGTGGACACGCCGGTAGCCGTAGGTCTCCTGCGAGTCAGAGAAGACCTGGAGGATGACGGTCTTCAGTTCTGCACGGCGCTTCGCCGTGGCCGACAATGGCCTCGATCTCCAATGGTAAAAGCCCGACGTGGACACTCCCGCCCAGGCGCACATCTGCTGCACGGGAAAGTTGTCAGACTCGCCGTCGATGAACTCGTACTTCTCCGTCACCGGTATTCCTGGGCGAAGAAGGCCGCAGCTTTTCCCAGGAACTCGGTCTTCATACGGAGTTCCCGGTTCTCACGTTCCAATTCGCGAAGGCGGGCACGTTCGCTGATGTTCAACGGGGGCTCCTCACCGGCGTGCTCTTGCCGGTACCGGCTGACCCAGGTGCCCAGCGTTCCCTCGTTCACCTGTATCTCTCGGGCGACCTCAGCGATCAGGCGGGACTCCACAACCACCATCTTGACCGCCTCGTCCCGAAATTCGGGACTGAACTTCCTACGCTTCTGTGCCACGTGCTCTCTCCGTCGCTCTGGACTTCGATCCTATGGGGACCGCTGTCCGAGAACTTCGGGGCTCCTCAGACCATGCGTTGGAAGACTGCTCTGAATGCCTTCGACATCACCTTCGACGGCCGACTCTCCACATCCCGTCAGTGAACCTCTTTCATCCTGAGTAGTCGCAGGTCAGGAGCGTGTGAACGGCCTGGACGATGCGGCTGATGCGGTTGGTTGAGCATCGTGCCTGGCGGAGGGTCCGCCATTGCTTGAGTTGGGCGAAGGCGCGTTCGCCTGGTGCTCGGAGGCGGGCGTGGTCGCGGTTGAACAGTTGGTAGTGGTCGGGTTGTTCGCGGTGGTTTTTGTAGGGGGTGCGGACGGTTGCGCCGGCGCCTTGGTAGGCGCGGTCGGCCAGGACGAGGATCTGCCTGGTGAGGCAGGCCTGGACGATGCCGTGAGCCCGTGCCGCGGTCAGGTCGTGGGTGCGTCCGGGCAACGCGCGGGAGAACCACAGTGGAGTGCCGTCTGGGGACGCGATGACCTGCACGTTCATTCCGTGCCGCTTGTGTTTTTGGCTGTAGTACGGCTCGTCTGCGGCGATGCGGTCGGTGGGGATCAGTGTCCCGTCAACGACGACGAAGTCGCCCTCACCCAGGCCCACCAGGGCCTCGCGCAGGCCGGGTGCCCACGAGGCGAGGATCATCAAGGTCTCGTCCACGTACCGCCAAGCCGTCGCCTCCGATACCCCGAAACCGGCTCCGACCTGCGCGAACGTCTCGTTCTTCCGAAGGTGCGCCAACACCAGTAGGGCCTGCTTGAAGCAACCGAGCCGTCGCCAGGGCGAGTTCAGCTCCTGCCGGCGGGCATGGATCAGCCAGGAAACGTGCTCAACGAGTTCGTGCGGGACGTCGAGCATGGAAGAATACGGAACCAACAGGGCTCCTCGGACGCTGCGTGATGAGTGATGTCACCACAGCAACGACCAGGGGCCCTGTCTTGTCACCAACTCCCCTCTGACCAGGCATTTCACCCTCGCAGAGGCAGGATGAAAGAGGTTCAGTAACCCCAACCACTCTGGTTACACCGCTCGTTTGACAGACCCTCCCGACGATCATGAACGCTGAGAAAACCTCAGTGAACCTCTTTCATCCTGAATAGCTGCAGGTGAGAAGGGTGTGGATGGCCTGTACGGTGCGGCTGATGCGGTTGGTGGAGCATCGGGCCCGGCGGAGGATCCGCCAGGACTTCAGCCGGGCGAAGGCCCGTTCGCCCGGCGCTCGGAGTCGCGTGTGGACGCGGTTGAACTGCTGGTAGTGCTCGGGGAGTTCGCGGTGTCTGTAGTACGGAGTGCGCACGGTGGCGCCGGCCCCCTGGTAGGCCCGGTCGGCCAGGACCAGGACTTCCCTGGTCAGGCAGGCCTGGACGATGCCGTGGGCCCGGGCAGCGGTCAGATCGTGCGCCCGCCCCGGCAGCGCGCGGGAAAACCACAGCGGGGTCCCGTCCGGTGCCGCGACGACCTGGACATTCATGCCGTGCCGCTTGTGTTTCTGGGAGTAGTATGGCTCGTCCGCCTTGATGCGGTCGGTGGGGATGAGCGTGCCGTCAACGATGACGAAGTCGCCCTCACCCAGCCCGACCAGGGCCTCGCGCAGGCCTGGGGCCCAGGCAGCGAGGATCTCGAGGGTTTCGTCGACGTATCGCCAGGCCGTGGACTCCGAGACTCCAAAACCTGCTCCGACCTGGGCGAACGTCTCGTTCTTCCGGAGATGCACCAGCACCAGCAGGGCCTGCTTGAAGCACCCCAGCCTCCGCCAGGGCGACTTCAGCTCGCGCCGACGGGCGTGGATCAGCCACGAGACGTGCTCAACGAGCTCGTACGGGACATCGAGCATGGCAGGATACGGAACCAACAGAGCCCCTTGGCGCCGGTGTCGAGTGAGATCAACACCCCAACGACAAGGGGCTCTGCCATGTCACCCACCACCCCGCTGACCAGGCCACTTCACCCCCACGGAACAGGATGAAAGAGGTTCAGTGTCTAGCTTGGCGTGGTTGGGCTCCTGCGGAGCCGATATTGATCATTGCCGCTTTGCTGGGGACACCGTGCTTGTCAAGAGCGAAGAGCATGTAGGAGCCCGGTAGTGCGACTCCTGGGTCGGAGGGAATTTTGAGTTCGTAGGAGTTGGTGCCCTTTTGACGGTAGCTCAGGGGTATGCGCCGCTGATCATTGTTGCCGGAATGGGTGGCGGCTCCGGCCCGGATCAGAGCGAACGAGATGATGGAACCGTCGGCAGATATTTGCAGTTTTGTCCCGTTTTGGGCTTTTGCTGGGAGTGTGCGGGTGATGCGAGGCCGACGTTTTGCTGTGCCGTCAGGATTGAGGAGATAGGGCGGCGTGAAGATCGCTCCGTTGGGATGGTTGGTTGCACAGTCGCCGCACAGGCCACCGCCACCGGTGAAGATACGGCCGTCGGGGAGCAGATTGGCGACGCTGTGGTAGTTTCGGGGAACAGCCATTGAAGCCATTGGGGTGAACCGGCCTGTTGCGGGGTCCCATACCTCTGGGGTCATCACCGAGCCGGCATCGCTGAAGGGCATGGGAGTGGACTGCCCGCCGAAGACCGCGACTTTCCCGTCTGGCATAACAACACTGTTGCAGAAGGCCCGAGCGTGGGTCATGTCACCAGTTCGCGCACTGCGGGGTTGTCCACCGTGGTTGAGGTCGACGGTGTAGGCACGGCGAGTGGCGGGTGCATGCTCGTACGCAGTAGCACCTCCTACAGTGAGCAGCTTGCCGATGTCGTAGGCGACGGCGTTTCCATTCATTGCGTCGTTGCTGTCTGCGCGGGTTCCAGCCGGAGAAACGAAACCCTTTCCTGTTGTGGATATCCAGTTGATCTGTTTACTGGGTCCTAGCTGGAGGATTTTCCCTTGGGAAGTGGCGTGCAGCCATAGGTGGTTATCGGCCCTATAAGGGCCTTTTGGATCGGCGGTCATCATGCCAGATACCGGTACGCCAGTTAACCTGCGCCAGGTACCGGAAGCAGCAGACCAGACCTCGCCGTTCTTCTGAGTGGTTTGGTTGCCGCTCCATGAGCCACCAAGAACGAAGGCGTCACCACCTGAGAGCAGCGTCATGGCTTGGTAACCGCGCGCGATGTTCATGTTTGAGGTGGACATCCAGCGGTCGGTGGTGGGGTCGTAGATGCTTGCACGTTCGGGAGTCTCCCCGCCAGTGACCAAGACTCGGCCGTCGGCGAGCATCGCGATGCCGGGACAGAACATGTCGTGTTGGGTGTTGTCGACGCGTCGGTGGCTGATCTTTCCGGTGGCCAAGTCCATTACTGCGGTCTGGGTGTATCCATGACCACGTGTGTAACGGTCAGGGGCGTAAGAGGACCAAGCAAGAAGCTTGTTGTTGGGCAGGGTAGCTGTTGCTACCGGAACCAGCGGAAACCCCTTTAAAGGGCCCCAGGCGCCATGCATAGCCGGATTCGCGGGGCCGCTCAGCCTGATGTCGGCGGCCATCGGAAAAGGGGTGCGGTGGTTGGACGCGTTGGTGGCGGTGAGGCGAACGTAGCGGGCGAGCACCGGACGGGTAAACGTGGCGCCCTTAACAGAGCTGCCAGCTTCCCAACTTCCAACAGCTACAGGATGACCGAAGGCAGTGCCATCTGTGCTCGTGGAGACTACGTACTGGCTGACTTGGCCGTTGGCACTGCTGAGATGTGGCTGGTAGGAGATGCCTGATACGACAGTGGTGTGGTGCATGTCGATGGTGATGCTGCGGCGTTGCTGAGCGAGGTGGCCTGGCCACCTGTCACTTTGGGATCTCTCGTTGCGTAGTACGTGTTGGGAAAGGTGGGTATCGGTATCGGTGCTCTGGCCGCTCGTAGTGACAGTCCAGCCAACTCGTGGCAGATCGACGACGGATGCCGGTTCCGTGCCAGGGTCCCCAAGCAGGTTGAGCTCCTCAGCGGATATGCCTGCCCCGGCCGTGGCGGTTACCCGAACGAAGCGGGTGCCTGTCGGAGCGAAGCTCAGTGTCTTAACTGTCGGGTCGTTCGCCAAGGTCCCTGTGGCCACTGCTCGCCCCCAACCCTTGCCATCTTGGCTGAGATGAATGGCGTAATCGCTCATCCGACCACCGGAGCGGAGCGGCCGGTAGGTCAAGCCCGAGACAACGGCCACGTTGTGCATGTCAATGGTGATGCTGTGTGACCGCTGGGTGAATGTGGTTGGCCGCTTGTCGGGCCAGGCAGTGTTGCGCTCGCTCTTCCGGATGAGCCGAGCGCGCTTGACGAGGACCACGGCGCTCTCCCCACTTGCGTAGGCAGTCCACCTTTTTCGCGGCAGGACAGGAGCCGAGGGTTTCATCGCGTCCTCAGGGACACGCTGGTGGTGTGGTGCGGAAGGCAGCGGCATCTCCCCCGCGCTGCCTAGCCAGTGGGGACTTGGCGCGGCACCGTCGCCAATGGCGGCGGTGATCGGCGACGCCCCCACGGTAGTGATCGCCATTAAGGTCAAGAACGTAAAACCTCTGTGCCGAAGCCGGGGCAGCTGTATCGTTTTCGACGCACGTTTCATGTCAACGCTCCGCGAGAAATACAAACAGGAAAACGGCCGCTGGTGGCATATCCTACTACCTTCCATCGTCGACGCATAGGAAGTCTTGAGTGGTGTAGCGGTGGCTTATCTGTGAACATTTGCCGGGTGATTGCAGTGTGGTGAAGTCACCGATGGGATCTTCTCTCCGAAGAACGCTTCTTTCGGGTGAGGGATTATCGCTTTATTACGTGATCTTGCTCGAGGTGTCGCCACCGTCGAATGGTGTCGAATGGCCTGGAGGTTCAGGGGCTGCTGGCGGTCTGGGCAAAGTGCGCATCTCTTAAATTTCCGGAAGCGGTTCGAACCAATTGGAATTACGAGGCAGGGCGTAGCTACCAGAGGGCACTCTTGAGGCTGAGGGACTGTGCAGACTAGTCGAGACCCATGGTGCATGCCCTCTCTCGCATGGCAACTGGAACGAGATTCGGCACCCGCCGTATTTGGGGGACTGGCTCTAAGGTTTGGAGGATCTTCAGTTCTGCTTCCGCGCCTTTACGCCCTCTCGGGGGGGAGCGCACCCCCCATTGGGGTGAAACCTCGGCGGCCAGGGTCCGCAAGGTAGTCGCCAGATGGATTACGTTACGCTTGACAGGTTCTTGCGCTGGGTGCCACGCTGCGATCAGAGCGTGTAGTTCGCCTATCCGAAAATTCGTCACTGTCTTATGCTGAAATGCGCACCAAGCGGTGCCTGGTGGTCTTTGTGGCTTTGGCGTTGCTGGCCGGATTCCGAAAGGAAAGGTAGCACATGCCAGATCTGCCCACGCGCTGAAATTATGCATGAACCGGTGACGGGTGTGGCTGAACGAATCTATCGATTTATTTCGGAATGCTGCGAGGCTCGTAAATTCCGTAAGGTGGAGCGGCTTTATATTCGGAAGGTCACGATCTCGCTCCTAGTGAACTTGAATGGATCCGCCGAGCCGCACTGGCTCTCTTCCCGTATCACATAGATGTAGGCGTATCTTCTGTCTCGGCAGTATCTGAGACGACGCAATCAGATCCGAGCTCGCCGAAGTCGTTACAAAGACCCTAGGCCACGCCCCGTAACTATGAGTGGAGTATTAGGAGAGGTACGGCATGTACGAGACAGCCCTTGACGCCATACCCCGGTTCAGCATCATCGTGCCCGTGTTCAAAGTGCAAGGCTTCCTGCGCGAGTGCCTGGACTCGGTGCTGGCGCAGGACTTCCGGCACTTCGAGGTCATAGCAGTCGATGACTGCTCGCCCGACTGCTCCGGTGCCATCCTGGACGAGTACGCCGCGCGCGACGAGCGTGTTGAGGTGTTGCACCTTCCGGAGAACGTCGGCCTGGGCCGGGCCCGCAACGCCGGCCTGGAGAAGGCCCGAGGCGACTACATCCTGTTCTTGGACAGCGACGACACCCTCGTGCCCGGTGCATTACGCGCTCTTGCAGGGCGCCTTGCTACCACCGCGGACCCCGAGGTCCTGATCTTCGATTACGCACGGACCTACTGGTACGGCTCCGTTCGCCGCAACTCCCTCGCCGCGCTCCTCGCCGAAACCGGGCCGGCCACCTTCACCCTCGCCGAGCACCCGGCCCTCCTTGACCTGCTGCAGATCGTCTGGAACAAGGCATACCGTCGCGACTTCATCGAGAAGCACAGCTTCACGTTTTCCGTGGGCTACTACGAGGACGTCCCCTGGACCCTCAGCGTGCTGATGACCGCGGAGTCTCTCGCTGTGCTAGATCAGGTCTGCCTGCACTACCGCCAGCGCCGCCAGGGCGGCAACATCCTGTGCACCACCACCCGCCAGCACTTCGACATCTTCGATCAGTACGCTCGGGTCTTCACCTACCTCGACGCGCACCCAGAGTTGTCACGTTGGCGCATGCGCATGTTCCGCAAGATGATCGATCACTATCTGACGATCCTGGACAAACCCGGCCGACTCCCACGCAACGCCCAAGCCGAGTTCTTCCACCGCGCCGCTCGCGACTACCAAAGATACGCCCCAGCCGGCTTCACCCACCCCACCGGCATGGTTGGCTACAAGTACGCGATACTTGCCAAAGACGCCTACCCGGCACTGGTTGGCCTCAAGGTCGCAGGCAAGGCGCACCGCAGGCTGCGCAAACACGCCACCAAGCACGTTAAGCAAGCCAAGAGCAAGGCCACGGACCTGCGCTACCAGGCCCGACTGAGGCAACCCCTGGACGAGAACCTCGCGGTCTATTCCGCGTACTGGAACCGCTTGCCCGCCTGTAGCCCGCTCGCGATTTACGAAAAGGCCAGGGAACTGGTGCCGCAGGTACATGGCGTATGGGTAATTAAGCCGCACCTTGCTGGCCAAATGCCAGAGGGCATCGACTATGTCGTCGTGAACTCGCCGCGCTACTGGGAGGTGATGGCTCGCGCCAAATACTTCGTCAACAACGTCAACTTCGCCGATTCCGTGGTCAAACGCGAGGGGCAGATCCACCTCCAGACTCACCACGGCACCCCGTTCAAGACCATGGGCACCGACCAGAAACGCTACCCCGCCGCTGCCAAAGGCATGAGCTTCCGCAAACTACTGGCCCGCGCCGACCGCTGGGACTTCTCAGTCTCCGCAAACCAGCACTCCACCGAGCAGTGGGAGCGGGTCTACCCGTGCTCCTTCCAGTCCCTGGACACCGGCTATCCCCGCAACGACATCTACTACCACGCAAACGCCCAGAACATCCTGGACATCCGCGAGCGCCTCGGCATCGCCCCCGGCAAGACTGTCCTCCTGTACGCCCCGACCATGCGCGACTACCAGACCGACTACGTTCCCCGACTCGACCTCAAAAAGATCTCCCACGAACTGGGCGAAGACTACGTGTTGCTGGTGCGCACCCACTACCTCTACGGCCAGAACCCGACCCTGCAAGAACTCCAACGGCGTGGCACGCTGATCGATGCCTCTGGCCACCCGTCCGTCGAGGAACTGTGCCTGGCTGCCGACGCACTGATCACGGACTACTCGTCAATCATGTTCGACTATGCCAACCTCGACCGGCCGATCATCAACTACATCGACGACTGGGACACCTACGTCCGCTCCCGCGGCGTCACCTTCGACCTGCTCTCCGGGCAACCAGGCGACACCCCCGGCGTCCTGACCGCCACCGAGGACGAGCTGATCGATGCCTTCCGCAGCGGCCGCTGGGACGACGAGCAGTCCCGTACCTTGCGCGCCGCGTTCCGTAAGCGGTTCTGCTCCTGGGACGACGGGAATGCCGCCGAGAGAGTAGTGCGCCGGATCTTCCTTGGAGAGGTCGACGGAGAGCCACAGCCGCTGCCGATGGCCAAGCGCACTATCGCTCCCACCCCACGTGCCGCAGTCGAAACCAGCCTGTCCAGCCACAACGTGGCTAAAGGCCACCTCGTACGGGGACGGCGGGTGCACCGTGCAGATGAGGCTGTGGGAGCGGGAGATGCCAAGCGTGACCTGGTCGATGCCGTCACCCTCGAACCAGCAGCCCCGAAGGATCTTCCCATTTTCCGGTCGTGACCAGGATGCTCCACTCGGGCGCGCGCATGACGTAGGGATGAGAGTGCCGGTGCCTTGCAACCACCAACTGCGGAGGCCAGAACGCTCTTGGCGAGCCCAGCCACGCGCGGGGGCGTCATGGACCAGGCGGTACCCGGCGCCGCGCACGGTCTGGATGCTGCGCCGTCCGAAGGGCGCGTCGATCTTGCGGCGCAGGGTGCTGATGTAGACCTCGATGATCGAGGTGCCGCCGTCGTAGGCGTGGTCCCACACCTCGTCGAGGATGTCCTGCTTGGCGACCACCTGGCCGCGGCCGCGCGCCAGGCAGGCGAGCACCGTGAGCTCGCGCGCGGTCAGGGCGATCTCCTGCTCACCGCGACCGCAACGCAGCGTGCCAGTGTCCAGCCAGAGATCGCCGGTGCGCATCGGCCCCTCCGCGGCACCGGCCTCGCCGCGGCGCCGGATCAGCGCACGCAGCCGGGCGAGCAGCACGACGAAGGCGAAGGGTTTGGTCAGGTAGTCGTCTGCGCCGGTGTCGAGCCCATCGGCCTCGTCGTACTCGCCGTCCTTGGCGGTGAGCATGAGGACGGGCGTGGCCACGCCGCTCTTGCGCAGTTCCGCGCAGATCCGGTAGCCGTGGACTCCCGGCAGCATCACATCGAGAATGATCACCTGGTACGGGTGCTGCTGGGCCAGCTGCAGGCCGGTCAGGCCGTCGGTGACGTGCTCGACCGCATAGCCCTCACCGCGCAGTCCCTCCCGCAGGGCACTGCCGATCTGCGGGTCGTCGTCGATGACCAGGATGTCCATGGGGTCAAGCATCCCAGATGGGAAATTCGCCCTCTTGAGCATCCTTAAGGTCATTGAACCGGACCAAAGGTCGCCAAGGGTTCCCCGGGCCCGATGACCGCCGGTCCTGGGCCGGCCGGGCGATCTCGCCGGCCGGCCCGGGACCGCACATGTGTCGGTCGGGTACGTCAGTTGATCTTCGGCAGGTCTCCGTTCCGTATCGGTCCGCTGTCGGCTTCCACTGTCAGTCCTGTACTCCGTAGTACTGGGCCAGGAAGCTGATCACCGCGTCCGCGTGCGGGCTGAGCTGTGGCAGGTGGGCGGCCAGGGCCGTGCGGCTGGAGGTTGCCCGAGGGTGCGCACTGGACGTTGAGGCCGAAGGAGCGGGTGGCCTCCTTGCCGCGTGCCGGGTGACGGTCATGCCGCCGCCGATGGACGCGTCGAGCTGGGCGTTGATGCCGACGCCCATGATGTCGAAGGCGGTTCCGACCGAGGTGCCGACGGAGCCGGAGAGCGAGTACGAGCCGGCGGTGGTCTCGGTGACGGCGTCGGTGGTCTCGGTGGTCTCGGCGAAGAAGCCGCCGTCCGCCGTCCAGACGTAGGTGTTGACCAGGTCGCGGCGGGAGAAGCCGTCGCCGGTCGTGTTGCCCTCCGCGTCGCGGTTCCGGCCGGGGGCTGGTGTCGGTGCCGATGGCGTTGCCCAGGACGCGGCCGGCGCGTTCGGCGGCGGGGTCGGGTGAGTGGGTCTCGGTGGAGACGGACTCGTAGTAGCTGCGCAGCCGTTGCTGTTCGCGTTGGATGCGCCGCTTGATGGCGTATGCCTCGCGGGGCTTGTAATAGCTGTACTCGCCGCGGTCGCGGGCGTCGGCGTAGTCCGGGTCGAGGACCTTGCCGCGCTCGTTGTAGCCGACCGCGCCGTCGAGGGTGCCCTGCTTGGTGTAGCGGGGGTTGAGGGGGAACGGGATGACGTTCCAGTCCTTGGGAATGTCGGGGTTGGGCTGGATGCGGTAGGCGACCAGGGCGCCGCTGTGCGCCAGCCGTAGTGCGAAGACGTCCGCGGTCTGGGACTGGACGAGGGCGAAGCCCATGTTGGCGGGCACGTAGCGGCGGCCGAGCGAGGTGTTGAGGGGTTTGCTCGGGTCCTCCCAGCTGCCGGCGAGCTCGACCTTGGTGGCCCGGGTGGTGGTCTCGCCCTGGGAGACGGCGGTCTCCTCGGCCCAGCTGTTGGAGAACTCCAGGCTGCCGCGGACGCCGACCGAGACCTTGGCCTTCGCCATGGACTTGGCGACGCCGAAGCCGAGCGGCGCGGTGATCATCCACATGTCGACGTCGATCTCGTTCGACAGCGCGAAGCCGAAGGCCGCGTCGACACTGCGCTCCTTCGCCGACGACAGCGAGTGCACGACCTCTTCGGCCTGGGTGAGTTCCACCCAGGAGGTGCCGTCGTAGGTGGCGCGGTCCGGGTCGACGGTGTTGGCCGTGAGGTTCTCCGACGGCAGCGGCGGTGCGCCCTCCACATAGCCGGTCAGCTGCGGGTCGAACTGCACCTGGCTGACCCACTCGCTGACCAGGTCGCCGACCTTGTAGCCGGTGACCAGGTGCCAGCGCCCGTCGCGGAGGAAGCCGTAGGCGCGCTTGAGGACGCCGAACGCCTCGCCCTTGGCGGTGTACTGCATGTCCGCGTACTCGGCCACGGCCGGCGCCCCGGAGATCGACTCGTGGAACGGGGTTCGCATCGCGGCCAGCGCGGAGCGGACCTGCGCGGTGTCGCTGGAGACGGGGGCGGTCGACAGCACGGGGGTGGGACGGGCGGAACCCTCACCCAGCCGCAGGTCGTTGCCGCGCAGCCCCTCGTCCCGTACGAGCCCGGCGGTGTCGTCGGTGGAGGCTCGGTCGAACGACCAGTAGGCGATCAGGTCCTCCTTCTCGCCCTTGAGTCGGGTGAAGAGGTTGTCGAGGAGCTGCTCCTGGGTGCGGGCGGTGCGCCAGATCCGCACCTCCTCCAGCACGCCGTGGAACGCCTGGCCGGCCGCGCCGTCCTTACGCCGGGCGCCGAGGGAGAGTTGGGTGTCGCCGAAGTCCGCGACGTCCGCCGCTGCGAACGGGTCGCAGGCCACGGACACGCCGTTGCGGTAGAGGCGGAGGGCGCTGCCGCGCGGGTCGGGGTTGCGGGTCCAGCGGGCGCCGCGTAGCCGCGCCTGGTGCGAACCGGTGGCGTCCGCTGCGGTGTTGCCGGTGTTCTCCTCGAACCGCCAGTGCGCGGCCAGCCCGCGGTCGCGTGCGGACACCGGCACGCCGAGCTGTGCCGCGTCGCGTGCCGTGCCCCAGGGCCGCACCTCGGAGACGACGCCGGTGACCGCGTGCGTCGCCAGGCCGTCCCGGGCCCGGCCGATGTCGAGGGTGCCGGCGTTGCCCTTCGGGCCCGGTCCCTCGTAGCGGGCGGTGCCGGCCTCGCGCCCGTCGACGAAGAAGCGGATCTCCTGCCACTCCTGGACGTCGACGGCCTCCACCAGCTCCACGGCCTGGGTGACGGGCTTCCCGTCAGCACCTGCCGTGGTGATCTCCTTGGCGCCCTTGCGCTCCTGCATCGACCGGCCGCCCTTGCGGACGACGGCGATCCGGTGGAAGTCACCGGCGGTGAGGGCCTCGGTGGAGATGTACCGGACGAGCTTGCCGTCGGGTTCCTCGAAGCCGAACTCCAGCTTCCCGTCGGGGAGGACGAGCAGCCGGTAGGGGACGCTGCCGCCGGAGCCGTCGGCGGTGCGGCCCTTGGAGAGCAGGCCCTGGGTGGTGCCGAGGGCGTCGACGCGGCAGAAGACCTCGACGGTGAGGTCGTCGGCGATGTCGAGCGCGTCGTTGTCGGGGACCTCCAGGTAGGCGCCGTCGGTGAGCTCGACGGCCCACGACTGCTCGTAGGTCGCGGCGAGGTGGGACCACTCGTGCGGGGGGAAGGTGTCGCAGGTGGCGACCAGGCTGCTGCCGACGCGGGCGGCGACGCGGTAGCCGGTCTCCTCGGCAACCGTCAGCGTGGCGGGCGCGGCCGTGGTGGTGACGCCGCCCCTGAGGTAGACGTGCCGTCCGTTCCCGGAGCGGTCGTGGACGCCTGGCTTGCCGGCCACCTGGGGGGCCGGTTCGGCGTACGGCCAGTAGCCCGCCAGGCCCGGTTCGTTGCCGGTGATCCGCCGGTTCTTGTACTCCCGGACCTCGGTCGCGGTGCGGGCGGTGGTCCACAGCCGGACCTCGTCCATCTCCACGTCTGCGTAGTCGGGTACCCAGCCCGCGAAGGAGCTGCCGAAGCTGAAGAACCCGTCGCCGCGGTAGTGGCCCGATGCGACGCGTCGGGCCTCCTCGACGCCGTCGCGGTAGATCACCTGCTCCCGGGTCGCCGTGTTGTAGACACAGGCCCAGTGGTGCCAGTCGGAGTCCCGGTAGCCGTAGTTGGTGTCGAGGTCGTCGCCGTAGAACGCGAAGGTGAGGACGCTGGACTGGCGGAAGCCGATGTGCAGGGCGCCCCGCTCGCTGGCGTGCGAGGTTCCGTGGCCGATGAGGTACTGCGGGCGGTTCGCGTACTCGTCACCGTTCGGTTGCCTCGCCCAGAACTCCACGGTGAAGTCCTTGAGGCCTATTCACGGGGGTTTCAACCATCGTTCTTGATCACGAGGACGGCCCTGCTCGGTAGCGTGACGTTTGCGACGACGTCAGTTAACCACCGTGGCAGGGCCGTTGAGCTGGAACATTACGACAGGACTGGACACCGAGCAACTTGACGGGCTGGTCGCACGAGTTCACCAAGAGCTCGTGCAGGATCCGGACCCACCGGTGATGCCGGGGCGGATGTGGGCGCTGGGCCTGTACAAGTCGGTGGTGTTGGTGCTGTTCCTGCTGCGGCAGAACCCAGTCCAGGAGGTGGCCGCCGAGTTGTTCGGGATCTCCCAGGCCACCGTCTCCAGGCGATGGACGGCCCTGCTGCCGATGGTGGAGAAGGTCCTGGCCACGCACGTTCCCGATCCCACCGAGGCCTCTGCCGGCCGGATCGTACTCGTGGATGGCACCTTGGTCACGACGTGGGACTGGTCCAGCGAGGGCACCACGATGTTCTCCGGCAAGCACCGCGACACCGGCTTCAACCTGCAGACCGCCGCCACTCTCGCCGGCGACCTGCTCGCGGTCTCCGCGCCGGTGCCCGGCAGCCGGCACGACATGCACGCCTGGCGCCAGTCCCACTTCCCCGAGGCCTTCGCCGAACGCGAGGGCATAGGCGACCTGGGCTACGCCGGCTCCCGACTGTTCACCCCCAGGCGCAAGCCGCCCGGCCAGGAACGATCCGCCGGAGACAAGAGAGCCAACCGCTCCGTCAACACGCTCCGAGCCGCAGTCGAACGGGCCATCGCGCACCTGAAGAACTGGAAGATTCTCGCCACCCGCTACCGCGGCCCCCTCACCCGCTTCCCCGACATCGTCAAGACCGTCACCGCCCTCACCTTCTACACAAGAGGCTGGTGAGGCCTACGTGAATAACCCTCCTTGTCGGCGAGATTGACGGCGTTCTCGGTGATGGCCACGCCGCTCTTGCCGTCGAAAGCCAGCGCGGGAGTGGCCGCGGCGGGCGGCGCGTACAGCGCGAGGGAGTACGGGACGTCGCCGGTGTGGGCATGGACGATCCGGGCCGGGCCCGAGACCTGCTCGGGGTTGACCCAGGACTCCAGGGTGAGGTCGTGGGTCACGGCGGCCCGGTCCAGCTGGTCCTCGGGCAGGGACACATGGTTGGCCTGCCCGTCGAAGGAGTACGCACGGCCCGGTTTGTCGGCGCGCCAGCGGCCGCCATGACCGGTCACCAGCCCGCTCGCCTCGCCCAGGGACACCTCCGCTGCCTTGCCCGGGTCGACGAGGACCAGTCGGGAGCCGGCCGAGAGCGGAACGCCGGGCCGGGAGCTGCTGACCTGCCCGTAGTCGTAGGTACGGCCCGCGGCTCCGTTGACGATCGCGGCGAAGTCGGTGGCCCGGCGGGGCAGTCGAGGCCAGGTCTCCACGGCTTCCTCGCCCCGGAAGACGGTCAGCTCGCACAGTCCCGGGTCGCCGACGTCCATGACCGTGATCCGCACCTCGGCCAGGTCGGTGCCCGCGTCGCGGGCCGTGAAGGCGACCGCCGTACCGTCGTCCGCGGTCAGCG
This sequence comes from Streptomyces noursei ATCC 11455, assembly GCF_001704275.1. Classification (NCBI taxonomy): domain Bacteria; kingdom Bacillati; phylum Actinomycetota; class Actinomycetes; order Kitasatosporales; family Streptomycetaceae; genus Streptomyces; species Streptomyces noursei. Next base: position 278,777 of record NZ_CP011533.1, read on the forward strand.
CGCGGGAGGCCCGGGCGACCAGGGTGTCGTAGTAGGTGCCGAAGAACTGCCCGTTGGTGCCCCGGAAGTACAGCACGACGCTTCCGGTGGCGCTGTCCAGCAGATACGGCCGGTCGGCCGAGCGGGCGAAGGCCAGCAGGGCGCCGGAGCAGCTCAGCCCGGTGCGGTCGAGGGAGAGCTGCGGAACGGGCAGCACGATGTCGTCGGCGCCCTTGAGGCCGCCCGTCAGCCGGGCCAGATCCTCGCGCGCGGCCGTCAATTCCGCCTGGAGTACGGTGATTTCACGCTGTCGCGTGGCGAGCAGCTCGCGCTGGGGCCGGAGTTCGGCAAGCTGCACGTCGAGCGCCTCGACGCGTTTGCCGGCGTCGGGGATGTCAGGGTGCGCGTCCTGGCGGAGGGCGACGTACTCCAGGGCGATCAGCCCTTCACCGGTGGCGGCCACCGCCGCGGAGTCGTACTGCACGACGCGGTCGCCGAGCCGGTCGGGCGCGCAGACCGTCTTCTCGCTGTACCGGTTGACCAGGGTGACGCAGCCGTCGGGCGGGCCGTAGATGCCGGTGCCGGCCTCGTCGTAGATGCCGAAGAGGGTGTTCCAGGTGCCCGGCTGCCGCGGGTAGACGATGAGGGGGGCGTCGTCGTCCCGGCTCTCCCCCGCGACGTTCATGTCCTTTCCGGTGTGGACATTGCGCAGGTGGTAGAGCATGGAGCCGTTCCACGACGACCCCGGGGGCATGTCGATGGACCACAGCGCGGACTTCGCATCCTTGTCGGCGGTCCGGATCAGCGGCGGGTCGTTCCCGTCGCCGTCGCCGCGCACGGCGAGGTACTGCGGTTGGCCGTCCCGTGGGTGCTGGAAGCGCAGCCGGAACGTCCAGCCGATGATGTCCCGCGAGCGGTTGTAGAAGATCCCGCGGAGGCGCTCCAGCTCCGGGACGTCGGCGGTCCGCCGGGTGAGGTCGGTGGCCTCGGCCTCCTTGGCGGCGATGTCCCGGACCGCTTCCCGGATGCGGGTGTCCAGCTCGCTGATCGCGTCGACGTCCGTGCTGGCCTCCGGCGCCGTCAGTACAGGCAGGGCCAGTTCGTCGGGCACTTGGGCCAGCCGCCCGTCCCGGCCGACGCCGAAGTCGACGGTGGCCAGGTACGCCTCGTCCGTCTCGGTACCGGTCTTCGGGTCCGGCCCGGAGGTGGCGTACGACAGCAGCACCCTGGCCTGGCGCTTGGCCGGCTTGGCCTGCTTGTCGTAGCCGACGGTCACCTCCTCCTGCTGGTGGTAGAGGACGGCCGACAGCCCGGAGACGGCGGGGCGGCCGGTGACGACGAAGCTGTCGCGGCGCACTCCGGGGTGGTCGCCGATGGGGGCCTCGGACGTCACCCACTGTGGCCCGCCCCGGAGTTCGCCGTGCCGGGCGTGATCGGTCTGGTCGTGCAGACGGGTGCCGGAGCCCTCGTCGAAGCGGTAGTAGGCCACCAGGCCCGGGTCATTGCCGATCAGGCGGACGCCCTTGTCGCGCCGGAGCTCCTCGGCGGTGCGGGCGCGGTCCCAGACGCGTACCTCGTCCAGCTCGGCCCGGACGCTCCAGTCCAGGGCGCGGCCGAGCAACAGCGGGCCGACGCCGGCGTAGTCGCCGTCCGCCGTACGGCTGCCGACCTCCTCGCCGTCGCGGTAGACCACCTGACGGCGGGTGGCCTGCTCGTAGACGCAGGCCCAGTGGTGCCAGTCGGTGTCGGAGTACTGCTGCTCGGTGTTGAGGTCGTCGTAGCAGAAGGAGAAGGTGAAGCAGTTGTTGTCCCGGAAGCCGAGATGGAGGGACTGGTCACGGGCGCCGTCCTCGGAACCGTGGGCGAGGAGGAACTGGTTCCCTCCCGTCGCCGTGCGCCGCGCCCAGAGCTCCACGGTGAAGTCGCGGCCCGCGAGCTCGGGTCCGTCGGCGACGTGCACGTGGGCTTCGCCGCCCTCGAACCGCAGGGCCGTCTCCGCATGTCCGTCCGTGCTCACCACGGGTATGAGCGGCTGGCCGGTGAACGGGCAGGTACCGGGCGATCGTTCGTAGACGGAGTCGCGGTGCGCAGGGTCGGGGCTGGTCCAGATCTGGGTGCCCTGGAGGTTGAACAGCCCGTCGCGGCCCTGCTCGATGTTGAACGAGTCGATCCGCCCCGTGGCGTCGTTGTGCGCGAAGAGCTGCCAACGCTGCTGCCCGTGCACGGCGGTGGGGATGAGCAGCGCGGTGAAGCGCCCGCCGGAGAGGTGCCGGACGAACGACAGCGCTTGCGTCGGCTCGCGGAAGGGCCTGCCCTCCATGTCCGTGGTGCCCAGGCTGTCCTTGGCCGAATCCGGGCGGTCCTTGTGTCGGCTGCGTCGGTATCGCGCCTCCAGTACGGGCTTCAACTCCCCGCCGACCAGCAGGAATCGATCGCAGAGCAGGGTGTCGGCGGCCAGCGGGACCTTGGCGCCCGCGCGGTCGGTGACGTAGTCCGTCCGCTCCGGGGCACCGGAGGAGCCGCCGCCGGCGAGCTGATGCACGGCATCGGCGTGGTCGGCGGTGACGGACTGGCGCAGCAGCACGATGTGCGTGCCGTCGGAGAGCGCGTGGAACGGAGCGAGGGCGCTGAGCCGCGCGGTGGTGGACAGGAAGGGGTCCACCTCACCCTCGTCCAGCCGCTCGCCCGGGGCGGCCTCGGCCCTGCCGCCGTTCTTGACGACCGGCAGCGCTGTGGAGCCGATGGCCGCGAAGCCGGCATCCGTGATCTCGGACGGGAAGCGGAGCGGGCGCGGGTTCTCCGACCAGTAGGCGGCGTCGAGTTCGCCCTTGGCCTCGTCGTGCCAAGTCAGATCGAGGACCGTGTAGACGATCCGCCGCTGGTCGTCCATGGCCAGGGCCACCGTGGTGCCCTGATGGCGCACGGTGGCGGTGTGGACGTAGGCACGGTCGCTGTAGACCTTGAGAAAGTGCTGCTCACCGGACAAAAAGGGCTCCTTGGCCGCACTGGACGGCGCGGCATGGTTCATGGACTTGAGGCTCCTGACCTGGGCCGATCCCCCACCGGCCAGCGAAGCGATCAATGATTGAGGTGTTCTCAGCGAAAGGGGTGCGGTCCGGGCTGGTGAAGACGTGAAGCCCCTGGTAGGAACGGGTCTGCCAAGATCACGTTCCTGAATCCCAGAGGCTTCACGATGGTTCGCTATTCTGCCATGCTCGACGTGCCACGCCCGGTGGTGGAGTACTTGTCCCGGCTGTTGGCCGCGCACCGCCGTGCGATCGGCACGCCGAAGGGATCGCGGGCACTGGGCCCGTTCCGCCAGGCGGTGTTGATACTGCGCTGGTTCCGGGAGAAGAGGTGTGTGCACTGCGCCGCGGTGGATGCTGGGATCTCGCAAGCCACCGGCTACCGCTACCTTCATGAAGGCATCGACGTTCTCGCGGGGCAGGCCCCTGACCTGCACGAAGTCCTCCAGCAGTGCCGGCGCGAGGGGACGAGCCATGTGGTCCTGGACGGCACACTGATCGAGTGTGACCGGCTCGCCGGGGCGCGGGAGACGGGGACGGACTGGTGGTACTCAGCCAAGCACAAGGCCTTCGGTGGGAATATCCAGTTCCTCTCTGCCCCCGACGGTACCCCGCTGTGGGTTTCCGACGTCGAGCCCGGCTCCGTTCCAGACATCACCGCCACTCGACACCACGTGCTACCCGCGCTCTACAAGGCGGCCGCCGAAGGCCTGCCGACCCTGGCCGACAAGGGCTACCAAGGCGCCGGCATCGGAGTGCACACCCCCATCAAGCGGCCCTGCGGCCGCTCCGAGAAAGCTCTGCATGTCAACAACCGCACCTACAACCAACTCCTCCGCGGCATCCGAGCACTGGGCGAACGCACCGCCGCTGAACTCAAGCAACGCTGGCGGGCCCTACAGCACGTTACCCTCAGCCCCAGCCGCATCGGCGCCATCGCCCAAGCCGCCCTCACCCTCAACAACCAATGGAAATAACCCCCGTTGAGAAAACCTCATTAAGCCCAACCGCGCAAATAGCCGTCAAGGAAGTGATCCGGTCAAGAGGGCCGGAAATCACCTGGCTCGTGATGCGATGTGCATGGTGGCGGGGACACCCCAGGCATCCCAGGGCGTCGGCCGCGCGCTGGCTCGGCTCATGCACGGCACGGCGACTGGAAGGCGTTCGCTGCCGGATTGCCCGGACAGCTGGGGCACGCCGCCGACGACCGCGCGATCGCACGCCAGGCGGTGACGGGCAACAACGGGTCCGGAGGGCCCAGCCCACCGACGACAAGGACGATCTCAGTAGTGTTGGGACACGGTGGTGGAGTTGCCCACAGGGCCTCCGGTTACGGGGGCAAGCGGGCGGCAGAAACGTGGCGCAACTTCAAGACCATGCGCGAGATGTACGACAAGGTGTCGCCATCCACGTCGTCTCGAAGACCCTGAAGATGGACAGCAAAACGGTCGCAAGTACGCCCACGCAAGCGCCGTCGAGGACCTGTTGCGATCGCCACAGCAGAAGCAGAAGCAGAACACACTTCAGCCTTGGACCGAGTACCTCAACATGCGCTGGCAGGAAGGCCGCACAGACAGCGGACGGCTGTTCCGCGAGATCCAGCAGCGTGGTTACCGTGGCAGCAGCCGGCCCAGTACTCCAGGAACGTGCGGCGCACGAAGCCCCAGGCACCCCCGCCGTATCGGGCGAGGATGAAGTTGCGCTCCCGGAGCTGCTGGACCACGGCGCGGGCGGGCGGCGCGCGACGTCCGGCCGGACGTCGCAGAGCTGGAGGTACTGGCGGAAGACGTCCTCGATATCCGCCTCGAGCACGTAGCTGCCCGAGATGCCGCCCGATCCCTCCTGCCTCCTGCGGGCGAGGAGCCGCCCGAGGAAGCCGCCGAGGTGCAACGCCTGCAAGAGCGGCTCCGCGAGCTCGCCGAGATCGTGACCACCCACGCGTTCTGGGCCACGCCGGAAGGCCCCGACCGTGTCGGGGCGCACACCGCTCTCAAATACGCCTGATCACCTGATCGCCGGCCAAGCGTCCAGGAGGGCGGTGCTGCCATCCTTCTCTTCCGCCCAACGCGGATGGGGGCTGTTCCGCCGCTGTACAGCCCGATCCAGCGGCGGAAGGTCGTCCGAGCGGTTTCCTCGATGGTCCACTCGCCGGTGACCTTGGGAGTGCTGCCTTCCTCGTGAACCGGAGGTTGACCCGGTAGAGGGCCACGAGTGCCGACTCGGGTCCGCTCCGGCAGGTACGTCACCCACGACTGGCATGCGGCCCGCGGTGGGCTCTGCACGGCGCTCCCATGGGCCACCCCCAGCCGGACATCCTGAGGTCACCAGTACGCCCGGTGCACGGCGGACGCCTCCCCCGGCATTTTCCGGCCGGGAGTGCCGCTCCACGGCCACTGACCTGGCCTTCAACGTAGCGGACATGTTCGTGATGAAACCGTTCTTCGGCGTCGTTCCACTCGAACGACCGGTCTCGTCGGCGCGTCGCATCACCAGCAGCACCAGGAAGGTGAAAGTTCGCGTCGTGCCGTGCAGGCCGCCACCACAGCCGCACGGAACCGTGGTGGGCTGATTTGTTCAACCCGGCGTGGGGCCGTCGTTCTGAGTGTCCTCCTACGTGATCGCCAATCGGAGGGGCGCGGCGGAACCTCGTCCCGCCGGGCTCCTCCGCGCCCTGCTCGTGCTGACCGACACCGAGGTTGAACGTTGAGGGACGATCACCAGCAAGGGGACACAGTTCCGGCTGGTACGAGCATCCCGGTCGCAACCCACTCCAGCCCCATGAACTGAGCATTCAGGATGGAACGATCTCATTCGCCAAGGCTCTGGCCCGAGCAGTCGTTGATCGCCTGGTAAGCCAATGTCTGGAAGTCGTTCACCAGGTGCGGTGAATCCGGGGTGTCCATCGCCGTCTGGGTCAGCAGGATCAAGGTGAGGTCCTCGGCCGGGTCCATCTGCACCGATACGCCCAATCCGCCGTCCCAGCCGAACTGGCCGACACCGGCGAAGCCCAGTCGGCGAGTGCGTACGCCCATTCCGAAGCCGAAACCGCCGTGGTTCCCGAAAAGCTCGGGGAACTGGTCCTTCTCGACCTTCTGTTCCGGCGTCAGCTGGTCGGCGGTCATCAGCTCAACCGACTGCCGGGACAGGACACGCACCCCGTCCCCCATGCCCTTGTTGAGGAGCATCCGACAGAACGCACGGTAGTCGTCGGCGGTCGAGACGAGGCCGCTGCCGCCGACTTCGAAGGCTTGTGGCTTGCTGAACCGGCCGCCGGCCGCCTCGTCGTACACCGCGAGGGCGCCGGTCTCCGGGTCGTGGGCGTAACTGGTCGGCAGTCGGTGGATCTTCTCCTGCGGTACCCAGAATCCGGAGTCCGTCATCCCGAGCGGCGCGAAGATGCGCTCCTGCAGATACGACCCGAACGACTGTCCTGTAACCCTGGCGGCGAGTATGCCGAGCACATCGGCCCCCGCGTTGTACAGCCATCGCTCTCCGGGCTGGTACATCAGGGGAAGCGCGCCGAGGCGGCGCATCCATTCATCGGGCTCGCCGGACGGGAAGGCGCCGTCGTTGTAGAGCCCCGACTCGCGCATCGCGACCTGGATAGGGTAAGTGTCCGGTGCTGCCACGACCGCCCCGAACCCGAACGTGAAGGTCAGCAGATCCCGCACAGTGATCGCGCGGCGGGCCGGCACGGTATCGTCCAGCGGGCTGTCGATCCGCTTGAGTACCTGTCGGTCGGCGAGCTCGGGCAGCCAGGGGACGACCGGGTCGTCCAGGCGCAGTCGGCAGTCGTCCACGAGGGTCATGACGGCCGCCGCGGTGACCGGCTTGGTCGACGAGGCCATCCGGAAGATCGTGTCCCGGCGCATCGGCTCGGCGCCGCCCGTGTGCAGTGTCCCCATCGTCTCGACATGGGTCTGCCCGCGCCGGTCGACCAGGGCGACAAAGCCGGGAATCGCGCCGGAGTCCACCGGCCCGGCCAGGGTGTCGCGCAACCTGCGCAGACCATCCCGCGTGAACGCCGAGCCCTCCAGGCTCAGTTCGCGGCGCATCGCCCTCGCGACCGCCCGGTCGGCCTGGCCTACGGCTCGTGTCACTTCCCGGTTCACGAGCTCGGACACCTCGTGGCTCAGGCTTTTCGACATGACGTCTCCCTCGTTGTGATGAACGGCGATGAACGGTCCGCAGCTTCTCCGAACACCGTACGGTAAGCCGAACGTCGTTCGCAAGTGCGTACGGCGTGCGGAGCGCGAGATATCCTGAGCCGCAGAGAGAGGAGGCCGCACGCATGCCGGTCGACAAGAAGCAGCCCATTCCGTCGGTGTGGACCCGCTCCCAACGCCGCAAGCGGGAACAGCCCGCGCTGAGCCCGGAGCAGATCGTCTCCACGGCCGTCCGGCTGCTGGACGAGGAGGGGATCGACGCCCTGAGCATGCGCAACCTGGGCACCCGTCTGAACGCAGGCGCGGCCTCCCTGTACTCGCACGTGGCCAACAAGGACGAGCTCATCGAGCTGGTCGTCGACGAGATCTACGGCGAGATCGAGGTCCCGGACGCCGGGGCACGGACAGACTGGCGCAGCGCCGTCGGCGACTGCGCCCACAGTCTGCGGACAGTGATTCTGCGGCACCCCTGGATGGCCTCCGTCCTCGGCGGGGTGGGGATGTCGTACCTCGGGCCGAACATGATGCGGATCTCCGAGACGATGCTCGACGTGTTCCGGAAGGCGGGCCTCCCTGCGGACGAGGTCGATCACGCCATGACCACCCTCACCGCGTACGTCATCGGCATAACCACCAGCGAGGCCGCCTGGCTGTCGATGCTCGCCCGCAGTGGACAGGACGAGCAGGAGTCGATGGAGCACCTGTGGCCGGCTGCCGAGGAAGCCGCGCAGCACCATCCCCAACTGCGGGAGCAGTACGCCTCGCTACGGGGAAAGGACCCGCGCGAGATGCGCGACGACAAGTTCGCATACGGGCTTCAAAGGGTTCTCGACGGCCTGGCAGGTCGCATCGTCACAATTGGCGAGTAACTGTCGCCCCGAGCCGGTCGCGGCATGAACGAGATCAACCAGACACCCGCATCCAACCGCCGCGCGAGCCAGCCCGCGGTCCTATGGACCGCCCGGCAGGTCACGAGCGGAGCCAGAGGCGAAGGGCAGCAACGGTCACGGTGCCGTAGAAGACGTACGCTCTCTTGTCGAAGCGGGAGGCTACGGCACGGAAGCCTTTCAGCGCGTTGATCGTTCGCTCGACTTCGTTGCGGCGCGTGTAGATCGCCTTGTCGAAGCCGATGGGCCTACCGCCCGCGCTACCGCGGCGCCGACGGTTGGCCCGCTGGTCCTTGCGCTCAGGAATCGTGTGTTTAATCTGCCGACGTCGTAGGGACCGGCGATTCCGGCGAGACGAGTAGTAGGGCTTTGTTAGGTGTGTCAACTGGCCTGCACTGAGGGCTCTGTGATGTCCTGTCAGGTGTGACTCCTGAGGAGATGGAAGAGGTCCGTCCGCGCCTGGAGGCGTTTGCGGCGGAGATGCTCGGCTCGCTGCCGCGTTGTGATCAGCGGGCCAAGGGCGAGTTGTACCTGCGTGGGCTGATGCTGGACGGCAAACGCAAGTCGATGCAGCCGATGGCCGAGCGTCTGGGAGTGGACCATCAGCAACTCCAGCAGTTCGTCTCCTCCTCCACCTGGGACTGGACCGTGGCGCCTGTTCGTGCCCGAGAGCTGGGACGACACCACGACCGAGGACGACAGGCTGCTGGCCGAGGCCATCCGACGCCGACGCGCCAAGGCAGGGATCCCGGACTGTGAGCGGCACCGGGAGAAGTGGCGCCTGGCCTTGGAGATGCTGGATGAGGTGCGAGGGGACTGGGAACTTCCCGACTTGCCGGTGGTAGCCGATGCCGGGTATGGGGACGCCACCGGCTTTCGCGAGGGCCTGACCGAGCGCGGCCTGACCTACGCGGTGGCGGTCAAGGGCACCACCACCGCCTATCCGGGCCAGGCGGTCCCCGTCCGCCCTCCCTACAGCGGCCGGGGCCGACCACCCGTGCCGGCCTACCCGATCCCGCACACCACCTTGCGGCAACTCGCCCTGGATACGGGCAGGTCCGCGGCGCGGACTGTCACCTGGCGCCAGGGCAGCAAGACCACAAAACGCAACCCCAAAGTCGCGATGCGCTCCCGGTTCCTGGCCCTGCGGGTCCGTCCGGCCAACCGCACCATCCGCCGCGCCACCGACGGCTCCCTACCCGAATGCTGGCTGCTGGCCGAATGGCCATCCGGCTCTGCCGAACCCACCAACTACTGGCTGTCCACCCTGCCCGCCGACACCCCACTACGCGAACTGGTCCGCACCGCCAAGATCCGCTGGCGCATCGAGCACGACTACCGCGAACTCAAGGACGGCCTGGGACTGGACCACTTCGAAGGCCGCAACTACCCCGGATGGCACCGCCACGTCACCCTCACCGCCCTCGCCCAGGCATTCTGCACCCTGCTCAGGCTCGACCCAAAAGCCCCTGCGCCGGCCTGACCCTCTACGCCGCCCTCCGCGCGTTACAGACACTCCTGGCCACCTGGACCGGCGCCTGCCACATATGCAGCCAACCAGCCCCCACACCCGAACCCCACCACAGAACCTAACAAAGCCCTACAACACCGTTGCCAAGTAAAGGAATTGGCCATTCCCGACGGGGAGATACGTTATGTCGCCCACGTACTTCGTGTTCGGCGTCTTCGCGGTGAAGTCGCGCCGTAGCAGGTCGGGAACCGGCGTCGCCGACGGCTCGGGGGTGGTGGTGCGGACCTTCTTGCGCAGGTGGAAGCCGACGACGCCTCGCGCACGCATGACCCGTGCGACGCGTTTGTGATTGACGCGTACTCCGGCGTCGCGAAGCTCGGCGGTGACCCGCGGGGCGCCGTAGGTTCCGTCGGACTCGGCGTGGATGGCGGTGATCCGCTCGGCGAGATCGGCATCCGCCCGGACCCGCTCGGCCCGCGCGTCCGCGCCGGCAATCCACCGGTAGAACCCGGACCGTGAGACGGCCAGGATCCGGCACAGCCGCTTGACGCCGAAGGCGCCACGATGATCGTCAACGAACTGGAAGCGGCTGCTCACCAGCTGGTCTCCGCCGCAAAATACTTCGCGGCCCTCCGCAGGATCTCCCGCTCGAGCTCGAGTTCTTTCACTCGCGCCCGCAACTGCCGGTTCTCCTTCTCCATCACGCTGGCCTCGCCGGCGCCGGGCCGAGCGTCCTGCTCGGCGTCCCGCACCCAGGTGCGGAGCGTCTCATGGTTGACGCCCAGGTCCTTGGCCACCGACGCGTACGTCCCACCCGGGCTGGCGTGGTAGAGCGCGACGGCATCAGCCCGGAACTCAGGCGAGTACTTCGACGTCCCCAACGGGAACTCCTGTCCTTCGGATCCTCACGATCCAATGATCAGGGTGTCCACGATCAAGGGCTAACCCCCCTTCACCCTCCTCACGCAGGATGAAGAGGTTCAATGAACCACCGAAAATACGGCTCTCCTGTCGTATGTGTGGGTCATTCTGTGGCGAGTTGGCGGCCTGGGAGTTGTGGTCGTGGTCCGCCCAGGGTGAGCATGACGAGGGCGATGATGGCGTTGGCGGTGTGGAAGCCGAAGCCGCGTCGGATGATCAGGCGAGTCTTGGTATTGGTGGACTCGATCAGTCCGTTGCTCATGCCGGTGGTCAGCGCGGCGCGGATGGCGTCGTAGTGGCGCATGATCTTGCGTTGGAGGTCGACGAAGGTGGGGATGCGGCAGCGTCGGGCCCAGGCGATCCAGCGGTCCAGGGCTTTGAGGGCGGCGGTGGGGCGGGACTTGGCCAGGGTGAACACGGTCCGGAGGGCTTCTTTCAGGCGCCAGGCGCGGTGGAGTTGGGGGTCGGTGGCGGCGATCCAGGCGAGTTTCGCGGCCTGCCGGTCGGTGAGGTCATCGGAGTTCTTCCACAACGCGAAGCGGGAGTCCTTCAGTGCGCGGGCCGTCTCCCGGTCGCCGAGGCTGTGGCGGGCCCGGTTCCAGGCCGTCCGGCGCTCGGCGTCCAGGGCGGTGGTGGCCCAGGCGACCACGTGGAAGGGGTCCATCACGCGCCTGGCGTGTGGGGCGCGTTCGGCCAGCACGCCGGCGATCCAGCCGGCGCCATCGGCGCTGATATCGATCAGGCGTCCGGTCCTGCCGGGGCCAAGGCCGTCGAAGAAGCGGTGCAGGACGTGTTTGCCGTGGCCGTCGGCCATCCACACCACCCGGCCAGTGTCGTGGCAGACCACGACTGTCATGTACTTCTGCCCCCGGCGGTGGGAGATCTCGTCGATACCGATCCGCCGTAGTCCTGCCAGTCGGTCCACATCGCGGTCCCGGTCGGCGACGAACCGGGCCACGATCGCCCCGGCCGTCCGCCAGGAGATCCGCATCAGTGCGGCTGTTGCCGTCTTCGAGCACTCGGCGGCCATCCAGGCAGCCTGCTGATCGAAGGCCAGGGTGTGGCCGGCACCGTGTCTGGCCCACGGCACCCAGGCCACGACGGAACCGTGGATGTGGCATCCCACCCGCGGTGCATCAGCCTCCAGGAACACCCGCACCGCACCATGATCCAGATCCCGCCACCGCCGACGCCCCCGGCCGGCGTCATACCGGGCAGCCGGTCTGCGGCAGATCCCACACCGCTGCCGACTCCGCGCATCGGGTCGTACCGACACGATCACACACTGTTCGCTCTCGTCGAAGCGGATCCCCTCGACCACGGTGTTTTCGACCGTCAGAGTTCTCTTCCATATGCTGAAGACAGACACGCCGTTTCTCTGCAAGATCAGACTTGTTGCTAGACACCTCAAGCCTGGCAGAGAACGGCGTGTTTCACGCATCAGCCCAGCTCACAGCACCCACACATACGGCAGGAGAGCCGAAAACCCACCGCCGCTGGTCCAGGATCAGGCAGTCAGCGTGACGATCCGCTGACAAGGGTTGACACACGACAGGAGTTGTCACACGCTCTTAAAAGCGTGGTGTTGCACGCGCAGGGTTCTTGCAAGGTCGCTGTGATCTCGTGAACGTGCTGGTCAACTGCGGTGTGACCGGAGATGCCAAAGCTCCGTTGATGTGGGTGAGCTACCAACTCGCCAGCAAACAACGGAGCTTCGATGATTCGTAAGTCTGCCATGGCTGCGTTCGTGTTGTCGCGTTCTGTCCTCTCGACGGGTGATGCGGTGGAGTGAGGCGTCTCCCGGAGTGTGGACACAGGGGCTCATGCTGCGGTGGTGAGTGTATCTGCTCGCAGGTGCTGTTGTTCGAACTCAGCTGGTGAGAGGTAGTTGAGAGCACTGTGGCGTCTGCGGGCGTTGTAGTAGATCAGCCACTGGAAGATCTCCAGCCTCGCCTGACGCAGAGGGTGTACACCAGGTTGTGTGAGTGAGCGATGATTGCTCCTGTTGAGTCCGGTTCCTGCCCTGAACGGAAAGTGACACAGCGTGATATCGAGGCAGGACGACGAGATGCACCGTGCCGAGGCTGCGGAGCGGGTGAAGCGGGTGCTGTCGCCGGAGGCGATCGACGCGCTGATCGCGGACGCGAAGGACTCCGGGATCGGTCTGGACGGCCGGGGCGGTCTGTTGCAGCAGATGATGAAGCAGGTCATCGAGCGGGCCCTGCAGGCCGAGATGAGCGACCACCTCGGCTACGAGGCCGGCGATCCGGCCGGGCGGGGCAGCGGGAACAACCGCAACGGCTCGTACCCGAAGACGGTGACGACCACGGCCGGCCCGGTCGAACTCGACGTGCCGCGAGACCGCAAGGGCGAGTTCGAGCCGCGGATCGTGCCGAAGGGGACCCGCAGGCTGGGGCAGGTCGACGAGATGATCCTGTCGCTCTACGCGCGCGGCATGACGACCCGTGACATCACCGCCCACCTGCACGAGGTCTACGGCGCCGAGGTGTCCCCGGCGCTGGTCTCGAAGGTCACCGACGTCATCGCCGATGAGGTGCAGTCCTGGCAGCACCGGCCGCTGGACGAGTGCTACCCGATCTTGTATGTGGATGCGATCCGGATCAAGGTCCGGGACAACGGACACGTCGTCAACAAGGCCGCCCACCTGGTCATCGGCGTCGACGTGGACGGCATCAAGAACGTCCCGGGCATCTGGCTCCAGGACAACGAAGGTGCCAAGTTCTGGCTGCACGTGCTGACCCAGCTCAAGCACCGAGGCCTGGCCGACGCCCTCGTGGTGTGCTGTGACGGCCTCAAGGGCCTGCCGGAGGCGATCGAGGCCGTCTGGCCCCAGGCGGTCACGCAGACGTGCGTCGTTCACTTGATCAGGTCGGCGCTGAAATACGTGAACTCCACCGACCGCAAGAAGGTCGCCGCCGCCCTCAAGCCCGTCTACACCGCCGTCGACGAGACCGCCGCCCTCGAAGCCCTCGAGGCCGTCCGCGAGGAGTGGGGGCGGCAGTATCCCGGCACGATCAGCGTGTTCGAGAACGCCTGGGCCCAGTTCATCCCGTTCCTCGACTTCGACCAGGACATCCGCCGCGTCATCTACACGACCAATGCGATTGAGTCCATGAACCGCAACCTGCGCAAACTCGTCAAGACCAGCGGGCACTTCCCGTCCGACGACGCCGCCCTGAAGATGCTCTACCTCGGCATCCGCAACATCGAGGGCAGGCACATCGACGGCCACGGAACCAAAGTCCCCGCCGGCCGGATCCGCGGGACCGGGACCCTCGGCTGGACCCGCGCCATGAACCAGTTCAAGATCCGCTTCGGCGACCGGCTCCCCCTCTAACCATCAACCGACAGTAACCAACGGCAGGAACCAGACCAACAGAGCACAACAGGCATCACACACAAACCAGTTGACATCCCCTCCTTGAGGGCGACGAGCTCCTTGGAGCCGTCGGCGCGAACCCCGATGAGCACCGGGACGCACGCCTTGGCCTCCTCCAGACGGACGTTGAGGTGGATGCCGTCGGCCCACACGTAGACGTACTCGACCTCCGACAGGTCGCGGTCCATGAAGGCGGCGTGGTCGGACTGCCACTGCGTCGTCAGCCGGGTAACCGTCGCCGCCGACAGCCCGGCAGAGGAGCCGAGGAACTGCTCCAGGGCGGGCACGAAGTCGCCAGAGGACAGGCCGTGCAAGTAGAGCAGGGGCAGCACCTCGCTGATCTTCGGCGACTTGCGGCACCACGGCGGCAGGATCGCGGACGAGAACCGCCTGCGCTCGCCGGTCTGTTCGTCGACGCGCTTGTCGTTCACCCGCGGCGCCTTCACCTCGACCACGCCCGCAGCGGTGGTGACCTGCCGGGGTTGGTGATAGCCGTTGCGGACCACCAGGCGGCGCCCCCTGGCGTCGCGCCCATCGGCCAACTCGGCTATGTAGGCGTTGACTTCGGCCTCCAGTGCGGCGGCCAGCATCCGCCGTGCGCCTTCCCGAACAACCTCATCCAACAGCGAACTGCCGCTTGGCGTGGTTCCGTCCTCGTTGACTACGGTAAGCACCGGCGTGCCTTCCCGACCGACGCGGCAACGTCGGCCTATCGATCGATCCATCGGGAAGGTACGCCTCCTTCCGTCAGGAGTGATCCACAGGTATTGAGCATTGCTCCTCGACACCACGTGCTACCCGCGCTCTACAAGGCGGCCGCCGAAGGCCTGCCGACCCTGGCCGACAAGGGCTACCAAGGCGCCGGCATCGGAGTGCACACCCCCATCAAGCGGCCCTGCGGCCGCTCCGAGAAAGCTCTGCATGTCAACAACCGCACCTACAACCAACTCCTCCGCGGCATCCGAGCACTGGGCGAACGCACCGCCGCTGAACTCAAGCAACGCTGGCGGGCCCTACAGCACGTTACCCTCAGCCCCAGCCGCATCGGCGCCATCGCCCAAGCCGCCCTCACCCTCAACAACCAATGGAAATAACCCCCGTTGAGTGGACGTTAAGTCCGATCTTCCTCGGTTCGTGATCGCTCGATCGTGGTACTGATCGCCGTCCAGGGGGCCTGCTGGGCATGTCCATGTTGAGATGTGGGCGTGAAGAGAGAGCCGTACCTCAGCGACTTATCGGACGAGCAGTGGGCGTTGATCGAGCCGATGATCACGGCCTGGAAGCAGGACCGGGTGGCCCGGTCGGCGACCGGGGATCCCGGGTCCTGCGACCTGCGGGAGGTCGTGAACGCGATCTTCTACCAGAACCGGACGGGCTGCCAGTGGCGCCTCCTTCCGCATGATTTCCCGGCCTGGTCAGCGGTGTTGTACTACTTCGGCCTGTGGCGCGAGGACGGGCTCGATCAGCGGGTTCAGGAACTCCTGCGCTGCCAGGTGCGGGAGAGAGCCCGGCGATTAGAGGACCCGTCCCTCGTGATCCTTGACACCCAGTCCGTGCGTGCGGCCGCGGGTGTCCCGAAGAGCACGACGGGGCTGGATGCCAACAAGAAGGTGTCGGGCCGCAAGCGGGGGCTGGCTGTGGACGTGCTGGGGCTGGTTGTCGGCGTCGTGGTGCTGGCCGCGTCCGCCCACGACAACACGGCCGGCATAGCCCTGCTCGACCAGGCCGCCGAACGGTGCGGGAACCGGCTGGAGAAGGCCCTGGTGGACCAGGGCTTCAAGGACCAAGTCGTCATCCACGGCGCGTTGATGGACATCGACGTCGAGGTCGTCCGCCGCAACCCCGAAGATCAGAGCAAAGGCTTCGTCCCGCAGCCCAAGCGGTGGATCGTGGAGCAGGTCAACGGCACGTTGATGCTGCACCGGCGCCTGGCTCGTGAGTACGACCACCGCCCCGACACCTCCGCCTCGCGCGTCTACTGGGTCTCCATCGCGAACATGACCCGTCGTCTCACCACACCGAGTCCCACCTGGCGCGACGCCCTTGAGCTGGCCGCGTGAACGTCATCGAGCTGCTGGCCAACCTCCAGGTCCAGCACGACGAGACCACGGCCCGGTCCGGTGAACTACGCGACCAGATCGAGCACTTGACCGCCGCCTTGGCCGAGACCGAAGCTCGACTCGCGGACCTGACCACCACCCAGAAGGTCATCGCCGAACTCGCATCGGCTGGAGACGAACCTGAACCGCCCGAGGTTGCCACCGCCTATCAGGCCATCGTGAACGCTTTCAACGAGCATCCCGGCCGGGCATTCAGAGCCCGTGAGCTGCACGAACTCCTCGGTATGCCCACCCATGAGGCGGCTGTCAACTTCACTCGCAGCCGCCTCGGACGCCTTACCCGCCAAGGCTTCCTCACCCAGCCCGGACGAGGCCGCTACCAGAAACGGACTTAACGTCCAGTGAGAAAACCTCAGTTCACTGAACCTCTTTCATCCTGCCTCTGCGAGGGTGAAATGCCTGGTCAGAGGGGAGTTAGTGACAAGACAGGGCCCCTGGTCGTTGCTGTGGTGACATCACTCATCACGCAGCGTCCGAGGAGCCCTGTTGGTTCCGTATTCTTCCATGCTCGACGTCCCGCACGAACTCGTTGAGCACGTTTCCTGGCTGATCCATGCCCGCCGGCAGGAGCTGAACTCGCCCTGGCGACGGCTCGGTTGCTTCAAGCAGGCCCTACTGGTGTTGGCGCACCTTCGGAAGAACGAGACGTTCGCGCAGGTCGGAGCCGGTTTCGGGGTATCGGAGGCGACGGCTTGGCGGTACGTGGACGAGACCTTGATGATCCTCGCCTCGTGGGCACCCGGCCTGCGCGAGGCCCTGGTGGGCCTGGGTGAGGGCGACTTCGTCGTCGTTGACGGGACACTGATCCCCACCGACCGCATCGCCACAGACGAGCCGTACTACAGCCAAAAACAGGCTCTCCTGCCGTATGTGTGGGTGCTGTGAGCTGGGCTGATGCGTGAAACACGCCGTTCTCTGCCAGGCTTGAGGTGTCTAGTGGCTCGTCACGCTGTCTTGGCGGGGTAATGAGTCCATGTTCGGATCGTTGAGTCTGGGGCGAAGTGTGTCTTCGGTTTCGTGTGAGTGTTGCGCCAGCGGACGTAGGCTCCGATGGCGGCGTTCTGCTCGTCGTGGCTGCGGTGGTCGGTGCCGTTGAGCGCGAAGTAGCGCAGGGCTGCGAACTCGGCCTCGATCCAGTTCAGCCAGGAGCCGTAGGTCGGCAGGAAGACCAGCTCGATGCCGTTGTCGGCCGCCCAGGTGCGGACCTCGGTGTGTTTGTGCGGGGAGAAGTTGTCCAGCACCACGTAGAACTTCTGACCGGGCCAGCGGGCGCGCAGGGCCTTGAGGAGGCCGAGGAACTCTCGCCACCGCTTGCGCGGGCGGATGCGGTAGTACAGCTTGCCGGTGGCCAGATCGAGGGCGGCCAGCATGTGCCGCACTCCGCTTGTGCGGCGGTAGGTGGCCCGCAGCCGACGCGGGCGTCTGGCAGGCCCCCATGCCTTGCCCTTGCGGGGCATCAGGTTCAGCGGCCCGAACTCGTCGACGCATATCACCCGCCCGTCGGTGGGTGGGGTGTCGTACAACGCCAGGACGCGGTGCATCTTGGCGATGAACTCCGGGTCGGTGGACGCCTTCCAGGTCGTGGTGGTCTTCCAGGAGACCTTGCCCTCGCGCAGGATCCGACGCAGGGTCTCTCGGCTGATGGACGTGGTGACGTTCTGCCTGACCAGATGCTCGGCGAGCTTGGCAAGGCTCCAGGTGGAGAACGCGGTGATCTTCCAGTCGGTGGGGGACGTCCGGGCGATCAGGCAGATGTGCTCACGCACCTCATCGCTGATCGTCTTGGGGCGTCCCCCGCTCCATTTTGGGTCCAGCGCGTCAAACCCCCGCTCGTTGAAGGCGTGGATGACCTCGCGAACGTAGTCCTCTCCGACCTGCATCAATGTCGTGATGTCCTTGACCGTCTGGCCCTGGGCGGACATGAGGACCACGATCGCCCGGCGGAGTTTCACCGGGTCCCTCGCGCTCCGGCTGATCCGCTGCAGCTTCCGGCCCTCGTCCACTGCGACCGGCCGGACGAACACACTCGGTCGACGTCCCACAACCACCTCCAAGACCAGGACTTGGAGACAGTCTGCTCGCCGACGACCAGCACATCGATTACCCGACCAAGGCTGTGTGACGAGCCACTAGCAACAAGTCTGATCTTGCAGAGAAACGGCGTGTCTGTCTTCAGCATATGGAAGAGAACCCTGACGGTCGAAAACACCATGGTCGAGGGGATCCGCTTCGACGAGAGCGAACAGTGTGTGATCGTGTCGGTACGACCCGATGCGCGGAGTCGGCAGCGGTGTGGGATCTGCCGCAGACCGGCTGCCCGGTATGACGCCGGCCGGGGGCGTCGGCGGTGGCGGGATCTGGATCATGGTGCGGTGCGGGTGTTCCTGGAGGCTGATGCACCGCGGGTGGGATGCCACATCCACGGTTCCGTCGTGGCCTGGGTGCCGTGGGCCAGACACGGTGCCGGCCACACCCTGGCCTTCGATCAGCAGGCTGCCTGGATGGCCGCCGAGTGCTCGAAGACGGCAACAGCCGCACTGATGCGGATCTCCTGGCGGACGGCCGGGGCGATCGTGGCCCGGTTCGTCGCCGACCGGGACCGCGATGTGGACCGACTGGCAGGACTACGGCGGATCGGTATCGACGAGATCTCCCACCGCCGGGGGCAGAAGTACATGACAGTCGTGGTCTGCCACGACACTGGCC
The DNA here is from genome assembly GCF_001704275.1 of Streptomyces noursei ATCC 11455. Classification (NCBI taxonomy): domain Bacteria; kingdom Bacillati; phylum Actinomycetota; class Actinomycetes; order Kitasatosporales; family Streptomycetaceae; genus Streptomyces; species Streptomyces noursei. The sequence continues at coordinate 297,453 of NZ_CP011533.1, forward strand.
GGGTGGTGTGGATGGCCGACGGCCACGGCAAACACGTCCTGCACCGCTTCTTCGACGGCCTTGGCCCCGGCAGGACCGGACGCCTGATCGATATCAGCGCCGATGGCGCCGGCTGGATCGCCGGCGTGCTGGCCGAACGCGCCCCACACGCCAGGCGCGTGATGGACCCCTTCCACGTGGTCGCCTGGGCCACCACCGCCCTGGACGCCGAGCGCCGGACGGCCTGGAACCGGGCCCGCCCCGCGCTGTACAAGGCGGCGGCGAACGGCCTGCCCACCCTGGCGGACAAGGGCTACATCGGCGCGGGCATCGGCATCCTTATCCCGGTCCGCCGCCCAAAAGGCAAGTCAGAGCAGGCACTTCACGTCGACACCCGCGTGTTCAACACCCTGCTGCGGCACGTGCGGGCCCTGGGCGAGCGGACCGCCGCCGAGCTCAAGCAGAGGTGGCGAGCCCTGCAACGTGTCACGCTCAGCCCCAGCCGGATCGGCGACATCGCCCGCGCAGCCCTTGTTCTCAACGGAATCTGGAAGTGATCAGCGTTGAGAAAACCTCACTGCGTCCGAACGAATCGAAGACATCTTCCGCGAAATCCTCCAACTCACCACGAACAACAGCGATTTCCTCTGGGGTCACACCCTCTCAACGACCCACATCATGCAAGGGACACGCTCCACCGAAAACCAACCTGGCCAAGCCCTACTAGCGGTTTGCACTTGCGAGAATTCTTCAAATTTACCCATATGCAGGAAGGTAGGCTGTGATGTTGCAGTACAGGTGGTTGCGCCTTGTGGGAGTCGCAATAGCGTCCGCATCCCTTTCCGTTACCCCACTCGTCACCAATACACTGGCAGCGGCAAGAGATGGCGCGCGTGACGGAGATGATGCAAGCCGAGGCAGCGCGCCCGGAATGCTCGGGGGCAAGGCCCCTTTAGGTAATAAGTCGGCATACAAGTTGAAGGCCGAGCCGGAGATCGGGATAGTGGCGGATAGCGGATTCCGCCCCGATAAGAACGGGCTCCCGTTTCCGAATTATGGCACCCATGCGGATGACCAACAGGCCGCCGACTTATCTGCGGTCGAGATGCGCAAATTGTTTGGTGATGGCGTGTGTATAGGTGGCGATGGCGATAATTGCAATCTTACTCCACAAGCTGAAGAATGGATGACGGAACAGAATAAAGGCCTGGGCGGTGGCCATTGCTACGGCTTTACCGTGACGAGCCTTCTCATGTGGAAGAAGGATCATGTGACCTCCGACCAGTTCGGCGCCAGTGACGTGCCGAGCCTTAAACTTAAAGATAACGTTCCTCTACAGCGACAGCTTGCCTATGCCGCAACGACTCAAGTTTTGGATCAGATCACAGAGCATCGATTCGCCGGAACTGCGAACGAAATTCTCGACAAACTCATTACATCATTAAGGGCAGACGCGCCCGAAACATACACCCTGGGATTCTTTAAACGAGACATGACAGGCGGACATGCGGTTACGCCATACGCCGTGAAATACAATGGCGACGGCAAGTATGACGTTCTCATCTACGATAACAACTACCCCAAAGAGCAACGGGTGATGAAGTTCAACGAAACAAACAACTCTTGGTCCTATGATGCATCAATTAACCCCAGCGTCGAGCCGGAGCTATACGAGGGTGACTCATCGAATAAACAGCAACTCGACATGGACCCGGTATCACTCACTCTCCACAAGTCGCCTGCGCCATTTACGGAAGATGGGTCCAGTCGACAGGAAGATATCGAAACTGAGGTGTATTTAGATGGCGACCTAAAGAGGCATGCACACTTGCTGATTACTGACGACAAAGGGAATAGAACTGGATTTGCCGAGAAGGACGGGAAGCTCGTAAACGAGATTCCCGGAGCAAAAGTTAACTTCCCCGAATCGGGTGGCGTTGATACCTTTGACGAGAGCCCTGAACCAAGATACACTATCCCTGCTGGCGTCAATTTCAAGGTGGCCGTAGATGGTACCACTTTGAAGGAGAACGCCAAGACTGATATAGGTGTATCCTTTGGGTCACGAGTCTTCCATCTGCACGGGATTGAAATGGAGCCTGGCACTGTCCAAACTCTAGACGTCTCTCGCGATGCGGAAAGAATTTCCTATGAGGCCAACGATGCACAGAGTCCGACCGTTTCTCTATCGAATGGCCAAAACGGTGACTATTACGATCTTGTGGGTAAGATGCAGCTCAAAGCGCCAGGGGCTGCTACATTTGACATTGTTTCTGACGGCAGCAAGTTCGCTCTGCATCAGTCTGGGTCTGAGGCTGATTACGAGTTTACGATCAAGCATGAAACTGGAAAGGGTAAGAGTGAACACGCAATTCCGCGAATTCTTCTGGCGCCCGGTGCTACTGCCACCCTCGACTTGCCTTCGTGGGCTGAAGGTAATGGAAAACCGTTCGAAATCGGTCACTGAACCTCTTTCATCCTGAATAGCTGCAGGTGAGAAGGGTGTGGATGGCCTGTACGGTGCGGCTGATGCGGTTGGTGGAGCATCGGGCCCGGCGGAGGATCCGCCAGGACTTCAGCCGGGCGAAGGCCCGTTCGCCCGGCGCTCGGAGTCGCGTGTGGACGCGGTTGAACTGCTGGTAGTGCTCGGGGAGTTCGCGGTGTCTGTAGTACGGAGTGCGCACGGTGGCGCCGGCCCCCTGGTAGGCCCGGTCGGCCAGGACCAGGACTTCCCTGGTCAGGCAGGCCTGGACGATGCCGTGGGCCCGGGCAGCGGTCAGATCGTGCGCCCGCCCCGGCAGCGCGCGGGAAAACCACAGCGGGGTCCCGTCCGGTGCCGCGACGACCTGGACATTCATGCCGTGCCGCTTGTGTTTCTGGGAGTAGTATGGCTCGTCCGCCTTGATGCGGTCGGTGGGGATGAGCGTGCCGTCAACGATGACGAAGTCGCCCTCACCCAGCCCGACCAGGGCCTCGCGCAGGCCTGGGGCCCAGGCAGCGAGGATCTCGAGGGTTTCGTCGACGTATCGCCAGGCCGTGGACTCCGAGACTCCAAAACCTGCTCCGACCTGGGCGAACGTCTCGTTCTTCCGGAGATGCACCAGCACCAGCAGGGCCTGCTTGAAGCACCCCAGCCTCCGCCAGGGCGACTTCAGCTCGCGCCGACGGGCGTGGATCAGCCACGAGACGTGCTCAACGAGCTCGTACGGGACATCGAGCATGGCAGGATACGGAACCAACAGAGCCCCTTGGCGCCGGTGTCGAGTGAGATCAACACCCCAACGACAAGGGGCTCTGCCATGTCACCCACCACCCCGCTGACCAGGCCACTTCACCCCCACGGAACAGGATGAAAGAGGTTCACTGAACCTCTTTCATCCTGAGTAGTCGCAGGTCAGGAGCGTGTGAACGGCCTGGACGATGCGGCTGATGCGGTTGGTTGAGCATCGTGCCTGGCGGAGGGTCCGCCATTGCTTGAGTTGGGCGAAGGCGCGTTCGCCTGGTGCTCGGAGGCGGGCGTGGTCGCGGTTGAACAGTTGGTAGTGGTCGGGTTGTTCGCGGTGGTTTTTGTAGGGGGTGCGGACGGTTGCGCCGGCGCCTTGGTAGGCGCGGTCGGCCAGGACGAGGATCTGCCTGGTGAGGCAGGCCTGGACGATGCCGTGAGCCCGTGCCGCGGTCAGGTCGTGGGTGCGTCCGGGCAACGCGCGGGAGAACCACAGTGGAGTGCCGTCTGGGGACGCGATGACCTGCACGTTCATTCCGTGCCGCTTGTGTTTTTGGCTGTAGTACGGCTCGTCTGCGGCGATGCGGTCGGTGGGGATCAGTGTCCCGTCAACGACGACGAAGTCGCCCTCACCCAGGCCCACCAGGGCCTCGCGCAGGCCGGGTGCCCACGAGGCGAGGATCATCAAGGTCTCGTCCACGTACCGCCAAGCCGTCGCCTCCGATACCCCGAAACCGGCTCCGACCTGCGCGAACGTCTCGTTCTTCCGAAAGTGCGCCAACACCAGTAGGGCCTGCTTGAAGCAACCGAGCCGTCGCCAGGGCGAGTTCAGCTCCTGCCGGCGGGCATGGATCAGCCAGGAAACGTGCTCAACGAGTTCGTGCGGGACGTCGCGCATGGAAGAATACGGAACCAACAGGGCTCCTCGGACGCTGCGTGATGAGTGATGTCACCACAGCAACGACCAGGGGCCCTGTCTTGTCACCAACTCCCCTCTGACCAGGCATTTCACCCTCGCAGAGGCAGGATGAAAGAGGCTCACTGAACCTCTTTCATCCTGGCTCTTGAAGGGTGAAAGGGTAGGTCAGGGTGGGTGTGGGTGACATGGCGAAGCCCCGTCGTTGGTGTGGTGATTCCACTCATCACAACCGGTCGCCGGGGGCTTCGTTGGTTCCGTATTCTTCCATGCTCGACGTCTCGCATGAGTTGGTCGAGCACGTCTCCTGGCTGATCTATGCCCAGGGCTAGCGCAAGTTGGGCCTTGACCCTGAATCCTGGACACGGGTTATGCGGCTGGTGTCGGCGTAGTTGATGTTGTTTCGGAGGCTGTCTCGTAGGCGATCGGGCTGCGTTGTCCGAGGCGGGAGTGACGGCGTCGGGTGTTGTAGCGGTTGAGCCAGCGGAACGCGTCGAGGCGAGCCTCGCGTTCACTGGACCAGGTCCTGCGGCCCTGGAGTGTTTCGCGTTTGAACGTTGCGTTGAAGGACTCGGCGAGCGCGTTGTCCGCGCTGGAGCCGATGGCGCTCATGGACTGGCGGACGCCGGCTTGGCGGCAGGCGTCGGCGAAGGCTCGGCTGGTGTACTGGGCGCCGTGGTCGGTGTGCATGACCGCTCCGGCGAGGCTGCCGCGGGTATGTTCGGCGGCGGCCAGGGCGTCGGTGACGAGGTCGGTGCGCATGCGGTCCGCGATCGCCCAGCCGACCAGGCGGCGTGAGGCGAGGTCGATGACAGTGGCCAAATACAGGAACTTCCCGCCGTCCAGCGGGAGATAGGTAATGTCGCCGACGTACTTCGTGTTCGGCTCGCTTGCCGTGAAGTCGCGGCCGATGAGGTCCGGGGCCTTCGCCGCGGCCGGGTCCGCGACAGTGGTGCGATGCCTGCGACGCAGCCGCACGCCTGCCAGGCCGATGCTGCGCATCACCCGCGCGATCCGCTTGTGGTTGACGCGCTCACCCGCCTCGCGGAGCTCGGCGGTGATCCTGGGGACGCCATAGGTGCCGTCCGACTCACGGTGCACGGCCCGTATCCCGACGGCGAGGCGAGCGTCGGCCGCCGCCCGGGCGGCCCGATCCGCGGCCGTCCGACGCCAGTAGTAGAAACTGGAACGGGCGATGCCGAGGATGGTGCACAGCCGCTTCACGCCGTAGCGGCGCTGGTGGTCGGCAACGAACTGGAAGCGGTTCACCAGCGCGTCTCCCCGGCGAAATACTTCGCCGCCTTGCGCAGGATCTCGCGTTCCTCCTCCAACTCGCGGACCTTCTTCCGCAGAGCGGCGTTCTCCGCCTCCAACGGCGTCGGCGGCTCGGTCGGCACCTCCGCCCGCCGCCCCCTCGGCCGGCTCGCGCCAGCTGCCCGGACCCAGTTCCGCAAGGTCTCGGGATTGATCCCCAGATCGGCAGCGACCTGCCGGATCGTCGCCCCGGGCCGCGACTGGTACAACGCGACCGCGTCCACCTTGAACTGCGGCGGATAGTTCTTCATGACCACGAGATGCCCGTTCTCAGATCCTCAGGATCCAGTGTCTCGTGTGTCCAGGATCAAGGGGCAAGGCCCCGTCTCCTCCTCCACCTGGGACTGGACCGTGGTCCGTCAGCGGCTGGCGCAGTGGGCGGCTGCGCATGTCGCACCACAGGCGTACGCCATCGACGATGTGGGCTTTCCCAAGGACGGCTACGACTCTCCGGGGGTGGCGCGGATGTACTGCGGCGCGCTGGGCAAGCAAGGCAACTGCCAGATTGCCGTCAGCGTCAACCTGGTGTCCGACCACGCCTCCTCGGCCGTCGACTGGCGCCTGTTCGTGCCCGAGAGCTGGGACGACACCACGACCGAGGACGACAGGCTGCTGGCCGAGGCCATCCGACGCCGACGCGCCAAGGCAGGGATCCCGGACTGTGAGCGGCACCGGGAGAAGTGGCGCCTGGCCTTGGAGATGCTGGATGAGGTGCGAGGGGACTGGGAACTTCCCGACTTGCCGGTGGTAGCCGATGCCGGGTATGGGGACGCCACCGGCTTTCGCGAGGGCCTGACCGAGCGCGGCCTGACCTACGCGGTGGCGGTCAAGGGCACCACCACCGCCTATCCGGGCCAGGCGGTCCCCGTCCGCCCTCCCTACAGCGGCCGGGGCCGACCACCCGTGCCGGCCTACCCGATCCCGCACACCACCTTGCGGCAACTCGCCCTGGATACGGGCAGGTCCGCGGCGCGGACTGTCACCTGGCGCCAGGGCAGCAAGACCACAAAACGCAACCCCAAAGTCGCGATGCGCTCCCGGTTCCTGGCCCTGCGGGTCCGTCCGGCCAACCGCACCATCCGCCGCGCCACCGACGGCTCCCTACCCGAATGCTGGCTGCTGGCCGAATGGCCATCCGGCTCTGCCGAACCCACCAACTACTGGCTGTCCACCCTGCCCGCCGACACCCCACTACGCGAACTGGTCCGCACCGCCAAGATCCGCTGGCGCATCGAGCACGACTACCGCGAACTCAAGGACGGCCTGGGACTGGACCACTTCGAAGGCCGCAACTACCCCGGATGGCACCGCCACGTCACCCTCACCGCCCTCGCCCAGGCATTCTGCACCCTGCTCAGGCTCGACCCAAAAGCCCCTGCGCCGGCCTGACCCTCTACGCCGCCCTCCGCGCGTTACAGACACTCCTGGCCACCTGGACCGGCGCCTGCCACATATGCAGCCAACCAGCCCCCACACCCGAACCCCACCACAGAACCTAACAAAGCCCTAGTAGTAGGTGTCCCCGTAATTCTCTTGCGGGTATCCCGAGTCGAACGAACCCTGGTAAAAGTCGGTGGCGACATGGCGATGGGTGCGTCGGTTATGCCTGTGGTGGTGCCTGGCGTGGTGTGTGCCGTGGTGGCTGTTCCGGGAACTGCCCTTGGGGGTAAAGGTGACGGCATGGGTGTGAGGGCCTGAGGCTGGCGCTGCGTAGGCAGCGGTCCCTACTCCTGCGGCGACTCCAGGAGGCCTATTCACGGGGGTTTCAACCATCGTTCTTGATCACGAGGACGGCCCTGCTCGGTAGCGTGACGTTTGAGAGAGCGTCAGTTAACCACCGTGGCAGGGCCGTTGAGCTGGAACATTACGACAGGACTGGACACCGAGCAACTTGACGGGCTGGTCGCACGAGTTCACCAAGAGCTCGTGCAGGATCCGGACCCACCGGTGATGCCGGGGCGGATGTGGGCGCTGGGCCTGTACAAGTCGGTGGTGTTGGTGCTGTTCCTGCTGCGGCAGAACCCAGTCCAGGAGGTGGCCGCCGAGTTGTTCGGGATCTCCCAGGCCACCGTCTCCAGGAGGTGGACGGCCCTGCTGCCGATGGTGGAGAAGGTCCTGGCCACGCACGTTCCCGATCCCACCGAGGCCTCTGCCGGCCGGATCGTACTCGTGGATGGCACCTTGGTCACGACGTGGGACTGGTCCAGCGAGGGCACCACGATGTTCTCCGGCAAGCACCGCGACACCGGCTTCAACCTGCAGATCGCCGCCACTCTCGCCGGCGACCTGCTCGCGGTCTCCGCGCCGGTGCCCGGCAGCCGGCACGACATGCACGCCTGGCGCCAGTCCCACTTCCCCGAGGCCTTCGCCGAACGCGAGGGCATAGGCGACCTGGGCTACGCCGGCTCCTGACTGTTCACCCCCAGGCGCAAGCCGCCCGGCCAGGAACGATCCGCCGGAGACAAGAGAGCCAACCGCTCCGTCAACACGCTCCGAGCCGCAGTCGAACGGGCCATCGCGCACCTGAAGAACTGGAAGATTCTCGCCACCCGCTACCGCGGCCCTCACCCGCTTCCCCGACATCGTCAAGACCGTCACCGCCCTCACCTTCTACACAAGAGGCTGGTGAGGCCTACGTGAATAACCCTCCTGATCTGGGACTTGTCCTCACCGAAGACGACATCACGTACCCAGTGGACGGTGTTCTCCACGGTCCAGTGCCCGCGAACCCAGGCGGCGATCTCGGCCGCGTCAGCCTGCTCAGCGGGCAGGTCGGTGATGGCGTAGACGGTCTCGCTGGACCACTTCTTCGCCCCGTAGAGGCGGCGTCTGCGCTGGATGCGCAGGGCTTGACGGGCGTTGGGGAAGAGCAGGCCGTCGACGGTGACGACCTGTACGTGGCGCTGCTCGTGGCGACCGTGGCCGCGGGTGTCGTCACGGTGGATCACGGGGACCTCTTTCCAGGGCAGCCGGTGGAGTTGGCGGGCCTGACCTCGCTGGTTGTTCTTGATCGTGAGGAGGTAGTGGGCGCCACGTTCGTGCAGGTAGGTGGCGTGGGCGTGCTGGGCGTGGAGAGCATCGGCGGTGATGACCGCGCCGGCGAGGTCCACGTCTGCGATCTGGTCGAGCAGGGGTGCGAACTCGGTGATTTCGTCCGTCTTCGCGCCGATCTCGCGGGAGGCGAGGGTGATGCCGTCGCCGTGGCGGACCGCGGAGAGCACGAAGACCCGGCTGCCGTCAGGGCGTCGTGCGGCGCGCAGGCATTTGCCGTCCACCGCGATCGCCCTGCGCCTTTGGCGCACCGGATCGGTCTGGGCGGCAGCCTGGTGAGCCCGGCGCTGTTCGCGTTCCTGGCCGCCGTCGGGCATCAGCGGCGCGGGATGCGCGCGCTCGTCGGAGAGCAGGGACGTCAGGTAGGCGAACCCGGCCGCGCTGAGCTCGGCAGGATCAAGGCGCCCCAGCAGGCTGCGCAGGGTCTTCTCGCTCGGCACCCGGTAGCGGCCCAGGAGCGGGTGGTAGGGCAGGCCGAAGGCGGCCAGTTCCTCGGGTGCCGCACGCCGGCACCACTCCGCTGCCGCAGTGATCGAGTCGTGGCCCGCGGGCGTCATCGCGCAGACCGCCAGGGCCAGCAGGGAGGAGAGCCGGTAACGCACCCCGCTGGCTCCGCGCGGATCGGTGAGCGACTCGAACTCCGCGACCAGGCTGCGGACTTGATCCCGGGCGGCACCCTCACGCAGATCAGGGCCCCTGGTCGTTGCTGTGGTGACATCACTCATCACGCAGCGTCCGAGGAGCCCTGTTGGTTCCGTATTCTTCCATGCTCGACGTCCCGCACGAACTCGTTGAGCACGTTTCCTGGCTGATCCATGCCCGCCGGCAGGAGCTGAACTCGCCCTGGCGACGGCTCGGTTGCTTCAAGCAGGCCCTACTGGTGTTGGCGCACCTTCGGAAGAACGAGACGTTCGCGCAGGTCGGAGCCGGTTTCGGGGTATCGGAGGCGACGGCTTGGCGGTACGTGGACGAGACCTTGATGATCCTCGCCTCGTGGGCACCCGGCCTGCGCGAGGCCCTGGTGGGCCTGGGTGAGGGCGACTTCGTCGTCGTTGACGGGACACTGATCCCCACCGACCGCATCGCCGCAGACGAGCCGTACTACAGCCAAAAACACAAGCGGCACGGAATGAACGTGCAGGTCATCGCGTCCCCAGACGGCACTCCACTGTGGTTCTCCCGCGCGTTGCCCGGACGCACCCACGACCTGACCGCGGCACGGGCTCACGGCATCGTCCAGGCCTGCCTCACCAGGCAGATCCTCGTCCTGGCCGACCGCGCCTACCAAGGCGCCGGCGCAACCGTCCGCACCCCCTACAAAAACCACCGCGAACAACCCGACCACTACCAACTGTTCAACCGCGACCACGCCCGCCTCCGAGCACCAGGCGAACGCGCCTTCGCCCAACTCAAGCAATGGCGGACCCTCCGCCAGGCACGATGCTCAACCAACCGCATCAGCCGCATCGTCCAGGCCGTTCACACGCTCCTGACCTGCGACTACTCAGGATGAAAGAGGTTCAGTGGTCGTGGCGATCGAGGTGGGGGATGCGCGGTTGTTGTCGGCGGCCGCGCAGGAGGTGGTGCGGTTGCGGGTGGTGGCCGCGCTGGAGTCGGGGCGGGTGGGCTCGTACCGCGAGGCGGCCGAGGTGTTCGGTGTCTCGTCGCGGTCGGTGGGTACGTGGTGGCGTGCGTACCGGACTGGGGGCCGGGAGGCGCTGGCCGCCCCGGTGAAGACCGGGATGGGCCGGGACGAGCTGGTCAGTGACCAGGACCGGGCGGTGCTCTTCCAGGCGATGGCCGACTACACCCCCGAGGATCTGCTGATCGGCGGGCCGCTGTGGACCCGGGCCCTGGTCGGCGAGCTGATCCGGCTGGTCACCGGCGTGACGATGACCGAGCAGGGCCTCGGCAAGTGGCTGCGACGCCACGGTTTCTCCCCGCAGCGCCCGGACCGGCGCTCGTACCGGCAGGACCAGGAGAAGGTCGACGTCTGGCTGCAGCGGGACTACCCGGCCATCGCCGCCCGGGCCTCGGCTGAGAAGGCGGTGATCGTGTGGGCCGACCAGTGCGGCCTGTGCTCGGACACCGCCCCGCCCGGCAGGAGCTGGGCTCCAGCCGGCCAGACCCCCGTCGTGCGCGTGAACGGCCGACGGTTCCGGGTGAACATCATGTCCGCCATCGCCTCCCGCGGCTCGCTCTGGTTCACCGTGTTCACCGGCAAGTTCACCGCGAAGGTCTTCACCGTCTTCCTCGACCGCCTGGCCCGCCAAGCCGGCCGCAAGGTCCACGTGATCGCCGACCGGCACCCCGTCCACCGCAGCAAGACCGTCCGCGCCTGGCTGGAGGCCAACAGCGACCGCGTCGAACTGCACCTGATGCCCGGCTACAGTCCCGAACTCAACCCCGACGAGCTCCTGAACGCGGACCTCAAGCGCCACGTCCACGCCGCACGCACCCGCTCGGCGGACGACCTCGCCCACGAGACCCGACGCTTCCTCCACCGCCGCCAGAAACAACCCCGCACCGTCCGCGGCTACTTCCACACCCACCACGTCCGCTACACCATCGAATAGGCAACCAAATAGTTTTGCCTCAATAAAAAATGGAGGACCGCGCTACTCACTCTGGGCAGAGCGTCTCGCGTATCTGCCCTGCAGTTTCGTTCGATCACTTTGAAGGATTCCACTTAGGATGAAACCTTTCGAGGGAAGGGGAATATTATGCCGAAATATGGATGGTGTCATCTTGCCGGGGCTACAGCGATATCCTTGACACTTTCCGCTATCGGGCTGGCCGCTGATTCGCCTGCGATTGCCGCAGCTCAGGGCGACACGTTGGGTGGTCGGAGTTTTGCGGGTGAAAGTGTCACAATTGGCAAGTACGGTAAAAGCAAAAAAATCGAAAGCGGATTGGCGTTCAAGTCAGATGCTGGGGTTGTGGCGGATGACGGATTTCGCCCGGAGAGAGATGGCTTCGGATTCGCAAACTATGGCTCAGAGGCCACCCCCGGCGAAGAAGCCGCCGGATTATCTGAAGTTGAGATGCGTAAGATGTTCGGAGATGGTGTTTGTGTCGGTGGACGCACGGATGAATGCACGCTCACCCCGCAGGCCGCGGACTGGATGAAAGAAAACAATGAATACATGAAGGGCGGTCATTGCTACGGCTTCTCGGTTGCGAGCCTTTTAATGTGGAAGAAAGAGCACCTTCATTCCAACTCCTTCGGCGCCGACAAGGTACCGGAACTTAGAGTAGAAGGCAACCTTCCGCTCCAGCATCAGCTCGCGTACAGTTGGTCTAGCTTCAGTTTGGCAAAGGTTCAGTCGGGCCGTATCGCAGGCCCTCCGAATCAGATACTGGATAAGCTGATTGAGGTCTTGAAGCCGGAAGATCCCGAGGGATACACCCTTTCCTTCTATAAGCAAGATGGCTCGGTTGGTCACGCCGTCACGCCCTATGCCGTAAAGGATAAAGGTAACGGAGAATACGACGTTCTCATTTATGACAATAACCACCCCGGTGAAGAGCAGGTGATGAATTTCGATCGAAGCAGGAATACTTGGTCATATGCGGATTTAGATTGGGGGGGCGGTGAAGGCGGTCCACCCGTATTGCTGGATCCGGCATCGCCTAGTGTCCAGCAGTCACCGGCACCGTTCGATGTGGATAGCGTCAGCCAGCAGTCGGCCACAGAGACGGAGATTTCTCTCAACGGATCGTTTACTGAGCAGCACGCTCATCTGCTGATTACAGATGATAAGGGGCGCCGTACTGGCTTCCTTGACGGGAAAGTCGTAAACGAAATACCCGGTGCCAAAGTTCGCCCAGATTTAGCCGATGGCGTTAACACTTCTGCAGAGAATCCTGAACCCGAGTACGCCATCCCGGCTGGGACCAATTTCAATCTAACTATCGATGGCGCCAACCTAAAGGCCGAGGCGAAGACGGGCGTAGACATATCCTCAGGATCTCGCACCTTTAGAATTGAAGATATCGATCTGAAGCCCGGCGATGTCCACGTTCTCGATGTCTCTGGCAATACGGAGAGGGTTACTTATAAGACCAACGATGCGCAGAGTCCGACGTTGGCTCTGTCGAATGGCCACAATGGGGACTACTATGAGCTTGAGGGGAACGCGCAACTCAAGGGTGAAGGCGCCACCACCTTCGATATCGCTCCCGATGATAGTAAGCTTACCCTTAGTCGGTCCAAGTCTGGTTCTGATGCCAACTACGGGTTCACTATCAAGCATGAGACCAGTGAAGGTGTTCGAGAACACATTGTCCCTTCCGTCCACCTGACGCCCGGAGCTACCGGGACGCTGGATCTTCCTTCTTGGTCCGGCGGCAAAGGGAAGCCCTTCAAGGTCGAAAGTAACTAGCACTCTCTCAACGCCCCAGAGGTAGAGGGCATCGCCAGAGATGTCATTGACCCGTGTTCTCCTATCCTGCCGCATGCGACCTCGAGGAAGAGCTTCTGGAGCTGGTGACGATGGTGATTGTCGCCTGTGATGGGGAGCGTACCCAGGGCCGTTCCAAAGTCCAGGTGATCAAGTGAATGTGCTGATCACGGCGTTGTGGCGATGTCCGGTCGGGCCGTTCCATGAGCAACGGGGCTCTGGTTGAAGCAGGCGACCGCCAAGTCGTTCTGCTGAACCGGAGCCCCGATGTGCCGCCAGTCTGCCACTGTGTGTCTGGTCAAGTCCGTTGCTTTGCATCGGTGTTCGGGGCGGGGCGACTCTGCTGCGCAATTCGCTGTGGGGCAGTGGGTGTTGGCGAGATGATTGCCCTGGTGGTCGTTTTCTTGTCGTGCGGCCGCTGGGGAGATGATGCGGATGTCGTTGCGGGTGAAGGGGCTGCCGGAGATTCCGGAGCAGACTGTTGTGGTGGCCCGGGCGGCGTTCCCGAAGGGGAGCCTGGCGATGCGGGTGCGGGACCGCTTGGCGGAGGTCTTCGCCGACGAGCCGTTCACCGGTGCCTTCGGGGTCCGTGGTGCCCCGGGGATGGCGCCGGCGGTGCTGTCGCTGGTCACGGTGCTTCAGTTCGCCGAGAACCTGACCGACCGGCAGGCTGCCGCGATGGCCGTCCGTGCGATCGATTGAGGTTTTCTCAACGGGGGTTATTTCCATTGGTTGTTGAGGGTGAGGGCGGCTTGGGCGATGGCGCCGATGCGGCTGGGGCTGAGGGTAACGTGCTGTAGGGCCCGCCAGCGTTGCTTGAGTTCAGCGGCGGTGCGTTCGCCCAGTGCTCGGATGCCGCGGAGGAGTTGGTTGTAGGTGCGGTTGTTGACATGCAGAGCTTTCTCGGAGCGGCCGCAGGGCCGCTTGATGGGGGTGTGCACTCCGATGCCGGCGCCTTGGTAGCCCTTGTCGGCCAGGGTCGGCAGGCCTTCGGCGGCCGCCTTGTAGAGCGCGGGTAGCACGTGGTGTCGAGTGGCGGTGATGTCTGGAACGGAGCCGGGCTCGACGTCGGAAACCCACAGCGGGGTACCGTCGGGGGCAGAGAGGAACTGGATATTCCCACCGAAGGCCTTGTGCTTGGCTGAGTACCACCAGTCCGTCCCCGTCTCCCGCGCCCCGGCGAGCCGGTCACACTCGATCAGTGTGCCGTCCAGGACCACATGGCTCGTCCCCTCGCGCCGGCACTGCTGGAGGACTTCGTGCAGGTCAGGGGCCTGCCCCGCGAGAACGCCGATGCCTTCATGAAGGTAGCGGTAGCCGGTGGCTTGCGAGATCCCAGCATCCACCGCGGCGCAGTGCACACACCTCTTCTCCCGGAACCAGCGCAGTATCAACACCGCCTGGCGGAACGGGCCCAGTGCCCGCGATCCCTTCGGCGTGCCGATCGCACGGCGGTGCGCGGCCAACAGCCGGGACAAGTACTCCACCACCGGGCGTGGCACGTCGAGCATGGCAGAATAGCGAACCATCGTGAAGCCTCTGGGATTCAGGAACGTGATCTTGGCAGACCCGTTCCTACCAGGGGCTTCACGTCTTCACCAGCCCGGACCGCACCCCTTTCGCTGAGAACACCTCACTGAACCTCTTTCATCCTGAGTAGTCGCAGGTCAGGAGCGTGTGAACGGCCTGGACGATGCGGCTGATGCGGTTGGTTGAGCATCGTGCCTGGCGGAGGGTCCGCCATTGCTTGAGTTGGGCGAAGGCGCGTTCGCCTGGTGCTCGGAGGCGGGCGTGGTCGCGGTTGAACAGTTGGTAGTGGTCGGGTTGTTCGCGGTGGTTCTTGTAGGGGGTGCGGACGGTTGCGCCGGCGCCTTGGTAGGCGCGGTCGGCCAGGACGAGGATCTGCCTGGTGAGGCAGGCCTGGACGATGCCGTGAGCCCGTGCCGCGGTCAGGTCGTGGGTGCGTCCGGGCAACGCGCGGGAGAACCACAGTGGAGTGCCGTCTGGGGACGCGATGACCTGCACGTTCATTCCGTGCCGCTTGTGTTTTTGGCTGTAGTACGGCTCGTCTGCGGCGATGCGGTCGGTGGGGATCAGTGTCCCGTCAACGACGACGAAGTCGCCCTCACCCAGGCCCACCAGGGCCTCGCGCAGGCCGGGTGCCCACGAGGCGAGGATCATCAAGGTCTCGTCCACGTACCGCCAAGCCGTCGCCTCCGATACCCCGAAACCGGCTCCGACCTGCGCGAACGTCTCGTTCTTCCGAAAGTGCGCCAACACCAGTAGGGCCTGCTTGAAGCAACCGAGCCGTCGCCAGGGCGAGTTCAGCTCCTGCCGGCGGGCATGGATCAGCCAGGAAACGTGCTCAACGAGTTCGTGCGGGACGTCGCGCATGGAAGAATACGGAACCAACAGGGCTCCTCGGACGCTGCGTGATGAGTGATGTCACCACAGCAACGACCAGGGGCCCTGTCTTGTCACTAACTCCCCTCTGACCAGGCATTTCACCCTCGCAGAGGCAGGATGAAAGAGGTTCACTGATACTCTATAGGCGTGAGCCTGGACTATGCGCGGTTGCGGAAGATCGCCGATGAGCTGTCGAAATACGCCCAGCATCTCGAGGGTGCCTGGACGGTGGAGATCGGCGCCGGCGGTCCGGTCTTGACGATGATGAGCCCAGTCAACCGGCACGAGAGAATCGCTGGTCGGGTCCGGGACCAGATTAACCAACAGATCCGCGCCACGCATCCGGGGTGGATTGCGGAAACTGGGCCTGAGGTTGAAGATCCGAGGCTCGGCCGTCTGCGTCGGCCTGACGTTCTGGTGTGTGACGAGGAGGCACTCGACTCTGACCGGGATTGCCTCGCCCCACATGAGGTTCTGGCATGTATTGAGGTGGTGTCGAAGTCTAACCCAAGCAACGATTATGTTGACAAGATGGCCGACTACCCTGCGATGGGCATCGGCCTGTATATGATTGTCGATCCGCGGGACGGCACTATCACGGTCCATGATGAGCCATACCATGGCAAGTACCAGAGCAGCAAGCCCTACATTTTCGGCGACAAGGTCCCCTTCGGTCCATGGGGGATCGACACCACTGCTTTCCGCAGGTACGGCAAGGGCGACGAATGAGCCTCTCGGAACTGAGGGAGCACACAGGCCTCACCCAAGCAGAGGCCGCGGTTCGTATGGGCACCGCCCAACCCAACATCTCCCGCCTCGAACGCCTCCCGGTCGAAGAAGTATTGATCCGAAACTCAAAGGGTTCTATTCGATGGTGTAGCGGACGTGTGGGCCGCCGAAGTATCCGCGGACGATGTGTGGCTGGCGTTGGCGGCGGTGGAAGAACGTGCGGGTTTCGGTGGCGAGTTGGACTTGGTCGCGGGCCCGGCTGTGCATCGGCAGGCTGCGTTTGAGGTCGGCGTTGACCAGTTCGTCGGGGTTCAGCTCCGGCGAGTACGGCGGCAGGAAGTGCAGCTCGATGCGGTCGGGGTGATCGGCGAGCCAGGCGCGGACCTGGCGGGAGCGGTGGGCGGAGTGGCCGTCCACGACGAGGTGCACCTTGTGGTCGAAGTGGCCCGCGAGCCGGTCGAGGAAGCGGCATATGACGTCGGCGTCGAAGGTCTCGGTGAACACCATGAAGTGCATCCGGCCCTTCGTGCTGATCGCGGACGGGCCTTGACCCTGAATCCTGGACACGGGTTATGCGGCTGGTGTCGGCGTAGTTGATGTTGTTTCGGAGGCTGTCTCGTAGGCGATCGGGCTGCGTTGTCCGAGGCGGGAGTGACGGCGTCGGGTGTTGTAGCGGTTGAGCCAGCGGAACGCGTCGAGGCGAGCCTCGCGTTCACTGGACCAGGTCCTGCGGCCCTGGAGTGTTTCGCGTTTGAACGTTGCGTTGAAGGACTCGGCGAGCGCGTTGTCCGCGCTGGAGCCGATGGCGCTCATGGACTGGCGGACGCCGGCTTGGCGGCAGGCGTCGGCGAAGGCTCGGCTGGTGTACTGGGCGCCGTGGTCGGTGTGCATGACCGCTCCGGCGAGGCTGCCGCGGGTATGTTCGGCGGCGGCCAGGGCGTCGGTGACGAGGTCGGTGCGCATGCGGTCCGCGATCGCCCAGCCGACCAGGCGGCGTAAGGCGAGGTCGATGACAGTGGCCAAATACAGGAACTTCCCACCGTCCAGCGGGAGATAGGTAATGTCGCCGACGTACTTCGTGTTCGGCTCGCTTGCCGTGAAGTCGCGGCCGATGAGGTCCGGGGCCTTCGCCGCGGCCGGGTCCGCGACAGTGGTGCGATGCCTGCGACGCAGCCGCACGCCTGCCAGGCCGATGCTGCGCATCACACGCGCGATCCGCTTGTGGTTGACGCGCTCACCCGCCTCGCGGAGCTCGGCGGTGATCCTGGGGACGCCATAGGTGCCGTCCGACTCACGGTGCACGGCCCGTATCCGGACGGCGAGGCGAGCGTCGGCCGCCGCCCGGGCGGAGGGTGTACACCAGGTTGTGTGAGTGAGCGATGATTGCTCCTGTTGAGTCCGGTTCCTGCCCTGAACGGAAAGTGACACAGCGTGATATCGAGGCAGGACGACGAGATGCACCGTGCCGAGGCTGCGGAGCGGGTGAAGCGGGTGCTGTCGCCGGAGGCGATCGACGCGCTGATCGCGGACGCGAAGGACTCCGGGATCGGTCTGGACGGCCGGGGCGGTCTGTTGCAGCAGATGATGAAGCAGGTCATCGAGCGGGCCCTGCAGGCCGAGATGAGCGACCACCTCGGCTACGAGGCCGGCGATCCGGCCGGGCGGGGCAGCGGGAACAACCGCAACGGCTCGTACCCGAAGACGGTGACGACCACGGCCGGCCCGGTCGAACTCGACGTGCCGCGAGACCGCAAGGGCGAGTTCGAGCCGCGGATCGTGCCGAAGGGGACCCGCAGGCTGGGGCAGGTCGACGAGATGATCCTGTCGCTCTACGCGCGCGGCATGACGACCCGTGACATCACCGCCCACCTGCACGAGGTCTACGGCGCCGAGGTGTCCCCGGCGCTGGTCTCGAAGGTCACCGACGTCATCGCCGATGAGGTGCAGTCCTGGCAGCACCGGCCGCTGGACGAGTGCTACCCGATCTTGTATGTGGATGCGATCCGGATCAAGGTCCGGGACAACGGACACGTCGTCAACAAGGCCGCCCACCTGGTCATCGGCGTCGACGTGGACGGCATCAAGAACGTCCCGGGCATCTGGCTCCAGGACAACGAAGGTGCCAAGTTCTGGCTGCACGTGCTGACCCAGCTCAAGCACCGAGGCCTGGCCGACGCCCTCGTGGTGTGCTGTGACGGCCTCAAGGGCCTGCCGGAGGCGATCGAGGCCGTCTGGCCCCAGGCGGTCACGCAGACGTGCGTCGTTCACTTGATCAGGTCGGCGCTGAAATACGTGAACTCCACCGACCGCAAGAAGGTCGCCGCCGCCCTCAAGCCCGTCTACACCGCCGTCGACGAGACCGCCGCCCTCGAAGCCCTCGAGGCCGTCCGCGAGGAGTGGGGGCGGCAGTATCCCGGCACGATCAGCGTGTTCGAGAACGCCTGGGCCCAGTTCATCCCGTTCCTCGACTTCGACCAGGACATCCGCCGCGTCATCTACACGACCAATGCGATTGAGTCCATGAACCGCAACCTGCGCAAACTCGTCAAGACCAGCGGGCACTTCCCGTCCGACGACGCCGCCCTGAAGATGCTCTACCTCGGCATCCGCAACATCGAGGGCAGGCACATCGACGGCCACGGAACCAAAGTCCCCGCCGGCCGGATCCGCGGGACCGGGACCCTCGGCTGGACCCGCGCCATGAACCAGTTCAAGATCCGCTTCGGCGACCGGCTCCCCCTCTAACCATCAACCGACAGTAACCAACGGCAGGAACCAGACCAACAGAGCACAACAGGCATCACACACAAACCAGTTGACATCCCCCCCGGGCCCGATCCGCGGCCGTTCGACGCCAGTAGTAGAAACTGGAACGGGCGATGCCGAGGATGGTGCACAGCCGCTTCACGCCGTAGCGGCGCTGGTGGTCGGCAACGAACTGGAAGCGGTTCACCAGCGCGTCTCCCCGGCGAAATACTTCGCCGCCTTGCGCAGGATCTCGCGTTCCTCCTCCAACTCGCGGACCTTCTTCCGCAGAGCGGCGTTCTCCGCCTCCAACGGCGTCGGCGGCTCGGTCGGCACCTCCGCCCGCCGCCCCCGCGGCCGGCTCGCGCCAGCTGCCCGGACCCAGTTCCGCAAGGTCTCGGGATTGATCCCCAGATCGGCAGCGACCTGCCGGATCGTCGCCCCGGGCCGCGACTGGTACAACGCGACCGCGTCCACCTTGAACTGCGGCGGATAGTTCTTCATGACCACGAGATGCCCGTTCTCAGATCCTCAGGATCCAGTGTCTCGCGTGTCCAGGATCAAGGGTCAAGGCTCCCGTGTGACTAGCCCATCAAGTTGATCGGCATCCAGCCCTGTCGTAACGTTCCAGCCCAACGGCCCTGCCCCGGTAGAAAACTGACGTCGTCGCAAACGTCACGCTACCCAGCAGGGCCGCCCTCGTGATCAAGAACAGCAGGCCGAAAACCCCCGTGAATAGACCTCCTGCTAATGCTGTAGCTGTGGCTAATCGGGATGTGATTGCACGAAACATTCAGCATTCTCCTATTCTTGTGATTCCGTGGGCGTGGCACGGACCATGAATGTCCGTGCTTCGACGGAAGTACGTGCCTCGATCTTGTATGAGGGGCCGCCAGCTCGCTGACAGGGCTGATGCATTCTCAGGAGGCCTATTCACGGGGGTTTCAACCATCGTTCTTGATCACGAGGACGGCCCTGCTCGGTAGCGTGACGTTTGAGAGAGCGTCAGTTAACTACCGTGGCAGGGCCGTTGAGCTGGAACATTACGACAGGACTGGACACCGAGCAACTTGACGGGCTGGTCGCACGAGTTCACCAAGAGCTCGTGCAGGATCCGGATCCGCCGGTGATGCCGGGGCGGATGTGGGCGCTGGGCCTGTACAAGTCGGTGGTGTTGGTGCTGTTCCTGCTGCGGCAGAACCCAGTCCAGGAGGTGGCCGCCGAGTTGTTCGGGATCTCCCAGGCCACCGTCTCCAGGCGATGGACGGCCCTGCTGCCGATGGTGGAGAAGGTCCTGGCCACGCACGTTCCCGATCCCACCGAGGCCTCTGCCGGCCGGATCGTACTCGTGGATGGCACCTTGGTCACGACGTGGGACTGGTCCAGCGAGGGCACCACGATGTTCTCCGGCAAGCACCGCGACACCGGCTTCAACCTGCAGACCGCCGCCACTCTCGCCGGCGACCTGCTCGCGGTCTCCGCGCCGGTGCCCGGCAGCCGGCACGACATGCACGCCTGGCGCCAGTCCCACTTCCCCGAGGCCTTCGCCGAACGCGAGGGCATAGGCGACCTGGGCTACGCCGGCTCCCGACTGTTCACCCCCAGGCGCAAGCCGCCCGGCCAGGAACGATCCGCCGGAGACAAGAGAGCCAACCGCTCCGTCAACACGCTCCGAGCCGCAGTCGAACGGGCCATCGCGCACCTGAAGAACTGGAAGATTCTCGCCACCCGCTACCGCGGCCCCCTCACCCGCTTCCCCGACATCGTCAAGACCGTCACCGCCCTCACCTTCTACACAAGAGGCTGGTGAGGCCTACGTGAATAACCCTCCAGGTTTCGAGGTCGAGTAGTTGGAGTGTCAGGTCTTGACCTGCCGGTGCCCGTGGGTTAATTCGGTGAGCTGGGCGGGGTTGGCCTGTCCAGGAGTGAGGCTGGTGACCGCAGGGGCGAGGTGAGGGTGGTCTTGCCGGTCGTGCGGTGGGTGCGGCGGCGCTTGAGCTTGATGGCCTGGACCGCGTGTGGAAAGGGCAGGGTCGGCCGGACCGTGTAGACCTTCAGGCGGCGGATCTTGTCTCTTCCGTGCGCCCGTTTGTGGGTGCGGTGTTGAAGTGGGGCCTCCTGTCAGGGCAGGTGCCGCAGCTGGCGGCGGGAGTGCCTCGGGTTGTCCTTGAAGGCTGGGATGGAGTGGGCGCCCCGGGCGGTGATCTGCTCGGCGTGGCTGGTCTGGGTGCGCATTGCGTCGGCGGTGACGACGTGGCCGTCGAGAGGGAGAGGACAGAACGCGACAACACGAATGCAGACATGGCAGACTGACGGCACATCGAAGCATCTCCGTTGTTTGCAGGCGAGTTGGTACAGTAGCTCACCCATATCAACGGAGCTTCGGCATTTCCGGTCACACTGCAGTTGACCAGCACATTCACGAGACCACAGCGACCTTGCAAGAGCCGTGCGCGTGCAGCACCACGCTTTTAAGAGCGTGTGACAATTCCTGTCGTGTGTCAACCCTTGTCAGCGGGGCGTCACGTTGCCTGTGCTTCCCCTCGTAGTGTGGAGATGTCTGCTATGGGGAAGTTTGATGTCAGAGATATGCAAGAGGTACGACGCGGAGTTCCGGGCCGGGGCCGTTCGGATTGTCCGTGAGACGGGGAAGCCCGTGGCACAGGTCGCGAGGGATCTGGGGATCAACGAGGGCACGCTGGCGACCTGGATCTCCCGGGAGAAGGAGGCCGCCCGGGCTGGCTTGGACCCCGATGAGCGGGCCGAGCTCGCGCGGCTGCGCCGGGAGATTCACGAGCTGCGGATGGAACGTGATGTCCTCAAGCGATCGGTGGTCCTGTGGGTGAAGGAGGCGACGAAGTGAGGGTTGCGGACTTCATCGCCGACCAGAGGGCCAGCCACCGGGTGCCGCACGCCGTCTCCTGCCGGGCCCTTGAGGTTTCGCAGTCCTGGAGGGTTATTCACGTAGGCCTCACCAGCCTCTTGTGTAGAAGGTGAGGGCGGTGACGGTCTTGACGATGTCGGGGAAGCGGGTGAGGGGGCCGCGGTAGCGGGTGGCGAGAATCTTCCAGTTCTTCAGGTGCGCGATGGCCCGTTCGACTGCGGCTCGGAGCGTGTTGACGGAGCGGTTGGCTCTCTTGTCTCCGGCGGATCGTTCCTGGCCGGGCGGCTTGCGCCTGGGGGTGAACAGTCAGGAGCCGGCGTAGCCCAGGTCGCCTATGCCCTCGCGTTCGGCGAAGGCCTCGGGGAAGTGGGACTGGCGCCAGGCGTGCATGTCGTGCCGGCTGCCGGGCACCGGCGCGGAGACCGCGAGCAGGTCGCCGGCGAGAGTGGCGGCGATCTGCAGGTTGAAGCCGGTGTCGCGGTGCTTGCCGGAGAACATCGTGGTGCCCTCGCTGGACCAGTCCCACGTCGTGACCAAGGTGCCATCCACGAGTACGATCCGGCCGGCAGAGGCCTCGGTGGGATCGGGAACGTGCGTGGCCAGGACCTTCTCCACCATCGGCAGCAGGGCCGTCCACCTCCTGGAGACGGTGGCCTGGGAGATCCCGAACAACTCGGCGGCCACCTCCTGGACTGGGTTCTGCCGCAGCAGGAACAGCACCAACACCACCGACTTGTACAGGCCCAGCGCCCACATCCGCCCCGGCATCACCGGTGGGTCCGGATCCTGCACGAGCTCTTGGTGAACTCGTGCGACCAGCCCGTCAAGTTGCTCGGTGTCCAGTCCTGTCGTAATGTTCCAGCTCAACGGCCCTGCCACGGTGGTTAACTGACGCTCTCTCAAACGTCACGCTACCGAGCAGGGCCGTCCTCGTGATCAAGAACGATGGTTGAAACCCCCGTGAATAGGCCTCCCGGCTTAGGTTAAGTATCAGGACGTGTGCATGCCCTTCTAGCTAGCGTTGTCGGCCTCTTCGACTCCCTTTTTGATATCAGCCTGAGATTTATCCACATCCGCCTCCTTTAGGCCGGTCAGTGCCTTATCGATTCCTATGCCGATCTTTTTCGCTAAATCTTCTTCGATCTTCTTCTGCTCGTCATTTAGCTTTTTGAAGATAACCTCTTTCATTTTCTTCACAAGGTCAACTACTCCACCAAGGCAGCCCTTCCCGTAGTATTTCACCACTTTCCAGACTGCCATTATCGCACCTTTAGTTGTAGGTTTGCCATTTTTGTCAGGATAAGTGCCATTCCAGTAACCTGCGATTTTTTCCTTTCTTGTTATCCCTCCGGCTGTTTTTTCATCAAGTTTTGTGTCCAAGATCCCAACCCCGCACGCCAGTACTGTTGCCCCTAACGCCAGTGTGCCGATTGTGGCCGGATCTACCAGGGTTAACGGCGACTCGAGGGACCGGGGTTCCGTTGCCGTGCGTACAGACTGACGGTCCACGCCCGCGGCTGCGCATGCGGCTTGCGTGGGTCCGGCAAGGACGGCTGCCACGACAAGCGTGGAGACTAATCGCTTCGCTAGGGGGTGATTCTTGTTTTCCATTATGAATGCCTCTCGCCAAGATTCTCGAGATGTGTAATTGGTCGTCAAATGTTTCCAGGTAGGTCAATTTCGACTTGCGCAATTCTAGGTCAAGTGTAGATGTTTTAGGTGGCCTGGGACGCGTGGTGGGTGGATGATGGCGTCGGCGCTTTGGCAAGCCCGGCCCATGAGTGGTCAAGAAGGGTACAGTTGCCTATGTGGGCTTCTGGGTGCGTAGTGGGCGCGGGTCTCTTAGGAGATTCGAGTCAGGCCTGGCATTGCGGGAGAACCGCAGCGGTGTACTGTCTCAGGCTGTGATGGCCTGCATGTTCATTCCGTGCTTCTTACTTTTCGTCGAACCGGGCGACTCGGCTATCCTGATACGGTAGGTGGGGATTACGATTCCGTCAACTATTAGCCTCAATACCAGTGAACCTCATTCATCCTGCCTCCAGAACCCCGGCGTTTGCCTCGGATGTCTGGTTGATCGTGTGATGCCGTAGAGGGCGAGGACGCGGTGGCGTTCGGTGTGGGCTCGGCGTCCGGCGGCGGTGTTGACGTCCCCGGCGAGTTTGAGTGCACTGCGGATCAGGTCGCGGACGGCGGCGAGCACGGCCGGCGTATTGCGAGTCCTGATCTGGGACTTGTCCTCACCGAAGACGACATCACGTACCCAGTGGACGGTGTTCTCCACGGTCCAGTGCCCGCGAACCCAGGCGGCGATCTCGGCCGCGTCAGCCTGCTCAGCGGGCAGGTCGGTGATGGCGTAGACGGTCTCGCTGGACCACTTCTTCGCCCCGTAGAGGCGGCGTCTGCGCTGGATGCGCAGGGCTTGACGGGCGTTGGGGAAGAGCAGGCCGTCGACGGTGACGACCTGTACGTGGCGCTGCTCGTGGCGACCGTGGCCGCGGGTGTCGTCACGGTGGATCACGGGGACCTCTTTCCAGGGCAGCCGGTGGAGTTGGCGGGCCTGACCTCGCTGGTTGTTCTTGATCGTGAGGAGGTAGTGGGCGCCACGTTCGTGCAGGTAGGTGGCGTGGGCGTGCTGGGCGTGGAGAGCATCGGCGGTGATGACCGCGCCGGCGAGGTCCACGTCTGCGATCTGGTCGAGCAGGGGTGCGAACTCGGTGATTTCGTCCGTCTTCGCGCCGATCTCGCGGGAGGCGAGGGTGATGCCGTCGCCGTGGCGGACCGCGGAGAGCACGAAGACCCGGCTGCCGTCAGGGCGTCGTGCGGCGCGCAGGCAGTTGCCGTCCACCGCGATCGCCCTGCGCCTTTGGCGCACCGGATCGGTCTGGGCGGCAGCCTGGTGAGCCCGGCGCTGTTCGCGTTCCTGGCCGCCGTCGGGCATCAGCGGCGCGGGATGCGCGCGCTCGTCGGAGAGCAGGGACGTCAGGTAGGCGAACCCGGCCGCGCTGAGCTCGGCAGGATCAAGGCGCCCCAGCAGGCTGCGCAGGGTCTTCTCGCTCGGCACCCGGTAGCGGCCCAGGAGCGGGTGGTAGGGCAGGCCGAAGGCGGCCAGTTCCTCGGGTGCCGCACGCCGGCACCACTCCGCTGCCGCAGTGATCGAGTCGTGGCCCGCGGGCGTCATCGCGCAGACCGCCAGGGCCAGCAGGGAGGAGAGCCGGTAACGCACCCCGCTGGCTCCGCGCGGATCGGTGAGCGACTCGAACTCCGCGACCAGGCTGCGGACTTGATCCCGGGCAGCACCCTCACGCAGATCTTGCAGACGGGGTGCGGGGCAGACAGGAGCAGGGATGGGGGATGATGGTGGGACGAACACGGCACCTTCGTGGATCTTGAAGCGTAGAGAACTCCATGATCCACAGGGGCCGTGTTCGCCTGCTTCCGGGGCCCGCCACCGACATCAACCGACCCAAGGTCGGACGAGCCGGGCAAACGCCGGGGCCCTGTGTCCACACCACCGGGGTCGCCTCGCCGGCGCTTCCTCCGCCGCCGCCAACGCCTCCCCCACACCGCCCGCGGCTACTTCCACGGACCCCACGTCCACTACACCATCACCGAGAACCAATAGCGTTTCGGATCAATATGCGGCAGCCTCGAGTGTGGTTTCGGCGCCGTGGGCGAATGCGCCGGCGTCGGTGGCGTCGCGGTGCGGGTGCTGTTGGGCGTGCAGGCGTGGCAGGGCGCGGTGTAAGTCTTCGAGGAGTAGGTCGCCGAGGTCGTGGCCGCAGTCGTTGCGGACGACGACGCGGAGGGCCGCGAGGTCGGTGCGGTTGGCGGGGAAGGTGTAGGCGGGGACCTGCCAGCCGCGTTCGCGGAGCGCGGCGGAGACGTCGAAGACGGTGAAGTTGGTGACGTCGTCGCTGGTCCGGAAGGCGAAGACGGGGAGTTGGCTGCCGTCGGTGAGCAGCGTGAACGGTCCCATCCCGGCGATCTCGGCGGCGATCCGGGTGGCGACGTCCCGGCTGGTCTGCTGGACGGCGCGGTAGCCCTCGAAGCCCAGGCGCAGGAAGTTGTAGTACTGGGCGATGACTTGGGCGCCGGGCCGGGAGAAGTTCAGCGCGAAGGTCGGCATGTCGCCGCCGAGGTAGTTGACGTGGAAGACCAGGTCCTCGGGGAGCGCGTCGGCGTCCCGCCACAGGGCCCAGCCGACACCGGGCATCACCAGGCCGTACTTGTGGCCCGAGGTGTTGATGGAGGCGACCCGCGGGAGCCGGAAGTCCCAGACGAGTTCGGGGTCGAGGAAGGGCGCGATCATCGCGCCGGAGGCGCCGTCGACGTGCAGCGGGACGTCGATGCCGGTGCGCTCCTGGAGGTCGTCGAGGGCCGCGGAGATCTCGGCGACCGGTTCGTAGGCGCCGTCGAAGGTGGAGCCGAGGACGGCGACGACCCCGATGGTGTTCTCGTCGCAGAGCTCGACGGCCCGCTCCGGGGAGAGGATGAACCGGTCGCCCTCCATGGGCACGTAGCGCGGCTCGACCTCGAAGTAGTTGGCGAACTTCTCCCAGCAGATCTGGACGTTGATGCCCATCACCATGTTGGGGCGCTCGGTGGACCTGCCCTCGGCGCGCCGGCGCTGCTGCCAGCGGCGCTTGAGCGCCAGCCCGGCGAGCATCGCCGCCTCGCTGGACCCGGTCGTCGAACAGCCCACCGCGGCATGGGAGTCGGGGGCGTGCCACAGGTCGGCGAGCATGTGCACGCAGCGCGCCTCGATCTCGGCGGTCTGCGGGTACTCGTCCTTGTCGATCATGTTCTTCTCGGCGCACTCGGCCATCAGCCGCTGGGCCTGCGGCTCGGCCCAGGTGCTCACGAAGGTGGCGAGGTTGAGCCGGGCGTTGCCGTCCAGCATGAGTTCGTCGTGGACGATCTGGTAGGCGGTGTCGGGGTCCATGCCGTCGGCCGGCAGCTCGTACCGGGGGACGTGGACCGGCTGCCGGCTGAAGACCGGGTTAACAGCGAGATGGCGCTTGGCATTGCGGTGCTGGTGTGGACGTTTGAGTGCCATAGTGAATCCTTCCGGGGCTCAAGGTGGTCAGTGAGGGTTTTTCATCCTGCATTTGCGCAGGTCAGCAGTGTGTGGACGACTGTGACGATGCGTGTGATGCGGTTGGTTGAACAGTGTGCCCGGCGCAGGATGTGCCAGGTTTTGAGTTGGGCGAAGGCACGTTCGCCGGGTGCTCGGAGGCGGGCGTGGTCGCGGTTGAACTGTTGGTAGTGGTCGGGTTGCGCTTCCCCTCGTAGTGTGGAGATGTCCGCTATGGGGAAGTTTGATGTCAGAGATATGCAAGAGGTACGACGCGGAGTTCCGGGCCGGGGCCGTTCGGATTGTCCGTGAGACGGGGAAGCCGGTGGCGCAGGTCGCGAGGGATCTGGGGATCAACGAGGGCACGTTGGCGACGTGGATTTCGCGGGAGAAGGAGGCCGCCCGGGCTGGCTTGGACCCCGATGAGCGGGCCGAGCTCGCGCGGCTGCGCCGGGAGATTCACGAGCTGCGGATGGAGCGTGATGTCCTCAAGCGATCGGTGGTCCTGTGGGTGAAGGAGGCGACGAAGTGAGGGGTGCGGAGTTCATCGCCGACCAGAGGGCCAGCCACCGGGTGCCGCACGCCGTCTCCTGCCGGGCCCTTGAGGTTTCGCAGTCCTGGTTCTACAAGTGGCTGGGACGCACACTATCCGCATGCGATGAGCGTCGCGCAGACCTCGCCCTGGCGATCCGTGAGGTCTTTCGATGCCTCCGGCGGCACTTACGGCTCCCCGCGAGTCCACGTTGAGCTGCGCGAGCGTGGCTGGCGGGTGTCGAAGAACACGGTCGCGACGTTGATGGCCGAGCTCGGCCTGGCCGCGTCCCAAAGCGCCGGCGGTCGCTGACCCGGCAGGGCAAACGACCGGTCGCGCCGGACTTGGTCCAGCGGAAGTTCACCGCGCCGGCACCGGATGTCGCCTGGTGCGGCGACATGACCGAGATCGTCACCGACGAGGGCAAGCTCTACCTGGCCACCGTCATCGACCTGCACTCCCGCCGCCTGCTCGGCTACGCGACGGACGCCCACCACGACACCGAACTCGTGGTCGCCGCCTTGAACATGGCCGCCGCGACCCGCGGCGGTGATGTGGCCGGCATCGTGTTCCACACCGACCGCGGCAGCGAATACACGTCCAAGACCTTCGGGGACGCCTGTGGTCGCCTGGGCGTGGTGCAGTCCATGGGGCGCGTCGGATCCGCCCTGGACAACGCGGTCGCCGAGGCAACGAACTCGACGCTGAAGGTCGAGTACATCCACCGGCACCCTTTCCGCACCCGGGCCGAGGCCCGCATCAAGATCGCGACCTGGATCACCGACTGGTACAACCCGCACCGCAGGCACTCTGCCTGCGACTGGCTGTCACCCATCGACTACGAAAACCGACACCACGCCAGGGAACAGCAGCCCCAAGCTGCTTAACGAAACCCTCCACACACAGAGGGGATGGACAAACACCCCAACAACGGAACGGACTTGACCAAGCAAACAGTGGCAGACTGACGGCACATCGGGGCTCCAGTTCAGGACGACTGAGGGGCCCTGCGCTTCTCGGATAGCGGTATTGAAGGTTTTCCTTATGTCACTGCCTGCAACTCCTCGTACTCGGCGTGGACTTCTGCGGGGGTCTTGTAGCCGAGTCCGGAGTGGAGGCGTTTTCGATTGTAGAACATCTCGATGTAGCGAACGATCGCCCGGTGGGCATGTGCGAGTGTTGGGAACGTAGTTCGGTGCACGAGTTCGTTTTTGAGGGCGCCGAAGAAGGATTCAGCCATCGCATTGTCCCAACAGACACCGGTGCGGCCGACCGAAGCTCGCAGGCCCAACGAGCCGAGCTTACGACGAAGTTCCCGAGACGTGTATTGACTGCCGCGATCGGAATGAAATATGCAGCCTTCGGCGAGGCCGATGTTCCGGGCCGCCATATCGAGTGCATCCGATATGAGAGAGGTCTTCATGTGGTCGGCCATCGCCCAGCCGACCACAGCTTTGGTGTGGCAGTCGATGACGGTTGCGAGATAAAGGAACCCCGCCCAGGTGTGAACGTAGGTGATATCGCTGACCAGTTTGCGCCCGGGAGCGTCAGCGGTGAAGTCACGGGCCAGAAGGTCTGGCGTGGCCGGCGCCGCATCATCGGCGACCGTGGTCGCCCGCCAGGGCCGCGGCTGGCACGGCACCAGACCGAGCTCGCGCATCAGCGCGCGGACCAGTTCCGCTCCGGCCTGCACGTTCATTCGCCGGAGCGCGGCGTGGACACGCCGGTAGCCGTAGGTCTCTTGCGAGTCAGAGAAGACCTGGAGGATGACGGTCTTCAGTTCTGCACGGCGCTTCGCCGTGGCCGACAATGGCCTCGATCTCCAATGGTAAAAGCCCGACGTGGACACTCCCGCCCAGGCGCACATCTGCTGCACGGGAAAGTTGTCAGACTCGCCGTCGATGAACTCGTACTTCTCCGTCACCGGTATTCCTGGGCGAAGAAGGCCGCAGCTTTTCCCAGGAACTCGGTCTTCATACGGAGTTCCCGGTTCTCACGTTCCAATTCGCGAAGGCGGGCACGTTCGCTGATGTTCAACGGGGGCTCCTCACCGGCGTGCTCTTGCCGGTACCGGCTGACCCAGGTGCCCAGCGTTCCCTCGTTCACCTGTATCTCTCGGGCGACCTCAGCGATCGGGCGGGACTCCACAACCACCATCTTGACCGCCTCGTCCCGAAATTCGGGACTGAACTTCCTACGCTTCTGTGCCACGTGCTCTCTCCGTCGTTCTGGACTTCGATCCTATGGGGACCGCTGTCCGAGAACTTCGGGGCTCCTCAGTGCCCGAAGCCCCGCAGCTCGGCGTGGACGCGGCGAACTCCGTACGTGCCCTTGTGGTCAGTGTGGATCTCGCGGATCTCCGCGACCAAGGCCCGTCGGTAGCCTGCCGCTCTTCGCGGGCCTTCGCCCCAGCGAGCCACCGGTAGTAGCCCGACGGGACCCCAAGGACCCGGCATATCCGCTGCACGCCGAAGCCGGCGCGGTGGGCGGAGATGAAGTTCCAGCGGCCGGGAGGCCTATTCACGGGGGTTTCAACCATCGTTCTTGATCACGAGGACGGCCCTGCTCGGTAGCGTGACGTTTGAGAGAGCGTCAGTTAACTACCGTGGCAGGGCCGTTGAGCTGGAACATTACGACAGGACTGGACACCGAGCAACTTGACGGGCTGGTCGCACGAGTTCACCAAGAGCTCGTGCAGGATCCGGATCCGCCGGTGATGCCGGGGCGGATGTGGGCGCTGGGCCTGTACAAGTCGGTGGTGTTGGTGCTGTTCCTGCTGCGGCAGAACCCGGTGCAGGAGGTGGCCGCCGAGTTGTTCGGGATCTCCCAGGCCACCGTCTCCAGGAGGTGGACGGCCCTGCTGCCGATGGTGGAGAAGGTCCTGGCCACGCACGTTCCCGATCCCACCGAGGCCTCTGCCGGCCGGATCGTACTCGTGGATGGCACCTTGGTCACGACGTGGGACTGGTCCAGCGAGGGCACCACGATGTTCTCCGGCAAGCACCGCGACACCGGCTTCAACCTGCAGATCGCCGCCACTCTCGCCGGCGACCTGCTCGCGGTCTCCGCGCCGGTGCCCGGCAGCCGGCACGACATGCACGCCTGGCGCCAGTCCCACTTCCCCGAGGCCTTCGCCGAACGCGAGGGCATAGGCGACCTGGGCTACGCCGGCTCCTGACTGTTCACCCCCAGGCGCAAGCCGCCCGGCCAGGAACGATCCGCCGGAGACAAGAGAGCCAACCGCTCCGTCAACACGCTCCGAGCCGCAGTCGAACGGGCCATCGCGCACCTGAAGAACTGGAAGATTCTCGCCACCCGCTACCGCGGCCCCCTCACCCGCTTCCCCGACATCGTCAAGACCGTCACCGCCCTCACCTTCTACACAAGAGGCTGGTGAGGCCTACGTGAATAACCCTCCGGTCATGCCCTCATCTCCTTCGCGAAATATTGGGCCGCCCGGCGCAGGATCTCCCGCTCGAGTTCCCACTCCTTATCGGCCTTGCGCAGCCGGCCGTTCTCCGCCCGCAGCCTCGCCAGTTCCTCATCCCTCCAACGACCCAGAACCCGAACCGCTTCGGATCAATATGAATCAGTCCTGGATTTCCCCTCCTGCTTACTCGTCCGTACTCTGACTTGGGCCAAGGGATACTCTTTGATCCGCACCGTTTGCCTCGCCGTGGTAATTCACCTTCCCCTTGCACACTCCGTAGTCCCCAACGTCAGAAATTTTCGCAGTACTGTCTACCGCTTCGGGTGCCCCGAAAGTGACGTCTACGTGTGGAATTTGCTCACACCTTTCCAATTCTCCGCCGAATTGCTCCACGAATCCGCCTATATGGCTGGTGAGTTCGCCCCAGGTCACGGGAACGCTCCAGGCGCCTATCTGTAGGGGTATAGATGTAGGTTCATCTCCATCTTGGACAAAACCCCGCCAGGTTGCCATCATATCACCATCGGCGATAGGGTCCTGTTTCACGGTAAGGTTATAAGGGTGGCCGTATACTAGGTCCACACCCCTCAGCCCGCAGCTCACCCCCGGATCGTTATCAGCCCCGGAATGGCAGTTTTGGTTATCCGCGATCTTGGCTTCTGCTCCCCAGATGGAAAACACTCCTCGCTGCTTGCCGTCCGCTGTTGGTTGTAGTCCGACATACCCGCCATGTTTATCGCCAATGGCGAATTGCCGGGCAAAGAACCATCCATCTACAACTGGTGATGAGTGAATTGTGATTGGGAAGGTCATAGACGACCATGAAGTGCGCGTAGGGCTTCCCGTGCCAGACATGTCATGGTTAACACCAATTACACCACCAGCAGCTCCTCGTAACACAATCGTGCCTTGTGCGGTCGGCATGGGGTTAGATGGATCAAGGTTGGCGGCGGAGGCTTCCACCTGCATGGGCACATCGCTCAGGACCTGGTCCCACGTAGTGTCAATCTGCACATCGAGCGACGCGTCTGTGTTTGCGGCTAAGGTATCGATCCCGCACTCGAAATGGGATGTCCCGTCTCCATTGCAGTGCCATCCGGAGCCCGGAGGCGTCAGCACGGCAGAGATTTTAGTGTTGCTCTGCAGGCTGCTACGGCCGATCGGTAGCGTAAGTTTACCGGAGATTTTGACGGTGGTGGCGTCTTTCGTGCCGATGCTATGAATCTGAAGTTTGTAGGTAACAGGCTTACCGCTATCCGCCACCTTTTCTTCCGGCGTAAGGGTAAGTTGCAGGTTGGCCGTGTCTAGAAAAGGATTAATACCATGCATGGTTGGCGCTTCTATGGTATGGTCCGCAGTCTCATTGCTGCGGAACGAACCAGGGGTTGATGTGGGAAGACTGATGAAGCCGGACACGGTTAACTGCGCCACTGCCAGAGCGCCCCCCACGGTAGATAGATGCTGCATGAGGTTCTTCCTCTCATTTTTGCATTGAGCCTTTTCCAGCCTCAGGTTGGGGTGTTGAGGGTCAGGGTGAGGATGGCATGGATGGAGGTCTATTCACGGTGTTTCACCAGCCTTTCTTGTAGAAAGCGAGGGCGGTGACGGTCTTGGAGGGTTATTCACATTCACGGGCTTTCACCAGCCCTTCTTGTAGAAGGTGAGGGCGGTGACGGTGCGGACGATGTTGGGGAAGCGGGTGAGGGGGCCGCGGTAGCGGGTGGCGAGGATCTTCCAGTCCTTCAGGTGTGCAATCGCGCGTTCGACTGCAGCGCGGAGGGTGTTGATGGACTGGTTGGCCACCTTGTCTCCCACGGAGCGTTCGCGGCCGGGTGGCTTGCGTTGGCCTGTGAGCAGGCTGGTCCCGACGTGGCCGAGGTCGCCGATGTTCTCACGGGCGGCGAACGCCTCGGGGAAAGTTGACTGTCGCCAGGCATGGGTATCGTGCCGGCTTCCGGGCACGGGCTCGGACACTGCGAGCAGGTCCCCGGCAAGTGTGGCGGCGATCTGCAGGTTGAAGCCGGTGTCGCGGTGCTTGCCGGAGAACATCGAGGTGCCCTCCCTCGCCCAGTCCCAGGTAGGGATCAGGGTGCCGTCGATGAGTACGATCCGCCCCTGCGAGACCTCGGTCGGGTCGGGAACATAACTGTTCAGGACCTTCTCCACCACGGGGAGCAGGCCCGTCCAGCGCCGTGAGACAGTGGCTTGGGAGATCCCAAACAGCTCGGCTGCCGCCTCCTGGACGGGGTTCTGGCGCAGCAGGAACAACACGAGGACCACCGACTTGTACAGGCCCAACGCCCACATCCGTGACGGCCTCACAGCGGGGCTCGGATCCTCTACGAGTACCTGGTGAACCTCCGCCACCAGTCCATCAAGTTGATCCGCGTCCAGTCCTGTCGTAACGTTCCAGCCCAACGGCCCTGCCCCGGTAGAAAACTGACGTTGTCGCAGACATCAGCCTACCGAGCAGGGCCGCCTTCGTGATCAAGAAAACCGGGCCAGTGAATAACCCTCACGGCCGCATCGTCCAGTCAGCATTCGGGTTGGTTGGGCCTTGACCCTGAATCCTGGACACGGGTTATGCGGCTGGTGTCGGCGTAGTTGATGTTGTTTCGGAGGCTGTCTCGTAGGCGATCGGGCTGCGTTGTCCGAGGCGGGAGTGACGGCGTCGGGTGTTGTAGCGGTTGAGCCAGCGGAACGCGTCGAGGCGAGCCTCGCGTTCACTGGACCAGGTCCTGCGGCCCTGGAGTGTTTCGCGTTTGAACGTTGCGTTGAAGGACTCGGCGAGCGCGTTGTCCGCGCTGGAGCCGATGGCGCTCATGGACTGGCGGACGCCGGCTTGGCGGCAGGCGTCGGCGAAGGCTCGGCTGGTGTACTGGGCGCCGTGGTCGGTGTGCATGACCGCTCCGGCGAGGCTGCCGCGGGTATGTTCGGCGGCGGCCAGGGCGTCGGTGACGAGGTCGGTGCGCATGCGGTCCGCGATCGCCCAGCCGACCAGGCGGCGTGAGGCGAGGTCGATGACAGTGGCCAAATACAGGAACTTCCCGCCGTCCAGCGGGAGATAGGTAATGTCGCCGACGTACTTCGTGTTCGGCTCGCTTGCCGTGAAGTCGCGGCCGATGAGGTCCGGGGCCTTCGCCGCGGCCGGGTCCGCGACAGTGGTGCGATGCCTGCGACGCAGCCGCACGCCTGCCAGGCCGATGCTGCGCATCACCCGCGCGATCCGCTTGTGGTTGACGCGCTCACCCGCCTCGCGGAGCTCGGCGGTGATCCTGGGGACGCCATAGGTGCCGTCCGACTCACGGTGCACGGCCCGTATCCGGACGGCGAGGCGAGCGTCGGCCGCCGCCCGGGCGGCCCGATCCGCGGCCGTCCGACGCCAGTAGTAGAAACTGGAACGGGCGATGCCGAGGATGGTGCACAGCCGCTTCACGCCGTAGCGGCGCTGGTGGTCGGCAACGAACTGGAAGCGGTTCACCAGCGCGTCTCCCCGGCGAAATACTTCGCCGCCTTGCGCAGGATCTCGCGTTCCTCCTCCAACTCGCGGACCTTCTTCCGCAGAGCGGCGTTCTCCGCCTCCAACGGCGTCGGCGGCTCGGTCGGCACCTCCGCCCGCCGCCCCCGCGGCCGGCTCGCGCCAGCTGCCCGGACCCAGTTCCGCAAGGTCTCGGGATTGATCCCCAGATCGGCAGCGACCTGCCGGATCGTCGCCCCGGGCCGCGACTGGTACAACGCGACCGCGTCCACCTTGAACTGCGGCGGATAGTTCTTCATGACCACGAGATGCCCGTTCTCAGATCCTCAGGATCCAGTGTCTCGCGTGTCCAGGATCAAGGGTCAAGGCCCTCCTCACCCTGACCCTCAACACCACAACCTGAGGTTGGAAAAGGCTCACGGGCTGTGTGTCTGGAGTCTTGCTGTTTCGGACTGTTTGGTTGTGGGCTCGTGGCGGATGTTTTATTGCCAGCTTGTGAGCATGGTCTTGAATGGTTCAGGGCTTATGGAGATCATTCCGTGGAAGGGTTTGGAGGCATCCCAGACCAGCACTAGCATTCCCACGATCATTATCGTCGGGATCAGGGTGATGATCAGGTGTGGCCATGTTCGGGTGAGCCCGAAAAAGTAGATGTAGCCGATGGTCAGCACTGCGCCGATGACCATAAACCACCAGAAGGCCGGCTTGATGCCCTCTTTGGCCCGTTCGATCCGCTCTCGGCGGGCCTGCAGCCAATCATGCTGTCGGTCTAACAAGTGTGTATATATTGTTTGCTGTTGGGGATTGTTTCCTGGGTCAATACGCAATATCGCTGCTCGCAATTTAGCGGCGTGCTCCTCGGTTTTGGGTTCGACGCCGTGGTCTAGGTTCGGCCATTCGTGAGTGATGACCGAATCGACATAGGCCCGCTCCTCGGTGATGACCTTGGCACCTGGACCTGCGGGCAGAGCGGCAGCCAGGTCATGGATTTGACGCAGCGCCACCATCTCTGAGTAGACAGTTTGCTGCGCTGCTCCGGTGTTCTCCCAGACGACGATCACCATAAATGCGAGAACCATCGCGTAGAGCACGCCCACCACCGCGTAGACGAAACCGAGAACGTCGTTATGTGGTGCCCGCCGAATGGGCGGACACATTTTTTGCACAAGCAGTAACGTTGCCCACACCAAGGCGCAGGCCGCTAGCACTATCAGCACGGCTGTCAGCATGTTGGGCCTCCGCTCATAGCGGTGGAACGTCCTTTTGTTATTGAGCTGGAACTGTTGAAAATTATTGAGTCGGAACTGTTCAGTTGCTCTTCTCGTTGATGGGGCATGGTTGAGTCTGGGGATCTGTGGCGGGTGGCTCCTTCGGGGTCCTGTCAGGGCGACTCTGCTGCGCAATTGGTGAGGTCTATGTGGTGAGTTGGTAGGCGAGGCGTTCGAGGCGGCTGGTGCGTTGGCGGCCGAGGGGGTGGTCGGTCCAGTAGGCGTCCAGCCGCACCACGTTGATTGCGGTGGCGGAGAAGGCGTGCTGGAGGCGGACTTTCGGCAGGCCGCGGTAGCGGGCCCTACGCAGGCCGGTGACGTCCAGGGTCTGGTTGATCGTGCCCTCGATGCCCGCCCTCAGCGCGTATGTGTCCTTCCAGGTCTTGGTCTTCTGTTCGGTGCGGGCTCGGGTGAGGGTGTCGTGGGCTTCTTTCGGGCTCTCCTGTCGTATGTGTGGGTCATTCTGTGGCGAGTTGGCGGCCTGGGAGTTGTGGTCGTGGTCCGCCCAGGGTGAGCATGACGAGGGCGATGATGGCGTTGGCGGTGTGGAAGCCGAAGCCGCGTCGGATGATCAGGCGAGTCTTGGTATTGGTGGACTCGATCAGTCCGTTGCTCATGCCGGTGGTCAGCGCGGCGCGGATGGCGTCGTAGTGGCGCATGATCTTGCGTTGGAGGTCGACGAAGGTGGGGATGCGGCAGCGTCGGGCCCAGGCGATCCAGCGGTCCAGGGCTTTGAGGGCGGCGGTGGGGCGGGACTTGGCCAGGGTGAACACGGTCCGGAGGGCTTCTTTCAGGCGCCAGGCGCGGTGGAGTTGGGGGTCGGTGGCGGCGATCCAGGCGAGTTTCGCGGCCTGCCGGTCGGTGAGGTCATCGGAGTTCTTCCACAACGCGAAGCGGGAGTCCTTCAGTGCGCGGGCCGTCTCCCGGTCGCCGAGGCTGTGGCGGGCCCGGTTCCAGGCCGTCCGGCGCTCGGCGTCCAGGGCGGTGGTGGCCCAGGCGACCACGTGGAAGGGGTCCATCACGCGCCTGGCGTGTGGGGCGCGTTCGGCCAGCACGCCGGCGATCCAGCCGGCGCCATCGGCGCTGATATCGATCAGGCGTCCGGTCCTGCCGGGGCCAAGGCCGTCGAAGAAGCGGTGCAGGACGTGTTTGCCGTGGCCGTCGGCCATCCACACCACCCGGCCAGTGTCGTGGCAGACCACGACTGTCATGTACTTCTGCCCCCGGCGGTGGGAGATCTCGTCGATACCGATCCGCCGTAGTCCTGCCAGTCGGTCCACATCGCGGTCCCGGTCGGCGACGAACCGGGCCACGATCGCCCCGGCCGTCCGCCAGGAGATCCGCATCAGTGCGGCTGTTGCCGTCTTCGAGCACTCGGCGGCCATCCAGGCAGCCTGCTGATCGAAGGCCAGGGTGTGGCCGGCACCGTGTCTGGCCCACGGCACCCAGGCCACGACGGAACCGTGGATGTGGCATCCCACCCGCGGTGCATCAGCCTCCAGGAACACCCGCACCGCACCATGATCCAGATCCCGCCACCGCCGACGCCCCCGGCCGGCGTCATACCGGGCAGCCGGTCTGCGGCAGATCCCACACCGCTGCCGACTCCGCGCATCGGGTCGTACCGACACGATCACACACTGTTCGCTCTCGTCGAAGCGGATCCCCTCGACCACGGTGTTTTCGACCGTCAGAGTTCTCTTCCATATGCTGAAGACAGACACGCCGTTTCTCTGCAAGATCAGACTTGTTGCTAGACACCTCAAGCCTGGCAGAGAACGGCGTGTTTCACGCATCAGCCCAGCTCACAGCACCCACACATACGGCAGGAGAGCCTTCTTTCGGGCGGAGGGTGAGCATGCGGGAGCCGCGGGCCGAGGTGGTGCATCGTTTCTGTGCGGGGCAGGCCCGGCAGTCCCATCGGTCGAACTCGACGACGATGGCGTCGTGTCCGTGCTGGGTGACGGGATGCCAGCCGATGCTGGTGGATCCTTCGGGACAGCAGACGGTTCGGGACTTCCAGTCGATGCGGAACTCACCCTTGGCGTATCCGGCACCGGCCTTGGCTTGCGGGGAGTGGTCGGCCATCAGCGGGGTGATCATGGTGATGCCGCCCGCACGATCGCGTAGCCGTCCTGTGCGAACAGCTGCGCCAGGTGGTCCCGTTTGGTCTGGGACGAGGGCATGGTCCAGCCGTTGATCCTCGGTCCGTAGCGGTGGGCGAACTCGGCGACATTGATCTGGCTGGCCAGCCAGGTCGGGGCCGCGACCGCCAGCGCCTCCAGCGCGGCCCGCACGCTCTCCCCGGCCAGCTCCAGCCGATTCAGATCCCGCACCGCGGAGATGACATGGGTGGAGTCGGTGCGCTGTTTGCCACCGGCACCGACCAGGGCGGCATCGCGGCAGTGGTCCACCAGCCGGTCGAACACCAGTCGCTCCAGGCCGTGCCCGGCCAACCGACCGCGGAAGCGGGCCAGCACGCTGGGGTCGAAGCCGGCATCGGTCAACTCCGCCCCGATCGCGTACTTCCAATCGATCGCACGGACGGCCATCGCGGCAGCCTGCCGGTCGGTCAGGTTCTCGGCGAACTGAGTGGACGTTAAGTCCGTTTCTGGTAGCGGCCTCGTCCGGGCTGGGTGAGGAAGCCTTGGCGGGTAAGGCGTCCGAGGCGGCTGCGAGTGAAGTTGACAGCCGCCTCATGGGTGGGCATACCGAGGAGTTCGTGCAGCTCACGGGCTCTGAATGCCCGGCCGGGATGCTCGTTGAAAGCGTTCACGATGGCCTGATAGGCGGTGGCAACCTCGGGCGGTTCAGGTTCGTCTCCAGCCGATGCGAGTTCGGCGATGACCTTCTGGGTGGTGGTCAGGTCCGCGAGTCGAGCTTCGGTCTCGGCCAAGGCGGCGGTCAAGTGCTCGATCTGGTCGCGTAGTTCACCGGACCGGGCCGTGGTCTCGTCGTGCTGGACCTGGAGGTTGGCCAGCAGCTCGATGACGTTCACGCGGCCAGCTCAAGGGCGTCGCGCCAGGTGGGACTCGGTGTGGTGA
Organism: Streptomyces noursei ATCC 11455; assembly: GCF_001704275.1. NCBI lineage: Bacteria > Bacillati > Actinomycetota > Actinomycetes > Kitasatosporales > Streptomycetaceae > Streptomyces > Streptomyces noursei. The sequence goes on from NZ_CP011533.1 coordinate 335,932, forward strand.
GACGACGGGTCATGTTCGCGATGGAGACCCAGTAGACGCGCGAGGCGGAGGTGTCGGGGCGGTGGTCGTACTCACGAGCCAGGCGCCGGTGCAGCATCAACGTGCCGTTGACCTGCTCCACGATCCACCGCTTGGGCTGCGGGACGAAGCCTTTGCTCTGATCTTCGGGGTTGCGGCGGACGACCTCGACGTCGATGTCCATCAACGCGCCGTGGATGACGACTTGGTCCTTGAAGCCCTGGTCCACCAGGGCCTTCTCCAGCCGGTTCCCGCACCGTTCGGCGGCCTGGTCGAGCAGGGCTATGCCGGCCGTGTTGTCGTGGGCGGACGCGGCCAGCACCACGACGCCGACAACCAGCCCCAGCACGTCCACAGCCAGCCCCCGCTTGCGGCCCGACACCTTCTTGTTGGCATCCAGCCCCGTCGTGCTCTTCGGGACACCCGCGGCCGCACGCACGGACTGGGTGTCAAGGATCACGAGGGACGGGTCCTCTACTGACGTTGAAGTCGGGTTGTCGTAGGGGCTGACGGTCGGTGATCGTCGCGGTATGCCGGGTGTATGAGGTATCCGCAGGGTGGGGGTCTGACCGCGGAGCGGCAAGCGTTCCGTGAGCGGGTCCGGATGGAAGCGGTCGCGCTGTTCGCCGCAGGGCGGGGCAGCACGGACATCGCGAAGGAGTTACGGGTCAGCGTCCGGTCGGTTCAGCGGTGGCGGCAGGCGTGGAGGGCGGCCGGTCAGGACGGGGTTCGTTCCCGTGGCCCGGCGTCCCGGCCGAAGCTGAGCGAGACCCTGTTCGCCGTCCTGGAGGAGGAACTGGCCAAGGGGCCGGTCGCTCACGGCTGGCCGGACCAGCGATGGACGCTGGCCAGGATCAAGACCCTGATCGGCCGCCGGTTCCACAAGTCGATGACGCTGTCAGGGATTTCGCAGATGCTGCGGAGGCATGGCTGGAGTCATCAGGTTCCGGCCCGCCGTGCGGTCGAGCGGGACGAGACGGCGGTGGCCGGCTGGGTGAAGGATGTGTGGCCACACGTGGAGAGGGTGTACACCAGGTTGTGTGAGTGAGCGATGATTGCTCCTGTTGAGTCCGGTTCCTGCCCTGAACGGAAAGTGACACAGCGTGATATCGAGGCAGGACGACGAGATGCACCGTGCCGAGGCTGCGGAGCGGGTGAAGCGGGTGCTGTCGCCGGAGGCGATCGACGCGCTGATCGCGGACGCGAAGGACTCCGGGATCGGTCTGGACGGCCGGGGCGGTCTGTTGCAGCAGATGATGAAGCAGGTCATCGAGCGGGCCCTGCAGGCCGAGATGAGCGACCACCTCGGCTACGAGGCCGGCGATCCGGCCGGGCGGGGCAGCGGGAACAACCGCAACGGCTCGTACCCGAAGACGGTGACGACCACGGCCGGCCCGGTCGAACTCGACGTGCCGCGAGACCGCAAGGGCGAGTTCGAGCCGCGGATCGTGCCGAAGGGGACCCGCAGGCTGGGGCAGGTCGACGAGATGATCCTGTCGCTCTACGCGCGCGGCATGACGACCCGTGACATCACCGCCCACCTGCACGAGGTCTACGGCGCCGAGGTGTCCCCGGCGCTGGTCTCGAAGGTCACCGACGTCATCGCCGATGAGGTGCAGTCCTGGCAGCACCGGCCGCTGGACGAGTGCTACCCGATCTTGTATGTGGATGCGATCCGGATCAAGGTCCGGGACAACGGACACGTCGTCAACAAGGCCGCCCACCTGGTCATCGGCGTCGACGTGGACGGCATCAAGAACGTCCCGGGCATCTGGCTCCAGGACAACGAAGGTGCCAAGTTCTGGCTGCACGTGCTGACCCAGCTCAAGCACCGAGGCCTGGCCGACGCCCTCGTGGTGTGCTGTGACGGCCTCAAGGGCCTGCCGGAGGCGATCGAGGCCGTCTGGCCCCAGGCGGTCACGCAGACGTGCGTCGTTCACTTGATCAGGTCGGCGCTGAAATACGTGAACTCCACCGACCGCAAGAAGGTCGCCGCCGCCCTCAAGCCCGTCTACACCGCCGTCGACGAGACCGCCGCCCTCGAAGCCCTCGAGGCCGTCCGCGAGGAGTGGGGGCGGCAGTATCCCGGCACGATCAGCGTGTTCGAGAACGCCTGGGCCCAGTTCATCCCGTTCCTCGACTTCGACCAGGACATCCGCCGCGTCATCTACACGACCAATGCGATTGAGTCCATGAACCGCAACCTGCGCAAACTCGTCAAGACCAGCGGGCACTTCCCGTCCGACGACGCCGCCCTGAAGATGCTCTACCTCGGCATCCGCAACATCGAGGGCAGGCACATCGACGGCCACGGAACCAAAGTCCCCGCCGGCCGGATCCGCGGGACCGGGACCCTCGGCTGGACCCGCGCCATGAACCAGTTCAAGATCCGCTTCGGCGACCGGCTCCCCCTCTAACCATCAACCGACAGTAACCAACGGCAGGAACCAGACCAACAGAGCACAACAGGCATCACACACAAACCAGTTGACATCCCCCCGCGGTGTTTCCACGTGTGGCCACACATCCTTCACCCAGCCGGCCACCGCCGTCTCGTCCCGCTCGACCGCACGGCGGGCCGGAACCTGATGACTCCAGCCATGCCTCCGCAGCATCTGCGAAATCCCTGACAGCGTCATCGACTTGTGGAACCGGCGGCCGATCAGGGTCTTGATCCTGGCCAGCGTCCATCGCTGGTCCGGCCAGCCGTGAGCGACCGGCCCCTTGGCCAGTTCCTCCTCCAGGACGGCGAACAACGACTCGCTCAGCTTCGGCCGGGACGCCGGGCCACGGGAACGAACCCCGTCCTGACCGGCCGCCCTCCACGCCTGCCGCCACCGCTGAACCGACCGGACGCTGACCCGTAACTCCTTCGCGATGTCCGTGCTGCCCCGCCCTGCGGCGAACAGCGCGACCGCTTCCATCCGGACCCGCTCACGGAACGCTTGCCGCTCCGCGGTCAGACCCCCACCCTGCGGATACCTCATACACCCGGCATACCGCGACGATCACCGACCGTCAGCCCCTACGACAACCCGACTTCAACGTCAGTAGCAGGCCGGGCGGGGGCGCGCCTGCTGGCGGCACTCGCGGTGGGCCTGTCGCGGCACACCGCTCTGCGCACGCTGCTGCGCATCCCGTTGTCCGCCGGGCGGGTGCCCCGCGTGATCGGCGTCGACGACTTCGCTCTGCGCCGGCGGCACCGCTATGCCACCGTGGTGATCGATGCCGAGAGCCATGAGCGGATCGACGTACGGTGCGACCGCACCGCCGACACGCTGGAAGCGTGGCTACGCGAGCATCCGGGCATCGAGGTTGTGTGCCGCGACGGCTCCGCGACCTACGCCGAGTCCATCCGCCGCGCTCTGCCCGACGCGGTGCAGGTCGCAGACAGGTGGCATCTGTGGCACAACCTGTGCGAAGCCGCCCTCAGCGAGGTGAAGGCGCAGAGCAGCTGCTGGGCCACCGTGCTGGACGCGCCCGTGTACGACGGGCCCCGTGCCCAGACCACCCTCGAACGCTGGCACCAGGTCCATGGACTCCTCGACCAGGGGGTGGGCCTGCTCGAATGCGCCCGCCGTCTGCAGCTGGCCCTGAACACCGTCAAGCGCTATGCCCGCACCGACCGGCCCGAGCGGATGCTCCGTGTCCCCAAGTACCGGATCAGCCTCGTGGACCCCTACCGCGAGCACCTACGCAAACGCCGCACCGAAGACCCCGCCGTCCCCGTCAAGCGCCTCTTCGAAGAGATCAAGGCTCTCGGCTTCACAGGCTGCCTGAACCTCCTGCACAAGTACATCAACCAAGGCCGGGCGGACGCCGACCGCAGCCACATCTCCCCGCGCCGGCTCGCCTGGATGCTCCTCACCAGGCCCGACAACCTCAAGACCGAGCATCGCGATCTTCTGGCGCGTCTCGCCGACGCCTGCCCCGAGATGACTCAACTAGCCGCCCATATCGGGGACTTCGCCGAACTCCTGACACCTTGCGCAGGAAACGCCGACGGGCTCCCGCGCTGGATCATCCAGGTCCGCGCAGTCGACCTGCCCCATCTGCACGCCTTCACCCGGGGCCTGGAACGGGACCGCGACGCCGTGATCGCCGCGCTCACCCTTCCCTACAGCAACGGCCCCACCGAGGGCGTCAACACCAAGACCAAGCGGATCGCGCGCCAGATGCACGGACGAGCAGGCTTCGCTCTCCTTCGCCACCGCATCCTCCTCGGATAGCAGTGCGCTCCGTCACCACCGAATGTGAGACAGGGAGGGTTATTCACGTAGGCCTCACCAGCCTCTTGTGTAGAAGGTGAGGGCGGTGACGGTCTTGACGATGTCGGGGAAGCGGGTGAGGGGGCCGCGGTAGCGGGTGGCGAGAATCTTCCAGTTCTTCAGGTGCGCGATGGCCCGTTCGACTGCGGCTCGGAGCGTGTTGACGGAGCGGTTGGCTCTCTTGTCTCCGGCGGATCGTTCCTGGCCGGGCGGCTTGCGCCTGGGGGTGAACAGTCAGGAGCCGGCGTAGCCCAGGTCGCCTATGCCCTCGCGTTCGGCGAAGGCCTCGGGGAAGTGGGACTGGCGCCAGGCGTGCATGTCGTGCCGGCTGCCGGGCACCGGCGCGGAGACCGCGAGCAGGTCGCCGGCGAGAGTGGCGGCGATCTGCAGGTTGAAGCCGGTGTCGCGGTGCTTGCCGGAGAACATCGTGGTGCCCTCGCTGGACCAGTCCCACGTCGTGACCAAGGTGCCATCCACGAGTACGATCCGGCCGGCAGAGGCCTCGGTGGGATCGGGAACGTGCGTGGCCAGGACCTTCTCCACCATCGGCAGCAGGGCCGTCCATCGCCTGGAGACGGTGGCCTGGGAGATCCCGAACAACTCGGCGGCCACCTCCTGGACTGGGTTCTGCCGCAGCAGGAACAGCACCAACACCACCGACTTGTACAGGCCCAGCGCCCACATCCGCCCCGGCATCACCGGTGGGTCCGGATCCTGCACGAGCTCTTGGTGAACTCGTGCGACCAGCCCGTCAAGTTGCTCGGTGTCCAGTCCTGTCGCAATGTTCCAGCTCAACGGCCCTGCCACGGTGGTTAACTGACGCTCTCTCAAACGTCACGCTACCGAGCAGGGCCGTCCTCGTGATCAAGAACGATGGTTGAAACCCCCGTGAATAGGCCTCCAGGGCCGTTGACCGTACAGACCCCCCTCGGCCCGTATCCCGAGCGGCTACGGGAGAGATATTAGGGGAGCGCAGTCGAGTGTCTCCCTTTTCCCCTCTGATGGAGGGGAAAAGGGAGACGGTGAGTCTATCTAGCTCTCGGGGTGGTAGGTGTCCCCGTAATTCTCTTGCGGGTATCCCGAGTCGAACGAACCCTGGTAAAAGTCGGTGGTGACATGGCGATGGGCGTGTCGGTTATGCCTGTGGTGGTGCCTGGCGTGGTGTGTGCCGTGGTGGCTGTTCCGGGAACTGCCTTTGGGTGTAAAGGTGACGGAATGGGTGTGAGGGCCTGAGGCTGGCGCTGCGTAGGCAGCGGTCCCCACCCCTGCGGCGACTCCGGTAAAGAGGACTGCTAATGCCGTAGCCGTGGCTAATCGAGATGTGATTGCGTGAAACATTCAGTATTCTCCTGTTCTTGTGATTCCGTCGGCGTGGCACAGGCCATGGGTGTCTGTGCTTCGACGGAAGTACTATCCTCGATCTTGTTTGAGGGGCAGCCAGCTGGCTGACGGCATGATGCGTTCTTAGGTTTCAAGATCGAGTAGCTGGAGTGCGTGGTCGGTCAGTGAGCGTCTTTCATCCACTGTTTCTGCAGGTCAGGAGCGTGTGGATGGCTGTGGTGATGCGTGTGATGCGGTTGGTTGAGTAGCGTGCTCGGCGAAGGATGTGCCACGACTTCAGTTGGGCGAAGGCGCGTTCGCCGGGTGCTCATAGTCGTGCGTGGTCGCGGTTGAACTGTTGGTAGTGCTCGGGTTGTTGTTGGTGGTTCTTGTAGGGGGTGCGGACGGTTGAGCCGGCGCCTTGGTAGGCGCGGTCGGCTAGGACGAGGATGTGCCGGGTCAGGCAGGCCTGGACGATGCCGTGGGCCCGGGCTGCGGTCAGGCCATGGGTACGTCCCGGCAGGGCGCGGGAGAACCACAAGGGTGTGCCGTCCGGGGCGGCGATGACCTGCACGTTCATCCCATGCCGCTTGTGCTTTTGGCTGTAGTACGGCGCATCCGCGGCGATCCGGTCGGTCGGGATCAGCGTCCCGTCAACGATCACGAAGTCGCCTTCGCCCAGACCGGCCAGGGCCTCGTGAAGGCCCGGGGCCCAGAAAGCGAGGAGGTCCAGGGTCTCGTCTACGTACCGCCAGGCCGTCGTGACGGAGACACCGAAACCCGCTGCGACCTGCGCGAACGTCTCATTCTTCCGCAGGTGTGCGAGGACGAGAAGGGCCTGTTTGAAGCAACCCAGCCGCCACCACGGCGAGTTGATCTCCTGCCTGCGGGCGTAGATGAGCCAGGAAACGTGCTCAACGACCTCGTGAGGGACATCGAGCATAACAGGATAAGCAACCAACAGGGCCCCTCGGACGCCGGTGTGATGACGGGAATCACCACGCCAACGACCAGGGCCTGCCCTGTCCCCCACACCCCACCTGACCAGGCACTTCACCCCTCAAGGGCCAGGATGAAAGAGGCTCAGTGAGGTATCGCCTATTCGGGCGGAGGTCGCATGGGGTCGCATGGTCTCCAAGATTCGGGGTAAAGCTCAGCTGCGTGTCTCCCTTTTCTCCTCTGTTGGAGGGGAAAAGGGAGAAGTCGAGCTTATCTAGCTTCCGGGTAGTAGGTGTCCCCGCAGTACCCTGAGTCGAACGAATCGTGGTACAAGTCGGTGGTGGCCCCATGGCGATGGGTGTGTCGGTGGTGCCTGTGGTGTGTGCCGTGGTGGCCGTTGAAGGTGGCGGCATGGGCGTGCGGGCCTGAGGTTGTGGCAGGCGCCGCGTAGGCAGCGGTCCCCACTCCTGCGGCGACTCCGGTAAAGAGGACTGCTAATGCCGTAGCTGTGGCTAATCGGGATGTGATTGCACGAAACATTCAGCATTCTCCTATTCTTGTGATTCCGTCGGCGTGGCACGGACCATGAATGTCCGTGCTTCGACGGAAGTACGTGCCTCGATCTTGTATGAGGGGCCGCCAGCTCGCTGACAGGGCTGATGCGTTCTCAGGTTTCAATGAGGGGCCCTGCGCTTCTCGGATAGCGGTATTGAAGGTTTTCCTTATGTCACTGCCTGCAACTCCTCGTACTCGGCGTGGACTTCTGCGGGGGTCTTGTAGCCGAGTCCGGAGTGGAGGCGTTTTCGATTGTAGAACATCTCGATGTAGCGAACGATCGCTCGGTGGGCATGTGCGAGTGTTGGGAACGTAGTTCGGTGCACGAGTTCGTTTTTGAGGGCGCCGAAGAAGGATTCAGCCATCGCATTGTCCCAACAGACACCGGTGCGGCCGACCGAAGCTCGCAGGCCCAACGAGCCGAGCTTACGACGAAGTTCCCGAGACGTGTATTGACTGCCGCGATCGGAATGAAATATGCAGCCTTCGGCGAGGTCGATGTTCCGGGCCGCCATATCGAGTGCATCCGATATGAGAGAGGTCTTCATGTGGTCGGCCATCGCCCAGCCGACCACAGCTATGGTGTGGCAGTCGATGACGGTTGCGAGATAAAGGAACCCGGCCCAGGTGTGAACGTAGGTGATATCGCTGACCAGTTTGCGCCCGGGAGCGTCAGCGGTGAAGTCACGGGCCAGAAGGTCTGGCGTGGCCGGCGCCGCATCATCGGCGATCGTGGTCGCCCGCCAGGGCCGCGGCTGGCACGGCACCAGACCGAGCTCGCGCATCAGCGCGCGGACCAGTTCTGCTCCGGCCTGCACGTTCATTCGCTGGAGCGCGGCGTGGACACGCCGGTAGCCGTAGGTCTCTTGCGAGTCAGAGAAGACCTGGAGGATGACGGTCTTCAGTTCTGCACGGCGCTTCGCCGTGGCCGACAATGGCCTCGATCTCCAATGGTAAAAGCCCGACGTGGACACTCCCGCCCAGGCGCACATCTGCTGCACGGGAAAGTTGTCAGACTCGCCGTCGATGAACTCGTACTTCTCCGTCACCGGTATTCCTGGGCGAAGAAGGCCGCAGCTTTTCCCAGGAACTCGGTCTTCATGCGGAGTTCCCGGTTCTCACGTTCCAATTCGCGAAGGCGGGCACGTTCGCTGATGTTCAACGGGGGCTCCTCACCGGCGTGCTCTTGCCGGTACCGGCTGACCCAGGTGCCCAGCGTTCCCTCGTTCACCTGTATCTCTCGGGCGACCTCAGCGATCGGGCGGGACTCCACAACCACCATCTTGACCGCCTCGTCCCGAAATTCGGGACTGAACTTCCTACGCTTCTGTGCCACGTGCTCTCTCCGTCGTTCTGGACTTCGATCCTATGGGGACCGCTGTCCGAGAACTTCGGGGCTCCTCACAAGTCACAAGGTCGAGTAGGTGGAGTGTAGGGTCTTGACCTGCCGGCCCGTGGGTCAGTTCGGTGAGCCGGGCGGGATTGGCCCGTCCAGGAGTGAGGCTGGTGACCGCAGGGGCGAGGTGAAGGTGGTCTCGCCGGTCGTGCGGTGGGTGCGGCGACGCTTGAGCTTGATTGCCTGGACCGCGTGTGGAAAGGGCAGGGTCGGCCGGACCGTGCAGACCTTCAGGCGACGGATCTTGTCTTCCATGCGCCCGTTTGTGGGTGCGGTGTTGAAGTGGGGCCTCCTGTCAGGGCAGGTGCCGCAGCTGGCGGCGGGAGTGCCTCGGGTTGTCCTTGAAGGCCGGGATGGAGTGGGCGCCCCGGGCGGTGATCTGCTCGGCGTGGCTGGTCTGGGTGCGCATTGCGTCGGCGGTGACGACGTGGCCGTCGAGAGGACAGAACGCGACAACACGAACGCAGACATGGCAGACTGACGGCACATCGAAGCATCTCCATTGTTTGCAGGCGAGTTGGTAGCTCACCCATATCAACGGAGCTTCGGCATCTCCGGTCACACCGCAGTTGACCAGCACATTCACGAGATCACAGCGACCTTACAAGAGCCCTGCGCGTGCAGCACCACGCTTTTAAGAGCGTGTGACAACTCCTGTCGTGTGTCAACCTTTGTCAGCGGGTCGTCACGCTGCCTGAGCCTTTTCCAACCTGATGTGGTTGGTGGGGGTGTGGTTGGGAAGGGGGGACGGTACGACGAAGCTCCTGGTAGACGGGTCGTCGACCAAGATCAACCGTGTCTCACCAGGAGCTTCGTGTGCTTGTCTACCCGTCGGCGATCGATCTGTCCGGTGCGTCTCTGCGGTTCCTCGCCGGCCGCCTGGCTGCGCACCGTCGGGAGGTCGGGACGCGGTGGCGACGGCTGACTGCAGGTCGTCAGGCTCTGCTGGTCCTGGCACATCTGCGTTGTGGGGACACTTACGCGCGCCTCGCGGCGGGTTTCGCGATCGGGGTTGCGACCGTATGCCGCTACGTCCACGAGGCGATCGGCGTCCTCGCCGTTCTTGCGCCGACGCTTCAGCAGGCGATCAGGAGTGCTGCGGGGAAGGCGTTCGTGATTCTCGATGGGACGCTGCTGCCCATCGACCGGACCGCCGCTGACCGCCCGTACTGCTCCGGGAAACACAAGCGACATGGAGGGTTATTCACGTAGGCCTCACCAGCCTCTTGTGTAGAAGGTGAGGGCGGTGACGGTCTTGACGATGTCGGGGAAGCGGGTGAGGGGGCCGCGGTAGCGGGTGGCGAGAATCTTCCAGTTCTTCAGGTGCGCGATGGCCCGTTCGACTGCGGCTCGGAGCGTGTTGACGGAGCGGTTGGCTCTCTTGTCTCCGGCGGATCGTTCCTGGCCGGGCGGCTTGCGCCTGGGGGTGAACAGTCGGGAGCCGGCGTAGCCCAGGTCGCCTATGCCCTCGCGTTCGGCGAAGGCCTCGGGGAAGTGGGACTGGCGCCAGGCGTGCATGTCGTGCCGGCTGCCGGGCACCGGCGCGGAGACCGCGAGCAGGTCGCCGGCGAGAGTGGCGGCGATCTGCAGGTTGAAGCCGGTGTCGCGGTGCTTGCCGGAGAACATCGTGGTGCCCTCGCTGGACCAGTCCCACGTCGTGACCAAGGTGCCATCCACGAGTACGATCCGGCCGGCAGAGGCCTCGGTGGGATCGGGAACGTGCGTGGCCAGGACCTTCTCCACCATCGGCAGCAGGGCCGTCCGATCGCCTGGAGACGGTGGCCTGGGAGATCCCGAACAACTCGGCGGCCACCTCCTGGACTGGGTTCTGCCGCAGCAGGAACAGCACCAACACCACCGACTTGTACAGGCCCAGCGCCCACATCCGCCCCGGCATCACCGGTGGGTCCGGATCCTGCACGAGCTCTTGGTGAACTCGTGCGACCAGCCCGTCAAGTTGCTCGGTGTCCAGTCCTGTCGTAATGTTCCAGCTCAACGGCCCTGCCACGGTGGTTACTGAGCTTGTAGTCGTGGTGTCGTGAGTGTGAGTCCGGTTTCGGTGAGGCATCCGTCGATGATGTCGTTGCGGTATTGGATTTGTCGGAGGCCGTGTCGGAGCCGGCGGTTGAGGTGGTCGGGGTCGGTGAAGGCGGTGTTGGCCTGGGTGGTGCGGCGGAGGATCGACCAGATGCCCTCGACCGGGTTGAGGTCGGGTGCATAGGGCGGCAGGTGGTAGGCCGTGATCCAGTCCTGTGCGTCGATGAAGGCGCGCATCCGGCGGTCTTTGTGGACGTTCAAGTTGTCCCAGATGAGGAGGATGGGTCCGCCGAGTTGCTGGTGGGCGGCGATGAGGAGGTCGCGGTACTCGGTCCAGGCGAAGCTCTTGCGGCCCCCTGCCTTGTGATCGGTGTGTCGTTTGGGCCGGTAGATCAGGCGGGAGCGTTCGCCGGGTTTGTAGCAGCACAGGGCTGCGATGGAGAAGCGTCGCTGGGAGCGTCCGCGGACCCGGATGACCGGTGTGCTGCCGCGTTTGCTCCAGGTGCGTGAGGTCGGCGGCGTCATCGAGAATCCGGCTTCGTCCTCGAAGACGATCCAGGCCCCGAGCGCCGCCGCGGTGGAGGGTGTACACCAGGTTGTGTGAGTGAGCGATGATTGCTCCTGTTGAGTCCGGTTCCTGCCCTGAACGGAAAGTGACACAGCGTGATATCGAGGCAGGACGACGAGATGCACCGTGCCGAGGCTGCGGAGCGGGTGAAGCGGGTGCTGTCGCCGGAGGCGATCGACGCGCTGATCGCGGACGCGAAGGACTCCGGGATCGGTCTGGACGGCCGGGGCGGTCTGTTGCAGCAGATGATGAAGCAGGTCATCGAGCGGGCCCTGCAGGCCGAGATGAGCGACCACCTCGGCTACGAGGCCGGCGATCCGGCCGGGCGGGGCAGCGGGAACAACCGCAACGGCTCGTACCCGAAGACGGTGACGACCACGGCCGGCCCGGTCGAACTCGACGTGCCGCGAGACCGCAAGGGCGAGTTCGAGCCGCGGATCGTGCCGAAGGGGACCCGCAGGCTGGGGCAGGTCGACGAGATGATCCTGTCGCTCTACGCGCGCGGCATGACGACCCGTGACATCACCGCCCACCTGCACGAGGTCTACGGCGCCGAGGTGTCCCCGGCGCTGGTCTCGAAGGTCACCGACGTCATCGCCGATGAGGTGCAGTCCTGGCAGCACCGGCCGCTGGACGAGTGCTACCCGATCTTGTATGTGGATGCGATCCGGATCAAGGTCCGGGACAACGGACACGTCGTCAACAAGGCCGCCCACCTGGTCATCGGCGTCGACGTGGACGGCATCAAGAACGTCCCGGGCATCTGGCTCCAGGACAACGAAGGTGCCAAGTTCTGGCTGCACGTGCTGACCCAGCTCAAGCACCGAGGCCTGGCCGACGCCCTCGTGGTGTGCTGTGACGGCCTCAAGGGCCTGCCGGAGGCGATCGAGGCCGTCTGGCCCCAGGCGGTCACGCAGACGTGCGTCGTTCACTTGATCAGGTCGGCGCTGAAATACGTGAACTCCACCGACCGCAAGAAGGTCGCCGCCGCCCTCAAGCCCGTCTACACCGCCGTCGACGAGACCGCCGCCCTCGAAGCCCTCGAGGCCGTCCGCGAGGAGTGGGGGCGGCAGTATCCCGGCACGATCAGCGTGTTCGAGAACGCCTGGGCCCAGTTCATCCCGTTCCTCGACTTCGACCAGGACATCCGCCGCGTCATCTACACGACCAATGCGATTGAGTCCATGAACCGCAACCTGCGCAAACTCGTCAAGACCAGCGGGCACTTCCCGTCCGACGACGCCGCCCTGAAGATGCTCTACCTCGGCATCCGCAACATCGAGGGCAGGCACATCGACGGCCACGGAACCAAAGTCCCCGCCGGCCGGATCCGCGGGACCGGGACCCTCGGCTGGACCCGCGCCATGAACCAGTTCAAGATCCGCTTCGGCGACCGGCTCCCCCTCTAACCATCAACCGACAGTAACCAACGGCAGGAACCAGACCAACAGAGCACAACAGGCATCACACACAAACCAGTTGACATCCCCCCGCGGTGTTTCCACGTGTGGCCACACATCCTTCACCCAGCCGGCCACCGCCGTCTCGTCCCGCTCGACCGCACGGCGGGCCGGAACCTGATGACTCCAGCCATGCCTCCGCAGCATCTGCGAAATCCCTGACAGCGTCATCGACTTGTGGAACCGGCGGCCGATCAGGGTCTTGATCCTGGCCAGCGTCCATCGCTGGTCCGGCCAGCCGTGAGCGACCGGCCCCTTGGCCAGTTCCTCCTCCAGGACGGCGAACAGGGTCTCGCTCAGCTTCGGCCGGGACGCCGGGCCACGGGAACGAACCCCGTCCTGACCGGCCGCCCTCCACGCCTGCCGCCACCGCTGAACCGACCGGACGCTGACCCGTAACTCCTTCGCGATGTCCGTGCTGCCCCGCCCTGCGGCGAACAGCGCGACCGCTTCCATCCGGACCCGCTCACGGAACGCTTGCCGCTCCGCGGTCAGACCCCCACCCTGCGGATACCTCATACACCCGGCATACCGCGACGATCACCGACCGTCAGCCCCTACGACAACCCGACTTCAACGTCAGTAACTGACGCTCTCTCAAACGTCACGCTACCGAGCAGGGCCGTCCTCGTGATCAAGAACGATGGTTGAAACCCCCGTGAATAGTAGGGCTTTGTTAGGTTCTGTGGTGGGGTTCGGGTGTGGGGGCTGGTTGGCTGCATATGTGGCAGGCGCCGGTCCAGGTGGCCAGGAGTGTCTGTAACGCGCGGAGGGCGGCGTAGAGGGTCAGGCCGGCGCAGGGGCTTTTGGGTCGAGCCTGAGCAGGGTGCAGAATGCCTGGGCGAGGGCGGTGAGGGTGACGTGGCGGTGCCATCCGGGGTAGTTGCGGCCTTCGAAGTGGTCCAGTCCCAGGCCGTCCTTGAGTTCGCGGTAGTCGTGCTCGATGCGCCAGCGGATCTTGGCGGTGCGGACCAGTTCGCGTAGTGGGGTGTCGGCGGGCAGGGTGGACAGCCAGTAGTTGGTGGGTTCGGCAGAGCCGGATGGCCATTCGGCCAGCAGCCAGCATTCGGGTAGGGAGCCGTCGGTGGCGCGGCGGATGGTGCGGTTGGCCGGACGGACCCGCAGGGCCAGGAACCGGGAGCGCATCGCGACTTTGGGGTTGCGTTTTGTGGTCTTGCTGCCCTGGCGCCAGGTGACAGTCCGCGCCGCGGACCTGCCCGTATCCAGGGCGAGTTGCCGCAAGGTGGTGTGCGGGATCGGGTAGGCCGGCACGGGTGGTCGGCCCCGGCCGCTGTAGGGAGGGCGGACGGGGACCGCCTGGCCCGGATAGGCGGTGGTGGTGCCCTTGACCGCCACCGCGTAGGTCAGGCCGCGCTCGGTCAGGCCCTCGCGAAAGCCGGTGGCGTCCCCATACCCGGCATCGGCTACCACCGGCAAGTCGGGAAGTTCCCAGTCCCCTCGCACCTCATCCAGCATCTCCAAGGCCAGGCGCCACTTCTCCCGGTGCCGCTCACAGTCCGGGATCCCTGCCTTGGCGCGTCGGCGTCGGATGGCCTCGGCCAGCAGCCTGTCGTCCTCGGTCGTGGTGTCGTCCCAGCTCTCGGGCACGAACAGGCGCCAGTCGACGGCCGAGGAGGCGTGGTCGGACACCAGGTTGACGCTGACGGCAATCTGGCAGTTGCCTTGCTTGCCCAGCGCGCCGCAGTACATCCGCGCCACCCCCGGAGAGTCGTAGCCGTCCTTGGGAAAGCCCACATCGTCGATGGCGTACGCCTGTGGTGCGACATGCGCAGCCGCCCACTGCGCCAGCCGCTGACGGACCACGGTCCAGTCCCAGGTGGAGGAGGAGACGAACTGCTGGAGTTGCTGATGGTCCACTCCCAGACGCTCGGCCATCGGCTGCATCGACTTGCGTTTGCCGTCCAGCATCAGCCCACGCAGGTACAACTCGCCCTTGGCCCGCTGATCACAACGCGGCAGCGAGCCGAGCATCTCCGCCGCAAACGCCTCCAGGCGCGGACGGACCTCTTCCATCTCCTCAGGAGTCACACCTGACAGGACATCACAGAGCCCTCAGTGCAGGCCAGTTGACACACCTAACAAAGCCCTACATGGACACCGCCGGCCAACGCCATCTGGCAGCGCCCGGTGCGCACTGCCTCGCAGGCGTGGTGCAGGGCGACCAGGGCGGAGGAGCAGGCGGTGTCCACGGCGAGGCTGGGGCCACGCAGGTCCAGGACGTGCGAGACGCGGTTGGCGACGTTGGAGGTGGCGCCGCCGGTCATGGTGTAGGCGTCGGTCGACATCTCCTCCAGCCCCTGCATCACCCCGAAGGCCGCGCTGGAGACGCCCCCGTACACGGCGGTGTCGGAGCCGGCGAGCGACGCCGCCGCGATCCCCGCGTCGTCCAACGCCTCCACCGCCAGCTCCAGGAAGGTCCGCTGCTGCGGATCAGTCCGCCCGGCCTCGCGCGGTGACATACCGAAGTACCCGGCGTCGAAGCCGTGGATGTCGTCGAGGAAGCCTCCCGCGACGGTGTACGTCTTCCCCGAGCGCCAGGCAGCGTTGGCATCGAGCCAGCGGGCGGGGTCGAACCGCTCCGGTGGAACCTCGCCCACCAGGTCCCTTCCTTCGACGAGCGCGGACCACAACCCGTCCAGCGTGGTGATCCCGCCCGGTAGCCGACAGGCGGAGCCCACCACGGCGATGGGCACGCAGGCATGGGGAGGCTGCGGCGTCATGGAGGACTCCTTCTCACGCGGAAGCGAAATCGGGGAGGCTTCGCAGGTGTGCCGGATCGACCCGGCGCATCGACATCAGGACGTACAGCGCGGCGGTACCGAACCTCGGGCTGTAGCCGAGGTCTCCGCACACCCACGCGCCGAGCGAGAGGGCACCGTTCACCAGCGGCGGAATCAACTGAGGATCCAGCGGTGCGCAGACATCCCGCTGGCGCAGCGGAACGCGTGGACTGACCCGGTATTCCTCTGGCGACAGGTGCCGGGGGGCGACCATCTGCCACACGGCAGAGGGAACTTCGCCGTGCTCCCCCAGTGGCACCAGGCAATCTCCCCCCACCCATTGATGCCCTGTCTGGAGGACGTAGCGGGCGACGCCGAGCGCCATCATCAGCACCAGGATGCCGTCACGGTGCGCCGGATGGATGCACGCCCTGCTGATCTCCACGAGATCGCCGTCGAGCGGCCTGTGTGGACTGAGGTCGAAGTCCGCCTCGGCCGCACAACTCCCCGCGGCCAGGGCTCCCTTCGGCGCCAGCAGCCGACAGGCAGCGACCAGGGCTCCGGTGCCGTCCTCGTGGGCGAGCGGGTGGTCACAGTGTTCGTCGAGGCCATCGGCATCAAGACCGTCGATGTCGAGGTCGGCAGCACCCAGCTCCTCCACGAACACCAGGTGGCGGAGCCGCTGGGCAGCCCGAACCTCGTGCTCGTGCCGCGCCAGCGAAAGCGCGTACGTCACGGGGGCAGAATAGGGTCCATAACACCCATCGCCATGCATCTCCCCGCCGGGACCTTGCTGGTGGCGCACACTTGAGCCTGGCCTCCACGACGGTCCCTCTCTAGGCCGCTACCGCGCGACGTTCTCCCGGCAGGATCGGTCCGTGTGCTGTCGATCTCCAGCACAGCAGGTCCCCTGGTCATCGATCTCCAACGCAGCAGGCCCCCCCGGTCATCGATCTCCAACGCCGCAGGTCCACAGGTGATCGCTCTCCGACACAGCAGTCATCCGCGCCATGCCCCCGCTGACCATGCAGGTGCCCTTCCTGGAAGACCCATACCGCGATGCCAAAAGCGGCGCCGAAACTCAGTGCGTTCATGATGAGCGCCTTCAAGAGAATGACGAGGCTCCTGGTGAAGCACCACAGTGCCACCGCGGTCGCGCCCACGATCAACACCGCGACCAGGCCGAGCATCCGTCCGATCGTCTGCTCCTCGTCGATCATGGCCGCGGTCTCGCCACCCACCAGGACCGGGCCGGGGCCGGGGCCGGGGAGCGCACGGATCTCCCGGACGAGGTCGCGCGCCTGCTGATCCGAGCGCGAGAAGGCGGTGACGCCTCCACCCACGTACCGCGCGCATCGGACCGTCCGAACCTCCTGTCGGCCCGCTCCGGGTGACCGGCCCGGTACACCGCGTCGGGTCCGCTGACCGCCAGGACACCCGGCAGCCGCGGCTGCCCTGCCGCACAGGCACGGGCTCGAGCATGCAGATGGCCCCCGTCCTCGGGCATCCTCCCGTGGCCTGGGACTTCGGCCGCTATGCCACGGTCGTCAGGCTCGCCTTCGGAGCCGGATACGTGGACGGGCCAGGCGCTTGGCAGCTCCTGGGACATGCGGTGGCTCCCGTGGCGCAGACGTACCGCTCCTGGAACGCGTTCGCACACGACTTCATCGCCGGCCGAGATCTGTGGATGCGCAGTGCCGGAGCCGAATGGTCCGGCTCCCAACAAGACACAGTGCAAGCCGCCCAACGCCTCCTCGATCCCACCAACGCCAACAGTCCCTGGCGACAAGTCCCCTGGGAGGCCATCTACCAGCCCGACCAGCCACAGCACTCCTGACAACACGCCGGACGACAGCAAGCCCGGAACTTCCAACAGTCGACGCGTGGCTGGCAGAGCGGCGAAGACCAGCAGGAGCGGGAACTTCTGCCCCAGAACGTGATCGGAACCCCGCGCTCGCGGGCTGCGACGCGGCGCCGGAGCGGCTGGCGCAGCTGCAACGCGCGGAATGCACGCTCACCGTAACGGGGCTGGGCGCGGGCCGTCGCGGTCGTTCAGCTACGTCCGACCTGCACTGTCACGGCCTCTCCCCGGAAGCTGATGGCACGATGTCCACCTTGGGAAACCTGGTGAGCAGAACGGTCAGCCCACCCAGGAGCCCGATGGCGCCCGCCGCCCAATATGCCGCGTGGAAACCTGACAGCTGATCGGCTGGATCGGTGGCACCGCCGCTGACACCGGTCGAAACAGCAACCAGTATCGCCAAACCGACGCTGTTGCCGATCTGCTGCGCAGTCACATTGACCGCACCAGCGACTCCGTGCTGGTGGAGCGGCAGGCCCTCCAGCGTGGCGGCCGTCATCGCGCCGAATCCCAACCCCTGGCCAGCGCTCATGACCACGATGCCGGGGAGCATGTGCACCCAGTACGAGCCATCCGCAGGCGTGCCCACCCACAGAGTGACGCCGGTTCCGATGAGGAGCAGACTGGCAGCCATCAGGGGCTTGTAAGCCGCCGGCGACATCAGACGTCCGGCGATCTGCGAGCTGATGATCACGACTACGCCCACGGGCAGGACGGCCAGTGCAGACTCGAACGGCGAGTAACCGAGTATCCCTTGCGCGTACAACGGCGAGAAGAACAGCAGCCCACCGGCACCGGTGTAGAAGACAGCACCGGTGAGGGAGGCGGCCCTCACCGGGCGACTACGGAAGATACTCGTCGGAAGCAGCGGCTCCGTACGCCCCTTCTCCCACACGACGAAGCCCGCCAGTCCGATCACGGCCGACACCAGTGAGATCAGGACCTGTGCGGACCCCCAGCCGACTTCACTTCCCTCGCTGACGCCGTACACGACCAGGCCTATACCCAGGGTGACCAGGATCGCGCCCGGGATATCCAGGGGGCGCGGCTGGCGCCGGCCCGCAGGAAGCAGCGCCCGGACCCCTGCCAGGATCAAAACTCCGGCGAGGACACTGACGGCGAACACCGAGCGCCAGCCACGGAAGTCGGTGAGCGCCCCGCCGACAACCAACCCTGCGCTGAAGCTGGACGCGCCGGTCGCCGCATAGACCGCCAGCGCCCGGTTCCGCTGCGGTCCCTCAGGAAAGATCTGGCTGAGCAGAGCAAGCGACGCAGGACCGGACAGCGCTGCACCGATCCCCTGCAGTGCACGAGCCGTGATCAGCACCCCAACGGTCGGAGCGAGCGCGGCGCCCAGCGAGGCCGCGGCGAAGAGCGCAACGCCCACCGCGAAGATCTTCCTGCGGCCCAGGACGTCCGCGATCCTGCCCCCGAACAGGAGGAACCCGGCGAACACGATGGAATAGGCGGTCATCGTCCACTGCAGCGCGGAGCTGTCAATGCCGTACTCATCACCGATGGAGGGTAAGGCGGCATTGATGACCGCAACTCCGCTGGTGTCCAGCGCCAGCGCTCCGGCAAGGAGAACGAGCGCCCACCCGCGTCGGCTTTGAGGGAGGCCGGCATCCGGCGCTGCCATCTGTGATTCCGTGTCATGAAGTGTCACTTCGTACTCCGATGGTTACCCAGGGAACTGTTGGAGTTTCGTCGGGGCCGGCGCGAACGAGGCGGGAGTCAGCGGCAGGGAACGACTGATCGGCGCGGCGCCGGAATTCCTGACCGCGCTGCGGTGCTCCACACCAGCCCTCGCCCACCGCCGGGCGTGTGGCCACCGTCTCGTCGATGTGCTTGGCCAGCCGTCCCCGGAGCTCCTGGAGCGCGGCGATCCGGTCATCGAGTGTGGCCAGCCGGTCGGTGGCCATATTCAACTCCTCGGCGCAGTACGCGGATTGTCGCAGCGGCGCGTCCAGGCAGCCCTTCTCCAGGGCGGGGCGGACATCCTCCAGGGTGAGCCCCGCGTCCAGGAGCTCCTTGATGTTCGCGACCCGAACGGCATCCAACGGGTCGTACGCGCGGTAGCCGTTGTCGGCGCGCTGCGGGGCCAGCAGACCCTGTTGCTCGTAGTAGCGCAGGGATCGGGGGCTGACGCCGGTGAGGTCGGCCAGTTCTCCGATCCGCATCACGGTCTGCTTCAACATGGTGGGGACGCTAGAACCCTGACGCTAGCGTCAAGGTCAAGCCGACGAGTACGCCGAGCGGCCGTCCCGAGCGAGAACGGCCGCCGACGGGGACGTGAGAACCAGCCACTGCCACGTAGGGCGACCGTCGGCGGCGCAATGCCGTCGGCGGATCATGCGCGCCGGTACTGATCACGGTACCGGCCGCGGCCCAACGGTTCGTCAGCCGCGGGACCCGGCGACCCTCCGGACTGTCGAACGGACGGCACGGGAGGAACCGACCACGATGCACACCGCAACCGCATCGCTTCTGGCGTTCCTCGCCGGGTGCCGCGACGACACCCCCGATACCTGCCACCTGCCTGGCCCCGCTCAGAGCACGCCGGCTCGGCGTCCAGGGGCACCGGGTGGGCCAGGGAGAGGAACTGTCCGGTGGATTCGCCTCAGACAGAGGCTCGGCTACTTCGGCGCAGGCCCTGGGTGGCCTCGGCATCGCCGACCAGGATCGACCCGGAAACTCTCCAAGAGCTGCACGACAAGCCGCGTCAATGGAGTGGTGGCGGCCGTGCACCTGCACCGGAGGAAGATGCAGATGCCGTGACTCCCTGTGAGGCAGCCCATCCGTACGTCTTCCGGTCGCGGTGGATGACGATCAGGTCGCCGTCGGCAACGCCGGGGACGCCCTGGAGCGGTCGCGGATCGTGGGCTGGGACGCGGTCGTCTTCCCCGAGGTGGTGGCCGTGGCCGACGCACGGCTAGTCCCGGCCATGGCTCAGCTGGTGTGGACCGACAGCGGGGGTGAGCATCCGCGGCCTCGTACAGGCCGGCGAGGGAGAACGTCCGGCACCACTCCTCTGGAGTTGCCGCCCACTCCGTTTCGAAGGCCGGCACCCACCGCCCGGCGCGGGTGCTGACGCGCAGCTGGGTGAGCAGCTCGGCCGGAGCCCCGGTGCTGGGGATACGGAGGGGAGGGGGCGTGGTCGGACTGGGCGCTCATCTGGTCCTCCCGGCGGTTCGTGTCGTCGCCGTACGTGTGGGACGGGGCGGCGGGGACGGACATCTGATGGTCCTTTCGCTTGCTGGTGGGCGTCCGTCGAGTCCCACGATCCGCTGCTCTGCGCAGCGCTTGGCCGCGACCGGGACGACAACGGCAGGGCCGCGGGACTGCGGAAGCCGGAACGGTCCCGCGTGCCGGCGACACCGGCGCGATGGATCGCGGAGCGGTCCGATGGTTGGGCGGTTACCTTCGCCGGGCGGGTGGCCCGGGCGGGGTTGGGGCGCGGAAGACGGGGCGGAAGCGTTCGAGGACGTGGAGCGGTCGCGGTGAGCGCTGCTCGAAGGCACCGGCGAGGCCGGGCTGGGGACACGTCTCCCAGTGGTCTGGATGGTCTGGATGGCCCATCGGTCGCCGTCGATACGGATCGGGCCGGGGTCCATCCGCCAGGCCCATGGGTGAGGCGAGCCGGTGCGTCGGCAGCGACCCGCCGAGGGTCGCAGTGAACCCGCGAGTCCGGCGACGGCCGTCGGTGTCACGGTCTGTCGCCGGCTTCGATGAGGCACCACCCGTCGTACTGGTCCCACGTCAGATGGACGCCATGCCATGCAGGCAGTACTCGGGGGCGCACCCCCTCGTGCAGTGGAAGGCGGCGTCCAGTCTGTCAGAGTTGGTGCCGGAGTCGTCCTCGCTGGTTCACCGCTGACAGGGCGCGACGTGCGGGCTCACTCGGCACGGCAGGCCCCGCTGGGGTGCGCCAAGGGCCGGGAACGCCAACAGTGGACATCATGAACGACAACATCCTTTTCCTGAACGTCAACGACCCGCAGGCCGGCCACCAGGCGCTCGACGCGCTGCGGCAGGCGCACGCCACCGGCGAGGTGAAATTGCGCGAGGCGGCGGTCGTCGCGCGCGACGCCGACGGCGTCCTGGACTTCCCCGACGCCGTCGACAGCACCGGCACCGCCCGGGCCTTCACCGTCGGTGGCCTGATCGGCGGGCTCCTGGGCATCCTCGGCGGCCCGCTCGGCGTCATGATCGGCTTCGGCGCGGGCGGGCTGATCGGCGGCGCCCATGACGCGCGCGAGGCGACCGCAGCCACCGCGGCGCTGGAGATGCTGGCGGCGGAAGTGCCGCCGGGAAGCACCGTGCTGGTGGCCGAACTGGTGGAGGACGATCCCTCACGCGTCGACGAACTGCTCGCCCCTTACGGGACGGCCGCGCGCTATCCCGCGAGAGAGGTCCGCAAGGAAGTGGAGGAGGCCATCGCACAGAAGGGTTAGGCCGGCGCGGCTCACCGGCCCCGGCGCTGCCCTCTCCCCGTGGCGCGGCGTCCGGGGCCGGCTCGTACACCCGGATGCCGGACGGCGAGCGTGATGGCTCTGCCCGGCACCCGGTCTGCTTCCAGCCGATCGGCCGGAGTCAGTACGCCCGGTGGGGCTCGGTTGGGGATGGTCAGCTTGAGGTCTTTCTTGCCCTTCCCCCTCTTCGCTGTCATCGCGCGGTCATGTCACGCGGGACGACCGGCAGGAACCAACGAAGCCTGACGCATCTTCACCTGGGCCGGGGGCGACGTCCTGCTCCCTCCCGACGATCGTGCCCTGACCGGGCCCGAGGGGGCTGAGGTCGGCCAGCGCCTCGCTCCCGTCGCGGGCATCGATGTCCCCGGCGACGAGCATGGCTGGTGCTGGGTGCCGTCCGGGCTCAGCCTCCCGTCAGCAGTCCGCTACGGGCGCGGGGTGCGGGGCTCGATCCGGTGGTCGAAGGCGGCACCGCCGACGCCGACCGTGGTCACCCCGCCGTCGACGGTGAGGACGGCCCCGTTGACGTAGGACGCGGCGGGCGACAGCAGCCAGTCGATCGCCTCGGCGACCTCCTGCGGATCGCCCGGCCGCCCGGCAGGAGTCAGCCGGTTCGCCTCCTCGTATGCCGCCTCGGTACCGCCCGCCAGCCCCGCCTCCGTCGCGAACCGTATCATCCGCTGGTCGGCCATCTCCGTACGCACCCAGCCCGGACACACCGTGTTGGCCCGCAGCCCCTGTGGCCCGTAGTCGACGGTGAGGGAGCGGCAGAGGTGGAGCAAACCCGCCTTGGATGTCGCATATCCGGCGTTGCCGACGCTGTTGCGGAGCGCACCGACCGAGGCGACCGCGACCACCGCGCCGCGGGCCGCCAGCAGATGCGGCAGCGCGGCACGCAGCAGCAGGAACGGCCCGGTGAGGTTGGTCCGTATCTGTTCTTCCCAGTCCTCGACCGCGATGTCGCCGACCGCACCGCCCCGCCCGATTCCGGCGTTGAGCACCACGCCGTCGCGTCTGCCGTAGGCCGCAACCGTCGCCTCGACGAGCTCGCGCACGGCCTGGGGGTCGGCGGCGTCGGAGGGGTGGGCCAGTGCTCCGGTCTCCTCGGCCACCCGGCGCAGTGGCTCGGGCCGCCGCCCGGAGATCACGACCTGGTGCCCGGCGGTGCGCAGCAGCCGGGCGGTGGCGGCCCCGATTCCAGTTCCCCCACCCGTCACCAGGACAACACGCTGTTCCGACATGGTCGTTCGCCTCCGAAGGTGGTCAGCTTCCGGTTCCGTGTCAACGGCCTCTTGGTCGTCCCCGCTGGCGGCCTTGAGACATCCCTGCTGGTGGAAGGCATTGTCGCCCCACTCGCGGCCAGATGTTCTCCCCGCCCTGGGTCGGTGTGGATCAGCTGAAGGGCTTCACTCCCTTTCCGGTGGTGGCCTCGGTGAACCTGAACGAATCACCCTGAGTGACCGTGACGTGAGCGTGATGGAGGAGCCGGTCGACGGTCGCGGTGGCCAAGGTCTTGGGCATGATCTCGTCGAATCCAGACGGGTGGAGATTGCTCGAAACTGCGATCGAGCGCCGTTCATATGCGGCATCCACCAGGCGGTAGAAGCCCTCGGCGGCGTCCTCGGAGACGGGCAGCAGCCCGATGTCATCGACGATGATCAGGTCCGAGCGGACAATCTTCGCCAGCGCCCGGGCGATGGAGTCGTCCGCGCGGTGCCGGCGGACCAGGGCGCCCAGGTCCTCGATGGTGAACCAGGCGACGGTCAGGCCGGCCTCGACCGCGGTCTGCCCGAGCGCCTCAGTGAAGTGTGACTTTCCCGTCCCCGACGGTCCACAGATACAAAAATTCTCCCGGCGGCCGACCCATTCCAGGCTCTTCAGGGCGTCCTGCGTGGTCCTGGGTATGGAGGACTTGGACTCGTGCCAGTCCCCGAAGGTCTTCCCGGTGGGGAACCCGGCCCGCTTGCGCCGGGTGTGGAGATTGGCCCGGTCACGTCCGGCCGCTTCCTCCGCCAGCAGGACGCGGACGACCTCGGCGGGATCCCAGCGTTGGGCCTTCGCGGTGGGGATGATGTCGGTCAACGACCGCCGGATGTGCGGGAGTTTGAGTCGCTTGGTCAGCTCGATGGCCTCGGCGAGCGGGTCGCCGTTCGTGCCGGGAACGGTGCGAAGAGGGGTGGCCATCAGAAGTGGTCGCTTTCGTCGTACTCGGAAAGATCAGCAGTGCTCGGGGCGGCGGCGCCGAGGGCGGACCAGGCGGAGGTGCCGGGCTGCAGCGAGTGGGCCTCGCTGCGACGGACCGGCTCGGCCAGGCCGTGGACGGCCTGGTAGTCGAGGATCGACATGAGGTCCTTGTCCGCGAAGCGGGCGGTGACCGCGGCGGTGCCGAGCGCGCGGTCAACTTCCGCTATCGAGTAGAGCTTCGAGAGGGCAACGGCCTCGGCCATCTTCGCCTTGATCCGGCGAACCCCGGCCGCCCCGGCCTCGATCAGCCAGCTCGCAGCACCCGGGCCGAGCTGGAGAAACGCAGCCTCCTCGGCGGAGGTCGCCCTCGGAGTGCGGTCGGCTTCCTTGTCCTCGCGCGGCGGATAGTGGGCATCCTCCAGGACCGGCGAGCCAGGCTCGCCGCGCGGATGGCGGGCGACCTCAAGGGCCGAGCCCGTCTCGTCGACGGCGGTGACGATCAGCTCGTCCCCGTGGAAACGGGCCCAGACCCGGGTGTCGATCAGCTCGTGCGGGACCGAGTAGCGGACCGCGTCGACCGAGATCGTCGACTCCCAGGAGACCCGCCGGGTGGTGCCGAACGCCGCGGTGAACGGCCGCCGCGGCAGCGGGTGCAGTCGATGCTGCTCTTCTGCGAGCCGCTCGACCGGCTTGCGCCGAGTCACCTTGTGTGTGCGGGAGTTGACCTCTTCGCAGAACTGTCGGCAGGCGGCCTCAAGCTCGCCGAAGGTCTTGTACTGCTCGCGCAGATTGACGTCCCTGGGCACCAGATCGGCCTTCGCGATCTTCACTGTGGACTCCGAGCCGCCCTTCGTTTCCGGGTCCGCCGGCAGGCAAGTACGGATCGTTGTGCCGTAGTGCCGGGCGACCTCGACGACTTCTGAGTTGCGGACCGCGATCCCGGCGACGTGGTCGGTGGTGACCGTCTTCTCGTTGTCCGTCAGGACGTAGGCCGGGATGCCGCCGATCCTGCGGAAAGTGGTGTCCAGACACGCGGTGATCGTTGGCAGCGTCTTGTCCCAGATCGGAATGACGACGCGGAAACGCGACCAGGCCAGCCATGCGCAGAACAGCGTGGTCTTGCGGCCCTTGATCACCGGGCCGTCGCCGAAGTCGTACTGAAGCCAGAGCCCGGGCTCGGTCACCCATGGCCGGTAGACACGGCGTCGACCTGCCCTGAACTGGGCTTTTGCCTCGGCAACGGT
The DNA here is from genome assembly GCF_001704275.1 of Streptomyces noursei ATCC 11455. Taxonomy (NCBI): domain Bacteria; kingdom Bacillati; phylum Actinomycetota; class Actinomycetes; order Kitasatosporales; family Streptomycetaceae; genus Streptomyces; species Streptomyces noursei. The sequence continues at coordinate 360,995 of NZ_CP011533.1, forward strand.
GCGGCGGGTGGTGCGTTCCCCGCCGGTGAAGCCCATCGCGGCGATCCTCTTGTGGACCACGTCCGCGCGGATCTTGCCCTGCGAGCGGACCACCAGTTCCTCGATCTTCGGCAGATAGTCGTCGATCTGCCGGGCCCGCTGCCGGCGCTTGTCGGGCTGCTGGCCGGCCGCCCGCATCTTCACATAACGGGCCACCGTGTGGTGGTCGCACCCGGCCAGCTCGGCCGCGGCACGGTAACTGCCTGTGAGGTCGTATGCCTCAAGGATCTCCATGATCTCCCTGCTGTTCTTCACCCGCTCCAGCGTCGCCGAGCGGGACTACTCGGGGCGAGCGGGGAGAAATCTGGCCGTACTCGGGGAAACCCGTGGCCACAAATTGCGCCGTATATGGCCGCCACCGGGGAGCTTACGGAGGCCGCCGTCAGTGTACGTCTGCCGCTCACCCGTGCCCCAGTTGGGCGGGCCTCCCGGGTACCCGGTACCGGTGTCGACGATCCAGTCGTCGGCGGAGGGAGACGATCCGGCGGCACCGTCGAAATCCGCACGCCAGACTTGCTCGAAGGCAGCGGTCTGCCTCGCAGGAGCAGCCACTGCTCTTCCGGAGGCCGTGGGGAGGGCGAGGGCGTACGCGGTGACGATCACCGCACTCGCGGCGCAGAACACCGTCTTCTTCTTCAGACCCATGTCGTATTGCTCCTCGATGTGGTGGGGGGATTGAGGAGTTCGGTGCAGTCGTACCCGGAATGAGAGCACTCTCACCTCGGAACAGCGCACCCTGCCGACTCGGCGACATACCGTCAAGTGGCCATCAGGGGAACGGACTTGTATGTGTCGTTGTGCGCCACTTGGCACCGCTGATTTCGACGTCGGCGCTCACGCCCGGCCGCACGGGCAGCCTCCAGGCTCACGTACGCGAGTTCGTCGTCCCGCCACAGCACGGCAGGGCTTCCACGATCCGCCGACTCGTCCTCCCAGGCCCGAGCCCAGCCCCAGCCCCAGCCCCAGCCCCGTCATACCTCGACAAACCGCCACACGACTGGTTGCCGGAGCCCGCGGAACCTGGAGTCGAGACGCCCCGGCAACCACACAGTGTTACCGGGACCAGCCTCACCGACGAATCCTCGGTACCTCAGCACGCGAGAGCCCACCAGCCCCATGGCGCCTGGAGCAGCAATCCTGCGGGCCCCGCGAGTGGCCTCCTCACGCCTGGCCGGCGGGCAGCCACCAGGCAGGCCGGACTCCCATCACGCATCGGCACCCTGGGCGATGAGCACACGCCCCGTGCTGTCGGATTTGCCTTTGAGCGCGCTCCAACCTTCACACTGTTGAGGACGAGACCGTACTGCGGACAGAACAGACAGAAAAAGGTGGCAGGAGATGGAGACGACAGGCCGGGCGGGGCATCCTCTGCCGTACGGCATCTACCAACAGGCGATCGAGCGGGAAACCCTGCTTTTCGTCCAGGTGGTCAGGGGTGTGGATCCCGCGACCGCCGTGCCTTCCTGCCCGGACTGGACACTGGCCGAGCTCACCCAGCACGTGGGAGCAGTCCAACGCTGGTTCTGCGCACTGCTGACCCGGATGGTGCAGGAACCTCCGTCCAGCCGCGACGTGGAGCTGGGGCTGCCGCACCACACGGAGGAGTATGCCGACTGGCTGGCCGCTGGCGTACCCGACGTGGTTGGCGTGCTGCGGACGATCGACCCCCAAGCGGCGATGTGGGCCTGGGGTGAGGACCAGCACGCGCGGTTCTGGGCCCGCCGGATGCTGTTCGAAACGCTGGTGCACCGGGTGGACGCGGAACGCGCCGTCGGTCGGGAGTCGGAGATCGACCCTGCGCTGGCGGCGGACGGGGTGGACGAATTCCTGGTCAATCTGCCCTACGCGGGCATCTTCGCCCCGGCCGTGGCGGAACTGCGCGGCAACGGCGAGACCATCGCCTTCCGGTGCACCGATCCCGTCGGTGAGGCCGGAGAAGAGTGGCAGGTACGGCTGGATCCGGACGGCTTCCGCCTGCTTCCGCAGACAGCGACCGACGTCCCACCGGCCGAGCCACGAACGGCTGTGCGAGGGAAGGCGGCGGACCTCCTGCTGCTGCTCTACGGACGCAGGTCCTACCAGGAGACCGCCTTCGAGGTCTCGGGAGAGGCCACCGCACTCGACCACTGGTTCGCCCATACGGCCTTCTGACCGGCGGCGCCGGAGCGCGGGCTGGTGACACCGTACTTCGGTCCGGGTTGGGTTCCCGGCGCCGGCTGCCTGACGCTCGGCGTATGGGCCCCGCCCGGTGCCCGCGGCAACCCGGTCACGGTCTTCGTGCACGGCGGCGGGTCCCTGACCGCTTCCACCCGCGCCGCGCTCTACGACGACGGCGCCTCCTTCGCCCGCGGCGGTGTGGCGCTGGTGACGGTCAACGACCGACTGGGCGCCGCCGGATTGCTGGACGTGTATGTCCTCGCCACCCAGATCCGCTCCGATCCGGCCACACTGGTGGCGCAGTCCCGCGCCAGGCACCCGCGGGCGAGCGCGGGCCGTCTCCGCTCGGCGCGGCCCACCCGCTGCGTGAGCGCGGTGGTGAGCGGTCGGGGGGGGAATTGGTCGGGGGCCCGGGCGCCAACGAATCAACCGAGTGAACCAGGTCCGCCGGGTCAACCGAGTCGGCTGAACGTGGCGGGGCGGAGTGCGGCTGGGGGCTGTGAGCAGGGAGGCCGGTGGAACAGCATGAGTTCCCCGGCCCCGCTCGGTCCAGGCGCTCGACCAAACGGCCTACAGGCCATGCACGTCAAGATGCCGAACGCATCGTATGCGTCCAGGATGGCCATGCGTACACCTTCTCCGGTGCACAACTCCCCGTCTTCGCGAACGCGAAGGCGGGGCGTTTTGCTGAGCTGGCGCGGCACGGTTCCGGCAACGGGGCGGCACGCCTGAGACGGCTCCATACCTACCGACAGCACATCCGCGCACAGCTCCAGGCATTCCTGGAGTGCCATTGCGTCCCCGATGGCCCGCAGCCCGTCCGCGCCCTCCTCCACGTCCTCCTCCTCGCTCTCAGGAGCAAGCCGCGGCGGCCAGGGAAGCTTCAGCTGCACATCGACCTCAATGCCACCGAACAGCACCAGGACGCCAAGTTGGAACGGCTACTTGCTCTTGGCACCAGGCCCGTCGACGTCGGCCTGCAGGCGCTCATGTGGCTTCCGTGGCTGCGCGCCGGCGCCTGCGGACATCGCGAACCAAGCCGGCCGGACGCCCCGAAGCAGATCGTCACGGAACTCTCCGAACTCTCGGTGCTGGGCGGCGACGGCGCCATCGACGTCGCCGCATTCACCCCATATAGCCGCAGCAGCCCGACTTTGTGACACGCTTGTGACCGGAATTATGGCCTCCATCATGTGCGCGTAGTCGATGCCTTGGTGAGGTGATCGAATGCGACGACCTGTTTCCCTCATCTCGGCTCTCGCCACGACCGCCCTGCTCCTGACGGCCTGTGGGACGGAGCGCGCGGGTGCCGGGAACACCGGCACCCGCGCGGCCGTGCCACCATCCCGCACGCAGGTCGACGATCCAGGCAAGGACGGCGTGCGGATCACCTCACTGACCCTCCCGTCGGACTCCGTCTCACCCACCCTCAGCACTTCGGTCTCCGCCGACAACCTCGCCACAGGCCCAGGGGTCGCTGCGTCCTACGAAGTGACCAATGAGGGCACCGAGACACTGACCTACTCGGTCGTGTTCACCTTCATGGGTGGTGATGGTGGGGCGGTGACCAATCAGACCGCGATCGTGCGCGACGTCGGACCCGGGAAGACCGTGCGAGGCACAGTCCGGGTCGGAGAACTGCCGTCCGCCGCGCCGCGGGTGACACAGGCCAAGGTCCTCAAAGTGACCAAGGTCCCCGCGAGTGAGGCGCCGGCCGAGCCAGGCACATGCCCCGCCTCCGGAGTCCGCGTCAGTGCCGATCAGGGCGACGCAGCCATGGGACTGCGCGTCGTGGGCCTGCACCTGGACAACTGCGGCACAGGCGACTACACCCTGGAGGGCTACCCACTGCTGGAACTCCTGGACAAAGACCTCCAGCCCGTCCACGGCATCAAGATCCTCCACGGCAGCGGCCAGATCACCACCGGCGCCGGGCCCGACGAGCAGCCCCGGCCCATGACGCTCAAACCCGGCGAGTCGGCGACCGCCGGCCTGGTATGGCGCAACACCACCGAGCCCGGTACACCGGTGAACGTGCCCTCGGTGCGGGTCCGGGCGAAGACCGGCGCCGCCCCAGTCACGGTAAGCCCGGACCTCGACCTGGGAACCACCGGAAAGCTCGGAGTCAAACCGTGGGCGAAGGCGGAGCACTAGCACCAAGTCGACACCTTGCCCCCGGATCGCTGATCGTCGCCGTCTACCTGCTCATCGCCGAACCGCTGGTCAAGTCCATCGGCTACCCGCCGTTCCTGGGCTGGGCAGTCGCCATGCTCCTGGCTCTCGTGCCGTTCGAGCAGTGGACGACACCCTCGCGGTTGCCGTCCAGGATGGCCCAGGATGGCCAACGCACGTCAGCCCCCGTCTCGACTTGCGTCGAAGGCGGGGGCCGTGTGGTGGGCGGGCTTACGTCCTGTGGCGTCGAGGCTCCTCACCAAAGCCGGAACCGCCTTGCGCGTGACGTGAAGTTACGGCGGACCGGGCTGGGCTGGGCACCCGATCAGCGGCGCCAAAGCGGCCGGGTGAGTCCTCCTGGTTCATGTATGGCACAAACCCTGCCGGGGCGAGGGGGCTTCACCGAGCGAGGATGGCGCTGACCCTGTCGGCCGCGTGACGACCGCTGTGCACTGCGCCCTCGATCCAGATGCGCCAGACCGAGTCGTCGAGATCGGTTCCGGCGAACACGATGCGGCCCTCCGGCTCGTTCATCGCACGCAGGAAGTCGTACGCCTGCCCCGGGCGGTCGATGCGGTAGGTCCCGTCGAACAGCGGGTCGGTGTTCCAGTCGTGGGCGTCCACCGCCAGCACCTCGGCCTCGGGGTAGTACTCGCGCACCGCGGCCTCGATCTGCTCCCGGTTCGTCAGGTCGAGCTTGGTGCGCTCCCCGCCGAAGCCCATGAGCAGGCATGAGCCGTCGGGGTACTCGTGGCCGAGACACAGGGCCTGCAAGGTGCCCAGGCCGAGCGCGAACGGCCGGGCCGGGACGTGTCGCACCAGCATCGACGGCTTGGTGGCGCGGCCCATGTGGTTCTCGGTGAGGAAGCGCTGCTTGTCGCCGGCCAGGCCGGGCCGGAAGTCGATGTGGCGAAGGACGTTGGTGGGCACGGCCACGACGCACGAGTGGGCCCGCACGCACTGGCCGTGGCGCGTGCGGACCGTCACGCCGTCCTGACTCTGCTCGATCTGCGCGACGTGGTGGTCCAGGCGGATCTCCAGGCGGGACTGTTCGACCATGCGGTCGAGCAGCGTGCCTGCGCCGCCGAGGATGCGTTCCGTCAGCGCGCCGAAGAAGCCGTACGGGCTGTGGCCGAACCCGGCTGTCTGGGCGATGAAGCCGAGCATCGACACGTTGCGCGGATCGGCTCCGGCGTACCAGGCCAGCGCCGCGTAGACCAGATCCCGCGTGGCTGGCCCCAGCTGGAGGGGGGCGATGAACTCGTCCACCGAGACGTCCAGGTCGCGGATCGGTTGTCTGCTCAGGCGTTGGGAGGGCGCGATCCGCTTCGATGCGTCCCGCAGGTGCCCGACGACACGCTCCAGGTCCGCGATCTCGCCTGCGGGCACCGGGAACGAACGCAGGACACCGTTGGTGATGAACGCGGCGCTTGTGGGCATCGCGTCCTCGGTCAATGGGATGCCGTAGCGCGCGATCTCGCGCCGGATCTCGGGTTGCAGCTCACGGTTGACCCAGCTGCCGCCGAGATCGACTGTCAGGTCCTCCCGCCCCGTGAAGGGGCGTGTGTAGGTGCGGCCGCCGATGCGTGTTCCCGCTTCGAGGAGCACGACGGAGCGTCCGCGGTCGGCGAGGTCGCGGGCTGCCGTGATCCCGGCGAAGCCCGCTCCCACCACTACTGCGTCATACGTTGCGTTCACTGGGCAGCTCTCTCTTTCGGTGCTGTGTGCCGATGAGACTGGTTCCCCGAGCCGAACAGGCCCGCGTGTGTCTCAGAACGCGATGACCGGCATCACGCCGTCGGCCTTGAGCGTGGCCGGGCTTTACCCGTGACCGTGTCGACGAGTGCCTGCTGGGTGAAGTACTCGGCGAAGCGGCCGTGCGGATCTACGACACGATCCTCGCCAATCTCGCCATGGGATCGGAGCGTTGAGACCCGATACGGCCTCTCAACGGTCGGCATGCGCCTCGGGCTCCCGGCTCTGCCGGTCGCAGAGCCCAGCTCGCCAAGAGCCGTCTCGGTGGCCACTCCTGCCTCTTTGTCGCCCACTCCTCGCCCGCTGTGGGGATTCATCCGAAGGGGCCAACGGGGCGTCCGTGGCGAGGAAGCGATCTGGCTGGCTACCCGTCAGTTACTTCGCCGCTGGGAGCGGAGAGGGAAGCCCGGGCCCCGCGACACCTCCCAAGAGCCATCGGAAACCGCCTGGGTTGTGTCTCTTTGGTCAGCGTCGGGTCCAGATGAGGATGCCGGCGAGGTGGAGTGTGGCCTGGTAGGCGATGGCGAGTTTGTCGGTTCGTGTGGGCAGGTCGCGCCACTGATTGAGGCGGTTGATGCAGCGCTCGACGGTGTTGCGCTGCTTGTCTGCCTCGGGGTCGAAGCCGGGCGGACGGCCACCGAGCCGGCCTCGTCGCAGGCGGTGGTCGACTTGATCGGATGGCTGCGGGATGACTGTTCGGATGCCCCGGCGCCGCAGGTGGGTGCTGATGGCGCGTGAGGAATATGCGCGATCGGCCAGGCCGGGCAATGGCCGAGTCCGGGGCCTGCCCGGTCCCCTGCGGGGCACGCGGATGCGGGACATCAGCGTCTCGAACATGGGTGCGTCACCAGCCCGGCCTGCCGTGACGGTGAAGGCCAGGGGTCGCCCCGGCACCCATCGCGCTGTGGACCACAGCCGCGACAGGATCGCCGACGGGGTCGAAATACTGTGGGAACCGTGGCGATTCACCCTCCTGCCCGGGCGGTTCACAGCAGGTTGGCACGGCGGTCGCTTGCCAGTCGAGGAACCGGGCGTAGACATCCAGAGGCCCGCGCAACACGCCTTCCGCCGCCCCCAAAAAGATCAGCATCGGCACAGTCACGGCTTCCCCCGGGCGATACGGACGGAAGGCTGACTTCCGACCTCAACGGGACTCTACGGAAATTCGGGTATCACCGGTCATACGGTCGTCCTCGATGTCCGAAGGAGTCGAGGTGGTGACCATGCACGACCAGAGCCCGCTGCGAGCCGAGACTTGGCCGATGTCTCGGACCTGCCCCTTCTCCCTGCCACCGGAATACGCCAGCCTGCGCGAGCACCCCGGCCTGCCCAGGCTGACGGGCCCGAGCGGACGCACCGTGTTCGTTGCCGCACGACATGAAGACGTCCGCGCTGTGCTCGGCGACGCCCGGTTCAGCTCCGACCGCTCGCACCCGGACTTCCCGTGGATGCGCGTCGGCGAGACCGTGTTCCCCGGCTTCAGGCCCTCGCTGATCGAGATGGACCCACCCGAGCACGGCCCCGCTCGTCGTGCGGTCGCCAGCGAGTTCACCATCCACCGCATGCGAGAACTGCGCCCCAAGGTCCAGTGCATCGTCGACGGTCTGCTCGACGATGTGCTGGCCGGCGTCAAGCCCGCCAACCTGGTGTCCGCGCTGGCCGTGCCGATGTCCGGTCTGGTGCTGTGCGAGCTGCTCGGCATCCCGACCAGTGACCGGCAGGAGTTCACCACCAACACCACGGTGCTGACGGCCCACGACTCCGCTGATGCGGATCGCGCCGAGTCCTTCCGCTCTCTGATCGCGTATTTCGACGCGCTGTGCGCCACCAAGATGACCGAGCGGCCCGAGGACCTGCTGGGCAGGCTGGCGGGCCACCAGCTCTTCAGCGGTGCCGAGAGCCGCTGGGCCATGGTCGAACTGTGCATACTCCTGGTCGTCGCGGGCCTGGAGACCACCGCCACGACGACCGCACTCGGGATCCTGGCTCTCCTCGAACACCCCGACCAGCTCGCCCTCCTCACCGCCGACCCGGGCCTCACCCCGGCGGCGGTGGAGGAACTGCTGAGGTTCTTCTCCGTCGCCGAGCTGTCCCTGATGCGCCGCGCCACGGCGGACGTCGAGATCGGCGGCACTCTGGTACGGACGGGTGAGGGGGTCGTCGCCCTGTCCGCCGCCGCCAACCGCGACCCCGCGGCCTTCGCCGACCCGGACACGTTCGATGTCACCAGGGACAATCGCAGGCACCTGGCTTTTGGCTCGGGACCGCACCAGTGCCTCGGCAAGAATCTGGCCCGGATGGAGCTGCGCATCGTCCTCGACACTCTGTTCCGGCGCATCCCCACTCTCCGCCTGGCCACGCCACGCGACGAACTGCGCTACGTCAACGGCTCCACGTTCTCGGTATCGGCGCTCCCGGTCACTTGGTGATGGAGACAAAAGGCGCCGGCCGTCAGCGGGTAGGGACGAGTCGTCCCGCTGCCCGGTAATCAAGCGACACCACTGGTCGAATTCGTGGCCTGTGGTTTTGGCCGTTCTCCGCGGCTGGCCCGGCGACGATCAAAGGGAGTGCTCGCCTGGGGATGCCCTGTGCGGCGGAATGGTTGCCTCACTTTTGGCGGGTAGCAGAATTCGGCGAGATCCACCACGTATCACAGTAGTGATAGAAATTCTTGACAACAGGTGGAAGTTTCTAGCGGAAGCCCCAGATTTTAGTCGGTTGCAAATGTTGTGCGGAATGAGTCTGGGCGCCAACCATGTTGATGCACCTCGATTTGTCGGCGTTTGGTTAGATGGTCGCGAGTTCGGTGAATGATTTTGCGTCCATGGCAGCCGACAAAGTCCAAACTGCTCTGGGAGGGCACCGGATGCCGGGCGAACCGATTGCGATTGTGGGAATGGCGTGCCGCTATCCGGGCGGAATAGTCGGCCCGGAAGGGCTCTGGCGGGTGGCCAGGGACGGGATCGACGCGATCGGCGAGTTACCGGACGACCGGGGCTGGGACCTGGCGGCCCTCTACGATCCCGACCCGGACCGGCCCGGTACCTCCTACGTCCGGCACGGCGGGTTCCTCTACGACGCCGGCCATTTCGACGCCGAGTTCTTCGGGCTCTCCGCCCGCGAGGCGTTGACCACCGATCCGCAGCAGCGCCTCCTGCTCACGACGGCGTGGGAGGCACTGGAGAACGCGGCCATCGATCCCACCTCGCTGCGGGGCAGCCGCACGGCCGTGTTCGCCGGCTCGATGATGCACGACTACGCGCCCCGGGTGCATACCGTCCCGGACGGGCTGGAGGGGTACCTGATCACCGGGAACACCTCCAGCGTGGTGTCCGGCCGAGTGGCCTACGTACTCGGTCTCAGCGGCCCCGCGGTCACGGTGGACACCGGCTGTTCCTCGTCGTTGGTGACCACTCATCTCGCGGTGCAGTCGCTGCGTCTCGGCGAGTGTGACCTGGCCCTGTCCGGCGGGGTCACGGTGATGGCGACCCCGGAGATGTTCGTGGAGTTCTCGCGGCTGCGGGGCCTCGCCCCGGACGGCCGGTGCAAGCCGTTCTCCAAGACTGCGGACGGTACGGCCTGGTCCGAGGGCGTCGGAATGCTGGTGCTGGAACGGCTCTCCGACGCCCTGCGCCATGGGCACACCGTGCACGCGCTGGTGCGCGGCACCGCGGTCAACTCGGACGGGGCCTCCAACGGGCTCTCCGCACCCAGCGGGCCGGCTCAGGAACGGGTGTTGCGGGCGGCGCTGGCCGACGCCGGACTGTCCGAAGCGGACGTCGACGCGGTGGAGGCGCACGGCACGGGCACCACGCTCGGCGACCCGATCGAGGCACGGGCGCTGCTGGCGGTGCACGGCCCGCAGCGGGCGCGCTCGCTGCTGGTGGGGTCGGTCAAGTCGAACATCGGGCACACGCAGGCCGCTGCCGGGGTGGCGGGCGTCATGAAGATGGTGCACGCCATGCGCGACGGCGTGCTGCCGCGCATCCTGCACCTGACCGAGCCCAGCCCGCACGTGGACTGGGAGTCCGGCAGGGTCACCCCGCTCGCGGAGGACACGCCGTGGCCGGAGACCGGACTCCCGCGCCGGGCCGGGGTGTCCTCGTTCGGCATCAGCGGCACCAACTCCCACGTGATCCTGGAACAGGCGCCGGAACCCGCGCCCGCCGCGACACCGGAACCGGCGTCCGCAGTACCGCTGCTGCTGTCCGCACGGTCGGCGGAGGCGCTGCGGGAGCAGGCCGGCCGGCTGGCCGAGCGGCTCCGCCCGGACCGGGTCGGCCTGCTGGACGCCGGATTGACGCTGGCGACCGGCCGGGCCAGGTTCGAGCACCGGGCCGCCGTCCTCGGCCGGGACCGGGACTCGTTAGTGCACGGGCTGGACGCGCTCGCCGAGGGCGGTTCGGCACCGGGCACGGTCGTCGGGTCACCCTGCCGGGACACCAGTCCGGTGCTGTTGTTCCCCGGCCAGGGCACGCAGTGGACCGGGATGGCCACGGAACTGCTGGAGTCCAGCCCGGTCTTCGCCGGGCACATGGCGGCCTGTCAGGACGCGATGGCGCCGTACGTGGACTGGAACCTGGGCGACGTGCTCACCGACGCGGACGCGCTGCTCCGGGTGGACGTGGTGCAGCCCGCGCTGTGGGCGGTCATGGTGTCGCTGGCCGAACTCTGGCGGGCACACGGGGTGCGGCCGGCCGCGGTGGTGGGCCACTCCCAGGGCGAGATCGCGGCCGCGACCGTGGCCGGCGCGCTGTCCCTGGACGACGGGGCGCGGATCGTCACGCTGCGCAGCCGAGCATTGCGGGCGCTCTCCGGTACGGGCCGGATGCTGTCGGTGGGGCTGCCGAGAGCGGCGGTCGAAGAGGCGATGGCCCGCTGGGGCGAGGATCTCTCGGTGGCCGCGGTCAACGGGCCGCGCGCGACGGTGGTCTCGGGCGCCGTCCAGGCGGTCGAAGAGTTCGCCGCCGCACTGGTCGCCGAGGACAAACGGGCGAGGCTGTTGCCGGTCGACTACGCCTCGCATTCGGCGCAGGTCGAACTGCTGCGTGCCGAGCTGCGCGAACTGCTGGCGCCGGTGACTCCGATGGCGGCCGAGATTCCCTTCCACTCGACCGTGACCGGCGGCCTGGTGGACACCACCGGGCTGGACGCGGACTACTGGTACCGCAACCTGCGCGCCACGGTCGAGTTCGAGGCGACGGTGCGCGGGCTGGTCGCCGCCGGGCACACCACGTTCCTGGAGTCGAGCCCGCATCCGGTGCTCGCCGGCGGCGTGCGGCAGATCCTCGAAAACCACCAGGAGGACCACGACGGGGGCGGCGTGGTGCTGGAGACCCTGAAACGGGACGACGGTGGTGCCGACCGCTTCCTGCTGGCGGTGGCCGAGGCAGCCGTGCACGGCGTGGACGTGCACTGGAACGGGCTGTTCGACGACGCCCGGAGTGTGGAGCTGCCGACCTACCCGTTCCGCGAGCAGCGGTACTGGATGCTGCCCACCGCCGCCTCCGGGCCCGTCACCGGGCATCCGATGCTGGACTCTGTGGTCCAGCTCGCCGGCGGTGGCCTGGTCGCCACCTGTCGGCTCTCTCTCACCCGGCACCCCTGGCTGGCCGAGCACGAGGTGCGCGGCACCGTGCTGCTGCCCGGGGCCGCGTTCGTCGAACTGGCGCTGCACGCGGGTGAGCGGGCAGGGCTGCCGGTGCTGGACGAACTGGTGCTGGAGAGCCCGCTGGTGCTGCCCGAGCGGGGCGAGACCGAGTTGCAGATCGCGATCGGCGAGACGGATCCGGGCACGCTGGCGATGTACGCCCGGTCCGCGCCGGACGCGCCGTGGACCCGGTACGCGACGGGGACGCTCCGGGCCGCGGAGTCCGGCGGCGCGACCCTGACGGAGTGGCCGCCGCCCGGTGCCGAGGAGATCGACCTCGACGGCGAGTACGCACAGCTCGACGAGCGAGGTTATGAGTACGGGCCGGCCTTCCAGGGGTTGCGGCGGGCCTGGCGGCTCGGTGCGGAGCGCTGGGCCGAGGTCGAGCTGCCGGTCGATCCCGGGCGGTTCGGCCTGCACCCGGCCCTGCTCGACGCCGCATTGCACCCGCTGCTGCTGGATGCCGGGGACGCGCCGGTGAGGTTGCCGTTCTCCTGGAGCGGGGTCGCACTCCACGCGGTCGGGGCCACGGCATTGCGGGTGCGGCTGACTCCGCAGGGCAACGACTCGTTCGCCGTGGCGCTCGCCGACGCGGCGGGGGAAGCGGTGGCCACGATCAGCGCGCTCGCGCTCCGGCCCGTGGGGCCCGTGCGGTCGGGGGCGGCGGGCGTGGACCGGGCGCTGCACCGGCTGGACTGGGTGCCGGTTGCACGGCGGTCCACCCCGGCGATCGTGGACGCGCCGATCGTGGACGTGGCCGGGCCCGAGGAAGCACTGGCGCGGGTCCGCGAGTTTCTGGGCACCGACGACGAGAAGGCGACGGACGGGCCCCTGATCGTGCGGACCCGCGGTGCGGTCGCGATCGCCCCGGAGGACGATCAGGACCCCGACGCCGCGGCGGTCTGGGGCCTGGTCCGCACGGCACGCACCGAACATCCCGGCCGGTTCGTGCTGGTCGACCTGGACCGCCCCGGCGACCCCGAGGACGCCGACTCCGCCCTGGAGCTGGCGTTGGGCACCGGTGAGCCGGAGATCGCCGTCCGGGGCGGGCGGGCGTTCGCGCCGCGGCTGGCCCGGGTGACGCGGACCGGGGACCGGCCCGACCTCGCCGGAGGAACGGTGTTGATCACCGGCGGGACCGGCGTACTCGGCCGGGAGTTGGCCCGGCACCTGGTCACCGAACACGGGGTGCGGCACCTGGTGTTGGCGGGGCGGCGGGGCGGCGCGGCGGCGCTCGAGTCCGGTCTCGAGGACCTGACCGGCACCGCCGAGATCACGGTCGTGGCATGCGACGTCGCCGACCGGGCCGCCCTCGCCGAGCTGCTGGCGGCGATCCCCGCGCACCGCCCGCTGACCGCGGTGATCCACGCCGCCGGGGTGCTGGACGACGGCACGGTGCGCTCCCTCACCGCCGAACGGCTCAACGCGGTGCTGCGACCGAAAGTCGAGGGTGCGCGCAACCTGCACGAACTGACCGAACACCTCGACCTGGCCGCGTTCGTGCTTTTCTCCTCCGTAGCCGGTGTCCTCGGCACGCCGGGGCAGGCGAATTACGCGGCCGCCAACGCGTGGCTGGACGGGCTGGCGCAGCACCGCCGTTCGCGGGGACTGCCCGCTTCGTCGATGGCGTGGGGACTTTGGGCGCAGGACACCGGCATGACCGGGCGGCTGGGCGACACCGACCGGGCTCGGCTGCGGCGGACCGGCCTCGTGCCGATGTCCCGCGAACACGGGCTCGCACTGTTCGACGCGGCGCTGGGCACCGACCTGGCGTGCACCGTACCCGCCCGTTTCGACCTGGCCAACGTGCGTGCGGCAGGCCCGGAGCGGGCTCCGGTGTGGGCCGGGCTGCTCGGCGTCCGGCGGAGCGCGGCCCGGCCGGCCGCCGTGGCCGCAGCGCCCGTGTTGGTCTCCGGTGGCGAGCGGTCGGTGCTCGATCTCGTGCTGGCCACGGTGGGCTCCGTGCTCGGCGTGGAGCGCCGGGTGGACCCGGCACGGGCGTTCCGCGACATCGGCTTCGACTCGCTGTCCGGGGTGGAGCTGCGCAACCGGCTCACCGCCGCGACCGGGGTGCGGCTCCCCGCGACCGCGGTGTTCGACCACCCCACCCCCACGGCCCTGGCCGGGTACCTGTCCGGGCAGCTCCCCGACGCGATACCCGGCGGCCGGACACCGCTCGCCGGGCCCGGCCCGCACGACATGGACGACCCGGTGGTGCTGGTCGGCGCGAGCTGCCGCTTTCCCGGCGGGGTGTCCACCATGGACGAGCTGTGGACGCTGCTGGCCGCCGGGCGGGACGCGATCACCGAGTTCCCGGCAGATCGCGGCTGGAACCTGGACGAGGTCTACCACCCGGAGCCGGGCCGTGGCGGGCGCAGCTACGTGCGGCACGGCGGCTTCCTGGACGGGATCGCCGAGTTCGACAACGGCTTCTTCGGCGTCGCCCCGGCCGAGGCGGTCTCGATGGACCCGCAGCAGCGCATCCTGCTGGAACTGGTCTGGCACGCGCTGGAAGACGCCGGGATCGACCCGACCGCGTTGCGGGGCACCCGCACCGGTGTCTACCTCGGGCTGATGGGCAACGACTACGCGCGCCGCGCGCACCGGACGCCCGAGGACCTCACCGGCGACGTTTCGATCGGCAACGCGGGCAGCGTCGCGTCGGGGCGGCTGGCCTACACGTTCGGCTTCCACGGCCCGGCGATCACGGTGGACACGGCGTGTTCCTCCGCGCTCGTGGCGATGCACCAGGCCGCGCAGGCGCTGCGGGCCGGTGAGTGCACCGTCGCGCTGGCGGGTGGCATCACGGTGCTCACCACGCCGACGCTGTTCGTGGAGTTCTCCCAGGTGGGGGTGCTCGCCCCGGACGGCCGGTGCAAACCCTTCGACGCGGCCGCGGAGGGCACCGCGTGGAGCGAGGGCGCCGGCCTGCTCGTGATGGAGCGGCTTTCCACCGCGCGCGAACGGGGCCACCGGGTGCTCGCCGTGCTGCGCGGCTCGGCACTCAACTCCGACGGCGCGTCCAACGGGCTGACCGCGCCGAACGGATCGGCCCAGCAGCGGGTGATCCGGGACGCGCTGGCCGTCGCGGGCCTGGCGCCCGGCGAGGTGGACGCGGTGGAGGCGCACGGCACCGGCACCCCACTCGGCGACCCGATCGAGGCCACCGCGCTGCTGGCGACCTACGGGCAGGACCGGGCGCGGCCCGTACTGGTCGGTTCCGCGAAGTCCAACCTCGGGCACACCCAGGCCGCGGCGGGCGTGGCGGGTGTGCTCAAGATGGTGCTGGCCATGCGGCACGGCCGGTTGCCCTCGACCCTGCACTTGAATGTCCCGAGCCCGCACGTGAACTGGGACGACGGCGCGGTGCGGTTGCTGGACGAGCCGATGGACTGGCCGCGCGCGGGCCGTCCGCGCCGGGCGGCGGTGTCCTCGTTCAGCCTCAGCGGCACCAACGCGCACGTGATCCTGGAGGAACCCGAGCCCCAGCCCGAACCGGAGCCGGCGACCGCCGCGGCTCCGCCGCTGATCCCGTGGGTGCTCTCCGCGGCCACCCCGGAGGCGCTGCCCGCGCAGGCCGAGGCCCTGCTCCGCCGACTGACCGACGAGGACGGGAACGGCGCGCCGTCCGCGCTGGACGTGGCGTACTCGCTGGCCACCACGCGGGCCCGGCTGCGTGCCCGCACCGTCGTGCTCGGCACGGACACCGGCGAGCTGACCGCCGCGCTGCGAGCCGGGACCGGCAGTACCGGAGTGGCGGCCGACGGCGCGACCGCGTTCCTGTTCCCCGGCCAGGGCGTGCAGTACGCGGACATGGCCACGTCGCTCCGAGACCGGATACCGGTGTTCGCGGCGGCCCTCCAGGAGATCGCCGCCGAGCTGGACCCGCTGCTGGACCGGCCGCTCGCCGAGATCCTCCGGGACGGACCCGGTGAACGCACCGACCATGCGCAGGCCGCGGTGTTCGCGGTTCAGGTGGCGGTGTTCCGGCTGCTCACCACGATGGGGGTGCGGCCGGACGCGGTGGCCGGGCACTCGGTCGGCGAACTCGCCGCAGCGCACGCCGCGGGCGTGTTCTCGCTGGCCGACGCCTGCGCACTGGTGGCCGCGCGCGGGCGGCTGATGCGCGAACTCGGTGGCGAGGGCGCGATGGTGGCGGTCCGGGTACCGGAAACCGATGTGCCGGAACTGCTGCGCGGCCGCGAGGACCGGGTGGCGCTGGCCGCGGTGAACGGGCCCGCCTCGGTGGTGCTCGCCGGGGACGCGGACGCGGTGCGGGAGATCTCGCAGCGGGTGGCACACGCGCACCACCTGGCGGTGCGGCACGCGTTCCACTCCCACCACATGGACCCGGTTCTGGACCCCTTGCGGGAGGTGCTGGCCGGACTGGAGTTCCGGACACCGGTGATTCCGTTCGTGTCCTCGGTGACCGGCGCACCGGTCACCGAAGAGCTTCGTGACCCGGAGTACTGGGTCCGGCATGCGCGGGAACCGGTGCGCTTCCACGACTGCCTGCGCGCTCTGGACGCGGCGGGCACCAGCACCTACCTGGAGCTGGGACCGGGCGCGACGCTCAGCGCGCTCGGCCAGGAGGCGCTGGGCGGGGACGGTTTCCTGCCGGTGCTACGGCAGGACGCCGACGAAGTGCACGGCCTGCTGACGGCGTTGGCGACCGCGCACACCCGGGGGGTCGACGTGGACTGGGCGGCCTGGTGCGCGGGCGGGCGGGCGGTGCCGCTGCCCGGCTACGCGTTCACCCGGCAGCGGTTCTGGCTGCCCGACGACGACGGGGCCCCCGCCGACCCTCTGCTGCACGGTGTCGAGTGGCCGCTGCTGCCCGTCCCCGGACCGGTCGCCGACGCGCCGGGGCCGTGGCTGGTGGTGGCCCCGCCGGGCGCGGACTGGGACCGGCTCACCGAGGACGTGGCGGGCGTGCTGGGCGAAGGGACCCGCACCGTGCGCGGCGACGCCGTGGACGGCGAGCACTGGGACCGGCTGCTGCCCGACCTGCCGGGCGGCGGCATCGTGTCCCTCCTGGCGATGGCCGAGGGCTCGGACACGTCGCGGGTGCCGACCGGCCTGGCCGCCACCGTGGCGCTGCTGCGGGCGCTGCTGTCCAGAGGCGCGGATACGCCCGTGTGGTCGATCACCAGCGGCGCCGTGCGGGCCGACGCGGCGGACACCGTGCCGAATCCCGAGCAGGCCGCCGTGTGCGGGTTGGTCCGGGTCGCGGGCATGGAAGCGCCCCGGCTGCACGGTGGCCTGGTGGACCTGCCGCTGCGACCGGCCGTGGAGGATCTGGCCGCGCTGCCCGCCGCGCTGGCTGCCAGAGACGAGATCGCGATCCGGGACGGGCGGCTGCACGCCAGGCGACTGGTCCCGGTGCCCCGCACCGAACCCGCCACGACGGAGCCCCTCGGCACCGTGCTGATCACCGGGGGGCTGGGCGGCATCGGGGCGCACGTCGCCCGCCGGCTGGCGGCCCGGGGCGCGGAACGCCTGCTGCTGGTCGGCCGCCGGGGCGTGGACACCCCTGGCGCGACGGAACTGCGCGCCGAACTCACCGCGCTGGGTACCGAGGTCGAAATCGCCGGCTGCGACGTGGCGGACCGCGAGGCGCTGGCCGGGCTGCTCGCCGGGCGGTCGCTCACCGGTGTGGTGCACGCCGCCGGGGTGCTCGACGACGGGGTGCTGGAGGCGCTGTCCGAGGCCCGGCTGGCGCGTGTGTTCGCGGCGAAGGCGGATGGCGCGCGGTTCCTGCACGAGCTGACCGCCGGCCATCCGTTGCGCTTCTTCGTGTTGTGCTCCTCGCTGGCCGGCACCGCAGGCTCGCCGGGGCAGGGCAACTACGCCGCGGCCAACGCCGTCGTGGAAGCGCTGGCAGCCCATCGGCAGGCGGGCGGCCTGCCCGCGACGAGCCTGGCTTGGGGCCCCTGGCTGGACACCGGGATGACCACGTCCTGGCCTGTCGACTCGCGGTCGGACAGCGGCGCCACGCCGATGCCCGCCGACCGGGCGCTGGACGCGCTGGAGCGGGCACTGTCCGGCGGTGCGGCGCAGTACGCCGTCGGTGCCGTGGACTGGCCGCGGTTCGCCGCCGCACGGCCGGGGCGCCTGTGCTCCGGACTGCCGGGTGTGGGCGCGGACACCGGGCCCGAACCCGCGAACGCGTTGCGGGAACAGCTGGCGGCCACCGCGCCGCAGCGGCGGTCGTCGGTGCTGCTGGAGCTGGTCACCGCCCGGGTCGCCGTCGTTTCCGGCCGGCCGGCCGGAGACCTGGACGCGCACCGGCCGTTCCAGGAGCTGGGCCTGGACTCGCTGGCCGGGGTCCGGCTGCGCAACCTGCTCGGCGCGGACACCGGAGTGCCGCTGGCGGCCTCCGCGGTCTACGACCATCCCACCGCCGCCGCACTGGCCCGGTACCTCGGCGACGCGCTCGGTGTCGACGAGGGCGACCAGGCCGAGCGGGTCGTGCTGGACCGCCTCAGGGAGCTGGAGGCGGCCCTGCTGCGGCGGTCTCCGTCCGCGCCCGTCCCCGAGGTGATCACTACGACACTGCGGCGACTGCTGCGCAGCCAGGAAGACGGCACCGCCGATGAGCGGGCCGCGGTGCCCGACCTGAGCGGCGCCACGGACGACGAGATGTTCACGCTGATCGACGGAGTGCTCGACGACGCGAAATCGGACATCGGTCGCACCGCCGGCCGTGTCACGGAGAGGAGCTAGCCCATGTCAGTGCCAAGCCGCCCACCGACCACCGTGCTTGACAACCCGCTGCACGCCCTGCTCGACCGGGAGGTGCTCACGAACCCCTACCCGTTGTTCGAGCGGTGGCGAGAGCAAGGTCCGATGTGGACGTCGGACGGTTCCCTGTTGCTGAGCGACCACGACAGCTGTCTGGCGGTGCTCAAGAGCCACACGACCATGGGCAGTGACACGTTCAACGCGCCGGGGATGCGGGAACTCTTCGGCGACCGCGGCGACGAGCCGGTGCTCAACTCGATCTTCTTCATGGACGATCCCGGCCACGGGCGGCAGCGGAACCTCGTCAGCAAGGCGTTCACGCCACGGATCACCGCGCGCTTCGAGCCGTGGATTCGCGAGATCGTGGACGAACTGCTCCGCGACTGCCTGGCCGACGGCGAGTTCGACGGCGTGCAGGACCTGGCCTCGGTGCTCTCGCTGCGGGTCATCGCGACTCTCCTGGGCATCCCGCGCGAGGACATCCCGATGCTGCGGGAGTGGTCCAGCGACATGGCGCTGTCCACGGAGCTGCCCACGCTGGTGGCCAGCTTCCACTCCGCCGCGATGTTCGACCGCGAGGAACTCGTCCGCATCATCCGCACCACCACCGAACTGCACGGCTACTTCGCGAACCTCATCCACAAGCGCCGCCGCAACCCCGGCGAGGACCTCATCTCCAGCCTGCTCGCCACGCAGGAGGACGGGCGCGGGCTGAGCCGACGTGAGGTGACGAACGTCGTGGTGACCGTGTTCACCGCGGCCCACGAGTCCACCACGAACCTGATCACCAACGGCCTGCTCGCGATGTCGCGCCACCCGGAGCAGTTCCAACTGCTCCGCCAGGACCCGGCGATCGTCGGCGACGTGGTCAGCGAGGCGCTGCGCTACGACTGCCCGATCATGCTGACCGGCCGTGTCGCGCTGCGGTCCGACCGGATCAACGGCCTCGACATCCCCGAGGGCTCGGTGGTCACCCTGGTCCTCGCGTCCGGGAACCGGGACGAGCGGGTGCACCCGCGGGCGGGCCAGTTCATCGCGGACCGGAAGCCGTCCGTGATGAACCTCGCCTTCGGCGCCGGCGCGCACTTCTGCCTCGGCAGCAGCCTGGCCCGGTTGGAGGCGGAGATCGTGTTCGGTGAGCTGGCTCGCCGGCTGCGCGGCTTCCACGTGCACGAGGACTCACTGAGCTATCGCAGGCACGTGGTCGTCCGCGGTCTCGAGACCGAACGGATCACCTTCCAACTCTGACCCGCCATCCGTCGCAGGGAGTCGTTCATGTCCGATGAAGTCAGCACGCTACGGCAATATCTGAAAAGGGTCACCACCGATCTGTTACGCACCCGGGAGGAGTTGCGTGACGCGACCGAGCAGTCCGCCGAGCCGATCGCGGTGGTCGGCATGTCGTGCCGGCTGCCCGGCGACGTGGCCTCGCCCGCCCAGCTGTGGGACCTGGTGGCTGCGGGCACGGACGCCATTTCGGCTTTCCCCGGGGACCGGCACTGGCCGATCGAGGAGCTCTACGACGCCGATCCGGAGTCCCAGCAGGCGCGGCGGTCCTACGTGCGCGAGGGCGGATTCCTCGGCGGGGCGGGCGATTTCGACCCCGCGTTCTTCGGGATTTCCCCGCGCGAGGCGCTGGTGATGGACCCGCAGCAGCGGTTGGTGCTGGAGCTGGCCTGGGAGGCATTGGAGTCCGCGGGCATCCTGCCGGACTCGCTGGTGGGCGAGCGGGCCGGGGTCTTCGTCGGCGCGTCCAGCAACGACTACGAGATGCTCTGGCAAGGCACCGACCAGTTCTCCCAGTACGGCATCACCGGCAACACCATGAGCGTGATCTCGGGCCGGATCAGCTACGCCTTGGGCTTCCACGGCCCGGCCCTCACCGTGGACACCGCCTGCTCGTCCTCCCTGGTTGCCACCCACCTCGCGATGCGGGCCCTGCGCGCCGGCGAGTGCCCGATCGCGCTGGCGGGCGGTGTGACGGTGCTGAGCACTCCGGAGACGTTCGTCGAGTTCTGCGGCCAGGGCGTGACCTCCCGGGACGCTCGGATCAAGGCGTTCGCGGCCGGGGCGAACGGCTCGATCTGGGCCGAGGGGGCGGGTCTCCTGGTACTGGAGCGGCTGTCCGACGCGCGGCGGCACGGCCATCAGGTGCTCGCGGTGCTGCGCGGCTCGGCGGTCAACTCCGACGGCACCAGCAACGGGCTCTCCGCACCCAACGGCACCGCCCAGCAGGAGGTGATCCGTACCGCGCTCGCCGACGCCGGACTGTCCACCCAGGACGTCGACGTGGTCGAGGCGCACGGCACCGGCACCCCGCTCGGCGACCCGGTGGAGGGCACCGCGCTGGTAGCGACCTATGGCCGGAACCGGCCGCCCGGCCAGCCGCTGCTGCTGGGCTCGCTGAAGTCCAACATCGGGCATACCCAGGCCGCGGCCGGCGTGGCCGGCATCATCAAGATGATCATGGCGATGCGGCACGGTCTCGCGCCGAAGACGCTGCACGTGGACAGCCCCACCCCGAAGGTGGACTGGGGAGTGGACGGGGTCAGCGTGCTCGCCGACGCGATGCCCTGGCCGGAGACCGGTCGAGCGCGCCGCGCCGCCGTCTCCTCCTTCGGGATCAGCGGCACCAACGCCCATGTCGTGCTGGAACAGCACGTCGAGCCGGAGGCCCCGGAGCCCGACGTGCCGTCCGCCGGTCTGGTGTGGACGGTGTCGGGCCGGACCGAGGACGCGCTGCGCGCCCAGGCGACCCGGCTGCTGGCCTTCGCCGAGTCCGACGACGCTCCCTCCGCCGAGGGGCTGGCACACGCATTGGCCACCCGCCGCACCCACTTCCGCCACCGGCTGGCAGTGCCCGGCCGGGACCGGGCCGAACTCATCTCCGCGCTGCGCGGCCACCTCGACACCGGCCGGGTCCCCGACGTGGCGGTGGGCGCTGCGGCCGGCGGCGGGCTGTGCGTGCTGTTCACCGGCCAGGGCGCGCAGCGGCCCGGCATGGGGCGGCAGCTCGCCGCCTCCTTTCCGGCGTTCGCCGAGGCGTTCGACGAGGTGTGCGAGCTGTTCGACCGGGAGCTGGAGAGTCCGCTGCGGACCGTGCTGGAGAGCGAACCGGACCTGCTCGACCGCACCGACTACGCCCAGGCCGCCCTGTTCGCGGTGGAGGTCGCGCTGTTCCGGCTGATGCACTCCTGGGGTGTGCGCCCGGACCTGCTGCTGGGACATTCGATCGGGGAGATCAGCGCGGCGCACGTGGCCGGGGTGTGGTCGCTGCCGGACGCGGTCCGGCTGGTGGCCGCCAGAGGCCGCCTGATGGCCGCGTTGCCCAAGGGCGGCGCGATGCTGTCCGTGCAGGGCACCGAGCAGGAGTTGGCCCCCTGGCTGGCGGGGCGCGCGCAGCGGGTGTCCGTCGCGGCGGTGAACGCCTCGGACACGGTGGTCATCTCCGGTGCGGACGAAGACATCACGGAACTGGAGGCCGACTGGGCGGGACGGGGACGGCGGACCCGGCGGCTGCGGGTCAGCCACGCGTTCCACTCGCCGCTGATGGAGCCGATGCTGGCCGAATTCGGCACCGTTGTGGCCGGGTTGACGGCGCACGAACCGGAAATCCCGGTGATATCCAACCTCACCGGCGAGCTGGCCACGTCGGAGCAGTTGCGCTCGCCGGAGTACTGGACCGCGCACGTCCGGCAGGCGGTGCGGTTCCACGACGGGCTGCGCACCGCACGCGAGGCCGGTGCACGCGTCCTGCTCGAACTGGGACCGGGCGCGGTGCTTTCCGCGCTGGCCGGGCGGGATGCCGGGCCGGACGAGGCGAGGGTGCCCACCCTGCGCGGGGCCGATCGTGACGAGACCAAGGACGTGCTGCTCGCCCTCGGCGCGCTGCACACGCAAGGCGTGGAGGTGGACTGGCCCGCCGCGCTGCCCGCCGCGCCCGCCAGGACGGCGGACCTGCCCGCCTACGCGTT
Organism: Streptomyces noursei ATCC 11455; assembly: GCF_001704275.1. NCBI lineage: Bacteria > Bacillati > Actinomycetota > Actinomycetes > Kitasatosporales > Streptomycetaceae > Streptomyces > Streptomyces noursei. Next base: position 383,486 of record NZ_CP011533.1, read on the forward strand.
CCAGCACGAGAGGTACTGGCTGGTGCCCGACGGGAACGGGCTGAACCTGCGTTCCAGCGGGCTGCTCTCGGTGGGCCACCCGCTGCTGGGCGCCATGCTGTCCGCGGCCGAGGGCGACGGCGTGCTGCTCACCGGCAGGCTGTCCTTGCAGTCGCACTCCTGGCTGGGGGGCCACCGGGTGCGCGGCATGCCCCTGCTGGCCGGCACCGGCTTCGTGGAACTGGCACTGGCCGCGGGCGAGCACGTCGGCTGCGACCTGCTCGAACAGCTGACCGTCGAGGCACCGCTGATCCTGCCGGAGCACGGCGGGGTATCGGTGCAGGTGGTGGTGGGCAACACCGAGGAGACCGGCCGCCGCCCGGTGCGGGTGTACTCCCGGCCGGAGGGCGTGGGCCAGGCCGAGCCGGGCCCATGGCGGTCACACGCCTTCGGCTACCTGGGCATCCGCACCGCGACGCCGGACACGACCCTCGCGCACTGGCCGCCGGGGGACGTGCGGGAGATCCCGGTCGCGGACGTCTACGACGAGGTGGTGGAGGGCAGGCACTTCCGCTACGAGGGCGCGTTCCGAGGTCTGCGGACCCTCTGGCAACGCGACCACCCCGACGGGAGCTCGGAGATGTTCGCCGAGGTCGCCCTGCCCGCCGAAGCGGCGGGGGACGCGAAGCGCTACAGCCTGCATCCGGCGCTGCTGGACGCGGCACTGCACGCGGTCGGTCTCGGCCCGCAACTGGACGGGATCGACCAGGGCAGCGGCTCGATGCCGTTCTCGTGGTCGGGGCTGTCGCTGTTCCGGGCCGGAGCCTCGATGGTGCGGGTGCACGCCACCGGCGGGAACGGTGACGTGGCGATCACGCTGGCGGACGAGACCGGTGCCACCGTGGCCACGGTGGACTCCCTGGTGTTCCGGCCGCTGCCCGCCGATGAGTCCTACCTGCTGGGACCGGCCGAGGACGGCGCGGAACTGCTCGCACAGGACTGGGTGCCCGTGCGCCGGCCCTCCACAGTGGACGATGCCGGTGGGTGGCACGATCCTGGGATCGGTCGGCTCGACCTCGCGACGCTGGCGGACGCGGAGGACCCGGTGCCGCCGGTGGTGGTGCTACGCCCGTCCCGTCCCGCCGGGGACGACGTCACCGCACGGGTCCGCGCCGCGCTCACCGAGCTGACCGGGCACCTGCGAGTGTGGCTCACCGACCAGCGGTTCGCCGGTTCGCTGCTGGTGGTCCGCACCGAGCGCGCGCTCGGCGTGCGTGCGGACGACGAACCCGACCTGGCACTGTCCGCGGCCTACGGGCTGGCTCGCTCGGCACAGAACGAGTACCCGGGTCGCCTCCTGCTGGTCGACGTCGACGAACCGACCGACACCGCGTTGCGCGACGCGGTCGCCGCCGCCTCCGCGGCCCGTGAGCCCCAGGTGGCGCTGCGCGCGGGCGAGCTGCTGGTGCCCCGGCTGCACCGCGACGACGGTCCGGCGGAGAGCGACGGCGGCTCGGCCGCCCGCACGCCCGATCCCGACGGCACCGTGCTGATCACCGGTGGACTCGGGTCGCTGGGCCGCTCGCTGGCCCGGCACCTGGCAAGCCGGGGCGCCCGCAGACTGATGCTCCTCTCGCGCCGTGGCGCGGAGAGCCCCGGCGCCGCGGAACTGGTCGCCGAACTCGGCGAGCTCGGCGCGCACGTCGAGCTGGCGCGCGGCGACGTCGCCCGGCGGGACGACGTGGCCCGGGTGCTGGCCGAGGTGCCCGCGGCACACCCGCTCACCGCCGTGGTCCATGCGGCCGGTGTGCTGGACGACGGCATGGTGGAGTCGCTGACCGATCGGCAAGTGGAGAACGTGCTGGCGCCGAAGGTCGACGGAGCCTGGCACCTGCACGAGTTGACCCGGGAACTCGATCTCGTCGGGTTCACGTGTTTCTCCTCCGCCGCCGGCGTGTTCGGCACCGCGGGCCAGGGGGCTTACGCCGCGGCGAACGCCTTCCTGGACGCGCTCATGAACCAGCGGGCCGCCGCCGGGCTCCCGGCCCGCTCGCTGGGCTGGGGCCTGTGGGCGCCGGACAGCGGGACCAGCACGACCGACGGGATGGGCGGCGGACTGGGCGCCGCGGACCGGGCCCGCATGGACCGCACCGGGATCCGCGCGCTGACCGTCGAGCAGGGCCTGGCCCTCTGGGACACCGCGACCGGCTCGGGCAGGGTCCACCTGGTGCCCATCGGGCTGGATCTGGTCACCGTGGCCGGTCTGGGAGAGGAGGGCATTCCGCCGTTGCTGCGCGATCTGGTCCGCCCGACCCGCCGGCGCTCCGCGCGGTCCGCCGCGCCCGCCGAGTCCCCGGCGGACCTGGCCCGCAGGCTGAGCAGGCTGAGCCCCACCGAACGGAACCGACAGGCCCTCAACCTGGTGCTCGGGCACATCGCGGCCGTGCTCGGCTACCCGTCCGCGGACGGGGTGCCCGCGGACGGTCCGTTCGGAGACCTCGGATTCGACTCGCTGAGCTCGGTCGAGCTGCGCAACCGGCTCAACGCCGCCACGGGTCTGAACCTGCCGGCCACATTGGTGTTCGACCACCCCACTCCGGCCATCCTCGCGGCGCACCTCGGTACGGAGATCGCGCCGGATGCCGCCGGCGCGGAGGAACTGGCGGACGGCCCCGCCGAGCGCGACCCTGATCAACTCTCCGGACTCGCGCAGGCGGTCGAGGAGGCGCTGGCCGGCGAGCACGCGCAGCGCGACGCGCTGCGCGGACAACTGCGGGCGGCGCTGCGCGCGCTGGACGGCGAGCCGGGGCTCGGGGTGGACGAGCTGAGCTCGGCCTCCGTGGACCAGCTCTACGCCTTCGTGGACCGGGAACTCGGCGATGCGTGAACCAGCAGCCGGGGCCGACCGGCCGACCGGAGAGGAATCGAAAGCCGTGGGCGAGGATCCGAAGCTCGTCAAGTACTTCCAGCGGGTCACCGCGGAACTCCAGCGCACCCGGGAGCGGTTGCGGGAGCTGGAGAACCCCGTCGACGACCCGGTGGCCGTGGTCGGCATGGGCTGCCGGTTCGGCGGTGGGGTCGGCTCGCCGGAGGAACTGTGGGAACTGCTCGCCGCCGAGCGGGACGTGATCACCGAGTTCCCGGCTGACCGCGGCTGGACCGAAGACCAGATCTACCACCCGGAACCGGGCACGCCGGGCCGCTCCTACGTCCGGCACGGTGCCTTCCTCGACGACGCGGCCGACTTTGATTCCGAGTTCTTCGGCATTTCGCCGCGCGAGGCGCTCGGCATGGACCCGCAGCAGCGGATCGCGCTGGAGGTCAGCTGGCAGGCGCTGGAGTCCGCCGGTATCGATCCGGCTGGGCTGCGCGGCAGCCGCACCGGCGTGTTCCTCGGACTGTCCAACGCGGACTACGCCACGGCGGTCCGCGAGATGCCCGAGGACATGCTGGGCCAGCTCTCCACCGGCAACGCGGGCAGCGTGACCTCCGGTCGGCTGGCCTATGTGTTCGGCCTGCAGGGGCCCGTCCTCACGGTGGACACCGCCTGTTCCTCGTCCCTGGTCGGGATCCACCTGGCCGTGCGGTCGCTGCGCACGGGCGAGTGCACCCTGGCGCTCGCGGGCGGGGTGACCGTCCTGTCCAGCCCGCTGCTGTTCATCGACTACGCCCGGCAACGCGCCTTGGCGCCGGACGGGCGGTGCAAGCCCTTCTCCTCGGCCGCCGACGGCACCGCGTGGGGCGAGGGTGCCGGGATGCTGGTGCTGGAGAAGCTTTCCGACGCACGTCGCAACCACCACCCGGTACTCGCGCTGCTGCGCGGATCGGCGATCAACTCCGATGGCACCTCCTCCGGGCTGACCGCCCCGAACGGAACCGCGCAGCAGCAGGTGATCGCCGACGCGCTCGCTTCGGCCGGCCTGTCGCCCGCGGACGTCGACGCGGTGGAGGCGCACGGCACGGGTACCGCGCTCGGCGACCCGATCGAGGCGCAGGCGCTGTTGGCCGGGTACGGCCGCCACCGCGGCGACCGGCCGCCGCTGCTGGTCGGCGCGGTGAAGTCGAACCTCGCCCACACCCAGGCCGCAGCCGGAGTCGCCGGCGTGGTGAAGATGGTGCTGGCCATGCGGCACAGCACGCTGCCCAGGACCCTGCACATCGGCACGGCGACCCCCCGGGTCGACTGGGCGCAGGGCGGGGTCGAACTGCTCACCAGCGCGGTCCCGTGGCCGCGCGACGGGCGTCCCCGGCGGGCGGGCGTGTCCGCGTTCGGAGTCGGCGGCACCAATGCGCACGTGATCCTGGAGGACCCAGGGCCCGCCCCGGACACCGAGCCCGGCGACCGGACCGTCCCGCCACTGCTGGCCTGGACCCTGTCGGGCAGGACCGAACAGGCGCTGTCCGCGCAGGCGGCCGCGCTGCACGAGTACCTCGACCGGGCGCGCCCGGATCTGCTGGACCTGTCGTGGTCGCTGGCCACCACCCGGGCGCACCTGCCGCACCGCGCGGTGGTGTTCGGCTCCCGCCCGGCCGACCTCGCCGCGGGCCTGACCGCGCTGAGCACGGGCCGGAACGACACCGGGAGCGCCGCGGTGGTGGTCTCCGGCACCGCCGTGCGGAACGGCACCACCGCGTTCCTGTACCCACACGAGTGCACCCCGGCCGTGGTGCGCGCGTTGGCCGCGCAGTACGCCGAGGCCGAGCCGTTCGCCGAGCACCTCTCCGCATGTGCGGCCACGCTGGCCGGGCTGGTCGGCTGGTCTCTGACGGACGTGCTTCGCGGTGACCCGGACGTGCCACCACTGGAGCGGCCGGACGTGTTGGCCCCGGCCACGCTGGCCGTGCTGACCGGCGTGACACGAGTGTGGTGCGCGTCCGGGGTGCGCCCGGCGGCGTTGGCGGGACACGGATCCGGCCGGCTGGCCGCGTCCTGGGCGGTCGGATGGCTGTCCCTGTCCTCGGCGCTGCGGATCGCGGCCGGGTGTCCCGCGGGCGTTGAACCCGACGTCGTGGATGTCCCGCCCCCCGCACCCGGTGTGCCGGTGCTGTGCGGGGACACCGGCCGTTGGCTGCGGGACCGTCCGGCCGAGGACGACTACCGCACGGCGCCGGCTGCCGAATCCGGCCTGGCTGCCCGCGAGCTGCGGGCCGACGGTCATCGACTGCTGCTCGTGTTCGGTGGGGACACCGCGGGCATGACCGCCGCGCTGTCCGACGGTCCCGCCGTGCTGGCCGTGCCGGAGGAGACGGAGAGCGCGGTGACCGGTCCAGCGGCGCTCGTGCGCGCGCTGGGCCGCGCGTACGTGATGGGCGCGGCGGTGGACTGGCGTGTCGTCCTGGCCGGCGCCGGTGCCCGGCGTATCCCGTTGCCCGGCTACGCTTTCCAGCGCAGCCGGTACTGGATCGAGCGCCAGTGGTCCATGCCGCTGCTGATCTCCGACGACCCCGGGACGCGCGAGCCCGATCGGCGCTCGCCCGCGGCTCTGCTGTGGGCACTGCACGAGCAGGAGCGCAACGGCCACGTCGAGACGCTGGTTCGTGAGAGCCTGAACCGGGCGCTGGGCAACGGACCGGACGACCAGGTCGACGCCGACGCCACGTTCCGCGATCTCGGGATGGACTCGCTGGGCGCGGAGGAGCTGCGCGATCGACTCACCACCGGTGCCGGTGTGGAGATCGAACTCGCCGACGTGCTGAACTATCCCACGGTGGTCGATCTCACCGAGCGCGTGCTGGAAAAGCTGGCCGCCCGCGCCGAGGAGGGCACGCTCGACGAGATCGTGGGGACCGCCCGGTCCGGGAACGAGGTCCCGGAATCCGGCACCAGGCCGGTGGACCCGGCGCCCGAGAACGCCGACGAAGGCGACGGCAGCCTGGCCTCGTTCTACATCCGGGCGATCCGCACCGGCCGGATCAACGTCGCCCTCCGCCTGGCCCGCGCGGCCTCCGAGACCCGCGACACGTTCGACCAGGACGATCCGCGCGATCTCGCCGAACTGCGCAAGGTGGGGGCGGGCGCGGGTGGCCCCACGATCGTCGGCCTCACCCCGCCGATCTTCCCCAACCTGGACCTGCCCTACTCCTACCTGCACGCCGGGCTGGACCCCGCGTGCGACGTGTGGTCGCTGTGGTCGCCCGGATTCGCGGGTGAGGCTCCGCTGCCCGCCGACCGTGCCGCCCTGATGCGGATGCTGGCGAAACCGCTGCGCCGTGAGCTGGCCGGCACCCCGTTGATCATCGCTGGCTACTCCTCGGGCGGTTGGCTGGCGCACGACCTGGCCGCGCACCTGGAGCAGACCGGCGTCCCCGTCACCGCGCTGCTCCTGCTGGACTCGTACCTGCCGGAGGAGGAGATGGACCAGACCGAGACCCGCAGCGAGTTCATGCGCGAGCAGATCCGGCGACGTGACCTCATGGGCATGTCGCTCGACCGTCCGGACCGGACGGTGACCACCAGCGGCCAGATCGCGGCGATGGGCGGGTACAGCAGGATCTTCAGCGGATGGCGGCCCGGCCCTCTGGAGGCGCCGATCCTGCACCTGCTCGCCAGCGAGGTCGTCGCGGGTATGCCCACCAGCTCGGAGGACCACCCGTTCCCGGCCGAACTGGCGCACCGCGTGCGCAGGCTGCCCGGCGATCACTTCACCATCCTGTCCCAGCACGCCGACCTGATCTCAGCGAACCTGCACGACTGGCTGACGGAGGTGCAGCCCGCATGACGACCTTTCCCGATCTTCCCGACGCCGCAGAGGCACTGGAGCGCTTCCCCTTCGACGACGGCCGCGGCATCGAGGTCAACGAGCGGTTCCGAGAGCTGCGGCAGCGCAAGGGGCTGCTCCGGGTGCGGCTCGCCTACGGTGAACCCACCTGGCTGGTCACCCGCTACGCGGACGTCCGGCTGGTGCTGGGCGATGCGCGGTTCAGCCGCGCGATGTCGGTCGGCCGGGACTTCCCGCGCCAGGAAGAAGCGACGGACGTCGCCGGGCTGATGACCCTGGATGCCCCCGAACACACCCGGCTGCGCAAGCTGTTGCTCAAAGCCCTCAGCAGATCCCGTATGGAAGCGCAGCGCCCGGCGGTGCACGCGGCGGCGGACGATGCGCTGTCGTCGGCGATGAACGCCGGGCAGGGCATGGACATCGTGGTGGACTACGCGAAGCAGATCGGCGTGCTGTCCTTCTGCGACCTGCTCGGCGTGCCGGCCTCGGACCGGGTGGCGGTCGAGTCGACCTGCGCGGCGCTGCTCCCCGACAGCGGCGTCGGCCCCGAGGACAGGATGCGGCGGTTCGGTGCCCTGCGTACCTGCACCGAGCAGCTCATCGCCGAGCGTCGGGCCCGCCCCCGCGACGACCTGATGTCGGCGATGATCCAGGCCCGGGACGAGGAGGACCGGCTCACCGACACCGAGCTGATCGACCTGGTCTTCACCCTGCTGCTGGCCAGTTTCGAGACGATCATCACCCAGATTCCGAACTGCGTCTACGTTCTCACGCGGGGCAACCGTGCGCTCTGGAACCGGCTGCGTGCGAATCCGGCCGGGCTGCCGGCGGCGGTCGAGGAGCTGCTGCGCAACAACGCCTCCGCCGGTGCCGGCATGTTCGTCCGCTATGCGCGGGAGGATGTCAACGTCGGCGGCACGCTGGTGCGCGCGGGCGAAGCCCTGACCGTCGTCAACGAGTCGGCCAACCACGACCCGGCCCGATTCGAGGACCCCGACGTGATCGACTTCACCCGGCCACCCGGTGGACACCTCACTTTCGGTCATGGCCCGCACCACTGCGCCGGCGCCCAGCTCGGGCGCATCGACCTCCAGGAGGGACTGCGGGTGCTGCTCACCAGGACCCCGGAGCTGACCGTCCGCGACATCACGTGGAGGGAACGGCCGCACATCCGGGGGGCGGTGGCGATGCGCGTGACCTGGCAGGGCGGCCCGGAATGACCGCCACCAGCCACCTGTCCTGCAACGACGACGAGGACAAGGAAACCCACCGCTACATCGGGCTGGCGCGTGTCTCTTTGACGGGTTGGTCAGTTGGTCGTAGGTGCCTGTCCGATGAGTGATCACTGATGCGATATGGGACCGGATCGAGCCGCTGGTGCCGGCCGATCCGGTCCGCGGGCGGCGATGGGCCGACCACCGCCGCACCCTTGAGGCCATCGCGTGGAAGTACCGCACCAACTCGCCCTGGCGATAGCTGCCCGTTGAACTCGTTCCGTTCCAGACCGCCCACAACCGTCACGGCAGGCCGGGCTGGCGACGCTCCATGTGTCCGTCCCGCCGCCTGGCCGCCTGGCCGCCTGGCCGCCTGGCCACCAGGTTTCCGCCTTGCGGTTCCAAGTGAACGTCACAGACGCGACGGGCATGTCTCGTTGCGAGGTCCAAAGGACGAAGGACGACGGCACCGGGCGCGCCCGGTGTTTCCCGGGGCCACCGAGCTCCCTGACCGCTCATCGACCCACCGCGCAACGCCGAGCAGCCTGATTCCTTCGTACGTGATCCGCGGCTGCAGGACGAGTGGCACTACCAGCGGGGCGACCGCCGGTCCCAGCCGGTGAGTGGCCCCTGGGGGCTGGGCGACCCGGCCTCATCACCGTGCCGCTTCGGATTCGACTTTCGCCTGCGTGGGACAGCCGGTAACCGGCCGCGGTTGGGGCTGCGGCCCTTTCACTGCTGATGCTGGCCGCCGCGGCCACTGCTGATGCTGGCCGCCGCGGCCCGATCGGGTGATGGCCCGCCCACCGAGAGTGTCGGCGTTGGCGCGGCCAGGAACGTGGGCCAGTCTCGTCGCGGAAGGGAGGCCCGCCAAACATGGTCGTGCACTGCTTCGGATCTCCGCGCCCCGCCCGCGACGGAGTGAGGTTCCTGGCGCTCATCGCGCTGACCGCCGCCACCGCGTGCTCCAGCGGTTCGACCCCGGCTCCGACCGGGAGTCCGAGCGCGAGCGCGAAGCCGGCCACGACGATCACCGTCACGATGAAGGAGTATTCACTGGCCCTCTCGCCGGCCCACGCGGCCGCGGGGACCGTCACGTTCGTCGCGGACAACGCCGGCGCCGTCGCACACGCACTGACCGTCGCGGGGCCCGGCGTGTCCGACGCGCACACCTCGACCGTCGCGCCCGGCGGCAAGGCGCGGCTCACCGTCACCCTCCAGGCCGGCAGCTACGAACTGTGGTGCCCCATCGGCAATCATCGGGAACTCGGCATGGACACCCACCTCCAGGTCGGTGGGAAGAGCCCGGCGTCACAGGCCCCCGGCAGCGCCGCCGCGACCGCGACCGCGACCGGGCAGTAGCGATGGCTCCCGGACCCGGCGGCCGCCCGGACCGCACCTCCATCAGCCGGCGCACGGTCGTGCGCGTGCTGCTCCAGGTGGTGACCGCGGCCTCACTGGCCGTGAACGCCTATGTGCACGCCGGCCTCGCCGCTGCCTTCGACCCGGTCGGGCAGCAGATCAGCCAGGGAACGCTGTTCCGCCTCGAAGCCGCTGTGGCGTCCCTGGCCGCGCTGCTGGTCCTGCTCCTCGGTCGCCGGCGACCGGTGTGGGCGTTCGCCTTCCTGGTGTCCGTCTCCGCCTTGGGCGCCGTGCTGCTCTATCGGTATGTGAACGTGGGCCCGCTCGGTCCGCTGCCGAACATGTACGAGCCGGTCTGGTGGCCGGACAAGACCGCCAGTGCGATCGCCGAGGCCGTCGGTGCCGTGACCGCGCTCGGCGGCTTTCTGATCACCGGCCCGCCGCGCTCCGCGTCCACTCGAGCCGCCAGTCCTCAGGGCGACAAGGGCGACGGCGGGGGCGGCTGATCACGTGTCACGCCTCCCCCTCCGCGCCGAACCCCGGCAGTTCCTGGGGCTGCTGTGGCTGCTACTGCCCCTGGCGGTGACCGCCGCCCTGTTCTGGTTCGGCCTGGTACACACCCCGGAGCACCGGCGCAGCTTCTTCGGGACGCACGGCCCCGCCGTCATCCTGCTCAAGTCCCAGCTGGGCAGCGCCCTGTTGGGACTGGCTCTGATCCAGTTGCTCCTCGCGCTGTGGATGTACGGCCGGCTGCCCGGCCTGCGCGCCGCGCCGCACCCAGTGGGCACCGTGCACCGCGTGATCGGTATGTTCGCTTTCCTGTTCTCCATCCCGATCGCCCTGCAGTGCATCCTCGCCTACGGCGTCAGCCTGACCGGGCCCCGCCAGGCGCTGCACTCGCTCGCCGGCTGTTTTCTCTACGGGGCCTTCGTCGCCAAGGTCGTCGTGGTGCGCCACCGCCGCTGGCCGGGCTGGGCACTCCCGCTCGCCGGTGGCACGCTCGTCACGGTGATCGTTCTGGCCTGGTACTCGGCGGCGTTCTGGTACCTGAACGGCTTCCGGGTGCCCGGCCTGTAGGCGGACGACGCCGGATCGGTGCCGTCATCGGCCACTGTCGGCAGTGGTCACGGCTCGCCCACCCGCCGCCTTGCCGAGGTGCGAGGTGATCGGTTCGCGCGAAAGCCGTCCGTTCCTTCGGGGCGTTGGTGCCGCCGGTCTTGAGGTGCCTGGCGCGCCGCCACACCTCGCCGCCGGGAGCGGCACCGACCGCGGGCACCGGGGCGACGTCGGCCGGCTGCGAGTCCGGCCTGCAAGCACGTGCGTTGTATCCACGCGTACGACCGATGCCCTAAAATAGGGCATATGTGCTATGGGTCAAGAAAATACACGTCCGACGCATGGCGCTGAAGGCAAGCGAGAGGAGCGCCTCATGATTGCCAAGCTGCTCGCCAAGTTGTCCTTCACCCGCAACTACGGTGCGTACGGGGCCCATGACTGGGGCACGCACACCGGCGACGACAGGGTGTGACCACACGGTCGGCGGGCGCCACGGGCTCCCGCCGGCTCCTGGTCGCGCTGCCGACGATATCGGCCTGACTGGCACGAGAAGTCAGGGGCGATCCCATGGGCCCAGTGAACGAGCCGCCGCGGTTGCCCGGAGGCAGCTTCGCGGCCTGGAGCCGCGACCGGCTGGCACTGGCGCGCCGTGGCGCCGACGAGTGCGGGGATGTCTGGCAGCTGGAGCCGGGGGTCTACGTAGCCGCTACGGCCGGGGTGTGTGAAGCGGTCCTGCACCGGGCGCAGGACTTCCCCAAGCCGTCCTCGCCCCTCTTCCCGCCGTTGAAGCGGGCCGGCGGAGCGCCGACGCCCGAGGAGCGTGCGCACGCTCGCGCCGCCCGCATGCGCGGACTGCGCCCGCAGGCGGTTGCGGCCCGGATCGGTGAGATCGCACCTGGGACCGCTCGATTCGTCGACGAGTGGCCCACGGACCGGGACGTCGAGATTCTGCCCCTTGTCCGGCCCGTCCTGGCGGAGATCGGTGTGCGCTACCTCTTCTCCGAAGACGCTCCCGTCCTGCTGCCCTTCGCCTGGCAGCTCTTCGTGGCCCGGGAGGTGCTCGTACGACCCTCGCGCTGGGTGTGGCCGCGCTGGGTCCCCACACCGGCACGGCGGTTCCGCACACGCCGGCAAGTCGCCTTCACCAACGCTCTGCGGCCCATCGTCCGCCGACGCCGTGCATCGGGCCTGCTCGGTGACGACGTGCTGGGACAGATGCTCCGGCCCTCCGCCCGCTACGGTCCGCTGTCGGAAGAAGCCGTCCTCGACACCCTCCCCGGAATCACCGTCGCCACCTTCGAGACTCCCGCCCGGGCAGCCGGATGGATCCTGCTCCACCTGGCCCGATACGCCCAGGCCGCGGACCGCGTCGCCGCCGAAGCCGCCCTGCTGCCCGCCGACCCGACCACGACGACCAGCACCCACCTCGACAACCTGCAGTACGCCCGGGCGCTGGTACGCGAAGTGCTCCGACTGCACCCCCCGAGCTGGCTGCTCACCCGGCGCGCCCCGCGACAGACTCAGCTCGCCGACTACACCATCGACGCCGGGTCCACCGTTCTCGTCTGCCCCTACACCGCCCACCGCGACGCACGGGAACACCCCGAGCCGGACCGGTTCCGGCCCGAACGCTGGCTCGACGATGCGGGCTCGCCGGCGAAACCCGGGGTCTTCCTCGGCTTCGGTACCGGGCCGCACGGCTGCGAGGGAGCCGCCCTGGCCATGGCCATGCTCACGCTCATGACCGCGCAGACCGCCCGCCGCTACCACTTGAGCGAGCCGCCCGGCGCGGAACCCGGCTACCGGGTCACCACCTTCGAAGGTCTGGCAACCGCCGGCCTGCACCTGCGTGCCACCTTGCGCGACTGAGGGCAGTCCTCCTCTCGGTGGCAGGCCGCCTCGCAGGCCGCCTCCACCCGCGAACAACGAACGTCGATCACGTCCGAGTGCCGTTCCACACGCGCACGGATCACCGGCTCATGGTCCGCTCATCGTGTGTCGCCGGTCGAACTCGTCGACGAGCATGCCCATCATGACGAGGTCGTGGTGCCGGCCGGCGAAGAAAACGTGCTCCCGCAAACGCCCCTCCTCGGTGAAGCCGAGCCCACGAAAGAGTGCCAGCGATGCCTCGTTGTGGGCCAAGACCGCCGCCAGGCATTTGTGATAGCGCCGCTCGGCGAACATGAAGCGCAGCAGCAGCACCACGGCTTCCGTCGCGTAGCCCTTGCGCCGGTGGCCTGCGCCGATGGTGATGTCGAACTCGAACCAGCCTGAGTGAGGGCCGATGCGATGTGAGCCGACCGTACCGACCAGCTCTCCCGTGACCGTCGCTTCGACCGCCAACCGGAAGCGGTCGTCATCGCACTCGGCGACGGCCTGCTCCTTCGCCCAGGCACGGTAGCTCTCGGCGGACCGCGGCAGCTCCAGCCGTCCCGCTCGCGGCTCGTCATCGTCGGCGAAACGCGCGAACGCCGTCCAGTCGTCGGGCTCGACAGCGCGCAGGCGTACCCGATTGCCGGTCCAGGACGATGCCATGCCCTTATTTGAACGCTGCTGTGCGCACGAGGCCGACAGGCACGCCGAGGCAGGCGTTGCCCGCCGTGCTCCGCCTCACCGCTGGTCGTCGTCCTCGGACTCGCCGGTATCGGTGCCGCTGTTACGCTGATTTTGTGACGGTTTTCCGGCGCACCGTGCCATACGGTTTCCGTCGAAACGGCAGTCCAGAAGAACGCCGCTCGCGTAACCAAAATGCAGCCGCAACCAGGGATACGCCCCTGATCAGGCACCGATCGCCTCAGCCGCGATCATCCATTCTTTCCATGGGGACCCGACGAGCGCGGTGCACCCCCTCGCACTTCGCAGGGGTGGGCAGCGGCCGGATCCTCCCTCGTTGCGCGCCGGAGTGGCGCTGGCTTGAGGGTCTGCAGCTCCCACTCCCTGTGGAGGTCGGGGTGAAAGTTGTCGTTGATCTTTCCCGATGTGTGGGGTACGCGCAGTGCGCGTTCCTGGCTCCGGAGGCGTTCCGGATGCACGGTGAGGAAGCGCTCATGTACGCCCCGAACCCCGACGACGCCCAGCGCGACCAGGTGCTCCGCGCCGCGGCGGCCTGCCCGGTCCAGGCGATCCTGGTCGACCAGCTGGAGGCGCGGCATACCCCGGCGGAGGCGTCGCCGTCATGACCGGTGCCGACGACCTGCGTGCGTTCAAGCGCGAGGGCCGCATCGTGGTCGTCGGGGCTTCGCTGGCGGGGCTGCGGGCCGCGGAGGCTCTGCGGGACGAGGGTTTCACCGGATCGTTGACCATGATCGGTGACGAGTTGGGCGAGCCCTACGACCGGCCTCCCCTGTCCAAGCAGGTACTGACCGGGTGGGTGCCGGCCGGAGGCACCGCTTTGCCCCGCCGTCGTGGCATCGATGCGGAGTGGCTGCTGGGCGTGCCCGCCAGCGGGCTGGACCTCGCGACGAACCACGTGCGTCTCGCCGACGGACGCAAGGTTCCCTTCGACCGGTTGCTGATCTCCACCGGGGTCCGGGCCCGGCCGTGGTTCGTCGAGTCCGAGGCGGCCCTGGACGGGGTGTTCGTCGTACGCACACGTGAGCATGCCGAGAGCCTGCAGCGGGCCCTCGCCGCCGGGCCCTCCCGTGTGCTGGTCATCGGTGCGGGATTCACCGGCTCCGAGATCGCCTCCGTCTGCCGCGAGCGGGACATCCCGGTGACCGTCGCCGAACTCGCGCCGGCCCCGCTGGTCGGGGCACTCGGCGCCATGATCGGCGAGGTTGCGGCCGGCATGCAGCGCGCTCACGGTGTCGACCTGCGGTGCGGTGTCAAGGTCGCCCGGCTGGAGGGCGACGCGCAAGGACGGTTCCGCCGCGCTCACTTCGACGACGGCAGTACGGTCGACGCCGATGTGGCGGTGGTGGCACTCGGAAGCATCCGCAACACCGAATGGCTGAAGGAGTCGGGACTGGCGGCGGGCGTATGGGGAATCACCTGTGACACGGGCTGCCGCGCCCTCGACCTCAACGGCCGCGTCACCGACGACGTCTTCGCCGCGGGAGACGTGGCACGTTGCCCGAACCCCCTCTACGAACACCGGCTCATCTCGCTGGAGCACTGGGCCAACGCCGTGGAGCAGGCGGAGATCGCGGCACACAACATGGTCAGTGCCCAGGCGGGCCACCGGCCCCACCTGTCCGTCCCGCTGTTCTGGTCGATCCAGTTCGGCGTCAACATCAAGTCCGTCGGCGTGCCGACCTTCGCCGACGAGGTGGTCGTCACCCAGGGATCGCTGGACGACCACCGTTTCGTCACCGCATATGGCTATCGGGGCCGCGTCACGGCCGCCGTGAGCTTCAACAACGGCAAGTGGCTTGACCACTACCGACGGTTGATCGAGACGGCCGCACCTTTCCCGCCTCCCTACCCCACGCCGGACCAGCCGGCCGACAGGAAACCGGTGCCCGTCGACTTCCCCGGCCCCGCTCTGCTCGCGCGAGGTGCCACGGCGGTCGTCACAGGCCATGACCCGGGTGAGCCCCGCGTCACGACCGTGCACCAGCATCGGCGGGAGGAGGACCGGACGACCACGACCGGGACGCCCGGCACGCTGCAACGGATCTTCGACTACTCCGCCCGGGCCGACCCCTACCCGCTGTATGCCGAGTTGCGCAAGACACCGGTGGCTCGGCAGGAGGACGGCAGCTACGTCATCAGCACCTACCGCGAGATCACGGACGTACTCAATGACCCGCATCTGAGTTCCGACCTGCGCAATCTGGCGCATCCGATTCCCCCACCCGAGGACGGGGCCACGTCGTCGTTCATCCACATGGACTCGCCCGAGCACGAACGCCTGCGGCGGATGGCGATGCGTCACTTCGGCCCCCCGCACACCCCTGGGCTGGTGACCGGACTTGAAGGCTTCCTGACCGCCACCGTCGGCGGCCTGATCGACGATGTGGTGGGCAAGGAGCAGATCGACATCGTCGACGATTTCGCCTTCCCGCTCCCCGTAACCGTGACCTGTCGTTTGCTCGGCGTGCCACGCGAGGACGAGCCGAGGTTCCACCTCTGGGTGAACGACATCATGAAATCGATCGACTACAACCCCGAGACCGACCCGAAGGAGAAACTGGACAAGGGCGTACAGGCACGCAAGGACTTGCGCCAGTGCCTCGGCGAGCTGGTGGAACAGTGCCACGGGCGGCCGGGAGACGGGCTGCTGTCACGGCTGGCCAACGACGACGGGCCCGACGGTCGGATGGCCGACGCCGAAATCGTCGCCACCGCCAGACTGTTCCTCGTCGCCGGCCATGAGACCGTCGTCAACCTCATCACCAACGGCATGCTGACGCTGCTGCGTCACCCGCAGGTGCTGCAGCGGCTGCGCGACGAACCGGACCTCGTCGTGCCGCTGGTCGAGGAACTGCTGCGCTACGAGCCCCCCGTGCACATCATTCCCTGGCGGGTGGCGTACAGCGACATCACCGTCGCCGACACCGTCATCCCCCAGGGCTCGCAGATCATGCTCATGCTGGCCTCAGGCAGCCGCGATCCGAAGCGCTTCCACCATCCGGACCGCTTCGACCCGGATCGGCACGACAACCAACACCTGGGGTTCGGCAGCGGCATCCACCTGTGTTTCGGCGGCCCGCTGGCCCGGCGGGAAACCCAGATCGCGCTGACCGAGTTGGTACGCCGGCTCGACCGCCCCAGGCTGGTCGCCGACCCGCCGCCGTACCGGCCCAGCCCCGTTCTTCGGGGCCCGATCCATCTGGACATCGAGCAGGGTGACGGGTGACCCGGCAGCCGAGGGCAGTTGAAAGCTCACGCCGCGGACGGCCGGAACCAGTACCTTCCACAGTGCCCGCCCACGGCAGTGCCCACCCACGGGGCCGTACCCGCGCTGATGTGCCGACGGTGAGGGCAGGCCCGACCGGGCTCGACGGTCGCTACAGTCCAGTCTCATGACGACGGTCACCACGCGCACGGTCGCATACCCGGCCCCCGACCGGATCGCCGGCATCGGCTACGGCACCGGCGGCGCCGTCGTGTTGGAACTCGGGCGCGACGGCGTCGACCTGCTCGCCGAGCGCCTGCCGGTTACGGAGTGAGGTGTGCCGTGGCCTTCCCCGGCCGGCGCTGGGGAAGGCCACGCGATCATCGGTGCCGGCCTCCGCCGTATGGACCGCGGAGGACTCCTCGCTCTCCGCACCAACGGCAACCTCGGCCCCAGGAACGTCCCAAGCCGTTGTAAAGGTGGGGTGGTTGCGGCCTGCGGGACTCTTGACGGCAGCCTTGGTCTAGTCCAGCTTGTGTCGGTGAACGGTCATGCTCCTTCTTCCTCCCCCACGGAAGGACCGGACACCTGATGAGGAAATCCCCCCGCATAGCCCTGGCGGCGGCAGTCGCCGGAGCGTTGTCCACCCTCGGAATCACCGCCGCCAGCGCGGACACCACACACCTGCAGTCGACCCGCCCGGCGGCCCACCTTGACGCGGCACAGTTCGCCCCGTTCGTGGACATGAGCAACTCCGCCGAGGGCCAGCTCGATGTGGCCATCACCAACCATGGCGTGAAGACCTACACCGCCGCTTTCACCATCGGCGCCGGTTGCAACAACATCTGGGGCGACACTCTCCCCGTCGGCAACGACCCGAACGTCGACCCGGAGATCGCCAAGGCCAAGGCCGAGGGCGCCAACGTGATCATCTCCTCCGGCGGAGCAAGCGGTGAACCGCTGGCCTTCACCTGCACCGACCAGAGCCAGATCGACGCGGGCTACCAGAAGGAACTCACCGCCTACGGCACCAACTCCCTGGACTTCGACATCGAGGGCGCGGCCGTCGCGGACACCGCAGGCGTGGCCCGGCAGATGACCGCGATCAAGGACCTCAAGGCGAGCACCTCCGGGCTCACCGCCTCGGTGACGCTGCCGGTGATGCCCACCGGCCTGACCGCCGACGGCGTCAACGTGCTCAAGGCAGCCAAGGCGGCCGGTGTGCAGCTGGACAACGTCAACATCATGACGATGGACTACGGGCAGGGCACCGGCACCGACATGGGCGCGGCCGCGATCAGCGCGGGCAAGGCCACCCTGGCGCAAATGCAGTCCGTGGACCCCGGCTACACCTACGCCAACCTCGGCATCACCCCGATGATCGGTGTGAACGACGACGGCTCCACCTTCAGCCTGGCCGACGCCGCTTCGGTGGCGAGCTGGGCGGCGAGCAACGGGGTCGGCCGGATGTCCTACTGGTCCGTCAGCCGCGACCAAGCGTGCAGCGCGGTTGCCAAGGCCCAGGCGTTGGGCAACGGCGGCATGGACGCCGCGCGCATCATGAGGCCGGCTTCCTCGCCGGTATGCAGCGGCGTCGCCCAGTCGCCGTTCGCCTTCACGGACGCACTCAGCAACGGCTGACGCCCGCTCGCGGGAGAACGAGCGGCGCCTGTGGTCCGATGCGGGCGCGGAATCCAGGGCTCGCATTCTGGGTGCCACCTGCGGTTTTCTGGCACTCCAACCGGCCAGTAACTTATGGATCCGTCCCGCACGGGTCACCTGGCGCTGTTCGGGAAGGCATGGGTCGCAGGGCCGTGACAAGCACGTCACCTGGGCCGCCATCCCCCGGTGGTTACAGCCGCCGCCTGCCCGCGATCCGCTTCGGGCCGGCTCAGTCAGGCATCAACAGCTCAGTGATCGCGAACAGTTCACCGGGGACGGCGCACGGTCGCGACTACGGGCCGATAGCTTGTGACCATGTCCGCGTTCATACAACAGCTTCCCGCACTGGTCGGGGTCATCATCGGTGCCATCGGCTCATACTTGGCAGTCACTCGCGGCGATCAAGCCCGCTTCCGGCGTGAGCAGACAGCTCGTTGGGAGGAACGCCGGCTGGCGGTCTACGCTGAATACGCGAAGGTGCTCAAGCAGACCGTCACCCTGACATATCGGGTTGCGGCCCACCTGGGCAACGATCCGCATCCGCACCCCTTGTCGCCCGAGGAGGCCGCTCCTCATCTGACCGACGCAACCGATGCCCGGGATCCCGCTGGAGAGGCGCTACTCATGCTCGGCAGCCCCGACGTGGTGGCGAAGGCACGGGATTGGGTCGTCACGGTCATGGACATGGAAGGGTTCCTGCGAGACCGGACCCACAGCCCCGAGACCTGGTCGGCCATGCTTGCGCAGCAGCGCGCCGCACGAGAGGGGTATTACGCGGCTGTTCGGCGCGACCTCGCGCTCCCGCCCGGCCATTCGGGGGAATGGAGCCTGCCGACGTCGTAGGCGGCTCCGCCGGGATCGGGCGACCGATGGCCTGGGGATGCCGCCAGTCGGTGCCCCAGGCTCTCCCACAGGCCCTACCGGGCAGCACCATTCACCATGCGACGCACCAACTTCCGGATGAGTATCCGTATCCGTCTCACCGTGCCGGACGGACACACCACCGCCGCGCCCGAGGCCGGGCAGGCAGGCAGGCAGGCAGGCAGGCAGGCAGGCAGGCAGGCAGGCAGGCAGGCAGGCAGGCAGCACCGAACGCGGAAGACACCTCATCCGTTCCAACGCCCAATCAACTTCGTTCTGGAGACGACATGAGCACCGCCCTTCTCGTGATGGACGTCCAACAGGCCGTCGTCGACATCGCCGACGACGGCTCCGGCTATCTGCCACGCCTGCGCAGGGCAATCGACGGAGCCCGGGCCGCGAACATCCCCGTGATCTACGTGGTCATCGCCTTGCGCCCCGGCTTCCCTGAAGTCGGCACGCACAACAGAGCCCTCGCCGCCATCGCACAGGCCGGCCTCTACATCGAAGGCGCCCCAGGCACCGAGATCCACCCCGAGGTAGCACCCCAGCCCGGCGACATCGTGGTCACCAAGAGACGAGCGAGTGCCTTCTCAGGCAGCGACCTCGACATGGTCCTCAGAGCACGCGGAATCGACAGCCTCGTACTCACCGGCATCGCCACCAGCGCGGTAGTGCTCTACACCCTGTGTCAAGCCAACGACCTCGACTTCGACCTCACCGTCCTCTCCGACGGCTGCCTCGACCTGGACCCGCACATACACCGCATGCTCATCGAGCAACTATTCCCACAATGGGCGGACGTCACCACCATCGACAACTGGCTCACCACCATCACACCCCAATAGCAACAAGCCAAACGCACAGCCACTTCGACCATCAGCTCCAGCGGGCCTGCCGGCCTTCCCTGGCCTCGCGGGGGCCGGACGGGGCACCGTCGTGACGCCCAGGCACGCACCAACCGGCCACCCCACTCCGTCCACCGCCGCCGCGAGGTCGAATCGGCAGTAGGAAACGCACCACCTCCCGGACACGCTCAGGTCCCGTCGCACGTTCAACGGCCGGGTGAGGGCCCGGTGTCACAGGACCGCTCGCCTCCGCACGCGTCCGGCACCGGGCACGTCAGGACGGGGGTTCCGGCCGAGGTGCGGCAACCGTCCGGCGCGCGAGAAGCGGCCGCGCTCCAGTTCAAGGCCGCTCCCCCGCCTCGGTGCCGGGCCCCCGCTCCCTGGCTCGACGGAAGGGAGTCGTGGGTAGCAGGCGCGTGCCGCCGGAGCGAATTCTCTCAACGAGCCTCACTGGTCGGCTACTTCGGAAACTGCGGGGCACGATCGTCCGAACCCGGCGGGCGCACGGTCGACATTCCGCCGCTCCTCGCACCGGCTTCCTCCAGCGCGAGTTGATGCCGCCGCGTCGGGCATAGATGAGCCGGGGGATGTGCTCGACCAGCCGGCACTGCGCGCAGCGCCGACTCGTAGCCGTACCGAGGCCGCCCCAGAGGACCCACATGACCGTTGCCGCCGATGCCACCAACCGCCCTCCCCACCAGCGTTCCACGGTCATCCGCCGGACACCGCCCCACCACGGTCTCCTCGCCGTCGCCGTCCTGGCGGCCGCCCTCGTCCTCCTCGGAGCGATGCTCGCCCCGCCGTCTCATGCCGCTGCCGGTGGCACGAGCCCCGGACTCCGACTCGGCTCCCTCCAACTCACCCCGTGCGAAGAGCCCCCGACCGGCTGGTGCGGAACCGCCGCAGTCCCGCTGGACCGCCGGGCTCCCGACAGCCCGACGATCGACATCGGCTTCGAGTGGGTACCGGCCACCGGACGGCCGCAGGGCACCGCGGTCGTGGTCGACGGCGGCCCCGGCTGGGCGACGCGCCACTCCCGCAGTGCCTACCTGGAGATGCTCGGACCGCTCCGGGACAGCCGAAACCTGCTGCTGTTCGACCTGCGCGGAACGGGCCGCTCACAGGCCCTCACCTGCCCCGACCTGGAGCACTACGCGGAGCAGCCCTCAGGGCCCGACTTCGCGCGGACCGTCGGCGCCTGCGGCGACCGGCTCGATCACACCTGGAAGCGCCCCGACGGCAGTTGGATCCACGCCTCCGAGCTCTTCGGGACCGCCGACTCCGCCCAGGACCTCGCCGATGTCCTCACCCGGCTCAGTATTTCCGGCGTCGACCTCTACGGCGACTCCTACGGCAGTTGGTTCGCCCAGGTCTTCGCCGCACGGCACCCGTCCCTGCTCCGTTCACTCACCCTGGACGCCACCTACGAAGTCCTCGGCCTGGACCCCTGGTACACCAGCAGCGTCACCTCCGCCCGCGACGCCTTCGCCGCTGTTTGCCGACGTTCACCGCGGTGCGCCGCCCACACCTCCACCGACGCGTGGACCCTCGTCTCCGCCCTATCCGCCCGCCTGCGCACCGCACCGCTGACCGGCACCACCACCGGCCTGGACGGAGAGCCCACCGCCGTAACCGTCACCGTGACCACCCTGGTCGACCTGGTCAACGACGCGGGCTCCGACCCGGAGATCTACCGGAGCCTGCAAGCCGCGGCCCACGCACTCCTTACCAGCGGCGACAGTGCCCCGCTGCTCCGCCTGGCTGAACAGACCTCCGCCCACGACGGCACCAACGCGCCGCCCCCGGACTTCTCCAGCGCCCTGTACTTCGCCGTGGCCTGCACCGACTATCCGCAGTTGTTCACCATGACCAGCCCGAGCACCGAGCGTGCCCGCCAACTTCGAAGCCGGATCGCCGCCCAACCCGCCGGCACCTTCGCTCCCTTCACCGCTGCCGAGTGGACGACCGTCAACGCCTACACCAACGCCTACGACGGCTGCCTCAACTGGCCGGCCCCCCAACGTACTCACACCCCCATCACGAGCCACCCGCCCCTGGTGCCCCCGACCCTGCCGGCCCTCGTCCTCGGCGGCGATCTCGACTCCCTCACCCCCACCGCCGGCGGCCGACGCGCCGCGGCCCAACTCGGGCGCTCCGCCCGGTTCATCACCGTGCCCAACGTCACCCACATCACCGCCATGCCCGAACGGACCCGGCCGGGACCGGAAGCGTGCGGACAGTCCCTCTACCGCCAATTCCTGCGCAACCCGGCCGCCCTGAGGCACCTGGACGTCTCCTGCACCCGGCACACCCCCGCCATCCCCACCCTCGCCGACTACCCCACCCGCCTCGCCGACACCACGCCCGCCACACCCGCGCCCGGCAACCAGGCCCTCCCGGACGCTCTGCGCGCGGCCTCCGTCGGCGCATCGGCCGTCGGCGACTCGATCGTCCGAAGCGGCTACCTGACCCACGAGCGCGACACCGGACTACACGGCGGCACCTTGACCGTCACCGGCACCCCTCAAGCGCACCTCACCCTCACCGACATCCGCTGGGTGACCGACGCCACCGTCAACGGCACCGCAACATGGGACCGCACCAACGGCACCGTCACCGCACACCTCAAAATCACCCCTGACTCCGGCTCCGACTCCGACTCCGGCGTCGCCGTCGACGTGACCTGGAACACCCTCACGCCCCGCACCCCGGCGTCCGTGACAGGCACAGCGGGAGACACCCCGCTGCGCGGCACCCTCCCCACACCGTGAGCAGGTTCGGATCGCTGGTCCTGGTCTGCGCCGACAACCCCGAAGCCTTCCTGAGCACCGAGCACCGAGGAAGCCAGCGGCATAGTCCCGGCTGTGGATTTGAAAGCGCGAGGACAGGCCACGACTACACGGCTCTGTGAACAGTGACCACACCACGCCACTGGACCCTCGCGCCGAAGGTCGAGCGTTCTCGACGAAGGCTCGGTCAGCGCACCTTGACGGTCTCGGTGGGCGTGACCATCTGCAGGTGGAGCTTGTTCGAGTTCCAGTCCGTCTCGTAGAGCGCGCCGCGGAACTGCAGCGTGCCACGGTGGTTCGCCCGGACCCATGTGTCGACCGCGCCGCCGTCGAAGACCGCGCCGTGAGCGCACTTCACCGTGTGCCAGGACCCGGTGGCCTGTCGCTGCTGCACACAGAACTTCTGGAAGAGGTCGTCATCGTTCGAGGCGTACCCCTTCACGTGGACGCGCGCGCCGGCCTTCACGGTGTGCGGGCTCGCCTTGAACTCATAACTGATCTTCGCGGAAGCCGTCACCGCACTCAGCCCGAGTGCGGAGATGCCCACTGCCGCGACGACGGCCGCACGCGCGGCACGCCGCTTGAGAACGCCCATCGCCATCGCCACGTCTCCCCCTTCGGATGGTCTTGCGCTCGGCGGCAGCGAACGGCGCAAGGAGGCGAAGCCGTTCCTCGGTCCGCAGGCGCCGTATCAACTCGCCGATGCACCCTGTCAGAGGGCGAATAAGGGAGCGCCGTTGCCCCGCGTCGCGTCATTTTTTGGCGGGTCTCGATCAGGCGGGGGTAGCGGTGCTCCCGGCGTCCGAGCTGTCGGTGGGGCGGACTGTCGGCGTCGGGTGTTCGGCTCGGATCAGTGGGTGGAGATCTTGTGGACGGTGGTGTCGTCGGGGTTCAGTCGTCGCCCGTCCGCAGACAGCACTTCCAGTGGGCGGAGGCGATGCCCCTGGCGGCGGTCGAGCAGCTGTGAGTGTGGTTCGTCGGGGGCGAAGAAGTGCTGTTCGCCCCACTGTCGCAGTGCCACGATGACGGGGAAGAGCGCCTGGCCCTTCGGGGTCAGTACGTACTCGCGGTAGGCGCTTCCGTCGGAGGCGGGGACGGATTCGAGGACGCCGCCGGCGACCAGGGTGCGCAGACGCGCGGTGAGGATGTTCTTCGCCACTCCGAGGCTGCGTTGGAACTCCCCGAAGCGCCGGCTTCCGTCGAAGGCGTCCCGCACGATCAGCAGGGACCACCAGTCGCCGATCGCGTCCACCGACCGGGCGACGGGGCATTCGCTGTCGTCGAAGCGCGTCCTGGTCACCATGGCGTCCCTCACTCTCACGTTGGTTGCAACATGCTACCAAGAAAGCTACCGTCTACACTGGTAGCAAGTTGAAACCGAATATGCGAAGGAGTGCTGATGCCTGGCAATGGTGAGGTCGTGACACGACAGACCGAGGCTCCGAGCGGGGGACGTTCCTCATTCGTCCTGTCCCGTGGCGTCGTCGTACTGTTCGCCGTCGCCTGCGGGGCCGCGGTGGCCAACGTCTACTTCTCCCAGCCGCTGCTGGTCACCATGGGCCACGACCTGGCCATGAGCCCGGCGCTGGTCGGCAGCGTGGTCACCCTCACGCAGGTCGGATACGGGCTGGGGCTCTTCTTCCTGGTGCCGCTGGGCGACGTGACCGACCGCAGACGGCTCATCGTGGCCCAGTTACTGCTCCTGGTGGTGGCGCTGGCCGTGGTGGCCGCCGCCCACACTGCGGCGATACTTCTCGCGGGCATGGCCGCGACGGGGCTTCTCGCGGTCGTCACTCAGACGTTGGTGGCCTTCGCGGCGTCACTGGCCCCGCCGGCCGGGCGCGGACGGGTCGTCGGTCTGGTCACCAGTGGCGTGGTCATCGGAATCCTGCTCGCCCGCACCGTATCCGGCCTCTTGGCCGATCTCGCGGGCTGGCGCTCCGTCTATCTCGTTTCAGCGTCGCTCACCGCCGTGCTCGCCCTGGTCCTGTACCGGGTGCTGCCGCGCCGCAGTGACGCTTCGCCGACAACCCTGCGCTACGGGCAGCTCCTGCGCTCCACGCTCACCCTGTTCGCGCGGGAACGACTGCTGCGGCTCCGGGCCCTGTTCGGTCTGCTGGTCTTCGCCGCCTTCAGCACCCTGTGGAGCAGCATCGCACTGCCGCTCAGCGAGGCCCCGTATTTCCTGCCGCACAGTGCGATTGGGGCGTTGGGGCTGATCGGTGTCGCCGGCGCCCTGGCCGCGACCGTGGCGGGCCGCCTGAACGACCGCGGACTCTCCCGGCGGACCACCGGCATCGCCCTGGCGCTGCTCGCCGCCTCGTGGTTGCCCCTGGCCTTCACCCGCAGCTCGCTGTGGGCCCTGGTCGTCGGGGTGATCCTCCTCGACCTCGCCGTGCAGGCGGTCCATGTCACCAACCAGACTCTGATCTACGCGCTGCACCCGGAGGCGGGCAGCCGACTGATCGGCGGATACATGGTCTTCTACTCGATCGGCAGCGCCACCGGCGCCATCGCCGCGACCTCCCTCTACACGGCGGCCGGCTGGGGCGCCGTCTGCGTACTGGGGGCCGCCTTCAGCTGCCTGGGGCTCGTGCTGTGGGCGTTCACGCGACGCAGCGTTCCGCAGCGCGACGCCGAGACGGCCTCACGCGGCGAAGCCTGAGCGGTCGCGCCGAACGTCGGGTGACGGGCACGCCGTGGATCACAAGACCGTGCGGCCCTGGTTCGGAGGCCAGGAACACGTGGGTCGGCGGGGTGTCCGGGACGTCGTCGGAGTGTGCGGCGGGGCGCGTGTCGTGAAGAGATCTCCTGGTCGCGTCGGGCGCTCGTGAGCCGCCCGGCGGCCAGGAGTCCTTCGTCGCCGGGGCGATGGCATCTCGGACGTGGCGTGCTGGTCGGGGCGGGACTTGCTTTTCAGGTGCAGCGGCTGAGCGCGCCCGGCGTCGCAGCGGTCAACTGTCGTCTGTCGGTGGGCGATTCGTCGGCCGTGGGGATGAGGGGCCTTCCGCCGTGCGGCGGAGCGGGTTGGTCCCGCGAGTCGAGGCGCACGGTGCGGCGGCGCGGAAGGCTGGGCGCATGAGCCGAATGACACAGACCGTTCCCCGTACCGGCCCGGCCGCCGTGCGTCGGATCCTGCGCTGGGTGGCCATCGCCGCCTGCGTGCCCTATCTCTCGCTCAAGATCGCCTGGATCGCGGGCAGTACCGTCGGCATCCCCGCGGGCAGCGCGCTGCTCGGCGATGGGACGTCGCTCAAGCTGATCAATGCGGCCACGGTGCTGATGGACGTGTCCGTCGTCGTCCTGGCCCTGGTCCTCACCAAGCCCTGGGGCAGGCGCGTCCCGTCGTGGCTGTTGGCCCTGCCGATGTGGGGCGCGGTTGGGCTGCTGACGCCCATCATGGTGGGATTCCCGGCCCAGTTGCTGGTCGGGGTGCTCGGTGGCACCGGTTCGGGATCATCCGGGGACAGCGGTGCGTTCTTGGAGGGTTGGGTCTTCGACCTCGTGTACGGCGGGTTCATCCTCCAGGGGTTGGCCCTGGGCACCCTGTTCGTGCTGTATGCCTGCGAGCGCTGGGGACACATGTGGCGGGGGCGGCTCGGCGACGTGGATGCCCGGCCGGTCGGGCGGGGGCAGCGGCTGGCGGCGCTGGTGGCGGCTGGTCTGGTGGTACTGCCCATGGCGGTGCACCTGCTGTGGGCGTGCGGTGTGCACACCGGGTTGTCGGATGCCTTGGCCGCGCAGTACGACGCCGATTCCGCGGTGCAGGACGCGGCCTATGTGCTGTACACGGGTGCCACCGTGGCGGGCCTGGTGCTGCTGCTCGCCCGGCGGGCGGGGGCGGCGCTGGCCTTGCGTGTACCGCTGCTGCTTGCGGGGGTGGGTTCGGCGGCGACCGGCTGCTGGGGTGGTTGGCTGCTGCTCGCGGCGGTGACCGGGCCCTCGCACGGTGATCGGGCCGCCACTCCGCTCATGCTCCTCACTTACGCTGTGCAGATGTTCGTCGGACTGCTCGTACTCACGGCCGGTGCCCGCTTCCTCAACGGGCGGGCCGGCGCCCCGCGTACCTCGTGACACGCCCCGTACGGGGCCTGGTGGCCGCCGCCCTGGGCCGCCGCGCACGGCTGCGCTGGGTGCATCTGCTCCTGGGCGGGGCGCTGTTGATGCCGTACTACCTCGTGACGAACGTCCTGGTGGCGGTCGTCCGGCCGGATTCCGGCGGCTTCCTCTCCACCTCCCTGGGCTGGCAGTTCGCCATCTTCGCGCTCGCGCTGGTACCCGGCGCCGCCACCGCACTCCACCCGCTGGTGCGGCCCCTTGTGAGCGGGGCGGCGCGGGCACTGTGCGGGGTGCCGGGAGCCGGGCTGGAGACGGGGCCGAGCAACTCCTGGGCGGCCAGGGGGCGGACGGCACTGTGGTACACACTGCACCTGCTGACCGGCGGCCTCGTCAGCGGAGTATCCCTGACCGTGCCACCCCTGGCCCTGATGCTGATCGCCGTGCCGGTCACCGGGATGCTGGGCGGCGTGCGGATGCCGTGGGGCCTGGGGCGCTCGGGAGCGTCGTGGTGGCTGCTGGCACCGCTGGCCGGCATCGGGCTGCTGGCCGGGGTCGTGGCCCTGTCCTGGGCGGCGGGCGCGCTGCTGGCGCGCTGCGCGCCCGTCCTGCTGGGGCCGACGGCCGCCGACCGACTGGCGGCGGCCGAGCGGCACGCGATGCAGTTGGCGCTGCGCAACCGACTGGCGCGGGAACTGCACGACTCCGTCGGGCATGCGCTCAGCGCGGTGACGCTCCAGGCAGTCGCGGCGCGCAGAGTCCTCGACGTCGACCCGGAGTTCGTCCGGCAGGCACTGGCTGCGATCGAGACCACGACCCGGGAAGCGGTCGGCGAACTCGACACCGTACTGGGGCTCCTGCGCGAGGAGGGCCCGACCGACACCGCACCGGCACCGACCCTCAGCGGCCTGGACGCGCTGCTCGACCGCACCCGCGCGGCAGGCGCCGCCCTCACCCTCGACGCACCCACGGCCCTGGACCGGATACCACCGGTCGTCTCCCGCGAGGCGTACCGGATCGTCCAGGAAGGACTGGGCAACGCCCTGCGCCATGCGAACCAGGCACGCATCCGCCTGCGTATCGCAGTGCACGACGACGCATTGGAGATCGATGTGGAAAACCCGATCGAACCCACCACCGGGCCCGCGCCCCGCCGTCGCGGCGGGGGCCGGGGGCTGCCCGGCATCGCCGAACGGGCCCGACTGCTGCGCGGCGAAGCCGTCTTCGGCGAGCACGAGGGTGTGTGGCGACTGGCCGTACGCCTCCCCCTGAGCGGCAGCGCCCAGTGACCGCCCCGACCCGGCCGGACACACCGCCGATCCGGATCGTCCTGGCCGACGACGAGCAGATGGTCCGCACCGCCCTGCGCGCCATCCTCGGCACCGAACCGGACATCGAAGTCGTCGGCGAGGCCGCCACCGGCGCCGAAGCAGTCCCCCTCGTCCGCGAACTGCGCCCGGACATCGTGTTGATGGACGTGCGCATGCCCCAGATCGACGGCATCCGCGCCACCGAGTGCATCCTGGCAGGCACCGACAACCCGCCACGCATCATCGTCCTCACCACCTTCGAGAACGACAGTTACGTGTACGACGCACTCCGCGCGGGCGCCTCCGGCTTCCTCCTCAAACGCGCGCATGCGGACGAACTCGTCCAGGCCGTACGTCTGGTGGCCCGCACCGACACGCTGCTGTTCCCCACAGCCATCCGCGCCCTGGCGCGTACGCACACCGATCGGCAGGGCTCGCGCGCAGAGGCGGAGCGGCTGCGCGAGCGCCTCTCCGCGCGCGAGGTGGAGGTGCTGCACCTGATGGCGCAGGGCCTGTCGAACACCGAAATCGCCCAGCGGATGACGGTGGGGGCAGCCACGGTCAAGACACATGTGGCCGGGGTGCTGGCCAAGTTGGGTGTCCGGGACCGCACCCAGGCGGTGATAGCCGCCTACGAGTGCGGATTCGTGTCACCAGGCTGATCGGAGGCGGGAACGGGTGGGTCGCAGGGTCCGCGCAGATCATCGTGGCGTCCGGTGGCGTGCCGTGCTCTCCCGGCCGGGGTCAGGCCACGTCAGGTCAGCTCAGGTCAATGGGCTGTTCTCGGTGGGCAGCGGCCGGGTCGGGCCGACCAGGACGTCGCTGTGCGGGGAGCGGGCCTTGGCCGGTGGGGGGACGGCCGGTCCAGGGGTGTTCCCGGGGTCCGGGTAGAGCAGGGCGTGGCGCCGGCGGGCTTCGGCCGCGGCCTCGGGGCGCGGGACCACGGTGTGCTCCGTGCTGCCGTCCGGCCACAGCGTGGTGACCAGGCACAGGTCGTCGAGACGGCGCGCGGCCCGCAGGTGCCGGGCCACGCCCCGCACGGCGGTCGGCACCGTCAGACATGCCTCGCCCGCGGTGTCGAACTCCACCACGGCCAGGCCGTCGGCCCACAGGCACTCCCCCGCCGCCCGGCGTTCCCGCGCGGACCTGAAGCACCACACGTCGCTGTTCTTGTGTACGACGACGGCGGCCGCCTCCGGGCCCGTGCCCACGGCGGTCCCGCCGTCCGGGCCCTCGTACCAGGGAAAGGGGCGGCACAGCAGTCGCACTCCGCCGCGCTCCGCCCAGTCCACGGCGCCCTCGTGGACGACCTTGGCCCCGTGCCGGGACATCCGGCGCACTCCCTCGTAGCTGATCCGGGACAGGGTGCGGGCCTCCGGGACCAGGTGGGGGTCGGCGGTGCACACGCCGGGCACGTCGGAGAAGAGTTCGCAGGTGTCGGCGCCCAGCGCGGCGGCCGCCGCCACCGCCGAGAGGTCCGAGCTGTTGCGGCCCAGCATCACCGTCCGTCCGTCCGCGTCGACCGCCTGGCCGCCGGGGACGACCACGACCGGACAGTCGGCCAGGGCCGCGGCCAGCGTCCCGGCGGTGGCCGAGACGAGTCTCGCCCGGTCGCCCGGCCCCTCGGCGAGGAGCCCGGTGTCGGCCGCCGGGAGGGGACGGGCCGTCACGCCCTCGGCGTCGAGCGCGGCGGCCAGCAGGGCGACGCTCACGGTCTCGCCGGTGGTCAGCAGCATCGCGGCGGCGTCCGCGGGCGGGTCCTCGACCAGGGCGTCCAGGGTCTGCTGGAGTCTGCCCGTCGTCCCGGACATGGCGCTCGCCACCACGACCAGTGGGCGCTTCTCCTCGGTGACACGGCGGACCGCGTACCGGGCCACCCGGTGATAGCCGTCGAGGTCGGCGAAGGCCGAACCGCCGAACTTCAGCACCAGCGGACGCCCGTCGGGGGTGCGGCGGGTCGTCATCCGAGCCACCCGTTCTTCAGGCCGAGTTCGACGATCTGCAGCGCGTTGAGCGCCGCCCCCACCCACAGGTTGTCGGCGACCACCCAGAGCGCCGCCGCCCGGTCGTCCTCCGGCTCGACGCGGATCCGCCCGACGTGGACCAGGGCGCGGTCCTCGGGTCGCGCGAAGACGGTGCGGGGCATGGGGTACGAGGGGCTCTGCGACCGGCCGTAGGCCCGTAACCCGGGTGTCGCGGCCAGGGCCGCCTCGACGGACTCGGTCGTGACCGGCTCCCGCAGTCTGACGTGCACTGCCTCGGAGTGGCAGTCGAAGACCGGCACCCGCACCGCGGTGGCGCTCACCCGCAGGTCCGGCAGGCCGAGGATCTTGCGCGGTTCGCGGACGAGCTTGCGCTCCTCGTGCGTGAGCCCGGTGTCGTCCTGAAGTCCTATCTCGGGCACGAGGTTGAAGGACAGCGGCTGTCCGAAGCGCCCGCCGGGGGTGCCTTGCGCGCGGGGGTCGTCCAGGATCGCCCTGGACCCCTCGGCGAGTTCCCGCAGGCCGCGCACTCCGCCGCCGGACGCCGCCTGGTAGGTGGCCACCACGACGTCCTCCAGGCCGGCCAGTTCGTGCAGCGGCTTCAGGGCGCGCACCAACTGGATCGTCGAGCAGTTGGGGTTGGCCACGAGGTTCGGTCCCGGCCGGTCGTCGAGCGCGCCGGGGTTGACCTGCGGTACGACGAGGGGCACGTCGGGGCGCATCCGGAAGGCGGAGCTGTTGTCGACGACCAGCACCCCGGCCGAAGCCAACCGCTCCGCCTCGCGGGCGCTGATCTCCGCGCCCGCGGAGAAGACGGCGACGTCCAGGCCGGCGGGGTCCAGGTCGTCGAGCGTCACCAGCTCCGCCATGGGCAGCGACAGCCCCAGTTCGTTGCCCAGGTCCCGGCCGAGGCTGCGCGCCGAGCCGACGGGCACCACCTGTTCCACCGGCACGATCCCGCCGTCGAGCAGGGCCAGGCACTCCCGGCCCACCGCTCCGGTGGCACCCACTACCGCGATGCGCAGCATGCACGTCCTCCTGTCCGGCCCCGCGCGGGGCTCATTGTCTGGTGATGTCGGACAACCGCCCCCGGAAGGCACGCCGGTAGGCGTTGGGGGTGGTGTTGAGGGACCGCACGAACTGGTACCGCAGGGCCGCCGCGTTGGCGAATCCCGTACGGGCCGCGATCACCTCCATCGTCTCGTCGGTGTTCTCCAGCAGCCGCTGGGCGTTGAGCAACCGCTGTGCCAGCAGCCAGCGGTAGGGGGTGGTCCCCGTCTCCGTCCGGAAGCGGCGGGCGAAGGTGCGCGGCGACATGCAGGCCCGTGCCGAGAGTTGCTCGACGCTGATCTCCTGGTCCAGGTGCTTCTCGGCCCAGACCATCACCTCGCGTACGCCGTCCTCCCCGTAGTGGGCGACCGGTCGCTCGATGTACTGGGCCTGGCCGCCTTCCCGGTGCGGGGGCACCACCATGCGCCGGGCGATGGCGTTGGCGACGTCGCTGCCCTGGAGCTTGCGCACCAGATGGAGGCAGGCATCGATGCCCGCCGACGTGCCGGCCGAGGTGAGGATCGGGTCCTCGTCCACGTAGAGCACTCCCGGTTCGACCTGGGCCTTGGGGTAGCGCTCGGCGAGTGCCTGGGCGTACCGCCAGTGCGTGGTGCAGCGTCGTCCGTCGAGCAGCCCGGCGGCGCCCAGGACGAAGGCGCCGACGCAGACGCTCACCACCCGGACCCCGCGGGCCACCGCCTGGCGCAGGGCCTCCAGCAGGGCGGGCGGGAAGTCCCTGGTGTGGAAGTTGTCCCCGACCGGGATGGCGATGAGGTCGGCGTCCTCCAGCCGGTCCAGACCGTAGGGCGTGCTGATGGTGAACCCGGGCACCGCCCGCACCGACGAGGACTCCGCGGCGACGAGCGCGAAGTCGTACGCGGGCAGCCCCTCCTCCCGTCGATCGATCCCGAACACTTCGCATATGACACCCAGCTCGAATGGATGAACGTTCTCGAGCAGGACGGCGGCTACGTTCTTCAGCATGGGACCCAATGTGGCAGTAATGCGTGGGGTTCTGACAGTCCTCACGCTGTTCCATGGCCGGATCGGCCCTCATAATCTCAGCATGGACCTGAATCGGTGGGGATTCCCGCACTCGAACTCGTGGGTCTCGTGGGTGGTGAGGCATCGTTGAAGGCCCCGTCGAGGGAGACGATCCCGCCCCGGATTCCCAATACGACAGCTTGCGTGCGGTCGGATACGCCGGCCTTCGTGAAGACGGCGGACAAGTGGTTCTTCACCGTCTTTTCGGAAATTCCGAGCGCCCTGGCGACGCGGCGATTGGAATTCCCCTGGGAGATGAGCACCAGAATCTGGCGCTCACGGGCCGTCAAGAGGTCGAGCGCCGCCCGGGCCGCGAGGACCCCCGCGGAGGGGGACGGCCCCGCGGCCGCCCGTAAGCCCTTTATCAGCTGCTCCTGGGCTTCGAGCGCGTCCTGTGCCTCACCGAGCGCCTTGTACATGTCGGCGACCGCTGCGGTCAGGGCCGCCACGGGCCGCGACGGTGCACCGCAGAACTCGCAGCACCGCTGTTCTCTCAATTCCGCAACGGGCCCTCGCGCAACACGTGACATTCGAAGAACTCCCTCCGCCGATATGGATGGATCGAATCGCGCTTCTCCGTAATGCTCGGGTTCCACCGCAAAGATCGGGCCTCTCCGCGGGGCTCGGGGGACGGTGCGTGTGGGTCGAGGGAACGGGTCAGACGGGAATCCGCGTGTGGATCGCCACCGTCTTGCACCGCGTGTATTCGCGCAGCGCCTCCAGACCCTTCTCCACGCCGATTCCAGAGCGCCGGTAGCCGCCGAACGGCAACTCGACTCCCCCGGCCGCGCTGTAGTCGTTCACGAACACCTGGCCCACCCTCAACCGCCCGGCGAGCCAGTGTGCCGTGGTCACGTCGGACGTCCAGATTCCGGCGGCCAGCCCGTACGTGGTGTGTTCCGCCAGTGCGACCGCCTCGTCCAGTGTGTCGAAGACCGACACGCACAGGACCGGGCCGAAGATCTCCTCGTTGAAGACGCGGTGCCGGGGCGTCACCCGGTCGAGGAGGGTGGGCTCCACGTAGAAGCCCTCGGCGTACGCCTCTCCTTCGGGCACTCCGCCGCCGACGACGACCTCGGCGTCCCGGCGTCCCTCGGCCAGGTGGGCGAGGACCCGCTCGCGCTGTTTCGCGGAGATGAGCGGTCCCATGTCGGAATCGTCGATGCCCGGGCCGATGCGCAGGGCGCGGAACCTCTCCGCCAGCGCGGCCACCAGTTCGTCGTGCACGGAACGGTGGACGAGCAGACGGCTTCCGGCGCTGCAGTTCTGCCCGGCGTGCTCCGTGATCGCCTCCACGATCTGCGGCACCGCCCGCGCGGCGTCGTAGTCGGGGAGCACCAACTGCGGTGATTTTCCCCCCAGTTCGAGGGTGACGGGCACGATGTTCCGCGCGGCCGCGGCCATGACGGCCTCGCCGACCTCCCGCGAGCCGGTGAACGCGATGCGGTCCACGTCGGGGTGCGCGGCGAGCGCGGCTCCCGCTTCCGCTCCGTAGCCCGGTACGACGTTGAGGACGCCCGCCGGGAGTCCCGCCCCTTCGACGAGGTCGGCCAGGCGGAGCGAGGTCAACGGCGCGTCCTCGGCGGGCTTGAGGACACAGCAGTTGCCGGCGGCGAGGGCCGGGGCCAGGGTCCTGGCGGCGATCTGCAGCGGGTAGTTCCACGGGATGATGTGCCCGCACACGCCGTACGGTTCGCGCAGCGTGAAGGCCAGTCGGTCCGGCCGCTGCTGGATCGTTTCGCCACCGAGGGACTCGATCGCGTTGGCGTAGAAGTCGAAGTACCGCGCGGCGACGTCGACGTCCGTGCGCGACTGACTGATCGGCTTGCCGGTGTCGAGGGTCTCCAACCGGGCCAGTTCCTCGCGTTCGCTGCGCAGGGCGTCGGCGATGCGCCGGCAGACCTGGGAGCGCTCCACCGGTGTCGTGAACCGCCACACCGACTCGTATGCGTGCCTGGCGGCGTCCACAGCCGACTGGACCTCGACTGGACCGCACCGGGCGACACGTGCGAAGGGGCGGGCGTTCGACGGATCGAGGACGTCGATCCACCGTCGGGTGGGCACTCTCTTCCCCGCGATGACAGCCGCGTGCTCAGGTAATCCTGCTTCACTGAACCTCTTTCATCCTGAATAGCTGCAGGTGAGAAGGGTGTGGATGGCCTGTACGGTGCGGCTGATGCGGTTGGTGGAGCATCGGGCCCGGCGGAGGATCCGCCAGGACTTCAGCCGGGCGAAGGCCCGTTCGCCCGGCGCTCGGAGTCGCGTGTGGACGCGGTTGAACTGCTGGTAGTGCTCGGGGAGTTCGCGGTGTCTGTAGTACGGAGTGCGCACGGTGGCGCCGGCCCCCTGGTAGGCCCGGTCGGCCAGGACCAGGACTTCCCTGGTCAGGCAGGCCTGGACGATGCCGTGGGCCCGGGCAGCGGTCAGATCGTGCGCCCGCCCCGGCAGCGCGCGGGAAAACCACAGCGGGGTCCCGTCCGGTGCCGCGACGACCTGGACATTCATGCCGTGCCGCTTGTGTTTCTGGGAGTAGTATGGCTCGTCCGCCTTGATGCGGTCGGTGGGGATGAGCGTGCCGTCAACGATGACGAAGTCGCCCTCACCCAGCCCGACCAGGGCCTCGCGCAGGCCTGGGGCCCAGGCAGCGAGGATCTCGAGGGTTTCGTCGACGTATCGCCAGGCCGTGGACTCCGAGACTCCAAAACCTGCTCCGACCTGGGCGAACGTCTCGTTCTTCCGGAGATGCACCAGCACCAGCAGGGCCTGCTTGAAGCACCCCAGCCTCCGCCAGGGCGACTTCAGCTCGCGCCGACGGGCGTGGATCAGCCACGAGACGTGCTCAACGAGCTCGTACGGGACATCGAGCATGGCAGGATACGGAACCAACAGAGCCCCTTGGCGCCGGTGTCGAGTGAGATCAACACCCCAACGACAAGGGGCTCTGCCATGTCACCCACCACCCCGCTGACCAGGCCACTTCACCCCCACGGAACAGGATGAAAGAGGTTCACTCACACATACCGACAATACCTGCCCCGCGACTGTCGGGCCAGCCGCTCACGTTCGGTTCGGCGTCCGGAGGACTGAGAGTGTCCTGCCCGATCAGCTGGCCGCGGCGCTCCCCAAACGTTCCCAAATGACCGGGTATTCAGGGTGCCGCAGCGGCACCCAGCCGCACCTAATCCAGGACGGAAGGCTTGGAATCCCCGCGCGGAGCGGCACCTTCGCCGGACGGGACGAAGTGCGTGGCAATCTCTTCGAGCGTACTGTCGAGCGTCACACCACTCTCATCGAACCGTAGCCCCGTCCTTTCCGTGATCATCACTGTCAGCTCCGCCAACGACAGCGAGTCCATTTCGAGTGCTCGGGCCGTTGATTGGGGATGGACCAGGTCTGACGATATACCGAACTCCTGGACCAACAGGCGGGAGAGTGTCTCGTACATTAGGGAACACCCTTCTCGTACCGATGTCTTCTCGGGCAACACAGACCACGGACTTACCATGGACTCCGGAAGTTCAGTGGAGTCTGCCACCGCGGCCCTTGCGTTTGCGCGGCGCCGTTGAGGTTCAGGTGGCACGTCAGCTTTCCTGCTTGAATTCTGCGCGGGGAGTAATACGCTCGCGCACGCCGACACTTCCTGTCCGCGACTGGCTCCGACCAGCCGCCTTATTGATTCTGCACCCGGAAGGCGGTGGCCGCCCGCCCGATCCGCCAAACGGGATAGTCCCTCAACTGGCCTTGTCGAGTTTCTTGGGCGCAAAATCATGCTCCGCGCCGGGCGACTTCCACACGGAACCACCACCTCCTGGTACTCCAGCCGCAGATGTGGATCTTCATGATTGAAGGGCGGCTTGGCGTCGGCGGTGGCTCCGTCGGGCGCGGGCTTGGTGGCGTCGGCGCCAGGTGGACCAGCGCAGGCGCTCGGTCCACCTGCCGGGCGAGCTGCGGCTTGGTGGCGAACCCGCGGCGGTGCGCGGGTGCCTATGAGCTGAGTCCGTAGTGTGGCGGTCCCGGCGACCGGGGCCTCGTTCTCCGGCCCGTGACCGGCGTGTACGCCGGGCGCCATCGCATCAGACTCATGGCTCGTCGATGTCATCCGGCTGGTGCAGGGGCGCATTGCGGCCAGGGGCTGGGCGACTGGTGGAGCCGTCTGGCGCGGGTGTGGCGACTCGCGAGGAATCCCGCACAGCGGTGCGGTCCGGGCCCAGCGAGGCCCGGACCGCGAGAGGCGGTGTGCGCGTCAGCCGCGGTGGCTTGCCCGAGCGAGGGCCGGGACGAAGCGGGCGGCGTCCACGGTGCCGACGCCGGTGGCCATGTCGTAGCCGTTGACGGCGGTGTAGCCGGTGACGCCTTCGTAGCTGTTGTTCGTACCGTCGTTGACGTCGACGATGCCGGTGCTCTTGTCGTGGGCGGAGCGCTTGTAGAGCGTGTACAGCGCGTCGTTGATGTTGCCGAGGCGGCGGCCGGCGGCCTGGTCGGCGAGGGCGACGATGCCGGAGAAGAGCGGAGCCGACTCGCTGGTGCCGCCGGTGATGCCCCAGCCGGTGGCGGTCGGGTCGTAGCTGGAGTAGATCCAGGCGCCGCCGTCGACGGCGGCGGTCATCGAGATGTCCGGGGTGCCGCGGCGGTCGCCCACGGTGCTCTTCACCGCGTTCTGGAAGGCCGGGCGGGTGAAGACGTGCGACTGGCCGCCACCGCCCGCGCCGTGGTCGTTGTAGACGCTGTCCGGCTTGATGCGCTGACCCTGGTCGTTCAGGTGCAGCTGGGTGCCACCGACCGAGGTGACCAACGGGTCCGAGGACGGCCAGGAGTTGACGCGCTCCTTGTAGAAGCCCTTCCCGTCGGCGGTGTTGTCGGTGGCACCCCCGTCACCGGAGGAGGCGAGGACGGTGACGTGCTTCTTGGCGGCCTCCTTGAAGGCGTACCGCAGGTTCTTGATACTCGAGAAGTCACCCTTGTCGAAGCCGGGGAACGTGTTCTCGGTGGCGCCGAAGCTCTGGCTGATCACATCGCCGACGCCACGTTTGATCATGGCTCTCTCGGCGTCCATCATCTCCGGCAGACCGGTGGTGCCCTCGGTCTCGGAGACCGCCGTCTCCACCAGGACGATCTTCGCGTCGGGCGCCACGGCGTGTGCCATCTCGACGTCGAGGGTGGTCTCGCCGGCCCAGCCGGTCATGTCGGGGTTCTTGGGGTCGAAGGCAGGGACGTTGCCCCACTTGACCACGTTCACCATGGTGCTGGGGATGCCGAACTGCTTGCTGTAGACGTCCAGATCGTGCTGGACGGTCGGGGAGCCGAAGGAGTCCACGATGACGATCGTGCGGCCCTTGCCCGTGATTCCCTTCCTGTACAGCGCGTTGAGGTTGTACGCCGTGCGGTACTGGAGGGGGTTGTAGCAGGCGAGCTTGAACTTGGCCCGGCACTCCGCGATGGACAGCGGGCTGCCCACGCCGTGCACCAACTGGTGCCCGGCGACGGCCGGGACGGCCTTGGTGTGCGGCACTGCGGCGGTACCGGTACCGGCGAGCGGGGTGGTCGCCAGAGCGACGACGGTGAGGGCGGCGGTTGCGGCCGTCGTGGCCGCGGCGCGTCCACGTGGGCGGGCTATGCGCATGAATTCTCCCTGAGTGGGCCTGAGCCGCACAAAGCGGCTGTCTTGATCCCATCGGTTAAGTCATGCTCAGGACAAGGCATTTACATGCCCATATCGAACGCTTTGCCGAAATGCGATGGTTGGGCGCTGGGGGAAGCGGCACGGAGCGGGCGCCCGCCGTGGCGGGGAGCGTCAGCAGGAGCGGCTCCTCCCGGCAGGAACCGCACCGGACCAGGCGTGGGGGGGGCTCCGCCGCAGCGAACACCTGCCGGTGTGCCGACCAGGCGAGCCGGGTCGTTTCAGCATGAGAACACCGCATCATCCGCGGGCGCGCCGTCCATGCCGTGTGCCCGCCGCGTCGGCTGCGAAAATCGCTCTCCGTTCGCCGGAGCACAGTGTCAGACATCCGGTGCGCCTGAGACGTCAACTGCCTTGCTGGCCTGGTGACTTGCCGCAACCAGCGGCGGTTGCTCGATGAGCACCCGGTGGCCGGGGGCGCGGTTCCACACGCGCCCCACGAGATACAGGACAAGCTGTGGCTTCATGCCGAGGCGGCGGACTGGGGCGAGGTCAACTCGGCGTCTGGGCCTCCAGGTCCACGATCCGCTCCGCCTGGCGCCATGGCCCCTGGTTCTGGACGGCCTTGCTGCCCAGCCTCTCCACGCCGCTGAAGGTCCTGATACCGACCTCGACAACATCAACCATCCACCCGAACACTTCACGGCCGAGGCTGTGGTGAGGATGGCGGTGAGCCCATTTGGTGATCCAGAATGATTGGATGGTCACGCTTGAGACTCCCCGTTTGATCCTGCGTCGCTGGCGCGAGGAAGACGTTGCGCCCATGGCCGCCATCAATGCCGATCCCGAGGTCATGCGGTGGATCCGTGACGGCAGCGTTCGTGACGAACAGCAGACTCGCGGAGGGATCCAGGCATGGGAGCGCGAGTGGGAGTCACAGGGCTTCGGCCTGTTCGCCGTGGAGATCCGGTCCACTGGCGAGCTGGCCGGGTTCACCGGTCTTTCGGTGCCCGGCTACTTGCCGGAGATACTGCCGGCGGTTGAGGTCGGCTGGCGGCTGGGACGTTCCCACTGGGGGCAGGGCTTGGCCACCGAGGCCGCTGCGGCCGCTGTCCGGTTCGGGTTCGAAGAGCGAGGGCTGGAGCGGATCGTCAGCATCACTCAAGTGGGCAACGACGCCTCCGAACGGATCATGACCAAACTGGGGATGCATCCGGTCCGTGAGACCTTCAATCCCACCGGCGGCCGACGAGTCCGGGTGTTCGAGTTGTCGTCGGACCAGTACGTCACAACCGCTCGTTGACGGCGGCAACGAGGACGGCAGCCTCGCAAGGTACCGGCGCGGGAACGCGTCCTGCCGCTTGCCGGCCCGCTGAGACGGGCTCTCTCGCGGTGGTGGATGCGTTCCCGCGGCCGGGCGAGGTGGTTCCTCAGGCGCCGAGCAGGCGCATGCCGTCCTGGGCTCGGAGGACGGTGCACAGGTCGCGTAGGGCGGTGGCGACGTGGTCGATCTCGGTGTCGGTGAGGTGGATCGACGGTTCGAAGCGCAGGGTGTTCACGGCGCTCGCCGTCGGGAAGATCCGAAGGGAATGTGTGCGCAGGAGATAGCCGGCAGCGATATAGCCGAAGAGGTTCGCCTGCTCCCGGCCAGCGTCCGGAAGGGGAGCCGGACCGATGCCCCTCCCCTCGTAGTGTGGATACGTCCGCTATGAGGAAGTTTGATGGCGGAGATGTCCAAGAAGTACGACGCGGAGTTCCAAGCTGGGGCGGTCCGGATCGTTCGTGAGACGGGGAAGCCGGTAGCCCAGGTCGCGAGGGCCTGGGGATCAACGAGGGCACGCTGGCCACGTGGATCTCCCGGGACAAGGAGACCACCCGCGCTGGCCTGGATCCGGACGAGCGGGCCGAGCTTGCTCGGCTGCGCCGGGAGATTCACGAGCTGCGGATGGAACGTGATGTCCTCAAGCGATCGGTGGTCCTATGGGTAGAAGAGGCGGCGAAGTGACGGTTGCGGACTTCATCGCCGACCAAAGGACCAGCCACAGCGTGCCGCACGCCGTCTCCTGCCGGGCCCCAGCGCCCGTGTACGAGCCCGGCAAAGGCCGCCCCCTGCCGACATGCAGAACCAGGACCTGACGCAGCACCACCGCCTAGCCCTGGGCTGTTCCGAGGGCGTTGCGCAGGAACGCCGTGGCCTGGTCGATGGCTCCGCGGGCGGCTTTGGACCGGCTCAGCGAGTTGAGCATCATGAAGTCGTGGACCGTGCCGTCGTAGCGCACGGTGGTTACCGGCACGCCGGCCGCTCGGAGCTTGGCGGCGTATGCCTCGCCCTCGTCGCGGAGCACGTCGGCCTCGTCGACGATCAGCAGGGCGGGCGGCAGGCCGGTGAGCTGGTCGACGGCGGCGCGGTTGGGAGATGCGGTGATCTCCGCGCGCTGGTCCGGGTCGGCCGTGTACGCGTCCCAGAACCACTCCATCAGCTTGCGGCTCAGGTAGTAGCCAGTGGCGAACTGGTCGTAGGAATCGGTGTTCATGGCCGCGTCCGTGACGGGGTAGTACATCGACTGCTGCACGAACGTGACGTCACCGCGTTCCTTGGCCATCAGGGCGAGTGCGGCCGTCATGTTTCCGCCGACCGATTCCCCGGCCACTGCCATGCGCTGGGCATCCAGCCCCTTGGACGCACCCTCGCGGACGATCCACTGCGCGGTGGCGTAGCCCTGCTCGATGGCCACGGGGTAGTGCGCCTCGGGCGACGGTGTGTACTCCACGAACGCCAGCGCCGCACGGGCGCCGACCGCCAACTCGCGCACCAGGCGGTCGTGCGTGCCGGCATTGCCGAGTACCCAGCCACCGCCGTGCATGTACAGCACCACGGGCAGCGTTCCCGTGGCACCCCGCGGTTTGACGATGCGAACCCGGACGTCTCCCACGGCGGCGGGAACGGTGACCCACTCCTCGTCGGCTGGCAGCTTGTCGACCGGTGCGGCCTGGAGGTCGTCGAGGACCTTGCGCGCCGCGGCGGGTTCCAGCTCGTACAGGAACGGGTGTTGCGAGGTCGCGTCGGCGATGTCCTGTGCCTCGGGTTCAAGGACGATTGATGCGGTCTGAGCAGCCATGGGAATGCTCCCTGGGGTCCGAGTGACGCATGGTGACGAGCACAGCCGGCTGGAGAGCGGCGCGCTGCGGTCGGGCTGTTGGGTGACCGGCAGAGCCTGCACCCTTGTTCAAGCCACAGATGGGCGTGTGTATGTCCATTCCAGTCATCCCGCCGCCGGTTCTCAGGGGTGGAGCAGGTCCGGCCAGTTCTGCGGGACACGGTCGGCCGGTCCCGGGGTCGGTTGGGCGGCCGGGTGGCTGGTCGGCGGGGCCAGTTCGGGCCCGGACTCGTACAGCACGTCGGTGGCGTAGTTCCAGTACCACTCCTCACCCGGCTCGAAGCTCTGCACCACGGGATGCCCAGAGGACTTCCAGTGGGCGGTGGCGTGTTGGGCCGGTGACGAGTCGCAGCAGCCGATGTGGCCGCACTGCGCGCAGCGTCGGAGATGGAACCACCAGCCCCCCGCTGCGTCGCAGTCCGCGCAGCCGGTACTGCTGGGCGGGACGCCCGCCGCGATGCCGTCGATGTCGGTCATACGGACTCCTCGGTGGTCGTGGTTTCGGCCTCGGCCTCGGCCTCGGGGGCGGTCAGCGGCAGCAGCACCTGGAATCGCGTGTCGCCCGGTACGGACTCGACCTGGAGGCTGCCGTGGTGCTTGTTGACGACGATCCGCCAGCAGATGTCGAGGCCGAGGCCGGTGCCCTCCCCGACGGGCTTGGTGGTGAAGAAGGGGTCGAAGATGCGGCTGCGGATGTCCTCGGGGACGCCGGGGCCGGTGTCGCGGAACTCCACGAGGAGTCGGTCGCCTTCCCTGGCCGTGCGGACCGTCAGGGTGCCGTCGTGGCCCGTGCTGCCGATGGCGGCCACCGCGTTGTCGATGAGGTTGGTCCACACCTGGTTGAGTTCCGCCGGGTAGGCGGGTACTTCGGGGAGGGAGCGGTCGTAGTCCTTGACCACCCTCACCCGGGGGCCGATCTTGCCGGACAGCATCAGTAGTGTGCTGTCGAGGAGTTCGTGTACGTCGACGTCCCGGTGAGGGGCGCGGTCGAGCTGCGCGTACTGCTTGGCCGCGTCCACCAAGTGGGAGATGCGGGTGGTGGAGTCGTCGATCTCGTCCATCAGCAGCTCGGTCTCGACCGTGTAGCTGAGCCAGCCGACCGCCCCCGGCAGGACGTCTTCGCCCACGGTCGCCGCGACCTGGTCCAGCCAGTCCGTGTCCAGCCCGGCCTGGACGAAGACCGGCGCGATCCGCCAACTCTCCGGGATGCCGTGCTCCTCCAACCAGTCGGCGAGCTCGTCCTCCCGGTCGGACGCCTCCAGAGGGGTCAACACCGGTGCCTTGGCGACGCGTTCGGCGGTGCGTTCCTGGAGCTCGATGAGCTCGACCAGGGCCTCTCGGGAGTAGCGGCCCTGGGCGATGACCGCCAGTTTGTTCCGCATCCTGCCGACCCGCTCACGCAGCGCCGCGGTGGCCCGGACGGCGGCCGCGGCCGGATTGTTGAGCTCGTGGGTGAGTCCGGCGGACAACGATCCGAGCGCCAGCAGGCGTTCCCGCTGGCCGACGGCCCGCTGGGTGTTCTTGGAGCCGAAGAAGAGCCCCTCCAGCAGGTGCGTCGGCATCGGGAACCACTCCCGCATGACGTCCGCGAACGACCGGGCGGGCAGCACGAAGAACCGGGTGGGTTCGGTCACCCGCATGGAGTTGATGTACGTCTGCGGGACCTGGTCGCCCAGATACGCCTGCATGGCCCCCGCGTACACGCCGCGCTGCGAGGTCCGGCTGACCTCCACATCGTCGCCGCCGACCCGGCGGGACAGTACGACGGTTCCCTCGACCATCACGTAGAAGCAGGTCGCCGGGTCGCCCTCGGTGTACACCGGGCCGGGTTCGAACCGTTCCATCCGTCCCTCGGAGCACAGCCGTCCGAGCTGCTCCGGGGAGAGCTTCTCGAAGAGGAACAGCGAGCCGATCTCGTGCGGGTCGCAGGCCATGACCTGTGCGCTCATGACTGCTCCAGGAAGCGGTGGACGAGCATCACGGCCATGGCACCCTCTCCCACGGCGGACGCGACGCGCTTCGCGGACCGGGCTCGCGCGTCGCCCGCCACGAACACACCCGGGACGCTGGTCTCCAGGTGGTAGGGCGGCCGGTCCAGTGCCCATTCGGCAGGGGGGCGCCCGTCCGGCGTCAGATCCGGTCCGGCGAGGATGAAGCCGTTCTCGTCGCGCAGCACGGTCCCGCCGAGCCAGTCGGTCAGCGGGGCGGCACCGATGAAGACGAACATCCACTGGGCATCGACGACTTCGGTGGCGCCGGTCACGGTATCCCGCAGGGTCAGCCGTTCCAGGTGCTCCTCGCCGTGCGCCTCCTCGACGACGGTCCGGGGCCGCACGGTGATGTTCGGGGCCTCGTCGATCTGCTGGATCAGGTAGTACGACATCGACGCTGTCAGGGACTCCCCGCGCACCAGCATGGTCACCGACTTCGCGCCCCGTGCCAGGTACACCGCCGCCTGCCCGGCGGAATTCGCGCCGCCGACGACGTACACGTCCTGGCCCTCGCAGGACGACGTCTCGGTGAGGGACGAGCCGTAGTACACCCCGCAGCCGGTCAGCTCGTCGCATCCCGGCGCCTCCAGCTGCCGGTACGACACACCGGTCGCCAGGATGACGCTGTGCGCGGCGACCGCTGAGCCGTCGGAGAAGCGCACGACGCGCGCCGGACCGTTCACCTCCAGCCCCGTGACCTCGCGAGCGGTGAGGATCTCGGCACCGAAGCGGCTCGCCTGGCGGCGGGCACGAGCGGTCAGCTGCGCACCGGACACGCCGTCCGGGAAGCCGAGGTAGTTCTCGATGCGGGAACTCTGGCCGGCCTGTCCGCCGGTCGCCGACCGCTCGACCAGTACGGTCCGCAGCCCCTCGGAGGCCCCGTACACCGCCGAGCCGAGTCCGGCCGGGCCGCCGCCGATGATGACGAGGTCGTAGAACGCGGCGGTCGGCGTGGTCGCGAGCCCCACGTGGGCGGCCAGTTCGGTCGACTCCGGCTCGATCAGCGCGGTACCGTCCGGCGTGATCACCAGGGGAAGCCGTAGGCCGTCGGCCCCGGCCGCCGCCAGCAGCCGCTGTCCCTCCGGTTCGTCGGAGGAGTACCAGCGGTACGGCACCTGGTTGCGGGCCAGGAACTCGCGCGCCCGCGAGGAGGGGGCGGACCAGCGGTGCCCGACCACCTTGGTCGCGGGTACCGGCCGGTAGTCGCTGGACCGCCAGGCCGTGAGGAGATCGTCCAGGACGGGGTAGAGCTTCTCCTCGGGCGGGTCCCAAGGCTTGAGGAGATAGTGGTCGAGGTCGACGACGTTGATCGCGTCGATGGCAGCGTCGGTATCGGCGTAGGCGGTCAGCAGCACGCGCCGCGCCCCCGGGTACACACCGAGGGCCTGTTCGAGGAACTCGATGCCGTTCATCTGCGGCATCCGGTAGTCGGCGAGGATCACGGCCACCAGGTCGCCGCGGAGCTTCAGCTCGCGCAGCGCCTCCAAGGCGGATCCGCCGGACTCGGCGCGTACGATCCGGTAGCCGTCGCCGTAGCGGCGCCGCAGGTCGCGGGCGATGGCGCGGGAGACTCCCGGGTCGTCGTCCACCGTCAGGATGACGGTCCGCGTTGCGTCGGTGGCCTGTGCCATACGCCTCCGCCCTGCGTACTCCCGACGGCCGGCACGACGAGCTGCCCGAGCCCGCTCCCGACCATCGTATGTTCGATCGAGCCGGACCGCTTCGGCTGCTACGGTCCGTGCGGCCTGGGTGACCTGACGGTGGCAGATCGCTGCCGAGCCGGAGCACCACCTGGTGTGCCGCCTCGGAGCTCAGCAGCCCGGGTATACGTCACGGGGGCGCCGGCTGCCCGGGCGCAGCCCGCGTGCGCCACACACCACGCCGTCGCAGGCTGGGGCATGACCCAGCGGTACGCGACGAGAGGTGACCGATGAAGTTCGCAGTGATCGGCGGTACGGGCCTGATCGGATCGCAGGTCGT
This sequence comes from Streptomyces noursei ATCC 11455, assembly GCF_001704275.1. NCBI lineage: Bacteria > Bacillati > Actinomycetota > Actinomycetes > Kitasatosporales > Streptomycetaceae > Streptomyces > Streptomyces noursei. The sequence continues at coordinate 427,943 of NZ_CP011533.1, forward strand.
GAAGAAGCTGAATGCGGCAGGGCACGAGGCCGTGCCGCACGCCATGTCCACGGGCGTCGACGTGATCACTGGGCAGGGTGTGGAGGAGGCGGTGGCCTGCGCCGACGTCATCGTCAATCTGACGAATTCCCCGACGTTCGACGACGCCTCCCTCGCCTTCTTCCGGACCTCGATGGAGAACCTGTTGGCCGCCGGCCAGAAGGGCGGGGTCGGGCACGCCGTCATCCTCTCGATCGTCGGCACGGACCAGGTACCCGACCTCGCCTACTACCGGGCCAAGACCCTCCAGGAGGACATCCTCAAGGCCGGGCCGGTCCCGTACTCGATCGTGCGCGCCACCCAGTTCATGGAGTTCGTCGCCGCGGTCCTGTCGTGGACCACCGAGGGTGACGTCGTCCGTCTGCCCACCACCCCGATCCAGCCGATCGCCGCCCAGGACGTCTCCGACGCCGTCGCCGAAGTCGCCGCGGGCACCCCCCTGAACGGCACTCTCAACGTCGGTGGGCCCGACGTCTTCCCCCTCGACGACCTCGGACGGATCACCCTGAACGCCCGCCCCGACGGTCGCCGCGTCGTCACCGACGGCACCGCCGGCATGTTCGCGGCCGTCAACGGCGACGTTCTCACCACCAAGGGCGACGCCCGTATCGCCCCCACGCACTACACGGACTGGCTCTCCTGACCCGGCCCGCCAACCGCAGGAGGTCTCCCCCATGGCGAACGACGAACCGACGGCGGGCGGCGCCGGGAGCCGGCCACGCTCGGAAGCGTGCAAGACGGCGCTCACCGTGCTGCAGTCGGCGAAACCGCCGTTCGTTCCGGATCCGCAGCCCGGTGAACGTCTCCACCCACGATGACTGAGCCCTCAACACCCCACCCATACGAAGAAAATGCCCGCCTCACCACCTTCTGCAACACACTTCAGGGGGCGCGCATCTGGTCGTGGTCCAAGACCATCGCAGCTTGCGGGGCTGATGCCCGTCTGGGGTACCGGCCCGACGATCTGCGGCTGGGTTCCCACAGATTGACGGAACGTCACCACCCCCGCGTTGGCCGCGAGCCCGCACCCTCGGCATCCGGTGTCATCCCCAGGTCTGACACGGCTTCGCGCGGTCCGACCGAAGTCGCCCATCGGAACGGGAACTGCGGCTGACTTCACGGCCTGCTCACGCCGGGACGATGGAACGGTCCCCAGGAGGCCGTACCCCTACGGACAAGCGAGCGTCGTGAGCGTCGCCGGATCCAACACGGCGGTGTCCGGTCTCGACGCCGTGGGACAACCGACAGCGAGAGGACGTACCGAAGATGGCCAAGCTGCAGAGCCTGGACCCGAACACACCGATGTTCGCGCAGTTCAAGGAGAAGACCGGACCCATCGTCCTGGCCAACACCTTCTTCGTCCCAAAGGAGAGGGCCGAAGCATTCCTGACCCTCTTTCGAAGGCAGGCGGCGTTCATGAAGGCTCAGCCGGGATGCGTCTCCCTGCAGATGCACAAGGGAACGGCGGACAGCCAACTCCTGATGAATGTCGCGGTCTGGGAGTCGACCGAGGCACTCGCCACGGCGTTCGGCAGCCCGGAGTTCCAGCGCATGGCCGCCGAGTTTCCCGACGACATCGTGTCGTACCCGCACATCTTCGAGCGGATCGACGTATGACACGGCAGCGGACGCTGCCGCCGACCGCCTTGCCTGTGGGGGGGATGAACTTCGACAGCTGCCGACTTCTCTCCGCCGGCATGCCCGAAGACGACGCCTGAAGACGTATGCCTTGGCAGCGCGGACCGGCCTCGGGCGGGTCCGCGGACTGCCTGCCCGTTGGATGCGAGACGCGGGCCGAGAGGCGGGACCAGGCGAGGAACGCCGGTGGCTGGAAGGCTATTTGCGCCGCAGCGCGGCATTCGGAACCACCGCCACGGGCACCGGGAATCGGTGTGCCCGGTCCCGCACCCGAGAGGGCCGGGCCGGGCCGACTGACCGTACCGACGATGGGCCGGATCGGACGTCTTCGTCCTCCAACTCGTTCAGCGTGGCCAGACACTCGCTCGGATACCGGTTGGCAGCGACCTGGGCGAAATCTCCAGCGGCCGCCTACGCGGAGCTACCCGATGGACCTCGTCGGCATCCAGTCCGACCCGCGCGAGCAACACCCTCCACTGCTTGCCAACTCCGTACACCCTGATACACACCATCCCCGCGGATCGCATCATGGTTGTGCACGGGTAGGAACTGACCGAGGGCGGCGCGTCGGAGGGCGAAGCCGGACAAGCCGTGTTGCGCCAGAGGCAGCAAACATGCACACGATGCATTCCGCCCCGGGGCGCCGGGGGGAGCGCGGATCGGCTCCCCGGTTTGACCTGTCCTCCGCGGCGGAGCGAACCCGTCATCTACCACTGTGCACAACCGGGTTGCTGCAACGGAAGACGGTGGAACTGGATCTCCACGGATGACGTTTAGGTGGGCATGCGCATCTCTCTAAGAGGTCCTAACAAAGGCGTCGGACATGTCTGTAGGTGATGAGACATGTGGCGAGCCCGAGGAAGGCTTCATGGATGTCGTCCCGTCGCTCCCACCGGATGCGCAGGCGACGGAAGCCGTGCAGCCAGGCGATCGTTCGTTCGACGACATACCGGAAGATGCCCAGGCCGGAGCCGTGTGGCTCGCCTCGTCTCGCGATCACGGGACGGATTCCGCGCTGCCACAGCAGGCGCCGGTACTTGTCGTGGTCGTAGCCGCGGTCGGCGAACAGCGCGTCGGGCCGGTGCCGGGGCCGGCCGACAACCCCGGCGACGGCGGGGATCTTGTCGAGCAGGGGCAGGAGCTGGGTGACGTCGTTGCGGTTGCCGCCAGTCAGCGACACCGCGAGCGGGATGCCCTGGGCATCGGTGACGACGTGGTGCTTGCTGCCCGGCCGTGCGCGATCGACCGGGCTGGGACCGCTTTTGGGCCCCTGCGGGCCGCCCGCACATGGGAGGAGTCGATCACCGCCCGCGACCAGTCCAGCTTCTTCGCCGACCGCAGCTTCTTCAACAGCAGCACATGCAGCTGATCCCACACCCCGGCCTCGTTCCACGCGGCCAGCCGCCGCCAGCAGGTCATGCCCGAACCGAAGCCCAGCTCCTGCGGCAGGAACTCCCACTGGATGCCGGTGTGCAGCACGAAAAGGATCCCGCACAACGCCTGCCGGTCCGGCACCCTCGGCCGCCCCTCGACCAGCTTCGGCCCCGGCTTGGGCAGCAACGGCTCGATCAGGGCCCACAGTTCATCCGACACGATCCACGGCCGCGACTGACGTTTCCCCACGACCAGACCAACGACCGGATAGACCAACAGTCACATGATCAACCACTTCTGTTAGGACCTCTAAGACGTGTTGTGGAGTGCCACGGCATCCGCTTCGCCCACGAAGCAGGGGCCAGGAGGCCCCCCGGAGGCAGGTTGTTCGGTGGGATCTGGACCTTTGACAGCTTCACGCTCACGGTGGACGGACAAGAGGTGGAGGGGCCCGGGTTCGCCCATCCGTGGATGGAGTTCCGTGACGACGGGACGATTGCGGGGGATTACGGCTGCACACCGTTTCGAATGAAAGCCAAGTTGGAGGCGAACACACTGACGTTGGGGGAATCCCTGCCGGCGCCCACTCCTACGGCGACACCAGCTCCGTCCACCGACACGACGGACTCATGCCAGACTCCGGAAAACCAGCAGAAGGAAAGCGCGAGTCGCACCGCAAGCTCTTTCCTCTCCTCACGGCGATCTCGTGCCAGGTGGCGTGCGCGCAGACCGCCAGCAGGATCGATGGCGGCGTACTCGCACTGGTCGCGCATTCCCTCCTGAGGACGAACTCCCCCCGGGTCGCGGGGCCGTTGGATGACATCAGCACCGCCTGCTCGAAACGGCCTCCGACGAACTCCTCGCGCAGTCTCGGCGAGCCGCTTCCCGAGGCGTTCCCCGACCGGCTCAAGGAACTGAGCCGCCGCTCCCGCGCGGCGCTGCTCTCCCACCGCGACGCCGCCAGAATGGTCGCGGGCGTGTGCGTCGCCGAGCCCCACACGCTGCGCTACGCCGACACCGTGATCGCCACCCTGCTGGCGGCCGGCCACTCACACCGCACGGCCGCGTGGACCCACTCACACTCATGACTCTGTCGAGCCGCACCACGCGGGTGCCGGCAGCCCCGGTCAGCGGCGGCGCAGCGCCTTGTCCGTGAGCGCGGGCGGATCGTAGTGGGTGACGTCGTGGTTGAGGTCGGTGCCGGGTGGCACGATCTCGTCGACGCGGTCGAGGATGTCGCCACTGAGCACCGTTCCTGCGGTGTCCAGCAGCGAGGTGAGCTGGTCGTGGGTGCGGGGGCCGATGATCACGGAGGTGATCGCGGGGTGCGAGAGGACGAACCCGGTGGCGAGTGCGGGCAGAGTCAGTCCCGCGTCGGCGGCCACCTTCCTCAGCTCGGTGACCGCGGTGAGCTTGGCGGCGTTGCCCGGCAGGCTCGTGTCGAACAGCTGTGGCAGGAAACTTGAGCGGGTGGCCGCGCTCGGTGCTGCGCCGTCGGGACCGCCGTACTTGCCCGACAGCCAACCGCCCGCGAGAGGGCTCCAGGTGAGCGCGCCCATTCCGTACTTCTGCACGGCGGGCAGCACGTCCCGCTCGATGGGGCGGGCCAGCATCGAGTACGGCGGCTGCTCGCTGCGGAAGCGGACATGACCGCGCTTCTCGGCGACCCACTGGGCCTCGACGATCTCCCCGGTGGGGAAGGTGGACGAGCCGATCGCCCGGACCTTGCCGGAGCGCACCAGGTCGGACAGCGCCGACAGGGTCTCGTCGATGTCGGTGTTCGGATCGGGGCGGTGTACCTGGTAGAGGTCGATCCAGTCGGTTCCGAGGCGGCGCAGGCTGTCCTCGACCGCACGGACGATCCAACGCCGGGAGTTGCCACGCTGGTTGGCGTCCGGCCCCATCGGGTTGTGGAACTTGGTGGCGAGGACGACGTCGTCCCGGCGGCCTTTCAGGGCCTTCCCGACGATCACCTCGGACTCGCCGTCGGAGTACATGTCGGCGGTGTCGATGGTGTTGATGCCGGCGTCGAGGGCAGTGTGCACGATGCGGACGGCCTCGTCGTGATCCTTGGTGCCCCATGCGCCGAGCATCATCGCGCCGAGGGTGTACTCGCTGACGGATATGCCGGTGCCGCCGAGGATCCTGCGGTTCATACCTGCTCCCATGCCCTTCGTGTACCTGGTGTCGGAATCCACCCTGCCCGCCGGCGCCCACACCAGCCAGGCCCGGCCGACCCTGGTACCCGCAGGGCCAGGCTGGACCCGACATGCCGGAAAATGGTCCGATGCATGCTGAGCCGGAGATCAACGCGTTCCTGAAGGCCCGCCGGGCGACCCTCGACCCGACCGACGTCGGCCTGCCGCCCGGCGGGACACGGCGCAGGGTGCGCGGGCTGCGCCGCGAGGAGGCCGCCCGGCTGGCGGGCATCAGCGTGGAGTACTACACACGCATCGAGCAGGGCCGCGGCGGGAACGTCTCACCGGAGGTGCTGGACGCCCTCACCCGCGGGCTGCGGTTGACCGCGGCCGAGCACGAATACCTGCGGAACGTGGTGCACCGGGCAGCGCGCGGCGGGACCGCGTGCCGCCCGGTCCGGGAGGCACCCCAGGTCGTGCGGCCCGGCCTGCACGCGGTGCTCGACGCGATGGACGGCGTCGCGGCCCTGATCTACGGCCGCGCCATGGACGTGCTGGCGTACAACCGGCTGGGTGGGCAACTGCTGTACGGTTTCGCGCGGCAGTCACCGGAGGAACGCAACATCGCCAGGCTGATGTTCCTCCACCCGGACGTGGCGGCCAGGCACCCGGAGGCGGCGCAGATCCGCCGCGAAGTCGTCGCCGAGCTGCGCGCCCAGGCCGGCCGTACCCCGGACAGCGATCGGCTGTGCGAGGTGGTCGGCGAACTGCGAGAACAAAGCCCGGAGTTCGCCCGACTGTGGGAGTCACAGGAGGTCGAGGGGAAGGGATACGGCGTCAAGCGCATCCAGCACCCGGAGTACGGGCCGCTGGAACTGCACTTCCAGGCAACGCGACTGCCCCCACCGGACCAGGAACTGACGATGCTGCTGTACGCGGCAGAGCCCGATTCGCCGTCCCGAGCAGCACTGCTTGCGCTGTCGGGAAGAGCCACACCTCATGCAGACGCTGTTGGTTAGGTTTTGGGCCCCGGGCGCTTGTGAGGACAGCTCGCGTGCCCGGTCCACCCGGAGGTCTAGGTCGGGCTCCGCCGTCCGGCGGAGGTGGACGCTCCCAGTGGCGGACGTGTACGAGCAAGGTGATGCCCGAGGCTGGAGGTCCTGCCGAGGAAGGGGTATCCGGGTGGAACGCTGGGAACGGGTTGGACGATGCGCGGGATACGGGGCGGCGCTGGCGATGTCGCCCTACTTGTTGATCAAGGTGTCATGGGTCGTCGGTTCACTTCTGGGACTGGCGCCGATCGGACAGGGTTTCAACCTGACCGAGTGGTTCCTCCTCAACACCGTGACCATCGGCATGGCGGGGATCGGCATCGCCCTGTCGCTCGCCCTGGTGCAGCCCTGGGGCATGCGGATACCGGGGCGGCTGGTGGCCTTCTGTGCCTGGACGGGAGCAGGGTTCCTCGTGTCGATCTTGCCCTACGCCGTGCTCAGTGCGGTGCTGGATGCGGGTCACGGCGGCGCACCGAACAGCGGGGGCGACGACGCTGCCATGCCTGGCTGGGAAGGCGCACTGATCCAGTTCAGCTTTGTCGGGATGGGGCTGGGTCTGGCCCTTGCGCTCCCCGCCTACCCGCGGCGGCGCTGGCCGGAAGCCTTCACCGCGCGAGTCGGGGACGACAGCGGTAGGGCTGCGCCATGGGCCGCTGCCGTCGCAGCCGTCGTCGGTCTTGTCTGGGCATATTGGGCAGTTGGTGGCAGCCTCGGAGTCGCGCATCCGGCGCAGAGGGACACCAATGGGTACCTGCTGACGGGCGTGGGTGCGCTCTGGGCCCTTGCCGGATCCGCCGCCGTCTGGATGCTCGCCCAGCAAGACCCTACGCGAGGGCCCCACCGGCGCCTGCTGATGCTCGGTTGGCTCGGGTCAGGCTCGCTCTTCGCGTGGAGCAGCTGGAAACTGCCCATCACGCTCTTCGTGGCACTGGCCCACCCGCACGACGTCCCCTTGCCGGAAGACCCCGCCGTCGCTGCGGTGCTTCACCTGGCTGCGGTCGTGGCGGGAGTCGGCATGCTGAGATCACTTGTCGGCTCGCGTCCACGCACCCCTGCCGGCACCAGCCCAACGTCCCTGCACGCATCAGGGCCGGGTCGATACTGATGGCGAAGCCCGCCAACGGATGCCCTCAGTCACGCCGACCGATCCGCAGGAAGCGACAATGACTCCTTCACCGAAGGCACGGGTCGTTCTCGACGGCTCCGGAGGTCTTGAGGCCAAGTGCAACCTCGACGTCGAATGCCATGCGCTGTCGGTCAGCCGTGTGGACGACGAGTCCGTGATCAGGCGAAGGCCGCCCCGGCGTCCGGCACATGACCATCCGGGCGAAGCAGTTCGAGACCTTGTTCGAGGCACCAGGCGCCGCTCAGTCGGGCAGCGCGGCGGTGAGGTCCACCTCGACCAGCTGCCCAGCGAAGCCCAACTGCGCAACCCCCAAGAGCGTGCTGGCGGACGTGAACGCCGGTCCGAGGACGGAAGCGGTAAGCCGGCCCCAGGCGATGCCCAGGTCCTCCCTGTCGTCGCTCCGCACGTAGATCACTGAACGCACCACGTGCTGTGGCTGGGCATTCACCGCCGCGAGGGCGGCGAGCGCGTTCGCGACGACCTGGTCGACTTGCATCTCGAGGGCACCCGGACCAACGAGGGAGCCACACGGATCGAGCGGGCACTGCCCCGCCAGGTAAGCCGTTCGGCCGGCCTCCACAACGGTGATGTGGTGATAGCCCGGCGTCTCATGTAACCGGTCGGGGTTGAAGCGGGTGATCTTCGCAGTCATGCCACGAGTCTGACGAGCCTGCCGCAGAAACGCATCACGATTTGCCCCACGGCACGACCAGCCGTCACGGCATCAGGTTAAAGAACAAGTTCAGGGGCTGTCCCGCGACTGCGTGTGAGGCTGGTGCATGGGTGGATCGGCATGGCTATGGTGCCCGCATGACCGATCAGGTGGCTGACGCGAGTGGCGCCCCGCTCGCCAGGCCGGAACTGCACACGGTGCCGCTGGAACTTGAGCGGGAGGTGGCCGCCGATCCCGCCGAGGTCTTCGACCTCCTGGTTCCCCAGCTTGCGCCCGACGACGGACACACGAAGTTCGCTGTCTACCCACATTGCCTCACAGCTGTCATGCAGGGCGACTGGTGGTACCGGGGGGAATATCGAGTGACTGATGCGCCTCGGGGTGCGAGGGTCTCGTACACGGTGGTCAACGTTGCGCAGGAGCAGTACGAGGCTGGGAACCTCATCAGCAAGGGCACTGTCGCGGCGGCACCCGACGCCTTCGCACGTCGCCTCGATGCTCTTGAAGAATCGCTGCGTTGAGGTGAGATGATCTTGGGTGGCTGGTGTTCTCACGACGCCGGAGCCGTCGTGGATGGTCCCGTTCACCGGTCTGAACCCGCGGGAGTTCAGCAAGCCGATCATCGCGCTGCGGCGTGAAGGAGCGGACCCGGTCTGCAAGGGCCGCCCCAGGCGGCCTGCCACTGGAGGACCGGGTCCTGCTGGTCGTCGCAGGTACTCCACCAACCACCAGGTGGTCATCGACGCCGACGCCCGACTGGTCGTCGTAGTGGGCCGGCCGGTGCCCGGCAAACGCAACGACCGCAAGGGAGAATGGGCAGGTCAACACGGTGCCGTAGATCATTCACGGCGCCGTCGCCGTCAAGTGGCAGCGGTCCGCTGCCGGAGACTGGGGCGCCTAGGCAGCCGAGATCAGCCGGAGGAACAGCTCACGGGATGTGCCACCGAAGGCGGCGGGGCATTGTGGTGCTTCAGTCCTTCGCCGAAAACCGTGCACCCGCTCAGGCGCACCATGGAACACGGCAAGTGTGGGGCGCTGTTCCCTCCGGGCACAAGGTCTTGATCACTGCCTTGCGGATCACTCGCCATGTCCGCAGGGAACACGCCAGGTGGACGCGCAGCTCGACCGCTTCCCGCTCGCCACTGTTCTGACCAGGATGTTCAAAGGCCCACTGTTCCGCCAGAAAGTCGTACATCTCAGCGGTCGTCAGGTCGCTGTCGGGATAGGTGCGTGCAACATCCGCCGTGATGATCCGGGCACTCCGGGAACCTACGGTCCGATCGACGAGTTCCCTGACCCAGGCCAGCCCCTGCTCGTCCGCATACAAGCCGAACCTCAGAATTCGCGTCCTCATGATGGCGCAAACCTACTGATCAGCAGCCTTCAGCAGCAACGCGTCAACCATCAATGACACAGGGGATCAGGCAGGCATTCCGAGGGTTCCGATGTCCGAGTGCAGCATCATGAAGCCGCCTTTACCCGGCGGGGAGAGGTTCAGCGGGCTGCGGTGGGAGGGGGCAGGCGCAGGCCCGCCAGGTCCGGGGGGACGCAGGAGTCGGGGCGGAAGAACGGGGCGGACTCTCCGTCGGCCGCGGTGGCGGGCGCGTCGGTGAGCCGGAAGCGGTCCCGCAGACGTCCGTAGAAGTCGGTGGGCTGGAGGCGGACGAGCCGTACGCGTTGCGGGGCGCGGTAGACGCCGATCCAGTCGCCCGGATCGAGGACGCCCCGGAGTTGGCCGTCGATGCTGACCGCGGCGCGGCCGGAGTGCGGCAGAATGCGCAGCGCGACCGGTTCGTCGGGGGCTGCGACGACGGTGCGGTTGAAGGTCATGTGGGCAGCGATCGGGGTGAAGACGACGGCGTCCATGTGCGGGGAGAGCACGGGGCCGCCGGCAGCGAAGCTGTAGGCGGTCGAACCGGTGGGCGTGGCGACCACGAGGCCGTCGGCGGAGTAGGCGGCCAGCAGCCTGCCGGAAATGTAGACGCCGACGCTGACCTGGTGGTCCCGGGCGAGCTTCTCCACCACCACGTCGTTCAGGGCGTTGACGTCCAGCGGCAGACCCCAGCCGTCGCCCGCGGCGCTCTCCGGTCGCGCCTGCGGTGGCGGCAGGGCTGGGCCGCGTCCGTAGCAGAGGAGTGCCTCCAGTTCGGCGGGCAGATCCGGGAGGCGGGAGGCGCGCACGGTCAGTGTCATGCGCTCCTCGACCGGGGCGTGGCCGGCGTGGACGGCGTCGAGGGCAGTGGTGATGTCGCTGGCCGGCACTTCGGTGAGGAAGCCGACCTTGCCCAGGTCGACACCGAGCACGGTGGCACCGGTCTTCACGGCGATCCGGGCGCCGCGCAGGAAAGTCCCGTCGCCTCCCAGGGTGACGACCAGGTCGGGGTCGCCGGCCGCGCGGGCCTCCTCGCGCGCGGAACGGCGGTGTTGATCCGCCGACCAGACGTCGATCTCGGTGCAGGGGACCTCGTGCGCCTCGCACCAGGCGTGCACGACGTCGGCTGCTTCCCGGGAGGCGTCCCGGCCCTGGTGGACGACCAGTCCGACGCGGTGTACGGGCATGGCGGACCTCGTCTGGTTTCCTCGTTCCACGGGTCTGCCCGCCGGGGTGCGGGGGCTGCCCGTTCTCACCCGGTCAATCCTGGGGCCTCGGCGCGCGATCGGCCCACCGACATGCCGCTCGCCCCGGCCGAGCCGGTGGGGTGTCCATGTCCTTTCCCTTCGCGGGACCGCGCCCAGGCAGTACCGGAATCTTCTGAGCCGGCTCGATGGCGGTCTGGCCTGCCCTGGTCGTCGTCCATGTCGGACAGCGCGGTCCAGCCCTGGAAGGTGTGGAAGGCGGAGCGCATCGTCGAGCCCGGGTACTGGGGGCCGGTGGTGCGGTGGTGCGGTGGTGCGGTGGGCCGCGTCCCAAAGGACGGTGACGACCACCCGATGGATCGGCCGATCCCCGATGACGCTCCGGTGACCAGGCACAGCGTCGCTGCCCTCGCGTCTACATCTGCCAGGCGACGGGCAGCTCATGCACGCCGTGGATGAGCATGTCGGTGCGCATGGGAACGTCCTGGGCCGGGAGTGCCAGGCGCAGCGTAGGAAATCTGGTGAGCAGTGCGGGGAGCACCACCTGCATCTCCACGCGTGCGAGTTGCTGGCCCAGGCACTGGTGGACGCCGTGGCCGAAGGCCACATGTCCGCTGGCCGGTCGGTGCAGGTCGAGGGTGTCGGGATCGGGGAAGCGTTGGGGGTCGCGGTTGGCTGCGGGGATCGAGACGGTGACCGACTCGCCGGCTTTGATGAGCCGGCCGTGCAGTTCGACGTCCTCCAGCGCCGTGCGTACCGTGCCGGGGATGATGCTCAGGTAGCGGAGCAGTTCCTCGACCGCCTGGGCGGCGATGCCCGGGTCCGTGCGCAGGGCGGAGAGTTGGTCGGGGCGGGTCAGCAGGGCGAAGGTGCCCAGCGCGATCATGTTGGCGGTCGTGTCCAGGCCGGCGCCGAGCAGCACGAAGCCGATGTTGACCAGTTCCTCGTCACTGAGGTCGGTGGTGGTCAGGCCGCTGAGCAGGTCCTCGGTGGGCTCGGCGCGTTTGGCCGCCACCAGTTCGCCGAGGAACTCCTGCACCGCCGCGTACGCGGACGCCATCCGCTCCGGCGCGGCGTCCAGGCGGAACAGGTCCAGCGCATGCCCCTGGAAGCGGGCCCGGTCCGCGTAGGGCACGCCGAGCAGTTCGCAGATCACCTGCGCCGGGATCGGCTGCGCCAAGGCGTCCACCAGGTCCACCGGGCCGCCGTGCCCCTCCATCACGTCGAGGTGTTCGGCGGTGACGGCCTCGATGTGATCCGTGAGCTGGCGCATGCGGCGGACGGTGAACTGGCCGGTGAGCAGGCGGCGGTAGCGGGTGTGCTCCGGGGCGTCCATGGCGGTGAACATTCCCGGTGGTGAGGGCCGGTTGCCGGCGGGTGCGCCGGGAAACGGCAGATGCCGCAGCTCGGCCCTGGCGCTGAACCGCGCATCGGCCAGCACCGCGCGGACCAGGGCGTGGCTGGTCACCAGCCACCCCACATGCCCGTCCGGGTAGTTCAGCCGGCTGAGTGGACGCTGCGCGCGCAGCTCGGCCAGTCCCTCGGGCGGGTCGAACGGCCGGTCGGCCGCTGGGTCGGCAGTACTGCGGTCATAACGGGCTGCTCCTTCCACATGCTTCGTTTGCGATACGCGAAAAGCTAGGGCCGCATTTCGCATGGACACCAGCCAACTCCTGTATCAATGCAGGTAGAAGCGAGAAGTTCGATGCAATGACATGCAGCTGAACGCATCGGTTCGTGCATCGTCACGAGGCGGTGGAACGGGAGGGCAGGATGCCTGGAGGTCGTCTGACGTACGAGGAGCGACAGCATGTCGCGGCCGGGCTGGCAGCAGGGCTCAGCTGCGCCGAGATAGCTCGCCGGCTGGGACGGCCCGGGTCGACCATCAGCCGCGAGGTCGCGCGTAACGGTGGGGCTCGCGGCTATCGGGCGAACCAGGCGCAGCAGGCCGCCAAGTGGCGGGCCCGCCGCCGCGATCCGCACCCCGGCACGCCGCCCGCTACGGGCATCGACGGGTGCGATCCACAGGCACAGCGCGAGTTCGAGGACGGGCTCGTCGAGATGATGATCCAGACCGGGGTCCCGGCGATGATGGCCAGGGTCCTGACGTGCCTGTTCACCAGCGACACCGGCAGCATCGGCTCCGCCGAGCTCGTCGCCCGGCTACAGGTCAGCCCGGCCTCCGTCTCCAAGGCCGTCGGCTGGCTGGAACAGCGGGGGCTGGTCAGGCGCGAACGCGACGGCCGGCGACAGCGGTACCTCATCGACGACTCCCCCGGGTACCAGGCGTGGCAGGCCAGCACCCAATCGATGGTCAGGTGGGCGGAACTCACCCAACGGGGAGCCGAACTGTTCGGCAGCACCACGCCGGTCGGGGCCCGGCTGCACACAACGAGCGAGTTCTTCCGGCACCTCACCCATGACATGACCCGGGCGGCCGAGCACTGGCGGCAGACGCTCTCAGCGGGGCCGTCGCCCCGGCCAGCTTGCCGGTGCGTGTGAGCGGCCGCGCCCACCGTGAGGGCTGTCGTCCGTACCGGCCCTGTCGGCACGAAATCGACGGCGGCGGTGACGGTCAGCACCAGCAGATAGTCACGCACAAGCCCCCAGGGACGTCTCAACGCGCATGGACGGTACCCGGTTCGGTCGCCGGCGGCTGACACCACCACCCGACGACCACAACACGCACAAGCGACCCCGGCCCGTCCCTCAGCCCGTACCGGCCCCCTGAGGCACCACCGCCAACGGACCCGGCGCGAAGTGCGCCAAGCTGCGGCTGGTGGAGCCGAGCACCATCCCGCGGAAACCGCCCAGGCCACGGGACCCGACCACCAGGCAGCGTGCCGCGGTGGCCTCCTGGGCCAATTGCACCGCCGGCTGCCCCATCACGACCTTCTCCCGCACCACGACTTGCGGGTACTTCTCGCGCCACCCGGCGAGTGCCTCCGACACGTCGACGAAGGACTCCTCGACGGCCTCCGGCCAGTCGCCGCGGCGCGGCCGTCGCACCTGCACCGCGAGCAGGTCCGCCTCGCTCGACGCCGCCTCCTCGAAGGCGAAGGCCACCGCCGGCGCCGATGCCGGCGAACCGTCCACGCCGACCATCACCGGGCCGAGCCGGTCGTAGCGCGCGGTGTCGCCGACGACCAGCACCACCGGGCACGGAGGGTGCCCGACGAGGGACCGGCCGACCGTGGTGAAGGTGACCGCCTCCCCCGGGCCGGACACCTGACGGGAACCGATCACCAGCAGGACGGCGCCCTCCGCCGCCTCCCGCAGCACGGCGGGCGGATCGCCGTCCTCCAGACGCGTGCTGATCCGCAGGCCGGGCACCTGCTCTGCCGCGCTGTCCATGTGGTTCCGCAGAAGATCCCGTCCCGCGGCCCGGAAATGCGAGGCCCACACCTGATCCGGCGCGTCATGCCGATGCTTCGGCGCGGCTCCGGCGGGCCATTCCTGGGCATGCACAAGGCACAGCTCCCGGCCACGTCGCGCCGCGGCGTCCGCCGCCCAGGCCACCGCACTCGCGGCCGTCGACGAACGGGAGACTCCGACCATCACCGGGTTGCCCGGATCGTTGCTGCTCATGCTTCATCTCCCTCCGGAGACGGACCGCCGGAGAGGCCCGACAGGAACCCTGTGGTCCCAGCTTGACGCGCGCGGCACCGACACCGATAGGGCCGGGTGGCACCGCACGGGGCCCGGAGGCCCCCTCACCCAGGACCAGGAAATCAGGCCGTCGCCCCCCTCGCCGGTGCGGGAGTAGAGAGAGTCCCCAGATTCCGAGACATGGTTGCATCCATCAACCATTCCTGCGGTCCGGGGCATGCGAACGGCCACCCTCGGTCACGTTGGAGGGTGGCCGTTGGGCTGTGTCAGGCCGTGAGTTCCACGCTGGCGTATACAGCTATGTGCACAGCAGATGCCCGTGGTCATGAAGCAAGTCGCCGACTTCGGAGACTTGCTTGAACTCTTCGAGCCGGTGGAGCACAACACGAGCACGTGACGTGATGCGGTCGCTGGCCATGTCCGTGGAAGCAATCACAACGCGTCGGGCTTCCTCCGCCGCCTGTTCGGGTTCGTTGGCGTCAGCGAGAGCGACGGCGAGCCACGACCGGTAGAGGGCGACTTCCCGGGCGTGCGTGGCGTCATAGCGGCTGAGGACATGGGTCAGCAACGGGACGGCTCGCAACGGACGGTGTAGCTCGGTGAAAACCCGGGCGTCCATCACCTCAAGCTCTTCCCGGCTCACCCAGTAGGCCCACGTGGGTGCTCCCACGTCGACATCTGCTAGTGCGTCGTGTGCCTGCCCGAGAGCCTGCATGGCAGGTTGCGCCTCTCCGACGCGTGTGTGAGCCCACGCAATCCGGTCGAAGAACAGTGCACGTGTCTTGGCCGGAGCGTCGGCCCCAGCTTCGTCAAGTGCGGCACGGGAGAGATCAAGACCCGCACGTTCTTGTCCGGTGTTGCTGAACTGGTAGGCGAGACTGCCCGCAAGGTTCGCGACCAAGGGGCCGTTGTCCGCCTGTCGTGCCGCGTCGATACCGATGCGGTAAACGCGTTCAGCCTGGGCGTGCTGTCCGGCGTCGCTGGCGATCCAACCGGCGATTTGGGCCAGTTCACCAATCTGGGACAGGAGAGCGCTGCCTACCGCCTCTGTGTGGGTGCTCTCGCGATACTGCCGCATCGCGGCATTGAGCTCGCGGAACACAGGCGTCATCAGGTCTCCCCCGGTCAGCACGTCATCGGCGAGCCGAAAGCCGTGTACCCGGGCGGCAAGGGTCGCTACGTCCTCCCGGCCGATGCGGCGGCCTGACCTTGTGCCGAGCGGCGCTAGGGCGCTTCTGATGGATCTCCGCGGCGTCGCGGCGCCTGCCACGCACGCTCGCGGCGTTGCCGAAATGCCCCCATAGCTCCGCTATGAAGACATCCCGGCGCCTTGCGATCGCACGCACCAGGCGCCGCTCCTTCTTCCACGGAGATCCATCAGAAGCGCCCTAGTGAGTCGCCTGGCGGGATCAGCTCAGCAAGGATCACGGCGGCCCCGAACGGTGGTCCGTCCGATTCGCCTCGGGCGTAGCTGGCCGCTCGCTCTAGTTCCCCAAGGGGAACACCCAGGACTTCCGCAACGAACTGGAGCCAGGAATCAGGGATGCGCCCTCCACGCTCCCAGCGGGATACCTCGTTCCGCGTGAGGGACTGCGTGCCGGAGACATCGCACAGCATCGCAGCCAACTGCCGTTGACTCTTGTGCGCATCCTTTCGTAGCCGTGCCAAGTACGCGCCGAACCACTGTCGCCGGTCATTACTCACGTGCTGGCCCCCTCTCCACTCCAGTGTGGCTCCTCCCTGGCCCCCCGTGAGGCTCCTCTCTCAGATCAACCCCAACGGTTGGATGAGGTTTCCGTCATAGGCAGACCCCCGCGACGCGGCGACGTCCGGGGGCGTGGCCACCAACCGCTAGGAGGTTGACGACATGCGCAAACATAGCGCGTGGATCATCGCAGTGGTGCTGGATCTGCTGTTCCCCGCCCGGGGCCGGCATGGTTCCGCCGACGCACCGCCCACCCCCGGGCACCCCGACACCCCACCCTCACGATCCCCCGTGTCCCCGTCGAACAGCGGATGCTGCGGGGAGAGGACGTGGCTTTCCTCTGTCCGTACGTCCTGACGCCTCAGGAGCGCCCGGAGCGGCGGTTACAGCGTGGGGGGCGCCGGGCGTTGTGGTTCTCGACGTACGGCGTTGATGCGGGGCCGCGTTGGATTCATGGGGTCGAGGTGGGGTGCTGATGCCGAGTCTGAGTGGGTCGGTACATCTGAGGTACTCGTTTCCGTTGCCGTTTCCTGAGCCCGTGGCCGGGTGCGACGTGTGCGGCGCTCTGGCGAGGCAGCGGGCGGCGGCCCGTGCTGCCGGGGACGAGTCGAAGGTGATCGACTGCAACATCGAGATGCGTCGTCATTCGCACCGAAAGGCGGCGCGATGACATCCTGGACGCAGTGGCGCGACCGGGGAGGGAGGCGTGGAACCGGCACGTCAGGTATCGGGAGTCGTACCGCCAGCTCGACGCCGTGCGGGATGCACTGAAGGCTCGTACGGCGTGGGTAGATGAGCTGACCGAGGAAGAACTCACCGAGATGCAGCGTGGTTTGGCTGCGTGCATCGACGCGTTGCAGGCGGCGGCCGTCGAGGCTCCGGAGCGTCCCGAGAGCACGTCATGACGGGGCGTAGGAGGCCGCAGGAATGGGCGCTCCGGATCGACCCGGACTGGAGCGTGCGGCACGTGGGGAAGTGCCTTGTCTGCGGGGAGTTCTGTGTCGATACTGCCTCCTCTGGTGAAGCCCGAGAGTGGTGTGTCGGCCACGCACGTGCCACCGGCGACGACCACTTCGAGTTGGCAGCCTTTGAGTACATCAGCGCCATCTCGGCCGAACACCCTCCGTCGATGAACGGCACTTCGCCGACGAAGGCCGGGGCGGGCCGATCGTCCCGCCCGCATAGATGTCCCGCCCTTTGCCGGACTACCGCAGAAGGGCGGGATCACCCCGCATCAGGGGAACCTGTTCTCGACATTGCCTGTGCCGGGTTACGGGCCGCCGGTCGGCTGGAAGTGACTGGGAGTGAGGCGCCGCGCTCACTCCCGCACTTCGGCTTCCCTCCGTGCTGGACGAATGGCCGACTCGCCGACGTGGTACGGGGCTAGGGTATGCGCCATGGCAGAGGCGAGCGGGGAAATAATCGGCGGCCGCTACCGGCTCCTGGAGCAGATCGGCCAGGGCGGTATGGGCCGTGTGTGGCGGGGCCGTGACGAGACGCTGGGCCGGGAGGTCGCCGTCAAGCAGGTCACGCTCCCACAGGGTGTGAGCGACGAACAGCGAGATGTCCTGCTCCGGCGCGTCATGCGTGAGGCGCGGGCCGCCGCGCGACTCAACCACCCGGGGATCATCACCGTGCACGACGTGGTCGAGCACGAGGGCGCGCCCGTCATCGTCATGGAGTACGTGAGGGGCACGTCCCTCGCCGCCGCCGTGGCGCGGGACGGACACCTGCCGGTGCGGCGGGTCGCCGAGATCGGCGTCCTGATGCTGAAGGCCCTCGGCCAGGCCCACGCCGCGGGCATCGTCCACCGTGACCTCAAGCCCGACAACGTCCTGCTGATGGACGACCGCGTGATCATCACGGACTTCGGCATAGCGCACATGTCGGACGCCACCATGGCGCTTACCCACTCGGGGACGATCATCGGCACCCCTGCCTACATGGCCCCGGAGCAACTGGAAGGCAGGCCCCCGACACCCGCCACCGACCTCTGGTCGTTGGGCGCCACCCTGTACACCGCCGTCGAGGGCCGGCCGCCGTTCTCCGCCGAGACGTTCACCGCGCTGTGCATCGCCATCGTCACGCAGGATCCGCAGGTGCCGGAGCGGGCCGGGGCACTGGCTCCGGTGCTGGCGGCACTGCTGACGAAGGACCCGACGCAACGAGCCACCGCCGAGCAGGCGCTGACGGCGCTGGACGCCTTCTCCCGCGGCCACGGGGCCACCGGGATTCCCTTACCGGGTCAGGCCCAGGCTCCCGTGCCGACGGAGGTCGCGCCGCCCGGGCAGGTGCCGATCCCGCCGGCGTTCGGTCCGGCGCCGGCACCGTTCAACGCGCCGCCCGCGCGCGCCGCGTCGTCGGCCCCTGCTTCCGCATGGGGCTCGGCACCCGCCGCACCTGCACCACACGCCGCGCCTGTGGCATCGGCCGCACCCGCCGGACGGCGGCGGCCGTCCCCGGCCCTGCTGGTACGCGGCGTGGCCTGCTTCGCCCTCGTCTGGATCGGCACCCTCATCCTGCCGTGGAACGACGTGCTCTCGCACCGGGACGGCACCCCACGGGAGGTGCTCGTCTTCGGCGTGGCCGTAGTGGCGGCCCTGCTGAACACGGCGATCCGCCGCCCCCGGTGGCCGACCGCCCTGGTGTGGCTGGCGTTTTTCGCGATGAACTTGGTGCTGTTCTTCGCCGTGACCGTGATCTTCCCCCTCTGGGCCTGGATGGGGATCATCTTCAACTCGCTGCTTCTGGGGACCTGTTGCTGGTTCCTGTGGTGGGTGGTGCCGGACAGGCACAGTCGCTGACCGGCAACACTCACCTCGGCCCCGCCGCCAGCTCAGGCTCCTCCGGCTGCTCCAGACACTCAGACAGCCGCCTTTCATTGCGACGCGGCCGTCTCGACACGAGCGTCTCGGCTCAGCCGACCTTGTGGTCCCGGGTGGCGGCGAGCTCACGAACCGCGTCGGCGACGGCTCGGAAGTCCTTGCTCAGGATCTTCGAGTGGTTGCTCTCGACCTTCGCGCTCACGCGGATGTTCGGGTTGCGGGCGAGCACCGGGGCGAGGTTGGCACGTATCTGTTCCATCAACTTCGGGTCACCGCCCAAGTTGCCACCTGTGGCGAGCACGTACCGGGTCGGTACGGTCACCCGGTCGAAGACCGGATCGAGGGCGCTGTGCGCGTAGAGTTCGTTGATCTCGATGTTGATCTCAGCATGCTGCGCGGCGCTCATCCGTGCGGCCAGGCCCAGCCGACGGCCGATCGGGAACAGTGGGCTCAGCCGGCGGAACAGCTTCCGGAGATGTTCCCGGGCGGCGTCGTCGAGCCACTCGTGCGGCAACGCGCCGTCCACGGACACCACCCCCAGGGCTCGGTCCGGATTCCGAGCGGCCCAGTGGATCGCGAGCATGGCGCCGTAGGACCAGCCCACCAGGATCGGCCGGTCGACGCCCCTCGCCGTGAGGACGGCGTCGATGTCACGGACGCACGCCTCGAACGAGTAGTCCGCCGAGCACTCCGACTTGCCGCGGGCACGCTCGTCGAAGGTGATGTGCCGGTAGCCGATACCGAGGTCGGCGATGACGCGCCGCCAGTGCGACTGGTCGGCGTAGGAGCCGTTGAGGTAGACCACGGGACGGCCGGGTCCGCCGGTGTCGGTCACTGCCAGTGCGGTGTCGTCGACCGACACCATGCCGGTGAAGGAGGGGTGCTTGATGGTCATCGGGTGCCTTTCTTCAGGAGCCGAATGTGGATCAGGAGCAAGGAGTGGTGAAGCCACCGCAGGAGGTGCGGCCTCACGCCTCGTCGGCCTCTTGGGGCCGGGTGGTGGCGTCAAAGGCTGCGGGCGGTGATGTCGCCGTAGGCGGTGGTCGCGTGGATGTTCAGCCCGGCGGCGCCCTCGGTGTTCTTGAGGGAGTTGTGGACCCGGCCATAGGAGGTGCCGGCGTCCAGGGAGGCGGAGACGCCTCGGGCGGCGCCGACCGAGATGTCGCCGGCCTGCGTGTGCAGCGTGACCGTGCCGTGCATGGCCTCGGCGATGTTGAGGTCGCCCTTCTCCGTGCTGATTTCCGCGGGGCCGCCGAGACGACCGACCGAGATGTCGCCTGCGAGGAGGGCGAGGCTGGCACTTTCGGTCTCGTCGAGCTTGATCGAGCCCTGTGCGCCCTCGAACGCGACGTCACCGAGCCGTCCGACGCACCGGAAATCGGCGCTGGCAGCCTTCGCCTCGATGCGGGAGCCTGCGGGCAGTTGGACGGTCACCTCAAGGGAACCGGAGCTGCCGAGGACCCGGTTCGTCGCCGCCGGGGTCACGACCCGCAGGACACCGTCGTCATAGGCGACCTCGGTCTGCTCCGCCGCCTTCACGTCGCGGCTCTTCGAGGCGTTCGTGGGCAGAACCTCGACCGTGCTGTCGGCCCGGTCCGCGGCGATGAACCGGATGTGTCCCGCGGGGATGTCGAGGACGGCGGAGATCGGGGTGGGAGTGTCGAACTTCTGCATCGTGCGCTCCTTACTTCTGCCTGGCGCGCCCCTTAGGCGCAATGTTTCCGATGAAGAAAACGCTACGTTGCGTTCGGTGATCCAACAACAGATTCGCCATGCAGAATCACCATAACTACAGGTAGAATCCAGGAAATCATTGCAGCGGCCTTCGAGGTTAACGCAACGACCTTCATCCGGCCCGTTGCAATGAGCTGGAAGTGAACGCTACGTCGGAGACACCGCAGACCACAGAGGAGACCGCGATGCCGGGAGGCAGGCTCACCCAGCAGGAACGCCGGCAGATCGCACTGGGACTGGCCGACGGCCTCGCCTATGCGGAGATCGCCAGACGCCTCGACCGCCCGACCTCGACCATCACGCGCGAGGTGATGCGCAATGGCGGCCCCACCGACTACCGCGCCGACTCGGCCCACCGCGCCACCGAACGCCGCGCCCACCGGCGCAGGCAGGCCGCGCGCCGAGAGCCGCAGGTGTCCCCACAAGCCCACGGACGCGACGACGAGGCCGTGCGCGCGTACGAGGAGATGTTCACCACCGTCCTTATGCGGACGGGCATGCCCAAGATGATGTCCCGGGTGCTGGTGTGTCTCTACACCACCGACGCGGGCAGCCTCACCGCGTCCGAACTCGCCAGGCACCTCCAGGTCAGCCCGGCGTCCATCTCCAAGGCGGTCGCGTTCCTTGAGGGTCAGGGCCTGGTGCGCCGGGAACGCGACGATCGCCGTCGCGAGCGCTACGTCGTCGACGACGACATCTGGTACCAGGCGATGATCGCCGACGCCCGCGGCACCGCCGACCTCGCCGAAGCCGCACGACAGGGCGTCGGCGTCCTCGGGCCCAGCACGCCAGCCGCCACCCGCCTGGAAAACATTGCCCGCTTCGTCGACTTCATCGGTGAGAGCATTTCCCGCGCCGCGGAACAGGCTCGCGAAATCCTCCACACGAAGCCCGAAACGAATGCTGCCAAGACCCGCACTACCGGCACCACCTGAGCCACATTCAGATCGCGGCCGGGCAGCGGCCTCGATCGCCGCGGAGAGCCGCCGCTTCCGGTGGGTAGTCCTCTACGTCACTGGGCCCAGGTGCGGAGTTCGGCGCACACCTCCCCCCTCGTCGGCCGATCGGCGGGGTTCCGCGCCATCATCTGCTCGATGAGTCGACCGAGCGGCCCCGGGACGTTGATGCGTCGGTGGGGCTTCTGGACGATGGCGCGTCGTCGCTCCTCGCGCTCGGCGTCGTCCGGGTAGGAGACGTGTCTCCAACCCGTGGCCGAGATGAACCATGAGGCGGCCAGGGCGTACACGTCGGCCGCCTTCGTCGGAACCGCAGTGCTGTTGGTCAGGATGCCGTGTGAGATCTCCGGCGCCTCGTAGTGGACCAGGCATCCGCGGTAGGCGAAGTCCACGTGCGGCGGAATCCCCCGGCCGTGAGCCAGGGCGAGGTCGATCAGGACGGCCCGGCCGTCGTGAACGAGGAGGTGGTTGGGCTGCACGTCGCCATGGGCCCAACCGGCGTCGTGCGGTGCGGCCAACGCCACGGCGCCGGCGAGAGCGTCGGCCGGGCTCGGCTCCGCGGGCTCGACCGGATGTCGTCCCGGCCGCCACCGGTCGAAGAGCCCGGCGCCCGGGTGCCACGGCTGGGCGTTCCAGGTGCCCTCCGCCCACTCGCCATGGTGCACATCGTCGACACCGAGTTGATGGAGGATCGCGGCCCCCGGGCCGGAGCCTGCGCGGTCCACTGGTGCTTGGCCGTCGGGCAACCGAGCTTTACTGCGTACCGGCGGATGTCGGTACGCACGTCCCAGACAGTTGAACCACGACGGTCGCCCACGAGACGAGCCTCCCGTGGGCGGATCATGTTCCGTACGTTCTCAGGGATTTGGAAGGGGCCGCTGGGTTGCATTGCGTGTCCTCTCCATGGCGGCGGGCCGGCCCGTGGGGTTCGGGGCCGGCCCGCCCAGCAGACTACTGGCGATCAGCTGAGGTGATGTCGTTCCGGTCGACGCGCAGATGCTCCCTGCTGGCAGCGCCGTACAGGGGGCGCAGTAGCCATACCGGTTGGCCGGTCCTGGCACGGGCGATGTCTGTGCACACCCACTTCCTGCTGGTTGTCACGGCGACAACGAGATCGCCGACCTCGACCTCGTGACGCGCGCCGCTCACAGGGCAGTTGCCTCGGCGGACGCGGGCTCGCCTCGGTTCGCTCGCGGTGGGTGGGGGATGATTGCCAGCCGCCCGCCTCGCGTTGGGAAGGAACCAGCCGGCGGCCCTGCCACCGACGGTCGCGTTCACGCACGCGCTCCCAGGACGGCTGATGATTAGTCAACGTGAAAGGACGCGCGCGCGGAGACTCCAGAACGTGACTCCCATGTGGAGTCAGGGCCCTGGAGGCGCAGGGAGACGGCCCCACAACATGCCCCTGAGGCGTCGGCCGCCGAGAAGCTGCACGAGCGGGTGCCCACCTGGGTCGCCGTGCGCGTGGCGGCCCGCGAGGTGGAAGAAGAAACCGGCTGGCGCCCGGACACGATGAAACCGTTGATCTACGCGGAACCGGCGAACGGAATCACGGACTCACAGCACTACGTCTTCCGTGCCGACGGCGCGACGTACATGGGGCCGCCGACGGAGAAGAACGAGTCCGACAGGATCGAATGGGTCCCGCTCAGCGAGGCCCGCGCCATGATCGACCGCCGCGAAGTCGTCAGCAGCGGCTCGCTGGTCGGCCTGCTCTACGTCCTCATGGACGAAGCCATCCGCCGACCGCCTCCGGGAAAGTCTCCCGCAGTCGGGACTCGAACTCGCTCACCGACCGCTCCCTGCGACGAGAAGCAAGCTGCACGAAGAGCTCCCGAAGATGTTCCCTCACCCGCTCGCGCCTTCGCCCGCGCCGTGGTCAGGGAGCCCGACCGGTTCAAGGCGCTCAATGACCCGTGCTGGCTGCGGGCGCGGTTCGTCACTGCGCACGGCGACCAGACTGTTGCCGGATGACCAGCCCCCTGATCCTCTGCAACGGGCCGGAGTACGGCTGGCCACCGACCCGATCCGCCGTCGTGCTTCCGGCACCCGCTGGGCTGGGCCCGTACGTCCCCGGCGCATCAGCGATTGGCCGGAGCACGGTGCCGAGGAGGGCTTGGGTACGCAGCCGGGCTCTCCGTGAGCGAGGGCGATGACCAGGACGAAGGCACCGCCCAGCGGGGCACCGTTTACCCGACCGGATAGTGTGCGCATGACAAAATCCCGCATGCGAGCCATTAAAGTCCGATAAAGTGCCTGGCAGGAGTGCCGGGAAGTCTGGTCGGCGGAGAAAGATCACAAGCCGCTTTCGACAGGGGACCTCCATGACCGGCCTGACCATCGTGCTACTCCTCGTGGTCCTGGCCACCGCTGTTGCCACAGGCGCCCGCCACTGGAGCCTGCCCGCCCCGTCTCTCCTGGTAATCGCCGGCCTGGTCGTCGGACTGTTGCCATGGGTGCCGGACATCCATGTCGCACCGCAAGTGATCAGTGTCCTGGTGCTGCCGCCGCTGCTGTACGCCTCGGCCGAGGAAATATCCGGGCGCGAGTTGCGCGCAGTGTGGCGCCCGGTGACCATCCTCGTCTTCGGGCTCGTCCTGGCCTCGGCCGTTGCCGTGGGAATGATCGCCTCGGCCCTGACCCCGCTCACCACGGCGACGGCGTTCGTACTGGGTGCGGTCCTGGCCAGCACCGACCCGGTGGCAGTCACCGCGCTCGGACGCCGCCTGGCGCTGCCGCCGAGGGTTCAGTCCATGGTGCAGGCCGAGAGCCTGTTCAACGACGCCACCTCACTGGTGCTTTTCAAGGTCGCCGTGGGGACCGCGGTGGCCGCCGGGGCGGTGTCCATTCCCTCGGCCGCAGGGCAGTTCGTCCTGCTCGGCGGAGGCGGAGCCCTCATCGGCGCCGGAGTCGCCGGAGTGGTGACGCTCATCCGCAGACGTACCGAGGACCCCGTGTTGGAGACCGTCATCGCACTGGTCACCCCCTACGCGTCCTACGTCCTGGCCGAGGAGCTGCACACCTCCGGCGTGACCGCCGTCGTGGTCGCGGGGGTCATCCTCGGCTCAACCGGCCACAAACTCACCAACGCCCATATCCGCCTCCAGATCCACGCCGTCTACGGCACGGTCGTCTTTCTCTTGGAAAGCGTCGTCTTCGCCATCATCGGCCTCCAGCTACCGACCCTGGTCCACGAGTTGGCCGCCGACGAGCGCGGCTGGCCCCTGTGGGTCCCGGTCGTCGCCGTCACGGTCCTGGCCATCCGACTCCTGTGGGTCTTTCCGCTCTCCGCGCTGATGCAGTACCGGCGGGGCGCCGAACGGCTCTCCTGGCGTGTGCCGGCCGTCCTGTCCTGGGCCGGCACACGCGGGGTCATGCCCCTGGCCGCCGCCCTGTCCATCCCCCTGACCACTCACGCCGGCGCCCCACTGCCACACCGGGCGCTGATCCTCACCCTCACCACGGGCACCATCGCACTGACTCTCGTCGTCCAGGGCTTCACCCTCGCCCCCGTCGTCCGCCGTTCCGGCATCGCACTGGAACCACAACACACCGCCCGCGAGGAAGCCCAGGCCCGCCGTCACCTGGCCACCGCCGCCCTGACCGAGCTGGACCGGTACGAAGAAGCCGACGCAGCCTCCGAGACCGTTCTGAAGCAGGTCCGCCGCCACCTCGAAGCCCACCTTCGTCAGGCGAACGCCGACGCGGGCAACGACGCACCTACCGACGACCTCGCAGCCCGCCCCGCCGATGCCTACGGCGAGATACGCCGGGCACTGATCGCAGTGGAAACCGCCGAGTTGCAACGCCTCTACGAGGAGAACAAGATCAGCAACACGACCCGACGCCGACTCCAACGCGCACTCGACCTCGAAGAAGCCGGCCTCACGGGCTGACGACGCACCGCGTCACGGTCACAGCGCAATCGGAATCTCCCGCGCCCGGCCACCGCTTCTGAGGCCAAACGAGCCACGGACACCCACCGCCTGATAGAGCTTCGAGCAGACTGGCGAGGCTGGGGTCGGACGCCCCGACCGGGACCGGCGTCGCGGTACCGCACTGGCCTGTGGCACCCACAGGACGCAGACCGAACCCTTCCGATCACGACGTCGGCGATGCAAGGGGCGCAGCGCGTCCGTGCCCGAGGTCGAACATCGCGTCCGGCGCTGCCGCCTACCCACCCGCGGTCGGGTCGCGTGCCCCATCCGGGACAGAGGTTGGAGCCGTGGTGCCCGCTGACGGCTCCGGCCGGGTGTGGGGGACGCATAGGCCCGTCCGGCGCTCAGCGCACCAGGACGTTCTCTCCCGAGCGTGGCAGGACCGCGTGCCAGCCCAGTTCCCGCGCGATCCGGTCCCGTAGGGCCGTGGAGGCGTCCGGCTCACCGTGCACCAGATACGTGGTGTGCGGAGGCGGGGCGGCACGCAGCCAGTCCACGATCTGCGCCGCGTCCGCGTGGGCCGAGAAGTGCGGAACGTTCGCCACCTCGGCGCGCACGGGGACGTACTCGCCGAACATCTTGAGTGCGCCGGCCCCGTCCACCAGGTCGCGGGCGCGGGTGCCCACCGCCGCGAAGCCCACGATGACCACGGCGTTGCGCGGGTCGGGCAGGCGCCGCCGCAGGTGATGCAGAACGCGTCCGCCGGTCGCCATGCCCGCCGACGAGACGATGACCGCCGGGCCCTGCGTGTGGTTGATGTCGATCGACTCCTGAACGGAGCGGGCGGCGGTGAACGGGTCGGGGCTCAGCGCGGCCGTCCCTGCGGAGGTGATCTCGGGCAGCAGTTCGGCGGCGCGGGAGTGGATGGCGTCCCGATACACGTCCAGGGCCCTCAGGGCCATGGGGCTGTCGACGTACACCGGGACCTTCTTGGGCAGTGCGCCCTGGGCTCGCAGGGCGGCCAGCTCGTTCAACACGACCTCCGTGCGGTCCAGGGCGAAGGCGGGAACGACCACGATTCCTCCGCGTCGCAGCGTGCGGGCCAGCACGTGGCCGAATCGTGCCCGACCGGCCTCGTCGTCGTGCCGGCGATTGCCGTACGTCGACTCCACCAGCAACACGTCCGCCCCCGAGAACGGCTCGGCCGGGCGCAGCAGGGGATGCCCGGGGCGTCCGAGGTCGCCGCTCACCGCGAGGGTGTGTCCGTCTTCCAGGGTGAGGTGGGCCCACGTCGAGCCGAGGATGTGTCCGGCGCGTCGCAGGGTCAGCGTGGTCCCGGTGGTGACGTCGATGGCGGTGTCCACGGGTACCGGATCGAAATATTGCAGGGTGCGGTCGACGTCGGCGTCGTCGTAGAGCGGTTCGGCGACCCGGTGTTTGGACCAGCCGTGCGCGTTGGCGTGCGCTGCCGCCTCCATCTGCAGGTGGGCGCTGTCACGCAGCACGATCCCGGCCAGTCGCGCGGTGTACGTGCTGGCGAGGATCGGCCCCCGGAAGCCCTGGCGGACGAGGCGGGGCAGATAGCCGCAGTGGTCCAGGTGCGCGTGGGTGACGACGACGGCCTCGATGTCGGATGCGTCGCGAGGAAGACTCCGCCAGTTGCGGCGGCGCAGCTCGCCGAGACCTTGGAAGAGCCCGCAGTCGACGAGGATCCGCGTGTGGTCGCTCTCGACGAGGAACTTGCTGCCGGTCACGGTCCCGACGCCGCCCATGAAGGTCAGCAGTGCCGGCCTCCGCCGGGGCGCCGCGGGGCCCGTGGACGGCTGAGGTTCGGTGGACATGGAGTTCCGCCTCCCGGTCGTGCATCGGCGCGTACTTTCCATGCCCTGTGAAGGCTTCAGCCGGCATGGGGTGTGCGGTGTGGTCGGACGACCGCCACAGGGCACTGGGAGAACTGCAGGAGTTGGTGGCTGACCGACCCCATGGCCAGTCCGCGGAAGCCGCCGCGGCCGCGGGAGCCGACGACCAGGAGGTCCGCCCGGTCGGACGCGCGGGCCAGAGCGAGCATGGGGTCTTCCTCGGGGAGATGCTTCACCACCTCCACCTCGGGGTGCTGGCGAGTCAGTGGGGCCAGCCAATCCTCCAGGTCCTTCCGGTGCGCTCGGGCCGCCTCGTCCAGTGCTCCGGCGGTCGTGAGACCGTGCAGTCCCGGGCGGGTCCAGGCGTGCACGGCCTGCAGGGGGATACCACGCAGGGATGCCTGCTCGAAGGCGTACGCCAGGGCGGCGTCCGAGTGGGTCGAGCCGTCCGTGCCCACCACGATGCGGTTGTGACCGGTGGTGAGGTAGTTGACGACGACCACGGGGCACACCGCATGTCCGACGACCTGAAGCGCGACCGAGCCCAGCAGCAGGCTCCCGAACCCACCCATGCCCTTGGCACCGAGCACAAGCGTGTGCGCGTGCTCCGCCTCGGACAGCAGCGCAGCAGGTGGAGCACCCGAGGGCAGCGCGGAAGTGACTTCCAGGCCCGGATGCGCGTCCTTGACGACCGTGATGGCCTCGTCGACCACTCCCCTGTCGTGTTGCCCTGCCTCCCAGGCACGTCCCTCCGGGGTGGTGGCGTATGCGTGTGCCGGGGGCAGGACGTGCACGATGCGCAGAGCACGACCTCGCGATGCGGCCTCGTGGGCCGCCCAGATCAGGGCCCGCAAGCTGCGTCCGGAACCGTCGACCCCGACGACGATCGATCCAGTCATGGCCACTCCCTTGTGCGAAACGTCGGCGCCGGACCGGCGCCCGGTATGCCCGAGCACAGCCCGTTCCGCCGCGGGGGCGGGAGGAGCTTCTGTCCGGCCGGGCCGGTCCGTGTCCGCCGTGCCCCGCTGCCGTCGGC
This sequence comes from Streptomyces noursei ATCC 11455, assembly GCF_001704275.1. Lineage (NCBI taxonomy): Bacteria > Bacillati > Actinomycetota > Actinomycetes > Kitasatosporales > Streptomycetaceae > Streptomyces > Streptomyces noursei. The sequence continues at coordinate 456,162 of NZ_CP011533.1, forward strand.
GAGCGAATGCATCTGCCGCTCGTGCGCGCTCATGCCACAGTGGCTTGCTCGACGGGCACCGGCTCTGGGTGCGGACTTCGGGTCGGCGGTGGGGCAGTGATGTGCTGTGTTTCGTCCTCGACGAATCGGGCCAGGGCGCGGGCGCTTTCCAGGAACTGGGCGGGGAAGACGATGGTGGAGTTCTTCTCTGCGGCGATCTCGGAGAGGACCTGCAGGTTCCGCAGCTGCAGGGCGACGGGGTGGGCGCTGATGACGTCGGCGGCCTCGGCGAGGCGGTCCGCGCTCAGTGCCTCTCCCTCGGCTGCGATGATCTTGGCGCGCTTCTCCCGCTCGGCCTCGGCCTGGCGTGCCATCGCGCGCTGCATGGTGGGCGGCAGTTCGATGTCCTTGAGCTCCACCAGCAGGACGTAGATGCCCCAGCGTTGGGTCAGCCCGTCGAGGATGTCCTTGATCTGGGTGTTCAACGTTTCGGTGTCGGTGAGGACCTGGTCGAGGAGGGACCGGCCCACGACGTTGCGCACGGTGGTCTGGGCTATCTGATCGGTGGCGGCCGACACGTCCTCGATCTCCACGATGGACTTCACGGGGTCGACACGACGGAAGTATGCGACGGCCGCGACGCCGATGGAGACATTGTCGCGGGTGATGACCTGTTGGGAGGGGATCGGCATGGTCACCGTCCGCAGGGTGACCTTCCACATCCGATCCGCCAAAGGGATCATGAAGCGAATACCCGGATTCCGGACGTTGCGTAGTTTCCCGAAGCGGAACACCACTCCACGTTGGTACTGACGCACGATCGCGACACCGAGATTCGCCATGCCACCCACCTCCTCGAAGGCGTTTGTTCCACAGTGGCCGATGTCGGTTCGTCGGCGCTTGGGCCCTCCGGCCCTGCGCTCTGGGTCGATCCGACCACATTCCAGCCCTACCCGACTGCCCCGGTGCTGCGGGAGAGTCCGCGATTCGTCACCGCTTGCCAATGCCTGCCGACCAGAGGCCCCAGCCGACCCGCGCCTCCGCACGCCTGGCTACGACGGGTGACCGATCGCCCGCCCAGACCGTTTCGCGCACAGGGCCTTGGGCGAAGGCGGAATACTGGAAGGGGCGAGTCCGCGAACGGGCGGCACGGTACCGCTCTCGGCGTCCGCGTAAGCCCGTCCCCCTCACGTGGAGGGAGCGACCTCATGCTGAAGGCAACCAAGGAAACACCCGCAGGCGTCGATGTGGTGAAGGCCGTCGGCACCGTGTCGAAGGGCGACTACGAGCGCGTGGTCGTGCCACTCGTCGAGGACGCCCGCCAGGCAGGACGGCGCCTGCGCGTCCTGTGTGAGATCGGGCCGGAGTTCCGGTCGTTCACCCCGGCTGCGGCCTGGGAGGACCTCAAGGTCGGTCCCGGAGCCATGCGGCTGTGCGACGGCTGCGCCGTTGTCACCGATGCCGGATGGATCCGCGAGACGACCCGTTTGCTGCGCTTCCTGGTGCCCTGCCCCGTGCACGTCTTCGGCGCCCAGGAACGCGAAGAGGCGCTGCAGTGGCTGACGTCACTGCCCGAAGGCCCCGGCATCTCCCACCGGCTCCTGACCGACTCCCGCGTACTCGTCGTCGAAGTCCAACAGCCGCTGCGCTCACAGGACTTCGAGGCACTGGCGGCGACCGCGGACATCTGGCTGCAGACCCACGACGCACTGGCCGGCGTCGTGATCCACACACGCGAGTTTCCCGGTTGGGAAAACCTCGGCAGCCTGGTACGCCACGTGCGGTTCATCCGTGACCACCATCGGAAGGTCGAAAGGATCGCGTTGGCAGCGGACAGCAGGGTCGCCGCGCTGGTGCCCCACCTCGCGAACCACTTCGTCCATGCCGAGGTGCAACGCTTCGCATACGACGAGCTCGACGACGCGCTCGCGTGGGCCGCCGATGCCGAGACGCAACAGCCGGGCAAGGCATGTTGACCACCTGGTGGCGTTCGGGGCACCAGTGCAACCCCTGTGGACCGGTCCCGGATTCGTCAGCCGTGCGGCACGATGGCGACGGGGCACGACGCGTGGTGTGCGGCGGCATGCGCGACGTTGCCCAGCCGTGGCGCCAGGGCGGGCCGTTGCCGACGGCGTCCGATCACCAGGAGATCGGCGGCCGAGGCCGCTCGTACGACGGCCCGGGACGGGCTCTCCAGAAGTACGCTGTCGATCACCCGCACACCGGGGAACTTCTCGCGCGACGAGCGGAGTGCCTCGCCCAGCCGCTGCCGGGCTTCCTCGGTGATCTCCTCGATGACGTCGGGATTCCCGGCCCACGGCACGTACGTATCCACCGGCAAGCTCCTCCCGTGGACGGCGTGCAGGGGCACTTCGCGCAGGGCGGCGGCCTCGAAGGCGAACTCCAGCAGGTCGTCGCACTGCCCGTGCAGGCTCACCCCGACCACCACGACTCCGCCCGGGCCGCGAGCCGAATCCGGGGCGGGGCGCAGGCCGGCGCGCACCAGCACGACCGGCCGCTCTGCTCGTGCCACGATCTCCATACTGGTGTCGCCCAGGAAGAAGCATGCGGCGGTGGACAGTCCCCGCGATCCGAGTACCAGCAGTTCGGACCGCGCCGACGCGCCGAGCAGGGCGGTCTCGGCGTCAGATGCGACCAGGTCCTCGACGACGGGGAGGTCCGGGTAGCGCCCGTGAATTTCCGATTGCGCATCGTGCACGATACGTTTCGCCCAGTAGTTCTGGTCCACCTCCGGGGCCGGCCCGACGGCCTCCGGTGCGAGCATGGGCCAGGCATGCAGCAGGCGTAGCGGGAGCCCTCGGCGATCGGCTTCCCCGGCTGCCCAGCGGGCAGCCGCCAGGCTCTCGGCCGAGCCGTCGAGCCCCACGGTGACGGCGTGGTCCATGGCAGTTGCCTCCTTCTCACCGCGAGCCGGAGCGGGGTACGAACAGGTCTTCCTCCCTCCAGCGTGCGGTCACCGTCCGTCCGGCGACAGGGCCCCTTGGCCCAAGGACCGGGGCCGACGGCAGCGGAGAAGGCGTCGAAGCCGACGCGGGCGGGGCCAGGCGACGGCGTACGGGCGCGGCGGAACGGCCCGAACCACCCCGCGACGGGGGACCATCGGCCCTACGCCCTGTCCGTGCGGTGCGCGCACGCTGAGGCCATGCAGTGGGACAACGGCCTTCGACAGCTGGACCGGCAGGAGTGCCTGCGCTTCCTGACGTTGGTGCCCATCGGCCGCATCGTGTACACGCACGAGGCTCTGCCGGCCGCCCTGCCGGTCAACTTCTCTCTGGACCAGGACCACGCGGTGGTGTTCCGGACTTCGGCGCGGTCACGTGTGGCGCATGCCGTCGACGGCGCCGTTGTGGCTTTTGAAACCGACTGGTTCGACGAGGAGTCGCAGTCGGGCTGGAGCGTGGTCGTGACCGGGCGGGCCGCCCTGGTCACCGACCGGAGGGATCAGGAACGGCTGCGAACGGTCGGGCTCCGCTCGTGGGTGTCCGTGGCGGAGGACGCCTTCGTCCGGATCACCCCCGATCTCGTGAGCGGTCGCCTCCTGCACGGGCACCCGCGCGGCGGCGAGCGGGGCGCGGCGTCCCTCGCCGACGTCCCGTGACGACTGTGGCATCCGTCCGTACCGGAGGGCTCAGCGCCGCGACGGCCCGACCCACGGCCCCTCTGCCCGGCCGGTCCGTGTCCCGGGCCCTTCGGCCCCATGCGCCTGTGCGCGGGGTCCGCGATCCTGTAGTGGGTGCGAAGCGTCGGAGGAAACCGCGATGACGTGGGAGACCATACGCAAGGACAGCACTGCGCAGGTGGCGCCGAACCTCGCCGACTACGCGCGGGAACGCTCGGAGTTCACCTGGTCCCGAGCGCGGAAGTGCCTGGACGGTCTGCCCTGCGGGCGCGGCCTGAACATGGCGTACGAGGCCGTCGATCGTCATGTGGGGACGATGCGTGGCGGCAAGGTCGCGTTGCGGTGTCTCGCGCGTGACGGCACCGTCACCAGCGCCACGTACGCCGAGTTGGCCCACCGCACGGCGCGTTTCGCGAACGTCCTGCGCTCGCTGGGAGTCGGCCGCGGTGACGCGGTGTTCACCTTGCTCGGCAGGTGTCCGGAGCTGTACACGGTCGTGCTCGGCACGTTGAAGAACACCAGCGTGCTCTGTCCGCTCTTCTCCGCATTCGGCCCCGACCCGGTCGAGCAGCGCCTTCGGCTCGGCGACGCCCTCGTGCTGGTCACCACGGCGGCCCTCTACCGGCGCAAGGTCGCGGAACGCAGGCCGGACCTCCCCGGACTCGCACACGTCCTCATCGTCGGGCCCGGTGCCGAGGAACTGCCCGGGACGCTCTCGTTCGACGCGCTCATGGCCGCCGCTTCCGGGCATTTCGCCATCCCGCCGACCTCGCCCGAGGACATGGCACTACTGCACTTCACGAGCGGAACCACCGGTACCCCGAAGGGTGCGATCCACGTCCACGAAGCCGTCGTCGCCCACCACGCCACGGCCGCCTACGCACTGGACCTGCACCCCGAGGACGTGTACTGGTGCACCGCCGACCCGGGCTGGGTCACCGGCATGTCCTACGGCGTCATCGCTCCGCTCGTCCATGGCGTGACCGTAGTGGTCGACGAGGGGGACTACGACGCCCTGCGCTGGTACCGCATTCTCGACGAGCAGCAGGTGAGCGTCTGGTACACCGCGCCCACGGCGCTGCGCATGCTCATGCGCGGCGCGCCGCCACAGCGGTCCAACGACGGGCGAGCGGTGCACGACCTGCCGGCCCTGCGCTTCGTCGCGTCCGTCGGCGAGCCCCTCAACCCCGAGGCCGTGGTCTGGGGCCAGGAGTCGCTGGGCCTGCCTGTGCACGACAACTGGTGGCAGACCGAGACCGGTTGCATCATGATCGCCAACTTCGCCGCCTGCGAGATCCGGCCCGGGTCGATGGGCCGACCACTTCCGGGCGTTGAGGCCACGGTGCTGGAACGCGGCGAGGACGGCCGCGCCCGGATCACCGACGGCGGTGTGCGTGCGGTGCACGAACCGGACGTGGTGGGCGAGTTGGCACTGCGTCCTGGCTGGCCCTCCATGTTCCGCGGATATCTGCACGACGAGAAGCGCTACGAGGCGGCGTTCGCCGACGGCTGGTACCTGACCGGAGACCTGGCCAGGCGGGACGAGGACGGGTGGTACTGGTTCGTGGGCCGGGCCGACGACGTCATCAAGTCGGCGGGGCACCTGATCGGCCCCTTCGAGGTGGAGAGCACCTTGATGGAACACCCGGCCGTCGCCGAGGCCGGGGTGATCGGACGGCCCGACCCCATGGCCGGGAACATCGTCAAAGCGTTCGTCTCGTTGCGACCCGGTGTCGAGCCGACCGCCGCGCTGGAGCGTGAGTTGCTGGCCTTCGGCCGTCGGCGGCTGGGCCCCGCCGTCGCTCCCCGGGAGATCGCCTTCGACCAGAATCTGCCCAAGACACGCAGCGGCAAGGTGATGCGCCGGCTGCTGCGCGCCCGTGAACTCGGGCTGCCAACCGGCGACCTGTCCACACTGGAGGGATCCGTATGACCTCCGTCCGTGGCACCCGCAGACGCAAGGCGACGATGAGCGCCGACGTGGCAACCCGGGCCGAGCACCGCGGCGAACTGCTGCACGCCATGCTGCGCATCCGACGTTTCGAGGAGCGCTGCGTCGAGTTGTACAGCGCCGCGAAGATCCGCGGCTTCGTCCACCTCTACATCGGGGAAGAGGCCGTCGCCGTCGGCGTCAACGAAGCCCTGACCGCCGAGGACGCGGTGGTCTCCACCTACCGCGAGCACGGCCACGCGCTGGCCCGCGGTCTCCCGGCCGAAGCCATCATGGCCGAGATGTACGGCAGGGCCACCGGCTGCAGCGGAGGGCGCGGCGGGTCCATGCACCTCTTCGACGCCGGACGTCGCTTCTACGGCGGGAACGCGATCGTCGCGGGCGGGCTGCCGCTGGCCGCCGGGCTCGCGCTCGCCGACCGCATGTGCGGGCGGTCCCGTGTCACGTGCTGCTTCTTCGGCGACGGTGCCTTCGCCGAGGGCGAGTTCCACGAGACGGCGAATCTGGCCGCCCTGTGGGACCTGCCGCTGCTGTTCGTGTGCGAGAACAACCTGTATGCCATGGGCACGGCCCTGCAACGCCACGAGGCGCAGACCGACCTGGCGCTGCGCGCCGCCTCCTACGGCATGGCGGCGTGGGCGGTGGACGGCATGGACGTCGAAGCCGTCGAGCGGGCCGCCCGTCGGGCCGCCGAGGGCATTCGGGGTGGCGGCGGGCCGTACTTCCTCGAAATGCGCACCTACCGCTTCCGTGCCCACTCCATGTACGACCCGGACCGCTACCGCGACAAGGCGGAGATCGAGCGCTGGAAGGCCCGCGACCCGGTCACCCGGCTCACGGACCGGATGCGTGCGGACGCCGAGCCGGTCGAGGACCGGCTCGGCGAGATCGAACGCCAGGTCACCGAGGAGATCGACGCCGCTGTGGACGGGGCCGAGCGCGCACCTGAAGAGCCGGTCGAGAGCCTGCTGCAGCACGTCACCAGCCCCCGGACGGAGGCGACGTGATCATGACCCCGGATGCTGCCGTAGCAACGAAGACGACGTATCGGGAGGCGATGCGGGAAGCTCTCCGGGAGGCACTGCGCGCCGACGACCGGGTCTTCCTCATGGGCGAGGACGTGGGCCGGTACGGCGGCTGCTTCGGTGTGAGCCTCGGGCTGCTGGAGGAGTTCGGACCCGAGCGGATCTTGGACACCCCCCTGTCGGAGTCCGCGTTCGTGGGCGCGGGTATCGGCGCTGCCCTCAACGGGATGCGGCCGATCGTCGAGATCATGACGATCAACTTCAGCCTGCTCGCCCTCGACCAGATCCTCAACAACGCCGCCACGCTCCTGCACATGTCGGGCGGCCAACTGTCCGTACCGCTCGTGATCCGCATGACGACGGGCGCCGGCCGACAGCTGGCCGCCCAGCACTCGCACAGCCTCGAAGGGTGGTACGCACACATCCCGGGCATCCGCGTGCTCGCACCGGCGACCATCGAGGACGCTCGCCACATGCTCGCACCGGCACTGGCCGACCCCGACCCCGTGCTGATCTTCGAACACGGCAGTCTCTACAACGCCTCCGGCGAGCTCGCCCCGCCAGCCGGCCCCGTGGACCTGGACCACGCCGCGGTCCGCAGGCCGGGCACCGACATCTCCCTTATCACCTACGGCGGTTCCCTCCCGAAAGCGCTGACCGCGGCGGACGAGCTGGCGAACGACGGCATCGACGCCGAGGTCGTCGATCTGCGCACCCTGCGGCCCCTCGACGGCACGGCCGTGGCCGCCTCCGTGGCCCGCACGCACCGCGCGGTGGTGATCGACGAGGCATGGCGCAGCGGCAGTCTCGCGGCCGAGGTGTCCGCGAGGATCGCCGAGACATCGTTCTACGAACTGGACGCACCGGTCGAGCGGGTGTGCAGCGCGGAGGTACCCATCCCCTACGCACGGCTGCTCGAACAGGCCGCCCTCCCGCAGACCGCCGACATCATCGCGGCGGCGCACCGGGCGGTGGACTGACGATGGCCGAGTTCACGATGCCCTCGCTGGGCGCCGACATGGATCAGGGCACGCTGCAGGAGTGGCTCGTGCACGCCGGTGACCCCGTGCGCAAAGGGGATCCGGTCGCAGTCGTCGAGACCGCGAAGTCCACGATCGAGGTGGAGTGCTTCGAGACGGGCACGATCGGGCAGCTGCTCGTGACCCCGGGCACGACGGTGCCGGTGGGCACGCCGCTCGCGCGGATCGAGCCGACGGCGGAGGCCGGCACGCCCACAAAGCCGGCAGCGCCCGCAAAGCCCGCGCGATCCCCCCGCCCACCGGCGGCGGAGGGGGCACGGTCGACGGCGCGGAAGCCCCCGCGGCGGAAACCGACACCCCCACTGGCGCCGGCGGCGACCGCCCCGCCCGCCGACCACGCCATCAAGCATCGCGGCCACGACGACGAAGGGCCGCTCGTCCGGCATCTCGCCGAGCGGGCGGGCGTCGATCTGGACACGGTCCACGGGACCGGTCGTGGCGGGCGTGTCACCCGTGCCGATGTCGGGCGGGCCGCTGCGGCAGCGCGGTCCCCGGCTCGGGTCACCCCGTACGCGCGCAGGCTCGCCCGCGAACTGGGCGTCGATCTCCGCGGGCTGACGGGCACCGGCCCGGACGGCACCCTCCGTGCTTCGGACGTCCGCGCGGCGGCTCCCGGCCCGACGACTCCGACCACTCCGCAGTCCGGCGCCAGGGTGCCGGCCCGCGCCTCGGCGGTTCGGCGGGAGGAGGGGATGCGGGAGGCCATCGCTGGCCTGATGAGCCGCGCCAACCGGGAAATCCCGCACTACTACCTGTCCACGAGCATCGACATGGCCACCGCGTTGGACTGGATGCACGAGCACAACCACCACTGCCCCGTGGGCGAACGGCTGCTTCCGGCGGCCCTGTTGCTCAAGGCCGCGGCGCGGGCGGCCCGGGAAGTACCCGAGTTGAACGGCCATTGGCTCGATGGCCGCTTCGCCGCCGGCGAGGAGGTACGCCTCGGCGTGGCCGTCTCCCTGCGCGGCGGTGGGCTCGTCGCCCCCGTTCTGCGGCACGCTGACGCACTTGAACTCCCCCAGCTGATGGCCGAGTTGAAGGACCTGGTCGCCCGCGCCCGAAACGGCCGACTGCGCGGTTCCGAAGTGGCGGATCCCACCCTCACCGTCACCAACCTCGGCGATCAAGGGGTGGAGGCGGTGCTGGGTGTCATCTACCCACCGCAGGTGGCCTTGGTGGGTTTCGGCCGGGTGGTCGAAAGACCGTGGGCGGTCGACGGCCTGCTCGGCGTACGGCCGGTGGTCACGGCCAGCCTCTCGGCCGACCACCGGGCGACCGACGGCGCAGTCGGGGCCCGTTATCTCGCCACCGTCGACCGACTCCTGCAGAGGCCGGAGGAGCTATGAAGCGCGACGAAGCAGAAGACATCGTGAAGGGGGCGCTGGCCGATGTCGTGCCGGAGGCCGACCTCAACACCCTGGGCCCCGACGAGACGTTCCGGGACGCGCTGGGAATGGACTCGCTCGACTTCCTGAGCTTCATCGAGATCCTCACCAGGCGCACCGGCGTCCGGATCGACGACGAGGACGCTCCGCATCTCACCACACTCGCGGACAGCACCGGGTTTCTCCTGGCCCGAGCGGAGTGAACGGGCACGATGTGAACGGGCACGATGCCGAGGAATTGATGGCCCGTCAGGAAGGCGTGCAGACCATCTCGACGAAGCGACCGACCTGCTTCTCCGAGAGATGACGGGCGAGATCCGCTTCGCTGATCATCCCCACCAGACGGTGCTCGGAGATGACGGGAAGCCTGCGGATCCGGTGCCCTTCCATGGCCCGGAGGACCTGTTCGGCGTCGGCCTCGGCATCGATGGTGACAGGCTTCCCCTGCGCAAGCTGACCCGCGGTCATGACCTTGGGATCCTTGCCCTTGGCAAGGCACTTCACGACGATGTCCCGATCGGTGATGATCCCGTGCAACCGGTCGTCCGGACCACAGATCGGCAGGGAACCGATATTCAGTTCGCTCATCCGGCGCGCGGCGCTCTCCAACGTCTCGTCTTCCCGCACACAGGTGCCACCGGCGTGCATGATGTCTCGTGCGATGGTCATGGCCATCCATCCCTCCACGTCCGGAAAGTCGACCTCGCCGGCCGCCTCGCCCGCCGGCGGGCGGTCAGGTGGCAAGGCGTCTCTCCCCCAGTGTCGCGCCGAGTGCGGGACGGTCACCAGTCGAAGGCCCGGGACCAGGTCCGGCTCACCTCGACATCCCTCTCCCATGGCTGTCTGTCGTGCCACTCGCCGTCGAGGGCGCCATTCTGGAAGAGGAGCTGCCAACGGGCGTGGTAGGGAGAGGGCGATGACCTCAGTGGAAGGACGCCGGTCGATCGTGGTCGGCGTGGATCCGGATCCTTCCCAGCGGACAGCACTGGCCTGGGCGGCGGACCAGGCGGCGCGCCGCCGGATGCCACTGTGCGTGGTCCATGCCGAGGGAGTACCCACCGGTGGCTACCGGAAGACGGAGGTACGGCCTTCGTGGGAGGAGTGGAACCAGTCTCTGCACGAAGCCGGCGAGCGCGTGCTCGAGGACGCGGTGGCGTTCGTGGAGAACCGGCAACCACAGGTGCGGATCTCGGCTCTGCTGGCCGAGGGCAGACCGGCGTGGGTCCTTCGGGAGCAGGCCCGTGATGCCGCCGAGGTGGTGTTGGGTTCCCGCCACCTGGGCCGGGTGCAGGAGGTCTTCAATCCGGCTTCCGTCGCGCTGCCCGTCATGGCACACGTCTCCTGCCCGGTCGTCGTGGTGCCCGAAGCGGAACACGTCACCCAGGACCCGCCGTACGTCGTCGTCGGGGTCGACGGCAGCGCGCACTCCGCGGCCGCCGTGGACATCGCCTTCCAGCAGGCCGCCCTGCACGGCGCCGTCCTGCGAGCTGTGTACGTACGGAGCCCGGAGCGGTTCCGTGTGCGGGACGAGGACACCGTGGAAGGCGAATACCGCAGTCTGCTGTCCGAGACCGTGGCAGGCCGTACCGCGACCTACCCCGAGGTGGAACTGCACCACGAGGTCGTCCTCGGACACCCGGTGGAAGCGCTCGCCAAGGCATCCGCCCACGCCCTGTGCCTGGTGGTGGGAACCCGCGGGCGCGGCGGCTTCACCGGCATGCTGCTGGGCTCGGTCAGCCAGGGCCTGCTCCATTACGCACAGTGTCCCGTCATCGCCGTACCGCAGCCCGAGAAAGACACCACCTGATGCCCGACGAGGCGCTTCCGAGGTCCGGCGTCCGCCCCTCACCCCTGCCCGTCAGCGCGGTGCCGCTCTTCCCGGCGGCCGTGTGCATCCACGTGCCGATGAGGGGATACGAGCGGCCGCGCGAACTCGCTGCGGGAAGTTCACGCGTGCACGCGGGGTCTGTATGAGTACGCCGCTGGTCGTCGGCACCGACGGCTCCGACGACGCCTTGCGCGCGGTGGACTGGGCCGCCGACGAAGCGGCCCTGCGCGGTTGTCCGCTGCGTCTTCTGCACGCGTCGCTGTGGGAGTCCTACGCAACCTCCGCGATGCCCACCGCCCGGAATCCGCAAGCACGGCGGGACGCCGCGGCCAGGCAAGTGGTAGCCGGCGCGGAGGAGCGGGTCCGGCAGCGACGGCCGGAGGTGACGGTGTCCGGCGCGGTCCGGGAAGAGGACCCGGTCCACGCGCTGGTCGACGCGAGCGACCATGCCGCCATGGTCGTGGTCGGCAGTCAGGGGCACGGCCTGTCCGGCGTGGTGTTGGGATCGGTGAGCTTGACCGTCGCGGCACAGGCCCACTGCCCGGTGGCAGTGGTGCGGACCGGACGCGACACCGGCCGGGTGGGAGGGCAGTGGGCCGTGCTCGGGCTCGCGGCACCGCACCGGAATCCGGCGGCGGCCGACTTCGCGTTCGCGGAAGCGGCACTGCACGGCTACGGGGTCACCGTCGTACACGCCACCGTCCGCGTCAGCCGGTCCGCAGCAGGCCCGGCCCAGCGAGGGCAGGAAGTCGAGGACTGGCTGGACGCGGCGCTGGCACGGTCCGTCGCGGGCCACCCCGACGTACCGGTACGCCGCGTCGTCGTCGCCGGCCGCGCTCATCCGGCGCTCCTCGCGGCGACGAAAGGCGCGGAGCTACTGGTACTGGGGGCTCGTCGGCGAGCGAATCCGCTCGGCCCGCAACTTGGGCCGGTCAACCACGCGATGCTCCACCAGGCACCGTGCACCGTCGTGATCGTCCCGGTACAGCCGGCCGGTGGGTGAGGCGGCGCGGAGTGTCCCGCACCCGGGCATCGATCCTGAGGTGCGGCCGAAGGCCCGGCTGTCCTCCTCGGTCGGGACCGTCTCTCCCCTCTCCCTCGTCCCGCTCCGCGCATCGAGTGACCGGTCGGCCCGGCGGGGACGGCCGGCCGCGCAACAGGGCCGAGTGGCTCATTTCGGTGCGACCGGCGGCCCAGCCACGCTGGAGGTGCGGCCGCGCCGCCGGCCGCCGGGCCGGAAGGAGCCGGAGATGGAGCACCGCACGATAAGTGAGCTAATGACCCGGAAAGTCGTAAGCGTGCGGCTCGACACCCCCTTCAAGGAGATCGCGCAGACGCTCACCGACCACGCGGTGAGCGCCGTACCGGTGCTCGACAGCCTCGGCAGACCGGCCGGCGTCGTCTCGGAGGCCGACCTGCTGCGCAAGGCCGCCGACCGATCCGACCTCTCCGGCCGGACCCCACTACCTCACCTGGAGGCGTGGGAGAAGGCCCGCGCGGAGGGACGCACCGCCGGAGAGCTGATGTCCGCTCCGGCAGTGTGCGCCCATCCGGACTGGACGGTGGTGGAGGCGGCGCGCCTGATGGAGGTGCAGCACCTCAAGCGGCTCCCCGTGGTCGACGAGACCGATGTCCTGCTGGGCATCGTCAGCCGCAGCGACCTGCTGCGCGTCTTCCTGCGGAAGGACGAGGCGATCCGGGAGGAGATCGCCCGGGAAGTCATCGGGCGCACGGCACGCCTTGGTGCGTCGGGGGTGACCGCCGAGGTCAATCGAGGGCAGGTCGCCCTGCACGGCACGGTGGTGGATCCGCTGCTCATCCCCGTCCTGGTCCGGATGTGCGCGAGCGTCGACGGCGTGGTGTCGGTCTCCGAGGACGTCAAGCAAGCACCGGCCACCGCCGACCGGTCCGGCCGTTCCGTCGTGACGGTCGAAGGGCGAGCGGGCGAAGGCCGGTCGCTGTCATGAAGGACGTCGTCACCGTCGGTGTGGACGGTACGCCCCAGGCCCTGGCAGCGGCACAGTGGGCGGCACACGAGGCCCGGCTGCGGCAGTCCCGACTACGACTGCTGACCGCCTGGCAACCGCTCACGGCGAAGCCGCGGCCCCCCTGGGCACCGGAGATGCCACACTGGCCGGACCGGATCATCGAGGAAGCCAGGGCCACGGTCGAGTCGACGGAGCCGGGCGTGGCCCTCGAGGTGCGCCTGGTGCGCGAGCCGCCGTTGAAGGCCCTGGTCGAGGCCGCCGAACAGACAGACCTGCTGGCCCTGGGATCGCGAGGGCTGGGCCCCGCCGCCCGCTTCACACTGGGCGGAACCGGCCTGGAACTGGTGCCGCGGGTCACCATCCCCATCGTCCTGGTGCGGGCCAGGCACGACCGCCCGGCGACCGAGGAGGGCAGCGGCGTCGCGGTCGGTGTCAGCCTGCACGCGGCATGCGAAAACCTCTTGGCCTTCGCCTTCGAAACCGCCGCCCGGCGGGCCGTCCCGCTCCGGGCCGTGCACGGCAGGAACCTGCCCCCATTCGCCTACGACCAGGGCGGTGCCGCGGAGCGAGCCGCCGCGGAACAGGCTGAATTCTTCGCGCGTGAAGAACTGTCCCAGGCGCTGCGCCCGTGGCGGGAGAAGTTCCGGGACGTACGCGTCGAGGAGCAGGTGGTCATGGAGAGTCCAGCACCCGCCCTCCTGCACGGCGCGGCGGGCACGCAACTGCTCATCGTCGGCCGTCGACACCTGGGCCCCGGGGTCCCGCGCATCGGCCACGTCGTCCACGCGGCCGTCCACCACGCACCATGCCCCGTGGCGATCGTGCCGCACGAGTGACCCGCTCCGTAGGGACGTGGCTGGAGTCGCCTGTAGGAAGGAAGCGTGCGCGATGACGACCGACCGAGCAGCCGATCCGGTGAGCAGGGACGGCGCCGCGGTGACCTGGGGCGGCGCGTCGCACTGCGTCGTCGGCAGCTGGTGCTGACCCAAGAGGAGGTCGCGGCCCTGGGCCGCCGCGCTGCTCTCCACCCACGGCATCGGCAGGGTGGCCGTCACCCCCAACGACACCCCCGCGGTCTTCCCCGTCAACTACACCGTCGTCGACGACGTGATCGCCTACCGCACCCAGGCGGGCTCCGGTCCCGCCGACCGGAGAAGCCGAACACAGCACCAACGCGTGAACCGGACCGGCCACACCGCGTGATACTGCGCCGAACGAAGCTTCAGCGCGTCAACCGGCCCGCGGCATCGGTCCGTCCGGTGGTTCGGCGAGGACGCACCACGAGACCGCGCCGAGCAGTTCGGAGAGCCTCCGAGAGACGTCCATCAGCAGGTCGTCCAACGCCACCACGCCCACGAGCCGGCCCTTGTCCAGGACCGGAAGCCGGCGGACCGCCGAACGACGCATGGTGCGGTACGCGGCATCGACGTCGTCACCCGCACCGACGGCATGGACCGGCACCGTCATCACCTCACTGACCGGCGCGGTCGCGCTCCGCGCCGCGCCCAGTCCACGCACGGCCAGGTCCCGGTCGGTGACCATGCCGAGGACCGTCTCCCCGGACACCACCGCCACACACCCGACGGTGCGCTGCTGCATCAACCGCGCAGTCTCCCCCAGCGTGGCTTCGGGCGCGACTGAGACCACCGGCGTCCGCATCACGTCTCGAACCCGCATGACTGGCCTCCTCACCGGCGTCGAACCCACTGTCGCGCGGGAACGTGGTCGCAGATGTGGGCCGATCGTCCCCGCCGGCAGCCGAAGGGCCCACGGTTTCCGCCCACCGACGCCCCGGGGAGCAGCCTCGGACGACTGCGGAACGGCCGCCCGGCCCGCAGGACGGGAACCGTCCGGTCCTGCCCCCGAGTCGTCCGAGCTGATGCGCTGGAAGCCAGCCCCGGTACGCGCACACGGACGCCCGCCCCGTGGCGGCCATGCCGGCGTACCGACAGCAAAAGGCGTGGAAGGAACGGCCGGGGAGCCGTTGTTGGAGGTCACGGCGCCCCTGCCGCAGGCGCAGCTCGTCGAGACGAGCGTGCTGAACCACCTCAGCCACCAGACCCTGGTGGCCTCCAAGTGCGTCCGGTGTGTCCTCGCCGCCCGGGGACATGCGGTGGTGGACTTCTCGCTGCGCCGCCGGAGGACGCCAGGCGACGGCTCGCCGCGGAAGTGGCGCAACTTCCGGCCGCGGCCAGGGAGATCAGGTCGCCGGTGCCGGTACGGCCGGCCGTGTCGAAACTGCTCGCCCGGCTGACGAACCAGGTGCGCCAGCAGATCGAGCGGGAAGTGTTCGGCCCGTCCCGGGTGGCGCACCGAGGCCGCGTGCCCGGCTGACGGGAACAGGCACCGCGGGTCGTTCAAGGCGGTGTGGGTCGAAGGCTCGCGCCCGCGCCACTCAGGTCGATCAGCCGGTGCCGGGTGGCCAGCAGCCGGCGGGCGACGACGTCGAGGACCTGCCGGGTCACCGCCAGTCCCAGGACCGGGTCCGCCTCGCAGAGCGCGCGCACCCCGCTCGCGTCGAACTCATGGGCCCGCACGAGGGTGAACGCCTCCGCACCCATCCGCCAGCGGTACGGCGGCACCAGCCACGACCAGCCCAGCAGGTCCCCGGGACCGAGCAGGTCGACAACCGCCGGCCGCCGGCCGGCCAGCCGTACTTCCAGGTTCACCGAACCGGTGCGGATGATCCAGAAATGGTCGGCCGCCCCGCCTTCCTCGAAGATGTGGGCACCTTCAGGGAACGTCACCTCGTGGGCGAAGGCCAGCAGGCGGTCCCGCCCCTCGGACGGGAGCCGCTGGAGCAGGGGCGTGGTGGCCATGGCGGTCCTCCTCATCACCGGCCGCCCGAAGGAGGCAGCCGCCGGAGGACCAGGGCACCGGAGCCGCGGGCCCGCCGGCGGACGGACCATGAACGTGCCGGCCCGCACTGGCGAGCCGGCGTTCGCGATCAAGGAGGACCGCCCACTTCTCGCAGGCCCTGATTGCGCGGTGCGCGGTCTCGCTCCGCTTCTCCGCGTCTGCCCGTCCTCCTTGTCACTTTCAGTGAAGCGCATGGCGCTTCCGAGGGACAGTTCCGGTCGGCCCCCGCACCATGGGCCGAACGACCCTTTGGCCAGGCACCTCGCCCCATAACCCGCCTGGCTCCGGCTGTGGCAGGTTCGGCACTGGGCACCGGTGCACAAGTGAGGTGAGGGCGGTGAAGGCACACATAGGCGATCAACTCGTGGTCTCGTCGCCGACCACAGGAACCCCACGGCGGGACGGCGAGGTCGTCGGACTGCACCACGAGGACGGGACCCCGCCCTACGACGTCCGCTGGTCGGACACCGATCAGGTCTCGCTCTTCTTCCCCGGCCCGGACACCCGCATCCGGCACCTCCACTGCTCGTCGGGAAACGCACCGCCGGGCACCGTCACTCCGAAGGAGGCGTGAGATGGGCGACGCGGTCCTCGTCGGACTCGACGGCACCGGCAACAGTGAGCCGGCCGTGCGCTGGGGCGCCGAGGAGGCGGCCGTCCGCAACCTGCCGCTGCACCTCCTGCATGCCTGGACCTCCCAGCCCAGGCCGGTCTCCTCAGTGGCGGAGGACGCCGAACTACGCCGCTACGGAACCGAAGTTCTCCGCCGGGCCGAGGCCGCGGCCAAGGAGCTGCATCCGGAAATTCCGGTGAAGGCCGAGCAGGTCGACGAGGAAGCTGCTGGCCCGCGCTGCTGGATGCCTGCTCACGGGCCGGGCTGCTGATCATCGGACGTCGTACACAGCGCATGCCCATGCCCCTCGGGCCGTCCGTGCTCGCCCTCCTGCACCACTCCCACTGCCCGGTCGCTGTCGTTCCACGGCGGTGAGCCGTCGTGCCTCTCCGCGTGCTATCCGCCGCACCCCGAGGAAACTGGAAGCACGACCACACCGGGCGGCACAGTCGGCGGAGGGAGGATCGGCGATGGCCGGGTTGCGTGATCTGCTGATGCGCTTCCGTCCGGTCGGCACGCCGGGGCCTGCGGCCACCGGCGTACCCGCCGATCGCACCGCGGAGCTGACCCTGGAGCTGACGCCGACCCTGGCACTACTGGACGGCACGGCCGACGAGGCCGAAGCGGTCCGTGGCGCGGCGCGCGGCGACGCCGACCGCATCCGCCGGGACGCCGCCCACCGCGCGGAGGTCATCACGGCCCGTGCGGCTGCCCTCTCCCAGCGCATCCGAACGAAGACCGCGGACCGGCGGCTGGAGCTCGGCCGACAAGAGGCCGCCGCGCTGCGCGAGGAAGGCCGATGCACGGAAGCCGCAGTCAGACGCCGGGCCGCGGCACGGATCCCGGCCATGGCGGACCGGTTGGCCGACGAGGTTCGTCGTCAACTCGGCCTGCCCACCACCCACGCCGGACTCCCCGATGCTTCAGGGGAGCGGGACGGCGGCCCATGAGTGCCGCATGGGTAGCCGGGGTGACCAGGGCGCGCGAGCTGTTGGGCCGCTGTCCTGGCACCGCCGGCGCCCGGCGGGTCGCGGCGGGCGGCACGTTGGACGAGGCCCTGCGTCGTCTGACCACCACCCCCTACCAACGTCGGCTGGCGGTCGGCATGTCCTTGCCGGCGGCGCAGCGGGCCGTCACGGCCACTTTGCTCTGGCATCTTCGGGTGCTCGCCGGCTGGCTGCCACGACGCGGGGTGGAGTGTCTGCGGCTACTGGCGTCGGGTTTCGAGATCACCAACATCGAGAGCCGCTTCCGGCTGCTGAGCGGTGCTGCGTCGGAGCCGCCACCGTATGAGCTGGGAGCGCTGGCAACCGCCTGGCGCCGCCTCTCCCACACCACCCGGCCGGAGGGGCTGCGGGCTGCTCTGGCCGCCTCGGCCTGGCGTGATCTCGGCGGTACGGCAGCCGAGCTGGCCGTCGGGCTTCGACTGACCGCAGCGGCCAGAACCGCCGTGGCAGTCCCCTGCGCGTCCCGTTGGTCGGCGGGCCGCGCCGCCCTTCTCGTCGCCCGGGAACGGTTCGTACACGGTCGGGAACTGCCGGCGCAGGCCACCGGCCCGGCCGCACGACTCCTCGGCGTCGCCCACCGCGCTCCTGACTTCCGCGCATTCACGCGTCAGCTCCCCCCGTCGGCACGGTGGGCACTGAACGACGTCGACGATCCGGCCGATCTGTGGCAGGCGGAGGGGCGGTGGTGGCGGGATATCGAGCAGGACGGCCGGGGTATGGCGCGCCGCGCTCGGTACGACGCGATTCCCGTGGTGGGCGTGGTCGCGGTCCTCTCGACCGACGCATGGCGCACCCGCGCCGCGCTGGAACTCGCCTCGCGCGGCGCCTCTACCTTGGAGGGCTTCGATGGCTTCGGTGTCCTGGGCTGAGGCACTGTTCCCGGTGCCCATGCAGCGCGTGGCGGTGGTCGTGCCACGGACGGCCGAGCGGGACGCCTTGGTCTGCCTCGCCGAGGCCGGATGTGTGGATCTGGACCGGACCGGCGCCCTCGGGTCTCCCGGGCAAACGCCGTCGTACCCGGATCGCCGGGCAGCGGCGGAGCTCGCCGCCACCGCTCCCGCACCGGGCGCGCTGGAACAAGCGGGGCGCGCTGATCTGGTGGCCGGGGAAAAGGAGGTGGCGGCGCGCCTGGGCGAGGCGGTTCGACGCCGGGACATCGCCGCGCTCGCGGGCTGGTGTCCGCGCGCCGAGGTCGCGCCGCTGGGGGCACGGCTGGCCGAGTTCGGTGGTGCGCTGGTGCCGATGGCGGCGCCGCGGGGCATCGATCCGCCGACGGCGCTGCGCCGCACGGGCCCGGTACGCGGCGCGTGTTCGTCCCTGGTGACGACCTACGGCACTCCTCCCTACCCGGACCTCGATCCCTCGTGGGGCGCTGCGGTCCTGTACGCGGCGATGTTCGGGATGATGTTCGGCGACGTGGGGCACGGTGCCTTGTTGGTCCTGACCGCGTTCGGGCTCGCGGTATGGCGGCCCCGCCGGCTGGCTGCCTGGCACGGTGTCTGGCCCTTGGTGGCCGCCGCGGGTGTCTCCAGCATCGTGGCCGGGTTGGCCTATGGGGAGTTCTTCGGGCCGACCGGGGTACTGCCCGTCCTGTGGTTGGCGCCGCTGCACGCTCCCGTTCGGCTGCTGCTGTCGGCGGTCGCGGTCGGTGCCGTCCTGCTTCTCCTCGCGTACGTGGCCGGGATGGTGAACCGGTGGCGCGAGCGGGGCCTGTCCGGCGCCCTGTACTCCCTGTCCGGCATTGCCGGGGGCGGTGTCTTCCTGGGGTTGGCCGGGGTGGCGGCGGGTGCCGTCGGGCATCTGGGGTGGCTGGTGGCGGTGGGAGCCGCAGCGACGGTGACCGGCACCGCGCTGGCGGCGGTCGGCCTGTACGCCGGCACCGACCGCGGTGTCTCCGGGCTTTTCCAGACCGGCGTGCAGCTCTTCGACGGCGTCGTCCGCATCCTGTCGAACGTGGTGTCCTTCGCACGGTTGGCGGCCTTCGGCCTCACCCATGCGGCGCTCGGCGCGGTGGTCTGGGCTGGGGTCACGGGCCTCGCCCGGCACGGCCCGGCAGGGCTGCTGGGAGCCGTGGCGCTCTTCGCCGTGGGCAATGCGCTCGTCTTCACGCTGGAAGCTCTGGTGGCGGGCGTCCAGGCGCTGCGTCTGGAGTACTTCGAGCTCTTCTCCCGGGTCTTCGAGGGCCAGGGACGGCCGTTCCGTCCCTGGCGCCTGCCCGTTCGTCGTTCGGAGGTCGTGCCGTGATCACCTGGCTCGTCACGCTGCCCGTCGTCGTCCTGATGTGGTGGGCAGTGCGCCTGTTGTTCCGCAAGCGTGGGGGCAAGAGCGCGCTGCGCTGTGCCGTCGGGGCCAACCTCGTGCTGTTGGCGGGGGCGGTGGCCCTGTTGGTCGTGGCCTTGAGCGGGCAGTCGGCCCAGGCCGCGTCCGCGGCGCAGACCAGCACAGCGGGCACCAACTCCGCGGCGCTGATCGGTGCGGCCATCTCGGTGGCCGGTGCCTCGATCGGCGCGGCGATCGCCGTGGCGTACACCGGTGCCGCGGCCCTGGCCGCACTCAGCGAACGCCCCGAGCTCTTCGGCCGGGCGATGGTGATCGTCGGACTGGCCGAGGGAATCGCCATCTACGGACTGGTCGTCGCCGTGCTCCTGATCGGCAGGGCATGAAGGTCATGGGCGCCGTCGTCGCCATCGGGGAGCGGGCCCGAACCGCGGGATTCGCCCTGGCCGGGGTACAGATCAGGCCCGCCGAGGAGCCCGACCAGGTCCGCACCTCGTGGCGGGAGCTGCCTGCGGACGCGGCATTGGTCATCCTCACCCCGGCAGCCGCCGCAGCACTGGGCCCCGATCTCCTGGACGCGGCGGGGCCGCTCACGGTGGTGATGCCGCCGTGACCCCCGCCGCACAGACCCACGCGATCGCCCCGGCCGACCCGCTGGCACCCGTCCGGACGGCGCTGCTGCGCGCCGCCGAGGAGGAGGCCCACCAACTGGTGGCCGCGGCGCACCGGGACGCCGAGGCGGTCATCGCCACCGCGCGGTCCCGTTCGACCGCCGTACTGCGCGAGGCACGCCGTCAGGGAGAGCAGGACGGCGGGCGAGCCGCGGCCGACGCCACGGCCCGAGCCCGCCACACCGTGCGCACCGGGCTCCTCCGCGCCCAGGCCGAGGCGTACGACGAACTGCGCCGGACGGTCCTGTCGCGGGTGCGGCAGTGCCGGAGGGAACCGGGGTACCCCGCCGTGCGGGAGCAGCTGTCCGACCAGGTGCGCCGGCTGCTCGGCCCGGAGGCCGTCGTCATCGAGCACCCGCGGGGCGGGGTGATCGGCACGGCCGGCGGGCGGACCGTGGATCTGAGCCTGGACGCCCTGGCACTCCGTGTGTTCGACGGCGCCGGTGCCGGGATCGAGTCGCTGTGGCGGACCTGACGGCGGCGGAGGCGCCTGCCCGCCCGACCGCCGCCACCCGTATCCTGCGGGTGGCCGGGCCACTCGTCGAGTTGGAGAACGCCGGCGGGGTCGCCATGAACGACCTGGTGCTGCTCGGCGCGGAGCGGGTACCGGCCGAGGTCGTCGAGATCACCACATCCCGGGTCACCGTCCAGGCCTACGAGTACACCGGCGGTCTGGCACCGGGCCGGCACGCCTTCCCGTTGGGCGCACCGGTCTGCGCGCGGCTCTCCCCGGGCCTGCTGGGCGGGGTGTTCGACGGCCTGCTCCGCCCGCTGACGGACTTCGGCGACCGGCTCGCGCCGGGCACCGGGACGGACGCACCCCCGGCACGCCGCTGGGCGTTCGACGCGGCCGTCGCCAAGGGGCAGGAGGTGAGCGAGGGCACGGTGATCGGGGAGGCGGGAAACCCGGACGGTCCGCGGACCCGGATTCTCGTGCCGCCGGGCTGCGCGGGCGAGGTCACGTACGTGGCCGACTCCGCCGAGCACCCCGAGGACACGGCGCTGGCCGTGGTCGGCGGCACCGAGATCCGGTCGGTGACCGAATGGCCGGTGCGCCGGCCGCGGCCGGTCCGGGAACGGGTCCCCGCGCGCACACTGCTGACCACCGGACAGCGGGTGATCGATCTGCTCTTCCCCGTGGCCCGGGGCAGCACGGTCGCAGTACCCGGGGGCTTCGGCACGGGCAAGACGCTGTTGCTCCAGCAGATCGCCAAGTGGTGCGACGCCGACGTGATCGTCTACATCGGCTGTGGTGAGCGCGGCAACGAGATGGCCGACGTCATCACGGAGTTCGCCGAGCTGACCGACCCCCGGACCGGCGGGCGCCTGGCGGACCGCACCGTGATCATCGCCAACACCTCCAACATGCCGATGATGGCCCGGGAGACGAGCATCCACACCGGTGCCACCGTCGCCGAGTACTTCCGCGACATGGGGCACGACGTGGTGGTCATCGCCGACTCCACCTCCCGTTGGGCCGAGGCGCTACGGGAATTCGCCTCGCGGACCGGCGAGCTGCCCGCGGAGGAGGGCTATCCGGCCGGTCTGGCCTCGGCCCTCGCGGCCTTCTACGAACGGGCCGGAGCGGTGACCACGCTCGGGGCGGGGCCCGGCTCGGTGACCGTCTTCGGGGCCGTCTCACCACCCGGCGGCGACCTGGCCGAGCCGGTCACCGCGCACACCGAACGCTGTGTGCGCGGCCGGTGGACGCTCGACCGGGATCTGGCCTACGCGCGCCACTACCCCGCGGTGTCGTGGTCGCACTCGTTCTCCAGGGATACCGACGTCCTCAGCACGGGCCCGGACGGGCGGGAGACCGCCGGCCGTCGAGCCGCCGTGGCCGAACTACTGACCGCGGCCGACCGCTTGGCGGACCTCGTCGAACTGGTCGGCGTCGGTGCACTGCCGGCACCGGAACGGGTCAGCGTGCTGGCCGGCCGCCTCATCCGGGAGGGACTGCTCCAGCAGAGCGCCCTCTCCCCCAACGACACGCACTGCACCCCGGCGAAGACGGCCGCGCTCGCCGACGCGGTGCTCGCCGTCATCGAGCGGTGCCGATCCCTGGTGGCATCCGGTACTCCGCCGGACGTCGTGGAACAGGCGGACTTCACCGCCCTGTTGCGGGCCCGCGAGGAGGCGGGGCCCGGCGACGCCGCCACCGTGCGGGCCGCCCGCGACACCACCCTCGCCGTCCTGGGGGAACTCCGATGAGCCCCGACCGCACACCGGTCGAATACACCTCGGTGCGCGAACTGCGCGGGCCGCTCATCGTGGTGGCGGGGGTCGGCGGGGTCGGCTGGGACGAGTTCGCAACGATCACTCTCGCTTCGGGGGAACGACGGCACGGTGTCGTCCTGGAGGTGCGCGACGACCTCGCGGTCGTCGCGGTGCTGGAAGGCACCGGCGGCATGGATCCGGCGGGGCTGCGCATGGCGTTCGACGGCCACCCGCTGACGGTCCCGGTCGGGGAGGGTTGGCTGGGTCGGACCTGCGACGGCAAAGGGGCTCCGCGCGATGGCGGGCCACCCGTCTTCGGCCGGACCTCCGCCCCCGTGGAGGGGGTGGCGATCAACCCCGTGCGCCGGCGGCCGCCCGGTGAGCCGGTGCTGACCGGCATCGCCGCGGTGGACGTGCTCACCACCCTGGTGCGCGGGCAGAAGCTTCCGATCTTCTCGACCGCCGGTCTGCCGCACCTCGAACTCGCGGTGCAGATCGCCGCCCAGGCCACCACGACAGGAGAGCGGTTCAGCGTCGTCTTCGCGGGCATGGGGCTGACCCATGCGGACGCGTTCTTCGTCCAAGAGGCGCTGGCGGAACGCGCCGCCGCCGGTGAACTGTGCCTGCTGCTCAACACCGCCGACGATCCGGTGATCGAGCGCATCCTCACACCGCGGCTGGCGCTCACGGTCGCCGAACACCTCGCGTTCGACGGCGGGCGGCACGTCCTGGTGATCATGACGGACATGACGTCCTACGCCGAGGCGCTGCGCGAGGTCTCCGCAGCCCGCGGGGAGGTGCCCGGCCGCCGGGCCTACCCCGGCTACCTCTACAGCGACCTGGCCTCCCTGTACGAGCGGTGCGGCCGCATCGTCGACCGGCCGGGCTCGGTGACCGTGCTGCCCGTCCTGACCATGCCCGCCGGGGACATCACCCACCCCGTCCCCGACCTCACCGGCTACATCACCGAAGGACAGATCGTCCTCGCCCCGCAGATCCACGCCGAAGGCGTGTACCCACCCGTGGACGCGCTGTCCTCCCTCTCCCGCCTGATGCGCAAGGGAGCCGGACCCGGTCGGACTCGGGGCGACCACCTGGACGTGGCGGCACAGCTCACCGCCGCGCTCGCCCGCGCCCGGCAGGCCGGTGAACTCGCCGAACTCGTCGGGGAATCCGCCCTGAGCCCGGCCGACCGCCGCTACCTGGCGATGTATCCGAGGTACCTCCACGACTTCCTGCACCAGGAGCGCGACCGGACACTGGCCCTGGACGAGTCACTGGAGCGTGCCTGGCGGGTCCTGCTGACGCTGCCGCCCGGCGAACTGGGCATGCTCCCGACGGCGTTGTTGGACGCACGGAACTCCGACGTCTCTCCGGGAGCCGCGCCGTGACGGCGTCCGCCCCTCCTCCCGTCGGCCGCGCCGCCCGGCTGCGGCTGCGGCGCACCCTTCACGTCGCCACCCGCGGTGCGCAGTTGCTCGACCGGCAGCTCCACCTCCTCCGGGCCGAACTCGCGGAGCTGCGGCGGGCGGAGGCCGCGGCCCGTGACGAGTGGGAGGCACGGGTGCGGGAGGCCCGGACCTGGCTGCTGCGCGGATTGCTGATCAGCGGGGAGGACGCCCTGCGGACGGCCTCGCGCGTGCCGCCCGCGCACGTCACCGTGGCATGGGAGGACTCACTGGGCGTGCGCCACCCGGGCCGGACCGCCGTGTACCCGGGCGTCACGGACGCGTCCGACGCCGCCCCCCGCAACACCGCCCTGGCCCACGCCGGTACCTCGTACCGCGCGGCGGTCGAGGCGGCCGCGCGGTACGGCACCGCCTCGACCGCCGCACGCCTGGTCGAGGCCCGGCTACGCGACACCACCGTCCGGGTCAGAGCACTGCACCGGCTCCGCATACCCCGTCTCCAACAGAACCTCACCGCCATCGAGCTGGCCCTGGAACAGTCGGAGCACGAGGACGCCCTCCGACGCCGCTGGGCCGCGCGACGCACCCGTCCGGCCGCCGGCGGCTGACACCACCACCCGACGACCACAACACGCACAAGCGACCCCGGCCCGTCCCTCAGCCCGTACTGGTGCGCCCCGGACGGGGAAGGACCGGCGCCATGGACGGTTCCTCCGGCTCCCCGCCCGGACCGCCGCCACCGTTGCCCCGCTCGTCGCACGGATCGAGCAGGACCTCGCGCCCCGCCGCGGCGCGGAATTCGGACGCTGAGGTCAGCACCCTTCGCGCGGTCGCGGGACGAGTCCACGAAAGGGCCGGTCGGCTCATGGATCGAGACGCTTCAGCCCTGCTGGAGACTCATGGCGCGGGCCGAACCTGGTACTGGGAGATCGCCGCAGGAGGTACGTCGTGGCCAGGACTCTTGAGTGGAAGGTACAGCTGCACCTCTTCGAGGAGGGAAGTACCACGAAGGCCCATGTGGTCCTCGATACCGGGACCACCACGCTCACCGGACACGGGACAGCACGGTGCAATCCGCACGACCCGAACGTGCCCGAGATCGGCGACGAACTGGCCGCGAGCCGCGCGATGGACGACCTTGCCGGACAACTGGCGCGCGCCGCGTCCGACGACCTGGAGGGCCTACGGGAGCCGCTGCGGCGCTCGGCCGAGGTGACCACGTGACGCGGGGCTGACATGGCGCGGGGCTCCGTTTGCCCTGCGGGCTCAGCTGGGCCGCGTGACCCGAGTAACGGGGATTTTGGTGGTCTCGCCCTTCGCCGCCTCCAGCGGCACCCGGACGGTGAGGATGCCGTCGGTGTAATCCGCGGTCGCCCTGTCGCCTCGGGCGCCTGCGGGCAGCCGCACCGCGCGGGCGAACGAGCCGTAATGGAACTCCGAGCTCTCCTTGGTTTCTGCGCGCTCCTCGCGCTCGGCGCGGATCGTCAGGAAGTCACCCGTGACGTCGATCTCCAGATTCTTCTCCGGTTCGATGCCCGGCAGCTCCGCCTTGACCTGGTACGCGTCCGTCTCCAGGTGTTCCTCGATGCGGATCTCGTGTGTACCGAAGTGCCACGGCCCGCCAAGGATCCCGCTTTCCAACCGGTCGAACACGTCCTGCATCGAGAGGGTCCGTGCCGGGTGGCGTTGCAGTACGTTGCCCATCGTTGCTCCTCAGTCAAGACGGCCATGGGGCGGTGGGAGGCTGCCCCTCGTTGTCGAGCCTGCGCCTCGGCCCTCTGCCGGCCAATGAGCCGATGGGCGTCGGTCCCGGACCGAACGGCCCACGGTGCGGCGACGGATGGTGCATCGGTGGGGACTGCGCGCGTGAGGTGCCCGTCAGTCGCTCGCACTACCGTGGTGGGGTGGCCGAGCCACGTATACCGGTACCGGCCGCGGTGGAGGCGTGCTGTGGGCGAGGACAGCTGCCGGACGGACGGGGTGCATACACAACTGCACGCACTGTCAGACGACGAGAGGCTGCGGCACCTTCAGGGTGCGATTGCCGGCCCACCCCTGGCCGGTCGTCCGGCGCTACCTCCGGCCGACCGGCCAGAGCGCTCCTCGTCGCGGGGACCGACCGGCCCTCCCGCGAAGCGCGCGCACTGCGCAGTCTGGGAGACACGACGCGCGCGTCCGTCGCGTGGGAGGCAGCCATGACACGCCCCGTGACCGTTGGAGTCGACGGCTCGCCCGCGGGCCTGGCCGCCGCTGACTGGGGTGCCCGCGAGGCGCTGCTCAGAGACCTACCACTGCGACTGATCCACGCCTGGGAGCGGCAGCACCACTCGCACACCTCGCTTCCCTGGCCGGCAGCCCCCAGCCGCTGGTCGGAGGGCATTCCCCTGGTGGTGACCGACCGGCTGCGGCGTCGCTACCCGGGCCTCGACATCACAGCGGACCACATCATCGGCCCGCCGCGCGACGTACTGTGCCGAGCCTCGAAGGGAGCCGAAGCGCTGGTGATCGGCACGGCCGGAGTGGGCAGGTTCGCCGGCTTCCTGCTCAGCTCGGTGAGCATGGCCACCGTCGCCCACGCCGAAGCACCCGTCGTCCTCGTGCGGATCGGGGTTTCAGAAGGACAGCCGCTTCCCGGTGCGGCACCGGGACCGCCCCCTCCGGTGGTGCTCGGATTGGATCTCAGCCGCCCTTGCGGCGAGGTAGTCGACTTTGCCTTCAAGGCCGCAAACGTGCGCGCCACATCCCTGGTAGTTGTGCACGGCTGGAACCCACCGCCGTATTACCTCTACGGACTCGGCGCGGCATTGAAGTTCGGCACCGACCTCTCGGCCGAGGATCGCGAATCCGTACGCCAGGCGCTACAACCGTGGCGGGAACGCTACCCGGGTGTGGAGGTCGTGGCGCAGGCCGTCATCGGCGAGCCCGCACACCACCTGCTCGACGCGGCAGCAAACGCCGCGCTCGTCGTCATCGGACGGCACCGCCGGGCAACCTCGCTGCCCCACATCGGGCATACCGCGCAAGCCGTCCTGCACCACTGCCCCGCCCCGGTCGCCGTCGTCCCACACAGCTGAGCATTGCAGGGCGGGCGTAGACCGCCGTGGGTGTGCCCCAGTCCCAGAAGTCGCCAGTCGTGGGCGGGGCGATAGCGACGGGGCACGGCGCTCGTGAACAGCAGCCCCCACAGGGACAACGCGCCGATCCGCGGGATCAGCTCCGCCTCGTACCAGACGCGTCCCTTGGTCTTCTCGCCAAGCCGCCGGGCAGGACCGAGAGGCGGCGTGGTCGCTTCCGGGGCAACCTCTGCCGGCCCCGCGGCCCGTTCGGGGGGCTTGGACGACGCGGCGTGAGCCACAGCGCCGAGATAGCGCCGCAGCACCTCCTGGCGGTGCTCTTCATCCGGCGACCAGGCCCGACCCGCCACGGCGCGACGGGCTTCCTTCGCAGCGGCATGGCGTTCGAAGTCGCTCACGGCAACCTCCCGACGAACAGGCCCGCCACCTACCAGGCCGGTGTCGCACCGATCCGAGGTGCGCGCCGCCGCGCCTGCCTTCCCAGTCACAGTCGCGCACCGGACAGCACAGCGCGGGCTGCCGCCTCCACATCGATGGCGTCGGTCTTGCCGCGGCGTCGGCGTACTGCCTGGTGCGGCAACGGTGCGGCGGTACGTCTGGTTTCCTCTTCAACGAATTGGGCCAGGCCGCGGGCGCTTTCCAGGAACTGGGCGGGGAAGACGATGGTGGAGTTCTTCTCCGCGACGATCTCGGAGAGGACCTGCGGGTTCCGCAGGTGCAGGGCGACCGGGTGGGCGCTGATGACGTCAGCGGCCCCGGCGAGGCGTTCCGCGCTCAGTGCCTCTCCCCGGTCTGCGATGTTCTTGACGCGCGCAGTCGGCCGTTCTCGTCAACGGGCCTCGCCGATGTTTCAGAGCACCGTGCGGATCGCCGGGAGCCCGGGCGCCGGGGAGCGCCCCTGGTAGAAAGCGTTGAAGTCGACGTCCGACGGATCAAAGTCGAATGTCTCGGCCGTGCCTGTCGTTTCGTCGATCAGTGGGCGGCGGGCACGTGCTCGTGCTCACGTGCCAGGCGTCCGGGAAGCGGGACGGTGATGACGGGGCAGCGGGCGTAGTGGAGCACGCCCTGGCTCACCGAGCCCAGCAGCATGCCGGTGAAGCCGCCGAGCCCCCGGGTTCCCATCACCAGACCGAGTGCATGGACGGACGCCTTGGTGAGCTCTTCCACGGGATGGCCTGTGAGGACTTCGAGGTGCACTTCCACTTCGGGCCAGGACTCGGCACGGCTGGCCACGGTCTCTGACAGCAGGCTGCGGCACTCCTGCTCCGTAGCGGGCTCTTCCGGTGAACCGAGCCGGTGCGGATGCCTTACGTACAGTGCTCGCAAGGCGGCGCCGTGCAGGGCGGCCTCCTGGGAAGCGACGTCGACGGCTACCGCCGAGTGCGCGCTGCCGTCGACCCCGACGACGAAATACCAGGGCTGCTGAGTGAGGTGTTCGGGTTCGGGCACCACGACCACCGGGCAGCGGGCGTGTGCCATCACCGGCAGCGCGACCGAAAGCGGGCTGAACACCTCCTGGACCCGGCTCAGGTGGTAGGAACCCAGCACCACCATGGCGGCGTCCTGGGCCTCCTCCTGCAGCACCCATGCCGGCTTCCCTTCGGCCAGCAGGCTGGAGAGTTCCACCTGCGGCTGCCGCGTTCGAGCAAAGGCCAGCGCCTCCTTGGCCACGTGCTCCCCGGCCGCATTCCCGTAGCCGCCGGTAGGCCCTGTCACGGCGTGGACCAGGTGCAAGGGCACCTGGCGCAGAGCCGCCTCGTCCGCTGCCCAGGCCAGAGCCATCCGCTTGGAGGTATCTGGGGCGACACCGACCACGATTGGTCGGCACAGTTGCGCTGGGGCCGTCATCATCTCCCCGCTACACCTCCAGGTCTTGCCCCTCTCCTCCAGCATGACTCCGTCGGCATGAGGTGTCTCGACGTGCGATGACGGCAGGACATGGTGTGAGTACGGCCGGGCGTTACCGCGTTTCTCAGGCTGGCACCCTGCGGCTCCATGTCCCCGCGCGGCTCCTGGTGCAGCTCCACGTTGGCGCGCGGGCCGCGCAGACCGGCCTGTTGGAAGCAACTCCGGTGCGGTCCGGCACCCTCGGCTTCCACGAGGAGCCTGTCGGTCCAACCCCTCATCCGCGCTGTGATGTACGGGGCGTGAGGCTGGTTGTGGTGTCGCAGCGCGTATTGGCCACGGCCGGTGGACGGTGGGGACGCCACTGCGAAACGTCGAGCCGAGCCGACACTGGACACCATGGCGCGGTGAATTCGGAAGAGACCCGCCATGCCCGATCCGCCACTTCCTTGAGTCTGCTCACCGATAGGTGTGAACTCTCAAAATCGGAGCCGGACCTCCTCGCTCCGGATGACGCAGGCGCAGCACGACGCTTCGACTCCGGGCACGGGTCAGTGCTGCGCCTGCATTCACGCCCTCCTCTGCTCACGTCTTCATGCGCCTCGCAGGTCTCGACGACCGAAACTCTGGCCGCTGACGCCCAGGGACAGGGGAAACACACAAGTGGTGCACCAAACGGTTCCTGAGTGAGCTTCCGAGACGGATCTGCGCATGTCTTGGAAGTAGTTGGCCGCGCAGGCGGTTGATCCGACGGGTGCGGTCTGCGTTCAGGTCGGCCCGACGGCTGGTGAGGACCCGCAGTTCGATGGCGTGCTCGTCGTCCGGCCTCAGGATGGTCAGGTCAGGGCGCATCCGAGCCTGGTCGGCGATGACGGTGGCGTCCTTCGCGTCGGTCTTGCCCGTGCCCCGGTAGCCGGCCGAAGCCCGGTTGACGGCCAGGCCGGGTATGTGGACAAGGTGCTGGCCGTGGTTGAGCAGCACGTTGATCCACAGGGCGGCCATGCCGTCGGCGACGTCTACCGCCCAGACCACGTCCTCGTCGATGGCCAGCACGTCGGCGAGCAGGGCCAGCAGCTCCGGCTCGTCGTTCAGGACTCGCCGCGACAGCAGCCGTGCGCCCTCGGCGTTGAGGACCACGCAGTGGTGATGGGCCTTGCCGATGTCCGTACCCGTCCAGATCTGGGCCACCGGTTCCTCCGGTCGTTCGCTGTTGCGCTGTTCTCCCGGACGACCTCGCCGGCGTGGTCCTACTCGGAGATCCGCCCGAAGGCGTTCGCAGCTCCTGGTCAGCGGCCGAGTCGTCGTGAGACACCGGGCGGCCAGGTGGATGGAACCATCGAGGGCAACCGCTTGGAAGCCATACCTGGTGTCTCTGGGTCTCTGGACCTTACGACGGCCCGTCCAACCCACGAACAAGGTAGGACCGATCGGTCGGCATGATCAGCGAGGCAGACCTCGCTCACCGCCTGCCGAAGGACCAGGTGGGCCACTTCGTAGAGGTCGTCTGCGCGACCGCCTAACCGGTGCAGTGCCGACTTATAAACTTGATCAGCTGCCTGAGGAGGCGAGGGAACTCCTGGCTTCGGCGGGGTGCCAGGCTGCAGTAGGACAGCCGGCCGCAGGAGACGCAGTTCCCAGGCGGCCGGCTGCCAGTCCAGGTCACGTGAGAAATAGCGTCTGGTCCCCGGAGGCCACCAGCCAAATGCCGTCGTGTCATAGGTCGTTGGCCTGGAACAACAGCCGGATGGCACGTCGCACCAGCAGTCGGCAATCGGGAACCATGGCTGCGTGAACCCCAGTACGTGTGACGCCTCTTCCGTCGCGTTGACGGTTTGGGATCGAAGCCCTTTCCTGCCCCGCACCGGATCGGGGGTACGCAGCCCGAAGACGGTGGACCTGATGATCTTGATGGTTTCGTCCAGGTCCTCCACCGCGCGCAACAGCCGATCACTCGCCTCCGGGTGGTCGACGAAACGGATCGCGCTCTGCAATGTCATCCCGGTGGCGAACAGCCGCTGGATCGCCAGGTCGTGCGGATCGCGCGCGATCCGCTCCCGATCCCTGAGCAGCGCCACCTGGCCCGCAGCGATGCGCCGCTCCGCCAGCTCCATTGCCAGCGCGGCCTGACCGGCGAAGGTCAGCAGCGGCCCCGTCTCCGGCTCCGTGAACGATTCGCGTCCCTGCAGCCGGGCCAGTTGCAGGACTCCGCGTACCCGCTCACCGGTAGCCATCGGGACCGCGACGGCGGGCCCCAGCCCCGACCAGCGCGGCGGACCGACGGTGACCCTGGGGTCGTGCTCGATGTCATGGCTGATCAACGGGCCCTTGGCGGTGATCGCCGCGCCCGCGAACGACCCACGGCGGGGAAGAACCAGGCCGCGGTGGGCTACGGCGTCGACACCGGACGCCAGCTCCACGCGCAGACGGTCGCCGTCGACAGGCATGACCAGGACGCCGAGATCAGCGGAGAGGATGCGCACCGCGTGGCCGACGATCATCGCGAGCACATGCGTCTCCTCGGCATCCGGCAACAGCCCGGCGACGATCTCGCTGTTGGCCTCCAGCCACTGCTGGCGGTAGCGGGCCTCCTCGTAGAGCCGGGCGTGCTCGACGGCCACCCCCGCCGCCACCGCCAGCGCAAGCCTCCGCAGCAGCCGGAATCGGTGGTCCCGCCACACCGCTCACGGTAGTGCGACGAGCCGACGGGCACCTGGCGGCCGAGGCCCTCGTGTGCCCGACTCCGTAGTACGAAGTGGCATCGGAGTCGTTGCCGCTCGGTCCGCACAGCGGCGGCAGGACAGCGTCTGCCCGACGGGCCACGCCCGTCCTGCGGCATGATTCGGCATCTTGCTCCGAGCCCGTCATGGCCCCATAGCCCCCGCAAGTGCCCAGACGGCCCATCGGCGCGACCCGCCTCCCGGAGTCACCCTGGACACGGAGAAGAAAGCGAGACAGGAAACGAGGTGAGCCACGATGAAAGCGCATGAAGGAGACATGCTGCGGTTCACCGGCAGAACCGTGGGAACGCCCGAGCACCATGCGACCGTCGTGCGCGTGCTGGGCCCGAACGGCGAACCGCCCTATCAGGTTCGCTACGAAGACGGTCACGAGGCAGAGATCTTCCCTGGCCCCGGTTGCGTGATCGAGACCCATCCAGCACACGATGCCTCGTTCGGGCAGCCGCATCGGGAGAGGAGATGACCGCGCTCGCCGATGGCGGGAGCACGTCCGCTCGGCCTGCCTGTGGAGCCAAGCTCCCGTTGCACAGAGCGGCACGAGGATCGACGGCGACACGATCGAGGGGTACCAGTGCCCCCGAGAACCGGCACGGGTGGTTGCTGCTGGCCAAGTCGGGCTGGAAGCGCGTCGACACCATACGTGTACGCCGTCTTTTCAGCTGACACCGGCAGGCCGACTTGCTGTCGCAAGCGTGCCGAGTCCAGCTGTGAAGACTTCGCGCCACGTTATCGGCTCCGGATCCAGAACGAGAGAGCAATGCGCGCCGCAGCGAGGCGCGTTCGTTCTCCACCGGAGTAAGGATGGACATGCGGGGGACGTTGCCCGCCGTGCTCTGCCATGTCCCCCCGGCAAGGAGGCCGGATCGTGTTCTTCACGGACCGTCGAGACGCCGGTCGACAGCTGGCGGCGAGACTCAAACACCTCAAAGGCGCCGATGTCGTGGTCCTGGGGCTACCCCGCGGAGGCGTCCCGGTCGCCGCGGAAGTCGCCAGGGCGCTGGGCGCGCCGTTGGACGTCTGCCTGGTGCGGAAGCTGCGCGTGCCGTTCCAACCGGAACTCGGGATGGGGGCGATCGGTGAAGGCGGGGTCCGCGTCATCAACGACGAGGTGGTGCGCGCCACCCGTGTCACCCCGGACGAGCTGGCCCAGGTCGAGGCATGTGAGCGGGACGCCCTGGAGGCCCGCGCCCGGCACTACCGGGGTGGACGTGAACCGACGCCTGTCACAGGCCGCACCGTGTTGGTCGTCGACGACGGGGTGGCCACGGGGTCGACGGCACGGGCGGCCTGTCAGATCGCCCGCGCCCGCGGTGCCGTACGGATCGTGCTGGCAGTTCCCGTGGCACCTCACGGCTGGACCGCACGGTTGGGTGGGGACGCCGACGAGTTGCTGTGCATGCACACGCCGTGGACCTTCTACGCGATCGGGCAGTTCTACGCCGACTTCTCCCAGATCGACGACGACGAGGTCGTCGCCTGCCTGGAGGAGAGACTCCCCCGCCCAGTGAGCACCCGCCGAACTCCGCCAGGTCATGCCGCGCCCTAGCTACTTGCCTCTGAAACAGGTTGGGCTGGTGACGGGGGACAAAGTTGTTGGCCGGCACCAGACCGTCGGCCCGCCGTTGGTCACAGCCCCACCGGCTGAGGGTGGTCATCCGTTGGGGGTTGTAGGCGAAGACTCCGAATCCGTTCCACGTGGCTGGTATCGCGTCGCAGCCCGGCGCATCGCCGGGAGCCTCACCCGGCCCGTGCCGCGCCGGTGACCGGACCTGGCCCGGCGTAAGATCGGATGCCGATATCGGCTTCGTCATAGCCGGGACAGGCGGGGAGGCAGGACCAGGGTGAGGGAGTTCCAGCGGGGAGCCGTGCGGCTGCACATCCTGCATCACGCGGCCGAAAGGGAGATCCACGGTGCGTGGATGACGGAGGAATTGGCTTCCCATGGTTACCAGATCAGCCCGGGCACGCTGTACCCGACGCTCCACCGGCTGGAGGCGGACGGCCTGCTGGAATCCGAGCAGCATGTGGTCGACGGCCGCATGCGACGCATCTACCGTGCAACCGCCGCCGGCCGGAAGGCCCTGGCCGAGGACCGCAAGGCGCTGCGTGAGCTGGCCCGCGAAGTCCTCGGCGACGACGAGGTGCGTTAACGAGCACCGAGTCAACTGACGCGTATGCGAGGGTGACGCGCCAGTACCGACCTGCGCAGCGCGAGTCATGGGGAGACGCAGAGGTTCACGCGGGCTCCCGAGGAAGCGGCCCTGGTCGGCGGACCAACCCCCGCGAAACGTGGCTTCGGCCTCTGTTCGTCACTCCTGCCCGGCGGCGGCAGGACGGACGCGACGGCGGTGCAAGCTCGCGTCGAGGGAGAGGGCGCCTGCGCCGACGATGAACAGGAAGAGGCTGCCGCACAGCTGCGCGAAGTCCAGGCGGGCCTCGTGCGCCAAGTCCCACCAGCCCGACTCCCCGCGGAACAACCCGGAACCGCCCCACAGGATCGGCACCTTGGTGATCAGGAGTGCGCCGAGCATGTCCACGACCATGGGTACCACCGCGAGCCGAGTGAGCAGCCCGACCAGGACCAGCACCCCGCAGACGATCTCGAACACCCCGTCCAGCAGGGCGAAGAAGTCCGGCGCGGGAATGCCGGCTTTGTCGAACCGGCCCGTGCCCAGCGCATGGGAGCGCAGGAACTTCAGGATCCCCTCGACAAGGAAGACCGCACCTACGTACAGGCGGATAAGGACGACCGAGGCTGGTGCGGTGGTCCCTGTGAGCTTCGCCATCCAGTCGCCAAGCTGTGCCATGCCGTCGGCCCCTTCGCCGTCGAAGGCGTATCGGATACCGATATCGTCCCGCGTCGTGCCCGGGAGCGGGCGGTTGTCACGCCCGTTCGGCTTACCCCACCGCACCGGCCCGCCGCTGCCGCCGCTCGCCGAGCGCGCGCCGGAACCCGTAGGCGGCGGCGCCGACCACGACGACCGCCGCACCATAGATCATCGAGGAGACCGGCAGGGCGAAGGCGAGCACCAGGCAGCCGACCAGGCCGACGGCCGGGACGATGCGCGGCGGGCGTCCCTCATCCGAAGACAGCGTCCACGCCGAGACGTTGGCGATGGCGTAGTACACGAGCACCCCGAAGGATGAGAAGCCGATCGCCCCGCGCACGTCCACCAGGGTCGCAAGCGCCACCACGACCAGACCGACCGTGATCTCGGCCCGGTGCGGCACCGCGAACCTCGGGTGCACCGCGGACAGGGCGTGCGGCAGGTGCCGGTCACGGGCCATCGCCAACGTGGTGCGGGAGACGCCGAGGATCAGCGCCAGCAGCGAGCCGAGCGCGGCCACGGCCGCACCGGCACGGACCACAGGCACCAGCCAGTCGATGCCCGTCGCGCGCGCGGTGTCCGTCAGCGGCGCGGGCGCATGCGCGAGCCCCGCCGGACCGAGCACCATCAGGGCGGCGACGGCAACCACGGCATAGACGGCGAGCGTGATGCCCAGCGCCAACGGGATCGCACGAGGGATGGTGCGCGCCGGGTCGCGCACCTCCTCGCCGAGGGTGGCGATGCGCGCGTACCCGGCAAAGGCGAAGAACAACAGGCCCGCTGCCTGGAGTACCCCGCCGACGGTGGCGTCGGCGCCCACGTCCAGCCGCCCGGCGTCCGCGCCGGACGAGGTGAGGGCGGCCACCACCACCGCGGCGAGCACGGCCAGCACTACGGCGACGATCACGCGGGTGAGCCAGGCCGACTTCTGCACCCCTCGGTAGTTGACCGCAGTCAGCGCCACCACAGCGGCCACCGCCACCGCATGCGCCTGACCTGGCCAGACATACGAACCGACGGTCAAGGCCATCGCCGCACAGGAAGCAGTCTTGCCCACCACGAATGCCCACCCGGCCAGGTACCCCCAGAAGGCGCCGAGGCGCTCCCGCCCGTAGACGTACGTCCCGCCAGACGCCGGATAGCGGGCGGCCAGCCGTGCCGATGAGGTCGCATTGCAGTACGCGACCACGGCAGCCAACGCCAGCCCCAGCAGCAGACCGGAACCGGCTGCGCGTGCGGCCGGAGCCAGAGCGGCGAAGATCCCCGCCCCGATCATCGACCCCAGGCCGATGACCACGGCGTCGAACACTCCCAGCCGCCGCAGCAACTCCCCCGACGGCCCGGCCGCGGTCGGTGACGTGCTCATACGGCTTGCCCTCCGCATCATGCGAACAATTACGTCATCCGATATCGGCACACGATATATGCCCACGGGCTGCTAATGCGACGCGTACCGCGAGGAAACGACTCGCCGCACAGGTGCGGGGCCCGGACAGCCCGTGGAAACGTGCGGCCTGCGGGGCGTTGTGAGATCGTGCGACGCCGTCGCTGCCGTCTTACGGTGGCAGTGAGGGGGTGGACGCGAGTCTTCACCTCACGCCGAAAGGCGGGCGTTACGCATGGCATCTCCTGGCATGCGGGTGGTGGTCGTCGGGGCCACCGGCAACGTAGGCACGAGCGTCATCCTGGCACTCGGTGCGGAGCCGGGCATCGAGTCGATCCTGGGGCTGGCCCGACGGCTTCCGCGGTGGTCTCCGGCGAAGACCGGGTGGGCGAGCGTGGACATCGCGGACGACAACACGGACCTGGCCGGTCACTTCGTCGGCGCCGACGCCGTCATCCACCTGGCGTGGCTGTTCCAGCCCACGCACCACCCGGCGACGACCTGGCGCACGAACGTGCAGGGCAGTACTCGGGTCTTCGAGGCCGCGGCCACGGCCGACGTACCCGCCCTGATCTACGCGTCCTTCGTCGGAGCCTACTCGCCGGGCCCCAAGGACCGTGCCGTGGACGAGTCCTGGCCCACCGACGGTTGGCCGGAGTCGATGCTGTGCCGGGAGAAGGCGTACGTCGAGCGTGTCCTGGACACCTTCGAACTCCAACACCCCAAGACCCGGGTGGTGCGGTTGCGGCCCGGTTTCATGCTCAAGCGCGAATCCGCAGGCGAGCAGCACCGCCTCTTCCGCGGCCCGTTGGTGCCCAAGCACCTGACCCGGCCGGAGCACATGCCCGCGTTCCCGGCCATCCCCGGCATGCGGTACCAGGTCCTGCACACCGACGACGCGGCCGAGGCGTGCCGGCAAGCCGCCGTGCGCACGGTCCACGGCGCGTTCAACCTGGCGGCCGAACCGGTCGTGGATGCGGCCGTGTTGGGCGAGATGTTCAGCGCACGCACTTTCCCGATGCCGGGCTGGCCGGCTCGGGCCGCGGTCTCCGCAGCCTGGCGCACGCATCTGCTGCGCACGCCTCCGTCCCTGTTCGACGCCGTCCTGCACTTCCCGATCATGGATACCTCGCGGGCGCAGCGGGAACTGGACTGGACGCCGCGGTACACGGCCCAGGAGGCGCTGCGGGTGTGGCTGGCCGGTCTGCACGAGAACGCGAGCCTGCCCACCCCACCGCTGGCCTCCACGGCACGGCGCTCGCGCGAGGCCGAGACCAGGGTGGTCGGTGCTTGATCGGGAGCCGGCCGCCGCAACCGGACCGGCCGGCCCCCTCCTGCAGACCGTGCCGCCGGCGGAGGTCTTCGCCGCGCTGGGCACCTCGCCGCGTGGGCTCACCGCGGCCGAGGCGACGGCGAGGCGGGACCGCTGCGGCCCCAACGAGCTGCCGCACGCCCGCCGGCGGCGGCCGACTGGGCTCCCAGATCGCCCAGGTGCTCTCCGCCGCCCAGAACGACGTCACCCTCGTCGACCGCAACGAGGACCGCATCGCCGAACTCGCGGGCCGCCGCACCGTACGTCTTGAGGCCGGCGACGCCTGCCAGGCCGATGTCCTCGAGCACGCCGGAGCCCTCACCGCCGACGTCGTCATCGCCACCACCGGCGACGACGCGGACAACCTCCTCATCAGCCTGCCCGCCAAGCGCCGGTTCGCTGTTCCGCGGGTCGCCGCCCGCGTCAACGACACCGAGAACACCTGGCTGTTCGACCACCGCTGGGGCGTCGACGTCCCCGTACCCGCCGCCACCCCGCTGATCTCCCTCATCGAGGAGGCCACCGGAGCCACCGATACCGTCGCACTGCTCCGCCTCAGCAAGGCAGGCGTCAATGTCGTCGAAACCGCGATCACGCCGCAGTCCCGTGCGGCCGGACGAGCCCTTGCCGATATCGCGCTCCCCGCCGGTACCGTCATCGCCACCGTCGACTTCCTGAGCTTCGTCGGGGCCCTCTGCGAACGACGGGGGCAGGATCGTTGACAAGGCCAGGCCACCCTGTCCCTCAGTACACTGGTGGACAGCGCCGACTTCCTCGTCGCCCGCACGGTGACGGGCCATGACCGAACGTGCCAGGCCGCCTTCGCTCATCGTGTTCGTGGGGTACGCGACTCCACGTTCCGCCAGGGAGATCGTGGTCGAAACCGAAAGGAGCCGGCCGATGAACGTCTCAAAGGTGATGA
The DNA here is from genome assembly GCF_001704275.1 of Streptomyces noursei ATCC 11455. NCBI lineage: Bacteria > Bacillati > Actinomycetota > Actinomycetes > Kitasatosporales > Streptomycetaceae > Streptomyces > Streptomyces noursei. Next base: position 494,154 of record NZ_CP011533.1, read on the forward strand.
GTGCTCCGGCGGTGGCCGTTCCGGTCGGGACGCATCTGCGGGAAGCGGCCCGCCAGATGGAAGAGTACGGGGTTGGTTGCCTGGTGGTCACGGACGGCGGGAGGCTGCAAGGCATCGTCACCGACCGCGACCTCGCGGTGCGCATGCTGACCAGGGGGCTGGACGCGGAGGAGCGGGTGGATGCGGTGATGACCCTGCCCGTGATCACGGTGGATGTGACCGACGACGTTCACGACGCATACCGGGCCTTCCGTAATTCCGGGGTACGCCGCCTGCCCGTACTGGACGGGCGGCGGCCCGTAGGCATGCTGACCGTGGACGACCTGCTCATGGACGTCTTCCAGCGAGTGGGCGATCTGCTGGGCCCGGTGGCCTGGAGCATGGTGGAGGGATCAGCCGGGTCGTGCACCACGGATCAGAGCTGAATGCCGCCTGGGCGTGCCGGCGCGCGACGGTCGCGGTAAACCCGTACGCCGAGGCGTTCGGAGACACCGGGCCGCGCTGCCCGGACCGTGCCGGTCCCCGGATGCGGCGCCCCGCGACCACCGTGACGATGAGGGCATGGTGCCCGTCCCTTCCGCCGACCGTTTCGACGCCTTCCGGGCTCTCGCCGACCGGCGGGGGAGGCCCGGAGACCGGTTGATGGAACACCTGGCCCGGGCCCGGGCAGTAACGGCGGACAGTCCTGAGACCTGGGCGCCGGTCATCGCGGCCGGAGTCGGCCTGCCGGCCGCTGCCGCGCTCGGGCCGGCCGAGTACTACGCGGACCTGACCACCCCGCACGGCCGCCGCCATGTGCGGGTGTGCGCCGCCACGGCTTGCTTCGCCGCGAGCGGCGGCCGGCACAGCCGGCTTCCAGGTGGCCGCGAAATGGGCCGCGACAGGCCAGTCACCCGACACCGTGGTCGTCGTCAACGGGGACGAGGGCGATCCGGGCTCCTTCGCCGACCGCCTGCTGATGGAGCGCGATCCGGCCCGGGTGCTGGAGGGCCTGGCGCTGGCCTGCTTCGCCTGTGGCGCCCGGCAGGCAGTGGTGCTGGTGCGTTCGGAGTATCCCCGCGCAGTGGCCCGGATGCGGGAAGCAGTCGACCGGGCCTATGAGGACGGACACTTCGGTGTGGCGGTGCACGACAGCGGGGTGACATTGGACGTCGAGGTCGCGAGGTGCGGGTTCGTATGCCGCGGGCGAGGAGACCGCCCTGATCGCGAGCCTGGAGGGGAGCCGGGGCTGTGCCCGGCCGCGCCCCCCGTATCCCGCGAATCGTGGTTTGCGGGATACGCCGACGGTGGTCAACAACGTGGAGACACTGGCGACCGTCCCGTGGATCGTCGCGCACGGTGGCGCCGCCTATGCCCGGCGCGGGGCGCCCGGCGAGCCCGGTACGAAGCTGGTCTGTCTGTCCGAGCGATTCGCCCGCCCGGGCTGTTACGAGGTGGAACTCGGTACACCGGTCGAACGGATCGTCACGGAGCTGGGTGGCGGTCTGCGGAGCGATGTCGATCTGGCGGTCCTTCAGGTCGGCGGACCGCCGGGCGGTTTCCCGTCTCCTCGGCCCGCGCGGCCGGGGTCGAGCACTACCTCGCCCAGAAGTTCCTCCGGGTCGCGATCGGCACCAACAACGTCGACAACTGTTCGCGGCTGTGCCACTCCCCGTCCGCCGCCGGCCTGTCCGCCTCCTTCGGGCTCCCCGGCGGCACCGACTCCTTCGACGACGTCGAGCGGGCCGACTGCGTGCTCGTGGTAGGAGCCAACCCGGTCGAGTCCCACCCGGTGATCGGTGCGCGCCTGCTGCAACGCGAGCTGCGCGGAGCCCGGTTGATCGTCGCCGACCCCCGTTCCGTCGGCCTGGCCACGTACGCCGATATGCATCTGCGGTTGCGCCCCGGCACCAATGTCGCGCTGTGCCACGGGCTCGCCCACGTCCTGCTCGCCGAAGGACTGATGGACGAGCGGTTCCTGCACGAACGGGCCGCCGGACTGCCGGAATTCACCGAGCTGCTCGCCGACTACCCGCCCGACCGGGTCGCGGACATCACCGGCGTCCCCGCCTCGGACCTGGTCGCGGCTGCCCGCCTCTATGGACGCGCCGAGCGGCCCGCCATCGCCTACGGCCTCGGAGTCACCGAGCATCTGCACGGCACCGACGGTGTACGGGCCCTGGCCAATCTGGCGATCCTGCGCGGGGCGGTCGGCACCGGCCGCGGATACGGCGTCAACCCGCTGCGCGGCCAGAACAACGTCCAGGGCGCCTCCGACATGGGCGCGCTGCCCGACACCCTCCCCGGGTACGGGAAGGTGACCGACCCGGCCGTCCGGTCACGTGCCGAGGAAGTATGGAGGGCACGGGTCCCGGCCCGCCCCGGACTGCGGATCCCGCAGATGTTCGCGGCGGCACGAGCCGGGGACCTGCGCGCACTGTGGGTCATCGGGGAGGACGTCTGCGCCACCGACCCCGATACGAACCGGGTGGCCGAAGCCCTGCGCGCCGGCCCGCTCGTCATCTGCAACGAACTCTTTCTCTCTGAGACCGCACTCCACGCGGACATCGTCCTGCCGGTCGCCTCCTGGCTGGAGAAGGACGGCATCTTCGTCAACTTCGACCGCCGGTTCCAGCGGGTCCGTGCAGCCGTCTCGCCACCGGGGCAGGCCCGTACGGACTTCGAGACCGTACACGCGGTGGCCTCTGCCATGGGCGTCGATCTCGGTTGCCCCACCCCGGCCGCCGCGCTGGACGAGTGCGGACTGCTCGCTCCCGTCTTCGCGGGGCTCTCGCACGGCCGGCTGGACCGCGCGGGGGCGATCCCGTGGCCCTGCCCGTACGCCGACCAGCCGGGCGAAGCCACGTTGTACACGGGACGGTTCGCTACCGCGGACGGACGTGCGCACCTCGCGTCCTGCCCCTACCTGCCGCCGGGTGAGGAGGCCGACGACGACTACCCGCTGATCATGGTCACCGGGCGGCGGCTGGCCCACTACAACTCCGGCGGCATGACCCGGCGCACGGCCAACCTCCTGCTGGAGTCCGCCGACTGGCTGGACCTCCACCCCGATGACGCGGACCGCTACGACCTGCGGGACGGCGAACCCGTCACGGTGGAAAGCCGCCACGGCCGGGCGCGGCTGCTCGCCCGAGTCAGCAGCGAGGTGAACCCGGGGCAGGTCTTCTGCGCGTTCCACTTTCCGGCCCACGGAGTGAACCGGTTGACCTCCAGCCATGCGGACACCGTCACGTCGTGCCCCGAATACAAGGTCACCGCTGTACGGGTGACCCGGTACCCCGCACAGCAAGACGCAGCTACTGCGCCCGGGTGACGACAGTCGGCGGCCGGGCCGTCCGCTCCGGAGCCGGAGCGGACGGCCCGGTTCCTCGTCGGAATCCCGGTCGAAGGCGCCCGGCTTGGGCCTGAATCCGGCGGGGCCTGGCGGACCGTGGTCAGCGTGCCTCACCCGCTCCGTCCAGGAGTCGATCGACATCAACCGCACACAGCCCGGCTGTCATCGTGTCATCGGCGGGCATGGCGACCGGAGAACGCGTCGCACCACCTGTGGCGGCTGCCCGCTGCACAGTGCCGTGGTGATCGTGGTCTTCGCAGCGGTGGGCGCCCGCGCCCACGACCAGGAGAGAACGTCCTGGTCCGCTGGCTGCTTGACCGCGTCACGGTCAGTCACTCGCCGTGGTAGAGCCTGTCGACGTCGACCAGGAGGACCTCTCCCCTGGCTTCCGCGGCCCGCAGTTCCGGGCCGAACCCGATCCCGCTGTAACACGCCGGCGTGGCCCCGTTGACGTCCTCGCCGGAAGCTCCGAGGACGGACAGAACATGGCGCAGCCGTTCCAGGTGCTGGATGTCCATGGTCTCGTTCCAGCGGGCGAGTCCGACCGAGAGCAGGACACCGGGCCGTCCCTTGACGTTCCCTCGTACCGCCACGTCGACATCGAGTGTTCCGCAGCATGGCCAGGGTATGGGACACGTCAGGCAGCTGGGCTCCGACTCATTCGGCGATCCCACCGGGTGTGGAACGGCCGGCGGCGATCGCGACCAGCACGGAGTGGGACAGCGCCCGGTCCGCGTCGTTCTCTTCCTCCAGCAGATTGCGCGCCTCCCAGAACAGGGGGACGCGTGGGTTGAGGACGGTTCTGCACACCCAGGCGTCGAAGTCATCCGGGCCGGCAGGGGTGTCATCACACACAAGGTCGCCTCGATAGGCGGGAGTTCCGCCCACGATGGCGTGCACCTGGACGGCAAGCCGTGGGGATCGGATGCCCCAGAATCGCGCTGCCTCGCGGAAGCCGAAGGGCTGAACCAGGAGTTCCTGTCCCCGAGACCAGGCCGAGCGTGGCTCCAGGGCGTGGATCACTCACGAAGTCAGTCAGAGCGGTCCACTCGACCTCCCGGCCGAACACTTGATCGGGTTTCGCCGGATGGGCGGCAACACCCCGGACGGGCCAGCCGGCAGGGGCGTCGCGGTGCCCGGTCGGATTCCGGACTGTGGTTTCGGCGGCAGATCACCTCGATGTCACCGGTCCTGGCCTGGTCGGCCTGCGGCCACTCGGTCACCGCCGTGCCACTCCCCGTGGGGACGCAGCGCGTGGCATGGTGCGAGGGTCGTAGAAGTCATCGTCGGCTGCGACTGGCTGCTTCCGGGCGCCTTCGGCCGCAGCCCGGCTACCGTCAGCCGCCTCACCGACCCGGCCGGGTCGCCGGTCTGAGGGCGGACCATCACACGAGGGAGGCGCGAATGGAACGGCCACAAGACCCCGCGCGGCTCGGCGGGCACCGCGACGTTCCACACACCGCCGATCTGCGGGTCGAGGCATGGGGCCCGACCCGTGAGGTGTGCCTGGCGCAGGCCGTGCGGGGCGTCTGCGAGTCCTTCCTGGACATGGCGGGCGCGGTCGGTGTGCGCCAGAGGGATGTCGTGGTGCGCGGGGACACGAACGAGGACTTGCTGGTGGCCCTGTTGGAAGAGGTCATCTACTGGCTTGACGCCCACGACGAGGTCCCGATCGAGGTAGAGCTGACCGCCGTCCATGAGGGGCTGCAGGCCCGGCTGTGCATGGCGGAGATCGGATCGCTTCCGGTGACGGGGGCTGCGCCGAAAGCAGCCACCCTCCATGAGCTGGCGTTCGATCGCGGGCCGGATGGTTGGCGGTGCTCGGTCACGCTCGACGTGTGACCGCTCGTCTCCACACCCTTGTCGTCCTTGCTTACGCCTCTTCGGCTCAGCGGCAGACCAGTCGGATCGGGCCGCTGTTGGCCTCAGTCCTGCTGAGCGCCACCCGTCCGTGACCCGGACCGCGGCCGAGCCGGGGACCGGGCCGAGGGCGCGGGTCAGAACGTCGGTCCTGGTCTCCTCGGTGACGGTGATGTCTCGCCGCACGACGCATGCGCCTTGGCCCGGTCGCCGAGCGGCCGGTGCGCCCCGGGCGGATGCCCCCAGTGCGGTTGCCGGCACAGTGGGCAACGGCTACCCGTCGGTGGCGCCATGTGGCCGTACCGCCTGGAGTCATCCTTTGACGACGCCGAGCGGAATCAGCCGGGCGACCAGCCGGGCCAGCCCGGCGCCTTCGGTGGCGGTGGCGACCGCGTCGACGTCCTTGTACGCGGCGGGGGTCTCCTCCGCGAGACCGCGCCAGGAGGACGGCCGGACAGCGATGCCGCGGGACGCGAGTGCATCACGCACCTGCTCCCCGCGGACCTCGCGCAGTGCCCGATGCCGACTCCAGACCCGTCCCGCGCCGTGACAGGCGGAGAAGAACGCGTCGTTGTCGGGCGTGCCGACCATGACGTACGAGGCGGTGCCCATCGTGCCGGGCACGAGGACGGGCTGGCCGAACTCGGCAAGGTCCTCCGGCAGGCCAGGGTGACCGGGCGGGAGGGCGAGGGTGGCGCCCTTGCGGTGGACGCAGAGCTGGCGTGGCGCGCCGTCCACCTCATGGGTCTCGATCTTGGCCATGTTGTGGGAGACGTCGTACACCAGGTCCACGCTCACGCCGGTGGTGACGGTGAACGCACGGCGTGCGGTCTCGGTGAGCAGCTGCCGGTTGGCGCGGCCGTAGTTGGCGGCGGCGGCCATTGCCCCGAGGTAGTCGCGGCCGGGTGGAGAGACGACGGGCGCGCAGGCCAGCTGCCGGTCCGGGACCTCGATGCCATAGGCGCGCAGTGAGTGGTCCATGACCCGGACGTGATCGGTGCACACTTGGTGTCCGAGGCCGCGGGAGCCGCAGTGGATCATCACGCAGACCTGGCCGGCCCGCAGGCCGAAGGCGGTCGCCGTCCTTTCGTCGTAGACCCGGTCCACTGCCTGGACTTCCAGGAAGTGGTTGCCCGAGCCGAGGCTGCCCACCTGGTGCAGCCCACGCTCCACCGCACGCTGCCCGACCTGCTCCGGGTCGGCACCCGCCAGCGCTCCATGGTCCTCACAGCGGTCCAGATCGCGCGGGACGCCGTGGCCGCGTTCCACCGCGTACCGGGCACCGCCGGTGAGGAGCTTTTCCATCTGCGCGCGTCCGGACAACTTCCACAGCCCGCCGCGTCCCATGCCGCGCGGGGTGGTGTCCCCGAGTATGTCCATCAGCTCGTTCAGACGCGGGGCCAGCTCGGCCTGCTGGATGCCGACGGCCAGCAGCCGGACACCGCAGGAGATGTCGAAGCCGACGCCACCCGGCGAGACCACTCCGCCCGCGTCGACGTCCGTGGCGGCGACCCCGCCGATGGGAAAGCCGTACCCCCAGTGCACATCGGGCATGGCGAAGGAGGCACGGACGATGCCGGGCAGCGTCGCCACGTTCACCACCTGCTCCAGCGCTCTGTCACCTGCCGCCTGGGGCAGCAGCCCACGGCTGGCGAAGACGACACCGGGCACGCGCATGGCGCCCCGCTCGTCGATGCGGAACCGGAAGGGGCCCTCTTCAGTCACCGTCACGTCCATGCCGTGCTCGCCGAGTCTTCCTGGCCCGCCTCAGGGGCCGGCTGGAGAGGTGAGTGGCTCACGCATGCCTCGCCGCGATACTTGACCGGGACGACGTCCGCGAGAAGTACTCCTCCGCGGACGGCCCGGGTGCCAGAAGCTCAAGACGTCTCCCGCCTGTCCTCACGCGAAGTGCGCGCGGCTGGCTCTCTTCCACTGTGCCCCCGCTCGGAGCACGACGCACGACGCGTCTGTGCACCCCTTCCATGCTCCGACGGCCAGGCTCCGGTGGTGCCGTGCGGATGATGCGGCTGCCAACCAGCTCGGCCCGTCCTAGCATGGAGCCCTGGGCAGGGGAAACGAGAAGCCACCAGGACACCACCGATGCTCATGGGGGACTCCACCGGGTCTGGGCTGCCCTGTCCTTCTGAACATGTGCCTTCGCGTCCACGGAGGAGGCCGCTCCGCATTCGGCGGAGCAGATGGGTTCCACCGGCAGACCGGGGAAGGAACGTCCATGCCCCCTACGCACACAGCTGACTTCGAGCACGCCATCCACAGCGCGAACATCTGGCTCAAAGCGGTGTCGGAGGCCTTGGAGACGGACAACCGCCACCTCGCCCACCGCGTCCTGCGTACGTGGCTGCACATGTGCCGTGACAGGCTCACCGTCGACGTGGCCGCGCACTTCGCCGCGCAACTGCCCGAGTTGCTGCGGGGCGTCTACTACGACGGCTGGGACCCCAGTGTCGTACCGGTCAAGTACGACCGCCAGGGCTACATCGACCGCTTCGTCCGGGAGGCCAGGGTCCCCGCTGAGGATGTCCCCCGGATCGCCGCCGCGGTCACCGGCGTCGTACGCAAGCACGTCTCACCCGGGCACCTGGAAGCAGTGCTGGAACAACTCCCCCACGACGTCCGTGCCTTGCTTCTCCAGCCGACTGCTTGACCGACGACACGAGACAGCGGGCGTCGCCACAAGCCGGGGACTGCCGACCAACCCGGCAGGCACGCCCCTCGCACGGTGTGCGGGTCGTGGAGGGATCCCGCACCGTCGCCCACCACGGCAGCGTCGTGGTCGGTCCCCGGCGGCGGGACGGATGGCGCCCCGCCGCCGACAGCGCGTCCTCAGCTTTGAGTGATCTCGATGTGCCGCGGCCCGGTGCCCTGGCTCTTGGGGATGGTGACGGTCAGTATCCCGTTGGTCAGGGTGGCGGTGATGTCGTCGGCCTTGACCTCGGCGGGCAGGAGCGCACGGTACTCGAATCGACCGGTGCGCCGGGTGCTGCGGCGCAGGACACCTTCCCGCTCACACTCCTTGTACTCGCCGGTAATGTGAAGCTGCCGTTCGCCGACCTCGACGTCGATGTCCTCGCGTTTGATCCCGGCCAGTTCGGCCTCGACCACATAGCTGTCTTCCGTCTCGTGCATGTCGGCCGGCGGCGCCCAGGCCCCTGCCATGGAAGGCGTGTCGCCGGCGTTCTCCAGGAATTGATTCATCCGCTCGAACAGATCACTGAACTCCGCGGCGAAGGGCTCTTCCCAGCGAATGGTGGGGAAATGCCGTTCCAGGAGCCAGCCGGGACGGTGACGTATAGGCAAAGTCATCGCGGTTCACCTCCGCGAAGCGACGGAACCAGGTCACCCTCCATGCTGGGCTGCCTCCACATTCCTCGCGACTCAGCCACCCGGGGGATCCGCTCCAAAGCGGCCGGCTGGCTGTCCACCCCTACGTGCGGGACAACCTGGCCAAGAAACTCCGCGACATGCAGAAAGGCGCCAGACAGCCGGGCGTCGTTCGCGGGGTTCCCGGAGAAATCCGCGCCTAGCTGCCAAGGTCACGCTGACGAAGGCACCGGGCCCCTGCCGTCGGCGAGTTCCGCGGTGGTGAAGGCTGCGTTGTCCGGACCGTGGGCTCTGCCGCCAGCATGGCGTAGGACTCCCCCGCTCTCATCGCAGCACCCCCATGCAGCCGCTGCCGACCGCGCGACGCCGCCGACCGCCTCCTCCAGCCCCTGGACCACCGTCCCGCCGCTGACCGAGAGGGGCTGGCTCACCGGGTTCCCGGGCCGGGGATGATGACGACCGGACACACTGCGTGCTGGACGCAGTGCTGGCCGACGGAACCCAGCAGCGCTTCACTGAACCCGCCATGCCCCCGGTTGCCCACGACCAGCAGGTCCGCCCCGTGCGCGGCGTCGAGCAGGACACGCGCCGGGTTGCCTTCGATGACGCGCGGTGTGATCGGGACGTGCCGATCGGGACCGATGGCAACGTCGATTGCCTCGGTAAGGATTCCGCGGGCGTTGTCTTCGAAGTTGAAGGATTCCTCGGTGGGAGGAGCCCATCCCCACCAGGAGTACGGGAGCTGCCAGGCGTAGACCGCCTCAACGGCGGCGCCGGTCAGCTCGGCCTGGCCGACCGCCCACCCTAGGGCAGCCTTCGACGGCGCTGATCCATCGACACCGACAACGATTCGACGGCCGGGTGCCATGCTCATCTCGCACCTCCCTGGTCCCTCCGCCGCCGACTCGGCCTCCACACAGCGCACTTGTCGGTGCCACTCGGCGAGGCTCACCTCCGCTGCATGGACCCGGTCGCCTCCCATACTGATCGCCGTGTCCTCACCCAGCGACTCGGGCACCGCAGCGCCGGCCGCCGGCGCCCCGGAGGTTCCCACACTCCAAGCCATCGTGGCCCGATCGCGGTGAGCATGCCGCGCAGCCGACACTGCCACACCTCATAGCCGGCACCGCCACAGACAGCCGTCGTCTCTGGGGACCGTGCCGGCCATCTCAGCAACCTTCCAAACCATAGGGCCGCGTCGTCACGCCGACGGCCAGCACACCGCGCCGCCTGACGTTCGCCGCGGGACTCAGCGCAGTGGCTGGCTGCCTGACCGTGGCGGCCGACGGTCAGGGCTGCCACCCGCCCCGCAAGGCCGACTTGCTCCCGCTGCCGGAACTGCTCGCACAGTTCAAGCCCCTGAGCTGTGATGTCGTCGAGACGGTCCTTGCCGACCAGGAAAGACCATGGACTGGTCCCGGGGCTTGCGGCACCTGAGGCCGGCACCGGCTGCCGTGTTCTGGTGGCACCGGATGCCGCAAGGAAGAAATGCGCTCTGAGTGAGCGTTTGATTCGCTTGGCGGCCAGTTCATGGTGATTTCTGGAGGCCAGGCATGAGCGCCAACCCAAGCGATCCGTCGGAAATATGGCTTCTGCGGCAATCAGCAGGCCAGTTGTGCGCCGGTTTCCACACCCAAACTCCCGTCTCATTTAGAAATCTACCGGTTCACGCGAGCTTGAGAACGCACGCCCCGGTGCAACGGACACCCCTGCACACGCCCTGCCCAGGTCGGCCACCACCACATACCCAGGCATCATGCAGCCCTCACGGCCCTACCCAAGCGACCTGTCCGACGCCCGCTGGGAACTCATCCGCCCCACCCTCGAAGCCTGGCGTCAGGCCCGCAACGGCATCCGCAAGCCCACCCACGACCTGCGCACCCTGATGAACGCCATTCTCTACGTCGACCGCACCGGCATCCCCTGGCGCTACCTGCCCCACGACTTCCCTCCCCACCAGACCGTCTACGGCTACTTCGCCCTCTGGGAAGCCGACGGGATCTTCGACCAGCTCACCGGCCTGTTACGCGGCAAAGTCCGCCAGGCCGAAGGCCGCTCGAGCCACCCCAGCGCCTGCCTGATCGACAGCCAGAGCATCAAAACCTCCGCCACCGTCCACCTGACCAGCCAAGGCATCGACCCGGCAAAGAAAATCATCGGTCGCAAGCGGCACATCGTCACCGACACCCTCGGCCTCCTACTGGCCGTGACCGTCACCGCCGCGAGCGTCCACGACTCCGCCGCCGGCACCCAACTCCTGACTCAAGTCCGCCAGCGCCACCCCACCATCACCAAAGCCTGGGCCGACAACGGCTACAAGACCAAAGCCGTGGAGCAAGCTGCCAACCTCGGCATCGACCTCGAAATCGTTCAACGCGACCCCACCACCCGCGGCTTCCACGTCCAGCCCCGCCGCTGGGTCATCGAACGCACCCTCGGCTGGCTCATGCACCACCGCCGCCTGGCCCGCGACTACGAAACCCACCCACACCGATCAGCCGCCATGATCCAACTGGCCGCCATCAACCTCATGACCCGCCGCCTCACCCACGAAGCCACCACCAACTGGCGCGACAGCTAAGCCAAATGAAACAGACAACTGAGAATCAAACGCTCACTGAGCGTGGCTACTCCTGATCGGCCGGACTGATACGACGCCCTGTGAGGCGCACGGGCTGGATCGACACCCACATCTCGCGTTCGCCACCTGCCCACGGCTCGCTGTGAGCCAGCTCCGCCAGGCGTCGCACCGTGTCAGGCTCAGTGACGACCTGCGCCGGGCCGACGGCAAGCACGCTCCAACCCTGACTCATGGTCTCGTCCACGTGATCCACCTCGAACGCGACTTCCGTCCCCACTGCCGCCGCAGGGGCCGAATCCGGGGCTGTCCGGAACGCGATCGCATCGTCGATGACCTCGTAGTTCACTGGGAGAACGGCCGGGCCGTCGGGCGTCGACACTGCGACGCGCCCCACCCCGTGCGTGGAAAGCCGGGCGCGGCACTCGTCGGGGTCGAGGTCTCGCAGCTGGGGGTGGAGGAGCGCCTGGCCCTGGCCGGGAGGCAGATCGGCACCGCCCCCGCGCAGACCTTCGACGCTCGTGCCGAGCGCCGAAGCCAGCCGGATCAGGCTCGCCAGGCTTGGGGCGACCGGCCGTTCTTCGAGGTACGCCAGGTAGTCCGGTGCCATTCTGGCGCGGCGAGCGGTTTCCGCTCGGGACAGTCCTTGCTGCCTGCGCTCCGCAGCGATGCGTCGGCCGATGCCCCCGGAATCGGGTGCGCCGACCAGCCGGGGCCTACCGGGGCTGTCCCCCACCTGTTCTTCCTGCCCTGCGGGCCGGTGCTCGATGTGGCGGACGTGCGCGTCGGGTCCGGGGTACACGAGCGTCACCTCGTCCGTATCCGACCAGCGCACGTCGTAGGGCGGGGTTCCGTCCGAGTGGTGAATTCCGACGATCTCGCCGTCACGCTTGGTGACACCAGTGGACGGGCTTTCGACAATGAGCTGATCGCCGAGTTGAGCGCGCATGACGCCACCGTTTCCTCACGGCCTCACATTGTTACCGTACCCAACGGTGCCACGCACACCGTGCCACCGCATGGGCCGAGAGACCCTGGTCCGGGCGGCAGGACAGGCCAGTCTCGCGCTGCCTGGCAGGGAGAGTCGCCGACTCAGCACCGAGCGGTGCGGAGTCAGTGCCTGGGACAGACCTGACCTGCTATGGGGCTTGCGGCGCCCTGACACTCCTCCACGACGGGGGTGTGTACCCGGGCGTCTGTGCGACCGCACTGCTCAAGCCGGGGCCACGTGATCCGACACGGTTACCTGCAAGAGGTGGCGGGATACCTCGTGGCGGACTCCTTGCCGACTGCCTGATCCACCGCTTCGAGGACCGCCTCGGCTCCATCGGTGCCGAGCACCAGGGGAATCACGACGCGCACTTGTCCCGCGCATGCCACCCTTGCCGCCAGTTGCACGCCAACCGCATGTGACGCAGGCGCATTTGGGGTACTCCTCGAATGAGAAGCGCACTCTTCAGCTCGCCGGCGGCGGCGCTCGCCCGTCTCGTGCCTGCCATCGTCGGCCGCACGGCCGCCGACGCAAGGGGACGGCGTCGGCCTCCGCCGCCATTCCAGGCGCGTGTACAGCGTCCGCCAGGAACCGTAGCGCTCCGGCACGTCCCGCCAGGACGTGCCGGTCCGCAGCTTCCATACGATCCCGTTCAGCACCCGCCGGTCGCCCGACCGCGGCCTGCCCGCCACCCCCGAAGCGGGCAGGAACCGCGACAACACAGCCCACTCGGCATCCGAAAGCTCATGACGACGCACCATGACCGACATGACCCCTCATCACTTAATCGGCTTTGAAGGCGACTCCCAGGCCAGCCTGCAGCCCATCGCAGGTCAGTCCGCGCTGCGGTTCGCCGACGGCGAGGGTTTGCCGCCGAAGCACCAGGTGAAACGACCCTGACCAAGGGGAGCTGTGCAGAGGCCGGCTACCCGATGGCACTGAGGAGTTGTGGGTCACGCGGCGTCCGCAGCCACGAGTGCGCTTCACGGCTCCGGTGGCCGCTGACGGATCAGTAGAGGAAAGCCGGGGTCTGGATGAACTCGTAGCCCTCGTTTGCGTTCTTGCCGTTGAAGAAGATCTGCAGCTCACCGCGGTACTGGTGACCTGGCGTCGGGTTGGGGAGGGTGAAGTTGCCGGTCAACCGGTCGCAGCGCGTCAGTGCCTGCCCCCACGACCACCCCGTGGTGTCATCGTGCGCGACCAGACGGGCCTTGCAGTCGACCCCATGGCCTTCGGAAGTGATACGGGCCGCAAAGAGGATTCCTTCGGCCACAGTCACGCACACCTGCTTCGTTTCCGGCCCGGTACAGCCACCGCCCGAGGACGCCGCAGCGACTCCCGCGGTTCCGGTGACCACCGCACCCGCCATCGCGGTGGCAGCAACAGCTGAGACAGCGGTTCGCATCAATCCATGAAGAGTCATAAGTTCTCCTGTCGAGGTATTTGATATGGCATACGCCGGAACGAGTGTGGTGAGCATAGAGCGGCCGGGGACGTGTTCACCTGCGCTTTTCCGTGATGCTCTCAACAGCCGCTGAGTTGAAGGCAGTTGGATCACATCGCGTCCGTCCCTGGCCGCATCCCCCGTCCGTGAGGGGCAGAGCCGCCTACCGGCACTTCGCCTGGCTGTATGAGTTCTGCCCCGAGCCCCGGGCAGCGCCACCGCGCTGCCCACACCACGAACGAGTCCACCGGTTGAGTCGACGTCCCAACTCCCAACCGCTACAGCCTCACAGCACATGCTCCCCGTACGGAACAACAGCAGATCGGTGCCGTCCGGCGGAAGATCCGCAGCATGATTCGGCGACAGGCGCGGCTACGCGCTCGCCTCCGTCGAGGGGCAGCACTGTGTCGGACTGGTCGGGTGCGGGGTGGTGGGCTGATCGCCCCAACCTGCTTGGGCGATCAGGTCGTACCAGTCCGGCAGCGTCCCCGGCGGGAGGTGGCGGCGCAGCAGTTGCCCGGGGAAGCTGAGCGGGCCGGCCTTGGTGGGATTGGCCAGTGCCTGTCCAACGATGACGTCGGTCATCGCGTAGGCGAGGTTCTCACGGGGCAAGGTGTCATGTACGTGGTCGGCGAACCCCTCGGGCAGGGACTCCCTGCCAAGGCCCAGGACGTCCACAGAGATGCCCGCGTGAGCCAAAGCGACCTCCGGGCCTTTGCGGGAGGCCAGGCCCTCCGAAGTGTGCAGGGCGATCGCGTCCCAGACCACCGCTACGGCCTGATCCGTCGCACCGTGACCACGCAGGAATTCGGCGGCCAGGTCGGCACCGTCCACCTCGAACCGCTGGTTCCCGTTGCCCTGCTCGGACAGCCCCAGGTCGTGCAGGACGCAGCCCAGGAACAACAACTCGTCGTCGAAGTCCGCCCCGGCCTGCATACCGCGACGGCCGGCAAGAGCCCGGGCGAAGAGATAGCTGCGCACGCTGTGCCGAAACAGGAACCCCGGCTCCACCTCCTGGACGTAGTGCAGTGCGTGGACGGCCAGCTCCGTCCGGGGCAGGTCGAACTTGTCACAGCCAGCGGGGAGGACAACAGCCATCGCAAACACTCCTCAGGTAACGGAAAGGGATGCCCTGGCAAAACGGGACATCCTTGATCCTGGGACCTTCCGCCCCCCACGGCCAGTGGCCGTAATGACGAACTGCGCTAAATTCTGGCCATGACTCATGTGGTGGCCGTTCTCGCGCTCGACGGCGTCCTCCCCTTCGAACTGTCCACTCCCGGCCAGGTCTTCGGCACCGCCAACCAAGCCGACGGCACCCTGCACTACGAACTCCGGATCTGCGCTCCTGGCCGCAGCACAACCACCTCCGCGGAGCACGGAGCCTTCAGGATCCACACCCCCTACGACCTCGACGGCCTCGCCGACGCCGACACCATCGTCATCCCCGCCCACTCGTGTTTTCTGACGCCGCCGCCCGGGACGGTCATCGAGGCGCTACAACGGGGGGCGGAGCGCGGGGCGCGCCTGGCCTCGGTGTGCGTGGGCGCCTTCACCCTGGCCGCCACCGGCCTGCTGGACGGCCGCCGCGCCACCACCCACTGGCAGTACGCCGACGAACTCGCCCGGCGCCACCCGCACATCGACGTCGACCCCGCCGTCCTGTTCGTCGACCACGGCAGCCTGATCACCTCAGCGGGGGTGGCCGCCGGACTCGACCTCTGCCTCCACCTGGTGCGCCGCGATCTCGGCGCGGAACTCGCGGCCGCTACCGCCCGCAGGACGGTCATGCCCCTCCAACGCGATGGCGGCCAGGCGCAGTACATCGAACGTCCCCAACCCCCGACCGACGACACCGCCCTCCAGCCCGTTCTGCACTGGATGGAGCGTCACCTTCACCAACCCCTCACCCTCGCCGACATCGCCGACCACACCAAGGTCAGTGTCCGTACCCTCAACCGCCAATTCCGCGCCCAGACCGGCACCACCCCGCTGCAATGGCTCCTACGCGCCCGCATCCACCGTGCCCAGGAACTGCTGGAGACCACCGACCTGCCCATTACGCACATCGCCGACCGCACCGGCTTCGGCTCGCCCACCACCTTGCGTCACCACTTCACCCGCCACACCGGAACCTCCCCCTACACCTACCGTGCCTCCTTCCGGCAACGCCGCTGAGTGCTGCTCGTCGCCCTGCATCACTTTCTCCTGTCTCCTTCCGCCTGAGGGGACGTTGGCGGACCCCGATGTCCGTGAACGGACGCTCTCGATGCCTGGGGAGCAGCGATGAAAAGGCATGGTCGCGCCGTCCCGCCGCTGTGTGAGGTGTGCGGTCAGCCGCAGATGGGGTTGACGGCGAGGTCGTCGACGTTCACCGCGTACCCGTCGCAGCCGCCACGGATGTTGGAGAAGTGGTACTGCAGGTGCGGCCGTGCCACGAGGGGCTCGACCAGCGAGACGCACTGTCCCCGTGCCCGGCGTCCTGGAGGATGCCGTATGCCTCGTCGGGCGTAAGGCCGGCCTGGTCGGTGATCGGCATGACGCCGCCCCACGCCGACGTGTGGGAGATCGGCTGGCCGATCTCGCCCTCAAGCGTGCCGTGGGGTTCGATCGACTTGATGCGGGAAGCACCGTCGCTGGTGAGACGAGCCGCCACTCGGTCACCTGCGACATGTCCTGGGTCCTGCCGCTGGGCGAACTGCCGTCGGCCACCATGAGCTCGGCATTCGGGAACGTCATGTGGACCTCGTCCGCGGCCGCATCGAGGAGTTGAGGCAGGGACAGCTGGTCCGCCGCCTTCACCTCGTGGTCGACCGAAGCGGAGGCCGGCGTGGCCGGCTGTGCCGCACCGGTTCCCGCCACGCCAGTCACTGCCAGTCCACACGCGACGATGACGGCCGCGACACTGTTCCCGAGCTTCATTGCCTCTCCGTTCTCTTCTCGGCAGGGGGCATGCTCATCCGACCTCTCATCGACACAGTGACGGCGATTCGCCTGGACCGACAGGAAGCGCTGAGCGCGACCAACGATTCCGTCACGATGAGAGCGCACTCAAGAGACGGATGTGGCAACGGATTTGGGGTGAGTGTGCGGCCAAGAAGACCGAGATCACTGCCACTGCCTGCCACGAAGCAGCGGAGGTGGATGCTCCGAGAACGGGAAAGACCGCCGCCGGCAGCCGTCGGTGATCGGCGCTTCAGGCGAGCAGCACCAGCGCCCATACCTTCTCGCCAACCGCCGGGCCAGGCATGACACTCCAGGAGCCGGCGGCCACTCTCCAGCAGCAGGCCGGCCCCCACTCGACCTCTCCGGGCCGCGTACCCAAGGCGGGTGCCCGCTCCGAGGGTGGCCGAGGCCCGGGAGCCGGCTGGACACGCCTGTTGGCTGGCGGTGCGCTGCTCGCGTTGATCGTCGCGGCGGGTGGCGGCCTCGCGACCTACGATGTCGGGCACTCGGGCACGAAGGCGGCGTGGCACAGGCCGGAGCAACGGCGGCTGGGCCAGCAGGGCTGGCCGAAGGCCGGGGCGGGGCCCTTCCCTGAGGTGCCCGCTCCGGCCGCCGTGCTGTGGTGCTGTCAGTGGAGTTGGTTGCGCGCGTCCTCGAAGGCGCGGGCGTGACCGGCCTCGTCGTTGGCGTTGTGAGTGAACAGCTCCGCGACCTTGGCGTCGCCGGCCGCCTTCGCCTGGCGCGCGTAGGTGGGATACATGGTGCGGGACTCGTACTGTTCACCGTTGACGGCGGTGGTGAGGTTCTGGCGCGTCGGTGCGACGAGGCCGGCCAGTTGCGCTTCGCCGGCGAAGTGCTCGCGCCGCTCGACGTCGGCGGTGCCGGTGAACAGGCGGGCAAGCGCCTGGTTGCCGTGCGCGGTGGCGGCCTTGGCGAACTGGGTGTACTTGGCCGATGCCAGCGCCTCACCGTGCAGCGCGGTGTCGAGGTTCTGCTTCGTCCGTGCCGCGCGGACCTTGGGCGCCCCTGCCTGGACGGTCACGGGTTTGACGCTGGGTGGTGCCGGGATGCTGCCGTTGCCGGTGCGGACGACCTCCAACGCCTTGGCGAACACGGCGTGGTGGGTCGTCTCGTCCTTGGCGATCTCCTCGAAGAGGTTGGCGGCGGCGGTGTCGCCGTCCTGCCGGGCCTGCTTGGCAAAGGTGGGGTACATCGTGTGCGACTCGTACTCCTCGCCCGTCATGGCGGCCTGGAGGTTGGCGACGTTGCTGCCTGCCAGAGCGCTGAGCTTGGCCTCCTCCGCAAAGTGCTCGCCCAGCTCCACGTCGGCTGTGCGCTGGAAGAGCTGCTGCACGGACATCAGGTTCTGGGCGCGTGCCTCGTCGGCGAACAAGAGGTAGGTGGCATAGGCGTACGCCTCGCCGTGCATCGATGCGTCGAGGTCGGTGCGGGTCTGTGCGTGCAATGTGGGAGCCGCCTGTGGTGCCACTGTTGCGGTGGCACCTGCGGGTACACAGACCATCAGGGTCAGGGCGCCGAGCGACCGGATACGCATCGAGAATGGGATCATGCGGACCTCCACCATCGGACCGGAGAACCCCCCAAGACATCACACCAACGAGTGACGCCGTGGTCCATCGCGGCCCGGCAATCGGGTGATGGGGCACCTCACGCGCCGTGACATTCCGCAGGTGGGACGGGTGCGACCGCGCGCCGAACCCTCCGGCACCGGAGCTGTGCTCTGGGCCGAATGCCCGGCGGCGCGCTCAGGGACGGCGAGGATCGACCTGTACGAGTCCCGGTACCGAACCGCGGAGCACTGCACCACAGCGGCGTCCGCCCGACAAGTGTCCTCAGTACTGCGTCGGTCTCTCAGTGCCTGTGGGGCGCACAGGTGGTTGAGATGCTGCCGCATGTGATCGGCCAGGTCGGCGTATGACGGCACGCGGGGTGCCGCCTGGAGGATTTCGGTGCATGCGGCCAGTTCCCGAGATTGGCCGGCAGGGGTACTCAGAAGGTGGGAGAACTCCTCCTGTTCTGCAAGGACCGGCGAGGACGGGCCCACCGGCCCCCGGCAGGGGCCGTCCGGACCCCTTCGCCCCCTACCGCAGGGAGGGAGCATGAAGGGAGGTCACCTGCGGGCGCCCGCCTGAGCGACCGCTGACCTGGGGAAGTGAACCGCGATGATGTACTGGTACGGACACGGCGGCGGGTGGATGTGGCCGTGGATGGTGGTCGGCAATCTCCTGTTCTGGACAGTGATGATCGTCGTCGCCGCCCTGATCCTCCGCGCCTTCGCCCAGCGCCCTGGCCCATGCGGCAGCGAACACCCCACCTGGGGTACCCCACCCCCGCCCGGTGCCCCCGGCCATGGGCGCAGCGCCGAGC
This sequence comes from Streptomyces noursei ATCC 11455, assembly GCF_001704275.1. Classification (NCBI taxonomy): domain Bacteria; kingdom Bacillati; phylum Actinomycetota; class Actinomycetes; order Kitasatosporales; family Streptomycetaceae; genus Streptomyces; species Streptomyces noursei. The sequence goes on from NZ_CP011533.1 coordinate 513,037, forward strand.
AGATCCTCGGCGAACGGTACGCCCGCGGCGAGATCGACGAAGGGGAATACCAGCGACGCCTGGCCACCCTCCGAAGCTCACCACCAGGCCCGACGGAGTCCTGATCATCCTGCTCACCACCGCCCGCAGCGCACTCGCCCCCGGCCCCGGCGGAGGCGGGAGCGCGCACCTGAACCGGCGCCCGGAGGGTGATACAGCGACAACAGGCGACTGCCCTCCGACCGTTGCACCACAGTGCACGCAATGCCATGGATCACGCCGTGCGCCGGGCGCCGCGCCGGTGATCTCCGCCGGCAACCAGTCGGTGACGCGACGAGGTGCGCCGGGCTGCCGGACGGGTTAGCGTCGTAGCCGGGCCCAGCCGGTGAGAGCCGTTACCGGCCGGCTGGTGGAGTGGGAGCCGACCGCGATCGGCAGGACCAAGACCCCAGGCGCCGAACCGCTTCGTCGGCAGTTCGGCCAAGAACGTGGGGAGCGAACCATGACCGCCCGGGTTGCTATCAACGGGCCCAGCCGCATCGCCCGGTCGACGCTGACCGACCATGCCTTCGACGCGGCCGGCTTCGTCAGCGCGATCACACGCAAGACAATCGAGGCCGAGGCCGACGACATCCTCCGGCAGGAGGCCGCACCTGGCCGCTACCAGGGCGGTCTAGTCATGGCCGGCTACGACAACGAGTGGGGCGGTGCTCAGCAGACGGTGCGTCAGACACCGGCCGCGCTGGGCGAAGCCGCGCCTTCGCGATGAGTACAGCAGCAACGCCGGATCCCGCCTCGGCCGCGCCAGTCCTCACCCTGACGATGAACCCTACCGTCGACATGTGCTGGGATGTCGGCCACCTTGTCGATGTCGGCAAGAACCGCGCCCGGGTCAGGTCTGTAGCTGGCGGGGGCGGCGGAATCAACGTCGCCCGCAATGTGGTGCGCCTCGGAGGACGGGCCACCGCCGTGCACACCGCCGGACGCGAGGTCGGCCGGCGCCTGAACAGATTGCTGGATGAAGAAGGCATCGACCACATCGCCGTCGAGATCCACGGTGAGACCCGCGAAGCACTCGTACTGTTCGAGACCGAGTCGCGCCGCAGCCATCACATCGTCCCGCCCGGTCCGCACCTCGACGACCAGGAAGGATGGCACTGCCTGGATGTGCTCGGGCAGGCCATCGGCACCAGCCGCTACGTCGTGGCCAGCGGCAGCCTTCCCGGCGGCCTGCCAGACGACTTTTACGCGGCCGTCGCCCGCCGGATCAGGGCGGCCGGAGCCCGGCTGGTGCTGGACACGTCAGGCCCGGCGCTGCGGCAGGGGCTATCGGAAGGTGTCTTCCTGCTCAGGTGCAACCGGACAGAGGCCGCCGACCTCATCGGCCGGACCGTCCGCAGCTTCGACGATGCCCGAGCCGTCAACGAACGTCTGCTCACCACGGGTGCCGCCGAGGTCGCGGTGACCACGATCGGCGACCTGGGCGCTCTGTGTTCGACCCGCCACGGCCACACCGAACTGCGTGCACCCTCGCTGCCCGGGAAGCTGCTCAGCGACGCCGGGGCCGGAGACAGCATGGTGGCCGCGCTGACCACACGGCTGGCCGCAGGCGACGATCCGGTCAGCGCCTGCGCACTGGGGGTGGCCGTGGCCGCTGCGTCGGTGCTCACCCCCGGCACCGAACCCTTCGACCGGGAGTTGGCCGAGTCTCTCCGCCACGACGTGGGGATCAGGTTCCGAACCAGCTCGTGATCGGGAACGTTACCGCCGCATCGTTCCCCTGCTCTCCGCCTCGTTCTTGATATGCCAGCCCCTTCCAGCGAGAGCTGCAGACACCGCACGTATCGTCCCAATGTCCCAGAGAGGTCCCACGGGCCCTCTCCACCCCTCACGCAAGCCAGCTTTTCGCTGGTCAGCGTCATGGCAGAGGTCGTCCCGGAAAGAAAGCAGAAGAACAGGATGACGACGCCTCCCACCCGCGAGGAATTCATCACCGCGGTGCGCGACGGCGATACCGAGCGTCTCTCCCAGCTGCTGCTCCTCGGTGCCGACCCGAACGTCCGCGACACCGCGAGCGGGCTGACCGCGCTGATGACGGCGGCGGGCCGGGGGAACGCCCCGGCCGTGCACCGGCTCCTGGCAGCCGGGGCCGATGCGTACACCGCCGACTCCCGCGGCGGCGGAACAGCACTGCACAAGGCCGTCCAGGGCGGTGACCCGGAGACCGTCCAACTCCTGCTGGACGCCGGCGCGTTCGTGGACGCGGTCGCCGCCACCACCGGACACACCCCGCTGATGGACGCCCTCTGGTACAAGTGGCCGGACGTCGTGGCGGTCCTCCTGGACCACGGCGCGGGCCTGAACCTCTCCACGCACTACGGCTTCCCCATGCGGGAGCACTTCGCCTACGAACTCGACGTCAACACCCGCGGCAAGGAACGACTGCTCGCCGCCGAACAACTGCTCAAGGACCGCACGCAGCGCGACGCGCACGCCGCCTCGGCACAGCGGCTGATGGACGCGGTCGTCGCCGGCGACCTGGACGCGGTGCGGCGGCAGCTCGCTGACGGCGCCGAGGTCGACGCCCGCTTCCCGGTCGTCAACGGCTTCAACGACGCGCACACCCCGCTGCTGGTGGCCTGCCGGGAAGGGCAGGAGAAGATCGCCCGGGAACTGATCGCGGCCGGCGCCGACCTCAACGCCACCGAGCCGACCTTCGGCGCCGTGCCGCTGCAAAAGGCCGTCTACAACGGCCACGCCGGCATCACCGCCTTGCTCGTCAAGGAGCCCGGCACCGACCTGGACTTCCAGGGCATCACCAACGGCTACACGCCGCTCCACGACGCCCTCTGGCACGGCTACGAGGAGTGCGCACGGGTGCTGATCGACGCCACCGACCCCGAAGCCCAGGAGCTGTTGACCCAACACCCCACGGACGAACTGCCGTTGGTCGTCTTTCCCGATGGCACGGTCCTTCCCGCGCCCGAGAATGCCGCACTTGCCGCACGCCTGGGACTGTCCACCACCGCCTCCTGCCCCCACGACGACCTGGCCATCGTCGGCGCCGGTCCGGCCGGACTCGCCGCCGGTGTCGACGCGGCCTCGGAGTGCCTGACCACGCTCCTCCTGGACGCCGACTCGCCCGGTGGGCAGGCAGGCGCGTCCAGTCTCATCGAGAACTACCTGGGATTCCCCGCCGGGCTCTCCGGCGGCGACCTCGCCAGGCGCGCGGTGAGCCAGGCAGGTTGCTTCGGCGCGGAACTCCTGCACCCCGTGGAGGTCGTCCGCCTCCGGTCAGCGGAGCCCGCCCGCATCCTCACCCTCGCGGACGGTTCGGAGATCAGTGCCGAGACCGTCCTGCTGTCCACGGGAGTGACGTACAACCGCCTGGACGTCCCCGGCGCCGACCGCTTCGAGGGCGAGGGCCTGTACTACGGTGCTGCGACGACCGAGAGCAGTTCCCGCGTCTCCCATCACGTCTTCATCATCGGCGGCGCGAACTCCGCGGGCCAGGCCGCGATCCACTTCGCCCGGTACGCGGCCAGGGTCAGCCTGCTCGTCCGGGCCGAATCCCTCGAATCCGGGATGTCCCGCTACCTCGTCGACGAGATCCGCCGGACCCCCAACATCGACATACGCCTCAACACCCACGTCCTCGCCCGCGACGGAGACGACCGTCTGGAACGCATCACCCTCCGGCACGCGCTCACGGGCACGAAAACCGTGGAAACGGCCCACTTCGTCTTCACCTTCATCGGCGCCCACCCCCGCACCGGTTGGCTCGGGGACGTCGTCCGCTGCGACGACCACGGCTTCGTCCTCACAGGTCCCGGCCTGTCCCGGCCGGCCGCCGTGTCGTCCCCCACCGCCTGGCCCCTGGACCGCGCGCCACTGCTGTTGGAGACCAGCCTGCCCGGCGTGTTCGCCGCCGGCGACGTCCGCGCCCAGTCCATCAAGCGCGTCGCCTCGGGCGTCGGCGAAGGCGCCATGGCCGTCGCCCTCGTCCACCGCTACCGAGCAGCGAACGGAGCGCAGCCCCAGCCGCACCGGCACTGAACCCCCACCGGGCCCTCGGACCCGCTCATCAGGGGTGCGTCAAAAGCGGTGCTGCCCTCTTGAAGGCGGATGCGGTGCGGAATTTGATGGGACTGTGAACAGCGCCTGGCTCCTTCTCGACCGCCCGCCTCATCCGGCGGCCCTGTGTCGTGCCCCGCGCTGCACGGAGACCTCCGCCTCACGCTGAGACCTCTCCCGCATTCGGACGGGGCGCCCTGACCTGCTCAGGCTCCCCGTTTTCGTGCGCCCGTACGGCATGGCTCCGAGCAACTTCTCACCTGAACGGCCAGTACGGCGCACTCGCCCCCTTCGTCCCTCTTCCCCTGAATGGATCATGTCCGTCTACGACCTCTCCTCCCGTACCGTCCTGGTGACCGGCGCCACCTCCGGCATCGGCTTCGAAACCGCCCGCCAGCTCGCCGAACGCGGCGCCACCGTCCTCGTGCACGGCCGCACCGCCGAGGAGGCCCAGGCCGCCACCGACCGGCTCGTCGCCACCGCGGGCATCGACGCCTCCCAACTGTGCGCGTTCTCCGCGGACTTCACGCGCCTGGAGGAGGTCGAGGCGATGGCGCGGCGCGTCCTCGCCGAACACCCCCGCCTGACCGTCCTGGTCAACAACGCCGCCACCGCCGCGCCCGAACGCCACACCCTCACCGCCGACGGCAACGAACTCGCCCTCCAGGTCAACTTCCTCGCCCACTACCTGCTGACCTACCTCCTGGAGCCGGCACTCACCACAGAACCCGGCGGACGCGTCGTCAACGTCTCCTCCTCGCTGCACCGCACCGCCTCCATCCAGTGGAACGACCCCCAGCGCGCCCGCCGCTACTCCCGGCTCGCCGCCTACGCCCAGTCACAGCTGGCACTCACCATCTTCGCCGCCGACCCCCGCGTCACCGCGGTCTCCGTCCACCCGGGCATCTGCGAGACGGACCTGCTCCCCCTCTACGACATCCAGGGCGACACCGCCGCCCAGGGCGCGACCCACGTCGTCCGACTGTGCGACCCGTCCATCGACGTCGTCAACGGCGCCTACTACGACCGCGACCAGCGCGTCGACCCGGCACCCGCCGCCACCGAGGACCGCACCGTCAAGCGCCTCACCAAGCTCGCCGACCAACTCGTCGGCCAGCACGCCTGAAACACACCACCGGCTGAGGCACCATCAGGCAGCCTCCCAGGAAATGAAAGGCCCATACACCCCATGTCCAAGCGCGCCCGCAAGAAGAAGGCCCGCCGCAAGAAAAAGGCCAACCACGGCGGCAAAGCCAACCAGGGCTGAACAACCGGGCGGGGCGGCACCCAGCCGCCCCGCCCTGGCACCCCGCAAGCGTCACGTCACCAGGAGCCCCCCGTGATCGAGCTCTCCCCCACACAGGCCACCGCAGTGGCCCACCGGTTCGCCGCCGGGCCCCCCGGGGCGAAGGCGCTGGCCGAACACGCGCTGGCCCCGGGAGCCGGTCGCTGGTGGGCCGACCGCCCCGTCGCCCCGCGAGCCGTCGCGGTGGCCTGCGCCGACCACCTGCTGCTCCGCGGCGAGCCAACCGCCCTGGCCCCGCTCGCGCTCGCCCCCTTCTCCGCGCACTACGTCCAGGCACCGGCCCGCTTCCTCCCCCTGCTGGGCCGCGCGTTCGACGGCCTCGTGCCGTGGGAGCGCATGGGGTACGTCCACCGCGTTCCCGTGTTGCCGCCGCGTCCGCCTCGTGGGGTGACGGTGCGTCGGCTGCTGCCTGCGGATGCTCCCTCGGTTGCCGCGCTGGGACCCGAGTCCGCCTGGATTCACGCCAGTTGGGGTGGCCCGGAAGGTCTCGCCGCTTCCGGGCACGGTTGGGCGGCCTTCGCGAGGGGCCGTGTGCTCGCCCTTGCCTGCACGTACTTCCGCGGCAGCGCATACGAGGACGTCGCCTGCCTCACCGTCCCCGAACATCGACGCCAGCGCCTCGCGCTGGCCTGCGTCTCCGCCCTGTGCCAGGACATCGCCGCCCGCGGCCACACCCCCGGCTGGACCTGCTCGCGCGACAACCGCCCCAGCCGGCTCCTGGCCTGGACCGCCGGCTTCCGCCTGGAACACGAGTACGTCCACTACCTCACCGGACGGCCCGCGCGCCGCGTCGCGGGGCTCGCCGCCTGAACACCACCGACATCGAGGAGTCCTCATGAAGACACGCCACGTCCCCCGTGCTCCCCTCGCGTCGGCGAAGATCCTCAACGGCGGCCACGAACTGTCCGTCCACGACCTGAAGCGGCGAGAGGACTCCTTCACCCTCCGCTACACCATCGCCCCGCCCCTGCCGGACGCCGCCGACGGCACGCACACCCGAGGCACCGTCTCCGCACAGCCCGCCCTCGCGCCCAAGGCATGCGAGATCCGCGTGCGGCTCACCTTCCTCCGCAACGGCGAGGAGCACCCCTGCCATCTGATGCTGCACACCTCGGCCACCACGGCTTGAAGTCGCGCCCGCCTCCGCTCCGTCCCACGGCCACCGTGTGCTTCTCCGCCCAGCGGTACACGTGGCGTCCCGGCGGCTGTTCAGGGGACAGCTGCCGCCGTATCGACGAACACCTTGGCGGGATGACCGTGCCTGCGTACCCTGACCGGGCCGTCGCGTCGATGGCTGAATCTGGTCGCTGTACGACAGGAGCTCACGATGGCCGCCTCCGCCCCTGCCGGTTCCGGTTCCGGCTCCGCGCGGCATCGCCTGCGGGCATGGATGCTGGAGGGGCTGACCGATATGGCCAAGCGCCATCCCGGTCCGCACGCCGGCCCGCAGAGCGCTCACAAGGGGCAGCGATGGTGGCGCGTGATGTGCCTGACCGGCGTGGACTACTTCTCCACCCTCGGCTACCAGCCGGGCATCGCGGCCCTGGCAGCCGGGCTGCTCTCACCGGTCGCCACCGTCGTCCTGGTCGTCGTGACGCTCGCCGGCGCGCTCCCGGTCTACCGGCGGGTCGCCGAGGAAAGCCCCCACGGCCAGGGCTCGATCGCGATGCTGGAGCGGCTGCTGTCCTTCTGGAAGGGCAAGCTGTTCGTACTGGCCCTGCTCGGCTTCGCCGCCACCGACTTCCTGATCACCATCACCCTCTCCGCCGCCGACGCCGCCACCCACCTGGTGGAGAACCCCCACGTCAGTGGCGTCCTGCACAACCAGCAGGTGGTCATCACCCTGATCCTGGTCGCGCTCCTCGGGGCCGTTTTCCTCAAGGGCTTCCTGGAGGCGATCGGGGTCGCGGTCGCCCTGGTGGGCCTCTACCTCGGCCTCAATGTCGTCGTGGTCGTCGCCGCACTGTGGCACGTCCTGGCCGCGCCCCACGTGGTCACCGACTGGTCCCGGGCGCTGATCACCGAACACGGCAGTCCCCTGGCGATGGTCGGCGTGGCTCTGCTGGTCTTCCCCAAGCTCGCCCTGGGCCTGTCCGGCTTCGAGACCGGCGTGGCGGTCATGCCGCACATCGAAGGCGACCCCACTGACACCGAGGAGCGCCCCACCGGGCGGATCCGGGGCGCGAAGAAGCTGCTCACCACCGCCGCCGTCATCATGAGCGTCTTCCTGATCATCACCAGCCTGGTCACCACCCTGCTGATCCCCGAGGCGGAGTTCAAGCCCGGCGGATCGGCGAACGGCCGGGCCCTGGCCTACCTCGCGCACGAGTACCTGGGCTCCGCGTTCGGAACCGTCTACGACCTCTCCACCATCGCCATCCTCTGGTTCGCCGGCGCCTCCGCCATGGCCGGGTTGCTCAACCTCATGCCCCAATACCTGCCGCGCTACGGCATGGCGCCCCACTGGGCCCGGGCGGTGCGCCCGATGGTGCTGGTCTTCACCGCCGTCGCCTTCCTGGTGACCTGGCTCTTCGACGCCGACGTGGACGCCCAGGGCGGCGCCTACGCGACCGGCGTGCTGGTCCTGATCAGCTCCGCGGCGATCGCCGTGACGATCGCCGCCAGGCGGGCCGGAGAGCGCGGTTGGACGATCGGCTTCGCGGTTGTCTCCGTGGTGTTCCTCTACACGACCGTGGCCAACGTCATCGAACGGCCGGACGGAGTGAAGATCGGTGCCTGCTTCATCGCCGGCATCGTCCTGCTGTCGTTCCTCTCCCGTCTCGCCCGCGCCTTCGAGCTGCGCGTGACGAGCGTCGCGCTCGACGAGATGGCCGAGCGGTTCATCCGTGACGCGGCCCACCGCAAGATCCGCTTCATCGCCAAGGAGCCCGACCGACGCGATGTGGCCGAGTACCGCGACAAGCTCCAGCAGATCCGCGCGGACAACGACCTTCCGCCGTCCGACGACCTCATTTTCGTCGAGGTGACCGTGGCCGATCCCTCGGAGTTCGAAAGCGAGCTGCGGGTACGGGGCGAGGTGCTGCACGGCCGGTACCGCGTGCTCTGCCTGGAGAGCTCCGCCATCTCCAACGCGCTGGCCGCGCTGCTGCTGCATGTGCGCGACGAGACCGGCGAGCGACCGCACATCTACTTCGAATGGACCGAAGGCAACCCCTTCGCCCAGTTCCTCCGCTACTTCCTGTTCGGCCAGGGCGAAGTCGCCCCTGTCACCCGTGAAGTCCTCCGCGGGGCCGAACCCGACCGCGAGCGCCGCCCCCGCGTCCATGTGGGCTGAGTACGCGCACAGCGGATCCCTGTCAAGAGCGCGATAAGGACAAGCAATGCGGCATCAAAATGCCACCCGGTTTCCTTGCGTTCCCCGGCTCGCTGCCTACTGTCAGCGGAATGGAACGACGATGCGCTCCCGTCGCGACGGTCCACGCCGAACGGCCGGAAACAGTCGTCGACCGCCACTGGCGTGCGCACGCCCGGCGCGCCCTGCAGTGCGCCCTGGCCTTCGTCGGACTGCTCATGCTGCTCGACTGGGGCTCGGGCGGCCTCACCCCGGCCCGCGCCGGACTGTGGGCCCTTCTCGGAGCCGTCGCCTTCGCCGTCCTCCTGCCGGCCCGCGTCAGCGCGGGTGACGGCTGGCTGACGGTTCGCGGTCTCGTCGGACGACGGCAGGTGCGCACCGACGCGCTGGTCGCGGTGCGACGGTACGGCGGCGTCGCCACGCGCCTGCTGCTGCGTGACGCCCGCGGTCGGCGACTGGTGCTGGACTCCCGCGTCCTGGAGGCCAACCCGCTCATCTGGCACCTGCTCGACGCCGGTGCCCGCCGTTCCCTCGCCCTCGGCACGCTGCGCCACGGGACGCACGCACTCGGGGAGTTGGCGGACCGGATCGACGGGCAGGAAGCGCGCGGCGTCCTGGCGGCGTCCGGGCTGCTGTGAGCACCGTGTGGGGCGCGGTCAACTGCGTACGGGCGGACCCTCTGCGGCGGGCAGGGAGACGACCATCGTCAGTCCGCCGCCGGGTGTCTCCTCGGGCGTGAGAGTGCCGTCCATCGCCTCCGTGAGACCGCGGGAGAGGGCGAGGCCGAGGCCGAGGCCGGTGGTGTTGTCGGTGTCGCCGAGCCGCTGGAACGGCTCGAACGCCCGCTCACGATCGGGGAGTTGGATCCCTGGCCCGCGATCGACGACCCTCAGCTCCACCCGCCCGGCGAGCGCACTTGCGCCGATCGTCACCGGGCGCCCGGCGGGTGAGTGACGTACCGCGTTGGACACGAGGTTGGCGAGGACGCGCTCCAGAAGCGGTGGGTCCGCGAGCACGTCGGGCGCGTCGTCCAGCCCCCGGGTCACCACATTCACGCGCGTCTGAGGGGGTGAGTCGGGCAGGGTGTCCAGCGCTGCCGGAAGTACGTCGGCGAGCGCGACCGGCTCCAGGCGCAGGGTCAGCGCGCCGGCCTGCAGCCGGCTCATGTCGAGGAGGTTGTCGACCAGGCGACTGAGCTTGGCCAGGGATTCCTCGGCGGTGGCCAGGAGCTCCTCGCGGTCCTCGTCGGAGAAGTCGACGTCACGGCTGCGCAGGGAGCTGATCGAGGCCCAGCAACCGGCCAGCGGCGTCCGCAGGTCGTGGCCGACCGCGGCCAGGAGTGCGGTGCGCATGCGGTTGGCCGCCTTGACCGGTTCGACCTCGGCGGCGGCCTCGGCCAGCCGGGCCCGTTCGACGGCCGCGGTCAGATGCGCGGCGAAGGCCGTCAGGACGCGGTGCTCGGAGGCGGGCAGACGGCGACCGGTCAGCACCAGCACGCTGTCGTCCCCTATCGCGACCTTGGTCTGGTGCTCGTCGTTCTCGCCGACACGGTCCGGTGTCGGGCCGCCCACGGCACCGGAATCCGTCTCCCCGCGTCGCCGACGCAGTTCGATGCCGTCCATGCCGAAGGTCTCCCGGGTCCGTTCCAGGAGTACGGGTACCGTCCGCTCCCCGCGCAGGATGCCGCCGGTCAACGAGGTGAGGGTCTCCGCTTCCGCCGTCGCGCGCGCGGCCCGCCGACTCAGCCGCATCGAACGGTCGACGATGGCGGCGGTGGTGACGGCGACAGTCGTCAACGCGGCCTGGGCGACGACCATGTTGGTACCGGCGAAGGTGAAGTGGCCGACGGGTGGCACGAAGTAGTAGTTCAGCAGCAGCGAGGTCGTGACTGAGGCGAGCAGCGCGGACACCACACCACCGATACAGGCCACCCCCAGCACCGTGAGCAGGAACAGCAGCGCCTCGCTGGTCAGGTTGAGCGCCAGCGGGCCGGAGACGACGCGTAGTACCTGGGTCAGCAGCACCGGGAGCACGAGGCCGGCCACTGGTCCGGCCACCCGCCGGGAACGTGGCAGACCGCTGCCCGGCGCGGCCCGTTTCCGTCCCGCGCCGGCGCGTTCATGCGTCACCGTGTGCACGTCGATGTCGCCCGAGAGCTCGACCACGGTCTCCCCGACACCACGGGGCATCAGCACGCGCCGCAGTCGGCCTCGGCGGCTGGCACCGATGACCAGTTGGGTCGCGTTCTGCGATCGGGCGAAGTCCAGGAGGGCGGCGGGCACGTCGTCGCCCACCACCGCGTGGTAGCTGCCCCCGAGGCTCTCGACGAGCTGCCGCTGTCCGGCGAGCGCGGCGGGCGACGAGCCGGCCACGTCATGGCTGCGGGTGATGTGGACGGCCAGGAGCGCGCCACCGGACACACAGTCCACGATGCGAGCGGCGCGGCGGATCAGCGTTGCACCCTCGGGGCCGCCGGTGAGAGCCACCACCACCCGCTCGCGGGTCTCCCACACCCGCCCGATGCGGTGTTCGTCGCGGTACTTGCGCAGCGCCTCGTCCACCCGGCCGGCGACCCAGAGCAGCGCCAGCTCGCGCAGCGCGGTGAGGTTCCCGAGCCGGAAGTAGCGCGCCAGTGCCGCGTCGACCTTCTCCGGTGGGTAGATGTTGCCGTGCGCCATGCGGCGCCGCAGGCCCTCGGCCGGCAGGTCGACCAGTTCGACCTGATCGGCGCGGCGGACCACCTCGTCGGGCACGGTCTCGTACTGCGGCACCCCGGTGATCTTCTCGACCACGTCGCTGAGGGAGTCCAGGTGCTGGATGTTGAGGGTGGTCACGACGTCGATCCCGGCGCCGAGCAGCTCCTCGACGTCCTGCCACCGCTTGGCGTTGCGGCCACCCGGTGCGTTGGTGTGGGCGAGTTCGTCGATGACCACCACCTGCGGCCGCAGTTCCCACACATGCTCAAGGTCGGCCTCGGCGATGTCCGTACCGCGGTGCCTGCGCGTCACCCGTGGCAGTACGTCGAGCCCGTCGAGCATCGCCGTGGTGTGTGGACGACCGTGGCACTCCGCGAAGGCCACCACCACGTGCGTACCGCGTGCCGACCGGCGCCGCGCCTCGTCCAGCATCCGGTACGTCTTGCCCACCCCGGGGGCGGCCCCGAGAAAGACCTTGAGCCGGCCGGGACGTGTCCCGGGCCCGTCGGTCGTCACGCCGCCCCGCGCCATCGCGTACGCGTCCACAAACCCCTCTTCAGGAAAACGGCACGCCTGACGGCATGACGGAGGGACGCTCACGGCATGGCGATCGACGGCGTGCAAGGTTCTTCGGAGCATCATCGCTTCGCGTCGGCAAATACCGTGCGGGAGTTCGGAGACGTTGACGCAACCCTGACCCGTCCACCGGTGCCGCGCGCCGGGCCCCGCCGCGGCCGAATCGGTACGGTGGCGTGGCGGAGCGGCTCGGACGGTGGGATCGGCGACGGCTCGGCCGGCCGGAAAGCGGAACTGAGCTGCGGGTCGCTGTCGCCCGTTCGCACCCTCCCGCAGTCGTGCGCTCCCTCCCTGAGTTTCCTCGCGGGCGTTAGGGATGCGTCAAGGTCACGCCCATTGCCGTAAGGAGCCCGTCAACGATGGGCGAGATCGAGCCACCGCGCGATTCCCTCTCCTGGTCCGTTCGCCCACACCTCTCCCCAGGAGTTCACGATGGCCGACCTGGCCCTCGTGGTCACCACGATCGCGGTCTTCGCGTTGGTGGCCCTTGTCGCCAAGGGGGTGGCAAAGCTGTGACCGTCGAAAACCTCGTCGGACTGATCGTGGCTGTCGCCCTGCTGGGCTATCTCGTCCTCGCCCTTGTGTTCCCGGAGAGGTTCTGAGCCCCACACATGAGCCCCGTTCTAGCTGATGTGCTCCAGGTCACCGCGCTCGTCGGGGCCCTCGCCCTGGTGCACCGCCCGCTCGGCGACTACATGGCCGCCGTCTACTCCTCGAAGAAGCACCTGCGAATAGAGAAGTGGATCTACCGCAGCGTCGGCGCCGATCCCGATGCCGAGATGCGCTGGCCCGCGTACCTGCGCGGCGTACTGGTCTTCTCCGCGGTCGGCGTGCTGTTCCTGTACCTGTTGCAGCGCGTGCAGGACAAACTGCCGCTGTCGCTCGGCTTCAAGGCGATCACTCCGGACCAGGCGTTCAACACGGCCACGTCCTTCGTCTCCAACACCAACTGGCAGTCGTACTCGGGCGAGGTGGCCATGGGCCACGTCACCCAGACCGTCGGCCTGGCCGTGCAGAACTTCCTCTCCGCCGCCGTCGGCATGGCCGTCGCCGTGGCGCTCGTCCGCGGCTTCGCCCTCCCCCACTCTCGGCTTCGCTCGAGCGGGGGGACCCCCATCCGTACCGGTTTCATAGGCAACTTCTGGTCCGACCTGGTGCGCGGCACCGTCCGCATCCTGGTCCCGCTCTCGGTGGTCGCCGCGGTCATCCTGGTGGCGTGCGGTGCGATCCAGAACTTCGGCGACATCCACCACATCACCACCCTCACCGGTGACAAGCAGGCCCTCAGCCCCGGCGCGGTGGCCTCCCAGGAAGCCATCAAGAACCTGGGGACCAACGGCGGCGGTTACTTCAACGCCAACTCCGCGCACCCCTTCGAGAACCCCAACGGTCTCTCCGACCTGCTGGAGATCTTCCTGCTGCTGGTGATCCCGTTCTCGCTGCCGAGGACCTTCGGCAAGATGGTGGGTTCGCTCAAGCAGGGCTACGCGATCGTGGCGGCCATGGGCGTCGTCTGGCTCTGCGCGGTCGTCGCGGTGACGTGGCTGGAGTACGCCCACCCGGGCACCGCCGCGCAGCTCGCCGGCGGTGCGATGGAAGGCAAGGAGCAGCGGTTCGGCGAGGGCTCCTCGTCGCTCTTCGCGGTCTCCACGACCATGACCTCCACGGGGTCGGTCAACTCCTTCCACGACTCGTTCGGCGGCCTCTCCGGCGGTGTCCTCCTGCTGGGCATGATGCTCGGCGAGATCACTCCCGGCGGTGTCGGATCCGGCCTGTACGGCATGCTGATCATGGCGATCATCGCGGTGTTCCTCGCCGGCCTGATGGTCGGCCGCACGCCCGAGTACCTCGGCAAGAAGATCGGCACCCGCGAGATCAAGCTCGCCGCCTGCTACATCCTGATCACCCCGGCGCTGGTGCTGATCGGCACGGCCGCGGCCATCGCCCTGCCGGACGGCAAGGCGGCCATGACGAACATCGGCGCGCACGGCTTCTCCGAGGTGCTGTACGCGTTCACCTCGGCCTCCAACAACAACGGTTCCGCCTTCGCGGGCTTCGGTGCCAACACCCCGTTCTTCAACACCACCCTCGGCCTGTGCATGCTGCTCGGCCGGTTCCTGCCGATGGTGTTCGTCCTGGCGCTGGCCGGCTCGCTCGCCGAGCAGAAGCCGGTCCCGGGGACCGCGGGCACCCTGCGCACCGAGAAGCCGCTCTTCACGGGGCTGCTGGTCGGCACGCTGCTGATCGTCACCGGTCTGACCTTCTTCCCGGCGCTCGCACTGGGACCGCTCGCCGAAGGGCTGACGTCATGACCACCAACGCACAGAGGCGACAAGAGGACGACATGGCCGCCAGCTCAACGGGTTCCCCGACCCGGGCGCCGCACGGCGACATACCCACCGGACACCAGGAAGGCGGACGCGTCGGCGCCGGCCTGTTCGACCCGAAGCAGCTGCTGAAGTCGCTGCCCGACGCCTTCCGCAAGCTCGACCCCCGGGTGATGGTCAAGTCCCCGGTCATGTTCGTGGTCCTGATCGGCTCGGTGGTCACCACCGCCCTGGCGCTCGGGAACCCCGGCGCGTGGTTCGGCTGGGTCATCGCGGCCTGGCTGTGGCTGACCGTCGTCTTCGCCAACCTGGCCGAGGCGGTCGCCGAGGGCCGCGGCAAGGCGCAGGCCGACACCCTGCGCAAGGCCAAGACCGACACCGTGGCGCGCCGGCTGAGCGGCGACGTGGAGGAGCAGGTCCCGGGCACCGAGCTGCGCATCGGCGACCTGGTCGTCTGCGAGGCCGGCGACATCATCCCCGGTGACGGCGATGTCGTCGAGGGCGTCGCCTCCGTGGACGAGTCGGCGATCACCGGTGAATCGGCACCGGTGATCCGCGAGTCCGGCGGCGACCGCTCGGCCGTCACCGGCGGTACCAAGGTCCTCTCCGACCGCATCGTCATCCAGATCACGACGAAACCCGGTGAGACCTTCATCGACCGGATGATCAACCTCGTCGAGGGTGCCGCACGGCAGAAGACCCCCAACGAGATCGCGCTGAACATCCTGCTCGCCTCGCTCACCATCGTCTTCCTGCTCGCGGTCGTCTCGCTCAAGCCGTTCGCCCTCTACGCGGGCGCCGACAAGCAGACGTCCCTGATCGTGCTGACGGCGCTGCTGGTCTGTCTTATCCCGACGACGATCGGTGCCCTGCTCTCCGCGATCGGCATCGCCGGCATGGACCGTCTGGTGCAGCGCAACGTCCTGGCCATGTCGGGGCGGGCGGTCGAGGCCGCAGGTGACGTGTCGACGCTGCTGCTCGACAAGACCGGCACCATCACCCTCGGCAACCGCCAGGCGGCGGAGTTCGTGCCCGTGCGCGGGACGACGGAGGCCGAGGTGGCGGACGCCGCCCAGCTCTCCTCGCTCGCCGACGAGACGCCGGAGGGCCGTTCGATCGTCGTCCTCGCCAAGGAGAGGTACGGCCTGCGCGAACGCCACCAGGGCGAGCTGGTGGACGCCGAGTGGATCGTCTTCACCGCCCAGACCCGGATGTCGGGCGTGGACGTCGACGGCCGCAAGATCCGCAAGGGCGCGACCGGTTCCGTCATCGCCTGGGTCCACGAGCGCGGCGGCTCGGTGACCGAGGACGCCGACACGCTGAGCAACGCCATCTCGCAGGCCGGCGGCACTCCGCTGCTGGTGGCCGTCGAGGACGACGAGGGCGCTCGCGTGCTGGGTGTCATCCACCTCAAGGATGTCGTCAAGGAGGGCATGCGCGAACGCTTCGACGAGCTGCGCCGCATGGGCATCAAGACCGTCATGATCACGGGTGACAACCCGCTGACGGCCAGGGCCATCGCCGAGGAGGCGGGCGTGGACGACTTCCTCGCCGAGGCCACGCCCGAGGACAAGATGGCGCTCATCAAGCGCGAGCAGGCCGGCGGCAAGCTCGTCGCCATGACCGGCGACGGCACCAACGACGCCCCCGCGCTGGCCCAGGCCGACGTCGGCGTGGCCATGAACACCGGCACTTCCGCCGCGAAGGAAGCCGGCAACATGGTCGACCTCGACTCCAACCCGACCAAGCTCATCGAGATCGTCGAGATCGGCAAGCAACTCCTCATCACCCGGGGCGCGTTGACCACTTTCTCGATCGCCAACGATGTCGCCAAGTATTTCGCGATCATCCCCGCGATGTTCTCGGTGGCGTACCCGGGCCTGGACAAGCTCAACATCATGGGCCTGGCCTCGCCCGAGTCCGCGATCCTGTCCGCGGTCATCTTCAACGCGCTGATCATCATCGCGCTGGTCCCGCTCGCCCTGAAGGGCGTGCAGTACCGGCCGATGAGCGCCGACCGGATGCTGCGGCGCAACCTCGCCGTCTACGGGCTCGGCGGCCTGATCGCCCCGTTCATCGGCATCAAGATCATCGACCTGCTCATCTCTCTGATCCCCGGAATCGGGTGACGGCCATGAACAACTCCGTAACCAGCACCCTCCGCCTGGCGTGGGCATCACTGCGCGTCCTGCTGGTCCTCACGGTCGTGTGCGGCGTCATCTACCCGCTGGTCGTCACGGGCATCGCCCAGGGCCTGTTCCACGGCAGGGCCAACGGCTCCGAGGTGAAGGTCGACGGCAAGGTCGTCGGCTCCGAACTCATCGGCCAGAGCTGGAACATCAAAGGCACGAAGACACCCGATCCCCAGTGGTTCCAGGGCCGCCCGTCCAACAGCGGTTACGACCCGCTGGCCACCGGCTCCAGCCAGCTCGGCGCCAGCGATCCCACGCTGGTCAAGAACGTGAAGGCGGCGAAGAGGCGGGTCGCGGAGTTCAACGGCGTGCCGGAGTCCGAGGTCCCCAAGGACGCGGTGACCGGTTCGGCCTCCGCCATCGACCCCGGTATCTCGCCCGCCTACGCCGAGATCCAGGTCAAGCGCGTGGCCGAGCGCAACCGGCTGACCGTCGCCCAGGTCGAGAAGCTGGTGCAGGACAACACCACCGGCCGGACCGTCGGTTTCCTCGGTGAGCCCGCGGTGAACGTCCTGAAGCTCAACATCGCGGTCGAGGAACTCGCGACGAAGTGAGAAGCCGTATCGCGGGTGGCCCGCCAGGGGAGGGCGGCCACCCGCGACATTCGCACGCACAACAGAAGGGGGATACCGATGACTCGGGTGCTGGTGGTCGAGGACGAGCCACCGCTCGTGCGGGCGCTGGAGATCAATCTCAAGGCACGCGGTTACGACGTGGAGACCGCGCCGGACGGGGCACAGGCCCTGTCCCTGGCGGCCGCGAACCCGCCGGACGTCGTCCTGCTCGATCTCGGCCTGCCGGACATGGACGGCATCGACGTGATCGCGGGGCTGCGCGGCTGGAGCCGGGCCTCCATCCTCGTGGTCTCGGCCCGCCGGACCTCCGAGGAGAAGGTCGCCGCGCTCGACGCGGGCGCCGACGACTACATCACCAAGCCGTTCAGCATGGACGAGCTGCTGGCCCGGTTGCGGGCGGCGGCGCGAAGAATCGATACGGCGCAGCCGTCCGGCGAACTCGCCGTGATCGTCACGGAGAGCTTCACCCTCGACCTCGCGGCCAAGAAGGCCCGGCGCGGCGAGCACGACGTCCGACTCACCCCGACCGAATGGCATCTGGTGGAGGTGCTGGTGCGCAACAGCGGCCGGCTCGTCAGCCAGCAGAAGTTGCTGGAGGAGGTGTGGGGTCCTTCCTACGGCACGCAGACCAACTACCTTCGCGTCTACATGGCGCAGCTCAGGCGCAAGCTGGAAGCCGACCCGGCACGTCCGCGGCACTTCTCCACCACGCCCGGTATGGGCTACCGCTTCGACCTCTGACACCCCGGGCTTTCGCCCCCTCATCACGATTCGACACGAGAGCGGGACCACGTGGCACGCGGCAAGTTTCGGATATACCTCGGCGCGGCACCGGGCGTCGGCAAGACCTACGCGATGCTGTCGGAGGCGCATCGCCGTATCGAGCGCGGCACGGACTGCGTGGTCGCCTTCGTCGAGCACCACGACCGGCCGCGCACCGAGGTGATGCTGCACGGGCTGGAGCAGACCCCGCGCCGGGAGCTGGAGTACCGCGACACGGTGTTCACCGAGATGGACGTGGACGCCGTCCTGGCACGCAGACCCGCCGTGGCGCTGGTGGACGAGATGGCGCACACCAACGTCCCCGGCTCGCGCAACGCCAAGCGCTGGCAGGACATCGAGGAGCTGCTGGAAGCCGGGATCCATGTGATCTCGACGGTGAACATCCAGCATCTGGAGTCCCTCGGTGACATCGTCGAGTCGATCACCGGGGTGCGGCAGAAGGAGACCGTCCCCGACGAGGTGGTGCGTCGCGCCGACCAGATCGAACTGGTCGACATGTCTCCCCACGCGCTGCGCCGCCGCATGGCCCACGGCAACATCTACAAGTCCAACAAGGTCGACGCGGCGCTCTCCAACTACTTCCGACCCGGGAACCTCACCGCGCTGCGCGAGTTGGCGCTGCTGTGGGTGGCCGACCGGGTCGACGAGTACCTCCAGGAGTACCGGAGCGAACACCGGGTCTCGAAGATCTGGGGCTCCCGCGAACGCATCGTCGTCGGCCTGACGGGCGGCAGCGAGGGCCGCACGCTCATCCGGCGCGCCGCCCGTCTCGCCGAGAAGGGCGCGGGCGGCGAGGTCCTCGCCGTCCACATCGCCCGCAGCGACGGCTTGGACTCCGGATCACCCAAGGAACTCGCCGTCCAGCGCACCCTCGTCGAGGACCTCGGCGGCACCTTCCACCATGTCCTGGGCGAGAACGTCTCCTCCGCACTCCTGGAGTTCGCCCGGGGCGTGAACGCCACCCAGATCGTCCTGGGAACCTCCCGCCGCAAGGCGTGGCAGTACGCCTTCGGTCCCGGCGTGGGCTCCACCGTTGCCCGCGACTCGGGACCCGACCTGGACGTCCACATCGTCACGCACGAGGAAGCCGCCAAGGGGCGGGGTCTCCCCGTCGCCCGCGCTGCGCGGCTGGGCCGGTCGCGGATCATCTGGGGCTGGCTGACCGGGGTCGTGGGGCCGGCGCTGCTGACGCTGCTGCTGTTGAAGGGGGGAACGGGACTCGGCCTCGCCAACGACGTGCTGCTGTTCCTGACCCTGACCGTGGCGGCGGCGCTGCTCGGCGGCCTGCGTCCGGCACTGGCCTCGGCCGTGGTGGGCTCACTCCTGCTGAACTGGTTCTTCACCCCGCCGGTGGGTCAGCTCACCATCTCGGACCCCAGGAACATCCTGGCGTTGGTCATCTTCGTGCTGGTGGCGATCTCGGTGGCCTCTGTCGTCGACGTCGCCGCCCGGCGCACCCACCAGGCCGCCCGACTGCGCGCCGAGTCGGAGATCCTCTCGTTCCTGGCGGGCAGTGTCCTGCGTGGTGAAACCACTCTCGACGCCCTCCTGGAGCGGGTGCGCGAGACCTTCGCGATGGAGGCCGTGGCACTGTTGGAGCGGGAATCCGAGACGGCGCCCTGGACCTGCTCGGGAAGCGTGGGCGACGCCGGCCCGCTCGTGCGCCCGGAGGACGCACACGTCGACATGCCCGTCGGCGACAACATGGCACTCGCGCTCTACGGTCGTGTCCTGCCCGCCGAGGATCGCCGCGTGTTGGCGGCCTTCGCCGCCCAGGCCGCCATCGTCCTGGACCGCCAGCGCCTGCAGTCCCAGGCCGAACACGCCCGGAAACTCGCCGAGGGGAACCGCATCCGCACCGCCCTGCTCGCTGCCGTCAGTCACGACCTGCGGACTCCCCTGGCCGGCATCAAGGCATCGGTCACCTCCCTGCGCTCCGACGACGTCGAATGGTCCGACGAGGACCAGGCCGAACTCCTCGCGGGCATCGAGGAGGGCGCCGACCGCCTCGATCACCTCGTCGGCAATCTCCTGGACATGTCCCGGGTCCAGACCGGCACCGTCACACCGCTGATCCGCGAGGTGGACCTGGACGAGGTCGTGCCGATGGCCCTCGTCGGAGTGCCGGAGGACAGCGTGGTTCTCGACATCCCCGAGGAACTGCCGATGATCGCCGTCGATCCGGGCCTGCTGGAGCGTTCCGTCGCCAACATCGTCGAGAACGCGGTGAAGTACAGCCCCGAGGGCGAGCCGGTCCGCGTCTCGGCCAGCACGCTGGGCAGCCGCGTCGAAGTGCGCGTCGCCGACCGCGGCCCCGGCGTCCCCGACGACGCCAAGGACCGCATCTTCGAACCCTTCCAGCGCTACGGCGACGCCCCGCGCGGCGCGGGCGTCGGCCTCGGCCTGGCCGTCGCCCGCGGCTTCGCCGAGGCCATCGGGGCGACCCTCACCGCCGAGGACACCCCCGGCGGCGGGATGACCATGGTCCTCACGGTGCCCACCGCCGCCGGTCACCTGCCGGCCGCGCCCCAACTCCCGGACGCGGTCACCTCGTAGTCGGCACGGACATCCTGGTGACCACGTGCCCGGCAGAGGCCGGGCGCCCCTTACCCGCGCGGGTCTGTCGGGCGCGGCGGCACCCCCGTCATCAGGAAGTCCAGCCCGCGCCGGGTCGAGACCACCACGACCCGGTCGCCGGCACGCAGGATCCTGCCGTGCGCGGGGCGCCAGTCGAACCCCGGCCGGTCGAGGCGTAGGCCGCCGAGGGTGTCCGTCGGTCCAGGAGACACGGCCTCGACGGCGGCGCCCACCGCCAGGACGCGCCACTCGTTCTCGCGGAACGCCTGATGGATGGAGCGTCCCTCCAGCTCCGGGTGGCCGGCGACGTCCACCGCGGTGAAGAGGAGGGAACCGCGCTCGACCGGCATGATGCCCAGGACATGACGGCCCATCATGGCGGCCGCGAAGGGAAGCGCGGCGAGCGCCGAGACGCTGCGGCTGCGCGTGGCGGCGTCGGGGTACGAGGCGCGCATCGTACGGGAGACGCTGGCGGCGAAGTCGTCGTCGTAGAGCCGCATCACCACCCGCACCCGGGGGTTGCTCTCGCGCGCCGCCATCGCGATGTCGAGGTTCTCGCCGTCGTCACGGGTGAGCACCAGCAGGGACTTGCTCTGGCGGATGCGCGCGCGATCGAGGACGCCGGGGGCGCTGGCGTCCTCCAGCAGCAGCGGCACGCCGAGTTCACGGGCCAGCCCGACGCCACGCGCGTGCGGGTCCCGTTCTATGACCACCACGTGATGTGCGGTGGTGCGCAGTTGAGCCAGCACGCGGGTGCCGATCTTCCCCAGTCCGACCAACACGATGTGGTCGCGCAGGTCATCGTCCGGCGGGTGGCCGACCGACGCCTGGCGGAACGCTCCGGTGGCGTTCAGGGTCGCGGCGACCACCAGCGGGAGGACCGCCAATCCGACGAATCCGGCGACGAGTTGGAGTACCCGCCGGGCCGGTGATTCGTCGGTCGCCGGGTCGCCCATGGTGAAGATGTCCAGCAGCGGCAGGTACACCGACTTCCACAGCGGGCCCGGCTCGGCCAACGCGGTGGCCGCGGCCAGTGCCAGCACGATCGCGGCCAGCGCGCCGAAGACCGAAAGGACCTCGCGGGAGAGGAAGACCTTCCACGGCAGATGCGCCAGTCGCCCACGCAGCCATGCGCCGTAACGGCGCCGGTCACGCTGCGGGGCCTCGGGGCGATGGTGATGGGTGACCTCCTCCAGCATGAGCCGGCCGTGGGTGAACTGCCGGTGGTAGGACGTGACCGTGTCGGGCAGCAGTTGGGTGCCCTCCTCCCCCGGTGTCTCCGGGCTGTCCTCGCTCGCCGGGTCGTCCTGGTGGGCACCGGACAACACCGCGAGGGTGGCCAGGTCGGCGGACTTCGGCGGAGTACGGGCGGGGCGTACGACGCCGCGGAAGACCTGGCCCTCCACCTGCAACGTGTCGCCCCGCCCGACCGCGGCGGCGGCCACCAGCTCGGGGACCGCGGTGTCTGTGTCGGACAACACGGTGGTGGACATGTCGAGCCCCGTGTCATCGCTCCGGCCGAGCGCCGACACGGCGCGGTCCAGGAGCCGTTCGAGGTGCTCGCCGCGCTGTCGGTTGTACATGCGGATGACCAGGCGGATCGTGGGGTTGATGCTCCGGGCCAGCAGCGCGGCGGTGAGATTGACCTGGTCGTCGCGGTAGGTCAGGGCGAGCGCGGCCGCCCGCTCCACACCCGCAGCCCGCAGCGTCTGCTCGTCCGGGCGGGCGGCCACCAGCAGTTCGACGGTCGACTGCGGATCGCGGTGCAGCGCGGCGATCTCCGGTGCGTGCCCTTCGCGCCGGGAGGGCAGCACGACGGTGACCGCCTCACCGCACACCGCGTCCAGGGTCACCGCGAGCCGGTGCGCGAGCCCGTCGTCCCCGCAGATCACCATGTGCCGAGAACGCTGCCCAAAGGGCATGTGCAGTTGGAGAGTTGACGTCACAACAGCAAGATTGCCGGTACATGACACGCGGTTCCGCTACGCACAACAGTTCGGCATCAAAGATCCGTATGGGCGGGCGCCACCATGGCGCCCTCCCTCCTGCGGTCGTGAGGAGTCACCGGCCGAGGATGTCGTCGGCAGGCAGGACGCGGCCGACGAGGAATTCCCGACCCAAGTAGGGCGATGGCCGTCGGTCGCGCCGCGGACGCCCGAGCTGGCCGACGCCGCCCTACGGAAGCTCCCAACAGGTAAGCCCAAGGGATTCGACAAGAACGCGACAAGAAGGGATCTTGACCCGCCGTTTACCTGATCACCCATGCCTAAGCTGCCGGAGACACGGCCTCGCCTTTGGCGTGCTCCGGAGAGAACGGGGGAAAGACTCATGTCCAAAAATGAGTCGTCAGTGGATTCGGCAGCGCTTTCCAGACTGGCGAAGAGCTTTGAAAGCTACGGCACGGACCTGGAAAGCTACACGCGGGACTTCCGGTCGAAGACCGATTCCGAGGTAATTCACGACGGATTCGGTGTCCTCACGGAGTCCGAAGAGGTCACCTCCGCGTACATCGAGATGTCCACCGACATGACGGAGACCCTCAACGCCCTGCGACAGCACCTCGATCAGATCTCCCAGGGTCTGCGCACGGTCCAGCAGAACGCCACGAACACGGACGAGTCCATCAGTTCCGGCTTCGATCAGGGGCGTCACGCATGAGCGGTGACGAGTCCGTAGCGGAACAGGTCTACGAGGCCGGCCTGGACATCATCAATCCCGGCGGCGATCCGGACGTCCTGCGTTCGGCCGCCAAGGGCTGGCGGGATCTGCACGAGAACCTCCAGAACATGTTCCAGGACCTGGACCGCGAGGTACAGCAGACACTGGATTCCGGCTGGCGCGGTCCGGCGGCAGAATCCTTCGCGGAGCACTGGAAGAACCTCGACGCCGCGATGAAGAAGAGCCTTCCGCAGTTGTCCGAGGCGGCCAAGAGCCTCGACGAGGCCGCGGACGCCATCGAGGACATCAACCGCGAGATCCACGAGATCTACCTGGAGATCGGCATCTCCATCGGTATCTCGGTCGGCATGTCCTTCCTGACCATGGGCTTCTCGGCGGCCGCGGGGGCCGCCCGAGCCGCCCAACTCGCCGCCCGCGCCGCGAAACTCGCCAAGACCCTCGGCACCATCCTGCGGAAGGTCGGCGAGGCGTTCAAGGTCATCTCCCGGCTGGCGAAGGAGCACCGCTTCCTGAAGAACGTCCTGGTCAACTGGACCAGCAACACCGGCGGCACCGTCATCACCAACACCCTCACCGGGCAGGAGACCAACCTTTTCGAGGCCACCTGGCAGGGCGGACTCTCCGCGGTGGTCGGCACCGGGCCCGGGCTCGGTG
This sequence comes from Streptomyces noursei ATCC 11455, assembly GCF_001704275.1. Taxonomy (NCBI): domain Bacteria; kingdom Bacillati; phylum Actinomycetota; class Actinomycetes; order Kitasatosporales; family Streptomycetaceae; genus Streptomyces; species Streptomyces noursei. Next base: position 536,768 of record NZ_CP011533.1, read on the forward strand.
CCGCCCGTCTCGTGGGCAAAGTGACGGGGCCGCTGGTCGGTGACGTGGCGGGCGGCGCCGTGGGAAGCATGACCGGCGGGCTCGCCGTCGATGGCATCAAGAAGGTCCGCGGCGACCAAGACGTCGAGATGGGCTGGGACAGCCTCGTCAACGGAGTCACCGGTGCCGCCGGCGGGGCTGCCGTCCACGGCGCGAACAAGCACGTGCCGGCCGGTCTGAGCCCGCACTTCGCGGTCGAGGGTCCGGCGCAAGGAGTTGTCTACGGTGGCGGCGGGGCCATCGCCAAACCGCTGCACGACGCCATCTGGCCGCAGGAACCGGACCAGCCCAAGTCGGACGAGCCGACGAGCGGATCCGCCGACACACCACAGGGACCGAAGAAGGGTTCAGTGAAGGACGTTTTCGGGTGAGGGAACGGGACCTTGGAACCGCTGCGGCATCGGTGCTGGCATGGGCCGGTGCCGCGGCGTTCGTGATCTGCCTGCTGGTGCGGAAGATCGCCCCGTTTCCGCGCTGGGATCTGCTGGCCTGCTTGGCGTTCTCCGCAGTGGCGTTCCTGGCGTGGTGGCTGCGGGCAACCGGACGGTGGGGCTCCCGGATAGGAAGGGTCGTACCCCCGACGTTCGGGCTGAAGACGGGCCGAAGGTGGTGGCCACCATTGCGCGGTATATGCACCGTCTTCGCGGTCTGGCTCTTGGCCGGCCCTTTCCTCCTCCTGGCTCTTTCGGCCTCGGACAACAGCTCCCAACTGGCTGCCATCACCCGGCACGACTACCGCTACGCTCCGGTCACGATCACGAAAATCCATCACCGATATCAGAATTCCTACAAGGGCGGCACGACGTATACCTATGTGGTCACCGTCGAGGCACCGGGCCCCGGCGAGCACAACGAAGCACTGCAGTTGAAAGGGCAGCTCACCTCAGCATCCGGCCGGTGGACCACCGGTGACCGCCTGGCGGGTGGGCTCTACGCCCCGGACGCCCCGTCCCTGGGAATCATCCTCACCCCTCGTCGGCACCTCGCCTCTCTCCTGGGAGGCCCGGCATCACCGGGCGAGATGGTGATGCTGGCCCTCTTCAGCGCCCTCCCCCTCGCCCTGTTCCTCATGTGCGTCAGGTCCGGGGCCAAGAACGGGGCCGAACCGGCGACTCCGCAGTCCGTGCTCGGCGACAGACCGGCGCGCCGACTGCGGGTGCGTATCGCGGGCGGGACAGCCGGGGAACGACTCTCAGCGCCCGATCCCAAAAAGTCTTCCGGCGGCCCCCAGCGCACCCTCTCCCCCGCCTTGCGTCTTGCCTCAACCGAAGGCACCCGCGACCTGTTCATCGACCGCTGCCTCGACCCTCAAGCCCTTGCCTCGGCCCTCGAAGACCAGGCCGGGTGGCTCCACTGGGCGCCGATTGCGGAGGACCCACCCGACTGGTCCGTCCCGGCCCTGCTCGTCCTCGACGACGACCGCTACGTATACGGGCTGACGCCCCCGGGAAGCGTGGTGGATCTCCCTCAAGGCGAGCCGGTGAACCTCCCCCTCCCGGACGCCCGCCCGTTGCGCGCAGTGGGCCCGTACGCACTGTGGCAGCCGGCCGTACACGGACCGGGTTCGTACGGCTTCGGCCTCGGCTTCCTCGCGCTATGCCTGATCGTCGCCGGGGTCGACTACGACGGTGGACCGCTGTTGAGCCTGTGCTTCCTCACCGCCGCGGGAGGACCACTGGTGAGCCTCCTGCTGATCCAACGCCTGCGCACGACCTACCTGCGAAGACTGGCACAGCAGACATGAAGCCCATGCTGCGCATGTGGGCGCACGACTCCGAGACAGGCCCGCGCTGGAGCGACCGCGAGCGCCACGCTGCTGGCCTCGAGGTGATCCTTGGCAGGGCCGGCCGTCGCCGGCGTCGTTTCAACGGCACCACGGCTCCGCCAACCTTCCGTGCCTCGCGCTGCTCCGCGGAGTGCCGCGCCTGCGCCGTGAGACACACCACGCACGCCGGATCCCCCAACAATCGACGGATCCCGTAACCGGGGACCGTCCCACCCCGCTCGTGCTCGGCTGCCAGCCGGCCGCGCTGGGCCGCCTCGACACGCGCGGCCTGCCCGCCCTGGCGCGTCTCGCACGTCTGTGTACGCCCGGTGCCCGGCAAGCGCCGGCCCATTGCCGCGGGCGAGACGGAGCCGGCCAGACTGGTTCTCACGCCTCTGCGGCCGGGGCCGCCGGATCGGCAGGTGGGGTGTCGACGCGCATGGCTCGGCCGATGGCCGCGGCGACTGCTGGGGACTCCCAGTAAGCGGCGTGGGTCCACAAGCCGGTGCTGGCCGAGTGCGGCACGGGGATGTCTGCCGGGCTGCTGCCGTCATGCGGTTGGAAGACAGTGGAGGCTGCGAAAGCCAGCACGTCGAGCGGTTCCCACAGGTTGGTCCAGCGGGCGAGGGAGGTGGGAAGAACGACCCGCTGGGCACCGGCGAATGGCTCAAGTTGGCCGCCGCGAGGGTCGCAGACGTGGAAGAAGGCCGCTTGCGAGCCGAACGTGAGCAGCTTCTCGGTCCACAGCGGGTTTTCGGCGGTGGCCATGTCGACGGCGACGACTCCACCAAGGCTGTGGGCCACCACCCGCACAGGACGGTCCGGGTACCGACCGAGCTCGGGGTCGACCGTGTCGATGGACGCCCGTATCCGGGCGTGAATGGCGGCCTGGTGGCGCTGGTGGACGAGGACGTCTCCGAGAAAGCGTGTTGTTCCGGGTCCGAGCCGGGTCCTCAGCGCGTGGTTGATGCGGCCGACGGCTGCTTGGATTGCCGCACCGGCCACGCGGTCCAGGTCGGACAGGCGTCTGCGGACGAGTGAGCGCAGCCGGCCTTCGAAGTCGGTCGGCCCGGAGCCGCGCAGCTCTGCGTAGCCGAACTCGCCCTCGGGTGCAGCGTCGAGGAGGGCTCGGGCCAGATCCCGTCCGACCTCGGCCAGCAGGAGGGGGCGTCGGTGCGCTGCAGCCAGGTCGTCTGGTCCCGTACCTCGGCGAGGTACGCCGCGACCTGGTCGCTGTCGACGGGTGTGACGTCGCCATCCCGCAGTTCGGCTTCGTGGTCCTGCGGCGTGGCGGAGAGGTGTTCGCGCAGCGTTTGCTCGACGCGGTGCGGGCATCCGGTGCCGGGGTGCGCTCGGCGAACAGGTCGGCTGCCAGTGCGTCGTCTGCCACGGTGTGCGGCGGCTCGTTCTCGGCGCGCAGGGTGTTGGTGGAGGCGTGGAGGGGTGGGAGGGTGGCGGCGATGTGCTGGTCTTCGGCGCCGAGGTCGCCCCAGTACACCGGATGCATCTCGACGCCGGAGGCTGCCTGGAGGGCTTCGACGGCGGCTGTGAAGCCCTTGAGGTCGCGGTTGGCGACGCCGTGGATGACGAAGACCGGATCGGGCACGTGTGCCCCTCCTTCACGTTCGGGTGTGGGCGGTGGCCGCAGGGCTGCCGTAGACGGCGTAGGCCAGCCAGGTCGGATCGCCGTCCGGGCTCCGGATGGCCTGGCGGGCCGCCAAGGACGCCTGCCCGAGCGGTTTTCCGCGGGTGATGAGCTGGTCGTAGAAGGCATCCGCGAAGTCCCGTGCCTGGTATGTCACGGGCGCATAGCAAGTCTCGCTGAGCAGTTGGAAGGTGAAGCTTCCGGGGCCGTTCCTGAGGACCTGCAGGGTGACTTCGCCGGGGTCGAAGGCCAGCGTCTCCAGCTCCGTCGAGTACTGCGGTCCGCCGCGGGAGGTTCCGCCAGGATCCACGGAGATCTGGCATCGCACCTCCCCGAGGAAGGTGCCAACCCGGAACGCGCGCACCGTCACCTCGTGTAGTCCGGGCTGGTTCGCTTGGATACCGAAGCGGAGCACATCCGAGTCCCGCCCGGGCAGCACCGTCACCTCCTGCTGCAACTTGGGGGTGATGATCAGCGCCGGGGCGTGGACCGTGATCAGAAGCTGGACACCCGTCTCGGGGACCGGGAACAGGCGCAAGGGTGCACCGCGACTGCCGCCGCCTGCCACGATCTGGACCTGCAGTGGAACCTCTTCGCCCGCGGCGGTGTGTTCGGCGAGCTCCGCAACCAGTCGCCGTCGCTCACCTTCCCCACCCTGGAAGCAGTTTTGCCGACTTCCAGGTCCTCCTGTCCGCGAGGATTCCCCGCCCACCACGAGGGGTGGCTCCTATGAGACGTTCGGGAGGGCACGGTCGGATGCGGAGAGGTCGCTCGGCTCAGGCCGCAGTCTCGGGGCCGACCCCGCCCCGATTCCTGGACGCCTTGGAGGGCGTGCGCTCGCCGCGGGCGGTCGGCGGGAGGTGGGATATCTCCTCAAACGGGAAGTTGCCCTGCCAGTCGTCGGACTCGGGCTCCAGGCCGATTCTTGTCGCTGGCCGTGCCTGTGTGCCTGCTCTCCACCTCCACCGCCCCGCCGGTGAAACACACGGCGGGGCCAGCCGAGCCCGTTGCGAAGAGGTCGCTGGAGTCCGTCGCGGAGACCTGAAACCTGAAGGTCGTAAGCCCGAGCAAGTCGGTTGTGCAGGCGAGGGTGGCGAAATTGGTAGACGGCACCGAACTGCCTTCTGGTCATGCGGTCAGCATCGTGCCTGGGCTGCGGCTGCGGTTCGGAGGTAACTGACCGTGGAGCCTGGCCTTGCGGAGTGGTCGTCCGCGGGTTCACGTGCGATGGCACGTGTGATCACACGGCAAGGCGGAGTGCTGATCCTCGTCACTTCGGGTCTGGGAGACCACCCCTGACCACCCGCCAGCCCGATACGCTCCAGCGACCCGGCGAACCTCGCAGCTCAGACAGCGAAAACCAGCTGGAGTATCAAGGACCCGGGCGAGCCGGGTTCCGTAGGAGCCGGTGCCCTCGGCGCCGACGGCGCGCACGGTGCCGTGGGAGCGCAGCCGGTCCAGCAGGGCACGGTGGCCCTGGTTGGTGGTGGGGAACTGGGAGTCGGCGAGGTGCCGGCCGAGTTGGTCGGCGACGGCTGTGTGGTGGGGGTCGGCGTGGGGTGTCCACGCCGCCAAAGACGCGCTGGGGCTGATCGGCCATGATGATGCTGCCCTTGCGCGATGATCCAGGAGGCAGCACTCCGGTCGGGCGGACGGACAAGGCAGTGACGGGGGCTGCCAGCCCAAGCTCCTATCAGGTCACGAACGCTCGTCAGGCCGTGTGCGTCGTGATCCTCCACAGCGGGCCGACAAATCTCCAGAATGGCAACCCCGGAGGGCGTCAGCTCCGTTGGGGGTCAGGCCCGGCGGAGAACCACGGCGCAATCATCACTGCTCCGTCGGAACAGGCAGTTGACCAAGACAGCTCGTTGCCGAGGAGTTCCGTTGTCCGAGCACTATGTCCTGCCATCGGGCCTGACGGCCCTCTCGCGTGTGACCACTGTGGCGCAGGGAGTGTTCGCGTCGCGGCATTTTCGGGGCCGTGGCCCAGCCGAGGTCACGGCCGCACACACCGATGCCCTGGAGGTGCCGCACAGCGCTGTGAGTACGCCCGCGTCCGCGGCCTGAAGGGCGTCCGCTGGGGAGTACGTCCGATCTCCGACATGACATAGCCGGTTCAGTCAGGTCGTCAGTCTGCCGGGGCATGGATCACTGGTGGATGCCTGACGGGCAGAGCAGGGTCTGCGAGAGGCGGGACTGGGCACGCAGGATGTAGGGCCCCGCCCACAGGCCGAGGAGGAGCTCCGCCACGCCCACACCGGCTGCCATGTGCGTGGTGCGGGCGCTCAACGGGACGAACAGGAACCAGCCGCCGTCGAAGGCGGGAGCCACGGACTCCCAGAGGAACGGCAGGGCGATGCCGAGCGCGCCGTGGACGAGCAGGGCGAAGGGGAGCAGCGCGAGGAACCCGAGGAAAGTTGCGGCGAGTTGGGCCCAGCCAAGGTCGCACCAGGTGGCCGGGCTCCGGAGGACGGACAGGACGCGCCGCACGAGGGGCGGGGTGGGGCGCGAGGTGGATCGGAACGCGGGCCGGGTGGCTCCGGAGCCTCCCGGTGCGGTCGGGGGCATGCCGTACCAGCGACGACCAAGTTCGAGCTGACGGCCCGCCAGGGCATGCAGGCCACGGGCTGCCTCGGGCACCAGCGCGAAGCCGAGCCAGACGAACATCAGGCACATCGAGATCAGCAGTAGCCAGGACGTCACCGCGGAGAGCAGGCCGAGGCCCAGCAGGACCAGTCCGCGCCACGGTGCCAGCAGGCGGCCGAGCAAGGTGGGCCGCCAGTGCTCCGCCTCGGCCCGCAGCGTCAGCGCCTCCGTTTGCGGCTCTGCCTCGTACGCGATGTGGTCTGCCATGTCCGCTGTTCCCGTTCCTGGTCGTCCGTTGCGGGAGCGCTCGGTCCGGCGCACCGCTACAAGATCATTGTCCCAGAAGGGGCATCGCAGGATCACTGGGGCTATCCCCACCCTTTCAGCTGGTTTTCCACCTGCCGGGGAAGGAGTTCGATCTCCGAAGCGGCATAACCGGATCAGTCGAGCCCTCGACCTGTCTGGCGTGGTTCACAGGGGACGCCCAGGGTGTCCAAAGCATCACCCTGGACACTCCGGCCGCCCGTCGACGCGCCGCGGACTTCGGCGCCTGCCTGGCCCTGAACCCTGTCGATCCGCAGCTGCGCGAGCACGTCCAGGCGGCCACCGGCGGCCGGGCGCTGGAGGTCGCCTTCGACTTCGCCGGTGCCACCGCCGTGCACGAGCGGACCCTGACCGTCCTCGCGCCCAAGGAGCGCCGGTCCTGGTCGGGCCGACCGACAGACCGCTCAGCGTCACCAACGGCGCGCTCTTCAGCTACCGGCAGCACCAGATCCTCGGCCACTACGGCTCTGCCGCGGACACCGTCCTGTGGCTGATCGACCTGGTCGAGGGCGCTGACTGGATTTCCGCGGCTTCTGCGACTCAGCCGTCATATGCGCTGCTTTCCGGCGCGCACGAGGCACCAGGCGCCGCCGCCGAAGAGCACGAAGGTCGCAGCGCGGGGCACGAACACGGCCATGGTGCTGATGTCGTCCGCCATGGAGGCGACCGTGGTCTGGGTCACCCAGATCAGGACGGCGCCGAGCACGATCAGGGCGAGTCCGCCCACGGCCCAGGCAGCCCTGGCCGCCGGTGTGCGGGTAGCCGTCGTACTGGTTGTCGTCTGCTCGTACTGTGGGGCTTCCCTGGTCAACTCGCCTTCGGATGGGGGATGGTGGAAAGGCCGCGGCGGGCCGGGGCAGGTCGCCGCGGACACCGGGTGATCCCGATGGCCGGTGGCCCGGACGCGGAACAACTCGGCGTAGATGCCGCCCCGTTGCGCCAGCTCGGTGTGGGTGCCCTCTTCGAGCACCTGGCCGCGTTCGAGCACCACGATGTGATCGGCTGTCCGGACGGTGGAGAAGCGGTGCGCGATGAGCAGGGTGGTTGCCCGGCCGGAGAGCGTCCGCAGCTTCTCGAAGACCTCCGCCTCCGCAGCGGCGTCGATGGTGGCGGTCGGCTCGTCGAGCACCACCACCGGAGGGCAGTGGTGACCCAGACCTTCATCGCCTCCGGTCTCCGCGCGGCGATCGTCGACGGGCTCAGGTTCAACGGCACCATCATCGAGACCGGCACTGACTCCGACCGCCTCGCCAGCACACGAGTCCGCTCCGAGATGCCCGCCAAGGCGGCGTGACTGCCCCGACGGTCGGCCGAAGGATCTCGGCTACCTGTCCGATCGGGTCCAGAACTGGCGCGGCGCGAACCCCGCGCGCCGCAGCCAGTGCTCGGTATAGACGATCCGTTCGACCTCGATCACGACGAGCGGTCCCGACGGCGGCTCGTCGAGAGCGCGCGACCGTTCGACGTGGTCGGACTGCCAGCGGAAAGCCGGCCAGTAGTGCTCGAAATCAGTGTCGCCCTCGGACAGCACGCGAGCCTGTCCGAAGAGCTGAGCACCTCGGCTGCTGGCCTGTCCGACCAGCGGAGCGAAGATACCCAAGGAGCCGTCCAGACACGACGCGGTAGCCGTCAGGACTGTTCCGTGAGGAAGGCCACCACAGCATCCAGGAACTCCGCCTGCCCTTCGACGTTCGCCATGTGCACCGTGGGCAGGACGGTGAACCGCGCGCCGGGGACGGTCGCGGCGAGCTCCTTACCGTGGTCGGCGGACGTGACGGTGTCGTGCTCGCCCGCGATGACCAGTGTCGGGTTGTGGATGAGCGTGGCCGTGCGGCGCAGATCGTAGTCGCGCACCGCAGCCCAGCTGCCGGCCACGCCCTCGCGCCGCGTGGCGAGCAGGGTGCGGCGGAAGCCCTCGACAACCTCGTCGTCGCCTTGCAGCATGTGGGCCGGGAACCAGTTGTGCAGGAACCTCTCGGCGGTGACCTGCATGTCGGGGGCTTCCAGCAGTTCGGCGATCGGTCGGTCCCACTGATTCGCCGGGCCGAGGTACGCGGCGGTGTTGGAGAGCACCAGGCGGTCAACGCGCTCCGGAACGTGGATCCCCAACCACTGCGCGACGATTCCGCCCAGAGACAGGCCCAGCACGTGCACCCGCTGCAGGCCCAGGGCATCCAGCAGTTCCACCACGTCGCGCCCCAATCGGTCCAGGGAATACGGGCCGCTCGGGACATCGGAGGCGCCGTGGCCGCGCGCATCGTAGCGCAGCAGCCGGAAGCGCTCGGTCAGAGCCGACACCTGGCCGTCCCACATGTGGAGGTCGGTGCCGATGGAGTTCGAGAGCAGCAGCACCGGCTTGTTCTCGTCACCGTCGAAGCGGTAGGCGATGCGGACGCCATCGCCGGTGGTGATGGCAGTACGGGTCTGAGAAGTCATGTCAGCTCCAGTGATCCAGCGGGTATGCGCCCAGCCTATGAACACCTTCTGCAGAGTTCTATTACAAAGATCGAACGAGCCCTGTAGGTTGGATGGACAATGTCGAATTTCACGCTCCACGAGTTGCAGTGCTTCAACGCCGTTGTGGTCGACGGTGGGTTCCAGGCCGCCGCCGAGCGGCTGCACCGCTCGCACCCTTCTGTGTTCGCAGCAGTCGCCAAGCTGGAGCGCCAGCTGGGCCTGGACCTGCTGGATCGCTCGGGCTATCGGGTTCAGCTCACCGAGGCGGGGCACGCCTTCCACCGCAAGGTGCGCCTCCTGCTGCACGAGGCCGAGGAGTTGCAGACCTACGCCGCGCAGTTGGCGATGGGCGAAGAGGCCGAACTGCGAGTGGTGCTGGGGGACCTGTGTCCACTCCCACCGGTGTTGGAGATGCTCAGCCGCTTCTTCGCGCAGTGCCCGCAGACACGACTGCACCTGCAGTTCGAGACGGTCACCGGCCCCTGGGAGCGGCTGCTGGAGGACGAAGCCGACCTCATCGTGCACCGCGTCCCCAAAAGCGACGTGCGGATGGAGTGGATCGATCTCGGCCGCGTCGCGCTGGTGCCCGTCGTGGCGCCCGGTTTCCTGCCTTTCCCTCCGGACACCGACATCACACCGCAGCGGATGCAGGCCTTCACCCAATGCATGGTCCGGGATTCGGCGCGGCATCCGTCGGAACAAGGCCATTTCCTGGTCGAAGGCGCGCCCAGGAGCTCCGTTCCGGACCACCTCATGAAGAAGGAGCTGATCTTGCACGGCATGGCGTGGGGACACGTGCCGCGGTTCATGATCGAGAACGAGTTGCGTGACGGAAGCCTGCTTTCCATCGCCGGACGGCACTTTCCCGGTGTGGTCGAGGAACTCTCGGCAGCTCGCCGACGCGACCGGCCGCACGGGCCAGTCGCCGACCAGCTGTGGGACTTCTTGGCCCGCCATGCACCGGTCCTACGGCCGACGCTGGGCCATGTGCCCAAGGCGAAGAAAGCACCGGAACACCACAGGTGACATCGCCGCGATCGCCATGGGGGTGTACCAAGGCCGCTTCTATGCGTCGTCAAGTCGTCAAGTGGGTTGGAGACGTTCACCGTTCGGAAGAGTTCGCGGGTGAGGTAGCGCTTGAGGGTTCGGCGGATTTCGTGGTCGGTGCGTCCTTCGGCTCGTCGCCGGGCGCTGTAATCGTGTGTTCGTAGGCAGATGCGGCATCGTGTGAGGACGCTGTCGTGAACAGCGTGCTGCGTTGCCGATCGCCGCCGGTCGAGTCCGTTGCGGGTGGTCCGGCCGCTGCTGGCAGGCAGCGGGCTGATGCCGGTGAGGGCGGCGAAGCTGCTTCGTCGCGGCACCGCCCGGCGTAGGGACCAGGACACGATCGTTGCGCAGGATCCCAGGCCCCCATGGCCGACGCAGCGGTTACCACCCCGTGCCTGTCTGGGTGCGGTTCCCCAGGGCCGTGTTGCCCGTGCCCGGGTAGAAGTACAGGGTTCCGGTGGAGCCGGCAGGGGCCTGGACGGCTTGGAGGTCGCCCTTGCCGTCGTTGTCGAAGTCGGCGCCGACCAGTTGGCGCATGGTGTCCCAGCCGGTACCGATCCGGGTTCGGCTGCCCAGGGTGTCGCTCGCGTTGAGGGAGCCCGTTCCCGGATACGCCCAGAGGGCACCGGAGCGGTCCACCGCGACGAGGTCGGCCCTGCCGTCGGCGTTCAGGTCGCCGGGGCTGGTGAGTTCGGTCATGGTGTCCCAGCCGGTACCGATCCGGACACGGTTGCCGAGAGTGTTGCCGCCTGCGAGCGACCCGGCGCCCGGGTACGCCCAGAGCGCGCCGTCGGTGTCGACGGCTGCGAGGTCGGCCCTGCCGTCGTCGTTGATGTCGAGGGCGGTCAGCTCGCGCATGCTGCTCCAGCCGGTGCCGATCTGGGTCCGGGCACCCAGGGTGTTCATACCGTTCGCAGTGCCGGTGCCCACGTACACGTACAGGCCGCCGGTGGACGAGTCGACGGCGAGGAGGTCGGCTTTGCCGTCGCCGGTGTAGTCGGCGGCGGCGAGCTTGCTCATGGCGTTCCAGCCGGTACCGATCTGGACGCGGGTCCCGAAGGTGCCGTCGCCGTTGCCCGGGTAGAGCCACAGCTTTCCGGTGGCCGATTCGACGCCGACCAGATCCTTCCTGCCGTCACCGGTGAAGTCCGCGGCCGTCAGGTGGACCATGCCGACAGGCGCGGGGGCCTTGGGCCAGGGCGTGTTGATGACGACGCGTTCGCCGGTGGACTCGGTGACCATCCAGAGCTGGTCGGTGCCGGGCCAGTAGGAGAGGTTCTCCGGATTGGTGGGGGTCCTGGTCACCAGACGTACGGGCTCGCCCGGCCGGGCGTGATAGAGGCAGCCCGGGAAATTCCGGATGTGCTTCTGGTCCGGCTGGTGCTCGGCGGGCACGAACTCCGGGCAGGGGCCCGAGAGGACGAACCGGCCGTTGTTCATGGCGATGCCCTGCGTGCCGCCCATCGGGGACGCGAAGGCTTCATGGGCGCGCACGCGCCCGCCGGCGTCGGCCTTGAGGACGCCGGTGACCGGGTCGATGGGCCAGCGGACGACGGGAGCGGTGGCCTTGCCGAACTGCCCCTCGACCTTGCCCGGGTCGCCCTCGGCGGTGACCAGGGCGGGCTGGGGACCGCTGAGGTCGAGCGAGGCCGCGGTGATGCAGGGGCGCTGCGGGACACCGGCGTACGAGCCGCAGCCCGTGCCCTGGCCCGTGGAGGTGTAGGTGCCGACGCGTGGCAGGACGTAGCCGTGACCCGCGCCGTGGGCCTTGCCCTTCGCGTCCATGCCGAAGGAGGTGTCGGTGGTGACGTCCATCCTCCAGATCTCGTTCAGGTCGAAGACGTCGATGCGGCTGCCGGTGCTCGCCACGTACAGCTTGCTGCCGGCCCAGACCACCGCGTGGGCATGTCCGCCGGTGATCGGGACGAAGTTGTCGCCTGCGTCGTCGAGGGCGGCCAACTGGACGTGCCGGTAGGTGACATGAGCCGGGTCGGTCACATCGGCGAGGGTGACCCGCTCGCTCCCGGAAGCGCCGTACCAACTCGTCATGAGCACCTTGCGGCCGTTGACCAGGGCCTGTGACCGGGGGGATTCGCCGGAGCCGGTGAGCCCTTGCGGGATCCAGGATCCGGTGTTGTCGTCCGCGGCGGACCAGCAGAAGCCCTGGGCGCCCGCGGTGTTGGTGGGGTGGCAGAGGTCGCGGCCCGCGCCGGCGCCGGAGGTGTCGGCGAGGACGTCGGCTGTTGTGACTCGTCGCAGTGCGGGGTGGGCGGACTTGAAGGCGGAGACTCGGCGCGTCTCACGGCCGTTGTCCGATTGCAGGCCCATTCCGTCGGTGCTTGTCCGGGTGATGCTGTTGTAGGTGGCGGTGGTCCCGTCGGGAGTGGTCCCGGCGACGGCGTGGCCGCCGGTGGCCAGGGAGGCGAGCGCCATCACGCCCGCCACCGCGGCACCTCGCCCTTGGGTGCGGGTCTTGCGGAGGAGGTGTCGGCGGGCCATGGCGGTTCTGGTCCTTTCATCGGCCGGGTCGGTTCCCGGAGAGTCGGTTCCCGGAGAGTGGCGGGGAGCAGGCGGGGCCGCCACCGCGGTGTGGGTGCGGTGGCGGCCCTTCGGAGAGCGGCGGTCGGGGGCCTTGCGGCGGGATTACCAGCCGGTGCCGATCTGGACGCGGTCGCCCAGGGTGTTGGTGCCGTTGATGGCGCCGGTGCCCGGGTAGCTGTAGAAGGTGCCGGTCTCGCCGACCTTGGCCTGGACGGCATCCACGTCGCCGATGCCGTCGCCGTTGAAGTCGCCGCTGACCAGGTTGGTCATCGAGTCCCAGCCGGAGCCGATCTTGGTACGGGAGCCGAGGGTGTTGGTGCCGTTGAAGGAGCCGGTGCCGGGGTATACGTACAGGTTGCCGGTGGAAACCTCACGGGCCACGATGTCGGCGTTGCCGTCCTTGTTCATGTCGCCGGGGCTGACGATCTGGTCCATTCCGTTCCAGCCGGAGCCGATCTGGACGCGGTTGCCGAAGGTGCCGTTGCCGTTGCCCGGGTAGGCGTAGAGCTTGCCGGTGGAGGACTCGACGGCCACCAGGTCGCTCTTGCCGTCCTTGTTGAGGTCGGCGCCCGCCAGGTCGTGCATGCCGTCCCAGCCGGTGCCCGCCTTGATGCGGTTGCCGAAGGTGCCGTTGCCGTTGCCCGGGTAGATCCACAGCACTCCGTCGTTGTCGACGGCCGCGAGGTCCAGCTTGCCCGAGCCGGTGAAGTAGCCGGAGGTCAGCTCGCTCATCGTGTTCCAGCCGGTGCCGACCTGGACGCGGTCGCCGAGCCGGCCGCCACCGATGCCGGGGTAGTAGAACAGCTTGCCGCTGGACGCTTCGACCGCGACCACGTCGGCCTTGCCGTCGCCGCCGAAGTCGCCGCCGGTGAGGTTGGTCATGCCGACGTCCTTCGGAGTCGGCTTGGACTCCACGATCTTGGTGTAGCGGTAGGGGCGGTAGCCGTTGTTGTTGATGTAACTGCGGGTGTAATAGGACGAGTTGATGCGGGCGGTGGTGCCCGGGCGGGCCTCTTCCCAGACCTTCGCCGTGGTGCGGCCCGAGTCGGCCCAGCCGCCGAAGAGCACGACGTGGGAGTCTATGTTGTCGAGCATGTCGCCGGGCTGCAGCTCGTCCAGGCTGGACAGCCGGGTGGCGACCTGCGGCAGCGTCCAGGTGGTGAGGCTGGTGTTCAGGTGCCAGGCCATCGAGACGAACCCGGAGCAGTCCTGGCGGTAATTGCGGCCCTGGAGGTCCGGGTAGTAGTTCGACTGGCTGTACGGAACGCCGCGGTCGACCCAGGACTGGGCACGGGACATGACCTCTGCGGTGGTGATCTCGCCTCCGACGACGGAGGTGCCGGCCGCATGTGCCGGGGCAGCGGCCGGTCCGGTGATGCCCAGACCGGTGACCGCGGCGGCGGCGACCAGGGTGGCGACGGTGGACTTCTTCAACTTGGCTGCGAACGTGGACATGGCGGGTCTCCTGAAATCTGAGAGCGTGAAAGCCTGGAAGCAGGCGTGGCGGACTGCCGCGCGAGCGGTGAAGGTATAGCGGTGTCGGGGTGGGGCGCGGCTACCAGCCGGTGCCGATCCGGGCGCGGTCGGCGAGGCCGCCGCTGCCGTTGCCGGGGTAGAAGTAGAGGCCGCCGGTGGAACCGGCCTGTGCCTGGACGGCGTCCAGATCACCCTTGCCGTCGTTGTTGAAGTCGGCGCCGACCAGCTGGTGCATGCTGTTCCAGCCGGAACCGATCTGGGTGCGGGCCCCGAAGGTGTTGCTGCCGTTGAGGGCGCCGGTGCCGGGGTACTTCCACAGCGCGCCGGCCGGGTCGACGGCGACGAGGTCGGCCTTGCCGTCCGCTTCGAGGTCGCCGGGGCTCGCCAGCTCGGCCATGCTGCCCCAGCCGGAACCGATCTTGACGCGGCCGCCCAGGGTGCCGCTGCCCGCGAGGGACCCGGTACCCGGGTAGGCCCACAGGGTGCCGTTGGTGTCGACGGCAACCAGATCCGGCTTGCCGTCCTTGTTCACGTCGATCGCGGTGAGGTCCCGCATGCCGCCCCAGCCGGAGCCGATCTGGGTGCGGGCACCCAGGGTGTTCATGCCGACCGCGCTGCCGGTGCCCGGGTAGAGGAAGAGATTCCCGGTGGAGTTCTCGACGGCGAGGAGGTCGGCTTTGCCGTCGCCGGTGTAGTCGGCGGCGGCGAGCTTGCTCATGGCGTTCCAGCCGGTACCGATCTGGACGCGGGTCCCGAAGGTGCCGTCGCCGTTGCCCGGGTAGAGCCACAGCTTTCCGGTGGCCGATTCGACGCCGACCAGATCCTTCCTGCCGTCACCGGTGAAGTCCGCGGCCGTCAGGTGGACCATGCCGACAGGCGCGGGCGGGGTGGTGGGGTAGGGGTCGGTGTGGTCACCGCCGAGGCCGGCGCCCGCTCCGCAGCTTCCCCAGGCGCCCGCACCCTGCCCGGCGAGGATCTTCTCGGCTATCAGGATCTGCTGCTGCTTGGTGGCCTGGTGTGGGTAAGTGGCGTACTCGCGGCCGCCGTAGGCGTTCCACGTCGGCAGGTAGATCTGCACACCACCGTAGTAGCCGTTGCCGGTGTTGATCTGCCAGTTCCCGCTGGACTCGCACTGGGCGACCTTGTCCCACGTGCCGACGGAGGCAGCGGTCGCGGGGGCAGCGGAGACGAGGGAGAGGGTGAGACCGGCGAGGGTCAGGGCGGCCGTGGCCGCGGACTTCCAGGCCGTACGGGACGTGGCGCGGGGTGTTTCGGGCATGACGGAACCTCAATAGTGGTGATGCGGGATGCGGTGACGGGCGGCACAGGCAGTTGCCGGCCTACCCGGTGCGGCTCGGTACTGCGGTGTTGCGAAGCGTGTGCGGCCGGGACACCGGGCTGCTGCAGCTGCCCTCCGGGAGCGGCTGGGAACGGTCCGGGGTAATGGGGCCGAAGCCGGGGGCTACGACCAGCCCATGGTCTGCCCGGGGGCGGCGGTCGCGGCCGAGGCGGCGATGGTGGCGACCGCGGCGGCCGTGGCGAGACGGAGACGAAGCATGGGAAAAGCTCTCTTCTGACGTTGGGTCGGTGTCCTCGACCGGTTCGCATCCCGCGGTGATGCTGTCCGATCCGTTGCCCGCCGGGCGGTGTTCCCTGCTGGCAAGAACTACTTTCGCTGCTGGTCAGAGGGGGTGGAAGGGTTTTCGGCTGGACCAAAATGGCCTTGGCCGCATCCGTCCACCGCCGGACCGGCGGGTCCCCAGTCGGACCATCGCGACGCGTAGAAGGGCGCGACCAACGGCGCCTCGACGACTGGCAGCGACCAGCCGTCGAACCTTGCGCAGCCCAGCAGCAGCCGGCAGAGGCGGGCCGCCCGGGATTCCGCGGCGGCCAGGCTGTCGGCGCGTACGTAGAGACCGACCACCGGGTGGGGCACAGCATCCGGATGGACGGTGACGTGTTCGACGCCGTCGCCGTCGTGGGTCTGGGAACGGACCAAGGACCGCGTCTCGAGCGGGAGGGAAGCGCCGGGCGGCCCCTGCAGGTGGGCGTGGATGAGATACATGGCACCGACTGTCCCAAACCGGCAACTCGCCTGCCAGGAATGGAATGTGGACGTTTCCGTCCATGGACACTTCCGTCCAGCACGGCACTATTTCCTTATGCCGGACATACGGATATCGGCCCCGTATGGCATGATCCACACGATTCACGGGTGGAGTTGTACATGCATGAGGGGGATGTGCGTTGCTGACCGTATTGGGACTCGACGCAGTCGCGGAATCCGTCTACCGCGCGATGCTGGCCGATCCGTCGGGAGGGGTCGCCGAGCTCGTCGCCAGGGTAGGCAAGCCCGAGGACGAGGTGCGCGATGCTCTCGACCTGCTCAGCGAGCTGGCCCTGGTGTAGCCGTCGAGCGAGCAGCCAGGAAGGCCGAGGGCGGTCTCGCCGGACATCGGCATGGAGATCCTGATGGCCCGCCAGCAGGCGGACCTGGCCGCGCAACAGCAGCGCCTGGAGGCATCGCGCGCCGTCGCCGCGCAGCTGATCGCCGAGTACGCGGATCTGCGCCCGGCCGCCTCCGGCCCCGGCGTCGAGCAGCTCATCGGCATCGAACAGATCCGGGACCGCCTGGCCAGGCTCACCCGCGATGTGTCCACCGAGGTCATGTCGTTCGCTCCGGGCGGCGCTCAGCCCGCGGCCCAGATGAAGGCGTCGCGCCCGCTGGACGAGCAGTTGCTGGGGAGGGGGGTGCGGATACGCACCGTCTACCTCAGCAGCGTCCGCAACGACCAGCCCACCGTCGACTATGCCAACTGGCTAGCAGACCTGGGCGGTCAGATCCGTACCACCCCGGCCCTGCCCACTCGAATGATCATCACTGACCGCTCCACCGCGGTCATCCCCGTCAGCAGCGACGACACCGCCACCGGCGCCGTCGTCCTGACCAGCCAGGGCACTCTCACCGCACTGTGCGCCCTCTTCGAGGGCGTCTGGTCCTGCGCTCAGCCACTCGGCGAGACCGCCCCCAAGGACTCCCACGGGCTGAACCCGCAAGAGTCCACCACCATCGCCCTGCTGGCACAGGGCCACACGGACGAGGCCATCGCCAAACGCCTGGGGGTCTCCCAGCGCACGGCGCGACGCATCGCGACTGACCTGATGGAACGCCTCGGCGCCCGCAGCCGCTTCGCGGCGGGCGCGCGAGCCGTGCAGCACGGCTGGCTGCCGTCGCAACCCACCTGAGCTCGGGAAAAGCTGCCTCCGACAGAGCACTACTCGGCGCCAGTCCCCGACCCTACCGAGGTCCAATCACTCGACGGACGAAGGCCGTTGACGCTCGCGATCCCGGCGAGGCGACGAGACGGGTGCCCAGGCACCCCGCGCCTGGAACTACTCGCTCGTATAGTTGCTCCCATGGGTAAAGGGAACGATGAACTGCGGTTAAGCCGTTGGGCGCGCATCGCACTGTCCGCGGCAAGCGGCCTGGCTGTTGCCGGACTGGTGGCGCTCACGGCCTGGTGGACCGGATGGCACTTGGCGGTCGGTTGGGTCATCGCGAAGCTGGGCGTCAAGGCCGCCGTCGCGGCGCCCGTGGGGCTGGCAGCGGTAGCCGTCTGGCTCAGGAAGCGCCGGTCCGGCGGGGCGGCTGCCTCCGCCTGAATCGGGTAGCCGGGTCATGGCAACGTGACCCGGCTACCCGGCTCAGACACCGGGCTGCGCTTGATCGAGTGCAGCCAAGGGTGCGATTCGAGAGGCCGGCGGAGCGGCTTTGGGCTGGAGCTGCCTTGGCGCAAGTCATCACAGCCCCAGAAGTTGGATCCGCGGCCTGGCGCTGCCCTGCAGGACAGTTCCCCGCCGGTGGACGATCACTTGTGCTCGTCCGTTCACTTCCACGCCTGTCCGCCGTTGTTGATGTCAGCCGTGAATATCGGTGCCGGAATAGATCGGTATAGGGGCAGCGTTCTAGCGCCCCTGCAGGGTCAGCCCAGCGCCACCACGCATGCCGTGCAGAGCATCGCCACAGGGACCGGCAGGTACGCTCTCATCCTGGCCCACGTCGACTGAGCACCAGCCCGCCCAAGGCCAGTGGTTCGCCACACTCGGGACGCTCGAGCAAGGGGCCATTGGCACGCTGTGCGTGTGAGGGGCCGGCCCCAGACGGGGAAGTCCGCGGGCATCGCCCGCCAGCAGATCCCTCCCGCGACCAGGTAGCGGATCGCTTCCAACATCTACCGGTGACAGTAGCCTGCGGGCTGCCCCCCCGCCCCAGGAGCCAGGCCGGCACCGGCGGCAAAGGGCGGACGGCCGCCCACTCCGCGTCCGTCATGTCCGACGGATACCGGCGCACCCGATCGGGATGATCGGCCGCATTGCCATACACGTGCGCGAGGCAATCACGCGATGGAGCAGCCGAGTTGAACGGGACGGGCTCGGACGAGTACAACAACGACAACAGGGCCTCCCGGCATCGCTCGGATCGATTCGCATCCCCGAGCTACCGAGAGGCCGCACCTTCATGCACATACCGCCGGAAGAACACCCCCGCGGGAAACCTTCTCGACCCGCACATTCCATGATTGTTTGAGATACGGCTTCTCAAGTCAGACAGCAGGAATGACGGGGCGCAGCCCGCAGGCGCGACGAACCTGACACCAACGCTCCCTGGGTGCCCTTCGCCGCCGGACATGGGCCCCGGGCGCAACCGCACCCCACTGAGCCCCACACCCACCAGAAAGGACCTTTCCGTCTGCATGGCAGAATTCGGATGACTGGCGCAGAAGAGTGGAAAGATCAGTAACAGGTGAGTATTGGTGAGCATTGCCCCGAATGGTGCATCGAGGGTCACGTCAACGACGCCCCCGAGCGCGACTCGATCCTGCACCAGTCCACTCCGATCACCGTCGAGCTACCCCGGCAGCCAGCGGCCGGCGACTCCGCCTCGCCTGGGCCACCATCTGGAGCGAGGACTGCGACCACCCCTACGAGGGCCGTAGTCCCACCATCGAACTTGGCCTGGAAAACGAAGAGGGCATCCCTGAGCGCGACTGCATTCCCGTGCCGACCGCCCAGGACCTGGACCGACGGATCCACGACCTGCAGCAGGCAACCACCCGTCTGGAGTGGCGGCGCGACCGGATCCCCCGGCCGCCTAGAGGGGGTCAGCTGAGTCAGTAACCGTGCCTGCCTCCGAGAAATTGTGGGAGCCGAAGGCAGAGACCAGGCATGCCAGGCCGGGCATCTCGCCTCCAGGGGGTCACGAGAGGCGCTGACTGCCCCAGGCATGTGGCGAACCGAGGATGCCACTGCTGACGCCAGCGACGGCGGTGCTCTTCGAGGTCAGCCCAAGGAAGGGAAACGATGTTCGAGATGCACCCCGCACGCAGGGAGTCGAGGACGGGCCCCAGTAGTGCCTGGTCGGCGGGTCTTGTGACTGGTGCGAGCCGAAGTGGTGATTCCCGATCGTCACCCTGGCATGCGATCACGGGGGCGTTTCACCTTCACTTGCCCCTTTGGGAGGTACGTACGTGACACTTCTCGCTGCGGACGAGCAACCGACACGACGGCAGCGTGCCCTGTACGCCGCCGGCTACCTGGCGGCAGGTCTAGGCATGTTCGGTGGTTCCGTCACGTTTGGCGCCCTTGAGTGGGCAGCGGCACGCGGTAACGGCACGGCGACCGGAAGTCTGCAGATCGAACACTGTGAGATGCGACCCGCTACTCGAAGCGGGCAAAAACGTGTCTGTCTGGGCGCGTTCAGGGCAAGCAACAGCGAGACCGTCGACGACCGCGCAGAAGTGGACTCCGAGAACGGCCGGAAAGGGCAGTCCATCGCCGTGACACGCACTCTCATCGGTGATTACATACGGCATGATGGGGATGCCGCCGCAAAAGCGATGGTCTGGACGCTCGCCTTCGGAGCCATAGGCACAGGTTGCACAGCTGCCGGGGTACATCACGCACGCCGTGGACTGAAACCGCAGGTGAATCGCAACGGCCTGCATGGGCCTGAGTAGGCCCGCTCGCACGCTCCGCCGGACAGGCCCCAGTAGTCCCATCTCGTGTGCCTCACACGGTCCGTCTTTGTGGGCAGGTCACAGCATTGGGTCGGTCCGAGGCGGGTTCTCCACAAAGGTCCATCTGGCGCGAGAAGGCAACGCACTGCCCCTGGCCTCATGCTGAGGGGATTCCTCCTGTCGGCCACGATGTCACGGAAAAGGGCCCGCAGCCGTCCTGTGGGCCCGATCCTGTGGGTGCTGCGAGAACCGAGGTACCGTCGCGCTGCTCCGGAAACGCTCGGACGCACCACGAAGTCCATGCCGGCGGGGACGCGGCTACGAGTCCCGACGGCCAGTGCCCCGCAGGGACGACGAGAGCCACCGACTCGGCCTGGCATGATCGGCCATCAGCTGTGCCGCCGGGCGGCTGAGCTGCTCAATTCGAAGGCGCCAAGGGCGCGATCGACGGACCAGGACCGGACCGGCAGCGCCGTAACCGGGTCGAGCTCCCTTCGGGTATGCCAGCGCATGAAGGCTGCTTCCCGAAGAGAATACCCAGCGGCAAAGAACTCGTTGACCTCGTTGACAAGGCGCTCGACATGACGGTCTGGCTCATGCATGGCAGTCTTCTTCCGCCGTCTTGCCGGAATCCGCCGACTCGATTCCGAACCATAGGGCCGAACGGCCCTCCATGAGCCTTGAGGTGCCTCCGGTCGCGGACGCAAGGCGGGTTGCCGTGACAACCGAGGGTGTCGGCGACGACGAGCGCTGGCATCTCCAGGCATCGCTGGAGATCACGGCGGCTCAACGGCAGTGGTCGGCATGCCGAGGTCGTTGATCAGCTCCGGTCACAGTCCGAGGCAACTCGCCCAGATGCCGGAGGCACGATCACGCCCCGGCACCTCGATCCTCAGCCTGATGGCAGACGTCTCTCAGGCTCCCATGCCGCCGTCGACCCGGAGGACCGTGCCGGTGACGTAGGAGGAGCGGTCGCTGAGGAGCCAGGCGGCGGCCTGGGCGATCTCTTCCGGATCGGCGGGGCGGCCCAGCGGGGTCTGGGCGTTGAGCTGTTCGATGGTGCCGGGTGACTTCTCGTCCCACTCGTGCAGCATCTCGGTGAGCGTGGGGCCGGGCGCGATGGCGTTGACGCGGATCCCCTCCGGGCCGTATGTGGCGGCTGCCGATGCGGTGAGGCTGTTGGCGGCCCGCTTCGCCGCGCCGTACGCCGGCAGTTGGGGGTTGCCCATCAGACTACCGACGCTGGAGCTATTGACGATGGCTCCGTGCTTCGCGGTGCCGCGGATGGCAGCGATCTCAGCAGTCATGGCCAGCCAGGGGCCCTTGAGATTGACGGCGCAGACATGGTCGAAATCGGCTTCCGACAGCTGGTCCATCGGGCCGGGCAGCTGCCCCGTCGCGCCATTGTTGAATGCCACGTCGAGCCTGCCATACAGCTCCACCGACCGGTTGACGGCTGCACGGACGCTTGCCGGATCGGTCAGGTCGCACACCACATAGTCCGCGGTCCCGCCGGCCTCCCGAATCTCCTCGGTCACCGCCTTGAGCTGGTCCTGCGTGCGGGCCGCGAGAAGCACCCGGGCACCCTCCCGGGCGAACAGCCGCGCTGCTGCCGCGCCAATGCCACGGCCGGCACCAATGATGAAGGCGACCTTGTCGGTGAGCAGGCCCGAGGTCGTGAGGGACGTGATCGGTGAGTTGTTCATGCCGACGAGCCTGTGCCCGGTCGTCCCGCTCATCCAGGCACCGGCAGTACCTGGCTGGGCGCCTTGGCGATCACGCACACTGGGGAGGTGGATCGACGAGTACGACGAGAGCTTGGTGACTTCCTGCGCGGCAGGCGCGAGCGCATCACCCCCGCTGACGTGGGGTTGCCCGCCGGGGCACGCCGCCGCACCCCGGGACTGCGTCGTGAGGAGGTGGCGCAGCTGGCGTTCATCTCAGCCGAGTACTACACGCGGCTGGAACAGGCACGCGCCCCGCGCCCCTCCCGCGAGGTGCTGGCCCAACTCGCCCGCGCGCTGCGCCTGTCGGACGCCGAGCGCGATCACCTGCACCATCTCGCCGGTGCCCCTCCCGGACCGCTGCCAGGGCCTTCGCGAGAGGTACGGCAGAGCATCGTCGATCTGCTGCAGCGGCTGCCGGAGGCCGCGGCGATCGTGTTGTCGGCGACGTATGAGGTCATCGCCTGGAATGGACTGGCCGCCGCCCTGATGGAGGACTTCTCCGCCTTGTCGCGCCGGGACCGGAACCTGATCCGACGTGCCTTCCTTGGCCCGCACCGGCCCGGCCGGCGGCTGTACGGCGTCTCGGGCGCGGACGAGTTCGCTCGGACCTCCGCTCAGCACCTGCGCGCCGCCGCGGCTCGCTACCCCAACGCCCCGGAGGTGACCGGTCTGGTCGAGGAACTCCTCTCTGGTAGCGAGGAGTTCAGCCGGCTCTGGGCCACCCACGACGTGACCGCCCGCCCCACCCTCTGCAAGACCTTCGAGCACCCCTCGTCGGCCCTGTCACCGTCAGCTGCGACGTCCTGGACATCGCCGACCGGGACCAGCAACTCGTCATCTACACCACCGTCCCCGGCTCGCCGTCGGCACAGGCACTGCGTCTGCTGTCCGTCGTCGGCACTCAGCAGATGGATGTGCCCGGATTCTGTGGTAGGTCAGAGGCTGATCCACGTTCCGATGGGCGAGTACCCGGCGTATAGGCCGGCGGTTCGAGCATCGCATGTGGGCGGACATCGTGAGGGGCCGCCAGCGACCACCCCGCTTCGTAGCCCGGTCCGGAAGCAACGGCTCAACCCTCGCCCACTGCACATCTGCCAACGGCACACACAGACCAACGCAGAGACGTCCCTGAGAGGAACGGCTACCGGCTGTCCGCGCCGCCGGTCGGATCAGCGGCTGTCCACCAGGCGATCACGCGAGCGGCCACCGCCTGGGGTGGCCGACTCGAAGGAAGTCCGAAATGGACCTCCAGCTCATGCCGCAGGAACTCACCGATCTCCGCCTGGTCCGCGCCACCATGGAGCCTGCGGAACAAAGGACCGATCATGCAGTCGTACTCGTCCCGGACGTCGTCGGCGACACCGATCGGATCCCACTCGTTGAGCAGCCGCCGCAGGTCCTTCTGCGTGGAGGTGTTCCAAGGGCGCATCTCCCCAGAATCCCATCCGGGAACGCCAACGATCACTCACGGCATCTTGCTCCGACTTACTCCGACCGAAACGGCCTACAGGGTGACCGGCGAGGGTGAAGACGTTGCTCGCGTAGAACACGACCAGTTCGCCCCCGCCGCCGGACCAGGGTCTGTCCGACCCTGACCTGTCGGACAGGCCCTGGAGCCCGATGAGTTGGCGGGCAGGACCGGCGGAGGCAGCCTGGTTGTCACCGATGAGGCATTCGACTTGTCGCACGTGCTCATGCGGCAGCCTTGCTGTCGCCAGCGACGAGTCGACGTGGTCCAAGCGTCCGTCAACTAACTCTTCCCGTCCGGTTCTTCGGACGGGGTTCCTTCGGGCGGCGGTCCCTCGGACGGTGGGCGGATCAGCGTCCCGATGCCGGCGCAGAGCAGGTCCAGGCTGCGGGTGAACTTCTCGTCCGGCCCGTGCGCGGCCGCGGCGGCCGTCCGGGGGAAGCTTTGGTGGAGGGCGGCGGCGTCCTCGGCGGTGACCGGCACCGCGGGTGGCTCGCTCTGCTCCTGGAGCACGTAACCGGTGACGTGGCTGAGCACGGTGTCGGCGGCGGTGCCGCAGTGCTCCGGGGGCACGCCGGCCTCGGCGAGGGTGGCGAGCAGCCGTTCCATCAGCGAGAGCGCGCCGGGGCTGAGGGTTTTCGGGCTGCCGGCGAGCATGATCGCCCCGCCGGGGTGCTGCCGGATGCTCTGTCGCAGGGCGACGGCCTGCGCCGCGACCCGCGCCGGCCAGCCTGCCTGCGCCGGCAGTCCGGCCAGGGCGGCGGTGCCTGCCTCGTATGCCTGCCCCGCCACCCGGTCGGCCATCAGCTGGAGCAATGCTGCCTTGCTGGGCACGTGGTAGTAGAGGCTGCCGGCGTGCACGTCGAGGCGGTCCGCGACCCGGCGCACGGAGAAGCCGTGGTAGCCGGTCTGCGCGAACACCGCCATCCCCGCGTCGATGATCAGGTCTGCGGACAGCTTCACGGCCGCAGTCTAGCGAGCCGCGCCAGCTTTCAACCGCAACTTTCAAACAGTGTTTGAAAAAGCTCCGGGTCGCGCTAATGTCGTGATCAGCGAAATCGAACACGGCTTGGAGGGGGGCGGTGACGATGGACATCCTGCTGTTCAACGTGACCACGGCGGCACTGATGGTGCTGATGTTCAACGGAGGACTGGCCCTGGTCGGCCAGAGCACACTGGGCCGGCGGCGGATCCCCTGGACCGGCGTCGGCCTGACCGGGCTCGCACTCGCCGGGGTGGCCCTCCAGCTCTGCTGGCCGGGGGCGATGGGCGCGCTCGACGCGGACCCGTCGAAGTCCGGCTGGTGGCGTGTGGTCACCTCGGTCTTCATGCAGAACGGCGGCCTCGGCGGGGCGGCCTGGAACATCGCCACCCTCGCCGCCGTCGCGGCCTTCGCCGACTGGTTCTGGGGTGCGCCGCTGACGCTCGGCCTGTTCGCCGCAGGCATCCTGCTGCCGGAGCAGATCGACAGACTGTGGGGCCAGACCTCCCACAGCACCGACCCCCGCAACTTCGCCGGCAGTTCCGGTGCCACCTACTTCCTGGGCGCGACGCTGGCCGCGGCTCTGCTGCTGCGCGGCGGCGCCGACGAGAACTCCGGCGAGGCCGCCGAGAAGGGCTCCGACGACGAGGGCACGAACCGCGGCAAGGCCGCCCGCAAGAACCGGCTGCTGGCGCTCGGCGTGCCGGTGCTCGGGCTGGCGATGTGGTTCGCGCAGGAGAACGGGCACGGGCTGGTCTCCTGCTACGGCTTCGCCCTGGGCGCACTCGCCTGGGCGGCGTTCCGCACCGTCCTGCACCCGGACCGCGACCTCCGGCGGCCGCCGCGCACGACGGTCGCCTCACTGACCGGGCTCATCGGTCGGCGGACCCGCAGCGCCGGCTAGCCGGCAGCCACCGCGCCACCCCACCCGCGCCCGATCCACGGTGACCATGAGGGAGAGAAGCATGTCGGAAAGCCTGCGCCGGGAAGTGTCGAACCTCGTCGACCAGGAGGTGGCCAAGATCCTGGAGCAGACCGACCGTGACGTGGCCCGTACGGTCAACCGCGCGCTGGGCGTGAGCGACGGCGCCCCCGCGTTCGACACCGCCCGCTGGCAGACCCGGCTCGGCGAACTCCTCGCCGCCCACCACATCCCCGGCGCCGCCCTCGCCGTGCTCGCCGACGGCGAGATCCACGAGGCGGCCGCCGGCATCCTGCACACCGGCACCGGCGTCGCGGTGACCCCGGACTCCGTGTTCCAGATCGGCTCCATCAGCAAGGGCTACACCGCCGCCATGGTGGTGCTGCTCGCCGACGCCGGGAAACTGGACCTCGACGCGCCGGTCGCGGACGTCCTGCCGGACTTCGCGGTCGCCGACGCCGGGGCCACCCGGACCATCACTCCGCGCCAGCTGCTCAACCACACCAGCGGCATCGAGGGTGACTACGTCAACGACACCGGCCGGGGCGACGACTGCCTGGCCCGCTACGTCGAGGGCGCACGGACCGTCGGCCTGACCAACCCGCCCGGCGCCACCATGTCGTACTCCAGCACCGCCTACAACGTCCTGGGCCGGATCGTCGAGGTGGTCACCGGCCAGACCTGGGACGAGGCACTCAAGGAGCTGCTCCTCGCCCCGCTCGGGCTGGGGCACACCATGACCCTCCCCGAGGAGGTGCTGCGCTTCCGCGCCGCCATGGGACACATGGGCGAGCCGGGCGAGACCCCCGCCCCCACCCCGCTCTGGAACATGATGCCGCGCTCGGCCGGCCCCTACGGCGGGATCAGCGCGACCGCCGCCGACGTGGCCCGGTTCGCGCGGGCCTTCGTGGACGGCGGAGCCGCGCCGGACGGCACCCGGGCACTGCCGGCCGCCGTGGTCGAGGCGATGCTGACCCGCGAGGTCGAGATGCCCGACCAGTGGTTCCTCGGCGCCCACTGGGGCCTGGGCTGGGGCCTGTTCGAATGGGACGGCGCGCGCGGCTTCGGCCACGACGGCAGCACCTTCGGCCAACTCGCCTACCTGCGTGCCATCCCGGAGAAGGGCCTCGCCATCGCCCTGTTGACCAACGGCGGCGGGGCCGCGCCCAAGGTCTTCGAGACGCTCTGCCGCGAGCTCTGCGCCGAACTCGCCGGGGTCACCATGCCCGCGTTCGCGCCGGCCTCCGAACCCGTGGCGGTGGAGACGGAGCCGTTCCTCGGCAGCTACCAGCGCGAGGGCTTCCTGATGACCATCGCCGCCGGCGACGGCGGCCCGGGCACACTGCGGCTGACGTACGAGGGTGCGGACGGCCTGGCAGGCACCTTCGACCCGCTGGTCTGGCACCTGACCCCGGTCTCGCACACGCCGGCGAAGACGGTGTTCGCCGGCCGCCGCAACGAGAAGGACGCGTGGATTCCCGTGGTGTTCTACGCGCTCGCCGACGGCAGCCGGTACGTCCACTTCGGCGTCCGCGCGACGGCCAAGTCCGCCTAGCCTCGGGCTTCATGACAGCTCGCCGGTTCTTCCGGCGGGCTGTTTCCGTCTGTGCTGTGAGTTTCGGACATGACCTCGGCCCGGCAGCCGCGTCGGGTGGGCGCCGGGTTCCACTGCTCCGGTGGGGTGGTACTACTCGGTACCCCCCATAGGGACGAGAAAGCGCTGGTCAGCCGGAGTTGGGAAGGGCTTCGAGCCGTGCCGGGGCATCGGTGACCTGGTTGGTCCAGGGCCAGTGCTTCGCGAGCCGGAGAATGCGGCGGCGGCCGGTGGTGACCAGCTGGGCAGCGACGGCGAACAACCGCAGCGCAGGCGTTTCGGCGCCCACACCCGGGCGGTGCCGGCCTGCGCAGGCCGGTGGCGTGGGCAGTGCGGCGTCTGCGCCACCTGGCGAACCTTCCGGCTGCACTGGCCATGCCACGGACTTCCACAGCACGGCCGCCGACAAAGCTCTCGACACAGGCTGATGGTCCTCCTGCTCTTCGCCGTCTGCGGAGCCACACGGAGGGCCGGTACGGACGGCGAAACGCCGTGTGCCGTGTGGAACACCGGTTGCAGCCGCCAGGCCGCCGCCTAGATTGAGTCCATGGGAACGAGCCCCCACCAGACCTCGTCGACCGCCGGCGACCCCGGGCGCGGCTGTGCGTCGCGCCGGGCGGTACGGCCCGGAAGGACCGGCTGGTGAACCCGGCGTGCTGGCGCGGCCCGCTCGGCTGGGTGCTGCGCCGTCCCGACGCGGCCGCGCAGCTGCGGCGGGCGCTCTGGGCCACGCTCGCCGGCCTCGGCGTCTTCTATCTACTGCGGTACGGATTCAACGAGCCGGCCATGGCGCTCTATGCCCTGTTCGGGGCCATTCCGATCACCCTCTTCTCCCGGCTGCCGGGTACCGCGCGCGAGCGCACCGCCCCTTTGCTCGCCGCCCTGCCGGTGGGGCTGTTGCTGGTCACCGCGGGGACCTTGCTGGCTGCGCACTCCTGGAGCGCGGCACTGGGGATGTTCGTCGTCACCTTCGTCACGTCCTATCTGGGCGTGGGCGGCCCGGCCGCCGGCGGACTGGCCACCTCGTTCCAGCTCTACTACCTGTTGCCCTGTTTCCCGCCCTACGCCCCGGAATCCCTCGGGCAGCGGCTCGGCGGACTGGCCGTCGGCATGCTCACCGCCGCGCTCGTCGACCGGCTGCTGTGGCAGGGTCCACTGCCGCCGCCGTACCGTGTGCTGCTCGCCGACGCGGTGGACGCCACCGCCGAGTACTGCACGGCACTGGCGCGCCGCATCGCGGAGCCGTCCGGCGACACCGCCGCTCCCCCGCACGACAGGGTGAGCCAGACCCTGTTCGCCACCCGACTGACGCAGGTCGCGCTGCCCGAACGCCCCACCGGAGCCTCACTGCGGCATCGCGGTCTGTACGACGTACGGGCCGTACTGCGTCACCTGGTCAACCAACTCGATCGGATCGCCCTCGACCGGCACGGTCCCGCTCCTCACGCCGCTCGCCTTCTCGACTCCACCGCCGGCAGCCTGCGCCGCGCTGCCGGCGTCCTCCGTGCCGCCGCTCCTGAAGATCTGGCCACCGATACGTTGGCCGAGTCGGTGCGTTCCTTCGGATGCGCCCGCCAGGCCACGGTCGGCACCGCGAGCCCCGGACAACTGCGCCTGGCCGCGGTCGTCCATGACACGGCCGCGGCCGGAGTACTGCTCACCGAGGCCGCCCGCATCGCCTTCGACGCACCGCCGCAGCACCTGTGGCACCGCCTGGGCACCCCCTTCCGGTACGCCACGGTCAGCGCCCCCGTTCGCTACTGGTACCGGCTGCGCCTGCATCTGACGCCGCGATCGGTGCTGTTCCAGAACGCGCTGCGGGCGGCCCTCGCCCTCGCCGGGGCCAGGCTCCTCGTCGGCAGCCTCAACCTGCCGCACGGCTTCTGGGTCCTGCTGGCAACGCTGAGCCTGCTGCGCACCTCCGCCTCGGACACCCGGGGAGCTCTGGGACCGGCGTTCCTCGGCACCGGGTTGGGTGCCGTGGTGGCGGCCTTGTTGGTCGTCGTCGCCGGTAACACTCCGGCCGTCTACATGGTCGCGGCTCCCGTGGTGGTGTTCCTCGGCTTCGGGGTGGGGCCGCTGTTGGGGCCGGTCTGGGTCCAGGCGGCGCTCACGCTCACGTTGGTGACCGTCTTCGCGCAGGTCGAACCACCCAGTCTGGGCATTCCCACGTGGCGTTTCCTGGACGTGCTGATCGGCGGTCTCATCGGTGCCACCGCCGCCCTGCTCGCCTGGCCCCGGGGTGCGCAGAACGAACTCCGCCGCTCCGTGGTCCGCTTCATGGCGGCATCCGCCCAGGCATGCCAGGACCTCACGGAACGGCTGTGCCGGCCGCCCGGGGGCCAGGATCTGGCCGGCGAGGACGGCGAGGTGCTGCGCGACGCCGACCGCACCCTCCGACTCGTCCAAGCCGCCTACACCCAGTACCGCACCGAAGGGGCCTCCCGGAAGGGCCCCGAACTGCCCTGGGAACTCGCCATGGCCGCCGGCTACAGCACCGTGGGCGGCGGCGCCCTGCTGCTCGCCGAACACGCCACCGACACCACCCCGCTGCCGCCGGCCGTCGCCGACCAACTCGTCGACCTCGCCGCCCGCGTGGCCGACGACTGCCGTCGTGCGGCCGAACTGGTCCGGCGTTCGGGCCACGTCGAGCCCCACGAACGCGGCGGATACCTGGCCGACGAGTCCGGCCCGCTGATCGCCTCGACGGCGCACGGCGCCGGCACCGGGCCCGCGGCCGTCTTCCTCGTCGCCGACCTGGAGACATGGCTCACCGGCATCGCGTACGACGCCACCCGCGTCGATCGGGTGCTGGACGACCTGCGCGCCGGCCGGACGGCGGACCTCGGCTATCGCCACTGACATGCGCGTGCCGGACGCTGGCGGGGCGGCGCCCTTCATACGCCGGGTCGCCGGTCGCCCATCGTGTGCCTGGTCGCCCTTCATACGTCGAGAGTGTCGAGAGTGGTGGGGTGATCGGGAGCGTTCCGGCGGGAGTCCGGTGGAGTGGTGGGACGGTGCGGCCCTCGCCGGCCCGCGCCCGTGTGCCGGCAGGCTTCCGACGGTTTCGCCGCGTCCGTTGCCGGTACGCAAAGCCAGGCGAGGACGACGGCGGTGAAGTAGGCGAGGGCACCGATGCCCATGCTCAGGCGCAGCCCTGTCCCGTAGTCGGCGGCCGTGGCGAGGAACGTGCCACCGAGGGCGACTCCGGCGGCACTGCCGATCTGGCGCGTGGTGTTGAACAGGGCGGAGGCGGTGCCCGCGTAACCGGTGGGGGCGGCGGTCATGACCGCCGAGGTGGAACCTGTCAGGGCGAAGGAGGTTCCGAATCCCGCGGCCATCATCGGGGCCACCAGCAAGGGATACGAGGGGTCGGGGCCGGCTGCCGCCCAGCCCGCCAGGCCCGCGGCTGCCACCAGCATGCCCGCGACCACCAGGGGCCGGTGGCCGGTGCGGCGGGCCAGTCGGCCGGACAGGGCGGAGGCGAACGTGGTCATCACCACGGCCGGCAACAGGGCCACTCCGGTCTCCAGAGCGCTGTAACCGCGCTGTCTTTGGAAGTCGAGACTGGCGGTGAACACCATGCCGTAGAAGGCGAAGTTGAACAGCAGGCCGATGGCGGCTCCCCCGCCCATCGCGCGCGAGCGCAGCAGGCGCACCGGAAGCACAGGCATCCGGGCCAGCTGCTCGCGCAGCACGAAGGCGGCTGCGCACACCGCCGAGAGTCCCGCCATGGCCAGGACCGCCGGGTCGTACCAGCCGCGCCGGCCGGCCTCGTTGAGGGCGGCGGTCAACAGGGCGACCATCACCGCAACGGCGCACTGGGCCGGCCAGTCCAGGGACCGGGCGCCGTGCCGGCGCGAGGGCGCGACGCACCGCAGGGTCAGCGCCAGGCAGGCGACGCCGACCGGCAGGTTGATGAGGAACACCCAGCGCCAGCCCAGCGTGGTGACCAAGAGCCCACCGAGCAACGGACCGGCGGATGCGGCGATGCCGGCCATGGATCCCCACAGTCCGAAGGCCCGCGAGCGGGCGTCGGGCGCGGAGTATGCCTGTTGGAGCAGGGCGAGGGAACCGGGCACGATCAGCGCCGCGCCGGACCCCTCCACCAGCCGGGCCACGACCAGGGAGGCCGGGTTCTGGGCCAGTGCGCAGGCGAGTGAGGCGAGGGTGAAGACCGCCACGCCACAGCAGAAGACCCGCCGGCTGCCCAACCGGTCCCCCAGGGCGCCACCGGTCAGCAGCAGCCCGGCGAAGACCAGCGTGTACCCGTCGGTGATCCACTGGATCCCGGTGAGAGAAGTGCCCAACTCCCGGCCCACCACCGGCACGGCCACATTGATGATCGTGACGTCCAGGATCACCATGAAGTACCCGGCGCACACCGCGAGCAACGGGCCACGGGACCGCCACCGGTCTCCCGGGGCTCCGGGGGTCGAGTTGCCGTCGACGCGTTTCGTATCCGCCATGGTCCTGATCCTCCGGACAGCGAAGTCCTGGCAGTGCCCACCGTATGGGACGGGTGACGGGAGATGCGGGCCAGTCATGTCCTGGTGTGCCCCGGCGCGGGGGCGCCGTCCAGCGCGACGGCTGAGCGGTGGGCGGTGGCCCGGGCCCACGTGCCGGTGACGCACAGCCCCAGCAGGGCCACCGCGGCACCGCAGCCGGTGACGATCCACCAGACCGGCTGTTCGGCCTGCCCGAAGGCCGCGGTGAACGCCAACCTGCCACCCGGGCCCGGGTGCAGATCGTGGGTCAGCCCCAAGGACAGCACCGCCCCGAAGGTCGCCACTCCCAGGACCACGCCGATGCGGCAGGCGGCCATGGTGACGGCGGAGGCCGTGCCCGCACGCGTCCGGGGCATGCCGGCAACCGCCAGCGCCGTCGCCGGGACGTCCATCAGGCCGATCCCGGCGCCGAACAGGGCGTAGGCGAGGCACAGCGACACGGCCCGGTCCTGCCCGTGGCAGACGGCCATCAGCAGGCCGCCGGACGCCATCGCGACACCCGCGAGCACCAGCGGCATACGCGGGCCCTGACTGCCCGACAGACGGCCGGCCACCGGAGCGCAGGCCACGGTCATCAGAGGCATTGGCAGCATCCACAACCCGGCGGCGAACGCGCTCATGCCCCGCACGTCCTGGAGGTACAGGGTGCTGACGAACAGGTACCCGCCGAGCGCGGCGAACGAGGCCACGGAGATGACCACCGATCCGGTGAACGGCACGCTGCGGAAGAAGTGCAGGTCGACAAGGGGTTGCGGACAGTTGCGCTCCCATACCGCGAAGACGGCGAGGGCGACCACCGCGGCGGCCAGGCAGGTCAGGATCGGCGGCGCGCTCCAACCGCGGCGCGGGGCCCCGATGATCGCGTACGTCAGTGAGCCGAGCAGGACCACGACCAGCAGTTGGCCCAGGACATCGGTGCGCCGGACCTCCGACGAACGCGACTCCGGTACGAACGGACGGGTCAGCACCAGGGTGCCGACCATGAGGACCGCCAGACAGCACACCAGCGCCAACAGGCGCCCGCGGAGGGTGCGCAGGTCCGTCGATCCGGTCCCGTTGCGGGGCCGCACGGCGCGGCGGCCGAGACCGGTGCGGGCAGACGTGTGGCCGGACAGCAGCATCATCGTTCTCTCTCACCTCGGAAACCCGCGCAGACCTCGCGCTCGGGCGTGGAAGAGCCGGCAGCCCCCTCCCGCTGCCGCGCCGTGGTGAGGGACGCGGCGCCCGTGGGTGCGTCGGGCGGCGGGCTGCGTCGGGGACCCGGCACACCGGCGGCAGCGCGACGCGCCGATGTCTGCCGGGCCTGGTCCGTTTCGACTGTAGGAACGGAGGGGGCCGAGCGGTTCGGGCGACCGGAGGAGGCGGCGGGTGACAAGTCGGCGACGATCGGCCATGAAGAATTCCGCCCCACAAACGGACCGGACCCGATCCGGTTCGGGTCGGTGGAGTACCGCTCCCCCACTCCACCCTCCGTTCGGCCGATTCTCTCGGCCATGCGGCCCCGATAACGTCGAAATAAGGAATTTAAGCCGCGCAATGGAAACCCCCGCACGCATTCCCCGCCAGCTTTCCGCACGATAAGGGAGGACGGAAAGCGGAATGCAGAAGAAGTAAAGCGGAGGACGTAAAGCGCGAAGCTCAAGATATAGGGCGCAAACCGGGGACGAAATACATCGCATTACCCATCCCGTCGCCCCCCTCATGGCCCGAGAGGAATTCCCATGACGCACACCATGCACCCGTCCGACCTGACCGGGGAGCTGAAGCACGACCACCGCGCGATCCAGACCGTGTTCGATCGGATCGACTGCGCCGCCGAAGCGGATCGCGAGCGGCTCGTGTGCCACGCCGCCGCGGAGTTCGAGCGGCATGCCGTGGCCGAGCGTCGCTTCCTGCTGCCGGTGGTGCGGTGCGAGATGCGCGGTGGCGACGTCCTGGCCGGTCGGGTGGAGGACGAGTATGCGGAAGTGATGCGGGCGCTGTACCCGGCGGTGTCGGCCTCGGTCCGTGACGCCGGCTTCGACGAGCGGGTCCAGGCCCTGGCGTCGGCGTTCAAGCGGCATGTCTGGTACTGCGAGAGCTGGCTGTTCCCCGAGGTGTGCCGGGTCTGTTCCGCGGGCGAACTGGCCCGGCTCGGCGAGGACTTCCGCCGGCACGCCCACCGGCACCAGGCCGACATCGCCTGATCCGGCGGAACCGGATCGACGGGCGGACGTGGTGCCGGTGAGAGGCTCGGGCCCTCGGTCAGCGCACGGCGCTGTGGGTGCGCCTCGGGGGCTTTGCCTGCGACGACGAGAGTCGCTGGGCGAGCTTTTCACCCTCGACGTCGAGGTCGGGCAGGATCCGGTCCAGCCAGGCGGGTAGCCACCACGCCTTGTCCTTGGCGAGCGCCATGGCCGCCGGGATGAACGTCATCCGGATGACGAACGCGTCGATCAGGATCCCCACGGCGAGGGCGAAGCCCAGCTGCTTGATCATGGACTGACCGTTGAAGACGAATCCGGAGAACACCGCCACCATGATGGTGGCCGCGGCGACGACCACCGCACCCGCCTGGGCGAACCCGCGGACTGTGGCCTGCACCGGGTCCGCGCCGTGCACGCGCGCCTCGCACATCGAGGTGACCAGGAACATCTGGTAGTCCATGGCCAGTCCGTACAACACCCCCGTGACGATGACCGGCAGCAGGCTGACCACGGGGGTGGTCGCGTCGAGCCCCAACAGCGGCTGGAGCCAGCCCCATTGGAAGACCGCGGTGGTGGCGCCGAAGGTGGCCGCCACGCTGAGCAGGAATCCCACGGTGGCCAGCACCGGGACGAGTATGGAGCGGAACACCAGCAGGAGCACGACGAGCGACGGCCCCAGGACGGTGAGCAGGTAGAGGGGCAGTACGTCGGCCAGGCGGTCCGAGACGTCGATGGCCAGTGCCGTGAAGCCGGTGATGCCCAGGGTGACGCCGTGTGCCGCGCTCATGTCCCGGCTCTTCGCCCGCACAGCGGTGGCGAGTTGCTTGGTGCCCTCGTCGTGGGGGCCGTCCCGCGGAACGAGCCCGAACACTGCCGTGCTGCCGGTGGAGTTCAGCGCGCCGAGGCTCACCGAGTCGGTGCCCTTGGTGGCCTTGAGGTCGCGGGCGACGGCTGCCAGGGTCTGCGGGGCGAGCGGGTGTCCCGGGTCCATGGAGCGCGCCACGACCATCAACGGTCCGTCGTAGCCGGGGCCGAATGCCCTGTTGACCTCCTGGTAGTTCTGACGCTGTGCGGTGTCGGGGTGATAGCTGGCCCCGGAGGGCAAGCCGAGTTCCATGCAGGAAGGCCGTGAGGGTCAGCTGGACGCCGGAGGCGTCGGTCTGCAGCTCGCCCGTCATGCCTGGCAGGGCCGGCAGGTACATATCGGTGGCCAGTGACGTCCACCCCGCCCGGCGAGTGACGGACCCTCCAAACCAAGGGTGAGCGGGCAACCACCGGCCTCGCCCGCGCCGGTCGAGGCACCTGTCCTCCGCCGTTTCAGCCGTTCGACCGATGCCGCCGCCCCGCACCGCCTCCTAGCTTCGGAACTCCCCGGACGACGAAGAAGGAGGCGTGTCGAGATGTCGACGATGGTCAAGCGGGTGGTGGTGGGAGTGGACGGCTCGCGCGGCAGCGTCGCAGCGCTCCGACGCGGCGCCCAGGAGGCCGCCCGCCATCAGGCGCTGCTGTGCCCGGTGCACGCCTGGGCACCCCCGGGCGGCGAGGCGGCGGACGCCGTCCAACCCGCGCCGGCGGACGTGCGCGCGCACTGGGAGCGCGACGCCGATGCCACGCTGGTGCGGGCCTGCCAGGAGGCGTTCGGAACCGTCGGCAACGGTGCGCGGATGCTGCTCCGGACGGTCCGCGCACCGGCCGGGATGGCCCTGGTGGCCTGCGCCGCCGGGGACACCGACGTGCTGGTGGTGGGCGACGGCGGGCACGGCCCGCTGCACCGGCTGCTGCACGGTTCGGTCAGCCGCTACTGCCTGCGGCACGCCCACTGCCCGGTGCTCCTGGTGCACTCCACCGACGACGCCCCGTGAGCGTTCGCCGCACACCGGGCCCCGGTCGCCGATACGACCGACAACCGGGCCCGCGAGTCCACCGATCGGCCGGCGCCGCCGGCCCACCGGTGGTCCGGACGGCCGATCCCCCACAGGCCAGCGCGCTCCTAGCGTGAGGGGGAGACAAGCGACCGACTCCCCCCGAGGGTGCGATGTACACGATGAACCGGCAGCCCCGGTACCTCAGCGATGACCTGTCCACCGGCGACCCGAGAGACGTGCTGTGCACCGGCGACGCGCCTGCGCGCCACGCCCCCGCGGGCGGCGTGGTGCTGTCGCGCCGGGCGTGGGCGCCCTTTCTGCCCTGGGCGCTGCTGGTGGTACTGGTGGCCGTCGACGCGGCGCTGCCGGTCTGGGTGGTCATCGCGCCGGCACTGGCGGCGGTGCCTGCGCTGGCCGCGGCGGTGGGACGCCGGGTCTGGTACCCGGTACAGCTCGGCGTGGTCACCGCGGCCGCCAGCTTCATCGACGCCTTCCGCAACAACGACATCCTCCTCGCCAGTCATCTCGCCACGCTGGACGCCGTCTCCCTGACCACGGTCATCGGCTGCGCCACGGTGTGGGCGCGATCCCGCCAGGACCGCGAGCTGGCCCAGGTCCGCGTCACCGCCGAGGTGGCCCAGCAGGTCCTGCTGCGCCCGCTGCCGGCACGTCTGGGACCGGCGCGGATCGCGGTGGACTACT
The DNA here is from genome assembly GCF_001704275.1 of Streptomyces noursei ATCC 11455. Classification (NCBI taxonomy): domain Bacteria; kingdom Bacillati; phylum Actinomycetota; class Actinomycetes; order Kitasatosporales; family Streptomycetaceae; genus Streptomyces; species Streptomyces noursei. The sequence continues at coordinate 572,619 of NZ_CP011533.1, forward strand.
CCGCCGCGGCGGCCTGTGCCCGGATCGGCGGGGACCTGTACGACGTGGTGCTGACCCGGTGGGGTGTGCGGGCGCTGATCGGCGATGTGTGCGGCAAGGGCCTGCCGGCGGTGGCCGCCGCCTCCGTGGTGCTGGGCGCCTTCCGCGAGGCGGCCCATGACGAACGCTGCCCGGCGGAGGTCGTCCGCCGCATCGCCGTCTCCCTCGGACGCGGCCTGCCGCCCCGCACGGAGGAGTTCGTGACCCTGGCCGTGCTGTGTCTGCCGACACCGCAGTGCGGCAGCGCGTCCGCCGCGCTCCAGGTGGTCAACTGCGGGCATCCGGCCCCCCTGCTGCTCCGACCGGGTCGGGCGCCGGTGCCGCTGGATCCCCCGGACCCGGTGCCGCCGCTGGGCGTGCTGCCGCCGGAGGACGTCCACCCGCCGGTGCTGCACCACCCGGTACGGCAGGGCGACGCGGTGCTCCTCTACACCGACGGCATCACCGAAGCCCGTGACGGCGCGGGACGGTTCTATCCGCTGCCGGAGCGCCTGGCCACGTTGCAGGCCGGAGACCCCGAGCACGTACTGTCCCGGCTCCACGCGGATGTCCGCGCGCACACGGGCGGTTCGCTCGACGACGATGCCGCGGCGCTGTTGCTGCGCTACGAGCCCTGAAAGCCGTGCGGCGGCACGGGCCCGCGGTGAAACCGACGGCCCGTCATCACCGGCCCGGTGGCGAAACGTTCGGTAATGTCGCACCATGCACCGTCGCAGAAGCGACCGCCCCCACGGACGCCTCGTTCCGCTGCCGCCGTGGTCCCGGGGAACAGCAGGTGACACGGCGGCGGAGACCTCCCGGCACGTGGCGTGGGTCCGCCTGTTGATGCTGGTGCCGCTGGTCCCGGCCGGGCTGCAGGCCGGCCGTTCCGTCGCGGCGCTCCCCTTCGGCCTGCTGGCGGCCGGCTATGCGCTGTGGGCGGGAGGCCGCCTGCTGTGGGTGTACCGGTGGCCGGTGACCGATGCGCGCGGCGCGGCGGCCGCACTGGTCGTCGACCTCACGCTGATCACTGCCCTGGCTGCCGTGTCGGGTGGGCGGAACTCAGCCGTGCGCTATGCCTACTTCATGTGGCCGATGGCCACCGTCCTGTGGCAGCTGCCCGTGGTGACCGCGGTCTTCGGCATCATCTGCGTGGCCGGTTACACCGTGATGTCCGTTCCGGGCCTGCCGACGCATCGCGCCGACTGGACCTGGTCGGTGATGTCGGACCAGACGTACCTGCTGTGGACCGTGCTGGCCTCCGTCGTCATCGCCAAGCTGTTGAGCCGCCGCACACGACGGATCGATGACCTGCTCAGATCCCGTGAACTGCTCCTGGAGGACGCCCTCCAGGCGGAGAGCCGCGAGCGCGGCGACCTCGCGGACGCGCTGCACGACGGGCCGGTACAGACCCTGACGGTCGCGGTGCAGGACCTGGACGAGGTGCCCGAACCGGCCGGTGGCAACCCGCTCACCCGGATCCGCTCGGAGCTGCGCACGACCATCAGGGAGATCCGCGGCATCATCGTCGATCTCCACCCGGAGGCGCTGTCCACGAAGGGCCTGGGGCCGGCCCTGAAAGCCATGGGCCAACGATGCGCCCAGCGCGGCGGGTTCAGCGTGGAGTACGACATCCAGTCACCCGCGCACCTCGCCCACCAGGAACTCCTCTACTCCGTGGCACGTGAGCTGCTGACCAACGTCGTCAAACACGCACGGGCCACCGAGGTCTCCGTGTACCTGCGCACGGAGTGCGGCGAAACGGTGCTCGCCGTGCACGACAACGGCCGGGGATTCACCCCGGCCGTTGCCCAACAGCGGCTGCACGAGGGCCATATCGGCCTGGCGAGCCACTGCGCACGGGTGGAGAGTGCGGGCGGACAGTGGCAGGTGGACAGTGCGCCGGGCGGCCCGACCACGGTCGAGGTGCGGCTTCCCTCCTGAGCGACCTTCCCGGCCCTCCTCAGGCGGCGTCGAACGCCTCGTCCGCGGAGTCCTCGTCGGGCACGACCAGCACCGGGCCCTCCGCGTGCCGCACGCAGTACCGCCCCACCGAGCCACTGACCAAGCGGCTGAGCACGCCCCGTGAGCCGCCGCCGATGACCAGCAGGTCGCCGTCGCGGTCGGCGGCCCGCACCAGCAGCGGACCGACCGGGCCGCGGGCCACCACGGGGGCGCAGCACGGACCGTCCTTCTGCTCGTCGAGGACGCTGTGGCAGATGCCGGCCAGGCGGCGCCGGGCGTCGCTGGCGAGTTCGTGTTCCGTCTCCGCGTCCGGCGGCCAGAGCATGTCGATGTAGTCGCCCTGGGGGGAGGAGTAGATCATCACCGGGCACAGTTGTGCGTGGTGGCGACGTGCCTCGTCGGCGGCCCGTCGCAGGGCGCGGGAGCTGCCGACCGAGCCGTTGACGCCGACCACCACGCGGCGCACCGCATTCGTCGTGTTCATCATGGGAAACCTCTTCTCATCCCTTTCTCCTCGAATTTCACGATAGGGGCGGTCTACCCCAGGGCGGATCGGCCGAACGGACCATCGGACGGGTGGCGCCCCCTCCCCCGTCCAGCTTTTGTGATCTCCATGGCCGACGGTTACGTTGTGCTTCAGGTGCTTGTTTCCCGTTTCCGCACCTGACGGGAGTGGCGGCATGGAGACCGATTCCGGTAGGCCGGTGACCGTGGTGATCGCCGATGACCATCCCGTCTACCGCCAGGGACTCAGCCGGGGATTCCAGCTCAGCGGGCAGATCGACGTGGTGGCGGAGTGCGAGGACGGCGAGTCGGCGCTCCAGGCGGTTCGCGAATTCGGCCCGCAGGTCGCCGTACTCGACTATCGGCTGCCGTCGATGGACGGCATCGCCGTCATCCACGCCATGACCCGCGACGGATTGCCGACCCGGGCGCTCCTGCTGACCGCCACCACGGACAGCGCGGTCGTGTACCAGGCCGTGGAGGAGGGTGCCTACGGCTATCTCGGCAAGGACGCTCCGCGTACCCGGATCGTGGACGCGGTGCTGAAGGTCGCCCGGGGTGGCCATGTGATCTCGGAGGACGCGTCCGGCGGGCTGGCCGAGGAGATCAGGATGCGGGCCGATCGCGACACGCCCGTGCTCTCCGAGCGCGAGCGGCAGGTGCTGCGCGGCTTCGCCGAGGGCAAGAGCATCCCGCAGGTGGCGGCGGAGCTGTATCTGGGCGCGAGCACGGTCAAGACCCACACCCAGCGGCTGTACGAGAAGCTGGGGGTCTCGGACCGGGCCGCCGCCGTCGCCGAGGCGATGAGACGGCGCCTGCTGGAGTGACGGCCCGCTCGGCGCCGGTGGCCACCCGCACCGTTCCGGCGTGGAGATGAGCACACGGGCAGGTGCCGCTACGGTGAAATCATGGCCCCGGCCCAGCAGGCGGCACCGCGGGCGCGGCAGCCCGGTCAACCGGACCGGATGCCGTTCGTGCTGGTGACGGCGGGATTCTGGTCGGCCTTCGACCGGTTCGCCATGACGACGGTGCTGGTGGCCATCGCCGACGGCTTTCACACCAAGCTGTCCGCGGCGGTCGCGGTGGCCAGCGCCTATTTCCTGGCCTACGGCTGTCTGCAACCTGTCTGGGGCGTGCTCTCGGACCGGTTCGGCCGATCCTGTGCGGGTTCCTGATGGGTGCCGTGGTGCTGGGCTGTGTGACGTTCCTGCCCGCCCTGCTGCAACACCACGGCGCCTCGGCCTCGGTTGCCGGCCTGATCTCGGCGGTCTTCGGGATCGCCGGGCTGGGGTGGTCCCTGGTGTACAGCATGCTGACCCCGTACGTGCCCCGGTGGGGACTGACCGGCATCGGGGGTGTCCTGGCGACCGCCGCTCTGCTGGTCGCCGCGACCGGGGGCCGGCTGTCCACCGTGGTGGTGGCCGCCGCCCTGCTCGGTGGTGGGTGGATGTTCACCAACTCCTCGCTCGCCTCCCGGGCGGCCACCGTGCTACCGCAGGTGCGCGGCACGATGGTGTCACTGTACGTAACGGGCATGTTCGTCGGCGGCGGGGTCGCCCCGGCCCTGGCGACGGGCCCGGCCGACCGCGGCGAGTACTCCGTCCTCTTCCTGACCGGAGCCTGCGTCGCGGTGCTGGTCACCCTCCTGGCCAGCCTGAGCGACCTGCGGCTCAGCGCCCGCTCCGAGGCCGGACGGGCCCGGCAACACCATCCGGTGTCCGAACGGCGGTGAACCACGGCCCACCCGATGCCGCCCCCGCCGACTCGGGCACGCCGCCCCTTCCGGGCGCGCCCGGCCCCCGACGACACCTCGTCGACAGCGCCCGAACCGCCGACGCCCCTACTCCGCCGGAGGAAGCGCGCCCTCACGTGATGCCGCAACTGAGCCCGTACCGTGGTGCCGTGGTGATCCGCTCGAAGGTTCGCGTGGTGTCGGACACGGTCACCGCCCTGCTGCGGCCCGAGGGACAACCCCGGTACGCCGACGGCGTCGCGGCCGGGGTGGCGTTGGCCGCGCCACTGGTGGTGGGCGCCTGGGCCGGGCATCCGGCCACCGGAGCGTCGGTCGCCATGCCCGCGGTGCTGGTGGCGATGCCCTTCCCGAGCGGTGCGGGCCGAGCCGAACGGGCCCGCTGCCTGGCGGTCCGCACGCTGGGTGTGACCGCGGCCGGAGTCTTCGTCGCCCTGGCGGGCAGCGGGGTGGCGGCCCTGGCGCCGGGGGTGGCGGTGGCGGCGTTCATCGGCGCACTGCTGCACCGGATGGGGACCACCGCCGCCCTCGCCGTGCTGCTGGTGGGCATCACCGGCGACGGTGCGCATCCCCTGGTGCTGCCTGGCCTTGCCCAACTGGTGGGCTGTCTGTGGACGGCCGCCCTGCTGCTGCCGCTGCGGCCCGCCACGACTCCGGGCGACACACCGGGCCGGGCGCGTACGGCCGGCTCCTCGACCGCCCCCGTGCGCCATGCCGGCCGACTGGCGCTGCTCAGCGGGGCCGCCACGGTGGCCACCGGTTGGCAGGGCTCCCTGTGGGGCGAGGGCCACTGGCTGGTCACGTCCCTGCTGTTGACGCTCCAACCCACCCCCGAGGGCACGCGCACCAAGTCCGCGAAGCGGGTGCTGGGCAACAGCGTGGGCGGGGTGGTCGCCGCCGGGCTGCTGCTGGCCCGCCCGGGCGCGTACGCGGTAGCGACCGTGGTGGGCGTCTCCGGCGCCGCTTCCTACGCCTTCCGCCCTGCCAACTACGCCTACTGGGCCCTGGCCTCGCCCGTGCTGCTCCTGCTGCTGAGCGACTTCGACGAGTCGGTGCCCTGGTACGCGGCCGTGGTCCGGGTGGCGCTCAACCTCCTCGGCGGGCTGATCACCGTGCTGGCGCACCGCTGGCTGTGGCCCGCCAACGACCGAGAGGGATGACGACGGCCCGAAGCCGGCGTCTCGCGGCCGAGTTGTTCGGGTCCTCGACGGCACGTCGTCGGTGGACGCCTCCGTCCACCGATCGGTGCACGGCCCTCCACCGACCGGCCCCCCTCGCGTCCACCTCCCGTCCCCCCGGACGGCCGACACCACGACGCGGGCCCGGCTCCTACGGTGGCGGAAGGGACCGAGGGACCGGTCGACGACCGGATCCGCATCGAACCCAGGTGAGGAGCCGTTCACCATGGACCGCACAACCACCGTGCTGCGCCGCGCCGTCTCGACCCTGCGGCTGGCCGCGCAGCACCTCGACGACCGGGCCGCCGCCCCGCCACAGGACTACAACTGCCTGCGGGCCGCGGCCATGATCTGGACCGACGAACTGGCCGCGCGCAGCGGAATGAGCGTCCGGCTCGCCGTGGCCCATCCGCACGGCGCCCAGGTCATCCACCATGTGTTCCGGCCCGACAACAGCCCGCAGCGACTTGCGACCGGTGACGTACTGCCGCACGCCTGCGCGGCGGCGCAGGCACTGGCCCTGCCGCACGACGGTCGCTGTGTGTTCGCTCCGAAGCCGGACGCGCACACCGCCGAGTTGGCGACCGTCGTGCCGTGCCCGGAAGCGCCGGAGCGCGCCGTCGCGCTGAGCGTGACCGGTCCCGACGACCTGTTGAACCCCGTACTCGCGGCGTCCATCCGCACTCGCTACCTGCTGTGCCACACCGCGGCGTCGATCCGGGCGAGCCTGACCGCCGGAACGCCCACCCGGGCCTGACCGCGCCCGCATCACCCGGCCCTGATCGCCAACTCGCCGCCAGGGCAGAGCCGTTGATCCATCCGCCCCCCACCTCCGGGCGCCCGACCTGCCGCCCTCTCATCACCACCCATCATCACCCATCCCCACATTCACCCTAAAGAGTGAATAGCGCGCTGCGCGGCATTTCGTGCAGAATCCGTTGTGCAACAGCGATGTTGCGGCCGCGATGCGCCTCCTCACGCCGCCTGCGGGCGGTGAGTCGGGCGATCGCGCCACCGGACCGCAAGGGGGAAGAACATGCGAAAGATCATCAGGGCCGGCGCGCTGGCGGGTGCCGTGGCGGCGCTCGCCTTGGTCGGAGCGACCGGCGCCGAGGCCGCACCGGCCGCGGGCAGTCTGCACGGCTGCCCGTCCGGCGCGGTGTGCGTCTACCCGCAGAACGCCGGGTGGAACGGCGACCGCCCGTCGCTCGCCTTCTACAGCTACGGGGCCCACAACCTCCACAACCAGTTCGGGCAGCACTACGTCCTGAACAACCAGACGGGCGGCGCGACGGCCCGCACCTGCACCGGCGCCGACGGAACCGGCGACTGCCAGGGCTACCTCGGCGTCGGCTACTACGTGGACAAGGACCTGACGCCGATCAACTCGATCCTCCTGGTCCGCCCGTAGCCCGTAGCAACAGCCCGGCGCCGCAGGCGTCGTGCGTTCGGGCCGCCCCCCCGGGGACCGGCCCGAACTCCTTCCCTGCGTACCCCGGGTCCGATCACGAGGAGCTCGGACGTGCACGGCCCGCCCCGGACCGTCGGCCGTCGAACGGGCCGGCCACCATGCCTGGCTAGGCGCCGCGTTCAGCGGTGACGGGCATCCCGCCGCGCCCGGCCCGCAGCAGTTCCTGGCGCTTGCCCTCCTTGAACATCCTGTGCAGGCGGTAGGAACCGGGCTTGCGTCCCTCGTCCACCAGTTGCTTGACGGTGCCCGCGCAGATGAACTCCTTGAGCTTCGCGCCCGCTCGGCCGCCCAGGTAGTACTTCTTCGCGACGTCCTCCTTGCTGGCGAACTGGAAGATACCCACCCGACGCCCCAGGCTGATGCACTGGCCGGCGAACCCCACGGTGAGGGTCGCGGGCCGCTCCCCCGCGATCCGGCTGAGCACCGTGTCGGCGGCGTGGGCGCCCAGCGGCCCAGCGGCCTGACAGCTCATCCGGAACGGCAGGTCCGACGGCGCCGCCGAATCCCCGGCCGCGACGATCCTTGCGTCGTCCACGCTGGTCAACGTCTCGTCGGTGAGCAGTCGCCCCAGGGCATCAGTGCTCAGCCCGCTGCGGTCGGCCAGGTCGGGCACGCCGAATCCGGCGGTCCAGATGGTCACCTCGCTCGGCAGCGTGCGGCCGTCACCGAGCCGCACGACGTCGCGGGTCACCGCCGTCACCTTCGCGTCGGGGCCGTCGACGACCTTGACCCCGAGTCGGGCCAGTCGCCCGGCGACCGAGCGCCGACCGCTGGGGTGCAGGTAGGGACCGAGGACCCGGCCGCAGACCAAGGTCACGGAGCGGCCGGACTCGGCCAGTTCGGCGGCGGTCTCGATGCCGGTCGGACCGGCTCCGACGACCGTCACCGGGGCCTTCACGGGCGCGGCGGCGAGGACCGGCCGCAGCCGCCGCGCCTCCTCCAGACTGGCGATCGGGTGGGCGAACTCGGCGGCCCCGGGCACGCGCGGATCGGCACTGCCACTGCCCACCGCGTAGATCAGGAAGTCGTAGCCGATCGGGTCGCCGGCCGCCAGCGTCAGGCTGCGCCCGCCCGCGTCGATCCGGGTCACGGTGTCGACCACCAGGCGTACGCCGTCGGGCAGGATCTCCCGGTAGTCGACGACCGCGTCGTGGTTGCCGGCCACCACCTGGTGCAGGCGGATCCGCTCGACGAAGGTCGGGCGCGGGTTGATCAGTGTCACCGTCGCGTCGTTGCGCTGCGTCAGGCGGTTGGCCGCCATGACTCCGGCGTAACCGCCGCCGATCACGACCACCTCGGTTTTCCCGGTCATGGTGTCTCCTTCGTTTCCAGAGTTCCGGCCTCAAGACACCGTGGGGTCGACGACTGTGACAGCATGTGACGCGGCTCACCTCATGAGCGTGGACCCGACCCGCGGGCCCGATGGATTCGCGCGGTGACGCGACGCACCGCGCACGGCGAACCGAGGCGGCGCCGTCAGTCGCTCTCGGCGTCGGCCCCGCGAACTGCGAAGAGCGGTCCGACCACCGTCCCCCAGGCGCAGAGTGCGTTGAGCGGGATCGCGGCGCTCTGGCCGAGGGGGGTGAGGGAGTACTCGACGTGCAGGGGGACGGCGGGGTAGATCGTGCGGTCGAGGATGCCGAAGTCCTCAAGGCGGCGCAGCGTCTGGGTGAGGACCTTGGGGCTGACGCCCTGGAGTGTGCGCTGAAGTTCGCCGAACCGCTGGGGACCCCCTTCGAGGGCGCCGATGGCCAGCGCGGACCACTTGTTGGCGAGAAGGTCGAGCAGGGCGCGGCAACGCCCCGGCGGCCTGCTGGTCGCGATCCCGGCCGGCGTCTCCCCCGAGCTGGCCCAGGCCGCCGAGGCGGCCGACGTGCGAGCCACCCCGTTCCTGGTCGAGCCGGACGGCGCGGCCCTGGCGACGATCGCCGACCTGATCGACGCCGGCCACGTCGCCGTCGAGGTGGAGAAGACCTTCCCGCTGGAGCAGGCCGACGTGGCCCACGCCCGCGGCGAGGCCGGCCGCACCCGCGGCAACGTCCTCACCGTCGCCAACTGACCGCTCCAGAAGGCACTTTGGAGTAGCACCGTGTACTACGAGGTCCGTCGGTACCAGGCCCGGCCCGGGCGCCGCGAGGAATGGAACGACTACCTGGCCAACGTGCGCGTCGCACCGCTGGCCGGCCACCCGCGTCTTATGGCGGTCGGCGGCGGCTACCCGATCATCGACGACGGACAGTGCGTCGGCGGCCTCGGAATCTCCGGCGGCAGCTACGAGCAGGACCGGCAGACCGCCGAAGAGGCCCTGGCCGCCCTCGGGTTCGAGGTGCCCGCTCACTGACCCACGTCGGATGCCGCCACCCGAGTGTCCGACTCCGCGGGCACGCTCTCTTCGTCGAAGCCTTGGGGAGACCGGCTCGCTCCATGGTGTCTTCCCGTCGAGGGAGGTAGGCGTGCCGCAGCGCTCGGTGCCGCCCATCAGGTCGACTCGAATCAGGGCAAGGATTCGCGCGAGCTGCGAGTGTTGGGAGTCGTGCAGTGAATGCAGGAGCTCGTCCTCCACTTCCTGCTGAGCGGATGACGCGGCGCGCAGTCGTCGCCGCCTCGCGTCAGTCAGCACGACCAGGTGCCGGACCTTGACCTCGCCGCACGCCGCTGGCCTGTGAAGGCCAAGGATGCCCGGAGCAAGGCCCGCCGCCGCGGGCAGGCCCGGGAGGACTTCGTGCTGGAGACCGTTTACCGGAACGCCGGGACCGCCCGGCGCCTGCCCCGACTGCTGCGCGACCGTACCCGAGGGCCGGTGTTCGTCACCCACCGCCGCCCCGGGCCCGGGCTGGCTCCCGGCGATAGCGGCCGTTGAGCCTCGTTCCTTGATCGTTTTCCTCGCGGGGTCGGTCCCTTGACACCGCTGCGGCTTTTTGGCTTATTCGGCCCTCGGTCATAGTCGGCGCCATGGACTATGACGTAGTGGTGGCCGGAGGCGGCCCGGTCGGACTGATGCTGGCCTGCGAACTCCGGCTCGGAGGCGCGCGGGTGGCCGTCCTGGAGCGCCTCACCGAAGTGAACCCGACGATCAAGGGCGGGGCGATCACCACGCCCAGCGCCGAGGCGCTCTACCGCCGAGGCATGCTGCCCGCGCTGGCCGAGGTGCAGCGGCAGGCGATGGACCGCTTCCAGGCATTCATGCGCGAACGGAACGGCGGGGACGGAGGCGGGGCCGCGGGCCAAGGGCTCGGGATCGTCGGGCACTTCGCCGGAATCATGCTGCGCGCCGACCTGGTCGACCGTACGGAGCCGGGCCTCGGCGACGCCGGACCCGCCGCCGAGATCGCTTTCGTGGCGCAGCAGGACATCGAGCGGCTGCTCGGCGGGCGGGCGGACGAACTCGGCGTCGACGTGCGCCGAGGAGTGGAGCTGACCGGCTTCGACGCGGACGACGAGGCCGTCACCGTGCGGACCAGCCACGGGGCCATACGCGCCGGCTGGCTCGTGGGCTGCGACGGCGGCCGCAGCACGGTCCGCAAGCTCGGCGGGTTCGAATTTCCCGGTACGGACCCGGAGATCACCTGTCACCAGGCGGTCGTGGAGATGACCGGCGCCGAGGATCTGAAGGTCGGCTGGACCGCCACGGACACCGGGGTGTACGCCCACGGGCCGATGCCGGGCCGCGTCGTCACCGTGGAGTTCGACGGCCCGCCGGCCGACCGGGACGCGCCGGTCACCACCGAGGACCTCCAGGCGCGGCTGCGTCGCGTTTCCGGCGTGGACGTCACGATCACCGAAGTGCGCACCGCGACCCGCTTCACCGACCACGCCCGTCAGGTCACCGACTACCGCAAGGGCCGGGTGCTGCTGGCGGGCGACGCGGCGCACGTGCACTCCGCGTTCGGCAGCCAGGGGCTGAGCCTGGGTATCGGGGACGCGATGAACCTCGGCTGGAAGCTCGCCGCGGTGATTGCCGGCCGGGCGCCGAAGGGGCTGTTGGACACGTACACCTCCGAGCGGCACCCGGTCGGTGCGTGGGTCCTGGACTGGACCCGGTCCCAGGTCGCGGCCATGCGCCCGGACCCGCAGTCCCGGGCCCTGCGCGAGATCGTCAGCGACCTGGCGGGGACGGTCGTGGGCACCACGTACCTCACCGCGCGGCTCAACGGTGGCGGGGTGCGGTACGAGCTGCCGGGCGAGCACCCGCTGACCGGCCGCAGCACCCCGGACCTCGAACTCACCGACGGCGGCCGCCTCGCGGACCACCTCCACGGCGGCCGGGCACTCCTGCTCGACCTCACCGACGACCCGGAGCTCCGGGCCCTCGCTGCGGGGTATGCCGGCCGCGTCGACACCTTGACGGCCGGCTGCCCGTCCCGCCCGGAACTGGCGGCGGTCCTCGTCCGTCCGGACGGCTTCACGGCCTGGGCAGCCGACGCGGGGGCGCAGGCGCCGACGTCGACGGCCGGGCTGGCGGAGGCGCTGGAGGAGTGGTTCGGAGTGCCAGAGGGTGCGGTGACGCCGGGGTGATCCGTCGCTCTGCTGACTGACTCGAACCACGAGCCGATCCCACCCACGGCCGCCGCACCCACCCGGTGTGGCGGCCGCCCGCACCCCGGTCCCGGCCCAGCAGCAGCCCGGAGCTGTCACCGGCCGCCTACCGCACCCGCCGCGCACAGCCGCCACGCCCTCCGCCGGTGTGACGGCGTGTCCGGCGGGTCGAAGGTGGGCGTATCCGGCCCGTCAGGCATACCCCGGGCTCATCCAGGCACACCGAGATGGCCGTCCATCCCCGATGACGAGGACGCAGTCCATCGAGGCCCGCACCGCGTCGTCCCAGGCGTGGGGGCTGCGGTGGTGGTTCCGGTGTCCTGCGGCGAGCACGGACCGGAGTTCCGCAAGATGCGGGGTGTCCGCCGGGAGTTGCAGTCGCGCGAGGAGGGCCAGTGCGGCCGTCGGCTCCAACTCGCCGTATACATCGTGGTAGCCGGCCAGCAGGCCCTTGAACAGCGGCCCGTGCAGGCCGGGGAGCCCCACAGCGGTGTCGTACGTTCTTCGCTTCACGGGCCAGGGCGCGAGGCCCGAGCAGGCCAGATGAAGCCCGTACGGGTACGCGCTCGGCGTGACGCCGGTGTACCCGAACTTGGACAACGAGGCCGTGCGGGCCGCGTTCGCCGTCCCGGCCCTCGCCCGGCGCGGGCTCGTGGCCTGCAAGCCGCTGCTGCGGGCCTCGCTGCCCGGTATCCCGGACTGGCTGACCTCCCGCCGCTCGAAAGGCTCGTTCACCGCCCAGCGCATCGCCGGCCTCGCCCGCCACCAGTCCTTGCCCGGCGAGTTGATCGCGTCGAGTCCGCTCGCGGACGGCGGGCTGATCGACCCCGTCGCCGTCCGCGCCGCTCTCGCGCAGGCGGCCCGGGGCCAGAGCGCCACGTCGATCGCTGACCTGCACCAGCTGATCGTCACGTGCTGATGTCTGGAAATCGCGCCAAGCTCCCCGAGCCGGCGGCCGAACGGCCGCCCGTCACGGCGCGATGATCACCTCGTACCACTCCATCTCGAGGATGCGGTCCGCGACGACGGCCCGGCCGAGTTCACCCCCCGCCCCCGTGTTCTCGGGCTTGGGCACATGAGCCCGGATACAGGGCGAGAAATCACCGTGAGGACTGGCCCGTACGACGTCGACGTGCCACACCCCGCCGGTCTTCCTGGGGATGATCTCCGTACACTCCGAGCCGTTCGTGCCACCCTGCACGGAGCTGGCGAAGGGAAACTCTTCACAGGAGTCGTCCGGGACGCTGGGGTCCTTCTTGAACGGGTCCGGGGCCGCCGTGCACGACTGCCTGCGCTTCTGGGCCGCCGCCTTCTTCCCACCGGCATTACGCTGCAGCGGCTTCGTCTTGGTGCCGAAGTTGCCGCCCTTGAGGTTGCTCTGCGCCCACCCGTAGGCGATGGCGGCGGCCCCGTAGGCGGATTCGCGGATGGTCACGTTGGCCATGTGTCCCATCACAACGCAGCCGGGGGTGCTACCGACCTGCGCGTCACAGCGCAGATCGTGGCCGTTCCAGGTCACCGGGTTCGCAGGGCCGCCGCCCGCGTCAAGGATCTCCCCGAACGATGTGTAGGTGGGGGAGATGAACGAGTAATTGCCTTTGGTGACAGTGGAGGTGAAGGACAAGTTCCCGGTCTTCTCATCGCCCAGCGCCAGTTCGACGGGCGCGCCGCCCCAGGCCGGTGCGTCCACGGTACACAGGCCGCTGCAGGTGGCGGACAGATCCATCGACACGGTCTTCGCGTTGCCCGTCATCTCGGTGGCCTTGACGGCGATGTTCTCCGTCCACTTCCCGCTGGAGGAGCTCAGGCGAGCGAAGCTCACGGCCACGACGACGGCGCGGCCTATCTCCTTGCCGTTGGTGTCGAAGGCCGAGTTCGTGAACTTCTCGCCCCAGCAGTAGTTGTGCCGGTCGGAGTTCCGGCCGTTGGCGCACGGACCATCCGAGTCGCCGAGCATGCTGCGTGCGGTGACAGTGGCCGGGGCGGCGACGGGCACCGCCTTGGTGCAGGTCCAGCCGGTGCCCCGGCGACGCGCCTGGGAGTCCGGGACGGTGGCCTTGCATGTGCCGTGGCCCTTGGGGGGTGTCGCCCGGCTCCCGGCGGGTGCGGCGGCCGCCGGTGAGACGCCCAGGGCGAGCAGGGCCGCGGTGACGGCGAGTGCGGCTACGGCCGCGAGCAGGTGTCTGACGCGTTTCAAAGGGTGGTTCTCCTCAATCGGTGGTGTACGGGTCCACCTGGCATCGAACCGGCCCGACGCCCGCGCGCACAGGGGCGGAATAAGCCCCTCTATGGTCATTTTTGACCAGTTCCAGGCTCACACCACCACCCCCGTTGGCCGCTACATTCACCCCCTGTCAGATCAGCAACCACCAAGGGGGAAGGGCAACAATGCGCCCCAGAAGACCAGTCGGCCGCATAGGCAGAACGCTCATGGCCGCCACCGCCTCCGCAGCGTGCGTGCTCACCGCGGCGGGCCTCACGGCCTCACCGGCCGCCGCCGCACCCGCCACAACGGCCGCCGCCGCGGGGGACGGGCCCGAGGCCGGTCAGTCCTGTACCGCGGCTGACCTCGGCACGCGCCACCCGTACATCAAGAGCTCCGAGGTGTCCCCGACGATCACCCACTTCAAGGGCTGGTACGTCACCGAGGGCACCACCGGCACGCATACGGTCAACACCAACACCCAGACCACCATCTCGGTCTCCGTCGGCCTCACGGGCAATGTCGAAGGCAGTTTCGCCATCGAGACGCTCGGCAAAGTCGGCGCGAGCCTGGGCCTGAACGTGCAGGTCAACTACACCTCCACCAGCAGCGTTTCGGACTCCGTCACCTGGAACTTCCACCAGCCCGGCTACTACGGCCTCTACAAGGGCACCAAGAAAGTCACCGGCACCTACGGCAGCCTCAACTGCAACCGTGTCAAGCAGGACGACGGCTCCTGGGCCCTGAAGTGGATCAAGAGCGCCGACACCGGCAGCTACACCACCTACACCACCCTTGAGGAAGGTGCGGTGCGCTGCGAGGACAAGGTCCCCGCAAACAGCATCATGGCCAAGGCACAAGGCCTCCTCGACTGCGGCTCCGCCACCGCGGCCGCCAAGCACGAGGCCGGTCCGGTCCCCTCGGCGAAGGCCGACGCCTTCAAGGCCGCCCAGAAGGCCGCCACCGACACGCACGGGCAGCCGGACGCCAAGAAGACCACCAGGAGCCGGGCCCCCAGCATGCGGGCCGCCCTGAACTGCCAATCGGCCGCCTACAAGATCGCCGTCCCCGGCAGACCCCTGAACTGGAGCGCACCGCTCCTGGCCAACGACGGGATCCGCCTGCGCGAATCGACGATCTTCAGCGCCCACCTGGACAACTGGCGCCTGTGCAACGTTACCGAGTCCAACGGAGTCCTCGAGGCGTCCCTGTGGAACTGGGGCAACGGCGGGTGCGCGACCGTCCCCGAGCAGACCGCGGCCACCGAACAGGCGGCCCTGAAGACAGCCCCCTGCGCGGAGGACGACCTCCAGCGGTTCTCCATCTACCGCGACGTCCCCGGCTCCGGGAAGATCGGCATTCAGAACAAGTACACCGGCTCCATGATCGGCTATGACCGCTACGCCGACGGCGATTTCCTGCGCCAGTACTCCAGCGGCAGGCAGGACGGCTCCGGCACGTTCGACCTCCTGCAGGTCTGACCGACAGCAACCCCGGGACGGGCCACGCCTGTTGCCCGCCCGGGGCCTTCGGCGGCCGCGCCCGCCCGACCTGCCTGTGAACCGGGAGTGCACATTCGGACAAGGCTGCCCGCTCCCGTTCCACGCGCACCTTCCACGCCTCAATCTGGTCTGCCTCGCGAGACGGAACCGGGCACCAGCAGCGGCGGCCGCTTCAACCAGCCGAGTAACCAACAGGCCCTTGTCCCCTGAGATATGAAGTTGCCCTGACGGCGCAGGGGCCACAATGCGGTGCCTGGGCACCTTCCTGAACGCCCTGACGGGGTTGCTGCCGGTCGAAGGCAGCCGCCGCATCTCCAAGCCGGATCGGCTGCGCCACTCCCCGCGTGGCATCACCGGCCCCGGCGCGGGCAAGGCCACCGACCGGTTCATCGAGCTGAACAAGCTCGACGCCTCCGGCTGGGACCCGTGAGTCGCAACAAGCTCGCGGACCAGGCTGACCAGTGGTGTGGCCAGGACGACTGGCGAGCTGCCGGATGTCTGGTGGGATCGAGGGCATGACTGCTTCTGCTGCCGGCGGAAGTCCGGCCACGGCGACGTACGACCGCATCGGCATCGGCTACCGTCGGGGCGGCAACCGGACCCGCGTCTGGCCGCGTTGATCCGCGATGCCCTGGCCGGGGCGCGTACGGTCGTCGGTGTCGGTGCGGGTGCCGGTTCCTACGAGCCGACGGACGCGGAGGTGACCCCGGTGGACCCCTCGCAGGTCATGCTCGACCGGCCTCCTGGCTCGCGGAAGGTTCTCGCGGGCGCGGAGGAACTCCCCTTCGTGGACGGTGCGTTCGACGTCGCGATGGCGGTGGTGACCGTGATGGCGGTGCACCACTGGCCCGATCTGCGCCGTGGGCCGAGCGAACTGCGGCGGGTCGCCCGCCGCCAGGTCGCCTTCACCTGGGACCCGACGCATCTCCGAGAGTGTGAACCGCAGCACGGCACGGATCGAGCGGCGGTCCCCGCGTCCGGCACGCCTGACACACCCGGCGCCATCGCGCCGGTCTCCTCCTCCTGACGGGAAAGGTGATCATGACAGTCATGACGTTGTCCACGGCGTTCACCACGTTGTTCGGTGTGCGGCACCCGATCGTGCTGGCTCCGATGGGCGGATCGGCCGGCGGTGAGCTGGCGGCGGCCGTCTCGCGCGGTGGCGGGCTCGGGTTGTTGGGCGCCGAGGGCGGGGAGTCGGAGTGGTTGGCGCGCGAGCTGCCGATCGCGGCCGGGGCCGGGAAGCCCTGGGGTGTCGGCTTCCAGACCTGGGCGACCAGCGTCGCGGCGATCGAGCAGGCGCTGGAGTACGGCCCCCGAGCGGTGATGTTCTCCTTCGGGGATCCGACCCCCTACGTCGAGCGTGTCCGTGCGGCCGGTGCGGCGGTGCTGCTGCAGGTCACCGACCTGGAGGAGGCCAGGCAGGCGGTGGACCTGGGCGCCGACGTCATCGTGGCGCAGGGCACCGAGAGCGGTGGGCACGGCGCCCGGCACGGGCGGTCCACGCTGCCCTTCGTGCCGGTCGTGGTGGATCTGGCGGACGGCGTGCCGGTACTGGCGGCCGGCGGGATCGCGGACGGCCGCGGCGTGGCCGCCGCACTGGTCCTCGGCGCCGCCGGGGCGCTCATCGGCACCCGCTTCCAGGCAACGGCCGAGGCGCTGGTCGACCCCTCGATCGCCGAGGCACTGGTCCGGGGACGCGGACAGGACACGGAACGCAACCGCATCCTCGACATCGCCCGCAGCTCCCGCTGGCCCGCGAAGTACACGGCTCGCACACTGGGTCACCCGCACCTCGACCAATGGCGGGGCCGGGAAGCGGAACTCGCGGCGGACCCGTCGGCGGCCCGCCTCGCCTACGAGGACGATGTCACGCGCGGCGCCGTGACCCCCTTGCCCGTCTGGGCGAGCGAGGCCATCGACCTCGTCACCGACCTGCCGCCGGCGGCCGATCTCGTCCCCGCCCTGGCCGCCGAGGCCGGTAGGGCCCTGGCCCGGGCGGGACGCGCCTGACCGGAACTGCGCAGGGCGCGCCGCACCCGGTCGCTTCAGCCGTGGGCGACCGGGGGGGCGGCCTTCGCGATCCAGCCAGGTGGAGAGGCTGAAGAGCCGCCACAGCAGGCGCCAGTCGAACTTCTCCAGGTCGGTGAAGGCACCGTCGCGCAGGATTCCAGGTCGTTCAGGGGGCCTTCGGTGATGGTGGCGGAGAAGTCGGGCCAGTTGTCCGTCGTCCAGTCCGCGTACGAGAAGTGGTCGTCGAAGCCCACCTTGGGCTCGGTGAATTCCTCGGCGAGCGGGGTGCCGCTGAAGACGCCGCGGAGCAGGTGCTTGGGAGCGCCGGGCCGGATGCGGCGCTCCACGGGCAGGCTGAAGACGCCGGCCACGAGGTCGATGTCGAAGAACGGGGAGCGCACCTCCACACCGCGTGCGATGCCGTTCTCGTCCGTCGCGCGGAAGTTGTCGTACGCCATGAGCCGGAACAGGTCGAGGGCCTGTCCGAACAGCACCGGGTCGGTGTGTTCGGCCGTCGAGTAGGGGAAGGGGCGGTCCAGGGTGTCGCCGAGTGCGGCGGTGCGGGCGGCGATGGCGTCGCGGCCGAAGTCGGTGACGAACTTGCCCCAGCCGGCGGTGCGGTTCCAGCGTTCCCACAGTGATGTGGCCATCCACTCCTCGGTGGTGGAGCCCACGGCGTCCGCGCGCAGCGCGGCGTAGCGGACGTAGCCGCCGAACACCTCGTCGGCGCCGTGACCGCCGAGGAGGACGGCGGAGTGGTCGCGGGCGGCGCGGTGCAGGGCGTCGTTGTGCAGGACCAGCGGCTCGGCGGCGGGCGCGTCGAGCGTGCCGTTCAGCAGGTCCACCGTGGCGTCGAGCGAGGGGATGCGGAACGGCACCTCGTGCAGGTCCACGCCGAACTTCCGGGCCAGGGCGCGGGCCCGCCGCAGGTTTTCGTCCTCGTCGGGGTGCCGGGCGGAGAACACCGTGACGGCCGCCGCGGGTTCGGCATGCGCGAGCGCGGCCTGGAGGACCGTGGAAGAGTCCATGCCGCCGGAGAAGCCGACGGCGACCGGCCGGTCGGCCACCAGGGCGCGGCGGTGCGCCTGGTCGATGAGGTGCCCGATCTCGGCCTCGTCGGCGGGGGTTGTCCGCAGTCCGGACACCGGGGTGAGGGAGGCGGCCAACCGTGGACCGGCGTGGCCGGGACCGATCCGGAGCACTCCGCCCGCAGGTACGGAGTGGATGTCCCGGTACAGGGTCCGGTTGTCCGTCAGGCGACCCAGACCGAGGAACGCGAGTGCGTCGACCGGGTCGAGGGGGAGGTCCTCGCCGCGCAGGCAGGCGGACAGGCAGCGGATCTCCGAGGCGAAGGCGAAGAGTTCGGGAGAGTCGTAGTAGTAGAGGGGGCGTTCTCCGAGCCGGTCCCGGACCAGGGTGAGGTGGTGCGCGGTGCTGTCCCAGACGGCGAGCGCGAAGAGCCCGCGCAGGTCCTCGAAGGCGGGGTGCCGCGTTCGGCGCAGAGTTCCAGGGCCACTTGGAGGTCGCCGGGGGGGCATGCGGTGGCGCCGGTGATCGGGCAACCGGCGGCTGAGTTCACGGTAGTTGAGCACCTCGCCGTTGCCGACCATCACCAGGGCCCGTTCGCGGTCGAACATCGGCTGGCGGGCGTCGTCGACGGCGGTGTCGACCCAGGCTTCCGCCGCCGGGGCGGCCGGATCGATGGCGGGCGCGAACATCTCCTGGAGCCGCACCGCCGGGTCGGGGTGCTTGCGGGCGAAGTGGCCGAGGTTCTCCCGCCATTCGCGGTACATCGACGCGGAGGCCGGGGAGCGGTGTTCGTGGTAGACGGCGGCCCGGGTGCTGTAGCGCATCCGGACGCCGTCCCGGACGAGTCGGTAGCCCAACTCGGCGTCCTCCAGGCCCCAGCCGCGGAACCGCTCGTCGAAGCCTCCGGCCGCGGCCAGTCGGTCCGGGCGCACCGAGGCGTTGTCGCCGAGCCGACTACCGGCAACTGGGCACTCAAGGCCCCTTCCTCGCCTACATCCACGACATCAAGTACGCGGTCATGACGCGGTCCTCGTGGACAGCGTCTCGACGTGGGCCGAGAGCGAGGGCTCCACGGCACATGCCTGGGAGTCGTCCACGCGGGGACGCTTCTCGAAATCACATGCCGGACCGACTGCGGTCTGTTAGCAATTGAGGATGGAACCCGATCGCGTCACCGATGAACGGCTACATGGCATACTCGCCGAACTCATGCGCAGGGAACCACTGTTCCACAGAGCGGAGTTCGGGACGTCGCGAGCTGATTTCGAGGCCATGACGGCGCCCGACTTCTGGGAAACGGGCGCCTCGGGGCAACGCTACTGCCGCGCGTATGTGCTCGATGTCCTTGAGGAGCGCTCTCAGGAACCGCCCGTCGAGGAGTGGGAGACCTCCGAGTTCCATTGCCGGGAGTTGGCCGCCGATCTGTATCTCCTGACCTACACCCTGGTGCTCAACGGGCGGAGAACCCGCAGGTCAACGATCTGGCAGCAGGTGAGCGACGGGTGGCGCACCGTCTACCATCAGGGCACCCTCGTCCAAGATGCATGACGGGTGAGGGGTTCCCTCAATTCCCAGCAGACACAGGAGAATATGTCGCCACCTGAAAACCACCTACGCCTCCGTGCCTGCCTCTCAAGTTGCCTCCCCCGCCGGGGAGGAGTTCGCATCTCCTCGAATTCCGATTATGTCTGTTCATCGCCGGGTATTCATGGGGACATTGGGCTGCCGAGCCCCGCATGACAGGGCTGCGAGCGGCCGCCACTCGTTGGGCATGTGACGCTGTTGATGTGGGGCTGTCGCTGTGGGGTGGGGGCGGGAAGTGCGTTGGACGTCAAAGGTGTGCACCATGCTTATGGGCGTCGTGTGGTGCTGCGCGGGATCGATATCAGCCTTCGGCGGGGCGTGGTGGCCGGCATCGTGGGAGAGAACGGCGCGGGCAAGTCCACTCTGTTGAAGATCCTCGCCGGTGAGCTGCGTCCGCAGCGCGGCGTCGTCCTCCACCGCGGCCGCTTCGGGTACTGCCCGCAGGACGTGGTCCTCAACGACGCCCTCACCGTCCGTCAGCACCTGAAGTTCTTCATGACCGCCTTCGGCCTCCCGGATCTGTGCCGCGCCGAGGGGCTCATGGAGGTGCTGCGGTTCTCCGAGTACGCCGACGAACGCGCCGGAGTGCTCAGCGGCGGCACCCGCCAGAAGCTGAACCTCACCCTCGCCCTGATGCACGATCCCCAGGTGCTACTGCTGGACGAGCCCTACCAGGGCTTCGACTGGGACACCTACCGGCGGTTCTGGGACCTCGCGGCCGGACTGCGCGAGGCCGGCCGGTCCGTGTTGGTCGTGTCCCACCTCGCCTACGACACCAGCCGCCTCGACGAGCTGTGGTACCTGGAGGGCGGAGTGCTGCGCCCGCGGGCGGAGGCGACGGCATGAGGCGGCACCTGACCTTCTTCGTGACGGCTGCCCGGTACGACCTGGTCGTGCACGCCCGCAACCGGTTCGCCATGTTCCTGGTCGTCCTCTACGTCCCGGCGTGGGTGACCCTCGCCCATGCGGCACTGCCCGACAAACCCGCGCCCATCCGACTCAACTCCACCGGCGAGTTCCTCTCCCCACCCGGCGACCAGCTCTCCCAGATCACCGGCGCCCTCAACGCCGTCACCCTGATCGCCGGGTTCATGATGTTCGCCGCCACCTTCAACGGTGGACGGTTCGACCGACGACTGGCCATGGCAGGCCATCCGCGCATCCACCTCGCCCTGGCCAAGACCACCTCGCTGGCGCTCGCCTGCGCCGCTGTGTCGGTCTACGCCACCGCCGTCACCCGCGCGGCCTGGATCCCGCGCCAGCCGGCGCTGCTGGCCGCCGCGCTGTTCTGCGACGCCATGACCTACGGCGCGCTCGGCGTGCTCTTCGGGTGCGTACTGCGACGGGAGGTCGAGGGCATGTTCGCGATGGTGATGACCAGCGTCATCGACGTCGCGCTGCAGAACCCCATCGCCAACACCGGCGCCAACAGCCCACTGGTCCGGCTGCTGCCGTCCTACGGGAGCATGCAGGCCGCCACCGGAGCAGGGTTCACCAACGGCACGATGGCGAGTTGCCTGGCCGTCCAGGCGCTGTGGTTCGCCGGTGCCGCGCTGCTGGCCCTGCTGGCGTTCCACCGCCGCACCCGCAGCGCCTTCCCGAGGACCCAGCACCTTCGGACGCCGACCCGCCGCCGGCCGGCACACGGTACGCGATGAGCACACTTCCCGGCCCGCGCCGGGCGGAGACGAGTTGAGGGGAGTGCCCTGCAGTGCTGTTGCGACGATGGCTCGACGCGGCGGGGATCCATGACCCGGTCCTGCGGCAGTGCTACACGGTGTGCATCCGTGACCTCCACAAGTGTGATGAGGGGAGGGCCGGTTGGTGGGGGCTGCGGGCGGCGCCGGCGGCCCTCCGGCCGCACGTCGCGGCGATCGTCACCCACGGCTACAAGGCCGACGCGTACGCCGACACCGGGCCCGTCGAGGAGCGGAAGCGCCGTCTGGACGCGTATGGCAAAGCGAGCTTCGCCGCGATCCAGTCGGGCGGTTCCGCCGACCCGATCCTGCATGCCATGGCACACACCTTCCGCGCCTTCGACCTGCCCAGATCGCTGGCGGAGGACATGCTCACCGCGATGCACCACGAAATCGACATGCGCCAACCCGCGACGTATGAGGAATGGCGGCACTGGGCGACGGGGATCGCCGGTACTCCGTTCGTCGTGCTCATGCTCGTCCTGCGGTCCGACCGCATCGGCCCCTGGGAACCGCTGGTGCGTGAGCTCGGCGAGCTGTTCCAACTGACCGACGTGCTCTGCGACCTGGCCGACGACCTGGCCGACCGGCGGCTGTACCTGCCGGCGGACGACCTCGACCGATTCGGCGTCCGCGCCCAGGACCTCCTGGCCGGACACTGGACTCCGGCCACGGCGGAACTCATCGCCTTCGAAGCCGATCGCGTCCGACACCGCCTCCCCTCCCTGGTCACCACCTTGGACGGCAGTCCCGCCAGTGCCTGGGCAGACGCCATGGGCCGGCACTGCACGCTGCTGCTGGACCTCGTGCACGCCGCCGGCGCCGACCTGCTGCACCGGCCCGTACGCCCGCCCGTCTCCGCGCTGTTCGACGTGTGGCAACACCAGTGGCGCACCGTCATCCCCTGCTGAACCCGAAAGGCACCGCATGACCGCCACCGCCTCCCGGCCTCCCGACCCCCTGATCCCGCTCATCGAAGCCGAGCTGATCCGCTCGGTCGGCAGTGGCGAAGACCTGTTGGAAACGGCATGCCTGGACGCCCTGTTCCCCGGCGGCAAACTGCTGCGCCCCACGCTGTGCGTGGAATCGGCGCGGGCGGTGGGCGGCCGGGCCGAGTCGGTGCTGTCCTTCGCGGCGGCCATCGAATGTCTGCACGTGGCCAGCCTCGTCCACGACGACATCGTCGACCAGGACCCGGTGCGCCGCGGGCGGGCGTCCACCGCCGAACGGTTCGGTATCGCCGAGGCCCTGCTGGCCGGAGACGGGCTGTTCACCGCGGGGTGGGCGGCCATGCTCCGCGGCGGCCCGGCCGATCGTGTCCTGGCGGCGTCCCGGGCGATCGTCGAGGCGGTCCACGCCATGTGCCGCGCCAGCATGCGCGAGATCGAGATCCGTGAGGACCTGACCTGCGGGCGGTCGGCCGTACTGGAGGTGATCCGTGGCAAGACCGCCGCGCTGACCGGCGCCGCCTGCCGTGCGGGCGCGATCCTGGCCGGCGCGACCCCGGAGCAGATCGACGCCCTGCACCACTACGGGGAACAGCTCGGCATGGCCTTCCAGATCCGCGACGACCTGTTGCCGTACACCGCCGACGACGCACTGACCGGCAAGGCCGCCGTCAGCGATGTCGCCAACCGCCAGCCGACACTGCCCGTCCTGCTCGCCTACGAGTCCGCGGACGACCACGACCGCCGACACCTCACCGAGATCTTCCATGGCAATGTCGATCTCGCCACGGCCCACCGTGCCCTGCTCGACGTGCTGGCCCGGACCGGCGCCCTCGCCGAGGCGGCACGCCAGGCGCGTGCCTGCGCCGCCCAGGCACGCGCCGCCCTCGGCGGCCTGTCGGCCACCGGGCGACTCGCCTGGCTGGCGGACTCCGCCGCCGACCGCCACCACTGAACGGAGCTGGTGCCGGAGCTGGTGCCGGGGATGGCAACGGAGCTGGTGGCGGAGCTGGTGGCGGAGCTGGTGGCGGAACTCGCGTCGACACTCGTCCAGCTGGGGCCGCGAACGCATTTCCCTCCGCGGCGCCACGGCCGAGGTAGGGACTTCCCCACCCCGTTCCAGGGGGCCTGTCGGAGTGCCTGAGACCGGCGCAGCATGATGCGCTGGCCGCACAGGATTCGTGTGACGGAAGGTGGACGGGTGAAGAGTCGGATCGGGTACTGCGCCTGGATCGTGGGGGTGGGGCAGTTCTTCGCCGTCCACGTCGTGGTCGAGTCGGCCTGGGCGAGACCGTACAGCTGGGCACGGAACAACATCAGCGACTTGGGCAACGCGCTCTGTGCACTGCAGCCGGATCCCGAGCCGCGCTACATCTGCTCTCCCGAACACGGCCTGATGAACGCCTCGTTCATCACTCTGGGAGTGCTGCTCGTCGTCGGCATCGCCCTGGCCGGTGGCGTTGTGTGGCGCAGAGGACCGCTCGCGGCCGGGTCCCGGCTGTTGCTGGCCGGCGCCGGCGTGGGATTCGTGCTGGTCGGGCTGGCCCCCGCTGACGTCAACGAGAACCAGCACGTCCTGGGCGCCCTGCTCATCATGGGGACGGGCAACATCGGACTCCTACTGGCCGCATTCCGCCTGACGGATCGTCTTGCGGGTGCACCGCGCTGGGGCACCGGCCTGCTGGGCACCGCAGCGATCACGGCCCACGGGCTGTTCCTGACCGGCCACTACCTCGGCCTCGGCATGGGAGGCATGGAGCGCGTCGCGGTCTTCCCCCTCCTGGTGTGGGCACTGGCAGTCGGCGTTCATGGCCTCGTCCGCCGGCCGGACAGCCGACCCGAGGCGATGTCGGCACAGCGCCTCGCACAGCCGCTCCGCCGATGAGTCAGCGCGCCGTTCGACCGCTCCGGCCCGGCCCCGAAGGGGCCTCCATGACACGGCATGCGAGGTCGGGCGACAATCGCGCACATGGATGACGCGTTCACTCTCCTCCGGCAGGTCGCCGGCCTCCTGCCCGGGAACGCCGCGGCAGAGTGCGGCATGACGGTCGAGGATGCGCGCGAGGCCATCGGGCTCCGGCTTGCTCCCCTGAGCCCCGAGCAGTGGCGGCATCTGAAGCCCGGTGACGTGATCACCATGCACGAGGGCCGGCCCGCGGTCGGCACGGCCACTGTCATCGAGGTCCGCCCACCTCGCGCCTGAAGCCGGCCGGCCGGCGTGCCTGCCTGCCTGCCCGTTCAAGCACGCAGGCAGGCAGCCGGTTCCCGGCCTGGGCTTCGAGGCGTTGGGCGGCCGCTGTCCCTTCCTCGGCCCGAACGCCGAACAGCGGCAGGCCCCCGAACAGATCCGGCTGAAGGCTGCCGGCCGCTTCGCCCGCGGTGTGAAGAACTCGCACATCGCGAAGAACTGCGGGTCACCCAGCGGTCCGAGGAACGCCGGCGACGTATGTGCCACGAAGCCGGCAAGCAAGGACCGACGTCACGCAGGAGACGGACGCCGCCGGTCGGAGCGACGAGCACGACCGTGGGTGGTCACCCCGTCCAACCGGTGTGATGCAGCCAGTCCTCGAAGGTCATCAAGCCGGGGTGCAGGCGGCGGAGAAGGGTGACGTCCCGGTCTCGGTGGTAGAGATCACGGTCGGCGAAGAACTGGAACATCGCTGCGTAGTCGTGGCCGAAGTCGGGGACGGCGGCGTGCAGTTCGTCGTGCGACATCGGGAGGTAGTTGCTGGGGATGCCCGTGACCTGCGTGAAGGTGGCGGCGATCTCGTCGCCGGTGAGGCTGTCGCCGATCAACGCGAGGTCGCGGGCGCCCCAGGACTGCCAGTTCTCCCACGCGTGGCCGACGAACCAGGCGATGTCGTCGAGCGCGACAAGCGGGTAGTGGGCGGCGCCGAGGGGGAGCCTGAAGGCCAGGCCGCCCCGACCGTCCGGTCGAGGGGTGAGCCGGTCGCGCAGATTCTCGAAGTACGGCGCCGTGGTCAGTACCGAGACGTGGTTCGTGTACCAGCCGTCGGTCTCCTTGCGGAGCATTTCCTCTGACCGCATCAGGTCGATGTGCGCGGCGACGGCGGCCTTGCTGTCGAAGTGCGGGACGGGGCGGCCGGTCAGTGACACCGCGCTGTCCAATGAGGACCAGATGAAACGCTCCACGCCGGCCCGCTCCGCGGCGGTCAGCAGGTCCAGGCCCTGCCGGTACTCGCCCACGGCGCTGCCCGTCGCGAAGAAGTCGGTGTTGGCAAACACGTGGTCGGCCTGCCCCATGAGGGCGTCGAGGGCGGCCGGGTCGGAGCGGACCAGTTGCAGGCGGTGGGGCGCGGTGGCGGCGAGTTCGGTGGCGTGAGCGGACTCCGGGTGGCGGGTGGGGACGGTGATGGTGGCGTCGGTGGTGGCGAGCAGGTGCCGGATCACGTGGCTGCCCATGGCTCCGGTGCCGCCGACGACGAGGACGTGGGTCATCGCGTAACTCCCTGGTGGGCGAGGACGTGTTCGGCCACCTGGGCATGCGTGGCGACCCAGACGTCGCCGAACGCACGGATGTGGTCGAGGATCTGGGCGACCATGCCCGCGAGGAGCGGTCGGCCTCCGACGTGGGCATGGACGGTCAAGTGGAAGACGCCTGGGCCGGGGGCGGCGCGCAGTTGGTCCAGTAGCGCCTGGTGCAGGTCACGGTAGGCGTACGGGCCTGCCGCGGCGCTGCGGACGTCGGAGTGGTCGCTGTGC
This sequence comes from Streptomyces noursei ATCC 11455, assembly GCF_001704275.1. Lineage (NCBI taxonomy): Bacteria > Bacillati > Actinomycetota > Actinomycetes > Kitasatosporales > Streptomycetaceae > Streptomyces > Streptomyces noursei. The sequence continues at coordinate 598,739 of NZ_CP011533.1, forward strand.
ATGAGGGAGACCAGGGGACCGTGAGCGGTGGGCAGGACCTGCGGGAGGTCGTGGTCGCTGTGGTCGCCGGTCCAGCGGTAGCCGGCCTCGGTGAGGAGATCGCAGGTGTGCTTCGAGCCGGTGGCCCGCGGGCTCATCCACCCGGTGGGGCGAACGCCGGTGACTCGCTGGAGAACGTCGGTGCAGCGGCGGATGTTGTCCCGCTCGGTGTCCACGTCGAGCAGCGCGGGTACGACGTCCTGAGCCCAGGAGTGCCCGGCGATCTCGTGCCCCGCCTGGTGCACGGCCGCCACCGTGTCGGGGTACCGCTCGGCGACGAGGCCGTTGATGCCGACGGTGGCGGGCAGGTCACCGAGGATGTCGAGTAGCCGCCAGATGCCGGTGGTGACGCCGTAGTCCACCCAGGAGGCGCTGTGCGTGTCGTCGACGCCGGGCAGTGGCCACGCCGCGGCCATCGGCGCGTAGGCGGGCCCGTGCCCTGGTGACCACAGCTCCAACGCGACTGTGACCAGCGCGGCGACCTTCTTCCCGCCCGGCCAGTCGATCTCTGTACTCATGCGTTTCCCCTGTTTCGGTAGCTTCCGCTGGGGACGCTAATGAGGCGGTGGGTACCTCCAGGTACCTGGCAGCGGGCTAGGGCGCTTCTGATGGATCTCCGTGGAAGAAGGAGCGGCGCCTGGTGTGTGCGATCGCAAGGCGCCGGGATGTCTTCATAGCGGAGCTATGGGGGCATCTCGGCAACGCGGCGAGCGTGCGTGCCAGGCGCCGCGACGCCGCGGAGATCCATCAGAAGCGCCCTAGGTGTATTGCCCTGTGAGGTTGGGGACGCGGCTGGCTGGGGTGTGGCCGCTGATTCCGGTGTGGGGTCGGCGGTAGTTGTACCAGTCCAGCCAGTCGGGGAAGGCTGCCTGTCGTTCGGCGTCTGAGGTGTAGGGCTGTTGGTAGGCCCGTTCGTCGAGCAGGGTGCGCTGGGGCAACAGCGGGATGTCGCTGTACGAGGGCGCGACGGCACGGGCGCTGGGGAACCGGAGTCCCTCATATCCCTCTGACCGAAAGTGTTTGGCCGACAGCCTACTTCCGGCGTAGGCGTCAAGACGGTGAGGATTCCGCGTGTTCGTGCCTGTGTACCGGGATCTACCAAGGGGGGCTGTGACAGGGATGTTGCGCGCGAGAAGACTGACGGCCGTGTTGGGCGCGGTGGCGGCGGCAGCGTTGATGCTTTCGTCTTCGGCGTCCGCCCAGCCGGCCGGTGACCATGCCGCCACGCGGGCGGCGTTGAGCGAGTTCCAGGCGGCCGGGGGTCCCGGAGCCGGGATCCTCGCCGGCAGTGGCACCGACTCCTGGACCTACTCCGCTGGTACGGCCGTCATCAACACGAACACGCCCATCCGGTCGGCCGACCACTACCGCATCGGGAGCCAGACCAAGACCTTCACCGCGGCGGTGGTGATGCAGCTCGTCGACGAGGGCAAGATCTCCCTCGACGCACCGATCGAGAAGTACCTTCCCCAAGTGGTCGACGGCAACGGCTACGACGGGAACACCATCACGGTGCGGCAACTGCTGCAGCACACCAGCGGAATCCCGACCAACACGCGGACGGTCCCGGAGGCCAACCCGGACGGCACCTACACCCTGGCCGCACTGGTCCGGGACGGGCTCAAGTATCCCCCGGCCGCAGCGCCGGGCGCGGAGTGGCACTACTCCAACACCAATTACGAAATCCTCGGCCTTCTCATCGAGAAGGTCACGGGTTCGCCGGTGGCGCAGGTGATCACGAGCCGGATCATCCAGCCGCTCCATCTCACCCAGACCACGTTCCCCGCCGCGGGCAACCGCGCCGTGGCCGAGCCGGCCGTGCACGGGTACAACGGCGTACGTATCGGCCCGTTGTTCTTCTGGACGGACGTACTGGCGGAATTCGAGCCGTCCGTCTACAGCACCGCAGGCGCGATGCTCTCCACGGAACAGGACATCAGCACCTTCTACCAGGCACTGATCGGCGGCAGGGTCGTGTCACCGGCGAGTCTGACCGAGATGAAGAAGGCGAGGGACATCAGCCCGGGCCTCGGCTACGGACTCGGGCTGATCAAGCACCCTCTGCCCTGCGGCGGTGTGGCCTGGGGACACGACGGCGAGGTAACGGGCTACTACACGGAGACCATGGTCACCGAGGACGGGCGCCACGCCGCCGTGGTGACCAATGCGCTCACTCCTCTCAGTAACCCCGTCGTGCCGATGTACAAACTGCTCGACACGGCGCTGTGCGAGAAGTGAGCGGGACTGCGCGGCTCACTGCCCGATGAACCTGACATCCCGCCGCCGGGGCCGTCTGCTGACCGACGGCCCCGGCGGCGGGGCGTGCAGCGCAAGACCCACGCGCTGCTCAGCGAACGCGGCCTGCGCGGACGTATCGCACCCATGCTTGGCCGAATGCCTGCCACCACCTCACCCGCTGCTGTGAGCGGCGCATCACCGTCATCGGCGCCTTCTTCGACCTCGCCGACACGATCATCACCGTGCGTAGTCTGAATAGTCGCGCCAGCAGGACCTATCCGCTTCTGGGAGGTCACGCGGTGGCACATGCTCAGGTGTTGGGGCGCACCGAACCACGCTCATTCTTCGGCAAGTGTGGCTCCAGCCGGACCCACTCCTTGCGAAGGAGCGGGGAACTCCGATCCATCCCGGCCGCTGGCGGAGCACGGAGGCCATCGCGGGTGCTACGACGGTTCTTCCCGTAGGCCCAGTGCGGTGAGGATCGCGGTGCGGTCGTTGGGGTCAGGTATGCGCCCGTGCCCCAACTTGTGGTCGGCGGCAAGCCTTTTGGGCGTGCACTCGCGCGTCGTGGGTAGCTCGGTCCAGGACGACTTGGCCTTCTTCTTCACAGTCCGGCCCTCGGGTGAGTCGGCCACCAGGTATTGGCGAGCTGAACTGCCTCCGTGGAGTGGCGGGAGAGTGCCCAGGCGATGCAATTCGACGAACGACTTCACGGCGTCTACCTCTGAGGAGCACATCACATGCGTGTAGGAATCACTGGTCACCGAGGTCTTAACAAGGACGTGGAACGGCACGTACGAGCACTTCTGGATGAAGCCCGCCAAAGCTACGCCGACGACGAACTGGTCGTGGTGTCGTGCATCGCCGACGGTCCCGACGCCTGGGCGGCGGAGTCGGCACTCGGATGCAGCGCCCGCCTGGAGGTGGTCATCCCAGCCGAGAAGTACCGGGAAGGTCTTCCGGAGTGGCATCACGAGGTCTACGACGAGCTGTTGCGACGCGCATGGGATGTCCATCGCACCGGCATGACCGAATCGGACGAGGCGGCGCACATGGCGGGCAGTGAGGTACTCGTCGGCCTCGTCGATGAGTTGGTCGCGGTCTGGGACGGCAAACCCGCTCGCGGCTATGGAGGCACCGCCGACGTCGTTGCATACGCCCGCCGAACGGGCACGCCTGTACGGATTGTGTGGCCGGCTGGCGCGAGCCGCGACCAGTAGTGCTTTGTTGATGATCAAGGCAACGGCGGTGACGGTGCTGAGGAACGCCGCGGGGTGGCGGCCCAGATCCGAAGACGCCCCGGCCCGCGCCACACCATGCTTGGCGGAGCCAAAGGCGCCTCCCCGTACGACCCTTGGGAGTTCTACCTCAGCCAACCTGCCCCGTCGGCCGCACCGTGATGTGGTTGATGTCCACGCCCGCGGGCTGGTTGACGGCGAACACAATGGTGTCCGCGATCTGCTCGGCGGTCATCGTGGCGGCTGCCTCGGGGGTGCCGCCGCGGGCGTGCCAGAAGGGGGTGTCCACGATGCCGGGGGCGACAACGGTGACGCCGACTCCGTCCTGGCCGACCAGGAGGCGGGTGTTCTCGGCGAGGGCGTGGGCGGCCCACTTGGTGACGGAGTAGAGGTTGCCGGGGGTGTGGCGGACGCCGGCGACCGAGCCGATGATCACGATTCGGCCCTTGGATGTCCTCAGGTGGGGCAGGGTCTCCTGGATCAGCAGGGCGGGGCCCAGGACGTTGGTGAGGATCATGGCGCGCATGTCCTCAGAGGCGTGGGTCTCCAGGTTGCCGGGCAGGGAGAAACCAGCGTTGGCTATGACGTTTTCCAGCCGACCCCAGGTGTCCAGCACTTGGCGGACGGCGGCGGCGACGTCATCTGCTTCGCCGGCGTCGCCGGTGATCGTCAGCAGCCGCTCGCCCGCCCCCGCGGTGGCGGCGAAGGCGGCCAGCTTGCCCACGTCGCGTCCGGTAACGGCCACGCGGTGGCCCTGCTTGAGCAGGGCGCGTGCGGTGGCGGCGCCGATTCCGGTCGAGCCACCGGTGATCAGCGTGACGGGTTCCATGGGACGGCCTCCTCGGCGACGGGGTCATCGGGGCAAAGCGCCTGCACTATACCCAGCGATCTTCGACGCTCGCTCCCGGCTTTCTCCGACGGCTCCGCTCCTGACTGTGGATCAGGAGTTGGCTAGGGCGCGTCCCGTCGTCGGACCCGGCCCCGTGCCTGGTACGGGCCCCGCGTGACTGGTGCCTGGTACGGGGCCCGGCCCTTTGCCGGTGCGAGGCGCGCCGCCGTGGACGGGACCACATGCCTCACATCGTGCGGTTGCGGCGTGTGCGGGAGGCGTAACCTCGGGCGCTCCAGTCATGTGACGGGCCGGAAATTCGCCCTCCCTACGGTGCTGGTCGTAGGTCGTGCCCGCCGCCGGTGGGGCGGTTCTGGCTCGGGAAGGTACACGCACCGCGGAGTGGGGTTTCGGTGGCATCTGGCTCGAAGGACGGCAGTGTCCGCACGGTCTGCTCGTACTGCGGGGTCGGCTGCGGGATCGTCCTGGACGTGGTGCGGTACCCGGCCGACGGCCGGCGCCGCGTGGCCAGGGCGTCCGGGGACAAGGCGCATCCCACCAACTCCGGCCGCCTGTGCACGAAGGGGGCGACCAGCGCGGACATGATGGCCGCGCCGGGGCGTCTGGCGAAGGCGCTGGTGCGTGCCGAGCGCGGCGCCCAGCCCGTCGAGACGGAGGTGGACGAGGCCATCGCGTCGGTCGCCGGGCGACTGCGGGCGATCCTGGACGAGCACGGGCCGGACGCGTTGTCCTTCTACGTGTCCGGGCAGATGTCCCTGGAGGCGCAGTACCTGGCGAACAAGCTGGCCAAGGGCTTCGTGCGCACCAACCAGATCGAGTCGAACTCCCGCCTGTGCATGGCCTCGGCAGGCTCCGGATACAAGCTGTCGCTGGGCGCGGACGGCCCACCCGGCTCGTATCAGGACTTCGATCGCGCGGACGTGTTCTTCGTCATCGGCGCGAACATGGCCGACTGCCATCCGATCCTCTTCCTGCGCATGATGGACCGGGTCAAGGCAGGCGCCAAATGGGTCGTCGTCGACCCGCGCCGCAACGCCACCGCCGAGAAGGCCGACCTCTTCCTGCAGATCAGGCCCGGCACCGACCTCGCCCTGCTGAACGGCCTGTTGCACCTGCTGGTGGCGAACGGCCACACCGACGAGGAGTTCATCGCCGAGTTCACCGAGGGGTGGGAGGAGATACCCGCCTTCCTCGCGGACTACCCGCCCGAACGGGTAGCGGAGATCACCGGCCTCGCCGAGAACGACATCCGCCGGGCCGCGCAGTGGATCGGCGAGGCCGGTGACTGGATGAGCTGCTGGACCATGGGCCTGAACCAGTCCACCCACGGCACCTGGAACACCAACGCCCTGGTCAACCTGCACCTGGCGACCGGCGCCATCTGCCGCCCGGGATCGGGACCGTTCTCGCTGACCGGCCAACCCAACGCCATGGGCGGCCGGGAGATGGGTACATGGGGCCCGGGCTGCCCGGTCAGCGGTCCGTGCTCGTCGACTCCGAGCGGGCCTTCGTCGAGCGCCTGTGGCAGATCCCCGAGGGCTCGCTGCGTACCGACGTCGGGCGCGGCACCGTCGAGATGTTCCAGGAACTGGCCGCCGGCGCCATCAAGGCATGTTGGATCATCTGCACCAACCCGGTCGCCTCGGTCGCCAACCGCAAGACCGTCATCGCCGGTCTGGAGGCCGCCGAACTCGTCATCACGCAGGACGTCTTCGCCGAGACCGAGACCAACGCGTACGCCGATGTCGTCCTGCCCGCGACGCTGTGGGCGGAGTCCGACGGCGTCATGGTCAACTCCGAGCGGAACCTCACCCTGGTGCCAGGCGTCGTCGACCCGCCCGGACAGGCACTGCCCGACTGGCAGCTGATCGCCAGGGTGGCCCGCGAGATGGGATTCGTCGAGGGCTTCGGCCACACCTCCGCCGAGGAGGTGTTCGAGGAACTCAAGCAGGCATGGAATCCCACGACCGGCTGGGACCTGCGCGGGGTGACCTACGAGCGGCTGCGCACCACACCGGTCCAGTGGCCGGCGCCGACCGCGGACGGCCCGGACCGCAACCCGATCCGCTACCTCAACGACGGCGTCAGCCAGACACTGGTGGAACGCGAGAACGGCACGCTCCCCCGGCTGGCCTTCCCCACCCCGAGCGGACGCGCCCGGTTCTACGCCCGGCCGCATCTACCTGCGGCCGAACTCCCCGATGACGACTACCCGTTCATGCTCACCACGGGCCGCCTCCAGCACCAGTGCCACACCATGACCAAGACCGGCAAGGTCGCCAAGCTCACCAAGCTCGACTCCGGTCCGTTCGTGGAGGTACACCCCGAGGACGCCGGGGCGCTCGGGATCGCGGCGGGCGACCATGTGGAGATCGCCTCGCGCCGTGGGCGTGCCGTGCTTCCCGCGGTGGTCACCGACCGGGTGCGACCCGGCACGTGCTTCGCCCCCTTCCACTGGAACGACCTGTTCGGCGAGTACCTCAGCATCAACGCCGTCACCAACGACGCCGTCGACCCGATCTCCTTCCAACCCGAGTTCAAGGTCTGCGCCGTCACCCTCACCAAGACGGCAGCGCCCGTTCCGGAGGCACGGTCGGACACCCGCCCCGAGGCCACGCCGGCCGCCGCGCCGCACGAAGACGAGCCGGTGCATGCCGTCCCCGACCAGGGTGGCGCGACAGCCCGGTCGGACGCCGCCGTCCATGCGCTCGCCGGGATGTTCGGCATCACCGACCTGTCCCCCGCACCACTGGTCGAGCCGGAGCGCCGCTACCTCTCCGGCTATCTCGCCGGCCTCGCCCTGAACCCGCCCGACGGGGATGTCCCCGTGCTGCCACCCGACGCGCCCCTCTCCCCCGGTTCCGCGCTCTGGGTCGGCGGCGCCCTCGCCGGCATGTTCTCCCGCTCCGCCGCGCCCGTCGCCCAGGCACCCGCCACTCGCGAGTCCGAACCCGGGCCCGCGCGGACCGCGGCACCGGCAGCCGACGCCGCCGTACCGACCCGGCGACTGGTCATCCTGTGGGCCTCGCAGACCGGCAACGCCGAGGAGTTCGCCACCACCGCCGCGGCCCACCTCACGGCGGCGGGCCGCACCCCCGATCTGCTGCCCATGACGGATCTGACGCCTGCTCAACTCGTCCCGGACACCGATCTGTTGCTCATCACCAGTACCTTCGGCGACGGCGACGCCCCCGACAACGGCGCCGACTTCTGGCAGGCGCTGTCCGCCCCCACCATCGGCCCGCTGGAAGGCATCCGGTACGCGGTGCTCGCCCTGGGCGACTCCACCTACGACGACTTCTGCGGCCACGGCCGCCGGCTCGACGAACGGTTCGACGCGCTCGGGGCCACCCGCCTCGTCGGCCGCACCGACTGCGAGCCCGACTTCGAGGCGAGTGCCGAGCAGTGGCTCGGACAGGTGGTCACCGCCCTGGCCACCCCCGACGACAGTCACTCCACGGCCGCGGGCGGGCTCGGGGCGCCCGCTCCCGGCCCCGCCGTCACCGCGGCGCCCACGACCACACCCACCGCCGCCACCACACCCACCGCCACCACACCCACCGCCGCCTCCGCACCGCCCGCTCCGGAACCCGTCGGCCACACCAAGGCATCGCCGTTCAGCACCCTCCTCATCGGCAACCGGCTGTTGAGCCTGCCCGGTTCCCAGAAGGAGGTGCGGCAGTTCGCCTTCGACACCCGTGACCACGAACTCGCCTACGACGCCGGTGACGCCCTCGGGGTGTGGCCGGTCAACGGTGCCGGCCTCGTCGCCGAATGGCTCACCCTGACCGGAGCGGACGCCGACGAGCCCGTCGAGCTCGGTGACGGTGCTCGCCTCACCTTCGAGGAGGCGCTGCGCACCCGCCTGGACATCACCCGCCTCACCACCGACCTGCTCAAGTTCGTGGTGGAGCGCACCGGCAGCCAGGACCTGAAGCGGCTGCTGCGGCCCGACAACAAGGACGCCCTGGCAAGGTGGAGTTGGGGTCGCCAGGCAGCCGACGTCGTCGGCGTGTTCCCCGTACGCGCGTCCGCCCCGGAATGGTCCGCCGTGCTCAAGCGCCTGCAGCCCCGCCTGTACTCCATCTCCTCCAGTCCCCTGGCCCACCCCAGCGAGGTGCGGCTCACCGTCTCCGTCGTCCGCTACACCAACGACCTCGGCCGCGACCGCAAGGGCACCTGCTCGACCTATCTGGCGGACTGTGCCGACGACGGCCCGGTGCGGGTCTTCGTGCAGCGCTCACCGCATTTCCGTCCGCCCGCCGACCCCACCACCCCCATGGTCATGGTCGGCCCGGGAACCGGCGTGGCCCCCTTCGTCGGCTTCCTCGAAGACCGCCGGGCCCGCAGTCACACCGGCCCCAACTGGCTCTTCTTCGGCGAACAGCGCCAGGCCACCGACTTCTACTACCGCGAGGAACTGGCGGGGTTCCAGGCATCCGGCCACCTCGACCGCCTCGACCTCGCCTTCTCCCGCGACCAGCGCAACAAGATCTACGTCCAGGACCGGATGCGTGAGAACGGCGCCCGCCTGTGGCAGTGGCTCCAGGACGGCGCCCACTTCTCCGTCTGCGGCGACGCCGGCCGCATGGCCAAGGACGTGGACCAGGCACTCAAGGAGATCGCCGCCACGCACGGCGGCATGGACGCCGACGAGGCCACCGCCTACGTCAGACGCCTCGCCGCCGACAAACGCTACGTCCGCGACGTCTACTGATCGGCCGCGCGTCCACCCGCGACGCACACCAGCCAGGAGACTCCAGCCGAGGTGCAGCCGTCAGGGGACGCCAACCGCAGGGGACGGGCTTGACCTTGACCGTGCGTCAGGGTTGAAGGCTGGTCGCATGACGAACAACAGCACTTCCCCGGTTCGGCCCGCTCCGCCGATCGGAGGGTTCCAGGAGATCGACGGCCGCCGCGTCTTCGTGCGGCGGTCGGGCAACGGCGGACCGGCCGTGGTGTTCCTGCCCGGCGCCAGCGCGGTCGGCCTGGACTACTTCGGTGTCCAGCAGCAGGTTTCGCAGTTCACCACCACCGTGGTGTACGACCGCGGCGGCACGGGCTACAGCGATCCCCTGCCGCTGCCGCGCACCGCCGCCGCGGTCGCCACGGAACTGCACGACCTGCTGCACGCCCAGCACATCGCCGCCCCCTACGTGCTGGTGCCGCACTCCCTCGGCGGCTTCTACGCGCACCGGTTCGCGCAGCTGTACCCGCAGGACGTGGCCGGGCTGGTCTGGTTGGACGCCTTCCACCGCGACTGGGACGAATTCATGCCGCCCACGGCGCGGCTGGCCGCGGTCGAGCGGATGGCGCCTGGTCGGGAGCAGTTGGAACAGCTGCGTCCGGCCCTGCGCGAGATGTTCGCGGAGTTGCTCGCGGACTACCCCGAGCGCCTGCGGCAAGCGCTGGTCGATGCCAAGGTGAGTGACGCCTGGGCCCACATCGGCATCGCCGAGCGCACCAAGTTGGCCGAACTCGCCGCCGAACTGCGGGCCGGGCCGAACATCCCCGACGTCCCGGTGGTTGCGCTCACCGTGGTCGGCGCCGACCCCGCCCAACAGGCGGTGACGTCGGAGCGGACGCTGCGGGAGATGCACGAGGGTCACATGAGAATGGACGCGGCCCTGGTGAGCGCGGTCTCGCACGGGGAACAACGCATCATCTCCGACACCAGCCACCACCGGCTCTGCTTCGACCGCCCCGATGCCGTGGTCCAGGCGATCCGCGATGTCGTCGCCCGAGCCCGCGCCTGATTAGACTCGGCCGGACCACGTTTTTTACGAGGACCCGAGGAGGACGGTGCTCACCATCGGCCAGCTCGCGGCAACCGCCGGCGTGACCGTGCGCACCGTTCGCCACTACCACCACGTCGGGCTGTTGCCCGAGCCCGAGCGCGATGCCTCCGGCTACCGCCGCTACAGCGCGCAGGCGGCGGTGGATCTCATCCGGATCAGGACCCTCGCCGACGCGGGGGTGCCGCTGGCCCGTATCGACGCGCTGCTGCATGCCCAGCCGGCCGCATTCGACGCGGCCGTCACCGACATCGACGCCGCGTTGCAGCGCAAGATCGACCAGCTCACCGAGTACCGCCGCAGGATCGCCGAACTGGCCGCCGGCGAAAGGCTCTTCCTGCCCGCGGAGGTGGTCGCCATCCTGGACCGGATGCGCGGTCTCGGGGTCAGCGAACTGCGGGTGCGGCTGGAGCGCGACTCATGGATCCTGATGCAGGCACTGGACCCGCACGCCATGCCGCAGCGGATACGGGAGAAGAACGCCGGCTTCGACGACCCGGAGACGACGCGCCTGTACCTCGCCTGTGATCAAGCAGTCGACTGGGATCCGCACGATCCACGCCTGGACCGGCTCATCGACGACCTGGACGCATGGCACATCAAGCACGAACGGGACAGCCACCGGGCAGGGTCCCGGGAGCTGGTCTCTTCCCGGATCTCCGAGGCATCGCCGGCATGGCAACGCATCCTCGATGCGCTCGCCCACCGCGCAGAGCGGCGCCGAACCGCCCGGCACGACAGCTGAGGCTCAGTGCGGGAGTCGCGTCACGATGCCGGAGCCGACGACCACGTCCGTACTGCCCTGCTCCTCGGACAACAGCGTGAGGTCCGCAGTGAAGGCGGCATACGTGTCGATCGAGTCCAGGTCCTTCCCCCTCGACGAGGGTTTCGGGACACCGGCGGTGGGGCGCAAGGTCTGCCGGTGTTCCGTAACGCCCATCCCGGCCCATGGGACGCAGCCACTATGGCCGACCGCTCCTCGCGGACCGACGGGCGTCTAGGGCGCTTCTGATGGCTCTTGCCGGGGTGGTGGTGGATCAGTGCTCCGGCTGGGCAGTTGCGTCTTATGGTGCGGCGACATGAGCTCACGGACGCGCAGTGGCAGAAGATCGAGGCTTTACTGCCCGCCAACGGCAAGCCCGGCGGGCAATGGGCCGATCACCGCACGGTGATCAACGGGGTGCTGTTCCGGGCCCGTACCGGCGTTCCCTGGCCGGACCTTCCCGAACGATATGGCCCCTGGCAGACCGTTTATGAACGGCACCGCCGCTGGTCAGCTGACGGTACCTGGCAGCAGATCCTGACCGAGTTACAGATCGAGGCTGACGCCACCGACCCCGACGGGACCCTGGCCAAAGACGTCGAGAAGGAAAGCGTGCAGCGCCGGCGGGAGTGGGCGGTGAACATCGACTCCACGTCCTGCCGCGCACACCAGCACGCGGCCGGTGCCCGCCGCCGGCCGCCGCGGGACTTTCCGCAAAAGGGGGCGGTGCGCGTGTGGAAGACGATGGGCGTGAGGCGCTGGGGCGTTCAAGAGGCGGACTGACCAGCAAAGTCCATCTGCTGGCCGATGACCGGGCCCGCCCGTTGACCTGGCAGACCTCTCCAGGCCAACGGGGCGACAGCCCCATGTTCATCCCCGTGCTGGAGGGCCTACGCATCCGACGGCGCGGGTCGGGTCGGCCTCGTAGCCGGCCGGATCGCGTCCGCGGTGACAAGGCGTACTCCAGCTACGACAACCGTGCTTACCTACGACGACGGGGCATCAAGGCGACCATCGCCCAGCCCGATGACCAACGGGCCAACCGCCGGCGCAAAGGCCAGGCCGGCGGACGACCTCCGGCATTCGACAAGACCCAGTACCGCCACCGCAGCGCTGTCGAGCGATGCGTCAGCAAGTGGAAGCAGCACCGCGCAGTGGCCAGCAGGTACGACAAACGTGACTACATCTTCAACGGCACCCTGACCGTTGCAGCGATCGTCATCTGGCTCCGCGACACCGTCCAAGAGCCATCAGAAGCGCCCTAATGATCTGCGTGCCGCTCGTACGAGGTCTCGGGCTGCCGTATCCACGCGGCCAGTAGCCGAAGCGCCCCTTCGGAGCTGGAGCCTTCCTCGGCGGTGTAGACACTCAGCCGCTGGTCCGGGTCGGCGGGCAGGGTGAGGGACTCGTAATTGAGGGTGAGCGGGCCGACGATCGGGTGGTGGAAGTGTTTGCTGCCATGCGTGTGCCGATACACGTTCTGGTCGGCCCACCAGCGACGGAAGTCCTCATCCCTGATCGAGAGTTCGCCGACGAGTTCGGCCAGCAGTGGATCGTGGCGATGGCGTCCGGCGTCGCGCCGGAGCGAGGCGACGATGTCCTGGGCGTGGGTGTCCCAGTGGGTGTACAGCGAGCGGGCGGTCTCGTCGCAGAACATGAACCGCACCAGGTTTCGCTCGCGGTGCGGCAGCGCATCGAAGTCGGTGAGCAGCGCACGTGCCATCTGGTTGGACGCGAGTACGTCCAGTCGCCGCCCCAGCACGAGTGCGGGGGTGTGCTCGAGGATCCGGAGCAGGTCGCGCAGCCCCGGGCGGACCGGCTGCGGACGCGTCGCCGTTCGGCGGGGCCTGCCTGCGGCGGGTTTGGCGAGCTGGAACAGATGGGTGCGTTCGACGGGATCGAGGCGTAGCGCGCGGGAGATGGCGTCCAGCACGGTCTTGGAGACATTCAGTCGGCGTCCGCGTTCCAGGCGTACGTAGTAGTCGACGCTCACGCCCGCCAGTTGCGCGACCTCTTCACGGCGCAGTCCTGGCACCCGCCGAGAGCCGCCGTCGTCGGACAGGCCCGCCTGGCGCGGGGTGATTCGTGCCCGCCGAGAGCGGAGGAACTCACCGAGAGCTGTGTTGCGGTCCATGCCGTTCACGATAGGGCCCGAGATCGCCCCGACGGCCCGCGAAGGGGGGACTGGCAGTCCCCCGGTCCGGCTGTCCCCGGGACGAAGCAGACCCCCCACAAACCGATCAGCAGCCGATTCGGGTGCTGAAGTGGAACGCGTCCAGACCGGCCGGGGCCCAATCGCCCCGGCCGGCCCCTGTTCGCATCGCACGAAGGGAACTCCTGTGTCGGACACCAAGACATTCCTGATCACCGGCGTCAGCACCGGCCTGGGCCGCGCACTCGCGCGCGCGGCGTTGGCCGCGGGCCACCGGGTGGTGGGCACGGTGCGCACGCCCGCCGACGCACGGGCCTTTGAGGCGCTCGACGGCGACGCGCACGCCCGCATCCTGGACGTGACCGACCATGACGCGGTGGACACGGTCGTGGACGAGACCGAGCGCGACCTGGGCCCGGTCGACGTACTCGTCGCCAACGCCGGGTACGGCCATGACGGCCTCTTCGAGGAGTCGTCGATGGATGACCTTCGCCGTCAGTTCGAGGTGAACGTCTACGGAACCGTGGCGGTGATCAAGGCCGTGCTGCCGCGCATGCGGGAGCGCCGCTGCGGCCACATCATCGCCGTCACCTCGATGGGCGGGCTGATCACCATGCCGGGCCTCAGCTTCTACCACGGCAGCAAGTTCGCGGTGGAGGGCATCCTCGAAACGCTCGGCAAGGAGGTCGCCGATTTCGGCATCCATGTCACCGCCGTCGAGCCGGGCAGCTTCCGGACCGACTGGGCCGGCCGCTCGATGATCCGCGCACCCCGTGTGATCGCCGACTACGACGAGCTGTTCGAGCCGCTGCGCGCCCGGCGCATCCACGGCAGCGGGCACCAGCCCGGCGACCCGGACAAGGCCGCGGCCGCGGTGCTTCGCATCGTGGCTGCCGACCAGCCGCCGACGCGCCTGCTGCTCGGCACCGACGCGCTTCGGCTCGTCCAGGCCGGACGCGACGCCTTCGAACGCGACATGCTGGCATGGTCCGAGCTGTCGGCCTCCACCGACTTCGACGACGTCAGCCGGTCCGTCTGAGGTCACTCGCTGTCGGGCCCGCGGAGCCGTTCACACCGCGGCACCTGGGAGCGGGTGTTCACCGCGCTCATGGCCCAGGCCGACGCGGACGAGGACCTGGACTGGGCCGTCTCGGTGGACTCCACGATCGTGCGCGCTCACCGGCACGCGGCCGGGGCCCGCAAGAAGGGGCCCCGGCCGGTGAGCCCGACGACCATGCCATCGGCCGGTCCCACGGTGGACCGACCACAAAGATCCACCTCGCGGCCGACGGCAACTGGCGCAGAGCAGACAGCGGGCTGAGCGGGCTTCCTGCATCCGGTTCGCCAACTCGTCGGCTCCGGGACCGTCGTCACTCAGCTGTGTTTCCTCAACCGGCCCTCCGGCATGCGTGAGGCAACGACGGCCGAGCTCGACCGCCTGCTCGGACCGGGGGCGGGCCCGTCACGGTGAGAAGGTGCAGCGCGGTGGCCGTGTGCGGCCCTAAGAACTCCTCGCTGCACAGGAATTCCTTCGAGGGGGCAGTCCTGGACGGCCACGGCTGTCCCGCGCGTTCAACGATCCATGCGCGCCAGGGAGGCGGGTTGAGATCGGGTGCATGCGGGCTGTCGATCGGGGCGTTGTCCGTGGCTCGCCGGGCACACCTCGGGCTAGGCTTGCCCGGTTTCGAATCGGCTGACCTTTCCGCCGTCGACCGTGAAGCGCCAGGCGGTGCGCATCTCGCCCCAGGTGTCGTTGCGGTAGTTGGCGACCAGGCCGAGTCCGTCGTGCGTCTGCGTCTCGATGTCCATGTGGCCGCCCGAGGAGAAGATCTCGCGCTCGGTCCAGTCCGCGACGTCGCGGTCCGAGCCGTCGTCGGACATGGTGGCCCCGGGCGTGAGGGCGGCGGCGAAGGCCGCGCGGTCGCCGGCGTTGAGCGCGCCCACGAAGGCGCGCACGGCCGGCTCGGTCAGCTTGTCGAGGGCGATGGTCACGGTCTCTCCAGAGGTACGGGGACGGGTCCTTCCCCTGGCAGCACACCGCACGCCATGGCGCATCGCCACCGGTGAGCGCCGAATGACACCGCGCCGCGGTGCTGAGCCCCCTGGAGGGATGCGCCGGACACCGGCCTAGTACACCGGCAGCGCCAGCAGTGACGTGCGGTTGAGGACGAAGAGGCGGTTGCCGCTGGCGGCGATGGAGCGGGACTGGCCGCCGGTGAGGGCGTAGGTCTGGCGCTGGTTGCCTCCGGAGCGCGGCAGGCCGCTCACCCCGGTGTCCTCGCTCTCCACGATCCAGACGCCGTTGCCCTGGACGACCGGTGGTCGCCACGGCGGGGTGACACCGCCGATCATCACCGGGTCGGCGGCCTGGCTGCCGTCGGAGTGCAGCGACCGCAGCGCGTCGCAGTCCAAGGCATAGACCACCCCGCCGGCCACCGCGGGCGGGCCCCAACCGTAGGTGCCCCGCCTGGGCGGCCGTAGCGGGTTCTGGGACCACAACTCGTGGCCGTCGGTGATCCGCACCGCGGTCAGAGTGCGGCCGCCGAGGTAGGCGGTTCCGCCGTCGACGGCGGGCCGCAACGGTCCTTCGGCCTGTCCCTTGCGGACCCAGGCACGGGAACCGTCCTGCGCGCGGACCGCGGCCATGTCGCCGGTCTCCGTGCACAGCACCAGGTGGCCGGCGCCGAGGGCCGCGACGGGGTGGCCGCCGGACAGCGCCAACGGCGGCTGCTGGGTCCACCGCACCTTTCCGTCGGTCCCCACGCAGCGCAGCCGGCCGTCGGAGGTCAGCAGGTAGACGGCGTGGGCGTCCGCGGCCAGGAGGGCGCCCACCTGGGCGTCCACCGTCCACCGGGGGGATCCGGTGGCGGCCACCCAGGTGCGCAGGGTCCCCTCACCGTCGGCGGTGGCCACCAGGCGGTCCCCGATCGAGAGGTAGCCGGCCTCCGCCTTCGCGTCGCCGACCCGCCACCGCTCCCGGCCGTCGACGACCCGGCGCGCCGCGATGCCGCCGCCGGAGGCCGCGAACACCACCACATCGCGTATCGGCAGCGGAGCCGGTGACCCGGCGTCGGCCACGTCCTCGACGGGGCCCCACAGCGGGGTCGGGGAGCCTTCGGCGGAGCCGAGCTGCGCCGCCTGCACCTTCGCCGGCGGCGGGATGTCGAAGGGGTCGGACGGGGCGTCACCGCGGCTGAGCCACCAGGCGGTGCCGCCGCCGCCCGCGGCCAGCAGCGCCCCGCCGCCGGCGGCGAGCAGCAGCCGCCGCCGGGTGAGGCGGAGGTTGCCGCCGGCGGTGCCGTCCCCGAGGGCGGGCGAGGGGCCGGTCGGACGGGCCATCAGGCGGCGTGCTGCGGCCTCCCGTTGCCGGATCTCGTCGCCCAACCGAGCGGCCTTCCAGAGCCGTTCGGGCTGCCGCGGCGCCGCGGCGGCGTCGGCGACCTGACTGGGCAGCGGACGCGCCGCCGGGTCCTTGGCGAAGCAGGGCACGACGAGGTACCGCAGGCCCTCGGGAACGGCCTCCAGGTCGGGTTCCCCGTGCACGACCTCGTACAGGACGGCCGTGATCTCGGCGCCGGTGTACACCGGCCGGCCGCCCGCGGCGAAGGCGAGGACCGCGCCGAGGGAGAAGACGTCGGCCGCCGGTCCGACGCGCCGTCCCAGGACCTGTTCCGGCGCGCCGTAGCCGGGGGTGACCGGGATCTGCCCGGTGCGGGTGAGGGTCAGGCCGTGTTCGGGACGGGCGATGCCGAAGTCGATCAGGCGCGGGCCGCGCGAGGTGAGGACGACGTTGGGGGGTTTGACGTCCCGGTGGACCAGCCCCGTGGCGTGCACGTCCTGGAGCGTTCGGGCCAGCGACCGGGCCAGTTCCCGCACGGCGGCGTCGTCCAGCGGTCCGAAGCGCTCGACGGCGTCGTCCAGCGTCGGACCGGCCAGGAACTCCGTGGCGATCCACGGCCTGCCGCCCTCCAACTCGGCGGCCAGGACGCGCGCCACGCCCTCGCTGGTCACCGCCTGCGCGGTCCGCGCCTCCCGGAGGAAGCGATCGGCCAGGTGCCCGTCGTGGGCGAGCTCCGGCAGCAGCACCTTCACCGCGGCGGGGCGTCCGGCGGCGTCCGCGCCGAAGTACACCTTGCCCATGCCGCCCTCGCCGAGGACGCCGTGCAGGCGGTAGGGGCCCAGGCGCAGCGGGTCTCCCTGGCCGAGGGGTTTCACAGGTGGTCGTCTCCTGGATCGAGAAGGGGGCGGGGGTCAGGCGAACGGGAGGGCGATGGTCCGCTTCTCCAGGCGGAGGTACAGCCGGCCGCCGTCGGGGTCGCCGGTCAGGACCACGGGCTCGGACTGGTAGGTCCAGACGGCCTTGCGGGTGCGCAGGTCGACTGCGCGGACGCCCGTGTCGTCGGCGCAGTAGGCGTACTGCTTGCCGACGGCCGGGGCCACCTCGCGCTTGCTCTTGCGGCCGGACAGCCCCTGTTCCTGCCAGTTGAGCGTGCCGGAGAGGGCGTCCACGGAGATCAGACCCCGGTCGCCCTCGGTGCAGTAGACCACTCCGTCCTGGACAGTGGGCGTGCCGTACCGCCGTTCCTCGCCCGCGCTGTCGCCGACGTCGCGCCCGTTGCCGAACATCCACTCCAACCCGCCGTCGGACAGGCGGCGGGCGGTGAGGGTCTCCGCGCCCAGGTACAGGTTGCGGTCGTCGGCGACCAGCCGGGTCGGCGGGGTGCCCGCGAACGTCTCGGCGAGCTGCCACAGTTGGTGGCCGTCGGCCTTGCCGTGCACGGAGAGGTGGATGAACTTGGAGTCCTTGTCCGGGCTGCCGCACAGCACCACCCGGGATCCCACCACGCCACCGAACAGCGCCGGCGGGACGTTCGCGGCCGGCGGGTCGTCCACCGGGCTGCGCCAGTGTTCCTTGCCGGTGCGCAGGTCGGCCGCGACCAGGTACCAACCCTTGCCGGTGGCGGCCCGGGCCACCAGGTAGGCGGTGCCGTCTACTACGCACAGCAGTTGGTTGTACTGCTCCTTGCCGGCGAACGCGGAGAGTTCCACCAGCGGCTTGCCCAGTTCTCCGCTGGTCTGCGCGACCTCGCACACCGCCAGCGACGCCGCCTCCTGGTACCCCCGCAGGGCGTACACCCGGGTTCCGTCGGTGGCCGAGCGCCAGATGTCCTCGATGTTGGCCTGCCAAGTCGACTGGCCGGACTCGGCGTTGATGCCGCACAGTACGATGCCCGCGCGCATGGCCAGGTTGTGGCCCACCCGCATCACCTCGCCGCCGGTCTCCGGGCACCACAGGGGGGCGCTCCACAGCGGCGCCGGAGGCTTGGGCCGGTCGACGGCGTCCTTCTTGGCGGTGCCGCCGCCGGTGTCGTCGGAGCCCCCGAAGAGGGCCCAGCCACCGCCGCCGAGGAGGCCGCCGCCCAGGAGGGCACCGCCGGCCACGGCCAGCAGCCGCCGCCGCGAGACACCCGCTGCGGGGGCGGCCTCGGCCCGCGGCGCCTCGACGGGCGCCGGCGGCGGCAGGCGGTGCGGCGGCTCGTGCCACACCTCGTCGCTGCGCCGGGAGATCTCCCGCAGCACCGCGTCGGGCAGCAGGTCCGCGAAGCCGCCGCGGTCGCCCGGGGCGTACGGGGCCCCGCCCAGCGCGGTGCGCAGCTCGGTGGTGGACGGGCGCTGCGCGGGGTCCTTGGCCAGGCAACGGGCGAGCAGGGGCAGCAGCGACTCGGGGACCCCTCCGAGGTCCGGCTCGCCGAACCGGACGCGGTACAGCAGGTCGGTGGGGGCCCCGCCGCCGAACGGGCCGCGGCCGGTGGCGGCAAAGACCAGCACCCCGGCCAGGGCGAACACATCGCCCGCCGCCGCGTGTTCCAGTCCCGCCGCCTGCTCGGGCGACATGAACGCGGGCGTGCCCACGGCGTTGCCGACGTTCGTCAGGTGTTCGTCGCCGAAGGCCCGGGCGATGCCGAAGTCGATGATCCGCGGGCCCTGCGCCGTCACCAGCACGTTGGACGGCTTCAGGTCGCGGTGCACCACCTCGGACCGGTGCAGCTGCTCCAACCCGGCGGCGAGGGACGCGCCGAGGGCGCGCACGGCCGGCTCGGGCAGCGGTCCGCCGGCCTCGACGGCGGTGTCCAGCGGCGGGCCGAGGACGTACTCGGTCGCCATCCACGGGGTCGGTGCCTGGGGGTCGGCGTCGACGACCAGGGCCCCGTGTTCGGAGCCGACGACGCGAGCCGCGTCCGTCTCCAGCCGGAAACGGGTGCGCAGTGTGGTGTCCGCGGCGAGGCGGGTGTGCAGCGTCTTCACCGCGACCGTGCGGCCGCCTGCCGAACGGGCCAGGTAGACGGTGCCCATGCCGCCTCCGCCGAGGCGGGCGAGGATCCGGAACGGCCCGACGGTGTACGGGTCGTCGTGCAGAAGTGGGGAGATCATGGCCTCACCGCTCGTGGGTGGGAAGTGCGGCGGCGAGGACCTCCGCCGACTGACGGGACAGCGCCTCGACGACCCGGCCGGGCAGCGACAGCGGCTCGGTGGCGCCGGCCAGTCCGCCGTACGCCGCGCCCGGCAGCAACTCCGCCAGCACCCTTGCCGGTTCGGGTCGGCCCTGTGGGTCGCGCGAGCGGCACGCGGTGACGATGTCCCGCAGGCCGGCGGGGATCTCCTGCCGCTCGGGCACCGTGTGCCCGGTCGCCGCGTACGCCAGCACCGCACCCAGGGCGTAGACGTCCGCAGCCCGCTCCACCGGGCCGCCCGCGGCCAGTTCGGGAGCCAGGCAGCCGGTGTCCGGCCCGGTCGGGCGAGCGGACGAGGTGTCGGTCATCGGGTGCGCGCGGGTCGCGCCGAAGCACGCCAGGAGCGGGCCGCAGGCGGTCAGCAGCACGCCCGCCGGGCACACGCCGCCGTGCACGATGCCCAGGACGTGGGCCGAGGCCAGAGCTTCGGCCAGGGTGCCGCCGAGCGTGCGGACGAGCGGTTCCGGCAGCGGGCCGCCGTGCGCGGCGAGGACGGCCGGCAGTGGCAGGGCGGGCCGGTAGGGCGCGGCGTGCCAGGGGAATCCCGCCGTCCCGCCGAGCTGGGCGACCGGCCAGAACCCGGGCTGGGTCAACCGGGCGGCCTGTTGGGCCTCGGCCGCCCACCGCGCCGGGTCGCCGCCGGGCGGCGGCAGGCACGCCACCACGGTGTGCCCGCCCTCGGCGCTGCGGGCCAGATAGCGACGTTCGGGAACGCCCCGACTGCCGTCGGCGTCGAGACGGGCCAACGTCAAAAAATCCCCGATCCGCGCAGGATCGTCCTGCCGCAGCCTGTCCACTCGGCTTCTCCCCCATCAGGCTCGTTTCGGCCATGAGCCTATATACGGCGCGGACCCGCCTGGGCATCGGGGCCGCATCCGGGGCGACGGGTGCCCACCGGCGCCCGCCCGGCGTGCGAAGTGCGCATTTTGCCCGGCGGGAGGAGCGAGAAGAGCGTCGCGAGGACGGGCCCGACCGCTCACCGCACAGACCGCCGCGGCCATCTCCGGCGTCCCGACGCGCGGACACGGAGCGGCCGGAAGTGTTCCCCCGCGCCGCACTCCGGGGCACAGCGGCGCGTGTTCGTCCGCACACCGCATTTCGGCCGGCGTTCACAGGACCAACCCCCGCCCGCTGGCAGTCGTTCGACAGGCACCGGAAATCTCTTGTCGCCCTGTCACCACGCTCTGGAGGACGGACATCGTGCCCGAAGTACCCGCTCCCCGTCGGCGCCGTCGCCTCGCCTTCCTCTCCGCCGCCGTCGCCGGCCCCACGCTGGTCGTCGGCACGGTGCTGGCGCCTTCGGCCCACGCCGCCCCGGCGGACGACATCCGCATCAACGAGGTGGTGACCACCGGCAGCGTCAACGACTCGATCGAGCTGTACAACGAGGGCCCCGTCGCCGTCGACGTCTCGGGCTGGATCCTCAAGGACGACAACGACGGCTCGAAGTACGCGATCGCCGCCGGCACGACGCTGGCCCCCGGCGCGTTCCGTGCCTTCGACGTGCACAACGCGTTCGGCCTGGGCTCCGCCGACAAGGCCCGCCTCTACCTCCCCGACGACACCATCCTGGTCGACAGCTTCGGCTGCAGCAGCCACTCCAACCCCTCCTGGTCGCGCTGTCCCGACGGCACCGGCGCGTTCGGCGCGGCCCCGGTGACCCTGGGCACCGCCAACGCCTGCGGCGGCGACAACGGCGGCACCACACCTGCGGCCTGGCCCGGCGGCAGTTCCGTCACGACCGCGGACGCCGCCGACGTCTTCGGGCAGGACCTCAGCGGCCTGTACCAGGAGAAGGACGTGATGTGGGGCGCGCAGAACTCCGGCAAGCTCTGGCGGCTGGTCCCGGACGGTTCCGGCGGTTGGAAGCCGGACGCCGCGAACGGGTGGACGGCCGGCAAGTCGCTCCGCTTCTCCGGCGGTTCCGGCACCCCGGACAGTGAGGGCGTCACGCTCACCGGCGCCGGCTCCCCGGGCGGCGTGTTCGTCGCCAGCGAGCGCAACGGCGACGCGTCCGGGATCAGTCGTCTGTCCGTCCTCAGGTACGACGTCAGCGGTAGCGGCACCACCCTGGCGGCCACCAGGGAGTGGAACCTGACCTCCGACCTGCCGTCGGTGGGTTCCAACCTCGGCTTCGAGGGCATCACCTGGATCCCCGACACCTACCTGACCTCATCCGGCTTCAAGGACGAGTCGACCGGCTCGGCCTACGACCCGAACCGGTACGGCGGCCACACCGGTGGGGTCTTCTTCGTCGGCGTCGAGGGCACCGGCAAGGTCTACGGGTACGTCCTGCAGGACTCCGGCGCCTACACCCGCGTCGCGTCCATCGACAGCGGCATGGCAGGCGTGATGGAACTGCAGTGGGAGCCGCAGGCCTCGCGTCTGTGGGTGGTCTGCGACGACACCTGCGACGGCCAGCACCGGACCATGAAGGTCAACGCCTCCGGCACCTTCGCCACCACGGCCGTCTACGACCGGCCGAGCGGCATGCCCAACCTCAACAACGAGGGGTTCTCCGTCTCCGGGGCCGACGCCTGCGTCAGCGGCTCCAAGCCGGTGTACTGGGCCGACGACAGCAACGACGGCGGTCACGCACTGCGCAAGGGCAGCATCACCTGCTGACACCCACGGCGTCCCACACCGATGACCGGACAGCGGGTAAACACCCGCTATCCGTTGGACAGTTGGCAGAGGCTCGGGGCCCGCAGCCGAACCCCGAGCCCCTTGCCGACGCCGACGCCAACGCCGATACCGACGCTGACGCCGATACCGACGCCGAGGCCGATCCGCTGTCACCGGCCGCGGTCGCTCAGTGGAACTGTCCGACCTGGTAGTCGCCGGCCGGCTGCTGGTTGATGATGTTCAGCCGGTTCGCCGCGTTCATGAAGGACACCAGGGTCACCAGGGTGGCGAGCTGCTCCTCGTCGTAGTGCTTGGCGGCCAGCTCCCACACCTCGTCGCTGACCCCCTCGCCGGCATCCGCGACCCGGGTTCCTTCCTCCGCCAGTGCCAGCGCGGCCCGCTCGGCGTCGCTGAAGACCGTGGCCTCCCGCCACGCCACCACCAGGTTCAGCCGCACAGACGACTCACCGGCGGCCGCGGCGTCCTTGGTGTGCATGTCGATGCAGAAGGCACAGCCGTTGATCTGGCTCACCCGCAGCGCCACCAGCTCCTGTGTCGAGGCCGGCAGCGGCGAGTCCTTCAGCGTCCTGCCCGCCGCCATGAAGTGCTTGAGGGCCTTGCCGGCGGTCGGGTCGGCGATGAGGTTCAGTCGTGCGTTCATGGCTGTTCCTTCGTGGTCGTCAATGGCTACACCCTGGAGACGAGATGGCCCGACGCCCTGTGACACGGACGGCCGGAGGGGTCCCGCCGCCCGCCTCAGGCGCCGGGTGCGGCCACCAGTTTCCGTATCGTCATCGGCTCGGCGAGGACCCGTTCCAGGACCTGACGGACGTGGTGGAAGTGGGCGGTGGTGAAGTGCGCGTCGAGGGCCTGTGCATCGGCCCACTCCTCGACGACCACCATGCGGGCCGGTTCGTTGGGATCGGCGTAGGGGTGGTAGGCCAGGCAGCCGGGCTCCTCCACGGACGGTTCGATCATGGCTTCCAGTGCGGTGCGGAGCCGGTCCTCGCACCCGGGGGCGGCCAGGCATTCGGCGATGACGGTCAGGGACATGGTGTTGTGGATCCTCCTGTGTGCGGGAACGTTGGCTTTCAGGGGCGGGCCGGGCCCGTGCCGGCGCCCGTCCCGGTGAGAACCGCGGCGGTCTCCGCCGGGTCGGCCGGCGCCGGCCGGACCGAGCCGGCACCGACCCAGCCGTCCCGTGACGGACCGAGGGCCTCCGGCGGCGCACACCACTGTGACCGCCCGGCGGCGGCTTCCCCAGTGGCAGCCGGTGCCTGGGCACGGCACGACCAGGCTGAGCCCGCGACACCGAGCACCGAAGAGGCGATACTTTCGGCATGGCATTGGAACGACGTGCAGAACTGGGTGAGTTCCTCCGCTCCCGCCGGGCCCGCCTGCGGCCGGAGGAGCTGGGGTTGCCGGCATACGGAGGACGCCGCAGGGTGCCGGGCCTGCGACGGGAAGAGCTGGCGCAATTGGCCGGAGTGAGCGTCGACCACTACGTGCGGCTGGAGCAGGGTCGTACACTGCACTTCTCGGAAGCGGTGCTGGACGCCGTCGCCCGGGCCCTGCGCCTGGACGCGGTGGAGCGCGCGCACCTCTACCGCCTGGCCCGCCCCTGGCCGGAGACGGGAGCCTTCGACGGCGAAGGCGAGCAGGACCAACGTCAGCAGGTGCGGCCGGGGTTGCGCCGGCTGTTGGACTCCACGCCCGACGTCCCGGCGTACATCGTCGGCCGGAACACCGACGTCCTGGCCTGGAACCGGCTCGCCGCGGCGCTGATCACCGACTTCGGAGCGCTGCCGCCCCGGCAACGCAATCTGGCCCGCCTGGTGTTCCTGGACGAGGGCATGCGCAACCTCTACGCCGACTGGCGCGGCAAGGCCGGCGATGTGGCGGCCTACCTCCGCCTGGACGCCGGACGCCACCCGGACGACCCGCACACCGCCGAGCTGCTGGACGAACTCGCCGCGGGCAGCACGGAGTTCCGTGCGGCATGGGCGGAGCACCGGCTCAAGGACAAGACGCACGGCCGGTACGTCTACCGTCATCCCGTCGTGGGCGAGCTGGACCTGGGTTTCGAGACGCTGCGGCTGCCCGACGATCCGGACCAGGCACTCATCGCCCACACCGTCGACGAGGGAACCCCGTCGGAGACGGCACTGCGGCTGCTGGCCAACTGGGCGCGCGAAACGCTGCCGATGGGCGCCGAACGCTGAGACCGGCCGCTCTCCTTCGAACTCCTCGCATGCGCCCTCGGCCACGATCGCGCGGAGTTCACCCGGTGCGCCCTTTCCAGGAGTCGCCACAAACACCGCTACTGATCATTCCGTCCACTCGGCGGCGCCGGGAGAAATGCGAAAGCGAAGGAATTCGCGAAAGGTCGACATGGACATGGACATGGGCATAGGCAATAAGTGCAGGCGCAGTCCCCTTACTCTCCGGGAGAATTGCGGTTCCGGGTAAGGAATCCCGGCGGTAATGCGCAGCCTTGCGACTTCCCTCAGCCGCTGTGGGGATTACGGGTACAGTTCACGTTATGTCTGTCCCTTCCGCCTCCCTGGCCCCCGCCACCACCGGACGAATAGCCGACCCGGCACCCGTCGGTGCGCACAGGTGGCGGGCCTGGCTGGTTCCGGGCCTGCCGGCCTCGCTGGCCCTCGCGCTGGGCCTGTGGGGGCTGCACCGGCAGGGAGCGATATGGCGGGACGAGGCCGCGACATGGGAGGTTGCCCAGCGGTCCGCATCCGAGATCTGGCACATGATCGCGAACATGGACGTCGTCCATACCCTCTACTACCTGCTGGTGCACGCCCTCTTCGAGGTCTTCGGAGCGAACCTGACGGCCTTGCGACTGCCGTCGGTGCTGGGTGGTGTGGTCGCCGCGGCGGTCACCGCGGCGACGGGACGCAGGCTCGCCGGCCCCCTGGGGGGCGTCGCGGCGGGCCTGGCACTGGCCCTGCTGCCGGTGATGCAGCGGTACACGCAGGAAGGGCGCTCCTTCGCGCTGGTGGCCGCGGGGGTGGCGGTCGGGACATGGCTGCTGACCGGTGTGCTGGGCCCGGCCGGGCCGGTGGGAACTTCCGCCCGGCGCGACGAGCACCGGAACCGGACCGCGGGGCTCTGGCTCTGGTGCGCCTACGCGACGGTCATGCTCGCCACCGCGCTGCTCAACTGGCTCTCGCTCTTCGCCCTGACCGCCCACGGCATCACCGTCCTGCTCACCAGGCGCGAGGGCCAACGCCGCCTGCTGTCACGGTGGTTGGTGACTGCGGTGATCGTGGTGGCCGGGACGCTGCCGCTCATCGTCGCCAGCAGCCGCCAGACACGGTTGGTGGCCTGGATCCAGCCTCCCTCGGTCGCGAGTCTGCTGGGGGTGACGGCCATGTTGATCGTCGCCCTGGCGTGCACCCGGGTGCCGCCGACACCGGACCGGCAACGCACCCGCCTGTCGCCGGCCTCGGTGGGACTGCCGCTGCTCGCCGTCCCGCACCTCGGCCTGCTCCTGGCCTCCTGGCTCGTCAAGCCGCTCTACGTCGACCGCTATGTGCTCTACGCCTCCCTCGGGTTGTCGCTCCTCGTCGGCCCCGCCCTTGCCTGGTCGGCGCGGACGGTCGCCGCGCGCATCCGGACCCGCCACCACCGCGGACGGCCTCGCGCCGAAGCCCTGCTCGGCGCAGTGGTGGCAGTCGCCTTCCTCGCGCTGCTCCCCCTGGAGTTGAGCCTGCGCACCCCCCTGAGCCGGACCGACGACGTACGGGCGGCGACGCGCGAGGTCACCACGCTGGCCCGCCCGGGCGACGGCATCGTCTTCCTTCCCGCCCAGCGGCGCGACATGGCGCTCGTCGATCCCATGCCGTTCGGCGGTCTCGACGACCTCGCGCTGGCCAAGTCCCCCACCACCTCGGGGACCCTCTACGGTGTCGAGGTCGATCCCGCGGAGATCCAGGCCGCCATGCTGACCCGCAAACGCCTCGTCGTCGTCAGCGACAGCGGCTCCTCCCCCCAGGCCGAAACACCCCAGGACCTGGCCAAACTCTCCACCCTCGCCCATCACTTCACGCTCACGTCGTCCGACGATGCCGGCGGGCGCCGGGTGGCGACGTACGAACGCAACGAGCGGCCCCGGTGACCCGCACGTCCCCGGGGCCGCGTCGCTCCGCTCAGTTGCCGTAGTCGTTCTGCTCGGCGAACCTCCCCGCCAGGGCCGTGAGCAGCTCGGGCGCGTCGTCGCGCGGCAGCACGGCCTCGATCAGTACCAGCCGGTCCGGGGTGTCGGTGGCCAGGCGGAACGCGTCCGCCAGCTCCGCGGGGGTCGTCACGCGCCGGGTGACGCAGCGGTCGCCGGCGCCGAACGCGGCCGGTAGCGCCGTGTAGTCCCAGGCGGCGATGTCGTTGTACGGCGCGGTGGCACCGTGGATGGCGCGCTCGACGGTGTAGCCGTCGTTGTTGATGACGACGACCACGGGCGACAGACCGTAGCGGGCCAGTGTGCCCAGTTCCTGGGCGGTCAGCTGCAGGGAGCCGTCGCCGATGACGAGCACCGACCGCCGGTCGGGAGCGGCGAGTTGGGTGCCGAGGGTGGCCGGGAGGGTGTAGCCGATCGAGCCCCACATCGGCTGCCCGACGAAGCGCGCGTCGCGCGGCAGCGGAAGTTCCTGGGCGCCGAAGAACGCGGTGCCCTGCTCGGCGACGAGCACGCCGGCCGGTGGGAGGAAGGCGCCCACGGCCGCCCAGAGCGCGTCCTGGGTGAGCGGGCCGTCCGCCGCTCCGCGGTTCGGCCCGGCCACCGGTGCCGTGGTGGGCGCCGCCGACGTGCCGTGGCCCGCGGGCTCGGGCAGCCGCAGTTCCCGGACCAGTGCGGTCAGTGTCGCGAGGGCATCGGCCATCGTCACGCCCGCGAACTCCGCGCCACGGACGGTGGCCCGCCCCGGGCGCAGTTCGATGGTGCGGCCGGCGGGGAAGTGGTGGGTGAACCCGCCGGTCACGGTGTCGGTCACGGGCGCACCGGTCAGGATGAGGCAGTCGGCCTCCTCCACCGCCGTCCGCGCCGACTTGGTGCTGAACTCGCCGGTGTAGACACCCGCGAAGCCCGGTGCGCCCTCGTCCACCAGACCCTTCCCGGTGGAGTACACGGCGGCGCGCACCGGGGCGGCGGCGAGCAGTTCGGCGAGTGGGGCGCGCAGTCCGTGTCGGTCCGCCTCGTGGCCCGCGAGCACCGTCACGGTCCGGGCCCCGGCCAGCATGCGCGCGGCGGCGTCGCGGAAGGCGCGCAGCAGTGCGGGATCGGTCGGGGCGTCGGCGGCGGCCAGTGGCGCGGCGGGTTCGGGGACCCGGGCCGGTACGACGTCGGTGGGGAGGTTGAGGTGGACCGGCTTGCGGTGCCGGCGCAGGGCGTTGAGCACCCGGTCGATCTCGGCCGGTGCGTTCTGGGCGGTCAGGGTGGCCCGGGCCACGGTGACTTCCGCGAACATCCGGCCGAAGTGGTCGTACTCGCCGTCCATGAGGGTGTGGTGCACGGGCGCGCCGGCCGTCGCCACCGCCGTCGCGGGCATCCCCGTGATCGCGAGGACGGGGACGGACTCGGCGTAGGAGCCCGCTATCGCGTTGACGGCGGAGAGTTCGCCGACTCCGAAGGTGGTCACCACCGCGGCGGCGCCGCGCAGCCGGCCGTAGCCGTCGGCCGCGTATCCGGCGTCGAGTTCGTTGCAGGTGCCGACCCACTCCAGTCCGGGGCAGGCGACGACCTGGTCGAGGAAGCCGAGGTTGTAGTCGCCCGGCACGCCGAAGACGTGCTCGATGTCCATCTCGCGCAGGCGGCGGAGGAGGTATGCGCCGACGGTGATCTCCGACATCGCGGTCACCGGCCTTTCTTGCGTTGCACGTTCAGCACTGCGCCGGAGTGCCGATCGGCACCGGCGGCAGCGCGCCGAAATAGGTCAAGGCTCTTGACCTTAATGCCGAGCGTACGTGGGCCCGGGGTAATATGTCAACATGCTTGACCCTTCTCGCCCGGACGCCTTCGACCGCGACTTCACGCTCTTCTACTTCGCCTACCGCGCCTTCACCGGCGCCGCCGACGACGCCCTCGCCGAACACGGCATGGGCCGCGCCCACCACCGCATCCTCACGTTCCTCGCCTACTCCCCCGGCATGAGCGTCGGAGAGCTCTGCGACACCCTCGACCTCACCAAGCAGGCCATCAACGCCCCGCTGCGCCGGCTGATCGACGAGGACCTGGTCCACGTCGCCCCCGGCGCCAAGGACCGCCGCCGCAAGGAACTCCACCTCACCGACCGCGGTGCCACCCTCGAACGCACCCTGCACGCCAGGCAGCGCGCCCTCTTCCACTCCGCGCTGCAGCAGGCCGGCCCGACCGCCGCCGCGGGCTGGCGAGCCGTCCTCGCCCCGCTCGCCGGGGCGGACTGGTCGGCCTTCACCGCGGCCGTCGCGGACCGCGAACGGACAACCGGGGAGGACGAAGAGCACCACACCCGGTCGACCTGAGCCCTGCCGACACCTCCCACGACCGCAC
Source organism: Streptomyces noursei ATCC 11455 (assembly GCF_001704275.1). NCBI lineage: Bacteria > Bacillati > Actinomycetota > Actinomycetes > Kitasatosporales > Streptomycetaceae > Streptomyces > Streptomyces noursei. The sequence continues at coordinate 627,489 of NZ_CP011533.1, forward strand.
CGTTCCCCTTCGTGAGCCATGGAGCCGAGGGCGCGGTGAGCCGTCGTCGGTAGCGGCAGCGTTGCGACAGGCAGGAACCGAACCGATGCGGCACCCGTCTCTCGCACCATGACTTCTGACGAGCGACAAGGGCACGCGACCTCCACCGGGCCCACCTCGACATCCGCTGTGGCTGTGTATCCGTCGAAGGTCAACGACTACAACAGCTTCGCCGAGGCATACACGGCCGAGAATGAGAACAATCTCCTCAACGCCCACTATGAGCGTCCTACGATGCTGGCCCTCGCCGGAGATGTGGCCGGGCGGCGGATCCTCGACGCCGGCTGCGGTGCCGGGCCCCTGGCTGCGGCACTGCGTGACCGTGGCGCCTTCGTGAACGGCTTCGACGCAAGTGCCGGGATGGTGGAGCTGGCCCGACGACGGCTCGGCGACGATGCGGATCTCCGAGTGACCGACCTGGGCAGCCCCCTTCCCTACGCCGACGACACGTTCGACGACGTCGTCGCGTCCCTGGTGCTGCACTATCTGGAGGACTGGGGGCCGGCGCTGACCGAGCTGCGCCGCGTGCTCAAGCCCGGCGGTCGGCTGATCGCGTCCGTCGAGCACCCCTTTGCGATCAACCTCATGCACCGTCAGGCCGGCCGCGAGGCCGAGTACAACTACTTCGACACCACCAACTGGACCGACGAGTGGACCATGGGCGGTCAGACGGCCCTGATGAGCCGCTGGCACAGGCCGCTGCATGCGATGACCGACGCCTTTACCGAGGCAGGCTTCCGGATCACGGTCATCAGCGAGCCGGAGCCGGACGCAGCAGCCGGCAAGCTGTTCCCCGAAGCCATCGCGGCCACGCCACGCTTCCTGTGCTTCCTGTTCTTCGTGCTGCAAGCGGACTGACTCCGGAGCGCACCAGGCTGCAGCACAACGCCGCCGCTACCGACGACGGCTCACCACGCCCTCAGCTCCATAGCTCACGAAATCGGACTGGAGCACTAGCGGCGGCGGCCGGTGACCGTGAAGGCCACCGAGTACGTCAACGTCTCCTCGCTGTCCAGGTGCGCCAGGAACGCGGCGACCGCCTCCTCCCCCGCCGCGGGCGAGCCGAGGGCGCGCGCGATGAGGGGCCGGGCGATGTCGAGCTTGAGCTCCCACTGGCCGCGCTGTACCGGGTCGATCCGCCCGGCGATCAGGTGGTACGGATCGACCCGCACGTCCAGGTCGGTCAGCCCGGCCCGGCGGGCGAGCCCGTACAGACGGCGGCCGGTGTGCGGATCGAAGCCGGCCGCCGCGAGCGCGTTCGTGACCGGGTCGAGCAGGGCGCTCAGCTCGGGGCCGACGGGGTCGTGCCAGACGAGCTGGCCGTCGAGGTCGAAGAGCACGACCGTGCCGCCCGGCCGGGTGACGCGGGCCATCTCGGCGACGGCCGCCTCCCGTTCGGCGACGTACTGGAGCATCAACCGCGAGTACACGACGTCGAAGGACCCGTCCGCCAGGGGCAGCGCGCGGGCGTCGCCGGAGCGCCGCTGCAGACCGGTGCCGGCCGGCCCGCCCGCCGCGAGCCGTTCGGGGTTGCCGTCGAAGGCGACCACCTCCGCAGCCGGTCGGGCCCGGAGCACGGCCTCGGCGATGTGACCGGGACCGGCGCCCACGTCGAGCACGCGGGCCCCGGGGGTACTTGGCAGCACCGGGTCCAGATAGGTGCGCACCCACGCGTCGGCGTCGACCTTGGCCACCAGTCGGCCGGCCTCGCGCCGGTCCTCCATCAGGTACGGGACGGTCATGCCGTGCTCCTCGGGTAGACGCCCCGGCCGCGCAGCCGCTGGGCGTACAGATCGTCGATGTGCCGGTAGAGATCGGGGTACGCCTCCGCGAGCCACAGGGCCCGCGTGTACGGACGCACGGGTTCGGCCCCGGCCAGGATCAGGTGGTCGACCGGGGTGGCGGTGGTGAGCGGGACGGCGGCGGGCTCGAAGTCCGTGTAGGCGTGGCAGGCCGCCGTCAGCAGGGTGTCCGTCGCCCGCCGGGTCTCGGTCGCGTCGAGGCCGGGCCTGATGAGCACGTCGCAACGATTCTCCAGGAAGGAGAAGTTGAAGCCCAGCGGCCCCCGATAGGCGAGCGCCGCCGCCCGTACCGCTCCGGAGGCGTCGTACAGGACCCAGATCCGTCGGTGGCGGCGCAGCCCGACGAGGCGGTAGAGCCGGTCCACGTCGGCGAGGCGCAGGTCGTCGCGGTCCAGCCCCTCGGCCCGTGCGTAGACCGCGCCCCGGCAGCGGCGGGCCAGCTCCGCCAGCTCGGGGCAGGCACCGCCGTCCAGTTCGGCGACGGAGCCGGCCGAACCGTCCGGGCGGAGCGCACGGGCCAGCGCCAGCGGGACCATCACGTAGTCGCCGGGAGCGACGAGGGAGTGCTCGGGACCGAGGCTTCGCTCGATGGTGCCGAACGCGAGGGCGGCGAAGCGGTTGGCGGGGCTGAACCAGTTCTGCGCGGCGACGTCCTGCCGCTCGACCATCCGGACCGCCTGCGCGGCCAGCATCACCGCCCGCCCGCCGGCGAGGGTGCCCGAACTGACCAGGTGCTGGGTCTGCCAGCCCGCGTGTGTGGAACGCCAGGAGGTGAGCGAGGCCCAGCCGCCGCCGGGCTCGTCGCGGCTCGCGACCCAGTGGAGCAGCTCACCGGCCCGGCGGGCGCGCTGCCAGTTGTCCAGGATGAGCGGCCAGTAGGGGGCGAGCCGGGCCCGTTTGGCCGGGTAGAGAAAGCGGGAGCGCTCGTAGCGGTCGAAGAGTTCGGCCGGTGGGAACGCATTCACCTCGCACCCGAAGTCGGACCACGTGCCGGAGGCGACCCGGTCCGCGACTGCGGCGACGGTCATGGGACGTGACCTGTCCTTTCATGGAGCTTCTGAGATCAACAGAGACTCCAACGGCCGACATCGACAAAGGTGACGGCCATCCGGGTGACGTGCCCCGAACACCAGATCGCCCGACGCCGACGTCCTCGCCGTCGTCCTCGCCGTCGTCCTCCTCCTCGTCCTCCTCCTCGTCCTCGTCCGCAGGGACCGCCCGGCGGGGCTGCCCGGAGAGACCACCAGCGGGATCGGGTGCTGTCCTGGCGTGAACCGTGTCGACGCCGGGCCCGGAACCCGCGTTGGCGATCGCCGTCATGTGCCACTCGGGTCCGCGGGTGGGTCAACGTCGCGTCGGCAGGCGGGAGGTGGGACGGACAGCGCACGCAGGAACACCTGCCGCATGATCTCCGAGGTGTCGTATGCCGTGGTTGCGGCGAGGTCCTCATCACCGCTGTCGTCTGTGGGGACGGAGTTCAATTCGTCCTCCTCTCTCGGTGATTGGGGGCCGTCTGCCTCTCGCGGTGAATGGGGTTCGTCTGCCTCTCGCGGTGAGTTGGGGTGGGTTGGGGCGGTCGCGTCCGGGCTTGTCCGGCGGCGTGGGCACCGGGCAGCAGTGCGGCAGGAAGGAGTCCGAGTGCCGCGCAGCCGGCCAGGACCAGCAGGGCAAGGCCCGTCCCCGGGGCGGGAGTTGCGTCGGTGACAGCGGGCCCCCCGGTGGACACACCGGTCACACTGGCGGCGACGGCGATGCCGAGGGTCGGGCCGATGTTCATGGCGGTCTGCTTGAGGCCGCCGACGACCCCGGCGTATCCGGCCGGCGCGTCACCGACGACGGTCCCGGTGGCGGTGACCATCACGGTGGCGAACCCCGCACCGACCACGGCGAAGGTCGCGCCCATGGCCACCCACATGCCCGTCGGGTCGTCGAACCGGGACAGCCCGGCGATGCCGAGGGCGCAGAGAGCCGTTCCGACGATCGCGACGCGGCGCGGGCCGTACCGACGCAGTGCCCTGCTGGCGACGGGTGCGCCGAGGACCATCAGTACGGTCAGCGGAAGGACGCGCAGGCCGCTGGCGAGCGGATCGAGGCGAAGTACGTCCTGGAGGTGGAACGTGGCGGTGAACAGCGCGCCGAACAGGCCGGCAGAGGTGACCAGCAAGAGCGCCATCGACGCCGTCACCGGCACGGACCGCGCCACGGCATGAGGCACGACGGGATGCGCGGTGCGGCGTTCGTGCCAGGCGAGCAGCGCCGCGAGACCCACGACGACGAGGAGTCCGAGCAGCGTCGGCGCCCCGGTCCATCCGTGCGCCGGCACACCCGCCAGGGTGTGGACCAGGGCGACCAGCACGGTCGCCAGAAGGGCCGCGCCGGCGACGTCGAGCCGCTGAGAAGATGCCGGCCGCGGTACCGGCGGTCGGACGACGAGGGTGAGTGCGGCGATCAGGACCGCGATGGGGGCGTTGATCCAGAACACGGCACGCCAGCCCAGATGCGCGACGAGGACGCCCCCGAGGACCGGACCGGCTCCCGAGGCCACCGCGATGGCGCTGGTGCGGAGGGCAACCGGCGTGCCGAGCCGGTCCGCCGGATAGGTCAGTCGCAACAGCGCGAGCGTCGCCGGCTGGAGCAGCGCGCCGAACACCCCTTGCGCGGCGCGCAGTCCGATCACCCAGCCGATCGACGGCGCGAGCGCGATACCGGCCGAGACGGCCCCGAATCCGAGTACGCCGGCGAACAGCAGCCGCCCGTGGCCGTACCGGTCCCCCAGGCGCCCGGCGATGACGAGAAGCGAGGCAACCGCGAGCAGATAGCCGGTGCTCGTCCACTGGACCTGCGCCATGCTCGCGCCGAGATCACGCTGCAGGCCGGGCTGCGCCACCAGCAGCACCGTGCCGTCCAGCGCGACGAGCATCGCGCCGGCCATGCTGACCAGGAGCGCGACGTGTCGCCGCGGGGGCGCGGTCACGAGCTCACCGGGCCCAGGTGAGTATCCAGCACCGCCGCGACGAACTGATCCAGTCGGTCGTCGAGTCGATCGCCGAGTTGGTCATCGAGTCGGGCGACGCGCGGTGCACCGTCGGGGAGTTGAGCATCGAGCACCAGCGGAAGACTGCCCCACGCCCACAACTGGGCGATGCCGTGCAGATTCGACCACAGGGCGGCGGCCGTGACCGCCGCCCCTGTCGCCGTCCCGTCCGGGCCGCCGGGTTGGTGCGCGGTCCCCTGCTCCGCCCGGCATCGGGCGACAAGGGCGACGATGTGCTCGAAAAGCGGCAGGGTCGACTCCCGCAGCCGCGGCTGGTCCGCCCCGCGCTGTTCACTCTGTTCACTCTGTTCACTGTCGAGCAGATCATGACGGAACATCAGCTCGAACATGCCTCGGCGCTCCAGCGCGAATCCGACGTACACCCGGGCGACCGCCCGCAGTTGATCCCTCGCCGTCGTGGCGTCGGCGAGGGCGGTCGCGAACCGGGCGCCGAGGTCCGCGAAGCCGCGCCGGGCGATCGCGGAGAGCAGGGCGTGGTGCGTGGGGAAGTACCGCCGCGGCGCCCCATGGGACACCCCCGCCCGACGGGCGATCTCACGAAGTCCCAAGGACGCGGATCCCTCGCTCAGAACGAGGTCCACCCCCACATCGACCAACCGCTCCCGAAGCGAGCTCTCACTATCCATAGACACTGTCTACCAGTACGCGTAGACAGTGTCTACTGTCCAGCCAGTCTCCAGTCACCGTTCTCCGCTCACCGCTCTCGCCCGGCCGGAACGTCTCGTACCGGCACCCCTCGCTCCCCCACCGGCTCATGACCGGGCGGACGCCTCCGCGGCCGCCGACTCCTCGGCGACTACCGAGGTGGCCGCTCTGCCCGGCAGGAACCAGCCCGAGACCAGGACGGCGACGGCTGCCGCGAACACCCACCACGAGGCGCCCCGGAAGGACTGCACCTGCGCACTGCCGGCGTCTGTCTGGCTCTGGAGCAGGAGCGCGACGACGGCGGTACCGAGCGACGCGCCGAGCTGGTTGATGATGTAGAGCGCCGAAGTGCCTTGGGCGATGGCGTCCTGGGGCAGCGTCCGATAGAGCGAGCCCATGGTGGGTGCGCCGATGAAGCCCAGTCCGACGCCGGCACCGAAGGCGCACAGGCCCAGGAGGATTTCACTGGTGTGGTCGTCCGCCTGGGTGTGGACGAGCGCGCCGAGGGCGACGATCAGGCCGCCGAGGGGGGCCAGTCGTCGGGCGCCGACCGTGTCGCCGAGGCGACCGGCGATGGGCATCGCCAGGAAGGAGCCGATGCCGAGCGGGGCGAGAAGGAGTCCTGCCGCGAGGACTTCGTGCCCACGGACTCGCTGTTGGTAGAGCGGCACCAGGAAAAGCATCGAGAAGAGCATGATGCCGGTCAGGCCCATGACGGTGACGCTGGCGGCGAAGCCGCGACTGCGGAACAGGTTCAGTCGGATGATGGCCTTCACCCCGACCCTGGCCGCGTGGGCACAGTAGGCGGCCAGCAGCACCGCCCCCAGAACGAGGGCGACGATCACGGGCGCGGCGCCGAATCCGGCGTCGCCGGCGGCCTGCGACAACGCGAAGGCGAGGATGGCGAAGGCCGGGCCCAGCAGCGCCAGCCCGATGATGTCGAGTCGGGGCGCAGCGGAGCGTTCCCGTGAGGACGGGTCGGCCGGTATCACCCGCAGGGACAGCAGGATTGCCACCAGCCCGATCGGCAGGTTGATCAGGAACATCCAACGCCAGTCCAGGCCCTGGATGATGACGCCGCCGAGGATCGGCCCCAGGACGGGCCCGAGGGGGATGACGATGCCCATCAGGCCCATCACCCGGCCGACTCGGCTCGGTCCGGCGACCTTGGCGAGCACGGTGAGCATGATCGGGTCGAGCATCCCGCCGCCGAAGCCCTGGATGACGCGGAAGGCGATCAGACTCCCGATGTCCCAGGAGACGCCGGAGGCCAGCGACCCCAGGACGAAGAGCGAGAGCCCGATCAACCACATCTTCTTGCTGCCGAACCGTTCCACCGCCCATGCGGTGAACGGGATGGCGATACCGACGGCCAGGAGATAGCCGGTGGCCACCCATCCGACGGTGTTGAGGGTGGTGCCGAAGTGATGGGCCATCGTGCCGATGCCGACGTTCACGACCGTGCCGTCGAGCAGGCCCATGAGCCCGCCCAGCAGCAGCACACCGATCAGCCGTAACAGCCCTGGATCCAGACGATCGCCACGCGCTTGCGTCATGTGCCTCTCCGGTCGCACTGAGGGAAGGACGAGCGAGATTGAACTCAGTAGTTCAATCTAATGCCCACTCCAGTAAGCCCGCAATCGGCCACCCACGCACGGGAGATGGGGTCAGGGCGCCATAACTCGGCGCATTACGCACATTGTTGGCGTCTTCGATGGCGCCGATCGGGGCGCAGGATCGATCAGGCGCACACCGACGACCACGCCCCCTCCGGAGGCCGTGGCACTGCTGCCGTCGGCGACCCGCGGCGCCCCGCGTTCACGCGAGGAGGTGACTGGTATGGGAGAGACGGCGGGCCGTGGCCAGGAGGGACTGGACCTGGGGGCCGGCCTGCTCGATGCGGGTCACGGGAGTGGTGAACGGCAGGCGGACGTCGCGGTGGGAACGGGGGTATTCGAGGCGGAGGGTGATGCCGTAGCGGTCCATGGCCACCGGAAGGGCACGCAGCACGCCGGCTTCGGGGACGGGACGGACGAGGCGGAGCAGGAGCGGAACGTATTCGCCGTGTGCGTCGACGAGGTGGGTCAGCATCTCGGCCTCGCCCTTCGCCAACGGGTCGAGCTCGGCCGCCTCCAGCTCCTGGAGCGTGACATAGGCACGCCCTGCCACGTCTTCCAGGACCGCCTGGCCGAACTCCAGGCAAGCACTGCTCACGGAAGCGGAGTTGTACGGGGCGGTCAGGAGTCCGGCCACCGTGACCCGGGCGCGAAGCCGGTCGCGGACGGGGGTGGGGGCGATGTCGGTGAGTTCCAAACGGACCGGGACACGCCCGGCCGAGGGAGCATCGACGCGTTCGCATGGGGCGTGCAGGTGGAAGAGACCCGTCGCCCCGACCCCGTCGAGACGGTGGACTTCACTGCGCAACCCGTCGCTCACCACGGTCATGGAGTGGGCGACGGTCAGGATCGAGCGGACGCGCTCGGCAGCGGTCGGTGCGATGACACGGGCACGGGATGAGCGCATCCGGCTTCTCCAGACCAAGCAAGAGGGAACTTAGGTTTGCCTAACCTAACCTACTTGAATCCGGGGTGCGAGTGCCCCCGACCACCCCGCGCCGTCCGGATGTCACCGGATCGAATGCTTCGGCGGCGGTCCGTTCGCGCGCGGCCATCTCGTCCATGAAGTCGTCCACGAAGTCCTCGTTATCGACGAAACGCCCGAACCAGTTGGCGAATCGCTCGGCGAACTCCTCGTCCGCGGCCGCCACGAGGGCGTTGGGGTCGGGCGCCGCGGCGAGGCCGAAGTGCTCCTTCAGCCAGGCGAGATACTGTCCGTTGTCCCGGATCTCGAAGCCGGCATCACCGTCACCGTCACGGTCGCCGTCACCATCGCGGTCGCCGTCACCCTCGCGGTCGCGGTCGCGGCCATCGTCGTCACTGTCGTCGTCAGCTTCGCCGTCGGCTTCGTCGTCGAACCAGGCAGAGTAGTCGCCGACGTAGAGCGCCCTGTCGCAACCGAGTTGTTGGAAGAGTTCCCGAAGATTGCGGGCGACGAGGCCGATGCCGCCTTCGTCTCCGAACACCACCACAGGCAGCGTTGCCAGATCGGCGCGGTCGTCGACGCGCCACAGGGCATAGCGGGATCCGGAGGCGTTGGCGACCGCGAAGGAACGGAAGCGGTCGAGGAACTCCGGATCCTTCGACCAGGTGTCGATGCCCGAGGTGTCTCCGAACCTGCCAAAGCCCTGGATCCTGGCATGGAGGTGCATGTCGGGCCAGCCGTCCGTGTGCAACAGCGTTCCAGGATCTCCCTGCCGTCCGCGGCGCTCTCGTGAAGAAGCGCGGATCCCGTCCCTGACCTGGGGCAAGGTCAGGGACGGGACGGTTGTGCGGGCGCCGGCCGAGGACGGCGCCCGACAGACTGCGCCGGTTCAGGACAGCATGTGGACCTTGTACTGCATGAACCGGTAGTTCCGGGAGTCGTACCACTGGCTGACGACGATGTGGAAGTTGCCGAACGTCGAACCGGGCACGACGAATCCGCCGTACGGACTGGCGACGAGGTTGCCCACCTCCTGGCCCGGAGCGCCGGGCAGGATCATCGTCTGCTCCAACGTCTTGGTCAGGTCCGACGTCGGGAGCGGGAACACCATCGCCCGGATCGACAGCGGGTTCATGTTCAGCCAGGTGAGGACGTACTTGCCGTCCATGGCGCGGAAGCAGATCTCGCCCCACTTGCGGACGCCGAAGACCGTCGTCGGAGGTGCACCCCACCGCCAGTCACCGTCGGCGTAGCCCCACGGCTCGTAGGCGTCCGGGTTGCCGAGGTCTTCCTTGCGCACCCGGTGCAGCAGCATGCCCGAGTCCACCTCGCGGTTGAAGACCGTGGACAGGACGTAGCAGTAGCCGTCACCGGCCACGGCGTAGGTCTTCTGCTGGAACTGGCCGCCGTGCAGGTCGCCCGGCCACTGGCACAGGTACTCCCAGGTCTCCCCGTTGTCGGTGGAGCGCCAGAAGTCCGTGTGGTGGGTGTCGTAGATGACACCGCGCATGAGGTGCATGTACATGACGCCGTCGACGACGAACACATCGGAGGGGATCGCCGTCGTGGCCTTGTCGCCGACCGGGTTGTGCGGCTCGTCGACCAGGCTGTTGGCGTGCCCGCCGCCGACGCTGCCGTCGATGCGCAGGTTGTTCAGGTCCGCGCTGCCGGAGCGCAGGCCGACCGGGGCGCGCCAGTCGTCGGCGGGCTCGCCCGGCTGCGGTACGTGGTCGCCGTTGAAGGTGTCTCCGCCGACGAACAGCATGGTGCCGTTCGGGCACAGCACGGGGATGCCGAGGTCGGTCCACGGCGAGGCGAACGGACCGGTCTCGGCCGGGCCGCTCAGGTTCTTCACCTTGTACGCGATCGTCGGGCTGGACGGGTCGTTCGGCCCGCCGGCCCGCGCGATCCCGGTGCCCGAACCGATGACCCCCGCCCCCACGGCGGCGCCGAGACCGATCTTGAGGAGCTTGCGGCGGGAGTGCCCGCCGGCCATCGCGTCCTGCTCGTCCGATGGACGTGTCATTGTGTCGATGCCTTTCCGAGCCGACTCATGTGTGCAAAGAGGTGCCCTCGGCGCCATTGGCCTTTGTGCCACCACTGTCTTCGGCGAGGGACGCGCGGCGAGGGGCTCCGCCGCTCAAGACGCGTTGCGCGAGGCGGGGTTCACCGCGGTGCGCCCGTTGGACGGACAGGCTTCCGGTGGACGTCCGCACAGACATCGCACAGACATCGCGCGGACACGTCCGGCGTTCGCTCCCGGGCGGACGGAGCACCGGCACGTGTCACGCGTGGTGGGTCTGCCGGAGCGACCGGCTCCGGCAGGTGCGGCCCCCGCGGCAAGCAGCTGCCCGGACCTTCCCATGTGCCACCTTCTTTGCGTCCCCCCGTGCGCCGGTCCCTGGTGGGGGGACGACGACGCTCGGCAATCTGCCTGCACCGAACGATGTCGACACTAGCCACGGCCGATGAAATGGCGATGACACGACGATGACCCGGCTGGTGGAGATGCCGGGGCCGGCGCCCGGTCGGCGACCGCTCGGCCGGATGTCGTCGTCACGCACGCCGGTCGTCACCGACACCCGGGCCGCAACGCTGGCCACCGACCTCAAGGCACAGCACATCGCACCCGCTCCCGGTCTGACGATCGAGGTCCACGACAGGCATCCGCGGGAGCGTTTCCTGGCCGCCGGCCTGACCCACGCGGACGTGGAGGCCGCCGGCGCGTCATGACGCATCGCGACTTCCTGGCCGCGTCCTGCGTCATGTACTCCACGCAGGGCCGCCGCCCTTGGTGACGAAGGCCCGGTCGGGCTTGCGGTCATGGGCAACGGCCCGGTGTGCTGGGCGAGTTCGAGGGCGACGTGGGCTGCGGTGTCCCGCACGACCAGGGTGAGGACGAGTCCGGCGGCGCCGAACACCGCGCCGATGGGCTCGGGGAGAGGAAGCGGGCCGTGACGCACTGCCTGGGCGCCGGCACAGGCACCCGGCCGGCGGCGACACTCAGCCGGCGGCGCTCCGCAATCCGCCGAACAGCGACCTGCCCGGGGCACGGTGTCCCGCCCGGCCGCGGCACGTCCCGCGCGTTCGGCCGATCGCGAACACCGGTGTCGCGCCGCCCGGCAGTTGGCAGAGTGTCGGCCATGAAGATCACCAAGTTCGGTCACGCCTGCGTACGGCTGGAGAAGAACGGCCGTGCGGTCGTCATCGACCCGGGCGTGATGACCCCTGAGCCCGATGCGTCGGCAGGGGCCGAGGCCGTCTTCATCACGCACCAGCACTTCGACCACTTCGACCCCGAACGCCTGCGAGGATCCCGGGCACCCGTCTACACCTGCGCCGGAGTCGCCGAGCAGTTGAGCGAGTTGGGCGAGTTCGGCGAACGCGTACACGTGGTCCGCGGCGGCGACCACTTCTCCGTCGCCGGCTTCGAGGTGTCGGTCGCCGGCGACAAGCATCACCACAGCCACCCGGACGCGCCGCCGGTCGACAACGTCGGATTCCTGGTCGACGGGGAGGTCTTCCACCCGGGCGACGCCCTGACGGTGGTCGACGCGCCCACGCTCCTGTTGCCCGGCCAGGCACCGTGGCTGACGGTGCCCACCATGATCGAGTACCTGCGCCGGATGGCGCCGCGTCGCGCGTACGCCATCCACGACGGGCTGCTCAACGAGTGGGGTCTGAAGGTCCTGGACGACGTCCTGGCCAGGGAAGCCGGGCGGGCAGGCGCCGACGTCCGGCGGCTCCGCCCCGGCGAGAGCGTCGAGCTCTAGGGTCTGTCCGGTGGGTCAGGGTCGGACCCGGCCATGACTCATCGGACAGACCCCGGGGCCGCCGCCCGCGGAGAAGGTGTACGAGCGGCGGCGTGCCCTACCGCGTCTCGGTGTGGGAACGGGACCGGGACAGCGGCTTCCGTCCCCAGGCGGAGATCAGCGGTGCCGTCGTGGTGTCCAGGCTCCCGGACGCGATGTTCGCCAGATGCTCCTCGACTTCCTCGGCCGTGGCCAACCCGCCCTCGATCAGCCGATCCCGGATCTGCCGCACGGTCGCGGCCTCCAGCGCACTGCCGGTCGGAGACGTGATCGGGAAGTACGCATCGGCCTCGACGTCGACCAACCCGGCCGTACGCAGCAGCCTGGGCAGCGTACGGCCGAAGTCGAGCTGCGCGCCCCGCTCCGCGAGCAGCGAGCGAAACCCGCGCCGGATCCGGTTCGCCAGCTCCTGCTCGGGCCCGTACTCATCGGGGCAGGCCAGCGGTTGCAGCGCCGGATCGGCGTCCTCCAGCAGCAGCCACCCGCCGGGCCGCAGCGCCCGCACCATGGCCCGCAACGCAGCCTCGCGCCGCGGCACATGCACCAGGACGAGCCGCGCGTGCACCAGGTCGAACGAGCCCTCCGGCGCCTCGTCGGCGCCCACGTCGTGCCGCATCACCTCGTACGGCGCCCCGGCCTGCGGCATCCACGACGTATCGAGATCGGTGGCCAGTACCCGGCCCTTCTCCCCGACCCGCTCGGCCAACCACCCGGGCACACTCGGGCCGCCCGCCCCGACCTCCCAGCAACTCCAGCCCTCGGCGACGCCCAGCGCGCCCAGCCGTCGGAACGTCACCGGGTCGAACAACCGTGACAGCGCCGCGAACCGCTCCCCCGCCTCGGCCTGTCGGTTGTCGAGCAGATATCCCTTGTCCCGTTCCCGGGCAGCTTCGTCGTCCGTCACCACCCGAAAGTAACAGGCACGCTCCGGGCCGGTACGCCGGTCGAAGCGCCCTCACCGGCTCCGGCCATCGCCACCACCATCGCCTTCGTCCGCCTGTCGGACCCGGTGGTGTGCCCCGCTCACAGGCCCGCGCTCGCCCCTTCACTCCCGCCCGCCCGGCCACGCGGGCAGCGTGACGCGGACGAGGAGCCCACCGGTCGGCTGCGCTTGGGCCGTCACCGCGCCGTGATGGCCGTGCACGAGGGAGCGGACGAGCGCCAGGCCCAGGCCGTGCCCGCTGCGGTCGCTGGCCACGCGGGGACGCACCCGGTAGAAGGGCTCGAACAGGCGGTCCACCACGTCCGGGTCGACCGGCGGCCCGGTGTTGGCGACCTCCAGGACGACCTCGTCGTCGTGCGCGGCGACCCGCACCCGCACGGTGCCACCGGGCACGTTGTGGGTACGGGCGTTGTCGACGAGATTCACCACGAGTTGGCGCAGCAGCGTCGCGCTGCCACGGACGGTGCAGGCCGCGGCGGTGTCGGTGGCGAGGGCGAGCGAGACGCCGGCTGCCTGCGCCGGTCGGTCGGCGCGCGCGGCGGCGACGGTCCGCGCGGCGAGATCGGCCAGGTCGACCGGTTCGGTGTCGTGGATCGCCTGGTCCGCCGCGGCGAGCCGGAGCAGCTCCTGCACCACGCGGATGTTGCGCTCATTGGTCTCCCGCAGCATCGGCACCAGCTCGGCGATCTCCTCCTTCGACGGGTCGGCCGCCGCCATCTGCAGGATCGCCCGTGTCGTGGCCAGCGGGGTGAGCAGCTCGTGCGAGGCGTTCGCGGCGAACCGTCGATGGGCGGCGAAGGACTCCTCCAGGCGGGCCAGAGTGGTGTCGAAGGTGTCGGCCAGCTGCTTCAACTCGTCTGCCGGGCCCTGGGCGTTGATCCGGTACGACAGATCCCCCTCGCCTGCCTTGGCCGCGGCCCGATTGATGGTGTGCAGGGGCGCGAGCAGCCGACGCGACAAGATCCACCCCGCGCCGAGGCCGACGACCAGGACGACGAGCACCCCGCTGACGGAGACCAGGAGGACCGTCGACCAGACGTCCTCCTTGTTGCGGATCAGCCCGGACGTGTCGATCCGCCGGCCCTCCTGCAGGGTCTTGGGTGGTTGGGAGTCGGGGGTCGGCCGGATCGCGCCGGGTGCCGTGGAAGACGGGGACGACACCTCGACGGGCGTGGTGAGGTCGTAGGTGGGCAGGTACCGGATGCCGACGTAGATGATGGCGACCATCAGTGCCGAGCAGACCGCCAGCGCCCCGCCGAAGCCGAGGAAGAGCCTGGCGTGGATGCTGAGCGTGCGCGTCCGGCCGCGGCCTCGGCGGAATCTCATGCGGTCCCCAGGTAGTAGCCCGCGCTGATCGCGGTGTGCACGAGCCGGGGTTCGCCGAGCTTCTTGCGCAGGGTGTGCACCACGAGGCGCACCGCGTTGGTGACCGGGTCGGTGTGGGCGTCCCACGCCTTGTCCAACAGGTGGTCGGCGCTGAGCACCCCGCCGTCGGCGCGCATCAGCAGCTCCAGGACGGCCAGTTCCTTGGGCGTGAGGCGGATCTCGACGCCGGCGCGCGTCACACGACGGCGATGGGTGTCGAAGCTGAGGTCGGCGAAGGTCAGGACGGGTGGGTGTGCCAGGGGGCTGCGACGGTACAACGCCCGCAGACGGGCGACCAGTTCGGGAAAGTCGAAGGGCTTGGCCAGATAGTCGTCCGCGCCCAGGCCGAGGCCCTCCACCTTGTCGCCCAGTCTGCCCGCGGCCGTGAGCATCAGGATGCGGCAGTCCAGGTCCATGGCGACGATACGGCGGCACACCTCGTCGCCGTGGACGCCGGGCAGATCCCGGTCGAGCACCACCGCGTCGTAGTCGTAGACGGCGACCCGTTGCAGGGCGGTGCCGCCGTCGTGCACGACGTCGACGGCGATGGACTCGCGGCGCAGCCCGAGCTCCAGGACGCGCGCCAGGTACTGCTCGTCCTCGACCACCAAAACCCGCATATGCGCCGACCCTTTCCGCAGTTTCTGAGAATTCCATGAGAAGGGCGGTAGGTATCGAGCGGGATTCCTTGCCTTTCCCGGTGTTTCCGTCACGTCTATCAGACGCCGCATTTGAATCGTATATGAGGGCTCGCGCGCTGCGGATTTCCGCAAACACGGCTCACAACCGGCGCTCCCTAGCCTTCCGGCCATGAATCTCTTCAAACGGGCGTGGTGGCGGCTGACCGGCCACCCGGGCAAGACATTGATGCTGATCGGCTTGTTCTTCGTGATCTGCACCCTGGTGCTGTCCGGATTTCTGATCCAGTCGGCGGCGGCCCGCGCGGCCGACGGCGCCAAAAAGAGCGTGGGGGCCGTGGCCACCATGCAGCTCGATGTGAACGCCCTGATCAATTCGGGCAAGAACAACGGCACCGATCCCGAGGGGCAACGGGGCGGGACCATCGGTTCGCACGGTGATCTGCATCGCTCGCTGGTCAACAGGATCTGTGCGTCGTCCGTGGTGCGCCAGTGCAACTACACGACGGACAGCGGTGCATTCCCCACCGGGTCCACCGAGCTCTACCAACCGGTCCCGGCACCGCGCGGCCAGGACTCGCGCGGCACGGATCTGTTCAAGGTGGACGGCATACGCGACCTGAGCGCCGTCGCGGCCTTCCGCAACGGCGATGCCACATTGGTGGCCGGACACGGAATCGGCCCGAACAGCAGACGCGACGAGATCGTCATCGAGGAACGCCTGGCCAAGCGGAACGGCCTCAAGGTCGGCGACACGGCCGAACTCAAGGTGGGCGAGTTGCCGGCACCCGGCCAGAAGGCCGATGACCGGGAATACGCGTTCAAGGTCGTCGGCATCTACCGGAGCGGCACCGCGGACACCGGCACCTACGTTCCCGCGATGATGGACCCCGCCAACCAGATCTACGCCACGCCGGACGGCGCGAGCACGCTCCTCGGCAAGGGCGCGGGGGCGGACGGCGTGCTCAAGCAGGCCACCTTCACCCTCGACGACCCCAAGGACCTGGACCGCCTCAAGAAGGACGCCGAGGCCGCGGGCGCCGATCTGGAGATCTTCCCGCTGTCGATCAACGACAAGCAGTATCAGACCCTCGTCGGCCCCATCACCAAGACCGCCGACTTCGCCACCGTCACGGTATGGCTGGTCGCGGTCGCCGGCACCGTCATCCTCGCCCTGATCGTCGCCTCCAACCTGCGGGAGCGCCGCGGCGAGTTGGGCATCCTGCTCTCGCTCGGCGAGAAGAAGCCCAAGCTGCTCGGGCAACACCTGGTCGAGGTGGTCGCCTGCGCGGTACTCGCGATCGGCCTCGCCGGCGTGTGCAGCCGGTTCCTCTCCCAGGCCGTCGGCGACCGGCTCCTCGCGAGCGAGGTCTCAACCGCCAACCAGGCAGCCGCGAACGAGGCCGGCCGGCGCGACCCCAGCGACCCCACCGGCATGGCCAAGAAGGACCAGCCCGACGCCAAGCCCATCGACGCGATGGACGTCCGGCTCGGCTCCGCCGACATCGCCAAGGTCGGCATCACCGGACTGGGCATCGCGGCCCTGGCCACCTGCGTCCCGGGCGCCCGCGTACTGCGCCTGAACCCGCGCGACATCCTCACGAAGGGCGACTGACGTGACCACTCCCCTCCTCGAACTCACCGATCTGACCCGCACCTACAGCGGCGGCAACCGTCGCCGCACCGTCCTCAAGTCCGTTTCGTACGCCTTCGAGCCCGGCCGCATGTACGCGATCGTGGGCCCCTCGGGATCCGGCAAGACGACCCTGCTGTCCCTGGCCAGCGGCCTGGACTCGCCCACCGCCGGCAGTGTCCGCTTCCACGGCCGCGACATCGCGGAGCTGGGCCTTTGCACCTACCGCAACCGGCACGCGGCCACCGTGTTCCAGTCCCTGAACCTGCTCACCTACATGAACGCCGTCCAGAACGTCACCTCCGCCATGGAGATCACCGGCGTGCGAGGGGTGCGCAGGAGGGAACGCGCCCACGAACTGCTCGATCTGCTCGGCATCGAACCGGCCGACCGCACCCGGCGCACCCTGCAGCTCTCCGGCGGCCAGCAGCAGCGGGTCGCCATCGCCCGCGCGCTGGCGTGCGAGGTAGACATCCTCTTCGCGGACGAGCCGACCGGCAGCCTGGATCACGAGACGGCCGCCGGAATCATCGAGATCTTCCGGAAACTGGCCCACGACGACGGGAAATGCGTGGTCGTGGTGACCCACTCCAAGGAGGTCGCGAACGCCTGCGACGAGGTCCTGCATCTCAAACGGGGCAAGCTGGTGCCGCAGGACTGAAGCGCCGCGCCGGCCGGCGCGGAGGCGTTGGGGCGGCCGGGCCGGGCCCCCGTACCGGCGTCGGGGCCCGGCCCACCGGTCTCAGACTGCGGCTACCGGGCCACCGCCGGGTCCGGCGATCACCCGCCTGATCAGCGAGCCCTTTTGAAGGTTTTCCCCCATCTGACCGCAGCTCTCGGGGAAAAGTCTCAACCGAAGTTTCAACGATACCGTCGAAGGCATGGCTACCGACATCACAGACACCACCCATGCCGTCGATGCCGCCGCCGTCATGCGGCTGCTCCCGACCCGACCGCGGCTGCTCGCCCTCGGTGAGCCCACCCACGGCGAGGACACGTTGCTCGACATCCGCAACGAACTCTTCCGACAGCTCGTCGAGCAGGAGGGCTACCGGACGATCGCGATCGAGAGCGACTGCCTGATGGGCCTGGTCGTGGACGACTACGTCACCTCGGGCACGGGCACCCTCGACGACGTCATGGAGCGCGGCTTCAGCCACGGGTTCGGCGCGTCCGCCGCCAACCGCGAGCTCGTGCGGTGGATGCGGGCGTACAACGACGGCCGGCCCGCGTCCGAACAGCTCCGCTTCGCCGGTTTCGACGGCCCGCTGGAGATCACCGGCGCCGCGAGCCCCCGGCAGGCCCTCACCGCACTGCACCGCTACCTCGCGGCCCGGGTGGACGCTGACCTGCTTCCCTGCACCGCGCAGACGCTCGACCGCCTGCTAGGCTCCGACGACCGGTGGACCAATTCCGCCGCGATGATGGATCCGGCCCAGTCGGTGGGACAGTCGGCCGATGCCAGGGAGTTGCGGCTGCTCGCCGACGATCTGGTGACACTGCTCGACGAGCAGGCCCCGCATCTGATCGCGGCGGCCCCGCGGGACGACTGGGACCGCGCGTGCCTCTACGGGCGCACCGCGACCGGTCTGCTGCGCTACCACTTCCGGATGGCCGACACCTCACCGATGCGCATGACCCGGCTCTGCGCGCTGCGGGATCTGATGATGGCCCACAACCTCCTGGCCGTCGCCGCTCGGGGCCCGGCACTCCTCCACGCCCACAACTCCCATCTCCAGCGGGAGAAGAGCTCGATGCAGATGTGGCAGGGACCGGTGGAATGGTGGAGCGCCGGTGCGTTGGTGAGCGCCCGGCTCGGCGACGGGTACGCCTTCATCGCCACGGCCCTCGGCACCATCCGGCACCAGGGCGTGGACACCCCGCCGCCGGACACCGTCGAAGGGCGCCTGTACGCGCTCCCGGAGGACCGCTACGTCGTCGACGCCCCCCGCCTGGCCGCCGCCCTCGGCGACCCGCGGCCCGCCCCCCGCGTGTCCCCCTACTTCGGCTACGCCCCACTCGACCCGTCCCACCTGCCCGGAATCGACGGGGTCGTGTTCATCAAGGACCTCCCCGGCATCCCGACGGACTCGTGAACGAGGTGGGCGGGCCCTGCATCGGGTCTTGACCGCACGCGGTGAAGACCCGGAGCTCCCGGCGGATCGAGCGCGCGGGCATCAGGAGTGGAATGAACCGTTTCTTGACCTCCCGTCCCCTATTCGCCTGTTCGCTCGCCTGCCAGGGTTCTCGTGCACACCACCGAGGTACGAGGAGAGAGGACTCTCGGTGAACTCAAGGGTGAGATCGGCACTGGTGGCCGGCGCGCTGGCGGCTGCGACGGTGGCGGGAACAGCGGGCACCGCCCAAGCGAACACCTACCAGTACAACGTGATGCTCCAGGACTACGCCACCGGCTACTGCCTGGACTCCAACGGCGGCGACGTCTACATCAATCCGTGCCAGCCCGGTAATCCGTGGCAGCGGTGGAACGTCGCGTCCTACGACAGCAACGTCGGTGGCTACTACGACCGGGTGCAGATCGTCCACCGCAAGGAGGGCAACTGCCTCCGAGTCCAGTGGTCGCATTCCGTCTCGCAGCCCAGTGGCTGGTTCGCAACCCGCGCGGCCGGATGCAATGCGAGCGACTACCACGACCAGTGGAACATGACCTGGGTCGGCAACAGCTCCGGCAACCCTCGCAACAGCTGGCAGTTCGCCAACTACCAGGCGGACTCCAATCTCAACGAGGTGCTCTGCCTCGATCGCGGGCAGAACGGACACTGGAACCAGTTGCTGTGGGACCAGGGCCACCCGCAGGGGGCCCCGGTCGCCAAGACCACCTGCTACAACCACACCAACCGGTACCAGATGTGGAACATGGTCCACTAGAGCGTGTCCATGGGGCGGGTGACGGACTCGCCGGCAGATCGTTCCGTCAGTTGCGGGACGGGGCGATCTGCCTGACACCGCGTGGGCTCGGATGGAGCCGCGTCTTCCGAAGAACGTGGGCCTGGGCGGGCGAGGGAAGAATCACCGCACAGCCATCAACGGCATCCTCCTCCGCCAGCGGACCGGCACACCGTGGCGTGACTGGCCCGCACGCTTCGGGAAGTGGAAAACGGCGCATGACCGTCACCGGCGATCGTCGGTGGACGGCGCGTGTCCGCTCGTAGCGCCGCGACGGGCGTGCTGCGCCCATGCCGGTACCCAGGTCGGTGCGTCGGGGCTGTGGGGGCGTACGGCGGCGAGGTAGTCGCGGAGGGCGGCGAGTGTGGGGTGCGGATCGTCGGTGCGCCAGAGCAGGGAGTGCGGATAGACCGGGGTGGGCTCGCGCATGGGAATGCGCCGTAGGTCCTGGCCGACGGGCCAGACAAGCGGGGTCCGTTCGCCGAAGAAAGTGCCCAACGAGTCGGAGGCGGCGATGGCCTCAAGGAGTGCCTCGACGCCGAAGTTGGGGCCGATGGTGTCGATGGTGACGCCGAAGGCGTCGGCGAACGCGTCGTAGTAGGCGGCCCATTCGGTGCCCGGGGCGTTGCCCGGCATCCAGATGCGCTGTCCGGCGAGTTGGCCGGGGGTGACGGCACTGGCGTTGGCGAGGGGGTGTGCCGGGCCGACGCACAGCTGCAGGGCCTCGTCGAAGACCGGGACGCTCTCGATGCCCTCGGGGAGCTGTCTGCCCGGCATGGTGACGGCACGGAAGGTGACGTCGATGGTGCCTGCCTGGAGGGCCGCGATGGCCCGATCGACGTCGAAAAGGGTCACCACGTCGAGTTCCCGTTCGGGGTTCGCGCGATGGAACTCCCGCAGCAGTCCGGCCGGGCCGACCCGGCGGCCGATGACGTCGACGCGCAAGGCCCGGCTTCCCGGGCGCACGGAGGCGGCCGCGCGCTCTTCGGCCCGCAGCAGGGCGCGGGCGTGCGGAAGGAACGCCTGGCCGTCGATGGTGAGGCCGACACCGCGCGCGGTGCGGTCGAAGAGTCGCACGCCGAGTTCCTGCTCCAGCGTGGCGATGCGCTTGGAGACGGCCTGCTGGGTGAGTGAGAGGTCGGCGGCGGTCTTCTGGAACTGGCCGGTGTCCGCGACCGCGACGAAGGTACGCACAGCGTTGAGGTCCACGCGAAGCAGCCTACTGGTACAAGGAATGGTTGGGGCTCGCCGGCTTTCCGGTCGTTTGATCCGCTGATCCGAGCTGACTTAGATGACCTGGGTCAACGAACGGTTGTCCTTGTCAAGGCGCGAGCGGGTGCGGCAGCTGCTTGCCGGCGCCCGGCCGCACCCCGGCTCGCCCCCTTGGACGCAGGCCCGTGCCGGCCCGCGGCGTCCGCGCCGGGTCGGCCGCGGCCCTCGGCGAGGCCACCGTTGCGGCACCGCCGTCCCGGTGGGGCCTCCGCCCTGTCAGTTCCGTCATTGGAGGTGGCACACCCGTGCCCGATTCCTTTGTGCACCTGCACAACCACACCGAGTACTCGATGCTGGACGGCGCCCAGAAGCTGCGGCCGATGTTCGGTGAAGTGGCGCGACAGGGGATGCCCGCGATCGCCATGAGCGACCACGGGAACATGTTCGGGGCCTATGAGTTCGCGCAGGTCGCGAAGGACTTCGACGGCATCAGGCCGATCATCGGGATCGAGGCGTATGTGGCGCCCTCGTCCCGGTTCGCCCGCAAGCGGGAGTTCTGGGGCCCGGGCGGACGCCGCGCCGTGGGCGACGACGGCGAGGGCTCCAAGGACGTCTCCGGCGGCGGACGTTTCACGCACATGACCATGTGGGCGCGGACCGCGCGGGGCCTGCGGAACCTGTTCTGGCTCGGCACGCAGGCCAGTTATCAAGGGCAGTTCCCGGCGGGCAAGCCGCGGATGGACCGTGAGCTGATCGCCGAGCGGCCGGAGGGCATCATCGCCACGACCGGCTGCCCCTCCGGGGAGATCCAGACCCGGCTGCGGCTGGAGCAGTACGCCGAGGCCAGGTCCGCCGCCGCGGCCTACCAGGACATCTTCGGCCGGGAGAACTACTTCCTGGAACTGATGGACCACGGCCTGGCCATCGAGCGGGACGTCCGCGACGGACTGCTGCGCCTGGCCCGGGAGTTGGACATCCCGCTGCTGGCCACCAACGACGCGCACTACGTCACCGAGGACCAGGCCGACGCCCACGACAACCTGCTGTGCATCGGCGTCGGCAAGAACAAGGACGCCCCGGGCCGCTTCCGCTTCAACGGCTCCGGCTACTACCTCAAGTCGCCCGCGCAGATGCGCGCCCTCTTCGCCGAGCTGCCGCAGGCGTGTGACAACACGCTGTTGATCGCCGAGCGGATCGAGCCGTACGGCGACGTCTTCGACCACGTCGACGAGATGCCGCAGTACCCGGACGTGCCCGACGGGGAGACCCAGGAGTCGTGGTTACGCAAGGAGGTGCTCAAGGGCCTGGCGGCCCGCTACGGCGACCCGGTCCCGCAGCACGTCCTGGACCGCTTCGAGACCGAGATGACGGTCATCGGCCCGATGGGCTTCAGCTCCTACTTCCTGGTGGTGGCGGACATCTGCCGCTTCGCCCGCGACAGCAGGATCCCCCTCGGTCCGGGGCGCGGCTCGGCCACCGGCTCCCTCGTCGCCTACGCCACGCGCATCACCGAGCTGTGCCCGTTGGAGCACGGCCTGCTGTTCGAACGGTTCCTCAACCCCGAGCGCATCAACCCCCCGGACGTCGACCTCGACTTCGACGACCGCCAGCGCGACCGCATGGTCCGCTACGTCATCGAGAAGTACGGCGACGAGTACACGGCCCTGGTGAACACCTTCGGCAAGATCAAGGCCAAGAACGCGATCAAGGACTCCTCGCGCATCCTGGGCTACCCGTACGCGCACGGCGAGCGGATCACCAAGGCGCTGCCGCCCGACCAGAACGGCAAGTCCGCCCCGCTCGGCGCGATCTTCGACCCGTCCCACCCCCGGTATGCGGAGGCCGGCGAGATCCGGCAGATGTACGAGCGCGAGCCGGACGTGCGGCGGGTGATCGACACCGCGCGCGGGGTGGAGGGCCTCACCCGCGGCACCGGGGTGCACGCCGCCGCGGTGATCCTGTCCAAGACCAGGCTTACCGACCGCATCCCCCTGCACATGCGGGCCGCCGACGGCGCGCGGATCACCGGATTCGACTACCCGTCGTGCGAGGCGATGGGCCTGATCAAGATGGACTTCCTCGGGCTGCGCAACCTGGGCGTGATCGACCACGCCATCGAGAACATCCGCGCCAACCGCGGCATCCGCCTGGCCACCGTGGCCCCCGACACGCCGGACACCTCCGACGTCGTCATCCCGCTCGACGACGCCAGGACCTATCGCCTGCTGGCCGAGGCCAACACCCTGGGCGTCTTCCAACTCGACAGCGGCGGCATGCGCGCCCTGCTCAAGCTGATGGAGCCCACCCGGTTCGAGGACATCGCCGCGGCCAACGCCCTGTACCGGCCCGGCCCGATGGCCGCCAACGCCCACACCAACTACGCCCTGCGCCAGAACGGCAAACAGGACCCCACGCCGATCCACCCGGAACTCCGGCAGGCGCTGGACCCGATCCTCGGATCCACCCACCATCTGCTCGTCTATCAGGAGCAGATCATGGCCATCGCCCGCCAGTTGGCCGGCTACACCCTGGGCGGCGCCGACATGCTGCGCCGTGCGATGGGAAAGAAGAAACCGGAGGTCCTGGCCGCCGAGTGGGAGAGGTTCCAGACCGGTATGCAGGCCAACGGTTACTCCGACGAGGCGATCAAAGCCCTGTGGGACGTGATGCTGCCGTTCTCCGGCTACGCCTTCAACAAGTCCCACACCGCCGGCTACGGCCTGGTCTCGTACTGGACCGCCTACCTCAAGGCCAACTACCCGGCCGAGTTCATGGCCGCCCTGCTCACCTCGGTCGGCGACGACAAGGACAAGGCCGCTCTCTACCTTGCCGATGCCCGCCGCAACCGCGTCCGCGTACTGCCGCCCGACGTCAACGCCTCAACCGCCGAGTTCACCGCCGTCGGCGACGACGTCCGGTTCGGACTGCGTTCCGTGCGCAATGTCGGCGACAGCGTCATCGAGGCCGTCGTCGACGCCCGGCGCCACAAGGGGCGCTTCACGTCGTTCGCCGACTTCCTGCACAAGGTCGAGCTGCCCGCCCTCAACAAACGGGCCGTCGAATCCCTGATCAAGGCGGGCGCCTTCGACTCCCTGGGCCACACCCGCAAGGGCCTCACCGCCACGCACGAGGCCGCCATCGACGTGGTCGTCCCGGTGAAGAAGGCCGCCGGCTTCGGCCAGCACGACCTGTTCGCCGATCTCGCCACCGCGGACGACGCCCCGCCCGCCTTCGGCCTCGACCTCCCCCTCGACGACACCGAGTGGTCACGCCGGCAACTGCTGGCCACCGAACGGGAGATGCTGGGCCTCTATGTCTCCGCGCACCCGCTGGACGGCGCCGAACACCTCCTCGCCGCCGCCCGCGACTGCTCCGTCGCCGACCTCCTCGCCTCCGGCCGCACCACCGGCGAGGTGCGGCTGAGCGGCCTGATCGCCAACCTCCAGCACAAGGTGACCAAGAAGGGCAACCCCTGGGCGATCATCACCCTCGCCGACCGCGACGCCAGCCTCGACGTCCTCCTCTTCCCCGCCGTCTACCAACTCGTCCAGCACGCGCTGGCCGAGGACAACGTCATCACCGTCCAGGGCCGGATCGAGGACCGCGACGGCACCCTGAACCTCCACGGCAAGGAACTCGGTGTGCTCGATGTCTCCGCGGCCGAACACGGCGGCCTGCCGCCGGTCCGTCTCGCCCTCCCCGCCCACCGGATCACCACCCGGTCCGTCGCCGAACTCACCCGGATCCTCATCGCGCACCCCGGTGACACACCGGTCCACCTCAGCGTCCGCACCACCCGAAGGACCACCGTCTACGCCCTACGAGCCACCGTGAACGCCGCCACCATCGCCTCCGACATCAAGGGCACCTTCGGCGCCGAAGCCTGGGCGGGCCTGGCATGACCTCCACCACCGACCAGGTGCACCTCGTCGACGTGCGGACCGCCGCACTCCCGCCCTGCCAACGCTGCGGAGCGGCAGTGCTCCTGAGCGCCCGCTATCGGCACTCCTGGCAGAACCGGACCGGAGCCGCCGTCACCGGCTTCAAGGAGACCGCACTCTGTCCCACCTGCGACGCGGACGATCCGGCCGCGGCCGGTCTCCTCGCACTGCTGGGACCGGTCCGCCATCTCGACGCCACACACCTCACGGCCCTCGGCGAACTCGTCCTCGCCTGGCTGGAGGCGATCCGCCACCGGACACCGGACCCGACCGAACTGGCCGCCGAGGAAGCCCTGTGGAGAGCCGGCGAACTCTGAGCACCTTCCACGGTGCGGTGGCTACCCGTTACGACGGGCGCGGTGCGCGCGCCCCGCCACGGCCGCAGCCACTGCCACTGCCACTGCCACTGCCACTGCCACCGCCCCATCACCGTGACCGCACCGCCAACGCCGACGACGCCGCTGGTGTACCCCATCCGGCGCCGCTCAGGAGGGAACCGACTCGACCGTGAGCGCGGCGAGTTCCCCGAGGACGCGGGCCGCCGGCGCCGGGTCGATCAGCCACTTCAGGTGGCTGCCTTCGAGGGTGCGGACGTCATAGGGGTTGTCCGGCGTCAGGGCGTTGCCCTCGCGGATCAGCCGGTCCTGAAGGGCGAGCGGCAGGCTCGCGTCGTCGGCCAGGCGCACGAAGGTCTTGGGGATGCGGCCCCAGGTCGCGGCCTGCGCCCGGTCGGCGGAGGTGCCGACGTCCAGGTTCTCGTCGGGCTGGAAGGTGTTCAGGAAGGTCAGGAGCTCCTCGTCGGTGCCGTCGGCGAGGAAGGCCGCCTTGAACCCCGCGAGGGCGTCGCGATCCGCGGTCCGGAAGTTGACGCGGAGCAGGCCGAGTTCGGCCGGGTTGCCGGCCAAGGCCAGGGCCAGCGAGGCCGCGTCGACGGTAGCCATCTCCGGCTCGGCGTAGTAGTCGTTGGCATCCAGTTCGACCGGGCACCAGGCGGAGACGTAGACGATGCGGTCGATCAGGTCCGGCCGTGCGTTGGCCGCAGCGGTCGCGGTGATACCACCACGACTGTGCGAGACGAGGATCACCGGCCCGTTCTCCTTGGCCCGTTCCAGGATCCCGATCAGGTGCCTGGCGTTGTCGGCGAGCGTGACACCCCGGAGCGAACCGGGCGCCGCGGCGAGACCTTCGAGATCCTGGGGTGCCTGATAGGCGTGCGAGTAGGTCGCCCCGAAACCGTGGCCGGGCAGGTCGACGGCGACCGACCGGTGCCCGAGAAGGCCGAGTTCGGCCTGGAGCGGCGCGAAGGAGAAGGAGTTCGCGAAGGCTCCATGAACGAGTACGAACGTCGGTTGCATCTGTCTGCTCACTCTTCGCTTCCTGAGCTGGGCCGGTATCCGACGGATCAGCCTACGCGGCGAAGATCATCGGCGCTGGCGACATAAGGCGGCCCGGGGACCTGTTGGTCGTCAGACCGTCCGCAAGGGACGCTCTGCGGGGCCTACCAGGGCACTGTCTGGCCCGAGCGGTCCAGATACGCCAGACCGGGCGTGCCCAGTTTGGCCAGCAGGACGTCCACCAGCAGCGGGACGCTCTCCTCGATGGTGAACGGCGCGTCCGGTCCCCCGAGCGCGGTGCGGATCCAGCCCGGTGCCAGGAGGACGAAGCCGCGCCGCGTCTCTGCCTGGCGGGCCGCGAAACTGCGCATGAACATGTTCAAGGCCGCTTTGCTTCCCCGGTAGACCTCGCGGCCTGCGGTCGTGTTGTTCGTGATGCTGCCCTGCCCGGACGACATCGCTCCGATGAGGCCGGTGGGGGACACCAGGTCTTCGAGCGCCTCGATGACGCGCATGGGGCTCAGAGCGTTGGTGATCATCACCTCGACAAAATCCTCTGTCGCCACCTTGCCGATCGGTGTCCGCTCGTTGTTCGTGGTGCCGGCGTTGACGAAGAGCAGGTCGAGCCGGCGTTCCGCAAGACGCTCGTGCAGGGGCGCAAGGTGGTCGGGCGCGTTGACGTCGAGATGCTCGATGGTGACGCGGCCCTCGGCGCGGTCGGCGAGATCGTGCAGGGGCGTTGGCACGGAGGTATCGCGGACCGTGCCGATGACGCTCCAGCCTCGGCCTAGGAGTTCAGCCGCGATCGCGTGTCCGAGGCCGCGTGAGGCCCCGACGATGAGGGCGGTCGGCGTGCGCTGCCCTGTGACAGTCGATGGCATAGCGCGTCATCTCCATTCCTTTGCGTTGCGAGTTCACTTCGTGCGTCCTTGCCCCGGACCGTCTCGGGGCGACGCCGGGGTACGCACTGTCGTGCCTCTTCATCGGCACGGAGCGAGTCTGCTCGCCGTGCTGCCGCAGATGCGATCCAGGCAGTTCAATTTGTAGGATTCCCGCTATGACAGGTGCATCGATGTCTCAATCCCTCGCGATTCAGCCCGATGATGTGCGAATCATTCGTGCACTGCAGGTCGCCCCGAGGGCCTCCTTCGCGTCGATAGCAGCCGCGCTCGGCCTCACCGAAGGCACCGTCAACCGCCGATATCGGCGGTTGCACGCCGACGGCGTCATCCGCGTCGCCGGCGTGGTCAACCCGGGAGCGTTGGGACAAAGCAGATGGCTGGTACGACTACGCTGCCGGCCCGGCAGCGTCGCGGCGATCGCGGGCGCGCTCGCCAAGCGGGACGATGTCAACTGGGTGGCCCTCGGCGCGGCCGGCTCCGAAGTCACGTGCGCGACTCAGTCACGGGATCAGGCGCAGCGAGAAGAGTTGCTCGGCCAACGGCTTCCGCGCACCGCGGCGGTGCTCGACATCAACGCCTTCGCCATGCTCCGCCAGTTCATGGGAGGCCGCGGCCACTACTGGGCCGCACTCCACGGCGTGCTGTCCCCGGAGCAGGAAGCCATGCTCGGGAGCGACGGCCCGCCATTCACGGAGTCTCCGGTCGTCGCTGATGACCCTGTACACCTCAGCGCCGAAGAAGAGAAGATTCTCGGCGCGCTCGCCGCCGACGGTCGGGCCAGTCTCGTCGACCTGGCCAGAGCGGCGGATTCCACACCCGGCCGCGTATCCCGCCGGCTCGGCGTCCTGCTCCAACAACGCGTCGTCCACATCGACGTCGAGATCGCCCCGGCGGCCTTGGGCTATCACGCGCGGGCCAACCTGTGGCTGCGCGTGCATCCGTCCGAGGTGAAGAACGTCGGACGCTCACTGGCACGAGAACCAGAGATCGCCTTCGCCGCGGCCATCTCCGGCCCCTACAACATCCACGCCGTCGCCCACTGCCGAGACCTCGACGAACTCTTCGAGTTCACGTCGGAACGCATCGGGGCTCTGCCCGGCCTGCAGAGCATGGAAGTCTCACCTGTCCTACGGCACGTCAAGCAAGCCGGCACGCTGCTGTCCGGCGATCGCCTCGTCGTGCCGCCGACTCACGCGTGACGCAGGCAGGCCCGAGGCGTCGCAACGCCTCACGACAAGCTCGTCGTCCGCTACGAGGCGCGTCCCAGCCCGCCTTCGTACGGCAGTCCCTGTGACCTCATTTCAAACACGGGCTAGTAGGACTGCAGCTCCACCAGCGTGCCGTCCGGCGTCCTGATGTGTGCGGTGCGGAGGTCGGGGCCCCAGTCGGGGCGGTCCTGGGGCTCGGCGAGGACCGCGGCGCCGTGCTCGCTCAGGCAGCGCGTGGCGGCGTCCACGTCGTCGACGCGCAGGACGAGCATCGCGGAATCCTGCGCGGGCGCGGCCGACGGCAGATCGCCGGTGCCGATCGCCTGGGCGATGGCCGTGCGCGCGTACAGCACGAGGACGGCCTCGCCGCCCAGGTCCCAGTTGGCGTAGCCGGCAGCGGGCAGCACCTTGACGGGCTCGATGCCCAACAGATCGCGGAGCGCTTCGGTCCAGAAACCCGCTGCGGTGTCGAAGTCCTCGACCAGCAGCCGGGGGTACAGGGCGTCCATGGCGGCGATCGTATCCCCGCTCCGGGCCCCGCGTCGGTGGATTGTCGACCTCGTGTGACTGGGGACCCGACTGAGGGGAAGCGGGCGACCGGGAGAGGTGGCGTTCCCAGGCTCGGGACGGTGCCTGGGGCGTGGGGCGGGAGCCGCCAAGGCGTCGCGCGGTCGCGATGGCAGGATGAGGGCATGGTGACGAATCAGCCGCCGTGGTCGGGGCTTCATGCTGATCTGCTGGCGGCGAAGGCGTTGGTGTACGACGCGAGCGGTTTCGCCTGCTCACCGCCGGCGCCCGAACCGGAGAGCACCGAGTACGCGGCGTGCGGTTTCACGCTCGACGGCCGCTCGGTCCGGTTCCGCGTGGGCAAGACCACCCCGACGAAGGTGGGCCAGTTCGTCACCGTGTGGCAGCGGTCTGCGGAGGGGCCGATCCGGCCCTTCGACGCCGACGACGGCGTGGACCTCTTCGTCATCAGCAGCCACGACGCCGACGGCTTCGGGCAGTTCGTGTTCCCGGTCGAGGTGTTGTGCGAGCGCGGCATCGTCTCCCGCGACGGTTCCGGTGGGAAGCGCGGATTCCGCGTGTATCCGCCCTGGGTGACCACGACCAACCGGCAGGCCCGCAGCACGCAGGCATGGCAGGTGAACTACTTCTTCCACCTCGACCAGGACGGGGCTGCCGACCTGACGCGCGCCCGCGCGCTCTACCACCCGTAGGCGCCCGCCGCCGCCAGGTCGCCCGGTGCGCCCAGGCAGCGCCCGGCCCGAGCGTCGGGGGACCGTGCCGCACCGCGCCCCATCAGGTCCGTCAGGTCAGACCGGTGGCCTGTTCCGCGGCGCCCTGGGGCGACTTCGCACGGCGCGGGAGCAGCAGTGGCGTGGCCAGGAGGGCGACTCCGGCGCCGGCGATCGCGATGCGGGGGCTGGTGACGGCGGCGAACAGACCCCACACCATGGTCACGACGGCGATGCTGGTGCTGCTGCTGATCGACCATGCGGACAGGGTGCGGGCGACCCGGTCGGGGGCGGTGTGTTCGAGCCGGTAGGTGGCCAGCACCGGGTTGAACACGCCGATGCAGGTCACCAGGCCGAGTTGGACGACGACGATGAGCACCATCCCAGGGACTCCGGGCCCGACGAACGCCAATCCGACGGGCCAGCAGGCACGCAGCGCGCCGGCGGTGAGCAGCACCCTGCGCTGCCCGAACCGCGGCACGAGGCGGCGCGAGAGCCGTGAGCCGACGAGACCGCCGACGCACGGGCTCGCGAAGACCAGGCCGTACTGCCACGGTGCGAACCCGAGACGGCCCAGCAGGAGTACGGCCATCAGCGGCTCGGAGGCCATGATCAGGCCGTTGACCACGATCCCGTTGAAGAACAGCGGGCGCAGCACGGGGTGGCCGAGGATGTGACGCCACCCTTCGAGCAGATCGGCCGCGCGCAGCCGCGGGCCACCGGTGCGCGCCGGCTGCGGTTCGGTCCCGCCGATGGCGCGGAGGCCGAGCGCCGAGAGCAGATAGCTGACCGCATCGGCCACCACGGTCGTCACCGGGCCGAACATCCCGACCGCGGCCCCGCCCAGCGGTGGTCCGACCGAGGTCGCGGTCCACATCGTGGACTCGAACCGGCTGTTGGCGACCAGCAGGTCCTCCGGCGGCACGAGCGCTTTCAGATACGCACCGCTGGCCGCCTTGAAGGCGATGTCGGCCGCGGCGACGACGATGGAGACGACCAGGAGTTGGGCGAAGCCGAGCCAACCGAGCGCGAACGCGACGGGGACCGTCAACAATGCCGCGAACCGGCACAGATCCATCGCCATCATGACCGGACGCTTCCGCCGGAACTCCACCCACGGACCGAGCGGCACGGCCACCACGGCTCCCACCGCCCGCCCCGCGGCGGACAGCGCCGCCAGCTCCGTCGGACCGGAATGCAGCACCAGGACCGCGAGCAGGGGGAACGCACCGAACCCGAGCCCCGTGCCGTAGGAGCTGACCGCGAACGCCGCCCACAGCCACCCGAACCGCCTGCCCAGGGCCCGCCCACCTGTCATGCCTCACACAACTCTCGTCGATCCGAACGCCCGCACACCGGCCATCGGCATCAAAGCGAGAAGCGCCGCCCGGAGCAAACAACCGATCCATCGCGGGGCACAACCATCCGTTGTGCAGATCCGCCGCACCAGCCCCCACCACTCACCGCACGCCCCGCGCCGCACATCGACACCGAGCGTCACGGTCCTGACCGGTAAGCGGTGGCCCACCGTGGGCACGGTCACCGGGTTCGAGATCTGGTGGGCTCATCGCGACGGCGGCAGATCCGGTTGAAGCCGGCAGACAAGAGAGCCACCGGGGAAGAGCCACGGGGGCCGGGGCAGAACCTATGTCCTGACCCGGCCGGCCCGGGATTCCAGGTAGCGCTGCTCGGCGATGCTGGCGGTGGCCTTCGCGGCGCGCCGGTACAGCTCGTACGCGGCAGCCGGGTCGCCGGCCTTCTCCAGCAGGTGCGCCCGTACGGACAGCAGCCGGTGATGGCCGGACATCCGCGCGTCATCGTCCAGTGTGCCGAGCAAAGCCAGCCCGGCCTGCGGGCCCTTGGTCTCGGCGAGTGCGATCGCACGGTTGAGGGTGACCATCGGGTTGGGCGCGATGCGTTCGAGGATCAGGTAGAGGGCGTGCACCTGCGGCCAGTTGGTCTCCTCGGCCGTGGCGGCGTCGGCGTGGGTGGCGGCGATGGCGGCCTGCAGTTGGTAGGGCCCCAGCTCCGGGCCGGCCAGCGCGGCCTTGACCAGCTCGGTGCCCTCGTCGATCAGCGCGCGGTCCCACCGCGTACGGTCCTGCTCGTCCAGCGGCACCAGGTCACCGCCCGCCGTCGTCCGGGCCTCCCGGCGGGCGTGGGTCAGCAGCATCAGTGCGAGCAGCCCGGCCGCCTCGCCGTCCTCGGGCAGCTGCGCGCGGACCATCCTGGCCAGTCGGATCGCCTCGCGGGCGAGGTCGGGGCGGTGCAGCTCGCTGCCCGAGGAGGCGGTGTAGCCCTCGTTGAAGATCAGGTAGAGCACGTGCAGCACGACCCGCAGCCGCTCCTCGCGCTCGGCGCCGGCCGGCAGGCGGAACGAGCTGCCGGCGGCCTTGATCCGCTGCTTGGCCCGGCTGATCCTGGCCGCCATCGTGGCCTCCGGCACCAGGAACGCGCGGGCGATCTCGGCGGTGGTCAGGCCACCGACCGCCCGGAGCGTCAGCGCGGTTTGGGAGGCCGCGGTCAGCGTCGGGTGGCAGCACAGGAACAGCAGCACCAGCGTGTCGTCGGAATCCGGTACGTCCTCGGGCACCACTTCGGCGGCGGCCGCCGACTCCCGCTCGCGGCGCGCGTGCTCGCTGCGCAGCTGGTCGATGAACCGCCGGGAGGCCACGGTCACCAGCCAGCCGCGGGGGTTGTCGGGCACGCCCTCGGCCGGCCACTGCACGGTGGCCGCGAGGACGGCCTCCTGTACGGCGTCCTCACACCCTTCGAACTGGCCGTGCCGACGTACCAACGCGCCGAGGACCTGCGGCGTGAGCGCGCGCAGCAGGTCCTCGATGACGGGTGCGGTCATGCCTCCAATTGTCCCTCGGCGAACATCACCTGCCGCACCTCGACCCCGAGGCCGGCGATCGCGGTGTCCGGGATCTGCGCCGCCAGCTCGATCGCCCGCTGCTTGTTCTCGCAGTCGATCAGGTAGAAGCCCCCCAGGTACTCCTTGGACTCCAGGAAGGGTCCGTCGGTCACCACCGGCTGGCCGTTGCGTACGGACACCACGACTGCCTGCGACGGGTCGACCAGTGCCTGCGTGGTGATCAGCTCGCCGGACTTCTTCAGCGCCTCGATGAACGCGCCGTGCCCCTCGCCGATCGCCGCCTTCTCCTCGTCGGTCAGCGCGTCCAGCACGGCCGGGTTGATGTGCATGCTGATCAGGAACTTCATGTCGTCCTCCGCGTGGTGCGCGGGCCCCGGGTGGGCCCTTCGTCTCCATGGTCGGAGCCGCCGCCGTCGTCTTGACATCCGCCGCCGAAAATTTCGTCCGTATTTCCAGCCGACGGATGCACGGGCGTGCCGCAGACCCTGGAGGTCGCATCCTGTCCCCCTTATGGGCAGCCCCGGGCACGCGTGCGCGCGCCCATCCCTGGGAGCCCCTTCCCGGGGCCGTCACCCGCGTCCGGTGAACTGCTGCCCCACCCCGAGGCGGCGCAGGTCGGCGAGGACCTGCGGATCCTGGGCGTCCAGCCAGTCGCAGAGCTGCCGGAAGGAGACCAGGCGGACGTCCTTGCGCGCGTCGTCGGCGATGTGCTTGAGCGCCTCTTCGACGGCGTCCATGTAGATGCCGCCGTTCCACTTCTCGAAGTGGTTGCCGATGAAGAACGGCGCCCGGTTGGTCTCGTAGGCCCGCTGGAAACCGGCGATGTACGCCTCGGTGGCCTGCTTGCGCCAGCCCGGGTAGTTGGCCGGCGGTGCCTTGGTGGAGTTCTTGGACTGGTTGGCCAGGATGTTGTAGTCCATCGAGAGCACCTCGAAGGAGTGCCCGGGGAAAGGTATCTGCTGGAGCGGGAAGTCCCAGACGCCCTGCTTCTTGACCGGCCAGACCTGGCGGCCGCCCGGAGAGCTGGCGTCGTACCGCCAGCCGCGCTTGCGGGCCGTGGGCAGCAGGTTGTCCTGGCCGAGCAGACACGGCGTACGGCCGCCGACCAGCTCCTTGGTGTAGTCGAAGGGCAGCGGGTCGAGGTCGGTGAAGCCGGTGTTGGTCCGCCAGTTGGTGACGAAGGACATCGCCTGCTCGATCTCGTCGTTCCACTGGGCGGGGGTCCAGTGCGCCACGGAGCCCGAGCCGGTACCGCAGAAGTGCCCGTTGAAGTGGGTACCGACCTCGTGGCCCTCCAACCACGCCGCGCGCACGTTCTTCAACGTCGCCTTGATGTGGTCGTCGGTGAGGTAGCCGATGTCGGAAGCGCCGACGCGGTTGTTCGGCGGGCGGTACATGCGCTTCTTCTGCTCGGGCAACAGATACAGCCCGGAGAGGAAGAAGGTCATCGAGGCGTTGTGGTCCTTGGCCAGCTTGCGGAACCGCGGGAAGAGGCCGTTGCCCACCTCGCCCGCCCCGTCCCAGGAGAAGACGACGAACTGCGGCGGCTTCTGGCCCGGCTCCAACTTCTGCGGGGTGGGCGGCTGGTTGGGCTGCTTTCCGGTGTACGCGGTCGAGCCGTCGCCGATCGGCTTGGCCGGAACCGTGCCTTCCGGGTTGGCCGCGACCGTGTCAGAGGCCGATCCGAAGGGCGAGCAGCCGGCCACGGTGAGCGCGGCCGCCGCTCCCATCCCGAGTCCCAACACGCCCCGGCGGCTCAGTGCACGCATGACAATCCCCATTGCAATCGTTCGGAGTTCTGGTTTGTGGGGCACCCAGCGAAGTGGGACTGGGACGCCCGGAAAGGCGGGGAGGTGGATGCCGAGCTCGCCGCTCCGGCCCCGCGAACGGGAATGTGGCAGCGGAAGGTCAACGGTGCGGCACCGGTGGAACAGCGGAAGACCAAGCGAGGCACGGCGGACGAGTGGGCCTCGGATCCACAGGCGGCGGCCCCGTAAGACCTCTGCGTCGCCGGCTCCTCCGCGCCTCCCCGGCGCGGATCAGTCGACTCCCCCAGCCCCTCCATCGAGGGCGCCGCACATCCCGAGAACGCAGCCGTCGCGTACCGCTGCGAGAGGGTCGGTCAGCCGCCCACGCCGTGAGCGAGCGCGCCATGGCGGAGGGCCGCTGCTGCGGCAGGTCCCGCCCTTCCCGTGGAATTCTCAACCTCGTGCATACGTGCTCCCCGTTCGACGGGCGGACGGAGCGTACGGCCCCAGCAGCCCGCCATCAGCGCCCTTGGACGCACACGACTCTGCCGTGGATCACTAGCGCGCCGATAACGCCTCGCTAATGACGGAATCCCCAGACACCAACGAGGACCGGGCCGGACGTTACCCACCGGCCCCATCAGCCCCACTGGGCCACCGCTCCACCGGCCGTTCTCGACATGCAGTACACGACCGATAACTCCCCGTATCTCGCGGAGGCGGACGGAACTCCGCTCGGCGCCCACCTGCCGACCGGACACCGATTCCAGTCAGGTCAGGTCACGTCAGGACGAGCCAGGCCAGGCCGGACAGCACCGCGTTGCCGGTCGCCGCGGTTCACTGCACGCCCCCCTGCGCCAGCACGGCGACCCGCTCCGCGGACAGGGCCTGGTCGAAGACCTGGACGTTCTTGATGCTGCCGGAGAAGAAGTCGACGGGCCGGCCGCCCAGACTGGCGCGGCCGATCATGAAGGAGCCGGGCTTGGTGACGGGACGGGTGTCGGTGGCCGTGCCCTGCTGTGTGCCGTTGACATAGAGGTGGAGCCGCCGGGCCGCGGCGTCGCACACTCCGACCAGGTGGGTCCAGGTGTTCAGCGCGGGCGGACCCCCGGCGAGCGCCCGGACGCCCGGCCGGGAGAACGCCCACCGGCGGTCGTCGCCGGAGTACTGGAGGAAGAACGAGCTGCTGTCGGCGCCTTGGCTGACGATGGTGGCGAAGCCGCTCGCGCTGGTGAGGTAGCCCCAGGCGGAGACCGTGAAGCTGTGCCCCGGGCCGGTGTCGAGCACCGGGCCGCGCATGGTGATCTGGCTGCTGACGCCGTTGGAGAGCGCGGCACCACTGTTGCCCACACCCCGGCGGACATCGGCCGCGGTGCCGCCATGGGTGCCGACCGCGTCCGCCGCCGACGTGCCCGCGCGCTCGTCCAGTCGCCAGACCCCGACCGGCTACGGACCGGTGGGCGGGGTGGTGGACGGGGCGGTGGACGGGGCGGGTTCATTCCCCGGAGCGCTGTCGTGGCCGCCGGTGAGGGCCATGGGAACCCCCGCCGCGACGGCCACCAAGTCGATGACCCGCGGCCCGTCCGTGGCGAGCAGCACGTTGGAGGGCTTGAGGCCGCGATGGACGAGCTGTGCGCCGTGGATCGACACCAGCGCCTCGGCGAGCCCGGCGGCCAGGGCGAACACGCGCGGCGTGGGCATCGGTCCCCAGTCGGCGACCGCGTGCTCCAGTGACGGACCGGAGATGTAACTGGTCACCAGCCAGGGTTCGGGCGCGTCCGGGTCGGCGTCGATCACCGGCGCGGTGAAGGCCCCGCTCACCGCCCGCACGGCCTGCACTTCCCTGCGGAACCGGGAACGGAAGTCCGGCTGATCGACCAGTGCGGCGTGCACCACCTTGACCGCAACCTGTCGGCCTCCGGGCGAGCGCCCGAGGAAGACCCGCCCATGCCGCCGGCGCCCAGCCGTCCCAACAACCGGTATCCGCCGATGGACCGCGGGTCGCCCGGATCCAGCGCTGCCACAAACCCCTCCCGCGTCGTCGACCCGGTCACTTTCGGCCGGGCGGTCTCCAGCATAGGGGGCGGCCGCGCGACGGCCGGCGGGCCCTCCGCGTGCGGGTGCCTGGCCGACCGCCGCTTCCGGGACGAACCGGAGCAAGAAGCAGTGCTCATAAGGGAGTTGACGTGTAGTCAGCACTCAGTCGATCTGCTGCGGCGTCACCGTCAACCACTGCTTGTCCGCGGTGACCTTCTGCCCCAGCTCCTTCTGGCGTTTGGCGTTGGCGCGCTTCATCGCGTCGAGCTCCTTCATGGAACTCTCCTTGCGGTTCACCCACACCCGGACGCCACCGTGCTGCACGTCCGCGGAATGGAAGAGCATCGGGCCGTCGCTCTTGGGGGTGTCGCCCGCCGCGAGGATGGGCTGCTGCCACGCGTCGATGTAGGTGTTGATCGCCGCCGGCTTGCCCTCGTACCAGGTCAACGGGGCCCACAGGGTCGGCGTCAACTCCCGGTCGGCGAGCTTCTTCGGGTCGAAGTGGCCGGACGCGATCTCCTTGCGGGCACTGGTGACGTCGCCCGTCGTACGGTCCTTGAGGAGCATCGAGACGCCGATGACGTTCTCGGGCTTCACGTCGTACCCGTACTTGGGGTCGCTCAGGACCATGCGCACCAGGTCCTCGGAGGCCGCACTGACCACGTACACCTCCACCCCGTGCCTGCGCAGTGCCTGGTAGAGCTCCTGCATGCCCCGGTAGAAGCGGGGGGCCTGCACCTCGGTCCCGGTGAGCTTCCCGTCCACGTAGTACTCGGCGGGGATCGGCCGGTGGTACGCCAAGAGCTCGTCCACGTACCCCTTGAGCTGCTTCAGGGTGAAGCCCGAGAAGATCTGCGCCGCCCAGGGGTAGCAGACCTGGTCGTCGACCTCGCACAGACGGTTGTAGTAGCTGTAGAGGCTCTCCTTGTGAGTCGCCGTGTCCTTGAAGGGGATGACCTTCAAGGAAGGGGCCATGGTCTGGCGGGTCAGGACGCCCTTCATCTCCAAGAAGGGCAGCAGGGCCTCTTCCAGGTCGTTGCGGTACGTGGTGTTGTCCGCATCGAAGACCGCGTACGCGCCCTTGTGTTCGTGGTCCGTGATGACCTCGCCGAGCTTCTTGGCCACCGGTGCGGGCCAGTGCTTCAGCTCCTCCGATGCCACTCGCGACGACGACCCGACGGCCTCGGCCTCGCTGCCGCCCGGCCACAGCGCACTGCCCGCGAACACCGCGGCGGCCAACGCCCCCGCGGTACCGAAGATCGCCAGCTTGCGCCTTGCTCGTACTGCCATGGTTTCCGTTCCTCTGAGGACTGCCCAGCGCCCCGTCCGGAGCGGCGGGCAATCGTACGGGGCCGGGCGGGAGTTGACCATGATCGATGTCACCGCGGGCGGGAGGTGTGGCCAGGCGGAACGGGGGTAGTCGTACCGGGCTCCGCGAAGACCGACCGGTGAGCGCGACCCCGCCCCCGAACCCGATGGCTCGGATGGGCTCAGCCGCAGGGTGGCACTGGTACCACCCCAGGTACGGAAGGTGGCTTCATTGTTCGCCGGCTCCGCGCGACCCAGTATCAAGGCACCGTTATTCCTCAAGGGGGAACCGATGCCCATATCCGGGAAGTCCACGCGCTGGGCGGCCGTCGCCGCGTCCGTGCTCCTCACGGCAGGAGCCCTTCCGATCGTGGGGGCGCCAAGTGCCCTGGCCGCGAACGCCGCCGGGCCAGCCGCCGTGCGCACTCCGGCGCGCTATCTGAACCAGCACCTCGACTGGCGGCCCTGTGCCTCCGGTGCGTTGGAGTGCGCGGACATGGCCGTGCCGCGAGACTGGCACCATCCGGAACAGGGCCCCGGCCTGACCGTGGCGGTCTCCCGGCACCGGGCGACCGATGCCGCCGGGCGGCGCGGTGTGCTGATGATGGCCGCCGGCGGCCCTGGAGCCTCCGGCCTCACCCGGCCCGCGGGTCTGGCGAACTACGCGCCCGGTCTCGCCGCCGCGTACGACATCGTCGGCTTCGACCAGCGCGGCGTCGGCAGCAGCAGCAAGGTCACCTGTGCCGACCAGTCGGCCGTCGACGGCTACTTCTCCGGGGACAAGCGCGACCGCTCCGCCGAAGCCGTCCGCGAGACGTTCGCCCGAGCGCGCGCCTTCGTCCGCGACTGCCGACGCCACTCGAACGACCTGCTGCCGTACATCACCACCGAGCAGGCCGTCCACGACATGGACCTCTACCGCTCCCTCCTCGGGGCCGACACGATCTCCTACTACGGCCCGTCCTACGCCACCGTCCTCGGTGCCGCCTACGCGACCGAGTTCCCCCACCGTGTGGCGCGCATGGTCCTCGACAGCAACGTCGACTACACCGGCACCTGGCAGTCGTTCATGGAGGCCCAGCCGCTCAGCTTCCAACGCCGGTTCGAGGAGGACTTTCTCCCGTGGCTGGCGAAGAACGACGGCGTGTACCACCAAGGGCGCACCCCCGCAGAGGCCAAGGCATCCTTCGAGCACCTGCGCGCCAGGCTGCACGCACACCCCCTCGTCCTCGACGGGACGACCATCACCCCCGACCACCTGGACGCCCTCACCGGGAGCGCCATCTACCGGGCCGATCCGGGCTTCGAGAACCTCGCCACCGCCCTGACCGTCCTGGCACACCCCGATACCGCACCACCTGCCGCCGAGCAGTCCCTCGCCAAGGCGCTGGCGCATCCCACGGACGCGGGCTTCGCCGCGGACTTCTTCTCCGTCGTCTGCAACGACACGCCCTGGAACCGCAGTTCGGCCTACCTGATCGCACAGAGCGACCGCGCCACGCGCGACTACCCGCTGGCGGGTGCCCGCTCGTTGACCTACTCCGCGGTCTGCGCCGCCTGGCCGCAGTCCACCGCGCCGCGCATCCACGTCACCGGGCGCGGCCTGCCCCCCATCCTCATGCTGAACTCCGTACACGACCCGGCCACTTACTACGAGGGCGCGCTGCGCGATCACCGGGCCCTGCCGACCTCGCGCCTGGTGACGGTCACCGGCGGCGGCGACCACGGACAGTTCCAGAACCACAACGCCTGCGTCGACAACCTGGTCGAGGGCTACCTCGCCGACGGAACCCTCCCGCCCACCGACACGACCTGCGCGGCCAACCCGCTCCCGGTGCCGGGCCCGGCCACCCGGGCGTGACGGTGCCCGCCCCGGCCGGTGCCTCGGCCGAGGGAGCAACGACCGACGGGCACGCACCGTGCGGGAGCGGATGGCCCTCGCTGCCGTGGTGCGGCCCGTCCGTGCCGTGGCAGACGCCCCGGATTTTCGCGCACACCGATGTCAAGAAGCGCTCGACCGCTCCGACCCACCAGAGCGACACGTCGAGAGAACTGGGGCGACCTGCCAGTTCACCGGCGGCGCGCTCGGACCGGTACTCGCCGGGTTCCTGCTCCAGCACTTCTGGTGGGGATCGGTGTTCCTGGTCGCCGTGCCGGCGATGGCGCTGTGGGGTCGGCGAATCCAGCCGGGCCTCACATCGGAAACGACCGCAGACGCACCTCTCCGGCCGGCCAGTTCACTCCGGGCCGGAGGGGTGTCCACATGGTCCGCAGCGGCATCACCACGGGTCCCTCGGGTTGCTCGACCTGGACGTCCTGCGGCACCGGCTGCCAGCCGAGCCGCTGGTAGAGGGGGACGAGGGCCGGTCGGCAGAACAGAAGCCCGTGCCGGGGACCCATGGTCCGTGCATGGTCCACGGCCGCCGCCACCACGAGTCGTGCGAGTCCGCGCCCCCGCAGGTCGGACGCGACGGCCACCCCGCCGACGCCCACCACCTCCATGTCCAGTCCCCCGATCGACAGGGGCAGCCTCAGCAGGCCGGCGTGGGCCACCAGGCGGCCTTCCAGCCTGATGCCGAAATGGTCTTCCTTGGGCAGCCACGTCAAGCCGGCGCCCGCGACGCCGAAGGGGTCGGCGCCGTCGCCGAGGATTTCGATCTGGTCGGTCGGCGTGTACCGCGCGAGGCGCGTCGCGGTCGGTGAGGCGGGAATCAGTTCTTCGGTCATCCCCGCATGATCCATTTTGT
Organism: Streptomyces noursei ATCC 11455; assembly: GCF_001704275.1. NCBI lineage: Bacteria > Bacillati > Actinomycetota > Actinomycetes > Kitasatosporales > Streptomycetaceae > Streptomyces > Streptomyces noursei. The sequence goes on from NZ_CP011533.1 coordinate 667,422, forward strand.
CTGGGCTGCTGGCCAGCCGCAGCGTTCAGAACGCAACCATTCCGGGCAAGTCGTCTGCCCGACCAGGCAGTTGGGACGTGAAGCCGGGCCGGGCGCAGGCCGGCGCGGCCTGCGCGGGCGCCCGGGCCGACAAAGCGGGCCGTTCCTCGTACGAGGAACGGCCCTTGTGCGAAATCCCCGGCAGGCTGGCTCAGCAGCCGGCGCGCAGGTCAGCCGAGGCCGGCCAGGCCACCGCCCTCGTCGCCGCGACTTCCGAAGAGACCGTCCCCCGAGTCCCCGAGCGGGCCGTCGTCCGGGCCGTCCTTGGGCTGGTGCTGCTGGGGGACGGGTGCGGCGGCCTGGGCCGGGGCAGCGGTTGCGGCGACCCCCACAACGGGAAGTGCGGCCAGCAGCACAGCTGCAGCGATACGGGACGGGTTGAACATGGATCAGTCCTTTCGTCGTCGGCCATGACAGTGCATGCCTGTCCGCCTGCACCTGCGGTTGTCGGGACGGGACACCGAATCACCTGATCGGAGCCCGGCAGTACGCGGCAGAGGCGTTCCGCTCGGCGCAGACGGCGTAAGCCCGCGCGGGCCGTGGGCAGCGCCGCCACGACGCCCCGCCGGTGGATAGGCTCGGCCCCGTCCACGAGATCGCCGAGGCCCTGGCGCGGGGCGCCGAGGAGTCGTCGACGCAGCAGCCGGATCCGCGGTACGCGGCGAGGCTGGCCGCCTACGGAACCGTGGCCACGCGTCTGTCCCTGCTGAGCGACCGTCGGATCGGCGCGATGGTGGCCGACGCGGCGCCGCTCGGCTCCGGCGTCGGCGGCAGGTCGGCCGAGCTGGACCTCGACGGGAAGCGGGTGTTCGTCAAGCGGGTCCCCTTGACGGACACCGAGTTGCGTCCGGAGCACGTGCGGTCGACGGCGAATGTCTTCGGGCTGCCGACGTTCTACCAGTACGGGGCGGGTTCCGCCGGGTTCGGGGCCTGGCGGGAGCTGGCCGTGCACGTCATGACGACCAACTGGGTCCTGGGGAACGCATACGAGGGCTTTCCGCTGATGTACCACTGGCGCGTTCTGCCCGACTCCCCTCCCGAAGGGTTCGCCGACGCCTTGGGGGGCATCGACGCGGCGGTCGCGCACTGGGAGGGCTCCGCTGCCGTGCGCGAGCGGCTGGAGGCCATCGGCCGGTCGTCGTCCAGCTTGGTGCTCTTCTTGTAGCACGTTCCGCGGACGCGCGGCGACTGGCTGCACGACCACCGGACCACCGCGCCGGAGGGCGAAGCGGGCGCGCCGTACCCGTGGGTGGCCGATGCCCTGGTGCGGGGTGCGGCCTTCATGAGCGCACACGGGCTCGTCCACTTCGACGCCCACTTCGACAATGTCCTGACCGACGGCCGACTGTTGTACTTCGCGGACTTCGGGGCATCCCCGGGAGGCGGTGGGTGCGGGTCAGGTGCGGTCGCCGTGGGGGCCGTCGGCGAGGCGGGCCCGGATGCCGTCGAGGATGGCCTGGAGGCCGAACGCGAAGGTGTTGTCGGGTGCCGCGGAGTAGTCGGCGGCGGCCGGGGTGTCGAGGCGTGCACGGAGCCGGGGGTACGGCTTGGCGATCTCGGCGGCGCGGGCCATGGTGTCGGCCAACTGCTGCTCGGCGTCCTTGCCGTTCTTGCTCAGCCGCCGGGTGAGGGACACCTGCGCGGCGGGGCCGAGGGCGCTGCCGAGCACGAAGAGGAGCACGGTGGCGGCGGCCCGGTCCGCGTCGGCGGGGGCGAATCCGGCCTTCTCGTAGAGGGCGAGGCTGTGCTCGTCGAAGCGGGCCTTGCCGGGTCCGTAGAGCAGGTGGCTGCCGAATGCCTGCCCGAGCCAGGGGTGTCGGGTGAGCATGGCGTGCGTCCCGATGGCCATGGCGGTGGCGGCGGTCCGCCAGTCGGTGGTGTCGAGATCGGGCAGTTCCACCTCCGCCCAGATCGCGTCGCCGGCCAGTCGGACCAGTTCGTCCTTGGTCTTGATGTGCCAGTAGATCGCCGTGGCGGCCGAGCCGAGGCGGGCTCCCAGGCTGCGCATGTTGAGGCCGTCCAGACCCTCCTCGTCGAGCAACGCGATGGTGGCACGGACGATCTGGTCTGCGGTCAGGGTGTCTCTTGGCATGTCCGCCAGCTTACTTGAACTTAGTTCACGCACCCCCTTGCACAAAGTTCAAGAACGGCCCTAAGGTCTACTCGTACTTAGTTCAAGTGCCCGGAGGGGGAAGCCATGCCACAGGACCAGTCGCTGTCCGCGTTCATCAGGAAGGCCGCCGAGGAATTCGACGTTCCCGGAGTCTCGGTGGGGGTGTTGAGGGACGGTCAGGAACGCTTCGCGTCGCACGGCGTGACGAGCATCGACGATCCGCTGCCGGTCCACGAGCGGACGCTCTTCCCGATCGCCTCGGTTACCAAGACCTTCACGGCGACGGCCCTGATGCGGTTGGCCGCCGAGGGAAAGCTGGAGCTGACCGCACCGGTGCGTCGCTACGTCCCCGAGCTCCGGCTCGCCGACGAAGCGGCCGCGGCACGGATGACCGTGCTGAACCTGCTCAACCACACCGCGGGGCTCGACTGGCATCTGATCGACGGCGACGAGGGCGACGGTTCCCTGGCCGCGTTCGTGGCGAAGCTCGCCGAGCTGCGGGTGATCGCGCCGCCCGGCACCCGGGCGTCGTACAGCCAGGCCGGGTACAACCTGGCCGGCCGGGTCATCGAGAACGTCACCGGCCTGTCCTTCGAGAAGGCGCTGGCCTCGCTCGTCCTGGAGCCGGTGGGGCTGGCGAACACCTTCTTCGACCCGGACGACGTGATGGTCCGGCGGTTCGCGGTGGGCTACAACCGCGGGGAGGACGGGGCGTTGCGGGCCGCGCAGCCCTGGAAGGCGTTCCGGGCCGGCACCCGCGGCAACAACCCCGGCGGAGGTGCCGTCTCCTCGGTGAGTGACCTGCTGCGCTGGGCCCGCTTCCACCTCGGAACCGGCGACGGCGTGCTGCCCGCCGAGGAGCTGCGCCGCATGCAGGAGCCGACGGTCCCGCTGCGCGCCAGCACGCTCGGCGACGCCTTCGGCATCTGCTGGTTCCTGCGCGAGGTGGACGGAGTGCACACGATCGGCCACGGCGGCTCGGGCAACGGTCAGTTCGCCGAACTGCTCATCGTGCCCGAGCGGAACTTCGCGGTGGTGTCCCTGGCCAACTCGGGGCCGGACGGGTACCAGTTCAACCAATCCGTCGTGCGCTGGGCGCTCGAGCACTACCTCGGGGTGGTGGAACGCGACCCCGAGCCTCTCCCCTACGACGCGGCGCGGGCGGGCGAGGTCGTCGGCCGCTACGAGATCGACGCCATGGACCTCGACATCGCCACCGACGGCTCCCGGCTCACCCTCGCGGTCGGGATCAAGCCGGAGATCCGCGCCGCCTCGGAGGCGGACATGCCCCCGGACTACCCGGCGGCCGGCATGGCCTTCCTGCCCGGCGACGGCGACGAGTACCTCGTCTCCGAGGGCGGCCTGAAGGGGCAGCGCGGGTTCTTCACGCGCGACGAGGCCGGCGCCGTCGTGGGCGTCGACCTCGCCGGCCGGCTCTTCGGCCGGGCGCCGGAAGCCCCCTGATCAGTAGGGGCGGAACGGGTGACGTCCGGGTCGGCCCGCACCGGCCGACCCGGACGTCACAGATCTATCAGGCGAGGTCGAACCGGTCCAGGTTCATGACCTTGTCCCACGCTGCGACGAAGTCGTGCACGAACTTCTCCTTGGCGTCGTCGCCCGCGTAGACCTCGGCGACGGCACGCAGCTCGGAGTTCGAGCCGAAGACCAGGTCGGCACGGGTGCCGGTCCACTTGACCGCGCCGCTCGCGTCGCGGCCCTCGAACTCGTCCTGCGCCGAGGACGTCGACTTCCACGTCGTGCCCAGGTCGAGCAGGTTGACGAAGTAGTCGTTGGTCAGCGTGCCCGGCCTGTCGGTGAGGACGCCGTGCTTGGACTGCCCGTGGTTGGCACCCAGGACCCGCAGGCCGCCGACGAGGACGGTCGCCTCGGGCGCGCTCAGCGTCAGCAGGTTGGCCTTGTCGAGCAGCAGGTACTCGGCCGGCAGGCGGTTGCCCTTGCCGACGTAGTTGCGGAAGCCGTCGGCGGCCGGTTCGAGCGCGTCGAAGGACTCGACGTCCGTCTGGTCCTGGGTGGCGTCCACGCGGCCCGGGGTGAAGGGCACCTCGATGTCGTAGCCGCCGTCCTTGGCCGCCTTCTCGACGGCCGCGCCGCCCGCGAGGACGATCAGGTCGGCCAGCGAGACCTGCTTGCCGCCCTTGGAGTTGAAGGACTCCTGGATGCCCTCCAGGGTGCGCAGCACCTGCGCCAGCTCGTCCGGGTCGTTGACCTCCCAGTTGCGCTGCGGCTCCAGGCGGATGCGGGCGCCGTTGGCCCCACCGCGCTTGTCGCTGCCGCGGAACGAGGAGGCCGAGGCCCAGGCGGTCGAGACCAGCTGGGCGACGGTGAGCCCGGAGCCGAGGACCTGCTCCTTGAGGGCGGCGGTGTCCGCGGCGTCGATCAGCTGACCGGTGCGCTCCGGCAGCGGGTCCTGCCACAGCAGCACCTCGGAGGGGACCTCCGGGCCCAAGTAGCGTGCGACCGGGCCCATGTCACGGTGCGTCAACTTGTACCAGGCGCGGGCGAAGGCGTCCGCGAACTCCTCCGGGTTCTCGTAGAAGCGCCGCGCGATCGGCTCGTAGATCGGGTCGAAGCGCAGCGAGAGGTCGGTGGTGAGCATCGTCGGGAGACGCTTCTTCGACGGGTCGTGCGCGTCGGGGACGATCGCCTCGGCGTCCTTCGCCACCCACTGGTTGGCGCCGGCCGGGCTCTTGGTCAGCTCGTACTCGTACTCGAAGAGGTTCTTGAAGAACCCGTTGCTCCACTGGGTGGGCGTGGTGGTCCAGGTGACCTCCAGGCCGCTGGTGATCGCGTCGGGGCCCGCGCCGGTGCCGTGCGCGCTCTTCCAGCCGAGGCCCATCTGCTCCATCGGGGCGGCCTCGGGGTCCGGGCCGACCTTGTCCGCCGGGCCGGCGCCGTGGGTCTTGCCGAAGGTGTGGCCACCGGCGATCAGCGCGACGGTCTCCTCGTCGTTCATCGCCATGCGGCGGAACGTCTCGCGGATGTCGCGGGCCGCGGCGATCGGGTCCGGGTTGCCGTTGGGACCCTCGGGGTTGACGTAGATCAGGCCCATCTGGACCGCGCCGAGCGGGTTCTCCAGCTGACGGTCGCCGGTGTAGCGCGCGTCGCCGAGCCACTCGGTCTCGGGGCCCCAGTAGACGTCCTCCTCCGGCTCCCACACGTCCTCGCGGCCGCCGGCGTAGCCGAAGGTCTTGAAGCCCATCGACTCCAGCGCGACGTTGCCGGTGAGGATCATGAGGTCGGCCCAGGAGATGTTCCGGCCGTACTTCTTCTTGACCGGCCACAGCAGGCGGCGGGCCTTGTCGAGGCTGGCGTTGTCCGGCCAGCTGTTGAGCGGCGCGAAGCGCTGCTGACCGGCGCCGGCGCCGCCGCGGCCGTCGCTGATCCGGTAGGTGCCGGCGCTGTGCCAGGCCATCCGGATCATGAGCGGGCCGTAGGTGCCGAAGTCGGCGGGCCACCAGTCCTGCGAGGTGGTCAGCACCTCGGCGATGTCCCGCTTCACGGCCGGGAGGTCCAGGGCCTTGAACGCGGCGGCGTAGTCGAACTCCTCACCGAGGGGGTTCGCCACGGCCGGGTTCTTGGCGAGGATCTTCAGGTTGAGTCGCTCCGGCCACCACTGCCGGTTTCCGCCCCCCTGGGTCGGATGCGGGGCCCGCCCGTGCACCACCGGGCAGCCGCCCGCGCCCTCTACGGCCTGTGCGTCATGGTTCTCAGACATGGGAATCCTTCCGGATAAGGCGGATCACAGACTCAGCAACCGCCAGCAGTGGATCGACAACCGCCGGCAATGGAACATATCGGGGCACAGGCCCCGAGTGGGCGATCTCGGCCTCTTCGACCGGGAAGCCGTTGTCGTCGGTCGCGGTCGGACAGGGGGCCTGACCGACAGAGCCATCGACGCCGTCGGCCGGTTCGCTACGGCACACGGGGCCGATCGCACTGGGTGCGCGGCCGGCCCGTACGCGACGCGAGGGGGGACATGGGCTGCCTGACGGCATGCACCGGCGGCGATCGCCGCGACGCCGAGGTCGTCACCGTCCGTGCGCCGGCGCCACACGCAGGGGCGCAGCCCTCGGGCGGCCGACGCTCGCCTGCGCTGCGGCTGTCCGCGACAGGATTCGGGGGTGAGCGGACCCATGTGGTGAACCGTCACGTGCTTTCCCTGCGGTGTCTCGTCCCTTGGCTATCGCCAGAACCGATCCTACGATGGACGAGATCCAAGTCAATATGGCGACCAGATCCGTACGAATTCATTCGCCGGACGCTGCACGATTAGGCTGGTGACCATGAGTGACCTGCTGGAACGACTTCGGGGACGCGGCTGGCGGATGACCGCCCAACGCCGGGTCGTCGCCGAGGTTCTCGACGGCGAGCACATCCACCTCACCGCGGACGAGGTGCTCGCGCGCGCCACCGACCGGCTGCCGGAGATCTCCCGCGCGACCGTCTACAACACCCTCGGCGAGCTCGTCTCGCTCGGCGAGGTGACCGAGGTGACCACCGACGGCCGCGCCAAGCGCTACGACCCCAACGCGCACCGCCCGCACCACCACTTGGTGTGCTCGCGCTGCGGCGCGATTCGCGACGTCCACCCCGAGGGCGACCCACTGGCCGACCTCCCCGCCTCCGAGCGGTTCGGCTTCACGGTCTCGGGTGTCGAGATGACCTATCGGGGCCTGTGCCCCCAGTGCGTCTGATCCGGCCCGCGCCCCCACCGCTCCCCCACTCGTTCCCCGCCGGACACCGGCGCGTCGACGCCCACCCCAGGTCCTCCCCGGGGTGGGCGTGCTGCTGACGGCGGCGTGCGGCTATGTGGTCGCCACGGCCTCCAGGGGGCTCAGGGCGGCCGCGCGGCGGGCGGGGACGACCGCCGCCGCCACGCCGATCGCGAGCGACAGCAGGCACACCAGCAGCAGCGTTCCCCAGGGGAGCGCGAGCGTGTACTGCGCCACCGCGCCGTTGGCGAGTGCGCCGACCGCCCAGGCGCCGAACACCCCGCCCAGCAGACCCAGGAGCGTGCCGAACGCAGCGATGGTCAGCGACTCCAGTTGGATCATGCGCTGGATGCCTGCGCGGTCCATCCCGATGGCCCGCAGTACGCCGATCTCCCGGGTGCGCTCCGCCACCGACATGGCCAACGTGTTCACGATGCCCAGTGCGGTGATCACCAGGCCGAGGGCGAGCAGCCCGTAGGTCAGGGTCAGCAGGTTGCCGACAGTGCCGGCGGCCTCGTGGACGAGTGCAGCCCGGTCCTGGACCGTCAGCAGCGGGTTGTTGCCCACCGCGGTGCGCAGCCGGTCCTCCAGGGCGCGGGTGGCGGTGCCGTCGTCGGTCCGGATGAGGATCCGCTGCACGGAGCCGGGCGTGAAGCTGTTCTTCTGCACCTCGGTACGGGCCCCCAGCGCGTCGTGGGCGACCGGGTTGTCCTGGTAGACACCGACCACGGTGTACTGCGTGGGCTGCTGGTTGCGTCCCATGTGCCCCTGGATGTGGTCGCCGGTGTGCAGGCCGTGCTCACGGGCGATGGCCTCGGAGAGGGCGATCCGGCCGGGGCCGAGGTCCTTGGCGGAACCGCTGAGGAAGTGGAGCTTGAGGACGGTGTCCGCGGTGGTGGGGTCGATGCCGGAGATCTGCCGGACGTCGCCGCCGATGAAGAGCGTGGAGTCCGCCACGGCTGCGGCGGTGCGCACACCGGTCGTGCCGGCCACTCGGTGCGCGGCGTTCGGATCGATGCTGGTGGTGGGGGTGCGGGTGCTGATCACGTAGTCGGCGGCGAGGCCGTCGGCGGCCTGCCGGTCGAGGGCCTGACCGGTGGAGTTGCCGATGACCGCGAGACCGGCGACCAGCGCGGTGCTGATCATCAGGGCGGAGGCGGTGGCCGCGGTGCGCCGGGGGTCGCGCAGCGCGTTCTCCCGCGCGAGCCGGCCGGTCACGCCGAGGCGGCCGGTCAGTCGGCCGGTGAGCCGGATCACCGGGCCGGCGAGCAGCGGCGCCAGCACGATCATGGCGACGGCCAGGATGCCGCAGCCGAGCAGCGCGCTCTGGAGGTTCTCGACCGAGGCGTCCTTCGCCCCGGTGAGCGAGATCAGCAGCCCGCCGCCGAGGACGAGGAGGGCCAGGCCCACCGCACCGCGGATCCGGGACCGGGCGGGGGACGGCGGCTGCTCGGTGGCGCGCATCGCCTCGACGGGCGCGATGGCCGCCGCCCTGCGGGAGGGCAGCCACGCGGCGAGCACCGTGACGCCCACGCCGACGCCGAGCGCGGCCAGGACCGGGCGCGGGCCGATCACCAGAGGCCCGTCGGGCAGCGTGTCCTGTGCGGTGCTCAGGACGTCGGGCAGTATGGCGGCGATGCCGAGGCCGAGCAGGAATCCGGCGGCCGAGGCGACGAGGCCGAGCAGGGCCGCCTCGGCGAGGACGGAGCGGACGACCTGGCGGCGCGAGGCGCCGATGGCCCGCAGCAGCGCGATCTCACGGGTGCGCCGGGTGACGAGCATCGTGAAGGTGTTGACGATGAGGAACGAGCCGATGAACAGCGCGACCCCGGCGAAGATCAGCGGCAGTTTGGCGTAGCCGCGGGTCACCGTGTCGACGTAGGTGGCCTGTTGGGTGGCCTGGGCGGCGCCGCTGGTGGCCTCGGCCCGGTCGGGCGGGAGGACGGTGCCGACCCGCTCGGCGAGCTGGAACTGGTCGGTGCCGGGCGCGGCGGACAGGTCGATCCCGGTGTAGTGGCCCGGGGAGGCGAACAGCCGCTGGGCGGTGGCCTTGTCGAACAGGGCGAGGGTGCCGCCCGCGGTCACCCGGGTGTCCTGGGTGGTGACGATGCCCACCAGGCGCTTCGTCATCACCGGGCCGTCGGTGGCCAGGGTGATCGGGTCACCGAGGGTGAAGTGCCCGGCCTCGGCGGTGCCGCTGTCCACGGCGAGTTCGTCGGCGTTGCGGGGGGCGTGGCCCTCGACCAGCGGGTACCGACTGTCCCTGCCGTCCTTGCCCGGTACGTAGGCGCCGGCCAGATTCGCCCAGGACTTGCCGGCCCTGAGCGGCGTGCCGTCGGCGGCGTTCAGGGTGGCCGAGCCGTCGACCGACGGTCGCACCGCGGCGGCCCCGGGCACGGCGGCGAGCTTCCTCGCGAGGGCGTCGTCGAGGGCATCGGCGTGCCCGGACGCGGCGGATCCGGGCGCGGGGTCCTTGGGGGTGACGGTGACCGCGACGTCCGCGAAGTTCTTCGATGCGGCGGCGCGGTAGGCGGCCGCGGAGGAGTCGGCGAAGACGAGGGTGCCGGAGACGAAAGCGACACCGAGACAGACCGCCAGGGCGGTCATGACCAGACGGGCCTTGTGCGCGAGGACGTTGCGCAGGGTGGTTCGCAGCATGGGGAGCTTTCGGGAGCGAGGAGGTGCCGGAGCGGTGCGGCGCGGGCGCACCGGGCCCCGGGCGGAGGACGGAGTGTGCCGGGCGGTGCCCGGGACGGCCGGTGTCAGCGGGGGCGGCTGTCCTGGACCTCGAACTGGAGCATCCGGTCCAGTACGGCGCCGGAGGTGGGCGCGGGCAGTTCGTCGACGACCCGGCCGTCGGCGAGGAAGGCCACCCGGTCCGCGTGCGCGGCGGCCACCGGGTCGTGGGTGACCATCACCACCGTCTGCCCCAACTCCCGTACCGAGTCGCGGAGGAAGCCGAGCAGCTCGGCGCCGGACCGGGAGTCGAGGTTCCCGGTCGGTTCGTCGGCGAAGACGATCTCGGGCCGGGAGACCAGCGCGCGTGCCACCGCGACCCGCTGCTGCTGGCCGCCGGAGAGTTCGGCGGGCCGGTGGCCCAGCCGGTCGGCCAGGCCGACGGTGGCGATGACGGTCTCCAGCCAGGCCGGGTCGGGCTGCCGTCCGGCGATCCGCAGCGGCAGCGTGATGTTCTCCAGTGCGGTGAGGGTGGGCAGCAGGTTGAATCCCTGGAAGACGAAGCCGACCTTGTCCCGCCGCAGCGCGGTGAGTTGACGTTCCGTCAGACTTGCGAGTTCGGTGTCGCCGATGCGGGCCGAACCGGAGGTCACCTTGTCCAACCCGGCCAGGCAGTGCATCAGGGTGGACTTGCCGGATCCGGAGGGGCCCATGACGGCGGTGAACCGGCCGCGGGCGAACTCGACGGACACCGCGTTCAGCGCGGTGACCTGGGTCTCCCCCTTCCCGTACACCTTGGTGAGGCCGGTGGCGCGGGCGGCCGGTTCGTTGACCTGAGCGCCGGGGGAAGGAAACTGCTGCGACATGTGTACTCCGCCTGGGGTGCGACAGTCCGCGGCCAGGGCGCCGCGGACCGGGGGAACCCCTCCATCCTCACCGGCCTGACCTGCACAAACGTCGTTCCGCAGGACGGAGTTGAGCTCTGCCGAAAGCGGGGGTCGGGCGGGCCGTCCCTGCCTTCGGGCCCAGGCCGGGCCGGCGGGGCTCTGCCTTTGGGGAGAGGTGCGGGCAGCCCGGAGGCCCTTCGGCGGGACGCCCGAACTCGACGGCCGTCAGGAGGTCAGGCCCGTCCGATGGGCCAGCAGGGCCGCCTGCACCCGGCTCGCCGAACCGGTCTTCTCCAGGATCGCGCCGACGTGCGTCTTGACCGTGCCGACCCCGATGCCCAGGCGCCCGGCGATCTCCTGGTTCGACAGTCCCTCGCCCAGCATCGCGAGGACCTCCCGCTCCCGGGCGGTCAGTCGGGCGATCCGGTCGTCCGCGCGTGCCGCTTCGGCGGCTTCCGGATCGCCGCCGCGCAGCATCCGGGCGATCACCGCCCCGGTGACGCCCGGGGAGAGCACGGCGTCGCCGGCGGCGGCCGCCCGGATCGCACTGATCAGCTCCTGCGGACCCTCGTCCTTCAGGAGGAAGCCGGTGGCACCCTCCCGCAGGGCCCGGATGACGTTGGCCTCGTCGCCGAAGGTCGTCAGCATCACCACGCGCGGCGCGGGATCGAGGGCAAGCAGCGGCGCGATCGCAGCCAGGCCGTCGCACACCGGCATCCGGACGTCCACCAGCGCCACGTCGGGGCGGTGGACGGCGGCCAGCTCGACGGCCTGCCGCCCGTCCTGGGCCTCGGCGACGACGTCGATGCCGTCGGCGTGCCGCAGGATCAGCCGGACGCCGTGCCGGATCATCGTCTCGTCGTCGGCGAGCAGGACACGGATGGGCCGGGTGGGCTCGGTCACGGGGTCTCCCAGGGCACGGCGTCCCGGACCGACGGGACGGCGAAGCGGTCGATGGCGATGAGACGCTGCGAGGCGTCGAAGCAGTAGCGGGCGACGACCAGGCTGCCGGGGCGGCTCTCGGTGGCGCCGTTGAAGGGGTAGATGCAGCCGGCCGTACCGGCGGGGCGCGGCGGCTCGTGGCCGGTGGCCGCGGCCCGGACCGCCGCGTTGTCCAGTACGCCCGTCCCCGCCACCTCCTGATAGGTCATGCCGACGTGGGGCAGCGGGGGCGGCCCGTGGTGCCGGGGTCGGGTGGCGTACACGAAGAGCACCGCGATGACCATCAGCACACACAGCCCCGCCAGCCCGAAGGCGAGGGTCAGTCCCTCGGTGATCCGGCGGGCGGGCGGAACGGGCTCCCCGCCGGTGGCCCGGTGGGCGGCGCCGGACGGGTCGTCCACCGGGCCACCGGGGCCGGGGACGTCCGGCCCGCCCGCGGGCCGCTCGGGGGCCAGGGTGTCATCGGGGTCGGCGGGCACGGTCGCGTCCACCTGGAACCCGCCGGACGGCAGCGCGGCGGCGTCGAACGTGCCCCCGAGCAGTTCCACCCGCTCCCGGAGGCCGGTCAGGCCGCGCCCGGTGCCCAGGTCACCGGCGGCGGCCGGCGGACCCGGCGGTGCACCGTTGCGGACGGTGACCCGCACCGTCTCGTCGTCGTGCACGACCGTCACGGTGACGTGTGCCGCGGTCGCGTACCGGTGCACGTTGGTCAGGGCCTCCCGTACCACCCGGTGCACCGCCCGGCGTACCCGCGCCGGGCGGGCGTCGAGATCCGGCCCCGTCCAGTCCAGCCGTACCGCGATCCCCCCGTCGCGGGACTCCGCCAGCAGCGCCTCGACGTCGGCGCGGGTGCCGGTCGCATCGGTGAGCGCGTCGGGCCCGGTGTCCCGGCCCAGCGGCCCGAGCACCCCGAGCGCCTGCCGCAGCTCGCGCATCGCGTCCCCGGTGGTCCGCCGCACCAGGACGGCCTCCTCGCGCAGTTCGGGTGCCGCCCGGTCCAGGGCCAGCTCCAGACCGCCGGCGTGCAGCGAGATCAGGCTGAGCCGGTGCCCCACCAGGTCGTGCATCTCGGCTGCGATGCGGGACCGCTCGTGGATGCGCGCCTCGCTGTCGGCGAGCCGGTGGGCGCGCTCCGCCGCGTCGCCGCGCTCGCGCAGTGCCCGCAACAGGCGCCCCTGCTGCCCGTTGGCCGTGCCGGCCAGGCCGGGGACGACCACGGCGGTCGGCGCCAGGACCAGGCCGAGCGCCACCCCGTACGCCACGGATCCGGGGCCCAGCCACGGCGCGGTCGCCGCCGCGGACACCACGACGAGGGCACCCGCCGTGGCGAGCAGTCTGGTGCGCCACCGTGCGCGGACGGTCCGGCGCGCCACCGTGTACGCGGTCGCCGCGGTGATCGGCCCGACACCGGGCGACAGGCCGGCCAACACGGCGAGCGCCAGCAGCACGGCCGCGGGGTACCGGCGGCGCAGCGGGAAGAGCCCGGCACCGGCGGCGAGCGCCAGCAGCTGGAGCCCCGGGTGGGGCAACGGCTCAGGGCGTCCGACCGTCACATAGACGCCCAGGCCCGCGAGGGTCACGCCGGCGGTCTCCGCCACCGTGCGCGCAAAGCGGGACGAGAACATTCCGGCCGACGGGCGACGACCGGCGAGACGGCGGAAGGGGCTGGTGCGTGACACGCTGACCAGTATCGACGCCCGGACCCGGGCCCGGTGTGAACCTCGCGGGGGATCCGCGGCTCTACCGAAAGGCAGAGACGCGGAACCTCGTCGCGGGAATCCGTCGGCGCTCGCCCCGCCCATGGCGGCGACAACGGAGTGGAGGCGGGCGCTCCGCCCCGCCGGAGGGGATCCGGCGGGGCGAAGTGCGCTGCCGAGGGCCGGTGCGACCCCGGGCGGCGGCGGACGGCATCTCGGGCGATCGTGCGGTTCAGTGACCCAATGCCCTCAACACCGCGTCGGCCATGGCCCGTTCGCCCCTGGCATTGGGGTGCAGCGGTGCGGCGGGGGAGGTCGGCAGCAGCCCCTCGATCCAGCGGGACGCGGAGCAGCTGTCGTGGCCCTTGGTCGGACCGAGGGTGTCGACGTACGTGGCGCCCGCGGCGGTGGCGGTCCTCTCGACCTTCTCGTTGAGCTCGCCCATGACGGAGCGCAGGAAGCGGAGGTCGCCGGTCGTGACGGGCATCTGGCCGACGCATGTCGTCGGGTCGTCGGGGAGCACCGCCGGGTAACCGACGACCACCACCTTGGCCTTGGGGGCCTTGGCCGACAGCTTGCGGAGACCGTCGGTCAGCTGCGCCGCCGCCGAGTCGAGCCGCCTGCTGAGCGTGTCGCCGTAGAAGTTCCGGCAGGGCGCCCCGAACGGGTTGGTCAGGGACAGGGCGGAGCAGGCGACCACGACGTCGACGAAGCCGACGTCGGAGGTGCCGAGGTTGTTGCCGCCGAGGGTGAGGGTGATCAGGGACGTGTCGGGGGTGACGGCATCGAGCTGGGGGCCGTTGACGACGATCCCGAGGTCGGTCTGGGCGGTGGTGAGCGCGCCGACTTTGGCGCCGGCGCAGGTCTTGTCCACGTAGGAGGACGGGGAGAGGGCAGCGGCGACGAGATGGCCGTAGTTGCGGTCGGAGCGCAGGCACAGGCCCGCGGACTGCGCGGGGACGCCGGCCCCGGCGGCGTAGGAGTCGCCGAGGGCGACGTATTTCCCCGTCCCGGCCGGGGCCGCGGCGTGCGCGGCGGCCGGGGTCGTGGTCACGGTGAGGGCGGAGGCGAGGAGCGCGGCGCCGGTCAGTACGGACGCGCACTTCCTGACGCCGGCGCTGCGCGCGGCGTCGGCGGTGGCAAAGGTGCGTGTGGTGCGCGGTGTTGCGGCTCTGGGCACGGTTCCCCCTGAGAAGGCAGCGCGACGGAAATCGATCCGATACCGGCCGGTAACGTCCTCGTATCGTGACGGCCCGACACCACAGGGGCCATGTGCGGACGCACAGCACCACACCCGCCTCTGTTGTCCCAGAGCACAATCACACCCGTTCCGCGTGCGACCCTTTGTAACCTGCGGGTATGAGTCGCAAGCCCGGCGCACCCGCCGAAATCGCCCCGATAGCGGCTTCGTTGCTGACCCGCACCGAAGAACTGGGCGCACGGATGGCCCGTCACATCCGCGCCCGGGTGCCGTACTACCGGGGCGACGAACACATCCCCCTCACGGAGTTGGCCGCATCGTGTCGGCGCAACTGCGAGCTGGTGCTCCAGCAGCTGGTCGACGGCCGCGACGGGGACATGGCGCCGGCGCGCGAGACCGGCCGCGAACGGGCCCGCCAGGGAACCCCGTTGGCCGAGGTGCTGCACGCCTATCGCGTCGGTTCCGAGATCCTGTGGTCCGCGATCGCCGCCGAGGCCCGCTCCGCCCAGGGCCTCACCACCGAAACCATCATGGCCCTGGCCGCGTGGTGGGTGAACGGCGGTCTCGCCGCGTCGGCCAGCGACGCGTATCGCGAGGAGGTCTCCGAGCTGGTGCTGCAACGCGAGCGGGAGCGCTCGGCGATGGTCGAGGCGCTGTTCACCGGCCTGCTCGCCGACCGTACGCCCCTGTGGGACGCCGCCGATGTGCTCGGCCTGCCGACCGGTGGGCCGTATGTCGTGGTCGCCGCCGAGGTGCCCGGCCCCGGCCGGGAGGCGCTGCCCGGGATCGAGGCCCGCCTGCGCGCCGAACAACTGCGGTCGGCCTGGCGCCTGTTGCCGGACCTACAGGTCGGCGTGGTCGCCGTTCCGCATCCGGAGGCCGATGGCGCGGTGCTGCGCGTCCTGGAGCGGTCGCTCGCCGCCCATGTGGGCATCAGCCCCGCCTACCGCGACCTTCGGGAGACCCCCAAGGCGCTCCGGCTCGCCCGCCTGGCGCTCACCGGCGCACGCGGTCGACCCACCACCGGCATCGCGCGCTTCGACAACAGCCCGGCCGCCCTACTGGTGGCGGCGGCCCCGGACGAGGCCGGACGGATCGCCCGAGCCGCCCTGGACGGCGTACTGCGGCTACCGGCCGACGAGCGGGACCGCCTGCTGGAGACCCTGGAGTGCTGGTTCGCGGCGGCCGGTTCGACGGTCGCCGCGGCGGAGCTGCTGTACTGCCACCGCAACACCGTCCGCTACCGGCTGCGCCGACTGGAGGAGCTGACGGGGCGCTCACTGCGCGATCCCCGGGCGGTGGCCGACCTCGCCGTGGCCCTGCACGGACTGCGGCTGTCGCCCGGCGAATAGGGCCTGGGGCGCCGGCCGGGGATCGTTCAGCCCCGCTGCGCCCCCAGGGCGCGCAACAGGAACGGGAGCAGTTCCCGGATCGCCGCCTCGCCGGACGAGGGGCCGTCCGTGGCGCTCCGGTGCGCCGCGTCGGGGGTCAGAAACAGGCGGCTGACCATCGAGCCCACGACGAGGTCGGCCAGCACCTGCGGATTCTCCAGCGGCGGGATGTCGCCGCGGTCGACGGCGCGGCGCACCACAGTGGCGGACCGGTCCCGGACCGGCTCGATGATCGCGGTGTCCAGCACGCGGGCCAGCGCTTCGTTGTGTGCGGACTCACCGATCAGGACGTGCAACAGCCGTCCGCCGGGGCCCTCCAGCGTGTCGGCCTTGTCGCGCAGCAGCGCGGCCAGATCGCCTTCGAGGCTGCCGGTGTCCGGCTGCGGGCCGAGGTCGCTCGCCCAGCGCACGGCGGTGCCGACGACGAGGTCCTCCTTGGAGCGCCAGCGGCGGTAGAGGGTCGCGGTGGAGACTCTGGCCCGTTTGGCGACCGCGGCCGTGGTCAGCCCGCCGTAGCCGTTCTCCTGGAGGACCTGGACGGTGGCCTCCAGGAGGGCCCGGTCGCGTTCGGCGTCCCGCGGGCGGCCACGGGCGGGCCGCCGGCCGGCCGCGGCGGTCTGATTGCTCTCGGTACGTTCGCCCACACCGGGAGTCTATCGACCCGCATTACGAAACGAAAAATTTTCGTTTCATGTAGCCTCGGCGACATGACCACCCTCGCCTCCACCCCCGACCTGGACGCGGCCACCGTCGTCGACCGGCTGCGCACCACCTTCGCCACCCGCCGCACCGCCGCCACCGACTGGCGCCGCGGCCAGCTCACGGCCCTGCGCACCCTGCTCACCGACCACCGCGACGAGCTCCTCGCCGCGCTCGCCGCCGACCTCGGCAAGGGCCCCGAGGAGGGCTACCGCACCGAGATCGGCTTCACCCTCAACGAGATCGACCACACCCTCGACCACCTCGACGCGTGGCTGGCGCCCCGGCCCGCGGAGCTCCCCGAGCGGCTGCTCCCGGCGACCGCGCACACCGTCCGCGAGCCCCTCGGCGTCGTCCTGGTGATCGCGCCCTGGAACTATCCGCTCCAGCTCGCGCTCAGCCCGCTCGTCGGCGCGCTGGCCGCCGGCAACTGCGCCGTCGTCAAGCCCAGCGAGCTCGCCCCGGCGACCTCGGCCGCACTCGCCCGGCTGCTCCCCCGCTACCTGGACGCCGAGGCGGTGGCCGTCGTCGAGGGCGCCGTCCCGGAGACCACCGCACTGCTGGCCCAGCGCTTCGACCACATCTTCTACACCGGCAACGGCGCCGTCGGCCGGATCGTGATGGCCGCCGCCGCCCGCCATCTGACGCCGGTCACGCTGGAACTGGGCGGCAAGAGCCCCGTCGTCGTCGACCCGGGCGTGGACCTGGCCACCACCGCCCGGCGCCTGGTGGCCGGCAAGTTCCTCAACGCCGGCCAGACCTGCGTCGCCCCCGACTACGTGCTGGCCGTCGGCCACACCGCCAAGGACCTCGAACAACACCTCGCCGAGGCCGTACGCGAGGTCTACGGAGCGGATCCGGCAGCCGTCCCCGAGTACGGACGGATCGTCAACGAGCGCCACTTCGACCGGCTCACCGCGCTCCTCGACGGCGGCCGTACGGTCATCGGCGGCACCCACCACCGCGCCGACCGCTATCTGGCACCCACCGTCCTCGCCGACGTCTCCCCCGACGCCCCCGTGATGCAGGAGGAGATCTTCGGCCCTATCCTGCCGATCGTGGCGGTGCCCGATCTGGACGCGGCGATCACGTTCATCAACGAACGCGACAAGCCGCTCGCGCTGTACGCGTTCACCGACTCCGACGAGACCAAGCACCGACTGCTGACCGAGACCTCCTCCGGCGGCCTGGCCTTCGGCCTGCCGGTCGCCCATCTCACCGCGCCCGGCCTGCCGTTCGGCGGGGTGGGCGAGAGCGGCATGGGGCGCTACCACGGCGAGTACTCGTTGGAGACCTTCAGCCACACCAAGGCGGTGCTGGACAAGCCGCTGGGGTGACCGGACGGTCGGGGCGGTGAGAACCGGCACGGTGGTCGGGGCGGTCGGCGGTCCGGGCCGCCTGGATTGTCGGCCCCTCGGCGGTGCCGATCCCGGCGTCGCGGGCCGATCGGCTCCGGGGTCAACCGCCCAGGAGCAGCCTCTCCAACGCCGCCCGGGCCCGGGCGTCGGACGTGGCGCGGGCGGCGACGGCCTCGGCCAGTTCCCGCACCCACTCGTCCAGCTCGACCGGGCGGCGGGAGAGCACCACGCCCCGCACCTCCTTGCAGACCTCGCCGCCGGGGCGGCTGCCGGAGAGGTCGAGCACCAGGCGCTGCTCGCCGAGCGCGACCTCCAGCCGGGCCACCTTTCCCTCCCTGCCGGCCAGCCGGTCGGCCATGCCGCGCTTGCGCTCGACCGTCACCGCACCGGGTGGCAGCGCGTCCGCCAGCGCCCCGGTCAGCACCTGGGCGTACACCTCCAGGTCGGCGGCGTCCCGGCGCAGCGCGGCGGCGAGCATGTCGACGGTGGCAGCGCCGCCACCGGACTCGGACGGGACGGGGTCGTGGGAGGACATCAGCGCGGCGGCCTTTCGTTTCGGTCTGCGGTCGGGGCGACGGGGCGTGCTCAGCCGTCGAGGCTGAGAACCATCGTCGGACGCTCGATGACATGGTCCTCGCGCAGCGGCCGCACGGCGGTGCCGATGGCGAAGAACTCCGTGGTGTGGCCGCCCCAGCGGTGGTTGTGCGAGTTGAGCTGTACGCCGACGATGCCTTCCGCGTGGAGTTCCTCGGCCTCGCGCTGCATCCGTTCCATCGCCAACTCCCGCGCGTCGTAGAGGGCCTGCGTGAACGGCTCGATCTCCACGTTCCTGCCGATGTTGGAGAACATCGAGCCGATCTTCTGGTGGGCGATGTGGTAGACGCAGGTGCCCATGACCATGCCCAGCGGGGCGTACCCGGCGCGGACCAGCGTCCAGAAGTCCTGTCCGCTGAGATCCGAAGTGAACGGCTGGCCCTTGGCGTTGCGCCAACTGCCGTTGCCGCCGGGCGCGGGCGCGTCGGCCTTCACCGCGGTGCCGATGGCGATGAACTCGGCGATGTCACTCCCAAAATCCCGCGCCTCGACCGAGAGCCGCACGCCCACGATGCCGTCGGCGCCCAGCTGCGCCGCCTCGGCCTCCATCCGTGTCATGGCCAACTCCCGGGCGTGGTACATGGCCTGGCTCAGGGTGGTGAGCTCCTGGTTCTTCCCCCAGCGACCCAGCTGGATGCCCACGTGGTAGATGGAGCTGCCGAGCACCAGGCCGAGCGGCCGGAACCCGGCCTCGCGCACGAGCAGGAACTCGTTGACCGACAGGTCGCTGGTGAAGATCGACCCCGGCTTGCCCGGCTGGAGCTCGGCCAGCCGCCGCATCGCATCGGCCGGGACGCCCTGGGCGGTCGGGTCGGTGGCGGTCATGAGCGGTTCCCCTCGTGAAAGTGCCTGGTGGTGATGGACGGGCGAGGATCGGCGGACGCCGACGGGGCGGAGCCGACGGGTGGTGTTCGGCGGTACGTCACGTGACACGCGCGCGGCGGCGGTTCGGATCCAGCGACATCATGGTCAGCGTGCGCGGCGGCTCCTGGCGCACGGTGAATCCGGCCACCGCGGTGCCGACCAAGGTGGCCTCGGCGACGTGGTCCTTCTGGTCGGAGTCGCTGTTGCGGCGGCGCGCCCGGACGCACTCCTCGCGCCAGATCCGCAGGCGGCTGTCGCCCAGCACCACGCCGTCCGCTCCGGTGTGCCACGCCTGCTCGCCGATCCGCGCCCGCGCGTCATGGCGGGTCGCCGAGACCAGTTGGCTCCAGCCGGTGACCTCCTGATTGCCGGCCCCGAACCAGTTCTGCCGCCGGGTCGTCCAGTCGTCGTGGCGGGTACCGATGGCCAGCCCCACCAGGAGTTCGACCGGCACCCAGCCCGCGGCGATCAGCTTGGCGAAGCCCTGGCCGTCCAGATGCGTGGTGAAGGGGCGATTGGGCCGCACCGCACCCTGTGCCCGCACGGCGGTGCCTATCACCTGGAACTCGAAGCAGTGCGGAGCGGAGGGGAACGGCGCCATGGTGAGGTCGGCGGCCACCACGCCGTCGCCGCCCAGTGCCGTGCATTCCGCCGTCATCCGCGCGAGCGCCGCATGCCGAGCGGCCAGCAGCACATCGACCAACGCCTTGGAGGCGGCTCCCTGACCCGATACGGCGACCGGCGCGGGCGTCGAGCCGCGCCCGGACCAACTGGCGTTCCCGTAGCCGCAGTCGTAGTAGCGCCAGGAACTCCCGCCACCTGCCACGTGGTAGACGGCCGTGCCCAGCACCTGCCCGACCGGCTCGAAGCCGACGGACCGGATCGCGGTGAACTCCCCCGTCGACAGCGCCGAGGACCACGTGCCCCGCCGCCGTGCCTCGGCCGTACGCGCCGCCGCCACCGGAGGCAGCCCCCCTGCCGTCCACTCCCCGCTCATGAACACCCACTCCGTTCCCCGGAACAAGCCCTCGCACAGCGAGTCTAGGGCCTGACCCATCGGACAGGCCCTAGGTCGCGGGTCCGCCAACGCCCCCGCCTGAGGCGTCACAAGAGGGCGCGCGACCGCTGCGTGGGCGCCGCCCCAGGGTGGCCCGGCCCCTCAACAATGCGCTGGGCGACCACGTGCCCGAGCGGTACGTTGCGCAGCAGGACGCGAGGATCGGAGCGAACTGATGCGCCCAGTGCTGCTGGTGGACGTGGACGGACCGCTGAACCCCTATGCCGCAAAGCCGCAGCGACGCCCCGACGGCTATCAGACGCATCGGCTGCTGACGCCCCGCTGGGAGGCCGCCCAACGACGCCGGCTGACCGACTGGGGGCTGACCGACGGGCGCATCAAGCCGCTTCGTGTCTGGCTCAACCCGCACCACGGGCCGGGGCTGCTGGCGCTCCCCTTCGACCTGGTCTGGGCGACCACCTGGGAGCAGGAGGCCAACGACTTCATCGCCCCTGCTCTGGGGCTGCCCACGCTGCCCTTCGTCCCCTGGCGCTCGCCGCGGCCCGAGCCTGCGGGAGGCGTGTTCTGGAAGACACCGGAGATCGTCGCGTGGGCCAGGGGGTGCGCCTTCGCCTGGGTCGACGACAAGATCACCGACGCAGACCGGGCCTGGGTTGCGGAGCATCACCGCGGCCCCGCTCTCCTGCGCCGGATAGACCCCCGCGTCGGACTGACCGCGGAGGATTTCGCCGTGCTGGGCGCATGGGCGACCGGCCTGGGCTGACCTCCGAACGCACTCCGGCACCACCTCCGCCGACCCCGGACGAACCACCTGACAGGGGCGGGTCCTGCGAGGTGGCCGGCCTCGTCAGTTGTCGACGTACTTCCGCAGCACGGCCTGGTAGTCGGCGAACTCCGGCTCGGTGTGGAGCGTGTCGGTGCCCCGCTTGAGGTAGACCATCCCCGGGCAGTTCGGCTTTCGGGAGCCGCTCAGTTGCTCGCTGCCGACCTTCTTGCCCGTCTTCGCCTCGTACACGGTCACGTCGTACACACCGCGGTACAGCTTGATGCTGTCCGTCGTGAACTTGCAGTCGGTCAGGAACTCGCCCTCGTCGGGCGAGTCCAGGCAGGCGATCAGCTGGACCTGGTGCGGGTCGAGGCGGTTTCCGCTCCAGTAGTCCGCCGTGCCGGAAGCCGGGTAGGCGGGGTTGGGAGAGCCGGACTCGCTGATGGTGAACATCGCGATCGGGTGCGGTCCCGCGCCGGTGTGGTCGGCCGCCGTCGGGAAGTACTTGCGCGCCAGGCCGGCGCCGCAGCCGGTCTCGAAGTCGGAGACCCGGGTCAGCGCCTTGTCGTTGGCCTTCGGCTCGAACATCACCCAGTACACGCCGTAGCCCACCGCCACGACCATGACGAGCGCGATCCCCCGCAGGATCAGCGTCCGCTGACCACGCTGTTGCGGCCGCTGCCCCTGGGCGGCGGCCCCGCCGGCCCTGCGCCTGTTCACCACGGCATATCCGAGGAAGAGGACCGGAGCGGCCGCCACCACGACGAACAGGAGGCCCACCGGCACATTGCCGCCCTTGAAGGCGATCACCGAGAAGACCACCGCTATGCCGATGAACAGGACCATCAGCCTGGCCATGAACACACCTTTCCTTGAGACCAACAGCGAGCCCGAACCACCGGCGACACGCGACTTCGCCGGTGGAGATTCCGCGCCGCCGCACGACCGGTCGTTCGCCAGACGACCTCCCCATCCTCGCGGAAGGCGTTGAAATGCCGATGACACGGCGATGAAGCGGGCGCGGGAAGACGTCGAGACGGACGAGAACTTCTCACCCCGGTCGGACGCGCCGTCACACCACTCCAGGTGATCGCATGCACGCGCACAGGCATGAGGAGGTATGCAGGCAGCCGCAAGTCCAGGCGCGACCGCCTCTTCGGCGACGCCAGGCACCCGGCCGGGACCGCCGGTCGCCCTGTCGCCACGCCGCACACCCATACGGCCGTTCCACGACTGGCAGCCGTCATCCGGCCCGAGGATGCTTGAGGTGTGGTACGGCACGACAGAGCGGGAGCGGGGACGTGAGGACGTCGAGCGCGGGGCGCGCCACGCTCGGGCGCTGGTGTCTGCGCCACCTTCACTTCCTTCCCGTCCTCCTGCTCGTCGGAGGTGCCCTCTTCGACTACGCCACCTCCCCGCACGTGAGTGCGGAAGCCTTCTACACAGCAGCGCCGATGACGGCTGCCGCGCTGCTGTCGCTCCGCGCGACCATCCTGGCGGGCATCGGCGCCTGTGCCGCCGATGTCGCGCTGCTCACCCACTTCGGCCTGATCGGGGATTCCGGTGGCTGGAGCGAGCTGGCGGCGGTCGTGACCGTCTCGGCCCTCGCCATCGTCGTCAACCGCCTCATGCACTACAGCTACGCGCGCATGCAGTCCGCACGCCGGATCGCCCTTGCCGCTCAGCGCGCGGTGCTGCCGCAGCCGCCGGCCTCGATCGGGCCGCTGCGGATCGCGGTGCGCTACCAGGCGGCCGTGAAGGACGCCCAGATCGGCGGCGACCTCTACGGCGCCCAGGACACTCCGTACGGCGTGCGGTGTCTGGTGGGCGATGTACGGGGCAAGGGCCTGGACGCGGTCAAGGTGGTGGCCGTGGCCATGGGCGCGTTCCGGGAGGCCGCCGAGGAGGAACCCACGCTCGTCGGGGTCGCGGCCAGACTGGAGCGGGCCCTGCTCCGGGAAAGGCGCCAGCGGACGGGACCCGAGCACATCGAGGGTTTCGTCACCGCCGTCCTCGTCGAGATCCCGCACCGCCACGACCAACTGCGGCTGCTCAACCGCGGCCACCCGGCCCCGCTGGTGCTGCACGCCGGCCGGGTGCACACCGCGGAACCGTCCGTACCGGCCCTTCCCCTGGGACTGGCGGAACTGGGCGCCGGCCAGGACCGGACCGACACCGTGCCCTTCCCCTCAGGGGCCACGCTCCTGCTGTACACCGACGGCCTGAACGAGGCGCGCAACCGCGCCGGAGACTTCTTCGACCCCACGGCCGGGCTGACCGGGGTCGAGTTCCCCGGGCCGGACGCGCTGCTCGACGCCCTCCTCAGCGAGGTGAACCGCCACTCCGCAGGCCGCATCACCGACGACATGGCGCTGCTCGCCATCACCCGCACACCACCTTCGTCGGACCACGGGCCACGACGGCACACACACGGCGAACGATAGGGCGCCGGCCCCGGCCCGCCCGGGGCGACCCAACGGACGCTACGCGTACCGCGAGTTCATGCCAGCCCTCGATGCGACCGCACGTCAACGACGAGAGGCCCGCGACGACCGGACACACCGCCCCGTGGCGCCGGATTCGTGTAGTAGTGGGTGAAGGTTTCTCCAAGCTCGATGACCTGTGGGGTTACGTTGACCGATCTTGTGGAGTCCGTCGAATCGATGGAACAGCTCACCGTGGCCTGGCGCGCCCTGGTGCTCGACCGCGACGAAGCCGCGGACGTGCGGGACCTTCCGGGCATCGCCGTGCGCTGGGCCGACTGTCGGTTCCCCTTCTGGAACTGCCTCACCCTCACGGATGTGGGCGCGGACGCGGCGCTCCTCGGACAACGCCTGGGCCAGGCAGCGGACATCATGCGCACGAAGAAGCGCCCCGGCTTCCTCTGGCTCTTCGAGGACCTGCTCGACGACGGGGCTCGCCGCGCGCTGGAGACCGCGGCGGAGCAGGCGGGGCTTCGGCACGCCTTCCCCGGTTGGGGCATGGCCGGGGACCTGCTCCCCCTCCCCGAGCCGGTCCACCCCGAGCTGACGTTCGTGCGGGTGACCACCGATGAGCATGTGCAGGTCTACGCGGACCTCAACTCGCGCGGCTACGGGTTCCCCTTGGCCACGGGCCGCGACGGTCTCGCCGGATCCGCGCTGTGGAAGAACGAGGCGTACGCCTACCTGGGCATGCGCGGCGACGTTCCGGTGACCTGCGCGGGAGCGGTCGAAGCAGCAGGCCGCCTGTTCGTCGCGCTGGTCGCGACGGACCCGGAGTGGCAGCGCCGGGGCTACGGCGAGGCGGTCACGCGCAAGGCACTGTACGAGGGCGCCCGGGCCACCGGACTGACCCGCGCCACCTTGCACGCGACCGCCGCCGGGGCCCCCGTGTACCCGCGCATCGGGTTCACACCGAACTCGCCGATCCACTTCTACGGCCTGAAAGCCTGATCCGACGCCGCGGGTCCCTGCCCCATCCGCCGGGCCCTGCCTGGGAGCGGCTCCGTTCGCCGTAACCGCATTGGTACAGAATGATTACCGGCCGTAACCTATCTCTCAGTCACCACGTTGGCCCTTGCGATCCGAATCCCAGGCGAACGGCTCACGGATCACTTCGGAGTCCGCTCACCCCGCAAGGAGCACCGTATGAAGCTGCGTTGGTCGCGACTGCTCACCACCCTGCCTGCGGTCGCCCTGGCCGCCGGTCTCAGCACCTCGCCCGTCGCCGCCCACCCGCCGGCCACCGCGCTTCCCGGCAAACCACTCGGGTTGCCCCTCCCGGCGTCCTTCTCCTCCGCCCCCCGCGGGCCGTTGGGGCTGCCCCTCCTCAAGTCATCCGCCACAGGCACCCCGCGCCACGCGCCGTGGGCGGCCCCCGCCAGCAGTGGCTGGAACGACTTCTCCTGCCGGCCCTCCGCCCGGCACCCCCGCCCGGTCGTCCTCGTCCACGGCACCCTCGCCAACGCCGTCGACAACTGGCTGGGCCTGGCGCCCTACTTGGTGGCCCGCGGCTACTGCGTCTTCTCCCTGACGTACGGCCAGTTGCCCGGCCTCCCCCTCGTCGGCGGGCTCGGACCGATCGACGACTCGGCCAGGCAGCTCGCCGCATTCGTCGACCGGGTGCGGGCCGCAACGGACTCGCGGAAGGTCGACATCGTCGGCCAGTCGCAGGGCGGCATGATGCCGCGGGTGTACATGAAGTTCCACGGCGGGCGCCACAAGGTGCACACACTGGTCGGACTGGCCCCCGACAACCACGGCACCGACCTGCACGGCCTGGCCACACTGGTGGACATCGCCCCGATCAAGCAGACCCTGCACACGCTCACCCCGGGGCTGATCCAGCAGAAGGCCGGCTCCCCGCTGCTGCGTCGCCTGAACGCCGGCGGCGACACCCTTCCCGGTATCCACTACACCGTCATCGCCACCAAGTACGACGAGGTCGTCACGCCCCTCGGCTCGGAGTTCCTGCACGGCCCCCGTGTCCACAACATTCTGATCCAGCACCTGTGCCCGGTCGACGTCTCCATGCACGCGAGCATCGGTCTGATCGACCGGATCGCCTTCCACGAGACCGCCAACGCGCTCGACCCGGCACACGCCATCCCCACCACCTGTGTCTCCGCCCTGAGCTGAGCTCCGACCGGACGACAGGACGGCGGACTTGAGGCGGCGCCTCCGGGGAGGGGAGCGCCGCCCTGCGCCGTGCACAAGCAGGGGGGAGGTGCGGCCGGCGACGGCCGTCTCGGCAAGGTCGTACCGCGGACCCAGGGAAAGCCTTTGCCGTAGCCCGGTGTCTCCTTGACGCAGGGTTCACTACTTTTCAATGGAGCCACCACTCAACGGGGTGGCACGACTGAGTGCACGTGCGCAACTCATCACCGGCAGAAGGCCCCTGACGGGACATCACGTCCGCGCACAGCCAGTGAAATGTCATGCTCTTGACAGGACACACGTGTGCGCGGCACATGACGTGCATGCCACCCCGGGAGAGCCGTTCACCGGATCCTTCCCCCACGGAGGTCGATCCCTTGCGTTCGCTACGAAAGGGCAGATCCGATCGCACGAGAGGGCTGGCGCGCCGCGGCGTCCCGGCCCTGCTGTCGGCGGCAACCCTCGTCATCGGCGGCGTGATCGCCGCCAGCCCGTCCAGCGCCGCACCGGCGGCGCCCACGACCCACGCGTCCCTCACCGCATCCGCGGCCCGCGCGCACGTCCACACCCACCGGCTGTGTGCGCACCCGTCGGAGCCCGGCTACATGGCCTGCAACGCGGTGGCCCGCACGGACGTCAAACAGCAGCTGTCCCTCCGGCCGCACGCCGCCCCCTCCGGCTACGGCCCCAGCGACCTGCAGAGCGCGTACAATCTGCCCCAGTCGGGCGGCTCAGGCCAGACGGTGGCGATCATCGACGCCAACGACGACCCCAATGCCGAGCAGGACCTGGCGACGTACCGCTCCCAGTACGGCCTGCCCGAATGCACCACCGCCAACGGGTGCTTCCAGAAGGTGGACCAGAACGGCGGCAGCAACTACCCGGCGCCGGACTCGGGTTGGGCCGGTGAGATATCCCTCGACGTCGACATGGTCAGCGCCGCCTGCCCGCAGTGCCACATCCTGCTGGTCGAGGCGAACAGCGCCAGCATGGACGACCTGGGGACGGCGGTGAACCGCGCCGTCGCCATGGGCGCCAAGTTCGTCTCCAACAGCTACGGCGGTCCCGAGGACTCCACCGACCCCACCTCCGACGAGCAGTACTTCAACCACCCGGGCGTCGCCATCACCGTCAGCTCCGGTGACAGCGGCTACGGCGTCGAGTACCCGGCGGCCTCGCAGTACGTCACCGCGGTCGGCGGCACCTCACTCCAGCAGGACAGCAGTGCCCGCGGCTGGAGCGAGTCGGTCTGGGGCACCAGTGCGGGTGGCGAGGGCGCCGGCTCCGGCTGTTCCCAGTACGACAACAAACCTGCCTGGCAGCAGGACTCCGGGTGCGCCAACCGCACCGTCGCGGACGTCGCCTCGGTCGCCGACCCGGCCACCGGCCTCGCGGTCTACGACACCTACCAGGCCAGCGGCTGGAACGTCTACGGCGGCACCAGCGCCTCGGCCCCCTTCATCGCCGGCGTCTACGCCCTCGCGGGCACCCCGGGCGCGAGCGACACCCCCGCCTCCTACCCGTACACCCACACCTCCGCGCTGAACGACGTCACCAACGGCGCCAACGGCTCCTGCTCCCCGTCGTACCTCTGCACCGCCGGCGACGGCTACGACGGCCCGACCGGCCTCGGCACCCCGAACGGCACCGCGGCCTTCACCAAGTGAGGTGGCACGAGTCGGCGCGGGACATCGTGGGCGACCAGTGACGCGGCAGGCCCTCGCGTAGCCGACTGCCATCCCACCGACAGCCACAGTCCGGCGGCCTTTCGAGGCGCCGGACTGTGGCGCGGATCGGTGAGCGCCGACCGCCGTGCCCGAGTGTCAGTGCGCAGGAGTACTTTTCTTTCCGTCGGTTGCGGAGATGACAGAAGCACGGGGGTTGCACATGGTGTTCTCACGCAAGGCGAGGGAGTCGGACGGCGGTTTCGGATTCGCTCTGGTGCGGCGGGGCTACGACCGCGGACAGGTCGACGCGTACATCGAGCGGCTGTCCCAGGCCGCGCCGCCGGCCGGGCCGCCGGCGTTCGACCTGGTGCGGCGGGGTTACGACCGGGGGCAGGTCGACGCCCGCATCGAGGAGCTGCGGGCCCGCAGCACAGCCGGAGAATAGTCGTCGCCGAGCCGGTGGCCGGCAGGGGCGGCGCCCAGCACCAGGATCAGGCCGGACGCGGGATGTACGCCAGGCCGTGCGCGCCGGGGGCGCCGAGCTTGGCGATGTCCAGCCGGGCCAGGCACTCCAGCGTTTCCAGGTCGACGATGTCGACGGTGGAGGAGACGACGCCCGCCACATAGGCGAGCCGGCCATCGGGCGACGACGTGATCGTCAGCGGCAGGAGCCCCACCTCGACCTCGCCCAGTTCCTTGCGGGTGTCGGCGGAGAACACCTTGAGGCGACCCGGTGCCTGGCGCCCGAGTCCGGAGTCCGGGTCGGGTTCCATGTGTGCCTCGCCGGCGAGCAGCTTGCCCGTCGACGTCATGTGCAGCGGCAGGACGACGTTCCCCATGGGCAGCGTGTCGACGACGGAGGCCGTGCGGGCGTCGATGACCCGGATTCCCGTGGCCGTCCGCTCCTCGGCAGCGCTGAAGAAGCGACCGGCGTAGGGCGAGGCCACGAAGACGTGGGCACCGTCGACGGACAGGGCCAGTCCCTCGCTCCCCGGCACCTCGACCTTCGCGGCGAGGACTCCCCGTTCGAGGTTGACGACCGAGACGAACGGCGCCTCCTTGTTGGTGGCGTAACCCGTCCTTCCCGTCGGGTCGACGGCGAACCAGTGCGGGCCGGGCGCGTCGGTGTCGATCCTGCCCGTGGGACGACGTGTCCGCGTGTCGATCACCACGACGCCGCCGGGGCGGTCCGCGGAGCCCTCCACGCTGACGTAGAGGCGGTGGCGTTCGGTGTCCAACGCCAGTCCGTGCGGGCCGTGTTCGGGGGCGAGGTCGACGACCTCGACGACGCTCCGCGTGTCGGGATCGATGACGACCACCTCGGTGCGTCGGCCGCTGTTGTCGTGGTAGTAGCCCGAGTGGTAGGTCGTGGTGCACCACAGCAGTCGCTGCGTCGGGTCGAAACACAGCTCGTGCGGCTCGGCGGGGACTTCCAATGTGTCGAGGTGTCGGTCCGAGGCGGCGTCGAAGAACGACACCGTCGGCCCGCTCTGGCTGACCACGGCCAGCACATCGCCTTCCCGACCGGCGCGGGGGGACTGTTGCACAACGTACTCCTAGGACGTGGCGAAGGTGATGTCATGTCACGCGGATCCGCGGACATCTCCACTCTCCGCGCCCCAAGATTCCGCGGCAATGCAAAGATCGGCATCACATCATTGCCTCAGGCGTAAAAGCGCAGCTCAGGAGCATCGATGGACCTCAATCTGCTACGCGCCCTGGACGCCCTGCTCCAGGAGAACAGCGTCACCCGTGCCGCGGAGCGACTGGGCACCTCCCCCGCGGCGGCCAGTCGGACGCTGGCACGTCTCCGCCGTGCCGTCGGCGACCCCCTGTTGGTCCGTGCGGGCCAGCAGATGGCCCCCACCCCGCGAGCCCTGGAACTCCGGGAGGAGGTCGGCGCGTTGCTGCGCAACTGCGACAACGTCCTGCGCCCCGGGGCCGGCTTCGATCCCGCGCAGCTCCAACGGACCTTCACCGTGCAGGCCACCGACCTGCTCCTGGCGGGGCTGGCCGGCACCCTGACCGACCGGATCCACACCGAAGCCCCACACGTGGACGTGGTCTTCCTGCCGGAGGCGGTGGAGGGCGGCCCCGCCCTGCGGCAGGGCTGGGTGGATGTCGAACTGGGCGTCCTCGGGCACCTCGACCCGGAGATCCAAACCCGACCGCTCACCAAGATCGCGCTGCTCGGCGTGGCCCGCAGCGATCATCCCCTCTTCGACCGGCCGATCGACGCCCGCCGTTTCGCCGAAGCCGGCCACATCGGCATCTCCCGGCTCGGCAAACGCCGCGGGCCGATCGACCTGGCACTCGCGGAACTCGGGCTGCGGCGCCGGATCGCGGTCGTCGTCCCCAGTCACACCAGCGCGATGATCCTCGCCCGGGACACCGACCTCGTCGCCCTCACCCTGGCCGACTGGCTCCCGGACGCCATCGCCGCACTGGGACTGCGTACCTTCCCCCTCCCCCTCGACGTGGCACCCCTCGACCTCGGAATGGCCTGGCACCCGCGCAACTCCGCCGATCCGGGCCATCGTTGGTTCCGCGACCGCCTGGCGGCAGCCGTCCCGGCCCCTTCGGGGACAGCGCACGACGACTCTTGAGGAGCACGCCGCCGCGCCACCGACAGGCAGGACGCCCCCTTTTGGCTCTTCTGGTGGAGGTTTCCGGCCACATGACCCATCGTGACCGGAGTCGGAGCCTGGGGAGACATCAGGCAGGTGCCAGGAATCGGGCAAAGGCCCGCTGAGCCGCAAGGGACCACGCCCGCCCCACCCGGCGCCGTCATACACAGGCGCCCGCCGTGGGCGCGTACTGCTGACGGGCAGTGATTCAGGAGGCCCCCTGTACACCCATGCAACGTTGCGCAATTCTTGTTCCGACCGACGAAGTGGCCGGAACCCACAGCTGACACACGCAGCCAAGTTCACCCGATGCTCTACCAGGCCCCTGAGGAGCATTGCCGTGCCGCAGACCGCGCATTTACCGCAAGTGCTGGACGCGCCGCCTCGTGATCGGCCCCACCCGCCCTCGTCCGTGGACGACCCGTGGCGATGGTCACGCTGGCGCTCCCTCCACCCGCCGCCAGTGGCCCTGAGGTCGGCCTCGCGATCGCCTCTCCCGCCCGCACCGCGGAATGCGTGCGAGGGCGACGCGGGCCTCGATTCCCCTTTGGCGTCCCCGGTTTCACGCTGACACCGACTGCACTGATCAGCTGAGGCGCACTCCTCCGGACGACGGCGATCCAGCGAGACCGCGGCGGCCGCGCCTACGCGAAAGGAAGGCAACGACACACATGCAACTCGAAGATTTCGGCAGCGCCATCCCCTTTCCTTCGCGCATCAATCCACACCTGGAAGAGATCCGCGCCGGACACGAAGAATGGCTTCGGCGGCACCACCTCATCTCGGATGACGCCGACGCCGAGAGCTTCAAGGAATGGAAGATGGTCGAGCTGGCCGCCCGGGCCTACCCGGAGGCAACCGCTCGCGGCCTTCGCATCGCCGCCGACGCGATGGGATGGTTCTTCCGGTTCGACGACCTCTTCGACGGCGGACCACTCGCCTGTGACATCACCCACGCATCGCAACTGATCGCGATCGTCGCCGGCATCGCGGAGGATCCCGACGCCGCACCGGAGAGCGACGAAGCGCCAGTCATCAGCGCGTTCCGGGACATCCGCAGACGAAGTGTGCAAGGCATGTCGGCGGAATGGATCGCGCGATCGGCCGAACACTGGCGCGGATACTTCCAGGGCAACCTCAAGGAAATCGTGATCCGGACCGCCGGAGCCCCCATCTCGCTGAAGGAGCTGATCGGTCTGCGTCGCTACACGATCGCCGCCGCGCCTTCGGCCGACCTCAACGAGTGCGCGTGCGTCTTCGAGATTCCCGAGAAGGTGGCGCAGAATCCCTACTTCCAAGGCATGGAGGCGGACACCGCAGACGCGATCATCTTCGTCAACGACCTGTGGTCGGCGAGCAAGGAAGAGTCGGTCGGGGAGCCGTTCAACGCCATCTCGGTCATACAGGACGAAGCGCACTGCGATCGCCGCACGGCACAGTTCACCGTCGCCAGCCTCCTGGATGACTGCGTTCGACGGTTCACCCATCGAAAGGAGAGCTTCGAGGAGTGGCTGAGCACCCAGAGCTTGTCGGAACGTGAACGCTCGGCGGCAGTTCACCAGGCGGGGCATCTACAGGACTGGATACGCGCCAACTACGACTGGTCACTCGAATCGTCCCGCTACCGCGCCTGCTCGTAGCGCATGCCGAGCCGGCTCTGACCGAGTCCCGCACCCGTTCCCACCACTGATGGGACGCCGCCTCGCACACGCACCAAGAGGCGCACGCCGGGACACTGATACCTGCATCGGTGCCCCGGCGTGCGCCTCTGGGGGTTTCGAGAGGCGCACGATGTGCGCTCCCGTAACCGCGCTACTTCCCCGACAGCCACCCCTTCAGCCGGCTCCACCAGGGCGTGTGCGCCCTGGGCTCGTCGGCCGAGATCGACGCGAGCGAATCCCGTGCAGCCTCCCCGCTGCCGTCGGCGGTCCCCTGGGAGGCGGGTGCGTCGTCCACCTCGACCGCCGATGCACCGGTCGCCGTGGCGAGACTCTCCGGCCGGCTCGGGGTGAACTTCACCGGGAGCGAGGTCAGATGGCGGGCGATCCAATGGGACACCCACCTCAGCTCGCTCTCGGGAACGGCCAGCTCGATGTCGGGCAACCGCATCAGCAGGATGTCGATTCCCGTGTCGACGACGGCCCGACCGATCTCCTGGCCGGGGCACTCGTGCGGACCACCGGTGAAGGCGAGGTGGGAACGGTTGCCGTGCATGGGCACCGAGAGATCGGGGCGGATGACGGGATCGGCGTTACCGGCGGCCAGACCGAGGAGGAGCATGTCCCCGGCCTTGATGGACTGGCCGGCGAGTTCGGTGTCCCCGGTGGCCCACCGGGCCGGCGCGACCGAGGTCGGCGGTTCGTCCCACAGCATTTGTTCCAAGGCGTCGGGCAGGGTCATGCTGCCGCCCGTGAGCGAGGCCCGGAAGCGGGGATCGGTGAGCACCATGCGCAGGGTGTTCGCGATCAGATTGGTGGTGTTCTCGTTCGCGGCGATGGCGACGAGTCGGAGATGCTGTGCGACCTCCTCGTCCGTGAGGTCGGCCGAGTGGCCGATCAACCACGAGGTGATGTCGGGACCGGGCGCCGCGCGTTTGCGAGCCACCAGCTCGTCCAGCGTCGCCACGAGGTATTCGTTGCTCTTGAAGGCCGTCTCCGAGCCCCTGAGGAGGTCCCGGGTGGCCTCGACCAGTCGCGGACCGGTCTCGTCGGGCATGCCGAGGAGCTGCGACACCACGCGCAGCGGCAGTTGCTCCGCGAACTGGCTCACGAGATCGGCTTGTCCGCTGCCGATGAATTCGTCGATCAGTTGATTGGCGGATCGGGTGACGCAGCGGCGGATTCCGCGGCGGTCGAATCGCGTCATGCTGTCGGTGAGCGCGACACGAAGCCGCTCGTGCTCCGAGCCGTCCATGAAGAGGCAGACGGGCTGCCAGGCGAGCGCCGGCATCAGCGGTGAGTCCGCCGCGACCTTGTTCTCCTTGAAACAGTGCCAGATACGGGAGTCGTGGCTGAAGCGGGTGGGCGTGCGCAGTACTTCGAGGTTCTCCCGATAACCGAGGACCAGCCAGGCCGGCAGGTCGCCGTCCACCAGAACGGGCGCCACGGCCCCGTGCTTGGCGCGCAGTCGCTCGTAGAAGCCCGTCGCGTCGTTCACCGCCTCGGGCCCGAAGAGCCGCGCCAGTCCGTCGGTGTCCCAGACTCGGGCGTGAGCGGGACATTCCGGGGGCGGTACGGATGCGGATGTCGTGCTGGGCTGGTTCGTGTCAGAGGCGGTCAACGGGGCTCCGAGGCTGTGGTGGTGAGGGCGTACAGATAGCGCATGAGGGTCAGCAGGGCATCGCGGCTGGAGGCGCGGTCACGGGCGTCGCAATCGACCATGGGAACGTCGTCGGGGAGATCCATGGCCGCGCGGAGCTCCGACATCGGGTAGGCAGGGGCGTCCGGGAAGGCGTTGATGGCGACGACGAAAGGCAGGCCGCGTTCCTCCAGCCGGCCGATCACGTCGAAGCTGTCGTCCAGGCGTCGGGTGTCGATCAGGACCACGGCTCCCAGCGCGCCCTCGAAGAGGCCGTTCCACAGGAACCAGAAGCGCTGCTGGCCCGGAGTGCCGAAGAGATACAGCACCAGTTCGGTACTGAGGCTGATCCGGCCGAAGTCCATCGCCACCGTGGTCTCGGTCTTGCGCTCGACTCCGACGATGTCGTCCACTCCGACACCGGCCTGCGTCATGGTCTCCTCGGTGGTCAGCGGGCGAATTTCGCTCACCGAGCCGACCAGAGTGGTCTTCCCCACTCCGAAGCCACCGACGATCACTACCTTGACCGCCGTGGAGACCGAGGCCGGTAGGGTGTCCTCGCTCCGGGGGCCGACGACGGGCTCAGAGATTTTGCAGTCCATGCATCACCGCCTCCAATAGTTCGACATCGGGCAACGAGGCCGTCGGGATCGGCGCCCGGGCTTCGGCGTGGCCGCTCTCCAGCAGATCCGCGAGTAATACCGTGACCACACTGACCGGCAGATGGACGTATGCGGAGATCTCGGCGATCGACAGCGGGTAGTCGCATATCCGGAGGATGGCGGCCTGCTCCGGCTGCATGCTCGCAGTGGGCCGATGCCGGGTCACGATCAGCGTGACCATGTCCAGAGGCGCTGCTTCGGATGGCGCGCTCCGGCCGGACGTTAGGACATAGAGCCGCTCGGGACCGCCTTCTTCCCAATTCCGGTGCTTTTCCGGTTTCGAGTCGCTCACGGGACCTGCCGGTCGGCCCGCGGCGGGCTTGTGAGATGTTGACCGATCCGGGCGACCAGGTCCCGCATCCCCTGTCCCATGAGGCCGGCGTCCACGTCGTCATCGGCCAGTACCGCCAGGTACGCCCCGGCACCGGCCGCCATCAGATAGAAGAAGCCGCCGTTGACCTCGATGACGACCAGCTTCATCTGCCCGTCGCCGTGCGGGAATTCGGCGGCGATGGCCGCCGACAGGCTCTGCAGGCCGGCACAGGCAGCGGCGAGGCGATCCGCGGTGTCCTCGTCCGTACCGTACTGAGCCATACACAAACCGTCCGAGGACAGCACCACGACGTCACGGGTGTGCGGAACACTGGACGCCAGGCCCTCGAGCATCCAGTTCATATTGAGTCGCTGCTGTGTCACCACTTACTTACTCATCCTTACCTAATGACTCAGTTACGCTCGGACTCTTTATCGCTCAGGCCGTCGGGACGAGGTGCGGGGGACTCAGCTCGGGGCTCGCCGGAGATGCCCTCCTGGAAGGCGGCCAGCCACAACCCGGCCTGCGGGGGTGGAGCGGCTGACACCGAGGTGTCGGATTCCGTGGAGGTCGAGGCCACGGGCTTCTGCCGCAGGGGCGGAATCACGGCACGGGTACGGCGCCTGCGCTGCGGCAGCCCGTTGGCGTTGCGCGGAGAGACGGCGGGCACGGGCTCCTCGGCGAGCCCCTCCACGCGGCGCATCGGACCACCGGGGCGCCGGGGCGGCGGCAGCACGGCGGCCTTGGCCATGGCCCCGCCGGGCACCGGAGTCGCGGTGATCATCTCCGGCGGAACGATCAGGACCACGCGCACCCCGCCGTACGCGGAACTCCGGAAGGAGACCTTGAAGTTGTTGGTGCGGGCCAGCCGGCCGACCACGGCCAGGCCGAGTCGCGGTGACTCGCCCAGGTCGTCCAGGTCGAGTCCGGTGGGCGAGTCCTGCGCCAGGGCCCGCTCGGCGCGCAGTCGGGCCTCATCGGTCAGGCCGATCCCGGCGTCCTCCATCTCGATGGCCACACCGGTCTGGATCTCGGTCGCGGTCAGATGGACCCGGGTCTGGGGCGGTGAATAACGGGTGGCGTTGTCCAGCAGTTCGGACAGGGCGTGGATCAGCGGTTCGACACCGCGTCCGAGAATGCCGACCTCGGCCACGGAGTGCAGATCGACGCGCTGGTAGTCGATGATCCGGGACATCGCGCCGCGGAGCACGTTGAACAGCGGGATGGTCTGCTGCCACTGACGGCCGGGCCGGGCCCCACCGAGTACGGCGATGCTGTCCGCGAGCCGACCGACCAGCGCGGTGCGGTGGTCGAGGCGCAGCAAGTCACCGAAGACTTCGGGGTCCTGGCCGTGCTTGTCCTCCATCTCCCGCAGTTCCTGGGCCTGTTGGTGGACGATGGCCTGGACGCGCCGAGCGATGTTGACGAAGGCCCGCTGGGCGGAGTCGCGCAGGTCTTCCTCGGCCTCGACGGCCTCCAGGACGTAGCGCAGCACTGCCCGGTAGGCGGCCTCGAACTCGGGGCTGACGCGGGAGACATGGACGACGTTGCGGAGCACGTCCTCGGCACGGGAGCCCTGCTGGAGCTGGGCCATGGCCGTGGGCAGGGTCTCCTTTGCCATCCGCACGGTTTCGGCTTCCTGCTGGGCGAGGTGGCCGAGCAGGACGGACTCTCGCTTGGCGTACTGCTTGCGCAGTTCGTCGAGCACACGTCCTCGGCGTGCCGCCTCCCCGCCTGCGACAGCCACAACCAGCGTCGCCACGACGCCGATCACGACGACCGGGGCACGAGCCATTGACGGCGTCAGCGCCACGGCCACGGCCGTGCACACGGCCAGCAGTACGGACGGCAACAGCCATATCGGGGCGGAAGAGGGCCCCGAACTTCCGGGGGGTGAACCAGCACGAACCATCGACATCCTCAGAGCACTAAAGGGAATGGACAGGGCGATGTACATGGCGTTCATGGGCGCCATGAGAAGGCCACCTGCACAAGGTCGACGACCGTCGGAGCACGCTCACCAATTGCTTGGTGGCAGCGCATTCCAAGGCGGCGTTCCGCACGTCTGAGGCCGGGTCCCAGGACGCCCGAGCCCTTGTGCGATTCGGCGGCACCACAACAGCAAGCGACGACGTGCGGTAATCGCCACAACTCGCTGCGCGACAGCGAGCATAGCGGGGTCGAGGTGTTTCTGCGGCCCGAGTGCGTATAACACACAACTGCACTCGTGTACGAAATTTAGAATGTGCGTTTGACTCGGGGATTCGATGCAATCGGAGATCACCCAAGCCGCTGCCGCGCCGGCGAAGGGAAGGGAGTTGACCTGCGACGACGCGAGGACATGCGCGTCAAGGTCGGCTTCGACATCGAAGTCGGAGCGCATTGCGGCGGTCGAGCGTGGCCGGCGAGCTCGCCAACTGCCGCCGACTGGAAGGCATCAAGAGGCCGTCGGGGATGCGAACCGGCGGGCCGTGGTGGTATGCGCGACGCGCCAGGTTGACGAATGGCGAGGCCAGGCGCAACCCGGCACTCCTCCCCCGCCCCCGCCCCTGGGGTCAAACGCCCGACTCGTCCACTCCCCCGGGAAAGAACTCGGCCAATTTCCGAGATCAATGATTCCCGACCGGAAAAATGCCCGGAAAAGCGCACCGCCGCGGCACGGGAGGATCACCGGCACGCGAACATCAGGGATTTCGCACGGCAACCGCGCACGGTAATCCCCGGAGGAAGACGGCATTTTCCCGCACCCACATAGGCCGAGCACCCTGTTGTGGAGCGCGCAACTATTGCGCTCCGCGCGGAAGAAGTCGCGACGCCGCTTGGAAGGACGGTCGAAAAGTACGGGGATTGCGCCAGTCTTCGCGTGCATCGGATTGACAGCACCGCCGACGCCCCGCCTGAGGACGCGCCTCCCACCGCCCCGAGGGCCATGAACCCTGCGCCCCACCCCACGCGCGGAATGCTCGCGGCAGGTACGGGCGTCAGGTGGCTCGGCGGGCGGGAAGGGGGCGGAAGGCGGGGCCGTAGGTCCCTCCGCCGCCGGGGATCTCGGTCTCCATCAGTTCCACGGCGGGAGCCTCCAGGCCCCGCATGGCGTGGATGGCCGCTCCCAAGGCACGGTCGTCGCCCGTCTCCCAGGCACGGTCGAGGAAGTCGAGCGTGGTGGAGTAGATGTCGTCGAAGCGTTGCAGAAGTCCCAGCACGGGCTCCGGGGGGTTCGGCCAGCCACCGGCCGGTACCGGGGCCATGGGGCGCGCCTCCGGGAAGGGCACGGGCTCGCCGGTGTACTCCCATCTGTCCCCCGTCCTGCGCAGCCGCCGACCGTGGTAGATCTCGCTGAAGGCGTAGTAGTGGGCCGGATGGTCGTCCTCGAACGTATCGGATGGGGAACCGGCGGTGCCCTCGCCCTGCTCCTTGATGATCTCCATCACGCGGTCGACGTCGTCGAGGTTCTCGACCGGCCTCAAGACGTCCGAGCCGATGTGCTGGAACAGTTGCCCCCGCGTGGACAGTTCGGGTGCCGCGGTCCGGAACGCCCGCTGCAGTTCGCCGTAGAAGAGACCGATGCTGAGGGAGTTGTCCAGGCCCTGGGCGAGCGGCACTTCGGGGGCCTCGATCGCCATCATCACGTCGTGCACGAACGACTTGGTGAGCCCTGACAGGTAGACGGTCACGCCGGTGCGCACCCCGCCGGGCAGCGGGCCGGGGTAGACGGGTGCCGCGTCGCTGATTCTCGGCCTTCCGCCCACCGCGACGAGCAGGTTGGACACCGCTCCCAGGTGGTACATCTCGTCGCCGACGATGCGTCGGATCAGCCGGGCGGCCTCGCTGTCGCGGTCCTTGACGGACCACCAACCGCACAAGTAGGCCGGAATGGTGGCGAGTTCGAGTGTCACGGCCACCTGGAGGGCCGACCTGATCCAGGACACCCCGCGGTCCGGTTCCGGAACGGCGAGCAGGCGTCCCACGGAGCCGCGGCCGGGCGTGGGCGTCCTGCCGTCCGCCGGCGGTTCGGTTGCCTGTGCGGTCCCCGCGACGGAGACGGGCGTGGCGGCCGCGGCGGCGGCCGAGGCCAGGAAGGTCCGGCGTCCGAAGCGGCTGCCGGTCGGCGCGTCCGGCCCTTGCAGTGCGTCAGTCATCCTGCCTCCGCTCACCACCGTGGCCCGGCCTCGGCCGCCAAGGCCGCAGTTCCCGCCGGCCCTCGAACAGTTCGCGAAGTTAGCAGCAGGCATCACGGTTCCCGCGGTACACGGCTTCGGGCAGCGCGTCCACCACCCTGTCGGTCCAGTCGGGGAGAGGCGCCGAGGCGGGGCCCCGACGGTCCGCGGCGCGAACGCCCCTTGTCCGTAAGGTCGTTGACCGGACGAGCGCACGATGTAGCCGTGTGGGTGGTTTGGCGTCCCCGTTCGTGTGAACGCAGTGGCCCCACGGCTCTCCTGAGCCAAGTGTGATGAGCGATCAATTCACACGATAGGAGCACTCCGAGCGTGACCAATCCGAGCACGAAGAACACCGGCGTATCGAGCGGGGAACAACTCGCATCGGACGCTTCGCCCGCCTCGCCCCCCTCGCCTCGGCCGCCCGGCGCGCACCTCTCGCGCCGCACCGTGGTCACGGCGACCGGCGCCTCCGCGCTCGCCGCCGGCCTCACCGGCGCCTCCGTCGCGCCCGCGACCGCGCTGAGCCCTGCCGTCGCACCCTTGACGGCGCCCGCCGCGGCGCCGCCCGGCACCGATCCCACGGCGTACACCACGGTCGCCCGTGCCATCGCCGT
The DNA here is from genome assembly GCF_001704275.1 of Streptomyces noursei ATCC 11455. Taxonomy (NCBI): domain Bacteria; kingdom Bacillati; phylum Actinomycetota; class Actinomycetes; order Kitasatosporales; family Streptomycetaceae; genus Streptomyces; species Streptomyces noursei. The sequence continues at coordinate 706,377 of NZ_CP011533.1, forward strand.
CTACGACGAGCACGACAGACCGCTCGTGCCGACCTATCTGAAGGCCGTCGAGAACGGCCTGCCCGCCCGCAGGGGCAGGGCGACGAAGCGGGTGTTGGTCGTCGGGGCCGGGCCGGCCGGTCTGCTCGCCGCCGACCTGCTCAACCGGGCGGGCCATGACGTCGTCGTGATCGAGGCCAACGGCAACCGCGTCGGCGGCCGCATCAAGACGTTCCGCAAGGGCGGCCACGAGGAGGGCGAGCAGCCGTTCGCCGACCCCGGACAGTACGCCGAGGCCGGGGCCATGCGGCTGCCCGGGAGCCACCCGCTGCTGATGGCGCTGATCAAGAAGCTCGGCCTTGAGCTCCAGGAGTTCTACCTGGTGGACGTGGCGGTCGACGACCCGAAGAAGCAGGCCAACCGCGCCTGGATCCACGTCAATGGCGTCCACATGCGCCGCGCCGACTACGAGAAGAACCCCGCGAAGATCAACGACACGTTCGGTGTCACCGGCCCCAACCGCACCAGGACCGCGGCCGCCATCCTCGCGCAGGCCCTGGAACCCGCGCACCGCCTCATCCGGGGCAAGGAGGGGACGGCCCTGGTCAAGGGGTGGGCCAAGGTCCTCAAGAAGTACGGCCACTGGTCCATGTACCGGTATCTGACGGAGGTCGCCAGGCTCGACACCAGGACCATCGACCTCATCGGCACCATCCAGAACCTGACCTCACGGCTGCATCTGTCCTTCACGCACAGCTTCCTGTCCAGCGCGCTGATCGACCCCAAGACCACGTTCTGGGAGATCAAGGGCGGCACGGCGCTGCTCGCCGACGCACTGTACAAGCCGGTGAAGGGGAAGGTGCGGCTCGACCGGCGTGCCGTACGCATCGAACGCCGCGCCGGCAAGGTCAGGGTGCACACCGTTTCCGAGGACTCCCAGACCGGCAAGGGCGGCGTCACCGAGGTGTTCGAGGGCGACGAGGCGATCATCACCGTCCCGTTCTCCGGGCTGCGCCACGTGACCTTCGAGCCTCCGCTCTCCTACGGAAAGCGCCGGGCGATCACGGAACTGCACTACGACGCCGCGACCAAGGTGCTGTTGGAGTTCTCCCAGCGCTGGTGGGAGTTCACCGAGGCGCAGTGGAAGGAGGCGTTGAACTCCATCGAGGACAAGCTGTACGACAAGTACCGGGCGGGCGCGGTCGACGACGGCGCGTACCTCGGTGCGCACGAGTCCGTGAAGAAGCTGGGGGTGACGCTCCCCGACGAACTCAAGAAGTCCTTCGCCGCCTTCCGGCCCGTCGCGGGTGGCGACCCGGACGCCGCGCATGTCCGTGGCGGCGGCAACGTCAGCGACAACGCCAACCGCTTCATGTACTTCGAGCACGCGCACCCCATGGAGGGCTGCGACGGCGGGATCGTGCTCGCCTCCTACAGCTGGTCCGACGACGCCCTCAAGTGGGATTCCTTCGCCGACGACGAGCGGTATCTGCGTGCGCTGGCCGGGGTGCAGGCCGTCTTCGGCCGCCGGTGCGAGGTGTTCTTCACCAACAAGTGCAAGACCCAGTCGTGGATGCGCGACCACTACGCCTACGGTGAGGCTTCGGTGCTCCTGCCCGGCCAGCACACCGAGCTCTTCCCCGACGTCCCCACGTCCGAAGGGCCGCTGCACTTCGCGGGGGACCACACGTCCATCAAACCCGCCTGGATCGAGGGCGCGTTGGAGTCCGCCGTCCGGGCGGCGCTGACGGTCCACACGGGCTGACGCGGGGCACGGGGACCGGATGCGGTGCGCTTGTCCAGCAGGGCGGCACAGGCGCGGCCCTGCTGGACAAGTCGGTCCCGCGACGCGAGGGACTTCGTGGTGCCCGTGCCGTCCCGCGGTCGGTCGAGGCCCGGGACGGCGGTCACTCAGGGACGCTTCGCGGGCGTGCGCACCGCGCCCTCTCCGCCGGCGAGCCGCCACTCGTGGTTGAGCGGACCGAGCGGAATGCTCCGCTCGAAGACGGGCGTGCCGAAGATGTCGAGGTGCGCCCGGAGCGCGCCGGACAGGTCCACTCCGCCGTACGCGGCCCACTTGCCGACGAGTGCGCCCGTGCCGTTCGAGGCGCCGGTGGCCGTGCCGTCGACCTCGGCGCGCAGGTACGGGGCAAGGGTGCCGGTGATGCCGACGCTGCCGTAGAGGCCGACGCTGGCCTCCGCGCCGAGCGTGGCCTTCACGCGTCCGGCGGCCGTCGCGGTGGCGGTCACCGGGGTGCCGCGCAGGTCGGCGCGGGCTATGGGCGTCCAGCCCTTGGCCCGGCTGTACGAGCCGCCGACCCGGAAGTCGCCCTTCACGTCCTGCTTGACGTCGACGCTGACCTTTCCGTCCGCATCGACCTGGAGGTAGCAGGTGAGGTCGAGGTTGACCACGACCGGCACCACACCGACCTGGATGACGGGGTCGGCGTGCAACTTGGCGAACGGCACCCGCAGCGGCGCGCCGTCCGAAGTGGACGCCGCCGCCTGGCCCTTGAGCTCCCACTGCGAGGACCAGTCGCCCGCCAGGCTCACCGACGCGGTCCCCGGTGTGCCGGTGGTGTTGCCCTTGCCGTCGTAGGAGAACTCGACCTGGGGTGCGAGCTGGACGAAGCCCGAGGCCGAGGCGTCGACGGAACCGGCCCGCGTCTTGAGGGTGGGCAGCGCGGCGTTGACGTCCACCCGCAGGCTGCCCAGCGGCAGTTGCGCCCCCTCGGGCCCGAAGTGCAAGCTGCCGGTCTTCGCCCAGGAGACCGCCACCTTGGGGGCGAGCGGCTCGACCTTCACCGTGGCGGGGTCGACGGGCACCCGCCCGTTGGCCGTGGAACCGCCCAGCAGCGCGCCCAGCGTCGCCGGCGCGGTCTTCACCTCGGTGCCCCGCGGGGTCGTACCGACGACTTCGGTGACCTTGGCCAAGGTTCCGTGCGGCGCGCCCGGAGCGGGTGCGCTGGCGAAGACGTCCCCGACGGCAACGGCGGCCGGGCGCTTGCCCGTTGAGTCCTTGCCCCCTTCGTGCCCCTGGCCTCCGTTGCCGCCCTTGTCGCCGCTGTCGCCGTGACCGCCCTTGTCGGGCCGGCCCTCCTTGCGCGCGTGGTCACCCTTGCCGGACTTGTCCTTCGACGGGGTGCCGACGGTCGGCCCGGCGAGGACGGCCCGGCCGCTGCGCCCGTCGAACTCGACGATCCGCAGTGCCGACTTCGCCGCGGGGCGGTGGCCCGCGGACGGCGTCGCGACGGCGCTGGGGGTGCCCGCCCCGGTGGGCGCCGGGGCGACGGCCAGTGGCGCGTCCGCGTCCGTGTCCTTGACATTGGACATCGATTCGTCGGCGCCGCTCTTCCCGGCGGCGGAGGTGCCGGACGAGGGCCCCGCCGCGCACCCGGTGACGACGAGCAGGGACGCGGCGGTCAGCGCCGGCAGAACGGCATACCTCAGGGGATGACGCACAGTTGGTTCCTCAGGGGGCGTGATGTGGGGGCGGCCGTAGGGCGGAAGCACATCTCCGGCCGGACGATTACCCATGGGTAATGATCGGCATGATCGTGCCATGCGCTACCGGCACGCAGCGCCGAATAGCGGGCCACATGGTGATGATCTGGATCACATCAGGGAGGAACTACGGCAATTCCCCGCCAGTGCCTGGCCGGTTCACTTCGCCGCGGCGTCACTCCACGGTGTCACTCCGCGATGCCCCGGGTGAGCAGGACGGCGGTGACGAACCTGCGGTAGAGCCGGATCGGGTCCTCGTCCGTCGTGCGGACGGTCACGGCGTCGGCGCGTTCGATGCCGTTGATCCACGTCGCCATCTCGGCGAGATCGGGGTTGCGGAAGCGCACGCTGAGCGTGGCCGGCAGGGCGATACGCGGCGGTGTGGCCCGCGGCAGGTCACGCACCGCTGCTTCCGCGGCCTGGTGGATCAGTTCGCGAGCGGTGGTGGGGTGCAGGCTGTCCGCGGCGAAGCGGCTCACCGACGACTTGACCACGGCGCTGCGGATGCCCGGGCAGAACGGCTCGATCTCGGCGGCCGTCGTGTCGTCCCCGGTGATCAGCACGACCGGCACGCCATGCCCCAGCGCCACCAGCGCATTGATCCCGCTCTCCCCCGCGGTGACGCCGTTGAGCAGCACCTCGCTGATGGCCTGGGGATTGTAGGTGTGCGAGAGGGCCGCCGGCGCGCCCGCCATGGAGCCGTGGTACGAGACGAAGAAGACGCCGTCGAACGAGGCGTCCAGGCCCTGCATCATGTACAGGGGCTTGTGCCGTCCGGACAGGTAACGCGCCCGGCCCGCAAGGGCGTCGGGGCGCAGGTTCGCCATCTTCGAGTGCGAGTCGTTGACCAGGAACTCGGTCGCGCCGCCCGCCATCGCCCCCTCGATGGCGGCGTTGACCTCCTCTTGCAGCAGGCCCCGGTAGTAGGCGTACTCGGGCTCCGTGGGCCGGCACTGCGACCAGTCGACGACCCCCGCGGTGCCCTCCATGTCGGACGAGACGAAGACCTTCACCACCGGCTCCAGGTATGAGGTGTTGTCCTTCGACCTACCCCGCTGGCGCCGTGCGTACCGTCGAGGGCGTGGAACGCGCCGAGAGCGCGTCGAGGACGCGTCGAGAGCGCGTCGAGGGGCGTGACCGACCGACACTCGTCCTCCCGGTAGGAGCACCGCAGGCCGGCCCACGGATCGGCATCGTCGTCGTGGGGAGGGCGGCGATCTCGTCCAACGTCCAGGCGTATGTGGTGCCGCTCGCGGTGGCCCCGAAGACCTGGAGTCTCCAGGTGTCCTGACGAAACCCGGGGACCGGACCGTAGTGCGAGACGGGCCAGCCCTTGACCCTTCGCTGCCCTGGGGGGAGCGGTTCGGTCCCCACGACGACGCACCTCAGCTTCGTTCACTGTGACGCCGCTTCGGCATGTGCCAGCCTGAAGCGGCGATCACCCTCGCAGATATGAGCCATTGTGGCAGGTTTGCCTGACCGGTGGTCATCTTGTGCCGTCCGCACCACCGGGACGCCGTACCGGGGACCGGTCCGCTGTCAGCCGAAGCTCTTGCCGTGCAGCTGGATGCGGGAGGTGATGCCGAGCTTGGGGAAGAGTTTGTACAGGTGGTAACCGACGGTGCGGGGGCTGAGGAAGAGTCGGGCGGCGATGTCCCGGTTGCTCATGCCCTGGGCGGCCAGCCGGGCTATCTCAAGCTCCCGTGAAGTGAGCCGACCGGCTTCGGCAGACGGCTCGGGGGCCGGCTGGTCCGGGGCACGGTCGCCGGCGGCGCGCAGCTCCTGACGGGCCAACTCCACCCAGGGACGGGCGCCGAGCATGCGCAGATACGTCTCGGCCTGGTGCAGGTGGTCCCGGGCCGACTTGATGCGGCGGTTGCGGCGCAGCCACTCGCCGTAGAGAAGGTGCGTCCGGCCGGTGTCGAACGTCGAGGGATGGGGGGCCTCCAGGGCTTCGGTGAACAGGTCGTCGGCGTCCTCGCTCGATGCGAGCAGCGCCCGGCACCGGAGCCACATGGCGTGCAGGTGCGGGAGGTGGGCGGGCGCGGCCCGTTCCTCGAAGCGGTGCAGCGCCGCCCGGGCCTGCGCCGGCTCCCCGGCCCGCACCGCCGCCTCGACCAGGTCCGGCAGCACCAGCCAGCCCACCATGAAGTGCTCGGCGGGTGCGCCCGGGGCGGCCACCTCGCCCAGCAGCCGGGCGGCTCGGTCCGGTTGGCCCTCGGCGAGGGCCTGGAGTCCCAGCGCCCATCGGGCCAGTGCGATGGCGGAGGTGATGCGGCGCGGGACCGACAGCGTCAGGGACTCCTCGGCCAGGGCGCGGCAGCGGTCACCGTCCCCGCGGGCCGCGGCGGCCCAGGCCAGCATCGCCCGCAGATGGCTGGCGGCGCCGAGTTGGCCGGTGTCGTCGGCGAGGGTGAGTGCCTCGCCGGCGTGGGACACCGCCGCGGGCCACTGGCCGGTGACCAGTTGCAGCGCCACCAGCGGGGCGAGCGACATCGGCAGCGCACCGACGGCGCCGACCTTGCGCAGCTCGTCGACCGTGCGCTGGTGGGCGTCCAGCATCTCCTCGGTGGTCCCGGTCAGGTAGGGGAGGAACACCGGCGGCCAGATCCAGGGCCTGGGGTGTACGGGGGACAGCCAGGACATCCGGGTGGCCGGAACGTCCGGGGGGCACGGGTGGGCCGTTGCGCTGCTGCCGGGGGCGAGGCTGCCCAGGTAGTGGAAGTGGCGGGAGAACCGGTGGGCGGTGGCGGCCCGGTCGTCGTTCGCGGGGGCCGGCCCGTCCGCGTCGCCGGCCGTGGCACCGTCACCGGAATCGGCCGCCCCGGGGTGCAGGCGGCCGATCAGGTCGCCGATCTCCGTCAGCCGCGCCGGGGCACCCGCCACCCAGGCCGAGCGGGCCGCCATCACCAGCAGCTCCCCCGCCAACTCCGGGTCCGACTCCCCCACCAGTCGGGCGCCGTCCAACAACATCCGGCAGGCCACGGCCGGATCGCTGCTGGCGTGGGTGATGGCGCCGCGCATCCGGGCGGCGCGCGCCCGCAGCGCCGGGTCGTCCGTCAGCGTCTCGGCGCGGTCCAGCAGCGCCTCGGCCTCGGATGTCCGTGCCGCCGTCCACGCGCACTCGGCCGCGTCCACCAACCACCGGGCCCGGCGGCGACGGTCGGAGGCCAGCGCGGCGGCACGGCACAGCATCTGGGTCGCGGTGGCCACCCCGCCGGTGCGCCGGGTGCGTTCGGCGAGTGCGGCCAGCAGCTCGGCGACGGTGTCGTCGGTACCTACCGCGGCCGCCGCCGCGTGCCAGACGTACCGGTCGTCCTGACGCCCGACGGCGTCGGCCAGCGCCAGGTGGGCGGCGCGCCGGTCGTTGAGCGGGGCGCCCTGGTAGAGCGCGGAGCGGACCAGGGGGTGCCGGAACCGCACCTGCTGCTGGTCCAGGTGGACCAGCCCCTGGGAGGCGGCGGCGCTCAGCACCTCCATGGCCGCCTCGGTGTCGCCGGCGGCGCCGAGGACGGTGCCGAGGTCGCCCGCGCTCTCCGCCGCGGCGAGCAGCAGCACCCGGTGGTGGTCGGCCGGCAGGCTCAGCGCGCGGTGCCGGAAGATCTGGTGCAACCGCTCGCTGAGCGGCAGGTGTTCGGGCAGCGGGGCGCTGCCGTCGACATGCTCGGGGCGCAGCGTGGTGGGCAGTTCCATGAGGGCCAGCGGGTTGCCGTCGGCCTCGCGCAGCAGTCGTTCGCGGACGGTGGGGGCGGCCTGCGGCAGGTGCCGGGCCAGCAGGTCCGACGCCTCCCGCTGGGTCAGCGGTGCCACCCGCAGGGTGCGGAGGCCGGGTGCGGGGAAGGGGCGGGAGCCGTCCCGGACCGCGAAGACCAGGGCCGCGCTCTCCCGCTCCATCCGCCGGGCGACGAAGGTCAACGCGTCCGCGGTCGCCGCGTCCAGCCAGTGGGCGTCGTCCACGACGAGCAGCAGCGGCACGTCCTCGGAGGCGTCGGAGAGCAGGGTCAACACGGCCAGGGCCACCAGGAACGGATCGGCGAAGGCGGTGGCCAATCCGAGCGCGCCGTGCAGCGCGGCGGCTTGCGGCTCGGGCAGCCGTGTCACGTACGGCATCAGGGGTAACAGCAGTTGGTGCAGTGCGGCGAACGGCAGCTCCACCTCACCTTCCACGCCCACCGCGCGGAGCACCCGCACGTCCGGCTCGGCCCGTTGCACCACGTCCGCCAGGAGCGCGCTCTTGCCGATCCCCGCGGGTCCGCGCAGCACCAGCGTGCCGCTGTTCCCCTTGCGCGCGTCGTCGAGGAGCCTGCCCAGTTCGTCCCGCTCCAGCTCTCTCCCGACCAGCATCCAACAGTGTCCTTTCTCCCTGGGGTCCCCCGTCGCATGACGGGTGTGTATAGCGGTGGGTTGCGTCTGGCCGAAGGTGACTAGCCGCTGGTCACGGCCGGTTTTCGGGGGTCGGGGTGGGGCGCGGCCCAGTCGGCGGGCAGGTCGTTCGACAGATGCCGGCGGAACGGCGAGCCGAACAGAATGACGGCATGTAACCACCGCACCAGAAGGGGGCGTCACCGAGTGCCTCCATAGCGAGGAGCAGTCATGCAGTTCGGAGTGTCCTTCCTCCCTGACTGCCGCGAAGAGTGGAAGTCGGCGGCGGAGTACTTCTCCGACGCGTTGGCGCTCTGCACACTCGCGGAGTCGGCCGGATTCGTCTCGGTCAAGATGACCGAGCACTGCCCGACCGACTACGGCGGCTACTGCCCGAGCCCCCTGTCCTTCCTCAGCGCGGTCGCGGCCCGCACCACACGGATGCGGCTGATCACCGACGCTCTCCTGCCCGCCTTCCACCACCCCGTGCGACGTGCCGCCGAGATCGCCACGGTGGACGCGATCAGCGGCGGCCGGCTGGAGGTGGGTTTCGCCCGAGCCTACCTGCCCCAGGAGTTCGAGACGTTCGGGTCGTCCCTGGACGAGTCCACCGCGCGCTATCAGGACACCATCCGGGCGGTGCTGCGTCTGTGGACCGAGCGGCGGATCGACGAGAAGACGCCATTTTTCTCCCACCGACAGGCCACCGGACGCCCGTCCCCCGTGCAGCGTCCGCACCCGCCGGTGGGGGGCGGCGCCACCAGTCGGGCGCCGGACGGTTTCCCGTGGCTGGGCGGCAACGGCTGCGGACTGCCGACGCCCCCTCGCTCGAACCGCCGGCGCGCATGCGGCCGTTGGTGGACCGCTACCGCGACGCCGCGACCGCCGCGGGGCACACGCCGCGGATCGCCATCACCCTGCCGCTGGCCGTCGCCGACACCGACACGGAGGCGGAGCACCTGGCCGACCGGCACATCGCGCGCCATCTGGAGGTGTGGCGGGAGGCCGTGGAGTCCTGGAACGAGCACGAGTCCGACGAGTACCCCGACTTCGGCCGAAAACTGGCGGGAATCGGACCCGAGCACATCCGGGACGGCAACGCAGCGATCGTCGGCTCCCCCGCCACCGTCGCCACGCGCATCCTCCGTCTGGTGCGCGACTTCGGCGGAGTGGACCAGATCCTGTGGCAGGTCGACATCGGCGCGATGCCGCCGGCGCAGGCGCACCGCTCGATCGAGCTGTTCCGCGACGCGGTGGTGCCCCTGCGGGGAGAAGGCCGCGGCCTCCCGCGCCGGGGTCCCCTTCCAGGCCGCCGCCGGCTGACCGAACGGTGCCGCATCCCCACAGGCTCCCGGTCCTGACGGGACCGGAGGAGTCAGAGCCCACCAGAAAGTCCTTTCAAGGAGGCGAAGACCGATGTCCCCCGCTGCTGTCCTCAGCCTGGACCTCGAAGGGGTCGAGGCCGCGGACTTCGAGGTCGTCGAGGCCAACGAGTACTCCTCGGCCTTGATGCCCGCCATCGGACCCCTGCCCGGCGGCACCGACGGCCGACTCCGGGTGCGCAGGGACGACAACGGGCCCGGCAACTACCGCTGATACCGATGCCCCGGTCGCCGCACCCGACAGGCGACCGAGGTGGTGGGGCGCCCGCGCCGAGCGGCGGGGCACGGTCACCACCGACGGGCACGGACGAATCGACCCACTTTCCCGAAACGACGTCGAGGCCATGGAAGAAAAACGTCGAACACGACGAGCCATGACTGTCCAGACCACCAACGCGGTGCGCCCGCGGCTGCGCGGCGACGTGTACTTCACCGCGATGCCCGACGGCGCCTTCGTCCGCAGCACCCGGGGCAGCGTGTTCCTCAAGGGCGCCTCGGTCCACCGGCTGCTGACCGCGCTCGCCCCGGCCCTGACCGGCGCCGCGACGCTGACGGAGCTGCTGGCCGCCGTGCCCACGCCCCAGCGCCCCTCGGTACGGAAGCTGGTCGGCACGCTGCTGGAGCGCGGATTCGTCCGCGACACCGGCTCCGACCTGCCGCACTCCCTCGATGACGACGCGGCGGAACGGTACGCCGGGCCGGTCCAGTTCATCGACTCCTTCACCGACTCGGCCGCGCGCCGCTTCCAGGACTTCCGCGCCGCCCGCCTGGTCTGCGTCTGTGGCCCCGATGCGGCCCGCGGCTTCCTGAGCGCGCTGACCGACTGCGGCGCCACCCGCCTGACCCTCGTCCTCCCCGACCCCGACAGCATGCTGACGGTCCATCGATTCGCCGCCACGCTGCCGGAGGTGCCGGCCGAGCTGGCGTTCGTGCCGGCGCCCAGCACCACCGACGGGGCGGACGCGACGGACTGGGAGACGCTGCTGCGCACGGCCGACGCCGTGCTGCACCTCGCCGACCGACCCGGGGCCGGCAGCCGTGAGGCCGTGGCCCGGCTCTGCGCCCGACTCGGCAGGCCGCTGGTCCAGGGCCTGGCGACCGCGGACGCGGTGTGGATCTGGCCGGTCCGCACGCCCGCCGCCCCCGACGGCGACGGGGACGGGGACGCGCCGTGGCGGCGACTGCTGGCCACCCGCACGGCGGCCGAGCGCCGGACACTGCGCGCCGGCCCCTGCTCCGACGGGCTCCACCGCGGCCCGGTGGCGGAGTTGGCCGCGATCCAGCTCACGTTCCGGGCGTACTGCCATCTGACCGGGGTGACCACGCCGGAACTGGCCGCGATGGCCCGGCTGGACACCACGACGCTGGAGGTCGACCACCACCCCGTCCTCGGTCCGGCACCCGCCTCTTCCGACGCCGGACCGCGGAAGCCCGGAGCCGAGCAGGACCCCGCCCGCCGGGTCCGCCTCCTCCGTGCCGCCGATCCCGTACCGGACCCGCTGTTCCTGGAGCGACTCGCGGTGGCCTGCGACCGCCACGTGGGCCCGATCCCGGACGTGCGGGAGCGCGACCACCCCCAGTCGCCACTGTTCGTCACCGAGGCCAAGGTCGCCGACCCGGGCCTGCGCACCGAGCCGCGGGCCGTCCTGGGCGCGGCGCACACCGCCCACGATGCCCGTGCGGACGCGCTGCGGCGCGCCGCCGCCACCGCCCTGGAGCTGGCCCGGCAGGCGGCCCCGCGGCCCGCGCCGGAACCGGGCTGGGACCTCGCCGCCGAGCGGGCACGCCCGGTACCGGCCCCCGGGAACGGCCGCTACGCGCACGGGGTGGCCGCCGAGGCCGACCTGGACCGTTCGGCGCTGGCCTGCACACTGGCCGCGCTGGCCCGGCTCGTGCCCGTGCAGGCCGCCGGGGACGCTGCCCCCGTGCCGCCGGCCGAACTGACCGCCGCGGACCGCCAGTGTGTGGAGCTGCTGACGACCGCCGATGCGCACTGGTCGGTCCACCGGGTCGCCTCGCCCGCCGCGGCACTGCCGGCGTTCGCGTTCCTGCTCGACGGTGCGACGGTCGCCGTCCAGGTCCACCCCGACGCCGCGACCGCGCTGTCCGCCGGTCTGCTCGACACCTTGCTCGCCTGGCAATTGGCCCGCCACCGGCGGGAGTCCGGCGACCCGGACCCCACCGGGGGCACGACCCCCGAAGCCGTACCGTCGGTGCAGCCCCGATTGGCCGCGACCGACGGAGCCGACCAGCTGGCCACGACGCTGGAGCAGCTGCGCGCCGCCGGCCTGTGCGCGGTGCTCCAGGTGCTGGACGACGACCCGGCCCTGGCCGAACTGGTCCGCTTCGGCGTCCGGGTGGTGATCGACGACGCCTGAGCGGGTCATCGGACCCACCTCGCCGACGCCGGTGGCCCGCTCCGGGAGGATCCGCCCGGCAGGTCCTCCCGCTGCCCTCGTTTGCCCTCACCCCCCGTGCTCGGCGCACAGGCACGCGACGCCGGTGTCGATCCACTCCTGGCCGACCCACTCGGGGTGCCGCTCGATCAACGCCGCGCGCACCTCCTCGACCATCGTCTCCCGGCCCACCGCCGAGTCCCGGCGGGCCCAGGTCTCGTCGCGCAGTTCCCGCAGGTAGTCGAGTACACCCTCGACCCTCTGCGTTCCGCCGACGTCGCCGTGGCCCGGAACCACGATCCGCGGTGCGGCCGCCACCAGCCGGGCCAGGACCTCGATCCAGCGCAGTCCGCTCACGTCGGTGTCGTGCGGCGGGAACCACGGGAAGACCGCGAACCGCCCGGTCTCGACGAGGTCACCGGTGAACAGCACCTCGGCGTCGGGCACCGTGATCACCTGGTCGCCCCTGCTGTGCGCGCGGCCGACGGCCCGTAGACGCACCACCCGCCCGCCCAGGTCGAGGTCGTGGGACTCCTCGTAGACGACGTCCGGCGTGGGCACCCGTACGCCTTCCAGACGCCGGGCGACGGTCGGGCCGAGCCCCCGGAACATCGCGAGGTATCCGTCCCCCTTGTCGGCCAGGTCCTCGGCCTGCGCCCGGTTCACCAGGAACGTCGCCTCGCCGGCGAAGACCTGCGCCCCGAAGGCGTGCTCGGGGTGGAAGTGCGTGGTGGTCAGGTACAGCTTGCGCCCCTTGGCGTAGTCGCGGGCGAAGGCCAGCACGCTCTCGGCGTTCTCCGGCCCCAGGCCGGTGTCGACCACCAGGACCGCGTGCTTCCCGCCGATGACGCCGATGTTCGGGACCAACTCCGTGTGCCGGTTGGGCACGACCACCACGTCAGACGCGATCTCCTGGGCACCGGAGGTCCGCACCACGGGGTCGGGCAACTGATGGTCGGTCATGACACACACTCCTTGCCTTGCCGGACCGGTGGGAATGCCGAACCGATCCGCGCCTGCTCTCACTTACCCCTCACTGCACCTCCGGGCCCGGCCCGGCGTCCAATACTTGTCGAGCCCACCCGATACCGCTCGGGTATCGTGCCTGGTGATGGACCTCCGCCTCCTGCGCTACTTCATGGCCGTCTCCGAGGAGCGCCACTTCGGCCGGGCCGCCGCCCGGTTGCACATGACCCAGCCCCCGCTGACCCGTGCCATCAAGCGGTTGGAAGCGGACCTGGGTACCGCCCTGCTGCACCGCTCGGCCGCCGGCGTGACGTTGACCGCCGCCGGGAACGCCCTGTACGACGAAGCCCGCACCCTGCTGGCGCAGGCCGATCGTGCCCGGGCCCGCGTCGCCGCCGCGGCCGGCGTCGTGAGCCTGACCATCGGCACCCTCGGCGACAGCGTGGAACGCGCCGGCGCCGGCACACCGCTCGCGGCCGCCTTCCGTCAGCGCCATCCCGGTGTCAACGTCCGTCTCCACGAGGCCGATTTCACCGATCCGACCACGGGACTGCGCTCCGGCCTGGTCGATGTCGCCGTGACCCGGGCGCCGTTCGACGACACCGGGTTCAGCTCCCGGGTGATCCGCTCCGACCCCGTCGGGGTGGTGCTCCGCACCGACGACCCGCTCGCCGCGCGCGAGTTGCTGCGCCTGGCCGACCTCGACGACCGGACGTGGTTCCGCTTTCCGGACGGCACCGACACCGTCTGGCGCGCCTATTGGAACGGCACCGGACCCGGCGCGCCGCTGCGCGAGGGTCCGGTGGTGCGTACCGTCCACGAATGCATCCGTGCCGTGCAGTGGAACGGCACGGTCGGACTGGTGCCGCTCGGCCATGTGTGGGCACCGCACGGCCAGGAGTCCCCCGACGGCCTCACCGTGGTCCCGCTGGCCGACATGCCACCGAGCCGCCTGATCGTCGCCTGGCGCACCGGCGACCCCAACCCCTTGGTCCGTTCCTTCGTCGAACTGGCCGTTCCGGGCAACCGCCGTCACCGCACGGCGAGATGACCACGGCCCGCGGCCCTCGCCCGGACCGGGCCCGGCTCACCGCCGTCGTGCGGCGAGCCGGGCCGGACGGCTCGGTCAGCGGACGACCTTGACGCCGAAGTGCGTGCCGAAACCCAGCGCGAAGCCGATGGCGCCGTGCATGTGGGCGTACATCTCCATGCCGCGGGCGGCGACGATGTCGCCCAGGTCGAGGATGTCCGTCCAGCCGTAGGACGTCAGCAGGTCGGTGACGGTCTGCTTGGCGTCGGCGTCCTGGCCGGCGACGAACATGGTGTGATCGCCGCCGCCGATGGACCTGGGGTCGACGACCGTGGCCTGCTCCTGGGTCACGAACGCCTTGACGACCTTGGTGTCGGGCAGGGCCCGCTGGATCTGCTCGCCGAGGCTGTCGCTGTCGCACACACCGAGGATCGGGTTGACGCCCCACGGGGTGGGCCAGGGCCGCTCGATGTCGGGGTTGTAGAGGTAGGGCACGGCGTAGTCGACGAGGGTCTTGCCCGCCAGGTCGCCCGCGACGGCGGTCAGGGCCCGGACGGCGTTGTGCCCGTCGATGCCGTTGATCACCAGCTCGGCCCCGGCCGCGGCGTCGCCGAAGGTGGCCAACGGGATGCCCGGGCGGTCGGCCAGCCACTGACCGTAGGGCGGGTTCTGCATCATGTCGGGCCCGGTGCGGGCGAGGGTGGCCTCGGGGTCGCGGGTGCCGACGATGACGTCATGACCGAGTTCGGCGAGCTTGGCGATGTGGCAGCGGGCGCCGCCGCCGGTGCCGAGAACTGCGATCTTCATGGGGTAACTCCTTTTGCGCTGAGGGGTGTTCGCTGAATGCGTCGGGGTGTTCGGCGTTCGGTGCTCAGCTGCGGGCGCTGAAGCAGAACGGCTGACCGGAGGGGTCGAGCAGCACGGTCCAGTACGCGCCGCCGGGCTGGTGGTCCGGCTTGGTGGCGCCCAGCTCGATGAGGCGCCGCTCCGCCGCCTCGACGTCGTCGAAGGCCAGGTCGAGGTGGAAGGGCAGCCCGTCCGGCTCAGACGGGCGGGGTGCGGGACAGTGCGCCCGGATCCGCGTCACCGCGGATGGCACCTTCCACCTTTCAAGTAGTACATCAGTACCGTAACCCACTCGCCGCAAGTGCGCAATGCGGACATAGGGCACCTAGCGTGCGGCAACCATCACACCCCACCGCACCTCAGGGGCCTGTACAGTACGAACGTACTGTTCGATGCATCGCGTCACCTCTCGCCCCCATCCCGTCCCCACCCCACCCCACCCCACCTCATCCCGGAGGAGAAGCTTGAGCACCGCCCGCCGCCGCATCACCCCCGCCGAGCGCCGCGCCCGACTGGTCCGGCGCCATCTGCTCGCCCCCTCTCTCCGCGCCAAGACGCCCGAGGAGGTCGCCGACGCCCTCGTCGCCCTGCACGCCACCGACCCGGCCACGGTCTACCTCTCCTTCGCCGCCCGCTGCGCCGAGCCCGAAGTCGCCGCACTGGAGCGGGCGTTGTACCAGGAACGGACCCTGGCCCGGATTCGATGCATGCGCCGCACGGTCTTCGTCCTCCCCCACGGCCTGGCCCCCGTCGCATACGCCGCAACCGCCCGCCCACTGGCCGCCAAGCAACGCACCCAGACCGCCCACCAGCTGCATGCGGCGTGCGGCTGGGACGAGCGCCGCTACGCCGCCGTGGAGGCCGCCACCCTCGCGGCCCTGGCGCGGCGCGGCGCGGCCGGCGCCGCCGAACTCGCCGCCGAAGTACCGGAGTTGCGCGAGCAGATCGTCACCTTCCCTGGAAAGCCCTACGAATCGCGTCAGCGGCTCTCCGCTCCGGTGCTGGGCGTACTGGCCGCCGAGGGGCGGATCCGCCGGGCCCGGCCGCTGGGCTCATGGACCTCCGCCCAGTTCCGCTGGGCCCCGGCCGACCCGCTGCCGCACCTGCCCGCCGGGGACGCCAAGACCGAGCTGGCCCGCCGCTACGTGGCCACCTTCGGCCCCGTCACCGTCGAGGACCTCAAGTGGTGGACCGGCTGGAACCTGACCGACACCCGCAGGGCACTGGCCGCCACCGGCGCCGAACAGGTCGCCCTCGACGAAGGGACCGGCTACCTCCTGCCCGAGGACGTCGACGACCGGGGCTCCGCGACCGACGTCGAGCCGGCCGCGGCGCTGCTGCCCGGCCTGGACCCCACTGCCATGGGCTGGCGCCACCGCGACTGGCACCTGGACCCCGCGCACAAGAAGGCGCTTTTCGACCGCAACGGCAACATCGGTCCCACGGTGTGGTGGGAAGGCCGCATCATCGGCGCGTGGGCCCAGCGTCGCGACGGCTGCCTGGCCTGGGAGCCGCTCGCCGCCCGCCCCGACCGCACCGCACGCGCCGCCGTCGAGGCCGAGATCGCCCGCCTGACCGCGTTCCTCGGTACCACCCGCGTCACGCCGTGCTACCGCACCCCGCTGGAACGCCGCCTCGCCGGTTAGCGTCGGCGGCTCGGAGGGAGCACCCAGGGAGCACCCAGGGAGCACCCAGGGAGCGCGGAGGAACGCGGACGGAATACGCAGGCGCCGCAGATTCGCTGCGGGGGCGATTCGGACGACGGGAGGTCACCCGGGTACGGTACGTCCGTACCACATCAGCAGCTCGGCACACCTGGGAGTCAGACAGCATGGCGGCCAACCAGCCCGCCCGGCGCCGCCGGGACCCGCAGCGACGGATCGCCGAGATCGTCGAGGCGACGGAGCGGGTGATCGCCGCCCGCGGCATCGAAGGACTCACCCATCGCGCCGTCGCCGAAGAGGCGGGCGTACCGCTGGGCGCGACCACGTACCACTTCGCCACCAAGGACGACCTCATCGAGGCCGCCCTGCGTCGCACCCACGAGCGCTACGCCGCCACCTTGGAAGAGTGGGCCGCCCAGCGCCCCACGCTCACCACCAACCAACTCTCCGTACTGCTCACCGACGCCCTCATGGGCTGCTTCGGCCCGAACCGCGACTACGAGGTCGTGGAGCTGGAGCTCTACGTCGCCGCGGTGCGCCGCCCCGCGCTGCGCACCATCGCCGACCAGTACACCGAGACCACCACCGGCCTGCTGCTGCGCTACGTCGACCCGGCCACCGCCCACGCCGCCACCGCCGCCATGAACGGCCTGACCCTGCGCGGCCTGGCCTCGTCCCAGCCCCCCGGCCGGGACGAGGTCGAGGCCATCCTCACCCGCGTCCTCACCCCCAACCCCGCACTGCCCGCCACCCTGCCCACCGCCGCCGAGAACCAGGCAATCGCCCAGCACGGCCAGTGACACCCGGCCGGACGGACTCCCGCGCCCGCCTGGGGCCGACACGCCAGGGCGGGCGGGGAACAGACACTGCCCCCCGCTCACCGGCCCGGGCGCCATACTTGGCACGGGGCTCAGCGCATCCGTCCCGACGTTGCTGGAGGACAGGCCCATGGGTGACGGACTCCTCGACCTGGCGATCGCCGAGGCCGGCGGCCACCGGCTGTGGAATTCCCTGCGCGGCCTGAAGGTGGACCTCTCCATCGGCGGCCCCATCTGGGCGTTGAAGGGCTGGCCGCCGGAGCGGACTTTCGACCAGACCCTCAGCCTGGACACGGCACGCGAGCACATCGCGTTCAGCCCGTTCACCCGTACCGACCGGCGGATGGTCTTCGACGCCGCCACCGACAGCGTCACCATGGAGACCCTCGACGGTGAGCCGGTGGAAACCCTCGCCCCCGCACGCGCCGGCTTCCGGGGCATGCTGCGCAACAGCCCCTGGGACGCGCTGCACCTCGGCTATTTCCTGGGCTACGCGTGCTGGAACTACTTCACCACCCCGTTCCTGTTCGCCTACCCCGGTGTCCGCGCGCACGAGCTCGAACCGTGGCACGAGGCCGGCCAGACCTGGCGGCGCCTGAAGGTGCGGTTCCCACCCGGGATCGCCACCCACAGTCCCGACCAGGTCTTCTACTTCGACGCCCTCGGCAGGCAACGCCGGATGGACTACGTCGCCGAGGTCAACGGCAGCACCCTGGTCGGCCACTACACCAGCCGCCATCGACGTTTCGGCGGTCTGCTGGTGGCCACACGCCGCCGCGTCTTCCGCCGCAACCCCGACGACACCGTCAATCTCAATCTGCCGTCGATCACCCTCGACATCCACGACGTCGCGCTGATCCACGCCGACGGCGACCCGACACCCGCACGGGACCAGGCATGACCACACCCAGCAGCGCCCTCGACCACCCCGCCCGACGGCTCGTCGTGTCGCTCCCCGCACCGTACGACGCGGCCCGCGAGCACTACGAAACCCTCGTCCCCGAGGTCGATCTCGCCCGCTTCCACCAGATGGCGTCCTGGACGGCCACACTGGAGCTGGCCGAGATCAACGCCCCGCACGGCTTCATGCGTTACTACCGCAGCGACCTCACCGCCGTCATGGCCGGATCGCCGTCCTTCTGGCAGGCCACGCAGTATCTGATGGGCAATCACACCATCGCCGAGCGCATGTTCCGCCACGACCCGGCGGTCATGTTGCACGCGCCGCTGAGGACCCTCCTCTACACCGACCCCGACGGCGACACCCGATTCGCCATCGACCAGCCCAGTCTGCTGTTCGCCAGCTACCACAACCCGCAGATCGCCGATGTCGGGCTCGAACTCGACGCCCTGGTAGCCGAGTTGATCGCACTGCTCGGCGGCGACGTACCACGACAGCTGAAAGGTGCCCGATGAGTGACACGCCGATGTTTCTGACCACCGGGGCCGGCGGCGGGGTGGGCGGGGTCAGCAGACTCGTCGCCGAGGGGCTGCTGGCACGCGGACAGCGCGTGCGGGCCACGGTGCACCGCGACGACGAGCGCGCCGAGGCGTTGCGCGCGCTCGGCGCCGAGGTACTCGTCGGCGACCTCACCGACCCCGTGCACGTCACCGCCGCACTGGACGGTGTCAGCCGCATGTTCTTCAGCATGAGCGTCTCGCCGGACTACCTGGAGGCCACCGCCGTGGTGTGCGCGGCGGCCCGGGAGCGGCCGGGTCTGGAGGTGCTGGTCAACATGTCGCAGATGACCGTGTCGCAGATGACCGCGACCAGCACGGAGGAGTCGCGGCAGCAGCGCCTGCACTGGCTGGCCGAGCACGTCATCGACTGGTCCGCGGTGCCGCGCGTGCACATCAGGCCCACCGTGTTCCTGGACAACCCGCTGTTCACCCTGCTCGCCGCCGGGCCGATCCGCGACCGCGGGGTGCTGGCGCTGCCGTTCGGTTCGGGCCGTACGTCGCCCATCGCGTCGAGCGATGTCGCCGAGGTGGTCATGGCCGTGCTGCTCGCACCGCACGACCACGTCGGTTCCGTGTACGAACTGACCGGCCCCACGACCCTGGACCTCGACGGACTCGCCGACCAGTACGCGCGCGCCCTGGGCCGGCCGATCACCGCGGAGCGCCTGCCCTACGACCAGTGGGCCGATCAACTGGCCGGCTCCCCGCTGACGCCGCACGTGCAGCAGCACATCGCGACCATGGCCAGACTGCACCGGGAGGACCGCTACAACCGCTCCACCACCGACGTGGAACGGATCACCGGCCGACCACCGCGCACCGTCGAACAGTACGTCCGTGAACGACGTGACCTGTTCGACAGTCATCGCGACGACGGGGCCTGAGATCGTCCGCTGGGGCGGGGCCGGGACAGGCCGGGCCGGATCCTCATGCGGAATCAGGAAGCACAGATTGGTCGGTGTCCACCTCAAAGCCGTCGAAGGTCATGCCTCCCCCCGACCTCAGGTCTCGTACCTCTTGCCTTGGCACGCCGCCGACGATCATTGCGGCCCGCGGTGGTGACCACGGCATACAGGACTGACAAACGCCCTGGTGGCGACACGATCCAGCCACGCGGCAACCCTTTCCGACGGCAATCCCAGGACCAAAGTCGTAAGCCCCCTGCCGGCGGATGCCGGTAGAGGGCTCATGCACCGATGGCCTGAAGCGCTCAGACCTGAGTGTCGTCGTCGGGGTCGGGGATCTTGTGTGTCGGCGTCACGCGCTGGTGAGCGTCAACGCCGAGCCATAAGGCTGCGAGGGCGACTCCGGCGCCGATCACGGTTTCGTTGACGGCCATGTCGGCCAGGGCTGGTACGGCGGTCCCCAGGAGGGACAGCACGGCGACGATGATGGAGCGAACCATCACCGGGTTGTTGCGGAGGAAATCGCGCACGTCGGCTCCATGAATGTCGACTCCATAAGTGTCGGCTCCGTGAACGGGGTGAGGGAAGGGCGCGCAGGGCTTCGGCGACTGCTGTGCCGAGCGCGGTGAGCCGGGCCAGGGGTAGGGCGCACTTCCAGCGCTCCAGCGCGCGGGGCCGGTCTGCGTGGTCGGTGAAGGTGCCGCGGACGCTGTCGGAGTTCTGGACGACGCAGCGCACGTCTTCGCGGAGGCCGACGACCTCGTCGTAGACGGCCGCCGACGGCCCCCGGACACCCACGGCACCCGGCCCCGGGGGAACACGGCAGGAGGTGTTCGGCAGAGGAAACGCCAGCGGGGCGTAGGGAGCCCGGCCAGGGTTGCCGGTGTGGGCGAACGCGACCCAGGCGCCGTGTATCCGGGCTGCGAGTCCTGGTGGGGCGGGGTCGGGGCCGAGGAGGCAGGTGTCCCCGTGCAGCCAGGGTTCGTCGGCGATGTCGAACACGAAGGGCAGTTCGACGGTGTGGGCGGCGCCGAGGCGCCCGTCCAGGGCCGTCGAGCGGTACCCGAAGGAGTAGACGTACGAGGTCCTCGACGCGATCGCCCGCGCTCTCCTGCTCGACGACCACGAGCGCGAGCACCTCGACCGGTTCGCCGGTGGCGCCCGCCGCGCGCCCCTGCTGCGCCGCCCGCGGCCCGAGAAGCCCGCCGACGCGACACACGACCTCCTCCGCGCCGTCGACGGCGTCCCGGCGACAGTGCTCGGCCGCCGTACGGACGTGCTGGCCTGGAATACCCTCGGGCATGCGCTGCTGGCCGGGCACCTGGACTTCCGGGACCCGGATGACCCGGCGCGACGCCCGAACATGAGCCGGATGCTGTTCCTTGACCCGCACTGTCAGGAGCTGTACGCGGACTGGAAGCGCAAGGCGCGCGCGGTGGTGGGCAACCTGCGTATCGCCGTCGGCAGGCACCCGGAGGACCCGCTGCTCGCGGAGCTGATCGGCGAACTGACGATGAAGAGCCCGCAGTTCGTCGCACTGTGGGGCGACCACCGTGTGGCGCCGTGCGATGCCGCGGACTACGAGCTGCACCTCCCCTCGTCGGCACGGTGACGGTGACACAGCAGACACTGTCGATCGCCCGTTCACCGGAGCAGGCGCTCAACGTGTGCACAACCCCCGCCGGCTCCTCATCCGAGGAGGCCCTCGCACTGCTCCGGCAGGCGAGCGACAGCCGGGCGCCGTACGCGCGCAGCGTCGGCGTTCCCGAGAAACCATCCCGACAGGTGTAGGCAGCCGGGCAGGCCCCCGGCGGGGGAAGTGACCCGAGACGGTAGGACAGAACGCCTCAGCCAAGCCGTGAGACAGCCGACGATCCCCAAGTCATCGGGCTGACCGGTCCGCTGGGAGGACTGTGCCGCCCAGAAGCCAGGAGCCGACTCTTTCGAGGCCGCCGGTGATCTGGTTGGTTCCGACCTGAGGAGCGACTCCGACATTGCGCTCGTAGTCGTCGTCGGCGTTGGCGGTGCCAGCCCCAAGGACGATCAGTGCTGAGGCCGCTACTGCTGTCGCGAGAACGGTCAGGTGCTTCATGAGGGACCTCCGCTGATCAAGGCGACTTTTCGGCAGGATCATTCGCCGCCCCTTCCCCCGCCACCCGAACCTCCTCCAGATGGCGGTCATCTCACTCCCGCGGTGCGCCGGTGCTACCCGGGCGACTCCGGCTCAAGGCGCCCCCTGGCCTGCTTCACGGAGTTCCTCATCGAGGTCCTGGGCCCGTGTGTTTCGACCTGTGGGCGGTTCGTCACCCGCAGTCTGCGGCAGGCAGTCGACGGCCCACTGCACGGTGACGACGCTCCGAGCTGGCACACACCTATGACATATGACCATCGCCACCGCACGTCATGCCGGACGCCGGCCGTCAGGCGCCCTGCCACCACTTCGGACTGAGGGCCATCTCCCGCATCTGCCGCATCGTCAGGGCGGGCGTCGAGCGGGTCGCCGCGCTGTGCTGGGTATCGGAGTTGAAGGCGGTGATGACCACGCGCTTGCCGTCGGCCCGCATGGTGTCCACGGTCCACATCACCACGCCGTCGACGCCCTTCTCGCCGGGGCCCTGCTGGACGGCGATGCGGGTGCCGTCGGCGAGGGACTCGTCCCCGGGGTGGAAGAGGTCTCCGGCGACGTCCCGCATGTCCGGCTGGACGTTGACCTGGACCAGGCTGCGCCCCCGACCGTCGTCGACGACGACATAGGCGTATTCGGGGTCGCCGCCGCCGCTCTTCTTGACGACCTCTACGCCCTTGGGGAGCAGATCGGACAGGGTGTCGGCAGCCGCGCCCCCGGTGGGAGCGGACGGCTGCTCCGCGCGCTTCCGGGGGCTTTCGGGGATGGCAGCGGCGATCCTGCGCCACTCCTGCGCCGTCGTCAGGTGCTTCAACTGCGCGGGGGACAGCGGAGGTTCGGCACGACTGACCGGGGCGCCCTTCTCGGCGGCGGCGTTCCACTCCCGCACGGAGACGCTCCGCCCGCCCGGTGTGACCAGGTTCGCGGTCCACAGCTTGGTGTCCTCCCGTCGGTCTGGGTACTCGTAGCCTTGGAGAACCATGAACACCGACCCGTCGGGCAGTCGGTCGGTGGCGCAGGCGTCGTACGGGACGAGCGTCCTGTCCGGGCACTGGGTCAGCTCCCGGGCCTGCCGGCCGCCGGGCTCGGCCCGGTCCACGGAGACGGAGAGGACCGCGGGCCCCTTGCCGTCGTCGTAGACGACCGACGCGTACGGCCGCGCATCCGGGTCCTGCCCCGCACCCCGACCCTCCTCGTTGCTGAACGTGCCCTTGGGAAGCAGCTGCTCCAGCGTGCGGATCACCTCCTTCTCGCCGACCGCGGGGGTCGACGGGGAGGAGGGGGCCGCGTGCCGGGCGGCGGCCACGGACGAGGGCCGCGCGGCCGACGAGCCGTCCCAGGGCACCACCAGTACACCGCCCACACCGGCGAGCGCGACGCCGGCCGCGCCCGAGACGAAGGCGGCCCGGCGCCGCATCCGCAGTCGCCGTCCGTGGGCCGCCCCGGCGGCGCCGAGCGCGGCGCGGTCGCCGTGGAAGGTCCCGCCGACCTGGTGCAGGGCGGTGGAGAGCCGCTCCTCGAAGAGATGCTCCTCGGAGGGATCGCTGTGCTGTTCAACGGGCATGACGCACCACCGTTTCCGCGAGGTCGAGAGAGTGGAAGAGCAAGGGATGAGAGGGAAGGGCAAGGAAAGAGAAGGTGGGAGTCGGAGTGGGAGTCGGAGTGGGGATGAAGGTGACTGTGGAGGTGGAAGCGGAGGTTGAGGTGACTGTGACTGCGCGCGTGGGGCGGGCGCCGGGTGTGCCGTCAGGGGTGGGCATACGCCCCGATGTCCTCGCCCAGCAGGTCCCGTAGCCGTCCGAGGGCGCGTACGCACCGCGTGCGTACGGCGGCCTGACTGGCGTTGAGCACATCGGCGGTCTCCGCAATGGACCGGTCCTCCCAGTAGCGCAGGACGACCACCGCCCGGTCCTTCGCGGGCAACCGGCCGAGCGCGTCCAGCAGCGTGAGCCGCAGGACTGCGTCCCCGCCCGCCGCGTCGGCCCGGTCGGGCAACACGTCCATGGTTCGCTCGGTGCTGCTGCGCCGCCGATGGTGGGCGAGAAACGCCCGGGTCAGCACGGTCTGTGCGTACGCGGCGGGATTCTCGGCCCGACTGACCCGCCCCCAGTGGACGTACACCCGACCCAGCGTCTCCTGCACCAGGTCCTCCGCAAGATGCGTGTCGCCCGCCGTGAGCAGACATGCGGCCCGGTACAGGTGTCCGGCCCGCGCCACCGCGAACTCCGCGCACGCCTCCGCGCGGCCCTGCCTCATCTGCTCCCCTTGCCCCGGTGTCCCGGTATACGTGCGTGTGTCCTGCTGTCCTCACTACTTCGATGCGGCGGGAGGGGAAAATGTTTCACGGGGTTTCCATCGAATTGCGACACTCGGTCGCCGCAGGTCGCCGCAGGCCATCGCAGGCCATGGCAGGTCATCGGAGGATGACTTGGACTCCGTGCTCTTCGAGGATTTCCAGGAGCAGGTCGAACAGGGTCGTTGTCTCGCCCTCGCCGGTGGGGACGGGCTCCGCCAGTCGTGCCCTGGCCTCGGCCGCGTGCTGCCAGTCCACCGTGAACGGGGGTGCGGCGCCCCAGCCGCCCCGCAGGCAGTCGTCGAGGGCAGACAGGTTCCAACCGAAGTACCCACCAGGCCCGTTGACGGCCTCACCGAGCGCGCAGCAGAAGCTGTCCTCGTCGACGACCTGGCGGCCTTCCAGGGTGAATGTCCGGCCGGCGGGCGCGTCCGGCTCGCCCCGATGCCGATACACCCGCGACCACAACGCGACGGACAGCCAGGCATGCCTGTCTTCGGGGACGAGCGTGTGCCACATTCCCTTGCGATTCAGGCGACCCGTGCGGAGCAGGTCCCAGAGGGAGTCGATCCCACCGATGTCGGTACCGAGGTGCGCAGCCGGCGGCGCCGGCCACGCACCGCAGACGCGTCGGTGGCGGCTGCGGTGCGTGCGCGGAGAGTTGGTGGTGCGCGACAGAGTGTTGACTTCCGTCGGTCCGGCAGCGTGTGCGGCGTGTCGCCTCAACCTGACGGCCATCAGATGCGTCTTACTGGCAGCAGTATTCCGCAGCCCGTACTGCATACTCCGTACCCCATACTCCGAAGTCCGTACTCCGTAGTCCGTAGTCCGCACGACAGAAGGCCCGGCCGTACATGTCCTCGCAGGCTCGTCGCCGTTCCCGTGGCACCCTCTACCTCGCGCTGTGCGGGCTCGTCCTCGCCTGCCTTGGATTCGGCGCCGTACTGTGGGCGCAGGACCACACCATGTGGTTCAAGCGCCTGAGGGGCGGGAATGCCTGGTCCCTGACCTACCAGGGGGACGCCGTCGGCGGCCAGGGCAGCGCCCTCACCATCCGCTATCGGTTCAATCCGGACAGCTTCAAGCCGGCTCACCGTATCGAACAGCTCGGCCGCACGCACCTCCCGTGGAGTGTGCACGCGCTGGTCAACACCGGGGAGGTGGCCAGGGTGGAGGTGGAGCCGGAAGGGGACACGGTCGCGACGTGCCGGATCCTCCTCGACGATGTCCGCGTCGTCGCCCAGGGCAAGTCCCCCGCCCCCGGCCGCCCCGCCGTCTGCGACGTCACGACCAGCAGCACCCCGGAGAAGTGGCCTCGTTGATCGAGGCCGGGGCCGGCGATGCCTGTTGTTTCTACGCAACCCGGTCACGGACTGCACGCCCTCTCCAAATGCTCCACAAGAAGTTCGAGAGTTGATCGAGCCTCCTTGCGTTACCTTCCTCTCGTCGCCTGACCGACGCCGCTACGGCCCTCTTGCTCAGGCGCGACGTCGATGGGGGGAACCATGGACATCGCACTTCCGACCGACGACACCGGCAGCCCTGCGCGCTGCTGTGTGTTTCTCTCCGACAACAGGACCGGCGGCCCCGTATCCGGGGCGTTGGCCTTCCTCGAAGCCCAACTGACCGTCACCGACGGGGGTTCGGGCAGCGACGTGGGGATCGCTGCCGGTACCGGGAATCCGGTCCGTATCC
This sequence comes from Streptomyces noursei ATCC 11455, assembly GCF_001704275.1. NCBI lineage: Bacteria > Bacillati > Actinomycetota > Actinomycetes > Kitasatosporales > Streptomycetaceae > Streptomyces > Streptomyces noursei. The sequence goes on from NZ_CP011533.1 coordinate 731,803, forward strand.
CGTTGGGACTGCTCGGCAGTGACCACGCCGGGTACCTCTCGTGGGACCTGGCGCCACTGTGGCGGCAGGCCCTGCAACTGGCCGAGCGGCCCGACGGCTCCACCGCCGAGGTCCGGCTCGCCCATGTGTGGCTGTACCTGGGCGGTCCGCTGCAGAGCGCGGTGGACGTCCTGGCCGAGGCCGACGAACGGGCGCAGGCACTGGTCCTGCGGCTCGGCGTGGACCGGGGCGGAGTCTTCACCGGCTCCGCCACCGGCTTCCCCGCCATGCAGTCACCCTCTCTCCTGGACTGGTACCTCTCGCCGGGCTCCTTCGCCTACGTACCGGCCGAACTCATCGGTCAGGGCGGCTGCGAGACCCTGCTGCCCTCCAATGTGGCCACCCAGCAGTACCAGGTGCACCAGATCGTGACCGTCCCGCATCTCCTGGCCAACCTGGACTACGGCGCGCAGTACGCGTCCGCGGCCGGGGACCGCGTCGGCACCGACTCGACCGGTGTTCCGGTGCCGATCGCCCTGGTGATCAGCTACGACGTCACCTGGATTCCGGTGGGGCACGGGCTCGGCCAGGTGACCTACAGCCTTCCGCTGGCGCCGGGCGAACAGGTGCAGCTCGCGGTGGTGGACTGGTCGCGCACCTCGACGGACAGTCGGCTGGAGGACATCGCGCTCACCGATGACCTGGAGCACGCGCTCACCCGCGACCGGACGGTCGACGAGGTGGTCAAGGGCGCCGTCAACGAGTGGCAGCGCGGTGGGTCGGTGATGGCCGGCGTGGCCGGGGCGGCGTCGATGGGCATGTTCGGCGGGTCCGCCGCGATCGGCGGCGGCTACGCCACCACGACCGGCGACCGCAGCGTGTCGGCGGACACCGTGCAGAACCTGCACGACCAGATCCGCCAGCACTCCACCTCCGTGCGCGACATGCGCAGCACGGTCGTCGTGCAGTCCCGCCAGGCGGAGCACTCCACCGCCCAGACCAGGACCGTGCGCAACCACAATCACGCGCATGCGATGACGCTGCTCTATTACGAGGTGCTGCGGCACTTCCGGGTGCTCGTCGAGCGCGGCACGGTCCGTCCGGCCGTCCTGCTGCCCGCCGCGTCCCCGAACCTCGACGACGAACTGGTCATCGTCCGCTACCGCCGCCTCCTTCAGGCCGGGCTGCTCGACCCGCAGCTGGCCGGCGGATTCGACGCGGTGGAGAAGTACGCCGCCTGGCAGGAGCTGCAGCCCGAGGTGCCGGTTCCGCCCGACCCGGGCAGCGTCGAGTTCATCCTCTTCCAGTTCCGCTTCACCATCGGTGATCTGTCCAATTTCCAGGACCGGGTGCCCACGACGGTCGCCCTGACCCAGCGGGCGCCGGACGGCGGTCAGAGGGTCACGTACCTGGTCCGTCCGCAGCACAGTGACTGGGACCCCGACCCGACCCACCTGCAGAACCCCGGCGACTTCCAGCACACCCACGCCATGGTCGATCTCGCCGGGGTGCCCCGCTCCGACGAGCGCGTCAACTGGCGTGATCTGCGGACGATTTCGGTGACCCTCACGCCGCCCTACACCGAGGGCCGCAACGACGACGTCGCCGTGGAGCACCTGGTCGTCACGGCCGTGGACACCGCGGGCAACACCCACCTCCTGGTGGACGAGCCCAGCGGCAAACTGTTCCAGAAGCCGTCCACGACCTGGGCCCTGGCGGTCCGCCAGGCACCGGAGCCGGCGCCGGCGCCGACCCCGTTCCAACGGCTCGGCGACGAGGAGAACCTGCTCCGGATCCGGCTGCGCCGGCATCTGGTGCAGAACCGCGAGCACTACTACCGGCTGATCCGGCTCGGCGAGGACCCCAACGCCCGGTGGACGGAGCTGGCGGGCAGCAGTCTCACCGTCGGCGGCACCACACGCCCGCTGTTCCAGGCCGTCGAGAACCGCGCCGTGGAGGTACTCGGGGACGCCACGGCCTTCCCGCTCGATCCCGCCCTGTTCGACGGCTCGGGCGAGGGACGGGTACGCCTTCCGAAGGTGGATCCCGCCCGCAGTGAACAACTGATCAGCCTGCCCACCCGTGGGATCTTCGCCGAGGCCAAGCTCGGCCACTGCAACTCCGCCGAGGTCATCGACAACACCCGGTTCTGGGACTGGCAGAAGTCGCCGGATCCGGACAGCGCCCCACAGATCGCCCCGGTGTCCACGGCGAGCCGCGAGGTGGTCGTCTCCACCACGCCCTCGGGGCTGCCCGCCTCGGCGGTGACCATCGTCCAGCCGCCGCAGGCCCCGGACCCGGTGGGGATGGCGGCGGCTCTGCAACTCCTCGGCAAGGGCGACATCTTCCGCGACGAGTCGATGCAGAAGGAGGTCGCCGCGCTGCTGACCTCGCTCGCGAGCAACGCGGCCGGCCTGGCGGGCAAGAACCCCGGCACGCCCGGTACTTCCGGCACGCCCGGCACCGGCTCGACGCCAGGCGGCGGGGCGGGTACGGGCGCTCCCGGCACCGGAACGGGTACCGGCCCCGGCGCTCCGTCCGGCGGCGCGGGTACCCCGGGCGGCGGTACGCCCGGCGGTGGCACCGGAACCGGAGGCACCACGTCCCCGGGCACCGGCGGAACGCCCCCCGGTACGGGCGGCACCCCGGGTGCCCCGGGTCCCGGTACGCAACCCGGCACGGGTGACGGCGGCCCCGGCGCTCCGAAGCCGCCCGCTCCCGCGCCGCACCCCACGCCCCGGCCACCCGTGCCGATCGGCTCCGGCAACCGGTCGTTCGTCTTCAGCTTCGCCCCGGTCAGCTTCGGCCCCAGCGAGGCGGACTGGGAGCGCGGCAGGTTCGCCGTCGCGATCTTCCAGGACGGCAAGCCGGTCCTCGGCCAGGACAATGTGGTGCCGGCGGCGCCCAGCATCATCCTCAACGGCAAGGTCGCCCTGGACAAACCGCTGGACATCGTGGTCGACGGCTCCTCCACCCACTGGGTGGCCTACCCCTCGATCTACTCGTCCGCCATGGCGGGCAACCCGGCCACCGTCGGGACGGCGCCCGGCATCCTGATCACCACGCATCTCGTCGGCAAGCTGACGCTCGCCAGTCTCGATCCCGGACAGCGCAGCTACGTCTTCTCGATCCAACGGGACGTCAAGTTCACCTCGGTGACGCTGAGCGAGCAGCAGATCCGCCAGCAGGGACTGGAGCAGGTGGTGTCGGGGCAGATCAACGCCAGCTTCGACAAGGTGATCTCGTTCGGTGCCGGGCTCAGCTCGTCGGAGACGTCGTCCACCAGCACAGGGACGACCACCAACAAGACCGACACCGTGCCGGTCACCTACTTCAGCGGACTGATGTCCATCAATCCGGTCAAGAGCTGACGACCCGCGACGGGGCCGGCGGCAGGTACGCACCGCCGGCCCCGCCCGGGCGATCAGCTCGGCTTGGTGCCGGACACCACCGCGGTCGGTATCCAGGGGCCGCTCCACCACATCCGGGCTCCCGCGGCACGACGGGTGAGGCTGCGCATCCCCAGCCGCTGCAGATCAGCGCCGTACTGGCGGGTGTTGCGGATATCGGCGAGGACGAGGCGGCCGCCCGGCCGGAGCACGCGGACCGCCTCCTCGATCGCCGAGGTACGGCCGGCCCGATCGGAGATGTTGTGCAGCGCCAGGCTGCTGACCACGACGTCGAACTGATCGCATTCGAAAGGGAGTTGCGTCATGTCGGCGGTGTGCAGCTCGATCCGGTCGGCCACGCCCTCGGCCCGCGCGTTGCGCTCGGTGGCGGCCGGGTCGTTGCCAGTCTGGTCCTGGCTGCGCCACAGGTCGACGCCGTACGCCCGGCCGTCGGGGAGGCGGCGGGCGGCCGCCAGGAGCACCGCGCCCCGCCCGCAGCCCAGATCGAGGACGCGCTCGTCCCCGCGTAACGCCAGTTGGTCCAGGAGCTTCTCCCAGACCACGAACTTGCCGCGGCGGGTCGTGTACAGGTACACCCCCGCGCAGACGAGCGCGGCGCAGCCGGCGAAGAGCGCCCAGGGTGCGGGGGTCAGACCGGCCACGGCAAAGGTGACGACGCCCCAGGCCAACAGCCCGATGCCCACGGCCCCGTACAGCGTCGGTACATAGGGGGCGTCCACGCCGTACTTGCCCTGACGCCGGGCAGCGGGTCGATGTGACGTACGGTGAGTCAAGATGGCTCCTTGTTGGTGATGGGTGCCGTGGCCGTGCCGTGACTGTGCCGCGGCCGGTGGCCGGCGCCGCACTCGCCGGCCCGGTCGCGGCGGATTCCGACACTCAGAAGTCGTCCGCGGCGCATTTCCCCTACGGAGCACGGGGATTGGCCGTGGAGATCAGAACATTGTGGCCTCCTGACACTGTGTGAGTCGACCGGTGTTCAGTTCCAGACGGGTGCCGGAGAAGCGGGTGCGCAGACGGCGGTCTTGGGTGACGACGACCACCGCGCCTCGGTATGCGGCCAGCGCTCCCTCCAGTTCCTCGACCAGGGCCGGGGAGAGATGGTTGGTGGGCTCGTCCAGCAACAGCGTGGCGGCCGGCGCGAGGCGCGATCGCTCACCGCCGGACAGCGTGAGGCGTCCAGTGCGGCCGTCAGCCGGGCTCCGGCCAGGCACTGGAGCTCGGCCTCGGCTCGGTGCATCCGCGCTTCGAGATCGCGCAGATCGGCGAGTGCCACGTCCACGGCGTCCTGGACGGTCGCCCCACCGGGCACCTCCATGACGGGCGTTCAGTCGACGGTCGGCCAGTCCCAACCGAGTTGGAGGAACAGCCCCAGTCGGTCGGACACGCCGCGGATCTCACTGATGCGGCCGTCGGCGACGGTGAAGACGAATATCGCCTCGTTCTCGAAGCTGCGGCCGGTCGGTACGGGCATGCGGGGGTACGCACCGGAGCTGACACCGCTCTGGGTGATGCGGGCGACGACCCTGTCGCCCTCGGCGATCAGCTCGTCGATCCGGGCCCGGTAGGGCGCGAGTGCCGCGAGTTGGGTGGCGATCGCGGCGAAGGCGGCGCCGGGTTCGTCCGGCTCGCCATGGATGACCTTGTTGTGGTCCACCACGTCCGCCGGCCCTGCTGGACGGCCTCGTGGAGCGAGTGGTCGCGACCGTTCGACCGTCATTCGACGGGCCGGCGGGCGAGTGGCCGCAGCACCTGCGGGCCTTCGCGGCCGCCTTCCGGGACGAGCTGCTGCGGCACCCCGGCGTGATCGTGCTGATCGCCACCCGCCCCGCCCGGTCCCCCGCCGCACTCAAGGCGGTCGAGGACACCGCCGCCGCACTCGGACGCGCCGGAATCGCACCGCTCCGGGCACTGAGGATCGTCAACTCCGTGGCCACCTTCGTGATCGGCCACTGCCTCGCCGAGGCCGCCACCACACCGGGGCACCCCGAGCAGGTCACGGACGACGCGCTCGATCTCGCGACCTTCCCCACCCTCGCCGCCGCCGTCGAAGCCGGACTGGGCACCCCCGCAGACCACCAGGCGCGCTTCGACCTCGCCCTGGATGCCCTGTTGTCCGGCCTCGGCCACTGACCGCCGCCGACCGGGTCCCGGCCCGACGCCGGGGCCCCTCAAGGCCCTCCGCTGCTCGGCCTGTTGACCTGCTCGCGCGCGTACCTGGGGAGGGACGGAACGCCGCTTACCGGATCCAAGGGTTCGCGCTGGCGGCTCTGTTGGGAGACCGCTTGGCGGGCGGGGCGAGGTGAGCGGCCGCCACCGCGGTCGTGAGACGAGCGGCCCGAGCCGCGTGGAACGGCGTGGTGCTCACCTCTTCACTCCCCGCCGCACCGCCGGCGGCATGGTCCTCTGGAGCAGTGTCGTGTTCCGCCATGATCCTCGACCTTTCTGGCCGCCCCTCGGCGCCAGCCACATCCTGCAGCCCACCCCGGTACGCTGACCGGGAAATCACTTAAATTCCCCCGCACGCGCAGCCTTGGCCCGAGCTCCCGCTCCCCCCGCGTGCGCCGGCCGCGCCTATGGCCGGCCCGCGAGCTGTCCGAGCCCCGGAAACGTCGGCGCCCCCTCAGCGGACGACCTTGATGCCGAAGTGGCCGCCGAACTTCTGGCCGAGTCCGAAACCGATGGCGGAGTGCATGTGGGCGTACATCTCCATGCCGCGGGCGCAGACCAGGGGGCCGAGGTCGAGGATGTCGTTCCACCCGTAGGACTTCAGCAGGTCGATGGTCTGCTGCTTGGCATCGGCGTGCTCGCCGGCGACGAACATGGTGTGGTCGCCCCCGCCGATCGCCTGCGGGTCGACCACGGTGGACTGCTCCTGGGTGACGAATGACTTGACGACCTTGGTCTGCGGCAGGGCGCGTTGGATCTGCTCGCCGAGGCTGTCGGTGTCGCACGGGTCGAGCTTCGGCATGACGCCCCATGGGGTGGGCCAGGGATGCTCGCTCCGGTGCTGGTAGACGAAGGGCACGGCGTAGTCGATCAGGGTCTTGCGGGTCAGTTGGTCGGCGCTGGCGGTGAGCGTGGCGACGGCGTTGTGTCCGTCGATGCCGTTGATGACCAGTTCGGCCGCGGCCGCGGCCGCGCCGAAAGGCAGCAGGGTGAGGCCGGGGTGGTCGGCGAGGAACTGCTTGTAGGGCGGGTTGCCCATCATGTCCGGCTCGCTGCGGGCCAGGGTGGCCTCCGGGTCGCGGGTGCCGACGAACACGTCGTGGCCGAGTTCGGCGAGTTTGGCGGCGTGCGCGCGGCCACCGCCGCCGGTGCCGAGAACTGCGATCTTCATGGCGAACCTTCCGTTTCGATCTCGGGGGCGAAGCCGTGCTCGGACCGGTTGCGGACGCCCTTCGTCCCAGGGCTGCCGGCCGTGGAACACGTCGCCATCTTGATCACTGCTCGTTCCCGCGGTGGCCGCCGCGAGCCGTGAACGTCCTCTTTCACCCGGGCAGCCGGCGCATCGGCGTGTCCGAGCAGCGGGGACGGCGGATTCTCACGCGCCCCGCTGGTGCACCCGGCGTCGGCGGGGGTGCACGGGCATCCGGCCGTACCGGGGCGGCGCCGTCCTTCCACCGGGCCGCGCGGCACACCTCCGTCATAGGTCTTCCGTCTGTGCCTTCCCTGGCGCAGAATCCCAGCGACCTGCCGACCCACCGCCATCGACCGCCCGATCGCCGAGTCCCAGACAGCCACGGCCACACCCACAGGGCACGGTCGCAGCCATTGGAGGCCGCCATGCGTCTACGCCGCGTCGCCACGACCGTCGTCCTCGGCGTGGCCCTGGTGTGTGTCGCCCCTGCTCCCAGTCCCGCCGTCGGGCGGGAAGTGGCGGGAGCGGCGGGGCCGGCGGCAGGGGCGACCGCCGGGCTCGGCTCGGCTGCCGCCCTCCGGACTGGGCAACCGTCGGGCTCCCGGCCCGGTGCGGCAGCCGCCTGGCCCGTGCCCACCGGCACCGTCACCGCGCCCGACGGCCGTACGCTCTTCGCCGACCGGCAGGGCCGGGTCCTGCGACTGCGCGGGCTCAACCTCGGCAAGACCGACACGGTGACCGAGGAGCACATCGCCCATCTGGCACGCGACGGTTTCGACCTGGTGCGGCTCAACATCCAGTGGGAGAAGGTCGAACCGCACCGAGGGCGCTACGACACCGGCTATCTGCGCTACCTCGACCACATCCTGGACTGGGCCGACCGCTACCGGGTGCTGGTCCTGATCGACTGGCATCAGGACGTCTACGGCCCGGCGTTCGGCCACAACGGCATCCCCGGCTGGGCCACCCGCACGGACGGCCTGCCCTTCGAGCCCAACCCCGACGACTGGTTCGCGGACTACTTCCAGCCCGCCGTTCAGGCCGCCTTCAGCCATCTGTACGACGACGCCGACCTGCGCGCCGCGCAGGGGGCCGCCTACGCCAAGGTCGCCGAGGTGCTGCGCGGACACCGTTCCCTGCTGGGCTACGACCTGTTCAACGAACCGTTCGGGCCGGTGCCCGGCGACCCGGCCGACCCCCAGGACCAGATCGACGCCTCCGCCGCCCTGGAGCGAGGCCGCTTGGCGGACATGTACCGGCGGCTTATCCACGCCGTCCGCTCCAGCGACCGCGATGCCTGGCTCTTCCTCGAACCCACCGTCCTGATCGGCCAGGGCGTTCCCACCAGCCTGCCCGCCTTCGACGACCCACGGCCCGGGGCGGACCGGCTCGGCTATGCCCCGCACTACTACGACACCGCCGTCGAATCGGGCGCCGACTGGGACCCGTCCTCCCGCTTCATCGAGCGCTACGAAGCCGCCGTAGCCGACTACCCCAGCACCAACCGGCTGCCGGTGCTGGTCGGCGAATGGGGTCCGCCGCAGGCCACCACCCCCGGCAACGCACAGCTGATGCAGCGTCAAGTGGCGTCCATGGACCGCTTCGCCGCGGGCTGGGCCCTGTGGTATGACTGCCGCGCCGACAACGGCGGCGGCTACTGCGCCTACGACCGCAGCGGCGGCCCCGCCCCCGGCAAGGAGCCGGCCTTCGCCCCGTACGCCCCTGCGGTGGCCGGCATCCCGGACTCCGAGAGCTACGCCCCCACCACCCGGACCTACACGCTCACCATGACCGCGGACCGCACCACTCGGCATGCCTGGACGGTGCTGTCGCTCCCCGCGACGGCCTTTCCCCGCGGTGCCCGGGTGTCCGTCACGGGCGGTGGCCCGGCGGTGGTGGTGGGCGCCGGCGGCCCCGGCCGGGCCGGACTGCTGCTGCCGACGGCACGGCCGGGGGCCGCGGTACGCGCGACGGTGACCGCCCGATAGGGCGCTGAGCGGAGGGTGCGCCGACGGCAGCGGCCCCGTCTCTTGGTGACGGCGTGGCCGCAGCGCGGCCCGCGCTCAGAGCTGTACCACGGCCTTTCCGGTGTTGCGGCCGTCCAGCAGGCCGAGGAAGGCGTCGACCGCGCCCGTGATGCCGTGTTCGACGGTCTCGCGGAAGGTGATCTGCCCTTCGGCCAGCCAGGAGGCCATCTGCCGGGCGAAGCGCGGGTGGAGGTCCCTGTGGTCGCCGACCTCGAAGCCGCGGAGGGTGAGCCGTTTCTTCACCAGTTCGATCATGTTGCGCGGCCCCGGAGGTGGCTCGCTGAGGTGGTATCCGGAGATGGCGCCGCACAGGGCAGCCCGACCGTCCAAGTTGAGGGCGTCGATGGCGGCCTCCAGGTGGTCGCCTCCCACGTTGTCGAAGTACACCTCGATGCCCTCCGGGGCGGCCTGTGCGAGTTGGGTGCGCACGTCGCCGGCCTTGTAGTCGAAGGCGGTGCTGAAGCCCAGTTCGGTGGTCAGGTACGCCACCTTCTCCTCGGATCCGGCGCTGCCGATGACCTCCTTCGCCCCGAGCAGCCGGGCCATCTGACCGGCCAGACTGCCCACCGCGCCGGCCGCACCGGAGATGAACACCCGGTCACCAGGCTCCAGTTGGGCAATCCTGGTGAGTCCGACGTAGGCACTGAGCCCGGTCATCCCCAAGACGCCGAGGAACGCGGAGTCGGGCACGCCGCGCACGCGTTCCAGGCGGGTGAGGCGTCGGGCCGGGGCGACCGCGGCGGTGCGCCAGCCGAGGTCGCTGAGCACCAGGTCGCCGGGGGCCAGGCCGGGCGCCCGCGAGGCGACGACCACGCCGACCGCTCCGCCCGTCATCGGCCGGTTCAACGGGTAGACGGGCACGCCGGGTTGCGCGGTGCCCATCAGTACCGCATGTAGGGGTCGACGGAGAGAAAGCTGTTGCGGACCAGCACCTCGCCCTCGTCCGGAGCCGGCAACTCCCGCTCGACGAGCCGGAAGTCCGCAGGCTCCGGGCGCCCCTCCGGTCGGCTGCTCAGCTGCCATTCCTGCGCGGTGTATGTCATACGGCGCCGCCCTCCGCGTGGTCGTTGTCCGCGATCACCCTCGACCTCGGGGCAGGTCGACCGCGGCCGTGCCGCGGTCGCGCAGCGCCGTACGCGCGGGTGATCAGGTCGTCGTGATCACCAGTTTGCCGGTGGTGCGGCCGGTTTCCCCGAGTGCGTGCGCGGCGGCCGCCTCGGCGAGCGGGAACGTCCCGGCGATGTGCGCCACCAGCTTGCCCGTGGCGGCGAGATCGGCGATCGCGGTCATGCCCGCATGGTCGGCCTCGACCAGGAGCGCCTCGACCCGTACCCCGCGCCGGGCCGCCTCGGCATGCAGCTCCTGCCCCCTGAACTTGATGGTGACCAACAGGCCGCCGAGGCGCAGGGTGGCCAGGGACCGGTTGCCGTATTCGCCGCCCATGGCGTCCAGTACGACGTCGACGTCGCGGACGGCTTCGGCGAAGTCCACCGTGCGGTAGTCGATCAGTTCGTCGGCACCGAGACCGCGCAGGAACGCGTGCTTGCCCTCGCTCGCGGTGCCGATGACGTGGGCGCCCCGGGACTTCGCGATCTGCACGGCCAGGTGGCCGACCCCGCCCGCGGCGGCATGGATCAGGACCCGTTGGCCGGGCTGGACGTTCGCGGTGTCCACGAGCGCCTGCCACGCGGTGAGCGCGGCCAGCGGGAGGGCGCCCGCCTGGACGTGGTCGATGCCGGCCGGCTTGCGGGCGAAGGCTCGCGTCGGCCCGACGACGTAGGTGGCGAAGGAGCCGTGGCCGTGCGGGTAGGGCAGCATGCCGAACACCTCGTCACCGGGCTTGAACAGGGTGACTCCGGGTCCGGTCGCCTCGACCACTCCGGAGACGTCCCAGCCCAGGACGAACGGGGGCTCGGGGAGGAACAGATGCCGATGGGAGCGGTGGAGCCAGTCGGTCGGGTTGATGCCGGCCGCGTGGACGCGGATGAGGAGCTGGCTCGGGCCCGGTTCCGGGCGGGGCAGCTCGACCTCCCGCAGGACTTCCGGTCCGCCCAGGACGTCCTGGCTGATCGCGCGCATGGTGGGTGCTGAGTTCATGATCCCAGGCTGCCGTCGCCCGCCCGCGAACGAAATGGCCTGATAGCCAATATCCGATAGGATCGTGCCATGCATCGTGTGGTGGTCCTGGCCCTGGACGGCGTCTACCCGTTCGAACTCGGCATCCCCAAGCGGATCTTCGGCAATGCCGGGGACCGCTACGAGGTGCTGACCTGCTCGGCGGACGGCGGTCCGGTGCGGACCTGCGCCGATTTCACGATCACGGTCGAGCACGGCCCACAGGCGTTGCGCACCGCGGACACCGTGGTGATCCCGCCCTGCGACCTCGCACTGAGCACCACGCCACTCCCCCCGCAGGTCGCCGACGCACTGGCGCTGATCCGGCCGGGCACCCGGATCGTGTCGATCTGCACCGGCGCGTTCGTGCTCGCCGCGGCCGGTCTGCTGGACGGCCGCCCGGCGACCACCCATTGGCAGTTGGCCGAGATCTTCCGCGAGCGGTTCCCCCGGGTGGCGCTCGATCCGGAAGTACTGTTCGTCGACGACGGGGACATCCTGACCTCGGCCGGGGCGGCCTCCGGAGTGGATGTGTGCCTGCACGTCGTGCGGGCGGACCACGGCAGCGAGGTGGCCAACCGGGTGGCCCGGAGCTGCGTGGTACCGCCTTGGCGCGATGGCGGTCAGGCGCAGTACATCGAACAGCCCGTGCCCGACGCCGCCACGACGGGCACGGCCCCGACCCGGCAGTGGGCACTGGAGAATCTGCATCTGCCCCTGACGTTGGCCGAGCTCGCCGAGCACGCCAGGATGAGTCGGCGCACCTTCGCCCGCAAGTTCAGCAACGAGGTGGGCATGAGCCCCGGCCGCTGGCTCATCGCCCAGCGGGTGGCGCGCGCCAGGCACCTGTTGGAGTCGAGCGATCTGTCCGTCGACCACATCGCGGGCCGGGTGGGCTTCGCGACGGGAACCTCCCTTCGCCAGCACTTCCATGCCGCCCTCGGCGTCGCCCCGCTGGCCTACCGACGGACGTTCCGGGTGACCGTGGACGGCAGGGCGGTCGCCTGACGCCTCGTCAGGTCGTCCGGTCCGCGCAGGCCGTTTCCTTCCCTCCGGCTCAGCCGTTGGTCCGGGTGCCATTCGTTACCTCTGCTCATGAAAGGCACATGATGCGCCTGTTCCACCCGATTACCATCGGTCTTGGCAGCATTGTCCTGGCCCTGGCCCTCCCCGCCGGTACGGCGCTCGCCGCTACCGGGAAGTTCGGATGGGTGGGGCCCAAGGGCCGGCCGTACTTCATCCAGAACCCGCCGAACAGCAAGTGCCTCACCATGAGCCAGGAGGCACGCGCCCCGCACAACTCGACGAAGCAGACCGTCGCCGTCTACAGCGGCAAGCACTGCGACGGGCGGGTGACGCGCCTCGCCCCGGGCAAGTCCGCGCCGTCCGGCACGCACTTCTCCAGCGTCGTCTTCAACCCGCGGTAGGGCATCGTCGCGAGGCGGTGCACCAGCGCCGAACGCACCGTCCAGATCGCCGGTCACGGCGTCGCCGTACGGCGAACCGGGCGGTGCGTTCGGCATTGTGCGACGGGCGTCCGGGCGGAACTCCCCGGCTCCGCCGCATGGTTGGTCACGGCGGCGCCGAGTGCCGCAGAGCCACCCCACGGCCACCCCGCATTCACCTCAGGGCAAAATCATGGGTTCATGAGACGTATCGCCCCCGCAGTCCTCGTCGCGTCCTGGACGTTGCTCGTCGGCTCCGTGCCGGCCCATGCCGCGCCCACCGCTGACGCACACACCCGTCTCCCCCACGACAACAACCCCGGCCGCAGCTACAGCTACAGCTACAGCACCAAGGTGTCGTACGAGCCCGGGCAGAATCCGCGGACCTATCAGCGCGCGCCCAGGGGCTTCGTGCCCGTGTTCACCGAGAACGTCTCCCGGCACGGTTCCCGGGCCGCCGGCGACAGCGACGACGGCGACCTCCTCCTCACGTTGTGGGACCGCGCTCGCGAGGAGGGCCAGCTCACGCGCCTCGGCAAGGACTTCGGGCCGGACGTGCGCGCCCTGCTCGCCGCCATGGGCAAGGTGGGATACGGCAATCTCAGCGGCCGCGGCAAGCAGGAACTCCACGACACGGCCGTGCGGATGGCGCAACGGCTGCCGCAACTGCTCGACACGATCGTCAAGAACGGCGAGTCGATCGATGTCGTCAGCTCCGGGCAAGGACGCGCCGTCGACAGCGGAAGCGTCTTCACCGACGCGCTCACCCAGGCCGATCCGGCACTGAAGCCGCTGGTCGGGCCCGCCCGTACGGACAAGGACCTGCTCTACTTCCACAAGTCGGCCGGCGGCGCCGCCTACCGGAAGTGGCTCGCCGACGACCAGCGCCTGGCGAGCACCCTCAAGGACCTCACCGACCGGCCCGCCACCCGCGCCGCCGCCCGCCGCGTACTGGAGAAGATCTTCAAGCCGGCCTTCGTGCAGCGCGTCGTGGACGGGGAGTTCCCCTCCGTCGGCGACGACGTCACCGCCGCGAAGGCCGTCTACAACCTCTACGGCATCGCCCCGGCGATGCGCGCGGAGAGCCCGAACGGCCGCGGCTGGCACCTGGACCGGTACCTCGCGCCACGCGACGCCGAGTGGTTCGGGTACCTGAACGACGCCGAGGAGTTCTACGAGAAGGGCCCCAGCTTCGCCGACAGCGACATCACCTACAAGATGGCCGATGTCCTACTCGACGACTTCTTCAAGCAGGTCGAGGCCAAGCGGGACGGCACCGGCAAACTGGGCGCCGAACTGCGCTTCACCCATGCCGAGGAAATCATCCCGCTCGCCGCGCTGATGGGCCTTCCCGGCAGCACCGTGCCTGCCGCGCCCCGGGAGCCCTACACCTACGCCGACAACCCCTGGCGCGGCGCGTCCGTGGCTCCCATGGCCACGAACATCCAGTGGGACGTGTTCCGCAAGGGCGGCACCTACCTCGTGCGCATGCTCTACAACGAGAAGGAGACCTCCTTCAAGGCGGGCTGCCGGCCCATCGCCAAGGACAGCTTCTTCTACGACGTGCAGGAGTTGGAGCGCTGCTTCGGCCGAACGGCCACCTGAACCGTCAGCTGACCGGACTGGGCAATCGTCGGGCGGTTCCGGGACGGAGCCGGAGCCGGCGGTCGGGAAAAGCGATTGACGCCGGTCGGCGTCCGGCGATCGGATGGCGCACCATGAGTACAGGGCAGAGACGTCCGGGCGAGCGGGCGGAGACACGTCCGGACGGGCATCCGGACAGGCAACCCGCCATGCATGCGGGCATGCACCCCGTCGACGAAGACCTCGTGCGGCGGCTGATTGACCGTCAGTTCCCGCGGTGGGCGGGGCTGTCGGTGGTGCGGATCCGGTCCGGCGGCACGGTCAATGCCATGTACCGGCTAGGCGACGACATGGTCGTGCGGCTGCCGTTCGTGGAGGGCGGGGCGAAGGACGTCGCCCTGGAGCAGGAGTGGCTGCCGCGGCTCGCGGCCGGGCTGCCCTGGGCCGTCCCCGAGGTGCTCGGGGCCGGGCGGCCCGCCGAGGGGTATCCGTGGCGGTGGTCGGTGTTGCGGTGGTTGGCGGGGGAGAATCCCCGGGCCGGGGCGTTGAGCGAGCCCGTGGGGTTGGCCGAGGATCTGGCCGGGTTCGTGGCGGCGATGCGGAGCCTCACCCTGCCCGGGGCTCCGGCCGCGCACCGCGGAGGGGCGATCGCCTCTCTGGACGCGGCGACCCGGAAGGCGATCGACGCGCTGCGCGGGCTCCCGCAGGAGGCGATCGACTGCGATGCCGTGGCCGCCGTGTGGGAGGACGCGCTGCGAGCCCCGGAGTGGGCGGGGCCACCGGTGTGGCTGCATGCCGATCTGATGCCGGGCAATCTGCTGGTGGACGGTGGCAGGCTGACCTCGGTGATCGACTTCGGGTGCCTGGGGGTGGGCGATCCGGCCTGCGACCTGTTCCCGGCCTGGAATCTGCTGCCCGCCCACGCCCGTGAGGTCTTCCGCGCGAGGCTCGCCGTGGACGACGCGACCTGGCGGCGCGGCCGGGCCCGGACGCTCTCCCAGGCCCTGATCGCGCTGCCCTACTACCGCGACACGAACCCGGCGATGGCGCACAACGCCAGGCACGTGATCCGCGAAGTGCTGGCCGAGAGCTGAGACTCACCCGCGCCACACCCGGTGACGGTCGCCGGTGGCCGCCACGCCCCCACCGGCGACCGCCCCGGCTACGTGCCGAAAGGGCCGTCGGCGGTGAAGGCGAACGCGGCGAAGCGTTCGCCGATCCGGCGGTGGGTCGCGGCGTCGGGGTGGAGTTCGTCGGGCAGGGGCAGTTCGGCGGAGTCGGCCTGGCCGTAGAGGTCGCGTCCGTCGAGGTAGTGCAGGTGGGGATCGTCGGCTGCTCGCTGTTCGACGATGCGCCGCAGTTCGTCCCGGATGACGCCGAGGGTCAGCTTCCCGCTCGCGCGCTCCGCCGGATCGCCCGCGGCACGGAACCTCAGCTGTCCGGCGCCGAGGGCGGTGAGATCCGGAGCGCTGGGGCCGGGGGTGTCTTCGTGGATGGGGCACAGGATGGGCGAGACGACCAGCAGCGGTGTGGTGGGGTGGCCCTCGCGGATGGTGTCCAGGAAGCCGTGGACGGCGGGGGTGAAGGCACGCAGCCGCATCAGGTCGGCGTTGACCAGATTGATGCCGATCTTGATGCTGATGAGATCGGCCCGGGTGTCGCGCAGGGCGCGAGCGGTGAACGGGTCGAGCAGGGCACTGCCGCCCAGGCCCAGGTTGGTCAGTTCCACGCCGCCGAGCGAGGCGGCGAGTGCGGGCCAGGTGGTGCTGGGGCCGGCCGCGTCGGAGCCGTGGCTGATCGAACTGCCGTGGTGCAGCCACACCTTGCGGCCCTGGTCCGGCGCGGGCTCGACAGGGGCGTCGGTGCGCAGGGCGATGAGTTCGGTGGTCTCGTTGTGCGGCAGCCAGATCTCGACGGTCTTGGCGCCGTCGGGCAGGTCGGTGAAGCGGAGGGTGCCTGGCGACCCGGGCCCGTGTTGGGCGGTCCCGGTGGCCATGTCGATGGTCAGGGTGTTGCCGCCGGTCACGCTGGCCTGGTTGGTCAGGCGGCCGTCGACGAGCAGGTCGTAGCGGCCGTCCGGGCGGGGCGGTACGCCGACGTAGACCCGCTTGGTGGGCAGTGTGTCCAGCTCGACGGCGGTTGCCCGGGTACGGAACACCAGTCGCACGCCGGAGGGTTGGGACTCCGCCATGGCGAGTTGCCCGTCGGCGCACTGGGCGCGGGCCCGGGCCGGCAGTCGGTGCGGCAGCAGCCCGTGCTCGGTGCGCTCCAGGTCGAGGGCGCCGCGCAGGATGTCGGCGGTGATGGGTGTGGTGATCCAGTCGTGCATGGTGTTCCTCGCCTCAGTGGGTCGATCGAGGTCGCGGTTTCGGGGTGGTCGGGGTGGCGGCGGCGCGATGCTGCGCGGCCGGCCGGGCCGGGACCGTGGAGTTCAGGGCGTGGGCCAGTTCCGCAGGAGCGCGTCGAGGGCGTCCACGATGCGTGACCAGGACTCCTGTGAGTCGGGGGCGCTGTGGCTGAACCCTCCCCCCATCTCCAGGCTGACGTAGCCGTGGAAGACGCTGCCCAGCAGCCGCACCGCATGGGTCTGGTCGGGCTCCGCAAGGTCGTAACCGCGCAGGATCGCCCGCGTCATCTGGGCGTGCCGGACGCCGGCGCTGGCGGCCGCCGTCTCCGGGTCGAGCCGGAACCGGGCCGCGGTGTACCGGCCGGGGTGCTCCCGGGCGTAGTCGCGGTAGACGTTGGCGAAGGCGGCCAGGGCGTCCTTGCCGGCGCGACCGGCCAGGGCTTCGGCGGCCCGGTCGGCGAGTTCCTCCAGGGCCAGCAGCGCGATCCGGGTCTTGAGGTCCTGGGAGTTCTTCAGGTGCGAGTACAGACTCGCGACCTTGACGTCGAACTGCCTGGCCAACGCCGAGACGGTCACCTGCTCGAAGCCGACCTCGTCGGCCAGCTCCGCGCCCGCCCGGGTCAGGCGCTCGGCGGTCAGCCCTACCCGCGCTGCCATGTCCGGCCCTTCCTTTCGCTTGCCCCTTCACTTGCCTGAAGAGATTATGCACATGCCTAATACCTTTAGGCAAGTGTGGGAGTACATCAAGGCAGGGCGCCCTCCTTCCCGCCCCGTCCTGGCGGTGCCGGGGCGGCGTCAGCAATCTGACGTAGTGGGCCGGGGCGGATGAGCCCACAGGATGACGGCGGACGCGACCACGGTCTGACGATCAACGCCAACTCCCGCCACTACGTTGGGTCGTTAAGAAGAGATCGATCCCTCACACGAGAGATACAGGAGCGGTATGACCAACAGAGTGGCGCGTGCGGCAGGCACCGCGGGACGGCGGCGGAAGGCCAAGCACGACCGTCGTACACGTGCGGGGGTGGCGTTCGGCGCGGCCGTGGTGGGTGTGACCGCGGCACTGGGCACAGCCGGCCCGGCACAGGCCATGTCAGGTGGCACACAGCTGCCGCAGAAGGGGGCGGCGCCGTGGCTGGCCACCTTGGTGGTCAAGGGCGACGGCCCGTTGCTGCAGCGCGCCTCGTGCGGCGGGGCACTCATCGCCCCGGACCGGGTGCTCACGGCCGCCCACTGCCTCGACGGCGCGGACTTCCGCAAGGCGGAGATGCACATCGGGTCCTCGGTGCTCTCGAAGGACCCGGGCATCGTGCGGGACATCCGTGCGGTCACCCTGCACCCGAAGTACAAGCTGCTGCCCTCCCCCGCCGACCCCCAGGCACCCGAGCTGTCCTCGGCCGCCTACGACCTCGCCGAGATCCGCCTCAGCTCCCCCGTGCCCGGTGTCCGGCCGCTTCCCGTCGCCCGGCACCGGCCGGCCCCCGGCACCCCCGTGTCGCTGTTCAGCCACGGCACGACGGCCGCACCGGACCCGGCCCACCCGGATCGCGATGTCCGCGGCGATGTGCTGCGCCGCGGCGACCTCACCGTCCGCGCCCATGCGCAGTGTGCGGCCCAGACGCCCGCCGTCGTGGACGACGCCTCGGTGTTCTGCGCCCGCGACGTGCCCAGCGGCCGGACCACCATGTGCTTCGGCGACAGTGGCAGCCCCCTGGTCATCTGGGGGCGACGCGGCCCGGAGTTGGCCGGTGTGTTCAGCTTCGCCGGTGAGACCGCGGGCAAGGTGTGCGGGCAGCCGGCCGACGCCGGTTTCGCCGACGTTCCCGCGCTCCTGGGCGCGCTGACGTAACGAGGACCGGAAACACGCGGTGGGGGCTGCGGCATCGAGCCGCAGCCCCCGTCGACGGTCCGCGGGAGGACGTTGCGTCAGACCGACGTCGTGCGCCGGTCGATGACGGTGCGGAGTTTGCCGCTGGTGGCGGTGCGCTCGAAGGCGTGCCCCGCGACGATCTCGGCGGTGCAGGTCAGCAGGGCCTCCGGGCCGACCGCCGAACCGAGCTCGGGAAGGTGGGCGAGGAACGCCGCGCGAGCGGTGTCCGGGTCCGGTGCGTAGGCGCTGTCGAGGCGGACGGTGAGGTGCTCCCGGTCGGCCGTGCTGGTCAGGAGGAGTTGCAACTCGCCGCGGTAGTCGAGGTGTTCCTCGGCGATCCGAGTGAAGCGGCGGTAGTTGAAGTGGTAGGTGCCCATGCGGAACACATCGCCGTACCGTCCGAGGAGCTCGATGCGCGGCGTGTGGCTGCCGCAGGGACACACCCCGTCGACGGCCCGGCCCAGGTCCCCGATCTCGTAGCGCTCCAGGTGCTGTCCGGCCCTGGTGCGGGTGGTGAAGACCAGCCTCCCCGGTTGCCCCGCGGGAACCGGGCGGTCCTCCTTCGGGTCGAGGATCTCCAGGGTGTGCAGGTCGGTGAGGACGTGGTGCACCGTGCCGTGGGCGTGGGCGCACTGGTAGCCCAGCGGGCCCAGGTCGGTGCTTCCGTAGGCGGCGGAGCGGATCACCTCCACGCCGAAGTTCTCGGTGAGGATGCGGCGTTGCTCGGTGGTGAAGTGCTCGCCGCCGTAGAACACCTTGCGGATGCCGCCGTAGGAGCGCAGGCGATCGGCTTGGCTGTGGAGCAGCTGCCACAGGAAGGACGGCATCCCGAAGAGGGTGTCCACGCGGTAGGCGACCAGGGCCTTCGCTATCGCCTCGTGGTCGGGGCCGGCGGCCATGGGGATCTGGGTGGCGCCCAGGCGTTCGAGGATGGAGAAGAAGCTGATGAAGCTGCCGTACATCTCTCCGCTGTAGAAGAGGTTGGCGGCGCGGTCGTGGGCCGGGTCGAAGCCCGCGGCGAGCAGGCCGTGTGCCGCGGCGCGCATCTGGGTGTCGTAGTCGTCGCAGGTGAAGACGGACAGGGCCGGGGTGCCGGTGGTTCCTCCGCTGCGGAAGTACAGCTGGGCGTTGTGGGGCGCGAGGGAGCGCAGCTGGTCCTGGGCGGCCGCCTTGTCCATCAGCGGTCCGGTGGGCGGGACGGGCGACGCGGCGGGGGCGATCAGGTCGTCCAGGCACGGGACGGTGGCGAAGGCGGCTTCGGGGGCCTGCACGCTGACCCGGCGGCTGTAGCGCTGGAGGGCGTAGACGCCGTCGTGCGGCTCGCCGGCGTAGCTGTCGAGCATGGCGCCGACCGGGGTGATCCGCAGGACGCCCGCGGTGAGAAGGCTGCGGGAGAGCTCGGCGAGGTCGGCGCGGCTGCCGGCCACCGAGGCGGTCTGGAGGTAGCGGCGCATCGGTCGCAGGGTCGCGACGATCTCGCGTCGGGGCAGGGGTTTGATCCAGACGGTGCGGTGGAGGGGGGACGCGGTGAGGGCCGGACGGGTGTCGGCGAACACCCGCCAGCTTCCGTCGTCCGCCGCGACGACCTTGGTCAGGCCGAGGTGCTGCTCGGCCCGGGTGACCAGCTCGGTGGTGGTGATCTCGGCCTGCTCCGCGGCGTCCGCCAGGTCGGCCGCGCCGCGCCTCGGGACGGGGAACTTCGCGGACACCTCGGCCAGCACGGCGGCGAACTGCTCGGCGAAGGCGAAGAGTTCGTCGCGGGCGGCGAGGGTCGGAGTGCCGCCTTCGGCGTCGGTCGCGGCGCCCGTGCCGGTACCGGTGCCGATACAGGTGCCGGTGTCCGTGTCGGTGTCGGTGGCGAGGTCGAGGTAGACGACCTGGGGGCTGGAGCACGCCTGCTGCTCCATGCGGCAGACGTCGGTGGCGAGCGCGACGAGGGCGTCCCGGTCCGTCCGGGCCTCTCGGGTCAGATAGGCGAACGAGATCTTGTGGCCCCATTCGACCAGCCGGCACCCCGGCGGGATCAGGGCGGCGACACCCTGCACGGCGTCCTCACCGCCCCATACGGCCACGGCGTCGGCCGGCGCGCACATCGACCGCATCAGGTCCTGGCGGCTGGAGGGGAAGCACAGCGCGACGATCCGGCGGCCGACCGCCCCGGTGGGGTCGGCGGCGGCGAGTTCGGCGAGCAGGTGCTGGGCGAGCGCGGTGTCGCTGCTGCTGGTCTTGAGCACGTTGACGTTGCCCGCGAGGAGTCCCTCGACGACGCTCAGGGGGGCGACCGCCGCGGCGTTGCCGGGGGCGATGTGGACGAGCAGGCCCACCGGGGCCCATGCCTCGTAGGTCGTCTCGCGCGCGTCGGGCCGGGTGAGGCGTTCCGGGCGCGGTCCGCCGAGTTCGCGCCGGAGCTTGCGTTCCAGGGCCGGGCGGGCGAGGGCGTCGGCGAACTCGGCGAGGAGGGCGGCGGCCTCCTCGCGGTCGGTGGCCGGGCGGGCGTCCGCGGGCCCGTCCGCGGCGCCGGTCAGCTGCTCCATCAGGCGGGCGTGGACGTCGCCGTGCGGCTGGCGCAGGGCGCGGCTGAGGGTGTCGCAGGCGACCAGGACCGTTTCGGTGGAGAGCGGCTCCGCCAGGGCGCGTTCGACGCGGGCCGGCAGTTCCGCCAGCCGGTCGGCCACCTCGGCGTCGCCGATGAACTCACCCTGCCAGAAGTGGAGTTGCTGGGTCATGACATTCCCTTCAGGAGTTCCGCGGCGGCCACCGCGCAGCTGCGGTTGCGGCTCACCCCGGCGCGGCCGTGGATGGTGAACCACGGTGTGCTCAGGTCGCAGGGGCAGTCCTCCCCGGCGTGCAGCGAGGCCAGGTCGCCCATGACGACGCTGTGCGCCGGGACCGAGGTGATGTACGGGGAGACCAGGTGGAGGTAGCCGGGGTGGCCGTACGGCAGCGGTTGCAGGGTGCGGGTGTCACGTATGGCGGCACGGGACCAGACCGGGACGTGCAGCCGGTGGTGGGTGCACTCGACGTACGGCACGCAGTGCTCGACGGAGCCGTAGGTGTCCCGGATGCGCTCCGGGGGGATGCCGAGTTGCCGGGTCACCTCGTCGTAGAAGTCCGCCTTGGCGATCTGCCGGTCGGCGTGGCCCTTCCATCCGCCGCCGAGGACCACCAGGGAGCCCGGCGGGAGTTCGAGCGGCGGGATGCCGGCGGCGCGCATGCGTTCCAGGGTGAAGTGCAGGAAGGCGGGGAAGCCCAGGATGCGGACCGGGCGGTCGTCCTCGGCGTAGCGGCGCAGGGCGTCGATGCAGCCGTGCACGTCGAAGGCGTGGCCGCTTCCGGTGTGCCGCAGGGCGTGGGTGGTGTGGTGTGCGGGCGCGAAGTCGCACAGGTAGTTGTCGGTGAAGGAGGTGCCCAGGCGGAGTTGCGGGGCGGGCTCGTAGCTGTAGAGCAGGTAGTTGACGGGCTGGTCGGGGGTGATCCATCCGTAGTGGTCGAAGATGCGGGCGACCATGCGCTGCGCGGAGCGGATGGTCCACCGGTCGTAGAACATCTGCGACTTCTGCCCGGTGGTGCCGGAGGAGGTCAGGTGCAGGAAGACCTCGTCGCGGGGGATGGAGAGGACCTCGTGCCGTTTGAAGAAGTTGGCGTGCAGAAGCGGGGTGCGGGTGTGCGCGCCGACGGTGGGGGCCGGGGTCTCCGGGGCGTCGTCGAGGAGGGCGCGGAAGAGCGGGGAGCGCTGCGCGTGCCAGGCGTTGGACTCGGCCATCGCGGCCTCGAACAGGGCGTCGGCCTCGGGTCCGGAGGTGTAGGGCGACGGGATGTCGCAGAGGCGTTGGACGTGGGTGAGGGCCGCCGGGTCGGGGACCTCGACGGGGGCGAGATGCGGGTTCATCGGACAACCTCGTGCGGGGGCAGGTAGATCGACGCCCAGGCGGTCAGGTACGCGCTCAGGTAGGGCTGGACCAGCGGGCTGACGGCCGTGGTCCGGAAGTCGATCTGACGGTTGGTGCGGGAGAGGACGACGTAGTCGTGGAAGCGGTCGCCGACCCGGCGCATGGCCGGGTAGCCGGCGCTGGGGACGAAGCCGGAGGAGAGGAAGGCGTGCAGCGCCGCGGTGTCGGAGAGCGGCACCAGTGTCTCGACGTAGTCGGCGCCGGCCCGGGTGAGCGCGGCCATGAGCGAGTCGAGGGCCCGGTTGGCGGCCGACGGGTACGGGTGCACCGCGACCAGGGCGCAGCTGGCGGCCGCCGGGTCGAGGGCCGCGTAGATCTCGAACTCCCCGTCCGGCGACGTCAGCAGCGTGTTCGGGGTGCGCAGCGGGGAGTATGCGCCCGCAGGGTCGGGGAAGAGGTCGCGGAAGCGCCGGCGGACGAAGCCGGGGGCGGTGATCACCTCGATGGGGGTGCGGGTGGTGACCGGGGCGGTCGCGGGGGCCGTCAGCAGCGTGCCGGGGGGCGTCGCGGTCGCCGTGACGGCGCCGCTCCCGCCCGGTGGCGGCAGCAGCGGCTCCTGGTCCGGGAAGGGCAGGGCGAGGGCCCCCGGGTAGCGGATGCCGGTGGCCTCCTCGGCGGCGCCCAGGAGGGGCATCAGCGCCTGGGGGACGTCGGTCACCGGCTCGCGGCGTTCGAGGACGCCCTCGGCGTAGCAGGCGAACAGGGCCAGGGTCTCGCAGCCGGACACGTCGGCGGCGTTGGGCAGCAGGCCCAGCGGTCGGTATCCGTTGCGGGCGACGACGCGTTGGGGTGCCTGGGTGACCATCCGGACGGTGGTGTGGATGGAGTCCAGGGCGCCGGTGGCGAAGGCGTCGGCGGTGACCGCGCCGGTCAGCCGGCCGGCCAGCCCGCCTTGTCGGTGGTGCGGGTGGACCGCGAGGCCGACGAGCTTGCCGACGCGGTTGCCCGGGTCGGTCTGCACGACGACGGAACCGGCGAGTTCACCGGTGTCGGTGCGGCGTGCGGTGAGCCAGTGGCTGTGCGGATCGGTGATCAACCGGCGCATCTCGGTCGGGTCGCTGCCCAGGGCGACCGGATAGCCGTGGCCGTACACCTCGAAGTACAACTGCCGTAGTTCGGCGATGTCCTGGGGGGTGGCCGGGCGGATGAGGGCGGTCATCGGGCCTCTTCCAGTGGCAGGGTGCCGGCGGGCGAGGCGGCGGGGGCGTCGGCGCCGGAGGCGACCGGGGCGGTGCCGCCGGCCGGGTCCCGGGGCGCGTCGGCGCGTCGTCCGGTCCACCACAGCGCCACGGCGAGCGGGACCAGGCCGACGGCCTGGAGGACGCACAGGGTGCGCGGCGACAGATGGTCGCCGAGCGCGCCGAAGAGCAGCGAGGACAGCGGGAAGGTCGCGCCGAGCAGTGCCTGCATCATGGCGAAGAAGCCGGGCTTGTCCGCTGCCGGGACCAGTCGTTGGAACAACGCGACGAACCGCACCCCGATGGCTCCGACGCACCAGCCGGCGACGATCAGTGCCCCGACGATCGCGGCCCGGTCGGCGAGCAGGCCCGGCGTCGCGAGGGCCGCGGCCATCAGTCCCAGGCAGGCCCCGCCCACGGCCGTGGGCGATCCCGGCAGCCGGGCGCCGGTGAACGACCCGAGCAGGGTGCCGATGCCCAGTGCCGCTTCCAGGGCGGCCACCGTCGAGCCCTGGGCGTGCAGCACCGCCCGTGTGTACAGGGGCATGACGACGTAGAGGGCGGTGGTGAAGAGGTTCACCGCGGCGAAGCAGAGCAGCACCCGCCGGATGAAGGGGTGGTCCTTGAGGATCCGACGCAGCGTCCGCCGGGGTGCCGGGTCCGCCGACGTGGTGGCGGGCTCCGGTGCCGCGGCGCTCCGGGGGAAGCGGGTGAGGAACACCAGCGCGGCGGCGACGAGGTACGCGCCGGCGCAGCCGGAGACGATGCCGGTCAGGTCCCAGGCGTCCACGACGAGCGGTCCGAGGAGTCCGCCGGCCAGGCCGGCCAGGGACTGCGTGGCGAGTTCGAACCCGGTCGCGGCCTCGATGTCCGCGTCGTCGACGAGTTCGGGGACGGAGGTGGTCAGGCAGGGGTCGAAGAGTGCCTGGCAGCCCGCCAGCAACAGGGCGGCTCCGTAGGCCACGACGGTGGGCGGCGGGGCGAGGTACGTCCATCCGGCGGTGGCGGCGGCGACCAGGCCCGCCAGCGCGGAGCTGGCTCCCAGCACCGTGCGGTGCGGACAGCGGGCGATGACGGTGGCCACCAGCGGGGCGAGCGCCACCGCGGGCAGGGTGCTCACCGCGAGGAACGCGCCCGAGGCGAGGCCGCGGTCGCCGTCGGCCGCGATGGCGTGGCCGACCAGCCACCACACCACACCCACCTGGAACATCCGGCCGGCGGCCTGGGTGAGGACCTGGGCGGCCCAGACGGCGCCGAAGGCCCGGTTGCGCAGGACGACGGGGAGTCGGCGCGCGGCCGGGGTCGAGGTCGGGGTCATGAGTGCGGCCGTTCGTCGATGACCCGCAGCAGCTTGCCGGTACGGGCGTTGACGGACAGCTCGCCGTGGCGGACCCACTCGACGGCGATCGGGTGGATGCGTCCGGCGTCGGCTTCCGCTGCGTACATCGGCCGCGCCGCGAGGATCTCCTTGGCGATGGCGGCGGCGAGGTGTCGGAGCCCGGTCGGGTCCGCTTCGCCGACGGGGCTCACCTCGGTGGGCACATGGCAGCCGGGGACCGGTTCTCCGTCCACGGCCAGCCGCAGGACCAGCCCGTCCCGACCGTCCCAGCGGCGCACCACGAGCTGCATGCCGATCACCCGACCGGTGGGGTCGGCGGCACGCACCAGCTCGTGCACGTCCTGGGTGTAGAGGGAAACCGCGCCGATGCGCACGCCTTCTTCGGCCCGGCCGAGGATGCGGAAGTGCCCGGCGGCGACGTCGGTCCACTCCGCCCGGTCGCCGACGGGGTACCGGATGATCGGCATCAGCCGCCGGCGCAGGTCCGTGACGACGATGCGGCCGGCGACGCCTTCGCGGGTCAGGGGCTCACCGGTGTTCTCGTCGAGGATCTCGACGACGGTGTACGGCGTGAACGCCCGGTGGACGCGGGGGTCGGCCCCCGGTACGGCCTGTCCGAGGAGCCCGGAGTCGACGCCGGCGTAGCCGATGGAGCGGGCCTGTGCCTGCGGGAACGCCTTGCGCAGCAGCGGAAGTTGGTCCTCGTACAGTCCCTCGCCGCCGAAGAACAGGATCCGTACGGCGGGGAGTTGTCGCCCTTCGCGCACGAGATGGTCCGCGAGGCCGCAGAGCGTGGTCGTGGTGCCGGCGACGACGTCGACGTCGAATTCCTCCAGCGTGTGCACGGTGGACGCCAGTGGCGCGCCGCCGCCGATCGGCAGCCGGACGTTGGCGACGGGGGCCCGGTGGAGGGAATCCAGGATGAAGGTGAAGCTGGCGTAGAGCTCGCCGGCGTAGAAGAGGTCGGCGACCCTGTGACCAGGGCGGAGTCCGGCCTCGACCAGTCCACTGCCGAACGCGGAGGTGAATTCCCGCCATTCTTCACGGGTATAGACGGAGAACTTCGGGGCGCCGGTCGTGCCGCCGCTCTTGAAAACCACCGCCTCGTCGATCGGTCCGGTCAAAAGGCGGTTCCGGCGTGGGGTGTTGGCTTGCCAGAATGCGTCGTGCGGGACCACCGGTATGGCGGTCAGCTCGTCCACGTGGTCCGGAAGATCCGCGTAGAGATCCCGGTAGAAGGGCGAGTTGCGACGCACGAAGCGTATGAGATCCGTTAATTGTTGAACGGGCATTGCTTTCCTGTTTTTCGCATTCAGAAGAACCGGTACCGCGGGGTGTGCGGCACCAGTTCCGGGCAGGGGGCAGCGGCAGAGGCTTCGGGGTAACCCGATCAGGGCTGTCCCTGCGAAAACTCTCTGCACTGAGCGCTTCGACCGATGATGCTATGTCATGAGCGCTGCAACGGCTGACAATCGAAGCTCTCGCAAACGGATTTTTTGCCAATCACAATCGCCCTGGACGCCCCGCACACCGAACCGGTTCCTTTGCTTCTGGTGACGTAGCTCACCACCCGCCATTTCGATGCGGAACGCATCCCGATCACCAAGTCCTTCTGGTAATTCTCGGGTTGTGCCGGTGGTAGCCGGCGGATCGCGGCGGGCGTTCAGCGGTGCGGATGCCGACAGTGCCGTCTCCGCCGCAATCCGCGGGAAAGGCCGAAAGGCGCTCAATCCCGCAGGGCGAGTCCGCGCGCGTGCAGCGCCTCGGTCAGAATGCGCACCGCCTTCGGACCGACCCCGTGCAGCGCCAGGAGTTCGGGCTCGGTGTGCCGGGCGGCGCACCCCGCCGGATCAGGCGGGCACCGCTCGGGTACGCCGCCAGGGCGGCCTTGGCCTCGTCCGCCGGGAGTTGGAGCTGCAGCCGACCGTCCTTCGTCACCGAGGTGAGGTCGGCCACGGCTCCGGCGGCGCCCGGACGGTGCGTCCCGGGCCGCGCCGACTACCCTCGCGGCATGACGACGCACAGGACCGCCCGCGTGAGCATCGACGCGATGCTCGACGACCTCAGGACGCTCGTCGAGGTCGAGTCCCCCTCGCGCGATGTCGACGCCTTAACGGCATCGGCCAAGGCCGTCGCCGGCGTGATCGAGAGCCGCCTGGGCGGGCGGGCCGACCTCGTCGAGAGCGCGGCCGGGCCGCATGTGCGCTGGTCGGGCGGCGGCGATCCCCGGGTGTTGATCCTCGGCCACCACGACACGGTCTTTCCGCTCGGCACGCTGGCGCGACGCCCGTTCAGGGTCGACGGCGGCCGGGCGACCGGCCCCGGGGTCTTCGACATGTTGGGCGGTCTGGTGCAGGCCCTGCACGGCCTGGCCTCGCTCGACGACCTGTCCGGCGTCGAGATCCTGGTGACCGCCGACGAGGAGGTCGGCTCCCACTCCTCACGGGCCCTCATCGAAGAACGCGCCCGGGCGTGCGGAGCCGTGCTGGTCTTCGAGGGCGCGGCCGAGGGCGGGGCCGTGAAGACCGGCCGCAAGGGATGCGGCACGTTCCAGGTCGCCATCAGGGGCCGGGCCTCGCACGCCGGGCTGGAGCCCGAGGCGGGGGTCAACGCCCTGGTCGAAGCGGCCCACCAGGTCCTGCGGATCGCGGCACTGGGCCGTCCCGAGATCGGTACGACGGTCACCCCGACCGTCGCCTCCGCGGGCACCCTGGACAACGTCGTCCCCGCCGAGGCGACCGTCGTCGTCGACGTCCGGGTCGAGTCGGCCGACGAGAAGGAGCGGGTCGAATCCGCCTTCGCGGCGCTGACCCCGCACCTCGACGGGGCGGAGATCGCGGTTCGCGGAGCCGTCGGCCGCCCCCCGATGCCCGAGTCGGCATCGGCCGAACTCCTCGCTGTGGCCCAGCAGTTGCTTCCCGGCCTCGAAGGCACCGCGGTCGGCGGCGGGAGCGACGGCAACTTCACGGCCGCCCTGGGCGTGCCCACCCTCGACGGCCTGGGGGCGGTCGGGGGCGGTGCCCACGCCGACCACGAGTACCTGGTCGTCGACGCCATGGCCGAGCGGGCGCACCTGGTGGCCGGGCTGGTGAACTCGATCCGCCGCAGGTAGGTCCCGTCCCCCCTCCGCCGGCCACGGCGTCCCCTCGGGCGCGGTGGCCGGCGGACGGCCGTTCCGGTCCGGGTCAGATGTCGCCCTGCACGAGCGCGTGCAGATGCTCGTCGTGCCATCCGTCCGCGTGCAACAGGGCGCTGCGCATGGTGCCTTCGAGGGAGTACCCGGCCTTGGTCGCGACCCGGCAGGACGCCTGGTTGGCCACCGAGTGGCACAGGCGCAGCCGGTGCAGCCCCAGGTCTTCCAGTGCCCACCGGCTCACGCGTCGGGTGGCCTCCACCATGACACCGCCGCCGCGGGCCGCGGGCAGGATCCAGTAGAGGATCTCGGCGCTGCCGCCCGTCAGGTCGATGTCGCCCCAGCCGATCAGCCCCATGACCTCGCCGCCCGGTCGGGCGAGGGCCCAGATGGCGCTCTGCTCGGCCCGCCAGCGGTCGTGCATGCGCTCGATCCGTTGGCGGGCCTCTTCCTGCGTGTCCACCAGCAGGCGGTTCCACTGCCGGATCGCCGGATCCCGGCCGGCGGCCGCCAGGGCGTCGGCGTCCGAACGGTGCCAGGGACGCAGCTGCCAACCGTTCGGCAGATCGAGCACCGGCTGAGCGGTCGCGGCCATCCGCCCTGCGGGGACGACCGCCGGTATGGCGCCCGGCGAGGTGGCCGGCGGGCCGGTCGGTGCGGGTGTGCTGGAGGTCATCGCGGCATCGTGCCACAACGTCGCTCGGCACGACGCCTGTTGCCCGGCAGCGGCTCCGCTCCGGCGTCGGACGTCGTCGGCGACAGGCCCCACTGGACAGCGTCTGGCCGGTCGGCTAAATTTTTGGCCATGCGGTCAGAAATTGATCCAAGTGGCCAGCCCGGCAACGGGGAAAGCACACCGACGGAGCCGGAACGCTCGCTCATCGAGAAGGTGCGACGGGCCCAGATCATCGAGGCGGCCATCGACGTCATCGCGGTACGGGGGTTCGCGAAGGCGTCGATGGCACAGATCGCCGAGCGGGCCGGCGTCAGCAAGGGCGTGATCTCGTATCACTTCGCCGGCAAGAACGAGTTGATCGAGCGGACCGTCGAGCAGATCTACGACGGTCTCGGCGCCTTCGTCGCGTCCCGCCTCGCCGGAGAGGGCGAGACCCGCACCGCCGCGTGGCTGCGCATCTACATCGGGTCGCTCGCGGAGCACATGGCCGACCACCGGACCCAACTCATCGCCCTCGGCGAGATCTTCACGCAGTTCCGCACCGAGAACGGTGAGCTCCGCTACGGCATCGCCTCCAGCGAGTCGCTCTTCGCCCACCTGGAAGAGGTCTTCCGGGCGGGCCAACAGCGCGGGGAACTGCGCGCGTTCGACGCCCGGGTGATGGCCGTCAGCCTCCAGGCCGCGATCGACGACATGTTCGCGTACTGGAGCGTCCACCCCGACCACGACCTCGCGGCGCACGCCCGCGAACTCACCGACCTGTTCTGGCACGCCACCAGGGCCGAGGGTCGGGCCGATTCCTGAACCACACCGAACGGGGGAGAGTTCCATGGCACATGACCTCGGGCGCACGGTGGCGCCCGCCGACACCGCGGGCCCCGCGCGCCCGCGCCTGTACTACATCGACAATCTACGCATCGCCCTGACGGCCCTGGTGGTGCTGCACCACATCGCCGTCACCTACGGCAACATCCCGGTCTGGTACTACACCGAGCCCGCCAAGGACGGGACCGGGCTGATCCTGGACGCCTTCGTCGTGCTCAACCAGGCGTTCTTCATGGGCTTCTTCTTCATGATCG
The DNA here is from genome assembly GCF_001704275.1 of Streptomyces noursei ATCC 11455. NCBI lineage: Bacteria > Bacillati > Actinomycetota > Actinomycetes > Kitasatosporales > Streptomycetaceae > Streptomyces > Streptomyces noursei. Next base: position 761,293 of record NZ_CP011533.1, read on the forward strand.
CCGGGTACTTCACACCGGCGTCCTTCGACCGCAAGGGCGCGGGCCCCTTCCTCCGGGACCGCCTCAAGCGCCTCGGCATCCCGCTGCTCGCCTTCCTGCTCCTGATACGTCCCCTGACGGGCCTCGACGGGTACTTCCAGCTCAAGACGTCCCTCGCCGAGCACGGTGCGTCCCTCCCCTACTGGTTCTACTACCTGGTGAGTTGGGACCCGGGCCCGCTGTGGTTCGCGGAAGTACTGCTGGTGTTCGCCGTGCTCTACGCCCTCGTCCGGCGTCGGGCCGCGCGCCGCGCCCAGGTCACGGCCGACGCGGCGGCGCCCGGCCGGCCGGCGCCGAGGCCGCTGCGACCGCGCGCCATCGTGCTCTTCACCGTGGCCCTCGCCCTGGCCACCTACGGATGGCGCATCCTCGTACCGGCCGGTGTCTACGTCCCGGTCCTCGGGCTGCCCACCCCCAGCTATCTCATGCAGTACGCGAGCTTCTTCGTGGTGGGCGTCCTCGCGCACCGCCGCGGCTGGCCGCAGAGCCTCTCCCGCCGTGCGGGACGGGTGGGCTTCGCCGTCGCGACCGTCGCCACCCTCGCCTACCTCCCGGTCATCGTCACGGCGAAGACCGGGGCGACCGACGGACACGGCACATGGCAGTCGCTGGCCGCGGCCGCCTGGGAGTCGACGTTCGCGATCGGCATGGTCCTGGGCCTGACCGTGCTCTTCCGCGAACGCCTCAACCGCCAGGGGCGGAAGGCCGCGTTCCTCTCCCGCCACGCCTTCGGGGTCTACGTCCTCCATGCGCTGGTGCTGGTCGGACTGGGGCATGCCTTCAGCTGGCTGCACGCGCCGGCCGTCGCCAAGTTCGCCATCGTCGCCGTGGTCGCGCTCCCGCTGTGCTGGGCCGTGGCCTATCTGGTCCGCCGGCTACCGCGGGCCGACCGGGTGCTCTAGGACGACGTCGACGAGCCTGCCGGGGACCCGTTCCCGGCAGGCTCGTCGCGGCTGCGGCGCCCACCGCACCCCTGCCGACCCGACTCGTTCCGCTCCGCGTCCCGCCGCGACGACGCACCGCCAGCCATGCCGCTCCCGCCCCCGCGCAGGCGAGCGCGGTCACGGCGAGCACCGGGCCGCCGTAGGTCACCGCGCGCCGCAGCATCGGCGCGGCCGCGTACCCGGTGCCGGCCTCGGCGCCGGCCCACAGCGGGGCGGCCAGGGCGCTGTACGGGGCGATGCGGCGATAGGGCAGGCGGGTCGCGCCGGCCAGGTGCGGCATCAGGGTGCGGAGCACGGGAACGAAGCGGCCCAGGAAGACGGCCTGCCCGCCGCGGCGGTCCATCAGCGCCCGGGCGCGCCGCCACGCGGCGGCGGGCACGCGGCGTCCGACGCGTCCGACGCGTAGCCGGTCGGTCAGCAGGCGCCCGGTGCGATGGGCGAGGAAGTCGCCCGCCAGCACGGCGCAGGCGGCGGTCGCGATGACGAGGGGCAGGTGCAGATACCCGGTGCGGGCCAGCGCGCCGGCGCTGAGCAGCAGCGTGAGGGTGGGCACGAACGCGCCGATGAGCAGCACCGATTCGGTCAGCACGGCGGCGGCCAGCACGGCATAGGCGGCGGTCGCGCTGGGCAGGTGGCCCACCGCGTCGAGCGACGGGGTCATCGGCGGGCTCCGGTCGCGGCGGGCCGCGGCACCGGGAGGGCGGGGAGGGGGCGTCGGAGTTGCCAGACCCTCGCCGGGGGCAGGTTGACCCAGATCGTGCGGCAGTCCGTGGCGTAGCGGCGCTGGTAGGCGTCCATGACCTCGTCGACGGCTCGGTGCCGACGGGCCTGGGACGATGCGGCCAGGAGGGCGCGGGCCTTGCGGGTGCCGCGGTAGGCGAAGTAGGTGAGGGTGCCGCCGGGGCGGAGCAGCTCCAGATACCGGTTCATGATCGTCTCCACCTGATCGGGAGCGAAGTTGGTCAGGGGCAGGCCGGAGACGATGACGTCGTAGCGCCGGGTGACGTCCAGGCGCTCGACGCCGGTGTGGTGGACGTGGACCCGTGCGGGTGCGTCGGCGGGTTGGGGAGCGGTGGCGACGAGGTGCCTCAGGCGGGCGGCGAAGCGGGGGTTGGCCTCGACGACGTCCAGGCGACTGCCCGCCGGCAGACGGGCGATCACGGCGCGGGTGACCGCTCCGGTACCGGCCCCCGCCTCCAGGACGGTCAGTGGTTGCGGCGCCCGGGCGCGCACCGGGGCGGTCAGCGCGCGGGCCAGGGCCCTGCCGCTGGGGGCCACGGCGCCGGTGGTGCGCATGTCGCGGACGGCTTCGAGCAGGAACACCCCGCTCTCGGCGAAGCGTCGGGCCGGAAGCCGGTCGGGCGAGCGGTCCGGCGAGCCGCCGGGCGAAGGGACACGGGCGGAGGAGGAGATCCGGGATTCCATGACGGCGACGCTAGGGAGCCCCCGCGGCCGACGGACCCGCCGTTGTGCGACGGCGGCATCGACGAAAGTAGGGGGTCGCGACGGCGGATCGTCGCAAGTGGCGTGCTCCGCCGGCCACTTAGGATTTCGGAATGAGCCGGAGAGAGCGCCCGGGGTCGGGAGGGAGCGGGGCCCCACGGTGGATCGCCTATGGGCGGTCCGCTCTCGTGGTGCTGCTGACGTTCGACTCGGTGCACCACGGTGCCCTGGCCGCCGGCGGGCGGTATCTGGCCCTGTGCCCGGCCGCCGGGGTGCTGTGCGGACTGGTCGTGCTGGTACGGGGGTTGCCCTGGCCGACCGCGCCCCTGGTGACCACCGCGGCGGTGGCCTGGTGGGGCGCGCCGATCCTGCCGCTGCTGCTCGTCGCCCTGTTCGACCTGGCCGCGCAGCGCCGCGCCTGGGTGGCGGTGGGCTGCTCCGTCGCCGCGCTCGGTGTCAACTTCGTCCGGACCCCGGAGTTCTCGCTGTGGAATCCGCAGCAGTACGGCGGCACGCTGTTCCTGCTGCTGGCCGTGGTCGGCGGGTTGTGGGCGGGCCACCGGCGCCGCCTGGTGCGGGCACTCAACACGCAGGTCGAACACCTGCGGATCGAGCGGGAGTTGCGCGAGGAGGCAGCGCGTGCGGCCGAACGTTCCCGGATCGCCGCGGAGATGCACGACGTGCTGGCCCACCGCCTGAGCCTGATCGCCCTGCACTCCGGCGTCCTGACCACCAGGACCGACGCGTTGCCCGCCCAGGTCGGCCAGCGGCTCGCGCTGCTGCGGACCGCCTCCACCGAGGCGCTGGCGGACCTGCGCGATGTGCTCGGCGTGCTCCGCGACCCGGATTCCGCCCGGGCCGCCACCGCCCCGGCGCCCGTCCTGCGCGGGGTGGACGCGCTGGTCGAACAGGCCCGCGCCGCCGGGCAGCAGGTCGCGGTGCACGTCGACGGCCGCCCCGAACAGGCGCCCGCCACCCACCGACTGGCCGTCCACCGCCTGGTCCAGGAAGCGCTGACCAACGTCCGCAAGCACGCCGACGGCGCCCCGGTGACCCTCCGCATCGCCTACCGACCACCCGCCACCACCGTGGAGGTCGTCAACGCCCCGGGCCCCCGGAGCCCGGATGCCGTCGCCTCCGGGTTCGGGCTCGTCGGCCTGCGCGAGCGCGTGACGGCACTCGGCGGCGAACTGCACGCCGGGCCCGGCGACAGCGGTGCCTGGCGGCTGGCCGCCCGCATTCCCCATCCGTCCGGCAACGAGCAGAACGGCACCCGCACATGATCCGCGCCATGATCGTCGACGACGATGCCCTGGTCCGCCTGGGTCTGGCCGACCTCCTCGACGGCGATGCCGGCATCGAGGTGGTCGCCCAGGCGTCCGACGGCCTGCACGCCGTCGAGCAGGCCACCGCCCACCGCGTCGACGTCGCCCTGGTCGACGTGCGCATGCCGCGCATGGACGGCATCGCCGCCACCGCCCGGCTGCGCGCCCTCCCCCACCCGCCGAAGGTGATCACCCTGACCACCTTCGATCTCGACGACTACGTCTACAACGCCCTCGCCGCCGGCGCCGACGGCTTCCTCCTCAAGGACACCGAACCGGCCGAGATCCTGCGCGCCGTGCACCTCGTGGCCGGCGGCTCCGCCATGCTCCATCCCGCCGCGGCCCGTCGGGTGATCGACCGCTTCCACGCCACCGGTCGGCCGCAGGCGACCGCCGCCCGGGCCCGCGTCGGCCGGTTGACCCCGCGCGAACACGACGTGCTGGCGCTGCTCGCCGAGGGCGGTACCAACGCCGACATCGCCGCCCGTCTGGGCATGCGCGAAAGCACCGTCAAGGCCCATGTCAGCCGCGTCCTGGCCGCGTTGGAGGTCACCAACCGCGTGCAGGCCGCCCTGCTGGCCCGCGACGCCGGTCTCACGACCTGACCGGCGACGCGGGCAGGCGTGCGACGGTCTCCGCTCGCCGGACGGTTCGGCCCCGCCGTCGTCGTCAACTGCCTCCGGCGTCCCGCCCCGCGACGGGCCTCAGCCCGTCCAGGGTGAGGTCGAGGAGGCGTTCGGCCTGGCCCCGTTGGTCGGGCTGCGCCGAGGTGAGGGCGATGCCGGCGAGGGCGGCGAACATGTCGGTCGGGCGGATGTCCGTGCGGATCACGCCGGCTGCCGTTCCGGCGTCCATGAGGGAGCACAGGGCGCCCTGGATCATCTCGCGGCTGTCGGCGTAGGGATTGGCCCCGGCGGCGATGACGGCGCGCAGGGCGTCGGCCATGCCGAGCTTGGCGGTGGCGTAGTCGATGAAGCGTCGCGTCCAGGCGCGCAGTGCCTGATCGGGCGGCATGGTCGCCAGCAGGCCGGGGACGGCGTCGCACAGTCGGGCGACCTCGTTGCGGTAGGCCGCTTCGATCAGGGCCTCCCGGGTCGGGAAGTTCCGGTACAGCGTGCCGCTTCCCACGCCCGCTTCCCTGGCGATGCGTTCGAGGTGCGCGTCCAGTCCGTCCTCGGTGAACACCCGCACCGCCGCGGCCAGGATCTTCTCCCGGTTGCGCTGGGCATCGGCCCGCAGCGGGCGTTCCGCGGCTCGTGCCATCGGTCGCTCCTTCTCTTCGACGGTTGCCAAATGGAGGCATCCCCACTTAGCGTTCGGGCGAAGTGGCGGAGCCTCCACTTTCACTCTAGGCCATGGGAACGGTCCGCCCTGCCCACACTCCTCCTGCGAAAGGGCTGTTCATCATGTCGGGAATCCAAGGCAAGGTCGTGGCGATCACCGGCGCCAGCAGCGGCATCGGCGAGGCGACGGCGCTCCTGCTCGCCGAGCGCGGCGCACGGGTCGTCCTCGGGGCGCGTCGTTCGGAGCGCCTCGCGGCACTGACCGCCCGCATCGGGGCATCCGGCGGCGAAGCCGCCTGGACCTGCACGGACGTGACGCGCCGTGCGGACCTGACCCAACTCGTCGAGCTGGCCCGGGACCGCTACGGCCGGCTCGACGTCCTCGTCAGCAACGCCGGGGTCGGCCCGATCTCCGCCCTGGACCACCTGCGCGTCGAGGACTGGGAGCAGATGATCGACGTCAACTTCAAAGGCGTGCTGTACGGAATCGCCGCCGCCCTGCCCGTCTTCCGGGAACAGGGCTTCGGGCACTTCGTCAACACCGTGTCCACCGCAGGGCTGCGCATCGTGCCGCTCCAGTCCGTGTACGCAGCCACGAAGAACGCCGTCCGCACCGTCTCCGAGGGCCTGCGCCAGGAAGCCGGCGACAGCCTGCGGGTCACCGTCGTCTCACCGGGCCTCGTCCGCACGGACTTCGCGGATCACCTCGAACCGCAGGTGAAGGCCCAGATCCTCGACAGGTTGGACCAGGCCGGCCTCTCGCCCGACGCGGTGGCCCGCGCCATCGCCTTCGCCGTCGAGCAGCCGGACGGCGTCGACGTCGGAGACATCGTCGTCCGTCCCACGGCCCAGAACTGAGACGGGGGCAGGTGGGACGGTTCCGGGAACGGCCGTCACCGCGGACTGGACGCGGGGTACGCCGCGGTGGCCGGGCCGTGGCTGGTGAACTTGCTCGCGGCCGCACCGCAACCGCCCTGCGGTAAAGTCTCCGCACGGTGATCACCTTGCGACCCACTGACCTCGCACGCGAGCACGGCATCTCCGCCCAGGCGGTCCGCAACTACGAGCGGGACGGGTTCCTGCCACCCGCCGAGCGCACCCGCAGCGGCTACCGGATCTACACCGCGGTGCACGCGGCAGCGCTCCGCGCCTTCCTCGCGCTCGTCCCGGCCTACGGGCATGCGACCGGCGGCCAGATCATGCACGCACTGCACCGGGACGCGCTCGACGACGCCCTGACGCTCATCGATCGGGGTCATCACCAATTGCTCCGGGACCGGGAGACGCTGGACGCGGTGCGCAAGGCGGTGGATCACCTGACCGCGGCGTCCGACGCCGCGAAAGCACCCGCCGGAGCCCTCGCGGCACCCGCCGAGGCCCGGACCATCGGCGAACTCGCGCACCGGCTCGGTGTCACGCCCGCGACCCTGCGCAAGTGGGAGAGCGCCGGCATCCTCGTCCCGGCACGGGACCGCGTGACCGGATACCGCCTCTTTCGCGCGGGCGACATCCGCGACGCGGAGCTCGCCCATCTTCTCCGGCGCGGGGGCTATCCGCTGGACCACATCTCCACCGTGGTCCAGCGGATCCGCACCGCCGGCGGCACCGACACACTGGCCGATGCCCTGGACGACTGGCAGCGGAAGCTGACCGCGCGGGGCCTGGCCATGCTCGGCGCGTCCGCGCTGCTCGACGCGTACCTGCGCGTGCGCTGACGGGGCAGTGCCGGCGGTGGTCGCCGGGCACGGCGCGGCGCGCCCGGCGACCGACCGGTTCAGCAGCCGGAGCGGTCCTCCGTCAACTCCCCCTGGGCCGTGGCCAGTGTCCGGTCGTAGCAGGCACCCGGACCGTGCAGCCGGTAGCGCTCGCGGGAGACGCCGGTGGCGTGCCGCTGCTCGCGGGGCACGTTCTGGTGGTACGCGGCATCGCCGGTGTAGGTGTCGTCCGACCGTGCCCAGTCGGTCATCCGGCCGCCCCGCAGGGTGGCGTGGTCCGCGCGGTCGCCCATGGTCATGGTGGTGCGCAGGCGGTCGCCGGTGCCGACGGTCGTCGCGCCGTCCATGGCGTAGGCGCGCCGGGTCGCGGTGGTGGTCGCGGGGCCGGAGCCGCGCACGGTGACCGTCTCGTCGTCGTGCCAGCGTGCCCGGAGCGCGTCGGTGGATTCGTCGGCGTTCCAGCGGTGCACGAAGTCGGCGGCGAGGCTGCGACTGACGGTCGTGGTGACCCGGCCGTGCGAGGTGTCGAGGTACCCGGCGACCGTGAGGGAGTGTCGCCCTTCGACGGTGAGCCGGCGCTCGTCGCCCGGCTCGTACGCCGTCCTGTTGACGGGGTCGCTCGCCCGGCGGGTGAGGAGCCCGCCGGTGACCCGCGCCGCCTTGGCGTCCTGCCAGACCAGGATGTTGGTGGGGGTGCTCCAGCCGGCCTGCCCGGCGGGCAATCCGACGACCGAGACGGCGATCCGGTGCGGACGTCCGTCGTTCAACCGGGCGGCGAAGGGCGTGAGGTCGTACTCCACCGGGTGGACGTCGAAGGCACGCGGGCTGGGTATCACGTACCACAGGAACGGGTTGGACCAACCGCCCGTCCACACGGTCGGGTAGGGCGTCGCGATGCCGGCGAGTTCGCCGTCCACCGTCACCTGCACCTCGCGGTACGGGCCGTCCTTGGCCTTGCAGGAGTACGACGCCGGGACCGGCACCGTCAGGTACCAGAACTCCTCGCAGCCGCCGCCCGATCCGGTGGCGTACACCTCCGCGACGATGCGTTCGCTGTTGCGCGGCGTGGTCAGTCGGCCCTCGTACACCGCGCCCTCGGTGGTGTGGGCGCCCTGCAGGGTGAGGACCTTGTCGGGGGTGGCGGCCTCCTTCACCGGGCCCCGCGCGGTGTAGAAGGTCAGCGTCACCTTGACCTTGATGACGCCGGTGTAGGTGCCGTCCACGGTGTTGCCGATGAGCATCTCGACGGGCTGGCCGACGCGCAGCGTGGGGGCGTACCGCGTGACGTCCTTCTCCACCTTCCAGGTGATGCCCGCGGGAGAGGGTTCGGGCGTCGAGGTGCGCAGGACCTCCACTCCGCCGATGTGCAGATAGCCCAGGCGGTCGAACTGCCGCCCGGCGACGGACCCTTCGAGCCGCAGGACGACCTTGTTCCAGCGGTGTCCGCACTTGGCGGGCGGGGTGTAGGTGCCCTTGTAGGGCGTGTAGTCGCGGAATTCGGTGTCGGCGACCGTCACTTGGCAGGACGGGGTGTCCGGGACGGAGACCGGTGGACCCGCGGTGACCGGGTCGTGCCAGTGGGTGCCGAACTCGGTGGGCGGCTCCGCGGCGGTGGCCGGGGCCACTCCCAGCACCAGGCCGGTGACGGCGGCGCACAGAGTGAGAAACACACGTCTCATGGGACAGGAGTGAAGCGCGTCGTACTCCCGTGCACCAGTGCCCCGTTGGCCGGATCCGACGCCGGCACGAAAAAGCGCGGGATCGCGCCACCGCCCGGCGCCCGCGCGCCCGCCTCAGCCCCGCCCCGCGGTGCCGCCGTCCGTCGCGTCGGCGGCCGGGTCCGGCTGCGCGTCGGTCAGCAGCGGGAACAACCGGGTGATGAGCGCCACCGGCCGGGCGCCTTCGGGCCGCGCCAGCGGGCGTTGCTCGCGGTCGCCGTAGGGGGCGAGTGCCTTGCGGATCGCGGCGGCGACCCGGCTCATCTCCTCCGGCGTCAGATAGGCAACGGCGCTGAAGGCTTCGTCGCGACGCCAGGCGGCCGGCACCTGGCCGCGCTGCTCCAGCCAGCGCTGCCAACTCTCGTCCTCCAGGCCACGGGCGAGATCGCCGAAGTCCTCCGCGGACGGGCCGGCCACGGGGGTCGACCGTCGCAGGCGCCAGGGCCGCGCGCGGCCACCGCTGTGCGGGGCCTCTTCGATATGGCCGTGGCGTGCGAGCTGCCGCAGGTGGAACGAGCAGAGCCCAGAGCTGTGGCCCAGTCGCGCGGCGGCCTCGGTGGCCGTGACGGTGCCGACTTCGGCGAGCAGGTCGAGCAGGGCGGTGCGGACCTCGTGCGCGGGCAGTTCCCCATGGTCCCGCGCGGTCCGGCCGGGCGCGGTGGTGAGGTCGTCTTCAGTCACTTTGCAAAGTCTGCTACTTTGCAAAGCTCCATGCAAGTCCGATGACCCGGGAGCACCGCACCGCCCGACACGGCCGGCGGAAGGCCCGGGACGAGGGGGAAGCACGATGTCACGTCACACCGATCGGCCTGGTCCCGACGACCGGCGCGTCCGGGTCCAGGGCGAACCGGTCGACTCCCACCCCGCTCTGCCGCCGGAGGCCGAACGGGGGTCGGAGCGCCGGATCACCGTGGTGGGCGAGGAGGTCCTCGGTCGTCCGTGCCGCGAGGTGACCGAGTTCGGCACCCCCGAACTCTCCGCGCTGATCGACGACATGTTCCTGACCATGCACATCGCCGACGGCGCCGGCCTCGCCGCGAACCAAGTCGGGGTGGATCTGCGACTGTTCGTCTACGACTGCCCGGACGACCATGGCGTCCGGCACGTCGGCCATCTCGTCAACCCCGTTCTCGAACTGCCCGATCCGGGACGTCGCCGGCTGATCGACGATGTCGAGGGGTGCCTGTCCGTCCCCGGCGCGACCATGGCGGTCCCCCGCACCGACCGGGCCGTCGCCCGGGGCTTCGACAAGGACGGCAGGCCCCTGGTGATCGAGGGCACCGGCTACTTCGCCCGATGTCTGCAACACGAGACCGACCACCTCTTCGGCCACACCTATCTCGACCGGCTCGGCAAGCGGGACCGCAGAGACGCGCTGCGGCAGATGGACGACCGCCACGAGGCCGTCCTCGCCCAACGCGCCCGCAAGGCCGCACTCCTGAGCGGATGACCGGACCACGCGGCGTGGGCGCCCCGCCCCACCGCGCCGGTTCTCGTCGGGATCCATCGCCCCTTTGACGGTATTCGTCACCGATGCGGGTCCGGCTGTTGTGCCCCGGGCCGCGGCGCGAGGGTGTGTGCGTGCCCGACCCGCCGGAGGGACCGGTGGTGTCGGGGCGCGGGAAGCGGGGATGTCGATGAGTACGGTGCGCAGGATTCTGGTCACGGGGGCGACGGGGAACGTGGGGCGCCGGGTGACTGCGGAGCTCGTGGCGGCGGGTGCGTATGAGGTCCGGGCGCTGACCCGGTGCCCGGAGACGGCGGGGCTGCCACCGGTGGTGGAGGTGAGGCGGGGCGATCTGTCCGACGCTGCCGGTCTGGCGGCGGCGTCGGAGGGGGTCGACGCGGTCTTCCTGATGTGGCCGTTCCACAGTGCCGAGTCGGCCGACGCGGTCGTGGCGGCGATCGGCCGGCACGCGGAGCGGGTGGTCTTCCTCTCGTCCGGTTCCGTGCGGGACGGCGTCGAGCCCGATGCGCAGTCGACTCCGGTGGGCCGGTGGCACCGGGCCGTCGAGCAGCGGATCGAGGAGTCCGTACCGGCATGGACCCACCTGCGGCCCAGCGCCTTCGCCGCCAACACCCGGTGGTGGGCCGGGCAGGTCCGGGCCGGCGACGCGGTGCGGGGAGCCTACGGCGCACTGCCGACGCTCCTGCTGCACGAGGCCGACATCGCGGCCGTCGCGGTGCGGGCACTGACCGAGGGCGGCCACACCGGGGCCGCGTACGCCCTGACCGGGCCGGAGGTGCTGACCCAGGCCCAGCAGGTGCGCATCATCGGCGAGGTGCTGGGCCGCCCGCTCCGCTGGGAGGAGTTGTCCCGGGACGCCGCACGCCGACGACTTCTCGCCGACGACGGCTTTCCCGACACGTTCGTGGACCCGCTGCTCGACGGCTACGCGCAGATGATGACGGCGCCGCGCCCCACGGTCACCGGCACCGTCGAGGCCGTGACGGGCGCGCCGGCGCGTACGTACCGGCAGTGGGTGGCCGAGCACGCCGCGGACTTCGTCTGAGGGGCGGGCCCGGGAGGCGTTCGGCCCGTGCCCCGGGCGTCCGAATCAAGGCGTAGGTTCGCCCCAATCCTCGGGTGCAGAGCTGTTCAAGCCGAGATCCCCGTGCTGGCATGCACTCGCCACCCCCACCCCTGGTGTCCCCGCACCGCGGGTCCAGGACGACCGGAAGGACGAGCCCATGCTCAGCACGCTCAGTGCTGGTGCCGCAGTGGCATCCTTGCTCCTCGGATCGGCATCCCCCACCACACCGGCACGGTTCGGCGACGATCCGCCGACCGGGCAGATCACCATAACCGTCGCCACGGTCAACGGTTCGGGTTGCAGACCCGGCAGCGCCGCCGTGGCCGTCGCCCCCGACAACACCGCCTTCACCGTCACCTACAGCGAATACCTCGCCCAAGCGGGCGGCAGCAGCAAACCGACCGACGCCCGCAAGAACTGCCAGATCGCCCTGAACGTGCATGTCCCCCAGGGCTTCACCTACGCCATCGCGCGGGCCGACTACCGCGGTTACGCCTCGCTGGCGCCGGGCGCCAAGGGCCTGGAACAGGCGAACTACTACTTCCAGGGCCAGCCGGAGACGGCCCGCAAGAGCCACAGCTTCGCCGGCCCCTACGACACCAACTGGCAGACCTCGGACGAGACCGACGTGGACCAGCTGGTCTACGCGCCCTGCGGCGAGGAGCGCTATTTCAACATCAACACCGAACTGAGGTTGGACGGCAGCGGGGCTGACCCCAAGGCCACCAGCTACATGGCCATGGACTCCACCGACGGCAGCATCAACACCCTCTACCACTTCGCGTGGAAGGAGTGCCCCGCGCGCAAGTAGCCGGGAAGGAGACCGGCCAGGGCCCGTACGCCGCACGCGTGCGGGCCCCACGCGTGCGGCGGCGGTGTCATCCCGCCACGGCGGGCTCGGCCGGCGCGGTGGCCGCGAGCCGGCGCGCGGCGAGTTCGGTCAGCAGCGCCGCCTGCCGGTACAGCACCCGGTCGTCGAAGACGGCGCGCGGCGAGTGGTTCATCGGCGCGTGCTGCCAGTCGCTCCCCTCGGGGGCGGCGCCCACCAGCAGCATCGCGCCGGGGACGCGCCGGAGGACGTACGCGAAGTCCTCGGAGCCGTTGGTGGGTATCGGCGACTCCCACACCTCGCCGGGCGCGAACAGGTCGCGGGCGGTGGCCACCGCGAAGGCGGTCTCGTCCGTGTCGTTGACGGTGACCGGATAGTGCCGGAGGTAGTCGACCTCCGCTTCCAGGCCGTGGGCGGCCGCGATGGCCCGCACCAGACGGGGCAGTCCCTCGGCGAGCCGGTCCCGGGCGGATTCGGAATAACTGCGCACCGTGGCCTGGAACTCGGCGGTGTCGGGGATGACACTCGCCTTCGTCCCGGCGTGGAAGGTGCCGACGGTGACCACGACCGGGTCGAAGATGTCGAAGGCGCGGGTCACCCAGTTCTGCACCGCGGTGACCATCTCGCAGGCCGCCGGGACCGGGTCCTTGGCCGTGGCGGGCGTCGAGCCGTGGCCGCCCTCGCCCCGCACCGTCACCGTCAGCAGGTCGGAGGCCGAGGTGATGGTGCCGGAGCGGGTGATGACCACGCCGCCGGGCACCTGGTTGGACGCCACGTGCAGGGCGTACGCCGCGTCGAGCGGCTTGCCCGCCGCGTCCAGCACGCCCTCCTCGATCATCGCGCCGGCCCCGTTGTGGCCCTCCTCGCCGGGCTGGAACATGAACACCACGTCGCCGTGCAGGCGTTCCCGGCGTTCGGCCAACAGCCTGGCCGCGCCGACGAGTCCGGCGGTGTGCAGGTCGTGTCCGCAGGCGTGCATCCGGCCGGGGATCTCCGAGGCGTACGGCACACCGCTCTCCTCGGTGACCGGCAGCGCGTCCATGTCGCCGCGCAGCAGCACTGCGCCGCCGGGGCGGCCGCCGCGCAGGACGGCGGTCACCGAGGTGAGGCCGGTGCCCGGGGTGATCTCCAACGGCAGCCCGTCGAGCGCCGCGAGCACCTTCTCCTGGGTGCGCGGCAGCGCAAGGCCCAACTCCGGCTCCCGGTGCAGCGACCGGCGCAGCCGCTCCAACTCGGGTTGCATTTCCTTGGCGCGTTCCACTGCCGACATGCCGAATCCCACTCCTGTTGCTCCGGGGGTTGCCTGGTACGGTCCGGCCGTACCCGAGTCCAGGCTGAAGGTTGAGCCGACCGGCGGCCCGAATCCGCCGGAAACACGCAAGGAGGTGGCCCGTGGCGCAGGATTCCGGGCAGACCCCCCGGTCCCTGGACCATGTGGATCAGGCCCTGGTGCACGCGCTGCAGATCACGCCGCGGGCCAGCTGGACCCGGATCGGCTCCGTCCTCGGACTGGACGCCGTGACGGTGGCCAGGCGCTGGAACCGGCTGGTCGAGACCGGCGCCGCCTGGATCAGCTGCCATCCGGCCCCGGTGCTGGCCGCGTCGGGCCAGGGGTGCCTGGCGTTCGTCGAGATCGACTGCGCTCCCGGCCGACTGCTCGACGTCGCGCGGGCGTTGGCCGCCGCGCCGCACGTGGTGGCGCTCTCCCACGTCACCGGGGACCGTGACCTCCAACTCAACGTCATGGCCCGCGATCCGGCCATGCTCTCCCGTTGGGTGACCCACGACCTCGCCGCGTTGGACGGCGTCCGGGCCGCCCGGACGCACCTGGCCGGCCCGGTGCACACCGAGGGCAGCCGGTGGCGCCTGCGGGCCCTCGGCCGGCACCAGGTCGCCCGGCTCGCCGCCGACGCGTCCAGACACCGCACGGACACCCCCGCCTTCGTCCTCGACGAGCTCGACCAACAGCTGGTCACCGCGCTGTCCGTGGACGGCCGGGCCACCTACCGCGCGCTGGCCGAGCAGTGCGGCGCCGGCCCCGACACCGTGCGCCGTCGCGTCCAACGGCTCTTCGCCGCGGACATGTTGCACGCCCGGTGCGAGGTCGCCCGCCCGCTGTCCGAGTGGCCGGTCACGGTGAGCTTCTGGGGGCAGGTCCCGGCCGCGAGGCTGCGCGAGGTGACCCGCCGGGTCACCGGGATGCGCGAGGTCCGCCTGTGCGCGAGCGTCATCAGCCGGCACAACCTGCACCTGGTGGCCTGGGTGCGCTCCCTCGACGACGCCCAGCGCTTCGAGGTCCGACTCGCCGAACGGGCCGCGGACCTGACCGTCACCGAACGCGCGGTCGCCCTCTGGCACATGAAGCACGGCGGCCATCTCCTCGACGAGGAGGGCTACCGGGTGGGGGTGACACCGCTCGCACTCTGGCGGGAACCGACGGACGCGCGACGCGGCTGACCCGCACCGGCGCGCGCCAGGCCGTGGGCGGGCGGCGGGACGCCCCGGCGGCGTCACACCCGTAAAACCTTGGGGCCCATGAGGTGGTAGCGGTGGGCCTCGGCGACGGGCAGGCCGGCGCCGGTGACGATCGTCTCCAGGTCGCCCACCTCTCCGAACCGGCAGAAGCTCGCCGTGCCGAACTTGGTGTGCACCCCGGCGAGGACCGGGCGGCGCGCGACGCGGATGGCCTGGGCCTTGACCTCGGCGACCGCCGGGTCGGGGGTGGTCAGGCCGTACCTGCGCGAGATCCCCTCCGCGCCGAGGAAGGCCAGGTCGATGACGAAGCCGGACAGCATGTGGACGGCCCAGTGGTCGACGGTGGCCGTCGTGCCCCGGCGGACCCGGCCGCCCAGGAGCAGCACGTTGGCCTGTGGGCTCGTCGCGAAGGCGCTGACCACCGGGAGCGAGGCGGTGACGATGGTCAGCGGCCGGTCGCGCGGCAGGGCGTCGGCGATGAGTTGCGGGGTGAAGCCCTCGTCGATGAAGACCGTCTCGGCCTCGCTGAGGAGTTCGGCGGCCGCGGTGGCGATCCGGGACTCCTCCGGGATCGGCTGTGCGGTCCGGGAGACGAAGACGGCCTCGGAGCCCGGCCGCACCATGGGATAGGCGCCACCGTGCCGCCGCCGTATCAGCCCATGGCCCTCCAGGACGTTCAGGTCCCGGCGGACCGTTTCCTTGCTGACGGCGAACTCCTCGGCGAGACGCACGACATCGGCGGATCCGCTGCGCCGGATCAGCTCCAGCATGTCCCTGCGGCGGCCCTCAGCATCCACGGTGTTCCTCCTGCGTGTCCGGGCCACAACGGCGCCCCGACTGGGTGGGGGTGATTCCAACAAGCCTCGGCTGCGCCGGCCGTGGTGGGCGGCCGAAGCGATCCGTTGTGGCCAGGAACGGGCGGCGGATTCGCCACCGAACGGGCGGGGCATTGGTGAAAACGGTCACCAAGAACACAGAGTTCGGGGTGGCACGAACATCGAGCAGAGGTTCCGCTTGACTGCGCCGCACCGCGGACGGGTCGACCACCCCCGCTCTGTCGTGCCGTTGTAACAATGGCTGTCGCGGCGGCGGGGAAAGCGGGCGAGCCACGCCGCACGAGGCACGGAGGAATGTGACGCGCGGGGAACTCCACCAGGAGGAACGGGGGTTACCGTGAGTATTCGGAGGCCGCTCGCGACCCGTCGCGGGCGCGTCGGAGTGGGGCCCAGGTGGCACACCGCGGACCACAGAAACGGTCAGTGGAAACGATATGACGGGCAGTTTGGTTACGACGGAACGAAAAGTGGCCGGAATCGCGCGCATGAGCATTGCGGGTTCGTAACGTGAGAATGGATAAACATCGACCAGGGCACGAAACGCCCGTGCCGCCGGGCATCGCCCCGTGAGAGGCGGGCGTCGGCGACACGGGCGTGCGGGACAGCGGTCCGACGGTGGCCGGCCGGTGCGGGACAGGCCGGCCGGGCGTCACTTGATGAAGTCGTCCACGACCTTCGGGGGCCAGGTGCCGACGTTCAGGATGCCCATGGAGTAGGCGCGCGAGACGAGCGCGGCGCGGTTGGGCACCCGCAACTTCCGCAGCAGCCCGGTGACGTGGTACTCCACGCCCTGGCGGCTGAGGTAGAGCCGCGAGGCGAGCGGAATGGTCGACAGCCCGGCCGCGATGCCTTCGAGGATGCGCGCATCGATCTCGGTCAGGAACTTCTTCTGGCTGGTCACGACGCCGGCATCGGCGGCGTCGGCGGCGCCGGACGAGTCCATGAGCACCAGGATCCCGGCGATGTCCGGGGTCTTGCCGGTGACCGCGGAGGCGGTGAGGGTGCCCGCGAAGGCCGCGTCCTGGGCGCCCACGGCGACCACGTGCGAGGCGAAGCGGTGCCGCTTGCCCTCGATCAGCCGGGAGAACTGGCGCATCAGCGGCTGCTGCACGCTCGGGTGCATCAGGTCCCGGAAGCTGCGACCGCAGACGTCACCGGCGGAATCGTCGAAGCGGCGGCGGAACTCCTGGTTGGCGTGCTTGATGGTGAGGTCACGGTCGAGGGACGCCATCAGCCCGGGGCCGACGGACTCCCCGGCCGGTGCGGTCTGAGCGGATATCACCCCGCCGGTCGTACGGTGATTCGAGTCAGTGAGGTGAGTGATAGTCACGAGACCGCCATCCTTTCGGATAACCCCCGTCGTCTTTTAGCCTTCTGAGAAACGGAATCCAGAATTCGATCGAAGTTCGCCGCGATTCACGCCGAAGAGTTTCGATTTCCGTGAAACGGAGCGTAGTTAGCCACAACTCGGCACGTCAACGCGACACATCTACGCACCCCTAAATCCGTGGTCCGTACTTGACGAGGTACGGTCCGCAGAGTCCCAACTACGGTGGGCCAAAAGTAACATACGAGACATTGGTGATGGGGTGGATGCACCTGCCCCCGCTTCCGTTTGAGCTTTTGTTGAGGATTGCTGTCATGACCGGACGGGCGTACGACAACGACGCCGCACCCACAGGGCTGACAGGCACAGAGGATTGTGATCGTCCGGAACGGGACGGCCGCGGGCGTCAACGACCCGGGAGCGCATTCACCAACTCGCGGCGGCCGGAGACGCCGAGCTTGCGATAGGCGCTGGTGAGGTGCTTCTCCACCGCCCGGGAGCTCACACCGAGTTCGGTCGCGATGGCCTGGTTGGTCAGGCCCCGGCTCACCAGCGACGCCACTCGCCGCTCGCTGGGGGTCAGGGTGGCGACCGGCGGCACGATGGCACTGCCCAGACCGAGTTCGGCCCGTTCGGCGAGCCAGGGAACACCACAGGCGGCGGCGATCCCCGCGGCCTCCCGCAACACCGCCTCGGCCTCCGGCCCACCCGGCAGCCGACGCCCGAGGACGACGAGGGTGCGCGCCAGTTCCGTCGCGTAGGACGAAGCGCGGAGGATCTCGACGCTCTCACGCAGCAGATCCAGTCCCTCGTCCTGCAACAGCCAGCCCTTCAGGCGCAGGGCCCGGCCCAGGTTCGTCGTCGCACCCCACTCCCGGGCCCACCTCAGCTCGTCCTCGGCGAGTTGCAGCGCGGCATCGGTCTCGCCGAGCCGCTGGTGCAGCCCGATTGCATACGGACGCCAGGGCAGCAGTGCGGAATTGCGCCATCCCACGGTCTCCAGGCGTCGGCCACAGGCCAGCAGCGTGTCCAGGGCGTCCCGCCCCCGGCCGAAGTGCACGTCGACGGCGGCCTGGAGCATCTGACCGGTGGCGGTGAGCGCCAGTCCGGCCGGCCGGCGGTCGCGGATCCGTTCCAGGATGCGTTCGCTCAAGGCCGGGTCGCGCAGTTCGAAGGCGACCGCGGCGAACATCATGACGGCGGGTTCCGACCAGTCGCCGGCGTCCATGACCAGGGCGCGTTCGACGTGCTCCCGCGCGGCGGCCGGGCGGCCCTGCGTCACCAGGACGAAGGCCCGCTCGGCGGTCAGCAGCACATCGTCCGCGCCGGTCGCGTACCGGCGCCGGGTGTGCTGTTCGCTGGCCAGCCAGGAGGCCACGCCCTGCACGGACTCGGCGACGAACAGCGAGAGCATCACCAGCGGCAGCGGGGTGTGGGCATGGGCGGCGGTGGCCGGCTCACGTTCGAGGATGCGGTTGCCGGTGTCGGCGATCTCCGCGGCGCTGAGCCGGCCGCTGAGCGCGCCCGCACTCAACAGCACGGCGACCAACTCGCGTTCGGCGACGCTGTCCACCGGCGGCCGTGCCCCCATGCGCCGCAGCCGCGCCACCGAGGACGCCAGCTCGACGGGGTTCTCGTGGCCGGAGTGCCGCAGCCACGCCTCCAGGCGCAGGGCGAGTTCGTCGGCTCCCTCCTCGTCCCGCTGCCCCGGTTCGTCGAGCCCGGCGGCGGCCTGCCGCACCAACTCGACGGCGGACGGGCTGGGGGCGGCGAGCAGGGACGGCGGGATGCGCAACACGGCGGCGGCCCGATCCCGCGAGGTGTCCAGCAGCGCGACCGCCTGGCTGACGTGGCGTACACAGGCATCGGGGTCGAGGGCGCGCTCGGCGGTGGCCAGATCGACCAGGATGCGGGCGCGGCAGCCGTCCTGGGTGCGGTGGTGCAGCAGGGCGCGGCGCAGGTACCGGGCCGCGTCGGCGGGCCGGCCGGCGCGCAGCGCGTTGTGGGCCGCGGAGCGCAGGACCGCCTCCGACCAGGGCCGGCCCGGGTGGACCACGGCCAGCAGATGGCCGGCGACCTGCTCGGCCGGCCGCCCGCAGCGGTACAGCAGATCGGCGGCGTCGTCGTGCGAGCGTTCCCGCTCGTCGAGGGTGAGCAGGGAGTCCACCGCATCGCGGACGACGCCGTGGACGAAGCGGACGTCCCGTCCCCGGGCCAACAGGCCGGCGTCCACCAGCGCGCGGCGGGCACCGGCGAAACCGATTTCATCGACCCCGGCGAGCTGGGCGAGCAGCACCGGATCGCTGTGGTCGCCCAGCGCGGCCACCGCCACCGCGACCTCGCGCACCGGCTGCGGCTGGATCCGCAGATGGCCCGCGAGCCGATCGCGCAGCACCGTCGGGCTCAGCTCCCGGACGGCGCCGAAGTGGTCGCCGCCGGGCGGCCTTCCGGTGGCGCGCAGAGCGCTCCGGAAGGCGGTCAGGAACAGCGGGTTGCCCCTGGACGCCTCGTACACGGCGCGCACCAGTGCGTCCTGCGGCGGCCGGCCCTGGGGCCCGGCGAGCAGGACGCGGGTGGCGTCCCGGGACAGCGGCGCCAGGCGCAGGACGGTGTGCGCGGCGCCGGCGACCTCCCGGACCAGGGGGTACCTGCCCCGGTGGTCGCCGTCGGCCAGCGTGCACACCAGCAGCGCCCGCAGGCCGTGCAGCCGCCGGGTGAGGTGGGCCAGCCAGCGCAGGGACGGGCCGTCGGCCCACTGGAGGTCGTCGACCAGGATCAGCAGGCGCCGCTCCGCGGACGCGTCGGCGAGCAGCGCCTGGGCGCCCTGGAGCACTGCCTGGGAGACCTCCAGGGCGGGGCCGGTCCCGGTAGGGCGGTCGCCGGTGTCCATCAGTCGGCTGAAGTGCTCTGCCCCGGCGGTGCGTTCGGCCGGCCCTGCGCCGCCCGCCCCGGACAGCAGGTGGTCGAAGAGTTGGCGGGCGATCCCGAAGGGGAAGTCGCGTTCCCGCCAGGCGGCGCTGGCCCGCAGGACGCGGGTGCCGTCGCCGGCCAGCTCCGGTATCCGGCGCAGCAGCGCCGAACGCCCGCTGCCGAGGGGACCGTTGATCAGGAGGAGCGAGGAGTCGCCCGCTTCCGCGGCGTCCAGGGCGGCCCGGATCCGGGCCAGTTCGTTCTCCCGCTCAAGAAGCATCCGCGACCGGTCCTTCCAGCGCCTCCAGGAGCAGGTACAGCTCCTTGCGTCCGCCGATCCTCAGCTTGCGGTAGGCGTTGCTCAGCCGGAGCTCCACGGTGCGCCTGCTGACGGCGAGTTGTTCGGCGATCTGGCGGTTGCCGTGGCCGCGGGCGGCGAGCAGCACGGTGTCCTTCTCCGCCTCGGACAGGTCGCGCCATCCGGGTGGGACGACGGCGGTGGGCGGCGCGGTGGCGACCGGAACGGACGGGACGGTCAGGGTGCGGGCGGCGGTGGCGAGGCGGCTGGCGGGGTGGGCGGCGGTCATCCGGGCGACCGCCTGCCAGGAGCGTGCGGCCGCGGCGGTGTCGCCGTGGGCCGTCTCGGCACCGGCCTGGCTCAGCCGGCTCCACAGGTAGGCCAGGCGGGCGGGCGAGTCGCGGAGCAGGGCGGCGGCCTCGCGGATCCGCCGGACGGCCCGGTCGCCGTCGTCGTCGAAGAGTCGCCGCGTCGTCAGGCGGGCGATCCCGCGGGCGCTCGCGGTGCCCCAGCGGTCGGCGAAGAACAGCTCCTCGTCCCGCAGCCGGCGCGCCTCCGTCACGTCGCCGAGCTTCAGACACGCCTCGGCGGCCAGCGGGCGCCAACTGAGCATGGCCGGGTTGGCCCAGTGCCGGCGAAAAAGCCAGCGCCCGCACTCCCGCGACAGCCGCAGGGCCTCCTCCCAGTCACCGTCGTCGGCGGCCACACGGGCGCGGGCGAGCAGCAGGGCGGGCCACCACACACCCTCCTCGCCGCCGGCGGGGACCGGGGCCTCGGCGAGTCGGCGGGCCCGGTCCGGGCGGCCCGTCTCCATGCTGACGAGGATGCGGGTGGCGATCAGGTTGGGCAGCGCACGGGGGTGCCAACTCGTCGGCGGCAGGGCGCGCTCGGCGCTGTCCAGATCGCGTTCGGCGGCCTCCAGCCGGGCCGCGCACAGGTGTATCCGGGCCCGTAGGTTGAAAATGCGGGCGGCCATGCTGCGCAGGTGGGCACTGCGGGCGGCGGTGAGCATGGTGTCCAGGCCGTGCACCGCCTCGTCGTTGTCGTCGGTGGCGAACAGCGCGGCGCAGGCCGCCAGTTTCGGCATCATCAGGCTCTCGTTCACCCCGCCGGTGAGGGCGATCCGGGCGAGCTTCCTGGCCTTGTCCGCGTCCTCCCCCGCCGTGGCCAGCTGCCAGGCACGGGCGCCGGCCTGGGCCGGCGGCACCGGCCGGTCGGGCAACCGGGGCACCACGGGGATCATCGGCGCGTCGTCGTCCCGCACGGCGGCCAACCAGAACAGCGCGACCAGTTCCTCCCGGTCGGCCGGCCCGGCGTACGGCAGGGCCTCGCCCGCGGTGCGGCGGACCCATTCGCTGTTGCCCCGGGCGAACCCCAGGTCGATGGCGCGGACCCCCACCCCCTCACCGGACGACGTGGGGTCGGTGTCCGCGACGGTGCTGCGGACGAGTTCCCCCAGGCGTCGATCCCCCGCCTCCGGCCGGGCGACGGCTTCGGCCGCGGCCAGTTCCAACGTCAGCAGGCTGCGTTCCCGGGGGTCGAGGGGTTCCTGCAGGGCGCGGGAGAGGCAGGCACAGGCCCGGTGGTGGTCCTCCCGGCGCAGCGCGGCGGCGAATCCGCGGCGGAGCAGGGGCACGACCCAGGGTGCGCCGAGCGGCGACGAGCGCAGCAGCAGATGGGCGACGTCCTCGTCGTTGACGCCGCAACTGTGGGTGAGTTCGGCCGCGCGGACGTACAGATCGGCGCGCTCCGCGGCGGGCATGTCCTCGATGACGCGTGCCTTGGAGGCGGGGAAGCGGATGTGCACCTTGTCGCCGACGGACACGGTCAGGCCGACGCTCGCCAGCAGGGTGCGGATCCGGTCCTCGGACAGCGAGTGCGCGCCGGCGAGGGCCCGGACTCGGTGGAAGTCGAGCAGGTCGCCGCAGACGGCCAGGGCCCGCAGGACGGCGTTGACTTCGGCGGGCAGGCCGTCCAGGGCGCGCACGGTGTGGTCGCCGACGACGCCAGCGGTGAGGGCGTGCAGCTCCGGGAGGTGGTCGGCGTCGGCGGGGAGGCCGTGGTCGACGAAGGCGCGCAGGGCGTCCCGCAGGATGGCGGGGTTGCCGGCGGTGGCGGAGGTGAGCGCGGCGATGAACTCCTCGTCGCCGGGGGTGCCGCAGACGGCGCGGACGGTGGCGGCGACCCCGCGGTCGGTGAGCGCGGGCACCACGAAGCGCGCGACGGGCACGGTGTCCGGCGGCCCCGGGACGGCGGGGGCCTTCGGGTCGGTGTCGAAGGCCGTGGTGTCACCGCAGCTGCTGGCCAGGACGGCGAGCGGGGTGTCCGGCCCGAGGTGGCGCAGCAGGATCTGCAACCACGTCAGCGAGGCCGGGTCCAACCACTGGACGTCTTCGACCACGACCAGGGTGGGTGCCGTGCCGGTGCGCCGCAGCACCTCCTCGATGCCGGGCACGGGCAGTGGCGGGGGACCGTCGTGGCGGATCGCGGCGTCCAGGGTGCTGCCGTGCGGGCCGTCGAGGACGGCCAGCAGTTGGAGAACGGCGCCGTAGCGGAGTTCCCGTTCCGCGGGCGTCGCCTGGGCTCGCAGGACGCGCAGCCCGTCGTGCCTGGCCCGGCACGCGCCCCAGCGGACCAGGGCGTTCTGGGCGTGCCCGGGCCGGCCGGTCAGGCTGAGCACCGATGGCCGCCCCTGGCCGAGGCGGTGCAGGAGGTCGCCGATGAGCCGCTGTTCCCGGCCGCATTCGAGGAGCATGGTGGGGTCGCCGTGGGCGTCGGGTGCGCACTGCGGCGTGCAGGTGGTCGGTTGGTTCCGCGCCTTGCTCCGGGGCACCGCTACCTCTCGTCCTGTTCGTCTCAAGCGCGTCCGCGTGCCTGGGAGACCCAGGCCGGCGGCTGCCGACCGGAGGTGGCGGTCCTGGTCTCCAGGACGGCGGACAGCTCCGCACGCCCGCCGACCCCGAGCTTCCGGTAGACGCTCGTGAGATGGGTTTCGATGGTCCTTACAGTCACGAAGAGGGCTTCCGCGATGGCCCGGTTGCTCGCGCCGGTCACCGCGAGGTCCGCCACCGTGCGTTCCATCCCGGTCAGCATGTCGAGTGGGGAGGCGGTCATCCTGCGTACCCGACCACCCGCGGTGACCAGCAGTTTTCTGGCGTCGACGCCGAGCTTCACGGCGCCGCAGCGCTGGGCGAGGTCGGCGGCGGCGCGCAGGTGTTCCCGGGCGGCCCGCAGGTCGTCGCGCTTCAGGTGGGCGTGTCCGAGAAGAAGTTCGGCCCGGGCCTCCATGGCCCGGGCCGGGGAGTCCGCGAGCAGCGAGACCGCCTCGGTGAGGTGATCGATGCCGGCGCGGCCGGGTGCGGCGACGCCCTGGGCCATGAAGGCCAGTCCGAGGCCGCGCGCCGTCCCCCAACGCTCGGCCAACTCGCTTCCGTATGCGGCGAGTTCGCGCGCCTGGTCGTGGCGGTCCAGGGTCGCCAGGAGCACCGCGCCATCGGCCCACCACGGCACGAACGCCGGGTTGCTGAAGCGCGACTCCTCCAGGGACCGACCGCAGGCGAGAAGGAGGTCCAGGGCTCCTTGGAAATCCCCGCGGACCCAGCGGGCGTAGGCGCGGGCCTGGAGGTACCAGTGGTATTCGATGACGAAGCGTTCGAGGCGGGGGCGGGTGATGCCGTCGAGGACGTGTTCGGCGCGCTCGGGCTCGCCGCGGTCGACGAGGGCGGTGGCCAGCGCGACACGGGGCAGCACGGCGCCGTCCGCCCAGCGCTCCTCGCCGAGGATCTCGACGGCGGTCTGGGCGTCGGCCAGGGCCTCGGGGAAGGCGCCCACCCCGTGGTGGAGCAGGGCGCGCGTGGAGAGCGCCAGGACGTACGTCCACACCGCCGCGTTGTCCTGGCCGTACTGGAGCATGAGGTCCAGTGCGTACTGCGCGTCGGCGACCTCGTCGGCCAGGGAGAGGGCGAAGGAGGCGGACAGCAGCGACCAGGGTTCCAGCTCGACGCCGGGTGCGCGCAGGGCGCGGCGGGCCTGGTCGACGGCCGACCGGGCGTCCCGGCCGTCCATCGCGGTCAGCACGGTGGTCATGGCCAGCATCTGCCGCTGGGCCGGTGTGTCGCCGGGCGGCATGGTGAGCCGGGCCGCCCGGTCGCGGACCGCACCGATCGTCACCTTCTCGTCGGCCCCGACGATGAGCAGCACGGACTCCACGAGGGTCCGCAACTCCCGGTCCACGGGCCCTGGTTCGGGGCCCAGTTCGGCGGTCAGCTCGGCGAGCGCGTCCTCCAGCATCCGCACCCCGGACGGGGATTCCTGCACGGCGAGGCAGGTGAAGCCGTACTGGACGGCGACCTGGGCGCGGGTGCGGACGTCCCCGGCGAGGGAGAGCGCTTCCTTGAGGAGGCGCATCGCCTCGGGCGGGTTGATCTCGGCGAGCGCGCGGGCCATCTGGATGCGGACGGCAACGTTGTCCGGCTCCACCTCCAACACCCGGTAGAGGCAGCGCACACCGGCCTCCGGGGCGCCGCGGCTCTCCGCCTGGGCGGCGGCGTCGCGCAGCACCGCGGCCATCCACGGCTGGTCGAGCACCGGCAGCAGCATGAGCTGGCCGGCGAGCTCCTCGGAGGGGCGGCCGGCGTCGCTCAGCAACAGCGCGGCGTTGGTGCGCAGTTCGGCCAGGGTGGGCGGGGCGACGTCGTCGAGCACCGCGGAGCGGACGACGTCATGGACGAAGTCCACGCGGTCGGCGGCCAGGATGCCGGCCCTGCGCAGCACCAACAGGGCCTCGTCGACGGTCGCGGCCGGGACGCCGGCGAGCGCCGCCAGCAACTCGGTGCACTCCGGGCCGAGTACGGCGATGGCACGGGCCACGCCGCGCACCCAGGGCGGCCGGCGCTCCAACAGGCAGCGCACCGAGCGGGCGAGGACGTGACTGCCGACCTCGGCGGCCCGGCGCTCCCCGGCGGCGTCCGGCCGGACGCCCTCGGCGCGGAGTTCGTCGAGGAGGCGGGCGAGGGCCAGCGGATTGCCGCCGGACACGGCGGCGACCCGGCTGACGAACGACGGTGCGGCCGTGGTCCGGAAGACGCGACGCACCATTTCGCCTATGTCGTCGGGGCCGAGCGGGTGCAGGCCGAGCACGGTGGGGCGGCGCTGGGCGGCGATGTCGGCGAGCACCGCGGGCGCGACCGGTTCGGCCTCGCTGCGCCAGGCCAGGACGACCAGCAGCGGCAGGTCCTCGGCGCGTCGCAGCAGGAAGTCGATCCAGGCCAGGGAGCGTTCGTCGCACCAGTGGACGTCGTCGAGGACGAGGACCAGCGGCCGTTGGGCCATGAGGCGGGCGGCGAGCCAGTACAGGCCGTGCAGCACCGGGTAGGCACCCGTGGCGGCGTCGGGACCGGCGGGGTCTGCGGTGAGTGCGGGCAGCGCGCGGGCCGCCAGGCCCTCCAGGAGGGGCGAGCGCCGGGCGTCGCCGCCGCTCAGGCCGAGCCCGCCGAGGAGTTCGCGCACACCGCCGTACCCGGCGCCGGCGACGGTCTCGCCGCAGGTGCCGTACAGCACCGTCATGCCGCGGCAGACATCGCTCGCCGTGAAGGACCGCAGCAGACTGGTCTTGCCCATGCCGGCGGGCCCGTGGAGCAGGACCAGGCCGGCCCGCCCGTCGCGGGCGGCCGCGGCGTGCCGGGCGAGGGTGCGCAGTTCGTCGTCGCGTCCCACCAGCGTGGTCAGTAAGCCGGAAGAACCCGACTGCTTCCGCATCACGCGTTCCTCCACGTGGGGTGAGAACAGGAGCCGACCTCGCGCCGACGCGTACCAGGACCACGGCCGTCCGGTGCACACAAATCCGGACGGTCGGGATGGATGCACCAGGAGCGAACGAGTGGCACGCTCCGTACATGCCCCACCACAAGATCATATAGTGCGGGCTGGAGTAAATGAGCAGCAGCTGTCAGACATTTGACGTTTTCCGAATGGTCTCCTCCAGGACATCCGGCCGGCCGAGCACGTCCTCCGCGCGCCCGCGTACGCACGCGGGACGGTGCTCCACAGGCGCACGCAACGCGCGTCGCCGGGTGGCATGGTGCCGTCTCAGGCGGCGCGGGGGCCGTGCGGCAGACCGGCACCGCCGGCCTGCCGCAGTGCGCCCGCTAGCCGTTGCCGGCGAGGTGCGCCCGGAGCAGATCGATGATCGCCGGGGCCTCGGAGCTGACGAAGAAGTGCCCACCGGGAAGCACCTTGAGGTCGAAGTCCCCGGTGGTGTGGCCGCGCCACGCCTCGGCCTCGTCCAGGGAGGTCTTCGGGTCGCGGTCGCCGGTGAGGACGGTCAGCGGCGCCCGGACGGTGACGTCGGGCGGGCAGCGGTAGGTCTCGATGGCCTGGTAGTCGCTGCGGATCGCGGGCAGGATCATCCGCAGGATCTCCTCGTCGCCGAGCAGCGCGGTGTTGGTGCCGGCGAGCAGCTTCAGCTCCTCGACGATGCCGTCGTCGGACCGCCGGTGCACGGCCTCTTCACGCACGCGGGAGGGGGCCCGGCGCCCGGAGGCGAACAGCCGGACCAGGTCACCGTCGTCGGCCTCGAAGCGCCGGGCCACCTCGAAGGCCAGCGTCGCGCCCATGCTGTGCCCGAAGAACGTGCTCGGCCGCTCCTTCAGCAGGGGGCGCAGCGCGTCGTAGACCTGGTCGGCCAAGGTCGCGAGGTCACTGACACCGGCTTCCTTGCGCCGGTCCTGGCGCCCCGGGTACTGGATGGCGAACACCTCGGCAACCGAGGACAGTTGGGCCGACACCGGGAAGTAGAAGGAGGCCGAGCCGCCCGCATGTGGGAAACAGAAGAGCCGGACGGGGGCGGCCGGTGCTGGATGGAAGCACCGGGCCCACAGGCTCTCCTCGGTGGACGTGGTCATGGGGGGACCTCCTAGGGACGAACCAAGCGGCACGCACCGCCGGGCAGCAGCGGGGAGACGCCTCGGCCGGGGACCTGCCGTGGCAACCCGTGCACGCCGTCACTGCCGTACGGACACGTGATCACACCGTAACTCCATGGCCCGCGAATGGTTTTCCGAGCCACGGAATTCATTGCACATGATCGGGCTGTGGGTGTTTCCCTAGTTCTTTCCCTTTCTTTAGAAGAGGCCGGTTTGACGCTCCCGGTGGCCGGAATCAAGCGTCCGACCACCGGGGCCCCGGTTTCCCGCCTAAGCGGAACGGCTCACTACGGAACCGCCGCGGAACAGGTCGCTGTGGAACAGCTCACTGTGGACCAGGTCACTGTGGACCAGGCCACTGTGGAACTTCTGGTGCGGAACTGCTCATGCGGAGCGGCTCAGTTCAGCCCCAGCTCGTCGTCCAGCAGCGCGAACATGTCGTCGTCCGACGCCTCCTCGATGTCGACGTCCGCACCGCCGTCCACAGCTCCCTCCGCGCTTCGCATGTCCGCCCACTTCGCCCTGAGGACCTCCAGCCGGCCGGCCACCAACTGGTGCTCCCCCGCGTCGTCGAGGGACAGCCCGGCGATCACCGCCTCAAGGTTGTCCAGCGCCGCCAGCACCGAGCCCGCACCCGACACCTCCCCGGTGCCGAGCCGGCCGCGCAGGTGCCCGACGACGTCGGCCGGCGTCGGGTAGTCGAACAGCAGGGTGGCCGGCAGCCGCAGTCCGGTGGCCGCGTTGAGTCGGTTGCGGAACTCCACCGCGGTCAGCGAGTCGAAGCCCAACTCCTGGAACTGTCGCCCCGCACCGATCGCCGAGCCGTCGGCGTGCCCGAGCACCACCGCGGCCTGACCGCGCACCAGCCTCAGCAGGACCTCCTCCTGCTCCGCCCCGCCGAGCCCGGCCAACTGCCGGGTGAGCACATCGGCCGACGGCGCCGCACCGGCCGCCGCGGTCCGCCGCGCGGGCGTCCGGACCAGTCCGCGCAGCAGCGCCGGGACATCACCGAGCCCGCGGAGCGCGGCGAGGTCCAGCCGCACCGGCACCACCAGCGGCCGCTCACCGGCGGTCGCCGCGTCGTACAGCGCAAGGCCCTGCTCCGCCGAGATCGGCGGAACACCGGAGCGGGCGAGGCGGTCGGCCTCGGCGTCCGACAGGGTCCCCGTCATGCCGCCGGCCCGGTCCCACGGACCCCACGCCAGCGACACACCCGGCAACCCGGCGGCGCGACGCTGCGCCATCAAGGCGTCCAGGAACGTGTTCGCCGCCGCGTAGTTGGCCTGACCGGCGCCACCGAGGACGCCGGCGAGGGAGGAGAAGACGACGAACGCGTCCAGGTCCAGATCGCGGGTCGCCTCGTGCAGATGCCAGGCGGCATCCGCCTTGGGCCGCAGGACGGTGGCGAGCCGCTCCTCGGTGAGCGAGCCGATCACTCCGTCGTCCAACACACCGGCCGTGTGGACGACCGCCGTCAGCGGGTACTCGTCCGACACGCCGGCGACCAACGCCGCCACCGCATCGCCATCGGCCACATCACACGTCTGCACGGCCACCACGGCACCGAGCGCTTCGAGGTCGGCGACCAGCTTCTCCGCTCCCTCGGCCGCGAGACCGCTCCGGCTGGCGAGCACCAGGCTCCGTACCCCCCGCTCGGCGACGAGGTGCCGGGCGAGCAACCCACCGAGGCCACCGGTACCACCGGTGATGAGCACCGTGCCGGGCCGCCGGGTGTCGATCTCCGGACGGTCGGTCTCGGCAGGGTCGGTCTCGGCACGGTCGGTCTGCGGCGCGGGGATTCGGGTCAGTCGGGCGGCCTGCACGGTCCCGCCGCGCAGTGCCAACTGCGGCTCGTCGGCGGTCGCGTGCAGGGCCGCGGCGAGCGCGGGCTGCACGGTCCCACCGACCGGATCGCGGTCACGGTCGCGCTCGATGTCGACCTCGGGGGCAAGGTCGGAGTCAAGGGCGAGGTCGAGGTCGAGGTCGAGAAGACCGAAGCAGCCCGGATTCTCCGACTGCGCCGACCGCACCAGACCCCAGACGGCCGAGGCCGCCAGGTCGGCGATGCCGCCCTCACCCACGGAAACCGCCCCGCGCGTCACGAACACCAGCCGCGCCGCCTCGAACCGGTCGTCCGCCAACCACTGCTGGATCTGCTCCAGTACCTGTGCGGTGGCCTCACGCACGGATCGGAGCATGTCGGATGTCCCGGCGTCGGTGTGTCCTTCGGCGTCCGCAGGTACGCCTGTGCGCCGGGTGCCCGCTACCGGGACGAGGACGAGGTCCGGTACCGGGTGCTCCGACGCTGCGAGCGCCGCGAGGTCACCGCGCTCCTCGACCAGGGGCAAGGCGTCCGAAAGGCCGTCTGCGAGGCCGAAGGGGTCGGTTCCGATGATGGCTACCGACGGGTGGTCGGCGGCCGGGGTGCTCGGGACCGTGGTCCATTGGACGCCGAAGAGCGCATCGCTCAGCTGGGTGTGGGATGCGTTGACCTCATCGAGGGTGAGGCGACGGGTACGAAGCGCGTCGATGGAAATCACCGGCGCACCGGTCGGATCCACCGCGGTCACCGACACCGCATGCTCACCCGCCGGCGCCAACCGCACGCGCAAAGCCGTCGCACCCGAGGCGAAGAGGGAAACACCCTCCCACGCGAACGGCAACGCAGGCCCACCATCGGCGGATTGACCTTCAAGGGAGGAGAGAAGCGAGGCATGGAGCGAGGCATCCAGCAACGCCGGGTGCAACCCGAAACCGGTCGCCGTATCAGCGCTCTCAGCAACCTCGTCCGACAGGGCGACCTCTGCGAAGAGTTCCTCGCCGCGACGCCACACCGCACGCAACCCCTGGAACACCGGGCCATAACCGAACCCAGCATCCGCAAACAGCTCGTAGCAGCCCTCAGCATCCACCGACACCGCACCCTGCGGCGGCCACACACCACCGTCACCGAACCCACCGACCTGGTCAGCCGCACCAGAGGCCAACACACCGACAGCATGCTGCGACCACACCGCCTGACCCACACCATCAGGACACGAATACACCCCCACACCACGACGACCCGCAGCATCAGGAGCATCCACAGCAACCTGAACCCGCACCCCACCACGCTCAGGCAACACCAACGGCGCCGCCAACGTCAGTTCCTCAACACGACCACACCCCACCTCATCACCAGCACGCATCACCATCTCCAGCAACGCCGTACCAGGAGCAAACACCCGCCCCATCACCGCATGATCAGCCAACCAACCATGCGACGACAACGACAGACGACCCGTCAACACCACCCCCGCACCCGCAGCCAACTCCACCGCAGCACCCAACAACGGATGCCCCGCAGACCCAAGCCCCACAGCACCCACATCACCACCAACACCAACCCGACCAACCGGCCAGAACCACCCACGCTGGAACGCATACGTCGGCAACTCCACCCGCCCCGCACCCACACCAGCGAAGAAGTCCTGCCAGTCTTCGATCAGTCCGCGGGTGTGGAGATGCGCTCGGGCCGTCAGGGCCGTGGACTCCTCACCGCGGTCCTTGCGCAGGACGGGCACGGTGACGGCTTCGCCGGCGAGGGACTGCTGAGCCAGCGCGGACAGGATGCCGTCCGGGCCGAGTTCCAGGAAGGTCCGCACGCCCTCGGCTTCGAGGGTGGTGATGCCGTCGGCGAAGCGGACCGCCTCGCGGACGTGGCGCACCCAGTACTCGGCCGAGCACAGTTCGTCGGCCGTGGCCAGCCAGCCCGTCAGATTCGAGACGACGGGGAGGGACGGGGTGGCGTAGGACAGTCCTTCCGCCACCGCACGGAACTCCGCCAGCATCGGATCCATCAGCGGCGAGTGGAACGCATGCGAGACCCGCAGCGCGGTCGTCCGGCGCCCCTGGTCGGCGAAGTGTTGTGCCACGGTCTGCGTGGCCTCTTCTGCGCCCGAGATCACCACGGAGGTCGGGCCGTTGACGGCCGCGATCGCCACCTCGTCGGTCAGGTGCGGGGTCACTTCGTCCTCGGTGGCCTGGACCGCGATCATCGCGCCGCCGGTCGGCAGCGCCTGCATCAGCGTCGCACGGGCGGCCACCAGACGGCAGGCGTCCTCCAGCGAGAACACCCCGGCGACATGCGCCGCCGCGATCTCACCGATGGAATGACCGGCCACGAAGTCCGGACGGACACCCCAACGCTCCACCAGCCGGAACAGCGCCACCTCGACGGCGAAGAGCGCGGGCTGGGTCCAACCCGTCTCGTTCAGCAACTCGACATCGTCGCCCCACATCACCTCACGCAAACCGGCCTGGGCGGGCAAGGCGGCGTCCAGGTGGTCGACCACGACATCGAGAGCCTCGGCGAAGACCGGGAAACGGCCGTACAACTCACGCCCCATGCCCAGACGTTGAGCACCCTGACCTGTGAACAGCACTGCCGAACCGCCGGTCGATACCGCGTCGGAGACGACGGCGGGATCGGCCACACCGGAGGCCAGGGCCGCGAGGGCGGCCAGGCTGTCCGCCGGGGCCTTCGCATCGTCGACCAGCACGATCGCGCGGTGGTCGAACTGCGAGCGTGTGACGGCCAGTGAGTGGCCGATGTCGATCGAGCGCGGTTCGGGCCGTTCCGCCAGGAAGTCACGGAGGCGTGCGGCCTGGGCGCGCAGGGCCTCGGGTGACTTGCCGGACAGCGCCCACGGCACCAGGGACGGTTCCGCCGACGGCTTGATGGCGACCGGCTCCACGGTCTCTGCTGCTCCCGGTGCCAGGCGCTGCACGGCCTCCGGCTGTTCCAGGATGACGTGGGCGTTGGTGCCGCTGATGCCGAAGGAGGAGACACCGGCGCGACGGACCCGGCCGGTCTCCGGCCAGACGGTCTGCTCGGTGAGCAGTTCGACGGCGCCGACGCTCCAATCGACGTGCGAGGACGGCGCGTCGACATGCAGGGTCTGCGGCAGCACGCCGTGCCGCATCGCCATGACCATCTTGATGACACCGGCGACACCGGCCGCTGCCTGGGTGTGGCCGAGGTTGGACTTGATCGAACCGAGCAGCAGCGGGTTCTCGGGGTCGCGGTCGCGGCCGTAGGTGGCCAGGAGCGCCTGGGCCTCGATCGGGTCACCGAGCGTCGTACCCGTGCCGTGCGCCTCGACGGCGTCCACGTCGGCCGTGGACAGGCCGCCACTGGCCAACGCCTGACGGATGACGCGCTGCTGGGACGGGCCGTTGGGCGCGGTCAGGCCGTTGGACGCACCGTCCTGGTTGACCGCCGAGCCGCGGATCACGGCGAGGATCTCGTGGCCGTTGCGCACGGCGTCCGACTGGCGCTCCAGGACGAGGATGCCGACGCCCTCGGACCAGCCGACGCCGTCCGCGGCCTCGGCGAACGCCTTGGAACGACCATCAGGCGCCAGACCCCGCTGCCGCGAGAACTCCACGAACGTGCCTGGCGTGGACATCACCGTCACACCACCGGCGAGCGCGAGCGTGCACTCACCCGCCCGAAGGGCCTGGGCTGCCAGGTGCAGGGCGACCAGGGAGGAGGAGCAGGCGGTATCCACGGTGACGGCGGGACCTTCGAAGCCGAGGGTGTAGGAGACGCGGCCCGAGGCCACGCTGCCCGCACTTCCCTGGCCTTGGAAGCCCTCGAACTCCTTGCCGCCGAGGATGCTCCCGTAGTCGCTGTACATCACGCCGGCGAAGACGCCGGTGGCGCTGCCGCGCAGGGTCAGCGGGTCGATGCCGGCCCGCTCGATCGCCTCCCAGGAGGATTCCAGCAGGAGACGCTGTTGGGAGTCGGTTGCCAGCGCCTCACGCGGGCTCATTCCGAAGAACGCCGGGTCGAACTCCCCCGCCTCGTGCAGGAAGCCACCGGAGCGGGTGTAGGAGGTGCCGAGGTGTGCGGGGTCCGGGTCGTAGAGCGATTCGAGGTCCCAGCCGCGGTTGGTCGGGAAGGTGGTGATGGCGTCGGTGCCGGCGTCGACCAGGCGCCACAGGTCCTCGGGCGAGGTCACACCACCGGGGAAACGGCAGGCCATGCCCACCACCACGATGGGATCGTCGGCGGTCGGCGGCAGTGCCTGGACCGGCACCCGCACCTCGCTCTCGACCGCGCCGAACAACTCGTCCCGCAGGTGCTCCGCGAGGGCATCGGTGTTCGGGTAGTCGAAGACCAGGGTTGCGGTCAGGCGCAGGCCGGTGGCCGTGCTCAGCCGGTTGCGCAGCTCGACGGCGGTCAGCGAGTCGAAGCCGAGGTCACGGAACTGTGCGGTGGAGTCCACGGACGCCGGATCGGCGTGCCCGAGGACGAGGGCTGCCTGAGTGCGGACCAGTTCGAGAAGTTCCTGGCGCCGCTCGTCGGCGGTGAGCCCGGACAGGCGGTTGACGAGTCCGGCCACGGTGACGGAACCGCCGGCCGCCGTACGGCGGGTGCGGGTCCGCACCAGTCCGCGCAGAATCGCGGGGACCTCACCCTGCGCGGCCAGCGCCGCCAGGTCGAGCCGGACCGGTGCGACGAGGGCCGCGGCCGGGATGGCGATCGTGTCGCCGGTTCCCGACGTGCTGGCGGCGGCGCTGCCGGCTGCCCTGTCTGGCGTGCTGGTTCCGGCAAGAGCGAGTGCCGCGTCGAAGAGGGCGAGGCCCTGCTCCGCGGAGAGCGGCGGGATGCCGGAGCGGGCGAGGCGGTCGGCCTCGGCGTCCGACAGCATGCCCGTCATTCCGCCGGTCTGGTCCCACGGCCCCCAGGCCAACGAGAGTCCGGGCAGGCCCGCTGCCCGGCGCTGGGCCATCAGCGCATCCAGGAAGGCGTTGGCCGCGGCGTAGTTGGCCTGGCCGGCGCCGCCGAAGACCCCTGCGACGGAGGAGAAGACGACGAACGCGTCCAGGTCCAGGCCGCGGGTCGCTTCGTGCAGATGCCAGGCGGCATCCGCCTTGGGCCGCAGGACGGTGGCGAGCCGCTCCTCGGTGAGCGAGCCGATCACTCCGTCGTCCAACACACCGGCCGTGTGGACGACCGCCCTCAGCGGGTGCTCATCCGGCACGCCGGCGACCAACGCCGCCACCGCATCGCCATCGGCCACGTCACATGCCTGCACGGCCACCTCGGCACCGTGCGCCGTCAGCTCGGCGACCAACTCCGTGGTTCCCGGGGCATCGGGGCCGCGCCGGCTGACGAGCAGGAGATTGCGGACGCCGTACCTGTCGACGAGGTGCCGTGCGAACTGCGCGCCGAGCCCGCCGGTACCACCGGTGATCAGCACCGTGCCGTCCGCGTTCCACTCCGTGGGCACGGCCGTGTCGGCGGGCGACGCCAGGCGGGTCAGCCTGGCGGCGTGCAGGTGTCCGTCGCGCAGAAGCAGTTGCGGTTCGTCGGAGGTGAGAGCCTCGCCGAGGACCGCGGTCGACGCCTCGGTCCCGTCGAGGTCGAGGAGGCCGAAGGTGCCCGGGTTCTCGGTCTGGGCGGAGCGCACCAGGCCCTGGACGGCCGCCGCGGCGACATCCTGCCCGTCGGCCGCGCCGCGGGTCACGAAGACCAGGCGCCTTGCCGCCAGACGCTCGTCGGCCAACCATGCCTGGATCGTGCGCAGGGCCTCGGCGGTGAGGCGGCGAGCCGCGTCTACGGCCGCCGCGCCGGCTCCGATGGTGCCTTGGCCGGCCACCGTGGCGTCGTGGTCGTTCACGTACTGAGCGATGGCGTCCTCGGTGGTGAGACCGATGAGTGTGACGTCAGGGACGGACACTTCGGGCCCCGCCGCGATCAGCGCGTCAAGGCTCTCGTACGCGGCCGCGGTCGTGGTCGTGGTCGCGCCAGCAGAGGAACTGCTGAGCGCTTCGGCGAGCCCCAGGTGGTCGGTTCCGATGATGGCTACCGACGGGTGGTCGGCGGCCGGGGTGCTCGGGACCGTGGTCCATTGGACGCCGAAGAGCGCATCGCTCAGCTGGGTGTGAGATGCGTTGACCTCATCGAGGGTGAGGCGACGGGTACGAAGCGCGTCGATGGAAATCACCGGCGCACCGGTCGGATCCACCGCGGTCACCGACACCGCATGCTCACCCGCCGGCGCCAACCGCACGCGCAAAGCCGTCGCACCCGAGGCGAAGAGGGAAACACCCTCCCACGCGAACGGCAACGCAGGCCCACCATCGGCGGATTGACCTTCAAGGGAGGAGAGAAGCGAGGCATGGAGCGAGGCATCCAGCAACGCCGGGTGCAACCCGAAACCGGTCGCCGTATCAGCGCTCTCAGCAACCTCGTCCGACAGGGCGACCTCTGCGAAGAGTTCCTCGCCGCGACGCCACACCGCACGCAACCCCTGGAACACCGGGCCATAACCGAACCCAGCATCCGCAAACAGCTCGTAGCAGCCCTCAGCATCCACCGACACCGCACCCTGCGGCGGCCACACACCACCGTCACCGAACCCACCGACCTGGTCAGCCACACCAGAGGCCAACACACCGACAGCATGCTGCGACCACACCGCCTGACCCACACCATCAGGACACGAATACACCCCCACACCACGACGACCCGCAGCATCAGGAGCATCCACAGCAACCTGAACCCGCACCCCACCACGCTCAGGCAACACCAACGGCGCCGCCAACGTCAGCTCCTCAACACGACCACACCCCACCTCATCACCAGCACGCATCACCATCTCCAGCAACGCCGTACCAGGAACAAACACCCGCCCCATCACCGCATGATCAGCCAACCAACCATGCGACGACAACGACAGACGACCCGTCAACACCACCCCCGCACCCGCAGCCAACTCCACCGCAGCACCCAACAACGGATGCCCCGCAGACCCAAGCCCCACAGCACCCACATCACCACCAACACCAACCCGACCAACCGGCCAGAACCACCCACGCTGGAACGCATACGTCGGCAACTCCACCCGCCCCGCACCCACACCAGCGAAGAGCACGGGCCAATCGACGCGCGCGCCGGCGATGTGCAACTGGGCCAGGGCGGCGAGTGCCGCCGGTTCCTCCGGCCGGTCCTTACGGAGCAGCGGTACCGCGAGGGAGGATTCGGTGAGCGAGGCTCCTGCCATGGCGGCGAGGACGCCGTCCGGGCCGAGTTCCAGGAAGGTCCGCACGCCCTCGGCTTCGAGGGCCGTCACCCCGTCGGCGAAGCGGACCGCCTCGCGGACGTGGCGCACCCAGTACTCGGCCGAGCACAGTTCGTCGGCCGTGGCCACCTGGCCCGTCAGATTCGAGACGACGGGGAGGGACGGAGCAGCATAGGACAGGCCCTCCGCCACCACACGGAACTCCGCCAGCATCGGATCCATCAACGGCGAGTGGAACGCATGCGACACATGGAGTCGGGTCGTGCGACGCCCCTCGGCCGCGAACCGCGCCCCGATCTCGACGGCGGCATCCTCCACACCCGATACGACCAGTGCGTTCGGCCCGTTGATGGCGGCGATCGCTACGTCGTCGGTCAGATGCGGGGTGACTTCGTCCTCGGTCGCCTGGACCGCGATCATCGCACCGCCGGCCGGCAACGCCTGCATCAGCGTCGCACGGGCGGCCACCAGGCGGCAGGCGTCCTCCAGCGAGAACACCCCGGCGACATGCGCCGCCGCGATCTCACCGATGGAATGACCGGCCACGAAGTCCGGACGGACACCCCAACTCTCCACCAGCCGGAACAGCGCCACCTCGATGGCGAACAGAGCCGGCTGCGTCCAACCCGTCTCGTTCAGCAACTCCGCATCGTCGCCCCACATCACCTCACGCAAACCGGCCTGGGCGGGCAAGGCGGCGTCCAGGTGGTCGACCACGACATCGAGAGCCTCGGCGAAGACCGGGAAACGCTCGTACAACTCACGCCCCATGCCCAGACGTTGAGCACCCTGACCCGAGAACAGCACCGCGTGACGACCCGCGCCGACGCGGCCGGTGGCAGCGGCAGCATCGGCCTCGTCGGCAGCAATCGCCGACAATGCGCGGGCGGCGTCGGCACGGTCGGCGGCGAGTACCACCGCACGGTGTTCAAAGGTCGAGCGGCCGGTGACCAGGGACATTCCCACGTCGACGAGGCGAAGCTCCGGGCGTTCCTCGATCGACGACAACAGTTTCGCCGCCTGGGCGCGCAGGGCCTCCGGTGTCTTGCCGGAAAGCACCCACGGCACCGTGGACGGCTCCACGGTGTTCGTCTCCATCACCGGACGCCGCGCGGCCTCCGGACGCTCCAGAATCACGTGCGCGTTGGTGCCGCTGATGCCGAAGGAGGAGACACCCGCCCGCCGCACCCGACCCGTCTCCGGCCAAGCCGCCTGCTCACTGAGCAGCTCCACCGCACCCTCGGACCAGTCCACATGCGAAGAAGGCGCATCCACATGCAACGTCCGCGGCACCACACCATGCCGCATCGCCAACACCATCTTGATAACGCCCGCCACACCCGCAGCAGCCTGCGTATGCCCCAGATTCGACTTCACCGAACCCAACAACAACGGCCGCTCAGGCTCACGATCCCGCCCATACGTCGCCAACAACGCCTGCGCCTCGATCGGATCACCGAGCGTCGTACCCGTACCATGCGCCTCCACCACATCCACGTCACCGGCCGTCAGACCACCACTGGCCAACGCCTGCCGGATCACCCGCTGCTGCGACGGACCATTGGGCGCCGTCAAACCATTGGACGCACCATCCTGGTTGACCGCCGAACCCCGCACCACAGCCAAAATCTCGTGACCATTGCGCACCGCGTCCGACTGCCGCTCCAGGACCAACACGCCGACGCCCTCGGACCAGCCCACACCATCGGCCGCATCCGCAAACGCCTTGCACCGACCATCCGGCGACAAACCCCGCTGCCGAGCAAAGTCCACAAACACCGCAGGCGTCGACATCACCGTCACACCACCGGCCAACGCCAACCCACACTCACCACTACGCAACGCCTGCATCGCCCAGTGCATCGCCACCAACGACGACGAACACGCCGTATCCACCGTCACCGCCGGGCCTTCCAACCCCAACGTGTAGGCCACCCGACCCGACGCCAAACTCGGCGAACTCCCACTGCCCTGGAAACCCTCGAACTCCGGACTCGCCAACATCGCGCTGTAATCGCTGTACATCACCCCCGCGAACACACCCGTCCGACTACCCCGCAAACTCACCGGATCAATACCGGCCCGCTCGATCGCCTCCCACGACGACTCCAACAACAACCGCTGCTGGGAATCGGTCGCCAACGCCTCCCGCGGACTCATCCCGAAGAACCCCGGATCGAACTCCCCCGCCTCATGCAGGAACCCACCCGAGCGCGTGTAGGAGGTACCGAGATGGTCGGGGTCCGGGTGATAGAGGGATTCGACGTCCCAACCACGGTTGGTCGGGAAGGGGGACACCGCGTCGACGCCGTCCGTGACGAGCCTCCACAGGTCGTCCGGAGAGGCGACCCCGCCGGGGTAGCGGCAGGCCATGCCCACGATGACGATCGGATCGTCCGCCACCGCAACCGCGGCCGGCTGCACGGTCGCCACCTCGGCATCCGTGCCCAGCAACTCGTCCAGGACGTAGGAGACCAGCACTTCGACGGTCGGATAGTCGAACACCATGGTCGCGGGGAGCCGCAGACCGGTGACGGTGTTGAGGCGGTTGCGCAGTTCCACCGAGGTGAGGGAGTCGAAGCCCAACTCCCTGAAGGCACGTGCCGGATGAACGTCGTCGGCGTCGGCGTGGCCGAGGACCAGGGCCACCTGGCCGCGCACGAGGTCCAGGAGGACTTCCTGTCGCTCGACCGGGTTCAGTCCGACGAGCCGTTCCCGCAGCCCGGTGGCGGTTGCCGATTCCGCGGCGGCGGCGCGGCGCGAGCGGCCTCGGATCAGGGACCGCAGCAAGGGCGGCACCTCACCCTGGGCACGCAGTGCCGACAGGTCCAGGCGGACCGGGACGCAGGTGGCGTCACCGGTCGCCAGGGCCGCGTCGAACAGTGCCAGTCCTTGCTCCGCGGTCAGCGGTGGCACTCCCGAACGGGTCAGGCGATCGGCCTCGGCGTCCGCGAGCATGCCCGATGTGCCATCGGTCAGCGACCACGGTCCCCATGCGAGTGACAGGCCGGGCAGTCCCTCCGCCCGGCGCCGCGTCATCAGCGCGTCCAGGAAGGCGTTCGCGGCCGCGTAGTTGGCCTGGCCGGGACTGCCGAAGACCCCGGCGAGAGAGGAGAAGACGACGAACGCGTCCAGATCCAGGCCGCGGGTCGCCTCATGCAGATGCCAGACAGCATCCACCTTCGGCCGCAGCACCGCGGACAACCGCTCCCCGGTCAACGCACCCACCATGCCGTCATCCAGCACACCAGCCGCATGAACCACCGCGGACACCGCATGCCCGCCAACCAACTCCACCACCGCGGCACGATCGGTCACATCACACGCAACCACCCGCACCCGCGCACCCACACCCGCAAGCTCCGCCACCAACTCCCCAGCACCCACGGCACGTTCACCACTGCGACTGACCAACAGCAGATCCCGCACCCCATACTCGGCCACCAGATGACGCGCCAACACCGCACCCAGACCACCCGTACCACCAGTGACCAGGACCGCACCCTCACCCGAGAACGACACACCAGAGCCACCCCCGACGCCATCCCCGGTGCCATCAGCACCCGCACCGACCTCGGTGAGCGGCCGCCGCACCAGACGCGCGACCCGCAACACATCACCGCGCACCGCAAGCTGCGGCTCACCACTGACCAACGCAGCGACGAGCGCAGCCGCACCCACCGCACCATCCGGATCCAGATCGACCAGAGCAAAACAACCCGGATTCTCCGACTGCGCCGAACGCACCAGACCCCACACCGCAGCAGCAGCCACATCACGCCCGACCGTCGCACCACGGGTCACGAAGACGAACTTCGTGTCCGCGAAGTGCTGCTCTTGCAGGCGGGTCTGTACGAGGGCCAGGGCTCGGCGGGTGAGGTCGTGCACGGCCGCCGGGACGGGTGCCGCTTCTGCGGTGCCGGTCTGGTCGGAGGCGACGAGCGGCAGCGCGATCAGCGCGGGCGCGGGTTCATCGGTCGACAGGGTCGTGCGGACGTCGACGTCGGCGCCCGCCGCACGCAGGGCCGCGGTGAGCTCGGAGGTGAGTTCGGAGGTTTCCGTACCGACGACCGCGACCGCCGGGATCACGGTCACCGTGTCGTCCGGCTGGGACGCCGGCTCCGGGGCCGAGGCCCAGTCCAGGCGGAACAGCGCGTCGCGGGCGAGGGCCGCGGTGGCGCTCAGGGCCGTCGCCGAGACGGTGCGCATGGAGAGGGCCTGTACGGACGCGACCGGTGCACCGGTGGTGTCGGCGATGGCCAGGCTCAGCGTTCCGTCGGAGTCGCGGCCGAGTCGGACGCGGACCGAGGAGGCACCGGAAGCGGCCAGGGAGACGCCGCGCCACGAGAACGGCACGCTGCCCGTCCGTGTGGGCTCCCCGTCCGGGGCGACGAGCCAGGCTGCGTGCAGTCCGGCGTCGAGCAGTGCCGGATGCAGCCCGTACGCCTCGGCTTCGGTACGGCCGGCCTCCGGCAGTGCGACATCGGCGAACACCTCGCCGTCGCGGCGCCAGGCCGCTCGCAGGCCCTGGAAAGCGGGCCCGTAGCCGAATCCTTCGCCGGCCCGGGACGCGTAGAAGTCCGCCAGGTCAACGGGTTCGGCGTGCGCCGGCGGCCACACGGTGGCATCGAACGGGACGGTTGCCGTCGCCGGCAGGCCGGCGACGAGGACGCCGGTGGCGTGTTGGGTCCACGGGGTGTCGGTGCCGGTGTGGGTGTCACTGTCGGTGGTCGTGGCGCGTGCGGGACGCGAGTGGATCGTGACGGTGCGGCGCCCGGTGGTGTCGGCGACGCCGACCCGGACCTGGGTCTGTACCGCGCCGCGCTCGGGCAGGACGAGCGGTGCGGCGAGCGTCAGTTCCTCGACGTGGTCACAGCCGACCTCGTCGCCGGCGCGCAGGGCGAGTTCCAGCAGTGCGGTGCCGGGCAGCAGGACCTGTCCCATGACGGCGTGGTCGGCCAGCCACGGATGCGACTGCAGTGACAGCCGTCCGGTGAACAACAGGCCCTCTTCGTCGGCGAGTTCGACGATGCCGTTGAGGAGCGGGTGGCTCGCGCCGGCGATGCCGACGGCGGCGGCATCCGCGGTGTCGCGGGGGCCGGAGGGCCAGAAGGGACGGTGTTGGAACGCGTATGTCGGCAGGTCCACCGGGCGGGCGCCGGTCGGGGCCAGGAGGGCGGCCCAGTCGATCGGGGTTCCGGTGGTGTGGAGCCGGCCGAGTGCGGTGAGCAGGGTCCGTTCCTCGGGCATGTTCCTGCGGAGGACGGGGACGGTGACCGTGTCGTCGGCGACGGTTTCCCTGGCCATGGCGGCGAGGACGCCGTCCGGGCCGAGTTCCAGGAAGGTCCGCACGCCCTCGGCTTCGAGGGCCGTCACACCGTCGGCGAAGCGGACCGCCTCACGGACGTGGCGCACCCAGTACTCGGCCGAGCAGAGTTCGTCGGCCGTGGCCACCTGGCCCGTCAGATTCGAGACGACGGGGAGGGTCGGGGTGGCGTAGGACAGGCCCTCGGCCACCGCACGGAACTCCGCCAGCATCGGATCCATCAGCGGCGAGTGGAACGCATGCGAGACCCGCAGCGCGGTCGTCCGGCGCCCCTGGTCGGCGAAGTGTTGTGCCACGGTCTGCGTGGCCTCTTCTGCGCCCGAGATCACCACGGAGGTCGGGCCGTTGACGGCCGCGATCGCCACCTCGTCGGTCAGGTGCGGGATGACTTCGTCCTCGGTCGCCTGGACCGCGATCATCGCGCCACCGGCCGGCAACGCCTGCATCAGCGTCGCCCGCGCGGCCACCAGACGGCACGCGTCCTCCAACGAGAACACCCCGACGACATGCGCCGCCGCGATCTCACCGATGGAATGACCGGCCACGAAGTCCGGACGGACACCCCAACTCTCCACCAGCCGAAACAGCGCCACCTCGATGGCGAAGAGCGCGGGCTGGGTCCAACCCGTCTCGTTCAGCAACTCGACATCGTCGCCCCACATCACCTCACGCAAACCGGCCTGGGCGGGCAAGGCGGCGTCCAGGTGATCGATCACGACATCGAGAGCCTCG
Source organism: Streptomyces noursei ATCC 11455 (assembly GCF_001704275.1). Lineage (NCBI taxonomy): Bacteria > Bacillati > Actinomycetota > Actinomycetes > Kitasatosporales > Streptomycetaceae > Streptomyces > Streptomyces noursei. The sequence goes on from NZ_CP011533.1 coordinate 803,024, forward strand.
GCGAAGACCGGGAAACGCTCGTACAACTCACGCCCCATGCCCAGACGTTGCGAGCCCTGACCCGAGAACAGCACCGCGCAACGTCCCATGGTGACCGTGCCGGTGAGGGCCGAGGGGTCGGACGCGGCGGTGGTGGCGAGGGCGGACAGCGCGCGGGTCGCCTCGTCACGGTCGGTGCTCAGGACGACTGCCCGGTGGGTGAACTGGGAGCGCTGGGTGGCGAGGGACAGGGCGATGTCGGCGGGTGCGAGTTCGGGGCGCTGCTGGAGGTGGGCGAGGAGGCGTGCGGCCTGGGCACGCAGGGCCTCCGGCGTCTTGCCGGACAGTGCCCACGGCATTACGGGCAGGTGCGCGGTGGCCGGCGCCTTGGCGGCTGCCTCCGCCGTGTCGGCTTCTTCCGGCGCCGAGTGCCGCGCGGCCTCCGGCTGCTCCAGGATGACGTGGGCGTTGGTGCCGCTGATGCCGAAGGAGGAGATACCGGCGCGACGGGCCCGGCCGGTCTCCGGCCAGGCGGTCTGCTCGGTGAGCAGTTCGACGGCGCCGGCGCTCCAATCGACGTGCGAGGACGGCTCGGTGATGTTCAGGCTGCGGGGCAGCACGCCGTGCCGCATCGCCATGACCATCTTGATGACGCCGGCGACACCGGCGGCTGCCTGGGTGTGGCCGAGGTTGGACTTGATCGAACCGAGCAGCAGCGGGTTCTCGGGGTCGCGGTCGCGGCCGTAGGTGGCCAGGAGGGCCTGGGCCTCGATCGGGTCACCGAGCGTGGTGCCCGTGCCGTGCGCCTCGACGGCGTCCACGTCGGCCGTGGACAGGCCGCCGCTGGCCAACGCCTGACGGATCACCCGCTGCTGGGACGGGCCGTTGGGCGCGGTCAGGCCGTTGGACGCACCGTCCTGGTTGACCGCCGAGCCGCGCACCACGGCCAGGATCTGGTGGCCGTTGCGCACGGCGTCCGACTGGCGCTCCAGGAGCAGCATTCCGACGCCCTCGGACCAGCCGACGCCGTCGGCGGACTCGGAGAACGGCTTGGAGCGGCCGTCGGGGGCCAGTCCGCGCTGCCGGGAGAACTCGATGAAGGTGTCCGGGATGGACATCACGGTGACACCACCGGCGAGGGCGAGGGTGCACTCACCGCCGCGGAGTGCCTGTGCGGCGAGGTGCAGGGCGACCAGCGAGGAGGAGCAGGCGGTGTCGACCGTCATGGCCGGGCCTTCGAAGCCGAAGGTGTAGGAGACCCGGCCGGAGGCCACGCTCAGTGCGCTGCCCTGCCCCTGGAAGCCTTCGAATTCGGCGCCGTCGAGGCGGGTGCCGTAGCCGCTGTACATGACGCCGGCGAAGACGCCGGTGCGGCTGTCGCGCAGGGTCAGCGGGTCGATGCCGGCCCGCTCGATCGCCTCCCACGAGGACTCCAACAGCAGGCGCTGCTGGGAGTCCGTGGCCATGGCCTCGCGGGGGCTCATGCCGAAGAAGTCGGCGTCGAAGTCGGCGGCGTCGTGCAGGAAACCGCCGGTGCGGGCGTACGAGGTGCCGGCGTGCGCGGGGTCGGGGTCGTAGAGGTTGTCCAGGTCCCAGCCGCGGTTGGTCGGGAAGTCGGTGACGACGTCGGCGCCGTCGCCGAGCAGGCGCCACAGGTCCTCCGGCGAGCCGATGTCGCCGGGGAAGCGGCAGCTCATGCCGATGATGACGATGGGGTCGTCGGTCGGTCCCGCGGTGGGGTCGCCGGGCTCGTCGGGGTCCGACTCGGCGTCGGGGCCGAGCAGTTCGGTGAGCAGGTGTGCGGCGAGGGCATCGGCGGTGGGGTAGTCGAAGACGGCCGTGGCCGGTAGCCGCAGGCCGGTGGCCGCGCCGATGCGGTTGCGGAGTTCGACCGCGGTGAGCGAGTCGAAGCCGAGGTCGCGGAAGGCGCGGGACGGGTCGACGCCGTCGCCCGAGGTGTGGCCGAGGACCATCGCGGCCTGGTCGCGGACGAGCGCGAGGAGGGTGTCCCGTCGCTCGGCGCGCTGGAGCCGGGTGAGCTGCTCGGCGAGTCCGGTGTCGCCGGGTGTGGTGGCGGCTGCGCGGCGGATGGGCGCCTTGACCAGGCCGCGGAGGAGCGGTGCGATGTCGCCCCGGGTGCGCAGTGCGGCCAGGTCCAGACGGACCGGCACCAACGCGGCACTCCCCGTCGCCAACGCCGCATCGAACAACGCCACACCCTGATCAACCGTCAACAACGGCATACCCGACTCAGCAGCACGACGGACATCCCGCTCCGTCAGCCCCGCCGTCATCCCCACACCCTGATCCCAAGCACCCCACGCCAACGACACACCAGGCAACCCACCAGCCACCCGATGAACCATCAACGCGTCCAAAAACGCATTACCCGCCGCATAGTTGGCCTGACCCGCACCCCCGAACACACCCGCAACAGACGAGAAGACAACAAACGCGTCCAGATCCAGACCACGCGTCGCCTCATGCAGGTTCCACGCACCATCCACCTTCGGACGCAACACCGCAGCCAACCGCTCCGGCGTCAACGAACCCACCACACCGTCATCCAACACACCAGCCGCATGCACCACCGCAGACAACGGATACGACTCCGACACACCGGCAACCAACTCCGCAACAGCCGAGCCATCACCCACATCACACGCCGCAACCACAACCCGCGCGCCCAACGACTCCAACTCCGCGACCAACCCGGCCGCACCCGCAGCACCCACACCAGAACGACTGGTCAACAACAAATGCCGCACCCCACACGACCGCACCAGATGCCGGGCCACCAACCCACCCAGACCACCCGTACCACCCGTCACCAACACCGTTCCCTCGGGCTTCCAGGAGCGGGGCAGGGTGAGCACGATCTTGCCGATGTGCTTGGCCATGCTCATGAAGCGGAACGCGTCCTTGGCGTGCCGGACGTCCCAGGTGCGGACCGGGAGTGGCCGCAGTGCGCCGGTGCGGAAGAGGTCCATCAGCTCGGCCAGCATGGTGCCGATGGTTTCCGGCACCACCCAGGCGAGGTCGAAGGACTGGTAGGAGAGGCCGTCGGGAACGGAGTCCGCGGCGCGGATGTCGGTCTTGCCCATCTCCAGGAACCGGCCGCCGTCGCCGAGCAACCGCATCGAGGCGTCGACGAAGTCACCGGCGAGGGAGTTGAGGACGACGTCCAGGCCGCGGTCGCCGGCGACTTCGGCGAAGGCCGCCTCGAAGTCGAGGGTGCGGGAGGAGGCGATGTGGTCGTCGGCCACGCCGAGCGAGCGCAACACGTCCCACTTGCCCTCACTGGCCGTGGCGAACACCTCGGCACCGACATGCCGGGCGATCTGGATCGCCGCCATACCGACACCACCGGCACCGGCATGCACCAGCACCTTCTCCCCCGCCCGCAGACCACCCAACTCCTTCAGGGCGTAGTACGCGGTGAGGAACACCAACGGCACCGACGCACCCGTCTCCCAGGACCAGTCCTCGGGCAGGCGGGCGAGGCGCCGCGCGTCGTCCACGGCGAGCGAGCCGAAGCTGCCGGTGATCATGCCCATGACCTGGTCGCCGGGGGCCAGGCCGGTCACCTCCGGTCCGACCTCGACGACCACACCGGCCGCCTCCGAACCGAACGATCCGACATCATCACCCGGATACATCCCCAACGCGTTGAGCACGTCACGGAAGTTCAGGCCCGCGGCACGCACCTCGACCCGCACCTCGTGGCCGGTGAGCGGCGCCAGTGCCGCCGGATACGGGGTCAGGGCGAGGCCGTTGAGGCTGCCCTTGGCCGTGCTGTCGAGCCGCCAGGCCCGGTCGGCCGGCGGGGTGAGCGCGGCCGCGGTGTCGAAGCGGGCCAGGCGGGCGGCGAGCACGCCGCCGTCACGCAGGGCGAGCTGCGGTTCGTCGGTGTGCAGTGCCCGTAGGAGCAGTTGGCCCCGTTCGGCGGCGGCTGTGCGGTCGTGCGTGCCGGCCGGGCCGGGGTCACGGTCGATCAGGACGAAGGTGTCCGGGGCTTCGGACTGGGCGGATCGGACCAGGCCCCAGACCGCGGCGGCGGCCACGTCCATGACGTCGGTACCGCCGGCGGCCGTCGCCCCGGTCGTGACGAACGCCAGGCGGGAGCCGGCGAAGCGCTCCTGTGCGGTCCACTCCTGGACGAGGGCGAGTGCGGCGGTGGACAGGGTGTGGGCGACCTCGGCCGGGGAGGGGGCGGACGCGTCCGACTCGGCGGCCCCCGTCCCGATTCCGTCCGTCGACTCAGTCCCGGTGCCGGTTCCGGTTCCGGTTCCGGTGAGGGGGATGAGGACCGTCTTCGGAACGTCGGCGTCGGTCGTGGCGAGGGTGGTGAGGTCGGGGTGGAGGGTGGTGTGGATGCCGGCGGCGGTCAGGTCGGCGGCGATCGCGGTGCCGTCCGCGCCGACCAGCGCGACGGTGGCCGCGGCGGGCCGGCCGTCCTGGTCCTGGGCGTGGCCCCCGCCGGTGTTCTCCGGTACAGGGTTCTCCGGTACGAGGTTCTCCGGTACGGGGTTCCAGTCCAGGGTGAACAGGGCGTCGCGGGCCAGTCCCGCGGCGCCGGTCAACTGGTCGCCGGAGACCCGGCGCGAGACGAGGTTGTCGATGGCGGCGACCGGACGACCGGCGGTGTCGGCCACGGCGATGGCCACCGAACGGCCGTCGGTGCCCGTCGGGGTCAGCCGGACGCGCAGCGCGGTGGCGCCGGTCGCGTAGAGGGTCGCGCCCTCCCAGGAGAACGGCAGTCCGCCGTTGCTCTCCTCGCCCTCGTGGGCGACGAGGGAGGCGTGCAGGGCGGCGTCGAGCAGTGCGGGGTGCAGACCGAAGGCGGTCGCCTCGTCGCCGGTGGACTCCGCCAGGGCCACCTCGGCGTACAGCACGTCACCGGCGCGCCAGGCGGCCCGCAGGCCCTGGAAGACCGGCCCGTAGGCGAAGCCGAGCGTCGTGAAGCGCGCGTAGCAGTCGTCGGTGGCGAGGGGTTCGGCGTCGGCGGGCGGCCAGGCAGTGGCGTCGAAACCGGTGTCGGCCGGGGCGGAGCCCATGGTCAGGGTGCCGGTCGCGTGCTGGGTCCACGACACGTCGGTCGCGTGCTCGGGCCGGGAGTGGACGGTGACGGTACGGCGGCCGGTGTCGTCGGCGACGCCGACCCGGACCTGGGTCTGTACCGCACCGCGCTCGGGCAGGACGAGCGGTGCGGCGAGCGTCAGTTCCTCGACGCGGTCGCAACCGGCCTCGTCGCCGGCCCGGAACGCCAGTTCCAGCAGTGCGGTGCCGGGCAGCAGGACCTGTCCCATGACGGCGTGGTCGGCCAGCCACGGATGTGACTGCAGTGACAGCCGTCCGGTGAACAACACCCCTTCGCCTTCGGCGAGTTCGACCGAACCGTTCAGCAGCGGGTGCTCGGCGGCGGTGAGGCCGACGGCCGCGGCGTGCGCGGTGGGCAGGGTGCCGGTGGGCCAGTAGGTGGCGTGCTGGAAGGCGTAGGTCGGCAGGTCCACGCGGGTGGCGCCGCTGCCGGCGAAGAACGCCGCCCAGTCGACGCGGAGACCTGCCGTGTGGAGGTGGGCGAGGGCGGTGAGCGCGGACGTCTCCTCGTCGCGGTCCTTGCGGAGGGCCGGGACGGTGGCGGCGTCGCCGGTGAGCGACTGCTGGGCCATGGCGGACAGCACGCCGTCCGGTCCCAGTTCCAGGAACGTGGTGACGCCCTCGTTCTCCAGGGTGCTGACGCCGTCGGCGAAGCGGACCGCCTCGCGGACGTGGCGCGCCCAGTACTCGGCCGAGCAGAGGTCATCGGCCGTGGCCAGCCGGCCCGTCAGGTTCGAGACGACGGGGAGGGTCGGGGTGGCGTAGGACAGGCCCTCGGCCACCGCACGGAACTCCGCCAGCATCGGATCCATCAACGGCGAGTGGAACGCATGCGAGACCCGCAGCCGGGTCGTCTTGCGGCCGTTCTCCGCGAGCCGGTCGGCCACCGTGCGGGCAGCGCTCTCGGCCCCGGAGACGACCACGGAGGTCGGGCCGTTGACGGCGGCGATCGAGACGTCGTCAGTCAGGTGCTGGGTGACTTCGTCCTCGGCGGCCTGGATCGCGATCATCGCGCCGCCGGTCGGCAGCGCCTGCATCAGCGTCGCACGGGCGGCCACCAGACGGCAGGCGTCCTCCAGCGAGAACACCCCGACGACATGCGCCGCCGCGATCTCACCGATGGAATGACCGGCCACGAAGTCCGGACGGACACCCCAACTCTCCACCAGCCGGAACAGGGCCACCTCGACGGCGAACAGAGCCGGCTGCGTCCAACCCGTCTCGTCCAGCAGCTCGACATCGTCGCCCCACATCACCTCACGCAGACTGGCCTGGGCGGGCAAGGCGGCGTCCAGGTGGTCGATCGCGACATCGAGAGCCTCGGCGAAGACCGGGAAACGCTCGTACAACTCACGCCCCATGCCCAGGCGTTGCGAGCCCTGACCCGAGAACAGCACCGCGTGACGACCCGTGCGGGTGTCGCCGACGACGGCGGAGAGATCCGCGTCGGCGGCGGCGAGCGCCGTCAGCGCGCGGACCGCATCGGCGCGGTCGGTGGCGAGCACCACCGCCCGGTGGTCGAACGCCGAACGGGTCGTCGCCAGCGAGTAGCCGAGGTCGAGCGGGCGCAGCGCGGGCCGCTCCGCCAACCCGGCCAGCAGGCGTGCGGCCTGGTCGCGCAGGGCCTCGGGGGACTTTCCGGACAGCGGCAGCGGAACGACGCCGGGTTCGCGTCCGCTCGGCTCCGCGGCCGGGCTTTCGACGAGCGCCGGCTGTTCCACGATGACGTGGGCGTTGGTGCCGCTGATGCCGAAGGAGGAGACACCGGCGCGACGGACCCGGCCGGTCTCCGGCCAGGCGGTCTGCTCGGTGAGCAGTTCGACGGCGCCGACGCTCCAATCGACGTGCGAGGACGGCGCGTCGACATGCAGGGTCTGCGGCAGCACGCCGTGCCGCATCGCCATGACCATCTTGATGACACCGGCGACACCGGCCGCTGCCTGGGTGTGCCCGATGTTGGACTTCAGGGAGCCCAGCCACAGGGGGTTCTCGGGGTCGCGGTCACGGCCGTAGGTGGCCAGGAGCGCCTGGGCCTCGATCGGGTCACCGAGCGTCGTACCCGTGCCGTGCGCCTCGACGGCGTCCACGTCGGCCGTGGACAGGCCGCCACTGGCCAACGCCTGACGGATGACGCGCTGCTGGGACGGGCCGTTGGGCGCGGTCAGGCCGTTGGACGCACCGTCCTGGTTGACCGCCGAGCCGCGGATCACGGCGAGGATCTCGTGGCCGTTGCGCACCGCGTCCGACTGGCGCTCCAGGACGAGGATGCCGACGCCCTCGGACCAGCCGACGCCGTCCGCGGCCTCGGCGAACGCCTTGGAACGACCATCAGGCGCCAGACCCCGCTGCCGCGAGAACTCCACGAACGTGCTCGGCGTCGACATCACCGTCACACCACCGGCCAACGCCAACGAGCACTCCCCCGCCCGCAACGCCTGCGCCGCCCAGTGCAGGGCGACCAGAGAGGAAGAGCAAGCCGTGTCCACCGTGACGGCCGGGCCCTCGAAGCCGAGGGCGTAGGAGACGCGGCCCGAGGCCACGCTGCCCGCACTTCCCTGGCCTTGGAAGCCCTCGAACTCCTTGCCGCCGAGGATGCTCCCGTAGTCGCTGTACATCACGCCGGCGAAGACGCCGGTGGCGCTGCCGCGCAGGGTCAGCGGGTCGATGCCGGCCCGCTCGATCGCCTCCCAGGAGGATTCCAGCAGGAGACGCTGTTGGGAGTCGGTTGCCAGCGCCTCACGCGGGCTCATTCCGAAGAACGCCGGGTCGAACTCCCCCGCCTCGTGCAGGAAGCCACCGGAGCGGGTGTACGACGTGCCGAAGTGCTCGGGGTCCGGGTCGTAGAGGTTGTCCAGGTCCCAGCCGCGGTTGGTCGGGAAGGTGGTGATGGCGTCGGTGCCGTCGTCGACCAGGCGCCACAGGTCCTCGGGCGAGGTCACACCACCGGGGAAACGGCAGGCCATGCCCACCACCACGATGGGATCGTCGGCGGTCGGCGGCAGTGCCTGGACCGGCACCCGCACCTCGCTCTCGACCGCGCCGAACAACTCGTCCCGCAGGTGCTCCGCGAGGGCGGACAGGGTGGGGTGGTCGAAGACCATGGTGGCCGACAGGTGCAGGCCGGTGGCGGTGCGCAGACGGTTGCGGAGTTCGACCGCGGTGAGCGAGTCGAAGCCGAGGTCGCGGAAGGCGCGTTCGGCGTCGATGGCGTTGCCGTCGGCGTGGCCGAGGACGAGCGCGGCGCTGCTGCGGACCATGTCGAGCAGTGCCTCGTGGCGTTGGGCGTGGTCGAGTCGGCCGAGCCGTTGGACGAGGCCGGTGTCCGCGCCGGTGGCGAGGCCGGTGGCCGCGGTGCGGCGCAGCGGTGCGCGGACGAGGCCGCGGAGGAGCGGTGCGATGTCGCCCCGGGTGCGCAGTGCGGCCAGGTCCAGACGGACCGGCACCAACGCGGCACTCCCCGTCGCCAACGCCGCATCGAACAACGCCACACCCTGATCAACCGTCAACAACGGCATACCCGACTCAGCAGCACGACGGACATCCCGCTCCGTCAGCCCCGCCGTCATCCCCACACCCTGATCCCAAGCACCCCACGCCAACGACACACCAGGCAACCCACCAGCCACCCGATGAACCATCAACGCGTCCAAAAACGCATTACCCGCCGCATAGTTGGCCTGACCCGCACCCCCGAACACACCCGCAACAGACGAGAAGACAACAAACGCGTCCAGATCCAGACCACGCGTCGCCTCATGCAGGTTCCACGCACCATCCACCTTCGGACGCAACACCGCAGCCAACCGCTCCGGCGTCAACGAACCCACCACACCGTCATCCAACACACCAGCCGCATGCACCACCGCAGACAACGGATACGACTCCGACACACCGGCAACCAACTCCGCAACAGCCGAGCCATCACCCACATCACACGCCGCAACCACAACCCGCGCGCCCAACGACTCCAACTCCGCGACCAACCCGGCCGCACCCGCAGCACCCACACCAGAACGACTGGTCAACAACAAATGCCGCACCCCACACGACCGCACCAGATGCCGGGCCACCAACCCACCCAGACCACCCGTACCACCCGTCACCAACACCGTTCCGTCCGCGGACCACGGCGTGTGGGTGGTGGTGGTGGGGGCGGGGGTGCGGGTGAGGCGGGCGGCGCGGGCGCGGCCGGCGCGGAGGAGGAGCTGTGGTTCGTCGAGGGTCAGGGCGCGGCTGAGCGCGGTGGTCGAGTCGGGCTCGGTGTCGAGGTCGAGGAGGGTGAAGGTGCCGGGGTTCTCGGTCTGCGCGGAGCGGATCAGGCCCCAGACCGCGGCGGCGGCCAGGTCGGTGGGGGGCGCGTCGTCGGTGGCGACGGCTCCGTGGGTGACGAAGACCAGGCGGGAGTCGGCGAGGCGGTCGGTGGCGAGCCACTGCTGGACGAGGGTCAGCGCGCTGCGGGTGAGGGCGTGCGCGTGCTGCGCGGTGTCGCCGTCGAGTGGGGCGCCGAGGGGGACGAGGACCGTGGCGGGCGGGGTGGTGTCCCCGGCCAGGAGGTCGTCGAGGGTTGCGTGGCGTGCGACGGCCGGGTCGCCGAGGGCGTCGGCGAGCACGGCGGTGTCCGGGCCGAGGAGGGCCGGCGGCGCGGAGTTGGCGGTGTCGGGAAGCGGGACCGGGGTCCAGTCCAGGTGGAAGAGCGCGTCGCGGGTCAGGGCGCTGTGGATGGTCAACTGCTCGGCGTCCAGGGGGCGGGCGAGCAGGCGGGTGACGGTGGCGACGGGGTTGCCGGCCGGGTCGGCGGCGGTGACGGACAGGCCGTTGGGGCCGTTCGGGGCGAGCCGGACGCGTAGCGCGGTGGCGCCGGAGGCGTGCAGAGTGACGCCTTCCCAGGAGAACGGGAGTCCGGTGTCGCGGTCGTCGGCGAGGAGCGCGGCGTGCAGGCCGGCGTCCAGGAGCGCCGGGTGCAGGCCGAAGGCGGCCGCTTCGTCGGTGGCGGACTCCGGCAGGGCGACCTCGGCGTACAGCACGTCGCCGGCGCGCCAGGCGGCCCGCAGGCCCTGGAAGGCGGGGCCGTAGGCGAAGCCGTGGGTGGTGAAGTGTGCGTAGCAGTCGTCGGTGGTGAGGGGTTCGGCGTCGGCGGGCGGCCAGACCGTGGTGTCGAACGCCGCGGCGGCCGGTGGCGTGGTGGCGAGCACACCGGTGGCGTGCAGCGTCCAGGTGCGGTCGGCGGTGTCGTCGGGGCGGGCGTGGACGGTGACGGTGCGGCGGCCGGTGTCGTCGGCGGATCCGACGCGGACCTGGAGGAGGGTGGCGCCGTCCTCGGGGAGGGTCAGGGGCGCGGCGAGGGTGAGTTCTTCGAGGTGGCCGCTGCCGGTCTCGTCGCCCGCGCGGACGGCGAGTTCCACCAGTGCGGTGCCCGGGAGCAGGACGGTGCCCAGGACGGTGTGGTCGGCCAGCCACGGGTGGGTGCGCAGGGAGAGGCGGCCGGTGAAGAGTGCGCCGTCGTCGTCGGGGAGTTGCACGGCGGCGCCGAGGAGGGGGTGTTCGGCGGCGCCCAGGCCGGCGGCGCGGACGTCGTCGGGGCGGGCGGGTCGGGCGGCGGGCCAGAACCAGCGGTGCTGGAAGGCGTAGGTCGGCAGGTCGACGCGGACGGGGTCGAGGCCGCGGAAGGTGGCGGACCAGTCGGCCTCGACGCCGAGCACCTGGAGGTGGCAGAGGGCGGCCAGGACGGCCTGTTCCTCGGGCCGGTCGCGGCGCAGGAGCGGGATGGTGCCGGCGCCTTCGGGGGCGGACTCCTGGGCCATGGCGGACAGCACGCTGTCGGGGCCGAGTTCGACGAAGGTGGTGACGCCGCGGTCGGCGAGGGTGCGGATGCCGTCGGCGAAGCGGACCGCCTCGCGGACGTGCCGGACCCAGTAGTCGGCCGAGCAGAGCGCCTCGGCCGGGGCCAGTTCGCCGGTCAGGTTGGAGACGACGGGGGTCGTGGGGGCGGTGAAGGTGAGGCTCTCGACGACGGCGCGGAAGTCGTCGAGCATCGGCGCCATCAGCGGCGAGTGGAAGGCGTGGCTGACGCGCAGCCGCGTGGTGCGGCGGCCCTGGTCGGCGAAGTGCCGGGCGACGGCGAGGGTGGCGTTCTCGTAGCCGGAGACGACGACGGAGGTCGGGCCGTTGACGGCGGCGATCGAGACGTCGTCGGTGAGGAGGGGCAGGACCTCGTCCTCGGTGGCCTGGACGGCGATCATCGCGCCGCCTTCGGGCAGCGACTGCATCAGCACGGCGCGGGCCACGACGAGGCGGCAGGCGTCGCCGAGGGAGAGCACGCCGGCGACGTGTGCGGCGGCGATCTCGCCGATGGAGTGGCCGGCCACGAAGTCCGGTGTGATGCCCCAGGCTTCCAGGAGGCGGAAGAGTGCCACCTCGATGGCGAACAGGGCGGGTTGGGTGTAGCCGGTCCGGTCGACGAGTTGAGCGTCCTCGCCCCAGATGATGTCGCGGAGGGGGTGGCCGAGTTCCGCGTCGAGGGCGGTGAGGACGGTGTCGAGGGCTTCGGCGAAGGCGGGGAACCGCTCGTAGAGGACGCGGCCCATGCCGAGCCGTTGGGAGCCCTGGCCGGAGAAGAGGAAGGCGGTGCGGCCGGTGCGGACGGTGCCGGTGAGGGCGGCCGGGTCGGTCTCGCCGGCGGCGAGGGCGGTGAGGGCGCGCAGGGCCTCGGCGCGGTCGGTGCCGAGGACGACGGCGCGGTGGTCGAAGGCGGTGCGGGTGGCGATCAGGGAGTAGCTGATGTCGACGGGGCGCAGTGCGGGGTGGGCCTCGACGTGGGCGAGGAGGCGGGCGGCCTGGTCGCGGAGGGCGTCGGGGGTCTTGCCGGACAGGGCCCAGGGGACGGCCGGCGGTTCCTCGACGGACCGGTCGGCGGACGCGGGCGTGGCGGGGACGGCGGTCGGGGACTGCTCGATGACGACGTGGGCGTTGGTGCCGCTGATGCCGAAGGAGGAGACACCGGCGCGACGGGCCCGGCCGGTCTCCGGCCAGGCGGTCTGCTCGGTGAGCAGTTCGACGGCGCCGACGCTCCAATCGACGTGCGAGGACGGCGCGTCGACATGCAGGGTCTGCGGCAGCACGCCGTGCCGCATCGCCATGACCATCTTGATGACACCGGCGACACCGGCCGCTGCCTGGGTGTGACCGATGTTGGACTTGATCGAGCCGAGCAGCAGCGGGTTCTCGGGGTCGCGGTCGCGACCGTAGGTGGCCAGGAGCGCCTGGGCCTCGATCGGGTCACCGAGCGTCGTACCCGTGCCGTGCGCCTCAACGGCGTCCACGTCGGCCGTGGACAGGCCGCCACTGGCCAACGCCTGACGGATCACCCGCTGCTGGGACGGGCCGTTGGGCGCGGTCAGACCGTTGGACGCACCGTCCTGGTTGACCGCCGAGCCGCGCACCACGGCCAGGATCTCGTGACCGTTGCGCACCGCGTCCGACTGCCGCTCCAGGACCAGCATGCCGACGCCCTCGGACCAGGCCACGCCGTCCGCGGCCTCGGCGAACGCCTTCGAACGACCATCAGGCGCCAGACCCCGCTGCCGCGAGAACTCCACGAACGTGCTCGGCGTCGACATCACCGTCACACCACCGGCCAACGCCAACGAGCACTCCCCCGCCCGCAACGCCTGCGCCGCCCAGTGCAGGGCGACCAGAGAGGAAGAGCAGGCGGTGTCCACCGTGACGGCCGGGCCTTCCAGGCCGAGGGTGTAGGAGACGCGGCCGGAGGCGACGCTCGGGGCGCTGCCGTTGCCGCGGAACGCCTCGTACTCGTCGCCGGTCAGGGTGGTGCCGTAGTCGTTGTACATGACGCCGGCGAAGACGCCGGTGCCGGAGTCGCGCAGTGAGGCGGGGTCGATGCCGGCGCGTTCGACGGCTTCCCAGGAGAGTTCGAGCAGCAGGCGCTGCTGGGAGTCGGTGGCCATCGCCTCGCGCGGGCTCATCCCGAAGAAGTCGGCGTCGAAGGAGCCGGCGTCGTGCAGGAAGCCGCCGGCGCGGACGTGGGTGCGGCCCGGGCGGTCGGGGTCGGGGTCGTAGAGGTTGTCCAGGTCCCAGCCGCGGTTGGTGGGGAACGGGCCAGTGGCGTCGGCGCCCTGGCTGACCAGGCGCCAGAGGTCCTCGGGTGAGGCGATGCCGCCGGGGTAGCGGCAGGCCATGCCGACGATGACGATCGGGTCGTCGGTGCCGGCGGTACGGGTCGGCACGGGGACGGCGGTGGTCGACTCGGCCTCGGTGCCCAGGAGTTCGTCGCGCAGGTGGTCGGCGAGGGCGTGTGGTGTCGGGTAGTCGAACACCATGGTGGCGGGCAGCCGCAGGCCGGTGGCGGTGTTCAGGGCGTTGCGGAGTTCGACGGCGGTGAGGGAGTCGAAGCCGAGGTCCTGGAACTGGCGGCCGGTCTCCACCTCGGTGGCGTCCGCGTGGCCGAGGACCTGGGCGATCTGGGTGCGGACGAGTTCCAGGAGGGCTTCCCGGCGGGCGGCGGCGTCGAGGCCGGCGAGCCGCTGGGCGAGGCCGTCGGCGGTCTGCGAGACCTGGGCGGCGGTGCGCCGCACGGGGGTGCGGATCAGGCCGCGCAGCAGCGGGGCGATGTCGCCCTGGGTGCGCAGGACGGGCAGGTCGAGGCGGACCGGGGCGAGGGCGGCGGGCCCGGCGGCCAGGGCCGCGTCGAAGAGGGCGGTGCCCTGTTCCAGGGTCAGCGGGGGCATGCCGGAGCGGGCGATGCGCTCGACGTCGAGGTCGGACAGGCTGCTTGTCATGCCGACGCTCTGGGTCCACGGGCCCCAGGCGAGGGAGGTGGCGGGCAGGCCGGTGGCGGCGCGCCGGGCGGCGAGGGCGTCCAGGAAGGCGTTGCCGGCGGCGTAGTTGGCCTGTCCGGGGCTGCCGAGGGTGGCGGCGACGGACGAGAAGAGGACGAAGGCGTCCAGGTCGAGGTGGCGGGTCGCCTCGTGCAGGTGCCAGGCGGCGTCGGCCTTGGGCCGCAGGACGGTGTCCAGGCGCTGCGGGGTGAGGGAGCCGAGGACGCCGTCGTCGACGACGCCGGCGGTGTGGACGACGACGGTGAGCGGGTGCCCGGCCGGGACGGTGCCGAGCAGGTCGGCGAGGGCGGCCGGGTCGGCGACGTCGCAGGCGGCGATGTGGACGGTGGCGCCGAGCCCGGTGAGTTCGGCCGTCAGGTCGTCGGCGCCGTCGGCGGCCGGGCCGCGGCGGCTGGCGAGCAGCAGGTGGCGGACGCCGTGGGTGGCGACCAGGTGGCGGGCGAGGACCGCGCCCAGGCCGCCGGTGCCGCCGGTGATCAGGACGGTGCCGTCCGGGTTCCAGGTGGTGGGTTCGGTGGCGAGCGGGACACGGGCCAGGCGGGCGGCGTGCACGTCGGTGCCGCGGACGGCGAGGTCGGGCTCGTCGTGGCTGGCGGCCAGGGCGGTGGCCAGGGTCTCGGGGTCGGGCCGGCCGGTGTCGGGGGCGAGGTCGAGGAGGGCGAAACGGCCGGGGTTCTCGGTGCGGGCGGTGCGGATCAGGCCGCCGGCGGCCGCGGCGGCGGGGTCGGTGCCGTCGGTGGCGCCGCGGGTGACGAGGACCAGGCGGGCGTCGGCGAAGCGGTCGTCGGCGAGCCACTGTTGGGCGAGGGCGAGGACGGCGGCGGTGGTGGCGTGCGCGGCGTCGGGGACGGGGGCGCCCGGGGTGGTGGTGAGGGTGGTGACGACCAGGTCGGGGACGGGCCCTTCGGCGTCGGCGAGGGCGGCCAGGTCGCGGGGGGCGGTGGTCCGGATGCCGGTGGCGCGGAGGGTGTCGGCGAGGGCGTCCGGGTCGGGGCCGAGGACGGCGACGGTGGCCGGTGCGGGGCCCGGGCGGCCCTGGAGCGGGGTCCACTCGACGTGGAAGAGGGAGTCGCGGTGGACGGTGCCGGCGGCGCCGGGTGCGTCGGCGGGGACCTCGCGGGAGACCAGGGAGTCGACGGACAGCACGGTGCCGCCGGCGGCGTCGTAGACGGCGATGGTGACGGTGTCCTCGCCGGCCGGGGCGATCCGGGCGCGGACGGTGGTGGCGCCGGCGGCGGCGAGCGAGACGCCTTCCCAGGCGAACGGCAGGCCGCCGCGGCTGATGGCGCCGAGGTCGGCGTAGGCGGCGGCGTGTTGTGCGGCGTCCAGCAGGGCCGGGTGCAGTCCGAAGGCGGCGGGGTCGGTGTCCGCGCCGTCGGGCAGGGCCACTTCGGCGTAGACCTCGGTGTCGCGGCGCCAGGCGGCGCGCAGGCCCTGGAAGGCGGGGCCGTACTGGAAGCCGAGTGCGGCCAGGCGCTCGTACGCGCCGGTGAGGTCGACGGGTTCGGCGCCGCTGGGGGGCCAGACGGTGGCGTCGAAGGTGGGGTCGGGGGCGCCGGCGCCGGCGGTCAGGACGCCGGTGGCGTGTTGCGACCAGGGCAGGTCGAAGCCGTCCTCGACGCGGGAGAAGATGCCGAGGGTGCGGCGGCCGGCGGCGTCGGGGGCGCCGACGCGGACCTGGAGTTGGACGCCGCCGCGCTCGGGCAGCACCAGGGGGGCGGCCAGGGTCAGTTCCTCGACGCGGTCGCAGCCGGCCTCGTCGCCGGCGCGGACGGCCAGTTCGACGAAGGCGGTGCCGGGCAGCAGGGCCCGGCCCTGGACCCCGTGGTCGGCGAGCCAGGGGTGGGTCCGGACGGAGAGCCGGCTGGTGAACAAGTAGCCGGCCCCGTCGGCGAGTTCGACGGTGGCGCCGAGCAGCGGGTGGTCGGCGGCGCCCAGTCCCGCGGCGGTGACGTCCTGGGCGGCGCGGGCCGCGGTCGGCCAGAACCGCTGGTGCTGGAAGGGGTAGGTGGGCAGGTCGGCGCGGCGCGCGCCGGTGCCGTCGAAGAGGCCGGCCCAGCGGACCGTGACGCCGCGGACGTGGGCGCGGGCCAGGCCGGTGACGGCGGAGAGCTCCTCGGGGCGGTCCTTGCGCAGCAGCGGCACGGCGGCGGCGCCGTCCGGCAGGGATTCCTGGGCCATGGCGGACAGCACGCCGTCCGGGCCGAGTTCGACGAGCGTGGTCACGCCGCGGTCGGTGAGGGCGGTGACGCCGTCGGCGAAGCGGACCGCCTCGCGGACGTGGCGGACCCAGTAGTCGGCGGAGCACAGGTCGGCGACGGCGGCGACGGTGCCGGTGAGGTTGGAGAGGACCGGGATGCGCGGCTCGTGGTAGGTCAGGCCCGCGGCGACGGCGCGGAATTCCGCCAGCATCGGGTCCATGAGCGGCGAGTGGAAGGCGTGGCTGACCCGCAGCCGGGTGGTCTTGCGGTCCTGGGCGGTGAAGCGCGCCCCGATCGCGGCGACGGCTTCCTCGGTGCCGGCGACGACGACGGAGGTGGGCCCGTTGACGGCGGCGATCGAGACGTCGTCGGTGAGGTGGGGGGTGACCTCGTCCTCGGTGGCGCGGATCGCGAGCATCGCGCCGCCGCGCGGCAGGGCCTGCATGAGGCGGGCGCGGGCGGCGACGAGGGTGCAGGCGTCTTCGAGGGAGAGGACCCCGGCGACGTGCGCGGCGGCGAGCTCGCCGATGGAGTGGCCGCCGACGAAGTCGGGGGTGACGCCGAGGGACGCGACCAGGCGGTAGAGGGCGACCTCGACGGCGAACAGGGCGGGTTGGGCCCAGCCGGTGTCGTTCAGCAGGTCGGCGTCGGTGCCCCAGACGACCTCGCGCAGCGGGCGGTCGAGGTGGGTGTCGAGGAGCGCTGTGATCTCGTCGAAGGCCGCGGCGAACACCGGGAAGCGGGCGTGGAGTTCGCGTCCCATGCCCGGGCGCTGGGAGCCCTGGCCGGAGAAGAGGACGGCGCAGGGGCCTTCGCCGGCGGTTCCGTGGGCGAGTTCGGTGCCGTCGGGGAGCAGGACGGCGCGGTGTTCGAAGGTGGCGCGTCCGTCGGCGAGCGCGTAGCCGACGTCGAGGGGGTCGGCGTCGGGGGTGTCGGCGAGGTGGCCGGTGAGGCGGGCGCGCTGGGCGTCGAGGGCGGCGGCGGTGCGGGCGGAGAGCGCCCACGGGACGACGGCGGGGCGGACGGTGGGTTCGGTGGTGGGCTCTTCGGGGGCGGTGGGGGCCTGTTCGAGGATGACGTGGGCGTTGGTGCCGCTGATGCCGAAGGAGGAGACGCCGGCGCGGCGGGCGCGTCCGGTCTCGGGCCAGGCGACCGTCTCGTCGAGGAGGTCGACGGAGCCGGCGGTCCAGTCGACGTCCGTGGTGGGTTCGGTGGCGTGCAGGCTGCGCGGCAGCACGCCGCGCTGCAACGCCATGATCATTTTGATCACGCCGGCGGCACCGGAGGCGGCCTGGGTGTGGCCGATGTTGGACTTCACCGAGCCGAGCCACAGGGGCCGCGGCCGGTCCTGTCCGTAGGTCGCCAGGAGCGCCTGGGCCTCGATCGGGTCGCCGAGGGTGGTGCCGGTGCCGTGGGCCTCGACGGCGTCGATGTCGGCGGCGGTGAGGTGGGCGCTGTCCAGCGCGGCGCGGATGACGCGCTGCTGGGAGGGGCCGTTGGGAGCGGTCAGGCCGTTGGAGGCGCCGTCCTGGTTGATGGCGGAGCCGCGCAGCACGGCGAGGACCGGGCGGCCCTCGCGCTGGGCGTCGGAGAGCCGCATCAGGACCAGCATGCCGGCGCCCTCGCCCCAGCCGGTGCCGTCGGCCCGGTCGGAGAAGGGCTTGCAGCGGCCGTCGGCGGCCAGGCCGCTCTGCGCGGTGAAGGCGACGAACGGGCCCGGGGTGGCCATGATGGACGCGCCGCCGGCCAGGGCCATGGAGCACTCGCCGCCGCGCAGCGCCTGGACGGCCCAGTGCAGGGCGACCAGGGACGAGGAGCAGCCGGTGTCGACGGTGACGGCCGGGCCCTCGGCGCCGAGGGTGTAGGAGAGCCGGCCGGAGATGACGCTGGCGGCGTGGCCGGTGGTCGAGTAGACCTCGACGTCCTCGGCGGACGCCTTGATGACCTCGCCGTAGTCCTGGCCGGTGGTGCCGACGAAGACGCCGGTGGGGGTACCGCGCAGGGTGGACGGGTCGATGCCGGCGCGTTCCAGGGCTTCCCAGGTGATCTCCAGCAGGATGCGCTGCTGCGGGTCCATGGCGACCGCTTCGCGCGGGGAGATGCCGAAGAAGCCGGGGTCGAAGCCGGCGGCGTCCTCGACGAAGCCGCCGACCTGCGCGAGGCTGCCGCCCTCGCCGCCGCCGGCCAACTTCTCCAGGTCCCAGCCGCGGTCCTGCGGGAACGGCCCGATGACGTCGCGCCCCTCGGCGACCAGCTCCCACAGGTCCTCGGGGGAGGTGACGCCGCCGGGGAAGCGGCAGCCGATGCCGACGACCGCGACGGGCTCGACCGCCGCCGCCACCAGCTGTTCGTTCTGCCGGCGCAGCCGCTCGATCTCCTTCAGGGACGACCGGAGTGCCTCGACGTACTTGTCGGGGTTCGTGCTCATGGTGGGCTCCAGCTCTCTTTCAGTTCGCCGAGTTCTCGGTGGCCAGCCGCAGCAGGGCTTCGGCGTCCATGTCGTCGAGGGATTCCGAGGGGGCGTCGGCCTCGGGGGCGGGGGCGTCGGTCGCGTCTCCGTCGGCGAGTTTCAGCACCATGTCGAGGAGGCCCGCCTTGCGCAGCCGTCCGATGGGGACGGTGGCGAGCGCCTCGCGGATGCGGGCGTCGGGGTCGTCGGGGCGGCCGGTGCCGGCGTCCTCGGGGGCGGTGCCGAAGAGCAGCGCGCCGAGGTGGCCGGCGAGGGCCGTGGGGGTGGGGTGGTCGAAGACGAGCGCGGCCGGCAGCGGCAGGCCGAGGGCGGTGCGCAGCCGGTTGCGCAGTTCGACGGCGGTGACCGAGTCGAAGCCGACGTCGCGGAAGGCACGGCCGGCGGGGATGGCGTCGGGGGTGTCGTGGCCGAGGGTCGCGGACGCCTCGGCGCGGACCGCCTCGACCAGGGCCCGGCCGCGCTCGGCGGCGGACAGCTCCTCCAGGTGGCGGCGGAGCGGCGGGGTCGCGGAGTCCACGTCGTCGCCGGCCGTGGTGCCCGGGTCGCCGGTCACCGCGCGGACGGCTTCGGGCACCGTGCTGAACAGGGCGCTGGGTCGGGTCGCGGTGAAGCTCGGTGCGAACGCCTCCCAGTCCATGAGGGTCACGGCGAGGGTGGTGTCGTCGTCCTCCAGCATCTGCTGGAGCGCGCCGATCGCGTGGTCCGGTTCCATGGCGCGGACCCCTTGGCGGTGCAGTCGCTCGTGGACCTCGGGGACGGTGGCCATGCCGACCTCGCCCCAGGTGCCCCAGGCGACGGACGCGCCGGGCAGGTCGAGGGACCTGCGGTGGGCGGCGAGGGCGTCGAGGTAGGCGTTGGCGGCGGCGTAGCCGGGCTGGCCGCCGCTGCCCCAGACCGCGGCGCCGGAGGAGAAGAGCACGAACGCGTCGAGGTCGAGGGGGGCGGTCAGCTCGTGCAGGTGGTGGGCGGCGGTCAGTTTGGCGCGCAGCAGCGCGTCGAGCTGATCTAGGGTCAGGTCGGCTGCCCGGGCGTCCCCGTCGGCCACGCCGGCGGAGTGGAAGACGGAGGTGAGCGGCTGGTCGGCGGGGAGGTCGGCCAGCAGGGCGGCCAGGGCGTCGCGGTCGGCGACGTCGCAGGCGGCGAGGGTGACGCGGGCGCCCAGGGCCTCCAGTTCGGCCCGGAGTGCGGCGGCGCCGGGTGCGTCCGGGCCGCGCCGGCTGGTCAGGACCAGGTGGGCGGCGCCGTGCTCGGCCATCCAGCGGGCGACCCGGCCGCCGATGCCGCCGGTGCCGCCGGTGATCAGGCAGGTGCCGCGGCCCCGCCAGCGGCGCCCGGTGCGGGGCGCGGACGGCGCGGCGTGCACCATGCGGCGGGCGAGCACGCCGGTGGCGCGGACGGCGAGTTGGTCCTCACCGGCGGGGTCGGCGAGCAGGCCGGTGAGGCGGGCCGCGGCGCGGGCGTCGAGGGTGGCGGGCAGGTCGATCAGGCCGCCCCAGCGGTCGGGGTGTTCCAGGGCCACGACCCGGCCGAGGCCCCACAGGGCGCCCTGGGTCGGGCTGTCGAGGGCGTCGTCGCGGCCGGTGGCGACGGCGCCGCGGGTCAGGCACCACAGGGGCGCGGTCAGGCCGGCGTCGCCGAGGGCCTGGACGAGGACGAGGGTCTGCCCCAGCCCCAGCGGTACCGAGCCGAAGTCCGGGTGGAGATCCTCGGCGGCGGCCAGCAGCGACACCACGCCGGTGAACTCCTCGCCGTCCTCGACGAGTTGGGCGATCTGTGCGGCCCATCCCGCGCGGTCGGTGCCCTTGGCCTCGAAGCGGACGGTGTCGGTGCCCAGGGCGTCGAGCGCCGCGGCGACCCAGGGGGCGTCGGCGTGGTCCGGCGGGACGGCGACCAGCAGCCGGCCGGTGGTGGGGGCCGCCGCGGGCTCGGCGACCCGGGTCCACTGGACGTGGTAGCGGAGTTCGTCGATCCGGGTGCGGGCCTGGGCCTTGGCGCGCCAGGCGGACAGGGCCGGCAGCACGGTGCCGAGCGCGGTGTGCTCGTCGTCGGCGGGGACGCCGAGCGCGTCGGCGAGCGCGGCGAGGTCCTGGTTCTCGACCAGTTGCCAGAACGCGGCGTCGGACGCGTCGGCGCCGGCGGCCGGGGTGGCGGGCCGGGCCTCGGGCCAGAAGTCCTGTCGTTGGAAGGGGTAGGTCGGCAGGTCCACCGGCTGGTAGGCGGACCGGGCGAAGGTGGTGGTCCAGTCGACCGGGGCGCCGTGGGTGTGGGCCTCGGCGAGCGACGTCAGGAAGCGCCGCGGGCCGCCCTCGTCGCGGCGGAGCGAGCCGAGGACCACCGCGGACCCGCCGGTGGCCTCCGCTACGGCCTCCTGCGTCTCCTGGATCGGGGCGGCGAGCACCGGGTGCGGGCTGACCTCGATGAAGACGCGGTGTCCGGCGGCGAGGAGGGCGCGGGTGGCCTCCTCCATGCGGACGGTCTGGCGGAGGTTGGTGTACCAGTAGGCGCCGTCGAAGGCGGCGTCGTCCACGCGGTCGCCGGTGACCGTCGAGTAGAACGGCACCTCGGGGGCGCGCGGGTCGACCGGCGCGAGGACGCGGGCGAGTTCGTCGCGGACGGCCTCGACGTGCCGCCCGTGCGAGGCGTAGTCCACGGACACCTTGCGGGCCCGCACGCCCTGTTCCTGGCAGGCGGTGTGCAGGGCGTCGAGCGCGTCGGTGTCGCCGGAGACGACCACGGACGAGGGGCCGTTGACCGCGGCGACGGACAGCGCCTCCTGCCACGGGGCGAGGAGTGCGGTGACCCGCTCTACGGGGGCGGAGACCGACATCATGCCGCCGCGTCCGGACAGTTGCGGCAGTGCCTGGCTGCGCAGCGCCACCACGCGGGCGGCGTCGGCCAGGCTGAGGGCTCCGGCGACGCAGGCCGCGGCGATCTCGCCCTGCGAGTGGCCGACCACGGCCGCCGGGACGACGCCGTGGGAGCGCCAGAGCGCGGACAGCCCGACCATCATGGCGAACAGCGCGGGCTGGACCACGTCCACCCGCTCCAGCAGGGCGGGGTCGCCCTCGCCGGCCAGGACGTCGTGCAGCGACCAGTCGACGTACGGGGCGAGGGCCGTCGCGCAGTCATCGATCGCGGTGCGGAACACCTCGGACGTGGCGAGGAGTTCGCGGCCCATTCCCCACCACTGGGATCCCTGGCCGGGGAAGACGAAGACCGCTCCCTCGGGGTCGGGGCCGGCGATGCCGCTGACCAGGCCGGCCGTCGAGGCGCCGGTGGACAGGGCGGCCAGGCCGCGCAGGAAGTCCTCGCGGCGCTCGCCGACGACGACGGCGCGGTGTTCGAGGGCGGCGCGGGTGGTGGCCAGGGCGTGGCCCACGGGGGCGGGCGGGAGGTCGGGGTCGTGCTCGACGGTGGCGAGGAGCCGGGCGGCCTGGGCGCGCAGGGCGGCCGGGGACTTGGCGGCGAGCGGCCAGGGGACGACGGTGTCGGTGGCGGTGTCCCGGAGGCGGTCGGGGTCGGCTGGCGGCTCGGTGGCCGGGGCCTGTTCGAGGATCAGGTGGGCGTTGGTGCCGCTGATGCCGAACGAGGAGACACCGGCCCGGCGGGGGCGCCCGCTCTCGGGCCACGGGGTGCGCCCGCGCAGCAGTTCCACGGCGCCGGCGGTCCAGTCGACGTGGCTGGAGGGCGCGTCGAGGTGCAGGGTGCCGGGCAGTTCGCCGGCGTCCATGGCCAGCACCATCTTGATGACGCCGGCGACGCCGGCCGCGGCCTGGGTGTGGCCGATGTTGGACTTCACCGAGCCCAGCAGCAGCGGCCGTTCGGCGTCGCGGTCCTGGCCGTAGGTGGCGAGCAGGGCCTGGGCCTCGATGGGGTCGCCCAGCTTGGTGCCGGTGCCGTGCGCCTCGACCGCGTCGACGTCGGCGCCGGTCAGGCCGGCGTTGGCGAGCGCCTGGCGGATGACGCGCTGCTGGGACGGGCCGTTGGGCGCGGTCAGGCCGTTGGAGGCGCCGTCCTGGTTGACGGCGGAACCGCGGATCACGGCCAGTACCCGGTGCCCGTTGGCGCGGGCGTGGGACAGGCGCTCCAGCAGGACGACGCCGACGCCCTCGGCGAGCGTCATGCCGTCGGCGGTGTCGGAGAACGGCTTGCAGCGGCCGTCCTTGGCCAGGGCACGCTGCCGGCTGAAGCCGACGAACGCGTGCGGGGTGGCCATCACGGCCGCACCGCCGGCCAGCGCGAGGGAGCTCTCGCCGTCGCGCAGGGACTGGCAGGCCAGGTGCAGGGCGACCAGTGAGGAGGAGCAGGCGGTGTCCACGGTGACCGCGGGGCCCTCCAGGCCGAGCAGGTAGGAGACCCGGCCGGACAGGACACTGGCCGCGGTGCCGGTCACCATGTGCGCCTCGGACTCCCCCGTGCCGTTCTGCACGGTGGAGGAGTAGTCCTGGTAGCTGGCGCCGAAGAAGGTGCCGGCGGCGCTGCCGCGCAGTGACGCGGGGTCGATACCGGCGCGTTCGAACGCCTCCCAGGAGGTCTCCAGCAGGAGCCGCTGCTGCGGGTCCATGGCGACCGCCTCGCGCGGGGAGATCCCGAAGAAGCCGGGATCGAAGCCGGCGGCCTCGTGGAGGAAGCCGCCCTGGACGGAGTAGGTGTGGCCGGGGCGGTCGGGGTCCGGGTCGTACAGGCCCCGGGCGTCCCAGCCGCGGTCCGCGGGGAACTCCGAGATGACGTCGGCGCCGTCGAGGGCGAGCCGCAGCAGTTCCTCGGGGGTGGCGGCGCCGCCGGGGTAGCGGCAGCTCATGCCGATCACGGCGATCGGGTCGTCGTCGGCCGGGGTGCCGGTAGCGGCGTGCTGCTGCGGTGCGGCGCCGGGGACGCCGAGCGCCGTCGTCTTCAGGAACGCGGCGAGCGCCGCGCAGTTGGGGTGGTCGAAGACCATCGTCGAGGGCAGCCGCAGTCCGGTGCCGGCCACGAGCCGGTTGCGCAGGTCCACGGCGGTGACCGAGTCGAAGCCGAGGTCACGGAAGGCGCGGCGCTCGGGGAAGGACTCGGCCGAGGCGTGGCCGAGGACGGCGGCGGCCTCGGTGCGGACCAGGGTGAGCAGCAGCCGGTCCTGTTCGGCGGCGGCGAGGCCGTGCAGGCGGGCGGCCAGGCCGTCGGCGGCCGGGCCCGCGGGGTCCGGGACGGATGCCTGGTCGAGGCGGCGCCGCACCTCGGGGATCTGGTCGAAGAGGTGCGCGGGCCGGCCCGCGGTGAACACGTCGTGGTAGGTGTCCCAGTCGATGTCCATGAGGCCGATGACGGTCTCGTCGTCGTCCAGGACGTGCTGGAGCGCGGTGAGCGCCAGCTCGGGGTCGAGGTACTCCAGACCGCTGCGGCGGATCCGGTGCGGGTCGGCCAGCTCGCGTGCCCGGTCGTCGGGCCACTTGCCCCAGTGGATGGAGGTGGTGCGCAGTCCGCGGGCGCGGCGCTGCTCGGCGAGCGCGGACAGATAGGCGTTGCCGGCGACGTAGGCGGCGTGCACGCCGCTGCCCCACATGCCGGCGGTGGAGGAGTACAGGACGAAGTCGTCCAGTTCCGCGTCGTCGAGCAGTTCGTCGAGGATCCGTGCGCCGGTGACCTTGGCGTGCACGACGTCGGCGAACTCCGCCACGGTGGTGTCGGCGAGCGCGGACAGCTCGATGGCGGCGGCGGCGTGGATGACGGTGCGCAGGGTGCGGCCGTCGGCCGTGAGGTCGGCCAGCAGCGCGGCGACCGCGTCGCGGTCGGTGATGTCGCAGGCGGCGACGGTCACCTCGGTGCCCGACTCGGCTGCCTCCGCGATGAGTTCGGGCGCTCCGGGGGCGTCGGCACCGCGCCGGCTGACCAGCACCACGTGCTCGGCGCCGCGTTCGGCCAGCCAGCGGGCGAGCTGCGGGGCGAGGGTGCCGGAGCCGCCGGTGATCAGGGTGGTGCCGCGCGGCGCCCAGGTCCGTGCCGGTCGTCCGGCGCGGTGTCCGGCACGCACGATGCGGCGGGCCAGTACCCCGGCGGCGCGGACGGCGAGCTGGTCCTCGGCGCCGAGGGCGCCGGACAGCGCGGCGGCGAGCCGCTGGGCGGCCCGGGCGTCGAGGGTGTCGGGCAGGTCCACGGTGCCGCCCCAGCGCTGCGGGTGCTCCAGCGCGGTGGTCCAGCCGACGCCCGCGATCTGGCTCTGCAGGGGCCGG
Source organism: Streptomyces noursei ATCC 11455 (assembly GCF_001704275.1). Taxonomy (NCBI): domain Bacteria; kingdom Bacillati; phylum Actinomycetota; class Actinomycetes; order Kitasatosporales; family Streptomycetaceae; genus Streptomyces; species Streptomyces noursei. The sequence continues at coordinate 827,835 of NZ_CP011533.1, forward strand.
GTGACGGGGTCGGACGGGCCGGTGGCGAAGGCGCCGCGGGTCAGGAACCACAGCGGCGCGGTCGCCTCGGCGTCGCCCAGGGCCTGGACGAGGGAGACGGTGAGCGCGAGTCCCCGGGTGAGGCCGGGGTGGCGTGCGGCGTCGTCCTCGGCGGCGGCGAGGACGGAGACGATGCCGGTCACGTCCTCCGCGCCGGCCAGCCGCTCCCGCAGGACGGCGCGGTCGGTGCACTCCTCGTCCAGGACCAGCCGGCGCACCTCGGCGCCGTAGCTCTCCAACGCCCCTGCCACATCGGTGTCGTCGATGCCGTCGGTGGTGACCAGCAGCCAGGTGCCGGTCAGGGTGGCGCGGGGCACCTGGGCGAGGGGCGTCCAGGTGACGCGGTAGCGCCAGGAGTCGAGGGTGGTGCGCTGGGAGCGGGCCCGGCGCCAGGAGGTGAGGCCGGGCAGGATGGCGGCGACGGAGTCCTCGTCGGTGCCGAGCGCGGCGGTCAGCGCGGAGACGTCCGCCTGTTCGACGGCGGCCCAGAATTCGGCGTCCATCGGGGCGTCGGCCGGGGTGCGGTCGGCGGCGGTGCGGGTGTTCCAGTACCGCTCGCGCTGGAAGGCGTAGGTGGGCAGGTCGACCCGGGCCGCACCGGTCCCCTCGAACGCCCCCGCCCAGTCCACGTCCACACCGCGCACGAAGACCTCGGCGGCCGACAGCAGGAAGCGGCCCGCGCCACCCTGGTCACGGCGCAGGGTGCCGGTCGCGACGGCCGTGACCCCGGCCTCCTCGATCAGGTCCAAGACCGCCATCGTCAGCACCGGGTGCGAGCTGACCTCGACGAACGCGCGGTACTCCGCCGCCAGCAGGTCCGCCACCGCGTCCGCGAACCGCACCCGTCCGCGCAGGTTGCGGAACCAGTAGCCGGCGTCCATCCGCGCGGTGTCCAGCCAGTCGCCGGTCACGGTCGAGAAGAACGGCACCTCCGACGTGCGCGGCGCCAGCTCCGCCAGCACCTCCAGCAGTTCCTCGTGCAGGTCCTCGACCTGGTGCGAGTGCGAGGCGTAGTCCACCGCGATCCGGCGGGCCCGGATGTCGTCGGCGGTCAGCCGGGCGTGCAGCGCGTCCAGCGCCTCGGGCTCGCCGGCGACCACGACGGAGCGCGGGCCGTTGACGGCGGCCACCGACACCCGCCCCTCGAACTCGACCAACCGCGGTTCGAGCACGTCCACCGACAGCGCGACGGACATCATCCCGCCCCGCCCCGCCAACGCACGACCAATGGCCTGACTCCGCAGCGCCACCACCCGCGCCCCGTCCCGCAACGACAGCGCACCCGACACCACCGCGGCAGCGATCTCACCCTGCGAATGCCCCACCACCGCATCCGGCAACACACCACGGGAACCCCACAACGCAGCCAACGACACCATCACCGCGAACGACGCCGGCTGCACCACATCGACCCGCTCCAACGACGGCGCACCCACCACACCCCGCAGCACATCGACCAGCGACCAGTCGGTGAACTCGGCGAGTGCCGCCGCACACTCGGCAATCCGCTCCGCGAACACCGCCGACTCATCGAGGAGTTGGGCCCCCATCCCCACCCACTGCGAACCCTGACCGGGGAACACGAACACCGTCCGACCCTCGACGTCCGCGAGGCCCTCGACGACGGCGTTCGCGGACCGGCCGGCGGCCAACTCGTGGGTAGCCGCGAGGAGTTCGGCGCGGTCGGGGGCGACGACGACGGCGCGTCGTTCGAGCAGGGCGCGGGCGGTGTGCAGGGTGTGCCCGATGTCCTGGGGGCGGAGCGCGGGGTCGGTCTCGACCCTGGCGGCCAGGGCGGCGGCCTGGTCGCGCAGCGCCTGCGGGGAGTGTCCGGAGACGATCCAGGGCAGCGCGGCGGGCGCGCCGGCCGGTTCGGTGGGCGCGGCGTCGTCGCCGGCGTCCGCGGTGTCCGCGGGGTGGGGTGCCTGTTCCAGCAGGGCGTGCGCGTTGGTGCCGCTGATGCCGAACGAGGACACCGCGGCCCGGCGCGGACGTCCGGTCTCCGGCCACTGCTGGCCCTCGGTCAGCAGGCGTACCGATCCGGCGGACCAGTCCACGTGCGAGGAGGGCGCGTCGGCGTGCAGGGTCGGCGGCAGGTGGCCGTGGCGCAGCGCCATGACCATCTTGATGACACCGGCGACGCCGGCGGCCGCCTGGGTGTGCCCGATGTTGGACTTCAGGGAGCCGAGCCACAGCGGCTGGTCGGGGGTGTGTCCCTGGCCGTAGGTGGCGAGCAGGGCCTGGGCCTCGATGGGGTCGCCGAGCCGGGTGCCGGTGCCGTGCGCCTCGACGGCGTCGATGTCGGCGGGGGTCAGGCCGGTCCGGGCGAGGGCCTGCTGGATGACCCGTTCCTGGGAGGGGCCGTTGGGGGCGGTCAGGCCGTTGGAGGCGCCGTCCTGGTTGACGGCGGAGCCGCGCAGCACGGCGAGGACCGGATGGCCGTTGCGCTGCGCGTCGGAGAGCCGCTCGGCGACGAGGACACCGACGCCCTCGGCCCAACCGGTGCCGTCGGCGGCGTCGGAGAACGCCTTGCAGCGGCCGTCCGGTGCCAGGCCGCCCTGGGCGCTGAACTCGACGAAGACGGACGGCTCGGTGAGGATCGTGACGCCGCCGATCACGGCGAGCGAGGATTCGCCGACGCGCAGGGACTGGGCCGCCAGGTGCAGGGCGACGAGGGAGGAGGAGCAGGCGGTGTCGACGGTGACGGCCGGGCCTTCGAGGCCGAGGGTGTAGGCCAGGCGGCCGGACAGCACGCTGGCGGCGGTGCCGGTCAGGGCGTGGCCGTGCAGTTCGGTGGCGGCGTCGGCCGAGGGCGCGCCCCAGTGGTAGGAGCCGACGAACACGCCGGACCGGCTGCCGCGCAGGGCTGTGGGGGCGATGCCGGCGCGCTCCAGCGCCTCCCAGGCGACTTCGAGGAGGAGGCGCTGCTGGGGGTCCATAGCAGTCGCCTCGCGCGGCGAGATGCCGAAGAAGGCGGCGTCGAATTCCGCGGCGTCGTAGAGGAATCCGCCTTCGTGGGTGGCGCTGCTGCCGTCGCCGTTTCCGGTGAGGGTTTCCAGGTCCCAGCCGCGGTCGACGGGGAATCCGGAAATGGCGTCGCCGCCGGAACGCACCAGGTCCCACAGGGATTCCGGCGAATTGACGCCGCCGGGAAGTCGGCAGCCCATTCCGACGATGGCGATGGGCTCGTTGTCCTTGGATTCCAGTTCGCCAATGCGGCGGCGGGCACGGCGAAGATCTGAAGTGACCCGCCGGAGATAGTCGACGATTTTCTCCTGCTGGTCCGGCTGGCCTTGCTGGGGTTCCTGCATCGGTCCGTCCTCGTCATCGGGTCGCGAACGAAAGCAACAATTTCTCTATGTGGTTTCGAACTCTTCATCGATGATGTCGAGCAGTCTGTCGACCGACACCGTGTCGATGTCCTCGTCCGAGGAGGGCACCTCTGCAGGCGAGTTCTGGCGGAGTGCGGAGACGATGGCGTCCAACCGGTCCGCGACGGCCCGGCGTTCGGGGCCGTCCTGCGGCAGGTTCGTCACGATCGCCTCGAACCTGGTGAGTTCCTCTCCGTACGCCCCGGGGTCGAGGGGGGCGGTTGCGGCGAGGAGTTCCCCGAGGCGGTGGGCAGCACGTTCGGGGGTGGGGAAGTTGAAGACGAGGGTGGCCGGCAGGCGCAGTCCGGTGCGGGCGGTGAGCCGGTCGGCGAGTTCGACGCCGGCCAACGAGTCGAAGCCCAGCTCCTTGAAGACGCTGCGGGTGCCGACGGCCTCGGGGCCGGGGTGGCCCAGGACGGCGGCGGCCTGGGTGCGCACCAGGTCCAGCAGCTGGCGCTCCCGGGCGGCCGGCGGCAGCGCGGCGAGGTGGCCGGCGGTGGGGTGGGACCCGGTGGTGTCCGGGAGGGGTTCGCCGGCCGGGCCGGGGCGGGCCGCCGCGGGCCGGGCCGGGCGGGCGTCGGCGGGCGTCTCGCCGCGGGCCTGCCGCGGCGTCCGCGGGGCGGCGCGTTCCTCGTCGGTCAGCGGGCGGGCGGTGAGGGCCTCGACGGTGACGACCGGCGCGCCGTGCACGTCGACCGCGGTGAGGGTCAGCGTGCCGGTCGTGGTGGGGCGGATGCGGACCCGCAGCGCGGTGGCGCCGACGGCGTGCAGCCGGACGCCGTGCCAGGCGACGGGCACGGTGCCGTCCACCGCCATGGCGGCGTGCCGGGCCGCGTCGAGCAGGGCGGGGTGCAGTCCGTGGTCGGGGGCGTCGTCGGCGGTGCCGGGCGGGCATTCCACGTCCGCGAAGATCTCCGCGCCGCGTCGCCAGGCGGCCCGCAGGCCGCGGAAGGTCGGGCCGTAGTCGAAGCCGCGGTCGGCGAGCCGTTCGTAGTGGTCGGCGAGGTCGAGGGGTTCGGCGTCGGCCGGCGGCCAGGCGGCCGGGGTGCCGCCCGTGGCGGCTTCGGCTGCGGACGGCGGGGTGCTGCCGAGGGTGCCGGTGGCGCATCGGGTCCAGTCGCCGGCCGGGTGGTGGTCGGGGCGGGTGTGGACGGTGACGGCGCGGCGCCCGGTGGTGTCGGCGGGGCCGACGTGCACCTGGACGTGCAGGGCGGCGTCGTCGGGCAGGGCCGGCGGGGTGGTGAGGTGGAGTTCGTGCAGGACGTCGCAGCCCGCCTCGTCGCCGGCGCGCACGGCGAGTTCCAGCAGCGCGGTGGCCGGCAGCACGACCCGCCCGGCGACGGTGTGGTCGGCGAGCCAGGGGTGGGTGCGGAGGGAGAGGGCGCCGGAGCAGACGGTGCCGCCGCCGTCGGCGAGTTCGACGGCGGAGCCGAGCAGGGGGTGGCCGAGGGCGCCGGGCCCGGCGCCGTTCGGGCGGGGCGGGGTGGGCCAGTGGCGCACGTGCTGGAAGGCGTAGGTGGGCAGTTCGACGCGGCGGGCGCCGGTGCCGGCGTAGAAGGCGGGCCAGTCGACGGGGACGCCGAGGGTGTGCAGGCGGCCGAGGGCGCCGGCGAAGGCGGTCTCCTCGGGCCGTCCCTTGCTCAGGGCGGGGACGACGTCGGTGGTGCTGTCGGGGCCGAGGGTGTCGCGGGCCATCGCGGACAGCACGCCGCCGGGGCCGAGTTCGATCAGGACGTCGGCGCCGGCCTTGGCCAGTGCGGTGATGCCGTCGGCGAAGCGGACGGTGTCGCGGACGTGCCGGACCCAGTACTCGGCGCTGGTGATCTCACTGCCGGCGAGTTCACCGGTGAGGTTGGAGACCAGCGGGATCGACGGCTGGTGGAAGGTCAGTCGGCTCACGACGTCCCGGAAGGCGTCGAGCATGGGCTCCATCAGCGGCGAGTGGAAGGCGTGCGAGACGGCCAGCCGGCTGGTGCGCCGGCCGCGGTCGGCGAAGCGGGCGGTCAGTTGCCGCACGGCGTCCTCGGCTCCGGCGACGACGACCGCGGTGGGGCCGTTGACGGCGGCCAGCGCGAGGTGTGCGCCGAGCAGCGGGGCCACTTCGTCCTCGGTGGCCTCCAGCGCGGCCATCGCGCCGCCGGCCGGGAGCGCCTGCATCAGCGTGGCGCGGGCGGCCACCAGGCGGCAGGCGTCCTCCAGGCTCAGGACGCCGGCGACGTGGGCGGCGGCGATCTCGCCGACGGAGTGGCCGCCGACGAAGTCGGGGGTGACGCCGAGGGACGCGACCAGGCGGTGGAGGGCGACCTCGACGGCGAACAGGGCGGGCTGGGTCCAGCCGGTCCGGTCCAGGAGCGCGGCGTCGGTGCCCCACATCACCTCGCGCACCGGGCCGTCCAGGTGCCGGTCCAGGGCGCGCAGCGCGTCGTCCAGTGCGTCGGCGAACACCGGGAAGCGGGCGGCGAGTTCGCGGCCCATGCCCGGGCGCTGGCTGCCCTGGCCGGAGAAGAGGACGGCGGTGCGGCGCTGGTGGGCCGCACCGCGGGCGTGCTCGACGGCGTCCGCGGCGGTGCCGTCGGCGGGCGGCAGGAGGACCGCCCGGTGGCGGAGCGCGGCGCGGCCGGTGGCCAGGGAGTAGCCGACGTCCAGCGGGTCCAGGTCCGAGTGGGTGCGCAGGTGGGCGCGGAGCCGGGCGAGTTGGGCGTCGAGGGCTTCGGGCGTGGCGGCGGAGACCGGCCAGGGGACGGTGCTGGGGCGGAGGGTGCCGGGCCGGGTGACGGGGACGTCGGCGGGCGGCGCCTCTTCGAGGATCACATGGGCGTTGGTGCCGCTGATGCCGAAGGAGGAGACGCCGGCGCGGCGCGGTCGGTCGGCCGGTGGCCAGGGCGTGTGGTCGGTGAGGGGGGCCACGGCGCCCTGGGACCAGTCGACTTGGCGGGTGGGGGTGGCCAGGTGCCGGATGCGCGGCATCAGGCCGTGCCGCAGGGTCAGGACGGTCTTGATCACTCCGCCGATGCCGGCGGCGGCCTGTGCGTGGCCGAGGGTGGACTTCAGGGAACCGAGGCGCAGCGGTCGGTCCGGGTCCCGGTCCTGGCCGTAGGCGGCGAGCAGCGCCCGGGCCTCGACGGGGTCGCCGAGCCGGGTGCCGGTGCCGTGCGCCTCGACGAGATCGATGTCGGCGGGGGCGAGTCGGGCGTCGGCGAGGGCGGCGCGGATGACGCGTTCCTGGGCGGGACCGCTGGGTGCGGTGAGGCCGTCGGAGGCGCCGTCCTGGTTGACGGCCGAGCCGCGCAGCACGGCGAGGACGGGGTTGCCGGCGGCGCGGGCGGTGGACAGGTGCTCCAGGACGACGATGCCGACGCCCTCCGCCCAGGCGGTGCCGTCGGCGTCGTCGGAGAACGGCTTGCAGCGGCCGTCGGGCGCGAGGCCGCCCTGTCGGGTGTGGCCGACGAAGGCGGCCGGGGTGGACATCACCGTGACGCCGCCGGCCAGGGCGGTGCTGCACTCCCCCGCGCGCAGGGCGCGGACCGCCCAGTGCAGCGCGACCAGCGACGAGGAGGACGTGGTGTCGACGGTGACGGCGGGGCCTTCGAGGCCCAGGACGTACGCCAGGCGACCGGAGGCGACGCCGGGGGCCAGGCCGGTGAGGGCGTGTCCGTCCAGGTCGTCGGGCGAGGCGTGGGTGACGGCGGCGTAGTCCTGGCCGCTGGCGCCGACGAAGACCCCGGTGCGGCTGCCGCGCAGGGAGTGCGGGTCGATGCCGGCGCGCTCCAGGGCTTCCCAGGCGGTCTCCAGGACGAGGCGCTGTTGCGGGTCGGTGGAGACGGCCTCGCGGGGCGACATGCCGAAGAAGGCGGCGTCGAAGTCGGCGGCGCCGGTGAGGAATCCGCCCTCGCGGGTCGCGCTGCGGCCGGGTCCGTCGCCGGCCAGTGCGGCCAGGTCCCAGCCGCGGTCGTCCGGGAAGGCGGTGGTCGCGTCGCGGCCGGTGCGGACCAGTTCCCACAGGTCCTCCGGGCCGGCGACCCCACCCGGATAACGGCAGGCCATTCCGACGACCACCACCGGGTCCTCGTCGGCTCCGATCGTCATGCCTTGCTCACCCCTGCGGAAAAGTTGGCCTCAGGTCACCTCTGCGTGCCGGATCGTACGTTCGCAAACGCTGTACTTTTCCCTAAGGAATGACGGGCGCCGGGGACGGGCATTGGCCACACGGCCCGGAAAGGGCCGTCGCGCGCCGAAGACTAGTGATTCCCCGGTCCGTGGCATGAGACCAAGTAACCGACCCGTTTTCCACGCGGCGCGTTCCGGGTGCCGGCCGGTGACCCTTCCTTCCGGCAACACGCGCCTCGGGTGGCGGCGTCGGCGAATGCACTCACCCGGCGACCGGGCCGGGCGGGTGCGTGGCGCGCGGGCCCGGCGGCCCGCCACATTCCGAGGGGTGTTGTCCATGGGCGCGAATCGGCGGCCGATCCTGTTCGTCAGTTATGCCGAAAGCGGCCTGCTCAATCCGCTGCTCGTGCTGGCCGGGGAATTGTCCCGGCGCGACGTGGCGGACCTGTGGTTCGCCACCGACGAGAAAGCGCGCGACGAGGTGGCGGCCGTGGTGGACGGCAGCCCGGTTCGGTTCGCGTCGCTCGGCGACACCGTCTCGCAGATGTCGGCGGTCACATGGGACGACGCGACGTATGCGGAGGTGACGCAGCGGTCGCGGTTCAAGGCGCACGCGGCGGTGATTCGGCATTCGTTCGCGCCGGAGTCGCGGATGGCGAAGTACCGCCGCCTGGAGGAGATCGTCGAGGAGGTCGAGCCGGCGCTGATGGTGATCGAGAGCATGTGCCAGTTCGGGTACGAGCTGGCGATCACCAAGGGCATTCCGTTCGTGCTCGGGGTGCCGTTCGTGCCGAGCAACGTCCTCACCTCGCACGTCCCGTTCGCCAAGTCCTACACCCCGTCGGGTTTCCCGGTGCCGCACTCGGGGCTGCCGGCCGCGATGTCCCTGGCTCAGCGGATCGAGAACCAGCTGTTCCGGCTGCGGACGCTCGGGATGTTCCTGACGTCGGACGTCCGCAAGGTCGTCGAGGAGGACAACCGGGTCCGCACCGAGCTGGGCATCGCGCCCCAGGCGCGGCAGATGATGGCGCGGATCGACCATGCGGAGCAGGTCTTGTGCTACTCCGTAAGGGAGTTGGACTACCCGTTCCCGATGCATCCGAAGCTGCGGCTGGTGGGCACGATGGTGCCGCCGCTGCCCCAGGCACCGGACGACGACGGCCTGTCGGACTGGCTGTCGGCGCAGAAGTCCGTGGTGTACATGGGCTTCGGCACGATCACCCGGCTGACCCGTGAGCAGGTGGCGTCGCTGGTGGAGGTCGCCCGGCGACTGGACGGCCGGGGCCACCAGGTGTTGTGGAAACTCCCGCGCGGCCAACAGGAGTTGCTGCCGCCGGCCGCCGAGCTGCCGGACAACCTGCGGATCGAGGGCTGGGTGCCGTCGCAGCTGGACGTGCTGGCCCATCCGAACGTGAAGGCGTTCTTCACCCATGCCGGTGGCAACGGCTACCACGAGGGCCTGTACTTCGGAAAGCCGCTGGTGGTCCGGCCGTTGTGGGTGGACTGCGACGACCAGGCGATCCGGGGCCAGGACTTCGGGGTGAGCCTGACCCTGGACCGGCCGGAGACCGTGGACACCGAGGACGTCCTGGACAAGATCACCCGCGTGCTCGACCAACCCTCCTTCACCGAGCGCGCGGAGCACTTCGCCGGGCTGCTGCGGGACGCCGGCGGCCGGGCCGCGGCGGCGGACCTGCTGCTCGGCCTTCCCGCCCTGGCAACCGACTGACCGAGGAAGACTCAAAACCCATGTCCTTTACGTATCCGGTGTCCATGCCGTGGCTCCAGGGCCGCGAGCTCGACTATGTGACGGAGGCCGTCGGCGGCGGCTGGATCTCTTCGCAGGGGCCGTACGTCAGGCGGTTCGAGGAGGCGTTCGCCGCGTACAACGACGTGCCGTTCGGCGTCGCCTGCTCCTCCGGCACCACGGCGCTGACGCTGGCGCTGCGCGCGCTGGGCGTCGGCCCCGGTGACGAGGTGATCGTCCCGGAGTTCACGATGATCGCGTCCGCCTGGGCGGTGACCTACACCGGTGCCACGCCGGTGTTCGTGGACTGCGGCGACGACCTGAACATCGACGTGTCCCGCATCGAGGAGAAGATCACCCCGCGCACCAAAGTGATCATGCCGGTGCACATCTACGGCCGGCAGTGCGACATGGACGCCGTGCTGAACCTGGCGTACGAGTACAACCTGCGGGTGGTGGAGGACTCCGCCGAGGCGCACGGGGTGCGGCCGCGGGGCGACATCGCCTGTTTCTCGCTCTTCGCCAACAAGATCATCTCGGCCGGCGAGGGCGGCGTCTGCCTGACCCACGACCCGCACCTGGCCGAGCAGATGGCCCATCTGCGGGCGATGGCGTTCACCAAGGACCACAGCTTCCTGCACAAGAAGCTGGCCTACAACTTCCGGATGACCAACATGCAGGCCGCGGTGGCGCTCGCGCAGACCGAGCAGCTGGACACCATCCTCGCCCTGCGCCGCGACATCGAGAAGCGCTACGACGAGGCGCTGCGCGACATCCCCGGCATCACGCTGATGCCGCCGCGCGACGTGCTGTGGATGTACGACCTGCGGGCCGAGCGGCGGGACGAGCTGTGCGCGTACCTCGCCGGCGAGGGCATCGAGACCCGGGTCTTCTTCAAGCCGATGAGCCGTCAGCCCGGTTACTTCTCCGCCGACTGGCCCGCGTTGAACGCGGCCCGGCTCAGCGCCGACGGCTTCTATCTGCCGACGCACACCGGACTGACCGCACAGGAGCAGGAGTTCATCACCGGCCGGATCCGCGCGTTCTACGGAGTGGCATGAGCACCGAAGCCGACGCGCGGACCGCCGCGCCGCAGTGCCCGGTGGCCTTCCCGCTGCGCAGGCCGGGCCGGCCCTTCCCCCCGCCGGAGTACGCGACCTACCGCGGCGGGGCGGGCCTGGTCCGCTCCGAACTCCCCAGCGGCCCGGTCTGGTTGGTGACCCGGCACGAGGACGTCCGGGCGGTGCTGACCGACCCCCGGATCAGCGCCGACCCCTCCAAACCCGGTTTCCCCAAGGCCGGTCGGACCGGTGGGGCCCCGTCGCAGTACGAGGTGCCGGGGTGGTTCGTGGCGATGGACCCACCGGAGCACGGCCGGTTCCGCAAGACCTTGATCCCCGAGTTCACCGTGCGCAAGGTGCGGGAACTGCGGCCGGTGATCCAGCAGATCGTGGACGAGCGGATCGACGCGATGCTGGCCGCGGGCACCTCGGCGGACCTCGTCGAGTCCTTCGCGCTGCCGGTGCCGTCCCTGGTGATCTCCAGTCTGCTCGGGGTGCCCAAGGTCGACCGGGACTTCTTCGAGGACCGGACCCGGGTGCTGGTCCGGCTCAGTTCGACCGACGAGGAGCGCGACAAGGCGACCCAGGCGCTGCTGCGCTATCTGGGCCGACTCATCCAGATCAAGCAGCGGCGACCCGGTGACGACCTGATCAGCCGGCTGATCGCCGCGGGCACACTGTCCCGGCAGGAGCTGTCCGGGGTGGCGATGCTGCTGCTGATCGCCGGGCACGAGACGACGGCGAACAACATCGGCCTGGGCGTGGTGCAGTTGCTCACCAACCCGCGGTGGATCGGCGACGACCGGATCGTCGAGGAACTGCTGCGCTACTACTCGGTGGCCGATCTGGTGGCATTCCGGGTGGCCGTCGAGGACGTGGAGATCGGCGGTCAGCTGATCCGGGCCGGCGAGGGCATCGTGCCGCTGATCGCCGCCGCCAACCACGACGCCACGGCCTTCGCGGCGCCCTCGGAGTTCGACCCCGAGCGCTCGGCGCGCTCGCACGTGGCGTTCGGCTACGGTGTCCACCAGTGCCTGGGCCAGAACCTGGTGCGGGAGGAGATGGACATCGCCTACCGCACGCTCTTCGCCCGGATCCCCTCCCTCACGCTCGCCGTGCCGGTGGAGGAACTGCCGTTGAAGTACGACGGGGTGCTGTTCGGCCTGCACGAACTGCCCGTCACCTGGAAGTGAGCCCGGTCGGGCCGCCCGGCGGCGGCCCGACCCCGGCGACGAACCGACCCTCGGAGGAACGATCGTGCGCATCACCGTGGACCCCGGCCGCTGTGTCGGGGCCGGCCAGTGCGTCCTGACCGCACCGGACCTGTTCGACCAGGACGACGACGGTCTGGTGACCGTCCTGGCCGGGGCGGCGGACGCCGCGGATCCCGGCGACGTACGCGACGCGGCGGCGCTCTGCCCGTCCGGGGCGATCAGCGTCGCGGCGGACTGAGGAGCCCGCTCCCCCGTGCGTGAGGGCCCCCGGCCGAGCGGGGCGGGGGCCCTCACTTCCGCCTGCCCGGAACCGGGCCGGGCGGGTCCGACATCACGTCACCAGGTGACGGGCAGCTCCGTCAGGCCGGCCGACAACTGCCCCGACAGCACCCGCAGTTCCTCGACCGGGCGCACCAGCCGCAGGCCGGGCAGGCGGGTGAACAGCAGGGTGTAGGCGGTGCGCAGATTGACCCGGGCCAGCGGCGCGCCGATGCAGTGCCACATGCCGTGGCCGAACGTCAGGTGCGGGTTGGGGGCGCGCCGGATGTCGAAGAGCTCCGGCTCGTCGAAGACCGTGCGGTCGAAGTTCACCAGGGTGAAGTCCAGCAGCACCAGGTCGCCGGCCCTGATGGTCACGTCGCCGATCGGTACATCGGCGGTCGCGTACCGCGGGAGCACCGAACCGCCGGCCTTGGCGGACCGCAGGATCTCCTCGACGGCGCCGCGCATCAGCTTCTCGTCGGCCAGGGCCGCGGCGAGCTGGTCCGGGTGCTGGATGAACAGCACCGTGCCCAGGTCGATGTGGCTGGCGACGCTGTCCAGGCCGGCGAAGAGCAGACCGGAGGCGATCGGGCCGATGCGCTCGTCGGAGGGCACCTTCAGGCAGAGCCGGGAGATGACGTCGTCCTCGGGTGTGATGCGCTTGCGGCGTGCCAGGCCGGACAGCAGGCCGAACAGCTCGTCCTGGCCTTCCTGGACGCGTGCCGGGTCGTCGAGTTCGCCCAGTTTGGTGAGGGCGGCGATCAGCTTCCCCTGTTCCTCGGCCGGGACGCCGATGAGCGCGCACAGCACCGACAGGGAGAACGGCAGCGAGAAGTCGTTGTGCAGGTCGGCGGGCGGTCCCTGGGCGACGAAGTGGGCCAGTACCCCCTCGGCGAGGGCTTCCACCCTCGGCGTCAGGTCCATGACGCGGCGGGCCGAGAACTGCGGGGTGAACAAGGAGCGCATCTCGGCGTGCAGCGTGCGGGCCAGGTCGAAGTCGTCGACGACGAGCAGGTCCAGGAACGGGTTGTGCACATAACGCGGGGCGTTGGCCGGGTCGGCGTGGGCGCGGGCCAGCCGGTCGTCGTGCAGCAGCTGCTTGAGTTCGGTGTGCCGGGTCACCAGCCAGCCCTCGTCGCCGGCGGGGGTGCGGACCTTGCAGACGGGGGCGCGGGACTGGAGTTCGCGCAGCAGCGGGCTCAGGCGCAGGACGGGCGGCACCTCCGCTTTCAGGGAGGGCGGTGCGGTCGGTGTGCTCATGGAAGGACTCCTCTGGAGGGTGGTGCCATGCGGGGGGATGGGCGCTCCGGCTGCCTGCGCGGGGCCGGGTGCGCCGGGGCGCACCTGGGTGGCGCCGCCCCGGTGGGGGGATGGGCCCGGCCTGTCGGGGGCCGGCCGGGCCGGAGATCAGGCCGCGGGGTCCGGCAGTTCCGCGAGCCATCCCTCGATGGCCTGCGCGGTCAGTGCCGAGTGCTCCTTGGCGAGGGAGAGGTGGTCGGCGTCGATGTCCCGGACCTCGTCGGCGGGGACGGACGAGGTGTCGAGCCGGAAGCCGTCGAGGGCCCGGGCGGCGCGCACGAGGAGGGTGGGGGCGGTCGGTGCGGGCGCCTGGATGTCGGTCATCGCCATGAACCAGTGGGCCATGGCGGACATCCGGGCGCTGTTGAGCGTCACCGAGGGCGAGTCGATGTCGGCCAGGTAGAACCTCGTGGTGCGGTCCAGGTCGTTGCCCTCGCCGGGGTTGTAGCGGATGGACGCGGTGTCGAGGAGGACCACCGCTTCGGGCCGGACGTCCCAGGTGTCCTCCAGGACGCCGGCGGCGAGGTAGGCCAGCGAGCCGCCGGTGGAGTGGCCGACCATGACGAACGGTTCGCCCTCGCTGGCCATCAGGACGCTCTCGGCGACGATACGGGCCGCGGCCTCGCTGGTGGCCGGGAGGAGCTCGCCGGGGGCGAAGCCCATCAGGGGCAGCGCGGAGACATGGCGGCTGCCGCGGAAGTGCGCGGCGATGCGCGCGTACTGGTGGACGCCGCCGGTGGCGCCCGGGGCGCTGACGAAGATCAGCCGGGGCCGGCCCGGGCCGTCGGCGAGCGTCACCGGCTCGGAGAGCTCCTCCAGCTCGGCGGGGGTGTCGAACATCGGCCGGGTGTTGGCGACGGCCTTGAGCATCCGCATCGCCTCGACGAGCTTGCCGCCGCGCACCGCGTTGTAGAACAGGCCCTCCAGGGTGTCGTCGGAGCGCACCGCGGGACGGGCGTCCGCGGCGGCGGGGCCGGTGGCGCCCGGCTGGGGGCCGTTGGCGAGTTCCTGGTGCAGCCAACGCGCCAGCTTCACCGGCGACTTGCTGTCGAAGACGATGGACGAGGGCAGGCGCAGGCCGAGGATCTCGGCGAGCTGGTTGCGCAGGCCGACCGAGACCAGGGAGTCGAAGCCCAGCTCCAGGAAGCCCCGTTCGGGATCGACGGCGGTGGGGTCGGGGTGGCCGAGCAGGCCGGCGGTGTAGCCGACGACGAGGTCGATGAGCAGCTGCTCCTGGCCGGTCTCGTCGAGGTGGCGGAGGCGCTCGCGCACCGTGACCGGGGAGCGGTCGGCGGTGGCCGCGGTGCGGCGGGCCCGCGGTACCAGGTCGCGCCAGAGTGCCGGCAGTGCCTGCTGGTCCCGCAGGCCGGCGACGTTGATGCGGCTGGGCACCAGGGCCGGCTCGGGGCGGCCGACGGCGGCGTCGAACAGGGCCAGGCCGTCCTCGACGGTCAGCGGCGGCAGGCCGCCGCGCGCCATCCGCTCCAGGTCGGCGTCGCTGACCGACGCGGTCATGCCGCTGCCCCGACCCCAGGGGCCCCAGGCGAGGGAGAGCGCCGGGAGGCCCTGGTCGGCGCGGTGCCGGGCGAGCGCGTCGAGGTAGGCGTTGGCGGCGGCGTAGTTGCCCTGGCCGGGGCTGCCCAGGACGCCGGAGACCGAGGAGTACAGGACGAAGCCGGCCAGGTCGAGGCCGCGGGTGGCGTCGTGCAGATGCCAGGCGGCGTCGGCCTTGGGCCGTAGCACGGTGGCCAGTTGGTCGGGGGTGAGCGAGCCGATCAGGGCGTCGTCCAGGACGCCGGCGGTGTGCACGACGGCGGTCAGCGGGTGCGCCGCGGGGACCGTGGCGAGGAGCGCGTCGAGGGCGGTGCGGTCGCCGACGTCGCAGGCGGCCACCCGCACGTCCGCGCCCTGTGCGGTCAGCTCCGCCACCAGTTCGCCGGCGCCCGGCGCCTCGGGGCCGCGGCGGCCGGCGAGCAGCAGGTGGCGGGCGCCGCGGACGGTGACCAGGTGGCGGGCGAGCGCGGCGCCCAGGCCGCCGGTGCCGCCGGTGATCAGGACGGTGCCGTCCGGGTCCCAGGCGCGGGCCGGCGCGGTGCCGGCGGCCGGCTCCGGCAGCCGGGCCAGGCGGGCGGCGCGGACCGCGTGGTCGCGGACGACGAGCTGCTGTTCGTCGAGGGTGAGGACGTGCGGCAGCATCCCGGCGGACCGGAACGCGTCGTCGAGGTCGACCAGCAGCAGACTGCCCGGGTTCTCGGTCTGGGCGGAGCGCAGCAGGCCCCAGACGGCGGCGCCGGCCGGGTCGGTGACGGTCTCGCCGGGCACCGCGACGGCGCCGCGGGTGACGAAGACCAGGCGGGCGCCGGCCAACCGCGGCTCGTTCAGCCACTCCTGGAGCAGCCCCAGGGCGCGGGCGGTGACGGCGTGCACCGCGTCGGGCCCGGCGTCCGGGCCGCCGACGACGGGGACGAGGAAGACGTCGGGCGCCAGACCGCTGTCGCCGATGGCTCCGCCCAGCGACGCCGCGTAGGCACTGACCGTCTCGTCGGCGCGGTGCAGGGCGTAGCCGAGGTCGAGTTCGTCGTCGCCGACGACGGCCCAGCGGGTGCCGGTGGCTCGGCTGCCGGGGTCGACCGGCACCCAGTCGAGGTGGAACAGGCCGCCCTGCCCGGTGTGGCCGGCCGGTGCGGGAGCCGGGCGGTCCTGCGGGGAGCCGAGGGTGACGGTGTCGGCGGTCAGGACCGCGCCGCCCGTGGCGTCCGCGGCGGCGAGGGCCACGGTGTCGGGCCCGGTCGCGGTGAGCCGGACCCGCAGTGCGGTGGCCCCGGTGGCGTGCAGGGCGAGTCCGGTGATGCCGGTCGGTTCGGGGGTGTGGCCGGCGGTGTGGTCGTCGTCCAGTGCGGCGGTGGCGCGGAGCGCGGTGGCCAGCAGCGCGGGGTGGATGCCGAAGGCGCGGTCGGCGGCGGTGGCGGTGGGCAGGGCCACCTCGGCGAAGACCTCGCCGTCGCGCCGCCAGAGCCCGGTCAGGCCCTGGAAATGGGGGCCGTAGTGGCGGCCTGCGGCGGTGGCGGCCGCGTCGAGGTCGGCGACGGGCACCGGGCGGGCGTCCCGCGGCGGCCACCCGGCGTCGGCCGGGCCGATCGGATCCGCGGGCGCTTCGGGGGCGTCCGGGGCGAGCAGACCGGTCGCGCAGGTGGTCCAGGGGGCGTCCTCGGTGGCTGCGAGGCGGGCGTGGACGGTCAGCGGCCGGTGGCCCGCGGGGTCGGGGGCGCCGACCCGGACCTGGAGGGTGACGGTGTCGCCGTCGCCGAGGGTGAGCGGCGCCGGCAGGTCGAGCCGCGCCAGGTGCGGGGTGCCGCTCAGGTCGCCGGCGCGGACGGCGAGTTCGGCGAAGGCGACGCCGGGGACGGTGATCCGGCCGTCGCTGCGGTGGTCGCCGAGCCAGGGGTGGGAGGGCAGCGCGAGGCGGCCGGTGAGCACGGTCTCGTCGGCGTCGGCGAGGGTGACGGCGGCGCCCAGCAGCGGGTGGGCGGCGGCGGTCTGCCCGAGGTCGGCCGGGTCGCCGTGGCGGGCGCCGAGGGTGGGCCAGTAGCGGGCGCGTTGGAAGGCGTACGTCGGCAGCTCGACGGGGTCGGCCTGCGGGGTGCGGGTGCCGGCGAACACCGCGTCCCAGTCCACGTCCGCGCCGTGCGCCCACAGGGTTCCCAGGGCGGCCAGCACGGTGGTCTCCTCGGGCCGCTCCTTGCGCAGCACGGGCACGGCGACCAGGCCCGGCTCGGGGAGGTTCTCCCGGACCAGGGCGGACAGCACGCCGTCCGGGCCGAGTTCGAGGAAGGTCCGCACGCCGCGGTCGGCGAGGGCGCGCACGCCGTCGCCGAAGCGGACGGCCTGCCGGACGTGGCACACCCAGTAGTGCGGGGTGGCGAGTTCCTCGGCGGTGGCCGGGAGGCCGGTGAGGTTGGAGACGACCGGGATCTCCGGCTCGGCGAAGGTCAGCGGGGCGAGGGCCGTCCGGAAGGCGTCGAGCATCGGGTCCATGAGCGGCGAGTGGAAGGCGTGGCTGACCGGGAGCCGGGTGGTCCGGCGGCCCAGGTCGTCGAAGTGCCGGCGGACGGCGAGGGCGGCGTCCTCGGCGCCGGCGACGACCACGGACCGGGGGGCGTTGACCGCGGCGATCGCGAGGTCGTCGGTGAGCAGCGGACGCACCTCGTCCTCGGTGGCCTCCAGCGCCACCATGGCGCCGCCGGGCGGCAGTTCGCTCATGGCGGTGGCGCGGGCGGCCACCAGGGTGCAGGCGTCCGCGAGGGTCAGCACACCGGCGACGTGCGCCGCGGTGATCTCGCCGATGGAGTGTCCGGTGACGTGGTCGGGCCGGATGCCCCAGGAGGCCAGCAGGCGGTACAGCGCGACCTCGACGGCGAACAGCGCGGGCTGGGTGTGGCGGGTGTCGTCGAGCCGGGTGCGGTCCTGGTCCCAGACGATGTCGCGCAGCGACGTGCCGAGCCGGGCGTCGAGCAGGGCGACGGTCTCGTCGAAGGCGGCGGCGAAGACCGGGTAGCGGGCGTGGAGTTCGCGCCCCATGCCCGGCCGTTGGGAGCCCTGTCCGGAGAACAGCACGGCCAGCCCGCCCCGGTCACCGGTGGGGACGGCGCCGCGCGCCACCTCGGTGACGGCGCCGCCCTCGTGGACCAGCAGCGCCCGGTGCTCGAAGGGGGTACGGGCGGTGGCCAGCGCGTGACCGACGTCGGCGGCGGTGCGGCCGGGCGCGGTGGTCAGCGCGCGGACCCGGACCAGTTGGGCGTCGAGGGCGCCGGCGGTGCGTGCCGCGACCGGCCACGGCACGGCGCGCGGGGCGACGGGAGCGGCGGCCCGCTCCTCGGCGGTGCCGCCGGGCGCCGCGGCAGCCGTCTCTTCCGCGGTCGGTTCCGGCTGATCGGGGGCTTGTTCGAGGATGACGTGGGCGTTGGTGCCGCTGATGCCGAACGACGAGACGCCGGCCCGGCGCACCCGGTCGTCGCCCTCGGACCAGGCGACGGGTGCGGTGAGCAGCCGCACCGCGCCGCTCTCCCAGTCGACGTGCGAGGAGGGCGCGTCCACGTGCAGGGTCTGCGGGAGGACGCCATGCCGCAGGGCCAGCACCATCTTGATGACGCCGGCGACGCCCGCGGCGGCCTGGGTGTGGCCGAGGTTGGACTTCACCGAGCCGAGCCACAACGGCCGGTCGGCGGGCCGGTCCTGGCCGTAGGTGGCGAGCAGCGCACCGGCCTCGATGGGGTCGCCGAGCCGGGTGCCGGTGCCGTGCGCCTCGACCGCGTCCACGTCGCCGGGGACGAGTCCGGCGCCGGCCAGCGCCTGGCGGATGACCCGCTGCTGGGACGGACCGTTGGGCGCGCTGAGGCCGTTGGACGCGCCGTCCTGGTTGACGGCGGAGCCGCGCAGCACGGCGAGCACCGGGTGGCCGTTGCGCTGCGCGTCGGAGAGCCGCTCGACGAGAAGCAGGCCGATGCCCTCGGACCAGCCGGTGCCGTCGGCCGCCTCGGCGAACGCCTTGCAGCGGCCGTCCGGCGCCAGGCCGCCCTGGAGGCTGAAGCCGGCGAAGCTCGACGAGGTCGTCATGACCGTGACGCCACCGGCCAGGGCGAGGCCGCATTCGCCGGCGCGCACGGCCTGTGCGGCCAGGTGCAGGGTCACCAGTGACGAGGAGCAGGCGGTGTCGAGGGTGACGGCCGGGCCTTCCAGGCCGAGCGCGAAGGCCAGTCGGCCGGAGAGCACGCTGGCGGCCAGGCCGTTGCCCGCGTAGCCGCCCATGTCGTCCTGCGCGGCGAGGACCAGGTGCGCGTAGTCCTGGCCGTTGGTGCCGACGAAAACGCCGGTGCGGCTGCCGCGCAGCCCGGCCGGGTCGATGCCGGAGCGTTCGACGGCCTCCCAGGCGGTCTCCAGCAGCAGCCGCTGCTGCGGGTCCATGGCGAGCGCCTCGCGCGGGGAGATGTCGAAGAAGCCCGGGTCGAAGGCGGCCGCGTCGGGCAGGAACCCGCCTTCCTGGGTGGCGCTGCGACCGGGCCCGTCGCCGGCCAGCGCCGCCAGGTCCCAGCCGCGGTCGGCGGGGAACGGCCCGATGCCGTCCCGGCCCGCGGACAGCAGCTCCCACAGGTCCTCCGGGGAGCGCACACCGCCGGGGAAGCGGCAGGCCATGCCGACGATCGCCACGGGTTCGTGGCGCCCCGCCTCCACCTCCTGAAGGCGCTGGCGGGTCTGGTGGAGGTCCTTCGTGACCCACTTCAGATAGTCGACGAGCTTCTTTTCGTCCGGCATGGTCCGTGAAACCTTCCTCAGATGTGGTGCGCGCGAGCGACGGGAGTGGGGCGGGTCAGGAGTCCGCCTGCCGGCCGAGCTCGTGGTCGATGAAGGCGAGGACCTCTTCGGCGCTCGCCGCTTCGATGCGGTCGTCGACGGTCGTCCCACCGCCGTCCTGTCGGGTGCCGTCCCACTGCGCCAGCAGGTGCCGCAGCCGCCCGACGACGCCCTGTCGGGTGGCGTCGTCCGCGCCCTCCGGCGACAACTCGGCGGCGATCCGGTCGAGTTCGGCCAGCGGGGAACGGTCCGGACCGGCCGCGGTCCCACCGGGCAGCGTCGACGCGAGGTGCCGGGCGACCGCGTCCGGCGTCGGGTGGTCGAAGACGAGCGTGGCCGGCAGCCGGGCTCCGGTGGCGGTGGCCAGCCGCGTCCGCAGTTCGACCGCCATCAGCGAGTCGAAGCCCAGCCGGTTGAAGTCCCGCTCGGCCGGGACGGCGTCCGCCCCGGAGTGGCCGAGCACCGCGGCCGTCTCGGTGCGGACCAGGTCGAGCAGCGCCTGATGCCGCTGCTCGGCGTCCAGGGCGGCCAGCCGGCGGGCCAGTACACCGGCGTGCCCGGCCGCGGCCGCCGTGCGGCGCCGGCCGCGCACCAGGGCACGCAGCACCGCGGGGACCTCGTCGGCGCCCGGTGCGGCGGCGCCACGGGCGAGCCGCACCGCCACCGCGAACCCGTCGCCGCGGGCGCCGGCGGCGTCGAACAGGGCCAGGCCCTGTTCCGGGGTGAGCGGCGGCATGCCGGAGCGCTCCAGGCGGGCCAGGTCGGCGGCGCCGAGGGTGCCGGTCATGCCGGCGTCCTGCCCCCACGGTCCCCAGGCCAGCGACAGTCCGGGCAGGCCCTGGGCGGCGCGGTGCGCGGCGAGCGCGTCGAGGAACGTGTTGCCGGCGGCGTAGTTGCCCTGGCCGGGGCCGCCGGTGACACCGGCGACCGAGGAGTACAGCACGAACCCTGCCAGGTCGCGGTCGCGGGTGGCGTCGTGCAGGTGCCAGGCGGCGTCCGCCTTGGCGCGCAGGACGGTGTCCAGCCGCTCGGGCGTCAGGGTGCCGACGGTGGCGTCGTCGAGGACGCCGGCGGTGTGCACGACGGCGGTCAGCGGGTGCTCCGGCGGCAGTTGCGCGAGGAGTCGGTCCAGTGCGGCACGGTCGGCCACGTCGCAGGCGGCGACGGTCACCTCGGCGCCGAGGGCGGCCAGTTCGTCGCGCAGGGCCCGCGCGCCGGGGGCGTCCGGGCCGCGGCGCCCGGCGAGCAGCAGGTGCTTGATGCCGTGTCCGGTGACCAGGTGGCGGGCCAGGAGGCCGCCCAGGC
This sequence comes from Streptomyces noursei ATCC 11455, assembly GCF_001704275.1. Taxonomy (NCBI): domain Bacteria; kingdom Bacillati; phylum Actinomycetota; class Actinomycetes; order Kitasatosporales; family Streptomycetaceae; genus Streptomyces; species Streptomyces noursei. The sequence goes on from NZ_CP011533.1 coordinate 848,587, forward strand.
CGCCGGTGCCGCCGGTGATCAGGACGGTGCCGTCGCGGTCCCAGTCCCGCACCGGGTGTCCGGCGGTGGCCTCGGGTCCGTCGGCGGCCCGGGTCAGCCGGGCGACGGTGAGCGTGTCGGCGCGCACCGCGGCCTGGGTCTCGCCCGCGTCGAGCAGGGCCGCCAGGGTGGCCGGCGCGGCGGCGCGGGAGGCTCCCGCGGGATCGGCGGGGTCGAGGTCGAGCAGCAGGAAGCTGCCGGGGTGTTCGGACTGTGCCGAGCGGACCAGGCCCCAGACCGGGGCCGCCGCCAGGTCGTGCACGTCCTCCGCCCCGGCGGCGACGGCGCCGCGGGTGACGATCACCAGGTGGCTGTCGGCGGTGCGGGCGTCGGCGGTCCAGCGCTGCAGCAGCTCCAGCACCGCCGTGGTGGTGCCGCGCACCGCGGCGGGCAGGTCGCCTTCCCCGGTCGGCACGCCCAGCACCGGCGCGAGGACGAGCCGGGGCAGCGGCGCACCGCCGTCCAGCAGCGCGGCCAGCGATGCGACGCGCCCGGGCCCGTCGCCCGCGATCCTCAACTGCCCGTCCAGCTCCGCGAGTTGATCGCCGAGCACGGCGTACGGGAGGTGGTCGCCGCCGGTGGGCGCGGCCTGCGGCGCGGGCACCCACTCCAGGTCGAGCAGGGTCGCGCCGTCATCGGCCGCCCCGGCCCCCGACCGGTCGACGGTGGGCGTGCCCAGGGTGAGCCCGGTGACGGAGACGACCGGAGCGCCCTGCGGGTCGGTGGCCTCCAGAGCCCAGGTGTCCGTGCCGTCCGGGGTGAGGCGGACCCGCAGGGCGGTGGCGGACGCGGCGTGCAGGGCGAGGCCCCGCCAGCCGAGGGCGTCCAGGGTGGCGTCGCCGTCCAGCAGGCCGCCGGCGCGGACCGCGGTGTCCAGCAGCGCCGGGTGCAGGGCGAATGCCCGCTCCGCCGGGCCGGGTTCGGGGAGTTCGATCTCGGCGCAGAGTTCGTCGCCCCACTGCCAGGCCGCCGCGATCCGGGCCGGGCCGGTGGCGGTGGGCAGGGCGTCGAGCGGCACGGCGCGCTCCGGCGGCCAGCCGGTGTCCGGCGCCGGGGGCTGCGGGGTGTCGTGGGTGAGGACCGCGGTGGCGTGCAGCGTCCAGGGGCTGTCGGGGGAGTCGTCGGGTCGGGCGTGCACGGACAGCGCGCGCCGGCCGGTGTCGTCGGGGGCGGCCACCCGGACCTGGAGGCGCTGGGCCGCCGCGCCGGTGAGGACGAGCGGTGCGGCGACGGTCAGTTCCGCCACGGTCGGGCAGTCGGCCTGGTCGCCGGCGCGGACGGCGAGTTCGGCGAGGACCGCGGCCGGCAGGACGGTGCGGCCGTCCGCCTCGTAGACCGCGAGCCACGGCTGGGCGGTGGTGGACAGGCGGCCGGTGAGCAGGATCTCCGCGGATCCGGCGACGGTGGTCGCGGCCCCGAGCAGCGGGTGCCGCCCGGCTTCCAGGCCGAGCCCGCCGGCGTCGCCGGGGGCCTGTGCGGCGAGCGAGGGCCAGTACCGCTCGCGCTGGAAGGCATAGGTGGGCAGGGCGATCCGCCGCCCGCCGGTGCCGGCCAGGACCGCGGTCCAGTCGATGTCCACGCCGGCCACGTGGAGTTGGGCGGCGGCGGTGAGGGCGGTGTGCTCCTCGGGGCGCCCCTTGCGCAGCGCGGGCACCACTTCGGCGTCCGTGTCGAACAGGCAGGCCGCGGCCAGGGCGGACAGTACGCCGTCGGGGCCGATCTCCAGGAAGGCGGTGGCGCCGCGCTCGGCCAGGGTGCGGACGCCGTCGGCGAACCGCACGGTCGCCCGGACGTGCCGCACCCAGTAGTCGGCCGCGCACAGCTCCTCCGCCGCGGCCACCTCGCCCGTCACGTTGGACACCACGGGGATGCGCGGCTGGTGGTACTCCAGGCCCTCGGCGACGGCCCGGAAGGCATCCAACATCGGATCCATCAACGGCGAGTGGAAAGCATGACTGACCGCCAACCGACGGACCCGCCGGCCCCGCTCCACCAACTGATCCACGACCTGCCCAACGGCCGCCTCCACACCGGAGACCACCACCGAAACCGGCCCGTTGACCGCGGCGATCGCCACCCCATCGACCAACAGCGGCACCACCTCCGCCTCGGCCGCCTCCACCGCAACCATCACGCCACCCACCGGCAACGCATCCATCAACGAAGCCCGCGCCACCACCAAACGACACGCATCCACCAACGAGAACACCCCGGCCACATACGCCGCCGCAATCTCACCCACCGAATGCCCCGCCACGAACTCAGGCCCCACCCCCCACGAGGCCACCAAACGGAACAACGCCACCTCCACCGCGAACAACGCCGGCTGCGTGAAACGCGTCCGATCCAACAACTCCGACCCCCCGCCCCACATCACCTCCCGCAGCGACACACCCCCACCGGAACCCGTCGCCAACTCCGCATCCAACACCGCCACCACCTCGTCGAACGCCGCCGCGAACACCGGGAAAGCAGCATGCAGTTCACGCCCCATCCCCGACCGCTGAGCACCCTGCCCCGAGAAGAGGAACGCGGTGCTGCGTTCGCGGGCCTCGGCGCGGGCGGCCGCGGTGATGCCGTCGGGCGCGGCCAGCAGGACCGCCCGGTGTTCGAAGGTGGCGCGGCTGGTGACGAGCGAGTGGGCGACGTCGGCGGGCGGCAGGTCCGGGCGCTCGGCGGCGAACGCCCGCAGTCGCGCGAGCTGCGCGTCGAGCGCGGTGGCCGATCGGGCCGAGACGACCCATGGGAGGACGGCGGGCGTCCGGGTGGGGCGGTCGGCAGGGGCCGTGGGGGTGGGCTCGGCGGGCGGCTGTTCCAGGATGACGTGGGCGTTGGTGCCGCTGATGCCGAACGAGGAGACCCCGGCCCGACGCGGACGATCCGTCCGCGGCCAGACGGTCCGCTCGGTGAGCAGCCGCACCGCGCCGGCCGACCAGTCGACCCGGGTCGAGGGCTCGGTGACGTGCAGGGTGCGCGGCAGCGTGCCGTGTTGGAGGGCCAGCACCATCTTCATCAGGCCGGCGGCGCCGGCGGCGGCCTGGGTGTGGCCGATGTTGGACTTCACCGAGCCGAGCCACAACGGCCGGTCGGCGGGCCGGTCCTGGCCGTAGGTGGCGAGCAGCGCCTGGGCCTCGATGGGGTCGCCGAGGACGGTGCCGGTGCCGTGGGCCTCGACCGCGTCCACGTCGCCGGGGGCCAGGCCCGCGTTGGCCAGGGCCTGCCGGATGACGCGCTGCTGGGCGGGACCGTTGGGCGCCGTCAGACCGTTGGACGCACCGTCCTGGTTGACCGCCGAGCCGCGCACCACGGCCAGGATCTCATGGCCGTTGCGGAGCGCGTCGGAGCGGCGTTCGACGACGAGGACGCCCACACCCTCGGACCAGCCGGTGCCGTCGGCGGAGTCGGAGAACGCCTTGCAGTGCCCGTCCGGCGCCAGGCCGCCCTGCCGGGTGAAGCCGGCGAAGCTCGTCGAGGTCGTCATGACGGTGACGCCGCCGGCCAGGGCCAGGGAGCACTCCCCCGCGCGCAGCGCCTGGACGGCCCAGTGCAGGGCGACGAGCGAGGAGGAGCAGGCGGTGTCGACGGTGACGGCGGGGCCCTCGAAGCCGAAGGCGTAGGCGAGGCGGCCGGAGATCACGCTGGCGGCCAGTCCGGTGCCGGCGTGCCCCTCGACGTCCTCCTGGGCGCGCAGGACGAGGCCGGCGTAGTCCTGGCCGTTGGTGCCGACGAACACGCCGGTGCGGCTGCCGCGCAGCCGGGTCGGGTCGGTGCCGGTGCGTTCGACGGCCTCCCAGGCGGTCTCCAGCAGCAGCCGCTGCTGCGGGTCCATGGCGAGCGCCTCGCGCGGGGAGATGTCGAAGAAGCCGGGGTCGAAGGCGGCCGCGTCGTAGAGGAAGCCGCCGACCTCGGTGGCGCTGTGGCCCTGGCCGTCGCCGGCGAGCACGTCGAGGTCCCAGCCGCGGTCGGTGGGGAACGCGTCGATGCCGTCCCGGCCCTCGGCGAGCAGCTGCCAGAACTCCTCGGGGGTGGTGACGCCGCCGGGGAAGCGGCAGGCCATGCCGACGACGACGATCGGATCGTCGTCCGCGGCGGGGACCGGTGCCGGCGGGGCCGCGGGGGCGGATTCCGGCCGGTCGCCGGTGAGTTCGGCGCGCAGGTGGTCGGCGAGCGCCCGCGGGGAGGGGTGGTCGAAGACGAGGCTGGGCGGGAGGGCCAGGCCGGTGGCGGCGGCGAGAGCGCTGCTCAGTTCCACCGCGGTGAGCGAGTCGAAGCCGAGGTCGCGGAAGGGCTTGTCGGCCCGGATGGCGTCGGCACCGGTGTGGCCGAGGACCGCGGCGGCCGTGGTCCGCACCAGGCGGAGGAGGACGGCGTGGCGGTCGGCGGGTGCGGTGCCGGCGAGTTGGTCGCGCAGGTCGGCCGCGGCGCCGGCTCGGCGGCGGTCCGCTTCCTGGACCGCGCGGGCCGCGGTGCGGGCGGCGGGCAGCCGGCTCAGGAGCGGGCTGGGGCGCAGCGCCAGCAGGGATTCCAGCAGCCGCGGCTGCTGGAGGTCGGCGAGGACGAGGGTGGGCTGGGGCTCCGTCACCGCGCGGGCCAGGGCCGGTACGGCGAGGTCGGGGTCGAGCAGGCCGACGGGTTCGGCGCCGGGGCGGGTGTGACGGGCCGCCATGCCGTCGCCGGCCCAGGCACCCCAGGCGATCGAGGTGCCGGCCAGGCCCTGGGCCCGGCGGCGGGCGGCGAGGGCGTCGAGGACCGCGTTGGCGGCGGCGTAGCCGGCCTGGCCGGGGTTGCCGACAGCGCCCGCGACGGACGAGAACAGCGCGAAGACGGCCAGGTCGGTGTCCCGGGTCAGCTCGTCGAGGAGCACGGCGGAGGCCACCTTGGCGCGGAAGACCGTGGCGAACCGGTCCGGGGTGAGGCCGGTGAGCACGCCGTCGTCGAGCACTCCGGCGGTGTGCACCACGCCGGTCAGCGGGCAGTCCCGCGGTACCTCGGCGAGGACCCTGGTCAGCTGCTCCCGGTCGGCGGCGTCGCAGGCCACGAGGGTGACGCGGGCGCCGAGGGCGGTGAGTTCGGTGGTGAGTTCGGCCGCGCCGGGCGCGTCGGGGCCGCTGCGGCTGAGCAGCAGCAGGTGCTCGGCGCCGTGGGCGGCGAGCCAGCGGGCGGTGTGCCGGCCGAGCGCGCCGGTGCCGCCGGTGATCAGGACGGTGCCGGTCGGCTGCCACCCGGTGCCGGGGGCGTCGTCGGGGGCGGGCGCCGGGGTGATCCGGCGGCCGTAGGCGCCGGTGGCCCGCAGCGCGAGCTGGTCCTCGTCGCCGGCGTCGGCCAGTGCGGCGGGCAGTCGGCGTGCGGTGCGCTCGTCGAGGTCGGCGGGCAGGTCGACCAGTCCGCCCCAGTGGCGCGGGAGTTCGAGGGCGGCGATCCGGCCGAGGCCCCAGACGGCGGCCTGGGCGGGGGCGGTCGGCTGCTCGTCGGGGAGCGCGGCGACCGCGCCCCGGGTCAGGGCCCACAGCGGGGCCGGGGCGCCGGTGTCGGCGAGGGCCTGGACGAGCGCGGCGGTGGCGGTGGTGCCGGCCGGTACCGCGTCGTCGCCGCTGGTCTCGTCGAGCGCGAGCAGGGAGACCACGGCGGTCGGGGCGGTGTCGTCGGCCGCTTCGGTGAGCAGGGCGGCGAGCGCGGCCCGGTCGGTGCCGTCGGCCGGGACGTCCACCCGGCGGGCGTCCGGGCCGAGGGCGGCGACGACGTCGGCGACCCAGGGGTCGGTGGTCGCGGCGGCGGGCACCAGCACCAGGACGCCGCCGGTGTGCGGCGTGCCGGCGAGCGACAGCGGTTCCCAACTCTCCCGGTGCCGCAGGGCGTTGGTGGCCGATGTGGTGCGGCGCCGGGTGCGCCAGGCGGACAGTGCGGGCAGCACGGCGCCGAGCTGGTCGCCGTCGATGTCCAGGTGGGCGGCGAGCGCGGTGGCGTCCGCGCGCTCCACCGCGGCCCAGAACTCCGCGTCCGCGGCATCCGCGCCGCCGCCCGCGGGTTCGGCGGCCAACTCCGGCCAGTACCGCTCGCGTTGGAAGGCGTAGGTCGGCAGGTCGGTGCCGCGCGCGCCGGTGCCGGTCAGGGCGGCGCTCCAGTCGACGGTCACGCCGGCGACGTGCAGCCGGGCCAGTCCGGCGAGCAGGGCGCTCTCCTCGTCGCGGTCCTTGCGGAGGGTGGGCGTCACGAGCGCCTCGGCGGGCAGGACGCCGCGGGCGAGCGCGGACAGTACGCCGTCGGGGCCGATCTCCAGGAAGGCGGTGGCGCCGCGCTCGGCCAGGGTGCGGACGCCGTCGGCGAACCGCACGGTCGCCCGGACGTGCCGCACCCAGTAGTCGGCCGCGCACAGCTCCTCCGCCGCGGCCACCTCGCCCGTCACGTTGGACACCACGGGGATGCGCGGCTGGTGGTACTCCAGGCCCTCGGCGACGGCCCGGAAGGCATCCAACATCGGATCCATCAACGGCGAGTGGAAAGCATGACTGACCGCCAACCGACGGACCCGCCGGCCCCGCTCCACCAACTGATCCACGACCTGCCCAACGGCCGCCTCCACACCGGAGACCACCACCGAGACCGGCCCGTTGACCGCGGCGATCGCCACCCCATCGACCAACAGCGGCACCACCTCCGCCTCGGCCGCCTCCACCGCAACCATCACGCCACCCACCGGCAACGCATCCATCAACGAAGCCCGCGCCACCACCAAACGACACGCATCCACCAACGAGAACACCCCGGCCACATGCGCCGCCGCAATCTCACCCACCGAATGCCCCGCCACGAACTCAGGCCCCACCCCCCACGAGGCCACCAAACGGAACAACGCCACCTCCACCGCGAACAACGCCGGCTGCGTGAAACGCGTTCGATCCAACAACTCCGACCCCCCGCCCCACATCACCTCCCGCAGCGACACACCCCCATCAGCATCAGAACCCAGCTCCGCATCCAACACAGCCACCACCTCGTCGAACGCCGCCGCGAACACCGGGAAAGCAGCATGCAGTTCACGCCCCATCCCCGACCGCTGAGCACCCTGCCCCGAGAAGAGGAACGCGGTGCGGTGCGGCGTCGCCGCTCCCCTGGCGACCTCGGGCAGGTCGGGGGCGCCGGTCGCCGGGTCGCCGACGGTGGCGAGCAGGACGGCGCGGTGTTCGAAGAGCGAGCGGCCGGTGGCGAGGGTGTGGGCGGTGTCGAGCGGCGCCAGGGCGGCGGCGGTGCGCAACCGGTCCAGTTGGGCGTCGAGGGCGGCCGGGGTCTGCGCGGAGACGGGCCAGGCCACCACGGTGGGTGCGGGCCGGCCCGGGTCGGCGGCGGGGGTGGGCTCGGCGGGCGGCTGTTCCAGGATGACGTGGGCGTTGGTGCCGCTGATGCCGAACGAGGAGACCCCGGCCCGACGCGGACGATCCGTCCGCGGCCAGGCGGTCCGCTCGGTGAGCAGCCGCACCGTGCCCGCCGACCAGTCCACGTGCGAGGACGGTTCGGTGAGGTGCAGGGTCTGCGGCAGGATGCCGTGGCGCATGGCCATGACCATCTTGACCAGCCCGGCCGCGCCGGCCGCGGACTGGGTGTGGCCGATGTTGGACTTCACCGAGCCGAGCAGCAGCGGGTGTTCGGGGTCGCGGTCGGTGCCGTAGGCGGCGATCAGGGCCTGGGCCTCGATGGGGTCGCCGAGCGGGGTGCCGGTGCCGTGCGCCTCGACGGCGTCCACGTCGACGGGGGTCAGGCCCGCGTTGGCCAGGGCCTGCCGGATGACGCGCTGCTGGGCGGGACCGTTGGGCGCCGTCAGACCGTTGGACGCACCGTCCTGGTTGACCGCCGAGCCGCGCACCACGGCCAGTACGCGGTGGCCGGCGCGCCGGGCGTCGGAGAGGCGTTCCAGGACCAGGACGGCGGCGCCCTCGGACCAGCCGGTGCCGTCGGCGGAGTCGGAGAACGCCTTGCAGCGGCCGTCCTGGGCGAGGCCGCCCATCCGGGAGAAGCCGGTGAAGTTGGCGGCGGTGGTCATGACGGTGACGCCGCCGGCCAGGGCCATGGTGCACTCCCCCGCGCGCAGCGCCTGGGCGGCCAGGTGCAGCGACACCAGGGAGGAGGAGCAGGCGGTGTCCACGGACAGGGCCGGGCCCTCCAGGCCGAGCGCGTAGGCGAGGCGGCCGGAGACGACGCTGACGGCGAGGCCGGTGGTGGCGTGGCCGGCGATGTCGTCGCGGGAGCGCATCACGAGGCCGGCGTAGTCCTGGCCGCTGACGCCCATGAACACGCCGGTGTCGCTGCCGCGCAGGGTCTGCGGGTCGATGCCGGCGCGCTCGGCGGCCTCCCAGGCGACTTCGAGGAGGATGCGCTGCTGCGGGTCCATGGCCAGGGCCTCGCGCGGCGAGATGCCGAAGAAGGCGGCGTCGAAGTCGGCGATGTCGCGGAGGAATCCGCCCTGGCCGGTGCGGGCGCCGGGGGCGCCGGCGAGCTGCGGGTGGCGGTCCCATGCGCGGTCGGCGGGGAAGCCGGTGATCGCGTCGGTGCCGGATGCCACCAGGTCCCACAGCTCCTCGGGGGAGCTGACGCCGCCGGGGAAGCGGCAGCTCATGCCGACGATGACGACCGGGTCGTGCTCCGGGTCCGCGGCCTGTGCGGCGGCGGTGACGGTCACCGGGGCGTCCGCGCCGAGGAGTTCGTCGTGGAGGTGGACGGCGAGGCGGTCGGGGGTCGGGTAGTCGAAGATGAGGGTGGCGGGCAGGGTGAGGCCGGTGGCCTTGCCGAGTCGGTTGCGCAGTTCGATGGCGGTCAGCGAGTCGAAGCCGAGTTGGCGGAACTCGCGGCGGGCGTCCACCGGGTCGGTGGAGCCGTGGCCGAGGACGGTGGCGGCCTCGGTGCGCACCAGCTCGACGAGGAAGGGGGTGCGCTCCTCCTCGGGCAGGGCGGCGAGGCGTTCGGCGAGGCCGGCGCGGGAGACGCCGGCGGTGCCGGCCCTGGCCCGGCGGCCCGCGGTGCGGACCAGGCCGCGCAGCACGGCGGGGACGCCGACCCCGGCGGGCAGCGCACCGCCGGTGAGGCCGAGCGGGACGATCAGGGGTTCGTCGGCGGCGGTGGCGGCGTCGTAGAGGGCGAGGCCGCGTTCGGCGGTGAGCAGCGGTTGGCCGCCGGCGTCGCTGACCCGGCGCAGGTCGTGGTCGGTCAGTGCGCCGGTCATGCCGGCGCCCTGCTCCCAGGCGCCCCAGGCCAGCGAGGTGGCGGGCAGGCCGAGGGCGTGTCGGTGGGCGGCGAGCGCGTCGAGGAAGGTGTTGCCGGCCGCGTAGTTGGCCTGGCCCGGTCCGCCCATGACGCCGGCGGTGGAGGAGTAGAGCACGAACGCGGCCAGGTCGAGGTGGCGGGTGAGGTCGTGCAGGTGCCAGGCGGCGTCCACCTTGGGCCGTAGGACGGTGGCGAGGCGGTCGGGGTTCAGGGCGGTGAGGGTGCCGTCGTCCAGGACGCCGGCGGTGTGCACGACCGCGGTGAGGGGGTGTTCGGCGGGCACGGTGGCGAGCAGCGCGGCGAGCGCGGTGCGGTCGGCGACGTCGCAGGCGGCGACGGTGACCTCGGCGCCCAGGGCGGTCAGTTCGGCGTGGAGTGCGGCGGCGCCGGGCGCGTCGGGGCCGCGCCGGCCGGCCAGCAGCAGGTGGCGGGCGCCGTGCTCGGTGACCAGGTGGCGGGCGAGCAGGCCGGCCAGGCCGCCGGTGCCGCCGGTGAGGAGCACGGTGCCGTCGGGGTCGAGGGGTTGCGGCACGGTGAGCACGATCTTGCCGATGTGCTGGGCCAGGCTCATGAAGCGGAACGCCTCGCCGGCGCGGCGCACGTCCCAGCTGCGGACCGGCAACGCGGCCAGCGCGCCGCGGTCGAACAGCTCGACGAGGTCGAGCAGCATCCGCTGGATGTGTTCCGGATCGACCATGCCGAGGTCGAAGGAGTGGTAGGAGAGGCCGTCGGGAACGGAGTCCGCGGCGCGGATGTCGGTCTTGCCCATCTCCAGGAACCGGCCGCCGTCGCCGAGCAGCCGCATCGAGGCGTCGACGAACTCGCCGGACAGCGCGTTCAGTACGACGTCCAGGCCGCGGTCGCCGGCGACTTCGGCGAAGGCCGCCTCGAAGTCGAGGGTGCGGGAGGAGGCGATGTGGTCGTCGGCCACGCCCAGGGAGCGCAGCACGTCCCACTTGCCCTCACTGGCCGTGGCGAACACCTCGGCACCGACATGCCGGGCGATCTGGATCGCCGCCATACCGACACCACCGGCACCGGCATGCACCAGCACCTTCTCCCCCGCCCGCAGACCACCCAACTCCTTCAGGGCGTAGTACGCGGTGAGGAACACCAACGGCACCGACGCACCCGTCTCCCAGGACCAGTCGGCCGGGACGGGGGTGAGCAGCCGGGCGTCGGCGATGCCGAGCGGTCCGAAGCCGCCGAAGAGCATGCCCATGACCCGGTCGCCGGGTGCCAGGCCGGTGACCTCCGGTCCGACCTCGACGACCACACCGGCCGCCTCCGAACCGAACAGCCCCGCATCCCCGGGATACATCCCCAACGCGTTGAGCACGTCACGGAAGTTCAGGCCCGCGGCGCGGATGCCGACGCGGACCTCGTGGCCGGTGAGGGGTCGTCGGGCCTCGGGGTGGGGCAGCAGGGCGAGGCCGTCGAGGCTGCCCTTGGCCCGGCTGCCCAGGCGCCAGGGGGTGCCGGGCGGCGGGACGAGGCCGCGGCCGGAGTCCAGGCGGGCGAGCCGGCCGACCCGGACGGTGCCCTCGCGGACCACGGCCTGCGGCTCGTCGGCGTCCAGGAGGGCCGGCAGCAACGGGAGTTGGGCGGCGGACTCGGCGGTGTCGTCGAGGTCGACGAGCAGCAGTCGGCCGGGGTTCTCGGACTGGGCGGAGCGCACCAGGCCCCAGACCGGGGCGGCGGCCAGGTCGAGCGGGCCGCGCTCGCCGTCGGCGACCGCGCCGCGGGTGACGAGCAGCAGCCGGGAGCGGGCGAAGCGCTCCTCGGCCAGCCATTCCTGGAGCAGGGCCAGGACGGTGCGGGTCAGGTCGTGGGCACCGGCCGGCCCGTGGTCGGTGGCGCCGCGCAGCGGTACCGCGACCACGTCGGGCACCGGCCGGTCGTCGCCGGCGGTGAGTTCGCCGAGGGCGTCGACACCGTCGCGGAGTCCCGTGACGGTGTCGGGGCCGGCGGCGGTGAGCGCCTCGGTCAGGCCGATCGGGTCGGTACCGAGGACGGCCCAGGTGGCGGGGGTGGCCGGGGCGTGGACGGTGCGGGGCGTCCAGTCCATGCGGAAGAGGGAGCCCGCGTCGGCACGGTGGTCGGCGGTGCCGGCGTCGGGGCCGGCGGCGCGCAGCGTCAGCGATTCGACGGAGACGACGGGGCGGCCCTGCGGGTCGACGGCGGTGATCTCCACGGCGTCGGGGCCGCAGCTGGTGATCCGGACGCGCAGCGCGTCCGCGCCCGCGGCGTGCAGGGACACGCCGTTCCAGGCGAACGGCAGGAGGCTGCGGTCGTCGCCGTCGGCGGAGGCGAAGAGGGTGCTGTGCAGGACGGCGTCGAAGAGGGCCGGGTGCAGGCCGAAGGCGTCGGCGTCGGCGGTGCCTTCGGGCAGGGCGACCTCGGCGTAGATCTCGGTGTCGCGGCGCCATACGGCGCGCAGGCCGCGGAAGACGGGCCCGTAGTCGAGTCCGTTGGCGCGGTAGCGGTCGTAGAGGCCGTCGATGTCGACGGGTTCCGCGTCGCGGGGCGGCCAGGTGGTGGTGTCGAGGGCGAGGACGCGCTCGCCCTCGGTGATCCGGCCGGTGGCGTGCTGGGCCCAGGCGGCGTCCGGGTCGTCCCCGGGCCGGGTGAAGAAGCGCAGGTCGCGGCCGCCGTCGTCGTCCGCGGCGCCGACCGCGATCTGCATCTGGACGGTGCCGGTGGCGGGCAGGATCAGCGGCGCGGCGAGCATGAGTTCCTCGACCCGGTCGCAGCCGACCTGGTCGGCGGCGCGGACCGCCAGTTCCAGGAAGCCGGTGCCGGGGAAGAAGACCATGCCGCCGACGACGTGGTCGGCGAGCCAGGGGTGGGTGGCGAGCGACAGGGTGCCGGTGAGCAGGAGCTCGTCGGACCCGGCGACGGACATGGCGGCGCCGAGCAGCGGGTGGTCGGCGGCGGTCAGGCCGAGGCCGGTGGCGTCGGCGGGCCGGTAGGTGGCCTTGGGCCAGTAGCGCTCGTACTGGAAGGCGTAGGTCGGCAGGTCGGTGCGGTGGGCGCCGGTGCCGGCGTAGAACGCCGTCCAGTCCACCGGGACGCCGGCGGTGTGCAGCCGGGCCAGTGCGGCGACCGCGGCGGGCTCCTCGTCCCGGTCCTTGCGCAGGACGGGGACGGAGACGGCGTCGGGGGCGGACTGCTGGGCCAGGGCGGCGAGCGTGCCGTCCGGGCCGAGTTCGAGGAAGGCGCCGACGCCGGCGTCGGTGAGGGCGCGGATGCCGTCGGCGAAGCGGACCGCCTCGCGGACGTGCCGGACCCAGTAGTCGGCAGTGCCGAGCAGGGTGCCGTCGGCGACCGCGCCGGTGAGGTTGGAGACCACCGGGATCTGCGGTTCGCCGTAGGACAGGCCCTCGGCGACCGCGCGGAACTCCGCGAGCATCGGGTCCATCAGCGGCGAGTGGAAGGCGTGGCTGACCCGCAGCCGGGTGGTGCGGCGGCCCTGTTCGGCGAGTCGGGCGGCGACGGCGAGGGTGGCGGTCTCGTCGCCGGAGACGACGAGCGAGGTGGGGCCGTTGATCGCGGCGATCGCGACGCCGTCGGTGAGCAGCGGGCTGACCTCGTCCTCGGTGGCCTCGACGGCGACCATCGCCCCGCCGCGCGGCAGCGCCTGCATCAGCCCGGCGCGGGCGGCCACCAGCGTGCAGGCGTCCTCCAGGGAGAACACCCCGGCGACGTGCGCGGCGGCGATCTCGCCGATGGAGTGGCCGGCGACGAAGTCCGGGGCGACGCCCCAGGATTCGATCAGGCGGTAGAGGGCGACCTCGACGGCGAACAGGGCGGGCTGGGTGAAGCCGGTCTCGTTGAGCGGCGCGTCGTCGGTGCCCCAGATCACCTCCCGCAGGGTGCCGCCCAGTTCGGCGTCGAGCAGGTCCACGGCGGTGTCGAGGGCCCGTGCGAACACCGGGAAACGGGCGTGGAGTTCGCGGCCCATGCCCAGGCGCTGGGCGCCCTGGCCGGAGAAGAGGGCCGCGCAGCGGGTGCGTCCGGCGGCGTGTCCTTCGTGGGCGTCGGGGGCGGTGCCGTGCGCCAGCCAGGCGGTCAGGGCGTCCCGTCCGGCGGTGCCGTCGGTGCCGGTGACGACGGCGAGCCGGTGTTCCAGGGCGGCGCGGGTGGTGGCGAGGGAGAACGCGGTGTCCAGGGCGGTGGGCCCGCGGTCGCCGTCGGGGCGGTCGAGGTGGTCGAGCAGCGCGGTGGCCTGGTCGCGCAGGGCGGCGCCGGTGCGGGCGGAGAGCAGCCACGGCAGGGTCCGCGGGGTGCGGGGCGGAGTGTCGTCAGCCGCCTCGGCGGGGGTGTCGGGGGCCTGTTCGACGATGACGTGGGCGTTGGTGCCGCTGACGCCGAAGGAGGAGATGCCGGTGCGGCGCGGCCTGCCAGTCTCGGGCCACGGGTGGGCGTCGGTGAGGAGTTCGACGCTGCCGGTGGTCCAGTCGACGTGGGTGGAGGGCCGGTCGACGTGCAGGGTCCGCGGGAGGACGCCGTGCCGCATCGCCATGATCATCTTGATCACGCCGGCGACGCCGGACGCGGCCTGGGTGTGGCCCATGTTCGACTTGATCGAGCCGAGCAGCACCGGGTGGGCGCGGTCCTGGCCGTAGGTGGCGAGGATGCTCTGCGCCTCGATGGGGTCGCCGAGCGGGGTGCCGGTCCCGTGCGCCTCGACCGCGTCGATGTCGCCGGTGGCCAGGCCGGCGTTGGCGAGGGCCTGGCGGATGACGCGCTGCTGGGAGGGGCCGTTGGGGGCGGTGAAGCCGTTGGAGGCGCCGTCCTGGTTGACGGCGGAGCCGCGGACCACGGCGAGCACCGGGTGGCCGTTGCGCTGGGCGTCGGAGAGCCGTTCCAGCAGCAGCACGCCGGCGCCCTCGGACCAGCCGGTGCCGTCGGCGGCGTCCGCGAACGCCTTGCAGCGGCCGTCCCGGGCCAGCCCGCCCTGGCGGCTGAACTCGACCAGCGAGCCCGGTGTGGCCATCACGTTGACGCCGCCGGCCAGCGCCATGCCGCACTCGCCGTTGCGCAGCGCCTGCACGGCCAGGTGCAGGGCGACCAGCGACGAGGAGCAGGCGGTGTCGACGGTGAGCGCGGGGCCTTCGAGGCCGAGGGTGTAGGAGAGCCGACCGGAGGCGGCGCTGGCGGCGATGCCGGTGCCGACGTCGCCGGTGGCGTCGTCCAGGGAGCGGACGAGCAGGTAGGCGTAGTCCTGGCCGTTGGTGCCGATGAACGCGCCGGTGCGGGTGGCGCGCAGCGTGGTGGCGTCGATGCCGGCCCGCTCGACGGCCTCCCAGGCGGTGGTCAGCAGGAGCCGCTGTTGCGGGTCCATGGTGACCGCCTCGCGCGGTGAGATCCCGAAGAAGCCGGGGTCGAAGTCGGCGATGCAGTCCAGGAATCCGCCGCGCTGGCTGACGTCGGTGTCGCGGGCGTCGGTGCCGCTGTTGCGCAGCGCCTCCAGGTCCCAGCCGCGGTCGTCGGGGAATCCGGAGATCACGTCGGTGCCGGTGGCGACCATCTCCCACAGCGCTTCCGGGGAGTCGACGGCGCCGGGGAAGCGGCAGGCCATGCCGACCACGGCGATCGGTTCCTTGGCCGCCGCGACCAGCATCCGGTTCTGCCGCCGGAGCCGGTCGGTCTCCTTGACCGCGGCGCGGAGTGCGGCGACTACGTTGTTCTCGGGGGTCTCGGGGTTCTCGGGCGCGTTCATCGTCTGCTCCATCAATCGCGCTACAGGTCGGACTGGCCGTTGAGCGCGGCCCGCACCAGGTCTGCCACTGTCATCGAGTCGACGGACTCGCCGTCGTCGCCGTCCGCGGCCCGGCCGCCGCGTCCGGCGAGCTGGAGCAGGGGCTCCAGGACCCCGATCTCCCGCAGTTGGTCGAGCGGGACGGAGGCCAGCAGGGCCCGGATCTCCGTCTCGTCGTCGGACCCGGCGGGCTCGTCCGGGAAGAGCCCGCCGAGGATGTGCTCCCCCAGGACCAGGGGGGTCGGGTGGTCGAACACCAGCGTCGCCGGCAGGTTCAGGCCGGTGGCCGCGCTCAGTTGGTTGCGCAGCTCGACGGCGCCGAGCGAGTCGACACCCAGGTCGCGGAAGGACCGTTCGGCGGCGACCGCTTCGGTGTCGGGGTAGCCGAGCACCTGCGCGGCGCGGGTGCGCACCAGGTCCACAACGGTGTCCAGGCGGCGGGCGGGCGGCAGCGCGGCCAGTCGGGCGGCCAGCCCGCCGCCGTCCGCGGCCTGCTCCGCCTGGGCGGCGAGCGCCTCGCGGTAGCCGGGGAACTCCCGCAGCAGGGCGCTGGGTCGGCTGCCGCCGAAGGCGCCGGCGAACCGGTCCAGGGCCACCTCGGCGACCACCGCGGTCGGCTCCTTCTCGGCGACCAGGCGCAGCAGGGCTTCCACGGCGAGGTGCGGGTCCATGGCGCCGACGCCGGCGCGCCGGGCGGCCTCGTCCGCGCCGTCGGCGTCGGCCATGCCGCCGCCTCCCCAGGCACCCCAGGAGACCGAGGTGGCGGGCAGGCCGAGCACCCGGCGCTGTTCGGCGAGCGCGTCCAGGACGGCGTTGGCAGCGGCGTAGTTGGCCTGGCCCGGGTTGCCGACCGCGGCGGAGGCGGAGGAGAAGAGGACGAACGCGGCCAGCTCGCGGTCGCGGGTCAGCTCGTCCAGCAGCAGGGCCGAGGTGACCTTGGCGCGGAACACCTCCTGGAACCGCTCGGGGGTGAGCCGGTCCAGTACGCCGTCGTCGAGGACGCCGGCGGTGTGCACCACACCGGTCAGCGGCCGGTCGGCGGGCAGCGCGTCCAGGACGGCCGTCAGCTGGTCGCGGTCGGCGACGTCGCAGGCGGCGACCGTGACGTCGGTGCCCAACGCGTCCAGTTCCGCGCGCAGTTCCGCCGCACCGGGAGCGTCCGGGCCGCGGCGGCTGAGCAGGACGAGGTGCTGGGCGCCGTCCTTGGCCAGGCGGCGGGCGACGTGCGCGCCGAGGGCGCCGGTGCCGCCGGTGACCAGGACGGTGCCGGACGGGTGCCAGGGCCGGGACGGCTTGCGGCCGGGAGCCGGCACCAGGCGGCGGGCGAGCACCGCGGTGCCGCGCACGGCGACCTGGTCCTCGCCGTCCAGACCGGCCAGGACGGCGGCGAGGCCGGCCGCGGACCGCTCGTCGGGCTCCTCCGGCAGGTCCACCAGGCCGCCCCAGCGCTGCGGGTACTCAAGGGCCGCGACCCGGCCCAGGCCCCAGACGGCGCCTTGGAGCGGTCGGTGCGGCCGGTCGGTGCGGCCGGCGGAGACGGCGCTGCGGGTGACGCACCACAGCGGTGCGTCGACGCCGGCGTCGCCGAGGGCCTGGAGGAGGGTGGTGGTCAGGGCGGTCCCCTCGGGCACCGCGCCGGTGAGCTCCTCGCGCAGGGCCAGCAGGGAGATTACGCCGCCGAAGCGGGTGCCGTCGGCGGTGCGGGCCGCGATCGCGTCGGCCAGCGCGGCCCGGTCGGCCTCCGCGACCTCCAGATGCACGAGGTGGGTACCGAGGCCGTCCAGGGTGGTGGTCACCCAGGGGTCGTCGGCGAAGCCCTCGGGGACCACCGCGAGCCAGGTGCCGCTGAGCGCCTTGCGGTGTGCCAGGGCGGCGCCGGTGAGCCGCTTCCAGACGATGCGGTGGCGCCAGCCTGCCAGTTGGGACTCGTCGGCCTGGCGGCTGCGCCAGTCCATCAGGGCCGGCAGCACCTTGGACAGTGCGTCGCTCTCGACGTCGAGTACGGATTCCAATGCGGTGAAGTCCTCCTGTGCGACGGCGTCCCAGAAGGCCGCGTCGGTCTCGGCCGGCTGTCCGGCTGCCGGGGCGGCCGATGCGGCGCCCGGAAGGGACTCCGGCCAGAAGCGGCCGCGCTGGAAGGGGTACGTCGGAAGGTCCAGCCACTGGGCGCCGCGGCCGGCGAAGTACGCGTCCCAGCGCGGACCCGCGCCGTGGACGTGCAGTCGCGCGACGGCGCCGACCAGCGTCTCGTCCTCGTCGCGGTTGCGGCGCAGGGCCGGGACGACGACGGCGTCCGGTGCGCACTGGCGGGCCATGGCCGACAGCACGGCGTCCGGGCCGAGTTCGAGGAAGAGGTGCACGCCGCGGTCGGCCATGGTGCGCACGCCGTCGGCGAACCGTACGGTGCCGCGGACGTGGCGCACCCAGTAGTCGGCGGAGCACAGGTCGGCCGCGTCGGCGACGTCCCCGGTGAGGTTGGAGACCACGGGGATGCGCGGCGGGTGGTATTCCAGGCCCTCGGCGACGGTGCGGAAGTCCGCCAGCATCGGGTCCATGAGGTGCGAGTGGAAGGCGTGGCTGACCCGCAGCCGGGTGGTGCGGTGGCCCCGTTCGGCCAGCGCCTGGCCCAGGGCGGTCACGGCGTCGCCCGCGCCGGAGAGGACCACGGCGGTCGGTCCGTTG
This sequence comes from Streptomyces noursei ATCC 11455, assembly GCF_001704275.1. Taxonomy (NCBI): domain Bacteria; kingdom Bacillati; phylum Actinomycetota; class Actinomycetes; order Kitasatosporales; family Streptomycetaceae; genus Streptomyces; species Streptomyces noursei. Next base: position 866,324 of record NZ_CP011533.1, read on the forward strand.
ACCGCGGCGAGGGACACGCCGTCGGTGAGGAGCGGGGTGACCTCGTCCTCGGTGGCCTCGACGGCGATCATGGCGCCGCCGGCCGGGAGGCGCTGCATGAGGGCGGCGCGGGCGGCGACCAGGCGGCAGGCGTCGTCCAGGGAGAGCACCCCGGCGACGTGGGCCGCGGCGAGCTCGCCGACGGAGTGGCCGGCCACGAAGTCGGGCCGCACGCCCCAGGATTCGATCAGGCGGTAGAGCGCGACTTCGACGGCGAACAGGGCGGGCTGGGTGTTCCCGGTGGCGTGCAGCGCCTCCTCGTCGGTGCCCCAGACGACGTCCCGCAGGGGGGTGTCGAGCCGGTCGTCGAGGCGGGCCAGTACGGAGTCGAACGCCTCGGCGAACACCGGGTGGCGCTCGTGCAGTTCGCGGCCCATGCCCAGGCGCTGGGAGCCCTGGCCGGAGAAGAGCACGGCGCGCTTTCCGGTGCCCTGGAGGTGGTGTTCGGCGGTGTGCGGGGCGGTGGTGCCCTCGGCGACGGCGGTCAGGCCGGTGCGGAGGCCGTCGTGGTCGGTGGCGGTGATCGCGGCCCGGTGCTCGAAGGCGGCCCGGGTGGTCGCCAGGGAGTACGCCAGGTCGGCGGCCCGGGTGTCGGGGTGGGCGGTGAGGCGGGCCAGGAGTCGGCGGGCCTGGGCGCGCAGGGCGTTCTGCGAGCGGCCGGAGAGCAAGAACGGCAGCGGGGCGCCGTCGTCCGCGGGGCGCGCGGGGAGTTCCTCGCGCGGCGGCTGCTCCAGGATGGCGTGGGCGTTGGTGCCGCTGGCGCCGAAGGAGGAGACGGCGGCGCGGCGCGGCCGACCGGAGTCGGGCCACGGGGTCCTGGCGGTGAGCAGGTGGGCGCGGCCGGCGGTCCAGTCCACGTGCGACGAGGGGTTCTCGGCGTACAGGGAGCGCGGCAGTTCGCCGTGCTGCATGGCGAGGACCATCTTGATGACGCCGCCGACGCCGGAGGCGGCCTGGGTGTGGCCGATGTTGGACTTGAGCGAGCCGAGCAGCACGGGCCGCTCGCGGTCCTGGCCGTAGGTGGCGAGCAGGGCCTGGGCCTCGATGGGGTCGCCGAGCCTGGTGCCGGTGCCGTGGGCCTCGACGGCGTCGATGTCGGCGGGGCGCAGTCGGGCGTTGGCGAGGGCCTGGCGGATGACGCGCTGCTGGGCGGGGCCGCTGGGGGCGGTCAGGCCGTTGGACGCGCCGTCCTGGTTGATGGCGGAGCCGCGGAGCACGGCGAGGACGCGGTGGCCGTTGCGGCGGGCGTCGGAGAGCCGTTCGACGACGAGCATGCCCACGCCTTCGGACCAGCCGGTGCCGTTGGCGTCGTCGGAGAAGGCGCGGCAGCGGCCGTCCGGCGACAGGGCGCCCTGGGCGCTGAACTCGACGAAGCCCACCGGGGTGGCCATCACGGTGACGCCGCCGGCCAGCGCGATCGAGCATTCGCCGGCGCGCAGGGCCTGCGCGGCCAGGTGCAGCGCGACCAGCGACGAGGAGCAGGCGGTGTCGACCGACACGGTGGGGCCCTGGATGCCGAAGGTGTAGGCGAGGCGACCGGAGAGCAGGCTGGCGGACTGGGCGGTCTGCCACTGCCCGGCCTCCTCCGGCGGCCGGTAGTCGCCGGAGCCGCCGCCGACGAAGACGCCGGTGGTGCCGCTGCCGCGCAGCGTCGCCGGGTCGATGCCGGCCCGCTCCAGGGCCTCCCAGGACGTTTCGAGCAGGATCCGCTGCTGCGGGTCCATCACCAGGGCCTCGCGCGGCGAGATGCCGAACAGGCCGGGGTCGAAGTCGGTGGCGTCGTAGAGGAATCCGCCCTGGGCGGTGGCACTGCGGCCCGGTCCGTCGCCGGCGAGCGCGGCCAGGTCCCAGCCGCGGTCGGTCGGGAAGTCGCCGACCGCGTCGACCTCGTCGCCGACCAGCTGCCACAGGTCCTCGGGCGAGGTGACCCCGCCGGGGTAGCGGCAGGCCATGCCGACGATGACGATCGCGTCGTCGTCGGCACCGAGGGCGACGGGGGCGGCCACCGGTGCGGCGGAGTCGCTCGCCTCGCCGAGGAGTTGGGCGCGCAGGTGGGCGGCGAGGGCGGCCGGGTTGGGGTGGTCGAAGACGAGGGTGGCGGGCAGGGTGAGGCCGGTTTCCGCGGTGAGCTGGTTGCGCAGGTCGACCGCGGTCAGCGAGTCGAAGCCCAGGTCGCGGAAGGGCAGGTCGGGTTCGAGCAGGTCGTGGTCGGCGTGGCCGAGGACGGTCGCGGCCTTCTCGGTGACCAGTGCCAGCAGGATGGCGTCGTGGTCCGCGGCGGGCTGCTCGGCGAGCCACCGGCCGTAGTCGCCGGCGGCGGTCTTCCGGTCGGCGCGGTCCCGGGCGGCCTCCGCGAGCGCGCCGCGGGCCTCGGGCAGGGCGTCGAACAGGGCGGTGCGGCGGGCCTCGTGGTGGAGGGGCGCGAAGGTCTCCCAGCGGACGTCGGCGACCGCCTCGGCGGCGGACCCGTCGGCGACGGCCCGGCTGAGGGCGGTCAGTGCGGTGTCCGCGTCCATCACCGGCAGGCCGTTCATCCGCAGGTGCGCGGCGAGGGACGGGCCGACCAGGTCGGCCCAGGCGCCCCAGGCGACGGCCAGTGCCGGGGTGCCGCGGTCGCGGCAGGCGCGGGCGAAGGCGTCGAGGTAGGCGCCGGACGCGGCCTCGGCGGCCCGGCCGCGCACGCCCCAGAGCCCGGCGATGGAGCCGAAGAGGACGAAGGCGTCCAGCGGCCGGCCGGTGAGGGCGGCGCCTAGGGCGGTGACGGGGGCGAGTGCGGCGGACAGCTCGGCCGCGGTGCCGGGGGCGGCGTCGGCCTCCGGCGCGTACACGACCGCGGTGAGCGGGGTGTCGTCGGGCAGTCCGTCGAGGAGCGCGGCGAAGCCGTCCGGGGCGGTGGGGTCGTGGTCCACGACGGTGATCCGGGCGCCGAGCGCGGCCAGTTCGGCCGTCAGGGCCTCGGTGTCCGCGGCGGTCGTGGTGCCGTCGGGGGCGGTCAGGACGAGGTGGCGGGCGCCCTCGCGGACCAGCCAGCGGGCGGCCCGGCCGCCCATGGTGCCGGTGCCGCCGGTGCCGCCGACAACCAGGACGGTGCCGGTCGGCAGCCAGGTGGCACCGTCGGCGGCGGCCGGCGTACGGACCAGGCGACGGGCGTGGACGCCGGTGGCGCGGACCGCGATCTCGGCCTCGGTGCCCGGCGCGGCCAGGTGCGCGGCGAGCAGCCCGGCGGCGTGCGCGTCGGTGTCGGCGGGCAGGTCGGCCAGGCCGCCGAAGCGGTCCGGGTGGTCCAGCGCGGCGACCCGGCCCAGGCCCCACAGGGCGGCCTGGCCGACGGCGGTCGGGGCCTCCCCCGCGACCGCGACGGCGCCGCGGGTGACGCACCACAGGGGCGCGTGCACGCCGGCCTCGTCCAGGGTGGCGAGGAGGGCGGCGGGCCAGGCGCCGTCCGCGGGCAGCCCCTCGGACGCGGCGGCGAGCAGCGACACCACGACGCGCCAGGGTGTGTCGCCGGCGGCCGTCAACTGCTCGGCCAGGGCGTCGGGTTCGGCCGTGACGGTGTCGGCGCCGAGCGCGTCGGCGACGGCCGTCATCCACGCGGTGTCGCGGTTCCCGGCCGGGACGAGGACCAGGGCGCGGCCGGCCGGCGCGGCCGCCTCGGGTGCCGGCAGCGGGGCCCAGGTCTCGTGGTAGCGCCAGGCCGCCGGGTCCTGCGGGGCGGTGGCGACGGGTGCGCCGAGTTCGGGCCAGTACCGCTCCCGCTGGAAGGCGTAGGTGGGCAGATCGGTCCGGTGGCCGCCGGTGGCCTCGAAGTAGGCGGGCCAGGACGGGCCGGTGCCGTGGGTGTGCAGGGTGGCCAGGCCCTCCAGGAGGGCGAGGTCGCCGGCGCGGTCGCGGCGCTGGAGCGGCACGACGACGGCGGGCGCGCCGGCCTCGACGGTGTCGAGGGTCTGCTGGGTCAGGGCGGTGAGCACGCCGTCCGGGCCGATCTCCACGAAGGTGCCGGCGCCGGCGTCGTGCAGGGCGCGCACGCCGTCGGCGAACCGCACGGTCTCGCGGACGTGCCGCACCCAGTAGTCGGGGGTGCGCAGTTCGGCGCCGGCCGGGGCGCCGAGGAGGGTGGAGACGAGGGGGATGCGCGGCTCGTGGTAGGTCAGGCCCTCCGCGACCCGGGCGAAGTCGGTGAGCATCGGGTCCATCAGCGGCGAGTGGAAGGCGTGGCTGACCGTCAGCCGGCGGGTGCGGCGGCCGTCGGCGGCGAGCCGGTCGGCGACCGCGCGGACGGCGTCCTCGGCGCCCGCGACGACCACCGAGCGGGGGCCGTTGACCGCGGCGAGTGCGACGCCGTCGGTGAGCAGCGGCGCGACCTCGTCCTCGGTGGCTTCCAGGGCCACCATCGCACCGTCCCGCGGCAGTTGCTGCATGAGGGAGGCGCGGGCGGCGACCAGCGTGCAGGCGTCCTCCAGGGAGAACACCCCGGCGACGTGCGCGGCGGCGATCTCGCCGATGGAGTGGCCGGCGACGAAGTCCGGCGTCAGCCGCCAGGACTCGGCGAGCCGGAACAGTGCGACCTCGACGGCGAACAGCGCGGGCTGGGTGAAGCCGGTCTGGTCCAGGAGCGCGGCCTCGGGGGTGCCCGGCGCGGCGAACAGCGCGGCGCGCAGCGGGACGTCCAGCACGGTGTCGAACTGGGCGAGGACGGTGTCCAGTGCGTCGGCGTAGACCGGGAAGCGCTGGTACAGGTCGTGGCCCATCAGGGCGTGCTGGGCGCCCTGTCCGGAGAACAGGAACGCGGTGCGGCCGGGGGTGCGGGGCGCGGCGGCGCGGGCGGCCTCGCGCACCCCGTCCGGGCCGGCGAGCAGCACGGCGCGGTGCGGGAAGAGCGTGCGGTCGGTGGCCAGCGAGCGGCCGACGTCCGCCGCCGAGCGCGCGGGGTGGGCGGCGGTGTGCGCGGTGAGCCGGTCCAGCTGCGCCTGGAGCGCTTCCCGGCTGCGTCCGGAGACGACCCAGGGGACGACGGTGGGCGTGGCCTCCGGCGCCGGCTCGGCGGCCGGGGCGGCGGGGGCTTCGGTTTCCGGGGCCTGCTCGACGACGACGTGGGCGTTGGTGCCGCTGACGCCGAAGGCGGAGACGCCGGCGCGCCGCGGCTGCCCGGTCCGTGGCCAGGGCCGCGCGTCGTCGAGGAGCGCGACGGTGCCGCCGCTCCAGTCGACGTGGCTGGACGGGGTGCCCACGTGCAGCGTCCTGGGCAGGGTGCCGTGGCGCATCGCCATCAGCATCTTGATGACGCCGGCGGCACCGGCGGCGGCCTGGGTGTGCCCGATGTTGGACTTGACGGTGCCCAGCAGCAGCGGCCGTTCGGCGTCCCGGTCCCGGCCGTAGGCGGTGATCAGGGCGCGGGCCTCGATCGGGTCGCCGAGGGTGGTGCCGGTGCCGTGCGCCTCGATCGCGTCGATGTCGGCGGGGCGCAGGCGGGCGTCGGCGAGTGCCTGGGCGATGACGCGCTGCTGGGAGAGGCCGTTGGGCGCGGTCAGGCCGTTGGACGCGCCGTCCTGGTTGACGGCGGTGCCGCGGATCAGGCCGAGGACCTGGTGGCCGTTGCGGCGGGCGGCGGAGAGGCGTTCCAGGACGAGGATGCCGACGCCTTCGGACCAGGCGGTGCCGTCGGCGGCGTCGGAGAACGCCTTGCAGCGCCCGTCGGGTGCCAGGCCGCCCTGGGTGGAGAACTCGACGAAGGAGTCCGGGCTGGCCATGACCGAGACGCCGCCGGCCACCACGAGGTCGCACTCGCCGGCGCGCAGCGCCCGGCCGGCCCAGTGCAGGGCGACGAGCGAGGAGGAGCAGGCGGTGTCGATGGTGACGGCCGGGCCTTCGAGGCCGAGCGCGTAGGACAGGCGGCCGGACATCACGCTGGCGGTGTTGCCGGTGGCGACGTAGCCGGCCACGTCCGAGGCGGAGCGGCGCAACAGCGTCGGGTAGTCCTGGCCGTTGGTGCCGACGAAGACGCCGGTGGTGGAGCCGCGCAGCGTGGTCGGGTCGATGCCGGCCCGCTCCAGCGCCTCCCAGGTGGTCTCCAGCAGCAGCCGCTGCTGGGGGTCCATGGCCAGCGCCTCGCGGGGCGAGATGCCGAAGAACCGGGCGTCGAAGTCGGCGACGCCGGTCAGGAAGCCGCCCTCCAGGGTGTCGGAGGCGCCGGCGCCCAGCGCGGCGAGGTCCCAGCCGCGGTCGTCGGGGAAGCGGCTGATGCCGTCGCGGCCCTCGTCGAGGAGCTGCCAGAGCTCCTCCGGGGTGGTGACGCCGCCGGGGAAGCGGCAGCCGATGCCGATGACGGCGATCGGGTCGTCGAAGGGGGTACCGCCCTGCTCGAACGAAGCTGAGAGCTTGGGGGAGGCCGTGCTGGCGACGGTCGCGGCGGTGTCGGTGGGCAGGGTGCCGAGGAGTTCGGCGAGCAGGAAGTCCGCCATCTCGCGCGGGGTGGGCAGGTCGTAGACCAGGGTGGCGGGCAGGCTCAGGCCGGTGGCGGCGTTGAGGGCGTTGCGCAGTTCCAGGATGGTCAGCGAGTCGAAGCCCAGGTCGCGGAAGGCGTGGTCGTCCTCGACGGTGCGCGGGTCGGCGTGGCCGAGGACGGCGGCGACCTGGGTACGCAGCAGGTCCAGGACCGCTGCCGGGCGCTCGTGCTCCGGCAGTTCGGCGAGTTGCTGCCGCAGGCCGGTGGCGGCGCCGGTGGCGGTCGCGGGGGTGGCCCGGCCGGTCTCGGGGAGGTCGGCGACGAACGGCAGCGGGCGGACCGCGGCGAAGGCGCGCTGGAAGCGCTCCCAGTCGATGTCGGCGAGCGCGACGGTGGTGTCGTCGTTCTCGATGGCGCGCAGCAGGGCGCGCACGGCCGGTTCGGGGGCGAGCGGTTCGAAGCCGCCGCGCCGTACCCGGTCGGTGAGTTCGGCGGCGTCGGCGACCATGCCGGAGCCGGCCCACGGGCCCCAGGCGACGGACAGCGCGGTCAGGCCGTGGGAGCGGCGGTGTTCGGCGAGGGCGTCCAGGTGGGCGTTGGCCGCGGCGTAGTTGCCCTGTCCGGCGGCGCCGAGGACGCCGGCCGTGGAGGAGAACAGCACGAAAGCGGCGAGGTCCAGGTCGGCGGTCAGCTCGTGCAGGTGGTGGGCGGCGACGGTCTTGGCGCGCAGCACCGCGGCGAAGTTCTCCGGTGTGAGCGCGTCCACGACGTGGTCCTCGACGACGCCGGCGGTGTGGAACACCGCGCACAGCGGGGCGTCGTCGGGCAGTTCGGCGAGGAGCGCGGCCAGCGCGTCGCGGTCGGCGGCGTCGCAGGCGGCGAGGGTGACCCGGGCGCCCAGTTCCTCCAGTTCGGCGCGGAGCGCGTCGGCGCCGGGGGCGGCCGGGCCGCGGCGGCTGGTGAGCAGCAGGTGGGTGGCGCCGTCGCGGGCCAGGCGGCGGGCGACGTGGCCGCCGATGCCGCCGGTGCCGCCGGTGATCAGGACGGTGCCGGCCGCCGGGTCGAAGGCGGTGCGGGCGGTGTCGGGGCCGGCCGGGGCGTGGGCCAGGCGGCGGAGGAAGACGCCGGAGGGCCGCAGGGCCACCGCGTCCTCGCCGTCGGTAGCCGCGAGCACCGCGCGCAACCGGCGGGCGGCCTGGCCGTCCAGGGTGGCGGGCAGGTCGAGGGTGCCGCCGAACCGGGCCGGCAGTTCCAGGGCGACGGCGCGGCCCAGGCCCCAGACGGCGGCCTGTTCGGGCGCGGTGACCTGTTCGGCGCGGCCGACGGCCACGGCCCCGCGGGTGACGTTCCACAGCGGCGCGTCGATGCCGGCGTCGCCGAGGGCCTGGACGGCGGTGGTGGTGAGGGTGAGGGCGGCGGGCGCACCGGGGTGGCCGGCGTCGCCGGTGGCGAGCGGCAGCAGGGACAGCACACCGCTGAACGGGCCCTGGTCGCCGGCGGCTTCGGTGATCCGGGCGGCCAGCGCGGCGCGGTCGGTGGTGGTGACCGTCAGCCGGACGGTGGTGGTGCCCAGGGCGGTCTCGACGTCGGCTGCCCAGGCCGCGGTCGCGTCGTCCTGACGGTCCTGGTGGTCGTGCGGGACGAGCACGAGCCAGCGGCCGGTGAGGGCGGCGGGTGCGGTGGCGCCGCCGCGCGGCTTCCAGGTGACGCGGTAGCGCCAGGAGTCCAGTTCGGTCTGCTCGCCGCGGCGCCGGCGCCAGGCGGTGAGCGCGGGGACCATCGCGGTGACGGTGGCGTCGTCCAGGTCCAGGGAGGCGGCGAGGGCGGCGACGTCGTCCCGCTCGACGGCGGCCCAGAACTCGGCGTCGAGGGCGGATCCGGGCGTGTGGGCGCTCGTGGCGGCGGTGGTGTCGGGCCAGTACCGCTCGCGTTGGAACGCGTAGGTCGGCAGCGTGGTCCGGCGCGCGCCGTGGTCGGCGAAGTACCCGCTCCAGTCGACGCGGGCGCCGTGCGCGTGGGCCGCGGCGACCGCGGTGACCAGGGCAGGTTCCTCGGGCCGGTCGCCGCGCAGGGTCGGCAGCAGTGCCGTGCGGGACGGGTCGGTGAGGCTCTCCCGGGCCATGGCGCTGAGCACGCCGTCCGGGCCGAGCTCCAGGAAGGTGTGGACGTCGCCCTGGGTGGCGAGCCAGTCGATGCCGTCGGCGAAGCGGACCGCGGCGCGGACGTGCCCGACCCAGTAGTCGGGCGTGCGGACCTGTTCGGCGGTGGCCAGGCCGCCGCTGACGTTCGACACGAACGGGATCGTCGGCGGGTGGTAGGTCAGCCCGCGGGCGACGGCGGCGAAGTCGTCGAGCATGGCGTCCATCAGCGGCGAGTGGAAGGCATGGCTCACCCGCAGCCGCTTGGTCCGGCGCCCGTCGGCGGCGAAGAGGTCGGCGAGGAGGAGCACGTCCTCCTCGACGCCGGCGACGACCACGGACCGCGGCCCGTTGACGGCGGCGACGGACACCCGGTCGGTGAGCCCCTCCAGGAGCGGCAGGACCTCGTCCTCCGCGGCCTCCAGGGCGACCATCGCGCCGCCCTCGGGCAGCGCCTGCATGAGCCGGCCGCGGGCGGCGACCAGAGTGCAGGCGTCGTCCAGCGACAGCACGCCGGCGACGTGCGCGGCGGCGAGTTCGCCGACGGAGTGGCCGGCCAGGTAGTCCGGGGTCAGGCCCCAGGACGTCAGCAGGCGGAACAGCGCGACCTCGACGGCGAACAGCGCGGGCTGGGCGTAGCCGGTCCGGTCCAGGAGCGCGGCCTCGGCGGAGTCGGGCGCGGCGAACAGCACCTCGCGCAGCGGCCGGTCCGGTCCGTCGTCGAGCCGGGCCAGCACCTCGTCCAGCGCGTCGGCGAACACCGGGTAGCGGTCGTGGAGTTCGCGGCCCATGCCGGGGCGCTGGCTGCCCTGTCCGGTGAACAGGAAGGCGGTCCGGCCGCGTCCCGCGGTGCCCTGGACCAGGCCGGGGTCGGGCCGGCCGTCGGACAGGGCGCGCAGGCCGCGGGTCAGGGTGTCGCGGTCGGCGGCGATGACGGCGGCGCGGCGTTCCAGCGCGGCGCGCGAGGTGGCGAGGGAGTGGGCGAGGTCGGTGAGGTGGGCCTCGGGCCGCTCCTCGACGAAGGCGAGCAGGCGGGCGGCCTGGGCGCGCAGCGCGGCCTCGCCGCGGCCGGAGAGCAGGACCGGCACCAGGCCGTCCCGCGGCGGGTCGGCGGGCGTGGGCGCCTCGTCCGCGGGGGCCTGTTCGAGGATGGTGTGGACGTTGGTGCCGCTGATGCCGAAGGAGGAGACGGCGGCGCGGCGCGGCCGGCCGGTCTCGGGCCACGGGGTGCGTTCGGTGAGCAGCCCGATGGCGCCCGAGGACCAGTCGACGTGGGTGGAGGGCCGGTCGATGTGCAGGGACTTGGGCACCACGCCTTCCTGGAGGGCGCGGACGAGCTTGATGACGCTGGCGACGCCGGATGCCATCTGGGTGTGGCCGATGTTGGACTTCACCGAGCCGAGCAGCAGCGGCCGTTCGGGGGCGCGGTCCTGGCCGTAGGTGGCGAGCAGGGCCTGCGCCTCGATGGGGTCGCCGAGGGCGGTACCGGTGCCGTGGCCCTCCAGGACGTCGATGTCGCCGGGCGCCACCGCGGAGTTGGCCAGCGCCTGGCGGATGACGCGCTGCTGGGACGGGCCGTTGGGTGCGGTCAGGCCGTTGGAGGCGCCGTCCTGGTTGACGGCGGAGCCGCGGATCACGGCGAGCACCTGGTGCCCGTTGGCGCGGGCGTCGGACAGCCGCTCCAGCAGCACCAGGCCGACGCCCTCGGCGAGGGTCATCCCGTCGGCGCCGTCCGCGTACGCCTTGCAGCGGCCGTCCTCGGCGAGGGCGCGCTGCCGGCTGAAGCCGACGAACGACATCGGGGTGGACATGATGCTGACGCCGCCGGCCAGGGCCAGCGAGCTCTCCCCGTTGCGCAGGGACTGGCAGGCCAGGTGCATGGCGACCAGGGAGGAGGAGCAGGCGGTGTCGAGCGTGACGGCGGGGCCCTCGAAGCCGAAGAGGTAGGACACCCGGCCGGACAGCACACTGGAGAGCGTGCCGGTGATCATGTGGCCTTCGGAGCCCTCGCTGTTGGGCACGCCGGAGGCGTAGTCCTGGTAGCTGGCGCCGACGAAGGTGCCGGTGCGGCTGCCGCGCTGGCCGACCGGGTCGATGCCGGCGTGCTCGAACGCCTCCCAGGCGGTCTCCAGCAGGAGCCGCTGCTGCGGGTCCATCGACAGCGCCTCGCGCGGCGAGATCCCGAAGAAGCCCGGGTCGAACTCGGCGACGTCGCGCAGGAATCCGCCCTGGACGGAGTAGGTGCGGCCGGGCCGGTCGGGGTCCGGGTCGTAGAGGCCCTCGGCGTCCCAGCCGCGGTCGGCGGGGAAGCCGGAGATCGCGTCGACCTCGTCCAGGGCGATCCGCCACAGGTCCTCGGCGGAGCCGACCCCGCCGGGGTAGCGGCAGCTCATGCCGACGATCGCGATCGGGTCGTCGGCGTCGGGGGCGCCGGTCGGGACGGCGGCGGCGCCGGCGGCGGCGGACCGGGCGCCGGCCAGCTCGCCGTGCAGATAGGCGGCGAGCGCGGCCGGGTTGGGGTAGTCGAAGACCATCGTCGAGGGCAGCGTCAGGCCGGTGACGGAGGCGAGCCGGTTGCGCAGGCCGACGGCGGTCAGCGAGTCGAAGCCGACGTCGCGGAAGGCCCGCTGGTCGGTGAGGTCCTCGGCGGAGGACAGCCCGAGGACGGACGCCGCCTCGGTGCGGACGGTCTCCAGCAGGGTGCGCTGCTGCTCGGCGTCGGACAGGGCGCGCAGCGCGGCGGCGAACTCGCCCTCGGCGACGGTCCCGGCGCTCTGCTCGGCGGCCGCGGTGAGCCGGCGGACCTCCGGCACCTCGTCGAAGAGCGGGGTGGGTCGGCCGGAGGTGTAGACGGGGTGGTAGGTCTCCCAGTCCACGTCGGCGACCGCGAGCACGTTCTCGTTGTCGTCCAGCGCCCGCTGCAGGCCGCTCAGGGCCAGCTGCGGGTCCATGAACTCCAGGCCGCTGCGCCGGATCATCTGGGGATCGACCCGGCCCAGTTTGAGGTCGTCGGCCCAGATGCCCCAGGACAGCGACAGGGCGGGCAGTCCGTTGGCCCGGCGGTGCTCGGCGAGCGCGGCGAGGTAGGCGTTGCCGGCGACGTAGGCGGCGTGGGCGCCGCTGCCCCACATGCCGGCGGTGGAGGAGTACAGGACGAAGTCGTCCAGCTCTTCGTCGTCGAGCAGTTCGGCGAGGACCTGGGCGCCGGTGACCTTGGCGTGCAGCACCCGGTCGAAGTCCGCCAGGGTGGTGGCGTCCAGGGTGTGCAGCTCGATGGTGGCGGCGGTGTGCACGACGGTGCGGACGGTGCGCCCGTCGGCCTTGAGGTCGGCCAGCAGCGCGGCGACCGCGTCGCGGTCGGTGATGTCGCAGGCGGCGACGGTCGCCTCGGTGCCCGACTCGGCCAGTTCCGCGACGAGTTCGGCGGCGCCCGGGGCGGCCGTGCCGCGCCGGCTGATCAGGACCAGGTGCTCGGCGCCGCGTTGGGCCAGCCAGCGGGCGAGGTGCGGGGCGAGGGTGCCGGAGCCGCCGGTGACCAGTGTGGTGCCGCGCGGCGTCCAGGTGCCGGCGGGCCGCCCGGCGGTGGCCTCGGCCCGCACGATGCGGCGGGTGAAGACCCCGGAGGGCCGGATGGCCAGCTGGTCGTCGCTGCCGAGGGCGCCGGACAGCACGGCGGCGAGCCGCTGGGCGGCCCGGGCGTCGAGGGCGGCGGGCAGGTCGAGGGTGCCGCCCCAGCGCTGCGGGTGCTCCAGCGCCGCGGTCCAGCCGATGCCGGTGACCTGTGCCTGGACGGGCGCGGTCAGCTCGTCGGCCCGGCCGGTGGAGACCGCGCCGCGGGTCAACGCCCATACGGGAGCGTCGATTTCGGCGTCGCCGAGGGCCTGGATCAGTGCCACGGTCAGGGCGGTGCCGAGCACCAGGGAGGTGCCCGGTACCGCGTCGGTCCGCTCGGCGGCGGCGAGGACGGAGACGATGCCGGTCACGTCCTCCGCGCCGGCCAGCCGCTCCCGCAGGACGGCGCGGTCGACGCACTCCTCGTCCAGGACCAGCCGGCGCACCTCGGCGCCGTAGGTCTCCAACGCCCCTGCCACATCGGTGTCGTCGATGCCGTCGGCGGTGACCAGCAGCCAGGTGCCGGTCAGGGACGGGTGCGGCAGGGTGCCGCCGAGGGGTTTCCAGGCGACGCGGTAGCGCCAGGCGTCCACGGTGGAGCGGTCGCGGCGGGCCCGGCGCCAGGAGGTCAGGGCGGGCAGCACGGCGGCGACGGAGTCCTCGTCGGTGCCGAGCGCGGCGGTCAGCGCGGAGACGTCACCGTCCTCGACCGCGGTCCAGAAGGCCGCGTCGTCCGGGTCGGCGGCGGCGACGGCCTCCGGGGCGGGCGGGACGGCCCACAGGTGTTCGTGTTGGAAGGCGTAGGTGGGCAGGTCGATCCGGGACGCACCGGTCCCCTCGAACAGCCCCGCCCAGTCCACGTCCACACCGCGCACGAAGACCTCGGCGGCCGACAGCAGGAAGCGGTCGGTGCCGCCCTGGTCGCGGCGCAGGGTGCCGGCGGCGACGGCCGGCACGCCGGCCTCGTCGATCGCCTCCTGCACCGCCATCGACAGCACCGGGTGCGAGCTGACCTCGACGAATGCGCGGTACTCCGCCGCCAGCAGGTCCGCCACCGCGTCCGCGAACCGCACCCGTCCGCGCAGGTTGCGGAACCAGTAGCCGGCGTCCATCCGCGCGGTGTCCAGCCAGTCGCCGGTCACGGTCGAGAAGAACGGCACCTCCGACGTGCGCGGCGCCAGCTCCGCCAGCACCTCCAGCAGTTCCTCGTGCAGGTCCTCGACCTGGTGCGAGTGCGAGGCGTAGTCCACCGCGATCCGGCGGGCCCGGATGTCGTCGGCGGTCAGCCGGGCGTGCAGCGCGTCCAGCGCCTCGGGCTCGCCGGCGACCACGACGGAGCGCGGGCCGTTGACGGCGGCCACCGACACCCGCCCCTCGAACTCGACCAACCGCGGTTCGAGCACGTCCACCGACAGCGCGACGGACATCATCCCTCCCCGCCCCGCCAACGCACGACCAATGGCCTGACTCCGCAGCGCCACCACCCGCGCCCCGTCCCGCAACGACAGCGCACCCGACACCACCGCAGCAGCGATCTCACCCTGCGAATGCCCCACCACCGCATCCGGCAACACACCACGGGAACGCCACAACGCAGCCAACGACACCATCACCGCGAACGACGCCGGCTGCACCACATCGACCCGCTCCAACGACGGCGCACCCACCACACCCCGCAGCACATCGACCAGCGACCAGTCGGTGAACTCGGCGAGTGCCGCCGCACACTCGGCAATCCGCTCCGCGAACACCGCCGACTCATCAAGGAGTTGGGACCCCATCCCCACCCACTGCGAACCCTGACCGGGGAACACGAACACCGTCCGACCCTCGACGTCCGCCACGCCACGGGCGACCACGGGCGAGGGCCCGTCCGTCGCGACGGCGCGCAGCGCGGCCAGCGGGTCGGTGCCCGCGGGCGGGACGACGACGGCACGGTGCTCGAAACGGGCGCGCGCGGAGACCAGCGACAGGCCGATGTCGAGCGGTCCGGCGGCCGGCAGGGCGGTTCCGACGGTTTCGGCGTGCGCGAGGAGGCGCTCGGCCTGGCCGCGCAGGGCGGCGGCGCTGCGGGCGGTGACCACCCACGGGACGACGCCGGCGGCGATCGGGACCGGCGCCACGGCGGGCCGCTCCTCGGCCGGGGTGTCCGCGACGGGCGCCTGCTCCAGCAGGACATGGGCGTTGGTACCGCTGATGCCGAACGAGGACACCGCGGCCCGGCGCGGGCGACCGGTCTCCGGCCAGGCGCGCGCCTGGGTCAGCAGCCGGACCGTCCCGGCCGACCAGTCCACGTGCGAGGACGGCGCGTCGGCGTGCAGGGTCGGCGGCAGTTCGGAGTGGCGCAGCGCCATGACCATCTTGATGACGCTGGCGATGCCCGCGGCGGACTGGGTGTGGCCGATGTTGGACTTCACCGAGCCGAGCAGCAGCGCGCTCTCGGGGTCGCGGTCGCGGCCGTAGGTGGCGAACAGTGCCTGGGCCTCGATGGGGTCGCCGAGCGGTGTGCCGGTGCCGTGCGCCTCCAGGGCGTCGATGTCCCCGGGCGCGAGGCGGGCGTTGGCGAGGGCCTGGCGGATGACCCTCTGCTGGGACGGGCCGTTGGGCGCGGTCAGGCCGTTGGAGGCGCCGTCCTGGTTGATGGCGGAGCCGCGGAGGACGGCCAGGACCGGGTGGCCGTTGCGCTGCGCGTCGGAGAGCCGCTCGACGAGGACGACGCCGACGCCCTCGGCGAGCGTCATGCCGTCCGCGTCGTCGGAGAACGCCTTGCAGCGGCCGTCCTTGGCGAGGGCGCGCTGCCGGCTGAACGCGATGAACGGGTTGGGCGTCGTCATGATCGTGGCGCCGCCGGCGACGGCCAGGTTGCTCTCGCCGTTGCGCAGCGACTGGCAGGCCAGGTGCAGCGCCACGAGCGAGGACGAGCAGGCGGTGTCGACGGTGACCGCCGGGCCTTCCAGACCGAAGACGTACGACAGTCGGCCGGAGAGCACACTGGGGCTGCTGCCGGTGACCATGTGGCCCTCGGTGCCGTCGCCCGCGCCCAGGCCGTACTCCTGGTAGCTGGAGCCGACGAAGGTGCCGGTCAGGGTGGATCGGAGGGTTTCCGGGCGGATCCCGGCGCGCTCGAAGGACTCCCAGGTGGTCTCCAGCAGGAGCCGCTGCTGCGGGTCCATGACCAGCGCCTCGCGGGGCGAGATGCCGAAGAAGGTGGGGTCGAACTCGTCGGCCTCGTGGAGGAAGCCGCCCTGGGTGGAGTAGGTGGTGCCGGGCCGGTCGGGGTCCGGGTCGAAGAGGTGCCCGGTCTGCCAGCCGCGGTTGACGGGGAACTCGCTGATCGCGTCGGTGCCGGAGGCGACCAGGTCCCACAGCTGTTCCGGGGAGCTGACGCCGCCGGGGAAGCGGCAGGCCATGCCGATGATGGCGATCGGCTCGTCGTCGGCGCCGCCGGTGGCGACCGGGCCGGCGACTTCCAGCACCGCGCCGAGGATCTCCGCCCGCAGGTACTGGGCGAGTTCCAGCGGTGTCGGGTAGTCGAAGACCATGGTGCTGGGCAGGGACAGCCCGGTCGCGGCGCCCAGGCGCTTGCGGAGCTCGACCGCGGTCAGCGAGTCGAAGCCGACGTCGCGGAAGGCGCGGCCCTCGGGCACGGCGTCGGCGGAGCTGTGGCCGAGGACGGTGGCGGACTCGGTGCGGACGAGGTCGGTCAGCAGGCGCAGTTGCTCGGGTTCGGCCAGGGCGCGGACGCGGGTGACGACCTCGGAGGCGCCGGTGGCGTCCTGCTCGGTGCGCTCGTCGGCGGCGAGGGCGCGGACCTCGGGCAGGCCGGCGATCAGGGCGCTGGGCCGGGCGGAGGTGAACAGCGGTGCGTAGCGCTGCCAGTCCACGTCGGCGACGGTGACGGTGACGTCCTGCCGGACGACGGCGCGGCGCAGCTCGGTCATGGCCGGGGCCGGGTCGAGCAGGCCGAGGCCCTGGCGGCGCAGGGTCTCGGAAA
The DNA here is from genome assembly GCF_001704275.1 of Streptomyces noursei ATCC 11455. Classification (NCBI taxonomy): domain Bacteria; kingdom Bacillati; phylum Actinomycetota; class Actinomycetes; order Kitasatosporales; family Streptomycetaceae; genus Streptomyces; species Streptomyces noursei. The sequence goes on from NZ_CP011533.1 coordinate 882,549, forward strand.
CGGCATCGTCGGCGGCCATGCCGGCCTCGGCCCACGGGCCCCAGGCGACGGAGGTCGCGGCGAGGCCGCGGGCGCGGCGGTGCAGGGCGAGCGCGTCGAGGTAGGCGTTGGCGGCGCCGTAGGCGCTCTGGTTGCCACTGCCCCAGACACCGGCGATGGAGCCGAAGAGGACGAAGAAGTCCAGTTCGCGGTCGGCGAGCAGGGCGTCGAGGTGGGCGGCGCCGGCGAGCTTGGCGGCGGTGAGGCCGGCGAACTCGGCGGTGCTCAGGGTGTCCAGCGGGCCGTAGTGGCCGACGCCTGCGGTGTGCACGACACCGGTCAGCGGCAGTTCCTCGGGCAGTGCGGTGAGGACGGCGGCGAGCGCGTCCCGGTCGGCGACGTCGCAGGCGACGACGGACACCGACGGCCCGTAGCCCTCCAGTTCGGCCCGGAGTTCGGCGGCGCCCGGCGCGTCCGGGCCGCGGCGGCTGGTCAGGACGAGGTGCTGGGCGCCGGCGCGGGCCAGCCACCGGGCGACCTCGGCGCCCAGGCCACCGGTGCCACCAGTGATCAGGACAGTGCCGGTGGCGGTGAACTCCGCGGCCGTGGGCAGCGCTTCGACGGTGTGGCGGACGAGCCGGCGGCCGGAGACTCCGGTGGCCCGCAGCGCCACCTGGTCCTCGCCGTCCGGTGCGTCCTTGACGGCGAGGATCCCGGCGAGCCGCTGTCCGGCCCGCTCGTCGAAGACCTGCGGCAGGTCGACCAGGCCGCCCCACAGCCGTGGGTGCTCCAGGGCGACGCCCCGGCCCAGGCCCCAGGCAGCGGCCTGGACGGGGTGGGTGACCGGGTCGGCGGGGTTGGTGGAGACGGCGCCGCGGGTGGCGGTCCACAGCCGGCCCTGGGCGCCGGTGTCGGCGAGGGCCTGGACGAGCGCGACGGTCAGCGCCAGTCCGCGGGTGAGCGGCGGGCAGTCGTCGGCGTCCCGCTCGTCGAGCGGCAGCACGGACAGCACCTGGGTCGCGGCGTCCACGTCGGCGGTCCGCGCCAGTCGTTCGGCGAGCACCGCGCGGTCCGCGCAGGAGTCGTCCAGAAGCAGGCGACGCACCCGCGCGCCGTGCGAGCCGAGGGCGTCGGCCAGGCCGTCGAGGAGGGCTGGCTGGTCGGCCGCGGTGGCGTCGGAGGCGACCAGCAGCCAGGTGCCGTCGAGGACCGGGGCGGTCGGCTTGCTCAGTCGTGTCCACTCCACGCGGTAGCGCAGGGTGTCCAGGAGGTGCTTCTCCTGGTTGCCGCGCCGCCACGAGGTGAGGGCGGGCAGCAGGGAGTCCAGCGGCGTGAGGTCCTGTTCGCCCAGGCCGAGGATGTCGGCGAGTTCGCGGGCGTCGCCGCGCTCCACAGCGGCCCACAGCTGCTGGTCGGCGGGATCGGCGGCGGCGAGGGCGGCGGCCGGGGTCGGCAGCTGCGGCCAGTAGTACGCGTGCTGGAAGGCGTAGGTCGGCAGGTCGGTGCGTCGGGCGCCGGTGCCGGCGAGGTACGCCGCCCAGTCCACGTCCACGCCGCGCACCTGGAGGCGGGCCAGGGCGGTGGCCGCGGCCAGTTCCTCGGCGCGCCCGGCGCGCAGCATCGGCACCAGTTCGGCGTCGTGGTCGTCACCGAGGGTGTCCTCGGCCATCGCGGTCAGCAGGCCGTCGGAGCCCAGTTCCAGGAAGGTGGTGGCCCCGGCGTCGCGCAGCGTCCGCACGCAGTCGGCGAACCGCACGGCCTCTCGGACGTGCCGCACCCAGTACTCCGCGGTGCACACCTCCGCATCGTCGGCGCGCCGGCCGGTGAGGTCGGAGACGAGCGGGATGCGCGGCGCCCGGTAGGTCAGCCCCTCGGCGACGATCCGGAAGGCGTCCAGCATCCCGTCCATCCGCGGCGAGTGGAAGGCATGGCTCACCCGCAGCCGCTTGGTCTTGCGCCCGCGTTCGGCGAACGTGGCGGCGATCGTTTCGGCGGCCTCCTCGTCACCGGAGATCACCACGGACTGCGGCCCGTTGACGGCGGCGATCGCCACCGTGTCGTCGAGGTGCGCCGCGATCTCGTCCTCGGTGGCCTGGATCGCGATCATCGCGCCGCCGGTCGGCAGCGCCTGCATCAGCGTCGCCCGCGCGGCCACCAGACGGCAGGCGTCCTCCAACGTCAGCACCCCGGCGACGTGCGCCGCCGCGATCTCACCGATGGAATGGCCGGCCACGAAGTCCGGACGGACACCCCAACTCTCCACCAGCCGGAACAGCGCCACCTCGACGGCGAACAGAGCCGGCTGCGTCCAACCGGTCTCGTCCAGCAGTGCGGCCTCGTCGCTGCCGTCCTCGGCGAACACCACCTCGCGCAGCGGCCGGTCCAACAGCGGGTCGAAAACGGCACACACCGCGTCGAACGCCGCGGCGAACTCCGGCTGCACCTCGTGGAGTTCACGCCCCATGGCGGCCCGCTGGCTGCCCTGTCCGGTGAACAGCACCGCGGTCCGGCCGCGTCCGGCGGCCTCGCCCTCGACGACGGCGGGGTCGGGGCGGTCGGCGGCCAGCGCCCCCAGCGAGGCGATCAGCTGGTCGCGGTCCTGCGCCACGACGGCGGCCCGCTGCTCGAAGCGGGACCGGGTGGTCGCCAACGACAGTGCGACATCGACGAGTTCGGCGTCGGGTCGGGCCTGGAGGTGTCCGAGCAGGCGGGCGGCCTGGCCCCGCAGGGCACTCCGGCCACGCCCCGAGAGCAGCACCGGCACGGCACCCGGCGTGCGCCGCGCCGCACCGGCCGCGGCGATCGCCTTGGCGCCCGGCGCCTGCTCGACGATGACATGCACATTGGTACCGCTGATGCCGAAGGAGGAGACACCCGCCCGCCGCACCCGACCCGTCTCCGGCCAGGCCGCCTGCTCACTGAGCAGCTCCACCGCACCCTCGGACCAGTCCACATGCGAAGAAGGCGCATCCACATGCAACGTCCGCGGCACCACACCATGCCGCATCGCCAACACCATCTTGATAACGCCCGCCACACCCGCAGCAGCCTGCGTATGCCCCAGATTCGACTTCACCGAACCCAACAACAACGGCCGCTCAGGCTCACGATCCCGCCCATACGTCGCCAACAACGCCTGCGCCTCGATCGGATCACCGAGCGTCGTACCCGTACCATGCGCCTCCACCACATCCACGTCACCGGCCGTCAGACCACCACTGGCCAACGCCTGCCGGATCACCCGCTGCTGCGACGGACCATTGGGCGCCGTCAAACCATTGGACGCACCATCCTGGTTGACCGCCGAACCCCGCACCACAGCCAAAATCTCGTGACCATTGCGCACCGCGTCCGACTGCCGCTCCAGGACCAACACGCCGACGCCCTCGGACCAGCCCACACCATCGGCCGCATCCGCAAACGCCTTGCACCGGCCATCCGGCGACAAACCCCGCTGCCGAGCAAAGTCCACAAACACCGCAGGCGTCGACATCACCGTCACACCACCGGCCAACGCCAACCCACACTCACCACTACGCAACGCCTGCATCGCCCAGTGCATCGCCACCAACGACGACGAACACGCCGTATCCACCGTCACCGCCGGGCCTTCCAACCCCAACGTGTAGGCCACCCGACCCGACGCCAAACTCGGCGAACTCCCACTGCCCTGGAAACCCTCGAACTCCGGACTCGCCAACATCGCGCTGTAATCGCTGTACATCACCCCCGCGAACACACCCGTCCGACTACCCCGCAAACTCACCGGATCAATACCGGCCCGCTCGATCGCCTCCCACGACGACTCCAACAACAACCGCTGCTGGGAATCGGTCGCCAACGCCTCCCGCGGACTCATCCCGAAGAACCCCGGATCGAACTCCCCCGCCTCATGCAGGAACCCACCCGAGCGCGTGTAGGAGGTACCCGGGTGGTCAGGGTCCGGGTGATAGAGGGATTCGACGTCCCAACCACGGTTGGTCGGGAAGCCCGAGACGGCGTCGGTGCCTTCGGTGAGCACGCGCCACAGGTCCTCGGGGGAGCTGACGCCACCGGGGTAGCGGCAGGCCATGCCCACGATGACGATCGGATCGTCCGCCACCGCAACCGCGGCCGGCTGCACGGTCGCCACCTCGGCATCCGTGCCCAACAACTCGTCCAGGACGTACGTGGCGAGGTGCCGGACGGTCGGGTAGTCGAAGACCAGGGTGGCGGGCAGGCGCAGGCCGGTGACGGTGTTGAGGCGGTTGCGCAGTTCGACGGCGGTCAGCGAGTCGAAGCCGAGGTCGCGGAAGGCACGGCCGGCGTCGACGTCGCCACCGGTCGCGTGGCCGAGGACGAGGGCGACCTGACCGCGGACGAGGTCCAGGACCATCTCGTCGCGGCCGTCCTCGTCCAGGCGGCGCAGGCGCTGGGCGAGGTTGCCCGCGGTGGCGGAGCCGGCGACGGCGGCTCGGCGCGCCCGGACGCGGATCAACGACCTCAGCAGCGGCGGCACTTCACCCCGTGCGCGGAGGACGGGGAGGTCCAGGCGGACCGGAACGCAGGTGGCGTCGGTCCCGGCCACGGCAGCGTCGAAGAGGGCCAGGCCCTGCGCCACGGAGAGCGGCGGGACACCGGAGCGGGCCAGCCGTTCGGCGTCGACGTCCGTCAGGGTGCCCGTCATTCCGCCCGACTGCTCCCACGGTCCCCATGCGAGTGACAGGCCGGGCAGTCCCTCCGCCCGGCGCCGCGTCATCAGCGCGTCCAGGAAGGCGTTCGCGGCCGCGTAGTTGGCCTGGCCGGGACTGCCGAAGACCCCGGCGAGGGAGGAGAAGACGACGAACGCGTCCAGGTCCAGGCCGCGGGTCGCCTCATGTAGATGCCAGACAGCATCCACCTTCGGCCGCAGCACCGCGGACAACCGCTCCCCGGTCAACGCACCCACCATGCCGTCATCCAGCACACCAGCCGCATGAACCACCGCGGACACCGCATGCCCGCCAACCAACTCCACCACCGCGGCACGATCGGTCACATCACACGCAACCACCCGCACCCGCGCACCCACACCCGCAAGCTCCGCCACCAACTCCCCAGCACCCACGGCACGTTCACCACTGCGACTGACCAACAGCAGATCCCGCACCCCATACTCGGCCACCAGATGACGCGCCAACACCGCACCCAGACCACCCGTACCACCAGTGACCAGGACCGCACCCTCACCCGAGAACGACACACCAGAGCCATCCCCGACGCCATCCCCGGTGCCATCAGCACCCGCACCGACCTCGGTGAGCGGCCGCCGCACCAGACGCGCGACCCGCAACACATCACCGCGCACCGCAAGCTGCGGCTCACCACTGACCAACGCAGCGACGAGCGCAGCCGCACCCACCGCACCATCCGGATCCAGATCGACCAGAGCAAAACACCCCGGATTCTCCGACTGCGCCGAACGCACCAGACCCCACACCGCAGCAGCAGCAACATCACGCCCGACCGTCGCACCACGGGTCACGAAGACCAGGCGGGCGGCGGCGAAGCGCTCATGGTGGTCGAGCCAGGTCTGTACGGCGGCGAGGGCCTCCGCGGCGCAGCGGTGTGCGGACCGGGCCGGGTCGGCCGCGTCGTCCCCGGTGCCGGCGAGGGACAGCACGACGGTGGTCGGGACCGGGCCGTCCGCCGCGGCGAGGGCGGCGAGGTCCGGGTATGCCGGGGCGTCGGCGAATCCGGCGTGGGTGAGCAGGCCGAAGGGGTCGGCGCCGAGGAGGGCGACGGGCCCGGGGTCGGTGGCGGTCGGCTGGACGGGGGTCCAGTCGAGGCGGAAGAGGGCGTCACGGGCGACGGCGGCGGCCGTGTCGAGCTGTTGGGTCGCCACGCTGCGCAGGACGAGCGAGTCGACGGACAGCACGGGCGCGCCGGTGCCGTCGGCGACGGTCAGGGCGAGCGCGTCGTCGGCGACCGGGGTCAGGCGGACGCGGAGGGTGGTGGCGCCGCCGGCGTGGAGGGAGACGCCCTCCCAGGAGAACGGCAGGCCGCCCCGGCCGCGTTCGCCGAGGCCGGTGAAGGGCGCGGCGTGCAGGGCGGCGTCGAGCAGGGCGGGGTGGAGGCCGAACGCCTCGGCGTCGGACCGGCCGGCCTCGGGCAGCTCGACCTCGGCGTAGACGACGTCGCCGCCGCGCCAGGCGGCGCGCAGGCCCTGGAAGACCGGGCCGTAGCCGAAGCCGCCGTCGGCGAGGCGGTCGTAGTGGCCGTCCAGCGGCAGCGGTTCGGCGCCGGCCGGGGGCCACTGGGCCGCGTCGAGGGCGGGGTGGGGGTCGCCGGCGAGGGGGGTGCCGCCCTGCTCGGACGAAGCCGGGAGCTGGCGGGAGGCGTCGGCGGTGGTGAGGACGCCGGTGGCGTGGGCGGTCCAGGGGGTGTCGTCGCCGGTGTCGGGGCGGGCGTGGACGTTGACGGTGCGGCGACCGGACACGTCGGGGTTGCCGATCCACAACTGGACCTGGACGCCGCCCTGTTCGGGCAGCAGGAGCGGTGCGGCGAGGGTGAGTTCCTCGACGCGGTCGCAGCCGACCTCGTCGCCGGCGCGGACGGCGAGTTCGAGGAAGGCGGTACCGGGCAGCAGGGTGGTGCCGCGGACGGTGTGGTCGGCGAGCCAGGGGTGGGTCTGCCGGGAGAGGCGGCCGGTGAGCAGGGTGCCGCCTGCGTCGGCGAGGGAGACGGCGGCGGAGAGCAGCGGGTGGTGGGCGGCACCGAGGCCGACCGAGCGCAGGTCGGCGGTGCCGCTCTGGAGGGCCTTGGGCCAGTAGCGGCGGCGCTGGAAGGCGTAGGTCGGCAGGTCGGTGCGGCGGGCGCCGGTGCCGGCGAAGCAGCCGGTCCAGTCCAGGGTGGCGCCGTGGACGTGCAGACCGGCGAGGGCGGTGGTGAGGGTGTGCTCCTCGGGGCGCCCGGCGCGCAGGGCGGGGAGGGTGACGGCGTCTGCGTCGGCGGCGTCCAGGCAGTCCTGGGCCATGGCGGACAGCACGCCGTCGGGGCCGAGTTCGAGGAAGGCGGTGGTGTCGTGCCGGGCGAGCCAGTCGATGCCGTCGGCGAAGCGGACGGCGTGCCGGACGTGGTCGACCCAGTAGTCGGCGGAGGTGAGTTGGGCGACGGTGGCGGGCTTGCCGGTCAGGTTGGAGACGACCGGCAGGAGCGGCGGCTGGAGCGTGAGGTCTTCGACGACGGCGCGGAAGGCGTCGAGCATCGGCTCCATGAGCGGCGAGTGGAAGGCGTGCGAGACGCGCAGCCGGCGGGTCTTGCGGCCGTCGGCGGCGAGCTGTTCGGCGAGCGCGGTGACGGTGGCTTCGGCGCCGGACAGGACGACGGCGGAGGGGCCGTTGACGGCGGCGATCGCGACCTGGTCCTCGTGCCCGGCGAGCAGCGGGGCGACGTCGGCTTCCGACGCCTGGACGGCGATCATCGCCCCGCCGTCGGGCAGCGCCTGCATCAGGCGACCGCGGGCGGCGACGAGGGTGGCGGCGTCGGCCAGGGAGAGGACCCCGGCGAGGTGCGCGGCGACGATCTCGCCGACGGAGTGGCCGGCGAGGTGGTCGGGGCGGACGCCGAACGATTCGATCAGCCGGTAGAGCGCCACTTCGACGGCGAAGAGGGCCGGCTGGGCGTATGCGGTGCGGTCGAGCAGGGCGGCGTCGGTGCCCCACAGGACCTCGCGCAGGGGGCGGTCGAGGTGCGGGGTGAAGGCGTCGAGCGCCGCGTCGAGGGCGGTGGCGAACGCCGGGAAACGGGCGGCGAGTTCCCGTCCCGCGCCGAGGCGTTGGGCGCCCTGGCCGGTGAACAGGACGGCGAGCCGGGTCTCGGCCCGGGTGGTGCCGGTGATCCAGGCGGGGGCGGCGGCCGGGTCGTCGGCGTCGGCGAGGGCGGTGAGGCCGTCGGTCAGGGCGGGGTGGTCGGTGGCGAGGAGGACGGCGCGGTGCTCGAACCCGGCGCGGGTGGTGGCGAGGGAGTGTGCGAGGTCGAGCAGGTCGGGCCGCCGGCCGGTGTCGAGGGCGGCGCGCAGGGCCGCGGCCTGGCCGCGCAGGGCGTCCGGGGTGCGGCCGGAGAGCAGGACCGGTACGACGCCGGGCACTACGGGGGCGGTGGCCGGCGTGCTGCCGGCGGCGTCGTCCTGCGCGGTCGCGGCGTCCTCGGGCTGCGGTTCGGGGGCCTGCTCGATGATGGTGTGGGCGTTGGTGCCGCTGATGCCGAAGGAGGAGACGGCGGCGCGGCGCGGCGCCCCGGTGGCGGGCCAGTCGGTGGTGTCGGTCAGCAGCCGCACGGCGCCCTGCGACCAGTCGACGTGGTGGGTGGGCTCCTCGGCGTGCAGGGTGCGCGGCAGGGTGCCGTGCCGCATCGCCATGACCATCTTGATCACGCCGGCGACGCCGGCGGCGGCCTGGGTGTGGCTGAGGTTGGACTTGACCGAGCCCAGCAGCAGCGGCCGGTCCGCCGGGCGGTTCTGCCCGTAGGTGGCGAGCAGGGCCTGGGCCTCGACGGGGTCGCCGAGGGTGGTGCCGGTGCCGTGCGCCTCGACGACGTCGATGTCCCCGGCGGCGAGTCGGGCGTTGACCAGGGCCTGCTGGATGACCTGCTGCTGGGAGGGGCCGTTGGGGGCGGTCAGGCCGTTGGAGGCGCCGTCCTGGTTGACGGCGGTGCCGCGGACGACGGCGAGGATCTCGTGGCCGTTGCGGACGGCGTCGGACAGCCGTTCCAGGACGAGGATGCCGACGCCTTCGGCCCAGCCGGTGCCGTCGGCGGTGTCGCCGAAGGAGCGGCAGCGGCCGTCGGCGGAGAGCCCGCCCTGGCGGCCCATTTCGATGAAGGTGCCGGGGCCGGACATGATGGTGACGCCGCCGGCGAGGGCGAGGGTGCACTCGCCGGCCCGCAGCGCCTGGGTGGCGAGGTGGACGGCGACGAGGGAGGAGGAGCAGGCGGTGTCGACGGTGACGGCGGGGCCGACCGTGCCGAAGGTGTAGGAGATGCGGCCGGACAGCACGCTGCCGGTGTTGCCGGTGAGTTGGAAGCCCTCGGCGCCGTCGGCGGGGCCGACCCGGTAGTCCTGGGCCATCGCGCCGATGAAGACTCCGGTGCGGCTGCCCTTCACGGACGTCGGGTCGATGCCGGCGCGTTCGAACGCCTCCCAGGCGGATTCCAGGACGACGCGCTGTTGCGGGTCCATGGCGACCGCCTCGCGCGGCGAGATGCCGAAGAAGTCCGCGTCGAAGTCGGGTGCGTCGTGCAGGAATCCGCCGGAGGCGGTCGGCGCGGCGGCCAGCGCCTCCAGGTCCCAACCGCGGTCGGTGGGGAACGGGGTGACGCCGTGCTCGCCGGCCTCGACCATGCGCCAGAGGTCTTCGGGGCTGCGGACGCCGCCGGGGTAGCGACAGGTCATGCCGATGATGGCCACCGGTTCCTGGGCCGCCGACTCCAGCTTGTGGACGCGCCGCCGGGTGCGTCGAAGGTCGGCCGTCGCAAGCTTGAGGTAATCCCGGAGTTTTTGTTCGTTGTCCATCTCAACTCAACCCATCTCGACAGCCGACGGCCGCACGTGAATGGCGTCCGACTTCTCCACGCCGTTTCGGCGGTACGTTCGGATTCGCCACCTGGATTCGCCACTCACCGGGGGAATCCATGTGGCGAGTGTCGTCGGAATTCCGGCAGGAATTCACTAGTTTTCGAAAGCTTGAGAACTGCTACCAGTTGGCGGCGAGCAGCACGTCGCCGTATTGGTTTTCGCGGGAAACCTGCGCCAGGTCGGAATCGACCATCATGCGCATGAGGGTGGGGAAGTCGACGTCCGGCTTCCAGCCGAGGCGGTCCTGGGCCTTGGCGCTGTCGGCGCACAGCACCTCGACCTCGGCGGGCCGCACCAGGTCGGGGTCGATGACGACGTAGTCCTCCCAGTTCAGGCCGACGTGTTCGAACGCGATCCGGACCGCGTCGCGCACCGAGTGCATCTGCCCGGTGCCGATGACGTAGTCGTCGCCGGCGTCCTGCTGGAGCATCAGGTGCATGGCGCGGACGTAGTCGCCGGCATAGCCCCAGTCGCGCACCGCGTCGAGGTTGCCGAGTGCCAGCTTGTCCTGGAGGCCTTGCTTGATGCGGGCGACCGCCAGGCTGATCTTGCGGGTGACGAATTCCTGGCCGCGGCGCGGGGATTCGTGGTTGAAGAGCATGCCGGAGACCGCGTACATGCCGAAGGACTCGCGGTAGTTGCGGGTGATGTAGTGCCCGTACGCCTTTGCCGCGCCGTAGGGGCTGCGCGGGTGGAAGAGGGTGGTCTCGCGCTGCGGCGTCTCGGCGGCCTTGCCGAACATCTCCGAGCTGGACGCCTGGTAGAAGCGGATCTGGCCGCGCGGGCTGACCGTGCGGGAGGTGGACAGTCCGCTGACCATGCGGATGGCTTCCAGCATGCGCAGCACGCCCATGCCGTTGACCTCGGTGACCAGCTCGGCCTGCTGCCAGGACATCGGCACGAACGAGATGGCGCCGAGGTTGTAGACCTCGTCGGGCTGCACGGTGTCGACGGCGGAGACCAGGCTGCCCTGGTCCATCAGGTCCCCGTCGATGAAGTCGAGTTCGGAGGCGAGGCGGCTGACCCGGGACTTGCGGGGATTGGCCTGGCCGCGGATCAGACCCCACACCTGGTAGCCCTGGGACAGCAGGTGCTCCGCGAGATAGGAGCCGTCCTGGCCGGTGATTCCGGTGATCAGCGCTCGTTTGGACATGGCAAACCCTTCTCGAACACGAAAGAGACCGTCCAAACGCTTGAGCTCGGCCACGACCTGGCGTCGAATACGCAGTCCGGACGATAGACACCCGCACGCTCGCAAGCCGCGGAAGATGCTGTCAACGCATCCCGGGCTTTCTAGGGAATTCACGAGTACCGGGCCGTCAAAAGTCCGTTGCCACCCCCAACACTAGTGAAATTTCGGAGCGGACTGCGGTGCAATGACCGGGTCGGCGGGCCGGCCGACTCCGTCCACCGCGCGGCCGCACGCCGCCGTCAACCGGGGTGTTCCTCCGTGCTGTTGAGACTTCTGCGGGCACAGCTGCGCCCCTACGCCTGGGCCACCGCCGCTCTCGTCGCCCTTCAACTCGTCCAGATCCTGGGCACTTTGCTGCTGCCGACGCTGGGCGCCGCACTTATCGACCAGGGGGTGGTGCGCGGCGACGGCGGGCGCATCACCGAGCTGGGTGTGGTGATGGGCGTGGTGGCGCTGGTGCAGATCGCCGCCGCGCTCGGTGCGGCCGCGCTGGCCGCCCGGACCGCGACGGCGATGGGCCGCGATCTGCGGTCCGCGCTCTTCCGCCGCATCCTGGACTTCTCCGCCCGCGAGATCGGCCGGTTCGGCACCCCCTCCCTGCTGACCCGGTCGGTGAACGACGTGCAGCAGGTGCAGAACCTCGCCCAGACCGGCTTCGGCATCGTCGTCTGCGCGCCGCTGATGTGCCTGGGCAGCGTGCTGCTGGCGCTGCGCCAGGACGTTCCGCTGGCACTGCTGCTGGTGGCGCTGGTGCTGGTGGTGGCGGTCTGCTTCGGCCTGCTGCTGGCCCGGATGGGCACCCTGTACGCGCGGATGCAGCTGACCCTGGACCGGCTGGGGCGGCTGCTGCGCGAGGCGATCACCGGGGTGCGGGTGGTCCGGTCCTTCGTCCGCGACGACCACGAGCGCGCGCGGTTCGCGCAGACCAACGACGCGTTCCTCGTGGTGTCGCGGCGGGTGGGTCGGCTGATCGCGACGATGCTGCCGGTCGTGCTGCTGCTGATGAACGGTTTCACCGTAGCCCTGCTGTGGACCGGCTCCCACCGGATCGACGCGGGCCGGATGCCGATCGGCTCGCTCAGCGCCCTCCTGAGCTATCTCTCGCTGATCCTGATGTCCGTCGTGATGCTCGCCTTCGTGTTCCTGTCGGTGCCGCGGGCCCGGGTCTGTGCCGGCCGGATCGCGGAGGTCCTGGACACCGGGTCGAGCGTGGCGCCGCCGGCCGCGCCGCAGCCGGTGCGCGGGCCCGCCGGCCGGATCGAACTGTGCGCGGCCGGGTACCGCTACCCGGGCGCCGAGGAGCCCGTGCTGCGGGACGTCGACCTGACCGTCGAGCCGGGCGAGCGGATCGCCGTGCTCGGCAGCACCGGCAGCGGCAAGACGACCCTGTTGAACTTGGTGCTGCGGCTGGCCGACGCCACCGAGGGCGCGGTGCGGGTCGGCGGCACCGACGTCCGCGAGCTGACCGCGGCCACGCTCGCCGCCGCCGTCGGGTTCGTGCCGCAGCGGCCGTACCTGTTCTCCGGCACCGTGGCGAGCAATCTGCGCTTCGGGCGGCCGGACGCCACCGACGAGGAGCTGTGGGAGGCGCTGCGGGTCGCCCAGGCGGCCGACTTCGTGGCGCGGATGCCGGACGGCCTCGACGCGGAGATCACCCAGGGCGGCGGCAATGTCTCCGGCGGCCAGCGCCAACGCCTGTCCCTCGCCCGGGCGTTGCTGCGCCGGCCGGAGATCTATCTCTTCGACGACTGTTTCTCGGCGCTCGACCAGGCCACCGATGCGGCGCTGCGGACCGCGCTGGTGCCGTACACCGCGGGCGCCACGGTGATCACCGTGGCGCAGCGGATCTCCGCCGGCCGCGACGCGGACCGGATCGTGGTGCTGGACCGCGGGCGCGTGGTCGCCCAGGGCACCCACGACGTGCTGCTGCGCACCAGCCCGACCTACCGCGAGATCGCGCTCTCGCAGCTGACCGAGGAGGAAGCCGCCCATGGCCTCGCCGGACGACCTTGAGGAGGAGCGGACCGCGCCCCGGCCGGCACGTCGGCTCGTCGGCCTGCTGCGTCCGCACCGCCGCTCCGTGGCACTCGCCGTGTCGATGGGCGTCGGCGGGATCGTGCTCAACGCGTTCGGCCCGCTGCTGCTCGGCCGGGTCACCGATCTGATCGCCGACGGCGTGCTCGGCGGCGTCCCGGGCCCGGCGCCCGGGATCGACTTCGCCGCGATCGGCCGGCTGCTGCTGGTCCTGCTGGCGCTCTACGTCGTGGCGTCGCTGTTCATGCTGGCGCAGGGCCGGCTGGTGGCGTCCGCGGTGTGGCGCACCATCCACGAACTGCGCCGCGACGCCCGGGAGAAGCTGACCCGGCTGCCGCTGCGCCACTTCGACCGGCAGCCGGCCGGTGAGCTGCTCAGCCGCACCACCAACGACATCGACAACCTCCAACAGACCCTCCAGCAGACCCTCGCCGAGCTGATCACCTCGATCTTCTCGCTGTTGACGATGCTGGTGCTGATGCTGGTGATCTCGCCGTCGCTGGCCGTGGTGATGCTGCTCAGCGTGCCGGTCTCGGCGTTGATCGCGGCCCGGATCAGCAAGCGCGCGCAGCCCCACTACGCCGCGCAGTGGTCCGCGAACGGCACCCTCAACGCCCATGTGGAGGAGGTGTGCACCGGTCATGCGCTGATCAAGGGCTTCGACCGGCGCGCGGCGGCCGAGGAGCGCTTCGACGCCTGCAACGACGCGGTCTACCGGGCTGCGGCCAAGGCGCAGTTCGCCTCCGGTGCCATGGAACCGGTCATGATGTTCGTCGCCAACCTCGGCTATGTGCTGGTGGCCGTCATCGGCGCCTGGAAGGTCATAAACGGCACCCTGACCCTCGGTGACGTGCAGGCGTTCATCCTCTACGCCCGCCAGTTCAGCCAGCCGATCGTGGAGATCGCCTCGGTGGCGGGCCGGCTCCAGTCCGGCATCGCCTCCGCCCAGCGCGTCTTCACCCTGCTCGACGCCCCCGAGCAGGCCCCGGACCCGCTCCGGCCCGGCACGCCCGCCCGCGCCGAGGGCCGCGTCGAGTTCACCGACGTGTCCTTCCGCTACTCCCCCGACACGCCCCTCATCGAGAACCTCTCGCTGACCGTGGAACCGGGCAGCACCGTGGCGATCGTCGGCCCCACCGGCGCCGGCAAAACCACCCTCGGCAACCTCCTGATGCGCTTCTACGAACCGGACTCCGGCCGCATCCTCCTGGACGGCACCGACACCGCGACGATGACCCGCGACGACCTGCGGTCCCGCTTCGGGCTGGTGCTCCAGGACACCTGGCTGTTCGGCGGCACCATCGCGGAGAACATCGCGTACGGCGCACCCGGTGCCTGCCGTGCGGACATCGAGGAGGCGGCCCGCGCGACCTGTGCCGACCGCTTCATCCGCACCCTGCCGCAGGGCTACGACACCGTGCTGGACGACGAGTCGGGCACCGTCAGCGCCGGCGAGAAGCAGCTGCTGACCGTGGCCCGGGCCTTCCTCGCCAGACCGGCCGTCCTCGTGCTGGACGAGGCCACCAGCTCCGTGGACACCCGGACCGAGGTCCTGATCCAACGCGCCATGAACTCCCTGCGGGCGGGCCGGACCAGCTTCGTGATCGCGCACCGCCTGTCCACGATCCGCGACGCGGACCTGATCGTCGTGATGGACGCCGGCCGCATCGTCGAGCAGGGCACCCACGATCAACTCCTGTGCGCGCAGGGCCTGTACGCCCGGCTGCACGCAGCCCGCACCCACACTCCCACCGCGGGCGCCGCGGCCGGCTGACCCGGCCGCCCACGGCGCCCCGTCAAGGACGGAACCGTGCCCCGAAGCAACCCCCTGTTCTTACCGTTCGCCGGAGGTATGCGGTGATCGAACTGATCCTGCCCGCCACGGTCGCCACCGAGGCGGCGTACGACGACCGGCCGCGCCCCGGCGACCGGCTGCTCTCCTCGGAACGCGAGGTCATCGCCCGGGCCGTGGAGTCCCGGCAGCGCGAGTTCACCACCGTCCGCCATCTCGCCCGCCGGGCCCTGCGCCGGCTCGGCCACCCGGACCGGGCCATACTGCCCAATCGGCGCGGCGCCCCGCAGTGGCCGCCGGGCATCGTCGGCAGCATGACGCACTGCGCCGGCTACCGCGCCGCCGCCGTCTCCCCCGCGGAGCTGTCGGCCGCGGTGAGCATCGACGCCGAACCGAACGGTCCGCTGCCGGCCGGCGTCCTGAACGCCATCGCCCTGCCCTCGGAACGGCCGCACCTCGTGGCCCTGGCGGCCCATCGTCCGGACGTCCACTGGGACCGGCTGCTCTTCAGCGCCAAGGAGAGCGTCTTCAAGGCGTGGTATCCCCTGACCCAGCGCGAACTGGACTTCTCCGAGGCCGAGATCGTCATCGACCCGACACAGGGCGCCTTCACCGCCCGACTCCTGGTCCCGGGCCCCCTGCTGGGCGGTCGCCGGGTCACGGTCTTCCCCGGCCGCTGGCACAGCACCCCCGCCCTGCTGACCACGGCGGTCCACCTGCCGGCCCCCACCCCCCGGCGCGACCGGGAACACCGCACGCACCTCACGGTCAACTCGCCGCTCCCGCGCCCCACCTTCGGATGAAACCTGCCGGCTACTCCTTACGCCACGGGGCGAAATAGGTCATACAGAACTGTGCATATCCACGAGGAACATGTCAGCGAACCCGGCATGGTCGTCATCGACGTCACCGCCGCCGACGAAGCCACCGCCACCCTTGCCGCGGCCGAGCTGGGCCGTCTGTGGCGTTCCAGCGGCCCCTCCGCGCCCTGGCAGACGCCGGGGCAGCCCGGCGTCTCCGTCCGCGCCTATCTCGACCTGCGCCACCGCCCCTTGGCGTCGACCGAAGAGGTGCATCCGCTGCCCAGGTCGCGGCGCAAGGACCGGGCTCACGGCAAGTAGGCCGTCGCCACCACCACGGTCAGCACGAGCAGCACCGACACCACCGCGATCGCGACGGCGACCACGCCCCGATTCACGCACGGCACCGTCGGCACCTCCCGCGGCACACACCACGAGCAGCAGCGATCCGCTCTGACCCGCTGCTGATCCACCCAGTACGCGCCGCGCAACCGCGGCGTGCCGGCACTCTCCGGCTCGAAGACGGAAGACCCCATATCCGGCCAACGAGGACATCCGACCGCGGACTCGGCAACGCCCCGCATCGCAACCGGATCGTCACCCACGAGCCGTCCGCACCCGCTCACCCCTGTGCCCTCGTACTCCCCGCTCCGCGTCTCCCCGGAGTGCTCTCCTCGCCGCGACGGGGTCGGGACCCCGCACGCCAGGGGCGCGTCGGGGCCCGTTGCGGTCACTCCCCGGTCTGTGTGGACGGCACCGTCTCGTCCGCGTCGTGCGACTCCCCCAGCAGGCGCGTGCGGAAGAGGTCCAGCACGTCGTCCAGGGCCTCGCGGGTCGGCTGGCCGGGTTCGTCGACGAGGTGTTCGGTCAGTACGGAGTGCGGCGTCAACGCGGACTGCGGGTTGGCGGCGGAATCGGGCAGTTCCACGGCGGTGAACGCGTCGCCCAGTTCGCGGCGCAGGAACGCGAACCGGTCGCTCGGCACCAGGCGGTCGCCCTGGAATCGCAGGCCCATCACCGAAAGGCCCTCGCGCTCGCAGCGGCCCCGGACGGTGGCGAGGTCCTCGGGCGAGATGTCGATGCCCCCGGCCCGGCTCCTGGTCAGGGCCAGGGGCAGCGAGGGCTGGGACAGCACGGGGGCGATCAGCCGGTCGTCGACGGCCATGGCCAGGGCGAAGCCGCCGGTCAGGCACATGCCGACGGCCCCGACGCCGGGCCCGCCACAACGCTCGTGCTCCTGCGCGGCCAGGGCCCGCAGCCAGGTCACCACCGCAGAGGACTTCCCGGTGGCGAGCAGCGTGAACTCCCGGCTCACACAGACCTTCCGGGCCGTCGAGACGGTGTACAGCGTGGACTTCAGCCACCCGACGTGGTGGGGGTCGGCATCGCGACCGGGGGTGCCGAACAGTACCGGGAGCACGGCGGTGCAGCCGATGGCGGCGACGCGCTCCGCGAACTCCAGCACCTTCGGCGTGATGCCGGGAACCTCCGCCAGCACCACCACCGCGGGCCCGGTGCCACGTCGGAGGATCCGGCGCGTGACGCCGTCGTGGGTGAAGTGGTCGCGGTCGAACCCGGTCAGGTCATGGTCTGCCATCGAATACCACCGTTGCGATTGATGTCCGGTCGGGGACCGGTCGGGTCGGATGTGCCTGCCGGGCCAGGACGCCTCGCCTCGCCCTCATCCGGTGCGCTGCCACGCGACATTACCCGCCGGTCACCCGTGCCCCGGCCGTCGCGTCGTCCGCCTTGCCACCGGGGTCGCCCAATTCCCAGCCCCGGAAGGAACAGAACACGATGAGGACGCCGCCGCAGACGATCGCCCAGTCGGCGAGGTTCATCACGCTGAAGCCGCGGACGGCGATGAAGTCGACGACCGCGCCCTGCAGGCCCCCGGGGGACCGGAAGAGGCGGTCCGTCAGATTCCCGAGCGCACCACCGAGCAGGAGGCCCAGCGCGATCGCCCACGGGACGCTGTAGAGCTTGCGTGCCAGGCGGACGATCGCCACGACGACGGCCACCGCGATCACGGTGAACAGGATGGTCATCGCGCCGCCCATGCCGAACGCCGCGCCGGAGTTGCGCGTCACCCGCAGCTCCAGCCAGGCGCCGAGCACCGGGACGGGATCGCGGTACTCCAACTTCTCCACCACTGCCAGCTTGCTGCACAGGTCGATCAGGTAGGCGCAGCCCGCCACCGCCAACAGCAGGAGGACACGCCGTCTGCCGCGCACCGGCTCTGCCTTCTCTCCTCCGCCTCCGGAATCTCCCGGGTCCGCGGCTTCCGCATCTGTCGTGCGCCTCGAATGCGTCAAGTTCACTCACCTCGAAGTCGGTTGGGCAGCCCACCTTAATCAGGGTGAACTCGGCGGGGCGTCAGGGCGTAGCCATGGGCGACGAATGGTGGCTGACCAGGCGGTTCACCACGCTGCGGGGACGCCTTGGCCGCCACGCACCGGTTCAGGGAATTCTCTGCATATACAGGTAAACGGTGCTTCACGTAAGGTCCCGGACGGACCCCAAGAACTGGGACGCACAGGTCCGGGGTACCGGGGAAGCGAGGGAAGTCGTTGGTGTCCGGTGAGTGCCTGTTTCGCGGGGTCGGCATCGGCGTGGTGCGCGCCCCGGTCCTTCCGATGTGCCGGGCGGCGGAGGTCCCGGCGGACCTCGGGACGGATCCGGAGGAGGCCACCGGCCGCCCTGGGCCGCCCGAACCGGCCGGGCTGCCCGACCCGGCCGCCTCCTTACGCACGCTGGCGACCGACCCGTTGGTGCGGGAGGCGGTACTGGCGTCCCATCCGGCGCTGGCCGCGGTGGTGCGGCAGGTGCTGGACGGATCTCCGGACGTGAACCCGGCCAGGCTCCGGCGAGCGGTACGGGCGTTGGCGTCCCACCGGTTGCGGATGAGCACCCGCGCCACACCGTTCGGGCTGATGGCCGGGGTCGCGCCGGTGCGGTACGACACGGAGCGGGATGCGGCGGATGCGGCGAAGGTGCGTTGGGGCGGCGCGCACACCCGTCGGGTCCGGCCGGACGTGGAGTGGCTCATCGAACTCGTCTCGGCCTGGGAACGGCGGCCGGGCGTCCTGGCCCATCTGCGGGTGGTGGTCAACGGGCTGTGCACGGAACGCGGCGGTCGGCTGGTGCTGCCGTACGTGCCGCAGTCGGCGCGCGAGGGCCGGCCCCCGGGCGACGCCCCGGACGGTGCCGGCGGCCGGCGCGCGCTCCAGGAGGTGAGCGTGCGGAACACCCTGGTGGTGCAGGCGGTGCGGCAGCTGGCGCGCCGCCCGCTGCGTGGTGCGGAGCTGGTCGGGGCGCTGTTGTTGCGGATTCCGGGAGCCACCGAGCAGTCGGTGTACGGGACGCTGTCCGAACTGGTCGCCAAGGAGATCCTGCTGACCGAGGCGCGCCCGCCGTCGACGGCGGCCGACCCGTTGCGCCACGTGGTGCGCAGCTGCGCGGATGTGCCGCCCACGCACCTTCCGGAGCTTGCCGAACTACGCCTGATCCAGGCCGAGTTGACGTCCTACGCGACTCGGCCAGTGGGGTCCGGGGCGTCCTCGCTGGAGCAGGTCGGCGACCGGATGCGGAGGTTGCGCGACCGGCCCGTCCCGCTCCATGTGGAGCTCGCCCTGGACGTCGAGGTGCGGCTGCCGGCCGCGGTGGTCGAGGAGGCCGCGCGGGCTGCGGAGTTCCTGTGGCGCCTGAGCCCCCCGGAGTCCGCACCCGATCATCTCCGGGAGTACCGCGAGGCGTTCGTGGCGCGCTACGGGACCGACCGGGTGGTGCCGGTGACGGAGGTGCTGGACCCGGACGTGGGATTGGGCGCACCGGCGGGCTATCGGTGTCCGGCCGGTACCGGGCACGCCCAGGCCACCCCGGGCGATCCGGAACGCGACCGGGCCCTGGCCGAGTTGGCCCAGCAGGCCCTGCTGTCCGGCGCCTCGGAGGTGGTACTGGATCCCGACCATCCTGCGGTGCGCCGCCTGGCCCGTGCCGACGGCCGGCCGCCGGCGACGTTGGAATTGAACGCGCAGCTGCTCGCCGCGTCCTGCGAGGCGCTGTCCGACGGGGACTTCGGCCTGGTGGTGGTCGGCGGGACCGGGCAGGCCGGTGCGCTGCTCGGCCGGTCCGGCCACCTCCTGGACGACCGGACGGCCGCCGAACTGGCCGCGCTGGTACGGGAGGAGCCGGCACCGGAGGAGCCCTGGCGCGCGCAGGTCGCCCTGCGCCCCGGACGCGCCCGGCTGGGCAACATGGCGCAGGTCCCCCAGTGGCTGGACCGCCTCCTCCCCGTCGGCTGCTTCGCCGACCCGGACGATCCCGGGGTGCTGGACCTGCGCGGTCTCGCCGTCCGCGCCGAACCGGATCGGCTGTCCCTGGTGGATTCCGCGACCGGCCGGCGGATCGACCCCGCCGTGTTCCACGTCCTCACCCCGCAGTGGGACCTGCCCGACGCGGCCCGGTTCGTCTGCGAGCTGGCCGAGAGCGGGGTGCGTCGCTGGCGCGCCTGGGACTGGGGCGGGGCCGGGGTGCTGCCGTACCTGCCGCGGGTGCGTTACGGGCGGACCGTGCTGGCACCGGCGCGCTGGCGCCCCGCCCCCGAACTGCTGGACGTCAGGCTGCCGTTCGCGGACTGGCGGGATGCCTGGCAGCGCTGGCGAGAGGGGTGGCGGGTCCCGGAGCGGGTCTGGGTGGGACAGCGCGACCGCGGCGTCCAGCTCGATCTGTCGCTGCCGGGGCATCTGGCGCTGCTCCGGCACGAGCTGCTGCGGTCCGGGCAGGCCGAGCTGCGGGAGGTGGCCGCCGATGCCGCCGGCCGCCCGGACGGCTGGCTGCGCGGTCCGGGCGGCGCCCACCACGCCGAGGTGGTCTTCCCACTGCGGCTGACCCGTCCCGCGGAGCGTCCGGAGCCGCAGCCGCCCGCGTCCCGGCGTCACGTCCCGCCGCGCCCCCGGCCCGGGGTGCATCTGCCGGGCGGGGAATGGCTGTCCACCGCCTGGTACGCCCCGGCCGCACGGCACGAGGAACTGCTCGCCGTGCATCTGCCGGCGCTGGTGGACCAGTTGCCCGCGGAGGTCGACCGGTGGTTCTTCCTGCGCCACCGTGACGCGCACGGCCCGCGCCTGGTGCTCCGGTTCCACGCCCCGCCCGAGGTGCTGGCGGGGAAGCTGCTGCCGCGGCTGCACGACACCACCGGTCGGCTGCGCGACGGCGGCCTGCTGGGGCGGGTGGTCTGCGACGGCTACGACCCGGAGTGGGAGCGGTACGGCGGGCCGGAGGCGATCGCGGCCGCGGAGCGGGTCTTCCACGCCGACAGCGTCACCGTGCTGGAGCATCTGCGCCGCGGCTACGCACGCCAGGAGGGCGTCGAACCGCCGCTGTTGGCCGCCGCGGGCTTCGCGGACCTCGCGCGCGCCTTCCACGCCGACGGCGCGGCGGCCCCCGCGCCGGGCCGCGAGGACCGCGCCGGTGCGGACTGGCTGCTGCGGTCCGTGCCCAGGGACGACGGGGCGTACCGGGCCTTCCGCGAGCGACGGCGCCACGTCCTGTCCCTGGTCGATCCGTACCGCGACGATCCGGGGCCGGCCGCCGGCGGGCACGTACTGCGCACCGCCTGGGCCCGCCGCGCACGGCAGGTGTCCGCCTACCGGCATCTCCTGCGCAAGCTGGGCGAACGCGCCTGGAGCCACCCGGACCGGGTACTGCACGCGCTGCTCCACATGCATCACAACCGGCTGATCGGCATCGACGGGGACTCCGAGCGCCTGGCCCGCGCCGTGGCCCGTGGCGCGGCCCAGGCGCACACCGACCGCAGGAGGCAGAGCCGCTGACCGGGACCGTGCCCACCCGCCTGCCCGCCCACCCGCCTGTCCGCCCGCCCGGCCGGCCGGTTCGGCGGCGGGGAACGGCCGCCGTGCCGAAATCCGCATGCGTCACCGCACACCCGCCTGGGATCATGCGGGAATGGGACACGGTCTCGCATCACTGGTCATCCGCCACACCCACCGCCTCCCCGCCCCCACGGGACCCGCCGGGGACGGTGCCGTCGCGGCGCGGCAGCTCGACGCCGCGCTGATGTCGGTGGGCTTCAAACTCTCCGCGGAGTTGCTGGCACACCTGTCGGAGCTGTCCGAGGGCACGGTCGTGGACACCGCGGCGCACACCCTGCGCGCCGTCCGCACGAGGCTCGGCGACCACGTCGAGCACAACGTCTACTTCCGCGATTTCCCGGCCCATGTGCCCGCCACCCTCGACTTCTGGATGCGGTGCATCACCGAGGCGCTGGCCGACGACACCGCCCGCGCCGGTACCCTCGCCCAGCTCCGCTCCGGCGTACTGGACCTGCTCACTCTCCCGTCCTACGGCAACTACCGGCACACCTACGCCGAGATGCTCGCCGCCCACGACGAGCTGATCGCGGCGGCCGGCGACCGTATGACGGTGCTGCACCTGGGCGGCAGCCTGGCCGACGAGACCACCGCGGCGTACCTCGCGTTGGCCGGCAGCAGCACGCCCCTCGGGGACGACGACCGCAACGACCTGCGGCTCCTCGCCGAGCACGGTGCGTCCGGCCCCCAGCCCGAGGCCATCCCGGTCCGCGAGAACCGCGCCCTGATCAACCAGGTCCGCCTGGAGAAGGGCGCCGACCTCCTCCTGGACACCGTCACGGATGTCCTCCGGCTGGCCTGCGCCCTGTCCGACGGCGATGTGACGCTGCTGGAGCCGACCCGGTTCCGGGCACTGTCCCGGCCGGTCCGCCGCGCCCTCCTCGCGGGGCTGGACCGGGTGGTCGCCGCGTCCCCGGCCAAGCTCGCCGACGTGCCGGCCCACCGCGAGCCGTGGAAGCGCCTCGGCGAACGCCTCCACCCGCACGAGTACCCGCGCTGGCCGCACGCCGCCGAGGTGTTCGCCGTCGCCCGCGGCGAGCAGCAGGCCCGCTCCCTCGACGGCCGCGCCGAGGAGTGCCTGGCCATGCACGACATCGCCGGCGCACTGGAGTTGTTGACGTCCGCGCCGGGCAAGCTGTTCCGCGCCCTGGACCGGCTGCTGCGCGACGCCCACACCCAGGCGGAGCGCGACGCCGTCGTGGCCGCCGCCGAACGGGTCGCACCGCAGGTCTCCGGGCGTGTGCTGCTCGCGGTCCGCGAGCACCTCCAGAATCGCGCCGAGGAAACCGCCGAACGCCGGGTGTTCGTCAACCGCCGGGGCCGTGCCTGGGTCACCGCCGACACCCGCCCGCCCGTGCTGCCGGCGGAGCGCAAGCGGCTGACCGCCGTGCTGGACGCCGAGCTCCGCCGGCGCCTGCCGACCCCGCGTCATCTGCTCATCGACCCCGCCGTGCTGGACGTCGCGCTGCCGCTCAGCGGCAAGGCGACCACCTCCGGCCTGGGCGTTCTCCCGCGCGGCTCGATATCCCCCGTCGAGGGCGAACTGCTCCGCTTCTTTGTCTACTGGAAGCAGACCTCCCGCACCACGGACTTCGACCTGTCGGCACTGATGCTCAACGCCGACTACTCCACCCACTCCTGGCTTTCCTACACCGCCCTCACCGGCGTCGGCGGCGAGCACTCCGGCGACATCACCGACGCACCCGACGGCGCCTCGGAGTTCATCAACCTGCGCCTGGACGCCGTCCCCGGCACGTTCATCGTCCCGCAGGTCAACGTCTTCTCCGGCGAGGGCTTCGACGAGGTCGAGGAGTCGTTCTTCGGCTTCATGCTGCGCGACGCCGAACAGCGGGGCCGCCCGTTCGAGCCCCGCACCGTGCGCATGAAGTCGGAACTGCGCGGCCCGGGGCGGGTCGCGCTGCCGCTGGCGTTCCAACGCGGCACCGACGGCCGGTGGCACGCCAAGTGGCTGCACCTCTACCTGACGGGCACACCGACCTCCAACCAGGTCGAGGGGAACCGGGTGTCCGTCGCCACCCTGCTGCGCGGCATCGTCGCCCGCGACTACCTCACCGTGCGCTACCTCGCCGACCTGATGGCGGACTCCGCCACGACCGTCACGCGGTGGGAGGGCGGGGCGCTCCCCGACGAACCGGTCACCTACCTCGGCCTGGAACGCCCCGAGGGGCTGCACCCGGATTCCCTGGTCATCACGCCGGGAAATCTCCGCGACCTGATCCCCGCCTGACTGTTATCGTTGGCCACGGCGAGGCCATGACGGGACTTCCTTCTCCTCCTTCCTTGAATCTAGTCCCCTCGCTTTCCTCGCCCTCGACTTCGGCTCCGTGCGAAGCGTTCGCACGATGACAGGCGCCCAACACCCCGCATGACGCGGGGCGTTGGGCGCCTGTCGTCGCCCCTGCGGCCGTCGGGGTGCCGGCAGGATCGTCTCCAGCAGTTCCTCTCGCTCTCCCTCTCCCCTACTGCGGCTTGAAGGAACGGATCTGGTAGCTGCCCTGGAGGTTGCCGCCCGCACCGGCCGGGGTGGAGCCGACGCGGCCGTGGTAGTTGGTCTGGGTGTAGTACTGCACCCGGTGACCGGTGCCGTTCCACAGGGAACGGACCTTCTGGCCCCGTCGGATGAAGGAACAGTCATCAGCGGTGTTCGCCTTGCTCCGCTGCGACCACTGGCAACGGGTTCCCCCGCCGTTCCAGTTGCTGTAGATGCAGAAGTAGCCGGGGCTGCAGCGATAGGACGCCCGGTGGGCGGGCGCCGCGGAGGCGCCGGTTGCAGTGGGCGCGAGGCCGAACACGACCGCCAGGGCGGCCGAAGCGACGGCGAACGAACGCATACGACGCATGGCAATGCTCCTCGGTGTAGGCGGGAAGGCCACTGCCGC
This sequence comes from Streptomyces noursei ATCC 11455, assembly GCF_001704275.1. Taxonomy (NCBI): domain Bacteria; kingdom Bacillati; phylum Actinomycetota; class Actinomycetes; order Kitasatosporales; family Streptomycetaceae; genus Streptomyces; species Streptomyces noursei. Next base: position 906,729 of record NZ_CP011533.1, read on the forward strand.
CGGCGATACCGGCGGCCAGTCATCGAACCGCCGCCAGTATCAGTCGGCGCCAGGGACGCCATGGGGCGGTTTCCCGAACTCGACGCCTGGCGTTGGAGGCACGGCGGCGTGCGTACCGGGCGCGCTCCGGCGCTCACACCGCAATGCGCTCCCGCACGCCCACCGACGCCCCGCCGCGGCGCGTTCTACGCCTCCAGCACCGGCGCGAGTTCCTGGAGCAGCCGCCGCTTGGACCGCGCGCCAACCATCGACCGCACCGGCTCCCCATCACGGAACACGATGAGCGTGGGCGCCGACCGCACCCCGTAGGCGATCATCGTCCGCGGGTTGCGGTCCACGTCGAGCTGGACGACCTTGAGCCGGCCGCGTTCCTCGTCGGCGATCGCGGCCAGTACCGGGGCCAGCTGTCGGCACGGCGGACACCAGTCGGCGGTGAACTCCACCAGTACCGGAAGCTCCGCCGTCAGCACCTCGGCCGCGAACGTGTCGTCCGTGATCTCCGATATCTCCGCCGCTCCGTGTGGCGCCGTCGTCCCGCTCATCGTCATCCCCTCATCTCGCACCGCGGTTCGGGCCCACCAGGCAGCTCCGCCTCGGCCCGTACCAACTGCGTGTTCACTTGGTCGCGCACCGACTGCAACTGGCCGATCAGCGCGTCGAGTTCGGCGATCTTCTGGCGGTACCCGTCGAGCGAGGCAGGACAGGAGTCCCCGCTCGGGTACCCGGCCTGCAGGCACTCCACGAACGGCCGGGTCTCGTCGAGCCCGAACCCGAACTCCTGAAGGGCGCGGATCTGGGTCACCAGGCACAGGTCCTCTTCGTCGTACACCCGGTATCCGTTGACCGCCCGCCGGGCCGGCAGCAGTCCGCGGGACTCGTAGTACCGCAGCGTCCGCGTGCTGACCCCGGCCCGTTCCGCAAGTTCGCCGATGCGCATACGGAGACGCTAAACGTTGACGCCGACGCGAAGGAAAGGAGAAGGGGAAGCAACAAGGGAAGCGGAAGAGAGGAGCGACAGGAAAGCGGGAGGAAAGGAGGGACGAGGAGAGGGACGAGAAGAGGCAGGAGCGGGGTGCGGGCCGAGGAAGGGCCGCCCAACAGGTAGCCTGCTTCACCGGTCAGCAGCCGCTGACCTCCGCTTCTACCGTCGTTCCCGGGGGATTCGCACCATGTCCGCACCGCCGCCGTATCAGAACCACCCTCCGCAGCAGCCGTACGGGCAGCCTCAACAGCCGTATGCCGGGCCCCCGCAGCAGCCGTACGGACAACCGCAACAGCCCTACGGCGGTCCGCCCCAGCAGCCCTACGCCGGGGCTCCCCAGCAGCCCTACGGTCCACCCCACCAGCAGCCCGCGCCCGGGCAGCCACGGCAGCCCCAGCGGAGTCCGCTGCGCGGCCTGATCAGCGCCGTGATCATCCTGGCGATCTTCGGCGGCGGCGCCTGGTACGTCTGGGACTACAACACCAACCCCAACGGCGGCAAGGCCAAGAAGGAGGCCGCGCGGACCGAGCGGAACGCGGAGGCCAAGACACACGATCCGCACGTCGGCGACTGCGTCAAGGTCGACCATCCGAACGGCGAACCGCTGCCGACGATCGTCGACTGCACGTCCCCCAGCGCGCAGTACAAGATGGGCGAACGGCTCATCGGCGCCGACAAGCAGTGCGACCGCGCGTCCTACGACTACAGCATCAGCGTGACCGGCCGGCGCATGGCCGACTACACGATGTGCTTCACCAAGGTCTGATCCGGCCTGCTCCCCGGCTGCGTAGGACCACGAGCCGAAGATCGCACCGCCCATGCCCCATGCCTCGGCGCCGCACGGCAGCGTCAGCGACCTAATCACCGTGCTCGCGGCACTCGTGCATGCCGGCGAGCCGCTCACTGTCGAACAACTCGCCGCCGCCTTGGAATGGGATCCGGACCGGGTCGCCGACTCCCTGCGCAATGCGGGGAGTTACCCGGAAATCGGCGACCCCGTCACGTTGCGGACCCTCGAATCCGGCGCCTACTCCGTAACCGGCAATCGTGATCGGCTCACCACGGAACAGCGCGAAGCGCTCAGCAGACAGCGGCACCGGCACCAGCACCGGCGGTCGGACATTGTATGCGGACATGCGTGGGAAGCCCTTGCGGCAAGGGGCACTTCGGATGTCGGCGGGGCGGGTCAGTCGCGCCCGGTCGGTTGCTGGTGCAGATACTGGAGACGGCTCTGCGCCGTGGACACATGGCGGGGATCGAGCGCGGGCAGCTGACGCAGCAGGTTGATCAGCTCGGGACCGTTCTCGATCGCCTGGCCGGTCTCGGTGATCTGGTTCCAGCAATAGTGCGCCCCGCGGGCCGCGTTGAGAACTTCGGCGGAGTCCGGCGACTGGTGGGCCAGCCGGGTACGCGCAGCGGCCACCCATAGCTGTGTGGCGAGTGGCCAACGGCCTGCGATTCGGGCGAGATCGGCCCGGATTTCAGCCCATTGCGTGGCTTGCGGCGAGTCATACCCATAGCGCTGCAATGCCTGCTGCTCCCATGACGCCGCCATCTCCGCGGCCTGGTCGTGTCGACCGGCCTGCGCCGCCTGCCAGATGAGCGGCTTGGGGTCCGGCTCGTTGGCAGCCGGGACGGAAGGGGCGGGCGCCTGCGGGGCGGCAGGGGCCGGGGGTGAGGTGGGAGCGGGAATGGAAGTGGGAGCGGGAGCGGGAATGGACGGAGGAGTGAGGGTGGGGATTGAGGCCGAGGCCGAGGCAGGGTCCCGGTCCGCGTCCCGGGCCGGGGCCTGTTCCGGAGCCGGAGCCGGCACGGGAGCCAGCGTCGACGCCGGCGGCGTGGGAGCCGGCTGGTGCGGAAGTGCGGGTTGCAGCAATGAGGTCGGCTGTTCCCCAGGGACCTGGTGCGCTTCAGGGATGGGCTGGTACTGCGGGAACATCTGCGGCGCCGGTGCCACCGCGGATGCCGGAGGCGCAGGAGGCATCGGAGCCGCAGGAAGCACAGGATCTGCAGGAGGCGCAGGAGACGCGAGAGAAGCGGGAGACACCGGGGGCTCTGGAGACACCGGGGGCTCTGGAGACACTGCGGGCTCTGGAGACATCTGCCCCTGGTCCGGAGTGGCGGGTGCACCAGGACCGGGGAGCGGGGCCGGCTGCGACGCCTGCACGGGGAACGGGCCCGGCGCTGCGGGCTGTTGCGCGTGAGGTTGAGGATGGTCGCCGACGTACGGGGGCGCCCCGTACGTCACGGCCGGCGGGAACGGCGGGAAGGGCTCCGGGCCGACCTGGCCGGGCGACGGCTCGGGCTCTCGGCGGCGGAGCGCGGGCAGGAAGGCGCGGTCACCGGACAGCAGACGCTTGATCGGTGCTTTTGGCTGGGTTTCTGCGGTGTGGTGCGGATAAGAGGGCGCGAGTTGTGGCGTGTTCGGCAGAACGAGGGTGCCGGGCGGTATGGCCGCGGCGGCCACGGCCAGCGCGTGCAGCCGGGCGTCCGCCGGCCGGTCGGGCTGGGTGCGCAGCACATCGATCAGATGCTGGGTGTAGACGCTGATGCCGTCGGCCGTACCGGAGAGGCCGGGCGGTGTGATGACCCCGTACACCTCGGCGTTCACTTCCGGCAGGCCGCCGACTTCGTGGAGAACGGCCCAGGCACCCTTGTCGGCGGCCATGTCGACCAGCACGGTCGTGGGGCCGCTCCGCTGGCGCAGCTCGTTCCTCACCCATTCCCAGGGCAGCGCCGTGTAGCGCGTGGTGGCGGCGGTCGAACCGGCGGAGGCGAGGTGGAGCCGGTGGTGCTTGCGGTCCACGGTCAACTGGCCGGCGAGATAGACGAGCAGGGGGCCGGAGGCCGCGGCGGCCGTGCGCAACCTGATGAGCATGGTGTTCTGGTCACGCGCGCCGTCGAGGTGGACGAGGTCGGCCGGCAGGGTGCTGCCGAGCAGCGCGGACACGGGAACGGCGGTCAGCGCGGCCAAATTGGCGCTGGGTATCACCTGGACGGTGCGTCGGTGCGTGGCCCTGGCCCCCGCGATCAACAGCACGTGGCCGCGCTGTTCCTCCCCGCTGGTCTGCATGGATGCACCCTACTCATGCGATGGCCCGGACGACGGATCGGCTGTCGGATATTTGCCGGGCCGCAGCTCGGACGACGTCCCCATGTCCCTCTCCATGTCCCTCGCCGGCAGGGGCCTTCCAGCCGGACCGCGCCACGCCCCGGATCCGTGCCAGCGTGCCGCGGCGCCGGACCGCGGGCCAGAAGTCGGGAACACCGCCCGTGTAGCAGCCCGCCCGGCGCGGGTGACGACCGGGGCCCGCGCCGTCCTGTCCGGTGCATGCCGGAAACTAGCTGCATAGAGCAAACGCACGCGAGAGGTCCCTCATGCCCCACATCACCGTCGACTACTCCGCAGAGCTGGCCGGTGTCTTCGACCGGCATGCCTTCGTGCGCGAGCTGCACCCCATGGTGCTCGACGTCAGCGGCTCGGCAGGCGTGTGCAAGACCTTCTTCCGGCCGGCCTCGGACACCTACGTGGGCGACCAGGAGGAGGGGCAGGTGGCCTTCGTCCATGTGGCAGTGGGACTGCTGCCGGGGCGCTCCGACGAGCTGAAGAGCCGGCTGTCGGAGGACGTACTGGCCCTGCTCGGCAAGCATCTGCCCGGTGTACCCGGCCTTCCCGGCCTTCCCGGCCTTCCCGGGGGCACCGCGCGAGAGGTGATCTCCTCGGTGGAGGTGCGGGATCTGGCCGGGTCCTATCGCCTGCACCACCCCCCGCGGTAGAGGCCCGGCAGGGGCCGACGGGCACCGTCAAGGTGTGTATCACCTTCTGGATCGCCGCGCGAAGCGCCGTGTGTATCGCCGCGCCAAACACCGTCTATATCGCCGCGCGAAACGCTGTGCGTATCGCCGCGTGTATCAACGGAGGCGTCCACGCGCGTGCCGGCGCATGCGTGGACGCGTAGGGCGGCGAGCGCGGCATCCGGGGCGGTGGCCAGCGGGCTGGCGGCGTGGGCATCAGGCACGGTGCATGCGCGCAGCCAGGCGTGCAGCAGGGCGCTCGACCAGGCGCGGATGCGGGCCGGGTTCATCGGGTTCGGGCGTGGTCGACGGCGGCGGTGGCCAGGCCGGTGATCAGGGGGTGGGCACGGGTGCCGTCGCCGTCCAGTTCCGGCTGGAAGAGGGTGGCCAGGAAGAAGGGGTGGCCGGGCAGTTCGGCGAGGCGGACCTCGCCGGCGGGGTCGGTACCGGTGAAGGCCAGACCGTGTGCGCGCAGCACGTCCAGGTGCCGGGGGTTGGGGGCGTAGTTGCAGTGGTAGCGGGCCCGGGTGCGCTCGGCGCCGAGCAGGCTCGCCGCGCGGGAGCCGGGGGCGACGTCGACGGTTCCCTCGTGGCCGACCAGTGAGCAGGCCAGCGGGACGAGCAATGCGTCCTCGTCGGCGAGACCCGGGGTGTTCTCGGCGTGACCGGCGTGGGCCAGCCCGCAGACGTTGCGGGCGAACTCCAGCAGCGCGTGCTGGAAGCCGCCGCAGGTGCCCAGGAAGGGGATGCCGGACTCGCGGGCGGAGCGGATCGCGGACAGGACGCCGGCCTCGCTGCGGTAGGGGCTGCCGGGCAGCACCCAGACAGCGTCGAATCCGGCGAGGTCCTCGTCCGCTTCGTCGGTGGGTATCCAGTAGGCGTCCAGGTCGAGTCCGTCCCGCACCCGCAGGGCGTCGAGGAGGGTGGGGATGCGGGCGTGCGAACGGACGGCTTCGGAACGGTCGCCGATCAGGGCGATACGGGCGAGGGGTGCGGTGGGGCCGGCATGCGGGGAACGGGCGGGCCGCGCGGAGTACGCCGGAGACGTGGTGTCGTTCATGGCAGTCATCCTGCTGCGCGCCCCAGGATCAGGTCCAACGATGATTCGTGCATTATGGATAAGCATTGCTGATGCGCGTGCGATACTGCGGCGCATGGATCCGCATCTGCTGCGCACCTTCGTCGCGGTCCTCGACCACCGTTCCTTCTCCGGTGCCGCGGCGTCGCTCGGCTACACCCAGTCCGCGGTCTCCCAGCACATCGCCGCCCTGGAAGCCGACCTGGGCAGCCGCCTGGTCGAGCGCCGTCCGGTGGCTCCCACTCCCGCCGGAGCGCGGTTGCTGGAACACGCCCCGGCCCTGTTGCTGCGCCTGGACGCCGCCCGCGCGGACATCGCCCGCCTGCATCAGGCCCGCCCCAGCCACCTCACGCTCGCCTCCTCGCCGGCCGCCCTCGGGCCCACCGTGGCCCGGGCTCTCGCCGAACTGCGCGCCACCGTCCAGGCGCTGGACGTGGAAGTGCGGGTCCTGGGGCGGGAGGCGGTGCTGTCCGACGTGGTCGGCGGGCGCGCCGACCTCGGTTTCGTCGACGGTGCCGCCGCGCCCAGCGATCCGCTCCCGATGCCGGACCTCGGTCCCACCACCACCCTCGCGGCGGCCGAGGAGACCCTGGCGGTGCTGTTCCCGCACGGCCATCCGCTGGCGGGGTGCCGCGCGGTGCGGCTGACCGACCTGGCCCAGGCACAGTGGATCGACGCCCCCGACACCGCCGTCCCCCTCGACCGGCTGCGAACCGTCTGCCGCACCGACGGGTTCCGACCGTGGATCCGCCATCGCGGAACCGACCTGCACGGGCTGGCCGCGCTGGCCGCCGCCGGCCACGGCCTGGCCGCCCTCCCCCTGTCGGTTGCCGCGCCCCTCCCCGGTATCGCGGCCGTCCCTGTTTCCGAACCCCGCCTGGTCCACCGCGTCGAGCTCGTCCACCCCGTCAACCCCACTGTTCCCGCACGGCAGTTGGCGGACCTGATCGCCGGCCGGTCGGGCGCCGACGCCTGATCGCCGGCGCCTGACCGCCGTACTCGACGATCACCGGCCGGCAAATCCAGCGCCCCGGCGCGGTCGTCGCACTACCCTGACCGGTCATGACGCCCATCGACGCGATCAAGGACCCGCGGATCGCCACGGCCCGTTCGCCGGCCACCCGGGCCGGTCGGGACGCCGCCGGCCTCTGTCTGGTCGAAGGGCCGAGCCTGATCCGCCAGGCGCAGGCCGCCGGCGCACGCCTGGCGTACGTACTGACCTCGGTGGACGCCGCCGGCGACGACCCGTCCCTGGATGAGGAACTGCGCGATGCGCGGGTGCCGGTCCACACCGTGCGCGAGGGCTTGCTGCGCAAGATCACCGGTGGGGCGAGGCCGGTCGACTGGCTGGCGGTCGCCCACCTGCCGACACCGCTGCGGCAAACCGATCCCTACGGGGACTTCGCCGTGGTGTGCGAATGGGTCGCCGGCCCGGGGAACCTGGACACCATCGTGCGGACCGCACGCGCCCTCGGTGTACAGGACGTCGTCCTCACCGACGGGACGACCGACCTTGTCGGCAACGAGACCGAGGGCGTCAGTGACACCGTCCAGGCACTGGCCGACCTGGTCGTACAGATTCCGATGGCCGGCGCCGTGGAGTCCCTGAACGTCGGAGTGGCCACCGGCATCAGCCGCGGCCATGTGGCCGTCGCCGCGGACGACGCAGCCGACCTCATCATCACCGCGGAGGGCAAGCAAGCCATCGCCGCCCTGTGGGCCGTGTAGGAACGCACGGAGGAAGCCCTGTACGCGGGCTTCAACGCGACCGAACGCGACCAGTTGCAGGGGCTGTTGCGACGGGTGCAGGACAACGCACTGCGCTTGGCTCGGCGCGCGGGCGACTGAGCCGGCGGCGCCCCCGAACACCGTAGACGTACGCGTCGCACGCCTGAGCGCCTGTGGTGCGGGGGCCGCCTGGCGCCTGGCGCCTGAGCCGTGCGTCGGCGGCACGTTGACCGCGCCGCACACCAAGGCACCGGCCGGCAACCCGTCCCCGCCGGCATCTGCCCTGGCCCGAGCGTTTTCAGACAGTGCACAGTCCTATGCCCGAAGCACGTCCCACAGTCAGGAATCGGCCGTGGACCGCAGGTCGCGGATGCGTCAGTTCGTGGTTCCAAGGCCGTCCCCTCTCCCGCCTCACGGTCGTTGGGCGTATGGTGACTGGAATCTCATTCCCCCGTGAGGTTAGGAAAGACATGACTGACTCAGTTCTCCATCAGACGATCCAGAATCTCGAAGGCGTGCTGCCGACGCTCGAAGAGCAGGAGCGGCACCTGCGCAACCAACTCGACGACGTGGTCCAGCGGGCGACTTCCGCCCGCAGCGCCCTGGAGCACCTCCGTGTGCTGACCGGCGCGGAACTCGCCGACAGGCAGCCCGTGGCGGCCGGTTCGGTCGCCGCCGCGGTGCCGGCCGATGCGGCCGGCACCGCGGTGCAGGAGGCGGCCGGCGACAACCAGGCTGCGGACGCCGTCGCGGCGGCACCGGTCGCGGCAGAGCCGGAGGCGGAGCCTGCGGTGGAGGCGTCCGTCGTTCCGCAGCCGCGGACTGCGACGTCGCCGCGCACCAAGCGCCGTCCGGCGAAGAAGGCGGCGGCCAAGAAGCCTGCGGCCGCGAAGCCCAAGGCGAAGAAGGCGGCCGCGAAGCGGACCGTGGCCGAGAAGCAGCCGGTCGCCCAGGAAAAGGAATCCGGCAGCCTGTTGGACGCCGCGCTCGATGTGTTGAAGAACTACGGCGCACCGATGCGTCCGCGGGACATCAACGAGGCACTGGGCCGGGAATCCACCCCGGGCCAGATCGAGTCGGTGCGCAACACCCTCGACCGGGCCGTGAAGAAGACGGACCTGGTCACGCGCCCGGGCCGGGGCACCTACGCGGCGGCCTGACACCTCCGGAAACGGTGTGGGTGCGGGCCCGCCGAGTGGACAAACCACCGGCGGGCCCGCACACCAAACGCCGAGCGCCAAGAACAAGAGCCACAAACCAAGAGACAAGAAGCAAGAAGCAAGAAGCAAGGCACCGTCGCCTGGGGCGAGTTCCCCACGCTTCGCACAGCACCCCCTCCTCTCCCCCTCCCCATCCCCCGCCAATTTCCTTACGCATCCGCGTAGTTGGTGATCCGTGAGGGATGGGTACGGGCTGCGATTGGGCCGTCGCGAGCAGCTGGCATCCGCCCTCACATGACACCTCGTCAGGCGCCAAACGGAAACAGACGGGAGTGGGTGGGGCAGTCGGGCACACGACGCGCGAGCGACTCCGTCGAGCGCACTTGCCCCGTCCCATCACCCCGGCTCCGGGCGTTCCGGCGCCACGCCGCGGCCCGCAAGAGGGTCGTCGTGGCGGTGCGGTGAGCGATCCTGGGAGCATGCTGCTGCCCACGATCCACCGCACGACCGAACGTGTCGAGGCCGTCCGGATCACCGATCCCACCAGTCATCTCACGGCACCGGCGCTGAACGGGGGTCCGGTCGCGCTCTGGGAGGAGGACCCGGCCCGGCAGGTCCGCCGATTCCGGTCCCGTGGTGCTGCCGGTCCGGCGTACGCCGACGCCTACCGGCCGTCTCGCACACAGGTGAGGCCATGACCGCGCCACGCTCGTCGTCCTCCGACGTGGAGGTCCTGGAGGTTCGTCGGGTGCGTCTGGTCGAGGTGGCCGCGCCGGAGCTGTCGGAGGACGAGCGGCTGGTCATGGACCGCGCCTGGAGCGCGGCGGTGCGGGCCAACCCGAGCCTGTTCGACGGGCCGGTGGCGGCGAGCGCGGGGCTGGTGCGGGACGAACCGGACGGTGTGCTCCTCTCCTGGATGCGAACGACCTACCGGCACTTCGCGCTGCGTCGGGTCCCGGGTGTGACGGCTTGGCTCCCGGCCCTGTTCGTCACCGTGGTGCAGCCCTCGGACGACGGGCGGATGCTGGTGGGGCGGCAGTCCTCGTGGACGGCCGCGCCTGGTCGTTGGCAGCTGCCCGGTGGGTCGATCGAGCCGCCCGCTCCCCACGCGCCCCTCGACATCGCCGCACTGCGTCGGAATGCCGTCCGGGAGCTGGCTGAGGAGACCGGGAACGACGCGGCTCCGGACGACCTGGCCCTGTGGCTGGTCACCCGCGGTGCGCGCGCGAGCGTCGGCGTGGTGTTCCGCGCCCCCAGTCAGCCGGCGGACTGGCTGCTCGAACGCCATGCGGCGCTCGGGGCGTCGGAGCGGGCCAAGGGACGCGAACCGGAACTGGAGCGGGTTCGCCTGGTGCGCGCGCCCGAGGAACTGTCGGACCTGGGCGGGCCGTGCGTGGACCATTTGGAGCCCGTCGTCCGGCGGTACGCGGGGATGGCGCCTGATGGGGCGGAGCGGAAGCCCGACAGGTCGTGAGGACCGCCTGTCAGGAGGCGTGCCGACTCCCGATTCACCCCAACGCCCTTTCCCGGTCCGGGTCCCTGCCCCGGTCCCTGTCGGAAGGTGTACGGGGCAGGGGGTTACCGTGTGAGGTTCCGCCGGCCGCAGGGTGCGGTCGGCGGGTGGGCGGCCGCTCGACGCGTGCCGTCCGGACGCTCGACGAAAGGTACGGAGAGATGACCAACGTGCGCGGTGAATCGATCGACCTGACCACTCCGGACGGGACCGCCGACGCCTATCTCGCCCACCCCGACGACGGCGCGCCGCACCCCGGTGTGCTGCTCTACATGGACGCCTTCGGGCTGCGTCCGGCGTTGGAGGCGATGGCCCGGCGACTGGCCGGGCACGGGTACACGGTGCTGGTGCCCAACGTGTTCCACCGTTCCGGGCGCGCCCCGGTGGTGGAGCTGCCGGAGTTCATCGACCCTGGTGAGCGTCCCGAGCTCTTCGCCCAGCTCGGTCCCCATCTGCAGGCTCTCACCCCCGAGATGGCGATGCGGGACGCCGGCGTCTACCTCGACTGGCTGGCGGCCTCACCCCTGGTCGCGGACGGTCCCGTGGGGACGGCCGGTTACTGCATGGGCGGTGTCCTCGCGGTCCGTACCGCCGCGGCGTACCCGGACCGGGTCGCGGCCGCCGGCGCCTTCCATGCCGGCCGGTTGGTCACCGACGCCGAGGACAGCCCGCACCGGCTGGTGGACCGGATCACGGCTGAGCTGTACTTCGGCCACGCCGACGAGGACCAGTCGATGTCGGCCGAGCACATCAAGGCGTTGGAGCAGGCGCTGGACGCCGCGGGGGTGCGGTACCGCAGCGAACTGTACGAGGGTGCCCACCACGGGTACACCCAGACCGACACCGCCGTGTACAACGCCGAAGCGGCGGAACGGCATTGGCAGGCGCTGCTGGACCTCTTCGGGCGGGCCCTGTGAGGTTCAGCAACCGCTTCCGGTCGGCGTGAACTGCAGGCGGGCGCGGGCGTCCGCGCCGCGTGCCTGCTGGTAGGTGGCGGAGGTGACGCGGTACCAGACGCCGTCCTTGCGCGGGTTGCCGTTGACGTCGTCGAGTTGCACGCACCAGCGCTCCGGCCGGATCACCCGGCGGTAGGTCTCGGTGCCCTTGGCGGTCTTCCGGCAGTCCTGGTAGTGCTCGGTGGAGTACCAGGTCTTCTTGGTCCGGCCGCTGCGCTTGGTGTGTTTGACCTGCCTGGTGGCGGGTGTGCAGGTGGTGACCATGTGCGGGCGGGCGCCGGTGGTCGTCAGCCGGGTGAGGTGGCGGACGTCGGCCCGCAGGCCGGAGACCGCGCTCTGCTGCGGCGGGGTGTCCTGACCGCTCTGGCCGGCGCCGCGACCGTCACCGTGCGGACCCGCGGCGCCGTTCCCGCCGCCGCACGCGCCCAGGCAAGCCGTGAGGAGCGCCACCAGTCCCGTGCGTACCAGTCGCTGCTTGTTGCGCATGTCTCCCTCTGCGGTCTGTGGGCCGGCCGTCGGGCCCGCCCCGGCCCCACGGCAGCGGTCAGGGTATCCGAGCCCCTGGTCGCGGCCGGGGCCGGGGCGTCCGGCGGTCGCCGTCCGGTGGGTGTCAGCGTCTGAGCACCTTCCGCGACAGGACGTTGCCGAGCAACTGCGCGGCCTGCACCAGCACGATGAGGATGACGACGGTCACCACCATCACCCGGGTGTCGAACCGCAGATAGCCGTGGGTGATGGCGAGGTTGCCGACTCCCCCGCCGCCCACCGTGCCGGCGATCACCGAGAAGTCGATCAGCGCGACCAGCATGAACGTCATGCCGAGGATCAGCGGTCCCAGTGCCTCGGGCACCAGTACCGTCAGCAGGATCCGGACCGGGCCGGTGCCCATCGCGCGGGCCGCCTCGATGACGCCCGGCTCGACGGCGAGCAGATTGCTCTCCACGATGCGGGCCACGCCGAACGTCGCGATCACCGTCATGGGGAAGATCACCGCGTCGGTGCCGACCGCCGTGCCGATCAACTCCCGTGTCATCGGAGACAGTACGACGATCGCGATCAGGGCGGGCACCGGTCGGACGACGTTGACCAGGGTGCTCAGGACGACGAAGACGGCCCGCTGTTGGAGGATCCCGCCCTTGCGGGTGGCATAGAGGGCCAGCCCGACGACCAGGCCGAGGAGGCCGGAGAGGGCGAGGGTGGCCAGCACCATGTACAGCGTTTCGCCGGTGGCTTCGGCGATCTTGGGCCAGAGCAGGCTCCAATCCTGCTGGATCATGCGCTCACCTCCGCCAGTACCGACGCGGCGACGGCCTCGTCCACGCCGTGCTTGCGCAGTGCCGCGGGGAGCAGGTCGAGGAGCGGCGACGCCTGGACGGCGCTGCGGACGAACGCCCGGGTGGTGGGGTGTTGCGGCGCGGCGAAGACCTCACGCACCGGACCCGTCTCCACGATCCGTCCGGCGTCCAGCACGGCCATCCGGTCGCAGAGCGCCCGCACCACCTCCATCTCGTGGGTGATGAGCACGATCGTCACGCCCAGTTCGTCGTTGACCCGCCGCAGCAGGGCGAGTACCTCCCCGGTGGTCTGCGGGTCGAGGGCCGAGGTGGCCTCGTCGCAGAGGAGGACGGGGGGTTGGGTGGCCAGTGCGCGGGCGATGCCGACGCGCTGGCGCTGGCCGCCGGAGAGTTGTTCGGGGTAGCGGCGGGCCTGGTCGGCGAGTCCGACGAAGCGCAGTGCCTCGTGGGCCCGGTCGCGGGCCTGTGCCCGGGGGGTACCGGCCTGCCGCAGCGGGTAGGCGACGTTGCCGAGGACGGTGCGGGAGCGGAAGAGGTTGAACTGTTGGAAGATCATTCCGATGTCCCGGCGGGCGGCGCGGAGTTGGCGGCCGCCGAGTGCGGTGAGTTCCTGCCCGTCGACCGTGACGGTGCCGGAGGTGGGTGTCTCCAGCAGGTTGATCAGGCGCAGCAGGGTGGACTTGCCGGCGCCGCTGTGGCCGACGATGCCGAAGACGCCGCCGGGTGCGATGTCGAGCGTCACCCGGTCGACGGCGCGCGTTCCACCGGCGAACTCCTTGCTGAGGTCGCGGAGTTGGATCAGCGGTCGGGGTGTGTCGGGTTGGTGCGAGGTGGTCACGACGCCCCCTTGAGCTGCCTGTCGACGCGGGCCAGTTCCTTGGCCAGCTCGGCGGCGGAGAGGTCGAGGTGGACGGCGGTGCCGTTGGACGTCCGCCGGGCCTCGTCCTGGACCGGTCTGCCGGCGTAGAGCTTGATCACCTTGGCGTAGTCCGGGTTGTTCCGGTCCTCGGCGCGGGCCGCGATGACGTTGATGTAGGGGCGGACGTCGGGGCTGTGCGGATCGTCCTTGAACAGTGCGGTCTCCGCGCGGATGCCGGACAGCGAGGCGACGCCGTCGTTGATGACCGCCGCGTCCACGTCGGCGAGCAGCCGGGGTGTCTGCTGGGCGTTGACGGGGGTGAGGCGCAGGTGGTGGGGGTTGGCCGCGATGTCGTCGGCGGTGGCGTACAGCCCGGTGCCCTTCTTCAGCTCGATCAGCTTGGCCCGGGCCAGCAGCCGCAGGGCCCGGCCTTCGTTGGCGGGGTCGTTGGGGTGGGCGATGCGTGCGCCGTCCGGGAGGTCGGCGAGCTTCTTGACCTTCTTGGAGTACAGGCCCATCGGGACGACGGTGGTGGGGGCCAGCGGCACGATGTCGGTGCCGTTCTCGGTGTTGGACTGGGCCAGGAACACCAGGTGTTGGAAGGCGTTGAGTTCGATGTCGCCGGCGGCCAGTGCCTTGTTGGGCAGGGAGTAGTCGTCGAAGGGCACCACCTCGACGTCGAGGCCCTGCTTCTTCGCCTCCTTGGCCAGCACGTCCCACTCGGTGGAGTCGCCGCTCACGCCGACCCGGATGCGGTGGGCCGCGGATCCGGACGTGCCGCAGCCGGCGACGAGGAGGGTGAGGGCGGTCGCGGCGGTGGCCGCGAGGAGGGCCCGGCGGCGCGGTGCGCGGGGGCGTCTCGGTGCCGGGCGCCGGGTGGCGGTGTACGGGGTGGTGTGGTGCATGGTGCTCGTTCCCTCGGGTGGTGGGTGTGGGTGCGGGGCGCCGGGCTCTTGTGGAGCGGACGTGCCCCGGGTCGGGTGGCTGTGGGCCAGGCCGGTCACGGCGGTCCGGCGAAGTGGCAGGCGGCCGCGGCGCGGCCGGGACCGGGTGCGGTCAGCGCCGGGGGCTCCCGTTCGCAGCGGCCGCGCCGGTCGGCGTCGTGCGTGGGGGACATCGCCGCGTAGCGCGGGCAGCGTCCGCGGAAGCCGCAGCCGGTGGTCGGTCGGGTGGGGCTCGGCGGGTCGCCGGCGAGCAGGATCCGTTCGCGTCCGCGCTCGCGCACCGGGTCCGGCAGCGGTACCGCCGACAGAGCAGTGCGCGGGTGGGTCGAGCGCGGCGTGCAGGACGTCGGCCAGGAACCCGGCGAGCAGCACCATGACGGCGGCGAACGCGTTGACGGCGACGACGGAGTTGATGTCGCCCTTGCCGACCGCGTCGACGAACCAGGCACCCATGCCGTGCCAGCCGAAGACCTTCTCGGTGAACGCGGCGCCGGTGAACAGGGCCAGGAACCCGTAGGCGAAGAACGTCGACATCGGTACGAGGGCGGTGCGCAGACCGTGCCTGAGGACGGCGGTGCGGCGGCGCAGGCCCTTGGCGCGGGCGGTCCGCAGGAAGTCCGAGCCGAGCACGTCGAGCATGGTGCCGCGCTGGTAGCGGCTGTATGCCGCGGCGGTGCCGAGCGCGATGGCGAGGGTCGGCAGCAGCAGGTGCACCGCGCGGTCGCCGAACAGCGTGGGCAGGCTCCCGGTCAGGCCCGGGGTCTTCTCGCCGGTGAAGGTGATGCGCTCGTGGCCGACTGCCTGGTTGGTGCGGATGGCGCCGACCTTGAGCAGGACGGCGAGCAGGAACGTGGGGGTGGAGAGCAGCAGGAACGCGCAACAGAGCGTAATGGCCGAGGCGTTTGGCGAGGTGGGCGATCACCGGTGGGAATCCTTCACGGGGAGGCGGTGCGGCCAGACGCTATCGCACCGATCGGCCGTCGCCAGGCTGTTGCGTAAACCCTTCATTGCAGCCTTGATAAATGCTCTGACCTGGTCCTTTTAAAAGGTCTTGACCGGCTTACGGTGCCTGTGCGCCGTGGTCGTGCGGCGCCCGTCCACCGAGAGGAAGAGCAGCATGAACCGGGCCCGCAGAACCATGGCGCTGGCCGTCGTGACCCTTTCCACCGCCGTGGTGCTCACTGCCTGTGGTGGGTCCGGGGGTGCTTCGGCCGACGCGTCGCGGGGCGGTTCGGCGCCGGCCGTCGGCACCCGGGACCTCAATGCGCACCCGGCGGCGGACCTCCGGCAGGGCGGCACCCTCAAGATGGCGATCCAATAGTGGATCGGCCAGTACAACCCCAACCAGGTCGACGGCACCCAGGGCGACGCCTCCTCCATCACCGAGCTGGTCGAGCCGGACCTGTTCCTCCTCGACGCCAAGCGCCTGTTCGACCCGCTGCTGCCGGCCTCGCTCAACGCCACCCCGGAGAGCTTCGCCAAAGCGTGGGCCGGAACTGTCCCGGTGACCGCCAACGCCATCAGGATCGGTTCCTACGACCGGACCGCACAGACCATCACGACCGTGCCCGACCCCAACTGGTGGGGCCGGAAGCCCAAGCTGGAGCGGATCATCCACTGGGCCCTGGACGGCTCCGGCCAAGTCGACGCCTACCTCAACAAGGAGATCGACTACACCAGCGCCGCCAGCCCCGAGTCGTACCAGCGGCTGAAGGGCGACAAGGGCACCGACATCCGGATCGGCGCCCGCTGGGACCAGGTGACCCTCAGCCTCAACGGCCGGTGCGGCCCGCTCAAGGACGTCCGGGTCCGGCAGGCGGTGATGCTCGGGGTCGACCGCTCGGCGCTGGCGAAGGTGGCCGGCAAGGACCTGCCGTTCCAGCCCAAGGTCCTCGGCAACCACTTCTTCATGCCCGACCAGGAGGGCTACCAGGACAATTCCGGCGGGTTCGGCCAGCGGGACACCGCACGCGCCGAGCAGCTGCTGGATGCCGCCGGCTGGCGGGACAACGGGCCCGGCAAGCCGCGCACCAAGGACGGCAGGCAGCTGACCCTGGACTATGTACTGCCCTCGGACACCGCGGGACTGGCGATGGACCAGGCCAAGCTCACCCAGCAGATGCTCGGCGAGATCGGCGTCTCGGTCGAACTGCGCAAGGTGCCGTCCAACGACTACTTCGACAAGTACATCCACCGGAGCAACTACGACCTGAGCCAGTTCCGCCAGGTCGACCAGGTCTTCCGCTCCGAGGCGTACGGCGGCTACCGCACGCCTCAGGGCGACAACACCTTCACGAACCACGGCGGGGTGTCGTCCCCCGAGGTCGACGCGCTGCTGCTGGAGGCGTCCCGGACCACGGACGCGGCCCGGCAGATCGCCCTCTACAACAAGGCCGATGCCGCGGTCTGGCGGCTGGGCCACTCGCTCCCCCTGTACCAGCGTCCGCAGATCTTCGCGGTGCGCAAGGGGCTCGCCAACTTCGGTCCGACCGGCCTCGGGAGCGAACAGCTCGCCGACGCGGGCTGGTTGAAGTAGGCGAGCGGCGGACGACGAGGGGCGGGGGCGGGTGGGGTGGCAGCGCCCCACCCGCCGGACGTGCCGTCAGCTCCAGAGCCGTGTGGTGACCACGCGCGGCGTGTTCGCCGGACGGTCGGCCGGGTAGGTCAACGTCACCCGCGTGTAGTGCTGTTGACCGGAGTGACCGGACCGGGGTTGCGGGTTGTCGAAGCGCACCCGGACGGGGTAGCCGTGGAAGTGGCCCGCCGCGCAGTAAGGGCGGCAGTCGTTGACCATGTCCATCCCCACCGCCACCGCGGACGGGGAGGTCCAGTGCGACCAGCGCAGCGACTTCAGGACGTTGTTGCCGTCACCGCAGGCCAGGATGAAGCTGCCGGGACGCTCCAGTGTCTTGCCGGCGCAGTCGACGACCGCCACCCGCTGACCGCTGGACGGCGCGGAGACGGCGGAGGCGGAGGCCGGCGCGGTGGCCGTCGCCAGTGCCACACCGGCACAGACCATGAGTGCTGCCGTTGCCCTGTGAACTCGCATATCCGCTCCTCAGCCGCTCGCACGGGTGGACACCTCGGACACCGGCTGCGACGCAGGGTGCGGTCGTCGTCACGGGCCGATACACGTCCCCGCGGGGCCGTCGCTGCCCCTCTGCGGAGCAGGCTACGACCGCGGCCCCGGTCGGCGCCACCCGGACCGGTCGGACCTGCGGAGGTTCCTCAGCGTGGGGCGGGGAGCACGCAGCGTACCCTGGGCGCCCCGGCGCGGGCCGGCCGTCGGTCCGCCGCTCAGACCGTCCCGTCGGACGCCGCCAACAGGCGCTCCACCGCGGCGAGTTCGACGCACAGGGCCAGGCCCTCCAGTGCGTCGCGCAGCTCGTCGAGGTCGGGGTAGCTGGGGGCGAGACGGATATTGCGGTCCCGGGGGTCCTTGCCGTAGGGGAAGGTGGCTCCGGCAGGGGTCAGCGCGATGCCCGCGTCCCCGGCCAGCTCGACCACGCGCGCCGCGCAGCCGTCCAACACGTCCAGGCTCACGAAGTAGCCGCCTCGGGGACGGGTCCAGGAGGCGACACCCGTGCCCCCGAGCCGCTTCTCCAACACGGTCTCGATCAGTTCGAACTTGGGTCGCAGCAGGGCGGCATGGCGTTCCATGTGGGCCGCCACGGCCGACGCGTCGGGCAGGAAGCGGGCGTGCCGCAGCTGGTTGACCTTGTCGGGTCCGATCGTCCGCTTCGAGAAGTGGCCGAGCAGCCAGGACACGTTGGCAGGCGAGGACCCGAAGAAGGCGACGCCGCTGCCGGCCGCGGTGATCTTCGAGGTCGAGCCGAAGACGAACACCCGGTCGGGATGGCCGTGCTCCGCGCTCAGGCCGAGGATGTCCGGCAGGGACTCGTCCGCCTCCGCCACGCCGTGCACGGCATAGGCGTTGTCCCAGAAAACGCGGAAGTCGGGGGCCGCGGTCTCCATCGCGGCCAGCCGGCGCACCGTCTCGGCGGAGAAAGTGACGGCCGTGGGGTTGCTGTACTTCGGCACGCACCAGATCGCCTTGACCCGTTCGTCGGCGACGAGGCGTTCGACCTCGTCCATGTCCGGGCCGGTCTCGGTCATCGGCACCGGAATCATGTCGAGGCCCAGCTTCTCGCAGATCGCGAAGTGCCGGTCGTAGCCGGGCACCGGGCACAGCACGGCGGTCCGCCCCTCCCGGGGCCAGGGCGCGGACGAGCCGGGCACGCCGAACAGCACGGCGTCCACCAGGCACTCGTACATCAGCTCCAGGCTGGAGTTGCCGAAGGCGACCAGCTGCTCGGCCGGGACCTGGAGCGGCCCGGAGAACGTCGCCCGCAGTTCGGGCAGGCCCTGCAGACCGCCGTAGTTACGGCAGTCGGTACCGTCCTGCGCGGTGTGACCGTCGGCGCCCGGCATCCCCAACAGGGGCCGAGAAAGTGTGAGTTGCTCGGGGGAAGGCTTACCGCGGGTCAGGGCCAGACGCAGCCCCCGGCCCTTGAGGCGCCGGTGCTCGTCGCGGAGCGCGATGAGCCGGTCGGACAGCTCGGAGTGCGTGAGTGCGGGCAGTTCCAATTCCCTCATCCTTTCCTCGTACGCCCCGCCGGCCACAGCAGGCGCGGGACGGCGCCACCGTAACCCGGAGGGGACCATGCGCACCTGCCCATTTCCGCCCGTTCGATGCCGGCCGGATGCCTGGCGCGGACCCTCACGGCGCGGACGTCAGGGCGGCGCGCAGGGCTGCCAGCCAGTGCGCGGTGGTGCGGCGGGCCACCCCTGTGTGCGGCGCGTACGCCTCGAAGAAGTGCCAGGCACCGGGCACGTCCTTGGTCTCGACGGGCACATCGGCCTCCGTCAGGCGGCGCGCGTAGTCCCGCCCCTCGTCGCGCAGCGGGTCGAGTCCGCAGGTGAGGACGTAGGCGGGCGGCAGGCCCGAGAGGTCGGTGGCGCGGGCGGGAGCCGCGTAGGCGGGGGTGTCCGGACCGCGGTCGGGGCCGAGGTAGGTGTCCCATGTGTGCCCCAGGCCGACGCCGTTGATGATCCGGCGGTCGGTGACGCGCCGCACGGAGGCGGTGTGGAGACGGTCGTCCAGGCAGGGGATGAGAAGCCCTTGCCAGATGATGCGGGGGCCTCGGCGGTCGCGGGCCATGAGGCAGACGGCGGCGCTGAGGCCGCCGCCCGCGGAGGCCCCGGTGACGGCGATCCGGTCGGCGTCCAGGCCGAGTTCGCCGGCGTGGGCGGCCATCCATTCCAAGACGGCGTAGCAGTCCTCGACACCGGCCGGATAGCGGTGTTCGGGGGCCAGCCGGTAGTGGACGTTGACCACGACCGCGCCGGCCGCGACGCACGCCTCACGCGCCATGGGGCTGGGCCCGTCCAACTCCCCGTAGACGAAGCCACCCCCGTGGAGATAGAGCACGCCCGGCAGTACGCCCTCCGCGCCGGCCGGGCGGAGCACCTGGACGTCGATGGTGTTGCCGTCCGGGCCGGTCAGGGACATCCGCCGGATGACGACGCGGCCGTCGTCGGCGGACATCAACGGCGCCATGAGCGCCCGGAAGCCGGCCCGGAGCGCCGCGACATCGACGTAGGGGTTGTCGGGCCGCTCGGGCAACGCGGCGAAGACGTCGGCCAGTTCGGGATGCGCGGCGAGGTGCGACGAGCGGGTTTCGCCCTGGTCGTGGGCATGGGAATGGGCGTGCATGCGGTATCTGTCCCCGTTCTACGGCGTGCCACGGCATGGCGGCGGTCACTGCGGCGGCCAGCGGCCACTGCCGTCGCCCGTCGAGGCCGCCATGACCGCCATGACCGCCATGACCGCCGCGACACAAACCATCTCATTGATATGGTCCCAACGGGATGGAAGGTATGGTCTCAATGAGACCGTGTCAAGTGAGCGGAACAGGCGAGGGGAACATGGCGGAGTACAGCCCGGCGAGGTACGTCGTACTGGGTCTGATCGCCCGGCACGGCGCCATGACGCCGTACGAGCTCAAGGCCCGCGTCGAGGACGACATCCAGCCCTTCTGGCCGATCCTGCATGCGCAGCTCTACCGGATTCCGCCGGAGTTGGCCCAGGCCGGCCTGCTGCGGGAGGAGGCCGAGACCACCGGTCGGCGCCGCCGGATCTTCCATCTCACCGCCGCCGGCCGCGCCGCACTGGCACGCTGGCTGGCCAACCCGGACACCCCCGAGGCGGAAACCCGCGACCCGGCACAGCTCAAGCTCTTCTTCGCCGACCTCGGCGACCCGTCGGACATCGTCGCGCTCGCCAACCGCCAGGCCGCACGGCACCGCACCTGGCTCGCGCACTACACCTCACTGCGCGCCGACCTCGCTCCCGCCGAGGATTCCCGACAGCGGTCCCGGGCCCGACTGCTCCGACTCGGGGTGCTCCACGAACGGGCCCACGCGGAGTTCTGGGAATCGATCGCCGCCGACCCGGACCAACTGGACGACCCCGTTTCCCGACCCGCTTCCCGCCCTTCTCCCTGACTTCCACTCGCGCATCGAATTCCGGGCGAACCGCACGGACCGCTCTTGAATTTCGGACGATCCCGTCCCGAATGCGCCACGGAAAAAGCCCCCTTGATTTCCCCCACCCCACCTCGCGCCGCACACGCACGACATCGCCTCGCACCCCGCCGTCACCTCGGCGATTTCACGGACACGGCAGCCCGGGCACCGGCGCCGAGGCGACAACTACCCCCAGTGACAGCGCAATCGCCGCCGGGATTGGGGGAAGTTGCCGGGTCCCAGCAGGGCGAACAGGCGTAGGATCGCTCACAGAGGGCGACTCATACCGTCGCCACATTCCGGGAGTTGGCACGGAGCGGTCGAATGATCCGCTTGCGTTTTCTCTCCGCCTCACGCGTCGGATGCCTCACGCGTCAGATCGAGTCGGATTGAGCCAGATCGAGTCAGGGCGCTTCTTCCGGCCCTCGGGACCCCCCTGCTTCCGGCCCTCAGAGGGAGAACACCATGAACACCACGGCAGGGAACCAATCCGCGGCAGACACGCACACCGAGCACGAGAACCACCCATGGACGATCTCCGTCGCGGACCACCCCAAGCGCGTCGACAGCCCGCAGTACAAGGAGAGCCGCGCGCTGATGCTGAAGCTCGTCGACACGACCGATGACTGGACGTTCGCCCCCGGGCCGTATCAGGACCACCACGGCGGCGGAGTCTGGGTCAAGGACCAGGGCGGCTGGATATGCCTGTTCCTGCCGCTGGGCATCGAGTGGTCGGCGCAGTTCTGCGCGGACCCGGCCAAGGTGGACCAGATCCGCCTGCTCGCGGCCCGAGTGATCGCCGCGTTCCCGGACACGCTGCCCGGCTACGCGGAGCTCGGCTACCAGGACGGCGAGCGGCTGCTGAACACGCGGATCGAGACCGCCGAGCAGGTGTCCGAGTGGACGGACTCGATATTCAACGCGTCGGTACCGCTACCCGCCGGTATTCACTCCGGGGTGCTCCCGACGGCGGCCGGCTACCACCACTACCCCAAGCCGATCGTGGACATCGACCACTTCCGCTTCGACGACTTCAACCTGTTCGTCGAGGACGACCAGGGACTGTCGGTCGCGGTCGTCCCGGTCGCACCGCGCGGCTCCGGCGACGGCCGGGTGCGCGTACTCGCCGCCCACCCCAGCTCGCGCTACGCCAAGCACCTCGTTCCCCCCAGCGGCGGGGCCCGCCCCGAGACGGCCCGGGACACCGAGACCCTGGCCACGGAGCCGGCAGGCGCCGTGCTGCCCGCCCGCGACCCCCTGGCCGAACGGGCGTTCCGCCTCCAGCAACCGATGCCCGCATAGGGCCGGCCGCTGTCCGGGCCCGGTCCGGCTATCCGGCCGGACCGGGCCCGCGTTCAGGCCGCCACGGTGGACGGTGCGTTGATGCAGAACTGCACGAGCCCCGCACTGACGTCCTTGATGATGTTCTCCATCTCGTTCCACGGCGGCTGGAACTCCGTGCCCCACTCGATGGTGTAGGCGAGGACCTTCCCCTTGGCCGGGTCGACGAAGTGCCTGCCGAACGCGTAGTCGTCGCTGGTCCCACAGGTCGGATACAGGTCGAAGGCCGACTTGGCGGTGTACTTCCTACCGCGCACGCCCTGCAGTCCGTCCCGGAAGTCCCGGGCCAGTTCGATCTCGTGATCGAAGTCGATCTTGGGGATGAACTCGCGGTACTGGGCGTCCCCCGCGTCGCCCCGCACGCCGTCGAAGGTGTGGTTGAGGAAGTTCATCGACGGGTCGGTGGACTGGTCCTGGTCGTCGCCCCAGACATACAGCATGTCCTCCGAGAAGCTGTGCACGTCGATGAACCAGCGGGTCCGGGGGTAGGCGTCCAGCAGCCACCGCACGTTGCGCGTCTCCGGCTCGGAGAACGGACCGGGCCCGTGGTACAGCTGCGGATCGCACGGATTCGCCGACACCCGCACGCCCGCGGTGGGTGCGAAGGCCGTCGCGGCGTCGAAGAGGAAGTCGTAGTTGCGGTTGATGTCCACGCCCACACAGTCACCCTCGCCGTTCCCGTAGGCGGGGTTGCGGTTCTTCCGCCACATCGGTTCGACGGTCTGGCTGTACTTCCGGCCATCCGGGTTGACCAGGGGAAAGGCCACGATCTCCAGGTCGTCCAGGAGCGCCTTCACCTGGGCCGCGGAGTACGACTTGCCGCCGTAGGCCAGCCCGGAGTGCGTGTGATAGGCCCGCAACAGGTCGGCGGCGAAGTAGACGAGGATCTCGCAACTGCCCCATTCGCGGGCGTGCACACCCCCGATGAGCATCACGCAGTCCCGACTGCCGGGGGGTCCCGCGCCCAGGCGGACGGCGTGGCAGTCGACGCCCTCGATCGAGGGCTCGGGAAGGTCGATCAACTCGCAGAGCGCCGGGTAGGCCCTCGACAGGTTCAGCAACGCCGAGTCGACCTCGGTGGTGTTGAGATACGGCATCTCAGCCTCCTGGCCCCTTGTCCTTGAGCATCTCGCCCAGTCCGTACGGCACTTCCTGCGGATCGGCGAACCGGTTGCCGCGTCCGACCTCTGCCTGGCGGGCCCGCCCGGTCTCGGTCGCGTCCCTGAGGACGTCCACCGAAACGCCCTCGCGCGCCAGCCGATCGGCCTTCCCACGCGGTACGAACGCCTCGATGGTCATCTCGTTCCCGGGCCCCGTGGTCCCGCGGGGACGTCCGCCGATGTCCAGCGGCTCCTCCCGCAGCAGGGTCCGCAGCGTCTCCGCGTCGTCGGCGGTCACCCGCACATGCAGGATGTTCTCGCGCTCCGACATCTCAACCCCTTCGTGGTGTCCGGCATCCGATGGCGGCCACCCCTCGTGACGTCGGCGCGCCGTCCTCGGCGTCCGCCGCGTCGCGGGGCATCGCCGCTTGACGGCCCGCGCGGCCGGCACGGCCGACGCTCGGGACCGGCGGCTCCGCCCCTCACCAGTCACCCCATAGAGGGCCGTCCGTCCCCGGCGTACCGGCTGCCGAACGGACGACCGGCACGCGTGCCCGCTCCCTTGACGTCATCATGGCCACTGCGCCGTCACCGCGGCGTGACCGGGGCGTCATACCCGCTGGCGACCGGTTCGCGGTAGATCGCCGGACAGGCGGCACACCGCGACGCGGCCGACCGCAGATCGGCGACGAGACCGAGCAGCCGGGACGTCGGACGCAACCCCAGTTCGGCCTGGAGCAGGAACCGGTAGCGCTGGAACTCGCGCAGCGCCTCGGACTGGTTACCCTCGGCGAGATGCGCCTTGATCAGGACGGCCCGGGCGGTCTCGCGCAGCGGCTCGGCGCGCACCGCGGCCCCGGCGGCCCACACGGCGTGGCCGAAGTGCTGGGCGCCGATGAAGCGGGTGGCGAGCGCTTCGAGCGCGTGCATCCGCAGTTGCCGCCATTCCTCGGCCTCGCGCAGCGCCCATTCGTCGCACCAGCCGGGCAACAGGTCCTGGGACAGCGCGTCGATCTCCGAGGCCCCCAACTCCAGGCACACGGACGTGCCCGGGGACGTCACCGAGCAATCGACGAGCAGATGGGCGAGCGGCTTCAACTCCCGGAAGTCGACTCCCACACCGCCGGCGAGCGCCAACGCGCCAGGGCCCACGTCGAGCATCCGGCACCCCGCGCAGCGCAGCCGGCTCAGCGCCGAACGCAACGACGCGTACGCCCGGCACTCGGAGACGTCCGGCCAGAGGCTCTCCGCGACAAGGCCCCGCGGCACCGCGCCGTAGCGCAGCGCGACAAAGGCGAGCAGGCGTTCCGATCCCGCGGGGATCCGCGCCGGGTCGTCATCCGTGACCAGTCGGAAGCCGCCGAGCAGTTCAACGCGCGCGCCGCCGCTGCGGGGTGCGGGCGGACGATGCCGCATTCCCCCTGCCTCGGGCGGATGAGCCGCCGGGGTGTCGCGCACGACGCCGAGTTCCGTCCCGGTGCTGCGACTCATCGCCTCCGCATCTCCTGACGGCCAGCCACACACTCCGATCGGGGCACGGCGTCATATGCCGCCGACTTCCCTGCTTCCATCCTGCGCCGCACCTCCGACCGCTGTCGAGTGCTCCGCGGCAATCCCACATCGGCGCAAGCCCCACCCTCCCCCATGGGATCCCCCGCAATCCCGCGGCACCCGAAGAACCCCGAGAACCCGAGCAGCCCAAGAAGTCGAACGGGCAATGATTTCCCACATCAAACGGAACGATCCGAGATGATCCAGATGCCGCGACCACGCCACGGCGAGACGATGAAAACGACCCCTGCGCAAGGCCGGAGGGGTACCGTCGCTGCCTGTACTGCCGGTGCCGACAGCACCGACGGTACGGCTCCGAGAGGCCGTTCGGCAGCTACTCCCGCTCGGCGCCGCGACGCCCCCTGACCGCTACGCCCGCGCCGCCGTGCCGCCGTCGACCGGCCGGCGCCGGGCTCACAGCCCCTCGCGCGCCTTCGGCAGGACAGCGAAACCAGCCGTCACGACATCCAGAATTCAAGACACGAAGACGCCGAGGCACAAAGAAACAGGAAAGAAAGACGCAAGGCATCAAGAATTGAGCCGACCATGACCGTCACAGGGATCGACGTGTCGTCAGCCCAGTCGGAGAAGTACCCGACGGCCGGCAGCGATTTCGTCTTCATCAAAGTCACCGAAGGCACCACCTACACGAATCCCAAATGGGTGGCCCAGCGCAAGACCGCACGAAATGCCGGACTGGTGACCGGCTTCTATCATTTCGCCCGACCGGGACCGGTAACCTCCCAGGTCGACTACTTCCTCTCGAAAATCAATCTGATCGAGGGGGACATTCTCATCCTCGACTGGGAGGACGCCCGCGTCCCGAATTCATGGAAGGACAGCTGGCTCAAACAGGTGCAGCAGCGCACCCCCGGCCACAAGACGCTCCTGTACTGCAATCGGGACTTCTGGCTGCACCGCGACACCACGTCCTTCGCCGGGGACGGCCTCTGGATCGCCCAGTACAACAACAAGCCGGGCCAGCCCGACATCCACAGCCCGTGGCTGTTCCACCAGCACACCGACCGGCCCATCGACACCAGCATCGGCAAGTTCGAGGACAAGGCGGCACTGCACACCTGGTCCGGCCATGTCGCCATCCCCGCGTGACCCGACGGGCTGCGCCTGATGTTCGGCGACGACGCCCTTGCGTGTCTGCCGGCCCAGGACCGGTTCGCGCCCCGCGCGGAGCGGGGGCACTGAGCGCGCCGGAAGGATCCGGCCCGCGACCGCCGCCGGCGCGCCCGAGTCGCGCCGGCGGACCCCCGTATCGCCACGTCCGCGGCTCAGTCGGCGTCGACGCGCAGGGATGCGAAGCGCAGGTTCTTCCGCTCGCCGCGACCGAGATGGGCGACCGGGGCGCCCTTGCAGCCCGGGTGGGCGTAGAAGTGGGCGGTCTTGCCGACCAGCGAGAGGTTGGAGGCGGTGCCGGCACCGGCGATGGTGTAACAACGGCCGGGCTCAGGTTGGTTCAGGGTGGCGCTCTTACCGTGCGGGGTGGTGTAGGTGATCATGCCGAGGTCGGCCGCACCGGCGGCGGCCGTCGACGTCAGGACCGCGCCGACGGCGAGCAGCACGGCCGCCGGCACACGTCCACGACCACGACGGCGGTCACGCACAACGGAGTTCATCGGGGTCTCCAGAGGGGAGGGGGCGAATTGTCGTCCGGTCCAACGACGGACCGGCCGCACCGTGACGGCGACCGTGCCAACTCACCCGCCCCGACCCTGCTGAACGACGGCCGACATCGGAGCCTCGTCGCGGTGTCACGTGCGCAGCGCCTCGTCCACCGTCCGGGCCGGGGCGTCCGCGGCGTTCTGCGTGCGCAGGCCGAAGAGCGGGGTGCCGTGGTCGGCGCGGAAGGCACGGCTGCGGCGCACGGTCAGCACCGCCATCGCGCCGAGAATCGCGAAGGACTGGATCCTGCCGACCACCGGCACCAGATCCACGGGCAGTTCCCAGGCCCACACCGTGCTCAGCGCGGCATCGAGCAACTGCGCGCCGCCCCACAGCGCCGTCATTCCCCGCAACGCGCCCCGGAATTGCGGCAGTTCGCGCCAGGCACGCTCCGCATCCGCCTCCCCCGCCGACCCGCGCAGCCGGCGCCCGAAGTGGAACGCGAAGGGCCGGGCCCCGAACAGGGTGCCCAGCATCCACAGGCCCAGGGCGGCGGGGATGCCCGCGTCCTTCAACAGCAGCACCCGCGGGCTGCCGCTGATCGCGGACAGCCCTGCGGACACCGCCAGCAGCACGACCACGAGGAGGTCGAAGAGGTCGATCCGCCGGCGCACCAGCGCGGTGCCCAACGCGTGTGCGGCCGGTACCACGCCGCTCAGCAACAGGGCTTGCCATTCGACGACGCCCTGCGCCCGCAACACGTAGTACAAAACCAGCGGCAGAAGGATGTTGACGGTCAGCGGTACGGCCACGGCGCGCCACCGCTGCGCACCACGCGTTCCGGCGGTTTCCACGACGGCCTCCAACGGTCCGGCGCCGGACGCTCCGGCACCACGATGACCTGCAACGACGTTAGGAGCCGGGCGGGTGGAGAAGCATCGGCCCCCGGGCCGGACCCGTCGGGCCGCTCCTCCACCCGCCCGCTCCACCGCCGGGTGGAGAGCCGCCGGCCGTACCACCGTCACGTCCGCCGCGGTCAGCTCTCACCGCCCTTCTTCATCAGCTCCAACAGGCTGGAGAAGCTGTCGGCGCCGTGTCCGGCCTTGATGCCGCGTCGGAAGATTTCGACGACCGCGGCGGGCAGTGCGGTGTCGACGCCCGCGTCGGCGTTGGTGTGCAGAACGTGTTCGACGCTGGCCAGACCCATGGCCAGACGGTCCACGTCGCCCTGGTGCGCGCCGGCGTCGATGCGCTCGGCGTAGAAGGTGAAGAAGCCCGGCAGGGAGTTCGCGGTCTCCACGGCGTGCCCCAGGATGTCGGACGCGGCCAGGCCGTTGGCGTCGGCGAGGGCGATGGCCTGCCAGTAGCCGAGCATGGACGTCCAGAACATGACCATGCCCATCTGGTAGTACAGCGCGGCGAGCCCCGGGTCCTCGCCCCGGTAGTCGGCCTTGCCGGTCACCACTTCCAGCACCGGGCGGTGGGCGTCGAACACCTCGCGCGGGCCGCTGTAGAAGGTGGACGACTCCGGCCGGCCGATGCCCGACGGCGGGACGGTGACGCCTCCGGTGAGTTGGACGGCCCCGTGGTCGGCGGCCCAGCGGGCGGCGGCCCGGGCCTTGTCCGGCGTGTCCGAACTGAGGTTGACCAGGACCCGGCCGGCCAGTGCGGAGGTGGCGGGCTCCAGTACGGCGTACATCGCCTCGTAGTCCGTGAGGCTGAGGATCACCAGATCGTTGGCGGTCAGCGCCCGGGCGACGTCGGGGGCGAGCGTCGCGCCGCGGGCCACCAGGGCGTCCGCGCGGGAGGCCGTGCGGTTCCAGACGGTGACCTCGTATCCCCGGTCCAGGTAGGCGTCGGCCATGGCCCGGCCCATCGGACCGAGCCCGATGACGGTGACCGACCGTCGCTCCGCGACCGTGCCCGCGGTCTCGGTGGCCGTGCCGGGGTGTGCGTTGGTGCCCATGAGAAATCCTTCCGTCCGTCACTAAAACGAGCGCTCTATTTAGAGCATGCCGAGAACGTACCACAGCACTAGAACGAACGCTCTACTCAACAGTCGGTACGGTGGCACCATGCAGACCAGCACCCGGGACCGGATCGTCATCACCGCAGCCCGCCTCCTCCAGCGGCAGGGCTACGTCGGCACAGGCATCAAACAGATCGCCCAGGAGGCCCAGGCCACCCTCGGCTCCGTCTACCACTTCTTCCCCGGCGGCAAGGAAACCGTCGCGGTCGCCGCGATCGAGCACAGCAGCCGGGAGTTCGCCGCATTGCTACGGACGGCACTGGACGCCGAGGCCGATCCGGCGACGGCGGTGGACTCCTGCGCCGGCCAACTCGCCGAAGAACTCCGCGAGTCGGGCTGGATCGACGGCTGCCCGGTCACCGCGGCGGCCCTGGAGACGCTCGGGACCGACTCCCCGATCCAACAGGCGTGCGCGGCGGCACTGCGCGACTGGGAGGAGCTGGTCCGTGACAAGCTGCTGCGCGGCGGCTTCGACGCGCAGGACGCCCGGGAGCTGGCGACCACCGTCATCAGCGCCCTGGAGGGCGCCGAGGTCACCGCGCAGGTCACCCGCAGCGAGGAGCCTCTGCGCACGGTGGGCCGCCAACTGGCCCGCCTGGTCCGCTCGTACGAGGGGTCCGCTCAGTCCGCGGGCGGGACGGGCTGACGAACCGGGCGCGAAGGCCCGGCGGCCGCCGGTTTCAGAGGCTGTCGCCCAGCCGCTCGATCAGCGGCGCCGCCGCCTTGAGCGTCGCCAGTTCGGCATCCGTGAAGTGTTCGCCGAGGGCCTTCGCCAGCTGCCGGCCACGGGTGTCGCGCTTGTGGCGCTGCATCTCGATGCCGGCCTCGGTCAACGACAGGATGATCCGTCGGCCGTCGTGGGGATCGCGACGGCGCTCGACGAGGCCGCGCTCCTCCAACAGGCCCAGCGTGGTCCCCATGGCCTGGGACGTGATCTGCTCGGCCCGCGCCAACTCCGCCGCCGTGGCCGGGCCGCCCCGGTCCAATCGCGCCAACGCGGCACGCTCGGGCAACGAGAGGTCGCCCGGTGCCCGCATCTGGCGCAGCCGACGCGCCAGCAGGCCCATGCTGTCGTACAGCGCACCGGCCACGTCGTCGACGTCCGCACTCCGAGTCATGGTGATAAGCCTAGGTTGACCAATCCGGGCAATCAACCGAGGTCGGTCTCCGCCGCCGTTCCCCTGTCTGACGCCGCCCCCGGGCGGCACCCGTCACACGTTTGCAGCAGGCCCGCGTGAAAGACCCCGGTGCGGGAACGAGTCTTTACCCATCGGAGGATCTTGCGGAGAGGGTGCACAGACATGGGAATTCTCGCCTGGGCCTTGATCGGTCTACTCGCTGGTGCCATCGCAAAGGCCCTGATGCCCGGCAAGGACCCCGGTGGCTGCCTGATCACCATGCTGATCGGCATCGCGGGCGGCCTGTTGGGCGGCTGGCTGGGCAAAGTCATCTTCGGCGTGCACTCGATCAAGGGCTTCTTCCACCTGTCGACGTGGATCGCCGCCATCGTCGGTTCCGTCATCGTCCTGC
This sequence comes from Streptomyces noursei ATCC 11455, assembly GCF_001704275.1. NCBI lineage: Bacteria > Bacillati > Actinomycetota > Actinomycetes > Kitasatosporales > Streptomycetaceae > Streptomyces > Streptomyces noursei. The sequence continues at coordinate 936,735 of NZ_CP011533.1, forward strand.
TCCTCTACCGCCTCACCCTGGGGCGGAACCGCGAGCACTGACCGCGCCCCGATCGGGCGCGCATCGACGGGTAGGGGCCGGCGGCCATTTCCGCCGGCCCCTTTCCGCGCAGCGAAATAATCAGTTGCCGACGCCTGCCGGCAGCCACCAGGCTGGGCGCCGGCCGAACCATCAACAGAGCGGGAGCCTGCCATGCGCCGATTCCTCGAAAACCCCCAGCGCCCCTACCCGACGGTGAATTTCGAGGACTTCGGCACCCATGCACATCCAGCACACCCTGAACATCGGCATCCTGGCACACGTCGACGCGGGTAAGACCAGCCTGACCGAGCGCCTGCTGTTCGACACCGGCGCCATCGACCGGCTCGGCAGCGTCGACACTGGCGACACCCAGACCGACACCGGCGCCATCGAGCGGCAGCGCGGTATCACCGTGCGCTCCGCGGTCGCCCCCTTCACGGTCGGCGCGACGCAGGTCAACGTGATCGACACCCCCGGGCACTCCGACTTCGTCGCCGAGGTGGAACGCGTCCTCGGCGTCCTGGACGGCGCCGTGCTGGTGCTCTCCGCCGTCGAGGGGGTCCAGGCACACACCCGCGTCCTGATGCGGACGCTGCGCGAGATGCGGCTCCCGACCCTGCTCTTCGTCAACAAGATCGACCGGGCGGGCGCCCGCGGGGAGGCGCTGCTGGCCGACATCCGACGCAAGCTGGCACCGCACATCGTCCCGATGACGTCGGTGCGGGAACTCGGCACGCCGTCCGCCCGCGCGCTCCCGCACGCCCTCGACGACGAGCCGGAATTCCGCACCCAGGTCGCCGAAGCGCTCGCCGAGCTCGACGACGCGCTGCTCGCCCGCGTCGTGGACGGCCCGTTCCCCTCCCCCGACGAGTTGCACGCGGCACTCGCCGCGCACACCCGACAGGGCCGGACGCACCCCGTCCACTTCGGCTCGGCGCGCAGCGGCGAAGGCATCGGAGCGCTCATCGACGGGATCACCGGCCTGCTCCGGCCGGCGCCCGTCGGCCGCAGCACGGACCCGGCCGGCGCGGCGCACCCACGGGGCACGGTCTTCGCCGTCGAGCGCGAACCCTCCGGGAAGAAGACCGCCTATCTGCGGCTGTTCTCCGGAACGCTGACCGCGCGCCAACGGGTGGCCCTGCACCGGAACGGCCCGGACGGCAGCCGCCTGACGTACCCCGGCCAGATCACCGCGCTCCAGGTCGTCGGCCGGCCCGGCAACGGCAGCGCGGGGCGCGCCGGCGGTCAGGGCATCCGGCAGTTGACGCCCGGGACCATCGGGAAGGTGAGCGGGCTCACGGAGGTCCGGGTCGGTGACCGGCTGACCGACCCCGCCGGCCGGGACGACGGCCCGCGCCCGCCGCACTTCCCCGCGCCCACGCTGCGGACCCTCGTCCGTCCCCGGGGCCAGGCACCGGGCGCCGCGGCCCGCCTGTACGCGGCGCTGCAGCACCTCTCCGAACAGGATCCGCTCATCCATGCCGCTCCCGGCCCCGAAGGCAGCACATCGGTCCTGCTGTACGGCGAGATCCAAAAGGAGATCCTCGCGGCGACCCTCGCCGACGACTTCGGCATCGAGGCCGTCTTCGCCCCCAGCCGGACGGTCTACCTGGAGCGCCCGGTGGGCGTCGGCGAGGCGCACCAGTCGCTCGGGCGGCGGGCGCCGAGTCCGAGCGGCTTCTGGGCCACCGTCGGGCTGCGCGTCGAGCCCGCGCCACGGAACTCCGGCGTCGCCTTCCGGTACGAAACAGAACTGGGCGCCCTTCCCCACGCCTTCCACACCGCCATCGAGGAGACCGTGCACTCCGCCCTCCGCAGCGGCCCGCGCGGCTGGGCGGTCACCGACTGCACCGTGACCCTGACCCGCTCGGGCTTCGTGGGCCCGGTCAGCACCGCCGGCGACTTCCGGGGCCTGACACCGCAGGTGCTCGGGCAGGCCCTGGAGCGGGCCGGGACGCAGCTCTACGAGCCCTGCCACATCTTCGACGTGGACATCCCGCTCGACGCGCTGCCGGCCGTCACCTCTTGTCTCGCCGCCCTGGGGGCGGACCTGGAGGAGACCGCGGGCGGTACGACTTCGTGGCTGGTCAAGGGCGTGATCCCGGCCAGTCGGGTGCGGTCGGCGGAGCATCGGCTGCCGGGGCTGACCCGCGGCGAGGCCCTGTGGTGGTCCCGGCCCAGCGGAGACCGGCCGATCAGCCGCTCGGCCGCCGAGGCACCGGGGCGCTGATCGTCGGCCACGGGGCACTGCCCAACGGTGGGAATACCTGCCCGGCCGCCGGCTCCGACCGACGGTCGGGCAGGAGCCGGGAAATGAAAAAACCCCGACGCATCGTGATGCGAACGGGGTTTGACAACCGGGGTATTTCTCCACGTATATTGAGCGTTTGAATATCGCGAAGAATTCAACCCAGAGAATCTCACTGCTGCACAGCATATTCGAGCGGAGCTGAATTGTCAAACGAGGAATTGCGTAGGGAGCAGGAATTCAGCGACCTGCTGCACGATCGCCTCGACGCCCTGCGATCCGGGGCACGTACGACCATGGAACAGGCCCTGCCGCAGGCCGGGGGAACGTTCCAGGCACGCCTGGAACGGGATGTGATGGTCGCCGAACAGGCCGAGCTGCTGGCCGGTTTCGAGGCCGGGGAACACGGACTGTGCTTCGGCCGCCTGGCGTTCCGGGACGGCCGCGACCACCACATCGGCCGGATCGGCATCCGGCGCGACGACGCCGACCGCACTCCGCTGGTCATCGACTGGCGAGCCGACGTCGCCCGCCCCTTCTACCTCGCCACCGGGCACACCCCGATGGGACTGCGGCGCCGGCGCCACCTGACCTCCAAGGGCCGCCGGGTGACCGCACTGCACGACGAGATCCTGGACCTCACCGACTCCGAACGCAGCGGCCACGAAGGGGCCGACGCGGACGCCATCCTGCTGGCGTCGCTGGACGCCGCCCGCACCGGGCGGATGCACGACATCGTCCAGACCATCCAGGCCGACCAGGACCGCATCATCCGCGCCCCGCACCACGGCGTCCTCGTCGTGGAGGGCGGTCCGGGCACCGGCAAGACCGTCGTGGCCCTGCACCGGGCCGCGTATCTGCTGTACGCGCACCGCGAGCAACTCGCCCGCCGCGCAGTGCTGATCGTCGGGCCCAACCCCGCGTTCCTCGGCTACATCGGCCAGGTCCTGCCTTCGCTCGGCGAGACCGGCGTGCTGCTGGCGACGCCCGGCGAGCTGTTCCCCGGGGTGACCGCGTCCGGCACCGACACGCCGCGCGCCGCCGAGGTCAAGGGCAGCGCGACCATGGCAGGCGCCCTCGCGCGCTTCGTGGCCGACCAGCAGCTGCTTCCCGACCCCGAGCTCGTCATCGACCACGAGGACGGCGAGCTGCGCCTGGACGCGGCAATCGCGGACGAGGCCCGCCGGCAGGCCCGGGCCACCCTGCTGCCGCACAACCTGGCGCGCCCGCACTTCGCGTTCCATGTGATCGACGCGCTCACCGCCCAACTCACCGAGCGGATCGGCGCCGACCCCTACGGCGGCCCCAACCTCCTGGGTCCGGACGACATCGCCCAGCTGGGCAAGGCCATCGCCACCAGCGGCGAGGTGCACCGCGCCATCGAGGAACTGTGGCCGTCGCTCACCCCGCAGCAGCTGGTCGCCGACTTCCTCTCCGAGCCGGTGCATCTGCCGGACGCCGACGCCGCGGCGATCCGCCGCACCGGCGGCGACTGGACCCCGGCGGACGTCGCGCTGCTGGACGAGGCGGCCGAACTCCTCGGCGAGGACGATTCGGCCGCCCGGGCCGCCGCCGAGGCCGAACGCCAGGAACTCATCACCTACGCGCAGGGCGTGCTGGACCTCTCCTACGGTTCGCGCACCCAGGAGTTCGAGGACCGGGAGGACGAGGACTCGGAGGTGCTGGCCGCACACGACCTGATCGACGCGGACCGGCTCGCCGAACGCCAGGAGGAGGCCGACCACCGCACCGCCGCCGAACGCGCCGCGGCGGACCGCACCTGGGCCTTCGGCCACATCATCGTCGACGAGGCGCAGGAGCTCTCGCCGATGCTGTGGCGACTGCTGATGCGGCGCTGCCCGACCCGTTCCATGACGCTGGTCGGCGATCCCGCGCAGACCTCCGAACCGGGTGGCTGTGGTGCCTGGGAGACCATCCTCGCGCCGTACGTCGAGGATCGTTGGGAACACGTCCGGCTCGGCGTCAACTACCGTACGCCGACCGAGATCATGGAGGCCGCGGCGGAGATCCCGCGGACCGTCGACGCGTCCTTCGTGCCGCCGAAGTCGATCCGCTCCACCGGCGTCCCCCCGTGGGCCCGGCGCACCGACGACCTGCCGCGGGCCGTCGCGGAGGCGGTGGCCCGCGAGACGGCGGACGACGGTCAGGGCCGTCTCGCCGTGATCGCCCCGCGCGAGCGCTGCGCCGCCCTGGCGGCCGCCCTGCCGACGGCCTCCGTCGGCCCCACGCCCGACCTGACCAGCCCGGTGGTGATCCTGCACCCGCGCCAGGCCAAGGGGCTGGAGTTCGACTCCGTTCTGGTCGTGGAGCCGGCGGAGTTCGGGACGAGCGATCTCTATGTCGCGCTCACCCGGGCGACCCAGCGGCTGGGTGTGCTCCACACGCAGACGCTGCCGCGCGGGCTGACCGCGCTGGCGGACTGACCGGCAGCGGCGCGGACAGCCGCGCGGGCCCTCGTCGTACGGGTGGCACGACGAGGGCCCGACGGTGTGTCAGTGACCTGCGGAGGTGCGGCGGCGTGCGGCGACCACCAGCCCGGCGCCGGCGGTGAGGGCGAGCGCCGAGCCGCCGAGCGCCCACGGGGTGGCCGGGCCGACTCCGGTGGCGGCCAGTCGGCGGTCGCCGGCCGAGGGGGCGGAGCCGGTGCCGAGCGAGGACGCGACCGCGGGCCGGACGCCGCCGGTGCTGTCGCCGCCGGTGCCGCCGGTGCCGCTGCCGGGCTTGGCGGTGGTGGCCGTCCCGTCGCCGCGCTCGCCGTCCTCGCCACCGTTACCGGTGGTGGGGGTCGGCTTCTTCTTGGCCGCTTCCTCCTCGGCCTTGCGCTTGGCCTCTGCCGCGGCGTTCGCCTCGTCCTTGGCGCGGGCTTCGTACTGGCCGACGTCGAGGAAGCGGCGGATGTCCTCCATCGTGCCGTCCAACGCCTTGCCGGCCGCCGCCCGCACCTCGGGGCCGGAGTTGAGGAGCTGCGCGACACGTACGCGGTCGTCGTCGTCCCGGGCCGCGCGCCAACCGGACTCCAGGAAACGCACGCGGTCTTCGGGGGTGCCGTTCATCGCGTCCTGTGCCGCTTCGTCGACGCCCCGGCCGATGTTCTTGTCCGCGAGGATCTTCAGGATGGCGACGCGGTTGTCCTCGTCGCGTGCGGCGTACTGGCCGACGTCGAGGAAGTGCCGCATGGCCTCCGGTCCGCCGTCGAGCGCCCGCTGGGCCTCCCGCTCCAGTCCCTTGCCGATGTTCTTGTCCGCGAGCATCCGCAGGATCGCCATCCGGTCCCGCTCGGCAGTGGCCGCATCGCCCTCCCCTGCCGACTCCGCCGGCTTCGTATCCGGCGTGGCGTCCGGGGCCGAGTGGGCCTGCGACGCGCCACGGTCGGCGGCCATCGCCGGCGAGGAGAACAACACGGCCGGGGCTATCGCCGCAGCGGCGACCACGGCGGAAACGCGGGCCAACTTCACGCAGTACACCTGCTTCGCTAAGAACTACCCAAAAACTGTCATCGACAGGGTAAAGCAGACGTAAGGTGATGTGATCAGCCGGGTGGTCCCGTGGTGCGGCAGCCGTCCCGCCCCGGACGCCCTCACATTCGGACAGGCCATGGAGGAGAAAAGGATGACCCCTCACCACCGCCGCACCCTCCACTGCGCGCTCATCGGCGCCGTAGCAGTCACCTCGCTGGGGGTCACCGCTGGGCCGGCTTCGGCCAAGTCCTCGCTCTCCTTCACCGCCGGCCCCCGCTCGGTCGGCCTGGGCGGCCTCGTCCGCGCCGCCGCCAAGGCGAGCGACGACAACGCCACGTTCAACAAGGTCTGCGTACAGCAGCGCTGGTCGGCCACCGCCTGGCACAACGTCGCGTGCTCCAAGCCCGCGCGGCACGCCGGAGGCGCCGTCAACGCCACCCTGCGCGTGAAGCAGCGCGGCCATCTCCAGCTGCGCGCGGCCCTCTTCGAAGGCCGCTCCGCCCAGGACCAGCACCCCAGGACCCGCTCGACCTCCCGCCCGATCACCGTCACGGTCCACTGAGGCGCCGCCCGGCGGTCCGCCTCAAGCCGCCGAGGGCGGGGAGTTGGGGCAGACCGGTGTCGCGCGGGACCACGAGCCGGGTTTCCCGGGTGCCCACCCTCGTCATTCCGGCCAGGTTTGCAGGCGATCCGCGACACGTTCCCCGACGGGGACGGCACCGGCCGACATCATGCACCCACCGCCCCAGTCACGTGCACGGCACACCCCACCGAACCGAACAGTAGTTCGCTTCGGTGTATCGGGGCGTGCAATGATCGCGGTATGTCGGTTTCTGTGCGGGTTTTTCGGGAGCGTGGGGCGGTGCCCGACCTCTGGTGCGACGACCGGACGTTCGCGGTGGTGGTGGCGCGCGAGGCCGGGACGGCCGTCGGGTCGTTCGCGGTGCTCGACCTGGGGGCGGCGGACCCCGGCCTCCGCTTCGTGGGAGTCGTGGCGGGCCCGGGGGACGTCCGGGTGCCGCTGGTGGAGGCGGCGGTGCCGGTGGTGCGGGACGCCGGGGGTCGGACGCTTCGATGGGTCGAGGAGACGGGCGAGCTGTCCCTGTCCGCTGCCGCCGCCCTGGAGCAGTTGGGGGCGGTCGCCGGGGACGAGGTCCATCGCTGGTGGCGCAGGGAGTTGGCGGCGGAACCGGCCGCCACGCCCGGCGACCGGGGCCCCGGGTCACCGACTGCGGAGGGCGCCCCCTTCCGGGTCGGGGTGGGCGATGCCTGGTGCGACGTCGAGGCGGACGACGGCCGGGCGGTGCTGGTGCACGAGCGGCAGGAGGAAGGGACGGCCGCATCGCTCGCGGCGCTCGTGTCGTTGGCGGTGCGCCGGGTGACGGCGGAAGCCCCGGGCATCCCGGCGGTCGAGACATGTGTGGCGCCTGGGGACGAGGTCTTCGAGGCGGCCCTGGTCTCGCTCGGCTTCGCGCCGACGACCCGGCGGGCGGTCGAATACCGCCTGGCGTTGGATGCCTGAGCGACGCAGGGTGCCTGACGAGCGACGGTCGGCCGGGGCGTTCCCCGCCGGTGAGGACGGACAGACCGGCACGGGCCCGATGCGATGTCCGGCTACTGGGTACCGATGATCGAATATCGGGTAGCAGTTACCCGGTGCTCGGGACGGTCCCGTTGCGCCGGCCTCGGCAGAGGCCAGTCAGATGAGGGGATGGCGATGTCCGACTCGACCTTGGGCAACCACACCGTTCGGTCCGAACTCTCCATTGGTGGGCGCCGGTTGTCGTACCTCGACTTCGGCGGGGACGGCCGTCCCTTGGTCGCGCTGCACGGCCACATATCCGAGGGCGTCATGTTCACCCGCCTCGCCGGGGCACTGGGTCCCGAGTGGCGGCTGATCGCCCCTGACCAGCGCGGCCAGGGCGAGTCCGAACGCGCCGACGACTACACCCGCGAGGGATATCTGGCCGACGTCCGAGCCCTCCTGGACCATCTGGCGCTGGACCGGGTGGTGCTGCTCGGCCACTCCATGGGCGCCGTCAACGCCTACCAGTTCACGGCCCGCCACCCCGAGCGCGTCAGCGCGCTGATCAACGTCGAAGGGCCGGTGGAGCTCGAACTGGACGGTCCCAACCCGCTCGCGTTCCTGCTCGACCTGCCCCGCCGGGCGGCCACCCGCGAGGAACTCGCCGCGGGTCTGGGCCCGGCCGGCTCCCAGTTCTCCGACCGGCTGCGGCAGAGCCCGGACGGCAGTTGGCGGCTGCCGTTCCACCCCGACGACATGTTCCGGTCCGAGGAGGAGGTGCACGGCGACTACTGGGACGACTGGACGTCCAGCAGCTGCCCCGCCCTGCTGATCCACGGCACCAAGGGGTATGTGCCGCCCGCCGAGGTCCGCGGAATGGTCGACCGCCGCCCCGGCACCGTGGCGGTCCAGCTGGACGGCGACCATCTGCTGCCCACCGGTGTCCCGGAAGCTTTCGCCGCCGCGGTCCGGGACTTCCTGGCCACGCTGTAGCGCCGGAGATGGGGGCGGCGGGCGCCTTGCCCGAGGGGTGAGGCATCCCGCGCGGACGGGCGCCGCACCGCCCGCCGCCCCTGCCGTACGCGCCGCCCCACCGCATTTCCCGGGATCGCCGGCCCGCGTGACCCAGACTGACCCCGGACGCCCGCGCGGTACCGCCCCGGTACCGCCGCACAGGCACCCGCGGAACCAGGACCGGGTCGCGACGGAGGAACGTATGGCGGAGGAGGACGGCGACGCACCGGCTCCGGTGCCCGGAACGGGCGACGACCGGCGGCGGTTGCGCTACGAACTGCTGAGCTGCGCGCTGCACGGTCACCACCTCGAAGGCGTGGGCGCGGAACGGGTGCGGCCGACCGACGGCCTGCTGGTCCGCGAGGACCCGGAGGGACTGCGCTGGCACCGGTGCCTGCGGTGCGATGCCTGGGTTCCGGTGACACCCCGACCACAGCCCGACCGTCCGCACCCACCCGACCGGGACGAGATCGCCCTCCCGCTGCGCGGCAAGCCCCTGCGCGACCGCTATGTCCTGCGGCTGATCGCGCTGGACCGGCTGCTGCACTTCGTGGTGCTCGGGGCGTTGGCCACCGGCATCCTGGTCTTCGCAGACAAGCGCGCGAGCCTCCAGGCACCGTTCTACCGGTTCATGGACCTGCTGCAGAACGGCGTGGGCGGGGCCGGGGGCGTCTCCGACCGCGGGCTGCTCGGCGAGGTGGCCAAGGCGTTCGCGGTGCGCTCGTCGACGTTGTGGCTGATCGGTCTGGTGATCGCCGCCTATGCGCTGTTGGAGGGTGTCGAGGCGGTCGGACTGTGGTTCGGCAGACGGTGGGCGGAGTACCTCACGTTCGTCGCCACCACCGTCCTGCTGGCCCCCGAGGTCTACGAGCTGCTCTCCCGGGTGACCGTCACCAAGGTCCTCACCCTGCTCGTCAACCTCGCGGTGGTGATCTACCTGCTCTTCGCCAAGCGGCTGTTCGGCGTGCGCGGCGGCGGCCGTGCCGAGGCCGCCGAGCGCGCACGGGACGTCAGTTGGGAAGCACTGGAGCGGGTGCCGCCCGCCCGGACCGCCGACTGAACGCCACCGGCGCCGGCGTCTCGGTGCCCTCGTCGACCGCCGGCCTCCCGGCCGCGGTGAGCCGGCTGATCACGCCGAACGTGAGGGGGAGACCGATCGCCGGCCTCCCCCTCCGCGCCTGGTGCACCCTTACTTCAGGCCGAGCGCCCTGCGGATCGTGGTGAACAGGTCGGTCTGGTTCGTGATGCCGAGGACCCGGTACGCCTGCGGGCCCTGGGCGGCGATCCGCACCTGGGTACCGGTGTGCTCCTGCGACTGGCCCGGGGTGTTGGTCGAGTAGTTGACCTTGAGCTGCTGGCCCTCGTTGGTGACAAGAGTGGAGCTCAGGCCGGGCGGGGTGGCCTCCAGCGGCACGATCTGGCTGGTGTGGCCGTGGTCGGCGGTGGTCACCACGAGCGTGTCGGGGTGCTTGGCCGCGTAGTCGCGGGCCACCTTCACCGCGCGGTCGAACGCGGCGGTCTCGCCGATCTGACCGCACGGGTCGGCCGCGTGGTCCTGCTTGTCGATCGACGCGCCCTCGATCTGGAGGAAGAAGCCCTTCTTGGCGTGCTTCTGCTTGGCCTCCAGGAGCTGGATCGCCCTGGTCGCCGAATCGGCGAGGCTCGGGGTGGACGACGGGCGGTTGGGGTTGGAGGTCACGCACCGCTGCGGGGCGGTCCCGCCGACCGCCGCCGGCCTACCGGTCCACTCGGTCGGCACATTGCCCGACGCGAACAGGCCGAGGACCGGCTTGCCCGCCTTGACGCCCTTCAGACCGGCGCCGTCGGTGACGACCTGGTAGCCCAGCTTCCGGGCCTGCTCGGTGACCGTCAGGCCCTTGTACCTGCCCTCGGTGACCTTCTGGTCGAACCGCTGCTTCCCGCCGCCGAACAGGACGTCGACCTTGTGGTTGACGGACTGCTCGGCGATGGAGCCCGGACCGCCCTTGGCGAGGGTGTCGGTGGGGCACTTGGCCATGTCGCCGGGGCCCTGGCAGGAGCGGTCCGTGGCGTGCGCGGCGAGCACCGCCGGGGTGGCGTCGGTGAGTTCGGCGGTGGTGACGCTGCCGGTCGCGTAGCCGCCCCGCTGCGCCAGTTCGAGGATGGTGGGGACGGCCTTGTCGGTGTCCGGGGTCTTGGAGATACGGCCGTTGACCGTCTTGCGGCCGGTCGCCCAGCCGGACCCGCTCGCGGCGGAGTCGGTCACGTAGTCCGGGGTGCCGTCGGCGTGGACCGCGTAGGTCGTGTAGGCGCCCGTGAGCGGGAACCCGTCCATGTTCAGCCGGCCGCCCGCGCCGACCACGTAGTCGCGGGCGAGCGTGATCTCGGAGTCCCCCATGCCGTCACCGATGAGCAGGATGACGTTCTTCGCCTTGCCGCCCTTGATGGCGTGCTGGGCCTGCTGCACGGTGTCGGAGGCGCCGGCCGCGGTGGTCACGGCCACGGCGGCCGCGGTGGCGGCGACCAGGGCGGTGGCGGCCATGACGTGACGGCGGGAGGGTCTGTGCATGAAACGTCTCCTTGAAGATCCGTGGGACGTGGACGTCCGGTCCAACGCGCCCCAGCCCACCAGTCGTTGGTGAACCAAAGGTGACGTCATGCCAGCAGCACCGCAGCCGCCGCGTAACGGGACGGCGCGGAGGCGGGGAGGGACACGGGGCCGGGGCCTTCCCCTCGCCCGCCGCCGCTCGCTCAGGCGCCGCCCAGCAGCAGTTCGGTCTCGCGCCGGAGCCGCCGTGCCTGAGCGACCTCGAAACCGGGGCCGTCGACCCGGAGCGGCGCCCCCTGCACCACGGCGCTCAGGGGCGCCTGGGGTGGGTTGTCCAACACCGCGGCGAGCGGCCGTACGGCTTCCTCGACCGGCTGCGCGGCGCGTCGGATGGCGTCGACCTGGGCCTGCACGGCCGGGGTGTACTGCCCGGAAAAACTGGTGTCGACCGTACCGGGGTTGACCAGTACGTACCGGGTCCGTGCCGCCGGCCAGGCATCCGCGAAGCCGACGCCGAGCAGGTCGTTGAGCCGCCCGCCCTGTGCCAGGGCCCGCTGCCCGTCGTACGCCCGGGCGAGTTGGAGGTCTTCCCAGGCGATCTCCCCGGTGCCGCCGGGACCGGCGACATTGAGGATCACCGGGGCGTCGGCGGCTTCGAGCAGTTCGACCAGCCCGTGGCTCAGCAGAAAGCGGCTCAGGTAGAAGTGCGCGAAGGTGTTCTCGAACCCCTCGTCGGTGACCAGCCGCGTGGTCCGAAAGTGCCTGGCGCAGAGCACCAGGGCGTCGAGTTTGCCGAAGGACGCGCGCAGGGCGTCGATCACCGCCCGGTTCTCGGCCACCGAACCGAGGTCCGCGGGCACGAAGTGCGCCCGCTCGGCGGCCCCTTGCTCCCGCGCCGCGGCGAGCCAGGCCGTCCCCTTCTCCAGGCTGCGGCCGACGACCACCACCTCCTCCCCCTGCCCCAGATACCGGAAGGCGAGCGCCTTGCCGATGCCGTCCGTGCCGCCCGTGATGACGTATGTCTTCATCCTCGTCCTCGCTCTCCGACGCCGTCGATCAACGCTTCGCCTCGCCCACCCCTCGGCAACCGGCTCACAGGAACCGCGCCGCGATCTTCTCGGGAGTGAGGTGCACGGTGACCAGCTCCGGCAGCCGGGCGTACGTCTCCGGGTTGTGCTCGGCATAGGTCAACCCGGTGTATTTCAGGGACAGTTCATCCATCCGCTGTCGACTTCCCGCGCTCTCCAACCGCGCGGTGCCGCTGAGCACGGCGTAACCGTAGGGCTCGTCCGGCGGATTGACCGTCACGCTCAGCCGTGGATCGCGGCGCAGATTGCGGATCTTGCGCTTGTCGACGCCGGTGACGAAGAACAGGTCGCCGCCGTTCCGCCCCACCCAGACCACCGACTGGTGCGGACTGCCGTCCGGTTGGAGGGTCGCCACCGTCACGAAGACCGGGGAGTCGAGGACGCCCGTCAACTTCTCCGACATGGTCGCGGACTTCCTCCCGGAATCCTTCGCAGTCTCGTTCACGGTCTCCTTTGCGGACTCGTTCGCGGTCTCGTTCGCGGGCATGCGGGTTGGGCTCACGTAGCGCTCCAGAGGTGAGGAGGGAAGCCAGGCACCTCGCCGAGGGGTCTCGACGCCGGGCGGACCGGCACGACCGATCGGCGGCCGCAGCAGTTGACACAACTATGTGACAGTTATCGAGAGAACCGCAATCCCCTAGTGGTTCTTTCTGGCCAATCGGCCTCGCACACGCCTAAGATCCCGTCACGATGAGAGCTGATGCCGCACGCAACCTGGACGCGGTCCTGCAGACCGGAGCACGCCTGCTGGCGCACGATCCCGCGACGAGCATCGCGGCGATCGCGACCGCCGCGGGCGTGGACCGGCGCACCGTCTACCGTCGCTTCAGCACCCGCGAGGCGCTGATGGCCGCCGTCCACACCGCCAAACTCGACGCCTGCGAAGACGTCCTCGCGCAGGCCCGGTTGACCGAGGCGCCCGTGACCGTGGCACTGCACCGGTACGCCGAGGGCATCATCACCGTGAGCAGGAAATGGCCGGTGGATCTCCAACAGGCGCGGGACGAAGCCGCAACCGCACGCCTTCAGCGACTGCTCCAGCACCTCGACGCGTTCATGGCGCGGGCCGTCCGCGAGGGCGTCCTCCGCCCGGGCCTCCCGGACCGCTGGGCGCGCACCCTGCTGACGCATCTCACCAACATGGTGTCCCACGAGATGCCCGAACTGACCCCCGCGCAGGGAGCCGACCTCGTGACCCGGTCCCTGCTCACCGGGCTGGGGCCGAACTGACGCCGGTCCGCACCGACCCGATCGACCCCGCCCGCGTTCGGTTCCCGCCGGTCAGTCGCGCTGCGCCATGAGGTCCCGGAGGACCTTCAGCACGTCGGCGGTGTCGTCGGCGGGCGGGGCCTGCACCGCCGCCTTGGCGCCGTAGTCGGAGTAGCGCGCGCTGGTCTTGATCGTGCCCTGCGGAGTCCTGATGTCCACGTCCATCTTCACGGGGTAGTCCTGGCCGTTGACCCAGACGTCGTAGTCGTAGCTCTTGACACCCGACTTCTTGATGTTCGCGAAGAGCTTCTCCCGCTGCTCGGCCGTGAGGTCGGTGACGGACTTGAGCGACCCGAGCCCCGCCTCGACGGCCAGCGAGCCCCGGTAGTGCTCGGCGTGCTCGCCGTCGACCTCGCCGCCGCCCAGGTGCTTGACGTCCGGCGAGCCGAGCAGCATCGCGAGTTGCTGCGACGGGTCCTGGTTCATGTCGTCCAGGCCGGCGGTGACCTGCCGCATGAGGGCGTTGTCGCCTGACTGGGCAGCGGCGTCCCGGAGGTCGAACTTGCCCCACCGCTTGCCGTCGAACGCCTCGGTCCGCTTGCCCATGTCCACGTAGACGGCATTGTCGAGCCACACCATGTGCGACTTCTCGGCGCCGCCCGCCCAGCCCCCGAGCGGGCTCTCGCTCATGGTCACGTCCATGACCATCGGGTCCCATCCCATGACGCCCGACATCTTCGTCTCGCCGCCGTCCGGCAGCCCCGCCGGCATCGACATGCTCATCGTGACCTTCGCCGACTTCGCCGCCGCGGTCTTCTTGTAGGCGACCGTGAGCGCCTGGATCGGGGTGCGCCCGGAGTCCCCGCCGGAGCCGTCCCCCGCGGCCTTCTTCGCGCCTTGCTGGCAGCCCGCCACACCTGCCAGTACGGCCACCGCCATGAGCGAGACGCCGGTGCGCCGCGCGATCCCCTTCCGCATGCCCCACCCCTTTTTGTCCGCCTCCGGGAAATACGCACACACCGTAATGCATTGGCCTGACATTTATCGAAAGAGATGATCCGGCCGTACCGCGCGCCCCCGCCACCTCCCCAGCGTCTTTATCACCACTTTCCTTACTGCCGATTTACGGTTCCTTTGAGCACTATGGGTATGTCTTGGCAACTTTCGTGTGCCTCAGGGCACCTGAGGAAGAATCAAAGGACCACCAGTGCGCCCACCCGTCATCCCGATGTCAGCCTCCGCACCCAGCCCGGCGGAGCATCGGAGCTGACGACCATGGCGAACTCCCCGCAATCCACCGCGACACTGGTGCCCCTCCCCTCGATGCCCGCCCGAAGCCCGCTTCCCGATCCGCGCCACCGCTCCGCGCCATGGCTACGCCCCACCATCCGGATACGGCTCACGCTGCTGTACGGCGGCATGTTCCTGATGGCCGGCGTCGTACTGCTCACGATCATCTTCTTCTTCGCGGCCCAAACCCTCAAAGAAGGCACTCCGGACTTCAGGGTCTTCGGCACCAACCTGAGGGTCAGTAACGTCAACTGCCCCATCCTGCCGACGTCCGGCAGCGTCGATGAGATCAACGCGGCGATCAGCGCCTGCATCCAGGACCAACGCACCCTGGCGCTGGGCCAGTTCCTCAACCGTTCGTTGTTGGCGTTGTTGGGGTTGACGATCGTGGCGTTCGCGTTCGGTTATGCGATGGCGGGGCGGGTGTTGTCGCCGTTGGGGCGGATCACGCGGACCGCGCAGCGGGTGGCGGGGTCGGATCTGCATCGGCGGATCGAGTTGGGTGGTCCGGATGACGAGCTGAAGGAGTTGGCGGACACCTTCGACGAGATGTTGGACCGGTTGGACCGGGCGTTTGAGTCGCAGCGGCGGTTCGTGTCGAACGCGTCGCATGAGTTGCGGACGCCGTTGGCGATCAATCGGACGTTGTTGGAGGTGCAGCTGGCGGATCCGCAGGCGTCGCCGGAGGTGCAGCAGCTGGGGAAGACGCTGTTGGCGACGAATGAGCGCAGTGAGCAGTTGGTGGAGGGGTTGCTGCTGCTGGCGCGTAGTGAGAACAAGATCGTGGACAAGCGTCCGGTGGATCTGTCGGAGGTGGCCTCGCAGGCGGTGGATCAGACGCGTGAGGAGGCGCAGGCCAAGGGGGTGCAGCTGCGCGGGGTGCGGCAGCAGGTGTTCGTGCAGGGCAACGGGGTGCTGCTGGAGCGGATCGCGTTGAATCTGGTGCAGAACGCGGTGCGGTACAACGTGCCCGAGGGCGGTTGGGTGGAGGTGACCACGGAGCCGCAGCCGGGGTGCGCGGTGCTGGTGGTCTCCAATACGGGGCCGGTGGTGCCGGCGTACGAGGTGGAGAACCTCTTCGAGCCGTTCCGGCGGCTGCGTACGGAGCGGACCGGCAGCGACAAGGGCGTGGGCCTTGGCCTGTCCATCGTCCGGTCCGTGGTCCGCGCCCACGACGGCACCATCACCGCCGAACCCCGCGAAGGCGGCGGACTCGACATGCGCGTCGTCCTCCCACATGCACCGTGATGTTCGCGGGCTCCCTCGGCTGGTCGGTGGCAGGGGCGAACGTCCCCTGCCACCGACTCGCCGGCTCACGCCCGCCCTGCCTCACTGATCGTCCGGCACCGCCGGCAGCGCCCGTTCCGCGTCGCGGGACGCGACGAGGATGGACAGTGTGCTCCGGGCCTCACGCCGCAGTTCCTCGCGCCGCGCGAAGGCGGAGGTGAAGGCGAGAACCGAGACCGTCGCCGCATACAGGGCAACACCAACAGCAGACAGGAGCCCGATACTCATCGGGCACGCACCTTTCTTCCCCCCACTCGGGTACGCCCGGCCGGCCAACGGACCGGGGTGCGCGCTGCGCTTCCACCCTACGCGCCCTGTCAACACCCTTACGCCACCGCGTCCCACGCCGCCCTGCCACCGTCCCCGCTCACCGGTTCCCCGTGTCGAAGCCGGGACGTGCGGCGGCCCGCAGGTAGTTTTCGGGGGGGACAGTCACTCGTCCAGTCACTCATCCAGTCCTCGTCCAGTCACTCGTTCCACATGCTCAGGCATTGCGGCCGGAGGGAGCGACCCACCATGCGTCCGCGCTTCTTCTCATCGCCGTGGAGGCCCCGGTGAACCGCGACGAGCGGGCGCTCGGCCGTCGGCATCTCGTGACGGGGCTGGCCGCACTCGCCGCCACCTCGGCGTGTTCGGGCTCGGGCACCCCGGAGCCCGGCGCCGGCGGCGCGGCACCGGGCTATCCGCAGGCGCAGTGGGTTCCCGCCAACATCACCAACTTCACCCCCGCCGACCGGCCGGCCAGTCATCCCGTACAGATGGTGATCGTGCACATCACGCAGGAGACGTTCCCCGACACCCTGATGCTGTTCGGCCGTCCCGGCTACCGCGCCTCCGCCCACTACACCCTGCGGTCCCAGGACGGTTACCTCGCCCAGTCCGTGCAGGAACACGACGTCGCCTGGCACGCCGGCAACACCACGTACAACTGGCGCAGCATCGGGGTGGAGCACGAGGGTCGGGTCGACGAACCCCGCTGGTTCACCGATGTGCTCTACGAGCGATCGGCCGCGCTGACCGCCGCGATCTGCCACCGCTACGGCATCCCGATCGACCGCCACCACATCATCGGCCACAACGAGGTGCCCGGCGCCGACCACATCGACCCCGGCCCGCTGTGGGACTGGCCCCGCTATATGCGGTTGGTGGCCGCTGCGTTCTGACCACTGCACGGCGGACACCGCGGGCGCGGTGACCGCGAGCAGTCCCGGGTCGTGCGGTGGTGAGGAGCGGTGTCCGGCGCGGTCCGCCCAACTCGCCGTTCTCCCAGCCCTATTCGGCGGCCTCGGTGGATTCGTGTGCTGCGAGGGCGTCCGCGCCGGGCTCCGCAGCCTCCTGGAACGCCTCCAGCAGCTCCGGGGACCAGGTCAGGCTGCCGTCCCGCAGGTCGTCAAGCACCCCTTGGAGCCAGCGCTCCTCCGCGCCGACGACGGCGAGGAGGTATTCGTTCTCGATCAGCGTGATCCGTGGGAGTCCGGCCGGGGCCGCGGCGTTCTGGCGCTCCAGTTCGGCGCGCTGGGCCGCGATCCGTTTCCGGCGCCGCTCCAGGATCGGTGCCACCTCGTCCGGGCTGAGCATCAGCATGTTCGACAGCGCGGCCGGGAACACCGGGAACTCCGCCTTGGGGACCGCCAGCATCTGCTCCAGCCACTGGCGAGTGACCGCCCGCCCCTCGTCGGTGACCTCGTAGACCGTCCGCTCCGGGTACTGCTGATCGCGCTCGGTGTGCCGGACGGTGATCAGGCCGCCGGTCTGCAGCCGCTCGATGGTGCGGTAGAGCCCGGCCCGCTGGCCGACGTTGACCACCTGCTCCTTGCCCCACAGCTTGAGCAGTTGCTGGATGCCGTAGGGGTGCAGCGGGCGGTGGTGCAGCAGCGTCAGCACGGTGAGGCCGAGTGGCGAGCTCTTCACGGCGGCGGTCATGCAGGTCATCGTAGTCAACGACGTAACTAGTTGCATTGAGACTAGTTACTTTGCAACTATGTAGGACGTCGGCGCGGCGGCGTACACGCACCGCCGTCGCCGGTGCGACGCGAACGATCCATGCACTTCACAACGATCCACGCACTTCGACTTGGAGCGGTTATGGACCTCAACGGCGGGCTCGGCGGCCACGGCGCCCGGACGCGGACGGCACTGGTCATCGGGGGTGGGGTGGCGGGGCCGGTGACGGCACTCGCGCTGCGCAGGGCAGGCATCGCGGCGATGGTCTACGAGGCGTACCCGACCGCCGCGGACGGGGTCGGCGCCTGGCTGGGCCTGGCGCCGAACGGGCTGGCGGCGCTGACGACGGTCGGTGCCGACGCGGCGGTGCGCGCGGTGGGCGAGCCGGTCCCGGGGATGGTGATGGCGGACGGTGCCGGCAATCACTTCACCCGTTTCGACGGCTTCCCCGAGCTGCCCCCCACGATGACGATGCCGCGCGACCGGCTGTTCCGGGCACTGGCCGATCATGCGGCCGGCGAGGGCATCCGGTTCGAGTACGGCAAGCGGTTGGTCGACGCCAAGGAGACGCCCGAGGGCGTCACGGCCTACTTCGCGGACGGCACCTCCGCCACCGCTGACCTGCTGATCGGGGCGGACGGCATACGTTCCACGGTCCGCACGGTGATCGATCCCCAGGCACCCGCGCCCGAGTACGGCGGAGTGCTGAGCTTCGGCGGCTACGCGGCGGCGGACTGCGGCATCGACGCCGAGGTCGAGGTCGCACCAGGCACCATGTACTTCGCGTTCGGCCGCGCCTTCATGGGCTACTGGCGGGGTGCGGACGGCCGACTGATCTGGTTCGCCGGACTGCCCACGGACACCCCGCCGAGCCAGGACGAGCTGGCGCGGGTGCCCGCCACCGAGTGGATGAGCAGGCTGCGCGACCTGTACACCGGCCACGTGCCCGGTGAGCTGCTGCTGCGGCACAGCGCCCCCGATGCGCTGATGGTCGTGGGCCAGATGGAGCGGATGCCGTCCGTACCGCACTGGCACCGGGGGCGGATGGTGCTGGTGGGCGACGCGGTGCACGCGCCCTCCTCCAGTTCCGGGCAGGGCGCCTCACTCGCCATGGAGAGCGCGGTCGAACTGGCCCGCTGTCTGCGCGATCTCCCCACCCACCGCGAGGCGTTCGCCGCCTACGAAGCACTACGGCGCCCGCGTGTGGAGGCGATCGGGCAGAACGCCGCGGCCGTCAACAAGGTCAAGGCGGGCAAGAGCGCCGCGCCCGCGCCGGCGATCGGGGCGCCCGAGGAGATGTTCCGCGCGCTGCACTTCCATCGGATCGCCTGGGAGGAGACGGTGACGACGGACGGCAGGTGACGAGCGGAGGGTGAGCGGCGGCGGGTGAGGGGTGCGCGGTACCGGCGGCAGCGGCAGCGGCCGGTCACCCGTCCTCGCCGTCGCCGTCCGGCACCTCCGGCACCGCGGTCGCGACCGCGGCCGCGATCGCGCTCAGGCAGGCGCGGACCGGCGGGCTCTGCGCGCGGGCGAGCCAGGCGGCCCGGATGTCGCGGCGGAGGGCCGGGCGGGTGGAGAGGAAGCGTACGTCGGGTGGGGCGGGGCGGCGCGACATGGCCGGGGTGAGACTGGCGGCCACGTTGCGGGAGACCAGGGCGAGTTGGGTGAGGTGGTCGGCGAGGAGGTAGCGGATGTCGGGCTCGACGCCGCGGGTGCGGAGCGTCTGGACGAGGGTGTCGTGCGGCTCCGTACCGGGCGGGCAGCAGGCCCAGGCGGTGTCCGTGAGCGCACCGAGATCGGCGTGGGCGGCGAGGTCGATGGTCGAGCGCCCGGCGAGCGGGTGGTGCGCGGAGAGTGCGACATAGACCTCCTCGCTGATCAGGGTGCGGAGCGCGACACCTTCCGGGACGGCGAGGGGGCGGGTGGTCCAACTCTCGACGAGGAGGAGGTCCAGCTCACCGTCGACGAGGCGGGGCAGCAGGTCGACGGCCTCGCCGTCGAGGACCGTGGGGGTGAGGCGAGGGTGCTCGGCGGCGAGGGCGGCGAGCGCGTCGGGCAGCAGGGTGCGCACCGCGCTTCCGACACCGCCGATGCGGAGGGGGCCCAGTACCTCGCTCCCGAGGTCGGCCAAGTCCGCTTGTGCGGCGGCGAGTTGCTTGATCAGTCGATCGGCGTGGCCGGCCAGGACGCGGCCGGCGTGGGTCAGGCGGACGCTGCGGCCGTGCGGTTGGAGGAGGGGGTGACCCGCTTCGCGTTCCAGTTTCGCCAGTTGCTGGGAGACCGCGGAAGGCGTCATGTGCAGGGTGCGGGCGGCCCGGGCGATCGATCCGTGGGTGGCGACGGCGGCGAGCGCGCGGAGCCGATCAATGCTGAACACGTTAGGGATGCTACCGATTATTGGGCTTGAACCATTGCTTTTTGTTTATGGTGCGGCCAGGCACAGTGGATGGCATGACGCGTGCAAACGAGTCGTTGACATCGGGCAAGTCGGCTTCGGGGACGTCAGCTTCGGGAAAGTCGCCACCGGGAAAGTCGGCGTCGTCGAGGTCGACATCGGGAGAGACGTCAACAGGCGTGCGGGCGTGCGTCGTTGGCGCACCGAGGTGGCGGTCTTCGCCGTTCGGATGGGCAGGGCGTCCCGTCGTACTGGCCATCGCGGGATCGGCGTGCATCTCCGCCTCGGCCGTCTTCATGAAGCTCTCCGGGACGAACGCG
This sequence comes from Streptomyces noursei ATCC 11455, assembly GCF_001704275.1. Lineage (NCBI taxonomy): Bacteria > Bacillati > Actinomycetota > Actinomycetes > Kitasatosporales > Streptomycetaceae > Streptomyces > Streptomyces noursei. The sequence goes on from NZ_CP011533.1 coordinate 957,082, forward strand.
GGCACGGCGGCCTTTCTGCGCTGCGCGTTGGCGCTGTTCCTGCTGGTTCCGCTCGCCTGGGGGGAGGTGCGACGGGTCGGCGCCCGGCCGTTGCGCTATCAGCTGATGGACATCGGCGCCGGTGTGCTGCTCGGCGTGGACATGGTGTTCTGGGCGGCCGGCGTCCTCGACGTCGGCGCTTCGGTCGCCACGGTGTTGCTCAACGTCCAGGTCGTGGTGTTCCCGTTGCTCGCCCGGCTGGTGTCGGGGACTCGGCTGACGGGACGGTTCCTGCTGATGGTCCCGCTGATGTTGGCCGGGGTGGCGCTGGCGAGCGGGGCGCTCGGGCGCCCGCAGGCCGGCAGCGATCCGGTCGCCGGGGTGACGTTCGGGACGGCGGCGGGGGTGACGTACGCGGGATACCTGTTCCTGATGCGACTGGGCGGCGGACGCGAGCACACCGTCACTCCGGTGTGCGTCTCGACCGCGGCGGCCGCCGCGACGGCCGCCGTGCTGGGCGGCCTGTGGACGGGGATCGATCTGGATCCGGGCTGGCCCGCGTGGGGCTGGCTGATCACGCTCGCCTTCGTCGGGCAGGTGCTCGCCTGGCTCCTGATCACGGCCGCACTGCCGAGGCTGGCGCCGAACGTCGGTGCCGCCCTGTTGCTGCTCCAGCCGGTGATGGCCTTCGGGTTGGGGGTCGCGATCGGCGAGCGGCCCACTCCGACCCAGGCCGTGGGCTGCGCCCTGGTGGTCGCAGCGGTCTGGCACACGGGCCGGACGCCGCGGGAGCGCCGGAGGGGGGCCGGGTGAGGCGGCGGGCGCCCGGCCGCATCGGGGGCGGCCCGCGCGGGCGCCCCGCCGCGATACCGTCACCGCATGGCTGATTCCCACAGCGCCGATCCCCGTCTGACCACGCCGTCCTTCCTCGTGCTCGGCTTCATCGACCAGTTGGGCGAGGCCACCCCCTACGACGTGAAGGTCGAGGCCGGCCGCACGGTGGCCCCGTTCTGGTCGATGCCGCATGCGCAGGTCTACGCGCAGTGCGACCGGCTCGTCGCGGCGGGACTGCTGTCCGAATCCCGGCAGTCGGGCGGTCGCAACCGGCGGTTGCTCAAACTGACTCCGGCAGGCAAGGCGGCCTTGGCGGAGTGGCTCGCCGACTCGACCTTCGTCCCGGTCGAGGCGCGGGAGCGCGGCATCCTCAAGCTGTGGTTCGGCGGCCGGCCGGAGGTCCACTCCCCCGTCCAGATCAGCGAACACCACCGCACACTGGCGGAGTACGAGGAACTCGCCGAGAGCGTGGGGGAGTTGCTGACGCGGGGGCAGCGCGAGGCGCTGGAGTTCGGCATCCGCTACGAGCGGATGATGATCGATTTCTGGCAGTGGGTGGAGCAACGGGGCGACCAGCGGGGCGAGTAGGCCGCGCCGGGCACACGACACCCACACACACCCTTCCCCTGCGCACATCCGCCCATTTCCCACCAAGGATGCGCGCATCGCACCGGCACGCGGCGCGGAAGCCGCGCCGGCCATTGACCGCGGACCGGATCACCCCTACCTTCTCGACAGTCCAGTTAGGACCATCCATTTTTGACTATTGCCGGGCACCGGGCACCGGGCCCGTCGGAGACCGGGCCGCGATCCAGGGAGTCGCCATGAACCGTCCGAGGAGGGCCACTTGGCGCCGCGCGGCCACCATCACGGTGGTCGTCGTCTGCGTGGGGTACGCGCCGATCGCGATGACCGAGCTGTGGCCGTACGCGCACCGGGGCGCCCCCGCCTTCGGTGAATGGCTGCTGGGCCGGGCGATGTCCCCGCGCTATGTCGCGGATGCCCTGGCCACCCGCATCGGACCGTACGGCCGCAGCCTGGCCGCGATGATCTTCCATTCGGTGCTGGGCGGCGTGCTGATGCTGCTCGGGCCCGCGCAGTTGATCTCGGCGATCCGACGGCGCAGGCGGCTGCACCGCGTCCTGGGCGTGGTGTTCGCGCTGACGGTGTACGCCTCGATGGCGGGCGCGGCGATCTACCTGGCGCGGACCGCGCCGCGCGACGCGTTCAGCGGGCCGGCGTTCTGGATCGTGCTCGCCACCATCCTGGTCGGCACCGTCATGAGCGTCACCTTCGGCATCCTCGCGGCGGTCGGCAACTTCCCCGACCTGCACCAGCGTTGGATGCTGCTGTGCTACGCCTACCTGATGACCGCGCCGCTGCTGCGCCTGGAATGGGGCGCACTCCCGGCGTTCCTCCCCGGTCTCTCCATGGCGGACGTCAACCGCGTCGCGATCATGCATCTCGGGGCCGTCGTCGCCTTCGGAGCCCTGGTCGCCTCGCGCGCGATGGACAAGCGGGACGCATCCCCCGGGGTCCGCGGCACCTGGGTGCCGACGCCGGTGCTGGTCACGGCGCACGTGGCCGGCGCGTCGGCGCTCGGCTGGCTCGTCAAGTCCGCCCTGGGGTGGGGCAGCGGCGGTTCCCGTCTGATGGCCGCCTACCTGATCCCCTTCGCCGCGGCCTACGCCACCATGTTCGTCTGCCAGCGGCGGGCGGGCCGGGACGGCAGGAGCTGGGCGCGCGAGGAGTGGCGGCTGCATCTGGTCGCGCTGTGCCTGGCTCCGCCGTTCTCCGCCGCGGCGGGGCTGCTGTTCGAGCACTATGCGGGGCTCGACCGGCCGACGGCACTGGCCGCGGGGATCGCCATCGGCTGCGGGATGTTGGCCTTCGCGGCGACCGCGGCGGTGAGCCTGCGGGTGATGGTCGGACGCGAGGTGCTCAAACGGGAGCGACTGGCCGCCGCCCCCCGGCCGGACCGGGATCCGGCGCCGGTGGGGTGAAACCCGTTGCCCGTCGGACGCACGGTGCCGGCGACGACACCGGAGGCGGAGGAGAGATGACCGGGGCAGCGGACGATACCGGGGCCCTCACATCCACTTCGACTGACCGGTGGCTGGGGCTGGGACCGGCGCTGGGACCGGGGCTTGTTGCGAGGCCGGAAGAGCGGGCGGGGAGCGGGCGGGGCGACCTGCGTGCCGGGCCTCAACGACCCACTTCGCGGTATCGCTCGGACAGCCGGACGACCTCTCCGGCCAACGGCTCCAACTGCGGTTCCTGGCGCGCCGCGGCCCGTGCCAGGCGGGCGATCGCCGCGGACCACCTCGCGTCCGCCCGGCCCGCCGCACTCCCTTCGGCCGCTTCCAGCGCTGCGGGCTCCTCACCGATGCGGGCGAATCCACGGTCGAGCAGGCCGCGGGCTTCGTCGGGGCGGTGCCGGGCCAGGGCCTTCACCGCGCCGGTGGCATTGGCCAGCGCACTGGCCGGCCGCGACCACTCCCCCTCACGACCACTCCCCCTCACGGGCGCGCGCCCGGGGGTCGCCCCGGTCGTAATCCTCGTCGGCGGCGACGGACTCCGCCCGTACGGACAGGTCGAGCCGCCAGAAGAGCACGAGCGCCTGGCGATCCGATGCGCACCGCATGGCGGCATGCCTAGGTCAAGTCCGACGGGTCAGGGCCGGGGCCGCGGTCGGGGCGAGGGTGCCGCCGGTACGGGCGCGGGTCAGCCGGACCGCCGCGGGCTCCGCAGCGCCCCGTACACCGACCAGGCCACCGACACCAGCGGCACCGCGACCACCGCCCCGAGAACACCCGCCGTGACGCCCCCGCAGACCACCGCCAGCGCCACCACCATCGGGTGCAGGCTCACCGCGCGGCTCATCACCACGGGGTGCAGTACATGCCCTTCGAGCTGTCCGACGAGCACGATGAGCAGGATGACGAGCAGCGCCACCAGGGGCCCCTTGGCCGCCAGGGCCACCACCGCGGCCACCGCCAGCGCCACCGGTGAGCCGATGAGCGGGACGAAGGCGGCGAAGAACTCCAGCACCGCGAGCGGCAGGACCAGCGGCACGCCCAGTACGAAGAGGACCACGCCCACGAGGACGGCGTTGGTGGCGGCGATCAGCACGATGCCGCGGGTGTAGCCGGTGAACGTGGTCCACGCCGCGCGTCCCGCGGTACCGACCGGCCGGCGTCCGCGCTCCGGGAGCTGACCGCCGAACCAGAGCCACATCCGGGCGCCCGAATGCAGGAAGAAGACCGAGCAGAACAGAGCCAGCACGCCGACCGTCAGCACCTCCGCCAGCCGGCCCACGCCGCTCACCGCGGTGTTGATGAGGTTGGCGCGGTTGGTGGACACGAAGTGGGAGATCCACTCCTGGAGGTGGGAGAGCGAGCCGGGCTGGAGGCGGAACGGCGGGCCTTCGAGCCATCGCTCGATCCTCGCCACGCCCCCGGTGAACACCAGGCGCAGACCGGGCCACTCATCGGCCACGTTGGCCCCGATCAGGCTCAGCACACCGACCAGGAGCAGGATCCCGAACAGCACCCCGACGGTGACCGCCGCGGCCCGCGGCAGCCACCGGCCCAGCAGGTTCGTCAGCGGTTCGAGCAAGGCGGTGAGCACCAGCCCCAGGAACACCGCCAGGGTGACGAGGTGGAACCGCCCCAGCACCACGAACACCACATAGACGGCGGCGCCCACGACCAGCAGCCGCCAGCCGTACGCGGCGGCCATGCGCAGCGACCTGGGTACGGCGACGGCCTCGCGCGGTCGTGGGGCCGACGTCCCACCGGTCCGCCGCACGACGAGCCATCGACGCCGATGCGGGACGGCTCGCTGTGCGGCGGACGCGGCATCCCGCGGTCTGCGGGTGGGACCGGCCCTGCGGGGTCGGTTCGGCACGTTGCGCCGCCACCTCCTCCCGCCCGCGGGCCTTCACGGGGACCCTCCTGCCACGGGGCCCCGAAGAGAGCGGTATCACCGCCGGGAGGGGATCGAACACGACCGGCCGGTATTCCCCCGAAGGCACCCGGCCGGGCCACCCGGGGCGCCGGTGGGCGGTCGCCGGACGACGGCCACGGGCGACGATCACGGCCGGCGGTCGCCGACCGCGACCGCCGGCCCTGATTCGGGCCCTGACCTGGTCCTTTATGCCTGCCGCACCCCTCGGTCAGCAGAAGTTGCCGTTACCACAACCGGGGCACACAGTGAAAGAGGACGCTCTCACGAGATCGGAGCACATCGTGGTCGTTCTCGGCATCATCTTGCTCGTCATCGGCCTGGTCGCCGGCCTTTCCATTCTGGTGACGATCGGCGGCATCCTGCTCCTCATCGGGGCGGTCCTGTGGCTGCTCGGTGTGATGGGGCACGCGGTCGGCGGACGGCGTCACTACTGGTAGCGGCCCACGGACGGCGGCCGAGGGAACGGGGCACGGCGGGAACACGGCCCGGGGCCGCAGCGGCTCACGGGCCTAGAGGAACGGTCAGTCGCCAGTCGTCCAGGAAGCCAGTAGCGCCAGTAGCCAGTAGGAGACGCTATGAGCACGGAAGCGGGCTACGGCCGGACGTACGCCATCCAGCCGGCCGGCGGAATCGGCCAGCACGCCGCCCACCACCAGACCTTCCCCCACACGCTGAAGGCCCGGGTCGTGGACATCCAGGACCAGGCACCGGTGGCCGAGCTGCCGGTGACCTTCGTCTGGGATTCGATGAGCCAGCAGGCGCTGTTCGAAGGCGGCGAGATCTCCGTGACCGTCCTCACCGACCCTCAGGGTTACGCGGAGAGCCCGCGGCTCACGGCCGGCGACGCCGCCGGCACCGCGACCTTCACCATCACGGCGGCGGGCGCCCCGCCGGCCCATGTGGAGATCATGGTCGACCACTGACCGACGTCCGACGGCGCCCCTCCGCCCCCGAGCGGCGTGGCGCCCGACCACCGGCAGCACCCCCAGCGCCGACAGGGGCATGCGGTAGAAAGTCCGCATGCCTCGCCTCCCCGTCTGTGGCCCCGAGGGCCCCCTGCGCGTCACCGCGACCACCGCTCCCCCGGCGCCGCACGCCGGCTCCGAACCCCCGCTCCGGGCCGTCCTGTTCGACTTCTCCGGGACCTTGTTCCAGATCCGCTCGTACGCGGAAAGAATTCGTGCGGTGCTGCCACCACCGGTGGACGACGCGGCAATGGACCACATCCTCAACGGACTTGAGGCGGGCCTCGCGGACCCCGGCGTGCGGGAGGCGCAGCGCGCCCGCGACGTCTCGGCGGAGGCCCACCGGCACGCCTTCACCACCTGGTACTCCTCGGTGCCCGAGCTGGCGCCGGTCGCCGAGGCGCTGTACCGGCAGCTCAGGACCCCCGAGTACTGGCAGCCGTACGCCGACACCGCTTCCACGGTGCGGCAACTCACGGACGGCGGGCTGGCGTTGGGCGTGGTCAGCGATATCGGATGGGAGCTGCGCCCCACCTTCGCCCACCACCGGCTGGACCACTTCTTCTCCTCCTGGGTGCACTCCTACGAACACGGCACCGAGAAGCCGGATCCGCTGCTGTTCCACCGTGCGTGCGAGGAACTCGGCGTCGAGCCGGCCGCCGCGCTGATGGTGGGCGACCACCCGGCGAAGGACGGCGGCGCCGCCGGTGCGGGGCTGCGTTCCTACGTCCTGCCGGCGGGCGCCGTGCCCGGCTCGCACCGTGGGCTGGCGGCCGTACTGCGCCTCGCGCGACTCGCGTCCTGACCCGGGGGACAGACCCTAGGACCGAGCTCGTGCGCGGCGTACGAGTGGTGCTCATCGGCGGGACGTCGAATGTCGGCAAGTCGACGGTGGCCCAAGTGGTCGCCGAACGGCTGGGGTTCGCCTGCCGGTCGACGATTTGATCACCTCCGTGCTCGACCACTACGCGCGGCTGTGGCCCCGCATCGAGGAACTGGTCACGGCCCATGCGGACGGCGCCCGTCCGTCGTCCGCGCCCGTGTGCGCACCGCCGGCCGCTACGCGGCGGCAACGGCCGCGGAACGGCACCTCATGGACAAGTTCCTGGCCCGGACCGAGCGCTATCAGACGCTGATGCTGTCCGTGGTCCACCGCCTCGGCCTCGATCACCTCGACGCCGGGGACGGCCGGACGCCCCAGGAGCTCGCCGACGCGGTGCTGGCGGCCGCCGCCGCGCAGCACGCGGTGGGCCGCCGGCCGTCCGGGATCGCGCCGGACGGCCACGACTCCCCCCTCACGTCGTAGGTGTCTCCAAGCCGTGGGTACCTCACGACCTTGAGGACATAACGGCACTTACATAAGTGCTGTTACTGTGGCGGGATGGCAGAGACGGGCGAGACGCGGAAAGAAGATCCCGGCGCCGGCGTGGGTGATCCCAGTCGGGAGAGTCTGTGGCGGCCGTTGCGGGTGCTGCAGGAGGCGATGGATGCGGAGATCGCGCGCATCTACGCGGAGCGGCGGATCGAGGGACTGAAGCCGAGTTTCGTGATGGAACTGCTGCGGCTGCACGCCTGTGGGCCGATGACGATCGGCGCGTTGGCGGAGTCGGTCGGCCGGACGCATTCGGCGCTCAGTCAGAAGGTGGCCGCGATGCGGGCGGCCGGTTGGGTCGAGACCGTTGCCGGTGCCGATGCGCGGAGCAAGGAAGTGACGCTGACGGAGCAGGCCCGGGGGGTCATCGGGCGGCTGGCGGCGGAGTGGCGGGCCACCGAGGCCGCGGTCGCCGAGATCGAGGCCGAGGTTCCGTATCCGCTCAGCCGGGTCGTCACCGACATCGAGCGGGCGCTGGAGCGCAAGAGCTTCCACGACCGGATCGCGGAGAAGCTGGCGGAGGATCCCGCGTGGGAATGCGGCACGCGCTGATCGACGTCACGCCGCTGCGCGCGTCGCCGGCCTTCCGGCGGCTATGGGTCGGGCAGACGCTGTCCGGCTTCGGCGGCCAGATGACGGTCGTCGCCGTGATGTTCCAGGTGTGGCAGCTGACGCACAGTACGACGTGGACGGGTGCGGTCGCGCTGGCTCAGGCCGTACCGCTCATCGCACTCGGGCTCTTCGCCGGGACGCTCGTCGACCGCGTGGACCGGCGGAGGTTCTACGTGGCGATGACGGCGGGGCAAACCGCCTGTTCGGTGGTGCTGGCGGTGCAGGCGTACGTCGGCGGCGTGCCGGTCGGGGCGGTGGTGCTGCTGGTGGCCGTGCAGTCCTGTTGTGTGGCCGGGGGCGGGCCGGCGTCGAAGACGTTCGTTCCGGCCCTGTTGCCGCGGGAGCAGTTGGCGGCCGGTCTGGCGTTGCGGCGGATCTCCTTCCAGGGTGCGATGTTGGTCGGGCCGGCGGTGGCCGGACTGGTGCTGGGCACGTTGGGCGCCGGTGCCTGCTACACGATCGACGCGGTGAGTTTTGTCGCGGCGTTGTACGGGGCGCTGGGGTTGCCGAAGCGGGTCGCGGAGGGGGAGGCGAGTGCCCGTTCGGGGCTGCGGGGCGTTCGGGACGGGCTGGCCTTCCTCGTCCGCACGCGGGTCGTCCGCGGGGCGTTGCTGACGGATCTGGCGGCCACCGTGCTGTCCATGCCGATCAGCCTGTTTCCGCTGATCAATGCCGAGCGGTTCGGGGACAGTCCGCGCACGCTCGGCCTGTTCCTGTCCGCGATCGCGGTCGGCGGGGTCGGTGCGTCGCTCTTCTCCGGGACGTTCACCCGGAGTGCGCGACCCGGTCTGGTGATGCTCGGCGGCTCGGCGACCTGGGGATTGGCGCTGGCGCTCTGCGGCCTCGCGCCCAACAGGTGGCTGGGGTTGGCCTGTCTGGTCCTGGCGGGCGCGGCCGACACGGTCTCCGTGGTGTCCCGGAGCACGCTCGTCCAGTCGCACACCCCGAACGAGATGCTCGGGCGGGTCGGCGCGGCCGAGCAGATCGTGGGCCAGGCCGGCCCGGACCTCGGCAACATGCGGGGCGGGTTGGTGGCGGATGCGACGTCGGGTGCGGCGGCGTTGGTGAGCGGTGGGGTGTTGTGCGTGGGCGCCGTGGTGTTGGTGGGGGTCGTGACGCCGGGGTTGGGGTGGCGCTCCCGGGACTCCGCGGATGCGACGGGGGGACGGCGCGCGACAGCGGCCGGTTCGTGAAGCTGCCGGGTCCCCCCGCGGGACCGGTCGACGTCAGCTCAGGAGGTGTCGAGGTCGGTTCGGGAGCGGTCGGGGTCGGTTCGGGGCGAGGGTGGTGGCCGCCCCCCGGATGCGGCGGGTGCATACTGCCCGTCGGCGCGACGCGATTTCCCGTATGTGAGGAGCAGTCATGTCCGATCAGCCCGCCACCGGGAAGACGACCTTCAAGGCCGTCTTCGAGGTGCGCCCGGACGTCCTGGAGCAGGCGCGGGCCCTTGCCGAGAAGTTCCAGTACGCGATCGCGCCGGCCACCGTCGACTTCGACTTCGGCGAGATCAGCCGGGCCGCGAGCGCCGTTCCCGACGGTGCCACCGTGAAGATCGTCCGCGGCTGGGGGCTCCAGGAGACCGCGCCCGTCGGCGTCATGGTGATGTCGCTCCGGGAGGCCGTCCGCCAGGCGCTGGGCCAGCCGTTCGGCAACTCCGCGTTCTGGGAGCGGGCCGAGGCCGCGCTCACCGAGGTCTTCGTCGGCCTGGACCGCCAGGAGGGCACCCACCTGTCCTTCTACGGTGACGCGCCCGACAGCACCGGCTACTACTACAACCTGCTGTTCGCGCTCCACGACGAGGAGACCGAGGGCTTCGTCTACGCCCTCGCGTTCTGTGTGAACGTGACGATCGGTCTGAGTGCGGACAAGGCCGGTGCGCTCGCGGTGGACGACGTCGCGCAGTGCGCTATCCGGGTCAACGCGATCACGGTGCGTCAGCCGGTGCGCGCGGCGGCCTGATGACGGTGGTGGGGAGCGCTCCCCACCACGACCGCGACCGCGGCGAGGGCCGACGCCCGTCCGGGCGCGGCAGCTCGCCGTGGTCGACGGGCCCGGGTCAGACCTCCAGGACGAGGTGGATGCCCTCGTAGGCGAGCCATTGGGCGTGGGTGTGGAGCCCGTAGCGGAGCTCCGTGACGGGCTTCCAGCCGGGTGGGGAGGGGGGCCAGGCGGTGGTCTCGGGGGTGGCGCGCGCGGCTTCCGCGGGCGGGGCGAGGGGGACGGGACGGACGGCGGTGCGGATGGCCTCCGCCAACTCGGCGGCGGTGATCGGGGCGTCCGCCAGGCCGATCACCGGCTCCGGGGGCGGTGTGCGGAGCAGCAGCGACAGGGCGGTGACCAGGTCCCGGGTGTGCAGCGGACGCAGCGTCTCGGCGGGGTCGTCGAGGGTCAGGGGGTAGCTGCGCAGGGCGTCCCAGACCAGGCGACCGATGCGCGAGTCATGGGGGCAGCCGGGGCCGTAGAGGTCGCCCAGGTGGAGGGTGAACTCCGTTGCGGGAGCGGGGAGTTCGAGGGTGAGGGTGAGGGTGCGGGTGGGGTTGGAGTTGGGGTTGGGGGATGTTGTCGGCGGGAGGGCCAGGGGGGTCAGGTCCAGGAGAGCGTGCGGGGGGTGACCGGTCGGTCGTCGGGTCAGGGTGGTGACGTGGTGTCCGGCGTCCGTGAGTCCGCGGACGAGGTGTTCGCCGAGGGGGGTTCCGGCGCCGTCGACTATCGCGACGCGGTGGACGTCGGCGCGGTGGGCGTCGACGCGGTGGGCGTCGGTTGGCGTGGAGTGGGACCGGCGGGGCGGTCGGGTCCGTTCGGCGGCGTCGCGGCCGGCGTCGAGGCCAGCCCGGGTGATCCGCGCCAGTTCGTCGCGCTGCTGCGCGATTCGCTCCTCCGCCTGGGCGTAGCTGATTCCGCCGGGGCCCACGGTGGCGAGCGCCTCGGCGAGCACGGCGGGGTCCGGTACGGCATCCGGGCCAGGGGCGTCGCCGGGATCGCCCGTCGTCGGATCGCAGCGGAGTCCGTCCTTCTGGTGGACGAATCCCATCGTGAAGGCGGTGAGCCAGGCTCCTCGCGCCGCCTCGGGGGTGGTGGCTTCGGCCATTCGCACGATGGCCGGTTGCTGCCTTCCGATCCGGACGCCGGAGCCCTCCAGGTACTGCTCGCAGTCGAGGTGGAGCCAGCGGCCGGCGTCCGGGGCCTGGAGCGCGTGCGGGGCGCGTGCGTCGGCGGGCACTGTGCGTACCGCGCACTGCGCGACGCCCTGTTTGAAGAACGGGAGCACCCGCAGACCGGTCAGTCGGGCGCCTTCGCGCCCGGGAACATCCTGGGGCAGAAAGCACACCGAACGGCGCGGTCCGCGGAACGCATTGCCGGAGATACTGCCGTGGTCCTCGTGTTCGGCGAGGCTGGGCACCGAAACGTAGGACGGGATTCCATGCGCGCGTAAGTAGCGGTTCATCAGGATGTCGTCGGGCCAGCTGTCAAGATGGCGTCGCCCAAAAGCCGCGAATCCGGAGGCGACTTCCCTGGGGAGAATGATGGCGACACAGGGAAAGTACTCGTTGACGGAGCCCACCCACCGGGCGCCGGCCATGGCACCAAAACGCACCGCGGCGCCGTTCCGGGAGTCCCAGAGTGCGAAAAGCGCCAGCGCGGCGTCGGGCATCTCGGCAATCGCCATCCGCGCCCGTTCGAAAAACGTATCGGAAAGGATCATGTCGTCCTGGACGACGAGCTGGTGGGTGGCGCCGTCCTCGATCGCCTCCCAGGCGCACAACGCGGTCCGCAATACGGACGGTTTCCCGGCCGGGTCCGGGTCCATGACGACGCGCAGGGCTCCGGGCGGAACGGACCGCGCCAACCTTTCGGCGGCGGCCTGGCGTTGGGGATGTGTCATCACGGCCCCGCTCAATCGATAACGGGTCATCAATTCCTCCGGTTCTCCGTTTTCCCGGCCCGTCGGGCTTTTGCATCGCATCGGATGGATCCGGCACGTGAATCCGGACAGTACGGCGGTCCGCGCACGCGCCGCAAGACTGCCGAAATGGCGCTCTGGCCATCGGAATCCACGGCGGACATGCTGACCGCTGGCCCACGCCGGGCCGACTCGTGCGCTGTTATGTGGGAAGAGGGGGTTCCATGCCCGGAACGGTGAACGGAAACGGGAACGTCGGGATGAACGGCAATGCGCGGGGTAATGGCGGTGCCGGAACGGGGAGTCCGGCGCCCGATGTCCACGGAGAATCGGTGGAGACCCGGCTGGAGAAACTCCGGGATTCCCGGGTGGTGGTGACGGGCGGTGCCGGTCTGGTGGGCAGTCGGCTGGTCCGGCTGTTACGCCGGGCGGAGGCCGAGGTGACGATGCTGGACCGGCTCGACGCCTATCCGGACGCGGTGCACTCCTCACTGTTCGGGGTCGACAGCCTCGGGGCGAAGTTGGTGGTCGGGGACGTCTGCGACCGCGAAGTGGTGCGCCGGGTGCTGGCCGGTGCCGACTATGTGGTGCACGCCGCGGCCTATGCCGATGTGGCCGCCTGCACCCGTCGGCCCGATATCGCGTTCCGCGCGAACGTCCAGGGCACCCAGGTGGTGCTGGAGGAGGTCGCGGCGTCCGATGTGCGGCGACTGGTGCTGGTGTCGTCGGCGGCGGTGTACGGGAACGGCGATCCGTCCATACGGGGGCCGCAGGTCTTCCGCGAGGACCAGCGGCTGCTGCCGGTGTCGGTGTACGCCAACTCCAAGCTCTGGGCGGAGCACCAGGCCCGACTGCTGCTGAGCGGTCCGGACACCCCCGAGTACGCGGTGCTGCGGTACTTCTCCGTCTACGGCGATCCGCAGGTTCCCAAGCCCGGCAGCCACTCCTGGATGGTCGCCTGGCTGTCCATGCAGGCCCGGCTGGGCCGCCCGATGCGGCTCAACGGGGGCGGGGTGCAGGTGCGGGACCTCGTCCACGTCGAGGACGTGGCGGCGGCCACCGCGCTGGCCCTGGTGGAGGACGGGATGGCCGGGGCGACCGTCAACGTCGGTACGGGCGTGCCGACTTCGGTCCGCGAGGTCGGCGAACTGATCGCGCCGCACTTCCCGCGGGCGCACTTCGTCACCACTCCCCTGCCCGAGGGCGACCCGCTGGGCGGGTACGCGGCCACCGAGCACTGCCGTGAACTGCTGCGCTGGCGGCCTCGGATCGACGTCCGGGCGGGCGTGGAACGGTATGTCCGCTGGCTGTCCGCCACCCCGCACGCGGTGCCGAGGTGGCTGGCCGCCGAGGCCGCCGCATGACAATCTGCCCCCGGATATGCGGATAAAGCGCGACGAAAGGTGACACTCAGGTGAGTTATGTCGGCTCGTACCTGTGGGAGCTGCGGCAGAAGGTCGGCAGCCGGCCGCTGCTCGTGCCCGGCGCCCAGGTCCTGTTGCTGGACGCGGCCGGTCGGGGGCTGTTCCAGCAGCGCGCGGACACCGGCGTCTGGGAACTGCCGGCCGGGGCGTGCGAGGAGGGCGACGACTTCGTCGGGACGGCCCGGCGGGAACTGGCGGAGGAGACCGGGCTGCATGTCGAGCGGGACGATCTGGAGGCGTTCGGCACGCTGTCCGACCCCGCGGTCCACACCCTGACCTATCCCAACGGCGACATCACCCACTGCTTCGCGCTGTGTTTCGTCGCCCGCCGCTGGTCCGGGGAGCTCTCCCCCGGACCGGACGAGGTGACCCGGGCCGGTTTCCGGGCGCTCGGGGATCCGCCGCGGCCGTTGCACCCACCCACCGCTGTGGTCCTGGAGATGTTCCGGGAGTTCAGCTCGACCGGAAGGTTCCAGGCCCGATGAACGCACCGACCAGGGCGTCCGGAGCGGAGGACGGGACGGCGGCGCCGCGCGGCGGCCCGGCGGGACACGCCGTGGTGCCCTGTCGGGCCTGCCTGTCCGGGGAGGACCTGGACTGGCTGGGCGGCCGGTCGGTCAGCCTGGCGCTGGACCTGACGACCTCGGTCACGGTGCGGCCGCCGGGCGCCCGGCCGCCCGCCGGCGCGGCGCCGGACGGCGGCGCCGGCGCCTGGGCGGGCGAGGTGTGGACGTTCCTGCGTCGGCGGCTGCCCGGCCTCGGCCCCCGTCCGCCGGCCGTGACCGCGCGCAGCGAGGCACCGGCGGCCAGCGGTCTGTCGTCGTCGACGGCGCTGATCGTGGCGCTGTTCCGGGCGTTCACCGAGGCCGCGGTGCCGGTGGCCGGGGGCGCCGGGGGCTGGTCGGTGCCGGCGCGGACCTTGGCGCAGTGGGCGTACGAGTTCGAGTTCGCGATCTTCAACGGCGGTGGTATGGACCATCTCGCGGTCATCGCCGGCGGGCTGTTGCTGCTCGACGGGCGGACCACCGGCCTGCCGGAGATCACGCACCGGGCCGACTTCCCCGACGAGTGGGCGGTGGTCGTGCTCGACTCGGCGACCCGGAAGGACACCAGCGACCACATCCACTCGGTCCGCGCGCAGCTCGCCGCCGGGGACACCCGGCTCGCCGCGTACCGCGAGCGGACCGACGCCGCCTCGGCCGCGGTGTGGGAGGCCGTGCGGGGCCGTGACCTGTCCGCCCTCGGTGCGGCGATGAGCCGGGCGCACCGGGCGATGCGGGACCTCCAGGGCATGTCCACGCCGCTGTTGGAGGAGCTGCGGTCGCTGGCCCTGCACGCCGCCGACCTGCCGCTCAAGCTCAGCGGGGCCGGCGGTGGCGGGGCGCTGGTCGGCGTCTGTCCGGCGGCCGACCAGGCGGAGGTGGTGGCGCGGCTGCGGAGGGCACTCGGCCCGGCGCACCCCCGGGCGCGGGTCATCCCGGCCCGCGCCGCGGCGGGCCTCGCGCCGGAGATCGCCGCGGCGCCGGCCCCGTAGCCGGGGCTGCCGGTGCCCCTCCGCTAGATGAACGGGTCGTAGTCCGTGCCGGGTTCCGGTGCGGCCAGCGTTCCCGCCGCCGTTCCGGTCCCGATCCGGTCGAGTTCGAGGTTGGAGCGGTGGCGGGCGCAGTGGAAGCGGCAGTCCCGGCTGGGGTCGACGATGCCGCGGTCCGAGGTCCGCCAGATCTCGGGGAGGCGCTCGGTCACCGCGTCCCCGATCCGGGCCCCGGCGTTCCCCCGGTGGTAGGAGCAGACGTAGACGCCGGACGGGGTCACCAGGGTCCGCAGTTCGGCGACCCGGCAGCGGTGGTAGTCCTTGTCCTGGACGGGCCCGACCCGGTTGCGCAGCGACGTCAGGGTCGAGGAGTTGACGATCTCGAAGGCGTCGCCGGTCAGGACGGCGGCCTTGGCGAGCTGCTCCTCCACGGAGGCGAGAACCTCGTCCGGCACCTGGATGACGTGGTGTCCGTCGTCGAACATCGCCTTGGTCTCGAAGTAGTCGCAGCCGATGTCGTGGGCGAGTTCGGCTGCCTCCAGGACCTCGTGGTGGTTGCTGACGACGGTGCCGTCCGGCTCCTGGCGGCTCATCACGAGGAACGAGTAGCCCAGGGCGCCGCGCTTGGCCTCGGCCAGCAGCCGCATGTTGGCGATGACCTTGTCGAAGACGCTGCGGCCCTTGCGGTCGGGGCGGAAGCGCCGATAGGTCTCGCTGGTCCCGGCGTCGATGGACACCCGCACCCAGGAGGCGTAGGCGGCGAGTTCGGCCAGGTTCTGTTTGATCAGGGTGCCGTTGGTGACCACGCCGATGGCGATGCCGGCCTCGCCCAGGACGCGGAGGACCTGGCGGGTGCCCCGGTGGGCGAGCGGTTCCCCGCCGCCTATCAGGACCACCGCCCGGACCTTCATCTCCACGAGTTCGCCGGCCAGTTCGGCGAGCCGTTCGGGGGTGAAACGTCCTTGGTTGAGCAGCTTCCCGCTGATGCACTCGGGGCACGCCAGGTCGCAAAAGGTCGTCGGGTCCAGGTCCACGACCAGCGGGCCGCTGGAGCGGGTCCCGGTGGCGGCTTCGAGGATCCGCGGCCAACCGGCCGGCTGGTACAGCTTGGACACCAGGTCGAGACGGTCGAACGTCACGTGTTCTCCTGCATTGTCGGAGGTTCCGTATACCGGCGGAGGTCGGTCCGCCGGTCGAGTGCGTGCGACATGGCTCTGGGGCGGCGCGCCCGGTGGGGCGGTCCTGCCGGGCGGCCGGGGCGCCCGGCGGCTCAGCGGCGGCCGGCCCGCGCGGGACCGGCGTCCCGTCTTCGGCGGCTCACCCTTTGACCGCGCCGGTGGTCAGGCCCGCGCCGATCCGCCGCTGGACGAGGGCGAAGAAGACCGCGACGGGCAGCGCGGTGAGGGTGGCGCCGGCCATCAGTCCGCCGTAGTCGGTGCCGAAGCTGGTCTGGAAGGACAGCAGCCAGATGCTGAGGGTCTGCTTGTCGTTGCTGGAGAGCAGGACGTAGGCGAGGACGTACTCGTTCCACGCCTGGACCAGGGCGTAGATGGAGGTCGCCACCAGGCCCGGGGCGAGCAGCGGGAGGACGACCCGGCGGAAGGCTCCCAGGCGGGTGCAGCCGTCGGTCATCGCGGCCTCCTCCAGCTCCACCGGGACGGCGGCGATGAAGCCGCGCAGCAGCCAGACCGTGAACGGCAGCATGAAGACGAGGTAGGTGAGGATGACGCCGGGCAGGCTGTCGGTCAGTCCGGCGTCGCTCAGCAGCAGGTAGACGGGGATGATCAGACCGGCCAGCGGGATCATCTGGACGCCGAGGATGATCAGGACCAGGGCCTTGCGCCCGGCGAACGAGAAGCGGGCGAGGGCGAAGGCCGCGAGGGTGCCGATCAGCAGGGAGACCAGCACGGTGCCGACGCCGATCAGGACGCTGGAGCGGACGTTGGCCCAGAACGTCGGGGTGCTCAGGGCGCGGCGGAAGTGTTCCAGCGTCAGGTGGTCGGGCCAGAGGTGCGGCGGATCGGCGTGGATCTCGGTGGCCGGGCGGAACGCGGTGAGCAGCATCCAGTAGAGCGGGAAGGCCATCAGCGCGCTGAAGGCGAGGCCGAGGGCGTTCGCCGTCGCGCGCCGTCGTCGGCGGCCGGGGGCGTGCCCGGTACGTGGGGCTGTGTTCACTCGGCCGCTCCCAGGTGGACGAGCTGGCGCACGTAGACGACCGCGCCGCCCAGCAGCATCAGGACGGTGAGGACGGCGATGGCCGCGCCGGCGCTGTAGCGGTTGACGGCGAAGGACTCGATGAACGAGTAGACGCCGAGAAGGTAGTAGTCCTTCTCCGGTTGGCCGCCGCGCATCAGCCAGATCTGGTTGAACACGCCGAAGTCCCAGATGGCGCACAGCGAGGTGACCAGGACGGCGGACGGTTTGATCACCGGCCAGGTGACGTGCCGGAACAGCTGGCCGGGGCGGGCGCCGTCGACCAGTGCCGCCTCCTCCAGTTCGGCCGGCACCTGGCTGAGCGCGGCCTGCAGGGTCAGCGCGGCGAACGGGACGGCGCCCCAGACCACCACGCCGGTGATGACGGCGAAGCCCTGCCAGGGGTTCTCGAACCAGTTGTGCTTGCTGAAGTCGAGTCCCGGCAGCAGGCCGAGGAGCCAGTTGACGACGCCGTAGTCGGCGTCCGAGAGCCAGCGGAAGATGGAGGCGGCGACCATGACCGGCATGGCCCAGACGGCGACCAGGACGCCGGTCATGACCGTCCGCACCCATGGTGAGACCCGTCGCATCAGCAGCGCCACCAGGAGCGACAGCACCATCGTGGCCGCGACGCAGGCGACGGTGAACAGGGCGGTGCGGCCGACGACGGTCCAGAAGAAGCCGTCGGAGAGGATCGAGCGGTAGTGGGCCAGCCCGGCCCACGGCGGCGTGGCCCCGGAGAACAGTTCGCGCCGGGTCATGTCCTGGAAGGACAGCACCACCAGGTCGACGAGCGGGTAGCCGAGGACCGCGGCGAGGGCGAGCACGGTCGGCGCGATCAGCAGATACGGCAGCGCCCGTCGCCGGATGGTGCGCCGCGGGCGGGGTGCCCGGGCCGGTCGCGGCGGCCGGGCGGCGCGGGGCGGTCCGGGCAGTTCCACGCTCCCCACCGCCCTCAGTTCTCGTTGATCACGGCGTCGATGCGGCGGTCCGCGGCCCGCGCGGCGTCCGGCACCGACTGTTTCCCGGTCGCGATGTCCTGGAGCGTCTCCTGGAGGACGTTGGACTTCTCCACGGCTCCCCAGCCGGGGGCCAGCGGGGTCACCCAGCCGCGGGTGGCGGCCTGTGCGGCGGGGCCGTTGACGCTGTCTGCGGCCACTTCCTTGAGCTGGGCGGTGTTGTTGGGGAGGGTGTCGGCGGCTATCAGGCGGCGCTGGGAGGTTCGGTCGGTGAACAGCCGGATCCAGTCCTGGGCGAGGTCCTGGTTCTCGGACTTGGCGGGGACGGCCAGGGTGGAGCCGCCCAGGAACGACGGCATCATCTTGCCGGAGGGGCCGGGGAAGGCGAACGTGCCGAACTTCCCGTGCAGCGCCGGGTCGCCGCCCGATCTGCTGTCGGTCGCGGCCTTGGCCTCCCAGGTGTTGCCGTAGAACATGCCGACCTTGCCCTGGCCGACGACCGCCGGCTCGTCGCCGTTGTCCTTGGAACGGTCGCCGGTGTAATAGGAGTCGAGGAGGTCCTTCCAGGCGGTGAGTCCGGCGACGGAACGGGCGGAGGAGAGCGCGCCGTGCCAGCGGCCGTCTTTTCCGCGCGCCGCTATCTCGCCGCCGGCGTCCTTGACGAAGGCCATCGCCGCGTACCAATAGCGGCCGGGCATGTAGAAGGCCGAGAAATTCTTGTCGGTGGCTCCGAACTTCGCCTTGAGTTTGTCGAGATCGGCGCGGAGTTCGGTATAGCTGCGCGGGGCCCGGGTCACGCCGACCTGGGCGAGCAGATCGGTGCGGTAGATTCCCACCCGGGCACCGACGTAATACGGGACACAGTAGGTCTTGCCGTCGTTCCGGCAGGCGTCGCGAAGTGCCGGCAGCCATTCGGCGGAGTGGTCGAATTTCGCCGGATCGACGGCTGCGAAGGCCCCGTTGACAATGTAATTGGTGGTCTCGCTGTTGCCCATTTCGATCACGTCGGGGACTTTGCGTCCGGCCAGTGCAGCGTCGATCTTCTGGTTCTTCGTGGTCCACTGCTGGTACTGCACGGTGACCTTGATCTTGGGATAGGTCCTCCGGAAGCGGTCGTTGACCTCGTTCACCAGATCCGGCCAGCTCTCCTGGGCGTCCACGGTCAGCCAGACCGTGAGCTCCCCCGTGCGGTCCGCGGCGGCGACCGGTCTGCCGCCACCGCAGCCTGCTACCGCGCCCATCAGGACCATCGCTCCCAGGCCCGCCGCCAAACGGGAGATGCGCTCGGCCATGATCTCCTCCGTCGGGTTGTCGGAACCGGCTGTATCTACCCCCGGTATCCGATCTCTCACCTCGGGGAGCCATTCCGGCCAGATAATCCGACGGCCGGAACTGCGTGGCCGGAGAATCCATGAACGGCCGTCCGGCAGGCCGGACCGCATTCCGATCTTGAGTTCACCGGGGCAAAGGCATCACTGTTTTGACGCAAAAGGCGTGCTGTCCCAATGATCGGCTCTTGACGGTGCCGCCCCTGCTGCCTCAGTTTTGCTCGGGTGTCTCCCACGTCCCCTATCGAAGGGTTTGCACGTGACTGAGTACGGCACGCCGGCCGCAGATCCGGCCACCCGCCCGGTGAAGGTCAACTCCTGGAACGGCTGGGATCCCCTGCGGCACGTCGTCGTCGGACGCGCCGACAACACGGTGGTGCAGGCCCCCGAGCCCGCGATCCGGCGGGACTTCCCCGACGACGGATTCCCGCTGGGCACCTACGGCCCGATGCCGGCCGAGATGACCGCGGAGGCCAACGAACAGCTCGACAACTTCGCCGAGTTGCTGCGGCGCCGCGGCATCCGTGTCGATCGCCCCGCCCCCGTGGACTTCAACCAGCAGGTCAGCACCCCGGACTGGACCCAGGAGACCATGTCCGGCTGTATGCCGCCGCGCGATCTGCTGCTGACCGTCGGCAACGAGATCCTCGAAGCCACCATGTCGTACCGCAGCCGCTGGTTCGAGTACCTCTGCTACCGGCCGCTCCTGCAGGGGATCTTCAAGGCCGACCCGCACATGCGCTGGGAGGCCGCGCCCAAGCCCCGGCTGACCGACGCCTCCTACAAGCCGGGGTTCTGGGACACCTACAACACCCTTCCCACGGACGTGCAGTTGGCGCGGGTGCGGGACTACGACCTGGTGCTGACCGAGGAGGAGCCGCTGTTCGACGCGGCGGACATCGCCCGGTTCGGCAAGGACCTCTTCGTCCAGCTGTCGTTCGTCACCAACCGCAGCGGCTACCAGTGGCTGAAACGGCACTTCCCCGACCACCGGGTGCACGCGGTGACCTCCACCAACACCCACCCGCTGCACATCGACGCCACCTGGGTGCCGCTGCGGCCCGGACTGGTGCTGCACTGCGGTGAGCGGCTGGCGGACGCCGAGCTGATGGAGTTCTTCCGGCGCAACGACTGGGAGATCGTCGAGGCGGTGCAGCCCGCGAGTTGGGACCATCCGCCCAAGCTGTCGTACTGCAGCCCGTGGCTGGCCGGCAACATGCTCAACCTCGACCCCAACACCCTGTGCATCGAG
The DNA here is from genome assembly GCF_001704275.1 of Streptomyces noursei ATCC 11455. NCBI lineage: Bacteria > Bacillati > Actinomycetota > Actinomycetes > Kitasatosporales > Streptomycetaceae > Streptomyces > Streptomyces noursei. Next base: position 977,401 of record NZ_CP011533.1, read on the forward strand.
GAGAAGGAAGTCGCGCTCGCCGACCAGCTGTCCGGCTACGGCTTCGAGATCGTGCCGGTGCCGTTCCGCGCGGTGGGGCCGTTCGGCGGTGGACTGCACTGCGCCACCTTCGACATCGAACGGGACGGGCAGCTGGAGGACTACTTCCCGCACCGCCACGGACGGTACTGAGGCCGGTGCCGGCCCAGTCCCCGCCTCGCCAGGGCGCCCTCCGGGGCGTGATCCTCGACTTCTACGGCACGCTGGTCCGGCTGGTCGAGCCGCTGCCGCCCAGCCACCGGTCGCTCTTCCTCAGCCGGGGGCTGGTCGAGGCCGCCGACAAGTGGGGCGACCAGTGGGCCGTCGGCCCCCGGGACGGCGAGGAGCACACCGCGCACTCCGCCAGCGAACGGGACTACCACGCCTGGGAGTTGGACCGCCTGCGACGGAGGGCACTGGCCTGCGGCGTCCCCGGGGCGGCGGCCGGCCCGCTGGCCGCCGCCCTCGACCGGGCGATGAAGGACCTGCGGCTGGCCCTGTTCGACGACGTCCCGGCGGCGCTGGCCGGGCTGCGTGCCCGGGGCCTGACGGTGGCGGTCTGCTCCAACTGGTTCTGGGACCTGGACCGAGCCATCGAGGGCGTCGGCATCGCCGGGCTGGTCGACGTCGCGGTCACCTCGGCCCGCGCCGGCGCCCGCAAACCGCACCCCCTCATCTACCGGACGGTGTTGGACCAGTGCGGGCTGCGCCCCGAACAGGCCGTGTTCGTCGGCGACATGTGGGAGTCGGACGTGGCGGGACCGCTCGCGTACGGGATGCGGGCGGTGCACCTGTGGCGCCCGGACCGGGTGGTGGCGGGCGCGGCCCCGCCGCTTCCGGACGGGGCCGCGCGCATCGCCTCGCTGACCGCGCTCAGCGCTCTGGTGTAGTCGGCCCCGGGCCGGAGAGCCGGTCCAGGACGTTGCGGGTCACCCGCACGACGCCGGCGTCCAGTTCCCGGCCGCAGATCACCGGCCAGTCGGTGGTCCCGGCCGTGAACACCGTGCCGCCGGCGGTGTAGAGCCCCATGGTGGCGGCGCGCGGGCCGGTGATCGCCGGTTCGCGCGCCGGGCAGTTCCAGTGCCCCCATTTCAGGTGGTGGAAGTCGTCGTGCACCGGATCGAGGAGGTAGATCCCCAAGATGAGGAAGGACTCGGGCGTGCCGTCCACCCCGGTGGCGTGCGCCACGCCGTTCGCGTCCCGGGCGAAGGCCGCGCCATCGCACTCGTAGCCGATCAGCGGAGTCCCGGCGCCCAGGGCGTCGGCCGGACCGCCGTCGGAGCCGTCCCGCAGCCCGGTGCCCTCGTACACCCAGTGGTCCGCGTGCTGCACCCGGTAGCCGTCGCGCGGCCGGTCGCCGGGCCAGTCGCCCGGCCACATCCCGCCGTTGCGGAAGCTGACGCCGGTCAGGGTGTTCTCCGGCTCGCCGACGCCGTCCGGCGGGGCCGGCCACCACTGGTCGGTCGCCGGGAGGTGCGGATACTCCTCGCCGACGTGGTGGTCGGTGTCGGAGACGAACGCGCTGTTCCCGTCCACCGGATGGACCCGCCACCAGCAGGTGTTGGCGCTCAGGAACGCCACGTTCCCGCCGTCCCGGACGAACTGCGCGACGTGGTCGCGCATCGCCGCGCTCCAGTACTCGTCGTGGCCGACGCTGAGCAGCAGGCGGTAGGGAGCCAGCAGCCCCGGTTCCTCGTGCAGGTCGAGGTCGGTGCAGTACTCGACGGGGTAGCCGCTGCGCTCCAACCAGGCGATGAACGGCGCGTCCCAGTAGGCGAGATCGATGACCCCGCCGGGCCGGTGCAGACTGAGGCGGTGGCCGCGCGGCCCGTCCGGACCGGCCGGCCGGTGGACGGGATGGTCGTAGAGACTGGCTGCGCGCTGGACGTCCGCCCGGTCGGCACGGTTGTACGCGTGCCGGGTGTACGTCGACTTCTTGTAGAGGATCCGCGCCCCGGTCGCACCGGCTCGGCGAGGTCGGACGACGAAGAACTCCCGCTCGAAACCCTCGATGTCGGAGTCGTCGAGCAATGGCACGCGCCGGGCCTGCTCCTCCGTCCCCGCGACGAAATGGGCGAGGTAGATTCCCGGCGGCCAGTCCTCGGGAACGGTGTGGTGATACGTCGGCCAATTCCAGTCCACGGCGGGCGAGGCGTGCTCCGGGACGCCGTCCGGATGGGGCGGCGGAGCGGCCGACACACCCGGATACGGCCCGGCCTCCGCCATGAAGGAAAGCTCCTTCCCCAAGCGATGGAAACGGACGCGAAATTCCTCGGAATCCGTCGACACATGAAATCCGAGACGTCGACCGACCGTCACGCTCTCACGTTCCATATATCCCTCGATCATCCGCGCCATGCTAGGAGCGCGGACACACCGCCGACAACAGCCCTTCCAGCCAACGGAGATCGATCGAAATGGACAAGGAATTCCGGGTACGCGAACTCATGCTGGGCGTCGAAGGACTGGCGCTGCTGCGCCATGCGATGGACGCCGACGAGAAGTTCCTGAAGGCCCGGATCGAGGAAGTCCGTGCCCTCACGACGGGTCCGGGCGCGGCGCTTCCGGACGGCGGGACGGCGGTCGGCGAACTGGACGCGGCGGCCGGCTACGCCTCCTGGGCCGCCCGCTACGACTCGCTGCCCAGCTCGTACATCGAGGTCGAGGAGCCGGTGGTGCACGGGCTGCTGGACCGCGGCCCGGTGGGCACCGCGCTGGACGCGGCCTGCGGCACCGGCCGCCAGACCGCCGCACTGGCCGCCCGCGGCTATCGCACCGTCGGTGTCGACCAGTCGCCCGAAATGCTGGCACACGCCCGCCGCAAGGTGCCCGACGCGGAATTCCGACGGGGTCGGTTGGAAGACCTCCCGCTCGACGACGGGAGCGTCGATCTCGCGGTCTGCTCCCTGGCCATGACGCATCTCCCGGACGTCTCGACGGGGATCGCGGAACTGGCCCGGGTGCTCCGCCCCGGCGGCCGGATCATCCTCTCCGACCTGCACCCGTTCGTCGTCTCCCTCCAGGGCCAGTGCGTCTTCGTGCACGACACGGACCGTCTGGCCTTCGTCCGCAATCACGTGCATCTACCCGGCCGTTATCTCGACGCCTTCCATTCCGCCGGGCTGACCGTGCGGGAATGCCACGAGCCGACCTTCAACGGACGGCTGGCGCCCGGGGGTTACGAGGAGGCCATCCCGGACGCCGCCCGGGCCGCCTGGGACGGAATTCCGCTGGTCATCGTCTGGGCCGCGGAGAAGCCCGCCGTAAATCCCCGGGAGGGTGCCATATGACGCTCCAGTTCGTCCATCACACCCAACGGCCGGAATTGTGGGACCGGCTCACCGGAGAATTCGCCGGAGTGGTCCCGGAGTACAACCTGCACGGTGATATCAACTCCGGTTTCTGGAACCGGCTGTTCACCGACTTCCCGGACCACCAGTTCCTCCTCCACGACACCGCGACGGACACCGTCCTGGGCGCCGGCCGCACCCTCCCCCGCACCTGGGACGGCACCCCCGAGGGCCTCGGCACCGGCCTCGACGCCTCCATCGAGGCGGCCTTCCGCGACCACGACGACGGGGCGGCGCCGAACGCCCTGTGCGCCCTGGGCATCGAGATCTCCCCCGCCCACCAGGGCAGGGGTTACTCGGCCCGCCTCCTGGCGCACATGGCGGCCATGGCCCGCGCCGCCGGGCTCTCCCACGTGATCGTTCCGGTCCGCCCCACCTGGAAGGACCGCTACCCCCTCGTCCCCATCGAGCGCTACGCGACCTGGAGCCGCCCCGACGGCGCCCCGTTCGACCCCTGGATCCGCACGCAGGTGCGCCAGGGCGGCACCATCGCCGCGGCGGTGGCCGAGTCCTCCCGCATCACCGGCACCGTCGCCGAATGGGAGGCGTGGACCCGGATGTCCTTCCCCGACGACGGCCGCTATGTCTTCCCCGGCGGACTCGCCCTCCTCGACATCGACCACCACCACGACCGCGGCGCGTACTGGGAACCCTGCGTCTGGATCACCCACGACGTCCGCGACCGCCACCAGGCGCCGACGTAGGGCGCTTCTGACGGATCTCCGTGGACACCGCGGAGATCCGTCAGAAGCGCCGTGGCAGCGCACCGCCGCACCGCACGGCGCTCTCCGCGTACGCCGTCATCAGCGCGGCATGGTCCGGGATCACCTCGGGCCGCCGCTCGGGCGGCAGACCGGCCGGGCCGACCGTGGACAGCGCGGCGGCCCGGACCCGGGCCCCGGCCTCCCCGGTCGGCCCGGCCGCCGCCCGCCGGGCCGCGTGCCGGCGGGCGGCGTCCTCGGCCTGCCGCCCCAACAGCAGGCAGTGGATCCACAGTTCGTCCGCGAAGGCGGCGCCGAACAGCTGGCCCACGGCCGCCGCGGCGTCCTCGGGCCGGTGCCGCCGCACCACGTCCCATATCTGACTTTCCGTCAGACCAGTCTCCGGCAATGCCTCGGTCCACCGCAGATGCCGCCGGGGATCGGCGCTCCGCTCGTGTCCGGCCGGCCGCACGTACCCCTCGCCGTACCGCATGTACGGCAACCAGTCCAACTCCTCCAGCAGCCACCCGTGGTCGAGCAGCGGGCGCGCCTCCGCCGCCCCCACCGGGCACACCGCCAGCCGGATCCCCTGTGCGGCGTGCCCGTTGATGCTGCTCGTCCCGATGTGTTCGACCACGCTCGGCACCGCCAGCAGCCCCGAGCGCCCCTCGGCCCGCAGGAAGGTCGCCATCACCTCGTCGTCGTGCCGCTCGGCGCTGTCCGCGGCGAACGCCCGGAACGCGTCCGCCGTGCGCGCCGGCAGGCAGATGGCCAACGTCGGCGCGAACTCCTCCGGCACGGCCCGCACCCACCCGGCCCCCGCCAGCGCCGCCAGGCGGGCCGCGGCGCCGTTCCGGGCATGCCAGTTGGTGTAGAAGATCAACGCCTCGTCCGGAAACCGCGCCACCGATCCGGCCACCAGCTCCAGCAGCTCGGGCGGTGCGGCCACGTCGTCCTGCACGACCAGGTGGTGCCCGGCGTCCGCCGCCCGCGCCGCCCAGGCCACCAGCGCGGTGCGCAGCGCGGACGGCGGTCCACCCGGGTCCGGGTCCAGCGCCAGACCCCCGAGCCCCAGCCTGGCGGCGAGCGCCGCGGCCTGCTCCTCGCGCACCGGGTGGGTCATCACGGCCGAACTGAGGGAAGCTCTGCTCACCGGGCCACTCCTCTCGTCTCGCGGAGACGTTCCGCGGCGTCCGCGTGGACATCGCACACAGGCATCGCACGGCCACCGCTGTCGGGCCGCCACATCGTGGCAGATCACCGCGCACCGCCTGCCATGCCGAGGAGAGAGTGGCCGAATCCGACCCCTACCGCCCCGTCCACCGACCGACGGAGGCGCAATCCAACCGCCGTCCGACCGCCGAGCGAAGATCAGGCGGAAGCACGGACGGACCAACGGCATGGGGGGAGGCCGTCGTCTCGCCCATAGCCCTGGGGGGTATCGTCGAGCGTCGGGGCGCGGAGTCGTACGTGAGGCGGCCCGGCAGTCCGTGACGTGGGAGGGAGGGAGGGGAGGATCGTGCGCCTGCGCATGCGGAGAACGGCTCGGGGAGGGGCGATGAGCCGTACCGTGCGGACCCGTCCGGGCGCGCGGGGCGGTCGTCGGGCGACGGTGCTGCTCGCCCTCGTCTGGCTGACCCTCTCCGTGATCGCCCACCACGGCCTGCCCGACACCTGCGCGCCGATGACGGCCATGCAGCCGGCCTCGTCCACGCAGCCGATGACGGCCGTGCAGTCGGTCCCCTCCGCGCGGCCGATGGCGGCCGTGCACCCGGCCCCGTCCGTGCGGCCGTTGGTGCCCGTTGCTGTCGCCGCACCCCACCGCGCGGGCCCCGATCACGGCCAGCCCCGGCACGCTCGAACCGACCGGGCACGGTCCGGTGAGGCGCGGTCCGGGCACGGGCACGACGGCGGGGCGCACTGCTCGTCGTACGACGTGCGGGCCGAGCAGTTGGTCCCGCCGCCACCGCTGGTCGGCCAGGTCCGCGCGCCTGGGCCCATGTCCTCCTGCCGATCGGGCGCCGGCCCGGCCCGCGGGCCCGCCCCACCCGATCCGGCGTCCCTCTCCGTCCTTCGCATTTAGGCCGATCGTTCTCGCCTCCCCCACCTCGGCCATTTCCCACGGCGCCCGCGCGCTGCGCACCCCGACGGTGCGCGCCGCCGCGCCGGGTACATCTGCGTAAGGACACCACCCCATGAACACGCTCAACCGACGCTCCGTTCTGCTGGCGGGCCTGGGCGCGGCAGGCGCCGGCCTGCTCACCGCCTGCTCCGGCGACGGCCAGGGCTCCGCCCGGCCCGCGCAGACCCTGCTCAGCCCGTCCGGGCCGGCCGTGGCGGCCACCGAGAAGAAGCGCCGCCAGTCCGGTCGGGAGCACCACGTCCGGCTCACCGCGACCGCCGGCACGGTCGACCTGGGTGCCGGGAAGGCCGTGCGGACCTGGAGCTTCGACGGTGCGCTGCCGGGCAAGGAGATCCGGCTCACCGCGGGCGACACGCTCGTCGCCGACCTCGCCAACCGCCTGCCGCAGAGCACCTCCGTCCACTGGCACGGCCTCGCCCTGCGCAACGACATGGACGGCGTGCCGCCCGTCACCCAGCGGGCCGTGGCGGCCGGCGGGTCCTTCACCTACCGCTTCGTCGCCGAGACGCCCGGCACGTACTGGTTCCATCCGCACGTCGGCGTCCAGTTGGACCGCGGCCTGTACGGCCCGCTGATCGTCGAGGACCCGCACGAGCCGCTGCGGTACGACGACGAGTGGGTCGTCGTGCTCGACGACTGGCTCGACGGCATCACCGGCACCCCGGACCAGGCCCTCGCCGCCCTGCAACGGGGCATGGACCACGGGTCGTCGTCCCACGGAGGGAACGGGAAGACGGGCGCGCACGGCGGCATGGACGGCATGCAGGGCATGGCGGGGATGCCGGGCATGGACATGAAAGCCGGCACGGACATGGGCGCGGAAGGGGGTATGGGCGCGGGCATGGACGACCCGTTCATGCTGATGGGCGCGACCAGCCCCCTGTTGGGCGGGGACGCCGGCGATGTGAAGTACCCGCACTACCTGATCAACGGCCGCGTCCCGGCCGCGCCGGCCACGTACCAGGGCAAGCCGGGCCGGAAACTGCGGCTGCGGATCATCAACGCCGGTGGGGACACCGCCTTCCGCGTCGCCCTCGGCGGCCACCGGCTGACCGTCACCCACGCCGACGGCTATCCCCTCACCCACGAGCCCGCCGACGCCCTCCTGATCGGCCCCGGTGAGCGCTACGACGCCCTGGTCACGCTCGGCGACGGCGTCTTCCCGCTCGTCGCCCTGGCCGAGGGCAAGGGGGCCGCCGGCCTGGCCCTGGTGCGGACCGGCTCGGGCCGCGCCCCGTCCGCCGCCGTGCGGCCCGGGGAACTCAACGGCCGGATCCCGACCGCGTCCGCCTTGCGGCCCGCCGAGGGCGTCCGGCTGAAGGCCCGTCAGCCGGACGTCACCCACCGCATCAAGCTGACCGGTGGGATGGCGAAGTACGACTGGGCGCTGAACGGGCGGCGGTTCGACATGAACGACGCGGACGCCCATCCGTTCACCGTGGAAGGCGGCCAGCGGGTCCGGCTGGAGTTCGTCAACTCCACCGACATGTGGCACCCCATGCATCTCCACGGGCACACCTACCAACTCGGAGCCAACGGTCCCCGCAAGGACACCGTCGTCGTCCTGCCGGGCGCGACGGTCGCCTGCGACTTCGACGCGGACAACCCGGGTCAGTGGCTGATCCACTGCCACAACGCCTATCACGGCGAGAGCGGGATGATGGGGCTGCTCGCCTACCGCGCGGCATGACGCGGGGGCGGCTACCGCACCTAGGGCCTGTCCGATGGGTCAGGCCCTAGCGGAGCGCGGCCCGTAGGGCTTCCTCTGTGGTACCGCGCCAGGCCACGAAGCCGTCGGGTCGCACCAGTACGGCATCGTCCCCGATGGCAAGGTCGCTCGCGTGCGGTGCGCCGAGTTCGTGGACGCGCTGCGGCTCCAGGCCCAGGGAGGCGGCCGCAGCGCGCCAGCGCGGGAGATCCACCGCGGCGAACAGCGTCCAGCGCGAACCGATCAGGTCCAGGGTCGACATCCGGCCGTGGAGTGGGGTGTTGAGCCAGCGGTGCGGGAAGCGGTGGCCTGGACGGATGGTGTCGTCCAGGGGGTCCGGGCCCGGACCGGTGACGGTGCCGTGCGGCGGGTATCCGTAGAACATCATTCCGCGCAGGTAGTCGACGGCGAGCTTCTCGTAGAGGTCGTTGGGATCGCCGTCCAATGACCGGTACCCCTGGAGGAGATTGCGGGAGAGGGCCAGGGACGCCTGGGCGGCGGCCCGGCGTTCGGGCTCGTAGGTGTCCAGGAGCGTGGGTGCGCTGTGCCCGTGCAGAACGGCGGCGACCTTCCAGGCGAGGTTGTGGCCGTCCTGGATGCCGGTGTTCATGCCGAGACCGCCGGCCGAACTCTGCACATGGGCGGCGTCACCGACCAGGAAGACCCGGCCCTGCCGGAAGGCGGAGGCCATGCCGATGGCGGCCTCCCAGGCGTTGACCGCGTGCAGTTCGATCGGGATCGTCGCGTCGCCGATGGCGGACCGCAGCAGTGCGAGGGTCGCGTCCTCGGTCAGCTCGGACGGACCGGCCGGCGGCTTGCCGGGATGGTCCAGGATGTGCGTGGCCCACTGGTCACGCCCGTTCTTCGACATCAGCGTGGCGTACACGGCGTCGTTCCGGACGAAGCAGACGTGGGTTCCCCAGTCGCGCTGTACGGGCCCCAGGTCGGCGCGGTAGAAGGCGGTGTTGAGGTGGTCGATGACCGTACGGTCGGGCATGGTGATGCCCAGTCGGGTGCGGACGTCGCTCTTCGCCCCGTCCGCACCGATCAGATATCCGGCGGTGATCTCCGATTCCTCGCCCGTGGCGACATCGACGAGCCGGGCGCGCACATGGTCGTCACCGGGCGTGAGTCCCACCAGCCGTACGCCCAAACGGACTTCACCGCCCAGCCGGCGCAGCTCCTCGCAGGCCAGCCGCTGCACCTGATCATGCGTCAGGACGAGTCGCGGAGGCACCGGGCTACAGTTCTCCACCAGCCTCGCGTACCGGGGCGGCAGACCTCCGCGGTGCAGCGTGCCGCCCAGCCCACTGTCCTTGAAGACGGTCCGCATCGGCATGCCGCCCTCCCAGCCCTCCCGCTCCAGTGCGGCGCCCAGGCCCGTCGCCCGGAACAGCTCCAGGGTGCGCAGGCTGGTGCTCGCCCGCGGCACCGCGGCCATCGCGTCCGGCCGCTTGTCGATGACCAACGGCCGGACGCCCCAGTGCGCGAGGAACATCCCCGTCGAGAGCCCGACGGGCCCGGCCCCCACCACCAGCACCGGCACATCAGGCACATCGGCTCGCGGTCCCGCTCCCTGCGCTCCCGTTCCCCCGCCGCATTCGGCACTCATGGCACGCTCCCTTCACGACTTCACGACTTCACGGCTTCACCGCTTCACCGCTTCGCAACTTCACGGCGTCAGGACCTCAGGGCCCCAGGGCTCACGGCTGCCTGACCGGCAGGCACGGCTTCGCCGCCGCTCCGCCGCGCGGTGGTCGATCACCACACTCCCCGCTCAAGCCGACTTGAGCGCAACATCGGGCGCACCATGGGGTCATGGGAGACGAGCGCTACTCGATCAGTCAGGCCGCCCGCTGTTTCAACGTGCCGGTGTCCACGCTGCGTTACTACGACGACCTGGGGCTCCTCCCGGCGGCCGAGCGCCGGGGGAACGTGCGCTACTACGGCCCCGCCGAACTGCGCCGGCTGGCCCTCGTCCAACGGCTGCACCACCGCGGCCTGGTCAGCCTGGCCGACACCGCCGCGCTGATCAGCGACGGTCCGGCCGACGGCCGGCCATCGGGCCGTGCGGTACTGGCCGCCTCGATCGCGGCGATCAAGGACCGGATGACTCATCTGCAGGCCGCCCAACGCCTCCTCGCCCACCTGCTGACCTGCCCGAAAGCCGATCCGGTCCGCGAATGCACGCCGCTGCGCACGGAACTCGACCATGCCGTGAACGAGGCGCTGGGCGGGCTCCGCAGCAGCCCTCGGCGGCAGCCGGATCGCGGTGCGCCGGACGCGGCCCGTGCCGGTGCTACCGTGCGCCGCCGCCCGCCCGAACGGAGGAAGAGCATGAACGACGACCACGCCGGTTCCCCCGCGGCCACCCCGAACGCCTTCCGGGAGATCTCGCCGACCACGCTCGCGGACGTCCTGGGCCGCGGGCAGGTGATGGACGTCGGCATCCGGCCCCTGTGGTCCACGGTGCCGCGGGTCGCCGGGCCGGCGTTCACGGTGCGCTGCCCGCCCGGCGACAACCTCATGCTGCACGCGGCCATCCACCGCGCGGCGCCGGGTTCGGTCATCGTCGTCGAATCGGGCGACCTGGATCACGCGCTGGCGGGTGGCAACGTCTGTGCCGTGGCCCAGCGCCGAGGAGTCGCGGCGTTCGTGGCCGACGGGCTGATCCGCGACCTCGCGGAGGTTCGCGCGATGGGGTTCCCCGTCTTCGCCCGCGGCGTGATCCCGTTCCCCGGGAGCAAGAAGGCCGTTGAGCCGCTCAACGTCGATGTGCGGTGCGGCGGGGTGGACGTTTCCGCCGGGGACATGGTAGTCGCGGACGAGGAGGGCGTCGTCGTGGTGCCCCGAGCGCGGCAGGAGGAGGTCCTCGGCGCCGCCCGGGCAAAACTGGCCGAGGAGGCCGAGGAGTCCCTCGACGCCTGGGAGTTGGCGCACCGCACCCGTATCGACGAAATCCTGCGGGACGGGGGGTTCGTCGGCTGACCTGGGCCGTGCCTGCCCGTACCGGCCCGCCCCGCGGCCCGCCTGGCAGTATTGCCGAGGGCCGTGCGCTGCGTCATTCTCGAATCCCCGTTGCTGACGGGGGCGGTCCTGCCGTTCCCGGACACCGCCGCCGATCGACCACACGGTTCCCCTCGCGAACCCTGGGCCGGCATGTCGGGAAGCCCTAGGCCGGAAGGCCGAGACGAAGATCCACACCTGGGCGGTACCGGAGGCGGGAGGACGCGGCAAGAGTGAAGGGGCACCTGCCCGACTCACCGACCCATCTGCCCGGAGGCTGACGGTGAACACCCCGAACCCGACCGACCACCCCGACCTCACCGGTGCCGCGGCGCACGCGGGGGCGGCCCAGCTGATCGAACAGTCGCTGGGGCACCTGTACTCCGCGGCGTTACGGATCGCCGCCCTCCACCACCTGGCCGACCATCTGGCCGGCGGCCCCCGCACCGCCGCCGAACTCGCCCGGCTCACCGGCACCGACGCCGTCTTCCTCCGCCGCTGTCTGCGTTACCTCGCCTCGCGCGAGGTCTTCCGCGAGGACGACAACGGCGCCTTCCATCTGACCCCGACCGCCCAGTTCCTGCGCGCCGGGGTGCCGGGTTCGCTGCGCGACGCGGTGCTGATGCTCACCGACGAGATCTTCGTGCGTTCGTCGTCGGCGCTCGACGAGACCATACGCACCGGGGCACCGGGCTTCCCCAAGGTCTTCGGCGCCCCGTTCTTCGAGTACCTCCAGGGCGCCCCCAAGACCCGGGAGCTCTTCGACTCGGGCATGGCGGCGTTCTCCGAGCCGATCGACGACCTGGTGGCGAGCGCCTATCCGTTCCCGGAGCGGGGCACCGTGGTCGACGTCGGCGGCGGGCGGGGCGGGTTGCTGCGCCACGTCCTGCTGCGTCACCCGGGCCTGTCAGGGGTGCTGTTGGACCAGGCGGCGGCCGTGCAGGACCACGTGCTGGACACCGCGGAGCTGTCCGGCCGCTGGCGCGCCGAACCGGGCGACTTCTTCACCTCCGTGCCGGACGGCGGTGACGTCTATGTGCTCAAGCACGTGCTGCACGACTGGGACGACGCCTCGGCCGTCCGCATCCTGACCGCCTGCCGGCACGGCCTGGCCCCGGACGGAAAGGTCCTGGTCGTCGACTCCGTCCCCGCCCCCGGCAACGCCCCCCATCCGGGCAAGGCACTGGACGTGGCGATGATGACGCTCGTGACGGGCAAGGAACGCGGGCCGAAGGAGCTCGACGACCTCTTCTCCCGGGCCGGCCTGCGCCGCACCCGGATCCTGCCCACACCCACCTTCGCGTCCATCGTGGAGGCGGTCGCGGCCTAGGGTCCGCCCCCTGCCGTCGCGGGGTTGTCGTGGCGTGCCGAGGTCAGCCGGTGGTGGCCGGGCGCTCGCGCCACCAGTCCACCGTCGCCTCGACCGGGGTGGCGCGCACGGCGAACTCGGCTTCGTACGCGCGGGTGTCGACGATGAAGGGACGGTCGAACTGGTAACGGACTTCCTTGAGTTCGCGGATCAGTGGGGAGAGAAGCGACGCGATGCCGAGCACGGCCGGCGACAGCCCGCGCACCGCGACCGGCCCCACCCCCGCCCGGGCGGCCAGGCGGTCGACCATCTCCCGGGTGGACAGTGCGGGCGCCGTCGGCACGTGCCAGGCCCGCCCCCAGGCGCGTTCCTCGCCCGCGACCTCCACCAGGGCCCTGGCCACATCGGGGAGATAGCTCCAGCTGTGCGGGGCGTCCGGATCCCCGAGCGTGGAGACCGGCTTGCCGCGCAGCAGTCGCGGCATGACCCGCGCGGCCAGATGACCGCCGCCGGTCACGCCGGGCCCGAAGAAGTCCGAGGCCCGCACCTCGACCGCCGTGATCCGGCCCTGCTCGTGCAGTTTCCGCGTCTGCTCCCAAACGGCCGCCCGCACCCGCCCCTTGGGGCCGGTCGCCGCGAGCGGCAGCTGCTCCGTCATCGGTCCGGCCACGGGGCCGTAGCCGTAGAGGTTGCCCAGCATGACCAGGACGGCCCCGGTCGCCTCGGCCGCCGTGCGGAGCGACGCCGCCAGCGGCGGCCAGTCGCGCGCCCAGCGGGGGTAGGGCGGTGCGGCACAGCCGTAGATCGCCGCCGCGCCCCGTGCGACCTCGGTCAGTCGCTCGTGGTCCGTGGCGTCCATGGCGAGGTGCTCGATGCCCGGCTCCGGGCTTCGGCCCGATGTGGTGACGACCCGGACCGCATGGCCCGCTTCGGCCAGCAGCCGAGCGGTGGCCGCCCCGGCGGGACCAAAACCTACGACGACGTAAAGACTCACGCGCGCACAGTAGCGCGGAGCGGGTCGGCCGGGTTGGGGCGGGGCGCCGAGCAGTGGTCCGCGTGCACCGCGCCACCGACCCTGATCGAGTCAACGACGAATTTCGGCCATTCGCCTCGCGTGCGAGTCGCACGGCGCCCCTCCCGACCTGCGCGGTCGGCCGGGCCGACCAGGAGGGCCGCCGCCCGGTTCACGCCTCGTCGGCCGTGCCGGCGGTCCCGGCGGCGCCAACGGTCCGGGCGATCACGGCATGCGTGGCCGTGGCGGCCGTCTCCGCCATCCCCACCGTGGGCGGGACGGCGACACCGGTGGCCGGCGGGGGCGGAACCGCCTCGGATTCCGGGAGGTGCGGCTCCGGGGCGGCCGGGAGGGAGACGACCATGGTGAGGCCGCCGCCGGGGGTCTCCTCCGGGGTGAGGGTGCCGCCCATCGCCTCCGTCAGGCCGCGGGAGAGCGCGAGGCCGAGGCCGAGGCCCGTGGTGTTGTCGGTGTCGCCGAGGCGCTGGAACGGCTCGAACGCCCGCTCCCGGTCGGGTAGTTGGATGCCGGGACCGCGGTCGGTGATCCGTACTTCGACCCGGCCGGCGAGGGCGCTGGCGCCGATCGTGACGGGGCGGCCGGCAGGCGAGTGGCGCACCGCGTTGGACACCAGGTTGGCGATCACGCGCTCCAGCAGGGGCGGGTCCGCCAGCACGTCGGGGGCGGTGTCCAGCGCCTGCGCCATGACGCGTCCGGGCGCCTGTGGAGGCGAGCCGGGGAGGGTGTCGAGCGCGGCGGGCAGGACGTCGGCCAGCGCCACCGGCTCCAGGTGCAGGGTCAGCGCACCGGCCTGGAGTCTGCTCATGTCCAGGAGGTTGTCGACCAGGCGGCTGAGCTTGGCGAGCGACTCCTCGGCGGTGGCGAGCAGTTCCTCGCGGTCCTCGGGTGAGAAGTCCACCTCGCGACTGCGCAGCGAGCTGATCGCCGCCCAGCTGCCGGCCAGCGGTGTGCGCAGGTCGTGACCCACCGCGGCCAGGAGCGCGGTGCGCATCCGGTTGGCCGCCTTGACGGGTTCGACCTCGGCGGCGGCCTCGGCCAGCCGGGCGCGTTCGACGGCCGCGGTCAGATGGGCGGCGAAGGCGGTGAGCACCCGGTGCTCGGAGGCGGGCAGACGGCGCCCGATCAACACCAGCACACTGTCGTCCCCTATCGCGACCTCGGTCCGGTGGTCGGTCCCCACTTCACCGGCGGTGCCCGCGGTGTGGACGGCCCGTGCGGATCCCCTGGCCGTCCCGCCTGTCATGGACGGCCAGGGCTCCGGCGCGTCGTCGCGCGGGCACAGCTCGATGCGGTCCATGCCGAAGGTCTCGCGGGTGCGCTCCAGGAGGTCCGGCACGGCCCGGTCCCCGCGCAGGATGCCGCCGGCCAACGAGGACAGCGTCTCGGCCTCCGCGGTCGCCCGGGCGGCGCGCCGCCCCAACCGCAGCGAACGGTCCACGATGGCGGCGACGGTGACCGCGACGGTGGTGAACGCGGCCTGGGCGACGACGATATTGGCCTCGGCGAAGGTGAACTGGCCGACCGGCGGGATGAAGTAGTAGTTGAGCAGCAGCGAGGTGGTGACCGAGGCGAGCAGCGCGGACACCACTCCGCCGATACAGGCCACCCCCAGCACCGTCAGCAGGAAGAGCAGCGCCTCACTGGTGAGGTTGAGCGACAACGGGCCCGAGACGCCGCGCAGTACGAGGGTCAGCAGCAGGGGCAGCACCAGGCCGGCGATCGGCCCGGCCACCCGGCGGGTGCGCGGCAGTCCGCTGCCGGGGATGACCCAGGTGCGCCCCTGCCCGGCGTATTCGTGACTGACGGTGTGGACATCGATGTCGCCGGAGAGTTCGACGACGGTCTCCCCCACGCCGCGCGGCGCCAGGAACCGCCGCAGTCGGCCGCGCCGGCTGGCACCGACGACGAGTTGGGTGGCGTTCTGGGCGCGGGCGAAGTCCAGCAGGGCAGCGGGGACGTCGTCCCCGACCACCGCGTGGTAGGTGCCGCCCAGGCTCTCGGTGAGCTGCCGCTGGTCGGCCAGCGCGGCCGGCGAGGAACCGGCCAGGCCGTCGCTGCGGGTGATGTGCACGGCCAGCAGGTCACCCGCGGGGATGGGGGTCCCTCCTGCTCGAACAAAGCTGAGAGCGCGGGGGAGGTTGACTATCCGGGCGGCCCGACGGATCAGCGTCGTACCTTCCGGGCCACCGGAGAGCGCCACCACCACCCGCTCGCGGGTCTCCCACACCCGCCCGATGCGGTGCTCGTGCCGGTACTTGCGCAGCGCCTCGTCCACCCGGCCGGCGACCCAGAGCAGCGCCAGCTCGCGCAGCGCGCTGAGGTTGCCGAGCCGGAAGTAGCGCGACAGCGCGGCGTCGACCTTCTCGGGCGGGTAGATGTTGCCGTGCGCCATGCGGCGCCGCAGGCCCTCGGCCGGCAGGTCGACCAGTTCGATCTGATCGGCGCGGCGGACCACCTCGTCGGGCACGGTCTCGTACTGCGGCACCCCGGTGATCTTCTCGACGACGTCGGTGAGCGACTCCAGGTGCTGGATGTTGAGCGTGGCCACCACGTCGATCCCGGCGCCGAGCAGTTCCTCGACGTCCTGCCAGCGCTTGGTGTGCCGGCAGCCCGGCGCGTTGGTGTGGGCGAGTTCGTCGATGAGCACCACCTCGGGGCGCCGTTCCAGCACCAGGTCCAGGTCGAGTTCGCCGAACTCGGTGCCGCGATGGTTGCGGATCGCGCGCGGCAGCAGGGCCAGCCCGTCGAGCATCGCCTCGGTGGCCGGGCGGCCGTGGCACTCGGCGTACGCCACCGCCACGTCCGTGCCCCGCGCGGTCCGGCGCCGGCCCTCGTCCAGCATCCGGTAGGTCTTGCCCACACCGGGGGCGGCCCCGAGAAAGACCTTGAGCCTGCCGGGCCGCGGCCGATCCGCCGCGGCCCCCTCGCTGCCCCACCCCATGGCGTACGTCCCTTCAGTACCACGGCGCGCCGGACGGCACCGCGTGGAGCGTCTCCCCGCGGTTGTCACCGGCCGGCGCGCGAACTCCTCCTTTGAGTCCTGCGAGCATCGTCACCGCCCACCGCCGGGAACCGCGCTGCGCTGCGCCGACGTTGACGCAACCCTGACCCGGAACGGGGTGGGGCTGGGCTGGGCTGGGCTGGGCTGGGCTGGGCAACGGACGGTACTCACGGAGTTGGAGTTGGAGTTGGCGTTGGCGTTTCGGACCCGGACCGGTCGGCCGCGGCGGACTCCGGGGTACAGCGATAGACCTGGTACGCCTGGCCCGGCACGCGTTCGCAGTGGGCACGCACCCACGGGCCGATGGCACGGCCGGGCGTCGTCGCCGGACCGCCGAGCACGACGTAGCGCAGCTGGCCGGTGGCGACGAGGTCGCGGAATCCGGACGCGGTGGGTGACGGCGCGGTGCCGGTGAAGCCGCCCATGGGGAGCACCGCGGCACCGGCGCGGAGGATGTAGGGCGAGGCGACCCGCCAACTGGTGGTGGCGAACAGGTAGGTGGCGCCGTCCTGGTGGGCCCGGGTGTAGGCGAGGAGCTGGCGCTGGGCGGGGCTCAGCGACGTCTCGTCCGAGGTCTTGTGAGCAGTCTTGCGGGCAGTCTCGTGCGCAGTCCCGTCGGACGTCTCGGGGTGTCGGGGCGCGTGGGAGCTGGAGCCGTCGGTTCGGCCTGCTGTGCCGTCGGAGGGGTCGGCGGAAGGGGCCCGGTGGGTTGCCGGGTGGTGGGCCGCGGTGCGGTGCCGGATGGCCACCGGACCGGTCGAGCCCATGCCGGAGTGCCCGTACGTCGGGTCGAGGACCGAGGACGCCCAGGCAGCGGACGGCAGGAGCATCGCCACCAGGGCCGTGACGAGCCCCAGCACGGCAGTCCGCCGTCGGCCCGCGTCACCGCCGGAGCCGGAATCCGGGCCGGAAGCGGACGCCGTACCGAGGCGGGAGGCCGATCCGGGGCCTGCGGGCGAGCCGGGGGCTACGGACGAGCCGTCCCCGGAAGCCGGGCGGGTGTGGGCGTGGGTGCGGGTGCGGGTTCCCCGACGGCCCCAGGCCAGCAGCCCCAGGCCGCCGGCCCCCAGGACGACCGCGGCCGGCGCCAGCCACGGCAGGTAGGTCGGGAACAGCTCGGCGATCACCGCCGACCAGGCCACCGTGGTGACTACGACGGTCGGCAGCGCCCACGCCCTGGCCCGGCCGCCGCGCACCCAGGCACGCCAGAACTGCACCATCCCGGCCCCGAACAGCGCCGCCAGCGGAACGGCCACCACCCCCATGTAGTACGTATGGCCGCCGACCGCCCCGGCGCTGAACACCAGGAAGTACGTGACCAGCCACACCCCCCACAGCACGAAGCCGGCGCGCAGCGGATCCGTACGCGGCCGGCCGCGCCGCCACACCACGCCGCACACCGCCGCGAGCGCGGCGGCCGGGTACAGCCAGCCGATCTGCGAGACCAGCGACGGGGCGAACATCTTGACCCACTGCCCGGCGGTCGGCCGGGAGTGTCCGGTCGGCGGCGCCGGCGCGGTGCCGGCCATGGTGGAAACGGCGACGCTCCCGGTGTCCTTGGCACTCACGCTGACGCCGGAGAAACGGTTGAGGAAGTTGTAGCCGACCACCTGGCTCACCGCGGAGTTGTTGGTCGTACCGTCGATGTACGGGCGGTCCTTGGCGGGGGTGAACGTCACCAGCAGCACCCACGACGCCGACACCGCCACACAGACCGCGCCCGCCGCCGCCAGGTGCGCCAGCCGTCGACGGAGCACCGTCGGCGCCGAGAGCACATACAACAGGCCGAGCGCCGGGAGCACCGCCCACGCCTCCAGCATCTTGGCCTGGAAACTCAGCCCCACCCAGACCCCGGCGGCCAGCAACGGGCACAGCCGGGCCCCGCGCGCCGCACGCAGCGTGGCGTCGCCGGCCAGCAGGACACAGAGCGTGAACGCCGGGTCCTCGACCTCGGTACGGAACAGCCCGGCGATCGCCGGGGTGAGGGCGAAGGCGGCGGCCGCCAGGAGTGCGGCGTTCTCGCCCGCCCAGCGACGCACCGCGCGGTACAGGACGGCGACGCTGAGCACGCCCTCGATCACCTGGGGCAAGGTCAGCGCCCACGGGTGGAAGCCGAAGATCCGCGCGGAGAGCGCCTGCGGCCACAGGAAACCCGGCAGCTTGTCGATGGTGATCGAGCCGCCGGGGTCGAAGGAGCCGAAGAGGAAGGCGTGCCAGCTCTCCGACATGCTGCGCGCGGTCTCCGAGTAGAACGCGTGGAACGCGCTGTGCTGGATGTCCCAGGCGAACAGCACGCCGGCTATGACGAGGATCGCCAGCAGCACGGGTCTGGAGTACGCCGGCCGGGGCTCCGGCGTCCGGCGCGCGACGCCGAGCCGGCGGAGCAGGCGACCGCCGCCGGCCCGCCCGGTCGGCAAGCTCGCCACCGGGATCGTTTCCCCTGGTGGATTCGGCTTCCCCGACGGGAGCGCTTCCCCCCTCGCGGGCCCGTCCACCGCTGCGGACCCGTCCAACGCTGCGGGCCCGTCCAACGCTGCGGGCCCGTTCAACGCCGAGGTCGCGTTCCCCGCTGGGGACGCGTCCCCCGGTAGGGACGCGTTCCCGACTGGAGACGCATTCCCGGCTGGGGTCGTGCTGGCCATGGACGATCCTCCCTGGTGGTACTCACCGGTCGGTGTGCGAGATGGCCGGAGGAGCGTCGGGGATCCGCGGACCGCCGATTGTTCAGCGAACGTTCAGATCGCACGACCGGGCGGCGAGGCGCCGACGGGAGCACATCGATGCCGGGAGTGCAAGCCCTCAACCGGGGTGGCGCGAATCGAACCCTGCAACAAAGCTGTTGCAAAGACATCCTTGAGAATTGACCAGGTCAACTGTTTAAACTTTCCACCAACGTTGCGGCCCCACGGCCATGCACAAGAGAACTACCTGGGGATTCTGGTGGGAGACGGCCTAAAAGTTGACATAGCATCACTGCGCACCGGTGGTACCGATTTCGACCAGATCGGCAAGGACTACCAGGGCCTCGTCGACAAGCTGAAGGATGCACTGACCTCCCTGGAGGGCGACGACACGCCCCCATGGGGGGACGACGACCTGGGCGAGAAGTTCGGTGTCGTCTATGAGGGCTTACGAGATGGTATGTACGAATCGATGGGCCATCTCGCCTCCAAGCTCCAAGAAATCGGCGGCGGGCTGAACAACATGGCCAAGAACCACGAGGCCGACGAGGACTTCAACGAGTCGATGCTGAGGCAGCACATCGCGAACGCCGAGACGGAGCACCAGGCGATCGCCCGCTTCCGGAGCCCCAACGTCTAGCGACTCACCGCACCTCGCCCTCGTCACCCCTCCCGTCCCTTACTCACGGCGCCCCTCGCACCGCCTCACCCTCCGTCCCTCGCGGTGCCCCCGCTCGCACCGCCCTTCCCGCCCACCTCCGCACCTCTTTCCGCTCCACCCCTCTTCCTGACCTCACGCCTGCCTGGAGATCCCCACTGTGTCGTTAATGCTGCCGGACGCACTTGAGTGGGTCCTCGAAATGCTGGGGTTCAACTGGCCCACGGCAGACGAAGACAAATTGCGGGAATCCGCCCAGCACTGGCGGAACTTCGCCTCCGGCGTGGAAGAGCTCCAGCAGCGCGGCGTCACCGCTGCCGGCAATGTGGTGTCCCAGAACTCCGGCGACTCGATCGACGGCTTCAACACCACCTGGGAGAAGTTCAACGGAGGTTCCGGCTCCGGATACCTCGCCGACGCCCGGACCGCAGCAGAGACCATCGCCGTCGCGCTGGACGTCGCCGCCGGCCTCGTCATCGGCATGAAAGTCGCGGTGATCGCCCAGTTGGCGATCCTTGCGGCGGAGATCATCGCGGCCCAAGCGGCGGCGCCGTTCACGTTCGGCCTGTCGGAGATCGGCGTCGCGGCGGCCACCGCGGCGACCCGGGCGATCGTCCGGAAGATCATCAAGGAGGCCGCGAAGCAGGTCCTCGACGCAGCGCTGGAAACCGCCAAGGAGCCCGCGGTCTCCGCGCTCCAGGCCATGATCTCGGACGTCATCGCACAGTCCGTGAACATGAGCTTCGGCGCGCAGAGCGGATTCGACGTCGGCCGGACCGTCAACAAGGGCGCCGAGGAAGGCGTCAACGCGCTCAAGAACTCGGGGCAGACGTTCACCGAGGCGTTGCGCGACGGCGCGGGCGCCAAGGCGGGCCACCACGTCCGCAACGGCCTGGAATCGGCCGCCGGCCACGACTCCGGCGGCGACTCGGCCGGCGGTTCGGGACATGAGTCCGCAGGCAGCGGGGGCGGAAACACGTCCTCGACATCCGACACTTCGGGCGGCGGCCAGTCGTCGCCCGGGGGCGACCACTCGCCGTCGAGCGGCAGCAACTCACCATCGGACGGTGGTAGTTCAGCGCCCGGAGGCGGCGGATCGGCATCGGGCGGTGCCGGATCATCGTCCACGGGCGGGATGTCCGCGGGCGGATCGTCAGCTGGCGGATCGTCGGCGGGCGGCGGGTCCACCGCATCGGGGGGATCGTCGGCGGCGGACCATTCCAACTCCACGAACAACTCCTCGGCCGCACCGAACTCCTCTTCCGACAGCGGGAGTTCGCCGGCCGACGGCGGAAGTTCCCCCTCGGCCGGAGGCAATGGTCACTCGTCGGACGGCGGCAACTCGCCCCGGCCGGCGCATTCCGCCGCCCCGCCGCCGAGCCAGCTGACGCCGTTCGACGCGGGTTACCGGGAAGCACAGGCGACATCGCCCACGCCTGACGCCTCGTCGTCCGCGACCTCTTCCCCGTCATCCTCGGACTCTGCTCCCTCGCCCGACACGGGATCGGGGCACGGCTCGGACCACGGCCCAGACCGTGGCTCGGACCACGGCCAGGGCTCGACGGCACGGCCGGACACGGACTCGCCCGCCCGGCCGAACACCGATACACCCACCTCCCACGACAGCAACAGCACCACCGACACCAGCACCAACACCGCCCCACGCCCGGACTCCGACAGCCGGCCGGGTACCGCATCAGCAGCGGCCCCGACACCCGCCCACGCCGACAGCCCCAGTCCCGACCCCAGCCCCGCTGCCCCCACTCCGGAACATCACGGCAACGGGATCAGCGACCCCAACGGGGGCAGTGGCAACACTGGCGGTATCGGCAACACTGGCGGCAACGTCCCCACCAGTGGGAACGACGGCACCACTGACGCCGGTACCCATACGAGCCCGCAACCGCAGCACGCGCCATCACCAGCCCCTGACCCATCTCCCGCCCCGTCACCCTCCTCCCCCTCCCCGTCCCCGGACTCCGGGAGCCGGCCAGAGGCGAACGTTCCCCCGCCCTCGCCCTCCCAGGACCACCCCTCCGCCCCGCCCCCGACGCCGGACCACTCCGGCACCCAGCACGACGACGGCAACAGCGGCAACGGCGGGGGCAGTCGTTCCGGCATGCCGACGGGCGGTGGGGTGGCACCGGGCGGCGGTGCTCCTCATACGACCCCGTCCGGACACGGGTACTCCGGGCCCTCCTCGTCCGGTGCGCCGCACCAGCCCGATCCCAACCGGGCCCATAACGACGGCCCGGTCACCGTGCACACGGAGAGCGCGACCCTGGCACCTCCGCCGCCGGGCGTCGCCCAGCCGTCGCATGCAGGCGGCGATACCCCCGGCTCGGCCGGCACACCGCCGCCGTCTGCACAGCAATCGCCGCAGCCCGGCGTCGTCATGGGCGGCGGCACCATGCCCACGGGCGCTCCCGCCGGGACTCCCGCGGGCGGATCCCCCTCCGCCACGACGCCCCCGCGGTCCACCACTCCGTCCTCCCCCGCCGGCAACGGCGGCGCACCCCCGCGCGGCACGCCGACCCGGGACCCGCGGAACCCCACCGCGGCCGACCAGTCGTCGCGCCCACGGCCCACGCCTGCGCGTAGCACCGCCCAACCGCCGCGCACCGAGCGTCCGCACGGCGAGCAGCCGTCCCCGCGTCCGTCCCGGCCCGCGCAGCAACCGCCCCACACCAACGACGCACCGCCGTCGCCCACCACCCCTGACCACGACTCGCAGTCGCCGAACGCCAACCACGACACCGGCACCGGCACCGGCACCGGCACCAGCACCAGCACCAGCACCAGCACCAGCACCAGCACCGACCAAAAGACCAACCACGCCCCGAAGACCGACAACACCCCGCAGGCCGACAACACCCCCAAGCCTGAGAACACCCCGAAGCCCGAGAGCGACTCCAAGCCCGAGAGCGACTCCAAAACGGAGAACGACTCCAAGCCGGAGAACGCCCCGAACTCTTCCAACGACCAGAAGGCCGAGGACGGCCACCAGCCGGACAGCGAGTCGCACCCCAAGGACGGCCAAGCGCCGGACAACAAGGACGACGCTTCCGACAAGCACGACGGGCCCTCTCCCGAGGACTCGTCCACGGATCACAAGCCGGAACAGTCGCACACCGACAGTCCCGACACCTCCCACACGCCCGACCCATCTGACACGTCGGACGCGCCTCATGCACCTGACACGTCCGACGCCACCGCCGCACCGGACGACCGTCCCAGCCTCGACGAGATCCGGTCCGGTATCCAGGAGTCCCCCGGCGGCCTGCTGCCGCCCGACACCGTGGACCAGCAGGCGCTGGAGAACGCCGTCCCGCGCAATGACGACGGCAGCCCACAGCGCTTCCCCGACCCGACGGGCGGCTGGGCCCAGTTGCAGAACGACGGCGGCACCAGCGTGCCGGGCCGTTCCAACAACTGTGCCGACTGCAGTCGTTCGTTCCTGGAGACCTGGTACGGCAACCCCCAGGTCTCCGCGGCCCGGACCCCCGACCAGACGCCGGACGGGACCCCGGACCACTGGTCGCCGGAGTCCAAGGCCAACGAGAACATCATCGACTGGGCCGGGGCGCCGCACTCCTACGCCGGCACCAGCCCGGACGGGCACCATGCCATCGCCCAAGAGTTGCTGAAGGCAGGGCCGGGCTCCGCGGCGATCGTCCAGGTCAACTGGGCGGACGGCGGCGGTCACGCGTTCAACGCCGTCAACCACAACGGGAAGATCGTCTGGGTCGACACCCAGAGCGGCGAGGTCAGCCACCACCCCATCAACACCGAGGGCGCCACGGACGTCTTCCACATCCCGCTGGACGCCGACCGGAAGCCGCTGCATCCCGCCCCGGATGCCTCCGACGATTCCGGTGCCACCGATTCCCACCACGACTCCGACACCACGGACTCCCACCACACAGCCAACACCACCGACAGCACCGACAGCACCGACAGCACCGACAGCACCGACAGCACCACCAACCCCCACACCGCCGACTCCAACAACAGCTCCGACGCTGCCGATTCGCACCACGATTCCGGCGGCGCGGACTCCGACCACGCTGCGCACGCGGACCAGTCGCCCCCTGCGGCGAACGGTTCCCACGACACGGGCGACGGCACCGCGAGGCATGACACGCCGAGCCCGGACCACGGGAAGGACGACCGGCCTTCGGCGGCCGACCCCGCCGCCCTCAAGCGCAAGGCCAGCGACCAGCCTTCGCCCGACGGTGAGTCCGTCAGCTCGACCCCCGAGTCCGCGTCCGATTCTCATCGGCGGACCCGAATAAAGGTGGACGGGGAGGGACAGCCGGGCCAGCAGTCTGGCAATGCCCCCCACACCAACACCCCGTCGCCGCCCCAGGCGACCCTGGGTTCCCTCCCGGATCACATGGACGCCCTGGGCCTCGACGACCACCACATGGACGTCGACGACGACCACACGCAGCAACACTCACCGCCACAGCAGGCACCGCAGACCCAGGGGACGAACACCGGCTCCGGCACGGCGGAGCATTCCACCTCCGGGCCGCCGCACGGCAAGCCCACTCCCGGTACCCCGATGGATCTCGACGGCCAGCCACCTGCCGGGCCGACGAACAGCGGCGGCGGCAACGCCTCCAATCAGGATCACGGGCAGTCGACCGGCTCCACGGCGGACCCGAAGAAGGACAACGGGAACAACACGGACGGCGGGAAGGGCGACAACAAAACCGACGGCAAGGAGCCCTACTCCGATCCGCGCGATCGCGGCACGAGCGACACCTCCAAGCAGGAGAAGGAAGGGAAGCACACCCTCGACGCGGAGACGAAGGACTCCAAGGAGTACGGGAAGGTTCCGGACAAGCTCCAGGCGCAGCTCCGCAATGATCGGGACGTGCACCGCATCCCGCTGGACCGGGTCCACGACCGGCTGACCGGCTGGGCGGACGACGGAAATTTGGCACGAGTGCTCCGGGCCTCTTCCGGCCATCCGCAGAACAACGACCCCGACGCGGGCAAGGGACCGCAGAAATTCACCCAGAGCGACCTGGAGAAGCGGCTTCCCGGATTCAAGGACCTGGACCGCGGTGAGAAACTCGCCGTCGTCTCCTCCCTGACCCGGCTCAGTGTGGGATTCCACGAGCAGCACGGTGTCGGCAGCAATCCGGTGGACGTCGACAAGCCGTACCGCGCCCCGAACGAACCGGATCCCAAGGACGGCACGACGGACAGTGCCGCCAAGAACTCCGACGAGTCACTGGGTGTCCGAGGGCACCGCAACAGTGGCAACAAGTACCTCGACAAGCTGAAGCACGACGGGCCGATGCCGGAGAGCCTGAAGCAGAACAGTCCGGACTTCACGGACCGCAACTACGCGGTGCTGGAGGTCGAAGGGCCGCCGCCCGCGCGGGAAACCCACTACGTCGCCGATTCCTCGGTTCCGGTGGGCGAGAAGAACGTGTCGGGGCGCCACTCGGAGAAACACCTCATGGACTGGCTGAACCGGGCCAACCAAGAGGGCGCGCAATACACCGCGAAGGCCCTCTACACCGAGCGTGAACCGTGCGGCAACGGCCAGGGACACGCGAAGTGTTCGAATGTGCTGAGGCAGATGACTCCTAAAGACGCGAAGGTGTACTACAGCACGACCTATCGAACCGATCCGGAAGACGTCAAGGCGAAGAAGCAGGTCGATACGGAGAAGAAGAAGCTGAAGAAGGAGTTCGACAAGAAGCCCATCGCGGACGTGCAGAAGGAGATCAGCGACCGGCTCGATCACCGCCAGGGCAAGAGCGCGGATTGGATCGCGGCGGAGAAGGACAAGATCGCCCAACTCGGCGAAGCGGAGCAGCGCAAGAAGCTCTCGGCAATGATCGATTCCGAGTTCTCCAAGCGGAAGGACGCGATGACGACGCCCGAGAAGCAGGCGATGGTCCGCGAAATGGACCGGCATATCGCCCATCTGGACTCGACCTGGAAGAAGATTCAGCCGAGTCTGCTGTAGCGGGCAGCGCCGACGCGCTCCGCGGGTGCCGCCGCCGGCCTTCTGCCACGGCGGCGGCACCGTCTCGGGGCGCCCTCAGATGTCCAGGGCGCCGCGGAACCGGCCGTGCCCGACGTCCGGGTCGGTCACCGCGAGCCAGCCGTGCCCGACCCGGTCGAGCACCTCGACCACGGTCGGCTGGATGGAGATCGAGGAAGCGACCTCCTCCGGATCACGGACGCCCTCGGCGTACTGCTCGGCGTCGCCGTCCTCGTCGTCATAGGCGTCGCCACCCGGCATCAAGTCCCGCTCGAATTCCATCGGTTCCCCGATCCATTCCGGGTCGCCGTAGGTGCGGTAGCCGCGCTTGTCGTGTCCGTTCTCCGAAACCCACCACACTTGCGCGCCGTTGTAGTCGTCGATGGCGTAGAAGTGGGCTTCCCGGCAGTGCGCGCTGAGCCGTGTCACGATCTGCGCCCAGTTGTCGTTGAGGTAATCGGCACCGTAGATGAGTCGCCAGCCGTCGAATTCCGGGGTGATGAAGACCCGGTATGCCGTGGTGACCCCGCCGCCTTCCGCGGGACGCCGGAGGGAATTCTCGTGCTCGACGGCGGCGGACAGGCCCATGGCCGTCGTGACCGGTCGGGCGTCGTGCAGGTCCAATGCCCGGACGATATCGTCGATTTCCGCCTCGGGCACCGCGATCCAGCAGTCGGCGGGCAGATCACCCGGCTCCTCGTCCGGCAGTTTGATCTGCACCAATCGTTCCACGGCCGCCCGATCCGCGTCGCTGAGGGCATCGGCGCCACCGATCGTGGCCAGCATGCGCAGCGCGGCCTTCCGCAGGCTTCCGGGACCCTCCGCACGCACCTCGCGGAGCGGATCGATTGCCGCGCTTCCCAGGCTTTCCAGACAGGATTCCGCGGCCGAGTTGCCCGGCGTTTCTTCATTGCGCAGCAGCGGCAGCAGGTGTTTGACGACCGGGGCCCCGAGAGCGGTCAGTGCGTCCTGTGCGGCCGCGCGATCCTCCCGGCTCTCGGATGCCAGACGACGTACCAGTGCGGCGATCTCCTCACTCATGCGTCCGACCCTAACCGAGCCGTCCGGGCGACTTCCGCCATCCGCCGAAAAGGCCGGAGTGCGCTCATGTCGGCAGCCGGCGCACCGTCCCCCGTCGACGCCAACTCCCCGTAGAAATCCACGTTCCGGCCGGCGTCGGACCCGGTTTTCCGTACCCGTGCCCGGCCCGTTCCCGGCGTATTCCGCGGCGGCCCGGGAAACGGTGCGGAAGGGGCGCGCTCAGCGAAGGCGAGGACGCCGATCGGGCACCCTTCGAACCGGCAAAGAACCGCCGCTTTTGCCCCATTGCGCTACATTCCCTCCATGTCCAACGAACCGATGCGCCTGCCTGATCTCTCCTCCCGGCCGCACCAGCTCGCCGTCGAACGACTCATGAGCGGAACGCCGGCCGCGCTGTACCGGGCCTGGACCGAGCAGTTCGACCGCTGGTTCGCGGCCCCCGGGTCGGTGCTGATGGAGGGCCGGGTGAACACGGCATTCTTCTTCGAGACGGAGCACGAGGGGGCCCGCCACCCGCACTACGGCCGCTTCCTGCGGCTCGAACCGGATCGACTGGTCGAGCTGACGTGGGTCACCGGCGCGGGCGGAACCCAGGGCGCGGAGACCGTGGTCACGGTCGCATTCGCCGCCGAGGGCTCCGGGACGACGCTGCGGCTCAGCCATGCCGGGTTCGCCGACGAGGCGGCGCGCGACCGCCACCGGGACGCCTGGCCGCACGTCTTGGAACAGCTCGACCGGCGCACCGGGGCTCCGCACTGACGTCCCCGACCGGGCCGAGCCCGAGACCAAGGACACGATGCGTCCGATCGCCAGATCCGATCGCCGGAAGCGAGCAGCGCGTAGTGCCGCGCCACACCTGCTGACGCAACGTCAAGATCCGGGATGGCAGAAAAGATGGGGCTGATGTTTCGTTCCGCGAGCGAAGGGCAGACGCGGCTTACCGGACCATGATCCAAATTATGGGAGGGCAGCCATGACGACGGCGGTTTCCACACACACCGGAACGCGGCACGGCCAGCGCCAGGGACAGGGCCACCGGACCGTGAGTTCCGGCACCGGCGGACTGCCGTACATCGCGGAGGCGTCCAAGGTGGCGCCGAAGGATGCCAAGGCGCTGTCCCGGCCGTTCTTCGAGCGGCTCGCGGCGCTGGAGGAGGGCACCCACGCGTACCAGTACGTGCGCAACACGCTCGTCGAGATGAACCTCTCCCTCGTCCGGTACGCCGCCGCCCGGTTCCGCAACCGCGGCGGCGATCCGAGCGAGATGGAGGACATCGTCCAGGTCGGCACCATCGGGCTGATCAAGGCCATCGACCGCTTCGACCTGTCCCGCGAGGTCGAGTTCACGACGTTCGCGGTGCCCTACATCGTGGGCGAGATCAAGCGGTTCTTCCGGGACGCCACCTGGGCGGTCCACGTCCCGCGGCGGTTGCAGGAACTGCGGATCGACATCGCCCAGGCGAAGGAGCGCCTCTTCGCCCGCCTGGACCGGGACCCCACGGTCCCCGAACTCGCCGAGCACCTCGGCCTGGGCGAGGACGAGGTGATCGACGGGCTGATCGCCGGCAACGGCTACACCGCGGGGTCGCTGGACCAGCCCAGCGGCCCGGCCGAGGACGAGTCGGACCGCAGCCTGGCCGACGCCCTCGGCGACGAGGACCCGCGGCTACAGCTCGCCGAGGACCTCCATGCGCTGACTCCCCTGGTCCGGAAGCTCGATCGGCGGGATCGCCGGATCCTCACCCTGCGGTTCGTCCACGAGAAGACGCAGTCGGAGATCGGCGAGGAGCTCGGGGTGTCGCAGATGCATGTCTCCCGGCTGCTCGCCCGGATCCTGGGCCGGCTGCGAACGGGCCTGCTCGGCCAGTCGTGACGTGACGGCCGGCCAGGCCAGATCCCGAGGCCCCGGCCAGGGGCCTCACGCATGCGTGTCGCGCGGCAGCACGGAGCGGACGTAGACGGCCAGTCGGTCGCGGATCTCGTCGACCGACAGCCCCTCCACGGTGAGCAGGTGCGCGATGAGGTCGGCACGGACGGCGGCCAGCAGGGCGTGGGCGACGAAGTCGGCGCGCCCGGCGTCCGCGCACTGCGCCAGGCTGTCGCGCAGTGTCGTGTGCCACCAGGTGTAGGACGGGCTCCGGTACGGGCTGGCCGCGCCGGCTTCCTCCAGGACGAGGTAGAGGCTCCGGTTGTCCAGCTTGAAGCGGGCCAGGGCGTCGAGCACCGCGGGGATCCGCTCGTGCGGCGGGGCGTCGGGCCCCAGCGGGGCAGGCCCTTCGGCGACGGCCCGACGGAGCGCCGCGGTGCGTCGTTCGGCGAGTGCCTGGAGCAGTCCCGCCCGGTCGGTGAAGGCCCGGAAGACCGTTCCCTTGCCGACGCCGGCGGCCGACGCGACGGCGTTCATGCTCACCTCGGCGGGGCCGCTGCGCGCGAACAACGCCTCGGCGGCATCCAGAACGGCTTCACGACTGCGGACGGCGTCCGCGCGCTGTCGGGGTTCGGGCATCGGTCATGACCTCTCTTGCGATACGGACCACTGGTCCGTATCGTCGAAACGGACCGGCGGTCCAACCGTATCGGACGACCGCGCCGCACGCTCCCGATCGAGGAGAAGCGAGATGACCCCCGCCACGACCGCCCATCGGACTCCGGAGGATCTCTTCCGTCACGGGCTCCGCCTCCTTCTGGACCAGGATTTCGCCGCATGGGTGGACCTCTGGGACGAACGGGGTGTCTTCGAGTTCCCCTTCGCACCCGAAGACCGCCCGCGCCGCCTGGAGGGAAAGTCCGCCGTCGCCGCCTATATGCGCGACTACCCCCGTCACATCGAACTGCACGACTTCCCGCACCTGACGATCCATCAGACCCAGGACCCCGGCACGATCATCGCCGAGATGGGCGCCGTGGGCCGCCTGGTCGCCACCGACGAGCCGTTCGCGATGTCGTACGTCGCGGTGGTCACCGTCGCCGACGGCCGCATCGCCCACTACCGCGACTACTGGAATCCCCTGGCCATCCCGGCCTCCCTGCGCAGCTGACCCCGCCCTCCCCCGCCCCCTCCCGCACGCCCACCCATCCCGCCCGGAAGGCCCCCGTGACCACACCCCGCCTCACGTCCCCGACCACCGGCCCGGTCCTCGTCACCGGCGCCACCGGCACCACCGGCAGCCGCCTGGTGGCCCGGCTGACGCGGGCCGGACACCCCACCAGGGCCGCCGGCCGCCACCCCGTTCCCGTCGCCGGCGCGGAACCGGTGGCCTTCGACTGGACCGACCCCGCCACCCACGACGCGGCGCTGGACGGCGCGAGCGCCGTCTACCTCGTGCCGCCGCCCGGCGCCACGGACCCCGCCGCCGTCATGCTGCCCTTCCTCGACCGCGCCCGGCGCGCCGGAGTGCGCCGGGCGGTCCTGCTCAGCTCCTCCCTGATCCCCGCGGGCGGTCCCGCCACCGGAACCGTCCACCAGGCCCTGCCCGGCCTCGTCGCGGAGTGGACCGTCCTGCGCCCCTCCTGGTTCATGCAGAACTTCACCGGCCACCACCCGCACACCGACGCCATCCGCACCGACGGCCTGCTGACCACGGCGACGGGACGGGGCCGGGTCGCGTTCATCGACGCCGACGACATCGCCGCGGTGGCCGCGCACGCGCTGACCGACCCCGCGCCCCACAACACCGACTGGGTGCTCACCGGGCCGGAGGCCCTCTCCTACGACGCCGTCGCCGCGGTCCTCACCGAGGTCATCGGCCGACCGGTACGCCACCGGGCGGTGTCCGAGGCGGAACTGCGCACGCGGCTCGCGCGGCATCTGCCGGCGGACTTCGCGGCGATCCTCGCGGGCCTGGACCGCCGGATCGCCGAGGGCGCCGAGGACCGGGTGACCGATGCCGTCACCCGCGTCACCGGACGACCACCCCGTTCCTTCGCCACCTATGCACGGGCCAACGCCCATTTCCCGACCGGCCCGTGAAAACCCGTCACTCCACCCATCACTCCACCCGTCCGCCGGCTCGTCGCGGCGGGACGAGGTTCAGCCGCGGGTCACCCGGACCTCCGCGACCTCCATCAGACCGTCGAGTTCGACCCGGCCGACGGTCTGGGCGGGGCGCACCGTGAGGCCGTCCCGGCGTACCAGGTCCAGGAGGCGTTCGGCGAGCGGGAGCACCATATGGCGGCCCCAGCAGCGCTCGTTGGCGTGGCCGAACGGCAGATATCCGGGGTGGTTGTCCGGGTCCAGATCCGCCCAGCGCTCGGGACGGAAGGCTTCGGGGTCCTCCCACAACGCCGGGTCGCGGTGGCTCAGCAGGGGCAGCAGGAGGACGTCGTCGGTCGGGCCGATCCGGTCGTCCACGGCGGTGAGTTCGGGCGAGGCCATCCGCAGGATGTTCCACGACGGGGGCAACAGCCGGAGCGCCTCGGCGAGCAGCTGCCGGTTCGGGACGGTGTCGTCGAACGGGGCGCCCAGCCAGACCGCGTTGGTGACCAATGCGGCCACCGTGAAGCAGATGGGTGCCGCCACCCGGCGGTAGAGGTACAGGGCGTAGCGGCGGTCCGCGTAGTCGGCGGCGCCGAGGGCGAGGGTGGCGAGCTTCGACAGCGGCTCAGCCGGGTCGGGGCGGCGCAGCAGGGCGGCGCCCGACGCGACGGCGGACCAGGTCAGCTTCGGGGTGAGTTCCAGTCTCCGGTCGACCAGGATCCGCAGGCGGCCCAGTTCCTGTCCGAAGACGAGGTCGCGGAGGTAGGCGTGCGGCACCCCCGGCCAGGTGCCGGTCAGATCGACCGAGGTCTCCAAGGGGCGCTGCAGGGCCTTCCGCACGTCCGCCCCCAGGGCCTGCATGTAGGCGGCGGCGTCGGCCCGGCCGACGTGCCGGCCGAGGACGGGCTTGAAGGTCGGTCGCTCCTCGGCGTTGGCCGGTCGGCTGCGCAGCAGGGCGTCCATCAGGTCGGCGCCCGCGACGCCGATCGTGGTGGGCTCCAGTCGGAACAGCTCCTGACCGGTGTGGCGGCGCAGCAGGGCGTCGATCCTGGGCGCGAAGCGCACCCGCCGGCCGCCGCGGGTGACGGTCGGTCGCTGGGACATCGGGAACCTCCGGGAACGCGGGCCGGTGGCGGACCGTTGCGTGCGGCCCGCCACCGGCCGTTGTGGGCGTGGGCCGATCAGATCCAGCCGTACCAGGCGTACGCCTTGAGGCTCTTTTCGGTGCGCATCCGCTTCACGAGACGAACGAACTTCATCCGTACCTCCTTGGCAGGGGCTGACTGTGCCCCGTGGCAGGCCGCCGAAAGGGTCTTCGACCGCCGCAGAAGTGAATGACGGGGCGGTTGGGGTGTCAAGTGGCCCATATCACGCGGAAAAACAACCAACCTATGTTTCAGGGGAGTTCGCGGTGCGGAGCACCTAAAAATGCCGTACGGATTGGGCGGTTGGTCCCGATATAGCGGATGTTCATGCCAACTGCCGTATGGATAGGCGGCGTTGACGAATATGGAGAAGGGTCGAAGATTTTGTTGATTTTACGGAGTCGGGACCGGCCCGGTCCTATGCGGAGCGGGTCACTCCGACGGGTCGTCCGCCGTCGCGTAGCGGCCGGCCAGGACGGCCACCGTCTCCGCCATAGCGCGGCGCAGCGCGGGTGGGCCGAGGACCTCCGCCTCCGCGCCCAGCCGGAGCAGGTCGCCGACGGCCACGGCCGGCCCCTCGACCGGCATCGTCACCTCCGTCCAGCCGGCCGCGTCCGGCTCCGCGGCGCCCTCCAACGCCCGCCGGCCCACCGCGCCGTAGAGCATCGGCAGCAGGCGCCGGGCCTGCGGGGAGATGCGCAGGTGCACCGTGTCCTGGTGCAGTGCGGCCGCCAGGCGGCGGGAGGAGTCGGCCCAGTACGCCGCCAGGTCGAAGCCGGCCGGCCGTACGAACGCCTCGTCCGTGAGCTCCACGGCCTGGAACCGTGCGATCCGGTACGTCCGCACCGCCTCGTCGGCGAGCGCCACCACGTACCAGATGCCGCCCTTGAGGACGATGCCGAGCGGGCGCAGCTCGCGGTGGACCTCGCCGCGCCAGCGCCGGTAGTGGGTGCGGACCACCCGCTGCTCCCACACCGCCCGGGCGACCGGCGCGAGATGGGCGACCGGATCGGCGTCCCGGAACCACGCGGGTGCGTCGAGGTGGAAGCGGTCCTGGATCCGCCGGGTCCGCTCGGCGAGTTCGTCCGGGAGCGCCGCCTGCACCTTCAGTTGGGCGGTCGCCAGCACCGCCCCCAGCCCCAGGTCGCGGGCCGGTCCGGGTGCTCCGGCGAGGAAGAGCGCGTCGGCCTCGGCACCGGTGAGCCCGGTCAGTCGGGTGCGGTACCCGTCCATCAGGCGGTAGCCGCCGTCCGGCCCGCGCTCGGTGCGGACCGGGACGCCGGACGCGCCGAGCGCCTCGATGTCGCGGTAGATCGTGCGGACCGACACCTCCAGTTCCGCGGCGAGTTCGGCGGCGGTCATCCGTCCGCGGTTCTGGAGCAGCAGGAGCAGGGCGAGAAGCCGGTCGGCGCGCATGCTCCGATTGTCTCGCGTACCTGACAGAAGGTGTCAGGTACGACGGTCAGGATGGTCGCACACCGCCCGGCACCGGCCGTGCGGGAGACCGAGAGGACCGCCATGCCCGCACAGACCACCGGTCGCATCAGCTACGCCAACTGGGCCGAGCAGCCGATCGGTTCGGACGCGACGAGCCCGCGGCTCGCGCGCGCCCGTGTCACCAACAACTTCTCCGGCGGCATCGAGGCCGATCGCACGGCCTGCGAGTACACCATCGTCTACACCTCGGACAAGACCGGGACGTTCACCGGCCTGGAGCTGCTCACCGGGCGGCTGGACGGGTGGGAGGGCAGTTTCGTGCTGGAGGAGCGCGGCGCGTTCGACGCCGACGGCACGGTGCGTTGCACCTTCGAGGTCGTCCCCGGATCGGCCACCGGGGAACTGGTCGGCCTGAGCGGGTCGGGCAGTTTCCGGTGCGAGGCCGGCGATCCGTCCTTCCCGTACACCTTCGGCTACCGGATCGGCTGAGCGTCGCCCGTCGTCAGTGGTGGCAGAGGAGTTCGGCGACGCGGCCGAAGCCGACCGTGCCATGGCCTCGTCCCATGGCACGGCGGGCCGGGTGGTGGTACGGGACGGGACGGAGGTCAGGGGTACGCCACCACGGTCGAGGGAACCGTCGAACTGCCCGAGGTCGGCGCACCGGTGTCGTTGATGACGCGTTCGAACTGGCCCTTGCCGCCGAGCGAGACGACCAGCAGGTCGTGGAACTTCACCCCCGGGACGTTCGGGGCGGCGAATCCGTGGTGCTGGACGATGCTGGGATCGACGTTGTAGTAGCAGTAGCTGCCGAGCCCCCACGCCTCGTGGGAGGTGACCGAGTCGGCGACCTTGTAGGCGGCATAGCCCCTGACGTCCCCGTCCTGGACGGCGGCCTGGTCGGGGGCGTCGTACGCCTTCTCGTTCTGGAGGAAGACGGTGCGGCCCCGCTGCCCGTACCACTGCACGTCGTACTTGTTGAAGTGCTCCACGAACAGGCCGGTGGCCAGGACGTCGTCGCCGTTGACGCGGATGCCGTAGTCGGCACGGTTGGTGTCCCAGCCGACGCCGTCGCCGTGGTCCGCGCGCCAGACCCAGGTGTG
This sequence comes from Streptomyces noursei ATCC 11455, assembly GCF_001704275.1. Taxonomy (NCBI): domain Bacteria; kingdom Bacillati; phylum Actinomycetota; class Actinomycetes; order Kitasatosporales; family Streptomycetaceae; genus Streptomyces; species Streptomyces noursei. Next base: position 1,011,718 of record NZ_CP011533.1, read on the forward strand.
GTCGATGATGGTGTGCCGGCTGTTGACGACGATGCTGGTGGTGGCCTTGCCCGGGCCCGCACCGCCGATGCGGAGGAACACGTCCTGGACGGTGGTCGGGTTGCCGGAGTGGTCCGCGGTGGCGCCGGCCGGGCCGATTTCGAGGAGCGTGGCGGAGTTCACCGGGCCGGCGTCGATGAGGAAGCCGGCCAGTCGGATGCCGTCGACGTCGGCGGTCCGCACGGCGGTGACACCGTTGTCAGGGATGAGTGTGGCGTAGCCGAGGCCCAGTACGACGGTGTTGGGCGCGGTCACCTCGATCGGCTGGTCGAGGTGGTAGACGCCCGGGGTGAGCAACAGGTGGAGTCCCTGCGCGAGCGCCTGGTTGAGGGTGCCTGCGGAGACGCCGGGCTTGGCGACGTAGAACTGCGACAGGGGCAGCGAGGTACCGCGCGGGGTGCCGTTGCCCCAGGTGACGCCGCGGGCGTCGGTGCGCAGCTCCGGCAGGAAGACCCGGTAGTCGGCGCCGTCGAGGTGGAGGAAGGGCTTCTCGCGGGAGAAGGGGGTGGTGTCGAGCACGGTGTAGGGCGGGTTGGGGAACGTCTGCCCCGGGGCGCCCTGCACGCCCGAGAACACCATGTTCCACACGCCGTTGGACCAACCGCCGACCGCGCTGTCGCGGGCGTACCACTGCTGTTGGGAACGCGGCTCCACGGTCCCGTCGATGCGACTGTCGGCGAGGTAGCCGCCGCTGGCCCAACCATCCCCGGCGGGCGCCAGGTTGAGGCCGCCGCGGACGTGCATCCGGCGGAACGGCGCGGCCTGGGCGACGGCCCAGCGGTTGGTGCCGCTGACCGGGACGAGGGCGAGGTTCTCGGCGGAGCGCCAGAAGTTCTGGGTGGCGTTGCCGTTGAACCAGCCGGCGTCGACGGTGACGTCGCCGTTGATGGTGGTGTCGTCGGGTGACAGTCCCAGGCCGGCTATGGAGGTGTAGAAGCCGAGTTGGGCGTTGAGGCCGTGGTAGGTGCCGGGCTTGAACAGCAGGGCGTAGCGCCCGGTGTCGAACTGGGCCTTCTCCTGCTGCTTGAACACCTCGTCCAGCTTCGCCTGGATGCCGGGGGTGGCCGGGTCGAAGACGAGGACGTTGGGGCCGAGGTCGCCGCCGCCGGGCAGGGCACCCGGGGTTCTGTGCGGCGGCGCGGCGTGGGCGGTCCGGGCGGGGCCGAGCAGCGCGGGGGCCGAGGCCACCGCGGCGGCGGCACCGAGGACGGTGCGGCGGCCGACGGTGGGACGTTCGGGCGTGGGGGATTCCTTGGAGGCAGGGGTCATGGGTGACTCTCCTGATTCAGGAAGTGAAGATGTGGGGGGTGGGAAGCGTACTCCCGCCGTCGCATGCTTCAGCTTCGTGAAGGGTGCGTCAAGAGCCACGACCCGAGTTTCGCGCGGCGACACCGACCAACCGTCAACAAATGTGCTGATAGCGGCAGTTGATGCCGCTACGCGCTCCCGTGCGGTACGAGGGACTCGCCCTCGCCGCGTTCAAGAAGTGTCCACTCTCCGGTGTCCGGCCTCCGGCGCCCGGTCTCCGCTGTCCGACCATCGGACTCCAGGCTCCGGACTCCGATTCACTCCACCGTCTGGTCCCCGTCGGGGAGGTCCTGCACGGTGACCTTGCCGCGCAACTGGCCGAGGCCGTCCGCCACCGCCCGGGCCAGGCCGTCGGGGTCGGGCGCGGTGGGCACCGGGACCTGTGCGCCCTCCGGGTAGCTCTCGATCGCCCGGGTGAAGTAGCTGGGATGCCAGGCACCGACCGCGCCCCGCACTTCCACGGCGCGCACCGCCCGCGTCCCGATCCGCTGCTGGACCGCGGCGAGGATCCGGTCGGACCGGTATTCCCCGGGCACCTGGAACAGGCTGGCGTGTGCCCCGACCTTCCCGCCGTCCGCCAGTCGGACGGTGACCGTCAGACAGCTGGTGACCGCGGGGTAGACGATCGGGCGGCCGGGCCCGACCTCGCCGACCTGCCCCTCGGTGATCCTGATCGCGGCGGTGGGGGCCGCGGCGGGGGCGCTCGCCACCGCCGGGGCCGCCTGGGCCGTGGCCACGCCGGCCACGCCCGCCTGGAGTGCCAGCGCCACCGCGAGCGCCGGTATCGCGCGGTTCCGTGTTGCTGCCATCGTTCCGCCGCCGCTCACTCGAACCGCGACGTGTCCCCGGCGCCCCGGCGCACGATCTCCACGACACCGCCCGAGAAGTCGACGACGGTGGTGGGTTCGGTGCCGCAGTCGCCGGAGTCGACCACCGCGTCCACCACGTGGTCGAGGCGCTCCTTGATCTCCCAGCCCTGGGTCAGCGGCTCGTCCTCGTCGGGCAGCAGCAGAGTGCTGGAGAGCAGCGGTTCGCCCAGCTCCTCCAGGAGTGCCTGGGTGACGGTGTGGTCGGGGATCCGGACGCCGACGGTCTTCTTCTTCGGGTGCAGGAGCTGGCGCGGGACCTCCTTCGTCGCCGGGAGGATGAAGGTGTAGCGGCCGGGGGTCGCCGCCTTGATCGCGCGGAACACGTCGTTGTCGATCTGTACGAACTGGCCCAGCTGCGAGAAGTTCTGGCACACCAGGGTGAAGTGGTGGCGGTCGTCGAGGGCGCGGATCGAGCGGATGCGGTCGATGCCGTCGCGGCTGCCCAGTCGGCACCCCAGGGCGAAGCAGGAGTCGGTCGGGTAGGCGATGAGCCCGCCGGAGCGGACGGCGTCGGCGATCGTGGTGATGGTGCGGCGCTGGGGGTTGTCCGGGTGGACGTCGAAGTACTTGGCCATTTTCGCGAGTCTAGGTGATCGTGCGGCCGGTCGGCGTTCGCCGCCTCGACGGCCCGCCCACCGCGCCGACTTGGTCCGGTCCAAAGTGTTGACGTGCCCAGGACGAGGGTTCACGCTGTGGTCGATTGGTCTGGACCACCCCCTCGTCGGCTCGTGGAGGTCAAGTGCCACCTCGTCACGTCAGAACCCTCGCCGCCGCCGTCTCGGCGGCCTGTATCGCGCTCGGCCTCGCCGGCACGGCGCTCGCCACCGGCCAGCGCGCCGCCCCGCGGCCCGCCGCAGCGACACCGGCGCCGACGGCGCTGGGCGGCAATTGGTACGCGGCGGCGCCCTACCTCATGCCGCTCGACAACGACCCGCCGGACGCCGGCGCGGTGATGGACGCCACCGGCCTCAAGGCGTTCCAGCTCGCCTTCGTCCTCGCGCCCAACGGCGGCGGCTGCTCGCCGACCTGGGACGGTCTCCACCCGGTGGCGTCGGACACCGCGGTGGCCGGGGTGATTTCCGCGATCCGCGCCAAGGACGGCGACGTCTCCGCTTCCATCGGCGGCTACAACGGCACCAAGCTGGGGCAGGCGTGCGGCACGCCCGAGGCGACCGCCGCCGCCTACCAGCAGGTCATCGACAAGTACGGCCTGAAGGCACTCGACTTCGACCTGGAGGAACCGGAGTACGAGAACGCAGCGGCCGTCCACAACGAGATCGGCGCCGCCAAGATCCTCCAGCAGAAGAACCCGGGCCTCTACCTCTCCGTCACCACCGCCGGGACGGCCGACGGCACCGGCTGGTTCGGCAAGCAGATGCTGAACGAGGCCAAGTCCCAGTCCTTCGTGCCGGACAACTTCTCCATCATGCCGTTCGACGGCGGCTTCAACGGCGCCGCCGCCCAGACCTCCGCGCTGACCAACTTCAACGCCGTCCTGCGCTCCACCTTCGGCTGGGACGAGGCCACCGCCTACGCCCACGAGGGCATCTCCCAGATGAACGGCCGCAGCGACACCGGGGAGTTCTTCACCCAGGCGGACTTCCAGACCGTGTTGGACTACGCCACCTCCCACCACATGGCGCGCTTCACCAACTGGTCCGTCAACCGCGACCGGCAGTGCACCCCGCCGGACAACAACGGCCGGACCTCCGGCACCTGCAGCAGCGTTCCGCAGGGTGCCTGGGACTTCACCAAGTACTCCGTGAAGTTCGCCGGCGCCACACCACCCACCACACCACCGACCACGCCGCCCACCACGCCCCCGGGCGGCAGCTGCGCCGCCAGCCCCTACACCGCGGGCACCGTCTACGTCGGCGGCGACACCGTCTCCTACAACGGCCACACCTGGAAGGCCCGGTGGTGGACCCAGGGCGAGACGCCGTCCACCGGCGGCTCGGGGGTCTGGCAGGACCTGGGCACCTGCTGACCCCGTGGGGAGGAGCGCTCCGGCGGGCGCTCCTCCCCTCCCCGCCCGGCACGTCCGATGCGTCGAAGATCACGCATCCCGGCAGCCGGCCGGGGCAGACTCGGCGGTATGAGCGCCACGCCCCCACTCCCCCACCTGCCCCGGAGCATCGACGAGACCGGCCTGCTGCGCGCCCTCCCGATGGCCGCGGCCGTCGACGCGCTGCGCGCCGCGCTGCGCGACGGGCCGGACCCCGAAGCCGACCCGCCGCGCACCATCGTGCCCGTCGAGCACGGCCAACTGCTCCTGATGCCCGCGCACCGCAGCCGGTACGCGGGCGTCAAGATCGCCACCGTCGCCCCCGACAACCCGGCCGCCGGACTCCCCCGCGTGCAGGGCCAGTACCTGCTCTTCGACGCCCCCACCCTCGCCCCGCTCGCGCTGCTCGACGGCATCGCGCTGACCACCGTGCGCACCGCCGCCGTCTCCGCCCTCGCCGCCGACCTGCTCGCCGTCCCCGAGGCGAGCCGCCTGGTGGTGTTCGGCACCGGCCCCCAGGCTCGCGGCCACCTGGACGCACTGCGCGCGGTGCGTCCGCTGACCCACGTCACCGTGGTGGGGCGGACCCCCGCCAACGTCGAGCGGTTCGTCGCGACGGCCCGCCGGGACACCGGTCTCCACGTCGAGGCCGGCGAGCCGTCCGCGGTCGCCGGCGCCGACCTCGTCGCCTGCTGCACCACCTCCCGCGCCCCGCTGTTCGACGGCGCCCTGCTCCCGTCGCACGCCATGGTGACCGCGGTCGGCTCCCACGAGCGCGGCAGCCGCGAGGTGGACGGCACGACCGTCCTGCGCAGCACGGTCGTGGTGGAGTCCCGGTCCGCCGCGGCCCGGGAAGCCGGCGACCTCATCCCGGAGCTGGAGAGCGGCCGGCTCGACCGGGAGGCACTGGTGACGCTCGCCGGCCTGGCCACCGGAGCCGCCGTCGTCGACCCCGACCGCCCCCGCCTGTTCAAGAGCGTCGGCATGGCCTGGGAGGACCTCGCGGTCGCGGGCGCCGCCTACGAAGCCACCTGACGGCACACACGACGGCCGTTCCGACGGCCCTCGTGCGATGCTGGGGGCGCCCGGCCGAGGCGCGTGACCTCGGCCGATGCCAAAGATGGGGAGCGTACGGCAGCGTGAAGGCAGCAATACGACGGACCGTTACGGGCACCTGGAACCGCTTCGCGGCCTCCGACCCGGGACTGCTGCGACTGATGGCCGGGCTGCGGACGGTGGGGGCGATCGTGCTGACCCTCGTCGCGCTGGCCCTGCTCGACACCGGCGTCACGCTCCTGGTCGCGGGAGCCATGGCGTCGATGGTCGCCACCTTCGCCATCCGGGAGAAGGAGGTGCGCGGCCAGGCCGTCACCCTCGCCCTCGGCCTGCCAGTGGCGTTGGCCGCAGTGGCGCTGGGGGCGCTGCTGCACAGTCGGATCATCGCCGGTGACCTGTTCTTCATCGCGCTGATCTTCGGCGCCGCGTACGCCCGCCGGTTCGGCGACCGCGGCACGGCGCTGGGTCTGATTGGCTTTCAGGTCTACTTCATCTCGCTGTTCGTGCACGCCACCGTGGCGACGCTGCCGGAGCTGTTCCTGACCCTGGCCGTCGCGTTCGCGTGCAGCGCCGTGGCCCGCTTCGCCGCCTTCCCGGACACCCCCGAACGCACCCTGAGCCGACTGCGGGAGGCGTTCCGGGCCCGCCTGGCGCAGCTGGTGGCCACCCACCGGGAGTTGGTGGACGCCGGGCCCGAGGAGTTGGACGGCGTCCTCGACGACCTGCGGCGGCACACCGCCCGGCTGCACGAGACGGCGCTGATGATCCAGGGCCGCCTGGAGGAGGGCACCCGCGACGCGACCACCGCCGCGCTGCTCCAGCGCCGCATCGCGGACGCCGAGATCGCCGCCGAACGCCTGGGGATGACGCTGCTCAACGCGCGCAGCGCGGAGCGCACCGACACCCTCACCCTGCACCTGCCGCACGCCCCGGTGCCGGCCACCGCGAACCGCATGCAGTCCGAGGGCGATGCCGTGGCGACGCTCCGCCGGGACCTGGAGGCCCTGGCGCTGCTGATGGCCCGCCGGGCGCCCGACGACCGCGGCACCGCGCTGGCCCACGTGCGCAACCGGCTGCTCGGCTACCGCGACGAGGACAACCTGCCGCGCGGCTCGGGCGCCGTCCAGGACGCCTTCCGCGCGCTCGGTGAGGCCGCCCGCGCCGTGCTGGGTCTGCGACTGGCGCTGGACGGGCCGCAGGACGAGTCCGACGACACCTCCGCCACGATCCGCTCGCGGGAGGAGTTCGACGCCGAGGACCTGGCGATCGTCGGTGCCGAGGAGGCCGAGGAGGACGAGCACACCGGGCTCCAACGGCCCACCACCCGGGCCGCGTTCCAGGTCGCGGTGGGCTCGGCGCTGGCCATCGTCGGCGGGGAGTTCCTGTCCACCCAGCGCTGGTACTGGGCGGTGCTGACCTGCTGGGTGGTGTTCCTCAACACCGCGTCCACCGGCGAGGTCCTGGTCAAGGGGTACCGCCGGCTGGTCGGCACGGTGCTGGGCGTGATCGCCGGTGTGGCGCTGGCGGGGCTGGTGGGCAACCACACCTGGACGGCGTTCGCGCTGGTGCTGCTGTGCGTCTTCGGCATGTTCTTCACCGCGCCGCTGTCGTACGCGCTGATGTCCTTCTTCGTCACCGCGATGCTCGGCCTGCTCTACACCGTCCTGAACACCTACAGCGTCGCGACGCTGGTACTGCGCATCGAGGAGACCGCGCTGGGCGCGGCGTGCGGGATCATCGCCGCGGCGGTCATCCTGCCGGTGCACACCGACCGGCGCACCGACGAGCATCTGGGCGCCGTCCTGGAGCGGTTGCGGGAGGCGGTTGCGGCAGCGGTGGCCCAGCTGTCCGGCGGGCCGACGGCGGACCTGCTGACCCTGGCGCGCGACCTGGACACCGCGCTGAACGACCTGCGCGGCTCCACCCAGCCGCTGGTGCACCCCATCACCCCGCTGCGGGTCCGCCGGCAGACCGCGCGCTATCTGGTGGCGCTCCTGGAGACCTGCGCCTATCACGCCCGGTCGCTGGCGGCGACGGCGGAACTCCTGCCGGCCAGCCGATCGGTGGCGGCCGACCCCCGGCTGGGACGCGTCGGCCGGCGTATCGAGCGCAACATCGAGCTGATCGCGGCGCGGGTGGCGGACGAGCCCGCCGACGGCGAGGTGGAGGCGGGCGCCAGCATCGCCTCGCTGCTGGACGCGGACGGCTCCCCGGTGCCGCCGTCGCACACCGTGACCTTCCGTGTGCTGCGGCATCTCCAGCGGCTCGACGAGGGTGTGGTGGGTATCGCCCGTGCCCTGGACGTGCCGGTGGCCGGGCGGGGCGGCCGGAAGAACGGCTGACGCGGACGGCGGGCGGGCACGCCGCCCGGCCCGCCTCCGCAATCTCCAGGTAAAACCTTCCCCTCGTTCGCGTGGCGCGCCCGGGCCCTCGTCCGGGCCGCCCGCTCCCCTCTCCCCCGGCGAACCCGCAGCTCAGCGGCGCTCCTCCGAGGATCATCGGCCGCTCCGGCGCACCGCCGCGCGCCCCTACCCGCGTTACGCCCCGGTTGACGCGACCGGCACCCGAGGAACACTCTCGTTACATAGGTGCTCGATACAACTGACTCTGGTGGAGCGGATCGGGCAGCCGGCGCACCGGCCTTGCCCACCCCTCCCCGACCCCGACCCACGGCGGCGCCTCCCGCCGTCCGCGGCATCGGCGGCCCCAGAGTGCGGAGCAGGAGGACACGGCATGTGCGGCATCACCGGCTGGATATCCTTCGACCGCGATCTGCGCTCCGAGCAGGAGACCGTGGACGCGATGACCGAGACGATGGCCTGCCGCGGCCCTGACGACCGCGGCACCTGGGTTCGGGGACCGGCCGCGCTCGGCCACCGCCGCCTCGCCATCATCGACCTGCCCGGCGGGCGTCAGCCGATGGCCGCCGAGCGGCCCGACGGCACCGAGGTCGTCATCGTCTACTCCGGCGAGTCCTACAACTTCGTCGAACTGCGCGCCGAACTGGCGGCCAAGGGCCATCGCTTCACCACCGACTCCGACACCGAGGTGGTGCTGCACGGCTACCTGGAGTGGGGCGAGGCGGTCGCCGACCACCTCAACGGGATGTTCGCCTTCGCGGTCTGGGACGAGCGGCGCCGGCGACTGGTGATGGTCCGCGACCGGATGGGCATCAAGCCGTTCTACTACTACCCCACCGCCGACGGCGTGCTGTTCGGCTCCGAGCCCAAGGCGATCCTCGCCAACCCGCTCGCCGGGCGGCGGGTCACTCTGGACGGCCTGCGCGAGCTGTTCGCCTTCGTCAAGACCCCCGGCCACGCGGTGTGGGACGGCATGCACGAGGTCGAGCCGGGCAGCGTGGTCACCGTCGACGCCGACGGAGTGCGCCGGCACGTCTACTGGTCGCTGCGCACCCGGGCACACCACGACGACCGGGAGACCTCGATCGCGCACGTGCGGACGCTGCTCGACGACATCGTCCGCCGCCAGCTGGTCGCCGACGTACCGCGCTGCACCCTGCTCTCCGGCGGGCTGGACTCCTCGGCGATGACCGCGCTGGCCGCCCGTCAACTGGCCGACGTGGGCGAGACGGTGCGGAGCTTCGCCGTCGACTTCGTCGGCCAGACGGAGAACTTCATCGCCGACGACCTGCGCGCCACCCCCGACACCCCCTTCGTGCACGACGTGGCACGGCTCGCCGGCACCGAGCACCAGGACATCGTGCTGGACTCCGCCGCCCTGGCCGACCTCGACGTCCGCGCCAAGATGCTGCGGGCCCGCGACATGCCGATGGGCCTGGGCGACATGGACGCCTCCCTCTACCTGCTGTTCAAGGCGATCCGAGAACACTCGACGGTGGCCCTGTCCGGCGAGTCGGCCGACGAGGTCTTCGGCGGGTACAAGCAGTTCTTCGACGAGGACGCGCGCACGGCACACACCTTCCCCTGGCTCGTCCGCTTCGCCCAGCACTTCGGCGACGACGAGAACATCCTCACCTCCGACGTCACCGGCGCGCTCGACCTGGGCTCCTACATCCAGGACGGCTACGACCGGGCCATCAAGGACGTCGAACGGCTCGACGGGGAGAGCGACTTCGAGTTCCGGATGCGGAAGATCTGCTATCTGCACCTGACGCGCTTCGTCCGGATCCTGCTGGACCGCAAGGACCGGGCGAGCATGGCCGTCGGGCTTGAGGTGCGCGTCCCGTTCTGCGACCACCGCCTGGTCGAGTACGTCTACAACGCACCGTGGTCCCTGAAGTCCTTCGACGGCCGGGAGAAGAGCCTGCTGCGGGAGGCCACCGCCGACCTGCTGCCCAGGTCGGTGTACGACCGGGTGAAGAGCCCGTACCCGTCCACGCAGGACCCGCAGTACGCGGTCGCACTCCAACAGCACGCCAAGGACCTGCTGACGCGCCCCTCGCACCAGGTCTTCGACCTCGTCGACCGCGACTGGCTGCGGCGCGCGGCGCAACACGAGGCGCCGCAGATCACCCAGGCATCACGACGCGGCCTCGAACGCACACTGGATCTGGCGCTGTGGTTGGAGATGTACTCCCCCGCGATTACGCTCACTTGATCCACGACGGCCCTGCGGGGCACGCCACTGACCGGGTCCGGTACCAGGCGATGGGTGAGCGATGACAATCGGTGACGACGCGGCGCTGCAACTGGTGATCTCGCTGCACCGGCTCACCCGGAGCCTGCGCAGGTCCGCCACGGCGGGCAGCATCCAACTGACCCATGTCGCCGTGCTGGCGCTGCTGACCCAGCGCGGGCCGTCCCGAATAGGCGAGATCGCGCAGTGGGTGCCCTGCTCCCAACCGACCGCCACCGCGGCGGTCCTCGGCCTGGAGTCGTCGGGCCTGGTACGCCGCGAGGCCGACCCGAAGGACCGGCGCGCCAGTCGGGTCCTGCTCACCGAACGCGGCTCCGCGGCGCTGGTGGACATCGCGCGCGGTGAGGCGCAGGTGCTCAGCCGCCGCCTCACCGCGCTGCGGCCGGACGAGATCCGCCGGCTGACCGAGGTCGAACCGCTGCTGCGCCGGCTCGCCGAGTCCGGCGACTGACGCGTCAGCGGGCCGTGAAGGACGTACGGAGCCCGGCCCGGTCCTCCCGGGAGTCGGCCGCCGGTCCCTCGGTCAGGTCGGCGAAGCCGGCCGGCGGCGCGAGCGAACACGACGCGGGCATATGTGCGTGACATCAAGGGCAGAGCTTGCCAGCATCACCCAAACGCGGTAATAGCCCCAGACCGGCCAGCCGAATATCATCTTCCCCATGGCGCCCACATGCGTCCCAGACGCCACCGCCGAGGCCAACGAACGGATACGCGCGTTCATGGCCGCCCGTGTCGGTCGGCCACTATGGCCCGAAGAGCAAGCCGAGTACGAGCGACTGCTCGCCGCTTGGACGGATGCCATACACACGCGCCGGACCACGAGCTGAAGGACGCGACGCCCCGTTCCTGCCCCGGCAGGGACGGGGCACCGTGTCGTCCGGAGGGCGGCGACCACCCGAGCCGGCGACCGCGAACGGCGGTTGCCGGCCCCCGCCCGTAGCCATCCGGCCCCACCCGCTCACCCATCACGATGACGACTTAGCCCACCTGGCCGCCAAGAACGATGTGACGGGGCTTCAGATCCGCCATGCTGCCATCTCCTCATGAAGGTCATCGTGGAGGTTGTCACGTAATGGCTGGAGACAGACAGCAGACCACCGACCCGCACACGGGCTCCCCCCGTCGGCGGGTACTGACCGCGGCGGCCCTCGCCCCGCTGCTGGCCGCGGCGCCCACCCCGGCTCGCGCCCGTCCCGCGCCCCTTCCGCACGAGCCGATCACGCCGGGCGGACGGGAGCTGATCGAACCGGTCCACACCACCCTCGCCGACTGGAAGAAGGTGGCCAAGGCGCTGGGCCGGACCGGCGACATGAAACGCAAGGTGATGTACCACACCGGCCTGCCCCGCCGGGACCTCCGCGTGGACTCCCATCACGTTCGCGTCAAAGCGCCCCTGGCGCTGGGCTCGCACGTCTCGTTCGTCCGCTACGCCGACGACAGCACCCTGGTGATGGGCGACATCGTCGTGACCGAACAGGAGCTGCAGGAATTCGTCGACACCCTTCAGGAGCACCGCCTCCACCTGACCGCGCTGCACAAGCACCTGCTCTCCCAGCGGCCCGACGTCTGGTGGGTCCATGTGCACGGGCACGGCGACGATCCGGTGGCCATGGCCCGCGGTCTCCGCGAGGCGTTCGACGGCACCGGCACCCCGCCCGACAAGGCGTCCGACCCGGACGAGAAGGTCGATCTGGACACCGATGGGATCGATGACGCGATGGGCGCCAAGGGTTCCGTCGACGACGGGATCTACAAGTGCATCTTCGTCCGCCGGGAGAAGATCAGCGACGGCAAGCTGGTGCTGCCGCCGGGCCTGGGCTCGACCAGCGCGTTCAACTTCCAACCGCTCGGCCACGGCCGGGCGGCGGTCAGCGCGGACTGCTGCATGATCGCCAAGGAGGTGCCGCGCGTCCTGCGGGCACTGCGGAAGGCCGACGCCAAACTCGTCGAACTCCACAACCACGGGCTGACGGACGAACCCCGGCTGTTCTTCGTCCATGTGTGGGCGGTCGGCGACGCCGTGCGCCTGGCCCGCGCCCTGCGCCACGCGGTGGACGCCACCGACGTCGTGGCGGCCGGCAGCTGAACGGCCCCCGCCGACGGAAGGAGGACCACGCACGAAAGCCCGCACGGCACCGGCCGGCACAGTGGGGCATCCCCGCTGTTCCCCCTACGAGGGACCGCGCCGGTGACCGTGCCGCTCCTGGACGACGATGTCCGCGCCCACCTGGACGGCCGCGACGGCGGTCCGCCCGAGGGACGTGTGGTGGGCGCCGGGGCCCGGCGAAAATGGCGGGCGGAGCGGGTGCCGCGGACAGTACGGTCCAGGCATGGACGACGAGGACGGCTACTTCGGGAAGAGTGTCGCGGCGACCTATGACGATGCCTCGGCCGGGATGTTCGCGCCGGGCGTCGTGGATCCGACCGTCGATTTCCTGGCCCGGCTCGCCGGGCGCGGTCGGGCTCTGGAGCTGGGCGTCGGGACGGGGCGGATCGCACTGCCGCTGGCGCGTCGCGGTGTGCCCGTCCACGGCATCGACATGTCACGGGCGATGGTCGCCCGGCTGCGGGACAAGCCGGGTGGCGACGACGTCGGCGTGACGATCGGCGACTTCGCGACCACACGGGTCGACGGGACGTTCTCCGTCGCCTACCTGGTCTTCAACACCATCATGAATCTGACGACCCAACAGGCACAGGTCGACTGCTTCCGCAACGTCGCGGCACACCTCGAACCAGGCGGCTGTTTCGTCATCGAGGTCGGGGTCCCCGAGCTGCGGAAGCTGCCACCGGGCCAGCGCGTCGTACCGTTCCACGTCAGCCCGACGCGGTGGGCGTTCGACGTCTACGACGTGGCCACCCAGGCGATGAGTTCGAACTACGTCGACGTGGTCGAAGGGCGCGGCAACTACCAGTCGATCCCGTTCCGGTATGTCTGGCCGGCGGAGCTCGATCTGATGGCACAGCTGGCCGGGTTGCGGTTGCGCGAGCGGTGGGAGGGGTGGACGGGCGAACCGTTCACCAACGAGAGTCATCGGCATGTGTCGGTGTGGGAGAAGCCGGCGGACGAGGGCGGGGAAGGGGGATGACGACGGCCTGCCGGGCGGCGCGCGGGGGAAGAGCGCGGTGTGCGGCGGGAGTTCGGCGGACGGTGTGCGGTTTCCCGTTCCGATAAAGTGACAAAGCGGGCCGTGATCACGCCTGCGGGATGCCGGCCGTGGCGCGGTGCGGCGCCCGGTGGGGTGTTGGCTCGCTTTCTCTGGTTCTGGTTTTGCACGTTTCTTAAGCTTTCGCAGTTTGGGCCGATCATGGGGCATGTAGAAGTCGCGCACGTGGAGTACTACCTCCCGGACGGGCGGGTGTTGCTCGACGACGCCTCCTTCCGAGTGGGAGAGGGGGCCGTCGCCGCGCTGGTCGGCGCCAACGGCGCGGGCAAGACCACGCTGTTGCGGCTGATCTCAGGGGAGTTGAAACCGCACGGCGGGTCGGTGACGGTGAGCGGGGGGCTGGGGGTGATGCCCCAGTTCGTCGGATCCGTTCGGGACGACCGGACGGTGCGCGACCTGCTCGTGGGGGTGGCGCCGGACCGGATCCGGCACGCGGCGCACGCCGTCGACGAGGCCGAGACGGCCATCATGGAGCGGGACGACGAGGCGGCGCAGATGCAGTACGCCCAGGCGCTGAGCGACTGGGCGGAGGCGCGCGGGTACGAGGCCGAGACGGTGTGGGACATGTGCACGATGTCCGCGCTGGGGATCCCGTACGAGAAGGCACAGTGGCGGGCGGTGCGGACGCTCTCCGGCGGCGAGCAGAAGCGGTTGGTGCTGGAGGCGCTGCTCCGGGGGCCGGACGGGGTGCTGTTGCTCGACGAGCCGGACAACTACCTGGACGTGCCGGGGAAGCAGTGGCTCGAGGAGCAGCTGCGGGAGACCCGCAAGACGGTGTTGTTCGTCTCGCACGACCGGGAGTTGCTGGCCCGGGCGGCGCAGAAGATCGTGAGCGTGGAACCCGGCCCGGCGGGCAGCGACGTGTGGGTGCACGGCGACGGCTTCGCGACGTATCACGAGGCGCGGACGGAGCGGTTCGCACGGTTCGAGGAACTGCGGCGGCGGTGGGACGAGAAGCACGCCCAGCTGAAGCGGTTGGTGGCCGACATGCGGCAGTACGCCTCGCGCAGCGACGAGATGGCGTCGCGGTACCACGCGGCGCAGACGCGGTTGCAGAAGTTCGAGGAGATCGGACCGCCGCCGGAGCCGCCGCGTCCGCAGAAGATCACCATGCGGCTGAAGGGCGGCCGCACCGGCGTCCGGGCGGTGACCTGCCAGCGGCTGGAGCTGACCGGGCTGATGAAGCCGTTCGACCTGGAGGTCTTCTACGGCGAGCGGGTCGCCGTGCTCGGTTCCAACGGGTCGGGCAAGTCGCACTTCCTGCGGCTGCTGGCGGGTGAGGAGGTCGCGCACACCGGGCAGTGGAAGCTGGGCGCCCGGGTGGTGCCGGGGCACTTCGCGCAGACGCACGCACGGCCGGAGCTGATGCGGCGCACGCTCGTCGACATCCTCTGGACCGAGCATGCAAAGAGCCGGGGGCCGGCGATGAGCGCGCTGCGCCGCTACGAGCTCGACCAGCACGGGGACAAGCCCTTCGAGAAGCTGTCCGGTGGGCAGCAAGCCCGGTTCCAGATTCTGCTGCTGGAGATCGGCGGGGCGACCGCGCTGCTGTTGGACGAGCCCACGGACAACCTGGACCTGGAGTCGGCGGAGGCGCTGCAGAAGGGCCTGGAGGCGTACGAGGGGACGGCGCTGGTGGTCACACACGACCGCTGGTTCGCGCGGTCGTTCGACCGGTACCTGGTGTTCGGGCAGGACGGCCGGGTCCGGGAGACCGCCGAACCGGTGTGGGACGAGCGGCGGGTGGAGCGCCGCCGATAACCCCAGGCGGCACGGCAGTCGAGGTCCGCCCCACCCGTGGGGCGGCCTTCTCGGCCGTGTTCGGACCGGTTTCCGCTGCGCCGTTCGGGCTGCCGGGGCCCGGGCGGATGGGGGCACGGGCCGGCCCGGCGCGCGCCGGGGGCGGCCGTCGCCGCGGGGCCCCGCCTCAGGACTGCGCACGCGTCCCCATGCCACCAGTGGTGCGGGCGGGGCGCTGTGCGAGCGCGCTACTGCACGGAATCAATGCCTGTCAAGATGGTCAATTCCGGTACACAGGAGTGCCGTTGACCCTCGCCTTGACGCGGTGGTTCACTTCCCGCGTCATCCCCCGTCACCCGCAGCACGCCGCGCACCCCGGCAGGGACCAGCGCATCCCCGGGTTCGTCGAACGCCGTGGGCATCGCCCTGGCCCCGGGGGGAGCATTGGTCACGCACGTCCTGCACCAGGCTGCCGCCCGTCGAGGAATGAGGCCGTCGGAGCATGAGGATCAGTGTCGTCATCCCCGCCTACCGAGCCCGGGACGCGCTGGAGCTGTGCCTGCTGTCCCTGGCCCGTCAGTCGCTCGACGCGGAGCACTCGGCCGAGGTGATCGTGGTCGACGACGGCTCGGCCGACGGCACGGACCGGATGGTCGCCGCGCTCCCCTCCGGCCTGGACCTCCGCTATGTGTACGTACCGCGCTCCCCCACGTCCGGCCGCGCCCGGGCCCGCAACCTCGGGCTGGCGCAGACGACCGGCGATCTCGTCGTGCTGCTCGACGCGGACCAGGTGGTGGCGCCGACCTTCCTCGCCGAGCATGCCCGGGCCCACGCCGGGGACGACGCGGCGGTGGTCGTCGGCCGCAGGTTCCAGTTGGGGGACGGGCCGGTGGATCGGGAGCGGCTGCGCTACGAGTTCAGCTTCGAGGCGCTGCCGCCGGTGGTGCGGGGCGACGAACGGGAGCCGGTGCTGGAGGCGTTCGGCTGCGAGCTCGCCGACCTGGAGACCGCCTGGCACTACCTGTGGGCGTGCAACGCCTCGGTCCGGCGGCGCCACCTGGTGGCCGCCGGCGGGTTCGACGAGGCGTTCGTCGGCTGGGGGTTGGAGGACGCCGAGCTGGGCTACCGGCTCACCCGGCGCGGCCTGCGGCTGCGGTACGCCCCCGAGGCGGGGGTCTACCACCTGTACGGGGAGCCGGTCGCCACCGCGCGGCACCGCGAGTGGCGGCGCAACCTCGCCTACTTCGCCGGCAAGCACGACGACCTGGTGGTCGTGTTGCAGCGGGCGTTCGAGCCGGCCATCGCCGCGGCCGGCCCGGGCCCGGGCCGGCACGAGTGCGCGCTCCGGTTCGAACTCGCCGCCCGGGTGCTCGCCGGTCGTCACCGGCCCGCTCCGGCGGCCTGAGCGGGCGCGTCCGGGAGGCCGGGGCCGCGGCCCGGTCGGTCGCACGATGCGGGTCGCGCGGCCCGTGGGGCAGGGCCGGCCCGCGTGTCTACTCTGGAGTTGCGGCAGGTCCGCCCCGTCCGCCGGCCGGGCACCGGAGGGGAAGCCGGTGGTCCGCGCCCTCCGGCCGCACGACGACGCGCGAAGGAGAGTCGTGTCCGGCGCAGCACCCGTCCCCGCCACCGGGTCGCCCGGCCCGTACCGCCGCTGTGTCCTGCTCAAGCACGGGGAGATCTTCCTCAAGGGGCGCAACCGCCGGCTGTTCACCGAGCGGCTGCACGACAATCTCCGGCTGGCGCTGCGCGGCGTCGGCGGTTCGACCTGGATCAAGATCGCACAGAACGTCACCGTGCTGGGCGGACAGGTGCCACAGGAGGCCCTGGTCGAACGGGCCCGCCGGGTGATCGGGTTCAACTCCGTCGAGCCCGCGATCCGGGTGCCCAGCACCGTCGACGCGATCAGTGTCGCGGCGGTGTGGGCGCTGCGCGCGGTGCTCGCGGAGCGGCCGGTGGCGAGTTTCGCCGTCCGGGCCAAGCGTCGGGACAAGGCGTTCCCGATGACGTCGTCACAGTTGGAGGCCCATGTCGGGGCGCGGATCCAGGAGGCACTGGACGGTCTGCCGGTGGACCTGTCCCACCCCGGCGTCCGGCTGGCGGTCGAGATCGACCGCAGGGAGACCTATCTGTCCTGGGCCCGCTATCCGGGGCAGGGCGGGCTGCCGGTCGGGGCGAGCGGCCGGGCCCTGGTGCTGTTGTCCGGCGGCTACGACTCGCCGGTGGCCGCCTACCGCGCCATGCGCCGCGGCCTGGCCTGCGACTTCGTCCACTTCACGGGCGCCCCGTACACCGACGCGTCCTCGACGTACAAGGCGTACGCGCTCGCCCGGCAGCTCAACCGTCATCAGCCGCCGGGCCGGCTGTACGTCATCGCCCTGGGGCGGGCGCAGCGGCGGCTGGCGGTGGCCGGCGCGGGGCGGCTGCAGGTGGTCGCCCAGCGGCGGTTGATGGTCCGGGCCGCTTCGGTGCTGGCCGGCCGGATCCGGGCGCAGGCGCTGGTGACCGGGGACAGCCTGGGGCAGGTGGCCAGTCAGACGCTGGCGAACCTCGCCGCCGTGGACGAGGCCGCCGCGCTTCCCGTCCTCCGACCGCTGATCGGCTGGGAGAAACAGGAGATCATCGACGAGGCGCGGGCCATCGGCACGGCGGACGTCTCGGTCCTGCCGGACGAGGACTGCTGCCGGCTGCTCGCCCCGCCCCGGGTCAGCACCCGGGCCGCCCTGCCCCAACTGCACGCGGTGGAGCGGCGCCTGGACCTCGACGAGGTGATCGCGGAACTGCTGGCCGGCGCCCAGGTCCTGCGGCCCGGAGGGGTGGGTGCGCAGGGCGCGGGATCTGCGGAGGGCCTGGAGGGAACGGGAATATCGGGGGACGGGCTCGGGGACGGGGTCGGCGGCCGGGCCCCTGGGGTCACGCCTGCCGCGTCTCGGACGCGGGCTCGGGCTCGGGCTCGGGCTCGGGGAGCAGTTCGCCCGTCTCCAGCAGGGTCTTGAGGTTGGACAGCAGGGCGGGCCAGCCGTGCTGGACCATGCCGCGGGCGGTGGAGTCGGGCGCGAAGCCGTCGTGCACGACGGTGAGCTTGACCATCTCGCCGAGCGGCTCGATCTCGAACGTCACCTTCGAGCGCGGTTCGGCCGCGAGCCCGGCCGCGACGTCGTCGGCGATGCCGGCGCTCTCGGCCCACTCGGGGGTGAAGGTGTGCCAGGTGTACGACAGCCGGCGGTGCGGGGTGGACTCCAGGACGACCTGCTCGGGGTGGGCGGTGGTGGTCCCGCGCTCGGTCCAGGCCATGGTCGATCCGCTCCGCCAGTCCGTCGCGAACTCCACTCCCCAGTAGCGGCTGGTGAACGACGGGTCGGTGAGGGCCTGCCAGAGGCGCTCCGGCGTGGTCCGGATGTAGGTGGTGTAGACGAACGCGTTGCTGTCCATGGGTGGTGTCTCCAGTGCGTGCTTGAGGTCGGCGAGGGCGCGTGCCCGGTCGCGGTCGTAGTGGCTGATCCAGCGGTCGGCGAGGGCGTTGATCGGCTCGGCGTTGAGGTAGTGCAGCTTCTCCCGCCCCCGGCGGAGCGTGGTGATCAGGTGGGCCGCCTCCAGGACGGCCAGGTGCTTGCTGACCGACTGTCGTGTCATGTCCAGCTCCGCGCACAGCTCCCGCAGGGTCTGCCCGTTGCGGGCGTTGAGGCTGTCCAGCAGCCGGCGGCGCCCCGCGTCGGCCAGTGCCTTGAAGACCTCGTCCATGCCCGCTCTCCTGTCCCACCCCTCATACGCAGCCGAACGGCTGCCTAAAAACGATAGGCAACCGTTCGACTGCATGTCAATCGCGGGGACGCAGGGGCACCCGAGGGAAGCCGAGGGGGCGGAGTGAACAGTTCCGTGGCGCGTGCGGGGAGAGTGGTCGGCCGGGCCCGCAGCCCGGCCTCAACAGCCGGGCGGGGTTGTCGAGTTGAGAGGCCGGGCGCCGGTGCGGGTCAGTCCGTGATCGCGATGTGCCGTGGTGTCGCGGCCTCCGCCTTGGGGATGGTCACCGTCAGCACCCCGTCCGTCAGGTTCGCGGTGACCTCGTCGGACTTGATGTCGACCGGCAGCGCCGACCGGTACTCGAAGCGGCCGGTGCGGCGGGTGGTGCGGCGCAGCACACCCTCGTCGCCGCACTCCTTGTGCTCACCGGTGATGCGCAGTTCCCGGTTGCCGATCTCGACGTCGATGGCGTCGCGTTGCACACCGGGCAGTTCGGCCTCGACGACATAGGCGTCGTCGGTCTCGTGCAGGTCCGCCAACGGCACCCACTGGGTCCGTCCGGCGAGCGCGGAGACGCCGCCGGCGGACTCCAGCAGGCGGCTCATCCGCTCGTAGAGGTCGTCGAATTCCGAGGCGATCGGCTCGCTCCAGTTCAACGGCGGCAGAATCTGCTCCAGAAAGCCGCCGGTCCGGTGTCGCACGGGCATGTTCATCGCGGTCACCTCCGCGAAACGACGGGTGTTCGCCCTGTGTCCGGCTGATGCGTGCCTGGTTCCATGCTGCGCGTCCCGGTCGGGGCCGGCGACCTCGGCGGTCGGGCCGCGGGGTCAGCCGAAGAGGCCGGGCACCCGGATCGTCCGGACCGGTCGCTTCTGCTTCGGCTCCTGGCGCGGCGGAAGCCGGCCGCCGGGGGTCTCGTCGGCCCGCGGGGGATCGACGGCGGGGCCCTGCGGCCTCCCGGTGCGGCCGGGCTTCCCGGGCCCGCTCGGTTTCCCGGTACGGCCCGGCTGGTCGACGCGGCCCGGCTTGCCGATGCGGTCGGGCTGTCCGTTCTTGGCGGGCATCGCGTGGTGTCGGCGCGCCGCCGCTTTGCGTCCCATGGGGACTACACCGTGTGCCGGGGCGCGTCGGTCCGCGCCGGGGCCACGCCGGCGGGGGTCTCGGTGACGCATCCCGGGCCGGGGTAGAACTCGGTCTCGTGGCCGTCCTCGTACCGCACCCGGTACGGGGGTTCGCCGTTGGCCCCGAGCACCTCGACCACCGTGGCCCGGTGCTCCGGGCTGCCCACCGCGCGCCCGGTGAAGCGCAGTACGTCTCCCTTGTGCGCCTGCATCGCCGCTCACCCTTTCCCTGCACTGCCGTGACTCTGCGCGCTCGCCCTGCCGGGGCGCGCGCCGCGCCTGCTTCCAGTGTGCGTACGCGGCCGGGGACCGCACGAGGGGCGGTGGCAAGGCCCGGCGGCGCCCCGGCGGTTCAGCCCTGGATCTCGATGTGGCGCGGCGTGGCGGGCTGGGCCTTCGGGATCGTCACCGTGAGGACACCGTCCGAGAGCGAAGCGGTCACCTCGTCGGACTTCACGTCCACCGGCAGCAGCGCCCGGTACTCGAACGTCCCGGTGGGGCGGCCGCGGCGGCGCACCGCGCCTTCCCGCTCGCACGCCGTGAGCTCCCCGGAGATGCTCACCTCGTGCTCGCCGACCTCGACGTCGATGTCCTCGCGTTTGATTCCGGGCAGTTCGCACTCGACCAGGTACGCCTCGTCGGTCTCGTGCAGGTCGGCGGGCGGGGCGAAGGCCGTCGGCTCGGTCAGGGACGGGGCGAACGAGGCGGACTCCAGGAAGTGGTTCATCCGGTCGAACAGCTCCTGGAACTCGGCCATCGGCTGGGGCCAGCCCCGCCCGCGCTCCCGCAGGTCGCCGGACCGGTGGCGGATGGGCAGATTCATCGCGGGTCACCTCCCCGTACGGGCAGCAGAACGGTTCTGCTCCCTCCATGCTGGCCACCCAGGGCACGGCGGCGCGAGTCGGACGGCCCCCGACCTGCTGACGGAGCGTCAGGGAACGGTGGTCAATCGCCGTGGTAGAGCCGGTCGGTGCCGATCAGCAGGACCTCGCCCTTGGCCTCCGCGGCGCGCAGCTCGGGACCGAAGCCGACGCCGCTGTAGCAGGCCGGCACGACCTGGCCGATGTCCTCGCCGGACGCGGTGAGCAGGGCGAGGATCCGGCGCAGCCGGGCCAGGTGCGGGGCGTCCATGATCTCGTTCCAGCGGGCCAGCCCGACCGACAGCAGCACCCCCGGACGCCCGTCGGCCATGCCGCGGACCACCACCTCGGCGTCGAGGCGGGTGCCCTCCTCCGGGTCGGGGACGGTGCCGCGGACCGCCGTGGTCGGCTCGCCCCCGAAGGTGTCCCAGACGGCGTACTGGGTGGCCCAGTCCCGGCACAGCTGGGCGAAGTGCGGTGCGGCGACCGTGGCGTCGAAGACCGGGCGGATCCGGCGCCAGACGGCGGGCGCCTCCTCCTGCTCCAGTGCGGCCCGGTGCGGCCAGGCGACGGCGTGCTCGAAGGCCAGCAGCGGCTCGGCGATGCGGTAGCGGGTCAGCCTCGGTCGGAACGCGTCGGGTTCGCCGTACAGCAGCCCGTGTTTGTGCATCACGGCCAGGACGTGCGAGACGTCGTGCAGCGAGGCCCCCAGGCGGTCGGCGATCCCACCGGGGGTGGAACGGCCGCCGGCGATCGCGACCAGCACGGAGTGGCACAGGGCGCGGTCGGCGTAGTCGCCCTCCTGCTCCAGCAGGTGGCGGGCCTCCCAGAACAGCGGCACCCGCGGGTTGAGGACGGTCCGGCACACCCAGGCGTCGAAGTCGTCCGGTCCGGCCGGCGCGTCGTCGCAGACCAGGTCGCCCCGGTAGGCGGGGGTGCCGCCGACGACGGCGTGCACCTGCACCGCGAGCCGGGGTGCCCGGATGCCCCAGAAGCGGGCGGCCTTGCGGAAGCCGAACGGCCGCATCGCGAGTTCCAGGGAGGCCAGGCCGTGCAGCGACGACGGGCCGGCGAAGAGCCGGTGGATGACGGCGGGGCTGGCGCCGCTGAGGATCAGCCGGGTGCGGTTGTGCGGGCGCTCCTGGTGCACCCGGGCGAAGGCGGCGTGCAGGACCGAGGGGAGCGCGGGACTGTGCCCGACGAGCTCGGGGAAGTCGTCGATGATCACCGGTGCCGGTCGCTCGTCGCCCAGCACGAGCAGTGCTTGTGCGGCCTCGTCCCAGCCGTGCCAGTGCGGCACCGACTCCGCGCCGGTGTGGGCGGCGAGCCGTTCGGCGAAGCGCCGCAGGGACTCCGCCTCGGCCGCCGCCTGCCCGTCGAAGTAGAAGCCGCCGGTGGCCCGGCTCACCGCTTCCAGGAGGAACGTCTTGCCCTGGCGGCGCTGCCCGGAGACCAGCGCGAGGGTGGGGCCGGGACGGGGGTCCTGGGCGAACGCCACGAGGTCGGTCCACTCGTCGGCGCGGTCGAAGATCCGGTCGGGCCGGGCCGGAAGGGCAGTGGCATCCGATGGCGACACGGGCCGCTCCCCTCGTTCACGGCCGCCGGCGGCGACCGGCGGCCGACCTCACTTTCCGTACGAGTCGCTGTGTGTCAAGTACACCTCCGGCATCCGGAGGCCGCCCGGTCCGGTGGGCCGTCCGGGGCACCGGACCGGCGCGCCCGTCACCATGGTTCGGGCGCGGGCCGGCCGGGGTGGGCGGCGCCGTCCGGCGCGCTGCCGTCCCGGGCCGCGTCGTCCCGCTCGAAGGTGAGCCGGTCGATCACCTCGATCACCCCGTCCACGCTCTCGCAGAGCCGGACCGCTATCGGGATCAGGCTCTTGCGGTCCAGCGTGCCGGTGAGCGTCACGGTGCCGTCGGCGACGGCGACGGTCACCGCGGACGGTGCGACGCCGAGGGTGCGGGTCAGCACCTCTTCCAGGATCTCCTCCTGGATCGCCCGGTCGCGCCGCAGGAACAGCTGGACGAGGTCGCTGCGGCTGATCACCCCGATCAGCCGGCCACCGTCGTCGATCACGGGCAGCCGCTTGACCTTGCGCTGTTCCATCGTGCGGGCCGCCTCGACCACGCTCCACTCCGGCCGTGCCACCACGGCCGGACTGGTCATGATCGCCTCGGCGTTGGCCGCCCCGGCCTTGGAGAGCTGCCGGCGCAGCAGATCGGCTTCGGACACCACCCCCACCGGCCGACCGTCGTCGTCGACGACCGGCACGGCGGTGATGTCGTACTCGTCGAGCAACCGCGCGATCTCCCGGAACAGGGTGCCCCGCTGGACGGTGACGGCGTTGGGGGTCATCAGGTCGGCCACTCTGCGGTGCCTCATGGTGGGCCACTACCTCCGGATGTGCGTCGTTCTGTCGGCTCCGGCCGGTTTCGGCCGGAGTCCTGCCTTCATGATCCCGCGCCGCGCTCCCGAACGGCGTACGGGGCCCACGGCGGACCGCGACGCGACGGCACGGAGATCCGTCAGAAGCGCCCTAGTCCTGCGGAACGACCGCGACGGGGCAGGTCACATGGTGGACGGCGGCATGCACCACCGGGCCGATGCGGGGTGCCGGCACCCGGTGGTGGTGCCGGCGGCCGACGACCAGGAGCCCGGCCCCCGGCGCCGTCTCGACGAGGGCCCGGGCCGGGCTGTCGGGCAGCACGGTCCGCTGCACCGGTACGTCGGGGAACCGTGCGCACCACGGGTCCAGCGCCTCGGCCAGCTCGCGCTCCGCCTCCGCGGTCACCTCGTGCGCCGCGTCCGGGTCCACGCCCCACGGGCTGTAGACCGTCACCGGGAACGGGCGGCCGTGCACCACCTGGAGCAGCGCCCCGCGGCTGGCCGCCGCGTCGAAGGCGAAGGCCAGCAGCCGCTCGGCGGGCCCACCGAGGCCGAGCCCGGCCACGACCCGCGGCCCGGTGGCCGCCGGCGGCCGGGCACGCTCCTGCGGCTCCCCGTCGTCGGCCCGCACCAGGACGACCGGGCCCTCGGCCCGGGCCACCACGCTCAGACTGACGTCGCCGAGGACGAAGCTCCGCCACGTCGAGAGCGCCCGCGACCCCAGGACCAGCAGCCGGGACTCGGCAGCGGCCCGCAGCAGCACCGGCTCCGGCTCGTCGCCCACCAGGTCCTCGATGATCCGCAGATCCGGATAGCGGGCCCGCACCGCGGCCGTGGCGTCGCGGACGACCTGGCGGGCGTAGACGTTCTGGTCCCGCTCGGGGGCGGTGTCCGGGGCCTGGGCCGCCAGCAGGATCCAGGCGTGCAGCAGCCGCAGCACGGCGCCGCGCCGGTGCGCCTCGTCGGCGGCCCAGCGAGCCGCCGCCAGCGCCTCCGCCGAGCCGTCGAGCCCGACGGTGATGATCTCCGGCTCCATGGCTGTTCCTCACACGGGTGCGGTGGGCGGAGCGCTCGCCCCGCGCTATCGAGCCTGCGCGTCCCGGCCGCGCACGGCCAGTGGACCGATGGGCACCGCGCCGGGGCCGAACGGCCCGAGCCACCGCGGACCCGGCCATGACCCGACGAACCGCCCGGACGAGGTCCGGCCCATGGCTCGGGTGCGTGTGCTCCGGCCGTCAGGCGTCGAAGCGGCGGCGGGCGTCCTCGATGTGGCCGAGGTGCAGCCACCGCGATCCTCGACTGACCAGGTGCTCCTGGTCACTGAGCGCCGAAGTGGCCGACCCGCGCGCCCGGTCACGGATCGGAACGACTCGTCCAGCCGTCGGTCGGCGCCTCCTGCGTCCCGCCGGCGGGACGGCGCGTCGGCAGACTGACCGTGAACGCCGTGTGCCCCGGGCGGCTGGTCAGGCCGGCCGTGCCCCCGTGCGCGGTGACCACGGCGTGCACGATCGCCAGGCCCAGACCGGTACCGCCGGCGGCGCGGGAACGGCCGTGGTCGGCACGGACGAACCGACCGAAGATCTCCGGCCGCAGCTCCTCCGGGATCCCCGGGCCGTCGTCGGCGACCGTCAGCCGCACGGTCCGGGCGGTCGTCCGCAGCCGCACCGTGACGGCGGTCCCGGCGGGGGTGTGGGTCCGGGCATTGGCCAGGAGGTTCCCGATGACCTGGTGCAGCCGGTGCTCGTCGCCGGTCACCGTGACCGCCGTCTCGGGCAGGTCCAGCAGCCAGCGATGATCCGGGCCCGCGGCCCGTGCGTCGTCCGTCGCGTCCAGGACCAGGCGGGTCAGGTCGACCGGCGTCCGCTCCAGCGCCCGGCCCGCGTCGATCCGGGCGAGCAGCAGCAGGTCGTCGACCAGGCGGCTCAGGCGTTCCGATTCGGCGTTGATGCGCTCCAGGGAGTGCCGGACCTCGCCCGGCACCGGCCCCCGGTGGCGGAGGGCGAGCTCCGCATGCCCGCGGACGTTGGCCACCGGGGTGCGCAGCTCGTGACTGGCGTCGGCGGCGAACTGGCGCAGCCGCTCCTCGCCGGCCTGGCGGCGCTCCAGGGCGTTGCCGACGTGACCGAGCATCCGGTTCAAGGCGGTGCCCACCTGGCCGACCTCGGTCCGCGGGTCGGCCACCGGCACCGGCGCCGGCATGGCCACCTCACCGCTGGCCAGCGGGAGTTCGGCCACTCCGGCGGCGGTGGCGGTCACCCGCCGCAGCGGTCGCAGGGACAGTCGCACCCACAGCGCCCCGACGACGCCCGTGACCAGCAACGCCGCGCCGAAGACGCCCGCTTCCACCGCTTCCAGCCGGTGCACGGTCTCCTCGACCGGATGCAGCGGCAGCCCGGTCACCAGCACGTCGCCGTCGTCCCCGCGCACCGCGTTGACCCGGTACGCGCCCAGCGCGGACAGCCGGACGCCGTGGCCGGTGCCGTCGGTCGGCAGTCCGGCCAGCGACCGGAGGTCACGGGCGTCGAGCGGGACGGCGGCGTCGGTGGCCTGCCGCACGACGGCGGCCTGCGTCGGCGTGCCGTGCAGCAGCCGCGCGCCGAAGGTGCCGTCGGCCTGCCCGCGGGTGTCGGGCCGGTTGTCGGCGTCGGGCCGCGCCTCGTGCTCCAGACTGGCGGCGAACCGACCGGCCGAGGCGGACAGCTGCTGGTCCAGCCGCCCCACCAGGAACCCTTCGAGGGCGAAGACGGTGGTGACGCCGACCGCCAGACAGGCCAGCGCGAGGAGCGCGACCAGCCCGGCGGTGAGCTGGCCCCGCAGGCTGCGCGGGAGCGGCGGCCTCATGCGGCGTCCGGCTTGAGCACATAGCCGACCCCGCGCACCGTGTGGATCATGGGCGTCCGGCCGGCGTCGACCTTCTTGCGCAGGTAGCTGATGTAGAGCTCGACGACGTGCGCCCGACCGCCGAAGTCGTAGGACCAGACCCGGTCGAGGATCTGCGCCTTGGACAGCACCCGCCGCGGATTGCGCATCAGGAACCGGAGCAGCTCGAACTCGGTGCGGGACAGCTCGACGAGATCGCCGCCGCGGAACACCTCCCGGGCCTCCTCGTCCATGACGAGGTCCCCGACGACCAGGCGGTCGCCGACCGGCTCCCTGGCCATGCCGGCCCGGCGCAGCAGCCCGCGCACCCGCGCGAGGACCTCTTCCAGGCTGAAGGGTTTGGTGACGTAGTCGTCCCCGCCCGCGGTGATCCCGGCGATCCGGTCCTCTACGGAGTCCCGGGCGGTGAGAAAGAGCACACAGACCGTCTCCAGCTCCCGGCGCAGCAGCCGCAGCACCTCGATGCCGTCGGTGTCGGGCAGCATCCAGTCGAGGACGACGGCGTGTGGGCGGAATGAGCGGGCCACGGCGAGCGCGGTGGCGCCGTCGGGCGCGGCACGGACCTGCCAGCCCTCGCCCGCCAGCGCGCCGCACAGCACCTCGGTGAGGTCCGGCTCGTCGTCGATCACCAGGACCCGGACCGGTGAGCCGTCGTCGCTGGTCAGGCGGGCAGGGGTGGTGCGGTGGTTCGTCATGGTGGTTCCAGCATCCCTCGCCCCGCCGCGCTCCCGGTCCGCGGCCGGCTCTGAGTTTCCTGTGAATCCGGTGGCCGGGCCGCTGCTCAGAGCTTCTTCAGAAGTTCCGCTGCGACGCTGGCGCCCCCACCGGAACGGAGCCCCATGAGCGTCCTCACCCCACCCCGCGACACCGCCCCGACCAGCAGGTTCGCGCGCCGACCGGCCGCCTTGGTCCCCGCGCTGGCCCAGCTCCTCGTCTGGGCGGGCGCGGCCGGTGTCCTGGGCCTGTGGTGGGCCGACACCGCGTCGGTGACCGGTGTGGCGGGGTGGCTGACCGGAGCGGGCCGGATCACCGGGCTGCTGGCCGGGTACGCCTGCGCGGTGCTCGTCGCGCTGATGGCCCGGGTGCCGCTGCTGGACCACACCGTCGGCACCGACCGGCTGGCCCGCTGGCACGCGATGGGCGGGCGGTACACCGTCGGCCTGGCCCTCGCCCACGCCCTGCTGATCGTCTGGGGGGCCTCGCTCACCGTGCACAGCGGTGTGGTCCAGGAGACCACCACCCTCGTCCTCCACTACCCGGACATGCTGATGGCCACCGCCGGCTTCCTGCTGCTGGTCGGCACCGGCGTCGTCTCCGCACGGGCCGCCCGCCGCCGGCTGAGCTACGAGACCTGGCACTACCTCCACTTCCTGACCTACGTGGCGCTGTTCCTCGCCTTCGGCCACCAGCTCTCCAACGGCGCGGACTTCGTGGGCAACCGCACCGTCCAGCTGGCGTGGTACGCCCTGTACGTCGGCGTCGGGGCACTGGTCGCCTGGTACCGCTTCCTGCTCCCCCTCCGCCGGGCGCTGCGCCACCGCCTCCGGGTCGTCGAGGTCCACCCGGAGGCGCCGGGCGTGCTCTCCGTCCACCTCACCGGCCGACAGCTGACCGAACTGCGCGCAGAGTCGGGGCAGTTCTTCCGTTGGCGCTTCCTGGCACCCGGGCTGTGGTGGACCGCCACCCCCTACTCGCTGTCCGCGCCCCCACTCCCCCACCGACTGCGCATCACGGTGAAGGCGGCCGGCGGCCACAGTGCGGCGCTGGCCCGGCTCCGGCCCGGTACCCGGGTCTGGGCCGAGGGCCCCTACGGGGCGTTCACCGCGGCACGGCGCAGTGCCCCGAAGGTGCTGCTGCTGGCGGGCGGCGTCGGCATCACCCCGCTGCGCGCGCTCTTCGAAACCCTCCCCGGCGAGGTCACCCTGCTCTACCGGGCCCGTCGCCCCGAGGACCTCGCGCTGCGCGGCGAACTCGACGCGATCGCCACCGCCCGCCGCGCGGTGGTGCACTACGCCGTCAGCGAGCCGGCCGGAACCCCCTGCCCGCTGACCGCCCGCGCCCTCGGCCGGCTGGTCCCCGACCTGGCCGCGCACGACGTCTACGTCTGCGGACCGCCCGGCATGACCGAAGCCGCGCGCCGCGCCCTGCGCGCCGCCGGCGTACCGCGGCACCGCATCCACCACGAGTCCTTCGACTTCTGACGCCGCCCCGCGTCCCGTTCCGATCCGCAACTCCAAGGAGCCGCCGCGTGCGCCGAGCCGTCCTCACCACCGCATCGACCAGCGCACTGGTCGTCCTGCTGCTGTCGCTCAAACCGCACCATCCGGCCGCCCTGCCCGCGGCCGCCCCGGAGCCGTCGCCGACCGGCACCCGGCATCCCGGCACCCGGCCCGCCGACGGCACGTACACCGGCTCGCCGATACCCACCCGATACGGGACCGTGCAGGTCGCCGCCACCCTCAAGGGCGGACAGCTGACCGCCGTCAAGGTGCTCCAGGTACCGTCCGACAACGGGCGCGACCAGGAGATCGCCGGCTATGCCGTGCCCCGCCTGACGCAGGAGGCGCTGAGCGTGCACGGCGCCGCGATCGACGCGGTGTCCGGTGCCAGCTACACGAGCGCGGGCTACATCCAGTCGCTCCAGAGCGCCCTGGACCGGGCCGGTGCCTGAACGACGGGGCGCCGGCCTGCGGCACGTCGAACACGTCATGGGCACGGTGTTCTCCTTCGACGTCCGCGACCCCGCCACCCCCGCCCTGCAGACCGCCCTCGGCGACGCCGTCGCCTGGCTGCACCACGTCGACCGGGTCTTCTCCCCCTACCGCCCCGACAGCGCCGTCAGCCGCCTCGCCCGCGGCACCGTGCGCCCCGACGACTGCTCCGCGGAGGTGCGCGAGGTCCTCGACCTGTGCGAAGCCGCCCGGCACGCCACCGACGGCTGGTTCAGCCCGGTCGCCGGCGGCGTCCTCGACCCGTCGGGCCTGGTCAAGGGATGGGCGGTGGAGCGGGCCGCGCAGCGCCTGCGGGCCGCGGGCGCCCGCCACGTCTGCGTCAACGGAGGCGGTGACCTGCGGTTCAGCGGCGGGACGGCCCCCGGCGTCCCCTGGCGCATCGGCATCGCCCATCCGCTGCGCCCGGACGCCCTCTGCGCCGTCGTCACCGGCCACGACCTGGCCGTCGCCACCTCCGGCACCGCCGAACGCGGCGCGCACATCCTCGACCCGCACACCCGCGCCACGGCCCACGGCCCGGCCGCCGTGACCGTCGTCGGCCGCTCGCTGACCATGACCGACGCCTACGCCACGGCGGCCTTCGCGATGGGTGCGAAGGCCGCCGACTGGCTGGAATCCCTGCCCGGTCACGAGGCGTTGGCGGTCACCGCGGACGGCGGGTGCTGGCACACCACGGGCTTCCCCGACTGCGGCACACCGCTCGTCGCCGGCGCCTGACCGCGCCGCCGGCCCCTCACCTCAGCGGCACCGCCAGCTCGGCGGGGCCGCCCGCCGGCGAGCCGAACGACACGCTGCTGCCGTGCGGGGTACTCCCGCCGTACAGCGGGTCGGCGGTGTCCAGGACCAGGGCGAGCCGGTGCCCGGCCGGCAGGTCGTACGCGGTCGGGAAGAGCGCGACGTCGAGCGGGAAGGCGCGCCCCGGCTTCTGACCGGACCAGCTCTGCGGGGCGTGCGAGATCAACTTGCCCACGCCCAGGGCGTTCACGTCGTAGAGGTAGGCGAAGGCGGTGCCCTGCGGTGCGGACGCGGTGACGGCCGTGTGCAGCCGCGCGGCGCCGCGGAGGTGCTGGTCCGTCGCGTACGGCGCGCTCTGCCACACCGCGGCGGCGCTGCGCGGCAGCAGCGGGACGACGACGGTGGGCGGCAGGCCGACGATCTGGTCGAGGGCGCCGGACAGCTCGGCGACGCCGCCGTCGGCACCCGAGTCCTTGCCGCCGGCCACCTCCCGCCACCAGCCGTCACCGGCCGGGCCGCCGAGGGTCCCGGTGCCGTGGGAATCGGGGCGGCCCAGTCGCAGCCGTTCGGTCCGGGAACTGACGGCCTGCCAGTCCCGGTAGCTCTCGTGCCCGCCGCCGGGCCGGACCTCCAGCTCCACCCCCTGGCGCGCCTTCTCGGCGCCGCCCGAGCCCTTGAGGTGGCGGTCGAGCCACTGCCGCGCGCTCGACCAGGTGGCGTTGGGCAGGCCGAGCAGGCTGGTCAGCTCCTGGGTGGCGTGGTCCCCGGGCCGCAGTTCGAGCCGCTTGGGCACGGTCAGCCGCTGGTAGAAGGAGGTCATCTGGCCCGGGTTGAAGATGCTGTCGCCCCAGGCGTTGGCGAGGAAGACGGCGGTGCCGTGGGCGTTGATGCGGTCCACGTAAGTGGCCGGGGACCGGGTGTCGGCCCACTGGACAACGCGGGGCAGATCGTGGTTGGCGAAGAGGTCCGCCAGGGTCCGCGCGAACTCGGGGCTGCGGCGGCCGGTCGGCGTCTGGATGGCGGCCAGCAGTCCGGCGGCCTGGAGGTGCCGGGTCTGCCCGCTGTAGAGCGCGTCGGTCAGGTCGGCCCAGCCGCTGAGCGAGGCGACCGCCTTGACCCGCGGGTCGAAGGCGGCGCCCATCAGCGTCAGGCCGCCGCCCAGGGAGAGCCCCACCATGCCGATCCGGCTCCGGTCGGCCGGGGTGTGGGCCAGGGCCCAGTCGATGACGCTGGAGATGTCGGCCACGTCCTTGGGACCGGCGACGTCGATCTTCCCGCCGGATGCCCAGAAGCCGCGCACCGTGTACGTCACCGCGATGTAGCCGTCGGCGGCCAGTTGTCGTCCCTGGGCCACGTATTCCAGGTCGTTCTGCCCCCAGCTGGCCGGCTGGACGACCAGGGGGTAGTGGCCGTTGCGGTCGGCACCGGGAGTGCCGGGCGCGGGCGTGAACACATCGGCCTTGAGGACGGTGCCGTCCTTCATGGTGATGTCGGCCAGGCGGAAGGCCGGGGCGGCCGACGCCACGGAGGCGGGGGCCGCGGGCCGGCCCGGCGCGGCGGCCACCGCGGGGCCGCCGGGCACGGCCACGGCCAGGGTTGCGGCAACTACCGTGGCGCAGAGGGACGTTGCCGTCCTGCGTCGTCGGCCGAGGGGGTTGCCTGCGGTACGGCAGGGTCGCGCCATCACTTCTCCAGGTTTCAGACCGCGGCGCCACGGTGGCGCCCGTCCGGTGCGGTGATCGGGAGCGTAGGGCGGCGCGGCCACCCCGGACGAGATCATGATCAGCCAAATTACCGGCTGGTAACCCGCCCTGCGAGAAGGGCACTTGGCGGCACTCGAAGGGCGAAATACGAGAGATGAGACAAATGGTTTAGGGTACTCGGATGATCTTTATCGTTGTGAAGTTTCCCGTGAAACCCGAACACGTCGAGGAGTGGCCCGAGAAGGTCGACGCGTTCACCCGCGCCACCCGCGAGGAGCCGGGCAACCTCTGGTTCGAGTGGTCCCGCAGCCTCGAGGACCCGAACACCTACGTCCTGGTCGAGGCGTTCCAGGACGACGCGGGCGAGGCCCATGTGAACTCCGACCACTTCCGGGCCGGCCTGGAGGCGATGCGCCCGCTGCTGCGCCGCACGCCCGACATCGTGAGCCACGTGATCCCGGGCGCGGACGGCTGGAGCGCGATGGGCGAGCTCGCCATCGACTGACACCCGCGCCGCCACACGGCACAGCGGCGGGTCGCCCCGGGCGGCACGCCGCTTCGTCATGAACGGCCGCGCGCACGGTCGTCGCCACGCGCGGCCGGGGCTCACTCCCGTCCGGCGGCGGGCCGTGGTCCAGGAGGCGTGCGGGTCACCGTGCGGCCGGCGGCAGTGGCCGCACGGGCGAAGCGGGTGGCGTCGAGGACGGCGGCCCCGCCTGGGTCGTTGTTGAAGTACGCGTAGACGTCGGCCCGGTCGGGCCAGGCGTCGGCGATCCGCCGGACCCAGGTGTCCAGCGCCTGCCGCCCGTAGCGCGGCCAGGGGGCGGCGCGGCCTTCGTGGAAGCGCAGGTACCCCCAGTCCGCGGTGCGCCACAGGGGTGTCACGGGCCGGGAGCCCCGGTCCGCCCAGCACAGGGCGGCGCCACGGCGTTCCAGCACGGTGCGGATCGCGTCGGTCCACCACGAGTCGTGGCGGGGTTCGACGGCCACCCGGGTACCGGTGGGGAAGCAGTCCAGGCAGTCGGCCAGCAGTCCGGCGTCCGCGGGCAGGGTGGGCGGCAGTTGCAGCAGGACGGGGCCGAGCCGGGGGCGGAGGTGGGCGGCGCGCGCCATCAGCCGGCGGACCGGCTCCTGGGGGTCGCGGAGCCGCTTGATGTGGGTGAGGTAGCGGCTGGCCTTGACGGCCATGACGAAGTCGTCCGGCGTGCGGTCCCGCCAGTCGGCGAAGGTCCCGGCCTCGGGCAGCCGGTAGAAGGCGGCGTTGCTCTCGACGGTGGCGAAGTGCCGGGCGTACTCCTCCAGCCACCGGCGCTGCGGCAGGTCGGGCGGGTAGAGAGTGCCGCGCCAGTCGCGGTACTGCCAGCCGGAGGTTCCGAGGTGGATGGTCATGCGGGGAGGCATCCCCGGTCCGCCGCGACACGTACCGGCCGTCGCGCCCGCCGCGCCTGTCGCGCCCGCTGCCGGGGACGTCGTCAGGCGGAGAGACCGTATGCACTTTCTGCCGGTGAGGCCGCGGATGCTGCGCGCGACGGGGAACCTACCCACCCACCATGGGGAACATTGACCACAAAAGGTGCATCTTGACAGTCGTCGGGGCACGTTCTATGCAGATGATGTAGCCGGCTTGGTCGCCATATCAGCAGGTGAGAGGCGTTGCGAGGGATGCGGCCTGGGCCGTCCCGGCCGGGGGCGGGCCCACCACCGCGTCGTCGCCCCGGATCGGGCCGCGAGACGAGGAGAAGACCATGGCACGAGCAGTCGGTATCGACCTCGGGACGACGAATTCGGTGGTCAGCGTGCTGGAGGGCGGCGAGCCCACGGTCATCGCCAATGCCGAAGGGGCCCGGACCACCCCCTCGGTGGTCGCCTTCGCCAAGGGCGGCGACGTCCTGGTCGGCGAGATCGCCAAGCGCCAGGCCGTGACCAACGTGGACCGCACATGTCGCTCGGTCAAGCGCCACATGGGAGACGCCCAATGGCGCTTCCCCGAGAGCGGCGACATCGACGGCAAGCACTACACCGCCCAGGAGATCTCCGCGCGGGTGCTGCAGAAACTGAAGCGGGACGCCGAGAACTACCTGGGCGAGGACGTCGCCGACGCGGTGGTCACCGTCCCCGCGTACTTCAACGACGCGCAGCGCACCGCGACCAAGGAGGCCGGGGAGATCGCCGGGCTGAAGGTCCTGCGGATCGTCAACGAGCCCACCGCCGCCGCCCTGGCCTACGGCCTGGACAAGGAGAACGACCAGACCATCCTGGTCTTCGACCTCGGTGGCGGCACGTTCGACGTGTCGCTGTTGGAGATCGGCGACGGCGTGGTCGAGGTGAAGGCCACCAACGGCGACACCCACCTGGGCGGCGACGACTGGGACCAGCGGATCGTCGATCACCTGACCAAGCAGTTCAAGAACGCGTACGGCATCGACCTGTCCCAGGACAAGATGGCCACCCAGCGGCTGCGCGAGGCCGCGGAGAAGGCGAAGATCGAGCTGTCGGCGGCCACCGAGACCACGGTCAACCTGCCCTATCTGAGCGCCTCGCCCGAGGGGCCGCTGCACCTGGACGAGAAGCTCACCCGCGCCCAGTTCGAGCAGTTGACCGCGGACCTGCTGGAGCGCTGCAAGGCACCGTTCCACAACGCGGTCGACGACGCGGGGATCAAGGTCGCCGACATCAACCACGTGATCCTGGTGGGCGGTTCGACCCGGATGCCCGCGGTGACGGAACTGGTCAAGCAGCTGACCGGCAAGGACCCGCACAAGGGCGTCAACCCGGACGAGGTGGTCGCCATCGGGGCCGCCCTCCAGGCCGGTGTCCTCAAGGGCGAGGTCAAGGACATCCTGCTGCTCGACGTCACCCCGCTGTCCCTCGGTATCGAGACCAAGGGCGGCATCATGACCAAGCTGATCGAGCGCAACACCACGATCCCGACCAAGCGCTCGGAGACCTTCACCACGGCCGAGGACAACCAGCCGTCCGTGCAGATCCAGGTCTTCCAGGGCGAACGGGAGATCGCGGCGTACAACAAGAAGCTCGGGATGTTCCAGCTGACCGGTCTGCCGCCGGCCCCGCGCGGCGTCCCGCAGATCGAGGTCGCCTTCGACATCGACGCCAACGGCATCATGCACGTGACCGCCAAGGACCTGGGCACGGGCAAGGAGCAGAAGATGACCGTCACCGGCGGCTCCTCGCTGCCGAAGGACGACATCGACCGGATGGTCCGCGACGCCGAGCAGTACGCCGAGGAGGACCGCCGCAAGCGGGAGGCCGCCGAGACCCGCAACCAGGGCGAGCAGCTGGTCTACCAGACCGAGAAGTTCCTCAAGGACAACGAGGACAAGGTGCCCGGCGACGTCAGGACGGAGGTCGAGACCGCCGTCGGTGAGCTGAAGGAGAAGCTCAAGGGCGAGTCCGCCGAGGGCGACAACACCGCCGAGATCCGCACCGCGTCGGAGAAGGTCGCGACCGTCTCCCAGAAGCTCGGCCAGGCCATGTACGCCGACGCCCAGGCCGCCCAGAGCGCGACCGCGGACGGCACCGGGACGCACGGCGGTGGGCAGGCCAAGGCCGAGGACGAGGTCGTCGACGCGGAGATCGTGGACGACGACAAGCGGGAAGGAGGCGGACGATGAACCGTCCGACCGATGTCGGTCGCCTCCCCCGGCCGCCGCTCGCGCTGGTCGGGCGCACCGGGCCGGAGCGCGGCTCGGCCCCGCCGTCCCGGCCGGAGTCGGAACCGGTGCGGCCGGACCGGGGCACCGCCGGTGCGGTGGCGCCCCCGACCCGGCGCGGCACCGCACCGCCCGGCGCCGCCCGACCGGAGGCCGGCGGGTCCGACCTCGAACGGCTGGCGGGCGAACTGCGGGAGCGCACGGCCGATCTGCAGCGGCTCAAGGCCGAGTTCGACAACTACCGGCGCCGGGTGCACCGCGACCGGCTGGCGGTCGGCCAGATCGCCGTGGGCAATGTGCTGGCCCGGCTGCTGCCGGTGCTCGACGCGATCGCCGAGGCCGCCGGCCAGGGCCAGCTGACCGACGGCTTCCGGCGCGTCGCCGACCTCCTGGAAGCGGAGCTGGCGTCCCTGGGCCTGACGTCCTTCGGGACCGCCGGCGAGCCGTTCGACCCGAACGTCCACGAGGCACTCGTCTACACCCCGCCCGGGCAGGCCGGGGCGACGGCCGGGTCGGCCGCCCGGGCCGCGGCGGCCGAGCGGGCGGTCTGCGCCGACGTCCTCCGCCCGGGTTTCCGGGTGGGCGACCGGCTGCTGCGCCCCGCCCAGGTGGCCGTGGCCGGTGAGCAGCCGGACGCGCACGGGGCCCGACTACCGTAGTTCCGCGGCCGGTTGGGCAGGTTCGTCGGCTCGGGGGCAGCGGTCCGACGGCCGTCGGCCGGCCGCCACGCCGGCCACCAGCAGTGCCGCGACGGCCGCCAGGCACAGCCAGGCGAAGGTGTCGCCGATCCGGTCGTAGACCGTGGTGGTGCCGTGGGTCGGGACGTACGCCACGGTGGCCTGCCGGTCGGTGGTGAAGTAGTCCGTGTCGGCCAGGACGTGGCCTTGGTTGTCGAAGGCGGCCGTGTCGCCCTCCGCGTCCTGGCGGAACAGCGCGTAGCCGGCCTCGACGGCCCGGAGGGCGGCCTTGCGGGTGTGCGCGCGGCCGTACTCCCGCCAGTCGTGGGACGGGACGAGCATGATGTCGGCGGGCACCCGCATCATGCCGGGGAAGTCCGCGTCGTAGCAGATGACGTTGGCCAGCCGGCCGTACGGGGTGGCGGCTACGGGGACCCGGCCGTCGCCGGGGACGTAGGTCTCCGAGCCGGGGATGGGGTGGGCCTTCTGGTAGGTCCGGCGCACGGTGCCGCGGGGGTCGATCAGCAGCGTTTCGTTGCGGCCGTAGGCCGGTGCCTGGGCGGTGTGGACGCCGATGCCGATCTCCAGGTAGATCCGGGAGCGGCGGGCCTCCTCCCGGGCCGCCGCGATGGCCGCGGGCTCGTCGGCGGCCAGCGTCCGCACCCCCCGCTCGGGCCAGACCACGATCTTCGCGCCGGCCGCGGCCTCGCGTCGGGTGGCGGCCAGCAGGTTGTCGAGCACCGCCCGCATGGCCGGCCCGAGGCTCGCCGGCGGGTGGTTGACGAGTTCCGCGGGCCCGCCGGTGGCCTGGGCGTACGCCGCCTTCTGGGCCCGGAGTACGGCGCTGTCGGCGGTGACCCCGGCGATCCGCACCGTCGGCCCGTCCGCCGGGAGGAAGGCGAGCCGGGCACCGCCGGCGAGGACGACGGCCAGCAACACCGCGGCGCAGGTGGAAACGGCGCGGCGCGCGGCGCGCCAGGAAGCCCTCTCCCAGGCGAGGTTGGCGACCGCGGCGGACCAGGCGATCAGGAAGCCGATGCCGTAGGAGCCCGTGACCGAGACCAGCTGGAGGAGCGGCAGCACACCGTACTGGGTGACCGCCAGCGAGCCGTAGGCGGTGCCGAACGGCGAGAGCAGGGTGATCAGGAACTCGGCGCCGGCCACCGCGGCGGGGAACACCAGCAGCGCCGCCCACGGCCGCAACCGGCCCACGAGCAGCCGGTCGAGGAGGAACGGCAGGGTCAGCAACGCGGCGAGCGCGACCGCTCCCCCCAACGTGGCGGGGCTGAACAGCGCCGACTCGGCGAGCCAGAAGACCGCCGCCGCGGTGTTGGCCGCCCACAGCCACAGGACGCCGGACCAGGCGCGGCCGGTGCGGGCGAAGCGCAGCAGCAGGACGGGGAAGACCCAGGCCGCGGCGGCGATGTCCCAGCGGCCGCCGACGGCGAGGAGGTGTGCCGCGGTGCCCAGCACCAGCCAGGCCCAGCGGGCGCGGGCCGCCGGTGTACGGGGGCCGGGGCGGGGCGTCCGCCCGGCGGTGCTCGTCGTGTTCACGTGGTTCGTCGGTCCCTTCGAGGTGGCGCGGTGGCGCTTTCCGGTCGGGTTTCGACGCTACGAAGGGGGAGGTGGCCGGGGCGTCGTCCTGGGTGCCGATCCGTCGCGGGCCCGCGCAACCCTGGTTGCGTCGGCCGTGCTCCCGTTCCCTCCTACGGCACGATGACCTCGGCCGATGCGGGTGGCTAGCCTTGCGGGCAGCTATGGACACGCATCCCACTGCCGCCCCGCGCGGCGCCTGGCGCCGGCTCGCCGACCGGCGTCCCCGGCTCACCGATCTCGCGCTCGGCGGCGGGCTCACCGCGTTCGACATGTTGACCCTGCTGGCGCGGCAGCCGACGCCGGGGCCGGCCGGGGTGGCGCTGTGGGGGCTCCAGACGGTTCCGTTGCTGTGGCGCCGCCGCTGGCCGCGCGCCGTGCTGTGCGCCATGACCGCCGCGTTCGTCGCCTTCGAGGTGGCCGATCCGGTGCCGGGCAAGATCCCGGGCCCGTTCCTGCTGGTCTTCGGGGTGTACGCGGTGGCCCGCTACACGCCGGTGCAGGCCGGTCTGCCCTGGGTGGTGCTGTCCCTGCTCACGGCGGTGACGACGGACCTGCTCACCGGACGGACCGGGCCGCCGCAGCCCGGTTCGCTGGAGCCGATCACCGCCACCACCTTCGTCGTCCTCTACGGTGCCGCCTGGCTCGTGGGGTACGGGCGGCGGCGGATCGTGCGCCAGGCGGACCGGTTGGGCGACCTCAATCTGCGGCTCGGCGCGACCAACGGCCAGTTGCAGGACGTCAATGCCCGGCTGCGCGAGGCCAACGAACGACTGCGCGCCGAGCGGGAGATCAACGCCCGCCAGGCGGTCGTCGCCGAACGGGCCCGGATCGCCCGCGACCTCCACGACGTGGTCGCCCACCACGTGAGCGCCATCGCCCTCCAGGCGCGCGCCACCGAGGAGGTGGTCCAGGACGATCCGGCGGACGGCCGGCGGGGCGTGGCACGCATCGCGGCCACCGCCGACACCGCGCTCGTCGAGATGCGCCGAATCCTCGGCCTGCTGACTGCTGTCGAGGAGCGGGACGGGGACGCCGGCCCGGCCCCGGAACCGTCCCTCCGCCACCTCGACCGGCTCTTCGCCGCGGCCGAGGCGGCCGGCTGCCCGGTGACCGCGACGCTGGACGAGGCCCTCGGCGAGCTGCCGCCCGCGCTCCAGATCTCGGCCTACCGCATCGTCCAGGAGGCGCTCACCAACGTCCTCAAGCACGCCGGCCCCACGGATGTACGGGTCGCGCTGCGCCAGGACGGGACGGCGCTGACCGTCGCCGTCGAGAACGGCCCGCCCGCCGACGGGCACCGGCCGCCGCCCGGCTCCGGTCGGGGACTGCTCGGCGTCCGCGAGCGCGTCGCGGCGTTCGGCGGCACGGTGCGTATCGGGCCGCGCCCGCACGGCGGCTGGCAGTTGTCCGCCACCCTGCTCTTGGAGGCCCCGGCATGACCCTCCGTGTGCTCCTCGCCGACGACCAGGAGATGGTCCGGGACGCGCTGCGGGCCGTCATCGACCGCCGCCCGGACTTCGAGGTGGTCGGTGCCGCCGCCGACGGCGCGGAGGCGGTCGCGCTGGCCGTCGCGCTGCGCCCGGACGTGGTGGTGATGGACGTCCGGATGCCCGGCATGAACGGCGTGGAGGCCACCCGCCGGCTGCACGCCGACTGGCCGCACCCCGGGCCGCCGCCCCGCGTCCTGGTCCTGACCACCTTCGACCTGGACGACTACGTGCACACCGCGCTGCGCGCCGGGGCCGGCGGCTTCCTGCTCAAGAACAGCCCGCCGGACCAACTCGCCCACGCCCTGCGGGTGGTGGCCGACGGGGAGGCGATGCTCGCCCCCAGCGTCACGCACCGCCTGATCAACACCTTCACCGCACTGCCCGCGGCCCTGCTGCCCGACGCCCCGCCTCCCCACGGGGGCGCCGCACGACTCCTGGACACCCTCACCGCCCGCGAGCTGGAGGTGCTCGTCCTGGTCGCCCGGGGCCGTTCCAACCTCCAGATCGGCGAGGACCTCGGCCTGTCCCAGGCCACCGTGAAGAGCCGCGTCAACCGCATCCTCACCCGCCTCGGCCTGGAAAACCGCGTACAGGCCGCCCTCCTGGCCCACGAGGAGGCAGGGCTTCTCCGACCTGGCGGAAACCCACCCGGGGCTGCCGCACCATAGAACCTCTCCAGCTGCTCTCCGGCACGTTGGCCGGACCACCCGGGCAGGCAGGTCGGCGAGGCGAGCTGCCTGCCCCCGCACATTTCGCCCCCTGCCCCAGGCAGGAAACCCGCTGGTCAGCTCCTGAACCATGGGGGATGCTGCCCATGTGATCGAGCAAGAGGCCGCAGTACGGATCGTCGAGGACGAGTTGGACCGCGAGAATCAGCGGTGGTCGGCCATGGGCGTGGAGTCGATCCGCACTCTCGTGATGCAGGTCGACGAACACGAGCTGGTGTGGAAGGTCTACGTCCAGTCCGAGGAGTACGTGCGCACCCGGGACTTCGGAGCAATGCTCGTCGGCCTCGGGCCCTACCTGGTGGACCGTGTCGACGGTGGGCTGCACCGGATCGGAGTGGTCTCCGAGATCGGCGGAGAGTGGGAGGCCGACTACCGCACCCGCATCCGCGGCATGCCCGTCCGCACCGCGGTGGACGATCTGCACGACGAGATAACCGAGATCGCCACCGCTCAAGGCCGGCTGCCCTCCGTACGCGCCCTGCGACGGAAGCTGCCGAAGCTGACCCCCGCTCAAGCACTGCACTACGTCGACGCCTTGCTCGACGGCACCGCCCCACCCCCACCCCACCTCACGGCCCTCGCGTCCGAACAACTCGTCGCACCCCTCAACCCGGCGCTCACCGTGACAACCCTCCGGGGTCCTCATGGCACAACCTGACGCGTGACTTGGCCTTCCAGGGGCCCTCGTCGTCCCATCACGGCGCCAGCAGCACCACAGCGGTCCGTCCGTTGGTGGCGGATGTAAGGGTTTCGTCATACGTCGCGGCGGCCTTGGGGGGCGTTGCCCTGCCTATGGTCGGACGGATACACCTGGAGGTTTCCCATGGGTGCTGCCCGTCGTTTCACTCCCCCGATCTCGCCGGAGTTCTGGCGCAGCCCGCTGCGCGGCCCCCGGCTGACAGCGCTGCTCGGCGTGGTCCTGCTGGCCGGGATCACCCTGTTGTTCGTGACCGGGCTGCTGTCGTATGCCGCGTACAACCCGGATCTGGCCGGCGGTGTCAACGACAAGACTCCGGACAAGGGCCTGTTGGGTTTCTATCTCTTCGCCTGGCCGACCGGGCCGCACTGGCTCTACCGGCTCACCCAGGGTGTGCATGTCACTCTCGGCGTGGTGCTGGTGCCTGTGCTGCTGGCGAAGCTGTGGTCGGTGATCCCGAAGCTGTTCACGATGCCGCCGGCCCGGTCGATCGGGCATGCGCTGGAGCGGCTCTCCCTGTTGCTGTTGGTCGGCGGGGCGCTGTTCGAGTTCGTCACCGGTCTCCTCAACGTCCAGCTGGACTATGTGTTTCCCGGGTCGTTCTATTCGCTGCACTTCTACGGGGCGTGGGTGTTCATCGGGGCGTTCGTGGTCCATGTGGTGCTGAAGCTGCCGCGGACCGTACGGGCGCTGCGCGAGCGCACGGATCCGGATGCGGCGGCCGATGACACCGGGCTGGTGGCGGTCCGCCCGGCCCCGCCGACGGTGTCGCGGCGCGGTGCGCTGGGGCTGGTGGGTGCCGGTTCGCTGCTGCTGTTCCTGACGACGGCCGGGCAGAGCATCGGGGGCTGGTGGCGGCGTACCGCGCTGCTGGCGCCGCACGGAGGCGCGGATCCGGGCAGCGGCCCGAACGGCTTCCAGATCAACAAGTCGGCAGCGGGGGCGGGCGTGCGGGCCCGGGACACCGGCGAAGACTGGCAGCTGACGGTCGAGGGAGGCGGGCGGCGGGTGCGGTTGAGCCGGGCCGAGCTGCTGCGGCTGCCGCAGTACGAAGTGGCGTTGCCGATCGCCTGTGTGGAGGGCTGGTCGACGGAGGACCAGCGGTGGAGCGGGGTACGGCTGCGGGATCTGGCCGCGCTGGTGGGGCTGGACGAGGCGCCGCCCGGAGTGCTGGTGGAGTCGCTGCAGTTGTCCGGCGCGTTCCGGCGGGCCGCACTGCGGGACAACCAGGTGCGCGATCCCCGGTCGTTGCTGGCACTGCGGGTGGGTGGGGCGGATCTGTCGCTGGATCACGGGTTTCCGGCGCGGATCATCGTGCCGGCGGCGCCCGGGGTGCTCAATACCAAGTGGGTGGCACGGATGACGTTCGGAGCGGTGTGATGGTGCGGCGGCAAGGAACTGTGCGGGTGCGGCTACGACGAGCCGTGGCGGGCGGGGCGCGCCGGGCGGGCCGTTGGTACGGCGAAGGGCCGCTGCATCTGCTGCTGTTGGTGGCCTCGTTCGCGCTGACTGGCTATGTCGGGGTGCGGTTGCTGGCCGATGCGCAATGGCCGTTGGTGGTGGTGTGGTTCGTGGGGGCGGCGCTGCTGCACGATCTCGTGCTGGTGCCGCTGTACACGGTGGTCGCCCAGGCGGTGGCCCGGGTGACGGCCGGTACCACGCGGCACCGGGCGTGGACCGGGTACGTACGCGTTCCTGCGGCGCTCTCCGGACTGCTCCTGCTGGTGTGGTGGCCGCTGATCTCCCTCGGGCCCGGCAGTGCCGCGGCGGCGCACTACACACTGACGACCCGACTGCCGAGCGAGGTCTTCTGGGCCCGCTGGCTGCTGATCAGCGCGGGAATGTTCGCACTGGCTGCACTGTGGCTGCTGGTCCGTACGCTGCATACGTGGTATTCGGGCTCGGCGCAGCCACTGCTGCGGGCTGCGACCGCCCGCCGCCGCCGGCGGCGGCGGGGCAGGGCATCGAAGTAGCGGTCACCGAACGGAAGTTGGCCTCCGTCGGGCACTGTCGGTCGACATCTCCTCAATCCGGCCGCTCCGCCCGGCCTCGCGCCCGGCTCCGGTCGGCCAGGAAGTTTTCTCCGCTCGGCTGTCACACCCCCGCGTCGGGATCCGTCGATCCAGCGACAGACACCAACCGATCACCGCCACGAGGAGAGCACCAGATGAACACCGCAGCCAACACCTCAGCCAGCACCGCGACTGGCACCGCGACCACCACCGCGACGACCGCTGCCCGGATGAAGAACCCGCCATGGTCCTGCCGGACACCATGAAAGGCATCCAGAACATCTACAAGGCCATGTACCAGGGCGGCGTCAACCCGCAGATCCTGGAACTGGTCCACCTGCGCGCCAGCCAGATCGACCGGATCGGTACGGAACAGGCAGGCCGGGCCGTGCTCATCGGCGCGGGCCTGCTGCCGCCGGAGGAGGCCGAGGCGCTGCGCCGGGTCCGCTGGCCCGGCCGCCCAAGGCCCCGACCCGCCAAGCGCACACGCTGACCACCTCGCCATGGCACCACCCCGGCCTCCTCGCGGTCCAAGACGAGGAGTCGGCGTGCAGGCCCTGGAAGAACAACGTCACCGCGTCGGCGATCAAGGCTTGAACAGCGAAGACACGGGTCACGGGCAGCGTCCGCCGGCAGGTATCGGCGATGCTGAAGAGGGCAAGGCTCCCAGGGAGGCGAACCCCAACCCGAGGTCGCGAGATACGGACAGGCTCGTGGCCTCCACCAGGCCCGGACGCTCGGGGAACTGCTCCGCGTCAGGCCGACGCAGGCGGGGCCGGGAGGGGCGAAGGTGCGGTTCGTGCCCGGGTGACGGCGTCATGGAGGGCCTTCGGGTCGTCCGCGTGCAGCCTGATCAGCCGTACGGGGCGGGGCGCGCCGAGCAGCCGCGGCGCGTCGACGGGCTCCGTCAGTTCGAGGGTGACGGAGGTCTGCGAGCCGACGTCCAGGTTCAGCTCGCCGTCCGCCTTCTGGTGGGTGAACAGCGTTTCGCGCCGGACGGAGACGATCCGGTCGAGCGGCACGCGGACGTCGACGTGGGCCGCCTGGCGGACGCGCAGGACGCCGTCGGCGAGCACGTGCGGACGGGTTGCGGAGGCCGCATGCAGACCGAGGACGAAGAGGACGGTGTAGACGTCCAGGACGAGGACCACGGCGTGGATGACGGGCCAGTTGGCGAGCAGGAACGACATGCCGACGGTCTCGACGACACAGACGAACGCGAAGCCGTACATCTGGGCGGCCTGGTCTTGGGCGTGCGGGAAGACCGCGTCGGCCCCGTTGATGCCGTGCGGGCGGCGGGCGACCCACCGGACCAGGCTCGTCATCAGCCGCAGCTCGTGCCCGGCGACACGCAGCACGGGCTCGGGCACGAGTTCCGCGAGCGTCTCCCGCCGGGAGAGCCCGCGCCGCCGCAGCCGCAGCCAGGCGAACACCTCGGCACCGAGCAGGCCCAGCATGAGCAGTTCGGCACCGAGCAGGACGGAGCCGGGTATCCGCACCCCGCCGATCAGACAGGCGGCCTTACGTTGTTGGGCGGGTTGATCGAGCCATTCGTAGGGTTGGGTCGCCCAGGGGTGCTGGGTGTGGCTATCAGGCGGCTGCCGTCCGTGGCTGAACTCGCTTCGCCGCCCGGCACCCCACGACGACCAGGCCGCTGATTGGGAAGTGCGAACGAGTCGCTGTGTAAGGCAATGCCGGCGAGGTCGTCTGTGGTACGCACTGCAACGACGACCGTCTGGAGCATGATGAGCCGGGTATGGGCCGGGATCGACAGCGGCAAGACCCACCACCATTGCGTCGTCCTGGACGCCGACGGCGCCAAGCTGCTGTCGCGCCGGGTGGCCAACGACGAGCCGGAGCTCCTCCAGCTCCTTGCAGACGTCCTCGGACTCGCGGACGACGCAACGTGGGCGGTGGACATGGCCGACGGCGGTGCCGCACTGCTGATTGCACTGCTGGTCAACCACGATCAGGAACTGCTCTACATCCCCGGCCGCGCGGTCAACCGGGCCGCCGACGGCTACCGAGGCGAAGGCAAGACCGACGCCCGCGACGCGCTCGTCATCGCCGACCAGGCCCGCGTCCGCCGTGACCTGAAGCCCATACGTCCCAGCGACGAGATCACCGCGGAGCTGAAGCTGTTCACCGCGCGCCGCACCGACCTCGCATGCGACCGTAACCGGTCGATCAACCGCTTGCGTGCCACGCTGACCAGCATGTTTCCCGCACTGGAACGCGCGCTGGATCTGACCACCAAGGGGCCGCTGGTGCTGCTGACGGGCTATCAGACCCCGCTGGCAATCCGTCGCGTGGGCCTGACCCGTCTCACCAAGTGGCTGAGCGTCCGCAACGTTCGCAATGCGGAGTCCCTGGCCACCGCTGCGGTCAGAGCCGCCGAGCGGCAGCACACCGCCGTCCCCGGCGAAGCGGCCATCGCCTCGCTGGTGGGTGCGCTGGTCGAGGAGGTGATGGCCCTCAACGAGAAGATCGCGGACGTCGACAAGCT
Organism: Streptomyces noursei ATCC 11455; assembly: GCF_001704275.1. Classification (NCBI taxonomy): domain Bacteria; kingdom Bacillati; phylum Actinomycetota; class Actinomycetes; order Kitasatosporales; family Streptomycetaceae; genus Streptomyces; species Streptomyces noursei. Next base: position 1,056,050 of record NZ_CP011533.1, read on the forward strand.
CATCGAGGGCCGGTTTCGCCGCCACGAACTCGCCGAAGTGATCACCAGCATGCCGGGAATTGGCTCCCTGCTGGGCGCAGAATTCCTGGCCGCCGTGGGCAGCGACATGGCATCCTTCGCCACCCCGGACCGGCTGGCCGCCTTCGCCGGCCTGGCTCCCGCCCCGCACGACTCCGGGAAGTCCCACGGCAACCTGCACCGACCGCAGCAGTACCACCGCGGCCTCCAGCGGGTCTTCTACACCTCCGCGCTGATCAGCATCCGCAGCGACCCGAACTCGCGCCGCTTTTACGACCGCAAACGCGCTGAGGGGAAGCGCCACATCCAAGCCGTCCTCGCGCTTGCCCGCCGACGAGTCAACGTCTTCTGGGCTCTGATCCGTGACCGTCGGTGTTACCAAGTGATACCTCCAGTCACTCATGCGGCTTGACTTCCAGATTGGGAAGCGAGTACGAGCTCGGCGGGCAGCGCGGCGTACGCGACGGCCCGCAGCCCGCGCAGGACCCGCCCCCTCGGCGGAGCGGCGGGACGGAGCCGGGACCGGGACCGGGGCGTCCGGGGAGACGGAGCCGTCATGGCGTTCCCTCCCGTCGTTCCGCTACGAGGCGGACTGCCTGGCGGACCGCCGCCGACTGGGCCGGGGCCAGGTCCGCGAAGAAGACGTCCGCCAGACCGTCGGCTCCCTCGGCGGGTAGCTGCACCCCCAACTCGTCCGGCAGCAGGGCCGCCAGCGCCGCCGCGGCGCGGGTCACCCGCGGGTCGTCCGGCTCCGCGTCGGCGAGGGCGTCCAGGAGTCCGTACACCTCGCCCGCGCCCTCCGCCATTCCGCGCAGCGCCCCCATCAGCCGGGCCCGCTCCGCCTCGGGGATCACGGTGTCGATGAGGGCCAGGACTTCCCGGTCCTTCACGGCCATCGGGGAGTCCGGCAGTTCGCCGAGGTCCGCCAACACCCTGGTGAGTTCCGGCGACACCGGCCCGTCGGCTGCCAGCCGCCCGGCTCGCGCCTCGGCCAGCAGCGTGGCGAGCCGCGCTCGCCGATCCCGGATGGCCACCTCCTGCCGCCCGAGGTCCTCGTCCAACTCCTCCAGGATCTCCACCAGCTCCCGCCCCTCGTCGTCCGCGAGGGCGTCCCGGACCTCGTCGAGCCCGAGTCCCAGCTCGGTCAGCCGCCGGATCCGGGCGAGCAGGACGGCGTCCCGGAAGCCGTACTCGCGGTAGCTGTTGGACCGCCGTGGGGGCTCGGGCAGCAGCCCGAGATGGTGGTAGTGCCGCACGGCCCGAGGGGTGACCCCGACGAGGGCGGCGATCTCGCCGATTCGCATGAGTTCAGTAGAAACCCTGACGTCGCGGCAAGGTCAAAGGCGGCCCGGTACGGCGGGGATCGCGGTCGGCACGGTCGGCCACCTGGGCGGTCGGACGCGTCGGGTGCCCTGGATTCCCGGGGAGGGCGGGGGGCGTCCGGGCTCGCCAAGCGGGATGGAGGCTCAGGGACGTCCGGGCTCGCCGTGCCCAAACGGATGCCGTGAGAGGGTGCACTATGCCCCGTCACCTGCGGTTCTTCTTCGAAGCCGGCGTCACGGATACCCCGCTGTGGCCCGACGACACGGACAGCCCGTACGGCTACCCCTGCGAGCTGGAGCGCCTGCCGATCAGCCAGGCCAGCCGCACGGAACTGACCAGGCTGTGCGAGCACTACCAGTCCTCCATCGACTGGGAGTACCCACCGGGCCCGTCTCCGTGGACCCAGGAGCAGGCGAGACTGTTCGACCAACAGGCAGACACCGCCCTTCAGGCCGTCCAGCGGGAACTCGGCAACGGCTGGACGGTCGACGACCAACGCCGACCGTGACGGCACCCCACCCAGCGGATTGGGCATGGGACTGGGGCTGGCCGTTCCTGGGCACCTGGCGGCCGGCCGGAACCTGCGGACATGAACGGCGCCCTGGTCTGACTCAGCTCGGCAGCGCATGGTCGAGCTGCGTCAGCTCCACCTCGCTCAGCTTGAGTTTCGCGGCGTGGGCCGAGTCCGTGATGGAGGCCGGGCGACTGGCTCCCGGTACCGGGACCACGACTGGGGAGCGGGCGAGCAGCCAGGCCAGGGCGACCTGTTGCGGGCTGACGCCGTACTCGGCCGCGACGCGGTGGAACGTGGTGCCCATGGAGGTCGGTCCGGAGGGGCCGTCGAGTGAGCTGCGGGAGATGCCGCCGAGGGGGCTCCACGGCAGGAACGCCAGGCCCAGTTCGGTACTCAGCCGTAGCTGCGGTTCGCTGTCGCGGACGGCGGGCGAGTACTGGTTCTGTACCGAGACGAGTCCGGCGCCGAGGATCGCGTGCGCCTGGCGGATCTGGGCGGTGGTGACGTTGGAGATGCCGGCGGCGCGGATCGTGCCGGCGTCGAGGAGTTCGCGCAGGGCACCGACGGACTCCGCCCAGGGCACGGCCGGGTCCGGCTTGTGCAACTGGTACAGGCCGACGGCGTCGACGCCCAGCCGCTCGGCGGAGGCTTCGGCTGCGTGCTTGAGGTGTTCCGGGGCGCCGTTGACCGTCCAGCTGCCGTCGCCGGGCCGGCCGCGACCGCCCTTGGTGGCGATCAGCACGCCGGAGGTGTCGCCGCCGTAGCGGGCCAGGGCGCGAGCGACCAGCCGCTCGTTGTGGCCCACCTCGTCGGCGTGCCAGTGGTAGCTGTCGGCGGTGTCGATGAGTGTGACGCCGGCGTCGAGGGCGGCGTGGACGGTGGCGATGGCGCGCTGCGCGTCCGGGCGGTGCTCGATGGACAGCGGCATGGCCCCCAGGCCGACGGCGCTGACGGTGGTGTCCCCAATGGTGCGGTGCTGCATGGCGGTTCGTGTTCCTTAGGTGGCGGGGGTGGCCGGGATGGCAGAGGCGGCGGGGGTGGCGGATGCGGTGAGGGTTTCGTCGACCGCGCCGGGCAGCCAGTCGATGGCGCGGGAGAAGGCGAAACCCAGTTCCTTCGCGCGGGTGTTGCTCATGGCGTAGTGGCGGTCGTAGGAGAACGGCGAAGCCGTCTCGCCCGCGGCGACCACCCGGTAGACGGGTTCCCGGCCGGCCTGTGCGGCGACGATCGCGGCAAGGTCGCGTACGTCGAGCAGGCCGTCGGAGCAGGCGTTGACCGGGCCGGTGAAGTCGGTGGCGGTGGCCGCCCACAGCAGCAGGTCCGCCAGCTCCTCGTGGTGGATGAACACCGTCGGCAGCGCGTTCTCGTGCACCGTGATCTCTGCGCCCTGGCAGATGTGCTCGACGAAGTGCGCGAGCCGGCCGGTGAACTCCCGTGCGCCGCCGCCGAGCACGTGCGCGCTGCGCACGGACGCGAACGCGAAGCTGCCGGCGCGGGCGAGGACGGCCTCGGCCTGGCGCTTGCCCTCGGCGTAGTGGGCCGCCAGGTATGCCTCGTCGTGCCAGGGCAGGTCCATGGCCGCCAGCCAGGTGGTCGGATCCGCGTTCTCCTCCGGCACCGGGGTGCCCGCCGGCACAGCCGGCAGCGCGGCGGTCGCCGGGTCGTAGACCTCGATCGTGGAGGTCATGACGTAGCGCCGGGTGCGGCCGGCGAAGACGCGGGCGGCGATCGCGGCCTGCACGGGGGTGTAACAGACCTGGTCGACGACGACGTCGAAGGTGCGAGAGCCGAGCGCGGCGATGAGAGACGCCTCGTCGTTGCGGTCGACAACCAGGTGCTCGACACCGGCGGGCGTCCCGGTGGAGCCGCGGTTGATCACGGTGACCCGGTGACCGGTGGCCTGCAGTCGCTCGACCAGGAGCTTTCCGAAGTACCGGCTTCCGCCGATGACACAGATCCTTTGCATGCCCCCACCCTGGATGCCTATCGTCATCAGCAGAAGTGGTGACCTACTGGAAACGCCTTAAGGAATACTGTTGATCGATGTGCAGCGGCTCCGCATCCTGCGGGCGGTGGCGGACCACGGCAGCTTCAGCCAGGCGGCCACGGCTCTCCGCCTCACCCCTTCCGCCGTCTCCCAGCACATAGCGGTGTTGGAACGCAGCCTCGGCGCCCAGGTCGTGGCACGCAGCACACGCGGTGTCACCCTCACCGAGGCCGGCCAGATCATGGTCGGGGCCGCCGAGTCCGTCACCGCCGAGCTCGAACAGGCGAAGCAGCAGGTCGAGCGGCTCAGCACGGGCCGCGTACAGCTCACCGTCGCCACCTTCACCAGCGGCGGCAGGCACCTACTGCCTGGCGTGCTCCCCCGGTTCATGGCAGCCCATCCCGACACCGTGCTCCACGTCAGGGAGGGCGAGCCCGAGAACACCTTGCCCCTCGTCCGCCAAGGCGCCGTCGACCTCGCTCTCGCCTACCGCTTCGACGGCCCGCTGCCCGTGGGACCTGGCCCGAGCTCGCGCCTGCAGTGGACCGCACTCCTGGAAGATCCCTTGCACGTCGTGATGCCGGAGGGGCATCGATTCGCCGACCGCGAGTCGCTCGACATCGCCGAGCTGGCAGCCGAGCCCTGGGTGCTCGGATGCCTCAAGACCGATGCCTACCTGCGCCGTTACGCCGAGCGCGCAGGCTTCGCACCGGACGTGCGCAGCACCACCACCGACTACTTCTTCGCCCGCTCGCTCGTCGCCGCGGGAATGGGGATCTCGCTGGTCCCTTCCATCGCGCTCGTCCCGACGGTGCCTGGCGTGCACGCCGTCCCGGTCGAACCGCCGGCTCCGACCCGGCACATCGGCGTTGTCACGCTCGACCGCCCTCGCGACCGCCCACACGTCACGGCGTTCATCCAGGCCCTCCGCGAGCAGGCGACACATCAGTAGACGAGTGCACCGGGGCGGATGACGGAGGTGCCCTCGCCATGCATGGGGGGAGATCCCACCGCCCGGCCTGGGCCCGGCACCATCACCAGCTCCCCGACAGAGCCGGTTGTAGTTCCTGACACGATGGGTACGTGTTCGACTTCGGGATCGGGGGCTACCGGCCGCAGTGGTTGAGCGGTCGTGGCGAAATACTGCGTGAACACAGACGTCGCCTACGTGCCTTGTACGGCGCCCGCTGACGGGGTTTTGGATGGTTTGGGACCTCGACGACGATGAGTGGTTCTGCGACTGCCCAGTCCTGTTTGATTTCGCTGGTGAGCAAGTCGACGTCAACCACCACAAGTTCGACGAGGTCTCGCTCACGTGGTCCACGATCGATCCGGGCCGTCCGCTCCGCCGGGCCGGCTTCAACCTGCAGTGGCGCTCTGAGCCGCTTCCCGAAGTGCAGGCGCTTTGCGGACTGCCCCTGCAGAGCGTCGAGTTGCTCAGCTGGATGGGCAAAGACGCCGCACACGGAGCCGTGGACGTGAGCTTCGTCTTCCCGGGCAGCCGTGTCAGCGTGTTCAACGCCCTGGATGAGAACGGCCTCGACTGCCCGCCACCAAGTGCCGAGCAGCATCCATACACCGTCCATTGAAGTGGCGTCGCCGGTGGTCGCCTTGGTCATCGGTGGTCGCCTTGGTCGTCGCTGGTCGTCGCTGGTCAGCAAGCGCCCTCGCCACCCACGTATGCATCGGTGTTCCGATGACGGCCGGGTGGGGCGGGCCAGGTGGCAGCTGCATTGGTCGGATGACAACGCCGAGGTTTGTCGAGGTGCCGCAAGGCTCGGTCATTGGAGCGGGATGGGTACGCCTGCGGAGCGGAGTTTGGCCTCGGTGAGCGCGGTCAGTCGGGCTGCGATCGGTGCCTGGTCCCCGCGATGGTTGTTGATCAGCCGGTACTGGGTGGAATCCTTGCGCCATGCCTACAGGCTGCTGGGATTCCCCAACAGTGTGGGGTTGGCGAGGTAGCGGTCGGCCATGGCGGTCGCCAGCTCTTCGATTCTCGGATCGTCCGGTTGCCAGGTCTCGGCCTCCCAACCACGCTTGGTCAGGTCGATCCACTCGGGGTCGTCGAGCCAGTGTTCCAGCTGGGTCAGGAAGCCGTCGAAGCCCGCCGGCACCAGCGCCCGGGCCAGCACCAGGGCCTCGCGTTGCGCGGCCACGTAGTCGGGGCCGAAGCCGAGGCCGGGCATCCAGTCCAGGAGCGCGCAGGCGCGGTCGGGCAACAGGGCCCGGTCGCCGTCGGCGAGCTGCTGCAGAGCGTCCCGCCGAGTCTTCAACTCCTCTATTTTTGCGGTGAGTTGACGCTCGACGTCGACGAGGGTGGCGGCGAACCGCGCGGCGTCGGCGTCGAGCAGGGGCCCGGTCTCGGCCAGCGGCACCCCGGCGGCGGCCAGTGTCCGGACCTGCACCAGCCGAAGCAGGTCGTCCGATCCGTACCGCCGATATCCGGAGCTGTCGCGTTCCGGCTCCTCGACCAGGCCGAGCTTGTGGTAGTGCCGCACCGTCTTCACCGTGACGCCGACGAACGCCGCCGCCTGCCCGATCGTGACTCCACTCATCATCTGCTCAGCCTGCCTTGCGCTCGGGCTCGGGCTCGGCGACCACGCACACCTCGGCCGAGCATATGCGACGAGCCTTCACCCTGCCCCAAGGTCAACCTCAACCGTGCTCTGGCTCACAGCCGGTCGCCTTGGAGATTGCAACGGTTTCGCGAGCAGGACGCCGCCCCGTCCGTCTCGGCCCCCCTTACCCTCCACCGGTTCCGACGGCTCTCCGCTCCACCGCGGTCATGTGCCAGGCCCGACAGCCCCTGCCTAGGCTTTGCGGGCGAGCAGTTGAACTTCCTGGAACTGCCGTCGGTCGCTGGGCTGAGGCTCGCGCACCATCCGAGCCACCTCGGCCAACTCGAACTTGCGCAGCATCGCGGCAAGGTGATCCGGCGACCACCGATGGGCCGGCGCGACCGCGTGATCGAAGACCTGTGCCGGGTGAGACGGACTCTCGCTCGCCGAAGAGCCGATCAGAAGGTGGCCGCCTGGTGCCAGCACACGGTGGAACTCCGCCAAGATGTCGGGGAGTTCTTGCGGTGGAGCGTGGATGATGGACCAGCGCGAGAGTACGCCGCCCAGCTCGCCGTGGAAGAGCTGCGCATGCAGAGGGGCGGCGGCGTCGTAGGCGTCGCGGGTGGCAGTGAGGGCATCGTGTTCGACCATGCTTGCGACAGTGGTTCCTGACGCCGGGAATCCCCGCCGGCGGATCCGGGTTGCCTGCTATTACAACGATCACAGCAGGGTGGACCGCGGTGCACCACAGGGAGGGACGGGAGCCGATGAGCCTTCGCCAGTTCGAGTACGCCCTGGCCGTTGCCGAGCAGGGCTCGGTGACCGCAGCGGCCGAACTGCTGCACGTTGCCCAACCATCGGTGTCCCAGCAGATCCGCGGCCTGGAGCGGGAACTCGGCGTGCAACTTTTCGCCCGCACGCCGACCGGACTGGTGCCCACCGTGGTCGGCCGCGCGTTCCTGCGGGAGGCGGAGGTCGCGGTGAGCGCGGCACGGCGAGCGAGGGCGACGGCGCGGTCCGGCGCCGATGAGCTGGTGGGCGAGCTGGTGGTCGCAGTGCAGATGGGCTTTGGCACGCGGCAGCTGCCAGGCGCGCTGAGCGCGTTGCGTCGCCGCTTCCCCCGGCTGGAGGTGACTGTCTTCGAGGAGCCCAGCTCAGCCGAGTTGGACCGGCTGGGGCGCCGCGGAGTGCTGGACCTCGCCCTGATGGCGGCGTGCGAGCAGAGTCCCGACGACGCCCACCACCTCGGCGACGAGGAGTTCGTCGTGGTCTTGGGCGACGGGCACCGGCAGCTCGCCGCGGACCGGGTCGAGCTGCGCGAACTGGCGGGAGAACCCTGGGTGAGGTTCGACCGCGACAGTGCGCTCGACGGCGTGCTGCTGGATGTGCTGCGCAACGACGATCTGGCCCCGACCACCGTCGCCCGCGTGTCCCAGACGGCGACGGCCGTGCGCTGGGCCGCCCACGGGCTGGGGGTGACGCTCGTCCCGGCCTCCGCGGTGCCCCACGGTCACGAGCACCTTGTGCGCCCGGTGTTCCCGACCGTGTGCCAGCCCGTCATCGCCGTGGTCCGGTCCGGCCCGGGCCCGGCGGAGACGGCCCTGCTCGAACTCCTCCGCCAGGAGACCTGGTCCGGTTCCGCTCTCTTCCCACCGGCGCCCTGACGGCTGCGGAGCAGGTGGGCGGGCACGAATTCCCCTCGTCGAAAATCACGTTCCGGAGTACCGTATTACTGAAATCCCGAGATCCCGAAACACCGAAACCTCGGAACGCCGGAACGCCGGAACACCGGAACTTTGTCGACGTCAACCTCTATGGAATTCACCGCCGTCGACGACGAGATTACTCCCGGCCAGCCAGCTCGCCTGCTCGGACACGAGGAACAGCACCGCGTGGGCGATGTCGTCGGGCTGACCATCGCGCCCCAGTGGCACGGTGCTGTTGCCCTGATTCGCCGCCGCGGTGTCGTTCTGGTCCGGCGCCGCGTCCAGGTGAGCCCACTGCTCCCGCGTCTCTTCGCCGCCGGGGGTGGCGGTTCTGCCGGGAGAGACGGTGTTGACCCTGATCCCGAACGGGGCCAACTCCAAGGCCAGTCCCCGGCTGTAGTTCTCCAGCGCCGCCTTCGCCGCCGTGTAGTGCAGGAACGGCGCTACCGGCGCGGGGACCACGGCTGAGGAAACGTGCACGATCATCCCCGAACGCCGCTCCCGCATCCCCGGTGTCAACAGCGAGTCCAGCCGCACCGACGCCAGGAAATTCAGGTCCAGCGCGTCCTGCCACTCCTCGTCGGGGATGGCCGAACTGCCCTTGTGCGGCCGCGCCCCGCCCGCGTTGTGGACCAGGATGTCCACCCCGCCGAACATCTCCTGCGCGGCCGCGGCAAGCGCCTCCGCTCCAGCCCGTGTCCGCACGTCGGCCTCTACGAAGGCGGCCCCCTCCGGCACCGTGTTCGTCGCCGACCTGGCAGTCGTGAGCACCTCGGCGCCCGCGTCCAGGAACCGGCGCACGACGGCCGCTCCGATTCCACGAGAACCACCCGTCACCAGCGCCCGCTTCCCCTTGAGTTCCCGCATTCCCGATCCGTTCTCATTCGTAGCCATGCCACCGACCCTTTCCATCGCGTAATTACCCGCTCGACGGAAGAAGAGGAATCCACGTGCACAGAGCGCGAAACCTCGGAGATTTCGCGATGAGCAGTCCGTCGAGCCATTTCACGGTAGGTCCGGAGGAGAACGAGAGGCAAAGACGAAATGTCAGCAGACGCCATAGGGAATCCCTATGGCATCCCGGAACCTCCGCCTGACAGCTGAGTTGGGCACAGAGGGCGCATCACCGGACAGTGCGTTTCTCGTTTCAAGCGCCGCCGGGTGAGAGGCACGCCGACGCGCCCTGTAGCAGCGGGGAGTTCAGGCACCGCGCGCATTCACCATGCACCGCTCGACGATTCGGCGCCCGGGTTAGCACTCTTCGCTTCCCCGGGCGCCGGACCGCCGTCGGCTGCACGCGCCGCGTTACGCGACCTCGGCGATGATCCGCTCCACTGCCGGGGAGCGAGGCCGGAAGACGTCGAGGACGCCGATGGCGCGCAGGGCGGGAGCGAGTTCTCGCATCTGCATGACGAGGGCTGCGTACTCGGGAGTGCCCTCAGTGAGGTCGTCCAGCCGTAGGGCGTTGGCGACGAATGCGGCCACCGAACCCTTGCGGACGGTCAGCCCGTTGATCGCGGTCGAGTCGACGCCCTCGGGCAGGACATCTTCTGGGCGTACGACGGGCTGGTGCTGGTGTGAAGACGAATGCGACATGACTGTCCTTTGCGTGTTTGCACGTTGACGTGCGTTGGCATGTTCGAGGTCTTGCGTGCTCGATGCACGTGCTTTCTGCACGCAATTGAAGGTAGCAGGACTCCGTGCTTTTTGCACGTATCATCGAGAGGTGAGCGCAACGACACCTGACAGCACGTCCGCCGCCCGCGTGGCCGCAGCCATCGGGGCACTGACCCTGCGGGCCACCCGTGCCGGGCTCTACGGCCGGTTGACCTCCGGGGTGGTGGGCGTGGACACCACGACCTACCCGGTGCTGTCCGGGCTCGCCCGCGTGGGGCCCGTCACCGCCACCAAGCTGGCCGAGGCGATCGGGATGGACCGCACCGTCACCACCCGCTATGCGACCAGACTGCAGGAGGCCGGGCTGGTCACCCGCCATCCCGACCCAGCTGACGCCCGTGCAACCAGGCTGGCCCTCACCGTTGAGGGCGAGCGGGCGGTCACGACATTGCGCGGGGCGTTGGAATCCTTCGTGGCGGAGGAGATGGCGACGTGGCCTTCGGGTGAGGCTGCCGCCTTCGCCATGCGCCTGGAGCGTCTGACGGAGTCGCTCGCTCAGGGCGAGGCGGACCGTTCGCACTGATGCGGGTCACGAACGCTGCCCGGCGGCGGGCGATGCGGAGTTCTTCAAGGAGTACGACGCTTCCCATGACGGCACGGACGCCGCATGGGGCACACAGGAAGCGGCGGACCCGTCCTGGGGCATCAAGGAACGCGCCGTCTGCAAGGACTTCAGGCACCCCATAGCCCTGCTCCTGATCTCGGACATGCGGAAGTTCCAGACCGCGGTTAAGAAGGCCAACGCTCCCTTCGCCATCGGCAAGAACTACGCGGTCGTCCCCGTCGGCGACGACCAGATCGAGGCCCTCTCCCCTTCCGGGCTCGCCTTCCTGACCTGCGCCCCGGACTTCTCGCCACCGAGCGGCCACCGGACGGAGAAGGCGCTCGTCGACGGCTGCGTACTGAGCGACTACTTCCCGACCTGATCCGTTCGGCAGCACCTCCCCCCGTACGGCCGGGCGCTACGGCCGGACCCACCCGGCCGCGCGGGCCGTCCCGGCCGGCGGGGGGGAGGAGGAGCCCGACCGGCGGAGGGAAACCCGCGACTTCACGGTCGGCCGCGTCTCATGGCGTGGGCGTCGGGGCGGTCGTCCGTCCGTCATCCGAACTCGGCTCCGCGGTACCGTCCGACGTCGATTCGGTTCTGGTGTAGAGGACTTCGCGACCCTGCTCCGCGGCGCGGATGAGTCCTTCGCTGACGAAGTCGAGGAAGCGGGCGGCATTCTCCAGACGGGTGGCGGCCGGGGTGCCGCGGCCGAGGATGCCGACGCCCTGCCGTGCGACCTCGATGAACTGGTCGTTGGCCCGGGCGCTGCGGATCATCGCCTGGTACCAGAGGTCGTCGTCGACGACGTAGCGCTCGCGGCGGTGGCGTTCGTCGCGTTCCCGGCGGACGAGGTCCTGACTCTCCAGGAAGGTGATCGCCTTGGAGATCGATGCCGGGCTGACTTGGAGGCGCTGGGCGAGTTCGGAGGCGGTGAGGCTGCCGGTGTCGGTGGTGTACAGGCAACCCAGCACCCGGGCCATCATCTTGGGCAGGCCCGAGACCATGTAGACGGTGGTGAGGGCCTCTTGGTAGAGGCGCACGGCCTCGGCGTCGCGTCCGTATGCCTGCGGGGACGCCTGTGATCCTCGGGGTGCGGCCTGCCTGCGTCCGTGGGTGCGCTGCTGGGTGGCGCGGTGGGCCAGGTCGGCGCGGTAGCCGGCGGGGCCACCGTTGCGCATCACCTCACGCGTGACCGTGGAGGTCGGCCGGTCGAGACGGCGGGCGATCTCGGCGTAGGCCAGGCCGTCGGCCAGTCCCATCGCGATCTGCTGGCGTTCGGTCTGGGTGAGCCTGCCTCCCGGCATCACGACCCCCTTCGTGCCCCACGGATGCTCCGTGGCGCTGCTCGATGTTCCGTTACACCGCCACCATAGCGTTCACCTTCAACACATTGCAACGACCAACCGCTCCATCGTTGCATTAAGCGAGAAGGCGTTGCAATGATTGCTGTGACTTTACCTGCATAGATGCCACTCGGAAGCAAAATCACCGTTGCCGCCAATCAGAAAGCAACGTAGCGTTTCCTCCATCAGGAAACAGCGAGCCGTAAGCAGTCGAACCGCGAGCACCAGGGAGAGCACAATGCAGAAGTACGACACCCCCGCCCCGATCTCCGCCGTCCTGAACATCCCCGCGGGACGCGTCCGGTTCATCGCCGCAGACCGCGCCGACACCACCGTCGAGGTCCTGCCCGCGAACGCCTCGAAGAGCCGCGACGTGAAGGCGGCGGAGCAGACCACGGTGGAATACGCCGACGGAGTCCTGCGGATCGTGAGTTCGGCGAAGGACCAGTACTTCGGTCCCTCCGGATCCGTCGAGGTCACGGTCAAACTGCCCGCAGGTTCCGGCGTCGAGGCCAAGACCGCCAGCACCGAACTGCGCACCGTCGGCCGCCTCGGCGATGTCGTCTTCGAAGGCGCGTACCACCAGATCAAGTTGGACGAGGCCGCCAGCATCCGCCTCACCGCGATCGACGGCGACGTCGAGGTCGGCCGGTGCGGCCCGGCGGACGTCAGCACCGCACACGGCGACATCCGCATCACCGAGGCCACCGGCGGCAAGGTCACCCTCCACACCCACTCCGGGGACATCGCCATCGGCGCCGCCGCCGGCATCTCCGCCGCTCTGGACGCCAGCACCAGCCACGGCCGCATCAACAACGCCCTCAAGAACAACGGCACCACCGAACTCGACATCACCGCCACCACCCCCAACGGCGACATCACCGCCCGAAGCCTCTGACCTGCCCTCCTCCCCCGCATATGACGCAAGGGCCGCCCTGGACCGGACCGGACCCGTCCAGGGCCCCTTGCGGGGGCACTACGGCCAAAGGGGCAGGCCCGTCCGCTCCGGGCCGGCGGATCATTCCCACGAACTCACCCTCTCGTCGGGCGAGTCCGGCGGAACCGCAACTGCCCGCATTCCCGGCCTCTCCGCTCCCCACTCCCGCTCGCGTTCCCGCTCCCCGCCTCTCGACATGCCCGGCACCGGCGAGGCGCCGGATCCCCTGCCCCCGGACGGCGACCGCCTCCTGTCCGCGCTCGTCAGCGAGATACGACGCCGGCACCCGGGCGAACCCCTGGCCTACCTCGGCCTGAGCTTCGGCGGCCAGTGGGCGGTCAAGCTGGCCGTACAAGGCGTGGTCGAAGCGGCGGTGGACACCGGCGGGCCGACCGGAGCGGCCGAGCCCGAGGAACCGATCGACGTGCTCGCCCTCCCCTACGGCATGCCTGGCATCCTGGGCAACGCTCTGGGCCTGGCCGGTCTGCCGAGGGCGGCCGAGATCGACGGCATGCCGGCCGCGTTCTCGCTGCGCCGCCAAGGGTTGCTGCCCCCTCTTGGGGACGGCGCGGACGGCGCGGACGGCACCGACAGCCGCGTACCACTGCTGCCCGCAAACGGAGCGCACGACCAGTTCATTCCGCGCGGCGACACCACACAACCGGCCGACCGGCCGGACACCACGGTGTGGCTCGTACCGGGCGCCACCCACTGCGCCGCCGAACACATACGCCCGCTGCTGGCAGCCACCTGGGTCCGGCTGCCGACGCGACCGGCCTTCCGCCGCCACCCCACAGCCCACAGCGCCTGATCCGGCTCGCGAGCGGCCCGATGCACGACGGGCCCACGCACTGCCGATGCGGCGATGCGGCGATGCGGTGTCGGCCGCCGCCGGCTTGGAGGAGCTGGCCGAGCACCTGAACCGGCCGGAGCGGACGCAGGAGCGGCACAGCGAGGCTCGGTGCCGTACCTACCGCGTCACTGGTACTGCGGACGCCACTCGAAGAGCAGGATGGTCGCGTCGTCCCGCAGTTGGTTGCGCTGGTAATCGAGGATGGCGTGCGTCAGCAGCCGCAGCACCTCGGCCGGGAGCTGGCCCGCGGCGGAGGATCGGATGATGAATTCGGTGAACCGGTCGAGGCCGAACTCCGCTCCGTCCGCGTCGCGAGCCTCCACGACACCGTCGGTGTAGAGCAGGACGCAGTCGCCCGGTTCCAGCGTGGTCTCGTGCACTTCCCGGGCTGCCCGGGCGAGTTGGCCGGCCAGGCCGATCGGAGGCTGCGGGGGCCTGTCCAGCACACCGTCGAGCACTCGCTTGGCACGGATCAGCAGCGGCGGCGGGTAACCGCAGTTGACCCATTGCAGCACCCCGGTGACCGCGTCGAGCCGACACAGCACGCCGTTGCAGAAGTGGTCGGGCAGCCATTCGGCGAGCGCCTGGTCGACGGAGCCGACGACGTCGACCAGGTCGCCACCGCCGCGGCGGGCGTTCCGCGCCGCCGCCATGGCGACCGAGGTGGTCAGGCCGGCGATCAGATCGTGCCCCATGGAGTCGAGGATCATGGCGTGCAGCACGTTCTTGACCACCGAGTGGTCGTAGGCGTCGCCGGCGACGTTGTACGCCGGTTCCAGGACCGCGGTAGAGACGCACCTGCTGCTGCCGACGGTGTGGGGTGGGAGGGAGGCCCGCAGCATCTCGGTGGGCAACCGCATGGTGGCGGTGCGAGTGAGGCCGGCGAGCCAGTCGCTGTAGGCGCGCTTGGAGGTGATCAGCATGGCGAACCGATGGGCCAACATCCGGCTGCGGCGCATTCGCGCCCCGTTGAGCGAGGCGGTCCGCACCGCCAGCACGCCCAGCCGCTCCGCGCCGTCGATCAAGGGCAGCCAGACGATCACGCCGTCGTCGGCCTCGGCCACCCGCGAGGAGACCGTGCGGTACGCCCAGCCGGCCGGCGAGCGGTCCACCGGCAGCGGCTCCATGACCTCGTCGAGCGGGATGAGCAGCCGTTGTTGCAGGTCGACGAGGTAGATCAGCGCAGAGTCCAGGCCGAGAGCCGAAGCGCACCGGTTCGCCAGGGCAGGCAGTTCGAACGGCAGGGCCGTCTGTGCCTCGATGATCAGTTCTTCCAGCCGATGCTCGTCGACGGCTGTGTCCGGACCGGCGGACGTGTGCGGTAGGTCCGGACACAGGGATCACCCATTCCGCGCCCAGTCTCACACCGATCCCCACCGCTCTCACGTCAGGCATGATCGCGCCGGGCGCGGGCCACGGCGAGGGCGACAGCTGGGGCCAGGGCAGTATCCAGGGCGCACGAGGTGCGCTCGGCAATGCAGAAGGTCCCTTCCCGTACACGGGAAGGGACCTTCTGATGGAGCGCCTGGCCGGCCTTGCACCTGCGTCTCCCACCGGATGGTGGACGTCTTTCCTTGGACCACAGACGCACGACTCCCGCCCACCCACTGTCCGCGGGCCGAATCTGCACCATGATCATATCGGATCGGTGAGACCACTTTGACCACCTCACCGCTGGGGCGGAATGCCTGTGGTGCCGGGTGCGGCTGGTAACTCACACGTCACTCGAAACGCAAAAATAGGCACTATGACCGACTACTCCCTGCCCATCCCGTTTGCTCGCCTGCGTGCCGCCCTCGACGTCGCGCTACGGAACGCCGAAGCACAGCACGGCGAAGCCATCGCACTGTCCGAGGACTACTTCTGGTCCATCCCCCAGGAAGAGCTCTACGACGCTGGCCGCCAGCCGACGGAACTCACCCTCGGCTCGCTCGCCCACTCCTGGGAGTCGGTGGAGAAACTGCCTGACGAGCCGGACGAGGCCCTGGACTGCCACCTCGTCTGGCTGTCCGAGATCCTGCGCGCCATCGGCCATGCACCCCAGAGCTGATCCCGCCCCCACCGAACCACGCCCCCTTCGCCCGCCATATGGGAGACTCACCTTGTGATTATCGAACACTCGTACGCACATGTGGCCTCGTATGCCCGAGATGAGTGGCCCTGGTCCGTTCCCTGTGTGCGCGGGCTGATGACGGAAGGGCTGCGGTTCACCGCGCCTGTGACCTTCCTCGTCGGCGAGAACGGTTCGGGCAAGTCGACCCTGATCGAGGCCCTCGCAGAGGGATTCGGCCTGGACTCGTGGGGCGGCTCGCACGACTGGCGTTACGCCAGTCACCGCCCCAAGTCGGTGCTGGGCGAGCGGATCCGTTTCGACGCGACTCCGCGCGGACGGCGCATGCTGGGCAGTTGGGCCGCCCGCAAGGGCTTCTTCCTGCGCGCCGAGACGGCGCTGGACGCCCTGGACCGAGAGGGGTTCGCGCCGGAGTCGGTCAGTCACGGAGAGGGCTTCCTCGCCGCGTTCCGAGGCAAGTTCCTCCAGCCGGGCCTGTACGTGATGGACGAGCCCGAAGCCGCGCTGTCGTTCGCTTCCTGCCTGGAACTGCTCGGACACCTCGACCAGTTGGTGAAGAACGGCGGTCAGGTCATCTGCGCCACCCACTCGCCCCTGCTGACCGCGCTGCCTGGCGCGGACATCATCGAGGTCGGCGAGCACGGCATGCGCCGGCTTGCCTGGCACGAACTCACCCTGGTCGACCACTGGCGTCGCTATCTCGCCGACCCGCAGTCCTATCTGCGCCACATCCTCGACTGAGACGACAGCCGAGGGCGCAAGCTCCACCGCACGACGCGTCATCGTCCGCAGCGAACCGGCACAGCACTGCGCCATGCCAACCTCGCGTCGACAGGACGGCCCCATACGGCCTCAGACGGCCTCATGCCGCGGCGGGTGACTGGCTGCGATCCTTCGATCCCGGGGACCGCTTCGCGCATAGGCCCGACGGACACCGGCCCGAGCGTGCTGCGCGCCGTGCTCGGCGCGTGCCGCCATGGACACAGCCGGCCCTTGAGCTCCTCGGCCGCGTGGACCGGACCCTCGTAGACGTACCCGCGTTCCCGCCCGCAGCAGGTGCACGACGCAATCCTGCATGGCCGGCTTCTCCCAGGCGAGCAGCCAGGTTGCGCTTGGCCTCGGGCCACTCGTCGGCGAGGATCGAGAAGTACACCGTGTCCCGCCAGGTACCGTCCGGGCGTCGGTAGTGGCGGCGGAGTACGCCTTCGCGGCGCCCCCCGATACGTTCGATCGCGGCCTGGGAGCGGTGATTGAGATGGTCGGTCTTCAACTGCACGCGTCCCATGCCCAGGTCTTCGAAGGCGTGGGTGAGCAGGAGCAGCTTCGACTCGGTGTTGACGGCGGTACGCCAGTATGCGCGCCCGTACCACGTCCAGCCGATCTCCAGTCGTTCGTCGTCCACGTCGATGTCCATGTACGTGGTCCAGCCGATAGCCTTGTCGGTGGCGCGGTGGATGACCACAAAGGGAACGTAGACGCCCTGCTCGGCGGCCTCAAGCACACTGGCGAGCTTGTCGCCCAGCTCCGCCTGTGTCTGTGGCACCGGCCCGCCCAGCCACCGCGGCCCCGGCCGCACCCGTAACCGATTCACGCAGGAACCGCTCCCGCTCCTCTTCCGGCACGGACGACCCGTCCTCGGCCGGAGCAGACCCGGCTGGTCGGTGACGTGGTCAAGACGCGCGGACGTCACCTTTGTGTACCCGGTCACCCCAGCGGGCAACGCCGAGCGTGACGCCGAGGTCATCCGTACGATCGTGCGGCGCACGATCGTGATGAGCTGGGACGACCCGGCCAAGGTCATCACCGAACCGGGCACGATGTCCCTCACATCGCACGCGGTCGACATGACCAACGGCGGCTGCTCCGCCCCGACCGGCTACTTCGTGCCGCCCTTCGGCACGGCCAAGGAACAGCCCGCCGACGAGGCCCACCAGATCGATCCGTACGACCGCAGCAAGCCGATCGACACGGGTAACGGCACCACGGCCACGGGCAACGACTGCGCGACCGCCACCCGCTCCTGAGGGCGTCCCGCAAAGGGCGGTCAGCGCCAGTGGAACTACGAACGCATGAGCTGGCGCCTGGCTCAGGATGATGCGGCTGAACCGTTGAGAGCGGCAGCGAAACCAGCCAGGGGCGCTCGCGCATCAGGGCGTCGCCGAAGTCGACGAACGGTAGGGGCGGGAGGCCGAGGACGGGGCCGATCCACCTGTTCGCATCGCTCATCCAGGCGCTGGCCCAGCACAGCTCGAACCCGAGGGCCAGCAGAGCCTGACCGTGGGCAGGGTTGAGCCATACCGTCTCCGGTCGGACCGTCCGACGAGTGAGCGGTCCGAAGCGGAAACGCTGATCACCGTCGCCGCGGCGACCAGCGCCAGATCCCCCACCTCGCAGGTCCCGATCGCCAGCTGGGTGGCATCGTTGAAGACGTAGACACCGGGCCGCAACTCGTTCACCGCGCCCGGCTGCCACTGCCCCACCGTTGGAGTTGATCCGCCGCTGACCACACGGATGTCGAGCCCAAGGTCCTGCAGCGCCTGTGCGGCCTCGCCCAGCATGCGCTCCTCGTCCCGTGCGACGCGCTCGCGTGCCTGCGCGTCGTGACCATAGCCGTGTCCCGGGAACGTGAACACGCCGACGACATCCAGTCCCGCGTCGGCGGCCGCCTTCCCGACCTCACCAGCAGCGTGAGGCTGCACTCCCGTCCGGTGGCTCCCGCTGTCGACCTCGACGAGCACCTCGACCGGCCGGGCACTGCCGTGCAGGGCATTCCCCAGCCGCCACCGACAGCCCGCGCCCGCCGCCCGAAGCTGACGGTCGGCGATCGGCGCGCACCAGTGGCTCTTGGCGTGCGGCCGCAGGGCGGACCCTTGAGACCGCGAAGCCTCAGCCATCCGCGAAAAGTTTCTGTCCAGCACATCCGGATCGACCACGAGCGCCGGCGTCACCAGCCCATCGGGCAGCGGTATCGCCATCTCTTGCCTCCCACCATGGAACACGTCGAGATGATCAAGACAGGTCGGTGGACCATGGCCGCGCGGCCATCACCCCGGGCCACACCGAACCAATCGAGGCGACCTCCAACACGAACAGAGAGCGAGGAATCTGGCTGCTCGGCGATTGCCCGCAAGTCGGGCTCGCTGCGGCTCCACTTCTCGCTCCTCGGCCAGCCAGCAACCGGCCGGCCGCCGTTTCTCAGTCAGGGGCGAGCGTAGGTGGTGGCAACTCGCATGCGGGCGTGGAGCGTGCGCAGCGTTCCACCGAGGAGTTCTGTCGGGGAGGGCAGGATGTTGAGTGTGACGGTGCGCCGGGTGATGTCCGCCCCCTGCCGCTCGATGCCGCCGAGCAGATGCTGTTTGGCGACCAACGAGGGGTAGAGCAGGAGTTGTTCCTCCGGGTCGGCGTGGCGCAGCGCGTCCTGAGCGATGTCGAGCACCGTGCGGGCCTGTCGGCATGCATGGGTGACAAAGGCGCGCACGGCAGGGGTTTGGTGTCCGGATTCCAGGTCGGCGCGGGTGACGCCGAAACGCGTCAGGGTGGTGTGGGGAAAGTGGAGTCGGCCGACGCGTAGATCCGCGGCCAAATCAGCCAGGTCGTCCACGCGTTGGGCTGCGTCGGCCACAAGCCCCAGCAAGGAGTGGCTGACCCGATTCGTGGCACCGGGTCGGCGCGAGCTGCAGATGAGAGTGAGGTATGGCACGGCGACGCTGTCGAGGCAGCGGTAGTAGTCCTCGTCGGTGGCGAAGCCTACAAAGGAGAGGTTCCTGGCCTGTCCTGCGAGGTAGTCACGGACGTGGGCATGGGGGACGCCGTTGACCGCAACGGTGTGCAAGAAGGCACGCAGCAGCGAGTGCGTGGAGGATCCGGTGGTCAAGCCATGCTCGGTCTGTTCGGCCCAGACATGGAAGCCTCCGCTGTGGCGGCGGGTCGGGGGGAGGTCGGCCAAGTCGTCGGTTCGTCCTGCGAAGGCGAAAGCAGCGAGGAGATGGGGCTGCCATGCAGGAGGCAGGACCGTGCGCAGTGCTGGGTAGGTGAACGGTTCCATGCGGGCCATGTAGTGCGCCGCGGTGGTGTAGTCAGCGCGCAGCCGTTCGTCGTCTACACCGCCGGCATGCAGAGTGCGGCTCCAGAGCATCATCGGTGACGGCTCCCTCCTCGGTTCGATCCTCCGGATGACTCCGGCCCCCTTGGGGTAACCCCTATCCGAAACCCCACAAATACATGCAATACACACGAGGAGGATGGATGGAGACACAGAGCGCGGCACGTCATATCGCGTGCATCATGGACGGAAACGGCCGCTGGGCACAGCAGCGCGGGCTACCGCGAACCTTCGGACACAAGGCCGCCGAGCACGCCATCGAAACGGTGATCAGAACGGCCCTGGAGGAAGGGATCCCGTGGCTGACCCTGTTCGCCTTCTCCACCGAGAACTGGTCGCGCCCACAGGAAGAGATCGACAGCCTCCTGGACACCGGCTGCCAGATCCTGCGCAGAAGAGTTCATGACTGGCACCGTGCCGGCATCCGAGTCCGTGGCATGGGCGAAGAGACCCCCCGCATCCCCGACGCCCTGCGTCAAGAACTCCAGTACGCCCAGCAACTGACGCAGCACAACCGCACGATGACCCTCACGGTGGCCGTGAACCACGGCGGCCGCAGTGAGATCGTGTGCGCGGCACGCACTCTTATCGAAGAGCGGGTACCGGCCGAGGAGGTGACCGAGGAGAGCTTCGCCCAGCACCTGCAGAACCCCGACATGCCGGATGTCGACCTCGTGATCCGCACCTCCGGCGAGTACCGGTTGTCCAACTTCGCGCTGTGGCGGTGCGCCTATGCCGAGTTCGTCTTCCCCGAGGTCCAGTGGCCCGACTTCCGCGCCGAGCACTTCCGACAGGCCCTTGAGCTGTACGCCCAACGGCGCCGCCGGTTCGGTGGTGCCACCGCGTCAATCCCCCATCCCCGTTCCGCCCAGCCCCAGCCGCCGGTCGGCCTCACGGGCTCGCTGCCTTCCCTCTCCAACGTCTTGAGCCTCCCTGGCGGCATCGCCACCCGGCTCGGCGGGCACCTACTGTCCGGCTTGTACGACACAGCCCGGTACGCCAAATCCCAGCTCGAAGTCCGTTCCGAGCCGCGGATGTGACCTGCCGGCTGCGCCGATGCGAGGCCATCACCCACGGCGGTGGCAGGTAAAAGCCCCCTCCGCACCGACACGTCAGACGGCCTTCAGCGCAGGCAACCGCCCACGACCAGCACGAGTACGAGAGCACCGCCCCACACCAGGCTCGTTGACCTGCGCAATCGAAGGTGAAAAACGCTCATCGAACACCGCGAGGAGATTCGGTAGCGCACGGCCGCTGCGTGCCCAACCGTCGGACACAAAGCGGCCGCTGCATGGGCTACGCGCCCACACTCAGCATGCGGGTGCCGCCTTGCGGAGGGCAGTGATACAGGTAGCGATGGCCTGCTGGAGCTCTTCCAGCCGCTGGACCATGTCGTCCTCGTAGATGTCATCGGCGTCGTCGAAGGTCAGCTCCTCAAACACCTTCGTCGCCTTCTGCAGACTGCTGTAGAACTTGGTGCGGCGTTCCTGGACGCGCAGTTCGGGGTCGGCCTCGACGGCCTGCACCACGAGGCCCTTGACCGTGTCGTACGCCTCGGTGACCCACTCACCGGCCTCCTCGTCATCGTCCAGTTCATCGAGGAGGGACAGGTGCCGCTCGGCCTCCGCACGGAGTTCGACGGGGGCGTCGATGGTCTGTCCGGCCGGGGTTTTGACCTGACCGTTCTCCGCGATCTGGCGCACGTATCCGATACGGTCGGCCGCCCGGCTCTCGGTGGCCACCGCCTTCTTCAGCCCGTCGGTCCGGAGGACGTCGCGGGCCAGCTCGGCCTGCAGGGCCGGGTCCTCCTTGAGCCGGTCCAGCAGCGCGGCCCGGGCGGCCTTGGCGGTGGAGGGGTCGGCGAGGATCGCGGCACGCAGCGCGGTGGGGTTCTCCGCGACCTCCAGGGCCTTGGTCGGCCGGATCCCCTCGGCCTCGGCCGCAGCAGTGATCGCGGTACCGCGTACGGATGTGGCGCTGTTGCGGGAGCTGTAGTAGGAGAGCCACATATCGGCATCCGGCAGCTCGATGTCCTCACCGGGGGCCAGCGCCTCGAACTGCGGGACGACACCGTCGTCGGCGGCCATGTCCCACGCCTTGTAGAACCGCATCACGCGCTCCGGCGAACACCCGGCCAGCTCGGCGAACTCCTTCGCGGAGACCTTCGGCGTCTCCCCCGCAGCCTGTCCGCCGGGCCGCACGCTGCGCGCGACCTTCAGCGCGAAAGCCCAGCCGCCGGTCCGCGCGTACGCCCCGAACTCGCGGGCATCCCGCACGACCAGGTCGTCCACGGGACCCGCCGCGACGTCCTCATCGGACGACGCCCTCTCGTCCCAGAAACTCTCTTCTCCCGACGTCTCGTCGACAGGCGGGACGGCCGGTTCGGACCCAGTGGTCGCTACGGTCACAGGGAACTCCCCAGATCAATGCGGTGGCAACAGACGGAGCGAGCAGCCTATATGAACCTGTTCATGCGGTTCGTGCGCTCCCGTTGAGGTGATGGGCGTGCGGCCGACGGTTTCCCGGCCGGCCACAGCGATCGCCAAGCGGCGGCCCGCTGCACACGACGTCGGCTGGAGTCTCCCTACTTCAGGTGTGCCCGCGAAGCGACAGCAACGACGGTCGTCCTGTCGAGCGTGGTGATCGCACACGGAGGCACTTCCTCGTTCGTTCAGCAAGCCGGCGTCAACGCGCGCCGCCAGCCGGTGTGCGCAGAAGGTTCACGGTGACGCCGCCGCGGGTGACCGCTGCTACCGGCCCCCGTTCCGCGGCCGGGTCGCTCAAGCACGAGAGGAATCGAGCATCAGCAAACGCTGTGCGGCGTCCAGCATTTACATGCCGTTGTGGACGACGAACAGGGCGTCGTGTGCGCCGCACCTCATCACCCTGCCGCTCACATTGGCCTTCGTGAGCCAGCCGCCGCTCGTCCGGCGATCTCCATAACCTTACGCACGCACCTCTATAGAGTAATGTTCCAATTTGTACCGGAATTTACAGATCTTAGAGTGGGCAGCAGTAATGAAACCGAGCCCCCACCGCGCCGGCACCGCCGAGGCCCCGCCGCTCCCCCAGCTGGCCCGCACGCTCGTCGTGATGGCCTATGCACTGCTAGCCACCGGCGTCGCGACGGACATCGCGAGCAACCCCCAATCCACGATCTCCCCCGCGCTCGCCACCGCCCCAGTGCTCGCCGGGATCGGCACCCGACGCGCCCGCGTGCCACTGACGGCCGGCACCCTAGCCATGGTGTTCGTCGCCTGGCTCGCCAGGGCCGACCCAGGCGTGCCGTTCGCCGTCCATCTGACCTCCGGGATCACGGTGCTGGCGATCACCTGCATCAGCACCGCGAACGTCGTGCTCGTCGCGACCCGGGAGCGCGAGCTGCTGCAATCGCGTTCGGTCGCCGAGGCCGCGCAGCTCGCGCTACTGCGCCCGGCGCCGGAGCGGACCGGCCGGCTGCGGGTGGCGGTGCGATACCTGGCAGCCGCAGCGGACGCCCGAGTGGGCGGCGACCTGTACGAGGTGCTGACAACCCCATTCGGAACCCGGCTGATCATCGGCGACGTCCGAGGCAAGGGACTTGCAGCCGTCGAAACGGCGGCCGACGTGCTGGGCACCTTTCGCGAGGCAGCCCAGGTCGAGCCGGATCTCGCGCTGGTGGCACAGCGATTGGACGGCACGGTGCGGCGACGCGGCCACACCGAGGAGTTCGTAACGGCGGCCCTGGTAGCAGTGGCGGACTCCGGGAACCTGGCTGAGCTGGTCGACTGCGGGCACCTGCCCCCGCTGCTGCTGCATGCGGGAACGGTGACGGCGATCGAGCCAGGTCTCCTGGTCCCCGACCCTCCGCTGGGCCTGTGCGAGCTGACCGGGAGCACCTACCATCGCCGGGAGTTCATCCTCGGGCGCGGCGGCATGCTGCTGCTGTACACGGACGGGGCGACAGAGGCACGGGATGCGCAGGGCCGGTTCTATCCACTGGAGGAGCGGCTGCCCTCGATGCCAGAGTCGTCCCCGGAGGCGCTACTGGACCGGCTGGTGACCGATCTGCTCCGCTACGCGGGCGGTGAACTGTCCGACGACGCGGCTCTACTGGCCGTCCACTGCGAGAAGTGACCGTTGGACATCTCTTACCTAGCCCCTCGCACGCATTGCGGCATCACCTGCGTTTCTCACCGTGCTCCTCGCGGACATCCTCCAAGAGCTGCCGGACCTGAAGGGCACCGGCTATGACCAGCAGCAGCTCGATCAGCTTCTGGACGACACGGAACTGCCTGCACCGATCGAGCTTCCCGGCGATGACGCCGGTACGGGGGCTGTGGCCTCAGTCGACTCTCTCCAGTGGGGATACCTGCAGTGGGTCCAGCCTGCATGCATACCGGGGCATGACGGTCAGCGACGTCCGCGGCCTCGCCGGAGGCGTTCATCAGCGAGGTGGTCCACCAGCCGCCGGACTGGAACTCGCCGTACCCGGCCTTCCAGGGCGCCGGGGCGGTCAGGGCCTCGTACCGCATCCGCTCGATCAACTGGCCGTCCAGCCGGTCCAGCTGGGCGACCTGCCCGGACAGAGCCGCGGTCGGCTGCGCCTCCTGCATGGTGTCCCTCTCGATCTCCCGACCCGGGCAGGACTCGGGGCGTGCGGATAGGGGAAAGCGCCGCGTCCGGCCGCAGAGCCCTTGCGGCATCGCCGGGGGAGCCGTCCGGTGTTCAAGGCCCCTGGGCCGGATGCGGTGCCGTCATCAGAGTGGTCCGGCGGCGTTGTCGCAGGTAGTGAGAGGTAATCGCCCCCAGTGGGCGGTGCGGTCGCCCGCTGAGGGCGGTGGGCCCGCCCTCGAAGAAGGGTTTGACCGCATGCCAGGGCAGGCAGGCAGTCGTTGGTCACCACCAGCGGCGCAACCAGCGCCGCTGTGCCCCGGGGAGGCAGACGGTGATAGCCCAGAAATCCGAGCAAGCCACAGCGGTCCACGACGTCTCGTGCGGGAAGGCTCTGCGGGAACGTGCCCTGGGCCGAGCCGGATCCCCGAACCCCGTGCCGCCCGAGCTGATCTCCGAGATCGCCGCATAGGTCGAGGACCACTGCGGCCACCGGCGCCTCAAATGCCACCGTCTGGCGAGGGGATGGACCGTCCCCCAGGCCGTCGCCGCCGCCCACCAAGCCGTCGAAGACGAGCACCTGCGCAAGGGCGGGATGTCCGAACGGTCCTGGAAGGACTGGGAGGCGGGTGGCCTGCCCAGCCCCGACCATCAGGACCTGCCGTGCCGTCTGTTCGCCACCAGCGCTGTCGAGTTGGACTTCGCCCGCGACTGTTCACCCACCCTCGCGGCGGAGGAGAAAGCTCCGCTTTGGAGCGGGGACGGGCCGGATGGAACACTTTTTGCAAGGGACGCGGCCTGCGCGGATGCCGGTTCGCGGACCTTCACGGAGGTGGGGGCAACGAAGCGTCGCGACGCGGTCAAACTCGTCGGGCCGGCCATGGCCGCCCCAGCCACCGCTGTGCAAATCCCGGAACAGGCTGCCGCCGAGGCTATGGAATTCACCCAGCAGGCAGCGGCGACATCGCTCGGCTCGGGAACCCTGGACCACCTCGACCTCGCCCTCACCGAGTTCAACCGCGCGTACTCGCTCAAGCCGCCCAAGGGGACACCCATCGGCTCCTGCCGCCCCGCTCACCCCGCCGCTTCGGCCCGGACGTGATGTCTCAGGAGACGACGGCTTCGCGCTCCCCGGATCGCTGGCCGGGCAGGACGGTCGGTTCCGCCTCGGACTCGGTGGCGAGCGCGAGGTCGGAATCCGTCAGGCCGGCGCGATCGGCCTGGACGCCGGCGCGCACCGCCCAGAAGTAGAAGCCCAGGGCCGACACACCGACCAGGGCGATGTCCACACCGCCCGGCAGCACACCGTTGCCGCCGAACTCCTTGCCGCCCAGGGCCGACAGCGTCGAGAGCCACAGCAGGAACCCGATCATCCACCAGGCGGCGGCGAACTGCCGGGACAGGTTCCGCTCGCCTCGGCGACGCAACACCAGGGCCGCGATCGGTACGGACACCAGGACGAGCAGGGTCACCTTGCCGGTGTTGGGCCACTTCGACCAGTACAGGGCGCATGCCGCGAAGGCGAAGGTGATCGGGCAGAGCACCGCGGCGGCCGGCAGGCGGAACGGGCGCGGCAGATCCGGCTTGGTCCGGCGCAGGACGCCCACCGCGATCGGGCCGATCAGGTACGAGACGACCATGGCTGCCGAGACGACACTGGCCAGGGCTTCCCAACTGTGGCCGATGGTGAGCAGCAGGAGCACGGAGAAGCCGAGGTTGAGCCACATCGCGGGGCGGGCGGTGCCGTAGCGGGGGTGCACCTCGGCGATCTTCTTGGGGAAGAAGCCTGTCTCGGCCAGGTTCTGCGCCAGGTACGAGGCAGAGGCCACGTTGGCGATGTTGGCACCGCACGGCGAGATGAAGGCGCCGAACTGGACCAGGGTGGCGACCCAGTGCAGCATCAGGAGCTTGGCCAGGTCGGCGAAGGGGGAGGCGAAGTTGATCCCATGCCACCCGCCTGCCGCGGCGAGCTTCTCCGGCGGGACCGAGCCGAGGAAGCCGACCTGCAGCGCGAGGTAGATCACCAGTCCCAGGGAGAGCGCGCCGACCAGGGCGAGCGGGATGGCGCGGCCGGGGTTACGGGCGGCACCGCCGAGGTTGACGACGGCCTGGAAGCCGTTGAACGCGAAGACGACGCCCGAGGTGGTGACGGCCGTCATCACGGCGGACCAGCCGTTGGGCGCGAAGCCGCCGTGGCCGGTGAAGTTGCCGGGGTGGAAGCCGGAGGCGATCAGCGCGGCGACGACGAGTACCGGGATGGCGAACTTCACCAGGGTCAGCACCGTATTGGCCCGGGCCAGCAGCGCGACCGACCAGTAGCAGGCGAACCACAGGACGAAGGTCAGGAACAGGGCCATCGCCATGCCGGAGGCCGTGAGGCTGCCGTCGGAGACCAGCCCCCTGGCCCAGTCGTAATTCCAGGAGGACATGTACTGGGTGCCCGCGATGGACTCGATCGGGATCAGGGACGCGACCCCGATCCACACCGCCCAGCCACTGACGAAACCGAGCACCGGGCCGTGGGAGATCGATCCAAAGCGCGCCATGGCGCCGGGCAGCGGGTAGGCGGCCCCGACCTCGGCGTACGACATGGCGATCATGCCGATGAAGACGGCCCCGATGACCCAGGCGACCAGCGCCGCGGGGCCTGCGACCTGTGCGGCCTGACCGGCCCCGAAGAGCCAGCCGGAGCCGAAAATGGACCCCAGCCCGATCATGATCAAGGCGAAAAGGCTGAGGTTCTTTGTGCTGGCCGCGCTCATGTCCATGGCGGACTGTGTCCGTTCTGCCGTGCGAAGAGATCCGGACACACCCTAAGTGAACTTTTTGCTCATTCTTTCATCCGCTCGGTCTCCGGCTACCGATCACAGTCCTGGTGGGGGAGGTCACCGTCCGGCTGCGCGTGGGGTCGTCCGGCCCGCTTCGGGGCGGCCGGAATCAGCCGATCCGTCTCAACGAGCCGAGTCGACGCAGGCCATCGGGAGAAGGCTCAGCGCCCAGCCGACGAGCGGTCGTCTCGACGAAGCCAGTCACCCCTGGTCGGCAGCCCGCAGTCGACTGGCGTCGGTGAGACCAGACACTCACTGCGAGGCGGCCGGCGGGGTGGCGCGGATCGACCGGTGACCGCGTCACGCTCCGTCGGCCTGCCCATTGACCTACCCCTCCATATGTCCCTCATGTCCCTCATGTCCCTCCGCGCGTGCCTGTCCATCGGCTCCGCCGCGGCCGTCGGGGCGGCCTTCGTCGCTGACTGGTTCCTCGACCGGGAAGAAGATCGGGCTCATCAGGTGGGGCCTGCGGCCTGGCGCCGGCCCGTTGCCCGCGCGTGACGCGAAGGAATGACGCAACTCATCGATCATTTCGGCGAGTTCGTCAGGGCTGAGCCAGTAGACGCCCTGTCGGTAGCCCACGGAGTCGGCGAACGGCGCGGCTCCTGGCCTGTCGAGGTAGGCGTTGAACTCGGCGAGCAAGACGGCCATGGCGGCGGCGAACCCGCGGCGGTGGTCGTCCAGGGACATCGACGCTCCCGCCTCGGGGGTGATCGCCATCCGGTCCCGGCGAAGCCGGTAGCGCCGCTCCACCGCGCCACGCACCCGTTGCTCGCCCGCCACCTCCAGCACCCCGCCCTCGGCCAGCAGACCGACGTGTCGGTACACGGTGGACTTGGGGACGTCGTGCAGTACCGCGCACAACTCAACGGCCGAGCAGGTCCGCCCGCCGGACATGGCGTGGGTGATGCGCAGTCGCACCGGGTGCAGCAGCAGGTCGAGGGTGTCCACTCCCTAATGCTCCCATAGCTGGTACCGTTCCCAAAGTTGAGAACTCATGAAGGGGGCATGGGAACATGACAGCGAACACGGACGCCTCGCCGGCTTCGAACCGGTTGAGCAACGAGGCGATGCATCCGCTGCGCACGCTGGACCCGGACGGGCCGCAGGACGATCTGACCTGGCTGGACGAGGCGATCGGCGACGCGAGGGTGGTGGCGATCGGCGAGAACGCCCACTACAACCACGAGTCCTACCTCTTGCGTCACCGCCTGATGCGCTACCTGGTCGAGCGGCACGGGTTCGGCGCCTACGCGATGGAGTCGGGATTCGTCGAGGGCCGGCTGACCGACGACTGGGTCCGCGGCGGCCAGGGGCAGCCCGGCCACGTCATGGCCAACGGCATCACATCGCTGATGGGACTGTGGACCGAGATGCGGGACCATCTGGAGTGGATGCGCGGGCACAACCTCACCGCCGCTCGACCGGTCGGCTTCTACGGCATCGACCTGTCCGGGTCGAACGTGTCCGTGCTGCCCGGTCTGGACACCGCCATCGCCTACCTCGCGCAGGCGGACCCCGACTTCGAGGTGGACCCGAGCATCCGGGAAACCGCAGCCGCCTTCGCGGTGCCCTCCGCTTTCTCCCTCGCCCAGGCCGTTGCCGCCTACGGACAGCTCGCACCCGCGCGTCGGGACGCGTTGACGGCGGGCTTGGCCGAGCTCACCGGGCGCATGGAGGGACGCAGCCTGCACTACCGGGGACGGACCACTGCCGGCGCCTACGATCGCGCGCTGCGCGCGTTGCGCCTGGCAGTCGTCATCGACGCCAATGCCCGCGCCATGGCCCGAGGCGACCGGGACAGCCTGTTCGCCAACCGTGACGCCGCCATCGCGGACACCGTCGAATGGATCCTGCGTCGGGAGGACCGGATCATACTGGTCGCCCACAACGGCCACGTCCAGCGCTGGCCGGCCCTGTGGCCCGGCATGACGTCGGCGGCCGCCATGGGCATGCACCTGGCCGATCGGATCGGCGAGGACTACCTCGCCATCGGCATCACCAACGGCACCGGACAGACCCTCAGCACAGGAGCCGACTTCTACACCGGCAAGCTCTTCACCGACCTGCAGCCACCCCGGCCCGGCAGCCTGGATGCGCTCATGGCCGCCAGCAGTGACGAGCCCTTCGCCACCGACCTGCGCCGACTGTCCCCCGCCGACACCGCCGCCGTCCGGGCCAGCTCCCAGCAGCGTCTGGGCACTCTCTACTCCGATGTGCGGCCCCTGGACGCCTACGACGTCATCATCCACCTCCCCCACGTCACCGCGGCCCAACCCGACGACGAGGCCCTCGCCAACTCACCACACGACGTGCAGGAGGCGTTCGCCCAGTGGAAGTCACAATGACCAGGGCCGGCCAGAACGCCGCGCCAGGCCCCACCTACTGAGGCCACGCTCTGCCGGCCCATCCCACCTTGTCCGTTCACGTCGACCTCGACATCCCTGACCGGTCTCCGGTCTCCGGTCTCCGGCGGCAGAATCAATCGAACAGGGAGCTACCGAAGCCGAGCGGATCCACGCCGAACAGTCCCAAACGAAACAGCCCGGAACCGAACTCGTCGAACAGGCCGGGGCCATCCCCATCGGAGCCCCCCTGGTCGCCATTGCTCCGTTCGCCGTCACCCCCATCGACGCTCCCCGGGCCAACGCCGCCCGAGCCCCCACCATCGCCGTCACCACGGCACTGATCGCACCCGTCATGCCGACGACCGTCAACCCGCTCGCCGCCGTCCCCCGCGCCGCCGTCCCCCGCGGCGACACCGCCAGAGCCAACACCACCAGAGCCGACGCCGCCCGAGCCGAACCCATCGCCGTCACCACGGCACTGATCGCACCCGTCGTGCCGTCGACCGTCAACGCGCTCCCCGTCACCCCCCGAACCAACTCCCCCCGAGCCAAATCCGTCGTCATCACCGCCACGGCACCACGGGTCACACCCGTCGTGCCGTCGATCGCGGCCGTGGTCGCCGCTCGTCCCCACGGCCCGGCCCTGAGGGACACCCTGGGCCGGGCCGGCGAGCGGGGCGGCCATCACGACGGCGAGCGCCGCAGCGGCAAGCGAACGGCCTATGTACGTATGCATCGCGTTTTCTCCTGGTCGGCAGGAAATCGGGCGCGAGATGTGTACCTCCCACATGCCGGATTTCACGCAGGCGCGCCCGATTCCCACTCCATCGGCCGGCAAAGTTGCACCGTTCGTGGCCCTGGACCGAGACCGAGGAACACGAGACAACCCTTCAGAGGGTCGGCAGCGGATCTCCCTCCCCGGGATCGCCGCTGCCCTTGCCGCCTTCGTCCTGCCTGTACGCGGTCCCACGCCAGGCCGGACGCACGGCCGCAAGTCCCATCAGACAGCGCAAGCCGTAGCGACGTTGGTCATGGCGTTCCGTTCCCTGCCGAACCGGCCGCGAGGAGCTGGCGAAACCCACGGTGTCATGCGGGCACCGGTTCGTCGGCGAGGTAGGGCGGGGCGGGTTCGTACTGGATGTACCGGCGGACGGCGCGCGCGTGGTCGCGGCCGTGGAGGCGGCCGACGAGCCACAGGGCCATGTCGATTCCCGCTGAGACGCCCTGACTGGTGACGAGGTTCTCGTCGACGACATAGCGGGCGTCGCGGACCACGGTGACGTCGCCCCTGGCCTGCAGGGTGTCCTCGAAGAGGTGGTGGGTTGCGACCCGGCGGCCGCGTGCCGGGCCTGCTTCGTGCAGGAGCAGGGCGCCGGTGCACACGCTGGTGGTCCAGGTGGTGTTGGCGGCGGTGGTGCGGATCCAGTCGATGAGTACGGGGTTGGACACCTGGCGGCGGGTCCCGTTGCCGCCCGGGACCAGCAGGACGTCCAGCGGAGGGTGGTCGTCCAGGGTGTGGTCCGGCAGGACCCGCATGCCCTTGTTGCAACGGACGGCGCCGGGGTGTTCGGCGATGAGCCGCACGGTGTCGGCGTGCTCGCGCAGCATGGAGGAGGCGGTGAACACCTCCCACGGCCCGACGAAGTCCAGTTCCTCCGCTCCCTCGAAGATCAGTATCCCGTAGGCGGTCATAGGTACTCCTTGGTGGATCGGAATCGGTCGCGGTAGTCGGACGGTGCGACGCCGACGTGCCGGTGGAACGCGCGGCGCAGCGTCTCCGCGGTGCCGAACCCGTACCGCCGTGCGAGGGTCTCGATGGGGTGGTCGCTCTCGGCGAGCGCCCGCTTCGCGGCCTCGATGCGTACGCCCTCGACATACGTCGCCGGCGGGACGTCGAGTTCGGCTGTGAACCTGCGCTGGAGATGACGGGGGCTCAGCCCGGCGCGCGAGGCGAGCTCGGTGATGCCGTGCCGGGCACCGGGGTCGGCGTGGATCGCCGCGACCACGGCACGGATGGGATCGGTGGCCGGCTGGGTGGACCACAACGGCACACTGAACTGCGACTGGCTGCCGGGGCGGCGCAGAAACATCACCATCTCCTGCGCGACGGCGTGCGCGACCTCCCTGCCCAAGTCGTCCTCCACCAAGGCCAGTGCGAGGTCCATCCCTGCCGTCACCCCGGCCGACGTCCACACCCGCCCGTCCCTGAGAAAGATCGGATCGCAGTCGACGACCAGTTCAGGATGCTCCCGTACGAGCTGCTGCTCGCGCGCCCAGTGGGTGGTCACCCTTCGTCCTCGGACCAGTCCCGCGGCAGCCAGCAGGAACACTCCACTGCACACCGAGGTGACCCGGCGGGCACTGGCCCCAGCGGTGGCGACCCAATGTGTCAGTGCGGGATCATGCCTGGCCTGGTCGACCCCGCCGCCTCCCGCCACCACCACGGTGTCGATCCCCGCGGGGTCCACATCGGCCACTCCGTAGGGAACGTGTACCGAGAGGCCACTGCCGAACCGGACCGCTCCCGGCTGCGGTGCCGTGATCTGGCAGGTGTAACCACCGGTGAGCTTGTGAGCATGGTCGAACACCTCGTACGGGCCGAAGAGGTCGAGGGGCTGGAAACCCTCGAAGATCACAAAAACGATGCGGCGCTGATCCACTCCTCCACCCTGTCGTCGGCGCCGGAGGGCGTCAACGACACATACCCCACGCTTTACGCCATGCCGGAGAGCGCGAACGTGGCTGCTGAGAGCGGCTGAGCGGTGGGGCACAGCCACGGCACCCCACCCTCGAACCCGGGCCGAGACGATATGCGCGCGATAGTCGGAACCCGTAATCCTCGGCTCGCGACCATTCACGAGACCACGGTCAGAGTTCTGGAATTCGCCCAGTTGAGGTCCTCGTCGGCGTCGAAATCGCCCTCGGCATCGGCATCGGCATCGGCCGTCAACGTCGGGGCTTCGCCGGGGGACGGCCGATCAGGCCACCGGCTACCCCGGGCCCCTCGACCTAACACGCTATTTTTCCTTTGCTTCGGCCTGACCGTCGACCTGCGCCATCCGTAGGGCGTCACGGAGAGACCGTCGTTGTTCCGGCGCCATCATGCCGAAGAAGGCAACGAGTGCGGCGGCGGGATTGTCGCTGGTGGACCATGCCTCGTTCATGAGTGCGGCCGAGTAGGCGGCGCGAGTGGAGACCGCTTTGTATCGATAGGCGCGGCCTTCGGCTTCGCGGCGCACCCAGCCCTTCTGATGGAGGTTGTCCAATACGGTCATGACCGTGGTGTAGGCGATCGACCGCTCCTTCTGGAGATCCTCCAGAACTTCTCGAACAGTGACCGGGCGGTTCCACTCCCAGACCCGCGTCATCACCGCGTCTTCCAAATCTCCCAAGGGCCTTGGCATACAAGAAGAATAGTGAGAGACACCGGAAATGCCGGCCATTTCCGCCCTGCATCCCCCGAAAAGAAGGTGTGGATGGGGGTGATGAATCCGGGCCGTCGCCCCCGCACAGCGCCTCAGCGATGCGGCTGATGCCGGACGGGATGTCGGGCACGGTGCCGCGAGCGTACGGGTTCGCCTCGACGAATTACGGCACCGTGTCGATCACGAGCAGTGCACTCGTGCAGCAGCTGATGCCGGATTCACGGGTGCTCGATGCCGAGAAGGTCGGTGAAACGCTCATGGACATCACGCCAGGGCTGCCCGGGGCGGACAGCTTTGCCCATGACTGTCCTGGTCGAGGAATACTGGCGCGAGATCAGCACGGGCCTCGCCCAACATGCCGTTCCGGTACGGCACTTCGTCCTCCAGGCCGACCAAGACACCCTCCGCGGACGCGTCGAGGGGCCACTCCACACCACTCGCCCTTCCGTCTCGAACATCTTGAGCCCTACATGGACTCGGCCAGGGGCCCAGCTCAGCCCGGCGCCGCGGGGTCGGCCACCCCGAAAAGTCACAGCCGCCGCGTAGCGGGTGGTTGTTCGGCGAATGCGGCGCGGTAGGCGCGCGGGCTGGTTGCCAGGCGGGACGCGAAGTGCTGGCGCATGGTGATCTCGCTGCCGAATCCGGACCGGCGGGCGACCTCGGGCATGGGCAGGTCGGTGCGTTCGAGGAGCTTCTGGGCCGCCGCGATGCGGTGGTCGACGAGCCAGCGGAGCGGGGTGGTACCGGTGGCTGCCGTGAAGTGCCGGGCGAAGGAGCGCGGCGACATCCCGGCGCGGGCGGCGAGCGCGGACACGGTCAGCGGCTCGTCGAGATGGGCCAGGGCGAAGGCGCGCACCTGGGCCAGGGCGTCCGCGTCGCGGTCGGCGTGCGGGGTGGGATGTTCGATGAATTGGGCCTGGGTGCCGGTCCGGAACGGTGCGGTGACCATGGAGCGGGCGACTGTCGCGGCCGCCTCCGCGCCGTGCGCGGTGCGCACCAGATGCAGACACAGGTCGATGCCGGCGGCGGTTCCGGCCGAGGTCCACAGAGTGCCGTCCTGGACGAACAAGGCGTCCGGTTCGACCCGCACCCGTGGGTGCCGGGCCCGCAGCAGGTCGGTCAGCGCCCAGTGGGTCAGCGCCCGACGGCCGTCCAGCAGTCCCGCCTGGGCGAGCGTGAAGGCGCCGCCGCACAGCGCGGCGATGGTGGTGCCCCGGGCATGGGCGCGGCGCAGCGCCGCCAGGACCGGCTCGGGTGCCGGCGTGACGTGGTCGTCCAGGCCAGGCACGAGGATGAGCTCGGCGCGGGGGAGCCAGGCGAGGGTGCGGTCTGGTGTGAGCGCGAGCCCGCCGCGCATCGGTACCGGTTCGGGGCCCGCGGCCACCCGGCGCAACTCGAACGCGGGCACCCCGCGGTCGGTGCGGTCCGCCCCCCACACCTCGGTGATCACCGAGACGTCGAAGGCCCGGATGCCGGGAAAGGCGAGCAGGGCGATGCGATGGGCCGGCGCCGGTCGGGTCATCCTGGCAGTAAACCATCGATCGCTGTCTTTCCTCCTTCTGTGGGCGGACCCGGCGGGACGGCAGGATCATGGGCATGGAGATCACGCAGAACGCGGCGCTGGTAGTGGTGGACGTGCAGAAGGGCTTCGACGAGTCGGAGTTCTGGGGCCCGCGCAACAACCCGGCCGCCGACGAGAACATCGCCTCGCTGATCGCGGCCTGGCAGGGCACGGACCGGCCGGTCGTCTTCGTGCGGCACGACTCGAACGAACCCGGCTCGCCACTGCGGACCGGACATGAGGGAAACGACTTCAAGGAGTACGTCGAGGAGCGGCGCGGCAAGGGCGGCGGGCCGGAGCTGCTCGTCACCAAGTCCGTGAATTCGGCGTTCTACGGCACCCCCGACCTCGACGACTGGTTCAAGGCGGCGGGCATCACCCAGGTCGTACTGGCCGGCATCCAGACCAACATGTGCGTGGAGACCACCGCCCGCATGGGCGGCAACCTCGGCTACGACATGCTGGTCGCCCTCGATGCCACCCACACCTTCGACCTGACCGGCCCGAACGGCTGGCATCTGACGGCCGACGAGCTGGCCCGGGCGAGTGCCGTCTCGCTGCACGGCGGACGCTTCGCCCGGGTGGTGACGACCGACGAGCTCATGGCCGCCGTCCGCCCCTGACCCCCTGCAACGGAACCGCCTGGGTCAGGGCCTCCCCCCTGGGTCTTCTGCGCGGCAAGCTCCGGTCCGCACGGCGGGCTCCAGTTCGCGCGACAGGCTCCAGTCGGCTCACGACGCCTCCGCACGTCCGCGCCCGGCCCGCGGCAGCGTCAGCGTCGCGCCGGCCGTCAGGACGAGCCCGGCCGCCGCGAGCAGCATGCTCCACCGCATGCCGGCCAGGAACGTGTCCGCCCCGGCCAGCAGCGCCCCGAAGACCGCCACCGAGATGGCCCCGCCGACCTGGCGGCCGGTGTTGAGCACGGCGGACGCGGTGCCCGCCCGGTCTGCGGGAACCGCGTCGAGCAGCATCGCGGTCAACGCCGGGACCGTCAGCGCCCCGCCGAGGCCGACCGGCACCATCAGCGCGGCCACCACCCACACGTTGGTGTGCGGTCCGACGGTGAGCAGGGCCAACAGCCCGGCCGTCCCGACCAGTTGTCCCGCCACCATCGGCACCCGTGGACCGAACAGCGAGGCCAGTTTCGCCGAGGCCAGGTTCACCACGGCGACCAGTGCCGTCATCGGAATGAACATCAGGCCCGCGTGCAGGGCGGACTGACCACGTTCCTGCTGCAGATACAGGCTGAAGATGAACACCCCGCCGTAGTAGGCGGCGTTGAGCATGAAGCCGACCACCAAGGACACCGCGACCACCCGGGAGCGGAACAGCGGCAGCGGGAGCATCGGGTGCGAGCCCTTGGCCTGCGCGGCGAGGAAGGCGGCTGCCGCGCCCACGGCCACCAGCAGCGACACCACCACGGTCGGCCGACCGAAGCCCTTGTCGCCGCCCTCGATCACGCCGTACGTCAGCGCGCCCATCGCGAGCACCGCCGTCACCTGCCCGACCACGTCAAGACGGGCGGGCAGCCGCGGGGAGGCGGGGACGCGGGTGAGCAGGGCGAGCGCCAGCAGTCCCGCCGGGAGGTTGACGAAGAAGATCCACCGCCAGCCCACGGATGCGGTGAGCGCCCCGCCGAGCACCGGCCCCGCCGCCACCGCGACCGCGCCACCCACGGTCCAGATGGCGATCGCCCGGGCCCGCTTCGCCTGGTCGGGAAAGCCCTGCCGGACCAGCGCCAGCGAGGCCGGCATCATCACCGCCGCCGCACCCCCCTGCACCAGCCGCGCCGCCACCAGCACGCCGAGACCGGGCGCCAGTCCGCACGCGGCCGAGGCCAGCCCGAAGAGCACGAGGCCGCCGCCGTACGCCTGGCGTGCCCCGATCCGGTCGGACAGGGCGCCGGCGGAGAGCATCAGGGCGGCGAAGATCAGCGTGTATCCGTCCACCACCCACTGCAGGCCGGACATGCCGCCGCCGAGACTGCGGCCGATGTCGGGCAGTGCAACGGTGACGATCAAAGCGTCCAGTGATATCAGGAAGAAGCCCAGCAGGGCGGCGCCGAGCACCGTGGAGGATCCGCCCCGGGCCGCGTGCGGAGCCGCGGCCCCAGCTCCGGAACCCGGGGATGACTTGAGCAGGGATTTCATCAAGGCGCTCCTGAGACGTTCTTGAAGGTGTGTGATCGAGACGAGGGGGCAGAGGCACCCCTTGGCGGGCCGGCTGGTAGCGGGAGCAGCCTGGCGCGCTGAGGTGAGCGGACGCCGGCGGCGAGAGTCCCGCCGCCCGACGTACCGCTACATGCCTGGCATACCTGCTACCTGCTACCTGCTACCTGCCGACTGTGTGGGCAGGCCCCTGTTGCCGTGTCACTGCGTGTCGAAGTCCGTCCCGCGAGAGACCTTCTCCCACGTGGCGAGTTCGGCCCGCACCGCGTCCAGGTGCCCGACGAGGGAGTCCACCGCATCACCGCCGAGGGCGAGCCTCAGTGGGGTGTTCTCGGCGTCCAGGGCCAGTCGGATCGCCGCCGCGGCCTTCGCCGGGTCCCCGGGCTGCGTGCCGTCGCCGCCCTGCACCGCCTTCCGGGTGGCACCGACC
Organism: Streptomyces noursei ATCC 11455; assembly: GCF_001704275.1. Taxonomy (NCBI): domain Bacteria; kingdom Bacillati; phylum Actinomycetota; class Actinomycetes; order Kitasatosporales; family Streptomycetaceae; genus Streptomyces; species Streptomyces noursei. The sequence continues at coordinate 1,093,039 of NZ_CP011533.1, forward strand.
TTCTCCGCGTACGCCGGGTGCTCCTCGGAGAAGTAGGCCGCGCCCGTGCCGAACAGGTTGGTGCGGAAGGCACCGGGCTCCACGATCAGCACCTTGATGCCGAACGGCGCCACCTCGTCGGCCAGCCCCTCAGACAGCTGCTCCAACGCCGCCTTGGTCGCGCTGTACGCGGAGAACCCGGCGAAGGACAGCTGCCCGCCGAAACTGCTGATGTTCACGATCGAACCGCTGCCCCGCTCCCGCATCTGCGGCAACAGCGCCCGGGTCAGCCGCGCCGGGCCGAACACGTGCAGCTCAAACAGGTCGCGCAGCTCCCGGTCGGTGGTCTCCTCGAACGCCCCGACCTGTGTGCGCCCGGCGTTGTTCACCAGCACGTCCACCCGGCCGTAGCGAGCCAGAACGTCGGCGGCCAGCACGTCGATCCGCTCGCCGTCCGTGACGTCGAGTGCGATCGCTTCCACCCGGTCAGGGTGCGCGGCGACCAGGTCGGCCAGTGCCTCGGGCCGTCGGGCCGTGCCGACCACCGTGTCACCGGCGGCGACCGCGGCCTCGGCGATGGCCCGCCCGAAACCGCTGCTCGCACCGGTGACCAGCCAGACCTTGCCGTTCTCGGTCATCTCTTCGTCTCCCTCATCAACCGCAGTTCGGGATTTCCCCGCCGACGACCTCCATCCTTCGCCGAGATCCGGGGCCACGTCCAAGACCTGTTGTGATAGCCATGAGTTATGGATGTCCATGGACGCGATCTGCGCTACTTCGCCGCGGTCGCCGAGGAGTTGAACTTCACGCGAGCCGCCGAGCGGCTGTTCGTCTCCCAGCCCGCGCTCAGCAAACAGATCCGGATGCTGGAGAAGCAGGTCGGCGCGGATCTGTTCCACCGCGACCGACGGGCGGTGCGGTTGACCGTGGTGGGGACAGCCCTGCTGCCGCACGCCCGCGGGATGTTGGCCGCATGGGAGGCCGCCGAGGCGGCGGTGGAGGAGGCGAAGGCCGCCGGGCTGCACACCCTGGTGATCGGCATGTCGACCAGCCCGGGCCGCGGACTTCTGCCCGCCTTGCGTACCCGGCTGGTCTCCCGGCATCCGCATGCACGGCCCGTCCTCCGGCAGGTCAACTGGGCTGATCCCAGTGCCGGGTTGGCGGACGGATCCAGCGATGTCGCCTTCGTCTGGCTGCCGCTTCCGGACGGCGACCGCTACCGGTATGCGGTGGTGGCCCAGGAGCCCCGCCTCGTGGCACTGCCGCAGGGACACCCCCTGGCGGCACGGGCCGCAGCGGACAGCGAGGGGGCGGTGGACTTCACCGATCTCCTCGACGAGCCGTTCCTCGCGCTCCCGCCCGAGGCTGGTCCGCTACGGGACTACTGGCTGGCCCTGGATGCCCGGGACGATCGCGCGCCGCGGATCGGCGGGGTGGTGGGCAGCGCCGAAGAGACCCACGAGGCGGTCGCCAACGGCCAGGGCGTGGCGCTTCTGGCCACCGGCAACGCCTCGCTGGTCGTCCGGGACGAGGTGATCGCCGTGCCGGTCCGGGGCATCTCCCCCTCCCGTCTGGCGGTAGCCGCCCGTCGGGACGACGAACGGCCCTTGGTGGTGGCCTACCTGGCCGCGGCGGCAAAGGTGGCAGCCGGCACCTCCCGAACCGAACCGCCCCCGTGACACTCCGCGCAGCCGTTCCGCCGCGTCGCCCTCCATCACGTCACCACCTGACCGCCAGACCGGACCTCCGGACCGCCGCATCGCCAGGCCGGCCGACCCACAGTCCGGCTGTCCTGTCCAGCTCACCGGCTGGGCCTGATGGCGCCCCTGAGCTGGGCCTTTCCCCAACTCAGAATCCCAACAGCGCTGGTTACCAACCTTGACGCTACGACCACCATGGCTGGACCTGCGGGCCGTTCCTGGCCGCTGTGCCCGTCAGCGCCCGTTCTGGATCGCTGCCGTGTGCCTGATCGGCGGGGACTTCACCACCGGCCCCCTCACACGAGCTACCCACCACTCCCTCTGCCGGCGACGGCCGCCCCGCTCCAGCGCTCAGCGGAGTTCGCGGATACCGCTCACCAGACAGGCCGCACCGATCGCTCCGGTGACCAGCGCGCCGAGGACAGCGCCGACCTGTCCCCAGTCAACCGCCGTCGTGATCGCGGCGACCCCCAGGAACAGCACCCCCAGACCGATGAGCAATCGTCCCGGCGAGTTGCTGCCGCCCGACGGGCCCACCGGGGCACCCACCATCACCGTGACCGGCTCGGCCGCCCCGTCCGGGTTCCGCACCGGCACTGGCACCTGCTGGCGCCCCTTCCCCCGAGGCCGGTACACCCGCCCACTGTGCCGTGCCAGTACCACCGGCCCCTGACTCCCGTCAGCCTCGACGTCGCCCGGTCGCTGCGCTGTCGCCGGGTCCCGATCCTCGGCGCTCAGCTCGTGGAGCTCCTGCAGCATCGCCCGACGGGCGGCCTCGGAACTGCCGTAGCTGTACTTCGAGCCGACCCCCTTCGCCGAGCTCTTGCCGTGACCGAAGTGCATGACTATTACGTACGCCCATTTCGCCATGGCAGACAGACTATGCACCGCCCGATCGGCGTTGCCCGGGAAACCCCTGGCCGCCGAAGCGGGCCTTGGTGTCGTCGAGCATCGTCCTCGCGCTGCCACACCGGTTGTCGCCCCACTACCACTTGATGCGCAACAAATCGGGCCGCTCGACCCAGAACTGGCCCGAGTACACCACATCCGGGGGTGTCCCCACTTCCAGCCTGTACAGGCCCTCCGTCAGATCGTCAGGGACAGTCCACTCGTAGCTGCCACTCTGGGCGTCAACGTCCTCGGCGACGGTCGTCACCGGCTGTGGGCCATCATCCGACTCCGTCACCAAGACGATCTGACTGATGGTTTGGACCCTGGGATTGGTCCAGGCAATCGTCATCTGGGATCCGGCGCGGTAGATGTCGCCCTTCAGAGGGGAAGTCAGGCTGACAACGTCCGAACCGACGCTCGTGGACGCGCCCGGGGCCGGGTGAACGTCCGCTGCCGCGGCGTCGGCTCCGGTGCTGACGCTCATCGAGGCAGCCAGCGCGGCGGACACAACGACGTGCCTGAGAGCGCCCATGGGGTGGCAGCGACGCTGGCGGGAACTTGCTGCTGAGGTACTCGTCACACAGTCAATCTGTCCCGCGTGACCGCTTCTGCCCCATGAGGCGGGTTCCGGTCACCGTAAAGAAGGACGACGAAGAGCCCACGCCAACATGCCAGGCGGCAGCCGCGACGACCACTCACCCGCGCGCGCCGCCATGCTCCGCCGACCGGTACGTGTCTACTCGACGGACGTCCGCGCGGCGGCTCCGGCACGGATCCGCTGACGCAGGAAGAGGGCGGCACGGTCCAGTGCCTCGTCCGCCTCGTCGAGGACGCCGGCGAACGACTGGAACACGTGCGGCACGTTGGCGGTGACGTCGAGGATGACGTCCACGCCCGCCGCGCTCGCCCGTGCGGCCAGGCGGGTGGAGTCGTCCAACAGCACCTCGTTGGAACCCACTTGGATGAGCATCGGGGGAAGGCCGGTCAGGTCGGCGTGGACGGCCGGACTCAGCAGGGGCTGGCGCGGGTCGGCTCCGGCGAGGTACATGGCTCCGGTGCGTTCGAGGGCGGCGCGGGTGAAGATCGGGTCGATGCCTTCCTTGGTGTCCATGCTGTCGCCGGTCCGGGTCGCGTCGGCGCCCGGGGAGAAGGCCAGGATCGCAGCGGGCAGCGGGAGGCCCGCGTCCCGGGCGGCGAGGCAGGTGGTGACGACGAGGCCGCCGCCGGCGGAGTCCCCCGCGAAGACGATGGCCGAGGGGTCCTCGCCGCGGTCGAGGAGGGCCCGGTAGGCGCTCAGGGTGTCCTCGATCGCGGCCGGGAAGGGGTGCTCGGGGGCGAGCCGGTAGTCCAGCGAGTACGCCCCGAGGCCGGTCCTGGCCACGAGGTTCCCGGTCAGCGAGAGGGCGGTCTCGGGCGAGCCGAAGACCCAGCCGCCGCCGTGGAAGTACAGGATCGTCCCGGCGTCGGGGCCACCGTCCGACCCGCGGCCCGATTCCCCCGTCGGCTCGACGCGCAGCGCGGGCCGGTCACCGAGCGTCGTCGGCGCGGTGCGGATGCTGCTGCGGGGCACGATCATCCGGGCCATCAACTGCCTGAATCCGGCCCGGATCTCCTCGACCGACCGGGGCCCCTCGGGGCCCGGCTGCCGCAGGATCTCGTCGACCCGGATGCGCTGTTCCCTGCTCATGGACACACTCCCGTCAGAAGTATCTTCCTGTACACTATATGCCGTGGAATATACATCGAGCGGAGACCGCGCCGCAGCCGACTTCTCCGAGCTGTTCGCCGACCTGGTCCGATGCGAGACGCGTCTGTACAACGCCCTCAACGACCGTCTCCGCGAGCGGCACGGGATCGTCACCTCGCAGTACGAGTTCCTGAGCTACCTGCGCGGCCACCCCGGGTGCCGGGTGGCGGACCTCGCCGCCGAGTTCGCCATCGGCGTCGGGGCGACCAGCAAGGGCATCGACCGCCTGGAGAAGCAGGGGTGGGCCGCCCGCAGGCCGAACCCGGCGGACCGCCGGTCCTCGCTGCTGGCCCTGACCGACGACGGCGCGCGACTCGTCGAGGAAGCGGAGCAGACCTTCACGAGCGGCCTGGCCGAACTGCTCGGCGGCACCCTGGACGCCCCCTCGCTGTCAGCAGTCACGCGGGCCCTCTCGACCCTGCGCTCCGCGCTCGAACACGACCAGGTCGGCACACCCACCGGCTGACCAGCTGACCGGCGCCCCGATGGGAAGTGCAGGGGTGCCGGGCGGACAGCAGCAAACCGTCCGAGGCTCGGGAGTGGTCGGTCTTCGCGCTCAATGGCCGCCGCAGCCGTGCCCGCCACAGCCATGGCCACCACAGCTGTGCCCTCCGCTGCTGTGCCCGCCACAGCTGTGGCTGCTTCCGCAGCCGTCCCCGCCGCCCCAGCTGTCGGGCCTGCCGGAGCGCTGCCCGCGCGCCCCACTACCGCGGGGCCGACCTGTTCCCCGCGGGTAGGGCCGTTCCTGCTGGCGTAGGCTCGCCGCCCACCACTCGTCCCGCTCGCGTTTTTCCTGCTCCTCCTTGCGGATCTTTTCGCGCCGGGCGGCGTCCCGGGCCGTGCCGTCGGCCGGCTGCCACGGGCCGAGGCCGTGGCGGCGTCGCGGTAGCAGCGGGGCGGCCGTGACGCCGGCATACGTGTGCTCCGGCCCCTGGTATGCCGTGCGGTCGATGACGGCGTACTCCAGGGCGACTTCGGCGCCTTCCCAGGGCGCGCCGTACAGGACGGCCTCGAAGGGTTCGCGGCGGGGGTCGATGTCGTAGTGCCCGTCGTCGGGTCGGTAGGTGGAGCTCGTGCCCAGGAGCCGCGCCGTGCGGTCGGTGTCCCGGCCCTTGGGGAAGTACGCGATCAGGGGCCGCCCCGAGGTGGCGCGGGCATCCGGATACAGCCAGTGGCAACCGTCCGGCGCGATCCGTACGCCCACCATCAGAGCCGGTTGGGGCTGCTCGTGCAGGCGGCGCGCCGCCCGGAAGGCGACGTGGCCGTGCCCGTACACGACGGTGCCCGGGACGAGGAACAGCAGGGCGGCGATCTGCTGCCCGACGGCGTCGTACGGTGCGCGGTCCGGTGCCGTCAGATCCTCGACGAGACCATCGGTGAGGACGGCGCCGGCGATGAGGCAGAGGACGAGCCCGAGGTAGAACTGCCGGTACCCGCGGTAGCCGTCCGTCTCGGGCACCCCGTCCGGGAGTTCGCGACGGCGCCGGCCGGCCGCGGCGAGCGCGAGCGCCCGTTGCCTGCGGCGGGCCCGCAGGCGCAGGCACGCACCGGTGAACGCCCATGCGGAGACGACCAGGGCCAGGAAGTATCCGCTTGCGGCCAGGCGGTCGCCGGCGTCGGGCACGTCGGGCGACGCCAGTGACACCGCCGCGTCCGCCGCGACCACGACCGTGGCCGGCACGGTCGGGACCGGCAGATAGCGGTACCACAACGGCAGCGCGGCCAGCAGGACCGCCGCGGGGTAACCGAGCCAGTGGGTGCCGCCGTGCGCGGACCCGCCACCGCTCCACCGCAAGATCGAGAACCCACCGGTCAGGACGTACGACACGGTGACCAGGACGAGCAGCACCCAACTGCCCTCGACCGGGGCGAAGACCACCGGGACGCGAGCCTTCCTCCAGCGCTCGGCATCGGCGACCGACCAGGAGGCCACGCCGCCCTCGGGCAGTGCCCCCGGCGGCAGACGCTTGACGTGGTCGCTCACGGCGTACTCCTTCCGCAGCACGCCGGACAGCCGAGGCTGCGCACTGCCTCGCCGACTTCGGTCAGGCCGTGGTTCTGGGGTTGGGACGGTCGTCACCAGGTCCGCAGGCGCGTGCCATCCGGCGCGTCAGTATCCCCAACGCCGGTGAGGGGAGCCACGGTCTGGTCGAACAGTTCCCCCGTAGGGCGTTTCCGAGGATCCACAGGTTAGGAGCAGCCGATGAAATCGCCGTGAAAGAAAAGAGCGGAGGAGCCGGGGTCCGGTAGACGAATGCGCTGTCGCTGGGGCGGTCGTACGCGACGCTCCGCCGCTCGGTGAGAAGCCTGTCGGCTCGCTTGGACGGCAAAAGGCAAAGGCAAGGAGAACCCTCTCCTTGCCACTCTCAACATATAGCGCACTGGGGGGCTTGCCGCAAGGCCCCGGTCATGGCGCAGAATCGTCGGCCGATGTCGCAAACCTGCGGAAATGGAGGCACGACGTGCGTGTGCTGTTGTCGACGCGTGGAGGACGCGGTGACGGCGAACCGGTGGTGGGACGGGCAGTGCGGTCGAGGGCGCTCGGGGCGGAGCTGCGGGGGTGCGTGCCGCCCGACAGGGCGGAGCGGCCGGCCGACTCGTCGGGGGGAAGGCGCCCGGAGATGAGGACGTGCCCGACGGGAGATTCGGCGGAGCCGGCGGCGTCGGTGATGCGATCGGCCGCCGCAGTGCGCCGGAGCGCGGCTGCCTCGGAGGTATCGCAGTGATCGAGCAGTACGTGCTGGACCTTCGAGAGGTCGACGAGAAGCAGACTGCGGTCGTCGGTGGCAAGGGCGCGCACCTGGGCGAGCTGTCGCAGATCGAAGGCATCCGCGTGCCGGGGGGCTTCTGTGTGACGACGGACGCCTTCCGGCGGATCCTGGCACAAGCGCCGTCGATCGACGATCGGCTCGATCAGTTGTCGCGCGTGAACCCGGACGACCGGGAGGCGATCCGCACGCTCAGCGCGCGGATTCGTCGGACCATCGAAGCGATCGCCGTCCCGGACGACATCGCGGCGGCGATCACCCGCGTGCTCGCCCAGCTCGGCGAGCAGACCGCCTGCGCCGTCCGTTCCAGCGCGACGGCAGAGGACCTGCCGACGGCCTCGTTCGCCGGCCAGCATGACACCTACCTGAACGTCGTGGGCCCGACGTCCGTCCTCCGGCACGTCAGCCGGTGCTGGGCCTCGCTGTTCACCGAGCGGGCCGTGACCTACCGCCAGCGGAACGGCATCGACCACCGTACGGTCCACATGGCCGTGGTCGTACAGCAGATGGTCTCCCCGCACGCGGCCGGCATCCTGTTCACCGCCGACCCCGTCACGGGCAACCGGAAGGTCGCCACCGTGGACGCCGGCTTCGGCCTCGGCGAGGCCCTGGTCTCCGGCCTGGTGAACCCGGACGTCTTCACGGTGCGGCAGGGCGAAGTCGTCGCCAAGGCGATCGCCGCCAAACAGCGTGCCGTTCACGCCCTGCCGGCCGGTGGCACGCAGGAAGTGGCGATCGACCCTCAGCGGCAGGAGCAGCCGGCACTGACCGACGCGCAGGTGGTGCGGCTCGTGCAGCTCGGTCGGCGGATCGAGGCGCACTTCGGCCGCCCGCAGGACATCGAGTGGTGCCTGGTCGACGACGGCTTCCAGATCGTTCAGAGCCGGCCCATCACGACGCTGTTCCCCATCCCCGAGGCCGGTGACCAGGAGAACCACGTCTACGTCTCCGTCGGTCATCAGCAGATGATGACCGACCCCATGAAGCCCCTGGGGCTCTCCATGTGGCAGCTGACGGCCATGGTGCCGATGCACGAGGCCGGCGGGAGGCTGTTCGTCGACGCCACCCGGCGCCTGGCCTCGCCCGCTGGCCGCGCCGCCCTCCTGGACGTCATGGGGAGAGGCGATCCGCTGGTCAGGGACGCTCTGGAGACCGTCCTCGGCCACGAGGATTTCGTCCCGTCGCTCCCGGACGCCCCTCCTGGCAGGCCGCGGTCGGGCAGGCCGCAGGCCAGCGGCGCGTCCACCCCGATCGCGACCGATCCGGCCATCGTCAGCGGGCTGATCGAGCGCAGCCGGGAGTCCGTCGCCGCCCTGGAGCGCGACATCCGGACGAAGACCGGACCGGCGCTGTTCGACTTCCTGCTGGTGGCCTTCGAGGAGCACAAGCGAATCCTCAGTGATCCACTGAACCTCCAGGCGATCATGGCGGGGATGGAGGCCACGTGGTGGCTCAACGACAAGTTGCAGGAGTGGCTGGGCGAGAAGAACGTCGCTGACACGCTCACACTGTCCGCCCCCGACAACATCACCTCCGAAATGGGACTGGCGCTGCTCGACGTCGCGGACGTGATCCGCGCGCGGCCGGAGGTGGTGGCGTTCCTGCAGGGCGTCGAGGACGAGGGTTTCCTGGACCGGCTGGCGGAACTCGCGGGCGGGGCCGAAGCGCGCGCCGCCATCGAGGGCTACCTCGACCGGTACGGCATGCGCTGCGTCGGCGAGATCGACATCACGAGGCCACGTTGGCGCGAGTGCCCCACGACGCTCGTGCCCGTGATCCTCGACAACGTCAGGAACTTCGAGCCGGGCGCCGCCGAGCGGCGCTTCGAGCAAGGGCGGCAGAAGGCGCAGAAGAAGGAACAGGACGTGCTGTCGCGCTTGCGGGCCCTGCCGGACGGGGACCAGAAGGCCGACGAGACCAAGCGGATGATCGACCGGGTCAGAACCTTCATCGGGTATCGGGAGTACCCGAAGTACGGCATCATCAGCCGCTACTTCGTCTACAAGCAGGCCCTGCTGAAGGAGGCCGAGCGCCTCGTGCAGGCCGACGTGCTTCCCGAAAGGGACGACATCTTCTACCTGACCTTCCAGGAACTCCACGACGTCGTGCGCTCGAACCAGGTGGACGACCAGCTCATCCAGCAACGCAAGGACGCGTTCCGCTCGTACCACGCGCTCACACCGCCCCGGGTGCTCACATCGGACGGTGAGGCCCTGACCGGGGCGTACCGGCGCGACGACGTGCCGGCCGGCGCCCTGATCGGTCTACCGGTCTCCGTCGGGACCGTCGAGGGAAGAGCCCGCGTCATCCTCGACATGGCGCAGGCCGACCTCGAAGCCGGCGACATCCTGGTCACGACCTTCACGGACCCGAGCTGGTCGCCGCTGTTCGTCGGCATCGCGGGCCTGGTGACGGAGGTGGGCGGCCTGATGACCCATGGCGCAGTGATCGCCCGGGAGTACGGCTTGCCGGCCGTCGTGGGCGTGGAGCAGGCCACCCGGCTGATCCGGGACGGACAGCGGATCCGCGTGCACGGAACCGACGGGTACGTCGAGATCCTGCCTTGACGGACCCCACCCCACCCCACCCCACCGTGAAGCCCCACGTGACTTCCGACTGAACAACGCCAAGCATGCCCGTGAGAACGGGGAGGCCGTCCGCGATGCCCGCATCAGCAACCTGCCCCAGGTCCTCACCGGCCTGATCTCGGACGATCAAAGCGGTGCTGTCGGTGCCGCCGGTGATGTCGGATTTGATGGAGCCGGAGGACCGGTCACGGTGGTGCCATCGGCGTTCCGCCCCAAGGCGGCTGCAAGGACGGCAGGTAGGTCCGGCTCGGGGACGGCAGCGCGCACTTCCGCGAGGACGTTGGGAAAGTCGGCGTCATCGATGGCGCCCAGGTATTCCTGGCGCAGGCGGTGGATGATCTCTACCAGTTCGGGCCGCAGCCGCATCCAGGCGCGAGACGTTCGGATCTCGTCCTCGACACGGTCCATGAACCAGCGCATGACGTCGTAGGGGATGTCGAAGTGCCGTCCTTGGGGATCGAAACAGACCGTCGGCTCACGCGCCGGGTCCTCGTCGGGGACGATCGCCGTCACGAGGGCCCGTCGATCCTGCCGGTCCAGGCATCCCACGGCGAGGGACAGCCCCCGCAAGTCTGCACCACCCGCGCCAGGCTTACGTCATCGTGCAGTTGGGCCTCGACAGTCAGATGAGCCTCGACGGTGCCCAGGTGCTGGTCGTGGGCGATGACGAGGTCATCGTCGAGACCGAGCAGACGAACGCTCCCCGTGCGGAACTGAAGCGTGAGACCGGCGGTGAAGTCGACACGGCCGTCCCCGTAGCGGATCTCCCGAACCGAGCGGATCGACTGTCCGACGAACCGGGTCACCGGAACGTCCGGCGAATCGCGCCAGGCGCCACCCCGGCTGTCAGTTCGCCGAGCACAGACCGTCGAGCTCGTCCCCGATGGCCTGGCGCAGCGCGTCGTGCTGCGGCCCGAGTGCGAACCGCTCGTCGGTCCAACTGTCGCGCGGGTAGAGCCAGACCGGCTTGCTCACCAAGTCGATCGGCTCCCACTCAAACCGTGGCCAGACATGCGCGTGCAAGAACCCGTCGGTGTTGCCAAGGATCTCAAGATTGACCCGCCGGAAGGCTGTGTCCATACGACGGGAGGCTCGTTCGACTGCCTCTCCGAGCCGGTCCATGTCGGACAGGAAGGCCAGTCTCTTGTGCTTGGTGAGGTCCGACAGCCTCTCCACTGCGGGGTCATCCGCCAGGAGCACCGAGTAGCCCGGCAGAAACTGCACATCTCCGATCACTGCGAACCCTGCGTCCAAGCGCCGGAGCACAGTGGGGTTCTCACCCCTCAGGGCACTGCCGATCCGGTCCATCCGCCAGTCATCAACCATGATCAGAACCTACCTGGTGGCGCTACCACGACGGGATTCCTTCGGGGAGCGGGCTCTGGCTTCGCGTACGGGCCTGGCGGTGGGCCGGGGTTGGAACCGGAGAGAGCACCTGTCCGACGGATCAACGCTCAGCGACTGAGCGCCTGGGCCCGCCGGGCAATTTCATCCGGGGTCAAATCCTCTACGTGCGTGAGGAAAACCCATACATGCTCCGTCTTCGGTGGGTGATGCAGATGGGTCGAACTCCGACTGTCCATGCCTGTCGATGGATGGTGGTGGACAGGCGCCCGGAGGCCGCCTCAGCCCGCCGGGTCTGGCCGGTCGTCGTCGCCCTCGTTGCCCGGGACGGCTGCAGCGATCTCGTGCTCGATGCGTCGGAGGGCTTCCTGGGCCCGTGCCGACAGGGCGCCGTCGTCACCGTGCTCATCGGCCATGGGGGCACGTTCGGTGGTGGCGGTGGCGGCGGTAGTGGTGCTGGGGTTCGCGAAGTGGCGGAGTACAGGCAGTGCGCCGGTCGCGTCCCCGGCGATGTGCCACAGTGCGTCAGCGGCGGCCACGCGTAGGGCACCGGCCTCTGCCGGGTCGTCGCGCATGCCGCGCAACGCGGGCGCCGCGGCCCCGGCGCGCGATCCCAACTCGGCCAGCCAGCCACAGGCGTTGTCGTCGAACCGCCAGCCGCGTCGGCCGGCGACGCGGCCGGGCCGATGACGGCGGTCCAACACGTTCAGGAGGAGCGGGATAACTTGGGACGCCATCTCGTCCGCCGCCGAGTCGGCCGAGTCGGTCGAGTCCGCCGCTTCGCCCGTCGGGGAGGGCGTTGAGGTGTCCGTCGAGGTGGTCGAGGTGGTCGTCGAGGTCCTCTGTCCCATCAGGGCGCGGATGGCGGCGAGTCCGGTCTCCGGGTCGGCGCTCACGGCGACCCGCCGCAGCGCCGCCAGCGCCCGAGCGTCGTCCAGCCCCCACCTGCGCAGGAACGCGCAGCTCGCCGAAGCGGCCTCCAGTTCGATGAACTCGGGGCGGGCGTCCGGGGCGCACGAAACCGTGGCGTCGATGCGACGGCTCAGCCGCTCCAGCGCGGCCACCACCTCCGGCACCGCCGGGCCGCCGCCGCGCCACTGCTGCGTACCGGTGAGCAGCGCGTTGACCTCGGCGGCCGGGAGGTCCTGGGACAGCCGTGCCCGGATCGCCGGCCACAGATCGTCGGCCAACGCGGCGGCTGGGCGCAGTAGTTCGGCACCTGCGGTGCCCGCGGCAACACGTTCCCGGAGACCCGGCAGACACCTGCGGTCGCCACGCCGGGCGAGCCGGGCCAACGCCGCCTGTGCCACCTCGGGATTCCGCCGGGCCGCGGGGCCGCTCGCGGCCGCCGCCAGCGCATCGAGGTAACTGCCGTACATGTCAAGATAGTTGGTGGATATCGCTGCCTGCCGTACTGCCGGGTCAGGGTGGTCCAGCAGCGCCCCGACGGCCGCCGCGTGGCCTGCGTACCGTGTGGAGCCCGCGGCGCACAGCCGGTCCGCGACCCCGACAAGGACGCGCGCCGCGACGGCGTCCAGCCGGCCGTCACGCAGGGCCGCCAGCATCAGGGTCAGCCAGCGCGAGCGCACCTCGGGCGCGCCGACGAGCCAGGAGTCGACGGCGTCCACCGGGCCGTACGGCACCGCGCCGGCCCACTCCGGATCGCACCAGGCCAACTCCCCCAGTGCCGCTCCGGCTTCACCGCCGCAGAGTGCCAGCGCCTCGACCACCGCGTCCTCGACGGGTCCGGCGCCGTCCGTCGTGGAGGTCGCGCCGGAGCCCACAACTGCCGACGCCCCGCCGGGCCTCGACGCCGGGCGCAGCAGCAGGCCCAGTGCGGCGCCCAGCGCGTCGGCCGGCTCGCCCCGCAGGCAACGGCGCAGCTGCGCACGTACGTCGGGGCGGTCCGCGTACCGACCCAGGACCACCAGCAGTCCGAGCCGGACCGCGGGGTCGGGTGCGTGCAGGCTGTGCTCGCGGATCGCCGGGACGATCGCGTCGGCGGGAGCAGCCGCATAGGCGAGCACCACCGGCACCATGCGTCGCACCGCCACGTCCGGGTGGGCAAGCCGCCGGAGCAGCGCCGGCACCCCTGCCGCCAGCGCTCGGGACAGTTGCTCCGCCCACGCGCCGACGAACGCCCAGCCCTCTCCTTCCGACACACCCAGGTCGTCCAGCAGGGCGTCGAGAGCCGCTGCGCTCCGGCTGCCCGGCTCGTCCAGATCGACGTCGAAGTCGCGGTACACCACTGTCTGCCAGTCGAACGTGACGCGGCCCTCACCTGCGGACTCCATGGACGCACAGCCTAATCGCCGCCTCGGACGACCACGAACGGGATTCGTCCGCGGCGCAGGCGCCTGCACCGACACAGACCCCGGCGCAGGCCCCGGAGCCGGCATCGACACCGAGGCAGGTACAGACACAGACACACGCACAGACACACGCACAGGCACGTCAGCCGGCTCTCGGGGCGCCGTGCGCCGTCACCTCCACCACCCGGCCGCCAGGCGACACCCTCGCCTCCAGCCGAGCCGGTCCCCTGCCCCCCGACGCGGGATCCCGATAACTCAGCAGGTGGCCGCCCCACCCATCCCGCAACGGCACGACCGTGACCTCGGCGCCCGCCCGCGCCTCGGGGAACCACTTCCCGACGAACCGGTCACCGACGCTCCGCGCCCGGCCCGCGGCAAGCACCCCATCGCCGCCATCAGCCGCCCCGTCCCTATCCCCGTCCGGCTCATCCCACCTGAACCGTTCGAGCCGCCGCTCCGGCCACCGCACGACGAACGACCCACGCCGACCCAGATCCACCACCAGCCGCCAACGCCCCTCCGCCACCTTCTTGCGGGTCACCGTCATGCCATTCTCGGGTCGGCCGTACAGGTCCGCTACGGCTCCGTCCAACCATGACTCCTGAGCGAACTCCAGCGCGCGCCGGTCCTGTGCCTGCGCGTCCCCGTGAAGCGGTTCGACGGCCACCGCGAAGGCCCCGGTCAGCAGCAGTCCCCCGAGCACCGCCGAGCCGGAACCCCACAGGGCGTCCCTGCGCGTCAGGGGCCGGCGGCGCTGCCGGACCCACAACGCAACGATGCCGAACAGCACCCCGAGACACCCACCCAGCGCGTTCGCCTTGAGGTCGTCGTAGCTGCACGCCCGCCCCAACTCCGCTACCGCCTGCACCAGTTCGATGCCTCCGGTGAGCAGCCACGACCCCGACAGCACCGCGATCGGGCGCCGGAACAGCAGCACGGCGAGGAAGCTCACCGGGACGAACAGCGCGACGTTCAGGCGCGACGACTCCGAGCCCAAGAACGCCCACCCCGGCAGGCCCGTGTCGCAGGAAGCGCCCTGCCCCGTTCCTCCGCCCCCCCGGCAGCAGTGTCACGACGAGTACGCCCGCCAGGGCACCCGCGCACAGCAGCGACAGGACCACGGAACCGCCCTTCGCCTTCGCGGCCGCCGCGGCGGCTAATCCCAACACCGCGGCGAGAACGAGGAACGCCGGTATGAGGCCCGACAGCGCCCCGATGGATGCTTCGATCACGAGATTTCCCTTGGTTGGTTGTTGCCTTGTTGCCTTGTTGCCTTGACGGCTTGTTGCCTTGACGGCTTGTTGGCTTGTTGGCTTGTTGGCTTGTTGGCTTGGTGGGAGCGGGAGTGGGGGCGCGGCGCCCTTGCGGGGCGGGGTGGAGGCGGTCAGGGTGGTCGGCATCGTCCCGTTCGGTGGTCGGCGGTGTCCGGCCCGGTACAGAGGTGGAGAGCGCGTGGCTTCCTTCGTCCTCCCGCACACCCTGCACGGCGGGGATCCGCACAAGGTCATCGGGGTGCACGGTCGGTTCGCCGGCCGGTCGGCCTTCGGCCCGATCGTGCCGGATCTCGACCGGGACGCGTTCCAGTACGCCCTGGTCGACCTTCGCGGCTACGGTGCGGCGAAGGGCCGACCGGGGGTCTACGCCACGGCCGAGGGGGCGGTCGATGTGCTGGCGCCGGCCGACCGGCTGGGGTGGGATCGGTTCTCGGTGATCAGCCACTCGATGGGCGGGCGCACCGGCTCCGCGAGCGGCGGGACGGCGGCCGGGTGACCGCGGGAATCGGCGGGCCCGGGGAGCCGCACACCCCCGAAGCGGCCCTCCGCCGGACGACCCGACCACCCCAGCCATCCCGACCACCCCAGCCACCCCTACCGCGCCAGAGATCCCGGAGGACACTGCGATCCCGGAGGACACAGAGCTCCCAGAGGACCTGGAAGTCCGGGAGATTGGGAAGGTCCTGAAGGTGCCAGCGGCCCCACGGTTTCCAGAAGTCCCAGACGTCTTCCACCCGCGCCGGTACGCCAAGGGCCTGCCGCACGGCGCGTATCGGATGCTGCGCGACCGCCACCCGGTGGCCTGGCAGGACGAGCCGGAGGTGCTCGGCTGGCCGGCCGGCCCCGGCTTCTGGGCGGTGACCCGGCACCGGGATGTCGTACGGGTGCTGAAGGACGCCCGGACCTTCTCCTCCCAGCTGGGCGCCACCCAGATCCGCGACCCCGATCCCGCCGACCTGCCGTTCATCCGGCGGATGATGCTCAATCAGGATCCGCCGGAACACGGGCGGTTGCGGCGACTGGTCAGCCGGGCCTTCACCCCGCGGCGGGTGGACCGCTTCGAGACCGCCGTGCGGGAACGGGCCCGCGCGCTGCTGACCACTGCGGTGCACACCGCGCGGTCCGGCGACGGGGCGTGCGACGTCGTCAGCGCCGTCACCGACGACTACGCGCTGCTCAACCTCGCCGATCTGCTGGGCGTCCCGCCCGGTGAACGCGGGCTGATGCTGGACTGGACCCGGCGGGTCATCGGCTACCAAGACCCGGACGAGGCCGGCCCGGCGGCGACCGGGGCGGACGGCCGGCCCGCCGACCCCCGTTCCCCGGCGATGCTCCAGGACATGTTCGCGTTCGCCCGCGAGCTGGCCGTGCACAAGCGGCGGCACCCCGGCGACGACGTGATGACGGTGCTCGCCACCGACCCCGAACTGGCCGTGCCCGAACTGGAGATGTTCTTCTTCCTGCTGACCATCGCGGGCAACGACACCGTCCGCAGCGCCGCGCCCGGCGGGCTGCTGGCGCTGGCCCGGCACCCGGACGGCTATGCCGCGCTGCGCGGCGGCGCGGTCGCGATGGGCCCGGCGGTGGAGGAGTTGCTGCGCTGGCATCCGCCGGTACTGAGCTTCCGCCGGACCGCCGCGACGGACACCGAGTTGGCCGGCCGGCGGATCCGCGCCGGCGACAAGGTCGTGGTCTTCCACGGCTCGGCCAACTACGACGAGCGGGTCTTCACCGACCCCGGCCGACTGGACCTGGCGCGCTCGCCCAATCCCCATGTCTCCTTCGGCGACGGTCCGCACGTCTGCCTGGGCGCGCATCTGGCCCGGTTGCAACTACGGGTGCTCTACGAGGAGACCTGCGCGCTGCTGCCCGCCGTGGCGGTGGCCGGACCGCCACAGCGGCTGGTGTCGAACTTCATCCACGGGCTGAAGTCGCTGCCCCTGCGCCTGGCGACCTGAGGCGGAGGCGGCAGGCCGGCGGGGCAGCGCTTCGACGGGTCAGTGCGGGGCGGCCGATGTGACGTGCCGTCCGGGGGTGTGGGCCGTCGTCCAGTCCACGATCTGTACGGCCGCCCCGGCGGCCTCCTGGCCACGGCAGCCGGCGTGGTGACGGCGGGCGATGGCGTCCAGGTCGAGGTGGCGGCCGAAGGCGGGGAGGGCGGCCAGCCGGCGGGCGTAGGACCACAGACGTCGGTGTCCGGCGATGCGCTGCACGGCCGCGGCGTCGAGGTGCCAGCGGTGGACGGTGTCGAGTTGGACCAGGTTCACCCACAACTGGACGTCTGCGGCGGTGAGTTCGTCGCCCAGCAGGTAGGGGCGGTCGGTAAGCCGTCGCTCCAGCGAGGCGAGCGTGCCGAGCAGGGTGCCCAGGGCGGTCTCGTAGCCGGGGTGGTCGCTGCCGAGGCCACCGGCGTGTTGGGCAGCCTGGTTGAGGTCCTGCTCGCAGTTGCGCGCCAGGGCGTCGATGGCGTCGCGCGCGTGGTCCGGGTACAGGGCCGGTCCGCGGGTGCCGAACCGCTCCGCGAGGTCGCGGAGGATGTCCGGGGCGTGGGTGCTGACGATGCGTCCGGTCCAGTCGTCGCTGAGCACCGGGGCGGTGGCCGGTCCGCGGTACTGGTGCGCGCTGGCCTCGTAGAGGGGGCGCAGCGCGGCGTAGCCGCACTCGGGGGCGTCGGGGACGGCGGGCAGCGGCGTCACCGGGAGGGTGTCGCCGAGGTCGAGCAGGCTGTGGGTGATGGCGATGCCCAGACAGTGCGGACAGGAGGGTGAGAGGTAGAGGCGGTAGCGGTGGGGGACGGGGTAGTGACCGCTGCGCATGTCGGAGCCGATGCGGCCCCGGAAGGCCGGCGCGGTGGCGGTGGCGGATGTCTCGGCGGCGGTTGCGGCGGACGTGGAGGTGGAGGTCATACGAGTCCCTGGGTGCGAGGTCCGGTGCGTGGGCGTACGGGCGGGCACATGGCGGCGGGCGCGTACGGGCGTGGACGGACGTCCGCACGGTGGCGCCGGGCACGGGCCGGGGCCCGCGAGGGTGGCGCGGCGTCGGGAAACCGGGGCGTGGGCGCCCCGTGGGAGAACTATGCGGCGCTGCAGACGCGCAGCAGATCGATGTGCCGGCGGGAGGTGAGGAGGGGAAGCGGCCGGCCCGCGCGTACCGCGCGGTCGCCGTCCTGCTGTGCGTGCCCCATGGATTCCCACCTGTTCGCTAGGGTTCCCGCCTTCGAGTGTCGAGGCGGTACCGGCCGGCGTCAAGGGTGGTGCGCCGGCGCGGTCCCGGTGGTTGACCGCGCGACGCGCGCCCCGCACGACGAACCCCCGCGCGCTCGGCGCTTCCCGCCCGCCCCGTAGGACGGGCCGATCCGGGCCGAAGCCCGACGCGCCCGCTTCTCCCCCTCGGGGATAATGCCGGCATGCGGATTTCAGCCAGAGCGGATTACGCGGTGCGCGCCGCGCTGCAACTCGCGCACGCCCGGGACGGGCGCCCGCTCAAGGCGGAGGCCATCGCCGATGCGCAGGACATCCCGCACAAGTTCCTGGAGGGCATCCTCAACGACATGCGGCGGGGCGGGCTGGTCCTCAGCCAGCGCGGCGGGAACGGCGGTTACCGACTCGCCAAGGCGCCGCAGGAGATCAGCGTCGCCGATGTGATCCGGGTCGTGGACGGGCCGCTGGTGTCCGTACGGGGCGTGCGGCCGCCGGAGTTGTCGTACACCGGGCCCGCCGAGTCCCTGCTGCCGCTGTGGGTGGCGCTGCGGGCCAACGTCCGCCAGATCCTCGACGGCGTCTCGCTGGCCGATGTGGCGTCGGCCGAACTCCCCAGCCGGGTCTCCGCACTGACCGAGGACCCGGCTTCATGGACGAACCCGTGAAGCGCACGCGCATCGGAAAACGGTGACGCGCACGCGTATCACAGACCCGTGACGCGCAGGCGCATGGGAACCCGGTGACGTGTACGCGTATCGCAGACCGGTGACGCGAAACCGCGGCCGGGCCTCGTGTACGCGTCCGGAATGCGACCCTGATCCGTCCACCCCTCGAACACACCTTGCTCGGAGCGAAGTTCAGGTCGCATCATGCAGTCGTTCTAATTCCCTACTAATCCAGTGGGAAAACTGGGAAAGCCTGACCGGTGCGGCCCCGCAGTCCGGTGCGCAGCCCGGTTCCAGCCGAGGAGGACGGTGAACGGCGCCATGCCGAAGAGGTCCGCAACACGCCCCGCCGCCCCGCAGGCCATCGCCCCGGCGGAAGACGAGATCTGGCCGCGCGTCACCCGTGAACTCGCCGACGACCTCGCCGTCGACGCGCTGGTCCGCGACCGGGCCGGCAAACCGCCCTTCGACGAGTTGTCGCGGCTGCGCGAGGCCGGGCTGCCGGCCCTGCTGACCCCGCCCGGCCCGCTCCGCGGCGGCAGCGACTGGCGCACCGCCTGCGGAGTCGTCCGCGAGATCGCGGCGGCCGACAGCTCCATCGGCGAACTCCTCGCCCGCCACTACGCCCTCTCCTGGAGCACCCGCTTCTTCGGCACCCCGGACCAGGCCGACGCGCTCGAACGCCGGGTGGCGGAAGAGCAGTGGCTGCTGGCCGGCGACGCCGGCAACCCGGCGAGCGACGCCGAACCGCCCGCCCCGGGCACCGTCCCCGACCTCACCCTCACCCCGGACGGTCGAGGTCATCTGCTGCACGGGCGGCGGTCGTTCGCGGCCGGGGTCACCGTCGCCGACCGCCTGATCGTCGGCGCCGCCTGTGCCGAGACCGGCGACTGGCTGATCGCGCTGGTCGACCCGGCCCATCCCGGCGTCACCACCGACCCGGCGCACGACCGTCTGGGCCAGCGCCTCACCGGTGCCGGCAGCGTCGCCTTCGACGCCGTACCGGTGCCGCCCGAGCAGATCCTCGGCACCGTCTCCCACGACGAGCAGCACGTCACCCCGTACGCCACGCTGGCACCGCTGACGCTGCGGCTGGCCCTCGTCCACATCGCGCTGGGCATCGCCGAAGGGGCGCTCGCCGAGGCCCGCGACCTCACCCGCGCCGCCCCGCGCACCTGGCAGGCCGAGGACCCCGTCCCGGCCCCGTATGCCGAGCGGCCCGGCGGCGACCCCTACCTCCTGCTCGCGTACGGCGAACTGGTCGCCGCCGCGCACACCGCCGCGGCCGTGGTGGAGCCGGCCACCGAGGCACTAGCCAGGGGCCTGTTGATGGGCGAGGAGTTGGGCGTCAACGAGCGCGCCGACATCGCGGTGCTGGTCGCCGCGGCCGAGGCGGTCACCGGCCAGTCCGCGCTGCAGATCACCACCCGCATCCTGGAGCTGACCGCCACCGCCGACGCCGCCGGCGGCGACCCGGGCTTCGACCGGTTCTGGCGCAACGCCCGCGTACTGACCGCCCAGCGCTCGTCCGCGCACAGCCTCCGGGCCATCGGCGACCACTACCTCAACGGAGCACATCCGCCGCTGACCCTGCGGATCTGAGGGTCAGCGGCGGATTCCGGGCGGCGGAGGGCTCAGACGGCGGCCAGCATGCTCCGGCCGAGCCAGTCCGCGGAGTCCCGCACGCCGGGCAGCGCGAAGAAGTACCCGCCGCCGGTCGGCGAGATGTAGTCCACCAACGGCTCGTCGATCAACCGCTCCTGGGTGACCTCGAACTGGCGGAGGACGTCCTGCTGGTAGCAGCAGAAGGCCAGCCCCATGTCGAGGTTGCCGACGTTGTCGACGCCCCGGTCGTAGTTGTAGCCGCGGCGCAGGATGCGGGAGTCGTCGGTCTTGGCGGTCCGCGGGTTGGCGAGCCGGATGTGGGAGTCCAGCGGGATCGCGGTGCCGTGCGGGTCCTTGTGGTACGCGGGCACGTCGAACTCGCCCGCGCCGTCCAGCGGGGCACCGGTGTCCTTGCGGCGGCCGAACATCTTCTCCTGCTCCGCCAGCGAGACCCGGTCCCAGAACTCCACCAGCATCCGGATGATCCGGATGACCTGGTAGCTGCCGCCGGTGGCCCAGGCGGGCTCACCGTGGCCGTCGCCGACCCACACCAGACGGTCCATCTCGCGCCCCGACTCCACGTCGGGGTTGGCTATCCCGTCCTTGAAGCCGAGCAGGTTGCGCTGGGTGCCGCTGGGCCGGGGCGCGTTCTGGAAGCCGTCGATCCGCCACTTGATCTGCATCCCGCCGCGGGTGTGCCGGGCGATGTCGCGCAGCGCGTGCAGCACGGTGTCCTGGCGCTCCGCGCAGATCTGCAGCGACAGGTCGCCATGGCACTCGGCGGCCTGGAGGTTGTCGTTGGGGAAGGTCCGCATCGGGCCGAGCTTGCGCGGCTTGGCCTTCGCCAGGCCGAAGCGGTCGTCGAAGAGCGAGGCGCCCACGCCCACCGTGACGGTCAGCGCGTCGGCGGGGACCACCGGCCCGAGGATGCCGTTGTCGGACGGCGGGGCGCCGACACCGAGGTCCTGCGGGGCGCCGCCGGCGGTCAGGAAGCGGGCCCGCTCGGTGATGGTCCGCAGCAGCTCGGTGAGTTCCTTGCGGTTCTCCGCGATGACGTTCAGGGAGACGAAGGCGGCAGCGGCGGGCTGCGGGGTGAGGATGCCCGCCTGGTGGACGCCGTGGAACGGCACCTTCCCGGCGTCGGCGGTGTCGGCGGCCCGTGCCGTACCGGCGTTGCTCTGGCTCAGCGCGAAGCCGCCGCCGGCCAGCACCGCACCGGCCGCGCCGGCACCCAGCGCGGTCTTCACGAACGAGCGCCGGTCGGCGGGACAGCGGCCCTGCGGACCGGGCGTTTCGGCGGACATCTCGTGGTTCCCTTCGGAGCGTGCGTGGGGTGGTGCGGTGTGACTCGGGGTGGGGCGGGTGGGGCGGTGGCCGTTCGGGCGGGGCGCCCGGTGGGTCCGGCGGGGTGCGCTCGGACGCACCGGGCGTCCCGGCCGCGGGCGGGTCAGGCGGACTTGCGGATCTCCAGGAGGTCCGGGACCGGCGCCAGGTGCTCCAGCAACTGGCCGGTGATCCCGTTCAGCCGCTGGCGGGCGGTGGCGTCGAGCTTCTCGACCGGCGTCCACGTCCCGTCGTGGTGGGCGTCGTCGAGCAGCTTCTGCATCCGGGCGATGTCGCTCTCGATGGACGTCAGCAGCTGCGGCTCGCGCTTGGCGATCAGCGGGCGCAGGACGTCGAGGAGTTCCCGGGTGCCCGTGAGGTTGGCGTCGGCGGTGGCGAGGTTGCTGCCGCTGCCCTGGTCGGTGTCGCCGGTCAGCTCGAACTGGAGGGTGTTCTCCAGGATCTCGTGGGTCCGCAGCGGCAGGTCGCCGGGGTCGAAGTCCTGGGTGGGGAACGCCTTTCGCAGTCCCACCACATCGTCGTGCAGCTGCTGGGCCGGTCCGCTCAGCTCGTCCGCGGACGCGCCGTGCCACAGCCCGTACTCGATCCGGTGGAAGCCGGCGAAGTCCTTGTCGTGCACGCCGCCCGGGAGCCCGTCGACCCGCCCGTTGATCTTCTTGTCGAAGTCCTCGAACGTGCCGTAGGCGGCGCCCAGCGAGGAGTAGGTGCGGTGCGCGGTGAGCCAGTCCGTCCGCGCGCTGTCCAGGTCGCCGCCGGCGAGGTCGTCGCTGAGCTTCTGGGTCTGGCCGGTCAGCGTGGCCAGCCCCTGGTCGACGTACTGCTTGTAGGCGCGCAGCGGCCCGGCGAGGTCCTCCTCCGAGACCGGGACGACGGCCTTGGTGCCGCCCCCGCCGCTGACCCGTACGGCGGCCGAGGTGACCGCCTTGCCGCCGGTGGGGACGCAGCGCCAGGCGTACGAACCACCGGCGATGGTGGCGACCAGGTCGCGGGTGGTGCCGGGGGCCAGGCCCTCGATCTCGCCGTAGACCGCGTTGGTCGCGGGGTCGACGAGGTACACCTCGGAGGTCTTGTCACCGGTGTTCTGCATCTGGAACGTCTGCCGCCCCGGCTTGGGCGCGGTGAAGCCCTTGCCGCACTCCTTCTCGGACACCGCGATGGTCGGCGCCCCGGCCGGCTTGGACTTGCCGAAGGCGACGATCCCGCCCGCGACGACGGCGGGTACGGCGACCACGGCGACCGGCAGCAGCCACGCGGGCCGCTTCCGCCCCCCGCCGGCCGGCGCCGCCACCGGCTCCGCATCCGCCGGAGACTCCGACTCTGACCCCGACTCGGACGCCGACTTCGACTCGGACTCTGTCCCCGTCCCCGTCACCGGCTCCGAGGCGTCCGTCCCCTCAGCCGGACCCTCCGCCGAGGCTTCCGCCGCGGTCCCGTCCTTCTCGACGACGACCTTCTCCTCGGCGGCCTCGACCGCCTGGTCCGCTGCCGCGTCGACCGCTGCCGCCTTGGCCACCGCCGGCTTGTCCGCCTTGGCCTCCGCCACCCGCTGTGCCGGTGCCGGCTTCGCAGTGGCCCGTATTCCGCGGACGAACAGCGTCATCACGATGACGAGGTATGCCGCGTACCCGATGACCTGGAGCCAGGTCATGGCCGGCATGAGGTTGAAGACGCCCTGGACCAGGGTGGTGTACCAGGCGTTGGGGTCGATGCTCTGACCGAGGTCGAAGGCGAACGCGGTCTTGCCGGGCAGGACCCCGCCTTCCTGGAGGTCCCGCAGGCCGTAGCCCAGGACACCGGCGGCGATGACGATGAGCACGGCACCGGTCGCGGTGAAGAACTTGGTGAGGTTGATCTTGAGCACCCGGCGGTAGAGGCCCCAGCAGAGCCCCGCCGCGATGACCAACCCGATCCCGGCGCCGATCATCGGCCCGACGGATTCGCCCGCCGCCCGCGCCGTGGTCCACAGGAACAGCGCGGTCTCCAGTCCCTCGCGGCCCACGGCCAGGAAGGAGGTGACGATCAGCATGCCCGAGCCCATGGCGAGGGCCCCGGTGACCTTCTCCTTGATCTCACCGGAGAGGCTGCGCGCGGAGCGGCGCATCCAGAACACCATCGCGGTGACGAACGCGACCGCGATGACGCTCAGCGTGCCGCCGAAAGCTTCCTGCGCGGTGGCCGAGAGCGAGGCGGCGGTGAAGGTGAGGACCGCGCCGAAGCTCATGGCCACCGCGATCGCGGCCAGTACACCGGTCCACACCTGCGGCAGACGGGACTTGGCCCCGGCCCGGACAAGTGTGGCGACGAGGATCGAAACGATGAGTCCGCCTTCTAGACCTTCTCTCAACCCGATCAAGAAGCTCGGAAACGCGTCGTCCCACATAGTTGTCCTCTCCGGCCCGCAACCGCACCGGTATGCCTTACCTCAGTTAGCGAAGGCATACCTTAGTCAGGCGGTCCGAAGATGTCTACATCACTGTAGTCACATAGTCACGAGGGGATAACAAGCCTAGCCAGCGCCCCACGCGGACCGGACACAGGGTCCCCACTCCGGCCCCCCAGGCACACCCTCAGTCACCCGACGCCCCGTCGTGACCACCACCCTCCCCGCGCGTTCTCCAGGCATGAACAACGCACACATCCCCAACACAACGGACAATCCAGTCAATTCGCGCGTGCGAGCCGGCATCCCCCGACGCACCGACGTCGTCCGCCGCACTCTCCTGACACCCCTCGCCACCGCAACCCTCACCCTGGCCACCCTCGCCGCGGCGGGTCCGGCACACGCCGACGGCGGCACCATGCCCCACGTCAGCGGCAAGGGTCTGGTCACCGCCTACCAGGCACTCGGCTACGACACCGCAGTCCAACTCAGGGACGGCCGGGGCGCCAGACGCCACGTGCTGTGGCCCGGCAACTGGAAGGTCTGCGACCAACACCCCCGCCCAGGCGCCCCACTGCCGCACCGAGCGATCACCCTCACCGTGGTCAAGGCCCGCGAATCCTGCGGCGACGGGCGGTAGAACGCGGGGCCCCGGTAGTCGCCGCAGGATGGCGGACCTCCGACAGAACCCCCTCACGCCACCGAACGAGCCATCCCCGACGACGATGTGATGACACATCAGGACTCAGATCCCCTACCCCCGGCCCCCGGGCTCCCGGCCCCTGGATCCCCAGAGCCCCGGAGCCAGCGACCGTGCAGCACCCACCCCACGCGCACAGGCCCCGACACTGAGGTCCCCGATCAGCCCGACGATCAGCACGGAGGCCGGCGCGGCGATCAGCCCACCGGGGATCTGCTCGTCACTGACGGCGAAGCAGCCGCAGGGGGCACGCACGGGCCCGCGCACACGAGAGCCCGGGGTCAACAGCCCCGGGCTCCGTCACTTCCGCTCATCGTGAACAACACAGTCCCCGGGAGTCCGCATCGTCACCATCTACCTCAGTCGTCGCTGAGGCTCCGGTTCGCGGGGCTTCCGGGGGCCTAGCCAGGGCCACGCCAAGGGTCTCCTGCCAACAAACGTCTTTGTCGACGGTGCGGCTCTCCGGTTTTCTGGTTAATCTCCAGTTTCCTCCCGTTTTGCCCATAGTCAAGAGCTGAGCCGAACGAGAGCGGAAATAACCGTCGCGGCAGGTCGGCGCGCGGTGCTGCACATCAAGAGCGCATAAAGATTGCCGGGATGCGGCAATGTACGGCGGCCCGGCCACGTGTGACGATCATCCCCGTTCGGGCGGAATGAGCGAGTGCGGGAGGGCTGCACATGGCCTGGTTTCTTGGTCTCGGCATCGGCGGGATCGTCGTACTCGCGCTGTCGCTGATCTTCGACGGGCTGCTGGAGGGGCTGTTCGGCGGCGTGCTGGACGGGCTCTTCGACGGGCTGTTGTCCCTGCCGGTCATCGCCGGGTTCCTGTCGATGTTCGGGTTCGCCGGCGCGATCGTGTGGGGCGGCACCGGGCTCGGTGCCGGGCCGGCCATCGGTGTCGGACTGGCCGCCGGGGTCGTGGCCGGGGGTGCCACCTGGCGGTTCAGCCGGGCGCTGATGCGCGACCGGACCGACCCGGCACCGCGCCGCGAGGACCTGGTGGGCACCGCCGGTTCGGTGGTGACCGCCATCCCCGCCGACGGGTACGGCGAGGTGCTGCTGCGGCTCGCCGGTCACCCCGTGAAGCTGTCGGCCAGGAGCGCGGTCCCGGTGGCCCGCGGCGCCGAGATCTGGGTGGAGGCTTCCCTCTCGTCCACCTCGGTGGCGGTCCGCCCCGTCGAACGCTGAGCGGGGCGGGGCGCGGCCCCGACGCCGATGCGGGCCCGGCCCCGCCCCTACACCCCGGACCCGGCACACCCGCCGCCGGGCCGGTCATGCACACCATCACCTTGATCTGCCTACCCCCAGGAAGGCAGGGGGGATTCGTTATGAGTTCAGTCATTGTCGCCGTGATCGGCGCCGTCGTCCTCGTCGTGTTGCTCGCCCTGGTAGTGATCACGCGCTACAAGGTCGCCGGGCCGAACGAGGCGTTCATCATCACCGGCCGTCGCGGCAAGACGTCCACCGACCCGGAGACCGGCCAGGTCAGCGTCGACAACAGCGGCCAGAAGGTCGTCGTCGGAGGCGGCGTCTTCGTGATCCCGTTCGTCCAGCAGCGCTTCTCGCTGGACCTGTCCAGCCGGCACCTGCCGGTGGCGGTGCGCGGCGCGGTCACCCTGCGCGGTGTGAAGGCCAACCTCGACGGGGTCGCGATCGTCAAGGTGGGCGGCAGCGAGGACGCCATCCGGGCCGCGGCGCAGCGCTTCCTCCAGCAACAGGACGGCATCGTCGGCTTCACCCAGGAGGTGCTCTCGGGCGCGCTGCGGGCCATCGTCGGCCGGATGGCGGTCGAGGACATCATCCGCGACCGGGCCGCCTTCGCCGGGCAGGTCGCCGAGGAGGCGGAGGCCAGCCTGTCCGGGCAGGGCCTGATCCTGGACGCGTTCCAGATCCAGGACATCACCACCGAGGGCTCGTACCTGGAGGACCTGGGCCGGCCGGAGGCCGCGCGGGCCCGCCAGGAGGCGGACATCGCGGAGGCCAACGCCAAGCGGGTGTCGGAGCAGGCGCGACTCAAGGCCGCCGAGGAGATCGCGGTCGCGGAGCGGACGCTCTACCTCAAGCAGGCCGAGATCCGGGTCGAGACCGAGGCCGCCGCCGCCAAGGCGAACGCGGCCGGCCCGCTGGCCGAAGCCGCGCGCCAGCAGGAGGTCCTCTCCGAGCAGGAGAAGGTCGCCGAGCGACAGGCCGCGCTCACCGACCGGGAGCTGGACACCAAGGTCCGCAAGCCCGCGGACGCCGCCCGGTACCAGGCCGAGCAGGAGGCCGAGGCGCGCCGGATCGCGCAGGTCAAGGAGGCCGAGGCGGACGCCGAACGGGCCCGGCTGACGGGTGAGGGCGAGAAGCTCCGCCGTGCCGCACTCGCCGAAGCGGTCCGGCTGGAGGGTGAGTCGGAGGCCGCCGCGCTCGCCTCGAAGGGGGCCGCGGAGGCCACCGCGATGCACAAGAAGGCCGACGCCTTCGCCCGCTACGGCGATGCGGCCGTGCTCCAGATGCTGGTGGAGGTCCTTCCGCAGGTCGTCGCGAAGGCGTCCGAACCGCTGGGTGCCGTGGACAAGCTGACGGTGATCTCCACCGACGGCGCCGGGCAGTTGCCCCGCACGGTGGCGAACAACGTCGCCCAGGGCGTGGAACTCCTCGGCTCGGTCTCGGGGGTGGACCTGGCCGGCCTGCTGAAGCGGGTGACCGGGGGCACCGATGGTCCGGCCGGGTCCGGCGGCGCGGCTCCCGCCCCCGCCGCGGCCGCGAACGGCAGGATCGAGGTCACCGACTGACCCTGCGGATACGCAAGTTGACGCCCGCGCTCCGACCGGAGCGCGGGCGTCATGGCGCACACCGGAACATCAATTCCGGGGTACGGCGCTCGGATCAGCGGCGGCCTCCACGGCCGACCGCGGCGCCGCCACCGCTGATGTAGGTGCCGGCGCTCTGGACGGCCTTGTCGATCCTCTTCCGGTTGTCGATGAAGACGTTGGTGATGCACCCACCATCCGTGGGCGGGAGCAGCAGGCTGAACGACGGCATACACCGGATGTCCTGATCGAACAGCAATCCCTCGCCCCCGCCCCCCTTCGCGCTGGCCGTGCCTGCCGCTGACAACAGCAGCGCACCGGCCCCAAGGGCTCCTGCGGCCACACGCATTGCCTTACCCACGACGGAACTTCCTTCCTGTCCGGACCCCGGCCGTGCACCGGGTTCACCGCGCTAACGACGCGACAACCAAGAGATCACGCAGCGTTACTCCATCGCGGTGGTGGCGCCGCCGGATTCCCCCGCATCGACGAGGACGGCGCCGGCCGTCGCGCCGACACCCACCGACCGCACGGCCGCCGGGCGGGGCCCCGATTCCCGCGCCGAGCGGGCGGTTTGCCTTCCGGCCGGTGCGGGACGCCGCGGAACTGCTCGGCCTCGTCCTGGGCCGGTTCCCCTGCGTGCGCGGCGGCGTCATCGTGGCGGCCTTCGCCCTGCCGGTCGTCGCCCTCGCCTGCTCCTCCGCGTCGCAGGCGGCGCGCGCCCCGCGCTTCCCGTCCGCACGATGCGCTGCCCTCGCACACCGTACTTTCACGAACACCTCTGTTCGCAGAACCTCGTCCGACGCTACCTTTGGCGACGCACTGGGCCGGAACTCCCGTTCCCCCCAAGCCAATTCGAGACGAGGTGCTCATGCGGAAGGCACGATCGTTCCTGGCGCTGCTCGTAGCGTTGCCCGTGCTGGGACTGAACTCGCCCCACGCCCTGGCAGCCGCCCCACAGACCCGAACACCGGCCCAGACACGCGCCGACTGCCCCGACACCATGATCTTCGAGGTCGGCGGCCACCTGGATCGCGATGCCACGGTCTACGACCCGAGCAACGCCGCCCTCCCCGCGGGCGTGTCGTTCACGAAGATCCACTACTCGGCGTCGATCGCCCCGTATCCCGGCGACACCGTGACGCTGGACGACTCGGTGGCCGAGGGCATCACCAAACTCGACGCGGCGGTGAAGGAGTTCCACGGTGCCTGCACCGCAAGTCACCTCACCATCGCCGGTTATTCGCAGGGCGCGATCGTCGCCGGCGACGAGCTGGCCGCCCTCTCCGGCAGCGACGCCGTCCCGCACGACCGGCTCAACGGCGTGCTCTACGGAGACCCCCGGCGGCCCGGTGCGAACGGCGGCCCGGGCGGCATCGAGACCAACCTGCCGACGATCCTGCCGGGCATGACGATGAGGGGGCCGCGCGGCTTCGGCGATCTGACGGTCAAGGAGATCTGCAACACCAACGACGGCATCTGCTACTCCGAGAACGTGCTCACCAACCTGGCCTGCTTCGTCAACGGCGTGGTCGGCTACTTCACCGGCGACCACGGCTACGCCATCAACCCCCATGCCGTCTCCGGCGGCGGCGACCAGCTCAACCGCCAGGCACCGAAGGTCCCGGTCTGCGGCCCGGGGCTGACGATCCCGCGCAGGACACCGCACACGCTGTCCAACGGCGGCCCCACCACAAGCCGGCAGCAGCCGGCCGGGCAGCGCACGGCGGTCGCGTCGCTGCTGCCCGCCGACCTCCGGGACCGGCTGGCACAGTTCCCCCCGCTCCCCGCGGCCGGCTAACCGGTCAGCCGAGGAGCCGTACCGCGAGACGGACCAGCGGTGCTTCCAACGCGTGCAGGCCCGCCACGTCGTCGGCGGCCAGACGCACCGTCACCATGTGTGCGGCGGCGGCGACCAGCGCCTCACAACCGAAGCGCCGCTCGTCCGGATCGTCCTCGTCCCCCGCCGGAAAGATCTCGGCGAGGGCGTCGGCGAACCGGCACTGCCACTCCATGCGGCGGGCCGTCGCCGCCGGCCCGGCCGCGTACACCTCGACGAGGAACAGCCGGGCGAAGGCAGATCGTTCGGCGAGGGCGTGGAGATAACGGCGCAGCAGCCGGCGGAAGATCTCCTCCGGAGTGGGCGGCGGAGGAGCCGGCGTCGCCCGCGGGGCGTCGGCCGGCGGCTGCTGCCAGGCGGCCTCCAGCAGACCCACCAACTGGTGCGTGGCGGCGTCCAGGGCCTGGACGAAGCAGTCGTCCTTGGAGCGGAACTGCTGGTAGAACGTCTCTCGCGACACCCCGGCGCGCCGGATGATGTCCGCGACCGAGGTCCCCGCATACCCCTTCTCCTTCATCACCTCCGCGGTGGCGGTCAGCATCCGCACCCGCTGCGACGCCACCACCTCGTCACGGCTGAGGTGGTGGCGGCCGCTGGGCAACCGCTCGGGCCGGGCAGCGTTCCGCCGGGACTCGGTCACTCTCGCCTCCACGTGGCGTCGGTTCGGGCGCACGGCGCCGGACGGCGATCACCGCGGGCCGACATCCGATAGTGCCCGACGCGCGGCGGAAGCTCGACCTCCGGCGGTCGGTCGCACCGCGGAGCGCTTCCGCGGGTCGTGGACCAGCACGATCGTCGATGGCCCGCCCCGCTCCCCCGCAACCGCTCGCCTGGACGGCCCACACCCCTCATGTGTTAAGAAAGCGTCAAGAAGAAGTCAAAAGGAACACACCGAGGGGTGGGGGACGCGTGACGGGGCGGGAGCTTCCCGAGGAGTTCGTGGACGGGTATGCGGGGGTCCTCGGGGACGTCGCGCACACCGGGCGCCGACTCAATCGCCAGGAGCTCCAGGCGCGGCGCGCCGCGGGGGAACGGGCCGCCGAGGCCGGGCACAGCCTGCGGGCACTGGTCAACGCGCACCTCGCGGTCACCCGGGCGTCCTGGCCGCGTACCGCGTCGGCGCCGACGGACAGCGTGCTGGCGGCGCTGGCTCAGGCGGTGGACGCGCTGGCCGGCGGCTACGAACGGGCGCAGCACCTCGCGGTGCGCCAAGAGGAGGCCGCGCGCCGGGAATTCATCGACGACCTGCTCTACGGGGGCAGCGACCTGGGCCGGCTGGCGGAGCGGGCGGAACGTTTCGGGCTGCGGCTCTCGCATGCCCATGCGGTCGCGGTGGCCGAGGGGTCCGTGGCGTACTCGGAGGCCGACCCGGTGGCCCGGCGGGTGCAACAGGCGCTGGTGAGCCGGTTCGGGGACCGGCAGATGTTGCTGACCACGAAGGAGGGTCGGCTGATCTGCATCGCCCCGGGCGATCCGGCGGAGGTGCTGGCGTACTTCGCGCGGCAGGCGCACACCGCCACCGGGGGCCGGGTGGCGGTGGGCCGCACGCACGGCGGCGCCGGGGGCATCGTCCAGTCCTACGAGGAGGCGCTCAACGCGCTGGAGCTGGCCGAGCGGATGGGGCTCGGCGATCCCGTGCTGCACGCCGCCGACCTGCTGGTCTACCCGGTCCTCACCCGGGACCGGCAGGCCATGGCCGACCTGGTGCGCAGCACGCTGGGGCCGCTGCAGGAGGCGCGCGGCGGGGCCGGGCCGCTGTTGGAGACGCTGGCGGTGTACTTCGACGCGGGGTGCGTCGCGGCGGAGGCGGCCCGGCGACTGTCGCTGAGCGTGCGGGCGCTGACCTACCGGCTGGCGCGGGTGCACCAGCTCACCGGCGCGGATCCGGCCGATCCGGTGCACCGGTACACCCTGCACACCGCCGTGATCGGCGCCCGGCTGTTGGATTGGCCCGCGCAGGAGCTGTGACCGCGGTCGCGGCGGACCGGCGGGGCCGGGACCGGGTGACCCCGGGCCCGCGCCGGTATGGCCGCGCCCGGCCGGGCCGCCGCTGTGGGCGGTGGTCCGGCCGGGCGCGAGGGGTGCGGGCCCGGGGGTTCAACCGGTTCAGACCGCGCCCTGCTCCTTGCGGCGCCGGAGCGCGAAGAAGGTGCCGGTGGCGCCGGCCGCGACCGCGGCGGCGGCGATGCCCACGGGCAGGACCGGGAAGCCGGACTGGTCGTCGACGGCGGCGGTGTTCTGCATCGCGGCGCCCTGGGTGATGGTGGTCCGGACCGGCTTGACCGGGCGGATCGGACCGACGGACTTGACCGAGCCGTCGGCGTTCAGCAGCACCTGCTTGTTGTTGGGGTGCCGGAAGTCGAACATCGAGGTCAGCGCGCCGGCGCGGGCGTCGAAGGAGGCGTCACCGATCCGACCGAGGTGCCAGTTGTCCTCGATGAACTTGATCACCGAGGTCTGCTCGGTGGCGGTGTGGTCGATGTGGTTGGTCTTGCTGTACGGGGAGATCACCAGCAGCGGCTGACGGGTGCCCGGGCCACAGCGGTCCTGGTAGCCGCCGGCGGCCGCCGGGCCGGACTGGCAGGCCGGGCTGTCGGTGGACTTGCCGTTGGCGTCGGTCGAGGAGTCCTTGGAGCCGTTGCGCGGCTTGGCGAAGGCGTGGTCGTACCAGCCGTCGGAGTCGTCGTAGGCGACGACCACGGCGGTGTCCTTCCACTGCGGCGCCTGCTGGATGTGGTTGATCTGGTCGACGAGGAAGTGCTGTTCGTCGAGCGGGTCGGAGTTGCCGGCGTGGCCGTCCTGGTAGGCGGGGGCCTTGAGGAAGCTGATGGCAGGCAGCTTGCCGGCGCGCAGCGCGGCGTCGAAGTCGGTCAGGTCGTAGTTGTGGTTGGCCTGACCGGCGTGGCCGATCTCGTCGACGCTCTTGGGCGGCAGGTGGTGCGGGTTGGCCGTGGACTTGTAGTACTGGAACGGGGCGTGGTGCGGGCTGTAGTCGACGACCGCGGCGCCCCCGACGTTGGTGTGGGTGGTGCCGTGGCACTGGGCGTAGTGGCCCTGCTTGCCGTCCCACGGGGCGCTGGGCCGGAAGCCGCCCTGGAACCATCCCCAGCTGATGTTGCGGGTGTTGAGCAGGTCACCGATGTTGCGGCCCTGCATCGCGGCGAGCGCGTTCTTGCTGGAGTGGTCCTTGCCCGAGCAGTCGTCGAACGCCGGGTCCGGGTCGTTGATCATCGTGCCGACGCCCTTGGCGTCGGGCGACTGGACGGCGTATCCGTCCGGCTTGGCGGTCTGCTTGGGGTTCTCGGTGCCCGAGGTCGGGTCGGTGGAGATCACCCCGTGGGTCTGACCGGAGATCAGGTTGATCGCGCCCGGGGAGGACGGGCCGTAGACCGAGCCGAAGGAGCGGTCGTTGAGGGCGTAGTGCTGGGCGTAGTTCCACAGCCCGGTGACGGTGTTGCCGTCGTAGTAGTCCATCACCAGTCCGGGCTCGCCGAAGAGGCCGCCGGAGCACTTGCCGGAGTCGGTGTTCTGGACGAACTTGTCGGCCTTGCCAGCGTTGTAGGCGTACTGCTCGGGGCCGTACTCGTGGTTCTGGTCGCAGGTCATGGCCTGCTGCGGGGTGAGCCGCTTGGGGAGGTACTGGTTCGGGTTGTGCTTGAGCAGCCCGGCGGTGCGCAGGTTGTCGACGTCCTGGGGCGTCTTCGGGGACGGGGTGAACTTCGTCCCGTCGGTGTTCGCGGCCTTGGGGTAGGTGGCGAAGTAGTGGTCGAACGAGATGTTCTCGTCGAAGATGACGACCACGTGCTTGATGGGGGTGGCGGTCCCGGAGTGGCCGGGGTGCGGACCGCCGGCGGCCAGGGCGGGTGCGCCGCCGCCCAGCGCGGCGAGTGCCACGGCTCCGGTGACGGCCCCCAGGGTCCGTATCACGTGTGTCTTTCCCCTCATGGCCATCTGGTTCTCATCCTCCGGGCGGGTCGCGGTTGCTCCGTACGGCCGGATGCTCTGCCGGGCGAACGGCGGCGGGGCAGAGCCATCATGGCGCGAAAGTGAACACCGGGTCAGGTATCCCAGGGCAAAGCTTGACCGTCTGTTGACCGACGAGGTCAACGGCCCGATCGTGCCTCCGTTTTACGCGAGCGGTGGGCGACCCGCCAGGTGGCGGGGCCGGGGCCGCTACGCCAGGAGCGCCCGGCCGTACCAGTCGGCCCGGTCCCGTACGCCCGGCAGCGCCAAGAAGTAGCCGCCACCGAACGGCTTGATGTAGTCCGTCAGCGGCTCCCCCGCCAGGCGGCGTTGGACGGTCTCGAACTGGCGGGCAAGGTCCTGCTGGTAGCAGCAGAAGAGCAGGCCCATGTCGAGGTTGCCGTTGGCGTCCATGCCGCGGTCGTAGTTGTAGGCGCGGCGCAGCAGGCGCTGGTCGGCGGTGTCCGCGGTGCGGGGGTTGGCCTTGCGGATGTGGCTGTCCAGGGGGATGACATCGCCCTTGGGGTCGCCGGGGTAGTCGGGGGTGTCGTGCTCGTCGTTGCCGTCGAGCGGGGCACCGGTCTCCCGGGTGCGGCCGAACATCCGCTCCTGCTCCGTCAGCGAGACGCGGTCCCAGAACTCCACCAGCATCCGGATCAGCCGGACGACCTGATAGCTGCCGCCGACTGCCCAGTCCGGCTCGCCCATGCCCGACTCGACCCAGACCAGGCGCCGCATCTCGCGGCTCGATCCGGGGTCGGGGTTGGCGGTGCCGTCCTTGAAGCCGAAGAGGTTACGGGCGGTGCCGGTGGGGCGGGGCGGGCTGGCGAAGCCGTCCAGCCGCCAACGGACCTGGAGGGCGCCGCGGGTGTGGCGGGTCAGGTCGCGCAGCGCGTGCAGCACGGTGTCGGTGTCGTCGGCGCACAGTTGGAGGCTCAGGTCGCCGTGGCACCAGTCGGGCTGGAGGTCGTCGTCGGGGAAGGCGGGCATGGTGGTCAGGCGGCGCGGCGCGCGGGCGCGCAGCCCGAACCGGTCGTCGAAGAGCGCCGCGCCGACGCCGACGGTGACCGACAGTGCGCCGGCCGGGAGTTGGGGGCCGAGGATGCCGGAGTCGGCGGGCGGGCCGGTGACGCCGAGCGGGTCCGGGACACCGCCGCCGGTCAGGAAACGGGCCCGTTCGGTGAGGGTGCGCAGCAGGTCGGCCAGGTCCGCGCGGCCGTCGGCGGTGACGTCGCAGGCGACGAACGCGGTGACCCGGCGGGGCGCGGTGAGGACGGCGGCCTGGTGCGGCCCGTGGAAGGGGGCGGCGGGCGCGGGGCCGCCGAGCGGTCCGGTGCCGGGCAGCGGGAGCTGCGGGCCGGCGCCGTCGGCGTACGGAGCCCGGGCGGGCGCGGCGCCGGCCGCGAGCCCGGCTCCGCCGGCCACAAGTCCCCCGGCGCCGGCCAGCGCCGCGCCGCGCAGGAAGCCGCGCCGGCCGACGCGGGTCCGCCGCGTGCCCTCCGTACCGTCGTCGCCGCCGTGCTGGGCGTCGTTCACACCGTCCTCCGCGGATCGCACAGGGTGGCCACCGAGGCCAGCCGTTCCACCAGGTCACCCACCGCCGCGTTGGTCCGCTGCCGTTCGGCGCGGCTCAGCGCGTCGAGCGGGGTCCAGCGGCCGTCCCGGTGGAAGCCGTCGAGCAGTCGCCCGGTGCGGCCCAACCCGCTCTCCAACCGCGGGAGTTCGGGGTAGCGGGTGGTCAGCAGGGGGCGCAGCCGGACGAGCACGGCGCGGGTGCCGTCGAGGTTGGCGCGGGCGGTGGCGAGGTTGCTGCCGCTGCCGTAGTCGGTGCGGCCGGTCAGCTCGAACTGCGCGGTGTTCTCCAGGATCTCGTGCGCGCGCAGGCCGAGCGCCGCCGGGTCCATGCGGGTCTGGGCCCACTCGTCGCGCAGGGCGCGCACCGCCTCGGCGAGCGCGGCGACCGGGGCGCGCAGCCCGGCGGCGGACTCGCCGTGCCACAGGCCGTACTCGACGCGGTGGAAGCCGGTGAACCCGGGATCACGGACGCCGCCCGCGAGTCCGGCGGTGGTCCCGTTGATCTTCTGGTCCGCGTCGCCGAACGCGCCGTAGGCGGCGCCCAGCCGCTCGTAGGTCAGATGGGCGGGCAGCCAGGCGGTGCGGGCGGCGGCCAGGTCGCCGTCGGTGACCGCCGCGCGCAGGGCGTCGGTCTGCCCGACGAGGTCGTCGAGGCCGCCGGCGACCCATTTCTGGTAGTCGATCGCCGGGTCGATCAGGTCGTGCTGGGTGACCGGCGCGGCGGCCGGGCCGGCGGGTCCGTCGCCGGTGACGCGGACGGTGGGCCCGGTGGTCGCGTTGGCGTCGTCGGGCAGGCAGGTGAAGGCGTACGCGCCGGGGCCGAGGCGGACCCGCAACTGGCGGGTGGTGCCGGGGCCGATGCCCTCCACCTCGCCGTAGACCGGGCCGCCGCCGGCACCGCGGAGGTAGACCTCGGCGGCACCGCTGGAGCTGTTGCGGAGGTCGAAGACCTGGGTGCCTGCGTGCGGATGCTGCCAGCCGCGCCCGCAGTCGCCCGGGGAGATCTCGACGGTGGTGTGCGGGAGGCCGTCCGCGGTGGCCGCGGTGTCCGGTCCGGCGCCGGCGGTCAGGGCGACCGCGGTGACCGCTCCGGCCACGATGACGGCGCCGCCGGGACCCCAGACGCGCGGCGAACGAAGCCGCCGCAGGCCGGCTCGTGGCACGGGTCCTCCTGGGGCGTACGGAAAGGGCGTTGGCTCGCGGGAAGGACCTGCGGCCTCCCCGTCGCACATGCTAGGCAGACGCGGCGCCGCCGAACATCCTTCCGACGGCCTGGACACCAAGAGTTTCCCGTGCCTTCACCATCCCGTCGGGCGGGGCCGCGGCCGGACGGCCGGCCGGCAGTCCCGAGGTCCGTCGCCGGGAGGGGTGAACCTTCCGCCTGCCATGACCGTCTACAGTCCTGTAGACATTTCTGGGTGACGACCGTGCGCCAGCCGTGCGCCGGAAGGGCGGAACATGACGATCGGACAGCCGGACAGCACGGCGGTGGCGACACCCCCGGCCCGGGGGCGACGCCCCGGCGCCGCTCCGGTCCGGAGCAAGGTCCCCGAGGTCACGGCGCTGTTCTGGGTGGTGAAGATCCTCACCACCGGCATGGGCGAGACCGCCTCGGACTACCTCGGCCGGACACTGGGGCCGATACCCGCCGGCGCCCTGGGCTTCACGGCGTTCGCGATCCTGATGGTGGCGCAGTTCCGATCGACCCGCTACCGGGCCGGACTCTACTGGTCGACGATCGTCATGGTGAGCGTCTTCGGGACGATGGCCGCCGACGTCGTCCACGTCATCCTCGGAGTCCCCTACCTCGTCTCCACCCTCGCCTTCTCGGTGGCACTGGCCGTCATCCTGCTCGCCTGGTACGCCTCCGAGGGCACGCTCGCGCTGCACAGCGTCCGCACCCGCCGCCGGGAGACCTTCTACTGGGCCACCGTGCTCACCACCTTCGCCCTGGGCACCGCGGCCGGCGACCTCACCGCGGGCACCCTGGGCCTGGGGTATCTGACCTCGGGCATCGTCTTCGGCGCACTGATCCTGGTGCCGGCGCTGGCCGGGCGGTTCCTCGGGCTGAACGCGGTCGCCGCGTTCTGGGGCGCCTACATCCTGACCCGCCCGCTCGGGGCCTCGTTCGCCGACTGGATGGGCGTCCCGGCCACCCGCGGCGGCCTCGACTGGGGCACCGGGCCGGTCACCCTCGCACTGACCGTGCCCATCGCCCTGCTCATCGGCTATCTCGCGGTGAGCGGCAGGGACACACCCGCGGACGGGCCGGCCGAGGACGGCCCCGGAGCGGCGGTACCGGTCGCGGGCTGAGCGACGACGGCCGACCAGAGCGGACGGGGGCCGGACGCGCGTCGCGCTCCGGCCGCCGGCTACCGGATCGCGACCAGTACGCAGCTGTCGCCGAACTGCCACACCGGGACGACGTGCGCGAAGCCGGCCGCGCGCAGCAGGGCGGCGTGGTCGGACACCGACAGGCCGTTGTCCGCGCCGCCGTCGTCCGCGCCGGTGACGGGTGCGCTCAGCCGGCGGCGGCGCTCGGCGAGCGACTCGGCCAGCTCCGGTTCCGAGGCCACCGCCGCCCACCAGGACGCCCAGTCCTCGTGGTCGCCGTCCCGCTGTCGCTCGGCGCGCCGGCGGCCGACATGGGCGGCGAGCGCGCCGGCGACGGCCCCGGGCTGCGGGAGGTGGTCGCCGTTGACGAGGGCTCCGCCGGGGCGCAGCAGGGCGGCGAGTTGGGCGTAGGTGCGGCGCAGGACAGGCTCGGGGAGGTAGTGCAGCGCGGTGGTGGAGACCGCCGCGTCGAGCGGGCGCCCCAGCGCCATCGCCTCGATCCAGCCGTCCGCGCCGATCACGGCATCGACGTAGCGGGCGGCCGAGGAGTGATGGGTGCGGGCCAGTTCCAGCAGCAGCGGGTCCATGTCCACGCCGACGACCTCGGCGCGCGGCAGCCGGTCCGCGAGCCGGGCGGCGAGCGAGCCCGGGCCGCAGCCGAGATCGACGACCAGCGGCCGCCGCTGACCGGCCGTCACATACTCGACGACGTCGGCGATCACCGTGAACCGCTCCTCGCGGTCGATGGCGTAGCGCCGCTGCTGGCGCTCCCAGCGCTCCACCCACCACTCCGCGACGGCCATGCTCAGCCCCATCTGGTCGCACCACCCCTGCCGTTTCCCCTGTGCCGCATGGTCATCCACGAGGCTACAGGTGGAAACGGTTTCCATTAGCCATAAGGCCCCCCCTTTCACTCCGGAGAGGCACCACCCGACTCGGAACGGGCTCGCAGCGGCACGAAGCGGACGCGGAACGGCACTCATGTCAGCGAAGCGAGCACGGTGAGCAACCGGTCGATCTCCTCAGGGGTGTTGTAGACGTGCAGGCTGACCCGCACGGAACTGGTCCGCTCCCCCGCGCCCGCCTGGCAGTGGCCGTCCGTGCGCACCATGAAGCCATGGCTGAAGAGGATGAACCCGAGGTCGCTCGCGCCGATGTCGCGGTGCCGGAAGGTGACGATCCCGCAGCGCTGCTGGACGGGCGCCTCGGCGGCCAGACTGCGCTGGCAGCCCAGGACTTCGTAGGCGTCGAGGTGGCGCAGACCGTCCGACAGGCGGGCGGCCAGGGCCACCGTCCAGCGCCCGATCCGGTCGGTGCCGGCGGCCTCCAGCCAGTCCAGCGCGGCCGCCAGGCTCGCGATCCCGGTGGTGTTGGGGCTGCCCCGCCAACCGCCCGGCCGCAGCTGGGGACCGCGGGTCTGCCGGGCCCAGAGCGCCCCGGAGCCGGGCAGCGCCAGTGCCTTGTGACCGGAGAACACCACAAAGTCCACGTCGAGTTCGGCGACCGAGACCGGCAGATGGCCGACGCTCTGCGCGGCGTCCAGGCAGATCGGCACCGCCGGCCCGACCGCCCGGCGGATGAGGTGGACGTTCATGTTGCCGCCGTAGACGTGGTGGACATGGGTGGCGGCCACGAACCGGGTCCGGGGGCCGACGAGCCGGGCCAGCGCCGCCGGGTCGTAGTCCCCGGACGAGGTCTGGTACGGCATCTCCCGCACCCGGATCCGCACGCCCTGCCGGTCCAGCAGCCGCTGCACCTCCAGCCACGGGGCGAGATTGGCCTCGTGGTCGGCGAACGGGACGACGATCTCGTCCCCGTCGGCGAGGAGTTCCGCCAGCCAGTCCCGGGCGACCAGGCGCAGCCCCTCGGTGGTCCCGCTGGTGAAGTGGACCGCCGAGCGCTCCGGATCCGGGTCGCCGAGGAAGCTCCTGACCCGGTCGCGGACCCGTTCCACCAGCGCGGTGGAGGAGTTGGCCCAGGGGTAGGAGCCGCGGCCGGCGTTGGCGTGCGCGTCGGTCAACTGCCCCTGCACGGCGTCCAGTACGGCCTGCGGCTTCTGCCCGGTGGCCGCACTGTCCAGGTACGCCAACTCCGGATGGGCGGCGATGAGCGGGAACTGGGCGCGCAGCGCGCGCTGCCACGGCCCCCACTCCGTGAAGAACGCGGCGCCCTGGCCGTGCGCGGCGATCGAGGCCACCGCGGTCAGTCCCGCACCAGCGGCGCGCCGGCGTCCCGCCAGGCGATGACGCCCCCGGTGAGACTGCGCACGTCGGGATGGCCCATCCGGGTCAGCAGCGCGGCGTAGCGGGCGGACTGCTCGCCGACGGGACAGACCAGCAGCACCGGCTGCCGGGTGCTGAACGGCAGCCCGCCGCGCACCAGTTCGTCGAAGAGTTCGTCCACGATGTTGATCGCCCCTTCGATGTGCAGTGCGGCGTAGGCGAACGGACTGCGCAGATCGACCACGAGCGGGCGGTCCCGCTCGATCCACTTCTGCGCGTCCGGGGTGTCGACGGCCGGCGCCGCGGCGACCTCGGCGTCCGTCAGATCGGCCGGGTCGTTGCGCCGCGGCGGCAGGCGGAACAGGTCGGGCCGGCGCCGCCTGGTGTAGCTGAGGTAGCTCTCGATCCGGTCGCAGACGATGAACACCGCCGACCTGCGGACCCCCGGATCCGTTTGCTGATCCTCCGTCAATCGGGCCTCCAGCGAACGCAGATGACGCACCGTGCCGAAGTACGCGGCGCCGCCGGTGGGGCCGGCCAGGATGCCGCAGCGGCGGGCCAGGGTCAGCATGCCCTCGATGGCCTCGTCGGAGGTGACCGACTCCACCGTGTCGTAGGTCGCCGGGTCGAAGAGGCCGACCTCGTGGACCTCGTCCAGGGTGCGGATGCCGGGGATGAAGTCGGACTTGGCGGCGACCAGGCCGACCACCTGCACCCGGGGGTCGTGCTCGCGCAGCACCCGGGCCACACCGGTGGACGAGCCGGCGGTGCCGACGCAGGCGACGAACCAGTCGGGGGCCCGCCCGTCCAGGTCCTTGACGATCTCCGGGCCGGTGCCGGTGGCGTGCGCCTCGGTGTTGCGGGGGTTGAAGTACTGGTCGGTGTGGAGATAGCTGCTGCCCGGCTCGGACAGCTCCCGGTGGAAGAGGGTGAGCGGGTCCTCGGTGTTGGTCGGGTCCAGGCATTCGCTCTGCCCGGGCAGTTCCTCGATGTCGGCGCCCAGCAGCAGGAGCAGGTCCTTGATCTCCGGTATGCGCATCCGGTTCGTCACGCTCTTGAACGGCAGCCCGTGCATCCCCGCGATCACCGCCAGCGCCTTGGCGGTGTTGCCGCTGGAGAGCTCCACGACCTGGCTGCCGTGCTCCGCGGCGGCGGCCAGCCCCGGCCGGGCCATGTTCCAGGCGGCCCGGTCCTTCACCGACCCGAAGGGGTTGAGCAGTTCCAGCTTCGCGTACAGGTCGATGTGGCGCAGACCGTGCACGGCCGGATCGATCCGTACCAGCGGGGTGTTCCCGATGGCCTCGGTGATGCTCTCGTACCTCATGGCTCTCCCCCTGGACGTGTGATCGGCCAGTACTGCTCGTCGAGGCACCAGCGCCAGGAACCGTCCTCCTGCCAGGCGGCGACCTTGCGCGCGACGGGCTGGTGCTGCGCGCGGCTGGTCTGGAAGTCCATGCAGTAGCCGGCCGTGTTGACGAACGCCAGCAGCTCACCGGGGCGGGGCAGCCGGGGCAGGAAGACCATCCGGCGGGTGATCAGGTCGGCCTCCAGGCACAGGCTGCCCGCGAGGTAGACGCCCGCTGCCGGGCCGTCGCCCGCCACCGCGCGGGTGCCGTCCCGCCCGAGCAGCACGGGGTCCATCAGCACCCCGTGCTCCTCCAGTCCGGCGTCGTCGGCCTTCATCGCCAGCCGCACCAGCGGCTCCCCGCCGTCCGTGCGGCGCACCTCCAGCACCCGGGCGAGCACCAGCCCGCACTGGTCCACCAGCGCCCGGCCCGGCTCGGTGTACAGGTCGTAGAGGTTCTCCAGCAGGAGGGTGGCCAGGCTCCGGCCGCCGAACGACGCGGCCGGCAGCGCCAGCAGTTCGTCGAGGTAGCGGGCGCCGGCGACGGGACGGTGGGCGGGGTAGAGGCCGAGCGCGCCGCGCAGGGTGCCGGCGTCGTTGCGGAGCCCGTAGCCGTGGCCGCGCCAGGTGAGCGGGGGGCGGTGGCCGAGCACCGCGGCGGTCAGCTCGGAGGTGTAGCGCTCCCACTGCGCGGCGTGCGCGAGGTAGTTGACGCCGAAGCCGCCGCCGATGTCCACCGCCCGCGGGCGCAGCCCGCGGCCCCGGCAGACGTCCAGGGCCCGGACGCAGCCCTCCAGGGCGCGCGCCTTCTCCTCCGCGCTGGTGGTGTCGAGGTGGTATCCGACGCCGGTCAGCTCCAGGACGTCGGCGTGCCGCTCGACGGTCTTCAGCAGGGGGTCCAGCTCCCCCGCCGGGGTGCCGAAGCGGCTGGGCCGGGTCAGCACCTTGACCCCCGGCCCGTCGAAGGCGGACAGCCGCACCAGCACCCGTATGCGGGCGAGTTGGTGCGCGCGCACCAGGGCCGCCAACTCGTCCAGCTCCCCGGCGGAGTCGGCGTGCACGGTGACGCCGGTCCGGGCGGCCAGCCACAGGAACTCGCGGTTCTTCGGGCCGGTCGCCATGATCCGGTCCGGGACGAAGCCGGCGCCTAGGGCGTGTTGCAGTTCGCCCAGCGAGGCGACGTCCACCGCCGCGTCGGTCGCCGCGAGCCGCCGCAGCAGCGCGCTGGAGCGGTTCGCCTTGTGCGCGAAGTAGACCTGGCCACCGAGCCGGTGGGTGCCGTACGCGGCGCGGAACCGGGCGGCGTTCTCGGCTATCTGGTCGGGCAGCAGTACGTTCAGCGGCGAGCCGAGCGCGTCGACGAGCGAGGGGAGGAAGTCCCCCGCGCCGAGCAGCGACGCCAGTCGCACGTCCAGGCGCGGTTCCAGAGACAGCGGCTCCGGAGACGATGGCACAGCAGCCGCCAAGAGACCCCCTTCGACGTGGTGCGAACGCGACCCGCACGGTTCGCCGTTAACCACTTCCCGCTCCCGACGGCCTTTACGCCCACCCGCCGCCGCCCACCCGCACTTGGCCCGATGCCGGGCCGGGCGGACGGCGGCGCGCGCCACGGGGTCGCTCAGCGGCGCACCGGGGCGCCCGGGGCGGGGGCGTCCAGGCGGCACAGGTGCAGTGCGCGGCCCGGGTCGGCCGGATAGCTGTGATCGAGCCGCCA
This sequence comes from Streptomyces noursei ATCC 11455, assembly GCF_001704275.1. Classification (NCBI taxonomy): domain Bacteria; kingdom Bacillati; phylum Actinomycetota; class Actinomycetes; order Kitasatosporales; family Streptomycetaceae; genus Streptomyces; species Streptomyces noursei. The sequence goes on from NZ_CP011533.1 coordinate 1,135,321, forward strand.
GCCCTGCTCGGCGGCCACCCGGGGCACGCCGTGCGCGCCGACCCCGCGGAAGTGCCAGGTGCGGACGCCGACCCGACGCAGGATCCGGCCCTGCTCGTCGACCCGGTAGTACGTGCCCGGACTCTTGGCCGCCTCTTCCGCGAACTTCCCGGCCAGGTACGTGCGCCCAGGAGGCCACCCCACAGGTCACGCGCACCGCGGCGGCCCGGAAACGGGGACGGGGAGTTCCGCACGGCCGCTCCGCCTATGGGGCGTTTGCGGCCTGCGTCAGGGTCGTTTTGGAGTCGGGCCGATTTCTCCATACGATCCGGCGATGATCACCAGAACGATCAGCAAACGGATCACCAGAAGAAGGCTGGCGGCCGGGGTCTGCGGGTTGCTCGCCGCGATGACGGTCGGGCTGTCGCCCACCCCGGCCAGCGCCGGCGAACCCGTCCCGAGGGCCGCCCCCAAGGTGGAGTTGACCCTCGACGTCAGCGGCTCGATGCGGGCCCGGGACATCGACGGGCAGAGCCGGATGGCCGCGGCGAAGCAGGCGTTCAACGAGGTGTTGGACGCCGTGCCGAAGGACGTCCAGCTCGGCATACGGACGCTCGGCGCCACCTACCCCGGCAACGACCGGCAGGTCGGCTGCAAGGACACCAAGCTGCTCTACCCGGTCGGGCCGCTCGACCGGACCGAGGCCAAGACCGCGGTGGCCACGCTCGCGCCCACCGGCTGGACGCCGATCGGTCCGGCCCTGCAGGCCGCGGCCGAGGACCTCAAGGGCGGCGACGGCCAGCGCCGGATCGTCCTGATCACCGACGGCGAGGACACCTGCCAGCCGCTCGACCCCTGTCAGGTGGCCCGGGACATCGCCGCCCAGGGCATCCACCTCACCGTCGACACCCTCGGGCTGCTGCCGGACGCCAAGACCCGCAGCCAGCTGAGCTGCATCGCCGAGGCGACCGGCGGCACCTACACCTCGGTACAGCACACCAACCAACTCCGCGACCGTGTCCATCAGTTGGTGAACCGCACGGCCCATCGGGTGGCCACCCCGGTGAAGGTCCAGGGCGCCGCGGAGTGCGCCAGTGCCCCCGAGCTCAAGCCGGGCCTGTACAACGACCGCGAGAAGTTCGCCGAGCACCGCTGGTACCGGGTGAACGTCAAGCCGGGCCAGGAACTGCGCGCTTCGGTGAGCATCGGCGCGGACCGCGCGGTCAACAACGACTACGGGGTGCTGCTCCGGGCCTCGACCCAGCACGGCCGGGAGATCGTCCGCGGCTCGGAGGCCGGTGACGGCCGGACCGACGTCGTCTCCACCGGGCTGCGCTACGCCAAGTCCGAGGTCGCTTCCTCGGACGACGCCACCAAGGACGCGCCCGAGACGGTCTGCCTCCAGGTCAGCAACTCCTTCGCGGCGGGCCCCTCGGTCAAGACCGAACCGGGCCTGCCGGTGGAGCTGGCCGTGGACCTCGTCGACGGTCCGCACAACGCCTCCGACGTGGCCTCCTTCGGCCTCGGCCGGGGCTGGTGGCTGCTCGGTGCCCTGGTGGTCGCCGGGTTCCTGGGCGGCCTGGTGTGGGGCTGGATCTCCCGTTGGCGCATCACCGTCTGGAGGACCAACTGATGTGGAGCGTACGTAACGTGACGGCCCGTGCGGTGCGGGCGACCGGGCTGCTGGCGAGCGCCGCGGCCCTGGCGTTCACCGGCGGCGTGGCAGGGGCGGGCGCGGCCGTCGCCGACAGCCCGAGCCCGAGTGCCGGCGCGAGCGAGGGCGGGGACGTCGCCAAGGGCCCCACGGAGGCCGGCACGTCCTTCCGCACCGCGACCCCGATCGCACTGGACCAGCGGGCCACCGCCAACGCCTCCACCGGCGACTACCTGTACTGGGTGCTGCCGGCCGACACCGGCCAACGGGTCACCGTCAAGGCCAAGGTGACCCTGCCGGAGACCGCCCGGCACGGCGCGGCCACCTGGCAGCTGGACGTCTACGACGGGCTGCGCCGCCGCCAGGCGTGCCAGTACGGCGTGACGACCAAGGCGGCGGCCAAGGACGCCGGGACGGTCGGGCTGTCCTGCACGCTGCGCACGGTGCGCGGCTGGGCGGAGCAGTGGGCGAACGACCCGCTGCCGGGCAACTACTACGTCCGGCTGACCGTGGTCGGTCTGTCCCAGGAGGACCTGGGGCAGCCGGTGCAGACCGAGGTCGTGGCCTCCGCGACCGACACGGGCGGCGCCCAGGCGGTGGACGGCAAGCTGTCCGCCCCGCTGGTGCCGGGCGCCGGCACGGCCTCGCCCACACCGCGGCCGAGCGCTTCGGCGCAGCAGCAGGCGGCGGACGGGGAGCCGGACGGCGGCTGGTCCTCGGGCCGGTGGTCGGACCGCTGGGTGTGGACCGCGGTGGGCGGTGTGCTGGCGGCGCTGGCGGGCGTCGGCGGCTACCGCATGACGCGCGGGTCGGGCCGGCCGGCGCACCTGCCGCCGGGCGCCTGAGCGGACCGGTGGAGGTGCCGGGCGGTCGCGGTGGGGCTCCCCCGCCCCACCGGGGCCGCCCGGCCGGCGGAACCCGCCCGTCCGGAAGCTGCCGGGCGCAATCGGCAACCCCGCGGCGGGAATCGCCCTCACTAGGGACGACAGCAGTACGCTCCGCGCGCCCGATCGGGCGCGCCCCACTTCCGTGGAGGATTCCTCAGTGAAGCCAGCCCGTCCCGTCCGCCGGGTCGCCGGCACCGCCGCCACCGCCCTGCTGCTGGCCGCCGGTGCCGTCGGCGCCCTGGCCTCCCCGGCCGTCGCCAAGGCCAACTCGATCGCCGTCGGCAAGGTCGCGCTCGGCGCCGGCCGCCCCGCGGTCGTCACGGCCGAGCTCGCCTACTCCTGCGACCCGGGGTCCGACGTCCACCTGGCGGCCACCGCGACCGGCCGGCCCGCCAAGGGCCACCGCCCGGCCGTGGCCACCGGGACGCTCGCCAACAAGAAGCTGGTGTGCGACGCCCGGGTGCACCGGGCACGCCTGGTTCTGCACCCCCAGCACGGCGCGACGTTCCACAAGAAGGACCGGGTGACCGTCGCGGCTGCCGTGGTCACCCCGCGCGGCGCCCACTACGCCGACGCGAGCCGGACCGTCACGCTCTGATCCGGCCCTGCGGGCGCGAGGGCCGCCGCAGGTGTAGAGAAGAGATATGCGCGTCCGGCGCGGTCCGCTCCGCGAAGGCAGGCCCTGGCGGCTGAGCCACGGGCTGGTCGCCCTGCCGCTCGCGCTGATCGTTGCGGTCACCGCGCTGGACATCAGCTCGCCCACCACCATCCACCTGGGCCCGTTCCTGGTCGCGGCGCCGGCCCTCACCGCCGCGTTCGCGGGAGCCCGCCTCACCGGGGTCATCGGTGCCCTGGCAGTGGCCGCCCAGATCCTCATCGGCCATCTGCACGGCGGGCTGACGACCGCCAACCACGAGGCGCAGATCGCCGCGCTCTTCGTCCTCTCGGTGCTGGTCACGATCTTCCGCTACGCCCGTGACCGGCACCAGCGGCAGCTGAGCCAGGTGCGGTCGGTGGCGGTGGCGGCCCAGCAGGTGCTGCTGTGGCCGCTGCCGCGCCGGATCGGCCGGCTGCGCATCGAGTCGGCGTACATCGCGGCGGAGGCGGAGGCCGAGATCGGCGGCGACCTGTACGCGGCGGTGCCGGTGCCGGGCGGCACCCGCCTGGTGATCGGGGACGTGCGCGGCAAGGGCCTGCCCGCGATCGGGGAGGCCGCGGTGCTGATCGGGGCGTTCCGGGGCTCGGCCTACCGGAACCTGCCGCTGCCGGCGATCGCGGCGCACCTGGGCAATTCGGTGTTCTGGAACCTCGCGCACGCCCCCGAGGAGTACTCGGAGTCCTTCGTGACCGCCGCGGTCCTGGACGTCTACGACGACGGACCGCGCATCGAGATGGTCAACTGCGGGCACCCCCCGCCCCTGGTGCTGCGGAACGGGCAGGTCCGGTCGCTGGAGGTCACCGAGCCGGCGCTGCCGCTCGGACTGACCGCGCCGCTGGAGAGCGACTACAAGCTGGAGAGCTTCGCGTTCGGGCCGGACGAGGTGCTGCTGCTGTACACGGACGGGGTGATCGAGACCCGGGACCGCTCGGGCGCGTTCTATCCGCTGACCGACCGGCTGGCCCAGTGGAACGAGCCCGACCCGGCCGCGCTGGTCCGGCGCCTCCGCGACGATCTGCTCCGGTACGCGGGCGGCAATCTGAGCGACGACGTCGCCGTGATCGCGATCACCCGGCCGCCGGAGTACGCGGCGCGGTGACCGGGGCCGGCCGGTGGGGCAGGTCAACGGCAGCGGGTCAACGGCGGCGGATCCGCGCGGCCAGCACCGCCACGTCGTCCTCGCCGCACCGGCCGCCGAGGCGCGCCAGCACCTCGTCGAGGACCTCGGCCACACCGGCACCGGCGGGCAGCCGCATCCGGGCGAGCCGGCCCAGGGAGGCGTCGATGTCCTCACCGCGCCGCTCGACCAGGCCGTCGGTGAACATCAACAGGGTGTCGTCGGAGGTGAGCCCGCGGGTGACGATCTCGTAGCCACCGGCGCCGGTGCCCAGCGGAGGACCGGCGGTCACCGGCAGCGGCCGGGCGGTGCCGTCGGCGCCGAAGACGACCGGCGGGAGGTGGCCGGCGCTGGCGAACGAGGCGATCCCGCGGGCCGGGTCGATCTGGGCCAGCAGGCAGGTCGCCGGGCGGCGGTGGTCGTCCCGGGCCACCACCGCGTCGAGTTGGCGCAGCACCCGGTGGGGCGGCAGCTCGGCGGCGGCGACGTAGCGCAGCCCGGAGCGGTAGGCGGTCATCTCGACCGCGGCCTCCAGGCCGTGGCCCATCACGTCGCCCATGACCAGCAGGGTCCGCCCGAAGTGCAGCCGCACCGCCTCGCACCAGTCGCCGCCGACCAGGGCGCCGCTGTCGGCCGGCAGGTAGCGGGTGGCGAGCTCCAGGTTGGGGTGGGGGCGGCCGGGCTCGGCCAGGAGGGCGCGCTGGAGGTCCAGGGAGGTGCGCCGGGCGGCGGCGTGCCGACGGGCGTGGGCGAGGTGGACGGCCGCCAGCCGCGCCGCGTGCTGGAGGGTGGCGGTCTCGTGCGCGGTGAAGCCGCCGCCGGCACGGGCGGCGCGCAGCACGCCGTACAGCCGGCCGTGGGCCAGCAGCGGGACGGACAGCGGGGCCGGTACGGCGGCGCCGCGCGGTTCCAGCAGGGGGATGCGGCCCTCGGCCGCGACCCGGTGCAGGGCGGCCGGGTGGCCGTCGACCGCGTCGAGGTCGGCGGCGGGGCGGTCCGCGCTGTCGGGCAGCAGTTCCACCGCGGCGGCGTCACACAGTGACCGGCAGACGAACCGGGCGAGTTCGGCGCAGGTGGTGCCGGCGTCCAGCGTGGTGCCGATCCGCTCGGCGGCGTCCTCGGCCGCGCGCAGCCGCCGCGCCCGCTCGGCGTGGCCGGTGCTGATCGCGCTCATGGGTCCACTTCCGGAACTGCTGCTGGTGCGGAGAGCTGACGCGGAGGGGGGCGGTGCGGGGACACTCCCCCGCACCTTCGATCAAACACGGTGCGCAAGCCCACCATCGGTACCGGCGGGCGGAAAGCGGATGAATTCTGGGTGCACGGCGTGCCCCGGCGTACGCCGGGGTGTCAGCGGGTGGTCGGTGCGGAAGCCGCACCGGCCTCCGGGGCGGGCGAGAGGTAGGCGCGGTAGCCGCGGAAGCTCCCGGTGCCGGACAGCGCCGCGGGCCGCCAGCCGCGGGCCAGGACGGGCCGGGCGGCGGACGGCGGGACGAGCACCGCGACGGGCTGGTGGGCGGCCGTGGCGCGCAGCTGCCGCGGGGTGGCGCCGGCGTCGGGGCCGGCGGTCTGCCGGGAGGCGCAGCCGGCGTAGTAGGCGAGCTGGACGGCGTGGTCGCCGGTCAGGACGCAGGGCGGCCGGACGCCGAGCGCGTGCAGGGCGGTGGCGGCGGCCGTGAAGTCCTGGCGCATGTGTCGGTTGCGGGCGGTGTTCCCGGTCAGCACCGCGAACTGGACGGCCAGGTGGGCGGCGAGCGCCGCGGCGAGCAGCGCGGTGGCGCGCGGCCGGAGCCGGCCTGCGGGGGCGGCAAGTCGCCACAGGCCGTCGGCCACGGGGAGGGACAGCAGGGCGTAGGCGGGCAGCAGGAAGCGGGGCGCGGCGTAGTCGATGAGGAAGAGGTACGGCACCGCGGTCGCCACCGCGACGGCGGTAGGCAGCAGCGCGGTGGCCGGGCGCCGGGCGCGCACCGCCGCCAGCACGCCACCGGCGGTCAGGAGCGGCAGCACGAACCACCACACGGCGGTGACGGGATGGGTCCAGGGCACGTCGCAGGGGCGGCACAGCCCGCGCCCGTCCAGGCTGCGGATCTGGTCGTCCACGGCCAGGTTCCAGCCGATGCCGCCCTGGATCTCGGCCGCGCGCCGCAGACGGACGAGCAGGCCCCCGTAGCGGAGGTACGCCTCGACGATCCAGTCCGCGGCGCCCAGCAGCAGCCCACCCGCCAGCAGCAGGACCAGGGCGGGGCGCCGCCGGGGTACCGCAAGGGCCGCGACGGCCGGCACCAGCACCAGCCAGCCGGCGTCCGGCGGGCGCATCAGCGCCGTCGCCGCGACGGCCAGCGGCAGCCCGACGAGCGCCCGGCGGTCCGTGCGGTCCTGTACGGCGCGCAGGAAGCAGCCGGTGGCCGCGAGCGCCCCGTAGGCGGACCAGAGGTTGGGCATGACCTGGGGCCCGTAGTAGAGGGTGATCCACAGCGTGGCGAAGAGCGCGCCGCCGAGGGCCAGCACCCGGGTGGGGAGCAGCCGCCGCCAGACCCGCAGCGCGGCCCACAGGCCGGCGCCGGAGAGCAGCGCGAGGGTGATCCGCAGGGCGGTGGCGGAGGAGGTCAGCGCGGCGGCCGGGGCGATGAGGTAGGTGATGCCGCGGGCCCGGGGCGCGCTGAAGAAGGCCGCCGGTACGTCCCGGGCGACCTGGCTGGCGTAGACCGTCTCGTCCCAGCCCAGACCGGTACCGGGGACCACCAGGATCAGCTGGAGGAGGGCGAAGGCCGCGCCGGTGAGGGCCAGCCAGGGCAGCGGGCGCGCCGCGGCACGCGGCACGGCGGACGGCCGGCGGTGCGCGGGGCCGGGCGCCGGGGCCGTCCGCACCGCCCGGCCCTCCGGCAGGGACCGGCTCTCTTCCATGGGCACACCTCGGGGGATGGGTGGGCGCACCTGGGGACGGTCCGCCGAGCGGTCCCGGACCGGCCCTGGTCGGGTCCACCGCCATCATGCGGGCCGCGGACCCGCCCGGCACTCCGCGCTCGCCTGTTCGGCAGGCTGCTTCGGCCTGCCGACGGGTCGGACGCGCCGCCTACACTGGGCGCTCTGGGCCACCGACGGGACGGAGAGCGGCAGTGGTGAGGAGCATCGAGGGGGAAGCCGCGGCGGCCGATCCGTCCGCCGAGGTACTGGCCGAGGCGGCCGCGATGTTCGGGCTGCTGGCCTCTCCCCCACGGCTGCACATCGTCTGGGCACTGGCCCAGGGCGAGAGCGACGTCAGCGGACTGGCCGAACGGGTCGGCGGCGCCCTGCCCGCGATCAGCCAACACCTGTCCAAGCTCAAGCTCGCCGGACTGGTGCGCTCCCGCCGCGAAGGCCGCCGGGTCGTCTACTTCGTCGACGACCCCGACACCGTCGCCGTGATGCGCACCCTCGTCGTCCAACTCGCCGCCCGTAGCGAGGGTGTGTCGCCGGCCCGCCTGCGTGAACTCGGTGCCTGAGATCACCGCGGCGCCGGGGGCCGGCCCGGTGCCCCCGGACGCGGAAGCGGTGCGCGCGGACGTCGGGGCCGGGACGGTGGAGCCGGCGGCGATGACCGCGATGACGTCGTTGCAGCTGCTGCGCCGGTTGGACAGCGGGCCGCGCGGGCTGACCGAGGCCCAGGCGGAGGAGCGGCTGGCCCGGTGCGGGGAGAACACCGTGCCGTCGTGGCGTCCGGTGTCCTGGCCGCGGCGCTTCCTGGGGGCGCTGCGGGATCCGTTCACCACGGTGCTGCTGTGTCTGGGGCTGGTCTCGGCGGCCGTCGCGTCCTGGGGCACCGCCTGCGTGATCATGACGCTGGTGGTGGTCAGCTGCGCGCTGCGGTCCGGCGGTGAGCACCAGGCCGGTCGGGCGATGGCGGCGCTGCAGGAGCTGGTCGCCACCACCGCGACGGTGCAGCGCCGGTCCGCCGCGGACGCGCCGCCGCAACTGCGGGAGCTCCCCGTCGACCAGTTGGTGGTCGGCGACGTGGTGCGGCTGGGCCCCGGCGACCTGGTGCCGGCGGACGTCCGGCTGCTGCGCGCCAACGGGCTGACGGTGCACCAGGCGGCGCTGACCGGGGAGTCCGCGCCGGTGTCGAAGCGCGCGGTGGACGCCCCGTCCGGCACCGACCCAGACGCGCCCGAGCCGCCGCACATGTGCTTCCAGGGCAGCAGCGTGGCGACCGGCAGCGGGACCGGTCTGGTGGTGGCGACCGGCCCGGACACCCGGTTCGCCGCCGCGTACCGCGGGCCGGCCCGGCGGCGCGGCGAGACCGCCTTCGACCGGTCGGTGCACGGCATCGCCTGGACGCTGATCCGCTTCATGCTGCTGACGCCGCCGCTGGTGCTGATGGCCAATGCCGCGCTGCGCGGGCGGGGGCTGGAGACGCTGCCGTTCGCGGTGGCCGTCGCGGTCGGGCTGACGCCGGAGATGCTGCCGGTGATCGTGACCACCGCGCTCGCCCGGGGCGCCTCGCTGCTGGCCCGGACCAGCGGGGTGATCGTCAAGCGGCTGCCGGCGCTGCACGACCTCGGCGCGATCGACGTGCTGTGCCTGGACAAGACCGGCACCCTCACCCAGGACCGGCCGGTCGTGGTGCGGTCCGCCGGCCCGGACGGCGCGCCCGATCCGGACGTGCTGCACTGGGCGGCCGTCAACAGCTTCTGGACCATCGAACTGGCCGAACTGCCGGTGCCGGACGCCCTGGACGAGGCGGTGCTGACCGCCGCGGACGAACGGGGCACGGACCCGCTGGAGTACGAGGGCATCGCGGCGCTGCCGTTCGACCCGATGGTGCGGATGTCCACGGCGGTGGTCCGCCGCCCGGGGCGGCACGGCACCCACACCCTGGTCGTCAAGGGCGCGGTGGAGGACGTGCTGGAGCGGTGCGGGCGGCTGCGGACCGGCGGCGGCGAGACCGCGCTGGACGAGGCGGCCCGGGAGCGGCTGCTGCGGTGCGCAGCCGAGGAGGCGGACGGCGGATTCCGGCTGCTGGCGGTGGCCCGTGGCGACCGCCGGCCCCGGCTCGGCGGATACACCGACGGGGACGTGCGGGGCCTGACCTTCCTGGGCTTCGTGGCGCTGAGCGATGAGCTGGCGCCGTCGGCGGCGGACGCCCTGCGGGTGCTGACCGAGCGCCAGGTGGCGGTGAAGGTGCTCACCGGCGACCATCCCGGCACCGCGGCCCGGGCCTGCCGGGACCTGGGGCTGCCGCCGGGCGAGGTGGTCACCGCCGGCCGGCTCGCCGGGCTGGACGGGCCGGCGCTGGCCGAGGCGGTCGGCGCGGCCACGGTCGTGGCGCGCTGCACGGCGCAGGACAAGGCCAGGATCGTCGCCGCGCTGCGGGCGGACGGGCACACCACCGGGTTCCTGGGCGACGGGGTCAACGACCTGCCGGCGCTGCAGGCGGCGGACGTCGGGATCTGCCCGCGCGGGGCGGTGCCGGTGGCGCGCGAGGGCGCCGACGTGGTGCTGGCCGAGAAGGACCTGACCGCGATCGAGCGGGCGATCACCGCCGGCCGGCACGCCAGCGGCAACATCGCGGCCTATCTGCGGATCACCCTGTCGTCCAACCTCGGCAACGTGATCGCCATGCTGGCGGCGGGACTGCTGCTGCCGTTCCTGCCGATGTTGCCGGCGCAGGTCCTGGTGCAGAACCTCTGCTTCGACGCGGCACAGCTCTCGCTCGCCTTCGACCGGCCGACCGTGGGGGCGGCGCGCCGCCCCGCGGTGCTGCGGCCGCGGGTCTTCCTCCGCTTCATCACCGGGTTCGGCCTGATCAACGCCATGGCGGACCTGGCGACCTTCGGGGTGCTGGCGTTCGTCGCCCATGCCACGCCGGGGACGGACAGCCCGACGATGTTCCACGCCGGGTGGTTCACCGAGAACCTGCTCACCCAGGGGATGGTGATGCTGCTGCTGCGCACGGGGCGGCGGGCCGCCGAGGGGCGCGTGGTGGGGCCGGTCCACCTGGCGGTGACCGGGCTGGCGGTGGTCGGCCTGCTGCTGCCGGTGTCGCCGGTGGCCCCGCTGCTGGCCATGTCGGCGCCGCCGCCGCTGTACTACCTGCTGCTGTCGGCGGTCCTGACGCTCTACGGTGCGGCGCTGGCGTTCGCGCGGATGCGGTACGCGCGCCGGGAGAGCGGCGAGGGCGTGCCCGACGGATCGCCGGAACGATCCGCGGAACACGCCCTCGTAGGGGGTCAGAACGCCTGACGGGGCGGGCGGCTCACCAGTCGCCGCCTCCGCCGTCGAACCCGCCACCGTCGAAGCCGCCGCCGTCGCCGAAGCCGCCCGCGAAGTCGGCCGCGTTGAAGTCGGCGCCGGATTCGCTGCCGCCCTCGGGGCCGTTGAAGAACGACGGGGAGTCGGCGTACGCGCTCGGGGCGCTGAGCACCGAGCCGAGCACGGTCCCGGCGACCATGGCGGTGAGCACACCGCCGCCGCCGAAGTAGCCACCGGCCCACGGCGAGTAGGCCGGTCCGGCGTCCCAGTAGGGCTGCGGCCCGCCCGGGGTCTGGACGGTGCGGGACATCGGCTCCAGGCCGTCGGCCACGCGGGTGGCGTCGGCGGCGCAGGCCGGGACCGGGCGCGGGGCACCGCCGGGCGGGGCCCACTGGACGTCCGCGGTGGAGGGGCCGTGCCGCGGGTCGAAGAAGCAGGGCAGTCGGCGCTCGGGCAGCGGGGCGCCGGTGCGGCGGGCGGCCAGGGTGGCCAGCGCGAACCGGCCGTCCTGAAGGGCCTCGGTCACCGGGCGGACGTCCTCGGGGCGGCGGGCCTCGGCCATCCGCGTCTTGGCGAGGTCGTAGGCGTCCAGGGCGCTGGTGTAGTCGGTGCGCATGGCGTCGGTGGCGCCGGGCTCGGACGGGTTGAAGTCGAGGCGGTCCAGTTCCTCGCCGAAGGCGGTGATGTCCTCGTCGACGACCACCCGCAGGGCGTCCAGTTCGGCGCGCTCCCGCTCCTCGCGCTGCTTCCTGGCGCGGCGCAGGAGGGCGTAGCCGCCCACGCCGCCGGCCACCACCACGGCACCGCCGATGAGCAGGCCGGTGGCCGAGCCGCCGCCTTCGCCGTCGTTCCAGGAGGAGGGTGCCGCGCCGTGCGCCTGGGCGGCCGCCTGCTGGGCGAACTCGGTGACCATGCCCTTGGTGTCGCCCATGTGGGAATGTTGCGCGGCGTCCTTGAGGTTGACCGCCGCGTTGTGGGGCAGGACCTGTCGGTCGGCGCCGGCGTTGAAGCCGTTGGCGCCGATGTGGACGGCGTAGACGCCGGTGATGCCGACCTTGGTGCGCAGGTCCCGCATCAGGGTCGCCCGGGGGAATTCGGGGGCGTCCGGCAGGACGGCGACGAAGACCGGCTTGTCGGCGTTCCGTATCTTCTCCGCGAGGGCGTTGCGGTCGGCGTCCGGGAGCTGGTCGCGGACCCGCGGATCGACGTACACCGGGCTCTTCTTGAGCGCCTCGGCGACGGTGTCGAGGCCGGTGCCGGCGGCGTGGGCGGGCTGCGGCAGGGCGGCCGCCCCGACGAGCAGCACCAGGGCCGCCAACAGCAGGCCGGTCAGGAGTCTGGGCAGAGCGCCGGGCGATGGCCGGCGAAGGGCGGACATAGGGCTGATCTTCTCCTCGACATCATGGTGATACAGGGGACATGGGCAAGAGGTGACGTACCGGTGCCGGTCATCGCCGCGCGATGCGCTGCGGCTAACCGTACGAGAGATCGGAGCACGGGTCGTCGGCGGCGGAGCGGGCGGCGCCGCCCGCGCTTCCCGGCGGGGTGGTCGGGGCGCCGGCGCCGAGGGCGGGCCGGTCGGCGTAGTCCCGGCCGAGGGTGACGCGGACACCGGGGGCGGCGGCCTGCTGGAGGACCGCACCGGGGAAGTACCGGGCGACGGTCCGGGCGGGCTCCTGCCGGCCGGGGCCGTATCCGATGACGGTGGTGGTGTGCTGCTGACCGGCGGCGGTGGCGGTCCGGGTGATCTCGAAGCCAGCCGCGCGCAGTTCGGCGGCGGCGTGCGCGGCGAGCCCGGGGACGCTGGTGCCGTTGTAGACCGCGACGCCGATGCCGGCCACGGTCGGTGCGGCGTCCGGCGTCGGGACGGGCGGCGGGGCCTTGCCGTCGTCCGGGGCACCGGTGCCGCCGGCGGCCCGGCCGTCCACGGCGCGGTCGGCGCGCAGCCCGGCCCACAGCTCGTCGGCGTCCGGGTGGACGATCGCGACCCGGGCACCCTGGTAGCGCCAGGGCAGGGTCCGGAACGTGGTGTTGTGCAGGTCGACGTCCCGCATCGACAGGGCGAAGGCCAGGAGCCGGTCCGCGGAGCCCAGTCCGGGGTCCACGGTCAGGGCCGCGGTGGCCGCCCGGGCCAGCGGGAGCAGCGCGGACGGGTTCATGCCGTGGGACCTGACCTTCTTGATCAGCGCGGCGGTGAACGCCTGTTGCCGCTTGATCCTGCCGATGTCGGAGCCGTCCCCGATGCCGTGCCGGAGGCGTACGTAGTCCAGTGCCCGCTGGCCGGAGACGGTCTGCGGGCCCCGGGCGAAGACCAGCCCGCCGCGGGCCCCCCGGTTCGGGTCGAGGTCCCCCTGGTAGACGTCCTGGGGCAGGCAGACGGGCACCCCGCCGACGGCGGTGGTCAGCGCGGCGAAGCCCGCGAAGTCGACGACGACGGTGTGGTCCACCCGCAGCCCGGTGAGCTGCTCCACGGTGTTCTGGGTGCAGGCGGGGTTGCCCTTGGTCGTGCGGCCCACGGTGAACGCGGAGTTGAACATCGCGTCGGACTGCGGCGGGGTCCATCGGCCGTCGGGCAGCCGGCACGGCGGGATCTCCACCAGGGTGTCCCGGGGGAAGGACACCGCGAGCGCGTGCCGGCCGTCGCCGTAGACGTGCAGCAGGAACGCGGTGTCCGAGCGCCCCACGTCGCCCTCGCCGCCGCCGAGTCGGCGGTTGCCGCCGGCCCGCGAGTCGGAGCCGATCACCAGGACGTTGCTGCCGCCGCCCGCGGCGGGCCGGTTCGCACTGAGGCCGTCCGCGCCGAAGGTGTTGATGTCGCCGTTGAGCTGGAGGTAGACCCAGCCCGCGCCGGCGATCAGCAGCACCAGGAGCGAGAGGGTCAGCGCGGCCGCCGCCCGGATCCCGCCGAGCCCGCGCCGCCCCTCTCCGGCGGCCCCGTCCCCGCCCCCGTGTGCGGCGCCTGCGGTGTGGCTGCGTGTCACGTGTGCACCCTCGTCCGTGCGTTTTCCTGCCGGCAGAAGGCTCTCCCCCGCCCAGGGTTATACAGTTGCGCAATGTAGCAAGTGATACCCGCGGCCGGACCCACGCGACCGGGCGCAGAAACCGACCGTGGTGACAACGAGAGAAGGGTGGCAGCGATGCTGCGCAACGGACTGGAACCCTGGCATCTGCTGGTCGTGGCACTTGTGGTGATCCTCCTCTTCGGCTCCAAGAAGCTGCCGGACACCGCCCGCGCGCTGGGCAAGTCGCTGCGCATCCTCAAGAGCGAGACCAAGGCGATGAAGGACGACGACGGAACGCCGCCCACCACCACGTACGCGCACGGCCCACAGGAGCCGATGGAGGCACCGCGCACGCTGCACCCGGCACCCGGCGCTCCCGCCACCGCCGGCACGACCGGGGCGGCACCCGGCGGCGTCGCCTCCGAGCACCCGGCCGCCGCCCGTACGGACCGGGAGGCCGGACCGCACCCGGCACCGTGAGGCGGGGCGGCAGCGGACGCCCGACAGCCGGATGCGGTGCGCGCCAACTCCCCCTCGGGGGACCACTCCTCAAGGACCACCCCTCAAGGGTCCACCTTGCACGCGGAGTTGGCCCCGCTTCACGGGCTCACCCCGTCGAAGCCGTACCGCAGCGGCTCGCTCTTCACCTTCAGGTCGCGGCGGTAGATGTGCAGCGCCGCGATCTGTATCCCGTCCGGGGCGTTCTCGACCCGGCAGGGGTGGCTCACCTGCAGCACGCTCGGCCGGCCGGCCAGGCGCAGCCGCACCCCGTCGGCGGGCCCGCCGAAGAGCACCGCCGTCTCCCACGGCTCCACGTCCGCCATGTCCCGCATCGCCTTCATGTCATCCATGAGCAACACTTTAGGGATTGCGCAATCAGGGAACCATCAAGAGGTGCGCCGCGTTGTCCGGACAGTGGCCCGACATGGCCCTCGTCCGGGCCGCGCGGCCCGGCACCGGACCGGACCGTCGGGCAACCTTGACTCTCGACCCATCGGGGAATACACGTGCACCAGAACGACCGCTTACAGGCACCGGACACCACCGCATTCGAGCGCACCGTGGACCAGGCCCTGAGCTCCCCGGAGATCAGGGCGGCACTGTCGCAGACGGCCGGTTCGCTCAATGCCGAGCAGCTGCGCAGCGCGGCGCTCGGGGCGCGCGACACCCTCGCCGCCACCGCGACCGCCGAATACCGCGAGCTCGTCCGGGAGCGCGCCGCCGCGGCCGACGCCCCGCGGCCGGTGCCGCCCCCGCCCGCCGCCGGGACGTCGTCCCGGAGCGGCGGGGTGCTGCCCGCGCTGGGAGTGCTGGTGCCCAGCCTGGCCGCCACCGCCGCGGTCGTCTTCCTGCTGTTCGGTTTCGGGCTGCACACGGTGGCCGCGCCGTCCACGCTCGCCGACGAACTGCTCACGGCGGGCTGGACGTCCGCCGGGGTCGCCGGCGTGGCGGTCCTGATCGGGCTGGCCTGGATGCTGGTGACGGCTTCGCGCAACCGTGCGGCGGCCGACGCCCACACGCCCGCCGAGGCCGATCCGCACGTCGCGCGGGCGCACGAAGCCTGGCAACTGGCCCTGCTGGAGCGGGGGATCATGCCGTTCCTGCTCGGTCGGCTCGATACCGCGACCAGCGGCGGGAGACCCCTCGGGCGACCGGCGCTTCCCCGTCCGGCCACGGCCGGGGTGGCCGGCGGCGCGGGTGAGGCCCGTCCGACATCGGCCGACGGCCGCGGCTTCAGCTCTCCCGACTACGCCGCCCCGGACTTCACCGCGCCCGACTTCGGCAGCCCGGGCTTCTCCGGGCCGACGGCGCCCGGGGCGCCCTGACCGGAGCCGTCGAGGAAACCCCTCGGCGGCGTCGGCACCGTCCGGCTACGCCCACGGCCGCCGATCCGCGGCCCTCCCGGCACCGGCGGGCCGGGAGCGCGCGGACCGGGAACTCACAGATGCGCGGCGATGGTGGGCATCAGATCCTCGAAGGTGCGGCCGTGCGCGGGCGCGCCGAGCGCCGCCATCTCCCAACCGCCGCCCGACCGGAAGACCTTGGCCATGATCTGGGCGGTGTGCGAGCCGCCGCCGGAGAGGGAGTAGCGGGCCAGCTCCTGGCCGCTGGTCTCGTCCAGCAGGCGGCAGAAGGCGTTCTCCACCTCCTGGAAGGTCTGCCCGGTGAAGGAGTTGACGGTGAAGACGATCTGGTCGACATGGACCGGCACGCGTGCCAGGTCCACCAGGATCGACTCGTCGTCGCCCCCCTGGCCCGCGCCGCCGACGAGGTTGTCGCCGGTGTGGCGCACCGAGCCGTCGTCGCTCACGAGGTGGTTGAAGAACACGACGTCGACGGGCTGCTGGCCGGCGAAGAGCACCGCCGAGGCGTCGAGGTCGATCTCCCGGGCGGTGAGCCGGGCGAGAAAGCCCTTGCGGCGCGCGGCCTGCCAGCCCAGGCCCATCCGGACCACGCTCAGCGCGCCGCCGTCGGACTTGCTCAGGCTGACCTTCTGGCCCTTGCTCAAGTTCACACTCATCTGATTCCCCATATGTCGGTCTCCAGTGGAAACGGATACACCGGCACGGCAGTTCCGGCTTCCGCCGACCGATCCGCAGGTCGGCTCGCGGGAGGGGCCGACACCGCGGCCCGGAGGCCGCCGCCGGCCGCCGGACCGGGCACCCGTTCAGTTCCGGGAGTTGCCGAACAGCAACCGGTAGACGATGAGCAGGACCAGGGCGCCGGCGACGGCCGCGACCCAGGTGGCGAGGTCGAAGAAGTTGTGCGCGATCGGTCGGTGCAGGAACTTCGCCGACAGCCAGCCGCCGATGAACGAACCGGCGATGCCGATGAGCGTGGTGCCCACCAGGCCGCCCGGATCGCGTCCGGGAAGCAGGAACTTGGCTATCGCCCCGGCCAGGAGCCCGAGCACGATCCAGCTGATGATGCCCACGGGACATCCTCTCCTCGGTCGTTGTCCACGGCGGTCGCCGTCCACGGCCCTCGCCGCGTAACGGACGTCGCTCTCCAAGGACGCCCTGATGACGACCGCCGTTGCGTACGGACCGAAAATCTACATCACTGTAGAAGTTGGTTGGGCGCGAACGAGCCAGGGCGGTCCGTGCAGCGTTTGCCCGGGTGGCGGGCGGGCGGGACGCTGGAGGCATGGCGTGCGCCGCGCTCCCGGAGACGCTGTCCGGGTGGGCCGTCGAGCGGCCGGGGCCGGTTGCCTCCGGGCCGCTGACGGCGGTGCGCCGGCCCGTTCCGGAGCCGGGGCCCGGGGACCTGCTGGTGAAGGTGGAGGCTTGCGGTGTCTGTCGTACGGATCTGCATCTCGCTGAGGGTGATCTTCCACCGCACCGGCCGGCGACCATACCGGGACACGAGATCGTGGGCCGGGTGGCTGCCGCGGGTGCGGCGGTGACGCGGTTCCGGACCGGCGACCGGGTGGGCGGGGCCTGGCTGCGCGCCACCTGCGGGGAGTGCCGGTACTGCCGGTCCGGCGCCGAGAACCTCTGCCCCGCCTCGCGGTACACCGGGTGGGACGCGGACGGCGGATTCGCGGACCTGACGCTGCTCGCGGCGGACTACGCCTACCCGCTGCCGGAGTCGCAGGACGCGGCGACGCTGGCACCGCTGCTCTGCGCGGGGATCATCGGCTACCGGGCGCTGCGGCGGTGCGCGCTGCCACCGGGCGGGCGGCTGGGCATCTACGGCTTCGGCGGCTCGGCACACCTGGCCGCGCAGGTCGCGCTGGCCGAAGGGGCCCGGCTGCATGTGCTCACCCGATCCGCGCGGGCCCGCCAACTGGCGCGCGAACTGGGCGCGGTGTCCACCGGCGACGCCTACGACCGCCCGCCCGAGCCACTGGACTCCGCCATCCTCTTCGCACCGGTGGGCGACCTGGTGCCGGTGGCGCTGGCGGCGCTGGACCGCTCCGGGACGCTCGCCGTCGCCGGCATCCACCTCACCGACATCCCCCCGCTCACCTACCAGGAACACCTCTTCTACGAACGGAACCTGTGCAGCGTGACGGCGAACACCCGGCGCGACGGGCGGGAGTTCCTGGAGACCGCGGCACGGATCGGGATCCGCGTGACGACCACGCCGTATCCCCTGGGCCGGGCCCCCGAGGCGCTCGGCGACCTGGCGGGCGACCGGGTCCAGGGGGCGGCGGTGCTGCTGCCCGACCCGGATTTCAGTCCGTCGTGAGGTAGGCCGCGACGAGGTCGGCGGGGGCCGCCTGCTTCCAGGAGTCGACGAGGATGTCGCGGAGTTCGTCGAGGTCGTCGAGGGCGGCCAGGCGCACCCGGACCCAGTTCGACCCCGCCTCGTGGGGCGGTACCCAGAACTTCTCCGGCTCCGCCGCGATCAGTTCGCCCCGCTCGTGCATCGGGCACCGCACGGCGAACGAGGTCTCGTCGTCCGGCACGGTGATGAACATCTTCCCGGCGACCCGGAAGGTGGGCATCCCCCATGCCTGCTTCTCCGCGGTCTGCGGGAGGGCGAGCGCGATGCGGCGGACGTCGTCGGAGTCGGGCACGGAGCCGGATACGGGGGTCACGTCACCAGCGTACGGTGCGATGATCTCCACGCGGGACGCCCCCGGACCGCCGGAGCGGGGCACCGCGCCGGCGCCCCGCGCTCCCCGCTCCACCGGGCCCGTCGGGGGCTCACCAGGGGGACGGGGCGTAGTCCTTGAGGAAGCAGCCGTGGACGTCCTCGCCCTGCTCGCCGCGGACGATCGGGTCGTAGACCCGGGCCGCGCCGTCCACCAGGTCGAGCGGGGCGTGGAAGCCCTCGTCGGCCAGGCGCATCTTGTCCGGGTGCGGGCGCTCGTCGGTGATCCAGCCCGTGTCGACCGCGGTCATCAGGATGCCGTCGGTCTCCAGCATCTCGCGGGCGCTGGTGCGGGTGAGCATGTTGAGCGCGGCCTTGGCCATGTTGGTGTGCGGGTGGCCCGGCCCCTTGTAGCCGCGGCTGAACTGGCCTTCCATCGCGGAGACGTTCACCACGTACTTACGGCGCGCCTTGGAAGCGGCCATCGCCGGGCGCAACTTGCTGACCAGCAGGAACGGCGCGGTCATGTTGCAGAGCTGGACCTCCAGCAGCTCGACCGGGTCGACCTCGTCCACCGTGTGGATCCAGCTGTTGGTCGCGTGCAGGTCCGGCACCAGGCCGCCGGCGTCGATCGCGGTGCCCGCCTCGATCCGGGCGGGCGAGGCGGAGCCGCTGGTCAGCGCGAGGGCGGTGAGGTTCTCCGCGGTCAGCTCGGTCGCCCCGCCGGGCGCCACGGCGGGCAGCGCGGGGGCGCCGCTGCCGAAGCGGCCGAGGACGACGGAGGTCGGCAGCTCCCCGGCGGGCAGCGGCGCCGACTCGGCCTCGATCAGCCTGCCGTACGCCTCGGGCGAGCGGCGCACGGTCTGCGCGGCGTTGTTGATCAGGATGTCCAACGGGCCCTCGGCGCCGACCGTCTCGGCGAGCGAGAGGACCTGCGACGGGTCGCGGAGGTCGATGCCGACGATCTTCAGCCGGTGCAGCCACTCCGCGCTGTCCGGCATCGCCGTGAAGCGCCGGATCGCGTCGTTGGGGAAACGGGTGGTGATCGTGGTGTGGGCGCCGTCCCGCAGCAGCCGGAGCGCGATGTACATGCCGATCTTGGCCCGGCCGCCGGTGAGCAGCGCCCGCCGCCCCGTGAGGTCCGTACGGGCCTCCCGACGGGCCCGGTTCTCGTGGGCGCAGGACGGGCACAGCTGATGGTAGAAGGCGTCGACCTCGACGTAGCGGGTCTTGCAGACGTAGCAGCTGCGGGGGCGCTCCAGGATGCCGGCGAGCTCCGAGCTCACCGAGCTGGCCAGGGCGCGGCCCATGGTCTCGTCGTCGATGCGGTCGGCGGCGCCGGTGGCGGTGGCCTCGGTGACCGCCTTGTCGTGGGCGGTCTTGGCGGACCGGCGCTCCTGCCGGCGGCGGCGCTTGACCTCGCGGAAGATGCCGGCGGTGGCCCGCCGTATGGTGATCGCGTCGGGGTGGTCCACCGGCAGCTCGTCCAGCTCCTCCAGGACGCTCAGGCAGATCGCCATCCGCTCCGCGTCGATTCCGGCGCCCTCGGCCCGGTCTTCTTCGATCACCGTCATCGCCGCTGCCGCTTTCCTGGATCGTTCGGTCTCTCGGGGCCTTGGGCCCTCGGGACCGCATGTTCGAGCTTCGGCGGAACTTTACTTGACTTCCGCGCCCCCACCCAAAGACGGGGATCGCACCCCCGGTCGGCGGACCGTCCCGCGGGTTCCCGTCCCGCGGCACCGCACGGGCAGGTGCACCCGACCTCCCCGCCCGCTGCGGGCCGAGCCATGTCACGGCCGGCCGGGCTGTCTCGTCCCAGGTGACGAAGACAGCTTCGGGAATCCGGAAGGCGCTGGTCATGCGAGTGTGCGCGGCAGATGGGGGCGGGGTCGTGGGACGGCGACCGGTGACATGCGGTGGGCCGGCGACGGCCACCACGACGCGTGCGGCCGAGACGGTGGAGGCGGCGGAGACGGCCACGACGGGCCGCACGGATCACACGGACGGGACGGACGGGACGGACGGGACGGACGGGACGGATCCGGCGGCGTCGGGTCGGTGCGACGACGGCCGCGCCCCGGCCGGACGGGAGGGCGCACCGGACGACCGCGACGGTTGTGACGCACGCCGGACGGCCCGGCGGCGAGCAGGCGGAACCGGCATGCCCCGGGCCGAGGAGTTCGAGCGGCTGCGACCGCTGCTGTTCTCGATCGCGTACCGCATCCTCGGCAGCGTGAGCGAGGCGGAGGACGCCGTCCAGGACACCTGGCTGCGCTACGAGGCGACCCCGACCCGGCCCACGTCGACCAAGTCGTTCCTGTCGGCCGTGGTCACCCGGATCGCGATCGACGTGCTGCGCTCGGCGCGGGTCCGGCGCGAGGAGTACGTCGGGCCGTGGTTCCCCGAGCCGCTGCTGTCCGACCCCTACCAGGACCCGGAGCGCTCGGCGGAGCTGGCCGACTCGCTGTCGATGGCGGCCCTGGTGCTGCTGGAGCGGCTCAGTCCGCTGGAGCGCGCGGTCTTCGTGCTGCGGGACGTCTTCGCCTTCGGCTTCCCGGAGATCGCCTCGGCGGTGGGGCGTTCGGAGGCCGCGTGCCGTCAACTCGCCGTGCGCGCACGGCGCCACGTGGCGGCCGGCCGGCCCCGGTTCGAGGCCGACCGCACCGAGCACGAGGAACTCGCCGGGCGGTTCTTCGACGCCTTCAAGGAGGGCGACGTCGACGGGTTGCGGGAGCTGCTGGCCGCCGATGTGCAGGCGGTCGGCGACGCCGGCGGCAAGGCCCCGCTGTGGGGGCGGGGCGCCTTCGGCGTCGAGAACGTGGCCCGGCTGCTCGCCGCATTCGCCCCGTGGTTCACCGGGATCGACGGCGTCGTGGAGCCGTGCGAGGTGAACCGGCATCCGGGCGCGATCTTCCGCGACCGCGACGGAAAGGTCCTCGGCGCCTGGGCGCTCGACATCCTGGACGGGCAGATCCAGGCGATCCGGGCGGTCCTCAACCCCGACAAGCTCGGCCACGTGGGCCCGGTGGCGGACGCCTGGGCGGCCCTCCGCGAGGCGAACGCGGCGCGCCGCGCCGCCCAAGGGCCGGACGCCACGGGGAGTTGACGATCGCCCCGCCGTCCGCTGGCCCCCGGCCCGCCGCCGCGCCCACCGGCTGCGGCGAACGCGTCGTTCCGCTGCCATGATCACCGGCGATCGACACAATGGGGGCGTGCCGAATCACGCTGAACTCACCCTCGCCGATGGAACATCCATCCGCTTGGAGCTCGCTCCGGCGCACGGCGCGCCCCGGCCGGCGGACTCCCCCGACGGGGACCCCACGGCCGATCTGCCGCACGGGATCGAGGCGTTGGTGCCGATGGCGCGCGGCGGCGAGCGGGCCGCGGCGACCGCGGTGGCGGCGCTGCGCACCACGCTCCGGCCGCTGGGCCCGCTGCTCCAGGAGATCCATGACGCGGTCGCCTCCGCCGAACAGCCCCCGGACCAGATGTCGGTGCAGTTCGGGGTGCAGATCGGCCAGGACCTCAAGCTCGGCATCGTCGGGGCCAACGGGCGGGCCTCGTTGACGATCACCGCCACCTGGCGGCCGCAGCAGGCCGAGTGACGGGTCGGTGCACCGCTGCCCCCGACCCCATAGCGAAATATCGAACTTTCGCAGTCCGGAACGAGAATTCCACCACTTCATCGACGCTGCCGCCGGCCGTCGAACCGGGCGAGGAGCTGCCGCACCGGAGCGGTGATCCCCGCACTCGCTCCGGCGAGGCCGCACCCCGCCCGGCGGCGTAACGTCAGCACTGTGCCGCGGCTGTGGGTAGGTGCGCCATGACGACCGGCGGGGCCGAGAAGGCTCCGCTGGGCCAGGAACTGCTGCGGACGAGGGCGGAGACCGGGGCCTCGTCGGCCATGGTCTACGCGCTGGCGCCGGACGCGCCGGTGCTGCGGCTGACCGCGCTGAGCGGGATCCCGCCGCCGGTGCTGGAGCCCTGGCGGCGGATCGCGCTGGCGGCCCCCATCCCGGTGGCGATCGCGGCGCGCCGGCAGCGGCTGGTGTGGGCGGCCGACCACCAGCAACTGGCCCGGGACTTCCCCCGTACGGCAGTGGCACTGCCGTACGACTTCGCGCTGGGCGCGGCACCGCTGGACGACGGGACCGGCTGCCGGGGCGCGGTGGTGCTGCTGTGGCCGGCCGGCCACGGATCCGAGCTGTCGGCGGCCGAGCGCACCGCGTTCGAGGCCGCCTGCCGGCGACTGGCCGCGCTGCTGCCCGGTGGCGGCACCCCCGACGGGCCGCTGGTGGTCCCGGAGCCCCCGGCCCGCGTCGTCGGCCCCGACGAGGCGCTGGCCGCGGTCGACTACGTCGAGCGGCTGCCCGGCGGCGGCTGCGCGCTCGACCTGGAGGGCCGGGTCACCATGCTCAGTGCCGGCGCGGCGGTGCTGCTGGGCGTGGACGCGGACGCGCTGCGCGGTGCCCGGCCGTGGGAGGTGCTGCCCTGGTTGGCCAGCCCGGCCTTCGAGGACCGCTGCCGCGCGGCGGTGTTGAGCCGCCGCCCGGTCTCGTTCACCGCCTGCCGCCCGCCGGCGCAGTGGCTGGCGTTCCGGCTGTTCCCGGACGGCCGCGGGGTGAGCGTGTGGATCAGCACCTCGGACGAGGAGCCGCGCCCGGAGACCCGCTGGCCCACGGAGGCCATCCCGCTGCGGGCCGGGCAGATGTACCACGTGCTGCACCTGGCGGCCGCGCTCACCGAGGCGGTGGGCGTCAAGGACGTCACCGAGCTGTTCGCCGACCAGATCGTGCCGGCGTTCGGCGCCCAGGGCATGCTGATGTACGCCATGGAGGCCGGCCGACTGCGGACCGTCGCCGAGCGCGGCTATCCGCCGGAGGTCGTGGAGGCGTTCGAGGGCCTGCCGCTGAGCACCGCGCAGAGCCCCACCGTGCGCGCCCTGGCCACCGGCGAGCCGAGCTTCTTCAGCTCCGCCGAGGAGACCGAGGCCCGCTTCCCGGGGCTGGCCCGGCAGACCGGGATGGCGGCCCGCGCGGTGCTGCCGCTGATCGTCTCCGGCCGCCCGGTGGGCTGCTGCGTCCTGGCGTACCGGCGTCCGCGGACCTTCAGCCCAGAGGAGCGACAGGTCCTGACGTCGCTGGCCGGGCTGATGGCCCAGGCCCTGGACCGGGCCAGCCTCTACGACACCGCGCAGCAGCTGGCACACGACCTCCAGGCGGGTCTGCTGCCGCACCGGCTGCCGCCGGTCCACGGACTCCAGGTCGCCGCGCGCTACCTGCCCGCGACCCGCGGGATGGACATCGGCGGCGACTTCTACGACCTGATCCGGCTCGGCGAGCACCAGGTGGCCGCGGTGATCGGCGATGTCCAGGGGCACAACGCGGCGGCCGCCGCACTGATGGGCCAGGCCCGCACCGCCGTGCACGCCTACGCGACCGCCGGCGCAGCGCCGGACGAGGTGCTGGCCCGCACCAACCGGCTGCTCGCCGACCTGGACCCGGACCTGTTCACCAGCTGCCTCTACGTCCACCTCGACCTGCGCACACACCTGGCCTGCCTGGCCAGCGCCGGCCATCCGCCGCCGGTGCTGCGCCACCCCGATGGGCGTACCGACGTGCTGCGGGTGCCGCCCGGGATGCTGCTGGGCGTCGCGCCGGGCACCCGCTTCGCGGCCACCACGGTCGCCCTGCCGCCCGGGGCGGTGCTCGCGCTCTACACCGACGGGCTGGTCGAACGGCCCGGCACGGACCTGGACGACGGGGTGGCGGCCCTGGCCGCCGATCTGGCCGCGGCGCGGTACCCGGACCTGAGCGGCCTCGCCGACACCGTCCTCGCCCGGCGCGGGGCCCATACGGAACGGCTGGACGACGTGGCGCTGCTGCTGCTCGCCCCGACGGCCGACGTACCGGGCGGCGGAGCATGACCCGGTATACCGGGAGGCGGTGCGTCCGCGGGCGGCGTACGGAGCGGAGGGGCACGGATGGATCCGGAGCCGGGCGGTACCCCACCGGACACGGAGGACCGCGGGTATCCGGCGCACCGGGCGCCGGGGTGCGCGGGGCTGCCGGCGCTGGACGCCGCGGTGGCGGAGTGCCGGGCCTGCCCCCGGTTGGTGGCCTGGCGGGAGCAGGTGGGGCGGGAGCGCCGGGCGGCGTTCCGGGACTGGGAGTACTGGGCGCGGCCGGTGCCGGGCTTCGGCCCCGCGGACGCGGCGTTGGCGGTGGTGGGCCTGGCACCGGCCGCGCACGGCGGCAACCGCACCGGCCGGATGTTCACCGGCGACGCCTCCGGGGACTTCCTGTTCGCGGCGCTGCACGCGGTGGGGCTGGCCTCGCAGCCGACCGCCACGCACCGGGGCGACGGGCTGGAGCTGTACGGGGTGCGGGTCACCGCGCCGGTGCACTGCGCTCCGCCGCAGAACCGGCCGACGCCGGCCGAGCGGGACGCCTGCCGCCCCTGGCTGGTGCGGGAGCTGGACCTGCTGGCGCCGGGGTTGCGGGTGGTGGTGGCGCTGGGCGGGTTCGGCTGGCAGGCGCTGTGGCCGGCGCTCGGTGCGGCGGGCTGGCCGGTGCCCCGTCCGCGGCCGGCGTTCGGCCACGGTGCCGAGGTGGCCCTGCCGGCCGCCGCGGGGCGCGGGGAGCTGCGGGTGCTCGGGTGCTACCACCCGAGCCAGCGCAACACCTTCACCCGCACGCTCACCCCGGAGATGCTGGTGGAGCTGCTCGCCCGGGCCCGGGCACGCGCCGGGTTGTGAGGGGGACCGAAAGTCCCGAGGCCAGTACCCTCAGATGGGGTAAATACCACACATAACGCATGCATCCTGCTCGTCCGGCAGAGACGGAACGGCTCAGATGGTGGACTTCGAGGAGCACGGCCACAGTGGGCGGCGAGCACCGCTCGACATCGCCGACGCCGCCCTGGTGCTGTGCGACGCCCGAGGGCGCGTGGAGAGCTGGCCGGAGGGTGCCGAGCGGCTGTTCGGCCACCCGGCCTCGGACGTGGTGGGCCGGGCCGCCGCGGCGCTGTTGGCTCCGGACGACGCGGACCGGCTGCCCGAGCTGGCCGCGGAGTGCCGGGCGCACGGCGGCTGGAGCGGGACGCTCACCGCCCGGCGCAAGAACGGCGCCCCGGTCGACGTCATGGTGCAGCTGGCCCGGGTGACCGACGGCGAGGGCGCCACGCACTGGCTGGCGGTGGCGGCCGAGGCGTCGTCGTTGCCGGGCTGGGAGATGAGCCGGGCGGTGCTGGAGAAGCTCCTGATGCAGACGCCGGTCGGCATGGCCGTGGTCGACACCGACCTGCGGTTCGTCTGGTCCAACCTCGCCCTGGAGCGGTTCGGCGGCGGCCGGGCGCGGGACCGGATCGGCCGGCGGCTGGCCGAGGTCCAGCCGGGCCTCGACGCGGAGGCGTTGGAGGAGCAGATGCGCCGCGTCCTGGAGAGCGGCGAACCGGTCCTGGGCTACGAGCACATCGGCCGCCCGCAGTCCGAACCGCGCCACGAACGGGCCCACGCGATGTCCTTCGTCCGGCTCGACGGCTTCAACGGCCGCCCGCTCGGCGTGTGTTACACCGTCATCGACATCACCGAGCGGTACCGCAACCGCCAGCGGCTGGTCCTGCTGGACCGGGCCGGCACCGCCATCGGCCAGACCCTGGACGTGCTGCGCACCGCGCAGGAACTGGCCGACGTCGCGGTGCCCGACCTCGCCGACTTCGTCACCGTGGACCTGCTGGACTCGGTGATCCGCGGCGGGGAGCCGCTCACCGGGCCGCCCGGCGACGCGGACCGGGTCGCGCTGCGCCGCGGCGGCCAGCAGTCCTCCCGGGCGGGCATCCCCGAAGCGGTCGTCGCCGTCGGGGACCTGGCGTCCTACCACTCCTGGTCCCCGCCCATCCGGGCGATGGCCGACGGCAAGTCGTGGCGGGTGGAGTGGCTGGACCCGCACGGCCCGGAGTGGGCCGCCGACGTCCCCGGCGGCCGGCGGCGGCAACTGCGGGAGCAGGGCCTGCACACCGCGATGGTGGTGCCGATCCGGGCGCGCGGCACGACCATGGGCGTCACCAGCTTCTTCCGCTGCGCGCCCGGCGAGCCGTTCGGCCCGGACGACCAGCGGCTGGCCGAGGAGTTCGTGGCCCGGGCCGCGGTCTGCCTGGACAACGCCCGCCGCTACACCCGGGAGCGCGCGGCGGCGCTCACCCTCCAGCGCAGCCTGCTGCCGCAGGGCGTCGCCGACCACAGCGCACTGTCCCTGGCGACCTGCTACCGGCCGGCCGACGAACTGGCCGGGGTGGGCGGCGACTGGTTCGACGTGATCCCGCTGTCCGGGGCACGGCTGGCGCTGGTGGTGGGCGAGGTGCGCGGGCACGGCATCAGCGCGATCGCCACGATGGGCCGGCTGCGCACCGCGGTGCAGACCCTCGCCGCCCTGGACCTGCGCCCCGAGGAACTCCTCGCGCGCCTCGACGACCTGGTCAGCCGGGTGTCGGAGGAGGGCGGCCAGGGCACGGAGACCGGCGCGACGGGCACCAGCTGCCTCTACGCGGTCTACGACCCGGTCGGCCGCTGCTTCACCATGGCCAGCGCCGGCCACCCGCCACCGGTCATCGTCGCCCCCGACGGCACCGCCGCCTACGCGGAGCTCCCGGTCGGCCCCCAACTCGGCGTCAGCGGGCTCCCGTTCGAGGCCGTCGAGGTGGCCGTCAAAGAGGACAGCGTGCTCGCGCTCTACACCGACGGGCTGCTGGCCGGCGCGGACCGCGAGGCCGGCCAACCGGCAAAGGAGCGGCTGCTGCACTCCCTCGCCGCGCCCGGCGACTCCCTCGACGCGCTGTGCGAGTCGGTCATCGGCGCGCTGGTGCCGCGCCGGCAGCACGACGATGTCACGCTGCTGCTGGCCCGGACCCGCGGGCTGGCCACGGACCGGTTCGCCTCGTGGGAACTGGCCGCCGACCCCGCCGTGGTGGGCCGGTCCCGGGAGATGGCCTCCCGGCAGCTGGCCGAATGGGGCCTGCCGGCGCTGACGTTCACCACCGAGCTGGTGGTCAGCGAGCTGGTCACCAACGCGATCCGGTACGGGTCGGGGCCGATCCGGCTGCGGCTGATCCTGGAGCACACCCTGATCTGCGAGGTGTGCGACGGCTCCAGCACCTCGCCCTACCTGCGGCATCCGCGGACGACCGACGAGGGCGGCCGCGGGCTGTTCCTGATCTCCCAGTTCACCCACCGCTGGGGCACCCGCTACACCACCGACGGCAAGGTGATCTGGGCGGAGCAGGTGCTGACCACCTGACCCCGCCCGGCCCGGCTCACCCGGCCTGCGCGGCGCCGGCCGCCTGCGCCGTCGCCCGCGCCCGGGCCGCCGCCGCGGCCTCCGGTGCGCCCATCTGCTCCGCCAGCCGGGCCTTGGCCGACCAGTTGTAGGGGCAGATCGGGCGGAGCCGGCTGCGCTCGCTGAGCAGGGTGCGGGCCAGGTCGTGGCGGCCGGCCCGGAGCGCGGCCTCGACCAGGGTGCGCTGGACGGCGTCGCGCTGGGCGTGGCTGCCGCCGAAGTCGTTCAGCCGGTGGCGGACCGGCAGCAGCAGATCGGTGGCGCCGGCGAAGTCCCCCCGGCCGTAGGCGAGCAGGGCCCGGCAGACGGGCAGGCCGATGTCGGCGGTCATCGTGCGGTTGGCGGGCGCCGGGCCGGCCGGGGTCCGCGCCAGCCACTGCTCGCGGTCCCGGACGAGCCGCTCGGCCCGGTCCGGGCGGCCGGCACCGACGTACGCCATCACCGCATGGGCGTCGTTGAAGGCGTAGTACGGGCCGTCGTCCCGGCGCTCCCAGGCGTCGGCGACGGCGGCCCAGCGGGCGCTCAGCTCGTGCCCGGCGAGGTGCAGGCGCCACAACAGGGCGGCGGCGTCGATGAGTTCCATGGCCACGTCCCGGGTCTCGTCGTGGCGCAGCGCGGCGTCGTAGATCTCCAGGACCCGGGCGGTGTCGCCGGACTCCAGGGCGTACAGGGCGTAGTGCCACCAGTTGTGGACGGTGAGCAGGGTGCCCTTGGACCAGGCGTCGGTGCGGGCGTCCAGGAAGCGGGTGCCGTCGCTGAAGCGGCCGCGCATCTCGTAGGTGTGCGCCACGCCGTGGATGGCCCAGACGTCCTGCGGGTGCCGCTCCAGCGCGGCCAGGCCGGTCTGCTCGGCGTGTGCGTAGTGGCCGTTCTCCTCCAGGCCGAAGGTGTACATGCCCAGCAGCGGGCCGTAGTGCGGATCGTCGCCGTCCCAGGCGTCCAGGGCGCCACCGACCCGGTCGCGCAGCCGCGGCGCGTCGCCGGTGAGGAAGTCGTGCTGGTGGCCGGCGAAGAGGGCCAGCACGTCGCGGGGGTGGGCGACGGTGATCTCGCCGAGGATCCGTCCGGCGGTGCCGAGGTCGCCGTCCAGCCACGCCTCCGCGGCGGCCAGGTGCATCCGCTCGCGCGGGGTGAGGCGCGCGGGGTCGAGACCGGTGCGGAAGGCGGTGAAGGTGTCGCGGGCGGCCGCCGCCTGCTGTTCCTCCGTGCCCAGCACGCCCAGATAGGCGGCGAGGGCGTGGCCCATCGGGGAGCGGGGCGCGGCGGTCAGCACCGCCCGTGCGGGCTCCTCGATGCCGGGGCGGAAGAACAGCAGGTCGTCCAGGGCCCGTTCGTAGTGGCCGAGGGCCTCGGTGTCGGTCTCGGTCATCGCGTGCCCGTGCCGGTCGGCTGTCATGGTGACTCCTGCGGGTGCGTGGGTGCCGTCGGATCCTGCCGGATCCATGGGTCCGTCCGTCCGGATCCACGGGCACATAGGTACCCCCCCTCGCCCTGCTCCGCCCCGTCTCTTCAGGAAAGGTCCGCTTATGCTCCCTCTGAACGGCATCACCGTGGTCGCGCTCGAACAGGCGGTCGCGGCACCCTTCGCCACCCGCCAACTCGCCGACCTGGGCGCCCGGGTCATCAAGGTGGAGCGCCCCGGCACGGGCGACTTCGCCCGCGGCTACGACGAGACGGTGCGCGGGATGTCCAGCCACTTCGTCTGGCTCAACCGCAACAAGGAGTCCCTCGCGCTCGACGTGAAGAGCCCCCCGGACGCCGCGGTGCTGCACCGGCTGCTCGCCCGGGCCGACGTCTTCGTGCAGAACCTCGCGCCGGGGGCCGCCGAACGGCTGGGCCTGGACGCCGCGGCGCTGCTCGCGGCCCACCCGCGGCTCGTGGTGTGCGGCATCTCCGGCTACGGCACCGGCGGCCCGTATGCCCACGCCAAGGCGTACGACCTGTTGGTGCAGTGCGAGGCCGGAGCGATGTCGCTGACCGGCACGGAGCGAGAACCGGCCAAGATCGGGATCCCGGTGGCCGACATCGCCGCCGGGATGTACGCCTACAGCGGCATCCTGACCGCCCTCTACGAGCGCGAACGCACCGGCCGGGGCGGGTCCTTCGAGGTCTCGATGCTGGAGGCGCTGGGCGAATGGATGGGCTACCCGGCCTACTTCACCCGCTACGGCGGCACCACCCCGCCCCGCTCCGGCGCCGAGCACGCCGCCATCGCCCCCTACGGGCCCTACCCCGCGGCGGACGGTACCCGCGTCTTCCTCGGCGTCCAGAACGAGCGGGAGTGGGCGGCGTTCTGCACCGAGGTGCTGGAGCTCCCCGAGCTGGCGACCGATCCCCGGTTCGACCGGAACTCCGCCCGGGTCGCCCACCGGGAGGCGCTGCGGGAGCGGATCGAGGCGTGCTTCGCCCAACTGGCGGCCGAGGAGATCGAACGGCGGCTGGCCGGCGCCCGGATCGCCCACGGACGGCTGCGGGACGTCGCGGAGTTCACCGCGCACCCGCAGCTCGCCGCCCGGGACCGCTGGCGGACCGTGGACTCCCCCGTCGGCCCGCTGGACGCGCTGCTGCCGCCGGTCACCGTCGCCGGCCGGGAACCCCGGATGGACCGGATCCCGGCTCTGGACGAGGACCGGGCGCGCATTCTGGCGGAACTCGACGCCACGGAACGGGAAACGGAAGGCGAGCGGTGACGGCCCTCTGGCCAGCCGCCGCCCGTCGTACGACCATGTCCCCGGTCCCGTCGCCAGGTTCCCGTCGTCCGGGAGTCGACGGCCGGGCCTACCCTCCCTCCGAAAGGAACCCGTCCATGGGCAGACCCCTCGCCGCCCGCGGCCGTCCCGTCCCCGCGCCGCTGGCCGCCCTGCTGGTGCTCGTCCTGGCACTCCTCGCGGCACCCGCACCGCCCGCGCACGCCGCCGGCGCGCCCGGAGACCCGGCCTCCACCGTCGACGCGTACTGGAGCGCGCGGCGCATGGAGGCCGCCGAACCCGTGGTGGACAAGGGGCCCGAGGCTCCCCGGCCCCGTGCCGCCACCACGCCGATCCCGCCCAGCCACCCCTTCGCGGGGCTGCCCCAGGTGGGCACGTTCTTCTGGACGGACGGCAGCAACACCGGCCGGTTCTGCGGCGGGACGGTGATCCGCAGCCCGCACCGCGACCTGGTCATCACCGCGGGACACTGCCTGCGCTCCCCCGACCCGAAGAAGTACCTGTCCTTCGTGCCGCAGTACCACGACGGGCTCAAGCCGCACGGCATCTACCCCGTCGAGCGGATCTACCTCGACCAGCACTACTACGACCTCGGGACGGACGCCGGCGCCCGCTGGGACTACGCGCTCGTGCGGGTCGGCCCTCGCGAGGACGGCTCCCGGGTCCAGCAGGTGACCGGCGGCTTCGACCTCCTCCCCTACCCCGGGTACGACCACTCCGACGTCCGGCTCATCGGCTACCCCGGCAGCAGCGACGCCCACTACCCCGAACCGCTGGACTGCTCCTCGTCCACGCACCGCTACACCAGCACCGACCCGGCCGCGCCGGGGGACTTCCTGGAGATCCCCTGCGCCGGCTACATCGGCGGCACCTCCGGAGGGCCGTTCCTGGTACGGGACTTCCGCGGCTACGCCGTGATCGGGGTGATCGGCGGCTACCACACCGGCGGGGACACCCCGGACATCTCCTACAGCTCGTACTTCACCCTCGACACGGCGATGCTGTACCTGCACGCCGTGCGGGGCGACACGCCGGCGGCGCCGCGCACCGCGACCTGACGCGTCCGAGCGTATGCGGGACCGCCGGGTGGCCTGAATTCCCCTGTGCCGATGGCCGGTTCACGGTCATCATCGTTCGACCACAGAGGTCATTCGTTCGTCTGTTCTTCATCCGGTGGACGCGGCCGAGTCCATCCGGTGGCTTCTAGGGTTACCGCGCTCCTTCCCCCCATACGCTCGTCACTTCTGTCCGGAGGACAGTCATGACCGCAGTCAAGGCGCGCAAGCGCACCCGGCGTTCCCTCACCGCGCTGGCCGGCGCGGCGGCCCTCGCCGCCGCCTCGGTCGGCCTGTGGGCCGCCACCGGCGCCACCGCGACCGCGCAGACCACCGGGCTCCCCTCGCCCGACCACGTGGTCGTGGTGATGCTGGAGAACCACGCCTACGGGCAGGTGGTCGGCAGCTCCAGCGCGCCCTACCTGAACTCCCTCAAGGCCGGCGGCGCCGACCTCACCCAGTCGTTCGCCCTCACCCACCCCAGCGAGCCGAACTACTACATGCTCCTCTCGGGCTCCAACCAGGGCCGCACGGACGACAGTTGCGTGCCGGTGGGTTCGATGTCCGCACCCAACCTCGCCTCCGAGCTGCTCGCTGCCGGCCAGACCTGGGCGAGCTACAACGAGGGGCTGCCGAGCCAGGGTTCGACCACCTGCGGCAGCGGGGACTACGCACAGAAGCACAACCCCTGGTTCGGCTTCTCCAACGTGCCGACCGACACCGCCAAGACGATGGACCAGTTCCCGTCCGACTACAGCACCCTGCCGAAGGTCTCCTTCGTCATCCCCGACCTCTGCAACGACATGCACGACTGCTCGGTGGGCACCGGTGACACCTGGATCAAGGACAACCTGAGCGGCTACGCGGAGTGGGCCAAGACCCACAACAGCATGCTGGTCGTCACCTTCGACGAGGACAACCGGCTGTCCGGCAACCGCATACCGACGCTGTTCTACGGCGCGCACGTGGCACCCGGCAGCTCCAGCAGCACCACGTACAACCACTACAACGTCCTGCGCACGCTGGAGGACCTGGCCGGCCTGAGCACCCACGCCGGCAACGCCGCATCGGCGTCCGACGTCACCGGCATCTGGAACTAACGGCCCGTGTACCTCGCGGACTCCCGCAACAGCACCACGCGCACCACCGCCGCCCCGGGCAGCACCCGCCCGGGGCGGCGGCCCGCGGTGCCCGGCACGGTGCTCGCACTCGGCGCGGTCAGCCTGATCACCGATGTCTCCGCGGAGATGATCACCGCGGTGCTGCCGCTGTACGTGGTCACCGCGCTCGGGCTGTCACCGCTCGGCTTCGGCCTGTTGGACGGCATCAACAACGGCGTGGGCGCCCTGGTCCGGCTCGCCGGCGGCCATCTGGCGGACGGCGGCGGGCGCCGGCACAAGGTGGTGGCCGGGATCGGCTACGGCCTGTCGGCGGTGTGCAAGCCGCTGCTGCTGCTCGCCCACGGACTGCCGGCGATCAGCTCCGTGCTGGCCGCGGACCGCGCCGGCAAGGGACTGCGCACCGCGCCCCGGGACGCGATGATCTCGCTGGCCACCCGGCCCGAGCACCGCGGCCGGGCGTTCGGCGTGCACCGCGCCATGGACACCGCCGGCGCGCTCCTCGGACCGCTGACGGCGTTCGCGGTGCTGCGGGTCGCGGTCGACGGCTACGACGCGGTGTTCACGGTGAGCGCGTGCGTGGCGGCGCTGGGCGTGCTGGTGCTGGTGCTCTTCGTCCCGGCCCGACTCGACACCGGGCAGCCGGCGTCCGGACCCGCGCCCGCCCGGCCCGCACTGCGCGACTCGCTGGCCCTGCTGCGCCGCCCCGGACTGCGCCGGCTGACGCTGTGCGCCACGCTGCTCGGCCTCACCACCGTCAGCGACGCCTTCCTCTACCTCCTCCTCCAGCGCGAACTGGGCGTGCCCGCCGACCTGTTCCCGCTGCTGCCGCTGGGCACCGCCGCGGTCTTCCTGCTGCTCGCCGTGCCGCTGGGCGCGCTCGCCGACCGGATCGGGCGCCGCCGGCTCTTCCTGGCCGGGCACACCGTCCTGCTCCTCGCGTACGGACTGGTGCTCTCCCCGCTGCGCGGCCCGGTCACCGTGGGCGCCGTGCTCGTCCTGCACGGGGCCTTCTACGCGGCCACCGACGGGGTGCTGGCCGCCGCCACCGCGGGCGTGGTCCCGACGGAGCACCTGGGCGCCGGACAGGCCCTGGTGGGCACCGGCCAGGCACTGGCCCGCTTCGTCTGCTCGCTGGCGTTCGGCGCGGCCTGGAGCCTGTGGGACGGGCGGGACGCACTGGCGGTCGCGGCCGTCGCGCTCGCCGCCGCCGCGCTGTGCACCGCGCGACTGCTGCGGACCGGCGATCCGTCGGGCGCGGACCGCGACCCCGGCGGCGCCGACCACGACGACCGCCGTACCACCGAGGGAGCGCCCCGATGAACCGGAAGACCCGTCTGGCCGTGCTGCTGTTCGCGGTGGTGCTGCTGGGGACGGTCGGCACCGCGGCGGTACTGCGGGCCGCCGACCGGTCCGCCGTCCGCGACCAACAGCAGGCGGACGGCCCGACCGTCCGCACCGGCGACGTCACACTCCGCCCGTCCACCGCACGGCAGTTGCTGGTGCGCAACCTGGCCTGGGGCCCGCACCGCGACGAGATCGCCACGGTGCCGGCCGGGCACCCCGACGGGCCGCGCACCGCCTCCGGTGTGAAGTGCCTGCGCTTCCACGCCGCCGCCGGCACCGGCATCTGCCTCCAGGCCGAGCGCGGCGCACTGGCGGACACCTACCGGGCGGTGGTGCTCGACGCCCACCTGCGGGTGCGGCACCGCTTCCCGGCACCCGGCATCCCCACCCGGTCCCGGGTCTCCCCCTCCGGCCACCTCGTCGCCTGGACGGTCTTCGTCAGCGGGGACTCGTACGCCGGCACCGCCTTCTCCACCCGCACGGCCATCGCCGACACCCGCACCTGGGCGCTCGACGACAACCTGGAGGAGTACGCGGTCACCAAGGACGGCCGCCCGTACCACGCCTCCGACATCAACATCTGGGGCGTCACCTTCGCCGACGACACCCGCTTCTACGCCACCCTCGCCACCGGCGGCCGGACCTACCTCGTCCGCGGCGACCGCACCGCCCGCACCCTGACCACCCTGCACGAGAACGTCGAGTGCCCCTCGCTCGCCCCCGACGGCACCCGCATCGCGTACAAGAAGCGGGTCCCCGGCGCCTCCCGGGACGCCCCCTGGCGGCTCTACGTCCTGAACCTCGCCACCATGAAGGAGACCGCCACCGCCGAGCACCGCAACATCGACGACCAGGCGCTCTGGTCCGGCGACGACACCCTGGTCTACGCGCTGCCCGGCGACTACGGCTCGGACCTGTGGACGGTCCCGGCCGACGGCTCGGGCACCGCCCGGCGGATGATGACCTCGGCGGTCGCGCCCGCGTACGCCGGCTGACGGAAGGACCGGCTAGCCGCCGCGCCCGGGCCGCCCGCGCGGGGTCCGGGGCAGCGGTTCGCCGGTCTGACCGGTCGCCAGGTCGCGGGCGAGCGAGACCTGGGACATCAGCACCGCGCCCCACAGGACGAGTCCCACGCCCAGCGCTTCGGGAAGCAGCCACCACCCGGCGCGGACCTCTTCGTCGAAGAGCGTGACCCCCAGGGACAGGCTGACCAGCGCGTCGCCGACGGTGAGCACCGGCTGCGAGGCGGTCAACGGGCCGGACTGCATGGCGTTCTCCATCATGAACAGCGCCAGGACGCCGGTCAGCGCGAAGCCGTAGCTCTGCCAGGACGTGAAGAACCGGGCCGGACCGCCGCTCGCCCAGGCATGCGTGGCGTCCTTGAGCAGCGCGGCGGCCAGCGCGTAGCCGACCGCGGTCGCCGCGCCGAAGCAGGCGGCCCGGACGCTGCCGGCCCCGCGCCGCAGTCCCGCGCCGACCGTCACGAAGATCACCGAGCCGCAGGCGATCAGGGCCGGCACCCAGCGGCTCAGCGGGGCGTGGTCGCGCCCGGCCGTGGGCGCGGCGGCGGCCAGCGCCGTGCCCAGCCCGACGACCAGCAGTCCCACACCGGCCCAGCCGCGCCGGGAGATCCGCACCGGCACCGGCCCGCCCAGCAGCACCCGGCCGATGAGCAGCGCCAACGGGAGTTCCAACACGAAGATCGGCTGAACCACCGACAACGGCCCGAACAGCAGCGCCAGCGCCTGGAAGCAGGCGGCCGGCAGCACCATCAACATCCCCGCGAGCCACGCCGCGCGGTGCAACAGGTCGGCGATCAGGCCCAGCCGCAGCCGCCCCGCGACCGGTACGGTGCGCGCCGCGCGGCGCTGCAACACCGTGGACAGCGCGTTGCACGCCGCCGCGAGCACCGCGAACAGGACGGCCGTCCAGATGGCCACGCGCCCACCTTTCCCTCGACCGACGTCCACCCGACGCCCCTCGCCGTCCGGCGTCCACCCGACGCTAACCGCAGCCCACCCGGACCGCCCGCGCGGTCGTACAGGAGGGTCCGCCCCTGTCGTTCGTCCGCGTGACACCCCGGCGCGTCGCTTGGCCACCCGGCGCCCCTCGCGCACGGTGAGACCGTGCGCCGCATCGCTCCCCTCCTCGCCACCGCGCTGGCCGCCGCCTCCCTCGCCGCCGCCGGCTGCACCTCCGCCCCCCACGCCGGCCCGAGCCCCGGCGGCTCGGCCCGACGCACGGTCGCACCCGGCCGGCCCTCGCCGGTGCTGATGCCATGGCCGGTGACGGCGGAAGGACCACCGGGGGCACTGGCCGGCCGGCGCACGATGCCCCGATGGGAGCATGTGACGATCGGCTGACACCCGGCCGACCGTCCCCGAGGAGAGGACCGCCATGACGCCGCACGACCCGCCGCCCCGCGCCTCACACGATGCCGGGGCCGCCCCCGGCGACGCGTTCCATCCCCACTTTCCCGACCCCGGCCCCACCCCCGAGGACGACCGCCGGCCCCTGCGGGCCCGCCTGCACCACATCAGCGCCGACGCGCTGGACGGCGACACCGCACAGACCGGCGGAATGCGACGCTTCGCCGCGATCAGCGGCCACCGGGTCGGCTCGGAACGCCTCTGGATGGGCCAGACCCACGTCGCCCCCGCGACCGCGTCCGCCAACCACCACCACGGCGCCTCGGAAACCGCGATCTACGTCGTCAAGGGACACCCGGAATTCGTCTTCGCCGACGACACCAGCAGCACCCGAGAGGAAGTCCGCCTCCGGACCGCCCCCGGCGACTACATCTTCGTCCCGCCCTACGTGCCCCACCGTGAGGAGAATCCCCACCCCGACGAGGAGGCCGTGGTGGTGATCGCCCGCAGCACGCAGGAGGCGATCGTCGTGAACCTCCCAACGCTTTGATGTGGGCCTCCCACGTTGTCGGCTGCCCCGCCGTGGGGGTTGCTCGTTTTGCGCCTGCGGCGCCGGGCCCGCCTGACGGCGGGGTCTTGCGGTTCCGCTGCGCGGGGCCGATCCGCTGCGCAGGCCCGCCCCCTCCCGTTGAGGGTCATAAAGACGATGAGTGGGAGCTGACGCCGGTGGTCCACTCACCGCCACCACTCCACAACGAACCCGCAGGGGACCACCGGCGCGCACGCACGCTCACCGTTTCCATGACCACCCACGGGAGGGGACGGGTCTGCGGGGTTGGGGTTGTCCGGACGTAAAGCGCAGCAGTCCGGACAACCCCAACCCCGCAGACCCGGCACCGCACCCGAACAGCCCCGCGCAGCGGACGACAATCCGCCGTCAGGCGGGCACCGCAGCGGCACCACCCCGCCGTCAGGCGGGCCCTTCGGGCTCGGCGGCCTACGGCCGCACCCCGTACACCGGCCCCGGCACCTCCGCCTCCGCGAGGAGCCCGCGGGCGGCCGGTCCCACGTCGGACGGGGCCCAACGGGCCCCTCGGTCGGTGGTGGGCCCCGGTCGCCAGCCCTCCATGACGGTGATGCGGCCACCCTCGGCCTCGAAGACCCGGCCGGTGACGCCGGTACTGTCGGCGGAGGCCAGCCAGACGACCAGCGGGGAGACGTTCTCGGGGGCCATGGCGTCGAAGACGCCGTCCGTGGGGGTTGCCATCGTCTCGGCGAAGGTCTGCTCGGTCATCCGGGTGCGGGCCGCCGGGGCGAGGGCGTTGACCTGGACTCCGTAGCGGCCCAGTTCGGCGGCGGCGACGAGGGTCAGGCCGAGGATGCCGGCCTTGGCGGCGGAGTAGTTGCCCTGGCCGACGCTGCCCAGCAGCCCGGCGCCGGAGCTGGTGTTGACGACCCGGGCGTCGGGCGTCCGCCCGGCCTTGGCCTCGGCCCGCCAGTGTGCGGCGGCGTGCTTGAGGGGCAGGAAGTGGCCTTTGAGGTGGACCCGCATCACCGCGTCCCAGTCGTCCTCGTCGAGGTTGACCAGCATCCGGTCGCGCAGGAAGCCGGCGTTGTTCACCAGGGCGTCCAGGCGGCCGAAGGCGTCCAGGGCGGTGGCGACGAGGGAACGGGCGCCGTCGTCGGTGGTGATGTCGTCGGTGTGTGCGACGGCCCGGCCGCCGCGCGCCCGGATCTCCTCGACGACCTGTTGGGCGGGGCCGGTGGAGGTGCCGGCGCCGTCGGCCGCCACCCCGAGGTCGTTGACCACGACGGCCGCTCCCTCGGCGGCCAGGGCGAGCGCGTGGGCGCGGCCCAGGCCCCGGCCGGCCCCGGTGACGGCGGCGACGCGTCCGGTGCAGATTCCGGTCATCTCATGGCTCCTTGGGGTGGTTGGCGGTGGCGGCGTCGAGGAAGGCGGGGCGTTCGCCGCCGCCGTGGACGAGCAGGCTGGCGCCGCTGACGTAGCCGGCGCGGCCGGAGGCGAGGAAGACGCAGGCGTCGCCGATCTCGGCGGGTTCGGCGAGCCGGCCGAGCGGCACGGTCGCGCCGACCGCGGCGATGCCGTCCTCGTCCCCGTAGTGGAGGGCGGTCAGTTCGGTGCGCACCATGCCCAGGACGAGGGTGTTGACCCGGATGTGCGGTGCCCATTCGACGGCCATCGAGCGGGCCAGGTTGTCCAGGCCGGCCTTGGCGGCGCCGTAGGCGGCGGTGCCGGGCGAGGGGCGGGTGCCGCTGACGCTGCCGATCATGATCACCGAGCCGCCGTCCGGTTGCCCGCGCATCACTTCGTACGCGGCGAGCGAGGCGGTCATCGGGGCGACCAGGTTGAGCTCGACGACCCGGGCGTGGCGTTCCGCGGTGGTCTCGCCGAGCAGCCGGTAGGGGGTGCCGCCGGCGTTGTTGACCAGGCAGTCCAGGCGCCCGTGGTCGGCCGCGACGGCCTGCAGGAGTTCCCGGACGTCGTCCGGTTCGCGCAGGTCGACGGGGCGGAAGCGGGCGGTGCGGCCGTCCGCGGCGATCGGGGCGTCGGGGGGTCGCCGGGCGCAGACGACGACCGCCGCGCCGGCCTGGAGGAAGGCGCGGGCGATGCCGGCGCCGACGCCCCGGGTGCCGCCGGTGACGACGGCGACCCGTCCGGTCAGATCGAGGTTCAGGGACAACTGGTACCTCCCGCGGCGGGCGATCCGCTGCTAACTTCGCTACCTAACAAACGCTTGGTGGAAAGGTAGCTGATCTGCTCATGGGTGTCTCCACCTCCGCACCCGACCGCGGCGTCGCGGTCGTCACCGTGGACTTCCCCCCGGTCAACGCCCTCCCCGTACAGGGCTGGTACGACCTCGGCGACGCCGTACGGGCCGCGGGCCGCGACCCCGACGTCCGCTGCGTGGTCCTCACCGCCGCGGGCCGCGGGTTCAACGCCGGCGTCGACATCAAGGAGATGCAGCGGGACACCGCGGCCGGCGGCCACCGGGCACTGATCGGCGCCAACCGCGGCTGCGCCGAGGCGTTCGCCGCGGTCTACGAGTGCGAGGTGCCGGTGGTCGCCGCCGTGCACGGCTTCTGCCTGGGCGGCGGGATCGGACTGGTGGGCAACGCCGACGCGATCGTGGCCAGCGACGACGCCACCTTCGGCCTGCCGGAGCTGGACCGGGGCGCGCTGGGCGCAGCCACCCACCTCGCCCGACTGGTCCCCCAGCACCTGATGCGGGCGCTGTACTACACCTCGCGGACCGCCACCGCGCGGGAACTGCAGGCGCACGGCTCGGTCTGGCAGGTCGTACCGCGTGACGAACTGGCCGATGCGGCACAGGAGTTGGCGCGGGAGATCGCCCGCAAGGACGGCTACCTGCTCCGGCTCGCCAAGGCCGCCATCAACGGCATCGACCCGGTCGACGTGCGCCGCAGCTACCGCTTCGAGCAGGGCTTCACCTTCGAGGCCAACCTCAGCGGGGTGGCGGACCGGGTACGCGACACCTTCGGCACGGAGAACGAGGAGGTCCGGGCGTGACCGACAAGACCATGACCCCCGAGGACGTCGTCGCGCGACTGCGCAGCGGGATGACCCTGGGCATCGGCGGCTGGGGCTCCCGCCGCAAACCGATGGCGCTGGTACGGGCGCTGCTCCGCTCCGACGTCACCGACCTGACCGTGGTCTCCTACGGCGGACCGGACGTGGGGCTGCTGGCCGCCGCCGGGAAGATCCGCAGGCTGGTCACCGCGTTCGTCACCCTCGACTCGATCCCCCTGGAGCCGCACTTCCGGGCGGCCCGCCAGGTGGGCGCCTTCGAGCTGAGCGAGGTCGACGAGGCCATGTTCATGTGGGGGTTGCGGGCCGCGGCCAACCGGCTGCCGTTCCTTCCCGTCCGGGCCGGGCTCGGCTCGGACGTGATGCGAGTCAACCCCGAGCTGAGGACGGTCACTTCGCCGTACGAGGACGGGGAGACCTTCGTCGCGATGCCGGCGCTGCGGATGGACGCCGCGCTGGTCCACGTCAACCGCGCCGACCGGCTCGGCAACGGCCAGTACCTGGGCCCCGACCCGTACTTCGACGACCTGTTCTGCGAGGCGGCGGACAGCGCGTACGTCTCGTGCGAGGAACTGGTGGCTGACTTCGGCACCGCTGCCCCGCAGTCCCTGCTCGTCAAGCGCCATGCGGTCACCGGCGTCGTGGCGACGCCGCACGGCGCGCACTTCACCTCCTGCGTCCCGGACTACGACCGCGACGAGGCGTTCCAGAAGCTCTACGCGACCACGCCCTGGCCGGAGTTCGCCGCGCGGTTCCTGCACGGGGACGAGAAGAGCTACCAGTCCGCCGTCCAGACCTGGCACGAGGAGAACGCATGACCAGTCGCGCCGAATACTGCGTGCTCGCCTGCGCCGACACCTGGCGCGACAACGGCGAGGTACTCGCCAGCCCGATGGGCACCGTGCCCGCCATCGGCGCCCGGCTCGCCAAGCGCACCTTCTCCCCCGACCTGCTGCTCACCGACGGCGAGGCGCTGCTGGTCGGCCTCGACGGGCGGGCCGAGGGCTGGCTGCCCTACCGCCAGCACCTGGCCATGGTCACCGGCGGCAGGCGGCACGTGATGATGGGCGCCAGTCAACTCGACCGGTTCGGCAACCAGAACATCTCCTGCATCGGTGACTGGGAGCGACCCTCCCGGCAGCTCCTCGGCGTCCGCGGCGCACCGGTCAACACCCTGAACAACCCGACGAGTTACTGGGTTCCCAAGCACTCCCGGCGGGTCTTCGTCGAGAAGGTCGACATGGTCTGCGGCGTCGGTTACGACAGCGCGGCCGCCGCCGGCCCCTCCGCCACCCGCTACCACCGCCTCCCCCGGGTGGTCAGCGACCTCGGCGTCTTCGACTTCGCCACCCCGGACCACACCATGCGGCTGGTCTCACTGCACCCGGGCGTCACCGCCGAGGAGGTGCAGGACGCCACCGGTTTCCCGCTGGCGCGCGCCGACGAGGTCCCGTACACCCGTGAACCCACCGCCGAGGAACTGCGGTTGATCCGCGAGGTGATCGATCCGCAGGGGCTCCGGGACCGCGAGGTGCCGGCATGAGCGCCGACGCCGCGTCGGCCACCGGCCACCCCCCGGCCGTCGAGGAACCCCCGGTCATCGCCACCCCGCTGACCGAGCTGACCGGGGTGCGGCATCCGCTCGTGCAGACCGGCATGGGCTGGGTGGCCGGCCCCCGACTGGTGTCCGCCGCGGCCGAGGCCGGCGCGCTGGGCATCCTGGCCTCCGCCACCATGACCCCGGACCAGTTGCGGTCCGCGGTCCGCGAGGTCAGATCCCGTACGGACCGGCCGTTCGGGGTCAATCTGCGGGCCGACGCCGGCGACGCGGCCGAGCGCGTGCGGATCATCGTGGACGAGGGCGTACGGGTCGCCTCCTTCGCACTGGCGCCCTCGCGGGAGCTGATCGCCCGGCTCAAGGACGCCGGGGTGGTGGTCATCCCGTCCATCGGGGCCCGCCGGCACGCCGAGAAGGTCGCGGCCTGGGGCGCCGACGCGGTCGTCGTCCAGGGCGGCGAGGGCGGCGGCCACACCGGGAGCGTCGCCACCACCGTGCTGCTCCCCCAGGTCGTGGACGCGGTGGACATCCCGGTGATCGCCGCGGGCGGCTTCTTCGACGGCCGCGGCCTGGTCGCCGCGCTCGCCTACGGAGCCGCCGGGATCGCCATGGGAACCCGCTTCCTGCTGACCTCGGACAGCACCGTGCCGCCGGCCGTCCAGGAGCACTACCTGGCGGCGGCGGTCACCGACGTCACCGTGACCACCAAGGTGGACGGGCTGCCGCACCGGATGCTGCGCAGCGAGCTGGTCCGGGCGCTGGAACGGTCCGGGCGGGCGTCGGCGCTGCTCACGGCCGTGCGGCATGCCGCCTCGTTCCGCAAGCTGTCCGGGCTGAGTTGGGCCCAGATGGTCCGTGACGGGCTGGCGATGAAGCACGGCAAGGACTTGACGTGGAGTCAGGTCCTGTTGGCGGCCAACACCCCGATGCTGCTGAAGGCATCGATGGTGGACGGCCGCACCGACCTCGGCGTGATGGCCTCCGGGCAGGTCGCCGGGGTGATCGAGGATCTTCCGTCGTGCGCCGAACTGGTCGACCGGATCATGACCGAGGCGCACCGGACGCTGGCGGCCCTGCCCCGCTGACCCCGCCCCGGGTGCGGACCGGTACCGGACCGCACCCGGGTCCCTCCCCCTCCCCTCAGGAGCTGCCGCGTGTTTCCCTCCCGACGACGCGTCACCACCCTACTCTTCGGCTCCGCGCTCACCCTCGGCGGGCTGGCCGGCGGCGGCTGCGGAGCCCCCGCCGACGCCGCCACCGCGCCGCCCGCCCGGCGGAGCGCCCCACCAGCCGACCGCCACGTCCCGCTGCACGGCGCGGTCAACTGCCGTGATCTGGGCGGCTGTCGCACCGAGGACGGTCGGCAGCTGCGCTCCGGCCGACTGTTCCGCTCCGACGCGCTCGCCAAGCTGACCCCGGAGGACGTCACCGCGCTGGGCCGCCTCGGACTGCGCACCGTCATCGACATGCGGGTGGCCTCGGAGATCTCGTTCGACGGCGCGGACCGGCTGCCGACCGGCCTGGCGGTGACGTCGCTGCCGGTCGACGACACCGGGCTGTTCGCCGCGATGCAGGCGGCCATCGCCACCAAGGACCCGGTCGAGCAGCAGCGTCGGCTGGGCGACGGCAAGGCGGAGGCCCTGATGCGCGCCATGTACCCGACGTTCGTCACCAACGCCGCCGACCGCGCCGCCTTCGGCGCCCTGCTCACCCGGATCGCCGACGGCGACCGGTTGCCGCTGCTGTACCACTGCACCTCGGGCAAGGACCGCACCGGCTGGCTGAGCTACCTCCTGCTGCGCCTGCTCGGCGTCCCGCACGCCACCGCCCTGCGGGACTACCTGCTCTCCAACGCCCTGCGCCGCGAGGCCGACGCCGCGGTCCGCGCGCAGCTCAAGCAGGCCGGGCTGATGCAGAACCCGGACTTGCTGATCCCCCTCCAGGAGGTGCGCACCGGCTATCTGGCGACCGGGCTCGACCGGCTGCAACGGGACTACGGCGGCCTCCCCCGCTACCTCAGCGCCGGACTCGGCGTGGACGCCCGCACGGCGGCCCGGATCCGCGCGCAGCTGCTGCACTGATCCGGGCCCGGCCGCCGGTCCCCTGGAGCGCCGGCGGCGCCGAGGTGACGTACCGTCAGATGCGTTCGATGATGGTGACGTTGGCCTGGCCGCCGCCCTCGCACATGGTCTGCAGGCCGAACCGGCCTCCGGTGCGCTCCAGTTCGTTCAGCAGCGTGGTCATCAGCCGGACGCCGGTCGCGCCCAGCGGGTGGCCCAGGGCGATGGCACCGCCGTTGACGTTGACCCGCTCCGGATCGGCGCCGGTCTCCTTCAGCCAGGCCAGCACCACCGGCGCGAACGCCTCGTTGATCTCGACCAGGTCGATGTCGTCGATCGTCATCCCGGCCTTCTTCAGCGCGTGTGCGGTGGCGGGGATCGGCGCGGACAGCATCCGGATCGGGTCCTCGCCGCGCACCGAGAGGTGGTGGATCCGGGCGCGCGGCGTCAGGCCGTGCTCGGCCACCGCCCGCTCGGAGGCCAGCAGCATCGCCGCCGCCCCGTCGGAGACCTGCGAGGAGACCGCGGCGGTCAGCCGACCGCCCTCCACCACCGGCGCCAGCGCGGCCATCTTCTCCAGCGAGGTGTTCCGCCGCGGCCCCTCGTCCGCGGTGACGTCCCCGTAGGCGACGATCTCCCGGTCGAAGCGGCCCTCGTCGATGGCCCGGACCGCCCGCCGGTGGGAGCGGAGCGCGAACTCCTCCATGTCCCGGCGGGAGATGTCCCACTTGGTGGCGATCAGTTCGGCGCCGTGGAACTGGTTGACCGGCTGGTCACCGTAGCGGGCCCGCCAACCCACGGAGCCGGCGAAGGGGCCCTGGGTGAGCCCCAGGGGCTCGGCGGCCTGGCGGCTGGCGAAGGCGATCGGGATCTGCGACATGTTCTGCACCCCGCCCGCCACGACCAGGTCCTGGGTGCCGGAGAGCACCCCCTGTGCGGCGAAGTGCACGGCCTGTTGCGAGGACCCGCACTGCCGGTCGACGGTGACGCCGGGCACCTCCTCCGGCAGCCCGGCGGCCAGCCAGCAGGTCCGGGCGACGTCCCCGGCCTGCGGCCCGACCGTGTCCAGGCAGCCGAAGACGACGTCCTCCACAGCCGCCGGATCGATCCCGGTGCGCTGCATCAGCGCGGTCAGCACATGTGCGCCGAGGTCGGCCGGATGGACGGCGGACAGCCCGCCGCCCTTCTTCCCCACCGGGGTGCGGACGGCATCGACGAGGTACGCCTCGGACATGGTGAACTCCTTGGTCAGATTCTGCGGATGTACCGGTCAGTCCCGCAAGGCGATGCCGTCCAGGACCATCGAGAGGTACTGGCGGGCGATCTCCTCGGGGCCGTGGCGTGCGCCCGGCCGGTACCAGGAGGCGGCGACCCAGACGGTGTCGCGCAGGAAGCGGTAGGCCAGCCGG
The DNA here is from genome assembly GCF_001704275.1 of Streptomyces noursei ATCC 11455. Taxonomy (NCBI): domain Bacteria; kingdom Bacillati; phylum Actinomycetota; class Actinomycetes; order Kitasatosporales; family Streptomycetaceae; genus Streptomyces; species Streptomyces noursei. The sequence goes on from NZ_CP011533.1 coordinate 1,179,909, forward strand.
ATGTCGAGGTCGGCGCGGAAGATCCCGTCGGCCACGCCGCGCTCCAGCGTGCCGAGCCAGGCACCGGCGAACCGGCGCCGGGCGTCGGCGAGGTATCCGAAGCGCGGATGCCGGTCGGCCAGGTGCCGGGCCTCCTTCTGGTAGATCGCCACCGCCGCGCGGTGCCGGTCGATCTCCCGGAAGGACTCGGTGACCAGCGCCTCGATGGTCTCCCGCGGCCCCAGGCCGGCCGCCAGCACCGCGTCGTAACCCGCCCACAGCTCGTCCAGGAAGGCGGTGAGGATCTCGTCGACCATCGATTCCTTGGAATCGAAGTGGTAGTAGAGGCTGCCCGCCAGCATCCCGGCCGCGTCCGCGATCTGCCGGACCGTGGTCGCGTTGTATCCCTGCGCGGCGAACACCTCGGCGGCGGTGGCGAGGAGTTCGCCGCGCCGCTCCTCAGGCATGCTGCGAGCTGACCGACACGGTCTCCCCGGTCATGTACGAGGCGTAGTCGCCGGCCAGGAAGACGATCACGTTGGCCACCTCCCAGGGCTCGGCGTAGCGGCCGAACGCCTCCTTCTCGGTCAGCTCGGCCAGCAGCTCGGGGGTGGTGACCTTCACCAGGTGCGGGTGCATGGCCAGGCTGGGCGAGACCGCGTTGACCCGCACGCCGTACTCGGCGGCCTCCATCGCGGCACAGCGGGTCAGTGCCATCACCCCGGCCTTGGCGGCGGCGTAGTGGGCCTGCCCGCGCTGGGCGCGCCAGCCCACCACGGAGGCGTTGTTGACGATCACGCCGCCCGCTCCGGACGCCTTCATCCGGCGCAGCGCGGCCCGGGTGCAGCGGAAGGTGCCGCCCAGCGTGACGTCGATGACCTTCGCCCACTGGTCGTCGGTCATCTCCACGAGGTCGGCGGTGCCGCCGAGCCCGGCGTTGTTGACCACGATGTCGAGCCGGCCGTGCCGCTCCTCGGCGAGCGCGTACAGCGCGGCCACCTGCGCCTCGTCGGTCACGTCGCAGGGCAGCCCGGCGACCCGGTCGGCCCCGAACTCCTCGGCCAGCGCGGCCGCGCTGGCCGCCAGCCGCCGGGCGTGCGCGTCCCCGATGACGATCCGGGCGCCCTCCTCCAGGAACCGACGGGCGGTGGCCCCACCGATCCCCGCCCCCGCGGCGGCGGTGATCACGGCGGTCCGCCCCTTGAGCAGATCGTGACCGGCCACGTACGACGGCGCTGTCATCCCTTCGCCTCCTTCGGCAGGCCGAGCACCCGCTCGGCGCTGATGTTCCGCCAGGCGTTCGGCGAACGCCTCGTGTTCCCGGCCGGGGCCGCCGCGACCGCGCAGGGCCGCGAACTCCCCAGTGAGGTTGGCCCGCAGCCAGTTGCGGATCTCGGTGCGGAAGCTCTCGACGGTGGTGGGGGCCTCGACGCTGCTCATGGCCGTACGTTAACCTACCAAACACTTGTTAGGGAAGGAGGTCGCCGATGACCGCCGGCGAGGAAACGCCCGTGGTGCGCTATGCCCGGCAAGGCCCGGTCGCCACCGTCACGATGAACCGCCCGGACTACCGCAACGCCCAGAACTCCGCGATGACCTACGCCCTGGACCGCGCCTTCTACCGCGCCGCGGACGACGACGAGGTCAAGGTCGTGGTGCTGGCCGGCGAGGGCCGGCACTTCTCCGCGGGACACGACATCGGCAGCCCCGGCCGGGACGCGCATCTCCCCTTCGACCGCAGGGCCGGACTGTGGTGGGACCACTCGGACAAGACCGGAGCGGAGAGCCGCTACGCCCGCGAGTCCGAGGTCTACCTGGGAATGTGCCGCCGCTGGCGGGAGCTGCCCAAACCGGTGATCGCCTCGGTCCAAGGGGCCTGCGTGGCGGGCGGGTTGATGCTCGCCTGGATCTGCGACCTGATCGTCGCCGCCGACGACGCCTTCTTCGCCGACCCGGTCGTGCGGATGGGCATCCCCGGCGTGGAGTACTTCGCCCACCCGTGGGTGATGCCGCCCCGGATCGCCAAGGAGTTCCTCTACACCGGCGACCGGATGCCGGCCGAGCGGGCCTACCAGCTGGGCATGGTCAACCGCGTCGTCCCCCGCGCCGAACTGGCTGACCGTACCCGGGAGTTGGCGGAGCGCGTAGCCGAGATGCCCCGCATGGGCCTGGCACTGACCAAGCGCGCGGTCAACCAGGCGGAGGACCTCCAGGGCCTGCACACCGGCCTGGACTCGGTCTTCGGCCTGCACCACCTCGCACACGCCCACAACGCCGAGACCGCCCCGGACCCGCTCGGCGGCATGGACATCAAGAAGATGAAGGAGGCCGGTTCCTGATGGACCTGGACGCAAGCGACGCCGACGCCGCGTTCCGGGCCGAGGCCCGTGCCTGGCTCGCCGCGCACGTCCCCGCGGCGCCGCTACCGTCGCTGGAGACCCGCGAGGGCTTCGCCGCACACCGCGACTGGGAACGCCGACTCGCCGCGGACCGCTGGTCGGTGGTCTCCTGGCCGGCCGAGCACGGCGGCCGGGACGCCTCCCTCTTCCAATGGCTGATCTTCGAGGAGGAGTACTACGCGGCGGGCGCCCCCGGCCGGGTGAGCCAGAACGGCATCAACCTCCTCGCCCCCACCCTCTTCGAGCACGGCACCCCGGAGCAGCGCGCCCGCGTCCTCGGCCCGATGGCGACCGGCGAGGTCGTCTGGGCCCAGGCGTGGTCCGAGCCGGAGGCCGGCTCGGACCTCGCGTCGCTGCGCTCGACGGCGGTCCGCACCGACGGCGGCTGGCGCTTGCGCGGCCAGAAGACCTGGTCGTCCCGGGCCGCCTTCGCCGACCGCGCGTTCGGCCTGTTCCGCAGCGAACCCGGCACGCCGCGCCCGCACCAGGGCCTGACGTATCTGATGTTCCCGCTGGACGCCCCCGGAGTGACGGTGCGTCCGATCGGCCGGCTGGACGGCAAACCGGCCTTCGCCGAGCTCTTCCTCGACGACGTCTTCGTCCCGGACGCGGACGTCATCGGCGAGCCCGGCCAGGGCTGGCGGGTGGCGATGAGCACCGCCGGCAACGAACGCGGGCTGACCCTGCGCAGCCCCGGCCGCTTCACCGCCGCCGCCGAGCGGCTCACCGCACTGTGGCGGGAGACCGCCGACCCGACCGACACCGCACTGCGCGACCGGGTCGCCGACGCGGTGATCGGCGCCCGCGCCTACCAGCTGTTCACCTACGCCAACGCCTCCCGGCTCGCCGGGGGCGGCTCTCTGGGCGCCGAATCCAGCCTCAACAAGGTCTTCTGGTCGGAGCTGGACATCGCCCTCCACGAGACCGCACTGGACCTGCTCGGGCCCCACGGCGCGCTCGCCGACGACGCCGACGAGGCCCCGGCACACGGCAGTTGGGCGGAGGGCTACACCTTCTCCCTCGCCGGCCCCGTCTACGCCGGCACCAACGAGATCCAACGCAACATCATCGCCGAGCGACTGCTCGGCCTGCCGAAGGAGGCCCGGGGATGACGGAGCGCGGCACGGTCCGGCCGGGGGTCCGGGGGTTGCCCCCGGGACAGCACAGCGCCGAGCGACTGCTCGGCCTGCCGAAGGAGGCCCGGGGATGAGTACCCGTACGCACCGGGGCGGCGCGCGCCGGCCCGGCCTGCCGGAAGGGTGCCGGTGATGCGGTTCCTGCTGACCGATGAGCAGCGGGAGTTCGCCCGTACGCTGGACTCCCTGCTGGGTGCCGCCGGCACCCCGGCCGCCGTCCGCGCCTGGGCGGCCGGGGAGCACAAGCCCGGCCGTGACCTGTGGGCCCGGCTCGCCGAGACCGGGGTGTTCGCCCTCGCGGTCCCCGAGGAGCACGACGGCATGGGCCCGCTCCCCGTCGAACTCGCCGTCACCTTCGTCGAGTTGGGGCGACACGCGGTACCGGGCCCGCTCGTGGAGACCGTCGCCGCGGCGGCCCTCCTGCACCGGCTGGGGGACGCCGACGCGGCGGCCGACTGGCTGCCGCGGATCGCCGCCGGTGAGGCACTCGTCGGCCTGTGCGCGGAGGACGCCCCGTTCGCCCTGGACGCGGACGCCGCCGACACCGTCCTGGTCGTCCGGGACGACACGGTGTGCCGCACCGAGACCCACGGCCCGGTGCAACCCGCCCTCGACCCGGCCCGACGACTCTCCCGCCCGCTGGGCGGCACCGTCCTCGCCCGCGGCCCGGCGGTCACCGCCGCCGCCCGCCACGCCACCGACCTGGCCCGGCTGCTCACCGCCGCCCAGGCCCTGGGCCTGGGCCGGGCCCTGCTGGACGGGACCGTCGACCATGTGAAGCAGCGCACCCAGTTCGGGCGGCCGATCGGCTCCTTCCAGGCGGTCAAGCACCGGCTGGCGGACACCCTGATCGGGCTGGAGTTCGCCCAGCCGCTGGTGCACGCCGCGGCCCTGGCGCTGGCCGCGGAGGACCCGTCGGCCGGCGCGGAGGCCGCGGCGGCGAAGGCGGCGGCCGGCGAGGCGTGTTACGCCGCCGCCCGTACCGCCCTCCAGCTGCACGGCGCGGTCGGCTACACGGACGAGCCGGACCTCTCCCTCTGGATCCGCAAGGCCCGCCCGCTACGGGACGCCTGGGGCACCCCGGCCGCCTGCCGGGCCCGGGTGCTGGCCGGCTAGCCCGGCGGGCCCGGCGGACGACACCGAGGCCGCGGCCCCGCACCTCCGGATCACCTCCGTCGGTACGGGGCCGCGGCGCACCTGCCCCCGGTGAAATCCAGAGCAATTACGTTGTCGCTCAGGTTATTTGACGGATCGTCAAGCTCAATTCCGTCGCCAACCGCCGCCGGTGCTCGGCCGGTGCCCCGAGGAGCTGGGCGCTGCCGTGGGCCCGTTTGAAATAGCGGTGGGCGTCGTGCTCCCAGGTGATGCCGGTCCCGCCGTGCAGCTGGATCATCTCCCCGGCTACCGCCGAGAACGCCTCCGAGCAGGCGGACTTGGCCGCAGCGGCGAACCGGGGCAGGTCCGCCGCGCCCTCGGCGGCGGCGTACGCGGCGCCCAGCGCGATCGACCGGGCCGCCTCCACCTGGACATAGGCGTCGGCCAGCCGGTGCTTGACGGCCTGGAAGGAGCCGATCGGGCGGCCGAACTGGACCCACTCGCGGGCGTGGGCGACGGTGAGTTCCAGGCAGCGTTCGGCCGCCCCGACCTGTTCGGCGGCGAGCGCCACGCTCGCCAGGTCACGCACCCGGGCCAACACCCGGCCGCGCCCAACAGCCGGCCGGGGACGCCGTCCAGCGTCACGCGTGCCTGCGGGCGGGTGGCGTCCATCGGCACCCGACGCTCGCGGTGGACGCCGGGCCCGTCCACCGGGACGTCGAAGAGCGCGATCCCGGCGTCGGTCCGGGCGGCGACCACCAGCAGGTCGGCGTCCGCGCCGTCCAGTACGTGATCCTTGACGCCGGTCAGCCGCCACCCTCCACCCGGGGCCCGACGGGCCGCGGCGCGGACCGCGTCCGGCTCCCAGGAACCCTCCTCGGCCCAGGCCAGTGCGCCCACCGCGGCCCCGTCGGCGAGGGCGGGGAGCAGCGCGCCGTCCCCGCAGGCGAGCAGTGCCTGGGTGGTCAGCACCGCGGACCCGAGGAACGGCACGGGAGCCAGCGCCCTCCCCAACTCCTCCATCACCACATGGACTTCGAGCGGTCCGCAGCCGGCCCCGCCGTACTCCTCGGGGACCGCCAGCCCGGTCGGCGTCGGTCGGGCAGATGGTGACGACCCCGGCGGATTCGGTGAGCCCGTAGGCGGTGCAGACGTCGGGGATGCCGAGTTCGTCGCGGATCCGGACGACGAGTTCGGCGGGGACGGTGGCGGCGCCGGCGGCCGGTGGTGCCGGAGGTGAAGAGGATGTCGGAGAGGTCGTCGGGGCCGACGGCGTCGGTCCGGGCGGCCGGTTCGGCGTCGCCGGTGCGGTGGCCGGCCGCCAGGTAGGCGGCGTAGGAGAGGGTGTCGGGCCGCTCCCGTTCCGACGGTGGGCCGTCGTCGCGGAGCACGACGGTACCGCGCAGCCGGCCCAGGTCCTCGCCGGAGTCGTGCAGCAGGTCGTCGTAGTCGCAGCCGAGGAAGCCGCGGGCGGTGAACAGCACGGTGGCGCCGCTGCGGCGGATGATGTCGGCGGCACCGGCGTCGACTGGCGTTCCGGCGTCAACGGCGCACCGCTACTGACCGCGGCGCTGGCCACGCTCGAATGCGAGCTGGCGGACGTACTGCCCGGCGGCGACCATCTGATCGCGGTGGGCCGGGTCACCGCCCTGACCCCCGCGGAGCGGCTGCGCGAGAACGGGCCGCTGCTCTACTTCCGGCGCACCTACGGGCGCTTGGGCCCCTCGTCGCCGGCGCCGTCGGCGGCTTCGGCGGCCGCCATCTCGTCCAGGTCGGCCAGCATCGCGTCCGCCAGGTCGCGTTCGGAGGCGTAGTACCGCTCCGACCACTTCAGGGCGAGCGAGGGGTAGGCCCAGGCCGCTTCGGCGCGGGCGCCCGCGGCGTCCGCCTCGGCGCGCCGCCGCATGGTCTCGGCGTACTCCCGGTGCCGACCGAGCACCTCGCGCATCTGGTCGGCCTCCAACAGATGCCCCAACCACAGGCGCAGCATCACCCCGTGCTTGAGCACCGGCGGCTCCACCGGCGCCTCGCGCGCCCACCGCCTGACCGCCGCCATGCCCTCGTCGGTGATGACGTAGACCCGCTTGTCGCGATTGCCGGTCTCCTGGGCGACCATCCGCGAGCTGACGTAGCCCACCTTCTCCAGGCGCTTGAGCTCGCCGTAGATCTGGCTGAACGACGGGCTCCAGTAGAAGAAGCGCAGCGACCGGTCCGACCACTTCTTGAGGTCGTAACCGGACAACTCCTCGCCGAAGGACAGCAGTCCGAGCACCGCCCAGCTGGTCGCCGGCAGCGCCGGGCGCTCCGCGTCGTCCCCTGCCCGCGCTCCGCGCACCTTCTTCTCCGTCACGCTCCGCAGTCTACGGCCTGGGTCGCGTCCACGAAGTCCCGCCCGCCGCCGTGCACCCGGCACGTCCCCGGGCGCTCGACGGGACATCGCCGATGCCCCTTCCCCGCCACCACATATACCTGCTAGACATATTCCTATTGGAAATACTCTCCACGCCCTCCAGAACGAGGAGACAGTTCCGTGAAGTTCTCGATGATCTTCGAGGCGCAGCTGGCCGACCCGACGCCCGAACGGGAGCGCCAGGTCATCCACGACTGCGTCGAACAGGCCGTCTACGCCGAGGAGATGGGCTTCGACCGCATCTGGGCGGTGGAGCACCACTCGCTCACCCAGTACGCGCACATGAGCGCCTCGGAGATCTTCCTCACCTGGGTCGCCGCCCGGACCTCCCGGATCCGGATCGGCCACGGCGTGGTCACCATGCCGTTCGGCTACCAGCACCCGGTGCGGGTCGCCGAACGGGCCGCGATGCTCGACGTGCTCTCCGGCGGCCGGGTGGACATCGGTGCCGGACGCGGCGCCACCAAGCAGGAGATGGCGATGTACGGGGTCCGTCCCGAGGACACCTATCCGCAGATGGAGGAGGCGCTGCGGATCTTCGGCAACGCCTGGCGGGCGGAGACCTTCGAGTGGCACGGCGCACTCGACATCGGCCCCGGCGCGATCCTCCCCCGCCCCGTGCAGGCCCCGCACCCGCCGCTGTTCATGGCCTGCTCCAAGCACGACACCCTCAAGCTCGCCGCCGAACTGGGCATCGGCGCCCTGGTGATGGGGTTCGCCGGCGCCGACGACGTGCGCGCGATGCGCAGGGTCTACGACGAGGCGATCGCCACCCGCGGCGGCGACCGCTTCGTCTCCACCGAGGCCAACGACCACTTCTCCGCGCTCTGCCCGACGGTCGTGCTGGACGACGGCCCGGCCGCGTACCGCATCGGCACCCGCGGCCAGCGGTTCTTCGCCGAGGCGATCGCCCACTGGTACGGCAACGGCCCGGCGCCCACCGTCCACGACGAGCACGACGACCACGTGGCGGCGCTGGCGCAGGACCGCGAGGAGCTGGTCGCCAAGCTGCACGAGGCCGACATCCCGGCCCGCCCGGTCGACACCGGCACCTACAACGCCCGGCACGCCTACGGCACCGCCCAGGACGCCATCGCCTACGTCGAACAGCTCCGGGAGATCGGGGTGGACGAGGTGATGTGCCTGATCCAGATGGGCACCGTGCCGCAGGAAGCCTGCCTGGAGACCATCCGGCACTGGGGCGAGACGGTCGTCCCGCACTTCCGGGCGCTGGAGGGCCGGTCATGACCGTCGACGGGGCACGGCTCGACGGCAAGGTCGCGGTGATCACCGGCGCCGGTCGCGGGCAGGGCGCGGCGGAGGCCCGGCTGTTCGTGGCCTCCGGCGCCCGGGTGGTGCTCGGCGACGTCCGCGAGGAGGAGGGCCGGGCGCTCGCGGCCGAACTGGGCGACGCGGCCCGGTTCGTCCGGCACGACGTCACCGACGCGGACGGCTGGCGGGCGGTGGTCGACACCGCGGTCGCCGCCTTCGGCCGGCTGGACGTCCTGGTGAACAACGCCGCACTGTGGCGGACCGCGCCGGTCGACCAGGAGACCGAGGAGAACTTCGACCGGCTGCTGCGGGTCAATCTGCTCGGCCCGTTCCTGGGCATCCAGGCGGTGATCCCCGCGCTGCGCACGGCGGGCGGCGGCTCGATCGTCAACATCTCCTCGACCGCCGGACTGCGCGGCATCCCCGGTCACTCGGCGTACGGGGCGAGCAAGTTCGGGCTGCGCGGGCTCACCAAGTCCGCCGCGCTCGACCTGGCCGGCGACCGGATCCGGGTCAACTCCGTCCACCCCGGCATGATCGACACCCCGATGGTGGCGGACGTCCTGGGCCCGGCCCTCGGCGAACAGGACTGGCCTCGGGTGCCGCTGCGCCGCGTCGGCCGCCCGGACGAGGTGGCGGAGCTGGTCCGCTTCCTGGCGTCCGACGCGTCCGGGTACATCACCGGCGCGGAGTTCGCGGTGGACGGGGGGCTGACCACCCGATGACCGACACCCCGCCCGGGCCGGCCGCCGGCGCCCCCGATCCGCTCTCGCCCCGGGCGCGGCTCATCGTGGACGCGATGTCCGCGGACTTCCCGGACCCGGCGCGCGGCCCGCTGGACGCCGCCGCGCTGCGCCGCGCCTCCCGGGCCGCCCCGCCCGAGCCCGGCGACGACGGGATCGCCTCGGCCGACCGCACCGTCCCCGGCCCGCCCGGCGCGCCCCCTCTCCCGGTCCGCGTCTACCGGCCGGACGGTCCCGCCGCCGGGCCCCGCCCGCTGATCGTCTTCTTCCACGGCGGCGGCTGGGTGCTCTGCGACCTGGACACCCACGACGGTCTGTGCCGCCAACTCGCCCGGCGCTGCGGAGCGGTGGTGGTCTCGGTGGACTACCGCCGGGCCCCCGAGGACCGCTTCCCGGCCGCCGCCGAGGACGCCTACGCGGCGACCGCCTGGGCCGCCGCGCGAGCGAGGGAGCTGGGCTGCGACCCTGCCGGGGTGGCGGTCGCCGGCGACTCCAGCGGGGGCAACCTGGCCGCCGCGGTCGCCCTGATGGCCCGGGACCGCGGCGGCCCGCCGCTCGCCGCCCAACTGCTGCTCTACCCGGCCCTGGACCACCGGCTGGCGGGCCGCTCGGCCGTCGACCACGCCACCGGCTTCTTCCACACCACGGCCCATATGCGCTGGTACTGGGACCAGTACCTGGGCCCGGACGGCGACCGCGGGCACCCGTACGCCTCCCCGGGGCTCGCCCCGGACCTGACCGGGCTGCCGCCCGCGCTGCTGGTGCTGCCCGAGTGCGATCCGCTGCGGGACGAGGGGCGCGCCTACGGGGAGGCGCTGCGGGCCGCCGGCGTGCCGGCGCGCGTGGCCGAATACCGCGGCACCTTCCACGGGTTCCTCGGGGCGGCCGGGCGACTGCCGGCCGCCGACGCCGCACTGGGAGCGGCCACCAACTGGCTGGTCGGCACGCTGTGTGACGGTGGCGTGACGAGCGGGTGAGCGGCGGGTGGCTAGGGTGGTGACACTGTGCGGGGACGCCATGGCGGCCCGTCGATGCGGTGCGCCGCCGCACGTCGAGTGCCAGACTTGAAGCACCGCGCCCGGCCGCCGGCCGGGGCCCATGTGACCGAGGGGAACGACATGACCTGGGCATCTTGGACGACGGTGGGGATTCACGCCCGCCCCGGCGCGGTGCAGACCGAGGAGGTCGGCCCGATGCAGGGCGACCTGACCATCCACACCACGTGGTCGGAGGACGAGGCGCACGTCGCCGTCCAGTACACCGGCTCCTCGGACTGGTACACCATGGTCGGCAGCCCCGTCCCCTGTCACTCGGAGGCGGACAGCCGGGCCTTCCACCAGGCCGTCGTCGAGGCGGTCCGGGGCGGCGAGAAGGCCCACGCGTCGTTGGAGGAGCTCTTCCGCACCGGATAGCCCCCTCGACATCCCCGCACGCAGGCCGGGACGGCGATCGCCGTCCCGGCTTCGTCATGCCCGGAAACTTCCGCACGCCACGGGGCAACCCCGGCGCGGTCTGGTGAGTCTCTCCCGTCGGAACACGATTGGTCATCTTCCGACTACCTAAAGCTGATCAATTATCAATTTTTGACTACCTAGTGTTGAAAATTGATCATTTCCCTTTACATGCCCATGCCAGGCAGACCAGGGTCTGTGCGGGGCCGGACGGCCCCCGCGGTGCGCAACGCCACCGCGTGTACGGGCGGTTGGCGCATTCCACCGCTCACAGCACATAAGGACGCAAACCTGTGCGTAGACCCCACATACGCAGTCGCCGCCTGGCGATAGCCCTGGCCGTGACCACGGCCGCCACCCTCAGCGCGGGCGCCGCCGTCGCGACGCCGGCCTCCCCCACCGTCTCCCCCTCCGCAGCATCGACCGCCGGCACCCCCGCGATCGTCGACGCGGCGCGCGCCGCCGCCTACGCCCACTCCGCCACCACCGGCGTCGGCGCACAGGACACCCTCAAGGCCACCGACACCCTGGTCGACGCCGACGGCCGCCGGCACGTGCGGTTCGTCCGCACGCATCGCGGCATGCCGGTGCTCGGCGGCGACCTGGTCGTCCACCTCGGCGCCGACTCCTCCTACCAGGGCGTGACCCGGGCCGCCCGCCACACGGTCGATCTGCCCACCGCCGACCCGAAGCTGTCGGGCCGCCAGGCCGCCGCCAAGGCCGCCGCCGTGGCACAGGGCACCGCCGGCGAGCCCCGACTCGTCGTCGACGCCCGCGCCGGCCGGACCACCCTCGCCTACCAGGTGCAGGTCGACGACAGCGGCACCGCCGAGGCCGGCGGCGCCCGGACCGTCGTCATCGACGCCGCCACCGGCAACGTCCTCAGCAACATCCCGGTGAACGAACCGTTCCTGTCGCCGTCCGTCCAGCACAAGCTCCGGCAGCGCGGCGAACGACTCACCCCCGGCACCGCGGTGGCCGCCACCCCGCCCGCCCCGGGCAAGCCCGCCGCCGGCCACTACCCGGCCCCGGCCACCGGCTCCGGCATGTCCTTCTTCGTCGGCACCGTGCCGCTGTCCACCACCCAGACCGCCAAGAACGCCTTCGTCCTGCGGGACGGCACCCGCGGCAACACCGAGACCCGCGACGCCGGCGGCAAGGAACTCGACAAGTTCCTCTCCGGCAAGCCCTTCACCAGCGGCACCGACCGCTGGGGCGACGGCACCACCGGCAACCGCACCACCGCCGCGGTCGACGCCCAGTTCGGCATCACCAGCACCCTGGACTTCTACAAGAAGACCTTCGGCCGCAAGGGCATCAAGAACGACGGCGCCGGCGCGCACGCCCTGGTCCACTACGGCGCGAACGTCGGCAACGCCTTCTGGTCCTCGGACTGCGGCTGCATGCTCTACGGCGACGGGGACGGCAAGCTCTTCACCAAGCCGCTGGTCGTCCTGGACGTCACCGGTCACGAGCTGACCCACGGCGTGGTCGACGCCACCGCCGGCCTCGAACCCACCCGCGTCGACCCCGAGGGCCGCCAGTTCGGCGAGCCGGGCGCGCTCAACGAGTCGCTCGCGGACATCTTCGGCAGCGCGGTGGAGTTCGCCACCAACAACCCGAAGAACCCGCCCAACTACCTCATGGGCGAGAAGCTCGGCCTGGCCCAGAAGTTCCTGCGCCGACTGGACAAGCCGTCCCTGGACAAGCTCGAAGGGACCGTCGACTACTGGTCGAAGGACACCTACGACACCGAGGTGCACGCCGGCTCCGGGGTCTCCTCGCACGCCTTCTACCTGCTGGCCGAGGGCAGCGGCAAGAAGACCATCGGCGGCGTCGCCTACGACTCCGCCACCTACGACGGCGCCAAGGTGACCGGCATCGGCCGGGACAAGGCCCTGGCGATCTTCTACCGGGCGCTGACCCGGTACATGGTCTCCACGACCGACTTCCACGACGCCCGGACCGCCACCCTCCAGGCCGCCAAGGACCTCTACGGCGCGGGCAGCACCGCGTACCGGACGGTCGATCGCGCCTGGGCCGCGGTCAACGTCACCGCCGCCAACGCCCCCCGGCGCTGACCCGGCACCGCACCGATCGGACCGGTGCCCCCGCCACGCGGGGCACCGGTCCTGGCCGGCCGGGGTGCCGGCGCCTACGTTGACGCCATGACCGTGCGCACCGGGCGGGAGCGCCGCCTCGGCAGCCCCGCCGCGGCGGGCGTCTTCGCGATCGGCATGGCCGGGACGACCCTGCCCACCCCCCTCTACGGGCTCTACCGGCAGCAACTGGGCTTCTCCGAGCTGATGGTGACGGTGGTCTTCGCCACCTACGCCGTCGGGGTGATCGCGGTGCTGTTCGGCGCCGGCAACGTCTCCGACGCCACCGGCCGGCGCCCGGTGCTGTTCGCCGCGCTGGGCCTGTCCGCGGCGAGCGCCCTGTGCTTCCTCCTCGAGGGCGGGCTGCCGCTGCTGCTGCTCGGCCGGGTGCTGTCCGGCTTCGCCGCCGGGCTGTTCAGCGGCGCCGGCACCGCCGCCGTCCTCGAACTGGCCCGCCCCGGGCGGGAATCCCGGGCCAGCTTCGCCGCCACCGCCGCCAACATGGGCGGACTGGGCTGCGGCCCGCTGCTGGCCGGGCTGCTCGCCCAGTACGCGCCCCGGCCACTGGCCCTCCCCTTCCTCGTCCACCTGGTCCTGCTGGTCCTCGCCGCCCTGGTCACCTGGTTCCTGCCGGAGACCGTCGCGCACCCGAGCCGGCCCCGCTCCCCGCGCCCCCAGGGGCTGCGGATCCCCCCGGCCGTCCGCGGGGTGTTCGCCCCCGCCGCCATCGCCGCGTTCGCCGGCTTCGCGCTCCTCGGGCTGTTCACCGCGATCGCGCCGAGCTTCGTCGCGCGGACCCTCGGCGAGCACAACCTCGCGGTCTCCGGGGCGGTCGTCTGCACGGTCTTCCTGGGCTCGACGCTCGGCCAGGCCCTGACCGGCCGGCTCGGCGCCCGCACCGCCCTGCCGGTCGGCTGTCTGATCCTGGTGCTGGGGCTCTGTCTGGTCGGCGCCTCGCTCGCCGCGGACTCGCTGCCCGTCCTGGTCGCCGGCGCGCTGTGCGGCGGCACCGGCCAGGGCCTGGCGTTCCGCGCCGGACTCACCGTGGTGGGCGCCGCGGCCCCGCCGGAGCACCGCGGCGGCACCCTGTCCGCCTTCTTCCTCGTCGCCTACCTCGGCATCTCCCTGCCGGTGGTGGGCGTCGGCGCGCTCACCATGGCCCTGGGGCTGCGCGGTGCGGGGCTCGTCTTCGCCGGATGCGTCATCGCGGTGGCGGTGGCGGTCGGCGGGTACGTCCTGCGGCACCCCCTGCCGGCGGAGGACGCCGCCTGAACCCCGTGTGTCCCCTCGGGACTGACCGGCCGGATCCCGGGCAGGGCTCCAACGACCGTTTCCCACAGTCGGGTTGGATGGTCCGCGAGCGTCGGCGACGACACGGCGACGCCCCCGGGGAACGCCCGGACACCCACAGGAGCGAGACGTCCGGAAGGAGGGCCGCCCGTCCGCCGGCAGACCCGGCGGTGACGATCCGGTGGCCGCGCACCACACCGGTACAGGGCCCGCGCGCATGCATCGAGCCCCGTGCCGGCACTCGGCACGCCGCACCCCAGGAGTCCCCGTATGACCGACACCCGCGCCACCGCCCGCCCGGCCGACGCCGCCCCGCCCGACGACTGCGAGCTGCTCGTCCGCGACGCCCGCCTGCTGGTCGTGGACGCCGAAACCGAGATCCGCGGCCCCGTCTGATCGACGCCCAGGTCCGCACCGCCCAGGACCTCGGCTTCCGCTTCCACGCCACCCGCGGCTCGATGACCCGGTCGACCGAGGACGGCGGTCTGCCGCCCCGCTCGATCACCCAGGCCGCCGAGGAGGTGCTGGCGGACAGCGAACGCCTGGTCCGCGCCTACCACGACCCGGCCCCCGGCGCGCTGATCCGGGTCGCGCTCGCGCCCTGCTCACCGTTCTCGGTCACCACGGAGCTGATGACCGCCACCGCCGAGCTGGCCGAGCGGCTCGACGTCCGGCTGCACACCCACCTCGCCGAGGACCCGGACGAGGACGCGTACTGTCTGGCGACCTACGGCTGCCGTCCCGTCGAGTACTTCGAGTCCGTCGGCTGGATGACCGACCGGACCTGGGTCGCGCACTGCATCCACCCCGGCGAGGCCGAGCTCGCCGCACTCGCCGCCGCCGGCGTCGGGGTGGCGCACTGCCCCAGCTCCCACATGCTGATCGCGGGCGGCACCGCGGCGGTCCGGGAGATGCGCGGGCTCGGGATGGCGGTCGGCATCGGCTGCGACGGCTCCGCCTCGACCGACCACGCCTCGCTGTGGCTGGAGACCCGGAGCGCCCTGCTGCTGGGCCGGTACCGCGGCGGCCCGACGACGATGACCGCCCGGGACGCGCTGGACCTCGCCACCCGCGGCTCGGCCCGCTGTCCGGGCCGGGCGGACGAGCTGGGACATCTGCGCCCGGGGGCCTGCGGCGACCTCGTGGTCTGGGACACCCCCGAGGTGGCGCTGGCCGGGGCGCTCACCGACCCGGTCGAGGCATGGCTGCGCTGTGCGCCGTCCCGGGCCTGGGCCACGGTCGTCGGCGGCCGGGTCCTCCTGGCCGACGGGCATCCTCAACTCCCCGCCCTGGAGGAGAAGTTGCGGGAAGCGGTGGTGGATCCGCGGGGCGACGACCGGCAGCATCCCGACCCCGATCGCCGCCGCCGCGACGAGGAGGTTGTCGCCGTGGTCCAGCGCGGCCCGGCGCAGAAGGGAGATGCCGACCATCGCGATGGTGGCGAAGCACATCAACGAGGCGCCACCGACGACCGGTTGGGGCAGGGAGGCGATCAACTCGCCCAGCTTGGGGAGCACGCCCAGGAGCACCATGGCGGCGCCGCCGGCCGCGGTGACGTACCGGCTGCGGACGCCGGTCATGAGGGTGAGCCCGATGTTCCCGGCGAAGACGGTGTCGGGGAAGGAGTTCATGGCGCCGCCGAGCACACCTCACAGACCGTCGGCGGACAGGCCGCGCCGCAGGGCCCGGTCGGTCAGTGGCCGCTCCACCGCCTTGCCATGGGGGTGACGCAGACGAAGGAGCCGCCGGTCACCAGCGGCAGCCTGGCGCCGAGGAGGCGCCCGACGCCCAGGCTCTGCACGAGGGTGATGACGCCGGCGACGAAGACGTCCGTGTTGACCAGGACGCCGACCGACGCCTCGTCCAAGCCCGCACCGGCCCCGAACATCAGCGGCACCGCGATGGCCCCCGCGTACATCACCAGCGCGTGCTGCACACCGAGGCCCACCGTCCGGCCGGCGGTGGGGTGCCGTTCCCCGTCGGCACGGGCGGCGCGAGGGCTGTGGTGATGGTCAGTCACCCTTGGCGGCACGCAGTCGGGCCGCCTCGCGGGGCGAGTTGGCATTGGGATTCCCTGCCCGGGAGCCGCCCAGTTTCTCGGCGAGGTGCCGGCCGACGGTCGTGGGCGGGTACAGCGGCTCGGTGCCCGCCGGGACGCAGCCGGGCAGAGCGCTGATCTCGGCATCCCAGTTGCCGTCGTGGAAGAAGGCGGTGGAGCGGCGGCGCACCACCCGCCCGGTGGCGTCGGTCGGCGGCAGCACCCGGTGCAGCGTCGAGCGCCACCGGTCGTTGGTCCAACGGGCCAGCAGATCACCGAGGTTGACGAGGAGGCAGTCGGGCTCCGGCAGCACGTCGTGCCAGCGCCCGTCGGTGTCGAGGATCTGCAGCCCGGGGATCCGGTCGGCCCACAGCACGGTGACGATGCCGTAGTCGGTGTGGGCGCCCATGCCCATCCGGTCGCGGTCGAGGACCACTTCGCGCTCGGGGGGCGGGTAGTGGTTCATCCGGAGCACGTCGAGGGAGTGGTCGGTGAACGGTGCGAAGTGGTCCGCCGGCAGATCCAGGGCGTGCGCGAAGATCCCGGTCAACCGGCGGGCGAGCCCGCCGGCCTGGGCGCACCACTCCTCCACCGCCTCCCGGAATCCCGGCAGTGCCGGCCAGATGTTGGCCGGGTAGTGGGCCGCGGGCAGGTCCAGATCCGGGAAGGCGGCGGCCTCCGCCCCGACGTTGAACGCCTCGAAGAGGTCCTCGGCCGCCGCCGGTACGCCCAGGCTCAGGCTGAGCTTCTCGGTGCGCGGCGGGGTGTAGCCGCGGTTGACGCCCGGGGACGGGGAGCGCAGCGCCTTCTTCTCGTCCATCGGGAGGGCGAAGAAGGCGTCCAGCGCCGCGGCGAACGCGTGCGCCGCGGCGTCGGCGATCCCATGCCCCTTGATCTGCATGAATCCGACGGTGCGGGCGGCCCGGTCGATCTCGCCCGCGATGCCGGCCCGGTCGGCGGCGGTGCCGTCCGCCCAGGCGGAGATGTCGATGACGGGTACGTCGAGTGCCCCGTTCACGGCCGTGGCCCTGCCCATCGCAGACTTCCTTCCCTCGCGCCGTTCCCCTCCCGGGGGCGTCCGCCGGTCCCGCGCGGCGCCCACCCTCCCCTATCCGCTTCAACAGTTTGATGAACTTCTTGTTAACGCTCCCGAACCGAACAAGCCGAAATCAGCCGCCCATTGACCGGGACACCTCGTCGACTTCCCTTTATGCGGCGCGTCTTCGCCGATTTCCGGACACGCGCGCAGCCCCTCAGCGCGCCGGCGCCCGCCAGTCCGGCGCGCGTCCCAGCAGCGCCAGGATCCGGTCCAGTTCCCCGGCACCCTCGGCCACCGGCAGGCCGGGCCGGAAGGAGCTGCCGGCGGCGAGCCGGTTCGGGCCGTCGGGGACGGCGCGGGCGATCGGCAGCGACGCGTCGAGGAGTTCGGGGTCCGGCGCGTAGGGCAGGTCCAGCGTGCGGGCGAGGTCCCAGCTGTGGACGACGTAGTCGATGAGGTGGAAGCCCATGGCCCGGGCGGCGGGGACGGTCCGCTCGGTGGTGAATTCCGGGAGCGCGAACGGGCGGTCGGGGTCGTCCACGGTCACGAAGGCCGCGAGGACGTCCTCGGCGGCATGGCGGTAGCGCGTCACCACCGTCGCGATGTCGTCGCCGAGCGGGCGGACCGCCCAGTGCGCCAGGTCCTGCCCGCGCCCCAGTGCCGCCGCCGCGAACCCCCGGTGCTGAGCCGTCAGATGGCCGAGCAGCGCCGCCAGGTCCCAGCCGGCGCAGGGCGTCGGCCGGGCGAGATCCCCGGGAGCCAGCCGGTTCACCAGTGCCACGCTGTCGCGCACCGCGCGGGCGTCGAGCCTGCGCAGGCGGTCCAGGTCCGGCGCTCCCGTCGTCGCGAACACCTCGTCCACCGCGTCCCGTTCCGAGTTCGTATGCATGTGCCTACGATCTGCGCGAGCACATGATCTGTCAAGGGGTATTTTCCTTTCCATGGCCGAGAACGCAGCACCCAGGGACACCCCGACCGGAGGGCGGCCGACGGCCCGCCCCGACCTGGCCGCGATGCTGGTCCCGCTGTGCCGCGCCCTGGTGGACGCCGAGCGGCCGGTCCTGGACGCGCACGGCCTGACCATGTGGGCCTACTCCGTGCTGCTGCGCCTCGACGACACCCCGATCCGCACCCAGGCCGCCCTGGCCGACGCCATCCGGGCCGACCGGACCCGGATCATCCCGGTCCTCGACGACCTGGAGTCCCGCGGGCTGATCCACCGCCGTCCCGACCCGGGGGACCGCCGGGTCCGGCTGGTCTCCCTCACCCCCGACGGACGGCGCGTGCGGGACGCCGTCCAGAGGGACATCCAGCGCGGCGAGGAAGACCTGCTCACCCGCCTCCCGGCCGCCGACCGGGAGGGTTTCGTGCGCGGCCTGCTGGCCCTGCACGCCCTCCCCGGGATCCCGCCGCACCGCACCTCCGGCGACGCCTGAGCGCCCCCGGAGGACGACCCGGCAGCGAACGCGGCGGGTGCCGGCCGGGCCCGCCCGAAGGCGGTGGTTCCCAGCCGGCACCCGCGTGCTGCTGCGTCCGATGACACGACGCGGGAACACCGGGCCCGCCGGCCCGGCGCCCGCTCAGTTCTCCCAGGCGCGCTCCCTGCCGTGTGCGAAGTGACCCCGGTGCGCACCGTCATGGAAGATCGGGTTGCCGTCGATGACGGCCGCGTCGAACGAGTAGCCCTGGTACCAGCCCTTGCCGTAGCTGCGCTCGTTCTGGTCGTCGTCCCCGGCGAGGGCGGTGCCCGCCGCGCCGAGGACGAGGGTGGCGGCCAGGGTGCTGGCAGCGATCGCGGCACGGATACGCATGTCTGCTCCTCAGGAAGCTCGAAGTGTGATTATCAGCGCTTTCAGGAATCACCCTGGCGATACCGACCAAAACCCCACCTACCGCCAATCGTGCGGGCCCCGTCACCCGGAACCGGCGACCCCACCGCCTCGCCACCGGGCCGCGTTCGCATCAACTCTCCGTCTTTGCCACCGAGTTGGCGGACTACGCCGGGGCGTCCCCGGAACGGTCACGGGGCGGTGCGGGGACCGGTCGCAGCCCGAGCGTCACCAGAATGACGGCCACCGCCAGGAAGCCGGCGAGCACCGCGAAGCCGGTCAGACTGGTCCCGGTGGCATCCGTGAGCCAGCCGACCAGGTACGGACCGGCGAAACCGCCGAGGTTGCCGAGCGCGTTGATCAGCCCCATCGCCACGGCCACCACCTCGAAGCGGAGCAGCTGGCCGGGGATCGCCCAGAAGGGGCCGTAGGGCGCGTAGACCGCGGCGGCCGTGACGCACAGCAGCAGCATCCGCGGCAGCGCGCCGTGCACCGCCTGACCGAGCAGCAGCGCGACGATGCCCACGACCAGGGGCAGGGCGACCGCCTGCCGCCGTCGGCCGGTGCGGTCCGACCAGGCGGCGTTGGCGATCATCGCCACGAGCGCGACGGTGAACGGGACCGCGGTCAGCAGCCCGACCTCGGTGGCGGAGCCGTTGTGGGTGAGCTCCTTGATGACGGCGGGCAGCCAGAGGCTGAAACCGTAGAAACCGGTGATCCAGAAGAAGTAGACCCCGATGAGGACCAGGACCGACGGCTGCCGGACCGCGCCGAGGTAGGAACCGCCGCCCGCCACGGGCTTGGCGGCCTCGTCGGCGGCGATGGTCCGGGCCAGGTGGTCGGCCTCCGCGGAGGAGATCCAGCGGGCCTGGGCGGGACGGTCGGCGACGGCGAACCACCAGACCACCGCCCACACCAGCGGCGGCAGCCCCTGGAGGACGAGCACCCAGCGCCAGCCTGCGTGGTCGAGCATCCAGCCGGACAGCGGCGCCATCAGCACCGACGACAGCGGCAGACAGGCCATCCACAGCGCGTTGGCGCGGGCCCGCTCGCGGAGCGGGAACCACGAGGCGAGCAGGATGAGGACGGCCGGCCAGACACCGCCCTCGAAGAAGCCCAGCACGAACCGCGCGGCGTAGAACTGGGCGCGGGTCTGCACCAGGCCGGACAGGACCGCGGACAGGCCCCAGGCGACCATCAGGATCAGGACGGTCTTCCGGGCGCTCCAGCGCTGGGCGAGGACCGCCGCCGGGATCTGCAGGAAGACGTAGCCGAGGAAGAAGATGCCGCCGGCCAGGCCCTTGTCGGCGTTGGAGAGGTCCAGGTCGCCGTGCATGTACGGGAGGACGACGGAGACGTTGTTGCGGTCGAGGTAGGCCAGCATGTACATGATCGCGGCCACCGGGATGACATAGACCCAGCGCTTGGCCGGTACCGCCGCCGGGTACCCGGCGGCGGTACCGGCCGCCGTGTCGCGGATCCGCGAAGCGTCGTTCGTCCCCGTCATGTGACTGCGTCCTCCCCCGGTGCGGCTGCTCCCCCGGCCGCCGCGCGTCTCGCGCAACTGGAGGGTAGCAGTCGAGAGTTGGCCGGTCAGTAGCCGTGATCGCCCGGTGCCTGCGAAGCCCGGTCCGCGTCGGCCAGCGCCTGCTCGGTCCAGATCACCTTGCCGTCGCCCGTGTAGCGGGTGCCCCACCGCTCGGCCAGCTGCGCGATCAGGAAGAGGCCGCGACCGCCCTCGTCGGTGGTGGCGGCGTGCCGCAGGTGCGGGGAGGTGCTGCTGTGGTCGGCGACCTCGCAGATCAGCGAGGAGTCGCGGATCAGCCGGACGTGGATCGGGCCGGAGGCGTAGCGGATGGCGTTGGTGACCAGCTCGCTGAGGATCAGCTCGGTGGTGAACGCCTCGTCGGCCAGCCCCCACTCGATCAGTTTGCGGACCGCCGCGGCGCGCACCTGGGCGACCGCGGACGGGTCGGCGGGTACCTCCCAGTCGGCGATCTGCGCGGCGGCCAGCCGTCGGGTGCGGGCGACCAGCAGGGCGATGTCGTCGACCGGGTGGTCCGGCAGCAGCGCGTCGAGCGCCGCCTCGCAGGTGTCCTCCGGGGTCCGACCGGGGTGGCCGCCGAGGGTGCGGCGCAGCAGCGCCATGCCCTCGTCGATGTCGCGGGCGCGGTCCTCGACGAGCCCGTCGGTGTAGAGGACGAGGCGGCTGCCCTCGGGGAGTTCCAGCCGGCAGGTGTCGAAGGGCATCCCGCCGAGCCCGAGCGGCGGGCCGCCGGGCACCTCGACGAACTCCGCGCCGCCGTCCGGCCGCAGCAGCAGCGGCTGGACGTGCCCGGCGCGGGCCATGGTGCAGGCGCCGGTGACCGGGTCGTAGATGGCGTAGAGGCAGGTGGCGCCGGTGACCGGGGCCTTGGGACCGTTGCCGGTGCCCTCCGCGCCCTCGTCCTGGTCGATGCGGGTGACCAGCTCGTCGAGGTGCCACAGCAGCTCGTCGGGCGGGACGTCGAGGTTGGCGAAGTTGTGGACCGCGGTGCGCAGCCGGCCCATCGTGGCGGCGGCGTGCAGACCGTGCCCGACGACGTCGCCGACGACCAGCGCGACCCGGGTGCCGGGCAGCGGGATGATGTCGAACCAGTCGCCGCCGACGCCGCCCAGCCCCCCGATCCCGGCCTGCGCGGGCAGATAGCGGAAGGCGGCCTCGACGGCGTTCTGGTCCGGCAGGGCGCGCGGCAGCAGGCTGCGCTGGAGGGTGACCGCCATGGTGTGCTCGCGGGTGTAGCGGCGGGCGTTGTCGAGGCTCACCGCGGCGCGGGCGACCAGTTCCTCGGCCAGCGAGAGGTCCTCGTCGTCGAACGCCTCGGGGGTGTGCGAGCGCCAGAAGAGGACCACGCCGAGGATCACCCCGCGGGCCCGCAGCGGCACCGCGATCAACGAGTGGATGCCGTGCGCGACGATCTGCCGGGCGCGCTCGGGGTCCTGCCGCTGCCAGCCGGAGAACGCGGCGAGGTCGGCCTCCAGGACCGGTTCGCCGGCCGGCAGCCGGGTGCCGAGCACGGTGGTGGACGCGAACCGCATCGGCTCGCCGACCGGGTAGAGCGACCCGTTGGGCACCTCGCCGGCGACGGCGGTGCGGCGCATCTCGATGGCCGGCCCGGTGGCGGGCTCCTCGCCGCTCAGCACCGACTCGGCCAGGTCGACGGTGACGAGATCGCTGAACCGCTCGGCGCCGAACCGGGCCAGTTCCTCGCAGGTGCGCACCACGTCGAGGGTGGTGCCGATCTCGGCGCCGGCGTCGTAGAGCAGCTTCAGCCGGCCGCGGGCGAGGTCGGCGCGGCCGGTCAGGGCCCGGAGTTCGGTGGTGTCGCGGAGGGTGGTGACGCTGCCGGGCGGGCCACCGGCGCGTTCGGTGGAGCGCTGGTTGACCGCGAGCAGCCGGTCCCCGACCGGGTGCACCTCGTCGGTGACGATCCGGCCGGACTCCAGCAGCAGCGCGGTGGCCGGGTCGAGCCCCAGCTCGGCGACCTGGCGGCCCTCGACGTCGGGCGGGAGGTCGAGCAGCCGTCGGGCCTCGTCGTTGGCGAGCACCAGTCGCCCGTCGCCGCGGACGATGATCACTCCTTCCCGGACGGCGTGCAGCACCGCGTCGTGGTGCTCGTACATCCGCGTCATCTCTTCCGGCCCCAGCCCGTGGGTCTGCCGCCGCAGCCGTCGGCTGACCAGCGCGGTGCCGCCGGTGGTCAGCAGCAGCACGCCGGCCGCGACGCCGAACAGCAGCGGGAACTGATCGTCGACGACGCCGCTGACCTTGCTGATGGTGATGCCCGCGGAGACCAGGCCGACGACCTTGCCGTCGTGACCGATGACGGGCACCACCGCCTGGACGAGCGGGCCGATGGTGCCGGTGATCTTCTCGGTGACCACCTTGCCGGCCAGCGCGGGCCCGATGGTGCCGACGAACTTCTTGCCGATCCGGTCGGGGAGCGGGTGGGTGTAGCGGATGCCGTGGGTGCTCATGACGACGAGGAAGTCGACCTGCGAGCCCTTTCGGGCGGCCTCGGCCCGTGGCTGGAGCACGGCCGTGGGGTCGGGGCTCTTGAGCGCCTCCTCCAGGCCGGGGGAGTTGGCGAAGGTCTCGGCCACGGCGACCGAGCGGTTCCGGGCCTCCCGTTCCGCGTCGGTCCCGGACTGCAGCACCAGGGCCACGATGGCGGCGGCGACGAGCAAGACCACGATCGCCACTTGCAGGAGAAAGACCTGACCAGCGACAGTTCGCATCCTCAGAACCGAACGCGGGCGGCCGTAGCGTCCGGCCATGTCCCCTTTCTACACCTCCCGCATACGGTGGGCGAGCCGCACACTGCGCAGCGCAGCGGCGCCGGAAAGCGTGCGGCACAGCAGCGTCAGTAAAACCTGTCGGTATGTTTCCCGGCTACGGGTGTGCACTCCCCGGTCGCGTACATGTAACTCTTCCCACAGGGCGGGACGGTTGCGGACCGGCCGCGAATCTGCCGGGCGGGCCCGGCGCCACACGCAACGTTCCTGGTCAGCGGGGTTTACTCGGGAGTTGGGTGAGGCGTGGGGGAAGTCGGGGAACGGCCGGGGCCGCTCCGAGGGCCGCCGGGCGCGTATGAGACGTTCGTGGGCATGCATGTTGCAGCAGAGGAGATCCGTGCCGAGGCGGCCGTGCTCATCGACCACCATGCGCGCGGAGCGTGGCAGCCGAACGACGCGGACCGGAAGACCGCCGTCGCGCTGTTCCGCTTCCTGGAGACGGGGCTGCCGCTCGATGCCGAGCAGATCCGTGCCGCCCTCGCCCTCCCGGAGCCGGCGGCGCCGGTGAGCGCGGGCCTGCTGGCGCTGCTGCGCTCCACCGCGGGGCTGCTGGACACGACGGACGTGGCCGACGGCCCCGCCGGGCGGGACGCCGTCGACCACGTGTGTCTGCTGTTGGACGCGCTCGCGCTGTCCCGGCCGGACGGCCGGTGAGCGGACGGGGCGTTTGACGACGGACCCGGGGCAGCGCCCGGGGGCCGTCGGACGGGTCAGGGTCGGGCCGGTTCCGTCGTCTCCGTGGTTCCGGCCATTTCGTCCTCCGGGACCGAGATGACCCAGTGGCTGTCCTGTCGCGGGCGGAGGTAGACCGCCCAGTAGACGCCGGCCACCGCGATCACCCCGCCGGTGATCAGCAGGCTTTCGGCGCTCTGCTGGCACAGCACCCACGCCAGGACGATCACGATCAGCGCGGGGACCACCGGCCACAGCGGCATCCGCCAGGCCAGCCGGTGCTTGTGCTCGCCTCGGCGGGAGACCAACGCGCCCAGCGCGACGAAGACGTACATGCCGGCCACCGCCACGCCGGTCACCTCGTTGAGGGTGTCGAGGGTGACGAAGCACAGCGCGGCGCCGGGGACGCCGACCGCGAGGGTGGCCGCCCAGGGTGACCCGAAGCGCTTGCCGACGTGCGAGAAGATCCGGTTGACCGGGGTCGGCCAGGCGGCGTCGCGGGCGGAGGAGAAGACCACCCGGGAGTTCTGGATCACCATCACGATCGCCGCGTTGATGATCGCCAGGGCGATGCACAGGCTGACGAAGGTGCCGACGGCGGAGTTGCTCCAGCCCTGGACCATTCCGGCGAGGTTGCCGGCGCCGAGGGTCGCCAGGTCGGGGGCGCCGAGGGTGATGGCGACGACCGGGACGAGGACCACGGCGGCGCCGATGGCGAGCGTCCACAGCACGGTGCGGGAGACGTTGCGCCGCGGGTTCTCCATCTCCTCGGCCAGGTACACGGCGGTGGAGAAGCCCTGGAGGATGAAGAGCGCGGTGGCGAGCCCGGCCACGATCAGCCCGCCGGTGACCGCGGTACTGGTGCCGTGCCCGGCGTCCATGACGGGGTGGATGAGGGTGGTCGCGGACCGCTGCGTGTGGCTGAAGCC
Source organism: Streptomyces noursei ATCC 11455 (assembly GCF_001704275.1). Classification (NCBI taxonomy): domain Bacteria; kingdom Bacillati; phylum Actinomycetota; class Actinomycetes; order Kitasatosporales; family Streptomycetaceae; genus Streptomyces; species Streptomyces noursei. Next base: position 1,204,625 of record NZ_CP011533.1, read on the forward strand.
GAGGAACGCCACGACCGCGGCGGCCACCACTTCCAGTACGAGGAAGATGCCGGTGATCCAGGCGTTGGCGCGCAGGTCGAGCAGGCCCATGGCGGTGGCCAGCAGCATGACCGCGGCGGCCGTCATCTGCTTGTCCAGGTGCACCAGCGGGGCGAGGTAGTCGGCGGTGCCCAGCGCGATGATCGGGGGCACGATCATGACGACGATCAGGGAGAGCACGAAGACCAGCCAGCCGGCCAGCCGGCCCATCAGGGTGCCGACCATGGCGTACTCACCGCCGGAGCTGGGGATCAGGGTGCCCAGCTCGGAGTAGGTGAACGCCACTCCCACGCACAGCACCGCCGCGATCGCGATGGTCAGTGCCGTACCGGTGCCGAGGGTGGCGAACGAGTCCGGCACGATCACGAACAGCGAGGATGCCGGGGTCAGGCAGGACAGGGTGAGCAGGGTGCCGCCGACCACACCGATCGACCGGGTGAGTTTGGGACTGTCCGCCGGTGTCGCGGGCCGGCTCTTCGGCGCTGCGGTGGCGGTGGCAACTGGCGTGGTGGGCATATCGGTCATCCGGGTCCCATCGGTGCTGGAGGGCAGGAGGGGTGGCACTGCCACGGGTGGCGTGCCGGCGAGCGGTCGCACCAGATGCACTGCGGGGCCGCTGCGGTGACCGGAATACAACCTCCGTCCGGCACTCCCGTCAAGAGTTCGTTAACCTCATTCGGCAACGAAATCCGCAGCTCTTGCCGCAGCAAACACAGCTATCCATGCTCAGTTAGCCCTATCTGCGCGGAATCCGCGGGCTTTTTGGCGGGCTGCGGATTCTTCGGCGGTGCGGTCCGGCGACTTTCCACGTCACGCGCCCCACGGGGCGGGTTTCAGCCGTCGTGGCCCCGGACGCGGGCGATCAGCAGCGCGACGTCGTCGTGGTCGTTGCCGTGCCGCAGTTCCCCCAGGAGGCGGTCGCAGAGCTCCTCCAGCGGCCGCTCGGGCTCGGCGAGCAGCCCGAGGAGCAGGTCCAGACGGGCGTCGATGGGCTGGTCGCGGGTCTCGATCAGTCCGTCGGTGTAGAGCACCAGTTGATCGCCGGCGCGCAGCGGCACGGTGGTCTGCTCGAAGGTCACGCCACCGACGCCGAGCGGGGCGCCGGTGGGCAGGTCCAGGAGTTCCGGCGGTTGGCCGGGGCGCACCACGACGGGCGGCAGGTGTCCCGCGACGGCGATCCGGCACTCCTCCCGCTGCGGGTCGTGGACGGCGTAGAGGCAGGTCGCGAACGCCGGGTCGAGGCCGCCGGCGATGTGGTCGAGGTGGTGGAGCACCTCGGCGGGGGCGAGGTCGAGGTCGGCCAGCGCGCGGGTGGTGGTGCGCAACTGCCCCATGGTGGCCGCCGCGTTGATGCCACTGCCCATCACGTCGCCGACCACCAGCGCGGTCTTGTCCTCGGCGACCGGGATGACGTCGAACCAGTCGCCGCCCACCTCGCTGGCCGCCTGCGCGGGCTGGTAGCGGTAGGCGATGTCCATGGTGGTGGGCTTCGGCGGCCGGTGGTTCATCAGGTGCCGCTGGAGGGTGAGCGCGGTGCGGCGCTCGCTCTGGTAGGAGCGGGCGTTGTCGATGCAGACCGCCGCCCGGGCGGCCAGTTCGACGGCGAGCACCGCGTCGTCCTCGTCGAAGGGGACCGGATTGTCCGTGCGGTAGAGCGACAGCGCGCCCAGCACCTCGCCGCGGGCGATCAGCGGCACCGCCAGATAGGAGTGCAGCCCGGCCTCCCGCAGCAGCTCGGCGCCCCGTTGGTCGGCGGCGATGTGCCGGCGGTCCGCCGGGCCCACCTCGGTGACCAGCACCGGCCGGGCCTCGGTGACGCAGCGGGTGATCAGCCGCTCGGTCTCGTAGGCGGCCAGCTGCCCGGTGGGGTCGGCGGCCCCCATGGCGGGTGTCTCGCCTGCCGCGGCGGTCGCCAGCGCCCGGAAGCGGGCCGGCCCGCCGCGGTCGCGCACGGCGGGGCGGCGGCCGTCCAGGACGGCGTCGAGGACGTCCACGGCGGCCAGGTCGGCGAGCTCGGGCACGATGACGTCGGCCAGTTCCTGGGCCGTCTGGCCGACGTCGAGGGTGGTGCCGACGGTCGCCGAGGCGTCCGCGATGACCGCCAGGCGCCGGCGGGCGCGGGCGGCCTCGGTCGCGGCCCGGTGCTGGTCGGTGACGTCCACGACGGAGGTCGCCACGCCCAGCACCCGCCCGTTGGCGTCCTCCAGCCGGTAGTACGAGACCGACCACGCCTGGTCGGCGTCGGGGTGGGTGGCGGTGGGGCCGATGGAGAAGTCGTCCAGCAACGGCCGGCCGGTGGCCAGCACCTCACGCATCCGCTCCTCGATCGCGTCGGTGTCCAGGAAGGACAGCGCGTCCCGGACGTGCCGTCCGATGTGCCGCTCGGCGGCCAGGTCGTTGATCCGTTCCAGCGCCGGGTTGACCATGACGAACCGCAGGTCGGTGTCGAGCACCGCGAGCCCGATCGGCGACTGGGCCACCAGGCGCACCGACAGCGCCAGGTCCCGCTCCACCTCGCGCAGCACGGCCTGGTCGGTGGCGATGCCCAGGGCGTAGGAGGCGCCGTGTTCGTCCTGGAGCCGCATGTTGCGGAACTCGACCAGTCGGGTACTGCCGTCCTTGTGCCGGACGGGAAAGACCCCGGCCCAGCTCTCCCCGCCGGACATCACCTCCGCGAACAGCCGCAGGACCAGTTCCACGTGCTCGGGGTGGACCAGCAGCCGGGCGGCGGACCGCCCGAGCGCCTCGTCGGCGCGCCATCCGAAGAGCTCCTCCGCCTGCGGGCTCCACAGCGTGATCCGACCCTTGGCGTCCAGCATCACGGCGGCCACGCCCAGGACATCGAGCAGCCCGCCGGGGTGCGACGGCCCGGCCCCGGCCTGGGCAGCACTCTCCGGGAACGCGTCGGTCGCACCCATCCAGGCACTCCTTCCGCCGGTCCGCGAGACCGACAGCCGTGGCGCTCCGTGCACGGACCGGTCGTGCCGTGCTGCCGCTGCCCTCCATCATCTCTCGACACCGGACGGACCCGCAGGCAGAGCAGGGCCCGCCAGTGGCGAGGGCCGTACCGGAGGGAGCATTATGTGCCGCCGTCCCCCACCTGGGCGACCTGGTTGACGATATTGATCCACTGAGCGGTGGCCGGACAACGCCCGCGCGGGAGCACCCGACTTGGAGATGTCGATCTCTTGGGACTACCCTGACATTAGTTGCTGGAGGCAACCAATAATCGTTTTCGTACCCCCGGGTGCTCCCATACGCCGCCGGGGTCAGGAGGAAGCCCTCAATGCCCATATCCGACCAGCCGTTCCGCACATATGTGGAGGAGAACCTCGATGCACTTAACCGCGACCCCGGCCACGAGGCCCTGGTCCACCAGGGCCGCCGGGTCACCGCCGGCGAGTTCCGCGCACTGGTCCTGCGGATGGCCCGCGCCCTGCGCGAGCGCGGCGTCCAGCGCGGCACCACCGTCACCCTGCTGAGCGGCAACCTCCCGGAGACCGTCGCCGCCCGCTACGCAGCCAACCTCGTCGGCGCCCGGGTCAACCACCTCTACAACAAGCTCTCCGCCGACTCCCAGGCCGCGATCGTCCGCGACGTCGAGACCCGCGCCCTGATCGTCGATCCGCGGCTGGCCGAACGGGCCGCGGAACTGGTCGAGTTGGCGCCCGTCCCGGACGTCCTGGTGCTGGGCCCGGCCAAGCTGGGCACCGACCTGCTGGAGCTGGCGGCCGGCCACAGCGACGAGCCGTTCGTCACCGACGCCCGGCCCGACGACATCTGCACCATCCGCCACACCGGCGGCACCACCGGCCACCCCAAGGGCATCTGCACCAGCTTCGAGCAGGTGCGGTGGTTCACCGGGGCGCTCCCGGAGTTCGAGGACGTGGTGCACCGGCAGTTGGTCTGCACCACCCTCGCGCACGCGGCCGGCTACATGGCCGACGGCGTCCTGCGCTCCGGCGGCACCGTCGTCCTGCTCGACGACTTCGACGCCGAGGAGGCGCTCGCCACCATCGAACGGGAGCGGATCACCGCCCTGTTCCTGCTGCCGCCGCTGCTGTACCAGCTGATGGACCACCCCGACCGGCCGGGCACCGACACCTCCAGCCTGCGCATGGTCACCTACGGCGGCTGCCAGGCGTCGCCGGCCCGACTGGCCGACGCGGTACGGGCGTTCGGCCCGGTGCTGGTGCAGGGCTACGGCCAGAACGAGGCCGGCGGCATCAGCGTGCTCACCCAGGAGGACCACGACCCCGAGCGCCCCGACCGACTGCGCTCGGCCGGCAAGGTGCTGCCCGATGTCGAGGTGGCGGTCCGGGACGAGTCCGGACGCGATCTGCCGCCCGGCGAGCACGGCGAGATCTGCGTCCGCTCCAGCATGATCATGCAGGGGTACTGGAAGCAGCCCGAACTGACCGCGGAGGTGCTGCGGGACGGCTGGCTGCACACCGGCGACGTCGGATTCGTCGACGAAGAGGGCTACCTGACCATCGTCGACCGGCTCAAGGACATGATCGTCGTGGTCGGCGGCCATGTGTACACCACCGAACTGGAGGACCTGCTGAACTCGCACCCGCAGGTACTCCAGAGCGCCGTCTACGGCGTCCGCGACGCGGACCGGATGGAGCGGGTGCACGCGACGGTGGTGCGGACCCCCGGCGGCGACGTCGACGCGGAGCAGCTGCGCGCGATGGTGCGCGAGGTCCGCGGCCCGATGTACGAGCCGGCCCGGATCACCTTCGCCGAGGCACTGCCGCTGACCGACGCGGGCAAGCCGGACAAGAAGGAACTCCGGCGCCGCGCCGAGGAGTCGGGCGCCGCGGCCTGATCACATCGACCGGTCCGGGACGCCGGACCGGTGAGAGCGGGCCGCCGCAGCACGTGTCTGCGGCGGCCCGCCCGGCTGCGCACGGTCAGAACCACCAACCCAACAGGCCACGGAGAATGCGTCCGATGAGCCCGATCTCGTGGAACTCGCAGCCTTCCCGCTCATAGTGGCCGCGGCCGCGATGGCCCTCACGGCCCTCGTGACCGGATCGCCCCTCTTCGCCGAATTTGCCGAAGCCGACGAAGTCGCAGTCGTCGTCCCGGCGGTGACGGTGGTTGCGACCGTGATGACCACGGCCGTGATCCCCGCTCACCGCGACGGTCTGCCCCTGAGAGGCAGCCTGGGCCATACCGACTGTCGGGACGACCGTCGCGGCGGTGAGCACCGCGACGGCCAGGGAACGTCCTATGAACTTACGCATGCGCTGCTCCTGATATGGCAGGAAATCGGACAAGGTGATCGGTACCGCGCGGTACCGGGTTCCTCGCAGGCGCAGCGGACGGCCACTCCAACAGCCCGCGGATTGCGGCTGAACGGGTACCGCCGGGACGACCGGGCCCGGACGGGCACCGCGCGACGGTGCGTTCCGCGGCCGGTCGGGTCAGTGCTTACGGGCCCGGCTGGGCTGGACCCTGGCGGGCTCGCCGGGCATCTTCGGGTGGTCCGGCGGATAGGGCAGGTCGCCCAACCCCTCGTCGGCGGCGTGCCGGTCGGCGAGCTCCAGCAGGGCCTCCAGGCCGAAGGCGTGGTCGGCCATGTCCGCGTGGACATCGCCGAGTTCGGCGAACCGGGGCGGGACGGTGCGCAGGTCGAAGTCCTCCGGCTCGACGGCGGACAGCTCCTCCCAGCGCAGCGGGGTGGAGACCGTCGCCCGGGGCCGGGCGCGCAGCGAATAGGGCGAGGCGATGGTGCGGTCGCGGGCCATCTGGTTGTAGTCGACGAACACCTTCTCGCCGCGCTCCTCCTTCCACCAGGCCGAGGTCACCAGCGTGGGCAGCCGCCGCTCCAGCGTCCGTGCCACGGCGATCGCGGCCCGTCTGACCTCGGTGAACGTCCAGTGCGGGCGGATCGGTACGTAGACGTGCACCCCGCGGCCGCCGGAGGTCTTCGGCCAGCCGCGCAGCCCGTGCTCGGTCAGCAGCGCGCGCAGCTCGTGGGCGACGGTGACGGCGTCGGCGAAGCCGGTGCCGGGCTGCGGGTCGAGGTCGATCCGCAGCTCGTCGGGGTGCTCGGTGTCCGCCCGGCGGACCGGCCAGGGGTGGAAGGTCAGGCACCCCAGGTTGGCCGCCCAGACCACGGCGGCGGGTTCGTTCGGACACATCTCGTCCGCGAACCTGCCACTGGGGAAGGTGATGCGGGCGGTCGGCAGCCAGTCCGGCAGCCCCTTGGGCGCCCGCTTCTGGTAGAAGAACTCGCCCTCGACGCCGTCGGGGAACCGCTGCATGGTCGTCGGCCGGTCCCGCAGGCCGCGCAGCACCCCGTCCGCCACGGACAGGTAGTACTGGGCGACGTCCAACTTGGTGAATCCGCGCGCCGGGTAGTACGTCTTGTCCGGGTTCGACACGCGCACCGCACGCCCCGCGACGTCCAGTTCCACAGCTCGGGCTCCGGCCATGACTCCACGCTAGGGTCCGCCGGGGAACCCCGCGCGGTGGGCGGCCCGGCGGGGCGGCCGGTCCCGGCGGGCGGGAACGGGCGCCGGCCCGCAGGATCGAGGGCATGGACCTGCCCGTGATGCCCCCGGTCTCCCCCATGCTCGCCAAGTCGGTGGCGAAGATCCCCGCCGGCATGCAGTACGAGGCCAAGTGGGACGGCTTCCGCGTCATCGTGTTCCGGGACGGCGACGAGGTCGAGATCGCCAGCCGCACCACCAAGTCCCTCAGCCGCTACTTCCCCGAGGTGCTGGCCGCGGCGCGGGCCGAACTCCCGCCGCGCTGCGTGCTGGACGGCGAGATCGTCATCGCGCACGACGGCCGGCTGCACTTCGAGGAACTGCTGGAGCGCATCCACCCGGCCGATTCCCGGGTGCGGACGCTGGCCGCCCGCACGCCCGCCTCGCTGGTCGCCTTCGACCTGCTGGCGCTGGACTCCGCTTCGCTGCTGGACGAACCGCAGACCGCCCGCCGGGAAGCCCTGGTCGAGGCGGTGCGGCCGGCCCGGGCGCCGGTGCACCTCGCGCCCGCCACCACCGACCGGGAGCTGGCGCAGCGGTGGTTCGCGCAGTTCGAGGGGGCCGGGCTGGACGGGGTGATCGCCAAACCGCCGGACCTGCCGTACCGGCCGGGCGAGCGGGTGATGTACAAGGTCAAGCACGCCCGGACCGCCGACTGCGTGGTCGCGGGCTACCGGCTGCACAAGAGCGGGCCGGTGGTCGGCTCGCTGCTGCTCGGACTGCACGACGACGCCGGGCACCTCCAGCACGTCGGGGTGTGCGCGTCGTTCCCCATGGCCCGGCGGCGCGCCCTCGTCGAGGAGCTGGCACCGCTGCGGATGGACGACGCCACCGGGCACCCCTGGGGCGCGTGGGCCGACGAGGCGGCGCACGCCGGCCGCCGGATGCCGGGCGGGCCGAGCCGCTGGAGCGGCGGCAAGGACCTGTCGTGGGTGCCGCTGCGCCCGGAGCGGGTGTGCGAGGTGGGCTACGACCACATGGAGGGCAGCCGGTTCCGGCACACCGCGCAGTTCCGCCACTGGCGTCCCGACCGTACGCCGGAGAGCTGCACCTACGCGCAGTTGGAGGAGCCGGTCGGCTACGACCTGGGCGAGCTGCTCGGCGACTGACCCGGCCGGTGGCCGGTCAGCACTCCGGCGGCCAGCGGCGCCGGCTCTCCCCCGGTGCCAGCCGGTCCACTACCTCGGCGAGCTCCTGACACACCTGCTCGATCTTCCGGCGGATGGTGTTCTGCTCGGTGACGATCGCCGAGAGCAGCAGCGCGGTGAGCGCGGCGGAGGCGTTGAGCGCCTGGAGGTTGACCATCGACTCCAGCAGGCTCCGCCCGGTGAACGGGCCGTACCGGCCGGTCGCCGCGCTGATCGCGAAGACCGACATCAGCAGGACGCAGGGCGCCGCCCCGATCAGTTGGAACCGCAGCGCCGCCCACACGATCACCGGGAAGACCAGGAACAGCACGGACAGCGAGGTCCGGGTGGCCACCAGCGAGACCACCACCGCGGTCACCAGCAGCGCCGCCGCCTCGCCCCACCGGTACAGGGGGACGTCGCGGAACGGCCGGACCGTCCGGAAGGCGAGCACCAGCGGGGTGATCACCAGGACGCCCATCGCGTCGCCCACCCACCAGGACGCCCAGGTCCGCCAGAAGTCCCCGGCGGGCAGTGCCCCGGTGAGCACCTGGGTGCCGCTGCCCAGCGTCGCGCTGATCACCATCGCGGCGAAGGCGCCGAGGGAGACCAGGGCGACACCGTCGCGCAGCCGGTCCAGTTCGGTGTGGAAGCCGACCCGCCGCAGCATCAGGCAGGCGCTGACCGGGGCGAGGGTGTTGCCCGCCACCACACCGAAGCCGGCCAGGTCCGGCCGGGTGAGCGTCCAGATCACCAGGACGGTGCCGAGCGCGATGCCCGGCCACATCCGCAGGCCCAGCAGGAGCAGGCAGCTCAGGGCGATGCCGGTGGGCGGCCACAGCGGGGTGACCACGGCGCCCGCGATCACCACCTGCTCCAGCAGGCCGATCTTCGCGGCCCCGTAGTAGACGCCGGCGAGCACGAGGTTGCCCAGGGCGGCCGGAGCCAGCCGACGGATTTCCCCGGTGCGCACCACATCTGCCATCAGACAATGCCGGCGGGCGGCCGCCGGACGCGACACGCGCTGCCGGTCCCGGCTTCACCCGGCCCCGCGCCGCCCCGCGTCGTGGCACAACACGATCACCGCGGCGTCGTCGGTGTGGCCGGTCAGCTCGGCGACGCACATCACCGCGCCGGCGACCTCGGCCGGGTCGTCGCCGGCCTTGGCGCTGACCAGCCGGGCCACCTCCGCCAGCCCGGCCTCGATGGGGAACGACGGTCCCTCGATCACCCCGTCGGTGAGCAGCACGAACGCACCCGCCGCGGTGAGCCGCCGGCGGGTGACCGGATACCGCTGACCGGGCAGCACGCCGAGCGGGATGCCGCCGGGGTCCTCGGCGACGCCCCATCGTCGGTCGGTGGTGGCCCAGACGCCGGGGACGTGTCCGGCGCGGGCGCTGGTCAGCTCCCAGGACAGCGGGTCGAACCGGACGAAGGTACAGGTCGCGAAGAGCTCGCAGTCGATGGACAGGAGCAGGTCGTTGGCCCGGCTGAGGACTTCGCCGGGGTCGGCGGCGTGCGCGGCCACGGCCCGCAGTCCGATCCGGATCTGCCCCATGAACGCGGCCGCCTCCACGTCATGGCCCTGGACGTCGCCGACGGAGAAGGCCAGCGATCCGTCGGGCAAGGGGAATCCGTCGTACCAGTCGCCCCCGATGGCGAGGCCGTGCCGGGCGGGGGCGTAGGTGGCGGCGGTGCGCAGACCGGGCAGCTCCGGAAGGGCGGCCGGCAGCATCTCGCGCTGCAGCACCTCGGCCAGCTCCACTCTGGCCCGCTGGAACTCCGCGCCTTCCCGCGCCTGGGCGGTCAGCCGCCCGAGCGTGGTGAGCAGATCGTCGGCGCTCGCCGCCCGCGGGGGACGACGCCGAAGCATGGCCCCATCATATTTCGGGGGTCCGGCATCCGCTTGACGGCCTGAACGGCCGCGGGCGCCCCGGTGATGGCCCCGGGGCGCGGCGGGCTCAGCCGGCCGGCTGCGGGGCCGCGGTCAGCTGGCCGACGCCGGACCGCACCGCCCAGAAGAAGACCGCCAGCGCGGCGGCGGCCACGGTGAGCGAGTCGTAGGGGGCGGGCAGGTGCCCGGAGCCCTTGAAGGTGCCCAGCCAGGACAGCGCGGTGAGCCCGACGAGGTAGACCACCAGCCAGGCACCGATGCGGAGTTCGGCGCCCAGCGAGCGGCGCGGCCCGGCGCCGTCGTCCTCGATGACCGGCGCGCCGGGCCGCCGCATCCACAGGAAGAGCAGCACTCCGGCGAGGACCAGCGGCAGCGCCAGCCGGAGGTGCTGCCACCCCGACCAGTAGACGAACTCGCTGGCCACCACGAAGCTCAGCGGGGCGATCCAGCGCAGTCCCGGCACCCAGCCGGCGGTGCCGCCGGGCTCGGTGCGGAAGACCGCGACGGCGACCGCGGAGGCGGCGTAGATCAGCAGGTACATGTCGCCCATCACGCTGACGATGTCCTGCCAGCCGCCGAACGGCAGCAGGAACAGCACGATGACGACGAGGTTGATGACCAGTGCCCGGCGCGGCATGCCGGAACCCTCGTCGACCTTCATGAAGTAGCGGGGAATGGTGCCGTTCTTGGCCAGCGCGTAGGTGTGCCGGGCGTCGATCGCCACGCCGACGTAGGCCGAACCGCCGGGCGAGAGCACCGCGTCGGCGTAGAGCAGGCTGGAGAGCCAGTGCAGGTTGAGGATCAGGGCCAGTTGGCCGAAGGGGGAGTCGAAGGAGACGCCCTTCCAGCCGCCGCCGAGGAGGTGTTCGGGGACGGTGAACAGGTAGGCGACCTGGAGCGCGAGGTACATCAGCAGGGCCAGGCCGATGCCGGCGAGGACGGCCCAGGGGAGGGTGCGGCGGGGCTTGCGGGTCTCGCCGGAGAAGTCCAGCGGCGCCTGGAAGCCGTTGACGGAGTAGACGATGCCGCCGCCGGCCAGCGCGGTCAGGCAGGCGACGTAGCCGTACGGGGCGAATCCGCCGTGGTCGGTCAGGCGCCCGGAGTGCCAGCCGGAGGCGATCAGGGCGAGCACGGTGGCGATCGGTACGGCGATCTTGAAGATCGAGACCAGGGTGTTGAGCCGGGCGAACAGTTTGACCGCGAACCAGTTCAGTGCGGTCAACAGCACGCTCAGCCCGCAGGCCAGGGCCAGCCCGGCGAGGGTGAGGGTGTGGCCGTTGTAGAGGCCGGGGAGGTAGTGCGCGGTGTACTGCATGATCGCGCTGATCTCGGCGGCGGTCCCGCCGACCGACAGCAGCACCGACCAGCCGACGACGGTGCCGACCAGCCGGCCGTTGGCGAACAGCGGCCAGCGGACGGTGCCGCCGCCCTCCGGCCGGGACGCACCCAGCTCGATCATGACCAGGGCGACCAGTCCGCACAGCAGGCCAGCGCCGATCCAGGACAGCAGCGCGGCCGGCCCGGCGGTCTGCGCGGCATACATGGCCGCGAACAGCCAGCCGGAGCCGACGATGTTCGAGAAGCCGATGCCGGTCAGCCCCCAGAAGCCCAGGTCCCGCCGCAACCGGCGTTCCTGTGCCCGCACTTCGGGCGCGGCGCCCCCGCCGGGCTCGCCCGATACCTGACGTTCCGCCACGGAACGGCCTCCTCGCCTCGCGATCTGCGCTGGTCAGGACCCTACTCGACATGTTCGCGCCACAGGGAGGCCGAATGTTGCGGCAGCGTGAAGCCTGTGGCGGCGGGGTCAGACGAGCTGCTCGGGGGTCAGGCCGAAGGTCTCGCCGAGCCCCCGGCGCCCGGCGTCGGTGAGCCGGACGACCCGCCGGTACCGACCGTTGCGCAGCCAGTCCAGCGCGAACAGTCGGGCGGTGACCGCGCCACCGACCGCGCCGGCGAGGTGGTGGCGCCGCTCGCCCCAGTCGACGCAGTAGCGGACCGCCGAGCGGCGGCGCGGCAGGTGCTCCAACTCCACGCCGAGCGCGGTCAGTCGGCCGCGGCCGTGAGGCGTCAGGAGGTAGCGGACCGGCGCCCGGGCCGCCTCGGTACGCTCCTCCCGGAGGATGCCGTCGGCCAGCAGGGTCGCCATCAGCGCGACGCCGAGGCGGCCCGCCAGATGGTCGTAGCACAGGCGGGCGCGCAGCAGGGCCCGGGCGCGGGTGTCGTCGTTCAAGGAGCGCACCGGCAGCGGCCGGGCGATCAGGGCGAGCTGTTCCAGGGCACGGGCGACGTCGGGCGTGGCAAGCCGGTAGTAGCGGTGCCGGCCGTCGAGTTCCACGGTGAGCAGCCGCGCCGCGCGGAGCCTGGCCAGATGGCCGCTGATGGTGGAGTTGCTCACCCCGGCCTCGGCGGCCAGGGCGCTGGCGGGCAGCGCACCGCCGCCGGCCAGGGCCAGCAGCACCTTGGCCCGGGAGGGGTCGCCGATCGCCGCGGCGACCTCGGCCACATCGGTCTCGGTGCGGGCTTCGAGCTGCGTCCGGGCGTCCATACCGCGACCGTACGGTGCGAACGCTTCGTCAACCAGCGAAACGTTCTCGCGCGCGGAATCGGACGGGCGGATGGCTCGCCCGCCGTACGCCCCACCCCGCCCGTGGCCAGAACGTTTCGCCGGGGACCGCAACGATCCGGCCCGACACTGACCGCATGACGACGATCAACACCTCCGCTCCGGCCCCGGCCCGTACCGGCCGCGCCTCGCCGCTGCCCCTGGTGGCCCTGTGCCTGGGCTACTTCCTGGTCATCCTCGACGTCACCGTGGTCACCGTGGCGCTGCCGGACCTGGACCGGGCGCTGGGTGCCGGGGTGACCGGTCTGCAGTGGACGGTGGACGGCTACACCCTGGTGTTCGCCGGGCTGCTGCTGTTCTGCGGCGGGCTGGCCGACCGGTTCGGCGGGCGGACGGTGTTCCTGGCGGGGCTGGCGGTGTTCGCGGCGGCCTCGGCCGGGTGCGCGCTCGCCCCGTCGATCGCGGTGCTGGTCGCGGCCCGGCTGGTGCAGGGCGTCGGCGCGGCGCTGCTGGTGCCCGCGTCGCTGGCGCTGCTGCGGGCCGCGTATCCGGAACCGGCCGCGCGGGCCCGGGCGTTCGGCGTCTGGGGCGCGGTCGCCGGCATGGCCGCCGGGGCCGGGCCGGTGCTCGGCGGCGTGCTGGTCGCCTCGTTCGGCTGGCGCGCGGTGTTCCTGGTGAACCTGCCGGCCACGCTGCTCGCCCTCGTGCTGACGATTCGCCATGTCCCGCGCACCCCCGCCGGACCGCGCCGCCGGGGCCTGGACGTTCCGGCCCAGACCGCCGCGGCGGTGAGCGTCGCGGCACTGGCCGCGGGCTGCATCGAGGCCGGCGCCCCGGGGCACCCCCGCGCCGTCGTCCTCGGCGCGTTCGCCGTCGCGGCGCTGGGCCTGGCCGCGTTCGTGTTCCTGGAACGCCGCGCGCCGGCGCCGATGCTGCCGCTCGACCTCTTCCGCGGCCGGGCCTTCACCGCCGCCACGCTCGTCGGCGTCCTGCTCAACACCGGCTTCTACGGGCTGCTGTTCCTCGCCCCGCTCTACTTCCAGCGGGTCCAGCACTACAGCACGCTGCGCACCGGCTTCGCGCTGCTGCCGGCCGTCGGCCTGTTGGCGATCGGCTCCGCGCTGGGCGGGCGCCTGACCGCCCGGACGGGGCCGCGGCCGCCGATGGTGGCGGGCCTGGTCATCGGGGCGGCCGGCCTGGCCGGCTGGCTGTGCGCGGGACCCGGTACGCCCTACGCGGCGCTGGTCGCCCCGATGGCCGCGGCCGGTTTCGGGGCCGCGCTGACCATGCCGTCCGCCACCGCGGCGGTGATGGAGTCCGCCCCCGGTGAACGGGGCGGCGCCGCGGCCGCGGTGTTCAACGCCGCCCGCCAGCTGGGCAGCGTCCTCGGTGTGGCGGTCTTCGGCACGCTGACCGCCGGCGGTCTGGTGCCGGGCTTGCACACCGCGGCCGTGGTGGGCGCCGCCGGGTTCCTGGTCGCGGCCCTGCTCACGGCACGCTGGACACCGGGCACGGCCCGCACGGCCTAGGTCGTGCCCCCCGCGCGCGCCCGCGTCGCGCCCCCGCCGCCGCCCTCACCCGAAGGCGATCAGCCCGACGGCGGCGACCGCGACCACCACCGCCCCGACGACGAACGCGAGGATCACCTTGCGCTGCGGCGCCAGCTCTCGTCCTGTCGCCACGGCAAGGTCATACGGCTGCTCCTCACGGTCGTTCCCGACGGTCGCCTGCCCGTGGTCCGCCTCGGCACACCCGCGTCCGGGGGCCGGAATCCGCGCCCGGGACGTCCCGCCCGTCGCGCGAGGGCACCGTTCCGGCCCCGGTGCTCACCCACAGACCCAGCAGCCCGCCCAGCACGCGGAGCGGACCTGGTGGTTGCGCAACTGCGGCCCGGTGAGCGCGTCGGGTCGGGCCTCGTCGCCCTGGCCCTCGGCGAGCGCGCGGGCCAGAGCGAGCCGACCGCACACGATGACGGTGAGCGCGGCCAGCTCCTCGGGATCGGCGCGACCTCGGACGATGCGCAGCGGCACCTCGGCGGACTCCTCGGGCGGACGGGTCATACCGCCGACGCTAGGAGCGGGTGGTGGCGGCGGCCCGGCGGCCTGCGCCGTTCGGCGGCCGGGCCGCCTCCGCAGGCGTGATTTCGATGGGCCCGGCCGTGTTGCTCCCGGGCGCCGCCGGGCGGGCGGCGAGGATCGCGCGCAAGTAGGGGCACGCACACCGGCGGCGGATGCCGCAGTGGGGATGGCTGGGCGATGAGATCTGAGCGGACCGGCGACGAGCAGGGCCCGGCGCAGGACGGCGGGCGAAGGGGGTTCCTCAAGTACGCGGCGGGGATCGCCGGGGTGGCGGCCGGCGCCGGGCTGGGCGGCGGCACGGCGGTGGCCGTCCCGGCGGGCCGGACGGCGGCGGACGGCTCCCCCGCCCCGTCGGGCGACGGCCGTCAGCTCCCGCCGGACCGGGTGCCGTTCCACGGCCGCCACCAGGCCGGCATCATCACCCCGCAGCAGCTCTTCGCCGGGTTCGCGGCGTTCGACGTGCTGGTGCAGAACCGGGCGGACCTGGCGCGGCTGCTGCAGAGGCTGACCGACCGGTCCCGGGTGCTGTCCGCCGGGGTGAAGCCGAGGGACGAGCGGACGGCCTCGGAGCCGCAGACCCCGGACTCGCTGACCGTCACGGTCGGCCTCGGGGCGTCCCTCTTCGACGACCGGTTCGGGTTGGCCGGGCACAAGCCGCGGCATCTGAAGGCGATGCCGTCCTTCCCCGACGACCGGCTGGAGCCGGCGCGCTGCCACGGCGACCTCTCGGTCCAGGTCTGCGCGGAGCACCCGGACGCGATCGTGCACGTGCTGCGCGACCTGAGCCGGGCGACCCACGGCATGCTCCGGCCGCGCTGGCGGATGGACGCGTTCATGAACCCGTCCCGGCCCTCGGGGTCGCCGCGGAACTTCCTCGGCTTCAAGGACGGCATCGTCAACCCCGACACCGGGTCGGCGGAGGAGCTGGACGACCTGATCTGGGTGACGCCGCCGTGCGGCGAGCCGGACTGGGCCGAGGGCGGCAGCTATCAGGTGCTGCGGCTGATCCGCTTCCACTCCGAGTCCTGGGACGACGTGCCGGTGCGGCGCCAGGAGGAGATCTTCGGACGGCACAAGGCGAGCGGCGCGCCGCTGGGGGGCGCGGTGGAGGGCGACGCGCCGAACTACCGCGACGACCCCGACGGCCGGACCATCCCGCTCGACTCGCACATCCGACTGGCCAACCCGCGCACCCGACGCACCGACAGGTCCCGTTTTCTGCGCCGGAGTTACAACTACAACCAGGGGTACGACCGGCACGGGCAGATGGACCTGGGCCTGGTCTTCTGCGGCTACCAGCAGAACGTGCAGCGGCAGTTCGCCACCGTGCAGCACCGGCTGCGGCACGAGCCGCTGTCCCGCTTCATCACCCCGGAAGGCGGCGGCTACTTCTTCGTGCCGCCCGGGGTGCGGGACGAGGAGGACTGGTTCGGCGCCCGGCTGATGCGGGACACCCACTGACGAGGCGGGTGTCCCGGGGGCGGCGCCCGGTCAGCAGCCGAGGTGGTCGCCCGGCACGGTGCCGAGGATCTGCGCGAAGCGCGTGTAGTTGTCGATCCGGTTCTGCACCTGGCCGGGGTTGCCGCCGTTGCACTCCAGCGAGCCGTTGATGCTGCGGATGGTCTCGCCGAAGCCGGCGCCGGTGACCATGGCGTTGTGCGCGGTCATGGTGCCCGGTCCGTTCTGGGTGTTCCAGTACCACAGCGCGGTCCGCCAGGCGACCGCGGCGTCCCGCTCGACCAGGTACGGGTTGTTCAGCAGGTCGATGCCCAACGCGTCGCCCGCGGCCTTGTAGTTGAAGTTCCAGCTGAGCTGGAGCGGTCCGCGTCCGTAGTAGGCGGCCTGGCCGGCCGGACACCCGTACGGCTGGGTGGCGTCGCAGTAGTGCGGGTAGTTGCCGGTGTTCTGCTCCACCACGTAGACCAGGCCCCCGGTCTCGTGGCCGACGTTCGCCAGGAAGGCGGCGGCCTCCTGGCGCTTGACGGTGTCGCTCCCGGTGTTCGCGAACTCCGGGTAGGAGCCCAGCGCCGCGACCAGTCCGCTGTAGGTGTAGAACGAATTCCGGTTCGGGAACATCTGGTTGAACTGCGCCTCGCTGACGACGAATCCCTCGGCTCGGGTGTCGGCACCGGCCGGGGCGGTGCAGGAAGGGCAGCCCGCCGAGGCCACCGCCGGCGAGGCGGGTGCGACGAGGGCGAGGCCCACGGCCATGGTGGTGGCGCTTAACAGGGCCGCGAGGCGGGTCTTCATGACGGTGACTCCTTCGTGCGGTCGGGCCCCGCGGGCGAAGAGGAGGGCGGGGGGGCGACCACTGTGGGGGGCAAGTGCCGTGCAGCACCGGCTCGTTGACGTGTGAGCAGGCAGGTCGGCGGCTGGGACCGGAGGCGATCCGCGGTCTAGACCAGGTCACCCTACGGGCGGTCGCGCGAGCCTGTCCATACCACCGTGGCGACGGCCGGCGGTCCGCCCCGAGCTCAATCCGCCGCGGCCCCTCCGCCGGTCGCCGGAGCCCGCCCGGCCGGTCGCCGCGGGAGGCCGAGCCGTGCGGGGTCCCGCCGGGGAGCCGCTTCCGCCAGTTCCCGGACGAGGCCGTGGTCCGGGGAGAGACGGCAGGCGGGGTCGGTGGCGGCGGCGTCGCCGGTGAACGCGAACGCCTGGCAGCGGCAGCCGCCGAAGTCCTTCTCCCGCATCGCGCAGCCGCGGCAGGGCTCGCGCATCCAGGCCGTGCCCCGGTAGCGGGTGAAGGCGGGCGAGTGGTTCCAGATCCACGCCAGCCGGTGGTCACGGACGTTGGGGGCGTCGAGGCCGGCGATCGAGGCGGCCGCCGGGCAGGGCAGGACCGTTCCGTCGGGGGCGACGGTCAGGGACACCGCGCCCCAACCCCCCATGCACGGCTTGGCGTTGCCGTCGAAGAGGTCCGGGACCACCCACACCACGTCGAGCGTGCCGGCGAGTTCCGTCCGGCGGCGGCGTACGGTCTCCGCCGCCCGGGCGAGTTGCTCGCGGGAGGGCAGCAGCTCGGCACGGTTGAGCAGCGCCCACCCGTAGAACTGGGTGTTGGCGAGTTCGATGCGGTCCGCGCGCCAGGCCGCGGCGAGGTCGATCAGAGCGTCCAGCGCGTCGAGGTTGTGGCGGTGCAGGACGACATTGACGCCCAGCGGCAGCCCGGCGGCGCGGACCAGCTCAGCGGCCCGTTCCTTGGCGGCGAAGGAGCGGCGCCCGGCGATCCGGTCGGACGCCGCCGCCGCGGCGTGCTGCACGGACAGCTGCACGCTGCGCAGGCCGGCGTCGGTCAGCCGGCACAGGCGCTCCCGGCTCAGTCCGACGCCGCTGGTGACGAGCTGGGTGTGGATGCCGGCGTGGTCGGCGGCGGCCACGACGGCCTCCAGATCGGAGCGGAGCAGCGGTTCGCCACCGGAGAGATGGGCGCTCACCACCCCCAGGTCGGCGGCCTGCCGCAGCGTTTCCTGCCATTCGGCGGTCGTCAACTCGGCTGATCCGGCGATGAGTCGGAGCGGATTGGAGCAGTAGGTGCAGTGCAGCGGGCAGCCGTGGGTGAGCTCCGCGAGCAGGGCCCAGGGCGGCTCCGGTCGCGGCGCCGGTCCGGGCGGCGCGATCACCGCAGCCACCCCTCCCCCCGCATCCGCCCGAGGAACACCGGCACCTCGGCCGCCACCGGCGCGTCGGGGTGCCGGCGGCTCAGCTCGGCCACGATGTCCGCCAGCTCGCGTTCCCCGTCGCACAGCCGCAGGACGGCGCCCGCGCTCCCCTCCAGCACCACGACGCGTTCGGGCAGGAGCAGCAGGTCGGTGTCCCGCACCCGGTCGTGGCGCAGCAGCACGGCGGGCGCGAGGGCCGGCCGCCAGCCGGTCACGGCCGGCTCTCCCCGCGCTCGACCGCGTCCAGCAGCGACCAGAGCACCTGGCACTTGAACCGCACCGCCTCGACCGCCAGTTGCTGTTCGGCCTCGGTGCGCGCCCAGTCCAGCACCAGCGCCAGGGCCTCCTTGCCGTCCCGCCGCCCCTGGTCCTGTCGGCCGCGGAAGTAGTCGAGGCCCGCGGGTTCGATCCACCGGTAGTGCTTCTCGAAGGCGTCGATCCGGGTGCGCATGATGTCCGGGGCGGACAGTTCGGTGAGGGAGGCCGCGACCGCCTCCAGCGGCGAGCGCAGCCGGCAGAAGTTGACGTAGCCGTCGACGGCGAGCCGCACCCCGGGCAGTACGCCGGTCTCGTCCCCGAGCAGCGTCCGGTCCAGCCCGGCCGCCTCGCCGAGCCGCAGCCAACGCTCGATGCCGCCCTCGCCGTCCCGCTGCCCGTCGTGGTCCTGGATGCGCCGCAACCACATCCGGCGCAGTTCCGGCGTGCCCAACTTCGCCAGGACGAGGGCATCCTTGACCGGGATGTGCCGCTGGTAGTGGAACCGGTTGCGGATCCACCGGCGCAGCTCCTCGGGCGTCAACTCCCCCGCGTGCATACGGAGGTTGAAGGGGTGTCGGTCGTGGTAGCCGTCCCGTGCCACGGCCCGCAGGCTCTCCTCGAACGGCGTGCTCATAGGGCGATCTCCATGCCTTCCGCGGCCACCGCGAGCCCCCGCGCCGCCAGCTCCTGGTGCTGCGGTGCGGCGGGATCGACGAGCGGGTTGGTGTTGTTGAGGTGGGTGTAGAGGCAGCGGGCGGCGAGCGGCGCCAGTCGGCGCGCGGTGCCGCCCGGCCCGTCGATCGGCAGGTGGCCCATGCCGGTCGCGGTGCGGGTGGCGAAGCCGCTGCGGCGCGGCTCCTCGTCGTCCCAGAACGTGCCGTCGAGCAGGACGAGATCGGCGTCGGTCACCGCCGCCTGGAACGCGTCCGGCCAGTCGGCGAGCGCGGGGGCGTAGAGCGCGGTCCCGCCCGTCCGCCGGTCGTGCAGGCGGAGCGCGACCACCCACGGGCCGGTGGCGGCGGTGCGGGATCCGGCGGCGTACCGGGGCCGTTTGGCGGAGACCGGGACGGCGCTGATCTCGATGTCGGATCCCGCGCTCAGCGGAGCGGGGGCGGCGGCCAGTTCCCGCCAGGCGAGGTCGGCGTACGGGGTCAGGACGTCGTCGAGGCGCAACCGCTCGCGGAGCGCCGCGCGGACCGGGTCGGCGGCGAGCACCTCGATCCGGTCGGCCTCGCGGAGCCGTGCCAGGCCCAGCGTGTGGTCGAGTTCGGCGTCCGTGAGGACGATGCCGGCCACCGGGGTGCGGCGCGCGCCGGGGCCCGGGTGCAGGGCGGGGGTGTGCTCGATCTGGTCGGCGATGTCGGGGGTGGCGTTGATCAGGTACCAGTGGTCGTCGTCGGCTCGTACGGCGAGCGAGGCGTGCCGGCGGCGCCGGTCCGGGTGGGCGCGTGCCCCGGCACACCCGGGGCACGCGCAGTTCCACTGGGGCACGCCGCCGCCCGCCGCGGTGCCGAGCACCCGCAGCTGCACGGCGGCCCGGTCAGCGGGTGTTCAGCGCATAGGCGGTGACTTCGAGTGCGGTCTCGACGACCGTGTAGCCCGGGGTCCGCCACTCCCCGGAGGGGGCGGCGGTCGGGTCGGGCGCGCCCGGTTGCGCGGGCGCCACGACCGTACCGGGGGACTGCTCGCTGACCTCGTGCGTTGCGGAGTTCATGCCGGTTCCAGCCTTCCTTCGGGAGCGTGGCGGGGTGTCGCGGGCCGGTGTGGAGGTGCGGGCGGGGGACGGGAGCAGCGGGCGGGGCTGCGGTGTGGCGAGCGGCGGCGGCCGGCCCGGCGCCGCTGCCGAGCACCGTGGAACGCCGCAAGGGAGCGGAGGGAGAAGGGAGAGGGCGGTCGGTGCGTCAACGGCACCGGGCGCGCCGGCGGTTGCCGGATCGTCGACCAGAGTGCGTGGTGGTGGCCGGTGTGGCTGTGCAGATTGCAGAATCCTCAGCCGGGTCGGCACGGTCAAGGGCGGCGCGGAAAATTGGTCCGACCTGTGGACGCCTCACACAGCCATCCGGACGCTCCGCCGGCCCACCCCCTGTGACCGGCCACCACCCACGCGGACAACAACGGGGGCGGCGGGCCCGGTTCGGAGATGGCGTTCCGGGTCGACGTGTACTAGGCCGTGCCCACTCGCCCGTACGCTCAATGCCTCATCACTCAGGGGCAGTTGTCGGGTGCCGGTCGGTCCGCGAAGCGGTCGGCGAGCCAGTCGGCGGCCGGCGCGGCGCCGACGATCGCGCCGAGCACGTGCTCGCCGAGCGGTATCGAGGTCCACTGGACGCGGGCGCCCCGGGCGCACCAGTCGGCGCGCAGCCGCTTGCCGACGGCGTACGGGATCAGTTCGTCGGCCGTGCCGTGGTAGAGGTACACGGGCGCGTCCGGGGTCCGGGTGCCGAGCGTGGACTCGCGCAGCCGGGCCTGCCAGTCCGGCTGGTCCAGCGGGTTGCGGACGGTCACGTCGGAGATCCTCTTGAAGAGCCCGGCGGCGACGTCGGCGACGACGCAGTTCTCGCGCAGGAAGGCGACATAGCGCCGGCCCCGGTCGTTGAGGTACTTCGCCAGGTCCAGCTCGGGGAAGGCGGCGTTCTGACCGATGGCGGCCATCAGGATCAGCCCGGCGCCGACGTTGCCGTTGTTGGCGTCCGCGACCTTGCGCAGGTCGGCCGGGACGCCGCCGGTCGCGGTGCCCCTGACCTTGAGTTCGGGCGCGTAGGTCCGGTGCAGTTCGGCGGCCCAGCTGGTGGCCTGGCCGCCCTGGGAGTAGCCCATGATGCCGACCGGGGAGTCCTGGGTGACGCCGGCGGCGGCCGCTTCGGGGAGCCGCTCGGCGGCCCGGGCGGCGTCCAGGACGGCCTGCCCCTCGGCGCGCCCGACCGTGTAGGTGTGGTCGCCGGGGGTGCCCAGCCCCTCGTAGTCGGTGACCGCGACCGCCCAGCCGCGGGCGGTGAGCTGCTGGATGAGGTTGGCCTCCATGGTGGTGCCCTTGGGGAAGCCGGCCGAGGGGGCGCAGGAGTCGGCGAGGCCGACGGTGCCGACCGCGTAGGTGACGAGCGGGCGCGGGCCCGTGCGGCCGTCGTCGGGCACGATCACGGTGCCGGAGACGGTGTTGGGGGTGCCCTTGGCGGAGGTGGAGCGATAGGTGAGGTGCCAGGCGCGGGTACCGGTCGGCTGGCCGGGCAGCGGATGGAACGCGGTGGGGGTGGCGGTGACGATGTCGCCGGGGCGGCCGGCCGCGGTGCGTGGCGGGTCCGCGGCGGCGGCGCCGACGGTGCCGAGCGACAGGGCCAGCGCTGCGGCGGTGCCCAGGGCGGTGGCGCGACGGTGCATGCGGCTCTCCCAACTGTCCTGTGGGCCGGGGTGGTTGGGCCGACCGTAGTGATGTGCGCGGGGGCGGGCGCTGACCGGAACGCTCACTTTTGCTGGCCGCGCGGAACGGGCGGGCCGGACGGGCCGGACGGCGGGGCTTCGCCGGGCCGTGGGGTGGCGCCGGCCATTCGGTAGGCGCCGGGGGTGGTGCCGGTCCAGCGGCGGAAGGCGCGGTGGAAGGCGGTGTCCTCGGAGAAGCCGATCCGGGCCGCGAGTGCGGCGATCGGCTCCCGCCCGGCGGTCAGCGCGGTGAGTGCGGCGTCCCGGCGCACCGTGTCCTTCAGCCGCTGGTACGAGGTGCCCTCGGCACGCAGCCGGCGCCGCAGCGTCGCCGGGCTGACCGCCAGCCGGGCCGCGATCTCACCGGCCTCCGGCAGCCGCGCCGGCGCCGGGGACCGCAGCGCCTGGGCGAGGCTGCGGCGCACCTGCTCGGCGACGGTGGTGCCGTAGTCGCGGCGGCCCAGCAGGTCGGCCGGGGCCCGCCGCAGCAGCGCGGCCAGCGCGGGCTGGTCCCGGACGACCGGCGCGGTGAGCCAGTGGGCGTCCCAGCCGGCCGCGGTGTACGGGGCGCCGAAGTGGACCGGGCAGCCGAACAGGGCCGGGTACTCGTCGGCGTGCGCGGGGGCCGGGTGGGCGAACTGGGCCCAGTGCAGCGGGATCCGACGCCCGATCAGCCAGCCGGCGAGCCGGTGCCAGATGAGCAGCAGGCAAGCGGCGAGAAAGGCGGCCTCATCGTGCCGGTGCAGTGCGCTGCGGACGGTGAGGACGGCCGGCCCGTCGTCCGGGCGGAGCGCCACGGCCAGGTCGGGGCCGCCGGGGAAGAGCCGGTAGAAGCGGGTGGCCCGGTCAAGGGCGGAACCGAGGTCCGGGCAGCCCAGGCAGGCGTGGCACATCATGGCGAAGGTGCCGCGGCGGCTGGGGACCGGGCCCAGGCCCAGGAACTCGTCGTCGGTGGCCTGGTGCAGGGCCCGGATCAGCCGGGTGAACTGTTCCGCGGTGACCCGGGCCCGGTCGTCGGCGAGCAGCAGCGGCGGGATCCCGGCGCCCTGGAGCAGCGGCGCGGTGTCGATCCCGAGCCGCCGCGCCCCGCCCAGCGCCGCCCGTACGTGGTGCACCGCGATCGTCAACCCGCTCATGCCGAGAGCTCGCTCCGCCCGCCCCCCGCATGCGCCCGGCGCGCACCTGCCGATGATTCGCTCGCTCCGCTCGCTCATGGCCGCACCGTAGCGGTGGCGGGCGCAGAGGTCAGCGGTCGTGACGCCGCCGGTCGGCGGGGCCGGTGCGGGCGGCCCCGCCGATGGGTGCGACCGCCGGCTCAGCAGATCCGCGGCAGCTGCTCCCCCAGGGGCAGGTCCACCACCCGTGTGCCGCCGAGCGGGGTGCGGGCCACCACCATGCCGGGGTGGGCGGCGACCGCCTCGCCGATCACCGCGGCGCCGGCGCCCAAGGGGTGGGCGCGCATCGCGTCCAGCACGGCGTCGGCGTGCTCACGGGGGACGAACGCCACCAGCTTGCCCTCGTTGGCGACGTACATCGGATCGAGGCCGAGGATGGCGCAGGCGTTGGCGACGGCCGGGGGGACGGGGACGGCGCGCTCGTCGATGACCACGCCGGTGGCGGAGGCGGTGGCGATCTCGTTGAGCGCGGCGGCCAGTCCGCCGCGGGTGGGGTCGCGCAGCACGTGCAGTTCGGGGGTGACCGCGAGCATCGTCTGGACGAGACCGCCGAGGGCCGCGCAGTCGCTCTCGATCTCCACGCCGAACTCCAGGCCCTCGCGGACGCTCATGATGGCCACGCCGTGCATGCCGATGTCGCCGCTGACGATCACCACGTCGCCGGGCACCACCCGCTGCGGCCGCAGATCGACGCCGGGCGGGATCACCCCGATGCCGGCGGTGTTGAGGTAGACCCCGTCGCCGCGGCCGGCCTCGACGACCTTGGTGTCGCCGGTGGCCACCTCCACGCCGGCGGCCCGGGCCGCGGCGCCCATCGCGTCGGCGACCCCGGCGACCACCGGCATCTCCACGCCCTCCTCCAGGATGAAACCGCAGGAGAGGTAGGCGGCCCGTGCGCCGCTCATGGCGAGGTCGTTGACGGTGCCGTTGACCGCGAGGTCGCCGATGCAGCCGCCGGGGAAGAACAGCGGGCGGACGACGTAGGAGTCGGTGGAGAAGGCCAGGCGCTGTCCGCCGAGCGCGAAGACCGCGGAGTCGCCGAGCTGGGCGAGGAGTTCACCGCCGAAGGCGGGCACGAAGATCTGCTGGACGAGTTCGGCGGAGAGCGCCCCGCCCCCGCCGTGCCCCATCACGACGCGCGGGGTCTCTCGCAGCGGGGCGGGGCAGGTCCAGCCGGTGATGTCGACGGTGGGCAGGTCGCGGGGGCCCTGCGCGGTAGTGGGGGTCTGCGAGGTGGTGTCAGACAACGGGGGTCGCCTCCAAGGGGATCGGCGTGCTGCCGAGCCGGCGGTACAGGTAGTAGGCGGCGCAGGCGCCCTCGCTGGAGACCATGGTGGCGCCGAGCGGGGTGCGCGGGGTGCAGGTGGTGCCGAACGCCTCGCACTCGTGGGGTTTGATCAGCCCCTGCAGGACCTCGCCGCTGCGGCAGGCGGCGGGCTCGCGGGTGGTGATGCCCCCGACCGAGAAGCGGTGTTCGGCGTCGTGGTCGCGGTAGCGGTCGGAGAGCCGCCAGCCGCTGGCGGGGATGGTGCCGATGCCGCGCCAGCTGCGGTCGGTGACCTCGAAGACGTCGGCCAGCATGGCCCGCGCGGCCGGGTTGCCGTCGGGGCGGACGGCGCGCGGATAGGCGTTGTCCACGGTGTGCTCGCCGCGTTCCAGCTGGCGGACGGTGCGGCGGATGCCCTCCAGGATGTCCAGCGGCTCGAAGCCGGTGACGACGATCGGCACCCGGAAGCGGTCGGCCAGTGCGGGGTACTCGTCGGTGCCCATCACGCTGCACACATGGCCGGCGGCCAGGAATCCCTGGACCCGGCAGCTCGACGAGGTCATGATCGCCTCGATCGCGGGCGGCACCCGGACGTGCGAGACCAGCATGCTGAAGTTGCCGATGCCCAGTTTGCGGGCCTGATAGACCGTCATGGCATTGGGCGGGGCGGTGGTCTCGAAGCCGATGCCGAAGAACACCACCTCGCGGTGCGGGTTCTGCTGGGCGATCTTCAGGGCGTCGAGCGGCGAGTAGACCACGCGGACGTCGCCGCCCTCGCCGCGCACCCGGAACAGGTCGCGGTCGGTGCCCGGGACGCGGAGCATGTCGCCGAACGAGCAGAAGATCACCTCGGGGCGGGCGGCGATCTCCAGCGCCTGGTCGATGACCGCCAGCGGGGTGACGCACACCGGGCAGCCCGGCCCGTGGATCAACTCGACCTCCTCGGGGAGGAGTTGGTCGATGCCGTGCCGGATGATGGTGTGCGTCTGGCCGCCGCAGACCTCCATCAGTGCCCAGGGTCGGGTCACCGTGGCGCGGATCTCGCCGAGCAGCCGCCGGGCCAGCTCCGGGTTCTGGAACTCGTCGAGGTACTTCACTTCCGCGCCTCCTGTGCCTGCATCGCTTCCTCGGCGGCCGCCGCTTCCCACGGGTCACCGAACTCCTCCTGGAGCAGGCCGAGTTCCTCGAAGAGCTCCAGGGTCCGCCGGGCCGACTCCTCGTCGAGGCGCTGCAGCGCGAAGCCCACATGGACGATCGCGTAGTCGCCGACCACGAGGTCCGGCACGTATTCCAGGCACACCTCCTTGACCACGCCGCCGAAGTCGACGGTGGCCATCCGGGTGCCGTCCCGTTCCTCGATCTCCATCACTTTGCCGGGCACCGCCAGGCACATGGCTCCTCCTCGTCGTACGGGTGCGGGTGCGGGGACATACAGGGGGCTACGCGCCGCGCCTCCGGGCCGCGACCAGCAGCTGACCGAGCGCCAGTCCGCCGTCGTTGGGCGGGACCAGGCGGTGCCGCAGCACGGTGAAGCCGTCCTGGCGCAGCATCCGGGCGGCGGTCTCGGCGAGCAGGGTGTTGACGAACACCCCGCCGGTCAGCGCCACGGTCGACAGGCCGGTGCGCTCCCTGGCCAGTCCGCAGCAGCGCCGGACCAGCCCGGCGACCGCGGCGTGGAAGCGGGCCGCGACCGGCGCCGGGCCGGCGCCGGCCCGCACGTCCTCGGTGACCGCGGCGAGCACGGGGGCGGGGTCGGCGACCAGCGCCGCCCCGCCGTCGCCCGGGGTGCCGGTGCGCAGCCCGAAGGTGTAGCCGGGGCCGCGGTCGTCCCCGGCGGCGCGGGCGGCGGCCTCCAGCGCGGCGGCGGCCTGCGCCTCGTATCCGACGCGGTGGCAGATCCCGGCGAGCGAGGACACCGCGTCGAAGAGCCGGCCCATGCTGGAGGTCGGCGCGCAGTTGAGGTTGCGTTCCAACTGACGTGCCAGCAGCTGAAGTTCGTCGGGCGGGCAGGCGGTGACCGGCGGTAGGTCGGGGGTCCAGGGGAGGCCCGCGGCGTGCAGATGGGCCAGGGCCATCCGGTAGGGCCGGCGTACGGCACTGTCGCCGCCGGGCTGCGGGACGTAGCCGAGCTGGGCGAAGCGACGGTATCCGGCGTAGTCGGCGAGGAGGACCTCGCCGCCCCAGACCGCACCGTCGTCGCCGTAGCCGGTGCCGTCGAAGGCGACGCCGATCACCGGCCGGCGGCCGTCCAGGCCGTGTTCGGCCATGGCGGAGGCGATGTGCGCATGGTGGTGCTGGACCCGGACCAGGGGACGACCGTGGGTGTGCCGGTGGGCCCACTGGCCGGTGCGGTAGCCGGGGTGCCGGTCGGTGGCCAGCAGCCGGGGCCGGACCCCGGTGAGGTTCGCCAGGTGCTCGGCGGCCCGCTCGAACGCCAGCTGGGTGGCGAGGTCGTCCATGTCGCCGATGTGCGCGGACAGCCAGGCCCGGTGCCCCTCCCCCAGGCACAGCACGGTCTTCAGGTCGCCGCCGGTGGCCAGCGCGGGCCGGACCGACACCGGCAGCGGCACCGGGTACGGGGCGCAGCCGCGCGAGCGCCGGACGTACAGCGGTGCGCCGTCGCTGATCCGGGCCACCGAGTCGTCGCACGGGACCTGGATCGCCCGGTCGTGGGCCAGCCAGGCATCGGCCAGGTGCGCCAGCCGCACCAGGGCGTCCGCGTCGTCCGTGACGAGCGGGTCGCCGGAGACGTTGCCGCTGGTCATCACCAGCAGCCGGGGGCCCTGGGGGTCGCCCGGCAGGCCGAACAGGAGGTGGTGCAGCGGGGTGTAGGGGAGCATCAGCCCCAGGTCGGGGCAGCCGGGGGCGACGTGGTCGGAGAGCGCCGGGGCCCCCGGTGCGGGCCCGCCGGGCCGCCGGCGCAGCAGCACGATCGGCCGCACCGGCCCGGTGAGCAGCGCCCGCTCCTCCGCACCGATCTCCACCAGCCCTTCCACATCTGCGAGTTGACGGACCATCAGAGCGAATGGCTTGTCGCCACGGGCCTTCCGCCGGCGCAACTCGGCCACCGCGCGGTCGTCCTGGGCGTCGCACACCAGGTGGTAGCCGCCCAGTCCCTTGACGGCGACGATCGCGCCCTCGGCGAGCAGCCGCCGGGCGCCGGCCACCGGGTCGCCGGGCAGCGGACGCGGCGGGCCGTCGGGCCCGTCCGGGCCGTGGGCCAGCAGCCGCAGCCGGGGCCCGCAGTCATGGCAGGCGACCGGCTGGGCGTGGAACCGCCGGTCGGCCGGGTCCGCGTACTCGGCCGCGCAGCGCGGGCACATCGGGAAGTCGGCCATCGTGGTCTGCGCCCGGTCGTAGGGCAGCGCGCGGACGATGGTGAAGCGCGGCCCGCAGTGCGTGCAGGTGACGAAGGGGTGCCGGTAGCGGCGGTCGGCGGGGTCGGTCAGTTCGGCCAGGCAGGCGTCACAGGTGGCGGCGTCCGGCGCGACCAGGGTGCGGGCCGGGCCACCGGTGCGGGAGGGGAGGATGGCGAAGCCGGTGCCGCCGGTGACCGCGATGTCCTGGCCGTCCACCGCCTCCACGACCGCCAGCGGCGGCGCCTCGGCGCGCAGCCGCGCACCGAACCGGTGCAGCGCGCCCGGCGGGCCCTCGACCTCGGCGACGACACCTTCGCCGGTGTTGCTGACGTGACCGGCCAGCCCCAGTTCGGTGGCGAGTCCGTGCACGAACGGGCGGAAGCCGACGCCCTGGACGATGCCGCGCACGACGATCCGGTGGCGGGCGGGGGCGGCCCCGGGGGCCTCGGCACGACGCACGGTGCCCGCCGCTCCCGCGCGGGAGTCCTCCCCCGTGCCCGGGGACGCCCCCTCGTCGAGGGACGTCGACGGCTCGGGGGAGGGTGCGGGAGCGGTGCCGGCACCGGGCCGCCCGACGGTCATGAGCGGCTCGACCCCACGGTGTCGCGGTGGCCGACCCGGTCCGCCGACGCGTCGTGCACATGGTGGGACTGACGGGTCATCACCGGGATGTGCGCCGGCCCGCCCTCCCGCGCCGCCAGGGCCCGGTCCAGCAGCACCCCGACGCCCTCACACGCGCGCACCGAGGTGCGGACGACCTCGGCGCCGGGGTTGACCCGTTCCACGTTGGCCCGGAACGCCGCCTCGTCGAAGTCCACCGCCGCGGCGATGTCGGTCTTGGTGATCAGGACCAGGTGGGCCAGCCCGAAGGCGGTGGGGTACTTCAGCGGCTTGTCCTCGCCCTCGGTCACCGAGGCCAGCACCACCCGCAGGGTCTCCCCCAGGTCGTAGGAGGCGGGGCAGACGAGGTTGCCGACGTTCTCGACGAACAGCAGCCGGGTCCCGGCGGGGAGCCAACCGTCCAGGTGCCCGCCGAGCATCTCGGCCTCCAGGTGGCACAGCCCGTCGGTGAGCACCTGTTTGACGGGGACTCCGGAGCGGGCCAGCCGCACCGCGTCGTTCTCGGTGGCCAGGTCGGCGGTGAGCGCCGCGACCGGCACCCCGCGTTCCCGCGCCCGCGTCAACTCCCGTTCCAGCAGGGCGGTCTTGCCGCTGCCCGGGCTGGAGAGCAGATTGACGACCGCGGTGCCGCGGCCGGCCAGTTCCTCGCGCAGGGTGTGCGCACAGGCGTCGTTCTTGGCGAGCACCGCCTGCTGCAGATCAAGGACACGGCACATGGGATCAGCGCTCCTCGTGCGTCGGTGTGGGTACCGGGGCGTCGTGCCAGCTGACGTCGGCGATCCGCAGTTCGCGGCCGGAGAGCAGCTCCACACGGGCCCCGCCGCACCCGGGGCAGCTCAGGCGCGGCGGCATGCCCGCCGGCCAGGTCCGGTCGCAGGCGGCGCAGCGGGCGCGGGCCGCGATCGGTTCGGTGATCAGCTCGGCGCCGGCCAGGACCGTGCCCTCGCAGGCGAGCTGGAAGGAGAAGGAAAGGGCGTCGGGGACCACGCCGGCCAGTTCGCCGATCTGGAGCCGGACGCTGCTGACCGCGGCCGCGCCAGCGGGCCGTACCGCGCTCTCCACCTGGTCGATGACCGCCAGCGCGATGGACATCTCGTGCATCGGTCCGTCTCTTTCGGGTGTGACGACCGGTTGCCGCTGGCTTCATTAGACGGCGCTGCACCGGGGCGTTCGGGGTGCCTCGCCGGGGCGGCGCGGCGGCATACACCGTTCGGTGCAGCGCGCCCGCCGCCGGTTGGGGAGCCCGCGTCACATGGCGCGCATCCGCAGATAGCGCTTGAGGTCGGGCAGGTTGCGCAGGGCGAGCGCGAGGGCGGCGGCCAGGGCGCCGCCGAGGGCGAGCTTCAGCATGGTGTCGTGTTCCTCTCACTGGTGGCGGTCGGGGCGCCGGTGGGGGCCGGCGCCGGCTCCTGCGCGCCGACCAGCCGCAGCACGAGCCGGACGGCCTCGTCGACGGCGGCGGCGACGGGGGTGCTCAGGCCGATTCCCTCTTCGGTGTCGGCGGGTTCGCAGCCGACGACCAGGACGCGTTCCGGGCGCCGGGCGCCGGTGCCCGCGCTGAGCGTGTCGAGCAGCGCCAGGACGGCGTCGGGCGTCATGTGGTGGGCGTCGAGCGGGGTGTTCTCCGGGCGGGCGGCGGCGTCGGCGGGGTCGGTGGCGTCCAGGAGGTAGAGCGAGCCGGGCTCGCCGCCGCGCGCCGCGGCGTCCACCAGCAGCACCGTCCGGTAGTCGTCCAGCATCCGGTAGGCGAGGTGGACGCCGCGGACGCCGGCGTCGACCAGTTCCACTCCGTCGGGGAGGGCGTGCGCACCGAGCGCGCGGACGGTCTCGACGCCGAAGCCGTCGTCGCCGAGGAAGATGTTGCCGACGCCCGCGATCAGCGTGCGGCCCGGCGGGAGGGGGCGGGGCGGGGCGCTGCTCACTCGTCCTCCAGGGGCGCGAGTTCGTCGGGTTGGAAGTAGAGGAACCGGCCCTGTTCGCGCCGGATGTCGGCGCCCGGGTCGCCCTCGACGGTCACCGCGAGGTGCACCCCGCCGTCCACGTCGTGCAGCACGGCCTCGACACGCGCGGCGCGCCCGTGCAGGAAGAGGTCCTGGGCGTCGGTGCGGCGGCGCCCGGGGCGCAGTTCCACCCTGCTGCCGGCGCCGATCGAGCGGCCGTCGATGCTGATCCGGTCGCTGAGCGGATCCACGTCGCGGTCGCCGCCCGGGTCCCACCAGGGGGTGTCCGGGCGGGCCGGTGCCGGCTCCGGGCCGGTGACCTCGCGCAGCGCCCGTACGGCGCCGTGCAGCCGCTCCAGCACCTCGGGGGGCATCCCGTCGGCGAGGTCGATCACCTCGGCGGCCCGCGGGTCGGTGCCGCGGGCCTCGCGCTTCTCCTGGTCGGTGAGGGTCGCCGTGCGGAGGGCGAGGATCTCGTCGATCTCCAGGGCGTCGTAGAGCGCGCCGGGGCTCTCGGGGGCGATGGCCGGGTGGTCCTCCAGGATGATCGGGGCGGACAGCATCACCTCGGCGCTGCCGGGCGGGCCGGCCAGCACCGGCCAGGTGTGCTCGTTGCGGCAGCCGGCGACCGCGCCCCGGGCCCATTCGGGCGGGTCGGTCTGGGAGAGGAACCGGCCGGCGCTCAGGCCGAGGAGGAGGTGGGCGGCGACCAGCGAGCGGGGCAGCGCCGCGTCCCGGTCGTCCGCCGCCGGGTCCGGGGCCCAGCCGCTGGTGTTCTCGACCGTCGCGGTCAGTCTCAGCACCGCGTACGGGCCGTCGATCTCCTGCGCGGTCAGCCGGAGCACCCCGCGGATCTCCTCGCGGCGGCGCACCAGCCGGCCCACCGGCAGCCCGTCGGCGTCGTGCACCGGCTCGGTCTCCTCGCCGGCGGGCCGGGTGAACGGGACGGTGACGCCGTCACCGACCAACTCGGCCACCGGGACGTCGACCGGGCAGCGCTCCTCGATGCCCTCGTCCCAGGGGACCAGCACCCGGTCCGGCAGCTCCAGCTCGGCGACGGTGGTGAACTCCCCGTCGGGGCACTGGCGTTGGACGGTACGCCGCTGGGTGCGCAGAAAGCGCAACTCGGCGGTGAGCCGGGCTCCGGCGCGCGGTTCCATGAGGCATTCGGTGCGCTGGTGGGAGTGTTCGGCGTGGTCGGCGCCCCAGCCGGGCGGCACCAGGACGCCGAACTGCCAGCGCAGCCGGTTCTTGGCGGCGGACGCCCGGTAGGGGTACAGGACGTAGCCCTCGAACAGCACGGCGTCCGCGACCTGCCGGGCGGTGGCGAAGCGTTCCGCGAGCGTGTCGGTGGGCGCCGGCGTCGTCACGGTGCGGTCCTCTCGGTGGCGGGGCGGGCGACGGCGGGGAAGCCGCGTGGTCCGGGTGCGGCGCCGTCCGCGGCGGCCAGCAGCGCCTGGACGGTGGCTTCCCAGGACGGCAGGGCGTGCCGGGACCGGAACGCCAGCAGCGCGTCCAGGCTCTCCTTGGGGAGGCGCAGCCAGCCGCAGCCGGGGAAGTGGGTGTCGGTCATCTCCCGCCACACGGCGGCCGGGAGCCGGCACTCGGCCTCCTTGTGCCAGGGCACCGGGAAGACCTGGAAACCGCTCGGGCCGGCGAAGACGGTGCCGGAGAAGAGCAGCAGCAACGGCACCTCGCCGTCGCGCAGGGCGTGCATGTAGCGGCCGGCGGCCACCTCCAGGTCGTAGCTGCACGGGACCGGCAGGTCCACCTCGGTCTCGCCGGTGAAGCCGGGGACGACGAGGGAGACCTGCGCGAACTGGAGGGGTTTGAGGGTGCTGCCCCAGCGGGACCGCACGCCGAAGAGGTCGGCCAGCGCGGCGGCCTCCTCGGGGTCGTAGTCGCGCCGGGCCGGTTCGATGCGGAGCTGGCAGCGCAGCGCCAGGGCGTGCACCCGGGCGTCCTCGGCGGCGGTGATCCGCAGGCGGAAGAGGAGGGTGGGGGCGGCGGCGTAGCGGTCGGCGCGGACGCCGGTACAGACGAAGGACAGCTCGGTCACGGCCGTCGGGCCTCCTCGTGCGGTTCCCGGGCCCGCCGGGCGACGTCGGCGAAGAAGTCCGCGAGGGCGGCGCGGGCCTCGGCCCCGCCGTCGAAGCCCCGCCACAACATCCGCAGCCGGCCGGTGAGTTCGTAGGCGAGATCGACCGGGATCAGGTGGCACTCGATCCGGTCCTCGGTGCGGCGCAGCAGCAGGGCCTCCACGTCGGGGGCGAGGAGCCCGGCGAGTCGGGTGGCGTCGTGGACGGCCTGCCAGGCGGAGGGTTCCAACTCGCTCTCGGTGGCGCCGGCCGGACTGGGGTAGAGCGCCACCGCCCGGCCCAGCGCGGTGTTGTCCAGCAGGAACGCGACGCCGACGGGGATCCGGAGCCGGTCCCAGACCGCGTCGTCCAGGCGGTGGTCGGAGTCGGACAGGAAACGGTCCGGGACGGTGCGGAACTGCCCGCCGGCGGCGCCGGCCCGCTCGAAGAGCAGCGCGCAGGGCGGGCAGGCGCAGGCCAGCCCGCGGTTCCTGGTGTCGACCAGGTGGCGGTGGCGGCCGGCGAGTTCGATGCCGCACAGTTCGCAGCGTTCGGGCGGTGGGGGCGCGGGGGCCCGGAAGCGCCGCAGGCCACGGTGGGCGGCGGCGGTCGGCGGCGGCGCGCTCACGACACCGGGGCGGCGGTCGGCGGGCGGCGCGAGATCTGGAGCAGCGGGAGTTCCGGCGCGGCGCGACGGGTCTCCCACGCGACCGAGGTCACCTCCGGCGCGAAGCAGGACAACGCGCCCTCCACCGCCGGCCGGTCGACCGCGCCGCCGCATCCGCAGCCGCCGGATCCGCTCTCCGCCAGCCGCAGTTCCCCGTTCTCCGGGGCGAACTCCGCGACCTCGACCGCGTCCTGGCTCCGTACGCTCGCCAGCGCCCGGTCGATGCGGGCGGCGGTGTCGTCCGGATGCAGGTCGTGCAGCACCAGCAGGCTGCTGACCAGGGCGTCGCCCAGCAGCGCGGCCCGTGGCCCGTCGGCGCCGGTGCGCCGCTCGACGAGGTGCATGATGCGGGCCAGTCCGGCGCCGTAGAAGTCCATCAGGACCCGGACGAGTTCCTCGGCGGTCGCGGCCGTCGCGGCGTCGCCGTGTTCGACGAGTCGGTCCAGCAGTTCCTCGACCCGGCGGCCGGTCAGCTCGGCGTCGGGGGCGGCGACGGGCGCGGTCATCCGGCGAGTCCGCTCAGCCCGGTGGGGACGTGCATGGTCTCGACGGTCCGGCCGCCGACGTACATGTGGACGCCGCACGGCAGGCAGGGGTCGAAGCTGCGCACCGCCCGCATGATGTCGATGCCCTTGAAGTTCTCCGGGGTGTTCTCCTCGAAGATCGGGGTGTTCTGGACGGCGTCCTCGTACGGGCCGGGGGTGCCGTAGGTGTCGCGGGTGCTGGCGTTCCAGGGCGTCGGCGGATAGGGGTGGTAGTTGGCGATCTTCCCGTCGCGGATGACCATGTGGTGGGAGAGGACGCCGCGCACCGCCTCGGTGAAGCCGCAGCCGATGGACTCGTCGGGCACCTCGAACTTCTCCCACGTCTGGGTGCGTCCGGCGCGGACCTCCTCCAGCCCCTGCTCGGCGAAGTGCAGCGCCATGGCCGCCGAGTACGCCTGGAAGTAGGTGCGGGCGCGGTTGCGCTCCAGCGCGTTGCTCCACTTCGGGATCTTCCACTCGAAGCGGGCCTCGGGCCGGGTCATGCTGCGCGGCAGGTCGATGACGACGCTGTTGCCGGTGGCCTTGACGTAGGGGGTGTCGACGAGGCCGGAGAGGGCGGTCGACCACAGGCGGGCGATCGGGCCACCACCGGTGTCCAGGGCCAGGTGCTCCTTGCCGTCGAACCAGCGCGGCGACATCACCCAGCTGTACTTGTCGTCGAAGTCGCGCTTCTGCGGGGCGGGGATGGTGTGCTGGTTCCAGGGGTGGCGGGCGTCGACGGGGTTGCCGAGCGGGTCGTGGGTGACGAACTTCTCCTGCCCCTCCCAGTCCTGGTAGTAGGAGCTGCCGAGCAGGATGCGGATGCCGAGGTTGATCTCGGTGAGGTCGTTGGTGACCAGCTTCCCGTCGACGATGATGCCGGGGGTGACGAACATCCTGCGACCCCAGTCCGACATGTTGCGGTAGGTGAAGTCGCAGTGCTCGGGGTCGTTGAGGGCGCCCCAGCAGCCGAGCAGGACCCGCCGCCGGCCGACCTCCTCGTAGCCGGGCAGCGCCTCGTAGAAGAAGTCGAAGAGGTCGTCGTGGAGCGGCACCACGCGCTTCATGAACTCGACGTAGCGCATCAGCCGGCTGAGGTAGTCGGTGAAGAGCTGGACGCTGGCGATGGTGCCGACGCCGCCCGGGTAGAGCGTGGAGGGGTGCACATGGCGGCCCTCCATCAGGCAGAACATCTCCCGGGTGTAGCGGCTGACCTGGAGCGCCTCGCGGTAGAACTCACCCTCGATGGGGTTGAGCGAGGTCATGATGTCGGCGATGGTGCGGTAGCCGTGGTCGCCGGCGTGCGGGGCCTCGGTGCGCTGGGCGAGCTCCCAGACGCCCGGGTTGGTCTCGCGGACCATCTTCTCGCAGTAGTCGACCCCGACCAGGTTCTCCTGGAAGATGTTGTGGTCGAACATGTACTCCGCGGACTCGCCGAGGTTGATGATCCACTCGCCCAGGTGCGGGGGCTTCACCCCGTAGGCCATGTTCTGGGTGTAGACGGAACAGGTGGCGTGGTTGTCGCCGCAGATCCCGCAGATCCGGCTGGTGATGAAGTGCGCGTCGCGCGGGTCCTTGCCGCGCATGAAGACGCTGTAGCCGCGGAAGACCGACGAGGTGCTGTAGCACTCGGCGACCCGCTTCTGCTTGAAGTCGATCTTGGTGTGGATGCCCAGACTGCCCACGATCCGGGTGATCGGGTCCCAGGACATCTCCGTCAGACCGCTGCCGTCGCCGGCCGTCTTGGTCTTCGCTGCCATTGTCTGTGCCATGCCCTTCTTCGCTTGCCGAGGTGGGGATCTGACGGAGCGTCGGGTCAGGGTGGGGTCACCAGGGCCGGCGGTAGCCGGTGGTCAGCTTCTCGCCGCGGTGCCGCCACTTGGGCTCGTGGTCCACGGTCCGGGCCGTGATGCCGCGCAGCCGGCGGACGACGTTGCCGTACGCGGTACTGGCGGTGCTGGAGAGCTTGGCGCCGGGCGGCTCGTCCATGAACGGCATGAACTTGTCGGGGAAGCCGGGCATGGTGCAGGCGATGCAGACCCCGCCGACGTTGGGGCAGCCGCCGATGCCGTCCATCCAGCCCCGCTTGGGCACATTGCATTTGACCACGGGACCCCAGCAGCCGACCTTCACCAGGCACTTGGGCGAGTCGTACGTGGTGGCGAACTGGCCCTGCTCGTAGTAGCCGGCCCGGTCGCAGCCCTCGTGGACGGTCTCACCGAAGAGCCACGTGGGCCGCAGTTGGTCGTCCAGCGGGATCATCGGGGCCGCGCCGGCGGCCTGGTAGAGCAGGTAGACCAGGGTCTCGGCGAAGTTGTCCGGCTTGATCGGACAGCCCGGGACGCACACGATCGGGATCCCGGCCTTGGACTTCCAGTCCCAGCCCAGGTAGTCGGGCACACCCATGGCGCCGGTCGGGTTGCCGGCCATGGCGTGGATGCCGCCGTACGTGGCGCAGGTGCCGATGGCGACGACGGCGAGCGCCTTGGGGGCCAGTCGGTCGATCCACTCACTGGTGGTGATCGGCTGCCCGGTCTCGGGGTCGTCGCCGAAGCCGCACCAATAACCTTCGGGCTTGATCGCCTCGTTGGGGATGGACCCCTCGATGACCAGCACGAACGGGTCGATCTCACCGCGCTCGCCCTTGAAGAACCACTCGATGAAGGTGTCCGCGCCCTGCACCGGACCGCATTCGAAGTCGATCAGCGGCCAGTGGACCTGGACCTTGGGCAGGCCCGGCAGCACGCTGAGCGCGATCTCCTCGATGCTCGGCTGGGTCGCGGCGGTCAGCGCCACCGAGTCGCCGTCGCAGCTCAGTCCGGCGTTGATCCAGAGGACGTGGATCGGGGGCTCGTCGTCCTTCTTGGCGGCCGGGGCGGCCCCGGTCGCGGTGGCAGGTGCGGCATCCATGGCGTTACGCCTCCTCGGCGAGGTGGGCAGCGGAAGCGCTCGGCACGACTTCCGTCCACCTTGGTAACACCGCCCGGGAGCCGACGAGAGCCGACAGGGGCCGTTCCGGTGACGCACCGGCACCGGAACGGCCCCATGGCCCGAGGAGGGTCCGCCGTCAGGACGGCACACCGACCTCCACGGCGGTGACCGTGAACGTGCCGCCGCACACCCGCAGCCCACCGCTGTTGGTGGTCATGGACTCCTTGGAGCCGGGCGGGTAGACGAAGACGATCTGCGAGTCCTTCCAGCAGGGGATGTCCGAGACGCCGTCGTTGACGGTGTGCAGCACGGCGTGCGCACTCTGCCCGGGCTGGAGCCGCACGCTGCCGCCGGCGCCGCCCTCGCGGGAGGCGGGCGTGCCGACCGCCGAGCCGTCACGCTGGATCAGCGAGACGCCGGGGTAGCCGCGCAGCGAGCACGCCTTCTTGCCCTTGTTGGTGAAGACCAGCGGGACCCGGATGTTGCCCGCGCCGACATCGGTGCGGCCCAGGCGCAGCGACATGTTCTCCGCGGTGCAGCGGTCCGAGGCCGTCATGGCCGAGGGGTTGGCCTGGCTGGCGCTGGGGACGCCGGAGGTACCCGCGGAGGGCTTGGCCACGCTGGACGGCCGGGCGGCGTTCCCGGCGGACTGCGGGCTACCACCGGTCGACGGCGCGCCCTGCGCCCGGCTCGCGCTGGAGGTGGCGGGCGCGGCGGCCGACGAGGACTGGGACGACGCACTGTCCGTGCCGTTCTGGCAGGCGGAGAGCGTCAACGCGGTGACGGCGATCAGCGATCCGGCGGCGACACGGCGGCCGCGGCCGAGGGTCTTGATGGTGAGCGACATGAGTCCCCCTCGTCTGGTAGGTGGGTACCCTCGTGAATGTGGGTGCGTACGGTCCGTCCGTTGCTCTTCCAGCGTGCTCCCGGGCACTGCCGGTCCGCTAACGAGGCACTAACACCCCGCTAACGAGGCCGCGCGCCCGGTACGGCGCTGCCCCGGCGGCCTGTGTGACCAGCCGGAACTCCGGTGTGCCGCCCAGGCTCGCAGAAATCTCTGCGGTTGCGGACGCGGCACTACGAGGTTCGGCCGTTTCAGCCTTCCTCCGCACCGCCCCCGGAAGACCCCTTCCGCCCCAGGTGCCCCGTGCGATGGGCCCATGCCCCTGGTAAGTGCGCAGGGCCGGGCCCCGGGCGTCGATGCTGGTGAGGCCCCGGTGCGCCCGGGGCGGACCGGTGGTCCGCACTCGACCGAAATCCCACCATAGGGAGTAGAAGAGACGCTTCCCTTGACGCCGGGGTTGCACGAGAACGGCACTTTTCGGCCGCCGGAGCCCGGTTCGCGGCTCAGACCGGCCCGGGGCGATCGACCCTCGCCCGCACCGCCCGGTTGACAGCCGCCAGGACGGCCCGTATCGACGCGGTCAGCACGGAGGTGTCCTGGCCCGCGCCCCAGGCGGTGTCCCCGTCGATCCGGCAGCGGACGTAGGCGACGGCGGCGCTGTCCGGCCCGGTGGCGGTGGCGTGCTCGGCGTAGGCGGTGATGTCCACGGGGTGGCCGGCCGCGGCCAGGGCGTCGGCGAACGCGGCCAGCGGCCCGTTGCCGCGCCCCTGGTACGTCCGCAGGTCCGCCCCGGTGCCCAGTTCGCAGCGGACCACGTGCTCCCCCGGCGTCGGCTCGCCGGCGCTCCAGGCGCCGAGGGTCAGCGGGCCGTCCACGCCCGGGGCGAGGTAGCTGTTGCGGAACAGCTCCCACAGGTCCTTCGGGGTGAGTTCCCGCCCGCTGTCGTCGGTCGCGCGCTGCACGGTGCGGGAGAACTCCGGCCGCAGGTCCCCGGGCAGGTCCAGCCCGTAGTGGGCGTGCAGGAGGTGGGCGATCCCGCCCTTGCCCGACTGGCTGTTGACACGGATCACCGCCTCGTAGCCGCGGCCGAGGTCGGCCGGGTCGACGGGCAGGTACGGCACGTCCCACGGCGCCTCGGCCTCGGGGACGCCCAACTCGGCGGCGCGCCGGGCGTGGTGGGCGAACCCCTTGCCGATGGCGTCCTGGTGGGTGCCGGAGAAGGCGGTGTGGACGAGGTCGCCGGCGTAGGGGTGGCGGGGGTGGACGGGCAGCCGGATGCAGTCCTCGACGGTGCGGCGGACGGTGTCCAGGTCGGAGAAGTCCAGCATCGGGTCGACGCCCTGGGTGTACAGGTTGAGGGCCAGAGTGACCAGATCGACGTTCCCGGTCCGCTCGCCGTTGCCGAACAGGCAGCCCTCGATGCGCTGCGCTCCCGCGAGCAGGCCGAGCTCGGCGCAGGCCACGCCGGTACCGCGGTCGTTGTGCGGGTGCAGGGAGAGGATCACCGCGTCCCGGCGGGCCAAGTGCCGGTGCATATAGGCGATCTGGTCCGCGTACACATTGGGCGTGGCGATCTCGACGGTGGCCGGGAGGTTGTGCGTCACCGGGCGGTCCGGGGCGGCGTCCCAGAGCGCGGTCAGCCCGTTGCAGATCTCCAGCACCAGATCGGGTTCGGTCAGATTGAAGACCTCGGGCGAGAACTGGAACCGGATGTCGGCGTGCGGACGGGCGTCGGCCAGCCGCGCCATCAGCGTCGCGGCGTCCCGGACCATGGCGTGCACCTCGTCCCGCGTGCGGCCGAGGACCACCTCGCGCCACGTGGGGGCGGTGGCCGTGTAGAGGTGGACGACGGTACGCGGCAGCCCGTCGATCGCCTCGAAGGTCCGCTCGATCAGCTCCTTGCGGGCCGGGGTGAACACCACGACGGTCACGTCGTCGGGGACGGCGCCGCTCTCGGCCAGATGCCGTACGAAGTCGAAGTCGGTGCGGCTCGCGGAGGGATAGGCGACCTCGATCTCCTTGAAGCCCATGGCGACCAGCAGGTCGAACAGCCGGCGCTTGCGCGGGGTGTCCATCGGTTCGGCCAGTGCCTGGTTGCCGTCACGCAGGTCGACCGGCACCCACAGGGGCGCCCGCTCGATCCGGGCGGCGGGCCACTCGCGCTCGGTGTGCGGCACCTCGACCCGCTGGTGGGCGGGCCGGTAGCGGTGGGCCGGCATGGCGCTGCCGCGCTGCGGATTCCAGGCCGGGGCGGTCGCGGGCACCGGCCCGCGGGGCGTGCGGACGGTGGGGAAAGTGCGGGACATCGCGTTCCTTCACAGAAGCCGGAGGGAGAGACCGGCAGCACCGGACC
Source organism: Streptomyces noursei ATCC 11455 (assembly GCF_001704275.1). Taxonomy (NCBI): domain Bacteria; kingdom Bacillati; phylum Actinomycetota; class Actinomycetes; order Kitasatosporales; family Streptomycetaceae; genus Streptomyces; species Streptomyces noursei. The sequence continues at coordinate 1,243,919 of NZ_CP011533.1, forward strand.
CCGCGGCGGGGTGCCGGTCGTGTCAGGCCCCGCCGCGGCACCCGAGGAGGAGGCCACGCAGCGTCATGGCGGGTACACTAACCATGAATCAACTCCTCAGACAAGCTGAGGAGTTACGAGGACAGGAGAAACGGGATGCCGCTGGAAGCCCTCCGCCCCAGCCCCCTGGTCGAACAGGCCGCGCAACAGCTGCGCGACCAGATCACCGGCGGACACTGGCCGGTGGGCAGCAGGCTCCCGGGCGAGACGACGCTGGCCAAGACCCTCGGCGTCGGCCGCTCGACGGTCCGCGAGGCGCTGCGCGCGCTGGCCGGCGCCGGAATGGTGCAGCCCCGCCAGGGCGCCGGCGTCTTCGTCATCGCCGCCGAACCCACCGAGGACTGGCCGACCCGCCTGCGCCGCGCGGCCGTCGCCGACGTCTATGAGGTGCGCGCGATGGTCGAGGTCCAGGCCGCCCGCGTCGCCGCCGAGCGCCGCACCGAGGCCGATGTCACGGCCCTGTACGCGGCCCTGGAGCGGCGGCGGGCGGACGGCGCCGACGACGCGGCCTTCGTCGACGCGGACATCGCCCTGCACGCGGCGGTGGTGGACGCCGCCCACAACCCCGTACTGACCGACCTCTTCGGCCAGTTCGTCCCCGCCCTGCGCCAGGGCCTGATCGACCTCGTCCGACTGCTCGGCCTGCGCGACCACGACCCGCACCACGGGGACGCCCGCCACACCGCCCTCATCGAGGCCGTGGCCGCCGGAGACGCCGACACCGCCGGCGACGTCCTCCAGTCCGAACTGGCGGAAACCCGGGCGCTCTTGCTGGCGGGGTGCACCGCGGAGGACGGGTGACGCCTCGTCAGAACTGCGCGAACGCCGCCGGAAGCGGTGCCGCCGGCACTGCCTGCGTCGGCACGGCCGTCGGCAGCGACCCTCCGCGTTGACGAGGAATCACCGCGGGCCGGCGCACGCCACGGGCGGCACTCTCAGCGCTCCCGCTGCCCGGCCCCGCCCGGCTGCGCCAACTCCAGGTCCAGTCGCACATCCGCGCCGCCCGCCAGGGATATCGGCGCGGCGTGCGGCGGATAGCCGGCCGCCGAGAGGGTGTAGTGGCGTCCCGCCAGGTCCGCGAAGGCATAGGCGCCGTCCGGCCCGGTGACCGCGTGCCCGGCGACCGTCCCGTCCTGGAGCAGGGTCACGGCGGCGTCCGCCAAGGGATGCCCGTCCGGCCCGCGGACCGTACCGCGCACGGTGGCGGCGGGCCGCAGCCGCACCTCCTGGTGGCGCGTATCGCCCCGGGCATCCGCCCCGGCGCCACCCCCGCCCAACTGGACGGCATGCGCGGTCGGCTGGTGCCCCGGAGCGCTGAACACGAGGGTGTAGGGACCGTCCGGCAGGTGGGCGACCGTCCAGTGCCCGTCGGCTCCGGTCGTCGCGTGCGTCACCACGTCGCCGTGGGCATCGGTGATCACGACGCGCGCTCCGGTCAGCGCCGTCCCTTCCGGGCCACCGAGCACGGTGCCGGCGAGGCGGCTGCCGGTGGGCGTCAGCACCAGGTCCGCCCCGGCCACCGTGCCCTCGCCGGCATGCGCGGCGGAGACGGCCTGCGGGGCGTGGGCCGGGGCGGCGCCGGTCAGGACGTAGGTGCCCGCGGCCGGGGCGGCCAGCGCATAACTGCCGTCGGGCGCGGCCGTGGTGACCCCGGCCTGCTGCCCGTGCCGGTCGATCAGGGTGACCGTGGCGCCCGGCACCGGGTCGCCTGCGGTGTCCACGACCCGCCCCCGGAACCCGACGGCCGGCTCGTCCGCCGCTCCCACAACGGGTGCGCTCCGGCCGGCCGCGTCCGCCGGGACGTCCGCCGCGACCGCGGCGCCGGGACCGGCCGCGCCGGCCCCCTCGGCCGCGCCCGTGCCGGTCTCGTCCGCGCTCTGCGCCGCCGGTGTCGCCCGCGCCCCGGCGGCCTTTCGCTGGGACGGCAGGAAGGCCGCCACCAGCACCCCGAGGGCGACCGCGGCGGTGGCGATCAGGAACGAGACCCGGAAGCCGGCCATCGTGGGCACCGCGACCGGCCCCAGCGGCTCGGACATACGGGCCAGCACCATGCCGATGACGGCGCTGGACACGGACGTGCCGATCGAACGCATCAGGGTGTTCAGGCCGTTGGCCGCGCCGGTCTCGGACGGGTCGACTGCCCCGATGATGAGCGCCGGGAGCGAGGAGTACGCCAGGCCGATGCCCGCGCCGACCACCACCGCGATGATGACCGTCTGCCAGGGAGCCTGCATCAGGCCGATCCCGCCGCCGTAACCGACCCCGATGACCAGCATGCCGAGCAGCAGCGAGACCTTGGGGCCGCGGCGGGCCGCGATCCGTGCGTACAGCGGTGCCACGAACATCATCGTCAGCCCCAGCGGCGCCACGCACAGCCCGGCCACCACCATCGACTGGCCGAGGCCGTAGCCGGTCGACGTGGGCAGCTGGAGCAGCTGCGGCAGCACCAGCGAGATGGCGTAGAACGCCACCCCGACCGTGATGGAGGCGAGGTTGGTCAGCAGCACCTCGCGCCGGGCGGTGGTGCGCAGGTCCACCAGCGGGTCGGTGATCCGCAGTTCCATCACGCCCCACAGCACCAGGATCAGCGCCGCGGCCCCGAACAGGCCGAGGGTGCGGGGCGATCCCCAACCCCACTCGCTCGCCTTGGTGATCGGCAGCAGGAGGGCGACCAGGCCGACCGACAGGCCGAGGGCGCCGGCGACGTCGAAGCGGCCGGGCGCCCGCACCGAGGTCTCCGGGACGACCAGCACGGTGAGCAGCATCGACAGCACGCCGAGCCCGGCGGCGGCGAAGAACAGCGTGTGCCAGTCGGCGTGTTGGGCCACCAGGGCCGCGGCGGGCAGCGCCAGTCCGCCGCCGACGCCGATCGAGGAGCTCATCAGGGCCATGGCCGAGCCGAGCCGCTCCCGGGGCAGTTCATCGCGCATCAGGCCGATGCCGAGGGGTATCGCGCCCATCGCGAAGCCCTGCAGCGCCCGCCCGACGATCATGACGATCAACTGGTCGGTGAAGCCACAGATCAGCGAGCCCACGACCATGACGGCGAGACTCGTCAGCAGCATCCGCCGCTTGCCGTAGAGGTCGCCGAGGCGGCCCATGATGGGGGTGGCGACCGCCCCGGCGAGGAGGGTGGCCGTCATGACCCAGGTGGCGTTGCTGGGCGCGGTGCCGAGCAGGGTCGGCAGGTCCTTGATGACCGGCACGAGCAGCGTCTGCATCACCGCGACGACGATGCCGGCGAAGGCGAGCACCGGGACGATGCCGGCGTGCGTTCCGCGGTGTCCGCCCTTGGCGGGCGGGGGCAGTGGCGGCGCGGCGGCGGAGTCCGCAGCCCCCGCGGGGAGCTGGTCCGTCATCGTCTGGGTCATGCGTGCGGCCTCCAGGGCGGCAGGAGCGAGCGGAGAGGGTGCGCGGCGCGCGAATCAGGGGCGCGGCCCCTTGATACGTGCATGACGAACGATTCAGCTCGGGGGCCTATTCCAAGCCACCCGGCCAGATCTCGGGCTCTGGACGGTGATCTCGCTCACGCCGACCACGCCCGGCCCCTGCCTGCCCCAACTTCCGTACGCGGCCCGCCCCTTCGGGCCCACCGTCCCGTCCATCGCCCCTCCCCCGGTCTCGTTCCGGACACGGGATCCAGTGAACCGCACGCCACTGACAATCGACCGGCCGAGGGATCAAGACTGGGTCAAGAGCGGAGCGCGGGCGGCGGGGCCGCGCCCGGGACGGAACCGACGTATCAGCACACCCGGGGAACTTCCGCCCCGCGACATCCGCACCCCGAGGAGCAGCCGCGGCCCGCTACGGCGCCGCGTTCTGCAGGTCCGCCTCCAGCGCGGCGGCGTGCTCCGCCTCCTCCGCCGCACGCTCCCGGAGCTCCGCATCGAGCCGCGCACCCCGCTCCGGGTCGAGCCTGAGTTTGGCGAGAACGGCCGGCACCGCGATGGTGGGCAGGGTGTGCTCGAAGAAGACCAACAGCCGATGACTGACGTCGTTCTGGTCGGTGAACGCCTTGGACATCATCTGAAGCCCGGCGAAGGCACCGACGAACAGCTCTGCCGTGTCCCGCACGTTGACGCTCTCCAGGACTTCGCCCCGCGCCTTGGCCTCCCTGAGCAGCCCCTCGACGAACGTGGTCCACGCCGACATCGACTGCTTGCGATCGAGCTGGTTGGCACCCGGCTCGATGGCGAGACGGGCGGCGCCGCGCTGGATCGGATCGTGTCGCAGCCGGCACGCCAGGATCTGCCCGGCGTCCACGAACTCCTGGAGTTTGATCGGCTGCGGCAGCACCGCGATATCGAGCACCTGCTCGTGCAGCACGGCGAGCGCAAGATCTTCTTTGGAGGGAAAGTGGAAATACAGGGCACCCTTCGTCACGCCGGCGCGCGAGAGAATCTCAGCGATCGTCGCGCGGTCGAAACCGTGTTCATCGAAGACCGCCGCGGCGGTTTCCAAGATCACTCGTCGCGTCTTGATTGCGCGGTCCTGACGTGCCACAGAGCGCCTCCTGTCTGTCAAAGGCTCAAGCTTCTCAGTATTTCGCCACAGCTCAAGTCTCCTCCAGATCGGCGGATCGCCTTTGCCCTCACACCGGCATTGAAAAGAAAACCGGATGGTACGTATCTTAATCGTGTCCGGAGCTCTTCCGTAGAGACACACATAGGGGCTGTCATGAGCGACACGTTGCAGGCCAGCAGCACGGTTCCAGTCACGAGCCGACGCCGGATGCAGCACGTCCAGAACCCATCGGCCGCAAGCCGGCCGGGGTCCGACACCAGTGCCCCGATCCCTCACGAGTTCCTGCACCGCCCTCTCGTGGAGGACATCTTGATCACTTCCTGGCGCCGACTGGGCCAGGACCGCTTCTCCGTGACCGCCCAGTGGCCGCATGATCACCTCTACTTCGCTCCCCACGACAGCCGGCCCCATCCGATGCTGGCGGGAGAGACCATCCGACAGGCCGGACTGCTGCTCTGCCACACCGAGTTCGGGGTACCGCTCGGTCATCACTTCATCCTTCACGACCTCGTCTACACCGCGGACCCCGCGCACCGCGTCTCCGGGAACGGGCCGACGCAGCTGAGCATCGACGTCGTGTGCAGCCAGACACGGATGCGCGCCGGCATGCTGTCCAGCAGCCGCTTCGACATGACGATCCGCAAGGACGGCCGCGTCGTCGCGACCGGCCACTCCCATGTCAGCGTCACCTCGCCGGCCGTCTACCGCCGGGTCCGCGGGGAACGGATCACGGCCCGCCACGTCCCCGGCCCGCTCCCCACCCCCGTCCCGCCGGGGCTGACCGGCAGCGCCGCCGAGAGGGACGTCCTGCTCTCCCCCGCCGGGCAGCCGGGGCGATGGCTGCTGCGGATCGCGCCCGGCCACCCCACGGTCGTCAACCCCGCCAACGACCATGTGCCCGGACTGTCCCTGCTCGACGCGGCGCAGCAGGCCGCCCGCGCGCTGACCGGAAGCAGTTCCTTCCTGCCCCACGCCTTCGGCACCGAGTTCCACCGTTACGCGGAACACGGCCGCCCGTGTCTGATCGAGGCGCGGCGGAAGGTGCCGACGGCCACCGGCACCACGACAGTCCTGGTCACCGGGACCCAGGACGGCGAGCCGGTCTTCGCCTCCGTCCTGACCGCCATGGATGCGCGCGACTGACCGGACGGGCGGGCCGCCGCCGAACCGCCCGTCCGAGCCCACCGCCCCATGAGCGCCGGCGCGCACGCGCCACCCCCCTTCGTCATGAGCCCGACCGGCTCATGCACCGTGTAGGCAGACGACATACCGGAACAACGGCCGGGCCGCCCGCACAGCACTCCCCTTTGACACGGCGGCAACCGACCGCCGGAAGCACTACGGAAGGCCGACAACGACCATGGGTGACCTTTACGGAAAGACCGCGCTGGTTACGGGATCCAGCCGCGGCATCGGGCGGGGCATCGCCCAGCGTCTCGCGCAGGACGGAGCCCTGGTCGCCGTCCATTACGGGAGCAACGAGGGCGCCGCCAAGGAGACCGTCGAGGGCATCCGGGACAACGGCGGCCGGGCGTTCCTGGTCGGTGCGGAGCTGGGCGTCCCGGGCGACGCCGAGGCGCTGTTCGACGCCTTCGACACCGGGCTGGCCGCGGCGGGCGCGGAACCCGGCCTGGACATCCTCGTCAACAACGCGGCGATCAGCCTGCCGGGGCACATCGGCGAGGTGACGACCGAGGAGTTCGACCGGACCATCGCGGTCAACACCAAGGCCCCGTTCTTCATCATCCAGCACGGTCTGCGGCGGATGCGGGACGGCGGGCGGATCGTCAACATCTCGTCCGCGGTGACGAGTACGGCCTTCCCCTCGACCATCGCCTACGGGCTCTCCAAGGGCGCGATCGACACCCTCACCCGGACCCTCGCCAAGGACGTCGGCGAGCGCGGGATCACGGTGAACACCGTGGCGCCCGGATTCATAGAGACCGACATGAACGCGGCCATGCGGTCAACTCCCGAGGCGCATGCGGCACTTTCCGCCATCTCGGTGTTCAACCGGCTCGGCCGACCCGCCGACGTCGCGGACGTGGTCGCCTTCCTCGCCTCCGACGACTCCCGTTGGATCACCGGCCAGCGCATCGACGTCACCGGTGGGTCGATGCTCTGACCGACCCGGTCCGCCGGTCCGGGGCGATGCCCGGACCGGCGGACGCGGCCGCGTTCGGCCGGCTCAACGGGCCTCCGGCACCGCCCCTTCGAGGCCGAGGAGCAGTTGCTTGCGGGCCAGGCCGCCGGCGTAGCCGGTGAGCGACCCGTCGGCGCCGATGACGCGGTGGCAGGGCCGGACCACCAGCAGCGGGTTGGCGCCGATCGCCGTCCCGATGGCGCGGACGGCGCCGCGCGGCGCCCCGATGGCGGCCGCGATCGCCCCGTAGGTGGTGGTCGTGCCGTACGGGATGGCCTCCAGCGCCGCCCAGACGCGCTGTTGGAAGTCCGTGCCGCGGGGGACGCACTCGACGGCGAACGGCTGCTGCGCCCCGTCGAAGTACGCCCGGAGCTGGCGGGCGATCCCGGCGAACGCGGCCGGGTCGTGCGTCCAGTCGTCCTGGACGACGGCCCCGCGCTTCTGGCCCGGCACGGAGAGCGAGGCGAGCGCGGTGCCGCCGGGCGCGGTGGCGGACCGCTCGCCGACCAGCAGCAGTGCGCCCAGAGGGCTGTCGAGGGTGGCGTAGAGGGTCATGCGTCGATCCGTTCTGTCGGGTTCGGGTGCCGTTCCGCGGTGCCGGCGGGGTCGGCGGCCCAGAGGTGGTGCGTCGCGTACGAGCGCCAGGGGCTCCACACTGCCGGGTCGGTGCCCGCCGGCGGTGCGCAGAGGAGGACATCGGGGTCGCCCAGCGCCCGCATCCGGATGTAGTCGGCGGTCCACGGACCGATGCCGGGGAGCCCGCGGAGCGCGCGTTCGGCCCGGTCCCGATCGGTCCCGGCGTCCAGGACGACGTCCCGGGCGCTGAGTGCGGCGGCGAGGGCGCGCAGCGCGGCGATCCGCGCGTCGGACAGGCCGAGCCCGGTGAGCGGCGCGTCCGCCAACTCGACAGCCCGCGGGAAGAGATGGCCGAGGGTGCCGGCAGGCCGCGGCAACGGCTCCCCGTGCGCGGCGACCAGGCGGGTGCCCAGGGCCCGGCCGGCGGCGGTCCCGGCCCGCCGGCCGAGGACGGCGCGCACCGCGAGTTCGTCCGGGTCCACGGTCCCCGGGGAGCGCAGTCCCGGGCAACGGGCGACCAGGGGGGCCAGCGTGGGATCCGCGCCGAGGCGTTCACCGACCGCGAACGGGTCGGCGTCCAGGTCGAACAGGCGGCGGACGCGCTGAGCGGCGGTGGCGAGGTCCCGCAGCTCGGTGAGGTGCAGTCGGCAGTCCAGCCAGCCGTCGCCGGTGGCCTCGTCGACCTCCGCGACGCCGGTGCCGTGGGGCAGCCGCAGGGTGCGCCGGTACGTCCGACCGCCGGGCTCCCCGGTGACCTCCTCGATCCCGCCGAGCGCCCGCTGCGCCAGGTAGTCGAAGATCTGCCGGGCCGCGTACGGGCCCCGGTACGCCAGCCTCAGCGGCAGCACACCGGGCGTGCCGGACGGGGCCGCGAGGCCGCCGAAGCGGGAACCGGGCCCGGGGCGGACCGCCCGCAGTCCGCTCGGGGTGAGCGCGTAGATCTCCTTGATCGTGTCGTTGAACTGCCGGACGCTGGCGAATCCGGCGGCGAAGGCGACGTCGGCGATCGGCAGTCCGGTGGTCTGCAGCAGCACCCGCGCGGTGTGCGCGCGCTGCGCCCGGGCCAGGGCGGCGGGCCCGGCGCCGAGCTCGGCGGTCAGCTGCCGCTGCACCTGCCGGGCGCTGTAGCCGAGCCGGTCGGCCAGCCCGGCGACGCCCTCCCGGTCGACCACCCCGTCGCCGATCAGCCGCATCGCCCGCCCCACGACGTCCGCCCGGGCGTTCCACTCGACCGAGCCGGGGACCGCGTCCGGGCGGCACCGCCGGCAGGCCCGGAATCCGGAGCCCTGCGCGGCCGCGGCGGTCGGGAAGAAGGTGACGTTCCGCCGCCGCGGGGTGGTCGCGGGGCAGCTCGGCCGGCAGTAGATCCCCGTCGTCGACACCGCGAAGAAGAACGCCCCGTCGAACCTGGCGTCCCGGCTCCGCACCGCCTCGTACCTGCTGTCCTCGCTCATCACACCCCCACTGTGCGTCATTCCGCGCCACCGCTCTGGCGGAAATCGGACACTGCGCTGCCGGTTACGCGACGGCCGGGGCGAGGGCCCGGCCGGGGCGGCGGCCCTGAGGACCAGGTTGAGCGACGACGGGTGCCCACGGATGCGAGCGGGGGCCGGCGTGGGCTCGGCGGAGGACGGACCGGGCCCATCTCGCAGGTGCCGGGCCGGGGCCCGTCACGGCGACGGCATCGGCCAGTCGTCCAGGGAGCCGCCACGCCACTCGACCAGGCGGGGGTCGTCCAGCGCGATGTCCTCGGCGGGGCCGGCGACGCCCGCGCGCCGGAGGAACTCCGCCACGTCGCCGCGGCCATGGGCCAGGCCGACGATCTGCCCGTGCACGGTCACCCGGCGTCCACCGGAGGGCGTCGGTGGGTGCACGATGACAGGCGGGTGCTCGGACATGCCTCCAGCGTGCGCCGGGCTCCGCGCGCTCGCACCTCGACGGTGGGATCTCACTCGGACGGCTGGGATCCGGACCGGACGGGGCGACCGGCGCCGGTGCGAAGGTGGTCGCCGGGCCGATCCGGGAGGGCGGGCGCGGACCTGACCGCGAACGAGAGCACGAGGGTGGCAGTGAACAACCCCATGGAGTCGGCCGAGTTCTCCCGCAACCCCTACCCGCTGCTCGCCGCGCTCCGGACGGGCGGCCCGGTGCGGCGGATGCGGACCGGCAGGGACCGCACGACGTGGGTGGTGACCGGCTGGGCGGAGGCACGCGCGGCACTGGCCGACCGGCGGTTGTCGAAGGACACCGCACGGTACTTCGCGGACCGGCCCTCCGGACGCGATCTGGCACCGGCCATCAGCCGGAGCATGCTCGCCACCGACCCGCCGGACCACGGCCGGCTGCGGAGACTGGCCATGACGGCCTTCACCCCCGCGGCGGTGAGCCGGCTGGAGCCCCGCATCCGGGAGATCGCGGAGGGGCTGGCCACGGCGCTGGCCGGGGCCGCGCAGGCGGCGGGCGGCGGCCCCGTCGATCTGGTCGAGGGGTTCGCGGCGCCGCTGCCGATCACGGTGATCTGCGAGCTGTTGGCGGTGCCGGACGCGGACCGGGCCGCGGTGCGCCGGTGGTCCGACGACCTGTTCGCGGCGGCGGATCCGGACACCGCCGACCGGGCCTCGCACGCCCTGGCCGGGTACCTGGCCGAGTTGATCGCGGCGCGGCGCGCGGCGCCCGGGGACGACGTGCTGAGCGGCTTGATCGCCGCCCGGGACGCCGGTGACCGGCTCAGTGAGCCCGAACTCGTCTCGCTGGCCGCGCTGTTGGTGGTCGCCGGGCACGAGACCACGGCCAATCTGATCGGCAACGGCCTGCTGGCCCTGCTCCGCGACGACGCGCTGCGCGCCCGCCTGCGGGACGACGCGGGGCTGCTGCCCGCCGCGGTGGAAGAGTTCCTGCGGTTCGAGGCGCCGGTGACGCTGGCGACCTTCCGTTACGCCACCGAGCCGTTCGACCTCGGCGGCGTCCGCATCGGGGCGGGGGACGTGGTCGTGGTCTCGCCCGGCGGCGCCAACCGCGACCCGGCGCGGTTCGACGAGCCGGACGCGGTACGGCTGGACCGCCCGGCCCCGGGTGGCCACGTGTCCTTCGGGCACGGACCGCACCACTGCCTGGGCGCGCCGCTGGCCCGGGCCGAGGCCCGGATCGCGTTCGCGGTACTGCTCGCCCGCTTCCCCGCACTGCGACCCGCCACGGACGGCCGGGACGCCTCCGACGGCCCCGACGGGGTCAGTTGGCGACGGACCCGGCTCATGCGCGGCCCGGCCCGGCTCCCGGCGCTCCTGGGTCCGATCGCGGGCGGCACGAACGGGGCGCCGCCGGCGCGACCTTGAGGCTAGGCGGCTCCCGGACTGCCCGGCCCGGCCGTTCGGCGGGCGAAGGCCCGCTGCAAGGCACCGGCGCCGCGACCGCAGTGCGGCGGTCGCGGCGCCGGTCGTCCATGGCCCGTCGCGGTCCGGGACTCAGTCCTTGAGGTCGTATCCGGAGAGGCGTTCGACGCCGCGGAGGAGGGCGGAGTGGTCCAGGCCGCCGTCGCCCTGGGCGCGCAGGGAGGCCACGAGGGAGGCGACGACGGAGCCGACGGGCAGGGCGGCGCCGACGGTGCGGGCGGCGTCGGTGACGATGCCCATGTCCTTGTGGTGCAGGTCGATGCGGAAGCCGGGCTTGAAGTCGCGGTTGATGAAGTTGCCGGTCTTGCGCGCCAGGACGGTCGAGCCGGCCAGTCCGCCGCCCAGGACGTCGAGGGCGGCGGGCAGGTCGACGCCGGACTTCTCCAGGAAGACCACGGCTTCGGCGCAGGCTTGGATGTTGACGGCGACGATGAGCTGGTTGGCGGCCTTGACGGTCTGGCCGGAGCCGTGCGGGCCGCACAGCACGATGGTCTTGCCCAGGGCTTCCAGGATCGGCTTGGCGGTGTCGAAGTCGGCCTGCTGGCCACCGACCATGATCGACAGGACGGCCTCGATGGCGCCGGCCTCGCCGCCGGAGACGGGGGCGTCCAGGACCCGGATGCCCTTCTCGGCGGCGTTCTTGGCCAGGTCGATGGAGGTCTGCGGGGTGATCGAGGACATGTCGATCAGCAGCGCGCCGGACCTGGCGTTCTCCAGGATGCCGTCGGGGCCGTAGGCGATGGCCTCGACGTGCGGGGAGGCCGGCACCATCGTGATGATGACGTCGGCGTCGGCGACGGCCGATGCGATGTCGGTGGCGGCGGTACCGCCGGCCGCGGCCAGGCGCTCCAGCTTGTCGGCTTCCAGGGTGTAACCGGTCACCGCGTAGCCGGCCTTGATCAGATTCTCGGCCATGGGCGAACCCATGATGCCCAGCCCGATCCAGGCGATCGCCGGGCGGGTCGGGTGGGGGGAGTCGGCCAGGTTGCTCATCGAAAAGCCTCTTTCACACGCAACGTAAAGGGGGAGGGGGACGCCAGACAGCGACCGGCGGCAGGCGGCAGGCGGCAGGCGGCAGGCGACGCGGGTGCCGCGGTCAGTGGGCGGCGCGCAGCGGGGCCGGGAGCCAGGCGAAGGACTGGGCGCTCGGGCCGTCGCCCGGCTTGTACTCCAGGCCGACGTAGCCGTCGTAGCCGGCCTTCTTCAGGCGGCCGAGCAACTCCTCCAGCGGGAGCGAACCGGTGCCGGGCGCGCCGCGGCCGGGGTTGTCGGCGATCTGCACGTGTGCGGTCTTGGGCGTGTAGCGGTCGATGACCTCGTCGAGGTCCTCGCCGTTCATGGACAGGTGGTACAGGTCCATCAAGAACCGTGCGTTGTCCAGCCCGGTGGCGGCGTTGACCGCGTCGACCACCTCGATCGCCTTGGGCGCCGAGACGATCGGACACGCCGGCGACTCCGGCGCGTTGAGCGCCTCGATCAGCAGCGTGCCGTCCACCTCGCCCACCGCCCGCGCCGCGAAGGCCAGGTTCTCCAGAGCCAGAGCATCCTGCTCGGCCGCGGTGGCGCCCTCGACGCGGTTGCCATACAAGGCGTTGAAGGTGGTGCAGCCCAGCGACGCGGCGAACGCGATCGCCACCGGCACGTTCGCCCGGAACTTCTCCGACTCCACCCCCGGAACCGACAGCGCCCCACGATCCGGACCCGGCAACCGCCCGGCGTAGAAGTTCAGACCCGTCAGCCGCGTCCCGGCATCACGCAGCGCATCGCCCAGCGCGTCCAGCTCGGACCACTCCGGGGTCGGGGCGTCCACCCACGGCCACCACAGCTCCACCGCGGTGAAGCCCGCCGCCCGCGCGGCCGCCGGCCGCTCCCACAACGGAAGCTCGGTGAACAGGATCGACAGATTGACGTTGAAGCGCGTGTCCGTGAAACCCATAAGGCCCGGCGCTCCTTCCGGATAGCGGATTTCTGTTTTTGCTTTACGGGATGTTGCGGGCGCCGGGCACGGCGGTCAAGCCGCGCCCGGCATCCGGACCGGATCGGCCCGGAACGGGTCCGGAAACCGGCTCCGCCCGTCAGACCTTGAGCGGCTTGATCGCGGTGGGCGCGTGACCGGGCTCGGTCGCGACCTCTTCCCACTCGTTGACCTTGTCGATCTCCGCGGCGGCCATGGAGATGTTGGTGATCCGCTCCAGGATCGCCTCGACGACGACCGGGACGCGGTGCTCGGCGGCCAGCTTCTTGGCCTCCTCGAAGGCCGCGCCCAGCTGGCTGGGGTCGGTGACCCGGATCGCCTTGCAGCCCAGACCCTCGGCGACCTTGACGTGGTCCACGCCGTAGACGCCCAGCTCCGGCGAGTTGATGTTCTCGAACTCCAGGTTGACCTGGAAGTTGATGTCGAAGTTGCGCTGCGCCTGGCGGATCAGACCCAGGTAGGCGTTGTTCACCAGGACGTGGACGTAGGGAATCTTGTGCTGGGCACCGACCGCCAGCTCCTCGATCATGAACTGGAAGTCGTAGTCGCCGGACAGCGCGACGACCGGGGTCTCCGGGTCGGCCTTGGCGACGCCCAGGGCGGCCGGGATGGTCCAGCCGAGCGGGCCGGCCTGGCCGCAGTTGATCCAGTGGCGCGGCTTGTAGACGTGCAGCATCTGCGCGCCGGCGATCTGGGAGAGGCCGATGGTGGTGACGTAGCGGGTCTCCGGGCCGAACGCCTTGTTCATCTCCTCGTAGACGCGCTGCGGCTTCATCGGGATGTCGTCGAAGTGCGTACGACGCTGGAGCTGGGCCTTGCGCTCCTGGGTGGAGGCGGCCCAGTCGCTGCGGTCGGGCAGCTTGCCGGCGGCCTTGAGCTCCTTGGCCACCTCGACGAACAGCTCCAGGGCGGCCTTGGCGTCCGAGGCGATGCCGTGGTCCGGCGCGAAGATCTTGCCGATCTGGGTCGGCTCGACGTCGACGTGGACGAACTTCCGGCCCTTGGTGTACAGGTCCAGCTTGCCGGTGTGGCGGTTGGCCCAGCGGTTGCCGATGCCGAGGACGAAGTCGGACTCCAGGAAGTTCGCGTTGCCGTAGCGGTGCGAGGTCTGCAGGCCGACCATGCCCGCGTTCAGCTCGTGGTCGTCGGGGACGATGCCCCAGCCCATCAGGGTCGGGATGACCGGGGTGCCGGTCAGTTCGGCGAACTCGACCAGCAGGTCGGACGCGTCGGCGTTGATGATGCCACCGCCGGCGACGATCAGCGGACGCTCGGACTCGTTGAGGAGGGTGATCGCCTTCTCGATCTGGGCGCGGGTCGCGGCCGGCTTGAAGGCGGGCAGCGGCTCGTACAGCTCCGGGTCGAAGTCGATCTCGGTGAGCTGGACGTCGATGGGCAGGTCGATCAGGACCGGGCCGGGGCGGCCGGAGCGCATCAGGTGGAACGCCTGCTGGAAGACGCCGGGGACCTGGGCGGCCTCCATGACCGTGGTCGCGGCCTTGGCGACCGGCTTGGCGATCGCGGCGATGTCGACGGCCTGGAAGTCCTCCTTCTGGATCACCGCGGTGGGCGCCTGGCCGGTGATGCAGAGGATCGGGATGGAGTCGCCAGTGGCGGAGTACAGACCGGTGATCATGTCCGTGCCGGCCGGGCCCGACGTGCCGATGCAGACGCCGATGTTGCCCGGGTGGGTCCGGGTGTAGCCCTCGGCCATGTGCGAGGCGCCCTCGACGTGGCGGGCCAGCGTGTGGTCGATCCCGCCCGCGGCCTTGAGCGCCGCGTAGAAGGGGTTGATCGCCGCGCCGGGCACTCCGAAGGCGTTGGTCACGCCCTCGCGCTTGAGGATCTCCACCGCGGCGCGGGCGGCTGTCATTCGAGGCATCGAGTACTCCTGCGTCGACCTGTCACGGGCATCTCCGACCGAAGAGGCCGGGACTTAATTCCGCATCATGGAATTAATGTTTTGCTTTATGGAAGGAACGTAGAGCGAGACGTTCGACCCGTCAAGAGGCGATCGCGCTGCGACGGCAGTCGGAGGACGGCCCGGAGCGCGGAAGAGCCGCGCACCAGGCGAGCGCCCGGTACGCGGCGTGCGGCGGCCCGCTCGTGAGATCCACCGGCAGGGGCCGTCCCGCGCGTACCGTGGCGGGTGGGCCGTGCGCGCGACCGACTGCAGGCCGTCCTGGCGGCCCTGCCACGGGCGGCGATCGTGCAAGGCGGCGACGCGCACGTGGTCGCCGTCAACCGCCGCTTCATCGTGATGTTCACGCGCTGCACCGCGACAACGCGGCACTCGCCGAACTCGCCCGCCGGCGCGACGAGTTCCTCGCCTCCGCCTCGCACAACCTGCGGACCCCGCCGACCTCCGTCCTCAGCTTCTGCGACCCGCTCGCCGACCCGGCCTCCGGCCCGCTCGGCGCCGAGCAGCAGGAGTTCCTCGCCGCGATCCGCCGCAACGCCGAACGGATGGCGTCCGTCATCACCGCGCTGCTGCAGACCTCCGTGCTGCGCGAGCCGCGGCGCCGGCTGGAGTTCGGCGCGGTGGACGTGGCCCGGCTGGTCGAGCACGCGGTGCGGGACCGGATGCCCACTCTGACGGCGGCCGGCGTGTTCACCGTGCTGCGCTGCGCGCCGGGCCCGGTGCGCACCGGATCGGTCGGGCTGGGCGGCAACGGCCAGTTCACCCGGCTGTCCGCCCTCGACCGGATCGCCGCCACCGAGCGCCGCCCCTGGAAGCGGGGCGCCCTGTTGGAGGACTACGAGCTGGGCCTGCACATGATCCTGGCCGGCTTCCGGCTCACCCACCTCTCCGACACCTGGGTCTCCCAGGAGGGCCTGCCGCACCTCCGCCGACTGCTGACCCAGCGCACCCGCTGGGCCCAGGGCAGCCTCCAGTGCGTCCGCTACGCCCCGCGCATCGTCTCCTCCCGCCACTACAGCGGCCGGGGCGTGCTGGAGACGCTCTCCACCTCCGGCCAGCCGGTGGCGCACCTGGTGACGCTGGGACTGACCGTGGCACTGCTGGTGCTCGGCGGATTCGGCGCGCTGACGCTGGGGCCGCTGGGGCCGATCCTGGCGGAGCTGGCCATCGGCCCGTTCCTGCTGTGGGGCCCGGTCTACCGTCGCGACCACGCGCCGGAGGCGTCCCGGCTGACGGCCCTCCTGTGGGGCGCCACCCGGTGGCTGTACGCCTACCACCTCTTCGTGGTGTCGGCCCGCGGGTTCGTGCCGATGCTCCGGGGCCGCAACGGCTGGGCCAAGACCCGGCGCAACGCGGAACCGGTGACGGACGGTCCGGTGGCCCGGGAATCCTGACCGGCGCTCAGGCACCGCCGTCTCACCAGCTGGACGTGGAACTGATCACATAGAGAGCGGGGAATGGGCTCGACATGATTGGGTAGTCGGGCGCCGGCGGCGCGCACCCATGTCCGGCTGCCGCCGTCTGCCCGATCGATTTTCAGGAGAGTCACCGATGCCCGCCCCCGTCCCCGTACCCGCGCCCGCCCCAGCGAGCGGTTCACCGATCTACGAGAGCCTGGTCTCGAAACACGGCGACGTGGTCGCCGAGAGCCGCCGCGCCGCGCAGGAAACCCAGCGGGAGGCCGACCGGTTGCTGCACTTCGCCCCGCGCGACGGCCGGGACTGACCCCACCCCGGAGGCCGGGTCGGAGCACCCGCCCGACCCCGCCCTCCGACCACCACCGAAGGCTCCACCACCGATGGTGCTTCTTCCGACGGCCCCTCTTCCGAAGGCGCCTCTCCCGAAGACGTCCCTTCCGCATCGCTTCCGACGTCATCGCTGCTGACGCCATCGCATCCGAGGTCATCGCTTCCGCCGGTTCTTCCGCGCGATATCCCGCGCGCGGGAATCGTCCGCAATGGCGACGCGGGAATTCTCCGCCGTTACGCCGACCGCGGCGCCCCTCACCCGTACGAGCGCCCGTTCCCGCCACCGCGATCGGGAAATCACCGCCCCGTTCTCCGGACAATCCCCGCCGCGTGCCCTGCTCGCCGCATTCCGGCACCCAACCCGAATGGACAATCCGGGCCTATCTCGCCACGTCGCAATTCTCGACGGCGTCCGTGCAGGAAAAACCCCGGGCAGAAAACCCCGCCCCTCCTCCGGCATGCGCGCCGAAGGAGGGGCGGGGATGTACGGGGGAAGGTTAGTTGTCCTCCTCCGGACCGTTCACCACCTTGCCCTCCTTGCCGCTCATTCCTTCCTTGCCACCCATGCCGCTTTCCTTGCCGCCGCCCTTGCCGCCTTCCTTGCCACCCATGCCGTTTTCCTTGCCGCCTTCCTTGCCGCCCATACCGCCTTCCTTGCCCCCCGCGCCTTCCTTGCCGTGCTTGCCCTTCTCCGAGTCCTCGTCACCGAAGGCCCAGCGGTAGCCGGCGCCGTCGTTGTTCACGTCCTGGAAGTTCATGGTGGCGGTGTTCTGCACGCCTCCCGTGTAGTCGTCGTCGGCGACGGCGGTGCCGACGGGGCCGAGGAGGGCGGCCGAACACAGGGCAGCAGTGGTGAGAGCGGTGCGCATACGCATGCTGAGCTCCGAAATATCGTCGGGGTCGCTGGGACGTGGAATCCATGCCACCAATTTCCGGCCATCACGCCCCGTTTCACCCGCTCGGCGGTTCGGCCCCCCGGCGATTCGCAGCAGGCCGGCGCCATCCCGCTTAAGATGCGCGGCGACAACCCGGCGGCGGCATCACCGCTCTCCCCCACCGAGCCGAATATCGGGCCTCTTCTCGGCACGGAAGGCGCCGCCCCGACAAAGGGCGACGCCTTCCGTTCCACATCGAATTGAGCGGACCTCTCAAGCCCCCGTCAGCGAATCGGCACCCCGCCGGCGTCCGGGCGACGACCAGCCACCGGATCTCCCCGATGCCCTCGAAAATGGTGCGGTCGTGGCGTCGCCGTGCAGGGAGCCCCCCCGGAGCTCTGGCCGTCGAGCCCGCCCCGTCTCGCGGTACGTGGCGGCGCTGCGCGCCCCCGCCGAGGGCGTGGCGTCCCGATCAGAACTGAGATTGCACATCGGCCAGTTCGGGGCCGACGAGCAGGACCCGCAACCTGTTTCCTGGTGGCCCCACCTAGGGCGCTTCTGATGGATCTCCGCGGCGTCGCGGCGCCTGGCACGCACGCTCGCCGCGTTGCCGAGATGCCCCCATAGCTCCGCTATGAAGACATCCCGGCGCCTTGCGATCGCACACACCAGGCGCCGCTCCTTCTTCCACGGAGATCCATCAGAAGCGCCCCAGCCGAGCAAGTGGCTGATGCCGCCGTGGCCGTCCGTGCCGTTCCAGACCACGGCCGCCAGCCAGATCGGGAACCAGGACACCCGCTCCGGCAGGAAGGCGGCGGCAAGGGGCCAGACGACGGGCAGGGCGACGAACGGCAGACAGCAGCACCAACCGTTCCTGGACGTAGCAGCAGGCTGCGGCGTCGAGTTCGCGGACACCCGGCGAAGGCAGGCTCCTGAACCCCCTGCACCCCCTCCAGCCCCTTCCGTCTGGGCGCCCTACTCCATGGCGACCATCGCGGCCGAGGACGTGCGGACAGCAGTCGGAGTCGGCTGTCTCGTGATGATCCGAGGGCTCGACTGGTTCACGCCTGGTACTCGGTGAGGTCGATGGCGTGCACGCGCAGCGGAAAGCCGTGCACCGGGTGGGTCGTCTCGCGCTCCAGCACCATGCCGAGCTTGCGGATGACGTTCTCGGAGGCGGTGTCCCCCGCCCGACTGATGCTGATGACGCGGTCAAGGCCGCGGTCCTGGAGCGCGAACTCCAGCGTGGCCTGGGCGGCTTCGGACCCGTATCCCTGGCCCCAGAACTGTGAGCCGAGCCGCCAGCCGATCGCCACGGCGGGTCCTACCTCCGGCAGGAACTCAGGCACGTACAGCCCCGTGAAGCCGGCCAGTTCCCCTGAGGCCAGCAGTTCGACGGCGAAGAGCCCGAAGCCCTCCTCGTCCCACTCCTCCTCCCACCGCTCGATCGCCTCTGCCGTGTGGTCCAGGTCGCGCACCGAGCCGTCGTCGACCCAGCGCATGGCCCGAGGGTCTGCGTTGACGTCGGCCATGGGCACGAGGTCGTCGTCGTGCCAGCGACGAAGGAGGAGGCGGGGGGTGCGGATCTCAGTCATGGCACCCATCCTGCCGAAGGCAAGGGACTCGTCGGTAATCGGCACTCGCCGGACTGCCGCACCCGGTGCCACCGAACCCAACCACTGGCCCCAGTCCCTTGGCCCCCGAACGTCCCCGCTGCGGTCGCGGGAGATCCGCTGCCGCCGCCCACAAGTCCCCTTCACCCAAAGGGCGTTGACGAGCAGCCGCCAGGCCCGCGGCCTAATGGAGCGGGGAAGCCCCGCCGGACCTCTCGACCTCGCCCAACCGGCCACCCGGGTGCAGCTTGACGGGCTGGGTGCCGAGGGCGCCAGGAAGTTGCACGAAATTGCACGAAGTTGCACGGGCAGGTCCGTTCGGGCCGGATATGCATGGATATCCCTGTAGCCCGAGCCTGGTTCTTAATCACTGGGACTCCACGCCGATGCGTTCGATCATGGGTGGATGACTGGCTTCTACCATGTGTGTTTCGTGGTCCCCGACATCGAGCAGGCGATGCGGGACTTTCAGCGTTCGGCCGGGGTCGAGTGGAGTGACCCGGTGTCCGACCGGATGGGCGAGTGGGACTACCGCATCGTCTTCAGCACGGGCGGGCCACCGTTCATTGAACTCATCACCGGACCCACAGGCAGTCCCTGGGACGCGTCGCACGGCGCCAGGTTCGATCACATGGGCTTCTGGTCCGGCGATGTGGGGCAAGGATCCCGGCGCCTGGAGAAGGAAGGCATGCCCGTGGACTTCTCGGGCTGCCCCTACGGTCGACCGTTCGCCTATCACCGCATGGACAGCATCGGGACCCGCATCGAGCTCGTCGACGTCAGTCGGCAGACCGCCTTCCTCGACAAGTGGCATCCAGGCGGGGAAGCCATGCCTGCCATTGACGAGGACTCCAGAGACTGAGCGTGCGCGGGCTGCCCCGGCTCGGCGTCTCGCGACGTCTCCAACGTGAACCCTCACCCGGGGATGCGCCGGGCGCGAGGACGGCTCTCGCCCCCTGCTCCTCGGCCCGGCGCGCCTGGCGGCCGACTGGCGCGGCGCCGTACGGATGGCCTGCTGCTCAACGTTCGGCTACCAGGCCGACGCGGCGGCCCGAAGGGCTCGCCGATGGGCCGGGGCGGAGGTCGATTCGGCCGATCCGGGGAAGTGCCGTAGAGTTCCTCTTGCCGACGCGGGGTGGAGCAGCTCGGTAGCTCGCTGGGCTCATAACCCAGAGGTCGCAGGTTCAAATCCTGTCCCCGCTACTCGCATGTGAAGGCCCGGTGGTTTCCACCGGGCCTTCACTGTTCGCGTTCCCATGGAGGCGCGCCCGGCGCCCAGCGATCAGTCTGGTCAGCTCGCAGTCGGCGCGCCCTCGGACGCATCGCCGTCGCGCTGCCGCCCGGGTGCGGGCTCACCGACACCCATGTTGCGGATCACCGCACGCAACAGTCCCGGGAACCGCTCCTCGAACTCGTCGGCGCGCAGCCGGGCGCTCTGTTGCTGTCCCTGGTGACTGCGCCAGATCAGTCCGCACTCGCGCAGGACGCGGAAGTGGTGCGAGGCATTCGACTTACTGATGCCGAGGTCGTTGTAGATCACCGAGCATTCGGTCTCGCCGCGCTCGGCGAGCAGGGCGACGATCCCCAGCCGCAGTGGGTCGCTGAGCCCGTGCATTGCCTGGGCGAGGCTGACGTTGGCCAGTTCGGCGTGAAACCTGTCGCGCATGCCTACGACCCTACTGCCACGGATCACCCTTCCAAAGGTTCAACGACTCTTGTACCGTCGGACCATGAATCCAAGGATCTACCTCCTGGCCCTTGGCACCTTCACGGTCGGAACCGAGGGTTACGTGATCGCCGGGGTTCTCCCCGACGTCGCGCACGACCTCCAGTCGACCGTGTCGATGTGCGGGCAGATGGTCACGGTGTTCGCCGTCGTCTATGCCTTGGCGGGCCCGCCCCTGATCGGCCGGTTCCAGCACGTACCGCCCAAGAAGCTCCTCATCTGGGCGGCCGTCGGCTTCGCCGCCGCCAATGTGCTGGCCGGCCTCGCCCCCGATCTCGCCACCCTGGCCGTGGCCCGCGTCCTCGCCGCGCTGGGCGCCGCCCTCTTCGCCGCGCCCGCCGCCGCTGCCGCCGCGGCGCTGAGCAAACCCGAGGAGCTGCCCCGCGCGATCGCCGTCACAGCCGGCGGCAACGCGATCGCCCTCACCCTCGGCGCTCCCCTTGGCACGGTTGTCGGCGCGGCCCTGGGCTGGCGGGCCTCCTTCGGCTTCGTCACGGCCCTCGCCCTGGTCACCGCCGGCTCCCTCGCCGCGTGGCTTCCGGACGTCCCCAGTACCAGGGTCGCCACGGCCGGACGGCTCAACCTGCTCAACCGCGGCGCCGTCCGCTGGGGCCTGGTCACCACGTTCGGCCTGTTCCTGGCCGCCTACACCATGTACACGTACCTCTCCCCCATCGTGCAGCGCTCCACCGGCCTGGGCAGCACCGGCGTGGCCGCCCTGATGATCGTGTTCGGCGCGGGCGGATTCACCGGCGGCCGCCTCATCGGCCCGGTCCTCGCACGGCATGCGCTGGCGAGCGTCCTGCGCACGGCACTGCTGCTGGTCACCGCCCTCCTCGTGGTCCTGACGCTCTTGACCGTCGCGCACCTGCACACGGTGGCGCGAATCACCGCTTTCCCCCTCCTGTTCGCCTTCGGCATGGCCTGGTGGTCGGGCGGCATCAGCCAGCAGACGCGCCTGGCCGGCCTCGCCCCCGAACAGCGCTCCCAGGCTCTCGGCCTGCACTTCTCCGCCCAGTTCCTCGGCGTCGCCATGGCCGGCGCGCTCGGCGGCGTGACCCTGTCCACGGCCGGACCGGCAGCCGTGCCCGCCGTCGCGGCAGCGATCGCACTCGCCGCCCTGGTGACCGTGCGCCAGGTGGTGCCGGTAGCCAGTGCGCCCCACAACGGCGCACGGACAGCGGCGACTTCCACCACCCTCACGGCCCCGGATCCGGCCGGCGCGGAGTAACGCCGAACGCACACCGTCAGGTCACGCCCGGACCCGGCGACCTGCCGCACGGCCTGAAGGGCGACCTCCTGGGCGGCCGCGGCCGCCTGGGAGCCGTCGGGTTCTCCGGCGGCCAGGCTGCCGCAGCGGCCGCGCCACCTCCCGTACGGGAACGCGTCGTTGGTCAGTGGCGGGCGTCCCTGCGGGGGCGCTCCAGGGTGAAGGTGTCCACGGGGGTCAGGTCGCCGTAGGGGCCGTCGAAGGTGTAGTAGGTGACGTGGATGCGGGTGCGGCCGGTGCGGTGGTCGCCCGGGTCGACATCGAAGGCGGCGAAGCCGTGGGTGTGCACGCGGTCCTGGACGGCGCGCCAGGGGGCGTCCTCGGTGACGAAGATCGCCTTGCGGTGGCGGCCCTCGGCCTCCTTGGCCAGGTCGACCACGACGCGCCCCTTGGGCTCCTGGAACAGGTCGTCCTGGGTGGTGGCGAAGTTCCCGCCGCCTCCGATGATCATGTGGACCGTGCCCTTGCCGGTGTCGGCGACATCGGTCCTGGTGGACACCGGGACCGGCGTACGGGCCTCGTTCGGCATCGCGCCGCGGACCGGCAGCGAGCGCTCGTAGTAGTGCTCATGGCCGCACAGCACCAGATCGACCCCGTACGCGTCGAAGAGCGGGCCCCATGCGGTGCGGATGCCGACGTCGCTGCCGCTGCCACTGCGGCTGCTGGAGATCATCGGGTGGTGCATGAAGACGACGATCCAGTCGATCCCCGCGTTGCCGCGTGCGGCCTTCAACTCCCGTTCCAGCCACTGTCGTTGTGCCCCGCCGGAGTAGCCGCGCACATAGGTGTCGCCGGTGTCCTGGATCGCCACGTCGTCGTTGGCCAGGCTGATGAAGCGGACCGCGCCGACCGTGAACGCGTACCACAGGCCCCGGGTCTCGGGGGCGGTGCCCGACGGACCGGGCAGGGTGAAGTAGGTCTGGTAGCCGGTCAGCCCCAGGGGGCCGTTGCCCTTCTCGTTCTCGCCGTTGCCGACACACGGCATCCACGGGCGCAGCCGCGTCGACCGGCTGTTGCCGATGAACCAGTCCGCCCAGGTCGCAACCCGGTCCTGGCCGAAGAGGCCGGCCGCGGAGGCGTAGCACAGGTCGCCGTTGACCAGGTTGAACAGCGGTCCGACCCGTTCCACCGCGGCCACGATGTCGGCGGCGGCGGGGCTGCCGGCCTGGCTGCTGGTGTAGAGCGGGAAGCGCCCCGAGGGTGACGGGGCGCCGCCCGCCGGCCAGGTGACGACCCGGCGCAGGTTGGGCGCGCCCTGGTCACCGAAGCTGGTGAAGGTGAAAGCGGTACGCCCGCGCGGCGCCGTGGTGAACGCACCGGTCTCCGGCGCGGTGCCGTCGTGCCCGGCCGAGTACAGATAGGTGGTGTCCGGCCGCAGTCCGGTGAGGCGGGCGTGGTGGACGTACACCTCCTCGCGGCTCAGTCCGTCGCGGTAGGTGCGGGTCTCGGCGTCGACCACGCTGCCGGCGCCTCCGTCATGGGTGCCCAGGCGCACCTGCGGGCGGCGTACGGAGCAGGGACTGATCCAGGAGACCGTCATCTCGGTGGCGGGGTCGGCCCCGAACTGGAGGTGCAGGCCGGTGACGCCGGGTACGCCGAGGCGGCCCGGGGTACGCGCGAGCAGGGGGTCCGGACCGGGCCGCGCCGGGCCGGCGGCCTCGGCACTCCCCGCGGTGCCGAGGGCGCCGGCAGCCACGGCAGCCGTCGAGCCGGTCAGGAGGGATCTGCGTGCGATCGACATGTAACACCCTTACATGGGAGGAAAGTTGCTCGGTTGCACCTTAGGTGTGACCGACCGGGCCGCAGCCAGTCGATATCGCCCGCGCCCGCGCTCCCCGAGACATCGTCGGACTCCCGGGTGCCGCCGCCGAGACAGTCCCCGCCGGTCGTCTCGGCCGGGACAGGGTGGGCGAGTTGACGCTTGTCGGCCCGTCTCACGCCGGCGACCGTGGAACAGGGACGGCCCTACGGTCCCCACCCGCTGGGAAGCGAGGCTCCTGTGATCACAACTCTGCCCACGACGATGCGGGCGGCGCGATACACCCGCTACGGCCCATCGGACGTACTGGAGGTCCGGGAGGTCCCGACCCCCGCGCCGGGCCGAGGCGAGGTGCTCGTGAAGGTCTGTGCGACGAGCGTCAATCCGGCCGAGGCGAAGGTGCGGGCGGGCGCGTTTCGACTCATGTCCGGGTTCCCTGTTCGTACAGACCATCACGTGGTGGCTGGAGAACGAACGCCCTCTCTCCCCACGGCAGATCGCCGCCCATTCGGCTCGGCTCGCCCTGGCCGTCATCGCCGAGGCGAACAACGACCAGGGTTGAGAAAACGCCCCGAGGCTTGTCCCGCTGTCGCACCAAGAGCTCGACAGGACCGTGCGGAATTCCGAACGTCGAGGTGGAGAGCTGTCGTAGCCAGGCAGTGGTGGGAATGTGTTCAGGCCCCGAGTGGATGGAAGTTCGCGCGCCGGGCTTGTAGCCTGAACTCCGAGGACGCGCGAAGACACGGTCCGGTATGGGTTAGTCCGGACAGCGCTTCACGGCACCGAACACCGCATGTGCAGTCAGC
Source organism: Streptomyces noursei ATCC 11455 (assembly GCF_001704275.1). NCBI lineage: Bacteria > Bacillati > Actinomycetota > Actinomycetes > Kitasatosporales > Streptomycetaceae > Streptomyces > Streptomyces noursei. Next base: position 1,268,283 of record NZ_CP011533.1, read on the forward strand.
CCCGATGAGGGTCTGCAACTGCCGTATGCGACCCGCGTGTTCCTTTCTCAGTCACGGTACGAGGAAGGGACGGACGGCATGCCGTATCCACATGTGATCATCGTCGGCGCAGGGCTGGGTGGGCTCTGCCTCGCGCAGGGCCTGCGCCGCAGAGGCATCGACTTCCGCGTGTACGAACGGGACTCCTCTTTGACGTCCCGCGGCCAGGGCTATCGAATCCATATCGACACCCACGGGGACAAGGCACTCAGGGATGCGCTCCCGTCTGAGCTCTACCAGTTGTTCCGGGCCACCGCAGGCGTACCACTGTTCCGCACCCCCGTATTCGACGAGCAGTTGCGGCAGTTGGCCGAGGTGGCGGGGGATGGCGGCACACATCTCGCGGTCGACCGGCTGACACTGCGGCAGATCCTGCTCACCGGAGTGGAGGACGCCGTCGCGTTCGGCAAGCGGTTCACCCGCTATCGCGTCGGAACGGACGGCGGCGCTGTGGCGTGCTTCGACGACGGGGCCGAGGCGGGCGGCGATGTGCTCGTAGCCGCGGACGGAGTGAATTCCCCTGTGCGTCGGCAGTATCTTGCCGCACGCACGGGTGGTGGACACCCGCCTGCGGCAGCTGTACGGGAAAGTCCTCCTCACCAAGGAGACCAGAGCCCTGTTCCCGCCGGAGATGTTCGCGGTGTTCACGCCGGTGATCGGCCCCGCGAAGCAATTCGTCGGCGTCGCCCCGGTGGAATTCCCCGAGCCGCCTCGAATGGCGGCCCGCCGGCTTGCGCCCACGGCAGCGCTGAACGACACGGCGGACTACATGACCGTTTCCTTCGGCTCCCGCCGGGAACTCCTTCCCTTCGGCGACGCCCAGTTGCAGGCCATGACCGGGGCCGAACTGCGCAGCATGACGTTGCGCCTGATCGAGCCGTGGCACCCGGATGTCCGCCGGATCATCGAGCACTGGCTGCCCGAAAGCGTCTTCCCGCTAACCCTGCGCACCAGTGTGCCCGTTCCTACCTGGCGGCCAACCCGCATCACCTTGCTGGGAGATGCGGTACACGCAATGAGCCCCGCGGGTGGGATCGGCGCGAACACCGCCTTGCGCGACGCCGGAATTCTCGCCGCCGCGCTGGAGCGGTCAGCCGACGGCAGGCCCCTCGTCGAGACGGTTGCCGCATACGAATCCGCAATGACCGGATACGGATTCGACGCGGTGCGCCTCTCCGCGGACAACGGGCAGCGCATGTTGGGCCAGGACCCACTGCCGACATCCTGAGGGCATTCCGGTGGGGACCCGACCGGTGAGCGCCTGAACGGCCCGCCGGGAGCTGCTGGCGCGTCGGCGTTGTCGGCGCCGGTGCGCCGGCTCTCGTGGCGGGCTGGCCAGAGGCGCCGGCCGGGGTGGGAGTTCCCGGTCTCGTCGGGGTCGGGTCGCGCGAGGACGAATTCACCGTGCCGGGGCACGGACTCCGCGGTCGCGGCGCGCGGCTGGAATCCGACCTGGCGACCTACCGCGAGGTTTGGGGCGGCGCACCGGTCGGCAACGGACCGAACCCGGCCGTGCAATCAGGAACCCGGCAAGTCCCCATGTTGTTCGGCGGATACTCCACGGCCACGCTGAACCGCACGGTGCGCTGGGGCGAGGGCTACATCGGCGGTTCACTGCCGGTGGCCATGACAGCGCCCGGTGTCGAGGCGGCGAAACGAGCCTGGCAGGCGCGCACCACGAACTCGGCGTCCTCCTAGACCCGTCACCCGTACACCAAGCGTCACATCGCCATCGTCGAACTCGAACTCGACGATCACACGGAAGTCAAGCCCGACCGAGAAAAGGGACGCGGCCGTCCGCCCTGCCTGAACGCGGCAAGTGCCCCGCCTTTCGAGCGAAAAGGCGGGGCGCCCTGTCCATCCTGGGTTCCCTACGGCACCCAGGGGGTGCACTTCATCGTTCCGGCGTGATCTCCGCAGGCGCGGAAGGTACGGTGGCCGCCACCCTTGACTTGCACGTACTGGATCGCGATCGTGTGCTGGTCCGAGCCGAAGTGGACGGTGTTGGAACACCGATGGTCCTGGGCTCCGGGACCGGGAACGTCCCCCCAGTCCAGCCGAATCGTGTTGCCACGGCTGGCGCCGCGGATAAGCGCCCAAAGGTAGGTCTTGCCACCTCGGCGACCGTTCCGCAGGGCGATCCGCGTGTGGCCGATATTCACGGACGTCACCGTCTCTGGATGCGAGAAATCTTTCGGGTTGACACCCGACCCGCAGGTAAGGCCGACTATCGCTCCAGTAGAGGCCCCGTTCGGAGCCGCGGTTGCCGCGACGGTCGGACCGGCCAGCAGCAGGGCACCGACAGCAACTCCGACCGAGACGTAACTCCTCAAGTTGGGCATGAGTGAGCCCCTCCCCCTTGGGCAACCCTGCGATGCGCCCCTCAGCGCAGCCGTGAGGGCAAGGCTGCCCAGAAGACAGTGGCAGCGCCGACAGACACGGGCAAGAGGCGTATTCCGGTCGGATCCGAGCCACCAGACTCCCCCACTTCAACGTGGGCCCGAGCTCGCGGCGGAGCGGGCGGATCACTTGCTGCGGGGCTCCAATTGCCGCGGCGGCTTCGTGAGCGAATACCAGGCTCTCCGGCAGGATCGCGACGCGGCGCACGCGCACACCTCCAGATCGAGCATGCAAAAGCCCCCGACGGATCGGAGGCTTTTGGACTTTCGGGCACACGAGCGCTTCGTCGGGAGCAGTGCGGCATTCAACCATCAAGCCCACAACCGCTTATGGGTCCTCTCAAATGATCAACACTTAACTTCATATTGGGCCGTTGAGGCGGAGGGCCCGCAACTGCAGTAGTACTGCCACCCGTTCGCGGCGGCCCTGAATCCGGCGCGCCGCCGAACACCTCCGGCATATCTCGTATTAGCCTCTTGTGACTGTAGGAAGTCGCTATATCACGGATTGCATCCGTCGACCACCGGAGAAGAAATGCGCAAGCTTCAGAAGACTGCCGTCCTGGCCGTCGCCCTCGGCAGCTTCGGCTTCCTCGGCGCCGGCACCGCCTACGCCCACGGCGAGAAGGGCGGCACCGACCTCGACATCAAGCAGGGCAGCCAGTGCAGGTCGCACGACTCGAACGTCGACGTCCTCGGCCAGGTCGGGATCGCGAACGGTCTGGGCGGAAACCTGCTCAACGGCGAGGGCTCCCCGGGTGCCCAGAACACCAAGATGGGCTCGGAAATGGGCTGCGACAACAGCGCCAACTTCCCCAAGGAAAGCAAGGGCGGTGACGAAGAAAAGGGCAGAGGTTCAGAGGCTCAGCGGCCTGAAGCTCAGCGGCCTGAAGCTCAGCGGCCAGAGGCCAGTAACTCGGAGGAAAGCGCAAGCAACGGGGACAAGGGCAGCGACGCACAGAAGTGCGGATGCTCGGAGAACCGGGAAGGCAAAGGCGGGGAACAGCAGGCGATGACACCGCGGCCCACTCTCCGCTACACGGTCCAAACCGAGACCCTTACGACCTCATAAGGCCGGGCCGCGGGACTCCGCACGCCCCGCAGTCGAAACAGTCGAAACAGTCGAAACACTGGGCCGCTGGCCGGACTTCATGGGAAGGTCCGGCCAGCGGCCAGGTTTTGGGCCCGGTCACCCGCTGCAGAAAGGCTGCTGTCTCCAGCACGATGGTGCGGCCCCCTCCCCGCTGTCGCTCTGTTCGCATGTGCACGGAGAGGGAGCCATGGGGTCATTCCCCTGTCACGACATCGCCGATGAGACGGCCCTCGGCAGGGGCCCTGCGCTAGCGGATCGGCATCCCCGACAGCGTGCGGGCGATGACCAGCCGCTGGATCTCGCTGGTGCCTTCGAAGATGGTGTAGATGGCGGCCGACACTAGCGACATCAATCTGTACCCTGCCCATTCACCTGTCTGACCTGGGCGTTCTGCCGTCACGCCGTCGCGTTCAGCCGGGTTCACCGGGTCTTCGATCGGGTTCGCGGTGCAGGCTCATCTCCCAAAAATCTCCCAGCCTGCAACCAAGGGCCGCCACTGGACGGCCGACAACCGAGGCGCCCCCACAGAGCTAGACTCGAACACATGAACGACTCACCTCCGGATGTTACCCGCCTCCGCACCCTGGAGACGTGGCTGCAGCTCACCCTCGACAGGGTCCGCGAGCAGATCGTCATCGCCGAGCAGACCGCACCCCGACAGGAGCGCATCACCCCTCCCCGCGACCGGACTGGCTGCTGCAGCTCCGCATCGACCGGGAAGGGCAGCCGCCCATCGCCGTGCACGTCGGCGACTGCCGCATGGCCGACCGCCGTGCCCGACCCATCTCCCGGGATCAGGCAATGCGCGCTCTCGCCGAGGGGCTGGAGGCGTGCAGCATGTGGCGACCGGATTCAGAGCTCGGCATCCTCTGACCTGCGGGCCGCAGCCGGGCATCGCACGCTGGGAGGATGCAGGGCCGCGCGCCGATCGTCGTACACCGGGCGTCCGCCACAGGCGGGCGACGGGTCACCGCACGCGACCAGATCCTCGGGCTGGCTCGTAGCGACGCCGACCTGGTCGAGTTCCTCCGCCGGGCGGGAGTCGACGAGCCCGAGACGATCCTCGACAGCCCGGCCTGGATCGAATGGCGCGGCGGCCGGCCGCACGACTACGGGGCGCGCGAAGAGAAGAAGCCCCGCCGCGTCGGGGGTGCGCGGCGGGGCCAGAACCAGTATCGCAGCACCGCGTCCCGCGAGGCGCTACAGCACAACGCCACCCTCGAAGGACGGGCGAGGTGTCAGGTAGCGCATAACGTTCCCTGAAGCGCCCCCATTCCTCCCACCAACACCCCTGCTGTCGGGCAGCACGGAAGATTTCAGTTGGCGAGGCTGTGACCCGGGCACTGAAACCTTCCGTGCGGCGGCTTGGGGCCGAGCGTGCGCACAGGTTGCTTCAGCGCGCGGTGGCTGCGGCGTTCTGCTGGCCCCTGGCCGTCGAAGGCGATGGGTCAGCGTTTGACGCGGTTGCGGACCGCCAGGACCGCCAGGCCCAGAAGGACAGGCTCGGTCACGCGGGACCCCATCTCAATGTAAGTGCCAGCGGTGGTCAGGTCCTGGCCGGAGGAACGGAACACCACGGAGTTGAGGGTGGCGTTGAGGACCTTCTCGAAGCGCTCGCCCGTGAACCTGTTCCCGGTGGGGTTCTGCGGGTGATCCTTGTCGATCTCGAAGGTGACCTTGCCACCGCCGGGCGGCACGGTGCCGGTCGCCTCCTGCTTCGGGTCGTCCTTTGGGAGCCCGAAGCCCATCAGCAGCGCGATGGTGATGAGCATGGCGGCCGCCAGCCAGCCCAGGGCTCGGGAGGCGCGAAGGCCGTAGCCGGACAGCATCCAGTAGCCGCGCAGCAGTCCGCGTTCGGCGCGGGTGGTGTCGGTGCGGTCGTGGCGGCGCATCTCCATCTCGCCGTAGTAAAAATCAGCGGCGCCCGGCTCGTTCTTGTTGTCCTCGAATGACTTGCGCAGTTGCCGGTAGAGAGTGGACACGTCTGCCGGGTCGGGAGTCAGCTCGGGATCGGGGTGGTGTGGCCCAGTGCGCCAGTGCCGCGGTGAAGGGGGTCCCAAGGATGACGTGGGTTGGCCGGTAGTTTGGGCTCGCCAGTGGTGTTCCTCAGCTAGGGTGCGTCGAGGGGTCCACAGGCAGGGCCATATGAAGTGGCGGTGGAGCCCGGTGGGAGTGGGGGCGAAGGTATAGCGGCCTTCTAGGCGGAGCTGGTCGAGGTGGAAGGCCCCCAGAGAACACGCAGTCGCTCAGGTCGGTGTCGGTCAGGACCAGGTATGCGGCGTCCACCCCGCGCACCGAGACGACCCGCACCTCGTTCTTGAAATCGGCCAGCAGACTCTCGTCCGCCACTGTTCCGCCACCAACTTTGAAGGGGGCCGGGCAGGCAGTGACTGCCAGGGGGAAGACCAGGACGGCGTGATCGAGGTTCGCTGTGGCGTAGCGCAGGCGTAGCGTCGCCGTCGATTGCCACTGAGTCCGATAGCAGTACACCTCCCGCGCCGCAATCTCCATCGTCACCGGCGTCTCGAACCGTGCAAGGGACACATCGACCTCACCAGCGCATACCACGGGCCCGAACCACCCCGACGCAAAACCTGCGGTTCTGAACATGGCGCGAGTCGAGAACTGCGCCCCGCCGAAAATGGCGTCGCCAGAGAACTGGGCCCCGCTGAACCAGGCATTGCCGGAGAACTGAACCTGCTCCGACCGAGCATCGCCGTGCTCACCGTATAAGGACCAGGTGTTGGAGAACTTCGCATCGCCGAACACAGCAGCGACGGAGAACCGCACGTGCTCGAACCGGGCCTCGCCGGAGAACTGCGCCCCCTCGAACCGTGCGTCGCCGAGGCGGGGTTGTCCGGTGGCGGGGTCGCGGAGGGCATTGAGGAGGTCGTCGAGGAGGGGTTCGGTGAAGGGGGTGCCGCGGTGGTCGATGTCGGTGCCGGGGGTCAGACCGGCCAGGTAGGCGTCGCGGTCGGCGTCGGCCAGGTGGGCGAGGCATGCGGTATGGCCGGGGACGTGGACGCCGCGGCAGCCGACCGGGTTCTCCGGGGTGGTGCCGTGGCCACAGTGCGGCCAGTCAGGCGGAGTGGGGGACGGTTCGGGGCTCGGGTTTCCCTTATACAAGCCAAGCTGAATGAGGGGATGGCATGACCCAGAAGCGACCGCTGAGCGCCGAGTGCGCGGACTTCGATGACGTCGGCAAGCATGAGCACGGCGCTCCCCTTCTCCGGAACGGGCGCCTCCAAGCGGGTTGGCGTGAGGCCTCGTTCCTTCGCCGCCCCGACGTCTACAGCATCAAAGCCCGGCACGTCGTAGTCGCCTCACATCGGTACGCCGTTGCGGGTGGCATGGTTACAGCTGCCGCAGCATGCAGTCCCACGCAGATCGCTATCGACAGCAGCCTGCTCGAAGACGCGGCCGAGGTGCACCCCAACGGCCGTTGCCGTCGTCCCGGCTGCCGCGAACTCTTTGCGCAAGTGTTCAACGGTTCAGCGGAAACAGGGGCTGCCACATGACCGATGGCCCCGAGGAGGTGGTGGACGCCGAGTTGGTGGACGCCGGCCGCCTCCCCGCCCCGCTCACCGAGACGGCGCCCGCCCGGCCGATCGTCGACCGGCACACGATCCTCGTCCCCGGCGAAGCGCTCCCCACCGAAGCCGACCAGCCGACGTACACCGAACGCGACCCCTACGTCTCCAAGGCCACCGCCGAGCGGAACAAGTCGAAGCCGAAGAGCACGTCCCGCACCTACGACAACCAGCGAGACCTCTTCCGCCGCTGGTGCGAGACCCAAGGCCGCGTCCACCGGCCCTGCACCACCGCCACCTACGTCGAGTACGTCGCCACCCTCATCGAAGTCGGCCGTGCCCCCAACGCCATCAGCGTCGCCATGTCCGCCATCCGCACCTGGATGCCTGACGACAAGAAGCCCGGAACCACCGAAGCCCGCGGCATGCTCAACGAGTACCGCAAGGAATGGAACAAGCGCGTCGGCGTGAAGAAGGCCCCCGCCATCACCGACGACATGCTCCGCGCCATGGTCGCCACCTGCGACCCGCAACACCCCATCGGCATCCGCGACCGGTGCGTCCTCCTCCTCGGGCGAGGCGCACTCAATCGCAGGATCGAGCTCGCCGACCTCACCATCGGCAACGTCACCGTCGAAGCCGACGGCGTCGCCCTCTACATCTCGGCGTCGAAGACCGACCAAGAGGCCAAAGGTGAGGAGACGTTCATCCCCGCGTGGGACGACCCGCTCATCGCCCCCGTCCGCGCAACCCGCGCCTGGCTCGACATACTGCACCACCTCGGCGTCTACGATGGCGCCCTGCTCCGCGCCCTCACCAGATCCGGCAGCCTCCAGTCCCGGGCCACGGCGACCGAGCGGGGCGAGCACGTCACCGGTGACGCCATCAACGGCTGGGGACGCGGCCGGGCGCAGCAAGCCGGCTTGCCCAACTGGAAGAAGGTCACCGCACACGGGCTCCGTCGCGGCGGGGCTCAAGCCCTCGCCGACGCCGGCATGGACCCGACGGGACAGGGGCGCTAGAAGGCGGGCTCCGCTGTGGTGAGCGGGAGCTGTCGAGCGGTGGCGACGTTCGGGTGTACCGGTACAGGATGCTTCCGACGTGGCGCATCATTCGCCTGGACTCCACCCTGTTCGTGTCTGCCTTCGATGCCGGCTGGGAAGGGCACGAGTCAGCAACGTACAAGGTGATGGAGACGCCGCACGGGCCCCTGTACCAGGGCTTTCGGCGCATGTTCGAAGCGATCGTTGATGACGGAGTCCAGACCGTCTGAGCAAGGGGGTAGAGCTGGTGATCGAGGCAGAGTTGAAAGCACGGGTGCTGGATCCCGAGGGTGTCATGCAGCGCCTGGAGAAACTCGTCGCCGGTGTGGCCGAGGTGTACCAGGACACCTATTACGACACCGACGCCGGCGACCTGGAGCAGAGCGATCGTGAGTTGCGTGTCCGGACGGTCCACGGGCCTGAGGAGACGCGCACTGTCCTCACGTACAAGGAGGCACGGGTCGATGAAGCATCCGGCTCGAAACCCGAACATGAGACCCGTGTCGATGACGCGGATGCTGTCCACGCCACGTTGCGTGGCCTCGGATACGTGACCGCCATCGCCTTCGAGAAGCGGTGCCGGAACTACCACTTCGAGGCGCGGGGCCGCCGCATGCTCGCCACCCTGGTCCGAGTGCCAGAAGTCGACGGTACGTTCCTCGAAGTCGAAACGCTCGCGAAGGACGACGACTTGCAGGCCGCCTTGGACGACGTCCGGTCGGTGCTGTCCGAGCTGGGCATCGACGAAGGCGACCTGACAACCGAGCAGTACACCGACGCAGTCCGCGCCCAGCGCAATCCGTAGCTGGATTGAGCGCGATCGTGGACCGCGATCACCACAGGGGCCGTCTTCCTTGGAGCGATTGTCGGCGGGTGCCCGTAGCATTTGTGTCGTGTTGACCAGCTGCGTACCCGACGTCGCCGAGGCGAACGAGCGGATACGCGTGTTCATGGCCGCCCGTGCTGGGCGCTCGCTTCGTGCCGTCGAGCAGGTGGCCCAGTTCGGTCAGAGCAGCCTCCGCGCCGGCCTTGGCCGCGGCCTGTACCTGCTCCTGGGTGATACCGCCCGACGAGGCGAGCGCCTTCGCCAGAGCGGCAATCGCCGAATTCGCCGCACCGACCTGTGCCGTCAGCGCCTTCACGCCTGCTGCTGCGACAGCGGACTGGGCTGCGGCGTCCGCGAGGGTCTGGTGCACGTCGGGCTTGTCACCGTGGGTGTAACCCCAGACGGTCGCGGCGTCAGCAGAAGTGAGCGGCATATCAGCCTCCTGGGAGAATGAGAGCGCCCAATCCCTGAGCGCCTGAGTGCTGGCGAGGTGGCAGTAGTCCTTGTCGACCGGACTGTCCGAGTACTGGTGGAACAGCCATGGGGCCTGGATACCGGGCTGGCCACGGGAAGGCCGGCGGTGGCGATCCACAGGAAGTCACCGGCATACGAGGTCGTGTCGATGTTCCGCCAGTAGTCGAGATTGGCGTACATGCCGACCGGATTGTGGGGCAGCTTGCCCTTCACGTACCTGAGCCACGCCTTCTTGTACGCGGCCTGCGTGCCGCGGGACACGCCCTGGTTGGCCGCGTCGTAGCCCTCCCAATCGAGGACCACCATGTCGCCGGGCTTCCAGGCGACTTGGCCGAGGAAGTAGTCGGCTTCGGCCTGCACCGAGTTGCCCACGTGGGGGTAGTGATACGCGCCCCACACCAGCCCGCTCGCCTTCGCATGGTCCCGCTGCGACACCCAGCGGGGGTTCACATAGGACAGGCCCTCGGTCACCTTCGTGAACGCGAAGGAGAGCCCTGACGTGTCCGGTGTCGCCGACTGGTACGACGACCAGTCCTGACCCCAAATACCCATGTCACGCACCTCCCTTACCGAGTTCGCTGGCTGGCACGAAGTGCGCCGGGGCTGGGATGCCTCGCCTCGTCGTCCTCGAAGTGCAGGCCCAGCGCCTTCTCGACCTTCGCCGGATCCGTGGAGGCAATCTCGGAAAACTCGACGTGACTGTGGTGCAGTTCGGGGCCTCCGCCGCAGAGTTCGTCGTTGACGATGCACCTCCACAGCCCTTGTTTCTTCAGCCGGGCTTTGGCCTGCTCGAACAGGTGGTAGTGCGAGTCGTCCTCTCGCGGAGCGCGCTCCTCGACGTGCTGGGAGAGATGGAGGGTCAGCATCTGGTCGTGCGCGGCGACCCGGTGGTGCGTGTGCTCGGTCATCCGGGCACTCCGTTCATGAAAGTGCCCCGGCCAGCAGGCTCGGGGCGTGAGGGCCGTCGGGGTGATGTCAGCGGGTGTCGGGGCTGCCGTCAGGCCACTTGCCGTGTAGGTGAAGTCCGTGCAGCTCGCCGACTTTGCGGTGCGTGGCGTCGAGGGCCTCGTCCTGTGCGTCGAACCGCTCGACGGTCGCGGCGTGCGTGCGGTTCACGTGCCGACGCAGCGCGACGTGCTGGGCGACCAGCGCGGGCGTGCCCCAGATGATCGACGCCTCGATGTTCCCGCCGACGTCGGACCAGTGGTACCGAAGCAGGTACACGTCCAGCGCCACGACCGCGAGCGCAGCCACAGCCCACACGATGCGCTTCATGGGGTGCGCAGCCTCCTTCGGTACGCGGCGGTGCTGGCCAGGCCGGCGACGCCGAGCAGGCCCTGCTTGCTCGGCGCTACAGGCAGCGGAGCGGACTGGTCCGCGGTGCACACGTAGCGGGGGTTGTTCGGGTCGAAGCCAGGCGCCGGGCTGCACGTGTAGTGCTGGCCCAGAGCGTCCGTGTACGTCCAGCTGGCGGACGGCTTGCCGTTCTTGCCGTCGGCGCCAGCGGGGCCGGTCGCTCCCGAAGGGCCTGTGTCGCCCTTGGGGCCAGCCGGACCTGCGGGTCCCGCGCTGCCGTTGGTACCGCTCGCGCCGGGTGCCCCAGTCGGTCCGGCCGCACCAGGAGAACCGTTACTTCCAGATGCGCCCGCCTTGCCAGCCGCGCCCGTCTGCCCAGCCGGGCCGGTGGGTCCTGGTGGTCTGGAAGGTCCGACCGAGCCGGCGGGCCCCTGTGGTCCCGCGGCGCCGGTCGCCCCAGGTGCTCCGGGAACGCCTCGCACGATGGTCTGTGCGGGCGGAGCAGACGGCTTCACCCCGTGCCGTTGCAGCTGCTCCCGGGTCGTATCCAGACCCTCGGACAATTTTGAGATCACCGTGCTCTGGGCGTCCTGCTCGCTCTGATAGCGGTGATTACTGTCCTCTGCGATTCGCAGCGCGAGGCCCGCAAAGCCAGCCGACAGCAGCACCAGAGCCCACAAGGCCACAGTGACTAGCGTGCTGGTACGTGGCGCGCGCGTCTTCTCCGGCTTTGTCACTGCGCCCCCTTGAGCGTGCCCCACGCCTGCACGGCCAGCGCCAGAAATGCCGCGGTGACGGTGAGGACGCCCAGCCAGCGGGTCAATGTCATCGCGGGCCGCTCTTCCAGCTTGGTGACCCGATCACCGAGAGCCTTGATGTCGTCGTCCCAGTCGCGTTCGCTCTGCTGGTACAGCTGGAGCGGAACCATGTCCTTAGCGAGGCTCGTGATTCGGGCGTCCTGGGCCTCGTGGACGCGGTCGGTACGCTGCTCGTGGTCGACCATGCGCCGATACAGCTCGCCCGGGGACACGTCATCGGCCACCGTCACCTCTATATGTGCTCATGCCGCTCACCGCGGCCGATTGGTCTGCTCGCTACGCGGCCGGGCTGTCAGGCGGCGCCTTACGTTGTTGGACGGGTTGATCGAGCCATTCGTAGGGTTGGGTCGCCCAGGGGTGCTGGGTGTGGCTATCAGGCGGCTGCCGTCCGTGGCTGAACTCGCTTCGCCGCCCGGCACCCCACGACGACCAGGCCGCTGATTGGGAAGTGCGAACGAGTCGCTGTGTAAGGCAATGCCGGCGAGGTCGTCTGTGGTACGCACTGCAACGACGACCGTCTGGAGCATGATGAGCCGGGTATGGGCCGGGATCGACAGCGGCAAGACCCACCACCATTGCGTCGTCCTGGACGCCGACGGCGCCAAGCTGCTGTCGCGCCGGGTGGCCAACGACGAGCCGGAGCTCCTCCAGCTCCTTGCAGACGTCCTCGGACTCGCGGACGACGCAACGTGGGCGGTGGACATGGCCGACGGCGGTGCCGCACTGCTGATTGCACTGCTGGTCAACCACGATCAGGAACTGCTCTACATCCCCGGCCGCGCGGTCAACCGGGCCGCCGACGGCTACCGAGGCGAAGGCAAGACCGACGCCCGCGACGCGCTCGTCATCGCCGACCAGGCCCGCGTCCGCCGTGACCTGAAGCCCATACGTCCCAGCGACGAGATCACCGCGGAGCTGAAGCTGTTCACCGCGCGCCGCACCGACCTCGCATGCGACCGTAACCGGTCGATCAACCGCTTGCGTGCCACGCTGACCAGCATGTTTCCCGCACTGGAACGCGCGCTGGATCTGACCACCAAGGGGCCGCTGGTGCTGCTGACGGGCTATCAGACCCCGCTGGCAATCCGTCGCGTGGGCCTGACCCGTCTCACCAAGTGGCTGAGCGTCCGCAACGTTCGCAATGCGGAGTCCCTGGCCACCGCTGCGGTCAGAGCCGCCGAGCGGCAGCACACCGCCGTCCCCGGCGAAGCGGCCATCGCCTCGCTGGTGGGTGCGCTGGTCGAGGAGGTGATGGCCCTCAACGAGAAGATCGCGGACGTCGACAAGCTCATCGAGGGCCGGTTTCGCCGCCACGAACTCGCCGAAGTGATCACCAGCATGCCGGGAATTGGCTCCCTGCTGGGCGCAGAATTCCTGGCCGCCGTGGGCAGCGACATGGCATCCTTCGCCACCCCGGACCGGCTGGCCGCCTTCGCCGGCCTGGCTCCCGCCCCGCACGACTCCGGGAAGTCCCACGGCAACCTGCACCGACCGCAGCAGTACCACCGCGGCCTCCAGCGGGTCTTCTACACCTCCGCGCTGATCAGCATCCGCAGCGACCCGAACTCGCGCCGCTTTTACGACCGCAAACGCGCGGAGGGGAAGCGCCACATCCAAGCCGTCCTCGCGCTTGCCCGCCGACGAGTCAACGTCTTCTGGGCTCTGATCCGTGACCGTCGGTGTTACCAAGTGATACCTCCAGTCACTCATGCGGCTTGACTTCCAGATTGGGAAGCGAGCTCCGGTGTGCAGTTACAGCCGGGAAGGTGGGCCGGGTCAGGGGCCGCACACGTCTTCTGGTGGACGAGAGCGGCGGCGTCCGCGGTGATGGCGTGAGCGGCGCAGCCGAAGACGGGGGTGACGCATTCGCCCGGGGTCGGCATCGGCCCGAGGCCGGGGGCCGGCTGCTGTGAGTCGGCGAGGCGTAGGCGTTCGTCGCGCCGTGCTTCTTCCAGGGCCAGGTGCGCGGCGAATTCGGTGTCCGTCAGCCGCCGTTGCCACTGCACCGCGGCACGGGCCCCGCACGCGCCGCAGGTGGGGCCGGCCAGCGGCGGGGTGCCCAGGAGAGCGTCCGGCGCGGGTGTCTCTGTCACGCGGCGCCTCCTGGCGGCGTGGTGGTGTGGCCGAGGATTTGGGCGACCTCGGCGGCGACAGCCTGGGCGAGCCGGCCCTCGTCGGCGCGGAGCTGGTCGAGGAGGCTCCGGCCGTCCGCCTCGGCCGTGGTGAGTGCATCGTGGACGGCGCCGCGAATGACCGGGACAAGGTGCTGCTCGATGGCCGCGACCAGGCCCTCGACGTCCTTGTGGGTGGCGCTGGTGAATCGCCCGAGGAAGGCGTGCAAGCGGTCGGCGAGTGCGGACACAGCGGGGCTCCTTGCTGGGTTTCAGTCGGGGATGATGTCGGCGGCGCGTCCACGCGCCGGGCAGGCGGGTCCGTCGTGCCGCTGGTTAGCCGGCCCGGTGAAACGGGCCGCTCGAATGACCGGCACCGCGCCCCGGGTCGCCACGAGCAGATGTGTCCCAGGAGCTGCGGGCTACAACTTTCCCGATCCGCTCGCATGGTGACTGCAGCGTCTTGTCAAATAGGTATATGAGTGGGGGACTTCAAAGAGCAAGAGCGCGGTACGCCCAGTTGCAGCGGATCCGGCAGCGTCAGGGGCGGAGTTCGCGAGAACCAACCCGTCGGGCTCCAGTGGGTCCGCGGCGGTCATTGGCACGTCGGAGACGGCCGCCGCGGACGATGAGTGGACGGACCGGCGGCGCAACCGGTAGCGCTACCAGTTGGGTGCAGTGGGTGAACCTGGCGAGTACCGCATTACCCGCGTTAGCGGCAGTGGTGGCTTTGGTCTTCACCTGGGCCTCGGTCAACCAGAATGGTGCACAACTGCGACTCAGCGAACAGGGGCAGATCACCGACCGTTTCAACGCCGCGATCCAGAACCTCGGGGCAAATTCCCTTGACATACGGATGGGCGGCATCTACGCACTTGAGCGCATCATGCGTGATTCCGATCGCGATCAACCCAGCGCCATATCCGTACTATCCGCATTCGTGCGTACTCGCGCAGCTCGCTTCGGGGCAAGCGGGAAACCGCCGAAAAGCGAAACCGCCCCTAAGGTGCTTGCTGACGTACAAGCGGCTGTCACCGTCCTGAGCAGCCGGGATCCTGCACATGACCGGGAGACACGGGTCGACCTGAGGAACACTAATCTGGCGCAGTACGTGCTTCCCAAGGCGAGTCTGGCCGGCTCTGACCTATCCGGGGCCGATCTGCGTGGAGCGAACCTGGAAGAGGCCAACCTGACCGACGCCGACCTCCAGCTTGCTCTGGTCAGCGGCGCCGACATGAACCGCGCGACCTTGCACCACACGAACCTCTACGGAGCAGATCTGAGCGTCGCCTTCCTCCTGCAAGCTGACCTGACGGGGGCAACTCTCAGCCTTGCTGACCTCCGAGGTGCCAAACTCGCTGGCGCCCACGTCGCGGGAGCCGAACTTTCGGGAGCGAACATCGCGGAAACGGGCCTCACAAAATACGACCTCGCAAGAACCCGAGGCACACCGGCGCCCGTACCACAAGCAAACTCCTCCAGCGGAACCTGAGGGCCCAGGGAAGTGGAGGTGTCGGCGTGGAGGGGCCGGCAAGGCCCCCACCTGCGCTGCGGCAGACGTTCATCCTCGCGGGCGGGAGCCGCCGCCAACGCTCAACCGCCCGCGAGGAGATCAGGCGGCGCGCCGGCCGCGCTGCGGTGTGGATCGGTACGTGTGAGCCCGCTCCTGGATTTCGGGGAGCGCGTACATGGTCTTGTACTCGTGGCCGTTGCCGGTGAGCCGGTTCTCACCAGAGAAGCGGCGGATCTTCCCCCGTGACGCCCACTGTCGAATCACCTGCTGCGGGACTCCGGTTGCCGCGGCGGCCTCGTGAGCGAAGACCAGGTCCTCCGGCAGGATCTCGGCGAGACGCACGTGGGCACCTCCAGATCGAGCATGCAAAAAGCCCCCGACGAATCGGAGGCTTCAGGGATTGCGGGCACACGAGTGCTTCGTTGAGTGCAGTGTGACATTCAACTGTCAAGTCTGCAACCACTTTGGGGTCATTCCTGGATCCGGCGCGCCTCCAAAAATATGCGACTTATCTCGTATTAGCCTCTTGTGACTGTAAGGAGGCGCTATATCACGGATTGCCTCCGTTCGACCATCGGAGAAGAAATGCGCAAGCTTCAGAAGGCCACCGTCGTGGCCATCGTCCTCGGCAGCTTCGGGTTCCTCGGCGCCGGCACCGCCTACGCCGGCGGGAGGGGCGGCACCGACTTCGATATCAGACAGGGCAGCCAGTGCCGGTCGCATGACCTGAACGTCGATGTCCTCGGCGAGGTCGGGATCGTAAACGGCCTGCTGGGCAACGCGCTCGGCGGCGAGGGCTCCCCGAGTGCGCAGGCCACCTCTATGGGCTCCCGCATGGGCTGCGACAACAGCTTCACGGAAGGCAAGGGAGGCGGCGAAGAAAAGGGCGGAGGCAGAGAGGGCAAGGGAGGCAAGGGAGGCAGAGAAGGCGGGGAATGACACCGGGGCCCGGCGTCTGCGCCACTATCCAGGCGGGACCCCTTTGCCCCCTTCCAGGTCAAGCAGCGGGCGTTCACTCGATCCGCAGTCGAAATGCAGGGCCGCTGGCCGGACTCCTCGGGGAGGTCCGGCTGGCGGCCAGGGTCCTGCCCCTGCTGGCCCACCATGGGAAGTGCGCTGCCTCCGGCGCGACGACACGACCATCACTGTGGCGCCGACCTGGCTATCTACCCATCGAATGCGACGTCCCGCTAGGCGGCCATGCCACGTGCAGCAAGGGGCAGTTCAAGAACATCAGCCCGTGTGTACTGCCTACCGCACCGCTACACCGAGCACCGGGTGTCGAGACAGTAATGCGGAGGGTGTCACCGCAGGAGCAGGCGACAGAAATGCGCCGCTCGGGCCGCTCCCCCGATACCTGCCGGCGACATACCCTGACCAACTGGCCTAGTTCAGTGGTGAACTCCCCGAACTCTGGGTGCTCGGTGGCTGCCCATTCAAGGCAGCGCACGCACGACCTGATCCAGTCGTCGGCGATGAACGTGTAGGGCCACACGTCTTGGGTCGTCTCGCCACGGTGCCATCCAACCTGACGGACTGGGGGTCAGGCACCCGCCATACACACCGCCTCGGTCTCCTGTCCCAGACCTGGGTGCAAAGCAGGCGTCTCAGCTCTCGGCGGGGGCGGCGGGCTGGTCTGCTTGCCGGGAATCGGATCGCCATCAACGGGGTTGGTGGGGGGTGAGCCGTTATTGGAGGGGTCATGCGAGCGATTCAGGTGTACGAAGTGGGCGGTCCCGAGGTGCTGCAGGAGGCCAAGGTGGACCAGCCGCGGCCGGGTCCGGGCGAGGCGATCGTGGAGGTCGCCGCATCCGGGGTCAACTTCCTCGACGTCTACCACCGCGAAGGCCGGTACAGCCTCCCGCTGCCCTTCACCCCGGGCACTGAGGGCGCCGGCACGGTCGTCGAAGTTGGACCCGGCGTCGCTGACGTCGCAGTCGGGGACCGGGTCGGTTGGGTGGAGATTCCCGGCACGTATGCCGAGCGGGCCGTCGTGGACTCCTCCCGGCTGGTGCCGCTGCCCGACGACATCGGCTTCGAGACAGCCGCCGCCGTGCTCCTCCAAGGCATGACCGCGCACTATCTCGTCAAGGACGCCTACCCGGTTCAGGGGGGCGACACGGTGCTCGTGCATGCGGCTGCTGGTGGCATGGGGCTGCTTTTGACCCAGCTCATCACCCACCTCGGCGGCAGGGTGATCGGCACGACGTCGACCACGGCGAAGGCCGAGCTGGCGAAGCGTGCCGGGGCCGCTGAGGTGATCCTTTCCTCCGCAGTCGACGATCTCGCAGCCGAGGTGAGGCGGCTCAACGGCGGTCAGGGACTGCCGGTTGTCTTCGACGGCGTCGGCGCGCACACCTTCGACGCGAGCCTCGCCAGCCTGCGAACCCGCGGCCATCTCGTGCTCTTCGGCGCGGCAAGTGGTGCCGTGCCGCCGTTTGATCCGATTCAGCTCGCCCACGGCGGTTCGCTGACCCTGATCCGGCCCAGCCTCGGGGACTTCATCGCCGATCGGTCCGAACTGCTCCGACGGGCCGCCGATGTGTTCGAGTGGGTGCGCTCCAAGGCGCTTGAGGTCACCGTAACGGGCCGCTACACATTGTCCGAGGCCGCCCAGGCCCACAGCGATCTGGAGGCTCGGCGTACCACCGGCAAGCTGCTCGTCATACCCGATGCGGCCGCTATTGGACGCCGCGAGGAGACGCAGAGCTGATCGTCAGGCACTCAGCAGGCCAAGATCAAGTTCTGGCGGGTTTCTGGCGTATCTGGGTCACACCCCTCATTGGGAATCAATCACAACAGGCGTGTCCTCCTGGTCTCGGTCGGACAAGGGGTCGGGGTGGAATGTCCGGGTGTAGCGCAGTCCGGTGTCGGGGGTGATGTTGAAAACCGCGCACAGGTGTTGCGGGTCGGCGCCGGTGACGGCGGCCTCTTCGAGGATCCGGTCCTCGCGGAGTCGTTGGGCGGTGACCGGAAGGTCCTTGAGCAAGGGCTGCATCCAGCCGATGGTGACCGGCGTGCGCGAGTGCGCGGTCTGCGAGCTGAGGAACAGGTGGGGGTTGCGGGTGTGTGGCCAGCGTGAGTGGCGGAGTCGGATGTAGTCGGCGGCGGCCTGACGGGTGAAGGCGTCGAGGGGGTGGTCGATGTTGCCGTGCACGAGCCGGCCGCCGGTGAAGTCGACGGCAGCCAAGGGCAACTCGCGGGCCTGGTGGGGGTAGAGCGCGTGAATGCCGATGAGGGCGACCAGCAGCTTCAGGGCGGGGTCGCCCTCGGCGGCCGCGGCTAATGTCTGGATCGCCTCGGGGCTGAGCGGCGTGGGCACCGAGGCGGGCCTGGCCCCCAGACTCAGGCCACGTGCGGGGTTGGCGAACAGCAGCCGTTGGCTCCTGAGCGTTTTGAACATGTTGCGCAGCGCGACGGCTTCGTTGTGCGGTGCCGCGCACTGGGACAGCCACTCCGTGAGGTCGGCGCGGGTGACCTGGCGAAGGGTGCGGTAGCGCTTCGAGCAGTCGAGGAGGAACGGGATCGAGGCCATGACCTGGTTGCGGACAGTGGCGGTCGAGCGGGGACGGCGGCGGGGTCCGCCGTGTCGGACGATGCGGATCCACACGAGGGCTTCTGCGCGGATCTCCGGGTGCACATTGCTGAGCCGGCGTTGGATCCACGCGTCGAGGGGGTCGATGCGGTCGTCGTCGAGGAGGTCGAGGTGGGCGAGGACCTCGGTGACCCGGGTGATGGCGCGTGCGGCTCGCTGGCGCGGCAGCGTGGCGACGGTGCTGGCCTTGATGTTCTCGTGCGGGCCGTGGACGGCGGTCAGCAGGTACAGGCTTCGCAGCACGCGCTCACGCAAGGTCGGTGACCAGCCTTGGGCCTCTGCGCTGGCCTCGGCCTGCGCCGAGACGTAGGCGGTGAAGGCGGGATCGATCGGCTCGACGTCGGGCACGGTGACGCGCGACATGTCCCGCTCGGCGACGAACAGCGGATCCTGGCGCCACCGAGGCATCGCCCAGAATGAGCCGCCGACGAGCTGGTGCGCTTCGGATGAGCCGCGCTCCTGCGTCCGGGCGGCAAGGTGGACCCGCCGAACCAGATCGGCGATGAACAGCCGCTGCCCGGTGGTGGCCGCGGTGGTGAGGTCCGGTCGCTGCCACGTCCGTGGAACGGCTTGGGCCTGGCAGCGGCACAGTCGGCACACCCCGTGCTTGAGGAGCGGCACGGTGCGGCGGCAGGTCGCGCAAGTGCCGGTCTCGTGGCCGCGGTTGCGCAAGGATGTGCAGGCGGCACAGCGGCCGTGGCGGTGCCAGGTGCCCCATGCGAGGCAGTCGCTGCAGCTGTCCGCGTACGGCACGCGGGGATGACAGCGACGGCAGTAGCCGCCGACGTAGTGGGCGTCGCTGCCGCATACTTTGCAGGTCGGCGGCGGAAGTTCGGGATGCAGACAGCTGAAGCAGCGGAGCCGGCCGTACTCCGCGATCTTGTCGCCGCACTGCTTGCACGGCCGGGGCCGCAGGTTCACAGCGGTGGTTCCGTCCGACCGACCCGACGTTCGATCCTGGGGTGCTCGCCCGCGACCGCTGCCGGGGCGGACGTGCTTGCGGGACGCCGAGCGCGGGCCTTCTCGGGCTCCGGGGCCAGAAGGTCGTTGGGTTGGCAGCCCAGGACCTCGCAGATGATGTCGAGGTCGTCCAGACGGATGGTGACCGGCTGCCCGGACCACAGATTGGACATCTTCCCCGCGCTGATCGTCAGGCCCGCGTCGGCGAGCATCGACTGCAGCTGCGAGGACTTCCAGATGTCGCGCTGCGCGGCGGCCAGCCGCAGGTTCCACTTCATGACGGCTCCTGTCCTGGGCTATCCGGTGAACCGAGACGCGGCCCGCTGGCCGGCGGTAGTCCAGGCGTCCTCGATGTGGGTCTTGTTGACGTGTAATGGTGGAGTCGGGTATTGGAACTGTCTGAATGCCCCTGTGATGGTGGTCACGGTTGGCAGGTCTGGATCAGAGAGGCAAGGACTCCTGCGGGGTCGTGCAGGGGGCGGGCGCCGTCGGTGACGACGCGGAGTGTGCCAGGGTCGACGGGGTCTGTCCGTGCCCACTCCGGAGACCCGATACCGATCTCAACTTCCAAACCCGAGGCCGTGGCATAGCGTCGTTCGGTGATGGGCCCCCACGATTGCGTTCGGACGAGTTCGCCGAGGGCGAGCTCGTTGGCCCAGGTGTTGTTGAAGTACTGGGTCTGGTCCGTCGAGAGCAGGACAATGTCGATGTCGGAGTCGGGGCGCGCGGCATTGCGGGCGTATGAACCGACAAGGAGCAGACCGACGATGTCCTGGCGGTTTGCGGCCCAGCGTGTGGTTCGGTCGATGAGCTCCTGCGCTTCGGCGGCCCGTTCCTGTGAGATCTCGGACTGGTTCGCTGATTGTTCGGCGCGGTGTGTCATGTGGGCTCCTAGATTTCTGGACGGCGGCTGATCTCGGCTGCGTAGGCGCCCCAGTCTCCGGCGGCGGCTCGCTGCCATTTGACGGCGACGGTGATGTCGATGCCGAGGGTGCGGGCGAGGACCGCGGCGGGCAGTTCGGTGGCGAGCTGGAACAGCGCGGTCGAGCGGGCCTCCGCGAGCCGGATGCCGAGTTTGCGGAGCCGTTCGCCCATGGCCCAGGCACTGATCGGGCGGCCGGGTCGGCCTCCGGGGAAAAGCCAGGGTGAGTCTGTGCGGCCGAGAACGGCATGGCTGCGGCGAACCTCGACCTGTTGGAGGGCCAGTTCAGCGACGGGTGCGGGAAGCTCGACCGGGACGGCGCCGAGGCGGATGCGGACCGCTCCGTCCGTCTCCTCGATGTGGTCGACGGTGAGCCGGGAGATCGCTGCGGGCCACTGGGCATAGAGAAGCAACAGCAGGCCGGCGAGGCGGTCTTCGGACTTGAGTGTGTCGTCGTGCAGCAGGCGGCGGGCGGTGGACCAGCGGGCTTCCTCGTCCATCGGCGGGGAGGGGCCATTCCATCGCTCGGCCGGGAAGGTGAGATCGCGGGTGATCTTCTGGGAGAGGGCCCATCGCACGAAGTGGCCTGCTTCCTGGCGAAGGCGGGCGTTGTCGCTGGTCATCCAGCGTTCGATGTCGGTTTGTCGGCAGGTTGCAAGGGTCAGGTTCTGGTCCTCCAGCCAGTTCAGGAGATGGACGGCCGCCCGCAGATGTTGCCGGGCGACCGTGAGCTGGCTGTGCGTGATGTCCTTGCCGCGGCTGCGTCGGCGAAGCCGACGCATGAGGTGCCAAGTCGCGTATCGGTGCAGGATTTTCCGTCCCTCAGCCGTCACATGGGAGGTGACGAGGTCCTTCACGTGTCGTTCGAGGCGGACCATCTGCTCGTCCCGTTTCGGCAGGGCGCCGGTGGCTACCAGGACGCTGCGGATGTGTTCGACGACCTTGCCTTCCGGGAGCTCGTCCATGGCCTCGTGGGTGAGGGGTCGGCGGCCGGAGCCGAGATCGGATAGGACGGTGGAGACGACGCCTTTGGAGAGCCAGCGCATCGCGGTGCTGGCCCGTTCGGTGCTGGCCAGGGCCTCGTGGAGGGCCTGGAGTTTCGGGGCTATGGAGCCGGTGTCATCGGCGAGGAGCTCGTGGAGGCGCTGCTTGAGGGTGCAGCGCGGGCACGGACCGGAGGCTCGCAGGCGTTCGGCTTGTCCTCAGGTGGGACAGGGGCGCCAGAGCTCGGGGTCCGGTGCGGTGCAGGGTCCGCAGACCGGGGCGTCGGCGGTGCCGGAGTGGATGCCGCGGAGCCGCCCGCAGACGGTGCAGTGAGCCGGGCGTCTGTCGCAGCCGCCGCAGCGGGGCAGGCCGGTCAGACGGGAGTGGGTGCAAGGTGCGGTGCGTCCGCAGATTGAGCAGACCAGGACCGGCAGGGGGCAACAGGTGGGGCAGAGGGGGCCTTCGGCGGTGCGGTTCTGTACTCGTCGACGTCTGCCGCAGCCGATGCAGACCTCGATGTTCGCGGGGTCAGTGACCAGGCAGTTCGGACACAGCGGCCGTCCCTGGGTGTCGCGGATGGCCGGTTCGCGCCGGGCACCACAGCGTACGCATTCTTCGATGCGGGACTTGGCGATGCAGTTGCGGCAGACCCGCTGCCCATCCAGCGGCTTGTCGATGCGGACCACCCGGTGGCAGCGAGGGCAGGCCGGCCGGACGATCCCGGCGACGCCTGCCTCGTGCAGCAAGTCGATAAACCGCAGGATGGCGCGATGTGGTGCCAGATAGCCCTCTCCGGTCAGCAGACGAGGGTTCTCCTCCAGGGCCCAGACCAGTCGCTGTCGATAGGTGGGACGCTGGGGTGCCGTGCGGCGGAGAGCTTCGGCGATCACGTCGCGGTCGGCGTCCGGGGCGATCGCGGTGATCATCTCGTGCACGACCGTGACTGGATCACGGTCGTCGTTGTCCGGACACATCTTGCAGCGCGGCAGGCTCTTGCGGTCCCGGAAGCCGACGCGTCGGACGTTGCCGCAGGCGGTGCACTCGGTGGTCTCCTGTCCGCAGACCGAGCAGTACCAGTCCTGGCCCTGGCGTTGGAGGGTTCGCAACTTCTTGCCGCACTCGACACAGACCGGCGGCGAGATCGCCGCGGCGCCGGCCTTGCGGAGCTCGATGAGCAGATCGCCGATGGCCCGGGGTGCCGGGGACCGGCCGTCGGTCAGGACGGCGGGCCGCATCGCCAGGGCTTCCGCCAGGCGCCGTGACTTCGCGCGGCCGCCCGCGACCGCGGTGACCACGGCCCGGATGGTCTCAGCGCCGAGCTCCATCTCGACGTCTGCGACCAGGTCTGTGATCAGGCCGATCGGGTCCGAAACGGTGCGGCTGAGATGGTCAGCAGTGGTCACGACCGGTCAACACCCCTGATGCGGGCCCGCTTTGGCCGCAGTCCACCAAGTCCCTCCGAACCGGATGCCGTGCCGCCGCCGACGGCCGCCTTCTTCGGCTTCTTCACGGCCCCGGCCGCCGCGATGGGCTCGATGAGGTCGTCCATGGTGCAGTCGAGGATGTCTAGCAGAGCCATGAGGATCTTCAGGCTCAGTCGCTCCGGTCGCTCGACGACGAGCCGGTAGACCTGGCTCGACGACAGGCTGATGCCGCGTTCGGCGAGCGGAGGGATGAGGTCGGTGGTGGAGAACATCCCGCGGTCCGCCATGACTTTGCGCAGGTGCCAGTGGTAGTCGAGCTTGGCGGCCATCGCCGGATCCCTCCTGTCAGGCCCCGGCGAACGCCGGAGCCAGTGCCTTGTGCAGGGAAGTGTTCATGAAGTCGTCGCTGACGTGCGTGTAGATGGCCAGGGAGCTGTCGCACTCATGGCCGACCTGCTGCTGGATGAACCGGCGGTCGACCCCGTCTTCGGTCAGATGCGTGACGTAAGAATGTCGGATTGAGTGGGGAGTTAGGTCTTTTGAGAGCTTTAGGGCATCGCGGTATGCCTCGAACCGGTCGTTGATGGAGCCGGGCTGAAGACGGCCCCCACGCTCGGTGATCCACAAGGCCGGGTGATCCGGGAATCCGAAGCGCGGCCGGACGTTCTCGACATAGTCGGCGACCGCCTCGACGGCCCAGTCCATCACCGACAGCACGTTCCTCCGCCGCGGCGGCTGGCCCTTCTTCGCCTTGCCGTAGCGGACGTTGAGCGTGCCGTACCGGCCGAACTGCCGGGCCTGCGGATTGCGTCCGAAGTCGACCACATCGAGTTTGGACGTCTCGGTCCGGCGAAGCCCCCACCCGTAGATGACCTTGAACAGCGTGGCGTCCCGGTAGGCGGCGAGGGCCCCCTTGCGCTGATACACCACTCCAGACCGTCCCTTCTGGAGAGCAGATCATGCATTAGAAGGGATCGCCTCAGCAACACCCCTGCTCAGGCTGCCAGTTCGTAGAGGCTGCGGAGTCCTTCCGCTTCTCGCCGTGACCACGCGACCTGCGGCTTCTCGCCCGCCTGATGCAATTCCCGAGGGTTCACGTAGATCATCGTGGTGTTGATCCAGCGATGACCGAGCAGCTCCTGGATAGCGACGACGTTTATGCCCTGTGCGTACAGATCGGACGCGGCGGAGTGCCGGAGCGCGTGCGGAGTAGCACGGCCGGACCAGCGAGGCAGGTGGCGTTCCGCTGCCTCCGCCATCGCGCCCCGAATCGCGCTGGTGCTCACGCGCTTGCAGCGGCCACCGGGATCGCGGCGCTCGGAGGGGAACAGCGGTGCACCGGGCTCATCGAGGTGCCCGTCGAACTCCCACCGCGGGCCCTGGAGCCACCATTCGAGGAGTTCACGAGAACCGTTGATGAGCGGGACCAGGCGCTCCTTCTTCTGACCGCGGCTGCCCTTGCCGCGCAGCAGCACCTTGCCGAAGGTGCCCAGGTCCCAGCGGATGTCGTGGACTTCGAGCAGGCACAGTTCCGAGACACGCGGGCCAATGAGGCTGGCCAGGCGGCATGCGGTGTAGTTACGGACACTCGGCGCGTACTTCCGAGCCGAGTGTAGATCGTCGCGCCATCCGGCGAAGAGCCGATCGATGTCCGCGGCCGGCGGCGGGATCCGCACCCGCATGTTGGTCTTGCCTCGTGGGCGGTTGATCTCATCGACCGGGCACTGCACCAGCACGCCGGTCGCCGCGTGGATATCGGCCTGATGCCGCACCTCCAGGAACTCGAAGTACGTCGCCAGGGACTGCCTTGCGGACCTTCGTCAGCGTGGCCAGCCGTCGCTGGTCCTCACCGAAGAACCGGTCGAGGTCAGTCGGGATCAGCTCCCAGAGCGGGCGGCCGCACCAGCCGCGCACCTCCATCAGCGCATTCACGTCTCCGGAGATCGTCTCGTCGGCGACCCCGGCCGCCGCCCGGGCAAGCACGAACTCAGACAGCAGGTCCTGCTCAAAGTCCGCGATGTCCTGCGGCGACTCCAGCAGCGGTCGAGATCGGATTGGTGCAACGACAGCGAGCGACATCCCGCCCCCTCAACTTCGCTATACCCAGCGGAATCTCAGGCTGCCGGATAGAAGCTCATGAATTCTGAGACTTCCTCGCTGTTCACCCTTGAGGGTGGCACAGGGCCGTCGACGCACTCCGCAGGACCGGGGGGCACCGCCCGCGGGGAGCGGGGCGATGGGGAACTCAGGCGCACATTCACAACGAGCACCTCGTCCGCGAGCCGGATCTTCGCCCGGTGCAGATCGTCCAGTCGAGCCTTGCCTGCCTCGGCCTCGGCCGGTCGACCCACAGCGGGTGCGGGGTCTTCATGTCGCGGCAGGGCTTGACGACGATGTTGCCAGCCCAGGTCAGTTCACGGTCGGCGTCCGCCATGTCCTGCATGAAGCGGGTGCTGCCGCAGATGGCCACGACGTGCGGGATGTTGAGGCACTGCTTGGCGTCGGTGAGCTTCCCTTTGGTGGCGAGCAGTTGGGAGTAGGACACGGTGATCGGTCTCCTTGGTCTGGGCCCGCCGCGGGTGACGGCGGGCTGCGGTTAGTGGAAGATGACGACCATGGCGTCACCGGACACGCCCTCATCCTCCTCGGGATGCCGGGCGTCGTAGTGGTCGTTGCAGGCGCGGCAGGCGAAGCCGGAGGCGGCGGGGTTGGAGTTCATGTACAGGTGGTGGCCGCAGAAGTAGCCGCCACATCCGTGCTCGTCGCCGCCGGGCGTCTCGCCGCAGAGGTGCGCGAGGCCACGGTCGATCTGCTTGTTGCAGCCGGGAAAGCGATGTGCATTGCTGCTTCTTGGTGATGTTGCTTGGCCACGGATTGCGGCGGGACGGGGGTTAGTTGGCGTGGTCGCCGCGGGCGTAGGCACGTGCGGCAGCGAGGACTTCGTCTCCGCGGCCGGCTGCGATGGCGCGGAGCGGGTTGTCGTCGCTGAGGTGCGGGTTCATGCCGATCAGCCACGAGCGGGCCACATGCCGGCCGTGCACATGCGCGATGACGCCGAATGCCTCACGGGCCGCACGGTGGTTCTTCGGCGTCCGTAGGCGGGCCGTGAGGCGCGGGCCGAAGGTCGTGGTGAGGAAGTCCGCGTCGGACTCGGCGGCGGGCGCAGGCTGGTTCACGCGCTCCCCCGAAGACCTCGGGGTGGCT
Organism: Streptomyces noursei ATCC 11455; assembly: GCF_001704275.1. Taxonomy (NCBI): domain Bacteria; kingdom Bacillati; phylum Actinomycetota; class Actinomycetes; order Kitasatosporales; family Streptomycetaceae; genus Streptomyces; species Streptomyces noursei. Next base: position 1,294,514 of record NZ_CP011533.1, read on the forward strand.
GGCCTTCCAGTCGAGCCAGTGCCGCATCGGCCTGCGGCTGCCGATGGTGTGGCAGCGGTCCATGACCTGCTCCAGCGTCAGCGGCCCCTGCTTTCGGTTGGGGAAGTTCGGCGGATCGGGGACGAATGTCGGCCCGTAGGTCCACGAACAGCGGCGGTAGCCCCAGTCGCCGGTGCCGTATTTGATGAACACGGTCCTGTTCCAGCCGGAGTCCACATCGAGTGGGCGCTGGTCCATCTTGCGGGCGTAGCCCTGGTTGCCGAACCAGTAGTGCCGGTGCTCCTGGAGGAAGGAAGCCAGCATCTGTACCTCGGCGTCGGTCGGCCGCTCGGCGCTGGCGAACGGCCAGGGCGGGTCGAATTCGCAGTTCGAGTCAGCGTGGAGGAACGCGGCGACGTAGTGCCAGCGGGGATTGAAGCTGTCCACCACCGGGATGCGTAGTTTGGTGAGCGGGTCGTCTCGGTCGGCGTCGGTACCGAAGGGCCAGTCGGTCATCAGAATTCCTCCGGCTGGATCGTCTCGAAGTGCCACCAGCGCCCGTCCGACCACTGGTAGATGCGGATCGCGGTCGTCTTCGTCTCGCCGGCTTCAGTCTTCTGCAGCTCAGTGCGGACGTACTCGTAGGTCTTGGTCTCGCTGGTGAACTCGGCCTCAGGGCTGGAGCCGGTCGGGCTGTCGAGGACGACACGCCATGGCTTAGAGGTCCTAACAAAGACGTCGGACGTGTCCGTAGGTGATGAGACATGTAGCGAGTCCGAGGAAGGCTTCATGGATGTCGTCGCGTCGCTCCCACCGGATGCGCAGGCGCCGGAAGCCATGTAGCCAGGAGATGGTTCGTTCGACGACGTACCGAAAGATGCCCAGGCCGGAGCCGCGTGGCTGGCCTCGCCTCGCGATCACGGGGCGGATGCCGCGCTGCCGTAGCAGGCGCCGGTACTTGTCGTGGTCATAGCCGCGGTCGGCGAGCAGTGCGTCGGGGCGGTGCCGGGGTCGGCCGACCGCACCGGCGACGGCGGGGATCTTGTCGAGCAGGGGCAGGAGTTGGGTGACGTCGTTGCCATTGCCGCCGGTCAGCGACACCGCAAGGGGAATGCCCTGGGCGTGGGTGATGACGTGGTGCTTGCTGCCCGGCCGTGCGCGATCGACCGGGCTGGGACCGCTTTTGGGCCCCTTCGAGCCGCCCGCACATGAGAGAAGTCGATCACCGCCCGGGACCAGTCCAGCTTCTTCGCCGACCGCAGCTTCTTCAGCAGCAGCACATGCAGTTGGTCCCACACCCCGGCCTCGTTCCACGCGGCCAGCCGGCGCCAGCAGGTCATGCCCGAACCGAAGCCCAGCTCCTGCGGCAGGAACTCCCACTGGATGCCGGTGTGCAGCACGAACAAGATCCCGCACAACGCCTGCCGGTCTGGAACCCTCGGCCGCCCCTCGACCAGCTTCGGCCCCGGCTTGGGCAACAACGGCTCGATCAGCGCCCACAGTTCATCCGACACGATCCACGGCCGCGGCTGACGTTCACCCACAGCCAGACCAACGAGCGGATAAGCCAGCAGCCACATGATCAACCACTTCCGTTAGGACCTCTAAGGCCCGAGCCGGCATCCGGCCCGTCCTGGGGGTCGACGGCCTGCTCCCGCATGGCCTGAGGCATTCTCACAAGGTGTGGCTCGACGAGGACGGGCACCCACGAGTTGCTGTCGAGGAGCGAATGGGGCATGCCCTGCAAGGCATTGAGGGCATCTACTCACACACGACGCTGGCCATGGAGCTGAAGATCGCGGACATGCTCCAACGGCGATGGGAGCAGTCACTGCGCCCCGTGGTGGCTCGCCGCGAGTTCGGCCCTCTCCCCGTTCCCGTCTCCCAGGCGTCGAGTTGATCTCCCAAATGTCTCCCAAACACGGTATCCGGTAGTTAGCGGGCGCATCGAAGGCTCCACTTCATTACGAGGTGGAGCCTTCGATGCGCGATTGATCTACGCGCGTCTTACAGGGGCCCTGCGCTAGCGGATCGGCATCCCCGACAGCGTGCGGGCGATGACCAGCCGCTGGATCTCGCTGGTGCCTTCGAAGATGGTGTAGATCGCCGCGTCGCGGTGCATCCGCTCGACCGGGTACTCGCGGGTGAAGCCGTTGCCACCGAGGATCTGGATCGCCTGGGCGGTCACCTTCTTCGCCGTCTCGCTGGCGAAGAGCTTCGACATCGAGCCCTCGGCGCTCTCGAACTTCTTGCCCGTGACCGCCATCCAGGAGGCGCGCCACACCAGGAGGCGGGCGGCGTCGATCTGGGTGCGCATGTCGGCCAGTTGGAAGGCCACACCCTGGTTGTCGATGATCGGGCGGCCGAACTGCTCGCGGGTCCTGGCGTACTCCAGGGCCTCCTCGTACGCCGCGCGGGCGGTGCCGACGGCCATCGCGCCGACGGCCGGGCGGGACGCCTCGAAGGTGGCCATCGCGGCGTTCTTGACGCGCTCGCCGCCCTTGGCGCGCTCGTGGGCGCGGGCCAGCCGCTCGTCGAGCTTGTCCTTGCCGCCGAGCAGGCAGTGGCCGGGGACGCGGACGTTCTCCAGCACCACCTCGGCGGTGTGCGAGGCGCGGATGCCGTGCTTCTTGAACTTCTGGCCCTGGGAGAGGCCGGGGGTGTTCGGCGGGACGATGAAGGAGGCGTGGCCCTTGGAGCCCAGCTCCGGGTCCACGACGGCGACCACCACGTGGACGTTGGCGATGCCGCCGTTGGTCGCCCAGGTCTTGGTGCCGTTGAGCACCCACTCGTCCTTGGCCTCGTCGTAGACGGCGCGGGTGCGCATCGAGGCGACGTCGGAGCCGGCGTCCGGCTCGGAGGAGCAGAAGGCGGCGACCTTGACGTCGTGCGCGTCGCCGTACATCTGCGGGACCCAGGTGCCGATCTGCTCCTCGGTGCCGTTGGCCAGCACGCCGACGGCGGCCAGGCCGGTGCCCACGATGGACAGCGCGATGCCGGCGTCGCCCCAGAACAGCTCCTCCATGGTCATGGGGATGCCGAGGCCGGTGGGGTCGAAGAACTGTTGGGCGTAGAAGTCGAGGGAGTACAGGCCGATCTTGGCGGCCTCCTGGATCACCGGCCAGGGGGTCTCCTCGCGCTCGTCCCACTCGGCGGCGGCGGGGCGCATGACGTCCGCGGCGAAGCCGTGAATCCAGTCACGGACTTCCTTCTGCTCGTCGTTGAGTTCCATGGTGAACTCGGCCATGTCCCCTCCAGTGGTGCGTACGGCAAGCCGTTACTTCCGGTAACCAGAGTCTGTTACTCGCGGGTAACGGATGTCAACTCCTCTCCGGAGCCGAATTCGCCGCGGAGTTCGGGGTCACCGAGTCCGGGTGTTACGTTGCGCGAGCACCACGGATTCACAAGGGTGGGGAGCACGACCATGGACAGCATCGACAGCACCGGACAGAACGGCACGGGCCGGGCCGGCGCGCAACCGGCCGCCGCGGACGGCGCCGACCGGCAGCAGACCGCGACCGAGCGCAGACGACGGGAACTGCTGGAGGCCGCCGAGCGCATCGTGCTGCGCGACGGCCCGGAAGCGTCGATGAACGCGATCGCCGCCGAAGCCGGGATCACCAAGCCGATCCTCTACCGGCACTTCGGCGACAAGGGCGGCCTCTACCGCGCCTTGGCCGTCCGGCACACCGACGCCCTGCTGGCCAACCTCCGGGCCGCACTGGACGCCCAGATGCTGCGCCGGGAGCGGGTCGAGGCCACCCTGGACGCCTACCTCGCCGCCATCGAGGCCCGGCCGCAGGTCTACCGCTTCCTGATGCACCCGGCGGACGAGGACCACCCCGCGGAGTCCGGCTTCGACGTCGGCCGGCACTCCGCCCCGCTGCTGCGCCGGCTCGGCGAGGAGCTGGCCAAGGTCATCTCCGACCGGCTCGACCTGGGGCCGGACGGCGAGGAGCGGGCCCGGGTGTGGGGGCACGGCATCGTCGGCATGATGCACGCGGCCGGCGACTGGTGGCTGCGCGAACGCCCCTGTTCCCGCGAGCAGTTGGTGCGCCATCTCACCGACCTGCTGTGGGGCCAGCTGGCCACCGTCAAGGACCTGGCGGACGGCCCCGGATTCTGAGGGGCCGCGGGCGGCGTCAGGCCGGCGCCGCCGTCCGCTCCTCGCCCGCCGCCGCCCATGGGGCCCGGGCCGCCGCGCGCAGCGCCCGGCGCCGCCGCAGGCCGGTGAGCCGGTCGACGTAGAGGCCGCCGCCGAGGTGGTCGCACTCGTGCTGGAGGCAGCGGGCGAAGAATCCGGTGCCGGTCACCGTCACCGGCTCGCCGGTGAGGTCGAAGCCCTCGACGATCGCGTGATCGTGACGCGGCGTGCCCGCCTCGATACCGGGCAGCGACAGACAGCCCTCGGGACCGCGGACGACCGGGCCGTCCGCCTCCACCAGCCGGGGGTTGACGATGTGCCCCAGGTGCCGGCGGTCCTCGTCGTCGGGGCAGTCGTAGACGAACACCCGCAGCGGGACGCCGATCTGGTTGGCGGCCAGACCCACGCCGTTGGCGGCGTACATTGTCGCGTACATGTCCTCGACCAGCGCGGCCAGTTCACCGTCGAAGACGGTGACGTCCGCACAGGGGCGGGAGAGGACCGGATCACCGTACAGGCGCAGCGGGCGGGGGCGGCCGGAGCTGCCCGGGATGGTGCGGTGGCGCATGGGCCCAGAGTACGGGCCGGGCATTCCGGATCGCGTCACACAGGTGGCGGAGTTCGGGCCGGCCGCCGGATCTCGATAGGCTGATCCCCGACCGAAGCCTCCGGCCGGTCGGCGACCGCTGGAGGAGGCGCGTTCTCCCGGCAGCCCCAGGGCAGGAGTGCGCCGGATGCAAGGAGGATCTAGGACCATGGCAGGCAACACGGAGCCGCTGTCGCCGCGGGCCAAACTGGCCGTGACGGCCGGCAAGGCCGCAGCAGCGGTGTCGCGCGCGGCGGGCCGCGGCAGCGGATCGGTGATCGGCGGCCGGGTGGCGCTCAAGCTCGACCCCGACCTGCTGGCCTCGCTGGCCAGGCACCTGGACGTGGTCCTGGTGTCCGCCACCAACGGCAAGACCACCACCACCCGGCTGATCGCCGAGGCACTGCGGGCCAGCGGCCCGGTCGTCTCCAATGCGCTGGGCGCGAACATGCCCGCGGGGATCACCTCGGCGCTGGCGGGCGGCTCGGACGCCAAGTTCGGCGTCATCGAGGTGGACGAGAAGTACCTGGCCACGGTGGCCCGGGACGTCACGCCCAAGGCCATAGCGCTACTGAACCTCTCCCGGGACCAGCTCGACCGGGCGGCCGAGACCCGGATGCTGGCCGAGCGCTGGCGCGAGGGCCTGTCCGGCTCCAAGGCGCTGATCATCGCCAACGCCGACGACCCGCTGATCGTGTGGGCGGCCTCGGCGTCCGCCAACGTGGTGTGGGTCGCCGCCGGGCAGGAGTGGAAGGACGACGCCTGGTCCTGCCCGTCCTGCGGCGGTGTGATGCAGCGGCCCGGCGACGACTGGTTCTGCGCCGAGTGCGGCTTCCGCCGGCCGATGCCCAGCTGGGCGCTCTCCGGCGACCACGTCCTGGACCCGCACGGCAGCGCCTGGCCGATCAAGCTGCAGCTGCCGGGCCGCGCCAACAAGGCCAACGCCACCACCTCCGCCGCGGTCGCGGCCGCCTTCGGGGTGCCGCCGCAGGTCGCCCTGGAGCGGATGTTCTCGGTGCAGGCCGTGGCCGGCCGCTACGACGTGGTCACCTTCCAGGAGCGGGAGCTGCGCCTGCTGCTGGCCAAGAACCCGGCCGGCTGGCTGGAGACCTTCTCGCTGATCGACGGGCCGCCGACCCCGGTGATCATGTCGGTGAACGCACGCGGCGCGGACGGCACCGACACCTCCTGGCTGTGGGACGTGGACTACACCCGGCTGGCCGGGCACCCGATCTTCGTGCTGGGCGACCGCAAGCTGGACCTGGCGGTGCGCCTGGAGGTCGCCGGGCTCGACTTCCAGGTGTGCGAGACCCTCGACGAGGCGGTGGGGCAGGCACCTGCCGGCCGGATCGAGGTCATCGCCAACTACACGGCATTCCAGGACCTGCGCCGCCGCGTGGGCAACTGAGTGCGGTCCACAGAGAACACGGACAAGGACGAGCGAGCATGAGTGACAACAGCCTGCGCGTGGTGTGGATCTACCCGGACCTGCTGAGCACCTACGGCGACCAGGGCAACGTCCTGGTGGTGGAGCGGCGGGCGCGCCAGCGCCGCCTGGACGTCCAGCGCCTGGACGTCCGGTCCGACCAGCAGATCCCCACCTCCGGGGACATCTACCTGATCGGCGGCGGCGAGGACCGGCCGCAGCGGCTGGCGGCCGAGCGGCTGATCCGCGACGGCGGACTGGACCGCGCGGTCTCCAACGGCGCGATCGTCTTCTCGGTGTGCGCCGGCTACCAGATCCTGGGCCACGAGTTCATCAACGACCTCGGTGAGCGGCAGCAGGGCCTGGGGCTGCTGGACGTGGTGAGCACCCGCGGCGAGGGCGACCGGTGCGTCGGCGACGTACTGGCCGACATCGACCCGAAGTTGGGGCTGCCGCCGCTGACCGGCTTCGAGAACCACCAGGGCGTCACGCACCTGGGCCAGAGCGCCCGGCCGTTCGCCAAGGTCCGGTTCGGCAACGGCAACGGCGTCGGCGACGGCTACGAGGGCGCCTGGAACGACACTGTCTTCGGGACGTACATGCACGGCCCGGTGATGGCCCGCAACCCGCACATCGCGGACCTGCTGATCAAGCTGGCGCTGGACGTCAACGCGCTGCCGCCGGCCGACGACCGGTGGTACGACGCGCTGCGCCAGGAGCGGATCGCGGCGGCGACCGAGAACGCCTGACGGTTTCGGCGGGATCACAACGGCCGGATCCGGGTCAGCCGACCCGGATCCGGCCGTTTTCCGTGCGCCGGTGTCCGCACTCCGGGCGCTCGTGTGCCGAAGTGCCGTGCGCTTGTAGGCTGGGCGGGATCCAACCGGACGACGGGGTCCGGGCGTCCGGTTGAGTTGCAGAGGTTGCTACGAGCAATGCGTATTGGTGTCCTCACATCCGGGGGCGACTGCCCCGGCCTGAACGCCGTCATCCGGTCCGTCGTGCACCGAGCCACCGCCGACCACGGCGATGAGGTGATCGGCTTCAAGGACGGCTGGAAGGGCCTGCTGGAGTGCGATTACCGCAAGCTCGACCTGGACGCCGTCGGCGGCATCCTGGCGCGCGGCGGGACCATCCTCGGGTCGTCGCGGGTGCAGCCCGCCCACCTGCGGGACGGTGTCGAGCGGGCCCGCGGCCACGTCGCCGAGCTGGGGCTCGACGCGATCATCCCGATCGGCGGCGAGGGCACGCTGAAGGCGGCCCGGCTGCTGTCGGACGCCGGGCTGCCGATCGTCGGCGTGCCCAAGACCATCGACAACGACATCGCCGTCACCGACGTGACGTTCGGCTTCGACACCGCGGTGGGGGTGGCGACCGAGGCGCTGGACCGGCTCAAGACCACCGCCGAGTCGCACCAGCGGGTGATGATCGTCGAGGTGATGGGGCGGCACACCGGCTGGATCGCGCTGCACTCGGGGATGGCGGCCGGCGCGCACGCGATCGTGGTGCCGGAGCGGCCGTTCGACATCGAGGAGCTGACCGCGCGGGTCGCGCAGCGGTTCGAGGCCGGCAAGAAGTTCGCGATCGTGGTGGTCGCGGAGGGCGCCAAGCCGCGCGCGGGCTCCATGGCCTTCGACGTCGGCGACACCGACGTGTACGGGCACGAGCGGTTCGCCGGGGTCGCCCGGCAGCTGTCGGTGGAGCTGGAGCGGCGGCTCGGCAAGGAGGCCCGGCCGGTCATCCTCGGCCACGTCCAGCGCGGTGGTACGCCGACCGCGTACGACCGGGTGCTGGCCACCCGGTTCGGCTGGCACGCGGTGGAGGCCGCGCACCGCGGGGAGTTCGGGATGATGACCGCGCTGCGCGGCACGGACATCACGCTGGTGCCGCTCGCCGAGGCGGTCGCCAGCCTCAAGACGGTGCCCGCCGAGCGCTACGACGAGGCCGAGTGCGTGCTGTGACCCGTCCGTAGCCCCCTAGGGGACGCGCGTCCTAAGAGGCGCCCCCGGCCGCTCCGCCGGCCGGGGGCGCCTCTACGCTTGTCGCCGGAGCATTGGTACGAATCAGGAGCGAGCGGATGCATCACAGCGGGCACGGCATGGACGGCATGAACATGGATCTGCCGCCGTTCACGCTGGGGCGGGGCCTCGCGTTCGGCGGTGACGCGTTCTTCCTCGTCGGCTGTCTGCTGGGGCTGGCGCTGTACGTCTGGGCGGTGGTCCGACTGCGACGGCGCGGGGACGGGTGGCCGATGGGCCGGCTCGTCGCCTGGGTGCTGGGCGTGCTGACGGTGGCGGTGACGATGTGCACCAAGCTGAACGACTACGGCATGGCGATGTTCAGCGTCCACATGGTCCAGCACATGATCATCAGCATGCTGTCGCCGATCCTGCTGCTGCTCGGGGCGCCGGTGACGCTGGCGCTGCGCGCCCTGCCGACCGCCGGACGCGGCCGCAAGGGGCCGCGCGAGCTGCTGGTGGCGCTGCTGCACAGCCGCTACATGCGGATCATCACGCACCCGGCGTTCACCATCCCGCTGTTCATCGCGAGCCTCTACGCGCTGTACTTCACCCCGCTGTTCGACTTCCTGATGCAGTCCCGGACCGGGCACATCGCGATGATGGTGCACTTCCTGGCGGTGGGGCTGGTCTTCTTCTGGCCGATCATGGGCGTCGACCCGGGCCCGCACCGTCCGGGGTACGTGATGCGGATGCTGGAGCTGTTCGCCGGGATGCCGTTCCACGCGTTCTTCGGCATCGCGCTGATGATGGCGTCCGAGCCGATGGTGGACACCTTCCTGCACCCGCCGGCCACGCTGGGCATCGAGGCGCTGGGCGACCAGCAGGCGGCCGGCGGGATCGCCTGGGCGTTCAGCGAGATCCCGTCGGTGGTGGTGCTGATCGCGCTGGTCTTCCAGTGGTACAAGTCCGAGGAGCGCCAGTCGGCGCGCGCGGACCGGGCCGCGGAGCGGAACGGCGACAAGGACCTGGCGGACTACAACGCCTATCTGGCCTCGCTCAACGCCCGGGGGCGGTGAGAGCGGGAGGCACGCGGGACGCGGACGGCCGGAAACGGCCACCGCGGCGCGGTCGGTCATCTGGCGGCACGGGCCGCGGCCGGGGACGATGGTTCCCTGGCCGCGGCCCGTGGCGTTGTGTCCCCGGGCCGCCGCGTGAGGAGGTTGCGGGTATGCCCGGATCTGCCAGAGCGATGGCCGTCTGCACGGTGTGCGGGCTGGTGGCGGCGTCCGCCTACACCGTGGCGTTGGGCGGCAACGGCTGGGTGTGGTTCCTGTGGGTGGTGCTGGCGCTGGTGACCGTCAGGGTGGTGACGGCGCGCGGGACCTGAGCCGCGCCGCCGGGGCCCGTCGTCCGGCGGCGGTGCGGCGGCCGGGAATGGGGCTCAGAAGCGGAAGACCGGGCCGGTGGCGGCGTCCATCGTGCAGGCGTTGGGGAACTGCCGGTGCCAGGTGACGATCCTGCCGCGCCAGCGGCCGGAGGCGGCGACGGTGACCGGGTCGTACTCCCGGGTGCAGATGTGCGGGTCGCCCCGCAGCGCGTCGAGGTCGCCGTGGGCCGAGGCCAGCTCGGCGCAGGCGGCGGCGCCGTGCGGATGGGTGCCGCGGGTGTCCGGGCAGAAGAGCCGCACGCCGTGGATCCAGGTGTCGCCGGCGCCGGACACGGTCAGGAACAGGCCGTCGGAGACGTCCCGGTCGGTGGCGCGGGCCGATGCCACGCCGAATGCGGTGCACAGCGCCACGGTCACGCCCGCCGCCAGGACGGCGCGGGGGGTTCGGCGTCGGCGGCTCACGGGCATCGGGGTCTCCTGGAACGCTCGGGGCGGTGGCCCGGCGGGGCCGGGCGCCTGGACGGCGGACGGCGCCCGACGGCCCCCAGGCCACTCCCCCGCGCCCCGGCGCACAAGCGGCCACGCCGTGCGGTCGCCCGGACGGCCCTGTGGATCCGCGGGGCCCGATGGTGCGGTGACGGGCCGGCACGGTTACGGCCGACGGCTTCCGCGCCTACACTGACGGCCCTGGTCGTCCCCTGTGACCTGGCACGATCCGGCCGCACCGGCGGTCGGGGGGACGGGATAGGGGGCCGCGGTGCTGTATCAGGTGCTGAAGTACGTGCTGCTGGGGCCGCTGTTGCGGCTGCTCTTCCGGCCGCGGGTGGAGGGGCTGGCGCAGGTGCCCGAGGAGGGCCCGGCGATCATCGCGGGGAACCACCTGTCGTTCGCGGACCACTTCGTGATGCCGGCGATCGTGCCGCGCCGGGTGACGTTCCTGGCGAAGGCCGAGTACTTCACCGGGGCCGGTCTCAAGGGGCGGCTGACCGCTGCGTTCTTCCGCGGGGTCGGGCAGATCCCGGTGGACCGCTCCGGGGGCCGGGCGTCCGAGGCGGCGCTCTCCTCGGGGCTGGCGGTGCTGCGCAAGGGGCGGCTGCTGGGGATCTATCCGGAGGGCACCCGCTCGCACGACGGGCGGTTGTACAAGGGGCGCACCGGGGTGGCCGCGCTGGCCCTGAAGGCCGGGGTGCCCGTGGTGCCGTGCGCGATGATCGGGACGTTCGAGGCGCAGCCGACCGGGCGGCGGCTGCCCCGGGCGATGCGGGTCACGGTCCGTTTCGGGCCGCCGCTGGACTTCTCGCGCTACGTGGGTCTGCTGGACGAGCGCACCGCGCTGCGGGCCGTCACCGACGAGATCATGTACGCCATCCTCACGCTCTCCGGTCAGGAGTACGTGGACCTGTATGCCACGGAGGCCAAGGCCGCGGCGCAGGCCGAGACGCGGGCGCGCGGGCGGCGGGGGCACGGCGCCGGCAGCTGAGCCGCCGGGCCCGCGGCGGCGGGAGCGCACCGCCAACTGGTGCTCGGCGCCTGGGAATGCGGGGTGCTCCGCGACGAACCGGCCGTGGTGGCACGGGCGTTCGGGGGTCTCCTGTCGGCCGACGGCCGCTTCGCGGGGTGGTTCGGACGTATCGTCTTCGCAGTGCCGGTCCGTCGGACGGACTCCCCCAACAGGGCTGCGTTCGCCGCGGTGTTCCCGGCCTGACGACGAGGTTCCGCGTGGTGCGGTGCGAAGAGAGAGTGCGGACACAAACGGTGAGCGAACACGAGACCGAGTACGAGACCTACAGCAAGTTGATCGGTCTGCTGGACGAGCGCGGGGCGCGCTACCGGATCTACGAGCACCCCGCTGAGGGGGCCACGGAGGCCGTCAGCGCGCTGCGCGGGAACGCCGTCGAGCAGGCCGCGAAGTGCATCGTGGTGATGGTGAAGCTGGACAAGAAGACCAAGCGGTACGTACTGGCGGTGGTGCCGGGCGACCGGCGGGTGGATCTGGGCGCGGTGAAGGCGCTGTTGGGCGGCTCGTACGCGGGGTTCGCCAACACGGAGGTCGCGGAGCGGCTGGCCCGGAGCGTCTCGGGGACGATCCTGCCGTTCTCCTTCGACGAGGAGCTGACCCTGATCGTCGACCCGGCGCTGTTGGCGCAGCCGGAGATCTACTTCAACGCGGCGCGGCTGGACCGTTCGCTGGCGCTCGCGACCGAGGACTACACGGCGATCGCGGAGCCGCGGGTCGAGCCGATCGCGGGCTGAGCGGGCGCCGGGAAAGGGGCCGGGGGCGGCCGGGAATTCCCTCTCCCGACCGCCCCCGGTGGTGGATCAGCCGGCGGCCTTGGCGGTCGGCTTCTCCGGGACGGGCGTGGCGTGCGGCGCGCAGGTGACGTCCTTGGGGTCCGTGGTCCCCTTCAGGAAGTACGCGTCGACCCGGTTGTTGATGCACGGGTTGACCAGGCCGGTCACGCCGTGCGAACCGGCGTCCCGCTCGGTGATCAGGCGGGAGCCCGCGAGCCGCTTGTGCAGCTCGACAGCGCCGTCGTACGGGGTCGCCGCGTCACGGGTGCTCTGCACGATCAGCACCGGCGGCAGGCCCTTGCCGGTCTTGACCTCGACCGGGGTCTGCTGCTTGACCGGCCAGGTGGCGCAGGGCAGGTTCATCCAGGCGTTGGACCAGGTCATGAACGGTGCCTGCCGGTTGACGCGGGTGTTGTCACGGTCCCACGTGCGCCAGTCGGTAGGCCACTTGACGTCGGTGCACTCGACGGCGGTGTAGACGGCGTTGCTGTTCTCGGCCTTGATGTTGCCGGCCTTGTCGTCGGGGTGCGAACCGGCCGCGTCGATCAGCGGCTTGGCGTTGCCGGCCGCGTACGCGCTCCAGACCCCGGCGACCTGGGCCCACGAGTCGTCGTAGTACGGGGCGTTCTGGAAGAAGCCGGTGAGCTCGGCCGGGCCGACCACGCCGCCGATGGGGTTCTTCTTGGCGGTGACGCGCAGCTTCTCCCAGGCGGCCTGGACCTTCTGCGGGGTGTCGCCGATGTGGTACGTGGCGTCGTTCTTGGCGACCCACTTCTTCCAGTCGCCCCAACGGGTCTCGAAGGCGATGTCCTGGTCGAGGTTGGCCTGGTACCAGATCTTCTCGCGCGAGGGATTGACCACGCTGTCGACGAGCATCCGGCGGACGTGGTCCGGGAAGAGCGAGGCGTACACGGCACCCAGGTAGGTGCCGTAGGAGACGCCCAGGTAGTTGAGCTTCTTCTCGCCGAGCGCGGCGCGGACCACGTCCAGGTCGCGCGCGGTGTTCGCAGTGGTCATCTGCGACAGCATCGCGCGGCCGGTGCGCTCCAGGCAGCCCTGGGCGTAGGCGTGGGCGAGCTTGCGCTGGGCGCGCTTGTCGGCCTCGCTGTCCGGCACCGGGTCGGCCTTGGGCGCCTTGGTGAACGCCTGCGGGTCCTGGCAGGAGATCGGCGCGGAGTGGCCCACGCCCCGCGGGTCGAAGCCCACGAAGTCGTATGCCTGGGCGGTCTTGGCCCACAGCGGGTTCTTGGTGGTGACTCGGCTCGGGAAGCGCATGCCCGAACCGCCGGGCCCGCCGGGGTTGTAGACGAGCGCACCCTGGCGCTGCTGCGGGCCGCCGGTGGCGACGGCCCGGTCGACGGCGATCTTGATGGTCCGGCCGTCGGGCTTGGCGTAGTCGAGCGGGACGGTGACAAAGCCGCACTGGATCGGGGCCTTCAGCCCCCAGTCGGCGGGACAGTCCTGCCATGCGATGCCTGCCTTGGCGGCACGGGCCGCGGCCAGCGCGACACCGCGCGCCTCGGCCGTGCCGCCCGTCCGCCGCTCGCCGGCGGTGGCGGGTGTGGCTATCGCGCCGGCGAGGAGCGCACCGGTCACCAAGGTGCCGGCGGCGCCGAGCGCTACTGTTCGTCTCACGTGGTTGATCCCCCAGCTTGGAGCGCCACTTGTGGTGGCGGTGATCGCAGAGCTACAGGGTGATCCTGTCGTGTACGGACCACACTTGAACAGATTTGGCCACAATTTCTTTACCAAGCCGTAGGAAACGGGGGGTTGCGCAGCGTGCGCGCCGGTGGCCGGACGCGCCGGGCGCCGGTGCCGCACCCGGCGTGCGCCGTCGGCGGTCCGGTGCTGGCCGGCGGGCGCACGCCGGCCGTCGGGGAGTGGGCGGGACGGGCGCCGGCGGCGGCCGGCGGGCCGCGGGTCAACAGAGCGCCGACAACGGGCCGAGGAGAGGCGAGAACAGGTCAATTGGCCCCGCCGTTCTGCATATGCCGGTGCGGGCGGCACCGCCTTCAGTAACCTTCCGTGCAGGCTCTCCCACACACCGCCACGTGGGAGAGCCTCCGTGTTGTGCCCGTGTGCTGCGTGGTGCAACGTGCTCGCCGGAGGGAGTCGTCAGGTGCCCGGAATCGACCAGGTGTTGGCCCGCGCGATGGGGATACCCGGAGTCCTCGGGGCCGGACTGACCGACTGGACCAGCGGTCTGACCCTGGGGACGGCCGGGCGGGCCCCGCACGGCGATCACGACGCGGCCGCCGCGGACACCGCCGAAGTGGTCCAAGCGGTGACCCGGAACGCCACGTTCGACACCGCGGGCGGGGACGGGGAACCGCTGGAGGACCTGATCATCACGGCAGGGAACAGCTACCACCTGATCCGCCTGGTGCCCACCGCCTTCGACAGCCAGACCTGCCTCCACCTGTGGCTGGACCGGACCCGGGCCAATCTCGCCATCGCCCGACTACGGCTGCGCGACTTGGCCGCGGAGCTGGCGACGGACTGACGATCCGTCATGGACTGGACGTCCCCCTCCCGTTCGGGCCGCGGCGCCGGTGACGACCGCCGGCCCGGCCCGCTCGACCGGTACGCCGCCGAGCGCGCCACCGGCGCCCTCCGCGGCCCGGCCGGTTGCGTCTACCTCCACCGGGGCGCGGTCTACTGCGTCGAGTGCCCGACGGCCCCCGGCGTCGGGGCCCGGCTCGCCACCGCCGGCCGCCTGCCCCCGGAATGCTGGCGGCACGCGGAGAGCGCGGCCGGAGCGCACCACCGCGGTGGTCAGTTCCTCCTCCAACAGGGCTGGTTGACCCGCGGCGAACTGGAGGTCTGCCAGCTGTCGGCACTGCTGGACGCGGCCTGCTTCGTACTGGCGCAGGAGGCCGGCGCCACCTCCTTCGTGCGGGGGGACGCACACTGGCTGGGCGTGATCCGCCCGGTCGACGCCGCCGCGCTGCTGGCGGCGGTGGCCCGCCGGCAGGCGCAGCTCGACCGGTTGGACGCGTGGGCGGCGGCCGACGGCGCGCCGGTCGTCCCGATCCCCCCGGAGCACCCCGGGCGCCCGGACCGCCCGCCGCTCACCGGTCGGCAGCGGTGGCTGCTCGCGCACGCCGACGGCGAGCGCACCCCCGGTGAACTCGCCCATGCGCTCGGCCACTCGGCGTTCCTGACCCTGTTGGAGGTGCGGCGGCTGGCCGCGGCCGGACGGGTGCGGCTGCCCCCGTCGGCGGCGCTGCCGCGGCGGCGCCCCGGGGCCGTTCCGCACCAGCGGCGCGCGCGGGACACCGCGGCGGACGCACCGGTGTGGCACCTGCCGGACCCGGGCGCCCTGGAGACCACCGATCCGGACGTCGCCCTCCTCGTCCGTCTGCGTACCGCACTGGAGGAAAACCTGTGAACCCCTGTGAATCCCGGCCATGAGGCACGTGTTCGGAATGCGTGCCAGGAGAAGGAGCGTCAGAAGACCGATGACGAGCGAGACCGAGGCGATCGCCTCCGGGATCCGGGACGAATTGCGCGCACTGCGCGATCACATACGACATCTGCACGGCGGAATGGTGGCGAGTGCGGACGGCATGGTGATCGCCCATGATCTGCCGGACATCGAGCCCGACGGCCTGGCCGCGCTCACCGCGGCCGCGATCGGCGTCGCCAAGCGCCTGACCGACGCCACCGGGCAGGGCGGCTTCGAGGAATCCCTCACCCGGGGCAGCCGCGGCTACATCGCGGCTTACGCGGCCGGCAACCGCGCGGTGCTCACGGCCGTGGCGGGCCCGGAAACCAACGTCGGCCGGCTCCACCTACAGGCCCGGCGTACCGCCGCGCGTATCGCGACCCTGCTCGACGCGCCGCCGGGCAGCTCCGCCGACCAGCGTGCGGCGATCGCCGATTGACCCTCACGCCCGCCGAACCGACCGCTGCCGACGGCTCGTTGCCGTCCGCCGGTCGCCGAGTGCCGGTGGCACGCCCCACTCGCGGCCGTCGGCTGAAGACCACATTCCACCACGACGACAATCCAGCGAAACCACCGAACGGAAAGGCCCGACCCCTCATGACGCAGATGGAAACCGCGCTCGGCGAAGCGATGTCGACGATCGAAGGCGCGATAGGCGTCGCCCTGGTCGACTACACCAGCGGAATGGCGCTGGCCACCCTGGGCGATCCGCAGACCTTCGACCTCAATGTGGCGGCGGCCGGGAACACCGATGTGGTGCGCGCCAAGCTGCGCACGATGGAAATGCTGGAACTCCAGGGCTCCATCGAGGACATGCTGATCACCCTGACCTCGCAGTACCACATCATCCGGCCGGTGACGGGCAAGAACGGCAGCGGTCTCTTCCTGTATCTGGTACTGGACCGCAAGCGCGCCAACCTCGCGCTGGCGCGCCACCGCCTCGCCCGCCTGGAGTCCGATCTGGAGGTGTGAGCCTCCTCAGCCGGCCGCGGCCCGGTCGAGCAGCCGCCGCAGCGACAGGCCGTCCGGGGCGACCACGGTGGCCAGCGCGGCGGGCCCGGCGAGCGGGGCAAGGACGCCCTGGGCCGCGCCGTCGCCGGCCGCCCCGCCGAGCAGCCGTACCTCGGCCGGCATGTCGGTGAACTCCGGTCCGGCGAGGAGGAATTGGCCCACGGCGCGGTGGCCGCCGAGGACCGCCGAGGTGTCCCAGCCGGGGGCGCCGGGCCCATAGGCGGTCTCCTGGTCGAGGAGCACCCGACCGGCCTGACGGATCATCAGGCGACTGCGCAGCGCGCCGGTGTGCTCGCCGCTGCGGCCCAGGATCTGTTCCTCGCGGAACACCAGTCGGGCGGTCGGGGCGAGGTCGATCGTGGTGGTCATCCGCAGGTCGCTGCCCTCGGCGGAGATCAGCGGCTCCGGCAGCCATTCCAGCCGGGCGCCGTCGCCCACCGTCAGGTGGACGTCGTAGGTGGCGAGCTCGCCGGTGCGGCCGGGCAGGGCGACGGTCGCCGCTGCCGCGGTGATCCGCAGGGAGGTGCCGGCCTCGGCGGTGGCCTCGATCCGCAGCCGGTCGCCGCCGAGGGGCGCGCTCATGGCGCCGACCAGGCAGACCCGGGCCTGGTCGGCGTGCGACTGGACGCGGCGCAGCGCGAACGGGCCACCGCCCTCCAGCACCGGCAGCCGGCTCGTACCTCCCCCACTCTCGGCTTCGCTCGAGCGGGGGGTGCCCCCATCGTCCAGCCGGGCGACGATGCGGGCGGTGGCCCGCAGGCCGACCGCCGGGGCGGCGGGGGCCTGCGGTGCGGCGGGGCGGGGAAGGGTGCGGGTCATGCGGTGGCCGTGGTCCAGTGCGCCAGCTGTGCCCGGACCCAGTCGGCGACGGGCTTGACGCCGTCGGGCTGCTTCAGGGCCGTGAAGGCGACCGGGAGTTCGCCGCGCTGCGCCTTGGCGTCACGGGCCATGCCGTCGAGATCCACACCCACATAGGGGGCGAGGTCGGTCTTGTTGACGACCAGCAGGTCGGCGGTGGTCACGCCCGGCCCGCCCTTGCGCGGGATGTCGTCGCCACCGGCGGTGTCGATCACGAAGATCTGCGCGTCGACCAGGCCCTTGGAGAACGTCGCGGTCAGGTTGTCACCACCGGACTCCACCAGCACCAGATCCAGCGGACCCACGCTGTCCTCCAGATCCTCCACGGCCTCCAGGTTGGCGGAGATGTCGTCACGGATTGCGGTGTGCGGGCAGGCCCCGGTCTCCACCGCCACGATCCGCTCGGTCGGCAACACCGCCTCACGACGCAGGAACTCGGCATCCTCCCGGGTGTAGATGTCGTTGGTGACGACGGCGATCGAGAACTCCTCGCGCAACACCCGGCACAAGGCGGCCACGGTCGCGGTCTTGCCCGTACCGACCGGACCGCCCAGGCCGATCCGCAACGCACGCCGCGTCCCGTCGCCGCGCACGGGAGCAGCCGCACTGTAGGTGTGCCGCTCGGGAAAGCCGTCCTGATGATCGAGGTGCATGGTGACTCCGGTGGTTCGTACGGCCGCGGGGTGCGCGGCACGGTGGGCGGGCGGAAGGTCAGGACGCGAAGAGCCTTACCGGCCAGGCGGCGTGCGCTTCCGCGGCGATGTCGAGCAGCGGCGCGGAGGCGGCGGGCAGCGCACCGAGACCTTCGGTGACGGCGCGGTGCGCGGCTTCGGTGCCCGCTTCCGCGACCTGTTCGAGGTCGTCGGTGAGGCGGGCGAGGACGGCGGTGGCGTCGAACGGGTCCAGGCTCAGCAGCCGGACCACGGCGGTGGCCGGGCCGCTGATGTTCTCGTAGGCGACGGCGTGCGCGGCGTCCAGCGGGGTCAGCCCGGCGGACCGGGCGGCCAGGCCGAGGACGACGGGCTGGTGGGCACCGCGCGGGCGGGCCGCGGCCAGCGCGTCGAGCTCGGCGCTCGGCCAGGTGGCGCGGGCCGCCCGCATCATCTGACGGCCGAGCCGGCGGGCGACCTGGCGCAGCGCCGGGACCGGTGTGCGGGCGTCCGCGGCGTCGTCCAGGAGGAGCGGGTCCAGGCCGGCCGCGGCCGCGGCGGCGAGGCCCGCCGCGACCAGCCCCGCGGTGTGCAGCCGCCCCCGGCAGAAGGTCTCCAGGGTGGCGGCGTCCTTGATGTGCCCCGCGGCGACGGCCGGTTCGGCGCCGCCCGAGTGGGCGTGCCCTCCGGCGGGGAACCGGCCGTCGGCGAGGACGAGCAGCGCAGCGCGGCTCATGCCGACACTCCCCCAGCCTCCGACCGGGGGTACCCCCACGCTTCGCTCGGCTTCGCATTCGCTCAGCGCGCACCTTTGAATGATTCGCTCGCTACGCTCGCTCATCGTTGGTGCTCCGGATCTTTCATTGACGGTACGTCAGAAGAGGAAGTACCGCTGGGCCATGGGGAGTTCGGCGGCGGGGGCGGGTTCGACCACCTCGCCGTCGATGGTCACCGTGAAGGTGTCGGGGTCGACATGGACGCGCGGCAGGGCGTCGTTGTTGCGCATGTCGGCCTTCTTGACACCGCGGGTGGAGCGGATGGCCTCGAAGGACTTCGCCAGCGGGAGGCGCTCGGGGAGGTTGTCCTCCAGGGCCTGCTGGGAGACGAAGTTGACCGAGTTGCTGCCCGGGGCCTTGCCGAAGGCGCCGAACATCGGGCGGGGCAGCACCGGCTGCGGGGTGGGGATGGACGCGTTGGCGTCCCCCATCTGCGCGTAGGCGATCTGGCCGCCCTTGATGACCAGCTGCGGCTTGACGCCGAAGAACGCCGGGTCCCACAGGACGAGGTCGGCGAGCTTGCCGCTCTCGACCGAGCCGACGAGGTGGTCGATGCCTTGGGCGATGGCCGCGTTGATGGTGTACTTCGCGACGTAGCGCCGGGCGCGGTGGTTGTCCGCGTGGCCGTCGCCGGGCAGCGCGCCCCGGCGACGCTTCATGACGTGCGCGGTCTGCCAGGTCCGCATCACGACCTCGCCGATCCGGCCCATGGCCTGGGCGTCGGAGGACATGATCGAGATGGCGCCGAGGTCGTGCAGGATGTCCTCGGCGGCGATGGTGGAGGGCCGGATCCGGGACTCGGCGAAGGCCAGGTCCTCCGGGACCGCGGGGTTGAGGTGGTGACAGACCATCAGCATGTCGAGGTGTTCCTCGACGGTGTTGACGGTGTGCGGCCGCGTGGGGTTGGTGGACGCGGGCAGCACGTTGGGTTCGGAGACCATCGCGATCATGTCGGGGGCGTGGCCGCCGCCGGCGCCCTCGACGTGGAACGCGTGGATGGAGCGGCCGGCGATGGCGGCGATGGTGTCGCCGAGGAATCCGGCCTCGTTCAGGGTGTCGGTGTGGATCGCGAGCTGGGCGCCGCTCTCCTCACACACCGTCAGACAGGCGTCGAGGACGGCGGGGGTGGCGCCCCAGTCCTCGTGGATCTTGAAGCCGAGGATGCCGGCACGCAGCTGGTCGCGCATCGACGGCAGGGACATGGTGTTGCCCTTGCCGAGCAGGCCGACGTTGACCGGCAGGTTGTCCATCGACTCGAAGAGTCGGGCGATGTGCCAGGCACCGGGGGTGATGGTGGTGGCCTTGCTGCCCTCGGCGGGGCCGGTGCCGCCGCCGATCATGGTGGTGATGCCCGCGGCCAGCGCCTCGTCCGCCTGCTGGGGGCAGATGAAGTGGACGTGGGTGTCGATGCCGCCGGCGGTGAGGATCTTGCCGTTGCCGGCGATGACCTCGGTCTCCGGGCCGATCACCAGGTCGGGGTGGACGCCGTCCATGGTGTCGGGGTTGCCGGCCTTGCCCAGCGCGACGATCCGGCCGTCGCGGATGCCGACGTCGGTCTTGACGATGCCCCAGTGGTCGAGCACCACGGCACCGGTGATCACGGTGTCCGGCGCGCCCTCGGCGCGGGTGACACGGGACTGGCCCATCGACTCGCGGATCACCTTGCCGCCGCCGAAGACCGCCTCGTCGCCGGCCCGGCCGGGGCCGCCGGAGCGGTCCTCGGAGATCTCGATGACCAGGTCGGTGTCGGCGAGCCGGATCCGGTCGCCGACCGTCGGGCCGAACAGGTCGGCGTATTCCTGGCGGGTCAGTTCAGGCACCTTCGACTCCGTTCTCCCCGAGAATCCGACCGGGGGCGTCCCCGTCTCCACCCGCTCGGCCGCGGTGCAGGTCGTTCCACGGCTGCGGCCCGGCGGCCTCCCGCCGGTCGCCCGCGTCGAGCGGCCCTCCGGTCTGCCCGCGCAGCCCCGCGACGATCCGCTTGCCCCCGATGGGGACCAGCTCGACCTCGGTGGGAATGCCGGGCTCGAAGCGCACGGCGGAGCCGGCCGCGACGTTCAGCCGCTTGCCGTGCGCGGCCGCGCGGTCGAAGTCGAGGCCGGGGTTGGCCTCGGCGAAGTGGTAGTGGGAACCGACCTGCACAGGGCGGTCGGCGGAGTTGAGGACGGTCATGCGCGTGAGGGGGAGGCCATCGTTGAGGCGCACCGGCTCGTCGGCGTAGAGGATCTGTCCCGGGATCATTTTCTGCTCTCCCGCGGTCAGTTGATGGGTTCGTGAACGGTGACGAGCTTGGTGCCGTCGGGGAAGGTGGCCTCGACCTGGACGTCGTGGATCATCTCCGGGACGCCTTCCATGACGTCGTCGCGCGTGAGCACCTTGCGCCCGGAGGACATGAGCTCGGCGACCGTACGGCCGTCCCGCGCCCCTTCGAGGATGTGCACCGTCAACAGGGCGATGGCTTCCGGGTGGTTGAGCTTCACACCCCGGGACCGCCGCTTTTCAGCCACGTCTGCCGCCACATGAATCAACAACCGTTCCTGCTCATGCGGGGTCAGTTGCATACGTTCCACCTCACAGGTTTTCACCCGGGCGCATTTGCCCAGGCCACAGGCGTGAGCACACCTGCGCAGTTAGATGTACCACACAATGTTTAAAGGCGGAGCAAACCGGCTTTCAGTAATTGACCATCAACTTCCTCATGGCGGAAGCCTAGTTAGGCGAGATTTCGACGGTGTTACAGCGGACGTCGCATGGCACGACCCGCGTCACGCCTGGCGTAACACACCGGAAATCACCGCACGCCACCGACCGGCGACCCGCTTCACGGCGGCGACTTCCACGTCGGAGGCCGAGGGGTGCACGGAACCGGGGTGGCACATTCCACATCCCCAACCCCCTTCCGGAATACGGAAATCCGGCGGAAGCGCACATAACCATCCGGAAAAATCTCCACAAAGCCGGCACCCATTCCGATTCACGAACCCGCGCGTTCACTATCCGGTCTTGACAGGTTTCAAACGCGGTCGCAATCCTCATGTTCTTGTCAAGAATTCCGCTGCGCACCAACCCCCACAACAGCATCGGAGCCCCCCGTGATTCGCTCTTCCCGTATCCGCCGCGCGGCGCTCGCCGCCGGCACCTGCACCGCCGTCGCCGCCCTCCTGGGCACCGCGGCGGTCGCCCAGGCCACCTCCCCCCACGTCCAGGCCGCGCCGGACATCCCGGTGGCCGGCATCAAGGCACATCTGGACCAGCTCCAGTCCATAGCCGACGCCAACGGGGGCAACCGCGCCCACGGGCAGGCCGGCTACCAGGCGTCGATCGACTACATCAAGGGGAAGCTGGACGCGGCCGGCTTCACCACCACGGTCCAGGAGTTCGACAGCGGCGGCGCCAAGGGCTCCAACCTGATCGCGGACTGGCCCGGCGGCGCCGAGGACTCCACGGTGATGGCCGGCTCGCACCTGGACTCGGTCGAGGCGGGCCCGGGCATCAACGACAACGGCTCCGGCTCGGCCGGCATCCTGGAGGTCGCCCTCGCCGTCTCACGGGAGCACCTCAAGCCCACCAAGCACCTGCGGTTCGCCTGGTGGGGCGACGAGGAGGACGGCATGGTCGGCTCCCGCCACTACGTCGACGCCCTCGGCGCCGGCACCTCGAAGATCTCCGCCTACCTGAACTTCGACATGATCGGCTCGCCGAACCCGGGCTACTTCGTCTACGACGACGACGCCAAGCTGGAGAAGGTCTTCAAGGACTGGTTCGCCGCGAAGAACATCGCCACCGAGCGGGAGACCGAGGGCGACGGCCGCTCCGACCACGCCCCCTTCAAGGACGCCGGCGTCCCGGTCGGCGGGCTCTTCTCGGGCGCCGACTACATCAAGACCGCCGCCCAGGCCAAGGCGTGGGGCGGAACCGCGGGCAAGGCGTTCGACGCCTGCTATCACCGCTCCTGCGACACCAGCAAGAACATCGACGACACCGCGCTGCACAACCACACCGACGCCATCGCCAACGCCATCTGGCAGCTGAGCTCCTGACGCCGCGACGGCAGTGACGGCCGCCCCTGCGCGCGGCCGTCCTCCGTCCCCGCGGTCACCTCTCCCGACCCGGTCGCCGATCCCCGGCGGCCGGGTCGCGGTGTTCCGCCGCGATGCCGAAGCGCTGCCGTTCGCCCGGAGCGGACGGCAGGGACCGCACGGACGAGACCGTGCTGATCACTTCCACCCCTTCGGCATCCGCTTCCTGCCGCCCCAATTCTTCGAGTCGCTCCAGGTCAGCGGCGGATACCAGCGCGACGAGGGGCCTCCCGTGCCGGGTCACGACCACCCGCTCGCCGCCATAGACGACGCGGTTGATCAGATCCGCGAGTTCGGCCCGGGCTTGCGTCACCGGAATTTCGTAGGCCATGCTCCTAGCCTATGCAACGTCCACCTGGTCCGCCGTAGTCCGGGGCGACAGCGAATGGCCAGGTCAGAGGTTCTCGCGTGCTCCTGTGCGCTCTCGTGTGTGAGAGATGTGTGAGACGAGGTGAGACACGCGTTCGCGGTCAGCGCCTGCTCGAGGACCCCCGAGCAGGCGGGCGAACGGATACCGCCAAGCCGTTCCGGCATCGGCGACACAGCCCTGACAGCACGGCCTCGCCCATGTGGATCGAAAGCGTCGCCGACCGGGCCGCCGGTGGGCACGGCTTCGGCGGCCGGAGGTTCAGGGATCGAGGTCGAGGACGCGGACGGGTTGCCCATGCCAGCGCTGCGGGTCGGTGGTGGCGACGACGGCGCCCTCCGGCCGGTCCGGTGTGAGCTGGGCCGCGTGCTGGCAGTGAGCCGCCGACCACGACGCCTGCTGAGCCACCGCGAGTACCGTCGTTATTGGATCTCACAGTTCGTGCCGTAGGGCATCACGCTGACCAGCGGGTTTCTGGGCTGTCTCAGCCCGTGTCCGCGTACCCGACCCGAGTCTCACGTCCGTGGCATTTCCTCAGCAGCGGCATCGGCAGCCATCTGTTCTACCCGCTCACGCTGGGTCACGGCATGCTCCATGCAGCCGACGACGTCCTTCTTGGACTCCGGCTCCAGGGTCTCCGGGATCTTGTCGAAGGTGCCGGAGAGGACATCCAGCAGGCCCCAGATCTGTTCGCCGGTCCTGACGGTCAGCAACAGCTGGCATCTCCACTATGGCGACACCTCGGGACGGTGGCGGAGCTGATGCACGAGTGTGGGGAACAGGTAGTGGGTCGCCTCTGCAGCAAGGGCTGGATACGAAGCCAGTGGAGAGGTCCATCTCGAAAGGCGAACCGGAGTGAAGGCCCACCCCTTCGTGAAACCCGCCCAGCACCGGCGACCGGACCGCATCTGGCGCGCCGGATGGGCGGTCACTCGGCACGGGCGACCCGGCGCGGTTCGTCTTGGGCGATCTGATCTGCGGCAGCCTGCTCCTGTTGTCTCTCCTTGCGCTGGTCGCGGTGCACTTCGCCGGGCGGGACAGCGTGCCGAGGCGCAGCTCACCTCCGCGCAGGAGAAGCTCGGTTGCCTGCGCCGGCCCCAACGAGGTTCTCAGGTACGGCGTCGCCGGCCATCTCCTCGGCTGGGTCCCCCTGACCAGACCTCTGGTGGCTCTTGGGGCACGGCGACGGTTCGGCGTCAGAGGTCTGACTGCCGGGTCTCGTGGGTCAAGGGCCGGCGTCCGGGCGTGTGTTGGCTCGGTGTCAGTCGTCGAGTGCCTGGTAGACGGTGGTCCAGAAGTCGTGGATGAGCCGCGCCGCATTGGGGACCGACATGCCGACCTGGGTGAGCAGGATTCCGGTGAGTTGGTTGTCCGGGTCGGCGTAGGTCGAGGTACCGCTTCCACCGTCCCAGCCGAACTGGCCGACGGGTGCGTAGTCGCCGCGGTAGGTGCGTACCGCCATGCCGTAGCCCCAACCGCCGTGCTGGCCTTGACCGAAGGAGATGTGGACGTTGTTGCGGGCCAGGTCGTTGCGGGCGGCGTTCTGTTCGGGGGTGAGGCAGTTGGTGGTCATCAGTTCCACGGCGGACCGGGACAGGATGCGTTCGCCCTCGTGCATCCCGCCGTTGAGCAGCATCCGGAAGTAGGCGTGGTAGTCGTCGACGGTGGAGACCAGTCCACCGCCGCCGCCCTGGAACGCCGGAGGCTGGTTCCAGCGTCCCCCGTTGGCCTCGTCCCACACGGTGAACTGCCCGGTCTGCGGGTCGGGGGCGTAGAGGGTCGGCAGTCGATCGATCTTGTCGGTGGGGACGTGGAAGCCGGTGTCCTTCATTCCCAGCGGGCTGAAGAGGCGTTCGCGCAAGAACGTCTCGAACGGCTGGCCCGTGACCCTGGCGACGAGCACGCCGAGCAGATCGTTGCTGATGTGGTATTGCCAGCGCTCGCCGGGCTGGTACATCAGCGGAAGCGTTCCCAGGCGGCGCATCCACTCGTCCGGCTCGGGCATCGGCACCGGCAGATCGGGCGTGAGTCCCTGCTCGAAGACCGCGTTCATGATCGGAGTGCCCAGCGACGTCATATCCATGCCGAGCCCGAACGTGGAGGTCAGCACGTCCCGTACGGTGATCGGCCGCCGCGCCGGGACGGTGTCGTCCAGCGGGCCGTCGACCCGCTTGAGCACTTGGCGATCGGCGAGTTCGGGCAGCCACGGCTCGACCAGGTCGTCCAGCCGCAGTCGGCACTCGTCCAGCAGGACCATCGCCGCCGCCATCGTGACCGGCTTGGACGTCGAGGCCATGCGGAAGATCGTGTCGCGGCGCATGGGTGCCCCGCCGTCGTGGCGCATCGTGCCGATCGCTTCGACGTGCGCGTGACCACCCCGGCTGACCAGGGCGACGAGTCCGGGAATCCTTCCGGACTCCACGTGCCGCGCCAACACGTCGCGCACCCTGCGCAGCCCGGTTTCGGAGAAGCCGCCGTGCTGACCGGGAGTGATGTCGAGGGACATGGTGTGGCTCCTTGTGAGATGCGTGTGACTGGTGACTGGTGGTTGGTGGTTGGGTGGGTGGTTGGGTGGGTGGGTGGTCAGAGGCTGCGGGCGGTGATGTCGCCGTGGGAGGTGGTGGCGCGGATGTCGAGGTCGGCGGTGCCGTCGTTCTTGAGTGCGTTGCTGATGCGGCCGTGGGCGGTGTGGGCGTCCAGGGCGGCCGAGACGCCGCTGGCGGCACCGATCGTGATGTCGCCGGACTGGGTGTGGAGCGCGACCTTGCCGCCGGTGGCCTCGGTGATGCGGATGTCGCCCCGTGCGGTGCTGATCTCCGCGGGCCCGCCCAGCCGGCCGACCTCGACATCGCCGTCGACCGCGGTGAGGCGCAGGCCGGCGGTCTCGTCCAACGTGATCTGGCGGTAGGCGCCTTCGAAGACGACGTCGCCGAGCCGGCCCAGGGTCCGCAGTTCGGCACTGGCGGTCTTGGCCTCAACTCGGGAACCGGCGGGCAGCTTGACCGTCACCTCGACCGATCCCGAAGGGCCGAAGTACTGGTCCTGCGCCGACGACACGATCCGCAGGACCCCCTCGACATACTCGACCGAGGTCTGCTCCGCCGCCTTCACGTCCCGGCCCTTCGAGGCGTTGACGGGCCGGACCTCGACCACGGTGTCGGCCCGCTCCGCGGCGATGAACTGGACGCGCCCGGCGGGGATGTTCAGGACGGCGGAGATCGGGGTGGGGGTGTCGAACTTCTGCATGGTGCGCTCCCTTTTGCGTTTACGGTCCGGCTGTTTCCGAACGATGGAAACGCTACGTTGCTTTCCGCGCCCCGGCAACGAGTTCTTTGCGTGAAATGGACATCGCTGCAGGTGGATTGATGGAAATCGTTGCAACGCCCTCTCGGCTAACGCAATGACCAAGTGGCCGATCATTGCAATGAATTGAAGGTGAACGCTATGGCGGGGGCGTCAAGGAACACCGAGCAGCGCCATGGTGCAGCGGATGCGGGCGTCTGTGCGACATAGAGCGGCGCGGCTACCGACGTCGGCCACTTCCACTGATGCGGCGGTAACGGAGGGGCCCGCCTCGCCTGGTGGGATCCAGTGGGCAGCGCGCTCTCGGCATCGGGGCTGGCGTGGCGTACAGAGCGACGCCGGTTGGGCTCCGCCACTAGGCACAGTCGACGTGTTCACGGGCTGCGGTGTCGTAGGACTCGTCGTGGTCGAGAGCGCGCAAGTAGGTAGGGAAGGGCGGTACTTTTCGGCGCTGGCAGCGAAGTTGTCGGGCTCGACGACGGCCCGTGTGACATGGCTGAGCATCCGCAACACCTCGGTGAGGACCGCTGCCTCACACCACGCTCCGCAGGCCGTTGACGGGAAGGCCCCCACCCACTCGACCGAGGCGTCGGGCAAGCTGGGAGGAAGTGCGTCGCTATCGCCCCTCGTCAGTCCAGATGGTCGGCTCCGAGTTCCCTCCGCATAGCGGCGTGTGTGGAGGAGTAATCGTCAAGACCTGTGGATCGGCAGTTACCGTAGGGAACGGTTGTTTCCGATTTCTTGCGCACAAGGTGCGCGTGATGTTTCATCACCCGTTCCCTCCCCCACCGTCGCTTTCGATCACACACGCGGCTGGCGGTCGCCGTCGGCGGACCGGTCCCACGACGGCTCCGGCGGAGTCGGCCGGCTGAAGGGGCGGGCTCTCGGGGAGGCCGCGGTCGGCGGGTGCACGGTCGGCGAACGTTTGGCGGTAGGCGGAGGGAGACACGCCGAGGGCGTGTCTGAGGTGTTCGCGCAGGGATCGGGGAGATCCGAAGCCGGTGGCCGCCGCGATGTGGTCGATGGTCAGGTTGGTGGTCTCCAGCAGAGCGCGGGCGCGGTCGACGCGTTGCAGGGTGATCCATTGTCCGGGTGTCGTGCCGGTCTCCATGCGGAACCGTCGGTTGAAGGTACGAACGCTCATGCCGGCGCGCCGGGCGAGTTCACCCAGCGCCAGGGGCCGGTGGAGCTGGGTGAGTGCCCACGCGCGCGCAGCGGCGGTGGAGGCGTCGTCATCGGCGGGGACGACAGCTTGGACGTACTGGGCCTGGCCGCCCTCACGCCAGGGCGGCACGACGCAGGCGCGGGCCACGTCGTTGGCGACGGACGCGCCGTGATCGCGGCGTACGAGGTGAAGGCAGAGGTCGATGCCTGCGGCGACTCCGGCGGAGGTGAGCACGTCACCGTCATCGACGAAGAGCACATCGCGGTCGAGCCGGACGTCGGGGAACGAGACGCGGAAGTCCTCGGCTTCTCGCCAGTGCGTGGTGGCCGGGCGGCCGTCGAGCAGACCCGCGGCGGCGAGAGCGAAGGCCGCGGCGCACAGGGCCACGACCCGCGTACCCGGGCGCAAACCGGTGAGTACGGGGAGCACCTCGGCGGGGACCCCGTCGCGCCCCCCATCACGCATGGCGAGGGTGGGAGCGACCACGACGGTGTCCGCGTCCCGCAGGATCTCGGCGCCGTGTTCGACAGCGATCGAGAAACCCGCGTCGCTGGTCACGGGCCGGGCGCCGAGCGAGCACACCCGCACCTCGTACAGCGGAGAGCCGTCCGGGGCGTTGGCCGCGCCCAGGACACGGGTCGGGATGACGAGTTCAAACGCGCGTACGCCGTCAAGTGCGAGAACGGCCACCTTGTGCATGGCCAGATCCTGCCACAAGGTGGCATCCGCGCCACTGTCGAGGTGAGACGGGCCGGCGGAGCATGGAGATCACGGGCAGAACAGAACGTGTCCGTTGTTCCTCCTCGGAAAGGCCACATGGCATGCACTCCGGCAACGCCCAGCACCTTGTCGGTTCCTGGCGGCTCGTCTCCTACCGGCTCACCGGCTCCGACGCCGCGTACCCGTTGGGCAGGGACGCGCACGGACTGATCATCTAGACCGACGACGGCTGCATGTCCGTTCGGATCAGCGCCCCGGGCCGGTCTGCGTACACCGACGGCGAAGTGCACGGTGGCACCGGCGCCGAGCAGGCCGAGGCGGCACGCGGCTACCTCGCTTACGCGGGCACCTACACCGTCACCGACGACATCGTCGAGCACCACGTCGAGCACAGTCTCTTCCCGAACTGGGACGACACCGTCCTGCCCCGCACGCCACCCTGGACGAGAACCACCGGCTCCACCTGGAACTCGTCAAGCCGGTCATCATTGACGGGCAAGAGCGCGGCGGTTTCCTGACCTGGGAACGCTGAGCCACCCGGGAACCTCGGAGCTGGGGCCCGTCCGATGAATCATGTCCGAGGTGTGGCGCGCCCTCGCGCACTTGGACAACCGCCACCGCGCGCTCACAGTCGATCTGGCCCAGAAGCGACCCCACGGGCCCTCGGGAATGGATCACGGCATTCCGTGGCTGTCCTGCATGGATCACCATCGAGCTGGCGACTGCCGCCGCTCGGCTACACACAAGCAGTTTTGAAGGAGTGTCAGCACCATGTCCGTTACACCGCCCGCCGCTGAGCGTGTACGCGTCTCCGCGGAGCCCGACTGGTACGAGTCGGCCGGCATATCGCTCGGCATCCGCGTCGGGAATCTGGTCTTCACCTCGGGCCAGGCCCCGATCGACGCCCAGGGGGCGACGGTCGGCGCCGGGGACTTCGAGGCGCAGGCCCGCCAGGCGCTCGCGAACCTGTCGACGGTATTGACGAACGCGGGCTCCAGCCTCGCCGACGTGGTCAAGGCGACCGTGTTCGTCACCGACATTGCACGGCAGGACATCTTCGCCAAGCTGCGCGCGGAACATTTCCCCAACGAGCCCCACCTCGCGGAGTCGTTCGTGGAGGTCTCCTCACTCGCCGACCCCGAGTGGATGATCGAGATTGAAGCCATCGGGCTCGTCCGGTAGGTCTGTTGTCGGACGCGTGCCTCACGCGACTTCTTTCGGTTCCGCGAGGAGTCGTCGAACCTCAACCTTGTACGGGTCCGTACTAGGTTGAGGGGCCTCCCCCGGCCGGCAACCCGTCAACAACCCGGCGTGACCTGCGCGAGCGTCAACTACCCGCCCTTGGTCATGGCCCCGATGTTCGGGCACCGGCTCCGCGCTCGTGTCCGAACATCCCTGCCCATAGGGAAACCCACGTACCGCTCAGTCACGCCCGGCTTCCGTCGTGCAAGCCACCGTCGCGCGTTGCGGGGCACCCTTCCCCTCCGGTACCCCATGCGCCAGGACCAACTTGAGCAGGAGCACGACAGGGAGCCAGTTCAGACCGGCCGGGCCGGGCAGGAGCGGAGAGACCATCGCACCGGCCACGACGGTGGCCAGGGCGATCGGCCGCTGTAGCCGTTCGGGCGCGGCCTCGACGGCGACGGCTCCGGCGAGGGCCCAGCCGTACCAGATCATCCCCCACCACCAACTGCCGCCCGGGAAGAGGAAGCCGACGAGGATCGGCTGGATGCGGAGCCCGGTGAATCCCACCGGATGATGGACGAAGCGGATGCGCTTCGGGGTGCGCGCGGGCAGCGGCGAGTGGTAGAAGCTCTTCGCGGTGCCGAGCCCGTCGGCCACCACTCCTCCGACCAGGTCCCACACCAGCGAAACGGCGAGCAGCCACTGCCACCAGGCCCAGCCCGCATGGCGGTTGGCCACGGCAAGGGCCAGCGTGCCGAGCGCTGCCGTCCCGTGGGCCAGGAGCTTCTCCGCAGGTGTGGCACCGGCGCCGAACAGCCAGTCACGCCGATGGACTTCCATCATTCCTCCGTGGTCCGGCTCTTCGGGCATCACACGCATGCGGAGTCGCCGGACGGCGTCCGCTCCCCGACCGGGGCCTCGTACTTGCGCGCGCCCGGGAGGACATGGCGGACGCTGAGGACGGTGACCAGGGCGATGGCACCGCCGACCACGGGCACCGCCCCCTCCCCGGCCACCGAGAGCGCGAGGCCGACCAGACCGAGTACCGGGCTTGCCCGGCGGGCGGCGGGCGCCTGGGGTTGGCAGGGTGGGGGTATGACCAAGCCTGTGTTCCGGATCGTGGTGCATCCGCCGGCTCCGATGGGTGGTCGCCGTGTGTATGTCGACGCCGAGCGACTCGGCGTCGCCTACGACGTGGCCGGCCAGGTACCTGCGATGTCAGTGGCAGCTGCCAGGATGATGCTCATGACGATCAAGGACATAGCCCGGCATGACGTGAGCGAGCAGCGGATCGAACGGGCACTGGAGGACATCTGGGGGCGGTCCTTCAGCCGATGGCACACGATGCAATACGACTGCTACTCCGATGAGGAGCTGCAGGCGATGCGCGACGATCTCCTCGACCACATAGCCGCCTGCACGGTCGCGGACCCCGAGCCCGGCACCGCCCCGTCACGCATCGTCCTGCGCACTGCGGCCGAGTGCGCCCTTGGGCTCCTGGACCTGGGCTGCTACCCCAACGGCGACCAGGAGATCTCCTTCACCCTCATCGACGAGAAGCTCAGCAGCGAAGACACGGACTTCGAAGCCGTTGTGGAGCAGGCGGCCACCGCGAGGACCTGGCTGTCCGCGTTCGCCCTGTCCGTGATCAGCGGCATGGTCTGGGAACGGGACTTGGTCATCGGGCTGCTGCTGCGTAGCGACATTGCGCCTGACATTCGCAACGGCGTGCCGCACTCGAAGCTGGAATCGAAGTCGGACCCGGGTGAGCTGGCGGAAATGGACGCCTTGTGCGGCTACCTCGCCCGGGCCGAAGGGCATCTGCCCCGGCACTGGCCGTCGGTAGCGCTGTGCAAGCCGACTGCCGGCGAGCGCGCCGACGCAAAGCGGCAGCTGGACATGCTCGATACGTTGACGCCGGATCAGCGCCTCCTGCGCGTTCTCCTGGAGGACGACCAGCCGGCCTTCGAGCAGGCCCTGGAGCAACGTCTTGTCCAGCACCGGGAGAGCACACCCTCCGATGCGGCACCCCGCAGCCTCCTGCCGCACAAAACCATCGCCCTGGCTGCACTGGCAGTCCAAGTACACGGCTGGGACTTGCGCATCCAGTCTGCCTACCTGCCCCAGGCGATGCTGAGTGCCCCTGACGGCGCGCCGTCGGTCAGTGGCTGAACCGGCGCCCTCTGACCGGAGGCCGGGGGGGAGGTGCCGGACAGGCCCTGAGAGCTCCTGACGCAACGTGGGTTGCAGGGGGCGCCTCCGGCGTCACGCCACCTTCGGCGCCGCCCGCATCCCGATGTAGCAGCACTCCGTGCCGTCGGCGAGCGTCGAGAACACCACCGGCATGTAGCCCTCGCTGAACGACGGGCCTGCGCCCGTCCCCGCGAAGACGGATTCCGTCACGGCGTACAGGTCCACGTCCAGGGGCGGTGAGAAGTTCTTCATGCCGTCCACGAACTCGTAGACCAGGTGGGGGGCGCCCTGGCGCTCGGTGACGGTGATGACGACACCGGCGCGCTTGTAGGTCCCGACGTAGCGTGAGAAGTCCACTGCCGGTGCGTGCGCGGGTGGTTCGAAGGCGTCCGGCATCCGTACGCCCGCCAGGTCGTCGAGCAGTTCGCGGAAGAGGGCCGCGTAGAGTTCGCGCGCGCCGCCGCCGTTGGTGAGCAGTGCGACGGCCACGCCTGCGTGCGGGACCACGCGGAGGTAGCCGTACTGGCCGATGGCGGCGCCGTCGTGGCCGTACCCTGCGATGCCGTCCCAGTCGTAGAGGGTCCAGCCAAGACCCCAACCGTCCGCGCTGACCGTCCACTTGTCGGGTACGTCGGCCACGCGGCGCTGCATCAGCTCGACGGTCTCGGCGCGAAGCAGCCGGGTCCCGTCGGGGGCCGTGCCGCCGTCGAGGTGCATCTTGGCCAGGCGTGCCACGTCGCCTGCGGAGACCAGGACCCTGCCGTACGGGCCTGCCGAGCGCGGCATCAGGTCCCAGGCGGGGGCCGGGTCCGGGTACTGGCCCGGCTCGCCGAGGTGGCTCATCGCGACGCGGTAGGCGAGGGACTCCTCGGGCAGCGTCATGGAGCGTTGGAGGCCGAGCGGGGTGAAGAGGCGATCCTTGAGGGCCTCGTCCCAGGTCTGGCCCGTCAGGACTTCGATGATGCGGCCCAGGACGTTGTAGCCGATGCCGCTGTAGGAGACGGCGGTGCCGGGGCGGCAGTCCAGGGCGACGTCCTTGGCGGCCTCGACGTACCGGGCCAGACAGTCGTCGCCGCGCCCGGCGTCGTAGGTGAAGTCACAGGTCAACCCGCTGGTGTGGGAGAGGAGTTGGCGGGTGGTGATGGTCCGCGTGGCCTCCTCGTCGGCCGTCCCGAACTCGGGGACGATGTCCTTCACCGGCGTGTCCAGGTCCAGTTGACCCGAGTCGACGAGGCGCATGATCAGCGTCGAGGTGTAGACCTTGGCTATCGAACCGGACTGGAACACCGAGTCCGTCGTCACCTCCACCCCGGTCCCTCGGTGCAGCACACCGCTCGCCAGCTCGTGGACCTCCCCGTCGACAAGCACCGCCAGCGCGGCCCCCGGCACGTGGTGGGCGGCACGCAGCTCGTCGAACCGGGCCTGCCAGTGCGCGAGGTCGAGGCTGCGGTTGAACTTCTTCTCCGACATGGGACTCCTCCAGTGCGATGCGTACACCGTTCCCGCAGTGGCGTACACCGTTCTCTCGATGCGCACACTGTACGCATGGGGGGTCGACGTACGCAAGATGCGCACGTCGTGCGCTACCTTGACGGGGCGCCGGACGCATCGGCGCCGGACACACCAGGAGGCCCCATGCCCGCCGACGAGAAACCGATCGCCTCGGTCTGGACCCGCCCACGCCGCGGGCGCGAGCAGCTCAGCCGCGAGCAGATCGTCACGCAGGCCGTTCAACTCCTCGACGCGGACGGCCTGGAGTCCCTCAGCATGCGCAAGCTCGGCACCCGACTCGACGCGGGCGCCACCTCGCTCTACCGCCACGTGGCCAACAAGGACGAACTCATCGAGCTGGTCGTCGACGAGGTCTACGGCGAGCTCGAAATCCCTGCCGCGGACACTGCGGACGCCGCGGACTGGCGGACCCCTGCCGCCCGCAGCGCCTACAGCCTGCGGGCGATGATCCTCCGCCACCCCTGGGTCGCCTCCGTACTCGGCCAGGTCGGCCTCATCCACCTCGGCCCGAACGTGACGAAGATGTCGGAGCGCATGGCCGCCGTGTACAGGGCGGCCGGTTTCCCCTCGGACGAGACCGGACACGCCATGAAAACGGTCATCTCGTACGTCATCGGAATGGCGACCAGCGAGGCCGCGTACCTGTCACTGATCGCCCGAAGCGGCAAAAGCGAGCGAGAGTTCACCGAAAGCCTGCACTCCGGCGACGAGCAGCATCAGCAGACAGAGGACCCCGAAAAGGCCCGCGACGACACGTTCGACTACGGACTCCGACGCGTACTCGACGGCCTGCAGGCGCGGCTCGGCGAGATCCCCGGCAACACCGCCCAATGATTCAGACGGTGGGCTGAGCCACGATCTTCGAACCGGGATGCCGTTCCCCGGGTCCGGCACCGACATGGCCACCGCCCTGCTGGCGATGTTCGCGCAGCTGGAGCGGATCTACATGCTGGAGCGCGCCGCCGGCGCCCGCGCCGCCGAACAGGCCCCTGGTCTGCCGACCGGGCGCCCGGCGAAGCTGAACGCCACCGCTCCCGCCGGGGCGGCCCAGCCGATCAAGGACGGCGCGCCCCCGAGCAGGTCGCCGCTGAACTCGGTATCAGCCGCTCCACGCTGTACCGGGAGCTCCGCCGATCCGTGATCGTCCTTCTGACGGGACGAGTCCGAGACGGTAGGCGGCGGTGGCGGCCTGGACTCGGCTGGAGACGCCGAGCTTGGCGAGAATATTGGAGACATGGACGCTCGCCGTCTTGGTGGAGATGTATAGCTCCTGTGCGATCTCTCGGTTGGTGCGGCCGTCAGCGACCAGGTGGAGCACCTCGTGCTCACGGGGGGTGAGCCGGTGGTGTCGGCCTGGAGAGCGGTGTTCATGTGGAGGGGAGTTCAGCGGAAGCCGGGCCAACCTGGCCAGCTGCTCGATGTCTGTCAACAGGCCGCGAGCGCCGAGCAGATCGGCGTTGTGGCGGGCGGTCCGAAGACGGTCGGCCGCCGCTTGCCGGTCGCCAGCCTCTGCCGCTGCCTCCGCTGCTCGCAGGAGCGCCAGACCTTGTTGATAGGGCTGATGCAGCTCACCCCAGGCGGTCGCGCAGCGGTCCCAGGCCAACAGCTGGGATGATCCGCGGACTCGTGCGGTTTCGGCGGTGAAGGTCAATTGCTGCGCTTGTTGGACCGGCCCGATGACGGGAAGCTCAGCGGCGAGCTCGCGCAGGGCGGCCGGCAGCATGGGGCTCGCGTGGGCGACTCGCGCACCGAGGACGAGCAGCGGCCACAGATAGCGGGGCGTTGATATGGCCTCGTTCCTGGCCAGTGTTTGCTCCACATTCGCGACGGCTTGTGCTTCGTTGCCCTTGGCGAGTGCCAGGTCCGATGCGAAGCAGATCAGCGGGAGGAGGTCTTGGGCGTCGGAGGTTCCCCAGCTGAAGACGCCGTGGGCGAAGTCGGCAGCGGATTCGGCCAGCGGGAGATCGCCTCGGGCCAAGGCAATCGAGCCGCGCAGGACCAGGAGATAGGCGCGGAAGCCAGAGGCGGGGGCGAGTTCGAGTGAATGGTCGAGAATCTCGGTCGCTTCGTCCCAGTGTCCTGTCGCGATCAGGGCCTCGGCCACGTTGGCGGCGTGCGTGGGCCCGAAGGTGCGCAGCAGTCCGGCACGACTCGCCGCGGCGAGGCCGCGCCGCGCCGATTCTGCGGCCTGCTCGTAGCGACCGGCGCCTTGGAGTACGTCGGCCTCGCAGCGGAACGTGTGCATCAACGCGGCAGGATCATGGATGCTTTGTGCTTTTGCCCGTGCCTGGGCCAGGTGCGGCAGCTGTCGGTCCAGGTCTCCGGTACGGGCCCGCGCGTAGGCCAGGTTGGTCGAGGCGACCGCCGCTGCCCGGATGTCGCCGGCAGCGTGCGCCGCCCGGATCGCCTCTGTGGCGACGGCTATTCCTTCTTCGTCACACGGGATGGTGAGCAGGCGATGAGTCAAGGTGTTCAGGACGTTGGGCCGGTCCAGGTGTTGTGGCGGCATGATCCGCGCCGCTCTCCGCAGGTCATCGACGGCACCGGACTGCCCCAGGGCCTGACACAGCTCTCCTCGGTGGCGGAGCAGCTGCGCGGCGCGCCCCGGATCGTCGACAGGATCGACGTCGGCGAGTGCAGTGGCGATCAGCGTCGGAAACCCGCAGGTCGAGATCCTGGATGACATCGAGGGCGGTCAGCCGGCAGTTCTCGCCCGCTATGCCGCCCCGCCCGGTCAACCCACCGCATTGCTCTACGCCCACCATGACGTGCAGCCCGCCGGTGATCTCGCGGGGTGGTCCAGCCCGCCCTTCCGGCCGACCGAACGCGACGGGCGTCTGTACGGCCGCGGCACCGCCGACGACAAGGCCGGCATCGCCACGCACCTCGCCGCACTGCGTGCCTACTCCTGCCGACCGCCCATCGGCGTGACCGTGCTCGTCGAAGGGGAGGAAGAGACCGGATCACCGAACCTCAGCACCTTCCTCGACCGCCACCAGGACAAACTCAACGCCGACGTCATCGTGCTCGCTGACGCCGACAACCTGACCACCGGCACGCCCTGCCTCACAACCGGTCTGCGCGGGATCGCCGCCTGCGTGGTGGAACTCCGCGCCCTGCAGCGCGGCGTGCACTCCGGCATCTACGGCGGAGCCGCCCCGGACGCACTGACCGCGTTGTGCCGACTCCTCGCCACGCTCCACGACGAGCAGGGCAACGTCACCGTCGAAGGCCTCGGCACCGCGACGGCACCCGCCGACAGCCTCTCCGAGACCGGATTCCGAGCCGAGGCCGGCCTCCTCGACGGCGTTCACCTCCTCGGACGCGGCAGCATCAGCGAGCGGCTCTGGGCCAGGCCAGCGGTCACCGTACTCGCGATCGACGCCACCCCCGTGGACACCGCGTCCCATACGCTCGCCCCACGGCCAGAGCGAAGGTCGGGCTGCGGGTCGCACCAGGCGACGATGCAGTCATGGCAAGACGGGCCCTCGCCCGCCATCTGCGGCACCACACGCCCTGGGGACTGCACGTCACCGTCACCGAGGGCGAGTTGGGACAACCATTCCTCGTCGACGCGCAAGGCCCGGCATTCGACGCCGCCCGCAGGGCCTACCGCCAGACCTATGACAAAGATGTCCTCGACATCGGCTCCGGCGCCTCCATCCCCTTCATCGCCGCGTTCGCCCACGCCTACCCCGACGCAGCAATCCTGATCGCCTCCGCCGGAGCCGACGGCGACTCCCGCGCACACAGCGAGAACGAAAGCCTGCACCTGGCCGACTTCGAACGCGCCTGCCTCGCCGAGACCTTGCTCCTCACCGAACTCGGGCAATGACCGCGGCTCGGCGAACTACCCGACAGTGCACGGCAGTTCGCCGAGTCGATCTCGTGGGAGATGCCACCCATGGGCCCGGACCGCGGCCCATGGCCTCCGGCCTCCCGGTCATGCGGCCTACGGTGATCGCCGTCAGCAGGAGTCGAGGGGCAGGTGGATCGCTGCAGGCAGCTCGCTCTCGAGGGTGAACAGCGCAGCGGGCCGATCCTGTTCGGGTCGAATCCCGATGCTGCGGAGGTGATCGCCGATCTGACTGCCGGTGACCGAACAGAGCGCCCGGGAACAGCCATGGGACGCCGTCCGCGGTGCCGGCCTCGGCCCTACCGCGACTCCTCGCGACAAGCTCGCGGACCAGGCCGAGCATGGACGCCCCGTCAAACGGTGACAGTGATGCGAGACATGAGCCCTCACCAAGGAGCAAAAAGCCCCTCCGGCATGGGCATTTGACTTGATCACCAGAATCGGGTCCCATTCTCACTGGACGTACATCCTGTACATTTTTTACAGAGGAAGGGAGCGGTCATGCTGCGGCCGACGGCTCGCTATGTCCTGCCCGAATTCACCGAGCGCACCAGCTACGGGACCCGGACACTGGACCCGTACTCCAAGCTGCTCAGCGAGCGGATCGTCTTCTTGGGGACCCCCATCGACGACGCCTCCGCCAACGACGTGATGGCCCAGTTCGTCCACCTCGAGCACGCCGCGCCGGACCAGGACATCTCGCTCTACATCAACTCCCCCGGCGGCTCGTTCACCGCGATGTGCGCGATCTACGACACGATGCGCTACATCTCGTGCGACGTGGAGACCGTCTGCCTGGGCCAGGCGGCCACGACGGCGGCGGTGCTGCTGGCCGCCGGCACCCCGGGGAAGCGACTGGCGCTGCCGCACGCGCGCATGGTGATCCATCAGCCGTCGCTCGACGAACCGGTCCAGGGCCAGACCGACGACCTCCGGATCCGGGCCGAGGAACTGCTGCGCACCCACGACAAGCTGGAGCGGATGCTGGCCGAGCACACCGGACAGCCCCGGGAGCGGATCGCCGCGGACCTGGAGCGGGAAACCTTCTTCGACGCGCCGACCGCCCAGGAGTACGGCCTGGTCGACGGGTTGACCCGCGGTCGTAAGCGGTCCGCGCCGCAGCCGGCCGGGCGGTGACCGCGATGTGGCCACCCCAACTGCCGCCGCTGCCCGCCCTGACCCGGGCCGAGGGGCAGGTGATCGACCGCTATCTGGAGATCCTGGATCTGCTGGGCCGGATCAACCCGGCCCGCGGCACCACCACCTACGGCAGCCTGCGCGCGGCCCAGGCCCTGGTCGCCAAGTCCGCCGAGCTGCGGGACGCGCTGACCCTGATGCACGACCGGGGGGAGAGCGAACTGCACACCGAGGCCCTGGGCCGGGCGCTGCGGGTGCTGGACGGGGAGCGCCGGGCGCGGCGGGTGACGGTGCCGCCGCGGGACGGCGCCTGACGCACCACCGGGTCCGCGGAGGCCGTACGGGCCTTGGAGCGGGGTGCGTCACAGGGGTACGCACCCCGCCTGTCCGGGACACGTACGGCTCGAAAGTGCGCAGACGGCGTAGCGTGCACGGCTGTTGTAAGGGGGCGAGGAATTGCGCACGTCGCCGGAATTTCCCGCATCCCTTGGGTTTCGACGCTGGTGACGGCCCCGGCTCCGCGGCCGTCACCGGCCCGCGATATGCAAATCCACCCATTCAGCCTAAAAGTGACCAATATCACATAGGGCAATTTCGGCTCGGAAATCGGGTGGGTGGTGCGTGACGATCCCTTCGACGACAAGCCCCCGCCACAGCGACGGGGCGGTCCGGACGGGCAGCTGATCCCGCCGTCGTCCGGATCACCGGCTGACGAAGGGTTGCGCATGACCATGCGCGTGCAGATGCCGCATCTGCTGGCGCGTGCCGGCACCGTCTCCGCTCTGACCCTGATCACCCTGGGCGGCCCCGCACCGGCCCCCGGCATGGCCGCGGAGCCGTCATTAGCCTCCGTTTCCGCCAAGGCCCTGCAGATCGCCGCCTCCAAGGAGGGCTCCCCCTACAAGTGGGGGGCACAGGGGCCGGACAGCTTCGACTGCTCGGGCCTGACGCGCTACTCCTACCGGCGGGCCGGACGGACCCTGCCGCGCACCGCGGCCGCTCAGTACCGGCACACCGAGCATGTGTCGCGCTCCTCCCGGAAGGGCGGCGACCTGGTCTTCTTCCACTCCGGCAGCGGGGTCTACCACGTCGGAATCTACGCGGGCGACGACCGGATCTGGCACGCGCCCAAGGCCGGCGCGGTGGTGCGGTTGGAACGGATCTGGAGCCGCTCGGTCTGGTACGGGCGGGTGCCCTGACCTGCCGCCGCGCCGACGCCCCGTCACTTGACACGGGGCCGGGCGACTTGGCGGCGGCCGGCGCACCGGGCCCGACCGTACGGCGGCGTCTCCGGGCCACCGCGCGGGGACGCGGAAAGGTCAGGAGTGGTCGTCAGGTGGCGTCGACCCGGCAGGGTGCCGCGGTGGGCCACGGCACCGTCACCCAGACCGTCTTGCCGCCGGTCGCCACGGGCTCGACCCAGAGCCGGCCGCCGCGCTCGGCGGCCAGGGAGCGGATGATGACCAGGCCGCGGCCGTTGTCCTGCTGCACCGCGGCGGGCAGCCGGCGCGGCGGGCGGGGATGGGCGTCGGTGACGCCCAGGCACAGCCGCTCCTCGCGATCGAGGCGGAGGGCGACGGTGAAGGCCGGGGACTGGCCGCGGGTGTGCTGGACGGCGTTGGTGGCGAGTTCGGAGACGATCAGCAGCAGATCGTCTGCGGCCGCCGATCCGGGCGGCAGGCCCCACCGGGCGAGGACGTCCCGCACATGTCCGCGCGCGGCGGCCACCGAGGCGGGGAGGCTCGGCAGAGTGCGGGTGGATTCCTGGTGGTCTGCCATGACGACGCCGTCCCTTTCCCACCGAGGCGCGGCTCCCGCCGGCGTGCTGCCGGGTTGCCGACCGGGGCCTACGACCTCGGTTGTGTGCTCTGCGCCAGACTGCCACCCATGCTGCCCGTGTGGCGGGCGATCGCCCAAGACATACAGAGTTCTATCGCCGTTCTCTCGCCCGATGCGGTGAACGGTGCTGCGGCGGAGGGCGCTTGGGGTGTATGAGGTCTCCGGGGCGGCGCCGCGACCCGTCGTGCGCGGCGCCGCCGTCGCCGGGCGACGTCGTCAGACGACCGGCGCGGTCGCCACGATGGTGCGCGCCGCGGTGGCGATCTGGGCGTCCGTCAGGTCCGCGCGGGCGGTCAGGCGCAGCCGGGAGATCCCGTCGGGCACGGACGGCGGGCGGAAGCAGCCGACCGCGAGCCCGGCCGCCCGGCAGTCCGCGGCCCAGCGGACCGCAGCCTCCGGCGAGGGGGCGCGGACGGAGATCACCGCGGCGTCCGGGCGGACCGCCGTCAGACCCGCCGCGGTGAGCCGGGCGTGCAGGTCCCGCGCCACCTCCCGGACCCGCGCGGGGCGGTGCGGCTCCCGGCGCAGCAGCCGGAGGGCGGCGAGCGCGCCGCCGGCCGCGGCCGGTGCCAGCCCGGTGTCGAAGATGAACGAGCGGGCGGTGTTGACCAGGTGCTCGACGACCCGGGCCGGGCCGAGCACGGCACCGCCCTGGGAGCCGAGGGACTTGGAGAGCGTCACGGTCGCCACCACGTCGGCGTCCCCGGCCAGGCCGGCGGCCCGCAGCGCGCCGCGGCCCCCGTCGCCCAACACGCCGAGCCCGTGCGCGTCGTCGACCAGCAGCGCGGCGTCCCGGGTCCGGCAGGCGTCGGCGAGCGCGGGCAGCGGCGCGGCGTCGCCGTCGACCGAGAAGACCGAGTCGGTGACGGCCAGCGCCCGGCCGCGGTGACCGGCCAGCGCGGTGCGGACGGCCGCCGGGTCGGTGTGCGGGACCACCTCGGTGCGGGCCCGGGAGAGCCGGCAGCCGTCGATGAGGGAGGCGTGGTTGCCGGCGTCCGAGACGACCAGGGTGCCGGCGGCGGTGAGCGCGGTGACCGCGGCGAGGTTGGCGGTGTACCCGGAGGAGAGCACCAGCGCCGCCTCGAAGCCGCAGAACTCGGCCAGTTCGCGCTCCAGTTGGGCGTGCAGTTCGGTGCTGCCGGTGACCAGGCGCGAGCCGGTCGCGCCGGCGCCCCACCGGCCGGCGGCCTCGGCCGCGCCGCGCGTCACCTCCGGGTGCCGGGCCAGTCCGAGGTAGTCGTTGCCGGCCAGGTCCAGCAGCGGGGAGTCGGCCGGCCGGGGCCGCAGGGTGCGGACCAGGCCGGCGCGGCGGCGGGCGGCGCCGGCGGCGTCGATCCAGTCGAACGCCACGCCGGAGGCCGGCCGGGGGACCGCGGGGGGCGGCGCGTCCGGGGTGTCGCGCGGCAGCGGCGGGGCAGGGTCCTGGAGCATCGGCGTCCTTTGTCTGTCGGCCCGGCGGACGAACCCGGTCCCGGGCCCGGCGCGCGGGCATGGGGAACGGATCCCGGCAACGGGCTTGCGGAGCCTCGATTGTGGGCTGCCGATAGACGTTAGCGGTCGTTCCGCACACAGACGGTGTGGTGATACACACACCCCGATCGACGGGCATTGTGGGAATCCTCCTTGGCCGGGGGCCGGGGCGTACGCCAGGATCATCGCCATGGACCTGCTGAACACACTGGTGGACAAGGGACTGCGGCGCGAGGTGCCGACCCGTGACGAGGCGCTCGCCGTACTGGCGACGTCCGACGACGAACTGCTCGACGTGGTGGCCGCGGCGGGCAAGGTGCGCCGCACGTGGTTCGGGCGGCGGGTCAAGCTCAACTACCTGGTCAACCTCAAGTCGGGCCTGTGCCCGGAGGACTGCTCGTACTGCTCCCAGCGGCTGGGCTCGAAGGCCGAGATCCTCAAGTACACCTGGCTCAAGCCCGACGACGCCTCCAAGGCGGCCGCGGCCGGGGTGGCCGGCGGCGCCAAGCGGGTCTGCCTGGTCGCCAGTGGCCGGGGGCCCACGGACAAGGACGTGGACCGGGTCTCGGAGACCATCGCCACCATCAAGGAGCAGAACGAGGGCGTCGAGGTCTGCGCCTGCCTGGGGCTCCTCAACGACGGCCAGGCCGAACGGCTGCGCGCGGCGGGCGCGGACGCCTACAACCACAACCTCAACACCTCGGAAGCCACCTACGGCGACATCTGCACCACGCACGACTTCTCCGACCGGGTCGAGACCGTCCAGCAGGCCCAGGCGGCGGGGATGTCCGCCTGCTCCGGGCTGATCGCCGGCATGGGCGAGAGCGACGCCGACCTGGTCGACGTCGTCTTCGCGCTGCGCGAGCTGGACCCCGACTCGGTGCCGGTCAACTTCCTGATCCCGTTCGAGGGCACCCCGCTGGCCAAGGAGTGGAACCTCACCCCGCAGCGCTGCCTGCGCATCCTGGCGATGGTGCGGTTCGTCTGCCCGGACGTGGAGGTCCGGCTGGCGGGCGGTCGCGAGGTGCATCTGCGCAGCATGCAGCCGCTCGCCCTGCACCTGGTCAACTCCATCTTCCTGGGCGACTACCTGACCAGCGAGGGCCAGGCGGGCAAGGACGACCTGGCGATGATCGCGGACGCCGGGTTCGAGGTGGAGGGCACGGACACCACCACGCTGCCGGCCCACCGCAGGGACACCGCGGACGCCACGGAGACGGCGGACGCGGCGGCCCCGGCGGACGCGGACGCGGAGTCGGCCACCGTGCCGGCCCCCTCCGAGGAGACCCGCCGCGATCTGGTCGCGGTGCGCCGCCGCGGCGCCGGCACCGACCTGCCCCCCAATGCCTGAGCCGCTCGCCCCCGACACCCTGCTGGCGCTCGACCGGCAGCACGTCTGGCACCCGTACGGGCCGATGCCCGGCCGGAGCGAGCCGCTGCTGGTCGAGTCGGCCGCCGGCGTCCGGCTCCGGCTCGGCCGCCCGGCCGAGGGGCGGACCGAGCTGGTGGACGGGATGTCGTCCTGGTGGTCGGCGGTGCACGGCTACAACCACCCGGTGCTCAACGACGCGGCCCGCGGCCAGTTGGCGCGGATGAGCCATGTGATGTTCGGCGGGCTCACCCACGAACCCGCGGTCCGGCTCGCCAAGCGGCTGGTGGACATCACCCCCGAACCGCTGCGGCACGTCTTCCTCGCCGACTCCGGTTCGGTGTCGGTGGAGGTGGCCGTCAAGATGTGCCTCCAGTACTGGCGCTCGGTGGGCAGGCCGGCGAAGCAGCGGCTGCTGACCTGGCGCGGCGGCTACCACGGCGACACCTGGCAGCCGATGTCGGTCTGCGATCCGGACGGCGGGATGCACGACCTGTGGCAGGGCGTGCTGCCCCGGCAGGTCTTCGCCGACACGCCGCCGGCCGGCTTCGACGCCCCGCCGGACGCCGGGTACGCGGCGCACCTGCGGGAGCTGATCGGCCGGCACGCCGACGAGTTGGCGGCGGTCGTCGTCGAGCCGGTGGTGCAGGGCGCGGGCGGGATGGCGTTCCACTCCCCCGGCTATCTGCGGGTGCTACGGGAAGCCTGCGACGCCCACGGCGTGCTGTTGGTGTTCGACGAGATCGCCACCGGCTTCGGCCGTACCGGCGCGCTCTTCGCGGCCGATCACGCCGGGGTCGCGCCGGACGTGATGTGCGTGGGCAAGGCCCTGACCGGCGGTTATCTGACCCTCGCGGCGACGCTGTGCACCGCGGAGGTCGCCGAGGGGATCTCCCGCGGCGAACTGCCGGTGCTGGCGCACGGCCCCACCTTCATGGGAAATCCGCTGGCCGCCGCGGTGGCCGAGGCATCCGTCGAGCTGCTGCTGTCCCAGGACTGGGCGCAGGAGGTCAAGCGGATCGAGGCCGGGCTCCGGGAGGGGCTGGCGCCCGCCCGGGAGATGCCGGGGGTGCGCGACGTACGCGTGCTGGGCGCGATCGGCGTGGTCCAGCTCGACCACCCGGTGGACATGGCCGCCGCGACCCGGGCCGCCGTCCGGGAGGGCGTGTGGCTGCGTCCGTTCCGGGACCTGATCTACACCATGCCGCCGTACATCACCGGCGACGAGGATGTGGCGCGGATCTGCGCCGCGGTACGCGCGGCGGCGCGCGAGGGCTGATCCCGCCGCGGGGCGGGGGCGGCCGGCCCGCCCCCGCCCCGCGGCGCCCTCCTCACCACCATCAGCGAAGAGTTCGGAGGCACACCACATGTCGGTGCTGTTCGTGACCGGTACGGGTACCGAGATCGGCAAGACCGTGACCACCGCCGCGGTCGCCGCGGCGACCCTCCGCCGGGGCCGCTCGGTCGCGGTCCTCAAGGCCGCCCAGACCGGCCTCGCGGTGGACGAGCCGGGGGACGCGGCCGAGGCGGGGCGGCTGGCCGGCGCGGTCACCGTCTGCGAACTCG
Organism: Streptomyces noursei ATCC 11455; assembly: GCF_001704275.1. Classification (NCBI taxonomy): domain Bacteria; kingdom Bacillati; phylum Actinomycetota; class Actinomycetes; order Kitasatosporales; family Streptomycetaceae; genus Streptomyces; species Streptomyces noursei. Next base: position 1,338,793 of record NZ_CP011533.1, read on the forward strand.
CCCGGTTCCCCGAGCCGTTGGCGCCCGCCACCGCGGCCCTGCGGGCCGGTCTGCCGCCGGTGCGCCCGCAGGAGATCGCCGAGGCCGCCGCGAAACTGGCCGCCTCGCACGACCTGGTCCTGGTCGAGGGCGCCGGCGGTCTGCTGGTCCGCTTCGACGACGAGGGGAACACCCTCGCCGACGCCGCGCGGATGGCCGGCGCCCCGGTCCTGGTGGTCGTCCAGGCCGGGCTCGGCACCCTCAACGCCACGGCACTGACCGCGCTGGCACTGCGCTCGCACGGCCTGGACTGCACCGGCTTGGTCGTCGGCAGCTGGCCGGCCGAGCCGGACCTCGCGGCCCGCTGCAACCTCGGCGACCTGCCCCAGGCCGCGGACGCCCCGCTCCTCGGCCTGATCCCGGAGGGCTCCGGCGCGCTGCCGCCGGACGCCTTCCAGGCCGCCGCCCCCGGCTGGCTGGCACCGGAGTTGGGGGGCTCGGGCGCCTTCGGCCCCGCCGACCTCGCCGCGCTCGCGCCGGCCGCCCTCGCGTCGTAGGCCGCTCGCCCCTGCCCATGCCGCGTCGACCGGCACCCGGAAAGGCCCCCGCTTCCCGCGCCGTGCGCGCCGGGACCGGGGGCCTTCGGATCGGACGGCCCGGGTCAGACCGTCCAGGTGCGCAGTTCGTCGGCGATGGCGCGGACGTCCGCGGTGCCGTCCTTGACCATGCGGGCCAGGTCGCGGACCTGTTCGGGGGAGGTGGCGACCTTCAGGCCGCTGGCGACCAGGAAGCCGTAGGCGACGGCGGTCGCGAACATCGCGTTGGAGCGCTCCAACGCCGGGACGTGGAGCAGCAGTTGGAGGAGGGCGGCGGCGCGGTCCTGGGGGTCGGGGTAGACAGGGACGCCGAATATCTCCGCCTCGTGGCGGCCGACCGCGGCCATCAGGGCGCCCCAGTCGGTGACCTGCGGGTCTCCGGGCGTGTGCTGTTCGGCGATCAGGAGGAGCCAGGCGAGATCGATGCGCAGTGTCACGTTGTGCCCGGCAGTCCTTCCCGGTGGTGGGCGTCCCGGTGCTCGGGGGCGGGGCGGGGGCGGTCCGGGCCCGGATCGAGGCCGAACTCCTCGGCGAAGACCCGCTCGTACTGCTTCATGAAGTCCGCGGCGGCCTCGACGAAGGTCTGGCCGACCTCGCCGGCGTCCTTGAGGACCAACTCCTCGATATAGCGGTTCACGCTGACTCCCCGCTGCAGGGCGCGCTCCCGCGCCGCTTCGGCGGTGGCCTCGTCCACCCGGACGTTCAACTGCGTTTTCGCCACACCTCCACGCTAGCGCGCAGGCGCTAGCACCGGCAAGGGTCGGCGCCGTGGGCGCGCGCCGGGCCACGGGCCATCGGGGCGACCGGTGTGCCCCGCCCGCCGTGCCACCGCCGGGCGGCCCGGACGGATGCCGCACGATGTGAACCGGCGGGCGTGCGCACCGTCCGGCCGTCCCGCCCCTCAAAGGAGCGCCGCCGTGTCCGTCCCCGCACCCGTCCCGCACCTGCGGCGCAGTCTGCGCCGGTTCGACATCATGGCGATGGGGGTCGCCGCGGTGGTCTCGTTCGACGTGATCGGGCAGATCGCGGCGGGCGGCGGGCAGGCCATCACCTGGATCGCGGTGCTCGCGGTGTCGTTCCTGCTGCCGTACGCCCTGCTGTTCGCGGAGACCGGCGCCGCCTTCCCGCAGGAGGGCGGCCCCTATGTGTGGGTGGACGTGGCGTTCGGACGGCTGCCGGCGGCGCTGACGACGATGTTCTACTGGGTCACCAACCCGGTCTGGCTGGGCGGTTCGCTGGCGTTCCTCGCCGCCCGGGCGTGGAACGGCTTCGTCTTCCCGCTGGGTTCCGGGACCACCGCCGACTACGTCTTCAAGCTGGTCTTCATCTGGGCGGCCATCCTCACCGCGGTGGTCTCGCTGCGCCGCGGCAAGTGGATCACCACGGCGGGGGCCGCGGCGAAGGTCCTGGCCCTGGCCTTCTTCACCGCCACGGCGGTGGCCTACGGCATCCGGCACGGCTTCCGCGGCCTGACGGAGGCGCACTTCACGCCGACCGCCGCCGGATTCCTGGCGCTGGTCCCGGTGCTGCTCTTCGCCTACGTCGGGTTCGAGGCACCCAACGCGGCGGGCGACGAGATGCTCGATGCACAGCACGACGTGCCGGTGGCGATCGGGGTGTCCGGCGCCATCGCCGCCGCCTGCTACCTGCTGCCGGTGGCGGCGATCCTGTCCGCCGCACCACCCGGCCAGGTCACCGGGGTCGGCGGTTTCATGGACGCCGCGGAGCTGGTCTTCGGGATCTACGGGAGCTGGCGCGGGCCGCTGTTGACGGGGGCCGCGGTGCTGTTCGCGGTGGCCCTGCTGACCCAGGGCAGCGCCTGGATGATCGTCGCCGACCGGATGCAGGCGATGGCGGCGGCCGACGGCGGCTTCTTCACCCGGGCGTTGGGCGCCTTCCATCCGCGGCTGGGCACCCCGGTCCGGATGAACCTGCTCTCCGGGGTCACCGCCACCGCCTTCATGGTCGCCGCCATGCACCTGGCGCACGGCGACGCCTCGGACGTCTTCGGTGTGGTGCTGGCCGTGGCGATCACCACGCTGCTGCTGTCGTACCTCACGGTGATCCCGGCGCTGTTGGCGCTCCGGCTGCGGCACGGCGAGGTGCCCCGGCCCTACCGGGTCCCGTTCGGCACCCCGGGCTTCACCGTCGCGGCGCTGGTGGTCTACGCCTGGATCCTGCTGGGCTCATGGGTGGCGCTGTTCCCCGGCACGCTGGAGGCCGCGGTCGGCATCCCCTACGGCTTCCGGGCGGTGTGGGGCGTCTCCCGGTCCACCTTCGAGACGTTCACCCTGGGCACCGTCGGACTGCTGCTGGCGGTCGCCGGCGCGGGGTACGTGACCCAGCGCATGCGCGCACAGCCCGGCGACGATCAGCGCCAGTCCGGCCCAGCCGGATAGCGCGAGCGGCGCGACCCCGGTCAGCAGGGCCTCCCCGAGCAGGGTGAACGGCACCTCGGCCGCCTGGGTCGCCTCGACCGCGCCGAGCGCGGCGGGCCGGTGCCGCACCCGGTCGGTGGCGCGGAAGAAGAGGGGGGTGGCCACCACGCCGGAGAGCAGCGCGACCACCAGCGACCGGGTCAACTGGCCGCCGGACGGCGGGTCTTGGGTGACCGCCGCGGTGCCGGCCAGCGCCAGCCAGAGCGGTAGCGACCCCAGCGTCATGGCGAGCGTCCGCTGCACCCCGTCCAGGCCGTCGAGCCCGAGCAGCCGGCGGTTGCCGAGCGGGTAGGCGACGGCGGCGACGAGGACGGGCGACACCACCCGCAGCGCGTCCCCGGCGCCGGTGCCGCCGGCGTGCTGGAGCTGGGCGAGGACGACCCCCACCACGATGAGCGCCGAGACGCCCAGGGTGCGCAGCGGGACCCGACCGCCGCCGAGCGCCCCGAGGGCGATACCGGCGACGATCACCAGTTGCCAGGTGGCGGCGACCAGCCATCCGGCGCCGTGTTCCCCGGCCCAGGTCAGCGGCGCGTAGAAGAGCCCGAAGCCGACCGTGGACCAGCCCAGCCAGACCCCCGGCCGGGCCCGCAGGCTGCGCAGCACGGCGGGGAGCCCGCCGCGCGCCGCCACCAGCGCGAGCAGCGGGACGGTCATGAACAGGTAGCGCAGGCTGGCGCTCCACATCCAGGAGCCGCCGGCCACGCTCATCATCCGGTTGAGCACGAAGGTGGTGGCGAAGCAGGCGGCGGCGAGGACGCCGAGGCCCATGGGGAGGACGACGCCGCTCCGTGCGCCGCGCGCGGATATCGGCACGGTTCCCCCTTCCGTAACGGCGTTACAGCACGCCCTGCGGCCGATATGACCTGCGCTTCTCCCTCGTCGACGGGATCGGCGGAGGAATTGACATCTGAAATGTTAGTGGGCCTCGATCCGGTCCCGGAGGCCGGGGCCGGCCGCTTAGGATCGGGGGGTGACCGCACTGGGACCGGTGCCGAGAAGGCTGCTGCGCGACGAGGCGTACGACGCCCTGCTGGAGGCCATCGTCGCCGGCGAGCTGCCGCCCGGGCAGAAACTCCACGACGGCGAGCTCGCCGAGCGCCTGGGCCTCTCCCGCGCCCCCGTACGCCAGGCGCTGGCCCGCCTCACCGCCGAACGGCTGGTGGTGTCCAAACCGCAGAGCTACACCCGGGTGGCCCCGGTCGTGGCCCAGGAGATCCGGGACGCCCTCGCCGTCGTCCAGGCCATGCACGCACTCGCGGTGCGCACGGCGGTCCCCCGCCTGACCGGGGAGGACCTGGCGCGGATGCGGGCGGCCAACGCCGCGTTCGTCCGCGCCCTGGACGAGGAGGACCCCGGCGCCGCCCTCGCCGCCGACGACGCCCTGCACGCCGTGCCCATCGAGGTGTGCGGCAACGAGGCGCTGGCCGAGACCGTGCGCCGGTACACCCCGCTGCTGCGCCGGCTGGAGCGCCGCCGCTTCTCCAGCGCCGCGGCGCGCGCCTCCGCCGCCCGCCACGACGCGCTGATCGACGCCTGCGCGGCGGGCGACACCGGGACCGCGGTGGCGCTGTCGGGCGAGATCTGGGGCGGGCTCGATGCGGAGGCCGTCGCGGAGGAGGAGGCGGCGCGGACCCATCGGCCGTCGTCGAGGACTCCGTAGCACGGCGGAGCGTGCGCCGTCACGGGGTGCCGCCGGGCCGGCCCTCGTCACGGTCGGGTGGCGGCCACCCCGTTCGAGCGAGCCGAATCGTTCTTCCTGCCGCCGTTCGAGCGAGCCGCGGAATGCGTCCGCATCGGCCGGGGGAACGGTCGGGCTACCGACACGGGGCCGGCCGGCCCCGTCCTTGTGCGCGGAGGAAGACATGCCCATCGAAGACACTCCGGAGTCCCGGCTGCCGGCCGCCGTCACCGTCGAACTCGGCGCGTTCCAGGTCGAGACGGTCCGCTCGGTGTCCGGCCCGGCGTTCGGCACCGCACCGCCCTGCGAGGGCCCACTGGACGGCGCGGGCCGGCCGGGCGAGGTCACCATCGTGCGCGGCCCGGACAAGAGCGCCGCCTTCACCGACTGGCTCACCAGATGCCTGGTGGAGCGGGCCGCCGACCGGTCCCGGCAGGCGGTCACGGTGGTCCACTACGCCGCCGACCGCACCCCGCTGCGCCGCTACCGCCTCGCCGGCGCCGTCCCGACCGCGTGGCAGACCCCCGACGACGGGGCCGGCTCCGGCCCGGCCGAGGAGTCGGTGACCCTGGCGTACGAGGAGCTGACCGTCTCGGGCTGACCGGCCGCCGGCGGGCCCGCCGCGAGTCCCGGTACCGCCCGCCACGGGCCGGGGCTCCCGCGCACGCGGCACCGGACCGATCGTGGTTGCATGTCCCGTGGCACGTAGACGATTCGACGGTGATCACGTCTCAAGGGGGCCCACATGCCACGTCCGTTCCGCTTCGGCGTCAACATGCTCACCCTCGACACCGGGCCGGCCTGGCGCGAGAAGTGCCGCCGGGCCGAGGAGTTGGGCTATGACGTGCTGCTCGTCCCGGACCATCTGGGGTGGCCGTCGCCGTTCCCCGCGCTGGTGGCCGCGGCCGAGGCGACCGAGCGCCCGCGGGTGGGCACCTTCGTCCTGAACGCCGGATTCTGGAACCCGGCCCTGCTGGCCCGCGAGGTCGCCACCACCGACGCGCTCACCGGCGGGCGGCTGGAGCTGGGCCTGGGCACCGGGTACGTCAAGGCCGAACACGACGCGGCCGGACTGCCCTTCGGGACGCCCGGCCAGCGGGTGGACCACCTGGAGCGCACGGTCACCGAGGTGGACCGGCTGCTCGGCGGCCCCGAGCACCTGCCCCGGGCCGCCCAGCGGCCCCGTCCGCCGCTGCTGATCGGCGGCAACGGCCCGCGGATGCTGCGACTCGCGGCGCGGCACGCGGAGATCGCGGCGTTCACCGGCGCACGGCAGGCACCGGGCAGGCCGGAGGGCACGCTGGAGCTGCTGCCGGCCGAGAAGGTGGCCGCCTCGGTGGCCGCGTACCAGGAGTACGCCGCGGACCGCGCCGAGCCCGCCGAGCTGAACATCCTCGTCCAGCGGGTGCTGGTCACCGACGATCGGCGGGCCGCCGCCCGGGAGTTCGCCGCGCACGCGGTCGGGGTGGACGAGGAACAGGCACTGGCGGTGCCGACGCTGTTGATCGGGACGCCGGCGCAGATGGCCGACCAGCTGCGGGAGCACCGGGAGCGGTACGGCTTCTCGTACATCACCGTCCTGGACCCGTTCCTGGAGGCGTTCGCGCCGGTCGTCGAGGAGCTCAAGGGCAGCTGACCGGAGGGCCGGCGCCGGTCCGCGGCGCGGAATCCGATCGACAGGACGGCGGGCCGGTGATGGGATCCCGCCATGACCGATCTCCACATCAGGGCCGGCGGGCCGGCCGATCTCGACGCCGTCCTGGCCTTCTGGAAGGTGGCCGCCGAGGGCACCAGCATCAGCGACGACGGCGACGGCGTGGCGCGCCTGGTGGCGCGCGACCCGGAGGCGCTGCTGCTCGCCGAGCGGGGCGGCGAGCTGGTGGGCACGGTGATCGCCGGCTTCGACGGCTGGCGGTGCCATCTGTACCGGCTGGCGGTCCACCCGGACCACCGCCGGCGCGGGATCGGCGGCGCACTTCTGGCGGCGGCCGAGGAGCGGTTCGTCGCGCTCGGCGGGCGGCGCGGCGACGCGATGGTGCTGGACCGCAACGACCTGGCGCACCACGCCTGGCGGGCGGCCGGGTACGCGCCGGAGCCGCAGTGGAGCCGCTGGGTCAAGCCGCTGGACGCCTGACCGCCCCCGACCGCCGCTTCCGAGGAGCCCGCCCCGCCACCGGGGACGGGCTCCTCTCCTTCCCCCCTCTGGTTCCTCCCCACCTCCGCCGCTTTACCGATCCTTTACCATGGGTTTCCGGGAGAACGGACTCCCGCGAAACCCTCCGCTACGAAAGGTGTGTGAGCGTCCGGCCATGGCCGAACCTCCTAGTCGTCATGCGTCCTCCCGACGGGGCGCGAACCTCCCGAACGTGTCCGACCATGGGACGGAGGTGACCCGATGACCGACCTGCTCCTGCTGGCCGTGGCACTCCTGCTGACCCTGGCGTGCGGCGTCTTCGTCGCCGCGGAGTTCTCGCTGACGACGGTCGAGCGCGGCGATCTGGAGCGCGCCGCCGCCCGCGGCGAGCGCGGCGCCGACAGCGCCCTGAAGGCGGTGCGCGGACTGACCTTCCAGCTGTCCGGCGCCCAGCTCGGCATCACCGTGACGGGCCTGATCATCGGCATGCTCTCCAAGCCGGCGATCGCGACCGTGCTGGACGGGCCGCTGACCGCCATCGGGCTGCCGGGCTCAGCCGCCGACTCGATCGCGCTGGTCCTCGGGACCGCGCTGTCCACCGTCGTCCTGATGGTCGTCGGCGAACTGGTTCCCAAGAACTGGGCGATCTCCAGCCCGCTGGCCGTCGCCAAACGGGTGGCCACCGCCCAGCGCGGCTTCAGCGCCGCCTTCAAACCGCTGATCACGCATCTGAACAACACCGCCAACCGGACCGTGCGCCGGCTGGGCCTGGAGCCGGCCGAGGAGCTGGCGTCCGCCCGCGGCCCGCAGGAGCTGGTGGCGCTGGCCCGGCACTCCGCCAAGGAGGGCGCGCTGGAGGCGGACACCGCCGAGCTGTTCGTCCGGACGCTCAACCTCGCCGATCTGACGGCGGAGAACGTGATGACGCCGCGGGTGCAGGTGGTGGCGCTGGAGGTGCAGTCCACGGCCGAGGACGTGGCCAACGCGACCCGGGCCACCGGGCTGTCCCGCTTCCCGGTCTACCGCGGCAGCCTCGACAGCGTGGTGGGTGTGGCGCACATCAAGGACGTACTGGCCGTGCCGGCCCATCTGCGGCCCCGTCGCCCGGTCTCCGAGCTGCTGCGCGAGCCGCTGCTGGTGCCCGAGACGCTGACCGTGGACCGGCTGCTGGACCGACTGTCCGGCCGGCGGACGATGGCCGTGGTCATCGACGAGTACGGCGGCACGGCCGGGGTCGCCACCCTGGAGGACATCGTCGAGGAAGTGGTCGGGGAGGTCCGCGACGAGCACGATCCGCTGGAGCTCCCGGACCTGGCGCCGGCCGGTACCGACGCCGACGGACGGGCGGTCTACCACGCGGACGGCGCCGCCCGCTCCGACCAACTGGCGCGGATCGGGCTGCGTCTGCCGGAGGGCCCGTACGAGACCCTGGCCGGGCTGATCGCCACCGAGTTGGGGCGGATCCCCGAGCGCGGCGACACCGTGGCGGTGGCCGGCTGGACGATGGACGTGCTGGACGCCGCCGGCCACCGCGCGGCGCGGGTGCTGCTGCACGCCCCGCCGGCCGGTGTCCCGGACGGCGAGGAGGCCGGCCGATGACCGCGCTCCAGTTGTTCGTGGGGCTGTTGACGCTGGTCGTCAACGCCTTCTTCGTGGGCGCCGAGTTCGCGCTGATCTCGGTGCGCCGCAGCCAGATCGAGCCGTACGCGGAGGCCGGGGACCGCCGGGCGGGCAGCGTACTGTGGGGCCTGCAGCACGTCTCGGCGCTGCTGGCCGCGGCGCAGCTGGGCATCACGCTGTGCACGCTGGTGCTGGGCGCGGTCGCCGAACCGGCCATCGCGCACCTCCTCGAACCGGGCTTCGACGCGGTGGGGATCCCGCACGCGCTGATCCACCCGATCTCGTTCGTGATCGCGCTGGCCGTGGCGACCTATCTCCACATGCTCTTCGGCGAGATGGTCCCGAAGAACGTGGCACTGGCCGAACCGGTGCGCAGCGCGCTGCTGCTCGGCCCGCCGCTGGTGGCGCTGACCCGGGCCCTGCGCCCGGTGATCTTCGCCATCAACGCGCTGGCCAACGGCCTGCTCAGGCTGTTGCGGGTGGAGGTCAAGGACGAGGTCGCGGCGACCTTCTCGGACGCCCAGTTGGCCCAGCTGGTCGAGGACTCGCGGGCCGCCGGACTGCTCGACGAGCGGGCCCAGGAGCGGCTCCGGGACGCCCTGGAGCTGGGCCGCCGCCCGGTGCGGGACGTGGTGCTGCCGGTGAGCGAGGTGGTCTCGGCGCGCATCGGGACCACCGCCGAGGAGTTGGAGCACCTGGCCGCCGAGTCCGGCTTCTCGCGGTTCCCGGTCGTCGACGACACCCGGCGGATCCTGGGCTATCTGCACGTCAAGGACGCCTTGGACGCGGCCCCGCGCAGCGCGCCGTTCCCGGTGTCGGCGCTGCGCCCGATCGCCCGGGTCCGGGCGGCGACCCCGCTGGACGACGTGCTGACCGCGATGCGCGGCTCCCGTACGCACCTGGCGGCGGTGATCGGCGACGACGGCAAGCTGGCCGGGCTGGTGACGATGGAGGACGTGCTGAGGGAGCTGGTGCTGCAGCGGCCCGCGGCCTGATCCCCGCGCCGGTCCGGGGCCGGTGACGGCCCGGCCGGAACCGGTGGGGACCCCCGAGAACCCCGACACTGACCGATCGGTTAGATTGCTAACCGATCGGTCAGTCGCGTGTGGGCAACCCCGCCGCGGCGGCCCGGTCACGCATCCGTACGCGCACGCGACGAGGGGGAAACACCATGGATCGCACGACCTGCTGCGTGGTGGGCGGCGGCCCGGCCGGCATGATGCTCGGGCTGCTGCTGGCCAGGGCCGGCATCGAGGTGACCGTCCTGGAGAAGCACGGGGACTTCCTGCGCGACTTCCGCGGCGACACCGTCCACCCGTCCACCCTGAACCTGCTCGACGACCTCGGCCTCGGCGCGAAGTTCGCCGAGCTGCCGTTCCCGAAGCTGGAGGAGATGCGGGTCCAGATCGGCGACACCACCGTGGTGTTGGCCGACATGCGGCGCATCCCCGGCCGGCACAAGTACTTCGCCATGGTCCCGCAGTGGGACTTCCTCAACCTGATCTCCGGCGCGGCCGCCCAGGAGCCCTCCTTCGACCTGCGGATGCGCACCCGGGCCACCGGGCTGCGCACCCACGACGGCCGGGTGACCGGGGTGCACTACGTCGACGAGCACGGCGAGCCCGGAGAGCTGGCCGCGGACCTGACCGTCGCGTGCGACGGCCGGGACTCGCTGATCCGGGAACTGGCCGGAATGCGGCAGCAGTACTTCGACGTCCCGATGGACGTCTGGCAGATCCGGGTGGACGCCCCGGCCGACGCCCTCAAGGAGAGCCGGGTCTTCGGCCGGTTCGGCGGCGGCCAGGCCGCGGTCACCATGGACCGCGGCAGCTACTTCCAGACGTCCTACCTGATCGGCAAGGGCCAGGACGCCGCCATGCGCCGCCATGACATCCAGTGGCTGCGGGACCGGCTGGGTAGGCTGTTCGACTGGGACGACGAGGTCACCGGCACCATCGGCTCCTGGGACGAGGTCAAGCTGCTGGAGGTCACGTTCGGGCGGCTGCGGCGCTGGCACCGGCCCGGCCTGCTCTGCCTGGGGGACGCCGCGCACACCATGTCGCCGGTCGGCGGGGTCGGCGTCAACCTCGCCCTCCAGGACGCGGTGGCCGCCGCCCGGATCCTGGCCGGTCCACTGCGCCGCGGGACGGTCGGCGGCGACGACCTGGCCCGGGTGCAGCGGCGGCGGGAGTGGCCGATGGCGCTGGTCCAGAAGTCGCAGCAGGGCGAGCACGCCATGATCCGCTCCGCGCTCGACGGCACGCTGCACGGGGACCGGCTGCCGGTGCCGATGCGGTTGCTGCGGCGGGTGCCGGCGCTGCGGACCGTCACCGGCTACCTCGGCGGCATCGGCTTCCGGCCCGAGCCGACCCCGGAGTTCGCCAGGGTCAGGCCCGGCGCACCACGGCATTGAGGGTGAAGGTCTCCAACTCGGCGGCGGCGGCGTCCAGATCGAGGTCCGGGTGGGCGAGCCAGTGCCCGATCACCCCGTCGATCGCGCCGCCGATCGCCAGCGACATCGTGCGGGTGTCGAACTCCCGCAGCACGCCCGCCTCCTGACCGTCCGCCAGGAGCGCGGCGAGGGTCTGCCAGCGGCCGTAGGTGTCGTGCGACCCGGGCGTCTTCAGGCGGGTGCCGCCGTGGTCGTCGAGCAGCATCTCGGTGATCACCCGGACCTGCCGGCGGTGGTCCCGCTGGTAGGCGATCATCGCCTGGACGTAGGCGAGGAGCGCCGCCAGCGGGTCCGCGGCCTGTGCGACCCGCTCCCGGACGTAGTCGCCGAACTGGTCCAGCACCTGGGTCAGCGCCGCCTGGGTGAGGTTGTCCTTCGAGGAGAAGTGGTAGAGCACCGCCGCCTTGGAGACCCCGGCCCGCTCGGCGATCGCGGACAGCGAGGTCGACGGGTAGCCGCGGGTGGAGATCAGCTCGATGGTGCAGTCGATCAGCTGTTGCCGGCGGGCCCGCTCGGTGAACGTCGCCGCCTCGGGATCCGCGCTCCGCCGAGGACTCATCCCACGCCCACCTCTGTCTTTCCCTGTCTGTGCACGACCCGGACTCCGGCCGCCACCGACCGTACACCGCGGGATAGGATCACCGCGCCATGGAGACGAATGTGCAATACAACAGTTTCGTCGCGGTCGGCGACAGCTTCACCGAGGGCATGTCGGACACCCTCCCGGACGGCTCCTACCGCGGCTGGGCGGATCTGCTCGCCGCCCGGCTCGCGGCGCGGGCGCCCGGCTTCCGGTACGCCAACCTCGCCGTGCGCGGCAAGCTCATCGACCAGATCGCCGACGAGCAGTGCGGCCCCGCCGCCTCGATGGGCGCGGACCTGGTGACGCTGGTCGGCGGGCTCAACGACGTACTGCGCCCCAACTGCGACGTGGCGCGGGTGTGCGCGCGGCTCGGGGAGTGCGCGGACCTGTTGGCGCGCGGCGGCGGGCAGTTGGTGCTGATGCGCAGTCCGGGCCGCCGCGGGCCGGTGCTGGAGCGCTTCCGTCCGCGGATGGAGGCGCTCTTCGCGACGATCGACGAGCTGGCGAGCCGGCACGACGCGGTGGTGGTGGATCTCTACGGGTCCCGGGCGCTGGCCGATCCGCGACTGTGGGCCGAGGACCGGCTGCATCTGAACGCCGAGGGGCACCGCCGGGCCGCCGAGGCGGTCTGGCAGGCGCTGGGACTGCCCGCCGAGGCGGACTGGGACGCGCCGCTGCCGGCCGCGGTGCCGCCGCGCTGGGCCGCCAGGCGCACCGCCGACCTGCGGTTCGCCCGCGAACATCTGGTGCCGTGGATCGGCCGCCGGCTCACCGGGCGCTCCTCGGGCGACGGCCGCACGGGCGCCCAGTTCAGCGCCGAGTCGGGCCGAGCCTTCTGGATAGGCCCCGCGGACGACGCGAACCCCGGCCCCGTGACGGGCTGGCGCCGGGCCGGGGCGTGACCCACCGCACCTGACGTCACGTCAGAAGTGCTGCGCTCGTCAGCCCGGTACGGCGGTGGTCAGCGCGCCGAGGATCAGGGCGGCGTCGCGCCGCCGACCGGCGATCAGGACCGTGCGGTCGCCGTCCCGGCATTCGATGACGGCGCAGTCGTACCTGTAGGCGGTCGGCCAGAATTCGGGGTCGCCGGGGCCGAGCGAGCGGACGCACCGCACGGTCAGCGTCTCCGGGAGCGTCCGGCGGGCGACGCGTCCGTCGGGGTCCGGGGTGGCCGCCGGGCGCCCGTCCCCCACCACCAGGTGGTCGAAGCCGGCGACACTGTAGGGCACGTCCCCGTACACGCTCGCGCGCACGCACCGCCTCCCGGTGGGCGGCACCGGGACGATGTCACTGGTGTCCGCGGCGCGGCGCATCCGCCCCGCCATCCACCGCGCGAACAGCACGGCCAGCAGCGCGACGGGTACCGCGGCGCCCGCCACGAACAGGAACGCGTCCCGCACCGCGTCCGCCAGGAAGCTCGCCGTGGCGCCGAGCACACCCAGCACGAGGAGCACCACCAGCGCCGCGGCGAGCTGCCACGGAGCGGCATGGGCCGCGGTGGACGGGTGGCGCCGGCGCCACCGGCCCAGCAGCAGCGCGCCCAGTCCGAAGGGCAGCGCCACGAAGCCCAGCGCCGCCGGCAGCCGACCGTCGTCGGCCGGTGATGTCCACGCCTCCTGGGTCGCGGCCCCGAACCGCACCGTGCGGACCTCGCCCCGCCAGTACGTCAGCGCCACCGTGTCCCCCGCGTGCACGGCGTCGAACACCGGCGACCGCCGGGGCATCCGCACCCGCCGCGCGATGCCCGTGCCGCGCTCGGTGAGCAGCAGCCAGTACCGGACGCTCTTGCCGCTGTGCTCGTACACCGCGCCCTTGACGACCGCCGGCGCCGTCGTCGTGCAGGAGTCCGACCGCGTGCCGGCCGGGCAGGCGGACGCCCCGGCGTACGCCCGGTTGCTCGCCTCCGCGAGGGGCACCACGGCGAACAGCCCCGCCGACACCAGCACGAGCAGCACGCCGATGCCCACGGGAAGCCGCGCCCGCCAGCGGCGGCGCGCCTCTTCCGTCCGATCCGTCATCCTCGACTCCCCCTCCGACCGCTCGCGGCCCCCGTTGATCGTCGGGCCCCGCGCACATTCTGCTCGGCATCCTGCGCCCGGACGTCCCGGGGTAACCCGTGGCGAACCGGATGTCCGGATGTCCCACTGCGGCGCGGTGCTCCCTCGGCCCGCACCCGGCCCCCGCCGGGCGGACTCCCGGTCGGCTGGGCAACCCCGGCCCGACGTGGCACGATTTCGCCGGTGAGCAGCAGACCCGCCGCGAGCCAGCGGCTCAGCGATCTGGCGCGGCTGCGTCGCGTCCGGGACCGGATCGACCGGGAGTACGCACAGCCGCTGGACGTCGAGGCGCTCGCACGTGGCGTGAACATGTCGGCGGGGCACCTCAGCCGCCAGTTCCGCCTGGCCTACGGCGAATCGCCGTACTCCTACCTGATGACCCGGCGCATCGAGCGCGCGATGGCGCTGCTGCGCCGCGGCGACCTCAGCGTCACCGAGGTCTGCTTCACGGTCGGCTGCGCATCGCTGGGCACCTTCAGCACGCGCTTCACCGAGCTGGTCGGCATGCCTCCCAGCACCTACCGGCGCGAGGCGGCGCGCGCGACGGCGGGGATGCCGGCGTGCGTGGCGAAACAGGTGACCAGACCGGTCAGGAATCGAGAAGCGCCGCCGACCGGCCAGACCTAGCCTGGCGGGCATGGACATCACCATTCACGCCAGTTTCCTCCCGCACGACGACCCGGAAGCCTCCCTGGCCTTCTACCGCGACACCCTCGGCTTCGAGGTACGCAACGACGTCGGCAGCGGCACGATGCGCTGGATCACGGTCGGCCCCGCCGGCCAGCCCGACACCTCCATCGTGCTGCACCCGCCGGCCGCCGACCCCGGCGTCACCGACGCGGAGCGCCGCACCATCACCGAGATGATGGCCAAGGGCACCTACGGCATCATCGTCCTGGCCACCAAGGACCTCGACGCCACCTTCGAGCGGCTGCAGTCCGGCGACGCCGAGGTCGTCCAGGAGCCGACCGAGCAGCCCTACGGGGTGCGCGACTGCGCCTTCCGCGATCCCGCGGGCAACCTGATCCGGGTCAACGAGCTGCGCTGAGCCGTCCGGCGGCCGCCGCCGCGACCCGCCGGCGCGGTCCCACCACGGTCGGGCCCGCACCGGCGCGGTCCCGCAACGGCGGTGCTCCCCGGGCCCCGGGGACACCTTTCCCGCGCAACACCTACGAAGCGATACCGCGAAGGCTGCTGCGCCTCGCAGATGGAGACACGATGAGCAAGGTCACGAGGAAGGCCGCGCAGCCGCCCGTGCCGCACGATGCCGACAGCCACGACCTGATCCGCGTGCACGGCGCGCGCGAGAACAACCTCAAGGACGTCAGCATCGAGCTCCCCAAGCGTCGGCTGACGGTGTTCACCGGTGTCTCGGGGTCGGGCAAGAGCTCGCTGGTCTTCGACACGATCGCGGCGGAGTCGCAGCGGCTGATCAACGAGACCTACAGCGCGTTCGTGCAGGGCTTCATGCCGACGCTGGCCCGGCCGGAGGTGGACGTCCTCGACGGGCTGACCACCGCGATCAGCGTCGACCAGCAGCGGATGGGCGCCGACCCGCGCTCCACGGTCGGCACCGCCACCGACGCCAACGCGATGCTGCGGATCCTGTTCAGCCGGCTCGGCAAGCCCTACGTCGGCCCGCCCGGGGCGTTCGCCTTCAACGTGCCCTCGGTCTCCGCGGCCGGCGCGATCAAGGTGGGGAGCGCGAAGAAGGCGGAGAAGGTCACCTTCAACAGGGTCGGCGGCATGTGCCCGCGCTGCGAGGGCCGCGGTGCGGTCTCCGACCTCGACCTGACCCAGCTCTACGACGCCACCAAGTCGATCAACGAGGGCGCCTTCACCATCCCCGGCTACACCGGCGGCGGCTGGAACTCCCGGCTGTACGCGGAGTCGGGCTTCTTCGACCCGGACAAGCCGATCCGCAAGTTCACCAAGAAGGAACTGCACGATCTGCTGCACCGCGAGCCGACCCGGATGAAGATCGCGGGCATCAACATGACCTACGAGGGGCTGATCCCGCGCGTCCAGAAGTCGATGCTGTCCAAGGACAAGGAGGCGATGCAGCCGCACATCCGGGCGTTCGTGGACCGTACGGTCACCTTCACCACCTGTCCGGACTGCGACGGCACCCGGCTCGCCGAGCACGCCCGCGCCTCGAAGATCAAGAAGATCTCGCTCGCGGACGCCTGCCGGATGGAGATCCGGGACCTGGCCGACTGGGTGCGCGGTCTCAAGGAACCGTCCGTCGCCCCGCTGCTCACCGCGCTCCAGCACACCCTCGACTCGTTCGTGGAGATCGGCCTCGGCTATCTCGCGCTGGACCGGCCCGCGGGCACGCTCTCCGGCGGTGAGGCGCAGCGCGTCAAGATGATCCGCCACCTCGGCTCCTCGCTCACCGACGTCACCTACGTCTTCGACGAGCCGACCGCGGGCCTGCACCCGCACGACGTCCAGCGGATGAACGGCCTGCTGCTGCGGCTGCGGGACAAGGGCAACACGGTGCTCGTCGTGGAGCACAAGCCGGAGGTCATCGAGATCGCCGACCACGTCGTCGACCTCGGCCCCGGCGCCGGCACGGCGGGCGGCACCGTCTGCTTCGAGGGCACCGTCGACGGGCTGCGCGGCAGCGACACCGTCACCGGGCGCCACCTCGGCGACCGCTCCGCGCTCAAGGACGCGGTGCGCGAGCCGACCGGCACCCTGGAGATCCGCGGCGCCCGCGCCAACAACCTCCAGGACGTCGACGTGGACATCCCGCTCGGCGTGCTCACCGTGATCACCGGCGTCGCGGGGTCCGGCAAGAGCTCGCTGGTCCACGGGTCGATCCCCGCGGACCTCGGCGTCGTCTCGGTCGACCAGAGCCCGATCCGCGGTTCGCGGCGCAGCAACCCGGCGACGTACACCGGGCTGCTCGACCCGATCCGCAAGGCGTTCGCCAAGGCCAACGGCGTCAAGCCCGCGCTGTTCAGCGCCAACTCCGAGGGCGCCTGCCCCACCTGCAACGGCGCCGGCGTCATCTACACCGACCTGGCGATGATGGCCGGGGTCTCCAGCACCTGCGAGGACTGCGAGGGCAAGCGGTTCGACGCCTCGGTCCTGGAGTACCGGCTCGGCGGCCGGGACATCTCCGAGGTGCTCGCGATGCCGGTGGCCGAGGCCCTGGAGTTCTTCGCCGAGGGCGAGGGGCGCACCCCGGCCGCCCACAAGATCCTCGAACGGCTCGCGGACGTCGGGCTGGGCTACCTCACCCTGGGCCAGCCGCTCACCACGCTGTCCGGCGGCGAGCGGCAGCGGCTGAAGCTGGCCACGCACATGGCCGACAAGGGCGGTGTCTACGTCCTCGACGAGCCGACCGCGGGCCTGCACCTCGCCGATGTCGAGCAGTTGCTCGGCCTGCTCGACCGGCTGGTGGACTCCGGCAAGTCGGTCATCGTCGTCGAGCACCACCAGGCGGTCATGGCGCACGCCGACTGGATCGTCGACCTCGGCCCGGGCGCGGGACACGACGGCGGACGCATCGTCTTCGAGGGCACCCCCGCCGCCCTCGTCGCCACCCGGTCCACCGTCACCGGCGAGCACCTCGCCGCGTACGTCGGCGCCTGACCGCGACGACGGCACGAACATCGCCCCGGGCCGCGGCCGGATCCCACCCGGGGTCCGGCCGCGGCTTCGTGCGCCAGGACGGCAGGTGGGACGCTGCGGCCTTGCCGACCCTGACCCGCCGGACAGGCCCTACTAGGCGTCGCCCCGTGACCGGCGCCGCGGCATCCGCAGGGTGAGCAACTTGGCGCGCGGGGCGAGGCGTCGGGCCATCGCGAACACCGAGTCGGTGCGCGACCGGTCGGCGTCCAGGACCGTGAAGAGGTTGACGCCGAGGTAGAAGGTGATCGCCGCGTTGGCCAGGTCGCGGGGCGGGGTGAGGCGGGCCAGCGGGGTGCCGCCGATGACGCGGTCGAGGGTCGCCTCGATGAACGCCAGCCACGGCTCGGCGCGCTCCGACAGCGGTTCGCGCAGCTCGGGCTTGGCCACCGCGGCGGCCACCAGCTCGGAGAAGAGCGTGATGTGGCCGCCGTCGAGGTCGTCCCGGTAGACGCGGGTGGCGGCGTCGGCCAGCTCCTCCAGGGTGCGCACGTCGGCGACCGTGGCGCGGTGCAGGGCCATCCGCTCGGCGGAGGAACGGTCGAGCGCCGCGAGCAGCAGCGGATCGACGCCGCCGAAGTGGTAGAAGACGAGCGCCGAGTTGACGCCGGCCTCCTTGGCGATGGTCCGGGCGCTGGTACCCGCGTAGCCCTGGCTCTTCAGGACGGCGGTGGCCGCCTCGATCAGCCGGTCCTTGGTCTCCCCTGCGCCGCCGGCTCCCTTGGCGCCCTTCCCCCGCTTCGCGCCCCCGGCACCCGTCGTTCCCGCGGTGCCCTCGCCGCCGTTGCTGTCCACCGTCATCGACCGTCCTCTCACTGAGTCTTCATCATAGGGTTTAATCGAGTGGTTAAATCAGTCGATGAACGAGTCGACGGAGGAAAGGCAGGGGTGGGGACGATGGACGAGACAGCGAAGCGCGCGCCCATGACGCGGGCCCGACGACAACTGGTCGGGGTGCTGGTGGTGCTGTTCGCGGCGATGCTGCTCTACAAGGTGCTGCACGCCGGGGACTTGGAGCAGACCGCGCTCTTCTACGTGGGCCTGCCCGCGTTCATCGCCCTCGCGGTGGCCGTCGGCGCCCGACCCAAGAGCGTCACCGGCACCGCCCTCGCCGCGGTGACCGTCGGCCTGGCGCTCGCCGGCCCGCTGCTGGACGAGGGCATCATCTGCCTGGTCATGGCGGCGCCGCTGTTCTACCTGCTGGCCGTGATCATCGCCGCGCCCGTGGACCTCGCCCGGCGCAGGGCGCGCAAGGGCCAGGGCGGGCGCACGCACGCCTTCGCGACCGTGCCGCTCATCGCGCTCCTGGCACTGGAGGGCACCGGCGCCTACGAACTCCCCCGGGACGGGACCGCCACCGTCACCCGCACCGTCGCGACGAGCCCCGCGCAGTTCGAGCGGACCCTCGCCGCGCCGCCCCGCTTCGCGGCGCCCGAGCCGGTGTTCCTGCAGATCCCCTTCCCCCGGCCGCGGCACTCCGAGGGAACGGGCCTGGGAGTCGGCGCCCACCGGGAGATCGCCTTCAACCCGCACCGGTCCCTGGGCATCGGGTCGCAGCCCACGCCGCGCTCGATGCGCCTGGTCGTCGCCGCGCACACCCCGGGCCACGTCCGCTTCGTCGTCACCCACGACACCACGCTCGCCCGCTGGCTCGACCTGGGATCGGCCGAGGTGACCTGGCGGCCGACCGCCGCCGGCCGCACCGAGGTCACCTGGACCCTGCACTACCGCCGCACCTTCGACCCCGGCTGGTACTTCGGCCCGATCCAGCAGTACGGGATGGAGCAGGCGGCGGCCTACCTCTCCGACACCTTCTCCCACCCCACCGCGCCGGCCGGTACGAGCGCGCGATGACCGCCCTCCCCAGCGCCGATCCGGCGCTCATCCGCGCCGCCTGCCTGTTCGGCCCGCTCCTCGCCACCAGTGCCGCCCTGCTCCGGCGGCCACCGGACCGGCGGACGATCGCCGCCGCGATCCTGGCGACCGCCTGGAACGCGGTCTGGCTCCCCGCGGTCAACCTCCTCGCCGTCGAGCGCACCTGGTGGACCTTCCACGTCGACGGCGGCTCGGCCGCCGGGCTCCCGCTCGACCTCCTCCTCGGCTGGGCGCTGCTGTGGGGCACACTCCCGGTCGTCGCCGGCGCGGACCGGATCGGGCTGCCGCTGCTCGCCGCGGGGCTGGCCTGGTTCGACCTGGCGGCGATGCCGCTCGCCGCCCCCGTCGTGCGGCTCGGCCCGCACTGGCTCGCCGGCGAGGCGCTCGCCGTGGCGCTGGTGCTCGTCCCCGGGCTGCTGCTCGCCCGCTGGACGGTGCGCGACCGGCGCCTGGCCCTGCGCGCGGGCGCCCAGATGCTGCTCAGCGGCGCGCTGATGTTCGCCCTGCCGCTCGGGCTCGTCCGGCCCGCGCTGCCCGGCGGCCGGGTGGGCTGGGCGATCGCCGGGCAGTTGCTCGCGGTACCACTGCTGCTCGGGGTGGTCGCGGTGCGCGAGTTCGTCCAGCGCGGCGGCGGCACCCCGCTGCCCTACGACCCGCCGCGCCGGCTGGTCACCAGCGGTCCGTACGCCTACGTCCGCAACCCGATGCAGCTGTCGGTCGTGCTGTTCCACGCCCTGCTCGGGCTGCTGACGCGCGACGCACGGGTGCTCGCCGGGGCCGCCGCCGCCTTCGCCTACGGCGCCGGGCTCGCCGCCTGGCACGAGGGCGGCCGGATGCGGGAGAGCTACGGCGCACCCTGGGTCGCCTACCGGGCCGCGGTGCCCGCCTGGCGGCCCAGGCTCCGACCCTGGCCCGGCAGCGCCCCCGCCCGGCTGTACGTCTCGGAAAGCTGCGGCCCGTGCAGCCAGTTCGGGCGCTGGATCGCCCGCCGACGGCCGGTGGCGCTGGAGCTCGTACCGGCCGAGCGGCACCCGCGGCGCCTGCGTCGGATGACGTACGAGACGGACGACGGCGCCGTCCGGGCCGAGGGCATCGCCGCGCTCGGCCGGATGCTCAACCATCTGCACCTGGGCTGGGCTGTGCTGGGCTGGCTGCTGGTGGTCCCGGGGCTGCGGTGGTTCGTCCAGCTGTGCGCCGACGCCTTCGGGGCGGGCCCGCGCGACATCCCGCAGCTGCCTCGCGCCGCCACCCGGTAGCGCGCGGCGGGCCGCCGCCACGGCGGACGTCCCACCGGGGCGGACCCCTGCCGGAGGCGCGTGCGCACCTTCTTGACGACGAGGTAGGCCGGGTAGCCGAAGAAGCCCAGGAAGACGACGAGGACGAGCACCCCCCCACGGCCCGCGAACAGCCCGAGCCTCCGGCCGAACCAGGCGTTACGCTCGTTTTGTCCGTAGACGTTCCGATCGTGCGGAGGCGGCCATGAGCCAGTACTACAACGAGTACACGACTCCGTCGCAGGCCGAGGGCGAGCGGCTGGAGGAGGACATGGATCCGGCCGAGCCGCGGCACCCCGAGACGATGCGCACCCAGCCGTCCCAGGCGGAGGGCGAGCGCCGGGCGGAGGACGACCAGGACTGAGCGGGCACCGGACGACGAGGACCGGGCGGGGACTGTAGGAAAGCACAGCCGGGACCGGGGCGCTGGCCTGCGCAAATCGCCAGTAGACTCTGCCCACGTGACTGCTGTGTCTGCGAAGCCTCGCATCCCCAATGTCCTGGCCGGCCGCTACGCCTCCGCGGAGCTGGCCGTGCTGTGGTCCCCCGAGTACAAGGTCAAGCTGGAGCGGAAGCTGTGGCTGGCGGTGCTGCGCGCCCAGAAGGACCTGGGGGTGGCCGTCCCCGAGCAGGCACTGACCGACTACGAGCGGGTGCTGGAGACCGTCGACCTGGCCTCGATCGCCGAGCGCGAGAAGGTCACCCGGCACGACGTCAAGGCCCGGATCGAGGAGTTCAACGCCCTGGCCGGGCACGAGCAGATCCACAAGGGCATGACCTCCCGGGATCTGACCGAGAACGTCGAGCAGCTCCAGGTGCGGCTGTCGCTGGAACTGGTGCGGGACCGCGCCGTCGCCGTACTGACCCGCCTGGGCTCGCTGGCCGGCCAGCACTCCGAGCTGGTCATGGCCGGTCGCTCGCACAACGTCGCCGCACAGGCCACCACCCTCGGCAAGCGCTTCGCGACCGCCGCCGACGAACTGCTGGTCGCCTTCGCACGGGTGGAGGAACTGCTCTCCCGCTACCCGCTGCGCGGCATCAAGGGCCCGGTCGGCACCGCCCAGGACATGCTCGACCTGCTCGGCGGGGACGCCGCCAAGCTCGCCGAGCTGGAGCAGCGGATCGCCGGCCACCTCGGCTTCGGCCAGGCGTTCACCTCCGTCGGCCAGGTGTACCCGCGGTCGCTCGACTACGAGGTGGTCACCTCGCTGGTGCAGCTGGCCGCCGCGCCGTCGTCGCTGGCCAAGACGATCCGGCTGATGGCCGGGCACGAGCTGGTCACCGAGGGCTTCAAGCCCGGCCAGGTCGGCTCCTCGGCGATGCCGCACAAGATGAACACCCGCTCCTGCGAGCGGGTCAACGGCCTCATGGTGATCCTGCGCGGCTACGCCTCCATGGCCGGCGAGCTGGCCGGCGACCAGTGGAACGAGGGCGACGTCTCCTGCTCGGTGGTCCGCCGGGTCGCGCTGCCGGACGCCTTCTTCGCGCTGGACGGCCTGCTGGAGACGTTCCTGACCGTGCTCGACGAGTTCGGCGCCTTCCCCGCCGTGGTCGCCCGCGAGCTGGACCGCTACCTGCCCTTCCTCGCCACGACCAAGGTCCTGATGGGCGCGGTGCGGGCCGGCGTGGGCCGCGAGGAGGCGCACGAGGCGATCAAGGAGAACGCGGTCGCCTCGGCGCTGGCCATGCGCGAGCAGGGCGCGGAGCGCAACGAACTGCTGGACAAGCTGGCCGCCGACAGCCGGATCCCGCTGGACAAGGCCCAGCTGGCGGAGCTGATGGCCGACAAGCTGTCCTTCACCGGTGCGGCCGGCGACCAGGTGGCCGCCGTCGTCGCCCGGATCGAGGAGATCGCCAAGCAGCACCCCGAGGCCGCCGCCTACGCCCCCGGCGCGATCCTCTGACCCGGGGCTGACGTGCGCTTCACCCCCGAGGAGCTGGAGGCCGCTCGCGACCGCGTCGTCCCGGACGTGGTCGCGAGCGACCTGCGGGTGCTGTTCTGTGGAATCAACCCCGGGCTGATGACGGCCGTCACCGGGCACCACTTCGCCCGCCCCGGCAACCGCTTCTGGCCCGTCCTGCACGCCGCCGGCTTCACCCCCCGGCAGCTCCGCCCCGCCGAACAGGGCGAACTGCTCGACCACGGGCTGGGCATCACCAACGTCGTGGCCCGGCCGACCGCGCGCGCCGACGAGCTGACCGCGCAGGAGTACCGCGAGGGCGGGCGGCTGCTGGCCGAGAAGGTGGCCAGGCTCCGACCGCGCTGGCTCGCGGTCGCCGGCGTCACCGCCTACCGCGTCGCCTTCGACGACAAGCACGCCGTGATCGGCCCCCAGGAACGCACCCTGGGCGCCACCCGCATCTGGGCGCTGCCCAACCCCAGTGGCCTGAACGCCCATTGGACGCCGGCGACCATGGCGGAGGAGTACGGGCGGCTGCGCGCGGCGGCGTTCGCCGAGTCCTGACCGGCGGCGGACGACGCACCACGGCGGGCCGACGGACGGACCGGACGGACCGGCCGACGGGCGGACGGGCATCGGAGCGCACCGGCGGACGTTCCCCGACCGCATGACTATCCGCCTCCCGGCAGCGGTCCCTTCGCTATGACGCCCACCACCTGGCACGGCTGCCCGAACTCCGGTCGCCCGGCACCGACCGCGATCCAACGGCCGCCGTCCGGCCAGGCGTACACCCGCGGCACCAGCGCGCTCAGCGACTCCAGCGGCGGCGGGACGGGCAGCCCCATGGCGCTCCGCTCCAGCGCCTCCGCCAGGTCGTGCACGACGGGCCCGCCGCGCCGCGAGGAGACCAGCACGACGAGCGCCGCGAGTTCCTCGACGCACTGGTCGCGGGCCGCCGCGGCATCCGCCGGATCCACGTCCCACAGCGGGCCGCTCGCCCATAGTCGCGCCACATGGAAGCCCGGTCCGCTGGTGCCCGTCGCGGTGTGCTCCCTCTGCTCCGGGAAGGGGCGGGCGCATAAGGCATCGAGCCGGGCGAGCGCGGTGGGCGGCCCGCCGGGCGGCTCGGGCCCGGGCGGCCCGGCGGGCTCCGGGGGCGCGGGGCCCCGCGGCGGCATCGCTGCCTCCGGAGCGGTCGGGAGGGTCGGGAGCGGCGGGGGCGTCGGCTTCGGTCGCGGGCCGTGGTGCGGTTCGGGCGTCATACCGTCAGTAAACCTGCGGGGTCTGACAATTGGCCGTGCGCGCGCTCCGCGGAGCCGCCGCCGGGCCGTCCCCGTTCGGCGTCCACCGGCCCCTCGGGGCTCGCCGCACACCCGCTGACCGGCTACGATCCGCCAGACAGGCGAGGCGAGGAGACGGACGTTGGGTCGGCTCACCGGCGGGGACCCTTCTCTGCTGCGACGGATCAACTCCGCGGTGGTGCTGCACGCACTGCGCGCCGCGGACTCCCCCACGCTCACCGATCTCGTCCAGGTGACCGGTCTGTCCCGGCCGACCGTCGAGGGCGTGATCGAGGGGCTGATCGAGGCCGGGCTGGTGGCCGAGGCGCCCGCCGAGGAGGGCGAGACCCGCCGCCAGGGACGCCCCGCCCGCCGATTCCGCTTCCGCGCCGAGGCCGGCCATCTGCTGGGCATCGAGATCGGGCCGCACCGGGTCGCGGCGCTGCTGTCCGACCTCGGCGGGCAGGTGCGCGGCTCGGCGCAGCGCGAGGTGACGGAGCACGCACCGGCCGACGAGCGACTGGAGCGGGTGCGGGCCATGGTGGCCGACCTGCTGCGCCGCGCGGGCGTGGCGCGCAGTTCGCTGCGGGCGGTCGGGGTGGCCGGTCCGGGCATCGTGGAGGCGGACGGCACCGTACGGCTCGGCACCGCACTGCCCGGCTGGACCGGACTGCCGCTCGGCGAGCGGCTGCGGCGGTCGTTCCGCTGCCCGGTCCTGGTGGAGAACGACGCCAACGCGGCGGCGGTGGCCGAGCACTGGCAGGGCGCGGCGACCGGCTCCGGCGACATGGTGTTCGTCCTGGCCGGGCTGAGCCCCGGCGCCGGGTCGCTGATCGGCGGGCGGCTGCACCGGGGGTTCGGCGGCGCGGCCGGGGAGATCGGCGCGCTGCACCTGTTGGGCCGGGAGGCCACGCCGGAGACCCTGCTGTCCACGACCGGTGAGCCCCTGCATCCGCTGGACGAGGCGCAGGTCGCGGCGGTGTTCGCGGCGGCCCGGGACGGGGACGGGCAGGCGCGGGAGGCGGTGGACCGCTTCATCCGGCGGCTGGTGCACGACGTCGCCGCGCTGGTGCTGGCCCTCGACCCGGAGTTGGTGGTGATCGGCGGCTGGGCATCCGGGCTGGCGGGTGTGTTGGAGCCACTGCGCCGGGAGTTGGCGCGCTACTGCCTGCGGCCGCCGGAGGTCGTGCTGTCGCAGCTGGGACCTGCCGCGATCGCCACCGGCGCGCTGCGGCTGGCCCTGGACCACGTCGAGGGCGAACTCTTCGCGGTGGAGGGGACGATGACGGGGCGGCGGTGAACGACGCGCCCCGGACCGGACCGCACGACGGCGGGGCCCGCACCGGAATCGCCCCGGTGCGGGCCCCGCGCGGCGGTGTCGCCGATCAGCCGGCGAGCAGCGGCTCCGCCTCGCGCTCGCCGAAGGTGAGCCGGCAGGTGTCGGCGCGGTAGGTGGAGACCGCGACGGCGGTGGCCCGGCCCTGGGAGACGTAGCGGGTGGTGACGACGAGGACCGGGGATCCCGGCAGCCGGTCCAGTTGCTTGGCGTCCTCGGCGCGGGCCGAGCCCAGTTCGACGGTGCGGTCCTGGCCGTCCAGATCGAGCGCCTGGAGGGACCGAAGCACGGCGCGGGCGCCGGCGGCGGGGTCGGCGGCGACCACCTCGGCGCAGTCGGGGACCGCGTCTGACCGTACGTAGAGCAGTTCGGCGGCGACCGGCTGGCCGGCCGAGACCCGGTTGCGGCGCACGACGTGGACCGCCTCGCCGGGGGCGGTCTCCAGCAGTCGGGCCACCGCGGCCGGCACCGTGTCGGTCTCGCTGGCGGCGACGGCCTGCCAGTCGTCGCCGGCGGCGCCGGGCCAGGTGTGCCGGGTGGGATCGACGGCGACGCCGACCCGGGGCGGGGCGACGGTCGTGCCGACACCGCGGCGGCGCTGGAGCCTGCCCTCCAACTCCAGCTGTTCGAGCGCCTGCCGCAGCGTGGCCCGGGCGACGCCGAACCGCGCCGCCAGGTCCCGCTCGTTGGGCAGGATCTCGCCGACCGTGAACTCGGTGTCCAGCGCGTCGCTGAGCACGGTCTTGAGATGCCAGTACTTGGGCTCCGGAGCCGTTTCGAGCTTCATGGTCCATACCCCCAGGCCGCGGGCCCGCATCCGGACCCGGTGATGTGCGGCCCGCGAGCGGGCCCCCGAAGTTGTGCGGCCCGCGCCCGGGCCGGTATCGCCCGGTCCGCGGGCGGACCAGGACTTCTCGACACGCACGGGGCCGAATATTGAGCGCTTCTTTATTAAAGGTTGTTGCAGTATCCCGACGATATGACCGCCCCCACCCTTGGTCAAGACCAATCCACCATCCGATATCCGATTCCGCCCGCGCACGGCGGCGCCGCCGGCCACCGGCCGTCCATGTCCCGGCGCCGGACGCACCGAGCGACGCGCGTGCCCTGGGTTGCCGGCACGGCATCCGGCACGGCATCCGATGCAGCATCCGGTATGGAGGGAACTCCTCGCCCCGGGGTGGGAGTTGGAGGGGACGGCCGGACGACCTCGGCGAGCGACTCACGGTGTGCCCTTGACAGTGACTTCGCAGTCGGGCGAGATAGTGAATGCGCAGGGGGCGTGGTTGTCGGGGCGGGGGTGCACATGGTGGCGGATGGCGGTGCTCCGGACCGCGTCGAGATACTGGAGCGTTGGAGCCGGGGCCTACAGATGGTCCATGTGGCTCACAACATCGCCTCGGAGCGGTTCGATCACTGGAACCGCGTCAGCGGCATCACCACGGCCATGCTGTCCGCCGTCGTCGGCACAACGCTCTTCGCCTCACTCTCGACCTCCGGCCTCACCGGTGTTCGCGTGGTAGCCGGCGCCGCCAGCCTGCTGGCGGCCGCGCTCAGTGCCGGGCAACTGGTCTGGAACTACCCCGAACTCGCCTCGCGCCACCGAGCCGCCGCCGTGCGCTACGCGACCCTCCGTCGACAGGTGGAACTGCGGTTGGCGAACCGGGACCAGATGACCGACGCGGACGTCGACGTCACGTCGTCCGAGTGGGAACAGATCGAGCAGTCGGCCCCACAGCTGCCGATCGGTGTCCGCCGCCGTGCCAGGAGAGAGCTCGCCGGCGTCCCGCCACGCGCCTGAGCCCCCCACCTGGCGACACGACACCACCCTGTCCGGACCGGAATCCGACCGGCACGTCACCTCAACTACAGGGCAAGGGGTGTCCGATGCGCCCCCCGGGGGGCCTGTCCGACCCTGATCCGCCGGGCGGGTCCTAGTGGGCCAGTGACGCCAGCTTGTCGGGGTTGCGCACGACGTAGAGCGTCTGGATCCGGCCGTCCCGGATGTCGAGCTGGAAGACCGAGTCCGGGGTTCCGTCGAAGTGCGTCAGCAGCGCGATGCCGCCGTTGAGTTCGAGGAAGCGGAGCTCCAGTCCCGCCGGGGAGGTCCGGACGATGCCGATGAAGAACCGGGCGATCTTGTCGGGGGCCTCGATGATCCGCAGCGGGGCCTTGACCTTGCCGCCGCTGTCCCCGACCAGCCTGGCGTCCGCCGCGAGGAGGCTCAGCAGCCCGTCGAGGTCGCCACCGGCCGCGGCGGACAGGAACCGCTCGGTCAACTCGCGCTGCCGGTCCGGGTCGACGTCGAAGCGCGGTCGGCGCTCCTCCACGTGGCGCCGGGCCCGGCCGGCCAGTTGACGCACCGCCGCCTCGCTGCGCTCCAGGACGGCGGCGATCTCCGCGTGCGGATAGCCGAACGCCTCGCGCAGGACGAACACCGCGCGCTCCAGCGGGGAGAGCGCCTCCATGACGACCAGGACGGCGAGGGTGACGGTCTCGGCGAACACCGCCCGCTCCGCGGTGTCCGGGGCGGGCCGACCGGGTGCCAGGAAGTCGGTGGGGAGCGGTTCGGGCAGCCAGGGCCCCACGTAGGACTCGCGGCGCGACTGGACCTGACGGAGCCGGTCGACGGCCAGCCGGGTGGTGATCCGGACGAGGTAGGCGCGCGGTTCGCGCACCTCGGTCCGGTCGGCGTCCGACCAGCGCAGCCAGGCGTCCTGGACGACGTCCTCGGCGTCGGCCACCCTTCCGAGCATGCGGTAGGCCACGCCCTGGAGGAGCGGGCGGTGGGCTTCGAAGACCGCGGTGGCGTCGGTGGCGGGATCGGTCGGCACCGTTCCATCCCAGCGGGCGGGCGGTGGGTTGTCCAGCGCGAACGCCATCCGACGGGCGCTTTGCGGGTGTTGGCTTCGTCTCACCCGGTGCCGGGCGCGGCGCGCGAGACGCCGGTGGGGTCGCCCTCGGGTGGGTGCTGTGGGGCCGGTGCCGTTGCGGCGGCGCGTCCGGGGCGGTCCTGCTGTCCGTCAACACACCGCCCGGAGAGGGGTCTTCAGGACGCGGGGCGGGCTGGTGCGTTGCTCCAGTCGCGGGTGGACAGGACCAGCCGGTATCCGTCGGGGTCCTCGATGGTGACACCCCACTCGTCCCAGTAGGGGTTGTGGGCGGGGACGCGGGTGCCGCCGCAGCGCTCCAGGCGGGCTACGAGGTCGTCGGGGACCGGCCCGCCCAGATAGAGGACGAGGAGGTCGTCCGGTGTGGGTGTCGGGCGCGGCGCTCCCGTGGGGTCCAGGGTCAGTTCGAGGTGCCAGGTGGCGTCCGGCCACCCCAGCATCAACAGGGAGTGCTCGCCCTCCTGAGAGGTGTGGCGGTAGAGCTCGTGCAGGCCCAGCCCGTCGCGCCAGAAGTGGCCGGCGGCGGCCAGGTCGTGGGACGGGCGGGCGAGACGGAGGGGTGCGGAGCCGAGGGCCGGCATGGGTGTCGCCTTCCATGGGGCCGCCGTGCGGCGGCGTGTCATCGGACCGTAGGGGTCCGGGCCGGTTCCTGGCGATCGGTCATTGGTCCTGCGACGCTGGTCCCGGTCCACACTCCTGAGGACCGGTGTTCACCGGGAGTTCGCCCCTCCGGCATCGGGCGGCGATACGAACAGGGCGTGACGAGATCGGACGCATCACGGAGGTGCGAGATGGCGCAGGGTTCCGGCGGCGGCTTCGGGCGGCGGTCGCTCCTTCAGGGCGCGGCGGCGGGGTCCGCGGCACTGGCGCTGCCCGCGGTGGCCGGGGCCGCGTCGGCGGCGGCCGCCCCGGCACTGGTGCACGGCGGGCGTCCGCGCGCCTCCTGGGGGGTGCAGGCCGGCGACGTGACCGCGTCGTCGGGCCTGGTGTGGGTGCGGTCCGACCGGCCGGCCCGGATGGTGGTGCAGACCGCGGCCACCGAGTCGTTCCGGGGCGCCCGTACGTGGCACGGGCCGCTGCTGGGGCCCGGTACGGACTTCACCGGGGTGACCGCGCTGCACGGGCTGCCGGCCGGTGAACAGATCCACTACCGGGTGCTGCTGGCCGATCCGGACCACCCGGAGCGCGCCGGGGAGCCGGTGGCCGGCACGTTCCGCACGGCGCCCGAGAGCCGGGGCCGTGGCGGGCGGCAGGAGGGCGTGCGGTTCCTGTGGTCGGGCGATCTGGCCGGGCAGGGCTGGGGCATCAACCCCGAGCTCGGCGGCTACCGGATCTACGAGGACATGCGGCGCCGCAACCCGGACTTCTTCCTGTGCAGCGGCGACAACATCTACGCCGACAACCCGATCCAGGAGCGGGTGACGCTGCCGGACGGGCGGATCTGGCGGAACGTCACGACGGAGGAGAAGTCCAAGGTCGCCGAGACGCTGGCGGAGTTCCGGGGCGCGTTCCGCTACAACCTGCTGGACGAGAACCTGCGCCGGTTCAACGCCCAGGTGCCCACGATCACCCAGTGGGACGACCACGAGGTGCACAACAACTGGTACCCGGGCCAGCTGCTGGAGGACGACCGGTACCGCGTCAAGGACGTCGACGTGCTGTCCGCGCGGGCGCTGCGCGCGTTCAGCGAGTACTTCCCGGTCCGGACGCTGCGGCCGGACGCCCGAGGCCGGGTGTACCGCGTGCTGCGGCACGGTCCGCTGCTGGACGTCTTCGTGCTGGACATGCGGCGCTATCGCAACGCCAACTCCCCCGACCGGCAGGCCGACGACCCGCAGGGCATCCTGGGCGCCGAGCAGTTGCGCTGGCTCAAGCGGGAGCTGTCGCGCTCGCGGGCGGTGTGGAAGGTGATCGCCTCGGACATGCCGCTGGGGCTGGTCGTCACGGACGGCCCGGCGAACTTCGAGGCGGTGGCGCAGGGCGATCCCGGGGCGCCCCTGGGGCGGGAGCTGCAGATCGCCGAGTTGCTGCGGCACATCAAGCACCAGCGGATCACCGGCACCCTGTGGCTGACCGCGGACGTGCACTACACCTCGGCGCAGCACTACGCGCCCGAGCGGGCGGCGTTCCAGGACTTCGAGCCGTTCTGGGAATTCGTGTCCGGACCGCTGCACGCGGGCGGTTTCCCGGCCGTGAAACTCGATGGAACCTTCGGGCCCGAGCAGCCGTTCATCAAGGCACCGGACCGTGCGAACGTCTCCCCGGCGGAGAGTCCGCAGTACTTCGGCGAGGTCGATATCGACGGGGGAAGCGGGGAGCTGACGGTGCGGCTGCGTCAGGAGGGTGGAGAGGTCTTGTTCACCAAAACGCTGCAACCGGGACGGGTAGGACAGTAGAGGCCAATGCGCCAATTGCGTCTTTTACCCGTGCGACACAAAGTGTTGGCGACCAGGCAACACCCGTCGGCGAGGCTGTCCGCATGACTGAGACGACCGCCGCCCGTTCCTCCCGTTCCGCCCGGCGCCACCACTGGCGCCGGGACGTCGTCGAGCTCGCCGCCCTGTTCACGGCCGTGGCGGTGGCCGACGCCGTCGCCAACACCATCGCCCACGGCCCGTCGGGCCCGGTGCTGCTGTGCACCATGGCGGTCGCCCTGCTGGCCACGACGGGCTTCCACATCTGGTGGGCACGTCGCCATGAACACGCCCCATCACCACCGGATTCCACGGCGTCCGACGTCGCCGTCCGGTCCGCCGCGCCGGCCCCCGAGGGTGGCGCCCGCGAGACGGTGCTGTGGCGGCTGCGGACCACCGTCCGGGACGAGCCGGGCAGCCTCGCCGCCCTGTCCACGGCGCTGGCCGCGCTGCGGGTGGACATCCTCAGCCTCCAGACCCACCCGCTGTCCGACGGGACGGTCGACGAGTTCCTGCTGCGCGCCCCGGCCGGCCTGGCGCCCGCGCAGCTGACCCGTACGGTCGCCGGCGCCGGCGGCGCGCACAGCTGGCTGGAGCGGGCCGACGCGCACGACCTGGTCGACGCGCCGACCCGGATGCTGAGCCTGGCCACCCGCACGGCCCTGGACTCCGCCGAGCTCCCCCTGGCGCTGCGGCAGTTGCTGGGCCGCTGCACCATCCACTCGGTGCCCGCCCGGTCGCTGACCGGCCAGCCGCTGGCCGAAGAGGTGCCCGCCGAGGGCGTGTTGGAGGAGCACACCATGAAGTTCCGCGACCTCTCCGGGGGCTCGCTCACCATCGAAAGGCCGCAGTTGCCGTTCACCCCCACCGAGTTCGCCCGGGTGCGGGCGCTGGTCGAGCTGGACGCCCGGCTCGGCCAGCGCGTGCCGCCGCGGCGTGATGTGCTCACCCTGCCCGAGGGCAACGAGATCACCGTCCGCCGCGCCGACACCGGCGATCTGGCCGCCGCCCGGGCCATGCACGAGCGCTGCTCGGACCGGACCCTGGCGCAGCGCTACCACGGCCCGGTCGGGGACGCCGACCGCTATCTGGGCCACCTGCTCAGCCCGCGGTTCGGCCGCACGCTCGCCGTGGAGACGGCCTCCGGGCGCCTGGTGGCCCTGGGCCACCTGCTGTGGGACGGCGAGGAGACCGAGGTGGCGCTGCTGGTCGAGGACGCCTGGCAGCAGCGCGGCATCGGCGCCGAGCTGCTGCGGCGGCTGGTCGCGATGGCGGCCGAGGCCGGCAACGAGAGCGTCTACGCGATCACCCAGGCGTCCAACACCGGCATGGTCGCGGCGATGCGCGGCCTGGGGCTGCCGCTCGACTACCAGATCGAGGAGGGCACGCTGGTGATCACGGCGCGCCCGACGGGCGTCCCCGCGCTCCGGGAGGACCGTACGGAGCTCCGGCTGCGGGACGGCTCCCGGCACGGCTGAGCCCGGCGCTGGCACGGCCCACCGGAGCCGCCGACGCCGCCCGCCGACCGGCCGCCGGGGCGTCCGTCCACGCCCCGGCGGCCCCGTCCCGTCCCGCCACGGCCGGTGCCCGGCGGGCTCGGCACCGGCCGTGACAGGAACGTCCGCCGGAATGTTGGTGACGCGGCGGGCCGATCCGTACGAGGATGGCCCGCATGTCCAACACCACTTCCCCCGCGGGCGGTCCGCTGCCCCGCCAGGTCGCCGACGCCTATGTCGACGCCCTCGTCGAACTGGACCCGATCACCGGCACCTACCTCGGTGTCGCCGAGAGCTCCGGCAAGCTCCCCGACTTCTCGCCCGAGGGCCAGGAGGCAGTGGCCCGACTCGCCCGTACGACCCTGGACAGGCTCGCCGAGGCCGAGGCGCGGCCGGGCGCGGACAGCGCCGCCGAGAAGGTCTGCGCACGACTGCTGCGCGAACGGCTCACCGCGGAGCTCGCGGTCCACGACGCCGGCGAGGGGCTGCGCCAGGTCAGCAACCTCAGTTCGCCGCTGCACCACGTGCGGGAGGCCCTCACCCTCACGCCCGCCGACACCGAGTCGGACTGGGCGGCGATCGCCCGGCGGCTGCGCGCCGTGCCCGCCGCGCTGGCCGGCTACCGCACCGCCCTCCAGGCCGGCCTGGACAAGCACCTCCCCGCCGGGCCGCTCCAGGTCACCACCGTCATCGGTCAGCTCGGCGAGTGGATCGGCACCGACCGCAGCTGGTTCGCCGACTTCACCGCCCCCGGCCCGGAGTCGCTGCGCACCGAACTGGACGCCGCCGCCGAGGTGGCCACCGGCGCCCTGGTGGAGCTGCGCGACTGGTTCCGGGACGTCTACGCCCCGGCGATCGAGGGCGCGTCGGACGTGGTGGGCCGCGAGCGGTACGCCCGGCTCGCCCGCTACTACAACGGCGCCGACACCGACCCGGAAGAGGCGTACGCGTACGGCTGGTCCGAGTTCCACCGGCTGCTGGCCGAGATGGAGACCGAGGCCGAGAAGGTGCTGCCCGGCGCCAAGACCCCGTGGGAGGCACTGGCCTGGTGCGACGAGCACGGTGAGGCGGTCGAGGGCGTCGAGGAGACCCGGCAGTGGCTCCAGTCGCTGATGGACGAGGCCATCGACGCGCTGGACGGCACCCACTTCGAACTCGCCGAGCGGGTCCGCCGGGTGGAGTCCCGGATCGCCCCGGCGGGCAGCGCCGCCGCCCCGTACTACACCCAGCCGTCGCTGGACTTCTCCCGCCCCGGCCGCACCTGGCTCCCGACCATGGGCGAGACCCGCTTCCCCGCGTACGACCTGGTCTCCACCTGGTACCACGAGGGCGTGCCCGGCCATCACCTCCAGCTGGCGCAGTGGGTCCACGTCGCGGACGACCTCTCGCGCTACCAGACGACCGTCGGCATCGTCAGCGCCAACGCCGAGGGCTGGGCGCTGTACGCCGAGCGCCTGATGGACGAGTTGGGCTTCCTGACCACGCCGGAGCGGCGGCTGGGCTACCTGGACGCGCAGATGATGCGGGCGATCCGGGTCATCATCGACATCGGGATGCACCTGGAGCTGGAGATCCCGGCCGACTCCCCGTTCCACCCCGGCGAGCGTTGGACGCCGCAGCTGGCGCACGCGTTCATGGCCGCGCACAGCAGCCGCCCGGCCGACTTCGTCGAGAGCGAGATCATCCGCTACCAGGGCATGGCCGGCCAGGCGATCGGCTACAAGCTCGGCGAGCGCGTCTGGCTCCAGGGACGGGAGGCCGCCCGGGCCCGGCACGGCGCGGACTTCGACCTGAAGGCGTGGCACATGGCGGCGCTGTCCCAGGGCTCGCTCGGCCTGGACGACCTGCTGACCGAGCTCTCGGCGCTCTGACCGGGACGCACGCTCCCGCGGCCGGCCACAATCCCGTTGTGGCCGGCCGCGGCGGTCCGTAGGCTCCGCCGTCATGACCGCCGACGCCGTCCCCGCACCCCCGCTCGTCCTCCTCTCCGGCGACCCTCTGCGTCCCCGCCGGACGGATCCGCAGTTCGCCGCCGAGGCCGCCGAGGCCGCCGCGGCCCGGGCGGCCGGCGCGGCGACCGCGGTGCTGGACCACGAGGCGCTGCTCGCCGGGGACGCGGAGCGGGCGGTGTCCCGGGTCCCGCGGGCGGCCGGCCCGGTCTGGTACCGCGGCTGAATGCTGCCCGCCGACCGCTGCGCCGAGCTGGCCGCGGCGCTGGCCGCCCGCGACTGCCACCTGCTGACCTCCCCCGCCGCCGACCGCACCGCCCACGAACTCCCCGGCTGGTACGGCACGTTCGAGCCGCTCACCCCGGCCAGCGCCTGGCTGCCCTGCGCCCCCGGCCGACCGCCGGAGCCCACCGCGCCGGCCCGCCTCGCCGCCTCCCTCGGCGGCCCGGGCGGACCGCGCCCGGTCGCGGTCAAGGACTGGGTCACGTCCCGCAAGCACGAGTGGGCGGAGGCCGCCTACGTCCCGGACGCCGCCGACCCGGCACGGCTGGCGGCGGTCGCCGGCCGGTTCGTCGCCCGGCCCCGCCGGACCCGCACCGGCACCCCTGACCGGCCGCGGGCCCTCCCGATCGGTACCCGGGAAACCCTTGCTCTGCCGGCGGCCGCCCTGCTAGACAGCGGGGATGACCGGATACTCCCCTGATGCCGCCGACCGGCGCATCCTCGACGTCCTCCAGCACGACGGGCGCGCGGGCCACGCCGAGCTGGCGCGGGCGGTGAACATGTCACCGCGCGCGGTCTCGGCACGGGTGCGGCGCCTGGAGGAGGCCGGGGTGATCTCCGGGTACGCGGCGGTGATCGATCCGGAGCGGATCGGGCTGCCGGTGCTGGCGTTCGTCCGGCTGCGGCACTCCGGCAAGACCGGACAGTCGTTCCGGGACCTGGCGGCGGACCTGCCGGAGATCCTGGAGGCGCACCACGTCACGGGCGAGAACTGCCTGTTCATCAAGGTCGCGGCGCGGTCGATGAAGCACCTGGAGGAGGTGTCGGGCCGCATCGGCACACTCGGCGAGGTGGCCACCAGCGTGGTCTACTCCTCCCCCCTGCCCCCACGGCCGGTGAGCGCCTGACCTCACGGGGCACGCCCGACCAGCGGCCGGTCCGGGCTGTCAGGGGCCCGTCGGTACCCGGTGTCGGACGCTGGATCCCGCGCGGTTCTTGACGACCTCCAGTTGGGCCGGGATGCGGGTCCTGAGGTCGGCGACGTGGCTGACGATGCCGACGCTGCGGTCGCGTTCGCGCAGGCCGTCGAGGACGTCGAGGACCTCGTCGAGGGTCTGCTCGTCGAGGCTGCCGAAGCCCTCGTCGATGAAGAGGGTGTCCAGGCGGGTGCCGCCCGCCTCGTCGGTGACGACGTCGGCGAGGCCGAGCGCCAGCGCGAGCGAGGCGAAGAAGGTCTCACCGCCGGAGAGGCTGGCGGTGTCCCGCTCCTGGCCCGTCCAGGCGTCGATGACGTGCAGGCCGAGGCCGGAGCGCCGGGCGCCGCCGGCGCGCTCGTCGGAGTGCACCAGGGTGTAGCGGCCGCCGGACATCCGGTGCAGACGGGCGGTGGCGGCGGCCGCGACCTGTTCGAGGCGGGCGGCCAGGACGTAGGACTCCAGCCGCATCCGGCGCTCGTTCTCGGCGGAGGTGCCCGCGGCGAGCGTGGCGAGGCGGGCGATCCGGTCGTAGGCGGCGCGCAGCGGGGCCAGTTCCCGGGCGTCGGTCGCGGCGTCGGCGGAGAGCCGGTCGAGGGCGGCGCAGCGTTCCCGGGCGGCGGCGAGGGCGGTGGTGGCGGTGCGCAGCCGGGTGGCGGCGGCCTGGTGGGCGGTGCGGGCCGCCTCCGGGTCGGCGGGGGGCAGCGCCGCGGCGGCGCGGAGTTCGGGGCGGTCCAGTTCGGCGGCGACGGCCGCGGCCTCGGCCCGCGCGTCGTCGTGGCGCTGCTGGAGCGCTCGGCGTACGGCGTCCGGGAGCAGCGCGTCGGCGGCGTCCTGGGGGGTGGCGAAGCCGGCGCGGTAGGCGGTGTCGGAGAGCCGGGCGTCGGCCTCCTTGAGGTGCTCGGCGCAGGCCGCGGCGGTGCGGGACGCCTCGGCCGCGGCGGCGAGCAGGGTGGCCTGCCGCTCCAGCCGGGCGGCCCGGTCGGCGACGCTGGCGCAGTCGCCGCGGGCCTCGGCCAGCTCGGCCTCCAGTGCGGCCCGCTCGCGGTCCAGGGCCTCGCGGTGCGAGGTGCGGGCGGCGGCCCGGCGCTCGGCCCGCTGCCGGTCGTCGCGGCGGCGCTCGTACTCCCGCTCGGCGCGGGCCAACGCCTCGCGGGCGGCGTGCAGTTGGGCGCCGGCGGTGTGGGCGCCGGCCGCCTCCTGCGTCAACCGCTCGACCTGGTCGGCGAGTTCGGCGGTCGGGGTGTCGCCGGCCGCCGCGGTGGCGGCGGCCAGTGCCTCCTTGACGGACTGGCGGCGGTCCTCCGTCTGTCGGCGGGCGTCCTCGGCGCGGCGGTGGTCGGCCTGCGCGGCCTCCTCGGTCGCCCGGTCGACGTGGCCGGCGCCGGCCCGCGCCGGGTCCGGGTGGGCGGTGGACCCGCACACCGCACACGCCCGACCATCCGTCAGGTTCGCAGCGAGTTCGGCGGCGATGCCGCGCAGCCGCCGGTCCTTGAGGTCCAACCAGTGCTCGTGGGCGGTCGCGGCGCGCTCCCGGGCGGCCAGCACCCGCTGCTCGGCCTCGACGAGTTCGGCGGCCAGCCGGTCGCGGCGGCGGGCCGCGGCGAGGCGCTCGGTGGCCGGGTCGAGCTGTCCGGCGAGTTGTTCGGCGCGCTGGGCGGCCGCCTGGGCGTCGTCGATGCGGCGCTGGTGGGCCGCGCGGGCGGTGTCCCAGTCCGCGAGCCATTCGGCGGCGTCCAGCAGCGTCTGCTCGTCGGCGCGGGCCTCGCGGTCGAGGTCGGCGCGCTCCCGGACGAGGTCGGCGGCGCGGCGCTCGGCCCGGCGGGCGGCTCCGAGGGAGCCGAGGGTGGATCGCAACTCCCGCTCCTCCGCGGCGAGTTGGTCGCCACCGGCGCCCACGAGGACGGGCGGCAGCGGGGCGCGGTGGCGCCGTTCGGCGTCCTGGGCGGCGGTCAGCTCCCGCCAGGCGGCGTCCCGGAGGGCGAGGGCGGGGGCCACCTCGGCGGCGGCCCCGGCCCGCTCCAACTGCCCGCGGATCCGGTCGTGTTCGTCGCCGCGGGCGGCGAGCCGGTCGGCGCGCTGCCGGGCGTCGGCGTACCGCCGCTGGAGCCGGTCCCGCTCACGGGCCTGCTCCAGCCGCCCCGCCGCGGCGTCCTCGGCGGCCTCGGCGGCGGCCACCGCGGCCCGCGCGTTCTCCAGGCGCTCGCGGGCGCCGACCCGGGCGACGGCGGCGCGGGCCAGTACCGCGTCGGCGAAGCCGGGGTCGCCGGGGCCCGGCGCGACGGCGCCGTCCGCGTCGGCCGGGCGGGCCGGTGCGGTGCCGCGGGTGGCCCGGCCGCCGCGCCCGGCGGGCCCGGTCTGGGCGGGCACGGCGACCCGGGAGTGGGGCCTCCCCTGCTCGCGCGGAGTCGAGAGCTGGGGGAACGGTGCCGGGACGGCGGGGTCGGCCAGGTCCGGGATGTCGCCGGCCGCCTGGGCGATCCGGTGGGCGAGGGCGAGCAGCCGTTCGTCGCCGGCCGCGACCCGGTCGGCGGCGGCCTTGCGGCGGGTGGTGAGCCGGTCCTCCAGCGCGGCGAACCGCCCGGTGTCGAAGAGCCGGCCGAGCAGCCGCGCGCGGGCTTCCGCGTCCGCCCGCAGGAAGCGCGCGAAGTCGCCCTGGGGCAGCAGCGCCACCTGGCAGAACTGCTCCTTGCTCATGCCGAGCAGCTGCCCGACCTCCTCGCCGATCTCCTGGTGGGAGCGGCTGAGCGCGCGCCACTCGCCGGCGGCCGGGTCGCCGTCCGGGGCGGGGGCGAACTCCCGCAGGCGACTTTGCGCCTTCTCCTTGGTCGTCCCGGTGCCGCGCTTCTTGGGGCGGGGCTGTTCGGGCAGCCGGGTGAGCTCCAACCGCCGCCCGGCGACGGTCAGTTCGAGGACGACCTCGGTGGGCGTGGCGGGGTCCGCCAGGTCGCTGCGGAGCGCCTGGCCGCTCTGCCGGGTGCCGGGCACCGTTCCGTAGAGCGCGAAGCAGACCGCGTCCAGGACGGAGGTCTTGCCCGCGCCGGTCGGGCCGTGCAGGAGGAAGAGGCCGTCCCGCGCGAGCCGGTCGAAGTCGACGGTGTGGGTGCCGGCGAACGGGCCGAAGGCGGTCACGGTCAGCCGGTGCAGCCTCATCGCGCCACCTCCGCGGCCGCGTCGGCGGCCCGTACGTCGTCGATGGCCGAGCGCAGTTCGGCCCGTTCGGCGTCGTCGGCGCCGCGGCCGGCGCGGACGTGGGCGACGAAGTCCTCGGCGATCTCCTGGTCGCTGCGGCCGCGCAGCCGCTGGGCGTAGGAGGCCGAGGGGCGGGCCGGGGCCTCGTCGGGGTCGAAGACCAGGCTGAGGGTGTGCGGGAAGCGCTTGCAGAGTCGGGCCATCGGCTCGGCCGGGCGGGAGTTGTCGGTGAGCGTGGCCTCGACCCAGGAGTCCTCGTGCCGGGCCAGCCCGGGGTCGTCGAGCAGCTGCTCCAGCGGGCCCCGGATGCGGGCCAGTGGGCGCGGCACCGGGCAGTCCACCCGCTCGGCCCGCACGGCGCCGTCCGCATCGAGGTCGATCAGCCAGGACGACTTGCGGTGGTCGGCCTCGGAGAAGGAGTAGGCGAGCGGCGAGCCGGAGTAGCGGATCCGCTCGGTGAGGGTCTGGCTGCCGTGCAGGTGGCCGAGCGCCGCGTAGTGCACGCCGTCGAAGACCGCGGCGGGGACGGAGGCGACCCCGCCGACGGTGATGTCCCGCTCGCTGTCGCTGGCGGCGCCGCCGGTGACGAAGGCGTGCGCGAGCACCACCGAGCGGGTGCCGGCGGGCCGGGTGGCGAGGTCGGCGCGGACCCGGTCCATGGCCGCGCCGAGCACCGCGGCGTGGTCGGCGCGCGGGGCGCCGAGGGTGTCGCGCACCATGGCCGGTTCGAGGTACGGCAGCCCGTAGCAGGCGACCGGGCCGTGCGCGTCCTCCAGGAGGACGGGGGTGGCGCAGTCGGCGGGGTCGGTGTGCAGGTGGATGCCGGCCTGGCGGAGCAGTCCGGAGCCGACGCCGAGCCGGCGGGCCGAGTCGTGGTTCCCGGAGATCATGACGGTCGGCACGCCGAGCCCGGCCAGCCGGTGCAGGGCGTCGTCGAAGAGCTCGACGGCGGCCAGTGGGGGCACCGCACGGTCGTAGACGTCGCCGGCGACCAGCACCGCCTGGACGTCGCGGGCGCGCACGGTCTCGACGAGGTGGTCGAGGAACGCGCGCTGGGCGGCGAGCAGGTTCACACGGTGGAAGGACCGGCCCAGGTGCCAGTCGGAGGTATGCAGAAATCTCACCGCGGCGCCGCTCCGACCTGCATGTTCTCCGCTCCTTGTGCGCCGTCCGCGGCCGGCCCGGGGCCCGTCCGACGGGTCGGTACCGGGACCTCGCCCATCGGACAGACCCTAGCCTCTTCGCGCCCCACCACCGTCACCGGCCTCGACCCCGGGGGTGCCGCGGCCGGTGGGGTCAGGCACGGCCGGTCGCCAGGTCCATCAGACGGGCCAGGACCCGGTCGCCGGAGGCGGCGAGCCCGTCGTGCTCCCATTCGTTGGTGACCCAGACCCGGGCGGCGCCGATGGTCCGGGCGGTGTCCAGGGACAGGCCGGCGTCGACGTACATGTCGTCGTGGTAGACGACCGCGGCGAGCGGGACGGTGTTGGCGGCGAGGCGGGCCGGGTCGTACAGCGGCGGCCAGTCGGTGCGCTCGGCGAGCCGGGCGGCGGCCTCCTCGAAGGGCCGCAGGCCGCGGATCTCCTCGAACATCCAGGGGTAGATCATCTCGCCGGTGAGCAGCAGCGGGTCGGCGTCCTCGGCGAACTCGGGGAGGGCGGAGTGGGTGCGGGCGGCGGCCCAGCCGGTGGGCCCGGCGCCCTGTCCGTAGAGAGTCTCCTGGAGGACCGCGTAGAGCGGGTTGTCGATGAAGCCGGTCAGGGCCATGACCTGGTAGAGGAAGGTGTCGGTGAGTGCGGCGTCGCCGTCCATCGCCTCGTCCAGGAGCGCGTGCAGGCGCTCGAAGCCGTCGCCCATGCCGAGGACGAGGCCGAGGGTGCGGAGACGGCGGACAGTGAGTCGGTCCCCGTCGGGCAGTCGGACGTCCTGGGCCGCGAGGAGGTCGGCGACCCGGCGCAGCCGGCCGGCGTCGTCCGGGTAGCGGGCGTAGAACTCGCGGACCCGGTCGCGGACCCGCGGGAAGGTCCGGGCGTAGACCTCGTCGGCGGTGGCGGTCAGGCCCGGCAGGCCGCCGGCGACGTGGCACGCCGCGAGCCCTTCGGGGGCCCGGGAGAGGTAGGTGAGGGTGAGGAAGCCGCCGTAGCTCTGGCCGAGGGTCTCCCAGGGCCGGTCGCCGCAGAGTGCCCGGCGGATCAGTTCGGCGTCCGCGACGATGGCGTCGGCCCGGAAGTGCGCGAGGTGGGCGGCGAGTCGGGCGGGGTCCGGGAAGCGGGCGGCGGCCCGGGCGGTGAGCGGGGTGGAGCGGCCGGTGCCGCGCTGGTCGAGGAGGAGCACGCGGTGCGTCTTGACGGCGTGCGCCAGCCAGCCGGGCGAAGTGCCGGACGGG
Source organism: Streptomyces noursei ATCC 11455 (assembly GCF_001704275.1). NCBI lineage: Bacteria > Bacillati > Actinomycetota > Actinomycetes > Kitasatosporales > Streptomycetaceae > Streptomyces > Streptomyces noursei. Next base: position 1,379,162 of record NZ_CP011533.1, read on the forward strand.
CGGGGGGACTTGCCGCCGGGTCCGCCCTGGAGGAAGAGCAGCCACGGCAGGTCCTCATGGGCGCGGGACGGGTCGGCGACCTCACGGGCGAAGACCTGGAGGGTGGGGCCGTCGGGGGCGGCGTGGTCCAGCGGGACCGTGAAGACGTGGTCGACGGTGGCGTAGGCAGGGTTCATGGTGGGCTTCCCGGGTGACTAGGGGGTCGGTAGCGGGGCGGCGGGGGTGTGCCGGGCGGGGGTGGCGTCCCGGGTGCTCTCCGCCCAGAGCGAGCGGACGTGGCCGAGGTGGCGGGCCATGCACGCCTCGGCCGCCACGGCGTCCCCGGCGACCATCAGGTCGAGGAGTTCGAGGTGTTCCTCGGCGGACGGGAGCAGTTGGTCGCGCTCGTCGAGGGCGGTCAGGCCGTAGAGGCGGGAGCGCTTGCGCAGGTCGCCGACGGTCTCCACCAGCCGGTCGTTCCCGGCCAGGGCGAGGAGGGAGAGGTGGAACCGGCGGTCGGCCTCCAGATAGCCGATGAGGTCGTGTTCGCGGGCGGCGCGCACGATCTCCTCGGCCACCGCGCGCAGCGCCTCCAGGTCCGCGCGGGCGGCGTCGCGCGTGATGCGGCCGACCATGGGGACCTCGATGAGGGTGCGGATCTCGGAGTACTGGTCGAGGTCGCGCTCGTTGACCTCGGTGACCCGGAAGCCCTTGTTGCGGACCGGCTCGACCAGCCCCTCGCGGGTCAGGTCGAGCATCGCCTCGCGCACCGGGGTCGCGGAGATGCCGAAGTCCTCGGCGAGGACGGGCGCCGAGTACACCTCACCGGGCCGGAGTTCGCCGGAGATCAGGGCGGCGCGCAGGGCGTGGGCCACTTGGTCGCGCAGGCGCTCCCTGGTCGTGTTGAGGTTGCGCTGCTTGAGGTGGCCCATGGCGTGGTGTTCCCTTCGTGCCCTGTCCCTCGTGGCCGAGCGGATCGCCAGCGTACAATGTCACGTTGTTCTCACCGGCGGTCGCGGACGGACGGGCGCGGGCGCGCGGATGCGGCCCGGGGCGGTGAAGTCCCGTGCGGCGCGGGCGCGTTCGGCATCCTCGGCGGCGGTCACAGCAGGAAGCCCGCGGGGAAGGGATCGTCGGGGTCGAGGAAGTACTGGGTGGTGCCGGTGATCCAGGCACGCCCGGTGATGCGGGGGACGACGGCGGGCACCCCGCCGACCTCGGTCTCCTCGACGAGCCGCCCGGTGAAGCGGGTGCCGATGAAGGACTCGTTGACGAAGTCGCGGTGCAGGGGGAGTTCGCCCCGCGCGTGCAGCTGTGCCATCCGGGCGGAGGTGCCGGTGCCGCACGGGGAGCGGTCGAACCAGCCCGGGTGGATGGCCATCGCGTGCCGGGAGCGGTGCGCATCGGAACCGGGGGCGGCGAGGTAGACGTGTTTGACGCCGCCGATCTCCGGCTGGGCGGGGTGGACGGGCCGGTCGGGCGAGGCGTTGATCGCGTCCATGAGGGCGAGGCCGGCGGCGAGCAGGTCGTCCTTGCGGGCGCGGTCGAACGGCAGCCCCAGCGCGTCGAGTTGCACGAGGGCGTAGAAGTTCCCGCCGTAGGCGAGGTCGTAGGTCACGGTGCCGTGGCCGGGGACGGTCGCCTCGCGGTCCAGGCCGACGCAGAAGGCGGGCACGTTGGTGAGCGTGACCGCCGCGGCCCGACCGTCCTCGACCCGTACGTCGACGCTGATCAGGCCGGCGGGGGTGTCCAGGCGGACGGTGGTGACGGGTTCGGCCACCGGCACCATGCCGGTCTCCACCAGGACGGTGGCCACCCCGATCGTGCCGTGTCCGCACATCGGCAACAGGCCGGAGACCTCGATGAAGAGCACGCCGTAGTCGGCGTCGGGGCGGGTCGGGGGCTGGAGGACGGCGCCGCTCATCGAGGCGTGGCCGCGCGGTTCGTACATCAGCAGGGTGCGCAGGTGGTCCAGGTGCTCGATGAAGTGCAGCCGGCGTTCGGCCATGGTGGCGCCGGGGAGCACGCCGACGCCGCCGGTGATCACGCGGGTGGGCATGCCCTCGGTGTGCGAGTCGACGGCGTGGAAGACGTGGCGGGTGCGCATGACGGCCCTCCTCGGTCAGCGGTGGCCGGCGGCGACGGCCTTCTCGGTGGCGGCCCGCACCTCGGCCGCGGCCGGGTCGGGCAGCGGCAGCCGGGGCGGTCGGGTGGGTCCTCCGTGGCCGCCGACGAGGTCCATGGACGCCTTGATGGCCTGGACGAACTCGGTCCTGGAGTCCCAGCGCAGCAGCGGGTGCAGGGACCTGTAGAGCGGCAGCGCGGTGTCCAGGTCCCGGGCCGCGGCGGCGCGGTAGAGCGCGGCGCAGGCGACGGGGAAGGCGTTGGGGTAGCCGGCGACCCAGCCCACCGCGCCGGCCAGCGCCAGCTCCAGCAGGACGTCGTCGGCGCCGACCAACAGGTCGAGTTCCGGGGCGAGTTCGGCGATCTGATAGGCCCGGCGGACATCGCCGGAGAACTCCTTGACCGCCACCACACCGCCCTCGCCGTGCAGGCGGGCGAGGAGTGCGGGGGTCAGGTCGACCTTGGTGTCGACGGGGTTGTTGTAGGCCACGATCGGCAGCCCGGCCCGGGCGACCTCGGCGTAGTGGGCCCGCACGGCGGACTCGTCGGCGCGGTAGGCGTTGGGCGGCAGCAGCAGGACGCTGCCGCAGCCCTCCTCGGCGGCCTGTTCGGCCCAGCGGCGCGCCGCGGCGCTGCCGTACGCGGCCACGCCGGGCATCACGCGCGCGCCGTCGCCGGCGGCCGCGACGGCGGTGCGCACCACGCGAGCGCGCTCCTCGTCGGTCAGGGTCTGGTACTCGCCGAGCGAGCCGTTGGGCACCACGCCGTCACAGCCGTTGTCGAGCAGCCGGCGGACGTGCGCGGCGTAGGCGTCGTAGTCGACGGAGAGGTCCGCGCGGAGCGGGAGGGCGGTGGCGACCATGATGCCGCGCCAGGGGCGTTCGGCGCTCCAGGCCGCGGCGGTGGGGCTGGCGGTCATGACGGGAACCCATTCTGTGAGAGGTGACGTGCCGTCAAGAGGTGCTGGGGCGGCGGGCGGTGACGGTCACCCGGTACCGTCGCCCGGGCCGGGCGGTTCGTCGAGGGCGGCGAGCACCCCCAGGGGGACGGGTACGGCCAGTGGTCGGCGCTCCGGGGACGGCGGCAGCCCGGTCCCCGGCACCTGCGCGGCCAGGCAGGCGACGGCCGGGCCGCACATCCGGCCCTGGCACCAGCCCATGCCGGCGCGGGTGAGGAGTTTGACGGTGCGGGCGTCCCGGGCGCCGTGGTCGGCGACCGCCTCCCGGACGCGGCCCGCGGTCACCTCCTCGCACCGGCAGACCTCCGTCGCGTCGTCGAGCCACCGGCTCCAGCCGGGGCCGGGGGCGTGCGTGCGGGCCATCACGTCCGCGAAGGCCCGCATCCGGTCGCGGCGGCGGCGCAGCGACCGGGCGCGCCTGATGGCGGTGGGCGCGGGGCGTCCGCGCAGCCGAGCGGCGATCGCGAGGCCCGCCAACTCCCCTTCCACACATGCCAGTTGCGCGCCGCCGACGCCGCCCGTCTCGCCGGCGGCCCAGACGCCGGGGACGGAGGTCCGCTGGTGCGTGTCCAGGTCGAGGGCCGACGCCCCGTCCGGGGTGCGCCGGGTGGCGCAGCCCAGGGCGAGGGCGAGGTCGAGCTGGGGCACCAGGCCGTGCCCGACCGCCAGGGCGTCGCAGGCGATCCGGCGGCCGGACCCCCGTACGGGCCGCCAGTCGCGATCGAGCCGGGAGACGGTGACGGCCGCCACCCGGTCGGCGCCGTGGACCTCGGTCACCGCGCTGCGGGTGCGCAGCCGCACCCCGTGCCGCCACAGCGCCGCGCGGTGCGCCGCCGCCTCCGCCAGCTTGCCCGGCTGGGCGGCGAGGGCGCCGGGTCGGCGGGCGTAGCCGAGGTAGTCGGACGCCTCGACCACCGCCGGGACACGGGCCCCCGCCGCGGCGAGGGTGGTGGCGACGGCCAGCAGCAGCGGGCCGCTGCCCGCCACCACCACCCTTGCTCCGGCCCGCGACCTCACGCCGACGGAGCAGGTCCCGTTCCCGGGCAGCACCAGGCCGGACTTCAGCATCGCCTGCGCTCCCCCGGCGCCCACCACCCCGGGCAACGCCCAGCCGGGGAAGGGGAGTTGCCGCTCGTACGCGCCGGTGGCGAGCAGCACCGCCCGGGCCCGGATCCGGACCAGGGGCCCGCCGCCGTCCGCCCCGGTGACGGCGTGCACGCCCCAGGGGCCCTCCGGGCCCGCGGGGACGACCGTCCAGACGTGGTGTCCGGCGAGGTGCCGCAGTCCGCTGGCGGCCAGCCGGCGGCGCAGGTCGACGAAGGTGCCCCAGTCGTGGTGCAGGGCCTGGGGGCGGGCGGCGCCGAGGGCCGGGTGCGGGTGCCGGTAGAACTGCCCGCCGGGCCGTTCCGCGGCGTCCAACAGGGCGACGGCCAGGCCGAGTTCGGCCGCGGTGACGGCTCCGGCCACGCCCGCCGGGCCGGCCCCGATCACCGCGAGGTCGTACTCCGGCTCCTCAGACGGCGAGTTCGCCATGGCCGTTCCCCTCCTGGGTGGTGACGGTGTCACCGGGGCGTGCCGGGACCAGACAGGCCCGGCGGTTGGCCGTCCCGTTGACGGTGGCAAGGCAGTCGAAGCAGTGCCCGATGCCGCAGAACGCGCCGCGCGGCCGGCCGCCGACGCGGGTGGTGCGCCAGGCGAGGATGCCCGCGGCCCACAGCGCGGCGGCGAGGGACTGGCCGGGGAGCGCGGGGACCGGGCGCCCGTCGAAGGTGATCTCGAACGCGGGGCCGGGCGCCGCGCCGACGAGCCGGGCCGGGTTGCGGTCGTGCGCCAAGATGCGACTCCTTGCACGGGAGGCCGGGGCGGTGCCGGTGGGGCCGGACGGGCCACGGGGCGGAGGGGCGGTCATCTCTCTACTCCCCCGTCGAACCGCTCCGGCCGGAACGGCGTGATGTCGAGCGGTGATTGATCGCCCGTCAGGATGGCCGCGACGATCCGGCCGGTCGCCGGGGCGAGGCCGATGCCGGCCCCCTCGTGGCCGCAGGCGTGCAGCAGCCCCGGCCGGCGCGGGTCGGGTCCGATGGCGGGCAGGTGGTCGGGCAGATAGGGGCGGAAGCCGACGTAGGTCCGCAGCGCCCGCACGGTCGCGAGGACCGGGAAGAGCCGTACCGCCTGGGCGGCGAGGCGGTGCAGCGCCGTCACCGACAGGGTGCGGTCGAAGCCGACCCGCTCGCGGCTCGCGCCGATCAGGACGGGCCCGGCCGGGGTGCCCTCGACGACCGCGGAGGTCTGCAGGGCGGCCGCGTCGCTGGCGACGTCGGCGACGTAGTCGGCGGCGTACACCTTGCGCCGCACCACGCGCGGGAGCGGCTCGGTGACCAGCACGAAGCCGCGCCGGGGGCGGACCGGCAGCGCGACGCCGGCGAGCCGGGCCAGTGCGCCGCCCCAGGTCCCGGCGGCGTTCACGACATGGGGCGCGAGCAGATCGCCGGCGCGCGTCCGCACCCCGCGCACCCGGCCGTGCGCGCCGGTGAGGATCCCGGTGACCTCCTCGCCGAGTCGCAGCCGCACCCGGTCGCCGGCGGCGCGCAGCAGGTGGGCGGCGGCCAGGGCTGGCTGCACCTGGGCGTCCTGAGGGTAGTGGACGCCGCCGGCGAGGCCGGGGGCGAGGTGCGGTTCCAGGTCGCGGAGCCGCTCGCCCGGCACGTCCTCGGCCACGACGCCGGCCGCCGCCTGCCGGGCGGCGAAGTCCCGCAGCGCGGCGCTGCCCTGCGCGTCGTGGGCGACGACGAGTCCGCCCTTGGCCTCGTACTCGATCCGGGCGGGCAGTTCCCCGGCCAGCTCGCGCCACAACCGGAGGGAAAGCAGGGCGAGTTGGAGTTCGGGGCCGGGCTCCTTGTCGGAGACCAGCAGGTTGCCCTCGCCCGCGCCGGTGGTCCCGCCGGCGACCGGGCCGCGGTCGAGGACGGTGACGCGCAGGTCGTGCCGGGCCGCGTAGTAGGCACAGGCCGCTCCGACCACGCCCGCACCGATGACGATGAGATCCGAAGAGTTCCTCATGGGCACGTCAGTAATATTTCACATTGCACCCGGGTTTCCAAGAGACCCGTCGCACCGACTCCCCGCCACTTTCCCCGACCCCGCCCCACGCCGACGGGACGCACCCGGCGCATACCCAACGACGGCGGCGCCCCGGGCCCCACCCCGCCCGCCGTCCCGAACTCCCCTACCGGAGCGAGGACTTCCCCGACCCCGGCGCGCTCGCGCGGACCGGCCTCAGCGGCGCGCGAGACCGCCGAGCACCAACTCGACGGTGAAGTCGAAGCGTTCGTGGTCGGTCCCGGCGGTGAGTTCGGCGGCATGGCGCTTGGTCTGCGGGAAGGCGTCGGGCAGGTTGGAGAACCGGCTCAGCAGTTCGTCCCGACCGACGCCCCACTCGCCGCCGGAGCGGCCACGCAGGGAGAACTCAAGGGTGTAGGCGTTGACGTAGAGCGCCAGGGCGCCGACACGCGGCGGCCTGCGGGGCGACGCCTCCGGCGAGCAGGATGGCGAGCATGCCCTCGGCGAGGCGCGGCGTGTCCTCGTTGGTGGGGGCGGCGGCCAGCGCGGCCCGGGAGATGCCGGGGTAGCGCAGGTGCTGGTCGCGCATCCGGACACAGACGCCGGTGATCTGCTCGCGCCAGGCGGCGGGGTCCGGCTCGGGCAGGTCGATCTCGGCGCACAGGCGGCCGATGAGCAGCTCGTCCAGGTCGTCCTTGTTGACGACGTGGGCGTACCGCGACGCCGGTCCGGTCTCCAGGGCGGCCGCCACCCGGCGCATGGTCAGCGCCTCGTAGCCCTCGCGCGCCACGATGTCGAGCGCCGCGTCGACCACCGCGTCGACCGTGATCGGCTTGGCTCGCCGACCTCGCGCCGGCGGTGTGCTCCCCTCGGGAACGCCCGGCCCCGGGCGTCCGTCCGGTGCCGGCCGCCGGTCCGACGGAGACTGGAAGGGCGGCACGCCGCTGTCCCCGTCAGCGGTGCGCGGACCGGAGAGAGGTGAGGTCATGCAGGACGTGGTCACCGTGGGCGTCGACGGGACCCCCGAGGCGACGGCCGCCGTGTTGTGGGCGGCGCGCGAGGCGGAGCTGCGGCGGGCCCGGCTGCGGCTGCTGCACGCCTGGGTGCTGCTGGCACCCGAGCCGGAGCCCGGGACTGCCCCCGAGGACGACCAGAACTACTGGCCGCACCGGATCGTCGGGGACGCCCGGGACGCCGTCCGGGACCACCACCCGGACCTCCCGGTGGACGAGGCCCTGGTGGCCAAGGACCCGCTGGCCGCCCTGGAGGAGGCGGCCGACCAGTCGTCGCTGCTGGTCCTGGGCTCGCGGGACCTGGGCGCGCTGGCCCGATACACGATGGGCGAGATCGGCCTCCAGGTGGTGGCACACACCCGCACCCCCACGGTGCTGGTCCGGGCCCGCCCGGGCGCCTCGGAGCCGGCCCCGGACGCCCCGGTCACCGCCGGGCTGAGCCTGCACGAGCCTTGCGAGGCACTGCTGGCGTTCGCGTTCGAGAGCGCGGCCCGGCGGGGCGTCCCGCTGCGCGTGGTGCACGGCCGGCGCCTGCCGTCGTACGCCTACAACCGGGGCGGCGGGGTCGAGCCGGTCGCCGCGCAGCAGGCGGCCACGGACGCCCGGCAGGAGCTGCTGGCCGCGCTGCGGCCGTGGCAGGAGAAGTTCCCCGAGGTCGCGGTGGACGGCCGGGTGGAGGTGGAGAGCCCGACCCGGGCGGTGCTGCGGGACGCCGCGGACGCCGCGCTGCTGGTCGTCGGCCGCCGGCACAAACTGCGCTTCCCGGCCCCGAGGATCGGCCACGTGGTCCAGGCCGCGGTGCACCATGCGCCCTGCCCGGTCGCGATCGTGCCGCACGAGTGAGCGACCGGCACGGACAGGCGCCCCGGGCGGTTTCTCCCAACAATGGTGGCAGGGGCGTCGGGCGCCGGGCGGCCCCGTGGCGCGGTCCGGCGCGGCCCCGCAGGACACCGCGGAGGTGAGCCATGGCGAAGAGCACCCAGTGGCCGGTCCGGCTGATCGTCACGGAGGAGGACGGGACGACGCGGGCGCGGGTGGAGCTGGACACCGGGACCCGGTCGCTCACCGGGCACGGCCGGGCACGATGCAATCCCGAGGATCCGGATGTCCCGGTGATCGGGGACGAGTTGGCGGCCGGGCGGGCGATGAAGGACCTCGCCGGCCAGCTGATCCGGCTGGCCGACCACGACCTGGCGGGCGTCGGCGCCGCGCCGCCGGGACACGAGCGGCGCACCCTCTACGGCTGGGCGGACGAGCTGGCCTGAGACCGCCCGCGGGCCGACAGCCGAGCCGCACGGCCCCAGGTCCGCCGGCGCGGCCCGGCCCGGGAAGGAGCCGGTGATGCCGGATGCGACGACGGTCGGTCCGACCACGACCGACCTGTACGAAGTGACCATGGCCCTGTCGTATCTGCGCGAGGGCCTGACCCGGCCGGCCACCTTCAGCTGCTTCGTCCGGGAACTCCCCGCCGACCGGGGGTTCCTAGTCGCCGCGGGGGTGGAGGAGGTGCTCGACCACCTCTCCCGCTTCCGGATCGGGCCGGACGACATCGAGGTGTTCGCCGAGGCGCTGCACCGGCCCACCACGGACCTGGCGCCGCTGCTGGGCCTGCGGTTCGCCGGGGAGGTCCGGGCGGTGCCGGAGGGCCGGGTGGTGCTGGCCGGTGAGCCGCTGCTGGAGATCACCGCGCCGCTGCCGCAGGCCCAGCTGGTCGAGACCCTCGTCCTGAACCGGCTCACCCACCAGACCGCCATCGCCGCCAAGTGCACGCGGTGCGTCCTGGCGGCCCGCGGCCGGCCGGTGGTGGACTTCTCGCTGCGGCGGACGCACGGGGTGGAGGCGGGCCTGCGCACGGCCCGGCTGGCGGCGATGGCGGGCTTCGCGGGGACCAGCAACGTGGCGGCGGCGCACGCCGAACGCCTGCCGGCGGTGGGCACCATGGCGCACTCCTACATCGAGGTGTTCGAGGACGAGGAGGCCGCCTTCACCGCCTTCGCGCGGGCCCACCCGGGCCCCGTGACGTTCCTGGTGGACACCTACGACGTCGACTCCGGGGTGGCAGCGGCGGCCCGGGTGCTGCACGCCCTGGGCCGCGCCGAGGGGTCGGCGATCCGGCTGGACAGCGGCGATCTGGGGGCGCTGGCGGTCCGGGCCCGGGCGATGCTGGACCGGGCGGAGCTGCCGGGGGTGCGGATCGTGGCCAGCGGCGGGCTGGACGAGTTCGCGGTGGACGACCTGGTACGGGCCGGAGCGCCGATCGACGTGTTCGCGGTGGGCACCCGGGTCGGGGTGAGCGCCGACGCGCCGTCTCTCGACTCGGCGTACAAGCTCGTCGCCTACGACGGGCGGCCGGTGATGAAGCTGTCGTCGGAGAAGGTCACCGCGCCGGGCCGGAAACAGGTCTTCCGGCACCCGGGCTGCCGCGATGTGATCGGCCTGGCCGAGGAGCCGGCACCGGCCGGCAGCGTGGCACTGCTGAAGACGCTGATGCGCGACGGGGTGCGCTGTGCGCCGCGGACCCCGCTGGCGGACGCCCGGGCCCGGCTGACCGCGGACCTCGCGGAGCTGCCGGCGCCGGCCCGGGCCATCCGGTCGCCGGTCCCGGTCGTGCCGTCGACCTCCACGCCGCTGGCCACCCTCGCCGGGCATGTGCGGCGACGGATCGAGCGGGCGGTGCTGGCGCCGTACGACCACTTCGCCTGACGACCGGAGCGCGCGGGTGGGGCTGGGGCGTCAGCCGCGCGGGACCACCACGACGGGGCAGGCGGAGTGGTGCAGCGCGGCGTGCCCGACCCGGCCGAGCTGCAATCCGAAGTGGCCGTGCCGGTGGCGGGCCCCCAGCACCAGCAGGTCCGCGGCGGCGGACCGCCGGACCAGCACCTTGTGCGCCGGGCCCTCGACGGTGGTGCGGCGGACGTGCACCGTCGGGTGCGCCTCGACCTCCTCCGCCACCGCCGCGTCGACCAGCGCCGACGCCTGCTGCTCGTAGTGGTGCTCGGGGCCCGCGGCGCGCCGGTCGCGGTCCGCGGTCTCGTAGGCGGGGCAGCGCCAGGCGCGGATCGCGTCGAGGGCGCAGCCCCGGGCCTCGGCCTCCCGGAAGGCGAACCGGACGGCCGGGGAGCCCTTGGCGGTGTCGCCGACGCCGAGCAGCACCCGGTCGTGGCCGCTCTCCAGGCCGGCGCGGTCGCCGCGGACCACCACCACCGGGTTCCCGGCGCGGGCCGCCACCGACAGGCTCACCGAACCCAGCAGCAGATCGGCGAACTCCCCGCGCCCCTTGGAGCCGAGGACCACCGCGGAGGCATAGGGGGCCTCGCGGAGCAGCGCGGTGACCGCGTCGTCCGCCAGGACCTGGACCGTGACCTCGACCTCGGGGTTGCGGCGGGCGGCGCGGTCGGCGGCGGAGGCGACGACCCGGTCGGCCATCGCCTGCTCCTCGGGGGCGCTCTCCTGCGGCGCCACACCCTCGTACCGCTCCCACCGGGACGCGTAGACCAGGCGCAGCGGCAGTCCGTGCAGCGCCGCCTCGTCCACCGCCCAGTCCAGGGCGCGCAGCCCGGCGTCCGATCCGTCGACGCCTACGACCAGGGGGAGTTCCATGGTCCCCACCGCCTTCCATCGCTCGGGCCGTGGCCGTGCCGGGGCGGGCGCCGGGTGGCCCACTTCCATCGTGTGCCCCGGCAGCGGGGGCACGCCAGGGCCCGCGGGCGCATCCGAGCGGCCCCGGACCGGATGCCGTGGTGCCATGGAGGGGCGAGTGCGATGAAGGAACGCCGAAGGGACCCGTCATGTCCGCCGCGTCACCACTGGCCGCGTGTCTGCGTCCGGTGCGGGCCGTGGTCTTCGACACCGACGGGGTGCTCACCGACTCCGCCCGGATGCACGCCGCGGCCTGGCAGGAGGCGTTCGACGCCTGTCTGGCGGCCGCGGGCGGGCAGCGGCCGTTCGACCCGGTCGACGACTACCTCCGGCACGTGGACGGCCGGTCCAGGCTGGACGGCGCCGCCGCGTTCCTGGCCTCCCGGGGGCTGGCGCTGCCGCCCGGCTCCCCCGGTGACGCGCCGGGCACCGGCACCGTGGCGGCGGTCGCGGCCCGTAAGGACGAGGTGTTCCGGGCGCTGCTGCGGGAGCGGGGGGCCGCCGTGTGGCCGGGCAGTGTGCGGCTGGTGCACGCGCTGCGCGGGGAGGGGATCCCGTGTGCCGCGGTGTCCGCGTCCCGGCACGCCACCGAGCTGCTGACCCGGGCCGGACTGCTCGGGCTGTTCCGGGCGGTGGTGGACGGCAACGAGGCGGCGCGGCTGGGGCTGCCGGGCAAACCGGACCCGGCGCTGTTCGCGGAGGCGGCCCGGCGGCTGGCCGTCCCGCCCCGGGAGGCGGCCGTGGTGGAGGACGCCACCGCCGGGGTCGAGGCCGGCCGGCGCGGCGGATTCGGCCTGGTCGTGGGCGTCGACCGGAGCGGCACCCCGGGGCACGCGGCCGCGCTGCGCCGCCACGGCGCCGACGTGGTGGTCACCGACCCCGGCGATCTGCTGGCCCCCGGGACGGCCCCATGACGGCGCCGGCCTGGACCTGGACGTACGAGGGGTACGACCCCGAGGAGGAGCGGCTGCGGGAGGCGCTGTGCACGCTGGGCAACGGCCGGTTCGCCACCCGCGGCGCCGCCCCGGAGGCGCCGCGCGGCCCCGCGCACTACCCGGGCACCTACGCGGCCGGCGTCTACAACCGGCTGACGTCCACCGTCGCCGGCCGCCGGGTGGAGAACGAGGACCTGGTCAACCTGCCCGACTGGCTGCCGCTGCGCTACCGCATCCGCCCCGCGGACGCCGCCGGCCCCGGCCCCTGGCTCTCGCCCGACCACCCGCAGCTCACCGGCCACCGCCGGACGCTGGACCTGCGCCGCGGCACCCTGACCCGCTGGTCGTCCTACGAGGACGGCGCCGGGCGGCGGCTGACCGTCACCGAACGCCGTGTGGTGCACATGGCCGAGCCCGATCTCGCCGTCCAGCGCGCGGTGTTCACCGCCGAGGGCTGGGCCGGGGAGGTGGAGGTCGAGGCGGGGCTGGACGGCGACGTCCGCAACACCGGGGTGGCCCGGTACCGCGAGCTGGCCGACACCCATCTCACCGACTGGGAGACCGGTTCCGCCGACGACGGCGTGTGCTGGCTGCGCTGCCGCACCGTCGCCTCCGGCATCACCGTCGCGCTGGCCGCCCGGATCCGCGCCGCGCCGCGCGGCGGCACCGCCCGCACCGCCCTCGCGGCCCGCACGGCCCGGCGGGTGCTCACCGTCCCGGTCCGGCCGGGTACCCCGGCGACCGTCGACAAGACGGTGGCGTTGCACACCTCCCGGGACCGGGCCCGCACGGCGCCTCTCCCGGCCGCCCTGGAGGCGGTCCGCCGCGCGCCGGCCGTCCCCCGGCTGCTGGCCTCGCACCACCGCGCCTGGCAGCACCTGTGGCGGCAGGTGCGGGTGGACGTCCCGGGCGAGGCCGGCCGGATCCTGCGGCTGCACGTCTTCCACGTGCTGCAGACCCTCTCCCCGCACACCGCGCGACTCGACGTCGGGGTGCCGGCGCGCGGCCTGCACGGCGAGGCGTACCGGGGGCACGTCTTCTGGGACGAACTGTTCGTGCTGCCGTTCTTGAACCTGCACTTCCCGGAGGTGTCCCGGGCACTGCTGGACTACCGGCACCGGCGGCTGCCGGCGGCCCGCCGGGCGGCGCGCGAGGCGGGTCGGGCGGGCGCGATGTACCCGTGGCAGAGCGGCAGCGACGGCCGCGAGGAGACCCAGCGGCTGCACCTCAATCCGCGCTCGGGCCGCTGGCTGCCGGACCATTCGCACCTCCAGCACCATGTCGGCTCGGCGATCGCCTACAACGTGTGGCAGTACTGGCAGGCCAGCGGCGACACCGCGTTCCTGCACACCAAGGGCGCGGAGATGCTGCTGGAGGTCGCCCGCTTCTGGGCGGCGAGCGCGGACTGGGACCCGGCGCTGGAGCGCTACCGCATCCGCGGGGTGGTCGGCCCGGACGAGTACCACGACGGCTATCCGGAAGCCGACCGGCCGGGCCTGGACGACAACGCCTACACCAACGTCACCGCGGCCTGGGTGCTGACCCGGGCGCTGGACCTGTGCCGGACGCTGCCGGAGGGACGCCGGCGGCCGCTGTTCGAGCGGCTGGCGCTGTCCCACGACGAGCGGCAGCACTGGGACGACCTCGCACACCGGCTGTACGTGCCGTTCCACCGGGGCGTGATCAGCCAGTTCGCGGGCTACGGGCAGCTGGCCGAGCTCGACTGGGCGGGCTACCGCGCCCGCTACGGCGACATCCGGCGGCTGGACCGGATCCTGGAGGCGGAGGGCGACACCGTCAACCGCTACCAGGCGTCCAAACAGGCCGACGTGCTGATGCTGGGCTATCTCTTCTCGCCCTCCGAACTGGCCGGCATGCTCGGCCAGTTGGGCTACCTCCTCGACGACGATGTCTGGCGGGCGACCGTCGACCACTATCTGCACCGCACCTGCCACGGCTCGACGCTGAGTGCCGTGGTCCACGCCTGGGTGCTGGCGCGGGTGCGCCGGGACGACGCCTGGACGTACTGCGCGGAGGCGCTCACCGGCGACATCGCGGACGTCCAGGGCGGCACCACCGCGGAGGGCATCCACCTGGGCGCGATGGCCGGCACCCTCGATTTCGTGCAGCGCGGGATGACCGGCCTGGAGACCCGGGAGCGCGCCCTGTGGCTGGATCCGGCGCCACTCCCCCAGCTCTCCAAGTTCGGCGTGCGGATCCGCTACCGCCGCCATCGGGACATCGACCTGCGGATCCGCACCGATCGGGTGCGGATCACCGTGCCGGAGTCCGCGCACGCCGCGGTCCGGGTCCGGCTGCGCGGCCGACCGTTCACCGTCGCCCCGGGAACGACCCGCCGCATCGACCTCCCCGACGACTGACCCGACCGTCGACCACCGCGGCTCGACGGTGGCGTCAATCGGGCTGGGGCAGCGGAGTTCCCGCCCCGGCCGCCGCCGCGGCCGGATCCGCCCGGCGCAGATACTCCTCGCTGATCCGCTTCGGCCCGAACGGCCACTCCCGCTCGTGGCGGGCCCAGCCCAGGAACGCCACCAGCCCCGCCGCGACCCAGGCCAGCGACCATTCGACGGGGTGCCGGCCGGGGGCGTTGCGGTCCGCGTAGCCGTAGATCACCAGCCAGCCGACCAACGCGATCAGGCTCGGCAGCGGGTAGAGCCACATCCGGTAGGGGCGGCGCAGCGCCGGCTGCCGGCGCCGCAGCACGGTGACCGCCGCGATCTGGGCCAGCGACTGCACCAGCACCATCACCGTGGTGAGCAGCTGGATGACGGTCGTCAGGTCGGTGTGCCGGCCCAGGAGGAAGCCCGCCGCCATGATGCCGCCCATGGTCAGCAGCCCCAGGACGGGGAAGCGGTGGCGGGGGTGCAGCGTGCCGTACGGGCGGAAGAACACCCGGTCCCGGGCGGCGTCGTAGGGGACCCGGGAGCCGCCCAGCAGCCCGGTCATGACGGAGGTGACAGCGGTGACGAGGATGAGCACGGTGACGGCTTCGGCGGCGGTCCGGCCCCAGGCGCGTTCCAGGACGGCGGAGGCGACCGAGGAGCCGGCGGTGCTGTGCGGGTCGAGCATCTCGCGCCAGTCGACGACACCGAGGGTGCCGATCTGGAGCAGCAGGTAGATCGCCATGATGCCGAGGATGGAGAAGAGGATGGCCCGCGGCAGGGTGCGGCCCGGCCGCTTGATCTCGGCGCCCATGTAGGCGGTGGTGTTGTAGCCGAGGTAGTCGTAGATGCCGATGGTGAGTCCGCCGGCGAACCCGACCCAGAAGTGACTGGCCGTCAGTTCCACCGCGTGCGCCGGGTAGGTGAAGGCCCGCTCCAGGCTGAAGTGGGTGAACGCCGCGAGGACGACCAGGCCGACAGCGGCGATCATCACCGTCCACAGCACGACGGTGAGCCGGGCGATGCGCTCCACCCGGCGCCAGAGCAGCACCACGATGCCGACCGTGACGACCAGTCCGACCACGTCCCCCTGCGCCTGGCTCATCCCCGGCCACAGATAGCCCAGGTACTGCACGAAACCGATCACGCCGGTGGACATCCCGAGCGGGATGAACAGCATCGCCGTCCACACGAACAGAAACGGCATCAACTTCCCGGTCCGGTACTGGAACGCCTGCCGCAGATACACGTAACTGCCGCCCGCCCCCGGCAGCGACGCCCCCAACTCCGCCCACACCAGCCCATCGGCGAGCGCCAACACCGCACCCGCCACGAACCCGATCACCGCCTGCGGCCCGCCGAACGCCGTCACCATCAACGGAATGGTCACGAACGGCCCGATGCCGCACATCTGGCTCATGTTGATCGCGATGGCCTGCAACAACCCGATCCGGCGGACGAAACCCGCCCTCTCCCCCAGCAGGTCCGGCATGCCTCAAGCCCCTTCCCCCGCCGGCGCACCCGCCGGCCGCGGCCCGTTCCGCGGGACCCCAGGCTGACACGCCGGCCACCACCACGCACCGGTCCGGACCGAACCCGTCGCACCCCGGCGTCTGCCACCGGACGGCCGACCCGCCGCCTACACCTCCCCGTACGCCTCCCCGCCGAGCTCCAACCGGGCCGTACCGGCCGTGGTGTCCGCCAGCCAGGCCCGGAAGCCCCCCAGGTCCGCCTCCGGGAGCCCCACCTCGATGTGGACCTCGGCCCCGTAGGTCACCTCGCGCACCGCCCGCCCCGTGGTGCGCAGGTCGTTCTCCAGTCGGCCCGCGCGCTGGTGGTCCACGGTGACCGTCACCAGTCGGAACCGCTGCCGGGTGACCGTGCCCAGCGCGTCCAGCGCCTCGCCGACCACGCCCCCGTAGGCGCGGATCAGACCGCCCGCCCCCAGTTTGATGCCGCCGAAGTACCGCGTGACCACCGCGACCACATAGCGCATCTCCCGCCGCACCAGCATCTGCAGCATCGGCACCCCGGCCGTACCGCCTGGTTCGCCGTCGTCACTGGCCTTCTGCACTCCGCCGTCGGCCCCCAGGACGTACGCGAAGCAGTGGTGCCGGGCGGTCGGGTGCTCCTTGCGGATGCGCGCGATGAAGTCCTGGGCCTCCTCCTCCGTCGCCACCGGCGCGAGCGCACAGAGGAAGCGGGACTTGTTGATCTCGATCTCGTGGACACCCTCACGGGCCAGCGTCCGGTACTGCTCCTGCATCCGACCAGCCTAGAACCTTCTCCACCGCCGCCGGACGGGGCGGTCCCGCCACCCCGCGCCCCGCGCCGCGCTGCGGTGTCCGCCGTACGGGCGCAGTGCGCACCGCCGGGCGGCGTATCCGGGCCGTCCGCACGGTGCGTCGGGGAGACGTCCGCCGCGCCCATGGGCACTGTGACCCAAGCGGGACCCGGCGCCTCACGGAGCCACGGGGCCCGGCGGGAACGGAACGGCGGCTCGGCGGAGGGCTTCATGGACGACAGCACACAGGCGGCGATGACGGCCGGCGCTCCGGTGACCGGCGAGGAAATGCCGGTGCCGCCCCCGGAGGTCGTCGAGGCGGCCCGCCAGGCACCGGACCACTGGCTGGCCATGGTGGACCTGACCTGGTCCGGTGAGGACGCACCACCGCTGTGGGCGGTGGTCGGGCAGTGGCGGTCCGGCCCGGACGGCGAGATCGAGGAGTGGCGGGACAACCCGGAGTACCGCCCGTCGCCGCAGATGCTGGACTGGGCGGACCCCACCGACGCCGTGGACCGCGCGGTGCAGCTGTCCGCCACCGGATACGGCCCGGAGCAGGCGGTCTACGAGGAGCTGGCGCGGGCGGAGCTCTCCTTCCTGGTCACCGCGACCGGCGCGCCCCTGGCCGCGGCGTCCCCCGAGGGCGCCCCGGTCGTCCCCGTCTACACCTCCGTCGCGCACCTGGAATCGGCCGGCCGGCTGTGCTACGACCGGCGGCCGGCGGCCGAACTCGTCGAGCAACTGCCGCCCGGCCACACCCTCTACGTCAACCCGTCCGGCCCGGTGAGCATGGTCGTGGAGCCCGACCAGTTGCGTGCGGCGCTGGCCGCCGCGGGCGGCGCCGAGGCCGGGCGGCACACCCGGGAGGTCGCCCCCGCCACCGCGCTGCGGCCGGGCACCGGCGCCGGCGCACCCGAGCCGGTGACCGGCGGCCGGGCGATCGGCAAGCCGGCCCGCTCCGCGACGACCGGCAACGTCGTCGGCGCCGGCCTGGCCCGCGGCACCGGCTGACCCGCCCCCTGAACCCGCCCCGCCCGTCTTCCCCTTCGGGCGGGGCGTCTCGCTGTCCGCCGGCCGAACGCATCGCGGCGCGTCCGGAATGTTCGGAGCCCGCCGCCCGTTGTGACGGACCGGGACCAGGGACGACAGGAGACGCCCATGCACGCCGACCAGGCGACCATCCGCAGGATCCTCACCGAGCTCGGCGACACCTGGGCGGTGGTGGGGCTGTCCGCCAACCAGCAGCGCGCCGCCTACGGCGTCGCCGAGACCCTCCAGCGCTACGGCAAGCGGATCGTGCCGGTGCACCCCAAGGCCGAGACCGTGCACGGGGAGGTGGGGTACCCGTCCCTGGAGGCCGTCCCCTTCACGATCGACGTGGTGGACGTCTTCGTGCGCAGCGAACTCGCCGGTGCCGTCGCCGACGAGGCCGTCGCCGTCGGTGCCCAGGCCGTCTGGTTCCAGCTCGGCGTCATCGACGACGACGCCGCCCACCGCACCCGCGGCGCCGGCCTCGCCATGGTGATGAACCGCTGCCCGGCGATCGAGATACCTCGTTTGGGCTGAGCCCGGGGTGGCCGGCCCTGCCCCATCGGACACGCCCTAGCATGTCGACATGATCACGCCACGTGCCGCCCGTCCGGAGGACGCCGCCGAGCTGGTCCGGCTGCGTCGGCTGATGTATCTGGCCATGAACGGCCGTGACGAGCCCGGCAGTTGGGAGCGGGACGCGGAGGCCGTGGCCCGCCGGCAGCTGGTCGACCCACAGGCCCGGCTGATCGGTTTCGTGCTGGACGGGGAGCCCGCCGGGTCCGGGGCGGCCGCGCCGCATCTCGCGGCGTGCGCGCTCGGCCGGATCGACGAGCGGCTGCCGTCCCCGGCCAATCCGACGGGCCGGGTCGGCTTCGTCTTCAACGTCTGCACGGATCCGCGGTATCGGGGCCGGGGCTACGCCCGGGCGACGACCGAGGCGCTGCTGGCGTGGTTCGCGCGGCACGACATCGGCCGGGTCGATCTGCACGCCACGGACGCCGCCGCTCCGCTCTACCGCGGCCTGGGCTTCGCCGAGCACGCCACGCCGCTCTCCCTGGACCTGCGCCGGAGGCCGGGCACCGTGACGGGCTGAACGGCCGGCGCCGCCCGGCCGGACGCCACCGCCCGAGCGGGCCGGGCGGCGTCAGCGGGCCGCCTGGATGATCACCGACATGGTCATCTCCACCGGCTCCGTGCCGTCGTTGCGGTAACCGTGCGGGACCTTGGCCTCGAAGGTCGCCGAGGCCCCGGCGGGCACCTCGTGCGTCGCGCCGTCGACGATCAGGGTGAGGGTGCCGGACCGGACGTGCAACAGCTCGACGGTGCCCGGCGGATGCGGGTCGGAGGCGCTCTCGTCGCCCGGCATCAGCCGCCAGTCCCACATCTCGAACGGGCCGGGTGCCTCGCCGCCCACGAGGAGCGAGGTGTAGCTGCCGGCTTCCGTGGACCACATCCGGACCGCCTGACCCGGTGCCACGATCCGCACCTGCGGGCCCTGTTCGTAGTCGAGGAGCGTGGTGATGCTGACGCCGAGCGCGTCGGCGATCTTCACGGTGGTGCCCACGCTCGGGTTCGTCCGGGCCTGCTCGATCTGGATGATCATGCCGCGGCTGACTCCGGCGCGGGCCGCCAGCGCATCGAGGGTGTAGCCGCGCTCGGTGCGCCAGCGTTTGAGGTTGCGGGCGAGCGCCTGCGTGAGCTGGTCGAGGTCCGTCACGGTCCGTCCAAGTCGGTGGTCGGGGCGGCAGGTCAATATATTCGCTACCGCGGTTCAATTTATTGCACTACGGTGTGGTGTACTTCAGCGTCCGGTTCACTGTACTGCGAGGTTTCTCCATGACCGCGGCCTTCGCCCTGGCCACCTGCTTCCTCTGGGGGCTCGCCGACTTCGGCGGCGGATTGCTCACCCGGCGCCTGCCCGCCCTGACCGTCGTGGTGGTCTCGCAGACGCTGGCCGCCCTGGTGCTGGGCGGCATCGTGCTGGCCACCGGCGGCTGGCGGGAGGCCGGTCCGCAACTGTGGTTCGCCGTCGGGGCCGGCGTCGTCGGCCCGGCCGCGATGCTCTGCTTCTACCGCGCACTCGCCCTCGGCCCGATGGGCGTGGTCTCCCCGCTCGGCTCGGTCGGCACCGTCCTGGTCCCGCTCGGCGTCGGCATCGTCGCGGGCGAACGGCCGGGACTCCTCCAGGCCGCGGGCATCGTCGTCGCGGTGATCGGCGTCCTGCTGGCCGGCGGGCCCCGACTCGGCGGCACGTCCGTGGCCCGACGGACGATCGCGCTCACCCTGTTCTCCGCGCTCGGCTTCGGCGCGGTGATGGCACTGATCGCCGAGGCGTCCACGACCGTGACCGGGCTCTTCCTCGCCCTGTTCGTCCAGCGGGTGTGCAATGTGGCGGTCGGCGGCGCGGCCCTGTTCGCCGCGGTCCGGCGCGGCGTCCCGGCACTGCCCGAGGGCGGACTGCCCGCCCTGCGCGGGGCGCTCCCCGCCCTCGCCTTCATCGGCATCGCCGACGTCGCCGCCAACGGCACCTACGCCATAGCCGCCCAGCACGGCCCGGTCACCATGGCGGCGGTACTGGCCTCCTTGTACCCGGTCGTCACCACCCTGGCCGCCCTCGGCGTCCTCAAGGAACGGATGCGCGCCGTCCAGACCGCCGGGGCCTCCCTCGCCCTGGTCGGCTCGGTCCTGCTGGCGACCCACGGCTGACGAAGAACACCCGGACAACCGCACGGACATCAACCCCACGAGCCCCCCCCCGCAAGACCCCACAAGACGCCACGAGAGGCAGACGCCAGGCGATCTACGGCAGGCGGAGATGTGACGACAGGCCCTGGCTCTCCGCCTTCTCCCACTCCCCCAGCGCCACGAGTTGCTCCGGTGTGACGCCCTCTGGGATCGGCACCGGCGCCGGCGTCCGCAGCGGCGGCTGCCAGCCCGCGCCCGGCTCCCAGCGGCGGACGATCCTGGCGGGCGCCCCGGCCACCACCGCGTGGTCGGGGACCTCGCCCCGGACCACCGACCCGGCCGCGACCACCACGTTCCGCCCCAGCCGCGCCCCGGGGAGAATGACCGCGCCGGTGCCGATCCAGCCGCCCGGCCCGATGGCGACCGGCTCGCTGCGCGGCCACTGCTTGCCGACCGGCGTCTCGGGGTCGTCGTAACTGTGGTTGGTGGTGGTGACGTAGACGCCGGGGCCGAAGAAGCAGTCGTCGCCGATGGTCAACCGGACGTCCGCGATCACATGGCTGCCGCGGCCCAACACCACGCCGTTGCCCAACGTCAGGATCGGGTCCGCGCCCAGATCCAGATCGGGCATCATGCCCGCGGTGAGCGTGACGTCCTGGCCGACGATGCAGTACGCGCCGAGCTCGATCCACGGGTCGCCGAAGATCGTGCCCTGCGGGAACGCCAGCCGGGTGCCGGTGCCGATCCGGCGGAAGCGGTACGGGCCGGGGCGCTCGGCCGTGACGGCCCCGGTCTCCCGCACCCAACGCGCCCCGCGGTGAACGGCACGGGACACCGCCCGGCGCCGCCAGGCCGTCAGGGACGAGAACACGTTCTGGTTTATCGGCACCCGCACACCGTACTCAGCGCGCCCGGCCACCGACCGCGCGCCGGGCTGTGATCTTCACCCCACCCGTCGCCGCCCCGTCCACCCGGCGGCCGGTTCGTCTACGGTGCTGGTGGCGCGGCACTCAACCGGCGAGGAGATGCGCAGATGGCAGAACGGGCAGTGATCGCGGCAGTGGGCGGCGAGGCGCCGAGCATCGACCCCGGGGCGTACACCGCGCCCACGTCCGTCGTCGTCGGCGACGTCACCCTGGCCGCTGGCGCCGGCGTCTGGTACCACGCGGTGCTGCGCGCCGACTGCGGCCCCATCGTCCTGGGCGCCGACAGCAACATCCAGGACAACTGCACGGTGCACGTGGACCCGGGCTTCCCGGTGACGGTCGGCGAGCGGGTCTCGGTCGGCCACAACGCCGTGCTGCACGGCTGCACCGTCGAGGACGACGTGCTGGTGGGCATGGGCGCCACGGTGCTGAACGGGGCGCACATCGGCGCGGGTTCGCTGATCGCGGCCCAGGCGCTGGTCCCGCAAGGGATGCGGGTGCCGCCGGGCTCGCTGGTAGCCGGCGTGCCGGCCAAGGTCAAGCGCGAACTGACCGCGGAGGAGCGGGAGTCCATCAAGCTGAACGCCGCGATGTACCTGGAGCTGGCCGCCCGCCACCGCGCGGCGGTCCCGGTCGCCGCGGACGGTGCCGATGCCGATGCCGATGCCGGGAAGTCGACGGCCTGACGGGCCCGGATGTCCGAGGTGCGGCCTGGTCAGGGCCGCACCGACGGGTCCACCTCCCCGTTTCGGGCGGGGTTCAGCCCTGCCGGGCCTGCTGGCCGAGGCTCAGCGCGGAGGAGAGCAGCTCCGCGTCGAAGAGCGTGGCGTCCGCGAGGCGGTGGGCGTTCCCGTAGGCGTTCATCATGACCTTGGCGGTGCGCAGCGCCGAGGGCGACCGGCGGACCAGCGGCCTGGTCCAGCGGGCGACGGCCGCGTCCAGCTCGTCCTCGGGGACGACGGTGTGCAGGATGGAGAGTTCCCGGGCGGTCGCGGCGTCGAAGTTGCTCGCGGTGAGGATCAGTTCGCGGACCCTGGCGGCGCCCACCTCGTTCAGCAGCCGCGGCATGATGCCGCCCCAGGCCGGCGGTACTCCGAGGCCGAGTTCCGGCAGTC
This sequence comes from Streptomyces noursei ATCC 11455, assembly GCF_001704275.1. Classification (NCBI taxonomy): domain Bacteria; kingdom Bacillati; phylum Actinomycetota; class Actinomycetes; order Kitasatosporales; family Streptomycetaceae; genus Streptomyces; species Streptomyces noursei. The sequence continues at coordinate 1,401,314 of NZ_CP011533.1, forward strand.
GGAAGCGGCAGGTGTCGGCGCCCGCCCGCAGGTCGCAGAAGATCGCCAGGCCCACGCCGGCTCCGACCACTCCGCCGTGGAGGCGGGCGATGGTCACCACGTCGGTGGTCGCCAGCGCGTCGCACACCCGGCGGGCCTTGTTGCCGAGCGCGCGCAGCGCCAGACCGCCGCTGTCCTCCGCGAGCAGTTCCGGGAACTCGCTGCGGTCGCCGCCCAGACAGAAGTCGTCGCCCTCACCGGAGAGGATCAGCACCCGTATGTCGGTCTCGTCGTCCAACGCGCCGAGCACGGTGAGGAGTTCGTCGAGGATCAGCCCGGAGACGGCGTTGCCGGTCTCGGGGCTGTTGAGTCTGACCCGGAGCACGGGTCCCTCGTGCGTCACGAGGAGGGTCTTGAAGTCGTGCATCATGGTTGTTCCTTGTTCGTTGAGCCACACTGCCTGCGGGGGATGCCCTCGATCAGGCACGGACGACCGGGAGTTCCATCAGTCGGCGGAAGGCCACCCGCGGCGCCCAGGTGGGGGTGCCGGCGACCCGCAGCCCCTGGCCGGGCAGGCGCCGCAGCAGCGAAGAGAGGACGCAGTCGGCCTCCATACGGGCCAGCGCGTTGCCGAGGCAGTAGTGGATGCCACCGCCGAAGCTCAGGTGCGGCGCCTTGCGCCGGATGTCGAAGACCTCGGGAGCGGCGTACTGCTCCGGGTCGTGGTGTGCGGCTCCCACCATGAGTTGCACCATCTCGCCCCTGCGGACGGGCACTCCGGCGAGCTCGGTGTCCTCCGGGGCGATCCGGCTGATCATGTGGATCGGGGCGTCGTAGCGCAGCGTCTCGTCGATCGCACCCGGTATGTGCTCGGGGTTGACGCGCAACCAGTCCAGCTGCCGGGGGTGCTCCAGGAGGAGCCACGCCAGGCTCGTCAGCAGGTGCGAGGTGGTCTCCAGCGCCGCCAGGACCATGAAGAGCGCCAGGGCGTAGACGACCTCGTCGGCGGCGTCCTGGTCGGCCTCGAACTCGTCCCACATCCGGATCCAGGACGACACCGGATCGTCTCCCGCGGATTTTCGGCGTTCTCGTATCAGACCGGTGAAGTACTCACGCAAACTCCGGGTGGCCGCATCGGAAATGGCGAGCTGACTGGGCGAGGGAAAGAGTTCCTGAGTGTGCACCTGGTCGTGCGTGAGCGTACGGAGCAGCGGGAAATCCGCGGAAGGCAGCCCCAGCCATTCACCGACGGTGATAATCGGCAGTTCGTCGCCGACCATCGCGCAGAAATCGGCGGTACCGCCGCGGAGTTCCTCGAAGAAATTGTCGAGCAGCCGGTCCGCGTTCTTTCCGACCGACTTCTGCATGTGCTGCAGCGAGGTGCGGTCGAAGACATTTCCCAACGGCCGCCGCATCCGCGTGTGATGCGGCGGGTTGAGCATCGGCATCGTGGCACCCATCTGCCGCGAAGCGGGCGCGTGCCACCGTGCCGCATCGACCTGAGCGGCCCGCCAGCCACTGTCCGGGACGCGCCAGTCCCGGCTCCGCAACACCTGGTGGCAGAGCCGGTACGAGGTCGCCAAGTGCCCGCCCCACGGCGCCGGAACCATTTCTCCCATGGCCCGGAGTTGCGTGTAGAACGGCAACGGATTCGCTTGCCCTCGTGCCGAACGCAGTCGAGAGAAAAGCGCAACCACACTGCGTCGGTCGACGGAGGTGGTAGCCAGGGCGGGCTCCACGGGCGACTCCCTTTCCAGAAGATCACACAGTAATCGCCAGCGCTGCATACCCCTCCGCGTGAACGTTTATGCGAGGATTGAACATCTACGCTGTCGCAAAGCTCACACCTTCCACCAGTTCAGGAATCCACTCCACCAACCGTTCCTCCTGCGCTTGCCCTGCTCCTGAGCGGACCCGTCGGGCTGCGCGGCCTGCTGTGCGGGATGGGCCGCGGAGGAACGCCGGTCCGCCCGTATCGGGGTGAACCGGGCGGGCAGTGCATTGAGCGCGCGGTGGAACGGACCCGGCCGCCAGGTCAGCGTCTCCTGCGGAACGCCCAACTCGATGTCGGGCAGGGTGTTCAGCAGCTTCTCGATCGCCCGGATGGAGATCAGCAGCGCGGGGTCCTTGGCCGGGCAGGCGTGCGGCCCGGCACCCCACGCGAGGTGGGCCCGCTTGCTGAAGGTCTGCCGGCTGGCCGACAGGGTCGGGTCGGCGTTGGCCGCCGCGAAGCTGATGAGCACCGGCGACCCGGCCGGCAGCCTGCTCCCGGAGACCTCCACGTCGCGGGTCGGGTAGTGCGCGGCGTAGTTGGCGATGGGCGGGCTGTTCCAGAGCACCTCGTTGATGGCGTCCTCGACCAGCACGCCCCCACCGTGCTGGCCGTCGGCGAACTGCTCCTCGGACAGCAGCTGCAGCAGCGAGCTGCCGATGATGTTCTGCACCGGTTCGGTGCCCGCCCCGATGAGCAGCGCCAGCTGATGGACCATCTCCTCGTCCGTCAGCTTGGCGGGGTGCTGCATCATCCAGGACGTCATGTCCTCGTCCGGCAGCGCCCGCTTCAGCGCGACCAGCTCGAACAGCGCCCCGGCCATCTCCTCGTTGGCCCGCTCCACGTCGATACCGTCGAACAGGCTGGAGATCGCGACGATCAGCCGGTCGCCGAGCTCCGCGGGGCAACCGAACAGGTCGTTGAAGACCAGCAGCGGCACGACCTGCGCGAAGTCGCCGATGAGATCGGCCTTGCCGCGGATGCTGAACTGGTCGACGAGGTACGCCGCGACCCGGTCGACGTGCCGGGCGACCCGGTGCATATCGACCTTGGCGAGGCTGTCCGTGACCACCTGACGCAGCCGCAGATGCGTGGCCCCGTCCGAGAACATGCTGTTCGGCCGGTACATCATCATCGGCAGCACGCGGCTGTCCAGGGGCACCCGGCCCTCGTTGAGCGCGCGCCAGCGGCGCGGGTCACGGGCGAAGGTGTCCGGGTTCTGCAGGATCTGCAGCGCGGTGGCGTAGTCCGTGACGAGTTCCGCCTCGACGCCGGGGGCCAGTTCGACCGGGGCGGTCGAACCGTACTGTCGCAGCCGTGTGTAGACCGCGTGCGGGGCGGCGGCGAATTCCGGGCCGTGCAGGGACGTGCTCATGCCATCCGCATGCGCTGGGCAACCTGGCGGTGGAGTCTGGAATTCCGGTTGAGATTGCATCAATGCACTCCTAGTTGAGGCGGGACTGGAGATAGCGGACCAGCGTGATCAGAGAATCCGCCGACGATTTCTGGTCACGCGCATCGCAATGGACGACCGGCGTCTCCGGGAGCAGATCGAGCGCCTCCCGGATCTCGTCGAACGAATGCTCCGGAGTCCCGTCGAAACGGTTCACCGCGATCGCATACGGGATGCCGTAGTGTTCCACCAGGTCCATGACAGGGAAGGACTCCTCAAGTCGCTGCGGGTCGACCAGGATCAGCGCCCCGAGCGCCCCGCGCGTCATGTCCTCCCACACCTGAACGAAACGCTGCTGACCGGGAGTTCCGAACAGGTACAGGACCAGTCGTTCACTCAGCGTCAGCCGGCCGAAGTCCATCGCGACGGTCGTCGTGGTCTTCTCCGGCACCGCCCTCAGGTCGTCGATGCCCGCGCTGGCCTGCGTCATGACCTCTTCGGTGCGCAGCGGCGGGATCTCCGACAGGGTTCCGATGAACGTGGTCTTGCCCACCGCGAAGTGCCCGACGACGAGGATCTTGGCCGCGGTCTGCACCGAGTTCCGCAGGTACACCCCGTCATCCAAAGCGAGCCTGGAGCCCATTCAGCACCTCCTCCAGGATTTGCCGTTCGACAAGCTGAGCGCTGGGGATGGGCGCGCGCACATAGAGATGGCCCTCCTCCGTGAGATCGGACACCAGAATTTTGACGACGCCCACCGGAAGCCCGGTGTGCCCGGCTATCTCGGCGATCGACAGAAAACCCCCGGCACACAGCTCCAACAGGCGCTGCTTCTCCGGGTCGAGCGGCTTGGTCCGGGGTGGTTCCTGAGCGACGGTGACCAGTGTCAGCAGCGAGAAGGCGCTGTCGTCGACAAGGTCCCGGCCGTTGGTGATGACGTACGGCCGTACTAATTCCGCTGCCTCGTGTACCAGCTCCGGCTCGTCATCGGTCGTCATGGTTGGATATCGGCCCTCTCACGCGGAGGACTGGTCAGTGCCTTGCCGAGCTGGCCGACCAGTTGCTGCATCCGGAACGAGATCTCCCCCATGTCGACGTCGGGCGACGCCGACACCGCGAGATAGGCACCCTCACCGGCCGAGATGAGGAAGACCCAGCCGTGGTCGAATTCCACCAGCGTCTGCCGCCACTGCGGGCGTACCGCGGGACCGGTGCTGTTGCAGAAATCAGCGACCGTTCGGCTCAGCGACTGCATGCCACTCATCGCGGCGGCCACGGTATCGGCGTGGTCCCGGCCGACCTCCTTCGAACGGGCCATCAGCAGGCCGTCGGCGGAGACGAGGATCGCATGCTGTGCTTCAGGCAATTCCAGCGCACTGTCAAGCATCCACGACAGATCGTAGTTCACGGAACCTCATGCCCTTCACTGCTTGCTTGGGTGGAACGACGGCCCGATTGCGTACCGCGCTGGAACGCGCCCATGGCGGACGCGGTCCGGGCGCTGTCGCGAGCCGGAGTGGGGGTGCTCTCGGCCGCCGGCGGCACGATCGAAATCGCGCCGCGGCGACGGCGCTTCGGCAGTCCGCCGGCAGTCGTCTCGGACGCCGCCGGAGTGTCCGCTGCCGAGTCGCCGAAGCTCGGCGGCGGTGCCGGCGCGCGGTGCCGCCCCGGGAGCGGGGCACCCTGCTGACCAGGAGGATTCTCGGGCGGCAACGGGGTGGACGCGGCAGCCACGGCAGGAGCCTCCTCGGGTTCGTGCAGGGACGTGAGCAACTCGTCGGGGAGCAGGACGACCGCGCGCACACCGCCGTACGGCGAGGTGGAGTCGACCGAGACCGTGAAGCCGTAGCGGGCGGCGAGCACACCGATGACGGTGAAACCGAACTGCGGCGGGTTGCCGAGGCTGGAAACGCTGGCCGCATTGCCGCCGGAAAGCAGCTGGCCGGCCCGAGCCTTTTCCTCCTCGTTCATGCCGACACCGGCGTCGTCGACGACGATGCACACGCCCTTGGGTACCGGGCGGATGTTGATTTCGATCACCGTTTCCGGTGCGGAATAGCTGGTGGCGTTGTCCAGCAATTCAGCGAGGACCAGCGCCACCGGTTCGACGGCGCGGCTCACGATGGCGAAATTGCTCTGCGAGCGGATCTCGACGCGGGTGAAGTGACGAATACGTCCCTTTGCACTGCGGACTACGTCGTAGAGCGAGGCGTCATTACGGCGTCGACCGAGCCAACCGTCACAGAGCACGGCGATCGACTGAGCGCGCCGCGCGAACTGCGAGTTCATGTGGTCGATATCGAGCAGATCCTGGAGAATCCTATGCTCGCCGTATGTCTCCTGAAGCTTGGAGATCGTCAGCTGCTGCTCGCTCGCCAGACCCTGGAGGGTCCGCATGGCGGCCTTCAGAGTGTTCTTGGTGGCCTCTTCGGCGCGATCCTTGGCCTCCTCCACGGCCTCCGCGTAGTGCTCTTCCAGCTGAGCGTAGTGCTGCTTCAGATCAAGCTTTTCTTTTCTCAGCTCCGATATCTTTTTTCGGCCACGAATAATCGCGGTAGCGGCGACAGGGGTACCAGCGACCAATGCCCAAAGCGCTGGGTCCTGGAGATATTGCGTCATAGGTCTCTCTTCGGATGACGAAGCCACCAGGTGCCGTGTGCCCGGCTGCCGTGTGGATATTCAAACGCGGCCCCAGACACTCGACGAACGGCCGCGCACAGTCGCCTGCCAGAAAGCCTCTGAAGGCCCGGATAATGGCATAGCTCTCCCCGGGGTGGCGTTTTTCTCAGGCTGATACGCGGAATTCACTTTTGCCATAGCAGGTGACTACCCGGTTGGCAAGTGCGATGATCTTAGCATCACGCCATCGACGGTAGTCCAACAGTGATCCGTAACCTTCTGACACCTGACGGAGATTCAACAAAGGTTCCCTTTGGGGCCATTGGCTCCCGGCGCCGCTCCCGAGCGCAACCGGTTGGGTCGCTTCCTGACGACCCGCTAGCACTTCGCCACCGCGCGGCGACGACCGCAACGCACCACGAAACCGCAGGCCGGATCGCTGATGCGGGACACCGTGGACGCATACGATCTTGTCGCCGCGCCCGCACCCCGCACCGTCACCCGCGGGCCGGCGCCCCATCGGGGAGCGACGCACGGCGGCGCGTCCGCGCGCAGGCCACGTCCGCCGTCAACACATCGCGTCCCGCACGGCGTCAACGGCGGCGTCAACGGTCCGAGAGCGATCGGCGCCCCCGGACCACGGCACGACACCGGTCTCGTCGCCCACCAACGGGCCCGCCGCGCACCGCGGCCGACGGACCGTCAGACCGACGGCGCCGCCACCGGCCCCTGCATCTGCTCGCTGATCCAGTGCAGCGACTCGGGCATCCGCTTGATGTAGGTGTGACCGCTGTGCACACCATCCGGTATTTCGAAGAGCGTGGAGTGGATCGGCCCGCGGACCCCGTCGGTGTAACCGCTGATGAACCGCTTCACATCGGGCACCGCGGCCTCCTTGCTCCCGAGCTCGAAGGCCAGGTAGACCTGCGGCCCGCCGCGCGCCGCCAACTGCCGCGCCAGATGCCGCGGGTCGTTCGCCAGCTTCTCGGCCGGGTGCCCCTTCCACAACGGCGAGTCCGGAGCGGTGTCGGGACCGTTGACGATCGCCGCCTTGAACCGCTGCGGCTCCTTGAGCACCGCCTTCAGCGCCGCGAACCCGCCCGACGAGGAGCCCATGAAGGCCCAGCCGTCCCGCGTCGCATACGTACGGAAGTTGGTCCGGGCGAACTCCGGCACGTCCCGCGTCAGCCAGCTCCCCATCTTCGGCTGCCCCGGGATGTCGCTGCCGTCGTAGTACGTCTTGCGGGGATTGAGCACCGGCATCACCAGGATGAAGGGCAGCGTCTTGCCCTCCTTCGCCCACTCCGACAGCCGCTCCTCCAGCGCGAACGGCGCATCCGTCCAGTAGTTGGACGGATACCCCCAGGCACCGGGGAGCGCGATCAGCACCGGGAAGCCGCTCCGGGCGTACTTGGCCTGGTTGTACTGCGGCGGCACCCAGGCCCAGATGTCCCCGGTGTAGCCGGACACCCGCCCGTGCCACTTGGTGTGCACCACCTTGGTGCCGTCTTCCCCGGTCGCGCGGTACGTGGTGAACACCGAGCGGGGGCCCCGGGGCATCACCACCTGCGGCCGACCGTTGAGCGCGTCCGCGGTACGGGCCCGCAGCCGGGGCACGTTCGACGCGTCCACGACGTCCTGCCCCGGCCCGCCGCATCCGGCCAGCAGCCCCAGGGCCACCACACTCACCGCAGCTCGGACGCGCAGGGACTTCATCGGAACGATCTCCTCAGGCACTTGGGGCCGGCCGGGACACCACGGTGCCACCGCGAAACCGGTCGAAAGGCACCACTTTAAGATCGACCCGGCCGCTGCCGAGCGCCGCCCCCGCCCTTCGTGACCTGGGGTTTACCGATCTGTATCACCATGAAGACGAACACCCGCGTCAAGCGCACCGAACACGTTTCCCCCTAACGGTGCAGCCCATCCGCTGTTTACCCCACGGCCGGCTCTGGCATCGTGGGTCGTTCCTAGGGAAGCGCAAGGCGCTGTGCCGTGGTTGGGGATGACCGATGACCGCGTGGGCCGATCACGGGCCGCTGCCCGCCGTAGTGGGACGGGCAGTTGAGCACGAGCAGGTGACCGGGCTGCTGGGCGGGCCCGGGCCGGTCACGCTCACCGGACCGGCCGGGGTGGGCAAGAGCCTGCTGGCCCGGGCCGTCCTCCAGGAGCATCCCGCGGCCCATCCGGGCACCGTCGTCCGGATCGCCTGCTGGGACGGGCTGACCGCGGATGAGCTGACCGGCGCCCTCCGCCGCACGGCCGGCCTCCCCCCGGCAGGCACCGTCGAAGAACTCGCCCGGCACTGCCGCGCCCACCACATGATCGTCCTCCTCGACGACTGCGACCCGCTGCTCGACGCCTGCGCGGCCCTGGTCCGCCGGCTGCTGCGGACCGAACCCGCGCTGCTGATCATGGCCACGGCCCGCCGCCCGCTGGGACTGCCCGGAGAGCGGACCGTCGCCCTCGCCCCGCTGCCGGTGTCCCTCGGCGAGGGCATCGCCGGACCGGCCGTCGAACTCCTCGCCGCGCGCACCGGCCCCGCCGCCCCGGAGCTGCTGGTCGCGGTGTGCCGGGCGCTGGAGGGCTGCCCGCTGGCGATCGAACTGGCCGCCCGGCAGCTGGGCCGGATGACGCTGGTCCAACTCGCCGCCCGGCTGGACACGGAAGGCCCACTGCACTTCTCCGGCCCCTCCCCCACCACCCGCCACACCTCGCTGCACGCCGCGCACGCCGCCGGCTACGCCCTCTGCTCCCCTCTCGACCGCCGGGTCTGGGCCCGCCTCTCGGTTCTCCTCGGCGACTTCGACCCCTGGCTCGCGCAGTGCGTCTGTGCCAGCAGTGACGTTTCCGCAGCCGCCGTCGACAGCGCCCTGGAGCGCCTCCGCGCCGCCTCCGTCCTCGTATGCGTACGGGACGCCGAGGGCGCCCCCGGCTCCGGTACCGCGCTGCCGCCCCGCTACCGGCTCCCGCGCGGCGCCCGCGACTTCGGGCGGCTCCGACTGCGCGAGACCGGCGACGAGGCCGGGGCCCTGCGCCGGTTCCGGCAGGCGTGCGCGGCCCTCGCGGCCGAGGCCCAGATCACCTGGCAGGGCACCGGCCAGCAACTCGCCGTCCGCCTCGTCGAGGACGAACGGCACCACCTCGACGCGGCGCTGACCCGGCCCCCGTTGGACGCCGAGGACGCACTCGGCGCCCTGGACATCGCGGTCTCCCTGTGGTTCCAGTGGGCGGCCTGCGGCTTCCGCCGCGAAGGCCGCGCCCACCTGGACCGGCTGCTCCCGCTCGCCCAGGAGGACACCGCGCTCCGGGCCCGCGCCCTGTGGCTCGCCGGCTACCTCGCGGCCCAGGAGAACGCCCCCGCCGCCGCGGAACCCCTGCTCGCCCGCGCGTGGCAGGCCGCCGTGATGCACGCGGACGCCGACGGCCTGGCCCGAATCACCCACGCACACGCGGTCCTCGCGCTCTACCGCGAGGACACCGCGACCGCCGTAGCCTGTCTGGAAGAGGCCGCCCGACACTCCTCCCGCGACCCGTGGTTCGGCCCCGGCCCCGCCCACAGCTGGGCCCTGCTCGCCATCGCTCTCGCCCCGCTCGACGCGGTCCGGGCCCGGAACGCGGCCCGCCGCGCCTGGGAATCCCGCCACGCCGACAGCGACTTCTGGCTGCACTCCACGATCCTCTACGCCCGCGCGCTGATCGAACGCGCCCACGGCGACCCGGCCGCCGCGCTCCGGGCCTGCCGCAAGGCCCTGGTCGCCAAGAAGCTGATCGGCGACCCGCTCTTCATCGTGGGCGCCCGCACCATGCTGGCCGGGCTGCGCCGCGGCATCCGCACCGCCGCCCCGGTACGCCGGACCGGCGGCGAGCCGCGCTGGTGGCGCGGCGCCGACCCCGACCCCGACCACCGTCCGTTCTTCTCCCGGCCGCGCACCGGGCCGTGAGCCCACACCACCGACCTCGGGTTCGGAACCGTACGTGACGCGGCAACTGCGCTCGGGATGCGGAGCCGCCGGGTCCGTCGCATCCTGGAGGCATGAAGCGTGCCCCCGTCATCGTGCATCCGCCGTCCACCGGCGGCCGCCGCGTCACGCTCCACGGACACGATCTGGGCCGGGCACTGCGCCCCGGCGACGTGGCCGCGATCCTTCGCCGGGCCGGATTCTCCACCGCACGCTTCGTCTGGGAGGACACCGGCGTCATCGAGTGGCGCGACGGCGGGCCGGACACCTGGCAGATGCCGTAGCGGGCACCCAGCGGGCGGGTGCCACGACAACGGGATCCCCTTGCGTCCCCCGGGCCGAGCACGGGAATAGCGCGGCGCCCCGGATGTCCACGTCAGGACATCCGGGGCGCCGTGTGCGTGCGCCGGCCGCCGGCTCAGTCGCGGGTGGTCGCGGCGACCGGGGCCTGGGCCTCGACCGCCGCCGCCTCGCGCGCCGCGGCGGCCTTCTTCGCCCGGTGCTTCATCAGCAGGAACGACCCGATGCCGAACAGCACCGCGGCGACCAGACCCCACACCGAGAAGCGCTTGAGCCAGGGCTCGGCGACGATGCCGACGGTGTAGATCAGCGCGGTCGTACCGCCGGCCCAGATGATGCCGCCGAGGATGTTGGCGATCAGGAACTTCCAGTACGGCATCTTCAGCACGCCCGCCAGCGGACCGGCGAAGATCCGCAGCAGCGCGATGAAGCGGCCGAAGAACACGGCCCACATGCCCCACTTCTCGAACTTCGCCTCCGCCATGGCGACATGGTCCGGACCGAAGTGCTTGGGGAACTTCCGGCCGGCCCAGGCCAGCAACGGCTTGCCACCCTTGCGACCGATCATGTAGCCGATGGAGTCACCGATGATCGCGCCGGCGGAGGCACAGGCACCCAGCACATAGGGGTTGATGTGGTCCTGGGTCGCGGCCAGGATCGACGCGCTGACGAGGACGATCTCGCCGGGCAGCGGAATGCCCAGGCTCTCCAGCCCGATGACCAACCCCACAAGGAGGTAGACGCTCACGGCGGGTACCGTCGCCAGCCACTCCTGGATGTGCAAGGCCGCTTCCTCCGCTGGTATGGGGCCCCATGGGCCGTTGCCCGGTGCCGCGGCACCGATCGGTCGTTTCCCTGGCGCGCCGCATCGGCGCGCCAGGGAAGCGTACTCGACCGGATCGTCCCGATCGTGAATCCCCGAACGAGCGGTGGCTTTCGCGACGACACCTATGGAGACGCCTCAACACCGGTCAAAGTTCCGCTCCGACCCGAAACGGCCGAGGCGGAGGGCCTCAGCGGGGAGGCCCCGTCCACTCACCCACGGTCACCGTCGGGCCGCAGCCTCACTGACGAGCCTCACTGATTGGGGCGGAGCGTCCACACGATCGTCATCTCGCCGGTGACCGCGCCGTCCTTGTCGCGGGTGATCTCGACCTTCACCGGGAACTCCGGGCGCCCCCCGGCGTCCAGCTCGGCGATCACCTCGGATATCGGGCGGCCCAGCTCGGCGGTGGCGGTGACCGCCCCCATGGCGAGCTTCTTGTAGCCGATCTCGGCGCCCACCGCCAACGGCACGGCGCGACCGAGCTGATCGCCGAAGGCCGTCATCACGATCGCGCCACTGGCGGACTCGGCCAGCGTGAACATCGCGCCGGCGTGCGGGCCGCCGACGTGGTTGTGGAAGTCGGGCTGGTCGGCCATGCGGACCACGGCACGCTCGGTGGTGCTCTCGGTGAACTCCAGGTTCAGGGTGCGGACCATCGGCACGGATGCCGCCATCATGTCGCCGATCGACGGCAGGGACTCTGAGGACATGGCGGCATGTTACCTAGCGGTAGCTTAGCTGTGAAGAGGTCCTTCCCCACCCCGCCGACCGACGGGCCAACGCTCGCCCGACCACACCCCTGGGGCCAGGCGACTAGGCGACGCTGAAGGTCCCGTCAGGGGGTACGGGGGACGGGAGCGCCTCGGCGTCCGGCACCGGACGCGCGTCGGCGATCAGCCGTTCCAGGGCTGGGCCGTGCTCGACACGTGCGGGAAAGACGTCGGCGGCGGTGCGGCGCGCCAGGTCGGCGATCGGAAGCTCTGCCTGCGAGGCGAGCAGCACGGCGTTGCCGAAGCGGCGGCCGCGCAGCACCGACGGTTCCGCGATCACGGCGAGGTGGGCGAAGACCTCAGCGAAGTTGGCGAGTTGGCGGCGCAGAAAGTCGAAGGGGGAGCTGTCCGCGAGGTTCGCGGCGTAGCAGCCGTCGGGGCGCAGCGCGCGGGCGGCGGCGCGCGCGTACTCGATGGAGGTCAGCTGCGCGGGCACCCGCGAGCCGCTGAAGACGTCCGCCACGATCACGTCGACGCCGGCCTCCGGCGCGTCCGCCAGGGCCGCTCGGGCGTCCCGCGCGTGCACCGTGATCCCGGAGTCGTCCGGCAACGGCAGGTATTCCGTGACGAGGGCGAGCAAGCCGTGGTCGGCGTCGATCACGTCCTGCCGCGAGTGCGGGCGGGTCGCGGCAAGGTAGCGGGGCAGGGTCAGCGCGCCACCGCCCAGGTGCAGCACGTCCAGCGGCTGCCCCGCGGGCGCGGCCTCGTCCAGGACGTGCGCGAGCCGGCGGACGTACTCGAACTCCAGGTGGGTGGGGTCGTCGAGGTCGACGTACGACTGCGGGGCCCCGTCCACGGTGAGCAGCCATGCGCGGGGACGATCGATGTCCGGGAGGAGTTTGGCCGTGCCGTGGTCGACGGCGCGGGTCACGGGGATCGGATCCTCGGCGGGCGGGGCGGCCGGTCCGCGTCGATCACCTCCTGCCGTCTCACCGGAGGTCTGGGCGGAGATCTCGGTGGAGGTCTGGGCGACCGTGGGGTCCGGGGCGGTCTGGTCGGCCGTCGGGGTTTCGTCGGTCCGCGGTGAGCCGTTCGCCGGTGATTCGTTGTGCACGCTGCCATTGTGACGGGCGGGGCGGGATGACTGGAGCGGGGTGGCGGCGACTGGAGGAAGGCGGCAGAGCCTCTTGAGGGTGGCGGGTGATCTGGTGGTGGGAGGGCGATCGGGTGCTGGGGTCGGTTGAGCGACCGGGTGATCAAGTGGTCCAGAGGGCGCGGACTTCCGGGACGTGGGTGGCTGACTGGCGGCGGCCGGCGCGGGCGGCGTCGGCGCGTTTGGCGGGGTCCAGGACGTTGCGGCCGAACGCCGACCTGGCGGCGCGGTCCGGAGTGATCACGCAGACCCGCGCGCCCTCGCCCGTCAGTCGTGCGCCCTGCGTCCGAGGCGCGACGATCGGGCCACCACTGACGGCGATGGGGGCAACGACCACGACTCGGTCGTAGCCCGCGGCCAGGTCCACATTGGCGCTGGAGTGCACTCCGCCGTCCACCCACCGCTTCCCGTCGATGGTCACCGGCGGGTAGACGCCCGGCACGGCGCAGCTGGCGCTCACCGCGTCGAGGAGCGGGACTCCGCTGGTGGCGTCGAACGCGGTGCGCTCCCCCGTCACCGCATCCACCGCGGTGACCATGAGCCGTCGCGCGGGCCAGTCGTGCACGCCCAGGGTCCGGGCGATCCCCCTGCGGTGCGCCGCCTCGGGGACGGTGTGTGCGGTCAGCGCGAGCCGGCCCATCCGGGCGCCGAAGGACACCGCGTTCCGGGACCGCAGCGCGATGGCGGCGAACCGGGCGAACATCGCCGGGCCCATGCGGTCGACCGGCCGCCCGTCCGGCGCGGCCAGTTGGTGCGCGTACAACTCCTCCAACGTGTGCAGACGGGAGGTCAGTTGCGCGCCGACGATCGACCCGGCGGAGGTGCCGATCACGACATCGGCCCCGCCGAGGTCAACGCCCGCCTCCGCGAGCCCGACCAGCATGCCGACCTCCCAGCCGATGCCGGTGAGTCCCCCACCACCGAGGACCAACGCCGTTCTCGGCATGCGATGACCTTCCTCTCGCGCCCTGGTTCCTCGCCGTAGTGGGCGGCCGAAGTCCGCAGGCGCAGCAGCAGCTGTAGCAGTCGTGGTCGTGGTCGTAGTCGTAGTCGTGGTCGTCGTAGGGGACGGGGTCCGGCGGAATCGTAAAGGCGAGGCGCCGAGGTGAACAGTGGCACGGGGAAGCGAACCGGACACGGCGGCCGGGAGGGGCGGCGGGGCCGACGGAGTCGGGGCCCGTCCGGCCTGGCATGGCCGGACGGGCCCCTGGTGGCCGCCGAGTGGGCTCCGGGTGGGATCCCCGCCCGGGGTGGCGGCCCCGTCCTTCCCCTCTGGTCCCTACGAGGTCAGCCCTCGACGGTGCGGATCGTGCCCGCGCCGACGGTTCGGCCGCCCTCGCGGATGGCGAAGCCGAGGCCCGGCTCCAGCGGTACCGCGCGGCCGAGTTCGACCGTCACGGTCACGGTCTCGCCGGGGCGGGCGACGGCCCGCTCGCCGAGGTCGACGGCGCCGACCACGTCCGCGGTGCGGATGTAGAACTGCGGTCGGTATCCGGTGGACAGCGGCGTGCGGCGGCCGCCCTCCTCGGAGGAGAGGACGTACATCTCCGCGGTGAAACGGTGTCGCGGGGTGACGCTGCCGGGCCTCGCGACCACGTCGCCGCGGCGCACCTGGTCACGGGGCAGGCCGCGCAGCAGCAGCGCCACGTTGTCGCCCGCCTGGGCGGACTCCATGGGCTTGCCGAAGGTCTCCACCCCGGTGACGACCGTGTGCACCGTCTCCCCGCCCAGTACGGCCACCTGGTCGCCGCAGCGCACCGTGCCGCGTTCGACGGCCCCGGTGACGACGGTGCCGCGTCCGGTGATGGTGAGCACGTTCTCCACGGACAGCAGGAACGGCGCGTCCACATACCGCTCGGGCACCGGGACATAGGTGTCCACGGCGTCCAGCAGGGCGGCGATCGCGTCGGTCCAGCGCGGGTCGCCCTCCAGCGCGCGGAGGCCGGAGACCCGGACGACGGGCAGGTGCTCGCCGTCGTAGCCGTGTGCGGTGAGCAGTTCCCGCACCTCCAGCTCGACGAGGTCGGTGAGCTCGGGGTCGCCCGCGTCGGCCTTGTTGAGCGCGACGACGACGTGCCGCACGCCGACCTGTTTGGCGAGCAGGACGTGCTCGGCGGTCTGCGGCATGATCCCGTCGAGCGCGGAGACGACCAGGATCGCGCCGTCGAGCTGGGCCGCGCCGGTGACCATGTTCTTGACGAAGTCGGCGTGGCCGGGCATGTCGACATGGGCGTAGTGCCGGGTGTCGGTCTCGTACTCGACGTGCGAGATCTGGATGGTGATGCCGCGGGCGGCCTCCTCCGGGGCCCGGTCGATGCGGTCGAACGGTACGAACGTGCCGGTGCCCCGGTCGCTGAGGACCTTGGTGATGGCGGCGGTGAGCGTGGTCTTGCCGTGGTCGACGTGGCCCATGGTGCCGATGTTCAGATGCGGCTTGGTCCGGACGTATGCCGTCTTGGGCATGGTGTTCTTCCTCGCGAAATGCGGTGATGACGGCGAAGTGGCGCCGTGGGGACCCCTGGTCCGCTCCGACCCTCCCCCTGCGGGGTCCGCCGGACGATCCGGAGAGGGTCAGCTTCGCGCGCCGTCTGCGGCAACGGCGGCCCGGAGGGCTGCCGCGGCGGCGGGAGCGGTGGTGGCTGCTGCGACGGCGAGCGCTGCGGTGCCGGCCGGGCATGCGGCGGGGACGGCACCGTCGATCGCCGGGGCCGCGGCGAGGAATGCGGCGGCAGCCTTCGGCGCGTCCGCGGCGGTCGGTGCGACCGCGGACGGCATCGGAAGGAAGGCGTGCCGGAACATGCGTCATATGGTGCCGGGGCGCCGCTCCGGCGTCGAACGATTTACGGCCGCGGGACGGCAGTCGGACGGCAGCGCGGCAGCAGCAGAACGGCATCGGGACAGCAGCGGGACGGCATCAGGACGACGCCTCGCGGCGCTGCGCGGCCGCCCGGCGCACGGTGCGGGGCGCCGGCGCGCGACGGACCCGAGTCTGCCGGCCGTCCCGATTCGTGGCCGTGCGGCCCGGATTCCTCCGGTGCGCCGGAGGCGTCGGTTACGCTCCCGGGATGCCCGCCCCCGCCGCCACGCCCGACGGCCTCGCCGCACGCTGCACGCGTGTGTTGTTCTCGCCCTGGTCGCGGCTTGCCCTGCTGCTGGTCCTGCTGGCCTGCGCCGCGTCGGCGATGCTGCTGTGGCGCCCGCAACAGTTGCTGTCCGGTGGCTGGCCCGCGCAGTGGTCGGGGCCGACGGCGCTGGCGATGTTCGCGGTGGCGTACGGCGTGTGCACCACCGCCTTCGTACCGCGGCCGGTCCTGAACCTCGCCGCGGGCGCGCTGTTCGGCAGTCAGTCGGGGCTGGTCACGGCGCTCGCCGGGACGGTGCTGGGCGCCGGGCTGGCGTTCGGGCTCGGCCGCTTGCTCGGGCAGGACGCGTTGCGGCCGCTGTTGCGCGCCCGCTGGCTGACCGCCGCCGACCGGCAGTTGAGCGAGCACGGGTTCCGCTCGATGCTGTTGATCCGGCTGCTCCCGGGGCTGCCGTTCGCGGCGACGAACTACTGCGCGGCGGTCTCCAGGATGCGGTGGTTCCCTTTTCTGGCGGCCACGACGCTGGGGAGCGTCCCGAATACGGCGGCCTACGCGGTCGCGGGGGCGCGGGCGTCGGCGCCCACCTCGCCGGCGTTCCTGCTGTCCATGGGCTTCATCGCGGTCAGTGGCCTGGTGGCGGTGGCCATCGCCTGGTACAAGCGGAAGGCGTTGCGCGGGGGCTGAGCGCACGTCCCGTTCACGCGGGACCGCTTCCCCATGGCCCGTTCACTCGGGAGTTCGTGGCCTGCGGCCGTCAGGACGCGGGTGTTCCGGCGCGGGCGGCGATGTGGGGCGGGAGCGGTGTCCCGGTGCCGAGTGCGGGGTCCGGTTCGGGGGTACCCCATGCGGTGCGGAGCGGGAGGACGCCGGCCCACAGGCCCAGTTCGGCGTCCGGGCCGTCGCCGTCCTCCGGGGCGCCGGTCCTGATCTTCACCGATGCCTCGTCGAGGGACAGGGCGAGCAGTGCGGTGGCGGCCAGTTCCTTGCGGTTGGGGCGACGGGCGTACTCCCATTGGCCGGGTGCGGACTGCTCGGTGAGGCAACGCAGTCCCGCGAGCTTTTCCGCGTCGTCGGTGACGGGGCGGGGTGCTCCGTAGATCATCGCGCTGCGGTAGTTGACGCCGTGCTCGAAGACCGAGCGGGCCAGCACCAGGCCGTCGACGTGGGTGACGGTCACGCAGACGTCCGCGCCCGGGGAGGAGACGAGGCTACGGCTGGCGACCGAGCCGTGGAAGTAGAGGGTGGTGCCGTCCGTTCCGTAAACGGTGGGTATCACGCGGACGGTGCCGTCGACGGTCACTCCGAGGTGGCAGACGAAGCCGGCCGCCAGGATGGCGTCGAGTTCGGCGCGGTCGAGGCTGCCTTGTTCGCGGAGCCGGCGGTGTCGGGTGCGGTCGGTTTCATTCAGTGTGCGGCCCGTGGCGGGTATGGACGTGGTCATGGCGGTCTGCCTGTCTGCTGTGGGCTGCCGGGGTACGGGAGCTGCCGTGCCGCGGGCCGGGAGGCGGGCTGTGTACGCGAGTGGGCAGCCCAGCGGGTCTGCCCGTCAGATTAACGACTTCACAATATTCATGCCAGGTACTTCACGGAATTCGTTGCCAAGAAGCTATGTGGCAACCGAATTCGTACAGAGTCGATGGTCAGGAGCTGAGGTGATATTGGGCCCAGGGTTGGTGGGCCGCCGCGGCGGGCTCCTCGTGGGCCGGGGCGATGCTGCCCCAGGGGGCGAGGGCGCTGTCCCAGTCGGAGGTGAGGGCGGTGACGTCGGCAACGGAGTCGGTGGCGGGCATCGCGCCCGTGTGCCAGGCGGAGGTCATGTGATGGGCGGCCGGCGCACCGTTCCAGGTCGCCGACTGCTGGGCGGGGATGGTGTATTCGGCCTCTTGGACGTCGCCGGGGCCCCGGCGGTGCCGGCCCGCGTAGGTCTCGGTGGGGCCCGGGTAGAAGCGCCCTTGGGCGGACAGTTGCTGGGCGCGGGCGATCAGGCGCGAGAGGTCGAGACCGAATTCGACGGCCAGTTCCCTCAGGTCCACGCCGGTCTGCCAACTGCCGATCAGGACCGCGTCCATGGCGGGCGACCAGTTCTGGTCCGGCGGGACGGCAGGGGGCACCGTGGCGGTCGGGCGACTGCCGGTCGCGGTGAGCGGATCGGAATTGTGGTCGGCCACCGGAGCTGGTTCTTCCGGTTCTTTTTCCCTGGGCGGCACGCGGGCGGTGGTGGACAGGAGTTCCTCGGCGACGGCGCGCGCGTCGTCCTTGCCCACTGTGCGCCGGGCGATCCGCACTTCCCGTTCGTTGAGCCCGAACAGTCCGGCCACCGCGCCCGTACTGCCCACCGTCACCGCGAACGCCGCCAGCACGCGGGAGCGATCGGCCTGTGCCTCGTCAAGTCTGGCCTGTGCTTCCCGGACACGTTCGTCACCACGACAAAACGCTTCTGCCAGTACGGCGTTACGGTCCCACAAATCTCTCGGATCCATACTCAGACAACGCCGCTTCCGTCGGAGGTGATCCGATCTGTCGCTGCAAAGCACCCCAAAGCACCCATCGGACCACCAGATGACAATCACCTCGTAGCGCGGCTGACAATCACGTCGTAGTCCAGGGGCCGCCCTCGTCGGGGAGAACTCGATTGTCAGTGCGGCGCGTTACCTTCTGAATCAGCCGGACGTGCCGGGGGTCGGCGGCTCG
Organism: Streptomyces noursei ATCC 11455; assembly: GCF_001704275.1. Lineage (NCBI taxonomy): Bacteria > Bacillati > Actinomycetota > Actinomycetes > Kitasatosporales > Streptomycetaceae > Streptomyces > Streptomyces noursei. The sequence goes on from NZ_CP011533.1 coordinate 1,419,801, forward strand.
TACCGGTCGTTCCGACGAGCGGAAGGTGGTACGGGATGCTTCGGGGGCGCGGTGTCGAACGGCGTTACGGCGTGTCGGGGTGGGGCAGGCCGATGGGGTTGGGGAAGGGCAGCACGTCCGCGGCGAGGATGCGGCGGACGACGGGGTGCAGCAGCTCCAGCAGTTCGTCGACTTCCGACGGGGAGAGGGGGCGGAGCAGCCGGGCGGCCAGGCGGTCGGTCTCCTCCTCGATGTGGGTGCGTTCGCGCAGCCCCGACGCGGTCGGCTCGCCGTGGGCGTCGAGGAGGTCGCGGGAGCGCAGTCGGTCCGCGGCGGCGGCCCACTCCTCCTTGGTCCAGCCGCGGTCCTCGCGCATGGTGCCCTCGGGCACCCGGCCGGAGGCGGCGGTGAGGACCAGCGCCTCGCAGCCGTCCAGTTCCCGTTCGGCGAGCACCGCCAGATGGGCCTCGCCGCGGAACTCCCTTAGTGCGGCGGTGAGTTGCCACAGGCGCTCCACGGGGTCGGCGTGGTCGCACAGTGCGCGGTTGGCGGCGAAGAGGGGGCGTGCGGTGTCGGGGGCGGCATCGACGAGTTCCTGGAGGCGGGGCAGCAGCGCGGGGGCGGTTTGGTCCAGGTCCGGGGCGATCGTGCGCAGGGCGTGGGCGGCGCGGGTGCCGCGTTCGTCGAGGACGTGGGCGGGGCTGACGATGTTCCACGCGGCGGGCAGCGCGCGGGCCACCATACCCGGGGCGAAGACGCCGAGGACTGCGGTGGCGGCCGCGGGTTCGACGGCGCCCAGGGGCGCGGTGCGGGCGGCGAAGTAGCCCATCCAGAAACCCTTGAGACCGAGGGACTTGCCCAGGGCCCGGCAGTCGTCGTCGAAGTAGCAGACCGCGTGCAGGGGTTCGGTCATCAGCCAGAGCGATCGTGCCCGCTGTGCCGTGGTCGGCTCCATGCTGTGTGCTCCTCGGTCGGCTGCTGGGGGTGCGATGGGCGGAGGGGCGGTCCCGGTGGCCTGTGCGGGGCGGTTCCCGGGGTGGCTCCGTGATCCGCACGCTATCGCCGTCCGGGCGGCGGCGCAGGAGAGCGGCGGGAAAGGGCGGCGGGAAAGGGCGGCGGACGCGCTGGACGGCGCGGAGCTCCGCGCGGCGGTGAGCGCGCATCTTCAGGAGGTCTGCCCTGACAAGCACCTCCGACTGCTGTGGCAGGACGAGCCGCGGTCCGTGGCACCGGAGGACGACGACGCGGGCCGGGCGGCCTTCCTCGCCGTGTCGGGGGCGGAGAGCCAGGGCATCCGCGCCGTGGAGCGGCTCGACGGGAACGTGGGCCGGATCGAGCTCCGGCGGATCGCCGACGCTGGTGAGGACGCTCGGGCGATCGGCGCGGCGATGAAGCCGGTCGCGCACACCCGGGCTCTCCTGCTCGACCTGTGGGGCTGCCTCGGCGGCTCGCCCGAGGGGGCGGCCATGTGGTGCGGCTACTTCTTCCCCGACGACCAGGCGCACCTCAACGACATCTACGAGCGGGCCACCGATTCCACCCGCTGGTACTGGACGATGGCGCACCTGCCCGCGCCCCGCTACCTCGACCGGCCGGTGTACGTGCTGACCAGTGCCACCACGTTCTCCGGCGGGGAGGACGTGGCGTACACGCTGCAGGCGCACGGGCGGGCGGTGGTGGTCGGCGAGACGACGCGGGGCGCTGCGCATCCCACCGCCCGGCATCCGGTGACCGCGCACCTCACCGTCGCGGTGCCGACCGCGCGGACCGTGAACGCGGTGACGGGCACCAACCGGGAGGGCGTGGGAGTCCGCTCCGACCGCCCCGTTCCGGCGGAGCGGGCGCTCGAAGTCGCCTACGAGGAGGCCCGGCGGAGCGAGGTGCAAGCGGGTGCCGGTGCAGCGGGAGCGGCCGCGTCAGGGGCGGCCGCCGGCGCCGAAGCCGGAGTCCCAGGACCAGAGGTGGGCGCAGGTGGGGCACTGGAGGTGCAGCCGGCTGCCCTTGTTGGACAGCAGGTAGCGCCAGTGGTCGGCGCAGGTGCGGCCGTCGCTGCAGGTACCGCAGTCCTGGTGGTCCTGGCAGCGGGGGCAGGGCACCCAGGCGCGGCGGCCGATGTCGGCGGTGGGGTCGATCGGCAGCATGCTCAGCCCTGCTCGGTGGCCGGCAGCACTCCGGCGGCGACCAGCCGGGTATAGAGGGCCTGCTGGTCGGCGTCGAGGCCGGAGTAGAGGAGCCGCTGCGCCTCCGCCTCGCCCGCCAGCACCGCGACGGGGTCCCAGTCGTCGCCGAGCGCGGCGACGACCTCGGCCCGTCGTCGGGCTTCGTGGCCGGCGAAGTCGAACTCGAAGGTCCCCAGGGAACCGTCACCGGAGATGCCGGTGACGCGGGATATGTCGGCTCTGGAGTCGGAGGAGCCGGTGTGGTCGGTCATGCTGCGCTTCCTGTACCACTCGCGGACGATTCGGACGAGTCCCCCCGATCGGACGTGTTTAGCAAGTGGGACGAGACTGAGGAAGCGTCAGCCGGATGGACCCTCCGGATACGGGCCGAGGGAGGGCCGCGGAAGCGCGGAATATCGGGGGCGAAGCGGGAGGCCGGGCGGCGGGGCGTGACGGATGTCATGCCCGGCGCGTCGGATGTGATGCCCGGCTGGGCGGCGGGACTGCCTGCGGTCCATGTCACCCCGGGGCCCCGGGCCGGCTACGAGGTCCCGTCCTCCGCATGCGGATGGTCGGGGTGTGGGGGTGGGGTGGGAGGCGGCGGATGGCGACGGCTGCGGCGTCGTCGGTGAGGCGGCCGTTGGTGTGGGTGAGGAGGTCTTGGCGTAGTTGTTGGAGGAGGTGGTGGGGGTGTGGTGGGTCCAGGCGGGGGCGCGTTCGGTGAGGGGGTAGAAGGTGCCGTGGGAGTTGCGGGCTTCGGTGACGCCGTCGGTGTAGAGCAGGAGGAGGTCGCCGGGGTGGAAGGGGAAGGTGTCGGTGGGGTAGTTGGGGGGTCCGGTGAGGGCGCCGAGGCCGATGGGGAGGGCGGTGTGGTGGGGGGTGAGGGGGTGGGCGTGGCCGTTGCGGAGGAGGAGTGGGGGTGGGTGGCCGCAGCTGATGGTGCTCAGTTCGTGGCGGTGGTCGGGGATGTCGAGGAGGCAGACGGTGGCGAAGGTCTCCTCGGCGCCGACCTCGACCCCGGCACCGGCGCCGACCCCGGCCTCGGCACCGGCGCGGGCGTCAGTGTCGGTGCTGGTGTTGGTGGTGGGGTTGGTGTGGTGTGTGGTGGTGTGCCATTGGCTGGTGTCCCAGCGGATGGCGCCGTCGAGGTGGCGGGCGAGGCGGGGGAGGGTGGCTTGGCGGTGGGCGGCGGCGCGGAAGGCGCCGAGGATGAGGGCGGCGTGGCTGTAGGCGGGGAGTCCTTTGCCGCGGACGTCGCCGATGATCAGGCGGGTGCTGGCGGTGGTGCGGGCGGCGGCGAAGAGGTCGCCGCCCATTTCTGCTTCTTCTTCGGCGGGGAGGTAGAGGGAGGCGATTTCGAGGTCGCCGCTGTGTGGGGGGAGGGGGCGTAGGAGGACTTTTTGGGCGACGGCGGCTACGGAGCGGCTGCGGGAGAGGCGGCGTTCGTTGCGTTCCCGTACGACGGTGAAGACGAAGACCAGCGCGGAGACCACGATCAGGGCACCGATCTGCGCGTAGAGGTTCTCCGTGAACAACACGCCGCGGGCGAGACCGATGCTCACCTGGGCGGCGACCGCCAGCGTGCCGATCAGGGCGGTCGGGCCGGGTCCGGCCAGGGCGGCGGTGAGGGCGGGGGCGGCGACGAGGAGCGGCCCCAGGTGGATGTCCGGCGGGGAGAGGACGTCGATCATGCAGACCGCGACGATCAGCCCGACCGGGATCAGCATCAGGGCGTGGCTCGGATCCGGTCGCTGGTACAGATGCGTCAGCCGTCGAAAGGGCATGCACCATGGTTGCACTCAGGTGAGGCAAATGCCCGGATAACCCGATTCGCGATGATGATCCCGTGACATCCCCGGCGGCGACGCGGTGTCGGCGCCGGACGCACCGCTCCGTCGCGCCGCCCCGCCCTCGGCCCGCTACTCGATGACCAGCTCGACGTCGATGTTGCCGCGCGTGGCCTTCGAGTAGGGGCAGAACTGGTGCGTGGCCTCGACGAGCTGCCGCCCCGCCTCGCCCGCCAGGGCGTCCGGGAGCTCGACCCGCATGACGACGGCGAGGCCGAAGCCGGTGTCGTCCTTGCCGATCGAGACCTCGGCGGTGACCGAGACGTCCTTGGTGTCGAGCTTCATCTGGCGGCCGACGTTGGCCATCGCGCTGGCGAAGCAGGCGGCGTACCCGGCGGCGAAGAGCTGCTCCGGGTTGGTGCCGGCGCCGTTGCCGCCGAGCGCCGGGGGCATGGCCAGGGCGAGGTCGAGCCGGCCGTCGGAGCTGACGGCCCGGCCCTCGCGACCATTGGCGGTGGCGGCGGCGGTGTACAGCGCGTCCATGAGGGGTCCCTTCGAGCGGGTGGTGAATGAGGGCGGACGGCGCACGACCTCGCGGCCCGTGGTGGGCCGGCCGTGCGATCCGGCCGGACACCACACTCGCACGCAATTGAGTTGTGCACAAGTTAGTTGTGTACAACTTAATTGGCCGCCCCGCGTTAACCTGGAGCCATGACCACGCTCCCGGTTTCCGACGCCGAACTGCTCCGCCTCGACCATCAGGTCTGCTTCTCGCTGCACGCCGCCTCGCGGGCGTTCGGCAACGTCTACCGGGACGCACTGAAGGAGCTGGGGCTGACCTACCCCCAATACCTGGTCATGCTGGTGCTGTGGGAGCACGGGCCGGAGCCGGTGAAGAGCATCGGCGAGCGGCTGCGGCTGGATTCCGGCACGCTCTCGCCGCTGCTGAAGCGGCTGGAGACGGCGGGGCTGGTGCACCGGGAGCGCAGCCCCGAGGACGAGCGCTCGGTGATCATCCGACTCACCGGGGCCGGCGAGGAGCTGCGGGAGCGGGCACTGCCGGTCCCCCGGCGGATGATGGCCGCCACCGGGCTCACCGTCGACGAACTCCGCACGCTGCGCAGCCTGTTGGGGCGGGTCACCGGCGCGCTCGACGAAGCCTGAGCGCAGACCGCGGTCCGGCGGACGCGGCGCGGGGGTGCCCCGCAGCCGCCGGCGTCCGACCCGTACCCCGCTGCCCGTTCGAGCGTTAGACAACGAGCTGCCCCCCGCGGCGCATGGCACCCGTAAGGGGGCCTCTCCCCCACTCCGGTGTGCCCCATCACCCCTTTGAGCTACCACGGTTGGGGAGCGACCGGGACAAAGGCGTATAAAGGGTGGCCAAACCAGCCGGAGTCACCGGCGAAATCCCGCCCAGAACGCGGTTGGCGGCATCGCCTACGAACAGCGGAGGAGCGCCACGTGAATGCGGCAGAAGTTGTCAACACCTTGCTGGAGGAACGGTTCGGGGTCGCCCGCGGAGAGGTGACCGCGCAGACTCCGCTGCGCCACCTGCGGCTGGATTCCCTCGCCCTGGAAGAGCTCCGGGTGCTCATCGAGGAGCGGTTGGACATCGATCTGGAAGAGGTGTCGCTGACCTCGCGCGACACGGTGGGACAGCTGGTGGCGGCCATCGACGGCAAAGTCGCCGCGTGACGGCCCGGCAGCAGCCGTTCGCCGCGGCCGTGACCGGACTGGGCCTGGTGACCGCCGCGGGCGTGGGGACGAAGGCCACCTGGCACACCATCACCCATGAGGTGGTGCCCGGCAATGTGTCCCAGCAGGCCGAACTCGTCGACCTGCCCTGCGACTTCATGTACACCGCGGCGGATCTGGACACCACCGCGCTGCTCGGTGTGGCCGCCCAGCGGCTGATGGACCGCTTCTCGCAGCTCGCGGTGATCGCCGCCCGGGAGGCGGTCGGCGATGCCGGGCTGGACCCGGAGAGCTGGGACAGCGGCCGGGTCGCGGTGGTGATCGGATCCGCCCACGGCGGGTTGCCGTTCTACGACCAGCAGAGCGCGGTGATGGCCGGGTACGGCGCCCGGCGGGTCTCCCCCAAGCTCGCGCCGCTGACCGTGATCAACAGCGCGGCCAGCAGCGTCTGCATGGACCTCGGGGCGCACGGCCCCAGCCTGGGAGTGGCGACGGCCTGCTCCTCCGGGACCGTCGCGGTGGGCACGGCGCACCAGTTGCTGCGCGCCGGAGCCTGTGACATCGCCATCGCGGGCGGTGCGGAGTCGGTGCTCTCCCGGCTGCTGATCGCCAGCGCCTGCCAGATGAAGGCGGTCTCCACGCGGCGCGACGACCCGGCCGCGGCCTGTCGCCCGTTCGACGTGGACCGGGACGGTTTCGTCGTCGGCGAGGGTGCGGGGCTGCTGGTGCTGGAGCGGCCCGAGCACGCCCGGGCCCGGCGGGCGCCGATCCGTGCGCAGATCGCCGGCTACGGAGCGTCCAGTGACGCGTACGGGGCGGTGGCGCCGGATCCCGAGGGGCGGGGCGTCGAGCGGGCGCTGCGCAGCGCGCTGGCGGACGCCGACGTCCGGCCCGACGACGTGGGGCATGTGAACGCGCACGGCACCTCGACGGTGCTCAACGACCGCATCGAGGCGGTGATGTTGCAAAGAGTGCTCGGCGAGCATCCGTTGGTGACGTCGACGAAGGCGATGACCGGGCACACGTTGGGCGCGGCGGGCGGGATCGAGACCGCGTTGACCGTGTTGGCGCTGGAGCAGCAGTTGGTGCCGCCGACCGCCAACCTGACGGTGCCCGATCCCCGGATCCCGATCGACGTGGTGCACGCCGAGGCCCGGCCGGCGGCGTTCGACTGTGCGGTCAAGACGTCGCTGGGGTTCGGGGGCCACAATGCGGCGCTCGTCCTGACCCGCGGTTAGGGCCCCTCCGGTGGATCGGGGCGCCCGGTCGTGATCCACCGGTCGCGCCCCGGGGCATGACCGGTGCTCCGGGCCCCATCGAGCCTCTCCCAGAAGGAAAGCCATGTCCGAGGAAGTGATCCGTTCCTTGTCGGTGCGCGGGGTTTCGTACGCGTACCGGGTGTTGCGGCGGCCGGATCGGTGCGTCGAGCCCGTCATGGTGTTGGGCGGTGCGTTGCAGGGGATGTTCGGCTGGCCGCAGATGGAGGACCGGCTGACGCCGGTGGCGGACGTGGTGACCGCGGATCTGCCGGGTATGGGCGGCGCGGAGGCGCTGCCGCCGGGGCCGAGCATCGAATTGCTGTGTGCGGCGATCCTGCGGATCATCGACGATCTCGGCGCCCCGCGGATCAATCTCTTCGGCTTCTCCTACGGGGCGGGCCTGGCCTTCGGGTGCGCCCGGCGGTTCCCCGGGCGGATCGCCCGGCTCGTGCTGGGCGGGGTGCCGTCGCACATCACCGAGGGACAGGTGGCGCACTGGCGGCGGGCCTCGCGGTTCCTCACGGACGGGGACACCGACACCTTCGCGACGATGGTGGCCGAGGGGCTGCTGTGTCAGGACGAGAGTCGGTCGGTGACCCGGCGGGAGCTGGCGTACCGCTATGTACGGCGGGCGATGTTGCAGGCGGCGCTGCACTCGCCGCACGCGGTGGACTCGCTGCGCCGGGCGCTGACCGACCGACCGGACTTCTCGGGGGGCCTGTCCGGCATCCCCGCGCTGGTCTTCAGCGGTGAGCACGACACGGTGACGCCACCGGCCCGGCAGCGGGATTTCGCGGCGACGATCGCGGGCAGCCGCTTCCTGAGCATTCCCGACGCGGACCACTGGGTGGTGCTGGAGCGCCCGGCGGAGGTCGCGGAGCTGGCGGTCCGCTTCTTCACGGACCGGCCGCTGGGGACGGTGGCGCGGCAGGCCGCGACGGGGGCGGGAGCGGTCGCCGATCCGGCGTGGGCGTGAGCGGAGGGACCCGGCGGCCACGTGCCGTAGCCGGGTGACCGCACAGTGGCGGGGCCGGGTTCGCCGGGGTGGCGAACCGGCCCCGCCGGGCTGTGACCGGGGGCACAAACTGCCGTGTCCGGAGGGGCTCTTGAGGGCCTCCGGCGGTGACGCCCAGCACGCGACGTACGTCACGTACGACTCGGCCTAGTCGGGTCCGGGGACGGTGCGGGCCGGAAATCACAGGCCCCATTACGGACATCTCGCCCGAACGCACGAAGATGGGTAGTACACGGCATCATTGCCATCATCCCGGGCCGGCGCTAACCATGTTTCCCGTACCACCGAGAACGGGCCTGCGGACCCCGCCAGAGCGGCGAGCGCGGCACTGACCCTCGGTTCCGACAAACGCCACCGATGGCCACCTCCCCCGCCACCACGCCCTGGAAGAGGTCACCCTCGCATGCCCATGCCCAACTTCTCCCTGCCCCGTTCCGTCCGCCTGACCCGCACGCACAAGGTCTCCGCGGCGCTGGTGGCCTCCGCGAGCTGCGCGGCCGCCCTGGCCATGACCGCGGCGCCGAGCAACGCCGCGTCCCCGGCCGCCCACGCATCCGCCGTGGTCAAGCCGGTCGGCGCCAACGGCCTGCCGGTCGTCGCGAAGGAGCAGGCCGGCGCGGACGCCAAGGAGCAGGACCGCACGGTCGCCGCTTCGGTCTCGGACGGCCTGAAGGTGACCGCGGTCGCCGAGCAGGGCCACGCCGCCCAGCAGGCCGCCAACCGCTCCGCCGAGCGCACGGAGATCGCCAAGGAGGCGCCGAAGGCCGCCCCCAAGGCCGCCGCGCCGAAGAAGTACGCCGACAACCTCGACGGCTGGATCCGCCAGTCCCTGGACATCATGCAGTCCAAGGGCATCCCCGGCAGCTACGAGGGCCTGCACCGCAACATCATGCGCGAGTCCAGCGGCAACCCGTACGCCATCAACGACTGGGACATCAACGCCCGCAACGGCATACCCTCCAAGGGCCTGCTGCAGGTGATCCAGCCCACCTTCGACACCTACCACGTGTCCGGCACCGCCCATAACCTGTACGACCCGGTGGCCAACATCACCGCCGCGGCCAACTACGCGGCGCACCGCTACGGCTCGATCGACAACGTCAACTCGGCTTACTGAGGCGGCTTTTCGCGCCCCCGAGGCGCCTGCGACGCCCATGGCGATGGCCCTGACCGCACTGTGCGGTCAGGGCCATCGCCATGGGCGTCAGTACATGTGGTCCTGGCGCGACGGGCCGCCGAAGAGGACGTCCAGGACGTGGCCGGCGATACGGAGGCCCTCGCGCTCCCTGGGGGTGAGGCGGTGCTGGTGATGACGGTCGTGCTGACGCTGGCGGCCGTGGTGGTCGGCGGGGGCCGCGGCGGCGACGCCGGTGGCGAGGGATCCTGCGGCGACCAGGCCGGCGAGCACGACGGTGAGGCGACGGAGCATGAGCACTTCCCTACGGTGAGTGGTGGTTGTGCGTGCTCTCACTCTCCGGGACCTGCGGTTCCGCCGCCTTCCGACAGCCCGGACGCTGCTACGAACGGACGAGCAGCGCCGCCGTATCGACGGACGAGGGGGCGCGAACCGCCTCGGGCGCGCCCCGGGGAGCCCGAAGTGGGCGGCGGCGATGGGGATTTCGGATGTGACCCAGGCAACTTTCACGGGACTCCGCGGGGGCTTTCGAGGGCCTCTGCGGGTGACCCCGGGCACGCGACGTACGTCACGTACGAGCCCGCCTAGTCGATGCCGAGGTGGAGCCGGCCCGCAAACGCGGCGTAAATACCCACTCAATTCGGACATCAACTGACATCTCACGAAGAGAGGTAGTACAGGGGGGCATTGCCACCCACGAGGTCGGCCGTTAACCATGGATCCCGTCGCACCGAGAGCGCGCCGCACCTCCCGCCCCAACGGCGAACGCGGCCAAGAGCCTCCGGTCCGAACGCGCCAACGATGGCCGCCTCCCCGTCCCCCGTACCTGGAAGAGGTCACCCCCGTATGCCCAGTTTCACCCTGCCCCGCGCTGCCCGGATCGCCCGTATCACCCGCACCCACAAGGTCGCCGTGGCCGCTCTGGCCGCCGCCAGCGCCACCACGGGCCTGGCCGTCACCGCGGCCCCGAGCCACGCCGCGACCACGGCCGCGCACGCCCCCGCCACGGTCAAGCCGGTGAGCGCCGACGGGATGCCCGCCAAGGCCGACAGCAAGGCCGAGCGTCCGGTGAGCGCGTCCGTCGCGGACCACATCAAGGTCACCGCCGTCGCGAAGCAGGACCGCGTCGCCGAGCAGGCCGCCAGCCGGTCCGCCGACCGCCCGGCCGCGCCGAAGAAGTACGCCGACAACCTCGACGGCTGGATCCGCCAGTCCCTGGACATCATGCAGTCCAAGGGCATCCCCGGCAGCTACGAGGGCCTGCACCGCAACATCATGCGCGAGTCCAGCGGCAACCCCGAGGCCGTCAACGACTGGGACGTCAACGCCCAGAACGGCATACCCTCCAAGGGCCTGCTGCAGGTGATCCAGCCCACCTTCGACACCTACCACGTGTCCGGCACCGCCCATAACCTCACCGACCCGGTGGCCAACATCACCGCCGCCGCCAACTACGCGGCGCACCGCTACGGCTCGATCGACAACGTCAACTCGGCGTACTGAGCGAGCCACCGTCGATGGCGGAAGCAACGCAGGAGACAGGCGACCCGGCAGGGTCGGCATAGAGAGCTGGCGAAGCGGCGACATGGCGCGTTCGCCGCTGAGCGGAGAGCGGGTCCCGGCACTGCCGGGGCCCGCTCGTCATGTGCCACGGCCGTCGGACGGAAGGCCCGCGGGGGCCGCCCAGACGAGTGAGATGGCCCGGCCGGACGGCGGACCGCGGGCCCATCGAGCCATGGAATCGGTCATTTCAGCGTATAAGTCTTTTCATCGGCAGGGTCCTGCTCAAAAGCTGCCGAAACAGACTCGACCGAAGTTCTTCGGAGGCACGCGATGCCCTTGCGCAGATCCGCACCGGCCCGGCGTACGGTCCACCTTGCGGCCGGCTCCCTCGTCACACTCGTCACCGTGCTCGCACTGCCGCTCGGCCTGCCCGGCACCGCCACCGCGACACCGGACGCCGGAAAGACCCCCGCCCACCCCGAGCAGGACTGGATGGGCTCGACCATCGCGGTGCACGAGGGGACCGACGGGTCCGGCCCGTCGGAGCAGCGCGGCGCCTGGAACCGGAAGACCGTGGCCGGCGTCGATGTCTCCAGCCACAACGGCACCGTGGGCTGGCGCAAGCTGCGGCATATGGGGGTGCGGTTCGCCTACGTCAAGGCCACCGAGGGGAACAGCTACAAGAACCCGTACTTCGAGCAGCAGTACCGGGGCTCGTACAACGCCGGCATGATCCACGGTGCGTACCACTTCGCGCTGCCGGACCACTCCAGCGGCGCCGAGCAGGCCCGGTACTTCTCGCACCACGGCGGCGGCTGGTCGCGGGACGGCCGGACGCTGCCGGGCGCGCTCGACATGGAGTACAACCCCTACGGCGCGACCTGCTACGGCAGGAGCCATTCGAGCATGGTCAATTGGATCGCCGACTTCGTGCGCGCCTACCGGGAGGAGACCGGTCGGGACGCGGTGATCTACACCTCGACGAACTGGTGGAAGCGGTGCACCGGCAACTCCGACCGGTTCGGCCGGAGCAACCCGCTGTGGATCCCGCGCTACGGCTCGTCCGTCGGGACCCTGCCGGGCGCCTGGCGGTTCCACAGCATCTGGCAGCACACCTCCTCGGGGCACACCGTCGGCGACCACAACCGGTTCAACGGCCCGTACAGCAGGCTGAAAGTGCTGGCCAACGGCGAGGACGACGACTGAGCGAAGGCCGACGAGCGGGCAAAAGGCGACGCAGCGGAAACAGGAACACGCGTACTGGCGGAATTTCGCCTGCAACCATCCCCGTCCGGCCGGTGTCCAACACGGTGCGGCACCAATTCGGTGCACGACCACGCGAAGGACACCACCTGACGGGGGTTTTCCATGAAGCGTTCCTCTCTCCTCATCGGTTCCGCGGCGCTGGCCGCGGCGAGCGTCGCCACCATGGGCCTGGCCACCAGCGCCGCGGCCGCTCCGGTCCGCGGCGCGGCGTACAACGGGGCGTGCGGCGCCGGTTACGCCGTCGTGAATTCCGCACCGGTCAGCGGAAAAGGCACGGTCTATCTCACGTACAGCGCAAAGACCGGAAAGAACTGTGTGGTGACGGTCCGGAACAGTCCGGGGAAGCCGGTATTCGTCCATGCCGAGCTCGGGCCGTCAGACCACAGTTCCGATCCGGTATTCGACAGCGGGAAATACACCGCGTACGCCGGACCGGTCTATCTCGCGGCGAAAGGCCGGTGCGTGGACTGGGGCGGGGCCATCGAGAAGGTGAGCGTCCGGGTCGCCGGCTCCAACTGCGGGCGGATGGCGCCCGGGGTCGTGGTCCGGCACTGAACCGGCCGCCCCGGCACGGGGGTTCAGTACCCGGTGGGCCGCACCAGCCCCGTCTCGTAGGCGAAGACGGTGGCCTGGGTCCGGTCGCGCAGTTCCAGCTTGACCAGGATGCGGCCCACATGGGTCTTCACGGTCTGCTCGGCGACCACCAGGCGCTGGGCGATCTCCGCGTTCGACAGGCCCTGGGCGACCAGTGAGAGCACCTCGGTCTCCCGCTCGGTCAGACCGGCCACCCGGTCCTTGAGCGGGGCGCGCGGGGCGCCGGACATCCGGGAGAACTCAGCGATCAGGCGCTTGGTGATGCTGGGTGCCAGCAGCGCGTCGCCGGCGGCCACCACGCGTACGGCCTGGGCGAGTTCGTCGGCCGAGGCGTCCTTGAGGAGGAAGCCGGAGGCGCCGGCGCGCAGCGCCTCGTAGACGTACTCGTCGAGGTCGAAGGTGGTCAGGACGAGGACCTTGACGGTGGCGCCGGCCGGTTCGGTGATCCGGCGGGTGGCCTCTATGCCGCCGAGTCCGGGCATCCGGATGTCCATCAGGACGACGTCCGGAGCGAGTTCGGCGGTCTTGGCGATGGCATCGTGGCCGTCCACGGCCTGGCCGACGACCGCGATGCCCGGTTCGGCGTCGAGCAGCACCGTGAAGCCCTGGCGGACCATCATCTGGTCGTCCGCGATCAGTACGCGGACGGGGGGCGTGGCGGCGGTCGTCATCGGGTGTCCTCGGCGTCGTCGGAGGGAGCGGCGGGGGTGGCGGGGGCCGGGAGGATCGCGGTGACCTCGTAGCCGCCGTCGGGGGTGGGGCCGACGGCCAGTTCGCCGCCGAGCATCGCGGTGCGTTCGTGCATGCCCAGCAGGCCGTGGCCGGTGCCCGGGGAGGGCGGGGCGGGGCGGTCGGGGGCGGTGTTGGTGACGCGCAGGGTGACGCGGTCGGGGCGGTAGCCGAGCGCGACGTGCACGGCGGCGCCGGGCGCGTGCCGCATGGCGTTGCTGAGCGCCTCCTGGACGATGCGGAACGCCGACAGCCCGGTGCCGGGCGAGAGCGGGCGGGGCGTGCCGGTGGTGTCGACGGTGACCGGGACGCCGGCGCCGCGCACGTTGTCGACGAGTTCGTCGAGCCGGTCGAGGGTGGGCTGCGGGGCGTGCGGGGCGTGCTCCGGTCGGACGTCCTCGGAGCGCAGGACGCCGAGGACCCGGCGGAGTTCGGTGAGCGCCTCGACCGCGTTCTGGCGGATGCCGCGGAGGTTCTCCTTGAGCTCGTCGGAGGGGTTCTCGGCCAGGTGGGGAGCGACCTGGGCCTGGATGGAGATCACCGACATGTGGTGGGCGACCACGTCGTGGAGTTCGCGGGCGATCCGGTTGCGCTCCTCCAGGAGCGTGCGGCGGGCGCGTTCCTCAGCGGTGAGCTTTTCCTGGACGACCAGTTCGGTGCGGGCCTTCTGGCGGCCCCTCAGGAGGGCGCCGACCAGGGCGCAGAGCGCGAGCACGAGGACCGGCAGGTGGTCGTCGCGGAAGCCGCCGGAGACCAGCCCGTTGGCGAACGCACCGGCCAGGATGCCGAGCACCAGCATCTCGACGGTGACCCGGGGCCGGACCCGCAGTGCCGCGAAGAAGAGCACGGCGGCCTGGGTCGGGAGCCCGGTGTGCTGCCAGGGCGGCTCGACGAACGGGTCGAACCGGGCCGCCGCGAGGTATCCGGTCAGCGGCAGCACCCCGGTCACCGCCCACCAGGCCAGGACCGGGCGGTAGAGGGCGAGGATCGGTGCGGCGGCCTGGACCCCGGCGATGAGGAGGGCGAGCGCCATGCCCGTCCCGTACTGGAATGCATAGGCGTTGGCGCCACTGGCGAGGAGGACGACTCCGAGCACCACCAGGGGGGCGATGATCGCCGGGCGCCATTCCAGCCAGCCGGGTGGTCGGCCACCGGCCGACGGCGGTATCTCGGCCGCGCGGGTCCACAGATCCTCGCGCAGCCGGTGCGGCACCGCTCGCAGGGCCGCCCTCAGCCGACCTGCCGCTTTCCCCCTCGTCACGGGATGCACCTTAGGCATGGGGCAGCACCGCCGGGCGGGCGGGGTTCCCTTCGTCGGGGACCGGGCCGGTGCCCTCGGGCTCCGCCCCGTGCCGGTCGCGGGCGCGCGGCCTGCGGTGCTCGTACGCGGCGAACGCGGCCCAGCACACCAGCAGTGCGCCCGCGAAGACCGGCAGCCAGGCGAGTCGGGCGAGGAGCCAGGCGGGGCCGTCGGGGAGGGTGTGCAGGCCGGGCAGGGGGCCGGCCAGGAACCAGCCGGTGGCGGTGACGGCCATCATCGCGGTCTGGTGCCAGAGGTAGACGGTCATCGCGGAGAGGTTCAGCAGGGCGATCGCCGTCCAGGCGCCGGGGTGGCGCAGCGCCCGGTTGAGCGGGGCGCGCAGCAGCAGGGCCGCGCCGCACTGGGCGAGGCCGAAGGTGACGGCGGCCAGGGTGGGCGGGTTGAGGTTGGAGACCGCGGCGCCGGGGACGCCGACCATGGACGCGGGGTAGCCGGCGCACAGGACCAGGGCGGCGGTGGCGGTGGCGCCGCCGAGCAGCAGTGCCCACCCGGTCGTCCGGCGGTGGGCGGCGCCGCGGGCGCGGGCCGCGCCGAGGCAGTACGGGACGAGCCAGCCGGCGGGGAGGTTGAGCCAACCGAGCCAGCCGGGGGCGTCGAGGCCGAAGCGGAGGGCGTCGACGAGGACGACGACGGCGCACGGCCAGGCCGGGTGCAGGCGGGCGATCAGCGGGGTGGCCGCGGTGAGGGCGGCGAAGACCAGCAGGAACCACAGGGGTGACAGCACGAGTTTGACCAGGGTGTGGACGGTGTCCAGGTCGACGCCGGAGGCGAGCATCGCGGCGGCGGCCACGGTCCAGACCGCGAGCACCGCGGCGACCGGGCGGAACAGTCGCCCGAGTCGGGCGTGCAGCCAGCGGTGGTGGGCGGTGCCGCGGGCGCGGGCGGCGGCATGGCTGCGCGCGGCGACCTCGCCGCCGACCAGGAAGAACACCGCCAGTGTTTGGAACAGCCAGGAGATCGGGGCGAGTCGGGGCATCCGTTGGAGCGGGCTGGCGCCGTGCAGGGTGCCGCTGTCGGTGATCAGGGCGGTGACCAGCCAGTGGCCGAGGACCACGCCGAGGATGGCGAAGGCGCGCAGGGCGTCGGTGGCGCGGTCGCGGCCGGGCGGGGTGGCGGCCTGGACGCGGCGGACGAGGGCCGCCGCGGCGGCGCGTGGGGTGCTAGCCACGGCGGGCCTCCCGCTGCGGGGCGGCGGTCGCGTCCGGGGTGGTCCCGTGCGGGGCTGTGACCGGGGGGCGTCCGGCGGTGATCCGGGCGAGGTTCTCCAGGGAGAGCGTGCCGGGCTTGAGGTAGTCGCTGTGGCCGCCGTCGCCGGCCGGGAAGATCCGGGCGCCGAACCCTGGGGAGACCGGGTCGGTGCCGAACCCGAGGGTGGTGGTGGGCAGGGGTAGTTGGGCGTGCGGGACGTGGTCGATCCAGTCGTCGGCGGCGCGGCCGGCCCAGACGGTGGCCCGGGTGTGCAGGTCCGCTGCGGTGTCGGCGCCGACGCCGGGGCTGCCGTAGAGGACGAGGTCGGTGGCGGGGAGGTCGGGGGCGGCCCGGCCGCAGACCACGGATCCGTAGGAGTGGCAGAGCAGAGCGATCCGATCGGTGGGATCGGCGTTCTTCAACTGCTTGATGAAGTCGATGAGTCGGGGGGCGGCGTCGTCGGCGCGGGCGGTGGTGAGGGCGGCGGGGCCGAAGGTGGCCGGGGTGGGGTAGCCGAGCCAGGCGATGACGGCGAAGTGGCCGCCGGGTTCCCGTCGGAGCCGCTGTTGGAGGGCCCGGGCGCCGGCGCGGAGGCGGTGGTAGGTGTCGAGGCCGGTGTCCGAGCCGGGGACCAGGACGGCGATGTGGTCGGCGCGCGCGAGGTCGCCGTAGACCTCGGTGCTGCGGCCGCCGTCGCGGCCGTCGAAGGTGAGGAAGTGCCGGCCGGGGTCGGCCATGGCGTGCAGCGCGGCGGCCCGCCGGTGGTCGCCGTGGGCGTCGGCGGTGCGCTCGGCCGCGCGGATGTCGGCGCGGGTGGTGGCGTAGCGGCGGGCGAGGGCGGTGGGGGTGGTGTCCCGCAGCGGGCCGAGGGCGGTGGGGGCCGGTGCCGGGACCGCGGCGGGGCGGGCCGCGCCCGACACCGGTACGGCCACCGAGGCGGTGACCAGCACGGCGAGCAGGGTGCGGGTCAGACGTCTTCTGCGCGGGCGGGGCGCCATGGTGGGTGGTCCTTCCGTGCCGGGGCGGTGGGTGGTTCCGGCACCGAAGCTAGGGAGCGCGGCGAGTGATCGGCGTCCCGCCAGGGAGCGCATCTCGCGCGTAGTCCTCAGGTATGACGGGTAGGGGGTGCGGCCCCCGCGGCGGTGGTGATGGTCCGTCAGTTGTCCTGTGGTGGCGGGCCGGTGCTCTCCCGGGGTTCCAGGTGCGGGAGTTCGCCCTGGACGGTGCGGGGCGGACCGCCGTCGAGGAGGGCGAGCAGTTCGCCGGCGGCGAGCCGGCCGAAGCCCGCGGTGTCCCGGACCAGTGCGGTGAGTGGGGGGTGGGCGACGCGGCACAGCGGGGAGTCGTCCCAGGCGACGACGGACAGCCGGCCGGGGACGGGGATGCCGCGGCCGGCGGCGACCGAGGCGCCGGCGACGGCCATCACGTCGTTGTCGTAGATGATCGCGGTGGGCGGGGCCGCCGCGTCGAGGAGGCGGCGGGTGGCCTCGGCGCCCTCCGCGTCGGAGTAGTCGGTGGTGACCGAGCGGACCTGCCGGGCGTCCAGGCCGCGCCGGGCTGCCTCGGTACGCAGGGAGTGGATCCGGCGGGCGGTGTGGGCGAGGCCGGGCAGTCCGGCGATGTGCACGATCCGGCGGTGGCCGAGGTCGTGCAGGTGGTCCAGGATCCGGGCCATGGCCTTGGCGTCGTCGGCCCAGACGGTGGAGAGCAGCGGCGCGGTGGGCGGTCCGCTGGGCGCCGGGGCGGCGGGGCCGCCGATGGCGACGGCGGGGAGGCCGAGGGCGGCGAGGAGCGCGGGGCGGGGGTCGTCGGTGCGGGGATCGACGACGAGGACGCCGTCCACCCGGCGTTCGGCCCACCAGCGGCGGTAGAGCGCGCACTCGGTGTCGAGGTCCTCGACGACCTGGAAGAGCAGGGCGGTGCGCCGGGCGGAGAGCACCTCCTGGATGCCGGAGACGAGTTGGAGGAAGAAGGACTCCACGCCCAGGGTGCGGGCGGGGCGGGCCAGCACCAGGCCCAGGCAGTCGGCGCGTTCGCTGGAGAGGGCGCGGGCGGCGCTGTTGGCCTGCCAGCCCAGTTCGTCGGCGACCTTGCGGATCCGGGCGCGGGTGTCGGCGGAGACGCCCGGTCGGTCGTTGAGGGCGAAGGACACCGCGCTCTCGGAGACGCCGGCCCGCCGGGCGATGTCCTTGATCGTCGGGCGGCGGGCCGGCTTGCGGCGGGCCGCCTCACCGGGCGCTGTCATCGCGGGCTCCTCCGGGCCGAACCGCATGAGTGCCGACAGTCTGATCAGGGCGGCGGGGCCTGTCAATCAATGCTCGGGCAGCGAGGGACAGCACCTCAAAAGCGGTGTGATACCGGGGTGTTGACACCTACTAAATCGCATTAGTAGCGTCTGCCGCGTCGCGATCCGGGAGCCTTGAGGCCCGCGGTACGGCACCGGTTCCCCGCGCTGCGAGACCTTCGACAGATTTCTGGTCCGAGCACTTCCGAGCACTTCAGCAAAGGAGCCGGCCATGCGTCGTCATTCCCGTCGAACACCCGCCGCCACCGCGGCACTCGCCGCCTGCGCACTTCTCCTGTCCGCGTGTGGCGCCCCGGACGGCGGCGGGGATTCCGACAGCGCGGCGGGGAAGGTGGAAGGGCAGGTCACCTTTCAGACCTGGAATCTGAAGGCGCGTTTCCAGAAGTATTTCGACGGGGTCGTCGCGGAGTTCGAGAAGAAGTACCCGGGCACCAAGGTGAAGTGGATCGACCAGCCGGCCGAGGGTTATCCGCAGAAGCTGAGCGCGGACGCCGCCGCCGGTACCCTGCCCGATGTGGTCAATGTGTCGCCGGACCTCGCCTATCCGCTGGCGAAGGCCGGACTGGCGCTCGACATCGGCACGGCGGCGGGGAAATACCGGGGCGAGTATCTGGACGGGGCCTGGCGGAGCCATGAGATGCCGGGGCTGTCGGGCGTCTACGCCTTCCCCTGGTATCTCAACACCGGCCCGATGTTCTACAACAAGGACCTGTTCCGGAAGGCCGGTCTGGATCCGGCGAAGCCGCCGACCACCTACGACCGGCTGTTCGCGGACGCGCTGACCATGGCGCGGAAGAGCGACCGCAGGATCGCGATGCTGGCCGGCGCGCCGTCGATCGAGGACTTCGGTCGCTACGGCGTGCGGCTGATGGACGCCCGGGGCACGGAGTTCACCTTCAACGAGCCCAAGGGCGTGGAGCTGCTCACGCACTATCAACAGCTGTACGCGGCCGGGGCGCTGGATGCGCAGGCGCTCACCGCGGTGGCCGAGTCGGCGGGGCGCAAGTTCCAGCAGCAGTCGGTGGCGATGAATCCGGGCAGCGCGCTCGATCTGGAGAACTTCAAAAGGGACGCGCCGGACCTCTACAAGAACATCGGCATCACCGACGCGGTCAACAACACCGGCAAGGCCAATATGTATGTGCAGGGCCTGATGGTGAGCGCGGACAGCAAGGTGAAACCCGCGGCGGTGGCGTTCGCGCACTTCGTGACGGACCGGCGGCATCAGATGGCGTTCGCGGAACAGGTCGCGGTCTTTCCGAGCACGAAGGGATCGCTGGACGATCCGTACTTCACCAAGGAGGACGGCACGGACGCCACGCGGGTGCGGGTAGCGGCGGCGAAATCCCTGAGGACCGCGGTGAATTACACCCCGGTAGTGCTCAGCGACCAGATGAAGACGGTGTTGCGCAATGCGGTCGCCCGGGCCCTCCAGGGGAAGCAGTCGCCGAAGGAGGCACTGGATTCCGCGGTGGCGGAGTGCAATCGTCTGCTGAAGACCGGTTGAGGCCGGGATGGGCATGCGGAATGCCGCGGCGGCCGTTGCGCCACGGGGATCCGGTCGCCGCCGGGGAATCCGTACGCATCTGCCCACCAGCCCCTGGTTGTTCCTCGCGCCCGGGCTGCTGGTCGTCGGCGGATTCAGCCTCTATCCGTTCCTGAGCACGGTGGCGCATTCCTTCACCGATGCCCGGACGCTGCGGGCCGGGCGGTTCACCGGCGGCGCCAACTACCAGGAGATGCTCCACGACCCGATGTTCTGGACGGGACTGCGCAACAGCGTGCTCTACGTCCTGGGCGTCGTGCCGCCACTGGTGGTGCTGCCGTTGCTGCTGGCGCTGCTCGTCCGGCGGAGCGTGCCCGGCATCGCCTTCTTCCGGGCCGCGTTCTACCTCCCGGTGGTCGCCTCGGTCGTGGTGGTCGGGCTGATCTGGGTCTGGCTGTTGGACGACCGGGGGTTGATCAACGCGCTGTTGGAGGCGCTGGGGTTCGGCCGGGCCCGTTTCCTCAGCGACCCGTGGCTGCTGCTTCTCAGCGCGATGGCGGTGACGGTCTGGAAGGGCCTCGGCTACTACATGATCATTTATCTGGCGGCGCTGGCCCAGGTGCCGCGGGAGCTGCACGAGGCGTGCGCGGTCGACGGGGCGGGTCCGGTGCGGCGCTTCCTGACCGTCACGGTGCCGGCGGTGCGCGCCACGATGGTGCTGGTGGCGGCGCTCTCCGCGGTCAACGCCTTCAAGGTGTTCTCCGAGGTGTATCTGATGGCCGGGGCGACCGGCGGCCCCGGTGGGGAGGACACCACGCTGGTGATGCTCGTCCAGCAGGCCGGCACCGGGCTCAGCGGGCGGGTCGGGTACGCCTCGGCGCTGTCGGTGGTGGTCTTCGTGCTCACGCTCGGGCTGATGCTGCTGGTGTTGCGCGCCAATCGCGGGGAGGACCGATGACGGGGGCGGTGGGGCGCCGGCGGAGGGCGGCCGGATGGTCGTCGGCGGCCCGCTATCTGCTGCTGCTCGCGGTGCTGGCGCTGACCGTCGGGCCGTTCCTGTGGCAGCTGTCGACGTCGCTCAAGGGCCCCGGCGAGGACATCTACCGCTTTCCGCCGAGCCTGTTGCCGCGCCATCCGACGCTGGCCAACTACGCCGAGGTGGCGCGGGTGATCCCGGTCTGGGACTTCGCGCTGAACTCCCTCAAGGTCGCCGCGGCCAATGTGCTGACCAACTGCGCGGGCGCGGCGCTGGCGGGCTACGCGCTGGCCCGGCTGCGGTTCCGCGGTCGCCGGGTCGCCGTGGCGGTCTTCGTCATGGCGATGCTGGTGCCGGTCGAAAGCATCATGATCGCCCAGTTCATGACGATGCGTCAGCTACAGTTGCACGACACCCTGCTCGGGGTGGTGCTGCCCGGCTGCATCGGCGCGATGAATGTCCTGCTGATGCGGAACGCCTTCGCGGCGCTGCCGTACGAGGTCGAGGAGGCGGCGTTCGTGGACGGCGCCTCCGCCTGGCAGCGGTTCGTACGGATCGCGCTGCCGTCGGTCAAGGGCACCCTCGCAGTGGTCGCGGTCTTCGCGTTCATGGGTGCCTGGGACGACTTCCTGTGGCCGCTGATCGTGCTGAGCGACCAGTCGAAGTTCACCCTGACCGTCGGCCTGAACTATCTGCACGGCACCTTCGCGGACAACCAGCGGCTGGTGGCGGCCGGTTCGGTGATCGCCGTCCTTCCGCTGATCGTGTTGTTCGCCGGTCTCCAGCGCTACTTCTTCCGCGGCGTCGGGGAGGGCGCCGTCAAGGGCTGATGCCACACCCACCCGGAGGGACAGGACCACCATGCCCGTATCCGACGAGCCCCGCCGGATCCGCTTCGGCGTCAACTACACCCCCAGCCGGGGATGGTTCCACCACTGGCTGGACTTCGATCCGGACGCGGTGCGCGCCGATCTGGACGCGCTCGCCGCCCTCGGCCTGGACCATGTGCGGGTCTTCCCGCTGTGGCCGCTGTTCCAGCCCAACCGCACGCTGATCCGGCCGCGCGCCGTCGAGCAGCTGGTGCGGTTGGCCGACGCGGCGGCCGAGCGCGGCCTGGACGTCGCGGTGGACGGCCTCCAGGGCCACCTGTCCAGCTTCGACTTCCTGCCCGCCTGGACGCAAACCTGGCACCGCCGCAACCTCTTCACCGACCCGGAGGTGCTCGCCGGCCAGGAGGAGTACCTGCGGACGCTGGCCGCCGCGCTCGCCGACCGGCCCGGCTTCCTCGGGATGACCCTCGGCAACGAGATCAACCAGTTCGCGGACCGCCCGCACCCCGACCCGGACCGGATCACCGGGGCGCAGGCGGCGGCCTGGCTGGAGCGGATGCTGGCCGCGTGCGAGCGGGGCGCGCCGGGCCGGGCGCATCTGCACGCCGCGTACGACGCCGCCTGGTACCTCGACGGCCATCCCTTCACCCCCGCGCACGCCGCCCGGCTGGGCGCGATGACGGCGGTGCACTCCTGGGTGTTCAACGGGACCGCGCAGCGCCACGGCCCGGCCGGTGTCGCCACCGAGCAGCACGCCGCGTACCTCATCGAGCTGTCCAAGGCGTGGGCGCGCGACCCGCGGCGCCCGGTCTGGCTCCAGGAGGTCGGCGCCCCGGCCCCGCACGTCCCCGAGGACCGCGCGGCCCGCTTCACCACCGCGACCGTCGCCAACTCACTTGACTGTCAAGATGTTTGGGGCATCACCTGGTGGTGTGCGTACGACGTCTCGCGGTCGCTCGCGGACTTCCCTGAGCTGGAGTACGGGCTGGGGCTGCTCACCGAGGACCGGGCGGTCAAGCCGGTGGGCCGGGCCTTCGCTGAGCAGGCGGCGCACTGGCGGGACCGGCCGCACCGGCCGCCGGCGCGCACCACCGCACTGGTCGTGGACGTCGGTGACGCCGAGGAGGCGCCGCACCGGTCGGTGTGCGCGCCCGGCGGCCCGGTCTTCGAGGCATGGGCACGGCTGGCCGGGCAAGGCGCCAGGCCCGCCCTCGTGCTCGCGCAACTCGCCACTGACACCGCACATTTGACGTCGCGTGGGATCACCGAGGTGTGCACCCCCGACGAGGTGGGGCAGTGACTCCCCGCCGGCCCGCCCCGCACCCCGTCTCCCCGACCTCTGGAGCCGTGAGCCATGCATGACGATCGCGCACTGGTCGAAGCCCGTCTCAAGCGGGTGCTCGACGAACGGATCCGGCCCGCCGTGTACCCGGAATCGGTGCCGCTGGAGGTGGCCGCCTGGGTGGCCCCCGGGATCGGGGCCTACCCCGCTCCAGCGGACGCGAGAGCTGGGGGAGCCGTGTCGGTGGCCGAGGGGTTGACCGCGGCGCACTCCCCGGTGGCGGTGGGGGACGCCTGGGGCGCGCCCTGGGCGACGACGTGGTTCCGGGTGCGGGGCACCGTCCCGGAGGCGTGGGCGGGCCGCACCGTGGAGGCGGTGCTGGACCTGGGGTTCGACGAGCGGATGCCGGGGTTCCAGTGCGAGGCGCTGGTGTACCTGCCGGACGGCACGCCGGTGAAGGGCCTCAATCCCCGGAACCAGTGGGTGCGGGTGGGCGCGCCGGCCCGCGGCGGCGAACGGGTCGAGTGGCACCTGGAGGCCGCCTCCAACCCCGTCATCCTCGACGTCCACCCGTTCCGGCCCACGGCCCTGGGCGATCCGGCGACCGCGGGCGACGAACCGCAGTACCGGCTGGCGCGGATGGACCTGGCGGTGTTCGACACCGAGGTGTGGGAGCTGACCCTGGACCTGGAGGTGCTGGGCGAGCTGATGGCGGAGCTGCCGGTGGACAGCCCGCGGCGCTGGGAGCTGCTGCGGGCGGTGGGCCGGGCGCTGGACGCGGTCGATCTGCAGGACGTGGGCGGCACGGCCGCGGCGGCGCGCCGCCGGCTGCGGGAGGTGCTGGCGGCGCCGGCGGCGGCGTCCGCGCACCGGATCAGCGCGGTGGGCCACGCCCACATCGACTCGGCGTGGCTGTGGCCGCTGCGCGAGACGGTCCGCAAGGTGGCCCGGACGACGGCGAACATGACGGCGCTGCTCGCGGACGAGCCGGAGTTCGTCTACACCATGTCGCAGGCGCAGCAGTACGCCTGGATCAAGGAGCACCGGCCCGAGGTCTACGCGAAGGTCAAACAGGCGGTCGCGGAGGGGCGGTTCGTCCCGGCGGGCGGGATGTGGGTGGAGTCGGACACCAACATGCCCGGTTCGGAGGCGATGGCCCGTCAGTTCGTCTACGGGAAGCGGTTCTTCCTGGAGGAGTTCGGCGTCGAGAACGACGAGGCATGGCTGCCCGACACCTTCGGCTTCGCGGCGGGGTTGCCGCAGATCATCAAGGCGGCCGGGGCGAAGTGGCTGCTGACGCAGAAGATCTCCTGGAGCCGGGTGAACTCCTTCCCGCACCACACCTTCCGTTGGGAGGGCATCGACGGCACCCGGATCTTCACCCACTTCCCGCCGGTGGACACCTACAACTGCCAGCTGTCGGGCGCCGAACTGGCCCACGCGGCTCGCAACTTCAAGGAGAAGGGCACCGCCCGGCACTCGCTGGCGCCGACCGGCTGGGGCGACGGCGGCGGGGGCACCACCCGCGAGATGGTCGCCAAGGCCCGCCGGCTGCGGAACCTGGACGGCTCGCCGGTGGTGCGGTGGGAGAAGCCCGCCGACTTCTTCGCCCGGGCCGCGGCGGAGCACCCCGACGCCCCGGTATGGGTGGGCGAGCTCTATCTGGAGCTGCACCGGGGGACGCTCACCAGCCAGGCCCGCACCAAGCGCGGCAACCGCCGCAGCGAGCACCTGCTGCGGGAGGCCGAACTGTGGTCGGCGACCGCCGCCGTCACCGCCGGATTCCGTTATCCGTACGAGGAGTTGGAGCGGATCTGGAAGACCGTCCTGCTGCACCAGTTCCACGACATCCTGCCCGGTTCCTCGATCGCCTGGGTGCACCGCGAGGCGGAGCGGACCTATGCCGCGGTCGCCGCCGAGTTGGAGGGGCTGATCGGCGGCGCGCTGGCGGCCCTGGCCGGCGACGGCGACCGGCACCTGGTGGCGAACGCGGCGCCGCACGCCCGGGGCGGGGTGGCGGCCGGCGCGGTGGCCCCGCCGGCGGCGGAGGGCGGTCCGGTGGTCGCCGGCCCGCGCCCGGACGGCGGGTTCGTCCTCCAGCACGACCTGCTCCGGATCGAGATCGACGGCCGCGGCCTGGTCGTCTCCGCGTACGACAAGGGCGCCGGGCGGGACGCCGTCGCCCCGGGCGCGGCGGCGAACCTCCTCCAGCTCCATCCGGACTTCCCCAACATGTGGGACGCCTGGGACGTGGACGCGTTCTACCGCGAGGTGGTCACCGACCTGACCGACGCGGACGAGGTGGTGCTCGCCGGGGCGTCGCCGGAGGCCGCGACGGTGCGCGTGGTGCGGAGCTTCGGCGGCTCGCGGGTGGTCCAGACGCTGACGCTGGCCCGCGGGCAGCGGCGGCTGGACATCGACACCGAGGTGGACTGGCACGAGACCGAGAAGTTCCTCAAGGCCGCGTTCCCGCTGGACCTGCACGCGGAGCGGTACGCGGCGGAGACCCAGTTCGGGCACCTGTACCGGCCGACCCACACCAACACCAGCTGGGAGGCGGCCAAGTTCGAGGCGTGTGCGCACCGGTTCGTGCACGCCGCGGAGCCGGGCTGGGGCGTGGCGCTGGTCAACGACGCGACGTACGGGCACGACGTGACCCGGACGGTGCGGGAGGGCGGCTCCGAGGGCGAGCGGGGCACGACCACGACCGTGCGGCTCTCGCTGCTGCGCGCCCCGCGCTTCCCGGATCCGGAGACGGACCAGGGCACCCACCGCTTCCGCTACGCGCTGGTCCCCGGGGCGACGATCGGTGACGCGGTGCGCGAGGGGCACCGGATCAATCTGCCGGAGCGGGTGGTCACCGGCTCCGGTGCGGTGCCGCCGCTGGTCTCGGTGGACGACGACGCGGTGGTGGTCACCGCGGTCAAGCTGGCCGACGACCACAGCGGCGATGTGGTCGTCCGGCTCCACGAGGCCCGCGGCGGACGCGCCCGAGCGACCCTGACCTGTGGTTTCGCGCTGGCGGGGGCGGTCACCACCGACTTGTTGGAGCGCCTGACCGAGGACGGCCCGGCCCTGGAGCGGGAGGGCGACACGGTGCGGATGGCGCTGCGGCCGTTCCAGCTCGTGACGCTGCGGCTGTGCCGGGCGGTGGGGGCGCGGCCGTCCGACTGACTCCGGCGGTGCGGTTCAGCCGGGGTCGGCGGAGCGGGTGCGGGCGTCCCGGCAGGTGTCCCGGCGGGTCGCCCGCCGCCGGTCCCGGCGGGGGCCGCGCCCGCGGCCCCCGCGCAGCGGACCGGGCCCGGGCGCGGCCTCCCGGGCCGGGTCCCGGTGGGGATCCAGCCCGAGCATGTCCATCAGCAACGCCAGATCCGCCGCGTCCCGAGCGCGGCCGGCCAGCGCCCTTCTGGCCAGCCGTCGCTCCTCGTCACCGGGCACGGCGCGGGCGGCGGTGTCATCGGCACCACGGTGTTCATCGGTCACCGCTGCATTCTCGGCCGGGCCGGGGCGGACTGCCCGTCGAGCGGGCCGATGGGCGCACGAGGGAACCGCGAGCGCCCGAATTCCCTCTTTATGGTCACTTGCACTTGATCGTCATGGTCACTCGCGTGTGATCGTCAGTAGCGGAGTCACCGTTGAAACACCCTTACGCCCGCGGCCTCGCCGCCGTCCTCGTCGCGTCCTGCGCCCTGCTCGCCGTCGCCGGCTGCTCGGAGAACGGCAACCAGGTCGACTTCAACGCCGGCGGCCCGGGCAGCGCGTCCACCCCGGTCAAGCCGGTGGACCAGGACACCCGGATGCCCAGCGGCCCGAAGAGCGAGTTCCGAATAACCCGCACCCTGGACGACGGAACGCACATAGCCCGCACGACGCTGAAGGGCGCGAAATCCGGTGTCACCGGCAGCGTCTGGGTATGGGCGCCCAAGGAATACCAGGATCCCAAATACGCCAAGAGCGGTTTTCCGGTGCTGATGGCCCTGCCGGGCGGCCTGGGCAGTCCGCAGGACAAGGACGGGGTCACCAATTACTGGGTCGGCGGCGACATCAAGCTTCAGGAAAATCTCACGAAATGGACCGCGGCGGGCAAGAGCCTGCCGTTCATCGTGGTGATGCCGATGCTCAATCCGGACACCCGCTACCACGACGGCAGTGACATTCCCGGTCAGCAGAAGATGGGGACCTGGCTGACCGACGACGTCGTCGACCTGGTCAAGGCCAACTTCCGCACCTTCCGCTCCCGGGACGGCTGGGCCTTCATGGGGTCGTCCTCGGGCGGTTTCGCGAGCCTGAAGTCCGTGCTGAAGTACCCGGAGAAGTTCAAGGCGGCGATAGCCAGCGGCCCGGACATCGTGCCGGACTCCCCGATGTGGGCCGGGCACCAGAAGGAGAAGGACGCCAACAATCCGGAAAAGCTCGCGGCGGGCCTGCTGAAAAAGGGCGGACCGGACGTGTACATCGCGTTCCAGGCCGGCAGCAAGGAAGGCGCCGGGGTGCTGAACCCCATCCGTCGTTTCCGGGAAAAGTACGGCAAGGGCCCGATCCACACCACGTTCCAGGTCATTCCCGGCGGCCGGCACAATGCCTGGGACTACCAGAAGGGCATGGAGACCAGCTCCATCAAATTCATCAGCGACCAGCTGAAGGCGCCGATTCCCAGCGACTCCTGATGCAGTTCGTCCGTTCGGGGGCGATGCTGGGAGTGTCGAGGGGGGTCCACGCCGAGGAGGACGATCCATGTCCGTGCTGGACAAGCTCAAGGAACTGCTCAAGGGTCACGAGGAGCAGGCGGGTAAGGGCATCGACAAGGCCGGCGACTACGTCGACGAGCGGACCCAAGGCAAGTACCAGAGCCAGGTCGACACCGCCCAGGACAAGCTCAAGGAGCAGCTCGGCGGGACGGACCGGGACACGGACCGGCCGCCGCAGTGATCGATCGCGGTGAATCCGCGCAGGCCCCGGGACAAGAACGGACCCCGGGATTAGCCTGACCGGATGATCACCACGTCCGTCCGGCTCGCCCCCGACGTCCTGATGCGCCCCGCCGAGCTGGCGGACGCGACCTGGCTCTCCCGCTCCTACCAGCGCAGTCTGGACCACCTCCGCCGGACCGAACCCCGGCGCGAGGAGGGCTTCTACACCCCGGCCGGCCAGGTGGAGCGCCTGCGGGGGCAGCTGGCGGAGCGCGACGCCGGGCGGGTGATGCCCTGGGTGCTGGTCCGCGAGGCGGACGAGGGGTCCGGGGAGCCGGACGTGGTGGGCTCGATCACCCTGTCCCAGATCACCTACGGCCCGCTGCGCAGCGCCAGCGTCGGCTACTGGATCGACGCCGGGCACCTGCGCCGCGGGCTGGCGTCCGCCGCCGTGCGGGCGGTCTGCGCGCTGGCCGACCGGGAGCTGGGCCTGCACCGCCTGGAGGCCGGCACGCTGCTGGACAACGCCGCCTCGCAGCGGGTCCTGGAGGGCTGCGGCTTCACGCCGTACGGCACCGCCGAGAAGTACCTGTTCATCAACGGTGCCTGGCAGGACCACCGGCTGTTCCAGAAGATCCTCAACGACCGGCTCCCGTAGGCGGGTCGTGTCGTACGGCGGCGCCCGCCCCCTGCTCGGGGGCGGGCGCCGTCCGGTGCGGCGGGGCCGCGCTCACGGGGTGGCCATCACCCGGATCTTCTCCGCCTGCGGACCCTTCTGCCCCTGGGTGACCTCGAAGGTGACCTTCTGGCCCTCCAGCAGCTCCCGGTATCCGGTGGCGTCGATGTTCGAGTAGTGCGCGAAGACGTCGGCGCCGCCGTCGTCCTGCGCGATGAAGCCGAAGCCCTTCTCCGAGTTGAACCATTTCACCGTGCCCGAAGCCATGTTGCGTCTCCTTCGCTCTATGGGCCCGAATCGGCTCCCGCACCCCGCGGAATCCGGAGGTGATCGCCCTGGCCCGGAGACGTACCGGACAGCAAGAACGCCCGTGAATGCAGCACGGGCGCCCGGCACTTCGGAACCATGACAGCTGATCAGGACGCTACACCGACCAGGCCCGCCAGTCACCACAAACCATGGCAAACGCGTCATCCTTCACCGGGCAAGGCCACGCCGCGTCCTCCGTATCCCCGACCGATCGAATGAATGTGCGACGCCTGGACCGGTCAGGACGTCGCGCCGTCGTCGTCCTGACCGGCCGGCTGCCGTCGGCGCCACCACAGCGCGGTGCCGAGCCCGGCCAGTGCGACCACCGCGGTGCCGCAGAAGGCCCAGACGACCGGGTCGGCGACGTCGCCGTCCGCCCCGGCGGCCCCTGCCCGGTGCAGCGTGGTGCGCGGTGCCCGCTGGGCGGCCCGCTCGCTGCCGGGGTCGCGCGGGTCGGGCGACGGGGCGGGCAGCAGGCCGACCGCCGCGGCCCGGGGCGCGGCGTCGAATCCCCAGTCCAGCAGCGCGCGGGCCTCCTCGTAGACGGCGTTCTCCGCGCCGGAGCGCGGGTTCATCACGGTGACCAGCAGCGTCCGGTCGCCGCGCCGGGCGGCGGCGACCAGGGTGTTCCCGGCATGGGTCGTGTAGCCGTTCTTCACCCCGATCAGGCCGTCGTAGGGGGCCACCCCGTGCGAGCCGACCAGCAGTCGGTTGGTGTTCTGGATGCCGTACGCGTCCGGGCCGCCGTCCTCCGGGAGCAGGGCGGTCTTGGTGGCGGCGAAGTGGGCGAAGTCCCGGTTGGTCAGCCCGGCCTGGCCGAAGAGGGAGAGGTCGTAGGCGGAGGAGGTCTGGCCGGGCGTGTCGAAGCCGTCGGCGGATTCGACGGTGGTGTCGCGGGCGCCCAGTCGCCGCGCGGTCGCCTGCATCTCGTCGATGGTCCTGCCCCAGCCGCCGTTCATCGCGGCCAGGGCGTGCACGGCGTCGCTGCCGGAGGTGAGGAACACGCCGTGCCACAGGTCGGCGACGCGGTAGGGCATGTCCTCCTTGAGGCCGGCGAGCGAGCTGCCGGCCTCGATTCCGGCCAGGTCCGCGCTGGAGACGGTGCGCACCGTCGCCTGGGAGAACTTCGGCAGTACGGTCAGCGCGAAGAGCGTCTTGAGGGTGCTGGCCGGCGGCAGCGGCCGGTGGACGTCCTTGGCCGCGAGGATCCGGTGGCTCGCCAGATCCGTGACGGCCCACGACAGCGCCGAGACCCGGGGCGGCTCGGGGACTCCGGGCCGGGGCAGGAACTGCACGCCGGGCTCGTCCAGCAGGTTCTCGGTCGGGGTCGGTGGTGCGCCGCGCAGGTCGTCGATGCCGTTGGGGCCGTCGGCGACCGCCGGACCGCACAGGGCCAGCAGGCTCGCGGTGCAGACGGCCGCTGCGGACAGGGCTCTGACGGGGGACCACGTCGCTGTCGACATGTGGCCACGCTAAGAACGCCCCGGGCCGCTCGCCGGTTGGCCTACTCCATACGGTTTCCGGTCGCCGAGGGCGGTAGACGGGCCCGCCCGGCCGACCGGGACCCGTCCGCCGCTCCCCCGCCGCCGCGCCGTCAGGACCGCACGGCGCACGCCTCCGGCGTCGGCGCGGCGGCCCGCGGCACCGCGTCGGTCACGGACCGTGGGCCCCCTCCCGACCGGGCGCCGCGGAACAGGTCCGGCAGCAGGGTGAGCAGCCCCAGGACGGCGAGCCCCGCGCCGAGCCACAACGGTGCCCGCAGCCCGTGGGAGTCGATGACCAGGCCGCCGAACGACGAGCCCACGATCACCCCGAGGGTGATGAAGGAGGAGTGCACCGAATTCACCAACGGACCGGCGTTGCCGGCGCGTTGGACCCGGGTGGCCATCGCCGGGTTCATGGTCACCCCGACCAGCCCGATGCCCAGCATCATCGCCACCGCCGGGACGGCCAGGTGGGCCAGGAGCGCGAAGCCGGCGAGGAAGAGGGCGTTCAGCGTCTGTCCGACGACCTGGACCCCGACCGGGTGCCGGTCTGCGAGGCGCCCCACGACGGTGTTGCCGACGACGGTGGCCGCGCCGTACGCGATGAGCAGCAGCGGGACGGTGCCGGTGGCGAAGCCGGTGACCTCGGTGAGGACGGGGTTGAGGTAGCTGAAGGCGGCGAAGGTCGCCCCGATGATCAGGGTGCTGGTGGAGAACGCCAGCCACAGCCGCGGCCTGCGGAAGGCGACCGCCTCCTGCCGTATGCCCTCGCCGCCCTCGACCCGAGCCGTCCCGGGCACCCCGACGACGGTGGCCGGCGCCACGAGCACCGTCATCCCGGTGATCACCCAGAACGCGGCCCGCCAGCCGAGGTGCTCACCGACCAGCGTGGCGAGCGGTAGCCCGAGCAGAGTGCCGAGCATCAGGCCGTTCATGACCACCGCGACGGCCCGGCCCCGGATCTCCGGGCGGACCAGTTGGACGCAGAGCGAGACGGCCACGCCGAAGAACGCCTGCGCGGCGACCCCCGTCACGATCCGGGCGGCCATCATCACGCCGTAGTCCGACGCCAGGGCGGCCAGCACATTGCCGGCCAGGAAGACCCCGAACAGCGTCGTCAGCGCCGTCTTGTGACGGAGCCTTCGGACGGCGAGGGTGAGGATCGGCCCGCCGACCGCCATCGCCACCGCGTACGCGGTGATGAGGTAGCCGATCTCCGGGATCCCCACGTCCAGCCCCCGGGCCATCTGCGGCATCAGTCCCGCCACCACGAACTCGCTGGTCACCATGGCGAAAACCCCCATGGCCAGCACATACACGGCGCGCTGCACTCCGCCGACACCACCTTTCGCAACCGATCGTTCCAATATGAGGGCGGGCGAAAGTCCTGCATTCGCAGGGGGATCGACCGAGTCGAACGCCTCCCGACCCCGCCCGCGCCGACCCTACCGCACCTTTGGACCAATCGTTCCAAAACTGGGCGACGGGCTCCGCGGGCTATACGGGCCGCCGGTCGCCGCGCGGCACCGGACGGGCCCGGGCCGGGCTCAGCAACGGCGCGTGCAGATCGCCGTAGCGCTCCCGGCGCCCGGCGATCTCGTTGAAGAGGAAGGTGAGTTGCCCCGGTTCGGTGCAGCCCGCGACCTCGTCCCAGGTGACCGGGGTGGAGACGGTCGGGGTGGCCCGGGCGCGCAGGGTGTAGACGGTCGCGGTGGTCTTGGCGGCGGCGTTCTGCGAGAAGTCGATGAAGACCTTGCCTGGCCGCAGCGCCCGGGCCATCTTGTGCGTGACCAGGTCCCCTAGGGCGGCACCGGCCTCGACGGCCAGCGTCCGGGCGTAGGCCGTGGTGCGGTCGGCGGGGGTGGGCTCGACGGGCACGACGAGGTGCAGGCCCTTGGAGCCACTGGTCTTGGCATAGGCGTCGAGGCCGTCGGCGGCGAGCCGGTCGCGCAGCCAGCGGGCTGCGGCACAGCACTCCACGACGGTGGCGGGGGCACCTGGGTCCAGGTCGAAGACCAGCCGGTCGGCCATGCCCGGCGCGCCGCAGGTCCACTGCGGGGTGTGCAGTTCGACGACGAGGTTGGCGGCCCAGACCAGCGAGGCGAGGTCCTGGAGGAGCACCTGGCGGGCCGGCCCCGACCTCGAATGGGGGACCTCGCAGCTCTTCACCCAGGAGGGGGCGCCGGGCGGCACGTTCTTGGTGAAGAAGCGCTGGCCGTCCGGCCCGTCGGGGTAGCGGAGGAAGGACACCGGGCGGTCGTGGAGGTGCGGGAGCAGCGCGTCCGCGGTGGTGGTGCAGTAGTGCAGCACCTCACCCTTGGTGGTGCCGGTCCCGGGATAGAGGACCTTGTCCAGGTTCGTCAGCGAGAGGCGCCGCCCCTCCACGACGGTGATCGGCGACATACCATTGAGAATCCCACACAAGGGACGAACCATGCGATCTATCTGGAATGGGTCCATATCGTTTGGCCTGGTCACCATCCCCGTGAAGACCTACAGCGCCACCGACCGCACCTCGTCGGTCTCCTTCGTCCGCATCCACGAGAAGGACGGCGCACCGATCCAGTACCGCAAGGTCTGCGAACTGGACGGCGCGGAGGTGCCGAACGAGGAGGTGGGCAAGGGGTATCAGCCGCCCGGCGACGAGGTCGTCGTGCCGATCACCGACGAGGAGCTGTCCCGGCTGCCGATGCCGACCGCCAAGACGCTGTCGATCCTCTCCTTCGCCGACCCCTCCGAGATCGACCCGCTCCAGTTCGACAAGGCGTACTACCTCGGCCCCAACGGGCCCTCCGCCGCCAAGCCGTACGCCCTGCTGCGGGAGGCACTGGAGCACCACGCCAAGGTCGCGATCGGCAAGGTGGCGATGCGTGGGCGGGAGACCCTGGCCATGCTGCGGGCGCACGACGGGGCGCTGGTGATGCACGCGCTGCTGTGGCCGGACCAGGTCCGTTCCGCCGAGGGGATCGCACCGGAGGCCGTCAGGATCCGCGAGAACGAGATGAAACTGGCCGAGACCCTGATGGATTCGCTGGGCGCCCTGGACCCGGCCGAACTCCACGACGACTACCGCGAGGCGGTGGAGGAACTCGTCGCCGCGAAACGGGAGGGCGGCGCCCCGGTCGCGCCCGGCGCCCCGGCCGTCCCCGGCGCCCAGGTCATCGATCTGACGGCGGCGTTGGAGCGGAGCGTGCGGGCCGCCCGTGGCGGCGCCTCGGGCACGGCCGGGGACGGCGCGGAGGCGGCCTCGGTCACCCCGATCCGGGGCCGCGGCACGGCCCGCGAGAAGACGGCGGCGAAGCAGCCGCCGCCCGCGAAGAAGACCGCGCCCGCCAAGGACGTCGGCGGCCGGACCACGGGCACCAGGACGACGAAGGCCGCCAAGACCGCCGCGGGGAAGACCGGCGGCGCCAAGGCCAACACCGGCACGGCGCGCACCGGTTCGTCCACCGCGGCGAAGACCCCGGCCGACCGCGGCTCCACCAGGAAGACCGCGGCCGAGAAGCAGCCGCGGGCGAAGCGGACGACGAAGCCCACGGCGTCCTAGGGTCTGTCCACCGCGGGCCCGAACGGCCGGATCCGCCGTTCCTCTAGAGTCACGGCATGGCTTCTGACGAGGGGACGACCACCGCCCGGGTCGACAGTTGGATCTGGTCGGTACGGCTCACCAAGACGCGCTCGGCGGCCGCGGCGGCCTGCCGGGCCGGGCACGTGCGCGTCAACGGCGAGCGGGTCAAGCCCGCCCACGGCGTGCGGCCCGGCGACGAGGTGCGACTGCGGCAGGCCGGCCGGGAGCGCATCGTGGTGGTGACCCGGCTGGTGCGCAAGCGGGTGGGGGCCCCGGTCGCGGTCGAGTGCTACGTCGACAACAGCCCGCCGGCGCCGCCGCGGGAGGGGATCGCGGTCATCGCCGTGCGGGACCGCGGCGCGGGCCGGCCCACCAAGCGCGACCGCCGCGAACTGGACCAGCTGCGCGGCCGGCTCGGCACCGGCCCGGACCCCGACGACCATCCGTAGCAGCGGGCCCTACGGCATGTCGGGCAGCGCGTCCACGTAGACCCACTGCCCGTCCTCGCGGACGAAGCGGCTGTGCTCTTCCTGACTGTCGGTCTGGCCGTGCGCGGTGTAGTGCGCGCGGAAGGCGACCGTGCCCTCGGTGTGGAAGGCGGTGCCGCCGGTCGCGGCGAGGATCTCCAGGCCGGTCCAGCGCTGCGCGGGGTCGAGTTCGAGGGCCGCGGGGCGGGTCGTAGAGTGCCAGCTGCGCAGCAGATAGGCGGTGTCGCCGACGGCGAAGGCGCTGTAGCGGGAACGCATCAGCCGCTCGGCCGTCGGGGCGGTGGCGCGGCCCTGGTGAAAGGGGGCGCAGCACTCGCCGTACGACGCCTCACGACCGCACGGGCAGGGCGCGTCCTCGGTGATCGTGGGCGGTGCGGGCGGCTGCTGCCGGGTCCGGCGCTTCGGGGATCTCGACGGCTTCTTGGGCTTTGACACGCCACGATTGTGCCGGGTCCGGCGGGGCGGGTCCGCGCCGGGCGAGGTGGCGGCCGATCAGGATCCCCCCACCGTGGCCCATTTGAGGGATTTCCCCGATAAATACTCCATTTGCAGCTTTTCTTGGCTTGATACCGGCGGCGAGGCTGGAAGAACTCACGGTGACCGTCCCCACACCCAGGAGAGAACCCTCATGATTCTGTCCATTTCCGGCGTCGTCCTGCTCGGTGTCATCGTCTTCCTCTTCTTCCGCAAGGACGGCCTGAAGTTGTCCCACGCCCTGATCTGCGCGCTCTTCGGGTTCTACCTCGCGGGCTCGGCCATCGCGCCCAGCATCAAGGCCGGCGGAGCGAGCCTGGCCAGCCTCCTCGGCGGGATCAAGCTCTAGGCACCCCGACCGGGGCAGGCCCTGCCCGCCCTCCCCACCGCGCGACGCCGCCCGTCCCACCGGCCGTCCGGGCCGGTCCGTCCCGTCCGGGCGGCGGCGCGCGAAACCCGCCCCGGCTCGCCGCCCACGCCGAGCCGGCCCGCCGCCCCTACGAGCACCAGGAGACACCCTGTGGCCCGGCGCCCACTGCCCCGCATCCTCACCAGCAACGCCCTGACCAGCAGTGCCCCGATCGCCCGCGGTCGCGAACTGGCGCGGACCGCGGCCGACGGCGCGACCGACGTGCTCCATCCGCTGATCACCACCAGCCGGGGGCTGCGCCGGCTGGTGGCGGCCGGACGGGGGCGCTGGGCCGCGACGCCCAAGGAGCAGCGCGGGCCGCTGTGCTTCCTGGTCGGCGCGGGGGTGCTGATCGTGGGCCTGGCGCCGTACGGTCCGCTGCTCGCGCTGGTGGCGCTGATGGCGGTGGCGGCGTGGCTGGGTCGGGACCGGCCGCAGGTGGCGGAGCCCGGCCCGAGCGAGGCGGAGACCGGGCGGTTGCAGGCGCTCTACGAGGCGCTGGTGCCGTGCTTCTCGGACGAGGGCGACCCCAACCCCCTCTACACCCATGACGGCGACTGGCAACGGGCGTTCACCGCGTACGCCTTCGACGAGGACGGGCGGCCGGCGCGGCTCCAGCTGAAGTACCCCGCGTACTTCCCCGACGGCGAGGACGAGTGCCGGGTCCGCGTCGAGCAGTTGCTGCACGCCAAGTCGGGCCGCGGCCGGGAGTACCGCTTCGACTGGGACGAGGCGGCCAACCAGTTGGTGATGACGGCGCTCGGGCCGCTGCCGTCGGACATCGCGGCGCAGCCCTTCGTGACCTCGCCGGGCGAGACCGTGCTCGGCTTCACCGACCCCGAATCCGTGCAGCGGACGCTGCCGGTGGTGTGCGGGGGCGCGCCGCAGGACGTGCCCCCGGTGGTGTGGCGCACCGGCCGGCGGTCCACCGAGCCGCACCTGCTGGCGCTGGGACAGCCGGGCGCCGGTGGGACGACGCTGCTGCGCTCGATCGCGCTCCAGGCGCTGCGGCACGGCGATGTGGTGGTGATCGACGGCGGCGGCTCCGGCGAGTTCGGCTGCCTGGCCGGGCGGCACGGGGTGCTGGCGGTGGAGAGCGGGCTGGCGGGGGCGCTGGCGGCGCTGGAGTGGGCGGCGCACGAGACCGAGCGGCGGCTGGTCGCCGCCAACCGGGCCCAGCAGTCCGGGCAGCCCGCGCCGGCGGACACCCGGCGCCCGCTGTGGATCATCGCGGACCGGCTGACGGCGCTGTCCCACCTGGCCTCGGTGGAGGGCCGGGACGACCCCCAGCGGCTGCTCCAGGTGCCGCTGCGGCACGGCCGGGCGGCCCAGGTGACGGTGGCGGCGGCCGACCAGTTCGAGACCGCGGAGCTGCTGAGCGACCCGGTGCGGGCCCACACCAAGGCCCGGATCGTGCTCGGACCGGCCACCGCCGAGGAGGTGCGGGCGGTACTGGGCACCCAGCCGCACACCACCCCGCTCCCCCAGGTGCCGCCGGGCCGCGGCTACGCCCGGCTCGGCAGCGGCCCGGTGCTCCGCCTCCAGGTGCCGGCCACCCCCGACCCGTACGACGACGCCACCGGCGAGGCCCACCGCCAGGCGGTCCTGGCACTGCTGCCGGAACGCAGCGCCCCGGAGGAAGCGGTGGGGACGCTCGCGCCCATGCACCCGCCGGTGTCGTTCGCCAAGCGCGGCGACGCGACGCCGGTGGGCGGTGGGGACTCCGACGCCCCCACCGCCCACATCTGACGTCGTCTCAGGCCACGAACGCCTGCGGCGGCTCCGCCTCCACCGGCGCCCCGGTGGCCACCAGCCGGGCGGCCCTGGCCAGCCGAACCGCGGCCTCGTCGGCGACCGCGCCGCTGACCGTGAACGGCAGCCGGACGAAGCCCTCGAAGGCGCCGTCCACGCCGAACCGCGGCCCAGAGGGGACGCGCACCCCGAGCCGCTCCCCCGCCTCGGCGATCCGGGAGCCGGACAGTCCACCGGTCCGGGCCCAGAGGGTCAGACCACCGCGCGGGACGCTGAACTCCCAGTCGGGCAGGTGCCGGTGTACCGCCTCGACGATCGCGTCACGGTTCTCGCGGGCCTGTTCGCGGCGTATCCGGACGGCCTCCTCCCAGCCGCCGTGCTCCAGGAGGGAGGCGATGGCGAGCTGTTCGAGGACGGGCGAGCCGAGGTCGGAGTAGGCACGGGCGGCGACCAGGCTGCGGATGATGTCGGGCGCGGCCCGCACCCAGCCGATCCGCATCCCGGCCCAGAACGCCTTGCTGGCCGAGCCCACGGTGATCACGGCGCTGCCGGCCGGGTCGAACGCGCAGACCGGGCGCGGCGGTTCGGTGTCCGGGTCGAGCACGATCTCGGCCATGGTCTCGTCGACCACCAGCAGGGTGCCGGCCGAGCGCGCCGCGTCCACGAGGCGGCGGCGCTGGTCCTCGGTGGCGAGGCTGCCGGTGGGGTTGTGGAAGTCGGCGACGACATAGGCCATCCGGGGCGCGGCATCGCGCATC
The DNA here is from genome assembly GCF_001704275.1 of Streptomyces noursei ATCC 11455. Taxonomy (NCBI): domain Bacteria; kingdom Bacillati; phylum Actinomycetota; class Actinomycetes; order Kitasatosporales; family Streptomycetaceae; genus Streptomyces; species Streptomyces noursei. The sequence continues at coordinate 1,457,138 of NZ_CP011533.1, forward strand.
ACCTGGCGCCAGGCCGGGATGTCCCAGCCCGCCAGCCGCTCGCCGAGGGCGACCGGGACGAGGCGGGCGCCCGCGTCGCGCATCAGCTGGAGGATGTTGGCGTACGAGGGCGAGTCGACGGCCACCCGTTCACCGGGGCTCGTACACAGCCGGCAGATCGCGGCGACGGCGCCCATCGCGCCGGTGGTGACCATGATCTGTTCCGGCATGGTGGGGATGCCGCGGGCGGTGAAGCGGTCGGCGAGGGCCTGCCGCAGGACGGGCAGGCCGGCCGGGTAGTCGCCGTGGGTGTGGGCGTAGAGCGGCAGGTCGGCCATGGCGCCCTGGACGGCGCGGGTGAGCCAGGGCTCGGGGGCCGGCAGGGCGGCGCAGCCGAGGTCGATCATCGACCCCGCGGCCTCCGGCGGGAGCGGTTCCAGGCCGCGGGTGGGCAGCGGGTTGCCCGCCGGGACGGCGGTCCAGCTGCCCGAGCCGCGCCGGGACTCCAGGAACCCCTCGGCGCGCAACGCCTCGTAGGCGGCGGCGACGGTGGTGCGGCTGACGCCGAACGCGGCGGCCAGCTCGCGCTCGGCCGGGAGCCGGGCGGCGACCGACACCCGGCCTTCGAGGACGAGCCGGCGGACGCCGTCGGCCAGACTGCGGTAGGCGGGCAACTTCCGCCCGTTCGCGGTGAGTTCGGCGGCCCGCGGGTCCTGCGACCGGAGCAGCCGGGCGAGTTGGGGTGCACCCACCGCGGAGGTCCACTGCGCCATGAAGATCAGTCCACCTTCCCCGAATTGGCTCTACATCGCGAGCCCGGACATGCCACATGGTGGCACGCACCAGTCCAATCCTGCCAGGAGGGGGAAGAGTCGTGTCCATCACCCAGGGGTCCGACACCAGGCGGTCGCATCTGCCGCGCCGGCTCGTACAGCTCTATACGGGGCTGGTGGCGTACGGCGTGAGCATGGGCCTGATGGTCCGCGCCGGCCTGGGCCTGGAGCCGTGGAGCGTGCTCAACCAGGGCATGGCGCGGCACACCGGACTGACGATCGGCACCGTCACGATCGTCTCCGGCGCACTGATCCTGCTGCTGTGGATCCCGCTGCGCCAGCGCCCGGGCCTCGGCACGGTCTCGAACGTGGTGATCCTCGGGCTGGTGATGGACGCGACGCTGGCGCTCGTCCCGCCGCTGGGCCCCCTGGCCGTCCGCGTCCCGCTGCTGGTCGCCGCGATCGTCCTCAACGGTGCCGCGACCGGCCTCTACATCAGCGCGCGCTTCGGCCCGGGGCCGCGCGACGGGCTGATGACCGGGCTGCACCGGCGCACCGGCCGCCCGGTCCGGCTGGTGCGGACCTGCATCGAGGTGACCGTCCTCGCCGTGGGTTTCGCGCTCGGCGGCTCGCTCGGCGTGGGCACTGTGGTCTACGCGCTGGCCATCGGGCCGCTGGCCCAGTTCTTCCTGCGCCGGTTCGCGATCGAGGGCCTGCCCGAGCGTCCGTCCACCGTGGTGGCCCGCTCGCCGCGACCGTCACCGGAGCGCGCGATACTGCCGGAGTGACCCCCGCGATACGCCTTCGCCATCCCTACCTCGACCACCCCGGGCCGCTGCCCTTCGCCCACCGCGGCGGGGCCGCGGACGGCCTGGAGAACACCGCCTTCGCCTTCCGCCGCGCGGTCGGCCTCGGATACCGCTATCTGGAGACCGACGTCCACGCCACCTCCGACGGCGCACTGGTCGCCTTCCACGACGCGACCCTGGACCGGGTCACCGACTCCCGGGGCGCCATCGCGGCCCTGCCCTGGCGGGCGGTCCGCCGGTCCCGGGTCGCCGGCCGGGAGCCACTGCCGCTCTTCGAGGAGTTGCTGGAGGAGTTCCCCGAGGCCCGGTGGAACGTCGACCTGAAGGCGGAGGGCGCGCTGGAGCCGCTGCTGGCGCTGCTGCGCCGCACCGACGCCTGGGACCGGGTCTGCGTCGGCTCGTTCTCCGAGGCCCGGGTGGCCCGGGCACAGCGCCTTGCCGGCGGCCGGATGGCCAGCTCGCTGGGCACCCGCGGGGTGGCCGGACTGCGTCTGCGCTCCTACGGGCGCGGGGCGCTGCCGCTGGACCGGCTGCTGGGCGCGGCGGTGCGGCGCAGCGCGGTCTGCGTCCAGGTCCCCGAGCGGCAGTCCGGGATCCGCGTCGTCGACCCCCTCTTCCTGCGCGCCGCGCACGCACTGGGCATGCAGGTCCATGTCTGGACGGTCAACGATGCCGATCGGATGGAAGCGCTGCTGGACCTCGGCGTGGACGGCATCATGACCGACCACATCGAGACCCTGCGCACGGTGCTGACCGCGCGGGGGCGCTGGGTCTAGGGCCCGACCCAGCGGACAGCCCCTGGGTCACGCCCTCCCCTTCCCACCATCGCCCGAAGGGTGACCCCGCGACGTGCGGTCGTGCAGGCGGCGGCCGGTGCGGGCGTCCCTGCCGGCGCGGGCGGCGATAGGGCTCTTCGCGCCGGCCGCCGGGATCGGGCCGACGCCGGGCGGCAGTCGGCCACCCTCCCGCTCCCTGTTCTCCGATCCGATCCCGCGCGGCGGGAAAGCGGAGTATTTTTCCGCGTACGAGAGGGGTGACCGGGAGTGAGCCGGTCGGGGCCGCCGGCGTTCGGGGCGGCTTGCCGGCCGGCCGGGAGCCCCCGGGACGCGATCGTGACCCCGGTGGCGTTCTTCGCGGTCGGATTCGCCCTGCTGGCAGGGGTGCCGATGGGGCGCGCGAGCGCGGCGGCCGGCAATCCGGTACGTGACCGGATTTAGCCCTTGAGGGCGCGGGGCGGTAGTGTACGCCTTTGACCCACCAGGCGGACCGTTACTGCGCGCTCAACTCCTTGAGGCGCTGGGTGACATCTGCTGCCAGATGTGACAAACCGGGCGTTGGTGGGTACAACAAGGGGCGGCACGACGGGCGACGCAGGCGACGTATGTCCCGATGACGGGAATCTTCACCGCCGACCGGACGTTGACCGGATGACGACGACAGCGACACCTGTCCTGTGGGCGACAAGCCCGGGAGGCACGATTCATGAGTGAGCGAGCTCTCCGCGGCACGCGCCTCGTGGTGACCAGCTACGAGACCGACCGCGGCATCGACCTGGCCCCGCGCCAGGCGGTGGAGTACGCATGCCAGAACGGACATCGTTTCGAGATGCCGTTCTCGGTTGAGGCCGAGATTCCGCCGGAGTGGGAGTGCAAGGTTTGCGGCGCACCCTCTCTTCTGGTGGATGGGGATGGTCCTGAGGAGAAGAAGGGCAAGCCCGCGCGTACGCACTGGGACATGCTCATGGAGCGGCGGACCCGCGAGGAGTTGGAGGAGGTGCTGGCCGAGCGGCTGGCCGTCCTGCGCTCCGGCACCATGAACATCGCCGTGCATCCGCGCGACAGCAACCGCAAGTCCGCCTGACGGGCGGAACGAGCAGAGCAGAGCGGCACGGCAAGGGCCGGTGCCACCGAACCTTCGGTGGCACCGGCCCTTGCCGTGCGTTGCTGCCGGACCGGGGCGGCCGGGTGGGCGGGCCTCGTGCGCCCGATCCGCCCCCGGTCGCCCGGTGCGGCCCGGTCTCAGCGGGTGAGCGGCGGGTCCTGGCGCCGCGCGGCCGGCGGTTCGTCGGGGTGGATCACCTCGCCCTGGACGACCTTGCCGTCGGGGCGGTGCATCCGCGCCTGCTGGTAGACGTCCCCGAAGGAACCGGGGGTGAAGCTGCCCGACCGGGTCAGCAGCTTGTCGGCGCCGCGCAGGATCAGCCGCCCGGTCGGCGGGAAGAGGCAGAGCAGGCCGAGCACGTCCGAGAGCAGGCCGGGGACGATCAGCAGCAGCCCGCCGAGCATCGGGAGGGTGTTGCCGGTGCCGCCGGAACCGGTCTCCCGGGGCGCCTCGGGGGCGCCGCCGGTCTGCAGGGCGCCGGTGAGGTTGCGCCAGGCACGGCGGCCGGCCCGCTTGACCACCGCGCCGCCGACGAGCACCCCGGCGAGCAGCAGCAGGAAGACCGTCAGACCGTTGGTGGCGCCGCCGACCACCGTCAACAGCCAGATCTCCAGCACCATCCAGGCGGCGATGCCCAACGGGGCGAATCGGCGGGCGCGCGAGCGCGGCGGGCGGGGACTCGGCGGTGGTGTGGCTCCGAACGTCATGCCACCAGTGTGCCTGGCCCGGCCCGCCCGGCGGTCAGTGACCGCGGATCTTGTTCACCTTGGAGCCGACGCCCCAGGCGGTGATCCGCCAGAGCGCCTCCACGACGATGTCGCGGCTCATCTTGCTGTCGCCCAGCTCCCGCTCGACGAAGGTGATCGGGACCTCGACGACGTGGTAGCCGGACCGGACGGCCCGCCGGGCCAGGTCGACCTGGAAGCAGTAGCCCTGGGAGGCCACCTCGTCCAGGCCCAGGCCCTGCAGCGTCTCCACCCGGAAGGCGCGGAAGCCGCCGGTGACGTCGCGGATCGGGACGTCGAGCATCAGCCGGGAGTAGGTGCTGCCGCCGCGGGAGAGGATCTCGCGGTGCTTGGGCCAGTTGACCACCCGGCCGCCGGGCACCCAGCGCGAACCGAGCACCAGGTCGGCGCCCTTGAGGGCGGTGAGCAGCCGGGGCAGCTCCTCGGGCTGGTGGGAGCCGTCGGCGTCCATCTCGACCAGCACGCCGTGGCCCTGTTCGATGCCCCAGCGGAAGCCGGCGAGGTAGGCGGCGCCCAGCCCCTCCTTGCCCTTGCGGTGCAGCACGTGGACCTTGTCGTCCCCGGCGGCCAGTTCGTCGGCGAGCTTGCCGGTGCCGTCGGGGCTGTTGTCGTCCGCGATCAGGACGTGCGCCTCGGGGACGGCGGACCGCACCCGCGAGACGATCGGCTTGATGTTCTCCGCCTCGTTGTACGTCGGAATGATCACCAACGTGCTGCCGAGCGGACCGTACTGCCGCTGACCGTCTGTCACTACTGCCCCTTCTCGTCCTTCGTACGCCCGCGGCGGCCGACGATGACGGCGGCCCCGCAGGACAGGAGGCCCACGATAGCGAGCAGCCACTCGGGAGCCGCTCCAACGCGGTCGGCGAGCGTCGTTTCGTCGCGCAGAGGGATGCGGGCCGAGACCACGCCCTGGGTGAATTCGGGAATCTGGTGCGTAACGGTCCCGTCCGGGGCGACCACCGCGCTGATCCCGCTGGTGGCCGCGGTGACCACGGCCCGGCCGTGCTCGACGGCCCGCAGCTTGGACATCGCCAGCTGCTGCTCGGGCTGGCCGGTGCGGCCGTAGGTGGCGTTGTTGGTCTGGATGACCAGGGCGCGGGCGCCGGCGCCGACGGTGTCGTGGACGATCTCGTCGTAGGCGACCTCGAAGCAGATGACGTCGCCGAGCCTGGCCGGGCCGACCTTCAGCAGACCGGTGTGGTCACCCGGGTAGAAGTCGCGGGGCACCCGCTGGAACCGCGTGATGATCTTGCTGAGCTGCTCCCGGAACGGGACGTACTCGCCGAACGGCACCGGGTGCTGCTTGGTGTACGAGGCGCCCGGACCGGTCCTGGGGTCCCAGACGATGCCCTCGTTGAAGACGTAGCCGGGCTTGGTCGGATGGTCCACCAGGGCGCCGACGAGGACCGGCACGCCGATCGCCTTCACGGCCTGGTCTATCCGGTCGTACGCCTGCGGGAACTGGAAGGGGTCCAGGTCGGAGGAGTTCTCCGGCCAGATCACCAGGTCCGGCTTGGGCACGCGGTGGTGCCGGACGTCGTCGGCGAGCTTCTCGGTGGCGGTGGCGTGGTTGTCCAGGATCTTCATCGGGCGACCGAGGAAGTCCATGCCGGGCTGCTGGACGTTGCCCTGCACCACGGCGATCCGGACGGTGTCGTCGGCCTTGGTGGGGACCGGTACCGCCAGGCCGGCCACGGTGACCGCGGCGGCCAGCCCGAATGCCTCCGTCGTCCGGACCACCGCGCGCGGACCGGCACCGCGGCGCAGCCCCCACAGGGCGGTCGCGGAGGCGGCCAGCAGCGCACCGGCCAGCGCGACGGCGAAGGTGACCAGCGGGGCGCCGCCGAGCGCGGCGAGCGGGGTGAACGGCGAGCCGGTGTTGGCGAAGGCCAGCCGGCCCCAGGGGAAGCCGCCGAACGGCAGCCGGTCCCGGGCCCATTCCTGGGCGACCCACAGGCACGCGGTCCACAGCGGCCAGACGGGCAGCCGGGAGGTGAGCGCCAGCCCCGCGCCCAACACCACGACGAAGAGCGTCTCGGCGACGGACAGGCCCACCACCGCGTCCCAGCCGACGACGTGCAGCCACTTCAGCAGGATGAGGAAGAACGGCAGCCCGAAGGCGAAGCCGGTCCAGGCGCCCTGGCGGGCCCGCCGGCCGCGGGTCAGCAACGACAGCGCGGCCACCGCGACCAGGGACAGCGGCCACAGGTCGTAGGGCGGGAAGGCGAGGCCGAGCGCGACGCCGGCGACGGCCGCGAGGGCGGTGCGCGACGCCTCGCGGCGGGCCAGGGCGGCCAGTCGGCGGGCGCGGCCGGGGCGGCGGTCGCCGCCGGTCGCGGTGGACGGCACCATGCCGGCGGGCGCGGGGCCGCGCACGGCTTCTGCGGTGGTGTCGGAACCCGATGGCACGGTTGCGGGCCTTCCTGCAGGTCGTCCGGTTGTCAGCTGACCGTACATCGGAGGGCCCGGGGCGTGGGGTCGGGGTGCGCGGACCGTGCGCAGACCGTGGGCTTACCGTGACGAGCGCGGCGCCCGGTGCCGCATGGTGCGGGGTGTCGGGGTGCGGATCGGGGCCCGGCGCCCTTCGGGCCGACCTGGGACCCGCTGGCTGCGGGTCGACCGAGAGCCGTTGTCTACTGAGCGCCGGGCCCCATCCGGGTCGCACCTGCCGACCGACCCAGCCATCGCCCTGGCCCTGGACCTGGCTCCCAGTGGTGGCGTGCCGGATGGCTCGCCACCCCATGGCCCAGCTGCGTTCGACGACTGCGCGGAGGTCTCCCGGTCGGACGTCCTGTGGTGGACCCGGCCGAACCTACCCGCCGACCGGCGCCTGCTGTCAACAGTCGCTCCGCCTGCGTGGTTTTCGCGTCGTCCCAGGTCAGTGCCGAGCCTTCCCAGGTGGGGCAGGCAGGTTCGGGCGCGGTATCCGCCGCCACCGGCGCCCGCGATGTCACTCGATCGGCCGGTCGAAGATCGGCCGTCCGCCGACGACCGTGCGCAGGCAGTGCGGGAGGTCGTTGCCGGGGGTGAGATCGGGCAGGCCAGGGGTGCCGGAGCGGGGGTCGGTCGACCAGCGCTCGACGCGCTCGTCGGGGGCCTGGACGATCAGGTCGCCGGTCCGCCAGACCGCGTAGTCGGCGGGGGCGCCGGGCATCAGGACGCCGGCGTCGTCACGGCCGATGGCCCGCCAGCCGCCGCGGGTGTGGGCGGTGAACGCGGCGCGGGCGGAGATGCCGTGGGCACGGGTGCGGTGGAAGACGGCGGCGCGCACGGTGCCCCAGGGGTCGAGCGGGGTGACCGGGCTGTCGGAGCCGAGGGCGAGCGGGACGCCGGCCTTGAGCAGCGCGGCGTAGGGGTTGAGGCCGGCGGCCCGGTCGGCGCCGAGGCGGGCGGCGTACATCCCGTCGGGGCCGCCCCAGGCGGCGTCGAAGCCGGGCTGCACCGAGGCGGTCAGAGCCAGGTCGGCGAAGGCGGCGATGGTGGCGTCGGTGAGCATCTCGGCGTGCTCGACGCGGTGCCGGGCGGCGCGGACCCGGGCCAGGCCGACCCGGTCGGCGGCGGCCCGGACGCCGTCGGTGACGGTGGTCAGGGCGGCGTCGCCGATGGCGTGGAAGCCGGCCTGGATGCCGGCCTCGGTGCAGGCTGCGACATGGGCGGCGACGGTCTCGCGGTCGAGGTGCGCGGTGCCGGTGTGGGTCCCGCCGGCGCAGCCGGGAGGGGCATCGGCGTAGGGGGCGTGCAGGTGCGCGGTGTGCGAGCCGAGCGAGCCGTCGGCGAAGAGGTCGCCGGCCGCGCCGTGCGCGCCGAGTTCACGGATCCGGTCGGCATCCTTTGCGGATGCGATCAGTTCGGCCCAGTAGCCGATGACGCGGGGGCCGGTGCCCTCGGCGGCCCGGGCGAGCAGCGCGGTGAAGTCGTCCTCGCTGGAGATCTCCGGGCCGGCGCACTCGTGGACGGTGCCGATGCCCAGCGAGGCGGCCCGCTCCAGCGCGGCGGCCTGGGCCTCGGCGCGCTGGGCGGGGGTGACGGTGGCGTACGCGGCGGCCCGCACGGCGTGGTGGGCGTCGCCGGTCAGCGGCGCCTCGGGGTGGAAACCGGACCGCTCTCGGATGCCCGGGACCAGGTCGAGCAGGGCGGTGGTGACGACCGCGGAGTGCACGTCGACGCGGGTGAGGTAGAGGGGACGGCCACCGGCGGCGGCGTCCAGTTCGGCGCGGGACGGCGGGCGGCCCTCGGGCCAGGCGCTGGCGTCCCAGCCGTGGCCGAGCAGCACGGTGCCGGCCGGTCGGCCGGCGGCGTACCCGCGGATCCGGTCGAGCGCCTCGGCCAGGGTGGCCGCGCCGGAGAGGTCCAGACCGGTGAGGGTCAACCCGGTGGCGGTGGTGTGCACATGTGCGTCCGTGAACGCCGGGGTGACCAGCGCGCCGTCGAGATGGACGATCTCGTCCACGCCGTCGGCGAAGGAGTCGGCCGCGCCCTCCTCGCCGACCCAGGCGATGCGGTCGCCCTCGACGACCATCGCGGTGGCGAAGGGGTCGGCGGGGCTGTGCACCTCACCGCCCCGCAGGAGAACGGTGCGGGAGGGGACCTGCTCGGGGTTGCGCTCGCTCATACCGGACAGTTTCGCCCCTGCGCCGGGGCGCCCGGCGCCCGGGGGTCGACTCCCGGGCGGCTCAGATCCGCGGCGGGCGGGCCTCGTAGGGGGTGGAGAGCACCACCGTCGTGCGGGTGGAGACCCCGGCCAGGCTGCGGATGCGGGTGAGCAGGTGCTCCAGCTCCAGCGGGGTGGCGACCCGGACCTTGAGGATGTAGTTCTCGTCGCCGGCGACGCTGTGGCACGCCTCCAGCTCGGGGACCTCGGCGAGCCGGTCGGCGATGTCGTCAGGGGCGCTGGGGTCGAAGGGTTTGACCGAGATGAAGGCGGTCAGCGGCAGGCCCACGGCCTCGGGGTCGACGATGGCGGCGTAGCCGCGGATGACCCCGCGCTGCTCCAGGCGGCGCACCCGCTGGTGCACCGCCGAGGTGGACAGGCCGGTGGCCTTGCCCAGGTCGGTGTAGCTCATCCGCCCGTCCTTGACGAGCAGATCCACGATTTGTCGGTCCAACTCCTCCACCCGCTCAACCTACTGTGCGCGGGCGCGTGCGCGCAGCGCGCGCCCGATCGCGGACGCCCCGATACCGGCCCATGTGAGGAATGCCACACCTGTGACGCCGGCTCCGCGGGGCGCCGGCGATTATGCGCGCGGCATGAGGGGCATTGCTGGTGTTGGCCGAGACCGCCGGTCACACGAACGAAGTCAGCGGTCCGAGTGGCCCACCCGAGGGGGATGGACATCATGCGACGCCTGAAGCAGGACTTCGCCGCGGCCGACATCGGCGCCCAGGAGGGCGACAGTTTCGACTTCCTGATCGAGGACACCGCGGACGATCCCTTCGACACCTACGAGATCTACCGCGTGAGCTGCCCGGACTGCGGGCAGCCGATCGCGCTGCTGGCGGACGAGGACACCCTCCCGGAGCACGCGCTCTGCCCCTCGCCGTGGAACCCGTTCGCGCTGACGGTGTGCCAGGGCTCCGGCCGGCCGGCGGCCGACGCCGCGGACACCGACGACATGATGGACGCTCACGAGCAGGACGCGGCGATCCTGTTGACCCTTCCCGAGGGCCTGGACTGGCGGCGCCAGCCGTTCTCGCACCCCGGCGGCCCGGGTGAGCGGCCGGCCCGGGTGCCGCGCTCGCGCCGCCGGAGCTGAGGTTCCGCGGGCCGGCCGCGGCTCACCAGTAGCGGCCGGCGAGCATCGCCTCCAGCGTGTCCCGGTGCATGATCAGCCCGTCGGGGTCGGCCGGGACCGACACCTCGCCGAAGTGGATCTGACGGTAGGCCACCCTGAGCATCACGATGGCGTGCCGCAGGGCCGCGTAGAGGGTGTGGAACTCCATCGCGCGGGGCTCGTGCCCGGTCAGCCGGGCGTAACGGGCCTCGACGCGGTCGCGGCGCAGGAAGTCGGGCAGGCCGCGCTGCCCGCCGCCCACCGTGAGGTCCTGGAAGAAGCGGTGGAGGTAGACCATCCATCCGAGGTCCAGCTCGCGGGGGCCGAGGGCCGCCATCTCCCAGTCCAGGATCCCGGCCGGCGCGAAGCCGTCGTAGACGATGTTGCCGATCCGGGCATCGCCCCAGGTCAGTACGGTCTCGCCGGGGTCCGCGGGCCAGTGGTCGGCGAGCCAGGCGAAGCCGCGCTCGATGAGCGGGGAGTGCGGGAGTCCGTCGACGACCCAGGCGTAGTAGGCGCGTTGGGCGTCGACGTGGCGCCGGAGCGGGCTCCCGGTGCCGGGCAGCGCGAGGAACTCCGCCGATTCCACCGGGACTTGGTCGTGCAGGCGGGCGAGGACGGCGACGCTCGCGGCCTCCAGCCGGTCGCGTTCGGCGTCGGTCGCGTCGTACAGCCAATTCCCCTCGTACGTATAGGGCATGACGTCGGGCGGCACCCGGCCCGTGACGCGGGCCATGACGAAGAACGGCGCGCCGAGGTGCGCGGGGTCCTCCTCCAGCCAGAAGGGGCGGGGCACCGGCAGGTCGGTGCGGTCGGCGACCAGGCGCATGGTGCGGTACTGCCGGGGCATGTCGTAGCGCGGGAAGATCGTGTACGCGGCGGGGTCGCCGGCCAGCCGCAGGACGCAGGAGGTGGGGGCCTCGCCCCGCGGGTGCGCGGCCGAGGGCTCGGCGGAGTCCGGGTCCGGGTGGTCGATGTCGAAGAGCAGGGTCTCGCTGGACATGCCGTTGGAGGCGGGCACGGTGACCGCGGTGACGCGGGGCGCCGGGAGGGGGGCGCCCCCCGCGGGCGGAGGTCCCCCTTGTTCGGCCGGCGTCGGGAGCCCGTGGGAGGGGTCGAGAGCCCGGGAGCGGGTGGCGAGCCAGGCGGTGAGCCGCCGGGTGAGGTCCTCGGGGTCGCGGGTGGTGGTGCGGGGGCGCGGGGTGGCGGTCATCGGGCGGCCTCCCCGGGGCGGCGGGTGCGGCCGGGGGCGACGGAGTCGTAGCCGGTGAAGCCGCTGGGGTCGTGGCGGCCGAAGCTGCCGTGCTCGAAGACGCCGTAGCCGGTGCGGCCGTCCAGGGTGAAGCGGGCGGCGTGATCGGTGACCCCGTAGGCGGCGAGGGGGTGGGCGGCCGGGTCGGACAGGTCGTAGACGCGGCGGTCGGTCCAGCCGCGGCCCTGCCAGGTGCCGTGCTGCCAGTCGTCGGCGGGCGGGTAGCCGGCGCCGAGGGCGAGCGGCGAAGAGGTGAGGATCTCTGCGGTGAGTTCGAGGGGCTTGCGGGCGGGGTCGGTGAGGTGGAGGACGGCGCGCTCGGGGTGGCGGGTGCCGGGGCGGTAGCCGATGTCGGCGTACGGCCAGCCCAGTTGGCGGTCGGGAGCGCCGTCGCGGACCAGCCGCGCCTCGTTGAGGGTGCGGTGGCCGTCGGCGTCCTCCTGGACGATGACCATGACGAACCGGTCGTCGAAGCGGACCGGGCACCAGATCCAGTGGAACCCCTCGGTGGGCGCCTCGGCGGCGGCCCGCCCGCCGTCCTCGCCGGGTATCGGGCGCACGCCCCAGCTGCGGTCCCGGGTGCCGGTCCACTCCCCCGCGGTGACGGTGAGCCGCTCACCGGCCGCCCGGAGGGTGCCGGTGCAGGTGCCGGCCTGGACGAAGCGGCGGCCCTCCAGGATCAGCCGGCCGCCGCGGTGCTGGGTGTGGTGCGGTTCCCAGGTGGCGGGGAAGGACGCGGTCCAGGTGAGGTCGTAGGAGAGGCCGTCGGGGTCGGACGGGTCAGGGTCGCAGGTGAGCCGGAGGCGGCGCAGGGGCTCCTCGACGGTGATCGTGAACGGGCCGACGGTGAGCGCCAGACGGTCGTCGGTGAGCGCGTCGGAGGCCCGGACCGCGTGCAGCCGGTCGCCGAGGCGCAGGGTGGCGTAGGCGTCGATGACGCCGGTGTTGGGGTAGACCCCGAGGCCGGCGATGAGCAGGGCGCGGCCGGTGTGGTCCAGGACGTGGAAGATGCAGCGGTCGTAGGCGTTGCGGTCGCTGGTGGCGACCTGCCGCATGGAGAGCGGCGCCTGGTGGATGGGGTATTCGTCGAGCGCGATCGGACGGTCGGACACGGTCCCTCCTGGGCACGGCCGGACGGTGGATCACCGGGAAGCGGAGAATTGACGGTACGTCAGATAGCGCTGGGCGGCCACACCCCCGAGGAAGGTGGTGGGGCGGCTCGCCACCGCGCCCGGTGGCGACCTGTGTGCCGACAGCGCTCCGCATCCGGCCCGGGAACGACCAAGAGGCGTGCTTGCGCGCCCGAACCGCCCTTTGCGCAGGGCGAGTCGAGGTGGCGCACGGACGGGCGGGGCGGGGCGTCCGACCGACCCCGCCCCGGTGACTCAGTGCGACTCCGGCCCCGCCAGGTGCCGGGCGATCACCATCCGCTGGATCTGGTTGGTGCCCTCGACGATCTGGAGGACCTTGGCCTCCCGCATGAAGCGCTCGACCGGGAAGTCGACGGTGTAGCCGTAGCCGCCGAGGAGTTGGACGGCGTCGGTGGTCACCCGCATCGCGGCGTCCGTGCAGAACAGCTTGGCCATCGCCGCCTCCTTGGAGAACGGCGCGCCGGCGTCGCGCAGCCGGGCGGCGGCGAGGTACAGCGACCGACCCGCCTCCACCTGCGTCGCCATGTCCGCGAGCATGAACCGCAGCCCCTGGAAGTCGACGATCGGGCGGCCGAATTGGCGGCGCCCGGCGGTGTAGGCGAGGGCCTCGTCCAGTGCCGCCTGGGCGACGCCGATGGCGCAGGCGGCGATGCCGAGGCGACCGGAGTCCAGGGCCGACAGCGCGATGGAGAAGCCCTGGCCCTCGTCACCGATCCGGCGGGAGTCGGGCACCCGGACCCCGTCGAAGTGCAGCTGTGCGGTCGGCGAGCCCTTCATGCCCATCTTGCGTTCGGGCTTGGCGGGCCGGAGCCCCTCGGCGTCGCCGGGCACCAGGAAGGCGGTGATGCCGTGGGCGCCGTTGCCGCCAGTGCGGGCCAGCACGGTGTAGAAGTCGGCCACCCCGCCGTGGGTGATCCACGCCTTGGTCCCTTCCAGGGTCCAGGTGTCGCCGCTGCGGGTGGCCCGGGTGGTCAGGGAGGCGGCGTCGGAGCCGGCGGCGGGCTCGGAGAGGCAGTAGGCGCCGAGCAGGCCGCCGCCGAGCATGGCCGGGAGGTGCTCGGCGCGCTGCTCCTTGGTGCCGTATCCGGCGAGCGCGTGACAGGCCAGGGTGTGGACGCTGACGCCGAGGCCGACGGTGAGCCGGGCGGCCGCGAGCTCCTCCAGGACCTGGAGGTAGACCTCGTAGGGCTGGCCGCCGCCGCCGAATTCGTCGGCGTACGGGAGCGAGAGCAGGCCGGATTCGGAGAGCAGGGTGAACAGGGCCCGCGGGAAGCGGCCGGCTTCCTCCTCCTCGGCGGCCGTTGGCCGGACCTCTCGCTCGGCAAGCTCACGGACCAGGGCCATCAGGTCGCGGGCCTCCTCGGTGGGCAGCCTGCGGTCCACCGGCGGCGGGACATACTCGGTCATGGCGGCGCTCTCCTCCCTTTCGGGCGCTACGGCGACGCGCAAGGGTGGCGGCGGCGCCGGTTTCCGTCGTGCCTGGCCGATGATCGCTTTCCGGGTCGCGGAAGGCGATGACCTGCGGCTGTGGCGCTAGGAGTATGCCCGATCGGCGGCCCGGCGTCACGGGTTGATCATCGATCGCCGGGCAGATCCGGACCGCTTCGCGCATCGGGCGGTGCCGGCGGCATATTGGTCCGAACCATTGACTCAGTGGTCTAGTCCTTCTACCTTCTCCACAACGTTCCGCGCGTTCATGCCAATTCGGCAGGCATGCGCCCCGGAACGCCGCCATGCTCCACCCTCGCCCCCCTCCGAGGAGACGACATGCTCAGACCGCACCGGAAGCGAGCGCCGCGGAAGCTGATCGCCGCCGCGACCGCCCTGTGTACCGCGGCCCTGGCCGGCACGCTGTTCGCCGGTTCCGCCTCCGCCCGCCCGTCGCCCGCCCCCACCCCGGCAGGAACCGCTGCGCGGTACCCCTCCTCTTCCCCGTCACCCGCCCCCCACCTTGCCACCACGGCCCGGACCACCGCGGCCGGCAACAAGGTCGTCGGGTACTTCACCAACTGGGGCATCTACGGCCGCAATTACCAGGTCAAGAACATCGAGACCTCCGGCTCCGCGGCCAAGCTGACGCACATCAACTACGCGTTCGGCAACGTCCAGGGCGGCAAGTGCGCCATCGGCGACTCCTACGCCGACTACGACAAGGCGTTCACCGCCGACCAGAGCGTCGACGGCAAGGCCGACACCTGGGACGACCCGAACGGTCTGCGCGGCAACTTCAACCAGCTGCGCAAGCTCAAGAAGCTGCACCCCGACCTCAAGGTGCTGTGGTCGTTCGGTGGTTGGACCTGGTCGGGCGGGTTCGGCGAGGCCGCCAAGAACCCGGCGGCGTTCGCCCAGTCCTGCTACGACCTGGTCAAGGACAAGCGCTGGGCGGACGTCTTCGACGGCATCGACGTCGACTGGGAGTACCCCAACGCCTGCGGTCTGACCTGCGACACCAGCGGCAAGGACGCCTTCACCGGCGTCCTGAAGGCGCTCCGGGAGAAGTTCGGCCAGAGCAGCCTGGTGACCGCGGCGATCACCGCGGACGCCTCGGACGGCGGCAAGATGGACGCCACCGACTACGCGGGCGCGGCCCAGTACGTCGACTGGTACGACCCGATGACCTACGACTACTTCGGCGCGTGGGACGCCAAGGGACCGACCGCCCCGCACTCCCCGCTGACGTCGTACGACGGCATACCGAAGGCCGGGTTCAACAGCACCGACACCATCGCCAAGCTCAAGAAGCTGGGCGTCCCGTCGGACAAGCTGCTGCTGGGCATCGGCTTCTACGGCCGCGGCTGGTCGGGCGTCACCCAGGACGCACCGGGCGGCACCGCGACCGGCGCGGCACCGGGCACCTACGAGGCGGGCATCGACGACTACAAGGTGCTCAAGGGCCGCTGCCCGGCCACCGGCACGGTGGGCGGCACCGCCTACGCCAAGTGCGGTGACCAGTGGTGGAGTTACGACACCCCGCAGACCATCGGGAACAAGATGGCCTACAAGGACGCCCAGGGTCTGGGCGGGACGTTCTTCTGGGAGCTGAGCGGCGACACCCCCGACGGTGAGCTGATCAACTCCATCAAGTAGCCCCGGAGCACCGGCCACGGGGGCGACCGCACCGACGAACCGCCCCGAGGAACGGGGGACGCGAGCGGGCGGGAGGCGACGGCCTTCCGCCCGCTCCGTCGCGCCCGGCCCGACGGCGACCGGGGCGGCGTCCCGTCAGACCGACGGCCGGGGCGGCGCCGGACAGCCCGGCTCGAACTCCTCTATCAGGCGGAGGGTGTCGCCCAGCCCGCGGACCAGCAGCGACGCGACGGTCTCGCGCGGCAGCTCCTGCTCCTCGATCCAGTCGAGGGTGACGCCCTCGACGCTGGAGAGCCAGCCGGTCAACGCCGTGCGGGCGAGCGCCGGGATCTCCTCCCGTCCCCAGGCGCCGCGCGCGATGGTGCCGAGCAGCCGGGCGCGGACCCGGGCACGGATCGCCAACACCTCGGCGTCGAAGCCGACCCCGCCGGTGACGATCGTGCGGTAGGCGGCCTGGTGGTGCTGGGCGTAGCGCAGATAGCCGTCGACGGTGCGCCGGACGCGCTCGACCGGTGGCAGGTCGTGGGTGCTGCCGGCCCGCTCGACGAGTTCGGCCACCGCGTCCTCGATGATCGCGAGGTAGTAGCCGCGTTTGTTGGTGAAGTAGTAGTAGATCAGGCCCTTGGCGACCCCTGCCTGGCGCGCGATGTCGTCCATGGACAGCGCGTCGTAGGAGGTGTCGGCGAACAACTTCTTTCCGGTGGCTATCAGTTCGGCCCGACGTGCCTGGTAGCGGTCGGTTCCGTGGGCGCCGCGCGAGGCCGCCCGTCCGCGCTGTTGACTCTTATTCAAAATCCGCCCTAGTCTCCAACTGCCAGGATTTTTGCGCAGTATGACAGAACGTCATCTGCGCCTTCCGCTCTGCGGTGGACCCCCGCAGACAGCTCCATGAAGCACTTCCCTCGCGCATTCGACCGCTGCCCCGGGGAGGACGCAGTGAGCACACCGAACGGTACGGCGCCCGAAGGACGGACCGCCTGGAAGAAGACCGCGGCGGTGGCGGTGCCCGCCGTCCTCGCCGTGGGCGCGTTGGCCGCCGCGATGGCCCAGGGCGCGTTGGCCGCCTCCTTCGCGGTGTCCGGCAGCAACTTCCAGGTCGCGTCGGGCAAGCTGACCAGCACCGGCCTCGCCTCGTACGTGCACACCGACCGCGACGCCGACGACCGCGGCCACCCGGTCGCCCTGCTGGGCATCGGCAAGGCCGACCTGACCGACATCTGCCAGGCCGCGCGGGTCGAGACCCCGGTGGGGACCGTGGTGTTCAAGCTGACCGCGGGCGGCGACGCCGGTCCGGTGCGCGCCGACAACCTCGTCATCGACGGCGAGGACCTGGTCGGCGACGCCCGGTTCGGCACCGCCCAGATCGGCCGGGACGCCGGCACCCTCGACGCGGTGCCGGGGGTCAAGGGCCCGCGCGGGAAGTTCGGACTCCAGGCCGGCAACATCGAGGTGGCCGGCGTCAAGTCGCACGCCTGGTCCGCCACCGGCGGCAACTTCCGCCTCAAGGGACTGCGGGTGAGCGTCAGCCTGGACGGCCGGACGTGTTTCTGAGCGCGCGCCGCACCCGGTGGGGCGCCCGCCTGGACCTGGCCCTGCCCTGGCCGCGGCGGCGGGCCGCGCTGCGCCGGTGGCGCCGGACCCGGCCGTTCTGGGGCGGGCTGCTGCTCCTGCTGGGCGGCGTCGAACTGCTGCTGGTGCCGCTCTCCCCGCTGCCCGTGCTGATCAGCCTGGGGCTGGGCGGACTGGCCGCGCTGGGCATCGGGCTGGCGCTGATGGCGGCCGGGGTGTTCCTGTGGTGCACGCCGGCGGCGCACCACTACGTGAGCATCAATGCGCTGATCCTGTCGGTGCTCTCGTTCGCCGCGACCAACCTCGGCGGGTTCCTGGTCGGGATGGGCCTGGGGATCGCCGGCAGCGCGATGGGATTCGGCTGGACGCCGGTCCGGGACGCCACGGCGGACGACGGCCGGGCGGGGGCGGACGATGCGGAGGGAGCGGCGGACGGAGACGAGGCGAAGGGCACGCCGGACCCTGCGCCCGCCCGCCGCGGCACCGGCAGCAAGGCCCTCGCCGTCGGGCTGCCGCTCGCGCTGCTCACCGCCCTCGGCGGACCGGCGCAGCGGGCCGTGGCGACCGGCCCGCCGGCGCCGCCGGTCCCGCCGACCGTGACCACCACGAAGTTCGCCCCGCAGGGCTTCACCCTGGCCGGCGTGACCACCGTCCCGACGGCCGACGGGCCGAAGAAGGTGATGGTCCTGCACATGAAAGCGGCCTCCCTGACCGACTACCGCCTCCTCACCCATGACGCACAGGGCCCGCAACTCCGACTGTCCTCCGACGCGTTGGACCTCAAGGGCGAGGTGACCCTCTACCTCACCAAGTTCAGCGGCTGCATCGAGGGGGTGCTCTGTCTCACCTTCACCCCCGACACCCTGCCCGTTCCCCCGATCGTCCCGCCGTTCGTCTACATGACGCGGGTGACCGCCGAGCAGGCCCTGGTGACCTCGGACCTGATCGTCGCGAACGGCCTGCGGCTCCAGGCGGGCGACCCGGCCGGCGGCTGAGCCGACGCGCCCGGCGCGGGGTTTACGGCCCCGCCCGCTACGAGCACCATCGGCGTACGGGCAGGAGCCGCAACGGAGAGGTGACGCGTGGGCAATCCTTGGCTGGCGATCGAGGCGGGCGCCGATCCGGCCGAACGCATCCGGACGGTGCGCCGGGCGCACGCGGCGTTCCTGAGCGACGGGACGGTGGCGCCGCCGGTCCGGCAGGTGGTCGCCGACTCCTGGCGCCGCTCGGCCCGGGCGTGCGCGGCCCCGGACGGCGTGGCCCCCGTCGAACTCGACGAGGCCGCGCTGCACGGCTACCGCGAGGCGCACCCGCTGGCCCGCGCGATGCCGGTCTTCCGGGAACTGCTGGGCACCATCGCCCAGGACGGCGTGCATCTGCTGGCGGTCTGCGATCCGCAGGGGCGGCTGCTGTGGGTGGAGGGGCACCCGGGGGTGCTGCGCCGTGCCGCACGGATGAACTTCGTGGTCGGCGCCCGCTGGGACGAACGGCACGCCGGCACCAACGCGCCGGGCACCGCGCTCGCCGCCGACCACGCCGTCCAGATCTTCGCCACCGAGCACTACAACCGGCGAGCGCAGCCCTGGACGTGCGCCGCCGCACCACTGCACGACCCGCGGACCGGGCGGCTGCTGGGCGCCGTGGACATCACCGGCGGCGACCACCTGGCCAGCCCGCACAGCCTCGCCCTGGTCCAGGCCACCGCCCGCGCCGCGGAGGCCCATCTCGCCGTCAGGGCAAGGGATTCGGGCACCCATCTGACGGCGCTCGGGCGCGACGAGGCGCTGTTGGTGCGCGACGGCGAGCGCCTGCGGCTGGGCCGCCGGCACAGCGAGATCATGGTGCTGCTGGCCCACCACCCGGCCGGCCTGACGGGTGATCAGCTCGCGGTGCTGCTCTACGGCGAGCGGGAGGTGCGGCCGGTGACCTTACGGGCCGAGCTGGCCCGGCTGCGGCAGCTCGTCGGCCCGCTGCTGTGCTCCCGCCCGTACCGTCTGGGCGCTCCGGTGGAGACCGATCTGTGCGCCGTGGAACGGGAGGTGCTGTCCCATCACCTCACCTCGGCGCTCGACACCTACCGCGGCCCGCTGCTGCCGTCGTCCGAGGCGCCCGGCATCCGCCGGCTGCGCACCGCGCTGGAGGACCGGATGCGCCGGGCGCTGCTCGCCGCCGGCGACCCGGACCAGCTCCGCGGGTGGGCGCACACGCCCTGGGGCGAACACGACCTGGAGATCCGGGAGGCCCTGGTGGACGCCCTGCCGGAGCGCTCCCCGGCGCGCGCCGCGTCCGCCGCCGCGGCCGGTCGGCTGCGCACCGAGTACGGCCTGACCGCCGGCCGCACCGGCTCGCGCACCGAGCCCGCCGACCGCACCGGAGCCGCCGCCCCGTGACGGAGCACCCCCGGCCCCGCTCCCCCGCCCCCGCCCCCGCCCCGCGCAACGTTCGTGCAACGTTCGCCGCCCTACCCTCCCCACCACCACCCGCCGCACAGGAGCGGCGGGGCACGCCGCGCAAGTGATGGGGAGGCCGTCCGTGGCACGTTATGCGCACCCCGGGTCCACCGATGCCGTGATGAGCTATCAGTCCCGCTACGACCACTGGATCGGCGGTGAGTTCGTGGCGCCCGCCCAGGGCCGGTACTTCGAGAACCCGACGCCGGTCAACGGCCAGCCGTTCACCGAGGTCGCCCGCGGCACGGCCGAGGACGTCGAGCGCGCCCTGGACGCGGCCCACGCCGCCGCCCCCGGCTGGGCCCGCACCCCCGCGGCGGAACGCGCCGGCGTGCTCAACAAGATCGCCGACCGGATGGAGCAGCACCTGGAGGCGCTGGCGGTCGCCGAGAGCTGGGAGAACGGCAAGCCCGTACGCGAGGCGCTGGCCGCGGACATCCCGCTCGCCATCGACCACTTCCGCTACTTCGCGGGCGCGGTCCGGGCCCAGGAGGGCACCCTCTCGGAGATCGACGAGGACACCGTCGCGTACCACTTCCACGAGCCGCTGGGCGTGGTCGGCCAGATCATCCCCTGGAACTTCCCGATCCTGATGGCGACATGGAAGCTGGCCCCGGCGCTGGCCGCCGGGAACACGGTGGTCCTCAAGCCCGCCGAACAGACCCCGGCCTCGGTGCACTTCCTGATGAGCCTGATCGCCGACCTGCTGCCGCCGGGCGTCGTCAACATCGTCAACGGCTTCGGCGTCGAGGCGGGCAAGCCGCTGGCGTCCAGCCCCCGGGTGGCCAAGATCGCCTTCACCGGCGAGACCACCACCGGCCGACTGATCATGCAGTACGCCTCCGAGCACCTGCGGCCGGTGACCCTGGAGTTGGGCGGCAAGAGCCCCAACATCTTCTTCGACGACGTCTCCCGGGCCGCCGACGACTTCCAGGACAAGGCCCTCGAAGGCTTCACCATGTTCGCCCTCAACCAGGGCGAGGTGTGCACCTGCCCGTCCCGGGCGCTGATCCAGCGCGGGCACTACGCCGACTTCCTGGCGGCCGGCGTCTCCCGCACGGAGAAGATCGTCCAGGGCCACCCCCTCGACACCGAAACCATGATCGGCGCGCAGGCGTCCAACGACCAACTGGAGAAGATCCTCTCCTACTTCGACATCGGCCAGAAGGAAGGCGCCAAGGTCCTCACCGGCGGCACCCGGGCCGAGCTGGGCGGCGAGCTGGAGGGCGGCTACTACGTCCGCCCGACCATCTTCGAGGGCAACAACGACATGCGGATCTTCCAGGAGGAGATCTTCGGCCCGGTCGTGGCGGTGGCCCCGTTCGCCGACTTCGACGAGGCGATCACGATCGCCAACGACACCCTCTACGGCCTCGGCGCCGGCGTCTGGACCCGCGACGGCTCCACGGCCTACCGCGCCGGCCGCGCCATCCAGGCCGGCCGGGTATGGACCAACTGCTACCACGCCTACCCCGCCCACGCCGCCTTCGGCGGCTACAAGCAGTCCGGCATCGGCCGCGAAACCCACAAGATGATGCTGGACCACTACCAGCAGACGAAGAACCTCCTGGTGTCGTACTCGCCGAAGAGGCTCGGCTTCTTCTAAGCGCACAAGAAAAGGCGCCTGACCTGGGCTTTTGCCCGTCAGGCGCCTCTCCCTAGGTCCGCTAATAGTCGGGCCCGGTTCACGCGTTAACTCCCAGTTCCTCCCACCGCTATCCCGCTCCTGACCAGCGCTTCCGGACCAGTCACGGACCAAAACCCCGGATCAGCCCTCAGGCGCCGCACTCCGGCTGATGCGGTCCCACTCCTGCATGGACTGCTCGATGAGGCGGTTGGCCTGCTCCCGCACGCCGTCCAGGAACTTGGCGTAGTGCCGGAAGAGGACCTCGATGCTCTGGCCCGCGCGGCGAGCGCATTCGGCCGGGTCCACGCCGGAGTACAGCCAGAGGGAGATCCCTGCGTGCAGGAGGTCGTAGGGCCTCTTGGCGAGGCCGGAGGCGCGCTCCGTGCGGGTCAGGACAAACTCCCTCGCCCGCTTCCACGTTATGCCGTACGCCGCGAAGTCCACATAATTGCCCGCCTGGTTGCGGAACAGCCGTCCGTCTGGCGCCACACCGAATCGTTCGATGCGCGCACGGAGCATGCGTACGAAATGGGGTGGGATGGGAACAGGCCGGGTAGCGGTCTCGGCGCGGCGCTTGAGCGAGTGAACCTCGTAGACCCCGCCGTCGTCCGTCCACTCCTTTCCTGCGGTGACGACGCCCCCTGACAGGTTGAGCATTCCCCAACCTGTCTCAGGCAGGTGGCACTGCTCGAACCGGAGGTGGATGACCTCCGCCGGCCGCATTGCCGCGTAGTACATACAGCCGAAGAACGCCTCAAGGTGAGGACCGCGCCCGGGCAGCGGGGCGACCGCCGCGAGCAGGCGGGCAACTTGGGCCGGGTTGGGAACGGCTGCCGGGTCCACCTCCTCGTTGACGGCCGGAGCGTTCCACCTGAGTCCGTTGAGAGGGTTCTCCGCAAAGTACCCCTCCGTTCAACGACGGGCGCAGCCTGCCGGCAGGTCAGCCGACCCAGATCCCCTCAGGTGAGACCCAGCGTGCGAGGCATGGGCCCGCGTCACTGACCGGGCTCGACCAGGACACATCAGGGACCTGGCACCCAAAGTCGTCGGCGAGTGCCCGCACGAACGTGGCGCCCACGCCCTGGCAGCGGCAGGAGTCCGTCACCCAGATCAGGATGATGCGTGGGCGCAGGGTGTCGTCCTGATCGCCATACCGTGCCCCTTCGTCTAGATCCCATCGACGCGGGCACGATAATTTCGCGTATCTTCTGGGGCCCCACCCCAGCCTGCGCTAATAGAAAGCTATAAAGAAAGCTAGCCGTATAGCATTTCACCGGGATGCGGTGAGGAGACGGCGGCTTTGGCGTGCCGAGAGTGGAATACACGACTGACTGTCGGGGGCTACGGCATCACGGCCGCGGTTCAGGCAACGGCTGCGTCCTGGCTGTGCAGGGTGGGACGTTTATCGCCACGCGCAGTGGAAGGTCCCTCCCAGCGCACCGCGCGTTGACTGTCGAGGCCGAACTGGTCCATGACACGGGCAACTAGGTGGTTCACGATGTCGTCTATCGATTCGGGCTTGTTGTAGAAGGCCGGCATGGGCGGCAGGATCGTCACTCCCATCCGGGAGAGGGCCAACATGTTTTCCAGGTGAATGGCCGACAGTGGGGTTTCCCGCACGCCGAGCACCAGGGGACGCCGTTCCTTGAGAACGACATCTGCCGCCCGTGACACGAGGTCACTTCCGTAACCGGCCCGGATCGCAGCGAGCGTCTTGGCGCTGCACGGCAGAATCACCATGCCGTCGGTGCGGAACGAGCCGCTGGAGATGGCGGCCGCTTGGTCCTCGGCGCCGTGGACCGCATCTGCCAGTTTCGCGACCTCCCGCGCCGTCCACGAGGTCTCCAACTCAATGGTCGCCCGTGCCCAGCGACTCATGACCAGGTGTGTCTCCACGTCCGGCTGCCGGCGCAGCTCCTCCAGCAATCGGATGCCCAGAATCGCCCCCGTGGCGCCCGTCATCCCTACGACCAACCGCATGTCATCACCTCTCACTTGAACTTGCCTGAATGCCCCGTATCGCGCCGATTCGAAGAGACGCATTGCCCCCGGCGTGCTCATTCCTCCGCCGCGGCGACCCAGCGCATGCGGCTTTCCGGCGGGGGCGTTGCCGGACGCCGTGGCGTGGGACGCAGGGCGGCCGTGGCGCAGCCTGGGCTGGGCGCGGCCGCCCTGCGTCCCATCGGAGTCAACGCTGGTGCCGGGCCAGTACCTTGGACCGCACCTCGGCGGGGTAGGCGTGCTCGAAATTGGAGGTCACCTGGCGCTCTCCGGGTGCGGGGAGCAGTGCCTCGTGTACCACCTTGGTGGCATGCGCGGCGTGCCGCTCTTCCTCGGTGTAGCAGGCGAGCAGCGGCAGGATGGGGCCGCCTTCGAAGTAGACCTTGCGGTCCACGGGGTGGACCCGGGTGGCGAGTGCCCACAGCAGGACATGCTCGTCGGCGGGGTCGATGTCGTCGTCGAGAAGGAACACCTGCGGCAGGCAGTGACCGAACTTGGTCGAGTAGAGGGTCTCGCCGACCTGGCGGGCGAACTCCTCCGGCGTGGTGCCGGGCAGTCGGTCGCGCCAGTCGGAGGGCACGGTCACCGCATACCAGTGGCCGGCGCTGTACATCGAGCCCCAGACGGTGGTGACCGGAAGGCCCGCTGCGCGCAGCGCGGCCACCGAGCCGACGGCCATGCCGATGGTCTGCGAGGTGTGGCACTCGTCGACGGGGGTGCCTTCCGCGACGATGGGCCAGATCGGGTCGTCGCGGTAGGTGATCGCCTCCACGCTGTAGACCGGCTGGAGGCTCGTTTCGGTCGGAATGTAGCCTGCGTACTCGCCGAACGGCCCCTCCACGCCGGAGCGTTCGATGGAGAGGTGCCCCTCGATGACGATCTCGGCACTGGCGGGGACCAGCAGATCCGAAAGTTCGGCCTTGACCACCTTGAGCGGTTCATCGATCAGTGCGCCGATGTAGTCGGCCTCGTTGACGTTGTCGGGCAGCGGGACACCGCCGATGAACGGAATGGCCGGGTCGCCGCCCTGCACCAGGGCGTACGGCATGGGCTTGCCGAGGTCGACCCACTGCTGCCAGACCTGGGCGATGTGCTGGGGGTGCATGACCAGGCCGGTCATGTGCTTGCCGTCGACCATCATGATCCGGGCGATGGACCAGTTGGTCCACGAACCGTCCGGGGTCTGGGCGATGATCACGCCGTAGGTGTTGGCGTAGCGGTTGCCGTCGCCGTGGTGCACGAACGGCACCGGGAAACGGGTCAGGTCCGCGTCGTCGCCGAGCAGCACGTTCTGCTTGACTTCGGCCTCTTCACGGCTGACTGACTTCGGGGGGATGCCGGGGCGGCTCCAGGTGTCGACCAGGCGCTCCACCACATCGCGGCCGGTGGCCTCCGGCGGAAGGCCGATGCTCAGCGCGACGCGGGCGAACGGCTTGTCCGGGGCGGAGCTCAGCGCGGCCGGCGAGCCGATCAGGCGAAAGCCTTCCTCCACACCGCTGACCTTCTCAAACAGCGGTGCGGGAAGACGGCGCTCAACGCTGTAGCGCGTGTGCGCGGCGGCTTCCAGGTTCCAGTCGACCTCCGTATCGACTCGGTCGAGGTCGCCAAGGGCCTCCAGTGCCGCAATGTGTTCGCGCAGATCCGAAGGGTGCTGCATAGGGAATCCTAAATGTCAGTGTACGGACTGTTGGTGTGCTGAATATCAGCCTACGCCGGATGGTTGCCTTGGGCAACCCGATGCCGTGTGTCAGGATCTTCATCTCGCCCCTGGAACGGAGTCCCTACGCCATGCGCGTCCAGCCGCTCGACGACATCCCCATGCACCTGCTGCGCCGTGCGCTGCAGAGGGCCACCGCGGCGTGGCAGGCGGAGGTGCCCGAGCTCACCGCCCCGCAGTACGCGACACTCAGCGTGCTCGCGGAGCGTCCCGGGATCGACCAGTCCGCGCTCTGTCAGGCAACGGCCATTGACCGCTCCACCATGACCGCCCTGCTGGACCGGCTCTCCTCGCGCGGCTGGCTGGTCCGCGAAATCGACCCGGCCAACCGACGGCGCCATATCGTCCGTATCACCCAGGAGGGCCGTGCACTCCTGCATGACCTGGAGCCCGCGGTCACGCGTGTGAACCAGTGGACCGTCGATCAAATCGACGAGGAGAGGGCTCCCGCGCTACTCCCCCTGCTCCGCGACCTGGCCGGCATCGAGTCTTGACGAGTCAACGTACGAGTCGAAGTCGGGGCCTTGAGGGCGCTTCGTCGCGGAGAGGGTGATCAGGGCATCACCAGACAATCCCGCCGACCGCCAACTTCAGCCGTCAAGACAGCGGATACGAACTGGATATCGTTGCCGGAGTACCTCGGCCTACCCAGATGACGTCAGCGGTCGCCTCGTCTTGCGGGTTCGGCGGCCAGAACGCTGTTCTGCTCTTCACCGTTCCCTAAGAAGCCGCCGGAAGAAGAGCGAGCAGGTCACCGCCCGACTGGGAGGCACGGCATCACTGGACCGCCGGCATCGCACCGTGGCGCAGGATGTCCAGGTCGTCGATACCGTCCGCGCCTGCGGCCATGCCGACCACGATGCTGGTGACCTTGGCGTCCGCCGCCGCACCCGCACCATTTGCCGCGCCCGTCAGCTTCACCTTCTTGGCCACCAGCCGTGAGAGACCGCACCGCTCGGCCAACCGCGTCACCGGGACCAGCCCGGTCTGCGCGATCAGGTTCGGGTCGTCGAACGCAGCGGAGACCGCAGCCGGGGTATGGGAACCTTCAACTACGAGGTGCCTTGCGGCCCAGCGGTTCGGTGCATCCGGAGCACAGCAAGACCGCGTCGAACACCACGCACCAGGCCCACCCCCGAACGCGGAAACCCCCGCCGGAGGCCAGCCGACGGGGGTTCCTCACCTAGCACTTGCTATCACACGCGTCTCACCAACGCCGTCGATGCCGCTGGACCACAAGGCCCCCACCTGCACAAACGGCCCCGGCCTAGACCACGTGGACGGCACTGGACGCTTCTGACAACCTGTGCCATGTGGTTCCGTCGTCGACGGCCACGTCGTCCGGAGCCTGGCCACGGTCGCCCTCCCGAACGGTACCGACAGCCCTTCCCCAGCTTTCGGTGCTTGAGGCCAAGATCCGGACCATACACGGACCAATGCTCTCCCTACAGCACTCACAGCCACCATTGCAGCAGGTCAGCACCACTATGAGCGCTGTACCACCAGCAGACGAAGAACCTCCTGGTCTCGTACTCGCCGAAGAGGCTCGGGTTCTTCTAGACCCGTAGCCCCGTAGCCCCGTAGGCCCGCGAGAAAGGGCGTCTGACCGGGGAATTTCCCGTCAGGCGCCTTCTTTCTGGGCGCTGGGGCCGGGAGTTCGGGAGGGGTGGCGGATCAGGCCGGTGCGTTTGACGGTCGCCAGGAGCGGGGTGGTGTCGAGGGCGGTGACGCCGGACAGGGGGCCGACGGCGTCGGTGAGGAAGGTGTAGAGGGCGTCGAGGTCGGCCGCAGCGAGGGCGACGACGAGGTTGGCGGGGCCGGTGGTGGCGGCGCAGAACCGCACCTGCGGATGGACGGCGAGGATCCGTGCGGTCTCCTGAAGTGCGCCGGGCCGTACGGCGATCCACAGCAGGGCTTCGGCGTGCGCGCCGAGCAGGGCGAGGTCGATCTCGGTGGCCGGGCGCACGACCTGGCCGCGGACGAGGGCGTCGAGGCGTCGGCGGGCGGTGAGCGCGGTGGTGCCGGCGCGGCGGGCGAGTTCGGTGTAGGTGGCCCGGCCGTCCTCGGTGAGCGCCGCGATCAGCGCGGTGTCGAGGTCGAGGGGCGCGGGAGGCGCCGTCGGGGGCGGTGGTTCGGGGGTGAGCCGGGCCTGTTCCTCCGGTGCGAGGAGGCCGGCGGTCCAGCGGAACGCGGTGGGGAAGACCCGCAGCAGGGTGTGGGAGGTCCAGGAGTCGACGGCGTCGGTGGCGGGCAGGTCGCGCAGCAGCAGGGTATTGCGGGCGTCGGGGCCGTCGAGGAAGAAGATCGTGGAGATCTCGTCGCCGCCGCCGAGGATGTCGACCCAGACGGTGTCGGTGCGGCGGGCCAGTGCGTGGGCGACGTGACGGATCTTGTGGGGGCGGCAGCGGACGCGCAGGGCGAGGGGGATCAGGTGCGGGAAGCGTGCCGGGTTGCGGACGACCGTCGCGCGCAGGGTGCCGTCGGCGTACAGCGGTGTGACGCGGCGTACCACGGTGCGCTCGGACAGCCCCAGGCAGCGGGCCAGTGCGCGCCAGGAGGCGCGCGGCGCGGCGAGCAGGGCGGCGGCGATCCGGCGGTCCGTCTCGTCGAGCGTCTGGCGCATGATCTGCATTCTAGGCCGTGGATGTGGCGTGTTTTCTGTGCAGCTGGGTGCCAGATGTGGGTGAATCGGCGATCTGCTTCTACAACGGTCTCGTCACGACGACTATGCGAGACGGCGGTGGAGACGACGATGACCGAGCAGGGAGCCGATCTGCTGATCCGGGCCGCGGCGGTGCACACGCTGGTCCCCGGCCAGGCCCCGCAGCGGGCGCTGGCCGTGCGGGGCGACCGCATCGCGGCCCTCTCGCCCGACCCCCACGGCCTCGACGCATGGGTGAGTGCGCGCACCACGGTCCACGACCTGCCGGGCGCCACCGTGCTGCCCGCGTTCGACGACACCCACACGCACCTGATCTTCGCGGCCCACGGGGCGTACGACGTTCCCGTCCACCAGGCCCGCACCCTCGCCGAGTTCCTGGACCTGATCCGGCAGCGGGCCGAGACCACGCCCGAGGGCGAGTGGATCCGCACCACCACCAACTGGCAGGAGCTCAATCTGGCCGAGCGGCGCCTGCCCACCGCGGCGGAGCTCGACCGGGCCACCGACCGCCATCCGGTCCTGGTCAAGCGCGGCGGCCACAACGACGTCGTCAACAGCTACGCGCTGCGCCTGGCGGGCATCACCGAGGACACGCCCGTACCGCCGGGCGGTGTGATCGGCCGGGGCGCCGACGGTCGGCTCGACGGCCGACTGATCGACAACGCCCTGCCCCTGGTGGAACGCCTCCTCCCGGCCCCCGACCGGGCCCGGCGGATCGCCGGCCTGCGCCTGGCCAGCGGTCAGTACGCCGCCACCGGCATCGGCACCGTGCGGGACTGCGCGGTCACCCCCGACGACTACGCGACGCTGCTGGCCGCCCGGGAGGCGGGGGCGCTGAGCACCCGGGTGCGGGCCCTGATCTCGGCGCTCGGCCTGACCTCCGCGGCCCAGGTGGAGGAGCTGCTCGACGCCATGGCGGACTGGCGCCACGGCTGTGACCCGTGGCTGTCGGTGTGGGGCGTGAAGTTCGGCCTCGACGGCGGGCTGGAGGCCGGGGCCACCGAGGAGCCCTACGCCTGCGACCACACCTTCTCCGGAACGCTGACGTGGGAACCCGACGCACTGGTCGAGGCCGTGGAGGCGGTGGTCCGCCGTGGTTGGCGGGTCGGCACGCACGCCTACGGCGATCGCGCGGTCCGCGTCCTGCTGGACGTCTACGAGCGCGTCCTCGAACGCCACCCCGGCCTGCCCGCCGGCACGTTGGTGATGGAGCACGGCGGCCTGGCCGGCCCGGAGCAGCGTGCCCGCGCCGTCACCCTGGGCATTCCCGTCACCCTCCAGCAGCCGTTGCTGCACGACACCGCCGAGGTGGAGTTGGGGTTCTGGGGCCCGGAGCGCGTCGCGCGCCTCTTCCCCGCCCGCGGCTGGCTCGACCAGGGCGCCCTGGTCGCCGCCGGATCCGACTTCCCCGTCGGCCGGTTCGGCGCGATGCGCTCCGTCTGGGGCATGACCACCCGGCAGACCGTCATCGGCGTCCAGGGCCCCGAGCACGCCATCAGCTACGACGAGGCCGTCGCCCTGCACACCACCCGGGCCGCCCGCCTGCTCGGCGAGGAGCACCTGCGCGGCACCCTCACCCCGGGCCGCCTGGCCGACCTCACGATCTGGGACCGGGACCCCGCCCACTGCCCCGCCGACACCCTGCGCGACCTCGACCCCACCCACACCCTCGTCGGCGGTCGCACGGTCACGGCCGCACCGGCCGGCACGCGGTAGGAGGCCGCGTTTCGGGCAGGGGCGGCCGGTGCCGAGGGGCCCTCTGGTTCACGCACGAGGTCGAAGTGATGATGGGTCCGACATGACGCCCACGGGCGTGACGACCACGCGTGAGGAGAAGCCATGCCGACAGCTCCGCCGCCGTTCGACCCCGAACTCGCCGCGAGCCTGGAGTCGATGAAGGACGTGCTCACGACCGGCTTGTCCGTCGAGGACATCGAAGCCCTCCGCGACGGCCCGGGGGCGGACCCGATGGCCGAGGTCGACCTGACCATGGACGGGGCCTTCCACGTCGAGGACCGACGGGCGCCCGGGCCCGCGGACGGCCCGGACATCTCCCTCCTGATCTGCCGCCCCACCGGACCGGCACCCGCCCGCCCCCGCCCGCTCCTGTACTACGTGCACGGCGGCGGCATGGTCGTCGGAAACAACAGGGACGGCATGACCGTGCCACTGGCCCTGGCCGCCGAACTGGACGCGGTCGTCGTCTCGGTGGAGTACCGGCTGGCACCGGAGCATCCGCACCCCGCGCCGATCGAGGACGTCTACGCCGGGCTGGTCTGGACGGCGGCGCACGCCGGGGAGCTCGACGCCGACGCGGACCGGATCGTGGTCGCGGGCACCAGCGCGGGCGGCGGTCTCGCCGCGGCGCTGGCGCTGCTCACCCGCGACCGCGAGGGCCCGCGGCCGATCGGTCAGTTACTGATGTGCCCCATGCTGGACGACCGCAACGACACGCCGTCCGCCCACCAGATGGCGGGCCTCGGCGTCTGGGACCGTTCGGCCAACGAAACCGCCTGGACGGCGCTGCTCGGCGCCTCGCGCGGCGGCCCGGACGTGTCCCCGTACGCCGCGCCCGCCCGCGCCGAGGATCTCACGGGCCTGCCGCCGGCCTTCCTGGACGTCGGCACCGCGGAGACCTTCCGCGACGAGGTCGTCGCCTACGCCAACCGCATCTGGCAGGCGGGCGGCGTGGCCGAACTGCACGTCTGGCCCGGCGGCTTCCACGGATTCGCCGACCTGGTCCCGCGGGCACGGCTGTCCCGGGCGGCCCTGGCCGCACATCTGAACTGGCTGCGCAGGCTCTTGGGCGCGAGCAGCGGCGATTGACGCGGGGCCGGGCGGCGCTTCACCGCTCCAGCGCTTCAGTGCTCCAGCACGACGACGGCCTCGTCCAGGCCGCCGGGGTGACGGGGGCGAGTTCGCGGTGCAGGTTGTTCGGGGTGGCGAGGGGGTCGGAAGGCGTCATGGCGCCGGGGCTCCTCTCATGCCGCCGATGCCGAGGGAGCCGCCGCGGGGGACGGCGGCGGAGCATGCGGCGCCGGTGGGCGGGGCGGGCGGGGAGTCGAGCAGGTCGGTGCTCGGCACGAAGAAGAGACCGCCGGTCACCGCCGTGGAGAAGTCCAGGATGCGGTCGGTGTTGCCCGGCGGGTCGCCGAGGAACATGTTGGCGAGCATCCGCTCGGTCACCTCGGGGGTACGGGCGTAGCCGATGAAGTAGGTGCCGAACTCGCCGCGGCCGATGGTCCCGAACGGCATGTTCTCGCGCACGATCTTCCGCTCGGCTCCGTCGTCGTCGACGATCGTGTTGAGTGCGACGTGCGAGTCGGCCGGCTTGATGTCGTCGGGCAGCTCCACATTGGTCGACTTGGTGCGTCCGACGGCCCGTTCCTGTTGCTCGACGGTGAGCGACTGCCAGGCCGCCAGGTCGTGCAGGTACTTCTGCACGATCACATGGCTGCCGCCGCGGAACTGCGCGTCCTCGTCGCCCACGAACACCGCCTCGGCCGCCGCCGCGCCCCGCGGGCTCTCGCTGCCGTCGACGAATCCCAGCAGGTCGCGCGCCTCGAAGTACCGGAAGCCGTGGACCTCGTCGACGACGGTCGCGGCGGCGCCCAGCCGCTCGACGATCAGCCGGGACAGCTCGAAGCAGAGGTCCGTCCGCCGGGCGCGGACGTGGAACAGGCGGGGTGACCACGGGACTCCCGGGAGGGATGGGAAATGACGGACAAACTGGACGGTGGGGTCGGAGTCAGCGTATGTGCGGCCGGAGTCGTGCGCAGTGCGGGCGCGCTGCGCACGTCCTGCGCACGGCCTGCGCACGGCCTGCGCACGGCCCGGAGCGCGTGAGAGGCGCTCCTTATCACCCCAGAAGAAACACCTCTTTGACTTCCTTCCGCGGGCGAACGGAGACTGATGCGGCGGCGGATCAGAAAGCGTCCGGAAAGGGCGAATTCAGGCACCGGACGCCCTTTTCCGCCGACCGGCGCCGGCCTGTGCGCCGGACGCGTCAGCAGGGGGCGGAAGGGGGCCGAGCAGGCCATGAGCACCGTCGAAGGCCCGATCGAGGATCCGAAGGACGACCTGTCGGTGACGGCGCCGAAGACGTGGGCGCGCGTTCTTCCGCGCCCACTCCGTGGCCGACCTGGGCAGCCGGTCCGACTACTGGCTCAATCGGCAGGGCCGACTGACCGAGCCGATGGTCAAGCGCCCGGGCGCCGACCACTACGAGCCGATCGGCTGGGACGCGGCCCTGGACCTGGTCGCCCGCGAGCCGCGGGCGCTGGGCTCCCCCGACGAGGCGCTGTTCTACACCTCCGGGCGGCTCAACAACGAGGCCGCCTTCCTCCTCCAGCTGTTCGCCCGCGCCTACGGCACCAACAACCTGCCCGACTGTTCCAACATGTGCCACGAGTCCAGCGGGTCCGCCCTCCAGGAGACGCTGGGCATCGGCAAGGGCAGCGTCTCCTGGACGACATCCACCACGCCGACCTGGTCTTCGTGGTGGGGCAGAACCCGGGCACCAACCACCCCCGGATGCTCACCGCCCTTGAGGAGACCAAGCGCAACGGCGGGAAGGTCGTCGCGGTCAACACACTGCCCGAGGCCGGCCTGATCCGCTTCAAGCACCCGCAGAAGGCGCGCGGCGTGATCGGCCGCGGCACCCCGATCGCCGACCGGTTCCTGCAGATCCGCGCCGGCGGCGACCTCGCCCTGTTCCAGGCCCTGAACCGGCTGCTGCTGGAGGCCGAGGACGCCGCGCCGGGCACCGTGCTCGACCACGACTTCGTGCGGGCCCACAGCACCGGCTTCGCCGACTTCGCCGGGCACGTCCGCACGACCTCCTGGGACGACGTCCGGGCCGCCACCGGGCTGGCCCGCGAGGAGATCGAGGAGGTGCACCAGATGGTGCTGGCGAGCAGGAGCGTGATCGTCTGCCGGGCGATGGGGCTGAACCCAGCACAAGCACGGCGTGCCCACCATCCGCGAGGTCGTCAACTTCCTGATGCTGCGCGGGAACCTCGGCCGCCCCGGGGCGGGGGTGTGCCCGTGCGGGGCCACAGCAATGTGCAGGGCGACCGCACCATGGGCGTGTGGGAGCGGATGCCGCGGGAGTTCCTCGACGCGCTGGGCCGCGAGTTCGGTTTCACCCCGCCCACCCGGCACGGGCTGGACTCGGTCGACGGCATCCGGGCCATGCGCGACGGCACGGCCACCGTCTTCCTGGGCGTCGCCGGCAACTTCGTACGGGCCAGCCCCGACAGCGACGTCACCGAGGCGGCCATGCGGCGGTGCCGGCTCACCGCCCACATCTCCACCAAGCTGAACCGGTCGCACACCGTGTGCGGCGACACCGCCCTGATCCTGCCGACCCTGGGCCGCGGCGACCGGGACGTGCAGGCCACCGGCGTGCAGTTCTACACCGTCGAGGACTCCATGAGCGAGGTCCACGCCTCCCGCGGCAAGCTGCCGCCCGCCTCCCCGCACCTGCTCAGCGAGGTCGCGATCATCGCCCGGCTGGCCCGCCGGACCCTGGGCGCCGATCCGGCCGTCCCCTGGGAGGAGTCCGAGGCGGACTACGGCACCATCCGCGACCGGATCGCCCGCGTCGTGCCCGGCTTCGAGGACTTCAACGCCCGGATGGCGGCGCCCGGCGGCTTCCGGCTGCCCAACCCCGTCAACCGGCGGGTCTTCCGCACCCCGAGCGGCAAGGCCGTCTTCACCCGCAACGCCTTCACGATGCCGCACGTCCCCAAGGGCCATCTGCTGCTGCAGACCCTGCGCTCGCACGACCAGTGGAACACCGTCCCGTACGCGCCGAACGACCGCTACCGCGGCATCCACCACGCCCGCCGGGTCGTCCTCGTCAACCCCGCCGACCTGGACGCCCTCGGCCTCGCCGACCGCGCCTTGGTGGACCTGGTGAGCGTCTGGCACGACGGTGTGGAGCGCCGCGCGGAGGGGTTCGTGGCCGTCTCCTACCCCACGGCGCGCGGCTCGGCCGCCGCCTACTACCCGGAGGCCAACGTCCTGGTCCCCCTCGACAGCGTGGCCGACATCAGCAACACGCGCACCTCGAAGGGGGCCCTGGTC
The DNA here is from genome assembly GCF_001704275.1 of Streptomyces noursei ATCC 11455. NCBI lineage: Bacteria > Bacillati > Actinomycetota > Actinomycetes > Kitasatosporales > Streptomycetaceae > Streptomyces > Streptomyces noursei. The sequence goes on from NZ_CP011533.1 coordinate 1,490,706, forward strand.
CGGCTGGACCCCGCCGGCGTCCGCCGGTCCCCCGCCGACCGTCCGGGGAGCCGGTGATGGGCCGGGGGACCGCACGGCGGCGGGTGCTGCGCCTGCGCGCGGGGGTGGCCTCGTGCCGCCCCGACACCCTGGCCGGCGAGGAGCCGCTGGAGATCCGGGTCGGCGGGCGTCCGCTGGCGGTGACCATGCGCACCCCCGGTCACGACTTCGACCTCGCGGCCGGGTTCCTGGTGAGCGAGGGGGTGCTGCGCGGCGCCGACGACATCGCCGGGATCCGGTACTGCGCCGGGGCCACGGCCGACGGCGGCAACACCTACAACGTGGTGGACGTCGTCCTCGCCCCCGGCGTGGCCGCCCCCGACGCCTCGTCGGAGCGCCACGTCTACACCACCTCCTCCTGCGGGCTGTGCGGCAGGGCGAGCCTGGACGCGGTGCGCACCGCGGCGGCCTGGAGCGTCGCCGAGGACCCGCTGCGGACCTCTCCGGAGGTGCTGGCGGCCGTCTCCGCCCCGTCCTCCCTCGCCGTGGATTTCGCCGAGGAGAGCGGAGTGACCCTGATCGGTTTCATGGCCCGCGCCCTGGTGGAGACGGCGCGGCGCACCGACACCGCGGCGGTCCTGGAGCGCCTCGCGCGCCCTCCGGGCTCCTGATGCCCCGCGCGGGGCCCGCGTCCTTCGTATGCCGCGCCGGTGGGACCGGGGCACCCTGGAGGTATGGTCCGCGCCAACGAGGAGGTCGAGGCGCTGCTCCAGGAGTACGCCGACCTCATCGCGATCAGTGGTGGTGACGCCTTCAAGGCCCGGGCGTACGAGAAGGCCGCCCGGGCCATCGGGGGCCATCCCGCCGACGTCTCGAAGCTCGACGCGCCGGGGCTGCGGGAGATTCCGCACGTCGGGGCGTCGATCGCGGAGAAGGTGGTGGAGTACCTGCGGTCCGGCCGGGTCTCGGTGATCGAGGAGACCAGGGCGGCGATCCCGGCGGGGGTGCGGGAGCTGATCGCCATCCCCACGCTGGGCCCGAAGAAGGCCATGGTGCTCTACGAGGACCTCGGCATCACCTCGGTGGACCAGCTGCTGGACGCCGTGCACGCGCAGCGGTTGCGGGATCTGAAGGGGTTCGGCGAGAAGACCGAGGAGAACATCCTGCACGGCATCTCGCTGCTCCAGAAGGCGGGCGGCGGGCGGATCCTGATCAGTGCTGCGATGGACGTCGCCGAGCAGATCACCGCGGAGCTGTCCCGGATCACCGGGTGCGAGCGGTGCGCCTACGCGGGGTCGCTGCGCCGGATGCGGGAGACGATCGGGGACATCGACATCCTGGTGGCGGCCGAGCGGTCCGCGCCGTTCATGACCGCGCTGGCGGAGCTCCCGTCCACCGCCGAGGTCATCGCACACGGCGCGAAGAAGACCTCGATCCGCACCACCAAGGGCCTCCAGGTGGATCTGCGGGTGCTGCCGCCCGCCTCCTGGGGCGCGGGGCTCCAGTACTTCACGGGGGCCAAGGCGCACAACATCCGCACCCGCGCGATCGCGGTGCGGCACGGGCTCAAGCTGTCCGAGTACGGCCTCTTCGACAGCGGGAGCGGGGAGTTGGTCGCCTCGGAGACGGAGGAGGAGATCTACGCCAGGCTGGGGCTGCCGTGGATCGCGCCGCCGCTGCGCGAGGACCGGGGCGAGATCGCCGCCGGCCTACGGGGCGAGCTGCCCGACCTGGTGGCCGAGGGCGACATCCGGGGCGATCTGCACACCCACACCGACCTCACCGACGGCCTCTCCCCACTGGCGGAGATGGTCGCCGCGGCCGCCGCCCGGGGCTACAAGTACTACGCGGTCACCGACCACGCCCCGAACCTCTACATGCAGCGGATGACCGACGAGAAGATGCTCGCGCAGCGCGAAGCGGTGCGCGCCCTGGACCGCAGGCACCGCGGCATGCGGCTGCTGCACGGCACCGAACTCAACATCGGCCCGGACGGGGACGTCGACTGGCCCGATGCGTTCCTGGCGGAATTCGACCTCTGTGTGGCCTCGGTGCATTCCCACTTCAACCAGAGCCGGCAGGCGCTCACCCGCCGCCTGGTGCGCGCCTGCGAGAATCCCCATGTCTCGATCATCGGGCACCCCACCACGCGTCTGATCGGCAAACGCCCGGGAATCGACGCGGACTTCGACGCGGTATTCGAAGCCTGTGCGCGGACCGGCACCGCGCTGGAAATCAACGCCCATCCCGAGCGGCTGGACCTGAGCGACGAGGACATCCTGCGGGCCAAGCGGCACGGCGTGAAATTCGCGGTGAACTCCGACGCCCACTCCACCACGCATCTGCCCTATATGCGCTACGGAGTCGGCACGGCACAGCGCGGCTGGCTCACGAAGGACGACATCATCAACACCTGGCCGCTCACCGAACTGCGGCGTTTCCTGCGCGGCGGCGCCCGCCGGTCGTAGCGACCGGCCGGATCCGCCACCCCGTCAGGCGGGCTCGGCCGCCGCTCGCCGGCCGCGGGCCCGCCGGCGCACCCGGTCAAGCAGCGCCGCGGGGTCCGGTTCGGCCTGGAGTCCGCGGAGCAGCAGCAGCCACAGATCGCCCAGGTGCTCCTCGATGTTGCGCCGCCCCTCCAGCGCGTCGGAGACGGTGTGCAGGCCGAAGAAGGCGCAGACGACGCCGTGCGCGGTGGCGGCGGGCGGTACTCCGACGGCGAGTTCGCCGTCGCGCTCGGCCTCTTCGAGCAGCTGGGTGACGGCTTCGATCCAGCCGAGGAACGGCGCCGGGAGCTGGGTCTCGATGGCCTTGCGCTCCGCCCAGAGGCGGGCCCCGGCGCGGACCACGATGTCGTCCCGGAACGCCCGGGCCACCTCGAAACTCAGCCCGACGAGTTTTTCCAGAGCGGGCACTCCGGGCTGTCGATAGCGGCTGATCAACTGCGGCCAGGTGGCGAAGTGCTCCTCGACGATGGCGAGGGCGAGCTTCTCCTTGCTGGCGTAGTGGAAATAGATCGCGCCGCTGGTGCGGCCGGAATGCGCGCTGATATCGCTGATGCTCGTCCCGGCATAGCCCCGTTCGTCGAACAGGGTGGCGGCCGCTTCCAGCAGGAACCTACGCGTCGTCTTCGCCCGGGTCTGCACGTGCACCTCAGATGTCGTCCTCGTGCCAGCTGCAGGAAATCTACCGCGGTCGGCCGCCGCCGATTCGCGATGCCGGTCGCGACTTCCTCACGGTGCGCATGTTCGAATTTCGATATTCCCTAGTCATATGAATACGTCATCTGTCGGCACGGTCGGCGAGCGCGGACCGCTCAGCCGGTCCCGCACCGTCGAGCGGGAGTTGGTGCACCGGACCTCCGTGGCGGAGGTCCTCCTCACGGACGTCCGGCGGGCGGACGCCGCGGACGCCTTCGAGGCGGCGGCGTCCTGGCCGCGCGCCCATACGACGTTCCCCCGCGACGGGTCGCAGCGGCACAGCCCGCTGGTCCTGGTGGAGACCCTGCGTCAACTCGGGCTGTACGTCCCGCTGCGGTTCCACGGGGTGCCGGCGGCGTGCCACGCGATCATCACCGACCTGTATTTCCGCCTGCGCCCGGAGAGCGAGCCGCCGGCCGGGCCCGGCGCGACCGAGGTCACCTGCCGTGCCAGGGTGAGCGACGTCCGACGGGCCCGGGACGGCTCCGTCACCGGCCTGCGGCTGGACGTCGCCTTCGCCTCCCGCGGAGCGGTGTTCGGCCGGGGCGGCGGCGGGGTGCGGTTCGTGGACGGGGCGGGCTACACCGCGCTGCGGGCGCGGAGCGCACCCGGCCCGGCGTCGCCCCTGCCCCGGACGACGGCGCACCGGCCGGAAGCCGCCGCGCTGACGGTGAACCACCCCCAGGACGCGGTACTCGCCGAGGACGGGGACGGGTTACTGGTGGCGCCGGCCGACCCGCTGCACCCGTTCCTCTTCGACCACCCCACCGACCACACGCCGGGGATCGTGCTGTTGGAGGCCGCGCGGCAGGCCGTGGCCCACCGCAGCCGGGGCACGCTGGCCCGACCGTGCGCCGGGCGCCTGAAGGCGGTCAGGTTCACCGAACTCGCCCCGCCCGCACGGGTGCTGTGCATCGGTCACCACTCGACCTGGGTGTTCCGCGTCGTCCAGGACGGCACACCAACGGCCTATGGCACCCTCAGTTACCCATAGGGCATAAAATATGGACATTTATCGACCTATTGACCCTGCTGTACGGCCGTCCGTAACGTAACGATCGTTATTTTCCGACGCCGAGCGCGCCCAGGTCTCCCGGTCCGGGAGCCGCCCTCCGCCGGAACCCCTCAGCCCGCTGCCGCGGCCGCGCACCGACACCGTCCTGCCTTCCGAGGCGACCGGTCACGTCGCCGCCCGCCGGGCCCATCGGAACGGAACCTCGGATGACCGCACACCGCATCCTTTCCTGGACCCCAGCCGCCGTGGTCTTCGACTGCGACGGCACGTTGATGGACACCGAACGCCACTGGGTGGACGCCCGTGACACGGTGCTGCGCGAGTACGGCCACGCCCCCGCGCCCGGCTTCTCGGAACAGGCCCGGGGCCTGCACTACACCGCGTGCGGACGGCTGATGGCCGAGTCCGTCGGCCGGCCGGAGCTGACCGAGGAGCTGACCGCGGCACTGCTCGACCGCTTCCGGCAGCGCGTCGCCGCACATCCGACGACCATGCCCGGCGCCCCCGAACTGGTGCGCTCGGCCGCGCAGTTCGCACCGCTGGCGGTGGCCAGCAACTGCCCGCTGGAGGTCGTCGAGTCCTGCCTCGACGTGGCCGGGCTGCGGCGGTACTTCGACCATGTCGTGGTCCCCGACGCCACCACCAGACCCAAGCCGTATCCGGACGTCTATCTCACCGCGGCCCGGCTCTGCGGGGTCGAACCGGCCCGCGCGCTGGCCGTCGAGGACTCGCACTGCGGCATCCAGGCCGCCGCGGCCGCGGGGTTGCGGGTGATCGGCGTCGGCCCGCGGCCCGCCGGGCCGGCCGACGCGCTGGCCGACTGGTGGGTCCGTTCCCTGGAGGAGCCGGCCGTGCAGGGCTGGGCGGGGGCCCGCATCCCGGCCCAGGGCTCCGGGCCGGGCTCCGCCAGGAACGGCACGCCGTAACCCCCGACCGGCGCCCGGACGCCTCGTCGCCCGGGCGGGTTAGGGTGGGGGCATGCTTTGACGCCTGCCCGCGGCCCGGGCACCCCCGCCACCTCCTTCGTTCCCGCATCCCTGATCCGGATCCACGAAGGAGACTTCCCGATGACCACGTCGGCCCTGATCGACGTCCCCGACGCGTTCGTCGCGTCCTACGGTGCGCACGGCGCCGCGGAGCGTGCCTGGCTGGCCGAGCTGCCCGCGCTGGGCGCGGCGTTCCTCGACCGCTGGGCACTGCGGCCGGACGGCCCCGCCCGGTACGGCATGGCCTCGCTCGTCCTGCCGGTGCGGCGGGCGGACGCGACGCCGGCCGCGCTCAAGCTCCAACGGCCGCGCGAGGAGACCGCCGGCGCCACGCCGGGCCTGCGGGCCTGGCGCGGCAACGGCATCGTCCGCCTGCTCGACCACGACGAGGCGAGCGCCACCCAGTTGCTGGAACGGCTGGACGCCGGCCGGCCGTTGTCGGCGGTGCCCGACGACAACGAGGCGCTGCGGATCCTGGCCGAGCTGATGGCGCGGCTGGTGGCGGTGCCCGCCCCGGCGGGGCTGCGGCAGCTCGCCGACCTCGCCGCCGCCATGCTCGACCAGACCCCGCAGGCCGTCCGCGCACTGCACGACCCGGCGGAGCGGCGGCTGGTGCGCACCTGCGCGTCCGCCGTGGCCGGGCTGCTCGGCGAGAGCGGGGACCGGCTGCTGCACTGGGACCTGCACTACGACAACGTGCTGGCCGCCGAACGGGAGCCGTGGCTCGCCATCGACCCCGAACCGCTGGCCGGCGACCCCGGCTTCGAGTTGCTGCCCGCCCTGGTCAACCGGTGGGAGGACGTGGTGGCGACCGGCGACGTCCGGCGGGCGGTGCTGCGCCGCTTCGACCTGCTGACCGAGGTGGTGGGCCTGGACCGCGAACGGGCCGCGGGCTGGACGCTCGGCCGGGTCCTGCAGAACGCCCTGTGGGACGTCGAGGACGGCGAGTCCGCCCTCGAACCGGACCAAGTCGCCATCGCCACCGCACTGCTGGAGCACCGGATGTGACGCGGCCGATGAGGCACCGCGGTGGGGCGTGAGCCGTCGTCACCGCCCGGGCCGCCGCGCCGTGTTCCGCGGCGCGGCGGCCTTCTGCCATGCTGCCGGGCGGGGCACTCCCCCGCCCGGCAGGGGACCGCGCCCGTCGTGACCGGCCGACGAAGGGGCAGCACGTGAACGACACGGACGAGCAGGACACCGGCCTCCCGCGGGACGCCGCGCGGATCGCGCTGACCGACTCCGCCGCCGCGCTGCTGCGGTCGCTGCGGGAGCAGCACGGGCCGCTGATGTTCCATCAGTCCGGCGGCTGCTGCGACGGCAGCGCACCGATGTGCTACCCGGCCGGGGAGTTCCGTACCGGCGCGTCCGATGTGCTGCTGGAGCGGCTGGCGGTGGACGGCGTGCCCGAAACGGTGGGGTTCTGGATGTCGGCCGACCAGTTCGCCCGCTGGCGGCACACGCATCTGACGGTGGATGTCGTACCGGGACGGGGCAGCGGCTTCTCGCTGGAGGCGCCGGAGGGGGTGCGGTTCCTGATCCGCTCGCGGCTCTTCACCGACGAGGAGCGGGCCCGGCTCGGCGAGTGAGGCCCGCACGGGCGGCGGCAGGCGCACGCGGCAATGGTGAGACCCCGCGCACGGGGGAGAACGCGGGGTCTCACTGGGAATAACGGAGTGCGGGCGGTCGGGGTTCCCCTCGGGCGAAGATTTCGCGAAGGAATTTTTTCCGGGCCGGGAGCCCGGCCCCGACGGGGGCCCGGGCGGCTACGGCTCGTCCTGCACCAGGCGCTCCAACATGTCCTGGAACTCCATGTCGACCACCACCCGCAGGCCGTCGCCGTCCGGTTCGCTCAGCGGTGTCATCATCCCGCGGCGCCACCAGTACACCCGGGGGCTGATCGCGCCCGCCGCGTCCTCGTGGCCGGCCGCCGCGAACTGCGCCATGGCCTGGAGCGCCGGGATGACCTGGGCGTCGTGGATGCGGTGGAACGCCAGCTGATGACGGAAGGGCAGGGCGACCAGGGCGCCGTCCCGGGTGAGGGTGGTGCCCATGAGGCGTTCGACCAGGTCGTCGAGGACGAGTACCCGGCTCGCGGTGAAGAAGGAGTCGCCGAGCAGCACTTCGAACGCCGAGCCGTCGCCGCGCCGGACCGTCTCGTGCCCCTCGACCGGCAGGGCGCGCAGGTTGTTCATGGCGCGGATGCGCAGCTCGGCCACGTCGCCGAGGTCGCTGAGGGAGTCCTCGCTGAGCATCTGGACGGCCTCGGGCAGGTCGAGGGCGAGCACCTCGCGCAAACCGGGGGCCGGTTCGTGGCCGTAGCGGAAGGCGTCGGAGGCGGGCAGCGTCTCCTGGGCGACGATCCGGGGGTAGAGGCAGGCCCGGATCTCGTCGTGGGAGAGGATCTCCAGCGGCTGCGGGCCGTCCATGGTGCGCAGCACCTTGCCGACGTGGTCGCGGATCAGCCGTGGCCAGCAGCGCTCGCCGCGGCGGTCGCGGTGACAGACGGCGGCCAGATTGCCGAGGCCGAACTGGCGGCCCGCGGAGTCGGTGACCACTCCGGGGTAGGCGGTGACCTCCAGACCGTGCTCGGCGAACGCCTGCCGGACCTCGGATCTGAAGACCCGGCCTTCCCGCTCCGAGAAGAAGCTGAACTCCTCGTCGCGTGCGAGCCCGCGGGGATCCCGCTTCGGTCCTCGGCGGAACAGACCCATCTCTTCCTCCCGGCTGTGGCCGGCCGCATCGGTCCTTGAATGCGCCGATCGTAACGGGTGCCCCTGACAGCGGCGTCGCCCCGCGTCCGGGACGGAACGCGGGGCGACGGTGGGGGACGGTGAGCGGAGCAGGGAGAAGACGGGTCGGGGGAAAGGAGAGGGGTGGGGTGGAGTGGGCGCGTGGGTCGGGCCGGGTCCGTACGACGGGACACCGCGGGGCCGCACTGCGGGCGACGACGGGAAGGTGACGACGGGACCTAGCCGATGTTGACGTCGATGCAGGCGTAGAAGGCGTTCGCGGTGTCGGCGATGTTCCAGACCGCGAGGATCTTCTGCTTGCCCTTGATGTCGCCGAAGTCGACGGTGTGGGAGACCTCGGCCGGGGGCTGGGCACCGTGGCCGTCGACCTCGGCGACCTTCTGGCCGCCTGCGAAGTACTGCCAGTTGCTGGTGGCGTGCCGGGCCGTGAACCGCCAGGTGAAGGTCTGGCTGCTGTTGATCGGGGTGACCTTCCACGGCTTGGAGTCGTCGTCCAGGTCGGCGAACTGGCTGTTGCCGCCGCTGCAACTCGTCAGCCCCTTGGGCCCTTCGACGCTCTGCGGCTCCCACTTGATGGGGCCGCAGTCGATGGTGCCGGCGGCGCACTGGGCCTGCCGGCTGGGCGGCGAGGAGACGTAACCGTGGGCACTGGCCGAGCCGACCGGCAGACCGACGACGAGGAGGGGGGCGATGGCGGCGCCTATGGCGAGGGCCAGCCTTCTCTTCTTGTTCATGTCAACCCTTTCGCGTAGGGGGGTGGTTGACGCGAGGGTGTGCCAGGTGATTGGTCTAGACTTAACGTCCTGACCGCGTACGGTCAAGAGGTCGCGCAGGGCTCGGCGCGCACCCCGCCCGGCGCGCTGGACGCCCGAACCACCAACTCCGGCGCGAGGCGGACGGTGCGGACCGGACGGCGGGGGCCGGGGATCGGGGCCGGGGCCGCTGCCGGGCGGCGGGTGAGCAACCGGGCGGCCTCGACGGCCAGTTCGGCCACCGGCTGACGGACCGTGGTGAGCGCCGGATCGGCCAGGCCGGCCAGCGGGACGTCGTCGAAGCCCGTGACCGCGACCTCGCCGGGCACGTCGGCGCCCAGCTGGCGCAGGCGTTGCAGCGCGCCGGCCGCGATCAGGTCGTTGGCGCAGACCACCGCGTCCGGGCGGGCGGGCCAGATGCGGTCCACGGCGGCCCGGCCCCACTCCACGGAGAAGTCGCCGAGCACCGCGCGTTCCGGTGCGGTCGGGTCGAGGGCGGCCACCCCCGCCGCGTAGGCGGCGCGCCGTTCGGCCGCCGCGGAGGCGGTCCCGGCGGCGCCGATGAAACAGGGGCGACGGCGGCCGGTGGCGGCGAGGTGTTCCAGGACGAGGGCCATCCCGGCCGCGTTGTCGACCGCGACCGAGTCGGCGACGCCGGGGCCGCAGCCCCGGTCCAGCAGCACCAGCGGCACCTGCGCCGCGGCGGCGGCCACCGCCTCCCGGCTGCGCCGCTCGTCGACCGGGATGAGCAGCAGGGCGTCCACCCGGCGGCCCAGCAGGGCGCCGATCCGGGCGGCCTCGGTCTCCGGGTCGTCGTCGCAGTCGGCGAGCAGGACGGCCCGGCCCTCGGCGTGCAGGACGTGCTCCAACTCCCGGACGAGGGAGGGGAAGAACGGGTTGGTGATCTGCGGGAGGACCAGGCCGACGGTGCCGGTGGAGCGGCTGCGCAGCGCGCGGGCGACCTCGTTGGGGCGATAGCCCAGGCGGTCGGCGGCCTCCCGTACGGCGCGCGCGGTCTCGGCGCCCACCGGGCGGGTGCCGGCCAGCACACGGGAGACGGTGGCGACGGAGCAACCCGCCGCCCGCGCGACGTCCCGCAAGGTCACTTCGGCCACGACGGCGTGCCCTTCCACTACGGGACGGCGGCCCTGCGCACCGCGCCGCCCCGGACGATGGCGGCAAACGTTATCACCGCCCGTGCACAGACGTACCAGCTCCGTGCGCTCCGTACCAGCAGGTAAGCAGGTCGCCTGCCTCACACTTCCTTGACGTTTCATTGACATCTCCGCGTGGCATGAGCGAAATTTCCGGAGAACGTTTTCCCGAGGTAGCGCCCGATGCAAGCCCCTGCTCCACCGGAGCGGCTGACGCCGCGCCGCTGGCTGGCGCGCCCCAGAGATCGAGTTCACCCCGCTTCACCGTTCCGCAGAGCAAAGGGGCTCTCCCGTTGGCCAGAAAGATCATCCTCGACTGCGACCCGGGGCATGACGACGCGATCGCCATGCTCCTGGCCCACGGCAATCCCGACGTCGAACTGGTCGCCGTGACGACCGTGGTCGGGAACCAGACGCTGGAGAAGGTGACCCGCAACGCGCTGTCGGTGGCGGCCATCGCCGGCATCACCGGTGTGCCGTTCGCCGCCGGCAACCCGCGTCCGCTGGTCCGGTCCATCGAGACCGCCCCCGACATCCACGGCGAGACCGGCCTCGACGGGCCCGAACTGCCCGAGCCGGCCTTCGAGCTGGACCGCCGGCACGCCGTCGACCTGATCATCGACACCGTGATGGCGCACGAGCCGGGCGAGATCACCATCGTCCCCACGGCCGGGCTGACCAACATCGCCATGGCGGTGCGCAAGGAGCCCCGGATCGCCGAGCGGGTGCGCGAGGTCGTCCTGATGGGCGGCGGCTACCACGAGGGCAACTGGAGCGCGGTCGCCGAGTTCAACATCATCATCGACCCCGAGGCCGCGCACATCGTCTTCAACGAGAAGTGGCCGGTCACCATGGTCGGCCTGGACCTCACCCACCAGGCGCTGGCCACCCCCGAGGTCGAGGCGAAGATCGCCGCGGTCGGCACCGCGCCGGCCCGCTTCGTCCTGGAGCTGCTGGACTTCTTCCGCGAGGCGTACCGCGAGAACCAGGGCTTCGACCACCCGCCGGTGCACGACCCGTGCGCGGTGGCGTACGTCATCGACCCGGACGTGATGACCGTCCGCAAGGCGCCGGTCGACATCGAGCTGCGCGGCGCGCTGACCCTGGGCATGACCGTCACCGACTTCCGGGCGCCGGCACCGGCCGACTGCCACACCCAGGTCGCGGTCGAGCTCGACCACGAGCGGTTCTGGAACCTCGTGGTGGACGCCCTGGAGCGGATCGGCGAAGGCCGGGCATGAACATCTCCACCGCACCACGTACCACCGAGGTTTCCGGCGGCGGATCAGGCGTCCGGATCGGCGTGCTGGTCACCGCGCTGCTCGCGGCCTGTTTCGCCTTCCAGCTGAACGCCAGCATGCTCAGCCCGGCGCTGAAGAGCATCGAGGACTCGCTCGGGGCCAGCTCCGCCGAGGTGGGCATGACCCAGACCGCGTTCTTCACGTCCGCGGCGCTGTTCTCGCTGTTCCTGCCCCGGCTGGGCGACGTCTTCGGCCGGCGCCGGGTGCTGGCCGGCATGCTCGGCCTGATGGCCGTCGGCTGTGTGGTCGCCGCGCTGGCGACCAGCATCCCGATGCTGTTCGCCGGGCGGATCATCCAGGGCGTGAGCGGGCCGGTCGTCCCGCTGTGCCTGATCATGCTGCGCGTCGAGGTCAAGGAGCCGAAGAAGTACGGCACCCTGCTGGGCGTGATCACCGCCGTCAACGGCGGTATCGCCGGCGTCGACTCGCTGGCCGGCGGCTACCTCGCCGACCACCACGGCTTCCAGTCGGTCTTCTGGGCGATGGGCGTCGTCGCGGCCGTGGCCACCGCCCTGGTGGCGACCCTGACCCCGGAGTCCAAGGCCGCCACCGCGTCCAGGATGGACTGGCCGGGTGTGGCGCTGCTGGTGGTCTCGGTCGGCGCGCTGCTGATCGCGCTGAACGAGGCCGGGAAGCTGGCCGACGCCGACTGGGCGATGATCGCCGTGCTGGTCGTCCTGGCCGCCGCCGCGTTCGCGCTGTTCTGGCGGACCGAGAACCGCAGCGGGCACCCGCTGGTCGCCACCCGGCACCTCAAGCAGCGGGCCACCTGGTCGCTGCTGCTGACCACGGTGCTGACCATGACCGGCGTGTTCGCGGTGATGAACGGGCTGATCCCGGCCTTCGCCCAGGACGCCCAGGCCGGTCTGGGGATGTCCGCCGAGCAGTCCGCGTGGTGGACGCTGACGCCGTACGCGCTCGCCGGGCTGGCGATGGGCCCGGTGGCCGGCCGACTCGCCGCGACCTTCGGCTACGGCCGGATCCTGCGGCTGGGCCTCTTCGGCTCCGTGGGGTCGGTGGTGCTGATGCTGCTGACGATGCACAGCCACACGCACGGGCTGCTGCTGGTGACCTCGCTGCTGGTCGGCGTCACCTACGCGGGCGTGGCCAACATCGTGCTCAACGGGCTGGGCATCGTCCTCTCCCCCGGTGAGAACCCCGGCTTCCTGCCCGGGCTCAACGCGGGCGCCTTCAACCTCGGCGCGGGTCTGAGCTTCGCGGCGCTCTACGCGGTGAAGACCGCGCTGGCGCCGGCCGATCCGACCTCGGCCGGCGGCTACACGGCCGGCATGATCGCCGGTGTGGTCATCCTGGCGCTCGCCATCGCGACGTCATTCCTGATCCCGAAGCCGGTGGCGGCCGAGGCCCAGGACTGACGGCGCGGGCCGCGCACCGACCGCCCGCCGCACCCGGACCCCCGGGGCGGCGGGCGGTCGCGTTTCCTCCCCCGCTGACCGGCCGGCCGGCGCCCGGCACCCTGCCCCGACGTCCGTCGTGTTGTCAGCGCGAGGGGAAAAGGGAGACTGGAACAGGAGGCAACGGAGGCAGATGGTCATGGAACACGGCATGGACAAGACCGGTCCCGCCCGGGACGACATGATGAAGAAGCAGCTTCGGAGCCAGCTGACCATGGACCGTTCGCTGCGCGCGGACGAGAACCGCGAACTGGAGCCGGCCGGCGAGGACCAGCCGGTGGCGGCGCCGTCGCCGGAGAGCGTCTACCGCGGCGGCACCCCGCACGGCATGTCCGAACGCGACGTCGGTGTGCGCTCCGAACTGGCGCAGTACCTCGGCCGCAGCCTCTATCCGGCCGAGCGCAACGACATCATCCGTACCCTGCGCAGCAACCACGCCCCGGACCGCCTGGTCACGATGGCCGAGCAGCTGCCCGCGCACCACCGGTACGGCAATGTGCAGGGCATCGCCGAGTCGCTCGGGCTGGGCACCGAGGACCGGCGCTCCTGAGGCCGAGGAGCGCTCGCTGGCGGACAATGCCACTGAGGGCGCGACACCACCCGACACGGAGGCGAGGAGGAGGGCGGCAATGTCCGAAGACGCCATGGGCGACGAGGTCTACCAGCCGCCCAGATCCGATCCGCAGGACTATCCCAACGACCTCGACATGGAGGACGCCCTGGACGAGCCGGGGCTCGACGAGGCGCTGGACACCGGCTATTCGCCGCCGGAGCGCCCGTTCGTGGTGAACCACGAGGGGACCACCGCGCAGGAGCAGCACGACCGCGAGTCCCTGGCCCATCGGCTCGCCATCGAGCTGCCGGACGTCTGCGCGCCGGACGGCGACGGCATCGGGGATCTGCCGGACGGCGCCGGCGAGCCCTATGACGACCAGGTCGGCGAGGAGCGCGCCGGCCGGATCGTCAGCTACGACGAGGGCTTCTGGCGTGGTGGCGGCAGCAACGACATCATCGCCCGGGATGTCGGGATCGACGGGGGTGCGGCGTCCGCCGAGGAGGCGGCGGTGCACATCGCCCACGACGTGGGCGGGGTGGTCGAGGGCGAGATTTGACGGAGGCTCCCTCCGGTCCGTTGCGGGATCGGCAACGGACTTTGCCGGACGGCCGGCGTACGGCGGACGCTGTGCCGTGATCCGGACGAAGAGGAGAGCACATCCATGAACCACGGCCATGGCAGCGGCAGCGGCAGCGGCAGCGGCAGCGGCACGGACACGATCCCCGACGAGAAGTTCTGGGACGCCCGGTACGCCGAGAGCGACCGGATATGGAGCGGGAACCCCAACGTCGTACTGGTCCGCGAGGTCCGTGACCGGGCCCCGGGCACCGCGCTGGACCTGGGGTGCGGCGAGGGTGCGGACGCGATCTGGCTGGCCACGCAGGGCTGGCGGGTCACCGCGGTCGACGTGTCCGGGGTGGCACTGGGCCGGGCCGCGGAACAGGCCGCGGCGGCCGGGGTCGCCGACCGCATCGACTGGCAGCGGCGCGACCTGACGATGTCGTTCCCCGAGGGCGGTTTCGACCTGGTCTCGGCGCAGTTCCTGCACAATCCGGGCGAGATCTTCCGGGAGCGGATCCTGCGGACCGCGGCGTCGGCGGTGGCGCCCGGCGGGGTGCTGCTGGTCGTCGGGCACGCCGGGGCGCCGCCGTGGGAGCACGAGCACGCGCACCCGATGGAGCGCTTCCCGACGACCGAGGAGGTGCTGGCGGCCCTCGCGCTCCCCGAACGGGAGTGGGAGGTGCAGCTCAGCGAGGAGTTCGCGCGGGTGCAGCACGGCCCCGACGGACAGCCGGCCCAGCGGACGGACGCGGCGCTGAAGGTGCGGCGCCGGGGCTGACCGGGCCGTCCTCGGTGGCGGGCGGGTCGGCTGTCCGCCACCGGGGTACCGGGTTCTCAGACCGCCAGAGCTGGCAGCGGCTTCTCGTACAGCCAGTTGTGCAGCAGCGGGCGGACCGGGCCGGCACAGCGTTCGGCATGGGCCAGGAACGCCGCGGTGTTGGCACTGCCGCCGCGGTGCTCGCCGTGCCAGCCGCGCAGCACGGCGAAGAACCGGCTGTCGCCGACGGAGCGGCGCAGCGCGTGCAGGGCGCAGGCGCCGCGGACGTAGACCCGGTCGTCGAAGATCCGCCGCTGACCGGGGTCGGCGACCCGCAGGTCCTGGGGACGGTCGCGCAGCGACCGCCATTCGCGGCGGGCGATCTCGTCGGCGCTGTCCTCGCCGATGTGCTCGGACCACAGCCACTCCGCGTAGGTGGCGAAGCCCTCGTTGAGCCAGATGTCGCGCCAGTCGCGCAGGCTGACGCTGTTGCCGTACCACTGGTGGGCGATCTCGTGCGCGACCAGGGTCTCCGCGCCGCGCTCCCCGTCGATGTGGTTGCTGCCGAACACCGACCGGGTCTGGTTCTCGACCGGGGCGGCGAGTTCGGCGTCGACGACCACCGCGCCGTACGCCTCGAACGGATAGCGGCCGAAGTGGCCGCTGAACGCCCGGAGCATCTCCGGCTGGCGGGCCAGGTCGTGCGCGGCGTCCTCGGCCATCCACGACGGGTAGGAGTTGTGCAGCGCGATCGACGGGTGTTCCGGGCCGAGGTGGGCGGTGCCGCTGTCGTGCCGGAAGCGGCCGGTGTAGAGCGCGGCGAGGTACGGGGCCATGGGGCCGGGGTGGTGGTAGGTCCAGCACTCGCGGTGCCCGCTGCGGCGGCGTTCGAGCAGGGTGCCGTTGGCGAGGGCGTGCTGACCGTGCGGGACGGTGATCCGGAAGGTGAAGGCCGCCTTGTCGTCGGGCCGGTCGTTGCACGGGAACCACGACGGGGCGCCGAGCGGCTGGGAGGCGACCATCGTGCCGTCGTGCGGGTCGCCGGTGCGGTCCCAGCCGATCGGGCCGAACGGCGAGCGGACCGGCCGGGGCCGACCGCGGTAGCCGACGTCCACGGTGAAGCGCGTGCCGGTGGCGAGCGGGTGCGGGGTGTCCAGGTACAGCTTGCCGTTGTTCTGGCGGGCCCGGACCCGGGTCCCGTCGATCCGGGCGGTGTGCGCGCTGAGCCGGGAGAGGTCCAACTCCACCCGGTTCAGGGGCTCGTTGGCCACCGCCTCGATGCGGGCCCGGCCGTCGAGGCTGCCGTCGGCCGGGCGGTAGGACAGGTGCAGGTCGTAGGAGACCGTGTCGTGCGCGTAGGTGCCGTGCCGCGGGAAGTAGCGGTCGGGGCGCGCTCCGCCCAGGCCGTCGGCGACCGTCGCGACGAGCGGGAGCAGGGCTGCACCCCTGATGAGGGCGCGCCGACTGCATCGGGTCACGCGGCAGCACCACCCTCCGCGAGCGCCGCGGCGGGACGGGTCGGGCGTTCGCCGGCGATCGGGTTGCCGGCCCAGCGGGTGTGCGCGGGCACGCTCTCGCCGCGCATGACCAGGGAGGACGGTGCGATCGAGGCGCGCGCGCCGACGTCGGTGCCGGGGAGCACGATGCCGTGCGGGCCGAGCGAAGAGCCCTCGGCGAGCCGGACGGTGTCCAGGCGCATGATCCGGTCGTGGAACAGGTGGGTCTGCAGCACGCAGCCGCGGTTGACGCTGACGCCGTCGGCGAGGGTGATCAGGTCGGTCTCCGGCAGCCAGTAGCTCTCCAGCCAGACGCCGCGGCCGATCTTGGCGCCGAGGGTGCGCAGCCACCAGTTGAGGACCGGGGTGCCGGTGAAGGCGCCGGCCATCGACGGCACGGCGAGCGACTCGACGAAGGTGTCGTAGAGCTCGTTGCGCCAGACGAAGGGCGACCACAGCGGGTGCTCGCCGGCGGTGAACCGGCCGACCAGCGTCCACTTCGCCAGGGTCGTGACGAGCAGCGCCACCAGGCCCGAGAGCAGCAGCAGCGGGGCGCCGACCAGCGCCGCGAGGCCGAGGCCGCCGCTGGCGAAGACGTCCTGCTCGGTGAGGAACACGCCCTCGGCGAGGGCCACTCCGCACATCAGGGGCAGCACCCGGCACAGTTCGACGGCGGCGCGGGCCAGGACCAGCTTGCGCGGCGGCGCGAAGGTACGCGCCGGATCGGCCTGGGCCGCCACCCGGGGCAGCGGCATCGCGGGCCGACCCAGCCACGACATCCCGGGCTCGCCGTCGGCGGGTGCGTTGGAGAGCACGCCGACCAGGCTGTGGTCGGGGACGTCGTGGCCGGGGTCGACGATGCCGGAGTTGCCGACGAAGGCCCGGCGGCCGATCCGGACGGTCCCCAACCGCAGCCATCCGCCGCGGAGTTCGAAGGGGGCGACCAGGGTGTCGTCGGCCAGGAAGGCGCCGTCCTCGACGTGCAGCAGCGAGGGCAGCGGCAGCACGGTGGAGATCTCCGCGTGCTTGCCGACCTTGGCGCCGAGCAGCCGCAGCCAGTGCGGGGTGCCGAGGCTGGCGTAGAGCGGGAAGAGGCTGCCGCGGGCGCCGTCCAGGAGGCGGGTCACCAGCCAGGCGCGCCAGGCGACGCCGCCGCTCGCCGGGTGCACGCCCGGCGTGATGCCGCGGCCGAGGAGCCGCACCACGGCGGCGGTCACCAGGATCGAGGAGCCGGTGGTGACGAGCGTGAAGACCGGGACGGCCAGCAGCAGGCGGACCGCCGCGGTGGCGAGGGTGCCGCTGTCGCGGAGCAGGAAGTACGCGCCGACCAGTGCCGGGGCGGTGGACAGCAGCGCCAGCAGCGGCAGGCCCAGCAGGGAGAGACCGTAGGCGGCGCTCCAGCCGAGCGAACGCCGCCAGCGCGGGGCGGGCCACGCGGCGCCGGCCATCCGCTCGGCGGCGCCGGCCGGGCGGGCCGGGGAGCCGGACCAGCAGGCGCCGTCGGGGATCTCGCCGTCCAGGCAGGCGCCGGCGGTGAGTTCGGCGCCCTGTCCGACGACGGCGCCGGGCATCAGCATGCTGCGGTGGGCGACCCGGGCGCCGGCGCCGATCCGGACGGCGCCGATGTGCAGGGTGTCGCCGTCGAGCCACCAGCCGGAGAGGTCGGCCTCGGGTTCGATGCTGCAGCCGTCGCCGAGTTCGGCGAGGCCGGTGACCGGCGGCATGGTGTGCAGCGCCACGTTCCGCCCGGTGGTGCAGCCCAGGGTCCGGGCGTACAGCCGCGCCCAGGGCGTACCGAGCAGCGAGGGGACGCCGAAGGCGGCGACCACGCGTTCGGCGGTCCACAGGCGCAGATGGGTGGCGCCGCCGCGCGGATAGGCGCCGGGCCGGATCGAGCCGGCGAGCATCCGGGCGGCGAGGGCGCCGAGGGCGCAGCGCATCGGGGCGCTGTAGAGCACCACCCAGCCGACGATGATCAGCCACCAGGCGGTGTGCGGGGCCCAGACCTGCGGGGCGAGCCAGCCGAGGATGTTGTCGGCGAGCGCGAGCCCGACCAGTCCGCGCAGGCCGGCGATGCCGTACAGGCCGGTCTGGACGAGGAGTTGGACGACGCCGGCGCGGCGCGGGACGGGGCGGACCGGGCGGACCTCGTCCACCGGGCCGCCCAGCGAGTCGAGGTGCACGGCCATGTCGCGCAGCACCGGGTGGCGGTAGAGGTCGGCGACCGAGACGCCGGGGTGGTGGGCGCGGAGCTGGGAGGCCATCCGGGCGGCGACCAGGCTGGTGCCGCCGAGGGAGACGAAGTCGCTGTCCGGGCCGGGCCGGACGCCGAGGAGTTCCTCCCAGATGCCGGCCAGGCGGGCGGCGGTGCCGTGCAGCGCCGGGGCCGGGGCGCCGGCCGCACCGTCGACCGGGGCGGTCGGCAGCGGCCAGGGCAGCGCCTTGCGGTCGACCTTGCCGGACGTCCGGGTGGGCAGGCTCTCGACCTCCGCGAGGACGGGTACGAGCTGCGCCGGCAGCCGTTCCTGGAGCAGCGCGCGGGCCTTGTCCTGCTGGAAGCTGGAGCCGTCGGTGGTGCGCTGCTCGGGGACGACGTAGCCGACCAGGACCTGGGTGCCGGCCGGGGTGGTCTGGACGGCCGCGGCGGCGCCGAGGACGCCGGGCAGGGCGGCCAGCGCGGCGTCGATCTCGCCCAACTCGATGCGTCGACCGCCGAGTTTGATCTGGTCGTCGGCGCGGCCGACGAAGAGCAGGCCCTCGGGTTCGGCGCGGACCAGGTCGCCGGTGCGGTAGGCGCGGGCGGTGTCCAGGACGTCGTCGGGCCGGAAGCGCTCGGCGTCCTTGACCGGGTCGAGGTAGCGGGCGGTGCCGACGCCGCTGATGAGCAACTCGCCCTCGGCGCCGTAGGGCACCGGCCGGCCGGCCCGGTCCACGACGGCCAGCTGCCAGCCCTCCAGGGGCAGGCCGATGCGGACCGGCTGGCCCGGCCGGAGGCGGGCGGCACAGGCGACGACGGTGGCCTCGGTCGGGCCGTAGGTGTTCCACATCTCCCGGCCGGGTCCGGCGAAGCGGTCGACGAGCCCGGCGGGGCAGGACTCGCCGCCGACGATCAGCAGCCGGACCCGGCGCATCGCCTCGTCGGGCCAGAGCGCGGCGAGGGTGGGCACGGTGGAGACCACGGTGATGCCCCGCTCGACCAGCCACGGGCCGAGTTCGTGGCCGGCGCGGACCAGCGAGCGGGGGGCGGGCACCAGGCAGGCGCCGTGCCGCCAGGCGAGCCACATCTCCTCGCAGGAGGCGTCGAAGGCGACGGACAGTCCGGCCAGTACCCGGTCGCCGGGGCCCAGCGGGCGGTCCTGGCAGAACAGGACGGCCTCGGCGTCGACGAAGGCGGCGGCGGAGCGGTGGCTGACCGCGACGCCCTTGGGCGCGCCGGTCGAACCCGATGTGAAGATGATCCAGGCGTCGTCCTGGAGGCCCGGGGGACGTGGCGCCCCGGCGGGCCGGGCCAGGGCGGGCGGCTGGGCGGCCGGACCGAGGACGGCGCAGACGGCGGCCTCCCGGAAGACGGTGGCGGCCCGCTCGTCGGGGTCGTCGGCATCGACCGGTACGTACGCCGCTCCGCTGCGCAGGACGGCGAGGATCGAGAGGTACAGCTCGGCGGTTCCGGAGGGCACGCGGACTCCGACCCGGTCGCCGGGACCGATTCCGAGGTCCCTGAGCTGCCGTGCACGACGTTCGGTCTCGCTGCACAGGTCGCGGTAGGTGATCACCTCGGCGCCCGTGTCCAGGGCGATCGCCTGGGGGTGTGCGGCTGCGGTGGCGTCGAGCACGTCGAGCAGGGTCCGCGGGGCCGGGGTGCCGGCGGTGCGGTAAACGGCCCGTGCGGGCAGTGGCTCTGACGGCTCGAAGGACGATTCGAGAAGGGGCGACGACATCGTTATGCCTCTGTTGTGTCGGTGCCGGTGGGTGGAAACCCTCGGACATTCGCCACTAGAGATGCCGCTGACCAGGCACGGGTTCTCGCAGAGGACCCACAGATCCACCATTCGAACGTGTTGTGAAAGCAGCCGAAGCGCGCTCGGCCAGGCAGCAGCGGGAAAGCGGCCCCGACACCTGACCGCGGCGTGAGAAAGAATTGACTCCGACCGGAGATTGTTTTCGGCACCGCCGCCCCGAAGCGACAAAAGTGCAGGTCAGAGCCTTGTGAGCGATTGGTTACGGGTCAACCGGTCAAGCCTTGGCCAAATGATTGCACAATTGAGCAAGTATTCATGAAGTTCTCAGACCCGTCTCACCGTCCCGTCACGATGCCGCCATACCCTCGAAAGGCCCGCTCTACACCTCAGGGTGCCCACCGTAGGACATCCCAACCGGGCCCGGCAGCCGACTACTTGAGGATGTTGACCGCACGGGCCACCACCAGCACCACCGTCAGCAGCGAGACCGCCGACTGGAGCAGCATCAGCAGCTTCGCCCACCGGGTCAGCGGCATCACGTCGGTCGGACTGAAGGCGGTGGCGTTGGTGAAGGACAGGTACAGGTAGTCGGCGAACTGCGGCTCCCAGTGCTCCGGGGCCATCTCCGGCGTCGCCATCTGCGGGAAGAGGAAGTCGGGGTAGCGGCGCACGGCATGGACCCGGGCGACCGGGCCGCCGCGGTCCCACTCCCAGTACCAGAGCGCGAAGACGATGACGTTGGTGGCCCAGATGGCACCGCCGGTCGCCAGCAGTTCCCCGGCGTCCTGACCCTCCGTGCCGCGCACCAGGCCGATCACCAGATGGACCGCGGACCACCCGTTGGCCGCGCTGATCATCGCGATCAGCGCCAGCCCCGCCCACCGGTAGAGCCGGGAGACCCGCTCGATGCGGTACGGGTCGGCCGCCACCAGCACCAGCACCAGCGCGGTCTCCAGCCCCGGCAGCAGCCACTCCGGATGGATCGCCAGCCGCTCCGGCAGCCGCCACTGGAGCGCCACCGCCACCAGCACCGCGAGCGTCGAGGGCCAGCGGGGCTCACCGCGGGTGACCCGCCGCCAGGCCGGCCGCAGCCGCCGTCCGGCCTCCTCCACCCCCGCGACGGCAGGCGCCAGCAGCGCCTCGATGCGGTCCAGCCGTTCGGCTTCGGTACCGGCTTCGCCCGCCTTGCCGGGCTCGGGGTTCTCGGACATGCGCCTCATGCTCACCCGAGGTCGCAGCGGTGTCCAGCAGCCCGTCCCGGACTCCGGGACGGATCCGCCGCGGGGTTAAGAGTCGGTCAAGAACTTGCACCCTTGCGCAAGTACCTCGTGGGCAGGGTCTAGACTCCTAGAGGTTTGACGAAGCGAGCACCTCGTTCGGTGAGGCGTCGTCACGGACACAGGCCACTGATCCCACCCGTCGAGAGACGCTCCGGATCAGGACAGGTCTCCCCGGCCCAAGGGGTGACCCCAAGTGGCTGCCCGCACTCGGGGCTACGCCGTGACGTGCCAAAGCTCTGACGAGTAGGGGTGAACCGGTCGACGGCGACTGGTCCGCTCCTTGCCGGATCGACGACGGCGCGCCCGACGCGCCCCGACCGGAAGGAGGCGAGAGACATGGAATGCAGTAGTCCGGGCCATCATCGGCCCCCCTTCCGTCTGCCCTCGCTCACTTCCGGCACGCGGTAGTCACCTCCCCTGCGCGGCCTCCCCGCCGCCCCACGCCCCCGTACGGCCCACCGCCGGCACGGGTCGCCGTGCTGCGCGCCCGCGCAGGGGAGATGACTGCCCCGCGCCCCCAACACCTCCCCCCGCTCGGGGGACTTGGGAGGTTGCCATGACCGACACCACGATCCGTTCCACGGCCGCGGCCACGGCCCCGGCTCCGGCTCCGCACCCCACCGCGGTGCTCGACGACGCGCACACCGGTGACATCCGCGGCGCGCTCGGCACCATCCGGCACGACGACACCGCCCCGCGCCGGGGCCTGTCCGCCAAGCTCAAGACCCTGCTGGCCATCGTCGGCCCCGGCCTGATCGTGATGGTCGGCGACAACGACGCCGGCGCCTTCACCACCTATGGCCAGGCGGGCCAGAACTACGGCACCCACCTGCTGTGGACCCTGCTCCTGCTCGTCCCGGTGCTCTACGTCAACCAGGAGATGGTGCTGCGCCTGGGCGCCGTCACCGGCGTGGGGCACGCCCGGCTCATCCTGGAGCGGTTCGGGAAGTTCTGGGGCGCGTTCTCGGTCATCGACCTGTTCCTGCTCAACGCGCTGACGCTGGTGACGGAGTTCATCGGCATCACCCTCGCCGCCGGCTACCTGGGACTGCCCAAGGTCGGCGCGGTGCTGCTGGCCGCCGCCGTGATCATCGCCTCCGCCTTCACCGGGTCGTTCCGCCGGTTCGAGCGGATCGCCATCGCGCTGTGCGCGGCCTCGCTGCTGCTCGTCCCGCTCTACTTCATGGTCCACCCGTCCACCGGCCAGATGGCCCATGACTTCGTCGTCCCGCACCTCCCCGGCGGGCCGGGCCAGTTGTCGGCCGTGATGCTGCTCATCATCGGCATCGTCGGCACCACCGTCGCCCCCTGGCAGCTGTTCTTCCAGCAGTCCTACGTCATCGACAAGCGCATCACCCCGCGCTACATGGGATACGAGAAGGCCGACCTGTGGATCGGCATCGCCATCGTGGTGCTCGGGGCCGCCGCCCTGATGGGCTGCGCAGCCGCCGCCTTCGCGGGCACCTCGGGCGCCGGCGCCTTCACCGACACCGCCGGCATCGCGCACGGCCTGGCCGCCCACGCCGGCAAGCTCGCCGGGGTGCTGTTCGCCGTGGCCCTGCTGGACGCCTCGATCATCGGCGCGTTCGCGGTGTCCCTGTCCACCGCCTACGCCATCGGCGACGTCTTCGGCATCCGGCACTCCCTGCACCGCGGCGTCGGCGGCGCCAAGGGGTTCTACGGCGTCTACGCGGGCCTGGTCGCCGCGGCCGCCGCGATCGTGCTGATTCCCGGCTCGCCGCTGGGGCTGCTCACCGAGGGTGTGCAGACCCTGGCCGGGGTGCTGCTGCCCTCCGCCTCGGTCTTCCTGCTGCTCCTGTGCAACGACCGGGCGGTGCTCGGCCCCTGGGTCAACGGCCGCCGGACCAACGCCTTCACGGCCGCCGTCGTCGGTGTCCTGGTCACCCTGTCGGTGATCCTCACCGCCGCCGTCCTCTTCCCGGACCTCGGCCCGGGCACCATCCTCGGCATCATGGCCGGCTGCGGCGGGGCCGGCGTCCTGGCGCTGGGGTACGCGGAGGTGCGGCGGCGCCGCAAGGGCTGGGCGCGCGGCGGCCGGCCGGTGGACCGCACCGGCCGGGACGACTGGCGGATGCCGCCCCTGGAGACGCTGACCCGGCCGGTCCTCTCCACCGGCCACAAGGTCGGCCTGGCCGCCCTGCGGACGTACCTGCTGCTCGCGATGGTCCTGGTCGTCGTCAAGATCGTCCAGGTCGCCCTCGGCCACTGAGGTCCCCGACCCGCCACCGGCCCGACAGCGGCCCGTGGCGGGCCCACCGCCGGTCCACCGCCGGCCCCTTCCCGTCGTTCCCCGTCCCCGAGGAGGTGCTCCGTGCACACCCTGACCATCGTCGACTTCCTGGTCCGGCTCGCCACCGGTGTGGCCTGCGGAGCACTCATCGGGGTCGAGCGCCAGTGGCGCGCCCGGATGGCGGGGCTGCGCACCAACGCCCTGGTCGCCGCCGGCGCCACCCTCTTCGTCCTCTACAGCACCGCCGTCGGCGACTCCGGCAGCCCCACCCGGGTCGCCTCCTACGTCGTCTCCGGCATCGGCTTCCTCGGCGG
Source organism: Streptomyces noursei ATCC 11455 (assembly GCF_001704275.1). Classification (NCBI taxonomy): domain Bacteria; kingdom Bacillati; phylum Actinomycetota; class Actinomycetes; order Kitasatosporales; family Streptomycetaceae; genus Streptomyces; species Streptomyces noursei. The sequence goes on from NZ_CP011533.1 coordinate 1,514,432, forward strand.
CGGGGTGATCCTGCGCGACGGCGCCGGGGTACGCGGGCTGAACACCGCGGCCACCCTGTGGTGCTCGGCCGCGGTCGGCGTCCTGGCCGCCTCCGGGCGCCTCGAATTCGCCGTCCTCGGCACCCTCGCCGTGCTCGCGGTGCACCTCGTGCTGCGCCCGGCCGGGCGTCTGTTGGACCGGGCCCCGGCGTCCGGTTCCGACCCCGACGCGGCCGTGCACGCCACCGTCCACGTGGTCTGCGAGCGCCGGGCGGAGACGCACATCCGCGCCCTGCTCCTCCAGGCGCTCACCGCCTCCGATCTGACCCCCCTCAGCCTCCGGGCCCGCCGCGACGCCGAGGACACCACCGGCATCCGCGCCTCGGTCACCGTCTCCGGCGACCTCGCCCAGGCCCTGGAGCAGGTCATCGCCCGGCTCTCCCTGGAGCCGGACGTCCGCGACCTGCACTGGCACCTCGACGAGTCCGAAGTCGCCCCGGAACAGCGGGCACTGGCCTGACACGACGACGCGCACCGACCCGCCGTGCGCACACCGCACCACCGGGACGCCATCGGCCTCCTCGCCCGCTCGGAGCCGTCCGCCGGTTCCGCCCTGGCGGGCAGCCTGGCGGCAGCCGCCCACGCGCCGCGTCGGACCGTTCAGCCGAGGTTGGTGACGGGGAGCAGGCCCCGCTCGGCGAAGACCTTCTTGGCGACGAGCGTGGCGTTGATCGACCGCGGCATGCCGCAGTACACGGCCGAGTGCAACAGCGCCTCGGTGATCTCGGTGGTGGTCAGGCCGACGTTGAGCGCGGCGTTGAGGTGCACCTCCAGCTCGATCTCGCAGCCGCCGAGCGCGGTGAGCACCCCCAGGGTCACCAACTGCCGCTCGCGCGGTGCCAGTTCGGGGCGTGCGTACATGTCACCGAAGGCCCACGCCACCACCTGGTGGCCCAATTCCGGCGAGGTGTCGGCGAGGGAGTCGACGATCCGCGCTCCCGCCTCGCCGTCCACCTGCTCCAGCACCTTCATGCCGTACGCGTAGCGGTCTTCGCGGTTCATGGCTCTCCTCGGGGTCGGATGCGCGCTCCGGTCCGGCCGGTGCGTCGCCTCCACTCTGGCCCGAGAAGCCCTCCACATCTGCCTGCCAGGCAGCAGTCTCTATACTTGCCATGCCTGGGAGGTATGGATGGAGCTAAGACTACTCGGCTATGTGGTCGCCATCGCGGAAGAGGGCAGCATCAGCGGCGCGGCCCGCCGACTGCATCTGACGCAGCCCACGATCAGTCGCCAACTCCGCGAAATGGAACGACAGTTGGGCACCGTGCTGTTCGTCAGGGAGGGGCGCGGACTGACCCCGACACCGGCCGGACAGGTACTCGTCGACCGCGCGACCACCGTGCTCGCCGAGGCGGAGGCCGCCTTGAAGGACGTACGACTGGCCGCCCAGGGCATCACCGGGCGACTGGTTGTGACCTTCGCCGGGTCGGGCATCAACGGGCCGCTGGGCGCCGCGCTGGGCCGTGTGCGGCGCGAACTCCCCCGCGTCCACCTCCAGTTGGAGGAGAGTTTCAACGACGCCGAGATGTCCACCGGCGTCCTGGAGGGCCGTTTCGACCTCGCCGTCCAGCGTCTCCCGATGCGCGACGCCCGGCTGTCCACCCAGGTCTGGTGGCGCGAGCCGCTGACGCTGTTCCTGCCCGCCGGCCACCCGCTGGCCTGCCCCTCCGAGCCCGCCCCACTCGCGGCACTGGGCCAGATCCCGCTGGTCATCTGGCCCCGGGATGTCTCACCCCGGTCCTACGACGAGATCATCGCGCTGTGCCACGGCGCCGGGATCGTGCCGCAGATCAGCGCCGAGGGCCGCAGCGTGCAGACCCTCCTGGCCCTGGTCGCGGCCAAGTTCGGCGCAGCGGTGCTCGCCGACTCGCACCGTGCGCTGCGCCGCATCGGCGTGACCCCCCGGCCGCTGGCCGGCACCTCGACCACGCTCCACCTGGTCTGGCGCGCCGACGACACCAACCCACTCGTCGAACGCCTCCGCACCGTCCTCACCCATGTCACCGACGCCACCACCCCCACGGACAGCCCCGACGCCACTGGCGCCACGAGCACCATTGACGCCACAGGCACCGCTGACGTCATGGGCACCACTGACGCCACGGGCTGCACCGCCCTCACCGACGACAGCGGAGCGGCGCGAACGGCGTCCTCAACCACCGCACGACAGAGAGGAGTTCGACGGCAAGGACGGTGACACGCCCCAGGTCGTGTCCGCGAAGTCCCGCCTGGCGATCGGTGCCCCGGCAGGCGCTCCCGCCCGGCCGGGCCGCGGACCGCAGGCCGGGCAGCGGGGCAGTTGGTTGCGCATACGCCCCGGGTCGCACCGCGCCGGGCACCGAACGTCAGGCGGGGATTTGCGAACACGAACTAGCCGACGGTCGACCCGTGGTCGACGATGACGAGCGTGCCCCGACTGCCGGGGCGCACGGCATGCTCCACCCCCGCCTCGACGAGGTACATCTCCCCCGCGCGCACCTCGACCTCGCCGCCGTGGACCGTCAACCGCAGCACCCCGTCCATCACCAGCAGCGCTTCCGCCGTGTCATGGGATTCCGGCACCATGGGGCGCCCGTCCATCCGCAGCACCTTCACCCCCGCGCCCCCGACCCGGCCGAGCAGCAACGAGCTCCAGGCGTCGGGCAGTTCCGCGGCCTTGTCCTGCAGGTCGACGACGTTCATGGCACACCTCCTGGCGGGCCGCCGCACCGAGGGCCGCATCAGCCGCCGGAGACGCCCGCAATCGTGATCAAGGGATGCAGTGACGCTACGACACGACGGCGCTCCGCCGGTCGACCGTAAGGCAAAACCTCACACCACCGGACCGACGCCCCTGGCACCCCCGGCGTCCCCCGCGCCACCAGCCCCATCAGCCCCGCCGACCCCCTCGGACCCCTCCGCCACCAGCAGCGACAACAGCCCGGGGAAGCGGTCCTCGATGTCGGCCCGACGGAGGGTGGCCATCCGGCTGTTGCCCCGATCGACCTGACGGATCAGCCCCGCCTCGCGCAGCGTGCGGAAGTGATGCGTGACGGTCGCCTTGCCGACGGGAAGAGCAAAGGAACTGCACGTCCGCGCCTCGCCGTCGGGCCCGCCCGCCAGCTCCCGCACGACCCGCCGCCGCAGCGGATCGGCCAGCGCGGACAACACCTTTCCCAGCTCGATCTCCGTCAGCTCGGGGTGCCCTTCGCGATCGGGCATCACCATCACCTCCAAGGTATGACTTGCATCGTACCTTGGGTCGCCGTTACCGTCCGAGAGGTACGACAAAAACCGTACCTATGAAACCGTACCCACGGATCGGAGATCGGTCATGGACCAGCCGTTCACCCTCGTCGGCACCGCCCGCCCCAAGCCCGAGCGCGCGACGGAACTGCGGGAGCTCCTGCTGTCGTTCGTCGAGCCGACGCGACAGGAGCCGAGCTGCCTGGAGTACCACTTCCACGAGGACCGCGACGAGCCGGACGTCTTCGTCTTCTACGAAGCGTGGCGGAGCAAGGAGGACCTGGACGCCCACCTGGCCCTGCCGCACCTCCAGGACTTCTGGGAGCGCCGCATGGACTACCTGGAACGAGATCTGGAGATCCGGTATCTCACCATGCACAGCCCGTACGGGGCACGGGACCGTCGCGCGTGAGCCGACACCGCCCCGCATGACCCGGAAACGGACGACGGGCGACGGGCGACGGACGACGGGCGACGGACAGTGGAAGCCCTCCCTCAGGGAGGGAGGGAACGCCCGCACCCGCAAATACACTGACATTTCGTTAAGAACGCGGCCAGATAGGCACAATCCGACGGCTCTAGGGAATCACCTAGCAGCGGATCCTTTGTAATCACTGCAGTGACCCTTCGGTTTCGGGTCTGCACAGATCGATTCTCAATGTTTTCCGTCTTCCGTTTTCTTTTCCCGTTGCGGTGGCCGTCTGCCCAGGCGGCGGCACGCCGCGTCGCAGGGGGTGTTCACCGACGTGACCAGGCCGTCCTCATGCCCGCCGCCCGGATTCCTGGCGCCGAACGGCCCCGGCCCTCGCGGCCGATCCCGGCGTCCGGTTGACCGCTTTCGCCAGCCGCTCGCCGGAGAAGGGCCGGCGGTTCGCCGAACGGATCGGCGATGCCGCGGTGACCGACTACGACGCGCTGCTGCGACGTCCCGACGTGGACGCCGTCTACATCCCGCTGCCCGCCATGCTCCAGGCGGAGTGGATCGAGCGGGCGCTCACCGCGGGCAAGCACGTCTTCACCGAGAAGCCGCTGTCGACCCGGGCCGCCGACACCGCGCGGCTGTTCGCGCTGGCCGAGGAGCGGGGGGTGGTGCTCAAGGAGAACGCCATGTTCCTGCACCACTCCCAGCACGCCGCGGTGGACCGACTGCTCGCGGACGGGGCCATCGGCCAACTGCGCGGGTTCAGCGCCGCGTTCACCATCCCCCCGCTCCCGGAGAGCAACATCCGCAACCACGCCGACCTCGGCGCCGGGGCGCTGCTGGACGTGGCGGTCTACCCCGTGCGCGCGGCCCTGCGGTTCCTCGGGCCGCGCCTGGAGGTGGTGGGCGCGACGCTCCGGGAGGCGGACGGGGTGGTCCGGTCGGGCAGCGCGCTGCTGGTCACCCCCGAGGGCGTGCCGGCCCAACTGACCTTCGGCATGGAGCACGCGTACCGGACCGAGTACGCCCTCACCGGGTCAACCGGCCGGCTGCGCCTGGACCGGGCCTTCACCCCGCCGCCCGGCCACCAGCCCGTCATCGACGTGACCCGGCAGGACCACCGGGAGCAGATCACCCTGCCGCCGGACGACCAGTTCGCGAGGATCGTGGCGGCGTTCGTCCGCGAGGTCCGCGGCGAGGCGCCCGCCGAACGGACCGCTTCGGCGGCGGAGTCGCGGCGGGTGGCCGAGACGATCGACGCCCTCGCGGCCCGCGCGGCCCGCACGAAGGCCCCGGGGGACGTGTCATGAGCCGCACTCCGCGCGCCACGGTCACCGAGCTGTCGATACCCGGTACCTACCGCATCGAGCCGCACCACATACCGGACCGCAGAGGCCACTTCTACGAGGCGTTCCGCGCCGAGGCGCTCGGCGAGGCGCTCGGCCGCCCGTTCCCGATCCGCCAGGTCAACTACTCGGTCTCCCGGCGCGGCACGCTGCGCGGCATCCACACCACGTCCGTGCCGCCCGGCCAGGAGAAGCTCGTCACCTGTGTCCGGGGCAGCGCCCTGGACGTGGCCGTCGACCTGCGGGTGGGCTCGCCGACCTTCGGACGCTACGAGATCACCCGGCAGGACGAGGGCTCCGGCATCGGGGTCCTGATGGCCGACGGCATCGGCCACGCCTTCCTCGCGCTCAGCGACGACGTGTGCATGAACTACCTCTGCTCGGCCGAGTACGTGCCCGGCACCATGATCGATGTGCAGGCCCTGGATCCCGAGATCGGCATCCCGTGGGATCTGGCCGGGGAGCCGGTGATGTCCGACAAGGACCGGGCCGCCCCCACCGCACGGGAGGCCGCCGCAGCCGGGCTGCTGCCCAGTTATGCCGACTGCCTGGCGCAGTACTCCGCGCTCGCCACGGGTGGCCGGGCATGACGCCCGCCGGGCGGGGACCCGCCGCCACTCCGGAGGCCCGTATGCGCGTCCTGCTGATCACCAGTCCGTCGGCCACCCACTTCCTGCCGATGGTGCCGCTCGCCTGGGCGCTGCGGGCCGCCGGCCACGACGTACTGGTGGCGGGCCAGCCCGACGTCCTGGACGCGGTGGCCGGAGCCGGCCTGAACGCCGTGCCGACCGGGCGGCGCGCGGGCATCGACGACGCGATGCGCGAGCTGCTGTTCCGGCCCGGATTGCGGCCCTTCGAATGCGTCGGCCGCTGGACCCCGGAGATGCTCGCCGCCTTCCCGCCCGTGTGGCAGCGGCACAGCGCGGACGTGCTGCCGCGCTATCTGGACCTGGCCCGGGCGCACCGCCCCGACCTGATCGTCTGCGACGTGATGGAGTTCAACGCCCCGGTGGTCGGCGCCCAGTTGGGCATCCCGGTGGTGCGGCACCGGTACGGCGTCGATCCGCTGCTGGGCGGCGTCGGCCCGGCCGCGCGGGCCGCCCTGCGGTCGCTGCACGAGGAACTGGGACTGGCGGAACTGCCGGAACCCACCGCGGTGATCGACCCCTGCCCCGCGGACCTGCAGCTCCCGGGCGTCGCCCCGGGCCTGGCCATGCGGTACGTGCCCTACAACGGCAACGGCGTGCTGCCGGACTGGCTGCGGGCCGAGCGGCGGGCCGGGGCGCCACCGCGCCGCGTACTGGTCTCGCTCGGTTCGCACACCCTGGCTCTCAACGGCGTCCCGCTGCTGCGCGGCATCCTCGCGGCGGCCGGCGACGGGTCGTCGGGCGTCGAGGTCCTGGCGACCGTGCCGGAGGCGTACCGCGCCGAGCTCGGCCCGGTGCCGGACACGGTGCGGCTGATCGACCCGCTGCCGTTGCACCTGATCGCCGGCGACTGTGCGGCGGTGGTGCACCACGGCGGGGCCGGCACCGGTATGACCGTGGCCGGTCTCGGCGTACCGCAGCTGGTGCTCCCGCAGTTCGCCGACACCTTCGCGTTCGCCGAGCGGCTGGCGGCCGTCGGCGCCGGGGTGGCCGTCGACACCGTCGAGCAGCAGAACGACCCGCGGTTCCTGCGGAAGGCGCTGGGGACGCTGCTCGGGGAGCCGTCATACGGGCACGCGGCCGAGCGGCTGCGGCACACCATGGAGGCCATGCCGCCACCGGCCGCCCTGGTCCCGGAGTTGGCGCGGATCGCGGCGGGAGCAGGCGCATGAGCCTCACCCGGCGCGCGGACGCCGATGCCGCACGGCGCCTGGCCCGGTCCGCCGAGGACCTCGCCGGCGCCCGGACCCCGACCGGCGAGGTCGCGGAGTGGATCGCACAGCGGCGGGCCACCGAGCGCCACCACGTCGCACCGATCCCGTTCGCCGCCCTGGACGGCTGGTCCTTCGACCCCGACAGCGGTGATCTCGGCCACCGCACCGGGCGGTTCTTCACCGTGCAGGGCGTGCGGGTCAGCGGCGGTCCGGAGCCGTTCCCGGCGTGGGACCAGCCGGTCATCCGACAGCCGGAGGTCGGCATCCTCGGTCTCCTGGTGAAGGAGTTCGGCGGGGTGCCGCACGTGCTCATGCAGGCCAAGATGGAGCCCGGCAACCCCGGCCTGGTCCAGCTCTCCCCCACCGTGCAGGCGACCCGCAGCAACTTCACCGGCGCACACCGGGGCGCGCCGGTCCGGTACGTGGAGTACTTCGCGCGGCCCGCGCCCGGCTCGGTCCTCGTCGACGTGCTGCAGTCCGAGCACGGCGCGTGGTTCCTCCACAAGGCCAACCGCAACATGATCGTGGAGACCCGCGACGACGTCCCCGAGCACGAGGACTTCCGCTGGCTCACCCTCGGCCAGATCGGCGAGTTGCTGGGGCACGACAACCTCGTCAACATGGACGCGCGCTCGGTGCTGTCCTGCGTGCCCCCCACCGACGACGGCGCGGAAGCGCTGCACTCGGATACCGCGGTGCGTTCGTGGCTGACCGCACAGCGCGCCGCCCACCTGCTGCGGGTCGATCGGATCCCGCTCGCCGAGGTCCGCGGCTGGACCCGCACCGACACCGCGGTCAGCCATGACGAGGGGCGGTTCTTCCGGGTGGTGGCGGTGGCCGTGCGGGCCGGGAACCGCGAGGTGGGCAGCTGGACCCAGCCGCTGTTCGCGCCGGTGGGCGAGGGCGTGACGGCCTTCGTGACCCGGCGGATCGGCGGGGTGCGACACCTGCTGGCGCGGGCCAAGGTCGAGGGCGGTCTGCTCCAGTCGGTCGAGATCGGCCCCACGGTGCAGTGCACGCCCGGCAACTACGCCGGACTGGCGGACGGGCGGCCGCCGTTCCTGGATCTCGTGCGCGGCGCCCCACCGGCGCGGATCCGCTACGCGGCGGTGCACTCCGAGGAGGGCGGCCGGTTCCTGCGGGCCGAGAGCCGCTACCTGCTCGTCGAGGCGACCGCCGAGGAGGCCCCCGACGAGGCCCCGCCGGGCTTCCTGTGGACCACGCCGGGCCAGCTGGCCGACCTGACCCGGCACGGCAACCACGTCAACGTCCAGGCCCGCACCCTGCTCGCCTGTATGCGCTACGCACCATGGAAGTGAACTCACCGTGAAGGCACTCGTCCTGGCCGGCGGCACCGGCAGCCGGCTACGGCCGCTGACCCACACCTCCGCCAAGCAACTCGTCCCCATCGCCAACAAGCCCGTGCTCTTCTACGGCATCGAGTCGCTGGTCGCCGCGGGCATCACCGAGATCGGCATCGTCACCGGCGGTACCGCGGCCGAGATCGAGGCGGCCGTCGGCGACGGCTCCCGCTTCGGTGCCCGGGTGACCTACCTCCCGCAGGGGGAACCGCTCGGGCTGGCGCACGCGGTGCTGATCGCCCGCGACTGGCTGGGCGAGGACGACTTCGTGATGTACCTCGGGGACAACATCATCGTCGACGGCATCGACGAACTCGTCGCGGACTTCCACGCGCCCCGCCCGGACGCCCGCGTGCTGCTCGCCAAGGTCGCCGATCCGTGCGCGTTCGGTGTCGCCGAACTGGACCCGGAGGGCCGTGTGGTGCGGCTGGAGGAGAAGCCGCACGCGCCGCGCAGCGATCTGGCGCTGGTCGGCGTGTACCTCTTCACCCCGGTCGTGCACCGGGCGATCCGGGCCATCAGCCCGTCGGCCCGCGGCGAGTTGGAGATCACCGACGCCCTCCAGTGGCTGGTCGCCCACGACTACACCGTGCGCCCCACCGTGATCACGGGATACTGGAAGGACACCGGGAACGCCGCCGACATGCTGGAGGCCAACCGCTGTGTGCTGGAGAACGTCGCGCCCGCCCGACTCGGCAGCGTCGACGCCGCGAGCGAACTGGTCGGCCGGGTCCGGGTGGAACCCGGCGCCAGGATCATCCGGTCGCGGATCGTCGGACCGGCGGTGATCGGCGGGGACAGCGTCATCACCGACTCCCACATAGGCGCGTCCACGGCCGTCGGCCGGGACTGCGTGATCACCGGCAGCGAGGTGGAGTTCTCCATCGTCCTCGACGGCTCGCGCATCGACCACGCCGGCCGCCTCGAAGGCTCGCTGATCGGACGGGGCGTGGAGGTCAGCGGCGCGCGCCGGGCACCCCGCGCACACCGCCTGGTGCTCGCCGACCACAGCAAGGTGCAGCTCACCTCCTGACCACCCGACCCCGGGGAGAACCCGCCTCATGCACATCCTCGTCACCGGTGGCGCCGGCTTCATCGGCTCCCACCTCGTCCGCACGTTGCTGGGTCCCACGGGGCTCCGGGAGACCGACCGCGTCACCGTGCTGGACGCCCTCACCTACGCCGGCAACCGCGCCAACCTCGCCCCTGTGAGCGACGACCCGCGGCTGCACTTCGTCCACGGCGACATCCGCGACCACGACCTCGTCGACCGGCTGCTGCCCGGCCACGACGCGGTGGTGCACTGCGCCGCGGAGTCGCACGTCGACCGCTCGATAGCCTCCGGCGCCGCGTTCACCTCGACGAACGTGGTGGGTACCCAGGTGCTGCTGGAGGCGGCTGTCCGCCACGGCACAGGAACGTTCCTTCATGTCTCCACGGACGAGGTCTACGGCTCGATCGCCGAGGGCTCGTGGACCGAGGACTCCCCGCTGGCCCCCACCTCCCCCTACAGCGCCTCCAAGGCCGCGTCCGACCTGCTCGCCCTCGCCTACCACCGCACCCACGGCCTGGACGTCCGGATCACCCGCTGCACCAACAACTACGGCCCGTACCAGCACCCCGAGAAGGTGATCCCGCTCTTCACCACCCGACTCCTCCGGGGCGGCCGGGTGCCGCTCTACGGCGACGGCCGGAACTCCCGGGACTGGCTGCACGTCGACGACCACTGCCACGCCCTCCGCCTCGCGCTGCGCCACGGTCGGCCGGGCGAGGTCTACAACATCGGCGGCGGCACCGAGCTGACCAACCGGGAACTGACCGACCGGCTCCTCAAGGAGTGCGACGCCACCTGGGACAGCGTCGACCAGGTCGCCGACCGCAAGGGCCATGACCTGCGCTACTCCCTCGACCACGGCAAGGCGGCCGCCGAGCTCGGCTACCGCCCCCGCCGCACCTTCGACGAGGGCCTCGCGGAAACCGTGGAGTGGTACCGCACGCACCGGGAGTGGTGGGACACCCAGGGCCCGTCCGATGAGTCGCGACCGGGTCGACCCTGACCCATCGGACGGCTCCTCGCCCGCGGGGCACCGGGCACCACACCGCCGCAGGAGAATCTCGGAATCCGGCGATACTCGGCCAACAAAACCGAACAATCGTTTCCTCGACGGCCGTCCGGTCAATTGATCAATGCGAAATGCGGCCGTCATTCCGCCGCAACACAATGATCATTCGGCCGGCGCGTTCCGGGTTCCTGACAATACGTCAATCGGCGCCGCCCGCGAGGGCCCCCGCACCACCTCGGCGCCCCCGCGCCGCCCCAGAACGCGATCTGCCCCCTGACCTGCGTTCCGTCAGGTCAGGGGGCAGATCGCGAACGTGTCTCCACCTGATTCGGGCGATCCCCCGCGTCGCCCGAATCAAGCAGCCTGGCCGGATTTACCGCCACCACGGACGGACTTCCGGAACCTGCGCTGAGTATATTGGCTCCGAGCCAGTCAACGCAGGAGTTACAGCATGTCCCCCCGCAGCGCATCGGTCAACGAAGAATTGCGGCGGCGCTCCCGCGAGCGACTGCTGCAGGCGACGATCGAACTGGTGGGCGAGCGCGGTTACGAGGCGACGACGCTCGGCGACATCGCCCAGCGGGCGGGCGCGGCCCGCGGACTGATCTCCTACTACTTCCCCGGCAAGCACCAGCTGCTCCAGTCGGCCGTGCACCGGCTGATGCACCGCACGCTCCAGGCCGCGCTGGAGCGCGAACCGCGGCCGACCGGACCGGACGCCGGGCGGGAGCTGCTGGCCCGGGCCGTCGACGCGATCCTGGGGCTGGCGCACGACGAGCCGCTCCTGATGCGCACGCACATGGCCGGCATCCTGACGGCCCCTGGTTTCATCCAGTGCCCGGAGCAACAGCGGCTGGCCCAGTTGCTGCGCGAGACGGTGGTGGCATACGGGTCGGCCGATCCCGATACCGACTATCCGATGCTGCGGGCGTTGCTGATGGGATCCGTGGTGCCGATGCTGCTGCCGGGGGCACAGATGCCCCGGGTCCGACTGCGCGCCGAACTGTTCCAACGGTACGGACTGGACTGGGAGTTGGGTGTTCCGCCGGGCGAACGCCCACCCGAGGGGACGACGACACGCGGCCGCCCCGGCGGGGGGCGCGGCACGGCCTAGCGCTTGTTGTGGCGTGGCGTCAGCAGGCCGGCGTCGCGGGCGCCGGCGATCAGCCGTAGGGCCCGTCGGCGGTTGCGGCCGGTGGCGTTCATGACGGCCAGGATCGGGTCCCGGCCTTCCTGTTGGGCGGCGCGGTAGGCGGCCGCCGCGATCTTGCGACGCTCTCCGGCCCGTGAGCGGACGAGGACCGCGGCGCGGGACTCGACGGGCGGCGGGGCGGCGTCGGCCTCCCCGTCCGGGTCGGGGCTCGGCGCGGGAGAGGCGGCGGCCGGTTCCGGATCGTCGTCCGCGGCGATCGGCTCCGGACCCGGCGCGCCGTCGGCCGGCGCCGCGCCCGCCGCGCCGGTGCCGGCCACCGGCCCGGCACCCACCCCGCGAAGCGCTCCCTCGCCGTGGACGACGTCGTCCGCCGGCGCGGCGACCTCCGCGCGGGCCGATCGGGGCCGGGCCAGGCCCTCACCCTCGTCCGGTGCGGCGGCTGCCGGTCCGGGCTCCGGGTCCCGGGGCGCGCCGGGGCCGGGCGCCGTCTTCGGGGGGCGTCCGGTGGCCGCCCGGCAGGCGTCGTCGAGGGGGCCCTCGATCCAGCGGGCGAGCATGGCGAGATCGTCCAGTGTCAGCGGCGGATCGGCGCGGACGTCCTCGACGGTGAGGCGGTCACCGGTGGCCGTCACCAGGACGTCGATCCGGGCGCCGTGGGGGAAGGTCAGCCGGGCACTGAACCAAGGGCCCAGTTCGGACGCGGCCGAGCCATGCGCCTGAAGCTCCCAGTCCGGCCACTCCAATGCCCCGCCTTGCGCTTTATATCGGGGGTTATCGGTATAAAACTCACTTTCCGACACAAACAAAACCTAGCCTCCAGCTCACCCGGCCAACGGGCGCGGCACGCTCATCGGACCGGGAGCAACCCCGATAGCGCAGCTCTCCCGCCGCGGGCCGGCCGGTGCGATCCTGGGGGTACTCCGCGGAAGGGGCCACCCGTGCTTCGTGTCGCAGTGATCGGTTCCGGACCGAGCGGTGTCTACACCGCTCAGACGCTCGTCGAGCAGGAGGACGTCCCGGACGTCGAGGTCCACGTCCTGGACCGACTCCCCTGCCCGTACGGCCTGGTGCGCTACGGCGTGGCACCCGACCACGAGAAGATCAAGTCGCTGCAGAACAACCTGCGGGCGGTGCTGGAGCACCCCCGGGTGCACTTCCTGGGGAACGTGGAGGTGGGGGAAGCCGGCGTGAGCCTCGCGCAGCTCAGGGAGATCTTCCACGCGGTGGTGTTCTGCGTGGGCGCCGCCACCGACCGGCATCTGAACATCCCCGGGGAGGACCTGCCCGGCAGCCATCCGGCCACCGACTTCGTCGCCTGGTACAGCGCGCATCCGGACGCGGCGGCCGACGGCTTCACGCTCACGGCCGACTCGGCGGTGGTGATCGGGGTGGGCAACGTCGCGGTGGACGTGGCCCGGATGCTGTCCCGGGGTGCCGCGGAACTGGCCTCGACCGACATGCCGCAGGGCGCGCTGGGAGCGATGGCCGACAGCCGGGTCGAGGACGTGTGGATGGTGGGGCGGCGCGGCCCCTCGCAGGCCAAGTTCACCACCAAGGAGCTGCGGGAGTTGGGCGCGCTGCCCGGCACCCGGGTGCTCGTCCGGCCCGAGGAACTGGCGCTGGACCCGGCGTACCGCGATCCGAGCGCACTGCCGGCCCCGATGCGGCGGAACGTCGAGGTGCTGCGCGACTGGGCCGAGCGGCCGGTGGCCATGGCGGCGGGAGTGGGGCGCGAGCGCCGGATCCATCTGCGGTTCTTCCTGCGCCCGGTGGAGCTCCTCGGAGACCCGGCCACCGGGGTGCGGGCGGTGCGGTTCGAGCGGACCGTGCCCGACGGGCGCGGCGGGGTCACGGGGACGGGTGAATACGAGGAGATCGCCGGACAGTTGGTGCTGCGCTCGGTCGGCTACCGCGGCCTGCCGCAGCCGGGGCTGCCGTTCGACGAGGCGAGCGGGACGGTGCCGCACGCGGACGGGCGGGTCCTGAAGGACGGGGAGCCGTATCCGGGTGTCTATGTGGCGGGGTGGATCAAGCGCGGCCCCACGGGAGTGATCGGCACCAACCGACCGTGCGCCAAGGAGACCGCGAGGTCCCTGCTGGCCGACGCGGCCGGGCTGGCCAGGCGGCCGGTGGCGGCGGAACCGGTGGCGGCGCTGGAGCGGATCGGGGCGCGGCCGGTGCCCTGGCACGGCTGGCTGGCCATCGAGGCGGCGGAGGCCGAACGGGGACGCAGCCTGGGGCGCGGCACGGTCAAGTTGGCCGACTGGGACGGGCTGTTGCGGGCGGCGCGGTCGGTGCTGGTGGGGCGCTGAGCCGGGGCGGTCGGCGGCCCGTTCAGAGGGCGCCCAGGCGGCGTTCCTGGAGGCGGGCCGCCTCCAGGACGTCGTCGATCAGGCCGGGGAACAGCTCGTCGAGGTCGGTCCGGCGCAGGCCGTTCATCTTGGCGGTGCCGCGGTAGAACTGCTGGATCACGCCGTGCTCGCGCAGCACCCGGAAGTGGTGCGTACAGGTCGACTTGCTGACCGGCAGTTCGATGTCCGCGCAGTTCAGCTCGCCCTCGGCGGCGGCCAGGGCACAGACGATCCGCAGCCGCATGGGGTCGGCGAGGGCGTGCAGCACCTGGGCGAGCCGGATGTCCGCACGGTCCGGGTGCGGGAGCGACCGGGCGGCCCCGGCGGCTGGCGATTCGGTCGGCATGACGGCTCCTGACCTGCGGATCTGTTGAGCTGCGACGCGCCCGCACCGGCATTCCCCGGTGGTCGCGGCGGCCCTTGAAGACCCCATTGTACGAGACCCATCGTAGTTTGACACTTGCCATAATACGATGCTCATCGTAGAAGCGGCGAGCCCGCCCTACTCGCCCATGCGTCCGGACGATGCGCCGGCACCGAACCGCGGAAGCTCCGCAGCATATCGAAGGCGTGCCCTTCGTCGAGGACGCCTCCCCGCTGCGGAGCGGAGGTCGAGCGGGAGCCGGGCGTACGGCGCCGGCGACCGTGATCAGCGCGAGGATCCTCCCGCGCCGCCCGGCAACCCGGCAGCGCCCTTTGCCGAGTTGCCACGGGGGGCGAGCACCTCGTCGACCAAGCCGTACTCTTTCGCCTCTTCGGCGGTCAGGATGTGATCCCGCTCGATGTCCTCACGGACCTTCTTGGCGTCCAAGTTGCAGTGCTTGCCCAGGACTTCTTCGATCCAGTTCCTTGCTCGGTCCAGTTCGTCCGCATGGTTTTCCAGATCGGAGACCTGGCCCTGGCGTACCGGGCTGTCGGGCTGTCGGGCTGGCACAGGAGAACTCGGGAGTGCGGAAGCACCATTCGCTTGCCCGCGGTACCGGCCGCGAGAATGACCGCCGCGACGGAGTTCGCCTGACCGAGACACACCGTCTGGATTTCCGGCCTCACGAATTGCATGGTGTCGTAGATGGCGGTGAGGGCGTTGAACGATCCACCGGGCGAATTGATGTAGATGGAGATGTCGCGATCCGGACCCAGGAACTCCAGACAGAGGATCTGCGCCATGGTGTCATTGGCCGCCGTCTCGTCGATCTCGGTACCCAGGAAAACGATCCGCTCTTCGAAGAGCTTGCCGTACGGGTTGTACTCCCGGGTCCCGTTCGTCGTCCTCTCCGAGAAGTTCGGGAGAATGTAGCGGCTCGTCAGGATTCCCTGCGCACCGCCGCGCAAAGAGCCTGGTGTCATGACGGTCTCGTTTCCTCTTCTCGGGAGCTGCCGACGCCCCACCGATGACGGGGTACTCGCTGGACCGTTGCCGGACACCCGGTGCATGCCGATCGGCGCACCAGTTGTCCGGCAACGTGCTCAGGCGGTGCCGCCGCCGGGAGCGTCCCCGGTGGAGGTCATGACCTTGTCGATGAGTCCGTACCGCCTGGCCCCTTCCGCGGTGAACCACCGGTCGCGGTCCGAGTCCTTGGTGATCGTCTCGACACTGTTGCCGGAGTTCGCCGCGATGAGCTCGGCCATCTCCCGCTTGGTCTTGAGCAGTTGGTCCGCGTAGATCCGCATGTCGGAGGCGGTGCCGGCGAGCCCCGCGGAGGGCTGGTGCATGAGGATCTTCGTGTGCGGCAGCGCGAAACGCTTCCCCTTGGCGCCCGCGGTGCGCAGGAACTGCCCCATGGAAG
Source organism: Streptomyces noursei ATCC 11455 (assembly GCF_001704275.1). Lineage (NCBI taxonomy): Bacteria > Bacillati > Actinomycetota > Actinomycetes > Kitasatosporales > Streptomycetaceae > Streptomyces > Streptomyces noursei. The sequence goes on from NZ_CP011533.1 coordinate 1,530,039, forward strand.
CGCAGAAGCCCATGGCGATGGTGACCACATCGTTCTTGATGTAGTTCATCGTGTCGTAGACGGCCATACCCGCCGTGATCGAACCACCGGGGGAATTGATGTAAAGGTAGATGCCCTGCTCGGATTCCGCCGCAAGCATCAACGACTGCGCGGTGATCTTGTTTGCGATCTCGTCGTCGACTTCCTGCCCGAGGAAAATGATCCGGTCGTTCAGAAGCCTGCTGAAGACCTGGTCACCGAGACCGCCGGCGGGGGATTGCGATGCCAGTCGAGGGCTCGTCGAGTCAACTTCCAATGCCTGACGGATAGCCACGGGATCCTCTTGTGAATTCAGCAGCGGACCACTCGGCGGACCACCCAACAGGCCACACCATGTCCGCCCAATGTCCGCCCACGCCTGCCTGGCACACCGTAACGCTATCGTCCAACTATGCTAGTTCAGCGCCTAGTTGTTCACTGACAGCGCATTCGCGTTTGCTTCCGCGGGCCATCACATCCGGCCGTTCCGACGAGTCACGTTGATTGATCGGAAGCGCAATGGATTCTCGCCCGGGATGGTGCGGACGGCGCGACCGCCGGCATTGGCCGCGGACGATATGCGGCCAATGCCGCAACCACTGCTGCGGGACGATCACGGGCGGGCCTCTCAGGCCCCGGCGGCCGCCCCCGCACGCGGCCCGATCGCGGCCGGAAGTGCGCGGATGCCGTGAGCGCCGGCGAGGGGAACGGCTCCACCTCCTTTGCCGGGGCGGCCAGTTCGGCATCGAAGCGGTCGAAGAAGGCCGGCAGCGCGATGTGCGCTTCCAAACGGGCCAGCGGGGCGCCCACGCAGAAGTGCGGTCCATGGCCGAAGGACAGATGGCGGATGTCGCGGGCGGCGTCGAACGACGCGGCCAGCGGGCCGTGGTGCGCCGGATCCCGTCCGAGCGCCGCGTAGGACATCATCACCGGCTCGCCCGCGCGGATCAGTGTGCCCCCGATCTCGATGTCCTGCGTCGGGTAGCGGAACGGACTTTGGCCGACCGGGGAGTCCCACGCCAGCACCGACTCGGTCACCGCCTCCCAGGAGACCTCACCGGCCCGCACCAGCTCCAGCTGGTCGGGGTGGGTGAGCAGGGCGAGCCGGGAGTTGGTGAAGAAGTTGATGGTCGTCTGGTGTCCGGCGGCCAGCACCAGGATGAGGGGGTCGACGAGTTCGTCGAGGGGTGATGGTGCCGTTGGCCCGGTGCTCGACCAGCAGGGAGGTGAGGTCGTCGCCGGGCTCGGCGACCTTGCTCTCGGCCGGTTCGGCCATGAAGCGGTACAGGCCCTCCTCGGTGGCGGCGACCTCCTCCGGCCGGGAGGTGGTGTCGAAGACCGCGTTGCACAGGGCGTGCAGCGGCGCCTGTACGCGCGGCCGTGGCCGATGTCGGCGAGACCGAAGCGCCGGCCCCGCCCCCAGTAGTACGCGGCGTAGCCCTTGGTCATCCGTGGATGACCGAAGGACACCGTCGCCAGCCAGCACCTGTAGTTGCCGGGCCGCGGGTCGTCGGCGACCGCCGTACTTCCTTCCAGATCCCCTCACTTATGGCCGCCGGAGCACCGAAGACGAGCGGAACCCGTTCGACCACAAGACCGAAAATCCTCCCTTGAAGAAAAGGGTGGGTAGACGGACCATTTTCTCGACCCGGGCAGAACGGCAATGATCGGTAGTGGAAATTCCGTTTCCATTTGATCATGTGGAGCCGAGACGAGCGAGAGAGCGGGTTTGATCGCGGGATTTCCGGCGAAGGCCAGGTGACCAGCGCGCGGGCGTCCGCCCACGCGGTCCTGTCGGCCGGCGGGCCGGGCACCGGCCGCGCGGTCCAGGGCGTCGCCGTAAGGCATCTGGTCCAGGCCAACTCCGACCGGCAGTCGGGTATATGGCCGATGACCGCCAACCGACCGCCGGTTCGGGCGAGTTGCGCCGCGGCGGCATCAGCCGCCCCCTGCGGCGGTCCGCCCGTCGCCGGTGGCCGTGCTGCTGGAACTCCCGAGCGCGCGCGGGGAATCCGATGTCAGGTGGCCCGGTGGTACTGCACCGGCGCCGCCACCTCGCCGCCGAGTTCACGCGCGGCATGCCGTGCGAAGTACGGATTGCGAAGCAGTTCGCGGCCGATCAGCACGGCGTCCGCCTGGCGGTTCTCGATGATCTTCTCGGCCTGCCGGGCTTCGGTTATCTCCCCGACAGCACCGACGGGAAGTCCGACTTCGGCCCTGACCCGCTCCGCGAACGGCACCTGATAGCCGGGCCCCGTGGCGATACGGGCCTTGGGTGCGTTACCGCCGGTGGACACGTCCAGCAGGTCGACGCCATGCGCCTTCAGATCGGCGGCGAACCGCACGGTGTCGTCGGCCGTCCACCCCTCGCGCTCGTCGTCGGGGTTCTCCGTCAGCCAGTCGGTCGCGGAAATGCGGAAGAAGACGGGAAGTTCCTCGGGCCAGACGGCTCGCACCGCATCCACGACCTCCAGCGCGAAACGCGTCCGGTTCGCAAAGGATCCGCCGTACGCATCGGTGCGGTGGTTGGTGTGCGGGGAAAGGAACTCGCCGATGAGGTAGCCATGGGCGCCGTGGATCTCCACCACCTCGAAGCCGGCGTCCCGAGCCCGTCGGGCTGCGGCGGCGAAGTCCTGAACCACCTGCGCGATCCCCTCGACCGTCAGCTCGTCCGGGACCGGGTGGCCCTCGTCGAAGGGCAGCGGGCTCGGCGCGACCGGCCGCCAGCCGTGTGCGCCATGGTCGACCGGGGCGCCACCGCGCCACGGCGCGTCCGTCGACGCCTTGCGACCGGCGTGAGCGATCTGCACGCCCGGCACCGTGCCCTGCTCCTTGAGGAAGGAGGTGATCCGCCGGAACGCCGCCGACTGCCTGTCGTTCCAGATGCCCAGGTCTCCGGGGCTGATCCGCCCTTCCGGGGAGACAGCGGTGGCCTCGACCATGATCAGTCCGGTACCGCCGGCGGCTCGCGCGCCGTAGTGCGCGAAGTGCCAATCGCCCGGCACGCCGATGTCCGGCCCCGATGCGTCAGCGCTGTACTGGCACATCGGGGACATCCAGACCCGGTTGGGGACGGTCAACGACCGAAGCCGAAAGGGCTCATAGAGGGTGCTCACAAAAGACTCCGTTCACACGGGCAGCCACCTCGGCCGCGCTTGATACGACAAACACCGTACTACGAAGACCTTCGAATTACGACACCCTTCGTACAAGCTCACCGGCCCTGTCGGTCAGCGAACGCGGCGCCATCGCGACCGCGACCGCCCTCAGGTGACGTGACGAGACGTCAGGAGGCGGGAGAAGGAGAGCCGACGCAAGGTCGGCACGCGGCCCTGGAGTGGGCCACCACCCCGGACGCGAAGATCGCGGGGGCCTCCCGCGGCAGTGCCACCGGGCCGTCCGACCTGCGCGGACACCGACCGGCACGCCGTTGTCAGTGGCCGGGTGCACACTGGCGACTATCTGAGACAACGGCGTCCCGGAGGTGTTCCGGCATGACAGACGTACTCCTCGCGGTGGGCACCCGCAAAGGGTTGTTCATCGGCCGCCGGCAGCGCGGCACCTGGCGGCTGAGCGGTCCGCACTTCGCCGCGCAGGCGGTGTACTCCCTCGCGATCGACACCCGTGGCGGGCGGCCCCGGCTCCTGGCGGGCGCCGACAGCGCGCACTGGGGCCCGTCGGTCTTCCACTCCGACGACCTGGGCGAGACCTGGCGCGAGCCGGCCCGCCCGGCCGTCAAGTACCCGGCGCACACCGGGACTTCACTGGAACGGGTGTGGCAGCTGCACCCCGCGGGCCCGGCCGCGCCCGAGGTGGTCTACGCCGGCACCGAGCCCGGCGGCCTGTTCCGGTCCGAGGACCGCGGCGAGACCTTCGAGCTGGTCCGGGCACTGTGGGAGCACCCCAGCCGGGAGAAGTGGGTGCCGGGTGGCGGCGGGCTCGCCGTCCACACGGTGGTCACCGACCCGCGGGACGCCGACGCGGTGACCGTCGCGGTCTCCGCCGCCGGGGTGTTCCGCACCCGCGACGGCGGCGCCAGCTGGGCGCCGTCCAACAAGGGCGTCAAGGCGGTCTTCCTGCCCGACCAGCACCCCGAATTCGGCCAGTGCGTCCACAAGATCGCGCCGGACCCGGTCGACCACGACCGGCTCTACCTCCAGAACCACTGGGGCGTCTATCGGTCCGACGACGCCGGGGCGAGCTGGACGGACATCGGCGGCGGCCTGCCCTCGGACTTCGGCTTCGCGGTGGCCGCGCACCCCCGAAGAGGCGATGTCGCCTACCTCTTCCCGATCACCGCCGACATCGACAGGGTGCCGGCCGAGCACCGCTGCCGGGTCTTCCGCACCGCCGACGCGGGCGCCAGCTGGGAGCCGCTGAGCGCCGGCCTCCCCGCGGAGGAGCACTACGGCACGGTCCTGCGGGACGCCCTGTCGGTGGACGACGCCGACCCCGCCGGGGTGTATTTCGGCAACCGCAACGGCGAGCTCTACGCCAGTGCCGACGACGGCGACAGCTGGCGGCAGCTCGCCTCCCACCTGCCCGACGTGCTCTGCGTACGGGCGGCGGCGACGGCCTGAGCCGCGGTGGCTCGGAGTTGAAGGAGGACGGGCATCGGCCAGTAGGGTGATCCCGTGGCTGCACGACCTCTCCAAGACATCGTCGAACCAGGCTGGGCCAAGGCACTTGAGCCGGTCGCCGGGCAGATCGCCGCGATGGGCGACTTCCTGCGGGCGGAGATCGCCGCGGGCCGGACCTACCTCCCGGCCGGCAACAATGTGCTGCGCGCCTTCCAACAACCCTTCGACGGGGTGCGGGTGCTCATCGTCGGACAGGACCCCTACCCCACGCCCGGTCACGCGGTCGGGCTGAGCTTCTCCGTGGCGCCGGACGTCCGGCCGCTGCCCGGAAGTCTGGAGAACATCTTCCGCGAGATGCACTCCGACCTCGGGCTCCCCCGGCCGTCCAACGGCGACCTGACCCCGTGGACCCAGCAGGGCGTACTGCTGCTGAACAGAGCGCTGACGACGGCGCCGCGCAAGCCGGCCGCACACCGCGGCAAGGGCTGGGAGCAGGTCACCGAGCAGGCCATCCGGGCCCTGGTGACGCGCGGCGGGCCGCTGGTGGCGGTGCTGTGGGGGCGCGACGCGCGCAATCTGCGACCGCTGCTGGGCGAGGTGCCGTCGGTCGAGTCCGCGCACCCCTCCCCGATGTCCGCCGACCGGGGTTTCTTCGGCTCGCGGCCGTTCAGCCGGGTCAACGACCTCCTCGTCCGGCAGGGCGCCCAGCCGGTGGACTGGCGGCTGCCCTGACCCGGGCCCCGGCCGGAAGCCGGGCGATAGTGTTCCCCGTATGACCAATGCGAACATCCCTGCGGGCTGGTACGCCGACCCGCAGGGCACCCCCCATCAGCTCCGCTGGTGGGACGGCGCCCAGTGGACCGGGCACACCCACCCGGGCCAGCAGGCACCGGCCCCGGAACAGACGGCGCGGCCGGGCCGACCGCAGGCGGCACAGCAGGTGCCCCAGCAGGCGCCCCAGCCGCAGATGGCGCAGCAGTACCCGCCGCAGCAGCAGGCCCCGGTCCAGGCCCCGTACGGCCAGCAGCCGGGCGCCGCCCCGTACGGCCAGCAGGCCGGCTACCCGCAGCAGGCGCCGGGGCACCCCGGGCAGCCGGGCTCCTACCCGGCCGACGCGCACCACCAGGCGATGCAGCAGGCCGGCATACAGCAGCAGGTGCAGCAGCAGGCCGGTGTGGCCCCGACCGGGCCGGGCGGCGGCACGCTCTTCACCGAACCGGTGCTGGTGGTCAACCAGAAGGCCAAGCTCATCGAGGTGAGCAACGAGTACGCGGTCTACGACCAGAACGGCAACACCCTCGGTTCGGTCGTCGAGATCGGTCAGAGCACCGCGCGCAAGGTGTTCCGGGTGGTCTCCAGCCTTGATCAGTACATGACCCACAAGCTGGAGATCCGGGACGCCCACGGGCAGCCGCAGCTGGTGCTGACCCGGCCCGCCAAGCTCATCAAGTCCAAGGTGCTGGTGACGCGCCCGGACGGTCAGCCGGTCGGCGAGATCGTCCAGCAGAACGCCATCGGGAAGATCAACTTCGCGATGATGGTCAACGGCCAGCAGATCGGCGCCATCAAGGCGGAGAACTGGCGCGCCTGGAACTTCGCGATCGTCGACCACACCGACGCCGAGATCGCCCGGATCACCAAGACCTGGGAGGGCCTGGCCAAGACGATGTTCACCACCGCGGACAACTACGTCCTGCAGATCCACCGGCAGCTGCCCGACCCGCTGCTGAGCCTGGTCGTGGCCACCGCGCTGACCGTCGACACCGCCCTCAAGCAGGACTCCCGCGGCCTTGGCTGAGCCCACCGGCACACAGGCCGGGGACCACGTCCTGGGGGTGGACTCGGGCGGGTCGGGGCTGCGGATCGCGGTGGCCCGGATCGACGGGGACCGCGAACGACTCCGACCGGCGGCCACGTTCGTCTCGCGCGAGCCGGTCCGCATCGGCCCGGACGGTATCGACGCGGATCAGATGCTTCGTCAACTCCTGCCCGCTGGCGTGGAGTTGGCAGACAAGGTGGGCGCTGACCGGTTCGTCGCGGTGTGCGTCGGCGCCGCCGGCATGGGCACCCTCGGCGACGCGCTGCGCGCCCGACTGCCCGGGGCACTGGCCACCGCCTTCGGGGTCCGGCGGCTTGCACTCGCCGCGGACGCGGTGACCGCCTACGCCGGGGCGCTCGGCCAGCGGCCCGGTGCCGTGGTGGCCGCGGGCACCGGCCTGGTCGCCCTGGGCACGGACCTGACGCCGACGGGCGGTTGGCGCCGGGCGGACGGCTGGGGGCACCTGCTGGGCGACTGCGGCAGCGGCGCCTGGATCGGGCGGGCCGGGCTGGAGGCCGCGCTGCGCACCCACGACGGACGACCCGGTGGATCGCAGGAGCTGCTGACCCGGGCGGAGAAGACGTTCGGCCCCGTCACCGGACTGCCCGCGGCGCTGTACCCGCGGCCGGACCGGCCCGCCGTGCTGGCCTCCTTCGCCCCCGAGGTGGCGCACTGTGCCGCCGCCGGGGACGCGGTCGCCGCCGGGATCCTGGACGATGCCGCGCGCCATGTCGCCGACTCCGCCGCCGCGGTCTGCCCGCCGGGCCCCGACGTCGCGGTCGCGCTCACCGGCGGCCTGCTCGCCCTGGGCGACCCGCTGCTGTCGCCGCTGCGCGCGGCGCTCGCCGAGCGGCTGCCCGGCGCCCGTCCCGTCGAGGCCGCAGGGAGCCCGCTCGACGGTTCGCTGGCGATCGCCGCGGCGCTGGCCACGGACCGTCTGGCACTCCCCGTCGACGGCAAGTTGTTGCAGATCACAGGGCATGTGACGCCCTCGCCGGCACGACGCGCGGGATAAAACGGGACGGATACCTCGCGGCGGAACCCTCCCCCGGCGGGCGGGCGCGGCGAGGCGTTAGCATGCGGCGCCATGAGTTCCCCCACTGGGCCCGCACCTGGCTCGCCCCGCATCGACGCCGCCGCACCCGGCCTGCCCGTCCGCATGCCGCGCACGCGGCCGTCCGGCCGCCACCGCAAGCCGGAGCCGCTGGCCGCACCCGAGGGCGCACCCGCCCTGGTCCTGGCCGTGCCCGGCACCCCCTCCGCCGCCTCGCGCAGCCTGGCGGAAGAGGTCTCCAGCATCGCCCGTTCCGAACTGCCCGGCCTCGACGCGCGGCTCGGCTACGTCGACGGCGAGGGCGAGGAGTTCCCGTCCCTGGAGGCGGTGCTGGCACAGGCCGCCGCCGAGCAGAACGCCCGGGCGGCCGAGACCGGCCAGCCCGCTCCCGCCGGCCCCGCCGCGGTCGTCGTCCCGCTGCTGGCCGGCCCGGACAGCGCCCTGCTGCGCCGGATACGCCAGGCCATCCTGAACAGCGCCTCCGGGGCCGAGCTGACCGACGTCCTGGGCCCGCACCCGCTGCTGGCCGAGGCGCTGCACGTCCGGCTGTCCGAGGCCGGTCTGGCCCGCGCCGACCGGGCCCGGCTGTTCACCGTCGCCACCGCGGCGGACGGCATCATCCTCGCCACCGTCGGCGGCGAGGAGGCGGTGCAGGCCGCCGGGATCACCGGCATGCTGCTCTCCGCCCGGCTGGCCGTGCCGGTCCTGGCGGCGGGCCTGGACGAGGAGGGCGCGATCGCCCGCACCGCCGAGCAGCTGCGCTCGTCGGGCTCGCAGCAACTGGCGCTGGCTCCTTACCTGATCGGTCCCGAACTCGCCGACGGCCTTCTGGGGGCGGCCGCGGCGGAGGCGGGCTGCGCCTCGGCCGAGGCGCTGGGCGCGTACGGCGCGGTGGGCCGGCTGGTGCTGTCCAACTACGCGGCGGCGATGGGGATCACCCTGCCGGGCCAGGGCCTGGGGGCAGCCGTCCGGTAGGCCCGCGTCGCAGCCGCACGGCACCGGAACCACCACCGGAGCCGCACCCGATCACCGAGGGCCGTCCCGCACGAGCGCGGGGCGGCCCTCCGCGCTTTCCCTCCGCACTCCGCCCGCACCCCCTCTGAGCGGCGCGGATGCCCGCCAGGCGGCCCGCGAGGGCCGTGGCGCCCCGGGAGCGCGAGCGGGTCACCACAGGCGCTGTACGGGCGCCCTGTGGCCGTCGTGCGCCCCACGGTGCGTCGCCAGCGCCCCCGCGCGGCCACCGTTTCGGGCCCCGCCTCGCTACCGTCGTGGTCCCGCCGCGTTCCGACCCGGCGCGAACCGACCCGACCCGCCCCGCAGGAGGACACCGTGCCGGACACCACCGCGCCCGAGGACGTCGCCCGGGCCTGCTTCGCCGCGTACCTGGCCCAGGACCGGCCGGCCATGGAGCGGCTGCTGGCCGAGGAGTTCGTCTTCACCAGCCCGCAGGACGACCACATCGACCGGGCCGCGTTCCTGGCGGTCTGCTTCCCCACCGCGGACCGGGTCCGGTCCCAGGAGATCCTGGACGCCGTGCCGTTCGGCGGCGACCAGGTCTTCGTCCGCTACGCATACGAGCTCACGACCGGCGAACGCCACCGCAACGTCGAGGTGATGACGGTCCGGGACGGGCGCCTCGTCGAGACCCAGGTGTACTTCGGCGGGCGCTTCCCCCAGGGGTGAACGCGCCGCGGCGAGCCCGTCAGGCGAAGACCACGCACGAGGCGGCCGGCGCCGGGACCGAGCCGCCGCGGGCGGGGACGCCGGTCTCCGGGTCGACGGTGAACCAGGTGACGTCGCCGGAGCGCTCGTTGGCGGCGTAGAGGTGCCGCCCGTCGGGGTGCAGCGCGAGGTCACGGGGCCAGTGGCCACCGCACGGCACGGTGGTGACCAGCGTCGCGCTCCCGGCCCGGGCGTCCAGGGCGAGCACCGCGATGCTGTCGTGGCCGCGGTTGGCGGCCCAGGCGAACCGGCCGTCCGGGGAGAGGACCAGCGCGGAGGGGAACGTCGGGCCGGTGTCCGCGGCCCCTTCGGGGAGCAGCGGGGTCTCCCCCAGCGGCGTCAGCGTCCCGTGCTCGGCGTCCCACCGGCAGAGCGTCACGGTCGGGTCGAGTTCGTTGACGACGCAGACGAGGTCGCCGGCGGGGTGGAAGGCGAGGTGGCGGGGCCCGCTGCCGGGGCGCAGGCGGGTCCGGTCCCGGACGGTGAGGGTGCCGTCGGCCGCGTCGAGGGCGCAGATCCGGACGGCGTCGGTGCCCAGATCGACGCTGAGCAGCCATCGGCCGGCGGGGTCGGGCCGCACGGCGTGGGCGTGCGGGCCCTCCTGGCGGTCGGTCCGGGGACCGCTGCCGTGGTGGGCGAGGACCCGCGCCGGACCGCCGAGGGTGCCGTCGTCGCGTACCGGGAGGGTACTGACGTCGCCGGAGCTGTAGTTGGCGGTGACCAGGTGGCCGGCGGTCAGCGTGAGGTGGGTGGGGTCGGCGCCGCCCACGGGGACTGCGGGGGCGAGCAGGACGGGTCCCTCGGGGGTGAGGCGGAAGGCGGCCGCCGCGCCGTCGGGGGTCTCGCTGACGGCGTAGAGGCGGCGGGCACCGGGGTCCGGCACCAGGTAGGAGGGGTTGGGGACGACGTCGGTGGAGTGCAGGGGGGTCAGCGCCCCGGTTACCGGGTCGACGGCCGCGGTGGTGATGCCGAGGCCGCCGGCGGTGGTGAAGGAGCCGAGGTAGGCGCGCGGCCCATTCTCGTGCGCCGGTCCGCCGCCGGTCCGCTCGGTCGCTGGTCCCGTCGTCGCCACTGGTCGCCGCCCTTCGTCCGCCCGTCGGGGCCGCCCGGCCGTGGGGTCCGGTCGATACGCGGCGGCCCGCGCCGTCCGGACGGTTCCCGTTGTCCGGGCGACGCTAACAGGGCGGGCAGGGGCGGCGGCGGTGATGGCCGGGAGTGACCGGTGCGGCGCGACGTGCCGCGGTCGGCCTCCGGGGCCGCGCACGGCGGGGCCGGCGAGCGGGGCCGGCAGGGCCTGGCCGGATCCCGGTGCTTCGGCGAGCAGCCGGGGCGGGGCCCGGGTGGGGTCCGGGTGTGCTCCAACGACGGGTCGACGATGAGGAGTCGGCCGATGGCGCGGTGATCCGCGAGGACGGCGGAGCCGGCCCGGCCGACCGCGGCGCGGCCGGCCCGGACACGACCGGCCGCCACGGGTTCCCCCCGCTCAGGCGCCCATCGGGAGCCGTTCGGACCGGCCGAGGGGGACGGCGAGGGCGAGCAGGGCCTGCTCCAGGGCGTGCAGATGGGCCAGCACGGGTCCGCCCTCGCCGGTCTGCGGCAGCGTCCCGGCCTCCGCCCGGCGGCCGGGCGCGTCGAGCGGCGTGTCGGTCAGGGCCTCGACGGCGGCCTCGACCCGCCAGCACGCCGCGACGAGCCGGTCGTCGTGCGAGGCTTCCGGGTCGGCGGCGATGGACGCCAGTCCGCGTACCTCGCGCGCGCAGTCGTCGAGCAGCGCGACGATCTGCCGGGCCCGTTGCTTGCGCGCCCGCAGGGGGCTGAGCGGATGTACCAGCGGGACGAGCGACAGCCGCACGCGGCCAAGGATCGCCTCCAACTCGGCCACCCGCGGCGCCGGATCGGCCGCGGCGTCCCCGGCGAGCCGGGCGGCGGCCTGTGCGGTGCACGCGTGCACGCACCGCACGGCCCGCTCGACCTGCTCGTCGGTGACGGAGTGCGTGGTCACCGGCAGCACCAGAAGCACCGCGAGCAGCGCGCCCAGGGCCCCGACGGCCGTCTCGCCCACCCGCAGGGCGAGCAGCGCCGGATCGAGCACGCCGAGCAGCCCGTAGAGCGTGCTCGCCATCACGGTCACCGCGAGCATCATCCAGGTGTAGGAGACGGCCGCCGTGTAGAAGATCCCGAAGACACCGAGGGCGACGATCACGGCGGCCGCGACCGGCTCGTCGTGCAGCGGAACGGCGAGGGCGAAGCCGAGCCCGACCCCGAGCACCGTGCCCAGGAACCGCCGGAACCCGCGGACGAGCGTCTCGCCCCGCGAGGTGGTGTTCACGAACACCCACCAGGTGGCGCCGACGGCCCAGTACCAGCGCTGTTCGGACAGCATCTGTCCGACGCCGAGGGCGAAGGCGGCCCCCACGGTCGCCTGCACGGCCTGCCGCGTGGTGATCCGCGCGAGCCCGGTCCCGCCGGCCGGCGCGGCCACCGTGGTGGGCGCCGGCAGCCGCCGTTCGTAGCACCACACCCCGAAACGCACCGCCGACGACGCGGCGAGTCCGAGCAGCACGGCCGCGTACGACTCGGGGAGCCGGCCGGGGACGGTGTGCAGGAACTGCGCCGCGAAGAAGATCATGAAGGCGAACACGCCCAGCGAGTGCCCGCGCGGCCCCCACCGCCGCGCGTACACCCCCGCCCCCACGACGGCCAGGAACGCCAGGTCGCGCGCGAGCGGCAGGTCGTGCAGCAGCGCCGCGAGCGCGAGCACCGGGAGGCCGACGACGGGTAGCAGCGCCGTCGTCACGGCCTGGCCGCGCACCGTCGGGTCGGTCACCGTGAACAAGGCGAGCAGCGCGGCCAGGCCGCCGGTGATAGCGGCGACCAGCGTGTGCCCGGCCAGCCCGCACAACGCCACGGCGAGGCCGACGCCGACCACGGCCCGGGCCGCGAACCGCAGTCGCACACGCCCCGGATCCGGCGCCACGAACGCCTTCTTCAGCAAGTTGCCCCGCCCCTTCCGCACACAGGTGCACCGCGACATGAGAAAGGCGCCGCGGGGATCCGCAGCGCCATCGACAGGACCATCACACCATCAAGCCACCAGGTGGCTCAACAGATGCCGAAAATGCTGGGCCATTGGCACAGCATCGCGGCGTTTTGGTGCGCCATTAGCGGGCCAACGGTCCAGCCGGGCGGCAGGGCGTGCGGCGACGCCGTGCGCCCGGCCCCGCGCGGCGGATCGGTGTGTCCGGGTCCTGCGCGAGTCCTTGACGGTTACAGGGCGTCCACTTACCGTCGCTTCAGCTCCTGGCGCCTTGGGAAAACCTTTACCCCTCTCTCGATGAAAAAGGTGAAGGCATGGGTGGGCTGCGACGTCGTTCACTGCTGGCCGCCGCGGGCGGTACCGCGGCGGCCGCCGGTCTGGCGAGCACCGGATCGTCCCAGGCGCAGGCGCTCCCCCGGGAAGCCGCGGCGGGGGCGACCCAGGCCGCCACGGCTTCCGGCCACCGGCCCGGGCCGGACGAGGGGAAGGTCGGCGAACTGCTGGCGCGTATGACTCTCGAAGAGAAGCTGGGGCAGTTGCAGCAGCTCCCGTGGGCGTACGACACCGGGCCGGGCGGGCCGGGGACCAAGGCGGTCGAGGACGCCGCGCGCGCCGGGCGGTTGGGCTCGGTGCTCAGCATCTACGGGGCCCGGACCTGCAACGCGCTCCAGAAGCTCGCCGTCGAGGAGTCGCGGCTGGGCATCCCGCTGCTGTTCGGGCTCGACGTCATCCACGGCTTCTGGACGACGTTCCCGATCCCGCTGGCGCAGGCGGCGAGCTTCGATCCGCAGGTCGCGGTGCGGGACGCGGAGGTGTCGGCGCGGGAGGCCCGGTCCAACGGGGTGCACTGGACCTTCGCGCCGATGATGGACGTGACGCACGAGCCGCGCTGGGGCCGGATCGCCGAGGGCAACGGCGAGGACCCGTACCTGACCGCCGCGTTCGCCGCCGCCAAGGTGCGCGGCTACCAGGGGGACCGGCTCTCGGCCGCGGACCGGATCGCCGCCTGCGCCAAGCACTTCGTGGCGTACGGGGGCGCCGAGGGCGGGCGGGACTACAACACCGTGGACGTCTCCGAGTCCCGGCTGCGGAACCTCTACCTCCCGCCGTTCAGGGCCGCGACGGACGCCGGGGTGGCCACCGTGATGGCCTCGTTCAACCTCATCGGCGGCGTCCCGGCGCACGCCGATCCGCACACCCTCACCGACATCCTCCGGCGGGCGTGGGGCTTCGACGGGATGGTGGTGAGCGACTGGAACGGCGTACAGGAACTGATCCCGCACGGTGTCGCGGAGGACGGCGCGGACGCCGCGCGGCTCGCGCTGACCGCCGGGGTCGACATGGAGATGACCAGCACCAACCTGGTCACCCACGGCAGGCGACTGCTCCGGGAGGGCCGGATCAGTCGGCGGCGGCTGGACGAGGCGGTCGCCCGGGTGCTGCGGCTGAAGTTCGCGCTCGGGCTGTTCGCGCACCCCTACGTCGACGAGGGCGCGGCGATCGGCGAGCCGTCCGCGCAGGCCCGGGCGGCGGCCCGGGCCGCCGCGAGCCGGTCGATGGTGCTGCTGAAGAACGACAAGGGGGTGCTGCCGCTCCGCGGCTCGGTCGGTTCGATCGCGGTGGTGGGACCGTTCGGCGACTCCACCGACCTGTTGGGGACGTGGGTGATGCCGCCCGCGGCCCGGAAGTTCCCGGCCGGCACGGTGCTGGACGCCGTGCGGAAGGCGGCGCCCGGCAGCACGGTGCGCCATGCGCGCGGCGTGGACCCGCAGGGGGACGACACCAGCGGCATCCCGGCCGCCGTCGCCGCCGCCCGGGCCTGTGACGTGACCGTCGTGGTCGTCGGCGAACCCCCGGCGCTCAGCGGGGAGGCCGCCGCGCGCAGCGACCTCGGGCTGCCGGGCGCGCAGGAGCGGCTGGTCGCGGCGATCGCCGACACCGGCAGACCGTTCGCGGTGGTGCTGGTCAACGGGCGTCCGCTGACCGTCGGGAGCTGGCTGGAGCGGGCCCCGGCGGTGCTGGTGGCCTGGCACCCGGGCATCGAGGCCGGCCACGCCGTCGCCGACGTGCTGTTCGGCACGGTCGCTCCCGGCGGCAAGCTGCCGGTCTCGTTCCCGCGCTCGGTCGGTCAGCTCCCGATCCACTACAACCACGAGAACACCGGCCGGCCCTACGACCCAGACGACAAGTACACCTCGAAGTACCTCGACCTCCCGGACGGACCGCAGTTCCCGTTCGGCCACGGGCTGAGCTACACGACGTTCCGTACCGACGCGCCCCGTCTGAGCACCGGCCGGATCGCGGCGAGCGGCCTGCGCGCGGGCGACTCCGTCGAGGTCACGGCGACCGTCACCAACACCGGTTCCCGGACCGGCGACGAGGTCGTGCAGCTCTACGTCCACGACCGGGCCGCCAGCATCGCCCAACCGGTCCGCCGGCTGCGGGGGTTCCAGCGGGTGACACTGGCGCCGGGGGCGAGCCGGACCGTGCGGTTCCGGCTGGCGGCCGAGGACCTCGGCTTCTGGACCAACGACCCGCGCGGCGAGTTCCGGCTGGAGCCCGGCGCCATCGACCTCTATGTGGGCGGCAGTTCGACCGCCGAGGGCAGGGCCACGCTCACCGTGACCTGAGGGGCCTGGGGGGCCTGGGGCCTGGGGCCTGGGGGGGAGAGCCGCCGGACGTCCGGCCGGGGGCGCTCAGGCGAACTGGGCGACGTACTCGTCGAACGGCGGGATGCCCACCTCGACCCGCCGCTGGTCCATCCGCTCCGGATCCCGGCACGGCCACGGCACGGGCGCGCCGTCCCGGACCCCGGCGATCTGGGTGCCGTAGATCTGCTCCCGCCCGTCGTTGACCAGCGTGCGGTCCGTGAGGAACGCCAGGTCGCGGGGGCTGGCCAGGCCGTCGGCGACGGCGCGTTCCATCAGGTGCAGGGCGCGCCGCTGCACGTCCAGTTGGCGGTCGGCGTGCTGGGCGATCAGCCAGGCGCCGCGGGCGGCGTCCGCCCCGAAGCGGTCCGCGGTGGGCCAGCCATGGGCGTCGATGATCTCGGTGAGCCGGTCGGCGTGCCGCGCGGTCAGCCGGCGCCAGGCCAACTGGTCGGCGAAGTCGCCGCTGTTGGCGCGGGGTGCGGCCCGGTTGTCCTCGGCGGCCATGGCGACCAGTTCGGCCGCCACCGCGGCGAGGTCGTCGGTGCGGTGGCGGGGTGCGTCGTGCGTCATCGTGTTCCAGACGTCGAGGGTGACCCTGCGTCGGGTCGGGGGCCTCCACGCTAGGGGGCGAATCGGCGCAAAAGATCATCCTCGGATACGGTGACGGGAGGGGCTCCGCGCCTGGATAATGGATCTATCCCCGGAAACGCTCCGCCCCCTCTCGGCACCCTGCCGACCGATCCGCCGACCGTGAGGAGGCCGTGGGCCGATGGCCGTGGACGCGCTGGACGCGAAGATCCTCAGGTTGCTGCTGGAGCAGCCGCGGACGAGCGTGCGGGAGTACGCCCGGGTGCTGGGGGTCGCCCGCGGGACGGTGCAGGCGCGACTGGACCGCCTGGAGCGGGACGGGGTGATCACCGCCTACGGGCCGCGACTCTCGCCCGCCGCGCTGGACCATCCGATGCTGGCCTTCGTGCACATCGAGGTGACACAGGGGCACCTGGAGGAGGTCGCCGCCGCGCTGGGCGAGGTGCCGCAGATCATCGAGGCGTTCTCGACCACCGGCGGCGGGGATCTGCTGACGCGCGTGGTGGCCCGGGACGCGGCACATCTGGAGGACGTGATCCAGCGGCTGATCAGCCTGCCGGGGGTGGTCCGCACCCGCACGGAGGTGGTGCTGCGCGAGCGTGTGCCGCATCGGATGCTGCCGCTGGTCGAGGCCGTGGGCGGGGCGGCGGCGCAGCCGGACTGAGGGGCGGCGGACGGGCGGCCGGCGGGAGTTCGGCGCGCGGGCCGCACCTGCGTGGCGCGGGCGGCCGGACGACGCGGGGGAAGCATGGTGTGCCCGGGGCCGGCCGCGTCCGCGCGCGCCGGCCCCGGGGTGTCTCACTGGATGCCGAGGGAGGAGCACTCCGCCGCGACGGCCGGGACGCAGAGCAGGTCGGGGCGGACCGCGCCGTCCTGGACGACGGTGTCCTTGAGGTTCGCCTTGGTGACCAGCGTGGCGTTGAAGAGCTTGGCGGGGATGCCGGACTTGCTCGTGCTGGCGGCGGTGGTCGAGGTGAGGGAGGCGATGCTCTGCCCGCGCAGCAGGCGGAAGGCGATCTCCGCGGCTGTCTCCGCCTCCGGGCGCACCTCCTTGTAAACAGTGAACGCCTGGGTTCCGTCCAACAGCCTTTGCAATGCGGGGAGTTCGGCGTCCTGGCCACCGACCGGGACGTTTTTCACGCCGCCGGCCTTCAGCGCCGCGGCGATACCGCCGGCCATGCCGTCATTTGCCGAGTAGACCGCGTCGAAGCCATGCGGGCCGCGCGAGTTGATGACGTCCGTCATGTCCTTCTTGGCGGTCGCCTCGGACCATTCGGGAACGTCTTTCTCGTAGACGACCTTGCGGACCTTGCCGTCGAGGACCGCGTGCGCGCCCTTCTTGAAGGACGGGGCATTCGGGTCGTCCGGGGAGCCGTTGAACATGACGACGTCGGAGGTGGCCGCCCGGGAGCCGAGCGCGGTGAGAATTCCCTCGCCCTGGAGGCGGCCGATCTTGTCGTTGTCGTAGGAGACATACGCCTTGACGTCGCCCTCGGCGAGCCGGTCGTAGGCGACGACCTGGACGCCCTGACGTGCGGCGGAGTCCACCCAGTCCTTGGCGGCCCGGGCGTCGACCGGGTCGAGGACGATGACCTTGACGCCCTTCTTCACCAGGGACTCGAACTGGGTGCGCTGGGTCTCCGCGCTGGACTCGGCGTTTCCGTAGTCCACTTTGCATTCGAGGCAGAGCGACGCGATTCGCCGGGAAATGATGCGGCGATCAAAATTCTCGTAGCGCGTGGATTTGTTCTCCGGAAGGAGGAGGCCGATGTGGTCCTTCCCTTCGGGTGCTTCCTGATGATCACTTCCGCAGGCCGCCAGGGGGGCGGCGAGGGAAAGGGTCAACGCACTGACGACGACACGGCGACGTATTGTTGCATTCATCACATTCACCGCGTCCATAGCCTTCATCGGCCTCATGAAAAGTACCTCCACAGGGGCCGCCCTGACTCGGCCCATGAATGGCTGAGTGAACGTCACTGGAGCCCGGATCGTCAAGAAACGAACCAATAACGACATCGGGGTGGCTCCTGTGTTGAGAGACCGAAGGCGGCGCGGTAGCGGCCGGCGGGGCCTCCGGAGCGGTCCGCCGCACTGGGTACGTCGACCGCCACGCCAGGTGATCTTCGCCCCGCAGCGGGGCAGGTTCAGGGCCATGAGCACCGTACGGAAGCAGACCCCCGTCTCCGTCGAGGGGCGGCTGGGTCGCGCGAACGAGCACCCCGGGCGCCACGACCAGGACTACCGGCGACGGCGCGACGCCCTGGCGGCCCGCGCCGAGAACCACCGGGTGGGAGCACCGTACGCGGGCGTCGCGTACACCGAGGACGAGCACCGGACCTGGCGGACGGTGCACGACGCGCTGGCCCCGGCGCACCGGACGCACGCCTGCCGGGAGGTGCTGGCGGCCGGCGAGGCCGCGGACATACCTGCCGAGCGGATCCCGCAGCACGCGGAGATCACGCCCGGCCTGCGGACCCGCACCGGTTTCTCGCTCACCCTGGCCGGCGGCGTGGTACCCAACGAGCGGTTCCTGGGGGCGATGGAGCACGGCTACTTCCATGCGGTGCAGTTCGTACGCCATCCGGCCGTGCCGCTGTACACCCCCGAACCGGACGTCCTGCACGACGTGTTCGGGCACGGGATCCACCTGTCGTCGCCGGGGATCGCCGAGCTGTACCGGGTCATCGGCCGGGCCGCGAACCGGGTCCGGACCGCGGAGGCGCTGGACATTCTGAGCCGCGTGTATTGGTACACCCTCGAATACGGGCTGATCACCGAATCCGGCGGGCCGAAAGCCTTCGGCGCGGCGCTGCTGTCCTCGTACGGGGAGATCGCCGCGCACGAGGTCCGGGAAGTGCGCGAACTGGATCTCTGCGCCGCGGCGAGCACCCAGTACCGTATTTCCGGCTATCAGTCTGTTTTGTTCGCGGCGCGGTCTTTCTCCCATCTTGAGGACGCGATCGGCGGGTTCTGCGCGGAATTCGACGACGACACCGGGAACCGGCTGGGGTTGCCGTCGCTCCCCCGCGACCGGCAGTAGCGGGCGGCCGTGCGACACGGGCGCCCTCCTCGGCTCGGGCGGCCTCCGCGGGGGCCGCAAGTGCCCCGCGCCCGCAGGGCGGTGCCGTACCGGCGCAGCAGCAGCGCCGTGGGGGCGAGTCCGGCGAGCAGCCCGAGCCAGATGCCCAGGGTGTGCGGCCCGGCCGCGTAGCCGAGCGCCCAGGCGGCGGGCAGGCCGACCAGCCAGTAGCCGACGAGGGTGATCCGGAAGCCGCTCCTGGTGTCGTCCAGGCCGCGCAGCAGGCCGACGCCGATGTTCTGGGCGCAGTCGAAGAACTGCAGCACGGCGACGACGCACAGGAGTTGGCCGGCGATCGCGAGGGCCTCCCGGTCGCGGCGTGGGAGAGAGGCCGACGGCGACCTGGAAGACGATGTAGACGAGTTGGTCGACGGCGGTGTGGGCGGCGAGCGCGGCGCTGCCGAAGCTGCCGGCCGTCAGCCCGGTGGCGGAGAAGAAGCCGGCCTCGGAGCCGCAGATGGCGGCGATCGGCACGCCGAGGCCGACGAGGGTGCGCACGGTGGCGACCAGTTGGGCCGGGACGTCCTGAGCCGGCTGCTGCACGGCGGCAGCGCTGATCGGCCGCGCACTCACTGGCCGTGGCGGTGGTCGTCACCGCGTTGACCACCCTGCTGGGGTGCCTGGCCGCGCTCGGTCCCGCGCTGGGGCGGGTGATCGAGGCGGTCGCCGACGTCGCGATCCTGCTGCCGCCGGTGCTGGGCATCATGCTGCTGTCGCTGGCTGGCCGGGGGGACGGCCCGCGGTGACGGTCGCGGCGATCACCCTGGGCACGCCGTACGCGGTGCGGTTCGTCGCCGGCGCCGCCGCGCCGCTGGCCGCTTCCGCCTCCGGCTTCTTCGAGGCGGCCGCGGCGGACGGCGAGCGGCTGTTCCACCTGACGCTGCGGGAGATCCTGCCCAAACTGCGGGAACGTCGGGCTGCCCGACCGCCGCCCCGGTGCCCTGTCGGGCGGCCAGCGGCGCCGGGTCGCCCTCGCCCGGGCGCTCGCCCGCGAGCCCGAGGTGCTGCTCCTGGACGAACCGACCGCGGGCCTCGACCCCGCCCTCCGCGACGAGATCGGCGCGTTGCTGCGCGACCTGGCGGGCAACCGGCACCTGGCGATCGTCCTCGCCTGCCACGACCCCGCACTCGTCGAGCGGTACGCCGACGACGTGGCGATCTGACGGGCCCGCCCCCGGCAGCGGCCCCCGCCGTGGAGAGGACACGGGAGCGCGCCGCGGCGCATCCGGCCCGCGACCGGCCACGCGCTGCCACCGCCCCGGTGCGGCTGCCCGCCGCCACCGGCCTCGGCGGGCGCCGCCTCCGCGTCCCCCACCGGCGGTGGGGCACCGCGCACCCCGCCCTCGCCGACGTCGACTTCACCGCCGCGCCCGGCAGTTCCACGGGGGGGTGCGGGGGGACCGGATGTGCTGCTCTGCGACGAGATCACCTCGGCGCTCGCCCCGGACACCGCCGTGGCGGTGATGGACCTGCTGACCACGATCAGGGCGGACCGCGGCCTGACGCTCGTCGTCGTCAGCCACGACGCCCCGCTCGTCGCGGCGTACACCGACACCGTGCACACCCTGGAGTCCGGGCGGGTGCTCTCGACCGGCCCGGCGGAGAGCATCGCCGGACATCCGGCGGTGGTCCGCGCACCCGGCCCTTGACGACCGCCTCGCCCCCGCCGGGGGCAAGGCCGCCCCGCCCCGGCACGGCACGGCACCTGTCGGGGCGGTGGCTCCCCCCGCTCGGTCGGGGAGCAGCTCACCCCGCTACCTCAGTCAGGAGCCGGCTCGCCCTCGACGCCGATCAACGCCAGCGTGATGTTGTCCGGTGCGCCCGCCTCGATGGCCGCCTTCCACAGCTCGAAGACGGCCCGACCGCCGTCGTGCGCCCGCAGCACCGCGGCGATCTCCTCCTCCAGGACCGGGTCGGTCAGTCCGTCCGTGCACACCACATACCGACGGTCCTCGGCGAGCGGCACGGTCCGCACGTGCGGGGTGATCGCGTTGAACCGCGCCGCGCCGCCGATCGCCTGGGTCACCAGCGACGTGGTGCGCTGCCCCGGCCGCAACGGCGGACTGTCGTCCACGCTGACCTGCCGCAGCCCGTCTCCGTCGGCCTCCAGGACCCGGCTGTCGCCGACGTTGAAGACCAGCAGCGCATCGGGCAGGACGACGGTGCCGGCCACCGTGGTGCCCATCGCGGTCAGCGCCCGATCACGCTCGGCCGCGGCGTACACCGCGCGGTTGCAGCGCGTCAGGGCCTCCCGCACCGCCTCCTCGCTGTCCAGCGAGGGGCCGAGGGCCGCCAGGTGCGCCACGGTCAGCGCGCTGGCCACCTCGCCGCCCGGCTGCCCGCCGATGCCGTCGGCGACCGCCACCACCAGGGGGCTGCCCATCGGGAACACCAGCAGCTGAGGGTTCTCGGTCACCGTGCCGCACAGCGTCCACGGCCCGGCGACCAGACTGTCCTCGTTGTGGTCCCGGATCAGGCCGGTGTGGCTGAGCGCCGCCACCGTGATGTACCGCACCGCCGTCTCCATGGCCGTCGCTCCTCGCGGTCGTTCCCCCGCCGGATCCGCCGCGACACCTCCCGCCTCGCTCCTGGGTCGGGTCCGCACGGTCCTGTCCTGTGCCCGGCGGGCGGGCCGGGCGTTCTCCGGCGCGTGCTCTCGGCCTGCCGGGCGCCGGACGGCAGACCGCACTGTGCGGAGCCGCACCGCGCGGACACGGCCCGGCCCCTGGCCCGCGGGCTCATCCGGCCCCCGCCCGGCCGCTGAGCGTGTGCCGCTGCATCAGCCGTGAGACGTCCTTGGCGGTGACGATCCCCACCAGATGCCCCGCGTCCACGACCAGGATCGGCAGCCCGGCCCGCAGCGACAGCTTCTCCAGTGCCTCGGTCAGCAGCTCGTCCGGCGCGGCCACCGCGCAGTGGGACAGCGGCGTCGCCACGTCCCGCACCCGGAGTTCCGCGCGCTGGGCGACCGGTATCGCGGCGAGCCTGCGCAGCTGCGCCATCCCGCTCGGCCGGCCCTCGAAATCCAGCAGCGGGACGGCGGAGTGCCCGGTGTGCACCGCCACCTCCTCGATGAAGCGCTGGACGGTCAACCAGTCCGCCCCGGTCTCCACGGGGCTGGACATGGCATCGACCACCCGTATCCCGTGCAGCGCGGACTGCAGGGTCGCCCGTCGCCGCTCCGACCCGGCGACGACCATCACGAACAGCCCGATGAACGCCAGCCACAGCCCGCTCGGCATCCCGCGCAGAACGGAGACCCAGCCGACCGCCACCAGCAGCGCGCCCATCACCTGCCCGCCCCGGGACGCCACCAGATCCGCGCGGTCCCGGTCCCCGGTGCGCCACCACAGGAGCGCCTGCACCACCCGGCCTCCGTCCAGGGGTACCGCCGGCAGCAGATTGAACACGCCCAGGATCACATTGGCCCAGCCCAGCCACACCAGGACGACCGCGGGCACCTCCCACAGCGACAGCTGGCTCAGCCCGAAGCCGGCCCCCAGCGCGACACCGCCGATGAGCAGACTGGTGAGGGGACCGCTGACGGCCACCGCGAAGGCCGCGGCCGCGGTCTGCGGCCGGCCCATCCGCGTGATCCCGCCCAGCGCCCACAAGGTGACGTCCTCGACGGATATCTGTTTCCGCCGCGCGATCGCGGCGTGCGCCGTCTCGTGGAGCAGCAGGCTCCCGGTGAGCAACGCCGCTCCGACCACCCCGGCCAGGGCGTAGACGACGGCGGACCGCCCCGGAGTGATCGCCGGCAGCGTCTGCCGCCCCAGGCCGTACGCGAACAGCACCACCAGCAGCGGCACGCTCCAGTGCATGCGCAGCGGCACCCCGACGACGTGTCCGATCCTGACCGAGCCGTTCATCAGCGTCTCCCGCCGGCCCGGGCGGTGCTCCTTCCTGGCGGGGCCGCACGCCCCGCGCTCCGCGGACCGCCCGACACCGGACTCACCCCCATTGTCACTCGGCACTCCTCCCCATCGGATTCCCTGCCGGACGACGTCCCCGCCGGTCCCGGCCCTGCCGTCGAACTAACCTGGAAGTCGGGAAGTGCGAACGCCGGTAGGTGCGAACGCCTTCACCGAACGCGTACCGCCCTGTGGACGGAGGCGAGGGCCATGGGACGCAGCCATCACTTCCACCTCGACCAGGGTGGCCACTCGATCACCGTGAACGTCGGCCCCGGGCGGGACGGCGAGATAGAACTCCTGGTCAACGGCAAGGTCGTCGCATACCAGCAGCAGCACGGCACCGGCCTGAACCTCCTCACCGGGGAACTCCCCGACGACCCCGTCCGGATCTTCCGCATACGCGTCCGGGAGCCGCGGCTCGTCCCCACCGCACCCCGCTGCACACTGGAGTTGGACGGGGTGGAACGCCCCATGCCGGAACGCTTCCTCGCCTGACCCCCGCACCCGTCACCGCCCCACCCGTCACCTACGGGCCGTGGACCCACCGCATGTGTGCGGCCAACTGACCACCCGCTGCTCCCCCTTCGCCTCGCGTTCCCACCGCGCCTGCGGCGCCTCCCCGCCCGTCCTGCGCTTCTCTCCTCTTCCGTCTGTGACCTCCCGCTAGCGGCCGCCTCCCCTCATCCCTTCGACCCGTGCCTGCTCGGCCCTGTCACCGGCCGCTCACTTGGCCTTGCCCTGCGCTTCCACCAGTTCCTTGAACTGCTGGAGGTCGCTGCGCACGCCCCGCTCGATCGCGACCGCCTGTGCGAACCCCTGCGGCCCGCCGAAGGTCTCCTTGATCGTGCCCGGGTCGTACTCGAACCGGGCCTGGAGCCGGGTGTGCTCCCGGTCGATGGGCAGCAGCGAGAACGTCCCCGCCAGATCGGGGCCGCTCGTGGTCTGCCACGTCATCACGTTCTCCATCTCCCGGTCGACGATCTCGACCTCGAACTCCTGCGCCCGGCCACCCGCGTCGACGTCCAGGTGCGCCCGCCGCTCACCCTCTGACCGGGCATCCCGGACGCCCTTCAGGAACCGGGGATAGATCTCCGCACGATGAAGGCAATCCCAGGCGGTTTCGAGGGGAGCGCCGATGTCGATGTGTTCTTCGAGAGTGCTCATCGGACACCTCACAGCTTCCTTAACGGCCCCCGTTACGTCTTCCAGGGTCCCCCGCCCGGCGGCCGGTGGCGACCCGAGTGCACACGGCCCACCCGGTCGTTTCCCCACCGGCCGTTCCCCGGCCCACCCACCGGTGTCCGGACACGTCCTAGGCGGGTTCCTGCCCGCACGGTGCGATCGCGAGGATCGCCACGTCGTCGTGGAGGATGCGGGTGTGGCGGGGCAGGTCGACGTTGAGGAAATCGATGACATCGGCCGGGCCGGGAGCGGACCGGCCCCCGAACCGCTGCCCGAGCCGTTCCAACAGCGGATAGAACGCGCCGGTCTGATCGCGGGCCTCGATCAGACCGTCCGTGCAGAGCAGCAGCACGTCACCGTGGGCGAAACGGTGTGTGTAGGAGACGGGCGGGTCGGCGGCCAGCCCGCCCAGCCCCAGCGGAAGAGCGGGCGGACCGGTGAGCGGGATCACCTCCCCTCCGGAGATCAGCACCGGTTCGATGTGGCCGTGATTGATGATCGTCACGCGGTGGGCCCGGGCGTCGTACTCGATCAGGGCCGCGGTCACGAACAACTCGTCGTCGGGGATCTCCGCCGCCTCGCGGGCCAGCCGCCGCTCCATCCGGGAGGCGACCGCCAGCAGGTCGCCGGGGTCGTAGACCGCCTCGCGGAAGCTGCCGAGGATGTCCGCGACGGTACGGACCGCCTGCAGCCCCTTCCCCCGGACGTCACCGATGATGGCCCGCTCGCCGGCCTGCGTGGCACGGATGTCGTAGAGATCCCCGCCGACCATGGTGCCGACCTCGCCCGAGCGGTAGAGCCCCGCCGCCAGCACCTTGCCCACCCGGTGCGGCACCGGCCGCAGCAGGGTCCGCATCAGGGCCTCGGCCACCGAGTTGACGCGCACCAGGTGCCGCTGCTGACGCTGCCGGTACCAGGCCAGCGCCACGCCCATGATCCCTACGACGATGGTGGAGATATACGTCGCGACATAGTGGTTCCCCCATAACTGATGTGGATTGTGGCCCGTGCAGCACGGGGTTCCCGCGAGCACGCCCTCCAGGCCGACGGCGAAGACCGTGACACCGGCGACGCCGACCGGGCCGTGGGTGAAGGCGGCGAGCACCGGCACGGCGATCAGCAGGGAGCTCACCGCCCACTGAGTGGGCGTCACGAACTCCACCAGCAGCACGGCCAGGACATAGAGCGCGGGCAGCCAGCGCATCCAGGCGGGGACCCGCGGCGCCTCGAAGCCGTTGTTGTCCACCAGCCCGGAGAGCCGCTGGGCCGCATGGCCGTGGCCCGACGACCTCATGGTGACCGCTCCCGCCGCGCCGCAGGGACCGGACCCGCCAACGCCGTCACCCTCGTCTTCAGCGCCACCGCTCAACGACCCACTTACGCGACCTGTTCACACGGGCTCCCGCCACGGACTCCTGTCAGACCGTGCTCAAGGCCCACAGCCTGACGCCCGTGGACAGCCAACCCGACGATTAGGCCATCGGCGGCATGTCACCTCTCTTGGGCGAAGGGCCTCATGACGCTCCTTGGCGGACCATGAGGTCGCGGTCGCTGCGGTCCTGCTCATGATGCCTCCCTGTACGGACAGTTGACCGGTTGTGTCCGGCGCGGCCGCCCGCCGTGCCGGACACCTCTCACTGTCCGCGATCCGCCGCCCGGCGACATCGGCCCGCGGGTGGTAACTCGACGTCAACCCCTGCTCGTACGAGGGTGCCGGCCTCATGCCGCAGGTCGACCGACGCCTCCTCCCACTCCCCTGACCTGGCGCTATTCCTCCACGGCTCCACCGACACGGCGGAGGTGCCGGCGGAACGTGTACTCCGGATCGGCGGCACGGCGCGCGAGGTAGTCGTCGAAGTCGGTCTGCCGGCGCAGGGTCTCGCCGGCGCGGATCCTGCGGGCCTGCTCGCGCTCCGTCTCCCGGATGGCGCGTGCGGTGTCCAGTACGTCCGCGGCCCGGGCCGCGGGGACGAACAGCACCCCGTCGTCGTCACCGAGGACGAGGTCGTCGGCGGTGACCAGATGGGGCCCGAAGCGAGCGCTTGTCAGGGCGTCGGGCTCCCGCTCGGCGAGCCGGACCGGGCCCGGCGCACAGCGGCCGTAGCTGAACACCGGGAGGCCGATCTCGGCCAGCTCCGGGGTGTCCCGGTGCAGTCCCCAGATGACCACGCCGGCCACTCCCGCGGCCTGCGCCTCAAGGGTCAGCAGGTCGCCGACGCACGCCTCGTCCTGGCGGCCGGCGTTGTCGATGACCAGCACGTCGCCGGGCCGGACGTCGGTGAACGCCTCCAGGAAGACGTCGACGCTCCCGTAATGACGGGCGGGAAGTGCGCGTCCGGCGACCCGCTGGCCGGGAACCACCGTGCCGATGCCGGGCGGGGCGGCGCGCAGCGGTACGCCGAGCCGGACGCAGGCGTCGGCCACCAGGGGTGTGGACAGCTCGGCGAAGGTCTTGAGCATGGCGTTCTCCTCGGTTCGGTGCCGTCGCCGCCTCGGAGCGGTCGGCGCGGTCTGCGGCGAACGATGCCACGGTTCCGGGCCGTTCGGGACCCTCACATGCGGACGGTCAACTACCGCTCCACCAAAGGCGAGTGACCGGAAACCGCCTTATCGGCATGCCGTGCCCGACCTAGCTTTGACTGTATGACCAGATTCGAAATCTGGTCACGAACGGGGAAGGGGAAGGCACGTGGAACGGGCCGAACGCGGCGAACGGATCCTGCAGGCCGCCGAAGAGCTCCTGCTCGCGTGGGGCTACCGGCGCGTGACGATCGACGAGATCGCCCGCCGCGCCAAGGTCGGCAAGGGGACCGTCTACCTGCACTGGAAGACCAAGGACTCCCTTCTGCTGGCCGTCGTCCTGCAAGCCAAAATGCGCAGCCTGCAGCAGCAGTTGGGACGGATGCGGGCCGATGCCCGGGCAGTCCTGCCGAGCCGGATGATGCGCGGCTACTACCAGGATTTCCTGGAGGAGCCGGTGCTGCGCGCCCTGTACACCGACGACGTCGACATCCTCGGTCGGCTCAACGACGCCGCCAAGAAGGAATTCGCCGAGATCATCGCGTTCAACGACGAGGTCCTGGTGCGCTACCTCGAAGTGCTGCGGGCGCACGGACTGCTGCGCACCGACCTCGACCTGCGGCACCAGCAATACATGCTGCTCGCCACGACCGGCGGGTTCTTCATGGCCGAGGCGATGCTGTACGACCGCGCGCCGGACGCTCCGGAGGTGCGCGGCGAGCTCCTCGCCACGACCATCCGCAGCACGTTGGAAATTCCACCGGAGGCATTCCGCACACCGGATGCCGGGGCCGCGGCCGCGGCCGATGCGGACGCCCCCCGGTGCGCGACCGCGGACGAGGCGATGGCCGCCGCCGCGCGCGAGATCATCCCGCTGTACGAGCAGGTGGTGGAGCGCAGCGTCCAGGAGATGCGTCGGCAATTGCGCGACTGAACACCCGTGCGGCACAAGGCCGGTGCCCGGCCGGTTCCCGTCGCGCCCCCTGCACCCCAAGGCTCATTTCATAGGAGACGGAAATGACGGAATTGGCGGAATCCCCCTTCAACCAGAACATCGGCAAACACCCCGGCGAGCCGAACGTGATGGAACCGGCCCTGCTCGCCGACCCGTTCACCGGATACGGCGAACTGCGCGAACAGGGGCCGGTCGTCCGCGGCCGGTTCGTGGAAGACACACCGGTGTGGTTCATCACCCGCTTCGAGGAGGCCCGCGAAGCGCTGCGCGACCAGCGTTTCGCCAACGACCCGAAGTTCGCCGGAAACGGGAACGGGGAATCGCCCACCAGCCGTACGCTGGAGATGATGGGCCTGCCCGAGCACTACCGGGAGTATTTGGCCGGTTCCATCCTCACCATGGACGCCCCCGACCACACCCGGCTCCGGCGGCTCGTCTCCCGGGCGTTCACCGCCCGCAAGATCACCGATCTGCGGCCCCGGGTGGAGGAAATAGCCGATACCTTGCTGCGTCGGCTCCCCGACCACGCGGAGAACGGCGTCGTCGACCTCATCCAGCACTTCGCCTATCCGCTGCCCATCACGGTCATCTGCGAACTGGTGGGAATTCCGGAGGCGGACCGATCGCAGTGGCGCACATGGAGTTCCCAACTCATCTCCGTGCAGCCGGAATCGCTGCGCGAGGCGTTCCCGGCGATGATCGACTACATTCACGAGCTGATCCGGGAACGGCGCGCGGCGCTCACCGACGATCTGCTGAGCGAACTGATCCGGGTGCATGACGACGACGGCAGCAGGCTCAGCGACATCGAGATGGTCACGATGGTCCTGACCCTCGTCATCGCCGGTCACGAGACCACCGCCCACCTCATCACCAACGGCACGGCCGCGCTGCTCACCCACCCCGATCAACTGCACCTGCTGAAGTCCGATCCGGAGCTGCTCCCCCGCGCCGTGCACGAGCTGATGCGGTGGTGCGGTCCGGTGCAGATGACGCGACTGCGGTACGCCGTCGAGGACGTCGAGCTGGCCGGGGTACGGATCGCGAAGGGCGAGGCCGTGCTGCCCCTGCTGGTCGCGGCGAACCACGACCCCCGCCACTACGCCGACCCGGCCCGGCTCGACGTCACCCGCCAACCGGCGGGCCGGGCCGAGAACCACGTCGGCTTCGGCCACGGCATGCACTACTGCCTGGGGGCCAGCCTGGCTCGCCAGGAGGGCGAAGTCGCCTTCGGTAAGCTGCTCGCGCACTACCCGGACCTGACGCTGGCGGTGGAGCCGGACGCCCTCCAGCGGATCCCGCTGCCGGGCAACTGGCGGCTGGCCGCGCTGCCGCTCCGGCTGAACTGACCGAACCGCCCGAGCCGGGCGGAACCTCTTCCCGACGAGGCTCCGCCCAGCAGTGCGCCCACCGGCCCGCCGGGCGAAGAACGGCAGGCCGGACCTTGCGGACACGACTTACGGCCCGATGTGGACTTGGCCCGCCCAACGGCTCGGCAGTAGGGGTGCGTTGGCGCGGAGGGTACGTACGGTCTCGTGGAGGGCGTGGGCGGGGGTGGTGCGGGAACTGGAGTGGAAGAGGCGGGCGGCCTCGGCGGCGGTGGGCTCCTCGACGGGCCAGAGGGTCGCGACGACCTGGCTGAAGCCGGCGAGGTGGAAGGCGCCGCCGAGCTGAACGGCCTCGTCGGGGGGACGGCCGGACCGAGCGGTGGCACACGCCGAGAGATAGCAGAACTCCCCGTGGGCGAGACGGAGTCGGGAGATCTCGGCGACGGTCAGCGGCTGGTCCTGGAGGATCAGATGGCTGCCGTAGGGGCTGGTCGGATCGGCGACCGCGTGGCAGGCGAAGTGGACGTGGGTGCTGGTGGGCAGGGCCGTCAGCACTCGGGCACGGCGAGCATCCGCACCGGTGAACAGGACGGTGTCGGGCCCGTAGCGGTCGGCGGCGGCGCGGGCCTCGGTGAGGGCGCCGTCCAGGGGCGCGAAACCGGGGGTGCGGGGCAGTGCCACGACCAGGGGCACGCAGCGCCGGGGGCGCCGGCTCCGGCGGGCGGCCGTCCGGACGGCCGCGGCGAGGGCGGCGACGGTCGGGGTGTAGGAGGGCACCGCCCGGTCCAACAGGGAGCGTGCGCCGCCCGGATCGTCGTGGTGGCCGGCGGCGTGCAGTGGGAGCAGGGCCAGGGGGCCGGTGGCGGACAGCCAGATGCGGGGCGGGTCGGCGGGGGCCGTGGTGGCGGTGCCGTCGCGGGCGGTGAGGAGGGAGAGGTGGGTGAGGACGGGCGCCGCGATGGTGCCCCAGAGCCACTCCAGGGTTTCGCGAAGCTGCGCCTGGGCCGTGCGGCGGTCGACGGGCGGGGTGCCGGGGGCCTCGGCCGCGCGCAGCGCCTCTGCGAAGCCTGCGGCGCGGGCCTCCGCCTCGGTGTGCGAGAGCGCGGGCAGCGGTACGACGGTCACTCCTCCGCTGGTGAGGATCAGCGCGTCGCAGCGCAACGGGCTGGTGTTGACCGTCACCACCGGGCCACCGGCGGCCGCCGGGCGCAGCGCGGCCAGCCGCGGCGGCTTGAGGAAGTCCGCCAGGCCCGGAAGACGGCGGGCCTCGGCGACCAACGCGTCCCACTGCTCGGCCAGTTGACGGCGGAGGTCGCCCGGCTCGGCGTGGGCCGCTGCCGGGGCGGTGGTGAGGGCGGTGCGCAGCTTCGCCAGCCGGTCGGCCAGCTGCGGTGCGGCGTCCCGGAGGGCTTCCTCCTCGCCGTGGAGTCCGAGTGCCCGGGTCAGCAGGATGCCGCGGCCCTGTTCGAGGAGTTCCAGGGCTCGCGCGGGGGCGTCGGGGCCGCCCGCCCGGAGGACCGCGGCCGCGGCGTCGGCCGCCAGGCCCTGGCCGTGCCGGGCCTGTTGGGACTCCGGTTCGCTGCCGTGCAGTGGGTGGGGCACCGTTTGCGGCAGCAGGGCGACGGCGCGTGCATAGGCCGCGGCGGCCTCCTGGCGGCGGCCGGTGGCGGTCGCCAGCTCCGCCAGCGCACGGTGCAGGCGGATCAGCTCGCCGGGCGGGCCGGCGGCGTTCCGGGCGGTTGCCTCGGCGAAGACGTACGCCTCCCGGAGGAGCTTGGGTTCCGGCTCGTCGCCCTCGGTGTGCCGTTGGCGTTCCAACAGGGCCCCGGAGAGATGGGAGAGCATGCCCGAGCGGAAGACACGGTCGGGGTGGGCGGTCTCGATGGCCTCGCGCAGCAGGCAGATCGCCTCGTCGAGGGCGTCCGGGCGCCCTTCCCGGCGGGCCCGTTCGCGCAGGCTGCGGGCGAGGTTGTCGAGGTGGCCGGGCCGTTGCGGGTCGTCGGCCGCGCTGACCTCGACGGCTTCGCGGTGGGCCGCGATCGCCTCGCGCAGCGCGGGCGGTTCCGGGGGCCGCGGCGCGCCGTGACCGGGGAGGTCCCCTTCGGGGGAGTCGGCGCACAGGTCGTAGAGCGCGTTGCCCAAGTGGCGGAGGGCGAGCGCGAGGTCGGCGGGGTTGCCTCGGCGGGCCCGTCGCTCGTCCGCCGCCTGCCGGTACAGCTCGATGGCGTCGTCCAGCACGTCCACCAGCCCCGTGCGCCGGTACTGGGCGTGCAGCACCTCCGCGTGCGCGACGCACACCCCGTCCCGTCCCGGTGCCGGCAGCGGTTGCGGTTCGCCGCGGACCAGTTGCACCGCCTCGTCCAGCGCGGCACCGTCCCCGCTGACCCGGTGGCGCTTCACCAACAGGCCGGCCAACCGTGCCCGGTGGGACACGGCGTCCGGTGTCCCACCGGGCACGGCTCGTACCGCGCCGCGGCTGGCGTCGATCGCCGCGTTGAGGTCCGACGGGGCGCCGCTGACGTCGTAGCGCAACGCCAGGTGCATGCCGAAGTCGTCGAGCCGGGGCGCCAGCCGCTCGCTGTCCGGCGGAGTGTGCCTCAGTGCTTCCCGGCCGCAGTCGACCGCCTCGTCGATGTCGCGACGGTCGCCGGTGTGCCGGTAGTGGTCGCCGACCACGCGGGCATGCTGGGCGACCGCATCGGCCCAACACGCCCCGCCGGCCGGGATGAGCAACAGCAACTCCCGGCCGAGGCGGACCGCTTCGGCCAGGGTGCGGGCGTCACCGGTGGCGCGGTAGCTCATCTGGAGGGTGACCGACAGCAGGCGCAACGCCCTTACACGGACGGCATGGTGGCGGGGCGCCAGCTCCAGGAAGGGCCGGAGGGCCGCCGCGTCCCGTTCCGGTCGGCCGCCGCGTGGATCCAGCCCGCGGATCGCGGTGAGGAAGTCCTCGGAGAGCTCCTCGCGCTGTCGCAGCCCGGCGAGCACCCGTCGGCGCACCTCCCGGGGGACCCGGGGGCCACTCAGACGGCGCCCGGACCGCACCGCGTCCAGCACCGCGGCGGCCTCCGGCGGCACCGCGTCCCGCTCCCTGGCGTGGACGCAGGACAGCGGTTCCAAGGACGCCTCCCATTCGGCCTGGTGAGCGCCCTCGGGGCCGGCGACGTACTGCAGCCAGCGGGCCATGCCGACGGCGTGCAGTGCCGCGAGGTCCGGGCACCGGGCGTCGTCCATGCTGATCACCAACCGGGTGACCACCCCCTGGCGCTCCAGCGCCCGCAGCGGGGTGAGGTCGCCGGTGTCGCGGACGACGGCCACGGCCTGCCGTACCGCGAGGAGCAACCCGTCCCGTGAACCGTCCCGTGAAGGATCCCGTGCCGGATCCCGTGAAAGCTCTCGCATCGCGCCCCCGTTGGCCCGAGTATGAGTGACCGGTTCTCGCCCCTGCGGGCCCCACGGACATCCTTCCCCGTACGGACCCGACGGCCTCTCCAGGCAGCACAGCATAAGCCTCATCGGGAGGGCAGCCCATGGCGGCGACAACACCTGTGGACGCCGGGGACGGCCCCGATCCGGCCACCCTAGGCCGCCGACTCGTCGCGCCCCTCGGGCGGTGCACCGTGACCGCGACGGCGGCGGACAGTCGAGTGGAAGGGTCCGGCCCTCGACGACGCTGCTGCTGGTGCTGCTGTGGTAAAGCCTGGTCGTTCGGTTGGATGCGCTCATACCCCAACGGTGCCCGGCGAGGCCGGTGTTCGGCGTCGACCCGTGGCTCGCGCTTTCCGGGGCCGGGCGGTCACCCCTGGGTATGGCGCTGGACCCCAGGTATGAGATCCGGCTCACGCCTCGGTTCAGGCCGCGGCGGCAGGCTCGGCGTCCGGGGCACCCTGACAGGCCGGCCGCGCGGGCAGGTCCGGCCGCGCGGACAGGCTCCGCGGCTGGGCTGGCCGGTCCGGTGTCCGGGCAGGCCCGTTCGGCTGGGCGCGGAGGTCGGACAGCCGGTCCAGGAGTTGGTCGCGGACCCCGACCAGGTCGTTGATGCGGTCCTGGAGCAGGGCGAGCCGCTGCTCGAAGACCTCGATCTTGGGGGTGGGGTCGACGCAGGCGTGCGCGCCGGTCAACTCGTCGCGCAGACAGCCGTCGAGCAGCCGCAGATCGTCGGTCGTCAGGCCGGCGGCCAGCAGAAGCCGGATGTTGGCCACGACCCGCACGGCGCTCTCCCCGTAGCTGCGATAGCCGTTGGTGGACCGTTCCGGGCGGAGCAGGCCCTGCTCCTCGTAGTAGCGCAGCGCCCGGGTGGTGACGCCGGTGAGGCGGGCGAGTTCCCCGATGCGCATGGTGCTCCCTCCTGGTGGCCGCGGTCAGGAGGAAGCGTAAACCTTGCCGTGGACGTGAAGGTCAAGCCAGGTCGCCGAGCGGGGTGAGGACGACCACCGGGATGGGCCGTCCGGCGCGCTCCTGGAAGGCGGCGAACTGCGGATCGGCCGCGACCTGCCGGTCCCACAGACGGTCCCGCGTCGTCCCCTCGGCCTCCGTGGCGAGGGCCCGGTAGACACGGGTGCCGACCTCCACGGTGACCTCGGGGTGCGCCGTGAGGTTGCGGTACCAGGCGGGCGGGGTGGCCGCGCCCCCGTTGGAGGGGAAGACGGCGAGCCGGCCGTCGGCTTCGGCCAGATAGCAGGCGGGCGTGGTGCGCGGCAGGCCCGACCTGGCCCCCGTGGTGGTCAGGAGCAGCAAGCGCCGACCCGCGAACGGGCCGCCGACGACGCCCCCGTTGGCCCGGAACTCCGCGATGACACGGCGGTTGAAGGCGTTCCCGCCCGCGTTGTCCCCACTGGCACGAGGGTCGGGAGCGCGGACGGCGGGGGCATCGACGACGGGACGCCCGTCCACCCCGCTGCCGGTCACTACGGTGCTGTTGGTCGCTGCCCTGCTACTGGTCGTATGGGTGCTGCTGGTCGTGTCCATGTTGCTGGTCCTGTTCAGGATGCCGAGGTGTTCGGTGGTGTGAGCGCAGTGGCGGTGCGTGGGACGTCCGAGCGGCGTGCGGTCGCGCTCGCCGCGGTGCGCACAGCCACCACCCTCGACCTTCACGTCGGCGTGAAGGTCAAGTCGCCCCGGTGGGCCCGTCCGCCCCTCCCCCCCGTAATTGATTGGCGCAACCCGTCGACCCCGCCGAACATCCCGCCATGGACACCTTCCTGACGACCGACCGCCTGGCCCTCCGGCCGTTCGCCGACACCGAGGCCGACCTCGACCTGGTGGTGGAACTCGACAGCGACCCGGAGGTGATGCGGTACATCACCGGCGGCCGCCCGATGACCCGGGACGAGATCCGCGCCGAGTCCTTCGCGCGGATGCTGCCGGGCGGCTTCTGGGCCACGCATCTGCGCACGACCGGGGAGTTCCTCGGCTGGCACTGCCTCCGCCCGCTGACGGACAGCCCGGCGGGCTCGGCCGATCTGGGGTACCGCCTGCGCAGGACGGCCTGGGGCGAGGGGATCGCCACCGAAGGAGCCCGCGCCCTCATCGAGAAGGGTTTCGGGGAGCTGGGCCTCGACCGGATCACCGCGAACACCATGTCCGTGAACGCGGGTTCCCGTCGAGTGATGGAGAAGTGCGGACTCTCCTACGTCCGCACCTACTTCGAGGAGTGGCCCTACCGGGTCGAGGGCGACGAGGAGGGCGATGTGGAGTACGCGCTGACCCGCGAGGAGTGGCTGACGCTCCGTTAGGTTCCCGGCCCAACGGCGCGAGCGGTGCCGACGCACGGGTCCTACGGGCTGGCACACGGCCCGTACAGGCGTGGTGCACGGACCTCACGGGCACCCGGAACGCCCGGATGCAGGCCGTATGGGATACAGATTCGTATCCCATACGCGGTTGTACCGTGAGCGGGGTCACGTCGGCGCCTGAATACCCGTGGAGGTCAGCGTTGCCCAAGGGACCGACCAAGCGCCGCCCGCAGACCACCGCGCGCCTACTGGAGGCGGCGCGGGAGACGTTCGCCGACCGCGGCTTCCACGGCGCGTCCATCGAGGAGATCTGCGAGCGCGCCGGCCTCACCCGTGGCGCGTTCTACTCCAACTACCGCACCAAGGAAGAGTTGTTCTTCGCCCTCTTCGACCTGCACGCCCGGCGTGTGGTCGAGCGGCTCGCCGCGGCGGTCGAGGAGATGCAGGACACCGAGGACCCGCTGCGCACGCTGATCAGCCGCACCAGCGCGCTGGACGAGACCGAGCGCCGCTGGTACCTGCTGTCGACGGAGTTCACCCTGCACGCCATCCGGCACCCGGACACCGCCCGCACGCTCGCCGAGCACGACCGCCGCCTCCGCGCGGAGATCGCCGAACTGCTGGCGGTCCTCTTCGACCGCCTTGGGCGGCGCCCCACCGTCGCTCTCGACTCCCTCGCCCGACTGGTCACCGCCCTCCACGAGGGCTCGCTCGCCCAGAGCCTGGTCGAACCGGACCACCTTCCGCCGGACGAGCTCCCCGGTACCTACCTCCCGCTCGTGATCAAGGCCGCCTCCCGGGCCCGCCGCACCCGCCGCACGGACTCCTGACCCCTCGCCAAGGGGTCGTCCGCACCTCAACTCCCGCCCACTCCCTACCCATTGACGAAAGGTATGGACCAATCTACGGTGTGCGCACCACCCCCCGATTCCCCGCCGCCGACGCCTGTCGTGGCGCGAAGGGAGCACAGCGTGACCGGTCGGATAGCGCGTCTGCTGAAAGCCGGCCTCGCGGCCGTCTGCCTCCTGCCGATGTTGGGCGCCGCGGCACCCGCCACCGCCGCGCCGCGCAGCGACACCTGCGCCACGAAGGCGAAGCCCACCGGCAAGGTCCTCCAGGGGTACTGGGAGAACTGGGACGGCGCGGCCAACGGCGTCCACCCGCCGTTCGGTTGGACCCCGATCACCGACCCCCAGATCCGCGCCCACGGCTACAACGTCATCAACGCCGCGTTCCCCGTGATCCGCTCGGACGGCACCGCCCTCTGGGAGGACGGCATGGACGCGACGGTGAAGGTGCCGACCCCGGCCGAGATGTGCCAGGCCAAGAGCGACGGCGCGACGATCCTGATGTCCATCGGCGGTGCCACGGCCGGCATCGACCTCAACTCCACCGCGGTCGCGGACCGTTTCGTCGCGACGATCGTGCCGCTCCTGAAGAAGTACAACTTCGACGGCATCGACATCGACATCGAGACCGGCCTCAGCGGCAGCGGCGACATCAACCAGCTGTCCCCCTCCCAGGCCAACCTCATCCGCATCATCGACGGCATCCTCGCCCAGATGCCCGCGGGCTTCGGCCTCACCATGGCCCCCGAGACCGCCTATGTCACCGGTGGCAGCGTGACCTACGGCTCGATCTGGGGCGCATACCTGCCGATCATCAAGAAGTACGCCGACAACGGCCGCCTCTGGTGGCTGAACATGCAGTACTACAACGGCAGCATGTACGGGTGCTCCGGCGACTCCTACGAGGCCGGCACCGTCGAGGGCTTCACCCGGCAGACCGACTGCCTGGACAAGGGCCTGACCATCCAGGGCACCACCGTCAAGGTCCCTTACGACAAGCAGGTGCCCGGCCTGCCCGCCCAGCCCGGCGCGGGCGGCGGTTATATGCCCCCGGACCTGGTCACCCAGGCGTGGAACACCTACCGCAACGGCCTGAAGGGCCTGATGACCTGGTCCCTCAACTGGGACGGCGCGAAGGGCTGGACCTTCGGTGACAACGTCAGGTCCGCCCAGGGCCGCTGAGGCCGGGGCGCACGAGCGACGCGGCCCCGGCCATGACCCATCGGACAGACCCTAGGACCGCCGGCGCGGCCGACCGCGCCCGCCCGCGTCCTTGGCCGCCGCACCGGCTCCGCGCCGCGGCCCGCGCCCGGCCGGCGCCTTGCCCCGCGCCGCCCCGCCGCCCTTGCCGCCCGACTGCCCCTGCTGAGCCTTCTGGCCCTTGTGCTCCTTCTGGTCCTTCTTGCCGGACGGCTTCTGCTGCGCCTCCTCGGCCGTGCGGCGGCCCCGGGAGCTGTTCACCGTCCGTCCGCGGACGATCCCGATGAAGTCCTCCACCTGATCGGTGGTCCGGTCCTCGCGCCACGACAGCGCGACCTGGGACTGGGGCGCGCCGGTGATCGTCCGGTAGACGAGGTCCCGCCGGTGGTACAGGCGGGCCAGCGACTGCGGGACGATGAGCAGCCCGACCCCGGCCGCCACCAGTTCGAGGGCGTCCGGCGTCGTGGCCGGGCGCTCGATCGCGGGCCGCCCCGGGGGCCGCTCCCAGTCCAGGGTGTCGTCGAGCGGGTGCTGCAAGATCTCGTCGGCGAGATCGTCGACGGACACCTCGTCGAACGCGGCGATCAGGTGGTCCTTCGGCACCACGACCACCGACGTCTCGGTGTAGAGCGGGATCGCGCTGAGTTCCGTGCGATCGACCGGCAGCCGCAGGAAACCCGCGTCGGCGGCACCGCTCCGCAGCACCTCGGCCGCCTCGCCGGCGGACACCTGGTGCAGCGTGAGCGGTACGTCCGGCAGGCGCTCGTTCCAGATCCGCACCCACTTGGCGGGTGTCACTCCCGGTACATACGCGAGCCGGAACGAGGGGGAAGTCTCCGAGCCTGTCACCCCGCCAGGTTACCCGCCGTGGTCAGAGGCCGTGGTCAGAGGTGGTGCGCACGCTCGATACCCTGGAGCCATGACGTCGCACCAGACCGCCCAGACGATGAAGCCCGCCACCGCGGCGAAGAAGCTGGGTGTGTACCTCCAGGCCACCCCCTCCGAGTTCCAGGAGGGCGTGGTCTCGCGCGCCGAGCTCAACGCGCTCCAGGCGGATCCGCCCGAGTGGCTGCGCGAGCTGCGGCGCAACGGCCCCCACCCCCGCCCGGTGGTCGCCGCGAAGCTGGGCGTCTCCATCTCCGGTCTGGCCCGTGCCGGCGTCACCGACGCCCTGACCACGGAGCAGGTCGACGCGCTGAAGACGGAGAACCCCGAGTGGCTACGGAAGGAGCGCGCCACCCAGGCCGAGGTCCGCAAGGAGACGGCCCGCCTGAAGGAGAAGCAGCGCACCGAGGACGAGGCGTAAGCACCCCACCACGGGGAGCGAGGGGCCGGCCCTTCCCTCCCCGTCGGTCGGCCGCCCCCTCTCCCCCGCCGGTCGGCCGTTCGCGCTCGGCATACGGCATCACCGGGTGTGTCCCGTATCGCGGCGACCCGACATGATGGGCACATGACGGCTTCGAGGACCCGACCCGCACTGGTCTACGACGGTGACTGCGGCTTCTGCACCACCTCCGTGCGCTTCGCCGAGCGACACATCCGCCCCCGCTGCCGGATCACCGCCTGGCAGTTCGCGGACCTGGAGGAACTCGGGGTCACCCAGCAGCGCGCCGAGCACGAGGTGCTGTGGATCACCCCGACGGGCACGGTCCACGGCGGCGCCCGGGCCGTCGCCAAGGTGTTGCTGAACGCGGGTGGCCCGTGGGCCGTCGCCGGCGCCGTCCTCACGCTCCCCGCGCTGCGCTGGTTCGCGCACGCCGCCTACCGCCTGATCGCCGACAACCGTCACCGCATGCCCGGCGGCACCGCGGCCTGCGCCCTGCCGGCCAACGCCCGCCCGAACGCGGGCCGTTGACGGCCGGAACCGCTGGGCACCCGGTATCCGGCGTCGCGCCCCCGCCGGGAATAGCCGGCCGGCCGCCGCGGCTGTACCGGACATGACCGCTACGCCTTTCCCACCGCGCGCGCTTCTCGCGGAGAGCCGCCTCGGGGTGCTCGCGACGATCAAGTCGGACGGCCGCCCCCAGCTCTCCCCTGTCATGCCCTTCTACGACCGGGAGGCCGACCTCCTCTATGTCTCGATGACCGAGGGACGGGCCAAGACCGCGAATCTGCGCCGGGACCCGCGAGCCGCGCTGGAGGTCACCAGCGCCGACGGCGGGTCCTGGGCCACCGCCGAGGGCACGGTGACGCTCACCGGCCCGGGTACGGAGCCGCACGGCCCTGAGGTCGAGGCGCTGGTGCGCTACTACCGGCTCGCCGCCGGGGAGCACCCCGACTGGGAGGAGTACCGCTCGGTGATGGTCTCCGACCGCAGGGTGCTCATGACGATGACGGTGGACCACGTATACGGCGCCAAGCTGCGCTGACGCCGTCCACCACCGCACCGCCCGCACCCCTTGAGATTCGCCGGCCTGGCCGACGAGCTCGACCGCCCCGCCGTGGGCGCCTTCCTGTCGGACGGCCTCGGCGGACCTCCCGACCCGCGTCCCCTGCTCCGCACGCGGGCGTGGCGACGGTTGTGCCCTGCGCGCGACGTACCGCGGTGGCTCCGGCAGCGGGATGCGTAGGCTCCCCGGGGGGAAAGGAGCTCGATCGACATGAGTCCGCTGAGTCTGGAAAAGGTGGAGCAGGCCGCGCCGCCGCTGGTGAACCTCTACAAGCAGGCGGGGGTCAGCCTGCGCAAGCACGGGCTGCAGGGGCAGCGGGCCGCGGTGTACCTGGTGCTGGACCGGTCGGGCTCGATGCGCCCGTACTACAAGGACGGCACGATGCAGCACCTGGCCGAACAGGTCCTGGCGGTCTCCGCGCATCTCGACGACGACGCGGTCGTCCCGCTGGTGTTCTTCTCCACCGACGTCGACGGCGTGCACGAGATCAGCTTGGACTCCTACCAGGGGCGGGTGGCCGCCTACCACGAACAACTGGGGCACATGGGGCGCACCCACTACGAGGCCGGGATGGACGCCGTACTCGACCACTACCTCGCGTCCGGGGCGCGGGCACCGGCGCTGGTGGTGTTCCAGACCGACGGTGGGCCCACCAGCCGGACCGCTGCCGAGAAGTGGCTGTGCAAGGCCGCCGGGCTGCCGCTGTTCTGGCAGTTCATCGGCTTCGGCGACCCCGAGCACCGGGAGTTCGACTTCCTCCGCCGGCTGGACGAACTCCCGGTCCCCCGCCGCAGGATCGTCGACAACGCCGGCTTCTTCCCCGCCGGCACCACCCCCAGCGCCCTGCCCGACGCGGACCTCTTCGACCGGCTGCTCGGGGAATTCCCCACCTGGCTGGCGGCCGCTCGCGCCCAGGAGATCCTCCCCTAGGCCGTGCCCACAACACCCCGCCGTTCGCCCGGAGAACGGGCCGAGCGGCGCCCGGTGTGCGCCGGGCGCCGGACGGCAGGTGGGACGAGACCCCGCCCGTGTCCAGGTCGCCGCCGAAACGGAAGCCGCCGTCGCCGACGTTGCACCGGCTGCCTTCCCGGGTCGGCGCCGACCATGAACACCGCCGTGCCGTGCGTCCGTTGACGTCAGGCATCCAGCGGGCCGGACCCGGTGGACGGCATCCGGCCCCCGGGGCCGCGCCGGCGGG
Organism: Streptomyces noursei ATCC 11455; assembly: GCF_001704275.1. NCBI lineage: Bacteria > Bacillati > Actinomycetota > Actinomycetes > Kitasatosporales > Streptomycetaceae > Streptomyces > Streptomyces noursei. The sequence continues at coordinate 1,569,863 of NZ_CP011533.1, forward strand.
GGCGTATGCGGTCGAGGAGGACGAGGGCGAGGGCGAGGGCGTAGAAGGCCAGGGCGAAGACGGCCGCGTTGGTGGCGATGCCGGCGTAGCCGTGGAGGTCGACGTCGAGGAAGGGATAGGGGTAGCGGCCGTCGGTGCCGGGGGCGAGGAGGGCGCCACGGATGAGGGCGAAGGGAAGGTAGAGGATCGGGTAGACGAGCCACTGCCAGGCGTAGCGGAACAGGAAGGCGCCGGGGGCGGTGAAGAGGATCCGGTCCAGGACCGCGGCGAGGGGGGTCGCGGTGTGGAGGAGCTGGCTGGCGACCGATTCGACGGGGGTCCGGTGGCTGGTCATGGAGAAGCCGCTGGAGTCGTTCGACAGGACGAAGTGGAAGACGAGCCCGGTGATGCAGATGTAGAGCAGCGCCGCGCCGGTGATCCGCGGCGAGAGGGCGGGACGACCGGTCCAGGCGCGGTGCGCGGACCAGGCGAAGACGAGGACCAACAGGATGTTGGACTGGATCGTGAAGTAGCTGAAGAGCCGGCCCAGATCATGGGAGTCGATCGTGTCCAGCACGATCCCGGTGACTCCGGTCAGGGCCGCCAGCGCGCGGAAGACCGCCGCGACGGGACGGCGGCCACCACAGGAGGGTGCGGGGACGGCCGCCGCGTCGGGCAGGCCGGGCCGAGCCGTGGACTCGGCGGGGGCGGCGACGGCCGCCGGCGTGGTGGGGGGTGTCGGATCAGGCATTGGTCCACCGTACGGCCCGGCCCTGTGGGCGAGGCCACGATCACCGCGGACGCCCCTGCCGAGACGCCTTCGCCACCGCGCCCCGCGGATCGCTCGAACCGACTGGGCTTCCCGTCCGCGGCCCCCTGACCCGGCCCGGCCTGCCGCCGCCCAGGGCCACCGTGGTCAGACGCTGAACTCGACGGTGTAGCCGTACATGTCGGCGGGGTACCACGAGTGCGAGACCTCCGCCGGCGCGCCGGTTGCCAAACGTGCCGTGCGCTGCGTCTGCAGGACCACACCGCCTCGGCCGATGCCCAGTTTCTCGCCGATGTCCAGATCGGCGGGCCGGGCCAGGATGGACTGTCGCGCGCTCGTCAGATGGACCCCCGCCTGCTGGAGGATGTGCAGGACGCCGGCCGACTTCAGGCCCCGCTTGGTCAGCAGTTTGCCGTGCGCGTCGCAGAGGAAGTTGCGGTGGAAGGCGAAGGGGGCTTCCCCGGCGAACATCAAGCGCTCGACGATCGTGCCGCGCCCTTCCGGCAGGCCGAGTTCCGCCGCCACCTCTTCCGGGAGCCGCCGCCGGTGCAGGATGGAGATCTCCCTCACGGCGTGGGCGTTGGACGATGCTGCCGTCAACAGGTCGTTCATATCGCCCTTGAAGACATACCGCATCGGCTTCCGCGCGACGTCGAGAACGAAGGTGCCACGGCCGTGCTGCCGTGCCAGCAGGCCGCTTTCGACCAGGTCGAGAAGGGCCTGCCGCACCGTCGCCCGGCTCACGCCGAACTCGCGCGCCAGGTCCTGCTCGGGCGCAAGTTGATGGTGGGCGGGGTAGGTGCCGTCGAGAATCCGCTGGCGCAGCACGCTCGCAATCTGGTGATAGAGCGGGATCGGGGAGGAATGAGTGATCATGCGGTATCCGGGCTCGGCCTGAAAGAGGGGCGCAGTCGTGCGGCGCAGTATCTCACCTCGCACGCCAGGCTCCCAGTACGGCGATGACGACGGCCAACGCCGCCATTACGGTTCCCACCCCGATGACCACCGTGACGCTCACGCCGTGGACGCCCATCAGCCACACGCCCCAGGAGGCAGCCGCATACAGGACGGCGAGGTTCCAGGACAGGGCGACGGCGGTGAAACCGTCGGAATGCGAGGCGACCAGGGTCTGCTGGTTGGTGTCGAAAGCTCCGGCGGCGATGAACCACACCAGGACGGCGGCCAGGTTGAGCCACAGCGACCGGGGACCGACCGCGACCGTCAGTGTCACCAGCAGCGTGGTGGCCCACAGCGGAAGCAGCACCGCCTCGCCTCGGCCGCGGGCCCGTACGGCGTCGCCGAACCGGCCGCCGAGCGACGCCCCGATGAACATGCCCAGACCACTGAGCAGCCCGACGGCACCCAGTGCGGACGTGGACAGCTCGTACCGGGAACCCAGGATGTCCGGCAGGTAGGTGTACGCCCCCAGGCTCGCCGCGTGGAAGAGGAAGGTGACGATCAGGGCGCGGCGCAGCCGGGCGCGGGTCCACACCCGCCACAGGACGCGCGCCCCGGTGTCCTGTGCCCGTTGGTGCCGGTGGTGTTCACCGCTGTGCCGCAGCCCGTAGAGCATCAGCGGGAGTGCCGCCAGGGCCGCCGCGCCCAGTAGCACGAACGGGCTGTGCCAGCCGGCGAGATCGGCGGCGAAACCGCCGACGGGCACGCCGAGCACCTGGCCGAGCGCGAAGGCGCCCATCCCGGCGCCCATGGCCGTACCCCGTACGGCCTCGGGGGCGCTGGCGGCGATCCAGGCCCAGATGGCCGGGCCGGCCATGGCCACCCCGAATCCGGCGGCGGCACGGGAAGCGATCAGCACGCCGTAGTCCCCGCTCAGCGCGGCGGTCGCGTTGCCCGCGATGAAGAGCGAGGCGCCGATGCCGACCATGCGCCGCGGCCCCCAGCGGGAGTTGGCCAGGCCGAGCGGCGGTCCGGCCACCGCCTGGACCAGGACGTAGGCGGTGACCAGATGCGCGGCACCGGCGACCGGCACACCGATGTCGGCGGCGACCGTGGGCAGAAGTGGTGCCACGAGATACATCTCGGCGCCCACCAGGAAGAGGAAGAGATAGAGCGGTAGATAGCCCAGCAGCAGCCGCGGGAGGCGGGGCGGGGCGGAACCGGTGCCCGGGGCCCGGGCGGCGCCGGCATCGGTGGCGGGCAGGGGGGTTTCCATCAGGGCAGCTCCGGGTTGTAGGTGCGCAGCCAGACGTCGAAGTTCAGGGCGAGTTCCGCGCCGAGGTTGCTGATGAGGCTGCCCCGTTCGGATGCGGTGACGGCCGCGTGCAGGGCGCGCTCGTCGAAGAGCTCGGGGAGCCGGCAGTGCGGGTCGGCCAGGCGGGTGGCCAGCTGCTCGCGGAGCGCCTGGGCGTAGCGGGGGTCGGGAGTCGACGGGTAGGGCACCTTGGGCCGGTGCAGTACGGAGTCCGGCAGCAGGTCGCGGACGGCTGCGCGCAGTGTGCTCTTCTCCCGGCCGTCGTGGGTCCGGGTGCGCCAGGAAAGGCCCTGGACGTATTCCACCAGCCGGTGGTCGCAGAACGGCACGCGCACTTCCAGGCCGACGGCCATGCTGAGCCGGTCCTTGCGGTCGAGCAGGGTCGGCAGGAACCGGGTGAGGGCGACATGGGATATCTCGCGCATCCGGCGTTCCACGGGGTCGCCGGCCGGGGCGTGCGGGACTTCGGCGAGAGCGGTGCGGTACTGGTCGGCGACGTAGTCGTCGACCGCGAGCCGTTCTCGCAGGTCCTTGCGGAACAGGGCGAGGATGCGCTGGTGCAGCCGACCGTGGGCAGGGGTGTCGGCCAGCCAGGGGAAGGTGTCGGCCCCGACGGCATCCGGGTGGTGGAACCAGCGGTAGCCGCCGAAGACTTCGTCGGCCGACTCTCCCGACAGGGCGACGGTGGCATGCTCCCCGACCGCGGCGAAGAGCTGGTGCAGGCTCAGATCGAGATCGCCGATGCCGTTGGGGAGGTCGCGCGCGAGCACGCTGTCGCGCCGTACCGCGGGGTCGGCGAGCCGCTCGCCCGGCAGGACGATCTCCCGGTGGTCGGTGTGCAGATGTGCGGCGGCCTGCCGCGCATACGGCCCGTCCTCGGTGGGGGTCGAACTGCCCGTGAAGGAAACGGAGAAGGACCGGATCCGATCCTCGGCGCGGCCGGCGGCGAGGGCGGTGAGGGCCGAGGAGTCCAGCCCGCCGGACAGCAGCGTGCACACGGGGACATCGGCGACGAGCTGTCGGGCGACGATGTCCTCAAGCAGTTCCCGTACCTGGGCGGCGCTCTTGGTGGGGTCGTCGCCGTGTTCCTCGGGCCGGGGCGCCCAGTAGCGCCGCTGTCCGTGGCTGCCGTCGGCCCGGACGTGCAGCAGGTGGCCGGGCGGGAGTTCGCGCAATGCGGCGTACGGAGTGCGGCCGGGTACTTTCAGCAGGGGCAGCAGGAGCTGTGCCAGTCCTTCGCCGTCCACGCGGGGCACGGCCGCCGGATGGGCGAGCAGCGCCTTGGGCTCGGAACCGAACGCGACGCCGCCGGGCAGCGGCAGATAGCAGAGCGGCTTGATGCCCAACCGGTCGCGGACTAGCCACAGTTCCCGTGCGTGTGCGTCCCAGACGGCGAAGGCGTACATGCCGTTGAAGCGTTCGGCGGCCGCCGGGCCCCATTCCTGCCAGGCGGCGAGGACGACCTCGGTGTCTCCGGTGGTGCGGAAACGGTGTCCCTGGGTGGCCAGTTCGCTGCGCAGTTCACGGTAGTTGTACAGCTCTCCGCTGTAGACGAGGGAGAACTCCCGGCCGTCGCTGCCCCTGGTCATCGGCTGGACGCTGCCCTCCGGGTCGAGGACGGCGAGCCGCCGATGCCCCAGGGCGACCGGGCCGTGAAGCAGGGTGCCCGAGTCGTCGGGGCCCCGGCAGGCCATCGTCGCGGTCATGGCGCTCAGCAGGCGCTCCGCCTCGAGGCCACGGCCGGTGTCCTGGACCGCCCCGGCGGGCGGGAATCGATGGTGGTCCACCCATCCGGTGATGCCGCACATGCTGGTTCGTTTCCTTCCTGCTTCTTTCGTGTGGGCCTGCTGTTGTCGAGTGGTCGAGGACGTCGGGGCGACCCGCTCGGGTTCAGCGGATGGCGACGCGGTAGGTGCGGAGCCAGGTGTCCACGCTCAGCAGATAGCTCAGGCCCGCTATGGCGCTGCCGGCGGCGCGGGGGCTGGGCAGGGCTTCGCCCCGCTCGACGCGGCGGCGGACGGCCGCCCGGTCGACGAGGTCGAAGACGGGTGCCCGACGGTCGGCGAGCAGGTCGTGTACGCGTGTGCGCAGCACCTGTGCGAACCCCGGGCTGGGGTTGGCGGGAAAGGCGCTCTTGCGCCGGTTCAGCACCGAGGCGGGCAGCAGGTCGGCGACGGCCCTGCGCAGCAGGTGCTTCTCCTGGCCGCCGGCTTCTCGCAGGGACCAGGGCACATTGACGACGTACTCCACCAGCCGGTGATCGCAGAACGGCACCCGTACCTCGAGGCCCGTGGCCATGCTCATCCGGTCCTTGCGGTCCAGCAGGGCGGGCAGCCAGCGGGTGAGGGCGAGGTGGGAGACTTCGCGGATGCGTGCGTCGCGCCCCCGCTCCCCTTCCAGCCGCGGGGTCTCGGCCACGGCATCGGCGTAGCGGTCGTGCACGTACTCCTCGGGCCGTACGCGAGCGCGGACCTCCTCGCGCAACAGGGTGGCGGGGGCGGTACGGCCCTTGAGCCAGGGGAAGGTGTCGGCGGCCAGCGCGGCCTCGTCCCGGAAATAGGGGTAGCCGCCGAAGACCTCGTCGGCGGCCTCCCCGGACAGGGCGACCGTGGAGCGCCGGCTGACCCGGGCGAAGAGCAGGTGCAGGGAGACGTCCATCTCACCCCAGCCAGGCAGGTCCCTGGCGCGCAGTGCGGTCTCCTCGTGAGTGCGCTGCTCGTCGGAGTCCACGAGGATCGTGGTGTGCCGGGTGCCGATATGCGCGGCGGCGGCCTGTGCGTACGGCTCGTCGCGGCTGTCGTGCCAGGCGGTGCGGCGGAAGGCGCTCTCGGCTCCGGGGAAGTCCACCGAGTAGGTGGACAGCTTCTCCCCCGTCCGGGCCAGCGACCGCGCGGCGAGCGAGGAGATCGCGCTGGAATCCACCCCTCCGGAGAGCAGCGCACACAGGGGGACGTCGGATACGAGCTGCCGTTCCACGGTGTCTTCGAGCAGTTCCCGCACCCGGGCAGTGGTCTCGGCGGGCCCGTCCGTGTGCGGACGGGCCGAGGGCGTCCAGTAGCGGATCTCGCGCAGCGTGTCGCCCTGGACCCGGACGAGGTGGCCCGCGCGAACCTGCCGCAGACCGCGGTACACACCGTGCCCGGGGGTGGGCGCGCTGGGCACGGCGAAGAGTTCGGCGATCCCGGTGTCGTCGAGTGCCGCCTCGAAGAGCGGGTTGGCGAGCAGTGCCTTGGGTTCCGACCCGAACAGCACCCCGCCCGTATAGGCGTGGAAGTAGAGGGGTTTGATGCCGAGCCGGTCCCGGACCAGCCACAGTGCGTCGGCGCGTGCGTCCCAGACGGCGAAGGCGTACATGCCGTTCAGGCGTGGGGCGAGTCCTTCGGGTCCCCATTCCAGGCAGCCGCGCAGCACCACTTCGGTGTCCGAGCGGGTACGGAAGCGGTGGCCGCGCGCGATGAGTTCGGAGCGCAGTTCGCGGAAGTTGTAGACCTCTCCGCTGTAGGTGATGACGAGGTCCTCCCGCTCCGGGGCGGCCGTCATCGGCTGTGTTCCGCCGGTCAGGTCGACGACCGACAGCCTGCGGTGGCCGAGCGTCGCCCGGGTGGACCGCCACAGGCCGGAGGCGTCCGGGCCCCGGCAGGACATGGTGTCGGTCATGTTGCGCGCTGTCGCGATGTGTTCGGGGGAGGCCAGGTCACGCCCGGTGTCGGTCCAGCCGGTGATACCGCACATGGGGGTGGGTGGTTCCTTTCACGGGCTTTCGGAGTGGGGGCAGGCGCGGTGGCGCGGGAGGGCGCGCCACCGCGGTTCGCGGGGTGGGCGGGCACTCAGAGCAGAGCTTCCTCGTGGTAGAGGCCCACGCTGTAGACACGGCAGCCGGGCGGGCGGGTGGACCGGGCGGCCCGCCGTCCGTCCTCACGCCAGCAGGCCGTCTCCTCCTCGGTGAAACGCCTCGGTTCGGGCGGCCCGACGGCCAGGACCTCGACACGGACCTGCCGGGCGCGGACCGCACCGGGCAGGCGGATGACGTTGAGGCGGTGGTAGTTGTCCTCGGCGCGGTGCAGTTCCCGCCATGGTTGGTGCGGTCCGGGGCGGCTCAGCACACGGTAGGCGGAGACGCACTGCGGGGGCCGCCACAGGCCGGGAGCGCTGCTGATCCGGGCGTTGAGGTCGGTGTCGAACCGGAGCCGCACCTCGTCGAAGGTGAGCGGCCGGGGGTAGCTGAGCTCCAGGCTCTGCGGCAGCGACGCCTGCGGATCGGACATCCACAGCTGCGGCCCCGTCTCGGGCCAGTGCCGTCCGGTGACCACGTTCTCCGGGCCGTAGGGGTACTGCACGGGATCGGTGCGCAGCGTGAAGGCGGTCCACTTGTCCTGGCACCAGTGCCGATAGGCGGGCAGGGCGATCTCACCGGCGGCCGGGACACCGTAGGAGTGCGCCTCCGCGGTGGGGCCGCCGTCCGCGCTGTGCAGGTACTGCGCCGTGGTGCCGGGCGGCTGGTCGGTGGCGGTGATCCAGTGGACTGCCGCCGCGTCCGGTGCTGCCTCTCCGGCAAGCGGGCTCAGGGAGAGGCGGTGGAGACGACCGGGGCGTACCACGGCCTCCAGCGGCAGGGTGACCTCGGCCGTGCCGGGTGGCACGGCCACCGTCCCGTGGGCGACCGGTTCCCCGTCCGTACGGGTCCACAGCGTGGGGACCTCCGCGAGGTGCCACCCGATCGTCGCCGTCGTCCGGCCGTCGTTGCGCAGCCGGACCGCCGCCGTGCGCAGCCGCCCGGTGCTCACCGGGAAGACCAGAGCCCGGGGAACATGCAGGCGGCGGGCGTGGGCGGGGTCCGGCGCACCGAAGTCGAGCGGCGCCTGGCTGTCGGCGGTCGCCTCGACCTCCAGCCCGGTGACGGACCGCTCCCGCATCCCGTGGATGCGGACGTCCGCTCGGAGCAGGCGCTGCTGTACGCGGTCGATGTGCTTGTCGTCGGGGTCGGCGGTCTGCTGCGGAGTCAGGCCGCCGACCAGCGCGTATGCGGCGGCGACGCCGGTCGCCTGACCGAGCATGCCGAGGATCTGCTGGACCCGCAGCGCGCCCAGTGCCACATGCGTGGCGCTCAGGCACCGGCCGCCCAGCCAGAGGTTCGTCACGTTGCGGCTGTAGCAGGCGCGCAGCGGCACGCTGAAGGGCGGTACCCGCGTCCAGTGCCGGTAGTCGGTGTCGGCCTTGGACGGTTCTCCGGGCTCGGACTTGTTCAGCAGCCCTCCCTTGGCATGCAGGTCCAGATACCAGCCGACGGAGGCGATGCGGTCGGGCCAGAGCCCGTCCTTGTGGCAGTCCCACTCGCTGAGCACCACATCGCCCAGCAACCGTCGGCTCTCCCTGCGCCCGGGCAACGACCCGATCCACTCCAGCGCGTAGTTGGCCATCGCTCTTCGCCGGGGATGGTGGTTCTTGAGGTAGTTCCATACGCCCAGTGCGTGGCGCAGCAGCTCGTCGCGGACTTCCTCGGCACCGGTCACCTGGTGGAACGGGTAGCCGATCTCCAGCCACCAGAAGCCGCCGAACTCCTTGCGGTGGATGTTGCGCAGTTCACGGAACGGGCCGATCGGATGCTGTGCGTCATACGGTTCGGCCCATGTGGGAGGCGTGTAGCGGACCGGACGGCCGGTGTCGCGGGCCCGCAGGGTGATGGTGCTGCCGGAGGTGGAGAAGTCCCTGACGGCCGGGGCCAGCGGTTCCCCGTACTCGTGCCGGGCCTCCCGCCCGTAGTCCCAGTCGGCGCCCGCGAGGTAGCCCACGGTTCCGTTGCCCGTGCAGTCCGCGAACTGCCGGGCGCGCAGCCTCAGTTCCTTCTCGGTGGTCAGCTGTACGGCGTCGACCCGGCTGATGGTGATCCCCCGGCCGGCGCTCCCTCCCCTGTCCGCATCGGTGTCCTCGACGTGGACGGTGCGGACGCTGGCGTTGAGCACCGTGCGCAGCCGTGGCTGCTGCCGTACCGCGTTCCACAGCGTCAGATCCCAGCCGCAGTTGGTCAGTCCGCCCTCCCAGAATTGCGCATGGTTGGTGGCCCGGTCCTCCAGCAGCAGTTCTTCGACGATGCCGGTCTCGCGTGCCCACGCCGAAAAGTGCGCCGTACCCGCGGGCACCACACGTACCTCGCTGGAGGAATTGCCGCCCAGGACCGGCCGGTCGTGTACCAGGACCGTGTCGGCGCCTTCGCGTGCGGCGGCCAGCGCCATGCACAAGCCGGCCAGTCCGCCGCCCACGACGACCAGGTCCGCATGCAGTTCCTCGGTGTACCGGGCCGGCCGGTCGGCGGGATTCTCCGGCGTCGGGTACCGGGTGGGGTCCGTCGCGGTCATCGGTGCTCTCCGTTCGGCGGTGTACCTGCCGCCTGATAGGCGGCCCCGGCCCGGAGTACGTGCCGGTCGCCGCCGGGTGCGCCCAGGAACTGCACCCCCAGCGGGAGCCCCCGGCCGGCCGGTTCGGCGGCGGGCACCGTGAGGGCGGGGGCACCGGTCACGGACGCGGGTCGGCACAGCCGCGGGTAGGCCGCGGCGAGCGGTTCGGGTACCCCGTCCGGGCGTGTGCGGTGGGTGGCTTCCCGCTCCGCGGCCGGCGCCGGCACGGTGGGCACGAGCAGGACGTCCACCTCGGCCTCGCGGAACAGCGCACGCCAGCGCTCCCGCAGCCGGCGGACACGCCCGGACAGCTGCGCGGCCCGCTCGGCACCGATCCGCCGGCCGTCCCGTACCGCCGCGGCGATCCCCGGCTCGGCGGGGAGGGCGCCGGGAAAGCGGCACGCCGTCTCCCAGAGCGTGAGGGACGCGGTCAGCTCCCTGTCGAAGTACTCGGCGTCGACGGTGACATGGCGCAGCTGTGCGCCGAGGGAGCACAGTGTCCCGGCCGCTTTCTCCACGGCCTCTACGGCGCGGGGCACACAGCCGTCGGAGAAGCAGCCGCCCGGGACGGCGATCCGCAGCCCCCGTACGTCCGGCTGCCCGGTGTCGTCCGGCGGCGCGCTCGGCCGCTCAGCGGAGAGGGTGGAGAAAAGCAACTGAATGTCCGTCACATTCCTTGCGATAGGGCCGACTTCGTCAAAGGTCTCGGACATCACGGTCAGCCCGCGCCGCCCGACCAGGCCGGCACTGGGACGCAGCCCGGCCACGCCGCACAGAGCCGCGGGAATGCGCACCGAGCCGACGGTGTCGCTCCCCAGCGCCGCGGGCACCAGACCGGCCGCGACCGCCGCCGCGGACCCGGTGCTGGACCACCCCGGCGTACGCGCCGGATCGAGCGGGTTGCGGGTGTCACAGTCGAAGGTGAACAGTGCCGGAGCCCGTGTGGTGCCGACGATGACCGCCCCCGCCGACCGCAGGGCCGCGACGGCCTGAGCCGGAGCCCGCCCCGTGGCGCCCGTCTCCAGCAGCACTTTGCAGGCCAGCGGTACCCCGTGCAGCGGCCCCAGCCGTTCGCCGCTCCTCACCTGGCGCTCGGCCTCCCGGGCCGTCCGCCTGGCGTCTTCCGCATCGACGCGGTCGAAGGCCCGCAACCAGGGATCCTCGCGTTCGATGCCGCGCAGGCACCGCTCCAGCAGTTCCAGGGGCGAGAGGTGGCGCTCGCGTACCAGCCGCGCCGCCTCCGCCACGCCCGGCACGAACGGCGTTCCGGCATCGTTGTCGGACGCGCTGCGCCCGCCCGTGACCGTCATGTCCCGCCTCCGGCCCGCACCACGTCGGATCCGAAGGTGAAGGTCTCTTCGCCGGCGCCTGCCAGCAGGGCCAGCCACTGTTTGAGCAGGGCATGAAAGCGCTCCGGGGCCTCCAGGTGGAGGAAGTGACCGCAGTCCGCCCAGACCAGACTGCGCGACGGCGGGCCGGCCAGCAGACCGGCTTCCCAGCGTGCGCGGGTCCGGTCGCGGTTGAGGGCGAGCACCGGCGCAGTGCGGCGCACCAGGTACCGGGACGAGGCGGGCTCGCTGGAGAAGGAATCGGCGGGCAGGTGCAGATCGGCCAGCGTGCGCCGCATCACCTCCGGGTCGGTCCGCCGCACCCGGTCGCGGAGGTACGCGCGCAGCTCCGGGTGATGTGTGCGGTCGACCGAACCGGCGACGAGGTCGGGGGCGAGCTCGGTGGGATCGGTCCTCAGCTGGTCGAGCCATGGCCGCACACGGTCGCGGTGGCCCGCCGGACGTCCGTAGGCGGGATCGAGAACCAGCAGGCCCGCCACCCGGTCGCCGGCCTCCGCGGCGACGACGGAGGCGACCACGGCGCCGAGTGAGTGGCCGACCACGACGGCCGGGGCGGCCACCCCGCGTTCGTCCAGCAGCCGGACGACATCCGAGGCGAGCGTCGCCGGCCGGTAGTCACTGGGCGAGGGACCGGAACTCCCGTGCCCGCGAAGATCCAGGGCGATCACCCGGCTCCGGGTCCGGAAGCGCTCCACCGTCGCGTCCCAGTCATGGAGGTCCGCGCCCCATCCGTGGATGAGGACGAGCGGAGTGGCCGTCGCCCGGCGCGGCCCCTCGTCGACATACGCCAGCCGCCCGTGCGGTCCGTTCGGACAGTGTGGCAGCAGCTTCTGCTGCGGCAGGGCGCTCAACGCTCCGCCTTCTGGGGAGCGCTGGCCTGCCAGCGGCAACCGTGGTCGTCGCCGTCCTCGATCAGTTCGAAGCCGGGCCGATAGCCGCGCGCGGCGATATTGGCCGAGATGGCCGCGGTGCAGAACTCGCACGGGGACTTCAGGGTGAGCGGTACGCCGCGGGCCCGGGCGCGCTCCCGGTAGTCCCAGATGCCGCAGTGGGTGATGAGCAGTTCCGCCCGCTCCCGCGATGCCTCCAGCAGTTGCATCTCGGACCCGTACAGTTCGGCCTGTCGGGCCACCCGGCCTATGGCATCGGCGGCGCCACGGCCGTCGGCGCGCTCCACCGCGCCGTGCACCACCGCGTTGGCGCGTGCCCAGGCCGTCAGCTCGCCGTATCCGAAGCGGCTGATCAGGAAGCGCTCGATGAGGGCCTGTGCCCGGAAGAAGACACGTTGCCAGTCGGCGGGGACGGGCGGGTCCTGGGCCGGGAGGCCGTCGAAGATGGCCGACTGAATCTCGAACCACTCCCCCAGCGCCGTGCCGGCCTGCTGCTCCACCAGGTACTTCGTCATGCCCGCCTCGGCCTCGAAGAGGCGTTGCTTCCACAGCGCCACCCGCTCGGCGTCACTCATCGTGAAGATGTCGGCCGCATACCCGCCGTCGACGGGCGCAGCCGCGCCGGAACGCTGCTTCGGAAGCCTTGTCGTCGTCTGCTCCGCTGCCATCTCGGTCCACCTCTCCCGCCGTCGTTGTCAGCTGGACCGAATGCCCTACGACGGCGTGCGGCACCCGGTCGGGTTCTTCACCAGTTCGGCGAGCTCGTCGTGCCCGGCGAGCGCCCGGTCCGCCTCGCACAGGGCGGCCGAGTGCCCGGCTCCCAGTCGGGGAGCGCGTCGAGCAGGGCCTGGGTGTAGGGGTGTTGCGGCCGGTCGAAGACCCCTGCGGTCCCGCCGCTCTCCACGACCTGGCCGTCCCGCATGACCATGACGTGGTCGCAGAGCCGGCGGACGACCCGTAGGTCGTGGGAGATGAACAGCATGGTGAGTCCGTACCGTCGGCGCAGTCCCGCGAGCAGGCCGAGGATCTGGGCCTGGACGGTGCTGTCCAGCGCGGAGACGGGTTCGTCGCAGACCAGCAGGCGGGGCCGGGGGGCCAGGGCACGCGCGAAGGCGACCCGCTGCCGCTGCCCGCCCGAAAGCTGCGCCGGCCGCCGTGCCAGATGGGCCGCCTCCAGCCCGACCTGTTCCAGTAGTTGCACCGCCTCGTCACGGCGGGCGGCACCGCTGGGCACGCCCCGCACGCCCAGCGCCTCCTCCAGCAGCCGTCCGACGGTCCACCGCGGGTCGAGGGAACTCAGCGGGTCCTGCTGGACGAACTGGATCTGCCGGCGCAGGGGACGGCGCCGCCGCTCCGCCAGGCCGCTCCAGAGCTCGCCGTCGAAGTGCACCGAACCGAAGTCCGGTGTCTCCAGGCCCAGGACGAGGCGGGCCGTGGTGCTCTTGCCGGACCCGGACGCGCCGACGATGCCGAGAGTTCGTCCGGCGTACAGTCGGAAGGACACGTCTCGTACCGCCGCTCGGCGCTCCCCGTGCGGGCCCGGGTAACGCTTGGTCACGGACCTGACGTCGAGCAGGACCGCGTCGGTGGGACCGGCTCCGTCGAACGGGGTCTCACGCGCGGCGGTCTGCTCTGTGCGCGGCGCCGTGACGGTACCCGGCACGGCGGTGGGGCATCCGGTGTCCGGCCGGGCCGTCGCGGCGGAGCGGCGCGAAGCGACCGACGGGACGGCGGCCAGCAGCTCCCTGGTGCGGTCGTGGAGCGGATCGGACAGCACCCGTGCGGCCGGTCCCTCTTCCACGACGCTGCCGTCGTGCAGCACCGCCACCCGGTCCGCCACCGTGGCCACGGCCGCCAGATCATGACTGATCAGCAGCAGTCCCATGCCCGCGTCGCGCAACCGTCCCAGCAGGCCGAGAACCTGCGCCTGCACGGTGACATCCAGCGCCGTCGTGGGCTCGTCGGCGATGAGCAGGGCAGGACCGGCGGCGAGCCCGGCGGCCAGCAGCGCGCGCTGGCGCAGACCGCCGGAGAGCTGGTGGGGGTACTGGGCGGCCCGCCGCACAGGATCCGGTATGCCGACCTCGGACAGCAGCCGCGCCACCCGGTCCGCGGTCTTCGCACGCGGCACGATCCGGTGGGCACGCAGCGGTTCGGCCACCTCGGCTCCGACGGTGCGCATCCCGTCGAGCGACACCAGCGCGTCCTGGAGCACCAGCCCGATCTCGCGCCCTCGTATCCGGCGCCAGGCCCGCGGCCCCCACCGCGAGACGTCGTTCCCCCCGACCGTCCAGCGCCGGGCGGTGACCCGCGCACCCGGGCCGGCGAGGCCGACCAGCGCCCGGGCCGTGACGCTCTTCCCCGATCCGGACCGTCCGACGAGTGCCAGGCACTCGCCGGGAGCGATGGCCAGCGTCACATCGTCGACGGCCGGTACACGCCCGCCGGGGCCGGCGAAGTCCACGGTGAGTCCGTCACACGCGACCAACGGGGCATGTGTCTGTGCGCTGCTGGTCATCGGCCCACCCCGATGATGCCGCCGCCGAGCCGACGGCCGACGGCGGTCACCGACATCGCCAGGACGGTCACCGCACAGCCGGGGAAGGCCGTGGGCCACCAGGCGAGTTGGAGGTATTCCTGGCCGTCGGCCAGCAGCGTCCCCCAGTCGGTCGACGGTGGCTGGGGACCGAGCCCGAGGTAGCTGAGCGCGGCGCCGGAGACCATGGCGCCGCCGAAGCCGACCGTGGCGAGGACGAGCAGCGGGCCGAGCGTGTTCGGCAGGATGTGCCGGGTCACCAGGTGACGGCGCCGCAGGCCCAGCACGAGGCCGGCCTCCACGAATCCCGCGCCGCGCACCGCGAGCACCCGGGCCCGTGCAACGCGCGCGTACCCCGGTGCCCCGGCGATGCCGACGGAGAGGACCATGTTCGCCGTCCCCGGTCCGGTCACCGTGATGACCAGCAGCGCGAGCAGCAGCTCGGGAAAGGCCATCAGGACTTCCGTGCAGCGCATCAGCACCCCGTCCACGGCGTTCCCGAAGAGGCCCGCCGCGAGGCCGACCAGTGTGCCCACGATGGCGCCGATGGCCGTGGCCCCCGCACCGATCAGCAGCGACAGCCGAGTGCCGTACACCAGGCGGGAGAAGACATCACGGCCGAGCTCGTCGGTGCCGAAGAGATGGCCGCCGCCCGGAGGCCGGAGGGTCTGCGCGGACGTCGCATCCGGCGCGTGCTGGGTGAGCAGCTCCGGACGGACGGCGGCCAACAGCGTCACCGTGAGCACCAGCGCAACGGGAACGGTGGACAGCCCGCCGCCGAGCGGCAGCCTCGGGCGCGCGCTCCTGACGGCCTTGCGGGCCGCGGTCAGCGCCTGGCGGGCGGAGGGCATCCGGCGGCACGTCATGCCCTCGCCTCCTTCGTCGCCCGTCCGTCGCGCAGGCGGGGGTCGAGAAGGGGCACCACCAGATCCACCAGCAGGTTGATCACGGTGAAGGTGGTGGCGGACAGCATCACGACGGCCATCACGACGGGCGTGTCCTTGGCGGTGACCGCGGTGATCAGGACGCGCCCCACCCCTGGCCTGGCGAACACCGTTTCCACCAGCACCGCACCGCTCAGCAGGCTGCCCGCGAGCCACCCCGCCAAGTTCAGCGCGGGCAGCGCCGCGTGACGCAGCGCGTGCCGCACCCGCAGTGCGGACTCCCGCACACCCCGTGCCCGCACGGTCAGCGCGAACGGCTGGGCGAGGGCCTCCTCCAGCCCCGCCCGCACCACCTGCGCAAGCGTCCCGGCCACCGGTACGGCGAGTGTCACGGCCGGCAGGACCAGCGAGGCCACCCCCTGATCACCCGCTATCGGCAGCAGCCGCCAGCGGAACGACACCGCCGAGAGGGCCAGCAGGCCGAACCAGAACTGCGGTACGGACACCGCGGCCATCTCGCCCGCCGCCGCCACCGCAGTGACGACCCGTCCCCGTCCGGCCGCGAGCAGTGCGGTGGCCAGGGCCACCACCACGGCCACCCCCACGGCGGCCAGGGCCAGTTGGCATGTCGGACCCAACTGGTCGGCGAGCACCCGCGGCACGGGCTCGTTCAACTGGTACGAGTAGCCCAGATCGCCGGTGAGCAGCTTGCCGAGCCACACCCCGTACTGCACCACCAGCGGCCGGTCGAAGCCGTACGCGCGAATGATCTGCTGACGCAGTCCCGGCGTGGCGCTCACCGTAGGGCCGACGACGGCGTCCACCGGGGACCCGCCGATGAGGTGCAGCGCGACGAAGGCGACCGTCACGGAACCCCACACCACGGCCAGTGCGGCGATGCCCCTGCGCAGGACGTACCGGGGAACGCCGGACCTCACCGCGCCCCCGCAAGCCACACGCCTTGGTACAGCGGCCATGCGTGGGCGTCGAACGCCAGCCCGCGCACCCGCCGGTGCGCGCCCACCACCCGCCGGTCCACGGCGGTCGGCAGGGCATAGCCTTGCGCGGCGATGCGGCGCTGGATGCGGGCGTACAGCACGTCCCGGCGCGCCCGGTCCCCGACGGTGGATGCGCTCCGCAGCCATCCGTCGAGCGCCGGGTCCGACGTGCGGGAGGCGTTGTAGCCGCCCTGTGTGAACGTCTGTCCCGAGCCGAAGAGGGTACGCAGCACATCGGCGTCGGCGGCCGGCCAGCGGAAGGCCACCATGTCGTACCGCCCCGCGTTCCGGCGCGGCAGAAAGTCGTTGGCGGCCAGCCGGATGAGCCGCACCTCGATTCCCACCTTCCCGAGATCGGCGCGCACGCCTTCGTCCAGCGTGCGTTGTTCGGGAGGTGTGAAGTCGGCGACGAACGGGAGGTCGACGCTCAGCCGGTGACCGTGCCAGGTCCGGTAGCCCTCCTGGTCGCGGTGGTCCCAGCCGGCCGCGTCCAGCAGCCGATCCGCGCGGGCGCGATCGGGCCGCTCCGCGCCGGGCGAGGGGTGATGTCCGGGAGTGGCGGGGCTGAGCACGCTGTCCGCGGGCCGTCGCTGTCCGAAGTACACGGACTCCAGCAGGGTGTGCCGGTCGAGCGCGCAGGCCGCCGCCAGCCGGATCCGCCGGTCGGCGAAGGGGGCCCGGCGGGTGTTGAGGAAGTAGGTGTATCCGACGCCCGGCGGCACCTGGCCGATCAGGCGCATCCGTCGATCCGCGCGTACGGTCCGGGTGTGCTGGGGCGGGACTCCGTCCGCCACCTCCGCCTGTCCGCTCAGCAGCGCTCCGATCCGCACGAAGCCGACGGGCAGGAAGCGGTACACCAACGTGTCCAGGTAGGCGGGACCTTGGTGGCCGGCTCCTTGGGGCGCCCAGGCGTAGCGGGGATTGCGGACGAACTCGGCCTGCAGTCCCTTGGTGTGCGAAACGAAGCGGAACGGCCCTGTTCCCACCGCGGAGGGTCCGCCCGCGCACAGCGCTCCCGGGGCGGCGTGCAGCGAGCGCGGCGAGTGAAATCCGAGGTAGGTCGTGCTGAGGGCACTCAGAAACGGAGCGAAGGGCCGGCTGAGCCGGATGCGTACCGTGTGCCGGTCCACGACGGTCGTGGACCGATAGGGCTCGATGAGGGCAGCGGCATACTCCGACTTCGTGGCGGGAGCGGCGACCCGGTCGAGATTCACCTTGACCGCCGTGGCGTCGAACGGGGTGCCGTCGGTGAACGTCACGCCCCTGCGTAATCGGAAGGTGTAGACGGTGCCGTCGCCGGAGACCTTCCATCCGGTCGCGAGCCACGGGGCGAAGGAGCCGTCGGGGCGCTGGGCGATCAGCGAGTCGTAGACGTTGCGCATGAGGGAGGCGGTGACGTCGGCGGGGCTGACCTGCGGGTCGTAGCAGTCCGGTTCCTTGTCCGCGGCCACCGTCAGCGTGCCGCCCGCACGGGGAGGACCAGAGGGTCCCATGTCCTCGGCGGCGCTCCCGGAGCGGGAACACGCCGTGAGTCCGGCGGTTGCGACCAGCAACAACGCCACGAGCTGGTGTCTCGACGGGATTCGCATGCCCTTCCCAAGGTGGACACACACCGGGTCCCGCGCTCGGTCGAGCCCGAGGGGAGCGCGCCGCGGTGTACGAAGGAGGAGACCTGAGGACAAGGTTTCAGCAGGCGGTGTGCCCCGCTCTCGGCCCGCGGGGTCGCGGGGCGGAACATCGTTCGGACATGTCCGAGGGGAGCGAGCGGCGCGTCGCTTCGTACCGGCCGCGCCGGTGGTGCACCCGATGCCGTGACGCAACGTCAACAGCTGCTAACCCATCCATGGCAGACATCATCAGACGCCGCCCAGCGCAAGGTCAAGAGGGTTCTGGTTGCCCATACGTCTAGAGGTACGTATCTACGGACCTTTCGCGCCAGCCTCGGCCTTCCACCGGGTCGGTTTCGCTGCCGAAAACCGTCGCTGGCGGCGCCCGGGCGCCTACCGCCGACCGGTGCGTCCGCGCAGGTGGCGGCCCGATCACCGGACGGCCGGAAAGCCGCTCACCGGCCACCGCGCCAGGCCGGAATTGATTCCATGGAAAAGGGTCGGCCCGGAGGCGATCGACAAAGACCCTTGACGCATTCCCGCGCCATCGCCTTCCATGGAGTGCGTCGGCAGGCCATCGCAGAAGTGTGAATCACCCCGCCGTTCCAGTTCGCCTCGAAGCGTGCGGGAACTGCGATGCATGCGAGGCGTGCCCTGGACGATCCCCGCGCCACCGTGCCGATGTTGAGCTTTCCGCTGATGACTCTTTCGTGCGGGACGGGGGCGAATTCAGCTTCCGGATGACATCAGCACATACGCACTGCACGCCGGAATCCGGCACTCCGGCAGGCCCACGGATGGGTGCGAATCCCTTGAGACAGACTCCAGGGAAGTAGACATAGGGAAGCAGACATGCAGTCGACGCTGGCGAACGACGGCACTCCGGCCTTACCTGGGCCAACCCCGCTGCACTCGGCAATGGGCGGCGCCCGGAGCGGGCGCCTCTCCCTGAACGAGATCCTGTACCCCATCCCTTCCAGCGTGCTCCGTGAAATCGATTCGGTCCTCCCGGACATCAACCGCCATCCGGACCCGACCTGCACACGATTGGTTCAGGCGATAGCGCGGCACCACGGCAGCGCGCCGGACGACATCGTCGTCGGGCCCGGCCGGCTCGCATTGGCCACCGGAGTCGCTCTGGCCGCAGCCGCCGAGGAATCCGAATCGGAAATCATCTACCTGTCCCCCACGTTGGAAGGCATCTCCACATCGGCACGGATCGCACGCATGAGTCAGGTCTCCGTACCGCTCTCCGACGCGTCCACACAGGACCTGCAGAACATCGGCGACCTGGCCTCCAGCCGAACCGGACTGGTGTACCTCTGCAATCCGAACGAACCCACCGGTGCAGTTCTTGAACGCCGGCAGATCGAAAGCCTGCTGTATCAGTTGCCCCCGACGACCATCGTGCTCATCGACCAGACGTACGCGGACTTCGTCGACGCACACGTGGACGTCGACGTGACCGGCCTGCAACGGCACCATCCGAATCTGATCGTGCTGCGGTCGTTCTCGGCAGCGGACGGGCTGGCCGGCCTGCCGGCGGGATATGTGATAGCCAAGCCACCGCTGGCGCACAAGATCCATGAATACATGCTGCCGTTCACCATCGACACGATCGCCCAGGCAGCGGCGACCGCGTCGCTCAACAACATATGGCAGCGGGAACTACGGATCAGGAACATCATCGAGCAGCGCGAATCCATGCATCGCGAACTCTCGAACCATGGATACCGCTCACCGAAGAGCGGCACGAACTTCCTCTGGGTCCCGCTCGGGCCGGCCAGCCTGGATTTTGCGGTGGCCTGCCGGGAGGCCGGTATCGACGTCCGACTGTACTCGCAGCGCGGCGTACGCGTCCCGGTAGGACGACCGGAGGAGAACCAGGTGCTCCTGCGCGTGGCACGGGACTTCGCCATCGACCATGACGTCCTGGCCACTTCACACCACACGGAATACGGACACCAGCACACCCCGGCGGAGGGCAAGGCACTGCACGGCCATCAGCCGTGCTCGGTGGGCGAACTCCCCGGAGAGTAGAAGTGCTCGATTTTCGCCAGCAGTTGTTTGGAGACGGCAATGCAGCTGAACAGTTCCACGGCGTCCGTTGATCAAACCAAGCTGCGCTCCGTTTGCGGGCTGTTCTGCAGCGGGGTGACGGTCGTGACCGCACTACACCGGGGCAGGCCGGTGGGCCTCGCCTGCCAGTCCTTCAGTTCGTTGTCGCTGGATCCTCCCTACATCGCACTGTGCATCGGACGCGGCTCGCTCACATGGCCGCTCATCAGACAGGAAGGCCGCTTCTGCGTGAATATCCTGGCCGATCATCAGGAAGGCGTCTGCCAGCAGTTCGCCCGCTCCGGTGGCGACAAATTCTCCGGGGTGAACTGGACCGAATCACCCAACGCCTCTCCCCTGCTCGACGGCGTCCTCGGGTGGATCGACTGCTCACTGGTGCGGGAGTTCGACGGCGGGGATCACGTCATAGCCGTCGGGCAGGTCACCGACCTCGACCAGGCCGAAGCGGATGCTCCCCTGCTGTACTACCGCTCTTCATTTCAGCGCTTACCCTGACCCGAAGGGTGGCGGCATTCATCCTATTCCGCACGGAGGCCGCACGATGGCACCATTCCGATACGACCCCCTGTCGGGCAGTCAACTCGACAACCCGTATCCGATGTACCAGCGGATGCGCGACAAGTGCCCCATATTCTTTGACGAGACCAGGAATGTCTGGGTGGTGACCCGCCATGCAGACGTCTTGACGGTGGCACTCGATCCGGAGACCTACTCCTCGGAGAACGCGGTCCGCCTCTCCGCAGGAGATGAGCCCGACGAGGTCAGAGAGGTATTGCGGCAGGGTTGGTCACTGACGCCGAACCTGACCGAGAGCGACGGCGAGCAACATCGCCAACTGCGCGCCATGGTGGGCCGCGTCTTCACGCCCGGCAAGGTAGCGCAGCTGGATCCCTTCATCCGGAAGACCATCGACGAGTTGGTCGACGGCTTTATCGATGCGGGGCATACCGACATCATCGAGCGGTACGCATGGCCACTGCCACTGATCACCATGGCGCGGATCCTCGGAA
Source organism: Streptomyces noursei ATCC 11455 (assembly GCF_001704275.1). Lineage (NCBI taxonomy): Bacteria > Bacillati > Actinomycetota > Actinomycetes > Kitasatosporales > Streptomycetaceae > Streptomyces > Streptomyces noursei. The sequence goes on from NZ_CP011533.1 coordinate 1,590,568, forward strand.
TACCGCAGGACGATGTCCCCCAGCTGCACCAATGGAGTTACGACTGGCTTCGCCTGTCCGAATCGGCGCATGCACTGCCGGATCGCGTGAAGTACGCGCACAGTGTGGTGGCGATGCAGCACTACATCATGGATCTGTTCCAGGACAAGGAAGCGACGGACGGGGATGACCTGATCTCCCTGCTTCTGCAGTCCGCCCAGGAAGCCGCGATGGACACCGTGCAGGTCATGCAGCTGGTGATGAACCTGATCATCGCCGGTCATGTGACGGTCACCCGGGCGATCGGCAACGGCATCGTGACACTGCTGGACCACCAGCTCGACGTCCGGGAATCGCAGCTGGACGAGCAGCGCACCAAGACGATGGTCGATGAGATCCTGCGCTTCGAATCACCGGTCCAAGGACTGTTCCGCACCGTGATGACGGACACGGAACTCGGCGGGGCACGGCTGCGCCGCGGAGACCGGGTCATGGTCCACTGGGGAGCGGCAAACCGCGACGAGCGCGTCATTTCCGATCCCGAGGGGTTCGATATCGAGCGCAGGACGTCCCGCCACAACTTGGCCTTCGGCCGGGGCATCCACGCGTGCCTGGGCGCTCCGCTCGCAAGGCTTCAGCTGCAGATCGCCATTCCCCGCCTCTTCGAACGCCTGCCGGGCCTGCGGCTGGCCAGTCCGGATTCCTGGATCCGGGACCGGATCCTGATCGCGCGGGGATTCGTGTCACTGGAACTCCGCTGGGATCAGCGTGAGAAGACGACTGACGGGATGGCACTGATGACACCCCGACAGGGGTTGCAAACTCCTTAGCGGTCGTTTCTGGACGGCGAAGTGCATGCGCAGAAGACGCACGGACCATACGGGTCGGCTTCCACATCAACCACAGGTGCCGGCGCGCCGAGTGGGACATCACCCCAGAGACACGTAACGCCCATACACCGGCGCGGCTGCTCTACGAGAGGGAAATTGTGCATAAGCGAGGACGCGCCCGCTGGGCGATCGGCGGGCTGCTGGCGGGAGGAATCCTCGTCAACTTTCTCGACCGGACGGCCTTGTCGGTGGCGAGCTCTCCCCTTGCCGACGAATTCGGTCTCAGCCTGAGTCAGCTCGGCATCGTACTGTCCGCCTTCACGTGGTCGTACTGCCTGGTACAACTGCCCGCCGGTGTACTGGTGGACATGTTCGGGGTATCGCGCCTCACCCGGATCGCTTCACTCCTATGGGCCGTCGCCAGCCTGCTCACGGCGGTGGCCGGCGGGCTTGGCGGCGTCATCGTGGCCCGTCTGCTGCTGGGGGTGGCTGAGGGGCCGTCGATGGTCGGTGCTTCCAAGGCAACCGCGGCGTGGTTTCCGCTCAGTGAACGCGGCATGGCAACAGCGCTGTTCGACGGAGCCCACAAGCTCGCCAATATGGTGGCGTTCCCCGTTCTGGCCTTCGTGATGAGCATCTGGGGCTGGCGAGCCGGCTTCCTGTTCACCGCGGCGGCCAGCCTGCTGTTCGCCGCCGTGTGGTGGTGGGGATATCGGGACCCGTCCGCACACCCCAGGCTGCGGGCCTCCGAAAGGGAGTTCATCCTCCATGGCGGCGCGCGCGACACGGACCGGGGACAGTCCGGGCAGCTGCGCACAGTGCTGCGCTCCCACACGAGCTGGAAGATCGCGCTCGGCTTTGGCTGCTACGGCTACACGGTCAATGTGGTCCTCATCTGGATGCCGGAGTTCTTCCAGCGTGAGTTTCACCTCCAGCTGCTCAGCTCCGGCATCTACTCGATGATCCCCTGGGGCGTGGCGACGGTCGCGGAACTTCTCCTCGGTGGCTGGTTGGTCGACAGGCTGGTGCGGCTCGGCCGCAATCCCACGCGGGTCCGCAGGACGGTACTGGTCTTCGGGATGGCGCTCGGGGCGACGGTCGGTGCCGCGGGGATGGTGCGCTCCCCCGCCCTCGCCGTGGGCTGGATGTCCCTCTCTCTCGCCGGACTCGCCATCGCGGCGCCGGTCGCCTGGAGCCTGCCCGGCCTGTTCGCCCCCACCGGAGCGGTGGGGGCGGCCACGGGGCTGATGAACTTCGCCAATACCGCGGCCACGGCCGGCGGGGTGGCGCTCACCGGCTGGTTGGCGGACGTGAGCGGGACCTTCCACGCGCCGTTCGTGGTGGCAACGGCGGTGCTGGCCGTGGGGGCCGGGGCGTACTGGAGCGTGCTGCGGCCCTCACAGACGCCTGCACCACCCCCGACCGTTCACTCCGCGCACGCAGCGGCGGACACCCCCCGTGGCAATGCGGCAGCGGCCACATCCGCGGGTAACTCGCCGCAGTCGGAGTCACCTTGACACCCCACCCCGACGACTCGGTGTGACGGCTCACTTCGATGCCCCACCTTGACGACGAAGCAGCTACCAGCTCAGTGCGGCACGACGCACGGATGAACGGCGGTCACGCCCGGAAAGGTCCAGCAATGGGGAATACGTCGCAGATCAACGCCACACGCACGCAACTCGAAGCCCATCGGAAACGGCGCATCGCCGAGCTGTTGTCGGCTGAACCGGGACTCGTCGACCTCAAGCCGCTGCCAGAAGTCTTCGAGGCAACCGCCGAACCCGGACTGCGGTTGTCCGAGATCATCAGGAGAACACTTGCCGGATACGCCGACCGCCCCGCACTCGGAGAGCGTGCCAAGGAGTTCGTCCCGGTGGCCGGACGCACCGAGATGCGGCTGCTGCCCCACTACCGAACCATCACCTACAACGAGTTGTGGTTGCGGTTGTGCGCCGTCGCCGCCGACTGGTATCACCACCCCGAGCACCCACTGCGCGCCGGCGATTTCGTAGCCGTCCTCGGCTTTGCCGGCACCGACTACACCACCGTGGATCTGGCCTGCAGCCAAGTCGGCGCGGTCGCCGTACCACTGCACAGCAATTCCACCGTCGCCCATATTCGCCCCCTGGTGGCGGAAGCAGCACCACGTGTCTTCGCCACGAGCGCGGAACGCCTGGAAACGGTGGCCGAAGCGCTGACCGGGGACACTTCCGTCCGCCGGTTGATCGTGTTCGACTACCACCCCGAGCTCGATGAGCACCGTGAACACCTGGCGGCCGCACGCCGGCGACTGGCTGAGGCCGGTTCGCCGATCTCGCTGGAGCTGCTGTCCCACGTCATCGACTATGGGCGCACATCGCCCCCCGCGCCGGACCTGCCGCAGGAGGACCGTGCGGGAGAAACGTTGTCCGCACTGATCTACACCTCCGGCAGTACCGGAAGTCCCAAGGGCGTCATGTACGCGGAGTCGACCGTCTCCCTGATGTGGCGTCCGAACTGGGATCCCGGCTACCAGTTCCCTGCGATCACGGCCAACTTCCTCCCGCAGAGTCATCTCGTCGCGCGGAGGATCCTGGCCACGACCCTCGCCCGAGGCGGTACCGCCTACTTCGTGGCCAGCAGCGATCTGTCCACTTTCCTGGAGGACCTCGCGCTCATACGGCCGACCGACCTCACCGTGGTGCCGCGGGTCTGCGAGATGCTCTTCCAGAGCTACCAGAGCCGGCTCGACCAGCGGGCACCGCGTGCCGGGCTGCAAGAGGCGGACCGTGCCGAGGTGCTCGCGCACTTCCGGGACGAAGTGTTCGGCGGCCGCATCGTCCGAATCCTGTGTGGTTCGGCGCCGCTCGCACCAGATCTGGTCGCTTTCCTTGAATCCTGCTTGGAGGTTCCGTTCCACAATGGATACGGCACCACCGAAACCGGATTCCTCATGCTGGACCACCGCGTGCAACGGCCTCCCGTGGTGGACTACAAGCTCGTCGATGTGCCGGAGCTCGGCTATTTCACCACCGATTCCCCGCACCCCAGAGGAGAATTGCTGGTCAAAACCCGGCTGATCACCTCCGGCTACTACCAACGCCCCGAGCTCACCGCCGAGGTCTTCGACGAGGAAGGTTTCTACCGGACCGGCGACATCATGGCCGAGGTCGAGCCGGATAACCTGGTCTACATCGACCGGCGAAACAACGTGCTCAAGCTTTCCCAGGGTGAGTTCGTCGCGCTGGCGAGGCTGGAGTCGGTCTTCGCCACCAGCCCGCTGGTGCACCAGATCTACCTGTACGGGAACAGTTCCCGCGCCTATCTTCTCGCCGTGGTGGTGCCGACTCGAGCGGCAATCCAGCAGGCGTCCGACGAAACGGCACTGAAATCATCGATCAGCGCGTCGCTCCAGCGCATCGCCAAGGAGGCCAAGCTCAACCCGTACGAAATTCCACGTGACCTGCTCATCGAGACCGAGCCATTCAGTCAGGAGAATGGCCTCTTGTCCGACTCGACCAAGCACATACGGCCACGGTTGAAGGACCACTATGGCGAGCGACTCGAGCGGCGCTACGCCGAACTGGCCGAAGGGCAGGCCAACGAGTTGCGCGGGCTCCGGCATGACAAGAGCCGCCCCGTAGTGGAGACGGTCACCCGCGCCGTGCAGGCGCTGCTCGGCATGCCCGAGGGCGAGCTGAACCCGGAGACCCGTTTCACCGACCTGGGTGGGGACTCGCTGTCGGCGTTGTCCTTGTCCCAGTTACTGCGGGAGACCTTCGACACCGAGGTCCCGGTCGGGACGCTCATCGGCCCGGCCAACAGCCTGCGCCGGATCGCCGAGCACATCGAACAGCCGCACGGCCCGTCCGCGGAACGGCCCACCTTCGCCCGCGTGCACGGCGAACACGCCACCGCGGCGCGGGCCGAGGACCTCACCCTGGACACCTTCATCGACCAGGACACACTGACCGCGGCCAAGTCGCTCCCCCAACCGACCGATACGCCCGGGACGGTGCTGCTCACCGGAGCCAACGGCTATCTCGGCCGGTTCCTGTGCCTGGAATGGCTGGAGCGACTGGCTCCGATCGGCGGCAGACTGATCTGCCTGGTACGCGGCGCCGACAACACGGCCGCTCGACGGCGCCTCGAACAGGCACTGGACACCGGGGACGCCGAACTCCGGCGGCGATTCGGCGAGTTGACCACCAACGGCACACTGAAGGTGCTGGCCGGCGACATCGACAGGGCCAACCTGGGCCTGACCGATCAGACCTGGCAACGACTGGCCGCCACGGTCGACCTCATCGTGCACCCGGCCGCACTGGTCAACCACGTCCTGCCCTACAGGCAGCTCTTCGGCCCCAACGTCGTCGGCACCGCCGAACTCATCCGCATGGCCCTCACCACCCGGCTGAAGCCGATCAGCTACCTGTCCACGGTGGCCGTCGCGTCGCACGGAGCAGCCACGCTGGACGAGGACATCGACATCAGAGCGGCCAGCCCGGTGCGCCCGATCGACGAGCGCCACGCAGGCGGCTACGCCCTCAGCAAATGGGCCGGCGAGGTGCTGCTGCGGGAAGCCCACGACCTGTGCGGGCTGCCGGTGACCGTGTTCCGTTCGGGCATGATCCTGGCGCACGACCACTACACCGGACAGCTCAACGTGCCGGACACCTTCACCCGCCTCGTGCTGAGCCTGATCGCCACCGGAATCGCTCCGCAGTCGTTCTACCGCACCGCAGGCTCGGGTCAGCGGCCACGGGCGCACTACGACGGCCTGCCGGGTGGCTTCGTCGCCGCCTCGGTGGCCACCCTGGGAGCCGGCACGGCCGGCTACCGCACGTTCAACGTGGTCAACCCGCACGACGACGGCATCTCGCTGGACACCGTCGTCGACTGGCTGGCCGACTCCGGCACACCGATCCACCGCATCGAGGACTACCAGGAGTGGCACGAGCGGTTCGAAGCCGCCCTACGGGCGCTGCCGGAGAAGCAACGACACCACTCTCTCCTCCCCCTCGTGCACGCCTATCGCGAACCAGCGGCACCGTTGGCCGGGTCGGTCGTCCCCGCCACACGGTTCCAAGAAGCGGTACGCGCCGCCGGAATCGGGCCGGAGAAGGACATTCCGCACCTGTCCCGGCCACTGATCGAGAAGTACCTGACGGATCTCCGCCACCTGGGCCTGGTCTGAACCCGGGCTCTCACGCAGGGGCTTACCGGTGGCCGCTCAGCGACACGCGAAGTGCCGGCTGGTGCGGCCGCCCCCGCACTCGTAAACGGCACCCCATACAGCGAAAGGGATTACGCATTCGTGAACGGAACAATCGCCGAATCCGTGGGAACATTCGAGATCGCCGACAAGCCGGTGCCCAGGCTCGGCTTCGGCGCCATGCGGCTGACCGGGCGCGGCGTGTGGGGACCGCCCGCCGATCGAGCCGAATGCGTGCGCGTGGTGCGGCGGGCGGTCGAGCTGGGCGTGCGGCTGATCGACACCGCGGACTCCTACGGCCCGCACATCAGCGAGGAGATCATCGCCGAGGCGATCCACCCGTACCCAGGGGATGTGCTGATCGCGACGAAAGCGGGGGTGACCCGGAACGGCCCGGACGTCATCGACACCGGCGGCGGACCGGTCCACATCGGCCCGAGGGCCTGGCCGCCGGTCGGGCGCCCGGAATACCTGCGCCAGCAAGCGGAGATGAGCCTGCGGCGGCTCCGTCTGGAGCGGATCGACCTGTTCCAGCTGCACCGGGTCGACCCCGCGATCCCGCTCGCGGACCAGGTCGGCGAGCTCGCCAAGCTCAAGGCCGAGGGCAAGATCGCCGCGGTGGGGCTTTCCCAGGTCGGTGTCGAGCAGATCGAACAGGCCCGGACCATCACCGAGATCGCCACCGTGCAGAACCGCTACAACCTCACCGACCGCTCCGCCGCGGCGGTACTCGACTACTGCACGGTCAACGGGATCGGGTTCATGCCGTGGGCCCCCGTCGCCGCGGGCACGCTCGCCGGCCCCGGCGGCGCTCTCGCCCGCGTGGCCACCCACCACCGAGCCACACCGGCCCAGGTGGCGATTGCGTGGCTACTGGCCGCCTCCCCGGTCATGCTGCCCATCCCCGGCACGGCCAAGGTCGCACACCTCGAAGAGAACCTCGCGGCGGCCGCCGTGCGACTCGAACCCGGCGAACTCGCCGAACTCGCCGAACTCACCGAACTCGGCTGAGGAGGGGACCCCGGGACCGACGGGCACGGCCCCTCACCCCGCCGTGACCGTACGGGCTGGATGCCGGGCGGAACAAAGGAAGGGACGGCCAGATCGGTTCCGGCCTGCATCCGCCCGGCATCACGAACCGACGCGGCGTTCGCCGTCAGCCGTTATACGGATTCGGCTGGATTCTCGTTCCGGAACCAGGCGATGACGAACACCGACACCACCAGCAGAACGACGCCGATCGTCCGGTATCCCAGATCCACCGAGCTGACGAACTTGTCCACCATGTCCGTGTTGCCGCTGGTCAGCAATCTGGAGAAGACGGACGACTGCGCTTCGCCGCCCGCGACGTGGGAGAAGAAGTGAGCCTGGATGATCGTTCCCATGGTGGCAATGCCGATCGCCGCACCGAGCTCGCGCATGAGGCTGTTGAGGCCCGATCCGGCCCCGACACGGTTCGCGGGCAGGGAGCCGATGATGGCATTGGACAGCAGTGGCGCGGAGAGCCCGATGCCCGTTGCCATCAGCAGCAGGTAGACGATGAGGACCGCGTACGGCGTCGCCGCGGTCAACGTCGACAGCAGAGCCAAGCCGAGGACCAGAATTGCCAGGCCCGACGCGATGGTTGCACGCGCGCCGATGCGGTCGGCAATCCGCAGGCTTTTCGCCGAGACCACGGCATTCCACAGGGGCATGGGAATCGTGGCGAGGCCGGCCACCAGCGGTGTGTACCCCTTGGCGAACTGCAGGTACTGGGAATTGACGTAGAAGAGCGCAAACATCGCCAGGAAGCCGACCATTACTCCGACCGTCCCGGCCCGGAGCTTCGGGATGCGGAAGAGCGCCGTGTCGAGGAGTGCATGCCTCTTGCCCCAGCTACGCACCGCGTAGTACGCGAGGATCGCGATCCCCATGATTCCGGAGGCAATGACGGTCGAGGAGGTCCAGCCCAGTTCGGAACCCTCGATGATCATGTAGAGAAGGCTGGTCAGACCGACGATCAGGAGCGCCGATCCGGCGAGGTCCACCTTCGTGTCCACATTCTGCGTCCGGGGCACATAGGCCGCGACGCAGAGGGTGGCGCATACCGCCAGAACGGCGAACACCAGGAACATCACGCGCCAGCCACCGAACTGCACCAGGGCCCCGCCGGCCGTGGCAGCCACCATGCCGGCGGCCTGGACGGCGACCGTCCACCCCGTGACCGCCTTGGGACGTTCCTGCTCCGTATGGATGTTCACGATGATCGACAGCGTCGTCGAAAACACGAACGCCGCTCCCAGCCCGGTGAAGAAACGCGCGGCAAGGAGCAATGCGATCGTCGGGGCCAGCCCGGAAGCCAGGCAGCCGATGACGTATACGGTCAGGCCGACGAGCAGAAACCCTTTACGCCCATAACGGTCCGCGAGCGCGCCCGCTGGGACCAATAAGCAGGCGAAGACAATGGTGTATCCGTCGACGACCCATAATAATTGAGTCGCCGACGGATGCAGGTCACTGGTGGAGATGGTCGGTATCGCAAGATTCATCACCGATACCATTCCCATGACCAGAAATGCCGCGCCTGAAGCGATGCGACGAGCTCCGCGCCGCCGCGGATGGCCAGCTCGTGCCGTCGGTTCGACACCCGTGGTTGCTGTCACGAATCTCCCGTCCTCGTTTCGAGTCGAGCATCGCCCGGGCGCGACGAGCCCCGGGCCGTCGACTACTGAGTGGCATCAGAAGCTTCCGAGTCGTATACCTCGAAGCGATGTTTCGAAGTCTATACCTCGAAGCGACGTACTGTGAGCGGTTGCCGAGCCAGAGCTGACGACATGACAGCACAGGGGTGCGGAAGTGCAGGCAGCCGCGCCGGGGTGGCGAAGGGGCGGACGACTCCCGTTCGCCACCCGCTGGAGGAGGTCTGTCGAGTCCCTCCCCGAGCGCCGACTTCACCCGCCTGCGGGCTCAGAGCCCCGCTGCGTCACTCGGGGAGACGCGGCAGAACCTGCTCGCGGAAGCGCCGGAGGTTGCCGGCCATGTCGTCGAACGCCTGGCCGCCGTAGTCGATGTGCCACAAGAACGTGTCCACGGACAGCGTGCGCCGGAACTCGACGATCCGCTCCGTGACCGTCTCCGGTGAGCCGACGATCGCCGTCTCGATCAGATCGTCGTCGGTCATCTCCTTGATGCTGTTCACGATCTGCGGGTACTTCGCGTAATCCGAGGAATGGGTGTGCAGCAGAGACTCGGCGGCCTCGCCGAACACCTGCCAGTGCGCCCGAAGTCGAGGCAGCGCCCTGTCCACCGCTTCCGCGTCCGTCCCACCGATCATCAGCGGGATGCTCATCGCGACCCGCGGCGATGCCCCGGTCTCCCTTGCAGCCTTCTGGAAGCACGACGTGTAGAGCCGCACGTTCTCCCGCGCCTTGGGCAGTTCCTCAGCACGCGGCGGAGACGCCATGAGGAGGTTCAGCCCGCGTTCGCCCGCCCAGGAAAACGTCTCCGGCGACATCAGGCCGGCGACCCAGGTGGGCGGATGCGGCGTCTGCACCACTGACGGAAGGGAGTCGACACCGGAGTACTGGAAGAACTCACTGGATTCCGAGACGCCCTTCTCGGTCCACAACCGAAGGACGGCCTCGACCGTTTCCCTGTACCGCTGCCGGCTTCCTTCCATCGGCACGCCGAAGGTGTCGAATTCGTAGGGAAGGAAGGCTCGTGCGAACCCGACATCGAGTCGCCCGTGGCTGAGGACGTCGACCTGGGCGGCTTGCGCCGCTATCTGCACCGGGTGATGGAAGGATGCCTGGATGCCTCCGGTCATCAGGCGGATCGACTGCGTCCGGGCGGCCACCGCGGCCAGAAAGGTGAGCGGGTGCGGGCTGTACCCGCCGTACTCGTGCAGATAGTGCTCGACCATCTTCACGTAGTCGAACCCCAGCTCGTCGGCGAGGCAGGACAGCGCGAGCGCATCGTCGAGATACTCGGTCGCGGAACGCTGACTGCAACGGCAGTCCGGTAAGAAAGAGATGCCGTATTTCATGGCGCGAATACCTTCCGGCTACGTGTGAACGGAGGGCTGCATATGAAGGACGCTGCTGTACGGCCCGCCCATCCGCCGACCCGTGTCCAGTGCGACCACCGATGTCGATCGTGCCAGTCGGCGTGGCACCGACCCTCTGCCGGGCCGGGGTGCGTGAGCGGAACACGGAGCAACCTACGCCAGGCATGACAACCTGTCAAGACACATGTAGAGTCAGGCTGTAAAGCCTCAACAAGCCTCGTTTGTAAGCGTGTTGACAGCGCGGTCCGGCTCTGGTCTTCTTGATGGTGCGACGCCGCAAATGCATCACGAGGGCGCCTAACAAGGCGCTTACCAGGGTGAGGTGTTGTAGAGATGGCCGAAGCATATTGCCGGGCTGGAAAGCACCGGCGCTTACAGCGCCTTCGTCATCCGGACTCTGGGGCGATCTTCCTGATTCCACTGGACCATTCACTGGCTGATGGTCCGGTAGCGGATACCGAGAATTTCGCTTCACTGGTCGAGGCGATGGCCAACAACGGAGTGGACGGACTCGTCGTCCACAAAGGGCGGGTCCGGTTCCTCCGACCGGAACTGCTCCGGGACTTGAGCCTGATCGTGCACTTGAACGGCAGCACCCGCTATGCCCCGGACGCCAACGCGAAGATTCTCGTCGGCTCCGTGGAAGAAGCCGTGGCACTGGGGGCGGACGCAGTCAGCGTGCACGTCAACATCGGTTCCGACAACGAAGCCGCACAACTCATCGACCTGGGCAAGGTCTCCGACCAGGCGGCGCACTGGGGCGTACCGCTGCTGGCCATGGTCTACCCGCGTGGCCCCCATCTGACGAATCCCGCCGACCCCGCTCTGCTGGCGCACGCCGCGAACATCGCGGCCGATCTCGGGGCCGATATCGTCAAGCTGCCCTACACCGGTTCGGTCAGCACGATGGTCGATGTCGTCCATGCCAGCCCGATCCCCATCGTGACCGCCGGCGGCGGCGTGGTCGCCGAAACGGAGAAACTCCTCGACGGCATCACGGACGCGATGGCCTCCGGCGTCGCCGGCGTCGCCGTCGGGCGCAATGTCTTCGGCGCCGCCGACCCGGGACACACGGCACGCCTCATCGCGCAGCGGGTGCACGCCACCGCTCCCCCGCCGGACCTCCTGCCGGCGGAACGTCAGATGGACCGCGCAACAACATTTTCCTGATCCACAGGCAATCGGACACGAGTTGAGGGAGAACATGAAGTCTGCCTACATCGATCTCCGTGGCTGCGCCGGCGAACTGGCCAATGCGGTCATCGAAGAGAGCGCGCACCTGGGAGTGGAAGGTGTCGTCGTCGACGATCCGGAACTCGCCAAGAACGTGCCCCCGACGCTGCACAAGGTCGCCATCGTGGTGCCGGAGACCCCGACCACCCTGATCGACCAGCTCGTCGACGTGGTCGACCTCTTGGTCGCCGATCACAGCATCGTCGAGAAGTTCGAGGGGCTGCGTCCCCACCTGAAGACCGGTGTCCTGGTCAAGGTGGTCGGCGAGGACACCCTCAACCTTGCCTGCAAGATCGCCAACGAGGCGGACTTCACGTTCGTCCAATTCCAGCAGGACCCCAGCAAGATTCCGCTGGAGATCCTGCTGGCCGCTGCCGACCGGGCCCAGGGATCGATCGTCACGTTCGTCGAGGACCTCGAGGACGCCGTCGTCACGCTCGGTGTCCTGGAACGCGGCTCCGATGGAATTCTGCTGCGGCCGCGCCGGGTGGGTGACGTCTCCGAGCTGGTGCGTGTGTGCCATGAGGAGAGCGCCTCGCTCGCCATGGAGGAATTCGAGATCGTCAAGCTGACGCATCTCGGGCTCGGCGACCGGGTCTGCGTGGACACCTGCACCCGGCTCAGGCCCAACGAGGGCATCCTCGTCGGTTCGTACTCGACCGGCCTGATGCTCATCAGCAGTGAGACACATCCGCTCCCCTACATGCCGACACGGCCGTTCCGGGTCAACGCGGCGGCACTTCATTCCTACACGCTCACGCCCGGGAACCGCACGCAATACCTTTCGGAGCTCCGATGCGGCTCCGAGGTTCTCGCGGTCAGCACGGACGGAGATGTACGGCGCGTCATCGTGGGTCGCATCAAGATGGAGACCCGCCCGATGCTGCAGATCGAGGCCCGTACCTCCAACGGAACGCTCGTCGACGTGGTGGCACAGGACGACTGGCACGTCCGTGCACTCGGGCCGGGCGCAAGCGTTCACAACATCACCGAACTCCGGCCCGGCGACAGGATTCTCGGGCACACCCTCACGGATCAGCGGCACGTCGGCTACGCCATCCGTGAGTTTCTCCACGAACAGTAAGCGCATCGCGTCGTCCGTTCATTCGGAGTCTTCGTTTCCGGTGGCGAAGGAGAGTGCACAACGTGGCACGCATTGTGCAGAAATACGGTGGCACATCAGTCGCCACCCCCGAGAAGATCACGGAAGTGGCGCGGCAGGTCCGGACGACCCGGGAGGCGGGGCACGACGTCGTCGTGGTCGTCTCGGCCATGGGCGGCACCACCGACGAGCTGCTCGCGCTGGCGTCCGCCGTGTCGGAGCGTCCGGATCTCCGCGAACTCGACGCCCTGCTGTGCACGGGTGAGGCGAGGTCGGCCGCGCTGCTCTCCCTCGCCCTGAACCAACAGGGCGTCGCCAGCCGCTCGTTCGGCGGCCCCGAGGCGGGCATCCGTACGGATCAACGGCATGGCGACGCCTCGATCGAGAAGATCGAACCGGGGCCGCTGCGCAGCGCCCTGGAGGGCGGCGTCGTACCGGTGGTCGCGGGATTCCAGGGCGAGGCCGGCGTCGGCGGAGCGCGGACGACTCTCGGCCGGGGCGGATCGGACACCACGGGCGTGGCGCTGGCGGCCGCGCTCGCGGCCGATCACTGCGAGATCGTGACGGACGTATCCGGTGTGTACACAGCCGATCCCCGCCACGTCACAGGAGCCCGCCGGCACACCGCTCTTTCGTACGAGGAGATGGCGGAACTCGCCACGAGCGGCGCGAAGGTCCTCGCACCGAGCTCTGTGGAATACGCGCGCACTCACGGTGTCGACCTGAAGGTGCGCTCGTGCCAGTCCGTCGCCGACCCTGGTACCTGGGTGGGCAACCACCGGCCGTGCGATGTCCGTGGCACCGACGACTCGTGGATCGCGGCGCCGAACGGTCGTCCGATCGCCGGGGTCGCCAGTCAACACGGCCTGGTGCGCTGTGTGTTACGGCGAATCAGTGCGGATTCTGCGCGGCGGGCACTGGCCGCGCTTGCCGAGCACGGAATCGGGATGGAGCTCTGCCGGTACGGCAACTTGGGCACCGAGGGCGTCAGCGATGTCGCCTTCACGTTGTCGGCGGCGGACTCGGAAGAGGCGCGTTCCCTCCTCACCGGCGCGGCCCTGCGCGGCACGCTCGATGAACTGCACTGGACGTCCAACCTCGCGCGGCTGTCGGTCGTCGGCATCGGGCTCGGCCGCGAAGCGGATTCGGTACTCACGATGCTGCAGGCGCTGCGTTCCGTCGACGCGCGCGGCACCGACCTCGTCGTCGCCCCCAACGCGCTCAGGGTGCTCATCGGCGAGAGCAGCCTTGCCGATGTGACCCAAAGCGTCCATGACGCGTTCGTCGACGGTCTCGCCGTACCGCGGATCTACCCCGTACCGAACCGAGAACTCTCGTCCCAGCTCGGTGGTGAGCACCGCGGTCCCGCGATCGGCGAGCACCGTCGGAGCTCGAATGTGCCGGCGCTCACCGCCGTTCGCTGAACAAACCCGCCGTCCTTGATCCCAGTTGGAGAATTCAATGTACGTAATGGGGCTCAACCTCGGGCACGATCGATCCGCCTGCATCGTGAAAGACGGCGAGATCGTGGTGGCCGTCGAGGAGGAACGTCTCGACCGGTCGAAGCACTCGCCGGGATTCCTGGTGCACGGTTACGGCGGCCGGCTCGAGCTGTCCGAGTACCTCACCCGGGTGCTTCCCATGAAGTCCATCAACTACTGCCTCGAAGCGGTGGGCTTGAGCATCGACGACCTGGACCTGGTCGTGGGAAACAAGTCGATCTATGACAACGCCCTGAAGCGCATGCTGCTCGAGTTCCCCATCAGGGACAAGAGCAAGCTGCGGATCCTGCCGGCGCCCTCCCACCACCTCGCGCACGCCTATTCCGCGTACTTCGCGTCGCCGTTCGACGATGCCGCGGTCCTCGTCGTCGACGGCGTCGGCAGCCTCACCGAGGACGGCACGGGATTCGAGAAGCACACGATATTCGACGCGCAGGGGCGCTCCATGGAGCGGGTGTACAGCGACTCGTTCCCCAAGGATTACAGCGAGGTCGGGATCGGCCTCTTCTACAGCTTCTTCTCCTCGAAGCTGAGCTTCGTCACCCGGTACGGCCATCCCGCTTTCGGGGACTTCGGGTGCGGCGGATACCCGGAGGCCGGGAAGACCATGGGCCTTGCGCCCTACGGGCAGCACCGTCCCGACTGGCCGCAGCTCCTCCACCTGGACGCGGGCAAGGTGAACGCGCGCACCGCGGACCTGGAGGATGCCTGGCACCGCTGGCTGAAGGAAGACGGCGAAGGTTTCGACAGCGGTGAGCGGGGCAGCTGGGACCATCCGTTCGCCAAGGACGTGGCCCGCAAGGTGCAGGAGGAAACCGAAGAGGCCCTGCTCTACCTCGCCCGGCACGCCCGGAAGATCACGGGCCGGCGCCGGCTGTGCTTCACCGGTGGCGTTGCGCTCAATTCGGTCGCCAATGAGCGGATCGCCAATGAGAGCGGATTCGACGAGGTGTACTTCTTCGGGCCTTCGGGCGACGACGGCGTCGCCATCGGATCGGCCTACTACGGCTACTACGCGCTTGCGGGCGGCGAGAAGCGGCACCACGTGAAGTCCGCGTCCATGGGCCGGGCATACGGCCAGGACGCCATCGACGAGGCGGTGCGCGAGGCCGGCGGGGCCGTCGAGGCGCGGCGGGCCGAGGTGTCCGAGGTGGCCCGCCTGATCGCCTCGCACCACACGGTCGGCTGGTTCCAGACGGGCTCGGAGATCGGCCCCCGGGCGCTGGGGCACCGGAGCATCGTGGCGGACCCGCGGCACCCGGAGATGCGGGACTACCTCAACGACGTCGTGAAACACCGGGAGTTGTTCCGGCCGTTCGCGCCGTCGGTGCTGGCCGAACGGGTCTCCGACTGGTTCGAAAGCGATCGGGAGAGCCCGTTCATGCTGCTCGTCCCGCATGTGCGGCAGGACAAAGAGAAGGTCATCCCCGCGGTGTGCCATGTCGATGGAACGGCCCGTGTGCAGACGGTGCACCAGGAGACCAACAGCGCGTACCACGCGCTGATTTCCGCCTTCGCCGACATCACCGGCGTCCCCCTCGTCCTGAACACCTCGTACAACGACGCCGGCGAGCCGATCGTGGAGACTCCGGCCGATGCGATCAGGACCTTTCTCAACACGGAGATCGACTACCTGTACCTCGGTGACACGCTCCTGAGCAAGCCGGGCCGCTCGCTGCCCGACAGCCACCCGAGCCGCCGGCCGGTCGAGGTGTCGAAGTAGTACCGGACGTGACGGCCGACGGAACGGTGCTCCGGAGCGGGTCGACGAAGGCCACTCCGACGCTGTTCTGTCGGCGTCACGTCGCGGTCGCCGCAGGCCCGCATGTGGGCCGCTCGCACCGAGATCTCGTAACTCGTCTCGCGTGGCTGGTGGAGATTCCATGAACCCCGTCTGTGAAGAGGATGGAAATGGCTAGAGCCGCAGCGGCACTGGTGCTGGAGGACGGCCGGGTCTTCGGTGGTGAGGCGTTCGGACGCGAGGGGTCGTGCCTGGGCGAAGTCGTCTTCACCACGGGAATGACGGGATACCAGGAGACGCTGACCGACCCGTCGTACCACCGTCAGATAGTGGTGGCCACCGCGCCGCACATCGGCAATACGGGATGGAACGACGAGGACAACGAGTCACGGCGGATCTGGGTGGCCGGCTACGCGGTGCGGGAACCGGCGCGCGCGCCGTCGAACTGGCGCTCACGCCGCCCTCTCGAAGACGCACTGGACCGCGAGGGAGTGGTCGGCATCGCCGGCATCGACACCCGCTCGCTGACGCGGCATGTGCGGCAGTTCGGCGCGATGCGCGGCGGTGTGTTCTCCGGGGCCGCCATGGCCCCCCAGCCGGAGATGGTCGCGCGGGTCCGGGCCGGCCGGGCGATGGCCGGCGCGGATCTCTCAGGAGAGGTGACCACCGGCGCGCCCTACGTGGTACCCGCGCGGGGCGGGAAGCGCTTCACGGTGGCCGCGCTGGACCTGGGGATCAAAACCAGCACCTCGCGTATGATGACGGCCCGCGGGATCGAGGTCCAGGTGCTGCCGGCGGCGGCGACGCTGGAGGAGGTGCTCGCACTCGGCGCGGACGGGGTGTTCCTGTCCAACGGGCCGGGAGATCCGGCGACCGCCGATGCGCAGGTGGCGTTGGCGGAGCAGGCCCTCGACCGTGGCCTGCCGCTGTTCGGGATCTGCTTCGGCAACCAGATTCTGGGGCGCGCACTGGGGCGCCGGACCTACAAACTGCGCTATGGGCATCGGGGCATCAACATTCCCGTCATCGACGCTGCCACCGGTCGGGTGTCGATCACCGCGCAGAACCACGGATTCGCCGTGGAAGGTGAGCCCGGCGAAGAATTCGCCACCGCATTCGGCCGGGCGAAGGTCTCGCATCACTGCGCCAATGACGGAGTGGTGGAGGGCCTGCGCCTGCTGGAGCGTCCGGCGTTCTCCGTCCAGTACCACCCGGAGGCCGCTGCCGGCCCGCACGACGCCGCGCCGCTGTTCGATCTGTTCGTACAGCTCATGGAGGGGGACGTGAATGCCTAAGCGGACCGACGTCAAGCACATCCTGGTCATCGGATCGGGTCCGATCGTGATCGGGCAGGCATGTGAATTCGACTATTCCGGCACACAGGCGTGCCGAGTGCTGCGCGCCGAGGGCATCCGGGTATCGCTGGTGAACTCGAATCCGGCGACGATCATGACCGATCCGGAATTCGCCGACGCCACCTATATCGAGCCGATCACCCCGGAGTTCGTGGAGAAGGTCATCGAGGCGGAACGCCCCGACGCGCTCCTCGCCACCCTGGGCGGCCAGACGGCGCTGAACACCGCGGTGGCGCTGCACGAGCGCGGGGTGCTCGCCAAGTACGGGGTGGAGCTGATCGGCGCGGACATCGAGGCGATCCGCCGGGGGGAGGACCGGCAGCGGTTCAAGGACATCGTGCGCGCGGTCGGCGGTCAGGTGCCGGAGTCGGCGGTGTGCCGGTCGATGGACGAGGTGCGGACCTTTGCCGCCGAACACGCGCTGCCGGTGGTGATCCGGCCGTCGTTCACCATGGGCGGCCTCGGCTCCGGCATGGCGCACACCGCCGGGGAACTGGAGCGGATGGCGGCGCTGGGGCTCAGCGAGTCCCCGGTGCACGAGGTGCTGGTCGAGGAGAGCGTGCTCGGCTGGAAGGAGTACGAGCTGGAGCTGATGCGCGACCACCAGGACAACGTGGTGGTGGTCTGCCCGATCGAGAACATCGACCCCATGGGCGTGCACACCGGCGACTCGGTGACGGTGGCACCCGCGATGACGCTGACCGATCGCGAGTACCAGCGCATGCGCGACATGGGCATCGCGGTGCTGCGCGAAGTCGGCGTCGACACCGGCGGCTGCAACATCCAGTTCGCCATCCACCCCGAAACCGGGCGGATGGTCGTCATCGAGATGAACCCGCGGGTGTCGAGGTCCTCGGCGCTGGCGTCGAAGGCCACCGGGTTCCCCATCGCCAAGATCGCCGCGAAGCTGGCGATCGGCTACAGCCTGGACGAGATACGCAACGACATCACGGGCGAGACCCCCGCCTCCTTCGAACCGACCCTGGACTACGTGGTGGTCAAGGTGCCGCGGTTCGCGTTCGAGAAGTTCCCCACCGCGGATGCGGGCCTGACCACCACGATGAAGAGCGTGGGCGAGGCCATGGCGATGGGCCGCAGCTTCCTCGAAGCGCTCGGCAAGGCACTGCGGTCGATGGAGACCCCGGGCGCGGGGGTCTGGACCGGGCCCGACCCCGAGGGCACCACCCTCGCAAGCACGCTCCAGGCGCTGCGCACGGGGCACGACGGCCGGCTGTACACCGTGGAACGGGCCCTGCGGCAGGGCGCCACCGTGCGGCAGGTGCACGAGGCTTCGGGCATCGACCCGTGGTTCCTTGACCAGATCGTCTCCCTGATCGAACTGCGCGCCGAGGTCGTCCACGCACCGGTTCTGGATGCCGCGTTGCTGCGTCGCGCCAAGGGCGCCGGCCTCTCCGATCGCCAGATCGCGCTGCTGCGGCCCGAGTTGGCCGATGAGGACCGGGTACGGTCGTTGCGGCACCGGCTGGGCGTGCGACCGACGTTCAAGACCGTCGACACCTGCGCGGCCGAATTCCCGGCCAGGACTCCGTACCACTACTCGGCCTACGAGTCCGACCCCGCCGCGGAGAGCGAAGTCGCCGCACAGCGGCAGCGGCCCAAGGTGATCATCCTCGGCTCCGGGCCCAACCGCATCGGCCAGGGCATCGAGTTCGACTATTCGTGCGTGCATGCCGCCATGGCGCTGCACGAGGTCGGTTACGAGACGGTGATGGTCAACTGCAACCCCGAAACCGTCTCCACCGACTACGACACCTCCGACCGCCTGTACATCGAACCGCTCACGCTGGAGGACGTGTTGGAGGTGGTGCACGCCGAACAGACCTCGGGCACCGTGGCCGGCGTCATCGTCCAGCTCGGTGGCCAGACGCCGCTCGGCCTGGCGCGGCGGCTCGCCGACGCCGGGGTACCGGTCCTCGGCACCCCGCCCGCCGCGATCGACCTCGCGGAGGACCGCGGTGCGTTCGGGGAGGTCCTGGCCGCCGCCGGGCTGCCCGCTCCCCCGTACGGCACCGCCACCAGCTTCGCCGGGGCGAAGCGCATCGCCGACGACATCGGTTATCCGGTGCTCGTGCGCCCCTCCTATGTGCTGGGCGGGCGCGGGATGGAAGTCGTCCACGACGAAGGCTCCCTGGAGAGCTACATCAACCGGGCGACGGACATCGCCCCGGAACACCCGGTGCTGGTGGACCGCTTCCTGGACAACGCCATCGAGATCGACGTCGATGCGCTGTGTGACGGCCGCGAGGTCTACCTCGGCGGCATCATGGAGCACATTGAACGGGCCGGCGTGCACTCCGGCGACTCCGCCTGCGTCCTGCCTCCCCCCACCCTCGGCAGGCAGGAGGTGGAGGCGGTCCGCCGCTCCACCGAAGCCCTCGCACGCGCCATCGGCGTGCACGGCCTGCTCAACGTCCAATACGCCCTCAAGGACGGTGTCGTGTACGTCCTGGAGGCCAACCCGCGTGCTTCCCGCACCGTGCCGTTCGTGTCCAAGGCCACGGCCGTGCCCCTGGCCAAGGCCGCCTCGCGCATCATGCTCGGCGCGACCCTGGCCGACCTGCGCGAGGAGGGCGTCCTCCCGGCCACCGGAGACGGCGTGACCCGGACCGCGCATTCCCCGGTCGCCGTCAAGGAAGCCGTCCTGCCGTTCCACCGGTTCCGCACCCCCGGAGGCCGCGGCGTCGATCCCCTGCTCGGCCCGGAAATGAAGTCGACCGGCGAAGTCATGGGTATCGACATCACTCTCGGACGGGCCTACGCGAAGAGCCAGATCGCGGTTCACGGGGCGCTGCCGATGAAGGGTTCCGTAGTGCTCGCGCTGGCCGACCGGGACGAGAGCCTTGGCATCCACCTCGCCGAGCGCCTCGCCGGCCTGGGCTTTCACATCCTGGCGGCACAGGGCACCGCAGCATTCCTGCGCCGCAACGGGATGGATGTCACCGTGGTGAAGGACGGTGACGGAGAAGAGCAGCACGCCCGGCGCATTCAGCAGGATGACATCACGCTGGTCATCGACACGTCCCATGGCAACCACCCCGAGAGCGCCGAAGGCAGCGAACTCCGCACCGCGGCCGTCTCACGGGGCGTCCCCTATGTCACCACCATCCAGGGCGCCGAGGCAGTCGTCCGAGGCATCGAATCAGCCAGCACAACGGAACCCGAGGTACGGGCACTCCAGGACTGGCACCACTCACACTGACGTCGACATCGAGGAAATCACGCTCGATGGTCGCAATGCGCCACGGAAGGAGGCTGCGGAGAGTCCTCGGCCACGGCGGCTCATACATCGCTCGCTTCGGCGGAGAGTTCGGCAAGTGTGCTGTCCAGCCACGCGATTTCGACCCGTCGGGATTCCCGGGAAATCTGGAGCATGCCTTTCCGGTACCGGTCGGGCGTATCCGCTGCACGGACCAGTTTGCCGCCTCGGGTGAAGTAGCTGGCCGGCTGGTCGAGGAACTCTCGACGACGTTGCAGAACCGCGGCCTGCTCCCTTACGTCCGGCACCAGGCCGAGGAAGGCAAGCACCACATTGAACCGATTTCGATCCGTGATGAACTTCTCGCCCGGGTTCCGCAATTGCCCCAGCAACTGATCCTTTCCTTGGCTCGTCAGGGACAACGTGTGCCGCCGCCGTACGCTCCCCTTCGGCCCCTGCTCCACATGACGCGTCACACACCCATGACGTTCCAGCCGATTGATCGCCGGATAGAGCGATCCATCGCTGACTGGGCGCACGTGACCGGTGAGCTGAGCAACGCGCGTGCGCAGCTCATAGCCATGAAGCGGGGCTTCTGCAAGGAAGCCCATAATTGCCAAGTCGAGCATGGGATGTTTCCGTCCGGGAGTGTCCTGGCCAAGGTGGCCACCACTTTATCCCGGTTCGAGGTACGGCGGAACGGGAAAGCAACGCGCAGCGGATCCCTCCCCTGCGAATGCCACCCTGAAGTTCAGGTACCGACCTGGACTTCAGGTACCGCGGGGGACTCTCAGCGTCTTCGACGCGGTCCGGTAGACCGACAGTGCGCCGGAGGCGTCACCCGCTTGTTCGAGCATCTCCGCAAGCTCGAACAGCGCGTTCGCCCCCAGCCAGCCGAGTCCCATATCGGTCAACTCCGCGGATGCGCTCTCGTAGGAGCCCCGAGCCTGCTGGTACTGACCCAGCTCACGAAGCGCCCGACCGGCGGTCAATGCCGTCTGCGCGCGGCTCAACCGGTATGCCGCGGGCATGGTGGCCAGCGCCTCGGCGGCCGTGCGGTGAGCCTCCTCCGATTCCCCGCTGTTCAGCAGGATGTTGGCGAATCCCGCCGTGCCGAGCGATGCGTCGACTGCCGTGCCGAATTGCTGAAGGCGCTGTACGGCCGGGCGCACATGCGACTGCAGCTGCGCCGGAAGCCGCCCGCCCTGGCGCGCGATGTTCGCCAAGGCGGTTACCGCGATGCGGTCGCCGGCAACTGCACGGGTGTCCATGACCTTCGTGTGGAAAGCCTCGACGAGCAGGGCGTAAGCACTCTCCTGATCGCCGTTCTCCTCCGCGGCCTGGGCAGCCTGGGAATATGCCGCCACCTGAACGTCACGGGAGAGGAACCCCGCGGCAGCCTCTTCAACGGCCCCAGAGTCGATATCCGTTCGGCCGCCACCGCCACGGCAATGATGGGCGTACTGCACACTGCTCGCCAGCTCAACGGCAGGAGGTATGCCATCAACCCCAAGAGTCCGCGCCTGCGCCAGGGACTCGACACCGAATGCCACCGCTTCGTCCAACCGGCCAAGCTCCAGCATGCACCTCGTCAGCGCCGTTGCGCAGACGACCCATGTGTGCACCCATCCCGAAGTGCGCTGCTGCTGATGGAGATCGAGCCATTGCCGATAGAGCTCGGCCGCCCTGTCGAGCTCGCCGAGATGTTCACAGGCGCGCGCCAACCTATGGACTGCTTCCATGTGGTCTGCTACTGAGTGAACGGAATCATCGAGCGCCACCGTGAAAAGATCACAAGCCCCGGAAACATCTCCGTCAGCAAACGCCAAATCGCCCCGCAACAGGGTTGCTTGAATCGCGTAATCAAGTTCGACGCTACCGGTGGCACGCGGCTGCACCGACGCCTCTTGGGCGCTGGACAGAATTTCCGGGGAGACGTCCAACCGTGCGGCGATCCTCAGTATCACCTCTGACGTCGGAGGCCTCTTACCATTCTCCAGCAAGCTGATGTAACCGGCAGACAAACCCGGTTCCGCCAGGTCGTTTTGAGAGAGACCTCGCTGGAGTCGAAGCGACCTCAGCTTCTGCCCAAAGTTGTTAGTCGTCATACTCCAGAGAATCTCTTCGACTCATAGCGGCCTCCTGAACGAGAAATTCTCTCCGTTCGGCGTTCCACTCTCCAGGTCAAGTGGAGACTCATTGAGGGTGCGTTGGACTGAAAGTGTAGCACAGCACACACCACCCCAGAAAGGAATCGGAAGCAATACACCCAGCCACATTCAGGACAACTACCGCAATCCCCAATACAGATCTGCCCCTGATCGGCGACCCCTTCTCACCACCCTTGTATATACCGCCGGTTACTCCCCTTCCCGTTTGATCGCGGAATCCATCGACCCGCCCGATGACGTGGCCGCCGACAGATACGGCAGCGGTCAGAAGATTCCGCGCCCACCCCCAGGGTGACCACGGCCAACCCAGAAAGCTCAACCGCACCCGGCGGTGGGGGTCAATGTTGATGTCCCCGAAGCTCCGTTAGGGCGACCGCCAGGTCGGTCCGTGGCCCGGGCAGACCGGAGATCCGGTGCACCCTCCCTGTACGAGGGATACGACGAGCCCTGCTCAAGGATGCGTTCCCTGAGCGCAGCGCTGTCGCTGGCCGAGCGGCAGACCGCCGAGGGGCCGTCCGTGACTCCGGCGCCGCCGACGGCAACGGGTGCTACAGCCACGGCACGGGTGCTCATGACGGGCGTCGCCGGCGGTGGCAGCTGTGGTCAGAGCGCCGTGTCGAGCGGCGTCAGGGACGGTTGGATGGCTTGCCAGCCGTAACGGGCGGAACGGAGGTGCCAGTAGATGAAGCCGGTCATGTAGCGGTCCAGGTGGGGGCGCTGTTCGTCGGTGGCCAGACGGAGGATGCGCCGATAGGCGGCGACGCCGCCATCGAGGGTGCGGCGGTAGGAGTCGAGGTAGGAGATGTTCTCCTGGACGGAGCGGCGGTAGACAAGGCTGGCCCGGAAGTCCGTGCCGTTGATCGCCTCCTTGGAGAAGGACAGCACGTCGTTGAAGTCGTCGAGGAACGCGACCATGGAGCTCAACGCTGCGGTCCAGAAGCCCCAGTTGGTTCCGGTGTGCAGACAGGGAGCGGCGAACTGGAGCGTGATGAACCAGAAGTCGCAGAATCCGGTCAGGACGCGGACGTACTCGGTGTCGATCTCATCGGAGACCGTTGGGGTGAACTCGGCCTCCATGAGGACGCCCACGACCGACCGGTAGTAGAGGGACTTGTACACCGCCAGGAACGTCGGGTCGCAGAACCTCCCCACCTCGTCGAGCGCCCGCCGCATGGCGCCGGCGAGCGGTGACCGCACGGGCCGGTCGGCCAGCATCCCGGCCCGCAGGATGGCCTCGGCCTCGGCGCGGTCGCGGCAGGCGACGACGTCGTCGGCGTAGGTGGCGAGCACCCACACGCGGCTGAGGGCGCAGGAGAGGGAACTGTCGGCGATGGGCAGCATGAGGCCGCGCATCACCGTGAGGTGGCTGATGTGCGCGGTCGGGCAGGCGAGGCCCGCCGCCACGAACTCGGCTGCCAGCGCCTCGACCTCGGCGCGGACCCGGTCGCGGTCGAAGACGCCGTCGAAGCTGTCGGTCATCGCGATGATCTCGTCGACGAGGCCGGAGACCAGGACGCCGGCGGCCGTCGCACGGTGCTCCGGGTCGGCGATGGCATCGAGTCCGCGCCCTGGCATGTGGCGGGGGGGTGTTGCCGCCCAGCGATCGAGGGGCCATACGCGCCCCCTTCCCTCGTCTAGCCTCGGGCCTGACCGGTGATCCAACAAGCCTTCAGCTCTTGCAAGTTGGGGCATGCGTGCATTCCCGGCGGATGGCTGGAGGTGTCCGCTCCCTCTGGTCGCGCCCGCGCGAGCAGGTGACGGGAGGTGGTGTTCCCTGCCTGGCGCACGCCGTGGCCACGCCCATGCGTCCACCTGCCCTGACGTGCTGACGTGCGCCCTGCGACCAGGGTTGTTTCCCTGCCTTGGGACCAGTTGTATGGGATATGGCATTGTGCACCGCCCCGGACCGGCATGCGCGAGGAGACAGCTGTGCGCACCGTGTGCACACGCTGTCCGCCTGGCAGAGGGGGGCGTCGCTCCCACGGTAGGCGGTGCGATGAACAGCATCCACTCCCGCGGTTGCGGCCCACTCGGTCGAAGCCCTCCTCGACGAGGTCCTCCGCCTCACCTCACCAGTGATCTGCCGACGGGAGGCCATGACGTATGACACTCGCACCCACTGCCACCGGCGGCATCGACCTGCCTGGAGCCCGTGACCGCGTCGAGGCCATCCTGACGCAGTTCCTGGACCGCAAACAGGACGACGCCGCAGCCCACAAACTGCCCACCGAAATCCCCGTCGCCCTACGGGACTTCCTCTCCGCCGGCGGCAAACGGCTGCGCCCCGTGCTGTGTGTGCTGGGCTGGCACGCCGCCGGCGGCACCACGCCCGTACCCGCCTCCGCGTTACAGGTGGCAGCCGCGCTGGAGATGTTCCACGCCTTCTGCCTCGTCCACGACGACGTCATGGACAACTCGACCACCCGCCGCGGCAAGCCCTCCGTGCACCGGATCTTCGCCGACCGCCATGGCCAACACCGCTCCCGGCAAGCTGCCGACCGGTTCGGCACCAGTGCCGCGATTCTCGTCGGCGACTTCGCCTTGGCCTGGAGCGACGAGCTCATCCACACAGCCGGCCTCGCCCCCGCCCAACTCGCGCGCCTGCTGCCCGTCCTCGATGCCATGCGCAGCGAGGTCCTGTACGGCCAGTACCTGGACGTGGCGGCCGGCGGGCAGTTCACCGACGATGTCGAGCGAGCCCAGGCGATCATCCGGTACAAGACCGCCAAGTACACCTGTGAGCGACCGCTACACATCGGCGCCGTCCTCGCCGGCTCCTCTCGACTGCTGCTCGACAGCCTGTCCGCCTACGCCCTGCCGCTGGGCGAGGCGTTCCAGCTGCGCGACGACCTCCTGGGCGTGTTCGGCGACCCCGAAGTGACCGGCAAGTCCCGCCTGGACGATCTACGGGAGGGCAAGCACACCGTGCTGATCGCCCTGACGCTCCAGCACGCCTCCCGCGCCCAGGGCGACCAGCTGCGTCCGCTCCTCGGCTGTCCCGCCTTGACCGAGGAACAGGCCGACGTGGCCCGGCACATCATCACCGCCGCCCACGCCCCCGACCGGGTCAAGGCCATCATCCGTGAGCGCTACGGGCAGGCCCTGGCCGCTCTGGAGGCCGCCCCACTTCCCACCGCGGCCCGTGAACAGCTGAGCTCCTTGGCCGGCAGGACTGTCTGGAGGACCACATGAGCAGACCGCTCCCGACACAGTCGATCCCCACCGCACCCAGAGCTCGGCCCTGCGTCGGCCATCTCGTGCCGCTTCTGTGGGACCCGTTGGCGTTTTTGAACTCTCTGCCCGCTCACGGGAAGCTGGTCCGCATCCGGCTGGGCCCGTTCGCGCTGGTCGTGATCTGTGATCCGGAACTGACCCATCAGGTTCTGATCGATGACCGGCTCTTCGACAAGGGCGGTCCGCTCATCGGTCGCCTACGGGAAGTGCCGGGCGACGGCGCCGCCACCTGTCCACACAGTGCGCACCGGCGACTACGCCGACTGGCCCAGCCTGCTTTCCACCCTGCCCGACTCCCCGGCTACGCGGAGCCCATGACCGCGCGCCCGAAACCTTCGACCCCGACCGCTGGAACTCCCCGCGCCTCCCACCACCCCGCCAAGCCGTCATCCCTTTCGCCGCCGGCGCCCGCAAATGCATCGGCGATACCTACGCCATGACCGAAGCGACCCTCGCCCTGGCCACCATCACCAGCCGCTGGCGTCTGGAACATCTGCCCGGCCAACAGATCCGCCCCGCCCTGGGCGCGACATTGAGACCCAGCAAACTGCACCTGCGCGCAACGTCCCGCAGCACGAACGAGCAGACCTGACGAACCATCAGTTATCGGCGCGCTACGGCGCCCCAGACCCCATGGTTCCTAGCCGTCGGGAACCTCCGAGGCGAGGAGTCTTCGCCTCGCTGCGTGACGGCTGCCTCAGGCAGGGCCGCCCTGCCGTGCGAGACCGCCTGGTCAGCGGCCCGAATCCGAAACCTCACGCCGGCCGGATGCGGCCTGGTCTCCGGGCCGCCGAGATACCCAGCCGACGGTGGCGGACAGGGTACGCAGGACGGTCGCGCCGGCGACCACCACCGAGGAGACCGGCCGTCCCACCCATCGCGTCAGGTCGCCCCGCAGGTCGGGGTCGAGCTCGACGGTCACCCGGATGTACCTGCTCCGCAGCGTGGTGACCTTGGTGGACGGGGATGCTGAGACATCCGGCTCGCGCCGCAATGCGGCACGGTAGCTCTCCTTGCGCTGGCTCATGCCTCTTCCTGACGCTTGATCAGTTCCTCCGCGAAGTCCATGTACGCCGACCCCTTTGCCTGGACCGGATTCCCGAAGGACTGGGCGTAGAGGTCGAGCCGCGCGATCTGGGTGTCCAGCACCTCGAAGCCCCGCTCGGTGAGTGCCTCGCGAGCGTCCGCATCGGGCCCGGTGCGCGTGGCATCGGGACGGTTGGTGCGATTGAGCAGAACCGCCGAGCGGGCCGGCTCGGCACGCAGGGACTGCACGTCCGCCATCTCGCCACGGATGGGTGCCATCCGGTCCAGTTCGATGGGGGCGGGGGTCACGGGCACGATCCACTCGCCGGCGTACCTCATGATGCTGCGGGCGATGCGGGGATGGTCCTCCAGCTGGGGCGCATCGAGCACGACGGCCTGCCGGTTGCCGAGGAAGTCGTTCACGCGACGGTGGACGTCCCCCACCGGCAGGGCGATCACCGGAAACGGAAAGCCACCGGCCAGCTCGCTCCAGCGCAGCGCAGAACCGGCCGGGTCACCGTCGACCAACAACGGTGACATACCCAACTCATGAAGCGCGTGGGCCAGCCACACAGCAGTCGTCGTCTTTCCGACGCCGGGCTTGAGGTTCACAAACGCACAGCTCAATGGCACAAGAACGGACAATAACGGGCGTGATCGTCCAGTTTCGGTCGGCACGAGGGCGTGGCCTCGTGGTTCACCCGCAAGCAGTGAGAACCGATCGACTCACCCAGTCGATACGGCGCCCGCAAGCCCGAAGGACTACGCCCCCTCGGATGCGCGCTCGCCCCTCGACTGCGGGTCGAGCAGTCCGCCGGGAACACCTCCCTTACGACGTCTCCGCGCAAGACCAGCAGCTGAGGCCCGTCCACCGAACGTCTCCGTGGGTCGAACGGCTTGGTCGATCGCCGCAAGACCCTCGCCGAGCGACTCAAGGCCGCTCGCTCGAACCTGCGCTTCCAGGAGCGGCGCGTCGCCGACCTCGAAGCCTGGATCGCCGAACCGGCACAGAAGTCCTGGTCCCTCCCGCCCAACCACCTCACGGCCCGTCCACCGTCTCGGGGAGGCCGTCTCATGAGACCTCCCAGGCGAGGTACAGCAACGGCTGTTCGCCGTCATGCAATCGAGGCATTCGACCGCGAATCCAGTCGTTCAGGCTTCCTTGTCAGCGAACCTGGTCGCTCTTCGGTCCGATGCCTTTGGTCCTGGTCGGAGTTCCGTCCGGGGCGAACGAGTGGTGGAAGGTGAAGGCGTGTGCCGCGGAGCCGTGGTCGTGGAGGTGCTCCAGCCTGGAAACCCCG
The DNA here is from genome assembly GCF_001704275.1 of Streptomyces noursei ATCC 11455. Classification (NCBI taxonomy): domain Bacteria; kingdom Bacillati; phylum Actinomycetota; class Actinomycetes; order Kitasatosporales; family Streptomycetaceae; genus Streptomyces; species Streptomyces noursei. The sequence goes on from NZ_CP011533.1 coordinate 1,618,501, forward strand.
TCCTGCCAGGTGGGTATCACGCCGTCGGAGACCCACCAGAACACGTAATTCGGGTGTTCTGTCCTCTCGAACCAGTCGTAACGCCTGTTCAGTGCCTCACGGTGCAGACCGGTGTAGACGGCGTCGAAGGCGGGGCGCAGGTCGGTCCAGAGTGAGAGGGTCGTGGCCAGGGCGGTGGTTTCCACCGTACGGCCCTTGTCGTACCAGGTCGGTACGGCGAACTCTCCCCATGCACCCCAGTCCGCCCCGAAGAGCATGCCCCGGTCACCGACTGCCGCTTCAGCATGCGCGAGGTATCCGGGGTGCTGACTGAACTTCCGGTAGACGGCCTCACCAATGTCGTAGAACTCGTGCGTGAGAGGTCCGGGATCGGCGAGAGGTGACTTCAGGACGCCGAATGTGTACAGAGCAAGATGGGGCATGCGTCTCTCCCTGGTTGGGGGTGCCTGGTGTGGACCCGGTTCGGTGGCTTACGCATGGGGGCGAGGGATCGTGGGGCGTGTACCGACTCGTCCCGTCGCGGGTGGCCCAGCCTCAAGGAACCCCTGTGCGACCGTGAGCGACCACCGAAGACCAGGTGAAGGTAGCTGCCTCTGCGGGCTCTGTCGAAGTTGCGTTTTCCCTGTCCAAGTGGCCTCTTGCGCAGGCCCTTGCGGGAGTTGGGGCGGTGGCGTTGCCTGCATGTCGCGGCGGTGCGTCGGCGGAGGTCTGCCTGAACAGCCTGTGGTGGCACCGCCCGCACGGCGCCACCTCCGCCAGCAGGCAGCCGCGGATCGATCGGCGGCCCTTCCACGGCATCGACCGGGGGGGAGAACCCTCTTCAGCGCCTCGTGTGTCGTCCAGCCCCGCAGGCCCTCGCAGAGGCGTACGGGATGTCCGTCCTGGTCGATGACGGGCTTGCCGTTGTGCATCAGGTAGCCCAGCGCCGCCTCTGAGAGAAGGATGTTCTTCAGGCTCGTCGGGTGCCATGGCCGGCCGCGGGCGGGCTTGCCGTACATCACGGCCAGGTGGTCGGCGGGGGCCAACTCGCCTGCGCGGTTCAGCCGAGCCGCCTCGCTGCTGGGAGTGTTGTGCTCGGGGTCGGCCACCCAGGACGATCTTGGTCAGCCCAGGAAGCTCAACCGCACCCGGCGGTGCGGGTTGTCGACGTTGGTGTCCGCGAAGCTCCGTTAAGGCAAGCTCCGTTAAGACAACCTCGACCCTACCGACAGGCCTGCCGGAGCTCCAACGGGTGGCCCATGGCAACGATGGGAGGCTGCGGTCCCGGGCCTGTCGAGCTCAGCAGCCTGCTGCCCGGCCCGCGGCTTGGCGGTACTGGACGGCCTGGTCGCCGCCACCATGCTCACGATGGGCCGGCTGCTGCCGGCCAGCGCCTGATCGCCCCGCGTTCCGCACCGCTTTGTGCTCGTCGAGCTCCATCGCCCCCGGGGCGCGCATCATCAAAGGAGGGGAGACCACCGACGAGGAGTGGCGATGAGGTTGTCGTTCCTTGAACCCCTCTACGCGGAGCCGGGCCCATTCGCCTCCGTGTACCTGGACACCTCCCGAAACGTCGAGCACCCCGAGCGGGCGATCGCGCTGCGCTGGCGGCGGCTGCGCGAGAGTCTGTCCCGTCAGGGCTCGGACCGGGCGCTGCTGAATGTACTGGAGGAGGTGGTCGGCGCCGACACAGACGTGCCGGGGGTGCACGGTCAGGCCATCTTCGCCGCCCACGGCACGCTCGTCCTGGACGGGGAGCTGCCCAGGCCGCCAGAGCACGACTCCGCGCGCTACAGCACCCTGCCGGACGCGATGCCCCTGGTCACCCAGCACGTTCCGGAGATCCCCTACATGGCCGTAGTCGTCCACTACGGCGGCCTTCCGACCGCCGAGACCCACGGCTGGGTAACTCTGGAGGCAGAGACCGGCACCTGGCCCGCGTCCACCGTCACCCCGGGTGAACGGCTGCACCGCAGGGTTGTGGTGGCGACCTGGCACCACACCTCCCTCCGGCTCGGTCACCAGCTGGACGAAAGGGCGCGGCGCGCCCATGCCGACGCCGTCGTCGTGGGCGGAGACGAGTGGGCGTGCAACGTACTGATCCGCCGCCTGCCGCACACCCTGCAGGACAAGGTCGTACGCGTGGGCGGCCGGACCCCCACCGACACCGGACGCGCCCTGTTGGAGCCGCAGCTCGACGGCGTCTTCCGCGACCGCATGGCCGCGCACGACCGGGAACTCGTGGACATCTTCATCGGCCGGCGTGCCCTGGACGGACCTATCACGGACGGGCTGGCCGCCACCGTCGCCGCCCTCCAGCGCGGCCAGGTCGCGGCACTGCTGCTGAACCGACCGCCTGGGTCTTCGCTGCGGCTCTGGGCGGGCTCCCAGCCCACTCAGCTCGCCCTGACCGAGGCGGAGCTGATGTCCTTCGGCGTGCGGGCCCCGCGCGAGGAACGCGCCGCCGAGGCCCTCGTCCGGGCCCTCGTGGGCACCGGTGCCGAGCTGGTCGTCGTACCGGAGAGCACGCTGAGGCTGTACGAGGGCGTGGGCGCCCTGCTGCGGTACACCGACCCGGGAACCCCTTCCCGGCACCGCGCGCTGCACCTCCCGGATCACGGGTCACCCCTTGCGCCCGGCCCCGGATCGCGCCGCGCGCGGAACATGCCGACACTGGGCTGGAGCGGCGGCGCGGCGTATGAGCGGCGGTTGGGGCACATGGACAGGAGCTGGAACGGCGCCGAGAAGACGGACGTTTCGATCACCCCGCCCAAGACCTGGGCGGTAGGCGTGCCAGTGGTGGCCGACCCGCTGCGGTATTCCCTGGAGCAGACGACGGTGCGCCGTACGGCGCTGACGCTGCTCAATGTCCACCGCACCAAGGGCTTCGACTGTCCGGGCTGCGCCTGGACAGAACCGGACCCCGCTCACCGACACCGCAGCGAGTACTGCGAGAGCGGCGCCAAGCACGCGAGCGACGAGGCGGCGTCGGAGGGCGAGCACGATCATGCTGTGCGGCTTCTGGAACGCACCACGACCAGGGCCGCCGGCGCCACCGCCACGGCTCCGCAGTCCGATGGCTCATGACGGGACCCCCGAGGACCTGGTCCGCGCGGCCCACGCCGTGGGCGTGACCGACGCCCGTCTCCTGGAGGCCGTACGGAGCCTCCCCCGGGCGGAATTCGTCCCCGCGGACGAGGTGGCATCCGCGTACCGGGACGCGCCCGTTCCGCTCCCCCACGGGCAGGTGACCACCCAGCCCTCGCTGATCGCCATGATGGTCTCCGCTCTCGGCCTCACCGGAGCCGAACAGGTCCTGGAGGTCGGGACCGGATACGGCTGGCAGACCGCGCTGCTGACCCGCTTGGCCGCGTACGTCGTCAGCGTCGAGCGCTGGCCCGACCTGGCCGACGAGGCCCGCCGGCGGCTGGCTGGGCAGGGCATCGGCAATGCCGAGGTCGTACTCGGCGACGGGACCCTCGGGATGCCGACCCGTGCCCCGTACGACGCCATCATCGTCTGCGCGGCCTTCCCGCGAGTGCCCGAGCCGCTCGTGGATCAGCTCCGCACCGGTGGCCGGCTCGTCCAGCCGATCGGACAGGGTGGGCAGGAGCGCGTCGAGCTGTACGAGCGGCGGGCTCACAACCCGGTGCACCGCAGGACGGTCACCGCGGCCCGGTTCGTCCGGCTGTACGGCGCCCATGGCTACGACGAGCGGTGACGCGCTCAGCGCTGGTAGGTCCCGACCAGGGTGCCGGAGGCCAGCTCCCTGCCCTTCAGGGCACGGTGCACGTCCTCGGCGCCCGGGTGGTCGTGCAGCGGCAGCGGCTCGGACAGGGCGTACAGGCGGAAGAAATAGCGGTGCGGCCCGTGCCCCAGTGGAGGCATCGGCCCTCCCCAGCCCACGCGGCCGAAACCGTTCGGCCACGGCAGGCCACCGTGGGGCTTCTGCCCCTCCGCCGCCCCGGTGGTCCCCGGATCGATGCCGGTCACCAGCCAGTGCAGGAAGGTCGTCCCCGGCGCGTCCGGGTCCTCGCACAGGAGCACCAGCTCCGTGGCCTGGTCGGGCACCCCCGACCAGGTCAAGGGCGGTGAGATGTTCTCACCCTCCCCGCTGTACCGACGGGGGATCACCGTTTTGTCGTCGAACGCGGTGCTGCTGAGTTCAATTCCGCTCATGCGCGCCGCCATACCCGCAACGGCGGCACCGGCACCGGGTCCGCACCCCAAAACCTCCGCTCGGCCGAGCCCACCCGGGCCGCCTCCGGAAGCGGGGGTGAAGATGGCAGTGTGCCGACAAGGATCCTGCTCGAGGGTCGCCCTGGCGCGGGCAAGACGACCGCCCTGCGTCGGCTGGCCGCGCTGCTGCCCACCCAGGTGGCCACCGGCTTCACCACCGAGGAGATCCGGCAATCCGGCGCCCGCGTCGGTTTCGCCCTGGAGACCCTGGCAGGCCGACGGGGGGGTGCTCGCCCATGTCGACCTGCCCGGTCCGCCACGGGTAGGGAAATATGGCGTCGACCTGGGTGTCATGGAACGACTGGCGCTGCCGTCGCTTCGGCCAACAGCAACCGAGGAGGCCACCGGGCGGCTGGTGCTCATCGACGAGCTGGGGCGGATGGAACTGGCGTGCACGGCGTTCCGGCACGCGGTCGACGCGCTGTTCGCAGCGGAGGTCGACGTCGTCGCCACGGTCCACACGCACCGCGATCCGTTCACCGACGCCCTCAAGCGGCGCACCGACATCGAGGTCGTCCAGCTCACGCCGGCAAACCGGGACGTCCTGCCGGGCGAGCTCGCGGCCCGACTGCAGCAGCCCCGGACGCACGGAAGTCCTCCCTCTCACGGATGAGCGACCGGCCTCCGCCCTGCTGGCAGCAGAGTCGGGGCGACAGGATGTGAAGTCGCCCGGTCGGTGCGACCGGCCGCACCCACTACCAAGGGTCACTGCCTGCCCACCGAGTACGCGGCCGGCATCGAGGTCCGCGCGGTTGCCCGTGACCCCATGGCGCATGCCATCGAGTTCCCGCAGCCACGCGGCCCGCAGCCGCTCGTCCTCCAGGACGGTAGCGACAACGGCGGCGCCGTGCTCGGGCGGCATCGAGAATCTCGAAAACACGGTGGAGCGAACGCTGGCCATTGATCGGCCGCCGAAGCAGCTCTCAGCGAGCCGGTCTATACAGCGGGACCGGCCTGCCGACGAGGAGCCTTGCACCCCGGCGCCAACCTGGTGGGGCATGGCACGCCCGGCTCTGTGACCGACACAGGTTCAGGTCTCACGAATGCCGCGCCCCGCCCGCGGAGAAGGAAACGGGAAACAGCATCGATCGCCTTGTCCGTCCAGGAGTGCGTGCCGCACTCTGTCGTGCAGCGCCAACCCAGCCTGGACGGAGGGGCTTTGGAGGTTTCCGTGCCAAAGCCGTCCACCGAGTTCGGCGAGGAGCTGAGGAAACGGCGCGTAGAGGCCGGACTGAGCCTCACGGCCTTGTCCGGCACCGTGCATTACAGCAAGGCGCAGTTGAGCAAAGTCGAGCGAGGGATCAAGGCACCCAGCCGTGACCTCGTTCGGCTGTGCGACGCCGCTCTCGGTGCCGACGGAGCGCTGGTCGCCCTGGCAACCAAGGGCGCCCCTGACGCGCCTGACGAACCATTATCCGGCCACATCGACGAGGAGGACTGGATCATGCAGTTGTCGCCGGACGGCCCGAACCGGTTCCAGTCCCTAGGCCGGCGAGGGGTCGTCAGCGCCGGCGTCGCGTCACTGATGACATGGCGATCGCACGGAACCGACCCGGCCTCGGCTGCCGGCATGCTGGAAGCCTCCCGCTCACTCTTCACCCACTACCGGAGACTCGGCCAGACCGTGGAACCCGGTCTGCTCCTGCCCGTCCTCATCGCGCAGACCCACACTCTGCGCGAACTGTCCGCTCACACCGACACAGGAACCCGCCGGCAGCTGCTGACCCTCGCTTCCCGGTACGCCGAGTATGTCGGCTGGCTGGTGCAGGAGACCGGCGACGAACGTGCAGCACTGTGGTGGACACAGCGAGCTGTCGATCTGGCGACAGCCGGCGGCGACCAGGCACTGGCCGGCTACGCACTGGTCCGCAGGGCCTTGGTCACGATGTATCGGGATGACGCCGAGCAGACCATCGCCCTGGCCCATCGCGCACAGGGTGGCACCCTGCCCCCACGCATCCGGGGGCTGGCCGCACAACGTGAAGCACAAGGACACGCACTCGCGGGAGATCTCAGCTCCTGCCTGCGTGCACTGGAGCGCGCTCGTACGCTCCTCGCCCGCCAGGACGTCGGCTCCGACGAGCCTGTGATCGGCACCATGCACCTGCCCGACCCGGTCGGGATGGTCACCGGCTGGTGCCTGGTCGATCTCGGCCGGCCTCAGGAAGCGAGTGAGGAACTCGACCGGCAACTCGCCCTGGTCGGTCAGGACGCGGTGCGCACACAGGTGCGGTACGGCGTGCGCCGTGCGCTCGCCTATGCGTCAGCCGGCGAGATCGACCACGCGTGCGCGCTGGCGGCACCACTGCTCGACGGCGTGGCGGCAGTGCGCTCAGCGACCGTCACGACCGATCTGCGGCGTCTCACCCGGATCCTGGCCCGCCATTCGGATCACCCTTCCGTACGTCAACTCTGGCCGCGACTCGGCACGTTGTCGCGCCCGTCCACTCCCTGAGGAGGACATCACCATGAAAGAAGTTTTCATCAACTACCGCACAGGCGACGGGGAGAAGACCGCCGCCCTGATCGACCAGGAGCTGTCACGCCGCTTCGGCCCGCAGCACGTCTTCCGCGCATCGAGGTCCATCGCCCCCGGCGATGCCTACCCCGACTCCCTGTTGGCCGCGCTACGGCGCAGTTCCCTCCTGCTGGCCGTCGTAGGGCCGGGCTGGGTGAACTTCTCCGCACGGCTGCACGACCCGGAGGACTGGGTGCGCAGGGAGATCGAGGAGGCGTTCGCCTGTGAACTTCCGGTCGTCCCCATATTGGAGGGACGGAAGACCAACCGGCTGAACAAGGCCGACCTGCCACCCGAACTGGAGCGGCTCGCCGACCTGCAGTCCATTCCGTTCGACACCCATGACACCGAGACCGGTGTCAGGCGCATCGGAGATCTGGTGGCAGAGATGGTCCCCGGGCTCGACGACCTGGCTCGAGCCGACAAGACGTCGCCAGCGTCGGACACCGTGACCAACTCGATGGAAGACGTGAGCGGAGCGACGGTACAGAGCCGCGACTTCACCGGAGACGTCGGCGGCACCGTCGTGAAGGGCGCTCACGGCCCTGTCCACACGGGAAGCGGCAGCATCTACCAGAACTCCCGTCATGTGTCGGGCGACCGGCACTTCTCCGGCAGCGGGATGACGTACTTCGAAGGCGACAACCACGGCAACGTCCAACATCGGTTCGGTGAGCTGGATCGACGCGAGGACGACAGCCGGTGAACCAGCACGGCAGTACACGAGTCGAGAACCCGCAGGGCTTCATCCACACCGGCCCCGGCAACATCTACTTCAACAGCGGCGCGCACCCGCAGGATTCGAACAAGCCAGCCTTCCGACGCGTCGCCGAGGACCAACTCCATTGGCTGCGACTCATGTTCGTCGACCCGTCCGGCATGGGCAAGGCCCGTGCCGTGCTCGCCGGCACCGGCACCGTCATCCTGGACGGTGTTCCAGGCAGCGGCCGTACTTCCGCGGCCCGCGTACTCCTGCATGAACGCCGCCGGGACAGCGGCGTCTTCCACGAACTTCTCCCCGAAGAGGAGGACGAACTCGCCCTACATGACCCTGATCTGGTCGGCATCGGTGACCAGTTGCTGCTGGATCTGTCCACCGCCGACGAACGTCAGTGGTCCACGGCACGGATGGACCTCCCTGCGCTCCGCAAGGCCGTGCACGAGCAGCACGCACATCTTGTCGTCGTCATGCCGCACGACGGCGCCCTCGAGCCCGATCTCCAGTCCTACCGGGTCACCATCCGACGGCCTTCCGGCCGGCAGGTTCTCAGGCGGCACCTCCGCATGCGCGGCATGCCGTACGAGCAGTACATGCGGTCCGACGTCACCGTCGACGAGTTCGTGGCCGTGGAAAGGCCGATGCGGGAGATCGCGGACTTCGCCGACCTGGTGCGCCGCGCCCGCGAGACCGCCCGGCCGGACGAAGGGTTCGCACAGTGGTGCGCGACAGCCAAGAGAGCACGGAACGACCGACGGAGGGAAGTCGCCGCGCGCGTCACCAGATTACCCGAGGCTCCTCAACGAGCTTTGCTGATCACCGTCTCCATGCTCTACGGGGCACATGCCGACGTCATCCATCGCGCAACCCAGCTCCTGCTGCACGCTCTCCGCTCCCCGTCGGACGAGGTCCCGCTGCTCCAGCACAAGGACCTCGCTGAGCGGCTCACGGAGATCTCAGCCGATACCGGGCCGAGCGGACACGTGCGCTTCGCGGAACTGGACTACGAATCGGCCGTCCGCGCACATTTCTGGGACCACATGCCCGATCTGCGGCCCCACCTCGGCACGTGGGCCGCGAGCGTCGTGGACCTGCACGACCCGCACGTCGCCCCGGCCGTTCGCGACAGTCTGGTGGCACATCTGGCGGGTGAGTACCTACGGACCGGGCGCGGGGACGGTCTGGCGTCTCTCGCCGAGCGATGGAGCACCGAGGCGCCGAGCAGAGCGCGGCTGGAAGCCGCTGTCCAGGCGCTCACCTGTGGTCTTGAAGACCCGGCTCATGGCAGGGAGTTCCGGAAACGGATCTATCAATGGTGTGTTCACGGTCGTCTCAGGGGAGAGCTCGCCGAGGTACTCGTCCGGATCTGCGCCGATGTCCTCGCGGCCAGCCACCCTGATCAGGCACTGCTCAGGCTGTACTACCTGGCCCGGCGCGAACGCGACCCTGCGCAACCTGCCCTGCAAGCGTTGAACGACCTGGTGGCCGGCAGCCGTCGGCTGCGCCGAAGGCTGCTCGACCGCCTCGCGCGATACGGCCTCGCCCCGCCCGACCTCAGCATCTTTCTGCGCATCTGCGATCCGGAGCCGCTGACCGACTCCTCCGGTACCTCACGCACGCTGGTGGAGGAGAACGAAGTACAGCACTCCCTGACTACTTGCTGGCACGCGGTACTCGCCGAGCTGCCGCGGGCGATGTGGCAGCCGCACGCGGCACGCTGGCTCCACCGGGCGGCCGACGGCACCGGACATCGCGGTGAGCTTCTGCTCGACACCCTGGTCAGCGCGGCCGAGCGGTGCGGGGAGAGACGGGGCGAGGTCTTCGCCGCGCTGTACGCGAGCGCCCGCGAAGCCGAGCACACCGCTCCGGGAGGCCCCGCCCGCTCCGTCGGAACGACCGAACTGCTACTCCACAAAATCAGCGTGGCCCAGGGCCTCAACCTAGCCGCCGCACCTCCGGCATCAGCCAAGGGGACTCAACCATGACGACCGCACGAAAGACGACAATCGTCTTCCTCACCGTCTTATGCGGCCTGCTACTGACCATCGTCGGCCTGACACAACGGTGGCCCACATGGACATGGCCGACACTGGCAGTGCTCCTCCTCGTCGTCCCCGCAGCGGCCTTCCGCATCGCTTCAGGTCGCCGCGGCTCCATCCCGCCCAGCTTCAAGGAACGGCTCACGGCGCCCCCCGTGGAACGCACGGAGTACCGCGTCAGCCGAGTGGCACTGCCCAGCCACTGGGACGACTACAACTTCGTGTTCTCGGCGACCGTACGCTGGTACCTCCTCGAATCGGCCAGAAACGACCCCGTCCTCAATCCGGCGGGACTCGCCGTCCAAGCAGTCCTGAACCGCGCCCGCGCCGTCACCGAGAAACGGCAGCCAGGCCGAGCCTCACTCGTGCAGCACGAACTCAGCGGTGTCCTCAGCCGTATGCACCCAGACCCCACAGGACACCTCCAAGCCATGGCTGAAAACGTCAGCCTCACCTTGCTGGAACAGGACCAGGAGCGCTTGGACAGACTCGCCGACGTGCGCAAGGACAAGGCCGTCTGGGAACACCAACGCAAATACGAGCAGAGCAAGCGCCAGTACCTGGGCGAGGACGTACTGAAGGACACCGGTAGCGCTGTGGTCTGGTGGCTCGCCAAAAACGACGAGCACGTGGAAAAAACGGTGACGGACCTCGCTCTGCTCGCGCAACTCACCTCCGCGGCCAATGACACCGACATCCCCGAGCGACTCCAGAACCTCGTGTCACATCGGACCGACGAGCCAATCACTCCGGAACTCCTGAAAGAGAGCCCGGCTCCCGCCATACAGGAACGGACGGCTGCGGATCATCTCGCGGGGTTCTTCGGCGCCATGGGCTTCACGGAGGGAGACGACCGGCGGACGATGCTGGCCAAACAAATCTCCGACATCATCACGCAACAGAACCGGTACGAGACGGCCGAGGACTTACGGCGCCGGTTCGATCCACCGGCGACTTGCACGCCTGACAACGGTGAGGAGCCGATTCCAGGAGACCACGGTGGACAGTGAGTTGGCCACTCTCGCCGCGACCGGAGCGACCACACTGGTGTCCCTCATGGCCACCGACTCCTGGATACACGCCCGGGAACTTGTCGCACGGTTCTTAGCACGCATCGGTGCGGATGCCGCAGCAATCGCCGGCTTGGGCAACGCGAGAACCCGGCTGCTCATCACCGACGCCACATCGGATGAGCAGGCCATCACCGCGACCTGGTCCAGCAGGCCGATTCCCGCGGTGTTGTCGTGGACGTTCGCGGCGAGACGACGACCGCGATGACCAGGTCGAGGACGTCCACGGCCAAGCCGCGCTCGCGGCCCGGCACCCGCTTGGCCGGATCGTGGCCGGTCGTGGAGACAGGGCCCCCGACGGCCGCCTGGACACTCTGGGTATCCAGCACCACCAGGGTCGGGTCCTCTCATCGCCGGGCGCGTTCACGGACCTGGCAGCGCAGGAGTTCATGAATGACCTGGTCGGTTCCGTCGTCCCGCCAGGCGGCGAAGTAGTAGTACGTCTCACTCTTCTGCGGCAGGTCGTGCGGGAGGTAGGTCCACTGGCAGCCGGTCCGCCCCTGGTAGAGGATCGCGTTCACGATCTCCCGCATGTCGTAGGCGCCCTGATGACCGCTGACCGAGCGATGCCGGCCCTTCCACGCTGTGATCACCGGCTCGATCAACGACCACTGCTCGTCCGATAGGTCGCTGGGATACGGCTTCCGTTCACTCACCCCACCAACCCCAGCAGACCCCACACCATGGATCCGCGGATTCCGCCCACACCTCACACCATCAGGCGACCGCAGTGAACGGCGTCAACGCGCGATCACAGCCCAGAGCGCCAATCTGGATCTTTCTTCCCCGTCCGCGGCTCGCCCCTCGCGGCTCTCGGCCCGTCGGCGTCTCACCGCGGATTGGAGAGCCGACGGCAGCGACCCCCTGCTCGATGTTGGTGCCGGTGGACGTGTGGGCCAGGTAGTAGGGCGATCTCATCGCGACGAGCAATGCGCGACGGGCCTGCGTCCACCTCCACTGAGTTGTGTTCATCTTGAATGCGCAGGTCGTGGGTCTGGCGTGGGCGGGTGATGGGGTTCTCGTGCTGGTCGTCGGGGCCTGTCTGTCATGGAGATCGTCTGTCAGTGGGCGATCTCGCGCTGGTTGAGGACCATCAGGGCGCGCGCGAGCCGGGTGGCCCACCTTGCGTCGAGGCGGAGCTTGGTCAGTACGCGCCAGTTCTTCGGGTGTGCGAACGCGTGCTCGCGCACGGCTGGTTCCGCGGCGATCAGCCGGTTGACCAGCTTCTTCCCTGGCGTGAGTTTCTTGTCCTTCGGCTTCTTGTAGCCGGTGATGGCCGTCGGGTCGGCTGGGTCGTCGTCCAGGCCGACGAAGCCGAGGTCGGCGATCGCCGCAAGACCGGCCTCGCGCAGCAGCCCGGTGAGACGGTCATAGCGGCATGCGGTGATCTCCGAGCTGTGTGCGGGACGGGCCATGGAGATCCACAGCAGCCGCCCGTGGAGGTCGCTCAGTCCGATGACCAGCAGCCCGTGTCGTTTGTGCTTGGCCGACCAGCGGCGCCTCATGGCGACGCCCGCGCGGCGCTGGGTCGGCGACAGGGATCCGTCGATCAGTACCACGCTGCCACCCGATCGGGCGATCTTCGCCAGGACCCGCTCCAGCCTGGGCGCCCTGACGGCGAGCAGGCCGATCATCTCTTTGAGTCAACGGTCAATGGTGGTGCGGGAGATGCCGTTGCCGCCGGCGAGGTCGGCAAGCCGCCGGTCATGCCGCAGCGCGGCCAGCACGATCACCGCGATCCTCCCGGACGGGAGCTTCCGCCACCGTGACCCGATCTTCTTCAGATGGCCGCGCAGCAGCCCGGTCAGGAAGCGCGAGGTCGCCGTGGCCAGCGGCAGTCGGCACGGGTAGACAACCTCGGTGAGGTCCCCGGCCGGGGGGATTGTTGTAGGCATACTTCGTCAACCCGCGCCGGGGACCGTCGCGTTGCGGTCCCGGGGTGGGTGATTACGGCCGGGGGTAAAGGTGCCGTTCGGCAGCTTGTGCAGCCAGCCACGCTCGGCCAGCTTCGACAGCTTCCCGCGCAGCGGCTCCAGCCGGCCCGGCGCCAGGATGTTGATTCCGACTCGGCGCCTACCTCTTGACCCTCACGGGGCCGCCCGCGGCCTTGACGATCTGCAGCATCCGCCGGTAGTCACCGGGCAGCGCGGACGCGTCCGCAACGTCGCGGCGGTGCGGCACCTTCAGCACCGACCGGCCGGCGACCTGCACCGCCTGCGGCACCGACGCCTCCGGCGTGGCTTGCGCGTCCGCTTCCTGCTCATGCAGGCGGCGAAGGACCCGATCCGCGACCGCGAGTTCCTCGCGCTCGGCGTTCACCTCGGCCAGCTTCCTGGCCAGCGACTGCGCGAGCCGGTCCAACTCGGCGCGGCGAGCGGCGAACTTCTCCAGCGGCGACACGGCTTCCCCTCCCGAACGGCACAACCCCCGGCCCGGGATCGCAGAAACCCCGCTGCACACGGCACAGCCGAAGTCGGAAACCGCCCTCCGCAACACGTCAGACGATCAATGTGCCAGACTCCCAAAGCCCATCAAGGCGAGCACCCCACCGACCACCCACGCCAGCGCCCCTAACCAGCGAAAATCAGGATGCGCACTCCCAACGGGGACAGCCCACCCGGCTCATCGGCGCAGTCGGCGTAGCAAGCGGCCGCGTCGAACAGACACGCCCGCGACTCCGGCGCCCAGGCCACCAGCGGACGGTCCAGTTTCCTCAACGCTTCCACGGCCAGCTTCCCCGTCGGCACAAACCATGGCATCACGCCCTCCAGCGCAGCCCTGGCCTCCCTGTCATCCAGCCCCATCCACATGACCACCGGTCTCCCGCCAGCTACGACCCGGCGGAGTGGGAACCGGAAAGGTTCCATCAAGACGCACGGGGTAACTCGCCGAAGCCGAAGCGCTGGAGGAATCCGCGGCGCTGCTGCTCCTCACGCTGCACGAGCCGGGCCAGGACAGATTCGTCCGCCGGCCTGACGCCCCGTCGGCGGCAGCTGACCAATCCGCTGGTACCGATCGGCCGACGGGCCAGCAGCCCGGGCCCGGCAGGAAAGGGGGACACCCCAGCTCGCCTGCTCCACAGCCGAACACACCAGCGCGAACCCAACTCGCACGGACACGCAGGAAATACGAAATCCCGCACCGATCACTACATTCCGAGCCGATCACTGAACTCGCACGCCAGGACCCCTCAAGCTCCCACAGCTCCACGAAAACCCCAGCCCAGACACACACCGCACCACAGCCAAGAATCCCGAAACAATCACTACATCCCCAGGCCAGCGCTTCACCCATCTAGCGATCGTTTACGGATTTGTCACTGCGCTCAACGCATCCTGCGAGGGGCGTAGTGGCGGGCCATCGCCGTCACGGCGTCCGCGAGGCGGGCCCGCAGGGTGGCGGGGGACAGCACCTCGGCGTCGGGGCCGAGGGGGAGGATGTCCCGCACCGCCTGGACCTCGCTCTCGACCGGGATGGTGACGCGTATCCAGCCGTCCGGCTCGGCTCGCGCGCTCGCGTGGGCCGCGTGGACGACGGCCGGCTCGGCCAGGTACGGCAGCTGCTCCATGGCCGTGGGTGACAGCCGCAGCACGGCGTGACCCTCGTGGCGGCGGGCGTCGAACGCGTCGAGATGGGCCCTCCAGTGGGCGGCCAGGTCGAAGCCGGCCGCGCGGTCGAAGCTCTCGTCGAGGAGCCGGAGGTCCAGGATCCGGGAGACGCGGTAGACGCGAAAACCGTCGGCCCGGCGGGCGACCAGGTACCACTGGCCACCCTTGAGCACCAGACCGTGCGGCTCGACGGTCCGCGTCACCTCGTGCGGGCTCTCCCAGCGCAGATAGCGCAGCCGGACCCGGTGCTGCCGCCAGACCGCCGCGGCGACGGCCGTCAGGTGGGGAATGGGGTCGGTCTCCTGGTACCAGGCCAGGGCATCGAGGTGGAACCGGTCCTGCCACCGGACCGCGCGCTCGCTCAGCTCAGCCGGGAGCGCCGCCGTCAGCTTCAGCCGCGCCTCAGCCGCGGCCCGGCCGAGCCCGAGGTCGGCGGCGACGCCGGGTAGGCCGGCGAGGAACAGCGACTCGGCCTCGGCCGCGGTCAGCCCGGTCAGCCGGGTGCGGTAACCGTCGACCAGTCGGTATCCGCCCTCGTGGCCCGCCTCCCCGTAGATCGGCACACCGGCCGCGCTCAGCGCCTCGACGTCGCGGTACACCGTGCGCTCGGAGACGCCGAGGTGCGCGGCCAGGTCGCGGGCCGTCATCCGTTCCCGGCTCTGCAACAGCAACAGGATCGACACCAGGCGGCTCGCACGCATGTCGAACACTTTCGCAGACTCCACTGACAGAAGCTGTCAGTGGAGTCTGGCTAGCGTCCCCGCCATGAACATCGACATCGAGGAATTCGTCGGCCGCTACGTGGCCGTGTGGAACGAGACCGACCCCGAGCGGCGCCGCGCCGCGGTCACCACGCTGTGGGCGGCGGACGGCGTGGAGTTCACCGACGCAGCCGAGTACCGCGGACACCCGGCACTGTGGGCGCGTGTCACCGAGGCGCACGAGCAGCTGGTCCAAGGGGTCGGGTTCGTCTTCCGGTACGCCGGGGACGCCGTGGGGCACCACGACGCGATCCGCTTCACCACCTACATGCTCCCGGCCGCCGGCGGCGAGATCGCCTGGACCGGGTTCGTCGTCGTCCGGCTGGACGACGAAGGACGCATCCTGAGCGACCACCAGTTCGGCGACCCGCCGGCCGCCGGCGTGGCCACGGGGAATCCGCCCGGCACCCGCGCCGTGGTGAACGAGTTCCTGCGCCGCAGCGGCGACGGAGATCCCGAGCGCATCGCGCAGCTGTACGCGCCCGAGGTCGACTGGCGGGTGGACTGGCCGGTCGAGCACCACCCGGCCATCCCCTGGATCCGCCCCCGCTCCACCCGCGCCCACGTCGCAGACCACCACCGCACGTTCGGCGAAGTGTGCCCACCGGCCGAGGGCCGGGTATCGCTCGACCACCTGATGATCGACGGGAACGACGCCATACTGATCGGCACCAGCTCGCAACTGGTCAAGCCGACCGGCAAACGCTTCGTCATGACGTTCGCGCTGCGCCTCGTCGTCGAGAACGGGCTCATCACACGGCACCACATGTACGAGGACAGCCTCGCCGTTGCCGAGGCGTTCAACCAGCCGTGACCCGGCCCACGGGGAGCCGGTGGGTGAAGCGCCGTCGCCACGGCGGTCGAGTGGCGCTTCGCCACGCCCAGTACTCCAGCCGTACACGTGAACTTCATGGCTGGAGGCACCGGAGCGGCACGCGATACCGACGACCAGCAGGACGAATGCTGCAAGGTTGACTCGGACGCGCACATAGTGGAACCGATCCCAGCGGACGATCTGCTGCTTCCAGTCCGCCGGGAGGCTGTCGTGGGGTCCATCGGGCCACGCGGGAGTTGACCGGGACCAGGAGGGCGATCGGCATCAGCATGCTCGGACAAGCAAGGCGGCGGCCGTGACGACCGGGGCCGCCCGGGCATCGCCCCACGCCAGAACCGCCCAGGCCGCGCTGAGCACGACCGAGCCGATGTACCAGAACGGCATCACCCTGCCGAGGACCCGCTCCGTCGCTGCGCGCGGCGAGACCGCTGCCGTTCGGCAGTCGGTTGAAGATCGGGTTGACGAAGGCCGCCACCGCGAACCCCACGCCCACCAGCAGGCGGGAGTATCACGAAAGCTTCATGACACTCACCGCCCTGCTGCGGTCTCGGCATACGGCGTGCGGCGGTGGCACTGCCCACGCGCAGATGCCCCTGCCGACATCCGTACGGACGGACTTCAGGGGCGCGCCATGCTTACCGTCAGCGGCCGGTTTGCGCCTTCTTGAGCGCCTTGGCCACCTGGGTATCCACCAGGCCCGGCGATCCCGAGATGTCTACGACGATCGTTCCCGTGCGGATGGCCGTCTGCTTCATCACGGTGCTGCGCCCGTTGATAGTAAAGGTCAGCAGCTGGCTCCACTGCTCATCGCCGAGTTGGGGAGCGGCCAGCCTCCGGGTGGACATCTGGATCGGCGTGCTGCCCACCACGATTTGGTAGGAGGGGCAGGACGTCATGGCGTTGAAGAGTCGCCCGGTGACCTGGGACAGCTTCGCCTCCCTGTCGCTGTACAGCTCCTCGGTCAGTTCGGAGTCGCTGCCGTCGGTGTAGGTGAAGGATGCTTTCGCCTGGTTGGGGAAGTCCAGGGAGCCGCTGGCCGCTGCGCTGCCCAGCTTGTCCAGTGCGGGGCACCCGACGACGGTGACGTCATCGCGCTGGGAGTCGGCGTCCGGCTTGCGGGTGTAGCCCTGGCCCAGGTCGTGCTCGTCCAGCAGGCGCCTGCCCAGGGCCGCGGACGTCACGGGGGCGGCGGGCTTGGGACTTGTTGTGGCCGTCGGTCGTGCCGAGGCTGTGGAGGCGGCGACCGGGGCGGGGGAGGAGTGGCTGCTGGAGCAGCCAGGCAGCGTGAGTGCGGTCAGTGCGGTGAGAGCGAGGACGGGAGCGGTGGTGCGAAGGCGCATGGGTGACCCTTGAGGCGGTTTGATGGGGCTGGCTGGCCGGACCGCGCGGGTCCGGCGAAGACGGGGGTGGGGGTCAGTGGCCGAGGTGCTTCAGGCCGTCTTCGAGGGTGGGGTGCCACTGGTCCATTGGGCCCGAATTGCGGTTGCACCAGGCGGCGTTCAGCCGCGGCTCGAGCGTTTCGTGGCCGGCGCGGCAGCGCAGCCACACCTGGCCGCGGATGCTCACCAGCACCCAGTCCCGGTACGCGCCACACTGTGGGCACGCCAGGACCTCGCCATCGACGACGAGCGGCCTGTGGTAACGGATCATCATCCTCGCGATTTCGTCCCGGGACGGCACCCGTAGTTCCGGAGGCAGGAAGTCGTCCGCCACCGAGGCTGGGCAACCGGCCGTATCAGGCGTCAGCGCCGACGTCGTCGTGAGGGCAGGCGGCAGCGGCAGTTCCGGGTGCGTCCCCAGGAATTCCATCCGGGCTTGCTGGATTTGGCGCAGTTCCCGTGTGGCGCGATTGTGGCCGAACATTCGTCCCCTCGTTTCTTGTCCTGTGAGCCGCACGGAGCGTGCCTCACGCGTCTGACTTGCTACAACTCAGGAATTCTCTAAAGCCGAAGAGAGATCCCGACGGTGGCAAAAACCAGGAGTGGGCAGGTGCGGCTGCCGATGGGCGAGGATGGCGGTGGGGGAGTCCGGGGGAGCGCATGGAAATCTGGCGCTTACCGCACCCGAGCTGACCGGAGGAACGCCGGAGCGGGGGTGCCGCCGGTGACGCCGACCGAATAGACCATGCGCTTGCTCAGGTCCGGGGTGGCGAAGAGGCAGTCGGTGTAGCCGAGGTCGTGCCCCAGAGCATCGTGCCGTCCTGCAGCGGGATGGCCATCAGCCCGGCGCTGTAGCAGGCCCGGCCCTTGTCCGGCCCCGACCTGGCAATCACCGGGGCCGAGCGAGGGCACCAGCCGCCCGGAGGGGTCGCGCTTGGCCGCTTCCATGCCGGGCGGAGCTTCTCATGGAGGCGGCGCACCCCCCACCACGGATCGTGGCGCTTGCCGCGCCGCTTCTGCTTCGACTCCTTGGCGGTGGTCAGGGGCGGCCACAGTGGACCGAGGCCCTCCTCCGTCCGCACGGCGGCGCAGTCCGCGCGCTCCGCCGCCTCCAGCGGAGCCTCGATCGCCCGACATACCCTCAACCGGATGATGTGCGCCGCCCGGTCACGGTCACCGCTGTCACTCCGTTCGCGATCACCACTCGCAGGTGGCTGCCGCGCAAACCGCCACCGCTCTCATTGGTCTTTCCGCCGTCTTCGTCCTCACTCCGGATGCGGCTCCAGGCGGAGGATCGCCCCTGTCTCCAGAGCGACGTGAACAGCGCCGTCAGGTCCCACCACGAGGCCATGGGGCTCGGAGCCGGGATCCTGCAGGTCGTACTCCGAGATCTTTCCGGTCGGCGTGATGAACCCGACGCGCCCGGCCCCCCACTCGGTGAACCAGCAGCCGCCCCGCACCGGATCCGCGGCAATCGCGTGCGGCCGGCTTCCGCGATCCGGCAGCGGGAACTCGTCGGTATGCCCGTCGGGACCCATGCGCCCGATCTGCCCGGCGCCGATTTCGACGAACCAGAGCGCACCGTCCGTGCCGCAGGTGATGCCGACCGGCGCGGCCTGCTGCGTCGGCAGCGGGTGGATCGCGACGTCTCCGTCCAGGCTCATGCGGCCCACGGCGTCCGCCTGGTTGAGGGTGAACCAGAGCGCGTTGTCCGGGCCGACCGTGATGGCGGACGGGAACGCGCCGCTCACCGGCAGCGGGAACTCCGTCACCTGGCCGTCCACGGTGATCCGCCCGATCCGGTCGCCGTGAAGCTGAGTGAACCAGAGCGCACCGTCGGGGCCGGCCACGATCCCGAACGGACCGCCACCCGTCCGCGGGACCGGGAAGGAGGTGGCCCGGCCGTCCACGGTGATCCGCCCGATCCGGCCGTCTTGGAAGCGGGTGAACCACAGTGCCCCGTCCGGCCCGGGGGTGATGACCGACGGGCCACAGGAAGCGTAGTCGAGCGGGAAGCGGTCAAGCCGGCCGCCGAGGGTGAGGCGCGCGACCTGCCCCGCGTGGACCAGGGTGCACCAGAGCGCGTCGTCGGGACCGACGGTGATGGCGTACGGGCCGCAGCCGTCGTCGCCGACGGCTGTCCGAGTGAGGGTGACAGGCACGTCAGACATGCGAGATCCTCCGGGCGATCTGCTCGATATCGGCGGGCGTGCCCGCCATGATGGTCCGGACATGCTCCGTGACCTGGTCCACCGGCCAGTCCCACCACGAGGCCCGCATCAGACTCTCCACCTCGGCGTCCTCGTAGCGGCGGCGGATCGGCCGGGCGGGGTTGCCGCCGACCACCGTGTACGGCTCGACGTCGGCCGTGACCACTGAGCCGGCCGCGACGACGGCTCCGTCCCCGATCCGCACGCCGGGCATGATCAGCGCCTGGTAGCCGATCCAGACGTCGTTGCCGATCACGGTGTCGCCGCGGCTGGGCATGTCGGTGACCAGGTCGAGGGTCCGCTCCGCCCAGGCGCCGCCGAACATGGTGAACGGGAAGGTGGACACGCCCATCGTCGGGTGCGCCGCGCCGGCCATCAGGAACCGGGTGCCCGCGGCGATCGCGCAGTACTTGCCGATCACCAGCCGCTCCGGGCCGTAGCCGTACAGCACGTTGCGGCGCTCGAACTCGGTCGCACCGTCCGGGTCGTCGTAGTACGTGTACTCGCCGACCTCGATCCGCGGGTCGTTGACCAGCGCGCGGAGGAGGACCACCCGGTGGTGTCCGGGTAGCGGGTGCAGGGTCGCGGGGTCGGGGATGCGTGCGGCCATGGGGCGTCCCTAGGAATGTGAGGCGGTCCGGGAGGACCGGGTGTGGCTGATGGGGTGTTGCCTTCTGAACGCCGGTGAGCCGGTGTCCCGTTCAGCGGTTGTCTGCTCGCAGTTCGACGGGTACCGGCCATCGGCGTTTTTCCGGGATCAGGGCGGCATGCGCGGAACGCGCCCGCCGTCGGCGGCCGGATGTCAGCGCTCGCCGTGCGGCTGGGCAGGCCGGGTCTGGATGGTGGCGACGCAGCGCTTGGTGAACATCATCGGGCCGACGAAGCCGGCGATCTGGACCGCGGTAGCGGTGGTCGAGTGGCCTTGGTCCGCGTGTGCGAGGAGCGCCAGAACGGATGCGGTCACCGCGAACGCGAGGGTCCAGACGGTGGTGATGACGGTGTTGGTCCGCACGAACAGCGGCCAGCCCCAGACCTCCCGCGGGGTGGACTGCTCGGCGATGCCGAGGGCGAACGGCTTGCCGACCACCAGCGAGACTCCCGCGATCAGGGCAAGGACTCCTGAGGACAACGCCGCCGAGTACGGGTGCAGGGCCGAGTCGGGGTCGGCGAAGGCCACCGCGGCGAGTACGGCGAAGAACGCGGCCGACCCGGATTCGATGATCAGCGCGTCCGGGCCGTACCCGGCAGATCGCTGTCTCACGATGACACCGACTGCCACGACCAGGCCGGCCAACGCGGCCCACTGCCACCGTTCGGACGGCAGGACCGCATAGACGATCCACAGCAGGAACCGTGACGACGTAGTTCACAGTGGCTCTCCCCCTCGATCAACAACTGGTTGCCCGAAACCAGAACGTCCGGGCCCGCGACTTCGGCCGCTCCGACACCGGTCGGGAGGCCGAACGCGTCCAGGAAACCGGTCCTCGCCGCGCTGAGCACCCGGCTCATCGGAGAGGAACGCCGACACCCGCAGTTCCCCCGCGGAGGCCCCCACCATCCAAAACGACTCGTTTCGTTTCGGCGTGATGTGGATCATGCAGCCTCGCACGCCCGCTGTCAAAAACGATTCGTTTCGTTTCGACGCGCTAGCATCAGCGGGTGACTCCGCTCCGCCCACCCGCCCCGTCCCGACGCAACGAACGATCCGCCCGGGCGATCACGGCGGCAGCCCTGCAGCTGTGCAAGGAGGTCGGGTACCCGAAGGTCACCATGGACGCCATCGCCACCCGGGCGGGCGCGAGCAAGGCGACTATCTACCGTTGGTGGCCCTCCAAAGGAGCCCTGCTGCTGGACGCCTTCCTGGAACAGACCGTCGATGCGGCACCCTTCCCCGACACCGGCGACGTCGTGGCCGACCTCCGCAGTCAGATGAATGCCGCCATCGCCAGCATCGGCGGCCCGGAGCTCTGGCCCCACTACACCGCGCTGATCGGCGAAGCCCAGCACCACCCCGAGCTTGCCCAGGCCATTTTCGACCGCTTCATCAGTCCCCTGGAGCAAGCCGCCGCCGATCGTCTGCGCGCAGCCCAGGCTCAGGGACAACTCGACCCCAGCCGGGACCCGCACCTCCTCATCGACCTGATGTACGGGGCGCTCTACTACTCGCTGCTGCTCGTCCGCAAGCCCACCGACCCCGCCTACGTCGACGCCCTCCTGGACACGACGCTGCACGGCTGGATCACCGGCCCCGCACCGACCGGAGCGGACACGCGCCCCAACTCCGCACAGTAACCATGCGCATGCCCTTTCCCGGGGCCGTGCGGTCGGCGGACCGGATGCGCGGGAAGACCCTGGACGGCATCCTCGGCCTCGCCGGGTGAGCCGAGCAGGCGGTAGGTGATCGCGAGCGGCCGCGGCCGGTGCTCCTCGCAGTGCTCGGCCGGCGGGTCCTGCCCGCTCATCTCGCTCAGCGCAACCCAGCCGATCGGAGGGACGAGAGGTGGTGCCAACCCCACCTCCAGTTTCCGTGACAGCCCGGCTGACTCGGCGTCAGTCGGGCGGAAGGATTTCTCCCGCCAAGATCAGCCGATCCACGGACTCCCAGCAAGGAGCCATGACCGCCCTAGCCACCTCCGTCGTGCCCGTCCTTCTGCCCTTCGCCACCACTACGACATGGCCGCCTGGCGACAGACGGCCTACGCCGTCCTCTCCCTGTCCCCGTTGAGAGCTGTACATCCTGATTTTCGCTGGTTAGGGGCGCTGGCGTGGGTGGTCGGTGGGGTGCTCGCCTTGATGGGCTTTGGGAGTCTGGCACATTGATCGTCTGACGTGTTGCGGAGGGCGGTTTCCGACTTCGGCTGTGCCGTGTGCAGCGGGGTTTCTGCGATCCCGGGCCGGGGGTTGTGCCGTTCGGGAGGGGAAGCCGTGTCGCCGCTGGAGAAGTTCGCCGCTCGCCGCGCCGAGTTGGACCGGCT
This sequence comes from Streptomyces noursei ATCC 11455, assembly GCF_001704275.1. Classification (NCBI taxonomy): domain Bacteria; kingdom Bacillati; phylum Actinomycetota; class Actinomycetes; order Kitasatosporales; family Streptomycetaceae; genus Streptomyces; species Streptomyces noursei. Next base: position 1,640,832 of record NZ_CP011533.1, read on the forward strand.
CGCGCAGTCGCTGGCCAGGAAGCTGGCCGAGGTGAACGCCGAGCGCGAGGAACTCGCGGTCGCGGATCGGGTCCTTCGCCGCCTGCATGAGCAGGAAGCGGACGCGCAAGCCACGCCGGAGGCGTCGGTGCCGCAGGCGGTGCAGGTCGCCGGCCGGTCGGTGCTGAAGGTGCCGCACCGCCGCGACGTTGCGGACGCGTCCGCGCTGCCCGGTGACTACCGGCGGATGCTGCAGATCGTCAAGGCCGCGGGCGGCCCCGTGAGGGTCAAGAGGTAGGCGCCGAGTCGGAATCAACATCCTGGCGCCGGGCCGGCTGGAGCCGCTGCGCGGGAAGCTGTCGAAGCTGGCCGAGCGTGGCTGGCTGCACAAGCTGCCGAACGGCACCTTTACCCCCGGCCGTAATCACCCACCCCGGGACCGCAACGCGACGGTCCCCGGCGCGGGTTGACGAAGTATGCCTACAACAATCCCCCCGGCCGGGGACCTCACCGAGGTTGTCTACCCGTGCCGACTGCCGCTGGCCACGGCGACCTCGCGCTTCCTGACCGGGCTGCTGCGCGGCCATCTGAAGAAGATCGGGTCACGGTGGCGGAAGCTCCCGTCCGGGAGGATCGCGGTGATCGTGCTGGCCGCGCTGCGGCATGACCGGCGGCTTGCCGACCTCGCCGGCGGCAACGGCATCTCCCGCACCACCATTGACCGTTGACTCAAAGAGATGATCGGCCTGCTCGCCGTCAGGGCGCCCAGGCTGGAGCGGGTCCTGGCGAAGATCGCCCGATCGGGTGGCAGCGTGGTACTGATCGACGGATCCCTGTCGCCGACCCAGCGCCGCGCGGGCGTCGCCATGAGGCGCCGCTGGTCGGCCAAGCACAAACGACACGGGCTGCTGGTCATCGGACTGAGCGACCTCCACGGGCGGCTGCTGTGGATCTCCATGGCCCGTCCCGCACACAGCTCGGAGATCACCGCATGCCGCTATGACCGTCTCACCGGGCTGCTGCGCGAGGCCGGTCTTGCGGCGATCGCCGACCTCGGCTTCGTCGGCCTGGACGACGACCCAGCCGACCCGACGGCCATCACCGGCTACAAGAAGCCGAAGGACAAGAAACTCACGCCAGGGAAGAAGCTGGTCAACCGGCTGATCGCCGCGGAACCAGCCGTGCGCGAGCACGCGTTCGCACACCCGAAGAACTGGCGCGTACTGACCAAGCTCCGCCTCGACGCAAGGTGGGCCACCCGGCTCGCGCGCGCCCTGATGGTCCTCAACCAGCGCGAGATCGCCCACTGACAGACGATCTCCATGACAGACAGGCCCCGACGACCAGCACGAGAACCCCATCACCCGCCCACGCCAGACCCACGACCTGCGCATTCAAGATGAACACAACTCAATGAGGTATCGGGCCCGGCACCGGGCACCGCGAGCGTGTCCCGGGCCAGCGCGTCGTATTCACGCCGGCCGAAACCGAGGGAAGGAGCTGCGCTCCGCCGGTACGGTGTCCCCTGTGGACAGGCAGCTGAGTGACGCGGAACTCGATGAGCTGATCGAGCAGGCCACCGTAGACGCTTACGATGACGAGGAGCAGCTCACGGGCCTCTACACGATGCTCGAAGAGCATCTGGCCGTCCCCTTCAAGACGGTCGTTCTCGGGGTCGAGGTCACCGTGAAGAAGGTGGACTTGACACCCGGAAGCCAGATCGTGGCGGTCTGTACGCACGGCAGGCACCGGCAGGCGATCGGCATTCTCGACCTTCCGCTGCCGGATCCGGCGCCCAAGGGAGTCGAATGGATCGAGGCATACCGGCACTGGGAAGCGTGAGGCACCCAGGTCAGTGGTCGCCCGGCGGCCCTGGCGGTAGCCCTGATCGGCGAGCCAGCAGCCCCGGGGCCCGGCCGTACTGCCGCTCTCCGGCGAACAGTCGGCAGCGGCGCACCAATGCCGGTGAGGTGGCTACCGTGGCCTTGAAGCAACGGAACGCTCCTTGGCCCTGAATCGCCATGCCGGGGAAACGAAGTGGACAGCACTCTGCGAGCGCCGCACTCACTGCCTTGCGGCGCGGACCGGTCATGCTTAGGGCATTCGTCGCGCTCTGCCCCTTGGCCGCCTCGATGCGGCTGAACCCGTCAGTGCCCCGTGGCTCAGCCAGCGCCGCCGCAGGCGCCGGATCTGTCTCATGGGCGTGCTCGGCCGGCGCCTTGCGTCCTCGAACGGTCAACTCCAGTCGGCCGCCGGACAGTTCCGACCGACCGCCGCAGCCCACGCCTCCCCAGAACCGCTCGCCTCTGCTGGCCCGACGGCGTACGAGTATGACGTCCGGTCGACTCCGCGGCCACCGCGGCGATAGCGTCCGCCATGTGAGCGAGTACCAGTATTACGAGTTCCAATCCCTCGACCGGCCGCTCAGCCACGACGAGCAGGAGCATCTGCGGGCCATCTCCACCCGGGCCCGGATCACCGCGACCAGCTTCACCAACACCTACCACTGGGGCGACCTGCGCGGCGATCCGCGCCACATGGTCGAGCGCTACTTCGACGCCCACCTGTACGTCACCAACTGGGGCACCCACCGCCTCATGCTCCGCCTGCCCGAGCAGATCGTGGACCTGCCCACGGTGCAGCCCTACTGCCTCGGCCACCACCTCGACGCCTGGACCACCCGCACCCACCTCCTGCTCGACCTCACCAGCGAGGACGAGGACGGCGACTGGGTCGAGGACGCCGACGACTCCCTGGCCGCCCTCATCGGCGTACGCGACGAACTCGCCACCGGCGACCTGCGCCCCCTCTACCTCGCATGGCCCTCCGCGCTCGCTGCCTGGGAACTCGAAGACGATGGTGAAGAGGAGTACCGGACAACACTGGAACCGCCCATCCCGGCCGGACTCGGCGACCTGACCGCCCCACAGCGCGCGCTCGCCGACTTCCTGCGCGTGGACGCCGACCTGCTCACGGTCGCGGCCCAGGCGAGCCCTGCCCCGCCCAAGGAACCGGCCAAACCCACGAAGAAGGAACTCGCCCCGCTGATCGCCGCCCTGGAGGAAAAGGAGAAGGACACCCTACTGCTCCGGCTCGCCCTAGGACCCGAACCCCGGCTGCGCACCGACCTCCTGCACCGCCTGCGCGGCACCACCACCCCCGCCACCGCCCCCGGACGCCGGTCCGCCGCGTACCTCCTGGACGCCGCCCATGCCCTGCGCACCCAACGCCGACAGCGCGCCGAACGCAAACGAGCCACGGCCCGTGCCCAGCGCCTGACCGCCCTCGCCGGCGAGGCCGAATCCGCCTGGCAGCAGGTTGAGGCACACATCGCCACCAAGAAGACCAGTGCCTACGACCAGGCCGTCGCCCTCCTCGCGGAACTGCGCGACGCCTTCACCCACACCAGGCGAAGCACGGACTTCCGCCAGCGCCTGGCACGCCTGCGCGAGGACTACCAGCGCCGCCCCGGCCTCCTCAACCGTCTTGACCGTCACGGCCTGCGGTAGGCCCGGCCGCGGGAGATCCAGAGCAATGTCCTGGCTGCCTTCAGCAAGGACAAGGACGCGGTCGTCACCACGTCGAGCGCCGGCTACACCTTCGCTCCCCCAGTCACCACGCCGCGTCTTCTTACGGGACGAACACCTGCTGGCCGCTTCTCTCTGGCCTCTCCCGCACGGGAATCGGATCTGGGACAGCAGCAAAGCCCGCACCGGGATACACCCGCCTCTCGATAGGGTTCACCCGTGAACGAGCCCGCTGTCCCCGCCCCATCACCCCCAACAACCGCCTACGAAGCCTTCCTTGACACCCAGCGCGGCAAGCCCTCGGCCGCCGCGTGCGAGCAGTGGGCCGACGAGCACGCCGGCGATCCAGCACAGGCGAGAGCGCTGGTGGACGCCGGGTGGCTGACGGCCCGGTCCAGTCGTAGCGGCAGCGGTGCGGCGGCTCTGGCCCTCTTCCGTCGCGCGGCCGACGGTGACGGCGAGCACCGTCTCGACGCCCGGGTGGGCATCGTCGACCAGCTGTACGCCCTGGGCCGAACGCAGGACGCCGAGCGCGCCCAGGAGGAACTCCGGACCTGCCTCGATGCCGAGCCCGCCGGGTCGTCGCGACTGCGGGTCATCGACGACATGGTCGAGGTCCTGGCCGAGACCGGGCGGCACGAGCACGCCCTGACGTGGTGCCAGGCAGGCCTCGATGCCATCGCCGCTGACGAAGGCATTCCGCAGGCGGCCAAGTACCGGCACGGGCTCCTCATCCACCGCGGCTTCCTGCGGAGCGAGTTGGGGATCGAGCTCGACGAGGACGACCTCGCCGCAGAGGCGGAGGCAGACGCATCCCTCACACAGTTCCGGGACAGCCTGCTGGAGGCACTGTCGCAGGACCCGGCGGTGGACGGGCCCGAGGACGCGGAGGCGTTCGACGGCATCCTGCTGCGTTGGGTCCGCGATGACTTCGCCGCCGTCCGCGCCCGCTGGCCGGAGTCGACCGCCTCGTACGGAGACGACTACGACACCTACGCCGCGCGCCTCCAGCATGACGCCCACGCCTACAGCGAAGCCGGTGCCGCCCGTATCCGGATCGTCAGCGCCACGCTCGCCGAGTTCGAGGAATACGCCCGCCGGCACGGACGGGAACCGGGTGCGGCGGAGACCCGACGCGCCTTCAGCGAGTGGCACGCCACGACGGAGCACCCCGAGCGTGCCCTGCTGTGGCCGCCCGCACGCAACGGCCCCTGCTGGTGCGAGTCGAACCGCAAGTACAAGAAATGCTGCGGCGCGCCCGCGAGGAACTGAAGGGGGCACCCGCACCCACAGCCGGGCCTGATCACCGCATCCGCGTGCCTACGAAAGATCGTACGCGGCCTCTACAGTGACCAGAGCGCCGGAAATCCGCATGTCACGCCCTTTCTCATCTGTATCGCGCTCCGCCGGGGGCTCAAACCTGCGGCCACCGTGCGGAGGTCCTGCCTCGCGGTCCCCGTCGTTCGCGACAGACGTGCTCGCCTTCCGTCGGGCGGCATCGCGCCGTGCCCGTGTTCCGCGCCGGCCCCAGCCACACAGGTGCGCCAGCATTCCCCCGTGGACGGCACCCGTGGCGCCCTGGCGCGCGTACAGACCCGCGTGCACAACCAGTGCACATTCACGCGGGAACTCGCGGGAAACCGCAGGTCAGGGAGGGAAGCCCGGCGGGACACAGAAAGGCCCCGACCGGGGCGTTTCGCCTGGTCAGGGGTGGGAAAGCGGACGAGTCGGCCTGTACGCCGGGTTCTGTCCCCCACGGCAACGATCATGCTTTGACCTGCACGTTTGCATGATCTTTTCGGACTCTTGGGCCCGCGGGGACTTCTCGGGGACTTTCAGTCGACAGCGGTGAACCACGCCTCGATGGCGGAGAGTCCACGGGCGCCGGCCTGCGGCATGAAGTGAGTGTAGGTGCGGAGGGTGAAGGCCGGGTCGGAGTGACCGAGCCACTGGGCCAACGAGACGATCGACTCACCAGCCTCAAGCATCACCGAGGCATAGGTGTGCCTCAGGACGTGGAAGCCGTGCTCCCGGCTCGGCTCCCAGACGCGGGTGGCCTTCTCCCCCGGCTTCGGCTTCGCGAGGGGCGGGATCACCCCGGCCTTGGCGAGTGCCGGCTTCCAGGTCTTGGTGTTCCAGGTGGTGCGGTTGATCGCGCCGCTTCGTGTCGTGCTGACCAGGAGCGGGATCGTGACCGTACGTCGCTTCTCGCGGGGAAGGTCCGGCTCTTCCGGGTCGAGCCATGGCAAGGTGACGAGAACGGGCTTCAGCCGCTCCTGGTGCGTCAACAGCCGCTTGGCAAGGGCGGCCGACAGAGGGACGTCGCGCTCCTTGCCGCCCTTCGGCGGGCCGAAGTACAGCTGCGACCGGTGCCGCAGGATCTGCCGCTCGACGTGCACCGAGTCGCCGCGGACGTCTCCGGGGCTCAACGCGAACGCCTCCCCCTGCCGCAGGCCGCACCCGACGCCGAGGTCGAGCGCCACCTGGTATCGCTCCGGGAGCCCCCGACGAACGGCGTCCACACGCGGCTGATCCCAGGAGCGGGCTTTCCGTTCCGGCTTCTTCGGCGGCTTGATGCTGCTGTTGCCCTTGCAGGGATTACGGAAGAGGCGCTTGTCCTCGACCGCGGCCTGCATGATCGCCTTCAGGTAGATCCAGGCGATGTGCGCCGTGCCGGCTCCGACCGCGCGCTGCACGTCGGCGGACCACTTACGGAGTTCTGCCGTGCCGATGTCCCGCAGCGGGGTCTCACCCAGGTATGGCAGTACGTGTCCCCAGATCCGATAGTGCATGCTCTCCCGCGTCTGCGCGGGGTGGACCTGCGACGGCCACCAGTGCTTCTCGACATACTCGCGAAAGGTGATCTCGCCGTCGCGGGCGTCTACGAACTCGCCGCGGCGCGAGTCGGTCTGAGCCTCGGCGAGCCACGCCTTGGCGTCCGCGACCGTGTCGAACGAGCGGTCTTGAACTCCGGGGATCCCCTTCACCCGGTAGCGGGTGCGCTTCCCCCAGAGTTCGGTGCGCTCGCGCTTGCCGGTCTCCTTGTTCGGCCGCTTCTTGAGCCACCTGTCCTCTATGTATCCCGCCATATGAAGCCCCTTAAGGTCGGAGAGCCAATTCACAAGGCGCATCCCGCGCCATGCTCAGCACACAGACGACCTTCGTCTGCACGAAATTCCGCGTATCGTCCACTTCTTCAACCCGCCGGCCCTGGGCCACAACCCGCCCTGACCCGTCCAACTGCAAGACCGGTATTCCGCATCAGGACACGGTGCGTGGCGAACGCCGCTGCGGCGCCCTGTTCATCGGGCTAAGGGCCGGGTTCGAACGCGAATCGGCTTCCTGTTGTTCCGCAAGCCATGCATCGAGCAAATCCCGGCGATACATGACCCGCCCGCCAGGGCCCATACGGAAGCTGGGCGGCCCCTGCCGCCGGTGACGCCAGACGTACAAAGTGTTCGTCGAGATACCGAGGTACGTAGCAGCGTTCTCCACGTTCAGGAACGCCGTCTCGACGAAAGGCTGCTTCTGATGACTCATTGGATATCTCCGGGTGAGGACTTCGACGTACCGGCAGCCGCGCCGGTCTCCCACCAGCTGTGCAGCGGCGACGTCCGGGCTGCTCCTGGCGGGCGAGACCAGTGTCCGGAGAAAAGCCGGTTTGGACCGGCCGCGATTAAGTGCTAGACAGCCGCTCGTAGCGGCAGGCCACCTGATCGGCCCGGCGGGCACTACGTATCCCGAGACGCATCCACCAGAGCACCAAGGGGGATGTAAGCCGATATGAACGTGGTGATCACGCCATCGTCCTGGCGGATCTTGCGCGAACCGGCATGTGCTACGCCGCCCGCTCACGGAGATCGCGCCCCAGCCGTCGGCCTCGCATCCATGCCAGCCAAGACGCTTTCGTTCTTCCTGACGCTTCGGTACTACTGCCGCCCAGCTTCGACGTGACCGCGTCGAGGAGGGTGTGGCCGCCTGGAGGGGCAACCGGCACAGCCGCTGCGGGCCCCGCCTATGAACGTCATATCGGCCGTGGCCGTCGCGCGCGCCATGCATGCCGCGCGGCGGGACTGACGGCGGACAGCGAAAATCCCCCGCTCACGGACTTGTCGAGTCCCCACCTCAACCGTCACAGACGGTAGTTGTCCGCGGGATGGGCGCGCTGGGGCGTGGGTCGCTATGGGCCGTCGGCACCAAGCTGGCTGATGAACGTCCACGGGCGGGTGAGGGCCTGTTCCTGGCTCCTCAGCGAGGTGTCATTGCTGCCTCGTTCTTGATCTTCATCATCCGCTCGGGGGAGTCGGCCAGGACGGCATAGGCATTCAGCCTCATGGCGGTGGCGTAGTCGTCCTTGGTCTCGATACCGATCAAAACGGTCCTGACCGAGGGGTGGGTGTGGAAGCAGGTCGAGGTGGCCCGGTCCCACATCAGGGCCTGCTTGACCGGGCTGCGGCCCTCGCCGAGGGTGAACTTCTCCGTCACCGTCACGTCACGACGCAGCTCGAACGCGGCCCACGTACCTGACCGGGGAGCTTTGAGGCAGTCGCCAGTCAGTCGTGAGGTGACCAGGCGCGTGCGGGTGGTGTCACGGTCCTCGAACAGCCGCGCCCGGGGGTAGGACGCCATGGCGTCGAGATTCGGCTTCTCGGTGGAGTAGAACCGCACGCGCTGCCACTCCCCACGCCCCTCGCTCTCCAGGGCGTCCAACGTCTTGGCGATAGTTGGGGCCAGGGCCTCGGCATCGGCTGACTTCATGTCCAGCAGCACGCCCATCCGCTGCGGGATCCGCCGCAACGCCTCCTCCAGCGTGGGCAGCGGCGTGGGACGCGTACGGTACGGGTAGCCGCCGGAGGCGTCCTTGAACTGGTAACCGGCGTTCAGCCGCGTCAGCTCCGCAGCGTCGCGGTCCGCGACCTTGCCCGTCCCGTCAGTCAGCGCGGACAAGTCGGCGGGCCGGTAGAGGACGGGGACACCGTCCCGGCTCACCTGCACGCTGAGCCACATCATGTCCACCTTGTGCGCCAGCGCCCCGTCGATGGCCCGCACGGTGTTCTCTGGGAAGTCGGCAGTACCGGCCCGGTGGGCGATGATCAACGGACGGCTGTCACCGGCCGCGGACTGCCTCGCTGCGTCCGTGGCCAGCGCGGCCCGTCGCTCGGGCGTAGCAGATACCGCTATGTGGTCCGGTACCACGGCGGCTGCGATGCCAGTGGCTGCGACAGCAACCGCCGCGGCCAGACCAGTCGTCCACCTTCGCACTACCGACATCTCGCTTTGTCCTCCCGAACTCGATGTTCCGCCATGGATCTTGTACCACTCAGCCGTCACTGTCAGGGCTCTCTTCGGTCCGGAATCGCATCACCTCGCCCACGGTCCTCATTACTTTCCCCGTGCGCTTCAGGCGGGCCGGGCATAGGCGCAGTCATCTCCGAACCAGCCATCCAGCCTGGGCACGCTGCGTCACATGATGTCCGTTATCAGGGAGAGCAACTGTCCAAGCGCCGGCGGTGCTCCTGTCCACGACCGGGGAATTCACGCTGTCCGCCCACACGGGACGAGGCAGGGCTCTTGATCACGACGAACTCGACTTCATTAGAGGTGTGTTGTATTCCACGGCCCTGCTGCCATGCGCGTCGGGCCCGACCTTCACGCACCCATATGAATGTGGGCGGACCAGAGCGTGGGGAAGTTGGGGAAGCGGTCCCGCATCAGGCGGGTCGCCCGGTGAACGCAGGCGCCGGTGTGGGCGGGGTCGTATCCGCCTGCCCCAAGGTGCGTGTAGATCTGCTCAGCGATAGTCGCGGCCACGGTGTCGTTGATCTCCCACAGTGTGCCTACGACGTGTGGGAATCCGGCGAGCTGGAAGGCAGTGACGACGTGGAGGGACTCATCGGCGAGCCGGGGCGTAGTCACAGCCGTGCTGCAGGCGGACAGATAGACGAACTCGGAGCTGTCCAGGCGCAGCCGGGAGACCTCCAGCACGCTGAGCGGACGGTCTGCGTGGTCGTGGACCAGTAGATGGCTCCGGGACGGGTCGGCGGGGTCGGCACCAGCGTGGCAAGCGAAGTGAGCCCAGGGGTGGGTGGCAAGGCGGGACAGTACGGCCTCGCGGGTGGCGTCTTCTCCGACCAGGCCCTCAAGCGTGGGGAAGAGCCGTACGAGGTGTTCGTACTCACGCCGGGCGCCCTCCAGGTCCGAGGCGTCGGGCGTGGAGGGCATGGCGACGGCCAGGACGCGTGGCGGGCGCGGACCGCCGGGCGACGACGCTGTCTGCCGGGCGCGCTGCGCGCGTGCATGGGACAGGGCTCGCACGGTGGGCGTGTACGAGGACACGATCCGGTCCATGACCGTACGACGGGGCCCAGTCGCGGGCGTTTCGAGGTGGTGGCCGGCGGCGTGCAGCGGGAAGAACGCAAGTGGGCCGCAGGGGATCCACCACAGGCGGCGCGTGCGGTGTTCGTCCACCGGGCCGGTGAGGTCGAGCTGTTCGAGCACCGGTCCGGCCACGGCGTCCCAGAGCCAGGGCAGCGTGTCGTGCACCATGACGTTCTCGGCCTCCCGGCGGGCCTCGGGGGACGTGCCCATCCGGTCCATCAGATGATGCATGTCGCTGAGTCGGTCGTGGACGTCGTCGTGGTCCACCTCAGGCAGCTCGCATACTTGGACGCCGCTCCTGGTCAGGATGAGCGCGTCGCAGCGGTACCGGCTGACGTTGATCATGACGAGGGGCCCGGTGTGTGCTTCGGCGGTCAGCCGGGCGGCCAGCGGAGGCAACAGAAACCGCTCCAGGCCCGGCCACGCCCGGACCCGTGCGACCAGGGCGTCCAGTTCCTGAGCCAGCATGCGGCGGGCGTCCGGGGCGTCCTCGCCCTGTGATGCATCGAGGGCCGTTCCCGTGGTCCCGTCGGTGGACGTGTCACCGTCCAGGCGTGCACACAGATAGTGGAAGCGGTCAGCCAGCTTCGGGTCGCGCTCGCGCAGTTCGGTCAGATCCGACCGGGACTCCAGCGCCTGCGCCAACAGCACGCCTCGGCCGGCTTCGAGCAGTTCGACCGCCTGGTCCGGCCGCCCAATGGCCAGCGCACAAGCCGCCGCGTCGCTCGCCAGTCGTGCGTGCTCGGCGATCAACCGAGTCGCATCGGCGCGGTCCAGGCCGCGGGCGGCCAGGCGCGGCAGAAGACCGACGCCGAACGCGAAGGCCCGCGCCGCCTCCTCTGAGCGTCCGACGGCCACCGCGGTTTCGGCCCACTCACGGGCTGCTGACACCCTAAGCGCCGTCGGGGCGCTGTTCCTGGTTGCTGCGGTCTCCAGCAGCCTCAGGGCCTCCTCCACCAACGAGTCGTCGTGGACGGCGAGGCCGTAACTGCTCAGCGCCGTGGCGAGATTGAACTCGCATTGCGACCCGAAATGGTGGTCTGTGGCAGCCGCGGCCACGGCGGCTCGCCCCAGGGTGATCGCCTCTTCCAGTGCGGGCAGCTCCGTCGTCCAGTGAAAGTACATGCGGAGGGAGTTGTTGAGGTTCGACAGGGCACCGACCTGGTCGCGGCCTGCCTCCGAGGCCGAAACAGCTGCCTGGCGCTGGATCGAGATCACCCGCCGCAGGATGTTGAGATCTTCCGTGAGCTCGGCCTTCGCCTTCAACGGTACGGCGAGATTCGACAGGTACACCCATCGGTCGGGATGGTTCTGCGGCGTCGCCTCCACCGCTTCTTCTCCCAAGGTGATCGCCTCGTCCAGCAAGGCGGTGTCCCCGGCCTGAAAGTACCGATCGTGCAACTGCCCGGCAAGCGTCGCCCGGTACAACGGCCCGTCAGGGTGATCGGCGGGAGTGGCCCGGACCACGGCGCGTACGCAAACGATGGCCTCGTCGAGGGCCGCCAGGTCACCCACGTGGCCGGCCAGCACGTGGAGCATGCCGCCAAGGTTGAACAGGCACGTATGGTGGAGGGGCGTGCCGCGCGGCGCGGCGCCGACCGCTCTGCGTGCCATGGTGATCGCCTCGTGCAGGACCGCCTGATCCCCGGTGCGCTCGAACTCCGCACGACGTAGCAGAGCGGCGTTCATCAGCGGCTCGGCCCGTGTCCTGCCAGATCCGGAACTGGACGCGCACTCTGCGGAGGTGGCATTCACCTGGAGGGCCTCGTCCAGAAAAGCGGGGTCGTTCGTACGCTGGTAGAGGATTCGCAGGGAGTCGCTCAGCCCGCCCCGGATCACCGCCCGTTCACTCTCACCGCCTGGCGGGTTCCGGATCAACTGCCGCCCGATGTCCACAGCCTCATACAGCGATCGGGCGTCGTTCGTACGCTTGAAGAGGTCGCGCAGCCCCTCAGCGAGATTGTGCAGGTACATCGATGGGTCTGTGCCGGCCTCCCGCGCCGCTGCGACCGCCTGGCGGGCGACCTCGATGGCCTCCTGCAGGGTGGGCACATGCCCTGTGTGGTCGAAAAGGCGGCTCAGTCCCATCCCGAGAATGCGCAGCCGGTCGGCGAGTCGGGCTGGACCCTCGTGGGTATCGGCCACTGCGTTGCGTCCGGCGCACACCGCCAGCCGGGCGGTGTGCGCGTTCGCCCCGTCCTCCAGCCGCAGTCCCAGTCCCATGAGAAGGTCCTCCCAGACCGCTTCACCGACCGACGCCGTGGACGGCGCCGCGGATCGCGGGAACGGGTCCGGCAAGGGCAGTTCAGCTCCCGACCGTTGCACAACGACGAGCAATGCCGCGCCCGTCCGCACTTCGGGCAGCGCGCGCTCGTCGGCAAGTGCTCTGCCCCGTTTCCAGTGCAGCAGTCCGACGAGGTGGCATGTCTCCAGGATGTCCCGGGGGTCTGTCGTGCGGGCGAAGAGCTCCACGGCCTCGGTCAGAGCGGCATCGTCGAGCAATCCGTACGGGCCGCCGGACCCATCGATCCGGGACCGGACGGCCGACGCCCACCGCTCTCGCATGCGTGCCCTTCTCCTGTCTTCCTCAGCCAAATGCGCGTGCTGAAAGCTACTTTGAGTGCATGCCAGCCGCAGCCGACGGTGTGATCGACACCATCCTCGAAGTCAGTGAGTCAATGCTCCGGGACCACGGGCTCTGCTTACGGCCCCAAGTCCACATCCTCGCGGAGGACATGGATCAGCCGTACGTCGGGTTCGTCACGTGCCGGCCCTTCTACCGCGGCAGGGACGCTGCCAGCGCCCTCGTCGATCTGGGGCTGCTTCCATCCATACTCATGGCGACACGCCTCATCGTCGCGTGGGAGGACTGCGACCTGCGCACCGCGCTCGAACTACCGGAGGAGCACTTCGCGACGGGCATTGTCATTCTGGACGTCGGCTTCGGCGACCACACTCTCCACTGGCACCCGTTCGACGTGGAGGTGAACGGCACCAGCCCGTATGGAATCCCCACCGTCATCCCGCACTGGCGCACCCCCGCCCAGTATGCGAATGTGCCGTTGCTCGCACCGATCGAGGCACTGCTCGAAACCTGGCGGGAGTTCCGGGAGGAGGATCTCCAGGAGACTGCGATCGGGCTCCAGCAGGCCGGATACGAGCTGAACATGGTCAGTCGCTGACGGACGGGCCGCCGGCCAAGCCAGGGCGGGTCGGCTCTGGCAGTGGCGATGCGCCCGCCGGACCGGGTGGGGGTGGCGGAGGCGCCTCCTCGGTGCCCGCCGAGCCCTTGGGCTGATATCCACGAGGTTCACCAGGGTTTTCGAGGAAGGCCCGTTCCCACGGAGTCAGTTCATCATCCGCTGCTGTCATCCTGATCTCCTTCAGGTCGTACGTCGACAGGGCCGACCATCTCCAGAATGTCGACGTCGGCCATGCGCAGGTAGACCCCTTCAGTGCCCTCCACCCGGGGCCCAAAGGAACCGTCCGCACTCATCCGGTAGGACCACTGCAAGTACAGGTCCGGTTCCTGCGGGTGGCCCGAGGCATACGACCGACTGCCGTACCAGCCTCCGACCCAGGTGCCGTCCTTCATCCGGGCCCGTACGTAGCGCGGCCCCGTGTGGGTACGGCCGCCGAAGGCGTAGTCCCACGCCGTCGGCACCGGCAGGTACACGGAACGGGCACTGCGCCGCTCGCGGTACGAGACAGCGGCGGCAGCGACAGCGGGAACGCCGAGAAAAAGCAGCAGAGCCCACAGACCCACGGCCCGGGGGTGCTCGGCGACCAAGGCTGCGAACCCTGACTTTCCAGCCTTGCGCCAGGCAGAGGCGAGGGCGGGGCCTGCGACAACCGCGTAGGCCCCGTTCAGGGCAACGCTGGCCGTGATGGCGCGCAGGATCCTCTCGCCCAGCTGCGCCTCTCCGGCGACCGGCCCGCGCCAGCGTTCGCGTAGGAACTGATAGGTCAGCCCCGGCAGAACGAGTAGCACGAGCGATACCAACTGACCGATTGTCGAAGGTGGTTGCACGCATCCTCCTGCCCCTTGTTCTGCCGTGAGAGCCTTTCACACCCACCCAGCTGCGTGTGCCGGAACGGGTGGGCTACTGCGATCAGGGGTCACGTGCCGACGAGAGGGGTGAACGACGCTCGCGGGGTCTCAAGCCGCATTCACTCACGTCATCGGCAGGCTGTGGGGGACCGACGGCTGGCTCCGGCGCCGACGACGCCTTTTACAGCAACCTGCAAACAGGCCAGGGCACCTTCGGCACCCGCTAGCGGCGCCGAGCCGCGCGCGTGGATGCAGGCCGACTGCGAGAACTGCCGTGTCCCTGCGCCGCTCCGGCCCGTTTCGGCACCTTCTTCAAGGGGCGATCTCCGATCTCTTCCGCGGCGAAGAGGTGTACTCCACGGTGGCGAACCTGCAGGGTTCAGCTGGCGTGGCCGGAAGAAGTCCCGCAGCCGGAGCGGTCGTGGATGCTGTGGGGTAACGCGGCACATGGGGGCGTAGGTTGCGGCGTCGTTGATCACTTCGGGGGCTGGTGTGGCAGGTCGGGATCTGAGGGCGTTGTTCAGCACGAACGACCGGGGGCTCGCCGCCCAGGAGGCGTTCACCAATCGCCAGGCTCAGTGGGAGGCGGTTGCGGCAGCGCTCGCCGAGCACCTGCAGCGCATCGGCGACCCTGCCTTCGACGTCGAGGACCTCGAAGCATCGCGGCGCAACGTCATCGTCTTCCACGGGGTGGGCGGGATCGGGAAGACCACGCTGTCCCGTAAGGTCGAAGCTGCCCTTGCCGGTAGTGAGGACAGGCCAGCCCAGTGGCCGCACTACGAGTGGACCACCCGGCGGATCCTGCCGGTGCGGATTGACCTTGCTCGCTCCGCTGGCACGGATTTCGAGCGCGTCATCCTGACCATCCGGCTCGCGCTCGCCCAACTCGGCCGCCCCCTGCCCGCTTTCGACCTGGCGCTGCGCCGGTACTGGGAACACAACCATCCCGACGAGTCGCTGGAGGAGTACCTGCGCCGCGGCGGGCTGGCGAGCCGGTTCGGGAGGGCATTGCCGCAGCAGATGCAGTCCGCGCTCGGCGACGTCGCCCAGGCGCTGCTGCTACCGGGCACCGTCGGCACCGCGATCGGCCAGGTGACCGGCTCGCTGGTGCGGGCCCTGCGCGAACGCCGGCAGTCGATACGGGCTCTGGCTGGCTGCGCCCGCCTCGCCGATCTCCTAGAGGCCGAGCCGGACATGGACGCGCTCTCCTTCTACCCTCATCTGCTCGCGTGGGAGCTCGCGCAGCTGCCCGTGGACAAGGCCGTGGCTCCGGTGATTTTGCTGGATGCCTTCGAGGAGACCGGCGACCGTACCCACCGTGACCTGGAGCGGCTTCTCCAGCGCGTCGTCTGGCTCATGCCCAATGTTCTCTTCGTCATCACCGGCCGCAGCCGCCTGCAATGGGCCGACGAAGCCCTGCAAGGCCAACTCGACTTCACCGGCCCCGCGGCCTGGCCCTGCCTGGACACCGACCACGTCCCGCACGCCAGCACCACCGAGCCGGCCGGCGGCCGTGAACGGCAGGTCCTGATCGGGGACTTCTCCCCCGAGGACTGCGACGACTACCTCGCCCGCTGTCTCAGCAGCGGTGGGCAGCCTCTCATCGGCGAAGCACTACGTGAGGTCATCACCGGCCGCTCGCACGGTCTGCCGCTGCATCTCGATCTGTCGGTGATGCGGTTTCTGGAGATCCGGCGCACCGGCCAGACTCCGCAGCCGGCCGATTTCGACCACGACTTCCCGGCCCTGATCGCCCGTACCCTGTCCGACCTGACACCGGACGAGCGGCACGTCCTGCGCTCGGTCAGCCTCCTCGATGCCTTCGACCTCGCCCTGGCGACCCGGGCAGCGGGCATGGCCCATGAGGCTGCAGCGATGCGGTTGACCGAGCGCCCCTTCATCCGGGAAGACCCCTTCGGCCTGTGGCCCTTCCATCTGCATGCCCTGATTCGTTCCACCGTCCGCAATGCCGACGACCACACGGACGACCGCTGGTCCCCGCGCGACTGGCACAACGCCGCCCAGCGGGCCTTCGAGGCGCTGGGCGAACGGTGGAGCACCGCGCCGACGCAGGACCGCATGCTGCTCGTCGGCTGCCTGCGCCAAGCCCTGGTCCTGGCAAGGGACTTCGGCCTCGATCTGGACTGGCTGACCGAGGCCGCCTTCCACTACGTCAGCGACTCCATCTGGGAGCCCCTCGCACCTCCCGCCCGGGACGAACCAGCCACCGCAGGACTGCAGTCGGCTGCCGAAGCGCTGGTGGAAACCCTCAGTGCGCTCACCCGCCGGCAGCATGAGAACCGGGCACGCACCGCCGAGCGCCTCACCACAGTCACCGAAGCCGGCCTGCTGCCCCCCGCCCTGCACGACATGGCCGTCTACTACTTGGCCAAAGCGCAGCGGGACCTGGGCCGCACCTCGGAGTCCCGCCGCGGTATGCAGCATGTCGTCGCCGGCGGTGGCCGCCTGGCACCCAACGCTCGCCGCGGGCTCGCGCACCTGTCCCGTCTTGCCGGCGACTTCCCCACTGCCCTCGAAGCCGCCGAGAACCTGGGCTGGGAGGGGCGTCACCACCGCGTGAGGGGTGATGTGTGGTGGGTCCAGGGGGACATGACCCGCGGCGCGCAGGCGTTCCAGGCCGCGCGGCTGGAGGGCGAAGAGCACGGGAAGCAGGGGGAAGCGGCCATGTCCCAGGCCATGCGCGCCTTCACGCTCGCCTTCACCGCCCCAGACCTAGCCGACGACGAGATCGACCTCGCCGAACACCTTCTCGTCCCCGTCGACCTGCGCGCCGCCACCTTCGACGCCCGCATCGCCACACTCCTGCGTGACGCCGGCAGCAACACCGGCCTCGAAGACAGAGCACAGGTGCTCAGGGCCGAGATCAGCGCCTCGGGGCTCGCCTTCACCCACGCCAAGCTCGAACTGGCCCTCGGCTTCCACCACGCCGTTCGCAACGACCACGAAGGGATCGCCGCCAGCATCCACCGGCTGCGCGAGCTGACCCGCCAGGACTACTACGCCTACTACGTCGACATCGCCCACTTCATGGCCGGCCTCCCCCTCCTCGACGGGGGCAGCTCACCAGCGCAGTGGATCGACGGGGTAGGACCCACCCGCGACCGCTGGCGCGACTTGGTGCTGTCCCGGCGCCGCCACCTGCACTCGGCTCGCTGAACAAGGCATATTCCAGGAGGGGCACGCACCCAAGGAGGATCAGTGAGCGTTTCATGCGACTTGCCCTCTGGCAAGAGAAACGCCAGGTCAGACGGGGATTGACCCGACTTTCTCAGTGAGCCGCCTTCGGGATTCGAACCCGAGACCTACGCATTACGAGACCATGAGCGTTCGTGTTGCGTGGTGCTTCGTCGTGCTGTCCGGTGACGTTTTTCCTGATCAGAGCATGTGCGACGGGTTGACCTGTGCCACCCCGTGATGCACGGTCCAAAGGCGTCTGTCCACCGGCTGTCCACCGGTGGGGCTCTCGCCGGCCCGCCAGAGAGACCGTCGCTGAGCTGCTCAGCGGTACTGTCGACCGGCCGGAGAGACGAGCGAAGGTCACTGTGGGACCTCTACAAGCCATCCGCCAGTGGTTCCTCCCTGGTAGCACCTCATCCTAGGGCCTGTCTGACGGGTCAGTGACGGACAGGGGCGAGGACTCGTTCCCGGGCATGTGGGGCGGGGCGATCTCAGTGACGCGGAGTGGGCCAGGCTGAAGCTGCACTTGCCGAGGAACGTGGGGCGGGGCGGGCGTTGGAAGTGTCACCGCAGAGTGATCAACGGGATTCTGTTCCGGCTACGGACCGGTATCCCGTGGCGCGATCTGCCTGCCCGGTTTGGTAAGTGGCAGACGGCATACGACCGGCATCGCCGCTGGTCGGCGGACGGCACGTGGGCGACGATCCTGCGGGCCGTCCAAGCCGATGCCGATGCGCAAGGGCGAATCGACTGGTCGATGGCGAGCGTAGATTCGACGGTCTGCCGGGCCCACCAGCACGCTGCGGGCGCCCGTCGCCTGCCCCCGAAGGTAGCGGGGAAGCGAGCCCGGCCCGCCCTCCACCGGGACGACGAAGGGCTCGGCCGCTCCCGCGGCGGACTCACCACGAAGATCCACCTGGTTGGGGAAGGCGGCCTGCGGCCGTTGGCCCTGTTGATCACCCCAGGGCAGTGGGGCGACGCACCCCAGATGATTCCGGTCCTGGACAGCGTCCGCGTCCCCCGCCCAGGCGGCGGGCACCAGCGCACCCGCCCGGACCACCTCAGCGGTGACCGCGCCTACAGCTCTCGGCGCAATCGCCGCTACCTGCGCCGCCGACAGATCAAGCACACCATCCCCGAGCCGAGGAATCAGCAGGCCAACCGCCGGCGCCAAGGCAGTGCGGGCGGTCGACCCACCGGCTTCGATCGTGAGCGATACGCCCGCAGGAACGAAGTGGAGCGGCTGATCGGGAAGCTGAAGATCAATCGGGCGGTTGCCATGAGGTTCGACAAGCGGGCCTACATCTTCCACGGCACCGTGACCATTGCCGCCATTCGCCTGTGGCTTCGTGCATGACCTGTCAGACGCAACCTAGCCAGATCCGGACTCCACCGGCGGCGTACCTCGGTGATCCGGTCGATGTCAGCCCGGAGTCGATCAGCGAGGTCGCCCGCGCTGTCGTAGAGGTGTTTTCCGAACAACGCGGTGTTCATGCCAGTACAACGGTCCTTTCACTTGCCCGTCACCTGACCGGGCGACCAGTGGTGAGGGGACTGTTGACGGGCAGGTCGGAGTGAAGTGGGTCGAGGTGTCCCGCGCGGAGTTCCTCCCGGGTTCGTGAGCGCTGGATTTTGCCGCTGGTGGTCCGGGGCACGGTCATCGGCCCGACGATGACTATCTGGACGGCGAGCCGAAGTTCTTGGGCGAGGCGTTTTCTGATGAGCTCGGCGAGGGCTGCGGGAGCGCGGCCGTTGAGGTGGAGGGGGCGGACCTCCTGGACCACCATGATGTGTTCGCGGCCGGTGGCGTCGGGCAGAGCGAAAGCGGCGCAGGGTCCGGTTGCCGGGTCGGTCGTCTCGCTGATGCGTTCGATGTCCTGGGGGTGGATGTTGCGGCCGTTGACGATGATCAGGTCTTTGGCGCGGCCGGTGACGTACAGCTCGCCGTCCTGCAGGAAGCCGAGGTCTCCGGTGCGCAGGTACGGGCCGTCGCCGTCGGCAGTGCGGGCGGCGAAATGTTCGGCGGTGGCTCGTGGGTTGCCCAGGTAGCCGGGAGCGACGCTGTGGCCGCGTACCCAGATCTCGCCGATCTGCCCGTCTTTGACCGGATGCGAGTTGGCCGGGTCGACGATCCTGACGTCCATACCGGCGGGTCGGCCGCTGGCGACGAGTTCGACGCCGTCCGGTGCGGGCACGGCTGCACCTGCTTCCAGGGCGTCCCGGTCGAAGCGTCTCATGGTGGGTCCGTGGCCGCAGGGGGTGCCGGTGACCATGAGGGTGGCTTCGGCCAGGCCGTAGCTGGGGGCCCAGATTTCCGGGCGGAAGCCGATGGGGGCGAGTCTGCGGGCGACCGCGTTCAGGATGTCGGCGCGGACGGGCTCGGCGCCGCTGAGCGCGAACCGTAGGCTGCCCAGGTCCAGATCCGGGTCCATGTCGGTGAGTTGACCGGTCTTGAGGCTTCGCAGCAGCCATTCGTAGCCGAAATTCGGGGCGAGTGTGTAGAAGGCCCGGTACCGGCTGATCATCTGGAGCCACAGCAGCGGATGGGCGATGAAGGACACTGGGGAGCAGAAGACGAGGTTGCCGTAGCTGGCGATCGGGCTGAGCAGCATGCCGACCAGGCCCATGTCGTGGTAGTGCGGGAGCCATCCGGCGCCGGTCGGCGACGGGTCGTGGCGCAGCTCGTCCAGGATCTCCTCGGGGAGCAGGTTTTCCCTGATCGACAGCAGGTTGTGCAGCAGGTTGCGGTGGCTGATGACGACGCCGCGCGGCTCGCTGGTCGAGCCCGAGGTGTACTGGACGTAGGCGGCGTCGGAGAGGTGCAGCGAGAGCGGGGACCAGGTGTCCGGGGCCGGCGGGACGGTCCCGTCGGTCGCAACGCACTCGACCCGCCGTGCCGGGCCGAGACCGTCCAGCCAGGAGCCGAGTGCCGGCTGGTGTGCGGTGTCGCTGAGGATGAGGCCGACATCGGCGTCGTGGATGATGCCCTCGGCGCGTTGCAGGGCGCGCCGGTCGGTGTCCGGCAGCGGGGCGGGGATGGCGATCCGCCCGGTGTACAGGCAGCCGAGGAAGGCGGTGAGGAACTCCATGCCGGCCGGGTACATCAGCATGACGTGCGCGCCGGGCGGCGTGTGGTCGGTCAGCCAGGCTCCCATCGCGCGGGCTCGTGCGTCGAGCTGGGCGTATCCGAGGCGTTCCACCTCGACGAGGTCGCCGCGGACGCTGTCCACCCGCGCGTACCAGCGGGTGTCGCCGAGAAGCCACATCTTCTCGCGCAGGAACCGGATGAGTTCACTCACCGCCGGCTCCGATCTGCCCGGCCAGGGCCTGTTCGACGTGGTTGAGGACGGCGCCGACGGTGTGCAGTTCCCAGGCGACCTCGTCGGGGATGCGCACGGCGAACCGCTCCTCGGCGATGACGGTCATCCGCACCAGGACCAGGGAGTCCAGCCCGAGGTCCGCGACGAACGCGGTCTGTTCGTCGACCTGTTCGGGATCGATGCCGCCGAACTCGGCGAGCATCTTCTTCAGTTCGGCGAGGATCTCGGCCCGGTTCACCGCGCCGCCTCCTTTCGCGTGGCGTCCCAGGCGGTGGGCAGGACGCTGAGTCCGCGCTCGAACATGCTGGGCCGCCATCGTGGTGTGCCGTCCAGCCGGAGTCCGGGCAGGCGCCGTAGGACGGTGGTGATCGCGGTCTCGGCGGTCATCCGGCCGATGTGGGCGCCCAGGCAGTAGTGGGCGCCGTGGCCGAAGGCGAGGTGACCGGGGGTGGGTCGGCGCAGGTCGAGGCGGTCGGGGTCGGGGAAGCGTCCGGGGTCCCGGTTGGCCGCGCCGATGCACAGGAACAGGGACTCGTTCGCGGGGACGGTCACGTCGCCGAACTCGACGGGTTCGAGGGTGCCGCGCCAGCTGGTGAAGGGCAGGGGGCTTTCGTGGCGCAGCAGCTCGCCGATGGCCGTTGCGATCAGGGAGGGGTCGTCGCGGAGCGCGGTGAGCTGGTCGGGGTGGGTGAGAAGGGCGTGCAGGCTGTTGCCGACACTGTTGATGCTGGGGTCCTGGCCTGCCACGAGCATCATCAGGACCTGGCCGTGCAGTTCGTCCTCGCTGAGCAGGCCGTCTTCGTCCCGGGCCCGGACCAGCAGCGAGATCAGGTCGTCGCCCGGGGCTCGGCGCTTCTCGGCGACGGCAGCCCGCACGAACGCGTCGACCTCGTGGGCGAGCGCCGCCACGTAGGGCACGTCGTTGTTCCACTCGGCGGTACGCCAGATCATTGCCCGCAGATGGTTCATCTGCGGCGGAGTGGCGCCGAGCACGGAGAACAGGACGTTGCCGCCGAGCGGATAGGCGACGGCCGCCATGAGGTCGCCGCGGCCGCGGTCCACGATCTGGTCGATCCGGTTGTCGACGAGGCGCTGCACCCGCGAGCGCCACTGCTCCTGGCGGGCGGGCGTGAAGAAGGGCTGCATGATGCGGCGCAGTTCGCCATGGCGCGGGTCGTCACTGTCCAGCAGGTGCACGAAGAGCCGCTCGCGCAGTTCGGACGGCCAGTGCCGCAGCCACATGACGCCCGCGGGGATGCGCTTGCTGTCGCAGGTCACGCGCGGATCGGTGTGGGCCTTGCGGACGTCGTCGTAGCGGGTCAGCAGCCAGCCCGGACCGTCCGGGCTGACGATCCGGCTGACCGGCCGGTGCTCTCGCAGCCAGTGCAGCGTCGGGTAGGGGTCGTGCTGGAACGCCTCGGTGAACGGGGCAGGCAGACCGCCGGGCAGCTGATCGGGGGGCCAGTTGGGCGGGTACTCCCGGGCTGCCTCGACCCGGGGCCTTGGCTGTGCCGGGACGTAGGGGCTCGGATCCTGGGCCGGTGACGGACTGTCCTGCGCGATGGACACGCCTTGGAGCCGGCTGGTGCGCAGCATCGGGTAGTTGAGTTCTCCGAACCGGTCGCCGCTCAGGCCCGGGCCGCCGTGATTGGACAGGTACGGCACCCCGGCGAGGTGGGAGTCGTTCACCCGCAGTTGCCCGCAGGAGCGGATGTCGCGGACGAAGCGGTCGATGACCTGCGGCGTCTGTGTCCACAGCGAGTTGCGCAGGCCGTAGGCGCCGGAGGCGACGAACGACAGCATCTCGGTGAGGAGTTCGTCGTCGGGGGCCTGGTGGGGGACCGCCAGGGTGAGCAGCGGGAAGAACGTCTCGTCGCGCACCGAGCGGAGCTTGGCGGCGAAGGACAGCCCGTCGGCCCTCACGAGCGCCGGCTCCGCGAACACGGCGACGTCGCTGTCCTGGCCGTGGACGTCCAGGTGACGTCCGCCGGTCAGGACCCGGGCGCCCGCCCGCCGGGCGTCAGCGAGCGTGGCGTCGTATCCGGCGGTGCTGGGCGTGGCGGCCAGCACCACCCCGGGGTCGTCCGGGAAGCCGGGCCGCAGCGTCCTCACCCGTTCGCACAGCCGGTCGGTGAGCGGGTCGGCGATCTCGGGATGGACGAGCGCGATGTTGGGCGCGCAGCAGATCTGGCCGCTGGCGTGGTAGGACTCCAGCAGCGCTTCGACGGCCTGGTCGAGCGGCGCATCACGCCACACCACGACCATGTCGTTGCCGCCGAGTTCCAGGATCGGTTTCTTGCCCGCCGCGAGGCAGGCTTTCTCGAGTTGTTCGCCGCGGATCGAGTCGCCGAAGTACAGCACGTCGTCGACCAACGGGCTTCCCAGCCAGGTGTCCAGTGCCTGGGCCGGGTCGGTGCACAGCGCCGACAGGACGCCGGGCGGGGCGCCGGCTTCGGTGAGCGCGGGCAGGGCGATGCGTTCCAGCAGGTACATGGCGGCGATCGGCGCGTGCCGGGACAGCCGCACCACGAGCGCGTTGCCGGCCAGCACGGACTGGAAGGCGGCGCCGGCACTGAGCGCGGGGGTGTTCTGCGGCGGCTGTACGCACACCACACCGTCCGGTACCCGGCGCAGCACCACCGTCCGGCCTTCGGCGGTCTGCTGTGCCTGCATCTGCCGCAGGCACCACTCGGTGGTTTCGGGCCCGAAGAAGGTGAGCAGGTTGGCGACTTCCATCCGGGCCAGCCGGACGGGGTGTCCCTCCTCGACCAGGAGCCCGGTCAGCGTGTCGGCGTGTTCCCGCAGCCGCGCCCGGAACGTCTCGGCGAGGGCCGCGCGCTGGCCGGGTGGGCTGCCGCCCCACTCGGTGGCCGCCTGCCGGGCGGTGCGCAGCGCGGCCTGCATGTGTTCGGGTCCGGCGAGGGCGCAGCGCCCCAGGATCGTCTCGGGATGGGCGTCGGGGCCCATGCGTCCGGCGTTCAGCGCGTTGCGGTAGCAGGTGGCGCCGATGGGATCGTCGATCAGCGCGCTCGCGCGGATTGAATAGACCCACTCGGTGTGGCCGCAGGCGGTGACGCCACCGATGAGAGGGCCGAAGCTGAGCGTGCCTGGGGCCGAGTCCGCCACCGGGCCGTGAGGTTCCTGACAGGTCACCATGACGGGCCTTTCTTTCAGCTGTTGGCGGTGTCGGTGGCACGGACGCCGAGGCGCAGCAGCACGTGGCGGGACAGATCGGTGAGGGTGAGGCCGCCCTGGAGAAGTTCCATGGGCGGGATCTCTACATCGATGCGTTGCCGCAGCATGGTCAGCAGCTCGGCGCCCATCAGGGAGTCCACACCGAGGTCCTGAAGCGGCAGCCTCGGATCGAGGCGTGCGACGTCGGTCTGCAGAACGCCGGCCAGCAGCTCTGCGAGTGTGCCGCTGACGAATTGCAGTGCCTCGTCCGCGGTGAGTCCGGCCAAGGCGGCCAGGAGGTCCTCGCGGGTATGCCCGCCGAGATCACCGCCGGCGGGGAGCAACGCCGCCGTACGGGGAGCGGCCAGGGCGGGCAGCAGGGTGCGCAGCCGCGCCCAGTCGTAGCGGCCGATACCTGCGACGGCAGAGCCGGACGCCGCCACCGTCCCCAAGGCCGCCAGTGCCTCACGGGAGCCGAGCGAGGCCATGCCGAGAGCCTCCAAGACTGGCCCCAGGCCCTCGCGGGCGACATAACCGCAGTCCCCGAGCGCGCCCCAGGCCACGGCGAGGGCCGGCCCGACGCCGTGCCGTTGCCGGGCCAGTGCTTCCGCGAACAGGTTCCCACCGCCGTAGGCGGACTGCTTGACGTTGCCGACGGCCGCGGTGCCGGAGGAGTACAGCCAGAACAGCCTCAGGTCGCGTTCCCGGGTCAGGGTGTCGAGGACTGCCGCCCCGGCCATCTTGGGGGCCAGGACCGTACGGATCCGTTCGTCGGTCAGTTCGGTGAGCGGGGCGTCGTCGAGCGTCATGGCCGCATGGACGACACCTGCGAGCCGGTGCCCGGTGGCGTCGATGCGGCCGATCACCTCGGTCATGGCGTCGGTGTCGGTGACGTCGGCTGCGTACGGCGTGGCGGTCACGCCCCGCGCGGCCAGGTCGGTCAGCACGGCGGCTGCCTCGGGGCTGTCGGCGCCCCGGCGCGAAACCAGGGCAAGGTGGCGGGCGCCGCGGTCGGCGAGCCAGCGGGCGGTGGCGGCGCCGAACCCGCTCAGCCCGCCGGTGACCAGGTAGCTGCCGTCCGGGTCGAGCCGGGGCGGCTCAGGACGGGTGCGGACGGCAATCGGGCCGTCCTGCGGATCGAGGCTCACCACGACCTTGCCGACGTGCCGGGAGTGCTGCAGCAGCGTGAACGCCTCCTTGACCCGCGGGGCCGGATACACCGTGTGCGGCAGCGGCCGGTACCGGCCGTCCGCCACTCGTTCGGCCACCTCGGCCAGCAGGCGCCGACCGGTGTGGAGCCCCGCCTCGTCGGACAGCAGGGCGGTGACGTCGACGCCGAAGAAGGCGATGTTGCGGCTGAACGGCCGCATGAGCAACGGCTTGTTGGCGTAGATGTCTCGCTTTCCGAGTTCGATGAACCGGCCGCCGGGCCGCAGTGTCTCCAGTCCTCGGTCGATGGCCTGCCCGGCCAGCGAGTTGACCACCACGTCGACCCCGCGCCCACCGGTGATCCCCAGCACCTGGTGGGCGAAGTCGAGGGTGCGTGAGTCCAGTACGTGTTCGACGCCCAGCGCACGCAGAAGATCTCGTTTGGCCGGGCTGCCGGCCGTGGCGATCACGGTGGCGCCCACCAGGCGGGCGTACTGGACGGCGGCCAGCCCCACCCCACCCGCGGCACCGTGTACCAGCACGGTCTCCCCCGCCGTCAGGCGCGCCAGGTCATGCAGTGCGTAGTGGACGGTCAGGAAGGCCACCGGGAGGGTCGCGGCCTCCGCGAAACCGAGGCCGTCGGGGATCTTGACCACGGCCGGCGCGGGAGCCACCGTGTGCGAGGCCAGACTGTCCGGCACGGCCGCACACACTCGGTCCCCGACCGTCAGGTCGCCTGCTCCTTCGCCGACGGCCGTGACGATCCCGGCGCACTCGAGGCCGGGCCTGTTCTCGCCGAACGTCCCCTCGGCGGCCTCGGGCGGCAGCAGACCGGTCGCCAGCATGATGTCCCGGTAGTTCAGCGCCGCGGCACGCACCGCGATCACCACCTCGCCGGCCCCGGGAGCGACGGGCCTAATCCGCGCCCAGACCGGCTCGTACGACAGACCGGGCGCCGGGATCTCCAGGGCGAAGGGACCGTCGCCGCTCGGCTCGTCGTACTCACCGCAGGGCAAAGCCCGTTCACGGGGTACGAAACGGCCGTTCGAGGTGAGCACGATCTCGTCCTCGCGTAGCGCCACGCCTTCGCCGTCGTCTTCAGCGGGCGAGGTGAGGGGTTGCAGGAGTTCGTGGGCCAGCCGGTGCGCGTCGGCGGCCGGGTCGCCGAGTCGTTCCAGCGACAGCCTGGTCACCCGTAGACCGGGGTGTTCGTTGGCGAGAGTGCGGGCCACGCCCCAGGCGGCGGCGTCCTGCGGCTGGGCGGCACGTTCGGGTGCGGGCAGCGCGCCGCTGGGCCGGGTCACCAGCCACAGGGCAGGGCGCACTCCCTTGGGGAGGTCCTGGCAGGCCGCGGCCAGCGCGCCCAGCGTGGCCGTGCGTCGTACGGCCTGGCTGAGCATCGCCTGCGGGTCGGCCGGGGCGTCCCCGAGCAGAAGGACCACGGCAGGATCTCCGTCGCCGGTGAGCGATGCCGACCAGACTGCCGGGGCGACGGGCATGGGTGCCACCACAACCGACCGCGTACCGGGCCCGGCGAGCAGGGCGGCGAGGTGCTCGGCCAGCGGCGTCTCCGGTTCGCTCTCGGTGGCCACGATCCACCGCGTGCCCTCGTCCGGCCGGGCAGGCGCGGGCAGAGCGGTTTCCCGTGCGGCTGCCGAGGCCAGCAGCACCGAGGCGAACCCCCCTGCCTCCCCGATCGTGTCCCCCAGACAGACGGCGTCGGACAGGCCGCACCCACCCAGCACATCGAACCACTGGTCCCGGCTGAGCAAGGGCGAATCCTGCCGCAGTTCGTCGTCGTGATCCCAGAAGCTGCGCAGTCCGCCGAACAGCGGCAGCAGAGAATCCGTGTCGTGAGTCTCCAAGGCCAGAAGTCGGCCACCCGACGCCAGTAGCGCCCGCACGCGGTCAAGGGCCGCGGGTAGGTTGGCCGCCGTGTGCAAGGAGTTGGCCGCGACGACGAGGTCGTAGGTGCCGTCGGCGAATCCCTGCTCGCCAGGCTCGGTGTCGAGGTCGAACGGGCGGTAATCGACGAAGGGGTACTCTGCGAAGCGGTATCGGGCGCGGGCGAAGAAGCCCGCGGACAGGTCGGTGAAGTGGTAGACGGTCCGTTCCGGCGGCAGCAACGGGAGAAGCACGGCGGTCGTGCCACCCGTGCCCGCGCCGATCTCCAGGATCCGCAAGGGCCGGTCCTTGGGCCAGGCACGCACGATCTGCGCCATGAGGGCACCGAGGATCCGGTTGGAGAACCGGCAGGACGGCGCCACGTCGTAGAACTGCTCGAAGGCATCTCGGGAGCTCTGGTCGGTGAGCAGATGCAGTGCGTCCTGTTCACCGCGCAGCACCGCTGGAAGATGCGACAGCTGACG
The DNA here is from genome assembly GCF_001704275.1 of Streptomyces noursei ATCC 11455. Lineage (NCBI taxonomy): Bacteria > Bacillati > Actinomycetota > Actinomycetes > Kitasatosporales > Streptomycetaceae > Streptomyces > Streptomyces noursei. Next base: position 1,667,977 of record NZ_CP011533.1, read on the forward strand.
AAGGGCCAGCTGCACCTCGGCACTGAAGGCAGGGAAGTCCAGCGGCAGCCGCGCCAGATGAGGTGCCGGGTCCGGAGTATCCGTCAGCCGCCACCAATCATCGTCGCCGATGGCGGCCAGGCCGTGCCGGGTCATCAGGCCGAGCAGGGCTCGCGCCAGCCGGTCATGTCCGGGTTGCATGCCCTGCCGGACCAGGTCGGCTGGCGTGAACCCGACCACGTCTGCTGGGAGTAGGTCCGCGAACGCGGCGGCGGCCACATGGGCGGTGAGCAGTTTGAGGCGTGCCGTGAAGTCCGCGAGGCGCACGGAGTTCGCGTCGGCTTGTGCCGCGTCGACGGTTCCCGCGACGGCCTCGGCAAGGTCGTGGTTGCCGCCGAGCGGCGACGGCGCGGCCGGCAGGTGGAGATGGGGTGCGGCGCGCAGCACGGTCTCGTACCGCTGGGGCGTTCGGTCGGCGGGGGCGGGCACGCGCCGCAGGCGCACAGCGTCCAGTTCGACAGTGACGCTGCCGTCCGCATCGGTGACGACCACGTCGAAGCAGAGCTCCGCGGTGCCGCGCGTGCGGTCGCGGACGTGCAGCATTCCTGTCGAGGACGGGCTTCGCCACACGCGTACGGCCCCGATCGAGGCGGGAAGCCAGGCTTGCCCGGTGCCCACCCGGGCGGCCACGAGCGGCACGCACGCCTGGAGCGCGCCATCCAGCAGGGCCGGATGCGCCACGTACTGTGCGGTGTCCGCCGGGGCCGTGGTGTGCCGGTAGGCCGCCAGAACCTCACCCTCGCCGACATGCAGCCGTGTGAGCTGTCGAAAGGCGGGCCCGTAGTCCAAGCCGGTCGCGGCCAGTTCGGGGTACAGGACATCGGCGGCGCCCCGGCGGGTGCAGCGGGCGCGCACATCGGCCAGGTCGACCCGCGCGGGCGGGCGGCCGATCAGCTCGCGGACCCGGCACCGGGCATGCGGACGCGGCTGCGTGGCGTGGGCGTCGGCGCCGTCGGCGCCGTCGGTGGCCTCGGTGCTGGTGATGGTCACCATGCCGTCGTCGGGTGAGAACGCGACCTGGATGCGGACGTCCCCGGCCCGGCCCCAGGGGATGACCAGCGGGCGGCTCACCTCCAGCCAGGCCAGTTCCACCGGCCCGTCCACCACTCGTCGGCCGGCGGCCAGGGCCAGTTCGATGTGACCGGCCGCCGGGAACACCACGGATCCGGCCACCTTGTGGTCGGCCAGCCAGGGCACCAGTGCCGGTTCGACGGGCCCCTGCCACGAGGGCTCAGCCGTCGGCAGCCGTTCGCCCAGCAGGGGGTGGTCCAGCCGTCCCGATCCGCTGCTGGCGATCCAATGGTGCGGGGTGCCGCTCCAGTGCCGTTCTCGCTGCCACGGGTATGCGGGAAGCTCCGCCACCCGTGCGGGGCGGGGAAACCAGCGCGTCCAGTCCATCTGTGCACCGGCGGCGAACAAGGCTTCCACCGCCTGGCGCAGCGCGATCGGCCCGGCTGTGTCGCGACGCAAGGTCGCCAGTACGGCCACCCGATCGCTTGAGGCGGTGATCCGGCGTAGATACGTGCGCAGGACGGGATGGGGGCCGACCTCCAGCAGGACGTCGATGCCCGCGTCCAGGACGTGCTCGACGGCGGCGGCGAAGCGGACTGGTTCGCGGACGTTGCGCCACCAGTAGTCGGCGTCCAGGCCGGACTCGGGCACCGGGCCGCCGGTCACGGTGGAGATGAGAGCCCCGGTGCTTCCCTGCGGGGCCAACCCGTCGAGGCCGGCTGTCAGCGGGCCCCGGACCCGCTCCATAGCCGGGCTGTGGAAGGCGTAGTCGAGATCCATGAGCCGGAAGAACGCCTCCCGGGACGCCAACTCCTCGCCCAGCGACTTGAGCTGGTTCACCGGCCCGGCCACCGTCACGTCCCTGGCACTGTTCACCGCCGCGACGATCAGTCCGGGGAAGGCGGACAGGGCTTCCTCCGCCTCGGCCGCCGACAACCCCACCGCCGCCATCCGTCCCTGACCGGCGGCAAGCGCCTGGGCCCGGCTACGCTCGGCGACCACCCACGCCGCCTCCTGAAGGGTCAGCGCGCCCACAGCGTACGCGGCCGCCACCTCCCCGACGCTGTGCCCGAGCGCGGCCGTCCACCTCACACCCCGCTCACGCAGAACCGCGACGATCCCGGCCTGCACCGCGAACAGCAGAGGCTGCGCGACCTCGGTGGCCTCCAGCCCCCACTCGTCCGCCGGCCGCCGCAGCGCCCCGGCCACCGACCAGCCGAGCCGGGGCGCCAGCGCGGCGTCGACCGCCTCCACCTCGGCGCAAAAGACCGGGTCGCCGTCCAGCAGATCAGTGGCCATCCCCGCCCACTGCGAACCGTTGCCCGCGAAGACCAGCCCGACCCGGCCGCGCTCGACCGCCTCGCCCGTCACGCTCTCATCGGACAGGATCCCCGCGGCCTCGCACGGCGTCGACGCCAGCGCCACCCGGCGGTAGCGGTGCCTGGCCCGACGGACGCCGGCGGTGACCGCGATGTCGTAAAACTCCTGCGATGCGGCGCCCGTCAGCCGGGCGGCCAGCCGCCGCGCCGCCTCCTCGGCCGCCTGCGCGGTACGACCCGAAGCGATCACCGGCAGGTTCCCTGCCACCTCGACGTCCGGCGGCGGCGGAGCGGCAGGCGCAGGGCCGACAACCACATGGGCATTCGCCCCGCCGAACCCGAAGGAGTTGACGCCCACGAAGCACCGCCCCTCCCGGGACACCAGTGGGCGCGCCCGCCCCACCGGCGCCAGTCCCAGACCGGCAAAGTCGATGCCGGGGTTGAGCGGTTCCAGGTGCAACGAGGCAGGAATCGCGCCGTACCGCAGGACCGCGAGGGCCTTGAACAGCCCCGCCATGCCCGACGCCGGCTCCAGGTGCCCCACGTTCGACTTCACCGACCCGATGGGCAACGGCCCCACCGACCGCGCGGCGCCCAGCACCCGGCCCAACGACATGCACTCAGCCGCATCGCCCACCTGCGTGCCGGTGCCGTGCGCCTCCACGTACACCACCTCGTCGGCCCCGATCCCCGCCCGCTCGTACACACGCCGCAGCAAGTCCTCCTGCGCCCGCGCACTGGGCAGCGCCAGCCCCATGGTGCGTCCGTCGCAGTTGCTGCCGTAGGCGGCGATCACCCCATGGATCCGGTCCCCGGCGGCGACCGCGTCGGCAAGCGGCTTCAGCACCACCACACCCGCACCCTCGGCCCTGACAAACCCGTCGGCGTCCGCCGAGAACGCCGCGCACCGACCCCTCTTCGACAGCATCGACGCCTGACTGAACCCGATGAACGGGCCCGGATTCAGCAGCACGTTCACCCCGCCGGCCAGCGCCACGCGGCTTCCGCCCGCCGCCAGTTCCTGGCAGGCGCGTTCCACGGCCACCAGCGACGACGAGCAGGCGGTGTCCACCGCCATGCTCGGCCCACGCAGATCGAAGAAGTACGACAGCCGGTTCGCCGCGATCGAATGCGCGCCGCCGGCCATGGAATAGGCGTTCATCTGCCGGGACCTGATCATCTGCAGCCCGCCGTAGGACAAGTCCGAGACACCCACGAACACACAAGTGTCCGAACCCGCCAGCCTCCCCGGGGCGATCCCCGCGTCGTCCAGCGCCTCCACCGCCGTCTCCAGCAGCAGCCGGTGCTGCGGGTCCATCTGTGCCGCCTCCCGCGGCGAGATCCCGAAATAGTCCGCGTCGAACCCCGCGATGTCCGTCAGAAACCCACCTCGCGCGGTGTACGACTTCCCCGGCCGCGCCATTTCGGTGTCGACGAACCGGACCGCCTCAAACCGATCCTCCGGGACCGTCCCCACCAGGTCACGCCCGGCCTCCAACGCCTCCCACAACCCGGCCAGATCCGTGATCCCGCCGGGCAGTCGGCAGCCCAGACCGACGATCGCGAACGCGTCCGTGGCATACGAAACCCCCACCAGCCCACACCCCATTCCTGAAAAACCCCGTGCGCGATCAAGCGACTACGAGATCGCGATGGACAGAGATCGCCCGCCAACTGCGCTGGCGCGGCAGCCTGTTGGCGTCAACTTGGGCAGCCGAAGGAACCCGTCGGCGGAACCATCCGGAAGAAGCCGCACCGGCGGCGGTCGGGATCGTCCACCGCGTCACGCCCCCAGTAAGAATGCGCGGACATGGCGGTCGAGCGCGCCGGCCGCGTCCTCCGTCACCAAGTGGGCGGCGTCGCGATAGCGGTGTACCCGGGCCTGCGGGAAACGACGGACCCACTCCTCCAGTACCACCGGCGTGAACAGGCGGTCCCGCATCCCCCAGCCGATGAACATCGGCAGCCGGGCTATCTGGCTCTCCGTGTCCGGGGCCTTGAACAGGCGCCACACCGGATCGTCGTCACCTCGGGGGATGCTCCGGATGAACTCCACGACCGTGCGGCGGTTCTGCCTGTCGGCGAAGGGCAGCAGGTACGCCATCCGCTCAGCCTCACCGAGCCCCCGTACCACTCCCAGCCTTACGGCGGCACGCGGAAAGACATTGCCGACCTGCGCGAGGGCGGCGATGGATGCGCTGTCCCTGATCCACCTCAGATGCACCGGTAGCCGGTGACCGGCAGGCCACGGGAAGGCGATGCTGTTGAGGACGACGAGCCGCGCCACCACGCCGGGATGGCGCTGTGCCCAAGCGATACCGATCAGCCCTCCCCAGTCGTGCACCACCAGGGTCCACCGGCGAGCCGGCAACCCCACACTGCCGGTGAGATGGTGGAAGAAGCCATCCAGGCATATGAGCTGCCGCTCGAGGCAGCCGACGCCCCGTTGAGGTCCGGCGGGGCGCGGGGACAGACCGAGTCCCGGCAGGTCGGGGGCGATGCAACGGAAGTCCGCTGACAGAGTGCTGAGCAGGCTCCGCCAGAGGTAGCTCCAGGTCGGGTTGCCGTGCAGGAAAAGCACCGGGTCACCCGTGCCGACATCGACATAGTGCTGGCCCGTGACGGGGACCTGCCGCCACTGACGGGGACCGGGGTAGCCGGGAAGCGCTTGGGCCTGGGCGGGGACAGCGAAAGGCACACTCATCACGGTACGGACAGAAAAACCAACAAGCCTCCCTTGAGCCGCTTTTCGCTGTAAAGAAGGAAGACGCGAGCAAAAGGACTAAGTATAACTCGTCATCGACTTGGACATATTGAAGGACCGTCCCAGACGGTCACCGCACCTAGGTTGCGTCTGACAGGTCATGCACGAAGCCACAGGCGAATGGCGGCAATGGTCACGGTGCCGTGGAAGATGTAGGCCCGCTTGTCGAACCTCATGGCAACCGCCCGATTGATCTTCAGCTTCCCGATCAGCCGCTCCACTTCGTTCCTGCGGGCGTATCGCTCACGATCGAAGCCGGTGGGTCGACCGCCCGCACTGCCTTGGCGCCGGCGGTTGGCCTGCTGATTCCTCGGCTCGGGGATGGTGTGCTTGATCTGTCGGCGGCGCAGGTAGCGGCGGTTACGCCGTGAGCTGTAGGCGCGGTCACCGCTGAGGTGGTCCGGGCGGGTGCGGGGGTGCCCGCCGCCTGGGCGGGGGACGCGGACGCTGTCCAGGACCGGAATCATCTGGGGCGCATCACCCCACTGCCCGGGAGTGATCAACAGAGCCAAGGGCCGCAGGCCGCCTTCCCCAACCAGGTGGACCTTCGCGGTGAGCCCGCCGCGGGAGCGACCGAGACCCTCGTCATCCCGGTGGTGAGCGGGCCGGACTCGCCTGCCCGGCACCTTCGGGGCCGGCGGCGGGCACCCGCAGCGTGCTGGTGCGCCCGGCAAACCGTCGAGTCCACACTCGCCATCGACCAGTCGATGCGCCCCTGCGCATCGGCATCGGCCTGGACGGCCCGCAGGATTTTCTCCCACGTGCCGTCCGCCGACCAGCGGCGATGCCGGTCGTATGCCGTCTGCCACTTACCAAACCGGGCGGGCAGATCGCGCCACGGGATACCGGTCCGTAGCCGGAACAGAATCCCGTTGATCACTCTGCGGTGACACTTCCAACGCCCGCCCCGCCCCACGTTCCTCGGCAAGTGCAGCTTCAGCCTGGCCCACTCCGCGTCACTGAGATCGCCCCGCCCCACATGCCCGGGAACGAGTCCTCGCCTCGGTTCGTCACTGACCCATCAGACAGGCCCTAGCCGCTGTCTGCCCCTCCGCCCCGTACCCGGTGTCGGGCGACAGCGGTTTGCGCGGACGGTCTACTCCGCCGCGATTCCATCCCCTGGCCCTACATATGGATCAATAAGCCCTCTCTTCTCATATCGACATAAGATGCTCCTATCGGAAGAGTGGCTGCTTGGGAGGCCCCTATGACCAGCCCCGTCACCGACTACCGCCCGGCCGAGTGGAACAAGCTAGTCCACCGGGGACAGCGGCTCGTCTCCTCTGAGGGCGCGCAACAGTGGTCTCTGGGAGATATCGGCCTGGAGATGGTCCCCCTGCCGCCTAAAGGGAAGCGCGTGCCGGCGAAGGCGTACAAGCTCCTGGCCGCTTACGCCGAGGAAGTGGGACTCGAACGAGAGCGATTCGAGGAGTATCGCCTCGTAGCCGGAGCGTGGCCGAAGAAGCAGCGTGCCAAGAACGTCTGCTGGAGCGTCCATGACATCCTGGCGCGCCGACCCGAACGGTTCGACCTGATCAAGAACCCGCCGGTCTACCGCCGCACAGGGGAACGTCGCTGGACCTGCGACGGCGCCCTCCGGGTGCTCGGCCGGAAGACGCACATGCCCGAGACCATAGAAGAGCGGGTGCGTCAGGTCGAGGATCTGCTCAGCGACGAAGAGATGGCAGTGGAAGTCGTCGAGCGCGTCATGGTGCGCCGTCCGAAGGTAGTGGAACAGGTCGCCGAGAAGCCCCACGTCCGCGAGGCCTTCAACCGCGCGCAAACGACCAGGATCCGCGAGGCCCGGGAAGAGACGCGGAGGCGTCCAGAGGTCCAGAAGCTGAACGAGCAGCAAGAGGTGCTGACCGTACTCGGCCTGTGCTCCTCGTTCGCCAGCGGCATAGGCAGGACACTGCCGGGCCTCCACCTCGCCGACCTGTCGGACGACGCCAAAGACTCCATCCGGGAGGGCCTCGCCCGGGTTACCGCCGCCGTCGAGTGGACGGAGCACGTCCTGCAGACCGGACGTACCGACATGGATAAGGCGCTGGAACGCCTGATCGCGGGAGAGTTCTGACACGCGGGCGGCCGTAAGAAGACGTCCTTCCACCGACGCGTAGGGAAGGCGATAGGAAGATCCACAACAAATAGCCGGACGAGAAGAACAAACTCGGCGCGCGGCCGAGACTACTCGTCCGGCAGGGGGCTGAGGAGACGAGAACAATGACCGCGCACCTGCGCCCCGATTCGCTGGGCCAGAGCGTGTTCGACGCTCTGCAGAGGGCGGGTACACGGGGACTGACCTTCGACGAACTCATGGAGGCGACCAATTACACCGAGTCTCAGGTAGAGCATGGCTTGGGTGTCATGCGAGAAGCCCTTGCGGGAATGAAGGGCACTGATGCGGTGTACTCCTACGATCCGAACGGACATCTCTACCGCACCGCATACATTCCAGAAGTAGCTGAGGCGTACGAGATCATGCGCCTCAAGGGAGAAGCGACGCGAAGTCTCCGGGTGCTAGCGGGAACGGTCCTCCCGCACGCTAAGCAGTCCCGAACCAAGGAGCTGCGACTGCTCCGGCGTCACCTGGAACTTGTGGTTGATGAGGCCAACGAGATCCTGGAACCTGCCTGAACAAATGATCTCCCACACCGACTGCCGGGTCACGGAACCCGAGCAGCCGGTGTGGAACGTGAAATGGGCGGCTTCTACGACGCTGCAAAGTGATCTACCAGCGGCGACCAATCGGCATCGACCCATACGACAGCCTGATCATCTGCACTGAGTGCGGGCATGGACTCGTCACCAGGACGATGCCGGCCCGCTGCAAGAAATGCCCCCCGTCGAGGCATCACCGCGGCAGGGGCTGACCGATGTGCACCTTCCACAGGCGACGGGCGTGGTCCAGGTGCAAGAAGGCTATGTGCCACCACAGATCTGCCTCGCCGGGATCGCCGCCCGTAGTGGTCCGGCGTCCGGCCTGCTGGGCCTCCTGGAGAGCCCAGCCGACCTTCCACCAGTGCGAGGCAGCCGCGTCCAAGGAAGCGACACGGCTGCGGGTGCCTTCACTGACCGCTTCCCACAGAGCCTGAAGGCTGTAGCGCAGGGAGCGCTCCTCCAACGCGGTCACCTCCGTAAACGGAAAAGTGGGGTCGATGACGACCCGACCCCATTGGTTCAGGTGCTGGGCGATGCGTGCGAGCGTGACCTGGCGCGGCGGGATAGAGGGGGCATCGTCGCTTGCCCCTGGCGCGGCGGGCGCCCGCGTGGCCGGGTCGAGGAGACCGGCCTGTGCCAGCAGTCGGGCCGTGGGCACGCACAAGTCGTCGCGACGGTGGAAGGGACAGTGTTCGGGCTCCATCGGCTGCCTCTCGCTCTGGGGGCGGTCATCCTAATCTCGGCCACTCGCCAGGCAGCCCGACCTCGTCGAGAGCGGCCATCCCGACGCAGCAGCAGGCCCCTCTCCGTGATGCCGGACCTCCCGGCCTAGGGACTGTATTGAGTCGTGATCATGTGGTTCGGATGAGGTCCTTGATCCAGATCATGGAGGCGCGAAGGTGGAGTCCGGCTTGGTAGCTCTCGGGGGTCTTGTCGTAGCGGGTGGCGATGCCACGCCAGGCTTTCAGCTTGTTGATCAGGCGCTCAACCGTGTTCCTCACCTTGTAGAGCTCGGCGTCGTGGCTGAGGGGCCGGCCGCCTCGGCGGCCCTTCTTCTTCCGGTTGGCAGCCTGGTCCTTCTTCTCTGGTATGACCGCCTTGATCTGGCGTTTGCGCAGGTAGGCGCGGTTGCCACGGGAGGAGTACGCCTTGTCGCCGGCGACCGCGTCGGGGCGGGTGCGGGGACGCCCGATGGGGCCGCGGACCCGGATCTTCTTCAGCACGGGGATGAACTGAGGGCTGTCGGCGGCCTGTCCGGCGGTCAGGATGATCGCGAGTGGGCGGCACTGGCGGTCGGCGGCGAGGTGGACCTTGCTGGTCTGTCCGCCCCGCGAGCGCCCCAGCAGGGCGGCCTTCAGCCGGACTCGGTGCCGGCGTCGAAGGCGTCTTCGCTCCTCGCGGACGGGATCGCCGTCCTGTCCGCCTTGTCCTTCCGGGCTGCCCCCTTTTGCCGGGCCTTCTCCTCCTCGGCGGCGGCTTTCTCCAGGGCGGTCAGGACTTCGTCATCCAGGTGCATCCCGGCGGCGTCGTGGTGGGCGCGAGTGGTGGTGGAGTCCACGCTGACCAGGGACAAGTCCACCTCGTCCCGCTTGGCAGCCTCGGCGATCAGGCCCTCCAGCAGGGTCTCGAAGACGCCGGCGTCCCGCCACTGGCGAAAACGGTTGTGGACGGTGGACCAGGCTCCGAACTTCTGCGGCATCTCCCTCCATTGCCCGCCCGACCTGAACTTCCAGATCACGCCCTCGAACTGCTGCCGCAGCCGTTCGGGATACGGGCCGTACCTGCCTATCGGTAGGTACGGCCCGATGAACTCCCACTCTTCATCAGTCAGTTGCACCCGCGTCATGAAAGACGATCTACCAGGACGTGCCACGCGACGCAGGCCGATTCCGCAGATTGATCACGACCCGATACAGGCCCTAGCAGGCAGTACCTCGCCATATCGCACGGCCGTCGGTTCGGCCGGCGGCCGGTGCTGGAAGGGAGCGCCGGGTGATCTCGCACCCGCACCGCATGAAGGGGGCCGCTCTCGTCCTGGGCGCCTGCGCCGCCGGGAAGAGCGGGCCCTTCAGGCCGTACGGCGTCGGCACCGGAGGCGATGTCGACGAGAGGAACCAGGCGCACGCCGAACCGGACGACGGGCGTACGAGTCACTGACACTTCCCGTGGCAGAACGACTGACATTCTCGTGGCAGACGACACAACGAACCCGTCGCCTCCATCGCCCGCCACCTGGGTGTCGGCCGCTCCACTCTGTATCGCACCCTCGCCGCCTACGACGAAGCGAGCGCCACCACTGACACACCCCGTGTCGCCGACCACTGACAATCTCGTGTCGCCCGACACCCGGAATACCCGCAGGCCGGTTTCGATTGCTTCTCCTGTAGTGATCGCGGGAGGGGGCACTGGTGACCGACCTGAAGCTGTTTCGGCTGGATGCCAATGGCCAGGACGTCGAGCTGCGGGGTTCGACGGTGGCTCTGGAGGTCGAGCTTCAACGTCGAATCGAGGCGGGGATGGAGTCGATGCTCGGCATCCGCTTCCTGGCATCCGAGTACCCGACGGGGCCGTGGCACCGGGGCCGGATCGACACGCTCGGGCTCGACGAGAACAACACACCGGTCGTGATCGAATACAAGAAAGGCTCCGACAGCGGGGTCTTGTCGCAGGCCGTCTCTTACCTGTCGTGGCTGGACTCGGCACATCACGAGTTCGAGGCACTGATCAAGGAGAGGCTGGGCACCGAGGTCGCCGAGTCGATCGACTGGCGGAACCCGCGGATGGTCTGTATTGCGGCCAGTTTCTCTCACCACGACCGGGTCGCGGTGCAGCGGCTGCGCGAGCGGATGGACCTGGTGCGCTACCGCGTCTTCGATGGCGGGCTGCTGAGCCTGCTGCTGATCGAGTCCGCACCTGGTTCTCCGAGTCCGGCTTCGGCTCGGCGGCAGCGTCGGGAGCGGGAGATCGCGGCCGGTGCCGGCGGCGGGGACGGGAAGCCGTCGGTCCAGGCGACCCCGGGCGCGGCTCCAGCTTGCCTGCAGGACTTGTACGCCGAGTTGGACGAGGCCCTCACCGTGTGGGGCGAGGTCGAGGTGGCTCCGCTGCTGCACTACGTCGCGTACCGGCGGATGGTGAACCTCGCCTCGGTGGTCTTCCGCCCGAAGCACGAGGTGATCCTGGTCTACCTCAGAGTCGATCCGGACACGGTCGAGCTGGAGGAGGGCTTCTCCCGCGACATGCGTGGCATCGGTCACCTCGGGACGGGGGACCTGGAGGTGCGGATAGCCTCGGCTGCCGACTTGGAGAAGGCGGGACCGCTGATTCGGAGGGCGTTCGAGGCGGCCTGACGCAAGAGGAAGGGCGGCTGGTGCATCGGTTTCTCGATGCACCAGCCGCCCTTTTGCGTCTGCGGTCCGTCGGCCCTGGTCTGGTCGGTCTCATGGTCACGCCTCCGGTCCTGCCAGGGCGAAGTCGTCCTGGGTCAACTCCGCTCGGAGCCTTCGCTCGGCGACGTCGGCGTAGTGCGAGGACAGCTCGGCTCCCACGAATTGCCGGCCCTCGCGCAGAGCGGCGACGCCCGTGGAGCCGCTGCCGGCGAAGGGGTCGAGCACGGTGCCGCCTTCAGGGCAGATCCGCACGAGTTGCTGCATGATCTCGACCGGCTTCTGGGTGATGTGGACGCGGTCCTTGCGGGGCTGGGAGGCGATGAAGTGGCCGGGCAGGTAGAGGTCCCGGTCCTTGTCGAGGCTGCCCTTGACGCCCCAGATGATGAACTCGGCCGACTGCTTGAATCCGCCCTTGCGGGGTCGGCTGGCGGGCTTGATCCAGGGGATCGTGCCACTCCAGGTCCACCCTGCCATCTGCAGGGCGTCGCTGGTGGTCGGCTCTTGGCGCCAGTCGGAGAAGACCATGGCGACGGAGTGCTCGGTCGAGGCCCGGTACGCCTCGGTGAGCAGGGCCGTCAGCCAACTCCGGTACGAGCGCTGGTCGCGGTTCTCTCCGGGGAAGTTCTGCAGGTCGTGCGCGGATCCGCTGGTGACGTACTTGGCGCGGGCGGTGCGAGCGGTGCGGTCCGAGCTGGTGCGTCCGCCGGAGTTGTACGGGGGATCGGTGATGACGGCGTTGACGCTCTCGTCCGGGAGGTTCTTCAGCACGGTGAGGGCGTCGCCTCGGTGCAGGGTGTAGCTCATGTTCGGGCCTCTTTCAGGGCACGGCGGGACTGGGCCCACTCTGGACGGCGCAACAGAGGCCGTTCGGAGTGGGGTTGCGCCGGAGGTTAGCCGCGATTTCCAGCCGCACCTAACGAGCCCGTGCCGCGCTCCGGGCCCGTTTCGGCGGCCGTTTGGTGCGGCCGGAATCCCGGTCTACTGTCTCGCCATGTCACCGAGGCGGAGCCCAGCTCCACCCCCGTTGACCTGTGCTGATCCGTGTTGCCTCGTCCAAAAGCGTGGCCCGGCAGGCACGTTGCCCCCCCCTTCCCGAAGCCGTGAGGAGACCCGGTGCACCACCTGAGATTACGAGCGCGGCTGGCTGCCGCGCATGACCAGAAACCGGCGTTCGGGAGCTACCAACTCCCCTGACCCGGGCCCGCCCTGAGCGGCGGATTCACATCGGCGCGGTGCCGACGGCTTTGCACGAGAAGTCGGCACCGCGCCTCCTACGAACCACGAGGAGCCGCTGCGATGCAGCACGCCCTGATACGCCCACGCCCTGACCCAAACCCGTCGCCCGGCCGGGCTGCCCGCCCCGGCGAACGGCGGCGGCGATGAAGAAGACCACCGGAGGCATCGTCGGCCTCTTCGCCTGCGGTCCGCTGCTGCTGGCCGTTCCGATCCTCGCCATCGGGGCCGGGAGTGCTTCGGCCTCCTGCTCGACCGGCGGTACACAGGCTGTGGATACCTCAGCCGTTGCCGCTCAGGTGAAGGCGATCCTGGGTGGCGGCGGCAAGGGGACGGTCTCCGTGCCGGGTCTGGACGACCCGGCCGAGCAGGTGTCCAACGCCAAGACCATCCAGGCCACCGGTGTCGCGATGAAGATCCCCGCCCGGGGGCAGATCGTGGCCCTGGCGACCGCCCTGCAGGAGAGCGGCCTGCGCAACCTCACCTACGGCGACCGTGACTCGCTGGGTTTGTTCCAGCAGCGTCCGTCGCAGGGATGGGGCACCGCGAACGAGGTTCTCGACCCGGTGCACGCCTCGACGAAGTTCTACGAGGCGCTGGGGAAGGTCTCGGGCTGGCAGTCCTTGTCCGTGACCCAGGCCGCCCAGGCGGTGCAGGGCTCTGGTTTCCCCGAGGCTTACGCGAAGTGGGAGCCCTTGGCCACCGCCTTGCAGAAGGCGATCGAGCCGTTGCTGTCGAAGGCCGGCGGCGCGTCGCCGAGCCCTTCGCCATCCGGCTCGGGCAGCACGGGCAGCCCTCCGCCGAGTACCGCGGGTGGCTGTACGAGCGGCGGGGACGGAACCAACTTCGGAACCATCCCGCCCGGCGCGGTGCCGGCCGGATACAAGATCCCGGCAGACGCTTCGCCGAAGGTCCAGACGGCGATCCGCTGGGCGCTCGGCCAGCTCGACACCCCGTATCAGTGGGGCGGGAGTTGCACCGGCTCCCACGGGTCCGACCCCATGGGCCGCTGCGACTGCTCCTCATTGATGCAGCAGTCGTACAAGGCCGCCGGGGTCACCCTCACGCGGACGACGTACACACAGGTCAAGGAGGGCAAGCCGGTATCGGTCGACGCTCTCCAGCCGGGTGACCTCGTCTTCACCGAGGGGACGGCCGAAGTCCCTGAGCACGTTGGCATGTTCATCGGCCAGGGGCTGATCGTCAACGCCCCGCACACCGGCGACGTGGTTCGCATCGCGACCCTCGCGTCCTGGAAATCGCGGATTCTCGCGGCCCGCCGAGTCGTCTGACCGGCGCTTCTCCCTTCTCCCTTCCCCCTTCCTCGCACCGCCGCTTCGCCCTCTCGGGCTTTGGCGTGCACTGAATCGAACTGGAGTTCATAATGTATCTCGCCGACAAGGTCGTCCAGCTCGCCTACGACCCCGGGATCAAGCCGAACGAGGGCGGCCTGCCCGGCCTCGCGGTCCTCAAGCACGTGATGGGCTCCGTCAACCTCTTCGGGATCATCGCCGTGGTCGGCGCGCTCGCCGTCAGCGCGGGCGTGTGGGCATGGGGCCACCACTCCGGCGGTCACCAGGCCGAGGCCAACGGCAAGAAGGGCGTGCTGGTCAGCGCTGGCGCTGCCCTCCTGCTGGGTGCCGCGAACGGTGTGGTCGCGTTCTTCAGCACGCTGGGGACGCAGGTCCACTGATGGCTCCCCGCTCCTCGAACCCCGGCGGCGCATCTCGCGTGCGCCGCCGGGCGCTGCTCGGCACCGCTGTTCTGGTGGTGCTTGTCGCCCTCGCCGGCCTGGCCGCCTACCTCACCCGCGACGGCAGGAACTCCTCCAAGCCTCCTGCTCCGCAGACGAGTTCGGCCTCCCTCTCTTCCCCGACCGCTTCGACGTCCGGCTCGCCACCACCGAGCGGGCACCACAGCGCCCTTCCCGTTCCCCCGACCACCCACGACCCGATCGCCTTCGGGAAGGCGGCAGCGGCAGCGCTGTGGTCCTACGACACCCGGGCCTACTCCCAGCCTGAGTTGCTGGCAGCCCTGCACAGGTGGCTGACCCGTGAGACGAAGTACGCCGACGCCGCTTCGGTCGACGCGGTCGTCCCCTCGCCCGTGCTGTGGAAGGAGATGGCCGCCAACGGCCAGTTCGCCACCGCCACCGTGAACGAGGGCCACTTCCCCGACTCGTTCAGCCGGGCCCTTCAGGCGGATCCCGGGACGATCACGCAGGCGTACGTCTACGCCGTCACGGTCTCCGGCAAGCAGTCGATCGCGTGGACCGGCTCACCCGCGGGAGGCGCCGAGAACCGCGTCACCACCCTCGCGGTCCAGTGCCGTCCCTCCCAGCCCTGCGCCCTGGCCGGTGTCCTGCCGGCTGTCGCGCCCTGACCCCTACCCACGTAAGGAGGTACCGCCATGGGAGTCTGCGACCTGCCGCTGATGGGCACCGTCTGTGACGCCGTCGACTTCGCCACCAACCCCGCCGGGACCGTCACCGACGGCATCGGGGCCTGGATCGCGAAATCAGCGGGTGAGCTGGCCGCCAGCGCGGCCAATCTCGCCGCCAAGGCCGTCAACGCGACCACCGTCATCGATCTCAACGCCGGATGGTTCCGGGACAACTACGAGCTGCTCCTACCTATCGGGCTCGTCCTGACCGTCGGTACGTTCTGCATCCAGTTGATGTTCGCGGCCTGGCGACGGGACGAACGCGCCCTCGCCCAAGCCGCGATCGGCACCATGACCGGCGTCCTCTTCTCCTTCTGCGCCGTCGCCTTCACCTCCGTCGCCATCACGGTGGTCGACGCCTTGTCCGATGGCCTGTTCAAAGCAGCCAACAGCTCAGTTGACGACGCGATCCGCCGCGTCATCAAGGTCGACGAACTCGGGGCGATGTACGGCCTCGGCTGGGGTGTCCCATCCCTGGTCGCCCTCGGCTGCGCGATCGGCGCGTTCCTGTACTGGGGCGTCATGGTCGCCCGCAAGGTCGGCGTCCTGATCATGGTCGCCCTTGCCGTCTTCGCCGGATCCGGCGGCGGCTGGGAGGTCGCCAAGCGCTGGCGGCGCGGCTGGATCGAGGCCACCGCCACGCTGGTCGTCAGCAAACTGCTGATGACCGTGGTCTTCCTGATCGGCGTCTCGGCGATGGGCAAGTCGGATTCCCACAACGGGATGGCCGCCCTGTCCGACGCACTGGCTGGCATCGTCGTGATGGTCCTTGTCCTCCTGTGCCCGTACGCCACCTATAAGTTCGTCCACTGGGCGACCGACGGCGGCGGCCACGACGACCTGCACCGCACCGGAGTCGCCGGCATGGCGGTCGCCGCCGGGGCCGCGAAGACCGCCGGCAGCCTCGCGATGCAGGCCAGCACCGGCACTCCTGCTCCGCAGGGGCCGAGCAAGGTCCCCGGCGCGGGCAGCGACGGTGTCGCCTCCGGCATCAACCCCGCCGGCGGCAAGCTGAGCAAGGAGGGCATCGACGCCGGACCGCTCAAGCCGCAGACCAGCTTCCGGTACGGCGAGGACCCGAAAGCCTCCGGCGACAAGGGCCGCGCCCTGATCCAGCGACCCGGTATCCCGACGCTGATCACACGGCCAGGCGAGGCCGAAACGGGAGGCTCCGAAGGGAGCACGCCGGCCGGTGTATCGGTTCCTGGTAGCAGCATGACCCGCGCGGGTGCCGCGCCGCCTGCCGGTCCCGCCGCACCGCCGCCGCCCTCCACCGGTCCGTCGGCGACCGGCTCCCCGACCCCGACGAGTTGGGTGTATCCCAACCGGCCGCCGTCGGCTTCCTGACCAACCGCAACAGGGGCGGGCTGCATCCAGCCGGTCCGCAGCCCGCCCCCTCCTCTGCGCACCCGATCACCCGATACGGAGTCCTGCCATGACCTCCAGAAGAGCGCCGCGCCTCCCGCCCCACCCCTCCCGCTCCCACTGTCTGGAACCGCCATGTCTGACAACCCCCAGGCCGAAGCCACCACGGCCACCGTGAAGTTCCCCCACCGCAGCAAGCGCGGCATCCTGCTCGGCCTGACCGCCCCGCAACTGATCGTCGTGAGCCTCACCGGCCTGCTCCTGCTCGCCGTAATCCTCACCCGTGGTGTGGTCGGCGCTCTCGAACTCATCCCGTTGTGGGCCGCTATCGCCCTGCTGGTCTTCGTTCGCTACCGCGGCCGGGCCCTGGCCGACTGGGCTCCCATCGCTACCCGGTACGTGCTCCGCAGGATGCGGGGCCAGTTGATCTGGCTCACCCGGCCCTCCCGCCGCCCGGTCCGCGAAGGACTCCTCCACCTGCCCGGTACTGCCGCCAGCCTGCGCGTGGTCACCGCTCCCGACCGTCGGTATGGTGCGGTCCATAACCCCCACACCGGCACGCTGACCGCCGTCGTCAAGGTGTCCTCCCGCGCCTACGCGCTGCTCGACCCGGGCACCCAGAACGCCAACGTCAACGGCTGGGGACGTGCGCTCGCCGCACTGGCGCGCACCGGTCAGGTCGCCCGGATCCAGGTGATCGAGCGCACCGTGCCGGACTCCGGCGACGCCCTTCGCCGGTACTGGGAGGAGCACGGCCAGCCCGACGCCCCGGTGGCTGGCGCGGTCTACAGCGAGCTGATCCAGAGCGCGGGACCCGCTGCGGCTCCGCACGAGGCATACGTCGCGGTCTCGCTGGACGCCAAGGCCGCCAGGCGCCTGATCAACCAGGCCGGTGGCGGTCTGACCGGGTCCTTCAGTGTCCTGGCGCAGTTGACGTCGACCTTCGATCAGGCCGCGCGCACCGCCGGGCTCAACCCCACCGGCTGGCTCACCGCCCACGAGATCGCGGCCGTCGTGCGAACGGCGTACGACCCCAAGGCCCTTGGTGCGCTGGACCGTTGGTCCTCCTCGGGGCGGCCCGAGGCTGACCCCGCCGCCGCTGGCCCGGTCGTGGTCGTCGAGAAGTCGGACCACATCGCGACCGACTCGGCCGTCCATGCCACGTACTGGGTGGAGAACTGGCCCCGCACCGAGACGTCGGCGGGCTTCTTGCACCAGCTTCTGTTCACCGCCGGGGTGCGGCGGACCCTGTCGCTGTCGTACGAGCCGAAGGGGCTGGACGCCGCACTGCGCGATGTCCAGCGCAAGAAGGCCAGCGTGATCGCCGACGCCGCCGAGCGAGCCCGTCGCGGCCAGGTCGACTCCGAAGCGGACTCGATCGAGTACCAGGACATCAAGTCCCGTGAGCGCCAGCTCATCGCGGGCCACGCGGATGTCGCCCTGACTGGCCTGCTGACCGTCTCGGCCGACTCCGAGGAGGAGCTGCGTTCCGCCTGCGCGGTGGTGGAGACCGCGGCGGTCGGCGCCCAGCTCGACCTCCGACCGCTCACCTGGCAGCAGGCCGAAGCATTCACCGCCGCCGCCATGCCGCTCGCCCTCGCCGCCTGATGCCGGCCCTTCTCCCTTCCGAAAGAGCACCCCCATGTCCCGCACCGCCAGCCCCACCGCGCAGGACTTCGTGCCCTTCGCCACCGCCGCGCTCGACTTCCACCGCGCGCTCAACGTTCCCGGCGGTCCGCTCGTCACCACCCGCGCCGAGCTGGACGCTCTGCACGCCCACCTCGTCTCGCTGCACGGCCTGCTGGATGCCCACGCCGCCCGCACCGGCCAGCTCGTCCCGATCGAGGGCGACCAACTCCGCGCCGCCCGCACCCGGATCTGGCAGGCCGCCGACCACGTGCACGCCGCCTACCACGCGGCGCCGCGGCCGGACTCCGGCGAGGTCCCCGAACGCGAGGCGTGCCAGGCCGGCCTGCCAGAAGGCGCACCAGAGCTGACCATCTGCCAGCGCCACCAGCGCACCGCGCACCTGGTCCGCCGCCGCACCACCCCGGCCGACCTGCACGCGCCGTTCACCGGCCTCGTCCGCCACTGACCCTGTCTTCCGTCTGGAGAAACGTCATGCCCCGCACACGCGCCAGCGCCTCCCACCTGTTCGTCCCCCGCAAGGCATCGCGTGCCGATCAGCGAGCCGCCCGCGCCGGTTTCGCCGAGGCCCGCCGCCAGGCCCGCCTCGCCGGAGCCCCGCCCAAGCGCCGCGACGGGGAAACCCTTGACCCGGAGCTGCGGCCGACCTACCCGCCGTCCGGACGCCCCGGCTCCTCCTCGGCACGCGGCGGCAAGCTGAGCCTGCCCGCCCACCGGATGACCACCGCCACCGTCAGCGGCGCCTATCCCTTCCTCGCGGAAGGCGGACTGGGCGCGGAGGGCATCTTCATCGGTCGCGATGTCCACGCGGAGGCCGCGTTCTGCTACGACCCGTTCTCGCTGTACAGCAGCGGCCGGATCGAGGGCTTCACCAATCCCAACGCGGTCCTGGCCGGGATCATCGGCATGGGCAAGTCAGCGCTGGCCAAGTCCATCGCCACCAGGGCGATTGCCCACGGCTACCGGGTCTACGTGCCCTGTGACCCCAAGGGCGAGTGGACGGCCGTCGCGCAGGCCCTCGGCGGCTACAGCATCGCGCTGGGGCCGGGGCTCCCGGGGCGGTTGAACCCGTTGGATGCTCCGGCCCGGCCCGCCTCGGTGAGCGAGGACGACTGGTCGACCGAGGTCCGCAAGCGCCGTCTCCTGCTCCTGGGCGGCCTCGCGCGCACGGTGCTGAAGCGCGATCTCCTGCCGATGGAGCACACAGCCCTGGATCTCGCGCTGGACCTGGTCGTTGCCGAAGCCGAGGCCGGCGGCACCGTGCCTCTGCTCGGCGAGATCGCGCACACCCTCGGCTCGCCCGAACGCCTCGACGCCGCCCTCGGCGACCAGGCCGGGCACATGGGGCTCGCCGCGCAGGACCTCGCGCATGCCCTGCGCCGTTTGGTGCACGGCGACTTGAGCGGCATGTTCGACGCGCCCTCGACCGTGGCCTTCGACCCGAACACGCCGATGCTGTCCATCGACCTGTCCCGGCTCGGCGGCTCCGGCGACGACACCGCGCTGGTCCTCGCGATGACCTGTGCGAGCGCCTGGATGGAATCGGCGCTCGCCGACCCGGACGGCGGCAGGCGCTGGGTGATCTACGACGAGGCATGGCGCGTGATGAGGCACGTCGGCCTGCTGGAGCGCATGCAGAGCCAGTGGAAGCTCAGCCGAGGTCTCGGCATCGCGAACTTGATGGTCATCCACCGTCTCAGCGATCTGCTGAGCGCGGGCGACGCCGGCTCGCGAGGACGGGTGCTGGCTGAGGGCCTCCTCGCCGACTGCTCCACCCGCATCATCTACCGCCAGGAGCCCGACCAGCTCGCCGCCGCCGCGTCCCTGCTCGGCCTGACCGGCGTCGAAACCCAGGCCGTGTCCGCTCTGACCAAGGGCCGCGGTCTGTGGAAAGTCGCAGGTCGCAGCTTCATCACCCAGCACATCCTGCACCCGGCCGAGCGTGAGTTGTTCGACACCGATGCCCGCATGTCCGCCTGACCCAACCAGCCTATGAAACAAGGGAGTTGAACCGTGCCCTGGCCCGTACCGAAACCAGCCTACCGGGTGCATGAGGGCAGCCGCCGCGGCCCCGCCAGCCTCGCAACGAAGCCCGCCCTGCCACCCGAGAACCCGGGCCCACCACAGCGCCAGCAGACGACGGGCCCGACCGCCCGCCGTCACGGCGACGCATCGGCCACTGACTGGAACGACCGCCTCGCCACCGCCCGGCCCGAAGAGTTCACCGACCTGTTCCACAAGGCCGTCACCGAGGACTTCGGCGCGGTGGCCTGCCTGCATCAGATGCTCGAAACCGCCTCCGAGTGGTGCCGCACCCACGGCGCCCGAAGCAGCGCGTCCGAACTGGACGCCCTCGCCACCCGGCTGACCGACCTCGGCGACGAGTTCCACCTCGTCGGGGAGAACGTCGACCACGAGATCCGCGCCCGATCGCACCGAGCGGCAGCGGCGGCCTGCCCCTCCCCTGCGGCGTCCGCCTGGGGCAGTACCCCAGGCGAGCAGAACGGCGCTCCCACTCCTGCCCCGCCGCCCGCCGCGCGCCCGCTGCCGCGCTCGCGGTGAGGAACCCGTACAGAAACGAGGAACGACCATGCCCACCTCCCCCGGCTCCCCCGCCACCCCTGATGGCCCGCCGCAAGATGCCAGCGAGCGGGCGGCATGGAAGGTGCGCGTCCAGGACCTGGCCTCCGCAGCCGACGGCATCACTCAGGCATCGGACCAGTGGGACGCAGTCTCGGACTCGTACCGCAACAAGGGCGGCTGGCCTGTCGATAAAACCGGATACGCCGGCGGCAAGGTAGCCCGGGACGCCGCCGCCTGGGAGCACGTCGAGACCTTCCTCGCACACGGCCCCGAGGTCCTCGCGGGCGTCCGGGCCGCCGCGACCGCGGCTGACTACCTCGACAGCCCGATCAGCAACGACCTTCAGCGACTGCGGGGTATCGATTCTGTGCTCGAACGGGCGGCTGCTCACCGCCACGAATGGGATCAGGTCTCCGCACTGATCACCGGTTGCGAGTCCGGTCACACGCGCGAGACCTACCTGGAGCGGGCCCGGGAGATACGCAACTCCGAAGGCTGGCGCTACGCCGACGAACTTAGCTACAGCGGACGGGCGCTGGCCAAGGTTGCCGATCATCTGACCGACCGGATCGGCGTCGAGCAGCCTGCGCCCACCGAGCGTGTCCAGGCGGCCCTGGCCCGATCCGCCTCCGGCCAACGCGGCGCCTCGCCCGCTCCACCACCCGCCTCGGCGGCGTCAGTCACCCCAGCCACGCGCCGCTCGCGCTGACGCCTCTAGCACCGACTTCCGGCGAGGCCAAACCGCCCGATCGCCGGATCATCAACGAAACGCCACTACGGCCCACTTGGAGCCCTCCATGTCCCGCACCAGCAGAACCATCCCCGCCCTCGACCGCCCCTCTCCCCATGCCCGCACCGGATGGATCCGCAATGACCACCCCCGAGCACGAGCCCCTTCCCGACGTCGCAGTCGGCCGCCACCCCAACTTCGGCATCGTCGCCGCCAACCCCAAGCAACTGGCCGCCAGTACCTGGATGTTGAAGGGATTGGACTTCCACCAAGTCCCCGGCCACCCGACGCTGTACGCACTGGCTAACCAGCAGCGTGACGGGCAGGGCCGCGCCACCCGGGCCGTCGAGCTGCTGCGCAAGACCGGCTACCGAGTGGACGTGGACTCCGCGTTCGACCCCTCGCTGGCCTCTGGACCAGCGCCCGCCCGCGACCGGCCCCCGCGCGTTGAGCCGGACGTCGCGTTCGCCGAGCATCCGCAGCTCGGCGTAGTCGCCGCCACCGCCGACACCTCCTCCGCTCTCGGCGGCCGACTCATCCTGGAAGAGCACGGCTGGCGGCATAACCCGAGCCTGGACATTTACACGCTGCCCATCACCACCGACCGCAGCGAGGCGCTCGGGAAGGTCGCCAACACCACGCTGTCGATGCACCGGTCCGACCTCCAGGTGGCGATGCAGCCGGCTCTCGCCCAGGACGTAGCCGGGCGCCGCCCACCCGCACCCACGACGGCAACGCGCCACGAGCACAGGCAGGGCTTCACCACCCACAAGTCCCCCAACAGCGCTGCCGCTCTCGCGGCCAGTCCCGCCCGTGCCGGCCTCCCAGGCAAGGCACCGGTTCCTGCGCCCGCCGCCTCCGTTCCGGCGACCCGCCCTGTGGACCCGCGCATCGCATTCTCCCGCAATCGCTGACCCAACTTCCGTAAGGAGCAGTTCCCATGGCCGTGAAGACCATTTGGCAGATCACCCATTCTTGTGGGCACAGCGCCGCCCGTGACCTGTCCGACCGGGCGGCCGACCGTCGCGCTGGCTTCGCCGAGTGGCTCGGCAAGCAGGAGTGCACCGATTGCTGGCGGGCCGCGAAGGAGGGTGACGAGCAGGACAAGGCCGCCCGGCTGGCGGCCAAGCGCGCCGAAGAGCAGGCCGAGTCCGAAGCCTGGTCAAAGCAGTACCGGATGCCGCCGCTCGAAGGGACCGAG
Source organism: Streptomyces noursei ATCC 11455 (assembly GCF_001704275.1). Lineage (NCBI taxonomy): Bacteria > Bacillati > Actinomycetota > Actinomycetes > Kitasatosporales > Streptomycetaceae > Streptomyces > Streptomyces noursei. The sequence goes on from NZ_CP011533.1 coordinate 1,690,358, forward strand.
CGCGCCGTCGCCTGGGGCGTTCGGTGTCGCCACCAGGTCCTGTCCGCCGCCTTTTCCGCTCTGGTCCTCGAAGGCGAGACCAGCGAGGGGGAGTGGGAGCAGATCGAGGAGTCGGCTCGCACCATCACCCGCGCCGGATGGTGGATCGACCAGCGCTCCTCCGAGCCTGGCGACCTCACCGAGCTGCTCCAGGCCGCCACCGAAGCCGACCGGCCCACCGAGAACCCCCACTTCTGACCACCCGGTGCCCCGCCCCGGCGGGGCACCGGCCCCCTCCTTGCCAGTGATGCGGATACCCCATGCCCGAGTACCCCCTGCGCTGCGATGTGCGGCGCACCGAGAGCACCACCAACCTGCTCGACGACGACGATTGGTTCGAGCTGACGCGCGAGGTCCTCGACGCCACGGGCAGAGAGGCGGACGAAGATCCAGCGGCCTGCCGGTGGGCCGCCCTGCGCAACCAGGCCAACAGACTCGACATCGTCGCCACCGTCATCCGCCAGGACGGCCGCTGGGCCCGGTTGCACAACGACGCCTACTTCGCCCGCTCCGCCTGCGCGAACTTCGCCTATGACCATGGCCTCGACGAGCCGGGGTGAGCGCAGCGTCTACCAGCCATCTCCGGCTCGGCCAAATCGCGGAATCTGCGGATCCTCTCTCCCTGACGGCCCGACCCCCCGGGCTCTCGTTCGCCACTCCCCTTCGAGGTAGACGCCGTGATCGCCCATCTGCAGCGCGCCAGCCACACCGCCGGCCTGCTCACGTATCTGTACGGGCCGGGCGAGCACGGAAGCCACATCAACCCCCGCCTGATCGCGGGGGACGGCCATGGCGCGCCGATCGAGATGCTCGCCAAGCCCGAGACCCTGCCGTACCTGGCCCACGCTCTGGACGCGCCCGTCGAGCGCCTCGGGGCCCGCGCGCCCGAGCGGCCGGTGTGGGTTTGCTCGGTCCGCTCCGACCCCCGGCGCCCCGATCTGACCGACTCACAGTGGGCCGACGTTGCCCGCCGGGTGGTGGCGGCCACCGGGATCGCCCCGGACGGTGATCCGGACGCCTGCCGATGGATCGCCCTGCGCAACCAGCCCCACCGGGTCTACGTCGTGGCCACCCTCGCCCGCGAGGACGGCAGCCTCCACAACGCCTACCGCGACGCCTTCCACCTGCAGACCGAGTGCCAGCGCATCGCGGCCGACCTCGGCCACCTCCCCTCAGCTCCCAGCCCGACCCACCGCGCCCAGGAGACCCTCGTGCCTTCCCCCTCCATCACCATCACCACCGAGCCCAGCGGCAGCATCTCGGCGAAGGGCGCCAACGACGACCTTTCCGCCACGCTTCTCAAGCACGCCGGTTTCCAGCAGATCCAGGACTGGTACGGCCGACGCCACCGCCTTCCCACCACCACCCCGACCGCTGACCGTTCCGCCATCGCCACCCACGCAACCGAGATGCTCCGCGCCGCCCGCTACACCGTCGACCTCGACCCCTCACTCGACACCAACAGGTCGACCACCCCAGCAAACCTCCTCGGGCCCTACACGGCCGGAGCCGAAATCCTGCGCCTCACCGACCAGATCCGGGCCGCCGAGAGCAGGGCCGAACTTCAACAGGCGGTCGATCACCTACTCCACCCTGAGCACGGCGCACTGGAACGCGTCCGGGAAGCGCTGGAGGCGGCAGGCGAGCAGATATCCGACCTCGACGACGAGGCGTATGCGGTCGCCGACCGGTTCGGCGTCGCTGCGGAGTTTGTCTGCGCGGCGCAGTCCGAACTCTTCGGAGCGGAAACCGAATTGCAGCGTGCCGACGACTCGCAGCAGGACCAGGTGGAGGCGCGGACGCTGTCCCCAGCGCTCCCCGGCTCCCGAATCGCGGCTCTCGCCACATCGCCCGCGGCGGCCAAGGCGAAAGCGTCGTCAGCGCTCGGTGCTGGGGCACAGGAGGTCGGCCCGGCCGTACGTCCGTCGCAGGTCCCCGGCCCTCGGACCCGGTGACCCCGGTGCTCTCCCCTCTTCTCTCTCCGCCAACCTGCCGCGCGCCGGCCCGCCCATACGGGTGGGGAGCACGCGCTCCCCCTGCTCCCCATCCAGCCCGCAACGTCCAGCACAACGACCGAGGAGGAACCGTGGCCGAGTTCTACCCGAGCATCGGTGAGGTCGTCGGCGCCGCGATGCAGCACAACATCCGGCTCGCCCACGGCGGTGAGGCGTCCGGCTCCGACACGCCGCTGCAGGTCCGCTACCTGCCCCATCCGTCTGCCGACCCGCACTCCGTCCCGGGGATGATCGCCCGGCTCACCGAGACCGCAACGCCAGATGAGGTCGCCGGAATCATCGAGGAGGTCAACGGTGCCCTGGTCGGGGCCCTGCCGCAGCTGACCGAACTCGTCGCCGCAGCAGCCGACTGGGCCCGCGTCCGCCTGGACTTCGACGACCCGCACCACAACCCGGCCTTCGAGACGTGGACACGACTGGCCGCCGCCCACGGAATGCTCCGCGACGCCCAGGAGCAGTTGGAGATCGCCAAGGACGGGATCGCCGCGTGCCGTACCGGCCTCAGCGAGCCCAGGCACCACGAGATGGTCAACGTCCTACGGGCCAGGGAACTGCTCAGCGACGTCCTCGGTGCCGACGCGGTCGCGGAAACCGCACCGTCCGCCACACGGAGTCCGGAGGCGGATCGGCAGCGCGCCGCCCGTACCTCCTCCCCGCAGGCCGCCGCCCAGCGCACGACGCCCTCGGCCAGTACGTCAGGACCACCGGCCGGCGCCCCGCCGCCCCGGTCGCCGCGCACCCGATGACCTCGCCCACCGACTTCCTTCCAGAACAGGAGCTGCCCCGATGACCAGCAGAAGAGCGCCGCGCGCCCCGCCCCCACCACTCGCCTCCGCTCACTCCCAGGACCAACCATGCCCGCACCGCGTACCAGCGCGCCCTCGACCACCACCGGGTCCGACGCGCTCCTCTACCTCTTCATCGGCATCCTCGGCATCGCTCTCGCCTTCGCTTCCCTGGCCTGGCTGACAGGCAACCTCACCAACACCCTGGTCGGTGCCGGCCCGTGGGTGTCCTTCAGGGCCACCGACGCGCTGCTTCACCCCGACGTGCTCTGGCCGCACCTGAGCCCCACAGCGCTGCTGGTCGGCGCCCGGATCATCCCCGGCCTGCTCTCCGTCTGTCTCACCACCGCCGGCCTGGTCCTGTGGATGCGTCTGCGCGGCGGCGCGAAGAACGGCCTCGCCCGCAAGGCGGATCTCGCTCCGCTGCTGGACAAGGAGATCACTGCCAAGGCCAGGAGCCTGCGGCCGAGCCTGTCCGATCTGAAGCCGAACCAGGTCGCCCCGGCCGACCGCGGGATCCTCGTCGGCACCCTCTCCCCGGGTCGGACCAAGGTCCGCGCCTCCTGGGAGGACGTGATCGTCGCGATCATGGCCCCGCGCTCCGGCAAGACCTCCGGACTGGCGATCCCCGCGATCCTGTCGGCTCCCGGCCCGGTCTTGCTGACCTCGAACAAGGCGGCGAACGACGCCTTCACCGCGACGGTGGACGCCCGCGCCGAGATAGGCACGATCTGGACCCTCGACCCGCAGCAGATCGCCCACCACCCGCGCGAGATGTGGTGGGACATCCTGGCCGACGCCCGCGACCTCGCCGGGGCGAAACGCCTTGCCGGACACTTCGTCGCCGCCAGCGTGGACGAGTCGAACGGCTCCGACTTCTGGTCCACCGCCGCGAGCAACACCCTCGGCGCGCTGTTCCTCGCTGCCGCCAGTCACCGACGCCCCATCACCGACGTCCTGGCCTGGCTCGCCTCCCCTGCTGACCGCACTCCCGTCGACCTGCTCACCGACGCTGGCCACGACGCGGTCGCCGCCCAGCTCCAGGGCACCGTCAGCGGGGCCACCGAAACGCGGGACGGCATCTATGAGACCGCGAGGCAGTACGCGAGCTGCCTGCTCGACCCGGACGTCGCCGCCTGGGTCACCCCCAGCAAGCACCTTCCCGAGTTCAAGCCCTCCGCGTTCGCCACCTCCCGCGACACTCTGTACCTCCTCAGCAAGGACGGCGGCGGCTCGGCGTCGGCGATCATCGCCGCAGCAGCCGATGCCGTGATGCGCGCGGCCGTGGTCGTCGCCGAGCGCTCCGGCGGGCGGCTCGACCCGCCCGCCCTGTGCGTCCTCGACGAGGCCGCCAACGTCTGCAAGATCAGCGATCTCCCCGACCTGTACAGCCACCTGGGCAGCCGGGGCGTCATCCCGATGACGATCCTGCAGTCCTACCGGCAGGGCCAGCGGTGCTGGGGCGACGCAGGCATGGACGCCCTCTGGTCCGCCGCCACCATCAAGATCGTCGGAAGCGGCATCGACGATGCCGACTTCGCCGACCGCCTGAGCAGGCAGGTCGGTGACCACGACGTGCAGACCACGTCGGTGTCGACCAGTGACGGCGGAAAGTCCACTTCGGTGAGTATGCGTACCGAGCGGATCCTGCCGCCGGACGCGATTCGCGCGCTTCCCAAGGGGAGGGCGCTGCTGTTCGCCACCGGCATCCGGGTGGCCATGCTCGACCTCCGGCCCTGGTACAAGGAGCCCTCCGCCAAGGTGGTCGGCCGGGCCTCGGCCCGCGCAACGGAGGCCATCACCGAGCGGGCCACCGCCAAACCCCTTGGCCGCGACGACTTCGGGCTGTCGGCATGAGCGCGCCCACGCCGCGATCCGGTCGTCTCGTGGGTTCACCGGTCGTTCGGCGCGACGGCCGGTGGTGGCTGGTCAGCGGTGCCGGCTCGATTCTCGCCACCGACCCGACGTTCACCGGCGCCCTGGACGGCTTCGCCGCAGCGGTGGCCGCCGCCGACCAGGCCGTCGCTGACCTCCGTTCCCGGCAGAACGGACACCCGGCTCCCGATGGTGGGGGGCAGCGATGAGCCCCTTGTTGGATGTCGAACAGGCAGTGCTCGGCTCGGTGCTGCTTGACCCCAGTCAGCTCGCGCACCTCGACTGGCTCGCGCCGGATCACTTCTACCGGCCGGTCCACCAAGCGCTGTTCGCCGCACTGCGCAAGCTACAAACCGACGGCCACCCCGCGTTGGCCACCGTGGATTCCGTGCCGCTGTCATGGGTGACCGATGCGGTCGACGAGGCCAGCCTCCACATCCGGGGGCTAACTGCGTCATACGCGCACACCCTGATCTCGGCATGCCCGCGCCCCAGGCACGCTCCGGTGTACGGCCGGATGGTGCTGGAGGGCGCGATCCATCGCACCGTGACCGAGCACGCGGTCCGCCTTCACCAGGCCGCCCGCGCCGACGCCCTCCAGGGCGAGGTGGAGGGAGCGCTGCACTATGCGGATGTCCTGACCGGGGTGCTCGGCGATCTCGCACGGCGTTGGGGGTTCGAGCCTCGCCCGGTCGCGCCTGCCACGCCACCGGCCGCCGCCCCGGCCGCGCCCCCACCAGTCCGGGCAGACCAGGTCGCCGAGGACGAGCGGTTCCTGCTGGCGGTTCTGGTCGAGCGGCCGAAGGCGATGGACGAAGTGGTCGGCTGGCTGCGGCCGGGCGACTTCGCCGACCCGGCCCACGGCCAGCTCTACCGCTGCCTCGGGGCACTGCACCACCGGGGCGAGCCCATCGACCGGATCACCGTGCTGTGGGAGGCCCAGCGTCGCGGTCTGCTTGCCGACGGCACGCTGTCCGCCGAACAGCTCACCGCCATCTGCGACGGTGTCGGCCCCGGCAGCGCCGAGTGGCTCGGCGAACAGGTCATGCGCTCCTCCGTCACCCGCACGGCCGCAGTCTCCGCTCGCGCCATCCGCGCGCTGGCCGAGAACGAGACCTTGGCCCTCGGGCGGCTCATCAGCCATGCGCTGCATGCGCTCGGTCCGCTCGAAGACGTGCGCACCCGCTGGCAGGCCGCGAACGGCCACCCCGCACCGCCGTCGCCGACCCCCGCGCCGCCAACCGAGGAACCCGCTGTGGCACGCGTCCACGCCGCCCTCGCCCGCAGCACTCCACGACCAGCCGCCCGGCCACCGGAACGCCCATTCCCTGCCTCCAAGCCATCAGGCGCACGGCCTCCCTCGCGCACCCACGGCTGACTCGCCCTCCCCGCCACCCCAAGCCATCCGACCGACCTCACCTCTGGAACACACCGTGGACAACACTCCTATCTCCGATGCCCTGGCTCCGCGCGCCACGGCCTCAACCTTCGACGCCCATCACGGTGCCCGTAGTTACGAATAAACTGCGCGGCGTCTAACTAAGGCGGGGGCGCATTGTCGAAGAACAAGAAGCAGGTGCGGCCGTCCAACGAGGTCCCTTCCCGCAGCGGGCGCATCGCCGTCCAGGAACTTGCGGACCTTGGTTGGACGGCAGAGATGATCGCCTACCTGCGCAAGCGGCACCAGGAGCAGCAACCGCAGCCGATGCCGTCCTTCTTGCAGCGCGCTCCACAGGCGTTCGACGCGGCATGGCTCCGTCGAACAGCCACCGAGCCGTCCGTGCGGCGCCTGGTCGTGGAAGCCGCCGCCAGGCAGCGTGAACAGCGGCGGCGTCAGGCGCAGAAGGATGCACAGCGAAGGGAGGAGCGCCGCAGACGGCAGGGGGAGAACGCAGCGCGCCAGGCTGTGCAGCAGCCCCAACCGGCCCGCACATACATTCCGCCGCCGGAGGAGCCCCGCGCCCGCAAAAAGGAGCCCAAGCCCGCGCTGCCACCACAGCAGGATCGCCGCCGGGAAGACCCTGAACCCGTGCCCAGGCACGCGGCTGCCTCGCATCCGGCACCGGACGCAAGCGAGCCTCGCAGACGCACGGAGCCGCGCGCCCGTCTCCGTGATACCGAGCCGACATCTGCCGTACCGACTGCGTTCTCCACGCCACCCCCAGCGCCAGCTCCTGAGCTTTCTGCGAGGCGAATTACGACACCGGCCACGGCGAGCGCCACCAGCCGTAGCTACCAGGAGCTCGTGAACGCCCTGGACTCCATGGGGAGCGTCAACACCCGCCGGCCATCGACCATCAACCGGCGCCAACGCTCGGCGCGGGCACGGGCTGCGGTATTGGCCCGCAGCGGAGGCTTATGCGAGAACCCTGAGTGCTCTTCGCCGGGCTTCCAGGCGGTCACCGATGCCGGGGAGCCCATCCTGGAGGTTGATCACGTGCGAGATCTCGCGCTGGACGGCGCAGACCACCCGGTGAACATGGTGGCCCTGTGCCCCAACTGCCACGCCCTCAAGACCCGGGGCACGGACCGTGAGGCGCTGCGGAAAGCGCTGGCACGGGTGGCTCGAGAACGGCACGTGGCGGCCTGGCAGACCTGAGCCGCCGGTACGTTCAAGGTCGTCGGCTTGCGGTTGGGCCCGGACGTGCACTTCTGCGCCGTCCCCCTCGATGCTGTCGATGACCACGTCCGACAGGTGAGGGAACAGGCGATCAAGCTCCGGTAACTCGTACACACATCACAACGTCACGCGGCCACGGTCAGTCACCGGTTCCCACTTGCCCTGCCAAAGCCCGTTCTCGCGTCCAACGGCATCTGTTTCCCCTGGGATTTGGGGCTCGGAGCCGGATTCATCGGGGGCGAGCTGGGCTGGGCTCTGGCAGACAGCACGTGCTGGGGGTTGGGCCGGTGGTACAGCAGAATCGGATGTCAGTAGCCAGAGGCCGCGGTTGAGCGGTGAGGGGTCTCGACCGCCGCAGACCTCCGCTCAAGCATGGCCGTTTGCCGGGTTCCTGCCACCTACCTTGATGAGCACGTTGGCATCGGTCTTACCGAACAAGCCGTCCTTGTTCGCGAGGTTGCGGGCCGCGATGACCGACACCTCAATGGTCCTGGAAGCGGCCTGAGCGGCCGGGGCGACAACGAAGGTGGCGACGACCGCCAGAATCGCGCTGATAGCAAGGTGGGATTTCATGTCCGGCTCAACGATCAGACACTCGTCGGGAAACGGCGGTCAGGGCGGGCGAAGCTGGACCTCCTCCGCCGCCGAGTCCTGTACTCCTCATAACGCCGCCACGGTCAGTTATCGGTTCACGCTTGCCGTGCCAGAGCCCATCTCGATGTCGTCCGACAACCCAAGGCCCCGACCGCCCACGACAGTCGGTAACAGCCCGAGTTCCCGCCGAAGAACCCTCGGAAATTCTGAACCCAAGGAAGTCACGGAATCAAGGGCTCGCCGAACCAGCGGCACGGCAACGGGGACATGACGCTGCCAAGCGCGGCGGCTTCGCTGCTGCCCACCCCGAGGGCGAGCGACACCAGCAGTTCAGTCCGCCGTCCGGGCAAGAGCTGGCGCCCGCCCTTGTCGGCGGCGGTCCTGCCGCTGTGGGCGGAAGCGGACCCGGGAGCCGGGGGCCCGACGGACGATGGGGAGCCTATGGATCCGCCATCACCCGATGGGAGACGCTCACCCGTCCCGCACCGGCACCCACCGACGCGGCCGGACGCCTGCGCGCCGACTTCGTGGAGTGGATGCAGGGCCTTCCCGCTGGCTGGGTGACCGCCACTCCAGGGCTTGGCCGACCGGCTCAACTCACCGCGCTCGGCAACGGCGTGGTCCCCCAACAGGCTGCCCGAGCTGTGCAGTTGCTGGCTCCGCCCTTCCCTCACTGCCCCCGCTGCACCGCGCCTTAAGGCTCAACTACCACCTTTCTCCGGCCGTACCAAATCGCGGATTCTCCGCATCCTCTTGCCCATGACGACCCGCGAACGGAGCACCGCAATGACCTCCAGAAGAGCGCGCCGCACCTCGCCCCCGCCCTGCTCACTCACTCCCTTGGATCCGCCATGTCCGACCCCAGCAAGGCCACCCCCGAGCCGTTCCGCGTACCCGACGGCGATCTCGACGATCTCGCAAGCACCCTCGCCAAGACCATGGCGGAGGTACGCCAGCACGGTGTCATCCTCGACCGCCTCGGCTCCGAGCCCGACCCCGCCCCTCAGCCCACCAGCGACACTCCGGCCGCAGAGACAGCGGACGCCGACAAGGCCGACGGCCCGACCTCGGTGTTCATCCTCGCCCTGGGCGGCGAGGCATACGCCGTCGAACTCGCCGCTCTCAGCGACTGGGTGAACTACCTGTTCCTGCCCGTCTACGGCCGGGAGATCAGCACCACCCGACCGTGGTGCGATCAGTGGCACGAGCACCCCGAGGCCGTGGCCCGGCTGCACGCGCTCTGGCTCGCGTGGCAGCAGCTCACTGACGCCGAGGCCGGCCTGTCCGGTCCTTCGACGTGGCACCGCGACCACCTCGACCAGGCCCTGGTCCACCTCCGTGCTCCCGACGGCCCCTTCGCCGCGTGCACGACCAGCCCGACCCGGCCCAACCATCGTGTGCTGGCCACCCCCGCGCCCAAGCTGGCCAACACCTCCTCGAACTCCGAGGCCGGCGTCGGCCCCAACATCACGCCGTCCGTGAGCACGGCCCAGCAGCCGAACGTTCGGAGGTCGATGTGAGCCGCGCCCGCTTCGCCTTCGCCGCGCACCCCGACGCCATCGCGGACCTGCGCGAACTCCCGGACGACATACGCGACCTGGCCCTGCTGGAACTGCAGAACCTGGTCCACGGCAGCGACGACTGCCTGCCCCTGAAGGGCCGCCTCGCGGGCTACCACAAGGTCTACGTCGACCCGGCCGTCTCCTACCGGATGGTCATCCAGTTCCGCCCGGCCCCGCCTGCCTCGACCCACAAGCGCGAGATCTACCTCGTTGCCGCCGGTACTCGGAAGGACTACGCGGTCTACCGCGCGGCCCATCTCCGAACCGGCCCCCGCCAGGACATCGAAGCAGATTCGGCGGCCGAGGCGCGCGTGCAGGCAGCACGATCCCGCTCTCCCCACGCGGTCGGCCAGACAGCGTCCCTCCCGGCCGCCGCACCTGCGGCAGCCCACCCCACCGCATCCGTCTCCCGAAAGGCCCCTCAGCGATGACCGCCGACCGCACCCCCCTGGCCCGCGCTGAACTGGCCGGACTGCTCACCGACGCCGCGCAGAGCGTCTCCGCCGTCCTGACCACCGAGTACCCCACCTCCCCCAGCCGCTCGTACCTGCATCCCGTTCTCGGCGCGCTCTCGGCAGGCCCCCAGGTGGTCTGCGAGCTGAACAACCGGCTCGAAAGGTTCGTCATCGACGAACCGCTCACCGCCACCCCCGCCGGTCTGTTCACCCTGGCGTCGTACGCCTCCGCACTCGGCTGGCTCACCGAGTCCCTCGCAGAGCTGACCGCCTCCGTGGACCAGATCTGCACGCGAGTCGGCATCCCCACCGAGCCCCCGGACCCAGCCTTCGCCGCACCCACACCGACCGAGCCTGACAGCAAGTTCGACTTCGCGTTCAGCGCGCTGGAACTAGCCGCCATCCGCACCGCCGCCGAGGCCGCCGGCCTCACCCCCGGCGACTACGTCGAGGTCCTCTCCCAGTCCCTCCTCGCTGCCTCGCGGATCACGGACGCCTGCATGGAAATCTCCAACGGCCTACTCGAAGACGCCTCCTACGTCCTCGGCGAGGCGACCGACCACGTCTGGATCGGCGACGGCCCCGACAGCCTGCCCACCCTGGTGCGCTCCCTGCTGGCCCGGATGGAGGCGGCAGAGTGAATCCCCACGACCCGGCCAAGCGGCCCGGCGCGCACTTGGTCGCCGAGGAGTTCGGCGTCGAGGACCCCTGGGCGCTGACCGACAACCGCCCGCCCCGCGACCCTCGCGACCTCGTCGGGAGGATGGTCGCCGAGGCCGCCCGCGATGTCGACGAGCTGCACCGCGAACTGACCCGCGCCGCCCAGTCCGCGATCGAGGTTCTGGAACCCATCGGGCGCGGCGAACACGCCAGCATGCACGGCTGGTACGGCATCCTGCGCACCACTGGCCCGCAGATCGAGTTGCTCGTCGCCCGCCGGGGTGCGGCCTACGAGCAACTGACCAGGGCCGTGTCCACCTACCACCGCCTTCTGCCCGAGCCCGACGCTGTGCCGGCCTCGAAGGGACCGCGTCAGAGCGTGCGCCTGGCCCCGGGGCAGGAACCGGGGCGGGACGACGACTGGGCCATCGCGGATGGTCGCCAATTCGCCGCCCTCGAAGCAGTCGAGGCAGGCGGCCTGCGCTTCCACCAGAGCGCGGTCTACGGCTACACCTGGCTCTCCGACGGGGCCGGTAACCGGTCGAAGGTGCTGGCCGAGACCGCCGAGCGGCTCCTCGCGGACGGGCTGCTGGAGAAGGACACCCGCACGTCGTCGTACCGCCCTGGACAGCTCCTGTCGCTCACATCGCAAGGCGAGGCAGCCCTCCAGGACGGGCGATCAACTGCACCACGCGTTTCCGCTGCCCTCAGCCGCAGCCACCCTGGCCCGGCTCCGGGAGTCACCGACACCGCCTCCGCGTCGCCCGTCGGCACGGCCGCGAAGCCCACCCGCACCCGCTGAACCCCGAGGAAGGAAGATCCCTATGTCCACCGCGATCTACACCCGCTACCTGGTCGAGCACCGATACGGCCGCTCGCTGGAGGAACTCCAGCGCATCGGCGCACACGGCGGTTCCAGCGATCCCGTTCTGCCGATCGTGCTGCGCCGGCTCGGCGACCTGGCTGAGACCAACGCCCAGGTCCGTGCCGCCCGGCGCAACCTGGACACGGCCTGGCAGCTCTGCCGCTCCGGCGAGCACACCCTCGACGGCCCCGTGCTGCTGCACGCGGCCGAAGTCATTGACCTCGAACGCCAGGAGCAGTCAGAAACCGAGGCGGTCTGGGACCTGCTGGACGTCCGCCTCCTGCTGGACCAGCCTGCCGCCCGCCGGCCTTCGGATCGCCGGACCGGCTCCGCTCCCGGCGATGAGGACCTGATGACCACCGCCCGCCAGGTCGCCGCATCCCTGCCCCGTCTCAACCGCGAAGCCCTGCGCCGGGGCCTGCGCGACCGAGGCATCCGCGTCAGCAACCGTCGGATCGGCACAGTGCTCCAGCGTCTTCGCGCCGAACGCGACGCCTACGAGCCCGTCCCGACCGCCCGCGCCTGACCACCCCAACCATTCTTTCCCTCACCGGAGTTATCACCATGTCCACCAACGCACAGCCCACCACTCCCCAGATCGGCTCCGTCGACGCGCAACGCGTCGAGGACGCCCTCTCCCTGATAGCGCCGAAGTGGACGACCTGGTCGGCGCAGACGCTTGCCCAGCACGGCGGCCCCATGCGCGCGCGTGACGTCGCCGCCCGGCTCCCCTTCGTCAGCGAGCAACTCGTCGGCAAGCGGCTGGCGCAGATGCACGCTGACGGTCTGGTCACCCGAGCCGAGGACCGCCACGGTGCCCCGTACCAGCTCAGCGCATTGGGCGAGTCGCTGTCTTCGGTGCACCGCGCCCTGTCGGACTGGTCTCAGACCAACCTGTCGCTCGGCAAGGTAGCCGGTGCCGAACGCGTCGAGGACGCCGTGCGGCGTCTGCATCTTCGGCATTCGACCGCCGTGATCCAGGTCCTCGACGCGGGCGGCCCCATGCGGTTCGTCCACATCGCCGAGGAGGCTGGCCTGGACAACAGCTTCACCCGGTATCGCCTCAACCGGCTTCAGGCCGACGGCCTGGTCGCCCGTACCGGACCGCGCCACGGCGACCCCTACGTCCTGACCGACGCCGGGCGGGCGCTGGGCCCCGTCTACGCAGCCGCCGAGCACTGGAGTAACCCCGTCGCCACGCGGGGGCACTCGGCACCCCCGGCCCCCGTCACGTCGGTCACCCGGACCCACACCGGCGTCCCGCTGAGGTCGGACGGCATCCGAACCACAGCGGCCCTGCGCCGGAGCGCCGCCGCGCCGAGCGCCCTGTTCAGCCACGCACCGCAGCCGCAACCGCGGGTGCCGGCGGCCGTCACCGCCCAGTCGGCCCCCTCTCGGGGCCGGTGATCCGGGTGCCGCTGAGAGCCAGCCGCGTCTCCCCGTTGCCACGGCGCCCGCGTGCAGTCGAGCAGCCCGTTCCGCTGTGCACGCGGGCGCGTTCCCCTCCTACGCCCCCGGAGCCTCGACTATGAGCACCCAGCCCTACGACCAGCATCCCTACCAAGAGGTACTGGTCAGCCCCATGTACCTGGCCGGCTCCAACGGGACCGGCGACGCCGGATTCGCCCCCGTCGCTCACTGGCCGCACCACTACCTCGACGAGGGCCCCTGCCAGCTCCTGGTCACCTCGCCCGACCAGAGGATTCGTATCGGCTGGTTCGGCGACGACTTCGAGCTGTGGAAGATCACCGCAGCCGGGGACGCCGTCTCCGCACCCAGCTGGACGGCGACCTTCAACCATGTCACACCGGCCGAGATCGTCGCCGGTCTCACCACCGCTCTGGCCCACGACTACGCCGAAGCCGACGCCTACAACGGCAACGCGCGCTTTCTGGCGAACCCGTCGTTGTACAGGGCCGACGCCGTCCGGCCACTGACCGAAGCCGGCTGGACCCGCGACGGCGGAGCCGAGCGTGGCACCGTCGAGATCATCGCCCCTGACGGACAAGCAGGCGTCCTGATCGACAACCGCCTGTCCGGCTGGGACGACGAAACCGTCACGCTGTGGGCCGGCCCACCGGGCTGGGGCACACGCGCGGAGGCGGTCTTCACAGCCCGCACCCCGTCCCACTTGATCGCCGCGACGGCAGCCGCCATGACCGATCCAGCCCCGGTGATGCGTGAGCGGCACCAGCTCGATCGCAAGATGGAGGACCTGGTCACGCTCACTCCCGTGGGCCCGACCGTCCCCCAGGTTCCTCGGGCTCCGACCCCCCTCGACGTGCGCCGCACTGCGGTCGCCCAGGCCGTCCACCGCGCCGCACGTTTCCCGCAGACAGCCGCCGACCTCCGGGTCATGGCCGCCCGCAGCCGCACCGCGACTTCGGCACAGAACCGATCGAGCAATCCCGCGCCCGCTCTCGGGGCCAGCCCGCTGGCCAGCCCGTCGACCCCACGCCGCAACCGCTGACCTCGGCTCCGGGCCTTCCGGCGCCTCACCTCTGACCGAAGCAGCACCTCCGAATATCGGGAGTTCCGCCATGCCCGACGCCACCGCACTCGACCAGGCCACAGCCATGATCGAGAAAGCCTGGGACCGCCCTATCGAAGCTCTGGAATCCCTCGCGGTCCGCCGCCCGAGCGACGACCCGCTCCTGCGCTCGGCCATGCACATCCGCTCGGCCCTGGTCATCACCGACAACGCCGTGGCCATGCACCAGGACCGTCTGCACGCCCTTACCCGGCCCGGCCACGTGCCGGCCTTCTACGACCTGGAACGGATCACCAGCTCAGCGACGGACCTTCGCGTCGCTCAAGCGGAGAGCCGTACTTCCCTGCAGGCCATCAGCCACGTGATCGAAGCACGTGAAGCCGCCGCGACCGCGGACCGGGCCCCAGCAGTTCAGCTGGCCCAGGCCGCTGTCGCCCGCTCCGGGCACGCTCCACGCGCCCTGGGCCAGGCGCCCGATCAGCCCGCTCCTTCGGCCGCTGTCGGCCCGTCGGTGGCCAGACTGAGGCCGCACCGCTGATCGGTCAGGCGGGGTCTTCGTCGCGGTGGGTTTCCCCGAACCGGGAGCCCACCGCGCGGGCCAGCTCCTCCACCGTCAGCTCGATGCACCGCCCATCCGCGATCCGGCGCTCCGCCGCGGCTTCCCCGTCGCGCAACTCCTCGGCTTCGGGCTTCATACCCACTGCCCACTGACCGTCGGCGACCATCGCGATGTCACCAACCGTCCACGGCCGCCCGGCCGCGCGAATCTTGCGCTCCAGCCCCGCTCCGTCCCAGTGTCTGCTCGACTCCGTCACGCCTTCTCCCCCTTCGACTTCGTACGGCCTTGCACCGCAACCTAGTTACGACAACTGGCCGCGCCGAACCATTCCCCGGCCCGTCGGTCCATCGCTTCCGACGGCCAGTTCGCCCACGGCAGACGCCACCTTCCGGGAAACGACTACGTACTTCGGCACACCGCATGTCAACGTACGAGTGTCGGGAAAAACCGCAGGTCAACGAAGGGATCGTCTAGTCGTGAACGCCTCCAGCACCCTCCTGCCCACTGTCGTCCGCCCCACCACGGAGGAGCGCGCCTGGCTCTCCAGCGACCACTGCGCAGGCCCGGTGCTCGACCTGGTCGGCGCGCTCGGCTGGGCGATCGTCGACACCCCGGAGGCCAACGTGCACTGCACCAGTCCGGACGGCCGCGTCTACGTCGGCTGGCTCCCCGAGGACACCGCCGCCTGGAAGCGGGGCATCGTCTGGCAGGTCCGGGTGCTTCCCACCGACGCCGAGCCCTGGGTCCAGGAGTTCGGCCTCTACACCCCCTCCGAGGCCGTCGCCGGATTCATCGCCGCCCTCGTCGCCCACCGCTGACCGTGCCTCCATGCCACCTGCTCCGAACAGCACCAACCGGCAGGAGGATCCGACCGTGCGCATGCTCTTGGCCACCCGCCCCGGCTACCGCCGTAAGTGCGCCTACGCCCGACGCTGCACTTGCTTCTACCTACCTGGCCAGTACGGCCGCCGTACCAAGACCGTGCGCCGCCGTGCTGCCCGTCGTGCCGAACGACGCCAGTGGCAGCGCGACTTCGCTGAATGACCGCGCACACCTGGTACCGACCGAGCCCGGCTGACGGATTGCAGCCCCCTATCCACGAGGAATCCACCATGCCCTTCCGCGCCCCGCTGACCAACCACCATGCCGATGGCACCGACTGCCCTGGCCGCGCGTACACGCAGCCGTCTGCTCCTGCGGCGACTGGCGGATGAAGAACCCCGGCAAGGGCTACGTCAACGAGTCCCGCAGGCGGCACCTCGCCACCCATCCGTAGCCCATCCAACTGCTGGACGTCCTGCGCGACCCGCCCCGCATCGACGCCCCCTGACCACGACCCGCCTCTTCTTCTCTACGTGCTGCTCACCCTGGAGGTACCGCATGCCGCGCTCACTCACCGTCGGCCAGCTCATCCACCAGCTCCAGACCCTGAACTCCGATCTGCCCGTCCGCCTGGCCGTCAACCCGGACTGGCCCTTCTCCCACTTCGTCGGCCGCGTCGTCGATGCCGACAACGCCGCTTTTATCGCCGAGGATGGCCAGGAGGGCTATCTGCCCCGCGCTGCCAGCACTGCCTTCGGCTGGGCGACCACCGAGCACTCGGTCGTGGAGAGTGAGCCCGCCGATTCGGACGGTGAACCGTGGTACCTCGATGGGCAAGACGCCGCGCATGTCGTCGCCGAACTGTTCGAACTTCCTGACTGGACCCTCGACGACGACAACGTCCCGGCCACGTACACCGCACCCGGCGGACACCTTGAGGTCCGCCTCGACGAGGGCGGCTGGTCTTACGAGGCGCGCAGGGAAGGCGACCCCGAACCGGCCTGGCATGCCTCCTTCGCAACCGGCGTCCCTGCCACAGCAATTCGGGCCTTCACCGCCGCCCTACTGACCGCCCCCTGACCAGGACCTCTATCCACCGCCGTCCGTGCCCCGCGCGGACAGCTTCTCCCGTTCGCCACGCACCAGGCGAACCGCCTCACGAACAGGAGTTGCAGCATCACCTCATCACCCGAAGTCTCTCCGCTGCATAGCCTTGCCCATCGGCCCATGCCGACAGGAGTACGCGGCGCGCTGGTCCAGCGCGTCTCCGCCCTTCCCGATGGACCACTCGACGTCTCCTGGCTCCCGGTGAACAGCCCCAGACTCCCACTTGGCCGCATCCGCCTTCACTGGGAGCCCGCCCACCTCGCGGGCTGGGACGTCACTGCCCACCTCGGGCTGGCCACCGCCGAGGTCCATCTCGCCTCCTGGCCCGCTGCCCCCGACAGCTGGCCTCGTCTGGTCCGCCCGACCCTCCACGAGGTCCTCGGCCTCTGCGCCGCCCTCACGGTGGCCACCGCCGCACTGGACCTCTCCAACCGCCTTGCCAATGCCTGACAAATACCGAAGGCCGCCCCGCGCCGAACCGGCAGGGGCGGCCTCGCCGTACGCCTGCCCGGGCGTTGCGTACGCTCGTTGATGGGGATCTGTGAAGCCGCGCCAACTTGATTCGGGCTGGTCAGGCGGGCTGGTGTGATGCCGTCGCGGGGGCCTTGGGCTGGTGGTGGGCGGTAGTCCATCGTCTTGATCGTCGGGCGAGAGTCACGGGCGGTCTGTCCGTTTCCAGGTCAGAGGGCTGAGCGGGTTCTAGGCTCGCGGGATGACGGAGATCAGCGAAGTCGCCGAACGCGTCGCCGCTCGCCGGGCGGAACTCGACGAGGAGGAGAAGCTCCTGGTCGAACGACTTGAGAAGGTCCGCGCGGAGCGCGAGGATCTCGCTGCGGCGATGCGAGTGTGGGAGCGCATGCACGCTCAGCTGCAGACGGAGAAGGCCGCCACGCAAGCGGTGCCTGCGCAGGTCGGCGGCCGTGGCGTGCTGCTGGTCCGGCACCGCGAGGCGGGCATCGCCGAGGACGCGCTGCCGCCGGACTACCAGCAGATCATGAAGATCGTCCGGGAGGCGGGAGGCCCGGTACGCGCCAAGGACGTCGGCACCGCGCTCGGCCTCGAAGTAGAGGTCAAGGGTCGGCTGGAGCCACTGCGCGGGAAGTTGACCAAGCTGTCGGGCCGGGGCTGGCTGCGCAAGCTGCCCGACGGGCGCTTCCAGCGCATGCCGTAGCCACGGCCGCGGGCCGTAACCGGCATTCCCTCGGCGGTCGTTGACTTCGACGTGTGCATGAAGAAGCTCAACGAGCCCGCCGGGGATACCGGCTTCCCTATCTACCAGTGCCGTCTGCCGGTGTCCCGGAAAACCAACGAATACTGCGCGGACCTGCTGCGGCGCCACCTCAAGACGATCGGTTCACGCTGGCGCCGCCGGGCGCCCGGGCGGATCGTCGTCATCGTCCTCGCCGTGCTCCGCCACGACCAGCGCATCGCCGACATGGCCGGCGGCAACCAGGTCGGCGAAACGACCGTACGACGCTGGCGAGATGAGCTGACTGCCCTGCTCGCCGCCCGTGCACCGCGCCTGGACCGAGCCCTGAAGAACATCGCCCAGCGGGGCGGGGAAGTCGTCCTGATCGACGGCACCCTCATCCCCACAGTCCGTCGCACCGGCAAGGACAACCGGCCCAACTACTCGGGCAAACACCGACGTCACGGCCTGCACTTTCTTGCGCTCACCGACGAGAAGGGCCGCCTCATCTGGATCTCCGCGGCGCGCCCCGGCCGCACCCATGACATCACCGCGGCCCGCCGCGACCACATCCTCGAGCATCTGCGCACCGCCGGTCTCGGCACCCTGGCCGACCTCGGTTTCCTGGGGCTGGACGACGACGATGCCCAGCCCGTCGTCGTCACCGGCTACAAAGCCACCCGCGCCCGCAAGCTCACCCCCGGCCAAAAGGAGGCCAACCGCGTCCTGGCCGCCTCACGCGCTCCCGTCGAACACGGCTTCGCCCACCTCAAGATGTGGCGCACCCTCGCCAAGCTCCGTACCGATCCGGCCCGCGCCACCGACCTTGTGCGAGCCCTGCTCGTGCTGACGAACCTCGAGGTCAACCGCTGACAGACGATCAAGGGCACAGACTGTCGCTCGCGAACCGCGTGAGCATGCCCTTCACCGATCACGCCACCTCGCTGACCTGCGACTTCAAGTTGGCAGGGCATCACTGATCGAAGCTCGGAGTCCCGACCTGCAGGGAAAGTAGACTGATGTCGAGCTTCCGGTGATCCACCCCCACCAGCCCCGGAGGCCCAGCGCACCTGCATCGCCCACCGCTGGGCGACGGCGCTGGACCGGACCTTCCCGATGAGCGAGTCTGGCATCCGCCGCGGGCGCGCGCTGCTCCAAGAGCCCGACTCGGCTGAGCTCGCGGTTGAGAGCTCGACGCGCCCCTCCGGGCTAGCCGGACTGGCGCGCGTGGGCCGCGGATCGGTGGCTTTCCCTCGCCTGACCGCCGGGCTGGCTGCAGCAGCGAGCCGAACTGGAACCTCACGGCCCGAAACCGGGGCTCGCGTGAATGAATCGCGACAGATCTGCGGCTATCGCCCAAGTCATGGGCGCCACAAGCAAGTTGCCGACACAATGACCGCATGCGTAGTCGTTTCGTGAGCCTGCTGGCAGTGCTCGTTGGGCTGGCTTGCCTCCTCACCGGTCCGTCCACGGCCGCTGCGGGCGCTCCCTCGCTTACAGTCCGAGCCGCGTCCGGCTCGTCGGCTCAGGCCCCTTACGGCGATCCGATGTTCTCGTACGTTTACGAGGGGAGGGTTTTCGACGGTTACGACTCCAAGGACCGTGCGGCCGTGAACTATGCCGTCGCCTGGCTCCGGGTCACGGACTACACGGCCGCCGAGCTGAGGATCTTCGACAAGGAGCTCTACTCCCGCTTCGACCGGCACCGCGGCGAGTGGAACGACGCGATCTACCGCAAGGTCCGTACCGCGGCCGAGATCGAGCAGCAGGATCCCGGACTCTTCGCCCAGCTCAAGAAACTCGGCTTGCAGCCCGGCGACGTGACCTTGCAGGTGGTTGCCAGGAGCGCCCGGTACCGCGGCGAAGCCGTCGGCCATTCCGAGGAGCTCATCCTCAGGCGCCTGGGAGAGATCGAGTACACCTTCAAGCGGCTCAAGGAGGGCGCCTCCCACGACCAGATCGACTCGGAGCTGCAGACCAAGAACGGGGTGGACATCACACCCGAGCGGCTCATTGGAGGAGCCTCCGAGCGGGAGCCCTGCGACTACGCCGGCGGGCCGCGCTGCGCCCGGTACTCCAAGGGCATGAGGTTCCTGGTGCCCTACGGGACCAAGGAGGAGCAGGGGAAGGCGACCGGCCGTGTCCAGGACCTGATCCAGAAGCAGAACGAATGGCGGGACCAGAACGGGGACGGGCTGTTCGACCCGCCACCGCGGAAGTCCTCCGGCCGCAAGGCCGCTCCGCGGGGAAGCGGCGGCTCAAGGTCGCCGCGGCAGCTGATGGCCGGCGCCACGATCGGCGCCCCGGGCGGTATCGACTTCTCGACCGTCGAGTTGCGGCACCTGTCTGCCTACCCGGGCGATCGGCTCGGATTCAGCTACGAGTTCACCGCGCAGGCGAGTAGTGCGGAGCACGCCGATGCCGGTTCGCAGAGCCTGCGCGGAGCTTCCGACTCGTTCTACGTATGGCTGGCCCTTCCGACGTCGACGTTCTGGGTGAACCTGAATCCCAACGAGCCAGACCGGATCATCGATAAGCGGCTCGGCGGCACCGATGTCGGGAGGATCCTGCTTGAGGCCGACGATCGGCTGAAGAAGGTCGATGCGGATCTGATCTACCAGGACAACGAGGTCGCGAATCGGTTCCGGCAGCGCCTCCAACGCTTACGTCACGTCGGCGCATGCTACGACCAACGCCTATGGATCACCCCCGGGCCGGCCGACGTCTACAGCGAGGGGGACGACTTCTACATCCTGAACGCCCCGTTGGAGGTGAAGGCGGAGATCGACGACATCGGGAATTCCGGGAACCGCAGTCACGCGGGGTGCCCCAGCCAGCCCGCGGACGTCTCGGCGGCCATCGACGCCGCCTACAACGACATCGTCCTGCCCCAGGTTGTTCGCGAGGTCAACGAAAGCCCTGAGTACGCAGCCTTGCGACGGGTCTATCTCACCCGGGTCGCCGCCGAGTGGGTCCGCCAGCGGGCGGCTCTTCATGAGACGGGCTTCGAGTATGTCATCGACAGCGGCGACGTATCGAAGTGGCCGGCCCGGCAGGGGTGGTCTCCGCAGACGATCTTCAAAGGCTACGTGCGGAACTACGAGCAGCAGGTGTCCTGCTTTCAGCGCCGGTGCACGCGCGAGGAGATCTACCGGATCAAGACCGGTGGGGTCGACTTCGGCAGGGTCGTCGAGCGCAACGTGAGCAAGCAGGACTTCGAGGCTAGATGGCGAAGCCTGTCGGCTGGCCGGACGCACGTGAAGGGCGCGAGCGTGTCCCAGTCGAAGTCCGGCACCGAGGTCGCGCCGGTCAAGCCCGAGGGCCCGACGTCGTCGGGCCCGTGGGGGCTGCTCTCGGACCTTGCCGGGTCCAACCGGAACCTGGGGATCGAACTGATCGTCGCCGGCATGCTGGCCCTGCTGGTCGGCTGGCGGATTCTCGACCGTCGTCGCCCGACCAAGCCCGGCCCACCAGGCGATGACAGTTCAGGGAAGTCCTGATCGGTCGGCCTGGAGGAGTCCGCCCATGACAACGCCATCGAGTCCCGCCTCACCGCCCCGGACTCGTACGTCCATACTGCGCGACCGGCGCAACTGGATCGCCTTCGTCGTCGGCCTGGCGGTCGTCGTGACCGGAGCCGTCCTAGTGTGGCCGCGGGACGGCGGCCACCTCCCGGAGACGCCGAAGGACTTGTGCGCGTTCATCGGCAGGGACGCGATCGCGAAGTACGTCCCCAGCCCCAAGCTGAGCAAGCCGGATGCCGACTACACGTTCTGTTCCGCCGACTCACCGTCCGGCTTCTACCTCGGGATACACCTCAACCGGTGGAGCAAGTCGCCCGTCAAGGACTTCGCCAAGACGTGCCGGAGGGCGAGCTCCCTGGCCATCGACATCGACGGCCGCGCCCTGAAACGCTCCGAAACGGCCGAGTTCGGTGACCGGATGTGCGGCGTCATCGTGCACAGCGAGTACCAGCACGAGGTCTTCGTGCACACCGTTCAGGGCGGTGATCTGATCGACATTGAGTACAGCATTCCGCCGGAACGACAGCAGGACACCTTGCAGAACGCTGTGGAACTGACCCGGCTGGTGCTCGCCAAACTGCGATGACAGGAGAGATCCACACATGACAGAACCGGCAGAGGTCGCCGCACCGACCAAGCCACCGCTTCGACGGGACCGGCGCACCTGGATCGCCATCGCGGCCGGGGTGGCCGTGATCGCCGCTGGCGCCGTTCTCGTGTGGCCGAAGGGCCACAAACCAGAGGTGACCGACGATCTCTGCGGCGTAATCGGCGCCGAGACACTGGCCGACTACGCCCCGAACAACAAATTCGAGTCCGACAAGATTCCCCCCGACATCGCCGCATGCGATGGGCATTCTCCCCCGGGCGGCTACAAGCTCACCATCAAACTCGACCAGGACGGCGGCCGCAACGGCATGTACGCCGACCTCTGCCAGAAGATGAAGTCACACGAGGAGCGCCCCGAGAATCTGATCAAGCCATCTGAAACCGCCGAGTTCGGCGACAAACTGTGCGGATGGATGTTCACCGAGCACAACCTCCCGAACTCCACCGACCTCTACGTCGTTCATGGCGACGACATGGTCACCATCAGGTACGACGGCGGGACCGGGAGCAGGGACCGCCAACTGCAGCGGACGCTCAACCTGACCCGGTCCGTCCTCACAGCGCTCAAGTAGTTGTGCGGGGCGTTCCGGACGAGCTGGCTCAGGCCGGACCGGGTGCTCGCGGGCGACGCGTACCGAGGCCCTCAGGGCGCGGGTCCGCCAGTGGGCCGGAGGACCGCGGCTGGGTGGACGTGACGGCGGAGTTCGACACCCCGCCCGTGCTGTTCGACAGCGGCAACCCGCTGTAGGACAAGGCGCTCGGCCACCTTGGCGCGGATCCCAGGCAGCCGATGGTGGTCTTCCACCTGTGGAACGGCGGCACGCCTGGTGCCGAGCCGTGGCCGCCTGAGCACGAGCAGCCGCTCCTGCTCGCCGTGCACCACGGCGACGGCCCGTGCCGGCGGACTTCACCTTCACCCCGGAGGGGCTGCGGCGGAAGCTGGCCTACAAGGGCCTAGCGGCGCTTGCGGGGGTCTTCCTCGGCCCGGGCGGCGAGGTACTCGGCCCAGTCGCGTCTGGCGTAGGTGACCCAGCGGCACCCTGATCCGCACCCGGCGCCGCACTGGAGCGGACAACCGGCGCTACTACAGCGGGAAGCACAAGGTCCACGGCCTGTTCTTCCTCCCGCTCACCGACGACAAGGGCCGCCTGCTGTGGATCTCCGCAGCTCGCCCGGGACGCTGCTCGGAGATCACCACCGCTCGCTACAACCACCTCGTGGAGCAGCTGCGCGCCCATGAGCTGGGCGCCGTCGGCGACCTCGGCTTCACCGGCCTGGACGACGCCTGGGACAACCCGGTGGTCATCACCGGCTACAAGGCCGCCCGCACCAAGCCGCTCACTTCGGCGAAGAAGTAGGTCAGCAAGCTGATCGCGTCAGTGCGCGCGGTCTGCGAGCACGCCTTCGCGCACGTGAGAACTGGCGCGTGCTCACCAAACTCCGCCTGGACGTGCGGCACGCCACCACGCTCCTGCGCGCCCTTCTCGTCCTGACGAACCTCGAAGTCACCCGCTGACAGACGATCTTCACGCCGGACAATCGCCTACAACCAGCACGAGGACACGACCAACGACTCACACAGTGGAGGGCCGCATTCTCACGTCGAGTGTTGTCCCGACGCGAGGGGCCCGTTGACGTGTGTCAGGGCAGGCTGGACGGACCGTTGTACAGGTTCCCGGCGTAGTGGGAGAGCGCGGCCATCACGCGACCCGTGTCGCTTGCGGGGATGCCGCGTCCGACGAATACCTCGGCGTTGCCTTCGCTGTCGATCGCGACCGGGTGTTTCGATCGCCACTTCGTATCGGACACTCGTTCCGGGCGGACGGTGGCAACCAGTGTCACGGTGCTGCCGGATCGCTTGAGCTTCACCGCTTTCAGTTCACCCCACTTGTACGTGGCCGATAGCTCGCCGGTCATGGTCAGTCCGCCGGGGGTGACCGTGAGACTGTCCAGATCGCGGAACAGCCACTTCCAGGCGCCTTGCATCCAGCCGTATGCGTAGCCGCCGAACGAGCCGCCCAAGACGCCGTACAGGACGCATTGGCCCACTCCGACGTTGGGGTACGCAGGCATGCCTTGGAGTCCCAGCACCAGCCCGAAGATCGTGCCCAGCACCCCGAAGAATATGCCGAAGAAGTTGGCCCGTCTGATGGCGTGTGCCTCGACCGTCTTCATCCGATCGCTGGTGATCGTCGCGGGTTCGCTGAACGAGGGGCGCGCGGGCTCCTTCCTCAGGGTGTGCGCCGTGGTGATGACCTTGGTGGGCGTGCTGGCCGTGATGGAGGTATCCGGATCGGCCCGGAGCAGGGCGCGGGCGGCGGCGGCATCGGGCCGCTGGGTGGGTTCCTTCTCCACCAGTCTCAGCAGAAGCGGGCCGAGTCGCCCCGAGTGCCGGGGCGGCCGGGGCTCCTGGGTCAGGGCCGCGACCGGATTCTGGCGCGGGAAAGGCGGTTCGCCCTCGACCGCCTCATACAGGGTCACCCCGAGGGCGAACAGGTCAGCCGCCGCGCCCGGTTCGGCACCTTGCCACCGCTCGGGTGCCACGTAGCCGGGCGAGCCGACGACCATGCTGGAGGCGGTGAGCGTGGCGTCGGTGGGAGCGATGGCGATGCCGAAGTCTGTGAGCAGCACCTGCCCGCCAGCGTCCAGCAGCACGTTCGCAGGTTTGACGTCGCGGTGCACAATGTCCGCCTTGTGTGCTGCACCCAGGGCCGACAGCATTGCCTCGGCAATCCTGGTGACCTGGTCGACCGGCAGGCGCCCGTGCTGCCGCAGCTCCTCGGCGAGCGAGTGGCCGTCGACGAACTGCATCACGATCCACGGACTGCCGTCGTGCTCAAGGGCGTCATGGACGGTGACGATGTTGGGGTGGTCGCGCAGCCGGGCCGCGTGCCGGGCTTCCCGCACTGCGCGGGCGATGCGTTGCCTCTGCTCCTCAGGCGTCGCCGGGCCCGGAAAGCGCACTTGCTTCAGGGCGACCTCGACGTTCAGATCCTCGTCACGGGCGAGCCACACCTGGCCGAATCCCCCGATCCCGAGGGTGCGGATTAGCGTGTAACGGCGCCCGATCACCTCGCCAGTGCTAGTCGTGTCCCCCATAGCACCCTCCGTGGATGGCCAAACTGCCTTCCAGCTCCGTGTGTTAATGCCCAAGCACGCGACTGCCAGAGGCATCGTAGCGGTGAGGTATCTTCGCCGGAAGATGACTTTGCGGCTGCCGTTCAGCAGCCGCAGCACACCGCCGCCCGCACTCACGGCCCACCCAGTTGGCGACCTCGGCTTCGTCAACCTGGACGACGACCCAGACAATCCAGTGGTCATCACCGGCTACAAGGCCGCCCGCACCAAGCCACTCACCCCGGCGAAGAAGCAGGTCAACAAGCTGATCGCGTCCGTCCGCGCGGTCTGCAGGCATGCCTTCACACACCTGAAGAACGGCACGTGTTTACCAAACTCCGCCTGGACTTGCGGCACGCTACTACCCTCCTGCGCGTTTCACACTGACAGATGATCTTGATCTCAGACAGCCACCTCCGACCAGGACGAGTACACGACTCGGCTCCCACGCCAGCCCCATCACCAGCAACTTCAAGATGGTGGATCTTCTGTGATTTCGGCCGGAGCCGCTCGCTGCCCCCACTTCGTTGTGGGTTGAAGCAGTAGACGGCGGCCGTCTCGCCAAGGCCCTCCCTGCGCGGTGTGCTGATGCACCGCTGGGGCTGACGGTCTAGGGCCAATGACCTCGCACTCCCGGTCCTGCGGACGATACGGAATAAGGGTTTCCGCTTCTACGGTCGGAGTCCAGGACAGCGGCAGATTCGTGCCCGCCCCCGTCTGGCTGTGCGCGGCTGGACGGGGGCGCCCGCTGTCCGGTACCGCTCGTTCGTTGGTCTGGAGTGTGGGATGCCCGTCCTGATTGCAGCCTTGGGGCTGCTCGCCTTTGTCATGCCGTTGGCAACGGATATGTACCTGCCTGCTCTGCCGCAGATGGCAGGTGATCTGCACGCCGACGCCTCGGGCATCCAGCTCACGCTGACCACCTTCCTGATCGGCATGGGCCTGGGGCAGCTGATCCTGGGCCCGCTCTCCGACCGTTTCGGCCGACGGGTGCCGTTGCTGGCGGGCAGCGTCGTGTGCGCAGCGGCCACGGCGCTGTGTGCGCTGGCCCCGTCGCTGGGCTGGCTGGTGGTGCTGCGGTTCCTCCAGGGCTTCGGGGGTGCCGCCGGCGTGGTGATCGGGCGGGCGGTGATAGCCGACGTGGCCACGGGAGAAAAAGCGGCGAAGCTGTTCGGCATCGTGATGGCTCTCAACGGCCTCGCACCCGTGATCGCCCCGGTCGCGGGGGGCGCCGTGATCGAAGCCAGCGGTTGGCGCACGGTGTTCTGGGTGCTGGCTGCCGCCACTGTCCTTGCCTTGGCGGCTGCGGCCGTGGCGGTGCCCGAAAGCCTCCCCCTGCACCAGCGCCGCACCGGGGGCGCCGCTGCCACGATCCGCGCGGTGCGTGAAGTACTGGCAGACCGGTCGTACCTGGGCTACACGCTGTCCTTCGGCTTCTCCCTGGCCGTGCTCTTCTGCTACCTCGCCGGTGCCTCGTTCCTCTTCCAGAACATCCTCGGCCTGAGCATCGGGGAGACCTCCGCGGCCTTCGCCTCCACCGGCATCGTCGGCGCCCTGGCCACAGTGGCCATCACCAAACTGGTCGGCCGCTTCACTCCGACCGCGCTCCTGCGAGCCGGGCTGTACGCCATGCTCGCCAGCTCCGCCGCCCTGACCGTGCTCGCCTTGAGCCACGCCCTCACCCTGGCGTTCGCTCTCGGACTGGTCTACGTGGCGCTCGTCGGGATCTGCCTGGTGACCGTCAACGCCACGGCGCTCGCCCTGGACCGTGTCCCTCAGGCGGCCGGTGCCGGCTCGGCCGTTCTGGGAACCGGGCAGGGCCTGCTGGGCGCGGTGGCCGCCCCGCTGGTCGGCCTGGGCGGTGCGCACACCGCGGTCCCCATGTTTCTGGGGATGACCTGTTCCGCCGCCCTCGCATTCCTGCCCCTGAGGCTCACCAGGTCCACTCCCGCTCCACAGTTCGGCCCTTGAGCATCCATGCCCGGCGCTCGGGTGCAGAAGCCTCCGCCGCGCTGGGGAGACGAGTGAGCGGATCCGTCCCACCCCTGAGCAAGAGCTGGGGAGATTCAAGGCTCTGGCCGCAGTTTCGTGAAGGTCATGGTCAGGGGTGGGAACGAGGGATCGTTTCAGCACGGTGTTCCCTGCCGTGGCGAGCAAGATGATCGAGGATGTGCTGTTTGCGGGGATGGATGTGCGAGTGGTGCGCGTCAATGATGTCTCCGGCGGCCTGGTGCTGGAGGCGGAGTCCACGGGGCGTCCGGGTCGGTGCCCGGACTGCCGGAAGCGGGCGGATCGCGTGCACAGTTCGTATCAACGCTCCCTGGATGAGAGGCCGTTGGGTCCGCGTCAGGTCACGGTCCGGCTCCGGGTGCGACGGTTCTTCTGCGATCGATCAATCTGTTCGCGCCGGACGTTCGTCGAGCAGGTCGGCGGGCTGACCGAGCGGTACCGCCGGTCAAGCGTCGGGATGACGGGCTGGCTCTGGTCGATCGCGGTGGAGCTGGGCGGCCGTCCGGCCGCGCGGCTGTGCCGCAAGCTGCGGATGGCCGCGGGCCGGACCCGGCTGCTCAGGCTGCTGACGCCGCCGCCTGTGCCGGACCGTGCCCCGCGGGTCCTGGGGGTGGACGAGTTCGCCTTCCGCAAAGGCTGCACGTACGGCACTGTGCTGGTCGATGTGGAGGCCAGCCGGGTCGTGGATGTGCTGCCCGACCGCACATCAGAGACGTTCGCGGCCTGGCTCAAGGACCATCCCGGTGCGGAGATCATCTGCCGTGACAGGGCTTCCGCCTACACGAAGGCGGTCAAGGAGGCAGCCCCGGACGCCCTGGAAGTAGCCGATCGCTGGCATTTGCTTCAAAACTTGTCTGCCGCGATGGAGAAGACCTGCCACCAGCACCGCGACTGCCTGCGCAAACACGCAGAACAGGAGACAGTGACGAACGCACCGGAGTCGCCACCGATGCCGATGCCGCCCGCCGAGCTGCCTGGCACCCAGATCATCGAACGGACCCGTCACCGCTACGAGGACATCCACCGCCTGGTGGAGCAAGGCTGGTCGATCAGCGCCATTGCCCGGAGGCTGAACCTCGACCGCAAGACCGTGCGCCGCTTCCGCGATACCGACCTCGACCAGCTACTGGCCTCCGCTCGCGACCGCCGGCCCAACGGCGTGCTGGAACCGTTCAAGGCATACCTCAACGCTCGTTTCACCGAGACCCAGGGCCAGGCCAGCGGCACCCGCCTCTTCCACGAAATCCACGAACGCGGCTACCGAGGCAGCCGCCAGGTCGTCCGCAAACACCTTGCCGCCCTCCGGGCGGGCACCGCCGCACCGGTCCGAGCCGACATCCCCAGCCCCCGCAAGATCACCTCCTGGATCATGCGGCCCCGTGACACCCTCACCGACAGCCAAGAGGAGCGATTGCTCCAAGTCCGGCTCGCCTGCCCCGACATCACCCGCGCCTGCGATCTCGCCCGCACCTTCGCCGACCTCATCCGCCACCAACGTGGATACCTGCTGCTGCAGTGGATCCGTCAGGCCGAACAGGACGCTCCCAAACCGATGCAGAGCTTCGCCGGCTCCCTCCGACAGGACCTCGACGCCGTCACCGCCGGCCTCACCCTCCCCTGGAGTTCCGGCGCCGTCGAAGGCCACGTCAACAGGGTCAAAACGCTCAAGCGAGCCATGTACGGACGGGCCTCATTCCAACTTCTCCGCACCCGCATCCTCACCCAACCATGACCTTCACGAAACTGCGGCCAGAGCCAGATTCAACGAGCGCCATCATCCGTCACTGACGAACGGAGGAGACGATGGTCGACGACCAGCAGCTCTGGGGGTACCCGAAGGTCGCCACCCACCTGGGCATCAGCGTCCAAGCCGCCCGCAGCCGCAAGAGCCGGGGCAGCCTGCCGGAGCCCGACGACACCAGCGTGCCGGACCGGCCGCGCTGGAGGCCCGCCACCATCCAGGGCTGGCAGCCGGTCGGCCGGGGGTTCCGCAGCGACTTGCACGGCACAGCCCAGCACGACAGTGCCGAATCCGGCTGACTGGCAGCCAGACCCGCCGTAGGCCGCAGCCATGGCGACCGGCTCGCCGATGCCGTCCCCCGCCGTTCCCCTCGCCTGACAACGCCGTGCTCCGGTTGATCGTCGGCAACGCCATCGCATCGGTCCACAGCGGCGAAGCCTCGGTGGAGGAGGCGAGCCTCCACGCGGCCGTTCATGGCTGGTACGAGGGCCACATTCAGGGCGAGGACGAGTGCCCTGGATGTGACTTCCGGGGCGAGTTGCCCAAGCACAGCAACCGTGGTTGAGCGCGGCTAGATTGCGGAGCCCGCAGCGCGGCCAAGCGTTCGCGCGACTCGCCGCACCAGTGTGGTCGGCTTCAGGTTCCGTTCCACTCTGAGCAGGTAGCTGACCGGAGAGCCACTGAGCTGAGCATCGCGGGCCTCCACCGTGGCTTGGCGCAGGGTTGCGGCGGCGACCGCGAGGCTTCCTGCGGCGATCGGCACGTTGCCTGCCCAGCCGCTCGCCGCAGCGGCGAGGGCGGGCAGTTCGAACTTGTAGTTCAGCGCGCTGTAGAAGGTTTTGAGGCCGAGGCCGCTCATGGCCTTCCGCAGGTTCTCAAGAGGCAGGGCAATGCTCTCGTCGAACTTCAGCCGAAGGTGCTGCTCGAACGCCGCCCGGTCTTCGATGCCGTCCACCTGCTCTCGTAGATCCGCCGCAGCCTTGTCGACCGCTTGGGTAAAGGCATGGAATTCCGCTCGGTGATCCCTCCGCAGTTGGATGATCTTCGCCACAGGCACCGACCGCAGATCGTCCGGGAGCACGCATTGCACGGCCATCAGCCCGAGTCGTGTTGTCTCGTCGGTGCCTGCTGGTCGGGGCGGCTCGCCCAACATGGCGGCAGCGATCCGGTCGCTGTCCCAGCCGTCCGTGGCGCTGTGGGCCGCCACCTGGTCGGTGATCGGCGCGTACCTCGTACGGCGGGCGAGCTCCTCGGTGAGCACGCACTTATAGATCCAGGCCAGGACCGGGTCCATGGCCAGCCACGTCACGTCCGCGAATCTGGCAATGCGCGACCGCATGGCCGGTACAGCGAGACCGGCACCGCGAAGAGCATCCGCAAGCCGTGGGTCTACTTCGTGCGGGTACAGGCCGGCGAGGGGGCGTTCGTCGCGCGGAAGCGTTCGCAGGTCGTCAGGTGCGGTCGGCTCCGCGTTGACGATGCGCTGTCCCATCAACAGCTCAGGTTCGTTCCCCTGATACGCGCGGAACGGTCGGGTGTCAGCAGTTGCCAGAAATCGCTGCCTCAGTTCGCCGCCGTGATCCTCGACAGCCTTCAGGAAGGTGGGGGCGACAGCGGCTGCGGCTTCCCTGGGGTCCACGTCGGTGACGAAGTCCAGCTCGTAGCGCAGGGCCTTGACCAAGTCCGGGTCGGTGACAGGAAACCCAGGGGGGACTACTCGGGCAAGGCCCGGCCAGTAAAGGGCGGCGGCCTTGATCCACCGCTCATCACGGAAGTGCACGTACGGGTAGTAAAGGCCGATCCGCTGCACTGCTGCCCTTTCACCGCGCTCTCTCGGCCTCACCGGATGCGTCCGGGGGCCGACAGCATGCTACGCAAACAGTGTTCGCCGCTCGTGCATGGAGCGGAACCGCACTGCTCTACTCCAGGTAGGTGCCGGCGAAGGCGCCGTCGAAGCCGAGTGCGATCAGGCCCTGCTCGACGCTGGGGTAGGTCGTTCCGTCCGGGATGGCGACCATGGCGTCGAAGTCGGCGCGGCTGATCTCGGGTTCGAGCCACTGGTTGCTGCAGCGGCAGCGGACCCAGACGTTGCGGCCGTGGTTGATGAGGAGCCAGTCGCGCCGGGCGCGGCAGGCCGAGCACATCACGGGAATCCCACGAAGGGACAGCTCGCGCGGATGGCTGAGGCAGCGCGTCGCGCCGGGTCCGCTGGGGGGCTGCGTCTCGTACTGGAGCTGCAGCAGGGGATCGCTTCCGGCGGGGACGGCGGGCAGGACGGGGGTCGGCTCTACGTGGTGGTCGGTCGTTCTGAGCACGAGCGTCATCTCCCGGTCGAGGGCCTTCTCTGTTCATCCGTAACAGCCGGTAGAACGGGTTGTCCAGAGGGTTTCACGCAGCCCGGCAGGCCCGTGATGGGCCTGCCGGGCTGCTGGTCAACGGCGCGGCGGGCGATTGCGCGGGTCCGGAGCGGCGGGACGTGTCGCTGTCGAAGGTGCGGTCCGGATGCCGGACCGAGTGGGCACATTCTTGACGCGGCCGGTGCCGGCCTGCGGGCGGCGGGCCGCATCGCCGGGGTGCGCGGGGAGCTGGGCGAGTCGGCGCAGTCGCCAGACCAGGACGTCGTTCACGTCGTCGGCGGTGTCGAGTTCGCGCATGTCAATGGCCTCCTGGAGCAGGACCTTGGGGTCGTGGCCTGCTTGTTCGGCCTGGGCCAGCGTGGCGGCGAGGGCGTCGGTGTTCGTCGAGGCGTCGGCAGGAAGCCCGCTGGCGGGAAGGACTGCGCGGATGGTGGTCTCGTACGCACGGCGCTCGGCATCGGGCAGGGCGCGGCCGTGTTCGTGCAGGGCTTGCATGGGTGCGGTGGCGGCCTGGCGGTAGGCGGCTCGCAGGTGTTCGGCGGTCTGACGGGAGGCTTCGGCCTGCTGGGCGTGACCGCGGGCGGAGTGCCAACGGGCGGCGGCCAGGGCGACGAGGACCAAAGTGGAGACCAGCATGGCGGTGGTGCCGCCGTCCTCGCCCCGGCCGAGCGCGCCGCCGGCCTGGATGATGCCCCGGGCCGCCGAGCGGATTGCCCGGGTGTCGGCGCGTTCGGCACGGACGTGGCTGCGGGTGGCGCGTTCGAAGGATCGGGCGGCGGCACTCAGCTCGGCGCGGGTGGCGGCCAGGGAGGTCTGGGCGACCGCGTCCAGGAGTTCGCCAACCCCGACGAGTTGGGCTGCGGCTTCGTCGTCGTCGCTGTCCAGCAGGATCGCGGCGCGCTCGGCGATCCCAGCGGCGGCGCGT
This sequence comes from Streptomyces noursei ATCC 11455, assembly GCF_001704275.1. Taxonomy (NCBI): domain Bacteria; kingdom Bacillati; phylum Actinomycetota; class Actinomycetes; order Kitasatosporales; family Streptomycetaceae; genus Streptomyces; species Streptomyces noursei. Next base: position 1,722,279 of record NZ_CP011533.1, read on the forward strand.
CGTCCCCGGGCGGGCGGCGACCAGTCCGGTCGGCCGCTGGCGGCGCCCGGAGGCATAGCCTCGTCGACAGTCCCTTCGGCCAGGCGACGACGGATCTTCGGCAGGGAGAGGTCAGGGGCCAGCTTGGAGCCGGGAAACCAGATCGGCTGGCCGTCGCGGTTGCGGTCGCCGGGCAGTGCGACGTTGTAGCCGATGGCATCGCCGGACGGGGCGTTCCGGATCTTGACGCGCAGGCCCGCGTCGCGCAGCCGGGTGAAGAACTCCTCTTCGCTGGCGGCTCCGGCGATGGCTTGGCGGACGGCTTCGCGGAGTGTCTCGCGCGGAGCCTCGGGGCGGCCGGTGCGCTCGGCCTTGAAGCGCTCGGCGCTGGTGGGAGTCTTGGCTCCGGTGCCGTCGCCGGGCTTGAGCCGGCGCAGGCCCATCTCGTCTTCGATGCGGCGGCATTCGGCCTGGGCCTTCTTGAAGTCGTAGTTCATCCGGGGGCGGCGCAGGTCGCCTCGGACCATGGTGGCCAGGATGTGGATGTGGTCGTCGGCGTGGCGCACCGCGACCCAGCGGCAGCCGTCCGGATCGCCTTCGGGGGCGAGGTTGACGGCGTGAACCAGGCGGCGGGCGACGGTGTTCCACTCGGCGTCGGTCAGGGTCCGGTCGCCGGGGTCGGTGCGGACCGAGCAGTGCCAGACATGCTCGGCCGGGGCCTTGGTGCCGGCCTGCTTGACCCGCAGGTCCAAGGCGGCGGCGAGCCGGGCCAGGGGGACCTTGGGGTCGGGGTCGGGGCTGGTGTCGCGGCCGGGGTCGGGTGCGAAGCCGTCCCAGCTCCCGACGAGGTGGGGGTCAATGTGCTCGTCGCGCTTGCCGGGGCCGTACAGATAGACGAGCAGGCCGTGGGTGCGTGAGCCGCGTCGGATCTTGGGAACCATCAAAGTCGCTTCTTCACCAGGGTGTCGGCCGTGTCGTCGATACGCGCGAGGAGGCGGGTCAAGGTCGTGAGGGCGTGGTCGAGTTCGCCGGGGCGGGGCTGTCCTCCGGCGTTGTAGACGTAGGCGATCTGGTTGATGTTGTTGCCGATGCGGGAGAGGGCGGTGCGCAGGGCGGCCAGCTCGTCAATGGCGGCGTCGAGCTGTTCGTTGGCGTGCACTGTGGTCGAACCGCGGGCGGCGGCGAGGCCGGCGGCGGCGAGGAATCGGGCGACGGTGACGGCGCGCTGCTTGGCGGCGGCGGTGATCTCGGTCTTCTCGGCCTCGGAGAGGCGGGTGGTCGTCTTGTGCGTGCGCTCGCTGGGGTTGCGGGTGCGCCGGCGCGGTTTGCGGTCGGGGAACGCTGGCTGGCTGGGGCTCGGCTGCTCGCGCGGGGCGCGGTTGTCTGCTTCTCCCTCTGCGACCGGCGCCCCCTGGTGCCGGGAGTCCGGCTGGTCCCTGTGCGCCCTCGCTCGGGGACCAGCCGGACTTCCTCCGCTCTCCTGGGCGGAGGCAAGTGCGTGCGACGGGCCGTAGGACCGTCGTATGCGACAACTTGCTCCGCCAGGAGCTGTGTTGAGGTCACGCTGCGGTCCGGGCGTGGTGACCTCCGGGTCGTTGGCGTTCACCGCCTCGTCTCCGCGTCCTGCTGGTGGATGTCGCGGACGACTTCCTCGATCCAGTCCATGGCCAGGACCGGGTGGTGCAGGGTCCAGGGGCGGCTGTGGCGGCGTCGTTGCACGGTCCAGGTGTTGTTGGGTCCGGATTGGGCGCGGTGGAGGTGGCCACGCTGGTGCAGGACGGTCAGCCAGGAGTCCACCTCGGCCGGTGTGGCGGGGTTCGTGCGCATGGCGGTGCTCTCCGGTTCGCTTCGGGCGGTTGTGAGGTGCGTGTCCGGGGGCGGGTGACCGGCCGAGGTGTCCGGCTCGGTCACCCGCCCCGTGGTGTCCGGTCAGTTCCGGGAGGAGGTGACCGGCTGTCCGTGCTGCTCGCGGAGCTGGACCATCAGGGCGGTCAGCGTGTCGCTGGACAGCGGGATCTGCTGACCTCGGATCGCCTGGGCGACCACCTTGCGGGTCAGCTTGTCCTCGGCCCTGACCGCTGACCGGGCGATCTCCAGCAGCTCCTCGGTGTCCGGGTCAGGTCGCCGGTCACCGGCCGTCCGGGTGCCCGGGTCAGTGACCGGCGGGACGCTGTGCGGGTGACCGGTGACGGGCTCGGTGCCGGCCTGTCGGTCACTGACCGCCGGGAGGGTGTCCGGCTGTCCGGCCAGGTCAGCGGCTTTGGGCTCCCCGTCGTGGTGACCGGTGTCCGGGCGGGTGGCGTCCGCCGGGGCGCTGTCCCCGGTCAGTGTCCGGGTGCCCGGGTGGCGCTTGTCCAGAGAGGGCCGGGGCCGGTTGGTCAGGGCGCTGACCGGCTCCCCGGCGCTGACCTGACCGGGCTGGGGCTGGGACTGACCGGCCCGGTCAGTCCGAGTGACCGGGATGCGCTCGGGCTGACCGGCCTGACCGAGGTGACCGGCCTGACCGAGGTCATCGCGGTCACTTCGGTCACCGCCCTTGACCAGCCCCCGGGCGATGAGGATGTACAGGTGGACCGCTCCGGCCAGGGCGAGCGGGGCGATGGTGGAGAGCACGGCAACCACCGTGTCGCCGAGCCGCAGCCCGGTAGCCGAGGCGTTCTCCTCGTTGAGCCTGACCGCGTGCAGCGCGTTGGCCCAGATACTGGCAGCGGTGGCCGTGCCGAAGAGCGTCCAGACGTAGAGCCTGGCGCGCAGTGGCGCATTGCGGAGCACCACCAGGGCCCGTATCCCGTAGGCGATGAACCCGTCGATCACCAGGGGGAAGAGGTAGGTCAGGAAGCCGCGGACGTGGATGGCGACGGCCATCTGCTGCAGGGCGTCGTAGGACAAGGCGCATCCGGCACCGCCGAGGGCGATGACGACCGCGCGGTCCCAGCCGGTGATGTGCGCCGCCTTCGACGCGCTCGCGATGTTCACGCCGCCGTCCCGAAGTCGTCGCGGCCCAGGCGCTTACCGTCGGTCCCGGGAGTCGTGGCGGTCTTCGTGGTCTGGTTCAGGTCTCGGTTGCGGATGGCGCGACGGAGCTCGCGGTACAGCTTCTGGGCGTGCTCCTCGCTGATCTTCAGAAGCCAGGCCAGGCGCTGCTCGGTGAGGCCGTGTCGGAAGGCGGCCAGGACGACCGCGCGCCGCTCGGCCTTGGTGAGGTGGACGTCGCGCCCGGCGACGGTGGCGTTGACGCGGCTGTAGTCGAGGCGGTTGGCGAGCTTCTCGTGCAGCGGCTCGCGCTCCTCCTCGGTCATCCCGCCCCGGATGCCGTGGGTGTCGCCGCCTTCGAGGGCTGCGTCCAGGCAGGTGCGGCGGACCGGGCACTGGCCGCAGAGCGACTTGGCGGCGGTGATCTTGGCGGTCTCGTCCGGCTCGGGGAAGAAGATTTCGGGGTCCACCGGGTTGTACTCGGTGCTCTGGCAGACGGCCTGGTCCTGCCAGGTGTGGTCGCCGAGCGACCGGTGGCGGGCAGGGCTGATCGTCGTGGTGGTCATGCGGGTTGCTCCGATCGCTCTCCGCGCGCAGGGGCGTCGGCGGAGGGGGTGCGCTGGGTCGGGAGGTGCATGGGGCGGCGCTCTGGGGGCGCGGCCCGGCGTGGCTGCCTGCGGCAGGTCAGGCGGCGGTGCGGTGGCGTCTGCGGTCGACCGGCTCGAACTCGACCCGGGTGGTCATCTGCGCGAGCCTGCTGGTGACGCGGTCGCCGAGGTAAGCCCGGAGGTCCTTGATCGCCAGGTTGGTGGTGACCAGGGTCGGGAGCATGTGGTTGTACCGGCGGTTGATCAGCCGGTACGTCACTTCCTCGACCCACTCGGACGCCTTGGCCGCACCGAGGTCGTCAATGATCAGCAGCGGGCACCGGCTGACGGCCGCCAGCTCCCGCTCGCTGTCCACCCCAGGCCGGGGGCGGAGATCCGCGTACAGGTCGGCGGCGGTCGTCGCGCGCCAGCGCACGCCGACGCCGCTCTCCACCAGCTGTCGGACCGCGCCGTACGCCTGGTGTGTCTTACCGGCGCCGACCACACCGGCCATCAGCAGGCTCGGGCCCGTGGTGACCTGTCGCCGGGCTCCCAGGCTGGGGGCGACGGCCTGCTGGGCGACGTCCCGGGCCCAGGCCAGGACCTGCGGGTGGTCGGCCACCGCGACCTTGTAGCGCGGGGGCATCCCAGCCGACATGGCGTCCAGCGGAGAGAAGGGCTCGGGCTCGTCGGCCAACGCGGCGGCGGTGACTGGAGCGATGTTGCGGGCGGCCAGGATCCGGGCCATCCGGTCCAGGGTGCCCTCGCTGCCGAGGGTCTGCGGGTCGCGGGTACGGGTGCGCATCACAGCTCCTCGGCGTAGGCGGCGGCAGCGTCGACCGGGTTGGTCCACGCCTGGTGAGCGGGCACGGTAGGCCGGATTCCCGGCCGCGCCAAACCGGCGGCCGGTGCGTTCATCGAGTCGTTGACCAGGCTCGGCAGCCGGGAGGGGTGGCCCTGGATCTCGGTGAAGCGCCGCAGCCCGGCGCGGACGTGCTCCGGGGCGATGCCCTCGCCGAGGAGCTTCTTGGTAATCCGTCCGACGTGGCCGATCACGTCCCCGGGCGGGCGCTGGCCGCACGAGGCGATGTACTCGCCGATCAACTCCTTGGCCGAGACGCCCGCGTCGGGCGCTGTGCGCCCCGTAGGGAAAGAAGATCCAGGATCCAAGATCCTAGATCCAGGCGCCGAGCCCTCTCCGAAGGTTCGGGGAGTGTTCGGGGAGCCCTCGGGGAATGCTGCCTGACCTGCGGTTTCCCTGCTGTTGCGATCAGGGGTGTCGGCGACTCCGACGAGGGCGTCCTGCTGGGCAGCGGGGGCATCGCTCCGGGGTGCGGGAAGCTCCGGGGCGGGCAGCGCGGGCTGATCGAGGGCTCCGGGAGTGTTCGGCGAGGTGTCGGCGAGCCCTCGGGTAGGGGTGGGCGACACCTCGGTGCGCTTGGTGCAGGTCCCCTTGCAGGTGCCGCACCGGTCCGCGTGGTGCTGCGGGCAAGAGGGCAGGCGGGACTGACTCCGCTTGTCGATCTTCTGATGCTCGAACCAAGTCACGATGTGGAGGTAGCGGCGGCCATCGCAGCCGGTGTAGCGGCAGATCAGGCCGGCGTTGGCGAGCTGCTGGAGGTCGTCCTCGACGTGGACCGAGGTGTGCTCGGCCCGCAAGGGCCAGAGCAGTCCCGCGATGATCGCGGCGTTGTCGCGGTGGCGACCGTGGTCGTCGGCCTGGGTGAGGAGGCCGAAGAAGGTCCGCTCCGCCTCGACGCTCACCTCGGCGAGCGACTCGGAGAAGAATGCCTCCGGCTTGATGGTTCGTATCCGAGCCATGTCAGCAGCCCCGACCGGCGGCTATCAGGTCACCGCGGGTGAGGGTCGCGCTGGCAAGGTCGAAGGTGTGCGGCCGTGTCCAGTCCGCCTCCGGCCAGACCCGCAGGACCCAGCGGGCTGCGACCCTGGCGGTCGTCCGGCCCAGCTCCATGGTCTCCCCGCCCCCGTCCTTGACGATGGCGTGCGGGTGGGGCCAAGCCTGCCTCGGGTCGTTGAGGCTGACCCTGATGGTGGCCGCGCCCGGAATCATGTCGGCGAGCTGGGCGGCGAGGCGGTGCTGGCGATCAGTGTCCGGGCAGGCCGGGGTTCCGCTCGGCATGGCGAGCATGAGACACTCCGTTGTTCGTAGGAGTGCGGTGCGGCGGTTCTCGTGCAAAAGCCCCGTCGCCCCGCGAGATGTGAATCGGCGCCCCCTCGGGGGTGCCAGCCCGGCGCTTGGGAGTTGGTAGCTCCCGGGCGCCGGTTTTCGTTGCATGGCCGCTTCACGGACCGTTCGTTTGCATCGCCCCGCCTCCTCCCTGGCCCGTCTCTGACCGGCGTCTCTTCGTAGGCCGTACGAGGAGGTGAGGCTCTCCCTCTCCCTTGCGCGAGCCCTTCGGCGGGCGCACGGCCTGTCAACCGAGGGATGCGAATCTCCTCGTTTTTCGGTAGTCTGAAGCTACCTTGATTCACGCGAAAGGTCAACGGTCCGAAGTTTCTTCGCTTCGCACAAAGATGGGGTCTCATGCCAGCTCGACGCTTCGATAGAACTCGCATGCGCGCGGTACGTCGAGTCGCCGAGATTTCGCAGTCCGACGTGGCATCTGCCCTCGGTGTTGCAGACTCGACGGTGGCAGGGTGGGAGCTGGGCACAAGCGTCCCGGACCAGGAGAAGTTGCCCGCCCTCGCCGGGGTGCTCAAGAAGCCATTGGACGAGCTGTTCCCCCGCGACGGTTTGCCTGACCTCACCGACCTGCGATGCGACGCTGGCCTCTACCGGTACGAGATGGCGGCGGTCATCGGCACCAAAAGCGACGGTCCAGTGGCCGGTGCAGAGAACGGCATCCGGCGCCTGAAGGACAGGTACCTGCCTGGCCTGGCGGAGGCATATCGCGTCACCGTGGACGAGGTGAAGCGAGCACAGGAACGGTCGCTGGCGAAGGCTCGCGGCGAAGAGGTGGAGGGCGAGGCTGCCGCCGTCGCAGCGGCCCAAAAGCCGCCCCGAACGATCGCTGAGAAAATCACCTTCCTCCTGGAACGCTCATACCCCAAGGGGACAGCACCAGGAGACGCAGAGATCGCTAAAGCCGTGAACGCCTACGCCGGGTCGGAGGTCACCACGGCCGACAAGGTCGAGGCCCTTCGAATGGGCACCGGCGAAGCCGGGGCCCCCACCCCGGTCATCTTGGAAGGTCTCGCCCACTTCTTGGGCGTCTCGCGACTGTATTTCGAGCCGGACGACGCTGTGGCCCGGCAGGTCTACGAAGGGCTTCGCCTGTTGTCGGCGGCCAAGCAGGGAAAGGTGGGTCGCGTCCGGGCTCGCGGCCTCGGCGCGGAGGGGTTGCCAGCCGACGTCCTGGCACTCCTGAACGACCTCGCAACCGAGTTCGAAAAGAAGGCCGCGCCCGACACCAACGAATAGTGCCCTGTTCCCAAGGCGCGAGAAGTCTCGGGAACAGGGCATTGAACAGCTCCTACTCGGCCGCTGCGTTGGGCTCGTGGCGCAGGCCGGAGGCGAAGACAGCCCGGACTTCCTTCAACGCGTCGAGGTCCAAGAGCGGGTCTCCGTCGACGATGAGCAAGTCTGCGCTGTACCCCGGGGCAATCCGACCCGTCACCTCACCAAGCCCCAGGGCGCGCGCCGCGTCAACGGTCGCCATCTCGATGATCCGGCTGTTCGGCAGCCCGAGGTGTCGGTGGAAGCCGAGGCTTGAGGCCAGCCCGTCGAACCCGGCACGCCCCACCCCGGCGTCCGTGCCGGCGATCTGGCTCACCCCCGATTCCGTGACCTGCCGGGCCATGGCGACCAGGGCCTCGGCGCGCTCGGGGCCGAAGATTTTGGGCAGCATGGGCCACTGGGGGCTGACGGTGCGAGAGACGAAGATGCCCTTGTCGATGATCTGGGCCAGCACCTCCTCGCGCACCTCGAAACCGTCGCGGGTCATCCACGTGCAGTGCTCGATGGTGTCCACCCCGGCGGCCACGGCGGCGGCGATGCCGTCAGCCCCGTGGGCGTGTGCGGCGACGGGCAGCCCGGCCTGATGAGCCTCCTGGACGACGAACGCGAGTTCTTCCGGGGTGAATTGTGTCTCCCAGCTGGCCGGCCCGCCCTTGGTGAGGCCGCCACCGGTCGCCATGACTTTGATGACCTTCGCGCCGGCTGCGATGTTGCGCTGGATGAGGTCGCGGATCTCGTCCTTCCCGTCGACTTCACCGCCGAGGAACCAGCAGTGCCCGCCCTTGGTGGTCAGCGGACGTCCCGCGCAGATCAGCCGCGGGCCCACGGCGGAACCGTGCGCGATGGCGTCGGCCAGCTGCAGCGCGAGGCCGCTTCCGTCGCCCAGATCGCGTGCGGTGGTCACACCGGTGCTCAGCAGCTGCTCGGCCCGGCTCGTCATGTCGCCCAGGAGAGCGTCGTCGTCCCGATCGCGCAGCGTGGCGACCGGGTCGGTCCCGCCGTCGAAGCAGAGGTGGATATGTGCGTCGATCAGGCCGGGCAGCACCGTGGAATGGGGAAAGGCCATCTGGGCCTCGCCGGGCTGAGCTTGGGATTCCACCTCTGCCCGCCGACCCGCAGCGATGATCGTGCCACCCCGGATGAGGACGGCACCGTCTGCAATCCACCCGCCCGCGGTGCCGGTGAGGACTCGTCCAGCGGTGATCAGCACCCTGTCTCCCTTCCGCTCCTGGCTCCGCTGCGCAACGCCTGCGACAGCGCGACCAGCTGCTGTACATCAGTGTCCCGATCGCCGTTCTCCGGCACGGCCAGCGGGACCGCCCGGTCCGAGACCGGTGCGCCGTTCGCGAGGGCTTCCACGGCGGCTCGCAGATGCTGGGCCAGAACCTCGGGGCAGGCCAAGTCCACGATGGCGCCCTCGTGCCCGCGGCCCTGGAGGCGCGTACTGATCTGCACCAGGCCGTCACGACATTCCACCACTCGGCGGTGGTAGCGGCGATGTACGCCCTTTGCCCTCCAGCGGTCACGCCATGCGCCACCCGGGGGCGTCAGGACACTGTGGGGATATGCCTGGCACAGCAGCCGCCACAGCGGCTCCAGCTGACGGTGGATGCGGCGGTGCTCACGCCATACCCGCAAGGCCGCCAGCCGCGCCATCACGCCCGGAAAGGTGAAGCCGAAGGCGACCAGCGTGAGCGAAGCCATCAACGTCAGCGCCACAGCGACAGTCAGCGCCTTGGGTATGGCACCACCCTGCCAGCGGACGATCACGAAGACCGCGTTCACCGCGCACACGACGGCACCACCGAGCAGCCCCACAGCCGCCGCCCACAGCCCCGTGGACACCGGACGCTGGGACATCCGCGCATACCGCCGAGTCCAGTAGGAGGCCGCAGCCAGCGCGTAGAGCAAGTACAGGCCGGCCGCGACGTAGAACGCGGCGACCTGGGGAACGGTCATGTCCGCCGTCCCCACGCTGCCGGTCAGAGCGGACCGGGGGGCGGCCAGGGCCGCGACGCTGATCACGCCGACGACCACAGCCAGGGCCACGCCCTCAAGCCGCGCCCGACGCCTGCCCGCGCGCTCGTCCGACGCCGCGTACAGGTAGACACACATCACGAAGTACGCCGCTGCGAGAAGCAGCACATTCTGCACCAGCTTGCCCCACCCCGGCCCCGCGACCGTCTCGAAGCCGGGCCCGACCGGCGCGGCGACGAGATAGGACGCAAAAGCACACGCCAAGCACAAGCACACGCTGCGCTGCGAGGGGTTGCGCGGGTCCTTCAGCAGCTGGAACAGCCTCCAGGCGACGGCGATGGCCAAGGCGGCGAAGACCAAGATGACCACCATCACAACCACCCCTCAAGGGCACCGAAGGTGCGGTGGAGACGGCGCACCGACGGGTCCACCGACGTGCAGGACGTGACACGGTCCAGCACCGAGGCCCAACCCAAAATGATCGTCGCGACGAGCTCTGCCTCCTGCTCCTGCGCATCGTCATAGGTGCAGCGCCCCAGCGCCCGGCGTATGGCGCTGGGCACGAGTCCGGCGATCAGTGCATGCCACTCGTCCACGCGGTCGTCGCTTTGGTGGTCCGCGAGAATATGGCCGATCTCGTGCAGGATGATGTGGTCCTGGTGGAGCTTGGTCGTTTCCTGCTGGTAAATGATGATGTCGACCATTGAGGTCTCGAACCACAGCCCCGACGGCCCTGGCTGCGGCAGGGGGTACGCCCGAAGCTCGATGGGACGCCCGCGCTTCTCGCCGAGCGCCTTGCACAGGGCCTCCACACTCAGGGGAGGCTGAACGTCAAGCTCGCGCAGTTCCTGCCGGATGCGACGCTGCAGATCGCTGTCGACCGCACGCTTGCGCCAGGTACGTCTTGGGCGCCGCACCGCGGCCACGGGCTGCCTTGCGTCGGCACCCGCGCCCTCGCCGTGACCGTCGGCCTCCGCCGTTCCCTGGACAAGGGCATTCCACATAGCTGTTCCTCATACTCATGGCTTCCCCGCAGCCGATCTTGCGATGCACTGGGGCGAGGGGCGTCAGTGCCCCATGACTGCGCCTCCATCGACGGGCAAAAGAGCCACGGAGATGATCTTTACTCGACCCCGCACGCCTCATGCCGCAACTGTTTGTCGAACCAGCCGGTACGAGGATTTAAGTCAGACACCAAGAGGGCGTCAACGGCGACCTTATGCCTGATTTGCGTGGATAGATCGCTCGGGTGACGAGCGCCCACGAGGGCGCCTACGAGCCCCCAATTGCCTTGCTTTACAAGCGGAATGAGAGATTCTGGCGGATTGGAGGGTGGCTCCACGATCGCGGTCTAGACCGGCTGCGATGGAGGGAGGTGAAAACCGGCAAACATTTGCCGGTCCTGCGATCTCCATCGCGGCGGGCGGGAGAGATGCCCCTTTCGCACACAATCCCCCGCCGCTCCGCTTGAAATGTTCAATCCTGAACGGTGACATTCTCCGCAGCGTGTGGCCAGTACCACAAGTACACAAGATCGCAAAATCTTGCGTATCGTCTACCGCGAGACGCAGGGGGGCCAGCGATCGCGCTGCCCCCTCTTTTTCATGCCCGAAAGCAGGCGTCTCCCCGAAGCGAGGACACGACAGGAGGGCTGATGGTCGCGCAGCGGCGGGCCGGCAGCGGCAAGGGCTCTGCCGGCAAGAGGACTGGCCGGCCCACCGGAGTCGCCGGGCAGTACATGGGGTTCGGTGCGATGCTCAAGCAATGGCGCGAAGCCGCCGGCCTCACACAGCGACCTGTATGGCGGGCCCTGGGCATCAGCGAGCGCACGTACCGAGACATCGAACACGGTGCGACGCCTCGGTTCTCGCGGGTTCAGTGCGATGCTCTGGCAGAGGTGCTGAAGCTCGACGACGAGAAGCGCCACGCCCTGCTGCTCCACAACGTGGGCACATATCTGCGGACCGCACCCTCCGAGGAGCGCCCTGATGTGAAGCCGGCGCTGAGGCTGCTTATCGACCGGCAGATGCCCAGCCCCACCTATCTGTGCGACCGCAACTGGAACATCCTCGCGTACAACGAGGCCATGGCCGAGCTGTGGCCGTGGGTGATGGAGCCCCGGGCCAATCTGATTCGCTGGGCCCTCACGACCGCCGAGGGGCGCGCCACTTATCACGACTGGCACAAGCACGCCACGGTCTTCGTGCGGATGCTCCGGTTTGCGCTCACTAACCAGCGTAACGACTCGGACCTGCTGGAACTGATCGAGGACGTCAGAAAGAACCCCGAGGTACGGCATATCTGGGATTCGGACGACGGCATGGTTGAGCACCGCGATGGCCATGTCTTCTTGGCCAGCGTGCCGACACTGGGCTGGAAGACGATCGAGATCGTCAGCCATGTGGCATACCCCGCGATCATGCCCGACTGCCGTTTCGTCGTCATGACCTGGGTGGAGGCGGAATCAGACAGCCAGCGGGACGCGCTGGGCGGTATCCGCAACGCCTGGGTCGGCGAGACCCACAACACACCAGGCGAGCGACACCGGGCTCAGGAGCGGATCGCGGACGCAGAGAGACTCCGCGCCGAAGATGTTCGCACCGCTCGCCTCGTGATGGAAAGCGCCGATGAAGCCGCGGCGCGGGCCGGCACGGGGGGCATCCGTCTGCCTGCCCTCAGCCGCCTCCTGGGGCCCGACTGTCAGCTGACTCTCTCGCCGTCCAAGCGCACTGTGATCTGGGCCATCGAAGAGGCGCCGGGAGCTTGGGGCGCAAGCGAAGTGGCGCCCTCAACAGTGATCGCCCGTGTCCCACGGGGAACTCTGCCGCCGGAGGCACGAGCAGAGATGAAGCAGTTGATACGCATCGCGTTGCCCGCACCCCGCGACGCCGCCGACTCCCACATCGAGCTGCTCCTCGGCGAACTCGATGAGGAGCAGCGGCTCCTTCGCGAAATCCAGGAGGACTTGTCTGGGCACGACCACATACAGCCCGACTGCCGAGACATGGACAGCCAGGTCTATGAGCTGCGGCCCGGCCTGGCGCAGCGCGCTCTCAGGCCGGGGGCCTAGCCAAGGACACGGCGGCGAGCTTCACGCCGCTGCGGCCCCTGTGACCCTTCCGAACTGGTAGAAAGCCCTTTCCGTGCACAGCTACATCTACCCCTGCCCGCTGCGCTGGGCCGACGCCGACGCTTACGGACACATCAACAACGCACTGTTCCTCCGGTACATGGAGGAAGCACGCACCAGGATGTTCCGCGAAGTGCTGCCCGCGGACGAAGTGGACCGTCGCCGGAACGCATTCGTGGTGAGCCGCGCCAGCATCGACTACCGAGCCCCTCTGCACTACCGCGAAACGCCCATCGACGTACACGTCTGGGTTACACAGCACCGGGCCGTCTCTTTCGAGCTGGCCTACGAGATCCGCGACGCCGATCAACTGTACGTCGAGGGCACGACTACGATCGCCGCCTACAACCTCGACACGGGTCGGCCCCGCCGCCTCTCGGAAGCCGAGCGCGCATTCCTGGCCCGCTACACCGTGTCCTGATGCCGCAGGTGGTGGAGCCGCTCCGGGGACCGCCGCTCTGGCTGAAACTGTGGCTGATTGGTTGCATGGAGTTACGGGAAGAGTAGCCTGACCGGGGGCTAGCAGGGCCGTGTACCCGGGCGGGGGGACTGTGGAACGGCGGGATGTTCAGGGACATTACGAGCAGCTTGCTGCCGAGTACGACGAGCATTGGGCGTATGGGCCGCACTACATCACCTGGATGTCTGCACGCATAGCCGAGTCCCTGCGTCTGTCTTCTGCTGACCGAATCGCCGACATCGGCTGCGGCACAGGGATGTTCGCACGCGAGGTGGCGCGGATCGTAAACCCGGAGCATGCCCTCCTCTGCGTGGACCCGTCAGTGGCGATGCTGCGCCAAATCGGCACCCCACCGCCCGTCGACTTGACTCCGATCGTAGCCTCGGCGGAGGGCATCGCCGTCGGACACGTCCAGTTGCCGTACGGGCAACTGGATGCCATCTGGTTGAAGGAGTCGGTACATCACGTCACCGATCCCGCCGCCACCCTGCGTGGCCTGGCCAATCGGCTTGCTCCCGGTGGTCATTTGCTCGTGGTCATGCTGCCGACAAGCATCGAGTACCCGCTATTCCAGGCGGCGCTTGACCGTTTCGCGGAACTCCAGCCCGACCCCGAACTCATCGTCGACCACCTACGGGCGGCCGGATTGCGCCCCCAACTTCGTTATGTGGATTACCAGTTACGCCTCGACCGCGAGAAGTACATTGGGATGGTTCGGGCCCGCTACATGTCAGTGCTCTCCATGTTCAGTGACAGCGAGATCAAGAAGGGAATCGAGGAGATGAGAGCCGCGCATCCGGAGCCGGTGCTCGCCTTTCCCGACCGCTTTGCCTTCGTACTGGGCGTGAAACCGGGTGAAGGGCGATGAACATGGTGGTGGACGAACGACTGCAACGGCTCCGCAACGAACTCGACGACCACTCCCGTGTCGCCGACCGCCTCGGTCTCGATCTTGAACGTCCCTTACGCAGCCTCAATGATGGCTATCCAGAGAACGCGATCTCTCTCGTTGGCAAGCTGACGGAGAAGCTCCTCAAGGAGCTGTGGCGACACCACGGCATCGAGGGCGACCCATCGGGCCGAACCCTCAATGACCTGGTCAAGCGGTGCCAGCCGCATATCCGCAGCAGTACCGTCCTGAACGCGCTGGATGACATCCGTCGTCTGCGCAACCGGTCCACGCACGACGGCTACGACATCTCCGACGAAGACGGGCTGCTCGCGGTACGTCGACTCGTCGACGTACTGGTCTGGTTCACCAGTACCAGCAGCTCCGCCTTGCTGGGCGGAGAGCCACACATGGATCCCGAGGTCGCCCGGCGCTGCGAGTTCCTCGCCGGGCTGTACATCACCCTCGGCTACCGCCAGGCCAAGCGATTCGTCCTTACCTCCAACACCGTCTACCAGCTCTTCTGCCGTGAATCGGGCATGCGCCTGGAGTACGTCGAGCTGATGGTCTCGCAAGACGTTGACGATCTGCGTGCCGTACTCACGTCCAACGACGGTGAGTTGCTGCGCACCCGTCTGCCCAAACTCACCCGCTTCGTCATCCTTGATCAGGCCGGTGAGGACGAGGAGTTGCCCGGCTCCATTCGCGAACTGCTCGGTCGCGACTACCGGCTGGTGCGCTACGACAGCTTCATCGACAGGCACGTCGACCTTGACGCCCACCTGGCCGGCGTGACCTCCGCGGACTGTGCCGAGCCACGCAGGGCCGTCACCGCCACTGTGCTGTCAACCGATGCCCGCACGGGAGAGTCCCTCATCCAGACAGCCGAGGACGCAGCCACCCTCCTCGGCCGCCTTGCCCGTGGCCAAGCCAACGTTCTGATCACCGGTCGTCCCGGCAGCGGCAAAAGCACGTTGCTCCGGACACTGGCCGCGGACCCCGACGCACGGCGCTTTCGCTTCTACTTCGACCTCAGTCTCAAGCCGAGGGGCGAGACCTTCCCCGAATACGCTGCACGCCTGCTGTCCCCATGCATGACGGCGGACCGCTCCCACGCGTACGACCTGTTCCTCTACCTGATCCGGTCCGGCTCTGCGTTGTGCGTCCTGGACGCGGTTGACGAGGGTGTGGACGAAGCCAGCCCAGCCGGCTTCCTGCGGCTCTTTGCTGATCTGGCCCCTGTGCTCTCCGCTGAGTCCACTGTGGTCATGAGCTCGCGGGTCTCGTTCCTCGCCGACTCCCCCCAGGTCCGCCAGCTGTTGGACAGTTGCGCCGCCCGATCCGAGCAGCTGGTCGAGCAAATGTACGCGAACGGAGTCGACCCGGCCCGAGTACCGCACTTCCACCTGGTACGGCTCGCGGACCCCGATGCCACGTTCCTGGAGATGCGGCTGACCGCCTTCCTCCAACCTGCCTCTCCACAACCCCTCGACGCGTTGCTCGGCGCACACATCACGAAGACCCTCGCAGACCACGGTCAGGCCGATATCGAAGAGCGCCTGCCCGCAGTCTTCGGCAGGGCCTTCCTCGCCGATCAAACGGTCTTCTCCCTCCTCGACCTGCACCGCGACCTTGGTCCCGGCGCCTTCACCGACGGTCGCCTCGAACTCGACAGCTGCGCGCTCGCCCCGTTGTTGCGGCCGGCCGGTCCTGACCGGGTCGCCTTCGTCCACACCGCCTACCAGGAGCTGCTGGCTGCCCGATTCCTTGCCACGCCGAGCGGTCGTGAAGAGGCAGCAGAGCTGCCTGGAGGTGCCTTCATCACCGAGCAGGTGAGAGCCTTCCTCGCCCGCACATCGGCAGTTCTCCCTTCCGACGATTGCCTACTTCCCGCGGGGGTCCACCTCGTCGGACCGGCCGAACGACTCTTGTTGCGCCGCGTACGACACGCAGTCCGATTCGACCGCCACGCCGTCACGGTCGGCCGCTACCGCCGCTTCCTCGACGCCTTGCGGCCCGATGGCACCTCGCCCTGGGACCACCCCGACCAACCGGACAACGTCACCCACACCCCCTGGGCCGACCGGCTCCGCGAATCGGATTATTACCGCGATGCCCGCTACGACGACTACCCAGCCATCTGCGTCAGCTGGTGGAGCGCCTTCGCGTTCGCAGCCTTCGAGGGCAAGCGCCTGCCCACCGCACTGGAATGGGAGGCCGCAGCTCGCGGCACGGACGGCCGACTCTTTCCCTCTTTCCCTGGGGTGACGCATCGGACGGCGCGCCGGTCAACTGTGCTGATACGTGGGTCGGGCATCCCGTGGTGACCTTCCACGCCTGGCAGCAGGAGTTCGCCCAAAAGGCACTTCGCCGAGCCTGGGTCACCCCGGTCGGCAACAGGGCCGCGAACCGCTCCCCGTACGGCATCACCGACATGGCGGGGAACGTGTGGGAGTGGACCTCCACCAGCCTCGATGACGCAGGCGAAGCGGTCATCTGTGGTGGCAGCTACGACAATCCGCTGCGCGCCGTGCAAGCAAGCAGCAAGGGCATCTACCGGAAACGTGGCTGCAGTAACGCGGTCGGTTTCCGTTGCGTACAGGACCTCACCGACCCAGAGGCGGCCATCTCATGAGCGACGCGCGGCACGGCATCATCGTCGACCGCCGGCCCAGTGGCGGAGGACTGACCGGCGCGGTCGGCGCCTTCATCGTCCAGGACGAGGCGGACGGTGGCTACTACACCTTCGACTACACGCAGATCGTCACCGAAGGCTTCCGCACCATCCGCACGGGTGAGCGCGTACGGTTCCATGCGTCCGCAGACCGCCCCGGTGGCGCCGAGTTTGTGGTCCGGCTCGACCAGCCCGACCCTGCGGAGTACTACCGATGACCGTTGAGTTGGAGGCCATCGCCGGCGCGCGACAGATCCTCGTGGTCGTGCTCCCGGTACGGTTGCTGCGCACCCCGGACTGGCCGGAGGGGCCCTTCCCCTTCGAGGTCGGCAACAGACGGACGGATGCGGCCACCCGCGCGACCTACTTCGCGCCCGCCTCCGCCAGAGTGCTGTACGGATCGACTGGGCGCCCCTGTCGCTGGCATCGGACGATGTCAATCGTCCACGACGGGCTGCATCTGCAGGGCATGGAGCTGCTGCGTACCGCCACGGGACGGAGCCACGGACACGCTCTGGCGGTGCTGCACTTCACCGTGGACAGACCACTGCTTCCCGTACTGCGAGCAATAGGCCACCGGCCCGACGCCGGCCCCGACCCACTCACCGGCCCGTTCGCGCCGCAGCAGCTCTTCGGACAGGTGGCCGAGGTCCGCGACGCCACCGACGCGTCAGCGATCACCCGCCCGTACACCATCGCTCTCCTCACTCCCAAAGCCCACCACACCCCCGCGCTTCGATCTGAGCCCACGGCAGCGCTCCCGGCCACCGCCGACCACTGGCTGTGGCAGCTGGCATCCCGTTCCACACCACGCGACTTTCCTCTCGCTCCGGAATCCGCCGCCGACGAATTCGATCAGGCTGTGCGCATCTCCGCCGACTGGAGTGCTCTGGTGCTGCGACACAGCGCCGCATTCCTCGGTCATCGCCCCGACGCCGGCGAGGGCGACTTCTACGACTTCGCAGCCTTGCATGCCCGTACGGTCTACCTCGACGCCCTGTTACTCGGAACGCTCCAGCGTGACCACATCGACCGACTCACCGACGAACTCTCCGGGGTGTTCGACGGCCCGCTTCTTTCCGTCCAGGTCGGTTGGTTGGAGAGGAACATCGCGCACTTCCGCAGTACTTACTGGCGCCAGCACCTGACCGCACACGGTCCGGCGAACGAGCTGCTTCTTGCCTTCCAGACTCAGCACCGATTGCCCCAGCGATTCGCGGAGATCCTGGCCGAAGCCGCGGACTACAGCCGACTGGCCCAGAACCAGGAAAGCCAGCAGATCAGCGGCGCTCTCGGAGTTCTCACCATCCTCGGCCTCCCGCTCGGCACGGCTCTCAGCGTCCTCCAGGTCCTCGGCGACCAGTCCGCCGCCCACCTGTTCGTCGCCCTCGGCCTGTCGATCGCCGCCACCGCCGGAGCCCTCACCACTCGGTACGGGCGCCTCGTCATCTCCTCCCTCCGGGGTGGTGCCGGCCCTGAACCGCCCGCCTAAAAGCACACCCGCACTTGGCGAGCAGCCGCGAAGGGCTCTTCGTCGGAGTCGCGGATCAACATCAGCGGGGAGTCTTCGAGTGGCCCATCAGGGCACTCAAGGGGGCTGCCAAGCGAGCGGTTTACAGTCCCCCTGACTCACTTGGGGGCAGACCAGCCGATTTGGATGACCCGGGGCCGCTGCCGCGGAGTGACCAATTGAGCCCGCCCGGGCGGCATGCGCTCAGCTCTCGTAGTGCCCACCAGCGGCCCCTCATCGGGGTTGCCCGACAAAATGGCACCCGCGGCTCCGAGCTCTTTGAGGCGTCGGGTGACCGGGTCGAACGAGGTGCGGGCTGCGCCAGCGGTGTTGCGGGCGACGATGATGCGGAGCCCGATGTCCCGGGCATAGGGAAACAATTCCGCCAGTGCTTCGAGGGGGTTGCCGGAGGGGAGCGCGACGAGGTCGTAGTCGTCGATGACGATGAAGATCTCGGGGCCGTGCCACCAGCTGCGGGCGCGCATCTGCTCGGCGGTGACGTCCTCCGTCGGCATCCGGGCTTGGAGGATCGGGACGAGGCGCTTCAGTCCGTCTTCGAGCGAGGCTGAGGCGGGAGCGTAGTGCAGCACGTGGTCCTCGGGGAGCTGTCCGTGCAGCCCGCGTCGGTAGTCGCCCACGACAGCCAGAGCTTCATGGGGCTGGTGCCGTTCAGCCAGTCGCCGTGCGAGCAGGCGAAGCAGCGCTGACTTGCCGGACTCGCTTTCGCCGTAGATGACCAGGAGCGGATCGGTGTCGAAGTTGAGATAGACCGGCGCGAGCGCTGTTTCGTCGAAGCCCACGGCGAAGCCGAGGTCGGGTGTTTCGCTGGCCTTGGGGAGGGCGTCGACGTGCAGGCGGTCGGGGAGCATGCGTACGGGTGGGCACACCGGGCCGTGCCAGTGGGATGCGACGGCCGCGATCAGCTCGGTAGAGCTGTGGGCGTCGTCCGTAGGGTCGTGCGTGGCGTTGGGGAAAGTGGCGTGCGGCAGTGCGGCGACGTAGTGCAGGCCGCCTTGGGCGAGGCCGTGTCCGGGCCGGGTGGTGGGCACGTTGCGGGCGCGTCTGCGGTCGTGTTCGGAGTCCAGCGGGTCGGCCATCCGAAGTTCCAGCCGGGTGCCGAGTTGGTCCTTCAGGTCAGGGCGGATCTCGTTGTACCGCCCGGCCGTGAGGACGAGGTGAACGCCGTAGGCGAGGCCCCGAATGGCCATGGCCTCGACGTCGGGGATCAGCTGCTCGTGCTCCCGTTTGAAGTTGCTCCAGCCGTCGATCACCAGGAAGACGTCGCCGAAGAGGTGATCGGGGTAGTGCCCTACAGCCCGTCGTCCGCGGTAGGTCCGGATGGAGTCGATGTGATGGGCCCGGAAGAACTCCTCCCGCTCGTCGAGGATTTCCCGCATCTCGGCGATGGTCCGTCGCACCTTGGCCGCATCCAGTCGGGAACAGACACCCCCGACGTGCGGGAGGCCGGCCAGGGGCGAAAGGCTGCCGCCACCGAAATCCAGGCAGTAGAACTGCACTTCGCGGGCCGTATGCGTCAGGGCAAACGCCATGACGAGGGTGCGGAGCAGGGCGGACTTCCCCGACCGTGGACCACCGACCACCGCGGCGTGGCCCTGTGAGCCGGAAAAGTCGCAGTGAAGGGTTTCGCGGCGTTGCTCAAATGGCACGTCGGCGATGCCCAGTGGGACGACGAGGGACATCTCCCGCCACTCGACCGGTTGCAGGCCCCGTTCGGAGGTGACCGTGAGCGGGGGAAGCAGATCGCCGAGGGAAGGGGACTCTTCCAGCGGGGGCAGCCAGACCTGTTGTGCCGCCGGTCCCTGGTCCCGGAGCCGCTCCACCAGGATGTCCAGTACGGAAAGGTCTGTGCCGTCTCCGTCTCGCGGTGCCTCATCTTCGCTGATCAAGCACGCGTCGGCGTCCTCGACGAGGGACTCGGCAGTGAACAGCATCGGGGTGAGGTCTTCCCGACGGCCGGAGGCGGTGGTGCGCTGGGGGCGGTAGGAGCCGGAGACGTATGCGGCCTTGAACTGGGTCAGGGCTTCCGTTCCCTGGCTCAGAAGGCCCGCTCCGGGGACGTTGGGCAAGTGGTATGCGTCGGCGACGCCGAGGGCGATGCGGGATTCGTCGGCCGAGAAGGTGCGCATCACCAGTCGGTAGGAGAGGTAGGTGTCCAAGCCGCGCAGCCGGCCTTCGTCCACCCGCTGCGAGGCGAGCAGGAGGTGGACGCCGAGCGAGCGGCCGATGCGTCCGATCTGCAGGAACGTGTCGATGAATTCGGGCCTGGCCGCCAGCAGTTCGCTGAATTCGTCGAGGATGATCAGCAGGGTGGGTAGTGGCCGGAGTGGCGCACCTGCCGTCCGCGCTCGCTCGTAGGCGGCGATGTTGGCGAAGTTGCCAGCGGTGCGGAGCAGTTCCTGGCGACGGAGGAGTTCGCCGGAGAGGGCGTCCTGCATGCGGTCGACGAGGGTGAGGTCCTCGACGAGGTTGGTGATGAATGCGGCCACGTGCGGTAGGTCGGCCAGGCCGGCGAACGTCGCGCCGCCTTTGAAGTCGGCCAGGATGAAGTTCAGCGTCTCGGACGTGTGGGTGGCGGCGAGGCCGAGGACGAGGGTGCGCAGTAGCTCGGACTTGCCGGAGCCGGTGGCGCCGACGCACAGGCCGTGTGGCCCCATGCCTCCCTGGGATGCCTCCTTGAGGTCGAGGACGACGGGCTTTCCGTCACCGTCCACGCCAAGCGGTACACGCAGGCGGTCCTGCACGAGGTGATGCCTCGGCACCGGGTCGAAGGTCGTGGGGTCCGCGATGCCCATGAGCTCGGTGAAGCCGAGGTTGCCCAGCAGCGGGTCCGCGTCCTCGTCGTCGCTGGTCCGCAGCGGGGAGAGGGCGCGGGCGAGTGCGGTGGCTTCGACCGCGCTGAGGGTGTCTGGAATGCCCGCGTAGGTGGAGCCGGAATTGGAGACGAGGATCAGGGTGTTCTGCTCGACGGCCATACCCGGTCGGCGATCGACTCGACGTGCCCCACGTCCGGATGTACGGCGCTGTCGCTGCCCGTCGATGGCCGTTTCGAGTTCGATGACGGTCACGCCCTGGAAACCGTCCCGGTCAAATGGCCACGGGAATGTGATTGTGGGGCCGGGGTCCAGGAGGATCACCACATGGGCTCGGTCGAGCAGGGGCTGGGCATCCGCATCCCAGGCGGGGCGCGTGGAGAAGTCCTCGGCAAAGTCCTCTTCGAGGTCGTCGAGCGAGGAATAGATCAGTAGTCGTTGGGTCCGTCGACTGTCGGCGGCTTCCCGCTCGGTGGCACGGGCATGTGGCAGCCACTTGATCCACTCCCATTCGGCGACCGTCCCCGGAGCCGTTACGACTGCGATGCGCACATCATCTGGTGAGTGCAGCGCCGCCAGTTGGCAGACCAGCGCCCGGACCGTCCCCTGGACGGTGTCGGTATCCCCTCTGATCGTCAGTCGCGGAAATGCCCGCAGGGACAACGCCAGGGGCAGCTCGTCGAGGTACTCGTACGCCGCCACGAAGTGTCGCAACGCGTGCGCGGACAGCGGCTCCCACTCCTCCGCCGGCTCCGCCCGCGGCACGATGAGGCGGGTCGCGAGAGTCTGCGGACCAAGTCCCACGCGTACTTGGGCGAAGTCGTCGTCGCCAGATCGGCGCTCCCACAGCCGGGTGCGTTCGGCGATGACCGCCCAGAGCTGTGCCGGCTCGGGGAAGGTACGGAGTTCGCTCAGCCGCTGAGCGCGTGCAGTGTTCCGTGCCTCCTCGCGAGTGCGGGCCAAGTACTTCAGGTATTCCTGACGCGCCGCGTGAACACCTGGCGACGAGCCGCGCCAGCTACGGACGAACTGGCCCACCCCCGTAACGGCGGCGAAGATGAGCATGATGCCGCCCGTGATCTTCATGAACGGTGGTGAGCCGGGCAGGAAGAAATACACCGCCATGCTGGCCATACCCGCTATGGGCAGCAGTGTTAGGACGACGGATTCGCGCTTGTGCTCCGGCAGCACAGGCGGCGCCTTCAGACGCAGCTCATCCTGGGAATAGCCAGGGTGCTTTGCACGTGGAGGGCGCTTGACGGTGACGGTTGCCAACGGGACCCGGCTACTGCTGGAAGGGCGGCCTGGGTGGTTGCTGGCCGTACGGGGAAGGTGGAGGCACGACGGGACGCCGGCGCTTGACGACGACCGCAGCCAGTACGGCCACGACCCCCAGCACTACGACCCCGACGACACCCCAGATGACGTATGCGGAACCGCTGTCCTTGGAGGAGGCGGCGTCGGAACCGCCGGACGGAGCAGCGGGAGCTGCCGAGGGCATAGACGCGGCCGACGGGTCCGGCAGCGGCCCGTTCGTCGAACCGGCGGGGATGTCCTCAGTCAAGGCGCTGTACGGGCGGATGAACCCGTAGCCATAGTGCTTGTCCGGGAGCTTTGTACCCTTCATGGAATCCGGCAACATGGCAGTCTTCACGAGGCGGTTCGCGATCTGACCGGCCGTGAGGTCTGGGAACTTTGCGCGGAGCAGGGCGGCGGCGGCTGAGACGTAGGCGGTGGCGTCGGAGGTTCCGGTACCGCTTTGGTAGCCGTGATCACGTCCTGCGCCAGCGATGTCCACTCCTGGTGCTGCGAGCAGGTTGTTGGACCCGTAGTTGGACTTCTCCCAGATCTTCTTTGAAGAGTCGACCGCTCCTACCGAGATCACACCTGGGATGCTCGCGGGGTAGTTCGGCTCGTCGACGCCATCATTGCCGGCCGCGGCAACAATTACGGCATCCTTCTGCCGCGCATACCGAACGGCATCGTCCAGATCAGTAATCTTGAACGTGTCACCCAAAGACAAATTGACGACTGACGCTCCGTGATCGACTGCATAACGGATCGCCTGCGAGACGGGGGACTCACCCTTACCCGTGCCGGTCTGCAAGCCATCCTGATTGTTCACAATGAGCGGCAGAATCTTTGCCTCAGGGGCGAGCCCCTTGATGCCAGCCTCGCCCCCAGGCCCGTGACCATGTCCTGCGATCAGGGAGGCCATGGCGGTGCCGTGCGAACTCTCTGTTTCACGGTCGGCACGACCGTCGCCCTTAAGCAGGTTCTTTCCAGGCAGCACGTTGCCCACGAGGTCGGGGTGTGTCCCGTCGACACCGGTGTCGACGACGGCTACGGTCACGCCCCGCCCCGTGGATACCTTCTCAATCGCATCAGCATCGAATGCCGACAAGGCCCACTGACGATCGCGAATGGAATCCGCGGCAGCCGGGGACGCCACGCTCGCGAGGCCGACCACGCACAACAGTGCCGTCCCGCCTGCCGCTCTCATCCATCGTGTGAACGTCACGCCTAATTGCTTCCTTCCGAACTGCCCGGCTCCGCCTCGCTGCCTTCCTGCTCTGGCGAGTTAGCGGTAGCCGGCTCCTCAGTGGCCGAAACGCCAACAACTCCCGGCACAACGTCCCGCTGCGAGACCCAGGTCTCCTCATCCTCGACCAAGTAGTCCGGACGCAACCCCTGCCGACGCCTCTTCTCTTCCTGTGTGGGTCGCCCGTTGGCCGGTATGCCCAGCGGCCCACGCGCACGGGACGAACCTCCCGAACCGCCACTCAGAGCGCCGCCTCGGCTACGGTGCAGCCCTGAGCCACCCTGAGCACCCCGCCCCGGAACCCCAGGCTTACTCGGTTCGCCGACGACGCCGCCGGGTCGCCGTGCCAGCCCTCCCTGACGGCCACGAACGCCCCCTTTACCGGATGCGCCCGGGTCTGTGGCGCCGGCGACTGGCGGTCGTCCTGCCCGGCCCGGTTGACCCGGAGCCCCTGGAACAGTGGATCTTCCTGCGCCAGCGCGGCCACCCGGAGGCGTGCTCGGAGTGCCGGGTGAACCAGGGCGCATCGTTCTGCCGCCCAGAGGGCCACGCCCGCCAATCACTGGACCACCAGCAGGCAGTCCCGGCCCGTCGGGGCCCGAACCGGAGTTGCCAGGAACCTGGCCAACTACCGGCCCGGCAGAGCCCGTGCCAGGAAGGCTGGGAGCGCTGGGCACGCCACCGCGGACACCGTCCAACGCTGTACCCGGATTCGGTGCTTGCGTCGCAGGAGGACGTGTCCCAGGTCGGGCAGAGCGCCCAGTGGCCTCGCCCTGCTCTGAAGGCCGGGGCGAGGCGACGGCACCCGCGGCTGACGTGTCGCCAGCCGTCTTCCGGCCCGACACACGAGGGACGGTTGCGCTCCGTGGACTGGCCATGGCTGGAACCACGGCAAATGCCACATCTGGCGGTGGCACTGTCGAGTCCGGTGGGGCGATGGGCTTCTCCCGGTCGCGGGGAGGTGGGGGCGTCAACTGATTCGCCTTGACGTTGTACGAGGCGCCGAGCCTCTCCATGTGGGCAGCGGCCCGCAGGGCAATCTCCTTGCCCCGCGAAAGCGTGTCATCGTTTTTGGCCAGAGCATCGCTGACGCTCATGCCGTGGGCCACGTCCTGCTTCAGCCCACTATCGTCACGCACGCCGAAATTGCTCAGCCATTTTGCGCCGTCCTTGATCCCTGACACCACGGCACCCACGTAGTTGCCGTGTTCCTGCTCAGAGACGGTGTCCTGGAGGGCCATAACTGATCTTTTGACCTCGCGGAGGTCGGCAGCCGCGCCTTGGAGGACATGCGAGGTGTTCTTGGCGTACATCGCGCCATTCTTGAGACTCGTGCTGAGCATCTTCGCCCGAGCCTCGAAAGCCTCGGCCGCCGCGCCGTGCCAGTACTCGCGGACATCCGCCACCGCTTTGTCCAGCAGATCCTTCACACTTCCGTCGGGCGCATCACCGGCCAGCTGGTCATGCACGTACATCCAGTGATGGGCGATCTCTTCGACCTTGTCCGGCCGTGTGTCGCGCACCATGGCCTTTAGGCCCTCAAGCGTATGGCTCGAGAAGTTGGTGGAGTGTCCGCCCCCGCTACCCATGTCATCCCTCCCCGTTGTGCTCGCTCATGTGATGGAGCCGACGGCAGCCGCCTCAACGCATGGACTGACGGACCTCTTGCTCACGGGCGTCATAGCCGTCGTGAACGGTCCTCGTCTTCTTGCTGGCGTCGGCAATCATGCTCTTCAGCTCGGTCACCATGTCGGCGATCTCCCGCTTCATCTTTCCGTGCGCATTCCGGAGCCCGGCTTCCTCGGCGAAACGCTGGCCGAGATACCCCTCCGGCAGCTCCGTCTTGTACTCAGCCGTGGTCCCGACCCCATCCATCGCGTCCACAAGCGAGTTGAGCCGCGTGATGACTTGCTGTAGCGCACTCAGATCAACTCGATATTCTTCAACCATCTGCAAAATCCCCCCGGCGTCTCCACTTCAGACCTGTGCACAGCGCCTAACGCACACCGGATCCATCAAACCGTCTGCCAGAAGGCCTGGTCAACCGATCTCTTGGGGCGACTCAAGACCTGATGACTGTGTCTTAAAAGCGACCCTGATCCGCTCACATAACAGCTGGGACAAGGTGGGCCAATCTGGGCAGGGCGCGCCTCGCAGGGCGGCCCAGAGCCGCTGGCCGGCCTGACGTCAACCATGGTCGTTACGGCATCTTCAGACTGGCACAGCCATGACGTTCGGCTGACCGCGTGGCGAACGCCTTAAGAGTAGACTCCTCCAATTGCCCATCCGGGGTAAAGCGATCGCCATCGTCCGGCAGCGCCGTGGCGATGTACAACGCCTTGCCTCCGGAGGGACACTCGGCCGTAGCCCAGACGCTGCTACCTTTACGACCGGCTGACTTTTCAGAGTCGAGCTCGTCCCCATACCCCAACTGCGCCGGCAGTGCCCGAACAAACGGGCCATAGAAGGCGCTAAGGCGGTAGTGGGGTTTGTTCGAATCCGATAGGAGGTAGCAATTCTCGATAGGCGCATTTGAGTCCGTCGCACTTTCGCGGACAGCGGCCGCGATGCCTGCGCAGCTACCCCCAGCTTCGCCCTGCGGCACTTTTGTGTGTGCCGTATTGTCCGGCACACGATCAATAGGGCCACCGGGACGGGCGTTGCATCCCCAAGCCCTAGCTGCGTTCTGCGCCGTCTTCACCGCCGTACGCGCAAAGCGGGCGCGCTGAGCGGTCCCCTCCATCGATCGCATGGCCTGCCCTTGCAGCGTGACGATCAGGGAGGAGCGCTCGGGGTCATTGCGGTGGTTAGCGCACGGCATGTTGACCGTCGCGACGAGGCCCTCTCCCGAGCGCCCCTCGTCCATCACTCCTTCCCACCCGTGACCAAGCGGAATGGCCATCCCCAAGCCACCGTTCGGCGGAAAGCCGCCGAAGTCATGCAGAGCACCTGCCGCTCCAGAACTCCAGTCCATTGCCGTCGACAGCCATGCGCGGCCATCAGGGTCGCCTACGGAGCACTTGTGCAGTTGACCTGCCCGCGGGTTAATTCCCTGCTCTACTGCAACGTCATGTCCGCGCAGACGATCAGCTCCGAGCAGCTCCTTGACTTCCGAAGTGTCAACACTTCCTTTGCAAATATCTGCCAGACTCCGCTCGTCTTTCCAACGGTCATACGCTCCACTGAAGTAGAAGACGGAGGGCACGGCTATGACGAGGACGAGGACAACGAAGATCAGTAGGCGTTTGCGGCTCAGGCGGTCGACTCCCGGTGCGGGATCACCGATGCGGCGCTGTTCCGTAGCATCATTCATGGCTAGTTATGGTTCTTCCCTCGCCCCAGTGCGTCTTGGGCATCGGTGCGACCGTCTTCGTAAATACCGCGCATCTCATTCTGCATGGAATGAGCATGTCCTGAATCGGGGTCATCGTTGTGCATCCTGTACCACTCGGCCACCATCTTGTGGACGCCCGCTTGTCCGCTCTTGCCTAGTTCACCGTGAATGGTGTTCTGATCAATCTCGCCAGCCCCTGCTGCTTGAACAGCTGAATCCATGTGCTGCTGCCAGGCGGTAACACCAACGTCGGTGAGACGAACCGCGATATCGCCGACTACAGGGAATCTAGTGACGATGCCCGCAGCGGTGTGGTAGCCAGCCTTTCCGATCCACCATTTGTTGTCAGTGAGTCCGTCGTCACGACGGTCGAGGATGACGTCCCCTTGGATAGCGTCAATGGCGCCGGTGGCTCCTGCAGCATCGCCCATGACGCCCTTCACGTCCTTCTCTGGAGCATCGGGCGAGAGATCAGACAGCTGCTGTGCTACATGGGCTGTTTCTGCCTCCTGCAGGATGTGGTACGCCTCAGGGTCATCCGAGACTCCGCGCATTACCCGAATCAAGGACGGCCTGTCGGTAGACATCCGTATCTGTCCGGTGCCTTCGTCGCTCCAAACGCCTGATTCACCCTTCCCGGCATGGTCCAGGGAAGCGTTGTTAGCTGTCAGGATGTCGTGCGTATCCGATACGTAGTCACCAAGCGCATTGGCGATCGGACGTTGCATGCCCTCAGGGAGCTTCTCGTTCTTTGGACCACCATCGAGCATGTTGATGCTGTCACGCATGACCCTGGCCTGCGACGCAGTGTGCTCACGTAGAGGGTCTTCCTCACCGGGCTCATGTCCGGTAGCGCCGGCTTCGATGGCCAGCGCCAGTGAACCCTGCCCGGTCTTTTCATGGAAACTGTCCGGCATCCACTGCCGGCCATGCACAAGGTATTTGAGGTTCCCGCTCTGGCGGTCCTCGCCCGGGTCGAGGAACTGCGTGGCTGCCTCGGGGTTCTTGCTCAGCGCGTCCATGTAGCCCGTCATGGGATCGCTGCCCGGGCCGTCACTGGAGTAGTCGATTCGCGCCATGGTGGCGTCAGGAGCCCACAACTGCCTCGGCGTCGACGAGGCCCTGGACTTCTCGTAGCTCACGAGGTCTCGGCCGTAGTCGTTGAGGAAGTCGGTGTCGAAGCTGCCGCTCCGCATCAGGCTGCTCATGAGCTGGTACCCCTTGGCGCTGGGCCCGCCAGGCCCTCCAGGGTCGATGGTCTGCGGCCCGAGCGCCAGCATCTTCTGCTTCCACTCGTCCATCGCCGTGCTGTCGCTCTGTGTGGCAATTCCGAGTGTGGAGCCGAGGCCGGCCTGCAACTGCTTGAGGGCTGCATTACGCTCCGGGCCCCGCTCTCCGGAGTTGGGCCCTGATGCCTCTCGCCAGAATTCCAGTACACCCTTCGGACCCATCACGGTGGAGAACCTCTCCGCGAAGACCATGTCGTTCTTGCGCTTGGACAGGATCTTCCCCAATCGGTCGAGCTCGTCGTTGGTGAGGTCTTCGCCCTTCTTGGTGAGTCTCAGAGCCTCGGCCATGTCCTTCTTGGCGTCTCGGGCCGAGTCCAACGACGTGTAGATGTTCTTGTTGAAGGAAGCGTTGTTCTTGCCGTTGGAGTCCTGACGCAGCGCCCAGTCCGCAGCTTCGTCCGCTGCGGTGGCATCCCGCAGCACCTTCTCGATGCGCCTTTGGATGGCCTCGATCTTGGCCTTGCGCTCCGGGTGGAAGACCTCGCTATATCCGCCGGCCATGAATCCCTGGCTGTCCGGATCGGTGTCGATGACCATGCCGTTGTCCAGCACTTGGAGCTTCTCGGCAGGTGCTTCCTCATCGATGATCCGGTGGAGCTTCTTCTGTGCCGCGCTGAACTCCGCGTGGGCGTCGAGCAACAGAGTCGCGATGGCGTGCGCCTCTTGCGCCGCGGCAGCGTACTGCTCCTTGATCTTCGTGAGTGACAGCTGCGCCTGTTCGGCTGCGTCCCCGTGCCAGTCGGACTTCAGGGGCTGGGTGACACGTGCCTCGAACAGCTCCTGCAGGCCCTGGTACTTCTTGGGGAGCAGGTTCCACTCGTCCGCTGATGCCTGGAGCTTGCCGAGGTCGGCGTGGAGGAGATCGGAGAATGCCACCATGATCAGTGCCTCCCGCCGTCAAGAGCGTCCATCCGGGATTTTTCGGAGCGGTCTGTCCGCTCGTACGAACTGCTGGTGTTGTGCAGCTTCATGACGGCGTCGGACAGCATCGTGCTCAGATGCACGGACTCGTCCGCCCACCTCTTGTGCAGCGCAGAGAGCCCCTGAGAGCTTTGCCAGCCGCCCAGAGCGCTGGACGCGACGTCGGTTTCCGACAGGGCGGGCTGGTCCACCTTGTCGGTGTCGCCCCGGAGGTCCTCCAGCGCCTTGGCCGCCTTGGTCAGCGCGACCGTACGGACCGATGTCTGCCGTCCTCCGCTCCCTGCGCCCCCGTCTCCCCTGCTCTCTGCGGAGTTGAGCTCCATCGCCACGTTCTGCCGCTTGGCAACATCGGTGAGCGATCCGTCATCGTTGTAACGGAACGGATTGAGCCGGCGGTCCCAATCCTGGTCGTAGGTCACGCGCTTCCCCCGTGGCGGTACAGGTCAATGTTCACTATGAACACACGGCGAAGGGAGCTTAGGTCGTCAAGTGGTTCGGAACAATCGGCTGGCCGGTTTGTTTCGATAGGCCCTGAACTGCCCGTAGTTGATTCGCCGCCGGACAGCCGCCCAGCTCCATCGCGATCGACCAGAGCCAGCCCGTCGGCCCGACGCTTGACCGGCGGTACCGCAGGGTCCGCCCGCCGACTTCCTCGACGATACGTCCGGCGCGATCAGCTGGGTCGATCGCGCCGGTAAAGCACAAGCCATCCCGGGGCCCACACGCCCTTGATGCGCCCGCTCCCCGCTCGACGGCCGACGACCGCCCCTCAGCAACACCCCAACCCGCCACCGGACGATCACTAGCAACCCGACGGCCGCCCTTGATGAGGCACCGTTGGGCCAGCGCGGACGCCATTCCTCGGAATCGCCCGCATCATTCATTCCCTGGGAACACCTGCCCCGGGTGGCCCTTCCCGCTCGTCCGGCGACGGCCGTCCCGAAGGCAGTGCCGGCACCGGTCGCGCAACCGTCGCGCCGTGACGCTGCCACCGACAGTGCGCCATGATGATTCCTCGGCCGCCGTGACGTCTTGCCGTCATCCTGAAGCCCACCTCGGCCGAACACCGGCACGGCGTCCCACCACGCTGAAGCCCAGATCCTCATCACATACCGGATCATGGCGATTGGCTACCGCCTGCGCGGCTACCGGCGGACTACGGTCGGCGCATGGAGATCATCGTCGTGTACGAGCTCGACCAACCTACGAGCACGACCGACACCCGACCCGGCGAGGCCGGGGCCCGGGTCCGACGAGTGCACGCAGCGCCAGGCGCCCCAGGAGGGCCTTCCTCCCCCGGCCCACGGACCTTCTGCGGCAAGGACACCTTCGCCATGGAGACATCCTCCTGGCGGCCCTCGGGACACCCCGGTTCACCGTGGTACCCCCCGGCGTACGCCGACCGGGTCTGCGGCAACTGCGACAGCGCGATGGAAGACGAGACCTGAGCCAAGCCCACCGGACAGCACGCCGTCCTCCAGACGAAGGGCTCGCCCAGCTGGTGTGCGGGACACAGCCGAGTCTTCGGGCACTGTTGATGAGCCCTCACTCCGCACGGGGCTCGGCGAGATAGGTGCCGGCCAGTGTGCCGTCGTATCCCGCAGCCTCGGCTGCGGCCTCCAGGCTCGGGTAGTCCTGGCCGATACCTTCGCCGATCATCGCCATGTAGTCCGCACGGGTCAGTTCGCGCTCGACCCACTGGTGCGCGCAGCGGCAACGAATGCTGACTTCGTTGCGGTCGCAGATGACCATCCAGTCGCGCCGGGCGCCGCACTTGGGGCACATGACGGTGATCCTCGACGCCCTCCGACAGCACGTCCTCGACACCTGGCCCTCGATCGAGGCACACCCTCAGGCGGCCGAGTTCACCCACCTTGTGGAGTCCACGCCAGTGCTGCGCGCGTACGCCGAACGCATGTGGACCTGGTACACGGACACTCTCAGCGCAGCCATCGCCGACGAGTTCGGCGTGGACCCGAGCTGGGAGCACCTCATTCTGATCCGAGTCCCAAGTGGTCATGGCAGCGGCGTGCTGCGTGCGTGTCGACCCGACCTCCGGCCGGATGATGAGTCCGCGTCTCTGATCACCGAGCAGTCCGGCTCGGCGCCTCCGGCTTCCTTCGGGGGCACTATCCGCCTGAGGCTCGATCGTTTCCGCTCTTTTGAAGGTGCCGGTGTCCGAGGCTAACGTGGCGTTCACGGCCTGCGGCCGTTCGCCCTCACTGCGACTGAGGGCGAACGGCCGCGGGTTGCAAACTACTTGGTGGGGGTCAGCTGGTGGCCTTGCCTATGCAGAACCAGACGGTGCCCGCTCCGACTCCGCCGGCCGCGGTGATGCACGGAACGCATGCCACACCAGCGGTTCCCACGCATGCTGCTGCGCATGCGGTGCCGATGAGAGCAAGGGCCCAGGACGAGATGCCGGCGCCGGAGAGGCAGTCGTTGAGCTTGCCCCAGCTGAAGCCGTAGGTGGAAATCTTCGGCTGCGTGGCGGGCAGGTCCTTGGGAAGGTCAGCAGCCTTGATGGTCTTGTCGGCCGTCAGGGCGCCGTTGCGCCACACCTGCGCATGACCGGTCTTGTCGTCGTGGGTGAGCTGCATCTCCAGCGTTTCGACAACCTTACCGGAGGAGTCGTAGACGACGTTCAGGCTCGCGCCGCGCTCCTGGTCGCTGAAGGGGATGGAGACCTGAGTGTTGCCCTTGTGGAATTTGTAGACAGTGGCGCGTTCCGTCACGAGGGACGAACCGGCCTTGAGGTGCGTGGCGACCTTCTGGTCGCTGACGTCAGCGGTGACCCGCTTGACCCATGTCTGGGCCTGCTCGCCCTCAAGCACGGAGGACTGGCTCTGCAGCGCCTTGATGTTGCTGACCAGGGCCTCGGTCTCGGGCGAGACATCACTCGCAGAGGCCGCCGAGGCGGCGACCGGAGCGGCGAATGCCGGGCTCTGGGAGGCGGTGATCCCAATGAGCGAGACGCCTGCCAGGGCTGCAGAGGCGACGCGGTAAGAGAGCTTCACGAAAGCGGACTTCCTTCTTGCTCAAGATGTGTAGGTGCAATTCGGATTGACCAGGGCGGTCAGCGCTTGCGGAGGAGCACGAGAAGGACAAGCACGGAGCTGACGGCAGCAACCGTCCACGGACTGGGGCCGCCGTTCCATGTGACCACCGCCGCCGCGACGGTCAGAGCCGCGTTGAAGGCGGCAATCCCCAGGGCCAGTCCGCCCGTTCGCTTGTCAGTCATGCGCATCCCCTGCTGTGGTCGATCAACGCCGCGGTCGAAAATGACCATATGAGTGGGGTAAAGCCGCCTCAACCACCATTCAGGCGTACTGATCATTTCCGGTCGGAGTTACCAGACCGGCACGACGTGTGCCGCAGGACGCGTTGCTGTGGATTGGGCCTACAAGCGCTCGCGTCACAACGGGAGTTGAGTGACGCAGCTGCCTTCGCCGGCCTTGCTCCCGACGCAGCCTCTCCGCTCGAAGCAGCCTTGGCGGGATGTCCTGATTTCGTAGGCGCAGGTCCCTCGCTCTGCCAAGGCGCCGTCGGACTACGGCGGTGGGTCACCTCGGCTACGGATTGAACTCGTAGGCGCCCCCACGGTCCGAGCAGTGGGCTCAGGTGCACTTCCGCGGAACTTCCGCCTCGGGGCAAGACCACGTCCGTTGTAGAAGGCGTTGGGCACGAACGAGATCCTCGGGGGTGTCCACGGCGAGGCCGGCGTCTGCCACGGGCAGCATCCGCACGTTGTACGAGTGCTCGACGAAGCGCAGCATCTCGACGCCCTCGGTGCGTTCGAGTGGCCCCTGGTCCAGCTCCCGAAAGACCTCCAGGCCGGCGGCCGTGAATCCGTACAGCCCGAGCTGACGGAAGTAGGCCGGGTAGCCGCTCCGCGGGTACGGAATCGGCTGCCGAGAGAACATCAAGGCGTTGCTGTCCGTGCCGATGACGACCTTTACGACGTTGTGGTCGATGGCAGCTGCTGTGTCGGCTATGGGCGTGTAGGCATTGACCGCTGGAGTGGCGGCTTCGAGGTGGGCCACGGCTTCCGAGACGGCGTCGATCGCCGCAGGATCGATGAACGGTTCGTCGCCCTGGACGTTGATGTATCCATCGGCTTGGAGGTGCTGGGCACATGCGGCGACGCGATCGGTGCCGGTGGCGTGCTCGCCCGTCATCAGGCAGGGGATGCCGAGCTGTTGGCACACTTCCTCGATGCGGTGGTCATCAGTCGCGACGACCGCGTCGTCAAGGCATTGAGCTTCTTGGCATCGCTGGTGGACGTGCCACAGCAGAGGCTTGTCGCCGAGCATGGCCAGGGGCTTGCCGGGAAATCGTGATGCGCCCCAGCGGCATGGGATCACCGCTATGTGCCGGCGTGGGGGGCGTTTGGGCTTCGTTGGCGTAACGGCCACGGTGTTCTCCGGACGGTAGATGGGTCAGGAACTCGTGGAACGGTGCAGGAGGGCGAGCTTGCTAGCGATCGTGGGAGCAGTGACCTCGGGGAAAGGAAGCCACTGGAAGTCCGTGACTTCCTCTGGTTGGAGGTGCATCTTCCGCTCGCCGAGGAGATGGAAGGCGAACCGGAAGTCGTAGTGGTGGTGCCGTGGTTCGCCTCTGTCGGGGTTGGCTGCGATGTCGTGTACATCGATGTCGAACGGGATGTCTGCGTAGCCGTTCAGCGTCGCCAGGGCGCTGGACGGAATGCCGGCTTCTTCTTGGAGTTCGCGTAGAGCGGCGTCAGGAAGAGTGGTGTCGGCTGCCTCGATATGGCCGCCGGGCAGCAGGTCCTTGCGAAGGATCCGGTGGTGGATGTGCAGCACCCGGTCGTGCCGGTCGATCACGATGGCACTGCAAGTGACGTGCCCCGGGTAGGTCTTGTGGCTGGTGGGATCTTCCCGGCGTGCCAGGGCCTCCCGTAGTGGCTGGAGTGCTTCCTGCTCGTCGGAGTGGCGTACAAGGTATGCCGCGGTCACATTGCGGATGTGCGTGCGGGATGGAGGAATGGCGGTTCACCTGGCGAAGTGGTCGAGCCAGGCCGTGGCGATGGCCTGGCGGTCGCGCGAGGGCATCTCGTGGAGGCCGGGGTCGCGAGGGCCCTGTGTGAGCGTGGATGTGGCCGCGAGTATTTCGGCTTGGACGAGGTGGATGTATGTGCCGACGGCAGCACCGTGCAGGAAGTTGACGGCGTTGCCGTCGGCCAGGACGTAGAAGTAGTGGCCGGTCACGTCGTACCGGTCCAGATGTTCCCCGGTGAACGTGCGCCGGTAGAGGTCGTTCAGTGCGTCGAGTTCGAGTTCGTCCTCGGAGGAGGTGACCGAGGCGACGTACGCGCCGTTGCGGAGGGCCGCGAAGTCGCTCTGCCGGAGGGCCAGGTTGCCCGTGGCGCACAGTACGAGCCCGGCATTGTGGATCGCTTCGGTGCAGGTGGCGGTGGTGCGGAAGCCCTGAGCGTGGGCTTGCACTCGCTTGACGGGATCGTTGTCGTAGACGACGACGCGGAGGTCGTGGGCCCGCAGGGTCTGGGCGATGCTCCGGCCGACTTTGCCGAAGCCGACGACGCAGGCGTCGCGGCCGGTGAGGATGTCACCTCGGGTGCGTACGAGGGCCTCCGTGGAGAAGACGATGGATCGCCCGACGAGGTGGTCCTCGCAGTCCTTCAGCGGGGAGCGGGCCACCGAGAACACGGGGCAGGGTAGTTGGCCGAGTGCCTCATACCGCTGGTGGCCGTTCTCGGTGTCCTCGACGACTCCCAGGATGCGTCCGGAGAACTTGTCGACGAGGGTGTCGAGGCTGGGGGCGTAGTAGCCGCCGATGTCGAGGAGGACGACGTCGCGGCCTGGCACGTTGACTTCGAGGTAGTCGAGGGCGCTGGTCGGGTCGGCGAACATCTCGCGCGTGAGGGTGTGGACGGCGTACCTGCGGCGGGTCTCTGCCAGGGCTGTGGCATTCACGGACTTGGGCTTGGGGAGCACGGCGGCGATGGTGGTCGTGCGGGCCATCGCGCGCAGGAAGGCCGGGCGGTCGGAGAGCAGATGCGTGATGATCAGCGCGCTGACGTCGCCGACGGCCGGGAAGCGCTCGGTGATACGTCGGAAGAAGGCGTCCAGCCGGGCTTTCTCTGGGCTCTCCACAACGGCTCCTCTCTCATCGTGCAACGGTCAGGCGGCCGATTGGTGGGTGGGTCCGGTCATGGCGTGCATCTGTGCGCGTATGCCGGCGGTCAGATCGACGGTGGGCTGCCAGCCAAGTACGGAGCGGGCCCGCCGCGGGTCGGCGCGGGTAGTCAGGACGTCTCCGTTGCGGGCGCCGTCGGTGTGGACGTGGATCTCTCGGCCGGCGAGGGACTTCGCGATGTTGATCACGTCGAGCAAGGAAGCGTTCGAGCCGCCGCCGACGTTGACGATGCCTGTGTCGATGGGGGCGCTCGCGGCGGAGATGGTGGCGGTGACGACGTCGTCGATGTAGGTGAAGTCACGGCGCTGGTGGCCGTCCCCGTACAGTCGCAGTGGTTGCCCGGTCAGCGCGGCGTGGAGGGCGCGGTGGGTGAACATGTCGGGGCGCTGGCGGGGGCCGTAGACGGTGAAGTAGCGGAGGGCGACGACGCTGGTGGAGCAGTCGGCTCGGGAGGCGTGGGCGAGGCAGAGCTGTTCCTCGGCGAGCTTGGTGACGGCGTACGGGGATGCCGGCCGGGGGTGGTCGCCTTCCGTGCTGGGACCGCCGTTTGTGGGGCCGTAGACGCTGGAGGATGAGGCCACGACCAGCCGTGGGACGCGCATGCGGGTGGCGGCGTCCATCAGCCGCTGGGTGGCGAGGATGTTGGCGTTGACGTACTCGCTGAATTGCGGTCCCCATGAGGGTCGTACGCCGGGGATGCCTGCCAGATGGAAGATCGCGTCTGCGTCGAAGAGGAGTGGATCGATGGCGCAGTTGAGGAGATCCGCGGTGATGTGCAGGTAGCCCGGGAGGCCGTGCAGTGGGGCGAGGTTGGCGGCGGCCGTCTGGTCCCTGGTTGGATCGCGGCGGTCGACTCCGATGACGGTGGTGCCTGCCTGGGCGAGGGTCTGGGCGAGGTGGGATCCGATGAAGCCGGCCGCGCCGGTCACAAGGGCACGTCGGGGGATCGCGGGGGTCGCTGTGGAGTGGGTGTCCGGCACGGAATGCTCCCGAGGTGGGCGGGTTGGCGGGTGGGGCGTCAGCTGAGTTGGGACAGGACGGTGCGGCCGTGGGCGCTCAGGGTCATGTCGCCTTGTTCGTGGCCGCGGACGAGTGCGGTGACGGCTTCGATGGCGCCGAATCGCTCCATGAGCCGTTGCTCGGCGTCTGTGAGGCGGCTCCCGTAGCCGGTGAAGAACGCCTCGCGCAGCCGGGGGGCTGCCTGCCAGTGGCGGAAGTGAAGTCGGGCGAAGTCCCGGATGCGGGCGTCGCGTCGCATGTGCTCGAAGTCGTAGGTCCACAAGCCGTGTCCGACGTGCCAGTTCCTGGGCTGGTAGTCGAGGTGGCAGACGGCACTGTCCATCCTGCTGCCGGCCAGCTCGTCCGCGGTCCGCGAGAGGATCTTTCGCTCGGCGTGGGACAGGAGGCTGGCGTGGTCGGCCCTGGCGACCCAGCTTCGTAGCCGATCCGCCAGGGCGGCTCCGGCCCCCGCAGTCGTACGGCGGCGCGTCGCATGATGAAGGAGCTGGAGGACGGCTCCGGCGTCGTGGTGCGCCCTCGCCTCCTCGTCCGAACCCGGCGGCAGTGCGTCGCCGTTGTGCCCCGGCACCGCGGTGATGAGGAGCGTGTGGATGGAGTCCTGGCGGGCGACCAACTCGGGGGCGTGGTCCTTGAGATAGCGGCGCCACGTCATGTACGCCTGCGTCTCCTGGACGTAGCGCGCCTGGCTTCCGTACTGCTTGGCGACGTAGGTGTTGCCCTGGGTGTCGACGAGCTGGAGAAGGTGGGACGGGAGGTTCGGGGTGTCGACGACGCTGACCGGCCCGACCGTGTGGCGTGCGAATGCGATGCGCGGGTCTTCGTTGGTCGTGCTCACGGCGTCGCTCCCGCTCGTAGGGCGGAGAGGTGGGCGGTGTCGTTGTGCCGGTCGAGCATCCACCTGCGCTGGCCGAGCCGATTGAGATGGTGCTGCCATCGGGTGATGGAGGCATGTGAGACGGTGAAACCCGCTTCCGTCATCGACCCGAGCCCGAGCAGCAGAGCGTGGGCAGCAAGGATTGTTTCGCCGTGGGCGGCGAGCAGAACGCGGTCGCCATGGTGCTGGACGATGAGGTCGTGGAGGAACGCTTCGGCCCGGCGGAGGTAGCCGTTCCAGGTGTCGGAACCGGCGGCCCAGGGTTGGTCGGGGTGGGCATGCGGGCCGCCGTTGGCCACGGTTTTCACGTAGTGCCAGGGCTTGCCGTCGGCCGCGCCATGAACAGGTCCGTCGAGGCCAGGTTCAACGAGCGGCTCCAGGTCGAGGGCCTGCCCGAGGATTTCTCCGCTCTGCTGGAGGCGCAGTCGGGGGCCGGCATACAGCGCGGTGAAGGGCTGGGCCCGATGCTCGGCGGCCAGCCTGGCTGCGGCCCTCTCGACCTGGACGTATCCGAGGCGGGTGAGCCCTGTGCAGGTGGCCGGGCCGCCGACGAGGCCATCGGCATTGCACTGCGCTTCTCCGTGGCGGACGAAGACGAGTTCGGTGGTGATCACGAGGGACCTTGGGTTGGTCAGCGCTGGGGCAGCCAGCGGTAGCGGTAGCCGTTGCGACCGGCATAGGGCGCGGTCAGCACGGCATGAAGTGCGAGAAAGTTGCCGAGGCGCTCTCGGCTCGTCGTACCCAGCTGGGCGTCGTGCTGGGCGGCGGCGCGGTTGTATACGTGCAGAGCTGCTGCGATGTCGGACGGGGCGATCGGGCCGTGCGTCATGATCAGCGTCGCGATCAGCTTGGCCAGGTCGTATCCGAAGGGTGCGAGGGTGAGGTCGTCCGTATCGAGACTGAAGACCGTGTCGTCCCCAGTGATCAGGAAGTTCCGTGGGTTGCAGTCCTTGTAGAAGGCAGCAGGCCCGTCGGCGGAGCGCTCCAGCAGCGTCAGCATGGCGTGCAGGGCAGATGGATTGGGCAGGAAGCCCTGCTGCAGCCGTTTACGCAGAGCCGCTTCCCGGCACGAGCGGAAATCCTCGAAGACGGTGACGTCCCGGAAGGTGTGCGGCCTGTCCATCTGGGCGCGGTGCAGGTCGCTTGCCCAAGCGGCGCCGTGCGCGTCTCCCAGGATCTCGGCGAGGCGTGGGAGGTCTTCTCTGCGGGCGTGGCGACCGTCGATGAACTCGAACGTGAGACTGTTCGGGCCGACCGCCGTCAGGGCCGGCTGCCGCAGCGGCTTGGCATGGGTGGCGAGCCATCCGTGGTGACGGGCCGCGGCAGCCGCCTTTGCGAAGGTCTCGTAGTTCTTGGTGAATCGGAACGACATCAGGACTGGCCCCTCTCGGACCGTGCCACGACGTACGTGATGACCGAGGTGGTGGCGATCGGCTTGTCCACGTGCCATTCATGAAGTGCGGCGGCCAGCGCGCCCGGGTTGCCGTACAAGCCGGGCGCGAGGTCGTACTTGGGGTTGGTGGCGAGGTATTCGGCGGCGTGATCGAGATCGGAGAACTCAAAGCGGTGTTCCTCGTGCTCGATCGCCACCACGTCCATGGTCGGCTTCGTCAGGTCGGCGAGGTTGCCTCCGTGCGCGGTGGCGTAGAGGCTCTCGTGCCGCTCGGCGCGTGGGTCGAGTCCTGCTGCCACCAGGGCGTCCAGCTCTTTGTAGCTGTCGATCGCCTTGGTGACGAGCACCGCGATCCCGCCGGGGACCAGGGAGCGGGCGATCTCGGCGATGGCGCGGCCGGGTTCGGGTGAGTGGTAGAGGCAGAACGCGGCAACAGCCAGCTCACACGACGCGTCGGGGAGGGGCAGATGGTGGAAGTCCCCTTGGAGGAAGGCCAGTTGTGTTCCGGGGTGGTGGCCGACACGCCTGCGGGCGGCGGCCACCAGTGCCGGAGAGGCATCGATGCCCAGGAGGCGCTGCGGCCTCAGCTGCTCGGCCAGGACTCGGGTGCTGGTGCCGCGACCACAGCCGATGTCCGCCACCAAGCCGAGGCGACGGCCGGCCCCGGCCTGGTGCGCTTGAGCCAGCTGGACGATGGCCTCGGGGACGGGACGGCCGGCGGTCCTCGCCCGCATCAGAGCAGTGGAGCGGCTGGCCAGCCGAGCGTCGTGGCCGTACAGCTCGCCCTGTCGATCGGGGTCGAGAAACGGGTTCGTGATCACCTGCCGCACCCCCGCTCGGGGCGCGGCGCGCTCAGGCGTGCTGTGTGGCGATCTGCTGCAGCCAGCGCCGCGTGTGCCGGCGGCCGGTGAGCATCACCACATCGGCGCGCCCGGAGGCGAACTCCTCGATCTTGGCCATGACCCGCGGTCGCATCTTGCGCCGATACGTGGCCACGTACTTGATCACGCCCCAGTGGATGCGGTTGTGCACCCCGTTGCCCTTGTGTCCGGCACCGTGCCGGATCTGCCGGGAGAAGATCCCCCACAGTGCGGCCGGGGTCGAGACGTCCATCAGCACCACGGTGTCGCAGGCTTCGAGCCGGATCTGCAGCGTGGAGTTGTAGTTCCCGTCGATCACCCAGGCCGGCTGCGCGACCAGGTCGCGCTGTACCTCGGCGAATTTCTCCATGGGCAGGGCGTTCCACTCGTCGTCGTAGAACGCGGCATCCAGGTGCGTCACCGGTGCATCGAGCAGCGTGGCCAGCTGGCGGGCCAGATGGGACTTGCCGCTGCCTCCGCAGCCGACGATGGCGACCTTCTTCATGGTGCTCCAGGGTAGAGGTACTCGGACGCCCGGACGGCAAGCCCATCGGGACATATCCACGTGATCCAGGCGTCATGGCCCGGGCAAGGACACTCATCGGGCGACCGCCTGCCGTTGGGCGACACCCGCGTTAGTCGCCGTGTCCAGCACGGATTCCAGGGCGTCGGCCTGGCGGCTGAGCCGGAAGAGCTCCAGCCGGCCGAGGCAATCCGAGATCAGTTCGGCGTGCTGTTGGCTACCCGCGATCTGCTGGAAGGCCGCGATGCGCCGGATCACGTGGGTGCCCGTCGTGACGACAAGATCTTCGGGGACGAACCGTTCGACGTGCTTGATGCCGGCCGGCGCGAGCGGTAGGCAGCCGGCGAGTACGGCTTCGAAGATCCGCTGTGTCATCTGGCCTGCCACTGCGTATCGCTCCGGCAGGAGGAGGACGGTGGCCAGGGTGCCGTTGTAGAGGCGGGAGACATCGGTGAAGGGGATCCGTCCGAGGAAGCTGACGTGCGGCCAGCACTCGGTGCGGGTCCATTTGCCGCCGACCCAGTGCTCGAAGCGGGCGGCGGCCGGCGCGAAGAAGCGGTCGAATGCGTCATCGCGGTCGTACTGGTTGCCGGCGTAGCCGAGCGGCGTCCTACGGTCCTCGCCGGCCAGGGCGACCGGGTCGGCGCC
This sequence comes from Streptomyces noursei ATCC 11455, assembly GCF_001704275.1. Classification (NCBI taxonomy): domain Bacteria; kingdom Bacillati; phylum Actinomycetota; class Actinomycetes; order Kitasatosporales; family Streptomycetaceae; genus Streptomyces; species Streptomyces noursei. The sequence goes on from NZ_CP011533.1 coordinate 1,762,348, forward strand.
GTCCAGAAGCGCGTCATCGATGGGGAAGAGCACGCGGTGGGCGCCGGGGGTGGGCGCGAGGGCGGCTTCGCACACCATGACGTTCGGGGTTCTGCGCCAGATGCTGTCTTCCCGCAGTTGCCGGTCCTTGTCCCAGATCACGGTGGGGGTGCGGCGACGAACGGTGTAGTGCTTGAGCAGCTCCGCCTGGCGGTGGAGGTCACAGGTATGTCCCACGGTGCCGCAGGGGCTGGTGTTGCGCCCTTCGATGGGCCAGCGCCATTCGAGGAACAGCAGGTCGATGTCCGGAATGCCGCCGTCGAAGGCGTAGTGGTCGCCGAGAGCGTCACCGGCTTCGATCCGATCACGGTTGGTCTGCAGAAAGACGATCTCGTGGCCGCGCCCGAGAAGCGCGTCGATCAGCGGGCGGCGGTGGCTCCGGCCGCCGTCAGGGGTGTTGGTGATCCCGTTTCCCAGGAAGCCCCAGAAGCTGTAACCGATCTTCACTTGGAGATCCACCGCCCTTCGATGAGCAGGGCATCCAGCCCTGAGTTCGCCAGGCAGTCCAGAGCCATCTCCGGCGTGCCGCAGATGGGCTTGCCCTTGACGTTGAGCGAGGTGTTGATCAGGACGGGTACTCCGGTGCGGCGGGCGAACGCCTCCAGGACCGCGTGCACGAAGGGGTTCTGTGCGGGCGTGACGGTCTGGAGTCGGGCGGTGCCGTTGGCATGGACGATCGCGGGAATCTGCTCGCGGGCGGTATCCGTCACCTGGGAGGCCATGGACATGTACGGCGCGGCCTGGCCGAGGGTGAAGAACTCCCCGGCGCGGGCGGCAGTGACCATGGGCGCGAACGGGCGGAAGGGCTCGCGGAACTTCACCGTGGCGTTGAGCCGCTCGACCACCCCGGCTTCGAGGGGAGAGGCGAGGATGGACCGGTTTCCCAGAGCACGTGGGCCGGCCTCGACACGGCCCTGGAACAGCCCGACGATCATTCCCTGGGCCAGCTGATCCGCAAGGAACTCCGCGGCCTCGGCACCGAGGAGCTTCTGTTGCAGGTTGGGCCACGGCGTGAGGTCCAGCACCGGCTCCGGGAAGGCCGGGCCGAGGTAGCAGGCACGGGCGATCCCGGACAACGGCCGTGGGCTGCCGCTGTCGGTGTGCACGGCGACTGCGGCTCCGATCGCGGTACCGGCGTCACCGGGAGCCGGCGGAACGAAGACCTCGTCGAAGATGCCGGCCTCGATGATCCGTCCGATGCTGACGCAGTTGGTGGCGACTCCGCCGCCCACGCACAGCCGCCGCGAACCGCTCAGCACACGGGCTCGTCTCGCGAGGTGGAGCATGATCTGCTCGGTGCGCTCCTGGAGGGCGGCGGCCAGATCCTGGTGGATCTCCTGGACCGGCTCGTCCGGGTGCCGGGGCGGGCAGGTCTCGACGGTGAGCCGAGGGGAGGTGCGCGGGTAACCGGAGGTGAGCACGCGGGGAGGGAAGTACGCCGGGTCCACGGTGAAGCCGGTGGCAGTGGTGTGGACCGCGCGGGAGAAGGTGTGACGGAATCGACCGGGGTTGCCGAGCGCGGCGAGGGCCATCACGGTGCCTTCTTCGTCGCCACGGCGCCAGCCGAGGTGCTCAGTGACCGCTCCGTACACATAGCCCAGCGACGCCGGGTCCATGAGCTCTTCCAGCATGCGAACCCGCGGGCGGGTGCTGTGGTGAGCGTGGGCGATGGTCGTGGTCTGTCGCTCGCCGAGGCTGTCGACGACGAGGACGGCCGCCTCCTCCCAGCCCGATGCCGTGAACGCGGCAAGTTGATGGGCTCGATGGTGCAGTACGGGGATGACACGAGCACCGGGGAAGTGCTGAGCGAGGAGTTTCAGGCGACGCCGGGTGCGTACGGCGACCTTGGAGAAACCCGCGGCCCTCGGAAGGGCCCGCCGTCGCGTCGTACCCGACAGCGCCATGCGCAGGGCGGCAGGAGTCTCGGCGAGGTAGCGCATGGGCTGGAAGTTGTACGCGACGGCGTCGATGTCGGCGGGCGTGATACCTGCGTCGTCCATCAGCCACGCGATGGCCTGACGGGGGTAGTCACGGGTGTGTTTGTGCTGGGACAAGCGCTCCTCTTCGACGAATCCCACCAGTTCGCCGTCGATGAGGAGTGCGGCAGCGGAGTCGTGGGTGAAGGAGCAGATGCCCAGCACCACGGACGGCTTGCGGCTCACGGCAGCCATCACCTCCTCACCGCCGTTGCGGTGGTCAGCGAACTGCCGGCGCGGTTCGTCAGCTCCGAGTACCAGGCGGTCAACGCTCCCCCGAGGGGCCCACGCGTGGCACCGGCGATACGCGTCGCCTGCTCCCGCTGACCGCCCTTCCACAGCCGGTAGCTGCGCATGGTCTGTGCCATGGCATCCCAACCTGGGTGGCCGGTCTCCTCGCCGGCCTGGGTCCGGTCGAGAAGCTGCTCGAACCCGTCCCACGGCGTGGTCAGTTCAGGCATCAACGGGCTCGCCGTCACGCCGGTCAACGCATCGGCGTGCTCGATGTCGCGCTCGTAGATGTGGAGGGAGCCGACGTGGTGGTGGTATTCGCCCAGGTCGGCGTCCAACCATCCGGCCACCAGCTCGTGGAGCGTGGTGAAGAAGAACAGGTCGTACGGCATGCCGATCCACACGTCCTGGCCGCGCATCGTGGTCGACATGTGCAGTCGTCCGCCGCGCAGGTTGAAGCGGAAGCCGAGTGTGCAAGGGACGTCTTTATGGCCGGCGGTGTCGCGGGCCGGGTCGTAGAGCTGGATGATCGCCCGCCGGGAATCGGGGTCATCCTTGAGGATCTCCACGGCGCGGTGGAGCTGGTCGACCGTGCCTCCCCAGCTCCGCATCCTGGGCCCATAGGCGCCACGGAGGACGCCATCGTCCGCGTACTGTCGCAGCCGCGCGTTGTAGTCGAAGATCCACGGAGCATCGGTGCCGGAAAGGTGCCAGACGGTCTCGGCCACCGCGAAGGCGGGGTTCACGATGCGGGCGGGCGGCGCGTACAGGAGCCGGGCCCTGGGCTGGGTCAGGCGCATGGTGACGTCGAGGACCTCGCGCGTGGCCATCCCGCGGGGGCTGATCTTCTCCCCGCTCTTGGCCAACGTGACGGCCCCGGTGAAGAGTTCGGCGACGCTGTCGGCGGTCAGGTTCGTCATCGGACGGTGGCTCCCTCGCCCCGGGGCGGGCTGGAGTCGGCGCCCTCGGGTTGGTGGTCTGTTGGGTCGGTGTGCGAGTTGCCGGCCTCGGCCTGGCGCATGATGAGCTGGGCGACGTCAGCAGCGCTGCGGCCTCGCCAGCGGCACACCGCATCGCGCGCTTCTCGCGGTACTTGGGTGCTCCCCCGGCTCACGAGGTCGAGCGCGTCCGTAACGTCGGAAGCCGTACGGCAGCGATGCGCGGCGGCATGTTCTGCGAGACCGAGCGTGCGGTCGCCGGGACGTTCCAGTTCGACGACGGGTACATCGAGGAGGACGGCTTCGATGCCGCATGTGGAAGACACGCTGACCACGGCATCCGCACCCGCCAGGCAACCGCGCGCTCCGACGCGCGGGTCGGCCACGGCCACCGGCGGCTCTCCGCCCTCCCGCAGCAAGCGGTCGAAGACATGCCCCTCTTGGACTGGGTGCGGGGCGATAACCAGGCCCCAGCATCCCCGGGCATTCATCAGGCCGTCGAGGATGATGTCCGCCTGGGCCTGCAAGCGCTCCGGGCTGAACGGCTGACATGCCCACACCGCGATCCGCTCCGGGCCGTGTCCGTTGCAAGCTCCGAGCAACTTCTGGAGGTAGCGGCGTTGCGCTTCTCTCCCAAGGTCGGCGAGAGCATCGAAGCGCGGCTGCCCCAGGACGTGGATCTCGGCCCCGGGGTGCCGAGCCCACGCCTGCGCCGCGGCGACGTCGCGGTCACCCATCACCACGATGTGGCGACTGTGGAGGGCGGGCCAGGCGACCGACTCAGGTGTCCACGCGCCGTGCTGGACGTTCACGGTGGTCACACCGTGCCGCTCGGCGACATGGGCGGCGAGGGCCCCCAGCGGACTGATGTCGTTGCTCAGCAGCACAGTATGCGGGCGTACCGCGTCGAGCAGCTCGTCGAGCCACTCCTCCACTCGCGCTACGGCTTGCCAGGACGGCTGCGTACATCCACCGCTCTCTTCGAGAAGTGCGGCGGCGAGGCGCTCCAGCCGGTCCAACCGAACGGTGTGAACGCCGACTTGGACCGTGCTATCGACTCCGGTGGGTTCTTCGGCATCTGGCCGCAGTCCGGGGACCGTTCCAGAAGCCGTGAGCGCCGCAGAGGGTGCTGGCCGCAACGTGACGGACCCGTTTGCGGGGGCTGGGCAGCGTTCCACCGGGTCCGTGGCGAGGTCGACCAACACGCTGGATCGGCCTTCGCCTGCAAGTTGCTCCAGTACCGGCAGCAGGGTTTGCGCGTGTCGTGATGACCAGGACAGTGCCACTACCTCGGCCGTAGCCATGGCCGAAGACGTCGACGCGTCTACGCGGCGGCTGTCGAGATGTGGAGCGGTGAGCTTTCGCAGCCGGGCGGAGCGCGCCGGATTGTGCGGCGCCTGCGCACCGAGGGCGTACGCAACGCCCGACCAGGTGACGGTGTAGGCGCGGTACTCGCGTGAGCTGCATTCCCGCAACCCGAGAAGCCCCTCGTAGGGAGCAAGGGTCAAAGGCCCAGGGGTCGCAGCGAACTCGGGCCAGGCACTCAGGGCCAGGAGCTTCCGCACCAGCTGCGTGATCAGACGCCGTATGGGGACGTGCTGCACGTACAACCACGAGGCCCCACCCTGCGTCTCGGCGAGCCGCGAGCTGTACGCCTCCAGCGCGGACATGACCTTGGTGACGTACCGGTCCACCTCTGTTCGGTCGACCGGCAGAGCCTCAAGATCCAACGTGGTGATGTGGGCGGCCGTGATGTGTCGCAGGGGCGCTTCCCCGACGAGCGCCCAGACGATCTGCTCCCCCACGAACGTCCGGGCGAGGCCGAGGGCACTCCTCTTCACGGTGCTCACAGCAGGCTCCCCGCGACAAAGGGACCCGACTCGCAGCCCGTGCCCAGCAACCGGAGGAGGTCCCGCGGGTCATCCGCGATCTCGGGTGCCGGGCTGCCGGGCTCGCCATAGCCCCAGACGGCATGCACGTACGGGACACCGGCCCGCCGTGCGCACTCGCGGTCGACGGCCATATCGCCCACGAACACCGCGGACGCGGGATCAGTGGCGAGATCAACGAGGGCGAGCATCAGCGGGTCCGGTGCAGGTTTGCCCCGCACCTCACCGCTGGGGGTCCGTACCGCGGCAAAAGGGCACCCGAGCCGGGCCAGCAGTGGAGCGGCGCGGTCAAAGGGTTTGGACGTGACGACCCCGAGCAACCAGTCGGCAGCAGCGAATGCGTGGAGCACTTCCTCCACACCGTCGAACGGCTGGGCCAGCTCGCAGCTCTGCTGCGACGCCTCCGCGTACGTCTCGTGAACAAGGTCCGCATCGGCGAGGCCGAGCCGTTCCATGATGTCGTCGAAGGGACGACCGAGGTGCTGCTCGTATGCCTCGAACGGTACGTCGATGCAGTGGTGTTCGCGTACCGCTTGCCATGCCTGCCGCATGATCGGTCGCGTATCGAGCAGGACACCGTCGAGATCGAGAACGAGCGCACGCCTGCCCTGGGAAGACGCCGTCATCGGGATCCCACCCCTGCGCCGGCGTTGAGGATGTCCCAGCTCCAGGCGAGGCTTACTCCGTGCACGGCGTCAGCGGCACCGATCTTGTCCAGCAGCCGCCGGATGTGCTTCTTGGCACCCTGGTGTGACATCAGCTGCGCCTTCGCGACTTCTTTCGCACCCGCGCCCCGGGCGAGCAGCCTGAGCGTGGTCGTCTCCTCCTCGGAGAGCGCCGGCCGTACGGCCTCCGCGCCAGCTGGCCGGGCTTCATGGCCTGCTCGGCACGCCAGGTCGGCGAGGGCGGCCCGGCGGCTCGTACCCAGCTTGGTCCGGATACTGCGGAGGTAGCCCTTGACGGTGTCCTCGGCCAAGCCGGTGCGGGCCGCGATCTCACTGTTTGCCAGGCCATCGGCGACCAGGCCCAGAATCTCGGTTTCCCTCCCTGTCAGGAGGGACAGCAGCGCAGGCGGTGAATGTGCGGGCATGACGAACAGCTCCAGGGTCTGATCGGATGCGTGAAGTGACGAGGGAGAGGTGCTGGCCGCGGTCAGACGGCCGGCAGCATTGACGGGCAGTGCAGGAAGGCAAGGACCCGTTTGCCTGTGCCATCCGGCTTGAGATGTGAGGTCCAGGCATCTGCCTCGGCTGCCACGATGTGCAGGCCCCGGCCATTGAGCCCGCTGATCGGTCCCGTACGCGGGGCGGGGAGCTGGCAGGAGTTGTCCTCCAGCTCGATTCCTACGACGTCATTCCGGTAGGAGATCGTCATGGTGATCTCCTCCAACAGGCCCTCGTCCTTGGTCCTGCCGTGGCGGCGTGCGTTCGTGACGAGTTCGCTGACGATGAGCAGTACGCGATCGGCGAGCGCGTCCAGGCCCCACTCGGTGAGCGTGGTCCGGGCGAATGCCCGGGCCCGACGCGGTGCGAGGTCGTCGGAGGACAGTGAGACGCTGGATTGCAGTTCGGCTCGTTCGATGATGGCTTCCATGGCCAGGGCGGCGATGTCCATACCTGCCCTCACGCCATCCGCCGTGGTCCGCTGCCACAGGCTCGACGCCGGCCGCCGTGCCGACGGCGGAGAGCCGCCGATTCCCTGCAGGAATTGTGGAACGCCATCTGGTGGTTCGCCGCCATGGACATACCTCCCAAGGTCCCTGCCGTGCCGAGTCGATGAGTCTCGGCAACGGCTTGGGTGGCACGCTGCCAGGGAGCGGAAGAGATCGCATATCGCCGGGGTAATAAGGAAGTTGGGCTGCAATATGGCAACTGCAATGCCAGCATGAGCGCCATGCGTCCGTATCGGTCGGCCGACGCCGGGAGGGGTAATGAGCGGTGAGCGTCGTTGCCTGAACTGCGGGTGCCGCCTCAGCCGCTATAACCCGGACGATCGGGAACTGTGCGGGGCCTGTGCACGAAGCACCCCAGTCCCGACGGCTGAGCCCGATCCGCCCGCTGTCCCTCCCTACGTCTGGTCGGATCCCGTCGTCCAAGAAGCCCTACGGGAAATGGACTTCGGGCAGGTGAGCCGCCTCCTACGACAGCACGCCCGTTTACGTCAAGACGACCTCGCTCGCCTCACCGGACTCAGTCAGGGCTACCTCTCCCAGCTCGAATCCGGAGCCCGCCGCCTCACGCGCCTCGACAAGACCCAGGCGTTTCTGGACGCGCTGGAAGTGCCGGCCGAACTCCGTCCGCTCGGTCACGGTGGTACGCCCAGGCGCGAGGTGCCGGAGCCCGATCGTGAGGAATCCGACCATTTGCGCTCGCTCGCCACCGGAGCGGCGCAATCCTCCAGCGCGTTCGCCGAATTCATCTCCTCCAGCAACGTCAGTACAGACGAGCTGGAGCAGTTCGGATTCACCCTCGCCCGCATCGCCACCGACTACGTCCACGCGCCGCTGCTCCCCCTGTTCACCGAGCTGGTCGAGGTGCGGGATGAGCTCTTCGGCCGCTTGCAAGGCAGGCAACGTCCCCAGCAGAGTCGCGAGCTGTTGATGCTCGCGGGGACAGCGTGCCTGCTGCTCTCGCATGCCTCGCAGAATCTCGGTGAACAGGCATCCGCGATGGCGCAGATCCGTACTGCTCGACTGTGCGCCGAGCAGGCGGATCACACCGGGCTACGGGCATGGGCCGCGGGCACGGCCGCGCTGATCGCCGAATGGTCGCCGCAGAACCGGATGGCGCTGAGGCTGACGGAGCACGCGGCCCGGCTTGCGCCGGCCGGCGAGGCCCGTATCCGTATCGCCGCGATCGAGGCCCGAGCCGCGGCCCGGATCGGCGATTGCGAGCTGTCCCTGGCCGCGATCGACCGAATGCGGCGGGCAAGGGAGGAGACGCCGGCTCATGACGAGGTCGAGCAGTTCGGCGGTCTGCTGACCTTTCCCCCTGCGAAGCAGGATTACTACCTCGGCGGCACCTACACGCTGCTTGGGAAGTACGAGGCGGCCCACCGGCATGCCACCGCCGCCATCGCCGCCTACCGCAGCGGCCCGAGGGAGGAGCGCTCGTACGGGGATGAGGCCCTGGCCCATATCGATCTGATCACCGCCGGGGTCCTCCAGGGAGACCCCGACGGGGCGACGACCGCCCTCCAGCATGTCCTGGACCTGCCCCCGCGGATGCGCATCCGCCAGCTGGGCAGCGCCATGGACCGTCTGGGCAGTCTCATGCGCCGAACCGACCTCAAAGGCAACCGGACGATTGGACAGCTGGCGGACCTCATTCACGGCTACCAGGTCATCGACGGCACAGCCGCGCTACGGTCGGAGCGATGACCACGACATCCCTCACGCCCCAGGACGCTGCTCAACAAGCCTGCGAAGTCTGGGGACTCTCCGGACGCGGCATCTCGCCGCTGCGCACCCACGCCACCTCCGTCTACCTCCTGCCCCATGCCGACGCCGTCGTCCGGGTCAGCCGGGACGAACACCGCGCCGCGGCTCAACGAGCCATCGCCCTCACCCGGTGGCTCGCCGACCAGGGACTTGAGATCACCGAGCCACTCGACGTACCGCAGCCCGTGGACGTTCACAGGTACGTGATCACTCTGTGGCAGCACTACCCACAGCCCGGAGGCCCGCCGCCAGGCCCGGAACACCTCGGCCACCTGCTCCGCCGGCTGCACCAGCTCCCCGAGCCTCCCATCGAGCTACCCGCCTACCGCCCCCACCTGGCTCTACGCCCTTCCGTCGAGTCCAGCGCCGCCCTCGCACCCAGCGACCGCGCGTGGATACTCGACCGCTCCGACGAACTCCTGGACGCCTACGCCCAACTCGACTTTCCCCTCGGCCATGGTTTGCTCCACGGTGACGCCTACCCGGGCAACACCCTCTGGGACGGCACCGCTGCCAGACTCGGCGACTGGGACGAAGCAGCGATCGGTCCCCGGGAGGCTGACCTCGCCAACACCTTCCAGGGCGTCCGCTTCGGACGCACCCCAGCCCAACTCCGCGCCTTCTCCGACGCATATGGCTACGACCTCGCCGACTGGCCGGGAATCCCGGTACTCACTGAACTACGGGACCTTCACACGCTCGGCTCGTTCATCCGTCGTGCCGACCTGGGTGACCTTGACGCGGCTGCCCAGCTCGCCTTCCGGCTGGACACCTTGAAGTGCGGAGACCGAACGAAGAGCTGGGCCATTCACTGACCTCTGGGTCGAGAGCCGGCATAGCCCGCCGGCCGGCATGCATCCACAGCCCAAGGGAGGCGGCAGCCCATAGGCCATCAGTGCCTTCCCCCGTGGCGCCATACGTCGAATCGCCTGCTCAGAGGGCTCGCCAGGCAGCCCATCCCGGGGACTTTTCGGGGACTTTCCGGTCTGTCAGGGGGACTTTCCGGGGACTTTCCGCTACCTAAACAGGCAAGGCCCCGAAAGACCGGAAAGGGCCTCCGACGCAGGTCAGAGGCCCTTTCCGGGGTGAAGTCCCAGGTGGGGCGGACGAGACCGGCCTGTACGCCGGGTACAGACCTGCACCTCGCCAAGAGTCTTCGACCTGCCCTCAGTGATCAAGAAGGCTTCCAGGTTCGGTAGCGCACCGAGATCAGCTCCGGAGTCAGGCAGCAAGTCGGAGTTGGTTTGGAGTGGCGAACTCTTGCTGAACGGCCGAAAGGACCGGACGCACAAAGCAGGCAGTCATCCCTGACCTCGTTGTGAAGACCTTCCGTCGCAGACATATCTCCATCGGCGTACCCGTGACTCCACACTCCATACCCGCGACGGCGGCACTCAATGATTCAGAAAACGCCCACGATGAAGAAGTCAGGTTGAACAACCCCAAGTCCGGTGCCGCCATGAGCCTGAAGGTGAGACGGGCATCTGGTTTGGGTCCGCGACCGGACCGAGCGGCGGCTTTTCGGTCGAAGAGCGAATCGGGACAACCGCAAGGATCGCCTGCGTTGTCCATCGGCTCGAGGAAGTTGAGCCCATCGCAGATATGAGTCGGTCCGCGTTCCTCCCCCGCGTCCAGTACAAGACGGTTGACCACGCCTCCCGAGCCATCAACGCTCACCGCCACCGCACCGCTGTCCAGCGTTAGTTCAAAGGAGCCCTGCTGGCGATCACGGCTTCGAGGCCGTCCACCGTAGAGCCCGGCAACGGTTGCCGAGACTTGCTCGTTTGCTGTAGTCACCAGCCATGACGGCAGGTCCACGGTGCGCCCGTCACACCGTTCTTCTTCAGCCCGAAAGCTGCCGGCAGTCTGCCCGGGCCGGATTCCTTCAGTCACTGCGTCACCTCTCTGTGCGAACCTGACTCAGGCGCCTCACGATCGAAGGAATCCAGGGTTTTTGCCGAGCCGGAGTATTCGTGTAGTGCTCCCTGGCTACGGGGTGCCGGAAGGATTTCGCTCCGGCCCGTGCATCACACCCACCACGTAACGGACGGGTGCACCGGCTGGGAAGAGCGTGACCCGCAGCCCGAAGTCCAGGAGGATCTCCTTACGCGCCTGGACATCGAGTGCCTTGTCCCAGCGATCGGCGACTGTCTCTCCCGTCGGTCGCTGGATCATCCCCGGCGGACGCACCTGCTCGGCCTCCAACGCGGCCAGTTCACGTCCCAGGGCGGCGTATCGCTCTCGAAACCACTGAGAATCATCAGCCGCGTCGTACAGGCCGGCCTCGCGGTCGAGCCGTAGCCGCTCCCTCGTGGCCTGCACTTCTGCGATGCGTTGCGGCACCCCATTGCCGGGGTCGTAGACGGTCTCGAATATCGCGCCATCGCCGAAGTTCTGCAGGAACCGACACGTACTCCTCCAGGAGATGGGCACGTATCAGGGGCGCCGGGCGACAGTACTGCGCGCTCAGCCATCCCTTGTTCCGGACGGTGCACACGTATCGAGGCGGTGCATCGGCGGAGGTCTGCGTGAACAGCCTGTGGTGGCACTGCCCGCATAGTGCCACCTCCGTCAGCAGGTAGCTGCGGTTCGATCGGCGGCCCTTCCACGGCGTCGGCCGAGGCGTGAGAGCCCTCTTCAGCGCCTCGTGTGTCGTCCAGTCCCACAGGCCCTCGCAGAGGCGTACGGGATGTCCGTCCTGGTCGATGACGGGCTTGCCGTTGTGCATCAGGTAGCCCAGCGCCGCCTCTGAGAGAAGGATGTTCTTCAGGCTCGTCGGGTGCCATGGCCGGCCGCGGGCGGGCTTGCCGTACATCACGGCCAGGTGGTCGGCGGGGGCCAACTCGCCTGCGCGGTTCAGCCGAGCCGCCTCGCTGCTGGGAGTGTTGTGCTCGGGGTCGGCCAGGATCCGGCGGGCGACGAGCCGGATCACCGTCGAGGCGTGCGGGTGCAGTTCGACGTGGTCGATCTTGCCGCCCATCACGCGCCGGACGAATTGGAATCCGTAGGAGGGCTTGCCTTTGGGGCGTCCGGCTGCCCGGGTCTTGATGGTGGCGCTGCGATTGCGGCGCTGGATGGCGCGCAGTTCCATCTGCGCGCCCCATGCCTCCATGGTGAAGCGGTTCTCGTCCGCCTGGTCGTCGAGGTCCCACGGGCCCTCGTGTCCGTAGGTGACGAGCAGCTTTCCCTCGTCGCGCATCTTGTAGCCGGTGTTCAGGCAGTCGACGACATTGCGACCGAGGCGGTCCACGGCTGCGGCGACCAAGCCGTCGTACGGGCCCCTCTCGTCACGCAGCCACGGGCCGAGCTTGGGCCGCGTCATCGGGTCCGTGGCGCCCGACACCTCCCAGTCATCGGCCCAGCCGATGATGTGCCCTCCGACGGACGCGGCGGCAGTGAGGACGTCCTCCCGCTGCCGCTCCGGTGACGACGTGGCCGCCTTCACACGCGACAGCCGTCGCACGCCCAGCAGGCATTTTCCACATCCGTCGTAGGGTCGTTCGATCATGTCCAGGTCCGTACCGCGCAAGGCTTCTCCGTTCAGGGCACGCAGGGTACGGAGATTTCGCGGCCACACCCAGGACGATCTTGATCAGCCCAGGAAGCTCAGTCGAACCTTACGGTTGACATTGGAGATGTTGGTGTCGACCAGGCACACCGACTGCCAGGTGCCCAGGGCGAGTTCGCCGGCGAGGACCGGGAGGGTGGCGTGTGGGGGGACGAGGGCGGGGAGGACGTGGTCGCGGCCGTGGCCCGGGGTGCCGTGGCGGTGGCGCCAGCGGTCGTCGGCGGGCAGGAGGTCGTGGAGGGCGGCGAGCAGATCGTCGTCGCTGCCGGCGCCGGTCTCCAGGAGCGCGACGCCCATCGTGGCGTGCGGCGTGAAGACGTTCAGCAGTCCGTCGCGGCCCCGTGCCGTGTCCCGTAGGAAGTCGACGCACTCGCGGGTCAGGTCGTGGACCGTCTCCGTGGAGCCGGTGCGTACGTCAATCTCTCGTGTCGTGAAGGTTGCAGCCATGCGGTGATGTTCTCAAAGAAGACAAAGAAGACGAAGAAAGCGCAGGAGACCGGCATACGGCGCGGGGAGGGGGTGAGGGGGTGGGCGCAATGGTCGGTCAATGTCGCGGCAACAAAGGTCCGGGGGCCGAGACGGGGGTTTGACCGGTCCTGGGGGCGGCGCTACGTTCGTCGGCATGTCTACGTCAGCCCTGCTCACCACGCGCGGTCACATCGACCTGCTGCGGGTGGCCTCCGCCGCGTGTTGTCGCCGCGGCCGCGGTTGTTGACGTTCTTTCCGTTCGTGATCCGCGGATCTGCTCGCTGAATCTGTTGGATCTGTTGGATCTGTTGGATCTGCTGAGTTTTCGGTCGGGTGCTTCGGTGCCGGTCGTGGTGTGGCGTGCGGTGCCGCGGCGTTGACCGTGGTGTGCCGCGGCGCGGCCTGGTCCGGTGCGTGCGTTCGCGTTCTTCTGTGTCTGGGGTTGTCGATGAGCGGTGAGCAGGCTGCCGCGGCCGGGCGGGTTCCGGCCGGGGTGCCGGTGGGGCCGGGCGGGGCCGTTGTGCTGTCCCGGGTGGTTCCGGTGTCGGGACGGCGGTGGGCAGTGCCGCGGTGGGTGCGGCGGGCCGTGGGGCCGGTCGGACTGGTCGTGGTGTGGCAGGTGTTGAGCGGCGGTGGAGTGTTGCCGGCGGACCTGCTGGCGTCTCCGGTGGACATCGCCCGTACGGCCGGCGGCCTGGTCGCGGACGGGACGCTGCCGTCCGCGATGGCGGTGTCGCTGCAGCGGGTCGCGGTGGGGTTGGTGACCGGCGCGGCCGTCGGGATCGCGCTGGCGCTGGTGTCGGGGCTCTCGCGGCTGGGTGAGGACCTGGTCGACGCGACCGTGCAGATGTTGCGGTCCATTCCCTGGGTGGGGGTCATCCCGCTCTTCATCATCTGGTTGGGGATCGGCGAGGCGCCGAAGATCGCGCTGATCGCGGTCGGGGTGGCGTTCCACCTGTATCTCAACGTGTACGCCGGGGTCCGGGGCGTGGACGCGCAGTTGGTGGAGGCCGGCACGTCGCTCGGGCTGGGCCGGTGGGGGCTGATCCGGCACGTGGTGCTGCCCGGGGCGCTGCCCGGCGCCATGACGGGGCTGCGGTACGCACTGGCGACGGCCTGGCTGGCGCTGGTCTTCGGGGAACAGGTCAATGCCGACGACGGGCTGGGCTTCCTGATGAATCAGGCCCGGGAGTTCTTCCGCACCGACGTGATCGTGGTGTGTCTGGTGGTCTACGCCGTTCTCGGGCTGCTCGCCGATTTCCTTGTCCGTACGCTCGAAAGGCTGTTGTTGCAGTGGCGACCGACGTTCACGGGGCAGTGACCTCCGGCATCTCGACCCGGCCTCCCGAGTCGTCTCGGCCGTCGGAGTCGGTCGCGGCGGCTACGGTCGCCGGCGCGGCGGACGCGCAGGAGGGCGGCGGGGTCGCGGTGCGGGTCGACGGGCTGGTGCGGGAATTCGACCGGCGGCGGGTCCTCGACGGGGTCCGACTCGACATCCGGGTGGGCGAGTTCGTGGCGCTGCTCGGGCGCAGCGGGTGCGGGAAGTCGACGTTGCTGCGGGTGCTGGCGGGGCTCGATCGGGAGATCGAGGGCGAGGTGCTGGTGCCACGGCGCAGGGCGGTGGCGTTCCAGGCACCACGGCTGATGCCGTGGAAACGGGTGTGGCGGAACGTCCTGTTGGGACTGCCAGGGCGCCCCGAACGGGCCAAGGCGGCACGGGCGTTGGCGGAGGTCGGGCTCGATCACCGGGCGGATGCCTGGCCCAAGACGCTCTCCGGGGGCGAGGCGCAGCGGGCGTCGCTGGCGCGGGCGCTGGTGCGCGATCCGGATCTGCTGCTGCTCGACGAGCCGTTCGGCGCGCTGGACGCACTGACCCGGATCACCGCGCAGCGGCTGGTGGCCGAGGTGTGGCGGGAGCGGGGGTGCGCGGTGCTGCTGGTCACCCATGACGTCGAGGAGGCGCTGCTGCTGGCCGATCGCGTGCTGGTGATGGCGGACGGCCGGATCGCACACGAGACGGCGGTGGAGCTGCCCCGGCCGCGGGACGCCGGGGATCCGCGGTGGACGGCGCTGCGCGCCCGACTGCTCGGCCGTCTGGGCGTCGCCGAAGCAGACGGCGGCACGGGCGGCGAAGCGGACAGCGACACGGACGGCGACGCGGACGGCGGCGCGGACGCGCAGGGGACACCTGACGGACGGGGTGCCGACGCATGACGTCCGGCATCCGGCAGCTGCCCCCTGACGGGCCACCCGATCCCGGTGCCGTCCCGGACAGCTCCACATCCCTGGCAGCTCCACCATCCCGGCCAGCGCCGCCCTCTCCCGGTGGGGAACGGCAGAACGGCAGTGACGGAAGTGACGGAAGCGACGGACCCCTCATGAGACGTGCATCGATCATCGGCCGGGCGGCGAGCCGCCGCCGGCCGTCCCTCGCCCTGGCCGCGCTGCCCCTCGTCCTGGTCCTGACGTCCTGCGGCGGTGCCTCGCGGGCGGACGGGACCGGGGGCGGGCTCGGCGGTCGCACCGACGGCAAGGGGTCGCCGACGCTGAACGTCGGGGACCAGAAGGGGGGTTCGGAGGCGATGCTGCGGGCGGCCGGCGAGCTGGACGACCTGCCGTACACGATCAAGTGGTCGACGTTCACCTCGGGGCCGCCGCTGCTGGAGGCGGTCAACGCCGGGGCGGTGGACGTCGGGGCGGTCGGCAACACCCCGCCGGTGTTCGCGGGTGCCGCGCGGTCGAAGATCAAGGTGATCGCGGGGTCCCACAGCCGGTCGGACGGCGAGGCGATCCTGGTGAAGAAGGACTCGCCGCTGCGGTCCCCGGCGGAGCTCAAGGGCAAGTCGATCGCGGTGGCACAGGGCAGTTCGGCGCACTACCAGCTGATCGCGTCGTTGCGGGCATCGGGCCTGTCGCCGAAGGACGTCACGCTCGACTACCTCCAGCCGGCGGACGCGCTGGCCGCGTTCACCCGTGGGAAGGTCGACGCCTGGGCGGTGTGGGACCCGTACACCTCGCAGGCGCTCGACCAGGCTGGCGCCCGGATCCTGACGACCGGTCAGGGGCTGGTGAACGGGCTGAGTTTCCAGGTCGCCGCGCCCGCCGCGCTGGACGACCGGGCGAAGTCGGCGGCGCTGAAGGACTACACGACGCGGCTGCGGCGGGCCCAGGACTGGGTGTTCCGGCATCCGGCGGCCTGGGCGAAGACCTGGGCGAAGGCGACCGGGCTGCCGGAGGGGGTGGCGCGGGACGCGGTCCGGCGCACCCGGGGGACGGCGGTGCCGGTTGCCGTGGACCGGGCCGCCATCGGCTCCGAGCAGCGCATCGTGGACGCCTTCGCCGCGCTGAAGCTGATCCCGCGGTCCTTCGACTTCGGGGAGTTGGTCGATCCCCGCTTCAACGGCGGTCTGCCGCCTTCGGGCACGGCGCCGCGCACCTACGGAAAGGCCCAGTGACATGTCCGTACACCTGCATTGGTTCCTGCCGACCGGCGGTGACGGCCGGACCCTCGTGGACCGGCACGCCTACACCGACGGGGGCATCCGGCGGGACCGGATCACCCCGGTGAGCGGGGTGCGCGCACCGGACGTCGGGTATCTGACGCAGATCGCCAAGGCCGCCGAGCAGTTGGGGTTCGAGGCGGTGCTCACCCCGACCGGTACGTGGTGCGAGGACGCCTGGCTGACGACGATGGCGTTGTCGCAGGTCACCGAGCGGCTGAAGTTCCTGGTGGCGTTCCGGCCGGGGGTGATCTCGCCGGTGCTGGCCGCGCAGATGGCGGCCACGTTCCAGCGGGTCTCGCGGGGGCGGCTGCTGCTGAACGTGGTGACGGGCGGGGACTCGACCGAGCAGAAGCGGTTCGGCGACCATCTGGACCATGATCAGCGGTATGCGCGCACCGACGAGTTCCTGCGGATCGTGCGGGGGGTGTGGGGCGGCCGGCCGTTCGACTTCCAGGGGGAGCACTACCAGGTCGAGGGCGGGCTGACCGCGCTGCCGCCGGACCCGCTGCCGGAGATCTTCTTCGGTGGGTCCTCGGCGGCGGCCGGGCCGGTGGCGGCACGGAACGTCGATGTCTATCTGACCTGGGGCGAGCCGCCGGAGCAGGTGCGGCAGAAGATCGACTGGATCCGGGGTCTGGCGGAGCGGGAGGGGCGGACGGTGCGGTTCGGGATCCGGCTGCACACCCTCTCGCGGGACTCCTCGAAGGAGGCGTGGGCGACCGCGAACCGGCTGCTGGACGACCTCGACCCGGACACCGTGGCCGCCGCCCAGCAGGCCCTGGGCAGGAGCGAGTCGGTGGGCCAGCAGCGGATGTTGGCGCTGCACGGCGGTTCGCGCGACGCGTTGGAGATCTCGCCCAATCTGTGGGCGGGGGTCGGCCTGGTGCGGGGCGGCGCGGGCACCGCGCTGGTCGGCAGCCATGCCGAGGTGGCCGACCGGATCGAGGAGTACCACGCGCTGGGCATCGAGCACTTCGTGCTGTCGGGGTATCCGCATCTGGAGGAGGCGTACTGGTTCGGCGAGGGGGTCCGGCCGGAGCTCGCCGCACGGGGGCTGCTGCCCGCCGGTCCGTCGCCGCTGGCCGGCGTCCCGGCGGCGAACGGGCGGCCGGCCTCGGCTCCGGGTGGCGCACCGCTGCTGGTGGCCGGCGGGCGCTGAGCCGGACGCGGCACCCGTGGTGGGGCCGGGCGGGAAGATCCCGACCCCACCACGGGTTAGTAGAAACATGAACTACACCGGGGTGCGTGAGGTCGAGGTCGTGGTGATCGGCGCCGGGCAGGCGGGCCTGGCCGCCGCCTTCCATCTGGGGCGGACCGGCTACCGGCCGGACGCGGACTTCGTGGTCCTCGACCACTCCCCGCGCCCCGGCGGCGCCTGGCAGTTCCGCTGGCCCACGCTGACCTACGACAAGGTGCACGGGATGCACGCGCTGCCCGGCATGGCGCTGACCGACGCCGATCCGGCGCGGCCGTCGGCCGAGGTGATCGGCGGGTACTTCGCGGCCTACGAGCAGCGGTTCGGACTGCGGGTGCACCGGCCGGTGAGCGTCACCGCGGTGCGGGACGCCGACGACGGCCGACTACTGGTGGAGACCTCGCAGGGGCAATACGCGGCGCGGGCGGTGATCAACGCGACCGGGACGTGGGACCGGCCGTTCTGGCCGCGGTTCCCGGGCCAGGAGGGCTTCCGGGGGCGGCAGCTGCACAGTGCGCAGTACCGCGGACCCGAGGAGTTCCGCGGCGCCCGGGTGGTGGTCGTCGGGGGCGGCACCTCGGCCGTCCAGCAGCTGATCGAGATCGCGCCGGTGGCCGCGGCGACGACCTGGGTGACCCGCCGGCCGCCGGTGTTCCGCACCGGACCGTTCGGCGCGGACGAGGGGCGGGCCGCGGTCGCGCTGGTGGCGGAGCGGGTCCGGCAGGGGCTGCCGCCGCGCAGCGTGGTGAGCGTGACCGGGCTGCCGATGACCGAGGCGGTCCGGCGGGCCCGGGAGAGCGGCGTCCTGGACCGGCTTCCGCTCTTCGCCCGGGTGACCCCGGACGGGGTGGCCTGGGACGACGGGCGGACCGTCGAGGCCGATGTGCTGCTGTACGCGACCGGCTTCCGGGCCGCCATCGACCATCTCGCGCCGCTGCGGCTGCGCGAGGCGGGCGGCGGCATCCGGATGGCCGGGACCCGGGCGGTGCGCGACCCCCGGGTGCACCTCGTCGGCTACGGGCCGTCCGCCAGCACCATCGGCGCCAATCGGGCGGGCCGGTCCGCGGTCCACGAGATCCGGCGGCTGCTGGCCGGGACGGCGGACGGACCATCGGCGCCGGACGGAGCACGGCCCGGGGCCGGGATCCGGGGCGCGGCCGTACCCGGTCCCCGCCCGGCCGACGACCTCGTGGGGCGGGCGCCCGGCTACGCGGCCGGGGCGGCGGCCGTCCCGTCCACCGGGACGCGGCTGAGTTCCCGGGCCCGCAGCCGCGCGTAGCCGGGCCGGACCACCTCGTTGATCAGGGCGGTCCGCTCGTCGAAGGGCAGGAAGGCGGCCTTGGCGGCGTTGACCGTGAACTCCTCCAGTTCGGCGGCGCCGTAGCCGAAGGTGTCCCGCAGGTGCTGGAACTCCTGCGTCATGGTGGTGCCGCTGACCAGGCGGTTGTCGGTGTTGAGGCAGACCCGGAAGCCGAGCCGGCGGAGCAGGTCGACGGGGTGCTCGGGGTAGCTGGCGGCGGCGCCGGTCTGGAGGTTGGAGGTCGGGCAGACCTCCAGGGCGATCCGCATGTCGCGGACGTAAGAGGCGAGCCGGCCGAGGGTGACCTGGCCGTCCGCGCCGATGGTGATGTCGTCGGTGATGCGGACGCCGTGGCCGATGCGGTGGGCGCCGCAGCGCAGCACCGCCTCGTGGATGGAGTCCATGCCGACCGCCTCGCCGGCGTGGATGGTGACCCGGGCACCCTCGGCGCGCAGGTAGTCGAAGGCTTCGGCGTGCCGGCTGGCCGGGTTGCCGATCTCGCCGCCGGCGATGTCGAAGCCGACCACGCCGCGGTCGCGGTGGGCGACGGCGAGCCGGGCGATCTCCGGGGAGCGGTCGGCGTGCCGCATGGCGCACAGCAGCGTGCCGATGCGGATCCGGTGGCCGGCCGCGGCGGCGCGGCGCTCGCCGTCCCGGAAGCCCTCGTTGACCGCGTCGACGACCTCGTCGAGGGTGAGGCCGCCGGCCAGGTGCTGCTCGGGGGCGTAGCGGACCTCGGCGTAGACCACGCCGTCGGCGGCCAGGTCCTCGGCGCACTCGGCGGCGATCCGGAACAGCGCCGCGCGGGTCTGCATCACGGCGCAGGTGTGCGCGAAGGTCTCCAGGTAGCGCTCCAGGGAGCCGGAGTCGGCGGCGTCGCGGAACCACCCGGCCAGGGCGGCGGGGTCGGTGGTGGGCAGGTTCCGGTAGCCGATGGCCGCGGCCAGCTCGATGATCGTCTCCGGACGCAGACCGCCGTCGAGGTGGTCGTGGAGGAGCACCTTGGGGGCGCGGCGGATGCGCTCCCGGTCGAGGGCGTGGGCGGACTGCGGCGGAAGCTTGTCAGACAAGGTCATGGGGCGGGAGTATGACACGTCGCGCCGCCACCGGGCGACCGGGTCCCGGCGGGCGGTCGCGCCCGGCGGTGTCCGGGCCGGTCAGCGCGCCTGCCACACCGGGAGCGCGGGGGCGCCCGGCGGCAGCATGTGCTTGGCCGCCAGCAGCGGCGTGCGCTCCAGCCGTACGACCTGGGTGACCAGCACGCCGGGGGTGTCGGCGGGGCGGCCCAACTGCGCGCCGCGCTGCCGGCCGAGGGTGGTGGCCACGATGGTGCTGCTGCCGGTCAGCGGCAGCCCGCGCCCGGCGTCCAGCAGCAGGCCGAGCATCGACGACGCCTCGCCGCCGGGCCCCTCGAACGCCGCGACGGCGTCCGGCAGCAGCTCCGCCAACGTCTCGTCCGAGGCCCACTCCTGGGTCAGGCAGGCCGGGAGTCCGCCGACCTCGATCACGCTCTCCCAGAAGCGCACCTCACCGTGGGCCGGCAGGACCAGGTGCTGGGTGGAGAAGTCGGTGGGCTCCTCGCGGCTGCGGGCCAACGGCACGGTCACGACCTGCCGGCCCGCCCCGAGCAGCGACTCCACCGGCTTGAGGAACTCGAAGCCGCGCGGCGGCAGATGGTGGCTGACCGTGCGGCCCACCCCGCGCCGCACGGTGATCACGCCGTCCTCCTGGAGCAGGATCAGCGCCTCGCGCAGCGCCGGACGGCTCACGCCCAGTTCGGCGGCGAGCCGGGGCTCGGTGGGCAGGGTCGAGCCCGGCGGATAGGTGCCGGCGCGGATGGCCTCGACCATCCGCTCGTACAGCGCGACGACCGGCCGCCGCTGGGGCCGGCCCGCGGCGTTCCCCCGCTCCCGTTGTCTGCCAACCATCTGCGCCTCCCCGCATCCGTGGTCCGACCGCCCGCACCGCGCCCCGGGCAGGCGCGCACGGTCAGTTTCCCACCGCCGAGGCGCGGGTGACCGTCCACCCCGACGCGCCACCCCGAGAGCCGGGGCCACGGAAACCGCACCCGCGCTCCCCTCTTGTCAGTCAACATGCTTCCTCACACCCAAGGCGCCGCTCCCCCTCGTCCCGGGCGGGGAGCGGCGCCTTCCGTCTGTCGGCGGGTCAACTGCCGTGGTGAGCCGGCCGCTTGGCCGGCGGCCGGCTACTTCTCCAGCGGCCGGTGCGCGGTCTCCGGCAGCGCCAGGTAGACGAAGAAGGACACCAGGCAGGTCACCGCGACGTACCAGGGGAAGAGGTCCGGGTGGCCGGCCTGCTTGAACCACGTGCCGACGTACGGGGCGGTGCCGCCGAAGAGCGCGACGGTCAAGGAGTACGGGAAGCCGATGCCGGCGGCGCGCACCCGGGCTGGGAAGAGTTCGGCGTTCACCGCGGCGGCGATCGAGGTGTAGCCGGTGAGCAGCACCATGCCGGCGCACTGCACCAGCAGCAGGGAGACGAACGCGTCGGTGACCAGGTGGAGCAGCGGCACCGCCGACACGGCGAAGCCCAGCGCGAAGACGAGCAGCATCGGCTTGCGGCCGATGCGGTCCGAGAGCAGACCGCCGAGCGGCTGGAGCAGCGCGAAGAAGGCCAGCGACAGGGTGCCGACGGTGAGCGCGTCGCCCTTGTCGAAGCCGGCGTTGACCTGTGCGTAGGTGGGGAGGTAGGTGGTCCAGGTGTAGTACGCGATGGTGCCGCCGGCGGTGATGCCGCAGATCAGGAGCGACTGGCGGGGGTAGCGGCGCAGGCCCTCGAAGAGGCCGGGACGGCCGGCCGACCGCCCGGCCCCGGCCCCCGCGGCGTCGGGGCCCTGGGTCAGGGTCTCCCGGGCGCCGCGCCGGATCCACAGCCCGAGCAGACTCAGCAGGGCGCCGAGGAGGAACGCAATCCGCCAGCCCCACCGGCCCATCTGGTCCTCGGTGAGCAGCGCGGCGAGCAGCGCCCCGGTGCCGGCGGCGAGCAACTGACCGGCGGTGGTGGAGACGTACTGGAAGCTGGCGAACAGGCCGCGCCGGCCCGGCCCGGCGGACTCCACCAGGAACGTGGTGGACGCCGCGAACTCGCCGCCCACCGACAGGCCCTGCACCAGCCGGGCGACGACCAGCACGATCGGGGCGAGGACGCCGGTGGCCGCGTAGGTGGGGGTGAGCGCGACCAGCAGGCTGCCGCCGCCCATCAGGAGGATGGTCAGAGTCAGCGCGGCGCGCCGGCCGCGCCGGTCGGCGACCGCGCCCATCAGCAGCCCGCCGATCGGTCGCATGAAGAAGCCGACCGCGAACACCGCGAAGGTGGAGAGCAGCGGCACCAGGGAGTTGCCGGCGCCCTTGGGGAAGATCTGGTCGGCGAAGTAGACGGCCAGGAAGGAGTAGGCGTACCAGTCGTACCACTCGACGGCGTTGCCGATGGAGGCGGCGGCCAGTTGCCGCAGCCGCGACGGCGGACGGTCGCCGCCGGGTGCCCGGTCCTGGGCTATGGGCTGTGCGCTCGACATGGTCCTTGAGCTCCCGTCCTTCTCCTCGGCCTGCCGCTGGGGCAGGATGACCCGACAGGTGATCATGTACCGGTGAGGCGGGTCGGCGCCAGGGAAAAGGGCGGTCGGGCCGCCGCCGCAAGACCGCGGAAAGGCGGTGGCAATGTTGCGGCAACGTCCGGGCGAAGCCCGATGGTCCGCCGCCGCGGCCGGCGGACCGCCGGGAGGCGAGCGCGAGGAGGAGGCACCGTGCGGGTAGCACTGTTCGTCACCTGCATCAACGACACGCTCCGACCAGGGACCGGGCGGGCGGTGGTGACCCTGTTGGAGCGGTTGGGCGTCGACGTCGACTTCCCGGCCGAGCAGAGCTGCTGCGGCCAGCCGCAGTTCAACACCGGCTACCGGCACGCCACCGAGCCGCTGGTGCGCCGCTTCGACCGGGCGTTCAGGGACTACGACTACGTGGTGACCCCGTCCGGCTCCTGTGCGGCGATGGTGCGGGACAACTATCCGCGGATCGCTGCCAGGGCCGCGGCGGAGGGGCGCGGCCGGGAGCTGACCGAGGCCGCGGCGCGGGCCGTGCCCAAGACGTACGAGCTGACGGAGTTCCTGGTGGACGTGTTGAAGGTGACCGACGTCGGCGCGTACTACCCGCACACCGTCACCTACCACCCCACCTGCCACGGGCTGCGGGTGCTGGGGCTCGGTGACCGGCCGCGGCGACTGCTGGAGCGGGTCCGGGGGTTGACGCTGAAGGAGTTGCCGGGCGCGGAGGAGTGCTGCGGGTTCGGCGGGACGTTCGCGGTGAAGAACCCGGCGGTGTCGACCGCGATGGGCGCCGACAAGGTCCGGGCGGTGACCGGGACCGGCGCGGAGGCGGTCTGCACGGTGGACAACTCCTGTCTGCTGCACATCGGGGGCATGCTCGCCCGGCAGGGGTCGCCGGTCCGGCCGGTGCACCTCGCGGAGATCCTGGCCAGCACGGAGGCGGACACCGCGGCCGGCGGCGCGGCCGGCCGGGCCGCCGGGGCGGAAGGGGACGCGCGATGAGCCGCAGCTTCCTCGGGATGCCGGCGTTCCCCCGGGCCGCGGCCGTCTCCACCCGCGACCCCCGGCTGCGGGCCAACCTCGCCCATGCCACCCACACCATCCGCGACAAGCGGGCCCGGGCGGTGGCCGAGCTGGACGACTGGGCGCAGCTGCGGGCCGCCGGCGCCGCGGTGAAGGACCGGACGCTGCGCCATCTCGACCACTACCTGGAGCAGTTGGAGGAGTCGGTGGCCGCCGCGGGCGGCCATGTGCACTGGGCGGCGGACGCCGACGAGGCCAACCGGATCGTCACCCGGCTGGTCCGGGAGACCGGCGAGCGCGAGGTCGTCAAGGTCAAGTCGATGGCCACACAGGAGATCGGCCTCAACGAGGCGCTGGCCGAGGCGGGCATCCGGGCGTACGAGACGGACCTGGCGGAGCTGATCGTGCAGCTCGGCGACGACCTCCCGTCGCACATCCTGGTGCCGGCGATCCACCGCAACCGCGGCGAGATCCGCGACATCTTCCGTCGGGAGATGGGGAAGTGGGGGCGTCCGGCGCCGGAGGGGCTCTCCGACTCCCCCGCCGAGCTGGCGGAGGCCGCCCGGCTGCATCTGCGGGAGAAGTTCCTCACCGCCAAGGTGGGGATCTCCGGCGCCAACTTCATGGTCGCCGAGACCGGCACCCTGGTGGTCGTGGAGTCCGAGGGCAACGGCCGGATGTGCCTGACCCTGCCGGAGACCCTGATCTCCGTCGTCGGCATCGAGAAGACCGTGCCGACCTGGCAGGACCTGGAGGTCTTCCTGCAGTTGCTGCCCCGCTCGTCCACCGCCGAGCGGATGAACCCGTACACCACCACCTGGACCGGGACCACGGACGGCGACGGGCCGCGGGCCTTCCATCTCGTGCTGCTCGACAACGGGCGGACCGACACCCTGGCCGACACGGTGGGCCGGCAGGCGCTGCGCTGTATCCGCTGCTCGGCGTGTCTGAACGTCTGCCCCGTCTACGAACGGGCCGGCGGGCACGCCTACGGATCCCCCTACCCGGGCCCCATCGGCGCCATCCTCACCCCGCAACTGCGCGGCATGGCCGGCCCGTTGGAGGAGTCGTTGCCGTACGCGTCGTCGCTGTGCGGTGCGTGCTACGAGGTGTGCCCGGTGGCGATCGACATCCCGGAGGTGCTGGTGCATCTGCGGGAACGGGTGGTCGAGGGCGGCCCGGTGACCCGGCGCGGGGCCCGGGTCGTCCTCAAACCGGCCAAGGGGCATGCCGCGGAGCGGGCCGCGATGCGCGCCGCGGCCTGGACGTTCGACCACCCGGGCGTGCTGCGCGGCGGGATGCGGCTGGCCGCCCGGACCCGGCGGCTGCATCCACGGCGGCTGCCGGGTCCGGGCCGCGCCTGGTCCGACACCCGCGCGCTGCCGACGGTGCCGGCCGAGTCGTTCCGCGACTGGTGGCGGCGCACCCGGGGCGATGCCGGGGGCAGCGAGACGGGAGGCGTCAAGTGAGCGGCAGGGACGTGGTGTTGGCGCGGGTGCGCCGGGCGTTGGCCGACGTACCGCGCGGCGAGGGGCCGCACGATCCGCCGGTCCCCCGGGACTACCGCCGGGTGCACGGCTCCCGGACGGCCGAGGAGACCGTGGAGCTGCTGGCGGAGAACCTCGCGGACTACCGGGCTGTGGTGCACCGCTGCGCGCCCGCCGGGCTGCCGGCGCTGATCGCCCGGCTGCTGGCGGCGCGCGGGGCGCGGACGGTGGTGGTGCCGGCCGGGCTGGACCCGCGGTGGCTGTCCGCGGCGGAGGTCGCCGCGCGCCCCGATCGGGCCACGGACACCGCGCGGGACCTGGCCGCGGTGGACAGCGTGGTGACGGGGTGCGCGCTGGCCGTCGCGGAGACCGGCACGCTGGTGCTGGACGCCGGACCGGATCAGGGGCGGCGCCGGATCACCCTCGTCCCGGACCACCACATCTGTGTGGTGCGGGTCCCGGATCAGGTCGTCGGGTCGGTCCCCGAGGCGCTGCCGCGGCTGGCTCCGGAGCGCCCGTTGACGTGGATCTCCGGGCCGTCGGCCACCAGCGACATCGAGCTCGACCGGGTGGAGGGGGTGCACGGACCGCGGACGCTGGAGGTGGTGCTGATGGCGGCGGACGGCGAGGGGTGAGCCGGGGCCGGCCTCCCGCCGCCGGGCCGCGCGGAGGGTGACCCTGTGGGTGGTACGCACCCGATGCGTACCACCCACAGGTGTCTGGGCGCCCCGCGCGCCGGGCGGAAGACTCCTGGTCGTCGCGATCGAGCAGAGGACCGAGAGGCAGACGACAACCCATGAGCAACAACGACAACTCCACGAACTGGCAGGCCGGTTGGGCCACCGCGGTGCAGCGGCCGAGCGTGGGGTTCCACAAGAACTGGGCCGAGGAGGGCTTCGCGGACCAGACCCTGCGGCAGACCGTGCGGGTCACCGGCGCGGGGACCCGGGCCCGGATCAAGCTCTCCAACCGGTACGGCACCGCGCCGCTGGAGGTGTCCGGCGCGAGCATCGCCCGGTCCGGCGACGGGGCGGCGGTGGCGGCCGGTTCGGTGCGGCGGCTGACGTTCGGCGGGTCGGAGTCGGTGCGGATCCCGGCGGGCGCGGAGGTCCACAGCGACCCGGCGGAGGTGACCGTGGCGGCGCTGGAATCGCTCACCGTGTCGCTGTACTTCGCCGGGCCGAGCGGGCCGGCGACGTTCCACGCGCAGGCGTGGGCCACCGCGTACCGGGCCGCGGGCGCGCAGTTGGGCGAGGTGGATCCGGCGGTCTTCGGGGAGACCACGGTGTCGTGGTACTACCTGGCCGCGGTGGAGCTGGCGGACGGCGATCCGGCGCGGCGGGACACCGTGGTGCTGTTCGGCGACTCGATCACCGACGGCTTCGGGTCGACCGTCGACGCCGACCGGCGCTACTCGGACGCACTGGCCGAGCGGCTGGCCGCCGAGGGCCGTCCGCTGCGGGTCCTCAACCTGGGCATCGGCGGCAATCTGCTGCTGAACGACTCGGAGTGGTTCGGTGAGCGGGCCGGGGCGCGGTTCGACCGCGATGTGCTGGCGCAGCCGGGCGTGCGCTCGGTGGTCGTGCTGGTCGGCCTGAACGACATCGGGTTCAGCGAGGTCGACCTGCCGACGTACAAGCCCGCCCCGGACAACGCGCCGGAGCAACTCATCGCGGGCTACCGGGAGTTGATCGAGCGGGCGCATGCGGTGGGGGTGCGGGTCGTCGGGGCGACGATCCTGCCGTTCAAGGGGTCGGAGTACCACACCCCGATGGCGGAGGCGAAGCGTCGGGCGGTCAACGAGTGGATCCGGACGGGCGGCGCGTTCGACGCGGTGGTCGACTTCGCGGCGGTGATGGCGGATCCGGCCGACCCGGACGCGCTGCTGCCCGCCTACGACTGCGGGGACTTCAAGCACCCGGGCGACGAGGGGTACCGGGTGATGGCGCGGGCGCTCGATCCGGCCACGCTCTGACCACCGCCCGGCTTCTCGCCGTCGCTCTCCCCCGGGTCGCCCCGGCCGCGCCGAGGGACGCCCCGGGGAGCGGTCACACCAGGATCCCTGGGGCGCGGCCGTCGCCCGCGGGGTCGGCCGCGTCGTCGTCCGCGGCCTCCCGGTCGGTGTCGCGGCGGACCAGGGCGGCGTAGCGGCCGTCGGCGGCCAGCAGTTCGTCGTGGGTGCCGCGTTCGGCGATCCGGCCACCGTCCAGGACGACGATCTGGTCGGCGTCCCGGACCGTGGAGAGGCGGTGCGCGATGGTGAGGGTGGTGCGGCCCGCGGACAGCGCGTCGACGGCCCGCTGGACGGCGTGTTCGGTGCGGGTGTCCAGGGCGCTGGTGGCCTCGTCGAGGACGAGCACCGGCGGGTCGCGCAGGATGGTCCGCGCGATGGCCAGGCGCTGCTTCTCGCCGCCGGAGAAGCGGTAGCCGCGCTCGCCGACGACGGTGTCGTAGCCGTCGGGGAGGGCCGCGATGTGGTCGTGGATCTGGGCGATCCGGGCGGCGCGCTCGATCTCCTCGTCGGTGGCGTCGGGCTTGGCGAAGCGGAGGTTCTCGGCGACCGAGGCGTGGAAGAGGTAGGTCTCCTGGGAGACCACGCCGACCGCGCGGGCGAGGGTGCCGAAGCCGAGGTCGCGGACGTCGGTGCCGTCGAGGGTGACCCGGCCGCCGGTGACGTCGTAGAGGCGCGGGACGAGGTAGCTCAGGGTCGTCTTGCCGCTGCCGGTCGGGCCGACGACGGCGAGGCTGGTGCCGGCCGGGACGGTCAGGTCGATGCCGTCGAGGGTGGGGGCGGCGTCCGGGTCGTAGCCGAAGGAGACGTTCTCGAAGCGGATCTCGCCGCGCGGGGCGGGGAGGTGGACGGGTTCGGCGGGTTCGGAGATGGCGACCGGCAGGTCGAGGTACTCGAAGATGCGCTGGAAGAGCGCGAGCGAGGTCTGCATCTGGACGCCGGTGGCCAGCAGGGAGACGGTGGGGCGCAGCAGGCCCTGCTGGAGGGTGACGAAGGCGACCAGGGTGCCGAGGGAGAAGGCCGGGCCACCGAGTTGCAGGACCAGGCCGGCCGCCCAGTAGATGAGCGCGGGCATGGCGGCCATGACGATGCCGATGGTGGCCATCCGCCAGCGGCCGGCCATGTTGGCGCGCACCTCCAGATCGACCAGGCGCTCGGACTCGCCGGCGAAGCTCTTGGTGAGCGAGTCGGCGCGGCCCATGGTGCGGCCGAGCAGCACGCCGCTGACCGAGAGGGACTCGGTGACCATCGCGGACATGGTCGCCATCTGCTTCTGCCGCTTGGTGGTGATCTTCTTGCGTTCGTTGCCGACACGGCGGCTGATCCAGACGAAGAGCGGGAGCAGCAGCAGCGAGACGACGGTCAGCCGCCAGTCGAGGGCGATCATGGCGACGACGGTGGCGGTGACCGAGGTCAGGTTGGAGACCAGGGACGTCGCGGTGGAGGTGACGGTGGCCTGCATCCCGCCGATGTCGTTGGCGATCCGGGACTGGACCTCGCCGGTGCGGGTGCGGGTGAAGAAGGCCAGCGGCATCCGCTGGAGCTTGGCGTAGACGGCGGTGCGCAGGTCGTGCATGACGCGCTGGCCGACGGTGGTGGAGATCAGGGTCTGCAGGACGCCGAAGACGCTGGTGGTGACCGCGGTGGCGATCATGCCGAGGGCGAGCAGCGTCAGCAGGCCGGTGCGCCGGCCGGGTATGGCGACGTCGAGGATCTCGCGGAGGAGGAACGGGGAGGCCACCGAGACCAGGGAGGAGGCGGCGACGAGCAGGCCGACCAGGGTCAGCCGGCCGCGGTAGGGGCGGAACAGCGCGAGGATCCGCCGCAGCTGGACCGGGGCGTCCGGGTCCTTGGGGGGCGGGGTCCAGTTCGGTTCTTCGGGACGCATGGGCTCCTAACGAGAGCGGGAGGGGGAAGCGGGAGGCCGGGAGGACGAAACTTTGCCGAGCCTAGCTCATTGTTACCTATACTCACAATGAATCTTGTCCTGTATCCTGGGGCCATGCCCTCCCCCGAGCCGTCGATCAGCGTCAACGAGGCCAACGTGGCCGAGCAGCTGGTGCGGCTGACCCGCCGGATGCAGCGCGCCCAGAAGCGCCACATGGCCCACCTGGACGTCCCCTTCACCCCCGCGCAGTCCCGCGTGCTGCGGATCGTCGGCCACTGCCGCGACACCCCGCCCCGGATGGCCGACCTGGCCGAGCGGCTGGAGGTGGTCCCCCGGGCGGTGACGACGCTGGTGGACGCGCTGGAGGCGAACGGCACGGTGCGCCGGGTGCCCGATCCGACCAACCGCCGGGTGGTGCGGATCGAGCTGACCGACACCGGCCGGTCGGCGCTCCGGGCGTTGCGCGGCGCGCGCCGGGCCGCCGCGGAGGAGATCCTGGCTCCGCTGACCGTCGAACAGCGCGAGGTGCTCGGCGGTCTGCTCGCCACCCTCGTCGACGGACCGGGCGAACCGCACTGACCTGACGCACTGGCCTGCCGCGCCACCTGACGCGCAGTCAACCGGAGGTGACCGTGCCCCTGCTGGAGCCCACGCCCGAGGCCCTGCGGCCCCGCACCACCCGGCCCGCACCGGACCGGGTGCCCGAGCGGCTGGCGGCCGGCACCCCCGAGCCGCTGCGCGGCGACCTGATCGCGCTGCTCGGCCCGGACAAGGTGCGGCACACGGTCTCCGACCTGGTGCGCTACGCCTCCGACGCCAGCCCGTACCGCTTCCTCCCGCAGGTCGTGGTGGTCGCCGAGACCACCGAGGACATCGCCGCGGTGTTCGCCTACGCCCGCGCCCACGGCCGCCATGTGGTCTTCCGGGCCGCCGGGACGTCCCTCAACGGCCAGGCGCAGGGCGAGGACATCCTCGTCGACGTCCGCCGCCACTGGACCGGGGTCGAGGTGCTGGACGACGGCGCCCGGGCCCGGATCCGGCCCGGCACCACCGTCCTGCGGGCCAACGTCACGCTCGCCCGGTACGGCCGACTGCTGGGTCCCGACCCGGCCAGCGCCATCGCCTGCACCGTGGGCGGGGTGGTCGCCAACAACGCTTCCGGGATGACCGCCGGCACCACCCGCAACTCCTACCGGACGCTGGACTCGCTGACCTTCGTGCTGCCGTCCGGCACCGTCGTCGACACCGCGCGCCCGGACGCCGACGCCCGGTTGGCGCGCGCCGAACCGGTGCTCTGCACCGAACTGCTGGCCCTCAAGGCGGAGATCGAGGCGGACCCGGAGCTGGTCGCCCGGATCCGCGCCAAGTACACGATCAAGAACACCAACGGCTATCGCCTGGACGCGTTCCTCGACGGGCGGACACCGGTGGACATCCTGCGCGGGCTGCTGGTCGGCTCCGAGGGGACCCTCGGCTTCATCGCCGAGACGGTCTTCACGACCCTGCCGCTGGACCGGCACACCTCCAGCGCGCTGCTCTTCTTCCCCACCCTCGCCGCCGCGGCCGCCGCCGTCCCGCGCTTCACCGAGGCGGGCGCCCGGGCCGTGGAGCTGATGGACGGCAACACCCTGCGCGCGTCGGTGCGGGTGTCCGGGGTGCCCGCCGACTGGGCGGAGCTGCCCAAGGAGACCGCCGCGCTGCTGGTGGAGTTCAGGGCGCCGGACGAGGCGGCGCAGCGGGCGTACGAGGAGGCGGCGGCGCGGGCGCTGGACGGGCTGGAGCTGGTCGCCCCGGTGCCGTCGGTCGCCAACGCCTTCACCCGGGACGCGGCCGTGATCGGCGGCTACTGGAAGGCCCGCAAGGCGTTCGTCACCGCGGTCGGCGGCTCCCGCCCGTCCGGTACGACCCTGATCACCGAGGACTTCGCGGTCCCGCCGGCCCGGCTCGCCGACGCCTGCACCGCGCTGCTGGAGCTCCAGGACCGGCACGGCTTCGACGCCGCGGTCGCCGGCCACGCCGCCCACGGCAACCTCCACTTCCTGCTCGCCTTCGACGCCGCCGACCCCGACGATGTGGCCCGCTACGCCGCCTTCATGGACGACTTCTGCCGGCTGACCGTCGCGCGGTTCGACGGCTCGCTCAAGGCCGAGCACGCCACCGGCCGGAACATCGCGCCGTTCCTGGAGCTGGAATGGGGGCCGCGGGCCACGGAGTTGATGTGGCGGATCAAGGAGACGGTGGACCCCGGGGGCATCCTCGCCCCGCGGATCCTCCTCGACCGCGACCCGCGGGCGCACTTGCGCGGTCTGAAGACGATCCCCCGGGTCGAGGCGGTCGCCGACCCGTGCATCGAGTGCGGCTTCTGCGAACCGACCTGCCCCAGCGAGGACCTGACCACCACCCCCCGCCAGCGGATCGTGCTGCGCCGCGAGATGCACCGCCAGCCGCCCCGCTCCGCGGTCGACGACGCGCTGCTGGAGGCCTACGGCTACGACGCGGTGGACACCTGCGCCGGCGACTCCACCTGCAAGCTGGCCTGCCCGGTCGGCATCGACACCGGCGCGCTGATGAGGGACTTCCGGCACCGGCGGCACTCCCCGCGCGAGGAGCGGATCGCCGAGCGGACCGCCCGGCACTTCGCTGCGGTCGAGCGGGCCGCCCGGCTGGCGGTGGCCGCCGCCGAGCGGCTGGACGACCGGTGGCTGACGACGGTGACCGGCGCCGCCCGCCGGGCCGTCCGCCCCGACCTGGTGCCGGAGTGGCTGCCGCGACTCCCCGGCGCCGCGGCCCGCCGGCTGCCCGCCACGCGCCGGACCGACGCGACCGCGGTGTACTACCCGGCCTGCGTCAACCGGATCTTCGGCGGACCCGCCGACCACCGCGGGCCGTCCCTCCCCGAGGCGGTGGTGGCGCTCGCCCGGCGGGCCGGCCGCCCGGTGTGGATCCCGCCGGACGTCGCCGGCACCTGCTGCGCCACCATCTGGCACTCCAAGGGCTACGAGCGGGGCAACCGCCTGATGGCCAACCGCGTCGTCGAGGCGGCCTGGGGCTGGACGGCCGGCGGACAGCTGCCGCTGCTGGTGGACGCGTCCTCCTGCGCCCTGGGCCTGGCCCACGAGGTCGAGCCGCACCTCACCCCGTTCAACCGCTCGCTGCACGCCGAACTGACCGTCGTGGACTCGGTCGTCTGGGCCGCGGACCTCCTCCCCGACCTGGCGGTCCGCCGCACCCTCGGCTCCGCCGTCCTCCACCCCACCTGCGCCATGCAGCACCTGGGCGACGAGGAGGAGTTGCGGCGGGTCGCCGAGGCGTGCGCCCACGAGGTGATGGTCCCGGACGACGCGGGCTGCTGCGCCTTCGCCGGCGACCGCGGCCTGCTGCACCGGGAGTTGACCGAGTCCGCCACCGCGAAGGAGGCGGCCGAGGTCACCGCCCGCCACTTCGACGCGCACCTCTCGGCCAACCGCATGTGCGAGATCGGCATGGACCACGCCACGGACGGCCGGGGGTACCGCTCGGCCCTCCTCGCCCTGGAGTGGGCGACGCGGCCGGACACCAGCCCGTCCGGCGCTTGAGGACGAGCGGGCGTCAGCGAGCGATGTGCAGGGCCACGGCCCCGTGCGCGGGCACGGTGAGCTGCGCCGAACCATCCTGCCCGACCGTGACGGTGTGCCCCTCGCACGACGTCGGCACCGCAGCGACGACGTCGCAGTACGTCCCGGCCGGCAACGACGTCGCGAACGTCCGGTTCACCGCGCCGTCCCCGGCGTTGAGGGCGACGAACCCGGCCGAGCCGCGCCCGAAGGCGATCGCGTCGCCCCCGTTGTCCCACCAGTTGGTCAGCCCCGCCGAGCCCACCGCGTTGCGGAAGCCCACCATGCCGGTGATCTCCCGCTTGGCGTGCTCGTCGGTCCAGCCGGAGCTTCCGGAGGCGGGCGGTCCGGCGTCCTTGTCGGACCACTGGTAGCCGGAGTAGACGTTCGGCGAGCCGTACGGCGAGGCGAGCATGAAGACGTTGGCGAGGGTGTAGGCGGCGCCGTCCTTGTACGTCAGGGTCGAACCGTTGCGCTCGGTGTCCCAGTTGTCGACGAACGTGCGGGCCCGGTCGCCGCCGAGCTTGCCGTCGGCGACGGACTTCAGCTGGGCGAGGTTGCCGCTCTGGAAGGCGCTCTTGAGGTGGGTGCCGTAGCGGAACTCGTCGATGTCGCCGGTTCCGGTGTACTCGTCGGGCTGGACGGCCTCGCCGGCGCCGTAGACGACCTCCTGCACCCAGTACCCCGGGTCCTTCATCTTGCCCTTGATGGCGGCGAGGTCGGCGGCGGCGATGTGCTTGGCGGCATCGATCCGGAAGCCGTCCACGCCCAGTGACCGCAGGTCGTCGAGGTACTTGGCGAGGGTGGTGCGGACGTAGTCGCTGCCGGTGTCGAGGTCCGCGAGGCCGACCAGTTCGCAGTTCTGGACGTCGTCGCGGTTGGTGTAGTCGGAGATGTTCCGGCGGCAGCCGTGGAAGTCCCAGTCCTGGTAGTAGCCGGGGTAGTTGTACTTGGTGTACTGGGTTCCGCCGGTGCCGGTACCGGATCCGGCCGCCATGTGGTTGATGACGGCGTCGGCGATGACCTTGACGCCGGCGGCGTGGCAGGTGCCGACCATCGAGGCGAACGCGGCGCGGTCGCCCAGCCGGCCGGCGATCTTGTAGCTGACCGGCTGGTACGAGGTCCACCACTGGTCGCCCTGGATGTGCTCGGAGGCGGGCGAGACCTCGACGTAGCCGTAGCCGGCCGGGCCGAGTTGGTCGGTGCAGGCGCGGGCGACGTCGGCGTACTTCCACTCGAAGAGGGTGGCGGTGACGGTCCGGTCGCCGGGTGGGGTGGCCTGCGAGGGCCAGGGGGCGAGGGCGGCGAGGCCCGCCGCTGCCAGTGCGCCGGTCAGCGTTCTGCCCAGCATCCGGGAGCGGTGCCCGCCACGCGGCTCCTTCGGCACGGCGCGGTGGCGGCTCCTGCGTCGCTGCATTGTTGCGGCTCCTTCGTCATGGGGCACGGGGACCGCGCCCACGAGAGCAGCCACGCGCCAGGCCGCCATGGGGGGATTCCGCTTCGGAGCCTGCCTTTTCGCGCGTGGACACGTCAAGACTTTCGGCAAGGCTTTTCAGGCTCTTGCGAAAGGTACTGAAGGCAGCGGGCGGGGCACCGCCGTGCGGCCTCCGCGGACGGCTGCGAAGAGTCCACATACGCGTACCAAGAGTCCAATGGGCCCTCTTGTGCCCCAGGCCACCCAACCGACAGGGTCCTCAACGAGGTTCACGACTGTCCCGCGTACGATCCGCTCCTTTGGAGGACCGATGCACGAGGCACAACCGCAGAACCAGGAGCCCAACGAGGCCGGACCCAGCCGCCGTTCGGTCCTGTGGACCGCCGGCGCGGCGGGCGCCGGACTGGGGTTCGCCGGGCTGGGCAGCGGGCCGGCGGCCGCCGCCGCGCCCGGGGCGGCCGGCTCGGCCGAGGCCGCCGCCGCGCCCCCCAGGCCCCAGGGCAGGACCATGATCGGGGTGCCGTTCGAGCCGCGCAGCACGGTCCGCGTCGGCATCATCGGCCTCGGCAACCGGGGCGGCAGCATGATCGACCTGTTCCTGGCGATGCCGGACGTCCGGGTCGTGGCGCTCTGCGACCCGGTGAAGGACAAGGTCGTCAAGGCCGCGGCGAAGGTCACCAAGGCCGGACAGCCCGCGCCCGCCGTCTACACCAACGGCGAGAACGACTTCGAAAACCTCTGCCGGCGCACCGACATCGACTTCGTCTACGCGGCGACGCCCTGGGACCTGCACTTCGAGATGGCAAGGACCGCCCTGCTCAACGGCAAGCACGTCGGCACGGAATGCCCACTGGCGCTGCGCCTGGACCAGCTGTGGGAACTGGTGGACCTCTCCGAGCGCACCCGCAGACACTGCCTCCAACTGGAGAACTGCTGTTACGGCAGAAACGAGATGCGGGTGCTGCGGATGGCGCACGCCGGCCTCTTCGGTGAACTGCTGCACGGCGCCGGGGCGTACATCCACGACCTGCGGGGCCTGATGTTCGATCCGACGTACTACGAGGGGCCCTGGCGCCGGCTGTGGCACACCCGGCTGCGCGGCGACCTCTACCCCAACCACGGCTTCGGGCCGGTCGCCAACTACATGGACGTCAACCGCGGCGACCGGGCGGTGCGGATCGCCAGCTTCGGCTCGCAGGCGCGGGGCCTGGCCGCGTACCGCAAGGAGCACATGCCGCCCGGCGACCCCAGCTGGAAGGAGTCCTACATCGAGAGCGACCGGACGATCAGTCTGGTGCAGACCGCCAAGGGCCGGGTGATCCGGCTGGAGCACGACGTCTCCACCCCGCACCCCTACAGCCGGATCAACAGCCTCGGCGGCACGAAGGGCCTCTTCGAGGACTACCCCGAGCGGATCTACCTGGAGCCCGACCAGAACAACGACGAGTGGGGCGACTTCGGCCGGTACGCGGAGTGGGACCACTGGCTGTGGAAGGAGCACGCCAACCCACCCGGCGGCCACGGCGGGATGGACTACATGCTGGTCCTCCGGCTGACCCAGTGCCTGCGTCTCGGCCTGGTACCGGACTTCGACGTCTATGACGCGGCGACCTGGTCCGCGCCGGTGGCACTGAGCGACCGCTCGATCAAGGCGCAGGGCGCCCCGCAGGAGATCCCGGACTTCACCCGGGGGCTGTGGCGGAAGGCGCGGCCGGGGATGGATTCCCAGAAGCCCGCCGAGTGACGGGGCGCGTGGGGCTCCCACGCGCCTCCTGAGCTCCGGCAGAGGTCCGGGACCCGGTGACAGGCCGTCCACCACCGGGTCCCGGGCGTCACCACATGCCGCGACCACTGCCCTCCGACCGCCGCTCCCCTCCGGCCGTCACCTCTCTCCGGGGGCGACGGGGGCGTCGTCCGGCTCCTCCTGGCCGGCGGGGGCGGGGGCCGGCTGCGGCGCCCTGCCGGCCGGGGCCGCGCCGGCCAGCACCTGCTTGGCCGTCACCCGGTCCAGCGCCCCCTCCCAGCGGGACACCGCGAAGACCGCGACGCAGTTGCCGAGCAGGTTGGTCGCCACCCGCATGGAGTCCATGATCCGGTCGACGCCGAGCAGCAGGGCGACCGCGGCGGCCGGGATGACGCCCAGCGCGGTGGCGGTCGCGGACAGCGCCAGGAACGCCGAACCGGGCACGCCCGCCATGCCCTTGCTGGTCAGCATCAGCACCAGGACGACGGTGATCTGCTGGCCGAGCGAGAGGTGGACGCCGATGGCCTGGGCGATGAAGAGCGTTCCGACGGAGAGGTAGATGGCGGCGCCGTCGAGGTTGAAGGAGTACCCGGTGGGCAGCACCAGGCCGACCGCGTCGTCCCGGCAGCCGGCGGCCCGCAGCTTCTGCATCATCCTCGGCATCACGGTCTCGCTGGAGCCGGTGCCCAGCGCCAGCAGCAGTTCCTCGCGGGTGTAGCGGACGAACTTCCACAGGCTGAGCCCGGTGACGGCCTTGAGGGCGAGCCCCAGCAGGACGAGGAAGACCAGCGCGACGCCGTAGCAGACCGCGATCAGCTTGCCGTACGTCGACATCGCGCCCAGCCCGTACTGGCCGACGAGGTGGGCGGTGGCTCCGAAGACCGCGAGCGGGGCGAGCTTCATGATGTAGCCGACGATGGTGAAGACCACGTCCTGGGTCTGCTCGATCAGCGGCAGCAACTGGGGCACACGCCGCTGCCCGAGGTGCAGCAGCGCCGCCCCCACCAGGCAGGCCAGTACCAGGACTTGGAGCAGCGAGTTCTCGGCGAACGCGCCGACCGCGCTGTCCGGCAGCGCCTCCAGGACGAACTGGCTCGCGGAGGGCAGTTTCCCGCCACCTGTCCTGGCGTCCACCGCCCCCTTGTCGAGGGAGGCCGGATCGACGTGCATCCCGGCGCCGGGGCTGAAGACGTTGGCCGCCAACAGGCCCACGACCAGGGCGATACTGGTCGCCGCCTCGAACCAGATCAGGGCCTTGACCCCGATCCGCCCGAAGGACTTGAGGTCGCCCGCCTTGGTGATGCCGGCGACGACGACGCAGAAGACGAGCGGGGAGATGACCGCCTTGATGAGGCGGACGAAGCCGTCCCCGAGCGGCTGGAGCGAGGAGCCCGCCTGCGGCCAGAGGCGTCCGACCAGGACACCGAGCAGCAGGGCGAGCAGTACCTGGGCGAACAGACTGGTGCGCAACAACCGCCCGGCACGGCGGGCGATGCTTCCGGTGGCGTGCGGCACGGGCACTCCTCCATGGACGGATTTTGAAATGCGGAAACATATTTCCGCGGTCCGTCACTATGGCCGGTTGTCGTTTCTCCCGAAAGAGGGCAGGGAACTTCCCGTGAAATCTTGGAGCTTGATCCAAGGAGCGGCGCCCGCGGACTTCCGTCCTCGCGGCGGGAGCGGCGGACTCAGCCGGACAGGTGCGCCCTGTCCCCCATCACCACGACCGGGTGCCGCGCCGGATCGAGCGCCCGCAGCAGCGCCGCCATCGCGGACTTCGCCACGCTCACGCAGGCCGAGGTCCCGGTCCCGTGGTCCAGATGGAGCCAGACCCCGCCGCCCTTGGACTGCCCCTGGGGGCGCGTGGGATCCAGCGGGGACGCCCCGACGACCCGGTTGTAGTTGATCGCCACCACGTAGTCGAAATCGTGACGGGTGTTCTTCGACCAGTACGCCGGCGGGGTGAACGCCGCCGCGTGCGTGTAGGGCAGCCGGGTCCCGGGATCGGGGAGCACCCCACCGGCGTCGGTCAGCGAGAAGACCCCGACCGGGCTGCGCTGGTCGTCCTCGTGATGGTCCAGCGTCCACCCGCGCCGCCCGTTGTGCGCCGGCCAACTCCCCTTTCGTTCCCACCCATTGGCGCCTTTCTCGTACAGCACCACCGTCGCGTCCGGGGAGTTCGGGCCCGCGCCGTAGACCGCGACGACCTGGCGGGTGGCGGCCGGGATCCGTGCCCGCAGCGCCGCGCCGACGCCGGGGACGCCCGCGGAGTGCGCGGTGTCCGACCCGCCGCCGGCCGACCCTCCGGGATGCGGCCGCGCCCCGACGCCGTCCCTCTCGGCGCCCTTGCCGCCCTTGCCGTCCCGGCCGTCCTCGCCACCGGCTCCGCAGCCCGCCACCAGGAACGCCGTCGCCGCGGCCACCGCCGCCATCCGCACCGCACCGCCCGCTGTCCGCATGACGCCCATGCTCCCACCGCGCCCTGACGACCGTTCACCCGCCGGCCGCCGGGTCCGCGGGTCCGCTGTCGGCGTCCGCGGGCCCGCCGGCGTCCACGGCCCGGAGGAACCGTCGGCCTTACCGGCTTTCGGTGGAAAAACGGTTTGAAACCGGGCCGCCCGGCACGCGAACCTTCCCTGTGCCCCCGCTCGCGCCGGGGCCTGTCACCAAGGCGCGAGGGTCACGCCGGCCTGCCCGGACGGCGTCTCACCACTCCCCCGACGACCACCGCCGCCGCTGCCGGCCCGCCGAGCACGCGCGGCCCACCCCACTCGCCGCGACGACTCCTTGGACATCATGCGCATTCGCGATCTTCCCCACCCCGACCCCGGCGTCCCCGACGTCCGTACGGGCGGCAGATTCCTCGTGTGGCTGTGCCGGAAACAGCGCGGCGGGCAGGCCAAGGCCCTCTTCTGGGGGCTGGTCCACATGGCCTCGATGGCGTCGTTCCCGCTGCCGGTGGGCCTCGCCGTGCAGGCCGCGGTGGACGGCCACGGCGCCCGGCTGGTGCTGGCGGGCGGCCTGCTGGCAGTGCTCGGCGGGCTGGTCGCGATCGGCGACGTCATGTTGCACCGCGCGGCCGTGACCAACTGGATCGTCACGGTGGCCCGGATGCAGCAGCTGCTCGCCCGCAAGACCTCCGAACTGGGCGGGGCGATGACCCGCCGGGTTGCGGCCGGCGAGATCGTCGCGGTCAGCACCGGCGACCTGGAGCGCATCGGATGGTTCGTCGAGACGCTGTCCCGCTTCGGCGCGGCCCTGGTGGCCTCGGTCGGCGTCTGCCTCGCGCTCGTCGTCTACCAGCCGCAGCTCGGCCTCGTGGTGGCCCTCGGCACGCCCCTCCTGGCGCTGGCCGTCCTGCCGCTGCTGCCGCCGGCCACCCGCCGGGCCGACGCCCAGCGCGAGAAGGCCGGGCGGGCCACCGAACTCGCCTCCGACACCGTCGCCGGGCTCCGGGTCCTGCGCGGGATCGGCGGCGAGGACCTCTTCCTCGGCCGCTACCGCAGCGCCTCCCAGGAGGTCCGTCGGGCCGCCGTCCGCAGCGCCCGCATGTGGTCGCTGATCTCGGCCGTGCAGGTCGCCCTGCCCGGCCTGCTGCTGATCGCCGTCGTCTGGCACGGCGTCGGCCTCGCGCTCGACGGCCGGATCGCGGTCGGTGAACTCGTCACCATCTACGGCGCGGTCTCCTTCCTGCTCTACCCGCTGCGCCACTTCGAGGAGATGACGATGTCCTGGTCCTTCTCCCGGCCGTCGGCGGAGCGGACGGCGCGCGTCCTGGCACTGAGCCGGCCGGCCGGCGGGCGGCTGACCGACCCGGAACCGCCGTCCGGCGACCTCCACGACCCGGTCAGCGGGCTGACCGCGCGGGCCGGCCGGCTGACCGCCGTGGTATGCGGCGACCCGGACGCCGCGGGCCGGCTCGCCGAGCGCCTCGGCGGCCATGCCCCGCACCCGGCCCCGGTCCCGGAGTCCCCCGGCGCGGCCCCGGCGGCTCCGGCGGCCACCGGCCCGGACGCCGACGAGGCGGAGTCGCACCGTCCGCTCTCCGTCGTCCTCGGCGGCACCCCGCTGGACGACGTCCCCCGCGGCACCGCCCGGACCGCCGTCCTGGTCCAGGACAAGGACCCCGTACTGCTCTCCGGGACGCTCGGGGAACTCCTCGACGTCCCGGCGTCCGGCCGGGTCACCAACGAGGCGGCGCTCGACGCGGCCCAATGCGGCGATGTGCTGGCCGCGTTGGCCCAGGCGTCCGCCGACGACTCCGGCGACCCGATGCACACCCACATCACCGAACGCGGCAGGTCGCTCTCCGGCGGCCAGCGCCAGCGGCTGGCCCTGGCCAGGTCGCTGGTCGCCGACCCCGAGGTGCTGGTGCTGGACGAACCGACCAGCGCCGTCGACGCGCACACCGAGGCCCGGGTCGCCGACGGTCTGCGGGAGATCCGGGCGGGCCGCACGACCGTGCTCCTCACCTCCAGCCCGCTCCTGCTGGACCGCGCCGACCACGTCGTCTTCCTCCAGGAGGGCAAGGTCGCCGGCGAGGCAGCGCACCGCGAACTGCTGCACACCCACCCGGAGTACCGCGCCGTCGTCACCCGCGAACCGGACCCCGCCCCCGCGGCGCCGCACATCACCGACCGCACCGTCATCGAGGAGACCGCATGATCGGCCTGGCCCCGCCGGAGCACGATCCCAACGCGCCCACGACCGTCGACACCCTGCCGGTCGGCTCGCCGGCGACGGTGCGCGCCTATGTGGCCGAGCTGATCCGCCGCCACCGCCGGGACTTCACGGTCCTGGTCACCGTCAACGCCGTCGCGGTCATCGCCTCGATGGTCGGTCCCTATCTCCTGGGCGGCCTGGTCGAGGACCTGTCCGCGGGCCGCGGCGGACAGATCCAACTCGGCCGCACCATCGGCCTGTTCGCGCTCGCCCTGGTCGTCCAGACGGCGTTCGTCCGCATGGTGCGGCTGCGCGGGGCCATGCTCGGCGAACGGATGCTGGCGGACCTGCGCGAGGACTTCCTCGTCCGGTCGGTGGCCCTGCCACCGGGCGTCCTGGAGCGGGCCGGCACCGGCGACCTGCTGTCCAGGATCACCACCGACATCGACCGGCTCGCCGAGGCGATGCGGGAGGCCGTACCGCAGCTGTCCATCGGCGTCGTCTGGGCCGGTCTGCTGCTCGGCGGGCTCACCGTCACCGCACCGCCGCTCGCGCTGTCCGTGCTGATCGCGCTGCCGGTGCTGATCGTCGGCTGCCGCTGGTACTTCAAGCGCGCGCCCGCCGCCTACCGCTCCGAGGCCGCCGGCTACGCCGCGGTCTCCGCCGTCCTCACCGAGTCCGTGGACGCCGGCCGCACCATCGAGGCGCACCGCTTGAACACCCGCCGGATCGCGCTGTCGGAGCACCGGATCCGTGCCTGGACCCAGTGGGAGCGCTACACCCTCTCCCTCCGCTCGGTCCTCTTCCCGGTCATCAACGTCACCCATGTGGTGATCCTCGGCGCGGTCGTGGTGCTCGGCGGGGTGTTCGTGCTGCACGGCTGGCTCACCCCGGGGCAGCTGACCACCGGCGCGCTGCTGGCGCAGATGCTCACCGAACCGGTCAACCTGGTCCTGCGCTGGTACGACGAGCTCCAGGTGGCCCAGGTGTCCATCGCCCGGCTCGTCGGCGTCCGCGAGATCGAGCCGGAGGCCGCCGACGCCTCCGTGGTCCCCGGCGGCCGGGAGATGCGCGCCGAGGACGTCAGCTTCGGCTACCGCGCCGGCGTCGACGTGCTGCGCCAGGTCTCGCTGAGCGTGCGCCCAGGCAGCCGGGTGGCGCTGGTCGGTCCGTCCGGTGCCGGGAAGTCCACGCTGGGCCGACTGCTGGCCGGCATCTACGGACCGCGGGCCGGCTCGGTGTCGTTGGGCGGCGCCGAGCTCTCCGCGATGCCCGCCGAACGCGTGCGGGAGCACGTCGCCCTGGTCAATCAGGAGCACCACGTCTTCGTCGGAACGCTGCGCGACAACCTGCTGCTGGCCCGCACGGACGCGGCCGACGCCGAACTCTGGGCGGCCCTGGGCGCGGTGGACGCGGACGGCTGGGCCCGCGCCCTGCCCGGCGGGCTGGACACCGAGGTCGGCTCCGGCGGCACGGCCCTGACGCCGGCCCGGGCCCAGCAGGTCGCGCTGGCCCGCCTGGTGCTGGCCGACCCGCACACCTTGGTGCTCGACGAGGCGACGTCGCTCCTGGACCCGCGCGCCGCCCGTCACCTGGAGCGGTCGCTGGGCAAGGTCCTGGACGGGCGCACGGTCGTGGCCATCGCCCACCGGCTGCACACCGCCCACGACGCCGATGTCATCGCGGTCGTCGAGGACGGCCGGATCAGTGAACTGGGCAGCCACCGGGAGCTGGTCGCGGCCGACGGCGCGTACGCGGCGCTGTGGCGGTCCTGGCACGGCTGAGCCGCCGCGGACGCACGGTGGCGCCCCACGGCTGCGTGGGGCGCCACCGGGGAACGGGACCGGACGGGCCGGGCGGGGCCGCAGACCCGCCGGCGTCGCGCGGGTCGCACGGGTCAGATGTAGCCCAGTGCCCCCAGCGCGCCGAGGCCGCCCAGCAGCATGAACGCCGGCATCAGCACCTTGATCTCCACCCGGCTGCCGGCCCGGAAGCGCATCGGCTTGGGCGTGCCCAGCGGGTACCAGCGCTTGCGGCCTATCGGGATGGGCCACAGGATCGGGCAGCCCGAGACGGTCAGCGCGTCGCCGATGTCGTGCACCAGCGCGCCCAGCATGATCGGCAGGCCGAGCCAGAGGTACTCCTGCCCCGGCTCGGTGAACAGCCAACTCGCGCCGTTGCCCGGCAGGTCCATCTCCTGGGCCAGGATCCACGCCGCCGCGGCGCCGAGCAGCCACACCAGCACATCGCTGGAGACCCGCGCCGCCCGCCACAGCAGCCCCTCGATGGCCAGCACCATGTGGACGAAGAGGATGCCGAGCACCGCCCAGCGTCCGCCCTCCATGGCGAGCAGCGACATGCCGGCGCCGATCAGCACCGCCCACAGCCAGGTGTGGGTCAGCGTCCGGTGCCCGCCCGAGCGGTGCGAGTCGCCGCGCATCTTGGTCGCCTTGTAGGCGGCGTGCGAGAGGGTGTCGACCACGTCGCACAGCCAGCGCGACAGCGGCCCGAAGGCACGCGAGATCGTCGCGGCCTTGTGGTCGAGGTCCGGCGCCAGTGCCGCCCCGGCACAGATCAGTGTGCCGCTGACCAGTACCGGCCAGGGCATCGGATGGCCGGCACCGTAGGCCGCCGCGCCCACCCCCAGCCAGGCCGCGGCTCCGGACAGCGAGTGCGCCGGTCCCATCATGGTCGTTCCCCACCCCTTGTTCTGCGCTTCTGACGCCTGGTCGGCGACACAGCGTAGCGTCAGATGATCTACGGTCGAGGAGCGGGTGGC
This sequence comes from Streptomyces noursei ATCC 11455, assembly GCF_001704275.1. Taxonomy (NCBI): domain Bacteria; kingdom Bacillati; phylum Actinomycetota; class Actinomycetes; order Kitasatosporales; family Streptomycetaceae; genus Streptomyces; species Streptomyces noursei. The sequence continues at coordinate 1,805,078 of NZ_CP011533.1, forward strand.
GGGCCGGAACACGGGTGGGCGACGGGGCGAACACGATCCGCACCCGGCCGTGCGCGGGGTGTGCACACCCCTGCCGACGGCGGCGCGGAGCCGCCCTCGCCGGCCGCCGTCGGCCTCCAGTTGATCTCCATCCGGAGCACCGGTTCCCGGATCCGGGCCGAAGGCAGGCAGTATGGGGGGCGTGACCCTCATCGATCATCTCCCGAACACCGCCGACCCCGACGCCCTCTTCGAAGCCTTTTCGGGCTGGGCCGAACAGCAGGGCATCTCGCTCTACCCTGCCCAGGAGGAGGCGCTGATCGAAGTGGTCTCGGGGGCGAACGTCGTCCTGTCCACCCCCACCGGCTCCGGGAAGAGCCTGGTGGCGGCCGGCGCGCACTTCACCGCGCTCGCCAACGACCAGGTCACCTTCTACACCGCGCCCATCAAGGCGCTGGTCTCGGAGAAGTTCTTCGACCTGTGCAAGCTGTTCGGCACCGAGAACGTCGGGATGCTCACCGGCGACGCGTCGGTCAACTCCGACGCTCCGGTGATCTGCTGCACCGCCGAAGTGCTCGCCTCGATCGCGCTGCGTGACGGCAAGCACGCCGACATCGGCCAGGTCGTGATGGACGAGTTCCACTTCTACGCCGAGCCGGACCGGGGCTGGGCCTGGCAGATCCCGCTGCTGGAGCTGCCGCAGGCACAGTTCGTGCTGATGTCGGCGACGCTCGGCGACATGTCGCGCTTCGAGGAGGACCTGACCCGGCGCACCGGCAAGCCGACCGCGGTGGTCCGCTCCGCGACCCGGCCCGTGCCGCTGTCGTACGAGTACCGCAGCACGGCGCTGACCGAGACGCTGACCGAGCTGCTGGAGACCCGCCAGTCGCCGGTCTACATCGTGCACTTCACGCAGGCCGCCGCCGTGGAGCGGGCGCAGGCGCTGATGAGCATCAACATGTGCACTCGGGCCGAGAAGGACGAGATCGCCAAGCTGATCGGGAACTTCCGCTTCACCACCAAGTTCGGGCGGAACCTCTCGCGATACGTCCGGCACGGCATCGGCGTGCACCACGCGGGCATGCTGCCGAAGTACCGGCGGCTCGTGGAGAAGCTGGCGCAGGCGGGTCTGCTGAAGGTGATCTGCGGCACCGACACGCTCGGCGTGGGCGTCAACGTCCCCATCCGTACGGTGCTGTTCACCGCGCTGACGAAGTACGACGGGACGCGGGTGCGGACGCTGCGGGCGCGGGAGTTCCACCAGATCGCGGGCCGCGCCGGACGGGCCGGCTTCGACACCGCAGGCTTCGTGGTCGCACAGGCCCCGGAACACGTCGTGGAGAACGAGAAGGCGCTGGCGAAGGCGGGCGACGATCCGAAGAAGCGCCGCAAGGTGGTCCGCAAGAAGGCGCCGGAGGGCTTCGTCAACTGGGGCCAGAACACCTTCGAGAAGCTCATCGGCTCCGACCCCGAGCCGCTGACCTCGCGTTTCCGGGTGACGCACGCGATGCTGCTGTCGGTGATCGCCCGGCCTGGCAACGCCTTCGAGGCGATGCGCCGGCTGCTGGAGGACAACCACGAGCCGCGCCGGAACCAGCTGCGGCACATCCGCCGCGCGATCGCGATCTACCGCTCCCTCGTGGACGGCGGGATCGTCGAGCGGCTCCCGGAACCGGACGCGGAGGGCCGGATCGTCCGCCTCACCGTGGACCTCCAGCAGGACTTCGCACTCAACCAGCCGCTGTCGACGTTCGCGCTGGCGGCGTTCGACCTGCTCGACCCCGAGTCGCCGTCGTACGCGCTGGACATGGTCTCGGTCGTGGAGTCGACGCTGGACGACCCCCGGCAGATCCTGGCCGCCCAGCAGAACAAGGCACGGGGCGAGGCGGTCGCGCAGATGAAGGCCGACGGCGTCGAGTACGAGGACCGCATGGAGCGCCTCATGGACGTCGAGTACCCCAAGCCGCTGGACGAGCTGCTGTCGCACGCCTACGGCCTCTACCGCAAGAGCCACCCCTGGGTCGGCGACCACCCGCTGTCGCCGAAGTCGGTCATCCGCGACATGTACGAACGCGCCATGACCTTCACGGAGTTCACCTCCTTCTACGAGCTGGCGCGCACCGAGGGCATCGTGCTGCGCTACCTGGCCAGTGCGTACAAGGCGCTGGACCACACCGTGCCGGACGACCTGAAGTCGGAGGACTTCCAGGACATCGTCGCCTGGCTGGGCGAGATGGTCCGGCAGGTCGACTCCAGCCTGCTGGACGAGTGGGAGCAGCTGGCCAACCCGGAGGAGGAGACGGCGGAGCAGGCGGCCGAGCGGGCGGATCAGGTCCGGCCGGTCACCGCCAACGCGCGGGCGTTCCGCGTGCTGGTCCGCAACGCGATGTTCCGGCGGGTGGAGCTGGCGGCGCTGGACAAGGTCGAGGAGCTCGGCGAGATGGACGCCGAGTCCGGCTGGGACGCCGACGCCTGGGGCGAGGCGATGGACGCCTACTGGGACGAGTACGACGAACTGGGCACCGGGCCGGACGCCCGCGGCCCGAAACTCCTGCGGATCGACGAGGACACCGCGCACGGACTGTGGAAGGTGCGGCAGACTTTCGCCGACCCGAAGGGCGATCACGACTGGGGCGTCTCGGCCGAGGTGGACCTGGCCGCCTCCGACGAGGAGGGACGCGCGGTGGTCCGGGTCACCGACGTGGGGCAGTTGTGAGCCGACGGCTTCGACCGAGGCCGCCGAAGGAGATGACGGAGGGCCACCGGTCATGACGAATCCGGCCGAGAAGCTGGTCGATCTGCTGGACCTGGAGCAGATCGAGGTGAACATCTTCCGTGGCCGCAGCCCGCAGGAGAGCCTCCAGCGGGTCTTCGGCGGGCAGGTCGCCGGCCAGGCGCTGGTGGCCGCCGGGCGGACCACGGAAGGGGACCGCCCGGTCCACTCGCTGCACGCGTACTTCCTCCGGCCGGGCCGGCCGGGGGTGCCGATCGTGTACCAGGTCGAGCGGGTCCGTGACGGGCGGTCCTTCACCACCCGTCGGGTCGTCGCCGTCCAGCAGGGACGCACGATCTTCAATCTGACCGCCTCCTTCCACAAGCCGGAACCCGGCTTCGAACACCAACTGCCGATGCGCCGGGCCGTACCCGACCCGGAAGAGCTGCCGAACGTCGCGGAAGAGGTCCGCACGCACCTGGGCGGTCTGCCCGAGGCGCTGGAGCGGATGGCCCGCCGCCAGCCGTTCGACATCCGCTATGTCGAACGGCTGCGCTGGACGCCGGACGAGATCGAGGGCGCGGAACCGCGCAGCGCCGTCTGGATGCGCGCCGTCGGCCCGCTGGGCGACGACCCGCTGGTGCACACCTGCGCGCTGACCTACGCCAGCGATATGACGCTGCTGGACGCGGTCCGCATCCCGATCGAGCCCCTGTGGGGCCCCCGTGGTTTCGACATGGCCTCCCTCGATCACGCGATGTGGTTCCACCGTCCCTTCCGCGCGGACGAGTGGTTCCTCTACGACCAGGAGTCCCCGATCGCCACCGGCGGCCGGGGCCTGGCCCGCGGTCGCATCTACGACCGCGCCGGCCGCCTGTTGGTCTCCGTGGTGCAGGAGGGGCTGTTCCGCCGGCTCGGTGACTGAGGGGCGCGTGGGCGGCAGCGGCCGCACCGCCTTACGCTCGCCTCATGGACTTCACCCTCACCGCGGCGGAGGAGACCGTCGTCCGCCATGTCGCCCTCCGCCTCCGGGCCGGCGTGCCGCCCTCCGACGACGACGTGGCGGACGAGCTCGGCGACGAGGCCCGCCCGTTGCTGCAATCCCTGTTGGACAAGGGCTGGCTCGTCGTCGGCGAGGGGCGGACGCTGACCCTGTCCACCATCGCGCGGGCCGTGGTGACCGACCGCGGGGATGCCGGGGAGCCGCAGGGCTGACGCCGGGCGGCCCCGCCGTCATGGCCGTGCCGGGCCCGCGGTGCTACGCCCGCACGGAGAGGCTTCTGGGGTCCGGCCCCCAGGTCGGACTGTTCCCCGGGCCCGGCCCCCGGGTCGGCGGCCGGCCGGCTCGGACGGTGGCCGACGGGCGGACCCGGCCGGGATCCTCGCGGCGGGCCGTCTCCAGTGCCCGGGAGAGGTTGACCCGATACCACAGGACCTCGTCGAACTCCTCGGCCGTCAGGACCCGTTCGAAGGATTCCCGGGCCGCCGGGGTCGCCGTGATCATGGAAGCGAGGACGGGCCGCAGCCGGCGCAGCAGGGCACGCTCCAGCGGGTCCTCGGCTACGGAGGCGAGCTCTTCCGGCGGCAGCACCGCGGCGATCACCGCGGCCGACTCCCATGGATCGTCGGTCCGCCCCATCAGCTGGGCGACCCGGCGACTGCGCCACTGGCGGGCCCGCCAGTCCTGTCCGCTGGTGAGCATCACCCGCATCGCGACGGGGGTGTTGCCCTGCAGCAACTCCGGCTCGCGGTCGGCGAACTCGGTGATCTCCGAGGCGAGATAGAGCCAGACCACCGCACCGAAGCGGTTCACATAGAAGCGGACGGGGCCCACGCATCCGGCCCGGGTGAGCCGCAGGGCCCGGCCGGGGCCGATGCCCATCAGCGCCGCGGCCTCATTGGTGGTGACCGCGCGCAGGCGCGCGCGGAGCGTCTCGGGGAATCCCGGCTCGGCCTGGAGCCGGGCGACCTCCGCCGCCGGCACCCGATGTCGGGCGGGCGGCCCGGCGCTTCCCGGCCGGCGGTCGGGCGCCGCCGGTACCGTCCGTACCTCTCCGAGCTGCGTGGCGAGTTCGAACTCGCCGGTCCGCAGCTCCAGTTCCTGGGCGGCCCGCGCCATCGAAAGCGTCTGCCGCCCGTCGCACATCACTGTCACCGTCATGGTGCTTCCCCCTGCGACTCGATCGTCGATCACTGACGGTTACGACGATAGCCGCGGGCGGTGACAGCACGTCAACGCTCGACTCAGACCTGTGGATAACTCTCCGGTCGGCGCACCGCGACGCCCAGGTGCTCCCCGACGCGGTTGACCAACAGCGTCATCTCGTAGGCGATCTGACCCATGTCGGAGTCGGCGCCGGCCAGCACGCACAGGCAACTGCCGTCCCCCGCGGCCGTCACGAACAACACCCCGTCGTCGAACTCGACCATGGTCTGGCGCACCCGCCCGACCCCGAAGTGGAGCGCCGATCCCTTCGCCAGGCTGTGCAGTCCGGAGGCGACCGCCGCCAGGTGCTCGGCGTCCTCCTGCGCCAGCCCCTGGCTCGCGCCGGTCACCAGCCCGTCGTTGGACAGCACCAGCGCGTGCCGTACCTGCTCCACCCGTTTGGTCAGGTCGTCCAGCAGCCAATCGAGTCCGCTGCTCAGTGCCATGCCCGTTCCTCCCCGTATCCCCGTCCGCAGGTGTGGCCGGACGGCAGTTCGCGGCCCGTCGGCGGGCCGCCGTGCCAGCCTGTCCCACCTCCGCCGTGTCGGCAAGCGGCTCCGCACCCGGCGTGCCCCGTGCCTTTCGCGTTCTGTCGGCGGCGAGGATGGCGGCATGGCACACACAATGACGAAGGATGAGTGGCGGGCGTTCCTTTCCGAGGGCACCCGGACCGGAAAATTGTCGACCGTGCGGGCCGACGGCGCTCCGCACATCGCACCGGTGTGGTTCCTCGTGGACGGCGAGGAGCTGGTGTTCAACACCGGCAAGGACACGGTCAAGGGCCGCAATCTCGCCCGTGACGGCAGGGTGGCGCTCTGCGTCGACGACGATCGGCCGCCGTTCGCGTTCGTGGTGGTGCAGGGGACGGCGGAGCTCAGCGAGGAGCTGTCGGACGTCCGGCACTGGGCGACCCGGATCGCGGCCCGCTACATGGGCGAGGAACGGGCGGAGGCATACGGCGCCCGCAACGGCGTCCCGGGTGAACTGCTGGTGCGGGTCCGGATCGACAAGGTGGTCGCGCTCACCGGGGTCGCGGACTGAGGGGCAGGGGGGCGCGGACGGTTCGGCGTTCCGCGCCCCCTGGGGCGGCCGGGGCCGCACCCCGGGCCGGTCAGACCACCGAGTCCAACTGCCGTGCGGAGTGCGTCCGTCCGGCGTGCTCGACCAGCCGGACCAGCACCTCCTTGCCCGAGTCGCGGTCCCGGGCGTCGCAGAGCACGACGGGTGTGCCACGGTTCAGGTCCAGGGCCCGGGAGACCTCGTCGGCCCCGTAGGACCCGGCACCCGGGAAGCAGTTGACGGCCACCACGAACGGCAGGCCGCGGCGCTCGAAGTAGTCGACGGCCGGGAAGCAGTCCGGCAGCCGCCGGGTGTCGGCCAGCACCACGGCTCCCAGCGCGCCCTCCGACAGGTCGTCCCACAGGAACCAGAAGCGGTCCTGTCCCGGCGTGCCGAAGAGGTACAGGGCGAGCCCCGACCTGATGGTGATGCGGCCGAAGTCCATCGCCACCGTGGTGGTGGTCTTGGCCGCCACTCCCCCGATGTCGTCGAACGCCTGGCCCACCTCGCTGAGGCGCTCCTCGGTGCGCAGCGGCCGGATCTCGCTGACCGCGCCCACCAGGGTCGTCTTGCCCGCCCCGAAACCGCCCGCGACTAAGATCTTCAGGGCCAATCCGGGGGCAGGGCGAGGAACTACGTCCTCCGGGGTCCCTTGTACGGCGTTCATCGGCCGTCTCCTTCAGGGTGCGGGTCCCGCCAGGCGCGGGTGTGCGGATCCAGGGCACAGCGATGGGACCGGGGCGGCACCGGGTGCCGTCCGGAAATCCATGGCGAGGACCGTACCGCCCGCTGATCGGGATTTTCTCGAATTCGGGAAAGCCGCCCGGACATCGGGCCATGATGTGGTTTCCGGCCATGCCGGTGCCGTCGTTCCCGTCGCCGCACACGCGTTCCCCGGGAGCGCCGGCCTTGGGGGATCATGTGCGCATGACGCAGCAGCGGGCACCGCAGTCATCCGGCCGGCGCGCCGTGTCCGCCGGGGCCAACACCTCGGCAGCGGCCGTGGAACGCAACGGCATCGACCCGGTGCCGGACGCCGAACGGCACGGCACGCCCCGCTCCCTGTTCTGGCCGTGGGCCGCCTCCGGGCTGTCCCTGCTCTCCATCGCCTACGGGATCTACGTGACGGGGCTCGGCCTCAATGCCTGGCAGGCGGTGGTCACCGGGACGCTCGGCTATGTGCTGTCGTTCCTCCTAGTGGGCCTGGTGTCGGTGGCCGGGGCGCGGACCGGCGCGCCCACCATGGCCATCGGACGGACCGCTTTCGGCCGGCAGGGCAACAAGCTCCCCACCGTGTTCAGTTACGTCTCCAACGTCGGTTGGGAGACCGTCCTGGTGGCGCTCTCCTCCCTGGGCGGCGCCGCCATCCTGGCGCGCGTCTCGCCGGCGGTCTTCGCCCGGGCCGACGGGCGCACGCCGACCACCGGGGCCCAGGCGCTGTGCTTCGCCGTGACCGCCGTCTCGGTGGTGGTCGTGGGCATCTACGGACACGCGCTGATCATGAAGGTGCAGAAGTACCTGACCGCCGCCATCACCGTGATGACCGCGGCCTACCTGGTGCTGATGGCCGACCGGATCCAGCCCTCGGACCTCCTTGCGGGCCGTCCCGGCGGGCTCGGCACGGCCATCGGGGGCGTGGTCTTCGCGATGACCCTGCTGGGGCTGGGGTGGGTCAACTGCGGGGCAGATTACAGCCGTTACCTGCCCCGTGGCAGCAGCGGCCGGGCAATCACCGGCTGGACGACGCTGGGCGGGGTGCTGGCCCCGGTGGCGCTGCTGGTCTTCGGGGTGCTGCTGAACGCCGGCGACCCGAAGCTCGCCGCGGCGGCCGCCGCCGATCCCGTGGGCGCACTCGCGGCAGCGCTGCCGACGTGGTTCCTGGTGCCGTATCTGCTGACCGCCATCGGGGGGTTCGCGTCCGGAGCGATCATGGACATCTACAGCTCGGGGATGTCGCTGCTGGCCCTCGGCGTGCCCGTCCGGCGGCATCTCGCGGTGCTGGTGGACGGGGCGTTGATGACCGTCGGCGGCTGGTACGTGCTGTTCGTCTCACCCAGCTTCTTCGCCACCTTCCAGGCGTTCCTGTCGGTGGTCGGGGTGGCGATGGCCGCGTGGACATCCGTCTTCCTGGTCCAGCGGTGGCGCGACCGCCGCTCCGGTTCCGGGCCGTCCGCGGTGCCGGCCATAGGGTGGCCGGCGGTCCTCTCACTGGCCGTCGCCACCGTCGTCGGGCTCGGCCTGATCACCTCCGCCGATCCCAACATCGCCCGGGCCGTGGGGTTCCTGCTCACCGACCGCGCCGCGCACGGCACGCTGGGCGCCATGAACCTCGGGGTGGTGGCCGCCCTGTTCGTCGCGGGCATCCTCTATGCCGTCACCGCACCCCTGGCCCACCGCCCCACCGCTCCCGAAGGAGACCGATGACCAGCCTGCCCACCACACGCCCGCACGACGTCCGCGCGTTCTTCGGCGCCCGCGCCGCCGGTTGGGATGCCAAGTTCCCCGACGACGGCCCCGCCTACGCCGCCGGCGTCGCCGCACTGGGCCTGTGCGAGGGCCAACGGGTGCTGGACGCCGGCTGCGGCACCGGACGCGCCCTGCCGGCCCTCAGAGCGGCCGTGGGAGTGCGCGGGGCGGTGCTGGGCGCCGACCTCACCCCGGAGATGCTGACGGCCGCCGTCCGGGCCGGACGCGACTCCTGCGCGGGCCTGCTGCTCGCCGACGTGACCCGGCTTCCGCTCCCGTCGGCCGCGCTGGACGCCGTGTTCGCCGCCGGGTTGGTCTCCCATCTGTCCGACTCCGCAGCCGGGCTGGCCGAACTGGCCAGGGTGGTGCGCCCCGGTGGCCGGCTCGCGCTCTTCCACCCCGTCGGGCGGGCGGCCCTCGCGGCGCGCAAGGGGCACCCGCTCACCCCCGACGACCTCAGGGCCGAACCCAATCTGCGTCCCCTCCTGGCCGGCAGCGGCTGGGACCTCGTCCGGTACGTCGACGAGGACGCCCGCTATCTGGCGCTGGCGGTCCGCCACGGGTGAGGCACCCTGACGGACCGCACACCGCGGGCCGGCCCGACGGACCGGGTGGGGCGGACACGAGCTAGGACGCCGCCGGGTCCTCCTGGACGCGTGCGTCGTCGCCCACCGGGTGGACGGGGCAGCTGCCCAGCCGGCGGGACGACGGGAAGGTCCCCAGCTCGGCGACCCGGTAGCCGTCGGGATAGCCCTTGATCTCCGGGTTCTGACGGCCGTAGTGCGGGGCGCGGCGCGGCGGGAGCAGTCGCACGGCCCTGGCCCGCAGCTTCAGGGCGGTGCGCACCGCCGTCCGCACCGCGGGCCGGGGCCGGTCGAAGCGGAAGGCGTCCAGCAGCGTGTCGTCCAGGAGGGCCATGCTCGCACTGCGCACCACCGGGGCGAGCGGGCCGTACCAGCCCGCCATCAGGTCCAAGGACGCGTCGGCCACCCGACGAGCACCGGGGTCCCAGCCGAAGTGCGCCTCCTCGTAGGCGTCCAGGAAGACCTCGAACTCCTGGTAGGTCTGCGGGATGTCGCGGATCCCCAGATAGCGGCCGAGGGTGCCGTAGTACGCGGCCATCGCGCGCTTCTCGTGTTCGCTCAGCCGCCGCCAGCCGTACTGGTCGATCCAACGGATCGGCACCACCACGAAGGTGCACAGGACGTAACGCATGTCCTCGTCGGAGATGTCGTAGCCGTGGTGCATCTGGTTGATCCGGCGGATCGCGGTCCGGCCGTCGCCGCTGTCGAAGCCGTGTTCCATGACGGTGTCCAGGAGGAGGGCCGTGTCGTCGTAGCGCTTCTGCGCGCGCTCCGTCAGCTCGGCGGTCTCGGCGAGCAGCCGCCCGATGCTCGGCACCGCGTAGGTGCGGTAGAGCGCCAGTTCCAGCGCCCTGGTGATGTCCCAGGGGAACTCGTGGGCGTAGGTGATGCGGTGGATCCGCAGGAAGTCGCGCTCCGGATCGAGCCGTCGGATCTCCCTCAACCAGTCGTAGCGCCGCACCTGTTGTCCGTCCCTTCCTCGGCCGAAGTTCCCACAGTAAGGGCTGCGGGCAGACTTCTACGACGGTGTAGGGCGAGGGGCCGGGGGTCGGGATGACCGGATTCATACGTGACATGGCCGGGGTGCTCCACCTCGGCAGACGGGCCGGCGGCAGGCGTCCGGCGGTGTTCCACCGCGGCGGCCGGCCGGCGGGGCGTCCGCACAACATCTTCGAGGCGGCGGCCTGCTATGTGGCGGCGGGCGCCGAGGGCGACGAGGAACGGGGTGCCCAGGCGGCGGAGTGGGTGTCGCCCGAGGCGCTGGCCTTCGGCATCAACGAACTCGCCTGCCGGGCCGTGCTGGTGCTGGCCCGGGAGCGCGGGCGGTCGCCGCAGGAGGTCGCCCATGAGCTCCTCGGGCTGCCGCTGCCCTGACGGGCCGTGGCCCCGGCGATCCCGCGGTCCACGTCACAGGATCGCATCGTCGCAGCGTACGGCTGGTGACAAGGCCGGGCCCGGCCAATTAGGGTGCGCGGCGAAGTGCGGACCGGCTATGGAAGGGAGGCGCGGCGTGCCGACGACCGAGAGCGCCGACGACGACCAGTTGGGCGACCAGTTGTTCGTGCTGACGGCGGTGCTGCTGACGCCCGCGCAGTTCCCCAGCGTGCTCGGCGACGACTACCCCGAGGTGTGCGCGGGACTCGGCCTCGAACCGTACGCGGAGGGCTACGGCCTGGTCCTCGGCCAGGACGGCACGGGTGCGCGCTGGACCGTGGCCACCGAGGACGTGTCGTTGGTGGCCTGCGCGATCGCGGCCTGGGACTGCGGCATGGAGTACGACCTGTCGCCGGGCGAGGAGAGCATCGTCGTGGCGCTTCCGGGGTGGCCGCTGGCCCTGGCGGTCGCCACCCCCGGGATACCGCGGCCGCACGACCCCGAGCCGCAGGAGGGCGATCGCGCGCCGCTGGCGCCGCCGGACGCCGGCGACTGGGGGCCCGCACAGCGGCGGCTGGGCGCGGACGAGATAGCGCTGCAGTGGGCGTCCTGGCGGGCGCAGGTGGAGGACGAGGAGGTCTCCTTCGCGGAGCCCGGCGAGGAGCGGCACCGGGGGGTGCGACGGGTGTTGGCGGAGGCCCGCGGCTATCTCGTCGATCCCCCGCCGCCGGGTCGGGTGCGGTCGTCGTTCGCCGCCGGCGAGGCCCGTACGCTGCGGGTCGACGGGCCCGGGTGGAGCATGGTGGCACGCACCGACGACATCGCCTTCGTCCTGCTCGACGAAGAGCCGGGGCAGGTGCACCCGGTGGGGCGGGGACCGGAACTGCCCGGACTGCTGGCCTCGTTGGACGGCCTGGCGGCGCGCCCCCTGTGACGGCCGCGGCCGGCCGGGCCGCCCTCGAGGGCGCGCCGGCCGGAACCGCCGGCTCAGCGGCCGAGCTGCTTGTGACCGACCCGGCGCAGCCGGCGCCGCTGGGAGGGGTCGAGCGTCAGATACGCGACGGCCGGGATCCCGACCATGACCAAGACGGCCGCCCAGAACGGCAGCAGCCACAGCAGGATCACTCCCACCGCGACGCCGCCGATCGCGACCTTCGCCTGTGTGGACATCCTTCACGCCCTTTCCGCGGCGCGTGCCGCGCTCTGTCGTATTCCATTGAACGCCGATTCACCGCCGGAGGTTCCCTCGACGGGCGGATCGTGCTGTACCCTCGGGCGCTCCACGCTCCAGTAGTCAAATTTGAGGAGTACCGGCCCGGTGGCTTCCCTCCCCTCGGTCACACCCGCCCTGCTCTCCGATCTCTCCCCCTGCGCGGCAGTCTTTCTGCCGTCCGATCCGTCCCGGCTGGGACGCATCGCCTTCTGGCGCCCGGACGGCGAACCCGTCCTGGGCGTCTCCGCCGACACCACGCCCGGTGGGGCCGGCGCGGACCGGCCGGCACTGGAGCAGCTGCCCGTCGCCCTGCCCAACGGGCCGGAGGACGGCGACGCGGAGAACGGCAGCGGTGCAGACGGCGGCGTCACCGTGTGCACCGTGCCGGCCCTGGTGCTGCCGGTGGCCGCGGCGCTCCCCGTCCTCACCCGGATACGTGACGGCCGGCACACCCACCCGGCGGCGGCCTTCTGGGGCACCGCCGCCCTGCTGGCGCTCCGGCTCGCGGCCCGCGGCCGGCTGCTGCCCGGTCTCAGCCCCACCGACCACGACGCCTGGCGGGCCGGCCCGCTCGACCCGGAGGACGTCGCGCAGCTGCGCGACCTGGCCGCCGCCATGCCCCCGTACGCCCACGCCGCTCCGCTCCCGGGGACCGCCCCGGTGCGGCTGCCGGAACCCGAGCACCAGGTGCGGGCCTTCCTGGACGCGGTCGCCGACGGGCTGCCCCGTACCCCCGCGGCCGAACTGGCCGCCGGCGGACCGGCCTTCGCCTCGCCCGCCCCGCAGCACATCCCGGAACAGCGCGCGTGGGCCGCGGAGGTCGCCGCCGGGCACGACGCGGGGGTGCGGATCTCGCTGCGGGTGGAGGTGCACGGGGCGGGCCCGGCCCCCATGGAGGCGCCGGACACGGAACCGTGGCGCCCGGATGCGGCGGAGCCGGATCGCGGACGCCCAACGGGCCCGCAGCATCCGGCCGGACCCGACGCGGGCCGGGGACCCGGCGCCGATCCTGACGTCACGTTCGCCGCCGTCGTGCAGGTCCACAGCGCGGCCGATCCCACGGTCGTCGCCGACGCCGCCGAGGTGTGGACCGGCACGGCACCGGCGGGGCGGGCGTTCGGCCCGCGGGCGCGGGCGGAGACCCTGCTGACGCTGCGCCGGGCGGCCGCCGCCTGGGCGGCGCTGACCCCACTGCTGTCCGCGGCGGTGCCGGACGCACTGGAGCTGGCGGACGAGGAGGTCGCCGAGTTGCTGGGCCCGGCGTCCGGTGCGCTGGCCGCCGCCGGGGTCCGGGTCCACTGGCCGGAGGAGTTCGCCCGGACGCTGACCACGCGGGCCGTGGTGGGGCCGCCCGACGGGCCGGACGCCGCCGCGTACGGGCCCGGGGCCGGCGGGGCGCCGTCACTGGTCTCCGCCGACGCACTGCTCTCCTTCAGTTGGCGGTTCGCCATCGGTGACCAGGAGATCGACCGGACGGAGCTGGACCGGCTCGCCGAGGCGCGCCGCCCCCTGGTACGGCTGCGCGGCCGGTGGGTCCTGGTGGACCCGGAGGCGGTGCGCGCCGCCCGGGACCGCAAGGACCACACCGTCACCCCGTTGGACGCCCTGGGCGCCGCGCTCACCGGCAGCACGGAGGACGAGGCCGGGCACCGGGTGGAGGTCCAGGCGTCCGGCTGGCTCGCCCGGTTGCGCGACCGGCTGGCCGACCCGGATGCCGCCGGGGGCCCGGCGATCGGCCAGCCCCCGGAGCTCGCCGCGACCCTGCGCGACTACCAGGTGCGCGGCCTGAGTTGGCTGCACCGGATGACCTCGCTCGGCCTCGGCGGCTGTCTGGCCGACGACATGGGCCTGGGCAAGACCATCACGTTGATCGCCCTGCACCTGCACCGGCAGGCCGATCCGGAGTCGGCCGGACCCACGCTCGTCGTCTGCCCCACCTCCCTCATGGGCAACTGGCAACGGGAGATCGAGAAGTTCGCGCCGGGGACGCCGGTGCGCCGTTTCCATACCGGGCGGCGCAACCTGGCGGACCTGGCCGACGGGGAGTTCGTCCTCACCACCTACGGGACGATGAGACTGGACACCGCCAGACTGGCGGAGGTCGGCTGGGGACTGGTCGTCGCCGACGAGGCGCAGCACGTCAAGAATCCCTTCTCGGCCACCGCCCGGGCACTGCGCGCCCTGCCCGCCACGGCCCGGGTGGCGCTGACCGGCACGCCCGTGGAGAACAACCTGTCGGAGCTGTGGGCGATCCTGGACTGGACGACGCCGGGGTTTCTGGGGCCGCTGGCCCGGTTCCGCAGGCAGCACGCGCAGGCCATCGAGGGCGGCCCGGCCGGTTCGCCGGAGGCCGCCGCGGCGGCCGAGCGGCTGGCCCGGCTGGTGCGGCCCTTCCTGCTGCGCCGGCGCAAGTCCGACCCGGGGATCGCGCCGGAGTTGCCGCCCAAGACGGAGACCGACCGGGCGGTGGCGCTCACCGCGGAACAGGTCGGGCTGTACGAGGCGGTGGTGCGCGAGGGGCTCGGCGAGATCGCCGGGTCGGCCGGCCTCGCGCGCCGTGGCCTGGTGGTGAAGTTGCTGACCGCGCTCAAGCAGATCTGCAACCACCCCGGGCACTACCTCAAGGAGCCGCCGGGCGGACCGGACGCCGGAACCGCGCGGTTCGCCGGGCGGTCGGGGAAGGCCGAGTTGCTCGACGAACTGCTCGACACCCTGCTCGCCGAGGGCGCCAGCGTCCTGGTGTTCACGCAGTACGTCCAGATGGCGCGGCTGCTGGCGGAACACCTGGCGGCGCGCGGGGTGCCGGCCCAACTCCTGCACGGCGGAACACCGGTGGCCCGACGGGAGGAGCTGGTGCGGCGCTTCCAGGACGGGGCGGTGCCGGTGTTCCTGCTGTCCTTGAAGGCGGCGGGGACGGGCCTGAACCTCACCCGGGCGTCGCATGTCGTGCACTTCGACCGCTGGTGGAACCCGGCGGTCGAGGCGCAGGCCACCGACCGCGCGTATCGGATCGGGCAGACCCAGCCGGTGCAGGTCCACCGGATGGTCACCGAGGGCACGGTCGAGGACCGGATCGCCGCGCTGCTCTCCCGTAAACAGCAGCTGGCGGACGCGGTCCTGGGTTCCGGCGAGGCGGCGCTGACCGAACTCACCGATGCCGAGCTGGCGGACCTGGTCGCCCTGCGGGGGAGCGAGCGATGACCGACACATATGAGGACCACAGGGGGAAGGACGGGCCGGTGCACGAGGACATGAAGGATGGGGACGCGGTGTACGGGAGCGGGGCCGGAGCGGCGGGGCCGGAGCGGACGTTCGCGGCGCTGCCGGTGGCGCGCGGCCAGGGCTTCGCGCGGACCTGGTGGGGACAGGCATGGCTCAAGGCCCTGGAGGACACCGCGTTGGACGGGGCGCAGCTGAAGCTGGGCCGACGGCACGCGCGCGCCGGGGCGGTAGGCGCGGTCTCCGTACGGCCGGGCCGGATCACCGCCGTCATCGAGGACCGCGACCACACCCTGTACCGCTCCGACGTGCTGCTCCAGCAGTTGCCCCCGGCGGACTGGGACCGGCTGCTGGACGTCGTCGCGGACCGGTCCGGGCACCTCGCGGCACTACTGGACCGCGACATGCCGCCGGCCCTGGTGGAGGACGCGGCGGCGGCCGGGGTCGAACTCCTGCCGGGAATCGGCGACCTGGAGCCGGAGTGCGGCTGCGAGGCGTGGGACCACTGCGCGCATTCGGCGGCGCTGTGCTACCAGGTGGCGCGGCTGCTGGACCAGGATCCGTTCGTGCTGCTGCTGTTGCGCGGGCGGGGCGAGGAGGAACTCCTGGACGAACTCCAGCGGCGCAGTGCCTCCCGGGGCGGGGCGGCGACCGGCCCGGCCGGTTCCGCCGGTGCGGACGCGGTCGGCATCCCCGCCACCGAGGCGTACGCGGCGCGGGACGTCCTTCCGCCGCTGCCGCCGCCCCCCTCCCCGGTCGCGGTCCCCGGCCCGTCGCCGGCGCTCGGCGGTGGCGCCGCGCCGGCCCCCGGGGTGGCCCCGGACGCACTGGAGTTCCTGATCGGTGACGCGGCGGCGCGCGCTCGGCGGCTGCTGTCGGAGGCACTTTCGCCCTGGCACGCCGACAACCCGCCGGCGCCCGCTTTGACGCCCGCCCAGGACGCGGTGCGGCTGGCGGCGGCCGGGCCCGGCGCGGCCGTCGCGGCACGCCTGGCGGACGGTTCGGGGCGCGATGCGCGGGGCCTGGATCTGGCCGTACGGGCCTGGCGGTTGGGCGGTCCGGCCGGGCTGGCGGTCCTGGAGGAGGAGTGGACGCCGGCGCCCGAGGTGCTGTCCCGGGTGCGGGATCGGCTGGCGGCCGCCTGGGAGGACGAGGCGTCCCGGCCGCGGCTACGGGCCGCCGGGAACCGCTGGACGGTCGTGGGCGGCGGCACCCAGCTCCGCTATGGGCGCGACGGCCGCTGGTGGCCGTTCCGCAAGGAGAGCGGTCGGTGGGCGCCGGCCGGTCCGGCCGCGGACGATCCGGCGGCGGCGCTGGCCGCCCTCGCGGCCGACGTACCGGACGGGCACATGGAGCGGAATCGCACCACGGTGCGAGAAACATCACCTTTGGTCAGCCCTTGACACCTGATGGTCAATTCGAGTCGACACCAATGACAGGATGGACCCGAATCCGCACCCATTTCGTGCGATTCATTCCGCGACGCTGCCCGCTTGAGTCCCCGTACGCCGGCTTCCGGCAGCCTGCGCCGCGTATGTCCACCCGTCGACCGATCCGACCGTTAGGCCCGTCCTGCCATGCCGCTCGCCTTCCTCCGCCGCCTGCGCGACCGTACGCCGCACAGCCCCCAGCCGACCCTCCCCCGCGGGGCGGGCGCGCTGGACCTGTGCGTCGACGATCCCGTCGGACTGCCGATGGCCGGGGCGGAGATCTCGGTGCTGGACGCGGACGGCCGGGAGGCGATGGCCGGCCGGACGGACCCCAACGGCCGGCTGACCGTCACCCTGCCGCCCGGCGACTACCGGCTCCTGGTGACCTCCGACGGCTTCCGGCCGGTCCGCTGCGAGGCCCGGGTGACGGCGGGCGAGCGGACCGCGCCCCGCCCGATCACGCTGGAACTGGCGCCGGCACTGCCGCTGCCCGAAGCCGGCCAGTGGCGGCTCGACCCCGACCACAGCGCCATCCGGTTCACCGCCCGGCACATCGGACTCGCCGAGATCCACGGCCGGTTCAACCACTTCGAGGGCGGGCTGTGGATCGGCGAGCGGATGCAGGACTCCCGGGTCGAGGTGACCATCGACGCGGCGAGCATCGACACCGGCGTGCGGATGCGCGACGACCACCTGCGGTCGGCGGAGTTCCTGGACGTGGCCCGCTTCCCCCATCTCCAGTTCACCGGCGACCGGTTCGTCCACAAGGGAGGCAGCCGGTGGGCGGTGCAGGGCGTGCTCCATCTGCACGGCGTCAGCCGCACCGTCCAGTTGGACACCCGCTACCTGGGCATCGGTACCGGCATCATGGGCGAGACCCGCACCGCGTGCCAGGCCGTCACCGAGCTGCACCGCGAGGACTTCACCCTGGACTGGCGCAAGATGCTGGCCAGGGGCATCGCCGCGATCGGCGCTACGATCCGGATCGAGCTGGACATCCAGGCGGTCCGGCCCGAGTAACAGCCGCACGGAAGAGGGTGCCCCATGGCCGGCCCATCGCCCCAGCCACCGTTCGCCGAGGCGCTCGCCGCCGGACCGGTCGTCCTCGATGGCGGGCTGTCCAACCAACTGGAAGCGGACGGCCACGACCTGAGCGACGCCCTGTGGTCGGCCCGGCTGCTCGCCGAGGAACCGGAAGCCGTGGTGCGGGCCCACCTGGCCTACTACGAGGCGGGCGCCCAGGTGGCCATCACCTCCAGCTACCAGGCCACGTTCGAGGGGTTCGCCCGGCGCGGCACCGGCCCGGAGGACGCCGCCGGGCTGCTGCGCCGCAGCGTCGGACTGGCCCGCGAGGCGGCGGCGCGGGCGCACGCCGCCGGGGTCGCCGGGCCGCTCTACGTCGCCGCGTCGGCGGGCCCGTACGGCGCGATGCTCGCCGACGGCTCCGAATACCGCGGCCGGTACGGGCTGTCCGTGGACGACCTGGTGCGCTTCCACCGGCCGCGCCTGGAGGTCCTGGCGGCCGCCCGGCCCGACGTGCTCGCCCTGGAGACGGTGCCGGACGCGGACGAGGCGCGGGCGCTGCTGCGCGCGGTCCGCGGCCTCGGCGTCCCGGCCTACCTGTCGTACAGCATCGCCGGCGACCGCACCCGCGCCGGGCAACCGCTGGCCGAGGCGTTCGCCTGCGCGGCGGACGCGGACGAGGTGATCGCGGTCGGGGTGAACTGCTGCGCGCCGGACGACGCCGACCGGGCGGTGGCGGTCGCGGCCCGGGTCACCGGCAAGCCGGTGGTGGTCTATCCCAACAGCGGGGAGAGCTGGGACGCCACGGCCCGCGGCTGGCACGGCAGCCCGACCTTCCACGCGGACCGGGTGGCCGGCTGGGTCGCGGACGGCGCTCGGTTGATCGGCGGTTGCTGCCGGGTGGGCCCGGACGCCATCGCCGAACTGGCGGCGGCACTGGGCCGCTGACCGGGCGGGAAAACGGGCGGCGGCACCCCGGCCGGCCCCGGCCGTCGTCGCCACCTGGGCACGGCGTGCGGCCCGCGGCAGACAGGTGCTCTGCTACAGCACCGGCGTCACCCACCACGCCTCCCGGTCGGTGGCCTGGACCTTGGGCCTCACCCCGCCCGGCTGACTCTGGACCCTGCGCTGAGCGATCGCCGTCCTGACAGGCCAGGGGCGTTACCCAGCCGCAACGGACGCACCGGCGACAGAAGTGCCGGCCGATGGCAGGATGCAGGCCAACTCGCCACACCTCCGGCCCGGTTGACCGTCACGGCACTCTTGGAGGACCTGTGACCGCTCGCTCCGCGTTGCCCGTTCTGGCCGCCGCCGCGGCCGCCGCCCTCCTGGCGGGATGCACCAGCACCGCGCCCGTCGGACAGCAGGGCCGGGGGCCGGAACTGGTCCGCCCCGGAGCGCTCCTGACCTGCACCCACCTCCCCTACGCCCCCTTCCAGGTCAAGCGCGACGGCAAGGTCGTCGGGTTCGACGTGGACCTGGTGGACCTGGTGGCCAAGGACCTGCACGTCACCCAGCAGATCATCAACACCCCCTTCGAAGGCATCGAGACCGGCCAGGACTTCGCCATCCGCACCTGCGACCTCGCCGCCGCGGGCATGACCATCACCCCCGCCCGCGCGAAGGTCATGGACTTCTCCGACCCGTATTTCAACGCCACCCAGGCACTCCTGGTGAAGCGCGGCACCTCGGTGAAGAAGATCGAGGACCTGAAGGGCAGGAAGCTCGGCTACCAGAAGGCCACCACCGGCGCGCTCTACGCCAAGGCACACGGAAAAGGCGTCGAACTGGTCGAGTTCGAGGACGTCGGCCTGCTGCTGACCGCGGTCGGATCCGGGCAGGTCGACGCCGGGATCAACGACAACGGCGTGCTCCTCGACTACGCGAAGCACAACCCGGACACCCACGTGGCGGCGGAGTTCGACACCGGCGAGCACTACGGCTTCGGCGTGCGGAAGGGCAACGACGCGCTGCGGAAGCGCATCAACGAGGTCCTCGCACGGGCGAAGAAGGACGGGAGCTACGACCGGATCCACCGGAAGTGGTTCGGCTGATGCCCCGGCCCCTGTCCAGGCGCCGCCGGGCGCGGCTGGTCCGCGGCGCGCAGTACGGCGTGCTGGTGGCCGCGGTGGCGGCCCTCACCCTGGCCGCCGACTGGCGCCGGCTGGGATCGGCTTTCTTCGACGTCTCCGTCGCCACGGCGCTGTTCCCCGACATCGTCACCACCGCGCTGGTCAACACCGTGCGCTACACCCTGCTCGGTTTCGGTTTCGGGCTCGCGCTCGGGCTGGTCCTCGCCCTGATGCGGCTCTCCTCGGTGCCTCCGTACCGGTGGCTCGCGGTGACCTACATCGAGTTCTTCCGCGGGATCCCCGCCCTGCTGGTGTTCATCGCGCTCGGCTTCGGGGTGCCGCTGGCCTTCCAGGTCGCCCTCGACCAGGGCGTCACGGTGATGCTGTCGCTGGGGCTGGTGGGCGCGGCCTACATGGCGGAGACGATCCGGGCCGGTATCCGGGCCGTGCCCAAGGGGCAGACGGAGGCGGCGCGTTCGCTGGGCATGTCGCAGGGCCGGGCGATGGTCTCGATCGTCGTACCGCAGGCGTTCCGGATCGTGCTGCCACCGCTGACCAACGAGCTGATCCTGCTGACGAAGGACTCCTCGCTGGTGTACCTGCTGGGCCTGTCGCTCTCCCAGTTCGAGCTGGCCAACTTCGGGCGGGACGCGCTCAACGAGCACAAGAGCCTCACCCCGGTACTGGTCGCGGGGCTGCTGTACCTGGTGATCACCCTGCCACTGGGCCAGTTGGTCCGGCGGTTGGAGGCCCGCACGGCGAAGGCCCGGTGACGGCGCGCGTGTACGGGCGGGAACGGAAGCAGCGGCGCCACGGCGGGCAGGGGGCGGGATGACCGGCGACGGGGACGGCAACGGCGAGAACGCCATCGAGGTGCGCGGGCTGCACAAGGCGTTCGGCGCGCTGGAGGTGCTGCGCGGGATCGACTTCTCGGTCGCGCGGGGCGAGGTGGTGTGCGTCATCGGACCGTCCGGTTCCGGGAAGTCGACGCTGCTGCGCTGTGTGAACCTGCTGGAGGAGCCGACCGCCGGCCGGATCACCGTCGCCGGCACCGAGGTCACCGACCCGGAGGTGGACATCGACCGGGTGCGGCGCCGGATCGGGATGGTGTTCCAGTCCTTCAACCTCTTCCCGCACCTGACTGCGCTGGAGAATCTGACCATCGCCCAGCGCCGGGTGCTGCGCCGCGACCGGCCGACGGCCGCGCGGATCGCCCGCGACCAGCTGGCGCGGGTCGGACTGGGCGACAAGGAGGCCGCCTACCCGGCGCAGCTGTCGGGCGGCCAGCAGCAACGGGTGGCCATCGCCCGGGCACTGGCGATGGACCCGGAGCTGATGCTCTTCGACGAGCCGACCTCGGCCCTCGACCCGGAACTCGTCGGCGATGTGCTGGCGGTGATGCGGGCGCTGGCCCGGGACGGGATGACGATGCTGGTCGTCACGCACGAGATGGGATTCGCCCGGGAGGTCGCCGACCGGGTGGTCTTCATGGACGGCGGGCTGGTCGTCGAGGAGGGCACCCCGGGACAGGTGGTGGGCGCTCCCCGGCACGAGCGGACCCGGGCGTTCCTCTCACGCGTCCTGGACCCGGCGGCGGCCGAGGTGGACGGGACTGACGGCACGGACACGGCAGACGGGACGGACGGCACCGGGCCGACCACCGGGCGGCGGACCTGACGCCGCCGCCCGTCCCCGCGGCCCGGTGCTCCGGACCGGCTCAGACCAACGGCTTGGTGAGCTTCTTGGTGTTGCTGCGGTTGCCGGTCAGGCTGCACACCACGGACTTGATGCCCAGCTTGTAGCCCTTGGTGTTGGGGAACTGCACATAGGTGCCCTCGGCCGTCCCGGCGGGCTGCTTGGACGCCTTGTCCGGGAGCTGGATCGAGCACAGCGAGGACGCCTTGTCCTTGATCTCGCTCTCGGAGGTCAGACCGGCGGGGAGGGTGTACACGAAGACGACCTCGGCGTCGTGCGGCCCGGTGCAGGGGGCCGACAGGTTGTTGCCGCCGTTCCCGCCCGGCGGGATGTCGAAGCAGTCGCCGGTCTTGAGGGTGTAGAAGGGGGCGGTACGGCCGGTGGGCGTGGACGCGGAGGTCTCCGGGCCGCCGCTGGGGCTCGCCGAGTCGGACGGGGTCGGTGAGGCGGAGTCCGAGGCCGACGGGCCGGCGCTCGCCGAGGTGCTGGCACCCGGTCGGGCCTGATCGCGGCCGCCGCCATCGCTGTTGGCCCATATGACGCCGCCGATGACGAGCGCCACGACGAGCACGCCGGCGCCGATGATCAGGGCGATGGTGGTGCCGTTGCCGCCGCCCGAGGGCGGCGCGGGCGGCTGCTGCCAGCCACCGGGGCCGGGCGGCCCGTAGCCACCGGCGGGCGCGCCGTACGGGCCGGCGGGCGGCGGGCCGGCCGGCGGCGCCGACGGCCCGTAGCCGCCCGGACCGTAACCGCCCGGCCCCGGCTGCTGCCCGCCCGCCCCGTAGCCGCCTCCGGGCGGGCCGAAACCACCCGGGTCGCCCTGGGGCGGCTGGTGCGGCGGCTGGTTGGACGGCGGGGGCGGGGGAAAACTCATGGCGGAAGTGATCGTTTCTTTGGTGTGGAGGCAAGGACGCGGTGACCGATCTGGACCGTTCCGAGGTGAAACATCCACCCCGTGGGCGCCGTTGACGAGCCACAGCCCGGGACGGACACTCCCGATCCTGATCGCCCGGACAGACCCTAACGTGCCCGACGTGTACGCCTCACTGCCCGGAGGTGCTCCATGTTCACCGACCTTCCCCTGGACGAACTGCGCCGCTACCGCCCTCCCCTGCCCGAGCCGCCCGGCTTCGACGCGTTCTGGCGACGCACGGTGGACGAGGCCCGGGCCCATGACCTCGCCCCCCGGTTCACCGCGGCCGACACCGGCCTGACCCAGTTGCACACCGACGACGTGGAGTTCGCCGGATTCGGCGGGCACCGGATCCGCGGCTGGTTCCTGCACCCGCGGACGGCCACCGGACCGCTGCCGTGCGTGGTGCAGTACCTCGGCTACGGCGGCGGCCGGCTGCTGCCGCACGACTGGCTGCTGTGGCCGGCCGCCGGCTACGCCACGCTGGTCATGGACTCCCGCGGCCAGAGCGGCCCCAACCGGCCCGGCGACACCCCCGACCCGGTGGGCGCCACACACCCGGGCGTACCGGGCAAGCTGACCCAGGGCCTGCTCGACCCCGACACCTACTACTACCGACGGCTGTTCACCGACGCCGTACGGGCGGTGGACACGGCCCGCGGGCACCCCGCGGTGGACGCCGAGCGGATCGTGGTCGCCGGCCACAGCCAGGGCGGCGCCCTCGCGCTGGCCATGACCGGGCTCGTCCCGGGGCTGGCGGGCGCGCTGATCGACGCGCCGTTCCTGACCCACATCCGGCGCGCCCTCGACGTCACCGACCAGGGGCCGTACGGCGAGCTGGCCCGCCACTTCGCCGGCCGGCGCGACGACATCGACTCCGCGCTGCACACCCTCGACCACTTCGACGGCCTGAACTTCGCGGCCCGCGCCACCGCCCCGGCGCTCTTCGGCACCGCGCTGCGCGACGAAATCGTCCCGCCGTCCACCGGGTTCGCCGCCCATCACCACTACGCGGGCGACAAGCGGCTGGAGGTGTGGCGGTTCAACGCGCACGAGAGCGGCGGGGGCGCCCAGCGGACCGCGGAGATCCGCTTCCTGCGCGAGCTGTTCGGCGGCTGATCCGCACCGGTCGGCGGCGGCCCGCGCGTGTCGTCCACAGGCCACCCGCGCCCCGCGGCACGCGGATTACGATGCGGCTGCGGACCGGGGTCCAGAGCGGCCGGGAGCCCCGGGGCAGGGCCTGGCCACCGGCCGCCGAGGGAGAGTGCTCGATGGGCGCACAGTCGGCCGGACCGCTGGTCGTCGGGGTGGACAGCTCCACGCAGTCCACCAAGACGCTGGTCGTGGACGCGGAGACCGGCGAGGTGCTGGCCCGGGGCCAGGCACCGCACACGGTCGGCGGCGGCCCCGGCAAGGAGAGCGACCCCCGGCAGTGGTGGCGGGCACTGGGCGAGGCACTGGCCCAGTGCGGACCCGCCGCGCGACAGGCGTCCGCGATCTCCGTCGCCGGTCAGCAGCACGGGCTGGTCACCCTGGACGCGGCCGGGGAGCCGGTCCGCCCGGCGCTGCTGTGGAACGACGTCCGGCCCGCCCGGGAGAGCGCGCGGCTGATCGCGGAGGGCGGCGGCCCCGAGGCGTGGGCGGAGCGGACCGGAAGCGTGCCGGGCCCGGCGTTCACGGTCGCCAAGTGGGCCTGGCTGTGCGCTCACGAGCCGGCCGCGGCGGCCGCCACCGCCGCCGTCCGGCTGCCGCACGACTACCTCGTCCAGCGGCTGACGGGCCAGGCGGTCACCGACCGCGGCGACGCCTCGGGCACCGGCTGGTGGGCGGGGTCCACGGAGGCGTACGACCCGGAGGTCCTGGACCGGGTCGGACTGAGCCCCTCGATGCTGCCGCGGGTCGCGCTCCCCGGCGAGGCGGCGGGCACCGTGCGGACCGATGAACTCCACCTGCCGCACGGCGCGTTGGTGGCCGCCGGGACGGGCGACAACATGGCGGCGGCGCTCGGCCTGGGCCTGCGTCCCGGCCAGCCGGTGCTGAGCCTTGGTACCTCCGGCACGGTCTACGCGGTGACCACCCGCCGGCCCGCCGACCCGACCGGCACCGTCGCCGGCTTCGCCGACGCCCGCGGCGACTGGCTGCCGCTGGCCTGCACACTCAACTGCACGCTCGCCGTGGACCGGGTGGCGGCGCTGCTCGGCCGCGACCGGGAGGCCGTCGAGCCCGGCGGCGACGCCGTGCTGCTGCCCTTCCTGGACGGCGAGCGGACGCCGAACCTCCCGCGCGCCACCGGCCTGCTGCACGGCCTGCGCCACGACACCACGGCCGGCCAGCTGCTCCAAGCCGCCTACGACGGCGCGGTGTTCGCACTGCTGCGGGCGCTGGACCAGGTGTCGGGGCCGGAGACCGCGCCCGGCACCCCGCTGCTGCTGATCGGCGGCGGGGCCCGGGGCCGCGCCTGGCGGGAGACCGTGCGGCGGCTGTCGGGCCGCCCGGTGGTGGTGCCCGAGGCGGGCGAGCTGGCCGCGCTCGGAGCGGCGGCCCAGGCTGCCGGGCTGCTGCTGGGCGAGGATCCGGCGGCGGTGGCGCGCCGTTGGGGCACGGCCCGGGGTGCGGAGCACTCGGCGCGGGAGCGGGACGACGCCGCCTGGGAGCGGCTGACGGACACGCTGACCGAGGGCGCGGCACTGCTCGGCGGCTGACCGCACCTGCCGTCGAGAATCGCCCCGGCACACTTTGCCCAACACCGAAAGATCTAAACCCTTTCCACGGGGAGTATTTTCCATGCCACCCCATCGAGCGATTGTGCGGATAAAAACAGCGCCGCTATCTTCGAGGCGGCGGCGAGCTGCCGGGACATTCCTCGCTTTCTCCCCGGTGTTCCGCGCCGCAGCCTCGACGAGATAGGTGACATGGTGACGATTGCCGGCGAGACGCTGTCCGGAAGCGCCGAAGAGAGCCAGAATTCCAGCCTGAGTACCTCCGCCGCGCGGAATCTGGCGACGACCACCAAGACCGCGCCGCAGATGCAGGGCATCACCTCCCGCTGGCTGCTGCGACTGCTGCCCTGGGTGCAGGTCTCCGGCGGCACGTACCGCGTCAACCGGCGCCTGACCCACACCGTCGGCGACGGGCGGATCGACTTCGACATCAACGGCGGCTCGGTCGCGATCATCCCCGAGGAACTGCGCGAATTGCCCACGCTGTGGGAGTTCACCGACCCCACGGTGCTCTCCGAACTCGCCCAAAGGTTCACTCAGCACGAGTACGCCCCCGGCGAGATGATCGCCCGGTCCGGCGCCCCGCACGACCGGGTGGTGCTGATCGCGCACGGCCGGGTCGACCGGATCGGCACCGGCAAGTACGGCGACGAGACCGTCCTGGAAGCGCTGGCCGGCGGCGACCACCTCGGCGACGCCCCGCTGAACAGCGCCGACGGGCAATGGGAGTTCAGCTACCGGGCGGTGACCCGGGTGACGGTGATGGCCCTGGCGCGCCAGGACGCCCAGGAGGTCATCGGCCGCTCCCCGACCCTGCGCGACCACCTCGCGGCGAGCCCCGACGGCGCCGCCCGGCCGGCCAACGCCAGCGGCGAATCCGCCATCGCCCTCACCTCCGGCCACCATGGCGAACCCGCCCTGACCAGCACCTTCGTCGACTACGACCGATCGCCGCGGGAGTACGAACTCAGCGTCGCGCAGACCGTCCTGCGCACCCACACCCGGGTCGGCGACCTCTACAGCGACCCGATGAACCAGGTCGAGGAACAGCTCAAGCTCACGGTGCACGCGCTGCGCGAGCGCCAGGAGCACGAGATGATCAACAACCCCGAGTTCGGGCTGCTGCACAACGCCGACCTCAAGCAGCGCATCCCCACCCGCAGCGGCCCGCCCACCCCCGACGACCTGGACGAACTCCTCGCCACGGTCTGGAAGGACCCGGGCTTCCTGCTGGCCCACCCCAAGGCGATCGCCGCGATCGGCCGGGAGTGCAGCGCCCGCGGCCTCTACCCGGACGCGGTGGACTTCATGGGCCACTCGTTGCCGTCCTGGCGCGGGGTGCCGATCTTCCCCTGCAACAAGATCCCGGTGACGAAGGAGGGCACCAGCTCGGTGCTGCTGATGCGCACCGGCGAGGACAAGCAGGGCGTGGTCGGACTGCACCGCAGCGGAATTCCCGATGAATACGAGCCGAGCCTTTCGGTGCGTTTCATGGGAATCAACGACAAGGCCGTCGTGAACTACCTCGTCAGCGCCTACTATTCGGCAGCAATTCTCGTACCCGATGCGCTGGGTGTCCTGGAAGACGTGGAAATCGGGCACTGAGCGGAAATCCCGCGGCGGCGACTACCGCACCGCGCGGACCGGTAGCGCCTCCCGCCACGCCCTTCTCCCTTCTTTCCCGCGCATTTCCCGGAATTCTGAGCACCGAATTCCTACGCACCGATCGGAACAGGTGACCTCCCGCCATGACCACATCCGTGGATCCCACGTCCGGCCCGCAGACCGACGGCGCCGAGCAGCTCCGGTCCAGCCTGGGCACCGCGGCCGCCCGCAATCTGGCGACCACGACCAAGACCCCGCCGCAGATGCAGGGCATCTCCTCGCGGTGGCTGCTGCGGATCCTGCCCTGGACGCACGTCTCCGGCGGTACGTACCGCGTCAACCGGCGCCTGACCCACACCCTCGGTGACGGCGAGGTGGAGTTCATCACCGAGGGCGCCGAAGTCCGGGTCATTCCCCAGGAGTTGCGCGAACTGGCGCCGCTGCGCGGCTTCACCGACGACCCCACGCTCCAGGAGTTGGCCGGACGCTTCGCCCAGCGGGAGGTCGCCCCCGGTGACGTCCTCGTCGAGCGCGGTACACCGACCGACCAGGTCGTCCTGATCGCCCACGGCAAGTTCGAACGCATCGGCGCCGGCAAGTACGGCGACGAGACGGTGACCGCGGTGCTCGCCGGCGGTGACGCGGCCGGCGACGCGGCACTGCTGGCCCCCGACGCCGCATGGGAGTTCACCCTTCGCGCGGCCACCCGAGGCACCGTCCTCACCCTGTCCCGTGCCGATTACGAGGAGGTGCTGGGCCGTTCGGCGCCACTGCGCGAGCACATCGAGAGCTTCCGCACGGCGCTCGTCCCGGCGCAGAACAAGCACGGCGAGGCCGCCATCGAGCTGGCCGCGGGACACGTCGGCGAGCCGGCGCTGCCGGGCACCTTCGTGGACTACGAGCGGTCGCCCCGAGAGTACGAACTCAGCGTCGCGCAGACCGTGTTGAAGATCCACTCACGGGTCGCCGACCTCTACAACGACCCGATGAACCAGCTGGACCAGCAGCTGCGACTGACCGTCGAGGCGCTGCGCGAGCGCCAGGAACACGAGATGGTCAACAACCGCGAGTTCGGGCTGCTGCACAACGCCGACCTCAAGCAGCGCATCCACACCCGCAGCGGCCCGCCCACCCCCGACGACCTGGACGAGCTGATCTCCCGGCGCCGCAAGACGCAGTTCCTGCTGGCGCACCCGCGGACCATCGCGGCCATCGGCCGGGAGTGGAACGCCCGCGGGATCTACCCGGCGACCGCGGAGATCGACGGGACGCCGGTGCGCGCCTGGCGCGGCATCCCGCTGCTGCCCTGCAACAAGATCCCGATCAACCCGGACCAGACCAGCTCGATCCTCGCCATGCGGGTCGGCGAGGAGAACCAGGGCGTGGTCGGGCTCCACCAGACCGGCATCCCGGACGAGTACCGGCCGGGCCTGTCGGTGCGGTTCATGGGCATCAACGACCAGGCCGTCATCAATTACCTGGTGAGCGCCTACTACTCGGCGGCGGTGCTGGTGCCGGACGCACTGGGCATCCTGGAGGACGTCGAGATCGGACACTGAGCGACCGGAAGCGATCGGATCGAACACCCCGTCACCCGGGCGCCCACCACGGCCTGACTCTCCGTCAGAAAACGGCCGCGGCGCGGCACCCGGGTGACGTGCATGCGGTCCGATCAGGGGGCGTTGCGCGCTTTTGATCCACGGCGGGCCTTCTTTGGTCAAGCCATTGACACAACGGCCATTCCCTTGGCAGGGCGCGCGCTGTTGCGCATGATGAACGCACCGGCCGTGCGTGACATGTACGCGACCACCCCTCGGTCCTTGTCAGGAGTTCGCATGGAACCCGACCAGCACTTCCCGGCCCGCCGCCGACTGCTCACCGGCGCCGCCGCGTTCGCCGCGGCCGCCGCCCTCACCCCCCTCACCCGGGCCGGCGCCGCATCGCCGCACAGACGGCGCACACGGACCGCCGACTACCCACCCGTCCACTGGACGCCGGCCAACCCGGCCAACTACACCGCAGCGAACCGCCCGACGCAGTACCCGATCGACACCGTCGTGATCCATGTGACGCAGGAGAGCTTCCCGGACACCCTCCGGCTCTTCCAGGACCCCGCACACAAGGCCGCCGCGCACTACGTCGTCCGCTCCTCGGACGGCTACACCGCCCAGTGCGTCCGCGAACGGAACGTCGCCTGGCACGCCGGCAACTGGGACTACAACACCCGCAGCATCGGCATCGAGCACGAGGGCTGGATCGACGACCCGAAGTGGTTCACGGAAGCCCTCTACACCCGCTCCGCGCTGCTCACCGCCGCCATCTGCGACCGCTACGGCATCCCCAAGGACCGCAAGCACATCATCGGGCACGTTGAGGTCCCGGGCACCGACCACACCGACCCCGGCCAGTACTGGGACTGGGCGCACTACATGGACCTGGTCAAGGAGGTGTCCATCTGGGACCGCACGGGGGACTGGGGGCACAAGGGGGACTGGGGCCACAAGAGCGACACCTACTGGGAGGACCTGCTCGACATGTGACGCCCCGTCCTCATGTGACGCCCCGTTCTCGAAATTCGGCATCCCGTCACACGCACCGCCCCGCCGGTACGGGCCCCGACGGCCCCCGGCAACCACGCCGCCGCCCGTACCGGGCGACACGGCACCGTTCCGCGGATGTTCGGAATCCCGCCATCCGCGGGCCATAGTGAGCGCTGCCACCACCTGGGACAGTTGACGCGACGTCAGGGGGCTGTTGTGAAGCGGACGTTGGGCAGGATCCGGACGGTGGCGACCATCGCGGTCGCCTGGGGCGTCCTGGCCGGTGGCGGGGCGGCGGGCGCGACCCGGGCAGCCGCCGCCGACGGGTTCACACGGACGGCCCCGGTGCGACTGGCCCGCGGGGTGACCTACACCGAGTTCCGGAAGACCCTGCCGCGCGGCATCGTCCACGGCCACCTGCTGACCGTCGACCTCTCCGACCCCGCGGTCTCGGTGGACCTGCTCCACCCGTCGGCGGTCGCCGCACGGGCCCCGGTGTCCGAACTCGCCGAGGACCGGGACGCGCTCGCCGCGGTCAACGGCGACTTCTTCAACATCAGCGAGACCCAGCACCCCGGGGTGGAGGTCACCGGCTCCTCGGTGGGACCCGAGGTGTCGTCCGGACGGCAGCTGAAGGGCGCGGTGCCGGACGGCCAGCGGTTCGGCCCGACGCTGCCACCGGGCGCCACCACCAAGGACGTGCTCGGCGTCGGCTACAACCACCGAGCCCGGCTGGAGCGCCTGACGCTGCGCGGCACCGTCCGCAGCCGCGCGGGCTCCTGGCCGCTGCGCGGACTGAACCAGTACGCCCTGCCGGAGGGCGGCATCGGCGCGTACACCACGCGCTGGGGCAAGGTGTCCCGGGTGCGCGCGGTCTGCGGCACCGACACCGACCGCGCGGCGGGCTGCGACACGGACGCGGCCGAGGTCACGATCCGCGGCGGGCGCGTCGTGGAGACCGCCGACCGACCGGGCGCCGGGGCGATCGAACCGGGATCGGTGGTGCTGGTCGGCCGCGAGCGGGGCGCGCGACACCTGCGCGCGCTGCACATCGGCGAGCGGGTCCGGATCAGCCACCGGCTCGTCGGACGACTGCCGGGCCGGCTGCACTGCGCGGTGGGCGGCTTCCCGGTACTGCGAGCCGGACGCCCGGCGCCCGGCCTGGACACCGTGGCGGTCACGATGCGCACCTCCGCCGGCATCGCCGACCGCGGCCGCACCCTGCTCCTGATGGCGCTGGACGGGGCGAAGGGCCGGCACCAGACCGGCCTCACCGTACGGGAGCTGGCCGGGCTGATGGCGGGGCTGGGCGCGCGGGACGCGGTGGACCTGGACGGCGGCGGTTCCTCGACGTTCGTCACCCAGGACGCGGACGGCGAGGCGCAGGTGCGCAACCACCCGAACGTCGAGCGGGAACGCCCGGTGGCCAACGCCGTGGGGGTCTTCGCCGCCGAGTGACCCGCGAGCGACCTCGGGGGTCCGACGGGCGACCGGTGAGCGACCGGGCGGCCTCGGGGTGACCGACGGGCGATGGCTCCGTGGCGCTCGCGACGACTCCGCGGCACCGGGGGTGGTGGCGCCACGCTGGGGCGGTGGCGCGGGGCGTCGGGTGGGGCGTGGGCCCCGGGTCGCGGACCTTGGGGCGTCAGCCTGGGGCGGCGTCGGCCTTGGGCGGCGCCCGTCTCGGGGTGCGTTGGTGCGGTGCCCGACTTGGGGTGCGTCGGTCTTTGGGGTGCGTCGGCCTTGGGGTGTGTTGGTGGGGTCCGGGGGCCGGGGCGGGTGCCTGCTGCCTCTTCCTTGTTCGGCAACGATTACGGAGAGTTATTCGTTCCCGTGTTGTCTACCCAGGGTTTGATGTTGCCTACCCAGGGTGAGGTGAGGGGTGCGGCAGGGCCGCGGAGTCACGGGCGGACGCTGCTGACGACCTCGGCGGCGCTGGCGAGACCGTGGTGGATGTCGGGGGCGAGGCTGCTGCCCGCCAGGTAGAAGCCGAGCAGTCCGCACACGATGGCGTGCGAGATCTTCAGCTTTCCGCTGCGCAGAAAGATCACGACCAGGGTGACCAGCAAGAGGATCACCGAGATGGAGACAGCCATGGACACCACACCTCCTCGACCACCGCCCGAACGGGCGGCAAGCGGTGGCCAGTTTGGCGCATTTCGGGGTATGTCCGGTTCGCGGCAGGGTGCTCCAAACAGGTGATCACTGCGGGTCACGAGGGGAGGGCGAGGGGCAGAGGCGGGGCGGGAGCGCGCCGGCCGGGTCGCCGCGCGGGGCCTCGACTTCTGCACGCGAGGGACACGTTCGGGGGGAGTTTCAGCCACCGGTAAAGAAGTGGCATGGATCACTTCACCCCCCGCAACGGAGTGTTGCGATTGACCGTCTTAGCGGCCGACATCGCCGCCGCTCCCACACCACCGACGGAAAGTCCGCCCATGAGCCTGAGCCCCGCCCGGCCGTTCCGGCCGTCTCGGTCGTTGTGTATCGCCTTGGCGCTGATGCCGGTGCTCGGTGTCGGGACGCTCGCGGCGTGCGACGCGGCCCGGGCGTCGGCGTCGCAGGAGCGGCCGGTGAAGGTGGGGCTGGGGTCGGCGAGCGGGAACCCCACGGTGCAGGCCGGCGACCAGCTGCGGGTCAGCGCGGACGGCGGAGTGTTGACCGAGGTGACGGTGACCGATCCCCGGGGCCGGCAGCTGGTCGGCGGGTTCAGCCAGGGCGGGACGGTGTGGACGTCGCGGGCCAAGGCCGCGCCGGAGACCAAGTACTCCGTGCTCGCCCGGACCAAGAGCGACCAGGGCGCCACCACCGAGGCCAAGGAGTCCCTGACCACCGGGAAGGTGGCCAAGCGGAACCGGGTGTCGTTCAGCCCCCGGCCGCGCGGCGGGGTGGTCGGCGTGGACGATCCGATCCGGCTGACGTTCGCCTTCCCCATACGGGACCGGGAGGCGGTGGAGCGGCGATTGTCGGTGATCACCGACAATCGAAGCGAGGGGGCCTGGTCATGGGAGCCCACGCACGGCGGCAAGGACCGGATCGTCTGGCGGCCGACGCACGAGTGGAAGCCGGGCACCAAGGTCACCGTACGGGCCGAGCTGAACGGTGTGGACTCCGGTGACGGGCGCTTCTTCACCAAGGATTACGGGTTGCGGTTCACCGTGGGGCGCAGTGCGCCCGTCCGGTCGGACCTCGATTCTGACGCGTACATCACACCCGGACTCGGACCTGCGCCGGCTTTATGGCAAGGTCCAGGTGGGTGACCCCCAGTGGTGGTCACCGAACCCTCCCTGCGAGGGACAGACAACCGAGGGGCGGGACCGGAGACTGGATGGTCGGCCGGTCGCAGCGGCAGTGGACCGGAGGCGGAGCGAGCGCCTCGTGTCGGGCTGTCGACCCCTTTTCAGAGCCTAATGTGACGGAATGAGCACCGTGCAGGACCAGGATCAACTCACGGGGTGGCGGCGCTTCCGGCGCCGCGTCCCCAATGGCTTCGCCATCCTCTTCAGCTTGCTGGGGCTCTTCTGTGCCCTGACGGCGCTGATCGGACCCCTTCGGCGCACCCTCCATTCGACGATCTACTGGCTGGACA
Source organism: Streptomyces noursei ATCC 11455 (assembly GCF_001704275.1). Taxonomy (NCBI): domain Bacteria; kingdom Bacillati; phylum Actinomycetota; class Actinomycetes; order Kitasatosporales; family Streptomycetaceae; genus Streptomyces; species Streptomyces noursei. The sequence continues at coordinate 1,837,475 of NZ_CP011533.1, forward strand.
CGCTCACCATCCCGGTGACGCCGAACTTCGCCTACGCCGCGTTCCTCTTCCTCCTGGCCGCGGCGATGACCGCGCGGAAACGGGTGGCCCTGTGGTTCGTCGTCGCGTACATGGTGCTGAACGTCCTCGCCGACGCGCTGTTCCTGGCGGCCGGGTACTGGGAGTTCAGCTTCTCCCTGGTGCTGTGCGCCGGGGCGCTGGTGCTGCTGCTCGTCTCGCACCGTGAGTTCTACGCGATCACCCGGCGCGGCGCGTTCCTGCGGGCCGCGCTGGTGCTCGCCGGCGGGCTCGTGGTCGCGGTGCTGATCGGCTGGGGCCTGGTGTCGTTGGCGCCCGGTTCGCTGGAGAGCGGGGGTGGCAACCGGCTGCTGTGGGCGGCCAACCGGGTGTGCGGTGGGCTGGTCGGCGGCCGGATCGTCGAGGGGCACCCGCCGCACTGGATCGGCACCCTGCTCGGGCTGCTGGGCGCACTGGCGCTGCTCAACGCCGCCGCCGCGCTGTTCCGGTCGCAGCGGATGGAAGCCGCGCTGCACGGCGACGAGGAGGACCGGATCCGGGCGCTGCTGTCGAAGTACGGCAGTCAGGACTCGCTCGGCTACTTCGCGACCCGTCGCGACAAGGCCGTGGTCTTCTCTCCGAGCGGCAAGGCGGCGGTCACCTACCGTGTCGAGGCCGGCGTCTGTCTGGCCAGTGGTGACCCGGTCGGTGACCGGGAGGCGTGGGGTCCGGCGATCGACGCGTGGCTGGACGTCGCGGGTCGGTACGGCTGGCAGCCGGCCGTGATGGGCGCGAGCGAGGACGGCGCGAAGGCGTTCGCGCGCGCCGGGCTGGGTGCGCTGCAACTCGGTGACGAGGCGATCCTGCATGTGGCGCAGTTCGATCTGGACGGCCGGGACATGCGGGTCACGCGTCAGGCCGTCAACCGTGTGGAGCGGGCCGGGGCGACATTCCGGGTCCGGCGCCACGCGGAGTTGACGGACGCCGAGATGCAGGAGGTCATCCACCGCGCGGACGCGTGGCGGGACACCGAGACCGAGCGTGGTTTCTCGATGGCGCTGGACCGGCTCGGTGACGAGCAGGACGGCGACTGCCTGCTGGCCGAGGCGTTCGACGCGGACGGCAACATGATCGCGCTGCTGTCGTTCGTGCCGTGGGGCAAGGACGGCATCTCGCTGGACGTCATGCGACGGGACCGCAGTGCGCCGAACGGCGTGATGGAGTTCATGGTCGCGCAGCTGTGCGCGCAGGCCGGGTCGATCGGGGTGCGGCGGATCTCGCTGAACTTCGCGGTGTTCCGGTCCGCCTTCGAGGAGGGTGCCCGGATCGGTGCCGGTCCGGTGCTGAAGTTCTGGCGCCGGCTGCTGCTGTTCTTCTCCCGCTGGTGGCAGCTGGAGGCGCTGTACCGCTCGAACTCGAAGTACCTGCCGGAGTGGTACCCGCGGTTCCTGTGCTACGCGGACGCCGGTGCGCTGGCGCGGATCGGTACGGCGTCGGGTATCGCCGAGGGCTTCGTGGCGGTGCCGAGCCTGGGCAAGCTGTGGGGCAAGGGGCACAAGAAGCGGGTGCTGGCCCCGGCGAGCACCGCGGGTCTGCCGTCGCTGGACGAGCTGGGCCTGGTGCAGGCCGAGCCGGCCACCGCGGAGGAGCAGCGGGAGCGGGAGCTGGCCGCGCTGCCGGAGCAGGTGCGGGTGCGGCACCGGAAGCTGGAGCGACTGCGGGAGGCGGGGACCGACCCGTATCCGGTGGGCGTGCAGCGGACGCACACGCTGGGCCAGGTCCGTGAGGAGCACCGGGAGCTGGCGGCCGGGACGCGTACCGGCAAGACCGTGACGGTGGCCGGGCGGGTGCTGCTGACCCGTGACCACGGTGGTGTGCTGTTCGCGGTGCTGCGGGACTGGTCGGGCGATCTGCAGATCGCGGTGACCCGGGACTCGGGCGAGGAGCTGCTGGAGCGCTTCGGTGCGGATGTGGACCTCGGTGACCACGTGGAGGCCGAGGGCGAGGTCGGTACCAGTGACCGCGGTGAGCTGACGGTGTTCGTGACGCAGTGGCGGTTGACCGCCAAGTGTCTGCGTCCGCTGCCGGACAAGCGGCGTGGGCTGTCCGACCCGGAGGCCCGGGTCCGTCAGCGGTACGTGGACCTGGTGGTGTCGCCGGGTGCGCGGGAGACCGTGCGGGCGCGCAGCACGGCGGTTCAGGCGCTGCGGCAGGGGCTGATCGACCGGGGTTACCTGGAGGTCGAGACGCCGATGCTGCAGCAGATCCACGGTGGTGCGAACGCGCGTCCGTTCCACACCCACATCAACGCCTACGACCTGGACCTGTATCTGCGGATCGCGCCGGAGCTGTATCTCAAGCGGCTCTGCGTGGGCGGTATGGAGAAGGTCTTCGAGATGGGGCGGACGTTCCGCAACGAGGGCATCTCGTACAAGCACAACCCCGAGTTCACGATGTTGGAGGCGTACCAGGCGTTCGCCGACTACGACGTGATGCTGAACCTGACCCGGGAGTTGATCCAGGGTGCGGCGATCGCCGCGTTCGGCACCGCGACCGCGCGGAAGGCGGACAAGAACGGGCGGCTGGTCGAGCACGACATCTCGGGCATCTGGCCGGTGAAGACGGTGTACGGGGCGATTTCCGAGGCGCTGGGCGAGGAGGTCGACGCGGACACCGATCCGGAGGTGCTGCGGCGGCTGTGCCAGGCGGCGTCGGTGCCGGTCAAGCCGGAGATGGGCCGGGGCGACATCGTGTTGGAGATGTACGAGCGGCTGGTCGAGGAGAAGACCACGCTGCCGACCTTCTACAAGGACTTCCCGACCGATGTCTCGCCGCTGACCCGTCAGCACCGGGTCGATCCGCGGGTCGCGGAGCGCTGGGACCTGGTGGCGTTCGGCACCGAGCTGGGCACCGCCTACTCGGAGCTGACCGACCCGGTCGAGCAGCGGCGGCGGTTGACCGCGCAGTCGCTGTTGGCGGCCGGTGGTGACCCGGAGGCGATGGAGCTGGACGAGGACTTCCTCCAGGCTCTGGAGTACGCGATGCCGCCGACCGGTGGTCTGGGTATCGGTGTGGACCGGCTGGTGATGTTCCTGACCGGTCTGTCGATCCGCGAGACGCTGCCGTTCCCGCTGGTGCGGAAGCGCTGATCGCGCGGGGTTCCCGAGCGCCGGCCGGGCTGGATCTTCTTCCAGCCCGGCCGGCGCTTTCGTATGTCTGTCCCTAGGCGTTGGCCTGGTGGTGGAGCGGTTCGCCGCGGAGGTAGCGGCCGACCTCGGCGGCGACGATCTCGGCGGCCTTGTGGGCGACCTGTTGGCTGCCGCCGGCGATGTGCGGGGTGAGGACGACGCCGGGGGCGGTGAGCAGGCGGGAGCCGGCCGGGACGGGTTCTTCGGGGAAGACGTCGAAGCCGGCGCCGGCGAGGTGTCCGGTCTCCAGGGCGTCGCAGACCGCGTCGTAGTCGAGGAGCGCGCCGCGGGCGCAGTTGACGAGGACCGAGCCGCGGGGCATCGCGGCGATCTGGGCGCGGCCGATCATGCCGGTGGTCTCGGGGGTGACCCGGGCGTGCAGGGAGACGATGCGGGAGCGGGTGAGCAGTTCGTCGAGGGTGACCTGCTCGGCGGGGCCGGCGAGTGCCTCGGGGCGGACGTAGGGGTCGTGGACGAGGACGTGGGCGCCCATGGCGTGCAGGACCTTGGCGACGCGGCTGCCGATGGCGCCGAAGCCGATCAGGCCGATGGTGGTGCCGTCGATCTCGATGCCGCAGTTGTCGTAGTCGTAGTAGTCGCCGCGCCAGATGCCGTGGCGCAGGTCGGTGTGGGTGTCGCCGACGCCGCGGGCGGCTGCCAGCAGCAGGGTGAGGGTGTGTTCGGCGGTGGCGGTGGCGTTGCGGCCGGGGGCGTTGCAGACGGCGACGCCGTGGCGGGTGGCGGCTTCGAGGTTGGCGTTGACCGGGCCGCCGCGGCTGGTGCAGAAGAGCTTGAGGTCGGGGCAGTTGGCGAGGATGCGTTCGGTGAGCGGGCCGTGTTCGGTGACGCAGATCTCGATGCCGTGGAGGGCTTCGATCATGTCGTCCTCGGTGCCGGATGCCTCGTGGACCTCGGCGACGGGGCCGAAGGGGGTGTGCGGCCAGCCGAACTGGATCTCGCGTATCTCCAGTGGGGTGTCCCCGGCCGCCTTGCGTACGGCAGCGCTGAAGAGGCCGGGGCGGATGAAGTGGTTGCCGGCGGCGAGGACGGTGGTGGTCATGGGGGGTGCTTCTCCTGGGGTGCGGTGGGGTGGGTGGTGGTGGCTGGTCAGGGCAGGGCGGGGGCGGCGGTGAGGGCGGGGGCGTTGAGGCGGAGGAGGGCGGTGTGGCCGTCGGTGATGCGGATTTCGGTGAGTGCGCCGTTGTGGAGTTGGGGGAAGGTGCGGCGGTATTCGGCGAGGGGGATGCCGAGGAGGTGGCAGAGCAGGACGCGGATGAGGGTGGAGTGGGCGACGATCAGGATGCGGCCGTGCGGCTGGTCGTGGGCGAGTTCGGTGAGGCAGGCGGCGGCGCGTTCCGCGGCGTGGCGGGGGTGTTCGCCGCCGGGGAGGTGGTGCTCGGCGGGGTCGGCGAGGAAGGCGGCCAGGCTCCGGGGGAAGCGTTGCCGCATGTCGTCGCGGGTCAGGCCCTCGCCTTGGCCGAAGTCGAGTTCGTAGAGCCGTTCGTCGACGTGGGGGGTGAGGCCGCAGGCGTCGGCGGCGGGGGCGGCGGTGAGGCGGGCGCGGGAGAGGGGGGAGGTCCAGATGGCGGTGAGGTCGGCGGTGGCGGCCCAGTGGGCGAGGGTCTGGGCCTGTTCGCGGCCGCGGTCGGTGAGCGGGACGTCGGAGCGGCCGGCGTAGCGGTTCTCCGCGTGCCAGACGGTCTCGCCGTGGCGGACGAGGAGGAAGTCGGTCACTGGGCGGCCCTCCTGAGGGCGTGGTCGGCCACGGCGGGGTCGAGCCAGCCACGGCGGGTGAGTTCGGTGACGAAGCGGTGGTAGGTGGGGAGGTGGCGGGCGGTGCGTTCGGGGGCGGGGTGGATCGGGGTGCCGGGGCGGACCATGGCGGCGGCGGTCTCGGGGAGGGGGGCGCCGGTGGCGGTGGCGGCGAGGACGGCCATGCCGAGGGCGCCTTCGGCGTGTTCGGGGACGTGGACGGTGCGGCCGAGGACTTCGGCGCGCAGGCGGCACCAGTAGGTGTTGCGGGCGCCGCCGCCGGTGAAGGTGAGGGGGCCGTCGGTGGGGGCACCGAGGTGGTCGAGGTAGTCGAAGCAGAGGCGTTCGAGGCAGGCGACGCCGAGGAGGTAGGCGTGGAACTCGGTGGCGCGGGTGGGGATGTCGCCGAGGATGAAGGGTTCGGCTTCGGGGGCGCGGAAGGGGAAGCGTTCGCCGCCGGTGGAGACGAGGGGGTAGGCGACGGCGTCGGGGTCGAGGGCGGCGGCCTGTTCGGTGAGCACGTCGAGGTTCTCGCCGTGGAAGTACTGGGAGATGACGCCGGCGCCGCTGCTGGAGGCGCCGCCGGGCAGCCAGGTGTCGCCGGGTCCGCGGTGGCAGTAGACGACGCCGGCGGGGTCGCGGATGAGGTGGTCGCTGCTGCCTTTGAGGACGAGGGTGGTGCCGAGGACGGCGTTCCAGGCGCCGGGGGTGAGTGCGCCGGCGCCGATCTGGGCGGCGCAGCCGTCGGTCATGCCGGCGACGATGGTGGTTCCGGTGGGGATGCCGGTGGCGTCGGCGGCTTCGGGGCCGACGGTGCCGAGGACGGTGCCGGGGCGGACGACGTCGGGCAGGAGGTCGGCGGGGATGCCGAGGGTGTCCATGACCTCGTGGGGCCAGCGTTCGTCGATGAGGTGGTAGCCGGTTTTGAGGGCGTGGCTGGTGTCGCTGGGGAGTTGGCGGCCGGCGAGTTTCCAGGTGATGAGGTCGACCTGGTGGAGGAGGCGGGAGCCGGTGGCGAGGGCGGGGTCGTGGTCGAGGAGCCAGCGGAGTTTGGGCAGGGCCCAGGAGGGCGGCATGCTGCGGTAGCCGAGGTCCTGCCAGGTCGGTGCGCCGGCGGTGTTGACGGTTTCGGCCTGGTCGGTGGCGCGGCCGTCGTCGTACATGAGGGCGGGGGTGCGGGGGGTGCCGTGGGTGTCGGCGAGGAGGAGGGTGCCGGAGGTGCCGTCGATCGCCAGTCCGCGGATCCGGTGGGTGTCGAGGCCGGCGAGGGCCTCGCGGCAGGCGTCGGCGAGGGCGGTCCACCACTGGTGGGGGTCCTGTTCGTGGCGGTTGCCGGTGCGCTTGCTGGTGAGCGGGCGGGCGGCGGTGGCGAGGAGGGTGCCGGTGCCGTCGACGGCGAGGCAGCGGGCGCTCTGGGTGCCGAGGTCGAGGCCGAGCCAGATGGCGTCGGGGTCGCCGTGGGGGGCGGGTCCTGGGCCGGTGGGTCCGGGGGCGTGCGGGTCAGACACGGATGCCTCCTGGGGCGGGGTGCTCGGTGGGGTGGTGCGTGGGGTCGGTGCGACGGGGGGTGGGGGTGGTGGTGCGGGGTGCGGCGGGGGTGGGGCGCCAGGTGGTGGTGGTGCGCCAGCCGGCGGTGCGGGCGAGGCCGCGCCAGGTGAGGAAGTCGTCGTGGAGCGCGGCGTAGAAGGCGGCGCGCTCGGGGTCGGGCTGCCAGCTGCGCTGCATGTGGACGTAGGTGTCGGCGGCGCGGTGCATGCTGCTTTCGGCTCCGGTGCGGACCAGGCCGGTGAGGAAGGCGCCCTTGGCGCCGATTTCGGTGTCGCCGGAGCGGGCGGTGGGCACGCCGGTGGCGTCGGCGATCAGTGCGCACCAGGCGTCGCTGTTGGCACCGCCGCCGCACAGGCGCAGTTCGGTGACGTCGGTGCGGGCGGCGGTCAGGCAGTCGCGCAGGACGAGGGAGAGGCCGTCGAAGACGGCGCGGGCGAGGTCGGCGGGGGTGTGGTCGAGGGACAGGCCCCAGAAGGAGCCGCGGGCGGCGGGGTCGAGGAACGGGGCGCGTTCGCCGGCCGGTGAGAGGTAGGGCAGGAACATCAGGCCGCGGGCGCCGGGTTCGGATTCGAAGGCGAGGCGGGAGAGTTCGGGTGGCCCGGGGAGGTGCAGCAGGCGGGCGGCCCAGCCGAGGACTTCGGCGCCGTTGAGGGTGGGGAAGGCGCGCAGGACGCGTTCCCGGCCGCGGTAGGCGATGTTGACGCCGGAGGGTTCGCCGGTGGTGTCGATGCCGGTGCGGACGATTTCGGTGCACAGGGTGGTGCCGAGGATGCTGCATGCCTGGCCGGGGTTGACCACGCCGACGCCGCGGGCGGTGGCGGCGATGTCGTAGGGGGCCATGACGACGGGCAGGCCGGCGGGCAGGCCGAGTTGGGTGGCAGCGTCGGTGGTGAGTTCGGCGATCCGTTGGTCCTCGCCGAGGACGGTGGGGAGCAGTCGGGCGTGGTCGGTGAGGCCGAAGAGTTCGACGATGGCGGGGTCGTAGTCGCCGGTGGTGTGGTTGAGGAAGGGTGCGGAGGCGTCGGATTCGTCGGTGGCGCGGACGCCGGTGAGGCGGAGGAAGAGCCAGCCGGCGGCGGTGAGCGAGGTGGCGGAGCGGGCGAGCCGGTCGGGGTCGTGAGCGGCGAGCCAGGCGAAGAGCGCGTTGGGCATGCCGGCGCAGGTCAGTGAGCCGTTGCGGCGGAAGGCGGCTTCGAGGAGGCCGTCGCGTTGCCAGGTGGTGAGCAGGTCGCCGGCGCGGCCGTCGGACCACAGGATGGCGGGGCCGGTGGGGCGGCCGTGGTCGTCGATCAGCCAGGCGCCGTCGCCCTGGGCGGTGAAGGAGACCAGCCAGACGGGGTCGGTGAGGTCGGTGAGCACGTCGCGGACGGTGCGGACGACGGCCTGCCAGACGGCGTCCATGTCCTGTTCGGCCCAGCCGGGGTGGGGGCGGAGGACTTCGGTGGCGACGCGGGAGACGGCGATCTCGTTGCCCCGGTCGTCGAAGACGACGGACTTGATGACGGTGGTGCCGGCGTCGATGGTCAGTACGGACATCAGCGGGGTCCTTTCACGCCGAGGCCGGGGTGGGGTGCGGCGCGGCGGTGTCCGGGCCGGTGGCCGCCGCTTCCGGTCCGTCCGGCAGTTTCAGGAGGAGGGTGAGGGCGCAGCTCACCGCGTACATCCCCGCGAAGATCCAGACCACCCCTTCGACGCCGAGCGGCCCGACGAAGACCGCGACGACGGCGGGTCCGACGAAGGTGCTGGCGCCGGCGCCGAGGTTGAGGGCCGCCAGTGCCTGTCCCTTGTGTCGCGGTTCCAGCGAGGGCATCAACGCTGATATCGGTACGTATCCCGCCAGAGTAGCGCCGTAGAACGCGGCGACCAGGAGGGCGAGCGGGAAGTTCGGTCCGGCGGTCGTGGGGACGTAGAACAGCAGCAGGGTGCTCAGGGTGCAGCCGGCGCCGCCGCACCAGGCGATGGTGCGGCGCCAGCCGATGCGGTCGCCGACGACGCCGAACAGCAGGTTGGCGAAGATGTTGGTGGCGAACATGGCGCTGAGCAGGTGCAGCCATTGGGTGAGGGTGAAGCCCACCGTCCTGGTGAAGTGGACCGGCAGGATGACGAAGAAGCCGAACTGCGAGGCGGTGTTGACGACCCGGACGAGGGAGCCGGCGCCGACCCGGGGGTTGCGCCAGAGGATGGTGACGCTGCCGACGAGGGTGGTCAGCGGCCCCTCCCCCGCGGTCCGCGGGCGGCGGGCGCCGTGTTCGTCGCGGACGAGGAGCAGTGCGATCAGTCCGCCGGCGGCGACCAGGGCCAGCGCGGCCCACAGCGTGGCGTAGGCGCCGATGCGCGGGATCAGGCCGCTGGCGACCAGGGAGCCGAGCGTGGGCAGTCCGCCGGTGAAGGCGAACCAGAACCAGCCCATGGCGGTGCCGAGTCGGGCGCGGGGGGCCACCCCGGCGATCCAGACGAGGAAGCCGTAGGCGAAGAGCGGGTAGCCCAGGCCGCGCAGGCCGTAGCCGAGGAGCATCAGGGGGTAGCTGGTGAACGGGAGGGCGGCGGCGAGGAAGAGGACTTGGAAGGCGGCCCAGACGGCCAGGCCGGTTGCCATCACGCGGCGGGGTCCCCACAGGTCGGAGAGGACGCCGGAAAGCCAGGCGGCGATGCCCGCGGCGATGCCGTAGACGGTGAAGAGCAGGGCGACCCGGGACTCCGGGATGCCGCGGTCGATGAGGTACGGCGAGAGGTATCCGGACTCGACGCCGTCGCCGATCATGAAGAGGAGCAGCCCGAGGTACCCCCAGGCGAGGGTGGGCGGTATGCCCAGGCGGGTCAGGAGCGCGCGGTGCGCGGGCAGCGGAGGGTTCGTCATCGAAGCTCCCCTTCTTCTGCGGCGGGACGGATGCGGGCGGGTCCGGGCCGGCGGAAGGGGGTGGCGGGATCCGCGGGGGCCGGTGGACGACGCGGTGATGCAATCGCTCGCGCAAAAGGGGCGTCAAGGGTGGCCGGAATCTTCCCATCGCGGCGGGGAGCGGTCGTGGTGCGTCGGGGCGGAACCGCATGCGGCGGGCGGGTGCACCCGGCGCGCCGCGTTACATTCGTGTGAACATCACGCGGCGCGATCACGCGGGTGACGGTGGCACGAAGCGGAGGGAACGGGGCGATGGACCGGGTCGAGGCCCAGGAGGAACGGCGGCGCCGGATCCGGGAGTCGGTGCTCGCGCGAGGTTTCGTGCGGACCTCGGAGCTGGCCGCGGAGTTCGGGATCAGTCTGATGACCGCGCATCGGGACCTGGACGCGCTGCAGGCGCAGGGCTGGTTGCGGAAGGTGCGGGGCGGGGCGACGGGGCTGCCGTCGGCGCAGTTCCACGGCACGGTCGCGGAGCGGATGGCGACGATGGCGACGACCAAGCGGTCGCTGGCGCGGGCCGCAGCGGCGCTGTTGGTGCCCGGGCAGACGGTGCTGCTGGACGACAGCACCACGTGTCTGATGCTGGCGCACCAGACGCCCGAGCACGCCCCGCTGACGGTGCTCACCAATTCGCTGCCGGCGATCACCACTCTGGCCGGGGAGCCGGGCATCTCGCTGATCACGCTGGGCGGGGCGTACTTCCCGGCGTACGACGCCTTCATGGGGCTGCATACCGCGGACGCGGTGCGGGCGTACCGGGCGGATGTGCTGTTCCTGTCGACGACGGCGGTCGCCAAGGGCCGCTGCTATCACACCTCGCCGGAGACGGTGCTGGTCAAGCGGGCGATGATGGAGAGCGCGGCGCGCCGGGTGCTGGTCGCCGACCACACCAAGTTCCGCAAGGATGGGTTGTACGCGCTGGCGCCGCTGGCCGACTTCGACCTGCTGATCACCGACGACGGGTTGTCGGCGGAGGAGGTGCGGGCGGTGCGGGCGGCCGGCACGGAGGTGACGGTGGTGCCGACGCGCGGGACGGCGGGCGAGGACTGAGCCGAGACGGTGCACGACGTCGGACGCCTCCGGAAACCACCCCGGGGCGGGGCGTTCCCGGGCGCACTCGGGTCCCCTGGGTGAGCCGGCTCCCGCCGGGCCCCGGAACTGCCCGACCGCCGTACCCCCTAAGGCACCCGGCCCACTGCGGGCCCCGGGATGGCCGGTGCCGGACCGGGACCGGAATATCCCGCCCCCGCCTGCCCGTTGTGGCCCCGCAGGGGGCGTTCGCTCCCCCTACGGGATCTGTTCGCCCGTCCCCCAGGGGCTACCCCAGCCCCAGCACCCCGGGGTCGGTGGCCAGTTCCCGCAGGGCGGCTCGGGGGTCCTTGAGGAGTCGGCGTTCGGTGAGGTCGAGGATGCCGCAGGTCGCGGTGATCTCGGCGGCGACCGTGCCGTCGGCCCTGCGCACGGTCTGCTCGATCACGAAGGTCTTCCGCTCGCCCCAGACGAACCGGCAGCTGACCGCGACCTCGTCGCCGGCGCGGAGTTCCCGCAGGTAGCGGATGGTGGTTTCGAGGGTGACCGGGCCGATGCCGCGGGCCAGCAGCGCGGTCTGCGGGATGCCGCCGGCCTGGAGGGCGGACCAGCGGGCGTGTTCGGCGTACTGGAGGTAGACGCTCTGGTTGAGGTGGCCCTGGGTGTCGGTCTCGTAGCCGCGGACGGTGATCGGCACGGTGAAGGGCTCGTCCGCACCGCTTTCTGTCGCCACATGCGCCACTTCGGTCACGATCGCTCCTGTCTTTCCCGTCCGTCACACGCCGGACCATCGTAGGGGGAACGTTCAGGCCACGCCCGGCATTCCGGTGGCGGCGCCCAGCTCCGCCCAGCCGACGGTGCGGTCGCACCAGCGCTCCAGCAGCGTGCGGTCGTGGCCGACGGCGAGGACGCCGGCGCCGCTCTCCCGGCGGTAGGACTCGACGACGGCGACGAGTGCGGCGGTGGTGGAGGCGTCCAGCATCGCGGTCATCTCGTCGCAGATCAGCCAGCGGGGGCGGAGCACCAGGGCGCGGGCCAGGCAGGCGCGTTGCAGCTGGCCGTCGCTGACCTCGTGCGGGCGGCGGGCGAGCAGGTCGTCGCCGAGGCCGACGAGGGGCGCCAACTCCCGGAGGCGGGTGGGGATCTCGTCCTTGCGGCCGGTGGCGCGCAGCGGTTCGGCGATCGCGTCGGCGAGCCGCAGGCGGGGGTCGGCGGAGAGCCGGGGCTGCTGGAAGAGGACGCCGAAGGCGGTGCGCTGCTCGCGCGGGGCGCGGTGGCGCCAGCCCCGGGCGGGGGTGCCGTCCAGGACGACGGTGCCGGCGTCCGGCCGGTGCAGCAGGGCGGCGACCCGGGCCAGGGTGGATTTGCCGCAGCCGCTGGGGCCGAGCAGGCCGACCGCTTCGCCGGGGGCGAGGGTCAGCGACGCGCCGCGGACGACGGGGGCGCCGCGGTCGTATCCGGCGGTGATGTCACGCAGTTCGAGCACGGTCGGGCTCCCTCTCCGGCGGCACCGGGTGGTGGCAGGCGACGCCGTCGCGCGGGGCGGGGAGCGTCGCGCAGGTCGTGGTGGCGCGGTCGCAGCGGGCGGCGAAGGCGCAGCCGGCCGGCAGGTCGCCGAGTTCGGGCGGCATGCCGGGGATGGGGGTGAAGGCCCGGCCGGGCAGCGCGTCCAGCAGGCCGCGGGCGTAGGGGTGGCGGGGTCCGGGGGTGCCGAAGAACCGCCGGGCGTCGGCGAGTTCGACGATCCGTCCGGCGTACATCACGGCGACCCGGTCCGCGATCCGTTCGGCCGCCGCCAGGTCGTGGGTGATCATCAGCAGTGCGCGGCCGGCCTCGGCGTGTCGGCGGAGTTCGTCGACGGTGCGGTCCACCAGGTCGCGGTCGAGGCCGGTGGTCGGTTCGTCGGCGAGGAGCAGGGGGGCGTCGCCGGCCAGGGCGAGGGCGGTGGCGGCGCGCTGGGCGAGGCCGCCGGAGAGCTGGTGCGGGTGGCGGTCGAGGTGGCCGGTCGGGAAGGCGGCGCGTGCGGCGGCGCGCTCCGCGGCCGCCCGCAGCTCCGCCCCGCGCCGCACTCCGGTCAACTCCCTTACGGTTTCCTCCAGTTGGGAGCGTACGGTGCGGACGGGGGTGAGGTGGGCGGCGGGGCTCTGCGGGATCAGTCCGATCCGTCGGCCGCGTACCGACCGGGCCAGTTCGGCCTCGGGGGCGGCGAGCAGTTCGGTGGCGCCGTGGGCGTCGGTCAGCAGTGCGGTGCCGGTGGCCTCGGCGTTGCCGGGCAGCAGGCCGAGCAGTGCGGAGGCCAGGACGGACTTGCCGCAGCCGCTCTCGCCGACGAGGACCAGGCACTCGCCGGGCGCCAGGTCGAAGTCGGCGTCGGTGACCGCGGCGACGGACCGGCCGCCGGGCATCCGGAAGCGGACGGTCAGCCCGCGCACGGCGAGGCGGGGCGGGGCGGTGGCGGCTCCGGGCTCCTCGTCGGTCCCCTCGGGGCGCGTGCCGGTGGTCGGGGCGGGGGCCGGGCTCGGGTCGGGGGTCCGGTGGGCGGTCACAGCGTCAGCTCCGATCGGCGGCGCGGGTTGAGCCGCTCCCGCCAGGCGCCGGCCAGGCCCGCGACGGCGAGCGTGGGGACGATGATGAACAGGCCGGGGAAGAGGGTGGGCCACCAGTCGCCGGCCAGCAGGGAGCTGCGGGCGGCGTTGGCCATGATGCCCAGGCTCGCCTCGTGGGCGGGCAGCCCCAGGCCGAGGAAGGACAGCGCGGACTCGTGCCAGATGGCGTGCGGGACCATCAGGACGGCGGCGAGTCCGGCCTGCGGCAGGACGCCCGGCAGGAGGTGGCGGAGGGTCACCCGCCAGCGGGAGGCGCCGCCGGTGAGCGCGGCGTCGAGGTAGGGCCGGGAGCGCAGCGAGAGCACTTCGGCGCGGACGATGCGGGCGGTGGACAGCCAGTGTGTCAGCGCCACCGAGATGATCACCGGCCAGACGCCGGGTCGGAACATGGCGACGATGAAGATGCCGAGCAGCAGGTGCGGCACGGAGGAGAAGAGGTCGACCAGGCGCATCACGGTGCGGTCGGCCCAGCCGCCGAGTGCTCCGGCGAGGGCGCCGACGGCGGTGCCGAGGACCGTGGCGACCAGGGCCGCGACCACTCCGACCAGCAGCGAGACGCGCAGTCCGTAGACGCAGCGGAGCAGCAGGTCGCGGCCGACCTCGTCGGTGCCGAACGGGTGGGCGACGGACGGTGGTTGGAGTTTGGCGGCCAGGTCCACGGCCTGCCGGTCCAGGGGGAACAGCAGCGGGACGAGGACGACGGCGAGGACGACGACGGCCAGGATCCCGGCGCCGGCGCGGAGTCGGAGGGCGCGTCGCGGAGTGCCGCCGCGCCGGCCGCGCGCGCCGGTGGTGGTGCTAGCCATCGAATCCCACCCTCGGGTCGGCCAGTCCGTAGAGCAGGTCGGAGAGCAGGTTGCCGGCGAGGACGGCGGCGGTGGCCAGCACCGTGAGCGCGGCCAGCAGCGGGAAGTCCACGCTGGTGGCGGCCTGGACGGTGGCGGCGGCGATGCCCGGCCAGCTGAAGACGGTCTCCACCAGCAGGGCGCCAGTGATGAGTTCGGGTACCCGGGAGCCGATCAGGGTCAGGACGGGCAGCAGGCCGGAGCGCAGCGCGTGGTGGAGCAGTACGGTGCGTTCCCGCAGGCCGCGGGCCCGGGCGCCGCGCACGGGGTCCTCCGTCAGCGCGTCGCCGACGCCCTGGCGGACGTAGAGGACGAACCAGGGCAGTTGGGAGGCGGCGAGCACCAGTGCCGGCAGGGCGAGGTGGCGGGCGGTCTGGCCGGCGGTGACGAGGTCGGTGCCGGTGTCGGTGAGGCCGCCGGCCGGCAGCATCCCGAGTTTGAGGGCGCCCAGCCAGACGGCGAGCAGTCCGAGCCAGTACGGCGGGGCGGCTTCCAGGACGTAGGCGGTGGCGGTGACCGCGCGGTCGAGTGCGCCGCCGCGGCGCCTGGCTGCCAGCACGCCGAGGAGGGTGCCGATGGTCACGGCGAGGGCGAAGGCCAGTGCGCACAGCAGTACCGACCAGCCGAGGCGTTCGCCGATGACCTGGGAGACCGGGGCGCGCAGGCTCGCGGAGTCGCCGAGGTCGCCGGTGAGGGCGCTGGTGAGCCAGTCCCACCAGCGGGTCAGCAGGGGCCGGTCGACGCCGAGGTTGTGCCGGAGCTGGTCGAGGTTCTCCTGGGAGGCGGTGAGTCCGGCGGTGCCGGCGTAGGCGCGCACCGGGTCGAAGGGCGAGGCGGCGGCGATCGCGAACACCCCGAGGGTGACGGCGAGCAGGACCGGCACGGCGGTCAGGGCCCGCCGTGCCGTCATCCGCGCCATCGGCCCCCAGGGCAGCGTGGAGCGGGCGGTCACTTCGCGGGCTGCCAGTCCTCTGCGTTCCACCAGGGGCCGGAGGCCAGTCCGTGGTCGTGCGGTTCGACCTGGGTGGTGAGGTCCTTCCAGCGGTCGTCGACGACGTAGAGGTGGTCGACGTGGGTGAGGAAGATGTAGGCGGGGTCCTCGGCCAGTTCGCGCTGGATGGTGTCGTAGGCGGTCTTGCGGGCCTGGTGGTCGTCGGTGCGGCGGGCGGCGACGAGTTGGTCGTCGACGGTCTTGCTGGCGTACCGGGACATGTTGTTGAAGCCGTCGCCGGCGAGCGAGGAGTGCAGCAGCAGGTACTGGTCGAAGTCGGGGTCGGCGGGGCTGCCGCCGCCGGCGAGGACGGCGTCCTGCTTCATGTTGGGCTCGATGGCCTCCCAGGTGCCGGACTCGACCTTGGCCTCGATGCCGGCCTTCTTGGCGTCGGAGGCGAAGGCGAGTGCGTGCTCCTGGCGGAGCTTGTCGCCGGAGAGGTACCAGAGGGTGAAGGAGGCGCGTTGTCCGTCCTTGGCGCGGACGCCGTCGGGGCCCTTCTTCCAGCCGGCCTCGTCGAGGATCTGCTGGGCCTTGCCCAGGTCGTGCGGGCGCTCGGTGCCCTTGGCGAACCAGGGGCTGTCGGTGGGCACCGGTCCGTAGGCGGGCTTGCCTGCGCCGCTGAGGATGCCCTTGACCATGGCCTGGCGGTCGACGGCGAGGTCCAGTGCGCGGCGTACGGCGCGGTCGCCGGTGACCGGGTTGGCGCTGGGCAGGGTGACGTTGCGGTAGTCGAAGGTCTTGGCGGCGAGGGTGCGGCGGCCGGTGTCGGTCTTGAAGGTGGCGGCGAGTTCGGGCGGCAGGATGGCGCCGTCGAGGTCGCCGGAGCGCAGTCGGGTGGCGCGGATGTCGTCGTCCTTGATGATCGCCATGGTGAGGTGCTTGACCTTCGGCGCGCCGCCCCAGTAGTGGGGGTTGGCGGTGAAGGTGAGCTTCTCGCCCTTGGACCACGTGGTGAGGACGTAGGGGCCGGTGCCGACCGGGTGGGTGGTGAAGGGGCCGGTGTTGACGTCCTGCTTGCCGGCGAGGTGTCGGGGGGCGATGGGCAGGACGGTGCGCTCGGCGAACGGCGCGTAGGGGTATTTCAGGTGGAAGACGACGGTCCGGTCGTCTTTCTTCTCCACGGTGTCGAGGGCGTCCAGCTCGGCCTTGGAGGCGTTGTTGGTCTTCTCGTCGAGGATGGTGTCGTAGGTGAAGACCACGTCGTCGGCGGTGAAGGGCGTGCCGTCGCTGAACTTCACGCCCGGGCGGAGGGTGAAGGTGTAGGTCCTGCCGCCGTCGGTGACGTCGGGGAGCGCGGCGGCCAGTGCGGGCTGGAGGCGCATCTCGGCGTCGTGGGTGAGCAGCCCGTCGAAGATCTTGGAGTTGCCGTCCTTGCCGTAGCCGAGGAGCGGGCTGAGCGTCTCGGGTTCGAAGGCGATGCCGACGACGGCGGTGTCGGTGGGCTTGGTGCTGCCCCGGCCCTCGTTCGGGGCGGCGCAGGCCGCCGCGGTGAGCGCCATCGTGGCCGCCAGCGCCGTGGCGGCCACTCGCCGTATGGACCGGGACGTCATGCCCACACCCCTCTTGAAGATCGACTGTTGTTGCGAACCGCTTGCATTTGTGCGGTTGCCATTAAACAGTACGTAAAGGTGTGGTCATGAACCGGTCCGAGGTGGCCCTGGCGCGCTATGAGCGCACGGGCCGGAGGTCACGGGGTGCCGGTCACCAGCTTCAGGTCCCACTTGCGCAGCGGCCCGTCGATCGGCTGGAAGATGGTGATGGTGTCCCCGCCGACGTCGCAGGTCGCGGCGCCGCCGCCGGAGTGCACGCCCACCGCCCTCGGGGCGCCGGGCTGGCTGACGTAGGAACCGCCCGAATCCCCGGCCGCCGAGCAGGCGTTGGTGAAGGACAGACCGGAGATGACGGTGCTGCCGTAGTCGACGGTCTGGTCGGTGCGGGTGATCTCGCCGCAGTGCCAGCCGCTGGTCTGGCCGGAGTGGCAGATCGACATCCCGACGATGCCCTCCTGGGAGCCGGTGACGGTGACCGGGCTGCCGCCCTGCCCCCGCACCTCAGGGCTCACCTTCCAGCCCGGCTGATCCACCGTCACCAGGCCGAAGTCGCCCGCGTAGCCGTTGACGCTGCGCTTCCCGCCCCTGTTGGAGGTGCCGATGCGGCTGCCGTCCTTGCCGTACGCGGGCTGGTTGGCCTTCAGCGTGCAGTGACCGGCGGTCACGAAGCCCTGGAAGTGGTTGGGTCCGGTCACCGAGAAGCCGATGGAGCAGATGCCGTCGGTCCCCGGCATCCAGCGGTCGCCGCCGATGATCATGCCCTTCTCGCCCATGGCCGCGCCGTTCTGCTGACGCGGCGCCTGGTCGCTGCGCTCGACGGTGACCGGGACCCGCGAGCGGACGGCGATCTGCCGCGCGGTGCCCTCGAAGCCGGCGGTGCGGGTGGTGCGCGTCGCGCGGTCGACCCGCACCACCACCCCGTTGGCGCGCTCGTCGATGCCCCAGCCGGTGACGCCCGGGATGCCGCGGCCGGCCCGCTCGGCGATCTGCCGCACCACGCCCTGGAGCGTCGCCCGGCTGTGCCGGACACTCTTGGGCACCGCCCCGAGGGACCGCACCCGTTGGGCGTCGGCGGGTCCGGTCACGGCGACGACGAGCCGGCCGAGCGCCTTGTCGAACCACATCCCGGCGGGCGGCGCGGCCAGCGCCCGGCGCACCGCGAGGGCGGTGTGCTGCGCCTCGGCCTCCTGCGCGAGCCGGGTCCGGGCCTGGGTCGGGGACAGGCCGAGGTCCCGGCGCATCGCATCGAGCATGCTGCGCTGCGCGGGCTGCGGGCTCGGGTCGGACTGCGGCAGGGCCCGCGCCGGGCCGTTCGGGGTGACGGCCGCCACCAGGGCGGTCGCGGCCGCGCCCCACAGGGCGGCCTTGGGAATGCGCCGTTGCATCGGGGTCTCCTCGTGGTGTCGAGTACACGTCGGCCCGGACTTGGGCGGGTGCTGGGATCAGCCCCGGGCCCTGCCGCCACGCCCCGTCGTCCGCCGCGAGGGCGGGCGGGAGGGTGACGACAGTGCCGCAACGAGCCTCCTCGACGCCGTGCCGGCCGGCACGGGGAGAGCGACGGCATCATGGACCGATGAGCTCCGCCGCCGGTCCCCAAGTCCCCAACGTCCGCGGCCCCGTTGCGTACGACGCGCTGCCCGGGGCGCTGCGCAACGTCGCCTACTCGGCCGCCCGCCATCCGGGAGCCGGGCCACCTGAATGCCCGTCACACCCGGCCGGACCTGCGGCGGGTACGGCGCCGCCCCCGGACCTCGCCGGCGGCGCCAACTGCCAGCGCTACGCCTATGCCGTGCTGGCCCACTTCGGGCTGCGGGTGCCGCCGCTGCGCTCGGCCGAGCTGTGGGCGGACCGCGGGGCGACCCGCCGGGCCGCTCCGCCGGAGCCGCTGGACCTGGTGCTCTTCGACGCCGGTCCGCTCGCCGGGCGGCCGGAGGGATACGGTGCGCACGTCGGCGTCCACCTGGGACCGGATCGGGTGCTGCACCTGTGCCGGGAGGTGGGCCGGCCGGCGGTGTGGGGCTACGCCGACTTCACGGCCCGGCCGCGGTACGCCCGCTTCCTGGGCGCGAAGCGGGTGGTGCCGGACGGCTTCCGGGAGGGGTAGCGGACCGGACCGGCCGGACCGGTCGGAACGGGGCCGGTCAGAAGTCGCCGCCGCCGAAGCCGCCGTCGCCGCCCCCGAAGTCCCCGCCGCCGAAGCCTCCGCCGAAGTCGCCGGGGTCGAAGTCGGCGCCGGTGACCTCGCCGCCCTCCGCCCCCTGGTTGCCGCCGAGGTCGGCGCCGTAGGCGGGGCCGGTCATCATGAGGTGGCCGAGGGTGGTGCCGATGAGCAGGCCGGGGAGCAGCCCGCCGCCGAAGTAGCCGCCGGCCCAGGGGGCGTAGGCGGGGCCCGCGTCCCAGTACGGGCGGTCGCCCTGCGGGGTGCGGACCGTGCGGGCCAGCGGCTCCCGGCCGTCGTCCAGTCGGCTCTTGTCGGCGGCGCAGACCGGGACGGTGCGCTCGGCGCCACCGGGCGGGGCCCAGGTCGCGTCGGTGACCGAGGGACCGTGCCGGGGGTCGAAGAAGCAGGGCAGCCGGCGCTCGGGCAGCGGCCGGCCCTCGCGGCGCGCGGCGAGCGTGGCGAGCGCGAAGCGCCCCTCCTCCAGTTCCTTGGTCACCGCCCGGACGTCGCCGGGGTGCTCGGCCGAGGCCATCGCCGACTTGGCGTCCTCGTAGGTGTCCAGGGCGCGGGAGTAGTCGGCGCGCATCGCGTCGTCGGCGCCGGGCTCGGCGGGGTTGAAGTCCAGTCGGTCCAGTTCCTCGCCGAAGGCGGTGATGTCCTCGTCGACCACGATCCGCAGGTCTTCGAGGGCGGCGCGCTCCTCCTCGGCCCGCTTGCGGCGGTTGCGGCGGGCGATGGCGTACGCGCCGCCGCCTCCGATGGCGATCAGCGCGCCGAGGCCGACCACGGTGCCGGTGTCGATCCCGCCGCCGGTGCCGCCCCAGGAGGCCGGGGCGTGGCCGTGGGCCTCGGTGGCCGCGGTGTCGACGAAGCTGTTGAGGCGCGCGGAGACGGTCGGGTACTGCGAGCGCTTGACGGCGCCGACGAGATTCTGGACCGCGGTGCGTGACATCACCCGGGGGTCGGCGCCGGCGTTGAAGCCGTCGCCGAACTCGACGGCGTAGACCCCGCTGATGCCGACCTTGGTCCGCAGGTCCCGGAGCAGGGTGGACGGCTGGTAGTCGGAGGTCCGGGGCAGGACGGCGACGAAGACCGGCCTGCCGGAGTCCTTGATCTTCTTGGCGAGGGCGTCCGCCTCAGTGGCCGAAAACTGACCTGAGGCGCGGGGGTCGACGTAGACCGGGCCCTTCCGCAGGGCGGCGGCCGCCTCGTCCAGCCCACCCGCGGCATGCGCGCCGGGCGCGGCCACGGTGACCATCGCGAGGAGGGCCGCCAGCAGCAGGAGCACCGGTCCGATCAGCACACGGCGGGTTGCGGTCTTCATGGCTCCGACGCTACCCGAACGGCACTTTCAGGACACCCTCGCCAGTTTACGGATTTTTTACTTACCTCTGGGTTGCGGCGGGTAGTATCCCGCCTCGCCGCCGAGCTGTCGCGCCGGAGCTGTCCATGCAGGTGGTCGCCGGGCGCGGGCCTTTGATGATCAAGGTCGCCGGGGATGTTCCGGCTCGTCCCTCCCCGTCGAAGCCCGGGCGCGCCCCACGGCAGCGCCGGCGCAAGGACCCGAGGAACGACTCGTCCCCTCCCCGAGGAAAGGAGGACGCGATGGGCAGGGTCGCCGAGGCGGCCAACTCCCTCGCCATCGCGGTCGCCGCCACCGCGGTCGGCTGCACGCTGGTCCTCGAACTGGCCCCCGCGCACCACGTGGGCTCCGCACGCCCCGTCTCCCCCAGCGTCTCCCCCGCGGTCGCCGCGCGCACCGCCACCACCGGCCGCGCCGCCGTCACCCACCGCGGGCCGGACGTCCCCGAGGACCCCGCCGTCCCGGAGGGGCCGGTGGATCGCGACGGGCCGGTGGATCGCGCCGGCCCGGACGATCCGGCGGGCCCGGAGGACCGTGCGGACCCGGGGGTTCCTGAGGACCCGCAGGCTCCGGATGACCAGCGGGCCCCGGACGCCGACGCCGCGGCCGCCGCGCCGGGCCCGGCGCGGGCCCGCCCCGCCGACTCCCCGCCGGACGCGGCGCCGCCCGGCACCGGGCGGCCCCCGGCCGGGCGGATCCAGGTCACCGCGCCCACCGACCAGGCGAGCCTGCGGGTCAACGGCAGCTTCCCAGTCGCCTGGACCAACACCACCGGCACCGAGGTGGACGTCTGGTTGAACGCCGCGGCCGGCCCCGGCCGGATACAGCGGCTGGCGCTGGTCTCCCCACGGGCCGGTGCCGGCCGGGCCGGCGAGGTCCTGGTGACCCTGCCCGAGGTGCCGCCCGGCCCGGCCTACGCCCTGGAGGTGACCGCCGGCAACGGCGCGGCGCACGCCTTCAGCCGACCGTTCGCCGTCACGAACTGACGGGACGACAGCAGGCGGGACTTCGCGGACTCGGCCTAGGGCGCGGCCAGGTCCACCAGGGTGGCCAGCGCGTCCCGGTGGCGCCCCGGCGTGCCGAGGGCGAGTTCGTCGGCCTTGGCGCGCTTGAGGTAGAGGTGCGCAGGGTGCTCCCAGGTCATCCCGATGCCGGCGTGCAGCTGGATGCACTCCTCGGCGGCGCGCACCGCCACCGGCGCGCAGTACGCCTGGGCCACCGCGACCGCCACCTGCGCGTCCGGGCCGTCGCCGGCCAGCGCGTCGGCGGCGTTGCGGGCCGCGGCCCGGGCCGAGGCGACGTCCAACCACAGCGCGGCCATCCGGTGCTTGAGCGCCTGGAACGAACCGATCGGGCGGCCGAACTGGGTGCGCTCACCGGCGTACCGCACGGTTTCGGTCAGGCACCACTCGGCGAGGCCGAGTTGCTCCGAGGCGAGCAGTCCGGCGCCGGTGCGCAGCGCGCGCTCGACGGCGGTACGGGCCCGCTCCCCGCGGGCCAGCGGGCGGCCGGGGGCGCCCTCGAAGACCACGTGGGCCAGCGGCCGGGTCAGGTCGAGCGGGGTGACCGGCTCGGTGCGCACGCCGTCCGCCGCGGCGTCCACCGCGTAGAGCGCCGGGCCGTCCGGGCCCTCGGCGGGGACGAGCAGCAGTCCGGCGCCGGCGGCGTCCGCGACCGAGGTGACCCGCCCGGTGAGCGCGCCGGCGGCGTCCGCCCGTACGGTGGCCGGGCCGGTCCCGCCGGGCGCGGTCGGCAGCGGGACGGCGAGCGCCCCGACGGTGCGGCCCTCGGCGAGGTCGGCCAGCGGGCCGGCGACCTCGGCCCGGCCGGTGTCGCAGCCCAGCAGCGCGGTGACCGCGAGCACCGCGCTGCTCAGATAGGGCACCGGCGCCACCGCGCGGCCCAGTTCCTCCAGGACGACGGCGGCCTCCCGGGGGCCCGCGCCCTGTCCGCCGAACTTCTCGGGGACCAGCAGACCGGCGGCGCCGATCTCGGCGGTCAGGGCCCGCCACAGCTCCGGGTCGTAGGGCCGGCCGGTCTCCAGGGCGGCGAGCACGGTGGCCGGATCGCAGCGGTCGGTGAGGAGGGCGCGTACGGCGGCGCGCAGGGCGTCCTCCTCCTCGGAGTAGAGGAGGTCGGGCTCGGCGGCGGGGGTCGTGGGGGTCATCGGGGGAGGTCCTTCCACGCGACGTCCTTGTCGGTGCGCGGCTCGGGCGGCAGGCCCAGGACGCGCTCGGCGACGATGTTGAGCAGCACTTCGGAGGTGCCTCCCTCGATGGAGTTCCCCTTGGCGCGCAGATAGCGGTAGCCGGCCTCGCGGCCGGTGAAGTCGACGCCCTCGGGGCGGCGCAACGTCCAGTCGTCGTAGGCGAGTCCGTCCTCGCCGAGGAACTCCACCTCCCAGCCGCTGATCTGCTGGGCGAGCCGGGCGAAGGCCAGTTTCATGCCGCTGCCCTCGGGGCCGGGCTGGCCCTTGGTCAGTTGCTGGCGCAGCCGTTCACCGGTGAGGCGGGCGACCTCGGCCTCCACCCAGAACGTCAGCAGCCGCTGGTGCAGGTCGTGGGTGCGCAGCTCGGGGCGGTCGCGCCAGGCCGCCGCGGCCACGCCGATCATCCCGCCCTCACGCGCGCTGCGGGCGCCGCCGATGGCGACCCGTTCGTTCATCAGCGTGGTCCGGGCGACCTGCCAGCCGTCGCCGACGGCGCCGAGCCGATGGGCGTCGGGGATCTCGACGCCGCTGAGGAAGACCTCGTTGAACTCCGCCTCGCCGGTGATCTGGCGCAGCGGGCGCACGTCGACGCCGGGGTCGGTCATGTCGCAGACGAAGTACGTCAGCCCCTGGTGCTTGGGCACGGCCGGGTCGGTGCGGGCGACCAGGATCGCCCAGCGCGCCAGATGGGCGCTGGAGGTCCAGACCTTCTGCCCGTCCACCACCCAGTCGCCGTCCTCGTCCCGGACGGCGCGGGTGGCCAGCGCGGCCAGGTCGGAGCCGGCGCCGGGCTCGCTGAACAGCTGGCACCACACCTCCTCGCCGGTCCACAGGGGCCGCAGGAAGCGCTGCTTCTGCTCCTCGGTGCCGTAGCGCAGGAGGGTCGGCGCGGCCATTCCCAGGCCGATGCCGATCCGGCTGGGGGTGTTGTCCGGGGCGCCGGCGGCGGCGAGTTCGGCGTCCACGACGGCCTGGAGGGAGCGCGGGGCGTCCAGGCCGCCGAGCCCCTCGGGGAAGTGCACCCAGGCCAGTCCGGCGTCGAAGCGGGCGCGCAGGAAGTCCAGCCGGTCGGTGGTCTTCGGGGGGTGGGTGGCGAGCAGTTCGGCGGTGCGCCGGCGCAGGTCGGCGGCGTCGGTCATCGGTTCTCCTCCGTTCCGGGAACCACCACGAGGCGGCCGACGGAGTCCCCGTCGGCGACCCGTTGGACGGCGTCGGCGGCCCCCGCCAAGGGGACCCGGTCGCCGATCAGGGGCTTGATCGCCCCCTGGGCGGCGAGCTTGGTCAGCTCCTCGTGGCAGGCGTCGACAGCGGCCGGGTCCTTGGTGTTGTACAGGCCCCAGTGCAGGCCCAGGATCGCGTAGTTCTTGACCAGGGCATGGTTGAGGGCCGGGGTGGGGATGGCGCCGCCGGCGAAGCCGACGACGAGGATCCGGCCCTCGAAGGCGATGCACTTGGTGGACTTGGCGTACGCGTCGCCGCCCACCGGGTCGTAGACCACGTCCGCGCCGCGTCCGCCGGTGGCCTCCTTCACCGCCGCGACGAGGTCGTCGGACCGCCGGTCGAGGACCAGGTCGCAGCCCAACTCGCGGGCGGTGCGGGCCTTTTCGGGGCCGCCCACGACGCCGATGACCCGGGCGCCGGCGGCCCGGCCGAGCTGGACCGCGGCGCTGCCGACGCCGCCGGCCGCGGCGTGCACCAGCAGCGTCTCGCCCGCCTGGAGCCGGGCCCGGCGGTGCAGTCCGAACCAGCCGGTCTGGTAGCCGATGTGCAGTGCGGCGGCCTCGGCGTCGTCCAGTGCCTCGGGGGCCGGCCGGACCGCCGCGGCGTCGGCGACGGCCAGCTCCGCGAAGCCGCCGCCGGGCAGTGCCGGCTGGGCCAGTACCCGCGCGCCGACCTCGCCGGTCGCGCCCTGGCCCACCGCCAGCACCTCGCCGCAGATCTCCACGCCGGGGGTGAACGGGAGCGGTGGCCGGACCTGGTACTGGCCCCGGCACAGCAGCGCGTCGGGGAAGTTGACGTTGGCGGCCCGCACCCGCAGCAGCAGCTGGCCGGGGCCGGGCTGCGGGTCCGGCACCTCCTCCAGCCGCATCGCCGCTCGCGGCTCCCCGTTCGCGTGCACGCGCCATGCCTTCACGTGATGCCTCCACAGACCTGAAGTCGTACGGCCGGTGCGGGGCCGGACCCGGCCCTCGCCACCGGCATACTAAGCGGTCGGTAACATCCAGGGAACAGTTCCGGCCGGCCCCGTCGCGGGCGATCCGCCGGTCCCGGAGCGGGCCCCGATCGGCAGCCTGCCCCTGACAGGGACAGGCGACCCGGCCACCGCGTGACGCACACTGGCGGGCATGGACGCTTCCGCCACCACCGGCCCCTCCGCACTGGGGGACTTCCTGCGCACCCGCCGCGCCCGGCTGCAGCCGGAGGACGTCGGCCTGGTCTCCTACGGGGCGCGCCGCCGGGTCCCCGGACTGCGGCGCGAGGAGCTCGCCCAGCTCGCCGGCGTCAGCGTCGCCTACTACACCCGCCTCGAACAGGGCCAGAGCCACAACGCCTCGGAGGGCGTGCTGGACGCCCTGGCCCGGGCGCTCCGGCTGACCCCCGACGAGCGCGCCCACCTGCGGCAGCTCGCCCGCCCGACGCCGAACCGGCGCCGCCCGGCGGTCCGCCCCGACACCGCCCGCCCCGGCGTGCGGCAGCTGCTCGCCGCCGTGGACGGCGTGCCGGCCCTCGCCCTCGGGCCGCGCTTCGAGGTCCTGGCGTGGAACCGCCTCGGGCACGCCCTGATCGCCGGCCACCTGGACTTCGACAGCCCGTCCCGCCCGCTGGACCGGCCCAACACCCAGCGGCTGCTCTTCCTCGACCCGCACACCCGCGAGCTCTACCCCGAACGCGAGGGGGAGACCCGGCGCGCGGTCGCCTCGCTGCGGGTGGCCGCCGGGCAGCGCCCCGACGACCAGCAACTGGCCGAGCTGATCGGTGAGTTGTCCATGAAGAGCACCGAGTTCAGCGGTCTGTGGTCGCGCCACGTGGTCAACAACTGCACCTTCGGCACCAAGCACTTCCACCATCCGCTGGTGGGCGAACTGGCCCTGGACTTCGAGATGATGCAGACCCCGGACGGCTCCGGCCAGGGCGTCCTGATGTTCTCCGCCCCCGTGGGCTCGCCCTCCGAGGCCGCGCTACGGCTGCTCGCCGCGGAACGCGGCCCAGACGTCCGGGTCCTCGAACCCCAGCGCCCATAGGCCCCGGCCCCGCACCCCGTACTGCGCCAGCAGCGGCAGCTGCGCCCGGACGCCCCGCGCGTCCTGGTACCAGACCTCGTGCCGCTCACCGCCGCGCGCGTAGCGGAAGTGCGGGGTGCCGGAGACCTCGTCGAAGGTGTACGGGGCGCCCACCCGCTTCCGCAGCGCCTCGGCCTCGTGCCAGGTCACGTGCGTGGCGCGCCGGCCGCTGCCCGGCACCCAGTCCCAGCCGTACCCGGGGAACGCCAGCTCGATCCGGTCCCGGGGCACCTCGGCGGTGGCCTGGCGCAGGATCTCCGCGTACCACTCCTTCGAGGACAGCGGTCCCGGCTCCCCCATGGACCAGTGCAGGTCGTAGCCCATGTAGCGCACGGTGTCGGCGAGCGCGCCCAGCCTCCGGTAGTCGAAGGCCGCGCCGGCGCCCCGGGTCCGCGGCATCACCGTCACCACGCACGTCTTGCCGCTGCCGTGCAGCCGGGCGCAGAGCTCGCCGACGAGCGTGACGTAGCCGCTGCGCACCCGCTCCCGGGCCGCCGCGTCGCCGGTCACCGCCATCGTCTCGTAGTCCAGGTCGATGCCGTCGTACCCCTGGCGCGCCACCGTCGCCACCAGCGCGTCGACATGGGCCCGGCGCCGCGCCGGGTCGTGCAGGAGTGCCGCCATCGCCGTGGCGTCCGGCGTCTCGGTCACCGTGGGCACCACCGCGATGCCGGCCCGGTGCAGCCCCGCCACCATGTCCGGGCGGACCGCGCCGGGCCGGCCGGTGACCGCGCGCTCGGACGTCGCCTCGTACCAGAAGGGGCTGACCGTGTGCAGCTGCCCGGCGTGCGCCAGCGCGTCCCGGTAGGCCCCCTCGACGTCGCCCCAGAACGGCAGCCACGCCGACATCCCGCGCTCCCGCGTCCGGGGCGCGGGAGCCGCCCCGGACGGCAGCACCGCCCCCGCCATCAACACCAGGGCCAGCAACAGCACTCCGCCGACCCGCTTCCGCATCCGCCACGTCCACGTCATGCCCCGAGCCTCGCCCGGTCCGGCCCCCGGCACTCCTCGACGCGGCCGAACGGCGGGGTGGTGGCCGGTGGCTACGCCGTGCCGTCGAGCCGTCGGCACAGCCGCCGGGCCTGCCGCTCCGCGGTGCCGGGCGGGTTCCGCGGGAGCGCGGCGTGCAGGGTGCGGACGGTCTGCGCCCAGGCGGCCAACTGTCGTTCGGTCAGGGGGGTTCCGCGCAAGGGGGTGCCGGGCAGCCGGGACATCACCAGGGTGGGCGGGTCGCCGGCGTGCGCCGGGGCGTGGGAACTCAGCAGGGTCGGGGCGACGCCCGGGGCGTGTCTGCCGAGCAGGGTCAGCGCGCGCCGTTCGCGCACGTAGGGGCCGGGCCCCTCGACAGCGCGGAAGCGTTTGACGACGCGGTCCGGGTGGAGGGTGAGGTCGTGGGTGTGCCAGCGGCCGGTTCCGGAGGGCGCGGGCGGCGGTGTCCGGTGGGTGTTCACCGGACGGACGGTGGCACGGGCGCAAGGCCGCGGCAAGGACGGCGGCCGGCGACATCGGGCGGTCGCCGGCCGCGGGGGCGGTCGGTCGTCGTTCAGGCCGTGGTCGGGTCCGGGGTGCGTTCGCCGGGACGGGTCTCCTCGATCCGGCCGGCCGCGAGGGCCTCGGCGAGGGTGAGGCGGTCCTGGGCGAGGGCGACGCAGGTCGCGGTGGCCATGCGCAGGACGGTGTCGGGGTGGGTGGCGGGGCCGTCGGCGTAGCGGGCGGCGGCCGGGCCGTCCGGGTCGAGGACGATGTGGAAGGCGCCCTCGTCCAGGGCGACGTCGATGACGCGGACCGCGTCGCCCGGGTAGTGCCGGGCGAGCCGGGCCATCAGCGGGACCGCGGACCAGTGGGCGCGGACCGCGTCGGTGGGGCGCTGCTCGTCGAGGGCCGGGGCGCCCCAGTCGGCGAGTGCGGTCAGGGCCGGGAGCAGGGCGCGGCCGCGCGGGGTGAGTTCGTAGACGAAGGCGGCGCCCGGTGGGGGGAGGCGGCGGCGGGTGAGCAGTTCGTCGCGCTCCATGTCCTTCAGGCGGGAGGCGAGCATGTCCGTACTGACGCCCGGCAGGTCGGCGTGCAGGTCGGTGTAGCGGCGGGAGCCGCCCAGCAGTTCCCGGACGATCAGCAGCGTCCAACGGTCGCCGACGGCGTCCAGGGCCCGGGCGACGGCGCAGTACTGGTCATAACTTCGGCGCGGCATGACACCAGCATAGACATGTGATTGGATTTTCCAAGCTAGAAGTTGGGAAAACCAAGTACGGTGTCACGCGTGCTGCCGCGCCCCGCGGCGGGCGAGAGAACCAGGGAGGCCGCCGCATGCAGTTCAAGCAGTCCAGCAAGATGGCCGACGTCTGCTACGAGATCCGCGGGCCGGTGATCGAGCACGCGGACGCGTTGGAGGAGGCCGGCCACAGCGTGCTGCGGCTGAACACCGGCAATCCGGCACTGTTCGGCTTCGAGTGCCCGGAGGAGATCCTCCAGGACGTGATGCGCAACCTCTCCCGCGCGCACGGCTACACCGAGTCCCGGGGCATCCTCGCCGCCCGCCGCGCGGTGGCCCAGCGCTACCAGGAGGCCGGGCTGACGGACGTCGACGTCGACGACGTCTATCTGGGCAACGGCGTCTCCGAGCTGGTCTCGATGGCGGTCCAGGCACTGCTGGACGACGGGGACGAAGTCCTCATCCCGGCGCCCGACTTCCCGCTGTGGACGGCGGTCACCAGCCTGGCCGGCGGCAAGCCGGTGCACTACCTGTGCGACGAGTCCGCCGACTGGCTGCCGGACCTCGATGACCTCGCCTCGAAGATCACCGACCGGACCCGGGCGCTGGTCATCATCAACCCCAACAACCCCACCGGCGCGGTCTATCCGCGCGAGCTGCTGGAGGGCATGCTCGACCTGGCCCGCCGCCACCAGCTGATGGTCTTCGCCGACGAGATCTACGACCGGATCCTCTACGACGACTCCGTCCACCACCACGCCGCGGTGCTCGCCCCGGACCTGGTGTGCCTGACCTTCAGCGGCCTGTCCAAGTCGTACCGGGTGGCCGGGTTCCGCTCCGGCTGGCTGGTGGTCTCCGGCCCCAAGGAGCACGCCGCGGACTACCTGGAGGGGCTGGGCACCCTCGCCTCCATGCGGCTGTGCCCCAACGCCCCGGCGCAGTACGCGATCCAGGCGGCTCTCGGCGGCCGGCAGACCATCACGGACCTGGTCCTCCCCGGCGGCCGGCTGCGCGAACAGCGCGACCGGGCCTGGGAGCGGCTCAACGAGATCCCGGGCGTCTCCTGCGTCAAGCCCAAGGGCGCGCTGTACGCGTTCCCCCGTCTCGACCCGGCGGTCCACAAGATCCACGACGACGAGAAGTTCGTGCTCGACCTGCTGCTGCGGGAGAAGATCCAGGTCGTCCAGGGCACCGGCTTCAACTGGCCGCGCCCGGACCACTTCCGGATCCTCACCCTCCCGCACGCCGACGACCTCGACGCGGCGATCGGCCGGATCGGACGCTTCCTCGCCGGATACCGGCAGTAGGGCGGGCGGCGCGGCCGGGGCGCCCGCCGCCCCCGGCCGCGGTCATGGTCGCGCACCACCCGAACGGGCGTACTGGTTTTCCCGCGGTGCTCCCCCGTCCCACCTGCCCGGTCCTCCGTGCCGGGCCGCCCACCACGGGCAGGCGCTCTTGAGCGGACCGCCCGCAGCGGCTTAGGTGGAGGGCGGCAATCCTGCCGCCGCCCGGAGGGGAGAGGGAAGCGATGCCCGTACGACCGTCGGTATCGGAAGCGGAACTCGAGGCCCACTTGAGTGGGATCTGCTTCAAGACGGGCCCGCCGCGCCGCATAGGCGTCGAGATAGAACTGCTGGTCCACGACGCGCACAACCCTCGATGTCCGGTCCCACCGGATCGGATGCACCAGGCGGCCCGCGCACTGCGCGCCCAGCCGCTGCACTCCTGCCTCACCTTCGAACCCGGCGGCCAACTGGAGCTCAGCTCGCTGCCCGCCGACTCCCTCACCGCCTGCGTCGAGGCGGTGGCCGCCGATCTCGCCCGGGTCCGGCCCGTCCTGCGGGAACTGGGCCTCGGTCTCGCGGGCCACGGCCACAATCCCTGGCACCCGCCCCGACGGGTACTCACCGCACCGCGCTACGACGCCATGGAGGCGTACTTCGACCGGCACGGACCGGCCGGCCGGTCCATGATGTGCGGCACCGCCTCCGTGCAGGTCTGCGTGGACGCCGGTCACGAGGAGCCGGGGCCGCTGGGGCTCGGCAGACGGTGGCTGCTGGCGCACCTGCTGGGTGCCGTGCTGGCCGCCGCGTTCGCCAACTCCCCGCTCGCCGAGGGGCGCCCGACGGGCTACCGCACCACCCGCCAGGCCATCTGGACGCAACTCGACCCGGGCCGCACCCTCGCCCCGCCCCAGGACGCGGAGCCGCGTACCGCGTGGGCCCGCTACGCCCTGGACGCCCCGGTGATGTGCGTCCGGAGCCAGGACGGCCCCTGGGACGCCCCGGAGGGCCTCACCTTCCGCGAGTGGATCCGCACCGGACTGCCCCGGCCGGTGACACGGGAGGACCTGGACTACCACATCACCACGCTCTTCCCGCCGGTGCGGCCGCGCGGTCATCTGGAGCTGCGGATGATCGACGCGCAGCCGGGCCCGGACGGGTGGATCGTGCCGCTGGCCGTCACCGCCGCCCTGTTCGACGATCCGGAGGCGGCCGAGTTCGCCTATCGGACCGTCAAGCCCCTTGCGGAGACGGCCGGCCTGCGCCCGCCGCCGGAGAACCCGCTGTGGCGGACCGCGGCCCGGGACGGGCTCACCGACCCCGAGCTGGGCGCCGCCGCGGTCGCCTGCTTCGCCGCCGCGCAGGAGGCGCTGCCGCGGCTGGGCGCCGCCCCCGGGATCCGGGCGGCGGTCGCGGAGTTCACCGAGCGCTATGTGGCGCGCGGCCGGTGCCCCGCCGACGACCAGCTGGACGCGCTGCCCGCAGCGGACGTCGCCGGCGGCCCGGACCCGGCGGGCGGCGGGCCCGGCGCCGCGGCCGAGGGCCGCCGCATCCGTGGGAAGGACAGCCTGTGACCATCGACCCCGAGCCGTTCCGGGAGCGGGCCGCCGCGGCGCTGCTCGCCGCCCGCGACCGCACCCGCCTGCTGACCGGCTGCGTCGAGGACCCCGACCTGGTCGCCCAGCACTCGCCGCTGATGTCCCCGCTGGTGTGGGACCTGACGCACATCGGCAACCAGGAGGAGCAGTGGCTGCTGCGCACCGTCGGCGGTCGTGACGCGCTGCGCCCGGACATCGACTCCGTCTACGACGCCTTCGAGCACCCGCGGGCCGAGCGGCCCGCGCTGCCGCTGCTGCCGCCGACCGAGGCCCGCGACTATGTGGCCGAGGTCCGCGGCCGGGTGCTGGACGTCCTGGAGCGCGCCGAGCTGCACGGCGGCCCGCTGCTGTCGGGCGGCTTCGCCTTCGGGATGATCGCCCAGCACGAACAGCAGCACGACGAGACGATGTTGATCACCCATCAGCTGCGCAAGGGCCCGCCGGTGCTCACCGCGCCCGAGCCGCCGCCCGCACCCACCGGCCCCCTGCCGTCCGAAGTGCTGGTCCCCGGCGGGCCGTTCCTGATGGGGACGTCCACCGAGCCCTGGGCGCTGGACAACGAACGCCCCGCGCACCGGCGGACGGTGCCGTCGTTCTTCCTCGACACCACCCCGGTGAGCAACGGCGCCTACCAGCGCTTCATCGAGGACGGCGGCTACGACGACCCGCGCTGGTGGGCCCCGGAGGGCTGGGCGCAGGTCGGCGAACACCGGCTGCGGGCGCCGCTGTTCTGGCGGCTGGAGGGCCGGCAGTGGCTGCGCCGGCGGTTCGGGGTGACCGAGCCGGTGCCGCCGGACGAGCCGGTGCTGCACGTCAGTTGGTACGAGGCGGACGCGTACGCGCGGTGGGCCGGGCGGCGCCTTCCCACGGAGGCCGAGTGGGAGAAGGCGGCCCGCCACGACCCGGCGTCCGGGCGGGACCGGCGCTACCCGTGGGGCGACGCGGACCCTTCGCCGGAGCACGCCAATCTCGGCCAGCGGCATCTGCGGCCGGCCCCGGTCGGCAGCTACCCCGACGGCGCCTCGCCGCTCGGCGTCCATCAGCTGATCGGCGACGTCTGGGAGTGGACGGCAAGCGACTTCCTGCCCTACCCCGGCTTCGCCGCGTTCCCCTACCGGGAGTACTCCGAGGTGTTCTTCGGCAGCGCGTACAAGGTGCTGCGCGGCGGCTCGTTCGCCGTCGACCCGGTCGCCTGCCGCGGCACCTTCCGCAACTGGGACCTTCCGGTGCGGCGGCAGATCTTCGCCGGGTTCCGCACCGCCCGGGACGCCGGGCCGGCGACCGAGGACCTGATCTGATGTGCCGTCATCTCGCCTATCTGGGCCCGGAGATGTCGCTCGGTCAGGTGGTGCTGGCGCCGCCGCACGGGTTGTACCGGCAGTCCTGGGCGCCGCGCCACCAGCGGCACGGCACGGTCAACGCGGACGGCTTCGGCGTCGGCTGGTACGCGCCCGGCGACCCGGTGCCGGCCCGCTACCGCCGGGCCGGGCCGATCTGGGCCGACGAGCAACTGCCCGACCTGGCCCGGGTGATCCGCACCGGGGCGCTGCTGGCCGCGGTCCGGGACGCCACCGTGGCCGGCGCCGACGCCGAGGCCGCCGCCGCGCCGTTCACCTCCGGGCGGTACCTCTTCAGTCACAACGGCGCGGTGGCCGGCTGGCCGGACGCCCTGGCACCGCTGGCCGCCGGGCTGCCCGCGGCGGAGCTGCTGCGGCTCCAGGCCCGCAGCGACACCGCGTTCCTGTGGGCGCTGGTGCACCACCGGCTGGCCGCCGGCGACGACCCGGGGCGGGCGCTGGCCGGCACGGTGGAGGAGGTCGCCGCGGCGGCCCCCGGCTCCCGGCTCAACCTGCTGCTCACCGACGGCACCTGCATCGCCGCGACCACCTGGGGCGACACCCTGTTCCACCGGGCCGTCCCCGGCGGCGGCCGGGTCGTCGCCTCCGAACCCTATGACGACTCCCCCCACTGGACCGAGGTCCCCGAGAGCACGCTGCTGTGCGCGACCCGCACCGAGGTCCATCTCACCCCGCTCAAGGAGCCCGCAACGTGAGCCCGCTCAGCATCACCCGCACCCTGCCCGCCGACGCCACCGCGGCCGCACTGCGCGCCGATGTCGTCGCGGGACTGTCCCGCACGCCCAAGCAGCTGCCGCCGAAGTGGTTCTACGACGCCCACGGCAGCGAGCTGTTCGACGAGATCACCACCCTGTCCGAGTACTACCCCACCCGCGCCGAACGCGAGATCCTGCTGGCCACCGCGGACCGGATCGCCGCCGCCACCGGCGCCCGCACCCTCATCGAGCTGGGCTCCGGCTCGTCCGACAAGACCCGCCACCTGCTGCGCGCGCTCACCGACCTGCACACCTACCTGCCGGTCGACGTCAGCGAGTCCGCGCTGCGGGCGGCCGGCGAGGGGCTGCTGGCCGA
Organism: Streptomyces noursei ATCC 11455; assembly: GCF_001704275.1. NCBI lineage: Bacteria > Bacillati > Actinomycetota > Actinomycetes > Kitasatosporales > Streptomycetaceae > Streptomyces > Streptomyces noursei. Next base: position 1,870,413 of record NZ_CP011533.1, read on the forward strand.
GCACCCCGGACTGACCGTGCACGCCCTGGTCGCCGACTTCCAGCAGGGCCTCACCCTGCCGCCCACGCCCGGACCGCGACTGCTGGCCTTCCTCGGCGGCACCATCGGCAACCTGCTGCCGGGCGAGCGGGCCGCGTTCCTGCGCGCCGTGCGCGACCTGCTCGCGCCCGGCGACGCCCTGCTGCTCGGCACCGACCTGGTCAAGGACGAGGCCACCCTGGTCGCCGCGTACGACGACGCCCGCGGGGTGACGGCCGCCTTCAACAAGAACGTCCTGGCGGTCATCAACCGCGAGCTGGGCGGCGACTTCGATCCGGAGGCGTTCGACCACGTCGCGCGGTGGAACGCCGCACAGGAGTGGATCGAGATGCGGCTGCGGGCCCGCACGGAACTGACCGTCAAGATCCCCGACGTGGACCTCATCGTGCCGTTCGAGGCCGGTGAGGAGCTGCGCACGGAGATCTCCGCGAAGTTCCGGGAGGAGGGGGTGCGCGCCGAACTCGCCGCCGCCGGGCTGCGGCTGACCGAGTGGTGGACCGACCGCGCCGGCCGGTTCGCGCTGTCGCTGGCGCTGCGGGTCTGACCCGTTCCGGCCACCGGGTGCCCTGTCCCCCGCCGATGTGGTTCGATGCCCCGATCGCACATCCGTACGCGTCGCCGGCTCGCCCGCCGCGTGCGGACCCACACGGGCTCGACGGAGGGGCAGGGCATGGGCACGGCGCTGGATCGGCGGAGTTTCCTCAGGGGCGCGGCGGGGCTGTCCGCCGCCGGGCTGCTCGCGGGCATCGGCGGTGGCGGGTCCGCGGCGGCCGCCGCCCCGGCCGCGGTGTCGGTGCGGGACTGGATGTCCGCCCTCGGCGACGCCACGCCCGTGCAGCGGCTGAGCATCCCCGGGACCCATGACTCCGGCGCCCGGATCGGCGGGCCGTGGGTGGAGTGCCAGAACACCTCGGTCACCGAGCAACTCGCCGCCGGCATCCGGTTCCTGGACGTCCGTTGCCGGGCCATCGACGACGTCTTCGCGATCCACCACGGTGCGTTCTTCCAGGAGCTGATGTTCGGCGACGTGCTCAACGCCTGCCGGGACTTCCTGCGGGCGCATCCGTCCGAGACCGTGCTGATGCGGGTCAAGCAGGAGTACTCGGAGGTCTCCGCGGCGGAGTTCCGCCGGATCTTCGAGATCTACCTGGACGGCAAGGGCTACCGCTCGCTGTTCCGGCTGGATCAGGGGCTGCCGACGCTGGGCGCGGCCCGGGGGCGGGTCGTGCTGCTGGCGGACTCCGACGGGCTGGGCGGGGTGCGGTACGCCGACCCGGCGCTGTTCGACATCCAGGACGACTACATGACCGAGCCGATCGGGAAGTACCCCAAGGTCGAGGCGCAGTTCCGCAAGGCCGTCGCCCAGCCCGGCAAGCTCTTCGTCAACTACGTCTCGACCGCCGCCCTGCTGCCGCCGCGGTCCAACGCCGACCGGCTCAATCCGCGGGTCAAGAGCCTGCTGGAGGGTTCCGAGGGCAGTGCCTGGCGGGGCCTGGGCATCGTCCCGATGGACTTTCCCAACGAGTTCGGGATGGCCGAGACCCTGATCCGGCACAACCTGGCCGGGCTCGGCGTCACTCTGCCGGCCCAGCCGCACACGTGATCGGCCGTCGAACCGAACCACTAGGCGCCGCCGTGCATCAGACTGGTTGAAATGTCTGGTTCCGGCGCTGGCCCCGCCCCGCACGACGGCGTGCGGTGCGGCGGCGCCGGCTGAAGCGCAAGGCGGCACCTGGTGGAGACGAGCGAACGCGAGCCCGGGGCGGCGGTACAGGATGCGCGGTGCGCGCCCGGCACGACCGGGGCGCCCCGGTCCGGGCCGGCGTCGGAACCGCCGGAGCCCGGCGGGCCGGTCCGCACCGGGCGGGCCCGCGCGGGGGTGCCGCTGCGGGTGACCCTGACGCTCGGGATACTGACGGTCGTCGTGGGCGGGACGGCGCTGGCCCTGAAGGCTGCGCGGCAGGACCCTTACGTGGCGCCCGGGAACCCGGCCACCGGGACGTACCTCGCCTCGCGGTCCGCCGGTGACCGGGCCGCCGCCGCGGTGCTGGCCGGTCCGTACCGCGAGGTGCCGGGACCGGCGGCGACCGCCGCGCGCGGGGCCGACGGCGCGCCGGCCCCGCTGCCCGTCTCCCGCCCGCTGGTGGCCAGTGCGGCGACCCCCGCGCCGCCGGTCGGCGCGCTCTTCTCCCCCGGCGACGACGGCGACCCCGGTCACTACTGCACCGCCAGCGTGGTGCACTCCCCCGCCGGGAACCTCGTCGCCACCGCCGCGCACTGCGTCCACGACGGCGGGTTCCGCACCCGACTGGTCTTCGCGCCCGGCCTGCACGACGGGGTCGCGCCGTACGGGCTGTGGGTGCCGACCCGGATCGACGTGGATCCGCGCTGGATCAGCGACCGGGACCCGGACCACGACGTGGCGTTCCTCCGGGTCCGCCGGCACGGCGGCACGGACCAGCGCATCGAGGACGTCACCGGCGCCGAGCAGATCCGGTTCGACGCCCCGCCCGGCCGGCCGGCGCAGTTGACCGGCTACCCGTCCGACCGCGACACCCCGGTCAGCTGCCGGCACACCGCGGACGCGGAGGGGCCGAGCCAGCTCCGCTTCCCCTGCGCCGGTTTCCCCAACGGGACCAGCGGCGGCCCGATGCTCACCGACGTCGATCCGGTGACCGGCACCGGCTCGCTCATCGGGGTGATCGGCGGCCAGGACGAGGGCGGCGACGACACCACGTCGTACAGCAGCCGCTTCGGGTCGGACGTGGCGGAGCTGTACCGGCGGGCCGTCCGGGGCTAGGGCCTGTCCGATGGGTCAGGGTCGGGCCGTCAGGCGCCGCCGCGCGGGACGACCGTGGCGAGGACCGACGGCAGCGGGTACCAGTCGGCGGTGGCGAGGCTGGCGTGCGCGGCGGCGAGTTTCCCGACCCGGGCCAGCGCCTCGGCCTCGGTGGGGTGGGTGGGGTCGAGGGCCGGGGGCACCTTGTGGGCGTCGGTCATGATGAGCAGGTAGTGCCGGGCGTCGTACCAGGAGGTGTCGATGGTGCCGTCGAGATACGTGGCCGCGTCGCCGTCGAACACCACGAACCAGGGGCGCAGGGCGGGGTCGGCGTAGCGCTCCCGGGGGTCGCCGGGCGCGGCGCCGTGGACGGCGGGGAAGGCGGTGGCCCGGCCCAACTGGCCGCGGGCCGCGAGGTCCTTGAGGTGGCCGGCGTACTCGACGTCGGTCCACAGCTTGTCGAGCGGGTTGTTCTCCTCGACGGTGCCCGGTATGAGCTCGAAGAGGAACTTGCCGGCCAGGTCGGCGCGCGAGGGCCAGCCGCCGGCCCGCACCGCCTCGTCCAGGGTGGTGCGGCCGGCCGCCAGGTCGCCGGGGCCGTATACCGCGTCGCCCAGTTTCTGCCGGATCAGGGCGTCGAACTCGGCCGGTCCGCGCCCGCCCTTGGCGTTGAAACCGTCCTTCATCTCGACCTTGACGAGGATCGGGCGGTGGCCGGGGTGGGCGTCGTGCCAGGCGCGCATGTCGGCGAGGCAGCCGGCGAAGCCCTGGTCGCGGTCCTTGGTGCGCAGTTCGGCGGCGGTGGTCGCGCCGACGCAGTTGCTGTTGTTCCCCAGCGGGTTGCTGTGCGCGACCCGCCACGACGCGCCCAGGCCGTTGGTCCAGACGTCCACCTCGACGAGGGCGGCGCCGGAGTCCAACGCGTCGGCGAAGTAGGGGTACTTGGCCTTCTCGTACGCGTTGTGGACCCCGACCGCGGTGGTGGTGTCGTAGGTGGAGGAGGCCGTCGTGGCGGCCGTCGCCGGGGCCGGCTCCGCGCCCGCCGGGGCGGTCACCGCGATCATCGCCGCCGCCGCGACGGCGACCGTTCCCGCACACCGCTTCCTGTTCATGTTCCCCGCTTTCCCCTGGTGTCCTGCCTGGTCGGTCAGCAGCGTACGGGAGTTGGCGGTCGGCGAGCGGAACGGGAGCAGGCACGATACGGTCAGCGACGCGAACGACTGAACGAAAGGGCGTACGAATGCAAAACCGGGGGAACACGACCACCTCCAACGGGCTGTCCTGGGCGGCGGCGGTGTCGACGGGGATGGTGGCGCTGTACATCACGCTGGTGGCCTTCGGGAACATCACCGACTTCGGCACCAACCAGGCGTACGTCCGCCATGTGCTGGCGATGGACACCACCTTCCAGGACCCGGACCTGATGTGGCGGGCCATCACCTCGCGGACGGTACAGGACGCCGCGTATGTCGCGGTGATCGTCTGGGAGTCGGCGGCGGCGCTGGTGCTGCTGGCGGCCACCGCGCTGTGGGCGCTGCGGGGGCGGTCCGGCGGTGCCGCGCGGGCCCGGCGACTGGCCACCGTGGGGCTGCTGATGATGATGGTGCTGTTCGGCGCCGGGTTCTGGGCGATCGGCGGCGAGTGGTTCTCGATGTGGCAGTCGAAGCAGTGGAACGGGGTCGAGGCCGCGGTGCGGAACTTCCTCATGACCGGCGTGGTGCTGCTCCTGGTGCAGCTGTCGGGGATGGCGCCGGGGACGACCGCGCGGCCGGCCGGCACGGACGACGGCGCCGAGGACTAGGCACGATCGGCGACGTCGATCGGCGGCGGGTGCGGGAGGATCCCGCACCCGCCGCCGGCGGTTCGGCCGGGCGTCAGCCGGCCGCGTAGACGTCCTCGATGTAGCGGCCGGAGGCGGTCAGTTCGCGCAGCCACGCCTCCGACTCCTGTTCCGAGGCGCCGGTGCCGGCCCGGTGCACGGCGCGGAAGGCGGCCCGGACGCCGGGGGCCATCCGGCTGCCGTCCCCGCAGACGTAGACCCGGGCCCCGGCCCGCAGCAGCTCCCACACCTCGGCGGCCTCGGCCTCGATCCGGTGCTGGACGAAGCGGTGGCCGCGCTCGGGGCGGGCGCTGAAGACGGGGCGGACGGCGAGCGCGCCGGCCCGCTCGGCGGCGGCGAACTCCGCGGCGTGCAGGAAGTCGCCGTCGGGGTCGTCGCAGCCGAAGTAGAGCCGGGCCGAGGTGGTCCGGCCGGTGGCGACGCGGTCGGCGACGGCGCCGCGGAAGGGCGCCAGTCCGGTGCCGGCGGCGACCATGATGACCGGGGTGTCGTCGGCCGGGTCGAGGCGGAACGCCTCCCGGCACGGCTGGACCCGGGCCAGCACGGTGTCACCGGGCCGCAGGGTGTGCAGATACGTCGAGCCGGTGCCGCCGGGCAGCAGCGAGACCATCAGGTCGGCGTGCCGGGGGTCGGCGGCGGGCGACGACGACAGCGAGTAGTGGCGGATGCGGAGCGGCGACAGCAGTTCCAGCACCACCGGCCAGGGCAGTGCGCCGCGCAGCGCGGGGTGCGCCTCGATCAGCTCGACGAGGGTGCGCGGATCGTCCTCGGGGAGGTTCTCCAGGGCGTGCCGCTCGGGCGGGCAGGGGTTGTGGGCGGCGAGCAGGGCGCGCTGTTCGGCGGTCGGGCGGGTGTTCAACTCCAGGTGATGCGTAAGGAGTTGACGGACCGTCAACGGCCGGTCGACGGGCAGGGTGGCGCGGGCCGGGCGGCCGGTGGGCGGGCGCAGCGCCAGGACGGTGTCCAGGTCGACGCCGAGCGCCCGCGCGGTGCGGGCCACCGCCTCCGGGGTGTTGACCGGCAGCACGGCGAGGTGGTCGGCGGTGCGGTAGCCGACGCCGTCGGGCAGCGCCAGCCGCAGGAAGCGCTTGGGGCGCGGCCAGCCCTCGGCGGTCAGGTCGTACGCCTCGGTGACGGTCATCGGGACGAGGTCGTGCCGGGCGGCGAGCGCGTCGAGCGGGCCACCAGTGAGCGCGGTGACGGCGTAGCCGGAGTCGTCGACGGCGTCGGAGGCGGCGTCACCGATGGTCGTCGGGTCGCCGTGGCGGATCAGCAGCTCGACGCGGAGCGCGGCGGCGAACTCCTTGACGGTGCCCATGAGTTCACCGGAGGCGTCGGCCTCGGCGCGGGGCAGCAGCCGCGCCCCGCCGAGCGCGGTCAGCCGGTCGTCGATGAGGGTGGGGACCTGCTGGTAGGTCGCGGCCCAGTTGCGGTCGCCGACGCCCAGCACGGCGTAGCCGACGCCGGCCGCCGCGCCCTCGGGGGCGGTGGAGAGCCAGGCGGTGAAGTCGGTGGCGTCATCGGTCGGCTGGCCGTTGTAGGAGGCGGCGACGATGACGACGGGGCGGTCGGCGGGGAGCCCGCCGGCGTAGGCGTTGAGCGGGGCGACGTCGGTGGCGAAGCCCAGGGCGGCGGCCTCGTCGGCGAGCCGCTCGGCGAACTCCCGGCAGGTGCCGTAGTTGGTGCCGTGCAGCAGGAGCAGGCCGGTGTCCTGCGGGACGCGGGTGGGCAGGCCGTCGTCGGGGGCGGCGCCGGTGGCGGTGTCCTCGGGGGACCCGCCGGGCAGCACGGCCAGCGCGGCGCGGACCGCGGCCCGGTCGGCGGGGGTGCGGGGGGCGAGCGCGAGGGTGAAGCCGTCGGGCTTGAGGGTGAGGGTCTCCTTGACGCGGAGCCGGTAGCCGGTGTGGTCGATCAGCCGGTAGCGGTGCACCAGCAGCGCCAGCAGCATGGTCGCCTCGTGCAGCGCGAACTGCCGCCCGATGCAGGCGCGTTCACCGGTGCCGAAGGGCTTGTAGGCGTGCGGGGAGCGGGCCGCCTCGGCCTCCGGGGTGAAGCGGAACGGGTCGAACGCCTCGGGGTTGTCGCCCCAGACCGGGTCGCGGTGGAGCATCGGGGTGAGGACGGTGACCAGTTCGCCGGCCGCGACCGGGTAGCGGCCGCCGAGCACGGTGTCGGTGCGGGCCTGGCGGGTGAAGGCGGCGGCGGTCGGCCACAGGCGCAGCGCCTCGTTGAGGACCTGACGGGTGAACGCCAGCTTGCCGATGTCCTCGAAGGAGGGGTCCGGGTCGGGGTCGTCGCCCCACAGCTCGTCCGCCTCGCGCTGCGCCAGCCGCAGCGCGACCGGGTCCTTGAGCAGGTGGTACAGGGCGAAGGACAGCGCGCCGGAGGTGGTCTCGTGGCCGGCGATCAGGAAGGTGATGACCTGGTTGCGGATGTTGGCGAGGTCCAGGACCGGGCCCTGGTGCGCACCGTCGCCGTCCCCGGCGGCGAGCATCAGGCCCAGCAGGTCGTCGTCGCGCTGCTCCCCGCTGGCCCGGCGGGCGGCGATCACCTCGTCGACGACGGACGCGAGGTAGTCGGCGTCCGCGCGGAACGCCGCGTCGGCGGCGGAGTGGTCGGTGCCCGGCCGGCGGGCGAACCTGGTCATGCTCCACTCCAGGCAGCGCACCATCGCGTCGACGAAGGGGTGCGGGGTGTCCCGGGAGAACGACTCGAAGTCGAAGCCGAAGCCGGCCAGTCCGATGGTGTCCAGCGTCATCCGGGTCATGTCGTCGGCGACCTCGATGGGACGGCCCTCGGCCATCCGTCGGTCCCAGGCCGCCATGACCCGGCGGGCGACCTTCAGCATCGCCGGGTGGTACGTCCGCATCGAGCCCAGCGCGAAGGCCGGCATCAGCAGCTCGTGGGCCTTGGCCCAGTTGGGCTCGTCGTTGTAGGCGGTGAACAGACCGTCACCGGCGAACTCCCGCACGTCCTCCAGGATCACCGAGACGCCCTTGGCGAAGCGGGTCTCGTCGGAGACCTCGGTGACCAGGTCGAGGGAGGAGAGGAACAGCGTCTCGCGCGCACCGAACTTGCGCAGATAGGCCGGGCCGTGGATCCGCGCGAGGTCCATGGCCTGCTGTAGGGGTGTGTTGCTGATGCCGGTCGCCGTGAGGTCCGCGACCGGGGCGCCCATGGCGTCCGTGAGGTCGCCCGTCCGGGGTGCGATGGTGTCGGTCATGTCTCCAGCGTGACCGGCCCGGTGACCGCCCTCGCCCCAGGGAACTGCATGATTGTGCAGTGGTTCGTCGTCGCGCACTCTTGCGCACGGGGCGAGGATGGGGCAGGGGCGGCCGGCGGCACGGGAGAAAGGGCGGAAACCGGGCGATGGGCGGAGCGACGCACGGTGGTGCGCCGGAGGACGACCCGGGCGGGGACTGTCCACGCCGGGAGCCGCAGGCCCTGCCCGACCCGCCCCCGGCCGGTTCCTACCGCGACTACTTCGTGATGCTGCTGTACCGCATCCCCACGCCGATCGCGGTGTGCCGGGCGGACGGTATGGTGCTGATCGCCAATCCGGCGATGGCGGCGCAGTGGGGCGCGGTCCCCGGGCAGTTGCGCGGCCGCAACCTGCTCGACCGGTTCCGGCCCCGGGACCCGGCGCAGATCGCCCGGATCATGGAGGCGCTGCGGCTGGGCCGGCGGTCCCGCTATCCGGTCGAGGTGCGGTGGCGGACCGGGCCCGACGAGCCGGAGCGGCAGGGCGAGCTGACGATCGATCCGGTCGGCGACCCGTCCGCGGCACCGCCGGCACTGCTGGCCCTGTTGCGGGAGGACGGCGGGGCCGTCGCCGCCGCCCCGCCGGCCGTGCCACGCGCCGCGGCCAGCCCCGTCGAGGCCCGGATCCTGGCGCTGGCGGCCGGCGGGGCGACCACCGCCGCGGTCGGCAGCGCCCTGGGCCTGACCGTCGACGGGGTGAACTACCACCTCACCCGGCTGGCCCGCCGCTGGCGCGTGCAGGGCCGCACCGCGCTGGTGGCGAAGGCGTACGTGCTCGGGGTGCTCGCCCCGGACCGCTGGCCGCCGGCGCCCGCGGCACCCGAGGACGGCGACGCGCACCCCACCGCCCCCTGAGCCCGACTGCACGTGTGTGCGGATAACCTCGCTGGTGTGGAGGACAATGCAGCCGCGCGGTTCGAGCGCGGAACGGACGGCCCGAAGGTCATCGTCGTCGGCGTCGACGGCTCCGACTCGTCCTGGCGCGCCGCGGCGTACGCGGCCGGACTGGCCAGGCGCCAGGGCTCGAAGCTGGTGATGGTCTACGTCCAGCCGGTGCTGGCGACCGGGGCCGCGATGGGCGCGCCGGTCATGGACGCCACCAACGAGGTGGCCGAGGAGCTGATGGCCGAGATCCGCCGGGCCACCGAGCGGCTCGACGGGATCTACCAGCTGCGGTGGGAGTTCCACACCCTGCGTGGTGACCCGTACAACGGCATGGTGCAGATGGCCGACGAGCTCAGGGCGGACGCGGTGGTGGTGGGCGCCTCGGAGTCCGCCGGACACCGGATCATGGGCTCGGTCGCGGTGCGCCTGGTGAAGGCCGGCCGGTGGCCGGTCACAGTGGTCCCCTAGGTCGTGTCCGGCAGGTCGTGTCCGGCTCCGCTGGTGAGCCGGACGCGGCTGAGGCACGGTGGAGGGTGGACGGGCGGAGTGCCGCCCCGACGAGGGAGACCACCGTGACCGACCGCACCTATCGCGTCACCGAGATCGTGGGGACGTCCCAACAGAGCGTGGACGCCGCGATCCAGAACGGCATCAAGCGCGCCTCCAACACCCTGCGCAATCTCGACTGGTTCGAGATCACGCAGGTCCGCGGCCATATCGTCGAGGGCCGGATCGACCACTACCAGGTCGGTCTGAAGGTCGGTTTCCGGCTGGAGGACACGGGCTGAAGCACCGGGGCCGAATGGCTCCCCGCCGCCGCGTCGCCTTCGTCCGGCGTCGCCGGCGGTCCATGATGATCCGCCGTCGGACCACGACGGGCACGTACCGAGCGTACGGAGGGATCACCCATGGCACGCCTGCTGCGCGCGGGAGAGGGCGTATGGCGCCGTAAACCCATCGAGCACATCGAGGAGCCCGAGGGCACCGCGGCCCAGCAGCTCACCCGCGAACTCGGGCTGTGGCAACTGACCGCGATCGGCGTCGGAGGCATCATCGGCGCCGGCATCTTCACGCTCGCCGGCACCGTCGCGCACGAGAAGGCCGGCCCGGCGGTGCTGGTCTCCTTCCTCATCGCGGGCGTGGCCAGCGCCGCGGCGGCCTTCTCCTACGCCGAGTTCGCCGGGCTGATCCCGAAGGCGGGCTCGGCGTACACCTACGGCTATGCGGTGCTGGGCGAACTGGCCGGCTGGTTCATCGGCTGGGACCTGCTGCTGGAGTACACCGCGATCGTGGCGGTGGTCGCGATCGGCATCTCCGGCTACTTCTCCTTCCTGCTCGGCGAGCTGGGCGTGAAGCTGCCGGCGTGGCTGCTCGGCGCGCCCGGCACCGGCCCCGGGCACCGGGTGGACCTCTTCGCGGCGGTGCTGTGTCTGCTGATCGCGTATCTGCTGACGCTGGGCATCAAGAACGCCGCACGGTTCGAGACGATCGTGGTCGGGCTGAAGGTGCTGGTGGTGCTGGTCGTCATCGGGGTCGGCTTCTTCCACCTCGACACCGCCAACTACCGGCCGTTCTTCCCGTTCGGGGTGAGCGGCGCGTTCACCGGCGCGGCCACCGTCTTCTTCGCGGTCTTCGGCTACGACGCGATGAGCACCGCCGCCGAGGAGTCCCGGGACGCCCAGCGCCACATGCCCAGGGCGATCATGTATTCGCTGGCCGTGTCGATGGTGCTGTACGTGCTGGCCTGCCTGGTGCTGACGGGCATGCAGAACTACCGGCAGATCGACCCGGAGAGCGGTTTCTCCTCGGCCTTCAAGTCGGTCGGGCTGCGCGGGCTGGCGGACGTGATCGCGGTCGGCGCGATCATCGGCATCCTGACCGTGATGTTCACCTTCATGCTCGGGGTGACCCGGGTGTGGTTCTCGATGAGCCGCGACGGGTTGCTGCCCAAGTGGTTCGCCAAGACCAGCGCCACCCACCACGTGCCGGTCCGGGTCACCTGGATCGTCGGGGCGGCGTCCGCGCTGATCGCCGGTTTCCTGCCGATCGGGGAGGCCGCCGAACTGACCAACATCGGCATCCTGCTGGCGTTCGTGGTGGTGTGCGTCGCGGTGATCGTGCTCCGCTACCGGCGCCCCGAACTGCCGCGCACCTTCCGCACGCCGGGCATGCCGGTGGTCCCGGCGATCGGGGTGTGCTTCTCGCTGTGGCTGATCACCTTCCTGGAGTGGCAGACCTGGGTGCGGTTCGTGGTGTGGTTCCTGGTCGGCCTGGTCATCTACTTCTCGTACTCCTACCGGAAGTCGGAGCTGGCGAGGGCGGACGGGACGGCCGCGGGGCGGCGGTGACGGCCCGTACGACCGCCTCGCCGGCCTCCGTCCAGCGGTAGAGCACGCTGCGCCCGGCCCGGCGGCGGGCGATCAGCCGGGCGTCGCGGAGGACTTGGAGGTGTCGGCCGACCGAGCCCAGGCCCTGGCCGGTGAGCGCGACGAGCTGGGTGGTGCTCTTCGGCGTACCGAGCAGTGCCAGGACGGCCGCCCGGCCGGGGCCGAGCAGCGCGGCCAACGCCCCGGGCGCCGGCGGCCGGTCCGGCTCGGCCAGCGCACCGGAGCAGGGGTAGACCACCGCGGAGCGGTGCGGCCGGCGTCCGCCGGTGTCCCAGCACAGCCAGGACTGCCGCGGGGTGACGGGCACGAACAGCAGGCTGGCCCCGTCCAGTTGGCGCGGCGGTCGGCCGTGGACGCCGATCCGCAGGCGGTTCCCGCCGAGCCAGCGCAGGCCGGGCCGCATCCCGTCCAGGGCCGCGGCCCAACCGCCGTCGCCGAGCCGGGCGGTGCGCGCCAGCACGTCGGCCTCCAGGACGCGGCGGCGGCGCGGCCAGTCCGGGAGCACGGTGTGCCGCCAGACCCAGTCGAGCAGGGCGGCGGCGCGCTCCGGCAGGTCGTCGCGGTCGCGGAGGGCGGCGGGCAGCGGGGCGCCGCCCAGGGCTTCGACGAGGTCGGTGCGGGCGGTGGCCGGCGGGGTGTCGCGGACCCGGGCCAGTTCGGCGGGGAAGTCCTGGTCGCGGTCGCCGCTCGGGGCCGGGGTCAGGAAGGTCGCGTTCCAGGCGGGGCCGAGGGCGCAGCACACGAGCTGGGCGGTCGGCGGGTCGTCGGCCAGGCGGGCGCGGTAGGCGGGCAGTCGGGCGTCGAGCCAGGCGCGTTCGCCCGGGTCGCCGGCGCTGCCGCGGTGCAGCGTCTTCAGGGCGGCGGTGGTCTCGGCCAGCGGTGAGACGACGAACCGGCCCGTGGCGAGGGTGTCCGCGTCGATCTGCCACCAACCCACGTCCGCCGCCCCCTCGTTCCGCGCTCGTTTCGCGCGCCCGCGAAACTGTACGTCGGGGCACCGGGCGGCCCGGAGACTCCCGGCATGCGCACCTATCGCGAGCTCTTCCGCACGCCGGAGTTCTCCCCGCTCCTCGTCGCGTCCGCCTGCCAGGTGGCCGGGCAGACGGTCGGTGGTCTGGCCCTGGGCACCTTGGTGTACGGGACGACCGGCTCGCCGCTGCTGTCGTCCCTGGCCATGTTCGGCCCGGCCCTGGCCCAGGTGGTCGGCGCGGCCACGCTGCTGTCGGCGGCCGACCGGCTGCCGCCGCGCGCCGCGCTGACCGGGCTGGGCCTGCTGCCGGCCCTCGGCACCGCCGTCCTGGCCGTGCCGGGGCTGCCGCTGTGGGCGTCCTTCGCGGTGCTGACGGTGCTGGGGGTGCTGGCCTCCCTGGGCGGCGGGGTGCGGTACGGACTGCTCAACGAGCTGCTGGCGCGGGAGGGTTACCTCCTGGGCCGCTCGGTGTTCGGCATGGCGTCGGGGGTGCTGCAGATCGGCGGCTTCGCGGTGGGCGGGGCGCTGGTGGCGACGCTCTCGCCGCGCGGCACCCTGCTGGCCGCGGCCGCGCTGTACGCCGCCGGGGCGGCCGTCGCCCACCGTGGCCTCGCCGCCCGTCCGCCGCGCGCCACCGGACGCCCCTCCCTCGCCCGGACCCGGCGCGCCAACGCCCTGCTGTGGACCGACCGGCCGCGGCGGTCCGTCTACCTCGCGCTGTGGCTGCCCAACGGCCTGATCGTCGGCTGCGAGTCGCTCTATGTGCCGTACGCGCCCCGGCAGGCCGGGCTGCTGTTCGCCTGCGGTGCACTCGGCATGCTGATCGGGGACACCCTCGTCGGCCGGTGGGTCCCCCGTCACCGGGCGGGCCGTCTGGCGGTCCCGCTGTGTCTGCTGCTGGCCGGGCCGTACCTGGTCTTCGCGGTGCGGCCGCCGACGGCCCTGGCGGTGGCGGCGGTGCTGCTGGCCACCCTCGGCTACGCCTCGGGCCTGCTGCTCCAGGACCGGCTGATGGCCCTGACCCCGGACGAGTTGGGCGGCCACGCCCTCGGGCTGCACTCCTCCGGCATGCTCACCTGCCAGGGGGTGGGCGCCGCCCTGGCCGGGGCGCTGGCCGAATGGCTCCCGCCGGGACGGGCGATGGCGGCGCTCGCGGTGGCGTCGATGGGAGTGACGGTGGTGGTGGCGCCCGGGCTGCGGGCGGAGCCGGCGCCCCGCGCACCGAGCGGGACGGGCGCCGCACCCGACGCATGACGCCCGGCGGCGCGGCCCGCCGGGCGGGTTCAGTCGCGCCGCCGCAACCGCCGCCGCGCCGCTCGCCAGCGCCGCCCGACGCTCCGGTGCCACCACAGCCACCACGGCAGGCGGCGGCGCGGAACGTACGCCCAGAGGTCCATGTCGGCCTCGGTGTCGCGCGGGCAGCGGCGCAGCAGCGCCAGGCAGCGGGCGTCCACCGTGCGGTGCAGCCGGGCGGTGTGGGCCAGCGCGACGATGCCCTGGTGGCGCAGGCCGGCGTCGTCCGCCGCCAGGGCCCGCTCCAGGGTCCGTGCGACGCGGGGCAGGATCGCCCGGGGGCTCGGGTGGGTGAGGGCCAGGCCGATGACCGCGACGCCGACGCGTTCCTCGCCGCGGGCGAAGGCGGCGTCCACCTCCTCGGGGCGGTCGGTGCCGAGCAGCGCGGAGTCCTCCTGCCAGTTCATGCCCCGGCCGGGGACCGTCCGGGCGAGGAGGAACTCGGCGCGGCCGGCGTCGAGTCGGGACTCGGTCACGGTCCGGTCACCGCGGTCGGCCCGGCGGCAGCCGGCGAGGTAGTCCCAGATCCGCTCCGGGGCACGCCCGTCCCCGTCCTCGTCGGCGGGCGCGATCTCCCGGCAGACCGCGTGGAGTTCGGCGGTCCGACCCGTCGCCACCGACGCGCCCGCCCGGTGGATCCGCTCGAACGCGATCCCGTCCGTCCCGAGGTCGCAGCGCCGGAGGAACGCCAGCTCGACGGTGTCCTCGGCGGTCAGCCTGGCGTGCAGGTATCCCCAGGCGAGTTCGACCGCGTCCAGGGCGACGGCGTACCGGACGAACGCGGCGGGCAGGGCGGCGGGAACGGCCGGGTCCGGATGTTCCGGTCGTGTGTCCCGGTCCGCCGGGGGTGGATCCGAGGGCTGCACAAGGCAAGGGTAGGCGAGGGGTGTTGGCGCATCGCGGCCCCTTGACGCGCCCTCGCCCGGGCCCAAGAATGAGCCCGCCCTGACAACGTTGTCGGCCCTCCTGGAGGTCTGCCCATGCCCTGGACCCGACGCACCCGGCCGCGCACCGCGGGCGCGGCGGTGGCGGCCGTGCTCCTCGGAAGCGTGCTCACCGCCCCGGCCGCGCACGCCGCCCCCGCGCCGGCCGAACCGCCCGGCGGCCGCCTCACCGACCTGGTCAACCCCTTCATCGGCAGCCGGAACGACGGCAACACCTACCCCGGGGCCGCGGTGCCGTTCGGCATGGTGCAGCTCTCCCCCGACACCGGGCACACCACCGGCTACGACTACGACGACGACCACATCCGCGGATTCAGCTCGGTGCACATCTCCGGGGTCGGCTGCGGGCTCGGCGGCGACCTGCCGGTCCTGCCGACCACCGGCACCGTCACCGAGACCGACTACGCGAAGTACGCCGCGGCCTTCACCCATGACGGCGAGTCCGCCCGCCCGGGCTCCTACCGCGTCCGGCTGACCTCGTACGGCGGGATCACCGCCGAGCTGACCGCGACCGCCCGCACCGGCCGCCAGCGCTACACCTTCCCGGCCACCGACCGGGCCAATGTGCTGCTCAACACCGGCCAGTCGCTGCACCGGACGGTCTCCACCCGCGTCGAGGTGCTGGACTCCCGCACCGTCCGCACCGCGATCACCGGCCGCGGCTTCTGCCAGGACACCCGGCCGTACACCGTCTACACCGTGACCCGTTTCAACCGGCCGTTCACCGCGTACGGGACGTGGCGCGGCGGCACCGTGACACCCGGGTCCGGGGACTCCACCGGGTCCGGCCGGAACGGCGCCTACGTCCGGTTCGACACCCGCAAGGACCGCGTCGTCGAGGCGACCACCGCCCTGAGCTACGTGGACGCGGCCGGCGCGGCACGCAACCTCGCGGCGGAGGGCGGGAGTTCCTTCGACCGGGCGAGGGCGGCGGCGGACGCGGCCTGGGAGCGGCGGCTGGGCTTGGTGCGGGTCCGCGGCGGCGACCGCACCCTGCGCCGGACCTTCTACTCCTCCCTCTACCGCTCCTTCCTCGCGCCGAACCTCGGCACCGACGTGGACGGCCGCTACACCGGCTGGGACCAACGCCCGCACCGGGCAAAGGGGTTCACCTACTACCAGAACTGGTCGCTGTGGGACACCTACCGCACCCAGTCCCAGCTGCTGTCGCTGCTCGCGCCGCAGGAGGCGCGCGACATGGCGCTGTCGGTGCTGCGCATCGACAAGGAGGGCGGCTGGCTGCCCAAGTGGGGCTACGGCACCGTCGAGACCAACATCATGACCGGCGACCCGGTGACCCCGTTCCTCACCAACGCCTACCGTCAGGGACTGCTCAGGGGGCACGAGGAGGAGGCGTACGCCGCGCTGCGGAAGAACGCCGACGGGGTGCCGCCGGCCGCCTCCCCCGCCGTCGGCCGGGAGGCGAACGCCGCCTACCTCAAGAACGGCTACGCGCCGTACCTCAAGGGCCGCCCGCACACCAAGCCCGGTGACTCCGACTTCGACCACGGCGCCTCGGCGACGCTGGAGTACGCCCTGTCGGACGCGATGCTGGCGCAGATGGCGCACGACCTGGGCCACCGCGCGGACGCCGCACGGTACGCCGCACGGGCGCTCAACTACCGCACGCTCTTCGACCGTTCCACCGGCTTCTTCCGGGCCCGGGACGCCTCGGGTGCCTTCGTCGGCCCCGCCGACCCGGCCAAGAGCGAAGGCTTCCACGAGGGCACGGCCTGGCAGTACCAGTGGCTGGTGCCGCAGGACCTGCCGGGGATGGTGGCGCTGATCGGCGGCAAGGAGAAGGCCACCGCCCGGCTCGACTCCTTCTTCGCCTACCGGCAGTTGCTCGCCGACCCGGCGAGGACGGCCCGCGAGGTGTGGGTGAACGGCCCCTACGACTACTACAACGCCGACAAGTACAACCCGCAGAACGAACCCGACCTGATCGCCCCGTACACCTATCTCTCCACCGGGCAGCCCTGGAAGACCACCGACGTGGTGCACGCCGCGCTGACCCTCTTCACCGACACCCCCACCGGGATGACGGGCAACGACGACCTGGGCACCATGTCGGCGTGGATGGTGCTCTCCTCGATCGGCGTCTTCCCGGTCCAGCCGGGCACCGACACCTGGGGGCTGAGCACCCCGGTCTTCGACCGGGTGGACCTGACCCTGGACCGCCGGTACTACCCCGCCGGCCACTTCTCCGTCCTGGCCCCGGGCACCTCGTCCGCCCACCGCTACGTCCAGTCGGTGCGGCTCGACGGCACGCCCCGGGACCGCACCTATCTGACCAGCGACGAGTTGCGCGCCGGTCGTGCGCTGGCGTTCTCCGTGGGCCCGGAGCCGTCCCGCTGGGGCACCGGCGAGGGGGCGGCCCCGCCGCCGGTGGGGACGCCGGGCGCGCTCGCCGCGGCCCCGCGGCGGCCGGCCGGGGGCGGGCGCTGAACGCACCGCGGTCAAGCGGCGGGACCGGGCGCACGGCCCGGTCCCGCGACTCAGCCCTGGACCGACTTCCAGAACTCGTCGAAGGACATCAGGCCGTCACCGTCGCTGTCCTTGGCCTTGATGACCGCTTCGGCCATCGGGCCGGTGACCAGGTGGTCGCCCATCGCGGCCATCGCGCTCTTGAACTCGTCCGGCGTGACCCGGCCGTCGCCGTCCGCGTCGAACTTCGCAAACGTGGCCTTGGCCTGCTCTATGTCTGCCACGGGTGGTGCCCCTTCGTCGTGCCGCAGCCGGTCTCTGTGCCGGAACCGCGAGGTGAACTGACCCGCGTACATTAGCGGACCGTCAAGAACGCTCCGGGTGTGCCCTATGGCGGGCTCGGGCGAGGTAGGGGGAGGTGCGGCTGCCGGGGGCGGCGGCGACCTCGGCGGGGGTGCCCGCGGCGACGATCCGGCCGCCCTCCGCGCCGCCGCCGGGGCCCAGGTCGATGACGTGGTCGGCGCCCGCCACCACGCCCATGTCGTGTTCGACGACCACGACGGTGTTGCCGGCGTCCACCAGGCCGTGCAACTGCCGCAGCAGCACCTCGGTGTCGGCGGGGTGCAGACCGGTGGTGGGTTCGTCGAGGAGGTAGAGGGTGTGGCCGCGGCGGGCCCGCTGGAGTTCGGCGGCGAGTTTGATGCGCTGGGCCTCGCCGCCGGAGAGTTCGGTGGCGGGTTGGCCGAGCCGCAGATAGCCGAGCCCGACGTCCTGGAGGGTGCGCAGGCTGCGGGCGGCGGCGGGCACGTCGGCCAGGAACCCGGCCGCGTCGTCGACGGTCAGCCCCAGGACGTCGGCGACGGTCCGGCCGCGGTAGGTGATCTGGAGGGTCTCGGGGTTGTAGCGGGCGCCGTGGCAGTCGGCGCAGGGGGCGTAGGTGCCGGGCAGGAAGAGGAGTTCGACGGCGGTGAAGCCCTCGCCCTGGCAGGTCTCGCAGCGGCCGGCGGCGACGTTGAAGGAGAACCGGCCGGCGGTGTAGCCGCGGGCGCGGGCCTCGTCGGTGGCGGCGAAGACCTTGCGGACGGCGTCGAACAGGCCGGTGTAGGTGGCGAGGTTGGAGCGCGGGGTGCGGCCGATGGGCTTCTGGTCGACGCGGACCAGTCGGTCGACCGCCTCCAGGCCGGTGGCGGCGGTGAGCCGGGCGCGGGGCGCCGGTCCGGTGTCCTGATCGTCGGCGGTGGTGGTGTCGTCGGCGTCCGGGCGGGGGTCGGCGGTGCCCAGGTGGTCCTGGACTGCCTCCGCGAGGACCCGGGTGACCAGGGTCGATTTGCCGGACCCGGAGACGCCGGTGACGGCGGTGAAGACGCCGAGCGGGAACGCGGCGTCCAGGTCGCGGAGGTTGTGCAGGGTGACGCCGTGCAGGGCCAGGGTGCCGGTGGGGGTGCGCGGGGTCCGGGCCGGGGGCGGTGCGGCGGCGAACAGGAAGCGGCGGGTGGCGGAGTGCTCGGCGTCCGCGAGGGCGGCGACCGGGCCGCTGTGCAGGACCCGGCCGCCGTGCTCCCCGGCGCGCGGACCGATGTCCACGATCCAGTCGGCGTGCCGGACCACGTCCATGTCGTGCTCGACGACGAAGAGGGTGTTCCCGGCCTCCTTGAGGCGACCGAGCACGGTGAGCAGGGCTTCGGTGTCGGCGGGGTGCAGGCCGGCGGAGGGTTCGTCCAGGACGTAGACCACGCCGAAGAGGCCGGAGCGCAGCTGAGTGGCGAGGCGGAGGCGCTGGAGTTCGCCGGCGGAGAGGGTGGGCGCGGGCCGGTCCATGCTGAGGTAGCCCAGGCCGAGTTCGGTGAGGACCTCGATGCGGGCGACCAGGTCGCGGGCGAGGGCCGGCGCGGGTGCGTCGCCGGGGCGGGCGGCGGTGGGGCGGAGGAGGTGCGCGAGGGTGGCCAGCGGCAGGCCGGCGAGGGTGGCGATGTCCCGGCCCTCGAAGGTGACCGCCAGCGCCTCGGGGCGCAGTCGGCGTCCACCGCACACCGGACAGGGCTCGGCGGTCATGAACTGGCGGACGCGCTTGCGCAGCGTCTCGCTCTTGGAGTCGGCGAAGGTGTGCAGGACGTAGCGCCGGGCGCTCATGTACTGGCCCTTGTAGGGCCGTTGGATGCGGCCGGCCTCGCGGACCGGGTGGACGGTGACGACCGGCTGTTCGTCGGTGAACAGGATCCACTCGCGGTCGGCGGGCGGGAGGTCGCGCCAGGGGCGGTCGATGTCGTGGCCGAGAGTGGCGAGGATGTCGCGGAGGTTCTTGCCCTGCCAGGCACCGGGCCAGGCGGCGACGGCACCGTCGCGGATGGAGCGGGACGCGTCGGGGACGAGGGAGTCCTCGGTGACACGGTGGACGGTGCCCAGCCCGTGGCACTCGGGGCAGGCGCCGGCGGCGGTGTTGGGCGAGAAGGCGTCGGAGTCGAGCCGGCCGGTGCTGCCGGCCGGATAGTCGCCGGCGCGGGAGTAGAGCATCCGCAGGGTGTTGGAGAGGGTGGTGACGGTGCCGACCGAGGAGCGGGAGGTGGGCGCGGAGCGACGCTGCTCCAGGGCGACGGCCGGTGGCAGTCCGCTGATCTCCTCGACCTTGGGCGCGCCGACCTGGTGGATCAGCCGCCGGGCGTAGGGGGCGACCGACTCGAAGTAGCGGCGCTGCGCCTCGGCGTAGAGGGTGCCGAAGGCCAGCGAGGACTTGCCCGATCCGGACACCCCGGTGAACGCGACCAGCGCGTCCCTCGGGATGTCCACATCGATACCGCGGAGGTTGTGCTCACGGGCGCCGCGCACCCGGACGTACGAGTCGGTCATGCCTCCATGATCGGACACCGTCCGCCGGGGCTGCGGCACCCCTGCGCGGTGGGCGCCACGCTCAGCCGGTGGCGGTGGCGGCCCGGACCCGGTCGCGTGCCTCCTCCCAGGGGACGGGGGTGGCGACCACCGCGCGCAGCGCCCGTATCTGACGTGGCGGCAGGGCGCAGGCCAGCACGCCGACGGCCAGGCCGTCGCGGCCGTAGAGCGCGACGGCGCGGCGGGCTTCCCCGTCCAGGACGGTGGTCTCCACCTCGTCGGCGCCGCTGGTCAGGCCGTATGCCTGGAGCTTGAGGCCGTACTGGTCGGACCAGAAGTAGGGCACGGGGGCGAACGGTCGGCGCTCCTGCGGCTCCGTGCCCTCCGCTGTCGCCACGACACCCTCGGCGGTCAGTTCGGCGACGAGGTTGCGGGCGGCGGCCATGGCCTGTTCGGTGGCGTTCATCCGGTGCTCGAAGCGGAGCGGGCGACCGTGCCCGGGGTGCTCCCAGCGGGCCACGTCGCCCGCCGCGTAGATCCCGGGGGCGGCGGCGCAGTAGGCGTCGCAGCCGAGCCCGTCGGCGGTGTCCAGGGCCGGGTCGGCCAGCCAGCCCACGGCGGGCTCGGAGCCGATGGCGAGCAGCACCAGGTCCGCGGGGTGCAGGCTGCCGTCGGCCAGCCGGACGCCGCCGACCCGGGCGGCGCTCCCGTCCGCGACGGTCTCGAACTCGGCCACCTCCCCGGTCACCAGGCGGACGCCGCGGGCCCGGTGCTCCTCGGCGAGGAGTTCCCCGATGCCCGCGCCGACGGCGACGGCCATCGGCACCGGCTCCCGGCCGACGAGGGTGACCTCGTGTCCCAGCTCCCGGGCCACCGCGGCGGCCTCGCAGCCCAGGACGCCGTTGCCGACCACGACCAGGCGGCGGGCGCCCTCGGACAGCCGGTCGCGCAGCGCCAGCGCGTCGTCCAGGGTGCGCAGGGTGAAGACGCCGGCCAGGCCGTCGGCGGCGGGCAGTGTGCGGGCCGCGACGCCGGTGGCGATGATCACGCCGGCGCAGGCCAGGCGCTCGCCCCCGTCGAGGGTGAGGGTGCGGGTGGCGACGTCGAGGCCGGTGGCGCGGGTGCCGAGCCGCAGATCGAGGTCGAGCGGGGCGAGTTGCTCCTCGGTGCGCAGCAGCAGCTTCGCCGGCTCCCAGGCGCCGTGCAGCAGCTGCTTGGACAGCGGCGGCCGGTCGTACGGGAGGTGGGGCTCGTCGCCGATCAGGGTCAGCGGGCCGTCCCAGCCGGCCCGGCGCAGGGCCTCGGCGGCGGTGATCCCGGCGGCCGAGGCGCCGACGACGGCGATCGGAAGGGTCGTCATTCCTGCACCTCGATCACGGCGGCGGGGCAGATGGCGGCCGCCTCGCGGACCGCGGCGTGCTGCGCGGCGGGCGGCTCGGCGTCGAGGAGGACGACCACGCCGTCCTCGTCACGCTGGTCGAAGACCTCGGGGGCGACCAGCACGCACTGGCCGGCGGCGCAGCACTTGTCGGCATCAAGGGTGATCTTCATGGTGGTGGCTCCATGGGCGTTGGGCGGGACGGTGGGACGGTCGGTGCGGCCGGTCACCATGTGACGGGCAGGGCGTGGCAGCCGTAGATGGCCATGTCCGTGCGGAAGGGGATCTCCTCGACGGGCACGGCGGGCCGCAGGGTGGGGAAGCGGCGGAGCAGGGTGGCTATGACGACCTGGAGCTCGACCCGGGCGAGGGCCTGGCCGAGGCACTGGTGGATGCCGTAGCCGAAGGCGACGTGGTGCTGGGCGTTGGGCCGGCCGACGTCGAGGCGGTCGGGGTCGGCGAAGACGGTGTCGTCGCGGTTGGCGGACGGGACGGCCACCACGACGCCCTCGCCGGTGCGGATGAGGGCTCCGCCGATCTCGATGTCGGTGGTGGCGACCCGGCGCGGGCCGTTGCGGATGATGCTGTGGAAGCGCAGCAGTTCCTCGACGGCGCCGCGGATCAGCGTCGGGTCCTGGCGGAGCCGCTCGGCGGAGTCGGCGTCCTGCATCAGCGTCAGGGCGCTGAGGCCGATCATGTTGGCGGTGGTCTCGTGCCCGGCGATCAGCAGCAGGGCGGCGAAGGCGGCGACGTCGTCGTGGTCGATCTCGCCGGTGCGCTGCTGCTCGACGATCAGCCGGCCGAGGATGTCGTCGCCCGGCTCCTGCTCCTTGGCGGTGACCAACGCGTCGAGGTAGTCGCGGAGTTCGCTCCGGGCGGCCTCGCGCTCCTCGTCCGCGATGGTGCGGGAGAGCAGCTTGCCGGTGAGCCGCTGGAAGACCTCGTGGTCGTCGTAGGGGACGCCGAGCAGCAGGCTGATGACGAGCGAGGGGACGGGCAGGGCGAGCGCCTCGACCAGGTCCACCGGCTCGCCGGCCCGGCGCTCCATCGCGTCGCACAGCTCGTCGGTCAGGCGCTGGATCTCCGGACGCAGCGCCTCGACGCGCTTGACCATGAACTCGCGGGTGACCATCCGCCGGAGCCGGGTGTGCTCCGGCGGATCCATGCGGATGAAGCCGCGGTTCCTGGTGTCGCCGCCGCCTGTCATGCCGCTGAGCGGGTAGCCGTGGAGGGTGGTGTCGGAGCTGAAGCGGGTGTCGCCGAGGATCGCGCGGATGTCGGCATAGCGGGTGGCCAGCCAGGCCCAACTGCCGTCGGGGAGCGAGATCTTGGAGATCGGCTCCTCGGAGCGCAGGGTGCCGAACGCGCGGTGCGGGTCCCCCCGCTCCAGCAGGTCGGCGTGCGGCGGCGGTTCGAAGGGGCAGCCGCTCGGGGGGTGGACGGGCGGCACCGGGGCGGCGGGGACTGTCGTGTCGATCATCTCGGTCATCTCGCTCCTCGTGCGCACACCGATCGGGTGTGCGCCATGAGTCGATCCTTCGCCTAACAAGCGTAAACTTACATCCGTAATGATCGGGTAAACGTCTGGGGGGTCTCGGTGAAACGTGAGCGACGGAACACCCGCGGCCGTCCGGCGGCGGGTGCGCACAGGGAGCCGGGTTCAGTGCTCCAGCAGCAGTTGGAGGAGTTCCTCCACGAACCCGTCCAGCCGGCTGGTGTCCTTGCGGCTCGGCATGACCTGCCAGATCATGACCCGGCCGTGCACCGCCGACCACAGCAGATACGGCGCCTCGGCGCGCGAGCCGCGCACCCGCCAGCCGGCCTCCTCGCAGGCGGTCAGCGCGTGGTGCCAGCTGCGCACCAGCAGCCCGGCCGGGTGCCCGGCGAGCCGCTCGGGGCCGACCGGGGTCTGCCGGGTCTCGTAGAGCAGGCGGTAGTTCGCCGGGTGCTCTATGGCATAGCGGCAGTAGGCCCGCAGCTGGGCGCGCAGCCGGTCCACCGGATCGGCGTCGTCGGCCTCCGCGGCGGCGTCGGCCATCGCGTGCGCCAACCGCTCGTAACTGACCTCCAGGGTCGCCCAGACCAGTTCGGT
Source organism: Streptomyces noursei ATCC 11455 (assembly GCF_001704275.1). Classification (NCBI taxonomy): domain Bacteria; kingdom Bacillati; phylum Actinomycetota; class Actinomycetes; order Kitasatosporales; family Streptomycetaceae; genus Streptomyces; species Streptomyces noursei. The sequence continues at coordinate 1,893,531 of NZ_CP011533.1, forward strand.
CTTGTCGGCGAAGTGCCGGTAGATGCTCGGCGCGGCGACCCCGGCCTCCCGGGCCACCGCGCGCAGCGACAGCGCGTCCTCGCTGCCGACCTCCTCCAGGAGGCGCTCGGTCGCCCGCAGCAGTTCCTCCCGCAGGCGCTCGCCCTGTCCGCGCGGGTTACGGGGCCGGACGGCCGCACTCTCGCTCACTGCCCTCCGGTCCTTTCCTGGCCTGGCCGATCCGGTCGTCGGCGGGGTCGGCACACTTCATCAGGGTTTCACACCCCGGCGGCGGACCGTACCGGAGGAGCACAGCCCGGTCCCGCCCGGCCGCACGACGGCCCACCCCGGGCGAACTCACGTACGGTCGTGGTCGCCGGGATACGGACGGTGACGGCGTCGCCCTCAGTACCGGTGAAGCCGAACCCGCCGCTGGTCCACTGATCCGCCCCAGGCGCGACAGGGCCATTTCGGGCTCGAAAAGACCGAGCGCGGTCGCCGCGATCTTCTCGGACTTCAGAAAGCCGTCAGCCACGTGCTCCGCTCAGGGCAGGGCCCGGGCCAGCACGCAGCACAGCCAAGGGCTTTGGGCATGAACCCTTGGTTTTGGTTGCGTGAAGGCCCCAAGAACACGAGGTGGTGTTCCTGGGGGTTTTTGGGACGTGCGGTACCAGCGTCAGGGCCTCGAACATCGAGCAAGGAAGCGATAGATCGATTCAGCGCCACCCACAAAGAGGACCTTGGGCCTATCGGCACATGGCCGGGGAAAGTTGTCGCCAGATCAGCCAAATTCCTTACCACGAGGAGCAGTTAATGCGCCGCATCGCCTCTGTCATCGTCGGGACCATGGCACTCTTCGGGGTCCTCGCCACCCCGGCCCAAGCATCGACCGGCCCCATCGCCGATCACGCTCTCGCCTTCGTCGGCCATGTGTGGGGCGCCGTCGCTCCGGCAAGCCTCACGGACAGCGCGGCGCACGCGGCCCTCGAAGCCAGCAGGTGACGACGAGGCCCCATAGGCCGTCCGCCGGCGCGCGCGGGATGCTGGCGGCCGGCCCTCCCGGATCGCCGGGGGCCGGCGCGACCGACGGGTCAAGGCCGCCCCGCCCCAGGGCGTCCGGCAGGTGGTAGCGGCGGGCCAGGCGCTCCCGGTGCAGTTCCGTCTCCAGCCCCGCGGCCCGGTCGGCCACGGCCTGGAACTGCTCCGGGATCCGGGCCGCCTTCAGCGCCCTTACCTCCTCCCCTGCCTCGGTGCGGCACTTCGCCGCCTCTGCCCGTACGGCCTTCAACTCCGCTCGGAGCGCGTCGGCGCCCCGCTCCTGGCCGTCGCCGCGCTCCTCCGGACGCGCCAGCTCCTCAGGACCGTTCGTCGCGCCGGTCGGGGATTCGATGTGCGGCCCGACCCCAGGCGCCCGGGCCGGACAGTTAGGTGAAGCAACGGGGCCTGATTGGGTTAACTGCCTTGCGTAAACGGATCGAAGGACAGCCACCAGGGGACGTTCCCAGCACGTAGTTCCGCTTCGACCCTTGGAGATTTCCATGCGCATTCGCACTGCAATTGCTGCCGCAGCCCTGGTCACGACAGCCGTACTCCATGGCGCGGGTGCGGCCGCTGCCGTCGCGCACAAGGCTCCCTCGACCCATACCAAGCAGGTCGTCTCCTCCTCGGATGACGACGACGATGACGACGAGACGGGCCAGAGCGACGAAGACTGAGCACGAACGAGGGGTGAACGGCCAGCTCATGTGCCTGGCCAGTGCCCACTAGACGCCTCAACGTGGCGACACCATGCCCTCCGGGCCTCCGCGCCGGTCATTCCGCGGGTGAGCTCCTGCCGATGGCGGTCGTGGTCGCGGGCCTGGGGGGCATGAAGTCATTGCGTGAGGAGATGGGGACCGTCTGGCAGGGGCACCCGTTGTGGTCGCGGGTCAGGTCCTCCCGGGCGACCGGAGGCCGCCGGTTCGCACGGACCCGGCCGTCCGGGGAGCCCTCGGGCTTGCACCGGCCGCCTACGGCCGCCGTGGCCCGGAACGTGTAGCCGGCGCCCCGACGGGCGAGCACGACGCGGAACGCACACGGGTTGCCGTCCGTGATCCTCGATCCTCGCCCGGCCCACGACCCGCCGGCCCCGGCACCGCGCCTGGTCGATCAGGTCCCGCCGGCCCGCAGGGCCTCGCGGTGGACCGCCCCAGCGGAGGCCCGGCCGGCAGTGTCCACCGCACCCTCCAGCTCCTGGAGGAACCCGCCGTCGTCCGGCCGGCCCCTGGGACACCAGGGACGCCGCGGCCACCCTCGGCGCCGGACTGGCAACTTCCTCCCGCTTCCGCTGGCGGTATCGGCGTCACATTCGATTTCCGGCGTCAACGGGCACCTGCTCTCGCACTTCGATGCGGTGGCCTCCATGTGACCATGCAGCACATCCCCTCATGACCCACCACGCTCGCGACAGTAGCCATCGGCAGTGGCGCCGCCTGGTGGAGGAGCCGTTGAGATGGGCACCGACGGTCGGCCCGCGTCGGCTCAGCCGAATCGTCGGTTCAGCAGGTTTGGCAACCGACTTGCCCCCTCTGCACGCCAACTAATTGCTGAGCTGCGCTAGTTGATCGGACGTATGGTCTTAGGTGCCGTTCATCGGGAACCAGCAAGGGACTTCGGCATGCCAAAGGTCTATATCGTCAACCGCGCCTGGGAAGCGGACGAAAAGGTCTACCTCGTCAACCGCGCCTGGGAGGCGAAGGAGAAGATCTACATCGTCAACCGCGCCTGGGAAGCGGAGAAGAAGGTCTATATCGTCAACCGGGCCTGGGAGGCGGACAAGAAGGTCTACATAGTTCAGAACGCTTGGGAAGCGAGTTGATCGCCCCAGGTGCCGGATCGTTGAGCGCACGGGACGGGCATCGGCTCGGCCGGAGCGGGACGCAGACGCAGGTGATCCACCTCCGCAGTGGGCACGAGCCGCCCGCAGATGGCGGGCCCGGCCGGAATCGAACCGGCGGCCGCGTTGCCGTCATCTGCCCATGACCAATCCGGCCTTGCGCGCGCCCCTGCTCAGCACCGTGTGCCGGATGCTGTGGCGGACGGGCTTGAGGTCCGGGCGTCCTGCCCTGATCGCCTTGTTCACGTTGATCACGCGGCCCGCCTCGGCGTCCCACCACAGTGGGAGGAACTCGGCCTTGGTGATCTTCCAGCGATCGCCCGGAGCGGGCGGCGGGGTGAACGTGAACCGGGCGACGGCGCTCATCCTTCCGTTCTCGTCATGATGGGTGCCTCCGAGGAGGTCGCCCAGCCCGTAGGCGACCCATGTACCGCTGTCGTGCATGTCGGCCTCTGTTTGCCGGTCGTCGTCCGGTGTCCGGGTGCCCCGGGTGCCGTGCAGCCTCTCGAACGGCTGCGGGGTGTGTGCGTGGCTGCCGACGATCAGGTCGATGTCGGGGCGGCCGGCGGTGCGGGCGGCGGTCAGGACGCGGGCGAGCCGGCGCTGGCGGGCGTCGGGGGCGGTGCGGTACTCGGTGCCCCAGTAGAGGCTGACGGCCACCACGTCGGCGCCGGCCCGGCGGGCCGCCCGGGCGTCGGCGAGGATCCGCCCGGGGGCGATGCGGTTGACCGCCCACGGCGCGACCCGCGGGGGCCGGGCGTCGTCGGTGCCGTAGGCGTAGGCGAGGTGTGCCACCAGGGCGCCGCCGGGGGCGCGCAGCAGGGCCGGGCGGGCGGCCTCGGCGGCGTTCCGGGCCGTGCCGGTGTGCCGCAGCCCGACCGTGTCCAGCGCCTCCAGGGTCCGGCGCACCCCTTCCCCGCCCTGGTCGAGGGCGTGGTCGGAGGCGGTGGCGCAGGAGTCGAAGCCGGTGGCCTTGAGCGCGGTGGCCACCTGCGGCGGCGCCTGGAGTTCCGGGTAGCCGGTGAACGGGCCGTCCAGCGGGCCGAGCGGCGCCTCCAGGTGGCACAGCGCCAGGTCGGCGGCGCGGACGACGGGGGCGACGCCCCGCAGCATCGGCCGGAAGTCGTAGCCGCCGTCCACCGGCGCGTCGTCCTGTGCCGTGCCGAGCACCTCGGGGTGGGCGGGGATGACGTCGCCGGTGGCGACCAGGGTGAACGGCCGGGCCGGGTCGGCGGCAGGGGGACGGGCGCCGGCGCGGCGGTGCGGCGCGAGGGCGCGGTGTGCGGGATGCGAGGGGGCCGATGGGGTTGCGGGCGGGTCGTCCGGCCGGGCGCCGCAGCCGACGGCCAGCGCGATGAGCAGAACGACCGCCGCATACCGAGTTGACGCGCACATATCCGACAGATACCAGGCCCCCGCGCGGGAAAATGACCGCGTGCGGTGATGTCCGGCGGTATCCCTCGGACGGCCGACCCGGCACCCGCGGCCGGCCGCCCGGCCGACCACCGGATGCTCCCCCGTCGCACTGTCGGCCGCGCGCCCGCTCGGACGGCTTCCGCCCACCACGACCGCCACAATTCCCCTGACACCCGCACCCGTTGTCCGGGGGCCTGCGGCAACACAGGCCATGTGCCGCCCTGTTGACGGGTGCGATCCGCCCGGACACGCCCAGGGTCTGTCCGACCCTGGCCCATCGGACAGGCGGCCCTAGGGTGGCTTGGTATGGACGAGGAACCGCTTCATGTGACGGTGTGGGACGAGGGGCCGACCGGTGCGCCGCGGGCGCTGCTGGTGCACGGCACGATGACCTGGGGCACCGAGTGCTTCGCCGGGCAACGACCGCTGGCCGGGATGTTCCGCCTGGAGCTGATGGACCGGCGCGGCTTCGGCGACAGCCCCGACATCGAGCGCAGCGACTACGCGGTGGACGCCGAGGACATCGGCCGGCTGCTCGGCGACGGGGCCCACCTGGTGGGGTGCTCCTACGGCGCGGCGGGCGCGATGCTGGCCGCCGCGGCGCGTCCGGAGGCCGTCCGGTCGCTCACCCTGATCGAGCCGTCGCCGCTGCGCACCGCGGCCGCGCACCCGGTCGTACGGGCGGCGGTGGAGCGGATCCGGGCGGCGTTCGCAAGCGCCGAGGGGGCCGGGGAGATGAGCGCGGAGGAGTATCTGCGGCAGTCCACCGAGGCATACGGGATGCGGCTCCCGGAGAGCACGCCGCGGCTGCTGCGGGCGGTCCGGTCGGCGATGCGCGAGCGGCCGGTCTGGGACGCGCAGATCCCCCTGGCGCCGCTGGCCCGGGCGCAGATGCCCAAGACCGTCGTCAACGGGACGTGGGAGACCGCGCACCCCGACTACCGGGCGTTCGTGGGCAACGCGCTGGCCGCGTGCGGGGAGTACCTCGCCGACATGATCGGTGCCCGGCACGTGCGGGTGCCGGGTACCGATCACGCGCCGCACCAGGACCGGCCCGAGGTGGTCAACGACGTCCTCGCCCGGCTGTGGCAGAGCTGACCGGGCCGGCGCTCCCCGGCGGGGCGTCGGCCCGGACTCACGCCACCTCGATCCCGAAGTCGCCCACCAGCGCGGCCAGCCCGCCGGGGTAGCCCTTGCCGCCCAGGACGAAGTCCCAGTCGCCGCCGGCGCGGCGGCGGAACGCGCCGAGCACCAGCGCGCGCTCGCCGGGCCGGCCGTCGGAGACCGGCAGCCGGTCGAGTTCGGTGCCGGCGGCGTCCAGCAGGCGGATCCGGGCGTCGGTGAAGCCGGTGAGGTCGCCGTCCGGGTCGGTTTCCGGGTCCACGGCGGCGACCAGGACCAGCCGGTCGGCGTCCGGCGGCAGGTCCTCGAAGCGCACCCGCAGGGCGGCGCGGTCCTCGATCACGCCGGCCAGCATCCGCACCGAACCGTCCGGCGTGGCCGGGTTGTTGAAGAAGACGAAGTGGTCGTCGTCGAGCACGGTGGCGCCCTCGCAGACCAGCGCGCAGACGTCGAGGGCGGCCGGGCCGGACCAGTTCATGGCGAGGGTGGTGTGGTCCGGGGCCGGCTCGGCGGGCTCCGGGGTGTCGGGGCCGGCGTCGCCGGGGCCGAGGCGGCCGCGCAGCCCGTGCCGGCCGAGCAGGTCGACGAGTTCGGGGCCGGCGATGAGGGTGAGCGGCTTGCCCTGGGCGAAGCCGTGCGCGCCGGGCCCGAAGTGGGAGGTCGTCACCAGCACGCCCTTGTTGGCGCCCTCGGACTGGACCGTGCCGTAGAGGTCGCGGACGGCGGACGGCGGGACGGTGTTGCGGTAGCGCTTGACCTGCACGACGATCTTGCCGCCGCGGATCGGGTCGGAGTCCAGGGCGTCCACGTCGATCCCGCCGTCGCCGGACCGCTGGGTGGTGACCGCCCGCATCCCCATCGCGCGGAACAGCTCGGCGATCAGCTGCTCGAAGGCGAGCGGGTCCATCTCCAGGAGGTCGGGGTCGCCGTCGGTGCCGTGGGAGACCACCGCGCCGCCGGCGATGTCGCCCGGCCGCCGCCCGGGGCGGACCGGGGTGCGCTGGTCGGGGCGGGCGGAGAGCTGGCCGCGGAGTCCGTCGGTGAGGCAGTCGAGGGCGCTGACCTGGTCCAGGTGGTAGGACTCGACGGCGCTGCGGGGGGCCAGGACGGTGGCCAGGAAGATCGTGGCGGGGCGACCGGTGACCGGGTCCACGTCGTCGACGAAGCCGTTGAGCGCCACCGAGTCCAGGGCGCCGTGGGTGTCGGCGGCGAAGAGGTCGCGCAGCACCAGCAGGACGCCCTGGGCGAGCACCTCGCGGTAGAGCGCCCGGCGTTGGGCGGCCGGGCGGGCGGTCTCCCGCTCCTCGTCGGCGGTGGGCAGGTAGCGGACCGCCTTGACGTCGGGGACGACGTCGTAGCCCGGCAGTTCCCAGTCGAGGACGAGCTGGCGGGCGGCGGTGTCGTAGCCGGCGCTGAGCTGGCGGGGGAAGCCCTCGGGCCAGGACGTGCCGGAGTACAGGGCGGCGGAGAAGTACTCCACGACGGCGTCCGCGTCGCCGGCGCGCAGGCCCGCGACGAGTTCCTCGACGCCGGCGTTGTGCCGGCGGACCTCTGCCAGGGCGCCGGCCGCCCACTGGTCGTACTGCTGTTGGTAGGCGGCCAGTTGGGCCTGTCGCCGGGCCTCGGCGGCCTGGGCCGTGTACCAGTCCTGCTCGAAGCGGGCGCGGGCCTCCTGCCGGTCGCGGTCGCGGCGGGCGCCGGAGCGCAGGCCGCCGGTGGGCACCTGGTAGCGGGCCGGGTCGGGCATGGCCACCGGGGCGGTCAGTGCGCCGGGGGCGAACGGTTCGACGCGTTCGGGGCGGAGCAGGGCGGCGGGGGTGAAGGCGGGGGCCCGGCAACCGTCGGCGAGCAGGCCGGTCAGGGAGGCGACGCGGGCGTCGAGTTCCTCGGTGCGGCGGCGGGCGTCGGCCTCGCGCTGCCGGCGGTAGGCGGTCTGCCGCTCGCGGTGCATGCGGGCCATGGCGCGCTCGGCAGCGCGGGCCTGCCGCTCCTGTTCCCGCTGCTGTTGCAGCCGGGCGCGGTGTGCGGCCTCCGCCTGGCGCTGCTGCTGGCGCTGTGCCTCGGCCCAGATGCCGAGTAATCCCTGGGAACGGCGGCTCATCTGACGGTTCGTCCTCCCCCCGGGGCGGCGCCCCCGGTACCCGCGGCAGCGTGGCGTCTGTGCCGGTCTGCCCTGGTCTGCAGTGGTGAGGCGACTTTAGCGGGGGGTGCCCGGCGGCGATCAGGGGGTGACCGGGCCATGGTCCGGACTCGGGGGCCGGCCGGCGTCCGATGCCCCCGCCTTCACGGAAATCACAGAGATCCCGTGAACTTCACGTCTTGATTTGAGAACTTCACGTGCGATTCCGTTGGATACATCATGAGCGACGTGATTGCTGACGCCGTGCCCCTTCACCACGCGACGGCCCCCACGGCACCCCGACCGGTGGTCGGCGTCTCGCTGAAGCTGTACTTCGGCCTGGCACGGACCCGGGCCTGGCTCACCGAGGTGGCCGCCCTCGACGCGGTGCCGACCTCCCTCCCCCGCCCCGTCGACCTCTTCGTCCTGCCGTCCTTCCCGGCGCTGGCGGACGCCCGGGAGCTGCTGTCCGGCACCCGCATCGGCTGCGGCGCGCAGGACGTGCACTGGGCCGAACAGGGCGCGTGAACCGGCGAGGTGTGGGCCGGGAGGCTCGTCGAGACCGGCGCCCGCTACGTCGAGGTCGGGCACGCCGAGCGCCGCCGGCAGTTCGGCGAGACCGACGAGACGGTGGCGGCCCAGACCCGGGCGGCCCGCGGCGGCACCTTCCAGCAGTTCGGCTGCGCGCCCGATCAGGAGACCGCGCGGTTCTCGCCGTTCCGGATCTACCACGACGAGCTCCGGATCGTGGGCAGCATGGCCATCCTGCACGGCTTCGGGCGCGCGGTGGAACTGCTGGGCAAGGGCGTCGTCGACGCCGAGACCATGATCACGCACCGGTTCGGGCTCGACTCCTACGCCACCGCCCTGGAGACCTTCCGGCGGGGCACCGGCCGCAAGCTCCAGATCGTCCCGAGCGGGGCGGCGACATGACGGCCACGGTGCCCCGGCGGTAGCGGCGGTCGGCCGGCCCGGAGCCGGTCAGCCGCCCAGCGCGGCCAGTTCCGTGCCGGCCAGCAGGAACGCCCCGACGCCGAAGTCGGCGGTGCTGTCGTGGGTGACCGGCTGGCTCGACTCCGGCCGGTCGCCGACGTTCTGGACGTACCCCAGGAAGCCGTCGGGGTGCACGGCCGTGGTCGCCATCGCCGCCCAGGCGCGGGCGGCCGTCGGCAGGTAGTCGCCGCGCGGGACGACCCCGGAGCGGATCGCGGCGGCCATGGCGAAGGTGAAGAACGCGGTGCCGCTGGTCTCCGGGCCGGGCAGGTGGCCGGGGTCGGCGAGGTTGACGTTCCAGAAGCCGTCCGGTCGCTGGACGGTGCGCAGCGCGGCCAGTTGCGCGGCCAGGGTCCGGCGGTAGCCGGCCGTCGGCCCGAAGGTGTCCGGCAGCACCGCCAGCACCTTGGCGTGCGCGGCCGCCACCCAGCCGTTGCCGCGCGACCACAGCACCGGTCCGCCGTCCGGGGAGGTGATCCCGCCGGGCAGGAAGCGCTTGTCGCGGTACCAGAGTCCGCTGCCGGCGTCGCGCAGGCCGGGCCCGCCCTCGGCGTCCCGGGTGTGGCGGTAGAAGGCGTCCATCGCGTCCCAGTAGGAGCGGTCGGCGCGCAGCGCGCCGAGCCGGGCGAACGACGGCATCGCCATGTGCAGTGCGTCGTCCCACCACCAGTCGTCGTGCCGTTGCGCCGCCCCGTCGGTCATCCGCCGCACGGACTCCTCGATGGCGGCCGATTTCGCCGGGTCGGGCGCGGGGTCCAGGGCGTACAGGTCGAGGTGGACCTGGCCGGCGCACTGGTCGTCGGCGTGCCGGGTGGTGGGGCCGTTGTGCAGCCCGTACCCGTGGTGTTCGGCCCAGGCGCGGGTGTAGGCGAGGTAGCGGGGTTCGCGGGTGAGGCGGTGCAGGGCCATCAGCCCGCAGAAGAAGGTGGCGCGGGCCCACTGGTTGTCGCCGGGGTCGCGGTGCGCGCCGATCCAGTGGTCGGCGACCCGGCGCAGTACGGCGACGGTGCGGACGTGCCGGCGTTCCATGGACACCCCTCCGGGACGACAGCAGGGATATTCACGTACACGAACTGCGTTCCCTCACGTGAGGGAGCGGGGGACATCGTGGCAGTCAACTCCCTGCTGCGGAAGGGGCGGAGGGGCACCGGACGGTCCACCGCACGGATCCGGAACGGCCCGCCGAGCGCGACCGGGTCTTCGCCCGCGCCGTCGAGGCCGCCCCGGGCCGGGCCGCGCCGGACGCGGCCGCGGGAGTCATATCCGGCGGCCGTGCCCCTCCCAGTACGGGTCCCGCAGCTGCCGCTTGAACAGCTTCCCCGACTCGTCCCGGGGCAGCCGACGCTCGAACACCACGGTCCGGGGCACCTTGTACCTGGCGAGCCGTTCGGCGACATGGGCGCGGACCGCGGCGGCGGTGAGCCGCACCCCGGGGTCGGTCTCCAGGTGCGCGGCGAGGGCCTCGCCGAACTCCTCGTCGGGGATGCCGAACACCGCCGCGTCGTGCACCCCGTCCAGGGCGAGCAGGCAGCCCTCGATCTCCGCCGGGTAGATGTTGACACCGCCGGAGATCACCAGGTCGTTGCGGCGGTCGCTGAGGTAGAGGTAGCCGTCCTCGTCGAGGTGGCCGATGTCGCCGAGGGTGACGTATCCCGGCCGGCCCGGCGCCTCCATGGCGGCGCGTTTGCCCGGGTCGCCGAGGTAGCTGAAGCGCGGCCAGTTCTCGGCGGGCCGGACGTAGATCTCGCCCGTGGCGCCGGCCGGCAGCGGCGCGCCGTCGGGCCCGAGGACGGCGACCGCGCAGGTGCCCTGGGCGCGCCCGACGGTGCCGGGGTGGGACAGCCACTCCGCGCTGTCGCACCAGGTCACCGCGCCGGTCTCGCTGCCGCCGTAGTACTCGCGCAACACCGGTCCCAGCCAGTCGATCATGGCGTGTTTGATGTGCGGCGGGCAGGGCGCGGCGGCATGCACCACCGAGCTGAGCGAGGACAGGTCGTAGCGCTCGCGGACGTCCTTGGGCAGCCGCAGCAGCCGGACGAACATGGTGGGGACCACCTGCGCCTGCTCGATGCGGTGCCGTTCGACCAGCCGCAGGAACTCCTCCGCGTCGAAGCGCGGCATCAGCGTGATGTCCAGGCCGGCCGCCAGCGCCAGCACCGCGTGCTGGCTGGGCGAGGCGTGGTAGAGCGGGGCGGGGATCAGGGTGCGGCCGCCCGGGGCGACCGCGAAGTACTCCAGGAAGCTCGTCACGGCCTCGGCGAGCCGGTCCGGGCCGACCGGTTCGCGCAGAACCCCCTTGGGCCGTCCGGTCGTTCCCGAGCTGTAGATGACGGTGGGCGGGCGGGCCTCGGCGGGCCGGGCCAGCGGCGGCCGGTCGGCCAGCCAGTCGTCGAGGACGGGGTACCGGCCGGTGACCGGTGGGGCGGTGGTGCCGCAGGCCGCCGCCACGCCGGGCGGCACGGCGACCTCGACGACCCGCACCCCCTCGGGGAGGACGGCGGTCACCGCGTCCAGCAGGTCGGTGTGGGCGAAGACCACCGCGCTGCCGCTGTCGGTGAGCACATGGCGCAGGTCGTCCTGGCGGAAGTGCCAGTTGACGGGGACGGCGGCGGCGCCGAGCTGGGCGGCGGCGGTGGTGATCTCCAGATGGGCGGGCTCGTTGCGGAGCACCACGGCGACCCGGTCGCCGGGGGTGACTCCCCATGCGGCCAGGCCCGTTGCGATCCGTGCGGCGCGGTCGAGGAACTCCGGATAGCCGCGGGCCTGTCCGGCGCAGCGGATGGCGGGGGCGCCGGCGGCGGGCGGTGCGACGGATTCCATGGTGCCTCCAGAGGGAGCGGCCAGGACCGGCGCACACCGGTCCGGCTCATTGAAGCGCCAACCGCCGGGCGACCACCAGAGCGCACCGCGCCATCCCTGTCGGGTGCTCCGATCGCCCCGCACAGGGGGCCGTCGCCGATGGCCGCTCCTATCCTCGGGACCATGGGCAACAACGACATCCTGGGCACCCACGGCGAGGCGCTGAAGCTCTTCGGCGCCCGGGTCCACGCCGTCCGGGACGACCAGTGGGAGGCGCCCACGCCGTGCGCGGAATGGTCGGTGTTCGATCTGGTCAACCACCTGACCGCGGAGCAGCTGTGGGTGCCCCGCCTGGTCCGGGACGGGTCCCTGATCGCGGAGGTGGACGGGGACTTCGACGGCGACCAGCTCGGCGAGGATCCGGTCGGCGCCTGGGACCGGGCGTCGGCGGCGGCGATGGCGGCGTTCGCCGAGCCGGGCGCCCTGCACCGGTCGGTCCACCTCTCCTACGGCACCACGCCGGCCGACGCGTACTGCACGCAGCTGACGGCCGACGCCGTGGTGCACACCTGGGACCTGTCCCGGGCGATCGGCGCGGACGAACGGCTGCCGGAGCGCCTGGTGTCCGCGGCGCTGCGCGAGGTGGAGCCGTACGCCGACGTGCTGGAGGCGTCGGGGCTGTTCGCCGCGCCGGTGGAGCCCCCGGCGGACGCGGACGACCTGACCCGGTTGCTGTGCCTGCTCGGTCGCCGGCCCTGAGAGGCGGAGCAGGGGCCGGCCCCGCCCCCGCGGAGGGGTCGGGGCCGGCGGACACCCGCGGTCGGGTCAGTCGATGCCGCGGACGATATGGGGTTCGACGGGGTCCTCCTCGCAGCCGGCCAGACGGACCGGAGCACAGCGGTCCCAGGCTTCGAGATTGCGGACTTCCTTGATACGCCCGGGGCGCTCGCCCTGCTTCAGGCGGGGCTGCTTGTGTTGAGCCTTGTGCAATGCCACCACGCACTCCTTCATCGAGGTATTGGTTCCGACGCGGTGGCGCCTTGTTCACAAACCGGGAGGTCGGCCAGGGTTTGTGGCGTTCCCGCGACGGGCCAATGGTGTTGGCGTCTCCCAGGAGGGTCGTCCGTCGTCCTCCAGAATATCGACGCGACTCGTCGTCCGCTCGGCATTTTCCGGCGAAATCGGCACGTCTCGGGGCGGCGGGAATCCCGTCCGGCACCACCGCGGCCCCGGGGCGCCCCGAACACGTTGCGTCATTCACCCGGACGGCCGTCAGCCCCTCTTCCGCGCCGCGTTCGCGGCGCCCCGGTTGCCGGGGTCGGGGGCCCGCGTAGCGTGGAAAGGTAGGGCGTATGCGCGAGGGCGCCCTCCCGCGTGCCGTGTCCCGGCGCCGGTGGCCGCGGTGCTACCCATGGGCGTGTGGAATGGTTCTCGGATCCCGGCTCCTGGCTGGGGCGGCTGGTCTTCCAGCGTCTGCTGGCGGTGCTCTACCTGGTCGCGTTCGTCTCCGCGGCCGGACAGTTCCGGGCGCTGCTGGGGTCCCGGGGGATGTTGCCGATCCCGGACTTCACGGCGCGGGTGCCGTTCCGGCTGTCCCCGTCGGTCTTCCAGCTGTGCTACTCGGACCGCTTCTTCGCGGGCTGGGCCTGGAGCGGGGCGGCGCTGGCGGCGGCGGTCGCGGCCGGGGCGGCGGACGCGGTGCCGCTGTGGGCGGCGATGCCGATGTGGGCCGTGCTGTGGGCGATGTACCTGTCCATCGTCAACGTCGGGCAGACCTGGTACGGGTTCGGGTGGGAGACGCTGCTGCTGGAGGCGGGGGCGCTGGCGGTGTTCCTCGGCAACGCCGACACCGCTCCCCCGATGCTGATCATGTGGCTGCTGCGGTGGCTGCTGTTCCGGGTGGAGTTCGGCGCCGGACTGATCAAGATGCGCGGGGACCGCTGCTGGCGCGATCTGACCTGCCTCTACTACCACCACGAGACCCAGCCGATGCCGGGCCCGCTCAGCTGGTTCTTCCACCACCTGCCGAAGCCGTTGCACCGGGTCGAGACGGCCGCCAACCACGTCGCCCAACTCCTCCTGCCGATCCTGCTGTTCACCCCGCAGCCGGTGGCCGGGTGGGCGGCCCTCGGAATGGCCGCCACCCAGCTGTGGCTGGTGCTGTCCGGCAACTTCGCCTGGCTGAACTGGATCACCATCGCGCTCGCCCTGTCGGCCGCCGCCCCGCTGTGGGCCGGTCCCCCGGCGGCGCCGGGTGCCCCGCCGGTGTGGTTCGAGGCGGTGGTGGGCGCCGCCGCGGTCGGCGTCCTCGCGCTCAGCTACCGTCCGGCGCGCAACCTGGTCTCCCGGGGCCAGCTGATGAACACCTCCTACGAGCCGCTGCACCTGGTCAACTCCTACGGCGCGTTCGGCAGCATCACCCGGGTCCGCCGGGAGATCGTCGTCGAGGGCACCGAGGACGCGGTCTCCGGCCCCGGGACGACCTGGCACGCCTACGAGTTCCACGGCAAGCCCGGCGAACTGCGGCGTCTGCCACGCCAGTTCGCCCCCTTTCACCTGCGGTTGGACTGGCTGATGTGGTTCGCGGCGCTGTCGCCGGCCTACGCCCGGGCGTGGTTCCTGCCGTTCGTGGCACGGCTGCTGGAGAACGACCGGGACACCCTGCGGCTGCTGCGTCGCAATCCGTTCCCCGATCTGCCGCCGGCCCGGGTGCGGGCCAGGGTCTTCCGCTACCGCTTCACGACCTGGCGGGAACTGCGGGAGAGCGGAGAGTGGTGGCACCGGACCGCGGAGCGGGAGTTCCTGCCGCCGGTGTCGCGGTCAGCTCTGTACGGAAGGCGATGACCATCTCGCGGGCGTGCCGCAGCCCGATCCGGGCGAAGTCCCGCTCCAGCACGTCGAGTTCGGCCAGGGTCCGGGCACGGTCGCGGCCCAGCCGGGCGCGGGACTTGGCCAGGCCCAGCCGGGAGAGCGCCTCGCCGCGCGGCTCCCCCATCGCGCGGAACTCGTGCAGCGCGCCGGTATAGGTGTCGCGGGCCTCGGCGTAGCGGCCGGCGCGGTAGAGGACGTTTCCGCGCATCTTGTGGTTGTAGGCGAGCGCGCCGGCCAGGTCCATGGTGCGGCAGATGGCCTCCGCCTCGGACAGCAGGGCCAGCGCCCGGTCCGGCTCGCCGCGGACGGACAGCACGTCGGCCACCCCGCGCAGCGACCAGGCCCGGCCGCGGAAGTCGTCGGCCTCGTCGGCGATCCGGGCGGACTCCTCGAACAGTTCCAGGGCCTTGCGGTGTTCGCCGGTGTTGCGGTGCATCTGGGCGATGCCGGACATCGCCCAGACCATGTGCCGGGCCTCGCCGTGCGCCCTGGCCTGGTCCAGGAGTTGCTGGTGCAGCTCGGCGACCGCCGCGTAGTCGCCCTGGATGCGGCCGGTCTCGGCGAGGCCGGCGAGGGAGTAGCCGTGGGCCAGGCGGTCGCCGCCGGTCTCGGCCAGCGCCACCGCGTGGCCGAGCAGCCGCCGGGCCAGCGCCAGGGTGCCGCACTGGCGCGCCAGGGTGCCGCCGCTCCACAGTGCCCAGGCCATGGCGGCCGGGTCGCCGGCGGTGCGGGCGCTGCGGTAGGCGGCCCGCCAGGCGGCGCCCGCCGCGTCCGCCCGGCCCAGCCGCCGGTTGGCCTCGGCGACGGCCAGTTGGGCTCTGGACCGGGCGAGCGCGGTGTCCGCGTCGGCGAGTGTCCGGTGCGCCGTGGCCAGCACCTCTTCGTAGGAGGAGTTCACGCTCAGCGCCGAGCCCAGTTCGCCCTGGTACTCCGGGGCGAATGCCTTGCCGTACATCAGATCCATGGCCTCTCGATCATTCGTTTGCCGTGCTCACGAACGTACGAAAGGTGGGGGGTGCAGCGAATCCGTCCCCGTATGGGTTGTGTCGTACGACTGGAGTGCTACGCGTGGGGGTGCTGGTCATCATCGCGACGTACGGGGTACTCGGGGTTCGGGGGGCCTGAGTGAACTGACTGGGCGTCAAAAGCGGTGCCCTTGCGGGGTGGTGGGGAGCCGGTCACCCTGACTGGCACCGGACCGGAGGTGTGGCATGGGTGAGGCGGCAGGGGCGCGCGGCGGGATCGGGCGGCGGCGGTTCGTCGGGGCGATCGGGGCAGTTGCGACGGCGGGGGCGGCCGGGGTCGGCGCTCCGGCGTGGGCCGGGCAGCGGCGGCTGCGGCCGCTCTTCCTGGGGACGTACACCTCCAAGCCGGGGGGCGGCACCGGCATCGGGCTGGCCGGTTACGACCCGGCGACCGGGGAGCTCGCCGCCGGCGGCGAGCTCCCGGGGGTCGCCGATCCCTCCTACCTGGCGCTGGCGCCGGACGGCCGGACGCTCTACGCCGTCGACGAGCAGGAGGACGGCGCGGTGACGGCGATCGCGCTGCGCCGGGACGGCGGCGGGCCGGTGGTGCTCGGCACCCGGTCCACCGGCGGGGCCGGGCCGTGCCACCTGTCGGTGCACCCCGACGGACAGTGGCTGCTGAGCGCCAACTACCTCTCCGGGAGCGTGGCGGTGCACCCGATCGACCGGCGCAGTGGCGCGCTGGGGCCGCGCACGGACCTGGTCGTCCACGGCAGCCCGCCGCCCGGCCCCGGGCAGACCGGGCCGCACGCGCACCAGATCGTCACCGCGCCGGACGGCCGCCATGTGCTGGCCGTGGACCTCGGCAACGACACCGTCTACACCTACCGGCTCGACCCGCGGGCCGGGACGCTGACCCAGGTGGCGCACGCGGCGCTGCGGCCGGGCGCCGGGCCGCGCCATCTGACCTTCCACCCGTCGGGCCGCCACGCCTATCTGGCGAACGAGGTCGACAACACGGTGGTGGTCTGCGGCTACCACCCGCGCAGCGGGCGGCTGGTGCCCGGGGCGCCGCAGTCCACCGGGACCGGTCCGGGGATCAGCTATCCGGCGCAGATCCTGGTCACCGGCGACGGCCGGTTCGCCTTCCTGGCCAACCGCGGTGACAACAGCCTCACCCGGTACGCCGTGGAGGCGGGCGGGGCCCGGCTGCGGCTGTTGGACACGGTGCCGGTGGGCGGCGACTTCCCGCGGCAGATCGCGTTCTCGCCGGATCGGCGGTGGCTGTTCGCCGCGAACCAGAAGTCGGGGTCGGTGACGGTGTTCGCGGTGGAAGCCCGGAGCGGGGCGCTGGTGCGGGTGGGCGAGCCGTTCGCGGCGCCGATGGCGGTCTGCGTCCTGCCGCGCTGACCGGCGCCGCGCTCCGGGCGGTCGGCGGGGTCGGCGGGGTCGGCGGGGTCGAAACACTGCGGCAACAGGCCCGCACGGTTGGCGCGTTAGCGTCGCGCCCCATGAGTACGGGAACCACAGCAGCCGGCGCCGATGGTGCGCCGGACACCGCGAGCCCCGGCGCGGATGCCGCCGGCACCGGCACCGGCACCGGCCTCCGGCAGGGGCTCAAGCGCCGCCATGTGCAGCTGATCGCGCTGGGCGGGGTGATCGGGGCGGGTCTGTTCGTCGGCAGCGGGGAGGTGGTGCACTCCGCCGGGCCGGCCGCGGTGCTGTCGTTCCTGGCGGCCGGCGGACTGACCGTGCTGATCATGCGGATGCTCGCCGAGATGACCGTGGCGCGGCCGGCGCTGGGCTCGTTCTACGCGCACGTCCGGGAGACCCTCGGCCACCGGGCGGGCTTCGCGGTGGGCTGGCTGTACTGGTACTTCTTCGTGATCGTGGTCGCGGTCGAGGCGGTGGCGGGCGGCCGGATCGTTCGGCTGTGGCTGCCCGGCGCGCCGCTGTGGGCGGTCAGCCTTGTGCTGATGGCGCTGCTGACGGCGACGAACATGGTCTCGGCCCGCTCCTACGGCGAGTTCGAGTACTGGTTCTCGTCGGTCAAGGTCGTGGCGATCGTGGTGTTCCTCTTCCTCGGCGCGCTCTTCGTGCTCGGGCTGTGGCCGGGATCGGGCGGCGGGCTGGCGCAGCTCACCGCGCACGGCGGCTTCGCGCCGGCCGGGGTCGGCGCGGTGCTGGCCGCCGTCGTGCCCTGCGTCGGCTTCTTCACCGGCGCCGAGATCGTCACCATCGCCGCCGCGGAATCGGTCGAGCCGGAGCGGGCGGTGGCCCGTGCCATCCGGTCGATCGTGCTGCGGGTGGTGGCGTTCTATGTGCTGTCGATCTTCCTGGTGGTCGCCGTGGTGCCGTGGACGTCGAAGGCGATCGAGGTCAGCCCCTATGCGGCGGTGCTGGACCGGCTGGCGGTGCCCGCGGCCGGGACGGTGATGAATGCGGTCGTGCTGGTCGCGGTGCTCTCCTGCCTGAATTCCGCGCTCTACACCTCGTCCCGGATGCTCTTCGCGCTCACCCGCAACGGGGACGCGCCGCGCGGTTTCACCAAGGTCAGCGCGAGCGGGGTGCCCCGCCGGGCGCTGCTGGCCGGTACCTCGGTCGGATATCTGTCGGTGATCGCGGCGTGGATCTCGCCCGATGTCGTCTTCTCGTTCCTGATCAATTCCTATGGCGCCATTGCCCTGTTCGTCTATCTGGCGATCGCGGTCGCGCAACTGCGGATGCGGCGCCGGCTGGAACGCGAGGAACCGGCCCGGCTGACGCTGCGGATGTGGGGCTTCCCCTGGCTCAGCCGGCTGACCATCGCGCTGATGGCGCTGGTGATCGGGGCGATGGCGGTGCTGCCGGACAGTCGGGCGCAATTCTGGCTGAGTCTGCTCACGCTGGGTGTCGTCCTGGCCGCGTACGAAATCCGCCGGCGGGTCCGGCGGAGCTAGATCAGGTCGCGGGCAGGCCGTCCGCGGCGCCTCGGACGGCCTGCCCTCCCCCTCTCGCACACCCACTTCCAGAATTCCCCGGAAATCCCTTCGGATTCCTTGGAGATACCCCCCGGTTTCTCCGCGCATTCCGTTTGCGATTTCCAGGTGATTCACTGTACGGCGGATCTTCTACGGCGGCCGTTCAGCCGCCGCCACTCACCCCTTGCCGGAGGCTTCGACCCGAAGCCGGGTCCCCGGGTAGATGAGGTTCGGGTCCTCACCGATAACCTGGCGGTTCTGTCGGTAGATTTCCTGCCAGGGCTTTCCGTGGACGACGGCGATACCGCTCAGGGTGTCTCCCGCATTGACCAACACCAGGCCCACGGAAATCCGGTGCGGCGCCTTCTTGTAAGGCTTTTCCTGGGGCCTGTGGTGGCGGCCGTGGGTGTGCTTGGGCGTGATCTTCTCGCGGGCCGGCAGGGTGTGCACGCCGCCGCGAGCGACGCCGTGCAGCCCCAGCGAGGCGGAGCAGGCCGGCCAGGCGCCCCAGCCCTGGCGGGCCAGCACCCGTTCGGCGACCCGGATCTGCTGTTCCCTCGACGCCCGTGAGGCGCGTGCCGCGTAGCTCCCACCACCGTAGGAACGCCAGGTCGAGTGGCCGAACTGGAGCCCTCCGGAGAATCCGTTGCCGGTGTCGATCCGCCAGTTGCCGCCGCTCTCGCACTGGGCCAGGCGGTCCCAGGTGCCGGTGCCGACGGCTTCGGCCGGCTCCTCGGACACCGCGCCCAGTGCTCCGGCGGCCAGCAGGACGGCGGCCGCGGTGACCCCCCGGGCCCCCCGGCCGCGCAGTGCCTCGCCGCGGACGGCCCGCTCCGCCGGTTCACGGATTTCCGCTGCCCGGCATACCTGCGGTTCCGGCGATGCCTGCGTTCCCGGTACCTGCTGAGTTTCCATTTTCGTGCTCCCGTCGCTTGTGCTGTGCGTACTGAGGTGTCGCTCGCACCGAATGTCTTGGGTGCCGGCATTTCGGTGAGCGCGCAGAGATGTCAGCGATTTCGGCGAGTTTTGGGATTCTGGATCGTCGGGTGGTTTTTTTGCGGGCCATCGAATTCGACGAGGAAGAGACAACCATGGGCCTCGTCGACACCGGCAGAGCGCGCGGTAGCGCCTTCGACGGGCGCTCTGCCCCCTCGCCGCCGGAAGGGGGACGAAATCCTCCGCATGGCGCACGGACCCGACGGGTAGGGGCGCACCCCTCGTGCCCGGGGTACCCGACCGAGCCCCAATCGCCCAGGCGTTCGACTTCCGGGGGTTACGCCCAGTACATCCGCCGGGGTCGATGCATACGCGCGGCGGGGGGCCGCACACACCGCGCACGGCCCACGGGCCGGTGCAACCGGCCGGGTTCTACCGGAACTTGGCAGGTCGTTCCGCGGTCACCGGCCCGCCCCGCGGCGCGCACCGGCCCGGCGCACCGACACCCCACCGGGCGGCCCGCCCCGTGCGCCCCCGCCCGCGCCCGCATGCCCCGCATCGTCGCGCGTCACCGCGCCGCCCGTGCGCCCCTCCGCCCCGCCGACCCGCCGCCCGCGGGGGGCGGGGAGCGCCGCGCCAACGGGGTGGCACGTGCGCGGGGCAAGCGCACTGGCCCCGCTCGGATCACACTCGGGGCGCCTCGCCGGGGGTCAGGAAGTACCGGAGCAGGTCCCGGAATTCGGCCTCGAAGGCGTCGTAGCGGGAACGGAGCACGGCGCCCGGCCAGCCGTCCGGGAGGAGGGGTTCCGGCAGCAGCGGGTCGGTGAGGAGGTGGCGGAGGGCCGCCGCCGCGACGGTGAAGCGGTCCGCGGGGGTGTCCGCGCGGTCCAGCGCGGCCAGCAGTTCGCGGGCATGGGCCGCCCAGCCGTCCAGGTCCCACAGGCTCCGGGCCAGCGCGGCCGGGTCGCCGTCGGGCGCGCCGGTGAACCAGGTGCACTGCCCGGTGGCCACCGCCGGGCGGGGCCGGTCGAGGTTGGCGGGGCGCAGCCAGCTGCCCTCGCGCAGCTCGGCCAGTCGCAGCCCGGCCATCGCCTGGCGCAGCGCGGTGCGTTCGGCGGGCGGGCGGCTGCCGTCCGCGGTGACCACGGCGATCTCCCACGCGCCGTGCCACGGGCGGGTCCGCGGCGCCCGGCTCTCGTCCTGCCGGGCCTGCCGCGCCAGCAGTCGCGCGCTGAGCGCATAGCCGCCGGTCTGCTGGCGGAGGTCACCGGCCGCCACCATCCGGGAGAGCGCGACCCGGACGGTGCCCTCGGCGATGCCGAACAGCTCGCCGACCCGCACCAGCGCGCGCACCGGCAGCCGGGGCGGGTGGTGGCCGAGGAGGGTGCTCAGCACGACGGAGCGGGCGGTCAGCGGCCGGAGGGCGAGCGGGGCGTCGTTCATAGGTGCCCGGAAGTCTAGGGCCTGTCCGATGGGTCAGGGTCGGCAAGGCCGTGGCGTCTGGTGCGGTGCATCGCAAGGCGCCGGAGCGGCTCGATAGCGGAGCTATCGGGGCGTTTCGGCAACGCAGCGAGGGGCCGTACCAGACGCCCCGCGGACCCGGCCATGACCCATCGGACAGGCCCTAGGTCGTGCGGGTGGCAGGACCGGGCGCGGGGAGCACCCGGCGCCGGGGCGGCGGGGCCCGGGACCGTCCGGCGCCGCGCCCCGGCCCGGCTCATTACGCTCTTCCTTCGACTGTCGAAAATCTGTAACGTCGCGGTATGACCGTCACCCATGAAGTAACCAATCAGGCCCCACCGCTGACCGGTTTCAGCACCGCGGACGAGCCGGCACTGCTGGAGGCGCTGCGCCGGGAGGGCGGCGCCTGGGGCGAGTCCGAGGTCGCGGAACTCGGCGCGCTGGCCGGTTCCGCCGCGGTGCAGGACCGGGCGCGCTGGGCGGAGGGGCAGCCGCCCCGGCTGCACACCCACGACCGGTACGGGCACCGGGTGGACGAGGTCGAGTTCCACCCGGCCTGGCACGAGCTGATGACCACCGCCGTGGAACACGGTCTGCACGCCGCGCCGTGGACCGACGACCGCCCGGGGGCGCATCTGGTGCGCGCCGCCAAGTTCTACGTCTGGTCGCAGGCCGAGGCCGGCCACGGCTGCCCGATCTCGATGACCTACGCCGCGGTGCCCGCGCTGCGCGCCGCGCCCGAACTCGCCGCCCGGTACGAGCCGTTGCTCGCCGCCGGCACCTACGACTTCGGGCTGCGCGCCCCGCTCACCAAGCGCGGCCTGATCGCGGGCATGTCGATGACGGAGAAGCAGGGCGGCTCCGACGTCCGGGCCAACACCACCCGGGCGGTGCCGGCCGCGGACGGCAGCTACCGCCTCACCGGCCACAAGTGGTTCACCTCCGCCCCGATGAGCGACGTGTTCCTGGCCCTGGCGCAGACCGACGAGGGACTGAGCTGCTTCCTGGTGCCGCGGGTGCTGCCGGACGGCACCCGCAACGGCATGCGGCTGATGCGCCTGAAGGACAAGCTGGGCAACCGCTCCAACGCCTCGTCGGAGATCGAGTACGAGGACGCCGTCGCCTGGCCGGTGGGCGAACCGGGCCGCGGGGTGCGGACCATCGTCGAGATGGTGAACATGACCCGGCTGGACTGCGTGCTGGGCTCGGCGGCCGGGATGCGGGCGGGGCTGCGGCAGGCGCTGCACCACACCGCCCACCGGCAGGCGTTCGGGCGGGAGTTGGACCGGCAGCCGCTGATGCGCTCGGTCCTGGCCGACCTCGCCGTCGAGTCGGAGGCGGCCACCGTGCTGGGGATGCGGCTGGCGGCGGCGGTGGACCGCTCGCAGGCCGGCGACGCCGGGGAGGCCGCGCTGCGCCGCCTGGCGCTGGCGGCCGGCAAATACTGGGTGTGCAAGCGCGGCAGCACCCACGCCGCGGAGGCCCTGGAGTGCCTGGGCGGCAACGGCTACGTCGAGGACTCGGGGATGCCGCGGCTGTACCGGGAGGCGCCGCTGCTGTCCATCTGGGAGGGCTCGGGCAACGTCGCCGCGCTGGACGTGCTGCGCGCGCTGGGCCGCGAACCGGCGGGGCTGGAAGCCTACTTCGCCGAGGTCGAGGCAGCGGCCGGCGCCGACCGGCGGCTGGACGCGGCGGTCGCCGGGCTGCGCAGGATGCTCGGCGGGCTCGGCGACCCGGAGCGGGCCCAGCTGGTGGCGCGTTCGCTGGCGGAGCGGCTGGCGCTGGTGCTCCAGGGGTCGCTGCTGGTGCGGCACAGCACCCCGGCGGTCGCCGACGCGTTCCGCGCGTCCCGGCTGGACGGCGAGTGGGGCCACGCCTTCGGCACCCTGCCGCCCGGCGCCGACCTCACCGCGATCCTCGGACGCGCCCGGACCGGCGGGGACACCGCCTGATGGCGGAGGAGAGCCAGGAGGAACACGCCTCGGTCCGGGTCGAGCGGGCCGGGCCGGTGACGACGGTGGTGCTGTCCCGGCCCGCCGCCCGGAACGCGGTGGACGGCCCGACCGCCCGTCGACTGGCCGCCGCCTTCCGCGCGTTCGATGCCGACGAGGACGCGCGGGTGGCGGTGCTGTGGGGCGAGGGCGGCACGTTCTGCGCCGGTGCCGACCTCAAGGCCGTCGGCACCGCGCGCGGCAACCGCGTGGCACCGGACGGCGACGGGCCGATGGGCCCGACCCGGATGCGGCTGGGCAAACCGGTGATCGCGGCGATCGCCGGGCACGCGGTGGCCGGCGGCCTGGAGCTGGCGCTCTGGTGCGATCTGCGGGTGGCCGAGGCGGACGCGGTCCTCGGGGTGTTCTGCCGGCGGTGGGGCGTCCCGCTGATCGACGGCGGAACGGTGCGGCTGCCCCGGCTGGTCGGCGCCGGCCGGGCCATGGACCTGGTCCTGACCGGACGCCCGGTGCCGGCCGCGGAGGCCCTGGACATCGGGCTGGTCAACCGCGTGGTCCCCACCGGCACCGCCCGCACCGCCGCCGAGCGGCTGGCCGCGGAGCTGGCCCGCCTCCCACAGGCGTGCCTGCGCAGCGACCGGGCGTCCCTGCTGGACCAGGAGGGACGGGACGAGGAAACCGCCATGGCCACCGAACTCCGGTACGGACAGGCGGTGTTGGCAGAGGGGCTGGTGGGCGCGGCGCGGTTCGCGGCGGGCGCCGGGCGGCACGGGACGGCGGACGACGCCCGATGACCGACGGCGATCTGACCTACCCCGAGCGGGGCGGCACCCGGCGCTCCCCGCTGCCGCCCGGCTATCGCCCGCTGCGCGAGGCGGTCCGGCTCGGCCACGGCCGGGCGGTGTTCGCCGCCGCCGGCGACGCGGTGGCCGGCTTCCGGATGCACCGCGCCGCCGGCACCCGCGTCCGGGCCGACGCGCCACGGGCCGCCCCGGGCGCGGCCGTCGACGTCTCCGTGGGCCTCGGCCCCCTGCGGGTCACCGGCCCGTGCCGGGTGGTGTGGACGGTGGACACGGCGGACCGGGCCGGCTTCGGGTACGGGTCCCGGCCCGGCCATCCGGTGTGCGGCGAGGAGGCGTTCGTCGTCGTGCACCGCCCGGACGGCTCGGTGTGGCTCGTCGTCACCGCCTTCAGCCGGCCGGCCCGACCGCTCGCCCGCCTCGCCGGCCCACTGCTGCCGCTCTTCCAGCGCGCCTACGTCCGTCATCTCGGCCGTACGCTGCGCCGGTTGGTCCGCCGGGCGGACGACCACCACTGATCGCCGTACGTCCGCCTCGGCTTCGTCATCCGTCGGGAGGTCCACCACGCCACCCGCTCACGGCACCGGGACATGCCCGCCGGCCGGTGGAGTTCTTCGCCCTGGACACCATCCCGGCCGTGACGTGCGGTAACACCGTCACCGCGGGTCACGGCCGCCGGGAATGCGGGTCCTCGGGGCCCCGCCTAAGGTGTTCGCATGGCCGAGCGGCCCCCCGACCCCTCCACGGAGGGCTACGACCCCCGTGCCGACCGGGAAACGCCCCGGGTCGAGGAGGCGGCATCCGGGGTGTCCCACCACGAGCCGATCGACCTGCGCGAACGGCTCTCGCTCAACCGCATGGGCACCTTCGACTGGGACCTGGACCGCGGGCGCATGGACCTGGACCCCGGTGCCATGGAGGTCTTCGACCTGCGCCCCGGGGAGTACGACGGCGCGCCGATGTCGCTGATCTCCCGAGTGCCGCCGGAGGAGGGCCTGCGGCTGGACGCCGCGCTCTCCCAGGCCCTCCAGGACGGCAACTCCTCCTACGGCGCGTACTTCCGGGTCCAGTGCCGCGACGGGACCCGGCGCTGGACCCACTCCCAGGGCCGGATCCTGCACGACGCACGGGGCGTGGCGTACCGGGTCATCGGCATCGTCCGGGAGGCGACCAGCGAACTCGCCGACTCCGCGCTGCTGCGCTCGCTCCAGCAGGAACGGCAGCGGCAGACGGTGATGGTGCAGCAGACCACCGCGGCGCTGGCCCGCGCCCTGTCGGTCGAGGACGTCACGCGGGTGCTGACCGGCAGCGGCGGCGCCCGGCGGTTCGGCGCGGACGCGCTGGTGCTGGGTCTGGTCCAGAACGACCGGTTCGAGGTGATCGCGGCCGCCGGGCTGGACGGCGAGGTGCCCGCCGACATGACGCACTCGCACCTGGACGACACCCTCCCGCTGTCCGACGCGGTGCGCTCCCGGCGGCCGAGCTTCCTGAGCACCCGGGGCGAGCTGATCGCCCGCTATCCGCGGCTGCGCCCGTACGGGGACGTGCTGCCGACCGGCAGTGCCGCCTTCCTGCCGTTGATCGCGCAGGACACCGTGCTCGGGGCGCTGGGGCTGTTCAACCACGAGCCGGCGGTGCAGTCGCCGGAGGCCCGGAACCTGGCGCTGGCGCTGGCCGGTGTGGTGGCGCAGTCCCTGCAGCGGGCCACCCTCTTCGACCAGGAGCGGGAGTTCGCGACCGGGTTGCAGGCGGCGATGCTGCCGCGCCGGCTGCCGCCCATCGCGGGCGGCCAGGTCACCGTCCGCTACCACCCGGCGAGCGTCGGGCGGGACGTCGGCGGCGACTGGTACGACGTGATCGCGCTGCCGCAGGGCCGCACCGGGCTGGTGGTCGGCGACGTCCAGGGGCACGACACGCACGCCGCGGCGGTGATGGGCCAGTTGCGGATCGCGCTGCGCGCCTACGCCAGCGAGGGCCACCCGCCGGAGACGGTGCTGGTGCGGGCCTCCCGCTTCCTGGCGGAGCTGGAGACCGAGCGGTTCGCGACCTGCACCTACGTCCAGGCCGACCTGGAGTCCGGGGCGCTGTACGTCGCCCGGGCCGGCCACCTGGGGCCGCTGATCTGCAACGCCTCCCGGCACATCGACTGGCCGGAGATCCGCGGCGGGCTGCCGCTGGGGCTGGCCACCGGCTTCGGGGAGGACCACTTCCCCGAGACCCAGCTGTTCCTGGAGCCGGGTTCGACGCTGCTGCTGTGCACCGACGGGCTGGTCGAGCAGCCCGGCCAGGACATCTCGGCCGGGATCGACGCGCTGTCCGCCGCGGTCCGCGCCGGTCCCACCGCGCTGGAGGCGCTCGCCGACCGGCTCTCCGACCACCTGTGGGCCGAACCCGGCTCGGACGACGACATGGCGCTCCTGCTGCTGCACCGCAGCACGATCCCGGGCGAGGCCGCCACGCCGCGGCTGCGGCTGCACGTCCACCAGGCCGACCCGGCGGGCACCGCGGAGGTCCGCTCGGCGCTGCGCCGCACGTTGGACCAGTGGCGGGCGGGCGCGGTCACCCACGACGTGGAGGTGGCCGCCTCCGAGCTGATCGCCAACGCGCTCACCCACACCGAGAGCGGCGCCCTGGTCTCGGTGGAGGTGGTGCCCGGTTCCCCGCGCCGGCTCCGGCTGGAGGTCGAGGACCGGTCCAGTCAGTGGCCGCGGCGCCGGCACCCCGGCGAGACGGCGACCTCGGGGCGGGGGCTGCTGCTGGTGGAGGCGCTGTCGGACCGGTGGGGCGCCGAGCCGCGGGGGTCGGGCAAGGCGCTGTGGTGCGAGTTCGTGCTGCCGGACGACCCGGCCGGAAACGGAGCCTGAACTCCCTTTTCCGGTACGGGAGATGATTCCGTGCGGATCGGCCGCGCGGGGCTGCCGGAACGGGGCCGCCGGCCGCCGCTGTCGTGTCAGGATGGCGGCGACCGTTCGTCATGCAGGGGGAGGGCACCGATGAGTGGCAGACCCGCCGGCCGGTGGTTCCCGTACGGGCCCGGCAGTCGTGCCGTACTGATCGGGACGAGCCGCTTCAGCAGCCCGGACCTGCCGGGCATCCCGTCGGTGGCGAGCAACCTCCAGGGGCTGTGGGCGGCCCTGACCCACCCCGTGCGGGGGCTGTTGGCCCCGGAGCACTGCCGGGTGGTGCCGGACCCCACCGACGCGTCGGCGGTCGGCGCGGCGCTGGCCTGGGCGGTGCGGGAGGCGGAGGAACTGCTGCTGGTCTACTACGCGGGGCACGGTGTGCTGGACGACACCGGGCTGCTGCACCTGGGGTTGGTGCACACCGACCTCGACCAGGTGGGCTTCTCCGCGGTCCCGATCGAGCTGGTGAAACGGCATGTGGGCGAGGCCCGGGCGCGGGCCCGGGTGCTGGTGGTGGACTGCTGCTTCTCGGGCCGGGCGGTGGCCGCGATGGCCGAGCCGGCCGGGCTCGCCGTCGGCCAGCTCGACCTGGCCGGCACCTACACGCTGACGTCCACGACCCGGACCGCCCCGGCCCACGCGCCGGCCGGGGAGACCTACACCGCCTTCACCGGTGCGCTGCTGGCCGCGCTGGCCGAGCCGGTCCCGCTCACCCTCGACGAGGTGCACGGGCGGGTGGACGGGACGTTGCGCTCCCGGGGGTTGCCCCGGCCGCAGCGCCGGTCGGCGGGCGCCGCGGGGTCGCTGGTCCTGGTGCGCGAGGCGGCGGGAGCGGCGGATACGGCGCGCGCCGCGGGCCCGGTGCCGCCCCCGCCACCCCGCACCCCACCGCCCCGCACCCCACCGCCCGGCGGCCCGCCGCCGTTCCACCTCGGCGCGCCCGTCCCGCCGCCGCGGTCGGCCCGCCGCCCCGTGCTGGTCGCGGCGGCAGTGGGCGGCGTCGTCGCCCTGCTTCTGACATCACCGCTGGTCCGAGGGATGTTCTCGGGTGACGGCGGGAGCGACGGGCGCTCCGGGAGCGGTTCCGCATCGGGCGGCCGAACCGCTCCCGGCGGTTCCGGCGGCAGTACCGGGGGCACGGACCCTTCGTCCGCCGGCCCCTCCGCCCCGCAGGCCGACGGCCCCACCCACCCGGCCAAGGTGGTCTACCGCGACCGGACGTTGATCTGGCGCGCGGCGAGCTGTCTGGGCAGCGTCTCCCAGGCACTGGACCTCGACACGCCCGCGGTCACCCCCGGCCTGATGGACGGTTCCGGCGCCACCGACCTCGACTACATCGGCTGCCAGAACGGTATGAACGGCGCCCAGGCGGTGATCACAGTCAGCCACAGCTACGGCAGCCCCGTCCGGGCCGGCACCGCCGACGCCCGGACCGATACCGCCGCGGCCTGCCGCGCGGCCGCCGAGGGCAGCCCGCTGGGCACGTACACCAATGCCGGAAAGATCCCCGTCGGGACGGTGTGGTGCGTGGTGACCGGACGCAACCAGGTGGCCAAGGTGACCTTCACCGGGGTGGACCCGCAGGACGGCAGCAGCGGCGCCACCGCGGACAACCCGACCTTCCGCCTGTCCCTCACCCTGTGGGCGGCACCCTGACCCGGCGGGCGACACCGCCGGGCCAGGGCACTCCGGGCAGAGGTGGTCAGGTTCAGTCCTCCGGCCCGTACCACAGCGTCGTCATGTTGCAGAACTCGCGCATGCCGTGGCCGGAGAGCTCCCGGCCGTAGCCGGAGCGCTTGGCGCCGCCGAAGGGCATGCCGGGGTGCGAGGCGGTCATGCCGTTGAAGTACACCCCGCCGGCCTGGAGTTCCCGGGCCAGCCGCTCCTGTTCGACGGCGTCCCGGGTCCAGGCGTTGGAACTGAGGCCGAACGGCGTGTCGTTGGCGAGCTCGATCGCCTCGTCGAGGTCGGCGACGCGGTAGAGCGTGGCGACCGGGCCGAACGCCTCCTCGTGGTGGATGCGCATGCTCGGGGTGATGCCGGCGAGCACGGTCGGCTCGTAGAACCAGCCGGCGCGGTGGTCGGGCGGGCGCCGGCCGCCGCACAGTGCCCGGGCCCCCTGGTGGACCGCGTCGTCGACGAGTTCCTCCAGGTCGGAGCGGCCCTGTTCGCTGGCGAGCGGTCCGACGTCGGTGGCCTCGTCCATCGGGTCGCCGACGGTGAGCGCGGCCATGCCGGCGGTGAATCGCTCGGCGAAGGCGTCGTGGACGTCCTCGTGGACGATGAACCGCTTGGCGGCGATGCAGGATTGGCCGTTGTTCTGGACCCGGGCGGTGACGCCGACCCGGGCGGCCTTGTCGAGGTCGGCCGAGGGCAGCACGACGTAGGGGTCGCTGCCGCCCAGTTCGAGGACGGTCTTCTTGATCTCGTCGCCGGCGACGGCGGCGACCGAGCGGCCGGCGGGTTCACTGCCGGTGAGGGTGGCGGCGGCGATCCGCGGGTCGCGCAGCACCTCCTCGACGGCGCCGGAGCCGATCAGCAGGGTCTGGAAGCAGCCGTCGGGGTAGCCGGCGCGGCGGAAGAGCTCCTCCAGGTAGAGCGCGGTCTGCGGGACGTTGGAGGCGTGTTTGAGCAGCCCGGTGTTGCCGGCCATCAGGGCGGGGGCGGCGAACCGGACGACCTGCCAGAGCGGGAAGTTCCAGGGCATCACCGCGAGGATGGTGCCGAGCGGGCGGTAGCGCACCACCGCGCGGATGGCTCCGGAGTCGCGGACGTCGGCGGGGTCGGGCCGCTCGTCGGCGAGCAGCGCCTCGGCGTGGTCGGCGTACCAGCGCATCGCTTTGACGCACTTGGCGGCCTCGGCGCGGGCCTGGACCAGGGGTTTGCCCATCTCGGTGGTGAGGGTGCGGGCGACGCCGTCCTGGTCGGCTTCGAGCAGGTCGGCGGCGCGGTGCAGGAGTTCGGCGCGGCGGGCGAACGACGTGCCGCGGTGGATCTGGAACGCCTGGTCGGCGCGGACCAGGCGGTCCTCGATCTCGCCCGCGTTGAGCGCGTCGAAGGTCTTGAGGGTCTCGCCGGTGGCCGGGTTGACCGTGGCGATGGCCATGGTCAGCACCTCCTTGCGGTGTGGTGCGGTAGCGGGGTGCGACGGCCGGGCTCAGGGCCCGGCTTCACATGCCTGTCCGCCCCGCGGCTCCTGGGTGAGCGGCCGGGGGGCCGGGGACGGCTCCGGGACCGGGTCGGGGTCGGGTCCGGGCGGGCGCGGCACCGGCAAGGGTTCCGGGGGGATCGGCTCGGGCGGCTCCGGCGGGGCGGGCGGCCCGGGCAGCGGCTCGGGCGGGGCGGGGCCGGGCGGCGGCTCCGGGATCGGGCCGGGCGGGGGTTCCGGGACGGGGCCGGGCGGCGGGCCACCGGGGTCCGGCGGAAGCGGCGGTGGCTCCCGGTCGCAGACGGGTGCGCGGTCACGGCGGACGAGCGGTTGCCGCTGCACGACGGGCCTCCGGGATGAGACGACGGGTGGCGGATGAGCCCCCGTACCCGAGTCTGGCCCGTCCGCGGCCGGGCCGCACGGCGGATTCCGGCGCCGGGGCGGGCCGGTCTCCCGGCACCGGAAGGCCCGCCCCGGGGCGTCAGGGCTGCGGGTCGCGGGCGTCGTAGCGGGCGAAGGCGCGCCGGCCCAGTCCGAGCGCGGTCACGACCAGGACGCAGGCCAGGCCGCCGCCGACCACCGCGACGGCGGGCGAGCTCAGGTCGGCCGTGGAACCGGCGAGGAAGTCGCCGAGCCGCGGCCCGCCGGCGACCACCACGATGAAGACGCCCTGGAGCCGGCCGCGCATCTCGTCCGGGGTGGCGGCCTGCAGCATGGTGCTGCGGAACACCATGGACACGGTGTCCGCGCAGCCCGCGACGGCCAGGAAGAACAGGCCCAGCCACAGGTGCCGGGAGAGGCCGAAGGCGGCGATCGCCGCGCCCCAGGCCGCCACCCCGAGCAGGATGGCCAGGCCGTGCCGGCGGACGCCGCCGAGCCAGCCGGAGAACAGCCCGCCCAGGACGGCGCCGACCGCGGGGGCGGCGACCAGCAGGCCGACGGTCCTGGCGTCGCCGCCGAACCACAGTGCGGCGATCGCCGGGTACAGCGCGCGCGGCTGGGCCAGCACCATCGCCGCGAGGTCGGCGAAGAACGTCATCCGCAGGTTGGGGCGGGTGGCGAGGAAGCGCAGGCCGTCCAGGACGGAGGCCCGGCGGGGTGGTCCTTCGCCCTGGTCGGGCCGCATGGCGGGCAGGCGCCACATCGCGTAGAGCGAGGCGCCGAAGGCGACCACGTCGATGAGGTAGGCCGCCTGGTAGCCCCACAGGCCGACGATCACGCCGCCCAGCATCGGGCCGCCCATCAGGCCGAGGTTGGTGGTGAGCGACTGGAGGGCGTTGGCGGCCGGCAGCTGCTCGGTGGGCAGCAGGCGGGGGATCATCGACGAGCGGGCCGGGGAGTTCATCGCGAAGCAGACGGCCTGGAGCGCGACGACGGTGTAGAGCAACCAGACGCGGTGGTAGCCGGCCAGTGCGGCGGAGGCCAGCACGACGGACATCACGGTGGCGCCGGCGGCGCTGGCCAGGCCCAGCTTGCGGCGGTCGACGGTGTCGGCGATGGCGCCGCCGTAGAGCCCGAAGACGACCAGCGGGACCAGGGAGCACAGGCCCACCAGGCCGACGGAGAAGGTGGAGCCGGTGATGGCGTAGACCTGGAGGGAGACCGCGAGCGCGGTCATCTGCTGGCCCATCCAGGAGACGGTGTTGCCGCACCACAGGCGGCGGTAGTCGGGCGAGGTGCGCAGCGGGGTCAGGTCGGCGAATATCCGTCCGCGCAGCGGTATTCGGGGCTTTTCGTCCGCGCCGGCCCGACCGTCGGCCGGCGTGTCAGAGGTCGTTGTACTGGGCACGCGGCAGTAAACCACGCCACGCGACGGCAATGGAATAGGCGCAGGACGCCAGCGCCCCTTACCGTCCGGTCTCCTCCCCTTCGCCGCCGTCCAGCCCGTACACCCGCCGCGCGTTGCCCGCCGCGAGCATCCCGGCGACCCGCCGGGCGTCCGCCGCCGACCAGGCCCCGGACGCC
The DNA here is from genome assembly GCF_001704275.1 of Streptomyces noursei ATCC 11455. Classification (NCBI taxonomy): domain Bacteria; kingdom Bacillati; phylum Actinomycetota; class Actinomycetes; order Kitasatosporales; family Streptomycetaceae; genus Streptomyces; species Streptomyces noursei. The sequence goes on from NZ_CP011533.1 coordinate 1,924,795, forward strand.
GTCCAGGCGCCCAGCACCTCGCCCAGCGCCGTCCGGAACAGGGCACTGCCCACCACGTACAGCTCCGGCAGCCCGTAGGCGTCGGTGGAGAACAGCAGCTTGCCGAACGGCGCCAGCTCCAGGAACTCGGCGAGCACCGCGGGCGCCCGCGGGCCGACGTGGGTGAGGGTCAGCCCGACGTCCGCGTGGACGTGCGGGAAGACGCCGGCCAGATAGGCGGCCTGCCGGTGGTACGGGTAGCAGTGCAGCAGCACCAGGTCGGTGCCGGTGTCCGCGGTGGCCCGGACGAGGTCGGTGAGCAGCGTCGGGTCGGCGTGGTCCAGCCGCAGGTCGGGATCGCCGAAGCCGGTGTGGAGTTGGAGCGGGCGGCCGGTGGCCACGGCGAGCCAGATGAGGTGGCGCAGCAGGACGGGGTCGGTCATCCGGGGCGCGCCCGCGGCGAGCCAGTCGCGGGCAGCGGTGCGCACCGCGTCCGGGCCGGGCGGCCGGGGGTCCAGGGCGAGGCCGTGCCGGTAGGCGGCCACGGACTTGAAGGCGACGGCGGTGTCCGCCGCCGCGCGCACGGCGCGGGCCAGGGCGTCGGCGAACTCCTCGGCGGCGTCCGCCGTGCCGGCCCCGCGGTACCCGGCCGCGGTCCGGTCGGCGAGCGCCTCCAGCCGCACCACCTCGCGGCCGGTGCCGCCGCCCGCTTCGGCCGTCTCGGCCGGCCCGGTGAGGTCGCCGGGCAGACCGGTGTCGACGAGGTAGACGCCGATGCCGGTCGAGGACAGCAGCCGCCGCGCCGTCGCGTCCGGGCCCAGTTCGCGGCGGCGGGCCAGATAGCGCTCGGGCGGGCAGTGCGCGGGCAGGTCGAGCAGCGGCGGGCACCAGCGGCGGACCGCGAAACCGGTCTGGGTGTCGAAGTAGCTGGTGCCCGCCGCGGGCGGCCGGTCCGCCTCGGTGAGGAACCCCGCGAACGTCCCGGGGTCCGGCGCGTGGCGGACCACCCCGTGGCAGTGGTGGTCCACCAGCGGCGGCAGCCCGTCCAGCACCGCGGAGTCGGGGGCGGCGGGCCCCGGGGCGTCCGCGGCCATCACCAGCGCCAGCGGGTGGCCGCGACGATCTCCTCCGGCTCGCGGTCCGCGTAGTGGGCCTCCTCGGCCCGACGGACCGCGAGCACCGCGCCGTGCAGCACCTCGCCGAGCGCCTCGCGCAGCGGCGCCGACTTCTCGAACCGGTCGGCGGCCTCGGTGAGCGTGGCGGGCAGCCGCACGATGCCGCGCCGGGCGCGCTCGCGGACGCCGAGGACGCCCGGGTCGCCGATCTGCGGGGCCGGCAGGTGGGCCGCGGTGTCGATGCCGTGCAGCCCGGCGGCGATCACCGTGCCGACGGCGAGGTAGGGGTTGGCGGCGGCGTCGAAGGGCTTGACCTCGGCGTGGCCGCCGTCGGGGTCGTCGGGCGCGCCGACCACCAGCCGGAGCGCCGCCTCGCGGTTCTCCACGCCCCAGCACTGGTAGACACCGGCCCAGTGGGAGGGCAGCAGCCGCAGGTAACTGGCGGGCGAGGGGCAGCCGATGGCGAGCAGGGCGGGCAGCGCGTCCAGGATGCCGGCGAGGAACGCCACCGCGTCGGGCGCCAGGGACCACTCGGCGCCCTCGGCCCGGTGCAGGCTCGTCCCCTCGCGGTGGAGGCTGAGGTGGAGGTGGCAGCCGTTGCCGACCTCGCCGGCGACGACGGACGGGGCGAAGGTGACGCGCAGCCCGTGCCGGGCGGAAACCGCGCGGACCGTCTCGCGCACCAGCACCACGTCGTCGGCGGCGCGCACCGGGTCGGCGGGCGCGGTGCTCACCTCGAACTGGCCGGGCGCGTACTCGGGATGGAGCTGGAGGACCTCGACGCCCTGGACGGTGAGGGCCTCGGTCACGTCGCGGAGGTAGTCGGAGAGCTCCACGACCCGGGCCATGCCGTAGGCGGGGCCGGTGCAGGGGTAGTCGAGCGGGGCGGCGTCGGTGGGCTCCTGCGGGGCGCGGGTGACCACCCACTCCGTCTCGAAGCCCATCCGCAGGTCGAGTCCGGCGGCGGCGGCCCGCTCGGCCATCCGGCGGGCGAACAGCCGCTGGCAGGCCGGGTGCGGCTGCCCCAGCAGGTCGTAGCGGTCGACCGGCGCCCAGGCCCAGCCGGGCTGCGCGGCCAGGGTGGTGAGCCGGTCCAGGTCGGGGATGAGCCGCAGATCGCCGTCCGGGCCGCCGAGGTGGTCGGAGGCGGTGATGGCGTCGTCGGAGGTGAAGACGTCGAAGACGGGCGACATCCCGACGCCGCGCGTCACGGCGTCCGCCAGCCGCCGTGGCGGAATGGTCTTGACGCGTGTGATGCCCGCGTTGTCCACCCAGGTCAGCGCGACGTTGCCGACGCCCTCCGCGTCGAGCCGCGCCGCCGACTGGCGGGCGTTGTCGCCCTGTTCCGCCCGCGATCCCATAGAACAGTCCTCACCTGGCCGTGCCGATCCCTCGGCGCCCGTGCCCGCAGTGTGCCGGGTCGGCCAGGGCCTTCCCGGTCAGGGGCAGTTGAACTCGCACCATACGCATTTTCCGCCGCCGCGCGGTTCCACTCCCCAGACATCCGCCAGCCGGTCCACGAGCAGCAGGCCGCGGCCGGAGACGCCGGCCTCGCCCGGTTCGCGGCGGCGCGGCAGGCTGCTGGACCCGTCCTCGACCTCCAGCCGCAGCCGCCGCTCGACGCCGTGCGGCATCCGGATGTTGACCACCGCCTCGCCGTCGGTGTGCAGCAGGGCGTTGGTGATCAACTCGTCGGCGACCAGCTCGATCTCCTCGGACCGCTCGCGGGCGCCCCAGGCGCGGACCGCGGCGCGGATCATGTGGCGGGCGGCGGCCAGCGCCTCGGGATCGGCAGGCGGGATGTGCTGCCGGAAGCGGCCCACGGTGTCGTGCTCGGGCGGGCCGAGGCGGCGCAGCAGGAGCAGCGCCATGTCGTCCTCGCCCCGCCGGTCGTCCGCCGACTCGCAGAGCCGGTCGGCGAGTTGCTGGACGTCCTGCGGGCCGTCCCGGACCTCCCGGGCCAGATGGTGCATCCCGGCGTCCAGATCGGCTCCGGGCTCCTCGACCAGCCCGTCCGTGCACAGCACCAGGGTGTCGCCGGGGGCCAGGTGGATGGTGGTGACGGGGTAGTCCAACAGCCGGAACTCGGAGGAGATGCCCAGTGGCAGCCCGCCGGCCACCGGGAGCCGGCGGCAGAAGCCCTCGGCGTGCCGCACCAGCGGATCGAGGTGGCCGGCCCGGACGAACCGGGCGGCCCCGGTGCTCAGGTCGGCGTCGACGTACGTGCAGGTGGCGAAGCGGTCGGTGTCGAGCTCGTTGAGGAACGCCGAGGCGCGGGCCACCACGGTGGCCGGGGCGTGCCCCTCCGCCGCGTAGGCGCGCAGCACGATCCGCAGCTGCCCCATGAGCGCGGCGGCCTGGGTGTCGTGGCCCTGGACGTCGCCGATGACCGCGGCGACCCGGCCGTTCGGCAGCGGGATCACGTCGTACCAGTCGCCGCCGATGTCCCGGCCCATCCGGGCGGAGCGGTAGCGGACCGCGATCTGCGCCTCGGCGACGCCGGGGATCCGGCGCGGCAGCATGGCCTGCTGGAGGCCGGCGGCGATCTCGTGCTCCTGGTCGTAGAGCATCGCCCGGGCCAGGCTCTGCGCGATGCTGCTGCCCAGCGCGACCAGCACGTTGCGCTCCTGGTCGCGGAAGTCGCTCTCGCGCTCGAAGAAGAGCCCGATCACCCCGATCAGGCGGCCCTGCGCGATCAGCGGCAGATAGGCGCCGGAGCTGACGTGGAGCGGCTCGATGGCCGGCCACAGCCGCGGATACTGGTTGCGGAACTCGTCCCGGCTGTGCACGAACCGCGGGGTGAGGGTCCGCACCACCTCGCTCATCGGGAACTCGTCGCCGACCCTGGTGTACTCCAGGTCCGGGACGAAGCTGCCGGCCTTGCCCTCGGAGACCAGCCGGATCCGCCCGGCCTCGACCAGGCCGAGGATGATGTTCTCGGCGCCCAGCCGGCTCAGCCCCTGCTCGTCGGCGAGGACGCCGATCACCTCGCCGACGGTGCGGGCGTGCGCCAGGGCGGCGGTGGTGCGCTCGACGATGCTGGTGTGCCGGCGGCGTTCCTCGGTGACCGCGATCCGCTCGGCGGCCTGGGCGTACTCGTCGGTGGCGTCGCGGACCACGCCGATGATGCGGCGGGGCCGGCCGGTGGGGTCGCGGCGGATGCTGCCCTGGGCGTGCGTCCAGCGCAGTGCGCCGTCCCGCAGCCGGACCCGGAAATAGGCGCCGTAGGAGTCGCTGCCGTCCTTGAGGGCGCGGGCCACCATGGCGTCGAGCCGGGACGCCTCGTAGCCCGGCACCCGGCAGCCGAGCGTCGTGGGGCGGTCGTCGTACTCCGACGGCAGGAGGTCGAAAACCTCCAGCGCGGGCGGATCCATGTGCATCAGCCCGCTGTCGAGGTCCCAGTCGAAGCCGCCCATCCCGTTGAGGGCCAGCGTCAGGTCCGGGTGGGCGGGCCAGTCGTCCGGCACCGACACGGTGGGCCGCTTCGCTCCCCGGTCAGCCATGCCGTCACTTTGCCACATTCACCCTTAATGCGGCTTGTCCGCGCCCCCGGACCGAGCGGCCCGACCTCATCCACCACACCACTGACTCAAGCATCAGCATCCCCTCAACATCTCTGCATACTCGCGCCTGGAACAGGCTTTTCTCGTCCCGTACGAGGCGGCAACCATTGCGATGTTCTCAACGCCCTGTTAGCGTCCCCGGCCATGGACGAAGACCCCGGGGGCCGGATCACCGACAACACCGGACACGTCACCGACCGCGTCCGACAGGTGATCGCACGGCTCGGCTGCAGCCATCGCGAGTTCGCCCGCCGGATCGTGATGGACCCCTCCAAGCTGTCCCGGTCACTGGGCGGCACCCGGCGCTTCACGCTCGCCGAGATCGTCCGGATCGCCGACATCGGCGGGGTGGACACCGGCTGGCTCCTGGGCGCCCCGGAACGCCCCGCGGCACCGGCCGAACGCGCCCCGGCCGCGGTCCCCGAAGGCGGTCGCCCGCTGCAGATCGTCCGGGAGACCGTCCGCCTGATCGCCGAGCACGGCTTCCACGCCGTACGGGTCGCCGACATCGCCGCTGCCTGCGGCACCAGCCCGGCCGCCGTCCACTACCACTTCCCCGGCCGCGACGAACTGCTGGAGGCCGCCGTCCGCTGGTGCATGGACGAGGACACCGAACGCCGCGCGGCCGGACTCGCCGCCGCCCCCGACGCCCGCGCCGAACTCCTGCACCTGATCGCCCTGCAGACCCCGCGCACCGCGCAGCAACGCCGACAGTGGCTGGTCTGGCTCGACCTGTGGGCCCAGGCCGCCCGCGACACCGCCGTGGGACGCCTCCACGAGCACTACTACCGGCAGTGGCGCGGCACCGTCGCCGACGTCCTCCGACGCGGCACCGACCAGGGCGTCTTCCGCCCCGTCGACCCCGACGTCACCGCCCTCCGACTCACCGCACTCATCGACGGCCTGGCCACCCAGGTCCTGGCCACCGCCCCGGACAGCACCAGCCCCGACACCATGCACGCCGCCCTGCTGACGTTCGTGGAGAACGAACTGGACACCGACCGACCGACGCCCCCGACCACCGACCCGACCCACACCTGACGACCGCCACCGGACGCCGGGAGCCCCCGCGGCGGCACCGAGCGCCTGTGGCGACCGTGGCCGTGGGTCCCGTGCACGCTGCGGGCCCCGTGGTCCCCGTCGGCCACGTGCACCCCATAAGCCCCGTGGGCGTGACGAACCCCCGTGCCGGTGTGCCGCCCTGCGGCCCTGCGGCCCGCGCCGGGTGCCCGGCGCCCTGTGTCCTGTGCCCTGTGCCCTGTGCCCGGAAGAGCAGAGCCACGCACCAGCCGACGGCCGACCAGCTCACCGCCCCTGCCCGAGCGCGCCCCCTCCCCCTCGGGTCCCGCACACCCCTCCGACCGAAGGGATCCCATGACCACGCCCACCAACGAGGTCATCATCACCTGCGCCCTCACCGGTGCCGGCGACACCGTGCGCCGCTCCCCGCACGTCCCCGTGACGCCCGAGCAGATCGCGACGTCCGCCGTCGAGGCGGCCGCCGCCGGCGCCGCGGTGGTGCACATCCACGTACGCGACCCCGAGACCGGCGACCCGTCCCGCGACCCGCGCCTCTACGCCGAGGTCGTCGACCGCATCAAGCAGACCGGCGCCGACGTCGTCATCAACCTCACCGCCGGGATGGGCGGCGACCTGGTCATCGACCCGGAACACCCGCTCACCCGGCTGCCCGGCACCGACCTGGTCGGCGGCCTGGAACGACTCCCGCACGTCGAGGACCTGCTCCCCGACATCTGCACCCTGGACTGCGGCTCCCTCAACTTCGGCGACGGCTCGACGCTCTATGTCTCCACGCCCGACATGCTGCGCGCGGGCGCCAAGCGGATCCAGGAGCTCGGCGTCCGGCCGGAGTTGGAGATCTTCGACACCGGCCAGCTGTGGTTCGCCAGGCAGCTGCTCGCCGAAGGGCTGCTGGACGACCCCACCGTCTTCCAGCTGTGCATGGGGATTCCGTGGGGTGCCCCGGCCGACCCGGGGGTGCTCCAGTCGATGGTGAACATGCTGCCCGAGGGTGCCCAGTGGGCCAGTTTCGCGCTCGGCCGGATGCAGATGCCGTGGGTCGCCCAGTCGATCCTGCTCGGCGGCAACGTCCGCGTCGGGCTGGAGGACAACCTCCACCTCAGCCGCGGCATCAAGGCCACCAACGCCCAACTCGTCGAACGCGCCGTCCAGATCACCGAACTTCTCGGTGCCACCGTGGCCACTCCGGACCAGGCCCGCGCCCGCCTGGGCCTGAAGCCGCGCGCCTGAGCCGCCGCCCCGTCCCCGCCCGGTCCCCCTTTCCCCCCAGGAGGCAGCGCCCCATGCCCTTCGTCCCCTCCACCACCCCCGAGTCCGCGCGCCGCGTGGCCTGCATCGGCGCCGGCGTCATAGGCGGCGGCTGGGTCGCCCACTTCCTCGCCCGCGGCTACGACGTCACCGCCTGGGACCCCGCCGAGGACGCCGAGGAGAAGCTCTGCCGCCTGGTGTCCGCCGCCTGGCCCGCCCTGGAACAGCTGGGCCTCGCCGACGGCGCCTCCCCGGACCGGCTGACGATCGCCCCGACCCTCGCCACGGCCGTCGCCGACGCCGACTTCGTCCAGGAAAGCGCCCCGGAGAAGCTGGAGTTGAAGCGCTCGCTCCTCGCCGAGCTCGACGCCGCCGCGCCGCCCGGTGCGGTCATCGCCTCCTCCACCTCCGGCTACCCGATGACCGACATGCAGACCACCGCGACCGACCCGTCCCGCCTGGTCGTCGGTCACCCCTTCAACCCGCCGTACCTGATCCCGCTCGTCGAGGTCGTCGGCGGTACGCACACCGACCCGGCGGCGGTGACGTGGGCGTCCCGCTTCTACGACCTCGCCGGCAAGTCGGTCATCACCATGGACCGCGAGCTCCCCGGCTTCATCGCCAACCGCCTCCAGGAAGCGCTGTGGCGCGAGGCCCTGCACATGGTGGCCAACGGCGAGGCCACCGTCGAGGACATCGACGCCTCGATCACCGAAGGCCCGGGCCTGCGCTGGGCGTTCATGGGCCCCTGTCTGACGTTCGCACTGGCCGGCGGCGAGGGCGGCATGGCCCATATGCTCGACCACTTCGGCCCCTCCCTGAAGTCCCCCTGGACCCGCCTGGAGGCCCCCGAACTGGACCGCGCGCTCCGCGACGCCATGGTCGCCGGCTGCGCGACCGAGGCCGGCGACCGCAGCCACGCCGACCTGGTGGCCGCACGCGACCAAGGCGTCATCAACGTCCTGCGCGCCACCGGCCGTCTCCCCCACCCCGCCCCGCACTCCTCACACCCACCACGGCCAGCCCACCCCACCGACCCCGCGCGCCTCCCCCTCCCCCCGATCCCCCTCTTCCGCCAGGTCGTCCAAGAGGACTGGATCGACTACAACGGCCACCTCAGCGAGGCGTACTACGTCCTGGTCTTCGGCTTCGCGACCGACGCCCTGATGGACGCGTCCGGCCTCGGCGCCGACTACCGCGCGCGCACCGGCCGCTCCCTCTACACCGTCGAGGCGCACGTCCGCCATCTCGACGAGGTCCCCCGCGGCAGTCAACTGGCCGTCCGCACCACGGTGCTGGGCGTGGCCGCCAAGAAGCTCCGCGTCCTCCACGAGATGTACCGCTGTGATCCCGCCGGCGAGCCCAGCGGCGATCCCGTGGCGACCGAGGAGCTCTTCACCCTCCACGTCGACCAGCGCCAGGGCTGCGCCGTCCCGTTCCCCGACGCCACCCGCGACCTGCTCGCCGCCGCCGTCGCACCGGCGCCACGGTGGGCCGGCCACGGGATCCGCCCGGTCGGCGCCTGACCGGGCGCTGCGCCGCGCGCCCGGCCGGCGCCCCGAAAACGGCATGCTCCGCGGCCGCGGTTGTGCTCTGATCACCGATCATGCACCCCATGCGAACTCCTCTCCCCGATACCTCCGATCTGCCGGTCAGGATGGAACGGAACCTGGCCGAGCACGCCTGCCACCTGCACCGGAGCCTGGCCGGCGCGACCGTCACCGAGACCACCGATCTCCTGGTCGCCGACAGCGGCCTCGCCGACGACACCTTCAACGTCGTCGCCGCGGCCCGTTTCGCCCCCGGCGCCGCTCCCGCACGGATCTCCGCGACCGTGCGGGCGGTGGCCGGGATCGGCCGCCCCTTCTCCTGGTGGGTGGGCCCGGCCTCGACACCGGCGGACCTGACCACGCTGCTGTCGGCCGCCGGGCTCCCCCCGTCCGCCCACGAAACGGCCATGTGGGCCGCGCTCGACGACACCCTCCCTCCGCCCTCGGCCGATCTGCTCGACATCCGGCCGGTGACCACCCCCGATCAGCTCGCGCACTACGCCACGGTCCTCGCCGCGAACTGGAACCCGCCCGCCGACACCGTCCTCCGCTTCTACGACCGAGCCGCCCCGCAGGCACTGGCGGCCGACTGTCCGGCCCGCTATCTCGTCGGCTACGCGGCGGGCCGTCCGGTCGCCTCGGCCGAGGTCTTCCACCACGCCGGCGTCGCCGGGATCTACAACATCTGCACCCTGACCGAGCACCGCCGGCGCGGTTACGGCACCGCGCTCACCCTGGCCGCACTGCACGCGGCCCGCGCCGAGGGCGCCGACGTCGCCGTCCTCCAGGCGTCCGCGGACGGCGAGCCCGTCTACCGCCGGCTGGGCTTCCGCCCGTGCGGCCGGTTCACCGAACACGCCCTCACCCCCCTGCCCCCTGTGCCCAACACCCGTCAGGCGGCAGGGAGCTGAGCAGCCCGTATCCGTCGAAGCCCGTGAGCCGTTCCCGGCTCATCCCTTCGTGAGTGCCGCGGCCACGCGGAGTGTCATCTGGCCCTGTGTCGCGTCCCGGTGCGTGGGGTTGAAGGAGAACACCGCGCGGCGCTGCTGGTCGCGGGTGGCGACCATGAAGGAGCCGTAGCCGTACCGCTCGCCCGTCTTGCCCCAGAACGTGATGCCGTTCATCGTGACGGTCTGCAGGCCGGCGCCGTAGCGGGCCGGGCTGCCGTCGATCATGCTCACGCCGGCGGGCAGGGTGCACATGCGCTCCAGGAACGGCCGCGGCAGCAGCGTGCCGGAGAACAGTGCGGTCAGGAAGCGGTCCAGGTCGCCGGTGGTCGATATCATCTCGCCCTCGCCCCAGGCGGACGTCTGGTCGTAGTCGGTGATGTCGAGCAGGCTGCCGTCGGTCATCCGCAGATAGCCGTGGACGTGCGGGCCGTGGATACGGACGTCCTTGCCGGGCACGGAGGTCTGCCGCAGACCGAACGGGCGCAGGATGCGGCTGGTGATCACTTCGCCGTAGCGGCGGCCGGTCAGCCGCTCGACGAGCAGGGCGAGGAGCACGTAGTTGATCCCGCGGTACTCCTGTTTGCTGCCGGGCGCGAACTTCATCGGGCCGGACGCGATCTGGGCCACCAGTTGCTCCGGGGTCCATCTGTCGTAGCGGTGGCGGGCGATGGCCTCGGGGGTGGAGAGGTCCGGTACGCCGGCACCGGATTCGTCGGGCAGGCCGCTGGTGTGGTTCAGCAGCTGGGTGGCGCTGAGGGAGGGGAAGGCGGACGGGAGGAGGCCGGGGAGGTAGCGCTGCACGGGCGCGTCGAGCACGAGCCGGCGTTCGGCGGCCAGTTGGAGGATCACCGTGGCGACGAACACCTTGGTGATGCTGCCGATGCGGAAGGTGTCGTGCTCGTGGACGGGCCGGCCGCTCGCCCGGTCGGCGACGCCGGCGGTGCCGTACCAGCTGCCGGCGGAGCCGGTGACGCGCAGCTGTGCGCCGGTGGCCTCGGGATGGGCCAGATCGGAGATCGCGGTGCGCAGGGCCGTGACGTCCAGCGGCGGCAGCGGAGTGGGCGGGACGGGCGGGTGGGCGAGCGGCCGGGGCGTTGCCGCGGTGGCGGCACGTGCCGGGCCGATGGCGGTGAGTGCCGCCGCGCCGGCCAGTGCCGCGCCGACGACCGCTCGCCGGGAAAGGCGCGTCGGGCCGAAGGGCGGGGAGGAGCGGGACGGGACCGGGGCAGGGTGGGCGGATGCCGCTGCGGAACGCGCGGGGAAAGTCGGGTCTGAAGCCATGTCCGAAGTCATGTCCGACACTGTGCCGATGGCGGGGCTCGCCGGCCTCAGGGATCTCCCTGAAGCCGTCCCGGATGCGACCCTGAGGGGGTACCCGTCCGACTCACGAACGGAGATCAGGGTGATGTCCACGCAAGGCCATCGCATCGAGATCAAGCACGGCACCGAGCACGTCCGGGTGGTGGTGGAGGGGCAGTTGCTCGCCGAGAGCCGGCAGCCGCTGCTGCTCTTCGAGACCGGCTGCCCGGTGCGGTACTACCTGCCGCCGGAAGATGTGCGGATGGATCTGCTGACGCCTTCCACGACGCACACGGTGTGCCCGTTCAAGGGCACCGCTTCCTACTGGTCGCTCGAACAGGGCCCTGAGGATCTGGTCTGGGCCTACCCCGAGCCGCATGCCGAGGTCGCGGAGATCAAGGATCACCTCTGCTTCTACGAGGTGCAGTTGGGCTAGCGGGGGCGCCGGCGCCGCCCGTGCCGACCGGACGGCCCGGCCGCGGCCGTCCGGGTCCGCCGCCGTGCTCCGCGTGCCGTGGGGAGCCTGCCGGTCTCGTCGGGCCCCCACATGACCCATGGGCCCCATGGCGACGCCGGTCCCCACGGGGCGCACAATCGAAGGGTGAATGCCCCGGAGGACCATCGACAGCGCACCCGGTACGAGGAGGGCGGCGCCCCGGCGCCCCGCTCCCGTGATCGCGACGAGCAGGGGCGGGCCCGCAACGCCCGCCCGCGGGACGGGCTGGGCCGGCCGCTCCCCTACGGCTCCGCGGGTGTCGCCCGGCAACCGGAGGGGGTGTCCCGCACGCCGGACGAGTCGCTGGCGGAGGCGCAGCGGCTGTTGGACGCCGGGATGCCGTTCCATGCCCATGAGGTGCTGGAGGACGCCTGGAAGGCGGCTCCGGAGGCCGAGCGGGAGCTGTGGCGGGGGCTGGCCCAGCTCGCGGTGGGGCTCACGCACGCGGCGCGCGGCAATGCCGCGGGTGGTGCGGCGCTCCTGGGGCGGGGTGTGGCGGCCATCGCTCCGTATGCCGAGGCCGCTCCGTACGGAATCGACGTCGGTGGGTTGTCGGCCTGGGCGCGTGGTCTGATCGGCCGTGTGGCCACTTCCCCGGAGGGCGGGCCGGCGGGGCCGGTCTCAGCAGCCGGGGCGGCTCCCCGGCTGCGCGGTTGAGTACCTGAGGGCCCGCGGTGCCGCGGGCCGTCCGGTCGGTCGGGTTCCCGCCTGGCGTTCGGCGGGTCAGGAATCCTCTCCGTCGTCGTCACCGGGGCCGCTCCGGCCGACCGGTTCGGAGCGCGCCACATGGTCGAAGCCCCAGTCCAGCAGCGCGCCGGCTTCCTTGTAGACGCCGTTGAGCTCACCCGACTGGGGGTTGAGCACGGTGGCGATCAGGGTGTGGCCGTTGCGGCGGGCGGCGGCGACGAGGGTGTTGCCGGCTTTGCTGGTGTAGCCGTTCTTGACGCCGATGATGCCGGGGTAGCGGGACAGGCCGTGCGAACCGACCAGTATCCGGTTGGTGTTCTCGATCTGGATGGATCCACCGCCGGCGGCCGGGAAGGCGACGCGGGGGGTGGAGCAGTAGCGGGCGAAGTCCTCGTTGGCGAGGCCGGCGCGGGCGAAGACGGTCAGGTCGTAGGCGGAGGACACCTGGCCGGGGGCGTCGTAGCCGTCGGGGGATTTGACCGTGGTGTCGCGGGCGCCGAGTCGGCGGGCGGTCTGTTGCATCTCCCGGGCGGTGGCCGACCAGCCGCCGTTCATGGCGGCGAGGACGTGCACCGCGTCGTTGCCGGAGCGCAGGAAGACGCCGTTCCACAGGTCGGCGACGGTGTAGCTCTGTCCTTGGCGGACGCCGACGAGGCTGCTGCCCGAGCCGAGGCCGGCGAGGTCGCCGGCGCTGACCTGCCGGACCCGCCTGGCAGGGAACTTGGGCAGGACGGTGACGGCGAAGAGGGTTTTCAGGGTGCTGGCCGGAGCGAGTTTGCGGTGCGAGTTCTTGGAGGCCAGCACTTTGCCAGTGTTGACGTCGGCGACCAGCCAGGCCAGGGCGCTGAGGCCGCCCGGCAGGTGGCGTGCGGGGGCCACGGCCTGACGGGCCGTCGGTGCGGCGGCGGGTCGGGCGTCGGCCGGTATGGGGCTGAGGGACACACCGGCGGCGGCGATCATTGCCAGCGCACCGGCCTTCTTGGACACAAGCGCGTCGAATGCCATGAGGTCACGCTAAGGAGGGTGCGCGGTGGGCGCAGCGCGGATGCGCCAGACGGGCCACGGGGCGGTGATGCGCCAGGGCGTGTCCGTGAGGTCCTGTCTGCCGTGCGGCGCGCGGTGCGCCCGCTCGCCGTACCGGGCGGACGACGGGACGTCGCGGACACGGCCCAGGAATGTGCGCAGTCGCAAAGAGGGACCCGCCCGGTGCGACGGGGGATGCACACCGGGCGGGTCACAGCACTTTTCTACCTCATGACTGAACGGTTACGCATCAAAAACTTGTGCGTTCCCGGATTACCAGGCCACCGGCAGCGAAATCAGGCCACGTGCTCGAATTGTCCGCCGGTGGTGCACTTCGTCCCGCGGGACGTCGAGGCGCAGGTCGGGAAAGCGGCTGATGAGCGCGTCGATGGCGGTCTCCGCCTCCATCCGGGCCAACGGTGCGCCGAGGCAGTAGTGGATGCCGTGCCCGAGGGCGAGGTGGCCCGACAGCTCGCGGGTCGGGTCCAGCCGGTCCGGGTCGGGGAACCGCTTCGGGTCACGGTTCGCGGAAGCGATCGAGAGCAGCACGCTCTCGCCGGCGGGGATGCGGACGCCGCCGATCTCCACGTCCTCGACGGGGAAGCGGCGGATGGCCAGGGCGGCCGGTCCGTCGTAGCGGAGGAACTCCTCGACGGCGGTGGTCAGTTCGGCTGGATTTCGGCGCAACGCGGCGAGTCGTTCGGGGTGATCGAGGAGGGCGAGGACGGCGTTGCCGATGAGCTGGACGGTGTTCTCGTAGCCGGCGAAGAGGATGAGGAAGGCGAGGGAGGTCAGTTCGTCCTCGCTGAGCCGGTCGGCTTCGGTGCCGTCCACGGTGTCGTCGCGGACCGCGATGAGGTCCGAGAGCAGGTCGTCGCCGGGTTCGGCGCGCTTGGCGGCGATCAGTCCGGTGTAGAACTCCAGCATCGCGCCGATCGCGTGCTTCATCGCCTCCGGGCGGCTGGGGTCGGGGGTGATGAGCGCGTCCGACCAGGCCAGGAAGTCGCGGCGGTGCTCGGCGGGGATGCCGAGCAGATCGCAGATGACGGTGATCGGCAGCGGTCCGGCGTAGTCCGCGACGAGTTCCGCGCGGCCCTTGGCCGCCATGGCGTCCAGCAGGTCGTCGGCGATCCGCCGGACGGGGGCGCGGAGCGCTTCGACGCGGCGCGGGGTGAACGCCTTGACGACCAGGCGGCGGATCCGGGTGTGGTCCGGCGGGTCCATGTTCAGCAGGTTGGCGTCGAGGGCGGGCGGCAGGGCGAAGCCACGATAATTGCCGGGCGTGGCATGCCGTTTGTCGAGCGAGAGCCGGGGGTCGGCCAGGGCGCTGCGGACGTCGTCGTAACGGGTGACCAGCCAGGCGGGCTGCCCGTCGGTGCCGGCGATCCGGTGCACCGGGCCGGCCTCGCGCAGGGCGGCCAAGGCGGCGTACGGGTCGTCCAGGAGCGGGGTGGTGTCGATGCGGGCGTCGGGGCCGGTCTCGGCGGTGTTCTGCATGAGATCCGAGCCTATGTCCTGTCGTGACATTCCCGTCTGCCTTGCGACGGGAATGTGACGACAGGACCTAGGCGGTATCCGTGGAGTGCCGCCCGCAGGGTGCGCCGGGCGGCACCGGCCGCGTGGGCCGGTGCCGCCGTGCGCGGAGCGGGAGGCCCGGACCCCCGTACCGGGCCACCCCGTTCGTGGGGTCGCGGTCAGCTGCGCGCCGTGGCGCTGCGCTGCCGCAACTCGGTGAGCACGGTTTCGATCAGCGGCGAGTGGTAGACGTCCGCGACCAGTGCCAAGTGCTCGTATTCGGCGGTGAGTCGGATGGCTTCGTGGCCCTCTCCGACCACCACGCTGTCGGCCCCGTGGGCGGGGACGTGGCCGACCGCGCGGTTCTCCAGGCCGCGTCGGAGGGCCGCCGCCTCGGCGACCGCGGCCAGTTGCCGGTCATCCAGGGAGACCGCGCGGGCGCGTTCGCGGACGATGTCGATGGCGTCGGACTCGACATGGCGGCGGATGCCGCGTTGCACGTCGCGGATCTCGGCCATCTGGCGGTTGGCGCGCCATTCCAGGTCGGCGAAGGGCCAGCGTCCGGACCACCGGGAGTCGTCCATGGTGACCTCGGGGGTCTGCGCGGTGACGGTCCGCCAGAGGGGCGTCAGGCGGCGCAGCCGGCGCCAGGCGGCGACCCGCGGGCCGGCCGCGGGCAGGGAGAAGCCGACGAGGACGAGGATCGCGGCGACGGAGGCGCTGAGCGGGGCGACGCCGTTGGAGAGCCAGAGCGCCGGATGTCCGGCCCATGACAGGGCGAACCCGATGACCTTGCAGGCGCAGTAGACCAGGCCGAGCCAGCAGCCGGCGGCCAGCACCCGCAGTCCGCGGGCCAGCCACGAGCCGCCGAGCCGGGCGGCGTAGCGCGGGCAGAGCGTCCCCAGGCCCGCCAGGCTCGCCCCGAAGATGGCCAGATAGAGCACAAGGAAGAGCATCACGCCGGGAGCGTCGGTGTAGGCGGTGCTGAAGTCCCGGGGATGCTCGACGGCGTCCGGGCGGCCGACGGCGAAGCCGGTCACGGCCACCGCCCACAGCAGCGCCACCGCGCCGACCGCGGCCCGCGCCCTGGTCCGCGCCCGGACCCGGGCTGCCTCGCCCTCGCCCGCCGTCCAGCGGAGCAGCAGCACCAGGGCGCCGGCGGCGAACACCACGACGGAGGAGTAGAGGAAGACCATGGCGAGGTTGGCGACGCCGACCAGCCGGTCGAATTCCCGGTAGAGGCTGGGTGCGGAGAAGAGGAAGACCGTGGCCACCCCGCCGGTCATCACGCAGGCGAGTCCGAGGTCGGTGTTGGAGCGGTCGCGGAACCAGGCGACCGCCTTGTAGGCCACTAACGCCCAGGCCGCGGCCCCGAAGCAGAGGTAGACGACGTCAAACACCGGCTTCCTCCTCCGGCCCGGTGGCCTCCTGCTGGCGGCGGATGTGCTGGAGGGCGGGCCCCAGTGCCGCCGCGACCTCTGCGGCCGGGCCCTCCAGCGGGAGTTCCCGCTCCACCGCGGAGGGCACCACGTGCTCCATCAGGAGCGTGCCGAGCACTTCGGTCTCCCGCTCGGCGAGGTTGTCGTAGCCGTGGTGCCGGGCGAAGCCCATGGTCAGGCCCATCCGTCGCATGGCGGTGGCGACGTCCACGGACGGGGTCCACATCCGCAGCGCGTCCTCCGTGACGGCCGGGTCCTGGGCGTGCCCGAGAAGGAGGTGGCTGAGTTCGTGCAGCACGATGTGGGTCTGGTGCCAGGGGGAGGTCTTGAGCTCGTAGAAGACCCAGTAGCCGTCGTCCGTGGTGGCGGTCATTCCGGAGACGACCCCGCCCAGGCTCATCGGCACCAGGTGGACGGGCCGCTCCACCCGTGCCGCGACGATGTCGCAGATCCCCCGCAGATCGGTCGAGGCGGGCAGCCGCAGCTCCTTGATGAGCTGCTTGCACCGCCTGCGCATCTGCCCCACTCGCATGCTCGTCCCGTCCTCGTGTCCGGCCCGCCGCCAGGTAGTGAAGATCCGGTCGCGCTCAGCGGTCTGTATCGGGCCGTGCGCCACGCCGATCACCACCCTGCTCCGACGGGCCGTCCGGCAGGTTCATCTGCTGGCGGAACTGGGAGATGATCGTCGTCAGACTGTCCTGCACCTCCGGGGGCAGCCCGACCGAGCGCAGTGCGATGGCGCGCACCCGTTGGTCCCGCATGGCGGCGAGGAACCGGACCTCCTCCTCCACCCGCGCGGCCTGCGGCTGCGAGAGGTCCCCCAGCAGGTAGCCGACCGGCACCGCGAAGAACTTCGCCAGCGCCCGCAGGAGTTCGGGGCCGGGGTTGGTCCGTCGCCCGTTGCGGAGCATCGACAGGTACTGCTCGGTGACCCTGACCCCGCCGTACTCCGCCGCCCCCTGGCTGATCTCGTCGGCCACATGGGCGTTGGTGTACGGCGCACCCGGTGGGTGCATGTGCGCGAACAGGTGGTTGAGCCGTTCCGCGAGCACGCTGCCCTCCCCCTTGGGCCGGCTGTCGCCCCCCACTGTCATCCCCCGTTCAATCCAGCGCCCCAACGAGCAGTTAAGGCCGTTGCTGCCACGTCCCCATCCTGACACGCCGGGAACGCGCCGCACCAGTCCACGTACGGACAGTGAGGAGCCTCGAACTTAACCGCGAGTTGAGTGACATGGCAACAACTACCCGTCGATCATGACGGGACTCACCCCGCATCGGGAGGGCGAGGGCCGAACACATCCATTACGGACACCGGGTGGTCGGCGCGGAGTTCTCGCCCGTCGAGGACTCCCGGGGACGGGTCGTCCACCCGCAGCGGTGCCGGAGGGGCTGGACCGCACGGGCACGCGCCTGGTCGTGATCGGCAGCGGCGCCGAACTCGGCCACGGCACCGCGGCGTTGAACGCGTGGACGGGCGCCGGCCACCTGGCGGCGACCGCCACGTGGGGCGCCTTCTCGGGGCACGCACCGAGCGACGTGCGGAGTGGCATCGCCGTCGTGCACCACGCGCCGCCGTTCGGGGCGGCGGAGCGCGACGTCGGTCACGGCGTGCGCTGCGGACCAGCCGAGTGCGCCGATCCCCGCATGGCCCCAGGAATGATCAAGGGGCCGTTCCAGATTTCTCTGAAACGGCCCCTGACCTGCGACTCTTTCGAGTCGGGACGACAGGATTTGAACCTGCGACCCCTTGACCCCCAGTCAAGTGCGCTACCAAGCTGCGCCACGTCCCGGTGCCCGCTGCGCCGGGGAGTTCCCCGGGCGGTCGTGCACGAGAACAATACCGCATGTCAGAGGGTGCGTGCTGCCATTTCCCGACCGGGGCGGGCGACGGGGCAGGTGGCGGGGCGGGCGGGATGAGTACCCGTACTCATGCGGCGGCGTCACCGCGCGGCCACGCTACGCGCATGACTTCTCCATCGATTCAGCGGCCGACGACCACGGCCTTCTTCGTGCAGGCCGCGCTCTCGTTCGGACTGTCGCTGGTGGCGCTGGTGATCGGGATCGTCAAGCTGCCGGTGGGCGCCTGGGAGCGCTCGTTCCTCGCGCTGGGGCTGGTCTTCGTGGTCTCGTCGGCGTTCACCCTGGCCAAGTGCATCCGCGACCGGCAGGAGGCGACGGAGGTGACCAACCGGGTGGACAAGGCCCGGATCGACAAGCTCCTCATCGAACAGGACGTCTTCAAGCCGGGTCAGCTCTGATCCCGGCCGCGGCGGACCGCGGGTCGCCGATCCGCGGACCGCACCTTGACCTCAAGTTTGCTTGAGGTTGCATGATCCGTCTCATGACGACGACAGCGACGGACCCGACCGCGGCCGGGTCCCTGCCCGGCTCCCGCGGATTCGACGAACTGCCCCGGCTGATGGGGCTGATGACCGGCGACGAGAAGCACGGCCCGGCGGCCACCTCCACCCTCGACGCCCTGTGGGTGCTCTACGACCGGGTGCTGCGGGTCTCCCCCGCCACCGCCGCCGACCCCGACCGGGACCGCTTCCTGCTCTCCAAGGGCCACGGCCCGATGGCCTACTACGCGGTGCTGGCCGCCAAGGGCTTCTTCCCCACCGACTGGCTGCCGGGCTTCGGCACGTACGACTCGCCGCTCGGCCACCACCCCGACCGGACGCTGGTGCCCGGTGTCGAGATCGGCAGCGGATCGCTCGGACACGGGCTGCCGCTGGCCGTCGGCACCGCGCTGGGGCTGCGCGCCCAGGGCCGCACCGGACCGGCCGTGTGGGTGCTGATCGGCGACGCCGAACTGGACGAGGGCAGCAACCACGAGGCGCTCGCCTTCGCCGGCCCGGCCGGCCTGGACCGGCTGCACACCCTCGTCATCGACAACTCCTCGGCCACCCACGGCTGGCGCGGCGGGATTGCCTCCCGCTTCGAGGCCGCGGGGTGGTCCGCCACCACCGTGGACGGCCGCGACCACCGCGCGCTGTACGAGGCGTTCCGCGCCCCGCACCCGGGCCGGCCGCACGCGGTGGTCGCGCGGGTCGAGCCCAAGGCCCCGGCCCGACAGACGGCCCCCGCGCGCGCCGCCTGACCGCACCCGCCCCCGAACACCCCGTCGTACGAGAGGAATTCAGTGATGGACACCATGCGGGAGCGGTTCGCCGCGGTCACCTCGCGGCTGCTGGACGAGGACCCGCGGCTGGCCGTGGTGCTCGCCGACATCGGCGCCGACGGCTTCGCGGACGCGGCCCGGCGGCACCCCGAGCGGGTGGTCAACGTCGGCATCCGCGAACAGCTGTTGGTCGGCGTCGGCGGGGGGCTGGCGCTCGCCGGGCTGCGGCCGGTGCTGCACACCTTCGCCAGCTTCCTGGTGGAGCGCCCCTTCGAGCAGCTCAAGCTGGACTTCGGCCACCAGGGCACCGGCGGGGTGCTGGTGAGCGCCGGCGCCTCCTACGACTGGCCGAGCGGCGGCTTCACCCATATGGCGCCGGGCGACGTGGCGCTGCTGGACACCCTCGACGACTGGACGGTGCATGTGCCCGGCCACCCGGACGAGGCCGAGACGCTGCTGCGCGAGGCCGCCGCGGCCGGCGACGACAAGGTGTACGTGCGACTGTCCGTGCAGGTCAACGAGATGCCGCGGCCGGTGGGCGGGGCGGGGTTCGACACCGTGCGGGAGGGGCGCCGCGGGGTGGTGGTCGCCGTCGGGCCGATGCTGGACAGCGTGCTGGCCGCCACCGAGGGGCTGGACGTGACCGTGCTCTACGCGACGACCGTGCGGCCCTTCGACGGCCGGGCGCTGCGGGCCGCCGCCGGGGCGGCCGGCTCCTCGGACGTGGTGCTGGTCGAGCCGTACCTGGCCGGGACCTCCACCCGGCACGCCAACGACGCGCTGGCGGACCGGCCGCACCGGGTGCTCGGGCTCGGCGTCGGCCGCCAGGAGCTGCGCCACTACGGGCAGCTCGCCGAGCACCTGGCGGCGCACGGGCTCGATCCGCAGGGCCTGCGGGCGCGGATCACGGGTTTCCTGGGCGCGTAGACCCGGATCGTGACGGTCGGTCAGATGTGCTTGTCGAGCCAGGACAGCAGATCGTCCTGGACCTCGTCGCGGTTGGTCTCGTGGAGGATCTCGTGCCGGGCGCCCGGGTAGGCCCGCCAGGTCAGCTCGCGGATGCCGAGGTAGCGGAAGTCCTCCAGGAGTTCGTGGACCAGGGTCATCCGCTGGTGGCAGGGGTCCTGGTCGCCGACCGCGACGTGGATCGGCAGGCCGCGGGGGATGCGGGCGAGCTGGGCGGGGTCGTTGACCTTGCGGATGGCCCGTACCCAGTCCAGGACCAGGCCGGCGCAGAACGGGAAGCCGCAGTCCTCGTCGGCTGCGTAGCTCTCGACCTCGGCGGTGTCGCGGGAGAGCCATGCGTAGCCGGTGCGGTGGGCGAAGGCGTCGTTGAAGGAGCCGAAGGTGCGCGGCAGGAAGGGCGAGGGGTGGGCCCGGCCGTGCGCCGCGATCTCCGCCTCCAGTTCGGTCACCGCGGCGTCGATGTCGAGGCCCGGCAGGGTGCGGAAGGTGCCGGTGAGGATCAGTCCGGCGAGGTCGGCGCCGTATTCCTGGGCGTAGTCGCGGGCCAGCATCGCCCCCATGCTGTGGCCGAGGAGGACGAGGGGGAGGCCGGGGTGGGCGGCGGCCGCGTGGTCGCCGATGCCCTTGAGGTCGCCGACGACGGCCCGCCAGGCGTCCTCGCCGGTCACCCCGCGGCCGCCGGTGGAGGCGGCGGTGGCGCCGTGGCCGCGGTGGTCCGAGGCGACGACGGCGTAGCCGTGGCCGGCCAGGAAGCGTGCGAAGCGGTCGTAGCGGCGGGCGTGTTCGGCGGCGCCGTGGGCGATCTGCACCAGGGCGCGCGGGGTGCCGGAGTCCGGGAGCCAGGTGTAGGTGGCGATGCGGGCGCCGTCGGGGGCTCGGTGGACGTCCTGCTGCATGGGGCTCTCCTGGGGCTGGCGGGTCGTCGGTCGGGCCCACTGTGACCCGCCGGGCCGCGCTTGGCCACGGGGCGCGCGGTGGAGATGGCCCACGGCCCGTCCGGCGTGACAGGATCGGGCGGTTCTGTGTCGGCACTGTGCCGCAACCCCCTTGTACAGGAGGATCGTTGGACACCACAGACCGCCCCGAGCACACTCCCGCCCCGCGTTCGCCGCTCTCCCGCCGCAGATTCCTCCAGGGCACCGCCTCGGCCGCCGCCACGGCGGGGCTGGTGGGCGTCGCGGCGCCCGAGGCCGTGGCGCTGCCCGCCGCGCCGGCCGGCACCCCGGCCGCCGGCGCCGCCGCGGGACTGTCCTTCACCGCCGCCACCAACGGCTCGGCCACCCTCGCCCCGTCCGGTGACCACCTGGTCGCCGAGGTGCAGAACGTACTGTGGTCGCTGCCCCGCCAGGGCGGCGCGGCGCGGGCGCTCACCCCGCCGGACCTGGAGCCGACCCGCCCGGTGTACTCCCCCGACGGCCGCCGGATCGCGGTCTGCGCCTACCGGGGCGGGAACTTCCACCTGTGGGCGCTGGCGCCGGACGGCTCGGGCCTGACCCAGCTGACCGACGGGCCGTGGGACGACCGGGGGCCGGCCTGGTCGCCGGACGGGACCCGGATCGCGTTCGCCTCGGAGCGCGGCGGCGACGCGGTCAAGGGCAGCCCGTACCGGATCTGGGTGCTGGAGGTGGCGTCCGGGCGGCTGACCCGGGTGACCGGGCTGTCCGGGCAGGACGGGCCCCATCAGGGCGGCGCCTGGGAGGACTTCGACCCCTGTTGGTCGCCGGACGGCGCGCGGATCGTCTTCGTCCGGGGTCGGCTGGGCGATACGGCGCTGGAGTCCCGGACGGTGGCGTCGGTGCCCGCCGACGGGCGGGGCGCGGTGCGCATCGAGCACACCGAGACGGCCGCGGCGCAGGTGATGGTGCCCGCGCTGTCGCCGGCCGGGCGGTTGGCGTACCTGCGGGTCACCGACGCGCCGGGCTCGACCTGCACGCTGGTGGTGGACGGTGCGGCGGTGGCGGTGGACGGTGATGTGGAGCCGGTGCCGCCGCGCTGGGTGTCGCGGGACGCGCTGCTGGTGACGGTCGGCGGGCAGTTCCGGATCGTCCGGCCCGACGCGCCGCGGCGGGCCGAGACCATCCCGTTCGCCGCGCAGCTGCCGCTGGACCGTCCGCGGTACCGCGTCAAGGACTACGGCTTCGAGCGCACGACGGCCGGACCGGTCCGCGGGATCCACCTGCCGGCGCTCTCCCCGGACAGCCGCCTGGTCGCCTTCGCCGCCCTCAACTCCCTGTGGGTGGCGCCCACTTCGGGCGGTGGCGCGCCGCGCCGGATCACCGCGGCCGCGGCCACCCGGTATGTGCTCGCGCCGAGCTGGTCCCGGGACGGTCGGGCGCTGGTGTACGCGGACGACCGGGACGGGCTGTTCGCGGTGCGCCGCCGGGAGTTGGCGTCGGGCGCGGAGACGGTGTTGGCGTCCGGCGGGCGGGTGCAGCCGGCGCTGTCGCCGGACGGCGGGCAGCTGGCGACGCTGGACATGATGGGCAATCTCGCCGTGCGGACGCTGGCGGACGGCACGGAGAAGGTGCTGGCCGCGCCAATGGGGGCGGGCGGGCTGCCGGGCCGACCCAGTTGGTCGCCGGACGGCCGCCATCTGGCACTGTGCGACCGCAACCGGCTCAACCGTCGGTTCCGCGAGGGCTACAACGTCATCCGGATCGTCGACGCGGAGACCGGGAAGGACCGGCTGTACCAGGTCGCCGAGCACGTCTCGATCGCCGATCGCTACGACTCCGGTCCGGTGTGGTCGCCGGACGGGAAGTGGCTGGCGGTGATCGCCGAGTCGGCGCTGTGGGTGCTGCCGGTGCGGCCGGACGGGACGCCGGACGGTGCGCCGCGCCAGCTGACCGAGGAGGCCGCGGACCATCCGTCGTGGTCCGGGGACTCCGGGACGCTGCTGTACCTCTCGGCCGGGAAGCTGCGGCTGGTTCCGGTGTCCGGGGGTGCGCCGCGGACCGTTCCGGTCGCGCTGGAGCGGCGGCCGGCGCGGGCCCGGGACACCGTGGTGCACGCGGGCCGGTTCTGGGACGGCACCGGCGAGACGGTGCGCGAGGACGTCGATGTGGTGGTGCGGGAGGGGCGGATCACGGCGGTGGAGCCGCACCGGGCGTCCCGGGCCGGGGCCGCCCGGCGGGTGGACGCCGGCGACCGGACGGTGCTGCCGGGGCTGTGGGACGCACACACCCATCCCTGGCAGGTCACGTACGGCGGGCGGCAGACCGCGCTGCAGCTGGCGTACGGCATCACCACCACCGTCTCCTGCGGCGGCTTCTCCTACGAGCAGGCGCGGCTGCGGGAGGCGCTGGCCGCCGGGGTGCTGGCCGGGCCGCGACTGCTGACCTGCGGCGAGCTGCTGGACGGCGGGCGGGTGGCGTACAGCATGGGGCGGGCGCACCGGACCGAGGCGGGGCTGCGGCGGTCGCTGGCCCGGGGTGCGGCGTTGGACTGGGATTTCGTCAAGACCTATGTCCGGGCGCCGGGTTGGGTGGTGGCGGAGGCGGCGCGCTTCGCGCACGAGCGGCTGGGGGTCCGCTCGGGTAGCCACCTGCTGAGCCCCGGGGTGCAGTTGGGGCAGGATCTGACGACGCATCTGCAGGCCACCCAGCGGCTGGAGTTCGGGCACGCGGTGTCCGCCTCGGGGCACGCGTACGAGGACGTCGAGAACGTCTACACGGCGGGCGGGCTGCACATGCTGGCCACGCCGTTCTCGGCGTCGCCGCTGATCGGTGAGGATCCGGCGCTGGCCGAGGACGTGCGGGTGAGTCGGCTGATGCCGCCGTGGGACGGTGCGGTGGTCCGGGAGAACGCCGGGCGGCGGCCGACGCCGGAGCAACTGGCCGCCATCGGCACCGAGGTGGGCGTCTACCGCCGCGTCCTGGACGGCGGCGGTCTGGTGGCGCTGGGGACGGACCAGCCGCTGGTGCCGGTGGGCCTGTCGCTCCATCTTGCGCTGCGGGCGCTGCACCGCGGCGGGTTGAGTGTCGTCGAGGCGCTGCGGACGGCGACCGTGCTGCCGGCCCGGGTGTTCGGCGCGGAGCGCGACCTGGGGACGCTGGAGGTGGGCAAGCTCGCCGATATGACGCTGGTGGACGGCGATCCGTTCCGGGACATCGGCGCGCTGGTGCGGACGTCGGCGGTACTCAAGGGCGGGCGGCTGTACGAGCAGCGGGCGTTGGTGGAGTCGTTCCCGGCGCCCGGTGGGCCGGCGGTGCGCGCGGCGGCGGGCACCGACTGGCTGGCGGTGGGGCGGCAGCAGCGCCGCGAGTCCTGCTGCGACATCGGCCACTGACGGCCGGGAGGCGAGGGGTTGGCGCGGCTCCGGGAGGGTTCGGAGCCGCGCCGCACCGCGCCCCGGGGCGGGGGTTGTGCGGCGCATCCGCGCGCTCCAAGTGCGCGTATGAATGCGCCGGTCCGATGTTTTGCGCGCCCCGGAGCTGGTATTCCAACGGGTATCGCACGCAGTGAGCGATAGATTACTGTCCGGTACGATCAGGCGGCACCGCCCGCGCCACCCCGTGGAAGGGGAGCGGCCAGCACGCGGAAGTTCGCGCAGGAGGGCTCGTCTTGCATCGCTACTTCACCGATCAGCGGCATGAGGCGCTCCGGCGCCGGGTGCGGGATTTCGCCGAGCGCGAGGTCCGGCCCCGGATCGCCGAGCTGGAGGCGCGACGCGTCGCCTGCCCCGACCTCTCGCGGCTGATTGCCCGTCAGGGCTGGATCGGTGCGACGGTGGACCGTGCCTACGGCGGGATGGGCGCCGGGCACGTCGCCAAGACGCTGATCATCGAGGAGCTGTCGCGGGTGAGTGCCGCGATGGGCGCCATGGTGCAGGCGTCCCAGCTGGGCGTGGCGAAGATCGTCCACTTCGGCAGCGAGGAGCAGAAGAAGACCTGGCTGCCGGCGGTCGCGTCCGGCGACTGCCTGCCGACCATCGCGGTCACCGAACCGCAGTCCGGTGGGCACGTCCTGGGCATGGCCTCCACCGCGGTCCGCGACGGCGACGACTACGTCCTCAACGGCCGGAAGAGCTATGTCGGCAACAGCCACGTCGGAGATCTGCACGGGGTGGTGGTGCGCACCGGCGAGGGTTCGAAGGGCCTGTCGGCGTTCCTCGTGGAGTCCGGCACCCCTGGTTTCCGGGTCGGCCCGCAGCGGCCCGCGATGGGCCTGCACGGCTTCAGCTTCGGCGAGTTGTTCTTCGACGACTGCCGGGTGCCGGCGACGCACCTGCTGGGACGGGAGGGCGACGGGCTGGCCGTGGCGTACTCCTCCAGCATGCTGTACGGGCGGCCGAATCTGACGGCGGTCTCGCTCGGCATCCACCAGGCCGCCCTGGACGAGACCACGGCGTTCTGCACCGAGCGGCGGCGCTACGGCGAGCCGCTGGCGGAACTGCCGAACATCAAGCTGAAGTTGGGCCGGATCCAGTCCCGGTTGCTGCTGGCCCGGCTGTCCGCGTACCACGCGGTGCACCTGCTGGACCAGGGGCTGGCCTGCGATGCGGAGCTGATGAACGCCAAGTTGGTGAATGTGGAGTCGGCGCTGGAGTCCGCGCGGGACGCGATGGACATCCACGCCGCCTGTGGACTGTTCACCGACCGGCCGGTGGAACGTTTCCTGCGCGACGCGCACCACATCTTCGCGCCGGCCGGCACCTCCGACATCCAGCTGTTGCGGCTGGGCGAGTTGGCGCTGGGACAGGGGAAGGGCGAGTGGTCGGGCCGGCTCGCGGAGCTGCTGCGGCCGGCGTCGGCGGACTGGTCGGAGGAGGACGGGCTGCCCGGTGGGCGGGAGGCGCTGGCCCGGGTGTCCTGAGGGACGGGCGCCCGGCGGGCCGGATGCGTCGGGCGGCGCTCCGCGGCGCCGCCCGGGCGCGGGCCCCGGCCGGCCGTCGGGCCTCCGGGGCCGCGGGCGCGCCCGGTCAGGAGGCGTCGGCCTCCCGCTGCCGCTGCTCCATCTCGTGGATCAGCGCGACGAGTTCGGCGGCGAACGCCTTGATGGTGTGCAGTCCCTCGCGTCCCCAGGGCCGGGGTTCGCGGTCGATGACGCACACGGTGCCCAGGGTCGTCCCGGTGTGGTCGATCAGCGGAGCGCCCAGGTAGGTGCGGATGCCGAGCTCGTCGACGACCGGGTTGCCGGCGAACCGCGGGTAGTCGCAGACGTCCTCCAGGACGAGCGCCTTGCGCCGCACCACGACGTACGGGCAGTAGCCGTGGTCCCGGGCCATGATCCGCTCCGGGCGGCCGCTGGGCGGCGCTGGGCCCAGCTCGACGGAGGTGTCGAGGTCGGGGGCGTAGAGACCGGCGAAGTACTGCTCGTGCTCGTCGATGAAGTTGACCATGGCGTAGGGGGTGTTGGTGGTCCGGGCGAGCCTGCGCGCGAACTGGTCGAACGCGGGCAGCGGGTTCTTGCCGATGCCCAGCTCGCGCAGCCGGGCCACCCGGGCCGGCGCCTCGTGGTCCTCCGGGGTGATCAGCAGCCGGCGCGTCAAGTCGTCCGTGAGGTGGGGAAGTTCGGACGAGGGATAGCGCCAGGACGGATAGCGCGAGGGGAACGGGAAGCGTGCGGAGGGGACGTTCATGACGGCTCCGGGGTGGAGGTGAGGACAGGTGAGGAGAGGAGGTGGGCGACGAGGGACAGCAGGACCTGGGTGCCGGAGGCGCACTGGCGGGCGTCGCAGAGCACGACCGGGATCTCCGGGGCGAGATCCAGGGCGGCCCGTACCTCTTCGGGCCCGTAGTGGTGGCCGCCGTCGAACTCGTTGACGGCGACGACGAACTGGATGCCGCGCCCCTCGAAGAAGTCGACCGCGGCGAAGCACTGGTCCAGCCGCCGGGTGTCGGCGAGCACCACCGCGCCGAGCGCACCGTGGGACAGTTCCTCCCACAGGAACCAGAAGCGGTGCTGCCCGGGCGTGCCGAAGAGGTAGAGGACGTGCTCCGGGCCGAGGGTGATCCGGCCGAAGTCCATGGCGACGGTCGTGGTCGTCTTGTCCGCGACGCCGGCCAGGTCGTCGGTGCCGACGCTTATCTGGGTGATGAGCTCCTCGGTGTTGAGCGGTGCGATCTCGCTGACCGCGCCGACGAAGGTGGTCTTGCCAACCCCGAACCCGCCCGCGACCAGGACCTTCACCGCGGTGGGGAAGGAGTCGGCCTCGGGGTCCCCGGGGAGCCGGGCATCAGAGTCGTTGACGAAGTCCATGCAGCACCGCCTCCAGCAGGGCACGGTCGGTACGGGGGGCGGGCCCGGCCGAGACGGCCGAGGGGGTTCGCGCGGTGAGCGCTCCGCAGTCGACGAGGTCGGCGAGGAGCACCTTGGTGACCACGGCGGGCAGCCGGACGTGCGCAGCGACCTCGGCGACCGGGACGGGCCGGCCGCACAGCCCCAACACCCGGTCGTATTCCGGCCCTTGGAGGCCGGCGGGTCGCCGTCCGGTCGCCCGCACCATGGTCATCAGATCGAAGTGCGCCGTGGGGCGGGTGCGGCCCCTGCTGACGGTGTACGGGCGGACCAGCCGGCCCGCCACGTCGTCGACCCACGGTGCGTCCGGGCCGGGCGACCGCTGCCGGCGGGGCAGGGCAACGGTCAACGGCCACCCGCCGGGGCCTGGTGGCGCGGGGGCGTCGCCAGGTACGGCCGGACGCTCTTGACCAGCATCCCCATCTCGTAGCCGAGCACGCCGGCGTCGGCCTCGCGGGAGGCGAGGACGGCCAGGCACGCGCCGGACCCGGCGGCGGCGACGAAGAGGAAGGTCTGCTCCATCTCGACGACGACCTGGAGGATGTCGCTGCCCTCCCCGAAGCGGGAACCGGCGCTTCGGGCGAGCGAGTACAGGCCGGAGGAGAGCGCCGCCATGTGGTCGGCGACGTCCGGTTCGAAGCCGTGGGATGCCTTGACCAGGCCGTCGGCGGAGAGCAGGACGGCGCTGCGGGTGTGCGGTACCCGTTGGACGAGTCCGGTCAGCAGCCAGGAAAGGTCGGTGTGCTGATTGCCGCGGAACTCCGCGGGCGCCTGCGTGCGCACTTCACTCACCATGGTGGGGGTCGTCTCCTCGGGGGCGGGCCATCGGGGCGTCGTGATCAGGGGCAAGGAGCGGTTCGGGGTCTCCGGGGCTGCCGGGGATGCCGTCCTGGCCCGGGGTGGTGGCAGGAGCGGGGGCAAGGTGGCCGGCGGCGGCGAGGCCGGCCGCGTAGCTGGGGTCGCCGCGGCTGAAGCCGCGCTGGTAGGCGGCCATCAGGTTGGGGTCGTGGAGGCGGTCGGGGCCGGTGCGGAGCGGCGGCGGGGGAACGTCGCGCAACTGGGGGGCGATGTGGGCCTGCTTGACGCGGCGCGGCAGCCGGGGGCGGGCGACGTCGTCGAGGGGCGGCGGCGGGGGCGGCAGGACCACCGGCCCCGGGTCGGCGGGGTGCCCGCCGCCGAGCGGTGCCCCGGTCGGGCCGTCGGGTGCGCCGGAACCGTGCTGCGGGGCGTTGGCGGCGGCCTCGACGCTGGCGGCGGTGGCCGAGGCCGGGGTGCGGACGATGCGCCGGCGGGTGGGACGGGCGTCGATGCCGGTGCCGGTGCCGGTGGGGAGGACACCGACCGCGGCGGCGAGGGCGTCGGTGTCGGTGTCGGCGGCGGGCACCGCCTGGGCGGGGGTGCCCGCGTCGGACGGGGCCGGGCCGGCGGCGGCCTCTCGGCGGTCGGGGACGTCGTCGAACCGGTCGCCGTAGGGCCGTTGGCCGCGCCCGGGACCCGGATCGAGTTGCTCGTCCTCGTCCTCCATGCCGTCCGGGAACTCCTCGCGGGTCTCGGCCGAGTTGGCGCCCAGCAGCTCCGGCGGGACGATCACGACGGCCTGGACGCCGCCGTAGATGCTGCTCTGGAGCCGCACCAGGAGGCCGTGCCGCTGGGCGAGCGAGGAGACCACGTAGAGGCCGATCCGGCCGTCGTCCAGGAGCTCGGTGAGGTCGATCCGCTCGGGGTCGGCCAGCAGCCGGTTCATCTGCTCCTGTTCCTCGGGCGACATGCCCAGGCCGCGGTCCTCGACCTCGACGGCGAGCCCCGCGGTGACGTGCCGGGCCCGCACCGTGACCGGCGTCTCCGGGTCGGAGAACTCGGTGGCGTTCTCGACGAGTTCGGCGAGCAGGTGCACGACGTCGGCGACGGCGTGCCCGCGCAGGGTGCCCTCGAAGGGCGACACCAGCTTGATCCGGGTGTACTGCTCGACCTCGGCGGTGGAGGAGCGGACGACCTCGGTCAGGGTGATCGGGCGGGTCCACTGGCGGCGGGTGATGGCGCCGCCGAGGACGGCGAGGTTCTCGGCGTGCCGGCGGATCCGGGTGGCCAGGTGGTCGATGACGAACAGGCCCTTGAGCAGGTCCGGGTCCTCGACCTGGTGCTCCATCTCGTCCAGGGTCAGGATCTGGCGGTGGACCAGGGACTGCAGGCGCCGGGCGAGGTTGACGAAGACCTCCAGCTTCTGCTGGTTGCCGGTGGCGTCGCTGCGGACGATGCCCACCGCCTCGATGAGCGCGGCCTCGGCGGCCCGGCCGGTGGCGGCGACCTCGTGGGCGAGCCGGCCCAGGGCGTCGCCGCCGGGCTCCGCCAGCGGCTCCCGGTCGTCGGGGGGCCGCAGCCACTCGTCGTTGCGCACCCGGTCCAGGAGGTCGGCGAGGTCGGTCTGGGCGCGGGCGCACACCTGGCGCAGCTGCCCGCAGCGGCGCGCCAGACCGCGTGCCTCGGCGCTGCCCGCCAGGCCGCCGAGCAGGACGATGGCGCAGACCACGGCGAGGCCGCCGGCCAGCACCGCCCACTCGCGGCCGGTGAGCCGGGCGCCGCCGCTGCGCACCACGAACGCGGCGACGCCCGCGCAGACGACGGCCGCGAGCAGGGCGGGGACGGCGGCGAGCCGGATCAGGCGGGACCGTATGGCAGCGTCGGACACCGGCTCCGGGAAGGCCGCCCGGCCGTGCCGTCCCCCACGGGACCTGGGAGTCTCCGGGGACGTCTCGGTCCTCTGCGGGGTAGCGGTAGGCATGGGCGCCCTCCGGATCGGCCGTTGGCAGTTCACGGAGCACGCACGCTAGTTGTTGCGGGGGTGGGGTTCGGACCCCCTTCGGGGTTTCGCTACCCCGCGCCACCTCCTTGAGGAGGCACCCTCCGCACGGAAGTGCGAAAAGATCCGAACTCCCGTACAGAAAAAGGCCGTTGAGGAAGGGAACATTCGCCTCAACCGCACCACGGCCCCCGCCTCGCCACGGGAGTTCCCCAAGGTCCGACCCCACCACGACAGCCCGCCCCCGGCCACCCCTGCCCACCCTGACGCGCTGCGCGCGAGGGGGGCAGCACTGTACTCACTTGACGCCGACACCGACCGTGCGGCGGTCTCGGGCGCGCCCCTGACCCGACGTCCGCGGAACGCCGGTGCGCTGCCGCTGCCGCAGCGACGACTACCGCTCGGCCACCAGCTCCTGCCGGTCGGCCGAGAGCACCGGCGGCCATGCCGGCCAGCCGTGCGCGGGCGGCACGGCGACCGCCCGCCACCACGGATACGGAGCCGGCGGGTCGGCCGGCTCGAACGGCTTGCCCGGCACCGGGGTCACCACACGGGCACCCGACCGGTGACCGGCGTACAGGGTCCGCTCCCCCGGCTCGGCCCAGGGATGCGGGGCGAGGTTGAACGTCCCCCAGTGGATCGGCATCATCACACCGACGGACGGGTCGCCCTGTTGCAGGTCGCGGTGGGCCCGCATGCCCTCCTCCGGAGTCATGTGGATGTCGGGCCAGAAGTCCGAGTACGCGCCGATCTGGATCATCGTCGCGTCGAACGGGCCGTGCGCCGCGCCGATCTCGGCGAAACCGGAGAAGTATCCGGTGTCGCCGCTGTGGAAGATGCGGTGCTCGGGACCGGCGACCACCCAGGAGGCCCACAGGGTGTGCTGGGGGCCGCGCAGACCGCGACCGCAGAAGTGCTGGGCCGGCGTGGCGGTGAGGGTGAGCCCGCCGACCCGGGTCGACTCGTGCCAGTCCAGCTCGGTGATCCGCGCCGCGGGTACGCCCCAGAACTCCAGGTCGGCGCCGATGCCGAGCGGCACGACGAAGACCGCGCCGGACTCGGCCAGGCCCTTGACGGTGGGCATGTCGAGGTGGTCGTAGTGATCGTGCGAGATCACCACGACGTCGACCGGCGGCAGCTCCGCCAGCTCCACCGGCACCGGATGCAGCCGCTTGGGCCCGGCCCAGCCGAACGGTGAGCAGCGCTCGCCCCAGACCGGGTCGAAGAGCACCCGCCGCCCGTCGATCTCGGCGAGCACACTGGAGTGTCCCGTCCAGGTGAGCCGGAGCCCGGAGGCGGGCGGGCGGCCCCAGTCCTCGGCGGTCGGGCGGTGCACCGGGATCCGTCCGACCGGCGCCCGCCGCAGCCGCCCCTCCCGATGGAGCTGTGTGCGCGCCATCGGCAGCGCGGCACCGCGCAGCAGCTGCCGGGTGGGGGCCGGATTGCGGAACTGACCGTCCACGAACTGCGGCGATCTGCGCATCCTCGCCAGCCGCTCCCCCTTCGGCTCGGCGCCGAAGCTCGCGGGGCGCAGCGCGCTCAGGCGCGTGGGGCGGGGTCGGGATGCGGTCACGGCACCTCCATGGTCGGGGCAGTCGCGAAGTGAACGGACCGCGCGAACGCTGGGTTCCGGCACCGCCGGGCCGCCCTGCGGGACCCCGGCTCCGGCGCCGGCACTCTCCGGGGCAAACGGCCCGGCCGGCCGATGCATTCCCGGCCCGGGACGACGGATGCGCGGACGTGCCTACGACCGGATGACCGGGAGCGCCGGTTCAAGACACCCGTTCGGGTGAAGGGAAGGCGGGTCAGCGGACCCAGTGGGCAGCCCGGCGCGGGGTCGCCCACCGGGTCCGCTGACCCGTTGTCACGCCGCCTCCACCGCGGCCGGTGGGTGCGGCAGGCCCGGGCGGCGCGGCAGGAGCACGGTGCGCAGCAGGACGTGCGGGGTCATCAGGCGGGAGGGCGGGGCGGTGAGGCAGAAGACGTCCCGGAAGGCGGCGCCGACGACCCGGTCGACGGCGGCGCGGGCGGCGAGCCGGCCGAGATACCACGTCGTCAGTCGCTCGCCGAGGCCCGCCTTGGTGGCGGCCCCGCCGACATAGGGGCGGTCCGCGCCGACCGCGGTCATCCAGGCCGGTTCCGCGGCCCGGCCGATCGCCCGCTGCGCCCGGGCGAGGACGCCGGGCCCGAGGCCGCCGGCGGCGTCGAGGGTGTCCCGCACTGCCAGTGCGCCGAGCGCGGCCACCGACATGCCCTGGCCGTAGACCGGGTTGAAGGTGCAGGTGGCGTCCCCGAGGACCAGGAGGCCGTCCGGGGCGGCACCGGGGCGCTCGTAGTGCCGGCGGCGGTTGCAGGTGTCGCGGAAGCCGTGCACCGGCGAGACCGGTTCGGCGCGGGCCAGCAGTTCGTGGACGTAGGGGTCGCCGATGGTGGCGCTGAAGGCGGCGAACTCCGTCTCGTCCGTGGACGGGTGGTGCCCGCGCACCCCGGACAGGGTCAGCAGCCAGTTGCCGCCCTCCACGGGGACGTAGGCGGCGCCCCGCGGGCACTCGGGCCAGCCGGGGACGTTGACGCCGACCTCGGGTGCGCCGTCCTGGTCGAGGGGGCGGTACATCCGGGTGGCGTAGGCGAGACCGGAGTCGACGGTCTCCTCCTGCGGTGCCTGGCCGCCCAGTTCCGCACACCAGCGGGGCGTGCGGGAGCCCCGCCCGGAGGCGTCCACGACCAGGTCGGCGGGGAGCACCCGGGCCGTCCCGGCGGAGCGGTCGCCGTCGCGGGTGCGGACCTTGACGCCGGTGACCCGCCGGGCGTCGCCGGCGAGGCCGACGGCCTCGGTCGCCTCCAGGACCTCGACGCGGGTCGCCGGGCCGGCGTCGCCGCGCAGCACCCGCTCGCGGACCACGGCGTCCAGGACCGGTCGGGTGACGCTCAGCGTGGGATGCCGGCGCTCGTCGAAGCGGCGCTGCCACCCGGTGGGCGTACGGGTGAGCAGATCGCGCGGCAGATACAGTCTGCGGGCCCCGGCCGCGGTGAGCGCGGCGACCGTGCCGGGCAGCAGCCGGTCCAGTGCGCGCTGTCCGCCGCTGAGGAGAAGGTGCAGGTGGCGGGCTTGCGGGACGCCCTTGCGGAAGGTGCGGTCGGCCGGGTAGCGGTCCCGTTCGACGACCGTGATCGTCTCGACGTGGCCGCGGAGGGCGGTGACGGCGAGCATCCCGGCGAGTCCGCCGCCGATCACTATCGCGGTCCGCCCGCGCCCGGTGTGCTCCGCCATGCGTGCCCCTTCTCCCCGACGGCCGGCCGTCGTCCCCGGTGCCGGACCCGATCAGTGCTGCGCTTCAGCCTCAGCGCCCGCCGAGCCGGTGTCAACGGCCCGTTCCCCACCCCGACCGATTCGATGACCCGACCGTGCAACTCCCCCTTCGCCTCACCCTCCTGGTGAGGCGAAGGGGAGGGAATCCGACGTCCGACGGGGGTCGGGCTGACGGGCCGTCGGGGGCGTGCGACCGGGGCCGTCGCCCGCTCGCCGGCGCCCTGCGGACCTGCGCGGCGGCCTCGGGGACGCCCCTTCCCCCGCGCGTCACACCAGTCCCTGACATCCCGATATGAGGCGAGTGTGCGTCTAGACTCCCGACGGCGGGCGCACCGCGGCCGCGGCCGCTCCCACCAGCACGGGACTCGTCTCACCAGCAAGGGATTCAGGGACGCTTGTGACCTTCCAGCAGGTATCTGAGCCATATGACGTACTCGTCGTCGGCGGATCGGGCGTGGACACCATCGTGCGGGTCGGCGCGCTGCCCGTACCGTCCGCCGACAGCCATGCGGTGCCGCCCATCAGCGAATGGGCCGGGCACACCGGTACCGGTGTCGCGCTCGGCTGCGCGGCGCTGGGACTCACCACCGGATTCGTGGACTTCCTCGGCGACGATCCGCCGGGCGCCCTGGTCCGCGAGCGGTTGGCCGGCAGCGGCGTCGACTTCCATCCGCTGATCTCCCCGCACGGCACCCGCCGGGCGGTCAACCTCGTCTCGCCCGACGGCCGCCGGATGTCCTTCTACGACGCCCGCGACCCGCTCGATCTCCGGATGTCGCCCGAGCACTACCTTCCGCTCCTGCGCCGCACCCGGCACGTCCACCTCACGATCAGCCACTTCGCCCGCCATCTCTACGAGGACATCGAGGCGCTGGGCGTCCCGGTCTCCACGGACCTGCACGACTGGGACGGCCTGACCGAGCACCACCGTGACTTCGCGTTCCGCTCGGACCTGGTCTTCCTCAGCACGGCCGGGGCCGGCGAGCGGATCAGCTCGATCATGCGGGAGATCCTCCGCGAGGGACGGGCCCAGGCGGTGATCGCCACCGCCGGCGCGGGCGGCGCCTATCTGCTCACGCCCGAGGACCGCACCCCGCGCCTGGTGCCGGCCGCCGTGCCGCCCGCCCCGGTCGTGGACAGCAACGGCGCCGGCGACGCCTTCACCTGCGGTTTCCTCTACGGCAGGATGTCGGGCCGGGACCTGGAGGAGTGCGCCAGGCTCGGTGCGGTGGCGGGTGCCCACGCCTGCACGGCGGCGGGCACGCACACCGCCCTCGCCGGGCCGGACGACCTCCGGGCCGCCCTCGCCCCGCCCCCGCCGGCCCCGGTGCCCGCCGCCGAGGTCGATCCCGAGCCTGAGCCCGAGGTCGAACCCGAACCCGAGCCCGAACCGGAGGCCGAGGTCTCCGCGACCGGCGCCTAGCTCCCGGCTCCGAGCCCGCGGCTCGACGCGACGCCCTTCCGTGCCGTCCGAGTGCGCGGCGGCACCCGCGGCACACACGTGCGGTGGGTGCCGTCCGGGGCCGCGCCGCTTCAGTCCTTGCGGCCCACCACCCCGTAGAAGATGGTGTTGTTGAGTTCCACCGGACCGGGGACGGCGCCGTCCGGTCGCCACAGCGGCACCCGCACGACGCCCGGCTCCAGTGGGGTGAACGGCCCGAGGAGAGCGGCGATCTCGTCCTTGGTGCGCAGCGCGAGCGGGGTGGTGGCGCTCTTGTAGACCTCCTCCACGTGCGCCCGGGCCGCCTCGTCGACCCGGCCCTCGGCATAGCCCTCGTACGGTTCGTACGTGCTGTGCGAGAGCACCAGGTGACTGCCGGCCGGCATCGCCGCGCCGAACGCGGCGAGCAGCGCGGCGGGGTTGTCCTCGTCCCCGAGGAAGTCCATCACGCCGCCGACCAGCAGCCCCACCGGCCG
This sequence comes from Streptomyces noursei ATCC 11455, assembly GCF_001704275.1. NCBI lineage: Bacteria > Bacillati > Actinomycetota > Actinomycetes > Kitasatosporales > Streptomycetaceae > Streptomyces > Streptomyces noursei. Next base: position 1,960,050 of record NZ_CP011533.1, read on the forward strand.
GTCGAAGTCGATCAGCTCGCGGACCGCCGGGTCGTCCAGGACGGCCTTGGGGTCGCGGATGTCGCCGAGCGCGAAGGCGGTGCCCGGGGCGTTGGCGAGCCGGGCCCGGGCGTGGGTGGCGACGATGGGGTCGCTGTCCACGTAGACCACCCGGGTCCCGGGGGCGGTCTCCCGGGCCACCTCGTGGGTGTTGGGCGAGGTGGGGATGCCGATGCCGAGGACGAGGAACTGGCGGATGCCGGACGCCACCACCGCGCGCACCGCGCGCCGGCGGAAGGCCCCGTTGGCGCGGACGCTGTCGCGCACCTGCGGGTGCAGTTCGATGACCCGGTCGCCGGCGACCCGGTCGACCTCGTAGTTGTCCCAGCCGCCGAGGAAGTAGTCGTACATCCGGGCCGGGTGCGGCCGGCTGGTGTCGATCTCGTCGGCGGCGAAGCCGAGGTGGTCCGGCCCCGGGGGGTACGGCCCGATCTCCGGGACGCCGGCGTCCGCCTCGGGAGGGCTGTGCTGGTCGCTCATGGCTCCTCCCTCAGTGCGCCGGACACGGCGCCGCGGAGAGCAGGAAGTCGGCGTGGCCGGCCTTCGCGCCCTCGATGAAACTGACCATCTCGCGGTGGGTGTAGATCAGCGCGGGGCCGTCCGGGTCGGTGGACTGCCGCAGCGCGATCCGGCCGTCCCGCAGGCGCATGGCCTCGACGCACTCGCCACCGTTTCCGCCGCTCCACGGCTTGGACCAGCCGTCGGTGCCCAGTTCATTGGCGGGCATGCCGTTGTAGATACGTATGCGATCCATGGGGGGTTCAGATCTCCTTGCGAAAGCCACCCAGAATGGCCTCGGTGGTGTGTGCCGGCGCGGCCTGCGCACACATCCGGTCCAGGGCCTCCAGGAACTGCGAGACGTCGTTGCGCTGGTCGAAGTACACGGCTCCGACGAGGCTTTCCGCATACGCGATGTCCGGGAGCTCCGGGATCGGGAAGCGGAAGATGTGGAACGGCCCGTACATGGCGGGGTGCGGGCCCGCAGCGAAGGGCATCACCTGGAGCCGGACGTTCGGCATCGAGGTGGCCTCCATCAGCCGGGTGATCTGGTCGCGCATCACCTTGGGTCCGCCGATGGGCCGCCGCAGCACGGTCTCGTCCATGACCGACCACAGCATCGGGGCGTTCTCACGGGTCAGCAGTGCCTGGCGCTCCATGCGCAGGGCCACGATGCGGTCGATGTCGGCGGGGGCGGCGTGCGGCATGCCGGCGCGCAGCACCGCGGCGGCGTAGTCCTCGGTCTGCAACAGGCCGGGGACGTAGTGCGGTTGGTAGGAACGGATGAGGTTGGCTTCGCTCTCCAGGCTGACGAAGGCGCTGAACCACTCGGGGAGGATGTCGCGGAAGCGGTGCCACCAGCCGGGGCGGTTGGCCTCGCGGGCCAGCGACACGAAGCCGTCGATCTCTTTGCGGTCGGTGACGCCGTAGGTCGCCAGCAGCTTCTCGACGTAGGGGATCTTGAGGCCGACCTCGGCCTTCTCCATGCGCCGTATCGTGGCGTGCGTCACGTCCAGCGCGGCGGCGGCGCGCTCGAAGGAGAGCCCCGCCTTCTCCCGCAGATCCTGCAGTCGCTTGCCGAGCACCACCCGCAGGACGGTCGGTGCACCTGCAGACCGTGGATCCGCCACGTCCCATCCCCTCCAACCAGCTTCAGTGCTCAGCAGTGTGTCATGCCGTCATCAGCTCGAACAGACTGCACTTTCAATTCTGCAAATTACAGACTGATCCTTGCCAACGGTGAGCAACATCGCACATAGTTATGTCGTGGCTTCCTACAAAAACGCTCCGTCGTTAGGGCGATGCGGCGGCTTCCTCGCCCAGAGCCCGCAGGACGCGTTCCACTTGCCGGCGCGGCGCACGTCCGTGCCCGAGGCGCGCCAGCGCGTCAGCACGCTGCTGCGCGAGTGGGGCGCCGCTCAACAGGTCCGCGACGACGTGGAGTTGGTGGTCACCGAGCTGTTCACCAACGCGGTGCGGCACACCGACAGCGAGAAGGTCGGCTGCGAGATCACCCTCGTCGGCGCACACATACGCATAGAGATCGCCGACGAGGGCGGCCCCTGCGCCTCCGCTCCGCACGCCCGGCCCGGCACCCTCGACCAAGAGGGCGGGCGCGGGCTGCTGTTGGTCTGCGCACTCTCCGAGAGCTGGGGCACCCGCCCCGACGACAGCGGCCGGGGCCAGGTGGTCTGGGCGGACCTGCCGTACCGGACGGCGGCGCACTAGGGCGCTTCTGATGGATCTCCGTGGAAGAAGGAGCGGCGCCTGGTGCGTGCGATCGCAAGGCGCCGGGATGTCTTCATAGCGGAGCTATGGGGGCATTTCGGCAACGCCGCGAGCGTGCGTGGCAGGCGCCGCGACGCCGCGGAGATCCATCAGAAGCGCCCTAGGTCCGTCCGACCCCGGCCCGTCGGACAGACCTCAAGGCCCCGCGCCGCCACCAGGCGGGCACGGGGCCTCGTATATGGAAAAACCTACAGCGGCAGCAGATCGGGGCGCTTGGGCTCGACGTCGTCCCCGGAGGAGACGCCGCGCAGCCGGCGGCCGATCCACGGCACCAGGTGCTCGCGCGCCCAGTGGATGTTGTCCCGCCGCGCCTCGGCCGCGGTGCGCTCCGTCTCCGGCGGCCACGGCTGGTCCGGGTCGGCCGGCACCGCGAGCCCCAGCACCTGCGCGGCGCGCAGCGCCACCCGGGTGTGACCGTCGGCGGACAGGTGCAGCCGGTCCTCGCTCCAGGCCCGGCGGTCCTGGACGGACTTCAGCGACCACAGGTCGAGCACCGGGCAGTCATGCCGATCGGCGATGGCCCGCACATGGGCCGTGTACGTGGCGATCTTGCCGCGCAGATGCTTGAGGACCGGGACGCCCCGGGTGTCGAAACCGGTGCACAGCAGCACCGTCGGGACCGTCTCGCGCAGCGCGACCACGGCCGCCTCGTAACGCTCGGCCACCGCGTCCGGGTCCGAGCCCGGCCGCAGGATGTCGTTGCCGCCGGCACAGAACGTCACCAGTTCGGGGGCGAGCTGCTGCGCCCGGGGCACCTGCTCCTCGATGATCCGGTCCAGGAGCCGTCCGCGCACGGCAAGGTTCGCATAGCGGAAGTCCCCCTCGTCCCGCTGGTCGGCGAGGAGGACCGCGAGCCGGTCCGCCCAGCCGATGTACGCCCCGTCCGGACCGGGATCTCCGACTCCCTCAGTAAAGCTGTCCCCGACGGCTGCGTACGACCCGATGGCGCTTTTCGCGCTGCTGCTGATGTTCTTCGAATCGTCTGCCACGTCAGGACATACTTCACCTTGAGAAGTGACCTACGCCACCGTAACCAGGGGTTGACGCGAGGTGATTAATGCCACCAGGTCAAATTCTTCTCAAGTTGGAATAATGATCGATCACGAAGTGCTGTCAGGGCGCCACACATGGAGGATGATGCGCGCCGTTGCGCCGGTGTTGCACGGCGCTGCCACCTGATTGCCTATTGCAGCAATGTCGTATCGTCGAAGAAGCCCCCGCCTCGTCGACGAGCAGCGTCGGCGACCGATCCCGAGGAGCGCCCGTGACGCAGCAGACGCCGCAGGTCCCCCAGTCCCCGCCGGAGCTCGCGGAGGTCCGCAACTTCCGTGACGTGGGCGGACTGCCGACCATGGACGGGCGTCGCATCCGGCACGGGCGGCTCTTCCGCAGCGGCCACCTGGCGCACGCCACCGCCGAGGACGCCGCCTTCCTCGCCGGCCTCGGGCTGCACACCATCTTCGACTTCCGCAACGCCGCGGACATCAAGCTGGAGGGCCCGGACGTCACCCTCCCCGGCGTACAGAACGTCAACATCCCGCTCACCGACCCCGCCGACGGCGCGGAGTTCTGGACGATGGTGCGGGACGGCGAGCTGGAGCAGCTGCGGGTCGTGCTCGGCGACGGCAAGGCCGCGGGCCGCATGGCGCGCACCTACCGCGAGATCATCACCACCCGCACCGAGGACCACAGCCGGGTGCTGCACGCGCTCGCCGAGGACAGCGTGCCGGCGCTGATGCACTGCGCGGCCGGCAAGGACCGTGCGGGCCTCTCCATCGCGGTCACCCTGCTCGCGGTCGGCGTGGAGCGGGACGCCATCGTGGCGGACTACCTCAAGTCCAACGAGCCGGCCGGGCGCTACAAGGTCCGCCGCTCGGACAGCTCGGCGGCCGGGATGTCGCCGGAGGTCATGGAGCTGCTCTCGCCGCTGTTCGGCGCACACCTCGACTACCTCACCGCCGCGTTCGACGCGATCGAGGAGGTCTGGGGCTCGACCGAGTCCTACCTCGCCGACGGGCTGAAGCTCTCGCCGGCCACCCGCGAGCGGCTGCGCGCCCAACTGCTGGCGGACTGACGCCCCGGGGGTGGGTCACGACTCGGTGACCCACCCGCCCGGGGCCGGGTCAGCGGTTGGCGACCGCCTGTTTGACCAGTGTCCGCCCGAAGTCCCACATCAGGCCGCCGCCGCTGTGGGCGTCGTCCATGACGGCCGTGAACGCCTCTACGAACCGGTCCACTTCCCGTTCCCCGATGATCAGCGGCGGAATCAGTTTGATGACCTCCAGGTGATCGCCGGAGACCTGGGTGAGGATGCGGTGGCGCTGGAGCAGCGGCACCACGACCATCTGCGCGAACAGCCCCTTGCGGGCGGCCTGCAGCATCGTCCAACGGCTCCGCAGGCCAAGGGACTTGGGGCGGCCGAACTCGATGCCGATCATCAGGCCCCGGCCCCGCACCTCGTGCAGCAGCTCGTACCGGTCGGTCAGCGCGGCCAGTCGGGAGCGCAGCAGATCACCGGTCCGCCGGGCGTTGGCGACGAGCCCCTCGTCCTCCATCACCGAGAGCACCGCCAGACCGGCCGCCATCGCCTGGGCGTTGGCGCCGAAACTGGCGGAGTGCACCAGCACCCGGTCCATGGACGAGTAGACTTTCTTGAAGATCCATTCCTTGCCCAGGGTGGCGCCGACCGGGACGTAGCCGCCGGAGAGCGCCTTGGCGACGCAGACCAGGTCCGGTTCCACGCCCTCCTCGTGCTGGTAGGCGAAGAAGTCGCCGGTGCGGCCGAGGCCGGTCTGCACCTCGTCGGCGATCAGCAGGGCCTTGTGGCGGTGCAGCAACTCCTGGGCGGCGCGCAGGAATCCGGGTGGGGCGGCGGTGACGCCCTTGCCCTGGACGGGTTCGACGACGAAGCCCGCCACGTCGCCGCGGCCCAGCTCCCGCTCCAGCGCCGCCAGGTCGCCCAGTTCGACGGCGGTGTCGGGCAGGAGCGGGGCGAAGCCGTCGCGGAAGCCGTCCTCGCCGTTGACCGAGAGCGAGCCGGTGGTCAGGCCGTGGAAGGCGTGGGTGCAGTAGAGGACGCGCGGGCGGCCGGTGGCGCAGCGGGCGAACTTCAGGGCGGTCTCGACGGCCTCGGTGCCGCTGTTGCCGAAGAAGACCCGGTCCAGGTGGGGCGTGTGACGCAGCAGCTTCTCGGCGAGCAGTCCGGGCAGCGGCGGGCAGTCGAAGCGGGTGAGGTCGGCGAGCTGGGCGTCGAGCACGTCGTGCAGGGCCCGGCGGACGACCGGGTGGTGCCGGCCCAGGCCCATCACACCGAAGCCGGCGAGCATGTCGAGGTAGTCCTGGCCGTCGGCGTCGTAGAAGTAGGCGCCCTCGGCCCGTTCGTAGAACTTGTCGAAGCCGATGGTGTGCAGCATCCGCGGGAGCTGGTGGTTGAGGTGGCGGCTGTGGAGTTCGTAGCGCTCGGCGCCGCGTTCGGCGAGCAGCGCGGTCAGGTCGAATCCGGTCACGAGGTGTTCTCCTTACGGGCGGCGGGCGGGCCGCCCAAAGCCGGGCCGGCGGCACCGGGCGTCCCGGTGCCGCCGGCTCTCCGCTCGTCGCGTCAGCCGCGGTTCCCGGCGACGGTCTCCTTGGCCGCCCGGAGGGACTCCTTCAGCGAGCCCATGGTGGCCAGGACGGCGGTGGGCTCGTAGCCGCAGTGCGCCATGCAGTTGGCGCACCGCGGGTCCTTGCCCCGGCCGTACTTCTCCCAGTCGGTCTCCTCGATCAGCTCGCGGTAGGTCGGGACGTAGCCGTCGCTCATCAGGTAGCAGGGGCGCTGCCAGCCGAAGAGCGAGTAGTTGGGGATCGCCCAGGCCGTGCACGGGAAGTCGGCCCTGCCCTCCAGGAAGTCCAGGAAGAGCGGGCTGTGGTTGAGCCGCCACCGCTGGCGGTTGCCGCCGGCGAACGCCTTCCGGAACAGCTCCCGGGTCTGCTCCACGCCCAGGAAGTGCTCCTGGTCGGGGGCCTTCTCGTAGGCGTAGGCGGGCGAGAGCATCATCTCGTCGACCTTCAGGTCGTCGTTGAGGAAGTTGAGGACCTCGATGATGGTCTGCGGGGTGTCGGTGTTGAAGAAGGTGGAGTTGGTGGTGACCCGGAAGCCGCGCCGCTTGGCCTCCTTGATGGCCGCCACCGCCTCGTCGAATACGCCCTCCTTCGCGACGGATTCGTCGTGTCGTTCCCGCATTCCGTCGATGTGCACCGCGAAGGCGAAATAGGGCGAGGGTTTGAACTTGTCCATCTTCTTGCGCAGCAGCATCGCGTTGGTGCACAGGAAGACGTACTTCCGGCGGGCCACCAGCTGTCGGACGATCTCGTCGATCTGAGGGTGCATCAAAGGTTCGCCGCCGGCGATGGAAACCATCGGGGCACCGGATTCCAGCACCGCGCCCACCGCCTGGGCCACCGGCATCCGCTGCTTGAGCACCCCGGCCGGATGCTGGATCTTCCCGCATCCCTCGCACTTGAGATTGCAGGCGAAGAGCGGTTCCAGCTCGACAATCAGCGGAAACTTCTCCCGCTTGCGCAGCACTTTCTGTTCAAACAGATAGGTCCCGACCCGGATGGATTGACGGAGCGGCATGGCCATCTGGCTCACCTCCTGGGGAGCGGCAAAGAACGGTGCCATTCAAAGAAAACAGGAAAGACCGAGCGCAGCACCCGGAAGGCAGATATTCCACCGCGTACCGTCCCGATGCGCACGAGTTCATGGTCCGGAGCGTCCACGACCACCCGGACGGCCGCAACCGCGCGGCTGCCGCAGCGCACCGCCGTCCGGAGCGTCGCGGCGGACTCCATGTCCACCGCGATCGCCCCCTCGGCGTGCAGTGCGGCCCGCTCCACGCCCCGTACGACGTGGTCGGAGCCGCGCAGCAGTCCGCGGTGCACCCGCAGGCCCCGCTCCCGCAGGGCGCGCACCAGGGGGCCGTTGTCCGGGCAGGGCACGTCGGGGACGTCGGGCCGGTGGTCCCGGGTGGCCTCGGCGACGATCACGTCGCCGGGCCGCATCCCGGGAACCAGCCCGGCGCAGAAACCGCTGGCCACGACGGCCGAGCCGGCGGTGGCCGAGCCCGCACCCAGCGCGGCGGCGACGGCGCGCTCCGCGGCCCGGGGGCCCATGCCGGTGCGGAGGGTGACCGCGGGGGAACCCGTCGTCCTCAGATCACCGCCCCGCAGCGCGAACCGTTCGATGCCGAGCGCACAGGCGACGAGCAGCGGCGGATCCGCGTCCGGCGGGGGCCGTCTCGGCATCAGTCCCCCACCGGTGCCCCGGCGGTTCCGCCGGCGGCCGGTCCGCCGTGGACGTAGCGGCCGAGGGCGGTCAGCGGGAAGACCTGGCGGTAGAGGTGGTAGTTGATGGAGAAGTCCCACGGGAAGCCGGTGCCGGTGAAGTACGGCTCGTCCCAGGAGCCGTCCGGCAGTTGGGTCTCCACCAACCAGCGCACCCCGCGGCGCACCGCCTCGCCGTCCCGCTCGCCGGCCGCGAGCAGCGCCATCAGCGCCCAGGCGGTCTGCGAGGCGGTGGAGGCGCCGCGCCCGGCCCAGCGCTCCTTGTCGTGGTACGAGCGCTGGTCCTCGCCCCAGCCGCCGTCGTCGTTCTGCACCCGCTCCAGCCAGCTGACGGCCCGTCGGACGGCGGGGTGCGAGGCGGGGATCCCGGCGGCGGCCAGGGCCGGCAGCACCGAGCCGGTGCCGTAGACGTAGTTGGTGCCCCAGCGTCCGAACCACGCGCCGCAGGGCTCCTGTTCGGCCAGCAGCCAGGCGAGGCCGCGGCGGGCCCGCGGGTCGTGCGCCCGGCCGACCTCGGCCAGCATCTCGACGACATGGGCGGTGACGTCGGCCGAGGGCGGGTCGATGACCTCGCCGAAGTCGCAGAACGGCAGCCGGTTGGGGAACGGGCTGGTGTTGTCGGCGTCGAACGCGCCCCAGGCGCCGTTCTTCGACTGCATCCCGACGTTCCACCGCACCGCGCGGTCGATGGCGGCCTCGACCCGCTCCGGGTCGGGGTGCCGGACCCGGAGGAGTGCCAGGACCACCTCGGCGGTGTCGTCGATGTCCGGGTAGTTGTCGTTGTGGAACTCGAACGCCCAGCCCCCGGGGGGGAGTTCGGGGCGCCGCACGGACCAGTCGCCGGGCCGGTCGATCTGCTCGCCGAGCATCCAGTCGGCGGCCCGGACCAGCTGCGGGTGGTCGGCGGGCACCCCGGCGTCGGCCAGCGCGATGGCGGCCAGGCAGGTGTCCCAGACCGGGGACTGACACGCCTCGATCATCCGGGCGCCGTCCTCCCGCCACACGGCGAACCGGTCCAGGGATTCCAGGCCGGCCCGCAGCACCGGGTGGTCGAGGTCGTAGCCGAGCAGGTGCAGGGCGATGACGGAGTAGACGGCGGGGGGCTGGATGCCGCCCCAGCAGCCGTCGTTCTCCTGCCGTTCGATGATCCAGCGGGCGGCCGAGCGCATCGCGGCGGCACGCGGCCGGCGCAGGGCGACCTTGTGGTACAGGTGCAGCGCCTTGTCCAGTCGCTGGAAGAGGCCGTCCCAGCTCGCGACGGGGGCCAACGGCCGGGGCGGGTTGGGGTTGCCGCCGAACAGGGCGCGCAGCGCCTTCCGACGAGGGCGGTGGTGGGCGACGCGTGGGTCGGCGTGCAGCTCGTCGAGGGCGAACGGCGCCGGGCGGACCGGGCGTTTGGCCGAGACGATGGTCAGCGGGACGATGGTCTGCCGGGCCCAGCAGCCGAAGGCGTAGATGCTGAGCGGGAACCACTTCGGGAAGTAGATGAGCTCCGGGGGGAGTTCGGGCAGGTCTTCCCACTTCCACCAGCCGAAGAGGGCCAGCCAGATCCGGGTGAAGACCCGGGAGGCGGCGATGCCGCCGCGCTCGCGGATCCAGCCGGAGGCGGCGGCCATGTGCGGGGCGTCCGGCTCATCGCCGGCCAGCCGCAGCGCCACGTACGCCTCGATGGTGGCGGAGAGTTCGCCGGGGCCGCCGTGGAAGGTGGCCCAGGTGCCGTCCTCGCGCTGCTCGCCGCGGATGTGACGGGCGGCGGCCTCGGTGATCCCGGGGTCCTGGATGCCCAGGAACTGACGGAGCAGCAGGTCCTCGGCGTCCATCGTGACGTTGGTCTCGAGGTCGCCCTTCCACCAGCCGGCGGGGTCCTGGAGGGAGAGCAGGTGATCGGTGGCGCGGGTGGTCGCTTCCCGCGCGGCGTCCGCCGTGTCCTGGAGCACGGCGGTGCCCGGTCTGCCGTCCGGGCCGGCCTGTGCGGTCTCGGCGGCGGCATCGGTGGCCGAGGAGCTCCGGGGCGGGAGCGCCCCGGAGCTGCCGTCGGTCGTCGCTGTCATGGCTTCCCCTTCTGCAGTGAACTGTCAATGCGTGTTCAGGGATTCCGTCGGCCGACGCCGAAACGGCGCCGGCCGGCGACTGCGATCTAGTGCGTGTCGATGGTCATCATCTCTCTCGTACGACGACGAAGTCCGCGAGCGCAACCAGTTGCGTGCGGACCCGTTCCGGCATGTCGATCTCGTCCAGGGCGGCGATCGCGGTGGCGTGCTGCCGGCGGGCCTCCTCGGAGGTCCACTCGCGGCCGCCGGCCTCCTCGATCAACGCCGCGCGGGAGGCGAATTCTTCCTCGGTGAAGTCGGCGATCTCGGTCTCGCTCTTCTTGGCGTCGGCGGCCAGGATCTCGGCGAGCCGCTCGGAGGCGGGCCCACCGGCGGCGAGCGATGCCACGACCGGCAGCGACTTCTTGCGCTGCCGCAGGTCGCTCCAGGTCTGCTTGCCGGTGGCCTCCGGGTCGCCCCAGATGCCCAGCAGGTCGTCCACCGCCTGGAAGGCGAGGCCGAGGTGGTAGCCGTACTTCTCCAGGATGTCGGCGGTGTGGTCGTCGGCGCCGCCGAGGACCGCACCGATGGAGACCGCACAGGCGAGCAGGGCGCCGGTCTTGTTGCCCTCCATCTCCAGGCACTCCTCGACGGTGACCCGCTCGCGGTGCTCGTAGGAGATGTCCTGGGCCTGACCGTCGATCAGCTTGCGGGTGGCCAGGGTCAGTCGGCGGGTGGCGCGGCCGGCGTCGACGGTGCCGAGCTCCAGCAGTATTTCGTTGGCCAACGCGAACAGCGCGTCGCCGACCAGGATGGCCTGGGCGGGGCCGTGCACCTTCCATACGGTGTCGCGGTGCCGGCGCTGTTCGTCGCCGTCCATCAGGTCGTCGTGCAGCAGCGAGAAGTTGTGCACCAGCTCGACGGCGACCGCACCGGGCACGCCGACCGCGGGGGCGGCACCGGCGACCTCGGCGGACAGCAGGGCGAGCGCGGGCCGCACCGCCTTGCCGCCGTCACCGGCGCTGGGCTTGCCGTCCGCGTCGATCCACCCGAAGTGGTAGGCGGCGACGGTGTCCATGGGAGGGGCGAGCCTGGCCACGGCGGCACGCAGCACGGGAGTGGCGAGTGTCCGCCCGCGCTCCAGCAGCGCGGTGACGCTCGCGGTGTCGATAGCCGGGGAAGCCACGGTTTCTCCTCTGTTTCCGATGCTTGTGCTCGTGCGAGCGCCCGTATGCACGGTCATGCCGCCTCCTGAGGCAACTGGCCCTGGGGGACGCCGAGTTCGGTGAGTGCTGCACGGGCGGCGGCGGTGCCGCTGCGGACGGCGCTCTCCATGGTCGCGGGCCACCCGGTGGCGGTCCACGCACCGGCCAGGAACAGGCCGGGGACTTGGGTGCGGGCGGCCGGGCGGAGCCGGCCGACGCCCGGTGCGGGTGCGAAGGTCGCGGTGCGCTCGCGGGTGACGAAGAAATCGAGGATCCGGGCGCCCCGGGCGGCCGGCAGCAGCCGTTCCAACTCGGGGAGGTAGCGGGCACGGAGTTTGGCGACCGGCTGGTCGATCTCCTCCTGCGCGGCCGACTGCGAGAGGGCCAGGTACTGGCTGCGTGCGTGGCCGGCCGTACGGGACAGCCCGGAGGCGCCGGTGCGGTCGAAGACCCACTGGACCGGGGTGCCGACCGCCGCGAAGAACGGGCGGCGCACCACCCTGCGGTCGTAGATGACGTGGACGTTGAGGATCGGCGCGGTGCCGATGTCCAGCAGTCGGTCCTTGGTGGGCAGTGCGTCCTCGGGCAGCAGGGCGTGCGCCTCGCGCTGCGGTACGGCCAGGACGACGGTGTCCGCGGTGAGCGTCTCCCGGCCGTGCGGGCCGTTCTCCACCGCGACCTGCCAGCCGGCGTCGTCGCGGGTGACGGCGGCGGCCCGGGTGCGCAGGGCGATCCGGACGCCGGCCTTGCGCAGCGCGTCGGCGGCCCGGGTGTCGTGCACGTCGCCGAGCGGCACCCGGGCCCAGCCGATGTCGGCGGCGCCGGGGGCGGAGAGCAGCCCGGTCTTGAAGACCTTGGCGGCCAGCCCCAGCGAGGCGTCACCGGCGGAGGCGTTGAGGGTGGCGACGCCGACCAGGTCCCACAGCGCTTCGACGGCCCGCGAGGTCTGCCCGTGGCGGCGCAGCCAGCTGCCGAAGTCGACGGCGTCCAGCGCGGGGTCGGCCGGGTCCAGGCGGCCGAGGGCGAGGGTGGCGCGGACCACGCCGGCGCGCTCGACGGGTGAGAGGTGCGGGTAGAGCGCCAGGCTCTTCGCCAGGTGGAGCGGGACCGGCAGGGCGGTGCGCCGCAGCCGGCCGAGCCGCATCCGGCCCCCGGCGCCGGCAGGGTCGAGGACCGGTACGTCCATCCGGTCCTGGAGGGGCGCCAGGCGTTCCGCGCCGAGCCGTTCGAGGTGGTCGCCGTAGGCGGTGCAGCAGCGGAGATAGACGTGCTGGCCGTTGTCGACGGTCAACGGGCCGACGGCGGAGTCGCGGCGGAAGGAGAAGACCAGGCCGCCGAGCCGCGGCCGGCCCTCGACCAGCGTGACCCGCAGTCCCGCGTCGGCCAGGGCCAGCGCGGCGGTGGTGCCCGCGAGTCCGCCCCCGATGACCACCGCGGCCGCCCCTTCGGGACGGCCGGAGGGACGGGCGGAGTCGTGGCCGGGCAGCGTGGTTCCTGCTGTCATGCGGTCTCCCCCCTTACGCCTGTCATGGACGCCTCCGCCCGACGAAGGGTTGCCCGCCGCACCGACGCCGGACCGTGGTCGGTGTACGCGGTCCGACGGTTCATCCACGCCTCCTGCTCACGGCCTGCCGGCGGCCGATCGCCCGGGCGTCGAGCCCGGAGAGCCCGCGCACCGCGACGAACGCCTTCTCCCGGCCGGGCAGCGAGACCCGGCCGCGGAGCACCGCCTCGGGGTCGTCGGCGATCCGGGACAGCAGCCGGTGGTAGATACCGGCCATCGCCGCCACGCACGCGCCGCTGCGCCGGTCGAGCATGGGCAACAGCCGGAAGCCCTCGGCGAACAGCGCGCGGGCCCGCCGGACCTCGAACTGCACCAGGCCCGTGAAGTCCGCGCCGGGCGGCGGCACCGGGCCGTGAAACCCCGCCGAGCAGCCGAACTTGGCGAGATCCTCGGCCGGAAGGTACGTCCGCCCGTTGCCCGCGTCCTCGCGAACGTCCCTGAGGATATTGGTCAGTTGGAGTGCGAGCCCGAGCGTATCGGCGTATTCCGGGGCGCGTTCGGCGTCGAATGCGCCGGGTACGGTGCCGAACACACCGAGTGAGAGCCGGCCGATCGCCCCGGCGACGCAGCGGCAGTAGACCTTGAGCTCGTCCCAGGTCTCGTAGGTCTCGCCGCGGACGTCCGCCAGCACCCCGTCGATCAGCTCGTCGAGCGCGTCGAGCGGGACGGGGAAGCGCCGGGCGGTGTCGGCGAGCGCCACGGCCACCGGGTCGGTGTCGTCCTCGGCGATCCGGCCGTCCTTGATCCGGGCGAGCAGGGCGCGGGTGTCCTCCAGGCGCCGGCCCTTGGCGTCGGGGGGCAGGGCGCCGTCGCCGATGTCGTCCACCCGGCGGGAGAAGGCGTACAGCGCCGACATGGCCTGCCGCTTGTCGGCCGGCAGCAGCCGGATCCCGTACGCGAAATTGCGCGCCTGCTGCCCGGTGACCGTTTCGCAGTAGCGGTACGCAGCGAGCACCGGCGCGGACATCTGTGCGGTTGCCTCCACGGTCCGACTCACCCCTCTCGTCGCAGTGTCGCCCCTACCTCGCGCAGCAGGCTGAGCTTGGTCGGTTTGGGCGGTCCAGGGAGTACGTCGTGATCGGCGGCCGCGACCGCCTGGAGCGCGGCGCGCCCACCGGCGACGAAGCCGGCCAGCAACAGCTTGAGCCTGCCGTGCACGCTGCCCACCAGGGGCGCGCCCTCGTCCAGCAGCTCACCGGCGCGTTCCGCCTCGAAGGCGATCAGTGCGCGCACCGAGGCGTCCCCGGTCGGCGCGGCCAGGTCGGCCTCGGTGACGCCGAATCGTTTCATGTCCTCGGCGGGCAGGTAGATCCGGTCCCGGCCGAGGTCCTCGGTCACGTCCTGGAGGTGCTCGACGAGCTGCAGCGCGGTGCAGATGGCGTCGGAGAGCCGGATGCGCTCGGGGCTGGAGGTGCCGGTGACGCCGAGGACGAGCCGGCCTACGGGGTTGGCGGACAGCTCGCAGTAGGCGGCGAGGTCGTCGTAGGTGCCGTAGCGGCTGATCCGCTGGTCCTGGCGGTTGGCCTCGATGAGGCCGAGGAAGGGCTCGGGGGTGAGCGCACAGCGGCGGACGGTCGGGCCGAGCCGGCGCATCAGCGGGTGCTTGGGGCCGGGCGCACGGTCGCTGAAGACCCGGTGCAGGTCCGCCTCCAGGGCGTCGAGCAGCGCCAGGCGGTCTTCCCCGTCCTGGGCGCGGTCCAGACCGAGGAGGACGGCGTCGCCGCCACCGGGCGCCAGGTCGCCGTCGCCGATGTCGTCGACGAGGCGGGCGAAGCCGTAGAGGGCCATCAGGTCGGCGCGCCAGGCGCGGGGCAGGAAGAACGGGGCAACCGGGAAATTCTCGTGCGCGGCCTGATCGAGCACGGTGCGTGTGTGGTCCTTCCCGCCACCCACCGCCACCCTCCGGGGGAAGGCGCGACGCGCCCGCTCGTCTCGTCGGCTCACCGGGGGCTTCCCGGCGCGTTGTGGAGCCGGAGCGAACCAGTAGCCATTGCCGTCACGTCTCCCGTTCTACACCGCCGGACAAAACATCCCATTTCGGACACGCCGCAGCGTGGGGGCACCTCCCGCCCGAGCGTAGTCGACAGGGGGAGGCGCACTCCGGACGAGCTTCCGCCGCTCGCCCGGGTGAAGATTGCCCGACTTGCACCACTTGTGCTGTTTCAGTACCCGTACAGCTTACGCCGCGCATCGCACGCGCATCCGGGCGGGCTCGGAAGCCTCGGGCAACGATCTGGTCAACGTCGCACGTGGGCCAACTGTTCCCGAGCCCCGCCGAGTTGACCATTCCTTCACCATCGAAGGCCCCCGCGAACCGGACTCGCGAGGGCCTCCTGCGAAGGAGGGGCTATTTGCCCGTCTCCTTCTCGTACGCCTTGATGACCTCGTCCGTCGGGCCGTCCATCAACAGCTCGCCCCGCTCCAGCCACAGCACGCGGTCGCAGGTGTCCCGGATCGAGTTGTTGTTGTGGCTGACCAGGAAGACCGTACCCGCTTCCTTGCGCAGCTCGCGGATGCGGGCCTCGGAGCGCTTCTGGAAGGCCCGGTCGCCGGTGGCCAGCGCCTCGTCGATCAGCAGCACGTCGTGGTCCTTGGCCGCCGCGATCGAGAACCGCAGTCGGGCCGCCATACCGGACGAATAGGTGCGCATCGGCAGGGAGATGAAGTCGCCCTTCTCGTTGATCCCGGAGAAGTCGACGATGTCGTCGTAGCGGGACCGGACCTGCTCGCGGGACATGCCCATCGCCAGACCGCCCAGGATGACGTTCTTCTCGCCGGTGAGGTCGTTCATCAGGGCGGCGTTGACGCCCAGCAGCGAGGGCTGGCCGTGGGTGTAGACCTTGCCGCGCTCGGCGGGCAGCAGTCCGGCGACGGCCTTGAGGAGGGTCGACTTGCCGGAGCCGTTCGAACCGATCAGGCCGATCGACTCGCCGCGGTAGGCGGTGAAGGAGACACCCTTGACCGCGTGCACCTCGCGCATGCCCACCGACGGCCGGCGCCGGATGATGCGGCTCAGTGCCGCGGTCGCGCTGCCCTTGCCCGCACCGGTGCCGTAGACCCGGTAGACGATGTGCAGCTCGTCCGCGATCACGGTCGGGATCCGCTCCTGCGTCGCCGTCGTCGACGGGACGCCGTCCATCTGCTCAGCCACGTCCGTACCGCTCCTCAGCCTTCCAGAAGTACACAAAGCCCGCGACGCCGGCGAGCACCGCCCAGCCGAGCGCGAACGCCCACACGTGCGGCGGGAGCTGGCTCGCCTTGAAGCTGTCGATCAGCGCGAACCGGATCAGGTCGATGTAGACCGCGGCGGGGTTGCCGTAGAGCAGCACCTCGACCCAGTGCGGGACGTGCTTGCCCTTCATGATCACGCTGATGCTGAACATCACGCCGGACGCGTACATCCACGTCCGCATGATGAAGGGCATCAGCTGCGCCAGGTCCGGCGTCTTGCTGCCGAGCCGGGCCATGACCATCGCCAGGCCGGTGTTGAACACGAACTGCAGCAGCAGCGCGGGCAGCACCAGCAGCCAGGACCAGGTGGGCACCTGGCCGAAGGCCAGCAGGATGACCACCAGCACACCCATGGAGAACAGGAGTTGCTGGAGCTGCATGAGGCAGAACGAGATCGGCAGGCAGGCCCGCGGGAAGTGCAGCGCACGCACCAGGCCGAGGTTGCCGGAGATCGCCCGCGTACCGGCCATCACCGAGCTCTGGGTGAAGGTGAAGATGAAGACACCGGTCACCAGGAACGGGACGTAGTCCGGGACGCCCTTCCGCGTGCCGATCAGCAGGCCGAAGATGAGGTAGTAGACGAGCGCGTTCAGCAGCGGCGTCGCCACCTGCCAGACCTGGCCCAGCTTCGCCTGGCTGAACTGCGCGGTCAGCTTGGCGCTGGCGAAGGCGGAGATGAAATGCCGGCGGGCCCACAGCTGTCGGATGTACTCCGCAAGGCTGGGCCGGGCACCGCTCTGCGCCAGGTCGTACTTCTGGGCCCGCTGGAGGGGGGTGAGTCCTTCGTCGGCGGATGGCGGGGCACTCATGGCGACCGCACTGTCGTGCGTGGTCTCGCTCACAGTTGACACTTTCGTCCTCAAGGTGCGCTACCGGGGACGCCCCGGTTTGCGCCTGATGCTCTCAGATACGAGCTTGTCAGATGATGGGAGGGCGGCCCAGCCGGGTCAGTCGCCAAACGGTAGCCCACTTCATGGGACGCCTGGGACCGCACGGAGTGGACCAGCCCTCCTTGAAGCCGCCCAGCCAGGCCCGGAGCCCCGGCAGCGACGGCCGGCGAGCGAGGGTGAGCAGGAACCAGACGCCGAGATAGGCGGGAACCAGCGGGGCGGGGAGATTCCGGCGGGCCAGCCAGACCCGGTTGCGGGCCACCATCCGGTGGTAGACCGCGTGCCGGGCCGGGGCCGTGGTGGGGTGGTGCAGGACCATGTCCGCCCGGTAGTCGACCAACCAGCCGGCGTTCAGCGCCCGCCAGGCCAGGTCGGTCTCCTCATGGGCGTAGAAGAAGTCGTCGGGCAGGCCGCCGACCTCGGCGAACACCGTGGTGCGGACCGCGTTGGCGCCACCGAGGAAGGTGGTCACCCGTGAGGAGCGCAGCGGGTCGGAGGCGCGCAGCCGCGGCACGTGCCGGCGCTGGGTCGCCCCGGTGTCCGGGTCGGCGATCCGGAAGCTGATGATGCCGAGCTTGCGGTCCGCGGCGAACGCCTCCCGGCACAGCTCGGCGGTGTCCGCGTGGGGCAGCAGCCCGTCGTCGTCGAGGAACAGCAGCGCGTCGACGTCCCGGCCCGCCGGGCCGAACGCCTCGATGCCGACGTTGCGGCCGGCCGGGATGCCGACGTTCTCCGGCAGCTCGACGGTCCGCACGGTCAACCCCGGAACGGCCAGCTCGGGCAGCGGCGCGCCGTTGCCGACCACCACCACCTCGATCGGCTCGCCGTCCTGCTTGGCGACGGATTCCAGCAGCGCGCGCAGCTCCTCGGGGCGGTTGCCCATGGTCAGGACAACCGCACCGAGCCGCATTCCGGGCGCCCCGGTCACTTGAGCCTGCTGGAGGCGAGGATGGACACGAGGTGCAGCAGGGTCTGCAGGAGCGCGATGCCGGCCAGCACCGCGACGCCGAGACGGGAGAAGAACAGGTCGCCGCGCACCGCGTCCACGATCGCCAGGACCAGGATCAGCAGGGACGCCTCGATCCCGAGGACCAGCCGGTGGAACTTCAGCGCCGCGGCGGCCTTGCGGGCCAGTGCCAGGCCGGACGAGCGCGGCTCCGACGCCGCCTCCTTGACCGGCGGCAGGCCGCCCTGGTGACGGGCGACGCCGACGAGGTCGGTCTCCGCCTTGATCAGCATCGCGCCGACGGCGGCCAGCGTCCCGAGGAACGCCCAGAGCCAGTCGATCCGCCCGGGGCCCCACAGGTCCGCTGCGCGCAGGCCGAAGCCGACCAGCACCGCGGCGTCGCAGAGGTAGGCGCCGACCCGGTCGAGGTAGACGCCGCCGAGCGAGAACTGCTTCTTCCAGCGCGCGACCTCGCCGTCGATGCAGTCGAAGAGCAGGTAGAGCTGGACCATGACCACGCCGAGCACGGCGCCCCAGATACCGGGCACCAGCAGCGCCGGGGCCGCGAGCACGCCGAAGACGGTCATCACGTAGGTCAGCTGGTTGGGCGTGACCCGGGTGTTGACCAGGTACCGGTCGCAGCGCAGCGAGATTTCCCGCATGTAGAGGCGGCCGCCCCAGTGCTCCCCGCTGCGCCGGTCCTTCACGCCCTCGGGGTGAACGACCGGGCGGAGTTCAGCTACTGATGGTTTCGGCATAGTCGGCGTATGCGTCCCTGATCTGATCGGTGGACAGGTCCAGGTGCTCCAGGATCGTGTAGCGGCCTGGACGGGTCTTCGGGGCGAACTCGACGGCCTGCACGAACTCCTCGTCGGTGAAGCCCATGTCACCCGGGGTGACCGGCAGGCCGTGGCGCTGGAGCACCTCGACCATCAGCGCGGAGGTAGCCCGGTCCCCGCGCAGGTGGGTGGCGAAGGCGGCGGCGAGGCCGCACTGCTCTCCGTGGCTCGCCGCCCGCTTGGGGAAGAGGATGTCGAAGGCGTGGTTGATCTCGTGGCAGGCGCCGGAGGCCGGGCGGCTGTCGCCGGCCACCGACATCGAGATGCCGGTGAGCACCAGGCCCTCGGCCAGCACCTGCAGGAAGTTGTCGTCGCCGACGCCCCCGGGGTGGCGCAGCACGGCCTCGCCGGCCTGTCGGGCCATGGCCGCGGCCAGCCCGTCGATGGCCTCGCCGGTCTCGCGGTGCGACAGCTCCCAGTCCGCGACCGCGGAGATGTTGGAGATCGCGTCGCCGATGCCGGAGCGGACGAAGCGGACCGGTGCCTCACGGATGATGTCGAGGTCGATCACCACGGCGATCGGGTTGGGCACGCCGTACGAGCCGCGGCCCGCGTCGTTGTCGAGGGTGGCGACCGGCGAGCACAGCCCGTCGTGCGACAGGTTGGTCGCGACCGCCACCAACGGCAGGCCGATGCGCGCCGCGGCGAACTTCGCACAGTCGATGATCTTGCCGCCGCCCAGGCCCACGACGGCGTCGTAGTGCCCCTTCTTCATGGCGTCGGCGAGCTTGATCGCGTCGTCCAGGGTGCCGCCGCCGACCTCGTACCACTCGGCGCCGGGCAGGGCGGGGGCCAGCCGCCGGCGCAGCCGGGCCCCCGAGCCGCCGCTGATCGCGATGGCGAGCTTGCCGGAGGCCGAGATGCGCTGGTCGGCCAGCAGACCCGCCAGGTCGTCCAGGGCGCCGGCGCTGATGTCGACGACGACCGGGGACGGGATGAGGCGGGTCAGTACTGGCATGCGATGTCACGGCCCTTCGCGAGGTCGTCGTGGTTGTCGATCTCGACCCACTTGACGTCGCCGATCGGCGCCACGTCGACCTTGAAGCCGCGGTTGACCAGTTCCTGGTAGCCGTCCTCGTAGTAGAGGTCGGGGTCCCGCTCGAAGGTGGTCTTCAGGGCGTCGGCCAGGTCGGCGGCGGCCTCGCCCTCGATGAGGGTGACGCCGATGTACTCGCCGGTCGCGTCGGCCGGGTCCATCAGCTTGGTGATCTTCCGGACGCCCTTGTCGGGGTCCGCGACGACCTTCATCTCCTCGTCGGCGAGCTGCTTGACGGCGTCCAGCGCGAGGATGATCTTCTGGCCGTTGCCGCGGGCGGCGAGCAGGGTCTGCTCGACGGAGACCGGGTGCACGGTGTCGCCGTTGGCGAGGATCACCGAGTCGTGGGCCGCGATCACGTCACGGGCGCACCACAGGGAGTAGGCGTTGTTCCACTCCTCGGCCTTGTCGTTGTCGACCAGCGTGATCTTGAGGCCGTACTTCTGCTCCAGGGCCTCCCGACGCTCGTACACGGCCTCCTTGCGGTAGCCGACGACGATCGCGACCTCGGTCAGGCCGATCTCGGCGAAGTTGCCGAGGGTCAGGTCGAGGATCGTGGTCTCCCCGTCGACCGGCACCAGAGCCTTGGGCAGGGTGTCGGTGTAGGGGCGCAGACGCCGTCCGGCGCCGGCAGCCAGCACGAGGCCGATCATGCGGGTTCTCCTTCATCGTGTACGGCGGGTGCGCCGTGCTTGTGTGCGGCCACCCAGAAGCGGATGCTCTCGGCGAGCACCAGCAGCGCCAGGACCACAGCGAGTGCCGTGAGCGCGATCGTGAAACCTGTGGCGGGCAGCGGGGCGGCCAGGAAGGTGATCACGAGGATCCGTCCTTCGTGCCCGCCGGTCGCCCGGACCAGCCACCGCGGTGGGGCCCCGGTGCCACCGCGGATGCGGTAGACCGTGTCGTAGTGATGGTAGGCGACCGCCGCGACCAGCCCGAACGCCGCGGGAAGCGCTCCGTGGGCGTCCGCGCGGGCGGCCAGCACCAGGACGGTGAGGTATTCGCCGGCCCGGAAGAAGGGCGGGACGAGCCAGTCCAGGGCGCCCTTGAGCGGGCGCGACAGGGCCGCGGCGGCCAGCAGCGCGGAACAGAACGCGACGCCGACGGTGAGCCAGGAGGCGGGGTCGGGCTGGGAGATCAACCACACCAGCAGCATCGCGGACGAGAGAAAGGCCATAACGGGCGCCAGGAGGGAACCGGACCGGCCCCGGCCCCGGCCCCGGCCGCCGCCGGTCAGCAGCTCGACCAGCGGCCCGTAGTCGGCGAGGTCCGCGAGCGCGCGGGCGGCCCGGTCGGTGCGCCGGGCGCGGCGGGCCCGGGAGCGCAGCACCCGGCCGGCCGTGGTGTAGCAGGCGGCCAGCGCGCAGCCGACGAGCAGGGCGTAGAAGACGATGCGCGGGGTGGTGAGCGCGGTCAGCACGGCGATCATGGCCCAGCGTTCGCCGATGGGCAGCACGATCATCCGGCGTACCCAGACGGTCCAGCCGACCTGGTCGAGCCGGTCGGACAGCGCCACCGCGGGGCCGGCGCTCCCGGCGCCGCCCTCGAATTCGCTGCCTTCGTTGAAGGCGAAGTCGACGACGTGCCGGCAGGTCTGGAGGATCATCGCGCCGAGCGCCAGCGCCCACACGTCGTCGCCGCCCCGGGCGGCCCCGAGGGCGAGCCCCGCGTAGTACGCGTATTCCTTGGCGCGGTCGAAGGTGGCGTCCAGCCAGGCGCCCAGCGTCGAGTACTGCAGCGAGTAGCGGGCGAGCTGCCCGTCGGTGCAGTCCAGGACGAAGGAGAGCAGCAGCAGCACGCCGGCGGCGACGAAGCCGCCGCGGCTGCCGGTGGCCGCGCAGCCCGCCGCGATCAGCGCGGTGAGCAGGGAGGCGGTGGTGACCTGGTTGGGGGTCAGGCCGCGGCGCGCGCACCAGCGGGCGAGGTAGCGCGAGTACGGGCTGATGAAGAAGGTGGTGAAGAAGCCGTCGCGGGACTTGACCGCGGTGCGCAGCCGGACCGCCTCGTCGTCGACGGCCGCGACGGCCTCGCGGGCCTCCGACCGCTGGTCGGGGGTGAGCGCGAGGGTGCCGACCAGGCTGCCGAGCTCGACGCGGTGCAGTCCGACGTCCGCGCGGTCCAGCGCGTCGGTGAGGGTGTCGGTCAGCACGTCGGTGAGGTGGGCGGTGCCGGCGCCGACCGGGATGCGACCGGCCGCGCGGTCCAGCGCGGCGCGGGCCCCGGCCTGCACGGTGAGTACGCCGGGCACTGCCGCGGCCGGGAAGCGGGGGTCGGTCAGGGCGAGCCGCAGGGCGTGCAGGTGACCGACGAAGCGCGGGTCCACCAGGGCCACCCGCTGCTGGGCGGGCACCTCGGCGAGCAGCTCGGTGACGCCGCCGGGGTCACTGGCCGTGCGGATGTCGAAGCCCAGTGTGCGCAGGTCGGCTTCGAGCGACGACCCGGCGACCGGCGGACCGGTGAGGATGGCGGTCGACAGACGAACTCACTCCTTGGATGCTGACGAGCAGCGCCGGTCGGTCCGCATTCGACACGAACTACCCGGGCGGCGGGCGTGGCACACCTGGCCCTCGGGGGCCGGGAGGCACGTCGGCAGAGGCTATCCGATCGCGGGATGCGGCCGTTCACCACGTATTCACCACTCGATCGGGTGAGCGACGGCTGCGCCTGCCGCGATCATCATGGTGGATCGGGGCGCGCCGGAACAACTGGCCGCCGGGCCGGGTGCCGGTTATGCGGGGGCTGGTCACGGTTGCCGGTGAGCTGCTGTGGCGAGGGCCATGCCGGTCGCCGGCGCGGATCCCGCCCGCCGCCGGCGACCCGTGCGGGACGGGGCGCGCGGGCGGTCCGTCCGGTGCCGGGACACGCGGCGCCGCGCGCTGACCGGCAGTGCTCTGCCACTGATGGGGGCGCTGGTGGGGCAGACTTGACACCGACGACCGACGACAAGGATGGGCATGCCGATCACACCTGCCAACGGACAGACCGCCGGAGCCTCCGCGGTGGGCGCGCCGGAGGGCGCCGCCGAGCCGATCATGCTGGAGCTGGTCGACGAGGACGGCACGACGATCGGCACCGCGGAGAAGCTCGCGGCGCACCAGGCTCCCGGGCAGTTGCACCGGGCGTTCTCGGTCTTCCTCTTCGACGAGAAGGGGCGGCTGCTGATCCAGCGCCGGGCGCTGTCGAAGTACCACTCCCCCGGTGTGTGGTCCAACACCTGCTGCGGTCACCCGTACCCGGGCGAGACGCCGTTCGCGGCGGCGGCCCGGCGGACCGCGGAGGAACTCGGGGTCGCCCCCGCGCTGCTGGCCGAGGCCGGGACGGTGCGCTACAACCATCCCGACCCGGACTCCGGGCTGGTGGAGCAGGAGTACAACCACCTGTTCGTGGGGCTGCTGCGGACCGAGCCGGCGCCGGAGCCCACCGAGATCGCCGAGGTCGCGTTCGTCACGCCGGAGGAGCTGGCCGAGCGGCATGCCCGGCTGCCGTTCTCCGCGTGGTTCATGACCGTGCTGGACGCGGCGCGTCCGGCGGTCCGCGAGCTCACCGGCAAGTCGGCGGGCTGGTAGCGAGCGGGGCCAGGGGCAACTCGGCCCAGATGGCCTTGCCGCCGCCCGCGGTGTGCGCCACGTCGCACTTGCCGCCCACCTCCGCGGTGAGCGCCTTGACCAGCCACAGCCCTCGGCCGCCGACGTCGCCCTCGTCCGCCTCCAGAGCCTTGGGGCGGTAGGGGTGGTCGTCCTCGACCGCGACCCGTAGCCAGTTGGCGCCGAGGGTGAGCTGGACGGCGATCTGGGGGGAGAGCAGCGCGGCGTGCCGGACGGCGTTGGTGACCAGCTCGGAGACGATCAGCAGCAGCGTGTCCAGGATGGCGTCGGCGACGGGCACGTGCTGTTCGGTGAGCAGATCCCGGACCGCGTGGCGTGCCTGGGGCACCGAGGACTCCAGTGCCGGGGCGGTGAACCGCCAGGCACCTTCGTACGCGAGCGGGGAGGTCAGCTCCTCGGGGGGTTCTGCAGAAGGTCCGGAAGGCATCCTCACACGACGAGTGTTGAGAATGTGCTGGTCCGGGCCGGCCTCCTGAACACAAGTCAGCGCCTATCGACGCCTTTTGGTCGATTCTGGCGGGATGGATCTGCCTCGCGACGCGTCTCGTCGCCTTTCCGTCGCTTTTCTTTGGCGGCGCCCCGGACCGGACGCCGGATCTCCGCCGATACCGCCGCGGCCGGGGTATGGATCAAGCCACTCTGCCCTCCTCCACCATGCCGACCACGCGCCGGCCGCCGATCCCCATGGCGAGCAGCCCCAGCCCGTCGAAGAGCAGTTCCAGGGAGAAGAAGGAGCCGATGACGTAGAGGCTGCTGTGCGGCCAGCTGGCGAGGACCAGGACGCCCAGCAGGATGCCGAGCGCCCCCTGGAGCAGCGTCCAGCCGAACTGCGGCCCGCGCACCACCACGGCGCCGGCCAGCCGGAACAGCCCGCCTGTCAGGAAGAGCAGGGCCGCGAACATGGTCAGTGCGGCGGCGGTGGCCTCGGGCAGGCGGAGCACCACCACCCCGGCCGCGATGTTCAGCGCCGCGACGATCACCGCGAGCCAGAAGAAGTTCGAGCCCCGGGACTGGATGGCGTGCGCCAGACCCACCACGCCGCCGATCAGCAGCAGCCAGCCGAAGAGCAGCATCGTGGTGAGGGTGGCCACGGCGACGTAGATCAGCCCGACGATCCCGGCCAGGACGAGGACGGCCCCCAGGACCGCGAGCAACCCGAAGCTCCGCCCCAAACGGGCCGCAGTCGGACTGCGCCGGGAAGACTTGGACTTGCCGACCATCACCGCCTCCTCGATCGGGGACCGTTTTTCCCGGTATACCGCGTATGAGGAGAGGTGGCAGGGCGAGCGGGGAGCGCCGGTGGACGCAAACGACAGCAGGCCCGGCGCCTGGGCACCGGACCTGCTGTTCTTCTGAGTAGCGGGGACAGGATTTGAACCTGCGACCTCTGGGTTATGAGCCCAGCGAGCTACCGAGCTGCTCCACCCCGCGTCGGCTCGGATTACCTTACGGGGTCCCCGCCCCGGAAACAAATCGAATGCCGGAGCGGGCCGGGGCCGCAGCGTGCCAGGTCACACCGGCCGATCGGTGATCCGCCCGGCCTCCACCTCGATCCGCCGGGTGGTGTGCACCGCCGTCAGCATCCGGCGGTCGTGGGTGACCAGCAGCAGGGTGCCCGGGTACGAGGCGAGCGCGGACTCCAGCTGCTCGATGGCGGGGAGGTCGAGGTGGTTGGTCGGCTCGTCGAGCACCAGGAGGTTGACCCCGCGGCCCTGGAGGAGGGCCAGTGCGGCCCGGGTGCGCTCCCCCGGCGAGAGGGTGGCCGCCGGGCGCATCACATGGGCCGCCTTGAGGCCGAACTTGGCGAGCAGGGTGCGCACGTCGGCGGGGGCCAGGTCCGGGACCGCGGCCCGGAAGGCATC
This sequence comes from Streptomyces noursei ATCC 11455, assembly GCF_001704275.1. Lineage (NCBI taxonomy): Bacteria > Bacillati > Actinomycetota > Actinomycetes > Kitasatosporales > Streptomycetaceae > Streptomyces > Streptomyces noursei. Next base: position 1,984,908 of record NZ_CP011533.1, read on the forward strand.
CATCAGCAGGGTGTCGCCGTCGCCCCGGAACAGCTGGCCGCGGGCCTGGTCGATCTCGCCGACCACCACGCCGGGGCCGAGCGACGCCGCCCCGGAGTCCAGCGGCAGCCGGCCCAGGAGGGCCGCGAGCAGGGTGGACTTGCCGGCGCCGTTGGGGCCGGTGATGGCGACCCGGTCCGCCCAGTCGATCTGGAGGTCGACCGGGCCGAAGCCGAAGTCGCCGCGCCGGACCGCGGCCTGTCGGAGGGTGGCCACCACCGCGCCGGCCCGGGGCGCCGCGGCGATCTCCATCCGCAGCTCCCACTCCTTGCGGGGCTCCTCGACGACCTCCAGCCGCTCGATCATGCGCTGGGTCTGCTTGGCCTTGGCGGCCTGCTTCTCGGTGGCCTCGACCCGGCCCTTGCGGCCGATCTTGTCGTTGTCGGTGGCCTTGCGGCGGGCGTTGCGGACGCCCTTCTCCATCCAGTTGCGCTGGGTGTGCGCCCGGACCTCCAGTGCCGCCTTGGTGTCGGCGTACTCCTCGTAGCGCTCGCGGGCGTGCTGCCGAGCCCGTTCGCGCTCCTCCAGGTACGCGGTGTAGCCACCGCCGTAGGTGTTGACCTGCTGCTGGGCGAGGTCGAGCTCGACGACGCGGGTGACCGTGCGGGCCAGGAACTCGCGGTCGTGGCTGACCAGGACGGTGCCGGCGCGCAGGCCGGTGACGAAGGACTCCAGGCGGTCCAGACCGTCCAGGTCGAGGTCGTTGGTGGGCTCGTCGAGGAGGAAGACGTCGTAGCGGGAGAGCAGCAGCGAGGCGAGCGAGGCGCGGGCGGCCTGGCCGCCGGAGAGGGTGGTCATCGGCTGGTCGAGGCTGATCGCCAGGCCCAGCTGCGCGGCGGTCTCCTCGGCGCGCTCGTCGAGGTCGGCGCCGCCGAGGTCGAGCCAGCGCGTGAAGGCCGTGTCGTAGGCGTCGTCGGCGCCGGGGCGCTCCTCGGCGAGGGCCTCGGTGGCGGCGTCCAGGGCGCGCTGCGCCTCGGTCACGCCGGTGCGGCGGGCGAGGAAGGCGCGCACCGACTCGCCGGGGCGCCGGTCGGGCTCCTGCGGGAGGTGGCCGACGGTGGCGGTCGGCGGGCTGAGGGCGAGACCGCCCTGCTCCGGGGGCGCCAGCCCGGCCAGCAGGCGCAGCAGGGTGGACTTGCCGGCGCCGTTGGCACCGACCAGGCCGATCACGTCGCCGGGGGCGACGACCAGATCGAGACCGGAGAACAGGACGCGCTCGCCGTGGCCGGCGGCGAGATCTTTGGCGACGAGGGTTGCGGACATCAGACCGCCGATCGTATCCGGCCGGGCACGCGGCGGCCGCTCTAATATCCGGGCATGGAACCGGGACTGAAGACGCATGTCAGCGGTGGTACGGCGACCGTCACCATCAGCAACACGGGCAAGCGCAATGCGATGACCGTCCAGATGTGGCGGGAGCTGCCGCCGCTGCTGGCGCGGCTGGCCGACGACCGCGCGGTGCGGGCGCTGGTGCTGACCGGGGACGGCGGGACGTTCTGCGCGGGGGCGGACATCGGTTCGCTGCGGGACGCGTCGGGCGCCTCGCAGGGGCTGGCGGTGGTGGCCGAGGAGGCGCTGGCGGCCTTTCCGCGGCCGACGGTGGCGGCGATACGCGGCTACTGCGTGGGCGGCGGCGCCCAACTGGCGGCTGCCTGCGATCTGCGGTTCGCGGAGGAGGGGGCGCTGTTCGGGGTGACGCCCGCCAAGCTGGGGGTGGCCTATCCGGCGTCCGCGACCCGGCGACTGGTCCGGCTGGTGGGGCTGTCGGCCGCCAAGTACCTGTTGTTCTCCGGCGAGTTGATCGACTGCGTGCGGGCGCTGCGGACCGGGCTGGTGGACGAGGTGGTGGCCGAGGGCGAGCTGGACAAGCGGATCGCGGAGTTCACGGCCGTGCTGGCGAGCCGGTCGCTGCTGACCCAGACCGCGGCGAAGGAGCTGGCCAACGGGACGTGGGACGTGCCGCCGGAGGAGGCGGAGGCGCGCGGGGCGTACTGGGCGGCGCAGGCGCGGGAGAGCGGTGAGACCGCGGAGGGTGCCGCCGCCTTCCTGGAACGCCGGGCGCCGCGGTTCACGTGGCCCGAGGACTGAGCCGCCGCCGGCCACGACTCCGCGGCCGGCGGCAGCCTTCCTGACGGTCCGTCACTTCTCCTGGAAGGCCGTGTCCCGCCAGCGCTGGCCGGTCAGGATGGAGCGGCTGTTGTCCCGCATGGCCGCGACGACCTCGGCCGGGGCCTTGTCCGGGGCGCCCGCGTCGTAGGGCGGCTGGGGGTCGTACTCGATGCCGAGCTGGATGCTCTGCGCGACGAAGTCCCCGGCGATCCGGCCGGCGAGGGCGAGGCCCATGTCGATACCGGACGAGACGCCGGCGGCGGTGACGTACTTGCCGTCGAAGACCACCCGCTCCCCGGTCGGCAAGGCCCCCATCGTGGACAGCTGGTCCAGTCCGAGCCAGTGGGTGGTGGCCCGGCGGCCCTTGAGGAGACCGGCGGCGGCCAGGAGGAGCGAGCCGGTGCACACCGAGGTGGTCCAGGTGGTCTCGGCGTCCACCGCCCGGATCCAGTCGTGCAGCGGCCCGTCCTCCATGATCGCGGTCTGCCCGGGGCCACCCGGGACGACCAGGATGTCCGGTGCGGTGACCTCGTCCAGCGTGGTGTCCACGACCACGCCGAGGGAGCCCTTGTCGGTGCGGTGCACGCCGGTGCGCTCGGCGACGAAGACCACCTCGGCGCCCGGGACGAGGCCGAGCGTCTCGTAGGGGCCGATGGCGTCGAGGGCGGTGAAGCGGTCGTAGAGAAGGACGGCGATCTGCATGAGTGCCTCGTTTCCTGTCGTTCCTGGTGTGGTGTGTGTGGTGCTGTGGTGGTCAGGGCCGGGGGGCGGGGCGGAAGCGGCGGCGGTATTCGGCCGGGGAGGTGCCGAGGACCCGGACGAAGGCGCGGCGCATCGCCTCGGTGGTGCCGTAGCCGCACTGCCGGGAGATCTGCTCGATGCCGTCGGCGGTGTCCTCCAGGCGCCGCCGGGCGGCTTCCAGGCGGACCCGGTCGACGTAGCGGCCGGGCGTCATCCCGGTCTCGTCGCGGAAGGCGCGGGCGAAGTGCCGCGGGGAGAGCCCGGCGCGGTCGGCCAGCGCCTCGACGCACAGGTCCGCCGCCGGGTTCTCGGTGATCCACTGCTGGACGTCACGCAGCGGGCGGCGCTCCGCGGTCTGCGCGGCGAGCTGGGCGCTGAACTGGGTCTGGTTGCCCGGCCGGCGCAGGAAGACGACCAGGTAGCGGGCGATGGACAGGGCGAGGCCGCGGCCGAGGTCCTCCTCGACCAGGGCCAGCGCGAGGTCGATCCCGGCCGTGACGCCCGCGGAGGTGGCCACGTCGCCGTCGCGCACGTAGATCGGCTCGGATTCGACGCGGACCGCGGGATGGCGTGCGGCGAGGGCGTCGCACAGGCTCCAGTGGGTGGTGGCGCGGCGACCGTCCAGCAGTCCGGCCGCGGCCAGCAGGAAGGCTCCGCTGCAGACCGAGACCACCCGGCGGGCGCGGGGCGCGTGCACGGCCAGCCAGTCGACCAGCCGCGGGTCGGGGATCCGGGTGCCGTCGCCGCCCGGCACGACGAGGGTGTGCGGCGGTTCGGCGGCGTCGAGCGCGAGGTCCGGGACGAGGGTCAGGCCGCTGGTGGTGCGGACCGGGGCGCCGTCCGGGCCGGCGGTGCGGATGCGGTAGGCGCCGGGGACGCCGCCGCAGGCCCCGTTGAAGACCTCGACCGGGCCGGTCACGTCGAGGCTCTGCACGCCGTCGAAGAGGACGACCAGCACGTCGCGCTGTTCCATGGCATCCATCCTGGTCAGCGATGCCGGTGGCGGCAATGACTGATTTCCCACCTTTCCTGCCATGGCCGGTCGGCGCCCCTGGGCCGCCCCACGGGGGTGGCGCCATACCGACGGGTCGGTAACCTGCTCGCATGACCTCTTCCAGCGCACTGCCCGATCGGGCCGGCCGGCACTGCCACAACGTCCTCAACCCCTTCCACTCGGCGCACTACTTCGCACCGGAACTCGGCGCCGAGATGGCGGGGTTGGGCGTGAACGGGCGCGCCGGGTACTTCGTCTCCCGGAGCGCTCCCATGGGCGTGGTGGGCCCGGGAACGGTCGCCGCGACCTTCTACTCCTTCAAGTACGAGCTGATCGCCGAGCACCTCCCGCAGGCGTGGCGGAGCACCACGCCGCAGGCCGTCCTGGAAGCGCGGCTGCGCGCGGTGGACGCCACGTTGCACCGGCTGCTCGGCGCCGAGGCGCTGGAGTCGCCGGAGATGGCCGAGGCGGCGAAGCTGGCGCTGCGCGCCACCGAGGGCTGTACCCGGCACGCCCGGCCGCTGTACGCCGCCCACGCCGACCTGCCGGTGCCCGACGCGCCGCACCTCGCCTACTGGCACGCCGCCACGCTGCTGCGCGAACACCGCGGCGACGGCCACCTGGTGGCCCTGCTGGACGCCGAGCTGGACCCGCTGGAGGCGCTGGTCACGCACACCGCCAGCGGGCGCGGGATGAACTACCGCGGCATCCTGGCGACCCGCGGCTGGTCGCGGGAGGAGCTGACGGCGGCCCAGGAGCGGCTGCGCGGACGCGGACTGCTGGACGGCGCGGACGAGCTGACCGAGGCCGGGGCGACGCTGCGCAAGGACCTGGAGCGGACGACGGACCGACTGGACCGGGCGCCGTACGAGCACCTGGGGGCGGCGGGCGTGGCCCGGCTGACCGAACTGGCGGGCGGCTTCGCCGGCCGTCTCATGGAGGCCGGCGCGTTCCCCGCCAGCCTGTTCGACAAGGAGTAGTCGCACCCGCCTCCTTGTGGCCGCCGGGGTGTGGTGCGTCTTCTCACACCCCGGCGCTCCCGGCCGGGCGGTGCGACAGTCCGGGCCGCCAACCGGCACAATGCAGGCTCAGGAAAGTCGCTGGAAGGCGGGCAGGATCAACGTGACGGCAGCCACTGAGCCCATCGGGGCACTCGGGTCCATCGAAGCGCGGATCGCCGACGAGCTCGGCGTCAAGGAGCGGCAGGTGAAGGCCGCGGTCGAACTGCTCGACGGCGGCTCGACCGTCCCGTTCATCGCGCGCTACCGCAAGGAAGCGACCGAGATGCTCGACGACGCGCAGCTGCGGTCCCTGGAGGAACGGCTGCGCTATCTGCGGGAGCTGGAGGAGCGGCGGACCGCCGTCCTGGAATCCGTGCGCTCCCAGGGCAAGCTGGACACCGCGCTGGAGGCGCAGATCCGCGGCGCCGAGTCCAAGGCCCGGCTGGAGGACATCTACCTGCCGTTCAAGCCGAAGCGGCGCACCAAGGCGCAGATCGCACGGGAGGCGGGGCTGGAGCCGCTGGCCGACGGGCTGCTGGCGGACCCGTCGGTGGAACCGAGCGCGTCCGCCGCGGCGTTCGTGGACGCGGACAAGGGCGTCGCCGATCCGGCCGCGGCCCTGGAGGGCGCGCGGGCGATCCTCACCGAGCGGTTCAGCGAGGACGCGGACCTGATCGGCGAGCTGCGCGAGCGGATGTGGACGCGCGGCCGGGTCGCGGCGAAGGTGCGGACCGGCAAGGAGGAGGAGGGCGCCAAGTTCGCCGACTACTTCGACTTCGCCGAGCCCTTCACCGAGCTGCCCTCCCACCGGGTGCTGGCGATGCTGCGCGGTGAGAAGGAGGACGTCCTCGACCTCACCCTGGAGCCGGAGGACCCGGCGGAGGCGGGCGAGGGCCCCAGCGCCTACGAGCGGTCCATCGCGCACCGCTTCGGGATCGCCGATCGGGGCCGGCCGGCCGACAAGTGGCTGCAGGACACGGTCCGCTGGGCCTGGCGCACCCGCGTCCAGGTGCACCTCGGGATCGATCTGCGGCTGCGGCTGCGACAGGCCGCCGAGGACGAGGCGGTCCGGGTCTTCGCCGCGAACCTGCGCGACCTGCTGCTGGCGGCCCCCGCCGGGACGCGCGCCACGATGGGCCTGGACCCCGGTTTCCGTACGGGCGTGAAGGTGGCGGTGGTCGACGCGACCGGCAAGGTGGCGGCGACCGAGACGATCTACCCGCACGTGCCGCAGCAGAAGTGGGACGCGGCGCTGGCCACCCTGGCCCGACTGGCGCGGGAGCACCACGTCGAGCTGATCGCGATCGGCAACGGCACCGCCTCCCGGGAGACCGACAAGCTGGCGACCGAACTGATCGCCGCGCAGCCGGAGTTGGAACTGACGAAGGTGATGGTGTCCGAGGCGGGCGCCTCGGTGTACTCGGCCTCCGCCTTCGCCTCCCAGGAACTGCCGGACCTGGACGTGTCGCTGCGCGGCGCGGTGTCCATCGCGCGGCGCCTCCAGGACCCGCTGGCCGAGCTGGTCAAGATCGACCCCAAGTCGATCGGGGTCGGCCAGTACCAGCACGACCTGTCCGAGACCAAGCTGTCGCGCTCGCTGGACGCGGTGGTCGAGGACTGCGTGAACGGCGTCGGCGTGGACGTCAACACCGCCTCCGCGCCGCTGCTCGCCCGGGTCTCCGGCATCAGCACCGGCCTGGCCGAGAACATCGTCAACCACCGGGACGACAACGGCCCGTTCCGCTCCCGCAAGGCGCTCAAGGACGTGTCGCGGCTGGGCCCCAAGGCGTACGAGCAGTGCGCGGGCTTCCTGCGGATCCGCGGCGGCGACGACCCGCTGGACGCCTCCAGCGTGCACCCCGAGGCGTATCCGGTGGTGCGCCGGATCGTGCGGACGGCGAAGAGCGAGGTCGGCGAACTCATCGGCAACACGGCCGCGTTGCGCGCCCTGCGCCCGGCGGACTTCGTCGACGACTCCTTCGGTCTGCCGACGGTCACCGACATCCTCCAGGAGCTGGAGAAGCCGGGCCGTGACCCGCGGCCGGAGTTCCGGACCGCGACCTTCAAGGAGGGCGTGGAGAAGATCGGCGACCTGGCGCCGGGGATGATCCTGGAGGGCGTGGTGACCAACGTCGCCGCCTTCGGGGCGTTCGTGGACGTGGGTGTCCACCAGGACGGCCTGGTGCACGTCTCGGCGATGTCGAAGAACTTCGTCAAGGACCCGCGGGACGTGGTGAAGCCGGGCGACATCGTCCGGGTCAAGGTGCTCGACGTGGACATCCCGCGGAAGCGGATCTCGCTGACCCTGCGGCTGGAGGACGAGCCCGGCAAGGGCGCGCCGGCCGGCGGCGGCGAGCGGCGCGGCGGTGCCGGCGGCGGCCGGGGGCCGCGCGAGGGCGGCCGGGGCGGTGCGCCGCGGCAGCGGCAGGGCGGCGGCGGCCAGCGCGGCGGCGAACGCCGCGGTGGCGGCCGGGAGGCCGCTCCGGTCAACGACGCGATGGCGGACGCGCTGCGGCGGGCCGGGCTGTTGGGCGGCAAGGGCGGTCGCTGACCGCGCTGACCTGACGGTGGATCGGGGCGGGCGGCACTGCTGCCCGCCCCGATCGCGTGCCGCGAACCCCACCTGGTCCCGGGAGCGATGATTCGCGATCGACGTACCGCGAGCGACATACCGCGAGCGACGAACCGGGAACGATAAATCCGTGGACGGGCGCCGGGCCGCCCGATTAGCCTGCGGATCATGACCAGCCCCGAGTCCTCAAGACGCTAGCCACCGGGCGTCGTCCGGTGGCTGCTCGACCTTCTCCGCCACCGAACGGCCTCCTTCAGGCAGGTCTTGTTCCTTGCGGTAGCCGGGGCTGCCGCTTCCTCAACCGGCCCTACCGATCGCCGTCGGCCTTGCCGACGCCGCCCTTCGGCCCGTGCCGGTCCTTGGTGTGGTTGCGGAGATTCTTCTATGCCGTTCACTCTCTACATGCTCGCGCTGGCGGTGTTCGCGCAGGGCACGTCCGAGTTCATGCTGTCCGGGCTGATCCCGGACATCGCCGCCGACCTCCAGGTGTCCATCCCGGCCGCCGGCGCGCTCACTTCGGCGTTCGCGGTCGGGATGGTCGTCGGGGCGCCGCTGATGGCGCTGCTCAGCCGGCGCTGGCCGCGGCGGCGCGCCCTGTTGGTCTTCCTGGTCGCCTTTCTGCTGGTGCACGTCGTGGGCGCGGTGACCACCGACTTCGGCGTGCTGCTGGCCACCCGGGTGGTGGCGGCGCTGGCCAACGCCGGGTTCCTGGCGGTGGCGTTGGCGACCGCGGCCGCGATGGCCGCGCCGGGCGCCACGGGCCGGGCCACGTCCGTCCTGTTGGGCGGCACGACGCTGGCCTGCATCGTGGGCGTCCCGGCCGGTGCCGTGCTGGGGCAGGAATGGGGCTGGCGCTCGGCGTTCTGGGCGGTGGCCGCGGTGTCGGTGCCGGCGGTGATCGCCATCATGGCGTCCGTCCCGGGCGGTCCGACCGGTGCCGGCGCCGGGGCGAGGGGGGCCGGCGGTGAGCTGCGGGCCCTGCGCCGTCCGCGGCTGCTGGTGGCGCTGCTGCTGGGGGCGCTGGTCAACGGTGCCACGTTCTGCACCTTCACCTACCTCGCGCCGCTGGTCACCGGCGTCACCGGCTTCGGCGCCGCCGGGGTGCCGGTGGTGCTGGCGCTGTTCGGGCTGGGTTCGTTCGTCGGGGTCACGGCCGGCGGGCGGCTGGCGGACCGTCGGCCCCGTCCGCTGCTCGCCGTCGGGGGCGGGGCGCTGCTCGTGGGCTGGGTGGTGTTCGCGCTGACGGCCGGGAACGCGGTGGCCACCGTCGTACTGGTCCTCGTCCAGGGGACCCTGTCGTTCGCGGTCGGCTCCACCCTGATCGCCCAGGTGCTCTACGCGGCGGTCGAAGCGCCCACGCTGGGCGGCGGGTTCGCGACCGCCGCGCTCAACGTCGGCGCCGCGGCCGGCCCGTGGTGGGGCGGCGTCGCACTCGCCGCAGGCTTCGGCTACCGCGCGCCGCTGTGGGTCAGTGCCCTGCTGGTGGCCGTGGCGCTGGCGGTCGGCGGTGCGGCGGAGGGGGTGCGGGTCCGCCGGCGGGCGGCCGGCGGCGCCGGGGAGGCGCCGGCGCCGGCCCGGTGAACGGCCCCGCCCGGCCGCCGGGTCAGCGGGCGCCGGCGTAGCCGCGCAGCCGCTCCAGTTCGGCGGCGACGTCGGTGAGGGTCGCGCAATCCGGGACCGGCCGCAGTACGGGCGGCGGGGTGCCGGGCGGGCGTCGGCCGGGGTCCTCCAGGGCGTCTGCCATGGCGGAGAGGGCCTGGCAGAGCCGCTCGGCCTCCTCCGGGCCCGGGCGGTGGGCGCCGCGGTCGAGGCGGACGGCGCAGGCGGTGGCGGCGTCGGCGATGCGTTCCGCCGCGGTGACCACGGTCGGCCAGTCGGGGCCGGGGTCGCGGGCGGGGTGGAATTCCGCGGCGGCGGTCTCGGCGGCGGCCCGCGCCTGGGCCAGCGTCCGGTAGGCGTCCCGGCGCAGCGCCAGCCGGCGGGTGGCGACGGCGCCGGGCGCGGCGCCCTCGGCGCCGGGCGCCGCGGGCCGGGGTTCCAGGACGTAGCGCAGGAAGCGTTCGGTGCTCCGCAGCGCTTCGGTGACCCGGGGGCCGACCCTGCGGCGCGGGTCGGCGAGGTGCGGCAGGTGCCCGACGACGAGCACGATCGCGCAGGCCAGGGAGGTGTCGACGATCCGCTCGGCGGCGGCCTGCCGGGCGCCGCCGACGTACACGAAGGACAGCACCATCAGCGTGATCGCCCCGGTCTGCAGCGCGAAGTGCCGGGTGGCGAACGGCAACAGCGCACCGCCCGCGCCGGCGATCACGGCGGGCCACCAGCCGCCGGTCAGCCAGGCCCCGGCCGCCGCGAAGACCAGGACCCCGGCCGCTGTGCCGGCGAACCGGTTGACCGTGCGGGAGAACAGCGGGCCCAGGTCCGGCTTGACGAGGAAGGTGACGGTCGCCGGCAGCCAGTACCAGTGGTCGGCACGGAGCAGCAGCGCGACCGCCGCGCTGGCGCCGATGCAGACGGCGACCCGCAGGCCGTAGTCCCGGCCGGCCGGGCCCAGCGCTCCGCGAACTCCCCCGGCCCGGGCGGGCGGCAGGTCCTCGCGGGTCGTCGCCGGGGGCAGCGGCCGTTCCCGGGCGAAGGCGACCGCGGCGTCCAGCAGGGCGTGGTCGAAGGCCCCGCGGGCGGCGGAGCTGCGCTCCGGGGCGGAGAGCCGGCCCGGTGACCGGCCGGTGCGCAGCGCCTCGGCGAAGCGGCGCGGACCGGCGGCGACCCGCGCCGGCAGCGGCCGGGCCTCCCACAGCAGCGCCACGCTGGCCTCGCAGAGCGCGGTGGCCGCGGCGAACCGCTCGGCCAGCAGCAGTTCCTCGGGACGGGCCGGCCGGCGCAGCAGTCGGCTGGTGAGCCGGCGCAGCCGCAGCGCCTCGTCGGCGCGGTCCAGGGCGGCGGTGAGCCGGCGCCGGGCGGGCTCCGCGCCCGGCCCGCCGACCGCCGCCAGGGCGTCGGCGAGCGCGTCGAAGACGGTGGCGACGGCCGCCCGCTCGCCGCTGAGCGGTCCGCCGGCCGGGCGCGGCGAGCGCAGGACGAGCCGCAGCAGGAGCAGCCACAGGCAGCCGGCGAGGACGTAGAGGGCCTTCGCCCAGGGTGCGCCGGGCAGCGGCATGCCCGCGCCGAGGACGGTGGCGGCCAGCATCTGCATGCCGGCGGTGGAGCGCACCGGTCCGGCCACGCTGCCCGCGCCGGAGACGAAGCCGACGGCGCTGAGCGCGGGCACCACCCACCAGCCCGTGTCGGCGGCCCGCAGGGACGCCCCCAGCAGCATGCCGAGTGCGGCGGCCAGGGCGGGCAGGCCGATGTGGACGATGCCGGTGCGCCGGGTGCCCGGGCGGTCGTTGACGCCGGCCAGCATCGAGCCGAGGGCGGTCAGCACGCCGGGGGCCGGGTGCCCGGTGGCGATCCCCGCGGCGAGCAGCGGGCCGGCGCACAGCGTGCCGCGGGCCACCGCCGCCCAGGGCACGGGCAGCCGCTGCCAGCGGAAGGGGTGGGCGAGCCAGGCGGGCACGGCGCGCCGGGGGCGGGGCATGGGTCTCCTCGGACGAGGGCGAAGGCACGGAATACGGGGTCCGCGGCCACGGGTGGTCGCGGGCGGATCCGAGGGGCGTCATCGGCCGACGGTGCCGGGGCCCCGGTCGGGGCGACGGCACGGGCCGGTCCACCGGGGCCCTACCAGCGTAAGGTCCCGGATTGTCCGCCTCACGGCCGGAGGGTTACGTCCACGTCACAGCAGGACAAGATCACGGCGACGGGACCACCGGGTGCGGGGCGATGGGGAGGCTGCGGAGATGACGAACGAGCGGTCGGCGGGGACGGGTGGGGCGACGGCCCCGGGGACAGCCGCCCCGGACACGACGGACACGAGCGCGGCGTCCCCCATATCGGCGGCTGCGGACATCTGCGTGGTCGGCGCCGGCGTGATCGGGCTGACCTCGGCGATCGTGCTCGCCGAGGCCGGGTACCGGGTGCGGGTGGTGGCCCGGGACGCGGCCGACGACACGACCTCCGCGGTGGCCGGCGGCCTGTGCTGGCCGTACCGGATCCGGCCGTACGAGGAGGCGGTCCGCTGGTCGCTGCGCTCGTTGGAGGTGTTCACCGGGCTCGCCGGGCGGCCGGCGGAGACCGGGGCGCGGCTGGTCGCGGGCGTCACGACAGAGGCAGCGGGGGCGGCCGGGGGCGCGCACGGTCCCGCTCCCGAGGAGGGGCTGGACGCCTGGTACGCGGCGGTACCGGGGCTGCGGCCGGCCCGCGCCGAGGAGCTGCCGCCGGGCTGTGGCGCGGGGTGGCGGGCGCGTACGCCGCTGGTGGAGATGCCGGTGCACCTGCGGTATCTGGAGCGGCGGCTGGCGGCGGCCGGCGGGACCGTGGTGGCGCGCCTGGTGGCGTCCCTGGCGGAGGCGGCCGACGACGTCCGGGCGGTGGTGAACTGCTCGGGGCTGGGCGCCCGCGAACTGGTCCCGGATGACGGGGTGCACCCCGTCCAGGGACAGTTGGTGATCGTCGAGAATCCGGGCATCGAGGAGTGGTTCACCGCCGCCGACGCGGGCGCGGAGGACACCACGTACGTCCTGCCGCAGCCCTTCGGGCTGGTCCTGGGCGGTACGGCGCGGGAGGGGGCGTGGTCGCGGGAGCCCGATCCGGCGGTGGCGGAGGCGATCGTGGCGCGCTGCGCCCGGTACTTCCCCCAGGTGGCGCGGGCCCGTGTGCTGGCGCACCGGGTGGGGCTGCGGCCGGCCCGCCCGGCGGTGCGGCTCGCGGCGGAGCGGCTGCCGGACGGGACGGTGTGCGTGCACAACTACGGCCACGGGGGTGCCGGGGTGACCGTGTCCTGGGGGTGCGCGGACGAGGTGCTGCGCCTGGTGCGGGACGCGGTCGCGCCGGCTTGATCGTGCCCCGCCCCGCGCGCCGGACCGGCGGTGCCTGGCTGGTCGGGCCTGACTGGTCGCGCCTGTTCGGACGTGCCCGTTCAGGGGCCGATCGGGGTGCCGGCCACGAGGGGGCGGTCGGCGCGTGTGTCCAACAGCAGCGGGACCAGCCCGCGCAGTGACTGGCGCAGCGGGACGGTGGCGCCGCCGTCGCCGTCCCGCCACCAGCGCACGCCGTGTGCCGCCAGGACGGCCCGGGACCGGGCGAACTGCGCCGCGTCCAGGCGGTAGGCGCGCGGCGGGCGGGTCAGGACCCGGTCCGCGGCCGGGGGTTCGTTGTCGGCGCCGCCGAGATAGACCGGGCCGCGGTCGGCCAGGCCGGCCGTCCGGGCCGCGGCGGTGACCGCCTCGATGCGCCCGCGGCGCTGCTCGACGAAGGCGAACAGGCCCTTCAGAGCGGCCAGTTGGGAGGTCACCCGGCGGCGGTTGTTCAGCGCCGGGTCGGCCTTCTCGGCGTCCGTGAGGGGGTCCGCGCGGGTCTCCACGAGCTGCCCGAGGGAGCCCTTGACCCCGACGGTGTTGCGCAGGATCCGCTCCTGGCCGTCGCCGGCGACCTGCTTGACGGGGGCGCCGGTCACCGGGTCGGTCCAGATGCCGTAGACGCCGGTGCTGAAGCCGGCCGCTCGGGCGGCGGGGCCGACGAAGTCCGTGGACAGGGTGGCCGAGGCGCGGCGGACGGGGTCCGCGGTGTTGAGGTTGCGCGGCCACAGGGAGAGCAGGTCCTTGACGTAGTACGGCGCCTTGGGCGTGTATTCGTGCAGGTCGTAGACGGTGTCGGGGCGGTAGTCGCGGAGCACCGCGGCCATCGCGCGGGCTTCGGGGGTGGCGAGCGCGAGGTGGTCGCGGTTGATGTCGGTGCCGTCGGCGTTGCCGCGGGTGTCGGCGGCCCGGCCGTCGGGGTTGGCGGTGGGGACGACCAGCACACTGGTGCGCGCCAGGAAGTGCCGGGTGGCCGGGTCCTTGGCGAAGGCGAGGTCGCGGACGGTGGTCAGGCACGCCTCGCGGCCGGAGGGCTCGTCGCCGTGCTGGGAGCAGATCAGCAGCACGGAGTTGCCGCGCCGGACGTCGGCGGGGCGTTCGGGGGCGGGGGCGCCGATGCGGACCAGCCGGAGCGGCCGGCCCTGTGCGGTGGCGCCGATCCGGTCGAGGCGGACCCGGGTCGAGGCTTCCGGGGCCCGGTCGACGGCCGTGAGGAACGCCGCCTCCTCGGACCCGGTGGTCCAGCGGGCGCCGTGACTGGTCTCGAATCCCGTGCGGGGCAGGGGATTCGAGGGGGCGCCGGTGGTCGCGGAGGGGGCGAACGCGGCGGTGAGGGCGGCGGCCAGCGCGCCGAGGGCGAGGCCGCGGGAGCGGAGGGATCTGAGGGGTGTCACGAGGGTGCCTCCGGGGGTCGGCGACGGGGGGGTGGGCCGCCCCGTGCCCGCGGGGCGGCCCCTGGCCGGTCGCGGCCGGTCAGTCTCCGTTCGGCAGCCGGCTGGGGTCTGCCGGCGGGGCGATGCCCTTGAGGGCGGCCCCGGTCGGGCGGTCGGCCGCCGGGGTGCCCGCGGTGGCCCGGGCCAGGGCGGGGGCGCCCCCGGTCACCGGCAGCCGGGCGGTGGTGCGGGCCAGGTCGAGGGTGAGCGTGGGGCGGGAGGCGGGCGGGTCGATCAGGTTGGCGTCGGTGCCGCCCACGATGAGCGCGAGCCGGTGTCCGGCGGGCACGATGTGGTCGCCGGCGGCCAGTTGGAGGGTGAGGGTGTAGGGCTTGCCGGGGGTCAGCGGGTGACCGTGCCGCGGGTCGGTGGCGTGGCCGAGGTCGGCCCAGCCGCGGCTGAAGACCGTGAAGCCGACCTTGCTGACATCGGCGGCGGTCTCCTTGAAGCAACCGGTGTCGCCGGTGGTGCCGGCACCCCAGCAGGTGCTGTTGGTGCGGGTGACGATGCCCTCGCCGTCGGCGCCGTAGTTCCGGATGGTGTCCGGGCCGAGGTCGACGAGGACCGCGGAGAGGTGGGCGCTGGTGGTGCTGGGGGTGACGGTGACGGTGACCGTGCCGGCGCCGGAGAGCCGCAGCGGTGCGGTCAGCGGGCCGGTGGTGAAGCCGGCCTTGGCCGGTGTCGAGCGGTCGACGGCGGCGGCCCAGTCGGCCTCGCCCAGCGCCGGGTCGTCGGTGAAGACCGCGGTCTGGCCGGACGGGGCGGGCCGGTCGTTCAGGACGCCGACGCCCGCGGTGGTGCCGGTGCGGGGGTACAGGGGGACCGCGGCGGTGCCGGCCGCGGGCCACCGGGCGTCGGTGGCCCAGGTGTCGGGGGCGCGCTCGACGTCGGCCATCGGGGCGCGCTCGATGCCGTTGTCGTAACCCATCAGGTAGTGGTCGAACCACTGGTGGAGGGTGCGCACCCAGTCGGCGCGACGGTAGTCGAAGGGATCGACGTGGCCGGTCTGGGAGAGCCAGATCTTGCGCTGCACGCCGTGCCGGGCGAGCGCGTCCCACCACTGGCCGAAGTGCTTGGTGCGGACGTTGAGGTCCTGCATGCCGTGGACGAGGAAGACGCTGGCGCGGACCTTGTCGGCGTGGCGGACGTAGTCCCGCTCGGTCCACAGGTCGGTCCAGTCGCCGTTGCGCGGGGCGCCCTCGACGAGCTTGCGCTGGACGGCGGCGCAGTTCTTGTGCGCGGCGGGGCTCTCGACGGCGGCGGCGAGCCCGTCGGGACCGCCGTCGTAGAGCGCGGCGCCCTGGGCGAAGTAGTAGTCGTACCAGGAGGAGATGCCGGCGATCGGGACGATGGTCTGCAGGCCCGGGACGCCGGTGGCCGCGACGCCGTTGGCGATGGTGGCGTCCCAACTCTTGCCGATCATGCCGGTGTTGCCGTTGGACCAGTCGGCGGTCACGGGTTTGCCGCCGCTGCGGGCGGTGTAGCCGCGGGCCCGGCCGTTCAACCAGTCGACGACGGCCCTGGCGGACTGGACGTCCGAGCGGCCGCCGACGTCGACGCAGCCGTCGGAGCGGTTGGTCCCGGCCAGGTCGACGAGGACGGTCGCGTAGCCGCGGGGCACGAAGTAGTTGTCGTAGAAGAGCGGGAACTGGACCGGGCGGCCCTGGGCGTCGTAGGTCTTCTTCTGGCTCTCGTTGCCGCGTCCGCAGCAGGAGTAGTAGGGGCTGGCATCCATGATCACGGGGATCCGACGGCCCTGCCGGGCGGGTTCGGCGGGCCGGATGATGTCGGCGGCGACCCGGTCGGGGCGGCCGTCGCCGTCGCCGTCGAGGCCGGTGTTCACCCAGACCGTCTCGCGGATGGCGTTGGCGTAGGAGTAGACGGGTGTGCTCTCCCGCGGGGCGGGGGCGGCGGTCACCGCGCCGGGGGCGGCGAGCAGCGCGAGGAGGGCGAGGACGGCGGCGCCGACCAGGGCTTTCCATGGGGTGTGGGGAGGTCCCAAGCGTATTGTCACGGGCGGACCGTAGCGCGGGTCAACTCCCGTGCAGAAGGGGGCCGTCAGGGGCGCATGTCGATGAGATGTCGGTCATGTGTCAGATGTGGCCATGGACATGACGCGGTCGCCGATGCGCACATAAGCTCCGTAAGAGATCCACCACCCCTACGAGTTGGAGGACTCGTGCGTCACAGACTCCTGGTCCCGGGTGCGGCGGCGCTCAGCCTGATGCTGGCGATCCCGGCGTCGGCTGTTTCCAAGGCCGATGTACACGGCACACCCGGTGCCCCCGGCGTGGGCGACAGCTACTACCCCGACAGCGGCAACGGCGGGTACCACGTCTCCCACTACGACCTGCGGCTCAAGTACCAGCCGAAGACGGACCTGTTGGAGGGCACGGCGACCCTGCTCGCCCGGACCACACAGGATCTCTCGCGCTTCAACCTGGACTTCGGCCTGAAGGTCAGCGAGATCCGGGTCAACGGCAAGAAGGCCACCTTCGCCACCTCCGGCAAGCACGAGCTGGAGGTCACTCCGGCCACGCCGCTGGAGAAGGGCAAGGACATCAGCGTGGTGGTGCGCTACGCGGGCAAGCCCTCCGAGCTGAAGATCGACGGCTTCACCGCCTGGGCCCGGACGCCGGACGGTGGGGTGGTGGCGCAGGAGCCGGACTCCGCCGTGTGGTGGTTCCCCAGCAACGACCACCCCACCGACAAGGCGACGTTCGACATCTCCGTCGCGGTGCCGGACGGCACCCAGGCGCTGAGCAACGGCGTGCTCGCCTCGCAGAGCTCCAAGCTCGGCTGGACGCGGTACAACTGGCGCTCGGACAAGCCGCAGGCGACGTATCTGACGACGCTGGCGATCGGGAAGTTCGACATCACCACCGACACCACCGCCGACGGCCTGCCGGTGATCAACGCGGTCAGTCCGGACCTGGGCGCCAACCTGGGATCGGCGCGGGCGAGCATCGAGCGCACCACCGAGGTCACCGAGTGGCTGGAGGGCGTCTTCGGCCCGTACCCGTTCAACTCGGTCGGCGGCTACGTCCCCAACGTCCCGGCGCACTACGCGCTGGAGACCCAGACCCGGCCGTTCTACGGCAAGCAGGCCTTCGACAAGGGCACCAACGTCTCGGTGGTGGTGCACGAGCTGGCCCACCAGTGGTACGGCGACAGCGTGTCGCTCAAGGACTGGAAGGACATCTGGCTCAACGAGGGCTTCGCCTCGTACAGCCAGTGGCTGTGGTCGGAGAAGGAGGGCGAGGGCACCGCGCAGCAGCTGGCGGACTACGTCTACGCCCAGCACCCGGCCGACGACGCGTTCTGGACGGTGAAGCCGGGCGACCCGGGCGCGGACAAGCAGTTCGACTCGGCGGTCTACGACCGGGGCGCGCTGGCCCTCCAGGCGCTGCGCAACAAGCTCGGCGACAAGGTGTTCTTCGACATCCTCAAGTCCTGGCCGACGGAGCACCGGTACGGCAACGCCGCGGTCGGGGACTTCGTGAAGTTCGCCGAGCAGAAGTCCGGGAAGCCGCTGGCCGACTTCTTCGACACCTGGCTGTACCAGCCGACCAAGCCGGCGGCCGGCGCGGGCGCGCGGGCGTTCGCCGCGCAGGGTCTGGTCGCCCAGCCCAAGTCCTGGAAGCAGATCGCGGCCACCCACAACGTGCACGACGGTCACTGACCGGGCGCGGACGGGCGGGGTCGGGGCATGCCCGGCTCCGCCCGTCCGCGGCTCAGCCGCCGGCCGTCCGGTGCTTCCGGCGGGCCCGGCGGGCGATCGGCATGAACCGCAGCCGTTCCGGCAGCACCGGCATCATCAGCCGCACCGCCAGCCCCAGGCGGCGCAGCCTGCGCTCCTGGGCGGCGGTCCACGGGAGCCCGATGGCGCGCCGGGCGTCCGGCGGCATCAGGCCGATGGTGACGAACCGGCGGAAGCGGGCGAATCCCGGCATGATCACCGGCCAGACCAGCCGGAGCAGCAGCCGCAGCCACCAGGGACCGCGGTCGGGCGCCGGCAGCGGCCGGTCGGTGGCGATCAACTCCCGCACCACCACGGTCTCCTCGATCTGGGTGTCGAGGACCTCGCGGTAGTACGGCCAGAACTCCTCGATGGTCTGCGGCATGTCCCGGTCGCGGATGCCCAGGATCCGGCCGACCTGGAGCCACTCCGCGTAGAGCTGCCGTTCCTGCGCCGCGGTGAAGGGGCGGCCGAGGTAGCGCTGGGCGTGCCGGAAGACGGGGTAGCCGGTGGCGTGCACCCAGGCGTAGTACGCGGGGGTGAGCGCGTGGTACTTCCGGCCGTACGCGTCGGTGCCCTGGATGGACCGGTGCAGCCGGCGCAGCCGCCGGCCCTCCTCGACCGCCTCCGCCCCGCCGTACACCCACAGTTGGAGCGAGGCCAGCGAGCGCTCGCCGCGCCCCCACGGGTCGGCGCGGAAGACCGAGTGGTCGTCCACGCCCGCGCCCACCGCGGGGTGGGCGACCTGCATGGTCAGCGCCGCGGGCAGGGTCAGCAGCGAGCGGACGTCCCCGACCAGCGACCAGAGGACGCCGCCGGGCGGCGGGGGTTCCGGGTCCATGCGTTCTGATGCCGTTCGTACCGTGTTCATAAGGTTACTGATCATACGGTGGCTCCCAGCGGCCGACGGGTCCGCGGGTCGGTGCCGGGCCGGTGGGTGTTCCAGTAGGCCAGGAACAGCGCCGGGGCGATCCGCAGCGGCGGCGGCACCGGCGCCATCAGGCAGCGCACCACCCGGGCGAACCGACGCAGCCGGCGCTGTCGGCGGTCGGTCCAGGCGAGCCCGAACCGCTCGCGGAGGACGGGCGGCAACACGCCGATGGTAACCAGCAGGGCGTAGTGGGCGGCGAGCGCGGCGAACGGCCGCCAGAGCACCGCCGGGACCCACCACACCGGCGGCTTCTGCGGCCGGGCCAGTTCCGTCAGGACGTCCCGCACCGAGTCGTTGAGCTCCAGCCGCTCGGCCACCACACGGTCGTAGTAGGCGCAGAACGACGCCCAGTCGGGTGGCAGGTGATGGTCCTTCAGGCCCCAGACCCGGCCGACGTCCCGCATCTCGCGGTAGTACTCCTCGGTCTCCTCCGCCGTCAGCCCCGGCCCGAAGAGCCGGAGCGCGTCTACCGGGCCGCGGACGAGGGTGGCGTGCACCCAGTGGTACGCCTCGGGGTGCAGCGCGTGGTAGCGGCGGCCCTGCGCGTCGGTGCCCTTCATCTCCCGGTGGACCTCGATCAGCCGCCGGGCCTCGGCGGTGGCCGCGGCCTGCCCGCCGTAGACGACCGTGCCCAGCGAGCCGACGGTGCGCAGGAGTCGTTGCCAGGGTTCGGCGCGGAAGTTCGAGTGAGCGGCCACGCCGGCGCCGACGACGGGGTGCGCGACCTGGAGCAGCAGAAGCTGAGGGGACGTCAAAAAAGCTCGGGTGTCGCCGAAATGGCGCCATGCGACGCCGCCCCGGCAGGGCGACCGGACCTGGGCGGGGAGGCGCCCCGCCGCATGACCGAAGGGGGTGCCGGATGCTGCCGCGGTGTCCATTCCCGCCTCCTCGCTGAATCCGTGTCAGCAGTGTTGACGCGGCTCGTGAAACAAGTCAATAGTCCTTGTAACATTGACTCACTCCATCGGGAGGTCCCCGAAATGGCCGCGAGCACACGTGAGTTGAGCCCCGAGGGACGGACGCACTGGAAGCGCACCGCCGTGATGCTGGTGCCGAGCACGGCCTGCGTCGGGGCGCTGGTGCTCGCCCTGGCGCAAGGCGCGATGGCGGCCTCCTTCGCGGTGTCCGGCAAGAACTTCAAGGTCTCCGCCGACGAGATCACCGGCCAGGGGATCGCCGGCTTCCCGTCGTCGCTCGGCGGCTCGGACGGCACCGGCCACGCGGTGCTGCTGGCCGGCATCAGGACCGGTACGGCCAAGGGCGTCTGCCTGTCGATGAAGCAGCGACTGCCGCTGGTCGGCGAGGTGTCGCTGCTCGTCCGCTCCGGCGGCGACCGGCCCGTGCGGGGCGAGAACATCGTGATCGACGCCGACGCGCTCACCAGCAGCGGGGGCCGGGTGACCGGCGTCCAGGCGGGCCGGGACGCCGCCACGCTCACCGGGGCACCGGGGGTCGACGGGCCGCGCGGACTCTTCGGCGTCCAGGCGACCAGCGCACTGGCGCGCGACGTCAAGAGCACCGCCTGGGCCTCCAACGGCGGGTCGCTCACCCTCGACAAGGTCGAGATCGAGCTCAGCCACTCCGGCAAAGAGTGCTACTAGGCCGCTGGGAGGCCCCGTGCTCACCTTCGTCCTCGGCTTTCTCGCCGAACTCGCCAAGGAGACCGGCAGTTGGCTCGACCGGGTCCTGCCCCTGCCCGGGGTGCGCCGGCCGCTGCGGTCCTGGCGCCGCCGCCGGCCGTTCTGGGCCGGGCTGTGGGCGTTGGCCGGCGGTCTGGAGCTGATCGCCCTGCCGCTGGCACCGCTGCCACTGATGCTCAAGGTCGGCATCGGCGCGATGTCCGCCGTCGGCGTCGGCCTGGTGCTGATCGCCGGTGGCCTGTTCTTCGTCTTCGCGCCCGCCCAGCGGATGTTCGTCTCGGTGGTGACGGCCATCGCCTCCCTGGTCTCGCTCGCCACGACCAACCTGGGCGGCTTCGGGGTCGGCTGCGGGCTGGGGCTGCTGGGCTCGTCGATGGCCTTCGGGTGGCTGCCGGAGCCGGCGGCACCGGAGCCGGCGGGGACCAGCCGCGGTACGGCAGGTACGGACGGAACGGCATCCGCGACGGGCGCCGAGGCGGTGACCGCGCGCCCAAAAGCGCCTGAGGGCCACGGCGCACGGCCCCCACGGCCCGGTGCCTGCGCCCTCGCCCTGACGCTCCCGCTCACCCTCGCCGCCGGACTGCTCACCCCCGCGCCGGCCCACGCGGCCGACGGCGACCCGCGCGACGCCCTGGGCCGGATCCCGCTGCCCTGCCTGACCGGCCTGGACACCGGCGGCGCCGACAACCCCCCGCCCACCGGCCCGCCCCCGTCCGGCGGCGACCGAACGGCACCCCCGCCCCGGACCGCCCGCCCCGGCGAGATCGGCGCCCCCGACGACACGACCGCCCTGGCCCCGCCCGTCGTCGCCGACGAACAGCCCGGCCCGGGCCGCGCCACCTACCCCGTCAGCCCCTACTACCCCACCGTCGGCGCCGCCCGCCTGGCCGCCACCGACGCCCTCGTGCACGGCGCGACCTACCTGCCCACCGCGGGCGGCGGCCGGATCAAGGTCCTCTGGGTGCACGCCGCCCGGATCGTCGCCGACGACTACCGCCTGCGGGTCACCGGCCCCGACGGCACCGACCACCTCCTCCGTGTCCGGCTCGACATCCGCGACGTTGACGTCTACGCCACCTACCTCCAGGGCGCCCTGGAGATCCCGTGGCTGAACGTCAGCACCCCCCGGCTCTGCCTCGGCGCGGACGTCGTCCCCGCCAACCTCCCCCTCGCCGTCCGACTGCCCTCGCTCACCCTGAAACCGGTCACCGCGGGCCAGGTCCTCGTCGACGCGGCCGAGGTCCGCTACCGGCTCCTGGGCAGTCACTAGGAGACCACCGCGCACCCCCCTCAGGAGGCACGCACATGGGCCGCTACACCCGGCTGCGGGAGATCCGCCGAATGGCCCCCGAGCGGGACTTCGAGCAGATCTTCCGCTGGCTCACCCAGTACGAATTCCCCTGGGACTACGCCCAGGGCGTCTCGGTCGCCTTCCTGCGCGACTACGGCGTCCCCCGCATCTCCCAACTCCTCGACCGCACCCAGGAGTTCGAGCGCAACGGACAGAAGCGCTACGACGACACGGTGCTCCTGGGCTACGAGATGGCCGCCGACGGCTTCGACTCCGCCCGGGGGCGCGCCGCCGCCCGGCACCTCAACCGCATCCACGGCAAATACCGCATCCCCGACGACGACTTCCGCTACGTCCTCGCCACCACCGTCGTCGGCCCCGAGCGCTGGATCGACCGCTACGGCTGGCGCCCCCTGTGCGCCAACGAGAAGGCCGCGCTCGCCCTGGTCGGCCACAAGCTCGCCGAGCTGATGGGCATCCCCGACGCGCCCCGCACCATGGCCGGCTACGAGAAGCTCCTCGACGACTACGAGGCCGCGATGTTCGCCTACCACCCGGCCAACCACCGGGTCGCCAACGCCACCTTCCGGGTCATGGCCTCCTGGTACCCGGCCGTCCTCCGCCCCGCCGTCGCCCGCTTCTCCCTCGCCCTGCTGGACGAACCCCTGCTGCGCGCCCTCGGATTCCCCGTGCAGCCGCCGTGGTTACGGACCCTGGCCCACCGCGCGCTCCGCGCCCGCGCCACCGTGGTCCGGCTGCTGCCCGCCCGGCCCGACTCCCGGCCCGGACTGTCCCGGCCCCGCTCCTACCCCTTCGGCTACACCCTCGACGACCTCGGGCCGGCCTGGGCCCAGCACCGTCCGCTCCGCCCGCTGCCCCGCGAGGACACCGGATGACCGTACTGATCTCCCGTTCCCCGTTCCCCGTTCCCCACTCACCGGCGAGCCGGTCGGCGAGCATCCCGTGGACGGCCCCGAGGAGGCCCGGGCCGCCGTCGGCCGAGCCCGGGAGGCGGCCCGCGCCTGGGCGGCCTGCGGGTGGACGGGCCGCCGCGCCCGCCTGCTCGCCTGGAAGCGGTCGTTGGCCCGCCGGCTGCCCGAACTGGCCGAGTCGATCTCCGCCGAGACCGGCAAGCCGCCGCACGTCGCCCGCGCCGAGGTGCTGCTCACCCTCGTCCACCTGGACTGGGCCGCCCGCAACGCCCGCCGCGTCCTGGGGCGCCGCCGCGTCCCCTCCGGCCCGCTCGCCGTCCACCAACGCGCGCTGCTCGCCGCTTCCGTCCCCCGGTGGACCTGACGTCGTTCACGACCCCGGGGCGCCGGGCGGCACACGCGATCGAGGCGGGCCGGTGGCTGCACAGCCGGCGCTAGGTCGACGGGCCGGGAAAGGGGACGGGGGCCATCGGGCAGCCCCGGCCCGACGCCCCGTCGCACGCTTCCCCACCCCTTGCCCGTCTGCCGTCCTTCACCGATCCAGCAGGGGCGTGAGATAGCGCCGTGCGAACCCCCGCGCCTTCTCGTCGTCGTCCAGCTCGAAGCAACTCACCGGATTGAGCAGGAAGGACACGGTGATCCGCACCATCAGCTCGGCCACCGCCACCGGATCCCCGCTCTCCTGCTCGTCCCCTTCGTCCCCCTCCTCCTCCGTCACCCGCCGCGCCCGCCGCAAGTGCCCCGCCAGGTACCCCCGCATCGCGAGGAAGGAGGGCCCGCTCTCCACCGTCAGATACGGCAGCATCGTCTCCGGCTCCAACCGCATCAGGCCGCCGATCAGCGGATGCCCCCGGATCAGCCGCAGGACGGCGGCGAACCCCTCCACCATCCGCTCCTCCATCGTGGGCAGTCCGGCCACCGCCGCGTCCACCTCGGCGACGAACTGCCGGTACTCCCGCAGCAGCACCCGCTGCACCAGCTCGTCCTTGTTGCCCACCCGCCGGTACACCGTGACCCGGGAGACCCCGGCCCGTTTGGCGACGTCATCGACCGTGGACCGCCGCAGCCCGAAGGTCAAAAACTGCTCCCGCGCCGCGTCCAGGATCTTCTCCGTCAGCGCGCCGCCGTCCCCCGGGGCCCGCTCCAACGCCCGGTCCGGCAGCTTCCGTTCGTCCCCCATCGGTTCCCCTTCTCGCAGCCGAGGCCCACCACCGTCACCGGAACCGTCACCGCGTCCATGGCCGTCACCCTGTCGGCGACCGTCTGACGCAGCCGTCGGTGACAAAGACACTAACCGAATCACTTTGTAACGACGGCCTGTCCAGGCGGCAGCCCATGAGCCGCCGGGACCGTCCACGGCGGGGTCGGCGGCATCCAGCACGCGAGCATCGGCAAGAGCCGCGGTCTGTAAATCTTCCGCCCACCGAGAGGTTACCTAGAAGTAACTCCAGCTGGTTTGATGTGCGTCGCCGGTGCATCACCCCCCCTGCACGTACTCCACTCCACGCGCCCCACTGCACGTGGCTCACTTCGAGTCCCCCACCCCAAGTCCCCCCTCTATCGGGAGTTTCAGTGCCGCACTCCGCGCTGCGCACGTCCCGGGTCGCCGCGATCGCCGTGGCCCTCGCCGCCACCCTGGCCGTCGCGTCCCCCACCGCGTCGGCCGTGACCCCGTCGGCCGCGGCCGGCACCGCCGGATCCCCGTCCGCCGCGAGCGCGCCCCGGCTCAAGGTGCTGACCTACAACACCTTCCTGATGAGCAAGAACCTCTATCCCAACTGGGGCCAGGACCACCGCGCACAGGCCATCGCCGCCGCGGACTTCTTCCACGGCAACGACGTCGTCGTACTCCAGGAAGCCTTCGACAACTCCTCCTCCGACGCACTGAAGTCGCAGGCCGCCGCGGAGTACCCGCACCAGACGCCGGTGGTCGGCCGCAGCCGGAGCGGCTGGGACGCCACCGGTGGCGCCTACTCCGCCGTCACGCCCGAGGACGGCGGGGTGACGCTGCTGAGCAAGTGGCCGGTGCTGCGCAAGGAGCAGTACGTCTACAAGGACGCCTGCGGTTCGGACTCCTTCTCCAACAAGGGCTTCGTCTATGCGGTGTTGGACGTCAACGGCACCAAGGTGCATGTCGTCGGCACCCACACCCAGTCCACCGACTCGGGCTGCAAGGCGGGGGAGGCGGCGGCCGACCGCGCCAAGCAGCTCAAGGAGATGGACGCCTTCCTCGATGCCAAGAACATCCCGGCGGACGAGGAGATCATGGTCGCCGGTGACATGAACATCGACTCCCACGGCTCGGAGTACGACGCGCTGCTGGCCAACGCCGACCTGGCCCCCGCGGACAGTCGCACGGGCCACCCGTACTCCTTCGACACCCAGGAGAACTCGATCGCCGCGTACCGCTACCCGAACGACCCCCGCGAGGACCTGGACTATGTGCTGTTCCGCAACGGCCATGCCCGGCCGGCCGGTTGGCGGAACACCGTGATCAAGGAGCAGTCGGCGCCCTGGACCGTCTCCAGCTGGGGCAAGGACTACACCTACACCAACCTCTCCGACCACTACCCGGTCGTCGGCGGCTGACCGACCCGGCAGGTGGCCGACCCGACCCGGTAGGCGACCGACCCGGCAGGGCGGCGGATCGGCCTCGGCAGCCGATCCGCCGGCCCACCTGCCGGCTCCCTCCCGGGACCGTCAGTGGTCGTAGACCGTCACGGCGACCCCGCGGCCGATCAGCCGCTGGGTTATCAGCGGCTCCACCCGGGACCACTTCCCGCCCGCCAACCCGCAGCCGATCCGCGGCATATGGACCGAGGCACCCAGCTCCAGCGCCTCGTCCGCGACCCGGCCGAGCCCGGCCGCTATCGCCTCGTACCGCACCGGCACGCCCTTGCTGCCGGTCCTCGTGCCCCGTTGCCCGACGACATTGGCCACCCACAGATGCTCATCGACCGACACGAACTGGACGGCGCCCAGCCCGAAGTCGTTGCGCGCCCGCTCGCGGTGCCAGCGGCGGTAGGCCCGCTCCGGCTCCGGCCAGCGACGGGAGAGGGCGAGCACGAAGCCCTTGCCCCAGCCCCCGAGGTCGTTGCAGACGTGCACGATCATTTTGACGCCCTTGCCCTGAGGCGCGGTGGCATCACCCTTGAGGTACGTGATGGCGGCGTCGATCCCCGTTTTCTCAGCCATGACCCCACGGTACGGGCGACCACTGACAACGGGCCCGGACGCACGAGGGCGGCCACGGCGACCCTCCGGTCCTCCGCGGCCGCCCTCCGTCGTGCGGGCGTGCGTCCTCGCCTGGGCTACTCGGCGAGTTCGCGCTCCTCGGCGATCCGGCGGACCCGACCGCGGACCGCGAACCAACCGCCGACCAGCGCCGCGGCGAGCACCGGGATCAGCAGCACGGTCTGCCGGCCGACGCCGTCGTCGAACCACATCAGCACGATGACGCCGAGCAGGAAGACGATGGTGGCGATGTCGGTGACCGGCGTGCCCGGCAGGCGGAAGCGCGGGCGCTCGACCAGGCCCTCCTTGGCGCGGCGGACGAACACCATGTGACAGACCATGATCGTGCACCAGGTGCTGATGATGCCCAGCGCCGCAATGTTGATCACGATCTCGAACGCCTTGCCCGGCAGCCAGTAGTTGAGCCCGACACCGAGCACACACACCGCGGAGGTGAGCATGATGCCGCCGTACGGCACCTGGTTGCGGTTCATCCGCCCGGCGAACTTCGGCGCGGAGCCCGCCATGGACATCGAGCGCAGGATGCGGCCGGTGGAGTACAGCCCGGAGTTCAGGCTGGACATCGCCGCGGTGAGCACGACGAGGTTCATCACGTCACCGGCGTGCGGGATGCCGACGTGGGACAGCACGGTGACGAAGGGGCTCTCGTTGGCGCTGAACATGTTCCACGGCAGCAGCATGGCCAGCAGGATCACCGAACCGACGTAGAAGATGCCGACCCGCCACATGATCGAGTTCACGGCCTTGGGCACGACCTTGTGCGGCTCGCTGGTCTCACCGGCGGTGACGCCGACCAGTTCGACGGCGGAGTAGGCGAACACGACGCCCTGGAGCACGATCACCACGGGGAGCAGACCGGTCGGGAAGATACCGCCGTGGTCGGTGATCAGGTTCAGGCCCGGAGTGTGCCCGTCGACGGGGTGCTGAGTGGCCAGCAGGAAGATCCCGATGAACATGAAGACGACCAGCGCCGCGACCTTGATGATCGCGAACCAGAACTCCATCTCACCGAAGATCTTCACCGAGATCAGGTTGATCGAGAGCACCACGGCCAGCGCGATCATCGCCATCACCCACTGCGGGATGCTGGTGAACATGCTCCAGTAGTGGGTGTACAGGGCGATCGCGGTGATGTCGGCGATACCGGTCGTGGACCAGTTGACGACGTACATCCAGCCGGCGACGTAGGCGCCCTTCTCCCCCAGGAACTCCCGCGCGTAGGAGACGAACGAGCCGGACGAGGGGCGGTGCACGACCAGTTCGCCGAGCGCTCGGACGACGAAGAAGGCGAACAGACCGCAGACCGCGTAGGCGACGGCCAGAGCCGGACCGGCGGAGTGCAGTCGACCACCAGCGCCCAGGAAGAGGCCGGTGCCGATCGCGCCGCCGATGGCGATCATGTTGATGTGCCGGCCCTTGAGGCCCTTGCTGTATCCGGCGTCCCCCGCATCCTGCCGGATTTCGCTCCCTCCGTCCGATGGCCGCTGGGCTTCATCCACGACGGTTTCTGTGCTCACTACTGGTATCTCACTTTCGGAGCGCCTGAACATGACCGGCACCGCGGATCGCGCGAACGGCCAGTCGCACACCTTCCACGAGTTGCGGCGCTCCGTCTGTGTGCGAGATCACATGGCGTACATTCGCTCTAGGATTCGTCCGTATTTGTGGCGAATAACACCGCGCCGGAGTTTCATCGACGGCGTTAGTTCGCCAGATTCCGGACCCCATTCCTCGCCCAGCAAGATAAATCGCTTGACCTGTTCCGTGCGATTCAGCCGCGCGTTGGCCACCGTCACGCCCCGTTCGACCTCCGCACGGACGGCCGGATGCCGGGCCAGTTCCGCAAGGCTCCCCGCGATGCCGTGCCGGGCCGCCCAGGCCGGAGCCAGCTCCGGATCCAGCACCAGCAGCGCCACCAGGTACGACCGGCCGTCGCCGTGCACCAGGGCCTGCCCGACGAGCGGATGCTCCTTGAGGGCGTTCTCGACCAGCGCCGGCGAGACGTTCTTGCCGGTCGACGTCACGATCATTTCCTTCTTGCGGTCGGTCAGCCAGAGGAAGCCGTCCGCGTCGATCCGGCCGATGTCGCCGGTGCGGAACCAGCCGTCCGCGCCGGTGGCCGGCTCCACCGTCCCGTCGGCCCGGAGGTACCCGGCGCACACCGTCCGGCCGCGCACCTCGATCTCGCCGTCCGCGGCCGTACGCACCTCCAGCCCGGCCAGCGGCCGGCCCACCGAACCCAGCCGGAAGCCGTCGGGGCCGTTGGTCGTGACCACCCCCACCGTCTCGGTCAGCCCCCACGCGTCCATGATCACGATGCCGAATCCGGCCCAGAACCGCACCACCTCCGGCGGCATCGGCGCGGAGGCACTCGCCGTCCACACCAGCCGGTCGAAACCGGCCGCCGCCAGCAGCGGGTCCAGCACCTGCGCCTTCGCGGTGGCGTACGCCGCGGCCAGCGCGGCGGGCGGCCGCTGCCCGCGCTCCCGGTGGGCGACATGGGCGCGGGCGGTCTCAGCCGCCGCCGCCACGGCCCGCCGGCGCTCGGCGGGAAGCTCCGCCAGCGCGGCCCGGACGGTCGCCGCCAGCTTCTCCCACACCCGCGGCACCCCGAAGAACTGTGCCGGCCGCAGCTCACGGGCGGTCGGCGCGACCGCCGCCGGATCCGCGCACAGGTAGACGTGCGCGGCCCGGAAGACCGGCAGGTAGAGGCCCAGCATCCGCTCGGCGATGTGCGCGAAGGGCAGGTAGCACAGGTGCGCGGCGTGGTCCGGCAGCTCGACGACGCCGTCCAGCGCCGCCGCGTTGAGCAGCACATGGCGGTGGCTGACCACCACCCCCTTGGGGTCGCCGGTCGTGCCGGAGGTATAGACCACGGTGAGGGTGTCGCCGGCGTCGCCCTGCCGCCAGGTGGCCTCGAACTCCCCTGGGTCGTACGCCTCGGCGCCACGGGCCGCCACCGCGGCGAAGCTCTCGTACCGGCCCGCCGCCCCACGACCGGCGGCCGGCGGCCCGTCCGCCGGTTCGACGACCACCAGCCGCTCCAGCCGCGCCGCCGCATCGTCGAGCAGCGGCTCCCAGCGCGCCCGCTCCCGGGGGCCCTCCACCACGGCCAGGCGGGCCCGGCTGTGCCGGGCGATATGCGCGATCTGGCCCGGTGCGGCGGTGCCGTAGACCGTGACGGGCACCGCGCCCAGATGCACCAGGGCGAGGTCGCCGAGCCAGTGCTCGGGGCGATTGCCCATCATGAGCAGGACGATCTCCCCGCGGCGGACGCCGAGCGCCCGGAACCCGGCGGCCAGTTCACCGATCCGGCGGCGGGCCGCCGCCCAACTGAGCGTCCGCCAACCGCCGTCCGGGCCGCGCCAGGACAGGGCCGGTCGTGCGCCGTGGTCCTCGGCGTTGCGCAACAACAGGGCGGGCAGCGTGAGTTCGCCCGGCTCACCGGGCATACGCAGGAGCGTGGTCATGGCGGCCTCCCGAGGGTGTGGGCCTGATCTGCGGACCGTACGGAGGACCCAGGCCCTGCCCGAAGGGGGCCCGGCTGCGCGCTGAGCGGTGAAGAAGGTTTCACAGGACTGGTGAGACAGCAATACTGTTGAACATGATGGAGTCCGCCCCCGGCCTGACCGTCGACGAGCTCGCCGCCCGCGCCGGCGTCACGGTCCGCACGATCCGCTTCTACAGCACCCGCGGCCTGCTGCCGCCGCCCGAGATCGGCCCGCGGCGGGTCGGCCGCTACGGCCCGGACCACCTCTCGCGGCTCGCGCTCATCGAGGAACTCCAGCACCAGGGCCTGACCCTGTCCGCCATCGAACGCTACCTGGCGCAGCTGCCGCCCGATCTCAGCGCCCAGGACCTGGCCATCCACCGCGCCCTGGTGGCGAGCTGGATCCCGGACCAGGCGGAGGACGCCACCCGGGACCAGCTGGAGCGACGGGTCGGCCGGCAGCTCACCGAGGAGGACCTCGACCGACTGGCCGCGATGAACGTCCTGGTGCGCACCGAGGATCCGGAGGTCTTCCGGGTCGATCCGGGGCTGCTGCACCTGGGGACGCGGCTGCTCGACGTGCCGATCGCGCTGGAGACGATCCTGGCGGCGCGCACCGTCGTCATCGAGCACACCCGCTCGGCGGCCCGGGAGCTCGGCCGGCTGTTCAAGGACGAGGTATGGGAGCCGTACCGGGACGGCGGGCCGGACGCGGAGGAGATGGCGCGGATGAAGTCGCTGTCGGCCCATATGCAGCCGATGGTGGTGCAGGCACTGGTCACCGCCTTCCAACGATCGATGAAGGAAGAACTGCGGGAGTGGCTCGGCAAGGGCACACCCGAGGGCCCGGCGGAACACGGCGGCGCGGACGAGCGCGGCGGCGCGGACCCGGACCCGGGGTGACGGGGACGGGCCGCGGCGGCCCGCCCCCGCGCACGGCTCAGTCGCTGAACTTCTCACCCCGCTCGGCCTTTTCGACCAGCAGCGCGGAGGGCGCGAACCGGTCGCCGTAGGCCGCCTGGAGCTCCCGGGCACGGGCCACGAACCCGGGCAGGCCCACGAGCTCCTCCCGCCCGGCCCCGTCGCCCTTCTCCTGCCCTGGCCCACCCTGGTAACCGTTGATGTACTGGAGCACACCGCCGGTCCAGCCCGGGAAGCCGATGCCCAAGATGGAGCCGATGTTGGCGTCGGCGACGGACGTCAACACGCCCTCCTCCAGGCAGCGGACGGTGTCCAGCGCCTCGGAGAACAGCATCCGCTCCTGCATGTCCCGGAACGGGATGGTGGCGCCCTCCCGCTGGAAGTGCTCGCGCAGCCCCGGCCACAGGCCGACCCGCTTGCCGTCGTCGCCGTACGCGTAGAAGCCCGCGCCGCCACTGCGACCGGGGCGCCCGAACTCGTCCACCATGCGGTCGATGACGGCGTCGGCCGGGTGCGGCTGCCAGGTGCCGCCGGCCTCCTCCACGGCGCGCCTGGTCTCGTTGCGGATCTTGCGCGGGAGGGTGAGGGTGAGCTCGTCCATCAGGGACAGCACCTTGGCCGGGTAGCCGGCCTGGGCCGCGGCCTGTTCTACCGAGGCCGGGTCGAGGCCCTCGCCGATCATCGCCACGCCCTCGTTGATGAAGTGGCCGATGACGCGGGAGGTGAAGAAGCCGCGCGAGTCGTTGACGACGATCGGGGTCTTCTTGATCTGGCGCACCAGGTCGAAGGCGCGGGCCAGCGCCTCGTCACCGGTCCGCTCGCCCTTGATGATCTCCACCAGCGGCATCTTGTCGACCGGCGAGAAGAAGTGCAGGCCGATGAAGTCGGCGTCCCGCTCGACGCCTTCGGCCAGCAGCGTGATGGGCAGGGTGGAGGTGTTGGAGCACAGCAGCGCGTCGGGGCCGACGATGTGCTGGATCTCCTTGAACACCTTGTGCTTGAGGGCGACGTCCTCGAAGACCGCCTCGATGACCGCGTCGCAGCCGGCGAGGTCGGCGGGCTCGGCGGTGGGGGTGATCCGGGCCAGCAGCTCGTCGCGCTGCGCCTCGGTGGTCCGCCCCTTGGCCAGCGCCTTGGCGAGCAGCCCCTCGGAGTACTCCCTGCCCCGCTCGGCCGCCTCCAGGGTGATGTCCTTGAGGACGACCTCGATGCCCGCCCTGGCACAGGCGTAGGCGATGCCCGCGCCCATCATGCCGGCGCCGAGGACGCCGACCTTCCGGACCGTGCGCGGCTCGATGCCCTTGGGGCGGTTGGCACCGGAGTTGACGGCCTGGAGGTCGAAGAAGAACGCCTGGATCATGTTCTTGGAGACCTGGCCGGTGACCAGCTCGACGAAGTAGCGCGCCTCGATGGTCTGCGCGGTCTCGAAGTCGACCTGGGAGCCCTCGACGGCCGCGGCGAGGATGTTGCGCGGGGCCGGGTAGGGCGCGCCGTTGAGCTGCTTCTTGAGGTTGGCGGGGAACGCCGGGAGGTTGGCGGCGAACTTCGGATGGGCCGGAGTGCCACCGGGGATCTTGTAGCCCTTGACGTCCCACGGCTGCTGGGACTCGGGGTGGGCGTCGATGAACTCCCGTGCCTTGACGAGCAGTTCCTCGGGGGTCGCGGCGACCTCGTGGATCAGCCCGTTGTCCTTGGCGCGGGTGGCGTTGTACTGGGTGCCCTGCAGGAGCACCTTCAGCAGCGCGTCGGTAATGCCCAGCAGCCGGACCGTGCGGGTGACGCCGCCGCCGGCGGGCAGCAGGCCGAGGGTGACCTCGGGCAGGCCGATCTTGGTGCCGGGGGTGTCCAGGGCGACACGGTGGTGGCAGGCCAGGGCGATCTCGTAACCGCCGCCCAGCGCGGCGCCGTTGATGGCGGCGACGACGGGCTTGCCGAGCGTCTCGATCCGCCGCAGGTCGCGCTTGATGCCGTTGCCCGCCTCGAACGCCTGCTGCGCCTGGTCGGGGGTGACGGCGATCAGGTCGCGCAGGTCGCCGCCGGCGAAGAAGGTCTTCTTGGCGGAGGTGAAGATGATGCCGCGGATCCCGTCCTTCTCGGCCTCCAGGCGGTCGGCGACCGCGGTGAGGGAGGTCTTGAAGGCGCTGTTCATGGTGTTGGCGGACTGGTCGGGGTCGTCCAGGACCAGGGTGACGACACCGGTCTCGTCCTGCTCCCAGCGAATGGTGGTGGATTCACTCATGGTTGGTACTCCGTGGTGGGCGGGACGAGGGGGTCAGAGACGCTCGACGACGGTGGCGACGCCCATGCCGCCGCCGACGCAGAGGGTGGCGAGGCCGTAGCGCTTGTCCTGCCGCTCCAGCTCGTCGACGAGGGTGCCGAGGATCATCGCGCCGGTGGCGCCGAGGGGGTGGCCCAGGGCGATGGCGCCGCCGTTGACGTTGACCTTGTCCAGGCTGAGGCCCATGTCCTTGACGAAGCGCAGGACGACCGCGGCGAACGCCTCGTTGATCTCGACCAGGTCGATGTCGTCGACGGTCAGACCGGCCTTGGCCAGGGCCTTGCGGCTGGCGGGCGCGGGCCCGGTGAGCATGATCGTCGGCTCGGAGCCGGAGACCGCGGCGGAGACGATGCGGGCCCGCGGGGTCAGGCCGTAGCGCTCGCCGACCTCCTTGGAGCCGATGGCGACCAGTGCGGCGCCGTCCACGATGCCGGAGGAGTTGCCGGCGTGGTGGACGTGGTCGATCTTCTCGACCCAGTGGTACTTCTGGAGGGCGACCGCGTCGAAACCGCCGGCCTCGCCGATGGCGGCGAAGGACGGCTTCAGGCCGGCCAGCGAGTCGGCGGTGGTGCCGGGGCGCAGGTGTTCGTCGTGATCGAGGACGACCAGGCCGTTGCGGTCCCGGACGGGGACGACGGAGCGCTCGAAGCGGCCGTCCTTCCAGGCCGCGGCGGCCCGCTCCTGGGAGAGCGCGGCGTACTCGTCGACATCGCGACGGCGATAGCCCTCGATGGTGGCGATGAGGTCGGCGCTGATGCCCTGCGGGACGAAGCCGGTGTCGAAGTTGGTCATCGGGTCGGCGAACCAGGCACCGCCGTCGGAGGCCATCGGGACCCGCGACATCGACTCGACGCCGCCGGCCAGGACGAGGTCCTCCCAGCCCGAACGGACCTTGGCCGCCGCCATGTTGACGGCTTCGAGTCCGGAGGCACAGAAGCGGTTCTCCTGTACGCCGGCGACGGTGTCGGGCAGACCGGCGGCGATCGCGGCGATCCGGGCGATGTCGGAGCCCTGGTCGCCGACCGGTCCGACGACGCCCAGCACGATGTCGTCGATCGCGGCCGGGTCCAGGTCGGGGAAGCGCCGCCGCACCTCGTGGATCAGGCCGACGACCAGGTCGATCGGCTTGGTGCCGTGCAGCGCGCCGTTGGCCTTGCCGCGGCCGCGGGGGGTGCGGACCGCGTCGTACACATACGCTTCGGTGCTCACTGAAAAGCCTTTCTTCGCGGCCCGGGGTCGGGGGCCCGCGGGGTCAGCCGCTGATGTCATGCCCCGGGAGGGCACGGTCGGGGAGGGTTAGCCGAGCAGGGAGCGGCCGATGATCTCCTTCATGATCTCGGTCGTCCCTCCGTAGATGGTCTGGATGCGGCCGTCGGTGAAGGCGCGGGCGACGGGGTATTCGGTCATGTAGCCGTATCCGCCGTGGAGTTGGAGGCAGCGGTCGGCCACCCGCTTCTGCAGCTCGGTGGCCCACCACTTGGCCATGGAGGCGTGCACGGCGTCGAGGGTGCCGTCGGAGTGGTCGGCGATGCAGCGGTCGAGGAAGGCTCGGGTGACCGCGCACTCGGTGGCCATCTCGGCTATCTCGAACCGGATGTGCTGGAGCTTGGCGAGCGGCCGGCCGAACGCCTCGCGCTCCTTGACATAGCCGGTGGTGATCTCCAGCAGGTGCTCGGCGGCGGCGATCCCGGCGATCGCTATCGCCATCCGCTCCTGGGCGAGATTGGTCATCAGGTGCACGAAGGCGCCGTTGAGCTCGCCGAGGAGGTTCTCCTTGGGCACCCGCACGTCGTTGAAGAACAGTTCGGCGGTGTCCTGCGACTTCTGGCCGATCTTGTCGAGGTTGCGGCCCCGCTCGAAGCCGGCCATCCCGCGCTCGACGACCAGCAGGCTCAGGCCGTGCGCGCCGCCCTCGGGGGTGGTCTTGGCGACGACGATCACGAGGTCGGCGAGGATGCCGTTGGAGATGAAGGTCTTGGAGCCGTTGAGGATCCAGTGGTCGCCGCGGTCCTCGGCGGCGGTGCGGATGCCCTGGAGGTCGGAGCCGGCGCCGGGCTCGGTCATCGCGATGGCGGTGATGGTCTCGCCCGTGCAGAAGCCGGGCAGCCAGCGGCGCTTCTGCTCCTCGGTGGCGAGCGAGGTCAGATAGGGACCGATGATGTCGTTGTGCAGCCCGATGGCGAAGCCCGGGGTGCCGGCGCGGGTGAACTCCTCGGCCAGGACGGCGCTGTAGCGGAAGTCGGTGGCGCCCCCGCCGCCGTATTCCTCGGGCACGGCCAGGCCCAGCAGTCCCTGCCGGCCGGCCGCCCGCCAGGCGTCCCGGCTGACGATGCCGTCCTTCTCCCACTTCTCGTAGTGCGGCGTCACCTCCTTGGCGAGGAAGGTGCGCACCGTCTCGCGGAAGGCGTCGTGGTCCTCGGTGAAGATCTGGCGCTTCACGCTGCTGTCCCTTCGGGGATGGTCCTGGGTGGTCGGCGGGGCTGCTCGGGCCGGGGTCCGGGGTCCCCCGGTGGGTGCTTCCTCGTGCCCGGTCCCTCAGAGCCGGCTCGTGACGGTCGCGCCGAGTGCGGCGGGATCGGGGCCTATGGGCCGGGCGTTGAACGTCCTCACGCCGGCCTCCCGGCACACGGCGATCGTCCCCTCGGCCTTCGTCCGAGGGGACGCCCATGCGGCCGTGGGCGGCGGCGAGGCCGTGGTGGAAGTGCTTCCTCGTCGCGTCCATGCCGCGGGCGACGGTCTGCGGCGGCCGAGCGCGGGGGTGCGGTGGGCGGCCGCCCCTTCGGCGGCGCGGCGCGGATCGATCGCGTACCGGAGGGTGGCGGAGAGCTCCATCAGTGGGCCGCCTCCTTCCGCTCGGTGCGGCGCGGGCCGTCGGCCGGGGCGGCGAGGCCGGGCACGCGCCAGTCGCGGGCGACCTCTTCGGTGTCCGCTCCGGGCCGGGCGGGGGGTCTGCGGACCGTCCCGGGGGTGGCCGAGAAGCGGGGTGCGGGGGCGGGTTGGGTGAGGCCGGCGTGCTCGGTGAAGGTGCCGCGGGCGGCGAGGTGCGGGTGCGCCGGGGCCTCGCGCAGGGAGAGCACGGGTGCCACGCAGGCGTCGGAGTCCTGGAAGACGGCGGTCCACTCGTCCCGGGTACGGGTCCGGAACCGGGCGGCGATGGCGGTGCGGAGCTGCTCCCAGGCGGCGAGGTCGTCCCGGCCGGGGACCTCGTCCGCGATGCCGAGCAGCCGGATGAACTCGGCGTAGAACCGCTGCTCCAGCGCGCCGACGGCCATGTACCCGCCGTCGGCGGTCTCGTAGGCGCCGTAGAACGGTGTGCCGCCGTCGAGGAGGTTGGCGCCCCGCCGGTCCTGCCAGCCGCCGGCCGCCAGCATGCCGTGGATCATCGCCGTCAGATGGGCCGTGCCGTCGACGATCGCGGCGTCCACGACCTGGCCCGCTCCGCCCTCGGTGCGGGCGTGCTGGAGGGCCGCGAGGACCCCGATGACGAGGTACAGGGAGCCGCCGGCGTAGTCGCCGAGCAGATTGGCGGGGATGGCGGGCGGGCCGTCGGGCGGGCCGATCATGCCGAGGGCGCCGGTGATGGCGATGTAGCCGATGTCGTGCCCGGCGGTGCCGGAGAGCGGGCCTTCCTGCCCCCAGCCGGTCATCCGGCCGTAGACCAGGCGGGGGTTGCGCGCCAGGCAGGGCTCGGGCCCGACGCCCAGTCGTTCGGCCACGCCGGGGCGGTATCCCTCGATCAGGACGTCGGCGCGCTCGGCCAGGTCGAGGACCTGCGCCACCCCGGTGGGCTGCTTCAGATCCACCAGCACCGAGCGCTTGTTGCGGTTGGTGATGTCGGACGCCGGATCGATGCCCAGTCCGGCGCCTCCGGGGCGGTCGACCCGGACGACGTCGGCACCGAGGTCGGCGAGCAGCATGGCCGCGAACGGGCCGGGGCCGATGCCCGCGAGCTCCACCACCCGCACCCCGCTCAGCGGGCCGTTCCCTGACTGCGTCATCGCGCCCCATGCCTTCCGCACTGTGACACTTCTGATGTAACACTCGTGATGTTAAGAACGTGTTCCACTTTCCACAAGCCCCCCTGTGCCAAGTGGCCGTCAAGACAAAAGGCCCGCGTCGGCGATGCCCAACTGCCCTCGCCGTCACGGACCTTCGCGCGCCTGCTGCTGCGCCTAATTCCCGCCGAACCGGTCGATGAGCCGCTCGGGGGCTATACAGCCGCGGAGCGCGACCCTGCGCGCCGGTGCCGTCATCGGCCCTGCCGCCTTCGCCATGCCGTCCTCCACGTCCGCTCCCCCGTCCGGCACCGCCCGCGGTGCCTCCGGCGGGCCGCGCACCGCCCGCGCCGCCCATCGCCCTCAACGCTAACCGCGACCACTGACAACGGCCCGCGGAGCGCCGGACACCGGTCCGGCGGAGGGACAATGCCGTCATGTCACACCTCGCCGCCGCATTATTCGACGTCCGCGCCGGCCAAGGGCTGCGGCAGTTCGCCGAGCTGGCCATCGCCCTGCTGCTGTCCTCGCTGATCGGGTTGGAGCGGGAGGCCCGGCAGAAGAGCGCCGGGCTGCGCACCCACACCCTCGTCGGGGTGGGCAGCGCCCTGTTCATGGAAGTGTCGATCCACGGCTTCGGCTCGCTGCTGGGCACGGACGGTGTGGCGCTGGACCCGTCCCGGGTCGCCGCGCAGGTCGTCTCCGGCATCGGCTTCATCGGCGGTGGGCTGATCTTCGTGCGACGGGACGCGGTCCGGGGGCTGACGACGGCCGCGACCATCTGGCTGACCTGCGCCATCGGGATGGCCTGCGGCGGCGGGCTGCCGCTGCTCGCGATCGGCGCCACGGCGGTGCACTTCCTGATCGTGCGCGGCTTCGCGAAGGTCTCGGAACGGATCGCCTCGGGACCCGCCTTCGACCGGGTCGAACTCCGCCTCGCCTACCAGGCACAACACGGACTGCTGGGGCGAATATTGGAGCTGTGCACCGGAAGCGGGTTCCGGGTCACCGACGTCCAGGTGGAGACCGGCCAGGAGGTCGGCCACCCGGCGGCCGAGGTGTTGCTCCGTCTGGAGGGCAACGGTTCCGCGCATCCCCTGGTGGCGGCGCTGACGGAACTGGAGGGCGTCCGTGGCGTGGCGCTGGGGCGGCGCACCGACAGTACGGAGTGACCCCGGCCGCGGCCGCGTACGGCGGCAGCTGCCACCGTCGGACGCCGCGTTCCCCCGCCCCTCGTCACACCGCACCGGGCGCCGCCTCTCCACGGGCGGCATCCGGCCCGCCGGCCCCGCCCGCGCCCACACCGTGCTCCGGACCCGACGCGAGCAGGTCGCCGGGCACCTGATGGTCCACCAGCCGCGCCAGCCGCCGCGGGACATCGCCGCCCACCAGGACGACGACCAGGAGCGTCAGCCCGAAGGTGAGGACCGCCAGCGCCCTCCCCAGGGACATCCCCCGGGCGAGCTGCGCCCCGAGGACCGGCGCCACCGCGCCGCCCAGCGCCCCCACGTTGTAGACGAAGCCCAGCGACGCGGCGCGGGCCCCGGTCGGGAAGTGCCCCGCGATGTACTTGGGCAGGATCCCGGAGATGCCCTGCCCCAACGCCAGCAGCATGAAGATCAGCACCCCCAGCCCCACCAGACTCCCGCGCACCGCGAACACCGGGAAGACGAACGCGAGCGAGGCCAGCAGGGTGTACGCGTAGGCGCGCCGGGTCCCGAGCAGGTCGCCGGTGAACCCGGCCAGCCAGCAGCCGGCCATGGTGCCGAACCCCGCGAAGAGCATCACGTCGCCGACCTGCGCGGGCGTGTATCCCAGATCGGACTTGAGGTAGGTGGGCAGCAGCGCCTGCACCGGCCAGCTGTAGAGGAAGGCGCAGAACACCGTCGCCATCAGGGAGACGTACAGCAACCAGCCGCGACGCCCGCCCAGTTGTGCGGCGAAGGCCACCAGGCACAGCGCGGCGACCGTGGCCGACCAGGGTACGAACCCCGCGCCGAGCGGGATGAAGGCGCAGAACAGCGCGGCCGAGGCGACCGTCGCCAGCACGACGTTGGCCCGGCGCCGCAGACCGCCGGTGCACAACGGCCGGAACGGATTGGTGCGTTCCGGGCGCCGCGCCCCGGGTCCTGCCCCGGCGGCGCCGATCTCGGTGTGCCAGTCCCCCGCCTCCGGCAGCGAGCGGCGCATCCACAGGGCGACGAGGACCGGCAGCACCCCGATCCAGAACATCCAGCGCCAGCCCCACGTGGGCGCCACCCAGGCATAGAGCTGGGCCGCGAGGACCGTACCGCCCGCATAGCCGGAGATCAGGAATCCGGAGGCCCGGTTGCGCAGTCGGGTCGGCCAGCTCTCCAGGACGTAGGTCACGCTGGTGCTGTACTCCCCCGCCATGCCCACCCCGAGCACCAGGCGGGCGACGAACAGGCTGGTGTAGTCCCAGGCGAACCCGCAGGCGAAGGTGGCGAGCGAGTAGAGGAGGATGCTGGCGATCATGGCCGTCCGCCGGCCGTGGCGGTCGCCGAGCGACCCCAGGAGCGCTCCGCCCAGCCAGCGGGTGACGAAGGCGGCGGAGACGAGGGAGGCGGCGGTCGCGGTGTCCAGGCGGAAGTCGTCGGCGATCTCGGTCAGCACGAGCGTGATCAGCACGAAGTCGAAGCCGTCCAGGAGATAGCCGAGCCAGGCGGCGGACAGCGCCTTCCACTGGTGCGGGGCGACCTCGCGGTACCAGGGGCGGCGCGGCGGCCGGTCGGGGATCTGCGCGGGGTGCATCATCGCGGGAACCGCCTTCCTCCAGCAGCGGCCCGGCCCACCCGTCGCACTTACCCGGCCAAACCGGACATCGGACGTCCCCTCTCCCCGCACGAATCTGGACCCGCTCCCCCTCCGCGTCAAGACGGGACGCACCAGGCCGCGCCCCGGGGGCGGCAACCCCGCCGCCCCACCCGTTCGTTGACGTACGGTCGACAACTCCCTAAGGTCCGGCCCCCGGCCCAGAGAGGACGCAGATGCCACGGCAGGACACCCCAGGACGGGACCACGACCTCGTCCTGTACGGAGCGACCGGATTCGTCGGCACGCTCACCGCGGAGTACCTGGCCCGGCACGCCCCCGAGGGCTGCCGCTGGGCACTCGCCGGACGCAGCATCGCCAAACTGGAGCGGCTGCGCGACCGGCTGACGGCCGTCAACCCGGCCTGCGCGGATCTCCCGCTGCTCCGGGCCGACAGCGCCGACCCGGATTCATTGCGCGCCCTCGCCGCCGGCACCCGGGTCCTGGCCACCACCGTCGGGCCCTATCTGGTGCACGGTGAGCCACTGGTCGCGGCCTGCGCGGCGGCCGGCACCGACTACCTGGACCTCACCGGCGAGGCGGAGTTCGTCGACCGGATGTACCTGCGGCACGACGCCACCGCCCGCGCCTCCGGGGCCCGCCTCGTCCACGCCTGCGGCTTCGACTCCGTCCCGTACGACCTCGGTGTGCACTACACGGTGGGGCTGCTGCCCAAGGGCGTCCCCGTGCGCATCGACGGCTTCGTGCGGACCAACGGCACGTTCTCCGGCGGGACCCTGGCCTCGGCACTGACCGCGGCCTCCCGCCCGGCCGCCATGGCCCGGGCCGCCCGGGACCGCCTTCGAGCCGAACCGCGGCCCGCCGGCCGTTCCGTGCGCGCGCCGTTCGGCCCGCCCGTCCACAGCCGCGACACCCGTACCTGGGGCGTCCCCCTGCCCACCCTGGACCCGCGGATCGTCGCCCGCTCCGCCGCCGCCCTCGACCACTACGGTCCCGACTTCCGGTACCGGCACTACGCGGGGGTGCGCCGGCTGCCGACGGTGGTGGCCGGCGTGGTGGCCGTCGGGGCGCTGTCCGTGCTCGCCCAGGTACCGCCCGTCCGACATTGGTTGTCGGACAGGCTCCAACCGGGCGACGGGCCGAGCCAGGAGCGGCGGGCGCGGAGTTGGTTCAAGGTGCGGTTCGTGGCCTCGGGCGGCGATGCCCACCTGGTCACCGAGGTCGCGGGCGGCGACCCCGGCTACGACGAGACCGCCAAGATGCTCGCCGAGGCCGCGCTCAGCCTGGCCTTCGACGACCTCCCCGAGACCGCGGGCCAGGTGACGACGGCCGTGGCCATGGGGGACGCGCTGATCCGGCGCCTACGGGATGCCGGGATCACGTTCCGGGTGGTCCGCCGGTAGCCGAGGCGGCGGTCAGACGTTCGCCAGGGCCTTGCGGCACAGCGAGTCGGCGGCCCGGGTCGTCTCCGGAAGGCGGTACCTGGCCGCCAGTTGGAGCGTGTGCGCACAGGCCCGGTCGAGGTCGACCCGGTGGCCAACCGACACGAAGACGGGTTTGACGCCCCGCTGGGTGCGCAGGGCACGTCCCACCTCTTCGGGCTCGCCGTCCGCCACCTGGTCGTCCCACAGCGGCGAGGTGGCGCCGCGCTCCGGCCCCGGCGCCTGGTAGGAGAAGGTGAAGGGGGTCTTGGCGACCCCGATGGTGGGCAGTCCGGTCAGCACGCCGAGGTGACTGGCGAGGCCGAAGCGCCGCGGATGGGCGAGCCCGTAGCCGTCGCAGACCACCAGGTCGGGAATACGGGCCAGCCGGTCCAGCGCGTCCAGGACCGTGGGAATCTCCCGGAAGGCGAGCAGCCCGGGGATGTAGGGGAAGGGGACCGGGCCGACGGCGGTGGCCTCGTCGACGACCGCGAGGGTGCGGGCGTCCAGGGCGACGGCGGCCGCGACGACCACGTCGCGCTCGTCGTCGTAGGCGACGTCCACGCCGACCACGATGCCCTCGAAGCCCGCTTCCGGGCCGGCCTCGTCGAGTCGTACGTGGGCGCGCAGCCGGTCCTGGACCGCGCGGGCCCCGGCCTCGTCCGCGGGCCAGTGCCGCAGTTCGTCGGCGCGGGAGATGATTCCGGAAGTGTCCATGGTGCACGCAACGCTACCGAACCGCCGACCGGGTGCGACGGCCGCGTACCGGCCCCGGCCGACCGCCACCCCCTCCTCTATATTGCAGCCATGTTCATCTTGGAGCTGACCTACACCGCGCCGCTCGACCGGGTCGACGCCGCCCTCTCGGACCACGTGGCGTGGCTGGAGCAGGGGTACGCCGCCGGGCACTTCATCGCGTCCGGCCGGAAGGACCCGCGCGACGGGGGCGTGATCGTCGCCGCCGGGATCGACCGGGCGACCGCCGAGAAGCTCACGGCCGAGGACCCGTTCGTCCGCGAGGGGGTCTGCGAGTACCGGATCACCGAGTTCGTGGCGACGAAGACCGCGCCGGCCCTGGCGGAATACCGGGAGCAGCTCCCCTCCTGACCCCCTCGCACCGTGGCCCGGCCCGCTGGACGCATCCGGTGGGCCGGGCTTCGTGTTGGTGCGTCAGGAGGGCGAGGCCGAGGACGCGGCCGAACCGCCGAGCGGTCCGGCGCCGACCGGGCCGGGCTCGGGTGCGGTGGGCCAGCGACCGCCGTTGCGCCAGTAATCCTGAATCTCCTCCAGTTGACGCCCCTTGGTCTCGGGAGCGGTGACGGCGGCGAACGCCAGGGCGCAGAGCGCGAGCACGCCCAGGCCCGCGAAGGTCGCGGCGGCACCGGCCTTGGCCATCAGCGACGGGAAGAACTGGGCGATCACGAGGTTGGCGACCAGGTCGGCGGTGAGCATCACCGATGCCCCCGTGGAGCGCAGCTGGGCCGGGAACGCCTCGCTCGCGTAGACCCAGATCAGCGAGCCGAAGCCGAAGTTGAAGGCGGCGGTGAACAGGAGGATCGCGGCGAAGCCCACCCAGGTGGTGGCGCCGTGCAGTTTTCCCGCGCTGAAGACCACGGTCAGCACCGCGAGCATCACCACCATCGTGCCGATGCCGGAGAGCAGCACCACCCGGCGGCCGAGGCGATCGATGATGAGGATGGCCAGCACGGCGGCGACCAGGGAGGCGAGTTCGACGAAGGACGGCAGCAGGAAATTCTGGCCGTTGCCGGTGAAGCCCATCTCCTCGAAGATCTGCGGGCTGTAGTACGTCACGGCGTTGATGCCGGTGATCTGGCAGAAGAAACCGAGGCCGACCACGAAGACCGCGGCGCGGGCGTACGGCTTGCGCAGCAGCGAGCGCACCGAGCCGCCGCTCTCCTCGGCCAGCGCGGCGCGCACCGCGGCGACCTCGGCGTGCGGGTCGGCGTCCGGGTCGGTCGCCGCCATGACCTCGACGGCCCGTTCGGTACGCCCCTTGAGGACGTACCACCGGGGGGTGTCCGGCAGGCGGAGCAGCGGGATCACCACGAGGGCCGCGGGGATCGCCGAGAGGCCGAGCATCCAGCGCCAGTGACCGCCGCCGGACAGGCCCCAGTTGACGAAGTACGTGAGGACGATGCCCACGACGGTGGCCACCTGGTAGGCGGCGACGTAGGCACCGCGGATACGGGCCGGGGTCGATTCGGCGACATAGAGCGGTGCCGCCACGATCGAGATGCCGATGGCGACACCCAGCAGGAAGCGGACCGCGTCGAGCACTTCGACGTTGGGGGCGACCGCGGACAGCGCGACGAAGACCGCGTACGAGCAGGCCACGATCAGCATCGCGGCCCTGCGGCCCAGCGCGTCGGCGAGTTTGCCGCCGA
The DNA here is from genome assembly GCF_001704275.1 of Streptomyces noursei ATCC 11455. Classification (NCBI taxonomy): domain Bacteria; kingdom Bacillati; phylum Actinomycetota; class Actinomycetes; order Kitasatosporales; family Streptomycetaceae; genus Streptomyces; species Streptomyces noursei. The sequence goes on from NZ_CP011533.1 coordinate 2,027,837, forward strand.
CCAGCGCGCCCAGGATCGATCCGAACACCAGGATGCTGTTGACCAGCCCCTTCTCGGTCTCGGTGAGGTCGAAGTCCTTGCTGAGGAAGACCAGGGCGCCGGAGATGCTGCCGGTGTCGTAGCCGTAGATGACGCCGACGACGGCGCCGGTGAGGGCGAACAGCCGGCCGGCGCGGGGTGGCATCGAGGGCGACGGGCGCGGTGCGGAGAGCGGGGCAGTGGACATGGGGAGTCCTTTGTGCGACGGAGCGTCATTGCTGCGTAACGGCATGGCGGGCACCTGGGCGCCGCGCCCTCAGCCATGACCGGACCCGTGCCCGCATGACCGATCTTGCGAATATCAGGCACCTTTCACGCAGATGTCAACAGTCACTTACCCGTTTTTCGCTTCACTCCACGTCCACTACACGCCATACCACTCCCTCACCTGGCGCGGCGGCACCACGCACCCCGTCTACCGCGATCACTCGCACGAGGGATGGAACGCGTGCACGAAGATGCGTAAAGTCGCCTGTAGCGAAGCAGAAAGTTGCAGCCGGACTGCAATCGATCAGCAACCATCGATCACGCACCACGGGAGGGTGTCCATGAGCGGGACGTCGTACATGGAGCAGGAGCTGCGCAGCCAGCCGGAGACCTGGCGGGAGGCCGCGCGGATCGGCGCCGCCGACGGGCCGCTGCCCAAGGCCGGTCAGCGCGTGGCCGTCGTCGGCTGCGGCACGTCGTGGTTCATGGCGCAGTCCTACGCGGCCCTGCGCGAGGGCGCGGGGCTGGGCGTGACGGACCCCTTCCCGGCCTCGGAGGCGTTCCTCGGCGACGGCCGCGGCTATGACGCGGTGCTGGCGATCACCCGCTCGGGGACGACGACCGAGGTGCTGCGGGTGCTGGAGGCGGTCAAGGGGCGGATCCCCACGGTGACGGTGCTCGGCGATCCCGAGACCCCGGCGGTCGAGCTGTCCGACGAGACGGTCGCGCTGCCGTTCGCCGACGAGCGGTCGGTGGTGCAGACCCGCTTCGCGACCACGGCACTGACGCTGCTGCGCGCACACCTGGGAGAGGACGTCGCCCGGGCGGTCGGCGACGCCGAGGAGGCACTGGCGACGCCTATCGAGCAGGAGTGGGTGGACGCCGAGCAGTTCGCGTTCCTCGGCAGCGGCTGGACGTACGGCCTGGCCAATGAGGCGGCGCTCAAGATGCGGGAGGCGTCGCAGAGTTGGACGGAGTCCTACCCCGCGATGGAGTACCGCCACGGCCCGATCTCGATAGCCGCTCCCGGCCGGGTGACCTGGCTCTTCGGCCGGGCACCGGAGGGACTGGAGGCGGAGGTGACCCGGACCGGAGCGCGCTTCGTCTCCCATGCCCGGGATCCGCTGGCAGACCTGGTACTGGTGCAGCGCGTCGCCTTGGAGCGGGCCCGCGCCCGGGGCCTGGACCCGGACAACCCCCGCAGTCTGACCCGCTCGGTGATGCTCCAGGAACCCGCCACGTCCTAGCCACGGACCCCGGCCCCGTGGGCCGGCACCCCCTCCCCCATCCCGCCGTTCACCGATCGCCCATCGCTGTTCGCCGATCACCGTTCGCCGTCAACTCACCCCTTCCACAAGGGAGTCAGGACACATGCCCCTCGTTCCCACCGCGTCGATCGTCGATGCCGCGCGCGAAGCGCGGGTCGGCGCCGCGGCCTTCAACGTCATCCATCTGGAAACCGCCGAGGCGCTGGTCGCCGCCGCCGAGCGCACCGGCATCCCGCTGATCCTGCAGATCAGCGAGAACTGCATCCACTATCACGGCAGCCTGCTGCCCCTCACCAGGGCCACGCTCGCCCTCGCCGAGGGGTCCACGGCCCGGATCGCGGTCCACCTCGACCACATCACCGACGCGGAGCTGGTCCACCAGGGCATCGGCGCCGGGGTGGGCTCGGTCATGGTGGACGCCTCCGCCCTCCCCTACGAGCAGAACGTCGCCACCACGGCCGAGCTCACCGCCTGGTGCCATGAGCGCGGCGCCTACGTCGAGGCGGAACTCGGCGAGGTCGGCGGGAAGGACGGTGTCCATGCGCCGGGAGCGCGTACGGATCCCGTGGAAGCCCTGGCCTTCGTCCGGGCCACGAGAGTGGACGCCCTCGCCGTCGCCGTCGGCTCCTCCCACGCGATGCGCGAGCGCACCGCCGAGTTGGACAAGGAGCTGATCGCGGCGCTGCGCACGACGCTGCCGGTGCCGCTGGTCCTGCACGGCTCCTCCGGGGTGCCGGACGACGAGCTCCGTCGGGCCATCGCCGCAGGCATGACGAAGATCAACATCTCCACGCATCTGGTCTCCGTCTTCACCGGATCGATACGGCGGACGCTGGACGCAGACCCGGCGCTGGTCGACTCCCGGAAGTACCTCAAGCCGGCCCGGGAAGCGGTGGCCCAGGAAGCCGCCCGACTGCTGGAGGTCCTGAACACCCCGGTGACCGTCCCCGACCTACGGACCACGGAGGCGACGGTGCGGGGCTGAGCCCGCCCGGCCATCGGCCGGCCGGGCGCCCCACCGGTCGCGCCCCTTGGCCGGATGCCCCGGTTGGCCGGCGGGCCGGCCCCGGCTCCGGGCCCGTACGGCGCATGAGGGGAGCGCGCGGAGACCAGGAAGTGGAGGTGAGCGGGTGGGCGGAAGTGCGCGGGTGGACCCGAGCGGAGGAAGGTGAGCGAGCACGGGTGGAGGTGGGCGAGTGGGCCCGGGCCGGGGAGCACTGCCTGCGGGAAAACGAATTAGGCTCGCGCCATGAAGCGCCATGAACGAATGAACGCACTGCTCGAGCTGCTCGGGGATCGGGGCCGGGTGGATGTCGAGGAGGCGGCGGCCGAGCTGGAGGTCTCGGCCGCCACGATGCGGCGCGACATGGATGCCCTCGCCGAGCAGCAGTTGCTGGTCCGCACCCGGGGCGGGGCGGTGCTGAGCTCGGTGGCCTACGACCTTCCCATCCGGTACAAGCAGGGGCACCGTTCGACGGAGAAGGAGGCGGTGGCGAAGGCGGCCGCGCGGCTGGTGGAGCGCGGGGACGTGGTCGGGCTGAGCGGCGGGACGACGACCACCGCGATCGCGCGGGTGCTCGCCACCCGCACGGACTTCGCCGAGGCGGGTCCGCAACCGGACCTCACCATCGTCACCAACTCGCTGAACATCGCCAATGAGCTGGCCGTCCGGCCGCAGATCAAGATCGTGCTCACGGGCGGTGTGGCGCACTCCCGTTCCTACGAACTGGTGGGGCCGTTCAGCGAGTTGGTGCTCCAGCAGATCTCCATCGACATCGCGTTCATCGGGGCCAATGGCGTGGATCCGGTGATGGGGGCCACCGTGCACGACGAAGCGGAGGCCCGGATCAACCGGCTCATGGCCGAGCGCGCCCGGCGGGCCGTGGTCGTCGCGGACTCGTCGAAGATCGGCGAGCGGTGCTTCGCCAGGGTCGGTGACGCGGATGTCTTCGACACCCTCATCACCGACGCCGCGGTGACGGAGGAGACCCGCAGGGAGTTCGCGGAGCGCGGGCTGAAGGTGGTGGCGGCCCGACCGTCCGGGAACGACTGACCGCGGCGTGCCGGCAGCCGTCGGGCGTCGCCGGCCGCCGGCGCGTCACCGGACCCGGGCACCGGGTCGCGCCATCAGGCCGGGGCACCAGGCCATGTCGCCGCGGAGGGTGGCGTCGGCGCCGCCGTCGGCGAAGAGGATCTGGCCGGTGACGTGGGTGTTGTCCGGGGAGGCGAGCCAGGCGAGGAGGGGGGCGATCTGCTCGGGGTGGGCGTGGCCGTGCAGCGGCATCGGCACGCTGGCGTCCACGACCTCGCGCATCGCCGCGTCGCCGAGCAGCGGTGCGGTCATCGGCGTGACGACCGTGCCGGGAGCGACGGCATTGAGCGGGATGCCGGCGCCCGCCCAGTCGTCGGTGATGGCGGTGCGGCGCAGCCAGCGGGCGATGGCGTGCTTGGAGGAGCCGTAGACGGTGTGGCCCTCACCCCGGTCGACGGCGGCCTGGGCGGCGGCAACGGCCGCTTCCTCGTCACCGGCCAGTGCGGCGTCGACGATGGCCGGGTCCGGCGGGTGGACGGCGACGACGGAGGAGACGACGACGGCGCGGGGATCGCTGCCCGCGGCGAGCAGGGGGCGCAGTCCTTCAAGGGTGGCGACCGCGCCGAAATAGTTGACCCGGAGGGTGAGGGGGCGGAAGTGGGCGAGTCCGGCACAGGCGATCACGGCGTCCAGTCGTCCGCCGGTCAACTCGTCGGCGCGCTCGGTCAGTTCGGTGCGGCCGGCGGGGGTGGCGAGATCGGCCGCGATCTCGGTGCCCTGGAGATCGGCGCCGAGCACGGTGTGGCCGTCGTCGCGGAGCCGGGCCGCGGTGGCCCGGCCTATGCCGGAGGCGGCGCCGGTGACGAGATAGGTGCGGCGGGACATGGGCGGCTCCTTCGGTCCCTCGTGCGCGGACCGCCAAGAGCGGTCCGTCGTGTGCGGACGTTCGCCTTCGGGCTCCCTCCTTCGGGCCGTTGCCCTCGGGCCATCGCCTGCGAGCTCCCCGCCCTCGGACGTTGGCCGTCGGGCCGTCGCCCTCGGGCCCTGGCGTTCGGACCCGCGGTGGTGGACTCACGGCTTCGAGCCCGCTCCCTCGGGGTGTGGCGTCGGGCTCGTACGGGCGGGCCGTCGCGCGGCGGAGGGTGCGGTCGGGACGGGCGGGGTGGGGCAGCGGGAGCGGGAGCGGGAGCGGGGTCAACATAGCTTTTTTGGCATGACGCGCCAAGAAGCTTGTTCGTGACAATATGTGGAGCCGGGCAGCGGGCCGGGGCGCACGACCACGGGGAACGGGCGGGACGGAGGGACGGATGGCGACAGCGCGGGGCAGACCCTCGTTGACGGAGCGGCGGCGCCAGGAGACCCGGATGGAGATCGCCGAGACCGCGGCCGCCCTCTTCTCCGAGCGCGGGTACGAGGCGACGACCGTCGAGGACATCGCGTCGGCGGCGGGCATTTCACTGCGCACCTTCTACCGCTACTGCGCGGCCAAGGAGGACGCGCTCACGCCGGTGCTGACCTCCAGCGTGGGGGTGCTCGTCGAGCAGCTCGCCGGCCGGCCCGTGGACGAGCCGCTGACCAGCGCGGTACGGGCCGCGTTCGACGCCCCGGCGTCGGCGCAGCGGCTGGCCGACCCGGACAAGGCCCGGCGACTGATCCGCGTCATGGGCAGCGTGCCGGCGATCCGGACGCGATGGCTGGCCGCGGGGCGCGACATGCAGGACGAGCTGGTCCCGGTGCTCGCGGCGCGTACCGGGGCCACCGAGAGCAGCATGGAAGTCCGGCTGCTGGCCTGCGCGTTGATCGATGCGCTCTCGGTCGCCATGGAGCACTGGGCATGGCAAAACGAGCCCGGAGATGTGGCGGAACTCACACGACGGGCCCTGGCCTATCTACGGGTGGACGAGCTGCAGGCAGCGGCTCGGGGCTGAAATCCAGGGGGCGGGTGTGGAGAATGGGGCGGGGCCGAGGAAGGCCCGCAAGCAACGACAGCCGCGCGGCGAGGGTCGCGAAGAAGACCGCGGGCGCGCTGGGACGGGGCGATCGACCGGTCGCCGGACGAGGACCGGTCGGCGGACCGCCACCGCGCCGTGAACGGGGGAAAGCAGATGCGGAAGATCATGTCGATAGCGGTGGCGGGTGCGGTGGCGGGCGCCTCGTTGACGCTGGCCACGGCGACGCAGGCGGCGGCCGACCAGGTGCCGCGGTGCGTGAAGGTGCGCAAGTTCTTCAGCCAGGGCGGGCAGCGGTACGTCCGGCTGACGAACCTGTGCGCCCAGCGGCCGGCCTGCTACACCATCGTCATCCCGCACCAGGCGGATCCGCAGGGCCGGCTCCCCAAGGGCGCGACGAAGGACGTGCGGTACGGCACGACCGCCGGGCCGCGGGCCCTGTACGTCAAGAACGTGGCCTGCTGACGGGCGTCGCTCACGGATCCGCGGGGCGTGCGGCAGGCGTCGGGCGTCCCGTCCGGCGTCAGGACGGGAGTGCGATGCCGTCCAGCACCATGGCCAGGTATTGGCGGGCGATCTCCTCGGGGCTGTGCCGGCCCTCCGGTCGGTACCAGCTCGCGGCGACCCAGACCGTGTCGCGCAGGAAGCGGTAGGCCAGCCGGAGGTCGAGGTCGGCGCGGAAGACGCCCTCGGCCACGCCGCGCTCCAGCGTGCCGAGCCAGGCCCGCTCGAACTTCCGCCGGGATGCGGTGAGATAGCCGAAGCGCGGCTGGGTCGCGAGGTACCGGGCCTCCTTCTGGTAGATCGCGACCGCGGAACGGTGCCGGTCGATCTCCCGGAAGGACTCGGTGACCAGCGCCTCGATGGTCTCCCGCGGCCCCAGGTCCGCCTCCAGCACCGCGTCGTAACCCGCCCACAGCTCGTCCAGGAACGCCGCGAGGATCTCGTCGACCATCGATTCCTTGGAATCGAAGTGGTAGTAGAGGCTGCCCGCCAGCATCCCGGCCGCGTCCGCGATCTGCCGGACCGTGGTCGCGTTGTAGCCCTGCGCGGCGAACACCTCCGCCGCGGTGTCCAGGAGTTCGCGCCGGCGGTCCGGTGAGGCGGGCGCGGGGGTCGACTCCGCCTTCCTCGCACCCTTGGGGCTCGTCGCGCGCCCCGCGCTGCGCGCGCCCGGCGCGCTCTTCGCGCCCTTGGTGGTCGCAGGGTCCTTGGTGTCTTTGGCGTTCTTGGCGGTTGGCACGTGGACATTGTCGCGTGCCGGCGGGGTGATCCGACCCATAAGTTTTACGAGTAAAACACCTGCTAATGTTTTTGCATGGGGAAGCACGCCAAGCACGTCAGGTCCACGGGGCGGTCGAAGGCTCAGCGGACGACCGCCGGGGCGCCGGGCAGGGCGGCCGCGGTGCGGTTCCGGCCGCTGCCGGTCCGGAGCACGGTGCGGCTGCGGCGGCCCGTCGACATCTGGCACAAACCGGCGCTGAGCGCCGTGGTGGCCCTGGGCGTCCCCGATCTGGTGCTGCTCGGGCTGGGACGACTCGACCTGGTCCTCTACACCTCCGCCGGCGCGATGTGCGCCCTGTACGCGCACGGCCTGCCGTATGCGGCGAGGGCCAGGACGCTGCCGTGGGTGGTGCTCGGAATGGTGGCCAGCCTGGCCGTCGCACTGACCGCGGCGTCGCTGGTGACCTCGACCGCGGTGCTGGTGGTGCTGGCCTCGCTGCTCGCCGCGGTGCACAAGATGGTGTGCGATGCGGCGCGGATCGGGCCGCCGGGAAATCTGATCCTGACGTTCATCGCGGCCTCGGCGTTCTTCGTACCGCAGCGGCCGGCGGAGGTGCTGCCGCACACCGGGCTGGCGCTGGCCACCGGGGCGTTCGCCTGGTCGGTGTGCATGGCGCCGGCCCTGGTGCGGCCGCGGGGGCCGGAGCGGATCGCGACCGCACGGGCCCTGGAGGCCGCCGCCGGACTGCTGCGGGCACGGGCGGAAGCCGACGCCGCGCCACCGGCCGGGGTGACGGAACCCGCCGGGGTGGCGCAGGCCCGGCACGCCACCGCGGCGGCGGTGAACGCCGCCTGGCATGCGCTGTTCCTGGTCCCGGCCCGTACGCCGGAGGCGGCCGCGGCACGGGCGGGGCTGGAGCGACTGCTGGTGCGGGCGGAGTCTGCGCTCGGCGGTGTCCCGAGGGACGCGACGGCGGAGGCCGATCGGCTCGGCGAGTGGGCGCGGGAGCTGCGGAGCGGACGCCCACTGCCCGAGGTGGCACTGACCGCCGCGGAGGCCGAGGAACTGGCCGGGGTGGCATGGGAGTTCGGGGTGGTGCTGGAGCCGGGCATGGCCCTGCGAGCCGGCGGCGGGGAGCCCCGGACCCGTACGGCCGGCGGGCGCGGTACCGGTCGGCCGGCCGTGGATCCGAGCGGGCTGCGGCGTCCGGCACCGGGACGGCCGCGGGGTGTACGGGCGGTGGTGGGACGGCTCCGGCCCGGTTCGCCGCTGTTGCCCATCGGGGCGCGGGTCGCGGTCGGCTGCGTCCTGGCGGGCTGGGTCTCGATGGCCGTGGGGGTCGGGCATCCCTACTGGGCCGTCGTGACCGCTGCGTCGATCTACCAGGCCAACACCACGCTCTCCTGGCAGCGCGCCTTCCAGCGCACCCTCGGGAACCTCCTGGGGCTGGCGCTGTTCACCGCGCTGCTGCCGGTGTTCCGCACCGGGCACCTCGCGATGATCGTGCTGGCGCTGGCGTTCCAGCTCGGCGCGGAGGCCATGATCAGCCGGAACTACTGGCTCGGTTCGGTGTGTGTGACCCCGATGGCGCTGCTGCTGACCGAGTTCGGCCGGCCGCTGCCGGCCGGCACGCTGATCGCCGACCGCTGGCTGGACACCGTGGTGGGTGCGGCGGTCGGGCTGGTCTGCTGCGTGCTGGTCACCAACCGACGGGCGTCCGATCGGATCGATCGGGCCCTGGAACGGGTCGCGGAGGCCGAGGCGGCGGCGTCCCGGCTGCTGGCGGACGGGCCGGCGGCACCGTCCGGGTCGGCCAGGTCGGCCGGGGAGCACACCGGAGCGCATGCGAGGGGCGAGCAGCGCGCCGACGCGGACGGGGCGGGCACAGCGCGCGAGGGCGTGCACGGGACACACGGACGAGGCCGGCCGGACGGGGTCGACGGGGCCGGTTGGACGTGCGAGGCCGGTTGGGCGCGTGAGGCGCTCGCCGGGGCCCTGGTCGAGCTGCGGGAAGCCGTCGAGGTGGCGGCCGGTGAGTGGTGGCAGCGGGCGCTCCCCGAGGAGCGGATCGCCCGCGCCGAGCAACAGGGGCACCGCACGCTGGCGGTCCTGGTACGGCGGCTGGCGGCGCCCGCACTGGCCGCCTGACGTGCCCCTCGGAACGGCCCTGGGCAGGCACAATGAGGTCGTGGGCGACCGGGATGCCGGACGGACGGGGCCGAGAGGAGAGTGCGGGTGACCGAGGACATCGTCGCGGGGGTGCTGCGCCAGTGGCAGCAGGTGCACCCCGGGCTGGATACCGGCCCGATGGCGGTGATCGGGCGACTCAACCGCTGTTCCGCGCTGCTCCAGCAGGCCGCCGACGCGCCGCTGCGACGAGCGGGGCTGACCCGGCCCGAGTTCGACATCCTGGGCACCCTGCGCCGGATGGACCGCGAGCTGACCCCCGGCCGGGTGGCGCGGGAGACCTTCGCCTCGGGGGCGGCGGTCACCAAGCGCGTCCGACAGCTGGAGGAGCGCGGGCTGATCAGCCGCCGGCCGGACGACCGGGACCGCCGGGTCGCCCACCTCTCGCTCACGGAGGAGGGGCGGGAGACCATCGACCGGGTGCTGCCCGAGCAACTGCGCTACGAGGCGGCGCTGTTGGAGGGCATCGGAGAACAGCGGCAGGAGGAACTGTCCGTGGCACTGGGCGAGTTGCTGGTGGTACTGGAGGGACGGCTGGCGAGCCTGTTGGACTGAATCGGCTCACCCCGCGCCTCCCGCGGGAGCCAGCCCCTCGTCCGCTCGTCCGCCCGTTCCGCCGGGGAACAGCGCGTCATTCCACCAGGAACGGCTCGTCGCTCCAGCGGAACCACGCCGCGTCGTCGTCGATGTGCAACAGGAACTCCGCCACCGGGCCGTCCGGCGCGATCAGCCGGACGCCGTCGCTGGCGCGGGCGTAGGCGTCCTCCCAGGCGGCCAGGTCGTCGTCGACGGTGTCGATGAGCGCCAGTTCGCGGACGAAGTGCGGCCGCAGTTCGGCGAAGGCCGGGCCGGGGGTGAAGCGGCCGTTCAACCAGGGGAAGTCCGCCTCCGTGACGGTGATCTCGCCGACCACGTCGGCGCCCCGTTCCACTCGCCAGGTCTCCCCGATGTACGGCATTGCCGCCTCCCCTTGGCCATGCTGGTGACGCGCGGAAACGCCCGCCGGGGGGGTGGCGGGGCAGGTCCTGCGCGACGGTCGGACGACAGGATGGCAGACCCTGCGTGCGGGCCGAGCACGATGGCGGGAAAGCGCGGAAAGGCGGCCGAGGGGCCCCATACCGACCAACTGGCGGCGCGTCAGGCGCGATCGACAGCGGAGCCCTGCCGCTCCACCGCCCTCACTCGACGTCGCCGCCGACACCACGACCGACGCCGGCATCACGGCCGGCACCGACACCACCATCCACGCCAACACCACCATCGACGCCGGTACCGCTATCAGCGTCGACGGTACTTCCGCTCCCCGCGCCGCCCCCGGTGCCGCCCCGCGCCCCGAACAGGTTGTCCAACTGCCGGTCCAGCACGGCCAGCGCCCGCTCCGGGCCGTGGACGCCCAGCAGGACGTAGGAGGCCAGGCCGTCGGCGAGGGCGATCAGCAGCATGGCCTCGTCCTCGGTGGCGCGCTCGGGCGGGATGTCGCCGTGCTCGGCGGCCAGCCTCAGCTGGTCGACGAAGAAGTCGCGGAGCTTGGGGATACCGTCCCGGGCCTCCGCCCCCAGGGCCGGATCGTGGACCGCACGGGAGTAGTAGGCGGCGGCGACCAGTAGGGCGGCGCGGCTCTCCGCGTCCAGGGGGAGCATCCCGGCGCAGCAGGCCCGGAGCACCGTACGCGGCGTGGGGTCCTCCTCCAGGGCCCGAATGCGCTCCCCGATGCGTTCGGTGGCCTTGCGGTTGATGTACCTGAGGGCGAAGAGCAGCAACTCGTCCTTGTTGCGGAAGTAGTGCTGGATCCGGCCGAGCGAGATGCCGGCCTCGGCGGCGACGTCGCGCAGGCTGACCCCGTCCACGCCCCGGGTGTTCGCGAGTCGCCAGAGCGCCGCGGAGATCTCCTGGCGTCTGGCTTCGTGATCCACCTTCTTGGGCACGGGCGGCCCCTTTCTTCCGTACTGCCTGCTCCTTGCCACCGGCCGACTTTTACAAGTCGCCCGTACCGTTATAACGTACCGCCACACAATACGTTTGACTTGGAAAACGGTGACTCCTCATGCCCGAGCACGCCGCACCGCTCCTCCGCCCGCCGCGCCACCGCGTCGATCCCCGCGCCCGCGCCTGGTGGCGGCTCCAGGCACTGCTCACGCTCAGCGGCCCGATGCTGCTGACCGCGCTGGTCCTGGCGGTGCTGTCGCTCCTGTTCTTCCCGGGGGCGCTGCCGTGGCTGGGGCCGCTGCTGCTGGCCGTCCTGGTCCTGCCCGCGCTCGGCTACCTCGCGGCCATGCCCCGGATGCGGTACGCGGTGCACGCCTGGGAGCTGGGCGAGCGCGCGGTCTACGCGGCGGGCGGCTGGTTCTGGCAGAAGCGGCGGATCGCGCCGCTGTCCCGGGTGCAGACGGTGGACACCATGCGCGGGCCGCTGCAGCGGCGGTACGGACTGGCGACGGTGACCGTGACCACCGCCTCGACCGCCGGCGACATCAAGATCGCCGGCCTGTCGGACGCGGACGCCGAGGAGCTGTCCCGGCGGATCGGCGAGGTCGCCCAGGACGTGCCGGGGGATGCCGCATGAGCACCCCCTGGAACGGCACCGGAGTCGGCGCGCCGACCCCCGCGCCGCACGCCGAGGAGCGGCCCGTGCCGCCCGCCCCGCCCGAGTGGCGGCGGCTGAGCCCCCGCACCCTGCTGGTGCACTGCGGCTGGCTGGGCGCGCCGCTCGGCTCGTTGGCGCTGACCGCGCTGGCCACCGGCGGCCGGATCACCGGCGGCGCATGGCTCACCCTCGCCGCGATCGCCGCCGTGTTCGCCGTGGTCACCGCGGCCGGGTGGATCCGCTGGGCGCGCACGGACTTCCGGGTCACCGGCGAGAACCTGGAGGTGCGGAGCGGGCTGGTCACCCGGCGGTCGCGGAGCGTGCCGCTGCACCGGATCCGCACCGTCGACCTGACGGCGTCGCCACTGCACCGGCTGCTGGGCGTCACGGTCCTGCGGGCCGGCACGGCGGGCTCCGGGGAGGGCGGCGGCGAACTGTCGCTGGAGGCCCTCCCGGTGGCCGAGGGCGAGCGGCTGCGCGCGGAACTGCTGGCCCGCGCGGCCACCGGGGCGGTCGCCGCGGACCCGGTGCTGGCGCGGATCAGCTGGCGCTGGCTGCGGTATGCGCCGCTCACCTTCTGGGTCGTCGGCGGGGTGTTCGTCGCGGGCGGTTCGGTCTACCGGGCGCTGCACGAGATCGGCATCGAGCCCTGGAAGATCGGCTTCGTCCGGCGGGCGTTCGAGGAGTTCGGCAACGGGATGCTGTGGCTGACCGTCCCCGCGGCGCTGCTCGCGGTGATCGCGCTCGGCTCGGTCGGCGCGGTCGTCCTCTACGTCGAGAACTGGTGGAACTACCGCCTGGAGTGGGCCGACGCCGGCACCCTGCGGGTGCACCGGGGGCTGCTGACCACCCGCTCGGTGACCATCGAGCGCGCCCGGCTGCGCGGGGTGGTGCTGCGCGAGCCGCTACTGCTGCGGGCCGGCGGCGGGGCGCTGGTGCGCGCGGTGGCCAGCGGCCTGGGCAACGAGGAGGAGAACCGCAAGCGCAGCGGGCTGCTCCCGCCGGCGCCCCGGCGGGAGGCGGTCCGCGTGGCCGGCGGGACGCTGCAATCCCCCTTTCCTGACGCGCCGGTGACGGACCGTCAGGATCTCCAGGGCCGGCACCTGGCCCGGCATCCGCGGGTCGCGTTGCGCCGGCGGCGGGTGCGCGGGCTGCTGTTCGCGGTACTGCCGGGCACCGCGCTGCTGGCCGGGCTCGGGGCGGCGTTCACCCCGGTGCTGCTGCACGCCGCGTGGATCTATGCGATGGTCACCACGCCGGTGGTGCTGTGGCTGGCCCGGGACGCGTACCGGAATCTGGGGCACGGGATCGTCGGCGAGCATCTGGTCGCCCGCTCGGGCACGTTCAGCCGGGACACCGTGGCCCTGCGGCGCGAGGCCGTCGCCGCCTGGACGTTCAGCACGTCGCCGTTCACCCGGCGGGCCGGGCTGGTGACGCTCACCGCGGCGGTGGCGGCGGGCGAGGAGGGCTATCGCATCCCGGACCTCGCCGAGGGCGTCGCGCCCGCGTTCGCGGCGACGGCCACTCCGGGCATCCTGGACGAATTCCTCACCCACCCGGCGCGGAACGGCGGCCCGACGGCGGCGACATGACGCATATCACACCCCCGGCGCATGCACGGCGGGCCCGGGCCGACCGTCCTACAGGATGACCGCGCCCGCGCCCCGCGGGCCGACCACGTCGTGAGGGAGCCGCCGCGATGCACGCCGCCATCGACCAAGCCGTCCAGGTCCGTCTCCTCGCGACGTCGGTCGGTCACGCGGTGCCCGCGGTGCTCCACTACCAGCGGACCGATCCGCTGGCGGTGCGGATGACCTTCCCGCCGGAGATCTCGCTCGACGGGGCGGCGGTGGACTGGGCGTTCGCCCGGGACCTGCTCGCCGAGGGGCTGCACGACGCGGTCGGGCGGGGCGACGTACGGGTGCGGCCCTCGGGGCCGGAGCGCACGGTGATGGAGTTCCACGCCGACGAGGGCATCGCCATGGTCCAGTTGCGGACCGCGGAGGTCCGGCAGTTCCTGGCCCGCTCGTACGAGGCGGTGCCGGCCGGGCGCGAGCACGAGCACCTGGGCGTGGAGCACGGGCTGGCGGAGCTGTTCGGCGCCGCGTGAGGCGGGGCGGCACCGCGCGGGCGACGCGCGGACGGAAGACGACGAACGGGCCGGTGGTGACCGGCCCGTTCGGCTGTTTCGGGCGTGCGTCGGAGCACGGACCGCCCTACCGCTGCGGGAAGCCGAAACCGTAGCCCTGCTGCTTCATCCACGGCAGCAGGTGCCGCAGCGACTCCACCGTGCGGGCGCGGTTGCCGCCGCCGTCGTGGAAGAGGACGGTGGGGCCGTTGCGGAGTTCGCCGCGGACGGTCGATTCGATCTGCGCGACGGAGCCGCCCTCGAAGTCCTTGCTGTCGACGTTCCAGCCCAGCGGGCGCATACCGCGCTCGGCGGCGAGCTTGCGGCTGTAGGGGGTGAAGGCGCCGCCGGGGGCACGGTAGTACTCGACCTTGGCGCCGCCCGCCGCGTCCTCGATCATCTTCTGGGCGTCGAGGATCTGCCGGGACTGGTAGTCCTCGGAGCGGTGGTCCATGGCGGTGTTGTGGTTCACGGTGTGGTCGCACAGCTTGTGGCCGTCGGCCACCACCTTCTTGACGAGGGCGGGGTGCGCCGCGGCCTGCGGACCGATCATGCAGAAGGTCGCCTTGACGCCGTTCTCCTTCAGGACCTCCAGGACCTTCGGGGTCCAGACGGGGTCCGGGCCGTCGTCGATGGTGATGTTCAGGCTGCGGCCCGGGCGGTCGGAGGCGTGCACGATGGACGCGTCGACCGGGGCGCTGCGCGGCGGCTGGGCGGGCTTGCGGCCCGGGCTGACGGTGTCCGCCTCGGCGCTGGGTTGGAGGAGTGCGAACGCCCCCGCGACCGCCAATGACGCCACCGCCGCGGTGGCCACGCCGATGATCCCGCCCTCGATCCCGAAGCGTCGTCCCGTGCCGAAGCGCCCTGCCATGTCAATCCCGCCCCTCGTGTGCTCTGCTGTATACCTGCCGGCGACGTGGTGTGCCCCTTTACACGGACGCCGCCTGCACCCCCACAGATGCACAGGACTCGGGACAGGATGCTCCTGTTACGGATCCATCATGAAACTTATTGATACTGGACCCATGCCACGTGTACTGCTGATCGAGGACGACGCCGCCGTCCGGGACGGGGTGTCCCTGGCGCTGCGCCGGCGCGGCCATGACGTCGCGGCCGCGGCCAGCGGCGAGGAGGGACTGGCGACCCTGCCGGCCTTCCGCCCCGACATCGTGCTGCTGGATCTGATGCTGCCCGGCAAGGACGGCTTCGAGATCTGCCGGCTCATCCGCGCCGAGCGACAGTTGCCGATCATTATGCTCACCGCCCGCGGCGACGATCTCGACGTGGTCCTCGGTCTGGAGGCCGGGGCCGACGACTACATCGTCAAACCGGCCCGTGGCGAGGTCCTGGAGGCGCGGATCCGGGCGGTGCTGCGGCGCACCGCGCTGCCCACCGACGGCGCCCCGGCCACCGAGCCGGGGCCCGCCCCGGTGGAGACGTACGGCGAACTGGCCATCGACCGGGCCGGTCTGGTCGTCAGCAAGGGCGGTCAGGACCTGGCGCTGGCGCCGTCCGAGATGAAGCTGCTGCTGTTCCTGTCCGCCACCCCGGGCCAGGTCTTCAGCCGGCAGCAGCTGCTGGAGCACGTCTGGGAGCACAGCTACCACGGCGACGCGCGGCTGGTGGACGCCTGTGTGATGCGGCTGCGGACGAAGATAGAGGACACCCCGCGCAGCCCCCGGTACGTCCAGACCGTACGCGGCTTCGGTTACCGCTTCGGACCGCTGTGAGCCGCCTGGGCCGCCTGATGCCGGGCGTCTCCGCGGTGCGCGGACTGCGCGCCCGGCTCGTGGTGGCGTTTTTGCTGGTGGCCGCGGTCAGTGCGCTGACCACTGCCGGGCTGACCTATCGCGAGGCCCGGAACGCCATCCTCCAGCGGTCCCAGGACACCGCCGTCAACGACCTGCGGGCCCAGGTCAATTCGCTGGCCCCGGAGCTGGCGGTGCCGCCGTCCCGGTCCGACCTGGACTTCTTCCGGGTGAAGCTGGAACGCTCCGGCAAGTCCCGGGACTGGGACATCTCGGTGCACTACAACGGCGTCCCGGACGACGACGAGGGCGGGCTGCGGCGCGACATGACGGTGCCGGCCGACTTCAAGGCGTCGGTGGAGAAGCGCCGGGTGCCGGCCTTCCAGCGGATCGAGCGGGACGGCGCGCCCTGGCTGCTGATCGGGATGCCGGTGCGGCAGACCGACAACCAGCCGTCCGCGCTGACGGTCTACGCACAGCTGCCGCTGCGCGCCGAGGAGGCCAACGTCGAGGCGCTGGTGAACGCCGCGCGCGGCGGGGCACTGCCGGCCTTCGCGCTGGCGGTGATCCTGCCGCTGTTCGCGGCGCGCGGGGTGCTGCGGCCGGTCCGGGGGCTGCGGCAGGCCGCCGGGCGGATCGCCGAGGGCAAGCTGGACACCCGGCTGGAGGTCAAGGGCGCCGACGAACTCGCCGATCTGTCGCGGACGTTCAACGAGATGGCGGCGAAACTGGAGGAGAGCATGGCGGAGCTGCGCCGGATGGAGGCCAACTCCCGACGGTTCGCGGCCGACGTCTCGCACGAGCTGCGGACGCCGCTGGCCGCGATGTCCGCGGTCACCGACGTGCTGGACGAGGACGCCGACTCGCTCGACCCGGACACCGCCTCCGCGGTCCGGCTGATCAGCCAGGAGACCGGGAAGCTGGCGCGGATGGTGGAGGACCTGATGGAGGTCTCGCGGTTCGACGCGGGCGCCGCCGCGCTCCACCTGGACGAGGTCGACGTCGCCGAGACGATCCGCAAGACCCTCCAGGCCCGCGCCTGGCAGCAGCGGGTGACCGCGGACCTGCCGGACGACGTCCGGGTCCGGCTCGACCCGCGGCGGCTGGATGTGGTGGTGGCCAACCTCGTGGGCAACGCCCTGCACCACGGCGGCGAGCCGGTGCGGGTGGTGCTGCGCACGCCGGAGCCCGGCGACGCCACGGTGCTGATCGAGATCCGCGACAGCGGCCCGGGGATAGACCCCGAGGTGCTGCCGCACGTCTTCGACCGCTTCTACAAGGCGGACTCGGCCCGCGCCCGCTCCGAGGGCAGCGGGCTGGGGCTGGCCATCGCGCAGGAGAACGTCCGGCTGCACGGCGGCACCCTGCGCGCCGCCAACTCCCCGGAGGGCGGCGCGGTGTTCACCGTGGAACTGCCGCTGCGGCAGGAGGAGGCGCCGGCCGGCGGGACCGCCGACGAGCCCGCCGGGCAGCCCGCCGCCGGGAAGGGGCACGACGCCGCATGATCGACCGACGTCCGACCGCGCGCGGTCCGGCCTCCCGCCGTACCGCCGTCCGCCGCCCCGGCCGCCGGGCCGCGCTGGGCACCCTGGCCGGGGTGCTCACCGCGACGCTGGCCGGCTGCGGCATCGAGCCCACCGATGTGATCGACGCCGGTGAGCCGGCGACCGGGGTACGGGCCCCGGGCAAGCCCCCGGCCGATGTGCAGTTGTTCTTCTACGGCCCGGACGGGCTCCATCCGGCGATCCGCCCGGCGAAGGAGCCGTTGGACCCGCAGGGCGCGATCAACCTGCTGGTGCAGGGGCCGAACCACGCCGAGCGGATGCGCGGGCTGTCCAGCGTGGTGCCGAAGTTCCCCGGTCCGCTCACCGCGACGTCCGGGCCCGGACAGGTCGCGATCACCCTGCCGGTCAACGCCAAGCTGGTGGACCCGGCCTCGCTGAACCAGCTGGTGTGCACCGCGGCCAACGCGCGGGTCCCCGGCGACAAGCCGCCGGGGCAGGTCACGGTCACCCTGGTCGGCGAGGGCGTCCGGGTCGGCCCCATGGTCTGCGGCGGCAACAACGCCTTCCCGCTGGTCCAGCCGACCCCGACCGGCGCGAACGACAGCACCGGCGCGGGCGGCTGACCGGCCGCTCCCCGTCCGGGCCCGGGCCGGACGGGGAGCCTGCGTTACGGTGAAGGAGCGAGGACCGTCCGGACCGCACCTCGGGAGAATCCCACGATGACCGAGCGCAAACCCCCCGGCGTCAGCTTCGAGAGCTGGGTCGACAAGCAGATCCGCGAGTCGGACGAGCGCGGCGGCTTCGAGCGCCTGCCGGGCTTCGGCAAGCCCCTCCCCCATCTCGACCGGCCGTACGACGAGACCTGGTGGATCAAGGAGAAGATGAGCCGGGAGCAGCTCTCCTTCCTCCCGCCCACCCTCGCCCTGCGCAAGGAGGCCGAGGAAGCGCTCAAGGCCGCCGCGGAGGCGCCGAGCGAGGCCGCGCTGCGCCGCAGCCTGACGGAGATCAACGACCGGATCCGGGCGGCGCTGGCCGCACCGCCCGAGGGCCCGCCGCTGAACCTCGTCCCGTTCGACATCGAGGAGCAGGCCCGCATCTGGCGGGCACGGCACGGGAGTTGAGTTCCGGCGCGCGGCGCGTCAGGGCCCGGTCGGCGCCAGCCGGACCCGCAGGAACCGCGGTCGGTACAGCTCCACGTCGCCGTTGACCACCGGGTCGGCGGGGGCGCCGGGCGGGCCGAGCCAGTTGACGTCGTAGCTGAGCAGCAGCCCGGCGTCGGTGGTGAACTCCGGGTGTGCCTGCGGGTTGTAGACCGCGATGTGGTCGGGGTCGGGGCCGGTCGGGCGCGGCGGGGTGATCCGGCCGGTCGGACCGTGCCAGGGGCCCCGGGGCGAGCAGGCCCAATAACCGGTGATCGTCCGCAGTCCGGCGCCGCCCGCGGTGTCCATGGTGAGCAGCACCCAGGTACCCCCGGCGGCGCGGACGACGGTGAAGGCGCTGCCGACGCCGCGCCGGCCGCCGCCGCGCAGGACCGGCGCGGCCCGCCCGGCGTCCGGCCGCCAGTGGGCGCCGTCCCAGAACCGCCAGGCCGCCCGGTCCGCGAGCCGACCGACCGGGACCCGGGCCAGATAGCCGCTGTCGGCCGGGGACGAGGGCGGGTCGTCACCGCCGAAGACGTAGTTCCAGGCGCCGTCGCGGACCAGCGCGGTGCCGTAGAGGACGACTCGGCCCGGATCGGCGACGGCGCCGCGGTCGGCGACCGGGCTGAGGGACTCCAGCCGGAGGTCGGGCAGGGAGAGGGTGGCGACCTCGGTGCCGCGGGGCACGCCGAAGATCCACGCGCCGGTGCCGGGGACGCGGTTCCACAGCAGCACCCGGACGACCCGGTCCGGTGAGCCGGGGGCGCGCGGTTCGACGGTCGCGTGGACCGGCCAGCGCCAGCCGCCGCCGGGCGGGTCGGGGAAGAACGGCCCGGGGGCGGCGGGGGTGCCGCCGGTCAGGGTGCGCTCCGGCGTGCCCGAGGAGTTCATCAGAACGAGGGAATTGTGCCGTAGGAACGGCGTGCCGCCGGCGTCGGTGGTGCGCCAACGGTAGGGCGCTCCTTGGGGGTTGGGCGGCGGGTGGACCCGGTCGAGGAAGGTGTCGGAGAACAGCCAGAGCGTCCGGCCGTCCGGAAGGCGCACCGAGTGGGTGCCGTCGCCGCCGGTCCAGTCGTCGCCGCGGGAGTCGTCGTCACCGTAGCGGGCGAATGCCGTGGTGGTCGCCGGGTCGGTGGTCCAGGAGGCGGGGGTGCGGCCCGTGCAGGCGGCGTGGTCGTCGGTGCCGTGGGGCGGCGCCGGCGCCAGGAGGGCGGCCACGGCGGTCAGGAGCAGGAGGGCGAGCAGTCCGGCGGCGAGCGTGGTGCGGGTGATCGGCGGGTGGCGCATTCCGCTCCTCGGTGGGGTGCCGGGCCACCGTAGCGCGCCGCACGGCGCCGTTTCGGGAGCGGCAGGCGGAGCGGCACTCGCCCGTCCGGGACAGGATCGCCCTGTTCATGGCGTTCGGCGGCCGGCTCAACGAGGTCAAGGTCACAGCCTTGCCCCCTGCTCCGGCCGACGGTCGCTCGCCTAGCCTGCTGCCATGACCGCCGAGTCCCCCGAACTCCCCCTGGCCGCCGCCTTCCCGGCGGCCGAGCGCGAGCAGTGGCAGCGTCTCGTCGAAGGGGTGCTCCGCAAATCGGGCGCCTCCGAGGCCACCGGTTCCGCCGCCGAGGACGCGCTCTCCACGGATCTCCAGAACGGGATCCGCGTCCGACCGCTCTACACCGCACAGGACGCGCCACCGGCCGCGGGCCTGCCCGGCTTTCCCCCGTTCATCAGGGCGGGCCGGCCGGAGGGCACGGCCGGCTCCGGGTGGGACGTGCGCCAGCGGCACGCGGGCACCGATCCCCGGCGGGTCAACGAGGCGGTGCTCGCCGACCTGGAGAACGGGGTCACCTCCGTATGGCTGACCGTCGGTGACGGCGGCGTCCCGGTGTCCGGTCTGGCCCAGGCGCTCCAGGGCGTGTATCTGGACCTGGCGCCGGTGGTCCTGGACGCGGGTGCGGAATTCCCGGCGGCGGCAGCGGAGTTGCAGCGGCTCTACCGGGAGTCCGGGGTGGCGCTGGCCGAGACGGCGGGCGCGCTGGGCGCGGACCCGCTGGGCGTGCTCGCCCGGACCGGCGACGACCGCGGACTGGCCGACGGGCTGGCGGCCGCCGCCGCGCTGGCCGGCTGGGCCGAGGAGAGCGCACCGCGGATCCGCGCGGTGACCGTCGACGCCCTGCCGTACCACGAGGCGGGCGGCTCGGCGGCCGAGGAGTTGGGCGCCTCGCTGGCCACCGGAGTGGGCTATCTGCGGGAACTGACCGCGGACGGGCGGGGCCTGGGCATCGACGCGGCCTGCCGACAGCTGGAGTTCCGGTACGCCGCCACCGCCGACCAGTTCCTGACCATCGCCAAGCTGCGTGCCGCCCGGCTGCTGTGGGCCCGGGTCGCCGAGGTCTGCGGGGTGTCGCCGGCCGCCGCCGCGCAGCGCCAACACGCGGTCACCTCGACGGTCATGATGTCCCGTCGGGACCCGTGGGTGAACATGCTGCGCACCACGGTCGCCGGGCTGTCCGCCGGCCTGGGCGGCGCGGACGCGGTGACGGTGCTGCCGTTCGACGCGGCGCTGGGCCTGCCGGACGCGTTCGCCCGGCGGATCGCCCGGAACACCCAGTCGGTGCTGCTGGAGGAGTCACACCTGGCGAAGGTGATCGACCCGGCGGGCGGCTCCTGGTACGTCGAGCAGCTCACCGCCGAACTGGCCCGCGCGGGCTGGGCGTTCTTCCAGGAGATCGAGGGCGCCGGCGGCCAGGTCGCCGCGCTGCGGTCCGGGATGCTCGGCGACCGGCTGGCACAGACCTGGCGGCGGCGCAGCGCGGACCTGGCGCACCGCCGGGAACCGATCACCGGTGTCAGCGAGTTCCCGCAGCTGGCCGAGTCGCCGCTGGAGCGCGAGGCGGCCCCGGCACCGGCCGGCGGGGGGCTGCCGCGGGTGCGCCGGGACGACGCGTTCGAGGCGCTGCGGGCCCGTTCCGACGCGCATCTGGCGGCGCGCGGGGCGCGCCCGACGGCGTTCCTGGCCGCGCTGGGCCCGGTCGCGGCGCACACCGCGCGGGTGGCTTTCACCGCCAACCTCTTCCAGGCGGGCGGCATCGAGACCACCGCGGAGCAGGTGACGGCGGAGTCGGTGGCCGCGGCGTTCACGGCGAGCGGCGCGCGGATCGCCGCGGTGTGTTCCAGTGACGCGGTGTACGCCGAGCAGGCGGCGGAGGTGGCCGCGGCGCTGAAGTCGGCGGGCGCGGTGCGGGTGTATCTGGCGGGCAAACCGCGCGAGCACCGGGAGGATTTCGTGGCGGCCGGAGTGGACACGTTCGTGTTCGCGGGCTGCGACGCGGCCGGGGTGCTGTCCTCGGCCCTGGATGTCACGGAGGTGGCGGGATGAAGGAGACGGCACGACAGGCGGGCGCCATCCCGGACTTCAGCACGGTGGAGCTGGGCGAGACGTCCGGGGCGGCGGCGTCCGGTGACCGGGACCGCTGGACGGAGGCCGTCCAGCAGGCGACCGGCAAGAGCGTCACTGACCTGACCTGGGAGACGCCGGAGGGTATCGACGTCAAACCGCTCTACACCGCGGCCGACCTCGACGGCCTGGACTTCCTGGGCACCTACCCGGGCATCGCGCCGTATCTGCGCGGCCCGTACCCGACGATGTACGTCAACCAGCCCTGGACGATCCGGCAGTACGCGGGCTTCTCCACCGCCGAGGAGTCCAACGCCTTCTACCGGCGCAACCTCGCCGCCGGCCAGAAGGGCCTGTCGGTCGCCTTCGACCTGCCCACGCACCGCGGCTACGACAGCGACCACCCGCGGGTGACCGGTGACGTCGGCATGGCGGGCGTGGCGATCGACTCGATCTACGACATGCGGCAGCTCTTCGAGGGCATCCCGCTGGACAAGATGACGGTGTCGATGACGATGAACGGCGCGGTGCTGCCCGTTCTCGCCCTCTACATCGTGGCCGCCGAGGAGCAGGGCGTACCGCCCGAGAAGCTGGCCGGGACCATCCAGAACGACATCCTCAAGGAGTTCATGGTCCGCAACACCTACATCTATCCGCCGCAGCCCTCGATGCGGATCATCTCCGACATCTTCGCGTACACCTCGCAGAAGATGCCGCGCTACAACTCCATCTCGATCTCCGGCTACCACATCCAGGAGGCGGGGGCGACGGCCGACCTGGAGTTGGCGTACACCCTCGCCGACGGGGTGGAGTACCTGCGGGCCGGCATGGCGGCCGGCATGGACGTGGACTCCTTCGCGCCGCGGCTCTCCTTCTTCTGGGCGATCGGCATGAACTTCTTCATGGAGATCGCCAAGCTGCGCGCGGCCCGGCTGCTGTGGGCGCGGCTGGTGAAGCAGTTCGACCCGAAGAACCCCAAGTCCCTCTCGCTGCGCACCCATTCGCAGACCTCGGGCTGGTCACTGACCGCGCAGGACGTGTTCAACAACGTCACCCGGACGTGTGTGGAGGCGATGGCCGCGACCCAGGGCCACACCCAGTCGCTGCACACCAACGCGCTCGACGAGGCGCTGGCGCTGCCCACCGACTTCTCGGCGCGGATCGCCCGGAACACCCAGCTGTTCCTCCAGCAGGAGTCGGGCACCTGCCGGGTGATCGACCCGTGGGGCGGCAGCGCGTACGTCGAGCGGCTCACCCACGATCTGGCGCGCCGGGCCTGGGCGCACATCGAGGAGGTCGAGGCGGCCGGCGGCATGGCCAAGGCGATCGACGCGGGCATCCCCAAGCTGCGCGTCGAGGAGGCCGCGGCCCGTACGCAGGCGCGGATCGACTCCGGGCGGCAGGCGCTGATCGGCGTCAACAAGTACCGGGTGGAGACGGACGAGGAGATCGAGGTCCTCAAGGTCGACAACTCCGCGGTGCGGGCCCAGCAGATCGACAAGCTCAAGCGGCTGCGGGCGGAGCGCGACGAGGACGCCTGCCGGCGGGCGCTGCGGGCGCTGACCGAGGCGGCGAAGGCCGCGCCGGGACCGGGACTTGAGGGCAATCTGCTGGCGCTGGCGGTGGACGCGGCCCGCGCGATGGCGACCGTCGGGGAGATCTCGGACGCCCTGGAGGAGGTCTACGGCCGCCACTCGGGCCAGATCCGTACCATCTCCGGTGTGTACCGAGACGAAGCGGGACCCTCGTCGGGGGTCGAGCGCACCCGGGAGCTGGTGGCCGCGTTCGAGCGCGCCGAGGGCCGCCGGCCGCGCATCCTGGTGGCCAAGATGGGGCAGGACGGCCACGACCGCGGCCAGAAGGTGATCGCCACGGCCTTCGCCGACCTGGGCTTCGACGTCGACGTCGGCCCGCTGTTCCAGACCCCGGCCGAGGTGGCCCGGCAGGCGGTGGAGGCCGACGTGCACATCGTCGGGGTGTCCTCGCTGGCGGCCGGCCACCTCACGCTGGTGCCGGCGCTGCGGGAGGCGCTGGCGGCGGAGGACCGGGAGGACATCACCATCGTGGTGGGCGGGGTGATCCCGCCGCA
Source organism: Streptomyces noursei ATCC 11455 (assembly GCF_001704275.1). Classification (NCBI taxonomy): domain Bacteria; kingdom Bacillati; phylum Actinomycetota; class Actinomycetes; order Kitasatosporales; family Streptomycetaceae; genus Streptomyces; species Streptomyces noursei. The sequence continues at coordinate 2,051,322 of NZ_CP011533.1, forward strand.
GGACGTCCAGCCGCTGCGGGACATGGGCGCCGCCGCGGTGTTCCTGCCCGGCACGGTCATCCCGGACGCGGCCCACGACCTGGTGCGGGACCTGGCGTCGGTCCTCGGCCACGAGCTGTAGGGCGGAGGGGCATGCCTGCGAGGATCGATGTCGACCGGTACGCCGAGGGGGTGCGGGCCGGCTCCCGGGCCTGGATCGCCCGCGCGGTCACCCTGGTCGAGTCCACCCGCGCCGATCACCGGGCGGCGGCCCAGCAGTTGCTGGTGCGGCTGCTGCCGTACTCCGGCGCGGCCCGGCGGGTGGGCATCAGCGGCGTGCCGGGCGTCGGCAAGTCGACCTTCATCGACGCGCTCGGCTCGCTGTTGACCGGGATGGGGCACCGGGTGGCGGTGCTGGCCGTCGACCCGTCCTCCAGCCGGACCGGCGGCTCCATCCTCGGCGACAAGACCCGGATGGAGCGGCTGGCGACCGACCCGGCGGCGTTCGTCCGTCCCTCCCCCACGTCCGGCACGCTGGGCGGGGTGGCGCGGGCGACCCGCGAGTCGATCGTGGTGATGGAGGCCGCGGGGTACGACGTGGTGCTGGTGGAGACGGTCGGTGTCGGCCAGTCGGAGACCACCGTCGCGGGCATGGTCGACACGTTCCTGCTGCTGACGCTGGCCCGCACCGGGGACCAGCTCCAGGGCATCAAGAAGGGCGTCCTGGAGCTGGCGGACCTGGTGTCGGTCAACAAGGCGGACGGCCCGCACGAGCGGGACGCCCGGTCCGCCGCCCGCGAACTGGCGGGCGCGCTACGGCTGTTGCAGCCCTCGAACGCGGCCTGGACCCCGCCGGTACTCACCTGCAGCGCCCGCGAGGGCACCGGGCTCAAGACGGTGTGGGAGCGGATCGAGCAGCACCGCACCCTGCTGGAGTCCACCGGCGCGCTCGCCGAGCGGCGCCGCGCCCAACAGGTCGAATGGACGTGGTCGATGGTCCGGGACCGGCTGATCGACCGCCTCCAGGAGCATCCGGAGGTCCGTCGGCTGGGTCCGGAGGTCGAGGGGGCGGTCCGCGCGGGCGAGATCACCGCGACGCTGGCGGCGGAGCGGCTGCTGTCGGCCTTCGGGCTGGGCGACGGATTGGCCGAGGGCCTGGCCGGCGGGGCGACCGGCGACGTGACGGACGGTGCGTCGGGGGAGCGCGCGAGCGCGACCTGAGCGGGTGGCGGCCGGGCCGCGACGACTGCCCGGCCGCCCCCTGCGCTCCCCGGGCCAGGGCCCCTTACGGGTTCCCCTACACCGTCGGGAGGACACGCGAACCGGTCGCGCTCCGGGTGCGGTGGGGGAAAGTGCCTCCCCCTGTACGACGCCCGGGCACGCCCCGGCGGCGGATGATCAACTCCGGAGGCGGCCGTTGCCGGGCCGCCGCGCCCGAACTGGAGACCGCCGTGCCGAGCCCCTTCCTCCACACCACCCCCGTGGACCCCGTCGCCACGGCGTCGCCGCACCTCGCGGCCGTGCACGCCCAGTTGGCGGGCCACTTCGGCCCGGCCGGGATACCCGCCGAGTTCCGGCTGCTGTTCGGCGTGCCGGACCTGCTGTGCGCGACCTGGGTGGCATTCCGCGAGTCGCTGCTGACCGGCAGCGCCGCCCGTACCGACAAGGAGCTGGTGGCGGCCGGCGTGGCGCGGGCCCGGCGGTGCCCGCCGGTGTCGCGCACCCATGTCCGGGCGCTGCACGCCGCCGGCCACCGCACGCTGGCCCGGACGGTCCGCGACGGCGGCACCCCCAAGGACGCCGGCCACGCCCGGCTGTTGGCCTGGGGCGCGGCCACCGACACGCCGGACGCCCCACCGGCCGGGCCGCCCGGCCCGCCCGACCACGCCCCCGAGTTCCTCGGCACCGCCCTGACCGCGCACTTCCTGACCCGGCTGGGCTCCGCGCTGCTGTCCGCGCGGGCGGGCCGCGCCGCCGAGCGGTGGCCGCACCGCCTGCTGGGCGGCGGGGGTGCCGCGCGTCCGACACCGGCCCGCGCGCCGCGCCCCGGGGAGAGCCTGCCGCTGCTGGCGGGCCCGATCGGCCCCGAGCCGGCCTGGGCGGGCGGGGCGCCGCCGGGCGCGGGGGTGGCGGCGCTCCGGTCCGCGGCGGTGGCCGACCGGGACCCGTGGCTCTCCGACGCCGTCCGGTCGCGGGTGCGGACGGTCGTCGCCGCTCATGACCGCCACCCGTCCGACGCCGGCCTGACAGGCCGTCAGCCTGCCGTCCGGGCCTGGCTCTACGCCGCGCTGGAAGGGCTGCGCGGCGCCGACCGCCCGGCCGCCGCGGTGGCGCTCCTGGTGGCCCTGGAACCGTCCCGACTCACCGCGGCGGACGTGGAGTTCTGGCGCCTCACGGCTCCCGACGGGGCGGCCGACGACACCGCGCTGCTGCGCCTGGCCGCGTTCGGCGCGTACACCGCCGTGGAGCGCGTCGAGCGGTCCCTCGCCGGGACGGCGCCGGGTGCGGGTACTCACTCGCGGACCTGAGTAGTCCGACTCATGACGCCCGGGTGCCGGGCCCCGAGGATGTCGGTACCACCCACCGACCGGGGCCGGGAGACATCATGGGGGCCAACAGCTTTCCGCAGGACGTCGAGCGCGGGCTCTTCGAGGGCAATCCGCTGGCGGACCTGATCGAGGGGTTCTGCCTCACCCTGGCGGCGGGCGGCGACCTGGAGGCCAGACCGGTGGTGCACGTCCAGCTGCGGCCCGGGGTGGCGCTGTCCGCGGTCGAGGCGGACCAGCTGGCCAAGATCTGTCAGCGGGGCGTCCAGCGCCGACTGGACTGCCACGCGGGGGACTTCGCGGCCCATCCGGAACAGGGGCCGGCCGCGAACGAACTGGCCATCGCCGTGCATCCGTACCGCAGCGGCCCGTTCGCCGACCCCGCCGCGATCCGCGACGGCTACCTGCTGCGCGGCGGGTCCTGAGCGCCGGGTTCGACGCGGCCGGTCCGCACGGTCAGCCGTGCCGCGCCGGGTCCTCCGCGGTGCCCTTCGACTCCGTGTAGTACGCCACCGCCACGTCCCTGAAGCGGGCCGCGGCCACCGACAGATAGCTGTCCGCGCGTCGGACGAGGCTGAGCGTGCGGAAGCAGCCGGGGGCGTCGAGGCGCACCCAGGCGATCGGCTCGTGCGCGGTGGCCTCGCGGGCGAGCGCGGGGCCCAGGCCGATGCCGAGTCCGGCCTGGATCAGGAAGAGGGTGGCGGCGGGCTCCTCGCCCTCGCAGGCGATCACCGGGCGCCGACCGGTCGGCGCGAACAGCCGGTCCAGCAGGACGCGTTGCCAGTGACCGGGCCCGGTGGTGATGAACGGTTCGCCGAACAGGTCGGCGACCGAGACCCGCTCCCGGTCGGCCAGCCGGTGCCCGGCCGGCACCACGAGCTGCACCTCCTCGCGCCGCAGCCGCACCGCCTCCAGCCCCGGCCCGTCCAGCGGCTGCGAGGCCACACAGAAGTCCACCTCGCGGGCCCGGAGCTGATCGAGCATGGTCTCGGGGGTGGACTGCAGGAGCCGTACCGCGACGCCGGGGTAGGCGGCCCGGAAGTCGCCGAGCAGGTGGGCGAGCGGCATCAGGGTCTCCGCGGCGATCGCCACGCTCCCTTGGTCGATCCCGGCCGCGTCGTGCAACTCCCGCCGCCCGTCGTCGAGTTCGTCCAGGGCCCGCTCCACCCGGACGAGGAACGCGGCCCCGTAGCGGTTGAGCCGGACGGTGCGGCCCTGCCGGTCGAAGAGCGGCACCCCCAGCTCGGCCTCCAACCGGGCGATGGTGCGGCTCACCGAGGGCTGGGCCACCCGCAGTTCCTCGGCGGCCCGGCTGATGTGTTCGCGTCGCGCGACCGCGCGGAAGTAGCGCAGCGACAGCAGATCCATCGGCTCCCGGTCCCCGGCGGTCGGTCCCGCGGCAGCTCAGCCGCGCGCCATCACCGTAGCCCACACCGTTTTGCCGGACGCGTCCGGCGGTGTCCAGCCCCAGGAGTCGCTGAGCCGGTCGACGAGGTGGAGTCCGCGCCCGCACTCGGCCAGCTCGTCCCGCGGTCGGAGCACGGGCGCCGTGGTCCCGCCGTCGGAGACCGCGCACAGCACGCCGTGCTCCTGTCGGGTCAGCGCCAGCCACGCCCGGCAGAAGCGGTCCTCCATGAGGAAGTCGAGGCCCATGCCGAGGGGATCGGCGGAGCCGTGTCGGAGGGCGTTGGTGACCAGCTCCGAGACGATCAGGACCGCGTTGTCGGCGAGGTGCGGGCACATCCGCCAGGCTTCGAGGGTGCTCCGGGTGAACCGTCGGGCCTCCGCCACGGTGCACTCCGCACCGCCGAGCGCACAGGCCGCGAAGCCGTCCGGGCCGGGCAACGACCACGCTTCACGGCCGGCGGTGGCCGCTGGCTCCCCTCCTTCCCGGAGGCTGTCGCGCTCGGACTGTGCCGGGTGTGTGGTCATCACGATCTCCGCGGAGGGGCATACGGGTTGGGCGCGTCCGGGACGGTCTGGGCGGGGCCGCCCCAGAGGGCTAATATCCTCGTCAGCCGTCCATCGCTGCAAGTGCATCTGCAATTACATCGACACGGACGGCAACCCAGGGACAGGATCACGCCAACCGTGATCACGGTCCCGGATCGGTCCCGAGCACACCCCCCACCAAGGGAGCAGCTGTGATGGAGTCGATGACCAACGGGATGCCGGCCACCGGCATCGAAGGCGCGGTGTGGCGCAAGAGCCGCCGCAGCAACCCCAACGGCAACTGCGTTGAACTGGCGCTTCTTCCGGACGGCGGAGTCGCGGTGCGCAACTCGCGACACACCGCGGGACCCGCGCTGATCTACACCCGCGCCGAGATGGCCGCCTTCGTACAGGGCGCCAAGGACGGCGAGTTCGATGATCTGTTCCCCCACGACTGAGCAGCGGACCACACCTCGTGCGCCATAACTGAGGCATATGTCGGCCGGATAGTCGGCGTAGGTGTACGCCCTCACGAGGCAATGGGACACTGGGCGTTCGCCCGACCACTCAGGGGAGTCAGCATGAGCGCCGCGCAGTCGAGCAGTGACCCGTCCCTGCGCCGCTATCTGGACCATCCGCGCGGTGGCCCGACCGTCCTGCGCATCGTGCTGGGCACCCAACTGCGCCGGTTGCGGGAGGCCGCGGGCATCACCCGCGAGGCCGCCGGGGACGCCATCCGCGCCTCCCACGCCAAGATCAGCCGCCTGGAACTGGGCCGGGTGAGCTGCAAGGAACGTGATGTAGCCGACCTGTTGACGCTCTACGACGTCACCGACAGCACCGCCCGCGCCACCTTCCTCACCCTCGCCCGCCGGACCGGCAAGCCCGGGTGGTGGCACCAGTTCAGCGACGTCCTGCCCAGCTGGTTCGAGACCCATCTCGGCCTGGAGTCGGCCGCCTCGGTCATCCGCACCTACGAAGTCCAGTTCGTACCGGGCCTGTTGCAGACGCCGGAGTACGCCCGCGCGGTGGCCCGACTGGGCAACCCGGGATCCACTCCGGAGGAGACCGAACAGCGGGTCGAACTACGGATGGAGAGACAGCGGCTGTTGACGCTCCCCGACGCACCCCGGCTGTGGGCCATCATCGACGAGGCGTGCCTGCGCCGCCCGTTGGGCGGACCGGAGGTGATGGTCGGTCAGGTCCGGCACCTCCTGGAGATGGCGCGGCTGCCCAACATCACCCTCCAGGTCGCGCCGTTCGCCCTCGGCGGCCTCGCCGCGGCGGGCGGCCCGATCACCATCCTCCGCTTCCTGGAACCCGACCTCCCCGACATCGTCTATCTGGAGCAGCTGACCAGCGCGCTGTACCTGGACAAGCGCGACGACGTCGACCACTACCTGGCCGTGATGGACCGGCTCAGCGCCCAGGCCGAGTCGCCGCGGAACTCGCTCGCGATGCTGGAGCGGATGACGGAGCAGGTGGGCTGACGGGCGGGCCGGGCCCGGCGACCGCCCGGATCCCGCCCCGCTCCGGCGCCGTCGCGCCGCTACGGCTTGCGCGCCACGCCCCCGTACTCGATCCACTCCTGCGTCAGCTGCTTGGGTCCGGCGTCCGACGGGTCCGGTCGCCAGGTCGAGACCTCCACCAGCCCCGGCTCCTGGATCTCCAACCCCGTCAGGAACGACCGCAGTTCATGCTGCTGCCGCACCCGCCCCCAGTTCCCCTGGGTACTGACCCGCATGAACTCGGTGACGAAGTCCCGCGTCGCGACGTCCTCGCTCACGAGCTGACACACCACCAGGAAGCTGCCGGGGACGAGCCGTTCGGCGACCCGGCGGACCAGGGCGGCCGGGTCGTCGGCGTCCGGGATGCAGTGCAGCACGGAGACGAACAGCGCGGCGACCGGCTCGTCGAGGTCGATCAGCCGCCGCACCTCCGGGCTGCCGAAGATCCCGTCGGTGTCCCGCATGTCCGCCTGGATGACGGCGGTGTTCTCGTTCTCCTCCAGCAGCGCCCGGCCGTGCGCCAGCACGATGGGGTCGTTGTCGACGTAGACCACCCGCGACCCGGGATCGACCTGCTGGGCGACCTGGTGGACGTTGTCCTGGGTCGGCAGCCCGGAGCCGTGGTCGATGAACTGCCGGATGCCCTGCTCGCGGGCCAGCCAGCGGACCGCCCGGCGCAGGAACCGCCGGTTGTTGATCGCCAGCACCTGGGTGCTCGGGACGACCTTGCTCAGCTCCTCGCACGCCTCGCGGTCCACCGCGTAGTTGTCCTTGCCACCGAGGTAGTGGTCGTACATCCGCGCGACACTCGGAATGCTCACGTCGACGACGCTGGACAGCTGCCGGTTTTCTTGGCTCATTCCCCACTCTTCCCGTCGGATTGCGGTGCGGGTAACGGTACGACCACCACGCGTCAGCTCCAACTGGCAGGCGGGGACGGGCAGTCGGGCGGATGCGCCGATGGGCGCGGGCCGAGCGATTCGCGCCATCCCGCCGACGGACACGGCGGGCGCGGAGCCGGCCGCGGCGGGTCGGGCGTGCGGCGTCTCCCGCTCGGCCGCCCCCTTCCGGGGCCGGTCCGACCGTGGGCCACCGGACCCGCCCCGGGGAAACGCCGCGACCGGCCGGCGTTCTCATCGGCCTCTCACGGTCCGCTCATGGCCCGGTCACACGGGGTGTCTACGGTCGGGGCCGGGGCCGCGATCCGTCGGCCGGAGGAGAGGGCACCGTGTACCACCTGACCGGCGTGACGAAGGACTACCGCCGCGGCGGTGAGCTGGTGCGGGCCCTGGACGGCGTCGCGTTCTCCGTCGCGGACGGCACCGCGCTCGCCGTCCAGGGGCCGCGCGGCGCGGGCGCCTCGACGCTGCTGCGGATCCTCGGCGGACTGGAGCGGCCGACCCGGGGCAGCGTACTGCTCGACGGTACGGATCTGGCCACCGTCACCGCCTCCCGGCTCGGCCGGATCCGCGCCGAGTCGATCGGCCTGATCGGCTCCGGCGACGGCGACGATCCCGGGCCGCTCGCGGGGCTGACCGTGCGGCAGGGCGTGGCCGCCGCGCTGGCCCCGTTGCGGCTGCGGCCCATCGATCGCTGGGAGTTGGCCGGGGACGCGCTGGCCGAGGTCGGGCTGTCCGCCCGGGGCGACCTGCTGCCGGGGCAGCTGGACCGGTACGCGCGGCGGCGGGCGGCACTCGCCCGGGCGCTGGTGAAGCGGCCCACCGTGCTGCTCGCGGACCGGCCGACCGCGGGCCTGCCGCCGTCCGCCCGGGCGGAGTTCACCGAACTGCTGGTGCGGGTGTGGGGCGAGTACCGGCTCACCTGCGTCGTCGCCACGGACGACGAGGCCCTGGCGGGGCGCGCGGCCCGGCGGCTGGTGCTCGCCGGGGGCCGGGTGGTCGCCGCGGGCCGGGTGGCCGGTTCTGGTCGGGGCGGGGCGACGTCCTGGTGTCCGCGCGGGGCGGGCCGGTAGAAGAGGGGCATGACCACAGAGCAGAGCGAGTCCACGGGCCGGGCGCCGCTCGGTCCGCCCGCCGGCGGCCGGTCGGAGCAGCCCGGCACCGAGGAGATGGTGCGCGCCAACGAGGCCAACTGGGACGCCCGCACCCCGGTCCATGTGGCCAGCGCGTTCTACGGACTGGACGGGTCGCGGAGCCCCGAGGACTGGTTCGCGCCGTTCGAATGGTCCGACCTCGGGGAGCTGGCAGGGCGCGATGTGCTGCATCTGCAGTGCCATCTGGGCACCGAGACGGCCGCGTTCGCGGACCGGGGCGCGCGGGCGGTGGGACTGGACTTCTCCACCGCGGCGGTGGCGCAGGCCCGGCGGCTGGCCGCGGAGACCGGCCGGGAGATGGAGTTCGTGCGGTCGGACGTGTACCGGGCGGTCGAGGCGCTCGGCGACCGCCGGTTCGACGTGGTCTACACCGGCAAGGGCGCGGTGTGCTACCTGCCGGACCTCGCCGCGTGGGCGGAGACGGTCGCCGCCCTGCTGCGGCCGGGCGGAACGTTCTACCTGGTGGAGTTCCACCCGCTGCTGAACGCGCTGGGCCCGACGCCGCCCACCGACCCGGACACCCCGCCGCTGCTGCTCCGCCACGACTACCTGGCCGGCCGGGGACCGCTGCGCAGCGACACCCCCACCACGTACACCGACGGCCCGCCGCTGCAGGGCGCCAGCACGAGTTACGAGTGGCGGCACGGCCTCGGGGAGGTGCTCGAAGCGCTGATCGGGGCCGGGCTGACCCTGCGGGGCGTCCGGGAGAGCGAGGTGCTGCCGTGGCCGCGCTTCCCCTCGATGGTGCCGGACACGAACGGCTGGTGGCGGCTGCCCGACTCCGAGCCGATCGTTCCGCTGCTGTACGCGGTGCGGGCGGTGAAGCCGGAGCGGCCGTAGCCGGGTGCGGCTCGCTCCGTCCGCTCAGTCCGCGCGCCGGTAGACCGAGCGCAGCAGTTGGTCCTTGGCCGGGCCGGTGACCCGCCACTCCAGGTGCCAGCGGTCCTCGGCGACGGCGGTGAAGGTGCCCTCGTAGCGGTCCGCGGCACAGGGGTGGACGGCAGTCCAGCGGCCGGTCCGCAGATCCAGGTCGTGGAACGGGCGGCCGTCGGCGAAGGAGACCGCGGCGGTGCCGTCGGACCGGGGCCGCAGCCGCAGTGTGCGGGTCGCCGGGTGCACCACGCCGTCCCAGGTCAGCTCGCCCTCCTCGGCGTGGCGGAGCACCCCGCCGGGGCCGTCCGGCCGGAAGTCCGCGGTGCCGCGGAAGCTGCCGTCGGTGCCGGCCCGCAGGTCGTGCACGGTGCGCTCGACGAGCCAACGGCCGGTGAGATAGGCGGCGGCGTCGGTGACCAGGTACATGCCCCCATTGTCGGGCAGCGCCGGGCGGTCACCCGATCGGCCCCACCGCGCGCCCCGCCGGCCCGGCCCGGCGCCCCGCACCGTGCGGTCCCCCGACAGCGGAATTACGCTCAGTGCGGAGATCACCACCGAAAGAGAACATCGCGGCCGGGTGCCCGTCCCGTGTGTGCCCGCCGCCGGCACCCACCCGGAGACGAGACCGAAAGGCCCACCCATGCCGGAGCTGTTCATCGGCGGTCAGTGGACCGCAGCGGCCGACGGGCAGGTGCGGGAGATCCGCTGCCCGGCGGACGGCACACTCGTCGCGACGGTCGACGAGGGCGGACCGAAGGACGTGGCGGCGGCGATCACCGCGGCCCGGCAGGCGTTCGACGACGGGCCGTGGCCGCGCACCCCGGCCGCCGAGCGCGGCCGGGTGGTGCTGCGGGTCGCCGAGCTGTTGGAGCGGGACCGGGAGGCGCTGGCCCGGGCCGAGTCGCTGGACACCGGCAAGCGGCTGGTGGAGAGCGGCTACGACATGGACGACATCGCCGGCTGCTTCCGCTACTTCGGCAATCTGGGGGCGGCCGGCGGCACCGACCGGGTGGTGGCCACCGGGATCGCCGAGGCCGACAGCACGGTGCGGCACGAGCCGGTCGGGGTCTGCGCGCTGATCACGCCGTGGAACTACCCGCTGCTGCAGACCGCCTGGAAGGTCGCGCCGGCCCTGGCCACCGGGAACACCTTCGTGCTGAAGCCGAGCGAGCTGACCCCGCACACCGCGATCCACCTGATGCGGCTGCTGGCGGAGGCCGGGGTGCCGGACGGGGCGGCCAACATGGTGCTGGGCACCGGTCCCCTCGTCGGAGCGCCGCTGACCGAGGATCCGCGGGTGGACATGGTGTCGTTCACCGGCGGCCTGGTCACCGGGCGCCGCATCATGGCGGCGGCGGCGCCCACGGTGAAGAAGATCGCCCTCGAACTGGGCGGCAAGAACCCCAACATCGTCTTCGCCGACGCCGACTTCGACACCGCCGTCGACTACGCCATGACGGCGGTCTTCCTGCACTCCGGGCAGGTCTGCTCGGCGGGCGCCCGGTTGCTGGTCCAGGAGGACCTGCACGACCGGTTCGTGGACGAACTGGTGACCCGCGCCCGGCGGATCCCGCTCGGCGGCCCGTTCGACGAGCGGGCCCGCACCGGTCCGCTGATCTCCGCGGCGCACCGGGCGAAGGTCGCGGCGTATGTGGCGGCCGGGCTGGACGAGGGCGCGGTGCTGCGCTGCGGCGGCGCGCCACCGGACGACCCGGAGCTGGCGGACGGCTTCTACTACCTGCCGACGGTGCTGGACGAGTGCACCCCGGACATGTCGGTGGTGCGCGACGAGTCGTTCGGGCCGGTGCTGACCGTGGAGCGGTTCCGCGACGAGGAGGAGGCGGTGTCGCTGGCCAACGACACGGTGTACGGGCTGGCCGGGGCGGTGTGGACGCAGGACAGCGAGCGCGCGCACCGGGTGGCGTCCCGGCTGCGGGCCGGCACCGTGTGGATCAACGACTTCCATCCGTATGTGCCGCAGGCCGAGTGGGGCGGGATGAAACAGTCCGGGATCGGCCGGGAGCTGGGGCCGGCCGGGCTGGCGGAGTACCAGGAGGCCAAGCACATCTGGCGGAACACCGCACCGCGCCCGCAGAGGTGGTTCGAGTGACCGGTTCCGGTTCCATTCCCCCCGGCTCCGCCGCCGAGGGGTCCGCCGACGACGGCGGGCACGAGGACGGGGCGCTGGCCGAGCTCGGCTACAAGCCCGAACTCAAGCGCACCCTCGGCAACTTCCACACCTTCGCCGCCGGCATCAGCTACATCTCCATCCTCACCGGCACCTTCCAGCTGTTCTACTTCGGCGTGAGCCACGGCGGCCCGGCGTACTGGTGGTCCTGGCCGATGGTCTTCGTCGGCCAGCTGATGGTGGCGCTGTGCTTCTGCGAGCTGGCCTGCCGCTATCCGGTGGCCGGGTCGATCTACAACTGGGCGAAGCAGCTGGGCGGTCCGCACGCGGGGTGGCTCGGCGGCTGGATGATGCTCACCGCGTCGATGGTCTCGCTGGCCGCGGTGGCGCTGGCCTACCAGGTGACGCTGCCGCAGATCTCGTCGTGGTTCCAGTTCGTCGGCGACGGCACCGGAAAGACCGACGCGGCGGCCAACGCGGTCCTCCTGGGCACCGTCCTGATCGCCTTCACCACCCTGGTCAACGCCTTCGGTGTGAAGCTGATGGCGCGGATCAACTCGGCCGGCGTGGCCATCGAGCTGATCGCCGCGGTCGTGCTGATCCTGCTGTTGGCCGCGCACCTCACCCGCGGCCCGGCGACCGCGCTCACCGACACCTTCGGCAAGGGCCACGGCGAGACCCTGGGGTACTTCGGCGCGTTCCTGACCGCCTCGCTCGCCTCCGCGTACGTCATGTACGGCTTCGACACCGCCTCCTCGCTGGGTGAGGAGTCCAAGGACCCGACCCGCAACGCCCCCCGGGCGATCCTGCGCGCGCTGATCGCCTCGTTCGTCATCGGGGGTCTGATCCTGCTGTTCGCGCTGCTGGCCGTCCCCGACCTGCACGACGAGCGGCTGTCGGTGGACGGCCTCCAGTACGTCGTGCTGGCCACCCTCGGATCGACGGTCGGGCAGATCGTCCTGTGGTGCGTGGTCGTCGCGATCACCGTCTGCGAACTGGCGGTGCACACCGCGGCCATCCGGCTGGCGTACGCGATGGCCCGCGACAACAACCTCCCGGCGTCGGCGCGGCTGGCCCGGGTCAGCCCGCGGTTCCAGACGCCGGTGGTGCCCGCGGTGGTGATCGGGGTGATCGGCGTCGCGATCCTGTTGATCAACGTCAATCAGCCGCAGATCTTCTCGGTGATCACCAGCATCGCGATCATCATGATCTATCTGGCGTATCTGATGGTGACGCTGCCGATGCTGGTGCAGCGGCTGCGCGGCAGGTGGACCACGCGCGAGGGCTCCTTCTCACTGGGCCGGTTCGGTCTGCCGGTGAACGTCCTGGCGGTGCTCTGGGGCCTGGCGATGTCCGTCAACCTCGCCTGGCCGCGCGCCGCGGTCTACAACGCCACCGGCCCGCAGCACTGGTATCTGCGCTGGGGCGCCTTCCTGTTCATCGGCGTCGTGGCGCTCGGCGGCTTCGCCTACTACTGGTTCGTCCAACGGCACCGCACCGGCGTGCTGGCCTCGCACGCCGCGGAGGGCGCGGACTGCGGCGACACCACGCCCGCACCCTGATCCCGCCCCTCCCGACCTGGAGACAGCGCCATGTCCGACGCACCGCACGTGGAGCAGACCGACTCGTTCGACTACGTCGTGGTCGGCGGCGGCACGGCCGGCGCGGTGGTGGCCGCCCGGCTCAGCGAGGACCCGTCCGTCACCGTCTGCGTGCTGGAGGCCGGCCCCTCCGACGTCGACGACGAGAACATCCTGCGGCTGGACCGCTGGATGGGCCTGCTGCAGTCCGGCTACGACTGGGACTATCCGGTCGAGCCGCAGGAGAACGGCAACAGCTTCATGCGGCACGCCCGCGCCAAGGTGCTCGGCGGCTGCTCCTCGCACAACTCCTGCATCGCCTTCTGGGCGCCGGCCGAGGACCTCGACGAGTGGGCCGCGCTGGGCTGTACGGGCTGGGCCGCGGCCGACTGCTTCCCGCTCTTCCAGCGCCTGGAGACCAATGACGCGCCCGGCGAGCACCACGGCCGGTCCGGGCCGGTGGTGCTGCGCACCGTCCCGCCCGAGGACCCGTGCGGGACCGCGGTGCTCCAGGCGTGCGCCGCGACGGGCATCCCGACCACCCCGTTCAACACCGGCACGACCGTGGTCCGCGGGGCGAACTGGTTCCAGATCAACTGCCGCCCGGACGGCACCCGTTCCTCCGCCTCGGTCTCCTATCTGCACCCCGTCATGGGCCGCCGCCGGAACCTCGACGTGCGCACCGGGGTGCAGGCCAAGCGGCTGCGCTTCGACGACGACCGGCGGTGCACCGGCGTGGACTACCTCTCCCCCGACCTGATCCACACCCGCACGGTCGCCGCCCGCCGCGAGGTGATCGTCTCGTGCGGTGCCATCGACTCCCCCAAGCTGCTGATGCTCTCCGGCATCGGCCCGGCCGACCACCTGCGCGCCACCGGCATCACGCCGCTGGTGGACGCGCCGGGCGTCGGCGCCAACCTCCAGGACCACCCGGAGGGCGTCATCATGTGGGACGCCCGGCAGCCGATGGTGGACACCTCGACGCAGTGGTGGGAGATCGGCATCTTCTACGACACCGAGCCGGGCCTGGACCGGCCGGACCTGATGTTCCACTACGGCCAGGTGCCGTTCGACATGAACACCTACCGCCGCGGCTATCCGACGTCCGAGAACGCCTTCTGCCTCACCCCGAACGTCACCCGTGCCCGCTCGCAGGGCACGGTCCGGCTGCGCACCCGCGACTTCCGCGACAAGCCCCGGGTGGACCCGCGCTACTTCACCCACGAGCACGACGTCCGGGTGATGACCTACGGGCTCCGGCTCGCCCGCGACATCGTCGCCCAGGCCCCGATGGCCCAGTGGGCCGGTGCGGAGCTCGCCCCCGGCCCGGACGTCACCACCGACGACGAACTGCTGGACTACATCCGCGCCACCCACAACACCGTCTACCACCCGGCGTGCACGGTCGCGATGGGCGCCGCCGACGACCTGGCCGCGCCGCTCGACCCGCGGCTGCGGGTGAAGGGCACGACCGGTCTGCGGGTGGCGGACGGCTCGGCGATGCCGTTCCTCACCGCGGTCAACCCGTGCATCACCACGATGATGATCGGCGAGAAGTGCGCGGATCTGATCCGGGGCGAGTGACCCTCGAGGCCGTCGGGGCTCGGCGCCCCTCACCCCGGTGGGCGCGACGCGCTCAGTCGGCGACCCGTTCCCCCGCCGGGCGCACGTGGGCCGTCCACTTCTCCTCGATGCGGCCGAACTTCCAGATGGCGAGGGCCACGATCCAGGTGAGGAAGAACAGCCCGACGATGGCGAAGCCGAGGACGTTGAGGTCCAGTCCGCCGATCCAGTCCCAGAACCCGCCGTGCAGGCCGAGCTTGTCGGCGAGCAGGCCGAGCAGCTCCACGGTCCCGATGATCAGGGCGACGGCGACCGACAGACCGGTGATGGTGAGGTTGTAGTAGACCTTGCGGACCGGCTTGGAGAACGCCCAGCCGTACGCGAAGTTCATGAACGAGCCGTCGATGGTGTCCAACAGGCTCATGCCGGCCGCGAACAGCACCGGCAGGCAGAGGATGGCGTACCACGGCAGCCCGGAGGCGGCGCCGGAGCCGGCCAGCACCAGCAGCGCGATCTCGGTGGCGGTGTCGAAGCCGAGGCCGAAGAGCAGGCCGAGCGGGTACATCTGCCACGGCTTGGTGATCGACTTCATGACGCGGCCGAGCAGCCGGTTCATCAGGCCGCGGTTGTTCAGCTGCTCCTCCAGCGCGGCCTCGTCGAAGTCGCCGGCCCGCATCCGCCGGAAGACGCCCCAGATCCCGACCAGGATCACGATGTTGATCGCGGCGATGACGTAGAGGAAGACGCCGGAGACGGTGGTGCCGATCAGCCCGGTCACCGCGTGCAGTTGGGAGTTGTCGTCCTTGACCGGTCCGGCGAGCGCCTTGACGCCGAGGGACAGCAGGAACGCCAGCCCGAAGACGATGCTGGAGTGCCCCAGCGAGAACCAGAAGCCGACCGAGAGCGGTCGCTGCCCCTCGTGCATCAGCTTGCGGGTGGTGTTGTCGATGGCGGCGATGTGGTCGGCGTCGAAGGCGTGCCGCATGCCGAGGGTGTAGGCGGTGACCCCGATGCCGATGCCGAAGCTCTTGGTGCCGAGGCTGTAGTGCTCCGGGGCCACGATCGCCACCAGGGTGAACCAGCCGATCACGTGCAGCGCGAGAATGAACCCGGCCATACCGGCCATCCGCCCCCACTCGGCGCGGGTCATCGACCGCGCGATCCGCTGCCGGCGCGACGGCGGGGCCTGACCGACCAGGGTCGGGGAGGGGGGCGTAGGCATGGGTGACACTGCTTTCTTCCGTTCCACCCCGGCCTCTACCGGGGTGCCCTCCTACATTCCTGCCAGCCGGTTTTACTTGCAACCAATGTGCAGTAAAGCTCGCGACTGATCTCGTGCGCACGGGTCAGGACGGGGTGTCGTCCGGAACGTCATCCGGGGCGCCTCCTTCGGCATCGGGCCGGAGCGCGGCCGACCGACGGGCGGGGACCGTCAGCGCCGGTGGCCACCCTCCGCCCCTGGTACTGGCCGCCCGCGCTGCCGGCGTCCGCGACCCCGGGTTCGGCGCCGGTGACGCGGACGCTGAAGGCGCCACGGCGGGCGCACGGCCGCCGTGCGCGGCGTGGTCGGCATGCCGGGCGGCGGGGGCGTCCGGCACCACGGGGCCCACCGCCTTCCCCACGCCGTAGGCGGAGCCGAATGTCGCGGCGAGCGCGGTGGCGAAGATCCCGACCTTCAGTCCGGTGTGCATGACGCGATCCCTCCTCACGGGCCGCCGGTGGCGAGTACCGCCGGTGGCGCGGCCGATCAACTCGCCCACACCATACCCCCTGGGGGTATTCGGTCAAGCCGCCGGAAAGGCTTGCGAGAGATACGGGTGGGGGGTATACGTGGAGCCATGCCATCGATACCCCCCTAGGGTATGAAGGGGGAGCAGGGGCCACAGCCGTCGGCCCCCGCACCGACACGGCGGACGCCCCTCCCCGACCGCCCGCCCGCCCGCCCGCCGGCGCCCCGTACACCCCCGTTCCGTGAGCTGCGAGGAGCAGACCGACATGACCACCACCAGCCCCGGCGCCACCGAGGTCGAGCTCGCCATCGGCGGCATGACCTGCGCTTCCTGTGCCGCCCGGATCGAGAAGAAGCTCAACCGCATGGACGGCGTCGAGGCCACCGTCAACTACGCCACCGAGAAGGCCAAGGTCGCCTTCCAGGACGACGTCTCGGTCCACGACCTGATCGCCACGGTGGAGGCCACCGGCTACACCGCGCAGGAGCCGGCGCCGGCCGCGACCGCCGGGGAGACCGCCGCCGCGGACGGCACGGGCGACGGCGGCGGCGCGGCACAGGACACGCTCCGCCCGCTGCGGCAGCGGCTGATCACCGCGGTGGCGCTGGCCGTTCCGGTGATCGCCCTGGCCATGGTGCCGGCGCTGCAGTTCGAGTACTGGCAGTGGCTGTCGCTGACCCTGACCGCGCCGGTCGTCACCTACGCCGCCTGGCCGTTCCACCGCGCCGCGTGGACCAACGCCCGGCACGGCGCGGCCACCATGGACACCCTGATCTCGGCCGGCACCCTGGCCGCGTTCCTCTGGTCGCTGTGGGCGCTGTTCTTCGGCACCGCCGGTACGCCCGGCATGACCCATCCGTTCGAGCTGACCGTCGCCCGCTCCGACGGCGCGGGCAACATCTATCTGGAGACGGCCGCCGCCGTGACCGCCTTCATCCTCGCCGGACGGTACTTCGAGGCGCGCGCCAAGCGGAAGGCCGGTGCGGCCCTCAAGGCACTGATGGAGCTGGGTGCGAAGGACGTCACGGTGCTGCGCGACGGGCACGAACAGACCATCCCCATCGGGCAGTTGCACGTCGGCGACCGCTTCCTGGTCCGGCCGGGCGAGAAGATCGCGGCGGACGGCACCGTGGTGGACGGCGCGTCCGCCGTGGACGCCTCCATGCTCACCGGGGAATCGGTGCCGGTGGAGGTCTCGGCCGGGGACACCGTCACCGGCGCCACCCTCAACGTCGGCGGCCGGCTGGTCGTCGAGGCCACCCGGATCGGCGCGGACACCCAACTGGCGCGGATGGCCAGGCTGGTGGAGGACGCCCAGAACGGCAAGGCGGCGGCCCAGCGGCTCGCCGACAGGATCTCCGCCGTCTTCGTCCCGATCGTCATCGCACTCGCCCTGGCCACCCTGGGCTTCTGGCTCGGCAGCGGCGCCGGGCTCACCGCCGCCTTCACCGCCGCGGTCGCGGTACTGATCATCGCCTGCCCGTGCGCCCTGGGGCTCGCCACGCCGACCGCGCTGATGGTCGGCACCGGCCGCGGCGCCCAGCTCGGCATCCTCATCAAGGGGCCGGAGGTCCTGGAGACCACCCGCAAGGTCGACACCGTCGTCCTGGACAAGACCGGCACCGTCACCACCGGCCGGATGACCCTGCTGGCCACCCACACCGCGCCGGGCACCGACAAGGCCGAAGCGCTGCGGCTGGCGGGCGCGTTGGAGCACGCCTCGGAGCACCCGATCGCGCAGGCCGTCGCGGCCGGCGCCGGCGCCGAGGTGGGCGCCCTGCCGACACCGGAGGACTTCGCCAACATCGCGGGACTGGGCGTCCAGGGCGTCGTCGAGGGACACGCCGTGCTGGTCGGCCGGGAGCAGCTGCTCGCCGAGTGGGCGATCACCCTCCCCGACGAGCTGGCGCGGGCCAAGGCGGCGGCCGAGGCGGCCGGGCGGACCGCGATCGCGGTGGCCTGGGACGGCGCGGCGCGCGCGGTCCTGGAGGTGGCCGACGCCGTCAAGGAGACCAGCCCGGAGGCGATCCGCCGGCTGCGCGCCCTCGGGCTGACGCCGGTGCTGCTGACCGGTGACAACGCGGCGGTGGCCCGCACGGTGGCGGCCGAGGTCGGCATCGACCCCGACCAGGTGATCGCCGAGGTGCTGCCGCAGGACAAGGTCGCGGTGGTCCAGCGCCTCCAGAAGGAGGGCAGGTCGGTGGCGATGGTCGGCGACGGCGTCAACGACGCGGCGGCACTGGCCCAGGCGGATCTCGGGCTGGCGATGGGCACCGGCACCGACGCCGCCATCGAGGCCGGCGACCTCACCCTGGTCCGCGGCGACCTCCGCGCCGCGGCGGACGCCATCCGGCTCTCCCGACGCACCCTGGGCACCATCAAGTCCAATCTCTTCTGGGCCTTCGCCTACAACGTCGCGGCCCTGCCGCTGGCCGCCGGCGGACTGCTCAACCCGATGATCGCGGGTGCGGCGATGGCCTTCTCCTCGGTCTTCGTCGTCGGCAACAGCCTGCGGCTGCGCGGATTCCAGGCAGCGGACAAGTGAGGCCCGGACGATCCCCGCGGCACCTCGTACGGGCCTGAGGACCCCCGCCCGGCCGGGCCGCCGACACACCGCCCGCACCGCCGACACCCCCGTACCGTCGGGCGGTACGGGGGTGTCGGCGCGCGGTGGCCCGCGAGGAGCCGGCCGGGGGTGCGCGGCGCGCCGGCCGCTCCCTGCCCTACCCTCGGGTGCGGGAGGTCGAGCGGATGCGAACGAGCCGGCGGATGCGGGCGGCCGGTGCCTGGGGGCACCTGCTGCTGGTCGCCGTGCTCGCGCTGGGCGTCTTCGCGATGCACACGCTGGGCCATCCCACCGGCCATGCCGACGCCTCCCGGGCACCCATGGGGACCGCCGCGCACGCGGCCGCCACCCGCGCCCACCCGGCCCCGGACCACGGCATGGCCACGATGGCCGGGCCGGCCGCGTCCCCCGAGCACCCCACCGCGCACCACGGCGACACCTCGCGCTCCCACCCGCCCGGCAAGGGAATGGACATGACGTCCCTGTGCCTGGCCGTCCTCGGGAGCTGGGCACTGGCCGGCCTGTTGTGCCTGGCGCTGCGCCGTCGGGCCGACCGGCCGGTCCCGCTGCGCGCCCGCACCCTGGCCGCGCTGCGCCCCAACCCCCCACCGCGCCCTCCGGACCTCGCCCACCTGTCGGTACTGCGGATCTAGGCCGAACGCCACCGCGGGCGCTGCACGCCGCCCGCACACCCCGCGTTCGCCCGAGACATCCACCGAACAGACAGCACGAGGTACCGACATGACCGCGCAGCAGCGCAACACCCCGCTTCCGACCGCCCGCCGGACCGCCCGCCCGGGGGCCCGCCGCCTCGCCCTCACCGGCCTCGCCGCCGCGGCGGCCCTGCTCCTCGCCGCCTGCGGCGGCACCACCGAGGGGAATCCCGAGAACGCGGCGAAGCACGGCGGCACGCCGTCGGCCACGGCCGGCACCACCGGCGCGAACCCGGCACCGGGCCCGGTCGGCGACACGGACGTGATGTTCGCGCAGATGATGATCCCGCACCACCAGCAGGCCCTGGAGATGGCCCGGCTCGCCGACGGCCGCGCCGCCGACCCGGAGATCAAGAAGCTGGTGGCGGCGATCGAGCAGGCCCAGGACCCCGAGATCCAGCGGATGCGGTCCTGGCTCAAGGCGTGGGGCAAGCCCGAGTCCGCCGGCAGCATGCCGGGCATGGACCACGGCTCGGGCTCGATGGACCACGGCTCCGTGGGGCACGGCTCCGGCATGTCCGGAATGATGTCCGAGAAGGACATGAAGGAGCTCAAGGCCGCCAAGGGCCGGGACTTCGACCGGAAGTTCGCGTCGATGATGATCGAGCACCACAAGGGCGCGATCGACATGGCCGAGGACGAGCAGAAGAACGGGCGCAACGCCACGGCCAAGAAGCTCGCCGATGACGTCGTCCGCGGCCAGTCCACCGAGGTCGCCCAGATGAAGAAGCTCCTCGACCGGCTCTGATCCCCGCCGTCGCGGTCGCCGCGGCCCGTCCCCCGTACGGGCCGCGGCGACCGCCGCGCACCGCCCGCCGCTCAGGCCAGATATCCGCCGTCGATGTCCAGGACGGCGCCGGTGACGAACGACGCCCCCGGGCTCGCGAGGAAGACCACGCCCGCCGCGATCTCCTCCGGCCGCCCGAACCGGCCCATGGGATTGGCCGCGCGCTGGGCGTCCGCGAAGTCCCCCTCCGGCGGGTTCATGTCGGTGGCCACACTGCCGGGCTGGACGACGTTGACCGTGATGCCGCGCGGCGCCAGGTCCCGGGCCGCGCCCTTGCTGTAGCCGACGATCGCGGCCTTGGTCGCCGCGTAGTCAGCCACGCCCGGGAACCCAGCACGGCTCGCCAGGCTCGAGCCGACGGTGATGATCCGTCCGCCCTCCCCCAGGACGCCGGCGGCGGCGCGGACGGCCGAGGCGACGCCCCCGACGTTGACCGCCAACTGCCGGTCGAACGCCGCGGGATCGCCCTCGGCGTCGTCCACCGCGCCGTTGACCGACACCGCCGCGTTGTTCACCAGGATGTCCAGCCGCCCGAAGTCGGCCACCACGGCGGCCACCAGGTCGGTGACCTGCTGCCGGTCCCCCTGGTCGGCGCGGTAGGCCGCCGCCCGGACACCGGTCCTCGCCAGCTCCGCCACCACCGCGTCGGCCCGTTCCCCGGACGCCGTGCAACTGATCGCCACCGCGGCCCCCTCGGCGGCCAGCGCCCGGGCGATCGCCGCCCCGATCCCCCGCGAACCACCGGTCACCAGGGCGACCTTGCCCGCCAGCACCCCGTCCGCCGTCCCGTCCATGGCCATGCCGACGCCCCGCTCCCTGCTGCTCATCACGCACCATCCGCGTTTTGGACTGATCAATACGAAATATGGACCGCACGCTACCACGACTTTGGACCGATCAGTACATAACCATGGTGTCACTCTCCGCCCCGGCGGGAGAGATCAAGAGGAGGGGAAGGGAAGGCCCGACGGCGCACCCACGCCCCTCGGTCACCCTGCACCGAGGGCCCCGCATCCGAGGGGCGCACCAACGCCCGCCCCAACAGGCGTTGCAGCGCACCCTGTTCGTCCCGGGTCAATCCGGCGAGCGGAGAGTCGGCACCGAGGAGCGCGAGCAGGCGCTCACGCATGTCGGCGCCCGTGACGTTCGGCGAGGTCCGGCCGGGCGGGGACGACCCCGTCCGGCACCCGCTCGACGCCTGAGCCCCCCGCCGCCGGAATCCACAGTCACCCAGGGCCTCCCCGACGCCCCCAACTCGGCGGTCAGGACGCCGAGTCGACGCACCTCGCCCTCGGTACGGGCCGATGGCGACGGCGGTGCAACCGGATCATGTCGTGTAGTCCGCGTTGATCCGGACGTATCCGGCGGACAGGTCGCAGCCGAACACGGTGGCCTCGCCGTCCCCGATGCCGAGGGTGACGGCGATGCCCACCTCGCTGCGCCGCATGGTGTCGGTGAGCTTCCCGAGCACGTCCGGGGTCGGCTCGGCCGGGTAGACCTCGGTGTCGCCGAACGCGACCGTGACATGGCCCGGCACGATGTCGCGGTCCTCGGTGTTCTTGCCGATGGCCATCAGGACCCGCCCCCAGTTGGGATCCGCGCCGTGCACGGCCGATTTGACCAGGGGGGAGTTGACGATGCTCTTGGCGACGCGCCTGGCCTGCGCGGCGTCGCGCGCCCCGGCGACGGTGACCCGGAGGAGCTTGGTGGCCCCCTCCCCGTCACTCGCGAGCTGTCGGGTGAGGTCCAGGCACAGGTCGGCGAGGGCCGCGGCGAACTCCGTCGGGTCGACCGGGCCGGCCGCGCCGTTGGCGAGCACCGCCACGGTGTCGGAGGTGGAGGTGTCGGTGTCCACGCTCAGGCAGTTGAACGTCCGGTCCACGGCCGTCCGCAGCGCGCGGTCCAGGTCCGCCGCCGCGATCGCGGCATCGGTGACGACGTAGGCCAGCATCGTGGCCATGTCCGGCTCCAGCATGCCAACGCCCTTGGCGATGCCGACGATCCGGGCGTCACCGACCGTGCGGACCGCGGTCTTGGGGCGGGTGTCGGTGGTCATCATGGCCCGCGCCACGTCCAGCGGCGCCGCGGTGAACGCGTCGGTGCCGTGCGGTGCGGCGTGGTCGAAGTGCCCCCGGATGGCATCCATCGGCAGCGGGCGCCCGATGACGCCGGTGGACCCGATGAGCACCTCGTCCGCCGGGATCCCGACGAGCCCGGCGACCCGGCCGACCACCTCGGCGGCGTTCTCCGCGCCCTGTCGGCCGGTGGCCACATTGGCGTTCTGGGCCAGGGTGACCACGGCGCGCAGCCGCCGCTCGGCGGCGTGGGCGCGGCTGAGGACCACCGCGGGCCCGGCGAAGAGGCTCTTGGTGAACATCGCGGCGCTCACCGCCGGCCGGTCCGACACCACGATCGATATGTCGTCACCCTGCTCGCGCAGCCCGCCGTGCCCGGTATAGCCGCGGAACCCCGTCGGCCACACGGGGCCGCCACCTTCAGAAGAATGATTATGCGTCACACAGCATACTTTTGCAGTCGACTCCCCGGTCTGTCCAGAGCCTGTCCGACGGCGGATCAGGGTCGGACAGGCCCTGGCACCCGGGCGGCGTTCTCCCGGTGCCGCCGGGCGCGCAGGGCCGACCCGCGGTGCGTAGCGTGGACGCTGTGGGGACTCCCCGCCGAGGAGCAGCGACATGAGGCCGGAACTCGACTACCGGGCGCTGTTCGCCGCGACGCCGAGCCCGTACCTGGTGCTGGGCACGGACCTGGTGGTCGTCGACGTCAACGACGCGTACTGCCGGGCCACCGGCCGGTGCCGCGAGGAGTTGGTGGGGCAGCACCTGTTCGTCTCCTTCCCGGACAACCCGATGGACCGGATGGCCGACGGCGTGCGCAATCTGCGCGCCTCCCTGGAGCGGGTCCTGGAGACCGGCAAACCGGACACCATGGGGGTGCAGCGCTACGACATCCCGGTCACCGCGCGGCCCGGAACGTTCGAGGAACGCTGGTGGTCCCCGGTCAACGCGCCGGTCCACGGGCCGGACGGGCAGGTGGCCTACCTCATCCACCGGGTCGAGGACGTCACCGAATTCCTCCGCACACGCGGCATCCCCAGCAGCGGCCGATGGGCCGAGCGCTCGCACACCGAGCGGGCTCAGAGCATGGAGGCCGAACTGTATGTACGGGCCCGTGAACTCCAGCGCCTGAACGACGAACTGCGGGCCGCGCACGCCCGGGAGCGAAAGGTCGCCGTCACACTGCAGGAGGCGATGCTGCACTCTCCCGACCTGGCCCGGCACGAGGACGTCGCGGTGCGCTATCTGCCGGCGGTCGGCTCGCTGAACGTGTGCGGCGACTGGTACGACGCCGTCGACCTGGCCGACGACCGCTTCTCGGTCGCGGTCGGCGACGTGGTCGGCCACGGCCTGGAGGCCGCCACCGTCATGGGCATGCTGCGCAGCGCGCTGTCCGCGGCGAGCCGGGCGGTCTCCGGGCCCGCGCAGGCGCTGGAGGTGCTCGGGCTGTACGCCCGTTCCGTGGAGGGGGCCCTGGCGACCACCGCGGTGACCGCCTTGATCGACACCCGCGCGAAGCTGATCGTCTACTCCAGCGCAGGCCACCCGCCGCCCGTACTGCTCAGCGCCCAGGGGAGCTGCCGCCTGCTGGACCAGGCCACCGACCCGCCGCTCGGCGCGCGCCCCGAGCACGTGCCCCGCCCGCAGGCCGGCATCGCCTACGGCACCGGCGACACCCTCGTGCTGTACACCGACGGCCTCGTCGAACGCCGGGACGAGGACATCGACTCCGGCCTCGACCGGCTCACCGAGGCGCTGACCACCATGTGCCACCTCAGCCCCCAGCGCCTGGCCGACGCCCTGCTCGCCCGGCTCGGCGTGGCCGGCGGCGCCCGCGACGACGTCGCACTCGTCGTCGTCCGCCTGTGACCGGGCCCCGTCCGGCGCCGCACCCGCCACCCGGCGCGCACGACACCGCCGCGGACAGCGTCCCGCGCCCGCCGTCCGCTCACACGCGGACGGCTGCGGGACGCTCCCCGCGGTGCGGGCCTACGCCCCGGCCCGCGCTCAGCCCAGCGACGAACCGGACGGGACCACGACGCCGTAGAGGTCACCGATCGTCGCGAGCGCGCTGTGCTGGAGCTGTTCGGCGGAGACCTCGGCGACCGCCGTCGCCAGCGGCCGGGTCGCGCAGGCGTCGGCGACGACGGTGGGCCGGTTGCCGCGCAGGAACGCGCCCTCCGCCGTGAAGGTCACGCACATGTGGGTCATGAACCCGATGACGATGACGTCCTCGTTCCCGGCGGCATCGACGCGGTCGCCCAGGTCGGTGTCGACGAACGCGTTGGGTGCGGTCTTCACCACGACCGGCTCGCCCTCGACGGGCGCCACCAGGGGGTGGATCCGGCCGATGTCGTCCCGGATGTCGTACGGGCTGCCCGCGCCGCCGTCGTGCATGACGTGGACGACCTCGGCGCCCGCCGCCCTGGCGCGGGCCAGCAGCGCGGCGGCGTTGTCGAGGGCGGCCTGCCATCCCGACAGCTCCATCACGCCGCGGGTGTAGGTGTTCTGGTAGTCGACCAGGATCAGCGTCGCATCGGCCAGCGACGCCGGCTTCTGGTCCAGGCCGTTGACGTCCCGCAGGGTCTTCGTCGGCATCGTCGTGCACACCTTCTTGGGCTGGGAATCGGAAAGTTGGGGCCACCGCGCGCTGGCACAGCCCACGCTACGATCCGGCCTACATGGCGGCAATGTCATGTAACTTGCAGATACAGACACGCCCGGCGCCGGCCCCACCGGTCCCGCCCGCGGCCTCGCCACGCCACCACGGCCGACCGGACGGAGCCCCCTTGAGCAGCGCCTTGAGCAGCGTCGAGCGGTTCATCGTCGTCCTCCTCTTCGACGGCGTCGACCTGCTGGACGTCACCGGCCCCCCGGAGGTCTTCGCCCTGCTGCGGCGGGAGACGGACGACGCGACGGGCTACCACGTCGTACTGGCCGCCGAGACCATGGACCCGGTCACCACCTCCGCCGGGGTGCGCGTCCTCCCCGACCTCACCTTCCGGGAAGCCGCCACGAGGGCCATCGACACCCTGATGGTCCCCGGCTCGGTCGAAGTCGACGACCAGCGGCGGGTGCGCGCCCTCACCGACCCCACGGTGGTCCGGTGGGTGCAGACCCTCGCCGGCCGGGCCCGGCGCATCGCCTCCGTCTGCGTGGGAGCGCATCTGCTCGCCGCCGCCGGCCTGCTGGACGGCAAGCGCGCCACCACCCACTGGTCGACCGCACGGCAACTCGCCGCCGAACACCCCTCGATCGAGGTCGACGCCGACCCGATCTTCATCCGCGACCAGGACGTGTGGACCGGCGCGGGCATCACCGCCTGCCTGGACATCTCGCTCGCCCTCGTCGCCGAGGACTTCGGCGAGGCCGTCGCGCTGCGCATCGCCAGGCAGTTGGTGATGTACCTGAAACGACCGAGCGGACAGAGCCAGTTCAGCGTCCCGATCGAGCCCCTCTCGACCACCCGGCGGATGGACGAGCTGCGCCACCACATCACCCGCCACCTCGCCGACCGGCTCACCGTCGCCGACCTCGCCGAGCACGCCCACGTCAGCGAACGGCAACTCACCCGCATCTTCAAGACCGAACTCGGCACGACCCCGGCGGCCTACCTCGAATCGGCCCGCGTCGAAGCCGCACGGAACCGACTCGAATCCACCGACGACACCCTCGAACGCGTCGCGACCGCCTGCGGCTTCCACACGACGGACACCCTCATCCGGGCATTCCGCCGCAAGCTCGACACGACACCGACGGAATACCGCAATCGCTTCCGGCACTCGGCCTAGGACCACGACCCCGGCCGCCCGACGGCCGGTCTGTGGCAGGCTCACGCCATGCCCTTCGACCACAACGACCACTACCACCGCTTACTGCTGCGCCAGGTGCCGCGGAGCTGCACCGCGGCCCTGGACGTCGGCTGCGGCACCGGCCGGTTCGCGCAGCGCCTGACCGCCCTGGGCATCGAGGTCGACGCGATCGACCCCGCCCCGGAGGTCATCGCACAGGCCCGCGCCCACGCGGAGCGGTCGGGCGGCGCCCATGCCCCCCGCTTCCGCCGGGCATCCGCCACCGACATCGAACTCCCCCAGGGGCACTACGACTTCGTCTCGTGCCTGGCGAGCCTCCACCACATGCCCTTCGACACGGTGGCCGCGCTACGCGACGCCCTCGCCCCGGGCGGGGTGTTGGCGGTCCTGGGGTGCTACGCGGAGCGGGGCTGGCGCGACTGGACGTGGGGCCTGGCGGCGGCCCCCACCAACGCCGTCGCCCGACTCGCCGTCGCCACCGGGGACCGGCTCCGCCCTGCCGCGGCGGCGCGCCGGGCCCGGCCCGCACCCCCGGTGAAGCAGCCGACGATGCTCCTGCCCGAGATCCGCCAGCAGGCCGCCGCGCTGCTGCCCGGATGTCACATCCGCAGACTGCTGTTCTGGCGCTACCTGCTCGTCTTCCGCAAGGACTCCTGACGAGCAGGCCGCGCCCCGGGCTCACTCGGACGCCGGACCCTTGGCCTCCCGGGCCGCGGAGGTGAGCGACATGTCGGCGTAGCGTTCGCCGGCGACCCGGCCGGCGAGCGGCTCCAGCAGGGCCAGTTCGTCGGCGGACAGGACGATGCGGGTGGCCCCGGCGTTCTCCAGGAGGCGGCCGCGCTTGCGGGTCCCGGGGATCGGGACGACGGTCAGGCCGTGCACCCGGGCCCGCTGCTGCACCCAGGCCAGCGCGATCTGCGCCGTGGTGGCGCCACGCTCGGCCGCGATCTTGTGCAGGGGCTCCAGGAGGGCGACGTTCGCCTTGGCGTTGTCGCCGGAGTAGCGCGGCAGCAACTGCCGGAAGTCGCCGCCGGAGAGTTCCTTGCCCGCATCGGCGAACGAGCCGGTCAGAAAGCCCCGGCCGAGCGGCGAGTACGGCACGAACGCGACACCGAGCTCGGCGGCGGCGCCCACCACGCTGTGCTCGACGTCCCGGCTGAAGACCGACCACTCCGTCTGCACGGCGGTGATCGGATGCACGCCGTGCGCCTCGCGCAGCTCGGCCCCGGTGACCTC
The DNA here is from genome assembly GCF_001704275.1 of Streptomyces noursei ATCC 11455. Lineage (NCBI taxonomy): Bacteria > Bacillati > Actinomycetota > Actinomycetes > Kitasatosporales > Streptomycetaceae > Streptomyces > Streptomyces noursei. The sequence continues at coordinate 2,078,403 of NZ_CP011533.1, forward strand.
GCTCAGGCCCAGGTGCTTGACCTTGCCCTCCCGCACCAGTTCGGCCATCGCGCCGACGGAATCCGCGAGCGGGACGCCGGGGTCACGGCGGTGCATGTAGTACAGGTCGATGACATCGACGTCGAGGCGACGCAGGCTCGCCTCGACGGCCTGCTTGATGTACGCCGGGTCGTTGCGGATCGCCCGGTAGCTCGGGTCGTCGGCGCGGTATTCGATGCCGAACTTGGTGGCCAGTGTGATCTCGTCGCGGTGCGCGGCGACGAACGGCGCGAGGAACTCCTCGTTGGCACCGACCCCGTACATGTCGGCGGTGTCGATGAGGGTGACGCCCGCCTCGACGGTGGCCTCCAGGGTCTCGCGGGCCGCCGCGTCGTCCGTCTCGCCGTAGGCGGCACTGATGCCCATCGCACCGAAGCCCTGGACACCCACGAGCGGGCCACCGGCGCCCAACTCGACCTTGCTGATCTGCTCCATGGCGTTGCTCATGATGGCGCTCAGGCCCCTTCCGACGCCCGCCGGGCGCCCGCATAGAAGTCGTTCTTTGTTTCGAGCACATCGCGGGCGCCCCGCAACCCCGCGATGCGCGCGAGGACCTCGTGCCGGGTCCGCTCCAGAATCTCCCGGCGTTCGCACGCACTGCGGTCCACGTCCGGGGACTGCACGGGAGTGGTGTCGATCGCCGTCATGCCCGTGACGCTAGAACGCTCGAGTGCACTCGAAGCAAGCGCCCGCCGCGCGGCCGTCCGCCCCACCATGTGTGTCGCTGGCCTACCGTCCATGGCCGCGCGTATAGCGTCGGCGCCGGACCCCGGCTCGTGTGTGGCCGTTCCTGGCCTGTCGAGGGTCACGAGCCGGGGCTGTACACCGGCCGGGCACCCGAATTCCCCGCCCGCAGCCCCCTCTCCCCGCCGCGGCGCGCGGCGCCACCGCACCCTCCACGCGACGGAGCCGGCACCCGTCGACCGACGTGTACCGGCTGGCTCCCCGCGGCACCCGCCCCGTGCCCGCGGGCAGGAAACCCCTCTCGCGGGACGGCACGAGCCGAGCGCCCACAAGTCGGCAGTTCACCGTCGCCGACGGCGAACTGCCGCGTCAGACCAACTGCGACCCACGCCGCGACGATGTCCACATCCGCGCCGAACGCATCCCGGCGATCCAGGTGACCGAAGAACTCGACGTCACCTCACCGAACACTGCGCTCCGCACCGATCCTCCACCGCCGCGGCTTGAGAAATAACCGCTGCTCTCGTTCAGATACGAGCGGCGCGGCGGCCCCGGCGGTAGAGCAGGGTGCCACCCATCAGCAGCACGGCGCTGGTCGCGATCGCCATGCCGGTCTCCGCCTCACCGGTCTTCGCCAGCTGGGGGCGAACGGGAATGTGGCGGTGGACCCGGTGCTCGGGAGCGGGAGCCGGAGCCGGAGCGGCCGGCACATGCACGTGCGGTGCCGCCGGGCGTTCGTGACGCATCTGCGGCTTGTGGTGCTCCTTCTCCTTCTTCTTCATTCTGCGGTGGTGCGGCCGCGCATGGCCCTTCTCAGCGTTGACGCAGTCGTTGCCGAAGGCGGGGTTGAGCGCCCCGACCACGTCCACGGTGTTGCCGCATGCGTTGACCGGGATGTGAACGGGCACCTGGACCTGGTTGCCGGACAGGACACCGGGTGAACCGGTGGCGGATCCCCCGGCTCCGGCGTCGGCGACCGACGCGCCGGCCCCTGCGAGCAGCAGGCCGCCAGTGGCAACCGACGCGGCAATGACCTTTTTGATCACGTGACTCCTCCTTGACAGCGCGGCCACATCCGCGGACCGCACAACACACAACGACGCCGGACGCAGAAAGCTCCGAATGCGCCATTTCGATCACTCTTTCAGCTTGATGTGCATACTCACTCCGGGAGAGAGGTGCTAATTATGTTTGTATGCCGATGCTTTTCTCATGACGCCGAGTCGCGGCAAATTCCAGGAAAATAGCACCCGGCAACACCTTCATATTCGTATTTCTAATCTGTAAAAAGGCATACGGAAGGGCGCCCCGAGTGCGGCATGCCACCCGTTCGTACGGAACTCGCAGGTGGCCTCGGAGCGCCCTGATCGGTAAGGGGTTGCTCAGTGACCGAGCAAAGGCAACCGGCCGAGGTGCAGAGGCCCGATATCGCTGGCGACCTTCAGCGGGTCACCGATGATCCCGCGGCCGCCCGCACCGAGGCCGCCGGCGTGGGCGGGTACCGAGAGGACCCCGGTGAGAGCCACGGCTCCCAGAAGGGTGACAAGGGCACGGCGCATGACTGCTCCTACTTCGTTCCGTACTGCTGACGTGCAGTTGGCACAGGCCACCCTGGCACTCGCCCGCCGCCGACTCCCTCGCCCACGCCAAGCGGTCACCTGATCGCGCGACACCGAAAAGCCCGAACAAGTCGCACCCCGATAACAACGCCCCACCCACACGACACAAGCCCCGCATTCCACCCCCTCGAATACCTTCGACCAAACAGGGGAATTCGACCTGACGCCGACTCCCACCCCGGGCTGCCGACGCCCGAAAACCTCCTCCCACCCGCCAAGTCGCAAATTCGACATCATACAATCCGGCGCGTCGTTGAACGACTTCAGAGGCATTTCGTATTAGCCTCCCTGGCAGTACGAAGTCGTTGCATAAACGACCTCACCCGCTCAATTCACCGGAGAAGAAATGCGCAAGCTTCACAAGGCTGCTCTCGTGGCTGCTGTCCTCAGTAGCGTCACCATCCTCGGTGCCGGTACCGCCAACGCCGATGGCGAGAGGGGCGGCGGCAGCGCCCGCTTCGACATCAAGCAGAGCGCCGAGTGCAGATCACACGACACCAACGTCGACATCCTCGGTGAGGTCGGGATCGCGAACGGTCTGGGCGGCAACCTCCTCAACGGCGAAGGCTCGCCGGGTGCGCAGAACACCCACATGGGCTCGACCATGGGCTGCAACAACGGGGCATTCAGCAAGTAACCGAAAACAGCCAGGGGTTCCGGCATCCAGGTCGCAGACCGGGCGCCGGAACCCCTGCATGTCGGGGGTCGAATCCCCTCCCACCGCGGCACGTTGAACCCCGACGCCGTCCACCCCGGCGGCACGCCGCGACCCGCGACTCCGGGCGACACCACACAGCAGAAGAGCCCCGCGCCCGGCCGAGTTCGTGGCGCCGACCACCTCCGCACACGACCAAGGGACCGGTCGCCGACGCGCGACCGGTCCCTTGGCATGGCAGCCGACGCGGGATCACCCGCCCCGACCGTCCGTCACATCAGACTCAGAGGCGGACGTGCGGACCTTTGAAGCCCTTGGGGGCCGAGAAGTGGTTGGAGCAGTTCATCTGCGGGCCGACATTCGTCTGCTGGTCGCCCAGCAGACCGCTCTCGGGCCACACCACACGGTCCCTGGCGGTCGACGCGCACCGCTGCTCCTGGTCGATGACGATGTGCTTGCCGTCCTTCGTCCGGTAGGCGGCCTCGTACTTGTGAACGCAGACCTTGTTACCCGTCTCGCCGCGGCTGCACTGATCCCCGCCCTCTGCATGCGCTTGGGAAGCGATGGCGGAGGCCGCGGTGAGGCCGCCCATCAGTGCCACGATTGCTGCGATCTTCTTGCGACTGAACATGTACTGCGTTCCTTTGTGGTTGACGCCGGGCGCGATGCACCGAACGAGCCCGCGCCCGAGCCCTGAGAATGCCGAAAAAGGGTTCTGGTGCCCGGACCCGAAGGCCGGACACCAGAACCCCGTCTTACTTACTTGCGGAGGGCAGCGCCGTTGTCGCAACCCATGTTCGAACCCTGGCGGGTCCCTTGCTTACCGGCCTCGCCCTCACCGTTGAGCGCGTTGCCCAACACACCGTTCAGCAGGCCGACCTGGCCGAGAACGTTGACGTTCAGGTCGTGCGACCGGCACTGGGTGTTCTGCTTGATCGACACCTCCTGACGGCGGTCGGAGCCGGACTGCTGGGCCGGACCCTGCTGCACCGGAGCCTGAGGAGCGGCCTGCGGAGCAGGAGCCTGCTGGACGGGGGCCGGCGGGGCGGCCTGGGGGGCGGGGGCCTGAGGTGCAGGAGCCGGCTGGACCGGAGCCGGCGGGGCGGCCTGCGGGGCCGGAGCCTGCTGGACCGGAGCCGGCTGAGCGGCCTGCGGCGCAGGGGCCTGAGGAGCGGCCTGCGGAGCCGCCTGCTCGCCGTGCGGGGAACCGCCGGTGGCGACGGCGCCTGCCGCGGACTGGGACACGGCCCAGGCCGCGACCTGCGGCCCGCCGCCGTACCCGTCAGCCAGGCTGACTCCGGCGCTGACGGTGGAGAAGCAGCCGACGGCTGCGACGACGATGGCAACTCTCTGAAGTTTGCGCATGGAACCTTTGATCCTTGATTGCGTTGGATGGAGATGACATGCCGCGATTACCTAGTGTGAGGATATGCAGACCCAGAGTGGCCAATCACGGATTTCGCCCCTCTACACACTTCGTGTCGGACCCGCAACAGGAGGCCCCACCACTTACGCCCGCGACGAGCCGACCACGGCGCCCCGTACCGCGAACGAAGTACGCACATTGATCACCGCCGACCCACACCGAGGAATCGCCAACCAGCGGACGAACAAGGCCAGTTGACGCCGACACGAGCAGCAGAAAAAGCGCGCGACGGGATCCAGGGCACACCACATGGCGCCTACCGAACTCTTCCCCTGCGCCCTCCGACAGGGAAACGAGACGGGCCCCCAACAGGGGCACGGGAGCCGCCCAACTGTCACCCGTTTGCCATCGGCGCCGCGTCCGCGATTCTTCGGAATCGACGAAAGCGCCGGCACCACAAGCCCGACGACAGACGCCCACAAGCCGACATGACGGCACGTCAGATAGCCCCATGGACAGCGCTTTGGCGCGGGTCGGGCCCCAACTCCCCCAGCGCCACGACACGGAGCACCCCGCCATGGGCCGGCGAGGCGCCCGTCACCCAACCGACACAAGGTGCACAACGGACTGGAACGCCCAGATTGGCTACTGCTAGTGTGCGCGCAGTCACAGCCAGCAAGCAGGGCTTAAGTACAGGTACGAAGGTCGAGGGTTCCATGCGCAAGCTTCAGCAGGTCATGATCGTGGCCGCAGCGGCCGGCGGTCTAACCGCCGTCGGTGCCGGGGTCGGCACTGCCTACGCCCACGAGGGCGGGAGGTCGCACAACGAGCTCTTCCGTCCGTACCAGGAGTGCAGCCCGCAGACCGTGGCCGATGCCAACCTCCCGCTCGGCGTGCTCGCCGTTCCCGAGACCTGGGGCACCACCTGCGGCCAGTTCAACCACTCCTTCACCAAGTAGGACCACCGGGATCGTCGCACCCGACACCGGACGCGGGCCCTTCGGGAATGTTCCCCCGAAGGGCCCGTTCTCTTGTTGCCGGCCGGCGCCGCCGCGCCGATGCGGCCGAACGAGTGGTTCACCAAGGACCTTTCGAGCCCCCCTCGGCCCGTTGAATCCCCAACCCACCAGGAACTTGGGATCGTTGCAGGCGTTCAACCCACCCAGGAAGCTCCTAGCATCCGGCGCGTCTCCCAGCAACCGAGAATCTTTCGTATTAACTATCCGCAATCGCACGAACTCGATCGGTGACCGATCGATTCCGCACCAATCCACGGAGAAGAAATGCGCAAGCTTCAGAAGGTTGCTGTCGTAACCGTCGCCCTGGGCAGCATCGGATTCCTCGGCGCCGGCACCTCGTATGCCAGCGGGGGCGGCGGCGTCGGCGTCCGCCAGGGTTCCCAGTGCCGGACGCACGACCTGAACGTCGACGTCCTCGGTGAGGTCGGCATTCTCAACGGCGTGTTGGCCAACGCCCTCAACGGTGAGGGTTCCGCGGGCGCGCAGGCCACCCCGATCGGCTCGAGCATCGGCTGCAACAACAGCGCCCTCGGCAAGTAACCGGGCGGGGTTCCGGTGTCCGACCTGCGGGTCCGGGCACCGGAACCCCTTTCGGCATTCTCAGAGCTCGGGCGCAGGTCCGTTCGCGGAACCCTCGCCCGAGCATCGACCACAAAGGAATGCAGTACATGTTCAGTCGGAAGAAGATCGCAGCCGTCGCGGCACTGATGGGCGGCCTCACCGTCGCCTGTGTCATCGCCCCTCAGGCGCAGGCAGCGGACACCAGAGGATTCTGCACCCGGGACGTCCAAGGGAACGTCAGCTGCCTTCAGAAAACGACCAGTGACGACGGCAAGTACAGCCTCACCCAGCAGCAGAACTGCCAGCCTTCGTCGCCCCTCTCGCTCCCCACACACGGAGTGCTCAATCCGGGGACCATGCTGGTCGGGCCCGCCGTCACCTGCAGCAACTCGGCTCCGGTGCCCGGCGACTCGCTGCCCGCGATGGATGGAGAAAACCGCGGGTGAGCTGTTGTGCGCATCGTCGACGAGCATGGCGAAGCCGGGTCTCCTGCAAGCCACGCAGGCGACCCACGGGCATCCCGTCGACCGGAGCCGGCCGACGCGCCGCCGGGCAACGTGACGGCACGCGCGCCGAACCGGCAGCACCACAGGCTGCTTCCCCCTTCCGCCTGATCACGGGGTGACGACCCAACGCACCCCGTCACACGGTGAATGGCCGGGCCGAGTTGATGTCGGTCCGGCCATTCGCCGTTGGCGTGCCCGGCGAGCGTACGCGCCGCCCGGCAACGAGAGCGTCCCGGCGCCGAGTTCGTGGCTCGGCACCGGGACGGTGAAAGCTCCTGCGTTATGGGCAGTCGCTCAGAAGGCGCTGTTGTCGCAGCGGAAGTCCGAGCCCAGGTGAGAGGGCTGCGAACCGGGCGCGCCCTCGCCGTTGAGGGCGTTGCCCAGCGGGCCGTTGAGAAGTCCCACTGCCCCGAGGACGTCGATGTTCATGTCGTGCGACCGGCACTCGGTGCCCTGACTGACGTCGAGGTCGTGCCCCGGCTCGCCGTGGGCGTATGCGGTGCCTGCGCCGAAGGCTCCGACGCTGCCGAGTGCGGCAGCCACGACGGCAACCTTGTGGAACGTGCGCATGTCTTCTCCGGTGATTGAGCGGTTGTGACGGGTGGTTGGACTGCTTCTTGCTGCCACGGAGGCCGGTGTGGTGTCCCGTGGCGCGGCATCGGCAGGCCGGAACGGGCAGACCCCTGCACAGCGAGCGCAGAGGAACCCTTGGAGTTCGGGTGCACGAGGGCTGATCGGGAAGGGGAACGGCGCGCCGGACGGCGTCCATGAGCCGCGACTCCGGAATCAACAGACCTGCTCTGCACGGGTGTTGTGACCGGAGTGCGCTCGGCGGCGACAGTCGGTGGCTCGGCCCCGCTGTCGCCGCGGTTCGGCGCCGGTACTCCGGAGCGTCCCGGTCAGGCCATGCGGGGCAGGTCGAGCTGACCCAGCGGAGGCGCCGCCAGCCGCCCCATCCCGAGCGGGGACACCTGCGGAACGTCCGGGGAGATCAAGGGATTGACCAGCGGGTTGACCTGCGGGTTCACCTGAGGCGACACCCGGGGAGCGGGCTGCGGCGAGAAGACCTGCGGGACGGAGACCTGCGGCGCCACCTGGGGCGTGACCTGCGGGGCCGCCTGGGGGGCGACCTGCGGGGCCTGGGCCGGAGCCGACGCCTGCGGGGCGGACTGGGGGCCGCCGCCGGGAGACGTGGAGGCCAGTGCGGCACCGCCCGAGGTGGCCGCGGCAGTGGCGTGCGGCGCCTCGTACTGCGGAGATGCCTGGGGGGCCGCCTGCGGCTGCGTGTACTGCGGCGGAGCCGCCTGCGGCTGCGGAGCGGGGGCCGGGACGTACTGCTGCGGAGCAGGGGCCGGGGCCGGAGCCGGCTGCTGCACGTACTGCGGAGCCGGAGCCTGGGGTGCCGGCTGCTGCACGTACTGCGGAACCGGCTGCTGCGGAGCCGGCTGTTGGACGTACTGCGGAGCGGGGGCCGGCGCGGGAGCCGGCTGCTGCGCGTACTGCGGGACCGGCTGCGGAGCGGGGGCCGGCGCGTACTGCTGCGGAGCCGGGGCCTGAGGAGCAATGGGCGGGGCGGCACCGTTGTACCCGGCAGGAGCATCGGCATGACTCACGCCGGCGCCGATGGTGGACAGACCGCCAGCCGCTGCGACGACGAGCGCGATCTGATGAAGCTTGCGCATAAAACCCTCGGCCCTTCATTACCTGTATGGAAATCTGATTACTTATCGCTGTCTTGAGTGCGCAAACAGAGGTAATCGCGGGCTTCGCGCCCTGCGCACCCCGTGCAAAGCCACGGCGGGAGCCACCCGAAGGACCGCGGCAACACCAGCCGTAGGGCTCTCCGACGGACCTCGGATTCGGCGGTGCAGGGCATCGCTTCGCCTCCGATTCACGTCGGGCACCGTGTCGACATCGTCGCCGCCGACCGCCCAAGTGCCGGGAATCAGAAGCCATCCCGGCCGACGGCCCATTGACCCATTCGCTGTTCTCTCCCACCGAGGAACGGCGCATCCCCGGGCCTGGTCACGGGAATCGGTGCACGGTCACCCGTTTGCCCAGCGGCATGAATCATTTGGAGTGTCACCGGCGTGGACGCGGGTCCGCGGCGCCCGAACTCCTGTATCGACATCGCCAACTTCGTTCCTGAGAAGGGGCATTGCCGACGATCGCGCGCAGCACCGAGGATACGTGGGTGCGGGCAAGTGGAAGCCACGGCACAAAGATTACTTCGCGATAATGCGACCGGCGTTCAGGATAAGGATTGGGCCGGGGCGGTGACTTCGCACTCGCCCCGGCCGCAGCAAGAGGATGCAATGGCGAACCGATGCGCGCGGAGACGGCCTCGAGGATCGCAAAAAGGGTTCTCGACGCCGGCCTTACGGCTCGGCGTCGAGAACCCTATGGGTGACCTGCTCGACTGCTACTAGCGGGTCAGAACGCGCTGTTGTTGCAGCCCATGCTCGAGCCCATGTGAGTGGACTGCGCACCCGGCGAGCCCTCGCCGTTGAGCGCGTTGCCCAGCAGGCCGTTGAGGATACCGACCTCGCCGAGGACATCCACATTCAGGTCATGAGAACGGCACTGGCTGCCCTGCTTGATGTCGAACTTGCCGCCGCCCATGCCGCCGTCGGCGTTGGCGGTGCCGGCGCCGAGGAAGCCAACGCTACCGATGGCAGCAGCCAACACGGCCGCCTTGTAAAGCTTGCGCATTTCTTCTCCGGAAGTTTGAGCCGATGTGATCTGCGGTGTACCGACTTCGTACACCTGGGGAGGCTAATACGAAATATCCATCATCTTTGAGCGACGCGCCGGATTATGGGATCGAAGTTTTTGGAAGTTGCCCCGGAACCTGAGCAGTTCAGGCGCACATGAGTCCGAATGGCCGGAGACACCGCAATGGACCGGATTCGGGCCGCGCCCCAAGGTCCCTTTGCCCAGGTCGCGCAAGAAGGCCCTCCGAGGGAATCCCCTCGAAGGGCCTGCGGCGGTCGTCGCCTTGCTACCTGGCCGTTGCGTGGGCGTTGGCCTGGGCATTGTTCTGGGTGCAGTTGAAGCCCCTCGTCTCCGGAGTGGCCAGCAGGCCGATCGGGACGTTGGCGTCGAGCAGCGACTGCGGGCTGCACTCCTGGTACGGGCGGAAGGCGTTGTTCTGGTCGTGCGGACCGGACTGCGGCAGGAGCTGCGCCACCTGAGGCGAGAGTTGCGGGTTGAGCTGCGGGTTGAGCTGCGGGGACACGTCCGGGCCGCCCTGCGGAACGAGGGGTTGCGGGGCAGCGGCCTGCTGCGGCGCGGCCTGCTGCGGGCCTCCGTGCGATCCGTAGGTGTGCGACGTGGCGCCCGAGGCCGTCCAGGCGTCTGCCTGAGGGGCGTCCGGTTGAGTGGCGGTGGGCGGGCCGCTGTACCCGACAGGAGCGTCGGCGTGGCTAGCGCTGGCGCCGATGGTGGACAGACCGCCAGCCGCGGCGGCGACGAGCGCGATCTGGTGAAGCTTGCGCATGGAACCCTCGGCCCTTCATGACCTGTATGGAAATCTGATTACTTATCGCTGTCTTGAGTGCGCAAACAGAGATGACCCCGGGCTTCACATCTTGCGCACCCCGTGCAGAACCACGGTGGAAGCCTTCCGCGGGACCGCGGCAACACCCGTCGTAAAGGCATCCGGCGCGGCCGGGATTCGATGGCGCGGTCCATCGTCTCTCCTCCGATTCGCTTCGGACGTCGCATCGACGTGGTGGCCGCGGGCCGCCCCAATTGCCAGGGACGAGAGGCGATCCCGGCCAGCGGCCCCATAGGCCCAACAGCTGCTCTCTCCCAGCGGGGAACGGCACTTGCCCGACCCTGGTCACGGGAATCAACGCACGGTCACCCATTTGCCCACCGGTGTGAATCATTTGGAGTGCCGGTGCCCTTTCCTTCGTGGAAGGGGTGTGCACGAAGCCCTCCGGTGGTCGCTGGTGCGCGATGCCCGGTGGAGGGGCGGACGTTCGGAAGCGGTGGGCTTCGGTCCTGTCGTTGACCGCAGTTGACCGTCCCGTCGGCGGTCGCGGGTCGGTGGCGCGGGCGTCCGGGGAGGTCGACGCCGTCCGATGGGTCCGTCGAACTGGATTTTGTGGGGCGGAAGTTGTGGTGGGGCGGGGCGGTGGGTGGTGAGCGTGCGTGGGGGCGGCGGTCATGGCGTGGGGCGAGGTGCTTCGTGCACTCTTGTCCGAATGCGACCATGACGCATGGTTTTTCGACGGCTGGCGCATCTGCGCCGACGACCGGATCCGAGCCACGCCCTGCTGCTGATTCCGATCGGGTTGATCGTCGCGGTGTACTCCGCGGATGCCCTCTCACCGCCGGACGTTCATCTGCGGACGCTCCTGGTCGCCGCCCCGGCCCTCGGTGCGGCCGTCGCCGGCCCGGTACCGCCCCCCTGATCGGTGGGCTGACACTGGCCGCCGACCTCATCGTCGCCGCCCTGCAGGGCGTGTTCACCCACCCCCTCGCCCCCCACCACACCGCCCTCCCCATCGGTCTCGGCGCCCTCACCGGACCCCCCAACTACCCCACCGACACCTTCCCCTTCCACCCCGGCGACCTCCTCCTGCTCTACACCGACGGCGTCACCGAAGCCCGCAACACCCACGGCACCTTCTACCCCCTCACCGAACGCGCCCCCGCCTGGACCCACCACACCCCCCACCACCTCCTCCAACAACTACGCCAAGACCTCCTCACCCACACCAACGGCCGCCTCACCGACGACGCCGCAGCCGTCGCCATCCGCCGCCTCCCACCCCACCCCCACACCCCCGACCCGAACGGCATGTGAGGGGCCGTCGGGGGCGCGCCCGAAAGTTGATCGCTATACCTCACAGCTGGGCCGTTCGTGCTGCTGTTCACGGCGTGTCGGAACCCCCAACCCCCGGATGGCTGCGCCGGGGTGAGCAATAGTATGTATATCGGATTAGCCTCCGAATCAGCGCAAGATGGATCTTCGATGCCCATTCCGCTCGATTCAGGAGGAAAAATGCACAAGCTTCGCAAGGCTGCCGCAGTGGCTGCCGTGATCGGCAGCGTCGGGTTCCTCGGTGCCGGTACCGCTCACGCCCAGAGCAGCGGAGAGCACGGCGGCGGCTGCAAGAACCACGAACTGAACCTCGACATCCTCGGCGAGGTCGGGATCGCCAACGGCCTGCTGGCCAACCTGCTCGGCGGCGAGGGCAGCCCTGGCGCCCAGGTCACCAGCGCGGGCAACTGCCGCTAAGGAACCCCCTGCCACAAGCCGCGCAAATCACCCGCAACGGCCTCGGCGCCAGGGCAACAAGCCCCGGCGCCGGGGCCGTTCACCCTTCTTCGCGAGCCATACGGGCCCCGTGACGGGCCGGCGCGCCCGCAATGACGGCCCGGAGAATGCCTGACACGCCGACCGTCGACGCCCCCTTGGTGGGCCGCCGGGCGGAGGTGGCCGCACCCCGGGTTGCATGACCATGCATTCCGATGCATAATCTTTCCATGTCTAAGGTCCTCACCTCCCTTCCGGCCGGCGAGCGCGTCGGCATCGCCTTCTCGGGCGGCCTCGACACCTCGGTCGCGGTCGCGTGGATGCGCGACAAGGGCGCCATCCCGTGCACCTACACCGCCGATATCGGCCAGTACGACGAGCCCGACATCGCCTCGGTGCCCGGCCGGGCGAAGACCTACGGTGCCGAGATCGCGCGCCTGGTCGACTGCCGTGCGGCGCTGGTCGAGGAGGGCCTGGCCGCGCTCACCTGCGGGGCGTTCCACATCCGCTCGGGCGGGCGGGCGTACTTCAACACCACGCCGCTCGGCCGCGCCGTCACCGGCACGCTCCTGGTGCGGGCGATGCTCGAGGACAACGTGCAGATCTGGGGCGACGGCTCGACGTTCAAGGGCAATGACATCGAGCGGTTCTACCGGTACGGCCTGCTGGCCAACCCGAACCTGCGGATCTACAAGCCGTGGCTGGACGCGGCCTTCGTCAGCGAGCTCGGCGGCCGTAAGGAAATGTCGGAGTGGCTGCTCGCCCACGACCTGCCCTACCGGGACAGCACGGAGAAGGCCTACTCCACGGACGCCAACATCTGGGGCGCCACCCATGAGGCCAAGACCCTGGAGCACCTGGACACCGGCGTGGAGACCGTCGAGCCGATCATGGGTGTGCGGTTCTGGGACCCGAACGTCGAGATCCTCACCGAGGACGTGACGATCGGCTTCGACCAGGGCCGGCCGGTGACGGTCAACGGCAAGGAGTTCGCCTCCCCCGTCGATCTGGTCATGGAGGCCAACGCCATCGGCGGGCGCCACGGCATGGGCATGTCGGACCAGATCGAGAACCGGATCATCGAGGCCAAGAGCCGCGGCATCTACGAGGCGCCCGGCATGGCCCTGCTGCACGCCGCGTACGAGCGGCTGGTCAACGCGATCCACAACGAGGACACCCTCGCCCAGTACCACAACGAGGGGCGGCGCCTGGGCCGGCTGATGTACGAGGGGCGCTGGCTGGACCCGCAGGCGCTGATGGTGCGCGAGTCGCTGCAGCGCTGGGTCGGCGCGGCCGTCACCGGGGAGGTGACGCTGCGGCTGCGGCGCGGTGAGGACTACTCGATCCTCGACACCACCGGCCCGGCCTTCAGCTACCACCCGGACAAGCTGTCCATGGAGCGCACCGAGGACTCGGCGTTCGGCCCGGTGGACCGGATCGGCCAGCTGACCATGCGCAACCTGGACATCGCCGACTCGCGCGCCAAGCTGGAGCAGTACGCCGGCCTCGGCCTGATCGGCACCGGCAGCCCCACCATCGGCGCCTCCCAGGCCGCCGCGACCGGGCTGATCGGGACCATGCCGGAGCTGCCGGAGGGCGGCGCCGAGGCCATCGCCTCGCGGGGCGAGGTCTCCGAGGACGACGCCATGCTGGACCGGGCCGCGATGGAGTTCGGTACGGACTGACGCCGCCGGGCGGGCCGCCGCGGGGGCTGTGCGGACGGAGAAGGCCGGCTCGGCGCGGTGTGCGTCGAGCCGGCCTTCTCCGTCGGCCGGGGCCGGTGGGCGGCGCCCCCGGCTACTGCTGGACGGCGTCGGCGGTCCGGCGGGCGCGACGCCGCCTGACGCGGTCCGCGCCGATCAGCGCCGCCACCACGACGGCCGTGCCGGCGAGCTGGTGCCGGCCGTCCCCGCTGGTGGCCATGACGGCGAAGACGCCGAGGATGGCGGCGAACGCCAGCCAGGTGAGGTAGGGGAAGCCCCACATCCGCACCAGGAGCTGATCGGGCGCCTCGCGTTCCAGGCGGCGGCGCATCCTCAGCTGGGTCAGGCAGACGATCGACCAGACGACCAGCACCGAGCAGCCGGCGATGTTGAGCAGCCAGGCGAACACGGTGGTCGGCCAGATGACCCCGGCGATCACCGCCGCGAAGCCTAACACGCAGGACGCCAGCACGGCGGCGGCCGGGACGCCCCGGGTGACCTTGCCCAGGAAGCGCGGGCCCTGGCCCCGGCTGACCAGCGAGTACGCCATCCGCGAGGAGCCGTAGATGTTGGCGTTCATCGCGGAGAGCAGGGCCACCAGCACCACGATCTGCATGATCGTGCCGGCGGCCGGGATGCCGAGCCGGTCGAGCACGGTGACGTACGGGCCGTCCGTGGCGACCTTCGGGTCGTTCCACGGCACCAGGGTGACGACCACGGCCATGGAGCCGATGTAGAACACCGCGATGCGCCAGACGGCGGTGCGGACGGCGCGGGCGACGTTGTGGCTCGGCCGGTCGGACTCGGCCGCCGCGATGGTGACGGTCTCCAGGCCGGCGAAGCCGGAAATGGTGGTCAGCAGCCCCGCGGCGAGGCCGGCGGCGCCGGTCGGGAAGAAGCCGCCGTGGCCGGTGAGGTGGTGCGTGCCCGGGGCGTCGCCGAACACTCCGAGGATGCCGAGCACGCCCAGCACCAGGAACGCGACGATCACGGTGACCTTGATGGCGGCGAACCAGAACTCGAACTCGCCGAAGTTCTTGACCGCGGTCAGATTGCTGGCGCAGAAGAACGCCATGAAGATCGCCACCCAGCCGTAGGCGGGGATGAACGACACCCAGGTGTGCATGATGGCGCCCGCCGCGGTGGCCTCGGCGGCCACGCCCGCGCAGAGCATCAGCCAGTACATCCAGCCCGAGGTGGTCCCCGCCCAGGAGCCGAGTTCCTCCTCGGCGTGTACGGAGAACGAGCCGGTGGAGGGCCGGGCCGCGGACATCTCGCCGAGCATCCGCATGATCAACATGACCAGGGCGCCGGTGCCCACGAAGAGGAGCACGATGGCCGGGCCCGCCGCGGCGATGCCGACGCCGGAGCCCACGAAGAGCCCCGCGCCGATCACCCCGCCGAGCGCGATCATCGACAGATGACGCTGCTTGAGTCCGTGCGACAGCGCGGGCGCGGCATCCTGCACGGCCTGCGGGGAACCCTGGGTTGACCGGGTGAGATTCCGAGTCATGGTCGTGCCTGTTCATTGCTTGAGACGTTCGATGAGCCTGACGAGTCTGCGGGGCGGGTGGCGCGCGGGGCGTGAACGCCCGCCATTCGGACGCCGCGCTCACGCGGAGTGAGGGGGTGGATACGCCCGGAGGGTCCGATACGCCTGGAACGTTCCGGCCCGGCGCGACGAACTCCGAGCGGTGGGGCGGAAGTTCGCGCTACCGGGCGCGGTCGGGACGGGCCCGGTGGGCGGGGAAGGCTTCCGTCATGACGATTTCCACTGACGGGCCGTCCAGCGGGACGTCCGGGGCGGTGCTCGCGCGCCGGAGCGTGGTCGCGGGTGCGGTCGGCAACTTCATCGAGTGGTACGAGTTCGGTGTCTACGCGTACTTCGCCACCACCATCGCGGCCGACTTCTTCACCCCGCAGGGCGGCGGGGCCGCGGAGGCGCTGGTCAGGACGTATGCGTCGTTCGCGCTGGCGTTCTTCTTCCGGCCGGTGGGCGCGCTCCTCCTCGGCCGGGTCGGGGACCGCTACGGGCGTCGGCCGGCGCTGGTCGCCGCGGTACTGACGATGACGGCCGCGACGACGGCGATCGGCCTGCTGCCCACGTACGCCACGGTCGGTGCCGTCGCGCCCTGGCTGCTGACGGCGTTGCGGATCGTGCAGGGCCTGTCGGCCGGTGGGGAGTTCGGCGGCGCGGTCGCCCTGATGACGGAGAGCGCGCCACCCGGGAAACGGGGGGTGTACGGGGCGTGGCAGTCGCTCACCGTCGCGTTCGGGCTGCTCGGGGGTGCCGGCGCCGCGACGCTGGTGACGTCCGCCCTGACGGAGGGCCAGGTCGCGGCGTGGGGGTGGCGGCTGCCGTTCCTGGCGGCACTGCCGATGGGGTTGGGCGCGCTGTGGCTGCGGCTGCGGCTGGCGGAATCGCCCGCGTTCGTGCGAGCGGCGCGGGCGGATCGGCTACGGGTGCGGGTGGCTCCGGGGGCGTCCGCGAAGTCGACGGCGGGGCAGGCGGTGTCCGGGCCGGCGGCGGCCGGGGAGTCGGTGTCGGCGCGGACCGTGTTCGCGGTGGTGGTGGGGTGCGGGCGGCTCATGGCGTGGTCGGCGGCCGGGTACACCTTCCTCGTGGTGCTGCCGACCTACCTCCAGCAGACGGTGGGCAGGAGCGCGCAGCAGGCCCTGCTGGCCACGGTCGTCGCCAACCTCGGCTTCGCCGCCGCGATCATCCCGGCGGGCGCGTTGAGCGACCGGCTGGGCCGGCGGCCCGTGATGGCCACCGGGGCGGTCCTCGCGGCGCTGTCGGCGCTGCCCCTGCTCCACGTCGTGCGGGACCCCGGTTCCCCGGTGTGGCTGACGTGCGGCGCGGTGGCACTCGCCGGTGCCCTGGTGGGCCTGTTGGCCGGTCCGGGGCCGGCGATGCTGGCCGAGATGTTCCCCACGCAGGCCCGCCACACCGGCCTCGGCGTGGCCTATGCGCTGGCGAACGCGGTCTTCTCCGGCTGTGCGGGCCTGCTCATCACCGAACTCGTCCGCCGCACGGGCAACCCCGACGTCCCGGCGTTCTACGTCGTCGTCACCTGCGCCGTGGGGGCACTCGCCCTCGCCACCTCGCGGGACGACGGTCACCGCCGGGCGCTCCGGGACTGAGGGCCGCCGGCCGGCGGCGGACCTCCCCGGGCATCGGTCGGGACGCCGGCCGGACCACCGGCCAGGAGGCACGGCCTCCGGGCGCGTCCGAGCTTTCGCACACCCGTACTAGTGTGGAAGGTGCACTACGCACGAGGCGAGGGCGCGCACCGGGCGAGGGCGCGCATGGGACGAGGAACGATGGCGCACGGCGAGCGGGGGCTGGCGGCCGACCAGTGGCGTCACTGGCAGGAGACCTACTCCGCGCACCCCGGCATGTACGGGAGCCGGCCTTCCGCGCCGGCCCGGTATGCCGCCGAGGCGTTCCGTGCCGCCGGAGCCGCGAAGGTGCTGGAACTGGGCGCCGGCCACGGCCGCGACGCCCTGCACTTCGCCCGCGAGGGCTTCACCGTGCACGCGACCGACTTCAGCGCCACCGCCCTCGACCAGTTGCGCCACGCCGCCCGGGTCGAGGGCCTCGGCGACCGGATCACCACCTCCGTGCACGACGTCCGTGAGCCGCTGCCACTGGCGGACGACTCCACGGAGGCGGTCTTCGCACACATGCTGCTGTGCATGGCGCTGTCCACACCCGACATCCGGGCCCTGGTCGACGAGGTCCGGCGCGTCCTGCGCCCGGGGGGCGTGTTCGTCTACACGGTCCGGCACACCGGCGACGCCCACTACGAGGCCGGTACCGGACACGGCGACGACATCTACGAACACGGCGGCTTCGCCGTCCACTTCTTCTCCCGGCGCCTGGTCGACGACCTCGCCGAGGGCTGGTGCCCGGCCGAGGTCCACGCCTTCGAGGAAGGCGAACTCCCGCGCCGTCTGTGGCGCGTCACCCAGACCCTGCCCCGCTGAGCGGACCGGGCCCGGCCGCGGCGCGGAATACCCGGCGGGCGCCTCGGAGTTCCCCCTGCGACGGACTTGGGCGGCGCCAGTCGATTGCCCCGGCGCCGGTGAAGTGAAGGGAAGTTGACGCACCATGACGGGAACGACGTTCGTGATCGGGGCGGGGCCCGGCATCGGCCGGGCCGTGGCCCGGCGGTTCGCCGAGGACGGCGCGTCGGTGGCGGTGCTGGCCCGCTCCCGGTCCACCGTCGACGGCGCCGTCGCGGCGGTCGAGCAGGCCGGCGGCACGGCTCTCGGCCTGCTCGCCGACGCGGCCGACGAGGCATCGCTGCGCTCCGGCCTGGACGCCGCCGTCGAACGGCTCGGCATCCCGGACGTACTGGTCTACAACGCCGCCTGGGTCCGCTACGACCGCCCCGGCGAACTGTCCGCTGCGGAGCTGACGGCGACGCTGCGGGTCAACGTGGTCGGCGCGGTGAGCGCGGTGACGCACCTGGCTCCGCGCATGGCGGCGGCCGGTGGCGGCACCGTGCTGCTCACGTCCGGTATGCCGACCCCGCGCGCCGGGGCGACGAGCCTGTCCCTCGGCAAGGCCGCGCTGCGTGCGGCCCGTTCGGTGCTCGCCGACGAGTTCGGGCCGCGCGGGGTGCACCTCGCCACCGTCACCGTCGGCGGACCGGTCTCCCCGGGATCCGCCCTCGACCCGGACCGGATCGCCGAGCACTACCTGCGGCTCGCCCGGCAGTCGACCGGGGCGTGGGAGCACGACGTCCTGATCGAGGGCGGAGCGGTCGAGTAGCGACAGGCCCGGTGCGGCCGGCCGGCGCGATCGGTACGGCCGGCCAGTCCACGACGGGCGCCCTCCCCGTCGGGGGGCCGGTCGCCTACCGTGGCATCCATGCCGCACGGGACTCCCGGCCATGACCCGGCCTCGGCGCGGTCGCGCCGGCACATCTTCGGCGACGACGCCGAGCAGTACGACACGGCCAGACCCGGCTATCCCCCGCAACTCGTCCAGGACGTCCTGGACTTCTCCGCGCCGGCCGCGCGCGGGCCGGCGCTGGAGGTCGGTGCCGGAACGGGCAAGGCGACGCTGGCCTTCGCGCGGGCCGGCGTACCGGTGACCTGCGTCGAGCCGGACGTCCGCATGGCCCGGGTGCTGCGCCGCCGTTGCGCGGAACTGCCCGAGGTCACCGTCGAGGTCGCCGACTTCGAGAGCTGGCGCCCCCGGCGGCGCTACGGGTTGCTGTACTGCGCACAGGCATGGCACTGGGTCGATCCCGTCGCACGCTGGGACAGGGCGCGGGCCGCGCTCTCGCCCGGCGGAGCGATCGGGCTCTTCTGGAACCACTGGTTTCTCTCGTGCGGTGAGCTGACGGACCGTCTGACCGCCGCCCATGCCCGGCACGGCATCGAGATACCTGCGGACACCCTCCTCGATCCCCGCCCCCGCCCCGCGCGCCGCGGCCCCGAGTCCCGGCAGTGGCGCGAGATGACGGCGGCCGGCTTCGTCGCCCCGGAGCACCGCCTCTACACCTCCGTCCACGAACGGTCCACGTCCGCCCTGCTCGGCCTGCTCGCCTCCTACGGCGGCTACCGGGCCCTCCCCGCCCGACCCCGCGAGCGGGTCCTCGACGAGGTGGCCCGCATCGTGGACGCCCACGGCGGACACGCGCAGGTGAGGGTGACCACGAGCCTCTTCCTGGGGCGGACGGCGCGCTAGCCGTGCGTGCCGTGCCGTGACGCACACCTAGGGCGCTTCTGATGGATCTCCGTGGAAGAAGGAGCGGCGCCTGGTGCGTGCGATCGCAAGGCGCCGGGATGTCTTCATAGCGGAGCTATGGGGGCATTTCGGCAACGCCGCGAGCGTGCGTGGCAGGCGCCGCGACGCCGCGGAGATCCATCAGAAGCGCCCTAGGCCCAGGGCGGGCGGCCACCGCCGGCCCAACGGGCCAGGCCGCGGCCGTCGATCAGCCGGAGCGGTGCGGCGAGCGAGGCGTTGGCGACCTCGGCGTCGCGGGTGAAGCGGGAGGTGGTGACGATGACGGCGTGGTCGCAGCGGTGGTAGTCGCGGTACGTACCGTTCGCGGTGTAGATCGCGGGGGCGCCGACCCGGTTGCCTTCGGCGTACCGCTTGCACTGCACGGCGACCCGTCGGCCGTCGTGCAGGACGACGAGGACGTCCAGCCCCCGGTCGTTGGCGCCGCCGGAAACGGTCGCGGAGCGCACGGCGGGGTCGCGGCGGGCGAGGTCGGCGACGGCGTGCTCGAACTGGGTGCCGGTCATGTGGTGGTACGCGGCGAGGGTGTGGGTGGCGTCCTGGCGGGGCCCGATCGGACCGGGGAGGTGCAGGCGGCCGGTGCGGGCGAGGAAGACCGACGTTGCGCAGGCGACGGCGAGAACGCCGAGGACGAGGGTGGTGACGGGGTACTCGCGCGCGACCGCGGCGAGGGCGACGAGCAGCAGGCCGGCGACGACGAGTCGGGTGGCGGCTCGCTCGCGGGCGCGGCGTCGGGCGGCTCGGCCGCGGGGGCGGCGGCCGGGGCGCCGGGTCGGGCGGCGGGTGGGACGTCGGCCGGGGCGCCCTGTGGTGGCGCGTGGTCGTCGGGCTCGCGTGGTCATGCGGGTTCCTCCCCCTGTCGGTTGCCGTCGGCAGCCGTCCCGACCTCCGGGTCGACCGCCGTCGGCCCGCTCACCGGCAGGACCCCTCCCGGCCCTCCTGTGTAGCCCGAACCCGATTGCGCTGCACCGCAGTTGCAAAGGGTTGGCGCGAACGTGCCGGTGGCCGGCGGCCGGGCCCGGTGGCCGTCAGCGTTCGCGGCGGAGGAAGGTGCGGGCGCCGCGCAGGGTGGTGCGCAGGGTGCGTTGGGTGCGGGTGCTGTCCAGGCGGACGTCCAGGGCGCCCGGGGTGCCGGTGTCGGCGCGGCGGCCGGTGGGCAGTCGGGAGGCGTCCAGGGCGTCGCGCTCGGCGATCAGCACACCGAGTTCATGGCGGCTGACCGCGTCCGCCCCGGCGAGGTGGCACACCCCGGTGTGGGCGGAGGCGGTCAGTTCCAGGAGGGCCCCGGCGAGGTCGGCGACGTGCACGGGGCACCGGAACTCGTCGGTGAACAGCGCGCCCTCGCGTCGCCCGGCGGCCAGGTCGTGGACCAGTGCCTCGTGCGCGGAACCGCCGTCGCCGATGATCAGCGAGGTGCGGGCGACGACGGCCGCGGGGGCGAGCAGCCGGATCGCCGTTTCGGCGGCGGCCTTCGCGGCACCGTACGGCGTGAGCGGGTCCGGCACGGCGGATTCGTCGTAGTGGACGTCGGCACCGGAGAACACGGCGTCGCTCGACACCTGCACCAGCCGGGCCCCGTGCCGCGTGGCGGCCATGGCCAGTTGGATCGCGCCGTCGGCCGTGGTGGCCCAGTCGGTCCTGCGATACGCCGCGTTGACGACGACGTCCGGTCGGGCCGCGCCGAGCACCCGGGGGATCTGCTCGCCGCGGCGGAGGTCCAGAGGCAGCCAGCGGGCCCCGGGGACGTCGGCGGCGCGGGTCGCGAAGGTCGCCGTCACGGTGTGGCCGGCCGCCGCCGCCCGCTGGATCAGCTCGCGGCCCAGGAAGCCACTGCCGCCTACGATCAGGAGGTTCATGAAGCGTCAGGCTAGGGCGCTTCTGATGGATCTCCGTGGAAGAAGGAGCGGCGCCTGGTGCGTGCGATCGCAAGGCGCCGGGATGTCTTCATAGCGGAGCTATGGGGGCATTTCGGCAACGCCGCGAGCGTGCGTGGCAGGCGCCGCGACGCCGCGGAGATCCATCAGAAGCGCCCTAGGGCCTGGTGGTGTCCCGTGGCAGTCCGTCGCAGTCCGCGGCAGCTTCTAGCCGCTCACGCCCAGGAAGCGCAGCACCGCCAGTACGCGGCGGTGGTCGCCCTCCGCCCTGGGCAGGTCCAGCTTCGCCAGGATGTTGTTGATGTGTTTGGCCACCGCGCTTTCACTGACGACCAGTTGGACGGCGATGCCCGCGTTGGAGCGGCCCTCGGCCATCAGCGCCAGCACCTCGCGCTCGCGCTCGGTCAGGCGCCCCACCGGGTCGCTGGGGCGCCGCACCAGCAGCTGCGCCACCACCTGCGGGTCCAGGGCCGTGCCGCCGGCCGCGACCCGGCGCAGCGCCTCGATGAACTCCTCGACGTCGGCCACCCGTTGCTTGAGGAGGTAGCCGACGCCGCTGGTGTTCGTCGCGAGCAGTTCGGCGGCGTAGCGCTCCTCGACGTACTGGGACAGCATCAGGACGGCGGTGTCCGGCCACTGCTTCCGGATGACCAGCGCGGCCCGCACCCCCTCGTCGGTGAAGCCGGGCGGCATCCGGACGTCGACGACGGCGATGTCCGGGCGGTGCTCCTCCACTGCCCGCAACAGCCCTTCCGCGTCATCGGCCTCGGCCACCACCTCGAACCCGGCGGTCTCCAGGACTTTGACCACGCCGATCCTGAGCAGGACGGAGTCCTCGGCGATCACAGCGCGCTTGGCAGCGTGCACGGCAGCTCCACGGTGATGGTGGTCGGGCCCCCGCGGGGGCTGTCGATGGCGAGGGTGCCGTCCACCGAGGCCACGCGGTGCGTGAGCCCGGTCAGGCCGGTTCCCCCGGAGGGGTCCGCCCCTCCCCTGCCATCATCGACGACCCGGACCCGCAGCGTGTCACCGGCCCGTGCGACCGTCACCTCGGCGCGACTCGCCCGTGCGTGCTTGGTGACGTTCGCCAGCGCCTCGGAGACGACGAAGTAGGCCACCGCCTCCACGGCGGGCGCGGCCCGCTCGGGCACGTCGACGGCGAGTTGGACGGGCAGCGGTGCCCGGGCGGCGATGCCGGAGAGCGCCGCGTCCAGCCCGCGGTCGTCCAGGACGTGCGGGTGCAGGCCGCGTACCAGGTGGTTGAGCTCCTCCAGGGCCTCCTTCGCCTCGCGGTGCGCCTCGTCGATGACCGCTCGGGCCTCGGGCGGCAGATCGGTGAGGGTGGCCCGGGCCAGGCCCAGGTTGACCGCCAGGGACACCAGGCGCTGCTGCGCGCCGTCGTGCAGATCGCGTTCGATGCGGCGGCGCTCGGCGTCCGCGGCGGCCAGCGTCTCGGCCCGGCGTTCGGCCAGGTCCTCGACGCGCCGCGCCAACTCCTCGGCCCGGCTGGGTCCGAGCAGCCGCCGGGCGATCACCGACTCCAGGTGCAGCAGGGCACCGGTCAGGCGCGGCAGGAACGGCAGGACGACCAGCCCGACCACGCCCATCTTCCAGCCGGAGCCGTCGGACCACTGGACGAAGGCCCAGCGCCGCGGCAGCATCCAGTACCAGGCGTAGTAGGTGATGCCGCCGATGCTGCCCACCCACAGGACGAGTGCCACGGCCTCCACGGCGCCCAGCACCGGACCGGCCAGCTGGTGGTAGCCGAGATGGCGCCAGTACGCGGCGGTGCGCAGCCGGCCCCGGGCACGTCGGAAGGCGTCGGGTGCCTTCACGGGTGGGGTGTGGGGGATGTCGGTGTCCGCGTACGTCGCGAAGCGGCGGCGCTGGAGCCAGGTCACCGATGTCGCGCCGGCGGTGGCGAACAGCAACGGAGCCACCGCCACACCGGGTGCGTAGACGACGGTGAGGCTGAACCACACCCACAGCAGGAAGGCGGCACCGTGCAGCAGGACGCCGGTGGACAGGAAGGCGGCCTGTGCTGTGAGACGGGCCCGGCGGCCTGGCCGCCCCTCGGATCGGGTCATGGGTACGACGGTAAACGCCCAGGTCAGCGGGGGCTATCACGCCTGCATCCGGAACCGGGGTGAAGCTGGTGCCACCCCAAGTCGGACAGCGGTGCTACTGACTGCGGGCGGCGGGGAGCGGAGTGTTGATCGTGAGCCCGACGGACGGGTTCGCGACACCGGAAGGATCCTCCGCCGCCATGGCCCTGACCACCCCCACCCCCCTTGCGTACACGGGCCGTTGCTGCACGGGGACCCGCGTCGGCCGCGGTGGGCCCGCGCGCCCCGGCCGGGCGCGCCGCTGGCAGGGCCGCATACTCGTGGGCTCCGGGCTCGCCCTCCTGCCCTGGCTCGGCTACCTCGCGGGCACCCTGCCGCCGGTCGAGGCGACCGCCTGGGTCACCCTCGACGTGTTGGAGGCCGTCGCCCTGCTCTCGGCCGGTACCCGCCTGTGGCGCGCCGACCTCCGTCACCGCGCCCCCGCGGCCGCCGCGGCCGTCCTCCTCCTCGCCGACGTCTGCGTCGACGTCGCCACCGCCGCCCCCGGCCCGGAACTGGCCGTCGCGGCCGCGATGGCCGTCGCGGCCGAACTGCCGTTGGCCGCCCTGTGCGGGTGGCTGGCGCGACGTCGGTCCGCCTGACCCGGTGGCCGGGTGGGTGCGCGGCACGTCGCGCGAGGGCGTGGAGGTCGGGACGACGAGGTGGAGGCGCGGGGGGATGGGACACGGCGCTCGGCCGCGTCCGCCGGCGGTCAGCTCAGGGGCGTTCGGCCAGGCTGGGGACGGACGCGTCGGGGTCCGTCCGGGGGCCGGGGGCCGGCGGGTCGGTGGGAAGGCCCTCGTCGCGCAGAGTGCGGCAGACGTCCGCCAGGAGGGCGAGGTGCGGGGCGTCGCGGTCGGCCTCGGGCCAGGCGATCGCGAACGTACACGGCGGCAGGTCCGTCACGGGGAGGTAGCGGACGTCGGGCCGCGGATAGAGTTCGGCCGCGACGGCCGGCAGGAAGGCCCGGGCGCCGTCGAACGACACCGCGGACAGCAGGGATTCGACGCGGGAGACCTCGTGTGCGGTGTAGCGCACCGGGACGCCGTCCGGTCGCGGGTCGACGGACCAGAAGTCGCGTACGGCCCGGGGCACCTGCGGCGTCAGGCTCACCATGGGGCGGTCGGCGAGGTCCGCCAGGCAGACCGAGGAGCGCTGGGACAGCGGGTCGGTGCTCGATAAGCACGCCACCCGCGCCTCCGTCGTGAGCGGCTGGATGTGGAAGTCCTCGGCCACCGGCAGATAGACGAAGGCCGCGTCGATCCGGCCGGTCGCCAGGCCCGTCACCTGCTCGACCAGGTCCACCACTCGGAAGTCGATCTCCAGGGCGGGGTGTCGGGTGGTGAGGCCGGCGATGACGCGGCGGGTGGCACCGAGCGCGGTCGCGCAGTCGGTGAGTCCCACCCGGAGCCGGAGGCCGCCGCCCTCGGCCAGTGAGGACAGGGCCGCGTCGCGCAGTTCGTCCGTCGCGCCGACGATGTTCCGCACCAGCGGCAGCAGCGCGCGGCCCACCGGGGTCACCTCCACCCGCCGGCTGGTACGGGTGAACAGTCGGACGCCCAACCGGCGTTCCAGGGTGCGGATCTGGAGGCTGAGGGCGGGCTGGGTGAGGTAGAGCCGCGCCGCGGCCCGGCCGAAGTGCAGTTCCTCGGCCAGCGTCAGCAGCGACCGCAGTTGCTGAACCGACGGATCGTAGACACCGGCCATGGACGCCTTCCTCCCATTTGATCAATGGATGGCACCCCGTCATCCATCAGGCATGTTAATCGATGGATCCTTGCGTAGGGCCTTGATCCGGGGGGAAGCTGGCGTTACTTCAGCGTGCTGCGGGGGGAAATGACGCCGCTGGGGAAAAGGTGCCGATAAGTGACCACGGTTTCCTTACTCCTGCCCAAATCCACCCGCAGGCATGCGGAAGTGCTCCCGGTCGTGTTCATCCGGGAGCGACCGTCGAGCTGAATGCGGGAGATTCCGTTGCGGGAGAACGCACTTGCCGGTGTGACGGAATCACCGCGTCCAGCGCGCCGGCCTCGGTCGCGGATTACGCATCACGGGGGAAGCGGCGGCAGTTTCCAGCCCCATTCCTTTTTGTTGCGCGTACCGCTCCGCGCCGGTCGGCGGTGACGGTCACGGGGGATGCTGGCATACAGCCCTCCAGAGAGTGTCGGACGAATTGATTGAGCCCGGAACCCGGCCTGCGGTCGGGCCCGGAACGAGCAATTCATTCATCTCGGAGGAACGTTGAACGGAAAAATGATGGAGGCGTCGACCGCGACGCAGGTGTCCCAGCGTGTCCTGGAACTCCTGTATCGATATCGGCGCGTCGACGAGTCACTGGTCGAGCAGGACGGCGACACCGCGGGCGACGATCCGTGTCCGGCGTGTTTCGAGGCACACCGGGAGCGGATGGAGCACTTCATCGAGCGCGATGAGCCCATCCACTTCGTCGTGCCGGCCTTTCCGGCGAAATCGCCGAACCAGAGCAAGGTGCTCGGCGTGCTTCCGGACCTCGGCGAGCGTCTGGCGCTGGGATTCCTGCAGTCGCTGTGTGACTACGTGGGCCACTTCTACCGTCCGGGCGCCCGGGTCACGATCTGCTCGGACGGCCATGTCTTCGGCGACGTGGTCGGGGTCGCCGACACCACGGTGACCGAATACCGGGATTCGCTCACGGAAATGATCAGCACCGCGCGGTGGTCCGCCATCGACCTGTTCGGCCTCAATGACGCATTCGGCGGCATGCACTATCCGGTGATGCGGAAGGTGCTGGAGGAGAACTACTCCGCCACCCTTGCGGAGCTGAAGGAGAAGGTCCGCAGCGACCGCAGCACGCGGTCGCTGTTCAACGGGATACACCGCTTCATGTTCGAGGACGCGGTGGCCCGCCGGGGCGCCGGCGCCTCCCGGACGAAACTGCGCAACGACTCGAAGGACACGGCGTACCAGACCATCCTGCGCAGCAACGCGTGGAGCCGGCTGGTCGCCGCGACATTCCCCCGGGCGATACGACTGTCCATACACCCGCAGCCCCCGCACTCGGAGAAGTTCGGTCTGCAGCTCATGCCGACCAGGGACGGCTGGCTGACGCCGTGGCACGGCGTGGTGCTGGACGACGGGGTGAGCTGTTCCCTCGTCAAGCGCTGGGACGCCGAGCGGCTGCACGCCACGGTCGTGTGGCGGGACGGCCGCCCGAGCCATTTCATCGCGCCCCATCTCTCCACGGCCGCACTGGAAAGGGTTTCCTGACATGGCGACTTCGACGACACCGCACGGCGCGCTCACGCATACGCCGCTGCGGCCCTTCGGCCGCATTGTGGAGTCCGCCGGCGGGGCGCGGATCACGGATGTCCCGGCCGAGGTGCTCGCCAGGTGGACCGAGGAATCGCGGGTGCTGGTGCTGCGCGGGTTCGCTCTCATGGCGAAGGAGGAATTCGCCACGTACTGTCGCCGCTGGGGTGAGGTGCTGAAGTGGGAGCCCGGCGAGGTCATCGACCTGGTGGTCGAGGACAACCCGAGGAACTACCTGTTCGCCAGCGGCGATGTGCCTTTCCACTGGGACGGCGCGTTCGTGGAGGCAAATCCGCGGTACTTCTTCTTCCAGTGCCTGAACTCCACTCCGGGCGCCGGCGGTGAGACCGTCTTCTCCGACACCACCGCGGTCTATCGGGACGCGGACGCCGAGCTCCGCGAGCAGTGGGCGGGCATCAGCCTGACCTATTCCACCGAGAAGCTGGCGCATTACGGCGGACTGGTCACCGAGCGACTCGTCGCCCAGCATCCCGCGACCGGTGTACCGGTGCTGCGCTTCGCCGAGCCCCTGGACCCCGCGATCTACAAGAACCCGGTGCACGTCCGGGTCGACGGATTCGGTGCGGCGGCGGCCGAGGAGTTCCTCGCCGCCATGGCGGAGCGGCTGCATCGGCCCGAGTACTGCTACGCCCACGACTGGCGGACGGGAGACATCGTGATCGCGGACAACTACGCGCTCGTGCACGGCCGCAACGCGTTCTCCGGCCCGACGAACCGGCATCTCCAGAGGGTCGAGGTCATCTGAGGCCCTCCGCAGGACTTTTTCCCGTCCCCGCACAGGTGGAGCGAAAGAATGAGCATTGGCATTGTGGGTGCCGGAATCTCCGGTCTGCACCTGGCACTTCGGCTGCAGCAGTTCGGTCTCGACACCACGCTGTACACGGCCAAGGAGCCGGACGGCCTGCGCAGCGGGCCTCCGCTGAACTTCGTCACCCGTTTCGATTCCACCAGGAGGCGGGAACAGGCCCTCGGTATCACCCGATGGTCGTCCAGCGCCTACGACAACGCGTGGATGCACATGAGCGTCGAAGGCCCCGGCGGATTCGGATTCCGGGGCCGGCTTCCGCAGCCGGCGAGTTCCGTCGATTTCCGGATGTACCTCGCCGCACTGTTGGAGGCATATGCCAAGCGGGGCGGTGACGTGACGGTCCGCTCCGTCGCGGACGGGCCGGAGCTGGCCGGGCTGGCCGGGCGGCACGACCTCCTGGTCGTCGCCGCCGGCCGGGGGGCGCTCACCGACACCTTCGGGCGCGACCCGGCCCGCTCGCCGTACCGCACCGCACCGCGTCACCTGGCGGGCGGGCTCTTCCACGGAGTCCTGCCCGCCGACCCGCCGGGGATGACCATGCACATGGTCCCGGGTGCCGGCGAGATCCATGCCCCGGCCTACCACTCGTTCGCGGGGCAGGTGACCGTCGTCCTGGTCGAGGCGGTGCCGGGCGGCCCGCTCGGCCCGGTCACCGAGACCGGCTACCGAGAAGATCCTGGCCGGTTCGGCCGGGACGTGCTGGAACTGATCACCCGTCATGCGCCGCTGCTCCGAGAGCGGATCGACGCGCGGGAGTTCGCCCTCACCCGCCCCGTCGACATGCTGCACGGCGCCGTGGTGCCGGTCGTCCGGCACGGCTGGTCCGACGTGGGCGGGGGCACCTTCGCGCTGGCGGTCGGCGACGCCTGGATCGCCAACGACCCGTTGACGGCGCAGGGCGCCAACCTGGGCTCCGCGCTGGCCTTCCAGCTCGCGGACGAGCTCGCGGCCCACCAGGGCCCGTTCGACGAGGAGTTCTGCCGCGCGGTCTCGGAACGGATGTGGGTCACCGCCCGGCCCGTCGTGGAGTGGACCAACCTCTTCATCGGCGAGCCACCGCCACAGGTGGCGAGGCTGCTGGCCGCGGCGGCGGGGGACCAGCGGGTGGCGGACGCCTTCGTGGCCAATCTCGACCGGCCGGAAGAGATGTGGCGGACCGTCAACTCCCCTGGCCAGACTGAGGAGTTCATTGCGCAGGCACAGGCAGTGAGGAGCGGGGTATGAGCGTCGACGTCGGCCTGGTCTGGGATGCCGTGGGGGACATCGCCGGCGGTCGCGGCCTCCTGGAGACCGCGCGCACCGCCGGGTTGGACACCTTCCTGGTGTTCGACCACCTGATCAACGTCTTTCCCCGGCAGGCGTGGGACACCGATTTCAGCTACCTGGCGGCGGCGATGCCGACCCCCGACCGGTGTCTGGACTTCGCCACCGTGCTGGGCAACTTCGCGCCGCAGGCAGGGCCCGTCCGGCTCGCGATCGGGGTCACCGACCCCAACCGCCGGCACCCCGCCGTGCTGGCCCAGACCGCCCTCACCCTCGCCCAGCTCACCGAGCGGGCACCGGTCCTCGGCATCGGCGCGGGCGCCGAGGAGAACCTCCGGCCCTACGGCGTACCGCACGACCGCAAGGTCAGCCGGGTCGAGGAGGCGCTGCGGATCCTCCGGATGTTCTTCGACGGCGAGGGGCCGCACGACTTCCGGGGGGAGTTCTTCACCCTGGACCAGGCGCTCATGGGCCTGCCCGCGCCCGAGGGCCGCACCCCGCGCATCTGGCTGGGCGGCAACCGCGACCGGATGCTGCGCCTGGCCGGCCGCTACGCCGACGGGTGGCTCCCGTCGGAGCTGATGACGCCCGAGGAGTACGCCCGGCGGCTGCGCGTGGTGCGCGTGGCGGCCGTGGCGGCCGGCCGCGACCCCGACGGCATCGTCGCCGCCGGCGGGGTGCCCATCGTGGTGGCCGAGACCGATGCGGCGGCCCACGCCCTGTTGCGCGCCAAGCCGCTCCGCTTCCTCGCCCTGCACGCGGGCGCGGAGTCCTGGCGGGCGCACGGGTTCGCGCACCCCTTCGGGGAGGACTACCGGGGGCTGGTGGAGCTCCTGCCGCATCGGCTGACCCGTGCCGAGGTGGACCGCGCGATGGCGGCGGTCCCCGACGAGCTGGTGGCCGAACAGGTCGTCGTGGGGAGCCGGGAGACCGTGCTGAAGCGGATCGGGGAACTGCTCGACGCCGGCATGCGGCACCCCATGCTCATTCCGGCCTCGGCGATGGCCTCCCCCGAGGCCGCGGGGTTCACCATCGAGTCCGTCGGTTGGCTCGCCGAGCGGCTGCGGTCGGCGTCCATCCCCGAGGAGGGAGGGGTCGCATGACGAGCGTCGGCATCATCGGGTCCGGCATCTCCGGCGTACAACTCGCCTTGCGGTTACAACAGTTGGGCATTGCGGCGACGGTCTACTCGACGCAGGACATCGACCAGCTCAAGTCCGGCCGACCGCGCAACTTCCCGGCGCGGTTCGCCCCCACCCAGGAGCGCGAGCGCCGGCTGGGGGTGTCCGCCTGGGACTTCCCGGACGCGCAGGTGCATCACTGGTCGATCAGCGTGCACATCGACGGGCCCGCGCTCGCGTTCCCGGCCCGGCTCGCTCCGCCGTCCAGTGTGGTGGACTTCCGACTGTATCTGCCGCACCTGCTGGGCGAGTTCGTCGAGCGCGGCGGCACGCTCGACGTGGGCGAGCCCGCCGTCGAGGACGTCGCCCGGCGGCACGATCTGACGGTGGTGGCGAACGGCAGCCGCTCGTTGCGGGAGCTGTTCCCGCCGGTGCCGGAGCGCTCACCGCACACCACCCCGCAGCGCATCCTGTGCAGCGGGCTGTACTTCGGCATCGACGAGGCGGTGCCGCACTCGCTCGACATCCACTTCCTGCCGGGGATCGGGGAGATCCTGCGGCTGCCCTTCTTCTCCCCGGCCGGGCGGGTGGACGTGCTCGCCTTCGAAGCGGTGCCCGGCGGTCCGCTGGAGACGGTCAGCCATCTGGACGCCGACGCCGACCCGGGGGCCTTCCACCGCGCCGTGCTGGACCTCGTCGCGACGTACGCCCCCTCGCTCCGCGAGCGCATCGACACCGGGGACTTCGCGCTCATCTCGCCGGGGGAGGTCGCCCAGGGCGGGATCACGCCGGTGGTCCGCCGCGGCTGGGCACGACTGGCCGACGGGCGCTGCGCGCTGGCGATCGGCGACGCCTGGATCACCAACGACCCGCTCACCGCGCAGGGCGCCAACCTCGGCTCGCACTCCGCCTTCGCGCTGGCGGAGCTCGTCTCGACGGCCCGGGGGCCCTACGACGAGGAGTTCTGCCGGTCCGCCTCCGCCGCGCTCTGGGAACACGCGCGGCACGTCGTGGAATGGAGCAACGCCTTCCTCGACGCGCCCGCGCCGCACGTGTCGGCGTTGTTCGCGCAGGCCGCGGCGGACCGGCGGGTGGCCGACGCGTTCGTCAGCGGGTTCCACGACCCGGTCGCCATGTGGCGCACGCTCTCCAGCGAGGAGGGCGTGGCGTCCTTCGTGGCCGCCTGCCGGAGCGGGACGCCGGCGGAGCCGAGCCCCGTCGGACCGCACCCCACCGGTCCACGGCAGCGCTGACCCCGCCCCGGCCTCGATCCCGGTACCGATCCCGATTCCGATTCCGATCCAGATCCCCGATTCCGATCCAGATCGCGACAAGGAGAGCGATGTCACTCCCGGACATGACGTACGACGAGAAGGGGCGGCTCATCCCGGAGTCCGAGCAGACCGCGGTCTGGCTGCTCGGCGGGCTGGCGCAGATCCGGGTTCCCGGCGCGGCGACCCGGAACTCCTTCACCGTCGTCCAGCACACGGGCAACCGCGGCTACACCACGCCGGTGCACGTCCACGACTTCGAGGACGAGATCTTCGTCGTCCTGGACGGCACCCTGCGCATGGTCTGCGACGGCGAGGAGCAGATCGCCGAGGCGGGCTCGACGATGATCGTCCCGCGGACGATTCCGCACGGCTTCGTGACGACGTCGCCGCACGCCCGCTTCCTGACCATCCACTCGACGCCGCAGCCGGACCGCAGGCCGCAGTTCGACCTGTTCCTGGACGCCGAGATTCCGCACGCGAAGGCGCTCACGCTGCCCACGGAGGACGTGGGCGGCCCCGACCTCGACCACATCATCGCCCTCGGCTCGCAGTACGGGTACGGCTACGCGGGCCCGCCGCTGACCCCCTAGGGCGGCACCATCCCTCCGACAGACCCGACAGACCCGTCAGACCCGACAGAAGAGACGCCATGTCGTTGAAGCTCATGACCCTGATGCTGTGCGTGTTCGGCATCACGACCGGTGAGTTCGTCATCGCCGGCATCCTGCCGGACATCGCGCATGACCTCGTAGTGTCCATCCCCGCCGCCGGACTGCTGGTCACGGCGTATGCCATCGGAATGATCGTCGGCGGCCCGGTGATGACCGCGCTGACCGCACGGTTCGCCCGCAAGCCGCTGATCGTGGCCCTGCTCGTGATCGTGGTCGTCGGGAACCTCGCATCGGGCCTGGCCCCGGTCTACCCCGTGCTGTTCGTGGCGCGGATCGTGACCGCGCTGGTGACCGCCACGTTCTTCGCCAACGCGATCGTCATCGCGGCCTCGACGGCGCCCGAGGGCAAGCAGGCGTCCACCGTCTCCAAGCTCGTCTTCGGAATGAACCTCTCGATGATGCTGGGCGCGCCGCTCGGCACCTTCATCGGCAACAACTTCGGCTGGCGGGCCACCTTCTACGCGATCTCGGCGGTCTGCCTGCTGGGTCTGCTGCTCGTGCTGCGGTTCGTGCCGGACGTCGGGAGCTCCACGCCCGGCACGTCCGCCGTCGCCGAGCTGCGGGTGTTCGGCAACCCCAGTCTGCAACTCGCCATCGTCATCACGGCGGTCGCCAACATGGGGCTGCTGATCGTGTTCACCTATTTCGCACCGCTGCTCACCGACCTCACCGGCTTCGCGGCGGGCACCGTCCCCGTCCTGCTGCTCCTCTACGGCGTGGGGGCCGCGGTCGGCAACTTCGTCGGCGGCTGGCTGTCGGACCGTGCGTTGATGCCCTCGCAGGTCGGCCTGTTGGGGCTGCTCGCGCTCGGTCTGGTGGCCATGTGGGCGGTCAGCGGCAACATCGTGCTGACGGCGGTCATGGTGTTCCTGATCGGTGCGATGGGGTTCTCGGTCATCCCGGGGATGCAGACGCGGGTGCTGAACACCGCAAGCGCCGCCCCGACCCTGGCCATCGCGGTGAATGCCTCCGCGTACCAGCTCGCCGCCGCGCTCGCCGGCTGGCTCGGCGGCCGGGTCATCGACAGCGGACTGGGGCTGAAGTCCGTCTACCTGACCAGCGCCGCCGTCACCGTCCTGGGCATCCTCCTCAGCTGCTACGCGTGGTTGAGGGACCGTACGGCCGCCCGGCCCGGCGCGCGGGAGGAGGCGGCCGGGGCCGGAGCGTCGTCGGCCTGAGGCCCGCCGGCGGGGCCCGGGCGCGCTGCCACCGGTCCGCCCGGGCCCTGCCGGATGCACCGCACACCGTCACAACGGGAGGAAGCAATGGCTCGTGAGGCCGCCCTGGCCACGGGGGAATGGGCCGAAGCGCACCTCGGCTCCGACGAGGTGGTCTTCGTCGAGACCGGCAACGAGGACACCGAGTACCGCAAGGGACACCCGCCGGGGACCGTCTGGATCAACTGGAGCGAGTTCCAGGACGAGGTGCGGCTGGGCGTCGTGGACCGGGCGGAGTTCGAGCGGCTGATGCGCCGGAAGGGCATCCGCGACGAGGACACCGTCGTCGTCCTCTCGTCGAACTCCAATCTGCTCGCCACGCTCGCCTACTGGTACTTCACCCTCTACGGGCACCGGTCCGTGAAGCTGCTGGACGGCGGACGCCGCAAGTGGGAGTCGGACGGCCGCCCCCTGACGACGCGGGTACCGGACCGCCCTGGCTCGGCGTACCGGGCCCGGGAGCAGGACGCGTCGGTCCGTGCGCTGCGCGACGACGTGCTCGCCGGCATCGGGGCCAGGAACATCATCGACGTCCGGGCGCCGGAGGAGTACGCCGGTCGCACCTTCGCGCCGGGATTCGCCGGTGCGGCGTTCGCCCCCGGTCACAATCCCCACGAGGTGGCGCAGCGGTCCGGGCACGTGCCCGGCGCGGTCAACCTCCCGTGGGAGGCGGTCGTCGCGGACGACGACACCTTCCGTTCCCAGGAGGAACTCGCGCGGCTCTACTCCGGTCTGGACCCGGCCCTCGGCAGCATCACCTACTGCTGGGTCGGGGCCCGCTCGGCGCACTCGTGGTTCGTGCTGCGGGAGTTGCTCGGCTGGCCGGACGTCAGGAACTACGACGGCTCCTGGGCGGAGTACGGCTCGCTGATCGGGGTGCCGGTCGCGCGCGGCCCCGAAGGCTGACCCCGACCCCGCCCAAGCGCACATCCATACGCACCCCCACCCCCACTTCCACTTCCACTTCCACTTCCACTTCCACTTCCACTTCCACCAACAGGCATCGCACACCTAGCGGGAAGGAGAAGGGCCGGCCCGTGCGCACGGCCCACCACGTCGATGAACGGAAACAACAGGACGCCGTCCACCGGGACGACGGAGGCCGACGGCCGGCTGCGGGGCAAGGTCGCCCTGGTGACCGGGGCCAGCTCCGGGATCGGCGAGGCCGCGGCCAAGACCCTCGCCGCCCAGGGCGCGAGCGTGGTGCTGGCGGCCCGGCGGCGGAAGGAACTCGACCGGGTCGCCGGGGAGATCGCCGACGCCGGCGGCACCGCGACGGTCGTACGGACCGACGTGTCCGTCGACGAGGAGGTGGCCGCCGCGGTGCGGGCCGCGGAGGACCACTTCGGCGGGCTGGACATCGCCTTCAACAACGCCGGGGCGATGGGCACCATGGGCCGGGTCGCCGAGCAGCGGCCGGAGGTCTGGGCCGCCGACGTCGGCACGGTGCTGACCAGCGTCTTCCTGTGCATGCGGCACGAGATCCGGGCCATGGAGCGGCGCGGCGGCGGGACGATCGTCAACAACGCCTCCCAGCTGGGCACGGTGGGCTTCGGCCTCGGCATCAGTTCCTACGTCGCCGGCAAGCACGGCGTGGTCGGCCTCACCAGGGCCGCCGCGCTGGAGTACGCCGCGCAGAACATCCGCGTCAACGCCCTCGCGCTGGCCACCGTGGACACCCCCATGTACCGGGAGGGCGTGGGCGGGAACGCGGAGATGGAGCAGATGTTCGTCGGGCTGCACCCGCTCGGCCGGATCGCCAGCCCGCAGGAGGCGGCCTCCGCCGTGGCCTATCTGGCCGGCGACGAGGCGGGCTTCTTCACCGGCTCCGTACTGGTCATGGACGGCGGATGGACCGCCCAGTGACCCGGGCGCCCGGCCACTGACGGAGGAGAGGGCGGGACATGCTGACCGAACACCCCGCGTCCATCGGGCTCCACCACCGCCCCGGCCGCGTTCCGCGGGTCGTCGGCTCCGGGCTGACGGTGCCGCTGGTGACCGGGCGACGGGTGCCGTACGTCAACCTCGACCACGCGGCGAGCACCCCCTGCATGGTCGAGGTGCGCCAGGGGGTGGAACGACTGCTTCCGTGGTACTCCAGCGTGCACCGCGGTGCCGGGTTCACGTCCCAGGTGAGCACCCGGACCTACGAGCGGGCCAGGGACACGGTGCGGCGCTTCGTGGGCGCCGCGCCGGACGCCACGGTGGTGTTCACCCGCAACACCACCGACGCGCTGAACCTCCTGGGGCGGGCGGTGCCGCCGCACACCACGGTGTTCCGGTTCGCCACCGATCACCATGCGGCGCTGCTGGCCTGGCGCGGTTCCCGGGTGTGCCGGCTGGGAGTGCCCGCCGGTCCCGGGCAGGCGGTCGAGCTGCTGGCCGGGGCGCTGGCGGACGCGCCGCCGGGACCGCGGCTGGTGGTGCTCACCGGGGCGTCCAACGTCACCGGGGAGCTGTGGCCGGTGGCCGCGCTGGCCGAGGTGGCGGCGGCGCACGGCGCCCGTACGGTGCTGGACGCCGCCCAGTTGGCCGCGCACGGGCCGGTGGACCTCGCCGGGTGGGGAGTCGACTGGGTGGCGCTGTCCGGGCACAAGATGTACGCGCCGTTCGGTGCGGGCGCGTTGGTGGGCGCGGCCGACTGGCTGGCCGAGGCGGATCCCTACCTGGCCGGCGGCGGGGCGAGCGCGCGGGTCACCGCGGACGGCGGGCGCGAGACGGTCGTCTGGTCGGGGCTGCCCCACCGGCACGAGGCCGGCTCCCCGAACGTGGTCGGCGCCCATGCGATGGCGGTTGCCTGCGAGGCGCTGTCGGCGGCCGGCTGGGACGCGATCACCGCGCACGAGCGGGCCCTGGCGGCCAGGTTGCGGGACGGGCTGGCGCGGATTCCCGGCGTGTGCCGGCTCGGGATGTGGGACGCGGGGTCGCCGGCGGTCGGCGTCGTGTCGTTCGGCGTCGCGCGCTGGGGCGGTGCGCCGGTCGACCAGCGCCTGGTCGCGACGGCGCTCTCTGCGGAGCACGGCATCGGTGTGCGGGACGGGGCCTTCTGCGCCCACCAGGCCGTCCGCGCGCTGCTGTGCCGCGCCCACCCGCACGAGCCGGGTCGGGCGCTGCGGGCCAGCATCGGCCTGGGGACCACCGCGGATCACGTCGACCGCCTGCTGTCGGCCCTGGCCGAGCTGGTGGCCGACGGCCCGCGCTGGACCTACCGGAACACGCCGGACGGGTGGTGTCCGGTGCCCGACCCCCGCCCGCTGCCGGATTTCCTGACGCACCGGGATATCCCGGAGGGCGTCCGACGAGAACAGGTCCGACGGGAACAGGAAGGCGTCACCTCATGAACTCCGCCGCGGAACCACGCAGGAAATTCGGCGTCATGCTCTATCCCGACCAGCCGTTCCCGGTGCTGGCCGAACGCCTGGGATGGCTGGAGGAGCTGGGGTTCGACCAGGTCTTCCTGCCGGATCACAGCGCCGACCTCCGGGACCCGCGCCACACCTGGTTCGACAGCTGGACCGTCCTCGCCATGGCCGCGCTGAACACCCGGCGGATCAGGATCGGCACGCTCGTCGCGAACCAGATCCTGCGCCCGCCGGCGCAACTGGCCAAGCAGGCGATCGCGCTGGACCACTTGTCGGGCGGTCGGTTCGAACTGGGCGTCGGCGCCGGCCTCTTCGCCTGGGACCACCACAGCGTCGGTGGGGTGCCATGGCCGCCCGGCGAGCGGGTGCGGCGGTTCGCCGACTATCTGGCCATCGTGGACGGCGTGCTGCGCGGCGGGGTGTTCAGCCACCCCGGTACCCACCTGTGGGCCCGGGACGTGGTGACGGTGCCGGGTTCGTCGCAGTCGCCGCGCCTGCCGCTCATCGTCGGCGGCCAGTCGCCGACCCTGGTGCGGGTCGCCGCCGAGCGCGCGGACGCCTGGAACACCCACGGCCCGCCCGGCGCGACGGCCGAGGAAGTGCTCCGCATCACGACGGAGCAGAACGCACGGATCGACCGGCTGGCTTCGGCGGCCGGACGGGACCCGTCGGAGATCCGGCGGGCGTACACGATCTTCGGCCCGTGGGACCCGAGAGCCGGGCGCCACGGCTACGAGGAGATCTTCGAGCGCTTCGGCTCGGCCGGTGTGACGGAATTCGTCCTCGACTGGCCCGGCGAGCGGCACGCCGAGGAATTCGCGCGCGTCGCCCGCGAGGTGATTCCGCCGCTGCGCGGCGACTGAAGTGAACGTAACGGGGGCGGACGCCCAGCAACTCGCGTCTACGAAGGTGACAGCAATGACAGCAGAAGTGACCGGAACACCCGGCGGGCAGACGCCCGGCACCCAGCCCGAGGGCCGGCACCAGCCCGCGGCGGCGATCGCGGTGACGGGGGCGGACCGGCAGTACGCGGATCTCGTGAGCGGGCTCAACCAGCGGTACACCGCCGCTCCGGAGGCGATCCGGTTGGCCACCTCCACCGAGCAGGTGGTCGGCGTCGTGCAGGAGGCCGTGCGCCGGGGCAAGCGGCTGAGCGTGCGGTCCAGCGGGCACTGCTACGAGGATTTCGTCTACCACCCGGACGTGCAGATCATCCTCGACATGTCCGGCATGCGGAACATCTCCTACGACCCGCGTCTGAACGCCATCGCGATCGAGTCGGGAGCCACCAACCTCCAGGCGTACCAGACCACTTACCCGCGCTGGGGCGTCGTCGCGCCCACCGGCTTCTGCTATTCGGTCGCCATGGGCGGTCATGTCAGCGGAGGTGCCTGGGGGCCGCTGTGCCGGACCCACGGACTGGTCGTCGATCACCTCTACGCGGTGGAGGTCGTGGTGGTGGACGCCGCGGGGCGCGCCCGCGCGGTCGTCGCCACGCGGGAGGAGGACGATCCGCACCGGGATCTGTGGTGGGCCCACACCGGCGGCGGGGGCGGCAACTTCGGCGTCGTCACCCGCTACTGGTTCCGCTCCCCCGGGGCGAGCGGCCGGGACCCGCGCGGGCTGCTCCCGAGGCCGCCCGCCGAACTGCTGGTGAACGCGGTGAGTTGGCCGTGGGCCGAGCTCGGCCGGGCGGACTTCCACCGGCTGACGCAGAACTACGCGGAGTGGCACGTGGCCAACTCCTCGCCCGACAGCCCGCAGCGCGCCCTGATCAGCCAGCTGGTGCTCAACCACCGGTCGGCCGGGCAGATCGGCATGGTGGCCCTCGTCGACGCCTCGGTCCCGGATGCCGAACAGATCCTGTCCGACTACCTCAAGCAGCTGGGCGACGGCGTCGGTGTCGCGCCGGGCGCGATGACCGCGGCGATGGGCGAACTCCCCGCCCTCCCGCGGTTCGCGCAGGCCCGCCGGCTGCCGTGGCTGCACGCCGTCCGGATGCTCGGCACCACCAACAGCGTGCTCAACGACCCCACTCTGCGGGCCGAGTACAAGTCGTCCTACATGCGGGCGGCCTTCCCCGACAGTCACCTGGAGGCGCTCTACCGGCACCTCACCCGCGACGACCTGAGCAATCCGAACCTCAATGTGCTGTTGACCTCGTACGGCGGTCGGATCAACGCCGTCGACCCGGCCGCCACGGCGGCCCCGCACCGGGGCGCCGCCTTCAAGATGCTCTGGCAGGCGTTCTGGAACGATCCCGCCGACGACGACCTGTACATCGGCTGGGCCCGGGACTGCTACCGCGAGGTCTACGCGGACACCGGCGGCGTCCCGGTCCCGGGCGACGTGACCGACGGGTGCTACGTCAACTATCCCGACATCGACCTCGGCGATCCGCGTTTCAACACGTCCTCGGTGCCCTGGCACGACCTGTACTACAAGGAGAACTACCCCCGCCTGCAGCAGGTCAAGAAGCGGTGGGACCCGCGGAACGTCTTCCGGCACGCCCAGTCCGTCACCCTGCCCGACGCCTGACGCGCCGGCCGGGCACCGAGCCGTTCCGCAAGCCCAACTGCCGCCAAGGAGCCTGAAGATGACGTCCCTGCTCGCCGTGTCCGGGAGCCCGTCCGCGGATTCGCGCACGGCGCTGCTGGCCGGCCACCTCGTGCGGCGCCTGTCGCTGGTCGGCCTGCCGACGAGCCACCTCAGGGTCCGGGACCTGCCGGCGGCGGAGCTGCTGGCCGGCCGGACCGAGCACCCGGCGCTGCGGCGGTCCCTGGACGCGGTCGAGGCCGCGTCCGGGATCGTCGTGGCCACCCCCGTGTACAAGGCCGCCTACAGCGGCCTGCTCAAGGCGTTCCTCGACCTGCTGCCCCGCGCGGGCCTGGCCGGGAAGGCGGTGCTGCCGCTCATGACCGGCGGCAGCTCCGCGCACGCCCTGGCGATCGACTACGCGCTGCGCCCGGTGCTCTGCGCGCTGGGCGCCCGGCAGGTCGTCCGCGGCGCCTTCGTCCTGGACCGGACGATCGAGCCGGGCCCCGACGGTGCCCTGCGGATCCACCCGGACACCGTTTCCCGCCTGGACCGGGCCCTCGACGAGTTCCTGATGGCCCTCACCGACGGCGTCACGGTCTCCGCCATGACCGGGAGTTGAGGCGGCTGGCCCCGCGGCGCCGTCGCGGGGGCCAGCCGGCCGCGTCAGGCCGAGGCGGCGGGTGCCGCCCCGGCGATGAGCAGGTCCAGCAGCGACAGCAGGGCGCCGCGGACGTCCGCGCGGGAGCGGGCGTCGAGCATCAGGACGGGGGTGTCCGGGTCGCCCAGGTGCAGGGCCGCCCTGATCTGCTCGGCGGTGTAGGGCTGTTCGCCGTCGAAGCAGTTGGCGCCGATGACGAACGGAAGCCCGCGGCTCTCGAAGAAGTCGATGGCCGGGAAGCTGCGGTCCAGCCGTCGGGTGTCCACCAGGACGATCGCGCCGAGCGCCCCCGCCAACAGGTCGTCCCACATGAACCAGAAGCGCTCCTGGCCCGGGGTGCCGAACAGGTAGAGGACCACGCCGGCATCGGCGAGGGTGATCCGGCCGAAGTCCATGGCGACGGTGGTGGCGGTCTTGAACTCGATGCCGTCGAGGTCGTCGACGCCGATCCCCGCGGCGGTCAGCCGCTCCTCGGTGCGGAGCGGCTCGATCTCGGAGACCGCCTCGACCAAGGTCGTCTTGCCGACCCCGAACCCACCCGCGATCAGGATCTTGACGGGGGACTCTTCCTGGGCGCTGGTGTCATATCCGGGCAAGGTTGTCCCTGATTTTCATGAGCAGGTGGACATTGGAGGTTTCGTTCGCTTGCAGCGGCGGCCGGTGCTGGATCAGGCCGCGCTCCGCCAACTCGCTGAGCAGGAGCACCATCGGGGTCAGCCGCATGTGCATCCGCGCGGCGATCTCGGCGACGGCCCGCCCGTTCGGCGGCTGGCACATGCCGAGGATGGCCTGCCACTCGGTGGGCAGGCTGCCGTCGGCGTCCGCCGCGACCCTGGCGGTGATCAGGGTGTCCATGGTCAGGGCGGCGCCGGGTGCGGTCGTCCGCCCGTCGGTGAGGGCGTACAGCCGCGCCCGCCGCCCCCTGCCGGGCTGTTGTTGGGCGGTCATGACGACTTGGGTGCCGGAACCCGCTCGGGGGTGCCGAGCCACTCGCCGAGCGCCTGCGAGGCCCGGACCACTTCGCCGCCGAGCTCCCCGAGGCGGGCCTTGCGCGAGGTCACGACGATGAGCGTGCTGCCCTCACCGCACCCGACGATGCACAGGTAGCGCTCGTTCATCTCCACCAGCTGGCGGATGACCCGGCCGCCGTCGACCTCCCGGGAGATGGCCTTCATGGTGGCCGCGATGCCGGAGGACGCCGCGGCTATCCGTTCCGCCTGGTCCCGTTCCAGTTGGTACGCGCTGAGCATGATGCCGTCGTTGGAGAGCAGCACGGCGCCCTCGATGCCGGCGATCCGGCTCAGATTGTTGTCGAGGATGCTGTAGATCACGTCGTTCGTCGTCATGACTTGTCCCGTCGGAGCTCGATTTCCACTGTCTCGGTGCCCTGCTCGTAGTCCGCCCAGGCGTCGGCGACCTCTTCGGGCGTCGCGGTGTCCTGGCTGACCGGTTCCGAGGTGCGGCGTTCGCGGAGCTGCTGGGCGATGTGCGTCTGCGGTCTGCGCTCCGGCAGGGGCGGCGGGGCGGCGCCGTCGCCGGGCGGGGTGCGTTCCGCCGCCGGCGCCTCGCTCGGCTGCCGGCGCGGCAGTCCGGCCGCCGTGGCGGTGGGGGCGGGGGTGGCAGGGCGCGGGTGGAGGGTGAGTTCGGGCTTGCGCGCTTCCCGTCGCTCCGGCGCGGGGGTGCGGGGCGCCGCCGCACCGGGCGTGCCCGCCGGCTCGCTCCGGACCAGGTGCTCGGCGGGAATGATCACGATGGCGGAGGTCCCTCCGAACGTCGAGCGGCGCAGGGTGACCCGGGCCTGGAGCTGGTCGGCGAGGTGTCCGACCACGAAGAGGCCGAGCCGGTGGGCGTTCTCGGCCAGGACGGAGTAGGGCGGCGCGGCGTGCAGCCGGCCGTTCATCTCCTCGTAGCGCTCGGCGGCCACCCGCGGACCGCGGTCCTCGATCTCCACCGACAGCCCGTCCGTGACGAGTTCGGCCCGGATGGCGACCTTCGACGCGGGCGGGGAGAACCGGGTCGCGTTGTCCAGCAGCTCGGCGAGGAGGTGGCTGATCGCGCTGATCACCCGCGGCTCGACGCTGACCTCGTCGAGGGCGATCCGCTCGATCCGCCGGAACTCCTCGACCTCCGCGGCGGCCTCGCGCAGCAGGTCCGCGACGCGCATGGGCTCGACGTGCGGGTCGGGGATCTCGCCGCCCGCCAGGATGAGCAGGTTCTCGATCTGCCGGCGCATGCCCACGGTCAACTGGTCGGACTTCATCAGCTCGGCGAGCAGCGCCTCGTCGTGGCCGAAGGTGTCCTGGAGCTCCTCGGTCAGGCCCAGTTGGCGGCTGACCAGGTTTCCGGTGCGGGAGGCGATGCCGGCCGCGAACATGCCGAAGCCGCGGCGTTCGTCGGCGAGCTGCCGGTGCCCGTCGACGGACACCGCGACGGAGCGGGCGAACGCGTCACTGATCCGGCCGACCTCGTCCTGCTCGTTGCTCTCCGTCGGCAGCGCGTCGGCGTCGATGCCCTGACCGCGCTGCAACCGGTCCACGATCTCCGGCAGGGTCTCCTCGGCGACGGTGACGGTGCGTTCGTGCAGCAGGGCCAGGCGGCGCAGCACGGTGCGCGTGGTGAACACCGCGACGGCCACCACGAGCAGCAGCGCGGCGGCGCTGATCCCGATCATCCACGCGAGGTCGCCGTCCAGGTCCTCGGCGGTGGCCTCGGCGTTGCCGATCACCGCGCGCAGCTGGTCGGCGTTGAGCGTGGTCAGCTGCGGGACGAGCTGTGCGTACATGGCCGGCCAGCCGTGCGTCGCCCGGGGCAGCACGACGCCGCCCGGTACGTCCTGGTGGTCGGAGAGGGCCGCGGCCTCGATGCGGCCCTTGGCCTTCCAGGCGTCCGAGGACTGGATCTGCGCGACGGCCTGTTGTCCCTTTTCGGACAGATACGGAACGATCGACGAGACGTACAGGAAGCGTTGGGCGCCCACGGCGTCGGTGAACTCGCCGAACTTCGCCGCGCTCAGCTTCCCGGTCGGGCCGGCGGCGGCCAGGAGGGTGTCCTCGCGGGCGAGCACCTCGGTCGCCTCGATCAGGGCGAGCACCGGCCGGCTCTGCTGGCTGAGCGCCGCGTCGTCCAGGTTGCTGAACTCGCCGAAGATGCCGATCAGCTGCTGGATCACGCCGCTGTAGTAGGCGGTGGTGCGGTCCGCGCCGCCGCTGCGGACGTCCGTGCGCTCGCGGTAGGTGCCGAGCTGCGCCAACTGCTTCTGCGCATCCCGGACATGCTGGTCGATCCGGTCGTCCTCCCGCACGTCCCGGGCGCCGGCGGCCTGCTGGAACGCGGCCACCGCACGGTCCGTGTCCGCGCGCCCGCTACTGAGGTCCGTGTGCGAGACCGGCTGCCCGGCCCAGCGCGCGGCCGCCGTGCTGCGCTCGGCCTGGAGCGCGGTCATCAGCTCGTACAGGGGGGTGCCGATCCGCTCGCCGTCCGCCACGTCGGCGCGCAGGTTCGCGGACTGCAGGACCAACCGGTCCGCGGTGAAGAAGCCTTGGGCACCCATGGCAACGGTGGGCACCACGGCCAGCCAGATCAGCAGGGTGCGCAG
Organism: Streptomyces noursei ATCC 11455; assembly: GCF_001704275.1. Classification (NCBI taxonomy): domain Bacteria; kingdom Bacillati; phylum Actinomycetota; class Actinomycetes; order Kitasatosporales; family Streptomycetaceae; genus Streptomyces; species Streptomyces noursei. Next base: position 2,121,380 of record NZ_CP011533.1, read on the forward strand.
CCGCACCGCACCCCGTCGCCGCTTTCTCTCGGTCTTGCGCTGTTCGTCGGGCCGTGGGCCTTCGGGGTCTATGGATGTCATCAGTCCTCGTGGGCGGAGATGGGCGATCAGAAGACCAACAGCGGTTCGGCGGTTCCGCCCGGGTAGGGGGAAGACACCAGTCCGACATCGGCAGGCCGTGGGGGGTGCCGATCATATCCAGCCACCCACTGAAGGGTAGAGGTTGCCCCGGCAGGCAACGACCGCTAGGGCCTGTCGTCAGAGCCGCGCCACCTCGGCCGTCTCGGCCCGGGCCAGCCGCACCTCCTCGATGGCCTGGAGGTGCCCGCCGTCCGCCGCACAGCGCCCGGCCCGCTCCAGCAGCCGCCGGGCCTCCTGCGGCGCCGCGCCGCGCCGGACGCGGGCCAGCGCCGTCAGGGCGAACGCCAGCGCCGTGCCGCCGAACGGCTCCGCCAGTTCGACCGAGGCCAGCGCCAGGCGTTGGGCGTCCGCCCGTTCACCGCGCAGCAGATGCAGTTCCGCCAGGTTGGCCCGTTCGAAGGCGGTCGCCGTGGGGCGGCCGGCCTGTTCGGCCAGGGCCAGCGCGCGGCGCCCGTACACCAGCGCCTCCCCGTGCCGTCCCGCACGGCGCTCGGTCTCCCGCAGCACGGACAGCACGGTGGCCAGCAGCGCCCGGTCGCCGGACGCCTCGGCCGGTGCCAGCGCCGCCGTCGCCGGGCCGGCCGCCTCGCCGGCGAGGCCGGACAGGCCCAGGCAGACGGTCTGCTGGGCCAGCGCACGGGCCAACAGCACCGGATGGTCGGCCCCCCGCGCGGCCCCGGCGCAGTCCTCCGCCGCCCGCGCGGCCGCCAGGCCCTCCGCGTACCGGCCGCAGTAGGACAGCACCGCCGAACGCGCCATGTGGTGCGCGGCCCGGATGTCGTCGGGGGTGTCGGGGCCGGGCGGATGGGCGTCCAGCACCGCCAGCGCCGCGTCGCCGCGACCGCGGCCGCGGCCGAGCACCTCCGCCAGCCGGGCGGCGGCCAGGGTGCAGGCGTCGCGCAACCCCTGGCGTTCGTAACCGTGCAGGGCCTCGCGCGCCACGGTGAGGGCCTCCGCGTACCGCCCCGAACGGTCCAGGTGCAGCGCCCAGTCCAGCCGTACCCGTGCCGCGTCCGCCTCCGACCGCGCCGCGCCGCCGTGCGGTCCGCGGTGGTCGGCCAGTGCGCGCCGCAGATCGGCGCGGTGGCGCGCCAGGCGTTCCCGGGCCGGTTCGGCCCAGGGGGCGTGGCAGTCCTCGGGCAGCAGGTCCCCGATCAACTCCTCCAGGGCGCGGGCGAGTTCGGGACGTCCACCACCGTCGAGGGCCCGTCGGGCGAGGGTCTCGGCCTCGTGGACGTCCACGCGTACCGTGTCCGGTACCAGTCGCAGCAGTTCGCCGTCGGCGGTCAGATACGCCGAGGTGCCGCGCGGCGGCAGTTCGGGTTCCAGCGCGTGCCGGGCGGTGTGCAGCGCCACCCGCAGACTGCCGAGTGCGGCGCGGAGTTCGGCGTGCGGCCAGCACACCGCCATGATCTGCTCGCGGTGCAGCGCGTGATCCGGGGCGAGGGCGAGCAGCTTGACCAGGGTCCGGGCGCCGGGCCGGGACCAGCGCGCCACGAGCGGCGCGCCGCCCTCGCGCGCCAGCCGGAACCCGCCGAGCAGGCGAATGCGCAGCAGTGGGGGATTCATGAGCCGGACACTCTAACCCGCGGTGAACTCCTCTGCCGTATACGGGAGTTACACCCGCGTTACTGGCCGGATCTGGTCCCTGGTCAGGGCACGTCGTCCGGGGTGCACCCGCGGGAACGCGTCAATGTCGTCGAGTCCGCCCGGTGGCCGGGTGACGTGCGTTGACGATGCGACGGGGGGTGCTGAGGATGGGCCCGTGCACAGCGCCCGGCCGGCGACGTCTCCCCCACCGACCCCGTCCCGAGGAGGAAGCGTGAAGCGCTCCTACGCCCTTGCGGTGTCCGTTCTCGTCCTGTTGTCCGGTACGGCCGTGGCGGCCAACGCGGCCGGCACGCCGCGCGGCGGCCCCGCCACCGCGCCCGCACGGCACCACCTGTCGGCCGACGCGGCCTGGTGCGCGCAGCAGGGCGGCACGGCGGAGACCCGCGTGCCCTACTACACCAGCACCGGCAACAAGATCACCCCGCTGGGCGGTGAGCGCGAGATGTGCCTCTTCACCGCCGGCGACGGCAGCAAGATCATGATCGGCGCGGACACCCTGGCCGCGGACAAGCCGACCCTGGCCGCGCTCGCCTACGTCCGCAAGCCCGGCGGCCCGAGCAGCCCCGGCAACCCCTCCATCGCCTACTGCCAGGGCATCAACGGCACCGCCATGTTCGGCAACCGGCCCACCGACGGCGGCGGTTGGGGCCCCAGGAACGAGACCGACCCCTCGAAGGCGACCTCCGCCTGCATGTTCGCCGACGGCTCGGTGATCGACGCCTGGGGGCTGAAGTACCACCAGGGCGGCGTCATCCGCGGCGCCGACCTGACGAAGAAGTTCCGCGCCGCCATTCCGGGGGCGTGACGGCGGGCGGCGCTGCCGGGTCGGGCGGTGTCCGGTGCGGCGGGAGCACGTGCCGGACACCACCCGGCGGACGGGACCGTGCGGGCAGGGCCCTGGGGCCTGTCCGATTGGTCATGGCCGGGTCCGACCCTGACCCATCGGGCAGGGCCCTGGAGACTCCACGACACCGTGCCGTCCGCGGAGACCAGAACGGCGAGGACGACGAGGTCGGCGACGCCGAGGGCGATACCGGACCCAGCCGACCGACCCGCATCACCCCCGGCCGCCAATCGACCAGGATTCCGATTCCGGCATCAAGAAATTCCCCTCGCCAATCCCTGTCCCCCCTCCTCTTTCCGCAATCGAAAACAGAACGCGGAACGGTCGCCCGCCCGCACCGGACGACACCCGACGGGCGGCGGACCGGAGAACGACAGGCGGCGGCGAGCAGGGGCGAGAGGCGGGCGGGCAGGGGCGGACCGAGGGCGGCTCACCAGGTCACCACAGACCATCACCTTTAGGACATACGTTCACGATGTAACTTGAACGTGAAGGCTCGCGATTCGTACCGTATGGAACGCGATCAGGAGGCATGGCATCGAGTTCATGCCCGCACAGGGGGAGCATCGCCCATGACGAGGAAGACGACCGCGGGGTTCGCCGTCACGGACACGGCGCCGGCGCAGGCACCGCCCGACCGCCACTAGGGTCCGTCCGACCCTGACCCGGAGGACAGACGCCCGGCCACGTCCGGCAAGTCCCGCCTGCCGGGCCGCACTCCACGCCCGACCGGCACCGCCCACGCCCAACAGGCCCCTTCCCTGGGCGACTTCGGCGCCGCCGCCCTCCGCGCCCGAGTGCGCCGCGTGACGCGTGACGTCCGGCGGTGCCGAGCGGAACCGCCCGGCACCGCCGAGCCGTGCGTCCCTTCGGTCTGGCCAGCCGGCCCCACCCCCGCAGTCACAGTCATTGGAGGCACAGTGCGACACGGTCGCATATCCGTCTGCACAGGTCCGGCCGTCCTCGCCCTCGCTCTCGGACTGTGGGGCCTCACCCGCGAGCACAGCATGTGGCGTGACGAGGCGGCGACATGGCAGGCGGCGCATCGGTCGCTGGCTGAGATAGCGCACATGGTCGGCCAGGCCGACGTCGTCCACGGCCTCTACTACGCGGTGATGCACGCGGTGTTCGCCCTCTTCGGTGACAGCCTGGTCACCCTGCGGCTGCCCTCGGTGCTCGCCACCGCCACCGCGTGCGGCCTGACCGCACTGGTCGGCGCCCGGCTCGCCGGACGCTGGGCCGGGATGGCGGCCGGCTGTGCGCTGGCGCTCGTCCCGGCGGTTCAGGAGCACGCCCAGGAGGGGCGGTCCTATGCCTTCGTCCTCGCCTTCGTGATGCTCGCGACCTGGCTGCTGGTGGGGGCCCTCGCGCGGCCGACCGGTCGGCGGTGGGCCTGGTACGCGGGGGCCGTGCTGGTGGCCGCGTGGCTCAACTGGTTCTCACTGTTCGCACTCGCCGCGCATGCCGTCACCCTGGTGTGCGTCCACGCCGACCGCGCCCGCCGGGTCGGGTGGGGGCTCGCCGCCTCCGGGGCCGTCGTCGGATCCCTGCCGGTGATCCTGACCAGTCGCAGCCAGGTCTCACTGGTCTCCTGGATCAAGCCGCTCGGCTGGTCGACCGTGCTCGGTGTGCTGATCACCGTGACGATCGCGGCCCTCTGCGCGCTCCTGCCACGGGCGCGCCGCCCCGAGCGCACGCAAGCGGGAGAGCCGCACGGACGGGTGACCCTCGCGGCCGTCGCGCTGCCGCTCTGCGCGGTGCCGCAACTCGGCCTGGCGTTGGTCTCCGTGGTCAAGCCGCTCTACGTCACCCGCTATGTGCTCTTCGCGTACGCAGGTCTCGCGCTCTGCACAGGCGTCCTCGTGGTCACGCTCGCCACGCGCCTGCGGACCCACGCCCGCATACTGCTGCCCGCCACCGTGGCCGTCGCCCTCGTGGCGCTGCTGCCGATCGAGGTCCGGCTGCGCACCATGGAGAGCCGCGTCGACGACGTGCTCACCGCGGCGGCCACCGTCGACCACGTCCGCAGCACCGCCGACGGCGTGCTGTTCCTGCCCGCCGCGCGCCGCGACACCGCCCTCGTCTCGCCCCGGGCGTTCGCGGGTCTGCGGGATCTGGCGCTGGCCCGGGGGCCGGTGGAGTCCGGCACGCTGAAGGGCATAGAGGCCGGGCCGCGGGACATAGAGCGGGCCATGCTGAGCGCCCGACACATCGTGCTCGTCACCGATCCCGGTCCGACCCGGGCCTCCTCCGCTGCCGACCGCACCAAGCGGCGCGTCCTGGACACCTACTTCGTGCGCCGCTCGGACAGCGTCCAGCGGGGCCGCAGGGTGAGCGTCTACGAGCGACGGGTGCCGGACCGTCCCCACTCCCCGAGCGCGACTGGGCCGAAGGGGTGACGATGGAGGTGTCCAGACCTGATCCTGCTGTTCCAGAGAGAGGCAGGCGGCATGACTTCCCCCTCCGAATCCTCGGGCAACAGCCCGCCGCGTGAGCCGCAGGCCGAGGGCACCTCCCCGATGGGCGAGGCGCTGGGCACCCTCGCGAACCGCAGCTGGCAAGCCCTGTTCACCATCGGCCTGGCATCGGTCGCCCTGGGTGTGGCCGTGCTGGCCTGGCCGGGCAAGACGCTGCACGTCGTCGGCGTGATCTTCGGTATCTTCCTGCTGGTCAGCGGTGTTTTCCAGCTGGCGGCGGCCTTCGGCGCACACGTTCCCGGCCATCTGCGGGCGCTGCACTTCATCACGGGTGCACTCGGCGTTCTGCTGGGGCTCGTCTGCTTCCGGGGCACCCTGCAGTCGATACTGCTGCTGGCCCTCTGGATCGGCTTCGGCTGGTTGTTGCGCGGCATCATGATGACGGCGGCCGCGGGGTCCACTCCCAACATGCCCGCACGCGGGTGGCAGATGTTCCTGGGAATCATCACTCTCCTCGCCGGCATCGTCCTGATCGTCTCGCCGTTCCCCTCGATCGCCGTGCTCACCATGGTGGCGGGAATCGCGGCCATCGTGCTGGGCGTGGTCGAGGTGGCCCATGCCATCCAACTGCGCGTCGCGGCCGGCCGACTCACCAAAGGCACCACCACCAAGCACCACCGGTCCCCGTTCCACTTCCGCCCCCACCCACAGCACTGACCCGGACGGCGCTACGGACCGATCGCGTAGCGCCGTCCACCAGCCACCGGCCGGCGACTCCCGCCGCCCGGTGGCTCGCACTCCTGGTCACGACCACCTACCGGGGTCGTGGCACTCACCCGCACCCCGGACAAGGTCCCCGATCCGGGCGTCCGGGTCCGGGCCGCCGACTTCGACGACCGGGAGTCGTTGACCCGCGCGTTCGACGGTGCCGAGCGGGCGCTCGTCATCAGTACGGACGCGGCATCAGCGGCGAGGGGCACATCGAGTACGTCGGGTACCTCGGATACATCGGGTACCTCGGATACGTCGGATACGTCGGATACGTCGCCAGGGAGGACTGTGCCGCGGTGGGCGCGGCCCTGCTCGCCGAGGGCGGGCACACGGGCGACTACCTCGACGTCACCGGCCGGTCGCACGTGCCGTACGTCGCGATCATCGGGGGGGGGGGAGATAAAGACAGTCGCCGCCGGGGCGGGCGGCTGGACGCACCGACGTGCGAAGGACAGTGCGCCCCAGCCTCATCCCGACCCGTCCTGACCGGACCGGGCGTGATCCCGACGCTAGAGTGCCGCGCGGTCTGCCGCGAGGCGAGCTGCCCCGTTCTCCGTACGGGACGCTCCATGGGGCACGGGGACAAGCCGAGCGCACCACGCCTGCGCCCGCGCCCGCGCCGAGCCCGAAGGGAAAAGGCCCCCTCCTCGTATGAGGAAGGGGCCTTTCATGGAGCGCCCGGCCGGCCTTGCACCTGCATCTCCCACCGGTTGGTGGACGTCTTTCCTTGGACCACGGACGCATGACTCCCACCCGCTGCCCGCGGGGCGAAGTTGCGTCATGATCATATCGGATCCGCGATGCCGCTGCGAACCGCGCCGGAGTCCCGGCCGTCGCCCGAGGCGAGCTCGACGCGATCAGCGGCGTCATGCCGTGGTCGGCGGTGACATGCGGGGTCAGCGATGACCTGCCGTGGTCACCAGCGGCCTGCCACGGCCGGCGGTGGCAACTACGCCTACCCGCGCGCCTCTCCGCCCCGCGCCGCGACCAGTACCGCGCCGGCCACGGCCAGGAGGGCGACCGCGAGGCCGAAGGCGGTGGCCGCCGCCGGCAGGCCGATGGCGTCACTGAGGTAGCCGTCGGCGACCGGGAGGGTGCCGGCGAGGAGGTAACCCCCGGCGTTCAGGGCCGCGTTGGCCTCCGCGCGGCGGGCGGCCGGGACCTCGCGGCTGAGCAGCGTGAGCCCGCCCAACTGGCCGGCGCCCTGGCCCGCACCGGCCAGCACCACCGCGGCGACCAGGGGGACGAGCGTGGCGGTGTGGATGGCGGTGACCAGCGCCAGGGTGCCGGCGACGGTGGCCGCGCCGGAAGTCAGCAGGACGGTGCGGACGGCCATCCGCCGCAGCGCGAACTGCACGCCGGTGGCGGACAGGAACATCGCCAGCGCCATCCCGCCCGCCAGCGCCCGGTTCGCGGTGCCGAGCAGACCGGCCAGCAGCGAGGGCCCGAGCGACAGTACGAAGGACGTGGCGCTGATGCCCGGCGCGAACGCGGCCAGCCCGAGGGCGAGATGACGCCGGTTGGCCCGCGGCACGACCGGCAGCCGTACCCAGGAACCGGGCGCGGCGGCGCCGGCCCCACGGTCCCGCCGGGGCAACGGCATCCTGACCACCGCCACCAACGCCGTCACCAGCAGGACGGCTTCCACGGCGAAGACGGTCACGGTCGGTGCGGGCGCGGTCTCCGACAGCACCCCGGCCAGTACGGGGCCGATTCCGGCACCCAGGACCATTCCGGTGGACGCCAACAGCGGCCCGATCCTCCGCCCGGCCGCGACGTCCGTCACCGCAGCCATGCCGGCCGACACCGCGACGCCCGTGGCCACGCCGGTCAGCAGACGGGCAACGACCAGGGCCGCCACCGAGGGCGCGGTGGCGTAGACGAGGCAGGCGACAAGGCCCAGGAGCAGCGCCGGCACCAGGACCGGCTTGCGCCCGATACGGTCCGAGGCCACTCCCGCCACCGGCAACGCGCCCAGCAACCCGACCACATAGGCCGCGAAGATCAACGTCAACGTGCCCGAAGTGAAGCCGAGTTGGCGTTGCCAGACCGCGTACAGCGGCATCGCCGCGTTCGACAGGACGAAGACGGCGACCACCGGCCACGCGGCGAACCAGATCTCCCTGGTCGGGGGCACCGACGGCGCCGACGACACCGCCGACTCCGCACGGGTAGCCGCCGGGCGTGGCGTACGAGTTCCGGGCATGGGCGCCGTACGGGTTTCAGGCATGGGTGTCCCCTCCTCATCCAGCCAGTACGAGATGATTCGTACAAGCGGTACGAGAAGATTCGTACAGGGATCTGCAGTACGATGCAAGTCGTACTGCAGATGACGGGTACGGGTGAGGCCGCCGCACGGGAGGGACGCAGACATGGGCACCGACACCGACACCGACGCGGGAACGCGCACAGGCACGCGCACAGGAACAGGCGCAGGCGCAGACCTCGCCGCACTCCAGCGGCCCATACCGGCCGACGCGCCCGAGCCGCTGCCGGAGCCGGAACGGGACGCCCTGCGGCTGGAGGTCGTCATGGGCGCACTGAGCGATCCACTGCGGATGCGGATCGTGCGCACCCTGCTGCTGGAGTCGGAGGACTTCGACCACACCTGCGGCTGGTTCGGCCTGGACCGCCCCAAGTCCTCGCTCACCCATCACTTCCGGGCCCTGCGGGAGGCCGGGCTGATCCGTCAGCGGCAGTACGGACTGGAGCGGCGCAGCCACGTCCGGATCGAGGACCTGGAGGCCCGTTTCCCCGGCCTGCTGACCCTGGTCGCCAACTGGCAGGAATAGCAACGGACTCGACACCGCCCACCGCAAGCCAGCGCCCCCTGCGCCGTTCCGGGTGAGCGGCGGCCGCCGACCCGCCACCGTCGGCGATCAGGACCACGTCCGGAGCCATGATCTCCATCAGCTCCTGCAAACGCCCGGTGCGCAAGGCGGCCAGGAACCGTTCCAGGACGGTCTGTCGCTCCGAGCGGCTCACCCGCACACGGGGGCGCCGGGCCGCCACATGCTCCCGCGACCGCCGCGCGATCTGGCGCACCGCGGCCGCGGACTTCCCCACGACCTCGGCGATCTCGCCGTAGGACATCGCGAAGACCTCGCGGAGCACGAACACCGCCCGCTCCGCCGGCCCGAGCGTTTCCAACACGGTCAGCATCGCGATGGAGACGGGGGCGAGTCGCAGGGGGACCGAGCCGGCCGAGCAGGCTCGCGTACATCGCGTCGGTCACGGTCGGCGGGGTGCTCGTCATGGCCCCGGCGAACTCCAACACGTCCCGCTCCAGCGGCGTGAACACCTCGGACTCGCGCCACCGCGGGACCTGGCTCGCCTTGGTCAGGTCCAACTTCGCGTTCCGTGCCTGGAAATAGCCGACATCCAGGCACCAGCCGCAGCCGACCAGCGCCGCGACGGCCATGTGCGCGAACGACTTCAGGCTCGCGTCGGCCGCACCCCAGGCACCCGCCTTGCCACCGAACTCCAGATCGCCCTGCGCCCCCGCGGTCTTCAGCGGCACCGGACGCCGGTAGTCAGTGTTACCGTGTACCGGTACTCGGCACTACCGAGTAGCTGAAGGGGGTGCCCCATGGGCAAGCAGTTGACGGAGATGCTCAAGGGGACGCTGGAGGGCATCGTCCTGGCGACCCTGTCCGACCGACCCGCGTACGGCTACGAGATCACGGCGTGGCTGCGGGATCAGGGCTTCTCCGGCATCGCCGAGGGCACCGTCTACGCCCTGCTGGTCAGGATCGAGCGGCGCGGATTCGTCGACGTGGAGAAGGTCCCCTCAGAGAAAGGACCGCCGCGCAAGGTGTACTCCCTCAACGCTCAAGGGCGGGAATCTCTCGAAGAGTTCTGGGGGACCTGGAGCTTCCTCGCAGAACGACTCGATCAACTTCGCGGAGCAGGCAGCGGAAACGGCTGGCCGACGCCATCGCGCGCGCCGCCGGCGAGGACACCGGCAGCGGAAGAAGACCAGCCGGCCTGACAGCGACACAGCACATCAGATCGAACACCGCACGTATCGAACACTGGAGATTCATGATGGGAAAAGGCACCGACGGCTTCTCCGAAGCGGGGCTGCGCAGAATGCGCGAAGTGCTTGCAGGGCATGTCGATTCCGGGAGGATTCCCGGGCTGGTCGCCCTCGTCGGTCGGTGCGAGGAAACACACGTCGAAGCGCTCGGGACGATGCGCCACGACGGTGGCGCGGCGATGCGCCGGGACACCATCTTCCGCATGGCCTCGACGACCAAGCCGGTCGCGGTCGCCGCCACGATGGTCCTGCTGGACGAGTGCCGGCTGCGACTGGACGACCCGATAGACCAGTGGCTGCCCGAGCTCGCCGACCGGCGGGTGCTCAAGCGGGCCGACGGCCCACTGGACGACACCGTACCGGCGCGGCGCCCGATCACCGTACGGGACCTGCTCGGCTCCACGTGCGGGCTCGGGCTGGACATGACGGCGCGGACCTCGCCGATGATGGGCGCATTCTTCGAGCAGGGGGTTTACGGCCAGGAGGACGGATGGCTGTTGCCGGCACCGGAGCCGGATGAGTGGATGCGGCGCCTGGGCACGCTGCCGCTGATGTACCAGCCCGGAGAGCGGTGGCTGTACAACGTCAGCGACGACGTGCTCGGGGTGCTCGTCGCCAGGGTCACCGGCCAGTCGTTCGAGACGTTCCTGCGCGAACGCATCTTCAGTCCGCTGGGGATGAAGGACACCGGTTTCCATGTGCCCGCAGACAAGATCCACCGGCTGCCGCCCCTGTACGCCCCCGATCCGCAGACCGGAGAGTTCACCGTGGAGGACGAGGCCGAAGGGGGACACCACAGCAAGCCTCCGGCGTTCCAGTCCGGCGGCGGCGGACTGGACTCCACCGTCGACGACTACCACGCCTACTTCCGGATGCTGCTCAACCACGGGATGCACGGGACCCAACGGATCCTGTCCCGACCCGCCGTGGAGCTGATGACCACCAACCGCCTCCCGTCCGAGCAGCTGGCCGCCCGAGAAGCCTTGGCCCGCAACCTCGTCCATCTGTCATACGGCCTGGGGCAGCACGGCGGTTGGGGCTTCGGGATGACGGTGCGCACCTACCGTGGTGACTTCGCACCCATCGGCCAGTTCGGCTGGGACGGCGGGGCCGGCACCACGACCTACGCCGATCCGCACAACCGACTCGTCGGCATCCTGCTCACCCAGACCGGGATGTCCACTCCGGATTCGGCTCGCGCCATCCACGACTTCTGGACCACGCTCTACCAGGCGATCGACGACTGACCAGCCTGCCTGGTCGAGGTAGATGCGGCAACAGACCTCGACCAGGCTCCGGCCGTCGACAATGGTCCGTCGGACCAGGGGGTGGACAGGGCCTGGAGCAAGCGGCTCGTCGTCTGTTTGGATACCCACCGGACGGCAATACGGAGGGGTGACGCAGACATGGTGTCCACAGAGAGCCTGCTGGCATTCGCGGCGATGTCGCTGCTGGTGATCGTGATTCCGGGGCCGAGCGTGCTGTTCGTGATCGGCCGGGCCCTCGCACACGGCCGGCGCACGGCGCTCGCGACGGTCCTCGGCAACCTCCTCGGCTCCTACGTCCTGGTCATCGCCGTGGCATGGGGCCTCGGCGCACTGGTGGAGACCTCGGCTGCCGTCTTCACGGGCGTGAAACTGGCCGGTGCCGCGTACCTCGTCTACCTGGGCGTGCAGGCGTTCCGACACCGCAAGGACATGCGCGCGGCGGACATGGCGGCGCCGACGGGCGAGCGGCGCGGCGATCTGCGCACGGTACTGGACGGTGCTCTCGTGGGCGCCACCAACCCCAAGGGCATCGTCTTCTTCGCGGCGGTGCTCCCGCAGTTCGTGAACCACTCGGCCGGCCAAGTCCCGCTCCAGATGATGGAGTTGGGGCTGATCCCGGTCGCCATCGGCCTGATCACGGACACCCTGTGGGGGTTGGGCGCCTCGGCGGCCCGCTCCTGGTTCGCCCGCTCGGACCGCCGTCTGTCGAAGGTCGGCGGGGCGGGCGGCCTGGCGATGATCGGCCTGGGCGTGACGGTGGCGGCGACGGGCCGCGCCGACTAGGCGGCGGTGGAGCCACCGGAGCCGACTCCACCCCACAGCCTGGCGGGCGTTTACCCATGGGCGCTGATCACGCCGCCGGCGCTGAGCACGATGTACACGCCGTTGGCGTCGAGCCCGACGTCGTGCTGCTTCGTCTCCAACGTGGCGTCCACCGAGCCCTCATGGCCGATGATCTGCGCGCGGTACCGCAACTCGCCGACCTTGGTCACCTTGGCCGTCCACCCGCCCGCGAGCTTGAAGGTGCCCGGTCCCCGGTGGCCACCGCCCATCCAGGAATGAACCTCGCCACCCATCGTGAGCACGACGAACATGTCATTGGCGTCGAGCCCGGCGTCGACCTCCTGATCCGTCGTCTCCAGCGTGGCCACCACCGAACCACGACTGATGATCTTGGCGCGGTAGTGCTGGGAACCGAGGTCGTAGATCTCGGCCTTGCTACCGTCCACCAGGCGCTCGGTACGCACCGGGGACGACGCCTTCGCCGTACCGGCGTGCGAACCGCCCGACTGCTTGACCGCAACTCCCGCCTTGGCGCCAGCATCGGCAGAGCTCTTGGCCTCGGCCTTGGCGTCGGAGCCCTGCGCGCCGGCGGTAGCACCCGCGCCGCTGGCCGCGACCGCACCCGTGCCCGCATGCCCCGCGGACTTCGTACCACCGGCGTCCGAGCCGGAGCAGGCGGTCAGGGTGAGGGCGGCGGCTGCGGTCAAGGCCGCGGCGGCAACGCGCAGAGTGCGACGACGCGCGGTGCGGACGGTGGTGCTGGAGCTCATTTCAAGTCCCCCAGGACAGTCGGTGTCGTATCTCCTCGGTACGCCAACCACCCTGGTCGAAACCGCTAGCGCAGGACTGCCACTCCGCTAACGCCTGGCTAACACCGGTGTGAGCAGCCGAAGAACGCCTGGAACGACGCCTGGCAGAACCCCGAGAACCACCCCGCGGCGACCGCAGACCGCGGCCCGAGACCGGTCGTCTCGGACCACGGCCCGAGACCGGTCCGGGCCGCCGGGACGAGTTCGGCCCGACGGAGGTGAGGATCACGATCGTCTGCGACAACCACTCTCCGCACCATCCGCCGCCACCTCACCTGCCGGCAGGATCACGCCCAGGACGGACGCCGACGAGAAGTCGCCGCCAGGGCCGACGCCGCTGCCTGATGCGACTCAGGTGGCAGAGGTACGACGACCGCCTCGACGGTCGGAGCTGCGGCCACCGGTCCCGGCAGCACCGCCCTTGGCTCCACCGGACCCCGCCCGTCGGCCGGTTCCGCGGGTGGCCTTGCCGGAGGCCGCGCCGGTCGTCGCACCGGGTGCGGACCGGCGGTCGGAGCTCCGGCCGCCCGCGCCGACAGCACCGCCCGTGGCCCGCCCGGATCCCGACCGGCGGGCAGAACCGCGCCCACCGGTCGCGGAGGAGCCGCCGGACGCCGTCGCCCCGGCCGCTGCCCGGCGGTCCGATCCCCGGCTCTCCGCCTTGGTGGCAGTGCCTGTCGCCGCACCTGTCGCCGCCTTGGCCTCGCCGCCGCTGCGGCGCCGGCGGCCGGATCGCCGACCGGACCTGGCACCGGTCTTCCGGTCCGGATCGGACGCCGTCGGCGTCGCCGGCTGGGGCACCTCGATGGTGACGGCCACGCCGGAAGGCTCGCGGGCGCCGGTGATGGTGGCCAGTTCCGCGTCGCCCGACTTGATGCGGGCCGTCCTGGGCCGGATACCCGCGTCCGACATGAGCCGGGTCATGTCCCGCTTCTGCTCGGGCAGGACCAGCGTGACCACGCTGCCGGAACCGCCGGCGCGGGCCGTGCGACCGCCCCGGTGCAGGTAGTCCTTGTGGTCGGTCGGGGGGTCGACGTTCACGACCAGGTCGAGGTCGTCGACGTGTATGCCACGGGCCGCGACGTTCGTCGCCACCAGCGCGGTGACCTGGCCGTTCTTGAACTGCTCCAGGGTGCGGTTCCGCTGCGGCTGGGAGCGGCCTCCGTGCAGTGCGGCAGCGCGGACACCGACGGCCAGGAGCCGCTTGGCAAGCCGGTCGGCGGACCGCTTGGTGTCGAGGAAGAGGATGACCCGGCCGTCACGGGCCGCGATGCGCGTGGTGACGGCCTTCTTGTCGGTCTCGTCCTGGACGTGGAGCACATGGTGCTCCATGGTGGTCACCGCCCCCGCGGACGGGTCCACGGAGTGCACCACGGGGTCGGTCAGGAACCGCTGCACCAGGCGGTCGATGTTGCGGTCCAGGGTGGCCGAGAAGAGCATGCGCTGTCCGTCGGGCCGAACCTGCTGGATCAGCTTGGTGATCTGCGGCAGGAAGCCCATGTCGGTCATCTGGTCGGCTTCGTCCAGCACCGTGATGCGTACGTCGCCGAGCTCGCAGTCCCCGCGTTCCACGAGGTCGTTGAGCCTGCCGGGCGTCGCCACGAGCACTTCGGCGCCGCGCCGCAGCACCCCTGCCTGCTTGGTGACGGACAGCCCGCCGACCACGGTGGCCAGCCGGAGGTTCACGGCCGTCGCGTAGGGGGTCAGCGCGTCCGTCACCTGCTGGGCGAGTTCACGGGTGGGCACCAGCACGAGGGCGAGGGGTGCCTTGGGCTCCGCACGCAGTCCGGCCGTGCGGCCCAGCAGCGCCAGCCCGAACGCGAGGGTCTTGCCGGAGCCGGTGCGTCCCCGTCCCAACAGGTCGCGGCCGGCGAGCGAGTTGGGCAGGGTGGCGGCCTGGATGGGGAACGGGGTCGTCACGCCTTGCGCGGCGAGGGTCTTCAGCAGCCCCGCAGGCATGTCCAGACCGGCGAAGTCCTCGACGGCGGGCAAAGCGGGTGTGGTGCTTTCCGGCAGCCGGAAATCACGCGGTGACGACGCGGACTGTGGGGACGAAGAGGCACGCCGGTTCGACTTCTGGGGCCTGCGGGACATGCAGTGATCTGCCTTCCTGGAAACAGCACAAACCGAGGTCCGCACCATGACGGTGCGGACCCCGGTGAGCGGATACGCGTCCTGGCAATCAGGCGGGGATGATGTTCTCCGCCTGCGGGCCCTTCTGGCCCTGCGTGACGTCGAAGGAGACCCGCTGGCCTTCCTGGAGCTCACGGAAGCCCTGGGCCTGAATGTTCGAGTAGTGCGCGAAGACGTCGGGGCCGCCGCCGTCCTGCGCGATGAAGCCGAAACCCTTTTCGGCGTTGAACCACTTCACGATTCCCTGTGCCATGACCTTCTCCTTCTGTAGGCAGAGGCCCCATCCGGAGATGCCGGAAAACAATCATGCGCCTGAAGGAGAAGCATTCCCGTCAGGCGCACATAGGTTCATGGGTACCACAACTGCAACTCGAAGACCTTAGCACAGCTCGGCGGCCCGCGTCCGGACCACCAAGGCGCACACCGGAACGGGGCCCTCGGGGCCTTTCGATGATCGCGACGTGCGCCCGCCCTCCGCCTTCACGCAGTCCGACGCAACACCACCTCCCCCGAGCCGCCGACCCCGCCCACACAGTCGAAATTTCGCGCACGGGTGCGACAAAACTGCTGGTGAAACGACATGCGGACGCTTCATGGATCACGGTTGAGTCTCAGGACTCGCGGGTCTGCCCGTCGAACTTCTCCGCTCGGGCAGCGACGTGGAGTGAGTGACTCCGCACCGTGCGGAGTCACCCGAGGGGTGATCCATGAAGGCATTGACTGCTGTGCACCGCCTCGGCGTGCCGGCAGGGCAGTTGCCGTGCGTCTGCCGTCGACCGCCGCATCCCGGCCCCCGTACGAGACGGGTGCCGGGAGGGAGCAGCAGCGAGAGCGTCACAGGCCGCCGACGCCGACGCCTTCGTTGCCGTTGCGGCCGAGGCCGCCGACACCGACATCGGCGCAGGCATCGACGCCACCGACGCCGACACCGACGTCCGGGCTGCCGACGCCGCCGACACCGACGCCGCCGTCGCGGCTGTGGCAACCGCCGTGGCCGCCGTGGCCGCCACCGTGGTCACCGCCGTGGTCGCCGCGCTGCGCCTGCTGGGTGACGGCCGCGGGGGCCTGGGAATGGTCGGGTGCGGCGCTGGCTATACCGGCGCTCAGGAAACCGGTGACGGCGGTAGCGGCAAGAGCCGTGGTGATCGAGCGGAACATGATCAGATCCTTTCGCTTTCCCCCTCTTGTCCCGCTCATCCTCACCGCGGTCGGACGGTTCTGCCGGTCGGTGCGGGCCATCGCAGTGACGGAGCGCAGACACAGCACCGATGAGGCGCGGTGGCGGACGGCCACGACGACGCCCTGAACCCCGGCCGCGGGCGGGACTCGTCCGCTGTCAGCGCCTTGCTTCCGGCCGGGTGCTGGAGGCGGCCGCAACGGCCGTGGTCAGAGGGTCGCGGGCCGGGCGACCGAGAAGGTCGGTGAGGTCGGGAGTGGTGCCGTCCAGGAAGCCGTGCCGGATGCCGGTGGCGATCGAGGCGAGCATGGGCGGTTGGAACGGCAGGAGCCCCGGCGTCTCCTCGAGGAGTCTGCGCCGGTACTCGCCCAGGCCGATGGTGCGGTGCGGGACCCCCAGCCGGTCGGCCACCTGACCCGCCGTGATCGGTGTGCCGACGAGGTCGTGGACGCGGCCGCGGTGTCCGGCGGGATCGGCCGCGACGATCGCCGCGGCCTCGGCGAGGTCCTCCCGCGCGACCGCCGCCAGCGCGCCGTCCCCGAAGGCGGACTCCACACCGTCGTCGGCCCACATCAGCAAGCCGCCGAAGAGTTCGGCATACAGGCCGTTGCGGAGGATCGTCCACGGCAGTCCGCTCGCCCGGACGAGGCGTTCGGTGACCCGGTGCGCCGGCGCGAAACCGAGGTGGTCGCCGGCCGTGGTCAAGCTGGTGTAGACGACGTGGCCGACGCCGTCGCGGACGGCGGCGTCCAGCACCGCCGCGTGCCGTCCCACGACCCGGTCGTCCTCGGCGTATCCGGCGGAGATCAGCACCAGGGTCGACACCCCGGCGAGATCGAGGCTCGTGTGGTCGTCGAAGTCCAGGCGCCGCATCCCCTCGTCCGGCGTGCGGCTGCCGCCCGTCGCGGCGACGCCGCGGGCACGCAGCGCCGCCAGGGTGGCCGAGCCGAGGCTCCCGTTCGCTCCTGTCACCAACATCATGTCAATCGCAGTCTTCCGTCGTGGTTCTCATCGGTAACTACGCTTGATCCTCGATCGGACACCCACCGGCCACAAGGAGGCAGTTTGATGTCACCCACGCACACCGGGGTAACCGCCCCCGCCGACCTCGACCCCTGCGGACGCGAGGACCACCCCGACTGCGGGATCCGCGACGTCCTGGACCGCATCGGCGACAAATGGTCGGTGCTGGTGATCGTCGAGCTCGCGGGCGGGCCGCGTCGGTTCCGCGCACTCCAACGCGCCATCGACGGCATCTCCCAGCGCATGCTCACCCTCACCGTCCGCAGACTCGAACGCGACGGCCTCGTGCTGCGCACCGTGTACCCGACCGTCCCGGCCCAGGTCGACTACCGCCTCACCGAGACCGGAGCCGGCCTGACCCACCTGGTCAAGGCACTCGCCGACTGGTCGCTGGCGCACCGCGCCGCCATCGCCGAAGCACGGCACGCCTACGACCTCACGCACCCCGACCACGACATCCGCTGACGGGAACCGCGGTCACCGCACGCCGGTCACCGATGCCTGCGCGGTGCTCCGTACCAGCGCCAGTCCTTCCGGCGAGGACGGGCGGGGGTTTCGAGGCGACCGGTGGCCCACAGGAGCGTGGCCGAGGCGCCGTCCGCGAGGGGCACGTCGGGGAAGAGCCGGGTGAGGGCGCGCCTGCTCAGGTCCTCCGGCGGGGACCCGTCGCGCTGGAGCCCCCGAGCGATGTCATGGGTGTGGACGAGGGTTTCGACGACGCCCATGGCAGCGAACCCTTCCGGGTCGGAGGCGCCGAAGACGTGCGGGGCCAGCACGGTGGGATCGGTACCGTCCACGACGGTCGCGAGCAGCCCCCCGCATGCCTCGACGACGGTCAGCAGGCCCTCCGGCCCCGCCGTCCCGTCGCCGAAGATGACGTTGGCGGGCCCCTGGGGGCGATCGGTGGAGGTGCGCAGAGGTACGCGCGGCACGCCGCTCGGGTGCGCGAGACCGAAGCGCAGCGCATAGGTGAGCAGGTCGTCCGCGAGATGTTCCAGGGTCTCCCAGCACGTCCACTCCAGTTGGCCGGCGGCCGCGTGCCATTGGGGGGCGGGGGCACCGGAGAGGGTGGCGACACAGTGCGCGACGGCGGCGCGCACATGCTCGCCGCGCACCAGGATCTGCGTCTGCGGGTCTGCGGAATGCGTCATCCCGGCAGGCTACTGGCGGCCGTCCCAGCGGTGGCCCAAGCGGGTCTCCAGGCAGAGACTTGAAGTGAACACCCACACATCCCACGCCCCAGCGACAATTCCGCGTACCGCTCTTCGCGGCGCAAGGAACGGGGCTGTGGAGGTATCGGTCGGTCGGGCCTTCGCAATGCCCTCTCTCCTCTCCTGGGGCACGACAGCAGGAGTAGGACCATGGCCGATATATGGATGCCGCAGGCCATCAAGGCGGATCTCGACGACCACGCCCCGTGTGATCCGGCATTTCCGCCGAAGGCCATCGCGCACATCACGGCGGACCGCACGGCCACCGCGGCGGCACCGGTGGACCTGGTGCCTTTCGCCGATCTCCAGAAACTCTTCACCCGCGACGGGAAGGGGAAGGCCCCCCACATTCTGTGGGATCCGTTCGCCGGCACCTTCGCCCAGTTCTTCCCCGCGACGTCCCGGAGCAAGGCGCTGCGCGACCTTCCCGGCGGCACGCGGACCAACCGCGCCGGCGAGGTCGTCCTTCAGATCGAGGCGCTGTTCTTCCCGTTCTGCCGGGTCAAGGGCAAGGTGTTCGCCGCGCTGGCCGACACCCCGTGCCGTGGATGGCAGGAACTCAATGACTGGGTGCGTTCCTGGGGCGTCCCGGACACCTGGCCCATGGGTCAGCCCACCGATTTCACCTCCCACCGCTCCGCGCGCGTATGGAAGTCCCAGGGTGGCTGGTACGCGCACGCCCACGTACCCGAGAACGACCATGTGGATCCCGGGTCCTGGCCGGTCTTCGCGGCGCGGATGGCGCCCGCCGAGCCGTTCCCCGGCGCGGCCTTCTTCCACACCGGTCAGAAGTCACCGGTCATCGCCGCGATGCACCGTCGTCTGGTCGCCGAGGACTGCGACCGGTACCGGCCCGGCGATGCCATCGACGTATGGGAGATCGACGATGTGAATTCCTATGCCGCATGGCAGCGCAAACTCGGACTCTCGGGCCGGGATGCGGATGGCACTCCCGGAAAGCCCAGTTGGGACCGCCTGCGGGTGCCCCACCTCGCCTGACGTTCCGCCGCCGGCCGACAGGTCGGTGAAATCCGTCGAGGAGGCACGATGGTTGCGCTCTCCAATGTCCGGTTCAGCAAGCACAACGATGATGTGCGGTCCACTCAAGATGCCCTGATCGCGGCGGGCTTCAGCATTCCGCTGGGAGCCACCGGAGAATTCGACGACCAGACCAGGGCCGCGTACGCCGCCTGGCAGCGCAAACTCGGTTTCACGGACAAGCAAGCGGACGGATTCCCCGGGTGCGCCTCCCTGACGAAGCTCGGTCACCAGGCGGGATTCGAGGTGGCCTGCCGGCATCCGGGGGCGATCGCCACGGACGTGGTCCGCTTCGTGAAGAACTCCAACGTCCCCAAGAGCGAGGCCACGGCACGGGGATTCGCGGTGACGGCCTGCGAGATGACCGGTGCACCGCCGACCTGGGTGACCGGGGTGAGGAACCGCGCGAATCTTCTGACCCTGATGTTCCGGGAGTCGTCCTTCAATGCGAACGCGGTGAACTCGGTCGACGTCAATGCGAAGGGCCCGGTCCAGGTGGATGGCGCGCGGTTCAACTGTTCTCGCGGGTATGCGCAGGTGACCGCCGAGACCTTCGCGGAGAACCACCAGGAAGGGACCTCCGAGCACATCTACGATCCCGTGGCGAACATCTCGGCGGCGATCAACTACATCTGGCGCAGATACGGCGACATCTCACGCGTGCAGCAGGCGAATCCGGACCTGCCGCCCCATCCCTATTGAGGCCCCACACCGACCCCGTTGTAGGCCGCGAGCCAGCCGGCGGCGAAGCGGTCACCGTGGGTGAAGACCGCTGCTCCCCGTCGGCCCGTCGAGGGGTCGTCGGGGGCCGGGGTCGGATACTCCAGGTGGGCCGGCTGGCCGTCCGTCGTGTACCGGACGGTCGTCGCGCCGTCCCACAGGCAGATCACCGCACCGTGCGGGGCCTCGACGCGCACGGAGCCGGGGTGCGTGGTGAATGCGGCGCCGGTGGCCCGCAGTTTCAGCAGTGCCTGGTAGCGCTCCGGTGAGAGCGCGCTGTCGCGCGGTGGGGTGGTGCCCGTCCAGTCCGGGGCGCCGACGCTCCGGTCCCGCGCCGCACGCCACATGCGCGGGACGAGCCGAGGGGCGAGCTGCGGCGTGGCCATCCGCCCGCACATCCACAGCAGCCGACCGGCGCCGCGGCCTGGCCCGAGGGCGCGCCAGCGGATGCGCTCGGCGAGGTCCGCGGCCACGACGGCCGCCCAGGGGTGGACGGTGCCCAGCTCGCCCTGGGATCCCAGCCAGGCCAGATAGCGCTGGGCCTCGTCCAGGATGCCGGTCAGGCTGTCGGTCGGGATGCCGAGCACGTATCCGCCGCGGGCGACGAACAACCGCGGGCTCCTGGCGACCAACAGCAGTACCGCGTGGGCCAGTTCGCCCGGCAACAGGCCCTCGTCCTTGTCCGGCAGCCCCCGGTCGTGCTCCAGCCGCTCCGCGCGGCCCTGATGGTGCAGCACCCGCCGCAGCGTGGCGCGCGCCCGGTCGCTGAAGGCCGCTTCCGCCAGTTCGGGGAGCTGGATGCTCAGCAGCTCGGTCAGGAGGGCCTCGGCGTGGTCGGGGTCCTCGGGCACCCGCACCCTGCGCACGGCTTCGGACAGCTCGTGCGCGAGTTCGGCGTCGACCATGAAGCGGCTGGTCAGCATGCCCGGTTCGGTGGCCTCCAGGAATTCCGCGCCCTGCGGGCCGGGGGCGATGCGCAGGAACCCCGCCTCCGCCAGCTGGAGCGCCGCGTCATGGAGCGGTTCGACGCTGTCGTGCCCCTGGTGGAAGGCGAACGTGTCGGTCCACCAGTCCTCGGCCTCCTTCATCGAGCCCACACGGCCCTGCACCACTTCGGCGAGAAGGTGGTTGGGCAGCCGGTCACCGATGCGGGAGCGCACGGTGTAGCCGGCGGTCAGCCGGGCCTGCCACTCCGGGCGTTCCGTCTCGTCCGCCAGCAGGAAGGCCCAGCCCTCCCGTTCTCCGGCGCCGACCCGCCCGGCGCGGCCGAACATCTGCTGCACCATGGACACTTCGATCCGGTTGCGGCCCAGCCGGACGTCGCGCACGACGACGGCGCGGGCCGGGAGGTTCACTCCGGCGGCCACCGTGGAGGTCGCGACCAGGACGTCGATCTCGCGGGCCCGGAAGGCGCGTTCGGCCTCGCGTTTGAACGGCCAGTCACGGTAGTGCAGCCCCACGCCGGCGCTGCTGCACAGCCGCTCGACGAGTTCCGTGTCGTCCGTGTCGACGCCCCGCGTCGGCACGCCCCGGTCCGCGGCGAGGGCGAGTGCCGTCGCACGCACCCCGCGCTTGCTGCTGCAGAAGACGAGCACGCTGCCGTCCTCGTCGGTGAAGGACCGGGCCAACCGCACGGCCGCGTCCGTGCGGGCGGCGACGGCCTGCGTGGAGCGTTCGCCGTCGCGCGGCGCGGGGAGCATGGGGATCTGCCAGGTCAGCCGGGTGGGCCGCCACGAGGTGCGGATCAGCCGGGCCCCCAGCCATGCGGCGACCTGGTCGGCGTTGGCCACGGTCGCCGAGAGCCCGACGATGCGGGTCTGGGCGCTGTCCTCGCGCACCCGCGTCAGGACGGCTTCCAGCACGGCGCCGCGCCCCGGGTCGCCGAGCAGATGGATCTCGTCGACGACCAGGGCGCCGACCTCGGCGAGGGCACCGCCGAGCGATCCGTTCCGGCAGATCGCCTCGAACTTCTCGGTGGTGGCGACCCAGATGTCGGCCTCGCGGATGAGCTGGGTGTCGACGGCGTACTCGCCCGTGAGCCGGACGACCTCCAGCCCGTGCCGTCGCCAGTTCTCCAGTTCGCGGTCGAGTTCGTCGGTCAGCGACCGCTGGGGCACGAGCCAGGCCGCCTTGCGGCCGCGGGCGTGCGCCCGGAGTGCGGCGACCATGCCGATCGGTGTCTTGCCCGCCCCGGTCGGGGCGACGACGATCAGGTGGTCGTCGCTGTCCATCACCGCCGGAACGGCGTCGGTCTGGGCCGGGTTGAAGGTGGGGTACGGCAGCAGGCCGGCCCAGTCCTCGGGAACGAGGTCGGTCACCGGTATGTACGGGACGTCGTCGGCGGCCGGGAGGTCCTCCAGGGCGTCCCACTGGGCCGCGAACGCATCCCGGGCCGCGTGGGCCCCGGGGCCCGCGACGGGCGCGGGCGGCATCGGGGATCCCTTGGCGGGGAACGTGCGGACCGGATGGGCCACCAGCCCCGTGGCGGCGCCGAGGTCGGACACGGTGCCGACCTGTTCGCCCTCCGCCCAGTGCCGGGCGCCGCGGAACGGTATGCCGTGGGCTGCCAGGTGCGCGCGCAGGTCGTCGAAGGCGGGGCCCTCGGGGAGGATGACGCGGACGTCGTCGGCCGCCGAGACCGCCGCCTCGGACGGTCGCCAGGCCGGGTCGGTCACCTTGCACCACAACAGGCGGCGCTGCTCGCTCTCCCTCGGCACCGGGAGGTCCGCGGGCCAGGCCGGTCCGGTGGAAGCGGCGATGACCCTGAAGGGGGTGAGGGGGGTGATGGTGACACCGGGTTCCACGGGACAGGGCCCGAGGAGCGCCTCCTCGACGCTGGCGACGAGCGTCGGTCCGGTCACCTTGAGCCGCGGGGCCGCGGTCTTCTTCGCCGTGGGCCGCGGCCACAGCTTGTCGTAGGTCTTCACGCCGAGGTCGGCGAGCGTGTACGCCGCGGGGCAGACCGGGCAGACGACGGCCACATAGCGGTAGACCCGCCCGCCCGACTCGTACGGCCTGCGGAGCGCGTACAGACGCCCGTCGCACTCCGGGCAGGTGCGGGGCACCTCCTCCTCGTAGCTCCACCCCGGTTCGGTGAAGCGGTCGATGAGCCCGGTGCCCTGCAGTGCGACGCCCCAGCGTTCCTGCACGACTTCCACGACCGTCTGGCCGAACTCAGCCGTATCCCCCACGAGTTTCCCCTCTTGCCGGCCCGGCCGGCCGCGTGTGTCAGTCGACGATGATGCCCGGGTGGCAATGGTCATGATTCCATCCGGGCTGGATCGCGTATCCGCAGTAGCAGAGCCCGGACCTGGCGGGCTTGCCCTCGGAGCGACGGCGCAGCGCCACCGCGAGCGGCTGCCGAGCGAGCCACGCCCCGGCGTCCTCGCCCTCCCACCGGCCCAGTGCTTCGGGGGAGGCGGCCAGCCCGTCCACCAGCGTCGCGAAGATGTCGTCGGCCTGCCGGAGGAGGAAGCGCAGCACGTTGCCGCAGTACCGCGGCTCCATGTCGTCGAGGCGGTGACGGCGGTCCTGGGCGTCCTGCCAGACCTCGTCCTGGTTGAGGAGGGTCACGTAGTGCTCCTCCATGGTCCAGGACCGGGGTCCCCCGCCGGCCAGTCGGTCCCGTGCGGTCTCGTAGGCCGCGCACGCCTTCCGCAGCGGCCCCTCGAACTCGGCGGCACGCACCGCCGCGAGCCGCCGACAGATCTCCACGGCCTCCCCGGCGACGCTCAGGGCTTCCTCCGCGTGCCCGCTCAGCGCGAGATACGTGCCGAGGGTGGTCAAGGTCCCGGCCAGGGAAGGCTCATGGGCGACCGGGTTCACGTCCGCCAACCGCCGCTCGATCGCGGCCGCCTCGTGCAGGGCGGCCAGTGCCTCGTCGCGGTGGCGCGCGCCCCACCGGAAGAACCCGAGGTTGGCCAGGCCCGTCGCAAGGTCGGACTCCTCCACCACCATGGCGCGGGTGAGGTCGGTCACGGGTGCCACGGGCCCGGCGGCCACCAGCCGTCGGATGATCTCGACCGAGCGCTCCGCCGCGGTGAGGGCATCCGCCCAGCGCCGCAACCGCCAGGAGTAGACGGCGGTTTGGGCCAGTGTCATGGCCAGACCCGGTTCGTGGAGCGCCGGATCGGTCGCGGCCAGCCGCTGGAAGATGCCCATGGCCCGCTGCGCGGCGGCCAGAGCTTCCTCCTGCCTGCGCTCCTCCGACATGCCGTGTCCCAGCTGGGAAAGGGAGAGCGCGAGTCCCGGTTCGTAGGACGTGCGGTCGGTGGCTGCCAGTCCGCGGAAGATGCCGACCGCCTCCTCGGCGGCCCGGCGGCTCGTCCGCATACGGTCCGCCTTGTAGGCGCACTCGCTCAACTGGGCCAGCGCACCGGCGAGTTCGGGAGCGAATCCGGCAGGGTCGGCGGTCGCGAGCCGCCGGAAGATGTCGACCGCCCGTTCGGTGGCCGCCATGGCCTCCTCCCGGTGTCCCGCCCGGGTCATCCGGAACCCGAGGTTCTGGTGCAGCCGGGCGTGTTGGGCCGGGTCGTCCGTGGCGGCGAGCCGATGCCGGGTGAGGCGTTGGGTGAAGGCCGCGATCCCGGCGTCGAGGTCCACCTGGCCGTGCCCGGGAATGTGCGCGTCGATCGCCTCCAACACGGCGGTGTCGAGGTCGCAGGCGGCGAGCGCGCTCAGGGCGGCGGCGCCCGCGGCGAGGGCCAGGGCCGGGTCGGCGCGCAGCACGGCTTCGAGGTGCCGGACCGCGTGCGGCCAGCGGTGCGGCGCCGCCGCCGAGGCCAGGAAGGTCAGCACGCGGGCGGTGTGCCCGGGCGGCGCGCCCTGCCCGTCGCGGGCGACGAGCGTGCGGGTGGTGTCCGCCGCCCAGGGCGCGGCGGGATAGCCGGTGGCCTCGTGCCCGGGGAGGCTCAGGGCGAGGAAGTCCTCGGCGAGCCGGTCGGGATAGAGCGGTTCCAGGACGGCGCCGGACTCCTCCGCCGGATAGCACGTGGTGTGGTCGGCCAGCAGCCGTCCGGGGTGCTCCAGGCCGAGACGGCTCAGCAGTGCGGTGCCGTTCGCGTACGTGGTGGCTCCGGTGAGGGCCGCGGTGAAGACCACATGGCCCATGGCGCCGGGCGGTGTCGTGTAGTCCAGGCCCTCCAGACGGTTCTCGTAGAGCTGGGTCCAGTGCCGGCGTTCGCGGTCGAGCAGGTACGCGGACAGGCCCGCCATGTCCTGCGGGGGCCGGCTGCCCCGGGTGTGGGCGTCGACCGCCACCAGCGCGGCCATGTGCAGCGCCAGGACGAGCCCGAAGTCCGGCAGGTGCAGAGAGCCGGGAGGTTCGATGACGGACGGGTCGGCGAGTCCGTACCGGGCCGCGAAGCAGTCCCGGGCGACGGTGAACATGGCCCGCCGAACGTCGAGTTCGCCGCCCCGGTCGTCGAGCGGGGGCAGCGCCAGGTCGCCCGTGGCGGCCTCCGCCTCCTCAAGGGCGGCCCGTACGGCGGGCCAGGGGGCGACCGACCGGCCCAGGAGCAACACCCGGGTCGGCAGCGGACGGTGGAGCAGCTGGTTGCTCAGCAGCCAGGTCAGGTGGGAGAGCGGCCAGCGGTCGGCGTAGTCGACGACCAGTAGCAGCCCGGCGGCACCGTCGAGGCGCAGGTCCTGGCTTCCCGGGCTCGGTCGGACCGTTCCGGAGCCATGGGTGGCCGTGACGATCTTCCAGCCCGCCGCGGCACTGTCGGCGGCGAACCGGGCCGCCAGTCGCGTCTTGCCCTGCCCGCCGGGGCCGTGCAGCCAGGTGGCCGCGAGGCGCGGACCGGCGCCGTCCCGCCATGCGGCCAGTCCGGCCCGCTCCCGGTCGCGGCCGGTGAAGTCCACGACCTGGAAACGGGCGTTGAGCAGGCGGCTGGGCTGGGCGGTCAGCCACCCGGCATCCCGGCCCGCGGGGCCGGCGGCCGGATCGTACTCGGAGAGCAGGTAGACCGGTCCCCGGTCGGGGAAGACGTGCAGATCGGCACCGATGACGCCGTACCCGAAACCGTTCTCGACGCGGACGACCTGCTCGGCCCCCGAACCCGGGCGGCTCAACGCGCCTCTCCGCTGCCGCCCCTCGGTCCGGGTGCCGTCTGGTGCACGATGACGTTGCCACCCTGGACCGCGAAGACCTGACCACCGTCCTTGGCGACGTTGTTCTGCACCCATGCGCGCTGGTCCTCGGGCAGGCGGTCCCGGATCTCGCCGATCAGCTCCTGAAGGTCACCGGCGGCGTCCGGGTACTCGTCCAGCAGCGACTCCAGCTCCAACAGCCACACGGGAAGCAGGCTCTGACGCACCCGCTCGGTGTCGCCGGCCCGCTCGATCAGGGCCACGTGGTTGTCCAGTTGGGCCTCGATGGCCGACTGCTGGTCCTGCCCGCGGCGTCGGAACAGCCTCGCGATCCCCCCGCGCGCCACCGCCCAGGAGTCCGTGGCCATGGCCCCGACCACGGTGGTCCCCCCGGCCAGAATCAGTTCCTCCAGCATCATGTCCCCCTCGCCCGGCGATCCCATGATCGCTTCCGTGAAAGGACATTATCCATCGGCACTGGTGACCGGCCGTGGCGATGCCGGTGGGACGACCGCTACTGCACCGCGCGCCTCGGCACAACCGGTCTTCTCACGGTCCTTGGCGTACGGGTCGATCTTGCCGTTCACTTGCACCGGGGGACGTGGCCTGGCCGGAGCAGATCGGCCCGTAGACGGCGGCGGGGGCACCGGTCACGAGCGCCCAGTAGCGGTCCCCGTACGACCAATGCCACCACTCGCTCGGGTAGTTGACGAAGCCCTCCTCGCGCAGACACCGGGCCAGCAGGTCACGGTTGTCGCGCGCGGTCGGCGACAGACCCGGAGCGTCGAAGGGACACCACCTCTCGTCGCCCGTGCGGTGCCCGTTCACCGCGCCGCCCATGTCCAGTTCCGCGCCATCCGCGTCGACGAGCGTCAGGTCCACCGCCGCGCCGGCGCAGTGCGGGGCCACCTCGACCGGGGAGACGAAAGCGCTTGCCCGGCGCCGAAGCTCCGCCGGGTCGCTGATGCCCGAACGGCGAAGGCGGTCCTCGTACAGTGCGAACCGACGGGCCTGCTCGGCCGGACTGCGATGCCCCTCGATCACCAGGAGCCCGATACCGGTGGGGAGTGTGTCGGAGGCCGAGCCCAGGCGTTGGAGCACGCCGGCCCTGACTCGTCCATATGCCGCGAGTTCGTCTCGCTCTCGCGGGTCCAGCGTCATGGCCGGCACTGTGGCGATCTCCGCAAGGGGTTCGCCGCAGTCCGCCACCGGAATCTCGATCACTTGCGGATCGCTCAGCAGGATCATGCCGAGCGAGCCCAGCGCCATGTTCGACGGCTCAGGTACGAGCTACCGGTCGCGCGGTCCGGCGGTGGCTGGTCCGGCCAGGTGACTGCGTACATCGAGTCGGCTCCCCGCCGGATTCGTGCATAGCGCAGGAGCTCACGAATGATGCCGGCGTTACCCGACGCCCAACTGCTTTCCGGTTCGAGGGTGCTCGGGGTGGTTCGGTGTTCGATGTTGGACCACCGCGCTCCCTCAGCGTCGCGGGTGGCGCGGGCGAGGAGGTCCGTGACGAGGAGTCGTGCGAAGTCGGGGCGGTCGCCCTGCTCGGCGATACGGTCACAGGCCAGCGCCAGGACGCCGGCCGTGCCGCAGCACCGTCCGTTGTTGTCCCAGAATCCGGGGAGCAGGCGGCGTGGCAGGCCGGACCGGGTCACGGCATGCCAGCAGTTGTCGGCCAAGGTCTGCCACGTGGGATCGTCGAGGGTGTTGCGGAGAAGCCGGAATACTTGCGCGTCACCGGACGGTCCGTGGCACCACCCGTAGCTGTAGCGTGCGGTGAGATCGGGATGGTCCTGCGGGTCGGAGTGCGGGACGAGGAAGGCAGTCGAGCCGGCCTCATTGCGTGCCACGACGTCCGCAGCACCCGCTCGCGCCAACTCGACCAGATCCGCCCGGCCGGTGGCCCGGCCGACGCGGGCCAGCCCGTGGACAATGCCGAGCGTGCCATGCGAGATGTGGTGGAAGCGCGCGCTCCGGCCTCGTTCCGACTCCCAGTGAACGCCTGTCGGGGTCCGCTCGGCAGTGCGCGAGTAAGGCTCCACCGCACGTATGGCCAGATCCACATCGCCCATGGCCAGCGCACCGAGGCCGATGCCGGCGTTGCCACCCATCAGGTCGAACCAGTCACCCCAGCGCGTGCCGTCGAAACGTACACGTACCCGGTCCAGGGCCCGAACCGCGGCGGCCGCGGCATCCGGAGCGCCGAGTTCGTCGTGGACCGCCCGCAGAGCGAGAGCCAAGCCGATCAGGCCGAAGTACAGGGAGTCGTTTTCCCAACCGTCGACGGCGGCGGAAACGCTCCGAGCAGCGCGCACGGCGGCATCGCCGTACCGGTCGTCGCCGAAGTGCCACCAAGCCTCCAGGAGGGCGGTGATGACACCTGCCGTACCGCTGTGGAACGTTGGGTCGGTTGCGCCATCGGACGGTGTGGCAGCCCAGGCCAGGCCATTGCCCTCGGTCTCCCGTGCGTTCCGGAGCAGCCAGCGCAGAGCGTCTGCCGCCAGCACTTCGGCCTCGCCCGCCTCCGCGATCGTCGTGTCCGCCGTCATAGCGCCTCACTGTGGCATGCCACACCCATCTCGCCCAGGCGGTTGCAGGCACGACGTCGACCACGTCGTAACTGCCGTCGCCGAGACCGCGGCCCCGGCGATCGTGTGTCACGCGACGGCGTCCCGCAGCGGGCGAGGCGGCGGGGCTCCACGTGATCAGCCGAACAGCCGGTAACCGAGCGGGTGTTGTCGGTCGAAGCCGGGGAGGATCAGGAAAGTCGCGCTGGCGGTCGTGGTGGTGAATCGCAGCAGTGCGTCGGAGGCGTCCATGTGGGTGAGGGTGGCGGTGAAGGTCCGCAGGTCGTTCTGGAAGCTGATGAAGAGCAGGCCGGGGGCGGGCTCGTCGGTGCTGTAGGAGCGGCGGAGCATGAGGCCGGTGCCGACCACGGCGGGGTTCGCCCTGCGCACATGGGCGTCCGCGGGGACGAGATAGCGTCCGTCCGGTGTCTTGGCGCCGAGTTCGGGGTTCGTGGCGACGGTGCCGCCGGAGAGGGGGACGCCGGTGGCGCGGCGCCGCCCGAAGACCGCTTCCTGCTCGGCCACGGACAGGGCGGCGAACCGCGGCAGGTCGAGTTCCATGCGCCGCAGTACGGCAAGGGTGCCGCCGGCGACCGCGGGGGGCCCGGCCAGCCACAGGTCGCGTTGTTGTTCGGCGGTCGTGTGCGGGCCCACGATGCCGTCGATGAAACCGAGCGGGTTGCGTGGCGCGGTGAGGCCGTTGCCGACCGGCACGTTCGTACCGCGACGTGCGGACTGCCGCCAGCGTTCGTGGATGCGGTCACCGGCCTGGTCCAGGAGCGCGGCGGCGGCGACCGGCAGGAGCAGCGGGTCGCCGGCGCAGATCTGCATCAGCAGGTCCCCGCCGCGCGCCGGTGGGGCGATCCGTTCGCGGGAGAACCGCGGGAGGTCGGCCGCGCCGGGCAGTGCGGCGCCGGCCGTGCGCACCAGTCGGGGGCCCACGCCGACGGTGACGGTGAGGTCGCCCGGCGGCAGGCCCAGCAGTCGCGGGTCGGTCCCGGAGATGAGTGCGAGGACGGCCTGGCCGAGTTCAGCCAGGAGCGGGCCGGCGGTTGTGGGGGTGGCGAGGTCGGCGACCACGGCGAGCAGGTTGGGCTGGGCCGGCTGCGGGAGCGTGATGCCTGCCTGGTGCCGACCCGTCGCCGGAACCGGCGCGGGTGTGGCCGCCGCGGAAGGGGCGTGCCGGCCCGGCCGGGCGGAGTCCGAGGTGCACCCGGCGATCATTCCGCCGGCCACCATGGCGCCGGTGACATCGAGGATCGTGCGGCGCGACGGGTGCTGATCGGCACGGTGCATGGTGTGCAGAGTGCCACACCCGAATCGTGCGCGCCGGTCAACCTCCTTATTCTGGCGTGGAATTGGGTGCCGTGCCAGACTGGGATCATGCCTCGATTAGGTCTTCGCGTGGTGGCCGCGGTGCTGGGCACGCTGACGCTCGTGGTCGGCTGCGGTGGCGGCGATGGTGGATCGGGCAGCGGCCGGCGTCCGACCGGTGCGCATGTGACGATCCGAGTGCCGGCCGATGCCCCGACGATCTCGGCTGCGGTGTCGTTGGCCCGGCCCGGTGACCTGGTGCTGGTCGCTCCCGGCGTGTACCACGAGTCGGTGCGGATCGGCACGGCTCGCATCACCCTTCGCGGCGCGTCCCGGGACGAGGTCGTCATCGACGGGCGGTTGCAGCAGCCGAACGGTGTCGTCGTCGCGGCGCCCGGGGTGGCCGTGCAGAACCTGACCGTGCGGAACAACACGCAGAACGGGGTGCTGGTCACCGGTTCGGCGAAGGCGGCCGGCGGGCTGCCGGGGCATTCCGGCGGCTACGACACCGGAGATGAGCCCGTCACCTTCCTGAAGTCGTTCCTGGTCTCGTATGTGACCGCGACCCGCAACGGCCTGTACGGCATCTACGCGTTCTCCGCGCAGAACGGTGTCATCGAGCATTCGTACGCGTCGGGCGGGGCCGACTCGGGGATCTATGTCGGGCAGTGCAAGCCGTGTCACATCGTGGTGCGGGACAACGTCGCCGAACTCAACGCGGTCGGCTACGAAGGCACCAACGCCAGTGGCGACATGTACGTGGTCGGCAACCGTCTTGTCGGTAACCGGGTGGGCCTGACCACCGACTCCGACCACCAGGAGAAGCTGCTCCCGCAGCGGGGCGCCGTCATCGCGGGCAATCTGATCGCCGCCAACCAGCAGAGGGCCACCCCGGAGCAGGCCGACGGCGGGTGGGGCACCGGCGTCGGCATCGACGGCGGCAGCGACAACCAGTTCGTCCGCAACCGCATCGCCGACAACAGCAACGCCGGGCTGGTGATCACCGCGACCGCCGACATACCTCCGGTCGGCAACCAGATCGTGGACAACACCTTCACCGGCAACGGCGTCGACGTCGGCTGGACGTTCCCCACCGCCACGCGGGGACGGGACAACTGTCTGCGCGGCAACGCCCTGCGGACCACCGTGCCGGCCGGGCTCGCGACTGCCGCGTCCTGCCCGCTTCCGGCCAAGTCGCCCTCGCCGGCCGGCAGATGGGCGATGCCGACGGCACCCGGTGGCATCCCGTTCACCGAGGTCGCGGCGCCCGGTCCACAGCCGCAGTTCCCCGACGCCTCCGCTACGGGCGCCACCGCCGTCCCGGCCGTTCCGGCCCTACCGGACGCGGCAGGCATCCCGCTGCCGTCGGCGTCCCTGCTCGCCGCGCACGCGCGGGTGGGGACCTCCTGAACAGCGGCTACCGCGTCGGGGCGACTCCGGGCACCGCCTGGACCGGAACGTACTTCTGGGTGTCGAAGTCGATGACCACCGGCTGCGACGCGGAACCCACGCCGACCCGGACCCGGTACATGGTGCCGTCCGAGCCGACCCAGTAGCGCACGCTGTCCGCGGTACCGGAGCGGTCACGGGAGGACGGCCCGGTCATGACGTCCACCCGATGCCCGTCCACCTCGTCCCGCCCCCACCAGGAGGCGCCGTTCTGCGGCAGCAGTTCGGCGTTGTCCGGCCGGTCGCTGCCGAGCCGGAGCGCGATGGCCAACGAACTGTCCAGCGAGCTGCCGGACGACTGCAGCGGACGGCCGTACCAGCCCGAGCGGGGCGGCGACGCGGGCGCGTGCGCGGGGGCGTTGGCCATCGGGTGGACGAACACCGAGGCAGCCGTCCACTCGATCAGACCGTCGCTGGAGGTGTCGCGCCCGGTGCCGTGCACCACGCCGTAACCGGCTTGGCCCCGGTAGTCGACGGACCCGGTGACGGTCAGCCCGCCGGCGGTGCCCGGCACCGTGATCGTCACCGCGCGGCCGTGCGCCTCGTAGTTGCGGAACCGGGTGATCGCCAGCCGGTTCGCCTCGTCCGACGTCAGTGCGCGCGGACCACCGGGGCCGGAGCCGCCGCCGGCGACCAGGAACGCGGCCGCCGCGACGGCCGCCGTGCCGATGACGGCTGCCGCCCAGCGTGGCCGCAGCCATCGGCGCCGGTCAGCCGCACGGCGCGGTGGAGCTTGCCGGATTCTCGCGCTCCGCACGCGGCTCGACGCTGACACTCTTCTGATTCTTCCTCTCCACTCTCGCTCTCCCTCACCACGCCGGTCGGCCGTCGTGCGGTCGCGGCGACGCTCGGCAGTCCGGTGGCAGACGGCGCCAGGGCCGGCCCTGGCGGACCGGCCGAGGCGTGATCTGCCCGACCGCGTCCAACGGATCGCGGGCGGGCAGATCACTGTTGTTCGGTTCGTTTCAGTGTTTCTGGGCGCGACGCTGCCGGCTGAGGAACGCGATGACCAGTCCCGCACTCACCAGCAGACCGGCGAGGGCGATCATCTTCGGCAGCCCGGACGTACCGGTGTGTGCCAGCGAACCCGTGCCGCCGCCGGCCGGGGCCGGGCTGGCGGGCGGCCCGGGTGACGGCGGCGTGGAGGCCGGTGGCGAGGTCGGGGTCGGAGTGGGAGTCGGGGTCGGAGTCGGTGTTGCCTTCGGGATGTACACCCCGGCGTCGATCGTGTGATCGACCCCGCCCGGCTTGTCCGGCGCCGTGACCGGCGCGTAGCCGTTGCACAACCGACCGGTGGTCGGCGGCGTCACATTGGAGTCATGTGCACGGGTGGCACCGGCTCGCGGGAGCGTGAACCGCAGCTCGCTCGCCGCGGGCCGACCGGGCACCTTGCCGGTGTCCGCGGTACACACGTCGAACTGCACCGTGTATTTCGCACCCGGCGTGAGCTGGTACGCCGCGCCGACACCGCCGAAGTAGTACTCGCCGGCGGCATCGGTCCTGGTCGTGGCGACCTGCTTGCCGCCCGCGTCCAGCAGGTTGATCGTCGCCCCCGGCAGCAGCACCTCCGCCGGGTCCTGGACCCCGTTGTGGTCGCCGTCGAACCACACGAGGTTGCCGATCTGGATCGGCGCGTTCGCCGCCGCGTACGCGATGTCACCGAGCCCGCCGGCCTTGCCGAATCCGTTCTGTTCCTGACCGATGAACTGGTACGCGTTGGCGGTCGGAGCGTTGCCCGGGCCCTGACCGGTGGTGATGTCGTAGTAACCGGTCCCGGCGGTTTCGATGTTGACGGTCGGGTCGAACTCCGTGCTGACGACCCACTGTTGCTGTGGAATGTAGGCCACCGACCCCAGCGCGGTCTCCTGGTGCCCGCCGGCGAAGAAGTCGCCCGGGAAGTATTCGACGACGCCGTTGCTCTGGCCGCCGTCGGTGGCGCGGTTGGCGTGGTTGGGGCAGTTTCCGGTGCCTTCCCAGGCGTATCCGCCGCTGGGAGTGGCGCAGGCCATGGTGATGTCACCACCGGACATGCCGACTTCCCGCGTGCTGTTCCCCGGGCGGGGGTCCAGCCCCTTCGCGCTGAGAACGTCCATGAACCGGTCGCGGAATCCCAGGATCATCGAACCGTCGCGGGCGAAGGCGAGGGAGGCGAACTCCGGCTGTGGATCGATGAAGGCGCCGCCCACCTTCCGTGCGTCCCACGTGGCCAGGCTGGTGTTCCACGGGTTCCAGTGGGTGGCCTGGGCGACGTCGCCGGCACCGGTGAAGACGGTGCCGCGCTTGTCGGTGAGCGGGTGGGTCAGCACCGTCGTGAACCGCTTGCCGTCGTAGGTGTAGACGACGGCTTTCAGATCCGCGCGCTGTTGCGTGCTCTCCGCGGTGCACACGCCGCCGACGTACAGCGTGTTGTCGTGGGTGGCGAGGCCGAACGGCCGCCAGTCGCCGGGACTCGCGCACCCCGGGTCCGGGATGCGCACCGTCGTCTCGGGCGCCGCGGCGGTGGTCCCCCTCGCGTCGAAGCCGACCAGGCTGCGGGTGCGCAGGTTCACCGCGTACAGCGTGGCGCCGTCCTCCGACAGGGCCAGGCCACCGATGCTCTCCTTGCCCGGTGCGTCGATGAACCCGGGATCCTTGATCATGTCGGCGGTGTCGTGCGGCGTCGTCGCGGCGCCCGGCACCTGCGCGAACAGCTTGGGCGCGCCCCCGCCGTCGACCGGCAGCGTGTAGATCGCGCCAGCGCCCTTCGGCCCGTACGGGGCGTACCGGCGGGCGAACGCGCTCTGGAACAGCCGGCTGCGGTACTTGTCGTACGCCAACCCGAACGTCGTGCCCACCTGGGCCTGCGTGGCCAGCGTGGTCGGGCACGAGACACCGGTGGGACAGGTGCCTCGGGTCTTCGTCCCGAACGCCACCAGTGCCCGGGTGTCGGTTCCGCCGGCGCCGTTCTGGACCGGAACGAAATACCGCGAGTCCGGCAGTGCGTAGTCGGCCGGATCCCACACGCCCGTCACCACCGAGGCGTTCTTTCCGCCCGACACGTCCACGAACGACGTGAAGCTGTCGAAGTGGTTCCCCACCGTCGACGCGGGCGCCGCCCGCAGATAGTCGCTGTACGGTGCCGGGACGCTGACGTCGACGCGGTAACGGCCGCCGTTCAGCACCTTCGACCGCGACACCACGACCTTTCCGGTGGCATCCGTGACGCCGGTGACATGGTGCCCGGCGGGGTCGGAGATCTCCACCTTCATCCCCCGCTGCGGCACGTCCATCGTCGTGTTGATCACGCCGGTGCCGAAGAAGTCGCGCAGCGCCTCAACCGTCAGCGTGCCGTCGGCGGTCGAAGCGACGGCCGGTCCAGCCGTCGCTCCCACGGCGCCGCCCGCCAACAAGAGAACAGATAACCCCACGCGCGCCAGCGGCTCCACGAGCCCGCGGGCCGACCGGCGCGAGTCTCTGTCGACTCGGTTCATGGCATCACACTCCCCACACTTCTCTCGTCATGCCTCTTGTCATGTCACTTCATGAAAACGCGGCCCCGCGTCTCACCGCACGCCCACTTCACGGGCCCCGAACGGGGACGCCGGTCGCGAACACCACGGAAAAGAAAAAGGGCCCACTGCTGTTGCGTGGACCGCATTACGGTGATCGTTTGCGGGTATTGCGGGCAAGCCGTAAGCGTCGCAGGCCAGGAAAGGCGAACGCGCGTGCCGCGCCTCGGGCAGGGCCGCCCCAGGTGGTGCATTTTCGCAGCTCAATCACGGCACCCTCGCCCCCACCGCCGATCTCACCGACCGCCATCGCGAGCAGCGCGCGATATTTTATCCGCCGAAGTCGCGCCGGCACCAGCAGAATCCATGACATTCATCGAAAGCCGCGACGGTCCCGAACGCAGGACAATAGCGACCGCAAGAATGTGCGACATTGACATGTCGACCGGATCCGGTTCCGTCGGTGACCGGACGCCCTCGGGGCCCGGCGCGTGGCGAGCTGATCCGCCGGGCGAAGGATCAGCCTTGCGGCGTCTGCCCCGCGAGCACCTTATGGAGGCGTTGCGCGCCGCTCTGGATGGCCTGCTGGGTATCCGCATGGCCGGCACCGCCGAGCCCGCCGTTGGTCACGTCTGGCAGTTGGCCTTGTCGGCCTTGCTCCGCAGCAGGGTGTCCTGCCGTCCGGTGCCGCCGCCGGCGGCGGGGTTCCACTGGGCGCCCAGGGCGGACGGGCTGGTCAAGGACGCTTCGGCCTGCCCCCCCGGTGAGTTGTGCGGACGGCGATGCCGACTTCGTCGCCGACCCGGACGGCCCACCGCCTCGCTCCGCGTGTCCGGCGGTCAGAGCGGTGACGTCGTCGGCGCGTGCCCCTTCGGGCGGACCGGCTCCCCGTCGTCCGGCGCCGGGACGGCCGCGGTCAGTCGGTCGGTGATCTCCGCGGCGGTCAGGACGAGCGCGAAGCCCTTGCGCAGAACGGCGAGTTCGGGTTCCTGCCGGGACTCGTCGTCGGTGGCCGTGACATCGGATCCGAAGACGACCTGGTAGCCGCGTTCATACGCCTGCCGGGCCGTGGTGCCGCAGCAGTAGTTGGTGAGTGTTCCCGTGACGACGACCGTGTCGCGGCCGAGGTTGCGCAGCACGGTGTCGAGCGGGGTGTCGTAGAACGCCCCGTAGGACGGTTTGCGGATCACGACCTCATCGGGGCGACGACCCATCCGGCCCCAGACCTCGGCGGGGCCTGGGCGGCGCCAGTCGGTGTCGGCGTGCGGGAGGAAGCGCAGGGCGTGTGGCCGGTCCAGTCCGAGATGGGTGTCGTCGAAGATGGTCCAGATCACCGGGACCGAGGCGTCCCGGCAGTCTTCGACCAGTCGCCGCAGCCGGGGCGCCATCCGGGTCGCAGCGGGCACCCAGTAGGGGCTCCAGCCGGGCCGGACGAATTCGTCCTGCATGTCGATGACCAGCAGCGCCGTCCGTTCGGGTCGTATGGCGAACGATGCCTGGCCGTGCTCGTAGGCGTGGCGCGCCCGTGCGGTCACCCATTCCTCGGTGTACGTCATCCCTGCCCCCTGCATCGATTCGAGGTACCTCGTTTCGATGTGCGAGAGTAGCAGCATGCTCGAACTCGCGATCCTGGGATTCCTGGCCGAGGGGCCGCTGCACGGCTATCAACTGCGGCACCGCATAGCGCACTTGTCCGGCCATGCCCGGCCGGTCAGCGACGGCAGCCTGTACCCGGCGATCAATCGACTGGTCCGTGCCGGGCTGCTCGACCGACGGACCGAACCGGGCACCTCGGCCGCCCAGCGCCACACCCTGAGCCTGACCGACACCGGCCGCCGCGAGCTGTTGCGCCGACTGCGGGAGGCCGACGGCCTCGACATCACCGACAGCACCCGGTACTTCACGGTCCTGGCCTTCCTCTCCCGGCTGCCCGACACCACCGACCAGCACGCGGTACTGCGCCGCCGACTGGAATTCCTGGAACAGCCCGCGAGCTTCTTCCACGACGGCGACCGCCCCCTGCGCGCCGACGACACCGACGACCCGTACCGGCGCGGCATGCTCACCATCGCCCGCGCCACCAGCCGCGCGGAACGGTCCTGGCTTCGGGAGGTGTTGGCCTGACACGGCACCGGCTGGCCGCGCGGGTCTCGACGGTGTTGCGTTCCGTGTGACCGGAGGGTCGGCGCCCGGGGGCTCGACCGCATCGCGGCGCGGCCGCGGGTCAGCCGCCGGTCACCTGCTGCCACAACCCGCCGCTGCCGCCGTCGAGTACGTGCCGACCGATCCGTTGCTGCCAGGCCCGTTCACCGCCGTCCTCGTCGCGCCAGGACCACATGCGGGTGGTGGCCAGGCGGAGCGGGCTGAGTTCGGTGAAGCCGATCGCGCCGTGCAGTTGGTGGGCGATGCGGGTGATCTCGGCCACCGAGGCGGCGGCCTGTGCGGCGGCGAGCCACGCGGTGAACTCCGCGGAGTCCGGTTCGGACAGGGCGGACGCGGCCGCCTCGACGGCCGCGGCGACCAGGGCCGCCTCCTCGACGAGCTTGGCCTCCTCCTGCTTGACGGCCTGGAAGTGGCTCAGCGGTCGGCCGAACTGCACACGGGCGGCGGTGTGATCGACCGTCAGCTCGACACAGCGGCGTGCCGCACCGGCGATCAGGGCGGCCCGCGCCAGACCGGAACGCCATGCGGCCTCCCGGACCAGCGCGGCCGGAACGCGGCGGACCCGCTCGGCGGGGACGGCCACGTCGAGCAGCACCAGGTCGTCCCTGGGCTCGCCCGCCAGGTTGGTGCCCGCCAGCTGCCGCCACTCGGTGGCTTCGAGGAGGAAGAGCACGGGCCCGCCGCCCGGCCCCTCGGTCAGCACCACCGCGGCTTCGACGGCCCGGGCCCACGGCACCCGGTGCAGCGTGCCGCTGACCCGTAGGGCGTCATCGGTGCCTGCCGCTCCTGACGGCCCGACCCTGCTGTCGGTGTCCACGTGGGTGAACCGCACGTCCAGCGGGCCCGCCGCCACGGTGAGTTGGCCGTCCGGGACGGCGAGCCCGGCCGCGGCCAGCAACGGGCGTGCGACGAGCAGCGTCTCGGCGAGCGGTGCCGGGGTGCCGCGGTAGCCGGCTTCCCGCGCCAGGGCCACCAGGGCGGTCGGGGCCGTGTCGAGCGGCGGCAGGGCCTCGGCGGCGTGTTCGGAGCGGGGTTCGGCGGCGGATTCGGCGCGCGATTCGATGCTCATCGGGACAGCTCCAGACCTCGGGTGATGATGCCGCGCAGGATTTCGTTGGTGCCGCCACGCAGCGTGTATCCCGGCGCATGCAGGATCGCGGTGGCCAGCAGTTCGGGGTAGCTGCCGCGGGTGGCGTCGAAACGGGCGGCGATCGGAAGGATCTCGCGGACCTCGTTGACGAGTTCACCCTCGAAGCGGGTCCCGAGGTCCTTGACCAGTGCCGCCTGCACATCGGCGGGGCGGCCGGCCGCCAGCGCCGCGGCCACCCCCAACGACAGCTGCCGGATGGACGACAGGCGCGCGGTGAGCCGGCCCACGCGGGCCTGCTGCTCGGGACTGCACCCGCCGGTCCGCTGCAACTGTCCCACCAGGGCGGAAAGGAGCGGCAGCGTGGACAGGAAGCGCTCGGGTCCGCTGCGTTCCAGGGCCAGTTCGCCGGTGACCTGCCGCCAGCCGTCACCGGGGCGCCCGAGCAGTGCCTCGTCGGTGAGCTCGACGCCTTCCAGGTGACAGTAGTTGAAGGTGTGCTCGCCGCTGAGGAGACGGATCGGCTCGACCCGGACGTGCGGATCGCGCAGGTCGACGATGAACTGGCTCAGCCCGGCGTGCCGGTCCTCGGAGTCGTCGGTCCGGGCCAGCACGATGGCGTGGTCGTTGACGTGCGCGCCGCCCGTCCACATCTTGGTGCCGGTCAACCGCCAACCGCTGGCGGTCCGCTCCGCCCGGGTCCGTACCGAGGCCAGGTCCGATCCGCTCTCCTGCTCGCTCATTCCGATCGAGAAGAAGCACGCGCCGGCGGCGATCCGGGGCAGGAAGTGGCTCCGCTGCGCCTCGGTGCCGTGGCGCAGGATGCTGGGCCCGGCCTGTCGGTCGGCGACCCAGTGGGCCGAGACCGGGGCGCCGGCGGCCAGCAACTCCTCGATGACGACGTAACGTTCGAGGTTGCTGCGCCCGCCTCCGCCGTACTCCGGCGGCAGGGCCATGCCGACCCAGCCGCGCCGGGCCAGGCGGCGAGTGAAGGCGGGGTCCCAGCCGGTCAGCCAGGAGTCGGGCCGACCGAGGACGGTGCCGGCGGCCCGTTCCGTGTCGAGGAAGTCGCGCACCTCCTGTCGTAACTGAACGGCTTCTGGCGGAAGTTGCACGGCCCCTGGATCGAGGGCGGAGAGGGTCATCGGTGCTCCTTGGACGGAATGGTGGGTATCCGCAGTGGCGGGTACCCGGAGTGACGGATATGCGCAGTGACGGGTATGCGCAGTGGTGGGTGTACGGAGTGACGGGTGCGCGGTCGGCGGTGGTGGTCAGGCGCCCGTGAAGTGCGGGCGGCGGCGCTCCCGGCGGGCCTGGACGCCCTCGCGGAAGTCGTCGGTGGTGGTCGTCACCGGCTGGGCCAGTCCCTCCCAGGTCAGCGCCCGCTCGACGGTGGGCTGCCCCTGGGCCAGGCCGCTCTTGGTCAGCCGGACCGCCAGCGGGGCCGCGGCGGCGATCTCGTCGGCCACGTCGAGCGCGGCCCGGAGCACCTGGTCGGCCGGCAGCGCCTCGTGCACCATGCCGATGGTGGCGGCTCGCGCTCCGCTGATCAGCCGCCCGGTCAGCAGCAGTTCCCGCGCCCTCGACGGGCCGACGGCCTCGGCGAGCAGGGCGGTGGTGGCCATCCCCGGGTGCAGGCCGAGTCGGACGAACGGTGCGCCGAGCTTCGCCTCCACCGCGGCGTACCGCAGATCGCAGGCCAGCGCCAGCGCCAGTCCGGCGCCCACCGCGTGGCCGTTGACGGCCGCCACGGTGGGGACGGACAGGTCACGGACGGCCAGCCAAGTGCGGTAGAAGTCCGACAGCTGGGCCCGGGTGCCGGGGAGGGACTGGCCGTGCTGGTCGGCGAGTTCCCCCAGGTCGGCGCCCGAGCAGAACGCGGGACCGGTGCCGGTGATCACGACGGCGCGCAGGTCGGGGTCCTGCCGCAGGGAGCGCATGGCGCGCCGCCACTGTGCGGTCAGCCGTCCGGTCATCGGGTTGCGCTTGTCGGGGTTGTCGAAGGTGAGCACGGCGACGCCGTTCGGCCGGTGCTCGATGCGCAGCGGTTCCCACTCGTTCGGCGCTGCCTGTTCGTCCAGGGGTACTTGCTCGTTCAGGCGTGCTCGCTCGTTCACGGGTCCTCGATTCGGTCCGCGGGTACGGGGATTGGTGACGGGTGACGGCTCAGGCAGGCGGCCGGTGGCCGACCTCGGCGAGGACCTCCTCGGTGTGCTCGCCGACCCGCGGGCAGTGCCGGTGCAGGCCGGCCGGTGTGGCCCAGAAGCGCACGGGCTGGCCGATGAGGCGGTAGCCGCCCTCGGTGGGGTGCTCGGCTTCCTGGAGCAGACCGCCTTCGGTGGCGTAGTCGCTGGTGGCGGCCTCCGTCAGGCTCAGCACCGGGGCGGCGGGGATGCTGGCGGTGTCGCAGAACTCCTGCCATTGCGCGTTGGTGTGCCGGGTCGTGAACTCGCCGACCAGTACGTAGAGTTCGTCCGCGTTGTGGACGCGCGCGCCGTACGAAGCGAAGCGTGGGTCGTCGGCGAGTTCCGGGCGGCCCACGAAGGCGAAGAAGTCACGCCAGTTGCGGTCGCTGTAGGGCAGGATGCACATCCAGCCGTCCGCCGTGCGGGAGGCCGTGCGGCGGGGGCTGAGCGCCCGCGGGTAGCCGATCGGCCCCGCGGGCGGGTTGAGGGTCGCCGCCGCCAGGTGCTCGACGAGGTTGAAGGCCAGCATGGTGTCGGCCATCGGGACCTCGACGTGCTGGCCTTGGCCGGTGCGGTCGCGGTGGTGGAGCGCGGCGAGCACCGACTGCACGATCACCAGGCCGCAGATCTTGTCGGCCAGCACGGTGGGGATGTAGTGCGGTACGCCGCTGACCTGTTCGTTCAGCCACACCAGGCCGGATGCCGCCTGCACGACGTCGTCGTAGGCCGCGTGCCCGCCGAGGGGGGAATCGCTGCGGAAACCCTGGGCGTTGAGGTAGACCAGGCCGGGGTTGACGGCCGCCACGTCCTCGTAGGCCAGGTCGAGGCGGCGCAGGGCCTGCGGGCGGACGTTGGTGAGGAAGACGTCCGCGCTCGCGAGGAGGGCGAGCAGGGCCTCGCGGCCGCCCGGGGCCTTGAGGTCGAGGGCGACGCTGCGCTTGTTGCGGTTGAGGTTGAGGGTCATCACCCCCATCCCGGGGCTGCGGGTCGGCGGGTAGTGGCGGGTCAGGTCACCGGTCGGCGGCTCGACCTTGATCACGTCCGCCCCCAGGTCGCCGAGCTGTTGGGCCGCGTACGGGCCCATGATCACGCTGGCCAGCTCGACCACCCGCACGCCGTTCAGTGGACCGACGCCACCGTCCGCTTCCCGTCCTGTCGACATGGCATGTCTCCGATCTCCGCCGGGGCCGGCTTCACGCACCGGACCGTTGACAGCCAGTCAAATCCTCGGCGCCCCATATCGTCCAATACTTCTTCCCTGCGTCTTGCATATGCTGTGCAATATGGAATTGACCCAGCGCATCCTCCAACAGGTCGTCGTGTTGGCCGAGGAACAGCACTTCGGCCGCGCCGCCGAGCGGCTCGCCATGCGGCAGCCACCGCTCAGCCAGGCGATCCAGCGACTGGAGCGCGGCCTCGGCGTCACCCTGTTCGACCGCCTTCCGCGGGGTGCCCGACTCACCCCGGCCGGCCGCGCGTTCGCCGAGGACGCCCGGCGGCTGCTCGAAGCGCAAGCCGCGGCCGTGGACCGGGCCCGGCGGATCGCCAGCGGACACGAGGGCGAGCTCCGGCTCGGGTTCATCAGCAGCCTCGGCTACGACTTCCTGCCGCGCCTGCTGCGCCGCACCCACGCGCAGTTGCCCGCTCTGCGGCTTCACTTGGGTCAACACCCCTCCGCGGAACTGGTCGACATGCTCCAGGCCGGGACGCTCGACCTCGCACTGGTCCGGCTCCCCGTCACCGGCACGGACCGACTGACCGTCCGACGGATCGGCGTGGAACGACTGGTGGCGGTCCTTCCCGAACACCATCCGCTGGCCGCCAAGTCACGCCTCGACCTGCGGGAACTCGCCGAGGAGCAGTTCGCGGTGCCCAAGCCCGGCGCGCTGCCCGGACTGGCCGAGCAGGTCGCGCTCGCCTGCGCACAGGCCGGCTTCACGCCCCGACCACGCGGCCAGGCGGACGACCTGCCGGGGCTGCTCAGCTACGTCGCCGCCGGCCTGTGCCTGGCGCTCGCCCCCGAGCAGGTACGCACGCTGGGCGTCCCGGGCGTGGTCTACCGCCCCCTGCGCGGCGATTCGCCCTACCTGGAGACCGCGGTCGCCGCCGTGCACCGCGCGGACGGCCCCGACGCCGCCGTACGACAGGTCCTGAAGCTGATCGAGCCGCGTCTGCCGACGGTCGAGTGCGCGCCGTAGGCCGAAGTGACCACGTGCCGCGGGGCAGTTCCGCTTCACGCCGGGATTGCGTTCATGGGGATTGCCTGGACGGCAAGGGCGGCCCGCTCTCCGCGGGACCTTCCACCAGAAGCGAGGTCGATGTGCAAGCGTTCCTGGACCACGCCCGAAGCTTTCCCCGGCGCGTCACCCAACAGGGCGTCAGCTTGGGCAAGTTGGCTCATGGCCAGCGGCCGAGCGCGGCCCCAGGCGGACTCCGGGCAGCTGCCGCTTCCAGCCCCTGTGAACGGCATGCCGTAGCGCTGTGGACTTCATCCACCGGGCCACTTTCCGCACCCGTCCCGGGACGGCGGTGGCGCCGCTAGGGCGCTTCTGATGGATCTCCGTGGAAGAAGGAGCGGCGCCTGGTGCGTGCGATCGCAAGGCGCCGGGATGTCTTCATAGCGGAGCTATGGGGGCATTTCGGCAACGCCGCGAGCGTGCGTGGCAGGCGCCGCGACGCCGCGGAGATCCATCAGAAGCGCCCTAGGGCCTGTCCGATGGGTCAGGGCCGCGGACCCGGCCATGACCCATCGGACAGGCCCTAACAACGGACCGGCCAACCGCTCTGCCGGATGACGTTGTCCGCGGACATCCAGCCCGCGTTCTTCGTCCCGCCGATGCGGACGTAGAGCCACTTGTGGCCGTAGGCGTTCTCGACGGAGCAGTGGAACCACACCTTCGTGCCCGACTTGGTCGCGGCCACGGAGGAGCAGACCTGGTAGGGCCCCGTCAGGATGTGGTGATCGCCGGACAGGTAGCCGTACATTCCCGGCTTCGGGTCGTGGTGGCTCCAGCCGCTGCAAGTCGTCGGCCCCGAACCGGGCTTGGCCGAAGGGGAAGCGGACGTGCTCGGCGCGGCACTGGGCTCGGCCGACGGCGGGGCGGAGGAGGGAGAGGTCGCAGCGGACGGCTTTCCGGATTCCGTGGACGGCGAGGAGCCCGGGGAGTTGATGCCGTCGGCTG
This sequence comes from Streptomyces noursei ATCC 11455, assembly GCF_001704275.1. Lineage (NCBI taxonomy): Bacteria > Bacillati > Actinomycetota > Actinomycetes > Kitasatosporales > Streptomycetaceae > Streptomyces > Streptomyces noursei. The sequence goes on from NZ_CP011533.1 coordinate 2,164,897, forward strand.
TTCCGCCGCCGCTCGGCTGACCGTTGCCCACCGGGGAGCCGGCTCCGGGCGCCGCCTGCGGCCGGTTGCCGTCCGCCGCACCGTGCTGCGCGGTCAAGGCGTACGTGACGCCGCCGCCCGCGAGCACGACGAAGGCGGCCGCGGCCGCGATGAGGGTACGACGCGAGCGCCGGCCGCGGCCGGCGGCGGGGCCGGCACCGTGAGCGTGGCCCGCGGTCGGCATGCAGGGCTGTGTGATGGGCGGCGGGCCGGACGGTGGGTAACCGGTGTGCGGAGGCTGCGGGGACGACGGGTGGAACGGCGGCACGGCACCGAATCCGGGCGGCGCCGGGGTGGCTGCCCGGGGAGGCGTCGGGACGACGGCCTGTACCGGCGGAGGGGCGGGGGCCACGGGGGCCGGCGGCGCGAGGTTCATCGTCCTGCCCGCGGCCGCCCACTGCAGCATTTCACGCGCCTGCTCGGCCGTGGGCCGGTTCTTCGGGTCCTTCGCCATCAGTGCCTGCAGCACCGGCGTCAGCGGCCCCGCGCGTCGGGGCTCCGGCAGCGGCTCGGTGACGATCGCCGACAAGGTGGACCACACGGACGTCCGGCGGAACGGTGACGTGCCTTCCACCGCCGCGTACAGCGTCATACCGAGCGACCAGATGTCCGACGCGGGACTGGGCACCGTGCCCTGCGCGCGCTCCGGCGGCAGGTAGTCCAGGGAGCCGACCAGCTGACCGCTCTGGGTCAGCTTGGCCATGGCCTCGTCGCCGGAGGCATCCATGGTGGCGATGCCGAAGTCGGTGAGCACGACCCGCCCGCCGTGCTCCAGCAGCACGTTCGCCGGCTTGACGTCCCGGTGCAGTACGCCCACCCGGTGCGCGGCGTCGAGCGCGTCCATCAGCTTGGCGCCGATCGCCGCCGCCTCGTGCGGCTCCAGCGTGCCGCGCTCCGTCAGCACGTCGTCGAGCGAAGGTCCGTCGACGAGTTCCATGACGATGACGGGCAGGCCCTGCTCCTCGGTCACGTCGTGCACGGTGACCACGCCGCTGTGCCGAATACGGGCGGCGGCCTGCGCCTCCCGCTGCATCCGGGTCCGCAGATCTACCAGTTCGGGCGCGGAGGCGTCGGTGAAGGCCCGCAGTACCTTGACGGCGACCTCGCGGTTCAGCAGTTGGTCCACGGCCCGGGCGACCACGCCCATGCCGCCCCGCCCGATCGTCGCGGTCACCCGGTAACGGCCCCCGAGGACCTTGCCCATCAGCTCATCGCCGCTCGCTCCCCCGGCCGTCACCGCACGCTCCGTTCCTTCGCCGCTCATCGCTCTTCGTCGTTCGTCCCTGGCGCCCCAGAGTAGAGGCGTGGCCCGAAGGGCCCACCGCCGGGCCGGGGCGGAGGTCGATTCGGCCGATCCGGGGAAGTGCCGTAGAGTTCCTCATGCCGACGCGGGGTGGAGCAGCTCGGTAGCTCGCTGGGCTCATAACCCAGAGGTCGCAGGTTCAAATCCTGTCCCCGCTACTCGCATGTGAAGGCCCGGTGGTTTCCACCGGGCCTTCACTGTTCGCGTTCTCATACTCCACGCGTTCTCATACTCCGCGCGTTCCCGATCGAGACCGTCCGAGACCGTCCGGGGGCATCCAAGACCATCCGGGGTCATCCGAGGACCGTCCGAGGTCATCGATCCTGCCGACGAGGTCGCGGTGGCCCTCGCGGTCGCCGGCCACCGGCGGTGCGGGGATGCCTGGAACGATGACACCGCTCCAGGCGTTCCACGGGTCGCCGGTCAGCGGACGGGTCCGCCGCTGGTGGTCATCGGGGCCGGTAGGAGGTGGCCTGCACGGAGACGGTGGCCCGGTCGGGCAGGAGGCCGGGAGCGGCCAGGTCCGCGTGGGTCAGGTGGCGGGCACTCGGCGTCATCCCCAACAGGTCGATGGCTTCTTGCCTGGTCAGGGGTGCGGTGACATCCTACGACCCACGCCGGTGCCCCTCACCGTCCCCCGACGGTTGAGAGACCCGCGTCAGGCCCCTTCCGCCGGCACCGAGAACAGGGGGCGGAAGTAGGAAGGGTCCGCCTTCTCCTCGACCATGCGCCCCTCGGCCTCCACCCACGCATGGGCGCCGAACGGTGGACGGGCGCGTACTCCCACCGTCCAGGTGGGCCAGGTGCCGCGTGCCCGGCAGAGCAGGACGGTCGCCAGCGAACGAGGCAGGCACCCCTCGTCCCCGGCGCAGCGGAGGCTGGCGGCCACCACGGCGTCCCGGGCGGCGCGGGCCTCCGCGTACGTGGCCGCGCGGGCACCCCTGCGCAGGCGGGTCAGTATGGCGCGGGTCCGGGCCGGCGGCTTGGCGGCCAGGCGCCGGGCGACGGCCACAGCGAGCAGCACCAGGAGGCGGCGGCCCGGGGAGAGCCGGACCTCCGTGCGGTGCGGTACGACCGAACTCACGCCTGCTGCACCACCTTCGCCTGCTGGAGACTGGCCATCAGCTGCTCCACGTCCGCGCGGGCACGTGGCTCGTCGACGTCGAAGGAGGCCATCAGCCGCTCGGTGGTCTCCTGCACCGTGCTGCCGTCGACCAGGGCGCGGAAGGCGAGGGAGGCGGTCGCGTTGAGCTGCCAGTAGCGGCCGTCGCTGCCGTTCAGCAGAACGGTTCCGTAGTCGGTGTCCACGGTCGAGACGTCGGGGTGCAGTCTCCATGTCATGGTTGTCTCCTGCTCGGTCCTGTGGCGGGCTCAGGGGCGGGTGGCGGCTGCCGGCTGGAAGGCCGTTGCCCGGGCCCATAGTTCGCAGCTGAGCGCGGACTGCATCGCACCTTGGTGGAGGCTGTTGGTGTAGGGCAGCTCGAACAGCTCGCGCAGCGGTCCGGGGTCGATCAGGCCCAGGGCGGCCAGGCGGGAATCGTCCCAGAGTTCCGCGAGTTCCCGACGGTGCGCTTCGAAGCCCTCGGCGACGATGGTGGTGCCGTCGCCTTTGGTCCGCCGGGTCAGCACCTCCGGCGGCATGACGTCTGCCATCGCCGCCTTGATGAGGGGTTTGAACTCCCAGGGCGTGACGCGCTGTTCGGGTCGAACGGCCAGGCATGCCTGGATGACGCGGTCGTCGAGGAAGGGGGAGGTATGGCTGAAGTCCCCCGTCTCGGTCAGTTGGTGGCACTGGCGGACCATCCGTCCGGCGTCCTGGATGGCCAGGAGGTCGTTGTGCCGCCCTCGCGTCGACGCGAGTGGCTCGACGGTCGCGGCCGTGTCGCGCAGGGTGCGGGTCACCAGGTCCCTGGCGTCCGGGGTGAGCCATGCGGGCAGGCCCGGGAAGTGGCCCCAGGCGGACAGCGGGCTCGGGGTGCGGAGGGCGCGGCCGTGAGCCCGGTCCGTGAACCAGCGGCGGTAGGAGTGGCCGTCCAGCAGACCTCGGGCCTCAGTGCCCCAGTTGCTCCGGCGTAGTTGGGTCAGCACCCTGAGGCGCTGGGCGGCCAACAGCGGCCGGTGGCGCAACAGGTCGTGGTGATAGGCCGGGTGACCGCACAGCAGTTGGTCCCCGCCGAGTCCGTCGAGGTGCAGCCGCGAGCCGTGCGCGAGGGCCCGCTGTCGCACGGCGCGCAGCCGGGGCGCGCTCAGTACCGCGGTGGACGGCTCGTCGGGAACGCCCTCCACCGCCGTGAGGCCGCCGAAGAACCGTGGCAGTTCGCGGCTGGAGTAGACGATGTGGTTAAGGTCCGGAAGGCCGGCGGCGGCCTGCCTGGCCCACTGGGCGTCCTCGTCGGCCCGATCGTCGTTCTCCATGGTGAGCGCGGTGAGCAAGGGCCGGTGCCGGACGGCCAACAGGGCGATGCTGGTGGAGTCCATGCCGCCGGAGAGGTCCGCGCTGATCGGCCGGGTGCCGCGGGCGCGCAGCCGCACCGCGTCCTCCAGTGCCTGGCGCAACAACTGGCCGCCCGCGGTCAGCGAACGCACCGGTTCGGGGGCCTGCCACCAGCGTTCGACCAGTGGCCGCCGGCCGTCCTGCGGCAGCGCCAGGTACCAGCCCGGAGGGACCGCGGAGACGTTGCGCCACGGCGGCAGGTCGCCCAGCGGGTGCGGCAGCGCGTCCAGGGTGCGCAGGGCGAGCAGGGCCGGATCGAGCGGGGCGTCCAGTACGGTCGCCAGGACGTCCGCGCGGTCGGCGGCGATGGTGAGTGTGCCGAACTCACCGTGGAAGATCCGGCGCAGCCCGGAGGCGGTGCCCTGCACGCGGAGGTGGCCGCGCACGGAGGCGACGAGATGGTAGCTGCCGGCCCAGGCCAGGCCCAGTCGGTCCAGGTCGGACACCTCGTCGATCCGGTCGGCCGCCGTGGCGAGTTCGTCCCGGGTCGCCGAGCAGTGGCCGATCACCGCGAGCCGGGTGTCGCCCCGTTCGGCCACCAGGACCCGGTCCTCGGCCAGCCGGCCGGCCACACAGGGCCGGCCGGACCGGTGCCTCAACAGGACACGCACACCGTCCGTCGGGAACCGGCCGATGGCGGCTGCCGCGCCCTCGTCATCCGGCAGCGCGACGAAGTACTGCCAACCGGCATCGGCCATTTCAGTGTCCTTACGGGGTGTGCCGCATCAGCGTCGGCCCTAGTGGAGCTTGTCGTAGAAGTGGAAAAGGTTCTCGTAGCCGGTCAGCCCGAAGTAGCCGGTGTCCTCCTGGAAGGAGCCACACTCGATCATCTTGGGGGCCTCGTAGGTCTGGAGCTTGTCGGTCTCCTGGAGTTCGTTGCCCTGCATCACAGTTCACCTCCCCGTTGACTGGTGCGACGGCCCAGGGCGGAACGCGTTCCGGTACGGAAGGTTCCGCGGACGCCGGGATGACTCCCAACTCGCCGCTGACCGACGGGGCTTGCGCCCCAGTCGCCGCCCTGGGTGTGATCGACAGAGAACCACGCGGCTCACCACGATTCAAGATCCATAATCAACCGTCCTGCTATGAATATCCCGGAATACCCCCTCCCACTTTTGCCCCAACAACCACTGACTTCACACGGGTTGCACTATCAACACCCCGAGGACCCGCCCCACCGCCCACCCACGGGACCAGCCAGTCACATCCCACGAAGACACGCCCACCGACTGCGGCTGCGGCTATCTTGAGGCGTCGGGTGACGGTGTGCCCCAAACCCTGCCCATGGAGATCGGAGAGCCCGAAACACTCGTGGCGCTCGTCGCACTCAGGGCGCTCGTGGCGCTCGTCGCGCATGCGAGGGCAGAGGGGCAAGTCACCGGAGACCAGGGACCACGTACGTCGAGCCTTTGAGACTGGCCAGATCCCGCCGACGCGCTGGAAGAAGGAGCTTGTTCGGACAACCGATCCTCGGCCAGTCACAACGATGAGTTGAGCACGCCTAAGGTGAACCAGTGGACACCGAGGCATTGCGATCGTTCGTCCGGGCAGCCGAGCTCGGCCAGTTCCAGCATGCGGCCGACGAGCTGGGCGTGACACAGCAGGCAGTCTCCAAGCGGATCGCCACCCTGGAGCGCGAACTGGAAGTCCGCCTGTTCACACGCACCGCCCGAGGGGTCGAGCTGACACTCGACGGTCAGGCGTTTCTCTCCCATGCCCGGAGCATCGTCGCGGGGGTCGAGCGCGCCATCAACGCGGTCAGGCCGGGCTCCCGGGCCCTTCGGATCGACGTTCTGGGCCTGCGAAGCGCGCAAGCCGTCGTCCTGCACGACTATTGGCGGTCGCGTCCCGAAGCCGATCTCGACGTGGTGACCCTCAGAGCCAACGACCCACGCGTGGTGGTCGCCGCCGTCGAAGCAGGCGATATCGACGCCTCGTTTCGTACCGTCATCGCCCCGGCCGCGCTACCACCCGACCTGCAAATGATCCATGCCTTCGACTCCCCGCTGGAACTTCTCGTCGGCCCGAGACATCCGCTCGCCTCCGCGCGAAGACTGACGCCGCCACAGCTGCGCAAACACCGGATATGGGTGCCGGGTATCGCACCCCGAAGCGAATGGGCAGAGTTCTACGATCAGCTCGCCACGCACTTCGACCTGCGTATCGACGCGACAGGCCCGCACTTCGGAGACGAAGTACTCCTGGACACCCTCGCAGACTCCGCGGACGTGGCCACCCTGATCGGGACACGCGACCGATACATGTGGCCGGCCAACCACGACCTGCGCCGCATCCCCATCGTGAATCCGACCCTCGCATACCCGCTCTCGCTCATCCTCCCCAGAACGAATCCGCATCCGGAACTCCGCCGCATCATCGCCCACCTTGGCACCCTGCCAAGGCTCCCCGACGCGGTCTGGCGCCCGTCCTGGGCCACCACACCACAGCGCGGCGATAGCGACATCGAGAATGCTCAGAGATCCCGACCCCGCCCAAGATGACTCGATCACCCCATCGCGGCGAGCTCCTTCCCCACCCTCACCGGCACGCCTACCAGCCCCGCCGCCCCCGACGGCAAAGCACGAACGTCGCCACATCGCCACGCCTCCACGTCTCCACGTCTCCACGTCTCCAACCACGCATACCTCGAAGACCGAAGCCCGTTGCGTGATCGCCCAGGCGCTCGCCCACAACGGCGATCCGTAGAAACCGAGCAACGCTCCGGTCGCCGTCGCCGTCGCCGTGGTCCCGGCGACCGCACGCTCGGCGTCGCGGCCCTCAGTCCGCGTATCGCTCCCACCGGCGCCGGTCGGTGGGCCACGACCAGGGCGTGCCCGACGCGTTGCGGCAGCCCAGCAGCAACGACCAGGCCGTCGAATAGCCGACAGCCCGCACGATCGACACGTCGACGGCCTGCCCGGGCTGCCTCTTCCGCTGCCGCCGGGTAGCTTCTGAGCAACCGTCCCTCTCTCTTCGGGGGTTTCCGTGGCCGTCGTACGTATCGGTGTCGCGCTCTTTGCCGTCCTGTTCGCCGTGTCCCCGGACGGCAGCGGTCCGCCTCTGCCGGACCGGCTGGCCGACACCGGCGGGGGCAGTCAGCTGATCACCGCCGTCGCACCCCGCACCGGCGCCACGACGGGGACGCTGACCTGGTGGGACCGGCGGGGCGGCAAGTGGGTCGTGGCCGGCAGCACGCCCGCCCGCTTCGGGGCGAAGGGCCTTGTCGAGGGCCGCAAGCGCCGACAGGGCACCAACACCACCCCCGCCGGTCTGTACGACCTTCCCTACGGCTTCGGGATCAAGGCCGCGCCGAGCGGGACCGCGACGCCGTACCGCCGGGTGAACCGGAACTCCTGGTGGTGCCAGGACGATCACTCGCGCGCCTACAATCGCTGGGCCGAGCCGCTGCCCGCCGACTGCCGCGCTACCGAGTCCGAGCACCTCGCCGACTACGGCACCCAGTACGCGCACGCGCTCGTCATCGGCTTCAACTACGAGAAGCCGGTACGCGGCCGGGGCGCGGGCATCTTTCTGCACGTCAACGGGCGTGCTGCGACGGCCGGTTGTGTCTCCGCGCCCGCGGACGCCGTGCGCCGGATCCTGGCCTGGGCCGAGCCCTGGCAGCGGCCACACATCGCGATCGGGACCACCTCCGGACCCACCGCGATCACTCGTTACTAGAACGAGGGCTCCGCAGGGGCATCGCGGTGGCGGCGTCGAGCGTGCGGCGCGGCGATGCGTTCGCCGGCCCGGTTGAGGGCGTCGGCCAGGGCGAGGCCCTTCCCCAAGTCGAGGACGTCGAGCACGTCGGCCTGGGAGCGGCCGCACAGTGGGGTCGGGTGGGGAATCGGGTGGGGAAACCGTCCGAATGCCCTGCCCGAGCACACCGCGGACGGGGGTCACAGGTAGTCGAAGAAACGTGTCCGCCACGTCGGGGGATGCTCGGGCGGGTAGTAGGAGACGAGGTCGCTGACGCCGTCGTATCGCGTCCCGAGCAGATGCTCCGAGATGGGGATGTAGCCGAGTGCTTCGAGCTCTTCAGCGACGCGATGACGGTCCGTGTTCCGGCAGGGCTCACGTTCCTCTGCCTCTTCCTCGTCGTGGCTTCCGGGACTGCCCAGGGCCAGGGTGGCGAGGTTTCCGAAGTTGCTGATGGTCACGATGATGTGTTCCCCGCTGGCCGTAGCGGCATCTGGGATGACGATCGTCCCGTGGTGGCTGGCGTCCTGAACCCCACGGTCGACGGTGCAGGTGCACTGGAACCGCTGGTCCAGACGGGTTGCGAGGTGGTCGAACCGGGCCCGGGCAGCCGTGTGGTCATAGCCGCGGGGGAATTCCATGTGGTCCGGATCATCGAGTGCTCGCAGCAGTTCCCACGCGTGCTGGTCGCCGAGAGGCATGTACATCTTCTCCTTGCTGGTGAGCAGGGTTGGAGTGCCGGCTGACATCCGCAGCGTAGGCGGACCGGTCGACGTCGCCGCCGGATGCCGTCTGCCACCGGACGGCGACTTGGATGGAGCGTCCGGCCGCGCCTTCAGGCCCGCTCCCCGGGCGCGCTGTCGGCCGGATTCGGGGCTGATGCGGAATGCGAAGCGGCACGGGCGTCATCGGACGCGCGGCGGCGCCGAACGCAATTCTCCTCGACCGAGACTGGCCGCCGGTCCGAGGCCACCTCCGAGTCCGGGAACGCCCGCCGGTCGATGCGCTCGGTCACGCGCCGCGGACAGGTTGCCGTGCCTGCGGACAGGTTGCCGTGCCTACGGGCGGGTTCCGATGGTTTCCGTGGCACCCCTTTGCTCGTTGTTCATGGCGGGGGTGGCCTTCGCCGACCGCATCAAGCTCCGGAGGAGCAGGACCATGACCACACTCACCGCCATGCCCACTCCGCCGGACAGGGAAGCCACGCAGCGCGCCCGGGTCGGCCGGATGCTCGTCGCCCCCGATTCGATCCCGGAGACGGCTGCCACCCTGCTGCCGGAGGACCTGTCCGGCCCGCTCGCCGTTGTCTACGTCTCGGTGCTGGCGGTGTACGCCTCCGGGCAGCCGGTCGACTCGATCACTGTGGGCGTGCACCTGCACTGCCGGGGACGCCTCGCCGAAGTCGGCGGGAGCACATACCTCACCGCGCTCGCCCAAGCCGGGACGGGCACAGTCTCGTTGGCGGCATTGCCCGCGTTCCATCGGCCAGCGGACGTGGTCCCCATGCGCACGCCCACAGCCTGCCGCACTTCACCGCCGTCCAAGGAGCTGCTGTGGGACAAGGTGATCGCCGAGTTCACCAGCGCGGCACTCTCGACGACGAGCACCGCCTCGACCTCCTCGTACCTGCCGGCGACGTAGGCGAGGTCCGTTCGCTCCCTGTCCCGTGGGCCGGGAGCGAACACTCCCCTGCCCGTGGCTTGGACGGGCCGGCCGCCGGGCGTGGGGCTACTCCACGCGGGGTGGCTGCTTGGTGCGGGCGCGCGGGGCTTGGGTGAACCACGTGAACACGGGAGCCAGGCTGGGCGGGACGGGACGGGACGGGACGGGACAAGCGTTGATGACGGCGAGGAGGTGCCAGTAGCGTTCCGTGCGGGGGGGGACGCCGGCGATCTCCAGGGGTGTCAGCAGCCAGTGGCGCAGGTCGGTGTCGTGAAGAGCGTGTCGCCGTGCATACCGCCGTTCAAGGGGGGCGGCTTCAGGACCGCTCCCGTGCTGCGGGTGCTCGGAGAAGCGAGGGCTTCGGGGCCGGCCGTCGGCTATCCCATGGCCGCGCGGGCTGCGTCGAGAAACGTCAGCCGGTTGCCCTCCAGGTAGTCCCGCACGCTCTCACCATCGGGCAAGCCTTCCCACACGGTCCGGTTGAGGTCGAGGAAGTACGCCCGTGCCGCGTCATGCACCGACAGGGGGAACTGGATGCGGATGAGCCGCTCCGCGACCCACAGTCGGTTCATGACGTCCTGGGTCTTGAGGTACCAGGCGTGAGTGTCGTCGAACTCGGGAGGCCGGCTGAACGCGGAGCGTTCCGCCTCGGCCGCCACCTCGATGAACCTCTCCAACAGTGCCAGCCGTTCCGCGCGCCGGGTCTCCGACAAGCCGATCTGCTGCCGTTGCTGCTCAGCCCGTTCCGCCGACAGCTGCGTCCTGTGCTGGACGAGGTAGGACAGCATGCCGCCGAGGACGACGCCGCCCAAGGATATGAGTGACACCCAGATCTGACTTGGCATGCCGGTCATCGTCCCACGCCAGGGCTGGGTTCAGTGGCCTCGCCGATGCCACCCCAACTGGCTCCGGTTCACGATCGATTCGTAAGGGTCAGGCGTTGTGAGGTGGCTCCGGAGGCGGTCCGGTCCGGGACCACCGGCCGCCTGAGGAATCGAGTGCTCCTCGCTCTCCATGACGGATGCCGACACGTGAAACGCTTCCGATATCGATCAACCCCCGCCGCGGGAGCTCTGGCCGAAGCGCGTGGCGTCAACACCTCGATATGAGGTACGAATGACTGACGATCAAGAGCGGGGGCTGGAGATGCATCGCAGGAAGCTCGGCGTGGCCATGGGACTCACGCTGGTACTCGCACTGACGGGCTGTTCGGGCGGGAAGGGCGGAGGGGACGGCGTGGCCGACGCCCCGTTCAACCCGTCCCAGCTGGCACAGGCCATCCCCAGTCAGCTTGCCGCGCCGAAGGGTTGGAAGGGCCAGGAGCCCCACGTTCTCGACGGGAGCGCGGCCCGGAAGCAGTGCGAGACGCAGGCCCAGTGGAGCTGTGCCGGACTCACCGCCCAGGCGACCACCCGGCACTTCTCGTTGGGCTCGGGCGGTGACACCAACGTCATGTTCACCCTCCTCGCCTACGACTCCGTAGAGAACGCCAAAGTGGGCATGAAGGCGGCGGTCACCGAGAACCACAAGGACGAGAAGACCAAGCCCAAGCCGCTGACCATCGACACGGACGCGGACGAGACCGACGCCTACACGGACCAGGAGTACTCGGCGGCGGCGCTGCGCGTCGGCTCCGTCGTGGCCGTGATGTTCGGCAAGCAGCTGCCCAAGGACCACGACCTGCCGTCCTTCGCCAAGCTCCAGGTCAAACGCATCACCACCGCCGCCACAGGCAAGAACCCGGACGCCTAGGAAGCGCCCTCCGCTCCGTCGACAAGGCCCACGTGAGGCCACGGTGCTCTCCCTTCGGGATCGTCGCCTCGCGCGTCGGAGTTCCTTGGCCTCCGCGCTGTGACAGCCGGTCAGACCGCCGGGCGGATCAGGGCGCCGGTCTTCTGCCGAAGTGCCGCTTCCAGCCGGTCGCGGGTCTCGGTCTGGGCGGCGATCCGCTCGTTGAGGACCGCCAGCCGTTCCCATGCGACCCGCAGGCCCTTGTCCGACGGCGGTGCGGCAGCCACATCGCCGTCCAGGCACGGCAGGAACACGCGCACATCGTCCAGGGTGAGTCCGGCGGCCAGCAGATAGCGGATGTTGCGCACCCGCACCGCCGCCCCCTCCTCGTACACGCGGTAGCCATTCGAGGCCCGCTCGGATGAGATCAACCCCGCCTGCTCGTAGTGCCGTAGCGCACGCGCGGTCGTCCCGGTCACCTTGGCCAGCTCGCCGATCTGCACCCGCCCCACCTCCCGCGCCACTCCTATCACGCCACGACCGCTCCACCGTCGACCGGGAGTACGACTCCGGTGATGAACGATGCCGCCGGTGCGGCAAGCCGGGTGATCGCCCCGGCCACCTCCTCGGGGCGGCCGATCCGACCCAGCGGAGTGTGTGCCAGCTGCCATTCCCGCACTGCGGCCATGCGCTCCGGCCCCAGGCCCTGATGTTCGCCGATGGGGGTGTCGATCGCGCCCGGGGCGACGGCCACGACCCGGATCCCGCGGGGTGCCAGCTCGACCGCCCAGCTGCGGGTCAGCAGTTCCAAGGCGGTCTTGGTCGCGGCGTAGACCGAACTGCCGGGCCAGGCCCGCTGCCCCACCGACGTACTGACGTTGACGATCACCCCGCGCGCCGTCTCCAGGAGCGGTAGCGCCGCTTGGGCCAGCAGGATGGGGGCGATGAGGTTGGTGGCGAGCTGAGGCGCGATGTTCTCCGGCGTCAGCGTGCCGAGGGCGCCGCTGCGCACGATGCCGGCGTTGTTGACCAGCACGTCCAGTCGGCCATGTGTCTCCAGTACGGCTCGGACGATGCGCTCGGGCCCGCTCTCGGCGGTGATATCGGCGGCCAGGGGCGTGATCCGGTGGTGCCCGGCGGCGGTCTCCTTGAGCGGTGCGATGCGCCGTCCGATCGCGATCACGTGGGCGCCCTCGGTGGCGAAGGCGCGGGCGGTGGCCCGGCCGATCCCGGTGCCGGCCCCGGTGATGGCGATGACCCTGCTGCTCTGTGGTGCGGTGCTGTTCATGCCGGTCATCGTTCAACCCTGCCGCCAGTGGCAAGGTCAAGCAGCTGTCCTCGTGCGACCGGCGGTCAACGGTTCACCGGTTGCCTCGGTGACTCCGTAGTGGTCGACGTCGAAGACCGACATCCAGGCCGCGACCGGGCACTGCTGACCGACAAGAGCGGCCCGACGCGGCTCGGCGTCGCCCTGACGCTGAACCCATCGGACACGGATACGCCCTAGGGCGCTTCTGATGGATCTCCGCGGCGTCGCGGCGCCTGCCACGCACGCTCGCGGCGTTGCCGAAATGCCCCCATAGCTCCGCTATGAAGACATCCCGGCGCCTTGCGATCGCACGCACCAGGCGCCGCTCCTTCTTCCACGGAGATCCATCAGAAGCGCCCTAGCCCCGCCACCGCACCCCGTGCCGCCGCCGCTGCCGGTGGATCTCCCACCAGGACACCGCCGTCACCGACACCGGGCCACCGAGGAACGCGCAGACCGCGAGCGGCACCGGGCCCGGCGGCAGGCCGCCCGCCGACAGGCCGAGGAAGGCGAACACCCAGACCAGGACGGTGGTGACCAGCGCGGGCAGCGCCGCGTGCAGGGCGGACAGGTGGAAGGCGTGGCGCAGCGCCGGACCGGAGGCGAAGCAGAGGAAGAAGATCACCCACCAGAACGGCGCCCAGCACACGAACATCACGGACGCCCAGAGCAGCAGCCCGGGCCGGTGGGCGTTGCTGGACAGCAGCCCCATCACCTCGCCCGCCGCTGTGAACAGCAGCGGCACCAGCGTCCAGGCGCCGAAGTACCACAGGGCCGACCGGCCCGCCGGCCACAGCTGCGTCCGCATGGCCCGCCGAGTCCCGGGCCTGGCCACCCAGAAGAGCAGCGCCACCACCACCGCCGCACTCGACAGCGCAAACCAGGGCGCGAACAACAGCCGTTGCAGGAACCCCTGCCATGCCTCCCCCACGTCCTTCCAGCCACCGAACACGGCCAACAGCACCCCCGACATGACGAGGGCCGCCCAGGCCCGCACCCGCTGCACCCGGAGCACCTCGGGATCCTCGACGTGCCCTTCCGGGCGTACGGGGAAGACCCGACGCGCCATGCGGCGGGCCGTACGGGCCAGTTGGTAGCCGACCATCAGTGGCACGGTCAGCCACCACAGGCACGGGAGGAGCAGCACCAGCAACACCCCGGGGGACATCTGCTCCCGCTGCCCCCGCAACACCTCGCCCAGCGGCGGCCATTCGTCCTCACGCAGCCGTCGCCACAGCGGCGTGTACGGCCGCGGCGGGTCGCTCGCGGGCCGCGGCCCGCCGCACGGTGACCGGCCGGACGGGCGGGGTGCGTCGATGCTCATGGGCGTCCCTGCCACGGTCCCGGAAGGGGACGCGACCCGGCCCGGCCGCGGTTCCCGACGGACGCCCCGTGCTGCCGGGAAGCAGCCGGCGCGACAGAGCCGCCACCGTGTTGAACGACGCTCTGCACGTTTTGGACGACGCTCTGCATGTTGATGAAGCATCGGGTTCGCGACACCCGCGATGGGGATGATGTGCGTTCTTGCTGTGCGGTCCGCGTCTGCTTCGTGCACGACGACAGCATGTGCACGAAAGACCTGAAAGTGCCGTATGCCTCGGTAGGCTGGTGCGTCGAGCAGAGGAGTACGCATGAGCTTTCGCCTGACGGCGATCAGCCGCGAGGACCATCTGGCCTTCGTCCGGGCCCGGGCCGCGGTGAGTCACATGCAGGTTCCCTCGTGGGGAGATGTGAAGCCGGACTGGCGAGCGGAGAGCCTGGGCTGGTTCGACGAGAGCGACCGCCTCGTCGGCGTGGGGCTGGTGCTGATGCGGCCGTTGCCGAAGCTGAAGCGGTACCTCGCCTACGTGCCGGAGGGTCCGGTCATCGACTGGGCTGCGCCCGATCTGGAACGGTGGCTTGAGCCGATGCTCGCGTACGTGAAGGGGCGAGGTGCGTTCTCGGTGAAGATGGGGCCGCCTGTGGTGGCCCGTCGCTGGAGTGCCGAGGCCGTCAAGGCCGCCATCGCCGATCCGCAGGCTCGTCGGCTGCGCGACGTGGAGGCCACCGCGCACGAGCCGCGGGCCCTCGACATCGCTGACCAGCTGCGGCGACTGGGCTGGCAGCAGGCCGAGCCTGGCGGCGAGGACGGCTTCGCCGCAGGTCAGCCACGTTACGTTTGCCAAGTGCCGTTCGCCGGGCGGCCCCTGGAGGAGGTTCAGCGGGGCCTCAACCAGCAGTGGCGCCGCAACATCAAGAAGGCGGAGAAGGCCGGCGTCAAGGTCGTCCAAGGCGGCTACGAGGACCTGGCTGCCTTCTACGAGATCTATGTGGAGACCGCCGAGCGGGACCGCTTCGTTCCCCGCCCGCTGTCCTACTTCCAGCGCATGTGGACCGCGCTGAGGGCTGAGGACGTCGACCGCATGCACCTCTACCTCGCCCGGCACGAGGGCGAGGTGCTCGCGGCGGCCACGATGCTGACCGTCGGCGAGCACGTCTGGTACTCCTACGGCGCCTCCACCAGCCGCAAGCGCGAGGTCCAGCCGAACAACGCGATCCAGTGGCGGATGATGTCCGACGCCCACGCGCTCGGCGCGGGCGTCTACGACTTCCGCGGCATCACCGACACCCTGGAGGAGAGCAACCACCTGCTGGGGCTCCTGCGGTTCAAGGTCGGCTCCGGCGGCGAGGCCGTCGAATACCTCGGTGAGTGGGACTTCCCGCTCAACAAGGTCCTGCACAGAGCCCTCGACTTCTATATGTCCCGCCGCTGATCCCGCGGCAGCCTCGTACCGATCGTCGCTACCGACGCGGCGAGCGTGGAACACCGGCCACGGGCAGGCCGGTTGCACTGCCCGCAACGGCGCCCGGGGCAAGATGCGTGCTGTCTGGCGCACTTCTCGTAGCCCTCGTCGGAGGGTGTGTCCAGCGCTCGGCGCGGCTGGTCGGCGATGGGCCCACCGTCACCACCCCGTCAGACGGCGCGGGTTGGGTCAGCCGCAGTCAGGCGTCATCGATCCGACGGGCGCGCCGCTCAGTTCTTTGTCGCCGAAGCCGTCGATCTCCTGCTCGGAACCGGCGAAGTGCGCCTTGTCGTTGAGGCGCACGATGCATCCGAAGGTGTCGGGGATCGGGTTGCGCGCCGACAGTGGCCTGATCACCGGGTCGAGCTTGTCGACCTCGGGAAAGGTGAAGCCGGTTCTGGTGACCTTCACGTTGAGCCGGTAGAGGATCTGCCCGGTCTGGTGCGCGCCGCTGAAGAGGCAGAACTCGCCCTTGTGGCAGGCGTTCGACGCCGTGGCGGCGTCGGCGGCCGAGGCGGCGTCGGCGGCCGAGGCGGTGGGGTTGGCGGATGCCGAGAGGCCGATGACCGTCAGAGCGGCCAGACCGAGGCGTATGGCGCCATACGACACGAGAACTCCTTGAATGGGAAACGAAGGGGCAAACCTGCCACCGGCCAACCTACCGAAGATCAACTCACGGTCAACGGGCCTTCACGGGATCAAGCCACTGCCGGCCAGTACCAGCAGCAACGGTCGGGGGCGACTGGGCACGGAACCCGGTTGGGGCGATGGTGGACTGGGTGATGGTGGGCCGGACGATGGCGGACCGGGTGATGGTGGACTGGCGAAGGTCGCCTCTGGCGTGGTGGCGGAGGCGGCCCACGTGAGGTGGGGATCCGGACTTGGTAGGGCGCTCGGCTGTCATTCGGTGTCTGTGGTGATGGCCTTGAGCATGGGGATTCTCGCGGCCTGGCGCCCTGGCCAGAGGGAGGCGAGGAGCTCCCGGCCTGCTCACCGAAGCGGTGAGAGCCGCGTCCACAGGAGGCGCGCTCATCTCTCCTTCGGTGACCGTCCGCCTCCTCGCGCACATGGCCCCACATCGCCGCCAGCGGCCGGCTACCCGTCAGACTCCCCCGGGCCGTACGGGAAGAGCCGGGCCCAACGGCCTGATCGAGCCCCTGACCCAGCGTGAACTCGACGTCGTACGCCTCGTCGCGCGCGGCCGCACCAACGAGGAACTGTCCACCGAGCTCTACGTCACCCTGTCCACGGTCAAAACCCATCTCGGCGACATCCAACGCAAGCTCGCGACCCGCAACCGCGTCGAGATCGCTGCCTGGGCCTGGGAGAACGGAATCTGCACCGGCGACCAGGGCTGACGGTCAGGGCCACCCCTCTCCTTCGGCTTCGGTGGCCACCACGTCATCCCCGCCATCGCTTCCTGGCGCTCTGGCCCCTCGGGCCGGTCATGGACGAGGAGGCGCCGGGTAGTTGTGCGGATTCCGGCGCCGGCGGTGCAGGTCCGGCAGTCGTGGCCGACCTCGCCCGTCAGGTGGACGCAGGCCCGGGACCAGCCCGTCACCCGGCGGCTGGAAAGGCCGTCCCCTGTCTGGTCACTCGGTGGACGGGCGCATACTCCCCCTTCGGTTCCTTGGCAGACTCAACCGGACGGCGTGACCGGGACCCACCTGCCGAGCCACTGCTCGGCGCCCCAGGCATCGAACCGCTCCACCTCGGTGAACCCCAGCTTCGCCGCGAGACGCATCGAGCCGACGTTGGCGGTCTGGGTGGTGAGCACCACCGGCTCGCCGGGAAGCACGCCGGCGAGCCAGCCGAGTGCCGCCGCGCACGCCTCGGCGGCGTACCCGAATCCCCACGCCCGCGGCAGGAACAGGTAGCCGAGATCGACCTTCCCCACGGCAGCCGGGCGACGGTGCCCCGTTGCTCTCCTGAGCAGGATCTGGCCGATCATCGACCCGTCGAGATCGACAACGAAGCTCCCGGGCCACCGCGCGGGCGCCCCGGGCATCTCGCGCTCAAGCTCATCACGCGGCCGGGGACCGCCGAGGTGGGTGTGCACCTCTGGCGAGGCGAGCAGCTCGACAAACGCCGCGCGGTCCCGGCTCTCGGGCTCACGCAGCGTGAGCCTCTCGGTCCTGATCGGCTCGGGCGGCCACGTCACGGGGCCCAGATCTTCCATCCGCGCACGCTAACAGGCGGTCGCACCAACCGAACGGAAAACCTCCAACTCCCGTCAGAGGACACCGAAGTGCGGTGAGGGGCACGGGCCTGGCCCGGGCGGCCGTGCGTCGTGACGGTCCGTCGGACGGATCACTGCCGTGCCCGCCAGGCTGCGAACAGTCCTGCCGCCGCTCCGCTGATCACGCAGAAGCCGGGGCCCTTCACCAGGACGTACACGGTCGCGCACACACCCAGCAGGACCGTCAGGGCGAGGAGATCGAGCGCCCCGAGGTCAGTCCGGTGTCACCCGGTCTGCAACAGCTCGCGTACGTCCTGCCAGTCACGGTCGATTGCCGCCACCCGTTCGTGGTCGGTCATGGCCGTCAGCATGGCGGTGACGTGTGCGGGGTCCAGTGCCTGTGGTGGGAACCGGTCGCGGCCCGGGACCGGGGAACGGCCGCGGACGTGTTCGATGACCAGCACGTGGTGCCGGTTGTCGGCGGCGATGAGGGCGGGAACCGGCGCTGGCGGGGGTGTCGCGGCGAAGGTCTGGTAGGCGTCGATCTCCGTGCTGAACTTCTCGGCCCACAGGGGTTCCGGGGCTGTCAGCAGTTTCGTGACGGCCGGTCCACCCTCGCAGTCCCCCGCGATGAGCAGGGACTTGTCGGTTCGGGAGAGGAATGCCGTGGGACGGAAGTCCGGTCGTAGCCGGATGACCGGCGCGGCGGCGCCGGTGAGTTCGTCGGGCACGGGGCTCCTTGCTGTGTGATGTGCGGGCGGCCGGGGCCGAGGCACATCCGCCGGTTCAATACCTGGCTGTGAATCGCCGATACAGGAGCTGACGCGGGAAAGGAATCACCGACGAGGGGAACGGATCATGGCCATCGTCAACGAGTGGCAGATGGTGGGCAACATCGCCGCCGGGCTCGGCTTCGGCGCTGCCATCGGCCTGGAGCGGCAGTGGCGGGCCCGGATGGCCGGGCTGCGGACGAACGCGCTGGTGGCCGCCGGGTCCGCGCTCTTCGTGCTGCTGTCCAACTACGGCTTCGCACAGGCCACCAGCACCATCGGGTACGACGGCTCGCGGGTCGCGGCCCAAATCGTCTCCGGCATCGGCTTCCTTGGCGCCGGCGTCATCATCCGGGACGGGCTCAGCGTGCGCGGGCTCAACACCGCGGCCACCCTGTGGTGTTCGGCCGCGGTGGGCGCCCTGGCCGGTACCGGGCTGTACGTCCTGGCGGGACTCGGCACGGCTGCCGTGGTGGGCGCCAACCTGCTGCTGCGACCACTGGGCCGGCGCCTGGACCGGGAGCCGCACGGCGGCGCCGAGGTCGCCACCGACTACTACTTCGAGGCGGTGTGCACCGAGCCCGAGGAGGCACACATCAGGGCCCTGATCGTCCAAGCCGTAGCCCGGCCCGGCTTCCGGCTGCGCTCGGTGTACAGCCGCGACGCGGAAGAAGGGAAGGTCACCGTCGCCGCGGAACTCACCACCGAGCATCGTGACGACTCCCTCCTCGAAGCGGCCGTCAGCCGACTGTCGTTGGAGCCCGCAGTCTCCGCGGTCAGCTGGACGGTCATCAACCACCCGGACGAGGACGACGTCAACTACCCCGCCGACGAGGCACCCCACCACCGGCCCCGGAACCCGTTCACCCGGTGGAGCCGCGGAGGAACGCGCCGGCAGTAGCCAGGCAGCAGGAACAAGCAGGTAGGCCAGGCGGTCTTCGGTGTTCGACCTCCCCGAAGCCTGCCCACGCGAAGGGCACATGGCCGGGAAACCGTCTCCGGCCCCGACGGCGGTCCGCAGGTCCGCCCCGTGCGTTTCCCACTCGACGACGGCACCACCGACATCGGCGGGCCGACCACGGCCCACAGTCAGACGGGCCCGCGCTCGGTCCGAGCAGGCGGTCGAGCTCGGCCGGCGTTGCCGCACGCATGCCGGACGACCAGTTGTCGTAGGCCCGGTCGATTTGATCCAGTGCGGCCGCGGCAGTGCCGGCGTAGACGTAGTCGCCGTAGTCGATCGACGGCCCGCCGAAATACATTTCAGTGCGCTTGGCCATGACGTGGACGGTGGGGCGCGCCAGCCACCAGGCGATGGTCGTGACCGGTGCGGGGGCAGGGGCGGGGAAGGCGTAGTCGACGGTGAACCGTCCGCCGCCCATCTCGCTTTCACTGCGGCGCGGGCGCACGGTCCAGCAGTCGGGAACCGGCTCCCAGAAGTACTCCTCGTCGGTCAGCCCCACCAGCCGGGGACGCAGCCGTTCCCGCCAGTGCCAGTCCAGTTGGTCGCCGAGTTCGTGGGACCGGTCAGTCCTTGCACGTGGGTCGGGTGCAGGTCTGTCCCGAGCGAGAGCCGTCAGTTCCGCGTTGTGGTCCGACGTCACGCCCGTACCTCCAACATGCGCCTTTTCACCGTGCATGTACGGCTCCCTGCGACTCAGGCGACGGGGCCTCGTGCGCCGTCTTCCCGCAAGACTCAAAGGAAGAACCGGCTGGAGTGGTGACGCGACCGGCGTCACCATCGAGAGCGACTCGTCAGGACAGGACCTGATCCGCCCAACTCCGCCCCAGCAACCACCCCTGAGGGACAGTCGGTGGCGTAGCCGAGAGCTGATCGAGGCCCTGCGGCGGCAGCCATGGACTCGCCGGGCGAGCCCCACCAATCCTGCCCCCGCTCCTCACATGTGAAGGCCCGGTGGTTTTCCCACCGGGCCTTCACTGTTCGTGTTCGCACTTTCGACCTGGCGGTGGCCCGGTCGGCCCGGACACCGGGTCAGCGCACGTGGACGGTCTTGGTCTGCGTGGTGATGTCCACGCGCGGGTGGCCGCCGCGCGGGCCGTCGACGCCGTAGAGCACCCCACGGAACTGGAGCACGCCCCGATGGCCGGCCTTGACCCTCACATCGACCTTCGCCTCGCTGGCGCCCATGGTCACGATCCGGCCGCACTTGACGGTGTGCCATGCACCATGCGTCCCGACACGCTCCTGCGCGCAGAACTTCGCGTACTGCAGCGCGTCACTGTCACCCTGTCCTTTGACGTGGACGCTCTGGCCGAGCTTCACGGTGCCCGGCGACACGCCGAGAGTGGCACTTCCCTTGGCGAACGCCGGCGTCACCGCCAGCACTGCCGCAGCCACCCCCACAGCACCCACCGCGGCGAATCTCGCCCCCCGGCGCCCGAACATCCCGTTTGCGGCGCGTCCGTCTCCACGATGTGTCATCGCTGTCCTCTCGTTGCTGTGCTCTCTCGTCTCGCTCTTGGACGACAATCAGCTTCAACGGTCGGGTTGGCGTTGCGCTAACGGACGGCTAACGCGGTGCGCCGAGCCGCCCGTGACCGGCCCGGCCCGGCCCCAAGACAACCGACCGCCGTCCGGATCGGCAGCGGCAGCGGCAACCAACAGCAGCTCTACGTCCGCCCGACGTCTCCGACGCACCCCCACACCGAGCTGATGCAGCAGCCGTACAGACAACAACTGATCGCACAGAGATCGATCGCTCCTGCCCGGGGAGACCCGGCTGAACGCGCGAGAGCTGCTTGCCTCATCACGAGGTCGATCGTTTGGGCCTCGGCCATGTGCTCGGGCAGGACGGCGGAGAGCCCGAGGTGCCGGACCAGGCCGGCATCGCGCAGCTCTGCGAGGGCGCCGAAGTGCTCGGCGATCGAGGATGTGCGGGGGCCGCCGACGCGCAGGTCCACCACGTCCAGGTGGTCCCGGCCGAGCTGGCGCAGGTTCTCCTCGACCTGGCCGCGCAGTTGGTCGGGGCGGACTGTGTAGAGCCACTCGCCGGAGGGATCGCGGGTCGGGCCGACCTTGGTCACCACGACCACGTCGCCGCGCCAGGACGAGAGGGCGCGGTTGATGATCTCGTTCGCGGACCGCAGTGGTGAGAAGTAGAAGGCGGCCGTGTCGATGTGGTTGACCCCCTGCTCGAACGCACTGTGCAGCAGGTCGACGGCGGCATCGCGGTCGATCGGCGTGCCGGCGGAGTTCCCCCTCATGCCGTTGCCCGTCAGCCGCATCGCGCCGTAGCCGATGCGAGTCACCTCCAGGTCGTCCCCGAGCTTCCAGGTCCCCGCACTCGCCGCTGCGCTCACCATGCTCCTTCGCCCGTCGGTTCGTCAGGTCCTGGAGTATGGGGCCGTCTCGGTGTGCTGCGACAGGTCAACGAGCCCGGCGGAACATCACGTCCCTGTCCGGAACTCACCATCATCGCCCATCCGTTGGACTTGACGAGAGAGCACAGGGCAGGGCGATGTTTCAGGTCTTCTGCTGCTGTCTTGCCGAGGTGGCGGACGATCCCCTGTGCCAGGGCCGGGGCCTGGCCGGGAGGTTCTGAAGCTATGCCGACTCAGGTCGGTCCGGGTTCGGGATGAAGGTGGGTAGCGCGGCGAGGCTGTGGCGCACCGCCTCGGCCCCGTACGCGAACATCTGCCGCTCGTAGCTGTCGACCGCGGAGAGAAGGTCTTGACGGCCCTCGGCGGCCTCAGCCAGGCGGCGGCCCAGCAGGTCGGCATCGCGCAGGGCGGTGTTCGCACCGTTGCCGCCGGTCGGAGAGGTGGCGTGGATGGCGTCACCGAGCAGCGTGACCGGACCGGGTGCCCAGCGCTCACCTGGCTCGACGACCCCGATGGACAGCAGGGTGCTGTTGTCCGGGTCGGCCTGTTCGATGAGCGCCCGCAGGTCCGGGTGCCAACCTTTCATCCTGGACAGCGCGGCCTCCCGTGCCGTCAGGGTGCCGAGAGAGCCGTTCGGCGGGAGGATCATGGCCCAACGCACGTAGTCGTGGATGTCAGGGAGCGTCACTTCGGGCGCCAGTCTCTCCGCCGCTTCCTTTGGCGGAACGGGGAACCGCATCGCCCCGAGCAACAGACTCACTCCGCCCCCGACGATCTTCCCGCCGTAGGCCCGGGAGAGGCCGGCGAACTGCTCCGTGAGCGGCGTGCGGCCGATGACGAACCGAACGCCGGTGTCCCTCGGGGTGGTCTGCGGCGTCAGCACCTGGCGAACCGCGGAGCCGACCCCGTCCGCCCCGACGAGCAGATCAGCGGTTGCCGGCTCGCGTTGCGCGAACCGGGCTTCGACCCTGCCGTCGTCCAACACGTCGTAACCGGTCAGCGCGGCCCCGGTGTGCACAGGGAGTCCGGTCAGCAGCAGGTGCCGGAGTACTTGCCGGTCGACCACGATCCCGCTCCTGGCAGGGCCGAGTTCGCCGATCTTGTTCAGCTGGGTGTCCAGGGCCAGGCGCTCGACGCAGGCGTCACTGACGACCGCGTCCAGCAGCGCATGCCGACGCTGTGGCAGGCAGCTGCGCAGCGCCTCGAATCCGACCGGATCCAGTACGAGCCGGTACCCCTGGAATCGTGCGGTGATCGCCGGGTCCCGCTCGTACACGTCGACCTCGATCCCGGCACCGCGCAGACCCTGCGCCAGGCACAGACCCCCCAGACCGGCTCCGACCACGGAAACTCGCATCACGCACCTCCTGAACAGACTGTCCGAACCCTGCTCAGGACCTGAGCACGGGGTACGCCGACCACGCAGAGACGAACTTAGTTCTGCATGGACGAACTAAGCTCTACAAGGCGAACATAGTTCGTGTCAAGCTATAGTGATCGGCATGCCCTCCGATCCCCGGCAACGCCGAGCAGCTCGTCACGCCCAGCCCGCTGGGGAGCCCGCGGCGGTGTCCCCGCGCAAAAAGCCCATCACGATCGACCGGATCACCGACGCCGCCCTACAGGTCGTGGCCACCGAGGGTTACGACGCACTGACCATCCGTCGAGTCGCCGCGGTCCTCGACACCGGGCCGTCGTCGCTGTACGCGCACATCGTCGGCAAGGAGGACATCGACGATCTGCTCGTCGGCCGGCTCTGCTCCGAGGTCGTGCTGCCCGAACCGGACCCGGCCACGTGGCGCAAGCAAGTCCTCGACGTGTACGCGCAGATCCGCGACCAGTACCTGAAGTACCCCGGAGTCTCCCGTGCCGCGCTGGGCGTGGTCCCGACCAACCTCTCGACGTTGCGGGTCAAGGAAGGACTTTTGGCGATCCTGCTCGCCGGCGGAATCGAACCGCGGAGCGCCGCCTGGGCGCTCGATGCGCTGTCTCTCTACGTCAGCGCCTACGCCTGGGAGCAGTCGCTGGTCCAGCAGCGGCGCAAACACCCGGACCAGGAGTGGGTCCTTGGCCGCGAGGAGCTGATCCACCGGTTCACCGCGCTGCCGGCCGACACGTTTCCGCAGACCCGACGCCATGCCGCTGAGCTGACCTCCGGCACCGGACATGACCGGTTCGAGTTCACCCTCGGACTGATGATGGACAACCTCACCCAGCCCCGGCCCCAGCCGACACCTGCATCCGACACCACCGGATGAACGCCGCAGCCCGAGGCGGGTCCGTACCGGTGCAACTCCCGGTCATGGAAGCAGCACTTGACGGGTGACGTGGCCGCCGACTGGTCAGGATGGGCGAGGCAGTGGCTTCCACGCGAGTGTCGAGCGTTCGCCGGAGCGGTATTCGTGCGGGTCGACCTCAAGGCGTGCTTCCACCGATTCCGGGCTGGAGCGTGCCAGCACGATCGTCGGCTTGCACACGTCGGTCATGACGTTGGCCGGGTGGTCGATGTGGAGCCACCGGCCCAGTGGCCGGGCGAGGTCCGGTACCTCGTCGACGACCGTGGTGAGGAGCACAGGGATGTCGACGCGGATGTTGCGGACGGTCCACATCAGCCGGTCTCCCCACGACTCCTCTTCAGAGACGTCGTCGACGGGGTCGTGCATGGGCTCGCCGTATGGCTGGTGGGGTTCCCGGGTCAGGCGTTCGTATCGTTCGATGACGATCAGGCGGGGCGTCCGGCCCTCGATGTGGATCTTTGCTGCCGCGTTCACGTGGGAGTCGGTCGGGTCGGGGGTCTCCTTGACGACGAGCGTCCTGGGCTGCGTCGAGGGCGGGTATCCCGTGAAGAGGACGACGGGGAGGCCGGCATTGGCGGCATGGACCGCAACGTCGCGGCCGACCTTCGCCTCACGAGTTCCCCGCTGCGCGATGATGCCGGCCTTGTGCCGGAAGTTGAGCTCAGCGAGCTGCGTCAGGTCCGGCCAGGGGGTGGGCACCAAGGTGGCTGCCTCGTCTCGGTGACGACGGAGTTGTTCGGTGACGGATGCGCCGGAACTGTCGATCTGCCTGGTCATCTGGTGCCCCCCTCTGGTTGGCCTGTCATCGTCTCCAGAGACGGGCCACACAGGCGGGTTTCCGTCGCACTCCCGCCTCCAGCATCCCGCCAGCGACCACTTCTCGTGGGTTTGGCCGCCACAGCCCACTGCTCGGGATTCACCGCCGCGTCGAACAGGCGCTGCAGGCGGTGGCGTTGTGGGGGTCGTAGCGGCGTCGGCGGCAGGCGCACCAGGGCCAGTTGGCGCAGGCCGGGCATCGGGTGTGGGGGGCGGCGACGGGTACGCCGCAGGCGCCGTCCTGGCCGGTGCACTCGCGCATCGGCGGCCGGTAGGCGACGGCCTCGGCGGTGGTGCGGTTCGCGGCCGAGCCCGGCTCCAGCTCTTCGGCGTCGTCCGGCTCGCGTCGTGGCGCGAGGAGTCGTCCGGCTCGGCAGACGGTGCACGGTGCGTCGTCGCGGCCTGGCTGGTCGGCCAGGTGCCAGCCGTCCTCACACCGGCCCGCGCACACCGTGCGGGCCAGCAGCCACACGGCGACGTCGTCGGGCCGGTATCCCTCCTGGTTCGCCTCGGCCTCACGTTGGAGGGGGCGTCCGGCCCAACTCCCCCACCAGCGCCGCTCCACCCGGGCCGCCAACTGCCGCGGGGTGCGGGTTTGCAGCTCGGTGTGGATGGTGTCCATGACGGTGGGCGGGACGGCGCCGCCGCAGGCGCGGAGCACCTTGTCGGGCAGCGCCGCCAGGACCGCGCGCACCGGATCGCCCGCGGTGCTCGCGTCCTGGCAGGCGTCGCACTGGTCCCAGTCCCACGTCCGCGGGAAGAAGGTGAGCGCCCACCGGTGACGGTGGTCCTTGCGGCGCTCCGGGGCGACGTGGACGACCCGGTCGGCCGGGGAACCGCGGTCCGGCAGCGGCGCGGAGCAGGTCCGGCACATCCCTCGGCAGGTCCGGCAGCGTTGCCCGTCGCGGGTAGGGGCCTGGCAGGTGGGGCATTCGCGCCGGCACACCTGGCACAGATGGTCCTCGGGGTGCGGCTGTGGCAGCCAGCGGCGCTCGCCCTGGCAGCGCACGCACCGGCGCGGGTCGGTCTCCTCGCGGTGGGTGGGCAGGATCGGCTGGCCCGGGCACTGGTCGCAGCGGACGACGGCCCGCTCCCGGTTGGCGTCGAAACGCACGCTCATGCGGCAGTCCTCCCGTGGTTCCGCGCCGCCGCGGCGGCGAGTTCGTCAGCGTAACGGGTCGTGACCGCGCACCACGTCGCGGTCGTCACCGGCGCAGGGCCGGGATGGCCTCAGAGGCCCTCAACCTCCGCCCCTGAGTGGCGTGTTGACGTATGAGCCACCGTTCCATGCGCTTGCGGCTCACGACCCGGCCGTCCGCGCGAAGCCCGGCGGTGGTCCGCTTGGCACCGTACGCGCCGCCGGCGTTGTCAGTTGCCCGACGAAACCTGGGAGCGATCGGACTCCGTGGCGCACTTATCGCGTTCATCGCGTTCGTCGCGTTCGTCGTGTTCGTCGCCTTCGTTGGTGGGGTTGATGGAATCGGTGGGGAGACCCTCCCGTTGCACGAGGTGGCGGTGCAGCATGGGGGCGCTGGTGAGGGCGAGGAGGAGGGCGACGGCGCCGGCGCCGATGGCGACGGCGAAGCCCCAGCGGGTGCCGTAGGCGTCGACGACGACTCCCGACACCGCCGCGCCGAGCGCCACGCCGCTCTGCAGGCCGGCGATCATCCACGTCATGGCCTCGGTGAGCTGGTGCTCGGGGGTGGTTCGCTCGACGATGCCCATGATGACCACCATCGTCGGGGCGAAGAAGACTCCGGCGACGAAGACCACGGCGGCCATTCCCGCGATGTTGTCGACCAGGAGGAAGGGCAGGGTGGTCAGGGCGGTTCCGGTCACGCCTACGACCAGCAGCCGCGGGAGCGGGATACGGAGCTTCAGGGCACCGAAGGCGAGGCCGGAGATTCCGGAGCCGAGTGCGTAGACCGCGAAGACGAGGCCGGAGAGCGCCTTGTTGCCCTGCTGTTCGGCGAAGGCCAGGCCCATGGTGTCGACCATGCCTGCGATGGCGCCCCCGAAGAGGAGGGTGAGAGCGAGCATGAGTACGGGGGCGGAGAAGACCACCGGTGCGCCGCTGGAGGTCTCCGTGCGCGGCTTGACCGGCGGTTCGGTGCGCTTCTGCGGCACGAACAGTGCGACGCCGACGGCCAGCAGGACGGCCGCGGCGAGCGGCGCGGCCTGGGGGAACAGCGCCGTGGACAGCGTCACCGCCAGCGCCGGGCTGATGACGTAGGTCAGTTCGTCGACCACCGACTCCATGGAGTAGGCCGTGTTCAACTGCGGGCGGCCGCGGTAGATCTCCGTCCACCGCGCGCGCACCATCGCGCCCATGCTGGGCATCAGGCCCGACAGCAGGGCGAAGACGAAGAGGGTCCAGGTGGGGGCGCCGGTGGTGGCACAGAGCAGTAGGGCGCCCAGCGCGATCACGCTGATGCCGGTGGCGACCGGCAGTACGCGGCCCTGCCCGCGGCGGTCCACGATCCGGGAGACCTGTGGCCCGAGGAAGGCCATGGAGAACGTGAAGGTGCCCGCCACCAGACCGGCCAGGGCGTACTGGCCGGTCGTCTCGGAGAGCATCGTCAGGATGCCCATGTGGGTCATGGGCAAGGGAAGTCGGGCGAGGAGGCCGGCGGCGCTGAACGCCTTCGCGCCGGGAGCGGAGAAGATTTCGCTGTAGGGATTTGCCATGTTTCGTCCAGAGGTTGGGGTGATCCCGTGCGGGCGGCGGCAACAGGCAGGGACGTTCCTGCCGCCGCGCGCCACGCATGAGGGCACCGTGCAGACGACAGAACAACAACTGGGACTATAGTCCCAGTTTCTTGAGCGGGGAAACCGGGTCGGCCCGTGGAGTGCTTATGGCGCCCCGCAGTTGGCGTCGACAGCGGTTCGGTCCCACCGCGCCCGCGGTGCGCCGGCGGGCCGGGTTATGGTGCTGGCGCCCACCCCCAGGCAGGAGAGTTTCCCGACATGTCGATCCCCGACGAGGCCATCACCGACGGACGCAAGGCCAAGGGCGCCCGCCGACGGCGGGCCCTGCTGGAGGCCGCGGTGCGGGTGGTCGCCCGGGACGGTGCCGCCGGCGCCACCCATCGAACGGTCGCCCAGGAAGCCGGCCTGCCCACGACGGCGACCACCTACTACTTCGAGAGCATCGACGCACTGCTGACCGCGGCCCTCACCAGCTGCATGGAGGCCGACTCCGCACGCGTCCGGGAACTGATCGAGGCGCCCCCGGCGGCCGACGGCACCGACCGGATCCGGGGCCTGGCACTGTTCATGGCCGACCAGCTCGCCGACCGGGCGCACCTCCTGGCCGAGTTCGAGCTCTGCCTGCGCGCGGCCCGGCGCCCGGAACTCCGGGACACCACCAGCCGCTGGACGGCCACGCTCGCCGACTTCGCCCGGCTCTTCACCGACGACCAGCTCCGGATCACCCTCTTCACCCACGCCTACGACGGTCTGTTGCTGAAGGCGCTGCTCGGCGACGAGCCCACGACGGTCGCGGACTTCGAGGCCATGCTGCGCGAACTCCTCCCTGCCGGACAGTGAGGAAATTCCGTGGTTCGCAAGGCGTTGAAGCGTGACCATCAACGAATCGCAATATTTTAGCCCGATTAGGCTCGTAATCCGCGGAACCCTGAGGGTAAGGTTGACCGTAGAACAGCCCGGGACGGACACCCCTGGGTCAGATGGATGCAGTCGTACGCAGGGGGGACGACCTTGTCCAGCCAGAGGGAACCGAGAGCGAGCCACGGGCCGAGACGGCTCCGCGAGCCGAGCAGGATCCGCGTCCTCGTCGCCGATGCGCACGCGGCCGCCCGCGCCGGCTTCTGCCTGCTCGTCTCCTCTGCGCCCGACATGGAAGTGGTCGGCGACGCCGCCGACGGGGAGTCCGTCGTGGCACTGGCGCGCAGCACCGCGCCCGATGTCGTGCTCATGGACACACATCTGCGCGAGCCCGACGGCCTGGAGGCGACCCGGCAGATCACCGGCGATCCGGCGCTGCGGAACGTCCGGGTGCTGATGCTGACCATTCACGACGACGAAGAACACCTCTTCAAGTCGCTGGCCATGGGGGCGGCCGGCTTCCTGCCCGTCGACACCCAGCCCGCACAGCTTCTGGAGGGCATTCGCGCGACCGCCGCGGGCGCCTCGTTCCTCAATCCGTGGCACACCCAGAAGGTCATCGAACGGTACGTTCCCCGTCTGTACGACGGCTCCGCCGTCAACCGGCCGGCGCTCGCGGAGCTGAGCGACCGGGAGCGCGAGGTGCTCGCCCTCATCGGCGAGGGGCTCACCAACTCCGAGATCGCGCAGCGGCTGAGTCTCAGCCCGTTGACCGCCAAGACCTATGTCAGCCGCATCATGGCCAAGCTCGGCGCCCGTGACCGGGTGCAGCTGGCGCTGGTGGCGGTCGAGAGCGGGATCGCCGCGCACGCCTGTGTGCCGGTGGCCCCCTGAACGTCCGCCAGGGGGCCACCGGCCTCACCGCGCCACCGGTTGTTCCGACGGCGCGGCGGCGTCCAGGGCGAGCAGGTCCTGCACCGCGGAGCGGATGATGCGCACCGCCTCCTCGACGCGGTCGCGGTGCGTCCGGTGCGAGACGATGCAGGCCCGGATGATGAAGTGGCCGTCCAGCAGGGTGCTGGAGAGGAAGACGCGCTTGGAGTCGTTGATCCGTGCCAGCAGCCGGCGGTTGAAGGCGTCCGGGTCACCGCGCTCGGGCAGGTAGCGGAAGGGCACGGCGGTGAGGTCCGGGTCCAGGGGGACCTCGAAGCCCGGGGTCGTGCGCAGCTCGTCGTAGAGGTAGCGGGTCAGCTCCAGCTTCTCCTCCAACGCGGCGCGGAACGCGGCCAGTCCGTGATGCTTCACCGGAAGCCAGAGGCGCAGGCCGCGGAAGTCGCGGGACAGCTCCATGCCGTACTCCGATGCGCTGGGGATTTGTTCGTCCAGGCCGTCGGTGTCCTGGAGGTAGTCGGCCTCCACGTGATGGGCCGCACGCAGTCGGAACCCCTCGCGCACGATCAGCGCACCGGTGCCGTACGGGATGAAGAACGCCTTGTGCGGGTCGAGCGTGATCGAGTCGGCCGACTCGATGCCCCGGAACAGCCGACGGCCGTACTCGGTCATGCGGAACGGGCCCCCGTAGGCCGCGTCCACGTGGAACCACATGTCGTGGGCCCGGGCCACCTCGCCGACGCGCGCCATGGGGTCGACGGATCCCGTGTTCGTGGTGCCGGCCGACGCGGTGACCATGAACGGCCGCAGTCCCGCTGCCCGGTCCGCCTCGACCATGGCGGTCAGCGCGTCCGCGTCCATGCGCAGGCGCTCGTCCGTCGGCACCATGCGGATGCGCTCCCGGGGAAAGCCGGCGAGGTAGGCGGCCTTGGCGCAGGAGGCGTGCGACTGCTCGGACGTGTAGAGCACGCCGGTCGAGAAGTCCTCACCCAGCTTCGCTTTCCGGGCGGTTATCACCGCGGAGAAGTTCGCCATCGATCCGCCCGAGGTGAGCACTCCCCGGGCCTCGGACGGATAGTCGAACAGGTCGCACAGCCAGCGGACCACGGTCGCCTCGATCTGAGCCAGCGCGGGAGCTTTCGCGGCCAGGCTGACGTATCGGTTGAAGCCTGCCGCCAGGAAGTCGGCGAGAGCGGATACGTAGAGGCCGCCACCCGGAATGTAGGCCATGAAACCGGGACCCGAGTTGTTGACCGCCTTCTGCGAGGAGACCGCGACGGTGTTGAGCAGCTTTTCGAAGGAGGTACCGATTTCCGGTGCCTCCTCGCGGAGTTGTTCGGCCAGCTCCAAAGCCCCGTCGAGGTCTTTCGCGGGTGCCTCGGGGAGGTCGTTGACGAACTGCTCGACGACGAGCATCGCCGCCTCGCTCATGGCGCGCATCTCGGGGCCACTGGGTTCCAACGGATATTCACGCATGCCTCGCATCGTAGCGACGCGAATGCGCCCGACCACCCCCGAGAAACTCCACAAAGCCGCAGCTCAGAGGGGTACGACCGGCAGTGTCAACTTTGGGTGTACAGGAACCTCGGCGGCACCTCCGCGACTGTCTCCCCGGGGTGACACGAGGGGCGAAAGTGTATCCCCTGGGAGTATCCGAGATTGCCGGCCGGGGAGGGATGCGGCGTCCCGACGCACGGAAATAGCCTTCGGTTGTCGATCGGGCCGGGGCTGTTTGCCTTCCCCTTTTCAGCGAGCGCATCCGCATTCCCTCGCGCACGGCCCACATCCTTCCCTTCACCGATACCGGAGTGAATTCATGAGCACTGCCACCGGCATGCCTGCCGCCGGCCCTTCCCAGGCCATCTCCGACGCGGACCGGCTCGATGCGCAGGAGATTCTGGAGCGCGCTCGCAAGGCCGCACCCGTGTTGCGCAAACGCGCCGAAGAGATCGAGCAGAATCGCCAGTTGCCGCGTGACGTGGTGGAAATCCTGCGCGGCACCGGCGTGTTCCGGATGGCGGCGCCCCGCTCCTGGGGCGGTCCGGAGATGACGTCCGTTCAGCAGACCGAGGTCATCGAGGCCATCGCCACCGGAGACGCCTCGGCCGCCTGGTGCGCGATGATCGGTTCCGACTCCGGGATCTTCTCCGGCTACCTCGACGACGCGGTGGCCCGCGCCCTCTTCCCCCGCCTGGACACCATCACGGCGGGCTTCGTGAACCCCACCGGGCGGGCCGAGCGGGTCCCCGGCGGCTTCCGGGTCAGCGGCAAGTGGCACTTCGGCAGCGGTATGACCCACAGCGACCTGCTGCTCGCCGGCTGCGTGGTACATCGCGACGGGGCGCCGGAGTCCGCCCCCGACGGCGACGGAGTCCACTGGCGGATCGTGATCGCCCGCCGGGAGGACTTCAGCGTCCACGACAGCTGGTACACCACCGGCCTTGCGGGCAGCGGCAGTTGCGACTACTCCACCGAAGACCTCTTCGTACCGGAGGAGCACACCTTCAGTCTGCTGGAGCCGCACCGTACCGGGACCCTGCACGCGGCGCCGGACGCCATCCTCCGCACCATGCCGGGGGTTCCGCTCGGCGTCGCCCGAGCCGCCCTCGACCACGTCCGTGAGCTCGCCGCCACGCGCACCGACAAGTCCACCGGCACCCCGTGGTCCGCGCACTACCGCTTCACCACCGCGATCGCCGAGGCCGAGGCGGACCTCGCCGGGGCCCGCTACGCGGTGTACACGAGCCTTGCGGAGCAGTGGGCCCGGCTGGAGCGCGGCCAGCAGCCGACGCCGGACGAGCGGGTGGCCACCGCACTGGCCCGCTACAAGGCGTTCGAGGTCGCCCGGTCGATCGTCAACCGGCTCTACACCCTCGTGGGCGGTTCGGCCATCTACCGCAAGCGGTCGCCGATGGACCGCTGGCTGCGGGACGTCAGCACCATGAGCCAGCACGTGGACGCCGGGGTGCAGAACCTCAAGGCGGCCGGAGAGCTGCTGCTGGGCGGCCAGATCCCGCAGAAGACCCTGCTGTGGTGACCGGCGCGGGCACCGCTCGCCGGACGCCCACGCCGCCCGGCCGGACCAACCGGACCTGCCGGTTCCACCGGACCCGCCGGACCCACCGAACCTGGCGGACCCGCCGGTTCCACAGCACTCACGGCACCCACGGCCTTCACGACATCCACAAGGAGATGCGATCCCCGTCATGACGGACACCACCACACTCACCTCCCCCACTGCCCCCACGGCACCCACCACCCCCACCCTGCGCGCGAACCACGAAGCCACCCCTGTGACCATCGCGCCGGCGCAGTTCCGCGCCCTGATGTCGACGTTCCCGACCGGCGTCGCCGTCGTCACCACCGGCGGTCCCGAGGACCCGCCCCGCGGTCTGACCGTCTCCTCGGTCAGCAGCGTCTCCCTCGATCCGCCGACCCTGCTGGTCTGCCTGAACCGCAACAGCAGGACCCTGGAGAGCGTCCTGGAGCGGCGCACCTTCGCGGTCAACCTGCTGCACGCTGGGGCCCGTTCGGCCGCCACGCTCTTCGCCTCCGGTGACCCGCACCGCTTCGACGCCGTGGAGTGGGCCAACTCCGCGGAGTTCGGCGGCCCGCACCTGGTGCGCGACGCGCACGCCATCGCGGACTGCCGGGTCTCCCGCACCCTGCGCGTCGGCGACCACGAGGTGATCTTCGGCGAGATCTTCCGCGTCGAACAGGAGCGCCCCGAGGACGCCGACCCGCTGCTCTACGGGATGCGCACCTTCGCCTCCTGGCCCGCCGCCGCGGCCTGACCCGCCCGGCCGCCGTCGTCCCCCAGCCCTCCCGGCCCTCCCGCAAGGAACGCCACCATGTCCTGTGCACCCCACGACGCCCGCGCCGACGCCCCACCGGCGACACCGCGCGGCCGTCGAACCCGACTGACCCTCGCCCTCCTGGCATTCGCCCACCTGATCATCGGGCTCGACTACAACATCGTGTTCGTGGCGCTCCCCGGGATCGCCGCCGACGTCGACTTCACGGCCCAGAACCTGCAGTGGGTGGTCAGCGGCTACACGGTGGCCTTCGGTGGCTTCCTGCTGCTCGGCGGGAGGGCCTGCGATCTCTTCGGCAGGCGCCGGATGTTCACCCTCGGCCTCGTGCTGTACGCCGTCTCCTCCCTCGCCGGCGCGCTCGCGACCACGCCCGGGCTGCTGGTGGCCGCGCGGGCCGGGCAGGGCATCGGCGGCGCCTTCCTCACCCCGGCCACCCTCTCCCTGGTCACCTCCCTCTTCGCCGAAGGCCGGGAACGCAACCGGGCGCTGTCCGTCTGGGGCGGGGCGGCCGGATGCGGGATGGTGCTCGGCTCGCTGCTGGGCGGGGTGCTCACCGAGACCTTCGGCTGGGAGGCCGTCTTCCTCGTCAACGTCCCGCTCGCCGCCGTCGGCATCGCGCTGGCCGCCCCGCTGATCCCGGCCGACGGAACCTTCCGACGCGGCCGGGTGTTCGCCGAGTTCGACCTGTACGGCACCCTGACCGGTACCGCGGGGGCCACCCTCCTCGTACTGGCACTCGTCCAGGGGCCCGAGTCCGGCTGGACCGCCCCCGCCGTCCTGATCAGCGGAGCCGCGGCGATCGTGCTCCTGCTGGCCTTCCTGGCGATCGAGCGGCGGGGCCGGAACCCGCTCATGCCCCTGCACCTGTTCCGCAACCGCAACCTCAGCACCGGCACCGCCGTCACCTTCACCTTCATGGCCACCTTCGGGGTGCTGGCGTACTTCCTCACCCTCTACTTCCAGAACGTGCACGGCTTCAGCGCCATGCAGACCGGTATCGCCTTCGTCGTCCCCTGCGCGGGGGTCCTCGTCGGGACGGCCGTCGGCGGCCGGCTGGCCACCCGCTTCGGCATGCGCGCCACCCTCATCGGCAGCCTCGTCCTGGGTGTCGCCGGTACGGTCGCCTTCGCCCTGTCGCTCTCCCCCGACGCCTCCTTCACCGCACTCCTGCCGGGCCTGAGCCTGCTCAGCCTGGCCCAGGGCGTCGTCTACACGACGATGTACGCGGCGGCGATGACCGGCGTGGACGAAGGCGACCAAGGCATCGCGTCCGGCATCGCCAGCACCGGCGAACAGGTCGGCAGCGCCGTCGGCCTGGCCGTCCTCGTCGCCCTCGCCAATGCCGGCACCCGCGGGCTCAGCGGTGAGGAACTGCGCACCGCCACCAGCGACGGGGTGCGCACCGCGGTGCTCGCGGCCGCCGCGGGTATGGTCCTGATGATCATGATCTGCGCCAACTTCCGGAACAGCCGCCGCGTGCCCGCCACCGAAGGGCCCGCCGCGGCCACACCCGCCGGGGCAGTTCAACCGGAAACCGTCCGGACCGCTCGTTGAGCATCCGCCCATGAGCATCCACCCAGGGGGAGACAGCATGACCGTGTCCGCATCCGGACGATCCGGACGACCGGCGGACGCACCCGACCGCAGCCAGGTGCCGGACGGTCCGGAACACCACCGTCCCGCTCACCCGGCACCCGCCGGACGCGCCCTGAAACAACGGCACCTCACCCTCATGGCGTTGGGCGGCGCGGTGGGCACCGGCCTCTTCCTCGGCTGCGCGCAGACCATCCACAGTGCCGGCCCCGCCGCCATCTTCTCCTACGCGCTCGCGGGCCTGCTGGTCATCCTGGTCATGCGGATGCTGGGCGAGATGGTCGTCACCCGCCCGATGTCCGGCTCCTTCGCCGACTACGCGCGCCTGGCCCTCGGCGACTGGGCTGGGTTCACCATCGGCTGGCTCTACTGGTACGCGTTCGTCGCCATCGTCGCCATCGAGGCCATCGCGGGCGGCCGGATCGTGCACGACTGGCTGCCCGCGGTGCCGGATTGGGCGGTCAGCGTGCTGCTGCTCACCGCCATGGCCCTGGTGAACCTCTGCTCCGCCGGCTCGTTCGGCAGCGTCGAATTCTGGCTGGCGATCGTCAAGATCGGCGCGATCCTGGGGTTCCTGGCGCTGGGCGCCGCCTATGTCTGCGGCTTCTGGCCCGGCGACGGCAGCCCGCACCTCAGCCACTTCGTGGATCGCGGGGGCCTGCTCCCCAACGGCCCCGGTGCCGCCCTCGCCGCGACGGTGGTCGTCATCTTCGCGTTCGGCGGCACCGAGATCGTCACCATCGCCGCGGCCGAGAGCCCCGACCCCGGCACCGCCGTCACCAGGGCCACCCGTCAGGTGTTCTGGCGCGTGCTCCTCTTCTTCGTGGGCTCGATCTTCCTCGTGGTGGCGATCGTGCCGTGGGACACCCTGGTGGGCCCGGAGAGCCCGTACGCCGTCGCCATGACGCGGATGGGCATCCCGTTCGCCGGCACCGTCATGACCGCGGTCGTCCTCGCCGCCCTGCTCTCCGTGCTCAACTCCACCCTCTACGCCTCGTCCCGCATGCTCACCACACTGTGCCGACACGGGGAAGCACCACGCGGACTCGCGCACACCAACCGCCGTGGCACCCCCTCCCGAGCCGTCCTCCTCGGCACCGTCATGGGCTACGCGTCCATCGGCGCCCAAGCCCTCCAACCGGACCGGACGTTCGGCTTCCTGCTCGACTCCACCGGAGCCGTGCTGATCTTCCTCTACATCACGATCGCCGTCTCCCAACTGCGCCTCCGCGCCCGGGCCGAGCGCACCGAACCCCACCGCCTGACGTTCCGTATGTGGGGCTACCCCTACCTGACCTGGCTGGCTATCGCCGCACTCCTGGCGATCCTGCTCTCCATGGCGCTCCTCCCAGGCACCCGCCCCCAACTCCTCATGAGCCTGATCAGCCTGGGAACCGTACTGACGGCCTACGCAGTCCGCCGCTGCACCCGGCACCTCCGCACACACCGCCCAAGGCACCCTTCACATTGAGGCCCACACTTCCCCAACCGCGGCACCCGCCAGCGGTCCCGACCTCACCCGTTACAAGCAGACCGTCCAAGCGATCCTCGACAAACCCCGCCACTACCGCGGCGACGATGCCTGGAGCAATGGAAAACACGTCATGCGGGTCGGGGGCACTCCCGACCCGCATGACGTTGGTCAACGATCCCTGTCCGAGGGATGAGTTGGACCAATACCCCACGGAACACCTCGCTCGCTACCGAGCTGGAGCTACTCCAAGAGTCCGGCCGCTTCTCTCCGGTACTCGGGGGACGTAGAGCCGCCATCCCTGCCCCGATCACCCAGGTGGCCTGCTGGTTGCAGGAACTCGGCATGCCCGTACCCGCCCTGGCGGAGCACCGCCTCTTGCAGCGTAATCGGCGGACGTCCCGGCCGTTCGGCATCGAGGGCCCAGACCTGATCGGACACGAGGGCCGATTCGGCGCAGTACCCGAGAAACGGTTCGCGCAGCCTCTCAGGGACTGCCTCGAAGTAACTGCGCACGGCCGGGTGGAGATTGGGAGTTCCATCCCCACTCAGATTCGTGTGGCTGACGACCTTCCCCTGGACGAGGAGAGAGGATGCCGTCCCGGGAATCAGCATCCCTTCCCAGCGCTCAGACACTTTGCAAGTCACCCTTCACCCAGTTGTTGAAGAACTCGAATTCGTCAGAGCCGAGATGATACGCCCCCGTATGATGGATGCAGTAGAAATCTCCGTCCTCGGCCACCACAAAGATCCCTCCATCAGGAAGGTCGTATCCGACCCGGAACAGGCGCTTCCCCAACTCTTGCGACAGCTCAGCGATTTCACTGAAATCACCCTCATAGCCGCCGGTCGGATTGGTGATCAGCTTGCTCTCAGGGTCACTTGGGTGCGTCAACTTGAGCAGCCCATAGCTACTAATGAATCTCACGGCCGCATCGAAGGGGATCGTCGAAAACCCCTCCTTCTCCGACTCGGCAACCACCTCGGAAACAAATTCGCGAGCCTTCTCCTCAATCCCCCAGTCCGGACTCCAGCCATTCGCGGTGAGCCACTGCAGGACCTCATCCCGCGACATTGATACAGGCACGGCAACCCCTATCGGTCAACGATGGACGGATATCCCAAGCGCCGGCAACATATACTCGCAAGACCTGCATGGTGGCTTGAAATCTCCATGTTTGAGTGTCGTGACCTTCTTCCCCGTTTCCGGATCCCTCTCCTTCAGGTCACCTATCTGGCGAGTGTGCATGACGCCACCCTCAAGGGCTTGTCTGGCATCGGCCGGGGTCCTGATCGCAGTCCCTTTGACATCGCCCAGGAGCTGCTGTAGCGCAGGATGCGCCTTGGGGTTCTCCTGGGGAGTCGGGGTGCAGCACCCGAATCATCCTGCCGCTCCTTCCCGACCTGGTCATCCGGCTCACCACAACCGACTCCGACGGAAGGCCCCCAGAACCCAGCCACTAAGAGGTCGTTTCTTTTGGTGGTGGATCTCTCTGATCGCATTCCGTTGAGTGCTGATCCATGAGTGTCAGTGACGTGTGGCAGCCTCGCGTGTATGAGCTACGACCTTGCTGTCTGGGAGGGGCACCGCCCCGCGGATGGTGCCACTGCCGGGGAGATCTTCCATGACCTGTTCCACCGCTACACGCGCACCGATGTGGAGCATCCACCGACCGATCGCATCGCCAAGTACGTCGCCACACTTCTGGAGCGGTGGCCTGACCT
Organism: Streptomyces noursei ATCC 11455; assembly: GCF_001704275.1. Lineage (NCBI taxonomy): Bacteria > Bacillati > Actinomycetota > Actinomycetes > Kitasatosporales > Streptomycetaceae > Streptomyces > Streptomyces noursei. The sequence continues at coordinate 2,202,380 of NZ_CP011533.1, forward strand.
CGCAGAGGACGAGGACGACGTCTCTCCCTGGTCCACCGGGCCGCTGATCGGGGAGGCCAAGGGGTCGCTGATCTACTTCCCGATGCGCTACAGCATGGCTGACGAGGCATCGGCCTATGCGGCAGAAGTTGCCTCGTCGATGGGCCTTGTCTGCTACGACCCTCAGATGCAGCAGCTCAGGTCATGAGTCGCCCCAGTCTGCGGTAGCCGATGAGGGCTGCGGCTATGCCGACGAAGGCGAGGAAGTGTTCGGCCTTGCATTCGTAGCGGCGGTGGAGTCGACGGCAGCCAGCCAACCAGGACGCGGTCCTCTCGACCACCCAGCGATGTAGGCCCAGCCGTGTGGAGGACTCGACGCCCCTGCGGGCGATGCGATGGCGGAGCCACGCTTGCGGAGCCATCTGCGCAGGTGGTCGTAGTCGTAGCCCTTGTCGGCATGCAGCTTCGCCGGCCGGCGCCTGCGCGGTCCGCGGCGGGAACGAATCGGCGGGATGCCGCGGACCAGTGGTTCCAATCCATGGCTATCGTGCACGTTGGCGCCGGAGATACCCAGTGATAGTGGCAGCCCGTTGCGATCGGTGATGAGGTGGATTTTCGATCCACTCTTGCCGCGATCGGTCGGATTCGGTCCCGTCAGTGGCCCCCTTTTGCCGCCCGGACACTGACCGAGTCGATCGCACATCGCGACCAGTCCACCGCGCCGCGGGCGCCGAGTTCGTCGAGGATGGCCCGGTGGAGCCGGGCCCAGACCCTGTCCCGGCTCCACCGGGCGAAGCGCCGGTAGACCGTCTGCCAGCACGGCCCGAACGTCGGCGGCAACTGCCGCCACGTGCAGCCCGAGGTGGCCACGAAGATGATCGCGGCCAAGGTCTCGCGGTCCCCCGCCCGGCGCCGGCCCCCTCCCTGCGGACGCTTCGCTTCCGTCGGCGGCACCACACGCCGGAACAGCACCCATAACTCCTCCGGCACCAACCGCTCAACCAAATCCGTCATGGCATGACCAACGACCAGCAAGCCCAAAAGAAACAACTTCTAAGAACGCATACCGAAGCCAACACCCGGAGGCACCTCCGGGCCAATGGCATCACCCTGACCTCCCACCCGGCGGCAGGTCGCTCACCGCTGACCATCCGCAAGGAGAAACGATCAAGATCACTATCGATTGATAGCGACCAGCATCAACGGCCCCTGAAGGAGAGAGCAAGAGAGACCTGAAAAACAACAGAACACCCGCTCCTGGGCCGAAGCACGAGGCGGGTGCCAGTCACGCATGCCCGCGAAGTGGGCACCGTGTGCGGTAGATGTGCCCGAGGGGCGAGTTGAACCATACGCACATGCCGATGATGCGCGGGGAGCTGTGACTGGCGTAGCCCCGCACGGCTGACGTATTTCTGTTGCGCGCCATGCAGGAGGCTCCCTCACTTTCCCCGAATTGCTGCTCTGCAGGCCCTTGGTGCATCGCACCCGAGTGAACGCTCGCACCGTGAGGCCGGCGAGCCGCGCCCGACATGGAATGCGGTGGGCCGAAGGCTTTCCGCAGCGCCCGCGTTCAGCGTTCGTGGTGCGCCAAGCACCAGTCCCCGGCTTACGGAGTTGGTTCTTCCCGCCGGGATGGGAGATGGTCACCCATCCGCCCATCCGCCCGTCGGCATGGAGATCGCCGAAATCGTCCAGGTCGCCGGCTCCTGCTGGGCGATCGAGTCACTGCAGCGCGGCGCGCCCACTCGTCAACCGCTGTTGCGCTGACGCAGTTGGGACACCAGCTGAGCTGCCGCGACGAGTGCGCCGGGCCCGAAGAGCATGAGCCACAGGGCGATCATGTCGATTCCTCCTACCGCAAAGCAGGCGGTCAGGCATGCCTCTGCCAGCAGCACAGCGAGGAACCACCACGACCGGGCTTTGTGCGCCTCATACGCAAAGGGGGGAACGACGGCCACTACAACACCGTAGGCGCTGATGGCGACCAGGCTTGCCATCGGACCCATGAGCACAGCGAGCAAGACGGCGCCCAGGGAAATGGCGGCAATGGGCCAGCCGAGCCTCTTCAGAGGGCCTCGCGCGCCTATGGCGAGGAAGGCACCCGCCAATCCGAGCAATGCGATGACGCTCAGTATCAATCCTTCTCCCGGCGGCTCTTGGGTAATGCTTGTGATCGCCATGAAGGGGACACCTGGGCCTTCCGCGAGAGATGTGGAAGGCCCAGGCAGGCAGATCTCAGGCCATCGACTGTCGACTGGTGTCCGCTAGCTACTGTAATCCGGACTGTTTCCAGGTTTTCGTCGAGACGGAAGTGCGCCTTTCCAGGGTTGGTTCCGGGTGAGGACGGCAGGAACGAGACGCCGACCCACGAGATCGCCGTGGCCCACCTCGCGTCCCGCGGAACGTACGGCGTCCCGCGCATCCACGCCGAACTGCGGCGCCTGGAGCGGTGCGTGAATCGCAAACGCTTCACCCTCGCCATGCGCGGACACGGCATCCGGGAAGGACGGGGCGGAGCGCGACCGAAGGCGGAGGGCGGTGGCCGGCATGTCCGTCTGGGCCGTCAGGTGCGTTCGGGCGTGGTGGCCCATGCCTGCGTATCGGCGGTGGCACCCGGGCGATCTTCTTGATCTCGGTGCGGGCGTGCTCCGCGGAACTTGCTGGAACTGCACCCGACGCCCTCTTACAGCCCGCACGGAAAGGAGTTATAGTCTCTAACTGTTGCGAGTGACCGTAACGAACGAGTGTCGTCGTACGGGCAACGAACCGTACGAAGCAGCAGAAGCAGCAACAGAAAGGGACTTCTCATGAACGCCGTTGATCTCCACGTTGTCCTGGGTGCCGGGCCGGCCGGCTCGACGCTCGCCGGTGAGCTGGCCCGGCGGGGACACGCGGTCCGTCTCGTCGACCGCTCCGGGACCGGCCCGACCCCCGGCGGAGTCACCCGGGTCCGGGGCGACGTCGGCACCGTCGAGGGCGCCCGGGTCGCCATCAAGGGCGCCGCCGTCGTGTACCACTGCGTCAACGTCGCCTACCACCTGCAGATAGACGTGATGCCGGCCATCCAGCACGCCGTGCTCGGCGCGGTCGAGGCCGAAGGCGCCCGCCTGGTCGTGCTCGACACCCTCTACCCGTACGGCGAGACCCACGGCCGGGTCATGACCGAGGACACCCCGTGGAACGCGACCAGCGCCAAGGGCAGGATGCGGGCCGCCCTCGACGAGCAGTACCTGGCCGCACACCGCGATGGCCGCGCCCGCGTCGTTCTCGGCCGCTCGGCGGACTTCGTCGGCCCCGGCGTGCTCAACTCCACCCTGGGCGGCGCCGTCTTCCCCGGCGCCCTGACCGGAACCGACGTGCTGGCCCTGGGCGACATCGACCTACCGCACAGCTACACCGACATCCGCAACGTGGCCGCCGGCCTGGCCACCCTGGGAGAGCGTCCCGACGGCGACGGCCGCGTCTGGCACCTGCCCACCGCCCCCGCCCGGACCACCCGCGAAATACTCCAGCAGATCGAGCGAGCGGTCGGGCATCCCCTGAAGCTCACCACCATGAGCGAGCCGCGCCCCTTCGGGCCGTTCGACGAGGTGTTCATGGGCTCCTACGCCGAGTTGTTCTACCAGCACACCGAAGCCCAGGTGATGGACTCCACCGCGTTCCAGGATGCCTTCGGCATCGAGCCGATCGCCCTCGACACGACTCTGGACGACGCGCTCGCCTGGTACCGCTCCTTCCTGGCTCGGACCCAGCACTGACCGCAGCCACCCGGGCCCTCCGAACACGGCATCACTCACAGAAGGTGAGCGGCGCGATGCTCACGGACGAGGTCGGTGCCCGGGCGGCGAGGCTGGCGTCGTGGTGCTCTGACCGTGCTGCCGGGCGGAGCGTTCAGGCAGACGTCGCGCGGCAGCCGCAGGCGGGTGCCTGTTCGGAGTGAGCCGGCAGGCCGACCGGCGCCAGGTGATGGACCCGGGCCGGCGGCAGGTTCCCCAACACCGTCTCCGTGCGGAAGGTGTGCCGGCGCAGGATGCCGCGCAGTGCGCCGAGCCCGGCGAGGGTGCGCTCGCGGTCGGCTCCGTCGGCGAGTGTCCGGCGTACGGTTTCGCCTCCCACGTACCCGAAGAAGGACAGCGTGCCGCCGGGCCGCAGGGACGCGAGGAGCCGGTCGAAGACGTCCTTCGTCGTGCGGGCGTCGAAGTTGGCGAACGGCAGGCCGCACACGATGGTGTCGTAGGAGCCGAGTTCGTGTTCCTGGATCAGGCCCGTGTGGGTGCGCACTCGCGGATCACCGGCGTAGGTGTCTCGCAGCAGGGCGGCGAAACGGGGGTTGGCCTCGATCAGATCCAGGGTGTCCAGTGGGCCGAGTGAGCCGGTGATGTAGCGGGTCACCGCTCCGGTACCGGCCCCCACCTCGAGTACCGCGCGGGGGCGGGCGGGATTCGGGATCATGTACCGGGTGAGTGCCCTGCAGAGCCGGGCGCTGCTCGGGGCGATAGCCCCCACGTCCCGTCGCGTCTTCACGTATTCCCGGAGGAACAGCGTTACTTCAGCCACGCCGCCAACCATCTCTCTAGTGCTTGCGAAATTATCGAGGTGCGAGTGATGACATCTGCTTAGACGGCATGCTCGGCGACATCGTGCCGAGCAGTGTGCCCTTGAACTGGTAAAACAACTGATGAGCGGCCGAGGAGATGTCGTGAAGGAAACGTGCCGGAGCTGACCGCCTCCCGGCACGCGATCCGGCGCAGGCCGGGAAGACCGCTTCACGAGGGCACGGCCGGACCCAGTCGTCATTGCTCTGTTCGGGGTCGCGCCGGCGTTCCCGTGCTGTGGGACGACGGCCATGGCAGGACGGAAAGCTCCTGACCGACGTCAACAGCCAGCCCATCGGCTTCGCCCCCTCGGTGGTTCCGCCGCTGCCCGCCGCGGGTGACCACGACCAGCCGGCAGGCCCGCGGTACCCGGCCGCGGACCGCCCCAGCCGTCGCCGTACCGCCGGTGAGCCCGACGAACACCGCCGCACCGTCGTGGCACCGCCCTACGCGGAGCACCGTGCAGCGCGCGACCGTACTGCCGCGACCGACCGACGCCTGACGCGGCGCATGCCTCTGCTACGAGCTGGGGGTCAGATCCTGGAGGCCGACGACCCGCAGGAGTTCGAGCCGCTGGTACGTCTGCGTGCCCGGCTGCGCCGAGTGGACGACGAGTTGCTGGCCGTGACCGTGGCCGTCGCTGAGCAGCACTTCGCAGTCGAGGTCGAGGACGCCGACCACGGGGTGCAGGAAGCGCTTCGGCGACGGGCGGCGCACCACGACGTCGTGCGACTCCCAGAGCTCCTCGAACTCCCCTGACGCGGCGCGGAGTTCGGCCACCAGGGCGGCCGGGCCCGGGTCGTCGGGGCGGGCCGCGGTGACCGCCCGCAGGCTCGCCACGTGCGCGCGGGCATGCTGCTCGTGGTTCTCGGGCGGGAACAGGTCCCGTGCGCCCGGCACCGTGAACCAGCGGCGGATCACATTGGTCCCGACGTGGTCGCCGGTCAGGGCCACCGACATCGTGTTCTGCGCGAGCACCTCGCCCCAGTCGCTCAGCACCGACGCCGGGAGGTCGTGCAGCCGGTCCAGGATCAGCAGCAGACCCGGGCGGACGTGGCCCGAGGAGCCGCCGGGCCGCGGGGGCTCCTGGCCCGCCAGATGGAACAGATGATCGCGCTCGACGTCCGTGAGCCGCAGGGCACGGGCGAGGGCGGTGAGCATCTGCCGCGAGGGGTGGGAGCCGCGGCGCTGTTCCAGGCGCGTGTAGTAGTCCGTGGACATCCCGGCGAGCTGTGCCACCTCCTCGCGGCGCAGGCCCGGGGTGCGGCGCCGCGGCCCCGCGCTCAGGCCCACGTCGGAGGGGCCCAGGCGGATGCGGGCGCGGCGCAGGAAGTCGGCGAGTTCGGTGCGGTTCACGGATTCAGGATCCCCCGGCCCCGGACGCCTATCCAGGGAGTGCCGGTCCGTGGATAACCGCGTCTCTCCCGCCGCTCGCGCCGTCCCCGCAGGCTTGGGGCATGGCTACGACGACGAGGAGGCGGCCATGCTGACGTTGGTGACAGGGGCGACGGGCCAGGTCGGGCGGCGGTTCGTGCCGCGACTGTTGCAGGGCGCGGTGACTGGCGGCGAGGTGCGGGTCCTGGTGCGGGACGCGGCGCGCGGCGAGCACTTCGCCGAACTCGGCGCCCAGGTGCTGGTCGGCGACCTGCGCGATGTGGAGGTGCTCGGCAAGGCGACGGCGGGCGTGGACGCGGTGGTGAACGTCGCCGCCGCTTTCCGCGGGGTGCCCGACGAGGAGGCGCGGGCGGTCAACCGGGACGCGGCCGTCGAGCTGGGCCGGGCCGCGGTGGCCTCGGGCGTCCGACGATTCGTCCAGGTCAGCACCGCGCTGGTGTACGGCAGGGGGCGCGGCAGGGCGCTGGTCGAGAGCGACGAGACGGTGCCGGGCGGTCATCTCTGGGGCGCCTATCCCGAGTCCAAGTGGGAGGCGGAGCGCGCGCTCGGGGCGTTGGACGGCCTCGACGACCTGCGCATCGGACGGTTGCCGTTCGTGTACGGCGAGGGGGACCCCCATCTGGCCAACGCGATGGAGTGGGCTCAGAACTGGCCCGCCATGCAGCGCCTGCACATGGGCCACCACCTGGATGTGGCGCAGGGCCTGCGGCGGTTGCTGTACGCGCCGGGAGCGCACGGCGTCTACAACATCGCCGACGATGCCCCGGTCACCACGGTCGACCTCTTCCAGTTCCACGGCCTGCCGGTACCGCAGGAGGTGTACGACAAGGACACCCCGGACCAATGGCACAGCGTGATGTCGACGACCCGCATCCGTCACGAACTGGGCTACCGCCCGCTGATCCCGTCGGTGTGGACGGCGCGGGACGCGGGCGTGCTGTAGCCGGCCTGCGGCTGAGGGCTCTCGCCGGGGAGACGTGGTCACGTCGGCGTGGAATGCTTTCGCGCTCGCTGTGAACGCCCCTTCGGGGGCACCGTTCCCTTCTCCAGGCCGCTGAGACCTCGACGTGCGGCCTCGCAGGCGGAGCCGTGCCAGGCCGCACGTCGGGGCGGGGTGAAGGGTTCCGGTACGCCGATGGCGCGTCGCCGGGGTGCGGCCGCGGAGCTCCTCCGAGGGTTATCGGGTCCTGAAGCGGCGGAAGAGGTTCCGGGCCACGTACACGCCCGGACCGCCGAAGCCGACGATGTCGACGCGCCCTTCGCCGGTGATGTCGGCGAGGAAGCGGGGGTGGCGGTCGACCCGCCAGGCGCCTGCGTCCTCGTTGTACCCGAACCCTCGGCACACCAACTGGGCCTGCTCGAACCGGCCGTCGCCGCGGCTGTGCGACACCCAGACCCCCTCGTTGCCGAAGCCGACGATGTCCGGGTTGCCGTCGCCGGTGACGTCGGCGAGGAACCGAAGGTGCTTGCCGCTCGTCCACCCCTGGGCGATCCCGAAGTCGTTCAGGACGAGCTTCGCGGGCTCGAACGTGCCGTCGCCGCGCCCGCGTGCGACGACGACGCCCTGCGGGCCGAACCCGACGATGTCGGGTGTTCCGCCAGCGGTGGTCCTGAGCAGGAACCGGGGGTGCTCCTCGACCGATTTCCACCCCTGGTCGACCCCGAAGTCGTCGAGGACGTACAGGGGGTCGGCGAACGTCCCGTCCTCGTCCTGGTGCGACACCCAGACGCCGTCGTCGTGGCAGCCGACGATGTCGAGCCTGCCGTCACCGGTGGTGTCGACGAGGAAGCGCGGATGCTTGTCGGCCAGCCACCCGCCCGCCTTCTCGTCGTGGCCGAACGCCCGGAGAACGGGTTCGTCGCCGATGGGTGCGAACTTTCCTTCCTCGTCCTGGAGCGACAGCCAGACGCCGTCGTCGTGGCAGCCGACCACGTCCAGCCTGCCGTCACCGGTGGTGTCGACGAGGAAGCGCGGATGCTTGTCGGCCAGCCACCCGCCGGCCTGCTCGCCGTGGCCGAACGCCTTGAGGGCCGGCTCGCCGCCCGCGGGCGCGAACGTCCCGTCCTCGCCTTTGGGGGACAACCGGACACCGTCGGCGGCGAGCACGACGACATCGGGCTTGCCGTCGCCCGTCGTGTCCGCGAAAGTCCACAGGTCTTCGGGGCTCGCGGAGGGTACGGGCGGGTGCAGCACGCGCTCCTCGTCGTCGAAGGTGCCGTCGCCTCGGCTGGACGACGTCGCGGCCCCTTCCGCGAGCTTGAGCCCGACGATGTCCGCCCGCTTGGCTCCCGTGGTGTCGGCGAGGAAGCGCGCACCGGCCCCGGCCCACCAGCCCGGTTGCCCACCGGGGAACGGGGCATCCCCTGCCCGAGCGAAGCCGGGAGCTTGGGGAAGGGTGACCCCTTCGCTCTTCCACCCCCCGGCGTCCTCGTCGCTCCCGAACTGCTCCAGGACCAGGAGCATGTTGCTGAAGGAGGGCGTCGCGCCGGGGGCCGGCCGCAGTGCGGTCGAGGGGGCCAGCCGCCAGGACCGGCGGCCGTTCCAGTGGCCCAGTGCCGACCAGCGCAGCACGGGGTCGCTGGTGCGCTCGGGCTCGGCCGGCACGAACCGCCACCGCTGGCTCTCCGCGCTGTCGTCGTGCTCGCGCAGGACGATCCCGGTTGCGTCCGCGCCGGGGTCGGCGAGATCGAGGACGGCGCCGTCGGTCGCGCCCTCGATGAAGTAGAGGCCCGCTTCGCCCTCAACGGGGACGACGTGCCACCGCTGGCTCTGATTGCCGTCGGCGGCATCCGACTGGCGGACGGCGCGGTCCGCGGCGGCGGGGTCGTCGAGCACCTGGCCGCTGACCGCGTTGCGGATCACATATGCCTGATTGTCCTCTGCTTCCTCGCCTTGCGCGGCCGGCACGGGGGCGAGCTGCCACTGCTCCGGGCTCGGGCCGCCATCGGGGAAGTCGCGGACGACGAGCACCCCGTCCGCGCTCGGCGCGGCCTCGGCGCCGAGCGGCTTCCCCGTGGCGGCGTTGACGATCTCCAGTTTCAGTTCTTCGATGGGCACGGGCATCGTGGTGCCTCTTCCAGGCGGTAAGGGCGTTGGCTCGGGACGGGTTCGGCGCGACGGTGACCGCGGATCACGTGAAGACGTGGTGGTACGGGACGTTCCACTCGCTGGGCAGCCGCGGGTAGAACGTGTTGATGACCGTCCCGGTGAAGTCCCCGCCCCAGTTGTAGGTGAGACGCACCTCGCTGTCGGCCGTCACCGCATGGTCCTTGAACCCGAGGATGGCGTCGGGGTGGGTGATCGGCACGAACGTGATCCCGCCCCACGGCGTCACCGTGACGACCCACAGCTGGGTGTCCTCGGGCGCACCGTTCTTCCCGCGCCACAGGTCGCCGACCTTGTCGGGCAGGCCCACCTGGACGGTGTCGGCCGTGCTCTTCGGGGCCTCCTGGTGGACGGTGATGCGCCTGCGCTGCGGCTTCGGCGCGCCGTCGTCGCCGCGCCCGGCGTCGGTGTCGCCCGCACCGGCGGGTGCGGGCGACACCTGGCCCGCGGCGCTCTCGATGAAGTACAGCGGTCGCTGCCCGAAGTAGCCGGCGGGCGTGATGTACCAGAGGTGGCCCTGCGCTTCCTTGGTGTCCGGGTCGAGCGCGGTGGCCAGTTTGACCCCCTTGTCGTGGCTCTCCTCCTTCAGCTCGGCGGGCCGCAGGTAGCCGCCGTTGAAGGCGTGCACGAGCATGACCGGCCGGTTTTCGAGCAGCGCCGCCACGATGGCGTTGTCGTAGCTGTTCACCGCCACCGGGCCGCCGACCACCAAATTCGACATCGTCGTGCGTTCTTGGGTGTACATCGCGTAAACCTCACCTGTTCCGAATGTGGAGAGCAATGCGTCGTGCGCTCGGTTCAGTGCTTTATCGCGCCGAATTTCTTCGGGCTCAATCGCCCTCGATGGAGACGGCTCGAAAGCGATGGGACGGCCGAATCGAATACCCTCACCCGCGTCAACCCGCCCACGTCAACACCCGAGGCCGCAGCGCCCGCAGGCAGGACTGCCGGAAAGCAATTGATCGGGTGATTGGCGGCGCTTCAACCTACCTTCGGCTGCTGCGAGTTGAGAACCTTCACCGAACCCCGACCACTCGATTGGGTGAATGCCCGGACTCATCGTTTGGGTGACGGGGCCCGCGGTAATTTCGATTGTCGGGACATGCACAGATGCCTGTTACCGACTTAACGTTCACCGAGCGCAGTTCGACCAGATCAGTCGAGGACGGGGAATGCCTTCCAACGCGTACAACCTGGAACGGGCCAAGCGCCAGCCGCTGACGAAAAAGAACCTGCGGGAACTCAATATCGAGCAGACCTGGCAGTCCATCCTGGACCACCCCAACCTGGTCTACGTCGACGACTACGGCGTGCGGCACAAGCCCGTCGGGTTCTCCCTGAACAAGTCGAGCTTCGGCACCTTCCCCGGGTCCGCCTTCAATCTGGGCTGGCTCGCCTACATGAACCTCGGGGAGCCGCTGATCGAGGAGCGGGGCAACATCAGCCAGCCCCCGCCCGACACGTTCTCCTCGCGCGCCTACGTCAACCGCAGCCAGACATCCGAGATGACCTTCACCGACTCGGTCGATTTCACCGTGTCGAACGGGGTCACCTGGTCACTCCAGGGAGATGCCAAGCTCACCTTCGGCGGCAGCGTCGGCGCGTCACTCCAGTTGCAGTTGCAGAACCAGCTCCGGCTGGACCTCCAGTCGCAACTCCAGACGCAGTGCCAGAACGAGATGGCGAACCGGAACACGGACACCGTGACCAACAAGAACAGCAAGGACAGCGTCGGCGTCGACAAAGCCCACGCCACCGAGACGTCCACGAGGAATGCCGTGACGAACTCCGCGTCGAACTCGATGACGAACTCGGTGGGGTTCACGACCACGGGCAGCGCCACCGGCAACGCCTCGCTCAACGCGCAGCTGGCGCTGGGTATCGCAGCCTCCGTCGGCGGCTCCCTGACCACCAGCTGGGCCTCGAAATCGCAGATCTCCGGCAAGGTTCCGCCGGGCTCCCGGGTGACGACCATCGTCACGCAGCGGCGTACCCGCAAGCAGTACTCCTACGAGATCCCGGTGACCTTCTCCGGGCTGCTCGCGGTGCAGTACGCCGTACCGGTGGCGGTCCTGTCTCCCCCGCAGACCCGGAACTACCCCGGCCTCGACCACGTCGTCGCCCGCGACCTCGGTGACATCGACCTGGCCGGCGGCAACGGCTTCCGCATGAAGGGGCTGGCCGAAGTCGTCTCGGCCCTGGAGGTCCACCACACGATGTTCGACGGCGAGAGCCTGACCGGCAGCGAACGAGAACTGCACAAGAAGCCTTGACCGGGCGGGCGACACCACCACCGCGCCGCCGCCACGAGACAACCAGGGGCAACGACCATGGTGTTCGACAACATCTTCGGCTCCGCGGGCAAGAGCGCGGGGCTCTTCTCCGTGACCACCGACAGCGCCAAGCCGCAACCGGGCACGGGCGTCGACTTCGAGGACTCCGACGACGACACCTACGACGACAGGAGCACGAGCCTGTTCGACAGCGCGATCCACGGGGCCAACTCCCGCGCGAAGATCGTGCAGGAGCAGTCGCCCGAAGCGCGGGCCGTCCTGGGCTTCCTCGGCTCCTTCATCCAGACCACCCAGGCGTCGGCCCATGCGCAGGCCCAGTACGCCCAGGATCCCGGCTCGGTGTCCAAGGCGGCGTCCGCCGGCATGCGGGAGTCGAGCGCGACGGTGACGGAGCACAGCGGCCTTCAGAAGGACGAGGACCTGGAGAACAGGCCGAAGAAGAGCGACTTCGCCAAGGCACCCAAGGCAGCCAAACCGACCGCCGACGACCCGTCCGTCTCCAACGACAACCGCTCGTAGCACGCGGTCAGTGAACGGTGAAGGGATGACGATGAGCACTGCCCAGGCGGCAACCACAAGTGGCGAGGACTGCGCCCCTCCGATCAGCACGTTCGCGGGGACCGGGGTCGGTGGGTTCGCAGGGGACAACGGGCCTGCCGTTTCGGCCCAGTCGAGATACCCGTACGGGGTCGCGGTGGACAGCGCCGGCACCCTCTACTTCTCCGAGTTCGGCAACCACCGGGTCCGGAGGATCACGACTGACGGGAAGATCAGCACGGTCGTAGGCACGGGCACCAAGGGCTTCAGCGGTGACTGCGGCCCCGCCGTCTCGGCCCAACTGAACCTTCCGCGCGGGGTGGCGGTGGACAGTGCGGGCGCCGTCTACATCGCCGATTCCGACAACCACCGGGTCCGGAAGGTCACGGCCGACGGGAAGATCAGCACGGTCGCCGGCACGGGCACCAAGGGCTTCAGCGGTGACGGCGGTCCCGCCACCGCAGCCCAGTTGGACGACCCGCGCGGGGTGGCGGTGGACAGCACCGGCGTCCTCTATGTCTCCGAGTACAACAACCGCCGAGTTCGGAAGATCACGACTGACGGGAAGATCAGCACGGTCGCGGGGACCGGGACCGCGGGATCCGACGGAGACGGCGGTCCGGCGATTTCGGCCCAGCTGAGCCGCCCGAGGGGAATGGAGGTGGGCCGCGCGGGCGAGCTCTACATCGCCGATGAAGGAAACCACCGGGTCCGGAAGGTCACGGCCGACGGGAAGATCAGCACGGTCGCCGGCACGGGCACCGCGGGCTTCACCGGTGACGACGGCCCAGCCACCGCTGCCCAGTTGGACCGCCCGTTCGAGGTGACGGTGGACAGCATCGGCACCCTCTACATCGGCGATTACGGCAACCACCGGGTCCGGAAGGTCACGGCCGACGGGAAGATCAGCACGGTCGCCGGCACGGGCACCGCGGGCTTCACCGGTGACGACGGCCCAGCCACTTCGGCCCAGCTGAACAAACCGATCGGCGTCGTCGTGAACCGCGTCGGCACCCTCTACATCGCCGACCACGCCAACAACCGGGTTCGCAAGGTCGCGTTGCCGAAGCGGGCCGGGCTGCCCGATTCGGGCACGGTGGTCTCCTGGGCCAACGTCCGCAGCAGGCTGCGGATGGCGGTCCAGCGCGAGTCCACCAAGGACGGGGCCGAGATCCACCAGTCCCTCGCCACCCCCAGGGGTCACCAGCGGTGGCGACTGGTCGTCGCGGGCCAGGACGACGGCGACAACCTGTACACGATCGAGAACGTGCGCAGCGGCAAGGTCCTGGAGATCGCCGGAGGGCACGAGACGGCCGGAGCAGTGGTCGCGCAACGCGCCTACGAGGGTGACGACGCCCACCACCAGCAGTGGAGGCTGATCCCGGTCAGCTCCGCGACCGACAGCCCGCCGGTGTACGAGATCGCGAACCGGAACAGCGGTCTGATTCTGCGCGTCGACACCAACGCCCGCACAGCGATCACGCAGCACCGGGCGGAGGGCGACCACCGGGAACGGCAGTGGCAGCTGCTCCCCGTGTGACGTGTGGAGGGGTAGGGGCGACCTCGCCCCTACCCCTTCCGGAGCCGGACACACCCGCAGTCACTTCCGGGAGTACAGGCGTCCGTCCGACCAGAGCAGGTCCGCGCGGCCCCAGCGTGCCGCCGCTCGCACGTCGGGGAAGAAGCCGCATCCCTGGTCGTTGGCGCTGGTGTTGCACAGCACCGGTACGCCGCTGAGGTGTTCGTACTCGGTGAGTACGGCGGCCAGGAGTGGGTTGTGGTGCTCGGTGACGGTCTGCAGTCGGGCCGTGCCGTCGAGGTGGACGACGGCCGGGATCTTGGTGTGCCAGCCGGGGCGTACCTCGTGGTCGAAGAGCATGTAGGGGTCGGGGCAGCCGGGGGCGAAGATCTCCGGTGCCCGGTGTTCCAGGCAGATCGGGGCGACCGGGCGGTAGTTGGCGCGGCCCTTGATGTCGTTGAGTCGGTCCTTGGTCTTCGGGTCGGTGGCCGTGGCGAGGATGCTGCGGCCGCCGAGCGCGCGGGGTCCCAGTTCGGCCCGCCCGTTGAGGACCACGACCGGCTCCGCGGTTTCGTGGAGGACCTTGGCGAGCCCGGCGGCGTCGCACGGTTCCCAGGTCCACCCGGGTACGTCGGTCGCCGGCAGCAGCCTGGGGCCGCGGAACACGTCCCAGTCCAGGGCGGTTCTGCCCTCCTGGGTCATCATCTCGGCGGCCGCGGTGCCGAGCGCGGCGCCGGAGTCGTTCGGGAACGGCGGAATCCATACCTCGGTGAAGAGGCCGCTGTTGCGGATCAGGCTGTTCCACTTGATGTTGAGGGCGCACCCGCCCGACAGGCACAGATTCGGGCTGCGCAGGTCGGGTGCGAGTTCCGCCATGCGCTCACGCAGCGCGGTCAGCAGTCTGGCGCCGAGATAGCCCTGGAAGCTGGCGATGAAGTCGGCTTCCGAGCCGCCGGGCAACACCTCGTCGCGGTGCTCGCGGCACCACTCGGCCAGCTCGATGCCGGTGTCGAACGTGAGCGGAATGCGGTCCAGTTGGGTGTCGAAGGCTCGGTACAGGGTGTGTTCGTCCCGTCCCAGGGCGGCGTACGCCATCGCCTTGCCCGCCACGTCGAGGTTTCGGGGTACGGCGGCGTTGGTGATCTCCTGCTCGTCCTGTTGCGAGGTCGCCCGGGAGCGGAACGGGTCCCACTGGGCGCAGTAGTCGGCGAAGGCGTTGCCGTAGACGGGGAAGAGGGGCCCCAGGCTCCGTACCCGGAACGGGGCGGTGTCCACCCTGTACAGCCGGGGAACGGTGCCGCCGTCCCAGACGATGCCGAGTGCGGATTCGCCGCGGGCGGCGAACGGGCTGGTGCAGTAGGCCCCGAGCAGATGCTGCGTCCCGTGGTGGTAGCTGGCGTAGCGGATGACGCGGTTGCCCAGCGGCAGGCCGTCGAACTCGTAGCGGTGCAGTGCCGCCTTGGCGTTGCGGTCCGCCTCGGAGTACGGCGCGACCTCAAGCGCCACCGGTCGCCCGTGGTGCGTCAACTCCCTCAGCCATGGTGTGGGTTCGCTCGGCGCCGCCATCCACCCGTCGACCACGACGGCGTCGAGGTCGGACGGCCGCACTCCCTGCTCGGCCAGGACGTCCTCGACGGTTTCCAGGCGGTCCAGCGGTTGGTAGCGCGGGTTGCCGTTCAGTTTCTCCATCTCGATGCTGCACAGTAGCGTGCCGTCCTCGATGACGGCGACCCCGCCGTCGTGTGTCAGCTTCAGCCCGCAGATCAGCATTGCTTCCAGCCTCTCTTCTCCGAGGTGTCTCGTCTTCTCCGACATGTCGAGCGGAACGGAGCACGATCGGGTGAGCACTCACGTCTCGTGGTTCGTGGTGTGGTCCGTGGGCCGCGGGGCGTAGTTGTCGAAGACCGGTACGTCGGTGAATCCGGACGGGGCGGCGAGGGCACGGATGCTGTCGAGGTCGAGCCCGTGGAGCCGGTGGAGCCGGTGCGTCTGGTGTCGGTGATGTCCGTGTACGACTCATGGCACAAAGCCGTGCTCGACCGTCCTGGTGTCAATCTGCTACATGGGATTCTCAGCACGACTTTCCAGGATGCGCCAACGGAGAATTCGCGGGTGACGCTGCACCGCGCTTCGCCGATGGCGGGTTTCACGGATTCCCCGGGGTCCCGGGGAATCCGTGATCGGGGTCTTGGTCCGCCCGGCGGCGTTGAGCAGCGGTATCAGCGGAGGAAGCGGGCGTACAGCGAAGTGGCCGTGAATGCGAACTTCATGTCTCCGAGCCGCCTCATCCACTCGAACAGTCGAATGTCGCGTACGCCGGAATCGGGATTTTGAGATCCTTTTGCGGCACCTCGAAATGTCGACTTAGACTTCCCGATGGTGCCCGGAAACCATCGGCGTTTTCATCCCTCGGCACTGATGGAAATCGAAATCAGGAAGGTGCACCCGAGATGACGAGCGACGTCGCACAGCTCTACGAGACCTTTCCCTTCCCTTCTCCGGCGGAGGACGCTCCGGTCATGGAGATGGTCGCCGAGCAACTCCCCTTCGTTCTGCGGGACACCGAGTTGGAGGGCTGGGAGATCCTCGACGCCGGGTGCGGAACCGGCTCCATCCTGATGGCGCTCGCCCGGCGTTACCCCAAGGCCCGGTTCACGGGGGTGGACGCCTGCCGCCGTTCCCTTGAGATCGCACGGCGGTCCGCCGAGCGGTACGGGGTGACCAATGTCGAGTTCGTTCACGGCAGCATGCCGGAATTGGACCTGCAGCGCCGGTTCGACCTGGCGGTGTGCTGTGGGGTGCTGCACCATCTCCCCTCGCCTCGGGCCGGGCTGCAGTGGCTCACCGAGCACCTCACGGACGACGGACTCGTCTATCTGTGGCTGTACGACGCGGTCGGCGAACACGGACGGATGTTGGACCGGGAGCTGGTGCAGCTGCTCACATCGCCCGACAACCACGAGGGCGGGCTCGCCACGATCCGCGACCTCGGACTCGAACTGTCGCTGGCGGACTACGGCTTCCCCGTCGGTTGGACCGGTACCGCGCTCACGACGGCCGAACAGGACGTCGCGGACGCCGACGCCTACCTCAACCCCGTGGTCCTGCCGATGCGCTTCGCCGACATGCCCGAGTTGTTCGCGGGCCTGCCCCTGACCTGGCTGGCCGCGGACCGGGTCTTCCATCCGGGCGGCATCAGCCTCGTCGATCTCGCCGGCACCGAGGCGGAAAGCACCCGCGATGGCGCGGTGTTCGTGCGCCCCGAGGACCTCTTCGACCGACCGGGCCTGCAGGCGCGGGTCCGTGCGTTGGGGAACCTCGACCGGCTGCGGGCGATCGAGTTGCGGCTGCGGCCGACCGGCTTCGAGGTCCTCGCCGGTCGTGGCGCCGGGCTCGACCGCTGTCTCCCCCGCATCGCGGGCAATCTGCTGCCGTACGGCGACGGCCCCGAGCCCGGCGCACGCTGAGCCCGGGAGCCGACCCCACACGAAGACCGCCAGGCCGCCCGCCCGCGACCCGCAGGACGCCGCCGATACGATCAGGCGTGGGTGCGCGGGGTTTTCAGGAGGGTTCGGGTGTGGGCGGCGGCGCGGATGCCGGTGTCGACGGCCCCGTCCATCCACAGCGCGTTGAAGTTGGTGGAGGTGTCGCCTCCGGCGAAGGCGATGCGTCCTTCGGGGGCGCTGATGGCGGGTCCGTGTGTGGTGAGCCAGCCGGGGCGGTAGGCGATCCACGTGCCGCGCGAGTAGGGGTCCTCGTTCCAGTCGTGGCTGTGCACGGCCTTGACACGGGCCTCCGGCGCGTAGGCGGCCAGGGCCTTCTGCGCACCCGACAGGGTGTACAGGTCGGGGGAGGCCACGGGGTCGCCGAAGCCGGTGAGCAGGCTGCCCTGGGCGGTGACCCGTTCGGTGCGGATCCACTGGAATCCGTCCGGGGTGCCCGCGGCGAAGAAGGACGGATCGGGCAAGCCCTCGGCCAGCAGCCAGACCTTGGCGAAGTGCCCGGCGTGGCCCTGGGCGCTGACGGCCTCCTTGGCGGGGTGCAGGGCCGGGTGGAAGTCGATGGTGTGCCAGCAGTTCAACGGAGTGGCGACGACCGCGGTGCGGGCGAGGAACCGCTCGTCGGCGTCGGTGATGACCTCCACGTGGTCGGAGGTCTGGGTGACACGGCGCACGGGAGAGGACAGGTGGACCTCGGCGCCGGCATCGGCGATGAGCGCGTCCAGGAGGGCCTTCGTCCCGTCGCGGAAGCTGTCGAGGACGTCGAGCGCCAGCGTCTGCTGCGCGAACAGGGTGTACCGGGTGGCGATCTCACCGAGAAGGTACAGCGCGGAGATCTCGTCGGCGGGGGCTCCGTAGTGCACCGACGCCTGCTGGCAGAGGGTGGCGAGCGCCGTGGGGGACATGCCGAACGTGGACAGGTACTGACGGATCGACACATCCAGCGGACGGGTGCGGTCGGGGTCGTTGAGGTGGGGGCCGGTGGCCCGGGCGGTTTCGGTCATCCGCCGGATGGCGCCCTCGATTTCGGCGCCGTAGCCGGGGGGCAGGGCCTGCGGGTCGGTGTGGCGGATGCCGTCGATGAACAGGCTGCTGACGGTCGTGCTGGGGCTTTGCACGACGGGGAGTTGATAGCGGGCGGCCTCGGCGTAGATGCGGTGGAAGGTGTCGCGGCGGCCCAGCCACATGCCGCCGAGGTCGACGGGTGTGTCGGTGCCGGGGAAGGTGCTGGTCCAGGTCCGTCCTCCGAGGCGGTCGCGGGCTTCCAGCAGCACCACGGAATGTCCTGCTGTCCCCAGTTCGCGGGCGGCGGTGGCGCCGGAGATGCCGCCGCCGATGATGATCACGTCGTGCATGTGTGCTCCTACAGGGTCGGCCGAGGATTCGGCGATCGATACGAAGAAGCGGCTCGGGTGCCTGGCCGGGCGTCAGGGTGCGTTCCCGGCGCGTACGGCGGCGGTGATCCGGTCCCAGGCACGTCGCACATGCCGCTGCTCGGTGCCCGGTGCGCCGATGGCCATGCGCAGCAGCACCCGGCCGCCGGCCTTGGCGTGGGTGAGGTACAACTCGCCGGAGTCGTTGAGCCGTTGCATGATCCGCAGGGTGGCCGCGTCCGCCTCGGTGTCGGGCAGTTGAGGCCATAGCGGGTGGAAGCAGACCAGGCCCAGCGGGTGGTGGGGGTGCACGTGGAATGCCGCATCGGCCGCGATCCACCCGGCCAGCTCCTGCGCCAGGCCGACACCGTTGCGGATGTGTGCCCGCAGCCCCTGCGCCCCGTACCAGCGGATCACCGACCACAGCTTGAGGGCGCGAAAACGGCGGCCGAGCGGGATCTGCCAGTCGCGGTAGTCGATGACCTCGCCCGAGGCGGTGGCCTGGTTGCGCAGGTACTCGGGGAGGACCGAGAGCGCACCCACCAGCGGTGCGCGGTCGGCCACCCACAGCGCGGTGCAGTCGAAGTTGGTGAGCATCCACTTGTGCGGGTTGGTGACGTAGGAGTCGGCATACTGCGCCAGTCCGTCGTTGAGCCAGCGCAGTTCCGGGCACACCGCCGCCACGCCCGCATAGGCCGCGTCCACGTGCAGCCAGGCACCGTTGCGGCGGCACACCTCGCCGATCTCGGGCACCGGGTCGATCGCGGTGGTCGAGGTCGTGCCGACCGTCGCACACACCAGCAGCGGCACGGCACCGGCCGCGCGGTCCTGGGCGATCGTCGTCTCCAGGCAGGCCGGGTCCATCGCCAGGGTCTGTGGATCGACGTCCACCACCCGCACGGCAGCCGCGCCGAGCCCACAGATCCGCGCAGCCTTCTCCAGCGAGGAGTGGGTCTGTGAGCTGGTGTAGAGCGTGTACCGCGCGCTGACGCCGTCCTGCCCGGGCTTCCCCCCACCCGCTCGGTGCAGCGCGGCGACGACCGCCACCAACGAAGCACTGGACGCCGAGTCCTGGATGACACCGTTGCCCCGGAACGCCTCCGGCAGGCCCAGCAGCTGCGCCAGCCAGTCGACCACGCGGGTCTCCAGCTCGGTGCAGGCCGGACTGGTCGCCCACAGCATGCCCTGAACACCCAGCCCGGACGAGAGCAGGTCGCCCAGGATCGCCGGGCCGCTGGCGTTGGCCGGGAAATACGCGAAGAACGAGGGATGCTGCCAGTGCGTGATGCCAGGCATCAGCACCCGGTCCAGATCCGCCAACACCCCCTCGAAACCCTCGCCCGTCTCCGGTGGACTCGGCGGCAGCGCGCCCAGTACCTCACCCGGCTCTACCTGGGACCGCACCGGGTACGACTCGATCTTCTCCTGGTAGGCGGCGATCCAGTCGACCACCTGCCGGCCGTGACGCCGGAACTCATCCGGCGTCATGTGCCCACGCACGACACTGCCTCCCGATGCCGTACCCCGAATGGCCCAGGGCGCTTCTGACGGATCTCCGTGGAAGAAGGAGCGGCGCCTGGTGCGTGCGATCGCAAGACGCCGGGATGTCTTCATAGCAGAGCTATGGAGACATTTCGGCAACGCCGCGAGCGGGCGTGCCAGGCGATGAGCTCGACACCTGCCCGGTCGAGAAATTCTCCATCCAGAAAATGATCTAATCGGATGACGGCATCTCCACCTACCAGGTCAGGTTCTTCACCGCGCAATCCGTCGATGAAACGGCCAGCGAAGTCCGTTCCTGCTTGGCCGGCGCTTGAATCGAAAACCCTTCGGGTAAGGCCAGGACGCCGACGGAGGCCAGCGTCGCGACGGGCACGCTGGCGGAGGTCCACTGCCGGAACGATCCCGCCGGCCGCGTTTCGCGGGAGTCTGCGCGTCGGGGCGCCATGGGGACTGGTGAGCGTGGGTGATGGGCGAGCTACTGCTCGTCGAGAGCGGTGGCGACCTTGCCCATGACCTGTTGCCAATGGGCTCGTTGCTGTTCGCGCTCGTCGGCGTTGGACAGGTGTTCCTGGTGGAAGCGGAGCATGGTTCCGGCCCCGTCGACGGTAGGGCGGAGAGCGACCTGGACGGTGGTGGTGTCGTGGGTGACGCGGATCCGGTCGCCCGGCCGGTAACCGCGCACTTCGCCCGCCACGCCTGCGGCCGTCCGGTAGGGGGTGCCACGCTCGGGGGTGAGGGTGGCACCGGGGCCGAGCCAGAGCGCGAGTCCTTCGGGACCGCTGATGAAGTCCCAGACGGCGGAGGGCGGGTGGGGCAGGGTGCGGGAGACGCCGATCTGCCAGCCGGCGTCCTCGGTGAGTCCGGTGGGCATGGTGGTCATCCTTTCTCGAACCGGCGGGTACGCAGGGCGCGGACTTTGTGGCGGTTGCCGCAGTGCTCCATGGAGCACCAGCGGCGGCGGCCGGGGCGCGAGATGTCGACGTAGATGAGGTGGCAGTCCTCGGCCGCGCACGTCCGGATGCGGGGGGCGAGGGGGCCGGTGAGGAGGTCCACGGCGTCGCGCGCGACGGTGGCGAGCAGTTGGGTGCCGCTGCCGGTGCCGGCCCAGTGCCGCTTTCCGTCCGCGCCGATGACGGGAGCCAGCGGTGTATGCGCCGCCGCATCGTTGATCACGTCCAGATCGCCGGGCGTGGGCGGCTCGTGGTGGGTGAGGGCGGCGGCTGCCCGGAACAGGGCGTTGCGTAGTCGACGCGCGTCGGCCACCTCGCTTTCCGTGATCCGCAGGTCGGGGGTCGGGGTGAGACGTGACTGCTCGGCCCAGGCGGTCAGGTCGGCGGGCTGGTGCAGTACCTCGTACCGGCTGAGGGGGCCGGGGCCTCCGGTGGGGAGCAGTTCCAGGCACAGGGCGCCGGGGTCGAACCGGTAGGCGGCACCGGTGTGGGAGCGCAGTACGAGCCCTCGGTTTGCGACAGCGTCCATGTAACCAATATAACCAGTTACATGGCTTTGAACTGGAAACTGGTCATCGACAGCGCGAACGCACCCGCCCTGGCGGACTTCTGGGCCGCGGCCCTGGAGTACGAGGTGGAAGACCCCGGCGCGCTCATCGAGCAGCTGCTGGCCGCCGGCCACCTCGGCGAGGAAGCAGTCGCCGAGCACCGCGGCCGCAAGATCTTCCGCGGCTACGCAGCCGTCAGACACCCCGAGGACCCGTTCGACCCCATAAGCGGCATCGGCCGCGGGCGGCGCCTGCTCTTCCAGGACGTCCCCGAAGGCAAGACCGGCAAGAACCGCCTGCACCTGGACGTCCACAGCGAGTCCGGCGACCTCGACACCCTGGTGACACGGCTGGAGGCCCTGGGCGCGACTCGCATCCGCGAGGTGAACAAGGGGCCAGCCGGACACTGGTGGACCATGCAGGACCCGGAAGGCAACGAGTTCTGCGTCGCGTGAGGACCGCGGACCGAGCTGTTCCAGCGGGTGGCGCCAACCGCCGCCCGGGTCTGGGCGAAACTGCACCGCCTCGTCCTCGACGAGCTGGGTACACGCAGCGACCTTGACTGGTCGCGCTGCGCGATCGACTCGGTGAACAGGCGGGCTCTCAAAGGGGAAACCGACGGGTCCGCATCCTGTCGACCACTGTTGGTCACGCGGTTTGTCACGCCACAGCCAGACAACAGGAGAACCCCAGACGAACTGGGCTCTCTGCTGGTGTCCGAGGGGTGAGTTGAACCATACGCACATGCCCGTGATGACGGGAGAGCTGCGGCTGGCGTAACCCTGACCGTGTCGAGAGCCAGAGAGCCAGCAGCTACGAGGGACGACGGTGGGGTGTCAGGTCTCCCGGCGCCCGCTCAGAACAGTTCCAGGTCCTCGCCGCTGGTGTCCGGGATGACTGGCCGGAACTGGGCAGGGAGGCCGTCCAGGCGGTCAGGACCTGCCGCTGCGGCCACGGCAGGGGCCGTCTCGGCCAGCCAGGTACGGAACCGCTCGGCGGCTTCGCGGTAGGGGACTTGCGCCAGGACACGGTGCTCGCCGGAGGGGCAGAAGTCGACGGCGACCGTGAGCAGGCAGGAACGGGGAGCGTTCTGACTGCCTGTCCAGGACACGCGCAGGACACCGCAGGGCTTGCGTCCACCGGGGGCGCGGTGGGTCGGGCGCAGCGCTCGGCAGGCTATGTGGGCGGTCCATGCGGCGAGGTGCGGCAGGGGCAGGGTGGTGCGTGCCCGGCAGCCGGGGCAGCGGTGCCAGTGGCGAAGCCAGTCGTCGGTGTCGGTGTGGAAGAGGCGTGTGTAGCGGTTCGCCACGCGGATGTCGTTGCTGTACAGGTGGTCGGGGCGTTCCTGTGTGTTGCAGGACTGGCACACGGGGGCGCGAACGTAGCCGTGTTCGTGGCAGTGGTCGAGCACAGTGGCGGGCGCGGTGCGGCAGACGGCGCACGCCCACCCGGCCACCTTGCGGGAGGTACCGGGCTTCCTGCTGAGCACCGAGTACAGCTGGCCGTCCAGCTCTGCGTTGTACGGGCGCAGCGAGGCGGTGGGGTCCGCGGGTCTCGTCGTCTGCCGACCGCCGGCGTCTTTGGCCTGCCGGTGGTGGGAGGGTGGCCCGGCGACGGCTGCGGTTGCCCGGCTGGTCCGCGCGGCTTGCACCCACTGCGTTTCGGCGTGCTCGGCCGCGTCCAGCAGCCTGACCACAGCGCGCGGCAGCCACCACGTGCGCCGCGTCCCGTCGCGAGTCTGCTCCACGAGGATCTGTCGCCAGTCGATCCCCGCCAGATGGTAGGGCCGGCCGACTTCACGCCGTACTGCCACCTCGGGGCCGCCCAGTTCCTCCAGTTCCCCCGTGATGCGCCGGCGCCAACGCAGCGGCGTTTCCTCGTCGCACGCCTGCCTCGATGCCCCACGAAACGGACCGATGCGGACCAGGTCCTGCCGATCCATCCCCACCGCGTTCAGTTCCGCGGCCGCCCGGCGCACCCGGGCCTCCGGAACACTCCACTGGCCGCCGCTCGCCCGTGCCGTCGCCACCACATGGCCGCCGAGCAGGACGTACCCCACCCGGGCACAGGCAGGAGAGCACGTGAATGCCCCAGAAGCCGTCGGCACCGCGCTGTCGACCGTCAGATCGACCCACAGAGCGTCCGCGGCAACCAGGGTGATCAGGCCGTCCGTGCGACCGGGCATGACACGCTCTGACATACCGACAGGCTAGCGGCCTGCAAGGCGGCAACGGGTGCCAAGCGCCTCGGTCCAGCCGGGCCACCGCCCGCAACTACTCCTTGTTCCTGAGAAGTTGGTTCGTCACCGCCAGGCTCATGAGGCAGCCGGTCTCGGAACGGCTCGACGCCCTGCCCAACCGTGGCTGGGGGCCGGGTGGGACCATCCCCGCAGATGCGGGGCAGTTGCATCTCCCGGATCAGTACCGCCGAGCGGTCGTGTTCCGTCTCGGCACGGCGGCGCGCAGGTGGTCCACGATCGACCGGGGCAGCGAGCGTGTCCGGCTGCTCAACACGGTCAGCGGGATATTCGGATTCTCTGCGTTCCACGCTGTGCGTACCTCGGTGGCAGTCTTCGCGTCCTGGTCGTCGGGGTGTACGGGCCCGCAGGCATGCGGACTGACTCGTCCACCACCCGGGAACCTCCCCTCCGATCTGCCGCCGCCGACCCAGGCACGTCGCGCCGTGGGCACGGCCGGGACGGCATGCGTGATCCATGTCACTTGTCGGGGGTGCATAGCAGGGCAGGGGCCAGTGCCTTTATTGAGAGTGCAGGGGCGTGTTGAGGTGAGGGGGTGACGCTGATGGGGCAGTTGCGGGCCGATGAGTTCGACCGGTTCGTGGCGGCTCGGTGGTCGGCGTTGCTTCACCTGGCGCGGCTGTTCACCGGTGGAGACCGGCACCGGGCCGAGGATCTGCTGCAGGAAGCGCTCGTCAAACTGTGGTTTGCCTGGCCAAAGGTGGCCAGGGAGGCGCCCGAGGCGTACGTGCGCAGGGTCCTGGCCCGTGCTGCGGCTCGCTCGGCACGGCGTCGCTGGTGGGGCGAGCACCCTGTGGACCAGCTGCCCGACCCGCCCGAGGTGGCAGACGAGACCGCTGCCGTGGACGAACAGACCCGGTTGGAGGCCGTGTTGGCGTTGCTGCCGGCGCGGCAGCGGGCTGCGGTGGTGCTGCGCTACTACCAGGACCTGCCCGAGCGGGATGTCGCGGAGGCGCTGGGCTGTCCGGTGGGTACCGCCCGTTCTCTGACGACCCGCGGCGTTGCACGGTTGCGTCAGCTTCTGGCTGAGACAGAGCCGGTGGAGTGAAGAGGGAGCTATGGACCACTTCGAGCAGGAGCTGGCGCGGATGATGCGCGACAGCCAGGAGGACACGCTCTATGAGGACCGGCACCGAGACCGACTGCACGCCGGCGTTCGCGCACGCCGGCGGGCTCGAGCGGCCTGGACGGCCACCGGATCCGTACTGACCGTTGCGGGGCTCGGAGTCGGACTGATGGTGCTGCCAAGCTCGTTCGCTCAGGACGGCCCCACCGGCCCTCAGCGCCGCCCCGGCACCCCCGCGGAGTCGGTCCCGATGCCGTCGACGCCCCGCCCCGTGCCCGGTGCCACGAAGGCGCCGATGCCGACCTGCACGTCAACCACCCGGCCGGTGCCGATGCCGTATCACCCCTCGCCACCCGAGCCTTCGATGCCCACCCGCACATCCCCCCTCAAGCCGGTTCCGATGCCGAGCTGCGCCTCAACTGCCGGTCCGGTTCCGACGCGGACACAAACCGCGACCGCCAGGTAGCGCCCTGGCCGCATTCAAGCGGTCCCGACGGGTGTGTACGGAAGCCCAGTGTCCGTACACCCGGGTGAGAGGGAGAAGGCGACTTCGTCTGCGCGCGCACCGCACCCTGGGCAACCAAGTCGGCCACGGGGTCCGCCCAGTACAGCCGCTACGTATTCGTCGATCCTCAAGACCGTCGCCTCCCGGCCCTGAAAGTGGCGGGAGGCGCAGGAGGCACCGTGCTCACCGCGTTCGCCCGAGCGTTCAAGACGCCCGACCTGCGCAAGAAGCTGCTGTTCACATTGGGCATCATCGTGCTCTACCGGATCGGAGTGCACATCCCGGTCCCAGGGGTGAACTACGCGAACGTCGAGTTCTGCCTGGCTCGGACCCACGCCAACAGCGGGTTGTTCGGCCTGGTGAACATGTTCAGCGGTGGTGCGCTGCTGCAGATCACGATCTTCGCGCTGGGGATCATGCCGTACATCACGGCGAGCATCATCCTCCAGCTGCTGACCGTGGTGATCCCGCGACTGGAGGCCCTCAAGAAGGAGGGGCAGTCCGGGCAGGCGAAGATCACCCAGTACACCCGCTATCTGACCGTGGCGCTCGCCGTCCTTGAGGGCACCGCCCTGGTAACCGCCGCACGCGCCGGTTCGCTCTTCCAGGGCTGCACGCGCCTGATCGTGCCCGACGGCTCGGTCCTCACCACCATCACGATGGTGATCACGATGACTGCCGGCACCTGCCTGACCATGTGGCTCGGTGAGTTGGTCACCGAACGCGGCATCGGCAACGGCATGTCGATCCTGATGTTCATCTCGATCGCCGCCCGCTTCCCGAGCGCACTGTGGCAGGTCAAGCTGCAGGGCAAGCTCGCCGACGGCTGGATCGAGTTCTTCGCGGTGATCCTGGTGACCCTGGCGATGGTCGCCCTGGTGGTCTTCGTCGAGCAGGCACAGCGGCGCATCCCGGTGCAGTACGCGAAGCGCATGATCGGGCGCCGTTCCTACGGCGGTACGTCCACCTACATCCCGCTCAAGGTGAACCAGGCAGGTGTGATTCCCGTCATCTTCGCGTCGTCGCTACTCTCCATCCCGGCGCTCATCGCACAGTTCAGCGGATCGAAGGCGGCATGGGCGACCTGGATCGCCACCAACTTCACCAAGGGAGACCGTCCCGTTTACCTCGCCGCGTACGTCTTGTTGATCGTGTTCTTCGCCTTCTTCTACGTGTCCATCAGCTTCAACCCCGAAGAAGTCGCCGACAACATGAAAAAGCACGGTGGCTTCATCCCGGGCATCCGGGCTGGTCGCCCGACGGCCGAGTACCTCAGCTACGTGCTCAACCGGATCACGTGGCCGGGCTCGCTGTACCTGGGACTGATCGCACTCGTACCAACAATGGAGTTGGTGCTGTTCAACGCGAACCAGAACTTCCCGTTCGGCGGGACGAGCATCCTCATCATCGTGAGTGTGGGCCTGGAGACCGTGAAGCAGATCGAGAGCCAGCTCCAGCAGCGCAACTACGAAGGGTTCCTCCGCTGATGCGCATCGCCCTCGTCGGTCCCCCGGGGGGCCGACGAGGGTACCCAGGCCGCGCACCTCGTCAACAACCTCGCGATCTCAGAGGTTCGTCCCCGCCCTGAAGAAGGTGCGCATCCGCCTGCCCGTCGGCCGTCCCCGCGCCCGGCCCGCTGCCGTGGCCGGAGCACTCCACATCCCGCCGACAGCGAGGTCCGAGTTGAACCATACGCACATGCCGGTGCTGCGGAACGAACTGCAACTGCCGTAGCTGTCGGTCCGCGCTCTGGGCAGGGCGCGATACAGATGGGAACGGGTATGGCGTGCGGCGCTCTGGATCCACGGTCACTGTGGAGGGAACGTAAGACCTCTCGTAGCCACTGAATGGGGTCCATGTCCTGGGCGGTAGCCGCAATCAAGGGCTGGACGCGCCGCGCCCGTGGTGACCAACGGAGATTCGCTCGCCGTGCCCCTGTCGGCAGGGCTGCCGACGACGCGCGGCGGCTGATATGGCGATCGCGCTTCTTTAGACCGTGTCCTATGTGGTGAGGTGGATCAGTCTTGCGTTCTGACCGCTTCGGCGCGCCCTGCCGTTCCCATCACGCTGAAGATCCTCACCCGTGAATACCGCCACACGCGACGCCTGAGTCCCTCCTGTTTCTGACATTGATGCGGGTGAACCAGGCCAGCAGGGCGAAACGCACTAACAAATCGTCCGGTAGGTCCCCGCTCCAGGGCAGCTCTGCCACAGCAACATGCCGAAGCCGGCGACACTGGGGAATTCCCGGATCACGAGTCGTCCCTCACCGCGAGCGGATCTCCCTCTTCCCATGTTCCCGCGCCCCCGCCCAGAACTCGAACCGATCGCTCGCAATTGCAGTTCGCCCCGCATCAGCGGAATGTGTGTAAGGTTCAAGTCCCCCCTCGGACACACCTGCCGCACAAGGTGCTCGCTTCGCGGGCATGCACAACTGGCACCCGCCTCGGGCTTCGGCCCGGGAGCGGGTGTTTGTTGCTTCAGCCCTCTCCCCCTCTTTCCCCTTGGGGCTGTAGAGGTTGATCACAGTCAACCGATAGTGGTCTTGAGGGAGTAAGGGCCGACGCGGACTTCTGGCCCACGTTCGGTACACCGCTGTGCAAAGGCGGCGGTCCGAGCGATCCGCGCTACAGCGATGGATATCTCAAGGCCGCGGCGTTGGAGCGGCTCGCCGTCATATCCGGGCGTCCGGCCGCCCACGTGCAGTTTGTGCTGCCGAACCTACACCCCCACAGGCTGCTCCCGGCGGAGGGCGGGCTGGTGTGGGACTGGCCCTGGGATACGGCCGGCTGCTTTCTGGTGCGGGTATGCGAGCTGTGCGCCCGCGCCAAGGGCACCAGCCTGAACGCGTACCTGGCCAGTGATGCGACCTGGCAGGTCTGTGCCCGGCACGGCTGCTGGCTGGACAACCGCCGCGAGCCGGGGACCGCCGCCATTCCCCTGGCCGCAGTGCCCAAGGTCGTCAGCGCTCACCGGCAGCGGCTGTTGCTGGAGAGGCGTCTGGGCGCAGGGGGCCGTGCGATGTTCGCCGATGCCTACGCCATTCCTCGTGCTGGTGGAACATCCCCGCCCTCAACCCGCCGATATGGCCGGCCCGCAGACGCACACTGGGACGTGCCTGGCACGACGAACTGCGTGCGGCGCCGTTGGTGTTCTATCCCGAGGCAGTCCGTCTCGCGCAGACGCTCGCTGCGCGAGAGCGGCAGCGTCTGCGCCATACCCTGACCCGGGGCGAGGACCGGGCCTGGAGACCCACACGTCATCCCCGATAGCACCCCGAGGAGACCGATAGGACTCGGACGCGCGCCCGACATACTTCGAGATCATTCAGGCCAGCTCTGTGGGGATGGGCGGACCTTTCCAAAGGTCCGCCCACGGAGATTCGGCTTGCAATCCGAGTATTTCTCCGGACCGGCTCCCTCACATGATTTTCAACTCCGGTAGCGGGAAGACCAGTTGTCCACCGCTCTTCAGAAAATTCTGTTCCCGCTCGACGAAGCCGTCCCGGTAGATCCAGGGCAACACAAGGAGCTGGTCCGGTCGCTGGGCCTTGGCCTCATCTTCGGAGACGATTGGGATGCCAGTACCAGGGGTGAAACAGCCGGACTTCTCCGGACTGACTTCCCCGATACAGGGCAGTTCTTCTTCGCTGAGGCCGCAGTACTGGAGGATGACATTGCCTTTGGTGGAAGCGCCGTACCCGAGGGTGAGCTTTCCTGCCGCACGCGACTCGGCGAGGAATTCGACCAGGACGTCCCGCTGCTGCTCTGCGTGCTTGGCGAATCTCTCGTAGGGGGCCATCGTGTCCAGAGCGGCCCTGGCCTCCAGGGCGCGGATCCGGGCCAGGCCGGCCTCGTCCTTTGAGTACCGAGTCGAGTTCTTCGCGAGGATGACGCAGAGGCTGCCGCCGTAGACGTCGGTGAGCTCGGCCTTGAGTACGGTCAAGCCGACCCGCTCCGCCATCCACTCGATCTGCCGGAGCGCGTAGTACTCGAGGTGCTCGTGGCACACGACGTCGTACGCTTTCGCGTCCAACATGGACAGCAGATAGCTCTGCTCCAGCAGCCAGACCCCGTCCTCGGCCAGGACGTCGTGGACATCCTGCATGAACTGCATCGGCCGGGGCAGGTCGTAGAACATCGCAATCGACGTGACCACCTTCGCGCGCCGCGAGCCGAATCGGCTCACGAATGCGTCGCGCGAGAAGAATTCGGTGATCAGCTCCGATGCCGGCGGGTACTCATGGCGGAACTTTTCGGCGGACGGGTCGATCCCGACTCGTTGGGGTCCGTCCGCGGCGTAGCCGCTCAGCAGCGTGCCGTCGTTGCTGCCAATGTCCAACACCAGGTCCTGCGGGCCGAGTTCGACGAGCTTCTCCAGCTCGGCGACCTTCCCGTGCAGGTGGTTGACCATGAATGGCCGAATGCCGGAACGGTACCCGTAGCCCTGCCCGTACATCAGGTCGAAGTCCGCCGTGTGGCGCAGCTGCACGAGACCGCATCCGGCTGGCGAGCATTTGACGAGTTCGAGTCGAGCCTGCGGGACGACCTCGTCACGGCTTCGCGGGAACACCCCGGTGAGTGCCTGCTCGCCCAAGTCGAGCAACGGCTGGAGCTCACGGTTACCGCAGATTCGGCATTCGGTGATCATCATGTGACTCAGGAATTCCTCAAAGGGGTGGGGTGCTGAGCAGGTAGCCGCAGGCAGAATCAGGGCCATGCGGAAGCCACGGTGCGTGGGGTGGTAGTGGTCGCTATCACCTGGTAACCGAAAGGCTGTTGTGACTACTGCGCGTGCGATCCGGTCGGGGTGTCTGTGGTGCACGCGGGGCCATGGGTCCGCACCGGCAGCTCGTCCAGCCCGCGCAGGAAGGCCCGCCGCCATCGGAGCTCGCTCTCCGGCACAGCCATGCTGAGTTCGGGGAAGCGTCGGAGCAGCCCGTCAAGGGCGATCTCCCCCTCGAGGCGGGCAAGCGCGGCGCCCAGACAGAAGTGCACGCCGCTACCGAAGGTGAGATGACCGCTGTCGCCTCGCGCCACATCGAACGTATCGGCCTGCGGGAACCGCTCCGGATCACGGTTGGCCGCTGACAGGTTGATGAGTATGAGGCTGCCCGCCGGGACCACGGTGCCGCCGAACGACACCTCCTCGGCGACGTACCGGGTGGTGATCTCGACCGGTGCGAAATAGCGCAGCATCTCGTCCACGGCGCCGGCCATGTAGTCCGGCTTACCGCGCAGGAAGTCTGCCTGCTCTGGGTGCGTGAGCATCAGATAGGCGCCCGTGCCGATGAGGTTGACAGTTGTTTCGACGCCTGCGACGAGCAGCAGGAAGACCATCGACACCAACTCGGCATCATCCAGCCGGTCTTCGTTGTCACGCATCTGCACGAGCGCAGAGAGGAGGTCGTTCCCGGGGTGGTGGAATCGTTCGTGGATGAGCTCAAGCACGAAGTTCATGAGGCCGCGGTAGGAGTCCGGCTTGAGCTCCTGCACTTCGGGATCGTTGCTGACGACGATCGCCGTCCAGTCCCGGAAGCGGTCGTGGTCTTCCTTGGGGATACCGAGCAGCTCGCAGATCACAGCCACCGGCAACCGGTAGGCGAATTCCGCCATCAGGTCGACGGGCTGACTGCTTCCCTTCTCCTCCAGGCCGCACAGCAGATCGTCGACGATCTCCTTTATCCGGGGCCGCAGTTCGGCGATCCGGCGCGGAGTGAAGCCTCTCGAAACCAGCTTGCGGAGCCTTGTGTGGTCCGGCGGGTCGAGGCGCAGCATATTGCGGTAGAAGTAGTCTTCCATGCCGTCCGGCACACCGGCCGTAACAGCAAAGGATAAATCAGCAAACTTCGTGGGATCGTTGCTGAATCGGCCGTCACGCAGGACGAACTGCACGTCCTCGTAACGATTGACCATCCAGAGTTCGCGACCGTCATAGAAGCGGACTTTGGCAAGTGGGCGTTCTCGGAGCAAGTGGCGATACGTCTCGTATTGGCCGACGTGAAACAGGTCATCCTGTACGTCGAGGACCTCTGGTAACTGACGAGCTGCCATCATCCAAATCCCCCTGTGAATGAGACTCCTTGCGGAGTCCTTTACACGGCCGGCGCTCCAGGTCACAGGGCTGCCGACTGGAGGGACGCTAGCAGGCTAGTCGCATCTGGGCAACGGACTTGTGGTTCTCTGAGGGCGGCAGCAGCCCTCCCTGTGCTGGATTGCATACCGCTGTTACAGTTGCCCGGTCACCAGTGGGTATCGGGGGTCTGCTGAGGTGTTTTAAGGGATCCGTGCAGACCCCGGACCCTTGTGTAGAGCGGGAACTGCGTCTCTTCAGCGCCAAGGAAGCGTAGTGCGCGGCCGTTTGCCGCTTGAGACGATTCATGCCAATTTGAAAGTGAGCGGTGCCTCCTCATGTTCCATTCTCTTTCGCATCGTGCCGAGAGCTCCGTGGTGCCATGGGTGATATCGGCCTCATCCGACTCGGAACTGTCGGCGCATGCGTCGTCCGTTCTGCAAGCCCTCGACAGCAACAAAGATGACGCGACCGTCGAGGGCGTCGGAGCCGCGCTGGCCGCGGCTGACACCACGGGTCCGTACCGCGCAGTGGTGTGCGGCGCTTCCCTGGCAGAATTACGGAATGGCCTGTCCGCCGTGGCGGCCGGCCGGCCGCACCCGGGCGTCGTCCGAGGGAGCGCGGCGGGGCCCGCGTCGGTGGCCTTCGTCTACCCCGGGCAGGGCGCGCAGTGGCCGGGGATGACGCTGGACCTCATTGCGGAGTCGCCAGTGTACCGGGCCGCGATGTCGGAGTGCGGGGAGGCGTTTGCCCGGATCGGCGGAGTTGACCTGGAGGCTCTGCTACGGGAGCCGGAGGGGTCGCCGTTGCTTCGGCAGCCGGATCTGGTGCAGCCAGCCTTGTTCGCCATCGAGGCCTCGCTGTCGAGGCTTTGGGCGTCGTTCGGCGTGGTACCCGATGCGATGGTCGGTCACAGCATGGGGGACGTGGCGGCGGCGTACACCGGCGGCGGCGTTGAGCTGGCCGACGCGGCACGGGTTATCGCCGAGTGGAGCGGCGCGATGATGCCGCTCGTCGGCCGCGGAGACATGGCCTCTGTGGCCATGTCCGCGGAGGAGGTCGAGCGGCGCCGGCGGGTGTGGGCGGACGACGTGGTGGTGGCCGGGATCATCAGCCCCCGCTCAGTACTGCTGGCCGGTGCCCCGGAGAGCATTGCGCGCCGGGTGGCCGAGCTGTCCGCAGAGGGGATCGCGGCACGGATCATCGAGGTCGGCATGGCCGCGCACGGCCCGCAGGCGCAGGATGTCTACGCCCCCACTGAGGCTGTCCTCGGCTGGTTCGCCCCCGGATCGGGCACTGTGCCCTTCTATTCCGGCCTGACCGGCGACCGGCTCGACACCCGTGAAATGACCGGCCGTTACTGGGCGGACAACTTCCGCAACACCATACGGTTCGATGCGGCGGTCAGGTCCTGCCTGGCCCAGGGCATTGACGTATGCGTCGAGGTGAGCCCGCATCCGGTGCTGATCGGCGGTGTCGAGCAGACGGTGGAGGCGACCGGGGCGGCCGTGACGACGCTGCACACGATGCGCCGGCGGCACGGCGGTCTGCGCCGGTTCCTGGAGGCGCTGGCTCAGGCGTACACGGCCGGCGTCCCGGTCGACTGGACAGCGGCCTTCACGTCCGCGTCCACCGGCCGTTTCCCGCTTCCTGAGCTTGCCGGTCGTGTTCTCACGCAGCCCGCGCTGGCCCCGATGCCCGCCGTGGCTGTGTCGACGCCCGGCGCGACCGCCGACGGGCGTCGGAGTCAGCTCGAACGGCTGGTGGTCGCCGAGGCCACAGCCGTACTGGGGTCGGCCGGCCGGGTGGACCCGGCCGCGTCGTTCCTGGAGGCCGGGTTCGACTCCGCGCTGGCGGTGGAGCTGGTCAACCGGCTGCGGGTGGCCTTGGACCGGCACATTTCCGTGGTGACCATATTCGACCACCCCACCCCGCGCGAGCTCGCAGCGGCGCTGGCCGACCCTCAAGGCACCGTCCCGGCCGCCGCATTGCCCACAGCTGGGACCACGCTGTCGGCACAGGATGATCCGGTCGTCGTCGTCGGCGTGGCGTGCCGGCTGCCGGGCGCGGTGGGCAGCCCGGAGCAGTTGTGGGCGCTGCTTGCCGAGGGTGGCGACGCGATCGGCCCTCTGCCTGACGACCGTGGTTGGGACGTGGCCGCTCTGACCCATCCAGACGGCACCCGGCCCGGCACCAGCCAGCAGACCGCTGGGGGGTTTCTCGCCGACGCAACCTCGTTTGACCCGGAGTTTTTCCGGATGTCGCCCCGCGAGGCGCTGGCCACTGATCCGCAGCAGCGGCTCCTCCTCGAAGTCGCCTGGGAGGCTCTGGAACGGGCGCACATCCCGCCGACCACACTACGGGGCACGCGTACCGGTGTGTTCGCCGGCGTGATCGGCCAGGAGTACGGCCCCCGGCTGGCCGAGGGTACTGACGAGGTCGGCGGATACCTGTTCACCGGCACCACTCCCAGCGTCGCGTCCGGCCGCCTCGCTTACACGCTCGGCCTGGAGGGCCCCGCGCTGAGCGTGGACACGGCCTGCTCGTCCTCCCTCGTGGCGATCCTGCTGGCGTGCCGGTCGCTCGCCATGGGAGAAACGGACTTGGCGCTCGCCGGTGGCGTCACGGTGATGCCGGGACCCGGCATGCTCGTCGATTTCAGCAAGCAGGGTGTGCTGGCCGCGGATGGGCGGTGCAAGGCGTTCTCGGCGGACGCGGACGGTTTCGGCATGGCCGAGGGCGCCGGCATGCTGGTACTGGAGAAGCTGTCCGATGCCCGCCGACGCGGGCATCCGGTGCTCGCCGTGCTGCGTGGCGGCGCAATGAACTCCGACGGCGCGAGCAACGGGCTGTCCGCGCCGAACGGCCGCGCGCAGCGCGAGGTGATCGAGCGGGCGCTCGCCGACAGCGCGCTGCGGCCGTCCGACGTGGACGTGGTCGAGGCGCATGGCACGGGCACCCGGCTCGGCGACCCCATCGAGGCCCAGGCGCTCGCCGAGTCCTACGGCTCGGGCCGGGCTGGCGCGCCACCGCTGTGGCTCGGCTCGGTCAAGTCCAACCTCGGACACACCCAAGCCGCCGCGGGTGTCACCGGCGTCATCAAGATGATCCTCGCGCTGCGTAACGAGATGCTGCCGTCCAGCCTGCACGTGCGGGAACCCTCTCGCGAGGTGGCCTGGGCGGACAGCGGTCTGCGGGTGCTGACCGAGTCCGTGCCGTGGCCGAAGTCAGGCACGCCGCGCCGGGCCGGTGTCTCCTCTTTCGGGATCAGCGGTACGAACGCGCACCTCATCGTCGAGGAGGCGCCCGGGGACTCGCCCCAGGACGCAGGCGTGCCGTCCGGCGCGGATGTCCCGGCGCAGGGCGCGGCGGAGCGGTCGGCCGGGGAACCCGACGGCGTGCCGCTGGTGGTGACCGGAGCCGGTCACGACGGGCTGCGCCGGCAAGCCGCGCGCCTCGCCGCTCATCTGCGCGACCACCCGGAGCTGCGGCTCGCCGACCTCGGCCATTCCTTGGCGGTCACCCGAGCGGCGCTCGGCCACCGGATCGCTCTCGCCCCCCGGGACCGTGCGGACGCCCTGCGGCTCCTGGATGACCTAGCCGCCGGCACTCCGACAGAGCCGGTGTACGACGTCGGGCGCGGCGGCCGGTCCGCGGTGTTCGTCTTCCCCGGGCAGGGCTGGCAGTGGGCCGGTATGGGCGTCGAACTGCTGCAGTCCTCCCCCGTGTTCGCCCGCGCCATGGCTGACTGCGATCGCGCACTGGCTGCGCACACGGGCTTCTCGGTGATCGACGAGCTGCGCGAGCAGCACGCGCGGGGCGACCAGGCACCGGACGACCGGGTGGAGCGGGTCCAGCCGGCGCTGTTCGCCATGATGGTGTCGCTCGCCGCGCTGTGGCAGGCCCACGGCGTGCGGCCCTCGGCCGTGGTCGGGCACTCGCAGGGTGAGATCGCGGCAGCCTGCGTGGCCGGCGCGCTGTCCCTGGACGAGGCCGCTCGCCTGGTCGCGGTGCGCAGCGGGCTGCTGGCCGGGCTGCGCGGCCGGTGCGGCATGGGAGCGGTGGCCTTGGGCGCCGAAGCGGTGGAGGCCATGCTGGCCGACCGCCCGTACGGTTTGGTGGTCGCCGCGGTGAACGGTCCGCGTTCGGTGGTGGTGGCCGGCCCGGGCGACGAGCTCGACGGCTTCCTTGCGGAGTGCGACGCGCTCGGCATCCGGGTCAACCGGCTGCCGGTGGACTATGCGTCACACTCGCCGCAGATCGAAGAGATCCGCCCGGCACTGCAGCAGGGCCTGGGACGGGTCGAGGCCCGGTCGGCATCGGTGCCGTTCTACTCAACGGTGCGCGGCGAGTGGACCGATGGCGCCAGCCTGGATGAAGAGTATTGGTATGCCAATCTCCGCGAGCCCGTGGCGTTCGAGCCATCGATCCGCTCGCTGGCCGCCGCGGGGCATCCGGTGTTCCTGGAGATCAGCGCGCACCCGGTGCTGTGCGCCGCGGTCGAGGAGAGCGCCGGTACTGATCCGGGTGGCACGGTCGCGGTGGGTTCGCTGCGTCGCGGGCTGGGCCAAGTGAGCGACTTCTACGCGTCGCTGGCCCGGTTGCACGCGGCCGGGGTGGATGTGGAATGGGGTGAGCTCTACAGCCGGTTTGCGGGTCAGGTCGTCGAGCTGCCCACCTACGCCTTTCAGCGCCGGCGCGTCTGGCTGGAGCCAGCCGCGCCGGCAGCCGGTCGGCCCGACCCGGTGGACGCCCTGCAATACCACATCGAATGGCGTGCCCAGCGGCTGTCGGACACCCCACCGGCGCCGGGCACTTGGCTCGTGGTGCGCGGACTGGAGGACCACCCGGTGACCGCGGCAGCGCGTGACGCCGTGACCGAGGCCGGCGGTCACGTGGTGGAACTGGTGCTGTCCCCGGCGGAGTGCCGCCGAGACGCCCTCGCCGCGTGGCTGAGGGCCGAGCACTCCCGATTCGACGGCGTGCTCTCCGCGTTGGCGGTGGACGACACCCCGGCTGACCCCGCGTCACCGATGTCGCTGCCCTCACTGGGCGCCAACCTGGCTCTGTTGCAGGCACTGCTCGACCTCGGCGCCAGCGCCCCGCTGTGGTGCCTGACCACCAGTGCGGTCGCCACCACACCCGCCGAAACCGTGCCAGAGCCGGCGGCGAGCGGGCTGTGGGGCCTTGGACGGGTCGCCGCTCTGGAACACCCCGAGCTCTGGGGCGGTCTGATCGACGTGCCGGCCAACGGAGTTGCTGACGTGCGTCGGCACCTCG
The DNA here is from genome assembly GCF_001704275.1 of Streptomyces noursei ATCC 11455. NCBI lineage: Bacteria > Bacillati > Actinomycetota > Actinomycetes > Kitasatosporales > Streptomycetaceae > Streptomyces > Streptomyces noursei. The sequence continues at coordinate 2,238,859 of NZ_CP011533.1, forward strand.
CCGCCGTGCTCAGCGGCGGGGAGGTTCCCGAAGACGAGGTGGCCCTGCGCGGCGGCCGGGTACTGGCCCGCCGGTGGGTTCGGTCGGCCCGGCAGGCGCCGACCAACGTTCCGGAGTGGACGCCGACCGGCACGGTACTGGTCACCGGCGGGACCGGTGGCATCGGACAGCAGGTGGTCCGCTGGCTGGCTGGAATCGGCGCAGCGCACATCCTCGTGGTGAGCCGACGAGGCCGCACCGCTGACGGGGTCGAGGAGCTGGTGGCCGAGGTGGAGGCGCTGGGATCGGCGATCACCGTCGCGTCCTGCGACGTCTCCGACCGCGACCAACTTGCGGGGTTGATCGGCTCGATCGACCCTCAGCATCCGCTTACCGCCGTGTTCCATACTGCGGCCGGCCTGGACGACGCACTGATCGAGCACCTCGGCCCGGAGCAGGTCGAGCGTGCCGCCCGGTCCAAGGTGCTGGGCGCAAAGCACCTGCACGAGCTGACCGCGGAGCTGGACCTGTCCGCGTTCGTGCTGTTCTCGTCGTTCGCCTCGGCGTTCGGTGCACCTGGCTTGGGGAGCTACGCGCCCGGCAATGCCTACCTCGACGCGCTGGCTCGGCGGCGACGCGCCGAGGGGCTCGTCGCCACCTCGGTCGCGTGGGGCACGTGGGCCGGTTCGGGCATGGCCGAGGGGCCGGTCGGAGAGCGTTTCCGGCGGCACGGCGTGATCGAGATGTCCCACGAGCACGCGCTGCGCGCTCTGCGGAACGTGATCGATGGGCCGGAGACCTGCCCAGTGGTCATCGACATCGCGTGGGACCGGTTCCTGGAGGCGTTCACCGCCCAGCGGCGCACCCGTCTGTTCGACGACCTGCCGGAGGCTCAGCAGCGGCTCGATGCCGGTGCTGCCACAGCGTCGCCGATGGCCGGCCTGCCGCCGGAGCAGCGCGCCCGCGCCTGCACGGACCTCGTGCGGAGGCACGCGGCCGAGGTGCTCGGCTACCCCGACCCGGAACAGATGCCCACGGGGCGGGCGTTCCGAGACGCGGGCTTCGATTCGCTTGCGTCGGTGGAGCTGCGCAACCGCCTGAGCGCGGCCACCGGACTGCACCTTCCGCCTACCGTCGTCTTCGACCATCCCGACGTGGCTGCACTCGCCCGGCACCTGTCCGCGCTGCTTGGCGTCGACGCCGGCCTGCCCGAAGTGCGGGTGCAGCCGCAGGCCCCGGCCGACGAGCCCATCGCGATTGTCGGCATGGCCTGCAGGTTCCCGGGCGGGATCGAAACCCCGGACCAGTTGTGGGAGTTTGTCCTGGGTGACGGCGACACCACCGGCGAGGTGCCCGAGGACCGCGGCTGGAACATTGCCGGGCTCCTCGCCGCCGGGGCCTCCACCGACCGCCCCCGGGGCTCGTTCCTGGACGACGCAGCCGGGTTCGACGCCGCGTTCTTCGGGGTGTCCCCGCGCGAGGCGCTGGCCATGGACCCGCAGCAACGCCTCGTACTGGAGGCCACCTGGGAGGCGCTGGAAGGGGCCGGTATCCGGCCCGGCAGCCTGCGTGGCAGCGACACCGGCGTGTTCCTCGGCATGTCTCACCAGGGATACGGCGCCGGTGGCAGCACCGAGGAAACGGACGAGGCCGGTGTGGCGGGTTACCTGGTCACCGGCACCACGGCCAGCGTGGCCTCCGGCCGGATCGCCTACGTGCTGGGTCTGGAGGGCCCGGCGCTGACGGTGGACACCGCTTGCTCGTCCTCGCTGGTGACACTGCACCTGGCCTGCGGGGCGCTGCGGGCGGGTGACTGCTCGCTGGCCGTGGCGGGCGGGGTCAGCGTGATGGCCAGCCCGGACGTGTTCACCGAGTTCTCCCGGCAGGGTGCGCTGGCCCAGGACGGACGCTGCAAGCCGTACGCGGCGGACGCCGACGGCTTCGGGCTGTCCGAGGGCGTCGCGCTGCTGGTGGTGGAGCGGCTCTCCGAGGCACGCCGCCGGGGTCACCGGGTGCTGGCCGTGGTGGCTGGGTCGGCGGTGAACTCCGACGGCGCGAGCAACGGTCTGACCGCGCCGAACGGGCGCGCGCAGGAACGGGTGATCCGGCAGGCCTGGGACCGGGCCGGGGTATCCGGCGAGCAGGTCGACGTGGTCGAGGGCCACGGCACCGGTACCCGGCTGGGCGACCCGGTGGAGGTCTCCGCTCTGGTCGCCACCTACGGGCGGGCGCACGGCGAGGCGTCGCCTGTGCTGCTCGGCTCGGTGAAGTCGAACATCGGCCACGCTCAGGCCGCCGCTGGGGCTGCCGGCCTGATCAAGATGGTGCTCGCGCTGCGGCACGGGATGGTGCCCGGGATGCGGTGCCCCGGTGGTGTCTCGGAGTTGGTGGACTGGCAGTCGTCGGGCATCGAGGTGGTCACTGGGCCGCGCCCGTGGACGGGCGGGTCATCGGACGGGGTTCGCCGCGCCGGGGTCTCCGCGTTCGGTGTGTCCGGAACCAACGCGCATGTGATCATCGCCGAGGCGCCGGCCGATGCGGAGCCTGCGGAGCCGGCCGGGAACGGGGTGTTCGGGCTCGCGGAGGCTCGGCCCCTGGTGCTGTCCGCGCGGACGCCCGCCGCGTTGCGCGAGGCGGCCAGTGACCTGGCCGGCCACCTCACCGCGCACTCCGACACGCCACTGCCCGACGTGAGCTGGACGCTCGCCATGCGCGAGCCGTTGGAATACCGCGCGGCTCTTGTCGTGGCCACGGCCGACGAGGCCGTAGCCGCGCTGCGGGACGTCGCCTCGGGCGAGCCGGGTGAGCGCGCCGTGACCGTGCAGGCACGCGAGCGGGACCGGGTGGTGTTCGTGTTTCCCGGGCAGGGCTCGCAGTGGCGGGGCATGGCACTGGAGTTGCTGGACCAGGTGCCCGCGTTCGCCGAGGCGATGGCCGAGTGCGACGCGGCGGTTTCGGCGGTGGCCGGGTTCTCGGTCCTGGCGGTACTGCGTGGCGAGGTGGACACACCACCGTGGGACCGGGTCGACGTGATCCAGCCGGTGCTGTTTGCGGTGATGGTGTCCCTGGCGCGGACGTGGCAGGCCTGCGGAGTCACACCTGCCGCGGTGATCGGACATTCGCAGGGCGAGATCGCAGCAGCATGCGTGGCCGGGGCTCTGTCCCTGGCGGACGCGGCGCGCGTGGTGGTGCTGCGCAGCCGTACGCTGCGGGCGCTGGCCGGCCTCGGCACCATGCTGCACATCGCCCTGTCCCGGGACGCCGTGATCCGGCTGCTCTCCGATGGTGACCCCATTGAGCTGGAGGTCGCCGCGGTCAACGGGCCGGCGTCCGTAGTGGTCGCGGGTGACCTCGTCAACGTCGCCCGTGCCGAGGCCCGTTGCGCCGAGCGCGGCGTGAACGCCCGCCGGATACCCGTGGACTACGCCTCGCACACCGCGCAGATCGAGCAGGTGCGCGAGGAGTACGCGGAGACGGTGGGCACCGTGACTGCCGGCCCGTGCCGTATCCCGCTGTTCTCCACCACCCGCAAGGCGTTCGTGGAAGGTCCCGACCTCGACGCCGAGTACTGGTACGCCAACTTGCGTGGCACCGTCGAGTTCGACACGGCCGTCCGGTCCCTGCTGGCCGACGGCCACGACACCTTCATCGAGGTGAGTCCGCACCCGGTGCTTGCGGCGAGCGTGCAGGACATCGCTGTCGACACGGGCGCCGAAGGCGTCGTCGTACTCGACACACTGCGCCGCGACGACGGCGCACCGAGCCGGTTCCTTGGCTCGCTCGCCCAGGCCCACGCCCAGGGCATGGCCGTGGACTGGGCGGCGATATGCGGCACCGGCCGGCATGTCAGCCTGCCCGGTTACCCCTTTCAACGGCAGCAGTTCTGGCTGCGGCCCACCGCCGGGCGGGCCCGTGACGAGATCGCGGACTGGTTCTACGACGTGACGTGGACCCGGTTCGGCGAGTCGGCCAGGCCCGCGCTGCGGGGCGAGTGGCTGGTGGTGGTGCCATCCCAGCCTGCTGACGCGGAACGTATCGAGCGCTGGCTGGAGCCACTGTGCGCCGAGCTGACCGCCTGCGGCGCGACACCCCGCAAGGTCAGCTCGGTGGACGCCGTCGGCGAGCGGCCACCGGCCGGGGTGCTCTCACTGCTCGGGCTGGACAGCGCGGACGGTGCCACGTCAACCCTCGCCATGCTGCGTTCCCTGGCCGCGTCGGGCTCCGACGTCCCCCTGTGGGTGCTCACCACAGGAGCGGTCAGCACCGGCCCCGCCGACCCGGTGCGCCGTCCGTCCTCGGCGCAGCTGTGGGGCCTGGGCATGGCCGCCGCGCTGGAGCGGGGCACCGCGTACACCGGCGTGGCCGACCTGCCGGAGTCCCCCGACGCTGCGGTATGCGCCCGCCTGGTGGCTGCGCTTGCCGGCACGGAAGACCAGATCGCGGTCCGCGCGGACGGCTTGTGGGGCCGGCGACTGCGCCGTCGCCATCGCCCGGCCGCGCCCCGCGGCGGCAGTGTCGTACCGGGCGGGACGATCCTGGTCACCGGCGGCGTCGGCGGGCTCGGCGCGGAAATCGCCCGGTGGTTGGCCCGCCACGGTGCTGAGCACATCGCCCTTGCCAGTCGTCGGGGCGCGGCGGCAGACGGCGTGTCAGAGCTCGTCGCAGATCTGGAACGGCTCGGAGCACGGGTGTCCGTGCATGCCTGCAACGTCACCAGCCGCGATGCGGTGCAAAAGCTGGTCGACGAGGTGAGCGGGACGGGAGAGGCCATCCGGGGCGTGGTGCATGCGGCCGGCCTGCCGCAGCGGACGCCGGTGGCCGAGATGTCCGACGCTGCGTACGAGACCGTGGTGGCACCGAAGATGCTGGGCGCGTGGCATCTCCACGAGTGCTGCCCCGACGCCGAGCTGTTCTTGCTGTTCTCCTCCGGGGCCGGTGTGTGGGGCAGCGGCGAGCAGGGCGGCTACGCCGCGGGCAACGCCGTCCTGGACGCCTTCGCCCACTACCGCCGGTCCCTGGGCCTGCCGGCCACCTCGGTGGCATGGGGCCTGTGGCGCGCCGGGGGTATGACCGCCGACGTCGATGCGGTGGACCGGCTCATCGAGCGGGGAATGTCCCCCATGCCGCAGGAGCACGCGCTGGACGCGCTGGAACGGGTTCTCACACACGGCGACCCCACCGCGGTGGTCGCCGACATCACCTGGCCGGCCTTCGTCGAAGGGTTCGCCGCGGCCCGGGAACGGCCACTGTTGGCCGACATCGCGGAGGCCCGTGTCACCGCCCCCGCGACACCGGCGGCCGAGGAGGCTGGGTGGGCGGACCGGCTCGCCGGGCTGCCTCCGGCACAGCGGCGTACCGAGCTGGTGCGTCTGGTGGCGTCCCACGTCGCAGCCGTCCTCGGGCACGAGGACCCCGGTACGGTCCCGGTGTCCACGGCGTTCAGCATGCTCGGTTTCGACTCGTTGGCCGCCGTCCGGATGCGCAACCGGCTGGCCGAGGCCACCGGCCTGCGACTATCGGCCACCTTGGTCTTCGACCAGCCCAACGTAACCGCGCTGGCCTCATATCTCGACGGCGAGCTCACCCCGCCCGCGGCTGGGGGCGATGTCGACACCGCGGTACGGGTGATCGAGTCGGCGCTCGGCAACCTTTCCGGCCCAGCGCGTGCCGAGCTCGTCGACCGGGTCGGGCAACTGGTGTCCGCGGTGGCCGCAGCGGACACCGGACGTGCGGTGGAACCGGCGAGTGACGAGGCGCTCGCCGACGCCAATGTGGAAGAGCTGCTCGACGCCCTCGACCGCGAGCTCAACGACCGCTGAGCGCCGCCGCGCTTGTGCTGCGCGGGACAGCCCAGTGCGGCCCGCCCTGGCGTTCGACGTCGAACGCCAGGGCGGGCCGCTGGGAAACATACTGAGGAGGTAGAGATGAGCAAGGACCAGCACGGCCGGATCGTGCTAATCACAGGGGGTAGCAGCGGGATCGGACTGGCCACGGCCGGGGCGTTCCTGGACGAGGGTGACTCGGTCGTACTGGTCGGCCGGGACACGGCACGGCTGGACGCGGCACGCGAGCAGCTCGCCGACCGGGTGCACAGCGGCGCGTGCATGGACGTGTTCACCGCCGATGTGTCACGCACGGACCAGATCGACGGCGTCGTGGAGCAGGTGGTGGCCCGGCACGGGCACATCGACGTGGTGTTCGCCAACGCGGGCACGCTGGATGCCCCGCCGGTCCTGGAGACCGATGAGGCCACGTTCGACCGGATCATGAACACCAACGTGAAGGGCGTGTTCTTCCTTGTGATCCGCGCCCTGCCGCACATGCCCCCGGGCGGGGCGGTGGTGGTGACCAGCTCCGCCGCCGAAGCCAAGGGCCGGCCGGCCGGCGCGCTGTACGCCGCAAGCAAGGCGAGCGTACGCAGCTTGGTGCGCACGCTCGCCTTGGACAGCGCGGTGCTCGACCGCCGTATCCGGATCAACGCGGTCACCCCCGGCCTCATCGAGACCCCGATGACCTCCCACAAGGACCCGGCAGTCAACGCGGCGATCAAGGAGTACGTCACCTCCACCGTGCCGATGGGCCGATGGGGACTGGCAGACGAGGTCGCCCGGTCGGTGGTGTTCCTGTCCGGCGACGGCGCTTCCTACATCACCGGTACGCAGATCGTCGTCGACGGCGGGCTCACCCAGCTCTGAGAGTGCGTTATGCGGCTCGATGGGCGCTTTTCACTCGTCGGAGGGTGTTAACTCGGCTGATTCACCCGGCCACGCCCGCGTGAGCCGGCCTGGAGACCGCCGAGCACCCCGATCCCTGAGGCGTTCGCTGTGCGGTCCCGACGGTCACCCGGGACCGCACAGCACGCATTTGACGGAACCCGATCAGGCGGGGCCGCCAGACGGACGCCCCGCCTGCCTACAGCTCACCGAGGCGTGTCGTATAAAACTGCCGGACATCGGTGACACATGGATCTCCGACTACGACGGAGTTAGCCATGCCTCCTTCACCGCAACAGCGGCAGACCAGGCCAAAGACGTCGGTGGCCGGCCCCCGCTTGCGGCCCGGGCACTTCTTGCCCGGATTCAGTCCGGTCGTCGTGCCGGGCCTTGGTGGAGGGGCGCACGGTCTGGGAATCCACAACGATGGCGGTGGAGTCTTGGCGTCGCTTCCGGCTCTCGCGGACCTGCAGCGCAGCAGGTCGTGGATGGTCTCGGCAGTGCCATCGTCACGCCACTTGCCGGAGTAGTGGTACACCGCTCCCGGACAACCTGCCTTCAAGCACTACGAGAACCGCTCAAGACTCGCATAACACCCTCTGAGGGCTGTCGTCCCAGAGCTTCCTGGTCCGCCCGGCCGGCAGCCGGCGCCGCTTCTCTCGGGCGAACTCGACCAGCCCGTCGGTGACGGTCTCCTCGTTCACCACCGAAGAGAAACCGGACACCGAGGCTGCACGGGAGCTCCTGAGACAACGCCTCAGGACGCAGGTCGTACTCGCCGGTCCGCCCAGCCTTTCTCCGACCGGGCCCTCGCGGGCGGGATGGATGAGGCCGGCCTCGCGCCACGTTGTTCCCGAGTCTCAGCGGTATGCCCCTGCCACACCAGCGAGTTCGCATGACGGAAGCACCAGTTGGTTCTCCGCGAGCCCTCAGGCTAGCTGTTCCACGCCGTGGGGGCGGGCCCACCGCCGCCCACGGGCGGGAACAGGGCGTCCAGTTCGGCCAGTTCCTGCTCGCCGAGCGCCAGGTCCATCGCACGGAGCGCCGAGTCGAGCTGCCGGACGTCCCGTGGACCAATCACCGCACCACTGATCCCTGGCCGGGACAGCACCCAGGCCAGCCCCACTTCAGCGGGCTCTGCACCTATGCGGCGGCAGAACTCCTCGTACGCCTCGATGGTGGAGCGCATTCCTGGCAGCAACTGCTGGGCCCTTCCCTGCCCGGACTTCACCGCAGTGCCCTGGGCGAGCTTGCGCAGCACCCCGCTGAGCAGGCCACCGTGGAGCGGCGACCAGGCGAATACGCCCACCCCGTACTCCTGCGCCGCGGGCAGCACTTCCAACTCGGCATGCCGCACAGCCAAGTTGTAGATGCCTTGCTCGGTCACCAGCCCCAGGGAGTGCCGCTGCCGGGCGTACTCCTGTGCAGAGGCGATGTGCCACCCCGCGAAGTTCGACGAGCCCACGTAGCGAACCTTGCCGCTGGACACCAGGCGTTCCATCGCCTGCCAGACCTCCTCCCACGGGGCGGTGCGGTCGTAGCGGTGCATCTGGTAGAGGTCGATGCAGTCGACACCCAGCCGGCGCAGCGACTGTTCGCAGGCTGTAACGATGTGCCGTGCGGACAAGCCCTTGTCGTTGGGCCCGTCGCCCATCGGCTCACCGACCTTGGTAGCCAGAACGACCTTTTCCCGCCGGCCGTTGCCCTGGGCCAGCCAGCGCCCGACGAGTTCCTCAGTGTGCCCGCGGTGGACTCGCCATCCGTAGATGTTCGCCGTGTCCACGCAGTTGACACCCCGCTCAAGGGCCTCGTCCATCAACCTGACGGCGTCGTCGTCCTCGACTCGACCGCTGAAATTCACCGTGCCGAGCCAGAGCCTGCTCACCAGCGTCGCGCTCCGCCCCAGCCTTACGTGCAGTCGCTGATTTCCACCCATGCTCTGAAGTGCCCCTTCAATTCGTACTTCGGACAGCGAGTTGACCAACTTCGGCCATACAAGTGCCCCAGCGCTCCCCATGCCCCATTAGTCGGATTCGGGAGTGCAGCCTCACCGCGATCGTCACGCCGCACGTTGCAATAAAGTCCTACCATGGGATTCAATTGACGCATACCCCATCCGGCCGCCAAGACGCCGGGCGCGGATATTTTTGGGCGCGTGCATGCATTGACTTGCCGCTCACTGTGACACCCCCTCCGAAATGAGTGTGACCAACAATACATCGATCGCGATGCGACTGGACACTAACTCCTTATAATGCAAGGGTGAATTGTCATGACACAGGTTCCGGAGCGTTCGCACGCAGCCGCTCGTTTCTTTTCCTGCGGCAATAGTCAGGTTGCGGCGTCATCGCGGATGAGTGAGACGCACCAATGGCTGCACAAGGTCACCGAGCGGCAGCAACTCGAGGTTTCCCGGGTTCCCTTCAGCGCCATGGATCGCTGGGGCTTCCGGCCGGAAGACGGCAGTTTGGCGCATGACTCCGGCATGTTCTTCTCAGTCCAGGGAATCCACGTCCGCACGGATTCCGCATGGCGCCCGGATTGGATCCAGCCGATCATCGTCCAACCCGAGGTCGGCTTCCTCGGCCTGATAGTGAAGGAGTTCCACGGCACACTCCACCTGCTGGTACAGGCCAAGACAGAGCCCGGCAACATCAACACGGTGCAGATCTCGCCCACTGTGCAGGCAACCCGCAGCAACTACACCGGCGTGCACCGTGGCTCCCGCGTACGGTTCTTCGAGTACTTCGACGGCACCCGCCCGGTCCGGACGCTCGTCGACGTGCTGCAGTCCGAGCAGGGAGCATGGTTCTTCCACAAACGGAACCGCAACGTCATCGTGGAGGTTTTCGATGACATTCCGGAACACGAGAACTTCCGGTGGATGACTCTGAAACAGCTGCGGACACTGCTGCACCTCGACAACGTGGTGAACATGGACCTGCGGACGATCCTGTCCTGCATTCCCACAGTGCTCGGCCGAACTGACGCGGAGCGTCTGCTCGGCACTGTTCCGGAAGGCTCCTTCGCATACCGCCTGCTGCACTCCTTCATTGGAATGGGTAATCCACAGTTGAACATGTCCAGCATACTGAGCTGGATCACGGATATACGCTCCCGTCGCGAATGTGTGCAGCGGGTCGTTCCGCTGCACCACATCGACCGGTACGGCTGGGTCCGGACCGATCACAGCATCATGCACGAGGAGAAGAAGTACTTCGAGATCTTCGGGGCTGAAATCCGCACCAGTGACCGCGAAGTGAAGTCGTGGATGCAGCCGCTTTTATCGCCGACCAGTACGGGACTGCTCGCGCTGCTTGTCAAGCAAATCAACGGCACGCTGCACGCCCTGGTCCAGATGCGCGTGGAGGCGGGCTGCCTGAACATCGCAGAACTGGCCCCGACCGTGCACTGCCAGCCGGCGAACTACGCTGACGCCCCGCCAGAGCATCAGCCGCCCTACCTCGACTACGTGCTCACCCTGCCTCGCACACGGATCAGATATGACAGTCTGCAGTCCGAGGAGGGCGGCCGTTTCCACCATGCGGAGAACCGGTACATGCTGGCCGAAGTCACCGATGACTTCCCCGACGAGCACCGGGCCGGTTACCGCTGGATGACGTTCGGCCAGATCACCTCCCTCCTGGAGCACAGCCACTACGTGAACATGCAGCTGCGCAGTCTGATTGCGTGCGCGGCGGCGTGCACCACGCCGCCGGGCTAGGGCTGTCTCCCCGACCTCCGTGGGCCTGCAGTGTCTGGCACGACACCTCGCGGCGTTGTCGCATCACCGACGGACGCCCTCCCCCATGACTGAAGGGCATGGGAGGTGCCCCGATCACGGGAGATGCTCCGCCTTGCGATGCACCGCGCCGGACTCCGCAGGCTGATCCACGCAGATCGGGGAGACAGGCCCTGGCCGACGCGTCGCTCAGCGTCTGGAACGGGCGTGTTGCGCGGTCAGCTTCTCCAGTACGGGGACGATCTCGGCAGGGGACGGGGCGGACATGATCTCGGTGCGCAGGGCCTCTGCGCCGGTCTGAAAGCGCGGCTCGTCCAGCACGCGCAGCAGTCCGTCGCGGAGCTTGCCGATGGTCAGCTGCGGTACGGGCAGCGCCAAGCCGGCACCGAACTCCTCGGTGCTCCGGGCGCGAACGTCACTGTCCCAGCCGTTGGGCAGGATGAGCTGGGGGACCCCGTTGACAGCGGCGGTGTGCCAGGTACCCGGCCCGCCGTGGTGCACGACGGCCGTGCACGTAGGCAGCAGCGCGTGCATCGGCACGAAGTCGACCGTCCGCACGTTGTCCGGTACGGCCGACACGGTCTCCAACTGCTGCGCGTCGAGCGTCGCGATGAACTCGGCGTCGATGTCGGCAATGGCACCCATGACCTCATCAATGGACACCAGTCCCACACCGCTGTCCCGCCCGGAGACTCCCAGCGTGACGCAGATGCGCCGGCGCTCTGGCCGGTCGTGCAGCCATTCCGGTACCACGGACGGACCGTTGTAGGGAACAAAGCGCATGTCGACTGTGGGTAGGCCCAGGCCCAGCCGCATGCTCGCCGGTACGGGGTCAATGGTCCACTGGCCGACGGCCATCTCCTCGTCGTAGACGTGCCCGGCACCGTGCCGTTCGAGGGTCCACTTCATCCACTCGGCGAACGGATCCTCCCGGTGTTCCTCGGGCTGTTCCCCGAGCGCGTTCAGGAAGTTGTGCCGTACGCGTGTGGTGATGTCCGGTCCCCACAGCAGGCGGGCGTGCGCGGCACCGGTCACCCGTGCCGCGACGGGGGCTGCAAAAGTGAGCGGCTCCCAGATGAGCAGGTCGGGCTTCCAGCGGCGGCAGAACTCGACCATGCCGTCGATCAGCGAGTCGGGCGTCATCAGCGCATACAGATTGGGGGTCAGTACGGTCTGCGTGCCCAGCAGGTAGTCCCAGTCGAGGGTCCTGGGGTCGGTGCTGAAGTCCAGCGACCGAACAAAGTTGATCATATCTTCGCCGACCTCGGCCATGTGCTCGTCAAGCGCAACGTCCTCGCCGACGGGAACCGCGGTGAGCCCGGCGGCCGTGATCGTCTCGGTCAGTCCGGGCAGCCCGACCACGCGGACCTCATGGCCTGCTGCGCGGAGCGCCCAGGCGAGCGGAACTAGAGGGTAGAAATGTGTCTTGCTGGTCATCGCGGAGAGCACGACGCGCATCGGAAATCCCTAAATCTCGACCGGACAACGACTGATCCCACGGAGCACCGGAGAACGGCGGCGGTGTATCACCGGCCCCGCCACGGAGAGGCGGGGCAACGTCTGCGCCGCAGCGCGCAGCGCCGCCTCCACATGCGCGACGACGAACCCCGCCAGGCCGTCGCGGCAGCCGCGGTCAGCGCTGAGCACCGCCGGCGCCTCGGGGCGGTCCGGGTCGAACCGGCCGGGATCTGCGAACACCTGCGGATCGCGGTTGGCGGCCGCGACGGCGACGACCACCTCGCTGCCCGCCGTGATACGCGCGCAGGCCAGCTCACGGTCCTCGAGGGCGGTGCGCCGTTCGAGGTGGACCGGTGGCTCGGCCCGGAACGTCTCCGTGGCGATGCGCGTCGCCAGCTCAGGGTCGGCGGCCAACCGGTCGGCCAGTCCCTCGGTCCGGCAGGTGGCGAGGATGGCTCGGCACACGGTGTTCGCGGCCAGCTCGACGCCGAGCACCGCGGCCCCGTCTGGTGCGTCCGCCAGCGCGGCGATCGCCCGTTCCGTCACGAGCAGTTGCTGCGGGCTCAGCACGGCGTCCGGGCTCACCCGGGTGGCCGACGCGTGCGCGTCCAGTCGCCCCGTGTCCGCACTGGAAAGGCCGAGCTGGGCGGCGAGGCCGCGCAGCGCGCCCTCCCAGGCGAAGTCCCTCATCAGGTCGAACCGCGCTGCCGACGTCGGCATCAGCCCGGCGTACTGGCGGACCAGCGTTTCCCGGTCGGGCAGCGGGTCCGGCGGAGCAGCGGCTTGGATGCCGGCAAAGGGGGCGGCCCAATCGGGTGCGGAGCTCCACGCTCGGGTGAAGGCCGGGTCGTCGAGCACCTCGACCGCCTGGGTGTGGCTCGTGGTCACCCACGTGCCGGTGCGGCTGCGAAACCACGGGCCGGACGCGCGGATGTGCTCGTACCAATGCCACGGATCGTCATCGTGCCCGCACAGCAGCATCGCGTACGGGTCGCCGTTCGCGCCGAAAGCCCACCGGCGCCCGCGGGCAACCTGGAGTGCGCTCCCCAGCCGGCTATGTTCCACAGTGGTCATCACATGTCTCCCTCGCAGTGGATCCAGTCGTGCAGACGCTCAGCGATCTCGCCGGCATGTTCCTGGATCATTGAGAAGTGATCGCCAGGCACGTCCACGGCGACGTGGGGGAAGTCCCAGGTGGACTTCCAACTCGCGTCGTCCGGCCACTGGCCCATCGGTTCGGTCGCCCTGACCAGCAGGGTGGGCACTCCGATGTCGCGCGGCCGCCAGTGGCGCATGAACCGGTCGTAGGCGCCGGTCGCGGTGAGCCGGGTGTCGTCCATCTGCACGTACTCGCGGTCGAACATGGTGCTCGTCAGCTCGCTCAGCCAGGCGTAGACGGCGTCCTGCCGCTCAGGCGGGTAGACGTCGACGAGCACCACCCCGCGCGGGAGGGTCCCCCGGTCGGCCAGCTCGGTCGCGAGCGCGTACGCCATCATCGCGCCGGCGGAGTGCCCGACCAGCATGATCGGCTCATCGCCGTACGCCGCCTGGATGGTACGGGCCTGTGCGTCGAGCACCGCGCCCAGTGACACGGGCAGCGGCTCGTCCCGCTCGTACCCGGGCAGCGACAGTGCGGACACCGGCATGCGGTCCCGCAGAGCGCCGGCGAGCCGGACGAACTCGTGCGGGCCCGAGGTGGGCGCGGTGCCGGCGCAGCAGACCAGCCGGGTCGGCCCTGGCCCGGAGGCCAGGTCGGTGAGCTTGACGGCGGTGTCTGAGCCATGGTCGAAGTGCTCCCGGAAGTCGGACAGGCCGGCGAGCAGGTCGAGGTACGGCTGGAGTCGGCCTTGGCGGGCTGACTGCAGGTAGTAGGTGCGTAGCGTGTCGCCGGCCTCGGCGGGCGTGCGCGCCGGGACGTCCAGCAGGGACCTCAGGTGGGTGGCGACCGAACGCACTGTCGGGTGGTCGAACACCACCGTGGTCGGCAGGGACACCCCGGCGGCGCGCTGGAGTGCGTTGCGTACGCCGACCGCGGTGAGTGAGTCGAAGCCGAGGTCGCGGAACGGCTGTTCCAGCCCGACTGCGTCCGGTGTGGAGTGCCCGAGCACCGCGGCCACATGGCCGCGCACCAGCGCGATCACCCGTTCCTCGGCCTCCGCTGGGGTCAGCCCGGCCAGCTCGTCGGCGAGCGGCCTGTCCGGACCGGGGGTGACCGGCGCGGTCTCGGCTTCGTTCGCCTCGGTGGCCAGCAGCTCGGTCAGCAGTGGCCGGGGCCGGTTCGCGGTGTAACCCACCGCGAAACGTGCCCAGTTCATATCTGCCACCGAGACGCACGTGTCCCGCTGGTCCAGCGCCTGTTGCAATGCCCGTAGCGCGTGGTCTGGTTGCATCGGCCGCAGGCCGCGCCGGACCAGCCCGTCGAGATCCGCCTGGGCCATGCCGCCGCCCGCCCAGGCACCCCACGCCACGGAGGTGCCGGGCCGGCCTTCGGCGCGGCGGCGCTGTGCCAGGGCGTCGAGGTAGGCGTTGCCCGCGGCGTAGGCGCCGAGCCCGCCACTGCCCCATACCCCGGCGTTGGACGAGAACAGCACGAACGCCTCCGCGTCCGGGCACAGCTCGTCGAGCAATTGGGCGCCAATCACCTTGGCATCGGTAACCTCGGCCAGACCGGCCGGGGCGATCTCATGCAGTGGCCGGGATTCTGGCAGCCCGGCGAGGTGCACCACGGTGCGCACCGCCCTGCCCTGCTCCCGCAAGCCGGCGAGTACGGCGGACAGTTGCTCCCGGTCGGTGACGTCACAGGCCGCGATGCTGACCCGCGCGCCGAGTTCCTCCTGGATCGCCGCGGCCCCGGGAGCGTCCGCCCCCTGGCGACTGAGCAGCACTACGTGCTCAGCGCCGCGCCGGGCCAGGTACCGGCCCACCTGGCGGCCGAGTGCGCCGGTTCCGCCGGTGACCAGGGCCGTGCCGGTGGGGGCCCAGCTCTCTACGCTCCGGTCGACGGATGCCCGGACGAGCCGTCGGACGTACCGGCCGTCCTCGCGCACTGCGAACTGGTCCTCGTCACCGGCCCCGGCCAGGGCGGCGACGAGCTCGCCGAGTGCCCGGGGGCCGGGCACGGCCGGCAGGTCGACCAGGCCGCCCCAGCGGTGCGGGGTCTCCAGGCCGATCACCAGGCCGAGGCCCCACACCATCGCCTGTTCGGGGTCGGTGGCCTGGGTGTCATCCGGAGTCACCGCCTCGCGGGTGACCAGCCACAGCGGTGCAGTGAGTTCAGCATCATCGAGCGCCTGGTGCAGCAGCAGGTTCGCGCCCGCAGCGGACCTGGGGTCATCGGATGTATTGCCGGGGGCGAGCAGCGAGATGACCCCATCGACCGTGCCGGGCACCTCGCGCAGCGACGCGGCGAGCCCGTCCCGTCCGGCGGCGAGGGGGTCCACGGTCAGCGTGTAGGTGTCTGCTCCGGCGTCTCCCACCGCCCGCGCCACGTCGTGCTCCACCGGGTCCGTTCCGGTCCCGACGATCAGGTACGTGCCGGACAGGGCGGCTGACGCGGTGGCAGGCAGGCGGTGCCAGGCGATGCGGTAGCGCCAGTCGGCGATCCGGTCGGTCTCGTCCGGCGCGAGCCAGTAGCGCTGGTGCTCGAAGGGGTAGTTCGGCAGCGGCGCCGGCTCCACCGCCGGGAAGACGGCAGTCCAGTCGAGGCTCACTCCGGCAGCGTGTGCTCTGGCCAGCTCGCCGGCGAAATGCCCCTCGGCGTGGTCCCGGTGCAACGTGCCGAGGGCCAGTACCTCCCCACCGAGCCGCTCGGCCGTCTCGGTGACCGACGTGGTCAGCACCGGGTGCGGGCTGACCTCGACGAAGGTGTCGAACCCGTCGGCCACGGCGGCGCCGATCGCCGCGTCGAAGGACACCCGCGAGCGGAGGTTGTCGTACCAGTAGCGGCCGTCCATCTCGGCGGTGTCGAGGCGGCGCCCGTGGAGCGTCGAGTAGACCGGGAGGTCGCCTCGTTGTGGGGTGATGTCCTCAAGGTCGGCCAGCAGCCGGTCGCGGATGCGCTCCACTTGAGGTGAGTGGGAGGCGTAGTCGACGGGGATACGCCGGGCCCTGACGCCCGCCTCGGTGCAGCGTGCCTCGGCTTCGGCCAGCGCGTCCGGCTCGCCGGCCACCACGACAGCGTTCGGGGAGTTGACCGCGGCGACGCACAGCTGGTCTGCCCACGGGGCCAGCAGCCCCCGCACACGGTCCTGTCCGGCCGCGACCGACAGCATGCCGCCGTGGCCGGACAGGGCGCGCAATGCCCGCGCCCGCAAACCGACCACGCGTGCCGCGTCGCGCAAAGACAGTGCACCGGCCACATACGCCGCCGCGATCTCACCCTGCGAGTGGCCCACCACTGCCGAGGGCTCCACACCGCAGAGCCGCCACAGCCGGGCCAAGCACACCATCACCGCGAAGAGCACGGGCTGCACCACGTCCACCCGGTCCGGCGGCGGGGTGCCCGGGTCTCCTCGCAGTACCGCCAGTACCGAGTACCCCACGACTGGGGACAGCTCCTTGTCGACCTCGGCCAGCCACTGCCCGAACACCGGCACGGTGTCCAAAAGCCCCTGCGCCATCCCGGTCCACTGCGAGCCCTGGCCGGGGAAGACGAATACCGCCCGGCGCGCCGCGGCGGCCACACCGGTGACCACACCGGGGCTGGGCTCGCCGTCGGCCACCTTGGCCAGCAGGTCGCGCAGCTCCGCATGGTCGTGGGCCAGCAGTACGGCGCGGTGTTCCAGCGCAGCCCGCCTGGTGGCGAGCGAGAGACCGAGTTCCTCCAGCGAAGTGCCGTTGCCGACGTGGGACTCCAGCCGTCGGGCTACTTCGGTCAGCGCGGTCGGCGTGTGCGCCGACAGTGGCAGCGGCACCACGCCCAGGGCGTCCAGCAGGTCGCCTGCCCCGGGCTCCGTCCGCTCCGGTGTCCTGGCCTCGGCCAGGATCACGTGCGCGTTGGTCCCGCTGACCCCGAAGGCCGAGACTCCGGCACGGCGCACCCCGTCGGGCGCGCCGGCGGCCCATGGGCGGGACTCGGTCGCCACGTCGATTCCGGACCAGTCGATCAGGGGGGAGCGTTCACCGTGCAGCAGCGAGTGCGGCAGCACGCCGCGCTGCAGGCCGGACACCATCTTGATGACACCGGCGACGCCCGCCGCTGCCTGGGTGTGTCCGATGTTCGACTTCACCGAGCCGATCCACAGGGGACGTTCTGCGGGCCGTCCGGCGCCGTACGTCGCGCCCAGCGCACCGGCCTCGATCGGGTCGCCCAGCCGTGTTCCGGTGCCGTGCCCCTCCACTGCGTCCACATAGTCGCCGGATATCCCGGCGCGGTGCCACGCCTGCCGGATCACCCGCTCCTGTGCACGTCCGCTCGGTGCGGCCAGCCCGTTCGATGCTCCGTCGGAGTTGATCGCGGACCCGGCAACCACGGCGAGCACGCGGTGCCCCCGCCGCCGCGCCTGGGACAGCCTCTCCAGCAGGACGACGGCGACGCCCTCGGCGAAGCCGAACCCGTCCGCGTCCGCCGAGAAGGGCTTGCACCGGCCGTCCGCCGCGAGCCCCCCCTGTCGGGAGAACTCGGTGAACACTTCCGGTCCCGCCATCACCGACACCCCACCGGCGACGGCCAGGTCGCAGTCGCCGTCCCGCAGCGACTTGGCGGCCGTGTGCAGCGCGACGAGCGACGAGGAGCACGCGGTGTCCACGGTCAGCGCCGGGCCGTGCAGGCCCAGTACATACGCCACCCGGCCCGAGACCACGGCCGACGAGCTGCCGGTGAGCACATAGCCTGCACTGCTGTCGGGGACGTCGGCACCGGTCCCATAGCCCTGGAACGCGGCGCCCAGGAAGATGCCGGTGTCGCTGCCGCGCAGCGAGCGCGGATCGATGCCCGCGTTCTCGAACAGCTCCCATGTGGTCTCCAGCACCTGACGCTGCTGGGGGTCCATGGCGAGCGCCTCGCGCGGCGAGATGCCGAAGAAGGCCGCGTCGAAGCTCGCTGCATCGGGCAGGAACGCGCCGTGCCGGCAGTAGGTGGTACCAAGGCTGTCCGGGTCCGGGTCATACAGCCGGTCGAGGTCCCATCCTCGGTCGTCCGGCATCTCGGTCACCGCGTCACCGCCTGCGGTGACGAACTCCCACAGCTCGTCGGGCGAACCCACCCCGCCGGGGAAGCGGCATGCCATGCCCACGATCGCGATGGGATCGTCCGGGTCGTCGCCGGTGGGGAGGCTCGCCACCGGGCTTGCCGACTGCAGTCCGCCGAACAGCTTCTCCGCCAGGTGTTGGGCGAGCTCCACCACGCTCGGGTAGTCGAAGACCACGGTGGCAGGCGCGCGCAGCCCGGTGACCGTGGCGAGCCGGTTGCGCAGGTCCACCGCGGTGACCGAGTCGAGCCCGAGGTCACGGAATGCCCGCCGGGGGTCGACCCGATCGACATCGGGGTGCCCGAGCACGGCGGCCACCTCAGCGTGCACCAGCTGGGTCAGCCGCTGTTGCCGTTCGGGTGGGGACAGCGGAGCCAGTTCGTCCCGCAGCCGCGACCGGTCGCCGGTATCCGTGCCGGTACCCTCGGCCGGACGCGCAGGGGCCAGTTCGTCGAACAGCGGGCGCCGCCGGGACGCGGTGAACAGGTCGAGGAATGTCCCCAGGTCCAGGTCCGCCACGGACAGGCACGTCTCGTCGTCGGCGAGGCAGTCGTGCAGCTGCTGGATGGCCAGTTCCGGGTCCATGGGCCGCAGCCCCTGGGCGCGCAGGTGCGCGGAGCCCTCTTCACCGGCCATGGTCTCCCCGGCCCACAGGCCCCAGGCGACCGATGTTGCCTGTCGGCCGAGCCGGCGACGCCGCTGTGCGAACGCGTCCAGGAAGGCGTTGGCCGCCGCGTAGGCGCCCAGCCCTGGGCCGCCCCACACTCCGGCGTTCGAAGAGAACAGCACGAACGCCTCGGCCTCGGGGCAGAGTTCGTCGAGGTTTACCGTGCCGCGCACCTTGGCATCCGTGACCCGGGTGAACTCCGCATGGGTGATCTCCTCGACCGACGCGGACTGGGAGACACCCGCCGTGTGCAGTACCGCGCGGACCGTACGGCCCGCCGCCCGCACCTCGTCGAGCACCGCGGAGAGCTGGGCCCGGTCGGCCACGTCACAGGCGGCGACGGTCACCTCGACGCCGAGGTCGGTCAGTTCCTGTTCGAGTTCCTTGGCGCCTGGTGCCTGTCGGCCCCGCCGGCTGAGCAGTACGAGGTGTTGCGCACCGTTCTGGGCCAGCCAGCGCGCCACGTGCGCGCCGATCCCTCCGGTGCCACCGGTCACCAGCACCGTGTCCGGTGGTGTCCACCCGCTGTCGGCAGCCTGGCGCGGCGCGGCGACCAGCCGGGGAACCCACCTGCCCGTCGGCCGGATGGCAACGTGCTCCTCGCCGCCCGGTTGGGCAAGCACCGCAGCCAGCGAGGGGAGCAGCGCCGGTTCCGGCTCGGGCACGTCGATCAGCCCGCCCCACCGCTCCGGATGCTCCAGGCCGACCACCCGGCCGATCCCGCACACCATCGCCTGCGCCGGGTCGGGAGCGGCGTCGTCGGGCGTCACCGCCACCGCGCGGCGGGTGACGATCCACAAGGGGGCGTCCACGCCGGCCGTGCCCAGGGCGTTCGCCAGCTCCAGCGCCGCCAGAGCCGCCGAGCTGGGGTCCTCGGTGTCGCCCAGGCCGAGCAACGACACCACCGCGGTCGGCGCATCCCTCGGGTCCGTGGCAAGGCCGGCGGTGCGCAACGCGGCCACGATGGCGTCGTGGGTGGGCGTCTCGCACCGCACAGGCACAACGACGGCGCCTTGCCGCTCGGCCTCCCGGGTGATCTCCTCGGCCCAGGCGCATGACACACCGGGGCCGTCCACGAGAAGCAGACGACCGGTCAGCGGGGCCTGCCCCCAGTCGCGTTCCTGCCACACAACCCGGTAACGCCAGTCTCGTGAGGGGGTGGGGCGGGCGCCGCCGGAACCGGCAGGCAGCCAGAACGACTGGTGCTGGAAGGGGTACACCGGCAGTTCGACCGCGGTCCCGGACGGGAACACAGCCGCCCAGTCGACGTCCACCCCGTGCGAGAACGCCTCACCCAGGCTGGTGTGGAAACGGCGGAGGTCGCCGGCATCGCGGCGCAGCGTGCCCAGTACGCGAGCGTCCGTCCCTGCCGAGTCGAGCGTGGACTCGATGCTCATGGTCAGCACCGGCTGCGGGCTCACCTCGATGAAGGTGTCACAACCGGCTTCGGCCAGCAGCCGGGTGGCCCGCTCGAAGCGCACCTGCTCACGGAGGTTGGTGTACCAGTACTGGGCGTCCAGCACTGCGTCGTCGACGCGTTCCCCCGTCGTGGCGGAGTAGAAGGGGATACGGGGCGCCTGCGGGGTGACGCTGGAGAGCTCCGCGAGCAGGGTGTCGCGCAGCGTCTCGACCTGCGGCGAGTGCGACGCGTAGTCGACCGGGATGACCCGGGCGCGGATGCCGGCCTCCTCGCACTCGGCCCGCAGCGCCTCAAGTGCCTCCGGCTCGCCCGCGACCACGACCCCGCGGGGGCCATTCACCGCGGCGACGGACAGCGCCGGGCCGAACCGCTCGATGCGGGCCTGCGCTTGGTCGGCGGAGAGGGCCACGGACATCATCCCGCCACGGCCGGCGAGTCGGCGCAGCGCGGCGGCGCGCACCGCCACCAGGCGCGCCGCATCGTCCAGGGAGAGCGCGCCGGCCACATGTGCCGCGGCGATCTCGCCCTGCGAGTGCCCGGCTACCGCGACCGGTTCGACGCCGTGCGCGCGCCACAGCGCGGCCAGCGAGACCATCACCGCGAACAGCACGGGCTGCACCACGTCCACCCGGTCCAGCGCAACGCCCTTGGCCAGCACGTCGGTCAACGACCAGTCCACGTACGGCGTCAGAGCCTGCTCGCACCGGGCTATCTGCTCGGCGAACTCCGGGGAGGTGGCCAGCAGTTCCCTGGCCATGCCGTCCCACTGCGAGCCCTGGCCTGGGAAGATCATTGCCACTCGCCGGCCGGCGCCGGCGATGCCGGTCGGTGCGCTGTCCGTGGCAAGGCCCTGTGCTACTGCGCGCAGGTCGTCGAGCACCGCCGCACGGTGGCCGGCCACCACGGCCCGGTGCTCGAACGGGGTGCGGCAGGTGGCCAGGGTGTAGCCGACGTCGGTCAGTGGAACGCCCGGGTTGGCGGCCAGGTGGTCGGCCAGTCGCCGGGCCTGCGCGCGCAGGCCTTCCTCAGTCCTGGCGGACAGCACCAGCGGGCCCGCCTCGTCGGCCCGGCCCGCATCGGCCGTCGGGGAGCCGCCGGCCAGGTCTGTGCCGGCCGCCGGCGGTTCGGCGCTCTCCTCCACGATCACGTGTGCGTTGGTGCCGCTGATGCCGAACGAGGAGACGCCGGCCCGGCGGGGCTGCTCGCCCCGGGGCCACGGCTGTGCTTCAGCGAGCAGCGCAATGTTGCCGGTGTCCCAGTCGATGTGTGGAGAGGGCTCGTCCAGGTGCAGGGTGCGGGGTATCTCACCGTGCCGCAGTGCGAGCACTGCCTTGATGATGCCGGCGACGCCCGCCGCCGCCTGGGTGTGCCCGATGTTCGACTTTACCGAGCCGAGCCACAGGGGACGTTCACGATCCGCACCGTAGGTTTCCAGCAGCGCGTGCGCCTCGATGGGGTCGCCGAGGACGGTCCCGGTGCCGTGCGCCTCCACGAAGTCCACCTCGTGGGCGCGCAACCTCGCATTGTCCAGGGCCGCTTGGATTACCCGCCGCTGGGAGGGGCCGTTCGGTGCGGTGAGGCCGTTGCTGGCGCCGTCGGAGTTGACCGCGCTGCCGCGCAGGACGGCCAGCACCCGCCGGCTGTCCCGCTGTGCGTCGGACAGGCGCTGCAGTACGAGCATGCCGGCGCCCTCGGCCAGCCCGAACCCGTCGGCGGCGCGGGCGAACGGTTTGCACCGGCCGTCGGCGGCGAGTCCGCCCTGGCTGCGGAACACGGCGAACGCGCCGGGGCTGCTCATCACGCTCACCCCACCGGCCAGGGCCAGCTCGCACTCGCCGCGGCGCAATGACGCCATTGCCAGGTGGACGGCGGTCAGCGACGACGAACAGGCGGTGTCCACGGTGAGGGCGACGCCCTCCAGGCCGAGCGCATAAGCCACTCGTCCGGACGCCACGCTGGAAGCCGTGCCGGTGCCCAGGTAACCGACCACCTCGTCCGGTGCCTGCTGCGGAGGGGGACCGTAGTCCACCGCGCCGACCCCGGCGAACACCCCGGTTGCACTGCCGCTCAGTGACGTGGGGGCGTAGCCGGCGCGCTCCAGCGCCTCCCAGGAGATCTCCAGCAAGATGCGCTGCTGCGGGTCCATGCCCAGCGCCTCGCGCGGCGAGATACCGAAGAAGTCCGCGTCGAAGCCCGCCGCGCCGTGGAGGAACCCACCGCGCCGACCGCCGGCCACGCTCGGGTCCCAGCCACGGTCGGTGGGCGTCTGCGTGATCGCATCACCGCCGGCGGCGAGCAGTTCCCACAGGCTGTCGGGCGAATCGACCCCGCCGGGGAACCGGCACGCCATGCCGACGATCGCGATGGACTCGCCGGCCCGTTCCTCCGACTCGCGTAACCGGGCGGTCGCGGTGTCCAGTTCGGCGACCGTGCGCCGGAGGTACCGGCGCAGCTTGTCCTCGGTAGTGTCCTTCTCCGCGCTCATCGAGCCCCCTCTGTCTCGCCGAGCCGCCGGTCGAGCAGACCGAACAGTTCTTCATCGCTGACCTCGTCGACCGGGCCGATGTCCTGCTTGCCGCGCAGGCTGTTCCACCAGCCCAACAGCTTTTCCATCCGCTTCGCGATGTCCTCGCCGTCTCGCTCGAAGGCCTCGCTCGACCCACCGGCTGCCAGGTCGGCCAGCGCCACCTCCAGGCCTTCCAGCCGGTCGACGATGGCCTGCTGCGGCGGGGCGACGAGTTTGCCGCGCAGATACTCGGCCACCGCCTGTGGTGTGGGGTAGTCGAAGACCAGCGTGCTGGGCAGGCGCAGCCCGGCCGCCCGGCCCAGCCGGTTGCGCAGTTCCACCGCGGCGAGCGAGTCGAAGCCGAGATCGCGGAAGGAGCGCGTGGTGGGCACCGCGTCAGCGCCGTCGTGTCCGGCGACCGCGGCCGCATGCGTGCACACCAGCGCCGACAGGGTGGCCGTCTGTTCCTCGGCGGACATCCCGGCCAGGCGGTCGGCCAGGCTCCGCCCGGGCGCCTCGCCACGGTCGGCCCGGCGCAGTGCCGCGCGCACCCGGCCGCGTAGCACCTCGGGCGCGTCAGGCGACGCCCGCACCGCAGACTGCTCCAGCGCGAGCGGGAAGACCACCGGCTCGCCGCGCAGCAGGGCGAGGTCGAACAGGGCCAGCGCCCGCTCGGTCGGCAGCGGCGCCATGCCCTGCCGTGCCATGCGCTCGCGGTCCCGCTCGCTCAGCGCTCCGGTCATGCCGCTGGCCTCGGCCCACAGCCCCCAGCCGAGGGCCGTCGCCGACAGGCCCTGCGCGTACCGGTGGCCGGCCAACGCGTCCAGCACAGCGTTCGCGGCTGCGTAGGTCCCCTGACCGGGGCCGGCCAGCACGGACGCGCCGGAGGAGAACAGTGCGAAGAAGCTCAGCTGCTTGTCGGCAGTCAGCTCGTGCAGGTGCCAGGCCGCATCCACCTTGGGCGCGAACACCCGGTCCACCAAGTCCGCATCGATTGAGGTGACCAGCCCGTCGCCGAGCACCCCGGCGGCGTGCACCACACCGGTCAGCGGACGGTCTTCCGGGATGCCGGCCAGCAGCGCCGCCAGCGCCTCCCTGTCGGCGACGTCGCATGTGGCGATCGTTACCTTGGCTCCGAGGCCCGACAGTTCAGCCGTCAGTTCCCGCGTCCCCGGTGCCGCTGCGCCCTGCCTGCTGACCAGCAGCAGGTTACGCACACCGTGGCCGGTCACCAGGTGCCGGGCCAGCAGCCGGCCGAGCGTGCCGGTACCGCCGGTGACCAGTACTGTGCCGTCCGGGTCCGGCGGGACGGGCAGGGTGAGCACCAGCTTTCCGATGTGCTGGGCGCGGCTCATGTGTGCCAGAGCCGCGGGTGCGTGCTCCAGCCGCCATGCGGTGACCGGTAGCGGCTCGGCGGTCGCGGCGGCTGCGGCGAGGATCTCGCCGAGCCTGTCCGGGCCCGCCTCGGCCAGGTCGAACGGCCGGTACCGGCCGTCGAACTGCTCGGGCCTGCGCAGGTCTGTCTTGCCCAGCTCGACGAACACGCCGCCGGAAGTGAGCAGGTCCGCCGACTCGTCGAGCAACTCGCCGGTCAGCGAGTTCAGTACGACGTCCACGCCGCGTCCGCCGGTGGCCGCGCGGAACTTCGCCCCGAAGCCGGGTTCCCGGGACGAGGCGATGTGGTCGTCGTCCAGCCCGAGTCCGCGCAGCGTCTCATGCTTGCCAGGGCTGGCGGTGGCGAACACCTCTGCACCGGCCGCCCGCGCCAGGCGTATGGCAGCCATGCCCACGCCGCCCGCGGCGGCGTGGATCAGCACCGACTGTCCAGCGCGCACGCCGGCGAGGTCGTGCAGGGCATAGTGCGCGGTGGCGTAGGCGATCGGCACGGTCGCTGCCTCGGTGGCGCGCCAGCCGCGCGGTATGCGGGCTAGCAGCCGGTGGTCCGCGACCGCCAGGGGGCCGAAGCCGCCCTCGAGCAGCCCCATGACCTCGTCGCCGGCCGCCAGTCCGGTCACCTCGGACCCGGTCTCGACGACGACACCGGCGCCTTCCGTGCCCATGTGGGCGGCCTCGGGGTACACGCCGAGCGCGAGCAGGACGTCCCGGAAGTTGACGCCGGCCGCCCGGAGAGCGATCCGCACTTCGCCCGGCGCCAGCGGACGCTCGGCGTCGGGGGCGGGCGCGAACCGGACCGCGTCGATCGTGGTGCCGCCGGCCACGAGCCGGTATGCGCCACTGCTCGGGGGCAGCAGGACATCGGCCGGCCGCCCGGAGAGCAGACGCGGCACCAGGGCTGTGCCTGCGCGGAGCGCCACCTGCGGATGGTCGAGCACCGCGGGAAGGAGGGCGAGTGGCTCGGTGGCCGCGTCGGTGTCCATCAGGACGAAGCGTCCCGGGGACTCAGCCTGCGCAGACCGGACTACGCCCCACACGGCTGCACCTGCGGCGTTGCGCACCGGCTCGGTGCGAGCGGTGCTCACCGCGTTGTGGGTGACCAGGACCAGGGTGGAGTGGGCGAAGCGCGGGTCGTCCAGCCAACGGCGAACCAGCCGTGACACGCTGGACACCAGCTGACGGGCGGTCACGCCGAGCGGCGCATCGTCCTCGGCCGGTGTGTCCACGCCCACCGGGACGGCGACGACGTCGGGGATGCCGGAAGCGGTCAGGGCGTCCCAGTCCGGGTCGCCGTCCTGGAGCGCCACCACGGCAGCGGGCACCGTCGGATGCGCAGCCGCCAGCGGCATCCATGCCAGGCGGTACAGCTCCGGCTCTTCGTGGGATGGGGCCTGCCAGTCCCCGTCGAGCTCCCGGACCACGAGGGATTCCACGGAAGCGACCGGTGCCCCGGACGGATCGACGAGCCGCAGACTCATCGCGTCGGGGCCGGCCGGGGTCGCGACCACCCGGACGGTTACCGCCCCGGTCGCGTACAGGGACACGTTGTTCCAGGAGAACGGGAGCTGTGCGGTGTCCCGTTCCCCGAGGGCGCCCAGACTGAGCGTCTGTGCGGCGGCGTCGAGCAGCACCGGATGGATCGTGTGTCGGTCGGCCGCGTCGTTGGCGTCCTGGGCACCGGGCACGGTGACCTCGGCGTAGATCTCCCCGTCCCGCCGCCAGGCCGCGTGCAGGGCCCGGAACGCTGGACCGTAGGCGTAGCCACGCTCGGCGAGGTGCTCGTAGTGGTCGTCCAGGTCGATCTGCTCGGCGCCGGCCGGCGGCCACTGCTGGGCCACCGGATCGGTGTCCGGCCGGCCTTCGACGAGGACGCCTGTGGCGTGCCGAAACCATTCGTCTCTCTCGCCGGTCCCGGTGTGTACGGCCACCGAACGGCGGCCTTCCCCGTCGGCCGCGCCTACCGATACGCGCAGCAGGGAGCGAGCCTCACCGAGCACGAGCGGTGCCTCCAGCACCAGCTCTTCCAGGGTGGACAGGCATGTCTGGGCCCCCGCGGTCAGCGCAAGGTCGACCAGCGCGCTGCCGGGCAGCAGCGCCAGGCCGTTGACCACGTGGTCGGCCAGCCACGGCTGCTCGTCCAGCGACAGCTCACCGGTGAGCACGTACCCACCGTCGCCAGGCAGATCGATCGCGCCGGACAGGAGCGGATGCTCCGTGGGGCGTATCCCCCAGGCAGTCGGGTCGCCACCCCGCTTGCGGGGACGCGGCCAGAAACGCTGGTGCTCGAACGGGTAGGTGGGCAGCTCGACGAGTCCGCCGGCCGGCACGGCGGGCCGCACATCGACGTCGACTCCGCAGACGTGCGCCCGCACCAGGTTGCGCAGGAACTCGCCGGGCCCGTCGGTACCCCTGCGCAGCGTGGCCACGCACTCCACGTCCCGGTTGGCGTCCTCGGCGATCTCCTCGATGCCTGTCAACAGCACCGAATGCGGGCTCACTTCGATGAAGGTGTGGTTGCCACGCTCCAGGAGGCGGCGCACCGTTGCCTCGAAGCACACGGTCTGGCGCAGGTTCCGGTACCAGTACCTGGTGTCCATCCCGGTGGTGTCGAATGCGTCGCCGGTCACCGTCGAATAGAACGGCACCGACGAGCGGGCTGCCGTGGTCTCGCCCAGCTCCTGCAGGAGCTGCTGCTCGACCAGTTCAACCTCGGGTGAGTGGGACGCGTAGCGCACGGCGATGCGCCGGGGCCGCATGCCGTGGCTCGTGGCGTACGCGAGGAACTCCTCAAGCGCATCGGTCTCCCCGGCGACCACCTGGGTACGCGGCCCGTTGGCGGCGGCTACGGTCAGCCGGCCGGACCACGGTGCGAGCGCGGTCGCCAGTTCGTCGCCCGACGCGGAGACCGACGCCATGCCGCCCCGGCCGTCGAGGACGCGCAGCACTCGGCTGCGTACGGCCACGATTTTGGCTGCGGTGTCCAGGGACAGTGCGCCGGCCACGTAGGCGGCGGCGATCTCGCCCTGGGAGTGCCCGACCACGGCCGCGGGCCGCACGCCGTGTGCGCGCCACAGCTCAGCGAGCGACACCATGATGGCGAACAGCACCGGCTGGACAACATCCACCCGCTCGTACGGGTCGGTGTCGGTGTCGGTGTCGCCGCTACTGCGCACGACGTCCAGCAAGTCCCAGTCGACGTGCGGGGCCAGTGCGGCCGCGCAGTCGGCCATCGCCGCGGCGAAGACCTCGGAGCGGGTGAGCAGGTCCCGTGCCATGCCGAGCCACTGCGCGCCCTGGCCCGGGAAGACCAGTACCGGCCGGCCGGCCGAGATGGTTTGCGGTGGTACCACCTGTGGGGTGGCCCCGCCTCCGGCGAGCGCTTCCAGGCCGGCGATGATCTCCGCGCGGTCCTCGCCCACGACGGCGGCCCGGACATCCATCTGGGCCCGGCCGCGGGCGAGTGTGTGGGCGGTGTCGGCCAGGTCCAGCTCCGGCTCGTCGCGCAGCCACGCAGCCAGCGCGGCTGCCTGCGCGGTGAGGGCTTGCCCGCTGCGCGCGGACAGCAGCAGCGGCACCGGGCTGTCCCCGGTGGCCGGTTCCGGCGTGGTGCCTGGTGCCGGCTCGGCCGGCGCCTCCTCGACGATCAGGTGCGCGTTAGTGCCGCTCACCCCGAACGATGACACCCCGGCGCGGCGCGGCCGGTTGCCGCGCGGCCATGGGACGTCCTCTTGGAGCACCCGCACCGCACCGGACGGCCAGTCGATGTGCGGGGATAGTTGCTCCGCGTGCAGGGTGCGCGGCAGCAGCTCGTGCCGTAGCGCTGCCACGGTCTTCAACACGCCGGCGATCCCCGCGGCGGCCTGGGTGTGGCCGATGTTGGACTTCACCGAGCCGATCCACAGGGGACGGTCGCGGTCCGCACCGTAGGCGGCGATCAGCGCGCCCGCCTCGATGGGGTCACCCAGCTCGGTGCCGGTGCCGTGGGCCTCAACCGCGTCGATCTCGTGCGCGGACAGTCCGGCGTCGGCGAGGGCGGCGCGGATCACCCGCTCCTGGGCAGGACCGCTCGGTGCAGCCAGTCCGTTTGAGGCGCCGTCCTGATTGACCGCGCTGCCCCGCAGCACCGCCAGCACCTGGCGCCCCTCCCGGCGCGCCTGCGACAGCGGCTGGAGCACGAGCACTCCCGCGCCTTCGGCGAGTGAGAAGCCGTCCGCCTGCGCGGAGAACGCCTTGCACCGACCGTCCAGGGCCAGCCCGCGCTGCGTGCTGAAGTCGACGAACGTGTAGGGGTCGGCCATCACGGTAGCTCCAGCCGCCACCGCGAGGGTGCATTCACCGCGCCGCAGTGCCTGTATCGCCAGGTGGACAGCGACCAGCGAGGACGAGCACGCCGTGTCCACCGTGATCGCCGGGCCTTCCCAGCCGAAGTGGTACGCAAGGCGCCCGGACAGCACGCTCGCCGAGTTGCCCAGACCCTGGTAGCCGTCGACCCGCTCGGCTTCGCTCTCCAGCAGCGGCATGTATGACTGGCCGTTGGAGCCGACGAAGACACCGGTAAGGCTGCCCCGCAACCCGGTGGGGTCGGATCCGGCGCGCTCCAGCGCCTCCCAGGTGGTCTCCAAGAGCAGCCGCTGTTGCGGGTCCATCGCGAGGGCCTCGCGCGGGGTGATGCCGAAGAAGGCGGGGTCAAAACCGGCCACGTCGGCGAGGAAACCGCCGCGGTTGACGTAGCTGGTGCCGGCGTGGCCGGGTTCTGGTTGGTAGAGCTGCCCCAGGTCCCAGCCGCGGTCGGTGGGGAACTCGGAGGTGCGGTCCTCACCACCAGCCATGACGCGCCACAGGTCCTGGGGCGAGCCTATTCCGCCGGGCAGCCGGCAGGCCGTGCCGACGATCGCGATGGGCTCGTCCTGGGCATGGTCCCAGACCCGGGCAACCTGCTCGGCGGGCTGCGCCGACCGGTCTCCGGCCAGCCGGGTGTCCAGGTGGCGAGCCAGTGCGGTGACGGTGGGGTGGTCGAACACCAGCGAGGCAGGCAGCCGCAGGCCGGTGGCCGCGACGAGCTCCTTGCGCAGGCGCACCGATGCGAGCGAGTCGAAGCCGAGTTCGCTGAACGCCCGCCGCACGTTGACCTCGGCCGCCGAGCCGTGGCCCAGCACCCTCGCGACGGCCTCGGCAACCAGCTCGATCAGCTGCTCAAGGCGTTCCGCGGCGGGCAACCCGGCGAGCAGGGCGCGTGGGGTAGGTACCGTCTCGTCGTCCCGGCCCGCCTGGCCGGTGTCCTCGGTGGCCGGCACCCGGTGCTCGGCCAGCTCGTCGAACAGGGCCGTGGGCCGGGTGGCGCCGTACCCCTCGGTGAACACCGGCCAGTCCACATCGGACACCGCTACGGTGCCGCTGCCCGCGCCGAGAATGCGTTTCCAGACCTCCAGCGCACGCTCCGGCGAGAGGGCACGCAGGCCACGCTCGCGCAGCCGCGCCTGGTCGACTGCAGCGCCGGTGTCCGCCCAGGGGCTCCACGCCACCGCCGTGCACGGCCTCCCGGTCAGGCTGCGGTGCTCGGCCAGCGCGTCGAGGTAGGCACTGCCGGCGGCGTAGGCCGCCATGCTCGTTGCGCCCCAGACGCCGGCCACGGAAGAGCAGTAGATCTCACGTTCCAGCTGCCGCCCGCTGAGAGCGGCGTCAATGGCGAACAGGAGCTCCGTCTTGGCCGCCAGGATGTCGGCGAAGTCGTCCAGGTCGAGTTCGGTGAGCGCACCGAACGCGGTCTGCGTCTCCGCGTGGACCAGTGCGGTCACCGGGTGCGGCAGGGTTTCGAGCACGTTGCCGAGGTCGGCCGGGTCGGTGACGACCGTCGTCTTGACGTCGGTCAGCGGTGCGTGCGCCTCGTCATCGGGACGTTCGCCGACGAGCACCAGGTGTGCCGCGCCGTTGGCGGCGAGCCAGCGGGTGAGCCGAGCGCCGATCGGCGTGGCGGCGCCGGTGACGAGCACTGTGCCGTGTGGTGTCCAGTCGCCCGCTGCAACGTTCGCCCGCACCAGTCGTCGGCCGTACAAGCCGTTGGCGCGCACCGCGACTTCGCTCTCCCGGCGCGGCCAGTCCGCGGCGAGTACCTGCAGCATGCAGGTGAGCGCGCGGTCGTCCACCGCTTCGGGCAGGTCTACCGTGCCGCCCCATCGCTCGGCGAGTTCCAGTGCGGCTACCCGGCCGAGGCCGTGTACGGCGGCCTGCGCCGGCCGGGCGAGCCGGTCGTCGCCGGGGGTACGGACGGCGCCTTGGGTGAGGCACCACATGGGTGCGGCGAGTTGCGCGTCCCGCACCGCTCGCGTCAGCGCGGTGGTGGCCACCGAGCCTGCGGGGGCGCCAGGCCGCCCCGGCAGTCCCGATTCGTCCGCCGCCAGCAGCGACAGCACACCGCGCAGGTCGGTGACGCCGTCGATGGCCGCCGCCACGGCCGACGTCAGCACGGCCGGGTCCGTGGCGTGGTCCACAGTGCACACCACGGGCACGCCTCCGTGCTCGGCGATCGCCCGGACCAGCTCGTCGGCCCACTGCGGGGTCGCCGCTTGGGCAGTCACTACGAGCCAGGTGCCGTCGAGTGCCGCGGGACCGCGGTCACCGAGCGGGGTCCAGCTCGCGCGGTAGGTCAGACCATCGGCCTGGGGCAGGGCGCGCGGGGCCGGGGTCTCCCAGTAGTGCTTGCGCTGGAACGGGTACGTCGGCAGGTCGAGGGTCTTGGCCGCGGCGAACGCGGGCTGCCACCGTACGTCCGCCCCGTCGACGTGAGCGGTGGCGAGTGAGGTGAGGAACGCCGTGCGGTCGTCGGTGTCGCGTTGCAGCGAACCGACCACCATCGCGGTGTCGTGCTCCGCCGCGTCGAGCACATCGGTCACTCCGCCTGCCAGTACCGGATGCGGGCTGATCTCGATGAACGCGTCATAGCCCTGATCGGCCAGGGTGCGTACCACGTCTGCGAAGCGAACCGTCTCGCGCAGGTTGCGGAACCAGTACCCGGCATCTAGATCGGCTCCGCGCATCACCTGGCAGGTGACCGTCGAGTGGAACGTTACCGTCGTCTGACGGGGCGCCAGGCCGTTGAGTGAAGCGTCGAGTTCGGCGCGGACCTGGTCCATCTGCGGTGAGTGGGAGGCGTAGTCCACATCGATCATCCGAGCCCGTACGCCTGCCTCGGTGCACTCCGCTGCCAGTTCCCGCAGGGCCTCGGGGTCACCGGAAACGACCACCGACCGGGGGCCGTTGGCCGCGGCCACCGCGAGCCGGTCGCCCCATGCCGACAGACGGGCCCGGACACCGTCCTCGTCCAGGCTGACCGCGAGCATGCCGCCTTGGCCGGACAGCGCGCGCAAGCTGCGGCTGCGCAGCGCCACCAGCCGGGCCGCGTCGGCCAAGGGCAGCGCACCGGCCACATACGCCGCCGCGATCTCACCTTGCGAATGGCCCGCCACGGCATCCGGTTCCACGCCGTAGGACCGCCACAGCGCGGCCAGCGAGACCATCACCGCGAACAGCGCGGGCTGCACCACGTCCACCCGGTCGAGGGCTGGTGCCCCGGGTTCCTGGCGCAGCACGGACTCCACCGACCAGTCCTGGAATTCGGCGAGCGCCTCGTCGCAGGAACGAATCTCCTCGGCAAACACCGGCGCGGTGTCCAGCAGTCCGGCCGCCATGCCGGCCCACTGCGAGCCTTGGCCGGGGAAGAGGAAGCAGACCTTGCGGGGGCCCGTCTCGGCCGTGCCCACGATCTCGGCTCGGCCGGCCGCCACCTCGCGCAGACCGCGTACGGCACTTTCCCGGTCGGCCGCGATGACAGCCGCCCGGTATTCGTGCCGGGCCCGCGCGGTGGCCAGGGTGTGGCCGAGGTCGGCCAGGTCGGTGCCGCGGTCTTCGGCCACCGCCGCAATCTGCTGCGCCTGTGCGCGCAGCGCGGCGGTGCCGCGTGCGGAGAGTATGAGCGGCACCGGGCCATCCGGCCGCTGTCCAGGCTCCTCCGGCTGGGGGGCGGGCGCCTCCTCCACCAGCACGTGGGCGTTGGTGCCGCTGATGCCGAACGCCGAAACGCCCGCCCGGCGGGGCCGTTCGGTCCGCGGCCACGGGTGCGCTGCGGTGAGCAGGCGCACCGCTCCCGAGGACCAGTCGACGTGTGGGGTGGGCTCATCGGCGTGCAGCGTCTTTGGCAGCGTCTCGTGGCGTAGCGCGAGAACCATCTTGAGGACCCCGACCACGCCGGCCGCCGCCTGGGTGTGGCCGATGTTGGACTTTATCGAGCCGATCCACAGGGGACGGTCAACGTCCCGGTCGTGGCCGTAGGCGTCCAGCAACGCGTTCGCCTCGATCGGGTCGCCCAACGTGGTACCGGTGCCGTGCGTCTCCACCGCGTCGACTTCTGCCCGGTTGATGCCGCAGCTGGCGAGCGCAGAGCGGATGACCTTGCGCTGAGCCGTCCGGCTCGGTGCGGACAGGCCGTTACTGGCGCCGTCCTGGTTGATCGCCGAGCCGCGGACCAGCGCGAGAATGTGACGACCGTTGCGCTCCGCGTCGGAGAGGCGCTCGAGCATGACCAGCGCGACGCCCTCGGAAAAGCCGAACCCGTCGGCGTGCGCGCCGAATGCCTTGGACCGTCCGTCGGCGGCAATCGCCCGCTGCCGGCTGAAGTCCACGAACACGTCGGGCCGGGCCATCACTGCCGCCCCGCCGACCACGGCCCGCTCGCACTCGCCCCGTCGCAGCGATTCAATGGCCAGGTGGAGGGCGACCAGCGACGAGGAACACGCGGTGTCCAGTGTGAGGGCCGGGCCCTCGAAGCCCATGGAGTAGGAGAGGCGGCCGGATGCCACGGACGGCGCCGTGCCGGTGACCGAGTACCCGTCGGCGTCCGAGTCCGCACCGTAGCCGTGCCGGGCCACGCCGAGGAAGACGCCGGTCGAACTGCCGCGCAGGGCGTGAGGGTCCATGCCGGCGCTCTCCACCAGCTCCCAGCAGGATTCCAGCAGCAGCCGCTGTTGCGGATCCATCGCGGCGGCCTCACGCGGCGAGATACCGAAGAAGTCGGCGTCGAACTCGCCTGCATCGGCGAGGAAGCCGGCGCGCCGGACGTAGCTGGTGCCGGGGTGGTCGGGGTCCGGATGGAACAGATTCGACAGATCCCAGCCGCGGTCGGCGGGGAAGTCCGACAAGGTCTCCCCGCCCGCTTCCAGCAGGTCCCATAGGCGCTGCGGCGTGTCGATCCCCCCAGGTAACCGGCAACTCATGCTGACGATCGCGACCGGATCGGATTCCAGTTCACGGATGCGTCGTCGCGCGGCACGGAGGTCCAGTGTCGCGCGACGGAGGTATTCGGCGACCTTGTCATTGTCAGTCACTAGATTTCCCCCAGCTCTTGTCACTCTTATGGTCGAGGACGCGAAATCTCGTCGACTTGGGAGTCTACGAATCTGTTCCTCTGCGCCAGCCGGTCATGGCGGGATCGGCAACACTGCGCACTGATCCCCACAGCAGATACAGGAAATTCACCAAATGACCACGTAGCGATCCGAAACTTCCCAGATGAGTCACCGCGAATGCGGGGATGATTCGGGAGACGAAGGCACAGCGGCCGGGAAACAGTCGTCAACGGTTAAGGGAACCGTGGATCCGGATGAGCCGGCAAAACCGGTACCGGCGAGGTTGAGGATGGCCATCTCGCCGACGCTTTACGTCGGGCGACAGCGCTCCATTGCCCAGGCAACACCGACATCCCGCGTCTCCAACTTTCCCCCGTCTCGGTCACCCGAGCGCTTCGTCGACGTGAAGGAGACACACTGGATAGTCCATGCATGCTCCTGCGCTACGGTAACCACATCGGTGAACCCGGGTCAAGATCACCAAGCGGGTAGAAATCTACCCGGAGAGACCCCACGCATCCCCGCCATCTCGGGGGATGGCTCATGCCCCTACCCTGGGCGCTGACCACTGAACGCACCGGAAAGCCACTATGGCAGTACACGAGCACACCCTGGCACAATGGGGCAAATCCGAGGCGAAGCGGCGGCCGGCGGGATTTCCCAAGTCGCCCAGGTCACTGGGAATTTCGTTTCGGTCGCTTGCATCGCTGTGCTACGGTCCAAGCCTCCCGGCCTTGTTCGGTTACGAGCGACGTTGACAGTTGACAGCCGACAGGCTGGGTCAGACGCGAGACGCACGGTCTTGACGTTAATCGGGGGTGAATATACGTTGCAGCGCGACGTCCAGATCGATCATAACGAGAGCCAACGGCCGCGTAAGTCGTTAGGTTTAGGTTCGCGAGCCGGTCACAGCCGCTTTCTGGAGAAAAAACAGTCCGATGCCGCGCGGGCTGACGGAGAGTCCGGCGCGGAAAAGACTTCCGCCTCCACATCCGACGCATCCATTCCACGCATTGTTGGAATGCCTTCACTGACCGGGATGCGCGCCTTCGCGGCGGCAGTGGTTTTCACCTGCCACTCAATCGCCCAGTTCTATATCGCCCCGGGCGAGACTTCCCGCTCGCTCGCCATGTTCCTGCTACCCATCGGCCAGGCGGCGGTCTCCTTCTTCTTTCTACTCAGCGGCTTTGTCCTGATGAGCAATCCGCGCAAGAACGACACGCTCTTGGCCTTCTGGCGGCGCCGCGCGTTCCGCGTCTACCCGAACCATCTGGTCACCTGGTGCGTCGGTCTGGCGCTGCTGGTCATCTCCGGTCAACAGGTGTCCGCTAGCATCGCGGCTCCCAGCCTGCTGCTGGTGCATGACTGGTACCCGGCTACCGACCTGTCGGCGGTGCTCAGCCAGGGCGTCAACCCCATCTCCTGGTCGCTGTCCTGCGAAGTCTTCCTGTACTTGTGCTTCCCGCTGCTGGCCTGGGTGGTCGGCCGCCTGTCCCGGCGCGGGCTGTGGCTGACGGCGGGCGTGCTGGTCGCGGTGGTCTTCTGCGTCCCGTTCGTGTCCGGCGTGATACCCGGGGCCCCGCTGCCCGGCGTGAACTACAACCTGCTCCAGTTCTACTTCGTCTACGCCGCACCGCCGGTGCGGATGCTTGAGTTCATGCTCGGCATGGTGCTGGCACGCATGGTGCACGAGAAGATGTGGCCAGGCATCAGGCTGTGGGCCGCGACGGCCTTCTGCGTCGCCGGCTATGCCGCAGCCGGCATGGTCACGGAGCGCAGCGGAAAGCCGCTGCTGTTCACCATGGTCGCCATGACGATCGTCCCGATGGCCGTGATGGTGGCCACCGCCGCCGCAACGGACCTGTCGCTGCGTCCCTCCTTCCTGCGCAACCGGGTACTGGTCTGGCTCGGCCAGATCTCGTTCGCGTTCTACCTGGTGCACTACCTGATCCTGCAGCACGGCTTCACCAAGGTCACCAGCAAGCTGCAACCGGGGCTTCCCGGGGCGATCGGTATCGCCGTGGTGTTCTTCGGAATCTGTGTGCTCGCGGCCTGGCTGCTGTACACGTTCGTGGAACGGCCGATCTCGCAGTGGCGGTGGGGCGGCGATCCACGCGGCGGCGGGGACAAGGCGACGTCCTTGGTGGCGGAGGTTCGCTCGTGAAGCGGAGCATCACCGACCTTGCGCTCTTCGGTGGCCCGTCGGCTTTCTTGCACCCTCTCTACGTGGGCAAGCCGACGGTCGGCGACCGGGCGAGGTTCTTCGCGCGCCTGGACTGGGCGCTGGACAACAACTGGCTCACCAACGGCGGCCCGCTGGCCCGGGAGTTGGAGGACCGAATCGCCGACCTCGCCGGCGTGAAGCACTGCATAGCTACCTGCAACGCCACCATCGCACTTGAGCTCGTCCTGCGTGCCAGTGGCGTCACCGGCCAGGTGATCATGCCGTCGCTGACATTCGCCGCCACTCCGCACTCCGCGAGCTGGCTCGGCCTGGAGCCGGTGTTCTGCGACGTCGACCCCGAAACCGGCTCCATCGACCCGGACCTGGCCGCCTCGTTGATCACACCGGAGACCGGCGCCATCATCGGGGTTCACCTGTGGGGCCGGGCTGCGCCCGTGGACGCATTGGCGAAGGTCGCGGCGGAGCACGACGTGAAGTTGTTCTACGACGCCGCCCATGCGCTGGGCTGTACCGCCGGCGGCCAGCCGATCGGCGGTTTCGGCGCAGCGGAGGTGTTCAGTTTCCACGCCACCAAGACGGTGATGTCGTTCGAGGGCGGCGCCGTGGTAACCGACGACAGCGTGCTCGCAGACCGGATCCGCGTCATGCACAACTTCGGCATCGAACGCGACAAGACAATCAGCAGCATCGGCACCAACGGCAAGATGAGTGAAGCCGCCGCGGCGATGGGCCTGACCTCGCTCGACGCTTTCCCCGCAACCAGAGAACGCAACCGCGCGAACTACTCGCTCTACCGCGCGGAACTGCACGGCATACCGGGCATCAGCCTGATCACGTTCGACGAGAACGAGGAGAACAACTACCAGTACGTCATCATGCAGGTTGACCAGGCGCTCACTGGGCTGTCCCGCGACCGGCTCCAGGAGATCCTGCGTGCCGAGAAGGTGCTGGCACAGCCGTACTTCTCCCCCGCCTGTCACCAGCTGAAGCCGTATCGGACCGACCCACCGCTGCGCTTGCCGCACACCGAGCGCCTTTCGGGGCGCGTACTGGCCCTGCCCACCGGCCCCTCGGTGTCCTTCGAGGACATTCGCCGGGTGTGCAGCGTCATCCGGCTGTGCGCATCCCATGGCGAGCAGGTCAACGCGCTGTGGGACCGGCAGGGTTCCGTCACGGCGTGAACGTCAACGATGCTTGGAGCACTGTTCACATGAGCACCACAGCAACGGCGGTCATGGCAGACACCGCCGTGGAGAACGTGGCGATCCCCGGCAGCGACCGCGCGGCAACCGCCCGTCTCCTCGCGCCCGAGATCACCCGACTGACCGGCGATCCGAGCGATACCGCGCGGGAACACGCGGAGCACTTGATCTCTCTCGCGGTCCTGTATGGCACCCACCCGTTCACGCCCCTGGAGCAGGCGCGTACCATGCTCGGCCTGGACCGCGCGCCGTTCGGCAGGCTGCTGGAGGTGTTCCAGCGAATACCCGCACTGCGTACGGCCGTTGAGCGCGGGCCGTCCGGGAAGTACTGGACGAACACGATCAACCCACTGAACCGCGCAGGCGCGTTGGACGCAGCGACCTACCACCGGACGGCTTTCCCCTACAGCGTAGGTCTCTACCCGGGGCCGACGTGTATGTTCCGCTGCCACTTCTGCGTCAGGGTCACCGGCGCCCGGTACGAACCCTCTTCGATCCAGGAGGGCAACCGCATCTTCAGGTCGGTCATCGACGAGGTGCCTACCGAGAACCGCACCGCGCTCTACTTCTCCGGTGGCCTGGAACCGCTGACCAACCCCGGCATCGGTGGCCTGGTCGCGCACGGCGCGAGTCGTGGCTTCGACATGACGATGTACACGAACTCCTTCGCACTCACCGAGAGCACCCTGGCCAGGCAGCCGGACCTCTGGTCGCTCGGCGCGATTCGCACCTCACTCTACGGCCTGGACAACGACGAGTACCAAGCGACCACGACGAAGCCCAAAGCGTTCGACCGAGTCAAGCGAAACCTGCGGGGTGTCATGAGGATGCGGGCCGAACGCGGCTCGCAGCTCAGGCTGGGGCTGAACTACATCGTGCTGCCGGGGCGTGCGGACCGGCTTCGGGCACTCGTGGACTTCGTCGCCGAGCTCAACGAGGCTTCCCCCGATCGCCCGCTGGACTTTGTCACGGTTCGCGAGGACTACAGTGGCCGCGACGACGGGCGGCTCTCCGAACCCGAACGTGACCAGCTCCGACGCACGCTCGATGAGTTCTTCGACTACGCCCGGCAGCAGGCACCCGGCCTGCGCATCGACCTGGGGTACGCACTGGAGAGCCTGCGCATGGGTTCGGAGACCGAGCTCATCCGCATCCGGCCGCAGACCATGCGCCCGACGGCGCACCCGCAGGTCGCCGTCCAGGTGGACCTGCTGGGTGATGTGTACCTGTACCGCGAGGCCGGCTTCCCCGAGCTCGATGGGGCACAGCGGTACATCGCGGGGCGGGTCACACCCCGGACCAGCCTGCGTGAGGTCGTCGAGACGTTCATCCAGGACAACAAGCGGATTGAACCCCGCCCGGGGGACGAGTATTTCCTCGACGGTTTCGACCAGGCCGTCACGGCGCGTCTGAACCAGCTGGAACGAGACATCGCCGATGGGTGGGGCGAGCATCGGGGATTCCTCCGTGCGGCC
The DNA here is from genome assembly GCF_001704275.1 of Streptomyces noursei ATCC 11455. Classification (NCBI taxonomy): domain Bacteria; kingdom Bacillati; phylum Actinomycetota; class Actinomycetes; order Kitasatosporales; family Streptomycetaceae; genus Streptomyces; species Streptomyces noursei. The sequence goes on from NZ_CP011533.1 coordinate 2,277,187, forward strand.
CGCCCCGAGTCGGACGGGAACGGGTGACCCATGCAGTTCCGCGAGTTGGCGGTCACCGGAGGATTTGTGTTTGCTCCCCAGCCTCTCCAGGACAAGCGGGGCATGTTTGTCTCCCCGTTGCAGGAGAAACCGTTCCTCACCGCGGTCGGTCACCCGTTTCCGGTAGCGCAGTCCAACCACATCGCGTCAGCGAAGGGAGTACTGCGCGGACTGCACTTCACCACTGCTCCGCCCGGACAGGAGAAGTACGTCTACTGCATGCGGGGGCGTGCGCTCGACGTCATCGTGGACCTGCGAGTGGGGTCGCCGACCTTCGGCCGGTGGGACGCGGTCGAGTTGGATTCACAGTCCTTCCGGGCCGTGTACTTCCCCAAGGGCACCGGACACGCCTTCCTCTCCCTCGAGGATGACACCGTGATGTCGTACCTGGTCAGCACCGGCTACCGGCCGGAGCTGGAACAGGCCATCGACCCCCACGACGGGGACCTCCGGCTGCCCTGGCCAACTGATATCGACATCATCCTGTCCGAGCGGGACCTCGTCGCGCCGAGCTTCCGCGAGGCGCACGAAGCTGGTCTCCTCCCGCAATACGCCGACTGTCGGTAGATTCCGGAACCAGGAGTCTTGCGCACGGACCCGGCAGGCGCCCGGCTGGCATGTGACATGCCGGAGCCGGGCGCTCTTCCGGTGTGGCTCAGTCTCCCGAGGCGTCGTCGACCAGACTGAGGAGGTATTGCCCGTATCCGCTGTTGAGCAGGGGACGGCTCAGCTTGCGCAGTTGCTCCTCATCGATGTAGCCGCAACGCCAGGCGATCTCCTCGACACAGCCGATTTTGAAGCCTTGCCGCTCTTCTATGACTCGTACGTATTCAGAGGCCTGAACCAGGGTGGTGAACGTACCGGTGTCCAACCAGGCGGTACCGCGGTCGAGAACAGTCACGGTGAGTTGTTCCCGCTGCAAGTACGCCTCGTTGACGGCGGTGATCTCTAATTCGCCCCGGGCGCTCGGTTGCACACTTCGCGCAATGTCCAGGACTTGGTTGTCGTAGAAGTACAGTCCAGCGGTGGCGTACCGAGACTTCGGCTTGGCCGGCTTCTCCTCAATCGACACCACCTTCCCGTCCTCGTCGAACTCGATTACTCCGTAGGACCTGGGGTCGGCCACCGGATAGGCGAAAATTCGGCCGCCTTTCGGATCAGTCTGCTCGCGCAGCCGGGCCCCCAGGCCACCGCCGTGAAAGATATTGTCCCCGAGGATGAGTGCGACCGGCCTGTCACCTATGAAGTCGGCACCGATCAGGAAGGCCTGGGCGATTCCCTCGGGTCGCTCCTGCACTGCATAAGACAGCTGCAGGCCGAGGTGCGAGCCGTCACCGAGCAGCTGCTGGAACTGCCCCTGCTCGTGCGGATTGGTGATCAGCAGGATCTCGCGGATTCCTGCCATCATTAAGGTGCTCAGCGGGTAGTAGATCATCGGCTTGTCGAAGACCGGCATAAGCTGTTTGGAGACAGCTTGGGTCGCCGGCCAGAGTCGGGAGCCGGTGCCGCCGGCAAGAACTATGCCTCGCATGGCCGTCTCGGGCTCAACTTGGTAAGCGGTCGAATCTTCTCTCTGACTGGGCATCGGATCCCCCTGTTTGCCGCTGCGAATTGGCAACTTTCATACAAGTCCCGCCCCGATGCTATCGCAATTCACAGCGGTCGCGATATGGTTTTGATCATGCGTCTTCTCGTAACCGGCGGCGCCGGCTTCATTGGTTCAGAATTCGTCCGCTCTCTCCTCTCGATAACCGATTCCAGTACGCATGGGATTCAGGTCACCGTCCTCGACAAGCTCACCTACGCGGGTGTGGCGGCCAACCTCGACCCGGTGGTGGACCACCCCGGCTACACCTTCGTCCACGGCGACATATGCGACGCCCGCCTTGTCGACCAGGTGATGGCAGGCCACGACGCCGTCGTGCACTTCGCCGCCGAATCGCACGTCGACCGGTCGATAGCCGGGGCAGAGCCATTCGTCATGACCAATGTGATGGGCACTCAGCTGCTGCTGGACGCCGCTGTCAGACACCGAATCGGCCGCTTTGTGCACGTCTCGACGGACGAGGTGTACGGATCGATTTCGACTGGTTCGTGGACCGAGGACTGTCCAGTGGAACCCAACTCGCCGTACGCCGCCTCCAAGGCGGGCTCCGACCTCCTGGCCCTCGCCTATCACCGCACGTATGGCCTGGATGTCGTGGTTACCCGCTGCTCCAACAACTATGGTCCCTACCAGTTCCCCGAGAAACTCATTCCCCTCTTCGTCACCAACCTGCTCGACAGCAAGAAGGTGCCCCTGTACGGCACCGGGCACAACGTCCGTGAGTGGGTGCACGTCTCGGACCACTGCCACGGGATCGAGCTCGCCCTGCGTTCCGGACGGGCCGGCGAGATCTACCACCTGGGTGGTGGCACGGAGCTCACCAACGAAGAGCTGACCCAACTACTACTGAAAGCAACGGACTCGAGCTGGGACATGGTCGAGCAGGTTCCCGACCGCCAGGGACACGACCTGCGGTACTCCCTGAACTGCGACAAAGCGGCAAACGAACTGGGGTACGCGCCTCGCGTCCGATTCGAGGAAGGACTGGACGAAACGGTCAGTTGGTACCGGGACAACCGGCACTGGTGGATGCCGCTCAGAGGGAAGGCGTAGCAGGTCAGGTGGGTGGCGCGGCCGTCTCCCGCAGTCCCTCAGGGCGCGCGTGATGGTCAGCCTCGCCGGTAGCGGGACAGCGCGAACGACGTGGTGACGGTCCCGGGCATGGGCGGCGGCCGCGCCCGGCCGTCACCACGGTCGAGGTGGTGTGCGTTCGGACCCACAATGGGTGCCCCGCGCCCTGGCTGCCGGCAAGCACACGCTCGTCGAAAACCCCTGCTGCGTCCCCGAGCAGAGTCGCCGAACTGGTCGATTGTGCACGGTCGAACAGCCTTGTGCTGCTGGAGAACGACATGTTCCTGCGTCATTCACAGCGGACGGTCGGGGAGCTGATCGCCGCCGGGGAGATCGGCACGCTTCACTCGCCGACCGCCGAGTTCGCCTTCCCGGGCAAGGAGAGCGGGGATGTCCGGCACCACCGAGTTCGTGGCCCGCGTTCACGGCGGCGCCCCGTCCGCCCTGGAGGACGACAGGATGGTCGCGCAGGTGCGGCTGCCGGCAAAGGTAGGCGCAGCCACCGGCCTACAGTCGGGCTGACGCGCCCGGGTCCTTTGCCGCCGCCGCTGCCACCGCGTCCAACCCGTCACGCAGAGCGACGCGTGGCCGCCACCGGGTCGCCTCGCGGAAGGCGGTGGGATCCGCGTCCACGGTGTGGAAGTCGCCCGCATCGGCGTAGTCGGGGGGATCCACCGAGACGACTGGCACCGGCTGGCCCCCGGTCTGCTCGGCCACGGCGCCTGCGAGAGTGGTGAACACCTCGCCGAGGCGCTCCATGCGGCCGGTCCCGACCACCCAGCGGCCTCCGCTGAGTGCCTCTGCGTGACGCAGCGACGCAACAAAGGCCCGTGCTGCGTCGCTCACGTGCAGGAGGTCGCGCTTGACTGAGCCGTCGTGCCACATGGTGAGGGGCTCACCGGCAGCAGCGCGCCGCGCCATCGCCGCGATCACCCCACGCCCGGTCGACCCGGACAGCACACTGCAGCCGTACAGCGTGGACAGCCGCAGCACCACGCCGCGCACCACACCGCCGGCGGTGGCCTTGCCCAGCGCCTCCTCGGCAGCGACTTTCTGTTGGACGTATACGTTCTGGCCAGCCGCCGACTCGGCCTGCAGCGTGCTGGCGAAGACAACGACCGGGGGGATCTCGCGGCTGGGGAGCGAACCGACGAGCTCGTGCATGAGGCCGACGTTCACCTGCTCTTGCCGCTCACTGCTCCCGGCCGCACGCCACGCCCCCTCACCACCTATGTCGGCGGCTAGGTGAATGATCGCGTCCGCGCCGTCGACCGCCTTCGTCACGGCGCCCGGCTCGGCGAGGTCGACTGTGCATACCTCGATGTCGGCCTGCGCCCCGTCGGGCACCAGGGTCCGACTGCGCGCCACGGCGCGCAATTGGATGGGCAGGAGGGCGAGTTCACTGATGACGGCGGACCCGAGGAAGCCGGATGCGCCGAGTACCACAACCCGGGGTTTGCTACAGCCTTTTGAGCAAAGGTCGAATTCAGCAAGGGACTTCAAAGTCTGTCCATTCTGCACACAGAGTCCTGTTCCAACTCCCCTGGTTCTACTGGGAGTACAAGGGAGGTTGATCACGTTGTCAAGATCTAACCGGGAGTTCCCTGTCCGGTGACAGAGCGCCACAATGCCTGCCAGAGCAGGCGAAGCTCGGTCAGCGATCCGGCGCTTGGGCGGCGTAGCGGGCTGATCCCGACCAGCTCGGTGCGGATGAGCGCCGCCGCAAGTGAGAGCAGAGTCACACGGAATCTTTCGTCGCGCCGAGGTGGTTGACAGTCAGACGTGCTGTCTATGATCATCCAAGAGATGGTTGACGCTCGCGCTTCTATTTTTTGATGGCTTCTGCGGCTCACCATTCACTTCGCATGGCGGCACGGGGGAAGAGTCAGTTGTCCAGAGGGCATTGCTCAGTAGGTTCGGCGGCAGCCGTGCCATCATTCTTTTAGCGGAGCGCCGGAACTTCGCCCGGCTGACAGGTCTTCAGGGGCGAAATCAGGGCAGTAATGCGGGCGCCGAGGCACACCATAATTCCAGTGTTTCCCCGCTGCCAGCCAACGAGTCAACGGCCCGCACAACGAGACAAGGACGGGACGCCGATGCACTTTGCCTTCGTAGTTCAGCCACTCTACGGACACGTGAACCCAACGTTACCCTTGGTCGAGGAGCTCGTGCGGCGCGGTCATCGGGTCAGCTTTGCCACCGGGCACGAGTTAGTGCCGCTTGTCGAGCGGGCCGGTGCCGAGGGGGTCGGCCTGCCCACAAAGATGCCGGAGATGCCGTCCAGCCGGGACGACTTCACCACTGAACGTTTCGCCGAGATCGCCCGGGGCATCACACAGGACGCTCGGGACTATTTCCCCATGCTGAACGAGCATTTCGAGCGGGACCGGCCGGATGCCGTGTGCTACGACTGGCTGACGTTCACCGGGCAGATGCTGGTAGACACGATTGGTGTCCCCGGAATTTCTCTGATACCGATCTTTGCGGCCAATGAGAACTACTCCATGACAGCCGAGCTGATCGGCGACGTGCCCGCGGACATCGCCGCCGTCATGGACCAGATCGAACAAGAGCGGGCCGCGTTCGCCGCCGACCACGGGGTTACCGCCAGCCTGGACGCCCTCAACGGCAAGCACGTCGCTGCGTTGAACCTTGTCTTCATGCCCCGGGAGTTCCAGCTCTCCGAGCACACCTTCGACGACCGGTTCCGCTTCCTCGGGCCCATGCTGCCCTCGGGGGAAACCCACGACGACTGGACTCCGCAGTATACGGACCGCCCGGTGCTGTACATCTCGATGGGCACGCTGTTCAACCGCGATGAGAGCTTCTACAAGCTGTGCTTCGAGGCCTTCGGTGACAGCCGCTGGCAGGTGGCGATGTCCATCGGTCAGCGCACTGCCGTGTCGGACTTGGGTGATATCCCGGCCAACTTCGATGTGCGGCAGCGATTTCCCCAGCTGTCCGTGCTGCGCCAGGCCGACGCACACATCTCGCACGCCGGAATGAACTCCGTGATGGAGTCGCTGGCGCACGGCGTACCGATGGTCGCGCTGCCGCAGATGGCCGAACAGGTGGGCAACGCGTCCCAGTCGCAGGAGTTGGGCCTGGCGTACCGCCTCGATCCTGACGACCTGACGCCGGAGAGGCTACGTGATGCCGTCGAGCGCATCGTCGCCGACGGAAAGGTGCACACGAACCTCGACGCCATGCGGCGCGTCATCAGCAACTGCGGCGGCGCCATCGCGGGTGCCGATGCGATCGAGGCGCACGTGGCCCGTGCCGGTATGTCTGCCCCGGCCGTGCTCCCGGCCACCGACCCGGAACGGCAGTGTGCGCTGTGAGAATGCTGGTCACAGGCGGAGCGGGGTTCATCGGCGCGAACTTCGTGCGGAGTACTCTGCAGCACCGCCCCGAGTACGAGATCGCGGTCATCGACGCGCTGATCGATCCGCATTTCACGCGCAACCTGGACGACGTCAAGGACAGCATCGCGTTCCGTCAAGGTGACGTGTGCGACACCGCGTTCGTCTCCGCTCTCGTCGAAGAGCTGGGCATCGAGGTGATCGTCCACTTCGCTGCGGAGAGCCACAACGACAACGCCTACCTGTTTCCGAGCCGGTTCGCCCACACCAATGTCATGGGTACCGTCTCACTGCTGGAGGTCGTCCGCAGCACGGGCGTCCGCCTGCACCACGTATCTACCGATGAGGTGTACGGGCAGCTGGCTCTGGACGACACCGAGGCTTTCACCCCGGATACGCCCTACCGCCCCCGGAACTACTACAGCGCCAGCAAGGCCGGGGCGGATCACTTTGTGCGGGCCGCATGGACCCAGTTCCAGTTGCCTGTCACGATCAGCCACTGCTCGAACAACTATGGCCCGTACCAGCACGTCGAGAAGTTCATTCCCCGCACCATCACCGAGCTGCTCGTCGGGGGCAGACCGCGACTGCACGGATCCGGGCGGCATGTGCGGGAATGGATCCACGTGGACGACCACTGCACTGCCATCCACGCCATCCTCGATCGCGGCCGGCTCGGCGAGACCTATGTCGTCGGCTCGGACGACGAGCGGGACAACCGCAGCATCGTGGAATTGATCCTTGAGCTCATGGGAAAGCCGTCGGACTGGGTCGACTACGTCCCGGACCGGCCGAGCAACGACCTGCGCTACGCCAGCGACGCCAGCAAGCTGCGCACCGAGTGCGAGTGGATGCCGCTGCGGACCGAGTTCCGCAAGGAGATGGCGGGGCTGATCGACTGGTACCGCCACAACGAGTCGTGGTGGTGGGAGATGAAGACGGCCGTCGAGCGACGATATGGCGAACTCGGCCGATGACGGCGTGGCTGAGCCGGCTGCACGCGGTGGTGACCGTACACGTGGGTCAGAGCGGAGCCGACCCGCACGGGAGTGATTAGCGTGCGCGTACTGGTTACCGGCGCGGCCGGTTTCATCGGTCAGGCGGTCGTCCGGCACTTGGCGAGTGCCGGCCACGAGGTGCGTGCTCTGGTGCACCGCACCAGAGCCGACGTCCCTTCCGGCGTGCAGGTGTGCCGCGGGGACCTGACCGATGGCGCCAGCCTCGACGTCGCGGTGGCGAACGTGGAGGCGGTGTGCCATCTGGCAGGCGTCACACGGGTGCGGGACTCCTTCACCGACCCGCTGCGGTACTACCAGGTCAATGTTGCAGGCACGGTCGCGCTGCTGGCTGCCCTGGACCGGGCCGATCGGCGGGCGCGCCTGGTGTTCGCGTCCACCGGGGCCGTGTATGGCTCCGCCGCGGCGCAGCCCATCAGCGAGGAACAGCCGCCGCACCCGGAGAACCCGTACGCCGGCTCCAAACATGCCGCCGAGGAGGCTATCCGCTGGCAGGCTGCGACGGGCCGGCTGGGCGCGGTGACGCTGCGGGCGTTCAACGTGGCGGGCGCCATAGACGGGCTCGGGGACCGTGACCTGACCAGGCTCATTCCCAAACTGGTCGCGGTGTCGGCCGGCCGCGAACAGGCGGTGGAGATCAACGGTACGGGGCGCGCGGAGCGCGGATTCCTGCATGTCGCGGACTTCGCTTCAGCAACCGAGGCCGCACTGCTGGCCTGCAGTCCCGGACAGTACCGGGTCTACAACGTCAGCGGTACGCGGGCCAGCGTGGCGGAGGTGGTGCGCACCGCGCGGGAGGTCTGTGGAAAGGACATTGCGGTGCGCCACCGTCCCGCAGGGCCGGAGCCCGCCGTTGTCGTCGGCGACAACCGCAGGATCCAGACCGAGCTCGGCTGGCAGCCGCAGCGGTCACAGCTCAAGCAGATCATTCACGACGCCTGGACGGCGGAGCGAGCCGCACCGGCCATCGGCCAGATGCCTGGAAATAAGGGGGTACACAAGGAATGACACGGATTGACAAGCGGGTACGCGAGGTGGATCTGTTGGTGGTCGGCAGCGGGCCGGCCGGGTCAGCCTTTGCACGACGCGTGTTCGACCACAACCCGTCGACGTCGATCCTCATGGTCGACGCGGGACCGCAGTTGACCCGTCGTGCCGGCACGAACACCGTCAACCTGCGAGGCGCGGAGTATCAGGATGCGCTGGCGGGTGCCCGAGGCCCCGACGCGGGAACCCTGTCGGCGGACGACCCCCTGGCTGCGTATGTGCAGTCCGGCACGTACCTGCTGCGGCACCCTGCCGCGGACGCGGACCTCCAGACCGATATGCCGCTTGCCGCGGTGTCCAGCAACGTCGGCGGGATGGGCGCGCACTGGGCGTGCTCGTGCCCGTCGCCGGGCGGGAGTGAGGTGATCCCGTCCATCCCCCGGGCGGACTTCGACGCTGCCTTCCAGACGGCCACCGAGTTACTTTCGATCACCACGTCCGGATTCGCCCGCACATCCCTGCAAGACAACGTGGAACGGCTGTTGGGCGAGGTGTGTGACGGCAGCCGGCCGCCGGAGCGTCAGGTGCAGCCGATGCCGCTGGCTTGCCGGCCCAACGGGGCGGTGCCGGCCTGGACGGGAACCGAGCAGATCCTCGGTGAGCAGATGCTGGGAGAGTCGTCCGGCACTTCCGACACCGGGGAGTTCCGGTTCGCCCTGCGCGGTGACACGCTCTGCCGTCGGCTGTTGCACACCAACGGTCGGGTGTACGCCGCCGAGCTGGAACATCGGCCGACCGGCGAGCGGTACACCGTTCGCGCCGGTGCGGTCATGGTCGCTGGGGATGCGCTGCGCACCCCGCAGCTCCTGTGGGAGTCGGGCATCCGGGCGCCCGCGCTGGGCCGGTACCTCAACGACCAGCCGATGATCATCGCAACCGTGGCGGTCGACCCCGCCCTCGTCGAGTCCGACTTCTGGGCACACACCCCCGACTCGCACGACGCCCGCGACCATCTGCGCGGCGTCACCTGGGTGCCCTTCGACGACGCCCAGCCCTGGCACGGCCAGGTCCACTACTTCGATCCGAGATTCGTCCAGGACAGTTCGATGGGGCCGTTCGTGGTGCTGAGCTGGTTCCTGCCGAAGGACCTCAGTGCGGATAACCGGGTGACGTTCGACGACACCCAGCATGACCCGTACGGGATGGCCGCCATGACGATCCAGCATCGGCTGAGCGACGCGGACCGTGCGCGTATCGCGGATGCCATCGGGTCGATGGAGAAGGCCGCGGCAGCGATCGGCACCTTCCTGCCGGGCGCGGAGCCGCGTCTGTTCCCGTCAGGCTGTTCCCTGCACTACCAGGGCACTGTCCGCACCGGTGCCGAAGACGACGGGACCTCGGTGTGCGACAGCACCTCGCGGGTGTGGGGGATGCAAAACCTCTACGTGGGCGGCAACGGCGTGATCTCGACATCGACGGCGTGCAACCCGACCGCCACATCCGTGGCACTCGCCGTCCTGGCCGCGGACCATGCGGCCGGAGCGCGGTAGAGGGACCGGCCGCGGAAACGTGCACTCCCGCGGCCGGTCCTCGTCATCTCAGCGCTGGCCGACGGCACTTGGCGTGATATTGCCCGGCTCGGTGGCCGCGACCGGTCACCGGGCCTTGTCGGACGACGTCTCCTGCGGAAGCGGCTCTCCGGACGAGGCGGCCACCAGGCTCTCGAAGTCCCGGGGAATCCAGGGCGGAACCCCGCCTTCCGCGTTCCTGCCCTTCTCGATGAAGGCCACGTTGTGATAGGCGTGCACCCCCACCACGTTCTGGTCAGCGTAGCTCGGCTGCCGGTCGGCGGTCTCCGGCAACTCCTGGTGCTGGATGGCATCGATCAAGGACTTCAGCAGCCCGAGGCTGGTACCGCTGCTTGCCGCAGGGTCCACGTTGCCGCCGAAACCGGGCCAGTAGGCGGTCCACATGTCCTCGATCACGTAGAGCCCGCCAGGCTTGACGTGCGGGAACAGGTACTCGAACGAGGCCTGGACATGCTGGTTGATGTGGCTGCCGTCGTCGATGATGATGTCAAACGGGCCATGCCGCTCGGCAATCCGGTTCAAGCTCTCGGCGTCGCTCTGGTCCCCCTGCAGGGCAATGATCCGCGGCTCATTGACATGCGACTTGTCCACGATGTCGAGACCGTAGATCTGGCCGCGTGGAAAGAAATGCTTCCACATACGCAGGGAGCCGCCACCCGACGTGGGCACCCTGTAACCTCCGATGCCGATTTCCAGCACCCGGACCTGCTCGCCACGGTACTCGCGGAAATGACGGTCGTAATGCGGGGTGAACCAGTGCAACGAACCAAACTTAGGCGTGATATACCGGGAGGACAGCTCGCTGAGGTTCGGCTTGGCCGAGGAGCACCCTTCCAGCAAAGTCTGGGTCGCCTGCTGGGTTGCCAGAAAGTAGGAACCCATCTGCTCGAACGCGGAAGCCTTCTCCACATACGGGAACAGTTTCGTACCGCGCACCCCAGCGGAACGTTCCCGGATCGGCCCATACAGCTCCCGGACGAGCTCACTCAGTTCATACTCCACACGCATCCCGACGAAACCGTCGTCCTGCGCTGCGAACGCGACCGGTTCCCCCTTCTCCACACGCAGGTAGTACGTAAGAACGTGCTCGCCGTCGGATATCGCGAACTCAAGCAGGACCGGAGTGTCGTTGACGGCCGGCGCGGCGCGGGATATGACCTCCTCGACCAAGAGCTGGGCAACCTTGCGCCGCCCGTGCTCCGCAACGACTTTGCCCAGTTCACCGCCGTGGTCTCCCGAAGCGTGGATAACGTCCCGAATGAACTGCTCATCGAAATCAAATTTCTCGGTCACAACCAACCCTTAACATACTGGAGTACGTTCTCGGATACAACAGACACGCTGAATTCAGTGCGGACATCTTGCGGCGTGAAGGGACCCCGCTGCGTGAACATGGCGTTCCCGGCCACGACCGCGTCGTGGAACTCATCCGCCACAGAGGGCACTGCTGGCGCGCATTCAGTCCTGAATGGCCGCGCCTTAATCCGCCCCCGGTGCCGCATCAGCTCGCCCACCCTGATACACCGGATGCCAGTTCGTCAACTGTGTATAGGATCAAGGGCAAGACCGACAGGGCGCACTCCGCTCGCAATCCATAAACCAGAGCCGGCAAAACCACGCAGCAACAACATTTAGAGGAGTCATTGTGACGATCGCCGCCAACGCAACCGCGGACCTTTACACCGATCTGCTGAAACGAGTCGTCTCCAACCTGATCTACGAAGACGCGCCCAATATTGTCGGCGCAACCGCCCCGTCGGAGTTCGACAAGCAGGCCCGGTTGGTCGGTGAAGACTTTCCGACCGTGGCTCACACGATGATCGGGCTCAAGCGGCTGGACAACCTGCAGCACTGCCTGGAGAGCGCACTGCGCGACGGCATCCCCGGCGACTTCGTCGAAACCGGCGTATGGCGGGGCGGCGCATGCATCTTCGCGCGCGGGATCCTCAAGGCTCACGGCATAACCGACCGCACGGTATGGGTGGCCGACTCCTTCCAGGGCTTCCCTGGCGTCACCGAGGACGACCACGCGTTGGACATCACGATGGACCTCGCCCAGTACAACGAGGCCATCGGCGTACCCACGGACCTGACGACCGTGCAGCAGAACTTCGAGCGCTACGGACTCCTCGACGAGCAGGTGCGCTTCCTGCCGGGCTGGTTCCAGGACACGATGCCCACCGCACCGATCGAGCAGGTCGCCGTGCTCCGGCTGGACGGCGACTCCTACAGCGCCACGATGGACGTGCTCACCCACCTCTACCCGAAGCTCTCCCCCGGCGGCTACGCCATCGTGGACGACTACATCCTCGACGCATGCCGCGAGGCCCTGCACGACTACCGGGACCAGCACGGCATCACCGACGAGATCATCAAGATCGACCGGCAGAGCGTCTACTGGCGACGCACCGCGTGACAAACCGTCCACCGCACGCCCGGGCCCGAACCGCAAGGCCCACTTACCGCAGCATCGCTCATCAGGGGGAACCCGTGGAAAATGTGCCGCCCGTACCCAACCTCGACGACGACGCCTTCCATATCGACCAATACCGCACGTACGCCGCGTTACGAGACAAGGGGCCTGTGCACCGTGTCAGGTTCGGAGGCCAAGACGCCTGGCTCATCGTCCGGTACCAAGAGGCACGCGCCGCGCTGGCCGATCTCCGGCTCAGCAACGACCAAAAGAAGGTCTACGGCGAAGTAGACCTGCCCACCTACCTGGGCTACTCCGAAGAAACCAAGCCGTACTTCGCCAACAACATGGGCGCCAACGACCCTCCCGACCACACCCGGCTACGGAAGATCGTCGCGCACGCCTTCACCGCCAGACAGATCGACCGGGTACGCGTCCGCACCGAGCAGATAGCGTCCGAACTGCTCGACACCATGCGCCCCGGCCAGCAAGTGGACCTGGTGGAACGGTTCGCCCATCCACTGCCCATCACGATCATCTGCGAACTGTTCGGCGTACCCAGCAACTACCACCAGGACTTCGCCCGCTGGAGCGAACAGATCCTGATCATCGACGAGAAACACGCCGCCGAACGCGGCCGCGCCGCGGACAACCTGGTGCGGACCATCCTCGACCTGATCGAGCAACGCCGAGCCGCTCCCGGCGACGACTTGATGTCTGCACTCATCCGCATACACGACAGCGAAGCCGGCAGACTCAACGACGACGAACTGGCCTCGATGACCCTGATCATGCTCATCGCCGGCTTCGAAACCTCGGTGAGCCTGATCGCGAGCACCGTGCAGCTCCTCCTGGACAACCCCGACCAGATGGAGCTGCTCCGCTCCCAGCCTGATCTCGTCTCCCGCGCCATCGACGAAACACTGCGCATCGCCGGACCAGCCGAAGTCACCACCCGGGTCGCGCTAGAAGACATCCAGATCGGCGACACACTCATCCCCGCCCGCAGCACCGTGCTCATAGCCGGAGCCGCAGCAAACCGAGACCCGCAAAAATTCCCCAACCCCGACACATTCGACATCACCCGCAATACCCAAGGACACCTGGCCTTCGGCTACGGAGTGCACCACTGCATCGGCCGACCCCTGGCCCAAATGGAAGGCGAAGTAGCCATCACCGCACTACTCCGGCGCTTCCCCCACCTCCACCTCACCACACCGTCACAAAACCTCACCTGGCGCAGGTCCTTCCTGCGCGGACTCACCGCCCTCCCCGTCACCCTCAACTGACAACCTGGTGCTCGATTGCTCGAACTGTGTACACATATCGGCGTCGTAGGTGACGGTTTGGCGGTGAGGGTCCGCCCCGGATCCATGGCCGGGCTCGCGTGTTGAGCTGTGTGGTTGCGAGGCAGGTGCCCTGGTCGGTCTCTGGTGGTCCGGCGAAGGACTGTCCGGCCAGGGCGGTCTTGCGGAAGATGCGCCACGAGCCTTCCTGGAGGTCGAGCCGGCAGGCGCCGACGGGGATGAAGACGTGGCGGATGCGGGGATGGTCCTCCAGCCACTCGCGGGGGGATTTGCTGTTGTGCGAGGACAGGTTGTCTGTGACCACGTAGACATCACCGGCCGGGTTGGCGTTCTCTACCTGCTGCAGGAACTGCTGGTAGAAGGCGCTGTCGCGGGGGCTGCCATCGTGGTTTCGTGGCCGTCCTGTATCTGCAGGGCACCGTAGACCCAGGTCTTCTCCGGTCCGCGACCGCAGTCGACTTCGGACTTGATGCATGACCGTCCGGCGACCAGCCCGGCGCCGGCGGGAAGGCAGCGGGATCACCGGCCCAAGCTCGTCGGCGCAGACGACCGTCGCGCCGACGGGCGGGCTGGTGTACAGGCCGACGATCCGTGTTCTTTTCCCTCGAAATCCGGGTCCTGTGCACGGGTCCAGGGCCGGGTGCTGCGCCGACGCACGCCTTCGGCCAGCAGGATCCTGCGAACCTGAAACCTTCCCACCTCCATCCCGCCTCGACGGGCAACAGCGGCCAGTGCATCAAGCGTCCACTCCGGCGGCCCCGACTCGTCCGCCGCCAGATACCCGCCTGCCTGAACCGTCGGATGGCCCGGAGGCGGCGTTCTGACCAAGGCGGTGATCTTGACCGCTCCGCCTCAGTGATCCGCCGTTTACGCCCCTGGCCATCGAGATCCTCCAAACCTCCAGGCCACAGCAGCGGTTGAAACGGTGCAGCCAGCGGCGCACGGTCTTCCGCCCGCAGCCGACCCCATCCGCGATCGCCGGCACCCGCAAGCCCGGCCCAGCTCCGATCGACCATCCGCGCCCGCATCACCAGGTCCCGCGGAGCCTTCCGCGCCCGCGCCGGCCACCGGATCACCGCAAGCTCGTCATCATCACGGCCCGGCCTGGTCCGCAACACCATCGACCAGCATCCGCCCGCGATCACTCACCCAGTCGCCAGGGCATACACCCAGCGAAAGAGGAATCGAGCACTACTGAGGCGCGATGTCGGGGTTGACGGCCCGTCTGGTGGTGCTATCCCACGGATATGGAGGAGACGGGGCTGAGGTGGAGGGGCGTCTGTAGCGGGAGAAGCTGCGGTTGCCGGCGGCCGAGTGGTTCGAAGAGGGGACCCTCCAGGCAGAAATATCCAGGCGGTTGGAGGCTTCCCGGCAGGCAGTGCACGTCTGGCACAAGAGAGCAGCCCCCGGGCGGGGCGGTGGTGGTGACTGGCTCCGCTGCGGAAGCCAAGGGCCGGCCGGCCGGCGCGCTGTACGCCGCAAGCAAGGCGAGCGTACGCAGCTTGGTGCGCACGCTCGCCTTGGACAGCGCGGTGCTCGACCGCCGTATCCGGATCAACGCGGTCACCCCCGGCCTCATCGAGACCCCGATGACCTCCCACAAGGACCCGGCAGTCAACGCGGCGCCGGGCATGGTCAGCGGTTGCGGACGGTGTCCTCGAGCGTGCTGACGACATCGTGGAGGCTGGCCTCGGCACTGCTCTCCTGCCGGAGACGCTGCGCGTTTTCCCGGAAGGAGGGTTCGTCGAGCACCCGCTCGACGGCAGCCCGGAGTTCCTCGGCCGTCACCTCGGCGGGCGACAGGCGCAGGCCAGCGCCCTCCGCCTCGAGCTGCTGCGCGCGGACCACAGCGTCCCAGAGGAACGGCAGGTTGATCTGCGGCACTCCACAGTGGAGCGCGGTCGACCAGCTTCCCGCGCCACCGTGGTGGACAACCGCTGCGCAGTGCTCCAACAGCACGTGCAGAGGCGCGAAGTCAACCACGCGCACGTTATCCGGGAGCGGGCCGACTGCGCGCAGCCGCGCCTCGTCCGCAGTGACCACGATCTCCGCATCGACTTCGGCCAGCGTGGTCAGGAACCTGTGGTAGGTACGAGCGTCAGCGGTGAAATGGGTACCGCTGTTCCCCGTCGTCACACAGACCCGGCGACGCTCACCGGGCTCTTTGAGCCACCCCGGTACGACAGCGGGCCCGTTGTAGGGGATATATCTCATGGGGATGGTCCGCAGCCCCGTGTCGAGCCGAAATGGTGCGGGAAGCGGGTCGATCGACCAGTCACCGACCACCAGGTCCTCGCCGAATTCCACCCCATAAGGAGCCGACAGCTCCGTCAGCCAGTCCCGCAACGGGTCCTGCCGCTGCTCAGGTTCCAGTTCGGACATCTGACGCAGGAACTCCCGGCGGAAGTAGCCGGTCAAATCGCTGCCCCACAGCACCCGGCCGCTCGCAGCACCACAGGCCCGGGCGGCGACGGCACCGGCGAACGTGAACTGCTCCCACAGCACGATGTCCGGAGACCATTCCCGAGCGAACTCGACCAGCCCGCCGGTGAAGGTCTCATCGTTCACCACCGAATAGAAACCGGACACCGAGCCAGCTTCGAGACCGTACAGGAACTCCCGGGACAACACCTCGGGACGCCCTGCAAGGTCCAGATTCGTGGAATACCGTGTCAGATCGGTGTTGCCCAGTTCGGCCATGATCTGAACGGTCTCCTCGGCCGACACGCCAAAGTACCGGTGGTCCGATCCCACGGGCACGGCGGTCAGCCCGGCGTCGGTAACCCACTTAGTGAACCCCGGCTGAGTGGCGAACCGGACTTCATGGCCCGCGACGCGTAACGCCCAAGCAAGAGGAACACAGCCCAGGAAATGGGTGTTATGCGCAAAACTGGTGATGAGGACTCGCATAGGGTTCTCCTTGGATAACGCACTTCCTGACAAGGGCGCACCCGCACCTGAAGGGGTCCGGGCGCGGCCCACCGGTGACGGCATGGTGAGGGTCAGGGAAGCGGCACGTCGAGAATCGGGAACACGGTACGGCCCGCCATCGCGTTGGCGGGATCGATCGAAGGTTCCTTGATCTCCCAGCCGTTGTAGTAGTCAATGCACTGGGCGAATCGGGGCGAGTTGCGCTCCAGGGCGCCCTCCGGCATGTCAAGCCACATCTTCGTCTGCGGCTTGAGGTACCAGCGGCAGAAGTACATCAGCATGCTGATGCGGTGGCCATCGACGGTTCTCGGTGAGGCGCCGTGCCAAGTTGCCCCGTACCAGGCGATGATGGAGCCGGCCGGGCATTCCACCGCGACGGGCTCCGGGATTCCGGTGCCGAACAGCGACGCCGGCCGGTCACGGCTGGAAAGCTCCTGAGTGACCTCGCCCATTACTGGCTGGCGCAGCAATTTGTGGCTGCCCGGCACAAACATAGTTGATCCGTGTTCGCGCGAGTAATCACTAAGCGCATATGTCACGTTGCAGTGCTGCGGGACGATCGGGTAGGGCTCCGTCATTGCCGTGTCTGCGTGGAAGGTAAGGTCTGTATCCCCCTTCGCCTTGACGGCTCCCTCGAACACGCTGATTCGGCAGGTGTGGCCCGCCATCGCCCGTGCCAGCGTTTGCACTACCGGATTCATCAAGGCCGTCTCGAAGATCGGGTCGTCCCAGAGGATCTTCGGCATCAGGTCGCCGAGACCGTGTGTGGCGGACTGCTGCATCCGCTCGACGTAGGTACCGGTATCGGTGCGGCGTCGGTGCGTCTCAAGCACGGCCTCGCGCAGGGCCGCGGTGAACTCCGGGCTGGCGACCTTCTCGGGCGGCACGACCGTGAAGCCGTTGAGTTCGAGTTCAAGCAGATGTTGAGTGAGCCCGAGCTTCTGCGCTGCTTCAAGAAGTAACGCGTCTGTCCCCACAGGATTGAGAGCATCAAGCGGTGGGTTGACCATTGTGTACGCTCGCTTTCTTGGATAAATGATGAATTCTGGGGCGGCATAGCCTGCCCCATCTGTTGAGGCCAGAGTGCCGTCGCCGGTCCGGCGGGCCACCGTCCGCTCGCCGCAGTCACGAGCGCGCGCATCAGCGAACGTCAGGCGCTGGCCTGCCACAGGACGCCTTGGTCCCTATCTGCGTCGGCGAGATTGCGCGGGATAGCGTTGGTGGACCGAAAGACCACGATCGCCGAAAGGCAGGGGGTGATCCTGTCTGCCTGGCCGTCAGTGCCTGGCACTGCACTGTGATACGAACGCGAGAGTGAGTATCTCACCGCCCTCCTCAGTTCACGGCCGCACCGGACGCATCAGGGGAATGCGGCAAGCCCGCCAGACGCGAGAACGTCCACGGCGCCCCGGCACACCGCACCATATACCGGTCGCGACCCATGAGCTCGGCCACCTCAGGAAGAGGTCAACATGTCTGTGCGGACCGGTGCGCCGTACGCGAGGATCTGTTGGGCGAACTGCCTTTGTCGTCTCGGCGACGGGTGAATCGCTTCCTGTGACGGCGGGCGTCAGGCTCTGGTTCGTCGCGTATTCCTTCCCCGTATTGCGAGTCGGCCCCGGGCTGTCTGGCAGTCCCGGCCGCCCGCTACGGCAAGCCCGGGGGAAGCTTCCCCGTCGGCCTCCGCTTCCGCGCATCGGTGATCCGGGTCAGGGATCTCAGACGAGCCACTCCTTGATCACAGCCAACTGCGCACTCTGACGGCACTATTCGTGGCAGGCCGTCAGCTCAGTCGCAGCGGCAGGGAAGTCAGCCGCCAGAAGCCGGGCAGTGGTGTCCGTTTGAGATGTTGGCGTTCCACTCCGAGGGAGACGTCGGGGTAGTGCGCAAACAGCTTGCTGAAGGCAACTTCGCCCATTTGCCGGGCCAGGGCGGCGCCCAGGCAGTAGTGCGCCCCGTGGCCGAAGCCCACATGGTTCTCGGCGTGGCCCGCGGGGTGGCGGGTCAGGTCGAGACGCTCGGGGTCGGTGTAGTGGCGCGGGTCGTAGTTCGCCGAAGCCAGAATGGGTTGGATGGTATCGCCCTTGCGGATCACGGTGCCGGCGAGGTCGATGTCCTCGGAGGCGTAGCGCAGATGGGCCATGAGCCCCGGTCCGCACCAGCGCATCAGCTCGTGGAGGGCGCGTGGCATCAGGGCCGGGTCGTCCTTGAGCAGGCGCAGCTGGTCGGGGTGGGTGAGCAGGGCCAGTGTGCCGTTGCCGATGAGGTGGGCGGTGGTCTCAAGGCCGCCCGAGACGATGGTGAGGACCATGGTGACCATCTCGACGTTGCTGAGCCGGCTGCCGTCATCGTCATGGGCCCGGATCAGGTCGCTGAGCAGGTCGTCGGTAAGGGCACGGCGTCGCTCGCGGATCAGCTCATGGATGTTTTCGATCAATTCGGCGAACGCGGAGCCGGTCTCGTCCGGCTGCAGGGATACGGGTTCGCTGCCCCACTGATGCCACTGCCGGCGGTACTCCTCAGGTATGCCGATCAGTTCGCAGATGACCGTGATCGGCAGCGGGTAGGCGAAGTGCTGGATCAGGTCGGCGACACCGTCGTCGGCGTACTCGGGGAGCCGGGTCAGCAGCTCGTCGGTGATCTCCTCGACGCGCGGCCGCAGGTCGGTGATCTTCCGTGCGGTGAAGGCGCGGGAGACGAGACGGCGCAGTCGGGTGTGTTCGGGGGCGTCGTTGGTGAGGATCGATTCCAGTAGATAGCCGTGCAGGTGCTCGGGGAGGCCCATCTCCCTTAGTGTCCAGGCCAGTGGGGCATCCTCGGCTGCACGGTTCAGGGACGGGGTGAGCGGGTTGTTCAGGAACCGCGGGTCGCGCAGAACCTGCCGTACCTCGTTGAAGCGGGTCACGAACCATACAGGTGAGCCGTCGATGGACCGGCCGCGGATGACCGGGCCCTGCTCTCGCAGCGCGCCGTAGCCGGTAATCGGGTCATGGAGCATCTCCGGGTCCATCATGCTCGGCTCATCGGAGTGTTGCCCAGCATGCTCCGCGAGTGGCGAGCTGGGTAATGCCGACATCGTGTCTCCTTCCGACCGGAGGGGGTGAGGGAATGTGGGTGTGACTCGGCCGGGCGCGGTGCGGGACCGGGCCCAGCCGAATCACGGGCGGGTTTCAGTCGCGCAGTTGGCGGCGCGTCCCTGCGTGCTGAGGCCCGCCATGGGCTCGCATGTGACTCTGGTTGCGCAGTGGGCTCCTCACGGGGACGGGGCCGCTGAGCGGGTACGGGATTGCGTCACGTCTGCGCTCAGCGGCATCGTCCGCTGTGAGAAGCCTCCGTGCCCCGAACGGCGAGCCGTTCAGGTGGCCGCGCTCACTCCTTCTGGTTGCGCTCCTGGAACTTGCGCAGCAGCTCACGGCGCTTGGCCTCGGCATCGGCGAGCGCCCGCTCGTCCTTTGCACCACCCGTGCCGCCGCGCAGCGCGCCCCGTGAGAGCTTGTGGCGAGTGCCGCCGACACCGAGCATTCCGCCTGACTTTCCCTTGCCCATGGACAACCCTTCTCTTCGTGAATTGACGAGACGTATCGTCTCTACTGTTGATTGAGCTGGCTCACCACGTCAAGGCGATACGTCCAGCTTCTGTGCTGCATGGCGAAACGGCAGTTCCCACCTCCTCTCACCGCAACGAACGCCCCACCGTGCGTTCTTCGGCGCTGCCCTGGTCCACATCCGCCATCCGGCCGTCTGCAGCCAGTCACCGGCCGGCGTCGATGCCCGAGCACAACCAGCCGACGCCGAGAAGCCCCGTCTGCGTACCGGCACGGCCCGCGTGCGACTCCTGCCGAACCAGTCGTACCGTCTTGGCAGCCGCCAGGGCCCTCCGCCACATACCCAAGGGCATGGTGTACCGGAAGACCCGAGGGCATCGCGTACAGCGGCACGCCGGGTTGTGGAGGAGGTCTCAGTTCAGGACGCGCCCGTGTTCCATGCGTACGGCGCGGCCGGTGAAGCGCTGCCCGAACATGCGGTCGTGGGAGACGACCAGCAGCGCCCCTTGGTAGTGCGACAGAGCCACCTCCAAGTCCTCGACCAGTGAAGGGGACAGATGGTTCGTGGGCTCATCCAGGACGAGCAGGTCGGCAGGGTTGCGCAGGAGCCGGGCGAGCGCGAGCCGCCGCAGCTGCCCCACGGACAGGCGTCCCACCAGGGTGGTCAGGTCCCTGGGCCGGAAAAGCCCAAGTCCAAGGAGGGCTCCGCGGCTGTCCTCGGCCTCTCCCGGGAGCCCCTGCGCGAACGCCTCAAGGACGGTCTGGTCCGGGTCAGTGACCCGGGATTCCTGCGGCAGCCAGCCGGTGCGCTTGGCACGGGTGCTCTCTCCCCGGTCGGGCACCAGATCGCCGACCAGCACCTGCAGGAGGGTACTCTTGCCCGCGCCATTGGGGCCGGTGATCAAAACCCGCTCACCGGGCGCGATGCTGAACTCCGGGACGCTGAGCCTGCCGTCCACCTCCACCTGGTACAGCTCAGCGAGGGGGCCCGTGCCCGCGCTCTCGCCTCCCTTGAGGCGCGCGGCGAAGCGCATCGGCTTCGGCGGTCGAGGCACCGCATCCTCCTCCAACCGCCGCACACGTTCCTTGGCGTTGCGCACCCGTGCGGAGATCTGTTTCTCCACATTGCGCTGATGCAGTCCATTGATCCGGTCGGTATTACGCCGGGGACCGGCAGCCAGGTTTGTGGCCGCAGTACGCGCCAGCTCACGCTGACGCGCAAGGTCCTCCTGCCAGTCCTGGTACTGCTGCTCCCACCGCCGCCGCGCGGCTTCCTTAGCCTTGAGGTATCCGGAGTAGCCGCCGCCATGGCGGTGGACCGTGCGTTGCTCGGCATCCACCTCCCACAGCGCGGTGGCGACACGCTCCAGGAAGACCCGGTCATGGGAAACCACCACCACGCTGCCACGGTGGGCACGCAAATGCTCCTCGAGCCACTCCATCGCCGCGCGGTCCAGATGGTTCGTAGGCTCGTCGAGCAACATCAACTGAGGGGCAGCAGCCAGCAGACAGGCCAGGTTCAAGCGCGCCTGTTCCCCGCCGGAGAGGCTGCCAAGCCTTCGGTCGCTTTCCACAGCCGCCAGACCCAGGCCGTGGATAGCAGCCTCTACCCGGGCATCCGCGGCGTAGCCGTCCCGGGCCTCGAACGCCTCCAGAAGCTCACCGTAGGTGGCCAGCACTGCTTCCAGCTCGTCAGGCTCCGCCTCAGCCATCACCTCCTCCGCACGCCGCAAGGCGCGCTCCAGAGTTCGCAGCTCGGCCAGAGCGTGGTCGATGGCATCCTGCACCGTGTCGTCCTCTGGCAGGTCAGGAGTCTGCGGCAGATAGCCGGTACCTCCTGGCGCACGTACCAGCACGTTCCCCCTGTCCGGCTGGTCCAGGCCGGCGAGCAGACGCAGAAGGGTGGACTTGCCGGAGCCGTTTTCGCCGATGACGCCGATACGTTCACCTAAGCCGATCGACTGGTGTACGCCGTCCAGAAGGGGACGGTCGCCGGCACTGCGCTCAACGTCGTCCAGAACGATCTGGAACGCTCCGGAATCCGGTGCGACAAGCGGGAGTTGTTCAAGGTCAAGAGAACTCTTAGCCGTACGGCAAGGCGAAGAGGCGCTGTTGGCAGCGGAAGGAGAATTTTGCATGAGAAATGTACCGTTCCATCAGTTGCTCCAAGACTTCAACCGAGGGGAGTAGGGCTCAATCGGGGCGTGATGCACGGCAAATCACCGAAGAGGGCACCCCAAAACGCAGGGCGGCGCGCATCGCGTCGTCAGCACCCGAAGCCACAACTCTCGCAGGAACAACTCAGATGAAATAGAATCCCATGGTTGCGACCGTAGCATGCGAGTCCGAAGTTGCCAACCTCTTGTCGTGATGCCGTAGTTGAGTTGCCCTGACGCGACCACTTTCAGGTGAATGCCGCGGATACCCGGGCCAGAGGACCGCTGCCGCGGCGCACGGATGATCACGGCTCGCGGGCCGCGAACACACAGGGGACGATGTCCCCCTCGGACCCACGAAGAGGGCACTGCACCCGCTCGCAGACCGTCAAAACCCCCGACCCCGCGAACCCAAGGCACCAGCACCAGCACCAGCACCAGCACCAGCACCAGCACCAAGAAGGGCACCGCGAAGCTCAGTCCAGCGGCACCATCAGCACACCCAGCCTGCTCGCCAAGCGGCCCGGCTTCCGCACCCGCTTGCGCCACCGCCTGCGCAGCCAGCTCGCGGGCAAGAGCAAGCGCCGCAACATGGGCGAGCGCGACGTCATCGCGCGCCTCGACGGTCTCCATCAGCTCGTCTAGGCGCCGCTCGTGCCGGTTTGGGACCGGCTCAACACCCACGTCTCCCGCGAGATGCGCCGGCTCATCGAAGGACGCGAGCGGCTGACGGTCTTCCTGCTGCCCGCCTACTCGCCCGACCTGAACACGGTCGAGGGAGTGTGAGCACATGTCAAACGCAGCCTGGCCAACCTCGCCGTCGTCACCCTTGACCGCCTGGAGGTGCTCGTGCGCAACCGGCTCAAACCCCTCCAGTACCGGCCCGACACCTTCGACGGCTTCATAGCCGGAACCGGCCTGGCCCTCGACACCCCAACATCGCCCTGACGAGCCCAAGTCAGTAACGGTCGTGCCATCGGTGGTTCACCGCAACGACGGCCGTCGGACGACGATGGCTGGCGGGTTCCCCCGCGGGCGTTGCTGCCGTACCCAGTCAGGCATGACCGAATCGCGCAGGGGCAGTTGCGGGGCCGACGGCACGGCGCCAGCTGCGTCCGGCCTTGGTGGGGCCCGGGCGCCGGTCACGTCCGCAAACGGAGGCTAAACGCCGGCTCGGCGAGATCAGCATGCGGCAAACGACGTGCACGTCGCGGGTGAACGAGTCCGCTCAGCGATGCCCTGGTGGCTGCCTGGCCGTCTCATCCAGCAGATCCCAGGTGGCATGGTGCACGATCAGGTGTGCAGGGATCTCCTGCCGCACCCCTTTGGCGTCTGCGATCTCGAGACCGCCCCCGTCGTGCCCGTCCTGCTGCCAGCGGCGGAACAGGTGGTACGCCCGGGCCCACCTGCCGTATCGCTCGGGCACATCGCGCCACGGCACACCGATGCGAGTGCGAAACCGAGTGCCGTCGATCAGCTGGCACCTGGTCCATATCGGCGGACGGCCCGGCTTCAACCCAGGCAACAACGGTTCCAGCCAGGCCCATTGCGTATCCGTCAGGTCTCCGCCTGCCACCGGAACGAGATCATCTCACCCAGAGACCCACTTCCGACACAGGCCCTGACAGTTCGTCTGTTTCCCGTGCACCGCAGCACTGCGGGGCCACCCCGACCCGGCATCCGACCGTCCTTGGGCACCGAGACATCGTCGATCACCCAAGCCATCGGGCCGATCAGTGGGAGCATCCATTCGGCGATCCGCCGCTGGGTAGGCACCGGATCCCACGCGGACTGGTTCAGGAACTGCTGCAGGTTCTGCTCGTTGCCGTCCGGCAACCGCGAGGCCACGGCCTGGAATGGCCTCGCGGCGACCATTCAGCGTCAGGCCCCGCAATAGCAGTCGCTTTCGACCCGCTGGCACCCGCGCGGTACCGAGGCGAACACTCAGTCACGAACAACGCCAGCTTCGCCCGAACACGGTTCACTTGATATGCATTCACACGCCCACCGTGCTCCTCAACAGGCCCGGCAGGAAGACCTATCGGAGTCCTATCAGGGAGCGGAATGCGGGGCAACTTGCCCGTTCCGTTCGGGAAGGGGCCGTCGGAAACGGACCCGACAATGGGCACCTCATCGCGCGGCCGACTCAACGTGGTGGCTCATGATGCACCGTCTGCTCGCCTGCGACTACGCACCCAAACCCGAACCCTCCGCGAGCGTAATCCACCCCACCGCGATCCCCCCTTTCCCAGCGGGCAACCGGCAAACCACCCTCATGCGGCGAGACGTATGGACCGCAATCACCTACAAACTGCCCGAACGAGACGACCTCTTCACTGCGGCGCCTAGCGAGCCCGCCGGAAGAATATGCACGGCGACCACGCTCCCTGTACGGTGCACAATATCCGCTCGCACTGTTACAGGGAGCCGTATGCCCGCCGTGGCTTCGCAATCCATCGACCTCCAGCCAACGGGCCGAAACCCCGCCCGTTGGCTGATTCTCGCCGTTATCTGCGTCGCGCAGCTGACGGTCGTCCTCGACAACACCGTCCTCAATGTCGCCATTCCCTCCCTCACCAGAGAGTTAGGCGCAACCACCGCCGACGTTCAGTGGATGATCAACGCGTATTCACTGGTCCAGTCCGGCCTGCTGCTCACTGCAGGGAACTCCGCCGACCGCTACGGCCGCAAGAAGATGCTCGCCGTGGGCCTGCTGTTCTTCGGCCTCGCCTCACTCGGCGCCACCCTCGCCCAGTCGCCCGGCCAGGTCATCGCGGCCCGCGCCGGTATGGGCGTCGGCGGTGCCCTGCTGGTCACCACCACCCTCGCCGTCGTCATGCAGATCTTCGACGACCAGGAGCGGCCCAAGGCCATAGGCATCTGGAGCTCGGTCAACTCGCTCGGCCTGGCCGCCGGGCCGCTCATCGGCGGCACGTTGTTGGACCACTTCTGGTGGGGCTCGCTGTTTCTGGTCAACCTCCCCGTCGCTGTCTTGGCACTGGTGGCCACCGTCACCCTCGTCCCCGAATCCAAGAGCCGCGGCGGTGACCGGCCGGACCTGCTGGGCGCGCTGCTATCCATGATCGGCATGGTTGGGGTGGTCTTCGCGATCATCTCCGGGCCGGACGCCGGCTGGCTGTCCGGCCAGGTGCTGGTCTCCGCGGCCATCGGAATCCTCGGTCTTGCGGCCTTCACACTGTGGGAGCTGCACGTCCCACATCCCATGCTGGACATGCACTTCTTCCGCAACCGCCGGTTCATCGGCGCGGTCTCCGGCGGCATCCTCGTCGCCTTCGGGATGGGCGGCTCAGCGTTCCTGATCACCCAGCACCTCCAACTGGTGCTCGGCTACGGCCCGTTGGAAGCCGGTCTGAGGATGGCGCCGCTCGCAACCACGGTCATTCTGATCAACTTCACCGGGCTGGGCGCCCGCCTCGTACCCAAGCTGGGCACGCCTGGAATGATCGTCTCAGGAATGTCGCTGCTCGCAGCCGGCCTCGCCGCCATAGCGCTACTCGGCAGCCACGGCTACAGCGGTATGCTGCTCGGCCTGATCATGATGGGCGTCGGCATCGCACTCGCCATGCCGACGATGGCCAACGCCATCATGTCCTCGATCCCTCCGGCCAAGGCCGGAGTGGGCGCCGGCGTCAACGGCACGCTGATGGAGTTCGGCCAGGGCCTGGGCGTCGCCGTCCTCGGCGCGGTGCTCACCTCCCGCTTCGTTGCGCTGCTTCCGCTGGCCGCCGCGGGCGCTGCTTCATTGCCCGCGGCGCTCGACAGGACCCGTACCGGGGCTGAACGCACGGCCGTGCACGACGCCTTCGCCTCCGGTATCGGCACCAGCCAGGTGGTCGGCGCAGCCGCGGTCTTCCTCGGCGGACTGATCGCCGCCGTACTGCTGCGGCGGGCCGAACGCACCAACGGGGACGGGGACGCGCAGTCGACGGACGCGCAGTCAGGTGCACAGCCGGCTGCCGCCGTGCCGGAATAGCATCCGCTCGGGTACGCCATCGTTGCACGGTGCGCACGGGAAGCAGGTACGCAGGCCACGTACCGCAACGTATACCCCGGGTACGGTAGCGCCTGCAGGAAGGGCGCCAGGGCGGCGACGAACGGCCGCGCCGGCGCGACCGGCCACAAGGCGTACGACAGCTGGTGCCGCCTACTGGCCCAGCACGCCAACTCCCTGCTGAGCGCTGTCGACTCGCTACACGCGAGAAGCTGCCAGAGGCCCGCCCTCTCTCCCAGGTCCTGACCTCCGTGCCCGGCATCGGGGGTCAGGACCGCAGCCCGCACCCTCATCGACGCCGGCGACGGCACTGCTTTCCCCACCATCGGGCATCTGGCCGCCTAGTGCCGCATCAACGAACGCTTGCCTTGCCGTGATGTGACGTGCCGTTCGGATGCTGGCCCGGGCGGCGCGTTGCCGCCAGGCTGTCGGGGTGGCACAACGGGTGCGTGTCCGTGAGATCGGCGACGAGGGGAAGCATCTGCTGCGGATGTCCGTAGAGGGACTGGGTCGGTGGTGACCTGGCGGCGGGCGCAGATGGTGCTGCTGTCCGCACAGGGCATGCCGGTGGCGAAAATCGCGGAAGTGACATTCACCAGTGCGGACCGGGTCCGGGATGTGATCCACGACTTCAACGCCGACGGTTTCGACTCGCTGTACCCGAAGTACAAGGGCGGTCGGCCGAGGGTGTTCACGCTGCCCAGTTCACCGCCCTGCGCTAGTTCGCCCTGGACGGCACCGACCACGCGAGCCACAAGGAGCAGGGCAGCGTGATCCGCCGCCACATCGTCTGGCGGAACAAACACGGCGCCGACGGACGGCTACGCAAGGTCGTCGGCAAGGTCAATGTCGCCTGAGCTGCCCAGGTTTACGCAGGTTTGAAGATCAGGGGCTTGCTCAGCGTGGAGCGCACCGGCGAACACTTGATGCGCTCCACAACCGCGGGCCGGAAGGTCTCAAGCGCCGGGTCCAAGACGAGCTCGTACCGGAACCGCGTCGTCGACTCCTCGCGTTCCAGGTGCACCCGCACACTCACGTCAGCCGCGGTGACGCCCAGATCGGCCATTACCATCCGTGCAGAGATAGTCATGCGCGTGGCCAGCGACGCCTCCAGCAGTTCATGCGGACGCATCCCCGTCGAACCGCCGACGCCTGCCTTGAGCGTGTCGGCGAGCCCCTCGTTGCTGCCCGCCCGGAATCTGACCTGCCAGGGCGTCGCAAGCCCCACTGCTACGACCGCCATCGTCTTCGCCTCCCCGCGGGTGACTGACTCACCAGGAGCGTAGCGGGCAGCTCGCATCACGAGAATCGTGATCCAGATAGTAAAACAGGCTGCCCTGGCGAAGGGCGGGCGATCGGCAGCCACGCGACGAACACGATCTCGGAACGTGCAGGTCGAACTGAGTTCCTGGTCGGGTGATCTTCCGCCGGTACGCGCATGAAGGCAGGGCCTCCTGGTAACTCGGGGTGCGATCCCATTCCGAGCGGTTCCCGGGGCCCTGTTGTCGTTGTTGTACGCGTCCGAGCCCGTTGACTTCAACTCGCCCGTCGTGCCGTGCGATTGTCTCGCGCACCTGTACGGCAATGCGGTCGATCATCCCGATCGGGTGCGCTGGTATCCGTCGGACATGACGGACGCGGAGTGGGTGGCCGTGCGGCCAATGTTGCCGGTGCCGGCATGGCTTCAGGGGCGGGGCGGACGGCCCGAGGGCTACTGTCATCGGCAACTGCTGGACGTGATCGGTTACCTGGTCGCGGGCGGGATCTCGTGGCGGGCGCTGCCCGCGGACTTCCCCGGCTGGGGCCGGGTCTATGCCTTCTTCCGGCGTTGGCGCGAGCACGGGCTGATCGCCGAGTTCCACGACCGGCTGCGCGGGAAGGTCCGTGAACACGAGGGCCGCGAGGCCGGGCCCACGGCGGGGATCACCGACGTGCAGTCGGTGCGGGCCGCCGCGACGGTGCCGGCCTCGACCTCCGCCGGGGTCGCCCCAAAGCCCAGCTCCACAGCGATCTCCTTGGCTCGAAGCGGCCCGCGGCCCATGGATCGCTGCTGTTCCAACACGCCCAGAATCCGCTGACAGTCCGGCGCCAGAACCGTCACCGGCAGCCCTTCCCGCCAGGACGGCACCGTCGAGCCCGGAACCGGCGCGTGCGACAGCGCCGCGTCCTCCATTGCCTCGGTAGCGGTCACGGCAGTGGACTCAGCCGCAGAGACTGCCAGGGCCTCGACCAGTTCCTCCCGCGCGCTCAACGCCGGTCCCGCTCGGTCTCCGCGACCTCCAACACCTCAGCCAACCAAGCGACTTCCCCCCGCAAGCCCTCCACCCGCACACAGGCAGCCGCCTCCCGCTCCTCCAGCATTCCCAGCACCGACGCCACCGCGCACCCCTCAACCATGAAGCGGACACAAGACGTCGGCACACCTCCCTCAACCCGAGCGAAACCATTCCTGACGAGCGGAAATCAAGGAATCACGTTCGGTTGAGGTACGGCTTCTGAGCTTGACTCTGTCGGGGATCTTGAAGTTTCCGTGAGCTGGGGTGATCGGTGGGCATGCTCGGGGTGTTCCGAGAGCCCATGCAGTTGTCGAGGTGTCCGTTGTCGCTCCGTCCTCGTTCCGGTGAGCAAGTCCCGCCTCTGACGGGGCAGATCGCGAGGGCGAGCAACCCAGGTGGTACGGCAGCGATGTGGGTGAGAGACCGCCCGGACGGGCTGTGGTGTGACGAGGACTTTGCGGACTGGTATCCGCGTGACGGGCGTCCGGGCCTCTCGCCCGCCCAGCTGGCCACCGTCTGCGTGCTGCAGTTCTTGCTCGGCCTGTCGGACCGGCAGGCCGCCGAGGCGGTGCGCTGCCGGATCGACTTCAAGTACGCGATGGCCATGGAGCTGGACGACCCCGGCTTCCATCACAGTGTGCTGGCCGATTTCCGCGACCGTCTCACCGAGGGCGACCGCGCCGATCGCCTCCTCGACCTCGCGCTGGCCCGCCTGAAGGAAGCCGGCTGGTGCGCGAGCGCACCACGCAGCGCACCGACTCCACCCACGTCCTGGCCGCCGTGCGTGACCTGACCCGGCTGGAACTGATCACCGAGGCGGTCCGTGCCGCGCTGGAGGAAGTCGCCGGCACCGCCCCGCACCTGCTGGACGACCTGGTCGACGAGGACTGGGGGCGCCGCTACGGCCGCCCGGTTCGCCTGGGCAAGAATCCCACCAAGCCCAAGACCAGGATCCTCGCCACCGGCAACGACGCCGTTCGGCTCCTGGAACACCTCCACCAGCATGGTGGAAACCGGGCGTTCGGCCCTCGAGTCCAGGCCCTGCGCCAGATCATGGTGCAGAACTACCACCGTGACGCCGCAGGACACCTGCGCTGGCGCACCGCCGAGACGGAAGACGGCCCCGGCCTGCCGCCCTCCTCCCGGGCGATCGTCTCTCCCTACGACACCTCAGCCCGCTACACACGGCACGGGCACATCATCAGCTGGAAGGGGTTCTCCGCCCATCTCACGGAGACGTGCGCTCCCGAGGGCCCCAACGTGATCACGGACGTGGCGACCACCGCGGCCACTACCCACGACAGCAAGGTCCTGCCCAGCATCCACACTCGCCTGCACCGTCGCGGCCTGCTGCCCGCCGAGCACCTGGTCGACGCCGGCTACACCTCCCTGCCCCACCTTGCGCAAGCCGCACGCGATCACCAGGTCACCGTCTCCGGGCCGCTCAAGGCCAACCCCACCCGGCAGCACCGCCGGGGTGAAGGCTTCGCCCGCGACGACTTCCACGTCGACTACGAGCGACAGCAGGTCACCTGCCCCCAGGGTCAGGTCAGCCAGGGCTGGCACGGCCCTTACCCGACCTCCTCGCCCACCGCGGCCCCGCTGATCGTGGCCCGGTTCACCAAGAGCCAGTGTCAGCCATGCCCGGCCCGTGCTCAGTGCACCGCCTCCCGCGCAAGCCACCGCACCGTGGGCTTTCCCCCACGCGAACTACGCGACCTGCAACTCCGCATCCGTGCCGAGCAACAGACACCTGAGTGGAAGACCCGCTACGCAGTCCGCTCCGGAGTCGAGGGAACAGTCAACGAATTCGCCCACGGCCACGGCATGCGCCGCTGCCGTTACCGAGGCCAGGACAAGGTCCACGTCCAGCACGTCCTGACGGCCATCGCCATCAACATCGAGCGTCTCAGCGGTCTCCCACCGACCGAGGAACCACCCCCTCCCCGCCGGCCGACCCACTTCCAGACCTACCTCGACCAACACGAGATCCCCCGGCCGAAGTCCTGGCGAACCCTGGGCACCTGACCGCGGCAACTCCAAGATCACCGACAGAATCAAGCTGAGTACAGGGTCACCCCGGGCGAACCCGCCGTGTTTTTCAGCATGCCCCAGGTGAGGGACTCGCTGCGGCGCAGTCCGCTGCTGAAGAACCTGCCCAAGGCGCCCGAAGCGATATGACCAGGTCGTCGTCGACGCGGCCCACGAAGCGGCCCAGGGCGCCGACTTCATCGTCAACGCGCTGCTGGTCGGTTGAGCACCGTGTTGGCCGGGGCCCCGGAAGGCCGGCCGCCGCCTCCGCCGTTGGCAGGTGACGTCGGCGGGCCGTCGGCGCAGTGCGCGGCTACGTCAGCGGCCGGTAGGCGGTCAGCGTGACGGACAGCGTGACGGGGCACGGTTCCGGCAGCTTCCGGACCCGCTCCTGGACGTCCTGGGCGTCGTGGTGCCAGGCGTTGGGGCCCATGGCGACGAGCTGGGCCAGCGCCTGGTGATCGAGCGTCATCGTCCGCGTCAACTGCTCGGTCTCGGCGACCGTGAAGTACGGGGCGAGCTGTTCGGTCAGCCTCAACTCCTTGCGGTCATCCACGCGCAGCAGGCCGAGTGCGTCGATCAGCTCCTGGAGATGGCCGGGGCGGGCGGTGACGACCAGCAGAACGCCGCCGGGCGCCAGAATCCGCTGCAGCTCCGGCCCGTTGCGCGGTGCGAAGGTGTTCAGCACTAGGGAAGCGGCGCCGTCCTGGAGGGGCAGTTCCTGCCAGGCATCGGCCACCGCGGCACTGATCCTCGGATGCGCCTTGGCCGCGCGCCGGGCGGCGAACTTCGAAATGTCGAGCAGGACTCCCACGGCGTCCGGAAAGGCGTCCATTACCTGCGCGTGGTAATAACCGGTACCACCGCCGATATCGACGACACAACCGGACGCCGCCGGATCGACCGTACGGCGTGCCAGCTCGACCAGCGCCTCGGAAATGGGGGCGTAGCGGCCGGCTGCCAGGAATTCGGCACGCGCCTCCACCATTTCCCTGGTGTCCGCACTGTGCTTCGTCGCTCCCGACAGCAGGTTCACATAGCCCTGCTTCGCGATGTCGAAGGTGTGACCGGCGCTGCAGAGCAGGGCACGGTCGCGTTGGGTGAGCGCGGCACCGCAGTGGGGGCAGGCGAGTGCGTGCACAACTCTGTTCAGCATGAGGCACCGTTCATACGTGGTCGACTGGGATTACGTGGTTCAAGCCTATCGCGGGGCGTGCCGGGGCAGCCCCCTCGGGAATGCCGCGGAAAGGGACACCTCGAACCTCCGCGCTTACCGCTGTCAGCCGGACTCTGAATTCCGAAGGCAGCGCCGCCCACCGCCCGTCCGAGTTCCGGAGGTTTCCCGAGAAAACATCCCCCCGCTGTGCCTTCAGCATGTCCGTCGCGTTCGTGTCGCCCTGGAGAATTCATGGCCCCCAATAATGGTGCGCAGCAGACCGGTGACATCGCCATTGTTGGCATGTCCTGCCGCCTCCCGGGAGCGCCTGGCGTCGATGAATTCTGGGGGCTGCTGACCTCGGGCCGCAGCGCCGTCGCGCAGCAGCCCGGCGGCAGCCGGCTCGGCGCTCTGGAGAACGCCGCGGGCTTCGACGCCGCGTAGGTCAGCTCGCCGGTCCGCATCAGCCAGCGCCGCGAGAAGGGGCCGAGGACCAAGTCGGCGGCGATACCTGGCATCGACGTCGGCTGGCCTGCTGGGCACGCCGCAGCCGTTCGGCATAGACCTTGATCCCCGGCTCCAGCAGCCTGCCGGTGAACTCCGCCGCGACCTCCGCATCGTTCGCCGCCGCCACAGCGAGCGCGCGGTAGGGCGCCTGAAACGCCGGGTTCCCGAACCAGAACCACCGGCCCCGCGGGTGGTCGGCGTCGACGAATATGCGACGCGCAAGGGCCGGGTCTACGGAACCGTGTTGGTCGATGTTGAGACACGCCGACCGGTGGACCTGCTGCCCGACCGTGAGGCTTCGAGCCTGGCCGCATGGCTGGCCGAGCGGCCGGGGATCAAGGTTGTATGCCGCGACCGTGCGCCGTTCTTCGCGGAAGGCGCCGCCACCGGAGCACCCCAAGCGATCCAAGTCGCAGACAGATGGCATTTGTGGCACAACCTGGGCGAAGCCGCCGAGCGGAGCGTCGCCCAGCACCGCGGGTGCCTGCAAGTCCTGGTGCCTGAACCCTCTTCCCAGACCGGCCCCGAACCCACACCGGTCGAGGAGGCTTCCGGCTCGCCGTGGCCAACCGGTCACCGGTTCGCCGACCGTATCCGAGCCAGGCGCGCCACCGTTCACGCGCTGCTTGAAGCCGGCCGCAGCCGCCGATCCATCGGCCGCCAACTGCACATGACGCACCGCACGGTCAAGAGTCTCGCCGATGCCGCCAAGCCGGAAGATCTCTTCCGCGGGCAGTGGCAGAACAACCGAACCTCCGTCCTCGACGAGTACAAGCCCTACTTGGACGACCGGTGGAACGAGGGCTGCACCAACGCCTGGAAGCTCTGGGAAGAGATTGCGCCGCTCGGCTACAAGGGCACCTACGGGATCGTCAGCGCCTACATCAGGAAAAAGCACACGTCACCGCAACCAGTGACAGCAAAGCCACCGTCGTCCCGAACGGTCTCGAGGTGGATCCTCAGCCGCCCCGAAACCCTCACCGAAACCGAGCAGTTGCGGCTCAAGATGGTCCTTGCTCAGTGCCCCGAACTGGAGGCTCTCACCGGGCACGTCCGATCCTTCGCGACCATGCTCACCGAGCGCCAGGGCGAACGGCTCCCGCAGTGGCTCGACGCCGTCCGGCAAGACGACCTTCCCACTCTCCACACCCTCGCCGCAGGCATCGACCGCGATCGTCAAGCCGTCATCGCCGGCCTCACGCTTCCCTGGAACTCGGGCGTCGTCGAAGGCCACGTCAACCGGATCAAGATGCTCAAGCGCCAAATGTTCGGCCGAGCCGGATTCCAACTCCTCCGGAAACGAGTCCTCCTGTCGTGACGGACAGTGATGGCTCCACAGTTGTTGAGCCAGAACCTGAGAAGCGACAGCACCGAGCCGAGCGGACCGCCCCTATGCAGCGCCCGACACCCGGCGGCGCACCGCCTCCGCGGCATTGCAGAGACTGGGCGACTTCGGCGTCACTCGGAGGTGGAACACGGCGAGCAGCAGGCAGAGCGCAGCCACAGCGGACCACAGCGTGGTCGTTCCTGCGCAGGCCAGCAGCTGGGTGCCGAGGAGGGGGGCGAGCGTCGCGGCGACGCCCCAGCTGGTACCGAAGACGGCCAGGTGACGGCCTCTTCCACCGGGCGGCGCGAGGTCGGTGACGAGCCCGTAGGCGCGCCCCATGACCAGTAAGTCGCCGAGACTCCACACGGCGGCTGAGGCAAGTAGCCCCGGCAGGGTGCGAGCAGGGGCGTAGCCGGTCAGCCCTGCGGCCAGGAGGAGATGGGCGAGTGCGAACACGACGGGCGTCGTGAGCCGGCTCGTCCAGGGAAGCCGGCCCGGGCCCGTGCCGCGTTCAGCCAGCGCGAGGGTGAGCAGCGCCTGGACGCAGCGCCGGGGTGAGGAGAGGGCGACCGGCAGGTCGGCAAGCACCAGGCGCCCGATCAGTGCGGCGAGGAAGGTGCGCGTGGCGAGCGGGGCATCGGCGAGCAGGTGTCCCAGGAACCCGCTGGCGCCGGTGATGACGATCCTCATCTGCTCCTTTCCCTTCGCTCGGTGGCGGTGCCGTGGGCCAGGGGTGCGCCCGCTGGTGTTGGTCCAGGTGCAGCGGCATGCCGTCGATCAGCCGAGTGGCGGTCACCCGGACCGCGCCCAGTAGCCAGGCCGGTCCTGTCGCGGGTGCTGGTTCCAGGCCGGGCCCGGCCAGTTCCAGGTAGAGGGTGTGCAGGGGGAGCTCGCCGCGGCGGCCTCGTCGAGGACTTCGCGTGCGGCGGCCATGACCTCGGGCGCGCTCGCGCCGATGGCACTCGCCTTGACGCCGGCGGCCAGGGCGCGGGGCCAGAGCCGCGATGCGCTCGGCCGGCGAGAGGCGGACGTTGCAGCTGGACGGCGCAAGGCCATCCGGCTCACGCACGGTCTCGACGCCGACCACCTCGACCGGCACGTCCAGATCGAAGACCATCCCCTCGAACCCACGGGTTCGATGCCCCGATTCTGGGGGATAAACCCGCGGGTTCGCGGTCAATGCATTCTTCTGTCGTCGTCGGGCAGAGTTGCACTGCCGTACTCGCCGTCGGCGACCCACTCGACCTTCAGAGAGAATCGGACATCGCGCTTTCCCGGATTGATCCTGAGTCTCAGCTGTTTCGGATGGTCAGAGGAAACAGTGAACGGGAAGTCCGTGCGGTCGGGTTCGGCATTTTCGGCCACTGACACAACAGAGGCGGGCGTTTGCGTAAGATTTACGTCAAACATGGGGTCATGTGCGGTACCTGCACACTTACCCACAGAAGGATCTTCCCGGTACGCAAACCCCTCCTTCGAGTCGTCAGGCAAGACGTTGACCTTGACGCCGGTGACCACGATGGCCTTGTCGGTCTTCGCTTGCAGTACGAGGGGCAGCGTGGCTGGTGCACAGGGAGTGAGACCCGATGTGTACGCCGTTAGCCCGGGCGGCCCGGAGATCTTGTCCCAGATCCATCCCCACATACCTTGAACTGCCCAGAAAGCAATGGCCCCTAGCAGCGGCAGAACCACCAGCGTCGCCCAATGCGTCCGGTCCCGTAGCGGTGCCCATGGCCGTATCAGTGGGCCCGTCTCGGGCTGCGGTTCTAGTTCCTGCCTTGCGTCGCGGTCAGGCTGTGGCATTGATGCGCTTGGATCCTCAGGCATATCAGCCTCTCTCAGAGCCTGTCTTCCCCGCACGGCGCATTGTCTCAAGCCCTTGACAGTCATGCGTGATTCGAGGGGAATCCGCAGGCGAGGTGCCCAGATATCAGAGGTTTGCCCAACTTTTGGTGGAGTCGCTGGATCAGTCTCGGCGGCCTGCTCCAGCAGAACTCGTGCGGAGCTCGCTTAGCGGATCGCGGTCTTCTCGTCCAGGCCGAAGACCTCGGCGAGGTGGGGCAGGTCGGGGCCGTAGACGAGGGCTTCTTCGAGCTGCCGGTCGATGCGGAGTCTCTCCAGGGTGGCGGCCTGGCCGCGAAGGGGTTCGGAGAGGCTGACACCGCTGATCGGGCCGGTGCCCAGGGCTGTGATCTTGTTGATCAGCAGGTGCGGGTTGGCGGTGTCAGGCCAGCGGTGACGCCGGAACTCCAGCCACTCGCGGGCGACATGCAGCGCGAGGCCGCCTCTCGACGCCCTGCGTCGGGTCGAGACCAGGAGTCTCGATCGTCGGCTCCTTGCCCCTCAGCTACAGGAGGCCGCAGTTTGTGAAGGCGAGTGAACTCCTTGGCCCTTGCGACTCGTGAAGTATGTGGGCCTCCGGAGCTCTCACAGCGAGCATCGGGCCCTTGGCCACAGTCGAGACACGTCACCTCGTACACGTGCCATGGGCGACGCTTCCGCTGCATGGCTTTGCGTTCGTCGATGAACGGCTGCAGCCGTTCATCATGTGGGATTTCGCTGGGAGCCTTGCTCGTGCCCGCCGGGTCTTCGACAGTGCAGGGCTCGCTCTTGCCCGCGTGACAACGCGGGCAGCCCCTTTGGATCCAGTGCCGGCGTGCCACCTGCTCGCGCAGGGGCCGTTTGCGGAGCGGGGCTGCGGGACACCGTTGGCGGCCCGTTGCTTTCAGATCTCGACCGCCTGTGGCAGCCTCCGCGGCTGCTCTCTCGGCAGCTTCCTCCGCCACGATCTGGTCCTTCGTGGCGTGGGGCAACCCGGCGAAGCGCTGCGGGTCGGTGGTGGCGACGATGGCGCCCTGAGCGACGAGACTCGTCCTGTGCACCAACTCGCCGCCGACCATCAGCCGGAGGTGGTGGATGAGACGGGCGACCTGGGGGTTGGCTACGTAGGAGTTCCAGACGTGGGTGGCGATGCGATAGGGCGCCGCCGTCCATGCCTTGTCGATGCCGAAGTCGGTTCCTGAAGGGCGTCGTATCGATCCTTGGCGCGGCGACGACTCCGGGGTTCCCCCTCCATATGACGGGCGATACTCACCAGTACGGTGAATCCGGATATCCGGCAGGCTGGCGGGCTGAGATGCAGACCTCACTCGCCTTGCCGTGCGAGAAGTCAGCGTAAATTTCCGCAAATTGGCCGTGCGGGCTTGGCCGTCGCCGGCTGACATTCCGCCGTCGAGACCGAACGCTCAGGTCTGGGCCTTTGCGGCGCAACGCCGCTGGTACCACTTCTACCCGATCAGGGGCATTTCGACATCCTTCTGCGGCAGCGGTGGCCTTCTTGCGATGCCCTGCGGATTCGTTACGGAATAGTCAAATCCCCTTGATGGGGGCCGAATCGCCACGTGGTCGAAACCCGAGTTTTCGCCAAGCTCACCGTCCGGGCCTCACTGCCGTGATCGATGCGCCCGATTGACCCCGGGGACGGTTCCCCACCTCGGATGTCGGGAGACGCGAGGGCCGCGACGGCCGGTCGGGAAGTACGGGCAATCACCCAGAAAGGGAACACGTGTCCGGATTCAAGGAAGGTCCCGAGCCGGATTTACCTGGTGATTCGCCAATTACCGTGCGGTACAAGCAGAGTGGCGCGATTCAGTCCATCCGAAGCATTACCCGAAGCTTCACTCTGCGACCATCGGCGCCAACGAAATTCAGGCCATACGGATTACCGTGGGGGGAGTGGCCATGGGGCTGCTCGGCGACGAGCTGGCGTTTGCGCGGGCTCTGACAGCCCAGGAAAGCGAGGGCGTGCTGGCCCTCGGACGCCGGAAGCGCTATGCGGCCGATGCCCAACTCCTGGTGGAGGGCGACCGGTCCAGTCACGTCGTGATCATCCTTCAGGGGTGGGTCACCGTCTCCGTGGCCACGGACCGTGGTGCAACCAGGCTGATCCTCGGCCTGCGCGGTCCCGGTGAACTGCTCGGTGAGATGGCGGCGCTGGACAGCCACCCCCGCAGCGCAACGGTGCGCGCCCTGGGGCCGATCGAGGCGCAGGTCATTTCAGGAGACGCGTTCCGTCGATTCCTCGCGCTGCACCCACGAGTCAGCAGCCTGGTGATGCGCCAGCTCACCTTCCGGCTCCGCAGCGCCGACCAGGAGCGGTCCGCACTCGCCTCGCTCACCGTGCTGCAACGCCTGGCCGCCCGGCTCACGGAACTGTCCCGCGCCGAACCCTCTGGCCCCTACGCCCCTTCCGCTTCGGGCCGTTCGCATGAAGGCATCGTCGTCCACAT
Organism: Streptomyces noursei ATCC 11455; assembly: GCF_001704275.1. Lineage (NCBI taxonomy): Bacteria > Bacillati > Actinomycetota > Actinomycetes > Kitasatosporales > Streptomycetaceae > Streptomyces > Streptomyces noursei. Next base: position 2,314,807 of record NZ_CP011533.1, read on the forward strand.
GGCCCAGGACGAGCTGGCCGCCACGGTCGGAGCCACCCGCGAAGCCGTCGCCAAGGCACTGCGGCTGCTGCGTACCCAGAAGTTCGTGCGCACGGGCAACCGGATGGTGGAGATCCTCGATCCCGCACTGCTCGCCCTCTTGGCGGACGGTCATCACGAGTAAATCCACGCCCAGTCGTGTGTAAACGGCTACAGACGGCCTTGGCTCCGGGCCCGAAGCTCGGGGTGACGGCAACCGAACAGGACAGGGGCACGGGGTGGACGACGCGATGGATGTCGGCGAAGCGCGCTACGAGTTGGTGATCAGCGTCGACGCCCGGAGTTCCGGGGCGTACGACGACGTGGACAAGCCGCGGATGCGGGCCCGGATCTACCGGGTCCTGGAAGCGGCGTTCACCCACGCCAAGGTGGCGCGGGACGCGGTCCACATGGAGGACCGCGGCGACGGTGTGCTGCTGTCGGTGGCCGGCCAGATCGCTGTAACCCGACTGCTCGGCCTGTGGCTGGTCGAGGTGCACGAGAACCTGCGGGATGAGAACCGTGCCCTGCTCATACCTCTGGGACTGCGAGTGGGCATGCATGTCGGCCCGGTCCGGCACGACGACCGGGGTATCAGCGGACGCGCGGTCGACCTGGCCTGCCGGCTGGCGGACTCTCCCATCGCCCGGCGGCTGCTGGACGCCGAGCGGGCCGACCTCGTGTTGGTGGCCTCCGATTCGCTGTACGAGGACGTGGTCAGCAGCGGCGGCAAGTTCATCGAGCCCGCGCGCTACTCCGCGGCCCGCCTGGCACTCAAGGAGGGCGAGGTCACCGCCTGGTTCCACCTCCCCGGTCGGCCTGCTCCAGCGATTCCCGACGGCACGGGCCCGGGCGTGGGCGATCCGCCACCGGCCGACGATGCGCAGATGCCCGAGAGGCCCGAGAGGCCCGAGAGGCCCGATAAGGCCGACGTCGGGGCCTCCGACGCAGACGACGGCGACCGGTTCGGAGCCTCCAGCGCTCGATACACCGTTCACGGCGATCTGTCCCAGCACAGCGACAACATCTACCAGCAGCCCGTGCACATCGGGCGGATCACCGACGCCGAGCGACGGAAGGGCTGACCGACATGCCCGACGAACATCAGGCGGACGGTTCCCCCGAACCCGCACCCGGAAGGGCGGCCGACGGCCGGTCTCCCGCGGCCAACAACGCCGGCAACCAGGCCAGGGGCAAGGAGAGGGACGACAGGGCGCCCCGGGAAGACGGCGCGGCAGATGGTGACAGGGACGCCGCCCGCGACGAGGCCGCGGAGAAGGAACACGAGCGGGAGCGTGCCGCGGAACGGTTCAGGGAGTACACCCGCGATCCGCTCGCTGAGGAGCAGAGCGAGGATGGGCCCACAGATCTCGCCGCCGCGTCGCGGGCCCGTCGCTCCACCCGGATGCTGTTCGACACCGGCCGGGACCTGAACAGCTTCGACCGTTCGTACATCCGGAGCGCCCATATCGGCGACATCCATCTGCGGATGGATGCCCGCCAGTCCGCCGAGGGTATGCGCAGCGGGCCGGTGCCCGAAGAGGAACTGCGCAGGCTCCGCCGGGTCCATGTGGAGCCGGAGGGATACCTGGCGCTGCGCAACGCACTTCGTGCCCGCCGTCTGCTGGTCCTCGGTGCCGCGCCCGGCACCGGACGCACCAGCACCGCGCTCGCACTCCTCGACGAGGTCACCGCCCTCGCGGCGAGCTGCGCAGGCGCGGAGTCGCCGGCTCGGCCGAGGGTGCTGCGCGTCGATCCCAACGGCGGCGTACGCGGGCTGGCCGCATCGCTCGGCGACGCACCGGGCGGCGAGGCCACCGAGGAGCGGCCCGCCACCGGATATCTGCTCGAACTCGCCCTCACCCAGCCCGGTTCGCCGCCACCGGATGCGATGGACCTGGACGCGCTGGCCGCTGCCCTCGACAAGTGCCAGGGATTCGCGGTGATCGTCGTCCCGGTCGGATCGGCTGCGAACCCGCTGCTTGCCGGGCGCTACGGAATGCTGTGCCTCCCCGTGCCCACAAAGGAGTTGCTCACCACCCGGCTGCGGGAGCGGCTGGAGGAGCATGTCGCCGAGGCCGGGGGCGACGCGCCGGACGACGTACACCGGGTGGCGGACCTGCTGAGCCAGGCGGAGGAGTTGGCCGGCCGGGAGGACGTCAGGGACGCGGTCGGCCTGAAGGACCTGCGCCCTGCCGAGGCGGAACTGCTCGCGTCGCTGCTGGCCGGGCATCTGCTGGAGGACGTCTCCTACGAGGAGTTGCTGACCGGTTGCCGCAGCCTCGCCGCGGCCCAGGCCCAGGAGTGGTTCGTCGGCGTGGACCGGGTGCCGGCCACGCCCTCGGCCGAGGGGAGCGCGGTCGCACGACCGGGCACGGCGGCCCTGTTCCACCCGGTGGCATTCCGTATCGCGCTCGCCGTCCTGGGCGGGGCCTCGCACAGTGCCGTGGCCGCCGCCGCCCATCTGCTGACCTGGGAACTGTCCGTACAGAGCGATCCGGACAGCACCCCCGCCCGCCCGCTGTTCTGCGACGACCCGGAATCCGACCTGGCGCTCTCGCGCGGCGAGCTCGTCGATGGCCGGATCGAGGTGGCCGGCACCGAGGTGGAAGCCCAGCTGATCTGGTACCGGGGGTCCGCCCTGCCCGCCGCGGTGCTGTCCGAGATCTGGGACCGGCACTTCCCGGTACGGGCACCCGTCGTCCGCTGGCTGCGGCTGCTGGCGGACGATTCCCGCCCCCAGGTGTGGATGCGGGCCGCGGTGGCCGCCGGTGAACTGTGCGTACGGGACTTCGACCACGGTTACGCGGACCTGATCCGGCCCCTCGCCGAGGCGGCCATCGCACGCCGGAGGATCTTCGCGGCCACCATGATCGACCAGGCGGCCGGTCATGCCTCGCACCGGAAGGCGGTGCAGCACCTGGTCGACGAGTGGAGCCGGCAGGGGACCAAACCCCTCCGCTGGACCGCGGCGATGGCGCTGGGCTACGGGAACGCGGCGGCCACGACGGAGGCCAGCCTGAACGCCCTGGCCCGGATCGGCGGCCGCGACGACGGGGAGCAGCTGGCGGTCGCCTCGCTCAACGTCGTACGGCTACTGGCGCTCCGGGACAGCGCGACGGTGCTGCGGAGGCTGGCCGACTGGACCCACCACCCGCGCGAGGCGTACCAGGACCTCGGTCTGGTGACCACCGTCCGGTTCGCCGTGACTCGGGTGGCCGAGGTGCTGGACGACGAACCCGGCTCGCCGTTGGGGGACCGCGGGGACTGGCCGCTGGCGCTCGCCCTGGCCGCCACGCATCCCGAACTCGTGGGCCTGATGGCCGATTTGCTGTGGACCGCGCTCAACACCCCACGGTCGCAGGAGGTGGCCATGGACGCGCTGGACACCCTGTTGCGCTCCGCCGAACGCGCGGACGGCACAGAGTGGACCCGGCCGGGCCTGGCGGCGCTACTGCCCGCCCTGACGGCCGAGGAGCACGACCGGCGGCGGCTGGACTGGCTGCTGCGCCGCTTGATGAACGATCCAGAGAATCCGCTCCCCGACGCTCAGGCGCGCTCCTTGTGGTGGCTCGCCGTCGCGCCGCGGGATCGGACGGGCAGGGAGGAGAGGCATGGCTGAGGACGTGGCGAACGGGGGCGCTGCCGCGGGCCCGATGCCCGCAGGTCCATTCCTGCGGGAGTACACGCCGACCGGTGCGTTCCGGCAGGCGAGCGCCCGGACAGCCTCGGTGCTCTTCTACCGGAACGGCGGCCACAGCGTGGTCACCGTCTCCGGCGTCGAGCACCACGACAAGCGAGCGCTGGCCCGGCCGTACACCGTCTGCGAGATCGCGCTCGGCACCTTCGAGACGACGCTCCAGATGGAGTTGCCGGCCGCGGGCGGCACCACGTTCTTCAAGGCCGAGGTGGACATCCACTGGAACGTGAGCGATCCGTATCTGGCCGCGACCGAGGTCGTGACCGATGTCGCCCAGCGGCTCACCGCTCCGGTGCTGGAGCGGCTGCGCGAGGTCTCCTCGGAGTACCCGGTGGCCGAGGCCGAGCAGGCCGACCGCGCCATCACCCGGCACTGCGCCAGCGGGCGCTGGGACGACCTGGGGTCCGAACTCGGCCTGCGGGTGCGGCTGTACGTCCGGCTGCGGGTGGACGACCGGACGATCCAGCACATGGACGGCATCCGGGACGCCCATGCCTCGGCCGAGCTGACCCGGGTCCATCAGAACAAGTTCCGGGCCATGCTCCAGGGCGGGGAGCTGGACCAGCTCAGCTACATGCTGGCGGCCGAGCCCGAAGCGGCCAAAGCCTTCCTGGAGAAGATCCGCCAGGAGGGCAGGCAGGACGAGAAGGAACGCGTCGAGCGTCTCTTCGGCATGGTCGCCAGTGGCCAGATCCACTCCACCGACGTGGAGGCCCAGGCGCTGGAACTCCTCAACCGCGGCCGCCACCGCGTCCAGGGGCCCATCGGCTCGCTGCCCGCCCGCCGGAACACCCCGGAGCTGGCGCCGCCCGCGGCCGAGCCCTTCACCCCGGACTGGGTGGCGGACGAACCGCCCTCCCGGGCCGGGCACCGGCCCTCCCTGCGGAAGGACCAGGACACGGCACCGGAGCCGCCGCACCGCCGGAGCCGCAACCGGGACGACGGATGGTCCTGGGCGGAGGAGGACCGATGACCGCCGACGGCGAGGTGCGAACCTCCCCTGACCCGGTCGTGCCGGTGCCGGACGGGGGGCAGCACGGTCGCGACCGGGCCGCAGAACGCATCGCCGAAAGGCTGCTGACCTCGGTTCGGGAAGACCTCGGCCGGGCCGACTCAAAGGCGGCCGTGCTGCTCTCCGCGGCGCTGGCGCTGCCCGCGTTCCTGATCGGGGGGCACGGCGTACCGGACTGGCACGGGCCCGCCGACCTCACGCTGGTCGCCGCGGGCGTCCTCTGGGCAGCCGCGGTGGCTGCGCTGGTCCGGGCGCTCATGCCGCGCACCGACACACTCCGCACCCAGGAAGGAGTGACGTACTTCGGTGACCTGCTGACCCGCCGCGACATCGGACAGCTCTCCGCCGAGATCGCCGAGGCGGGGCAGGATCCGGCCGGGTGGCTGCTCATACAGGCCGTGGACGTCAGCGCGATCCTGGCCGCCAAATACCGGGCCATCCGCTGGGGAGTGGGCGCGCTGAGCCCCGCCGCGGCGCTGGCATTGACCTGGAGTCTGACCGCGCGCTGACCGCGGCCGACCCGCGCCGCCGGGCGGCGCGGGGTCCATCACGCACACGAAGCAGAGACGAAGCAAGGGGACGGCCGTGAGAACAGTCAGGGAAAGCCGGCGGACGAGAAAGGGCCGGGCACGGCGCGGCGCGGCCCGTATGCTGTGCGGCGCCGCGGTACTGGTGTCCCTGCTGACACCCCCTGGCCGTGATCCGGTGCCGGCGGCGGACGCCCAGCCGGCCTTCGGGTCGGTCGACTACGCGATCGCCGTGGACGAGTCCGCGAGTCTCGCGCCCGAGGACATGGCGGCCGAGAAGGCCGCCGCCGAGCGGATCGCGCTGGGCGACGTCTCCCCGTCCTCCCATGTCACGGTATTCGGATTCGCCGACGCCGAGTCCAGTGACCAGCGCGCGGTGGACCCGGTGTGCCCGCGGACCGTGCTGGACGCGGCGGGGCGCCAGTCGGTCGGCGGGTGTGTCGGCAAACTGCGCAGCCGCAAGAAGAGCGAGGGCACCGGCACCGACTTCCCGAGCGCGATACGCCAAGGAGTGCACGAGCTCGGCGCGGGCTCCGGCCCGTCGGTGCCCCGGGTACTGTTCCTGCTCACCGACGGAAAGCTGGACGTCAGCGACAGCCCCCAGTACGGCGACCCCGCCCATCGCCGGGCCGAGGGCGAACGGCAGTTGGAGCTGGCGCTCAAGGAGGCCGCCGACCAGCACGTCCAGATCTGGCCGCTGGGCTTCGGCCCCGAACCGGACAAGACGCAGCTCGACCGGATGGCCGCCGGCGGATACCAGAAGGGCTGCGTCGAACTACCCTCCGCGCTGCCCAGGGCCGGCAAGGTCTCAGGGGCGAAGGACGTCGGCCCGATGCTGGAGCAGATCTTCGCCGCCGCGCACTGCCTGCGGTACGCGCAGGGCACCAGCGAACGGCCGCCCGCAACCCTGGAGATCGGCATCTCGCCGCTGGCGACCGTGGGCAGCATCGTGGTCGACAAGAGCGACCCCGAGGTGACGGTCACCTACCTCGACCCGAGCGGCCATCAGGTCCCCACCTCGGGGACATATCAGAAGTCGCGGTTCGAGCTGGCGGGTGCCGGGCACGCCGTCGAGGCGCTGAAGATCACCGACCCGGTGCCCGGTGTCTGGAAGGTGAAGGTCGAAGCCCCCGAAGGACACCGCTCCCTGCCGGTCAGTGTCAGCGTCCTGTGGCACGGCGAGTTGCGCGGCGCCATCACCATGGACCCGCCGTCACCACAGGCCGGGCAGAAGGCGACGGTGACCATGCGGTTGCAGACCCGCGAGGGCTATGAGATCAAGGACCCGCGCGACTACGCCGGGTTGCAGGTCCGCGGCGAACTGACCGGCGATGGTTTCGCCCCGCTGCCTGTGCACCTCGCCGACGACGGAAAGGGGTCCGACCGCGACGCGGCCGACGGCTCCTTCACCGGAACTGTGCAGATCCCCAGGAGTGCCAACGGGGCACTGAAGGTGAGCGGCACACTGACGGCCTCGGGGCTGACCGCCGACACCCGCAGCGAGAGCGGCCAGATCGCGCCCGGCGAGCTGCCCGTCACCACCGCGCTCACCCTCCCCGCCGCGGACACCCACCCCGGCTCCACGGTCACCGGCACCCTGGCCGTCCACAACACCAGCAGCACCCGGCACACCCTGCGGCTGTCCGTCACCGACCTCCAGCCCGGGATGCTCTCGGTCGCCCCGGCCGAGATCGAGGTGAAGCCCGGCGAGTCCGGGACTCGGAAGGTGACCGTCGAGATCGGTCCTGATGGCGCCTTCGGGGGCCGCCTACACGGCGACGGACTGCGCCTCGGCGGCACCGTCACGGTCACCGACGCCACCGACGGCAACCGGGCGCTGGTGCGGTCCCCGCTCTCGGTGCGGCTGACGCCGGAACCCGGCGTATGGGACACGTACTGGTGGGCGTTCCTCTCCGCAGCCGTCCTGATCGCGCTGGCCATCGTGGCGGCCAGCGCCCTGCTGCGGCAGCGCCGCATGCGCAGGGACCCGTTCGGCCTGGTGCTGCAACTGGTCTCCGAGGAAGGCGACGTCCTCAACGACCACCTGGCGGGGCACGGGCACAAGCAGTGGTACGAGTTCGCCGTCGTCGAACCCCACCGCAGCCCGCGCATCGAGCGGCGCAGCCACGGCCCGTACGCCATCCAGCGCAGCCCCGAGGGCGGCGCGGTGCTGCGCACACGCGGTGGCGGACGGACCCGGCTACCCGCGCACGGCAGCGTCCCGCTGACCGACACGCTCAGCCTGTCCCTCGGCGAGGAGACCCGCACCCCGAAGGCCCGCAGAACACGGCCTTCCCGGTCCCGGATCACCACGACCACCACCCCCACGACCGGTGAGAGCGAGAGCGCGAGCGCCTACGAGTCGTACCGGTGAGGCACAGGGCAGGAACGGTGCGTCGCCGACCCGCCCCCGCACACCGCACCGCGGCCGCCGTGCCGCGGGCAGTCCACAGACGTATCGAGGACGAACCATCCGTGATACGGCCGTAACGGGAGGAACCCCATGAAGATCTTCCAGCCGATGCTCTTCGTCGGTCTGGGCGGCACCGGCGGCTTGGTCGGTGCCGAACTGGAACGCAGGCTGCGCGCCGAGCTGTGCGGCCCGGACGGCGTCGCGCTCACCGGACGCCTCGGCGGCCACGCCCCATACCAGCTCCCCGACTGCCTCCAGTTCGTGTACGCGGACTACAGCGAGTCAGATCTCCAGCGGCTGCCGCAGTTCAACGTGGACGCTTCGCTGCGGGCCGCGTACGCCCGCACCTCCCGGGCCACCCACAATCTCCTGCCGAACTTCGACAGTTCACCGGAAGTGACCAAGATGCTCCGGGCGAGCCTGCGCGACGAGGTCGCCGACTGGCTGCCGCCGCGCATCGACGAGCCGAAGGTCACCCCGCTCCACAACGGCGCCGGCCAGCTGCCCACCGTCGGGCGCGCCGCCCTGTTCGCCCCCCTCCGGCACAGTCTCGCCCCGGTCCTGGAGCCGCTGCTCCAGGCGATCGACGCGATCGCCAAGTCGGCAGGCGAGCTCAGCGAGTTGGGCGGCGGCAAGGTCAACGGCTGTGACGTGTTCGTCGCCTTCTCAGTGGCCGGAGGAACCGGTGCCGGAATCTTCCTGGACTATCTGCACCTGATCGACCACGCATTCCGGATGCGCCGCTTCGACGGGGTGAAGATGTACCCACTGGTCGTGATGCCCTCCTCGTTCCCGTCTGCCGCCGGCGGCGGGCGGGAGGCTGATCTCAACGCGGCCCGCGCCCTGGTCGACCTGTTCCGGTTGGTGGACGGGCAGAACGCACCGACGGAGGGCGCGGAGATCGGTGACCTGGACCACGACGCGGGGATCGGCATCCGCTACCCGGGCACGACACCGACCCGGCTGCGGACTGGCATTCTGCCCACGGCGTTCCTGTTCAGCCCGACCGCGGGCATCCGCCAGGACGACCTGCGCCGCTCCATCGCCTCCCTGGTGATGTCGCTGGTCGGCACCGAGCTGGGCGACGGCCGCACCCGGGGCCGAATGGCGGCCGACGACGACTACCAGACGTTTGCCGCGAGCTTCATCAACCGGGGCGTGCACCGCAGTGCCCTGTCCCCCACCGGCATCGGCCGGCAGGGAGTCTCCACCAGCCTGGTGGCCTCCATGACCGCCCCGATGGACCAGCTGGCCGACCTGGTTGCCGGCCGGCTGCTGCGGGAGGCCGTCACGGACCTCGTGGAGCGACCGCGTACCTCGTTGCGGGACACTGCGGTGCCGTGGATCCGGCAGCTGTTCGCCGACTCCCAGCTCGAAGAGCTCTGGGAGCGCGAGCAGTTGCCTGTACCGGAGCCCGAACCGCTGCCGCGCGGCAGCAGGGCCATCGAGCTGGCGCTGGGCGAACGGCTCGCGGACATGCAGCGGTTGCTGTCCGACCTCCGGTCCATCGCGGACCGCCAGGCCGCCTCGATGGCTGACCGGTTCGCCCCGCGCCCCGCCATCGACAAGCTCCTCCAGACCGTTGACCCCTTCCTCGCCGAACGCGTCGTGCGGGGCGTCCCGGACAGCGATGAACCGATCGCCCGGCTCGGCTTCCTGGGCATGCTCAACAGCCGCGCCGTCGCCCCCCAGCGCCCGCCGGGCGTGACCGAGCAGCCGCCCAAGATCCCGCGGATCAGGGGACGGCTGGCTGGTATGTCGCCGGCCCGCTGGGGCGATGACGACGTGCAGGCGGCGCTCCAGGCGCAGAACACCTGGTACCAGTGGCGCTGCCGCGTCGTGTGGCACGAGGCGTGGCGCGAGCAGCAGCAGCGCTGGCAGTCCCAAGCGGATGCGGCCGGAACCGACCTCGGACGCCTGGTCAACGCCTTTCTCACGCACTCCGAGCGGGAACGCAAGGTCTCGGCACAGAAGGGCCTGGACCTGTACGAGGACCGCACCGGGATCTCGTATCTGCTTCCGCCGCAGCGCACCCTCAACCACTTCTACGAGGACCTGGTGACCCGGCTGATCCGCCGGGAGGGGCTGCGCGAGCATGATGACGAGGCCGCGCTCCTGCTCAAGATGGTGAACGGCGACATCTGGCGCAGGGCCCACTCGCTCAGCCGCCGCAACCCCGACAGCGCAGTGGCGGCCGTCAAGGCTCAGTTGGAGGGCCGCATCACCCGACTGTTCGCGGAGAGCGGCGAACATGTCGAGGAGCGCCCGCTGCTGCCGCCCATGAGCACCCTGCTGGCCGCCGCGGCGGGCGACGCGGACGCCGCTGACCAGGTCAGCAAGGAGGCACTCGACCTGTTCGGCCGCAAACTGACCGGCCTGCTGCCGGTGGGCTTCACCCCAGAGGGCACCGGACCACTGCAGGTGCTCGTCACGCACCCGCGCGTACAGGCCGTGGAGGAGGTGCAGGAGTTCCTCGGCAAGGCTCTGCGGCTGCCCTCCGACGCGAAGAATGCCGTGGAGTACCGGGGAGTGGAGAGCGACTCGATCACCGTGGTCCTCTTCCGCAGCGAGATGAGCCTCACCCAGGTGCCCGAGGCCCGCAAGGTGCTGCGCCAGTGGGCCAGGGCCAAGGACTCCGAGCAGGCCCAGGACGTGCTGAGGTGGCGTCAGCGGCTCGGCTTCCGCGACAGCTGGATGGTCAGCAGCGCGGAGGACCGCCGCGCCATCCTTCACCGGCTGCTGTGCTGCATGTGGAACGGCCAGGTGGACGTGCTGGACGGCGACTCCGCGTCGCCGGGCCGGGTACGGCTGCGGCTGTTCCACGAGACGGGCGACCATGTACCCGGCGTCCGACTGCGGTTGGGGGACTTCCCGGGCGACGTGTCGAGCTGGGCGGAGCTGCTGCGCTCGTACGAACGCTGGATCGTCCTTGACGACGAGCGGACCGTCGAGGACTACTGCGAGAAACTGATGGCGGCCCAACCTCTCGGGCTCGCCAGGAACGGCAGCGAACCGCATCCGCTCTTCGTCGAGCTGGTCGAGAAGACCGCCCCACGTCAGTTGGAACTGCTGAGGGAGCGCCGGGAGCGCGGCGGCGAGCAGGTCGAGGGATGGGTGCGGCCGCTGTGGGAGTTCTGGGCGGAGACACTGCCAGCCGCGCTGGACGCCGAGTTCGGGGACCAGCGCGCCGTCCAGCCGACGCTGCGCACGCTGCTGGTGCACGTCCGCGGCGGCACACCGAAGCCACGTCCGCGCAAGGAGCTCACGGAACCCCGGCGCTCCGCGGCCGATGACGACGACTGGGGCACCGCCCCGCGGGCCTCCACCGGCGCCTACCCGGCCGGCGGCACAGACGAGCGTGCGCTCCGCGCCCCGGCGGACGACTACGACGACGCATACGACGACCTGCTCCCGCGTTCCTCCGGGGACCGCGTCAACGGGCACTCCGGCGGAACCGACCGGACTTCGGTGCCGTGGGACGAGCCCGGCGATTCCCGTCCGTACGGGGCCGTCGACGACGGCGGCCGGGACCGCGCGCGCCGCAACCCCTGGGACGGAGACGCGGAGTGATCACACCCGAGGACGTCGGCGCGGTCGTCCACCTCGACCTGCGCACCGGAGCGGCGGAACTCGGCACCGCCCGCGCTCTGCGGGCCGCGGTCGCCGGGCAGCTCGGCCAGGCCGGGCTGCCTGAACCCGACCATCCGCTCTTCCTGGTCGTCGACACCCCGGCCGGGCTGACCGGCCATCAGCGGCAGTACGAACTGCTCACCGCCTACCGGGCCCTGGGCGAGATCAGGATCCTGGTCCTGCTGGTCGGCAGCGCGCCCGGTTCGTCCGCCGATGAGGACGAGGCGTTCCCGCCGGACCGGCAGCTGGTGCGGCCCGCGGTGCTGCGGGCCTCGGGCACCGGCCTGCTGTGGGCGGGCGATCTGCGCTCCGCCCGCACGGCGCTGGAGCAGCCCGCGCCGGACGACCCGGAGGCGCTCGCGGTCCTGGTGGATGTGCTGTCGGTCCCGGACCTCTTCCTGAGGGTGCTCGACGACGTCGGATCGCTGCCGGACGCGGTCGCCGCGCCCGGGGTGCGGCTGCTGGAGCAGGACCTGCCGCCGGAGGTTCGCGACCGTGCCTGGCGCGACGCGCTCACCCGGTTCGCGGGCGAGGACACCGAACCTGCCCCTGGTCTCCCGGTGACCGCCTGGTCCACGGCCGAACTGCCGGAACCGTTGCGGGGGTTGGTGGCGGGCCGTGGTGGCCACGACCAGCGGCACCGGGAGCCGGGCGGGGTGGCAGACAGTGCCTACCGGGCATGCGCGGACGCCCTGGACGACGCCGAGGACGCGCTGACCGGACTGCGGGCCTTCCCCGGGCTGCTGAGCGGCTCGCGCCGGGACGCATTCGAGGCCGACCTGGACCAGGCGCGCCAGGCGCTCGGCGACTACCGGGACCTCGTCGGAACGGCCCTGCACAGCGGCGGCTCCAGCACAACACCATCCGCCGCCGAGGCGGCGACTCGGCTCGCGGCCCTCGGCCTGCGGGTGCCCTCGGCCGAGGGCGTGGGAGAGCGGATCGGCGAGGGACTGCGGGAGTTCGCCGGGAAGCTGCTGGGAAGAGGGCTGGCCCTGCGCGCGGTGGCCCAACGCTTCACCGGGCTGGCCGGGCGGGTGGAGCCAGTGCCCGGTTCCGCGCTGCTGCCAAAGCTCGCCGGCCTCTCCGACGCACGAACCGGCCCGCGTGGGGGCACCCCCGTCTCCGACGCGGCGGCCCAGCCGTCCGGGACGCGGGGTGGCCCACTGCCGAGTCCCGCGATGGGTCTACCGGCGGCGGCCACGGCGGGGCTGCTCGGTGCGCTGTGGCAGGGGCCCTTCATGGCACTGGCGATCGCCGTCCCGCTGGTGTTCGTCGGCGTGGCGTTGGTCGGTGCATCCCGTCTGCGGGGTGCCCAGCGCCCGGTCCGCTGGGCTATGGGCCCCCGGATCGCAGCCGCCGGCGGCGCGGTAGCCGGGGTGGTGGTGGCGTACGCGACCGAGCCCCCGCTCTGGCTGAGCGCCGCCGGTCTGCTGGCGGGCCTCGGCGCCGCGGTGGAGACGGCCCGCCGGCTCTGGCGTGCGGCAGCCGACTCCTGGGCCGCGGGCCACGGGATCGCCGCGCTGCGCCGGGCCCTGGAGGGCCTCGATGCACTGCTGGCCGAGGCGCTCCGCGAGCACTGGGCCACCGAGGAGCGCATGTACTGCGCCGATGCGGCCCGGTCCGTCGCCGGCATGCTGCGGGCGACGGCGGACGCCGCGGACGCCGAGGCGATGTCCGAGCCGGATCGGCCCGCGGCCGCCGGTGTGTCCGGCACCGAGCCGCCTGTCGGGGACGACTGGCTGTCCAGCGCCTCGGTCCTGGGGACGGACGTCTTCGCCGCGGCCGACGACGCGGACAGCAACTGGGCGAGCCTGTACGCCTGGGACGACGCGCCCTCCGGGAACGAGCCCGCCGAACCCGCCGAGCAGAAAACCTCCGCCCCGGCCGCCGACCCGTGGGAGGACCACACCGCCGGGGTGCCTCGCTGGCTGGACCGCGAGAGCGGCGAAGGCGGACCGGAACTGGTCGCCACCCTGGCCGGCGATCTGACGGACGCCGCCCTGGTTGCCATGAAGTCCTATTGGGGTGCCGTCGAACGCGGCCAGGCCGGCGCCCTCGCCGTCCGGCGCACCGAGAAGCTGGTCCGCGACCTGCTGTCGACGGCCCGCCGCCACCTCCGGCGCAACGGGGTGCTGGCCCCACCTCCGTTCGTTGTCGAACACCGCACCCGCGCCACCTCGGCGAACCTGCTGGGAACCGACCCGCACCGGGTGGCCGAACTGGTCGGCGCGGACGCCGACCGGCGCGCCGTGGTACAGCTGTCCTCACCGGAGCAGGGCACGCTGCTCAGCCGCGACCCGGCCGCGGCGGTGTGGATCAGGTTTGCCCCGGAGGCGGTGCGCGCCGAGGTCGAGAAGACCTGGCGGACGAGCGGCTCGACGCAGCCGCACGAGGCGCTGTGGACCTCGTCGGGACGGTACGCAGGCCTGATTCGGCTCACCCCGCTGCGGATGGGGGTCGTGGACACCGTCCGGCCCCGCCAGAGCCTCGGGGCCGACCCGGTGGATGCGTACGAACGAAGGGACGGCGACCACTGGTGACCAGCACCTCTCACTCCGACCTTGTGGAGCCGGGCAGTTCGCAGCGGACCACCCTCGCCTTCACCCTCGCCTCGGGGCGGCGCCGCACCGCCCCGGTCAGCTTCGGCCGCACCTCCCGCCGCGATCCGCTGCTGCCTCAGCGGATCCGCAACGGCCTCCTCGACGACGAGGGACAGCAGTGCGTCCAGGTGCGGCTGACCGCCGCCGACGCGGCGAACCCGGCAGCGCGCGCCCTGCTGGACGTGGAGGCGAGCACCGCCCTGCGTCTGCACCGGGTGCTCGACGACACGGAGTACGCAGCGCTCTTCCCGCGGATCATCGGCTACGAACTGGATGCCGCCGAGCCGTTCCTGCTGTACGCCGCGCCGCGCGGCATCGCCGCCGCGCGCACCCATGTGATGTCCGCAACCGACCAGCGGGCCCTCGCCCGTGACCTGTTGCTGGCCCTGTGCCTGCTCAACGGCCAGGACCTGGTGTTGCGCGGGATCTCGCCGGCCACGGTGCTCTGGGACGGCACCTCGGTCCAGCTCTGGGGGTTGGAGAGCGCGGCCCGCGCCGGCCGGCCGAGGACCCCATGGGGCAGGGCGCCCTACTGCTCGCCCGAACAGCGCCGGGGCGAGGGACGCGTCGACCCCCGGGACGCGGTGTGGAGCGCGGCCCAGGTGCTCTATCAGCTGGTGACCGGCCGGCTCGGTCCGTCCGATCGGGCGCCCGCCGATCTCGCCGAGCACCGGGTGCTCGCCGAGACGCTGCGCGGCGCCTTCGCTCCACTGGCAGCCGACCGGCCGGCGCCCGGGCGGCTGCTCGACCTCCTTGCCCCGGGCGCCGCCCGGCGCATCGCGCTCAGCGCTCCCGCCGACGAGACGCACCCGCACCGCACGGCGTTCGACCACGCGCTGCACCTCAAGCGGCTGACACCCGCGCCCGAACCGCACGACGGGTCCGGGGCGTCGCCCGGGCGGAGCAACGGAGAGGTCCTCTGCCCTTACTGCCTGGAAACCATCCAGCTCGACCTCAGGTCGCTGTTCGTCACCGACAGCAGGATGCAGTACCAGCCGCTGGACGTCTCCGGCGTCGGCAACCCCCTGCGGCGCGAGGACATCATGCGCGGCGCCGTCCAGAAGTGCACAGCGGACCCGGACTTCCCCGAGCACTTCATCCCGGTGCCCTACCTCACCCACGGCCGGCCGCTGACCGTCGCGATGGTCGGCCAGTCCTCCACCGGCAAGAGCCATCTGCTGACCCAGATGATCGCCGAGATCACCGACGGAGGCCTGGAGCCGTTCGGACTGAAGTGGCAGTCCGTCAACCCGGAGCAGCATGCGCGGTTCGTACGGGAACGGGTGCAGCCGCTGCGCAACGGCAAGGTCCTCGACCACACCGGCGCCCTCGGCCTGGACGGCTTCGCCCGATTCGTGGAGTCCCTCCTGGTCACCGACGCCCGCGGGCGGGTACGCCCGGTCGCCTTCTTCGACCTCGGCGGCGAGGACCTCGTACGGACCGACGCCGCGCTCCGCTTTCTGCTCGGGGTCGACGCCATGCTCTTCGTCGTGGACCCGGCGCTGGCTCTCCCGCTGCCGAATCTAGACCATGCCAGGGAACGCTGGGGTCTTGAGGTGAACCGGGACGGCGACCTCGCCTTCAGCACCGTCCTGGACCGGCTGCCCAAGAACGGCCCGTACCTGGACGTGGCGGCCGCGATGGTGCTCGGCAAGGCGGACCTCCTGCGGTTCCAGCCACCCGTCGACCGGTGGCTGGGCGAGGCGGCGCCCACCTCGCTCGACCCCGCGCTGATGCGCGAGGAGAGCCGGGACGTCTACGGGCTGCTGCGCCAGCATGCCGGCCAGGCGTGGCTGCGCCCGTTCGACGCGATCCGCCGGTGCACCCTGCACGTGGCGTCGGCCACCGGCGGTCAGGAGGACAACGGCCGCTACCCGGCCGGGGCGGAGCCCCGGCGAGTGCTGGAGCCACTGCTGTCACTACTGGCGATGCACGGGTTGATCGAAGTGCCGGGCGGTGCCGAGGCGTTCGCCGTGGGAGGCCCGCACGCGACGCAAGCGGTGCCATCGCCGGAAGCCAGAGAGACTGTGGGAGAGGAAGAACGGTGAACGACTTCCAGGACCGGAGACCGACTCACCGGGCACCGTCCGGCACGGCCGGGCAGGGCAGCAGCGGTACCGCGGGCTCGGTGCACCAGGTGGTATTCCGGTGGGACGGCAACCAGGGACGCCAGGGCACCGGCATGAAGGCCGTCGCCCACTCCTGCTCGGCCGAGCGCGCCGAGGAACTGGGCAGGGAACTGGGCGCGTTGCTGTGGGTGTCCGGCGCGCCGGCCCCGCGACGGAGCGTCGTACGCACCCTGTCCCGCGACGGTGAGGTCATGCTCGTCCAGCGCTGGCCCACCACCGACCGGGGTGGCCGGCCCAGCACGGTCAGCCATGTCCTCATCGGTGAGCCGCAGACCCTGAAGACCCGTCAGTGCATCGGGCTCGCGTACGGCGGTTGGGGAAAACGGGAGTCCGCCGAGCAAGCCACCGGGCCGCAGCGCGTGGTGGAGTGCGCGGAGCTCGACGCATTGGCGCGCGAACGGCTCCCGGGAATGCGGGAGTTGTTGCCGACGGTCAAGCATGCGCTGATCCTGGTCACCGCGGAATGGCTGCGCGATCCGACGCAGCGGGTGTCCTTGCTTACGGGCGAGGAAGAGCTGCCCGGCTGGCGCGCCCAGGACACCGCGCCGCTGCTGTATCTGGGGCTGTTCATGCTCTTCGGTACCTGGCTGGGCCAGGAGTGGACGTTCGCCACCTACGACACGGTCGACACCCACCCGCTGCGGCTGATGAGCGTCCCGCGCTGGGAGCCGGACACGGGCGGTTCCGGCCCACTGGCCCGGATCATGGACCGCCCACCCGCCCATCCCCGGTTCGAGTACAGGGCGGCCTCCCAGCTCGTGGAGTTCCTCCTGGAGCACCCGGCGGACCGCCCCGGGGTGCCGCAGCTGGTCGACAGGCTCGTCGACGGCGCGGCGATGGACTGGCCTCGACGGCGCGTCCTGCTCAACGACATCCTGAACGCCGACCGCCTGACCACCCCGCCCGACCTCCCCGACCGGGAACCGGACCTCGCTCCGACCACCCCGCCCTCGGCCCTCCAGCCGGCTCCCGCCCTTCGCACCCCGCCGTTTGTCTCAACCCCCTCGTCCGTCTCCACACCCTCACCGTCGTCCTCCTCACCCCCGACGGCACCTCCACGCCCCGGCCGCCCACCCGCCCCCCGTCCCACGGCACCCACCCCCGGCCGTCCTGTATCCGACACCGAACCGCCCCCCCACCACGAGGTCTTGGAGGACTTGCATGTGCTCCGTCCCGGGAACGCCGCGCAGCGTGGCGGATTGGCCGACCGCCTGCGCACCCTGCCCGACGATCTGCTCCTGCGTGAGCTGCGCTCTGGCATGCTGCCGCCGGAGTCCGTGACACTGCTGCTGAACGCGCTCGGGGACGCCGACCGCGTCCGGCAGCGCGGGACGGCGATGCGACACGCGCTGTGCGCGGAGGTGCTCCGCAACGGCCTCTACCTCACGCCGAACGGGCCGGTTACGGAACCCGCTTCGCGGACGGCCCTGGCCAGCCGGGCGGCCGACCTCTTCACCTGGGCCGTCGCCCCCCTCGCCGGCGACGAACGCTATCTGCGCGATCTGCAGGAACTCCTGCACCGCATGTGCCGGGACCGTCACCCCGCCGCGGGCAACTGGCTCCGGGAGGCCATCATCACGCCCGGGAACGGGCGGCCCCCCGAACTGCCGCCGATCCTGTGGCAGCAGATCCTGCGGGACGTGATCGGCCAGATCTCCGCGCAGTCCACCGCTCCCCACGTCCCCCTCGCCGCCCCGGCGTACGCCTCATCCCCCGAGCCCACCGCCCTCGCCCCGGGACCACGCCCCTCCCCGTCCCGACTCTCCGAGCTGACCAACAGCCCGGGTTGCGTGGTGGGGACCGGCGCCGGAGTGATCGTCCTGCTCCTCGCGCTCGTGCTGATCTTCCTGTGAACCTGCCCACAAATCACGGGACTTCCCGGCCCCAGAGCTGGTCCCGGACCGTCGTGCGGTCCGGGACCAGCGGGGGCATAGCGAGCGGGGCACACGCACTGATGGCCGTAGCCGGGCACTCCAACTGCGCGGGCCAGTCAGCCCATCAGGGGCAGAGAGGAGGGAATCTGCCCCTGAGTGGTGGAAACCTCTACTCCGCCCCGGTAGGGGCCGGGTAGGAGGGATCTCTTACGGTGATGAAGGTCTACTCGCCCGAGTTCAAGCGGACGCGGTCGCGCTGTACCTGTCGGACCCGAGCCATACCTTTGACGGCACCGGCAGGAATCCGGGGAGGGCGGTCGGGAGACGCTGCGCAACTGGGTGCGGGCTGAGCGGGCCCGCCGCGGTGAGGGCGGCACAACGAGCGGGAACGTGAAGGAAACCCCGGTGACCAAGGCCACGAGGGAAGAGCTGGAGGCCGAGATAGCGGCCCTGCGCGCAGAGCTGAAGACCATGCACAAGGAGAACCAGAAGCTCGCCACCGAACAGGACCTCCTGCGCAAGGCGACGAGCTTTTCGCCGCCGGGATGAACTGGTGAACCGCTTCCGCTTCATCGAGGACCACCACCATGTCTGCGGCGTGAAGCGGTTGTGTCACGTACTGGAGGTCGCCCGCTCCAGCTTCTACAAACGGCGGGCCAGCCGCGGAGCCACGCCGCCCGTGAGCGAGCCGATGCGGTACTGGCCGAGCGGATCAAGGCGGTGCACCCTGAATGAGACGGCACCTACGGGCGTCCGCGCATCACCGCCGGGTTTCGCGAGGCGGGGATACAGGCCCACCACAAGCGCGAATGGCACGCGATGCGCCGGTTCGGCATCGCAGGACTGCGGCTGCGCGAGCGGCAGGTCACCACGGTGCCCGAGCCGTCCGCCACGCCGGGGCCGGACTTGCTCCGGCGTGACTTCACCGCGAACGCACCGAACACCACGCACGTCGGGGATATCACGTACCTGCCGGTGGGATACGACGAGTTTCGGTATCTGGTGACCGTGATCGACTGCTTCTCACGCCGCCCGGTGAGGTGGTCCATGGGGACAGTCGGAACGAACGCGGACAACACCCTCGCGGAGAGCTTCAACGCGGCCCTCAATCGCAAGACGCTCAAGGGCACCAGCCGCTTCGACGGCGCCCGGCCCTGCCACCTGGCCATCTTCCGCCGAGCCACCCGTCACCACACCCGCCGACGACATTCCGCGAACGGACAGCAAGCTCCAGTCGCCTACGAGCAGCAACCAGCTCCCGTGACACCTACCGCATGACGCTACGAACAGGTGCCCACTCTCCATGGTCGAGGATCCCACGGAATTACCCAGGAGAAACCCCAGGTCAGCGCGCCACCCTAAGGGGAGTTCACCCCTTCCACTTCGACGGCCCGATCGAATGCCAACGCAGAGTTCCTGGCCAGCTAGCTAACCAGGAACTCTGCGGTATGTGTCCGGGGGGACTTGAACCATACATACACGCCAGTGATGCGGGGCGAATTGCGATTGCCATAGGTGTCGCGCCACTGATGGGGGCGATTTCGCAACCGGATACAGAGGATCGTGCGCCGTGATGGCCACGACACGCAAGAAGAGAACTCAAGGCTCACCTGAACGGGGTTTTGGGCGGGGCGCCGCCCAGTGACGATGCACGGAGTTGAGGTCCCGCTCAGCGGCGTCCGGAACCATTATTCGAGCGCTGCCGACACCTGAGGTGAGATCCGGTGGTACTCGTGATCGGCCGTCAGTGCTCAACGAAGCGGCCCTGCCTGCAGGCGAAAGCCGATTCGGCTTGGCCGGGCCGATGCCGTACAGTTCACCATACCGACGCGGGGTGGAGCAGCTCGGTAGCTCGCTGGGCTCATAACCCAGAGGTCGCAGGTTCAAATCCTGTCCCCGCTACTCGAAAGTGAAGGCCCGGTATCCACCGGGCCTTCACTGTGAGCTGCCCCGAGTTTTGCAGAGATCCGGTGATCTTGGTTCAGGCAGACTGCGGGACTTGCTCCTGGCTTTGCCGGAAGTCGTGTTCGTACTCGGCGGGCGGCACGTACCGGCGTTCTCCGGTAAGTGCGACTCCAGCCGAGCCCGTTCAAAGTCGGTCAGATCACCCCGCCCCACACGGCTCCGAACGATCGGCAGCCCGGCTCGTCACCGACCTATGGGACAGGGTGGCGGTGCGCGCCGACGCGGCTGGAGGGCGTATGGGGTCCTCGGCCATGCGGCCGAGGACCAGGTCCGGGATCAGCCCCGCTGGTAGTGCTCCCAGATCTTGATGGCCGCATTGTCCTTGATGTCGGCCCGGACTACGACGTCGCCGCGTTTTGCGGCCTTCTTGAGCTGGGTGAGGGTGCGCGGTGCGGTGCCGTAGCCCTCTTTGTTGACGGTGAGGTGATGGCCGTCGCCTATACGGAGGGCGCCGAACACCTTCGTCTGCTTGGTGAGGCAGAGCTCGGAAACCTCCGTGTGCGGGAAGTCTTTGGATCCGTCGATCTTCTCCGTGACGGTCAGTTTCCCCGCCCTGTACTTCAGCACGCCCTCTACAGGGCCGGTGAAGAGGACCCGCTTGTTTCCGTTCCGGCACGGGTCGACAGAAGAGTGCCCAGCGGCCGGGTGCTCTGCGGACTGGTTGGAGGACTGCGATGCCGCGTGACCGGCCGTCGCTGTCAGACCGACGGCTGCGACGGCTGCGACGGCTGCGAGAGACGTCGAGACGATACGCCGAGCCTGACGACGTTTCCCGTCGGTGTTCACAGAAGGCATGTCAACTCCCAAAGACAGAAGGTGGTTCCGCAGGACGGGAGTCAACGTACTTGCAGCGATTAACCCTGTTTGCACGGTCTTGCGTCAACGGGCCGCCACTCCGATCTCAGCCGTGTAACGGATCCGGCGTCTGTGAGCGGGCGTGCCGACCTGTGTCGACCCGGGGGCGGCGTGGACACCTCGCTCGCCGACTGCCGGGACTGGGACTGCACTGCTAACGGCGATGTGTGGCTGTCTCCGTATACCTCCGTATACGCGGCAGGCTTGATGGTCATCGGATGTGCCGCCACATCTGGCGGAAGTGGTCCTGGCCGCCCTTGTGGGACGAACCAGGAGGGGCCGGTGTCCTCGTAGCTGCTGTTGTCTCCTTGCCGTACCGGGCGATCAACGCGGTGGCGAGGGCCATGGGAGCGGCGATGACGATGGCGACCCGGCCGACGGGGAGCGACGCCATCAGGGAGCCCACGACGGGTGGTCCGACGATGCCGCCCGACTTGCTGCAGGCGGCGGACAGTCCGCTTCCCAGGCCGCGGAAGGCCGTTGGGTAAACCTGGGCGGTGTACGGGCCCAGTACCGAGACCACACCGCTGACCCCGGTGAGCAGGCCGATCAGCACGGGAACAGCGACCTGGGCGCTGTCCAGCGGCACGGTCGTCAGCGCGGCGAGCGACACCGCGGTGACGGTGCCGTAAAGGGTCATCGTCTTCCGTGACGACCAACGGCTGTACAGCCAGGCCGCGACGGCGGTGCCCGGGATGGACAGGAGCGAGGAGCCGAACAGGATCTGCGAGGCAGCGGTCTTCAGGCCGGCCTCGCCCAGTACGGTGGGCAAGAAGGTGACGAAGCCCCAGTAGACGAGTCCCCACGACAGGGCGAACCCGGAAATGATCAGTGTCTGGCGGCGGTAGCCGGGGCCGAGCAGGGCGCGCCCACCGCGCTCGGTCCTGGGCTCGGCCGGGGTGTCCGACAGGCCGAACAGCACGGTCATCCTGCGCGCTTCCGCCGTGTTTCCGCGCGACGCCAGGAAGCTCGGCGACTCCGGGATCCAGCGGTTGAGGACCAACAGGACGAGGGCGAGGGGGAGTTGCAGAAACCATAGGATCCGCCAGCCGTAGACCGGCTCGAAGGCGGCGGAGAGGCCGCTGGCGGCCAGGTAGCCGCCGACCGTCGTCAGACCGGCCGTCAGTACGATCGTGCCGCTGCGGCCGGGCAGAACCTCGGATATCAGGGCGTACACGATGGGGAGCATGCCGCCCGCGGAGATGCCCATCAGCACGCACATCATGATGTTTGCTTCGAAGCTGGGCATCGCCCCGCATACGGTGGTCGCCACAAACAGCAGCGCCGCCAGAAGCACCGAGGCGCGGCGCCCGATCCGGTCGGCCAGTTGCCCCCACAGCAGTGAGCCCAGGACCGTTCCGGTCAGCCCGCCCACCGGGAGCATGGCGACCTCGGCTGTGGTGAGACCGTACTCGGCGCGCGCGCCGGGCAGGATGAAGGCCAGCGTGGCCGGTTTCATCTGGTCGACGACCAACGCAAAGGACAGTACGGCGACCAGACGTACGCGGAGCATGGTCCGCCCGCTGTGGGTAACCCGTTCTTGCGGTGCTTCGGGTGGCGGTGAGGCGCTGTACTTGAGGCGACGGGGGATGAGTCCGAGAGCTGCAAGTACCAGCCCGACCACGATCGCGGTCATCGCCACCCACATGCCTGCATCCATGGGCATGCCCGCCATATGGAAGTCCATCCCGGCGGTGTGGACGAACACGAGGATGTGCTCCGCCACCCCCGCCGAGCAGATCAGGACGCCTGACCAGAAGAGCAGCGGGCGCGGGATCAAGCCCCGGTCCGGAGAGCGGTGCACGGAGGAGTTCCCTTCGGCTGGAGCGTGCGGAGGGCAGTGTGGTCAATGTGCCGGGAAGAGCCGCTGGAGCCCCTGGGCTGTCACGAAGGAGTGAGGACGGCGGCGCGGGGCCATGGGCGCAACAACTGCCCTGCGTGCCGCCTGTTGTGCCGTACACCGAGCCAACGACAACGGCCGAGACATGAATGCATGCAAGCTGACGTGTCCGAACCTCCATGCAGCGGTTCACGCAACGTGTGCGTCAGGACCAACTACGCCTCGCCCTTGTGCAGTTGAGCCGGGTCATGTTGACGCCAGTCTCCCGGCAGTGTCGGCACAAGCCGGCAGGCCGAGCCGGGCGTGCGGCTCACCCCCGGCTTTGGCAACAGTCCGATCGGACAGGCCGTCCACCGAGCTCAGCTACCCCCGCCCGCTCCGTGATCACGATTCCGCACAGGCCAAGGTCGCCGGCTACCTCCCTCCCAGCGCCTGTGCTGTCCCTGTGCTGTACAGCGCCTCGCCCATGGGGGAGCTCTCGCCGGTGACATGAGCGCGGATCGACGCGATGTAGTCGTCGCGGCTGATGCGTCCGTCACCGTTGGCGTCCAGGGCGGCGAACGCCGCTTCGGCGTTACCGGCCGGGTTGTTCAGTGCCGTGCGCAGCGTGGTGAACTCGGGCAGGTTGAGGGCGCCGTCCTCATCGGCGTCGGCCAGGTCGAAGAGCGCGCCGAGGACGGACGCGCAGACGGTGTCGAACGCCTCGGCGCCGGCCCAGCCCGCGTACTCGTCGAAGGTCATCCTCCCATCGCCGTTGGCATCCATCGACGCCCATGCCTGCTCGCCGAGCGTGCGTGCGGTAACGACAAGAGTGTCGTCGTCCTTACGGCCCGTCGCCAGCGCCACGTTCCTGGTGCGCGCCATGTATTCGTCCCTGGAGACGACCCCGTCTCCGTCCGCGTCCAGCATGGTGAAGACGAGTCTCTGCGCGGTTATCAGATCCATCGGAATCCCTTCTACCGGGGGGCGTTCAGCCATGAGAGCCGCAGTCGGCTTCGGCTGTCCTACCCGGCGCTCCGGAGGCCAAGGCGACCCGGCCGGTGTAGGCGGTGCACATGCCCGCGCGTGGCGCAGGCTGTGCGCGGTTGGTGCACCACAACGAGCCGGTGGCGGTAGGGGCGGCTCGGGGCAGTCAGAGCCCACTGGCGGATCGGCTTCCATGGAGGGCGTATGTTCGGCAGGCGCGGCGCGGCGGTGGCACTGAGTTCCCTGACCCTGGTGGTCTCGTCGGTGGTGTGGGCTCCAGCCGGTCAGGCCCATGAGAGCGAGCACAAAGAAGGTGTCCTGTGCACGGGCTCCAGCACCAGCACGTACGACCCGGCCTTGACTCTTGTGCCCCGCCAGACCCGTGTTCGCGCACGCGGCAATTACGAGTGCACGGTTGAGCCCGGCCGCACCGAACCGGCCACTGGCTACATGGAAGGGAAGTCGCCCGCGGCGTCGTGCATCACGCTGGACAGTCCGCACCTGAGGGAATTCGTCCACTACGCCGACGGCAAACGATCGTTGATCGTCTACGACAGGGACACCACCCTCCGCGTCGCCGGCGTCCTCGTCGTGGAGCTGTCGGGCCGAGTGGTCGAGGGGCGTGGCGAAGGACTGGCGGCGCAGCGGATCGTGACCGCGCTCCCTCGTCAGCTGCCCACGGAGTGCCTCACTTCCGGCCTCCGGGGAAGCGAGGGTGGGGCGCGGCTGGAAATCGGGCCATGACCCGGCCCCGGCGGGAATTCCCCCCGAGCCCGTCGGCGGCATCCCTCGGCCGTTGGGCTGCTCACCGTGGAGCACCATGCGGCAGGCCGGACCGGGGGCGGCGAACTCGCCGCCGCAGAGCCTGAAGCAGCCAGGCTGCGCCTCCACCTGATCGACCCCGATGGTCGGCGGCCGTCCCGGCCGGGGCTCGTCGACCAGACCGTCCAGCCGCTCGGCCAGGAACCGCCGCCGCCACTTGCGGACCGTATCGGCCCGCTGGTGCGGCGACATCACCTACGTCCCGACCGGGGAAGGTTGGCTCTACCCGGCCAGCGACCTCGGCCTCGTCTCCCGCCGTCGTCGGCTGGGCCACCGCGGACCACCTGCGGACCGAACTGGTCGCCGCCGCTGTGCGTCCTACGGCTATGGCTGCTCACCGCTGAGCTCTGCTTCGCCCTGGGCATGGCCCGGGCCGGGGATCTGAGCTCGCGTCACCGCAGCGTGGCCAGCGCCGCCCCTTGATAGCTGGCTCCGGCGTTCCAGAGCAGACCCCGCCCCCTCCCCCTTCTCGACGGCCTTCGGCCCCGGGGCGATCCCGCGGATCCGCTCCCAGGCGGCGACCGGCCCGGATGCCCGGTTCACCTCGACGGCCTGGCTGGACAAGCTCCGCGACGGGACGGTCAGGCGGTACACCTCGGACGGAGACCCGAAGAAGATCAGCTTGCCCAGGGCCGAGGCAGCCCGCCTCGCCCCGGCCCACCGGCATGCCGCCCGGCCGTACTGAACAGGGAACCGCACAGGGACCCGGACCCGCGAACCTCAATGATCAAGGAGAGCGGCAGGACGAAGACGATGCCGACCACCGAGAGCCTGCAGGGGATGGCGCATCGAAGAAAACCGGGTGGACGCAGGGCCGCAAGACCTACGAGGAACTCCTCTCCACCGCCGAGACCTGGCGATCACCATCGGCGACTTTCCCGAACAGGTATGACACTGGCCGGAGACGAGAGGCAGTTGACAACGAGAGCGACGGCTGAGCCCTGGAACACCATGGCCATGTACGCAACAGAGATGAAGGGCGAGGCCCGGGCGAATTCCTGTTGCCGTAGGTGTCGCGCGCCATTGATGGGGGCGATTCGCACCCGATACAGGGATGGTGCGCCGACACCACCCACAAGGAGCACGGGGAGCGGTTGGCATCGCGCGCCCGTACTGCAGTGGGGGTGCCCATCCCCGTTTCCCGGATGGGCACCCCCGACTTCGTTTCCGCTGTCGTCCATTCACCTGGCGGGACGCATCGACAGTGAGATGATGGTGCGTCAGCGCACGTGTACCGTGCGGATCTCCGTGGTCTGGTCCGCGGTCGGGTGACCACCGCGCGGGCCGTCGACGCCGTAGAGAACGCCGCGGAACTGGAGCACGCCGCGGTGGGTGGCCTTGACCTTCACATCGGCCGTGGCCTCCGCGCCGTCGATCTCCACGATGCGGCCACACGTCACGGTGTGCCAGGCGCCGTGCGTCCCCACGCGGTCCTGTACGCAGAACTTCCCGTACCGCAGCCCGTCGCTGTCAGCCTGCCCCTTGACGTGCACGCTCTGCCCGAGCTTCACAGTGCCCGGTGCCGCGCTGAGCGTCGCGCTCCCCTTGGCGAACGCCGGCGTGACCGCCAGCACGGCCGCGGCCACGCCCACGGCGCCCACCGCGGCGAACCACGCACCCCGCCGCCCGATTCCCCGGTTCGCGGCTCGCCCTGTTATGCGACGCGTCATAGCTGTCCTCCGTTTGGTAGTCAGGAAAGCGACGCCGGGACCGGCATCGTCCGCCGCGGCGACGCCCGCCACCTCATGCGGCGCACCCACCACGTCACACTGCCGCGACACGCCACCACGATCCGGGGGGGGCTACCCGGCTCGTACGCGGCGGAGGCGCACGCACCGCCGCCTCCAGAGGGGGAGTGCCGGAGGCGTCCGGCAAGGGCGGCGAATGCGACAGGAGGTAGGCGCTTCCGGTCAGTTGGGACCGAGGGCCATCAAGGAGGCGCATCGTTTCTCCACAAGCGAAAGCGCGTTCGCCGTGCGTTTCCCTATCGTCTGTCTCTCCTTCAGGGCCCTCGGGCCTCCGCACCGACAGGGAGCGCAGCCATGGAATCGTTGCGGCACCTGGCCGCCCACCTCGGGCTCGACCTCGCCGCCGTCGGCGTACTGGCCTTCGCCATCTACTATCCGCGGCACCGCCGGCGCGACCTCGTGCCGGCCTATCTCGCCCTGAACGCCGGCCTCTTCACCGTCGTCACCGCCCTCGCAGAGGTGCGCGGCGCCGGAGGAGCAGCCCTGGGCTTCGGCCTCTTCGGCGTGCTCTCGATCGTCAGACTCCGCTCCGACGCCGTACAGCACGAAGAAGTCGCCTACTACTTCACCACCCTGGTCCTCGGCCTGCTCTGCGGACTGCCGAGGCTGCCGTTCGTGCTCACCGCCGGGCTGTGCGCCACCCTGCTTCTCATCGTCTGGGCGGCCGACAGCCCCCGCCTCCTCGCGGGCACTCGGCGCGCCCTGGTCACCCTCGACACCGTCCACGAGGACCCGGCCGCACTCCGAGCCGACCTCGCCCGGCGCCTGGGCGAACCCCTCCACTGGACGGTCATGGAAGTCGACTTCGTCCGGGACCTCACCATCGTCGACGTCCGCTACCGCGAGCCCGCGGCGGCCCCGGCCGGCCGGGGCCCCGCTCCCGCCGCCGGGCCCTCCCCCCGGGCCACGCCCGCCTGGGAGGCCGTATGACCACCACGCCGGTCCGCCCCACCGCCGCGGTCCGCGCCATCGGCGACGCCGCCCACGGCGCCGGCCCCATCTCGCTCGACGAACTCAACGAACGGGCCGCCCTCCTCGCCCGCTTCGACCACAGCTACCTCGTGCCCGCCGACACCTTCCGGTGCATCGTCGGCCGGCTCACCGACCCACACCGGCCCGGGGGCTCCTACCGGGCCCTCGCCATCGACGGCCGGCGTGCCTTCCGCTACCACTCCGTCTACTACGACACCCTCGAACTCCGCTCCTTCCACGACCACCGGCAGGGCCGCCGGCTCCGCTTCAAGATCCGGGAACGGGTCTACGCGGACACCGGGGAGCGGCAGTTCGAGATCAAGCTCAAGGGGCCGCGCGGCGACACCGTCAAGCGCCGCCGGCCGCTCACCGGAGCCGGCACCCCGCTCGACCCCGACTGCCAGGGGTTCCTTGCCGACGCCCTGCGGACCGCGTACGGCATCGGCGCCCCGGCCGTCCTCGAACCGTCTCTGACCACCGACTATCTTCGCGCCACCTTCGTGGCCGACGGCGAGCGCATCACCTGCGACGCGGCACTGGTCTGCGACGACCTGCGCACCGGACGCACCGTGCGGTGCGCGGACGACCTCGTGCTCGTCGAGACCAAGACCACCGGGCATCTCACCGAGGCGGACCGCCTGTTGCACGCCCACGGGATACGCCCCGCCGTCTTCACCAAGTACTGCGGCGCCTTCGCCGCACTGCGCCCCGCACTCCCCGCCAACCGCTGGCGCCGCGCCGCCCGCCGCGCCTTCGGTGAGGCGGCTCCAGAGCCGGTGTGCTGAACGGCCGGTGAAAGCCCGGCGGCAGGGCATCGCCCGCCGCCGGACATCCCGCGGTTCCAGCGGTGCTGGAGGTATCCAGGTGCCCCGCGTCGCCCCGGACCGGCCACGAGCCAGCGCCCCTTGCTCTTCGGCGCGGAGCACACGGCGACGACCACCCGCTGTCCGAAGCGCACCTCCTGTTCCAGGCCGGCCAGCATGATCTGGCACAGCGTCAGCCGGTTGACCCTCGTGTGGTCCCGAGGGGCACTGGTGCCGTCGACGCCGACACAAGACCCTGACCCTCGACCACTCACAAGGAGAAAGGATCGAGATCACTATCGGCTGACCGCAACCACCCCGCTACAGACCACGAAGCGAGGAGGACAGGAGGGGCCTGAAACAACAAACACCCGCTCCCGGACCGAAGCCCGAGGCGGGTGCCAGTTACGCCTGCCCGCTACGCGGGCACTGTGTGCGATAGCTGTGTCCGAGTCCGAGTTGAACCGTACGCACATGCCGGTGATGCGGGGCGAATTGCAGTTGCCGTAGCGGCCGATTCGGGCCCAGACGGGGGCCGATACAGATGTGAATGGGCGCGACGCGCGGTTCTCCGGATCCACGGTGACTGTCGAATGCGCGCAAGAACTCTCGTAGCTCGTCACTGACTGGGGTGATCGGCGCCGCGGCCTTCATCGCCAGCGGTAGGCGTTCACGTAGGAAGTCGTGCTCGCCCTTGCCGAGCACGACAGCTCCCGACATCACGTGTGCATGCCAGGACAGCCTGCTTCATTCCGGTGCATGTCACGAGGCCGGAAGCCCTGCCATGCTCATCCTCCGGTCCGCCCGTGGTGATCTACCGGCACGCCGACAAGTGCCCGAAGTAGCAGCCATGGGCGTGCAAGCCTGGCGGGACGGTAGTGGCCGGCGGCCGGATCCGGAACCGGGCGCAGCGATGACCAGCCCGCCCACCGCAGATCCAGGTGAGCCACCCTCGGACTCTCCGGGGTGGTGGACGGATTTCGGCGGGCGACTGGACGTGGCATCTAGAGTCGTGTTCATCCCTCAGGGAGCGAAGGTGCCGCCGTGCCCCTTCCCGTGCCTCAACTGCCGGGCCAAAGGGCGCCAGTAGGTGCTCTGCCAAAGAGGTCACCTGATGACTGAAGAGGTATCTGGCATGTGGGTCTGCCACATCTGTTCGCAGATGACCGGAGTCTGAGACTCCCGTTCCTCCCGTGACGGCGGCGGCGCCGGGCGGTAGGGACGGGCAGCAGGACCCCCGACCGGGATCAGCCTTCGAGTACGGGCAGACGTGCCCGGTCTGAGCTGACGGGCTCAGGCTCTCGCCCCGGTCCGCCCTTCTTAACTGGGGTGCTGCCCTGGGCAGTGAGGGCAACGCTTCGGCCCCAGGGAAGCCGAAGCATCCCCGCCCCGATCGCTCAAACAGGAAGGGCTAGCGGTCGGGGCGGGCTGCACGACGGCGCGGGAACCGACTCCCCGCGACGCCTCAGTGTTCGACAGGAAGGAACGCGCGAGAATGGGTAAGAAGAACGAGGACGACTGGGACCCGCAGGCCAACCAGGGTCAGGCTACCGACCCCGATGCCCGGGTCTCTCAGAACGGTGACGTCCACAGCAGCATGGCTGACGACGAGGACCGCGAAGGGAAGTAGCGCCCGTGATCCACGGCGAGAACCTGGCGAAAGACCTGCGACGCGACCACGGGTTCGTCCACGTCGGACGCACCAGGGACGGCAAGGCCGTGGTCATGCGCAAGGGCGACAGGTGGACGGTAGTCCCTCTGCGCTGGCTCACTGAAGAAGCCGTGGACACTATCAAGGCTCAGGCCGGAATCGCTCTCGTCTGAGCCGTGGCTGATCGAACCCAGGAACGCCCCCGCCGCAATCAGCGGGGGCGTTCCTGGGTTCGATTCGAGAGGTCAGTACAGGTTGGCTCGGAGGGTGGCGAACGGATCCGCGGGACCATTCTGTTCACGCTGTGTCTGCGCCGGCGGCTGCGGAGCGTGAGAGGAATCCGTTCGGGCCCTTCATTTCTCGGCAAGGCTGACGACGTTGGGTCGCTCCTCCCGGTGCTCCGGGCCGGTGAGGCTCAGCACGGTTGCCGGACGGCCGCCGGTCCTGTGGCGCTCGGTCGTCACGTCGCCCATGTCGGAAAGCACGGCGTCGAGTTGCGCGGCGGGTATCTTCGCAGCCCGCATCAAATCACCCTTCTTGATCGCCCCCTCCCTCCGGATGACGGCGCGTACCTTGTCGGCCGCCGTAACTGGCCTGCATGACTTCCCGTCCTCAGTCGCAGCGACAAGGGCTGTCACTGACCGGACGCTGTGGCGCACGAAGGGCAGGGCAGCCGACAGCATCGCGTGCGTGATGGTGGTGGAGCACTCGGCCGCAGCGAGGCAGACCGCGACCCTCAACGTCTGCTCCTCGGTGCGTTGGATGAACACGGCCTGGTGCTCGGGGAGGGTGGCGTTCAGGATGCGCACGTACCGGCGCACCAGCCTCCGCAGGGGCTTTGAGTCCAGGCCAAGAGTCATCGTTCCGCGCCTGGCCGTGGCCCACGCGTATGCCTGTGCGAGATCCTCAACGTCCAGTGCGGGCAGGCTGAAAGTGTCGTCATCGAGCATCGGCACCGCGTTGAGCGTGATGGGAAGAAACCTGTTGAAGGTGCCCCGGCCGCTTCCTTCACCGACACATATTCGTTCCAGTCGGATGGGGTGATGTGGCCGTGCATTGCCAATGCCGGACCGACCACCTCCTGATGCTCCTCTTTTGTGGTGTTGCGCAGCGTCTTGCTATCCCACGCGATGCGCAGGTTGGGAGTGAGGGAATGATCGCGCCGGGCGCGCCGAAGAGACTCCGACCATTCCTCTTCGACTACCAGGGCCCGCACGTCTCGGCCGTTCTCCGTCTCGCCCGTGACGGCTTCAAGCTCTACAGGGGTGAGGCAGGCGGCCCCCAGGACCCCGAGAAGGTATCCGCGCGGTGGCGCACCCTCCGGAACCGGCTGCACCTGCCGGACGACTTCCGCATCCACGACTGGAGGCACAGCAAGGTCACGAACGATCTGGAGGCCGGGGAGAACCCCGTAGAGCTCTCCGCCAACGTCCGGCACCCCTCGCCGGGCTACACCATGGCCCGCTACCGCCACTCACGTAAGGATGGAGCGCGGAAGCTCGCTGCCTCCGGAGCGGGCCGACTCGACCTCTCATCCCTGGTCTGACCAGGGGAATCTCTGGGCCGTTGGTCACGTGGTTGGTCACGCCACCGCCCAGAAAAGCAGAAAACCCCTGATGAACAGGGGTCTCAGCTGGTGTCCGAGGGGGGACTTGAACCCCCACGCCCGATAAAGGGCACTAGCACCTCAAGCTAGCGCGTCTGCCATTCCGCCACCCGGACTTAGGTGGTCTTCGCGGGGCGTTCCCCGCGGCGACATGGACAACAATACCAAGGTTTCGGAGTGCCCTTCACCTGCGCATCCATGCCGGACATAAGGCGCGTTTATGGGTGATGGGGACGGGCGGACGAGGCGGTTGGGTCACATGCGCCCGGAGAGTGCGCCCGTCGCGGACCCGCACCCGGAGGTGGAGCGGAGGCGGAGCGACAGCCGGCCGACCGGCGCCGACGGGTGGCGTGATCGTTGCCGTTCCTCGCGCTCCCCCGCGCTTCCCCTGGACAACGGTCGGGGGATGCGGGATAACGGGTTCATGCAGCTTTGTCGACTGACGACTGTATACAGTCTTCTGAGTTCTGTATGCATGAGCGACGATCGGTGCATATGCAAATGAAGAGGGAGAAGCGGAAGAAGAACGAGACAAGCCGTACGAGTCGCATCAGCCGTACGAGTCGAGGTAGCCGTACGAGTCGAGGTAGCCGCACGCGCCGCACGCGCCGCAGCAGTTGCACGGCATGCGCCCGCAGGTGATCGGCGCAACGGAGAGTTGAGTTGAAGGGAAGCGATGTACATGTCTGAAGACGGTCGGGGCGCGGATCTCGCTCGGGGTGGGCGGGAGGGCGGGGGTGCCCGGGGGGTCGGGAATGGCGGTGCCGGTCTCGTTTCCGGTGGGCACTTGGTTGCCAAGGCGCTCAAGGCGGAGGGGGTGGAGGTGATCTACACCCTTTGCGGTGGGCACATCATCGACATCTACGACGGGTGCGTCGACGAGGGGATCGACGTGGTCGACGTACGGCACGAGCAGGTCGCCGCGCATGCCGCGGACGGGTATGCGCGGATCACCGGGCGGCCCGGGTGTGCGGTGGTCACCGCAGGGCCCGGTACGACGGACGCGGTAACCGGCGTCGCCAACGCCTTCCGGGCCGAGTCGCCGATGCTGTTGATCGGCGGCCAAGGGGCGCGCACCCAGCACAAGATGGGGTCTCTCCAGGACCTGCCGCACGTCGAGATGATGACGCCGATCACCAAGTTCGCGGCCACCGTGCCGGACACCGCGCGGGCCGCGGACATGGTCTCGATGGCGTTCCGGGAGTGCTTCCACGGGGCGCCCGGGCCGTCGTTCCTGGAGATTCCGCGGGATGTGCTGGACGCGAAGGTGCCGGTGGCCGCGGCCCGGGTGCCGCGGGCCGGGCACTACCGGGCCTCGACCCGCTCGGCCGGCGACCCCGACGACGTCCAGCGGCTGGCCGATCTGCTGGTCCGCGCGGAGAAGCCGGCGATCCTGCTGGGGAGCCAGGTGTGGACGACGCGCGGGAACGAGGCCGCGGTGGAGCTCGTCCGGGCGCTGAACGTCCCGGCGTACATGAACGGGGCCGGGCGCGGGACGCTGCCGCCCGGGGATCCGCACCACTTCCAGCTGTCGCGGCGGTATGCGTTCGCCAACGCCGATGTGATCGTGATCGTGGGGACGCCGTTCGACTTCCGGATGGGGTACGGCAAGCGGCTGTCGCCGGACGCGACGGTGGTCCAGATCGACCTGGACTACCGGACGGTGGGCAAGAACCGGGACGTCGATCTGGGGATCGTGGGCGACGCGGGGCTGGTGTTGAAGGCGGTCACCGAGGCGGCGTCCGGGCGGATCGACGGGGGTGCCGGAAAGCGCAAGGAGTGGCTGGACGAGCTGCGGGCGGCCGAGCAGGCGGCGGTCGAGAAGCGGTTGCCGCAGTTGCGGTCGGATGCCTGTCCGATCCATCCGTACCGGCTGGTGAGCGAGATCAACGAGTTCCTGACCGAGGATTCGATCTACATCGGGGACGGCGGGGATGTGGTCACCTTCTCCGGTCAGGTCGTCCAGCCCAAGGCGCCGGGCCACTGGATGGATCCCGGTCCGCTCGGCACGCTCGGCGTGGGGATCCCCTTCGTGCTCGCGGCCAAGCAGGCCAGGCCGGAGAAGGAGGTGGTCGCGCTCTTCGGTGACGGTGCGTTCAGCCTGACCGGGTGGGACTTCGAGACGCTGGTCCGCTACGACCTGCCGTTCGTCGGCGTCGTCGGCAACAACTCCTCGATGAACCAGATCCGTTACGGGCAGCGGGCCAAGTACGGCGCCGAGCGGGAGCGGGTCGGGAACACCCTCGGCGATGTGCCCTACGACAAGTTCGCGCAGTTGCTCGGGGGGTACGGCGAGGAGGTCCGGGACCCGGCGGACATCGGGCCGGCGCTGCGGCGGGCGCGGGAGTCGGGCAAGCCCTCGCTGATCAACGTGTGGATCGATCCGGACGCCTACGCCCCCGGAACGATGAACCAGACCATGTACAAGTAGGAGGGAGTCGGCCGTGTCCAAGGCACTCGACGGCATTCGCGTCCTCGATATGACGCATGTTCAGTCCGGGCCTTCCGCAACACAGTTGCTCGCCTGGCTCGGGGCGGACGTGATCAAGCTGGAGTCGGTCGGCGGAGACATCACACGCCGTCAGTTGCGGGACGTACCGGATGCCGACTCGCTCTACTTCACGATGCTCAACTGCAACAAGCGGAGCATCACCCTGAACACCAAGACACCGCGGGGAAAGGAGCTGCTGACCGAACTGATCGGCCGCAGCGACGTCCTGGTGGAGAACTTCGGGCCCGGCGCGGTCGACCGGATGGGGTTCACCTGGGAGCGCATCCAGGAGATCAACCCGCGAATCGTCTACGCCAGCATCAAGGGCTTCGGCGAGGGCCCGTACACCGGCTTCAAGGCGTACGAGGTGGTGGCCCAGGCCATGGGCGGGGCGATGGCGACCACCGGGTTCGAGGACGGGCCGCCGCTGGCGACCGGCGCGCAGATCGGCGATTCGGGCACCGGGGTGCACTGCGTCGCGGGCATCCTCGCCGCGCTCTTCCAACGCACCCGCACCGGCCGCGGCCAGCGGGTCAACGTCGCCATGCAGCATGCGGTGCTCAACCTGTGCCGGGTGAAGCTGCGGGACCAACAGCGGCTGGCGCACGGGCCGTTGACGGAGTATCCGAACGAGGGCTTCGGCGACGAGGTGCCGCGCAGCGGCAACGCCAGCGGCGGCGGGCAGCCGGGCTGGGCGGTGAAGTGCGCGCCCGGCGGGCCCAACGACTACGTCTATGTGATCGTGCAGCCGGTCGGCTGGCGGCCGCTCAGCGAGCTGATCGGCCGGCCGGAGCTGGCCGAGGACCCGGACTGGGCGACGCCGGAGGCCCGGCTGCCCAAGCTGTCGAAGATGTTCCAGCTGATCGAGGAGTGGAGCAGCACGCTCCCCAAGTGGGAGGTGTTGGAGAGGCTGACCGCCCACGACATCCCCTGCGGGCCGATCCTGTCGACCAAGGAGATCATCGAGGACCGCTCGCTGGCCGCCGACGGCATGGTGGTCGAGGTCGCACATCCGCAGCGCGGCACCTTCACCACGGTCGGCTCGCCGCTGAAGCTCTCCGACTCCCCCGTCGAGGTCCATCGCTCACCGCTGCTGGGCGAGCACAACTCCGAGGTGTACGGCGACGAACTGGGGCTGGACGGCACGGAGCTCCGACAGCTGAAGGCGGAGGGGGTCATCTGATGGGCCGGATCGATCTGACGGATCGCCAGAAAAGGGGCGTGGAAGGGGTTTTGGGCAAGGCGCGGGCTGCCGGGCGGCAGATTCTCACCGCGCCCGAGGGCAGGCTGATCGCCGAGGCGTACGGGATTCCGGTGCCCGCGGAGGGACTGGCGGAGGACGCCGAGGGCGCGGTGGCGCTCGCGGACCGGATCGGGTTCCCGGTGGCGCTCAAGATCGTCTCGCCGGACATCCCGCACAAGACCGACGCGGGCGGGGTGCGGACCGGTCTCGGTTCGGCGGCCGAGGTGCGCGCCGCGTTCACCACGATCGTCGCGAACGCGCGGGCGTATGCGCCGCAGGCCCGGATCGACGGTGTGCAGGTGCAGCAGATGGTGCCGGAGGGGCAGGAGGTGATCGTCGGGGCGGTCACCGATCCGACGTTCGGGAAGGTCGTGGCGTTCGGGTTGGGCGGGGTCCTGGTCGAGGTGCTCAAGGACGTCACCTTCCGGCTCGCGCCGGCCTCGACCGAGGACGCCGCGTCGATGCTGGACGGCATCCGGGCGGCGGAGGTGCTGCGCGGGGTGCGGGGTGCGCCCGCGGTGGACCGCGCGGCGCTCGTCGATCTGATCGTCCGCACCTCCCAACTGGCCGCCGACTTCCCGCAGATCGCCGAGGTGGACCTCAATCCGGTGTTCGCCTCGGCGGGCGGGGCGACCACCGTCGACGTGCGGATCCTGCTGAGCGAGGGCGCGCCGCCGGAGCGTCCGCGGCACACCCGGGAGGAGATCCTGGCGGCGATGCGGCGGCTGATGCGCCCCCGGTCGGTGGCGGTCATCGGGGCCTCCGGCACGCCGGGGAAGATCGGCCACTCGGTGATGCGCAACCTGCTCGACGGCGGGTTCCCCGGCGAGATCCATCCGGTGCACCCCACCGCCGACGACATCCTGGGCCGCAAGGCGTACCGCTCGGTGCGGGAGGTGCCGGGCGAGGTGGACGTGGCGGTGTTCGCCATCCCCGCGCCGCTGGTGCCCGCGGCGCTGGAGGAGGCCGGTCGCAAGGGCGTCCCGAACGCGGTGCTGATCCCGTCCGGTTTCGCCGAGATCGGTGAACACGCCCTGCAGCAGCGGATCGTGGCGATCGGGGCCGAGTGGGGCGTCCGGCTGCTCGGGCCCAACATCTACGGCTACTACTCCACCTGGCAGGACCTGTGCGCGACGTTCTGCACGCCGTACGACGTCAAGGGCGGGGTGGCGCTGACCTCGCAGTCCGGCGGCATCGGGATGGCGATCCTGGGCTTCGCCCGGACCACCCGGACCGGCGTCTCGGCGATCGTCGGGCTCGGCAACAAGGCGGACGTGGACGAGGACGACCTCCTCACCTACTTCGCCGAGGACCCGCACACCGACTGCATCGCGATGCATCTTGAGGACCTCAAGGACGGCCGGGCGTTCGTCGCGGCGGCCCGGGAGACCGTGCCGAAGAAGCCGGTGGTGGTGCTCAAGGCGGGCCGGACCGGTGCCGGGGCGCGGGCCGCGGGCTCGCACACCGGCGCACTGGCCGGCGACGACGCGGTCTACGACGACATCCTGCGGCAGGCCGGGGTGATCCGGGCACCGGGCCTCGCCGACCTGCTGGAGTACGCCCGGGCGCTGCCCGTGCTGCCCGTCCCCCGGGGTGACAACGTGGTGGTGATCACCGGCGCCGGCGGCTCGGGAGTACTGCTGTCGGACGCGCTGGTCGACAACGGGCTGCGGCTGATGGACGTCCCGCCCGACCTCGACGCGGCGTTCCGCCGGCTGATCCCGCCGTTCGGGTCGGCCGGCAACCCGATCGACATCACCGGCGGGGAGCCGCCGGCCACCTACGAGGCGGCACTCCGGCTGGGCCTGTCGGATCCCCGGATCCATGCCCTGGTGCTGGGCTACTGGCACACCATCGTCACCCCGCCGGCGGTCTTCGCCGAGCTGACCGGGCGGGTGGTGGCGGAGTTCCGGGCGCGCGGGATCGAAAAGCCGGTGGTGGCGTCGTTGGCCGGCGACACTGAGGTCGAGGAGGCGGCGGCCCGGCTCTTCGCGCGCGGGGTGGTCGCCTATCCGTATACGACCGAGAAGCCGGTGGCGGTGCTCGGCGCGAAGTACCGCTGGGCGCGGGCCGCGGGGCTGCTGCGGACCTAGGTCGTGTCGTCGCCTCAGTGAGCACGGAGAGGGCGGACAGCGGGCGCGCTGACCGGATTTTCGATTCCGAGGTGAAGGGTATGGACCGCAGCCAACGGGACGGCACGGAAACAACCGCAACGATCTATCAGGAAATCGTCGACGGCAAGGGGCGGGTCTACCGGGTCGGTGAATCCGACCGGGAACTTCTCGGCGGCCACTCGCGGAAACTGATGGTGTATCTGCCGTGGCTCGCGATGATGGCCATCGGCGTCGCCGAATACGCCTACGGTTCCGCCGAGGGCACGCTGTCGCGCGCGCACGGGTGGACGCAGAGCGACACCTTCTGGATTCTGAGTGTCTGGGTCTTCTGCCAGGCCGGAATCGCCTTTCCGGCGGGCTGGTTACGGGAAATCGGCATCCTCACCGCGCGCCGGGCCATGTTCCTCGGGGCGGTGCTGAGCCTGGTGGGCTTCGCGTCACTGGCGCACCTGGACGATGTGCTGGCGGCGATCTGCGGTTTCGGGGTGGTCGGCGGTATCGGCTCCGGGCTCGTCTACGCCACCTGCATCAACATGGTGGGCAAATGGTTTCCGGAGCGGCGCGGCGCGAAGACCGGATTCGTCAACGGCGGATTCGCCTATGGCGCGCTGCCGTTCATCTTCGTCTTCAACTACGCCTTCGACATCGGGGATTTCCAGGACGTACTGGACGGCATCGGGATCTACGTACTGATCGTGGTGGCGGGCTGTGCCTGGTTCTTCAAGGATCCGCCGAAGAACTGGTGGCCCGTCGAGGCGGATCCGCTGAAGGCCGGCGGGTCGGGGCAGGGCGCGGCATTCCTGGCGAAGAATCCGCCGGCGGTGCGGCAGTTCACACCCAAGGAGGCGGTGCGCAGCGGGATGCTCCCGTTGATGTGGGTGAGCGTGGTGCTGACCGCAGGCGTCTCGATCTTCGGGATCTCGTTCCAGGTGGACTTCGCCAAGGACGTGGGGTTCGGCCCGTTGGTCGCGGCCTCGTCGATGGGGGTGATGTCCGTCGTCAACGGCGTCGGCCGGGCCGTGGTCGGCTGGCTGTCGGACCTATGGGGCCGGAAGACGACCCTGGTGTTCGTGATCGTCGTCCTGGGGCTGGCCCAGTTCGGGGTGTTGTGGGCCGGGGACATCCACAGCCAGTGGCTCTTTCTGTTCTTCGCCTTCCTGTCCGGATTCGGCGGCGGCGCCTTCTATCCGCTCTTCGCGGCGCTCACCCCCGACTACTTCGGCGAGAACTACAACGCCTCCAACTACGGACTGGTCTACAGCGGCAAGCTGATCAGCGGTCTGTTCGGCGGCGGACTGGGATCGACGGTGGTCAGCGCCTGGGGGTACAACGGCGCATATCTGCTGGCCGGCGGCCTGTCGCTGGTCGCGGCGGCGTTCACCCTGCTGCTGCACCAGCCGGGTCGGACCCGGTTGCGCGACGTGCCGCCCAACCCCCGGCCGATCAGTAGGGAAATGACCTGAGCGGGGCGACACGTTCGGGTGCATTCCCCTTCAGCGGGGATCGGCGCCGTGTCCTGGGGGCGGCGGGGCCGTTTGGGTGTGTGCCGACGGAAGACGTGCCGCGAGCGGCAGAGCGCGCGCGCCACGTCCGTTTGGCCGGCGGTAGACGCCGCTTGATCTCTGAAGCAGAAAGGGACTGTCCATCATGACGTACTCCAAGGCCGCTGCGGTTGTTGCCGGCGCGGTAATGGCCCTGGGCGTCGCCGCCCCCGCGTTCGCCGACGGCCACCGGGGGGTCGCGACGGATGCCAAGAACCTGCTCGACAGCAGCCCGGTGGCCAAGAACGTCGTCAAGAAGCCCCCCGTCAACATCGACGCCGTCGTCAACGCCGTCGCCAAGACCGCGGACAAGCTGAAGACGACGCAGGACGCCGGCAAGTTCCCGGTCGGCAAGACCACCATCGGCAAGGCCTCGCGCCCGCGCCACTGACGGCCGCACGACCGGCCGGCGAGTGCCGGCCGGAGCGATGACGGAATCCCGGACGCCCCGTTCCTGCCATGGCAGGGACGGGGCGTCTTCCG
Organism: Streptomyces noursei ATCC 11455; assembly: GCF_001704275.1. Taxonomy (NCBI): domain Bacteria; kingdom Bacillati; phylum Actinomycetota; class Actinomycetes; order Kitasatosporales; family Streptomycetaceae; genus Streptomyces; species Streptomyces noursei. The sequence continues at coordinate 2,353,810 of NZ_CP011533.1, forward strand.
GTGTCGGAGGCTTCCGCGGAAGCGGATCGCCCGGTTCTCCCCGGTGATCAGCCGGTGGGCGTCCGGGGCTGCTCGGCCCTCGCCTCGCCGCTGGTCACGGCCCGGTCGGCGATGGCGCGGTGGTGCTGGACGACTTCTCCGATGATGAAGTTGAGGAACTTCTCGGCGAACGCCGGGTCCAGGCGGGCGTCTTCGGCCAGGCGGCGCAGACGGGCGATCTGGGCGGCCTCGCGGGCCGGGTCGGCGGGCGGCAGGCTGTGCCGGGCCTTGAGTTCGCCGACCTGCTGGGTGCACTTGAACCGCTCGGCGAGCAGGTGCACCAGTGCGGCATCGAGGTTGTCGATGCTGCCGCGCAGATAGAGCAGCCGCTCCCGGGCCGCCTCGTCGGCGACGGAGGCCGCCTCGCCGGCCGCCGGTGCTGTCCCTTCGCTCATGTGCGTCTCGCCGTTTCTGGTCGGGTTCTGGGTGGTTCGTCCGTGATCAGGTGGTGCGTGATCGCCTGCACCCTACCCGGCGGTGGGCCGGTCATCTCCGCTGGTCTCGCGGATCGGACGGGAGGTGGGCAGGCGGGGGCGAGGATCGGCCACCCGCGAGGGCGCCGCCGCGTCAGGCGTCCTCGCCGTCGCGTTCGTGGTACGTCCGCCGGGTGTGCTCGGTGTGCGCGCGCATGACGGAGGTGGCGCGGGCCTCGTCGCCGTCGGCGATCGCCGCGATCAGCTCGCGGTGTTCGGCCCAGGACCGCTTGCCGCGCTTGCGGGCGACCGGGGTGTAGTACCAGCGCACCCGCCGTCCGACCTGCGCGGCCAGCTCGGCGAGGACGGCGTTCCCGGCCAGCTCGGTGACCTTGGCGTGAAACGTGGCGTTGAGCGCCACCGCGGTCTCCACGTCGTCCTCCTGGACGGCGCGCTCGCCCTGGTCGCAGAGCCGCTCCAGCTCGGCGATGCCGGCCGGGTCGGCGTGGACCACGGCGAGCCGGGCGGCCTCGGCCTCCAGCAGCGTGCGCACCGTCAGCAGCTGGTCGGCCTCCTCCTCGGTGGGCTCGTGGACGAAGGCGCCCTGGGCGGGGCGCAGATCGACCCAGCCGTCGGTGTCGAGCCGCTGGAGCGCTTCGCGGACCGGCTGGCGGGAGACCCCCAGGTGGCCCGCCAACTCGCTCTCCACCAGGTGCTGGCCGGGGCGGAGCGCGCGGGTGGTGATCAGTTCGAGCAGTGCCTCGTAGACGCGCTCGCGCAACGGGCCGGGGCGTTCGAGCTTGGGCACGGTGCCCTGTGGCAAGCCTCTGGACAGCATCGAGGACCCCCTCCGTCATTGGCTATCGTCTACAGTCTACCGAGCGCCCCCGCTCCCCCACAGGCCGCCGCGGCGATCCACCGGCCGGCCACGGTCCGCATCGGCGGCGCCGGACGCACGCACGTACCGGACAATGGACGGGCCATCACCACAGACAGAACCGGGGCTGATCAGACATGGGACGGGTCACCGAGCGACGCCGCGTCATCCGGATCCGCGACGGCGCGGTGAGCAGCCGGCCGGACACCCTGGTCGCCGAGGAGCCGCTGGAGATCCGGCTGAACGGCAAGCCGCTGGCGATCACCATGCGCACCCCCGGTGACGACTTCGCGCTGGCGGCGGGGTTCCTGGTCAGCGAGGGCGTCCTGGGGAGCGCGGACGAGCTGGCGAACATCGTGTACTGCGCGGGGGCCACGCGCGGGGCGGAAGTCGAGCCCGGGGGCGGCGGCAACAGCTACAACGTCGTGGACGTCCGGCTGGCGGACGGGGTCGTCGTCCCGGACCTCACGCTGGAGCGCAACGTCTACACCACGTCCTCGTGCGGGCTGTGCGGCAAGGCGAGCCTGGACGCGGTGCGGACCACCGCCCGCTGGCGGCTGGACGACGCCCCGGATCCCGCGGTCCGGCTCACCCCGGAGACCCTGGCCGCCCTTCCCGATCGCCTGCGGGCCGCCCAGCGGGTCTTCGACCGGACCGGCGGTCTGCACGCGGCGGCGCTGTTCACCGCGGACGGCGAACTGCTCGACGTCCGCGAGGACGTGGGGCGGCACAACGCGGTGGACAAGATCGTCGGGCGGGCGCTGCAGGACGGCCGACTGCCGCTGTCATCCGGCGTGCTGATGGTCTCCGGGCGGGCCTCGTTCGAGCTGGCGCAGAAGGCGGTGATGGCCGGCATACCCGTGCTGGCCGCGGTCTCCGCGCCGTCCTCGCTGGCCGTCGACCTCGCGGCCGAGACGGGGCTGACGCTGGTCGGCTTCCTGCGAGGGCGGTCGATGAACGTCTACGCGGGCGCGCACCGGCTGGCGCTGGACGCGGCGGCCGCCGCGGGCTGACGCCGCGGGCCGCCCTGCCCCGCTCCCCCCGCCTCAATCTCCCGGTGTCACGATCCGGGTCAGCAGCGCTACCAGTTGGGCGCGCTCCTCATCGCTGAGCGCGGCGGTCAGTTCGGCGTTGGCCGCGTCGCCGAGCCGCTCGGTGCGGCGCAGTCGCCGCTTCCCCTCGGCGGAGATCTCGATGGCGTTCTTCCGCCGGTCCCTGGCGTCGGGGGTGCGGGTGACCAGCCCGTCCTTCTGCAGGTCGTTGACGATCGCGACCATGTCCTTGGGGTCGATGCCGACGGTCCGGCCGAGTTCCGCCTGGGAGACCGGGCCGAGTTCGGCGACGGCACAGAGCACGGCATGGTGCATCATCCGCATGCCCTCGGCGGCCAGCGCCTCGGCGACCAGCCGGTGCCCGCGGGCGGCTGCGCGGCCCAACAGCCAACTGGGGAGGGCGCGGATACGGCTGGGGGCGTAGGGGGTGTCGACCATGGGGCCACCGTACCCAGGGAACCGTGGGTCCCACCAACGTAAGCGCCAGGGAGAAACCGTTGGACGTCCCAATGGTTTCGTGGTTATCGTTGGGGCAACCAATGAAACCGGCCGCGGTGCTCGCGGCTCGTTCCCACGGAGGTGACGGCCCATGCGCCAGGTGCGGTTCCATACCTACGGCGGCCCCGAGGTCCTGCGGCTGGAGGAGACCGAGGACCCGACGCCGGGACCCGGTGAACTCCTCGTCCGCACCGAGGCGATCGGCGTCAGCCTGCCGGCCGTGCGCCGGGTGCGCGGGGACGGCAAGGGCGGCGGCGATCCGCTGCCCGGCGTCGTCGGCGGCGAGATCGCGGGCGAGGTGATCGCCCTGGGCCCGGACGTCACCGACTTCGCGGTCGGCGACCGGGTCACCTCGATCACCCTCGCCGGCTCCTACGGCGAACTCGCCCTCGCCCCGGCCGTCCTGGCCAGCCGCATCCCCGACGGTGCGAGCGCGGTCGAGGCGGTGGCGCTGGTGCGCGGCGGGCACGTCGCGCTGGCCGCACTGAGCACCGCGGCGCCGGCCGCCGGCGAGTCCGTGCTGATCACCGGCGCGGCCGGCGCCACCGGCCACCTCGCCGTCCAACTGGCCAAGCTCCAGGGCGTCCCGCGGGTGGTGGCCGCGGTCGGCTCCCCGGCCAAGGCGGATTTCCTGTACGAGCTGGGCGCCGACGAGGTGGTGACGTACGACCAGGAGTCCTGGGGCGAGCCGGTCGACATCGTGCTGGACGGGGTCGGTGGGGAGCTGCTGCCGCGCGCCCTGGCCGCCGTCGCGCCCGGCGGGCGGCTGATCTTCTTCAACTCCGGCGGCGGCACGGTCCCGGCCTATGAGCTGTTGGCCGGAGCGAAGACCGTCACCGGGCTGACCATGCGGCGCTTCGTCGCCGTCCACCCCGAGCTGTACGCGCGGCACCGCGCGCAGCTGTGGGAGCTGGCCGGCACCGGCCGGCTGCGGGCCGCGACCCACGTCGAACTGCCGCTGGCGGACGCCGCGAAGGCCCACGAGATCATCGAGGCGCGGGCCAACCTCGGGAAGGTGGTGCTGCGGCCGTGAGGCGCCACGGCCCGGTGGGACGCGGTCGTCCCACCGGCCCCAGGTGGCGCACACGGCGCAGTGCGCCCGGCCCGGGAGAGTGAATTCCGGAGCGGGCGCGGAGAACCGACGCAGGCTCCTTGTCGCACCTCCCGCACGGCAGTAGCTTCCGTCACATCTGCACATAGGACGTTGGATGTCCTGATGACCCGACCCGATGCCTCGAAGGGCAGGCCGGACCATGACGTCAGATCTCCGCGCGCACCCCCGCCTCCGCCGCAGACCCCGGCACCGTCGTGCCCAGGCCGCCGCCGTCGCGCTGGCCGCCACCGCCCTCGCCGTCCTGGCCACGGCCCCGGCCCGGGCCACCGCTGACGCCCCTTCAGACGGCTTCGACCAGCAGGTGCTGTTCAAGGCGGCGTACGAGAAGGGCTACTTCTGCTTCCGTATACCCGCCATCGTGCGGACCGTCCGCGGCACCCTCCTCGCCTTCGCCGAGGGCCGGGTGCACGACTGCGGGGACGCCGGCGACATCGACCTCGTCCTCAAGCGCTCCACCGACGGCGGCCGGACCTGGGGCCCCCTCCAGGTCGTCAACCACGGCGACGGGGACACCCACGGGAACCCGGCGCCCCTGGTGGACCGCCGCACCGGCCGCATCATCCTCGCCGAGACCTACAACAAGGGCCGTACCGACGGCCTCAGTTGCGACGTCCCCTGCGACCGCACCCCGCATCTCCAGTACAGCGACGACGACGGCGCCACCTGGTCCGCACCCCGCGACCTGACCCGCAGCATCCGCCCCCGCCGCTGGAACTCCTGGTACGCCACCGGTCCGGTGCACGGCATCCAGCTCACCCACGGGCGGCACGCCGGGCGGCTGGTCTTCGGCGTCAACGCCGAGAGCTACACGGGTGGCCGGATCACCGCCAACCACGCCGCGCTGGTCCACAGCGACGACGGCGGCACCACCTGGCGGGTGGGCGCGCTGGACACCTGGCCGATCGCCCGGGACGGAACCTTCCGACAGAAGCCGTCCGAGATGACCCTCCTGGAGCGCTCCGACGGCTCGATCTACGTCAACGGCCGCGAGCAGGACGGCACCGATCTCGGCAACCGCACCGCCGCGGTGAGCCGGGACGGCGGCGACTCCTTCACCGCGCCGTTCCGCACGATCCCCGACCTCTACACCCCGATGGTGCAGGCGTCCGCGCTGCGGCTGCCGCGCTCGTCCGGCGACGGCGGCCACGGCCGCACCCTGCTGGCCGCGCCGGCCGACCCGGACCGCCGCCGCACCATGACCATCCGCTCCTCGTACGACGAGGGCCGCACCTGGGAGGGCGTGGACCGGGGCGCCCGGGTCAGCGCCGACTGGTCCGGCTACTCCGACCTGGTCGCCGTCTCCCGCACCGTCACCGGCCTGCTCTACGAGGGCGGCACCGCCGACGCCCGGGACGAGATCCGCTTCGCCCGCTTCACCGAGCAGTGGCTCGGACCGCGCCGTGGCCCGGACCCGACCACCCCCGACCAGGCCCCCGGTGCCCGGCCGGCCCTGGTCCTGGGCGGCGGCCGGCTCACCGACGGCCCCTTCGGCCGCGCGCTGTCCTTCGACGGCACCGACGACGCCGTGCGCCTCCCCTACCGCGACTCGCTCCCGCTGGGCAACCGGGACTTCACCTGCACCCTGTGGTTCCGCTACCGCGCCGGCGCCGGCGAGCAGCCGCTGCTGTGGATGGGCGGGGTGGGCAGCCGCTCCCCGCAGGTCGCCCTTGAGGGTGATCCCGCGCACCACCGGATCACCGCGCTTCTCACGGCCGTCGACGGCGCCCGGGCGCCCGCCACCGCCCAGGTCGCCACCGCCGGCGCGTACAACGACGGCCGCTGGCACCACCTCGCGCTGCGCCGCACCGGCGGCCGGATGCTGCTGACCGTCGACGGCACCGCGACGACCTCGGTCGCGGACGTCCCCGGATCGGTCAGCCGCACCTCGGTGTTCGGCGTCCACCTGGGCCAACGGCCGGACGGTCGGGCGCAGTTCACCGGCGCCCTGGCGCAGGTCCGCGTCTACCGCCGGGCGCTCACCGACGCCGAACTCTCCCGGGTCCGCGAGCGCAACGCCTCAGCGGCCGGCCCGCTGGTGCTCGGACTCCCGCTGGACCGGGTGGCCGCCGACCGCTGAACCGCCCCGGTCGGGCCCGGAGCCGTCGGGCCCGACCGCCGGCGGCGGCTCGGCGTCGGCCCGCGCCGCGTACCGCTTCGCCAGCACCGCGCACACCATCAACTGCATCTGGTGGAACAGCATCAGCGGCAGCACCGCCAACCCGGCCTGGGCGCCGAAGAGGACGCTGGCCATCGGCAGCCCGGCCGCCAAGCTCTTCTTCGAGCCGGCGAAGGTGATCGCGATCCGGTCGCCGCGCGGGAAGCCGAGCTTCTTCGAGCCGTACGAGGTGACCGTCAGCATGGCCGCCAGCAGCACCGCCTCCACGCCCAGCAGGCACAGCAGCCGCAGCGGGGAGACCTGGTGCCAGATGCCCTGCACCATGCCGGCGCTGAACGCGGCGTAGACGACCAGCAGGATCGAGCCGCGGTCGACGTAGCCGAGGACCTTCTTGTGCCGGGTGAGGAATCCGGCCACCCAGCGCCGCAGCAGCTGCCCGGCGAGGAACGGGAGCAGCAGCTGGCAGACGATCGAGACCAGGGAGTGCGCGGAGAAGCCGCCGCCGTCGCCGCCCAGCACTAGGGCCGCCAGCAGCGGGGTGACGACGATCCCCACGATGCTGGAGAACGAGCCGGCGCAGATCGCCGCCGCCACATTGCCGCGGGCGATGGAGGTGAAGGCGATGGAGGACTGGACCGTCGAGGGCACCAGGCACAGGAAGAGCAGACCGGTGTACAGGGCGGGCGGGAGCACGAAGGGCACCAGGAAGCGGGCGGCCACACCGAACACCGGGAAGACCACGAACGTGCAGGCCAGCGTGGTCAGGTGGAGGCGCCAGTGGCGCAGTCCGGCCATCGCCTCCCGGGTGGAGAGCCGGGCCCCGTAGAGGAAGAAGAGCAGGGCGACGGCCCCGGTGGAGGCACCGTCCGCGACGGTGGCGGCGGCGCCGCGGGCGGGCACCAGGGCGGCCAGGCCGACCGTACCGAGCAACGCGAGGATGTAACCGTCCACGGGGAGCCAGGCGGGCAGGCGGAACACAGGGCGGCGCATGGTCTCTCTTCGGGTTCGACGGCTCACGGGCGGTGGCATGGACGGTGCCCGCTCCAGACTGCCGGGCGGAACGGCAATCGGGAAGCCCTCTTACCGTGGTGACTGCCATCATGGATCACGATGAGCACCGTGAGCACCGTCGGGAGGCGTCGTCCGTGTTCGAACCCGCGCAGCTGCGCACCTTCCTCGCCGTGGCGCAGACGCTGAGCTTCACCCAGGCCGCGCACCGGCTGGGGCTGCGCCAGTCCACGGTGAGCCAGCACGTGCGGAAGCTGGAGGAGGCCGCCGGGCGGCGGCTGTTCGCACGGGACACGCACGCCGTGGACCTCACCGAGGACGGCGAGGCGATGCTGGGGTTCGCGCGCACCATCCTGGAGGCGAACGAGCGGGCGGCGAGCTTCTTCGCCGGGACCCGGCTGCGCGGGCGGCTGCGGTTCGGTGCGTCCGAGGACTTCGTGCTGACCCGCCTGCCGGAGGTGCTGGAGGGGTTCCGGCGCGATCACCCGGAGGTCGATCTGGAACTGACCGTGGAGCTCTCCGGCACCCTGCACGAGCTGCTGGCGGCCGGCCGGCTCGATCTCGTCCTGGCCAAGCATCGGCCGGAGGGGCCGCAGGGGCGGCTGGTGTGGCGGGATCGGCTGGTGTGGGTGGGCGGCGAGCGGCTGCGGCTGGACCCGCGGCGGCCGGTCCCGCTGGTGGTCTTCCCCCCGCCCGCGGTGACCCGGGCGCGGGCCCTGGAGGCGCTGGAGGGACAGGGCCGGGAGTGGCGGATCGCCTGCACCAGCGGAAGCCTGAACGGGCTGATCGCGGCGACCCGGGCGGGGCTGGGCGTGATGGCGCACACGCTCGGGATGATCCCGCCGGGCCTGGTGCGGATACCGTCCCGGGCCGGGCTGCCGGAGCTGGGCGGGGTGGACTTCGTGCTGCTGCACGGGGAACGGGCGGGGGCGGCGCGCGGCCCGGCGGAGGCGCTGGCCGAGGCGATCCTGGCGGGCGGCGACCGGCTGCACCTCCCGTAGGCGGCCGCCTCGGCGCCCGAGGAGGCACCCGGAATCCGCCGTACCGCTTGAGGCCGTCGGCGCCGTGCGCCGGGCGGCGCCGGCGGCCTCCGCGGGGCTGCTCGGGATCTCCCGAGAACCTCCGGGGGATCGTCGCAGCACCCCGGAATATGCCTCCGACGTGCTCTGACGTCGCGACAGATGCAGAGATTCGGTGCAGATCCAGTCCCGACGCAGTGTTCGTCCGGGGGCGAACCAGTCGAGCAATGTCCACCGTTACCCGAAGTAACCCGATTTCCCGTCCTGGCCGGTTACGGTGGCAGCGCCGTCGCGGCGTGGTAACGCCCTCCCACCAGCCGTCCCCGTGGGGTACGGTCGCGGCCTTGTGAGAAGCACCACGAGGAGCTGGGTCATTGCGCGAGTTCACCGTCCCTCCTTTGGCGACCGCGCCCCGGGTCGGCGGGCTGGCCGACTCGGTGTACGACAACGCGGAAACCGACCCCGGGCGGACCGCGCTGGCGCGTAAGGACGCCGCCGGGCAGTGGCGGGACGTCGACGCCGGCCAGTTCCGGGACGAGGTGATCGGACTCGCCAAGGGCCTGCTCGCGCAGGGCGTCCGGTTCGGTGACCGGGTCGGCATCATGTCCCGCACCCGCTACGAGTGGACGCTCTTCGACTATGCGCTGTGGTCGATCGGCGCCCAGTCCGTCCCGCTGTACCCCACCTCGTCGGCGGAGCAGGTCTTCTGGATGCTGCACGACGCCGAGGTCTCGGCGTGCCTGGTGGAGCACGAGGACCACGCGATGACCGTCGGCTCGGTCGTCGGCAGACTCCCCCAGCTGCGGAAACTGTGGCAGCTGGACGCCGACCCGGTGGCCGAGCTGACCGCGGCCGGGGCGCATCTCGACGACGAGGTGGTGCACCGGCACCGGATGGCGGTCACCCCCGACGCCGTCGCGACGATCATCTACACCTCCGGCACCACCGGCCGCCCCAAGGGCTGCGTGATCACCCACGCCAATTTCATGGCCGAGGCCGACAACATCGTGCTGCGGTACGACAAGGTCTTCCGCTCCAAGCCCGGCGACGAGGCGGCCACCCTACTCTTCCTGCCGCTGGCGCACGTCTTCGGCCGGATGGTGCAGGTCGCGGCGATCCGCGGCCGGGTCAAGCTCGGCCACCAGCCCGAGCTCTCGGCCCGGGCGCTCCTCCCGGACCTCCAGGCGTTCCGGCCCACCTTCGTCCTGGCGGTGCCCTACATCTTCGAGAGGGTGTTCGCCGCGGCCCGCCGGCGGGCGGAGGCCGAGGGCAAGGTCAGCCCCTTCGACAAGGCCGTCGAGATCGCGGTCCGCTACGCGGAGGGGCTGGAACACAAGGCGTTCGGCACCGGCCCCGGCCCCGGCGCCGCGCTGCGGATGCAGCACCAGCTCTTCGACAAGCTGGTCTACAGCAAGGTCCGCGAGGCGCTGGGCGGCCGGGTGCGGCACGCGATGTCCGGCGGCTCGGCCATGGAACGCCGGCTGGGCCTGTTCTTCGCCGGCGCCGGCGTACGGATCTTCGAGGGCTACGGCCTGACGGAGAGCACGGCGGCGGCCACCGCGAACCCGCCGGAGCGGACCCGCTTCGGCACCGTCGGCACGCCGGTCCCCGGCACCACCGTCCACCTCGCCGAGGACGGCGAGGTCTGGCTGCGCGGCGGCCAGATCTTCCAGGGCTACCACAACGACCCCAAGGCGACCGACGCGGTGCTGCACGACGGCTGGTTCGCCACCGGGGACCTCGGTGTCCTGGCCGAGGACGGCTATCTGACGATCACCGGCCGGAAGAAGGAGATCCTGGTCACCTCGGGCGGCAAGTCGGTCTCGCCGGTGCCGCTGGAGGAGCGGGTGCGGGCGCATCCGCTGGTCGCCCAGTGCATCGTCGTCGGCAACGACCGCCCGTTCATCGCGGCGCTGGTCACCCTGGACCCGGAGGCGGTCACGCACTGGCTGGCGATGCGCGGCAAGCCGGAGATGCCGCCGCGCGACCTGGTGCGCGACCCCGACCTGGAGACCGAGATCCGGCGCGCCGTGGTCGCCGCGAACACGCTGGTCTCGCAGGCCGAGTCGATCCGCACGTTCCGGATACTGGCCAACCAGTTCAGCGAGGAGCACGGCCTGCTGACGCCCTCGCTGAAACTCAAGCGCAAGGCGATCGAGGCGGCGTACGCGGCGGAGGTGGACGCGCTGTACCGGGGGTGAGAGCGGTGGGTCCGCGGGCCGGCGGGACATGACGGTGAACGGGCGGTTTTTCTCGGCGTGCACGGGAATGTCCGGGGACGGATGATCGTTGACGCCCTCGAACACGACAGTCGACGTAAGGATCGAATCCCCCGTGAGCACGGTTCCGTCCATCACGCTCAACAACGACGTCACGATGCCCCAGCTCGGTTTCGGCGTCTGGCAGATCCCCGATGACGAGGCGTTCACCGCCGTCAGCCACGCCCTTGAGGCCGGGTACCGCAGCATCGACACCGCGGCCATCTACGGCAACGAAGAAGGCACCGGCAAGGCCCTCGGCGCCTCCGGCATCGCGCGCGAGGAACTCTTCGTCACCACCAAGCTGTGGAACTCCGAGCAGGGCTACGACTCCACCCTCCGCGCGTTCGACGCCTCGCTCGCGAAGCTGCGGCTGGAGTACGTCGACCTGTACCTGATCCACTGGCCGCTGCCGGCCCGCGACACCTACGTGGACACCTACAAGGCGTTCGAGAAGATCTACTCCGAGGGCCGCGCCAAGGCCATCGGCGTCTCGAACTTCTTCCCCGCCCACCTGGAGCGGCTGCTCGGCGAGACCTCCGTCGTCCCGGCGGTCAACCAGATCGAGCTGCACCCGCAGCTCCAGCAGGCCGAGTCCCGCGCCTTCCACGCCCGGCACGGCATCGCCACCGAAGCCTGGTCGCCGCTGGGCCAGGGCAAGGGGCTGCTGACGGACCCGACGATCGTCAAGATCGCCGACAAGCACGGCAGGACCCCGGCCCAGGTGGTCCTGCGCTGGCACCTCCAGGTCGGCAACGTCGTCATCCCCAAGTCCGCCACCCCCTCGCGGATCCGGGAGAACTTCGACGTCTTCGGCTTCGAGCTGGACGGCGACGACCTGTCGGCCGTGGCCGGCCTGGACTCCGGCACCCGCCTCGGCCCGGACCCGGCCACCTTCGACGCGGCCTGAGGGCCCGACCGCTCGCGTCACGGCCCGGACCCGCTGGTCCGGGCGTCGTCCGGGGCACAGCCCGCGGCCGGGTGCGCGGTGCGACGCGGCGCCGTCCGTCCCCTCGGGGGCGGGCGGCGCCGCCGTATGTCGGGGCGCTTCCCGAGGGGGCCGTTCCGCCGGACAGCGGGGCGCCGGGCCGCGGCCCCGAGTGGCGGGCTCCGCGGGCGACGGGAAATGTGGAACGGGAGGGCGGTCGCGCAGCGACGCCGGCCGCCGGGGGCGGCTGCCGCTGGGCGGCCACCACTCCGCTCCGAGGAGGCACCGATGCCCGACGTCACCACTCCCTACGCGCCCGGGACGCCCTGCTGGGTCGATCTCGCGGCCCCCGACCAGAAGGCCGCCATCGACTTCTACGCCGGCCTCCTCGGCTGGACCGGGGAGATCGGTCCTCCGGAGACCGGCGGTTATGCCGTCTGCCAGCTGAACGGGAAGCCCGTCGCCGGCATCATGGCCGCCGTCGCGATGGGCGACCAGCCCGCTCCGCCGACCGTCTGGACCACCTATCTGGCCAGCGCCGACGCGGAAGCCAGCCAGCGGGCGGTGGAATCCGCCGGCGGCACCGTGCTGATGCCCGTGATGGACGTGATGTCCCTGGGCCGGATGTTCATCGCGGCCGATCCGACCGGGGCGGTCTTCGGCGTCTGGCAGCCGGTCGACTTCCCGGGCGCGGGCGTCGTCAACGAGCCCGGCGCCCTGATCTGGAACGAGCTGAACACTACCGACCGGTCCGCCGCCTCCGCCTTCTACCGGGCCGCCTTCGGCATCGAGTCCACGACGATGGAGGGCATCGAGCACTACTACGGGCTCCAGGTGGACGGCCGCCCCGTGGGCGGCATGCAGCCGATGCCGGAACAACTCCCCGCCGACACGCCCTCCCACTGGCTGACGTACTTCGCGGTGGCGGACGCCGACGCGGCGGTCGCCAAGGTCACCGCGTCCGGCGGCAACGCGATCACGGAACCGTTCGACATGATCGCCGGCCGGATCGCCCTGGTGACCGACCCGCAGGGCGCGGTCTTCGCCCTGATCCACCCGAAGTCGATGGAGTGACCAGCATTTCCGACGGGTCGTCAATTCTGCCTGTGGCAGCCTTTGTTGAGGCATGGCGGACGGCCGTCATGGCTACTGCTCCTGGGCGCGGGCGGTGTGCACCGTCTGCACCGAGAGCAGGAAGGCGTCCGGGCGGCGGGTGATGCCGGCGGGGTCGTGGGGGTCGACGAGGCGGGTGAGGGTGCTCAGGTCGCCGGGGTCGAGCTGGTCGCCGTACTCCTCCACGGCGCGGCTGAGGTTGGCCTGGATGTAGCGGCGGACGTCGTCGGCGAGCGGGGCCGGCAGGTCCAGCAGGAAGCTGCGGGTGCGCGGGGTGCGCAGTCCGGCGTTGGCCAGGAAGGCGGGCCAGTCCTCCAGGGTGTCGGTGGCTTCGGGCAGGGCGGCCCGCATCCCGGCGAACCAGTCCTCCGCCGCCGCGTCCAGTCGGGCCTGGAGTCCCGGGCGGCCGACACCGATGTCACGCGGCAGGAAGCGCGGGGCGAGGCCGCCCTCGCAGACCGCGAGCAGGCCGCCGGGCCGCAGGTGGCCGGCGAGCGCCGCCACCGCACCGCGCTGGTCGCCGACGTGGTGCAGCGCCTTGCTGGACCAGATGAGGTCGGCGCCGCCGAGCGAGTCCAGGCCGTGCGGGACCTCGGCGTGGTGGGTGTGGATCCGGTCGGCCAGGCCGAGCCGGTCGGCACGGGCGCGAGCGCGGGCCAGCAGGGCCTCGGTGGCGTCCACCGCGCACACCTCGGCGTCCGGGAAGGCCCGCGCCAACAGGCAGCTGACGACCCCGGGGCCGCTGCCGACGTCCAGGATGCGGCGGACGGTCGGTGTCCGGGACGCGGCGCCGGGTGCCGCGGCCCCGGATGCCCCGCCCGCCCCACCCTCGGCGGCGTCCGGGGAGAGCAGTGCGCGGAGCCAGGCGGCGGCCTGCTCGTACAGCGGGGTCTGGATCTCGGCGCCCCGTTCCAGGAACGGGCCGAGCACCTCCCAGTCGATGGCGCCGCCCTGGTCGGCACCGGAGTGGGCGTGTCTGCCGGGGGAACCGGACCGCGGGCTGGGCGAAGGCTCCGCTGGCACGGGGCGGTCGTCACTGCTCATGGCATCGAGCCTCCGATACGGGGTGGGCGCCGGCAAGCGGCCGGGCCGGGCCGGCGGCCCCGGCGCGGACCCTGGTTCGGACCGGGGGCGGGGTCACCGTAGGGTCTTGGCCTGTGGGTACTCCGGGATGGATGCCGCCGACGGAGACCGAGCGGCGGCTGTATGAGGCAACGGCACGTGGGGACGGGGACGGACAGGTCGCGGCGATCGCCGGTGAGGACCTGTATCTGGCGGTGCCGCAGCAGGGGCAGGAACCACTGCCCGTCTACGACGATCCGACGGCGGGCGGTAAGTGCATTCCCGTGCTGACGCGCGGCATGCTGCCGCCGTGGGAACCGCAGCGGTTTTTCGACCGGGTCTCGATCGAGGAGCTGGCGCAGGACTGGCCCAACGACAAGTGGCGGCTGGCGATCAACCCGGGCACGCCGTTCGCCGCGTACCTGTCCGCCTCGCCGGCCCACCGCGCGGCGTGGCTGCGGGTCCGCGCGCAGGTCGGGGTCCGGCCGGGCGGACTGCTGGTCACCCACTACGCGGGGCCGCTGCACGGTCCGGTGGCGCAGGGGCTGGCTTGTGGCGCGCCGCTCGCGGTGCACCACAGCGTGCCGTGGAACGAGTTGGGCACGGCGTTCCTGGACTACTCGGAGGACGCCGAGACGCTGCGCGCGCAGTGGTCGGTGGCCGATCCGGTGAGCTGGCAGCAGCGGTTCGACCAACTGCTCGGCGGGCAGTTCGTGCCGGCGGAGACGGAGACGGCGCTGCGTGCCCGGGCCACGGCGTCCGGCGGGGAGTCCGGTGGCGCTTCCGAGGGCGGGTCCGCTGCCGGGGCCGGCGGCGCGTCGGGCGCGGACGCGACGGCCGGTGACGGTGCGCCGCCCGCGGTTCCGGAGCTGGTGGACCGGTACGAGGAACGGTTCCGGACGGACGGGCTGCTGCCGGCCGACGGCCGGGTGGTGTCGCTGGTCGCACTGGACCTGGCGCACGCGGTGGGCCTGGTCCGCTGGGGCCTGGGCGCGCGGCTGTGCGCGCCGCCGCAGGCGGAGCAGGCGGTGACGCGGGTGGCGGCGCGGGCCCAGGAGGTCTACGGCTCATGGGAGGAGTTCGCCGCGGGCTACGCGCTCGGGCGGGCACTGGCGTACGACAACGGCTGGTTCGGGCCGGCCTACGCGGAGACGGCGCACCTCCACCGGGTGCTGACGCAGGACCCGGCGTCCCCCTGGCGGGGCCTGTCGTTCGGCTGACGGGCCCGTGGCCCCGCCCCGGGCGGGCCGGTCACCCGCCCCTCGCGGACGCCGGCCGCGCCGGGGCATGATGCAGCCCGGGGACCGGGACGATGCCGGACCAGTACGACACAGGGGACGGATACGACATGGGCGGGAGCGGTATGCGGAGCGTCGCGCGGCGATGGGCCAGGACGGCGGGGGTCCGGCATGGAGGCTGAGACCGCACCGTCCACGGCCCCGGCGCGGACCGGGCCGGAGCGCCCTCCCCGCCGCCGGGTCTGGCAGCGGTACCGCACGGCGCTGCGCCGTACACCGCTGTCCGTCTGGCAC
Organism: Streptomyces noursei ATCC 11455; assembly: GCF_001704275.1. Lineage (NCBI taxonomy): Bacteria > Bacillati > Actinomycetota > Actinomycetes > Kitasatosporales > Streptomycetaceae > Streptomyces > Streptomyces noursei. Next base: position 2,368,839 of record NZ_CP011533.1, read on the forward strand.
GACGACCTGACCGACTACGCGGCGAGCCTGACGTACTACTCGGTGCTGGCACTGCTGCCGTCGGCGATCGTCACCATCTCGCTGATCGGGCTCGCCGACCCGGCCGGCACCGAGCAGCTGATCAACCACCTCAGTTCGATCGCGCCGGCCGAGTCGGGGGCGACGGTCCGGCACGCGCTGGTGGTGATGGCGCACCAACGGACGGCCGCCTGGGTGGTGGTCGGCGGTGCGGCGGTCAGCGCGCTGTGGTCGTCGTGCAGCTATCTGGCGGTGTTCCGGCGGGCGCTGCACGCCATGCACCGGACGAAGGACGACCGGCCGCCGTGGCGGAAGGCGCCGCGAATCCTGGTGACCGCGCTGCTGCTGATGGCGCTGCTGATCTGCAGTGCGGTGGCGCTGCTGGTGAGCGGGCCGGTGGCGACCGCGCTGGGCCGGGCGCTGGGGTTCGGCGAGGCGGGCGAGACGCTGTGGAACCTGCTCCAGTGGCCGTTGCTGCTGGTGCTGGCGACCGTGCTGGCGATGGTGCTGTTCCGGTCGGGGCCGCCGAGTTCGCGCGGGGTGCGGCGGGCCGGGCCGGGCGGAGTGCTGGCGGTGCTGCTGTGGCTGGTGGCGTCGGCGGGCTTCGCCTTCTACGCCTCGTACGTCGGCACCTTCAACCGGCTGTACGGCTCGCTGGCCGGCCCGGTGGTGTTCCTGATCTGGTTGTGGTTCTCCAACCTGTCGCTGTTGTCCGGGGCGCAGTTCAACGTGGAGCTGGCGCGCGCCGGGCGGGTCGTCCGGCCGCGCCGCCCGAGCTGACGTCGGACCGGGTCGACCTCGGAACGGGCGACGGCGGGGCCGGTCAGTGGGTGCCGTGCGCCGCGGCGATCTCCTCGATGCGGCGGGCCAGGCCGAAGTCGAGGTGGGTGACCCGGCCGCCGACGCTGTGGGTGTTGACCGAGACGCCGAGGTGGTTGTAGCCCAGGGTCAGCTCGGCGTGGTGGCCCAACTCCTCCTGGATCTGGGAGATGTGCATGACCATCGCGGCGGCCTGGAAGTGCCGGTCGAAGCGGTAGCGGCGGTGCAACCGGTCGCCCTCGACGGTCCAGCCCGGCAGTTCGATGAGGCGGTCCGCGATCTCCGCGTCGTCGAGGGGTTCCACCTGTGCGTTCATCGCGCTCGCCTTCCCGCCGGGTACCGGTCGCCGCCGCTGGGCGCGGCGGTTCCAGCCTGTCACGTCGGGGCGGTCGCGCGCCCGTCCACGCGGGGCGAATGGGGACGGCCGGTGCGGCCAGGGCCTGTCCGGGCCGCCACGAACCCAGAAGTTACCGCAGGTAACACCTGGCCGGTCGGCTAGCGTCCCCGGCATGACGACTGCCACGGCGTCCGCGCCGGAAACCACGGGTGTGGGCACCCTGTTGCGAGAGTGGCGGGACCGGCGCCGCATCAGCCAGCTGGAACTGGCACTGCGCGCCGACTCCTCCGCCCGCCACATCAGCTTCATCGAGACCGGCCGCGCCCGCCCGAGCCAGGAGATGGTGCTGCGACTGGCCGAACACCTCGACATACCTGTCCGGGAGCGCAACGCCCTGCTGATCTCGGCCGGTTACGCCCCCGCCTTCCCGGAGACCCCGCTGGACGACCCGTCGATGTCCGAACTCCGGGCCGGCATGGACCGGCTGCTGGCGGGCTACGAGCCGTACCCGGCCCTGGTGGTCGACGGGATGTACCGCGTGCTGGCGGCCAACCGGGGCGTCGAGGTGCTGCTGGACGGCGTCGATCCGGAACTGCTCCGGCCGCCGATGAACGCCATGCGGATCACGCTCCACCCGCGCGGCATGGCCCCCCGTATCCGCAACTTCCCGGAGTGGCGGGAACACCTCTTCGCCCAACTGGACCGGCAGTTGGCGCTGATGCGGTCCGCGCCGCTGCGCGCGCTGCACGACGAGCTCCGCTCCTACCCGCTGCCGGCCGGCGGGCGGCAGAGCGCGACCCCGGGCGACCACCCGCCGTTCGCCCTGCCGCTGGTGATCGAGCACCACGGCACGGTGCTCTCCTTCCTCTCCACCATCGCCACCTTCAACACGCCGATGGATGTGACCGTTTCGGAACTGGCGCTGGAGGCGTTCCTGCCCGCGGACCCCGAAACGGCCGAGCATCTGCGCAAAGCGGCGGGGTGAGGGTGGTTCACATCGCCGGTACGCGGTCCAGGAAGCCGAGCACCGACCGGATCCGACCGTCCTCGGCCAGCCGCACCACGTCGAAGCCGGCGACCGGCGCCGACCCGTCCGGCGCGACCAACTCCCAGCCGAACCGGGCGATGTCGTGGTGGCCGTCCACCACGCCCAGCGGCCGGAACACGAAACCCGGGAACTGCTGGTGCGCGCCGGCGATCGCCGCCGCCAGCCCGTCGTGCCCGGCGACCTCGGCCAGCGGGTCGGTGTAGGTGGCGTCCTCGGTGAACGCCGCGGCGACGGCCTTGAACCGGGCGCCCTCCTCGGTGGCGTTCCACGCCGCCAGGTACCGCTCGGCGGCGGCCGCGTGGTCGACGGTCCGCTCGGCGGCGCCCTGCTGCACGTTCTGCGACATCGTGAACTCCTCGTGGTGTCCGTCGCGGCGGCCGGTGGGATCCGGGCCGCCAGGTGACCGATGGTTCGTCAGCGACAGTTCACGGGCCGGAGTGCGCCGGCCCGTGAACCGATGCCTCGACTCTGCCGGAGCGACGGGCGAGGGGCGATTACGCGCAAGGTAATGCCCCCGGTCGCAGCGAGGCGGCCGGGGGCATCGGGGTCGGCGGGCGGGCGGCTAGCTCGCCGCGGGGACGGTGGTCACCGGCGCGTCCGCCGGAGCGTTCCCGACCGCCTCCACGGAAGCGGCCTCGGCGGCCTCGGCGCCCTGGGTGCCCTCCGTCGCGTCCTCGGACACGGCCGGCCGGCGCCCGCGGCGGGCCGCCATCAGCGCGTACACCAGGATTCCGGCGAACAGGAACAGCACGCCCTGGTAGATCGCCGCGTAGCCGGCGCCCGCCACCAGCCAGAAGGTGAAGCCGAAGGCGATCACCGCGAGCGTCAGGTCGCGGGCGAAGCGGGCCGGGCGGACCTTGTCGCGGCGGCCGGAGAGCAGGAAGTAGATCTGGGCGCCGGCGGCCAGCAGGTAGGGGACGGTGGCCGAGAAGGTGGTGATCAGGACCAGGATCTCGAAGACGCCGCCGGTACCGAGGAAGTAGTTGATCACGGTCAGGGCGGAGGCCAGCACGGCGGCGGCCAGCACGCCGAAGGTCGGCACCCCGCGCCGCTTGGTGAGGAAGGCCGCCGGGAAGAGGCCGTCCTTCGCGGCGGCGTACGGCGACTGGGCGCTCATCAGCGTCCAGCCGTTGAGCGCGCCGATGATGGAGATCACCGCGGCGGCCGCGATGACCGTGCCGCCCCAGTGGCCGCCGAACATCGCGTCCACCGCGTCGGAGAACGGCGCCTTCGAATTGACCAGCTTGTCGTGGGCGACGGTGCCGAACACCGACAGGGTGCCCAGCAGGTAGACGACGGCGGCACCGACGGTGCCCAGCACGGTGGCCCGACCGACGTTGCGCTCGGGGTTGCGGACCTCGCCGGCGCTCATCGCGGCGGACTCCACGCCCACGTAGCTGTAGAGGAGGATCGCGGCCGCCGCGGACAGCCCGCCCAGGGTGCTGCCGCCGCCCTCGTGGAACGCCCCGAGCTTGTGCGGGTCGAAGAAGAACAGCCCCACGACCGCGATGAACAGCAGCGGCACGAACTTCAGCACCGTGGAGACCATCTGGACGGCCCCGACGTACCGGGTGCCCGCGAAGTTGGCGAGCGCCGGCAGCCACAGCGCGCCCAGCGCCACCATCAGATCGACGCCCCGGGACGCGTGGCCGGGGAAGAGCACATGGACGTAGCCGACGGCGGCCACCGCCAGCGCGGCGTTGCTGACCCAGGTCATCGTCCAGTACGACCAGGCGGAGAGGAAGCCGGCGAAGTCGCCGAACGCCTCACGCGCGTAGACATAGGGCCCGCCGGTGTCCGGATGGCGCTCGGCGAGCCGCCCGAAGACCAGGGCCAGGGCGATCGCCCCGAGGGTGAGGACGCCGAAGGCGACCAGACTGACGGTGCCGAAGGGGGCGACCGAAGCCGGCAGCAGGAAGATTCCGCCGCCGATGATGTTCCCCATCACCAGGGCGGTAGCGGTCCCCAGACCGAAACGGCGGGTGTGCCGGTCGTGCATGGCGTGGTGGGCCCTCTCGTCGTGCGCGGTGCACCCGGGATTGCCGGGCCAGGACATGGTGGGCGACCGGAGGGCCCCCGCAAAATCACCGGTTTTTGTCCCGCCAGGGGTCGGGCGACCGGAAAAACCTTCGGGCTGCCCGGCCTAGCGCCGCAGGTCGTCCGCCTCCGGCCCGAGCCGCCCGTACGGCTCCTCCGCCCCCGGGCCGACCGGCGGTCGCGGACCGTCCGCCTCCCGCAGCCAGCGCCGCAGCACCTGGTGGACCTGCTCGGCGCCGGTCAGCGGCGTCCCGTCCGGGGCCGGCGGAGACAGCTCCGCGGGCCACAGGAGGAAGGGCCGGCTCTGCGGGCCGCCCAGTCCGCCGTGCGAGCCGATCTGCTCCTCGAAGGCGTGCACCGCGCCGGTCGCCGGATCACAGGCGGAATTGATCATGAGGTCGGCGACGTGCGGGAACCGGTCGGTGCGGCGGACCGCTTCGGCCGCACCGGGCCCGAAGGGCGCCAGCGGGTCCGCGCCGACCACCCGCCCGGTGTCGAGGTGGTGCTCGCCGCCGTCCGGGCCCAGCACCACCGCACCGTGCGCGACCGAGCGGACCAGGACGAAGCCGATGCCCGGGTGGCCGGCGAGGGTGTCCAGCAGCGCCGGGTGGCGGCGGTCCAGCTCCTCACGGGTGATCCGGCCGGGGACGTCCGGGAACGAGACCAGGCCGAGGTTGCCGGAGGCCAGCACGACCGGCTGCGCGCCGGGCCGGTCCCCGTCCGCCGTCCCCTCCGGCCGGCCCAGCGCCGCCCGCGCCGCCTCCCGGGCCTCGGCGCCGCTGGCGGTGCGCCCGGCCCGCCGCCGGACCGGCAGCCCGCACCCGGCGCGGACCAGGTCGCTCAAGGTCAGCCCGTAGCGGTCCCGGAAGGTCGCGCCGGGGCTCTGGCCGTGGTCGGAGAGCAGCACGACGCGGTACGGCCGGGGCGCGTACCGGCCGGCCTCGGCGATCAGCTCGATGCAGCGGTCGAGGCGGCGCAGCACCTGGTGGGTGTCGCGGTGCACGGGCCCCGAGTGGTGCGCCACCTCGTCGTAGGCGACCAGGTCGGCGTAGACCGCGGTGCGGCCGGCCAGCATGTCGCCGAGCACCGCGGCGACCACCACATCGCGCTCGACGACGGTGGCGAAGGCCCGGATGACCGGGTAGAGGCCGCCCCGCCTGACCCGTGGCCGCTCGCGGCGGCAGCGGCTGCGCAGCGCCTGGCCGATCTCCCGCAGGACCTCGGCGACGAAGGAGACCGCGGTCCGGGTGGCGTTGGCCGGGTCGGAGAAGTAGGCGAAGTAGCCGGCCCGCGAACGGTTGTACCGGCCGCGCCGGGCGGCCACCGACATCACCAGGGCGACCTGGTCGGCACCGCCGCTGAAGAGGTTGCCGCGGCTGGCGCCGTCGTGGGCCAGCAGCCCGCCGTCGCCGGTGCGCGCGACGGCCCGGCGCTGGAGTTCGGCGGCGCTGCTGGGCCGGTTGCTGACGATGAGGTCGCCGGTCTCCTTCTCGTACCAGCGGAAGGCGGGCAGGTCCTCGTTGCTGCCGTGCAGGATGGCGAGCTGGCTGGCGCCGGTCTGGCTGGACCAGTCGGTGCGCCACGGGACGAGCCGGTGACTGGTGCCGATCCAGCGGGCGAGGGTCGGCATCAGCGGGCGCTCGCCGCGGGTCGCCTCCCGCAGCACCTCATGGCCGACGCCGTCGAGCTGGAGGAAGACCGTCCCGGGCGTGGCCGGCCCGCGGTCCGCGCCGGCCCGCCTCCCCCGCCGGCCGGCCAGCCGCACCAGCCGACGCCGGTACGCCTCGTCGTTGCGCACCGCCAGGAAGGTCGAGGTCGCCGAGGACGCCGCCGACATCACGGCCGCCACGATCACCGCGGTCTCCGGCGTGGTCTGCCCCCGTCCCGCCGGGACCACGTCCAAGGCGACCAGCAGCAACGACCCGTTGAGGAAGAACACCAGCAGCCCCAGCACCAACGCCGGCACCAGCAGCAGCGCGCGCACCAGCAGCGGCCACACCAGGGCGCTGAGCAGGCCGAACGCGCCGGCCGCCAGCGCCGCGGTGAGTGCGGTGCGGGTGAGGCTCTCGCCGCCCACGGCCTGCAGCCGGAAGTCGGGCAGCACCGCGGCCAGGGCGAGCAGGGTCAGGCTGGAGACCGCCCAGACGGCCAGCACCCTCAGGAGGGCGCCGCCGAGGGCCTTCCACCGCGCGGTCCGCACGCCGTCCCGTCCTCCCCGCTCGGGCCCGCCGCACCAGCCGGACGGGCATTCCGGCCAAGGGTGTCATCAATGCGGGCGGGTGTCATAAAGCGGGCGCGGAGAGCGGGCGGGGATTGTGGGCGGGGAAAGTGGGCGTGGCAGGGGGCAGGGCATATCCCCGCCACTCGGTGCACGCGTCCCCGGGACCTGCCTGCGGGGCGGATGAGGGAGGATCGGTAACGATCGGAACGGGGTACGCGGCAGGACGGCCGGCCGATGAGCGGCCCGGCCCCGGCAGGGCGTCGCGGTCGGAGCGTCCCGGATCGGGCGGTGCCCGGCCGGGCAAGGAGGTGGACCGAGCATGTCCGTGAAAGTCACCTGGTGGGGACATGCCACGGTGACCGTCGAGGACTCCGGGGTGCGAGTGCTGACCGACCCGCTGTTCGTCGCCCGGCTCGCCCACCTGCGGCGCCGCCGCGGCGCACTGCCGCCCCCCGAGGCGGCCCACGCGGACGCGGTCCTGATCTCCCATCTGCACGCCGACCATCTGCACCCTGCCTCGCTGGCCCGGCTCGCGCCCGGGACCCGGCTGATCGTGCCGTACGGCGCGCCGGCCGCCGTACCCGGACTGCGCCGGGTGGCCGCCGCCAGGGGCCTGCCGGTGAGCGAGCTGCGGCCGGGCCAGGAGTGCCGGATCGGACCGCCCGGGGACGCCGCCGCCCTGACCGTCCGCGCGGTGCCGGCCGCCCACGACGGCCGGCGGCTTCCCTACGGACCGCACCGCGTCCCCGCCCTCGGCTACGTCATCAGTGGCACGGCCCGCACCTACTTCGCCGGCGACACCGGGCTGTTCCCGGAGCTGCCGGACGAGGTCGGGCCGTGCGAAGTGGCGCTGCTGCCGGTGGGCGGCTGGGGACCGTTCCTCGGCCATGGCCACCTCGACGCCCGGCGGGCCGCGGTGGCGGCGGCCCGCCTGGCACCGTGCAGCGCGGTGCCGGTGCACTACGGCACGTACTGGCCGATCGGTCTGGACGCCGTCCGGCCCCACGAGTTCCACGCGCCGGGTCAGGAGTTCGAGCGACAGGCCGGGCTCCTCGCGCCGAAGGTCGCCGTGCACCGGCTCGGGCACGGCGAGTCGGTGCAGCCGAGGACCACCCGATGACGCCCACGGTCCGGCACCGGTCGGCACGAGTCCCAACGGCACGGCCATGAGCGGTACGACGCTGGCCGACGGCCTCCACCAGGTGCTCACCCATGTCCCGCCGGAATCGACCCAGCAGGCGGTCGGCTACCCGTCGCTGTTCCTGCTGGTGGTGCTGGGCTCGCTGGTGCCCGTCGTGCCCACCGGCGCGGTGGTCAGCTCGGCGGCGGCGGTCGCCTTCCACCACAGTTCGCCGCTTGCCCTGCTGCTCGTCTTCGTGGTCGCGTCCGGCGCCGCGTTCCTCGGTGACCTGGGCCTGTACTGGCTCGGGCGACGCGGCGTGCACTCCCGCAACGGCTCGCGCTGGCTCGCCCGGCTCCGCGATCGCGCCGCACCGGAACGCCTGGCGCAGGCGCGGCACAGGCTGCGGGAGCACGGCGTGTTGGTGCTGGTGCTCTCCCGCCTGGTACCGGCCGGCCGGATCCCGGTCATGCTGGCCTGCCTGCTCGCCGAGATGCCGCCCCGGCGCTTCGCCCGCGGCGACCTCCCTGCCTGCCTGGCCTGGGCGGCCACGTACCAGCTGATCGGCCTGCTGGGCGGCTCCCTCTTCCCCGAGCCCTGGCAGGGCGTGGCCGCGGCGATCAGCCTGACGGTGCTGTTCGGCGCCGCCCCGGTCGCGTGGCACCGCCTCCGCCCGTCGCCGGCGGACGGCGAGGAACAGACGGCGGAAGGGGAGGGATAGCGGACGGGACTGTACGGGACGGGCGACGGGCAGGCGGGGCAGGGGCAGGGGCAGGGGCAGGACGGTGGGTGAGGCCGGGGCCTCAGCGCTCCGCCAGCACCCGCGACGCGCCGACCGGCAGATCCCACAAGTCCGACCGCGAACGGCCGGTCGCCGCCCAGGCGGCCCGGATGCGGTGCAGCGGCTCCAGCGGCGGCTCGGCCGAGAGCAGGAACGTCGACCAGTGCATCGGCGCCAGGCACCGCGCCCCCAGGTCCTGGCAGGCCCGTACCGCCTCCTCCGGGTCGGTGTGCACCGGCCGCAGCATCCAGCGCGGGTCGTACGCCCCGATGGGCAGCAACGCCAGGTCGATGTCCCGGTAGCGGCGGCCGATCTCCTCGAACCAGTGGCCGTAACCGGTGTCCCCCGCGAAGTGGATCCGCCGCCCGTCGGGGGCGGTGAGCACCCAACCGCCCCACAGGGAACGGCAGGTGTCGGTCAGCGTCCGCTTGCTCCAGTGGTGCGCGGGCACGAAGTCGATCCGCACCGGACCGGCGGGGCCGGCCAGTTCCACCGCCTCCCACCAGTCCAGGTCGGTGACCCGGGTGAAGCCGCGCCGTCGGGCCCAGGGCGCCAGCCCCGCGGGAAGCAGCAGCGGAACGTCGCGCGGCAGCCGCTTCAGCGTCGGCGCGTCCAGGTGGTCGTAGTGGTTGTGGCTGATGACGACGGCGTCGACCGGTGGCAGGTCCTCCCAGCGGACCCCCACGGGGGTGACCCGGGCGGGCGTACCGAGGATCTTGCGGGACCAGACCGGGTCGGTGAGGACCGTCAGCCCGCCCATCCGGATGACCCAACTGGCGTGCCCGGCCCAGGTCAGCGCGACGGTCGTGGGACCGACCTCCGGCATCGGGCCGGGCTCGAACGGCAGTTGCTGGATCTGCCGGAGCGTCTCGGCCGCCGGGCGGAGCTTGCCCTCCCGCGCGATCCGGGCCAACGCCCGGACGCCGGGCAGCGGCGCGGTCAACCGGTCGGTGAAGTCACGGGGCCAGGTGCGGGGCTCCCCCAGGGGGCGCGGTTCGGACAGTGGGCGCGGTTCGGACAGTGGGTGCGAGGGCGGCGCGGTCTCCGGAAGCGCCGCGGCGGCAAGACGCCCGCCTACCGCGCCAGCAGCCGCCCCACCACCAACCTCCTCGACGCGGGAGGTCTCATCGAGAGGGGTCTCCTCGACGGAGGTCTCGCCCAGGGACGTTTCATCCAGTGAGGTCTCGTCTAGGGACGTCCCCTTGAGGGAGGTCTCATCGAGGGAGGTCTCATCGAGGGGGCGCCCGGCGAGAGAGCGCTCGGTCTGTTCGGTCATCCAGGGGCTCCATTCGAGGGCCGGGCAGAACCGGAGTCACGAGGCGGGCGGGCGAGTCGCGCCGGAGCCGAGCCCAGTTCGGCCAACGCCCGATCCAGATCACCCAACCCCGCCCGCACATGGGGAAGTTGGAGTGGATCGGCCGTGTTCAAGACACGCTGCCGCAGCTCCATGTCGGCGCCGAGCAGGGCATCCGCTCCCAGCCGCACCCGTAGCGCCTCCGGGTCGTCCTCGAAACGATGGGCGCCGCGGGCCGCCCACGACGCCAACTCCCTTTCCAGTTCCGTTGATCCGGTGGGCCCACGGACGCCGAACGACCGCCGCAACGGTTCGAGGTCGGCGTAGAGGGAACTGCCCGCATGCGGCGGACGGCAGAGCGCACCGGCCCCGGCGAGCGTGCGGTACAGCGCCCCGGTGAGTACCCCGTACACCCGCGCGGCGGCCGCGGTCCGCTCCCGTACGGCGTCGGGCTCGGCGAGCGCATGGGTGACCGCACGGGCGAGCGGCCCGGGAAGCGGGGTGTGCAGCCGGGTGAGGGTCTCAAGGACCGCGTCCCGTAGAAGGGCGCCCCGGCGGGTGCCCGGAAATCGGGCCAGCGCGACGGGCCAGGAGGCGGGCAGCAGCGCGGCCCGCAGATCGGTCAGCACCACGACCTCGCCCGGCAGTATCTCGGCGGGGCTGAGCACCACGGTGTCATGCGGGTCGTGCAGCAGATCCCGGCTCGATTCGTCGCTGACGACCCACAGCCCCTCCTCGGCCGCCGCCTCGCACACCTCGTGCAGTTGCTCCGGCGGCGGGCAGGTACCGGTCGGGTCGTCGGCAACGGAGAGGACCAGGACACGCGGGGTGTCGCCGTGCATCCTGGCCCGCCGTACGGTCTCCAGCAGCGCGAACGGGTCCGGCAGCCCGCCCGATTCGGCCGGTACCGGCGTCAGGTGGACCGGCCGCCCCAGCAACCTGGCGGGCGGCGCGTACCACTCGGCGCACGGCCGCGTCAGCAGCACCGCACCGTCGACCGCGGCATACAGGGCGAGCAGCAGGGCGGCGGCCCCGGGGCCGGCCAGCACCCGATCGGCGGGGGTGAACAGGCCGCGGCGCTCCCAGTAGCCGCAGGCGGCGGCGCGCAGCGGCGCGGAGCCGCCGGAGGGTTCGGGGGCGGTGCGGCCGGCTGCCGCGGAGAGGTGCGCGGCGAGTTCGGGAAGGACCGGCAGGCCCACCGGCGGGGCCGGATCCGGCTCCCGCTGCGGATCCGGGGCGGTCCGCTGCATCCGTACCTCCACTCCACGGCGGCCGGTCGATCGCGGGCCCATCACATGATGAACGGCCTCGACCACCTTCGCAGATCACGGGAGTGGCGACCGGGGGCGACACGTCAGCGGAGGGTGACCACTGTTCCCTGAGGCGAACGCGGAGCCCGCCCGGCCGAACGGCCTCGGACCGCTACGCCTCGGCTTCCGCCTCCGCCCTCCGCCCGCCCGTAGGCGCCTCGTACCGATGCACCTCCACCGTTTCCTCCGCCCCTGCCGCGCCCCATACCTGGCGCTCGGTGCCGCGCCGCACCCATCCCCGGCGCTCGTACAGCGCGACCGCCGAGGTGTCGGACGTCTTCACCTCCAAGACGGGCCGCACCCCCCGGGCCGCGGCCTCCGCCTCGACGGCGGCCATCAACCGCGCGCCGAGGCCGTGCCCCCGCGCGCCGGGCGCGACATACAGGCGGCTCACCTCGCGTCCACATAGCGCGGCATGGCCGGCCACCGCGCCACCCGCCTCGGCGACCCACGCGGCGGTCAGCCCGTCGGGGGTGAGCCACCGGCCCGGTTCCTCGGGCCAGCGGTGGGGGTAGCCGCTGTGGGCGTGCACCTCGGCGAGAACCGCCACACAGGCACCGAGATCAGCATCCCTCCGCCTCCGAACCACCCACGCCTCCCGTTCCTCCACCACTCCCACCACTCCCACCCCTGACGCTTCTCCGCCCGCAACGCCCGCAACGCCCGCAACGCCCGCAACGCCCGCAACGCCCGCAACGCCCGCAACGCCAACGGCCAACGGCCATCAGTGTCTCCCCCTGCCTGCCTCGCCCCTCCCCGGGTACACGTGACCCATGCGAAGCCGAAAACTTCTCCCGCACCTCGACCGGTGGGCCTTCGATCGGATCGCCACGCGCGAATGGCCGGGCGCCCAGCGCGTACTGCCCCGGCTGACCCGCAGCGCCAATCACGGGCTGCTGTGGTTCGGCGTGGCGGCCGGGGCGGCGGCCCTGGGCGGGCGGCCCGCGCGTCGGGCCGCCCTGCGCGGTATGGCCTCGCTGGCCCTGGCGTCCGCGACAGTGAACACCCTCGGCAAACGCTCCGTACGCCGCGCCAGACCGCTGCTGGACACCGTCCCGTTGATGCGTCAGCTCGGCCGCCAGCCCTTCACCTCCTCCTTTCCGTCCGGGCACGCGGCCTCGGCGGCGGCCTTCGCCACCGGCGTCGGCTTCGAGAACAAGTGGTGGGGCCTGGCCCTCGCCCCGCTCGCCGCCTCCGTGGCGTTCTCCCGCGTCTATACGGGTGTGCACTATCCGGGTGACGTGCTGGCCGGCGCCGCGCTCGGCGTCGGCGCGGCCTTCGCGGTCCGCGGCATGGCGCCGACCCGCGCCCAACTGGCCCCGCCCGCCCGGCCCCGCGCCGAGGCGCCCGCACTGCCCCGCGGACGCGGACTGTACGTGGTGGCCAACGCGACCTCCGGACAACGCTCGGGGCCGCGCCCCGACCGGGTCGCGGAGGTGCACGGAGCGCTCCCGCAGGCCGAGGTGGTGGTCTGCGGCGGACCGGACGGCATGCCGATGGACAAGGCGCTGGAGGAGGCGGCCGAGCAGGCCCTGGCGCGGGGCGGTGCGCTGGGCGTGCTCGGCGGCGACGGCACCGTCAACGCGGCGGCCACGGTCGCGGCGCGCCACGGACTGCCGCTCGCGGTCCTGCCCGGTGGCACCCTCAACCACTTCGCCTACGACCTGGGCGTCGAGACCTACGCGGACGCGGCGCGCGCCGTGGAGAGCGGCGAGGCCGTGGCCGTCGACCTGGCGCGCTTCCGGGTCGGGCCGCATCAGGAGGGCCAGTACTTCCTCAACACCTTCTCCATCGGCGCGTATCCGGAGCTGGTCCGGATCCGGGAGCGGTGGGCGCACCGGATCGGCGCCTGGCCCGCCGGGATCCTCGCCGCCTGCGAAGTGCTGCGCTCCTCCACGCCTCTGAGCATCGAGATCAACGGCGAACGGCACGCCGTCTGGCTGCTGTTCGTCGGCAACTGCCAGTACCGCGGCCTGGGCACCGCGCCCGTGCGGCGCCACGACCTGGCCGACGGCGTGCTCGACGTCCGCGTGGTGCACGCCGGTCGGTTGGCCGGCGTCCGGCTGCTCACCGCCGCCCTGCTGGGCACCCCGCGCAGTTCCCCGCTCGTGGGCGAGGCCCGTCTCCCCCGCCTGCGCATCGGCGGCCTCCCGAACGGCACCCCGCTCGCCTACGACGGTGAAGTGAGCGCCGTCCCCGGCGAGTTGACCCTGGAAAAGAGGAACGAGGCCCTGACCGTCTACCGCCTCCTCCTCAACTGACCGCCCCCACACCAGCCAGGAACCACCGCCCCGCTCCGCCCCCTACCCGCATCCCTCCTCCCTCCTGCTCGTCCCCCACCCACCCCCACCACCACCCCCTCACGTCCACATGTCAAGACGCATCTCTCGCCATACGAGACACCGGCGTACCGTGTGAGGCAGTACGCCATAGGGCATCCGCCCCCGGCCGCGTTCCGACACGGCCTCGTGCGGCTGCCCCCGATGTCCGCGAAGGAGCCGATCCATGCCGCAGGAATCCGCCGTCTACACCCACGGCCACCACGAGTCCGTACTGCGCTCGCACACCTGGCGCACCGCCGCCAACTCGGCCGGATACCTGCTGGATTCACTGCTGCCCCACATGCAGATCCTCGACATCGGCTGCGGCCCCGGCACCATCACCGCCGACCTGGCGGCCCTGGTACCGGACGGCCAGGTCACCGGCCTGGACCACGCGCCCGGCATCCTGGAGCAGGCCCGCGCCACGGCCGCCGCCCGCGGAGTGCAGAACGTCCGCTTCACGGTCGGCGACGTCCATGAACTGGACTTCCCCGACGACACCTTCTGCGTGACGCACGCCCACCAAGTCCTGCAGCACGTGGGCGATCCCGTGCAGGCGCTGCGCGAGATGCGCCGCGTCACCAAGCCCGGTGGCATCGTCGCCGTCCGCGATGCGGACTACGCCACCTTCACGTGGTACCCGGAGGTGGCGGGGATGGCCGACTGGCTGGACCTCTACCGCCGGGTGGCCCGCGGCAACGGCGGCGTGCCGGACGCCGGGCGCCGACTGCATGCCTGGGCACGCCAGGCCGGCTTCGCGCCGCAGAACATCACCGCGAAGGCGAGCACCTGGTGCTACCAGACCCCCGAGGAGCGCTCCTGGTGGTCCGAACTGTGGGCGGACCGCACGGTCACCTCCTCCTACGCCAAGATCGCGGTCGACGGCGGATACGCCACCGAAGCCGACCTGACCCGCATAGCCGCGGCCTGGCGGAAGTGGGGCGCCGAGGAGGACGGCTGGTTCGGCATGCTGCACGGCGAGATCCTGTGCCGCGTTTGACGTAGCGTCAGCTCGACGCTTCCGCCACCCCGCCTCCACCGCGCCGGCACACCGCAGTCACATCACCGTCAGGGTTCGCGCAGTCACCGGCAGCCCAACTAGGCTGGTTCATATGGACATTCTGGGGACCTCACTTCGGGTATGTGTCGGCGACCTCGATGCCGCGGTCACGGTGTACGAACGACTGACCGGCACCGAGGCGATCCGCTTCCAGCGCGGCGGGGTGGCGGTCGCCGCGGTGGGATGCTTCTTCCTGATGAGCGGCCCCGAGGCGGAGCTGTCGGTACTGCGGAAGATCACCGCGACCCTCGCCGTCAAGGACGTCGACGAGGCGGTGGCCGACCTCACCGCGGTCGGCGCGGACATCATCGCCGGACCACTGTCCACCCCCATCGGACGCAATCTGATTGCCCGTCACCCCGACGGCTCGGTCTTCGAGTACGTCGATCGCGCGCAGGGCGCCTAGCCTCTCCGCCGCACTCCCTTCACCCGCTCCGAGGCCCGTCGCACGCTCCGTGCGGCACTCGGGTCGCCCACCCGCCTCTCACACCTCCAGGACGATCTTGCCTCGGGTCCGACCGGCCATGCTGAGCCGGAACGCCTCGGCGGCCTCCTCCAGCGGGAGCGCCGTATCGACCGGCACGGTCAGCTTCCCCGCGTCCGCGAGGATGGCCAGGGCGGTCAGATCGGCGGGGTCCGGTCTGACCCACACCATGTGGCCGCCCTTCGCCCGGACCTCGCCGTCGGCGATCGACACCACCCGGCTGCGGTCCCTGAGCACCTCCTGCGAGACGTCCACGGCCCCACCGCCGACGAAGTCCAGGGCGACGTCGACACCTTCGGGCGCCAGGGCGCGCACCCGGTCAGCGAGCCCGCCGCCGTAGGTCACCGGTTCGGCGCCCAGGGACCGCAGGAAGTCGTGGTTGCGCTCGCTGGCCGTGCCGATCACGCGGGCTCCCTCGGCGACCGCGATCTGGACGGCCAGCGAGCCGACACCACCCGCGGCGGCATGCACCAGCACCAGATCGCCCGCCTTGGTCCGCGCCCGCTTGAGCGATTGATAGGCCGTCAGCCCGGCGAGCGGGAGCCCGGCGGACTGCCGCCAGTCGAGCGTGGCGGGCTTGCGGGCCAGGGTGCGCACCGGCGCGGCGACCAGCTCGGCGTACGTGCCGTGCTGCACCTCGTCCTTGCGGACGTAGCCGATGACTTCGTCGCCCACCGCGTACTCGGTGGCGTCGGCGCCGACCGCCTCGACCACTCCTGCCACGTCCCACCCGGGAATGAGCGGGAAGTGAGCGTGCATCATGCCGTCCAGATAGCCCGCGACGATCTTCCAGTCGACCGGATTGACGCCGGCGGCGCGCACCCGGATCAGCACCGAGTCCGGCCCGACCTTGGGGTCGGGTTGCTCGGAGTAGGTGAGAACCTCAGGGCCGCCGTAACTGCTCGTGGTAATTGCCTTCATATTCGTCACAACGCGTGATGATCCGCGAGGATTCCGCGCCCTTGCGATCTTTTCCAACTGGCATATGCCAACCTGCGCGGGGGCGCCCCGGGCGGTGCCGTCCTCCCCGCCCGGGGCGCCCCGCCTGCGCTATGCCGTTTCCGCCGGCCGCATCCGGAACTCGTACCGCTCCGGCAGCGGATGTTCCACGCGGGCCCGGGCCACGGTCTCCGTGGTGATCGGACCGTCCCCCGCCACCAGCCGCTCGGCGATGGCGTACCAGGTGTCGCTCAGGACCTCGGCGCCCTCCCGCAGATCGGCGATCTCGAAGCCCTCGTCGAAGATCTCGCGCGCCACCGCCGGCTGTCCCTGGGCGAGCAGGACCTGCGCCGCCAGGAGGCGGAAGCGGCCGCCCGCGCGCTCGGCGGGGCGCAGTGCCGCCAGCATCCCGGCGGCGGCGTCGGCCCGGTCCACCGCCAGCAGCACGGGCACCGCCTCCCTCGCGAGGGCCGGCAGAGCATCCCGCCAGACCCGGGCCACCGCCGGATCGTCGGACCCGGCCGAGCCGACGGCACAGTCGAATGCCTGCGTGAACCGGTCGGCGGCGTGCGCGGTCTCGCCCGCCACGGACTCGGCGACGGCCAGGCAGTACAGCGGCAGGCAGCCGGCGCCGTGCGCCAGCGCGCGCTCCCAGCTGCGGACGGCCTGCGCGCGGTCGTCGGCGTGCCACTGGGCGAGCCCGAGGTGGTACTCGACGGCCGGCCCCGGACGGGCGGACTCCAGCAGGTCGCGCCAGGCCGGGGCGACCGGCGCGGGTCCGGGGACCGGGCCGGCGGCCGGCAGTTCCCCCGTTCTGACCAGCGTCAGCCAGGGCTGCTGCTCGGCGCCCAGGGTGGCCGGGGCGAACGGTGTGCCGGGGAGGTCCAGGCCCGCGCGGGCCACTTCGAGGGCGCCCCAGCCGGAGCCGGTGGCCAGTTGCTCCTTCGGCTCCACGTCCGCGTACGGGAGCCAGGCAGCGTACGCCGCATCGACCTCTTCCCGGGGCAGCACCGCCGCCAGCCGGGATTCCACGGTGCCGCGCGCCGCCGTCCAGTCCGCGCCGTGGACCTGGGCCGGGTCGGCGTCCAGCGACCCGTACGCCTCCAGCCAGCTGAACTCCCCACCGGCGTCGAGCGGGACGTGCTCCAGTTGGGTGCGGGCCAGGCCCGCCTGGATCTCCGCGTAGCCGCCGGTGCCCGGTTCGGTGAGCCAGCGCTGCCAGCGCCGTCCGGCCCGTCCGGCGCCCCACAGGAAGAGCTTGCGGCCGGCGAGGGCCGCGGTGGAGGTCTGCACGAGTCCGCGGCCGTCCCGGTCCAGGGAGGCGATCCAGGGGCGGGCGTCCTCGGGCAGGTCGTAGAAGTAGTCCGCGGGGAACTCGCTGCGCAACGGGTAGGTCCGGTCGGCTCCGGCGGACTCCGGCACCGGCACGCGCCGCAGCGTGCGCTCGTACCCGAAGTGCCAGGCCGCCTCGGCCGGGGCCAGTACACGGGTGTGCTCGTCCTCGGGGACGGCGGTGTTGGACCACCAGTACGCCGGGGCGGTGTGGTGGTGCGGATTGCGGATCCGCACGCCCACGTACAGGAACTCCGCGCCGTCGGGCAGCCACAGGTCCACCTGGAACGGCAGGTCGCGCAGCCGCTCCCACTCCCACAGCCGCAGCATCTCGCCGCCATCGGGAGCCGGGACCCGGGCGGCGTGCAACGGAGCGCACGAGAGGGTGGTGTGCCCGGTGGCGCCGATGTTCCACTCGATGCCCCCGGAGAACCACGCCCCGTTGAGGGCGAAGGCGGCGGGCTGCACCACCGGGTTGCGGTAGAGCAGTTCGCGGCCGGTGGGCTTGTGGTGGAGGGAGTACACCCGGCCGCCGAGGCCGGGCAGGACGGTGGCGCGCAGCTTGTCGTTCTCGATGACCAGCGCGTCGAGGTCGGTGCGACGACGGTCCCGGCCGTAGCCGTCGCGCATCCGGGTGGGCAGGATCGAGCGCAGCGGCCGATAGCCGATCTGACGCGCCATGTCGGCGGGCAGGGCGGTGTCCCGGGGGATCTCGATGCGGTGCACGTCTTCGGGGCCGCGCAGCGCGGGCAGGGGGTTGTCCGGGCCGAGGGCGGCCAGGGGAAGGGTCAGGGTGGTGCGTCGCACACTCGTGGCCACGGCTGCCTCGCAGGATCGGACCGGACCCCCTCGGCTACGGCGGCCCGCTGTTGACCATGGAACAACGTGATCGGCCGTCTGAACAGGGCCCCTGTTGGCCAGGTGGGGTCAGGGTTGCGCAAAGACGCCCTCGAGGAGGTCGGCCAGCAGTACCGCCCCGGATCCGTCGGGGTCGCGGTCCGGGTCGTAGATCGCCACGGTGATCCCCACGCAGCGCGGGGAGGCGGCCAACGGGGCAAGCAGCGCCCGTAGTTCGTCGGTGAACAGGCCGTCGGGGTCGGGGCTGTCCACCGCGGGCATCACGGAGGGATCCAGCACGTCCGCGTCCAGATGGATCCAGAAGCCGTCCAGCGGGGAGTTCTGGAGGTGCCGCAGCGCCGCCCGGGCGACCGCTTCGGGGCCGCGCCGCCGGATCTCGCCGACGTTGGTGCAGCTGATGCCCAGTCGGGCGAGCTCCTCCTGGTCCTCGTCCGCCTCGCGGACCCCGAGGAGGCTCACGTCCTCGTCGCGGACATACGGGCGCATCCCCTCGATGTCCGTCAGACCGGCCTGGCCGCGACCGGTGATCTGGGCGACGCCCTCTCCGGCCGCGGCACCGACGGAGCCGGTCACCTCGGTGTTCCCCGGATGCCGGAAGTCGCCGTGTCCGTCCAGATAGGCCACGCCGTACCGCCCCAGTCGCCGCAGCGCGAGCACCGCGCCGAGCAGGATGCTGCAGTCGCCGCCGAGGACGACCGGGAAGTCACCGCTGCGCACATGGCCCTGCACCCGGCGGGCGAGCCGCGCGCTGTAGGCGGCGATCGCCGCGGCGTGGAAGTCCCCGTCTCCCTCGCGCCAGTCCCCCAGGCCGTAACGGGGCGGCACCACCACCCCGCCCTCCAGTGCGCCGAGCCGCCGCAGCAGTCCCTGCTCGCGCAGCGCTCCGGCGAGCTTGTAGCAACCGGGCACCGCACCGGGTGCGGGCGGCCTCAGACCCAGGTTGGAGGGGGCATCGATGAGCACGTTCCGGCGCATACGGCGATCGTAACGGGCGGCCGGTAAACGGCCGGTCGTTGCAGGGGGTTGCAGGGAAAACCGCGGGCGGTCGGGGGCCCACCCGCATAGCCTCTACTGCTGCACACCTGGAACGCAGACCAGAACGGAAGCGGTGGAGATGGCCACGCAGCACACCTACCGAGTGATCGTCCGCGGCAAGTGGGACCACCTCACGGCGGAGGCCCGGGCGCAGCTGCTCGCCGAGGTCGACGACCACGGGCTCGCCCAGATGAGGTTCACGCCCGAGGGCTCGCTGGCCTACGACGCCGCCCTGCACGCCTTCAGCTACCGCTACGTCATCGCCTCGGACGCCGCACTCGGTGAGGAGATGGCCGCCGCGCTCGGCGAGGAGAAGGCGGAGGGCGCGCTGCGGGCGGCGGGACTGGGCTACCGGGAACTGCGGGCCACCGCCACCGACATGGACACGATGAAGATCAACCGCAAGGACCGGTAGCGGGCCTCCCGGTGGCGCGCGCTATCCCTGCCGCCCCTCCGGGAGCGGCTCGTTGAAGCGCAGCCGGTTGCCGAACGGGTCGGTCAGGGTGAGACAGGTGCCGAACTCGTCCTCCTCCAGGCCGGGACGCAGGTACGGGTAGTCCTTGGCGGTCAGTTCGGCGTGCAGGGCGCGCACTCCTGTCAGCTCGACGTACACGGTCGATCCCGGGGTCGCATCGCCGTGATGCTCCGAGAGGTGGAGGACCAGGCCGCTCCGGGAGACCTGGGTGTAGAGCGGCATTCCCGGCGCGAAGCGGTGCTCCCAGTCGAGGGTGCAGCCGAGGTAGTCGACGTAGAACTCGTGTGCCTTGGCCACGTCGAAGATCCGGAAGATCGGTACCGCGCGCCGGACGACGACCTCCCCCGACTGGGTACCGTCGCCCCCCTTGGTCCCGCCCGTCTCCTTGATGTCGCTCACTCCGCCTCGCCGCCTCTCCGGGCGCCCCGGTCCGCCCGGTCGCCTTCCTGGTCCGCCTGGTCTTCTTCGTCCTTCTGGACCATCTCACGGGTGAGGGCCCAGCGTTCGTGATCGCGCCAGGCGCCGTCGACGAAGAGGAAGCCCGGCGAGAAGCCCTCCAGACGGAAGCCCGCGCGCTCGACCAGGCGGATCGACTGCTCGTTGGACGGCTGGATGTTGGCCTCCAGACGGTGCAGGCCCAGGGGGCCGAAGGCGTAGCGGCGCACCAGTCGTAGTCCCTCGCTCATCAGGCCCCGGCCGGCGGCGTGCGCGAACACGCCGTAGCCGATGGCGCCGCTGAGGAAGGCGCCGTGCACGATGTTGTTGATGGTGAGGTAGCCCGCGATCCGTCCGCTGTCGTGCTCGCAGATCAGGAAGCCCTCGCGCAGCGGTTCCTGAAGTCGCGCCAGATAGCCGTCGTACGCGGCGTCGGTGCCCGGCGGGAAGAGCCAGGGGCGGTGCAGATCGAGGCTCTGCCGGACGAGGGCGGTGAACTCCTGCCGATCGTCGGCGGTAAAGCGCCGGATGCCCGCCCTGGGGCCACGGGCGAGGTAGCGGTCGGTGCTCGTCATCGGCAGATCGTACGAGGGAGGGGCCGTGCGGGCGGGCCGACCGCCCCGTTTCCCGGCGGCCAGGCCGCACCGCGGACTCCGGACGGGTGGTGACCGGCCGGCCCGGAGCCCGCGGGTGCGTCCCGTGGTGGACGGGAGCGCGAGGTCGTTCAGCGCCACACGGGCGCGTCGGTGCCCCAACATCCGGACGGGGTCGCCCAGTTCACCGGGCCGCCCTCGAAGGACACCGGGGGCAGTGCGTACCGCAGTCGCCCTGCGGGGCTGTCGGTCTCGCGGAGGTAGTGGGCGGGGTCGTGGCCCGTGGTGGCGACGGAACCCGTCGCCACGGCGGTGGCGGGCCGGTCGGGCGTGTCCCCGAGGTCGTGCACCAGCCAGCGTGCCGTACGGGCCAGCGCCAGCGTCACCAGGTGCGAACCGCCCGTCCGGGCCTGCTCGGTCAGTGCCCGCAACACCGCGGCGGCCAACAGGTACCCGGTGCCGTGGTCCAGTGCCTGCGCGGGCAGCGCGCCCGGGGTGCCATCGTCGTGCGCCTCGACGGCGGCGATGCCGGTCGCGACCTGTACGACGCTGTCGAAACCGCGCCGGCCGCCCCAGGGGCCGTCGTCGCCCCAGGCGGAGAGCCGGGCCACCACCAGCCCGGGGCGGCGTTCCACCAGGGCCTCGGGGGTGAGCCCGAAGCGGTCGAGGGCGCCGGGGCGGTAGCCGGTCACCACCACGTCCGCCTCGGCCAGCAGCGCCTCGAAGGACGCGCGTCCGCCGGGCGATCCCAGGTCCAGCGCGGTGGAGCGCTTGCCGAAACCGGTGTCGCTGTGGGCGTCCTGACTCTCCGGCAGCTGTGGTGCGTCGATGCGCAGGACGTCCGCGCCGAGAAGGGCCAGCGTCCGGGTGGCGACCGGGCCGGCGATCACTCGGGTCAGGTCCAGCACGCGCAGCCCGGCGGCGGGCAGCACCGGGTCGCCGGCTCGGGCTGGCAGTACCCGGGGCGGAGTGCCGGCGCCGAGGTGCTCGCGCGTCAGCAGTGGCTTCCGGGCGAGGGTGGCGCCCTGCTCGTGGGCGGACCACTCCTCGGGGGTGCGGGCGGCGACGGCCAACCCGCCGGCCGCGTGGACGGCCTCCTGGAGCTCCTCGGCCCGCCGTCCGGCGATCACGGCCTCGGCGTCGGCGGGGCCGGCGGTGTCCGGGAGGCTCAGCGCGCCGAGCAAACGGGCGCGGTGGTGCGGGTAGTTGGCATGGGTGCGCAGCCAGCCGTCGGACGTGCGCCAGAACCGGGAGAGCGGGGCGAAGGTCGAGGCTGCACGACCGTCGATCCGCAGATGCCGTTCGCTGACGAAGGCGGTGGCCACGGCTCCGTCGACGACCCGTACAGCGGGCAGCGGGCCGCCGTCGCGCTGTGCGGCCAGCTCGGCCGCGGCGAGCGCGCAGACGGCCACTGTGGAGCGGGCCAGGGCCATGACCGGGAGACGGGCGGGCAGCAGGCCGGGCGGCCCCTCGTAGGAGATGCGTTCCGTGAGCCCGGGGTCGCCGCCGAGCGCCGCCCACGCCTGGTCCGTGCCGAGGTTCTGCCGCCGTCCCGTGTCGTCTCGTCGCCTCATGAACCGAGTGTGGCACTGAGTGCCATCTGTGGCTAGAGGGACGGCCGTTCTCGACCTTCCTCCGGGGCGGCGGGCCGCCACCGCTCCGCCGCGCCGGGCGCCGCCAGCGCCAGTTCGCGGTGGGCCCGACGCAGCACTCCGCGCACCACGAAGGGGTGGACCCGGCGTATGACGGCCATGTAGAGGCGCCCTCCGCGGTGGTGGGTGCGCACGACGGTGCCGAGCGTGATCCGGTCGTCGGCGACCAGGAGCGAGGCCCGGAGGTCGAGGTGACCGGCATCCTTGCCCAACAGGACCTCCCCGGCCCGCCGCGCGAGCACGGGGAACGACGGCCCGCGCAACACCCCCTCCCAGGCTTCCGGTTCGCGCGGCATACCTGGTCGCAGCGGCATCTGCCAGGCGTCCTGGAAGTCCGTACGCGAGAAGGCACTGCGTGCCAGGTGCGCGCCTTCCGGTAGGGCGACGGCCGTCGGCCGGTCCCACAGGAGGCGGTTGAGCAGTCGCACCCGGGGCGACCGACGGACGGGGGCGCCGAGGCGTCCGGTGGCGGCCCGTTCGAGGTTGTCGAAGAGTTCCTCGACGACGGTGCCGTGCACGGCGCGGATCGCCAGGTGCCAGACGATCCGACGGGCGAGGGGGAGCCGGGACTCCAGGACGTGGTCGACCCGGCAGCGGTCCGCTCCCACGGGGTGGACGGTGACCTCGTGGTGACCGGTGTCCTCGCCGGACGCTCCGGGAGTGAAGGCGAAGCGGATGCGGCGGCCCGGCTCGTAGGCGGCGACGCGGTAGCGGACGAATCCATGACCGCCGTCCGCGCCGACCCCCAAGGGGCGGTCGAAGCGCATGGGGGGCCATACGGGCGTCGGGAAGAGCGGGTCGGGCTCGCCGCCCAGCCGGTCGATCAAGGCTCCCACGGCCTCCGCCGGGGCCTGGATGGTGCGGGTATGGGCGTCGCGGACCGTGTGCACGGGGCACCTCCATACGGTGGCGTATGTTTTTACCGTACGGTAGCGTACGGTCATGGTGCGACAGCGGACGAAGGAGACCGGCGGCGGCGCCGCACGGCAGCGCCTGACCGTGCAGGACTGGGCCGACGCGGCCCTTGCGGCCATGGGGGAAGGCGGCCTGGCGGCGGTCGCCGTGGAGCCGCTGGCGGTCCGCCTGGGCACCACCAAGGGCAGCTTCTACTGGCACTTCACCAACCGCGACGCGCTGATCGAGGCCGCCCTGGACCGCTGGGCCGAGACCCGCACCGAAACCGTGATCGCCGAGCTGGCGGACGAGCCCGATCCGGGCGAGCGGCTCCGCCGACTGTTCCTGCGGGCCACCCGCCGGGCCGCCGAGGATCCACTGGAGGTCTCACTGCTGGCCTCCGCCGCGGATCCGCGGGTGGCCGCCGCGCTCGCCCGGGTGACCGACCGCCGGATCGGCCATATCGCCGCCCTCTTCAGCGAGTTGGGCTTCCCCGAGGACGAGGCGCACCGCCGCGGGCTGCTCGCGTACACCGCGTATCTGGGGCACACCCAGCTCAGCCACGCCGTTCCGCGGTCCCTGCCGGCCGGCCCCGCCCGCGACCGGCATCTGGACACACTGCTGGAAACCTTGCTGCGTCCGGCGGGAACGCCCGGCGCGGGCCCGGACGTTCGACAAGCGAACCCGCAGCGACGCGTAGCGGAATCCGCAGCCGAGAGGGGGTGATCGCACCCAACCGGACCGCAGCCGCGCCACGTTGACCGACCTGGCGTGGCGGCACCCCGCACACCTCACGCACACCTCACCCCGCACACCCACGGAGATCAGCGCGGCGCACACGGCTCGCCTCCGCGGCGGCATGTCACACGGCAGGCACCGGTGACGTCCCCGTGACGAGCAACCCACCCCACCCGCACGGGAGGAACCGTGACCGAGACCATCTCCTTCCCCCAGGACCGCACCTGCCCCTATCACCCGCCGACGAACTACCGGCCGCTGCGCGAGTCCGGCCCGCTCTCCCACGTCGCCCTCTACGACGGCCGCAGGATCTGGGCGGTCACCGGCCACACCGAGGCGCGGGCGCTGCTGGTGGACGGGCGTCTGTCGGCCGACCGGCAGAATCCCGCGTTCCCCATCACGGTGGAGCGGTTCGAGGCCGTGCGGCGCGTGCGGACGCCGCTGATCGGCGTGGACGACCCGGAGCACAACACCCAGCGGCGCATGCTGATCCCCAGCTTCAGCGTCAAGCGGACCATCGCGCTCCGGCCGCAGATCCAGCGGATCGTGGACGAGCTGCTGGACCGGATGGTCGCCCAGGGGCCGCCCGCCGAGTTGGTCTCCGCGTTCGCCCTGCCGGTCCCCTCGATGGTGATCTGCCTGCTGCTCGGTGTCCCCTACGCGGACCACGAGTTCTTCGAGGAACGGTCCCATCGGCTGCTGCGCGGGCCGTCGGCAGAGGAGGGCGAAGAGGCCCGGCTCGAACTGGAGGACTATCTGGCGGGGCTGATCGCGGCCAAGGAAAAGACCCCGGGCGACGGCCTGTTGGACGAACTGATCACCGAGCGGCTGCGGACCGGCTCGCTGCGCCACGAGGAGCTGGTCCGGCTGGCCATGGTCCTGCTGGTCGCCGGCCACGAGACCACCGCCAACATGATCTCGCTCGGCACCTTCACCCTGCTCGAACACCCCGATCAGCTGGCGCAGTTGAAAGCCGACGACAATCTGATGCCGGCCGCGGTCGAGGAGCTGTTGCGGTTTCTGTCCATCGCCGACGGCATGCTGCGGGTGGCGACCGACGACATCGAGATCGCCGGCCGCACCATTCGCGCCGGCGACGGCGTGATGTTCTCGACGTCGTTGATCAACCGGGACGAGGCCGCCTACCCGGCCCCGGACGAACTGGACCTCGACCGCTCGGCCCGCCACCACGTCGCGTTCGGCTTCGGCGTCCACCAGTGCCTGGGGCAGAATCTGGCCCGCGCCGAGATGGAGATCGCGCTACGCTCGCTCTTCAGGCGAATCCCCGATCTGCGACTCGCCGTGCCGGCTGCCGAGATTCCGTTCAAGCCGGGGCACACTCTCCAAGGAATGATCGAACTGCCGCTTGCCTGGTAGCACCGATCGGCGCCACCGGAGGCGGTACGCCCACGAAAGGGGCCCGACAATGCGGATCACCATTGACACGAACGTCTGTATCGGCGCCGGCCAGTGTGCGCTGACGGCACCGTCGGTCTTCACCCAGGACGACGAGGGCTTCAGCGCGCTGCTCCCGGGCCGGGAGGACGGTGGGGGCGACCCGTTGGTACGGGAAGCCGTCCGCGCCTGCCCGGTGGGGGCCATCAAGATCACGGAGGAGTGACGCCGGAACGCCCCGCCCCTGACGTCGATCCCTACGGCATCCACCCCATCCGCTACGGCACGACCCCGCGGGTGACGGGGAGTTCGAGGACTCCTTCGTCCTCGGGCGCGCTGGTGACCGACACCCCCTTCACCCCGCGATTGCCCGCATAGGCGGTGTCACTCGCGGCGATCACCAGCCGCAGCCGGTGCCCCGGCTGGTAGCGGTGCACGATGCCCGGCAGTTCCACGGTGAACGCACGGGTCACATCGGGCACCCTGGCCGGGGCGACCAACCGGTGCACCAGCGCCTTGCGACCGTCCGGCGCGACATCGTAGAGCTTGACGAAGAGCACCAGTTTGTCGGCCGCGTCCGAGGAGTTCTGCTCCCGCTCGGCGTACGGCGAATGCACCCTCAGGGTCACCTTGGGGGCCCCGACCACGTCCAACGGCCCGCCCGTCACCGGCGCCGAGGTCCAGTCCAGGTAGGTTCCCTTGATGTCGTAGGGCTGGAAGTCGGGCACCCCGACGAGGCCGCTCAGCGAGCTCTCCGAGTGACTGGTGGGCACCCGCAGATTGCGGTACGCGCGGATCCCGCGGACCACGTCGGCACGGCTGTCCACGAGCCTGCCGTCCCCGGAGAGATAGAGCCGGCGGCTGCCGCCCGCCGGGAAGGCGGACGAGGTGGCGTAGGTGGGACCACTGGTCACCCAGTCCCGGTAGTACGCGAAGGCCGGTCCGGTGTCGGTGGCGGTCCGGTGCCGCAGATACCGGTCGAACCAGGCGAGGATCCGCCGGCCCACGTAACTGGTGTCCAAGTTGCCCCGGGCCAGATCGAGTTCGCCCTTCGCGGGGTCCTTCATCCCGCCGCTGTGGCCCCAGGACTGCCAGATCATCTTGACCGGCGTGCCCTGGGAGGCGAGCGTGCGGTAGGTGGCCGTGGCCTCGTTGAGGTTGAAGAGGGTGTCGGCCTGCCCCTGGACCAACAGGGTCGGCGCCTTCACCGACTTCAGGTAGGACACCGGGGAGACGCTGCGTGCGTACCGGAGCATCGCCCGGGTCTCGTCGGCCGGGTACTTGCGGGAGTCCAGCAGTCGCTTGGTGCGGCAGGCCGGCGCGACGAAGTGCAGGCAGCCGAGTTCCCCGGCCCGGGACGGGTCCAGCCTCGGATGGAGCAGCCCCTGCGCCTCGCCGATGAGGAAGAAGCCGTTCGTCCACTGGTGTTTGTACGCCCCGGGGACCGCACTGCCGACGCCGTCCGTGCGGCCGATGTTGTTCGGGGTCAGGGAGTACGCGAGGTCGTTCCAGGTGATCAGCGGGACCAGCGCGTCGACGCGGTGGTCGACCGCGGCGGTGGCCATCTGGATCGCCCCGCCGTACGACCCGCCGATCATGCCGACCCGGGGGTCGCCGGGCCGGTCCTCGGCGACGAAGTCGACGCGGGTGCCGTCGTCCGCGGCCCGCGACCCGGCCAGCACGTCGATCAGTTGGCTTGCCGCCCGGCCGTCGATCGCCGGGTCGTCGAGCGAGATCGGGCAGCCGGTCCGGCCGAAGCCCAGGCCGGAGTAGGCGAGTGCGACATAGCCCCGGGCGGCGAGCGCCCGGGCGGTGGCGTCGGTCGAGCCGTCCGCCTTGCTGCCGCCGAAGCCGTTGGTGGTCAGCACGGCGGGCGCCGGGTGCGCGGCGTCGACGCCCCGTGGGCGGTAGAGGTCGGCGTCCACCGTGCAGTTGCGGTCGCCGGCCCGCACGGTCACCTTGAGCGCGGAGACCGTGTACGGTTCGGCGGCGTCGCCCGCGGCGGCAGCGGGGGCGCTCAGGACGAGGGGCGCGGTGAGGGCGGTGCCGGTCAGCAGGGCCAGCGACATGCGGAGCACGGGGCGGGACACGACTCGGGACACGCTGGGCACGCAGACCTCCACAAGACACGTCGTACCAACCAGTCGGTAACGGCGCGCTCATGTTGTGACACGAGTAACGAGCATGTCAACGCTCATGACACGAGTCGCTGATAGGACGTCAGTTCACCTTGGTAGAACGGGAAATGGGGGCGACCGGGGCCGTTCGGGCGACGCCGTGGGGCCGACCGTCCGACATGTGGCCACGGCTCGTCACCCGCACCGGCGCGGCTCGTCCGGCCGAGCGGGCGCGCGCCCGCGCGCCCGCTCACCCCGTGCGCCGCATCCCGGCCGGCGCCCGCCGGCCGACCGGGCGCCCGTCGTCAGACGGCGGGCCGGCCGCGGCCGGGCACACCGCGCAGGAAGTGGTCGAGGACCCGGACGCCGAAGTGCAGGCCCTCCACCGGCACCCGCTCGTCCACGCCGTGGAAGAGCGCCTGGTAGTCGAACCCCTCGGGCAGCTTCAGCGGCGAGAAGCCATAGCCGACGATGCCCAGCCGGGAGAACTGCTTAGCGTCGGTGCCGCCGGACATGCAGTACGGCACGGTGTGGCCGTCCGGGTCGAACCGCTCGATCGCGGCCCGCATCGCGGCGAACGACGGGGAATCCACCGGGGCCTGGAGCGCGACCTCTCCATGGTGGTAGTCCCAGGTGACCTGGGGACCGGTGAGCTCGTCCATGGTCGTGCGGAACTCGGCCTCGCCACCGGGGACGACCCTGCCGTCCACATGGGCGACGGCGGAGCCCGGGATCACATTGACCTTGTAACCGGCCGACAGCATCGTCGGATTTGCGCTGTTGCGGATCGTCGGCTCCACCAGCTTGGCGGACGGACCGAGCTTGTCGAGCAGGGCGTCGACGTCGAAGTCGGGCCGCTCGGGGTCGATGTCGATGCCGTGCAGCGCGGCGAGTTCGCGCAGCGCCGCACGGACGGTGGGGGTGAGCCGCACCGGCCATGCGTGCGCGCCGATCCGGGACACCGCGTCGGCCATCCTGCTGACCGCGTTGTCGCGGTTGACCTTCGAACCGTGCCCGGCCCGGCCCCGGGCCGTCAACTTCAGCCAGGCGGTGCCGCGCTCCCCGGCCGCGATCGGATAGATCCGCATCCCGCCGCCCGCGTGGAAGGTGAAGGCGCCCGATTCGCTGATGCCCTCGGTGCAGCCCTCGAAGAGGTCGGCGTGATGGTCGGCCAGGAAGCCGGAGCCGTCCTCGGCGCTCGCCTCCTCGTCCGCAGTGAACGCCAGCACGATGTCGCGCCGGGGCCGCGCCCCGCTGCGGGCCCACTGCCGGACCACGGCGAGCATCATCGCGTCCATGTTCTTCATGTCGATGGCGCCCCGGCCCCAGACCACACCGTCCCGGACCTCCCCCGAGAAGGGGTGGACCCGCCAGTCGGCGGGCTCGGCCGGGACCACGTCCAGGTGCCCGTGCACCAGCAGGGCGTCGGCGGACGGGTCGCTGCCCTCGATGCGGGCGACGACGTTCGTCCGCCCCGGGGTGCGCTCCAGCAGAACCGGTTCGATGCCCACCTCGGTCAGCCGCTCGGCGACGTACTCGGCGGCCGGACGCTCCCGGCAGCTGCCGTCGCCGGCATTGCTGGTGTCGATGCGGATCAGCTCCGAGGTGAACCGCACGACCTCGTCGAGCGCCTGCTGATCGACCGTCTCGGCGGCCGGGCCGGGCCCGTGCTCCGCCAACTCCCTCTCAGCCATACTGCTCCTCCACGGCGGACGAGACGACCGTGGTGACCGCCTTGAAACACCGGATGGCTTCGTACATGTTCCGACTGGTATACGCGACGCGGCGCTCGCCGCAGCGCTCCACGCCGGGCACGCATGTCGACGCCCCCACCAGGTGTTCGGCGTCGAACTCCAACTCGAACCGGAACGGGCCGCCGCGGACCGGATCGTGGCGCACCGCGAGCGCCGCGCCCTCGCGGGCCGCGGCCCGGATATCGGCCGCCGTACGGGCCGGCGGCCGGCACACCGCCGCATAGCGCGACACATGGTCCTTGACCGCCACGCCGGGCGCCCGCGGCGCGTATCCCTTGGCATCCTCGCAGGTCCGGTCGTCGCCCGTCACCAGCACCACGGGCACCCCGTACTCGGCCACGACGAGGGAGTTGAGATACCCCTCGCTGGCGCGTGTGCCGTTGACCCAGACGCCGGTGAGGGTGTTGGCGAGATAGGTGTGGGCCAGTACGCCCTCCGTCCCGGCCCCGGTGTGGTAGCCGACGAACGCGATGCCGTCGACGTCGTCGTGCTGCACGCCCTCGACCATGCTCAGCGCCTTGTGACGCCCCGTCAGCATCGCGGCCCGTTCGTCGAGCTGCTCCAGCAGCAGGTTGCGCATCGTCCAGTGGGCCTCGTTGACGACCACCTCGTCCGCCCCGCCGTCGAAGAAACCGGCGATGGCCGCGTTCACGTCGGAGGTGAACATGTGGCGGCAGCGCTCCCACTGCGGTGTGCCCGGCAGCACATCGGCGGGCCACGTCACTCCCGTCGCACCCTCCATGTCCGCGGAGATCAAGATCTTCACGTCTATCAGTCCCGTCGCAGGTGAGAGGGCGTGTGCAGGACCCTCGACCCGTCACGTTACGCGGCGGCGAACACCCCTGCCAGGGCTGTGGACAACTCCGGAGGTCCAGACCACTGAAGATCGTTTACGTCGCCCCGCCCCCTCACTCCAGTTCCTCCTGGCAGCGCTCCAGCCATTCGAGGTCCGCCTGGAGGTGCAGCATCGCGCCCTCCGCCAGCAGGCGCGCGACCCGGTTTCCCCGGTCCTCGGACGCCGCCAACCTGGACAGCTCCCGCATGCTCTTGAGGTAGTGCCGGCGTTGCCTGTCGATGAGGCGGGTCCGGTCGACCGCCCCGACCCGGGAGGCGAGCGCCAGCTTCATGAAGAACTCGTCGCGGAGCCTCGGCCCGCCGGTGGACTCCTCGAACCACGCCTCCACCGCCTCCCGGCCGGCCGCGGTGATCCGGTAGATCCGCTTGTTCGGCCGGTCCGACTGCTCGACCTCCTCGCCCTCGATGAGGCCCGCCCTCTCCAGCCGCCCCAGGGTGACGTAGATCTGCCCGATGTTCGGCCGGGGGTAGGCCGCGCCCAGGAGTGCCTCCAGGGCCTGTTTCAGTTCATAGCCGTGCGCGGGTGCGCTGACCAACAGCGCCAGGAGTGGCAGCCGCACGCCTTCCCTCTCCCTGTGCCCTCGTCGCCCGTTGCGTGTCGTCGTCCGCAGTCGCGGTCCCGCCTTCGGGACCTCGCAGGGAAATCCTTTCTCCAGGCTCCCCACTTCCCCACTCCCGCATGGCTAACAGGTACGCAAAGGTGCGGTCACGAACCGGACATGGGAAGGGCGGAGGTCGGGGCCACCCTCGCGAAGCCGCACTCCCCCACTCGACCGCACTCGACCGCACTCGTTCTGCAGTAGTTCTGCGGTGGTTCTGCGATCATCCGCAGCCGCCCACGGCCGTCCGCAGTCGTCCGCAGTCGTCCGCACGCGCCATCACCCACTCGCTACCGCCTGTACTCGCCTGCCGCATAAGGGAGTTGACGAATCCAGGCGGACGATTCATGGCAGACACCGGCGCGGTTCGGTGCAGGATCCCGACGCCATACCCCACAAATCCGGGCACGTACCGTTCGACTTTCGTCATTCTGTTGACACCGAAAAGATGCGGCTACCTAACATGCATGCATCACAGCAACTCGCAAGGCGCCACGCCGACTTGCTCCGTAAGAAGTGGATCCGGCAGATGTTCACAGCCACCGCAGATCGCGGCCTTCCGACCCCCGCCCAGGACACGGCCCAGCGCTGGTGGCGCGATGCGGTCATCTACCAGGTCTACGTGCGCAGCTTCCGCGACACCACCGGAGACGGTACCGGAGACCTGGCCGGGGTCCGTGCCGGGCTGCCCTACCTCAAGAGGCTCGGCGTGGACGGGATCTGGCTCAGCCCGTTCTTCCCGTCACCGCAGCACGACCACGGGTACGACGTGGCGGACTACCGCGACGTGGACCCGGTGTACGGCGATCTCAACGAGTTCGACCGGTTGATGGCCGATGCCCACCGGCTCGGGCTGAAGGTCCTGTTGGACATCGTCCCCAACCACTGCTCCAGTGAACACCCTTGGTTCCAGGGAGCGTTGGAGGAGGGTCCGGACGGGCCGTCACGGCGGCTCTTCCACTTCGCGAACGGGCGCGGGGAGCGCGGCGAGCTGCCGCCCAACAACTGGCGGGCGATGTTCGGCGGGCCCGCCTGGTCCCGCATCACCGAGGAGGACGGCACTCCGGGACAGTGGTACCTCCACATGTTCACGCCCGAGCAGCCCGACCTGAACTGGCGCAACCCGGATGTGGCGGCCGACTTCGACAAGGTGCTGCGCTTCTGGCTGGACCGCGGGGTGGACGGCTTCCGCATCGATGTGGCCGCGGGGCTCTTCAAGCACCCCGAACTCCCCGACTCCCCCGACCCGGCGGCCGACGAGCGCACCCGCGACTCGGTCAACCCGTTGGCCTGGAACCAGCCCGAGGTGCACCAGGTGTGGCGGGACTGGCGGGCGCTGTGCGAGGAGTACACCGCCCGGGACGGCCACGACCGGCTGCTGGTGGGCGAGGTCTCGGTGCGGACCCCGGGCGAGCAGGCCGCGTACGTCCGGCCGGACGAGCTGCACCAGGCGTTCTTCTTCCACCTGTTGACCGCGCGCTGGGACATCGACCTCTTCCGCAAGGTCATCTCCGAGGCGCTGACCGACATCGCGGACACCGGATCCACCGTGACCTGGGTGCTCAACAACCACGACCAGGTCCGGACGGTCACCCGTTACGCGGGCGAACCGGGCACGCCGGAGGGCGCTTCGGGCCCGGCCCGGGCCCGTGCAGCGGCGCTGCTGATGCTGGCCCTCCCCGGCGCGGCCTACATCTACCAGGGCGAGGAGCTGGGCCTGCCCGAGGTCGACGACCTCCCGGACGAGGTGCTCACCGACCCGATCTTCCACCGCACGGGCAGCCGGCAGCACATCCGGGACGGCTGCCGGGTGCCGCTGCCGTGGTCCGGGGACGCCGCCCCGTACGGCTTCAGCACGGCCGCGGCAGCACGGACCTGGCTGCCGCAGCCCGCGTCGTTCGCCGGGCACACCGCCGACCGCGCGGTGGCCGACACCGGGTCGTTCTGGCACCTGTACCGCGAGGCGCTCCAGCTGCGCCGGGGCCTGCCGCAGCTCGGGGACGGCACGCTGCGCTGGTTGGAGTCGCCGCCGCAGGTGTTGGCGTTCGTGCGCGGTGACGGCCTGGTGTGCGCGGTGAACTTCGGCACCGAGTCGGTGCCCGCGCCGGTGGCCGGTGACCCGCTGCTGGCCAGTGGCGCCTGTCCGGCCGGGACGCTTCCGGGGGCCACCGCCGCGTGGTGGATGGACCCGGAGCAGCCGTTGTTGCCGTAGGCGGGCGGCAGTTCGTCGCGGTGTCCGGGCAGTGCGGAGTCCGGGCGGCATCGGGGTGGCGGTGTGTGCCGTTGCCCCGATAGTGCGACCGTGCCGGTGCACGGGTGCGTGGGCGTACATCGGGCGGGAGGGGACGCGCGAACGGGGCGGCCGGTGGCGCGGGAACCCGTGGGCCCTGCGGCGGCATCGAACAGGGTGACGCCTATGCCCGTTTGGCGAATATCACACCTGTTCGCTCTTTTCCCATAGGTCGATCGGCCCCATATTCTGCTGAAGTGCCCGAGCGCGGGCACGGGCCGTCGCTTGATCGCCGTAGCCGGTGGGATACCGGGCGGGCTCCCCTGTGGATGCCAGGCGGGCGGCGCGCGCAGTGGGACAGGACACCACCTTCATGCACGGATCACGCACGACACGTTGCACCCGTCGCGGACTGGCCGCCCTGGTGGCCGCCGGAGCGGCGCTCACCGTATGGAGCACGGCGGCCCCCGCCTCGGCCGGCACCGGCGCCCCGGCGAGCACCGGCGGCGACACCGTGGGCGACGCCAAGGTCGTCTGCACCTCCGACCGGCCGGGCCTGGCTCCCACCCTGTCCCACGACATCGCCACGGCACTCAACGGGCGCCAGGGCACCTCGGCGCTCGCCCTCTACGACCGCACCTCGGGGACCAACTGCGAGTTCCAGGCGGGCACGCCCTTCGACTCCGCGAGCGTGGTCAAGGTCACCGTCCTCGGGGCGCTGCTGCGGCAGACCGAGGAGGCGCACCGCGCGCTGACGTCACAGGAGGTCAAGCTGACCACCGACATGATCACCAAGTCCGACAACGCCTCGACCGACGCCCTGTGGCATCAGATCGGGCGGAGCGGGGTCCAGCACTTCCTGGACCTGGCCGGCATGCGGCACACGATCCCCGGGCCCGGCGGCGCCTGGGGCCTGACCCAGATCACCGCCGCCGACCAGCTCACCCTGATGCGGCTGCTGACGGCGGAGAACGGCGCGCTCGGCCAGGAGTCCCGGGACTACGCCCTCGACCTGATGCAGCGGGTCGTCCCCGAGCAGCGGTGGGGCGTACCGGCGGGGGCACCCGCCTCGACGACCGCCCACCTGAAGAACGGCTGGCTGCCGCGCGCGGAGAAGGGCTGGCGGGTGCACAGCGTCGGCACCTTCGACGGCAGCGGCAACGACTACGCGATGGCCGTCCTCTCCAGCGGCAGCGACACCATGGGCTACGGGGTGGCCACGGTGGAGGCGGCGGCGAAGGTCATCCATCGGGACCTGGCGGCGGCCGGTGACGCCACGTAAGGGCCAGCCGGGGCGAGCGGGCCGAGCGGCGTAGCGGCGGGCGCGCACCCGGGCGAAAGAAAGCGACACCCCATCGTCAACTAACGGTTGACGATGGCGAGATCGTCAACCTATGGTTGACGCATGACAGAACCCGTCCGCATGACGCATCCCGTCCGCCTCGACGATCTGATCGAGGCCATCAAGAACAACCGTTCGGACGTCCTGGAACAGCTCTCCGACGCCGTGATCGCCGCGGACCACCTCGGCGAGGTGGCCGACCACCTCATCGGGCACTTCGTGGACCAGGCGCGGCGTTCGGGCGCTTCCTGGACCGACATCGGCAAGAGCATGGGGGTCACCAAGCAGGCCGCCCAGAAGCGCTTCGTCCCCAAGGACCCGGGCGGCGGCGCCGACCTCAACCCCAACCAGGGCTTCAGCCGGTTCACCGCACGGGCCCGGAACGTCGTGATAGGAGCCCAGAACGAGGCCCACACGGCCCGGAACGACGAGATCCGCCCCGAGCACCTGATCCTCGGCCTGCTCCGCGAGCCGGAGGCACTGGCCCTCCGGGCCATCGTCGCCCAGGGCGTGACCGCGGAGACGCTCCGCGAGTCGGTGACCGCGCTGCTGCCGTCCGCCGTCGACTCCCTGCCCGCCCTCACCCCGTTCGACACCCAGTCACGGAAGGCGCTGGAGCTCACCTACCGCGAGTCCCTGCGACTGGGCCACAACTACATCGGCACCGAACACATCCTGCTGGCTCTGCTGGAGCAGGAGAACGGCTCCGGGCCGCTCACCGACCTCGGCATCGACAAGTCCGCCGCCGAGGAGTTCATCGGCAAGGAGCTGGCCAAGATCCTCGCCGCCCAGCAAGGGCAGTAGCGGGGCGACCCCGGGGACGGGGCCGGGCTCGACGGCGGGAGCCGCGGGGTCCGGCCCCCGACCCGCCGCCCCTCGGCCGGTCTCCGCGTCCGGGCCCACCACCACCCCGTGCGAGGGCGGGTCGAGGAGGGACCCGTCGGGCCCGTATTCCGTTGTGGCCGACGGCAGTTGGCCACGGGCGGCGATCCGAAACCGTTCGCCGGCGGCGCACTGGTGCAGCACTCCGCGCAGGGAGACGTTGCAGTCGCCCAGTTCGGCATGGAGCGCCCCGACGGCAGCCCGGCGTCGGCGTGTTCGACGAGAAGCGGCAGCTGGCGGGCGGCGGTCAGTGCCGGCGTCAAAAGGGCGTGCGCAGCAACTGACGGTGCGTCAGTCCTCGTACCCCAGGTGGAGATCCCGCTCGGTCCGACCGCCGCCCGCCAGCCGCAGGACGGTGGCGACCGGCGGGTACCCGGCGGCGATCACGGTGTACTCGCCGGCCGAGAGGTCCACGAAGCGGAACAGCCCGTCGGTGCCGGTGGTCGCGGTGTCGACGACATTGCCGCCGGCATCGAGAAGGGTGACCCGGGCGTCCTCGACGCGGTGTCCGTCGCCGGCCCGCACGGTTCCGCGCAGCACCGCGCCGCCGGCGAGTTCGACGTCCTGCCGGGTCTCGCGGGACGCCTGGACGGACACCGGGAGCGCGACCGGCCGGAATGCCGGGGCGCTGCCGGCGAGCGTGTACTCACCGGCCACCAACTCCCCCATGGCATAGCCGCCTTCGCGTCCGCTGCGGGCGGTCGCCACCACCTCGCCGCGGACGTCGGTGAGGGTGACGGTGGCGTCCCGGACGGGTGCGCCTTCGGCGGTGGTGACCGTGCCGACCAGGCGCCCGGCGCCGCCGAGCACCACGTCCAGCTCCACCGGGCGTTCGCCGACGGTCACCGTGACGGCCTGCGGCTGGTGCCCGCCGGCCGCCGCGATCAGGACGTACGCGCCGACTCCGGGGGTGCTCAGCGCGTACCGGCCGTCCTCCCCAGTGGCGCCGCGGCCGATCTGCCGGCCGGCGGCGTCGATGAGGGTGAGCGCGGTGCGCGGCACGACGCTGCCGTCGTGGTGCCGGACCGTGCCGCACACCGGGACGCCGCCCGAGGCGGGCGCGGCCGGCGCGGCACAGGGGACGGGCTCCGTGGCACAACTCTCCGCGGCAGAGGGTGAGTTGAGGGCGGGATCGAGGGTGGAGCGGGCCGGCGGGACGGGGGCGGAGTCGGGGGCGGCCTGGTCGCCGTACGGCGGGTGCGGGGTCTGCGGGACCTGCGGGGCGTGGGACACCAGGGGGTTCTCTTTCCGGAAGAGGGCGAGCAGGGAGCCCAGGACGAGGACCGGAGCGAGGAAGAGGTAGTTCCCCGGCGCGGCCTGCACGTAGGCGGCGGAGGCGTGCCGCAGCGCGGCGGACAGCGCCGCGACCACCTGTGGGGCGAGTGGACCGGGGTCCGGCAGCCGGGCGGCGAGGTGGCCGGCGAGCAGCGCGCCGGCGAGGGTGGCACCGACACTGCCGGCGAGCCGCCGCAGGCAGGTGATCGCGCCGGCCGGGCCCGGGGCGGGTACGGACGCCCGGACGGCGAGCACCAGCACCGGCAGCACCAGCCCGAGGCCGAGCCCGAGGATGCCGGTCCAGAGGGCGAAGACCGGGCGGGCGGTGTCCGGCCGCAGGTGGCACAGCAGCCACATGCCCTGCGCGGCCACCACACAGCCCAGGATCGGGAAGACCGTGACGTGGCCGGTGCGGTGGATCAGCCCGCCGGTGGTGAGCGCGGCCAGCGCCAGCGCCCCCGTCAGGGGCAGCATCAGCAGCCCGGAGGCGGTGGCGGTGGTGCCGCCGGCCGCCTGGAGGAAGGCCGGGAGGTGGCGCACCGCCCCGTAGAGGGCGAGGGCCAGGGCGGCGCCGACGAGTCCGGTGCGCCCGAAGAGCACCTCGCGGAGCAGCCGCGGCGGGATCAGCGGTGTGGCGGCGCGGTGCTCGACGAGGACGAAGAGGGCCGCGGCGGCCGGCGCGCCGGCGGCCGGCGCGAGGATCATCGCGGAGTCCCAGGCATAGCGGCCGCCGCCCCAACCGGCCGGCAGCACAAGGCACGTGGCGAACACGGCGAGCAGCAGGGCGCCGGCGAGGTCCGGCCGCGGGCGGACGGCGGGCCGGGGCAGCCGGCGGGTGGCCGCGGTGGCGAAGAGGACCAGCAGGCCGAGCGGGACGTCGAGGGTCAGGCACCAGCGCCAGGCACCGTGGTCGACGCAGTAGCCGCCCACCAGCGGGCCGGCCAGCAGGCCCACGGCGTAGGCCGCACCGGCCGCGGCCGTGCGTCGGCCGCGTGCCCGGGACGGGGCGGCCTCGGCGAGGATCGCGTGGACGCCGGCCAGCAGGCCGCCGGCGCCGAGGCCCTGGACGGCCCGGAAGGCCACCAGGGCGGTCGGGGAGTGCGTCGTTCCGGCCAGTCCCGCGCCGGCGGTGAAGACCAGCAGGGCGAGGAGGAGACCGGCCTTGCGGCCGACGCGGTCGCCGAGCGCCCCGTTGAGCGGCAGTCCGAGGGCCGACGCCAGGAGGTAGGCGGTCACCACCCAGGCAACCGGGGGGCCTCCGGGCAGTTCGGCGGCGATCGCCGGGAGCGCCGGGAGGGCGGCGGTCTGGCCGAGGGCCGTGGCCAGCAGTGCCGCCAGCAGGACCGGGAGGGCCGGCCGCACCGGGCGGGGGCCGGGTGGGGCGGGCGGCTCGTCGGAGAGTGCCGGCTCGTCGGAGAGTGCCGGCTCGTCGGAGAGTGCCGGCTCGTCGGAGAGTGCCGGCTCGTCGGGGAGTGCCGGTCCGGCCGGCTCCGGGTCCAGGTCCGGGTCCGCGATCGCTTCGGCGGCGGGCGGCCCGATCGGTCGGTCCGGTTCGCTCAGGGTGGTCCCGCCCACGTTCTGCTCCCCTCGTCACGCTGCTGCGGGCGCCCATTTCTCGCACCGGGCGACAACGGCGATCAAGCGAGGTGAATCGGAACAGGGTGGGCGGGAACGGACGTCAAATGCCGTGCCAGGGGCGCCACTTGGGATCCCACCAGGGGTTTCCGGCGGTGGGCCGCCCGGAGGGCCGGTACACCACCGCGTAAGGAAAACCACCCGAATCGGTGAGCGTGCCGGCGCCCCGAGCGGTTTACGGGATGACGCTCCCTCACTTCTCCATGTGGGCCGCGAGGTTGGCGAGAATCGCGTCGTAGATGCGGCCGAGCCCCTTGGGCGCGAAGGTCCGCTCGAAGAACCCGCCGATGCCGCCGGCGCCCTGCCAGGTGGTGGTGACGACGACCCGGGCGCGGTTCTCCCCGGCCGGAGTGACGACCCAGGTGGTCACCATCGAGGAGTTGCGGTCCTTCTCCACCAGCTGGCCGTCGGTCGGCTCGTCCACCTCCAGCAGGCAGTCGCGCACCCGCTTGCTGGTGGCCTGGAGCTTCCAGTGGACGAGGGTGCCCTTGCCGTCGCCGCCCTCGCGGACCTCGTACTCGCTGAAGTGCTCGGGCAGCAGCTGCCGACGCGTGCCGGTGTAGTCGGCGAGCGCGTCGAACACGTCCTCCGGATCCGCCGCGATCTCGCGCTGCGTGGTGGCCTCTACCTGCCCCATGTGTGTCTTCCTCCAGTAGTCGGCTGCCGGACCTGGGTGCGCCGCCAACCTGCGGTGCGCGCGGCCAAGCCAACCACCACTGGGCAGTGCGCCCAAATCCGGGTTGACACCTCGAATGCGAACATGTGTTCTATTGTCGAGGTGGGGGCTCGACAGGATCACAACAGGAGGCCCGATGCGCTGGGACAATCTGGGAGAAAGCCCATCCGCGCTGTTCGGCAGGGATGCCGTCACCCGAACGGTGGACACCCCCGAATTCCGCGGCATCACTTTCCACGAGGTGCGGGCCCGCTCGATCGTCAATCGCGTCCCGGGCGCCTCCCGAATGCCGTTCGAATGGACCGTGAACCCGTACCGCGGGTGCAGTCACGCCTGCGTCTACTGCTTCGCGCGCAAGACACACAGCTATCTCGACCTGGACACCGGCCTCGACTTCGACTCCCAGATCGTGGTCAAGGTCAACGCGCCGGACCTGCTGCGCCGGGAGCTGGCCGGGCCCCGCTGGCGCGGC
The DNA here is from genome assembly GCF_001704275.1 of Streptomyces noursei ATCC 11455. NCBI lineage: Bacteria > Bacillati > Actinomycetota > Actinomycetes > Kitasatosporales > Streptomycetaceae > Streptomyces > Streptomyces noursei. Next base: position 2,407,872 of record NZ_CP011533.1, read on the forward strand.
GACCACATCGCGATGGGCACCAACGTCGACTGCTACCAACGCGCCGAGGGCCGCTACGCGCTGATGCCCGGCATCATCGCGGCCCTGCGCGACCACGCCAATCCGTTCTCGATCCTCACCAAGGGCACGCTGATCCTGCGCGACCTGGAGTTGTTGCGGCAGGCGGCCGAGGTCACCGACATCGGCATCTCGGTCTCCGTCGGCTTCCTGGACCAGGCGCTGTGGCGGACCGTAGAGCCCGGCACGCCCGCGCCCGGGCGGCGCCTCGACGTGGTGCGCACCCTCACCGCCCACGGCATCCCCTGCGGGGTGCTGATGGCGCCGGTGATCCCGTTCCTGTCCGACGCGCCGGAGCAGCTGCGGGCCACGGTCCGGGCCATCGCGGAGGCGGGCGCCGATTCGGTCACCCCGCTGGTGCTCCATCTGCGGTCCGGCGCCCGCGAGTGGTTCCTCGCCTGGCTGGGCCACCACCATCCGCACCTGGTGCGCCGCTACGAGGCGCTCTACGCCGGCGGCGCCTACGCCCCGACGTGGTACCAGCGCCGGATCACCCGGCAGGTCCACGAGCTGGCCGCCGAGTACGGCCTCGGGCCGTTCCGGCCGGGCCGGGCACGCCGGATCCCACCACGGCCCGCCGAGCCCGCCACGACCGCGCCCACCGCCGTCGCCGGCCCGGGGGCCACGCAGTTGACGCTGCTGTGAGGGCGGGCCGGTGCGGCGGCGATCGGGGCGCCGTCCCGGCGATCGCCGATCGCTCACCGCCACCCGCCGCGAACGCGCGGGCGGCGGCCCGGCCGGTGCCGGTGCTGGTGCCGGCCGGGTGAGGTCGAATGCCGCGCCCGGAGAGTGGTCGGCCGGCGGGGAATCCGGTGGTGAATCCGGTTGGCCGGTGGCCACGACGGATCCGAACCTCAGCCATGGGAACCGGACCGGGAGGGGATATGACAGGAGCCGATGCACGGGGAACGGACGGCGCTTTCGGGGGGACCGCCGAGCAGCCGTCGTACGGGGTGGGCCTACGGGAGATGACGGAGGCGGATATCGACGCGGTCGCGGCGGCGCGGGTCCACAGCTGGCAGGCGGCGTACCCGGGGCTCATGCCGCAGGCGTATCTGGACGCGATGGGCGCGACGGAGGGCGCCCGGCAGCACCGGGAGCGGTTCGCGCGCCGCCGGCCCGAGGCGTGGGAGCTGGTGGCGGAGCGGGCCGGCGAGGTCGTCGGCCAGCCGCCGGCCCCGCCCGGGACGTCGATCTCGCCCCGGGCGACGGGGAGTTGCCGGCCGGAGCCGGTCATGCTCTGTCGTCGGTCGGGTTCGCGCCCGGCCCGTCAGCCCGCCGGCCCGGTGCCGCTGCCGTCTCCCCTCGCCCCCTTGGCCGGCACACCGTCCTCGGCCGGCGCGGGCGGGTCCTCATGGACGCCCAGCCGGGCCAGCGAGGCGGCGGCCGCCGCGGCGAGCCGGGGGTGGGCGGTGGCCGCCCGCAGCGCCGGCACCGCCCGTTTGTCCCCGAGTGCGCCCAGCCCCTCCACACAGGCCAGCGCCACCCGCCAGTAGGGGGTGTGCGGGGTCAACAGCCGTTCCAGGGTGGCGATCAGGGCGGGGACGGACTGCGGGGCGCGGAGTTCGACCAGCAGGCGGACGGGGTGCAGGGCGTAGGCGGTGCGCAGCGGGTTGGTGGCGAGGGCGGCGGCGGCGCGGGCGGTGCGCGGGTCGTTGAGCCTGCCCAGCGCGTGCGCGGCGGTGGCGCAGCGGACCGGTTCGCGGTAGTTCAGCAGGAGCACCAGGGTCTCGAAGGCGCGCTTGTCGCCGGCGCAGCCGAGGATGAAGGCGGCGATCTCCCGGGCCCACAGGGGGCGCTCCACCGCGATCAGCATCCGGGCCAGTTCCTCGCGCCCGGCGGGGGTGTTCTTGCGGGCCAGTCCGAGCAGCCGCTCGTAGGCGACGAGATCCTGCGGTGAGCGGAGTTCGGCCCGCACCCGGTCCGTCAACTCGTGGAATTCGTCTTCCATTTGCCGCTCCCCTCCCTGCCGGCCGCCCTGGTTCGCAGGGCGTGGCCGGCACCACAACCTAATGACCCGCCTTACCCCTGGCGCTTCGGTTACCCACCGGTTAACCTGCTGGAAAGAGCAGCACCCCTGCTCGGGCGGCCTGGTGACGCAGCCGCCGGAGTGTGACGTCGGTTCGGCACACCACCCAGCACCACCGCCGCGCGGGCACCGCAGCCCCGTGTGGCGACATCCTCACAGCACGCCCCTCAGGGGGGAAGCGCCACGGCCCCGGGACAGAGCCCGCCGCGCTCCTCCACCGCAGGCGCTGCCCGCAGTGCCGTGGCTCGCCGCGGCCCTTCCGCCGCCGGTCGGCCGCGCGTTGCCGCAGCCCCGCACGTGCGTCAAGCCCTCAGTCGTCACGTTCTCCCCTGCCCTCAGGGGAACACCTTCAGGAGTCTCGCGATGGGCCGTCAGTCCACCCCTGATCTCTCCACTGCATCCGCAACCGCCTCCCCGGCTCTCTCCACCATCGCCGTCGTCGGCCTGGGCACCATGGGCACCGGTATCGCCGAGGTGCTGACCCTGGCAGGCCGCGAGGTCGTCGGCATCGACATCGACGAGGCCGCGGTGCGGCGGGCCCGCGCCGCCCTCGAAGCCGCCACCGCCCGCGCCGTGCGGCGCGAGCGGATCACCGAGCGGGAGCGCCAGGACGCGCTGTCCCGGTTCCGTACGTTCGGCGAACTGGCGGCGGCCCGGGACGCCGACCTGGTGATCGAAGTGGTCCCGGAGGACTACGAACTCAAGCGGGAGGTGTTCACCGCGCTGGACGGCATCGTCCGCCCGGACACCATCCTCGCCACCGGCACCAACGCGCTGTCGGTGACCCGGCTCGCCGCCGACTCCCAGCGCCCCGAGCGGGTGCTCGGCGTCCACTTCTTCAATCCGGCACCGGCCATGAAGCTGGTCGAGGTGGTCTCGTCGGTGCTGACCGCGCCGGTCGCGGTCGCCGCCGTCACCGACCTCGCCCGTGAGCTGGGCAAGGACCCGATCGCGGTGGGCGACCGCCCCGGGTTCGTCGCCGACGGCCTGCTCTTCGGCTACCTCAACCAGGCCGCGGCGATGTACGAGTCGAAGTACGCGACCCGTGAGGACATCGACGCCGCGATGCGGCTCGGCTGCGGCCTGCCGATGGGCCCGCTGGCGCTGCTCGACCTGATCGGCGTGGACACCGCCCGCACGGTCCTGGAGGCGATGTACGCCGAGTCCCACGACCGGCTGCACGCCCCCGCGCCGATCCTGGGCCAGCTCGCGGACGCGGGGCTGACCGGCCGCAAGGCGGGGCGCGGCTTCTACACCTACGAGGCGCCCGGCTCCGCGACGGTCGTGCCGGACGCCCAGACGCCGGCGGACGGAACCGACGACGGCGCTGCGGCCGGCCGGCCGGTCCGCAGCGTCGGGGTCGCCGGCTCCGGGACGATGGCCAGCGGCATCGCCGAGGTGTTCGCCAAGGCGGGCTTCACGGTCGTGCTGGCCGCCCGCAGCCAGGAGAAGGCGGAGCAGGCCAAGGACCGGATCGCCAAGTCGCTGGCCCGCTCGGTGGACAAGGGCCGACTGACCGCCGAGGCGCGCGACGCGACGCTGGCCGCGATCACCCCGGCCGGGTCGCTGGACGCCTTCGCGGACGTCGATCTGGCGGTGGAGGCGGTGGCCGAGGACCTGGCCGTCAAGCAGCAGCTGTTCCGGACGCTGGACAAGGTCTGCAAGCCGGGCGCCGTACTGGCCACCACCACCTCGTCGCTGCCGGTCGTCGCCTGCGCCCGCGCCACCTCGCGCCCGCAGGACGTCATCGGGATGCACTTCTTCAACCCGGCGCCGGCCATGAAGCTGGTGGAGGTGGTCCGCACCGTCCTCACCGGCGACGACGTGCACGCCACGGTGCGCGCGGTCTGCGCCAAGGTCCGCAAGCACCCGGTGGACTGCGGCGACCGGGCCGGTTTCATCGTCAACGCGCTGCTGTTCCCGTACCTGAACAACGCGATCAAGATGGTCCAGGAGCACTACGCCTCGCTGGACGACATCGACGCCGCGATGAAACTGGGCGGCGGCTACCCGATGGGGCCGTTCGAGCTGCTGGACGTGGTCGGCCTGGACGTCTCGCTCGCCATCGAGAAGGTGCTGCACGCCGAGTTCCGCGACCCCGGGCTGGCGCCGGCGCCGCTGCTGGAGCACCTCGTCGCGGCCGGCTGCCTCGGTCGCAAGACCGGCCGCGGCTTCCGTGAGTACGCCCGGCGCTGACGCGCGGCGGCGCCCTGGGGCCGGGGGCGGCTGGGGCGGGCTGCTGGAGTCGTCGCACGGTGGTTTCAGCAGCCCGCCCCAGGTCACCGGGGCCGGAGCGGTACCTCATGCCGCGGGCCGCGAGAATATGCAGTACCTTCCCCACATGTCCCAGCCCGCTCGCCCGCAGTCCTCCGACGCCTCCGACCCGCCCACTCCCGGCACCCGCCGGGCGGCCGCCCAACGCCTCAAAATGCGCCGTGAACTGTCGGCCGCCGCCATGGAGCTGTTCGCGACGAAGGGCTACGAGGCGACCACGGTCGACGAGATCGCGGCCGCCGCGGGCGTCGCCCGGCGCACCTTCTTCCGTCACTTCCGCTCCAAGGAAGAGGCGATCTTCCCCGACCACGACGACACGCTGGTACGCGCCGAGGCGGTCCTGGACGCCGCCCCGCCGCACGAGAACCCCCTCGACACGGTCTGCCGCGGCATCAAGGAAGTCATGCGGATGTACGCGTCCGCTCCGGCGGTGTCCGTGGCCCGTTACCGCCTCACCCGCGAGGTACCCACCCTCCGGGAGGCCGAGATCGCCTCCGTGGCCCGCTACGAGCGACTGTTCACCCGCTACCTCCTGGGCCACTTCGACGAGGGCGCACACCGCGAGGGCGACGACGATCCGCTGCTCGCCGAGGTCGCCGCGTCCGCCGTGGTCACCGCGCACAACCACGTGCTGCGCCGCTGGCTGCGGGCCGGCGCGGAGGGCGACGTCGAGACCCAGCTCGACCACGCCTTCGAGATCGTCCGGGAGACCTTCGGCGCGGGGATCGGCGCGAGCCGGGCCGCCACCGGGGAGTCCGCGGCGCCGGCGACGGTCTCCCGGGAGGGCGAGGTCCTGGTGGCGGTCGCCCGCACGGACGCGCCGCTCGACGAGGTCATGCGCACCATCCGCAAGGCCCTCAAGGACCAACGGCGCTGACCCGGTCCCGCACCGGCCGCCCCGAGCAAGATCCGCGGAGCGCCTGACGCCCCTGCCCCGCTCGTGCTATCCACGGGAACGTGGAGGACGCGAGCGGGGCGGAGCCAACTCCGGGCACGCACAACAGGTTCAGTGGTGGGTGGGCGCGGAACGTCTACCAGGCCGGCCAGATCTTCATCGGCCCCTCCGGTGCCGCTCCCGTCTCCGCCCCCGACTCCCTGCCGCCGCGCCCCAGCCGCTTCTACGGGCGCCGCGACGCGCTGGCCGACCTCCTGACCCGGCTGACGCCCGGACGGCCCGAAGAGCCGGCGCGGGTCCTCGCGCTCACCGGCGAGGGCGGGATCGGCAAGTCCGCCCTGATGGCGTTCGCGGCCCATGAGGCGAAGGCGTTGTTCCCCGGCGGGGTGATCGCCGAGGACGCCGGTGCGCACAGCGGACGGGATCCGCTGGGCACCGAGCAGCTGTTGCGCGGCTATCTCTTCCAATTCGGCATTCCCAACGACCAGTTCGCGCCGCACCTGAGCGGCCTTCAGGCCCAGTTCCGCAGGACGCTGCGGGACGCCGCCGGCCCGGTGCTGGTCCTCCTCGACGACGCGGTGGCCGAGGACGACCTCACCCCACTGATACCGCCCGACGGCCGGCACCGCCTCCTGGTCACGCTCCGCACCGCGCCCGCCTCGACGGAGGTCACCGTCCTGCCGCTGCCCTCGCTCGCGCCGGAGCACTCCTTGGAGCTGCTGGCGGCCGCGTCCGTCGCCCCGGTGCCGCCGGCCGAGCTCGCCGAGATCGCCGAGCTGTGCGGCCATCTGCCGCTCGCCCTGGACGTGGCGGCGGGCCGGCTGCGGGACGCCTCCGACGGCGCCGGCCGGGTGTTGGCGTCGTTACGTCCGCCGGGCCGGAGACTGGCCGAACTCGACCTCGTACGGCGCGCGTTCACCGCCTCCTACCGGGCGTTGAGCACCGAGGACGCCGGGCTGCTGCGGTACTTGGGGCTGCACCCCGGTACCGGGATCGACGCCGGTTCGGCCGCCGCCCTGGCCGGCGTCCCGGAGGCGGACGCGGACCGGGCGCTGCGTCGCCTGACCCAGGCACATCTGCTGCACCCGGCCGGCCCGGACGGCCGGGTCCGCTTCCACGACCTGCTGCGCCTCTTCGCACGCGAACTGGCCGACGGGGAAGGGGAGTCCGCGCGCACTGCCGCCCTGGACCGACTGCTGCACCACTACGGTCGGTGCGCCGCCGAGGCCGAGGACGGGTGGTTCGTCCAGGAGCCGGCGACGCTGACGGCGGCCGTCGCGGCGGCGGCGGAGCGGGGACTGCACGGCCGGGTGGCTGCCGTCGCCGGCCCGCTGGGAGCCTCCCTGGTGCGCCGGGGGCTGGCGGTGGACGCGTTGACGGTGCTGCGGCACGGGGTGCTGGCCGCGCAGCGGCGCGGCGACCGCGAGCAGGAGGCGGAGCTGCTGCGGGCGATGCGGCAGCAGTACCGCGCGGTGGGCCGGGCGGCGGAGGCCGCGGCGTGTGCGGAGGCGGGCCATCTGGCCTGGGTGCGGGCGGGTGTGCAACCGGCCGCGTTCCACGACGACCTGGGCGAACAGGCCGCGGACCAGGGGGACTTCGCCGGTGCGGTGCACCATCTGGAACAGGCCCGGACGCGGTGGGCGCGGCACGAGGGGCGGCGGGCGGCCGCCTCGCTGAGCGCGCTGGGCGAGGCCCTGGAGCAGGTGGGCGAAGCCGATGCGGCGGCCGTGTCGTACTGGCTGGCGGGGCGCACCGCCGCCGATGCCGGGGACCTCACGGTCCTGGCGCACGTCTGGCTGCGGTTCGCCCGCCGGGCCGACGACCCGCACGACCGGCTGCGACTGATCGAGAGGGGTCTGGACGCGGCGCGAAAGGCCGGTGACGTCCGGGCGACGATCGAGGCGCTGGCCGCGCAGGCCGGGGCACTGCTGGAGAACGCCCGACCGGCGGACGCCGAGCCGCTGCTCAAGGAGGCCCTCGACCTGGCCGACGAGCACAATCTCGTGCTGCTCCGGGACCGGCTGCAGGTGCTGGAGCGGTCCCGGCTGAGGCTGGCGGCGGATCCGCCGCACGCGGAGCGGCTGCCGGCCGAGCTCGCCGACGCCGGGCCGGCGGCGCCGCCCGATGTCCCCGCTCCCCCGGTCCGGCACGCGGCCACCCACGTCCGTCCCATCCTCCTCCGGCTCTACGCGCTGCCGCTGTGCGCCGCCGTGTGGTCCGCCGGCGCCCTCGCCGGGTCCCTGCCCGACGCCGCCCCGGGCGCGGCGGTGCGGTGGCTGGCGCAGCTGGGGTTGGCCGGGGCCACCGCGTGGGCCGCCCGGCGGGTGTGGCTCCGCGATCAGGGCAGCCGGGTCGGCGGGGTGGTCGCGGTCGTGACGCACCGGTTGCCCGCGGTGGGCGCTGCCGCCCTCGTCCCGCCCGCCGCGTGGGCCGCGGGGGCGCCGGTCGAGGCCGTCCCCGTGGCCCTGCTGGCACTGCACTCCGCCGCGCAACTGTGGCCGGCGTTCCGGACCCGGCGGCTCCGGCTGCGTCGCCCGGAAATCGGCTGACGCCTCACCCGAATGGCGTAATCGGCCCTGCGCACACCACCCGCGCACAACCCACCACGCACCGGAACGAACCCTCCCCCCATCGGCCCATCCATTGCTCATGCGTGCCGACCAAATGACATCTGAGAGAAATTCTTGGCACTCAGTGTCTTGTCGGCTGGCACGCGGTGTCATACGTTGGGGGTGTCCGGGCGGCCGGCGCAACCATCCAACCGTGGGCGTGCCGACTGTCCCCACAAGCACTTTGTGCGCCCGGACGCCTGCGTCACAGGCACTCCCCCCGGCCACCGCCGGGGGTACCCCAAACCGCGCTCACCCGCGCAATGCCGAGCACCACCGGCCGAACCGACGGCAGTTCCTCGCACCACCCCCGACGTTCCCTCAAGCCGTTCCATACGTGCTTCGCCGGAGGCATACCGTGAACCACATACTCGATGCGATCCTCGCGCCGGACAGTACGCGCGAAGACTTCGCCGCCCTTCCCCTCCCCGAGTCGTACCGCGCGGTCACCGTGCACAAGGACGAGGCCGAGATGTTCGCCGGCCTGTCCACCCGAGAGAAGGACCCCCGCAAGTCGCTGCACGTCGAGGACGTGCCGGTGCCCGAACTCGGGCCGGGCGAGGCGCTGGTGGCCGTGATGGCCTCTTCGGTGAACTACAATTCGGTCTGGACCTCGATCTTCGAGCCGATGTCGACCTTCGGCTTCCTGGAGCGCTACGGGCGGCTCTCGCCGCTCGCCAAGCGCCACGACCTGCCGTACCACGTCATCGGCTCGGACCTGGCCGGCGTGGTGCTGCGCACCGGCCCCGGCGTCAACGCCTGGCACCCCGGCGACGAGGTCGTCGCGCACTGCCTCTCGGTGGAGCTGGAGTCCTCCGACGGCCACAACGACACCATGCTCGACCCCGAGCAGCGGATCTGGGGCTTCGAGACCAACTTCGGTGGCCTGGCGGAGATCGCGCTGGTCAAGTCGAACCAGCTGATGCCCAAGCCCAAGCACCTGAGCTGGGAGGAGGCGGCGGCGCCGGGGCTGGTCAACTCCACCGCGTACCGGCAGCTGGTCTCGCAGAACGGCGCGGCGATGAAGCAGGGGGACAACGTCCTGATCTGGGGCGCCAGCGGCGGCCTCGGCTCGTACGCGACCCAGTTCGCGCTGGCCGGCGGCGCCAACCCGATCTGCGTGGTCTCCAGCGACCAGAAGGCGGAGATCTGCCGGAAGATGGGCGCCGAGGCGATCATCGACCGCAACGCCGAGGGCTACAAGTTCTGGAAGGACGAGCAGAACCAGGACCCCAGGGAGTGGAAGCGCTTCGGCAAGCGGATCCGCGAGCTGACCGGCGGCGAGGACGTGGACATCGTCTTCGAGCACCCGGGCCGGGAGACCTTCGGCGCCTCGGTGTACGTCACCCGTAAGGGCGGCACCATCGTCACCTGTGCCTCGACCTCCGGCTACCAGCACGAGTACGACAACCGCTACCTGTGGATGTCGCTGAAGCGGATCGTCGGCTCGCACTTCGCCAACTACCGGGAGGCGTGGGAGGCCAACCGGCTGATTGCCAAGGGCAAGATCCACCCGACGCTCTCGAAGACGTACCGCCTGGAGGACACTGGCCAGGCCGCCCACGACGTGCACCGCAACCTCCACCAGGGCAAGGTCGGCGTGCTGTGCCTGGCCCCCGAGGAGGGCATGGGGGTGCGCGACGAGGAGAAGCGCGCGAAGCACATCGATGCGATCAACCTGTTCCGTGACGCGCCGGCGGAGCGGACCAACAAGGCCAGCCGCGACACCGCGGCGCCGCAGGCCGGCGCACCGGACCGGAACGCCTGAGGATCGGGACTACATGACTGAGCGTCAGAAGGATCGTCCGTGGCTGATGCGGACGTACGCCGGGCACTCCACCGCCGAGGCGTCCAACGAGCTGTACCGGCGCAACCTCGCCAAGGGCCAGACCGGCCTGTCGGTCGCGTTCGACCTCCCGACGCAGACCGGGTACGACCCCGACCACGTCCTGGCCCGCGGCGAGGTCGGTCGGGTCGGGGTCCCGGTGTCCCACCTCGGTGACATGCGACGCCTGTTCCAGGACATCCCGCTGGAGCAGATGAACACCTCGATGACCATCAACGCCACCGCCATGTGGCTGCTGGCGCTCTACCAGGTGGTCGCAGAGGAGCAAGGTCTCGACGAGGAGGCCATCGCCAAACTGTCGGGCACCACGCAGAACGACATCGTGAAGGAGTACCTTTCGCGCGGGACGCACGTCTTCCCGCCGGGCCCTTCGCTGCGGCTGACCACGGACATGATCACGTACACGGTCAACCACATCCCCAAGTGGAACCCGATCAACATCTGCAGCTACCACCTGCAGGAGGCGGGCGCCACGCCGGTGCAGGAGATCTCGTACGCGATGTCCACCGCGATCGCCGTGCTCGACGCGGTGTTCGCCTCCGGCCAGGTGCCCGACGAGCGGCGGGGCGACGTCGTGGCCCGGATCTCGTTCTTCGTGAACGCGGGCGTCCGCTTCGTCGAGGAGATGTGCAAGATGCGCGCCTTCGGCCGCATCTGGGACAAGGTCACCCGCGAGCGCTACGGCATCGAGAACCCCAAGCAGCGCCGTTTCCGCTACGGCGTCCAGGTCAACTCCCTGGGGCTGACCGAGGCGCAGCCGGAGAACAACGTCCAGCGGATAGTCCTGGAGATGCTGGCCGTCACGCTCTCCAAGGACGCCCGCGCCCGCGCCGTCCAACTTCCCGCGTGGAACGAGGCGTTGGGGCTGCCCCGCCCCTGGGACCAGCAGTGGTCGCTGCGCATCCAGCAGGTCCTCGCGCACGAGTCGGACCTGCTGGAGTACGAGGACATCTTCGCCGGGTCGCACGTCATCGAGGCCAAGGTGGACGCCCTGGTGACCGACTGCCTGGCCGAGATCGACCGGATCCAGGAGATGGGCGGCGCGATGGCGGCCGTGGAGTCCGGCTACCTGAAGTCGCAGTTGGTGTCGGCGCACGCCGAGCGGCGGGCCCGGATCGAGTCCGGCGAGGAGAAGATCGTCGGCGTCAACTGCTTCGAGGGCACCGAGCCCAATCCGCTGACCGCCGATCTGGACACCGCGATCATGACGGTGGACCCGGCCAACGAGGACCGCGTCGTGCGGTCCCTGCACGACTGGCGGGACAACCGCGACGAGGTGCGGGCCCAGGACGCGCTCTCGGCCCTGAAGAAGGCCGCCGCGGGCGACACCAACCTCTTCCCGGCGACGCTGGAGTGCGCCCGGGCCGGGGTGACGACCGGCGAGTGGGCCTGGGCGCTGCGGGACGTCTTCGGCGAGTTCCGGGCTCCCACCGGCGTCTCCGGCGCGCCGGTCGCGGTGACCGCGGAGACCGGCTCGCCGCTCGCCGTGGTCCGCGAGAAGGTCGCCAGGACCGCGGCCGAACTGGGCGGCGGCCGACTGCGGCTGCTGGTCGGCAAGCCCGGTCTGGACGGGCACAGCAACGGCGCCGAGCAGATCGCCGTGCGGGCCAGGGACGCCGGCTTCGAGGTGGTCTACCAGGGCATCCGGCTCACCCCGGAGCAGATCGTGGCGGCGGCGGTCGCGGAGGACGTGCACTGCGTGGGGCTGTCGATCCTGTCGGGGTCGCACGCCGCGCTGGTGCCGGACGTGCTGGAGCGGCTGCGTCGCGCCGGGGCCCCCGACCTGCCGGTCATCGTCGGCGGCATCATCCCGTCCGCGGACGCCACGGAGCTGCGCCGGGCCGGCGTCGCCGCCGTCTTCACCCCGAAGGACTTCGGGATCACGGAGATCATCGGCCGTATCGTCGACGAGATCCGCACCGCGAACAGACTCGACCCCCTGGAGGTCCCCGCATGAGTGCGCCCGTGCAGCGGCTGCGTCCCCGCCGTTCGTGCCTGGCGGTGCCGGGCAGCAACCCCCGCTTCCTGGAGAAGGCCCAGGGCCTGCCGGCCGACCAGGTCTTCCTGGACCTGGAGGACGCCTGCGCGCCGCTGGCCAAGCCGGAGGCCCGGCACACCATCGTCAAGTTCCTCAACGAGGGCGACTGGACGGGCAAGACGCGGGTGGTGCGGGTCAACGACTGGACCACCGAGTGGACCTACCGGGACGTCGTCACCGTCGTCGAGGGCGCCGGCCCGAACCTCGACTGCATCATGCTGCCGAAGGTGCAGGACGCCGCGCAGGTGACCGCCCTGGACCTGCTGCTGACGCAGATCGAGAAGACCATGGGCTTCGAGGTCGGCCGGATCGGCATCGAGGCACAGATCGAGAACGCCAAGGGCCTGGTGAACGTCGACGCGATCGCCGCCGCCTCGCCCCGCCTGGAGACCATCATCTTCGGTCCGGCGGACTTCATGGCGTCCATCAACATGAAGTCCCTGGTGGTCGGCGAGCAGCCGCCCGGCTACCCGGCGGACGCCTACCACTACATCCTGATGCGGATCCTGATGGCGGCCCGCACGCACAACCTCCAGGCCATCGACGGCCCCTATCTCCAGATCAAGAACGTGGACGGGTTCCGCGCGGTGGCCGGCCGCGCGGCCGCGCTGGGCTTCGACGGCAAGTGGGTGCTGCACCCGGGCCAGGTGGAGGCCGCCAACGAGGTGTTCTCGCCGTCCCAGGAGGACTACGACCACGCCGAGCTGATCCTGGACGCCTACGAATGGTGCACGTCCGAGGCGGGCGGGAAGAAGGGTTCGGCGATGCTCGGCGACGAGATGATCGACGAGGCGAGCCGCAAAATGGCGCTGGTCATCGCCGGAAAGGGCCGGGCCGCCGGCATGACCCGTACCACCACTTTCGAAGCCCCGGAGGCATGAGCACGATGCAGTTCGGCCGCACCTACGAAGAGTTCACCGTCGGCGATGTGTACAAGCACTGGCCGGGCAAGACGGTGACCGAATACGACGACCACCTCTTCTGTCTGCTGACCATGAACCACCATCCGCTGCACATGGACAGCAACTACGCCGAGCGGACCACCGATTTCGGAAAGAACGTGGTCGTCGGCAATTACATCTACTCCCTGTTGCTGGGCATGTCGGTGCCGGACGTCTCCGGAAAGGCCATCGCCAATCTGGAGATCGAGTCGCTGAAGCACGTGGCGCCGACGTTCCACGGCGACACGCTCTACGGCGAGACCACCGTGCTCGACAAGACGCCGTCGAAGTCCAAGTCCGACCGCGGCATCGTCCACGTCGAGACCAAGGGCTACAAGCAGGACGGGACCCTGGTCTGCGTCTTCCGGCGCAAGGTGATGGTTCCCACCGCCACGTACATCGAGGAGCGCGGCGGCGAGCAGCCCGGCCGCCCCGAGCTCAAGGCCCCCGCGGCCCGGAAGGAGAAGTGACCTGATGGCGCGTCTCGCACAGACCGACGGTCTGACCGACATCCAGCAGGAAATCCTCTCCACCGTCCGCGAATTCGTGGACAAGGAGATCATTCCGGTCGCCACGGAGCTGGAGCACCGCGACGAATATCCCACGCAGATCGTCGAGGGCCTCAAGGACCTCGGCGTGTTCGGGCTGATGATTCCCGAGGAGTACGGCGGGCTCGGCGAGTCGCTGCTCACCTATGCGTTGACGGTCGAGGAGATCGCCCGCGGCTGGATGAGCGTCTCCGGCATCATCAACACGCACTTCATCGTGGCGTACATGCTCAAGCAGCACGGCACGCAGGAGCAGAAGGACTATTTCCTTCCGAAGATGGCAGCGGGTGAGATCCGCGGCGCCTTCTCGATGTCGGAGCCGGCGCTGGGTTCCGATGTCTCGGCCATCTCCTCCAAGGGCGTGCGGGACGGCGAAGAATTCGTCCTCACCGGCCAGAAGATGTGGCTCACCAACGGCGGCTCGTCCACCCTCGTGGCGGTGCTGTGCCGGACGGACGAGGGCCACCCGGAGGGCACCGCTCCGCACAAGTCGATGACGACCTTCCTGGTGGAGAAGGAGGCGGGCTTCGGCGAGGTCCGGCCGGGCCTGACCATTCCGGGCAAGATCGAGAAGATGGGCTACAAGGGGGTCGACACCACCGAGCTGATCATGGACGGTCTGCGCATTCCGGCGGACCGGGTCCTCGGCGGCGAGACCGGGCGTGGCTTCTATCACATGATGGACGGCGTCGAGGTGGGCCGGGTCAATGTGGCCGCGCGTGGCTGCGGGGTCGCCCAGCGTGCGTTCGAGCTGGGCGTGGCGTACGCGCAGCAGCGGCAGACCTTCGGCAAGCCGATCGCCCAGCATCAGGCTATCCAGTTCAAACTTGCCGAAATGGCGACAAAGGTGGAGGCGGCCCATGCCATGATGGTTAATGCCGCACGCAAAAAGGACTCCGGGCAACGAAACGACCTCGAAGCGGGCATGGCGAAGTACCTGGCCTCCGAGTACTGCAAGGAGGTGGTCGAGGACGCCTTCCGTATCCATGGCGGCTACGGCTTCTCCAAGGAGTACGAGATCGAGCGCCTCTACCGGGAGGCCCCGATGCTCCTGATCGGCGAGGGAACGGCCGAGATCCAGAAAATGATCATCGGCCGCCGGCTACTTGAGGAGTACCGGATCCAGGGCTGAACGTCCCCTTTGGGTCGTTTACTGGTAGATAAAGATCACACCGCGTCATCGTTCTTCGGCCACGGATTGGCTCTGGCTCTTGGCCAGTTGCCGCTCGCAACCGATAGCATCCCTGGAAAGCCGCCGTCCCCCGTATCCATACGCGGCATCCTCCGCTACGAAGGTCATTCATGCCCCACAGCCAATCCTCTGCACAACGCGGTCGCGTCCGCCTCGCGCGCGGAGCGTCGCCGTGGCTCCTCCCGACCGTGGCAACGGCGGCGGTCAGCCTGGCCCGTGCCCGCCGGTCCGGACGCTGGGCCGCCGTCGCCGTGCCCACCACCGCACTCGCGGCGGGCATGCTGTGGTTCTTCCGCGACCCCGAGCGAGAGATCGCTCAGGGACGCGTCATCTCTCCGGCCGACGGCGTGGTGCAGAGCATCATGCCGTGGAAGGACGGTCGCACCCGCGTCGCGATCTTCATGAGCCCGTTGAACGTCCACGTCAACCGCGCGCCGCTGGCCGGCACGGTGACGTCCGTGGAGCACATCCCCGGCGGATTCGTCCCGGCGTTCAACAAGGAGAGCGAGAACAACGAGCGGGTCGTCTGGCACTTCGACACCGAGCTGGGCGACATCGAGATGGTGCAGATCGCCGGCGCCGTCGCCCGACGCATCGTCCCCTACGTGCCCCAGGGCACCAAGGTCGAGCAGGGCGAGCGCATCGGCCTGATCCGCTTCGGCTCGCGGGTGGACGTCTACCTCCCGGAGGGTGTCGAGCCGGCGGTCGAGGTCGGCCAGGCCACTACCGCGGGGGTGACTCGCCTTGACCGTGATTGATCCCGAGACCCAGGCGGGCTGGGCGCCGGAGAACGACGAGGACGACGATGACATGCCGCTGTCGACGCGGCTGTCAATAGCGGACACCCTCACGCTCGGCAACGCCATCTGCGGCTTCATGGCGGTGTACTTCACCACCACCGGCGTCCTCATCCCCCACCTGACGGGGACCGAGGACGGCGGGATGGCGCGGCACAGCGCGGCGATGGCCGTGATCCTGATGCTCCTGGCGTCGGTCTTCGACCTCTTCGACGGGCTGGTGGCGCGCAAGCTGCGGGCCTCGGCGATGGGGGCCGAGCTCGACAACCTCTCCGACCTGATCAGCTTCGGGCTGGCACCCGCGTACTTCGTCGTGACCTGGGGCATGGTCGCCCAGGACGCGCACCAGCGGGTGTCGGTGGTCGCGGCGGTGGTGGTGCTGCTGGCGGTCGTGCTGCGGCTCGCCCGCTTCTCCTGCGTCACGCTGCGCGACGGCATCTTCCAGGGCATGCCGAGTCCCTTCGGCGCCCTGACCGTCGTCGCCATCGTCCTGCTGGAGCTGCCGTTCCTGCCGACGTTGCTGGCGATCATCGGGGTGGCCTGGCTGATGGTGAGCCGGGTCGAGTACCCCAAGCCGCGGGGTCGACTCGCGGTGGCGATGCTCAGCTGGATCGTGCTCAGCATGGGCATGCTCGCCGCCTGGGCGCTGGACGCCCCCGGCGGCCAGCTGCTGCTCCAGACCGGCTGCTCCCTGCAGATCGTCCTGGGCGCCATGATCCCGGTCTTCGCGACGGCCCGGAGGGTCAACACCTTCCGTGACAACCGCCGCGAGTCGCGCGCCGAGTCGCGCGCGGCCCACCAGCCCTGACGGACCCGGGCGGCGGCGCCCACGAAGAAGGCCGAGAGGCCCCGAGCGGAACGATCCGCTCGGGGCCTCTTCGCATACGGCGGGAGCCGTGCATGTGACGGGAGCCGTGGTGTGCGGCGGAACCGTCGTGTGCAGCAGGAGCCGTCGTGTGCAGCGGGAGCCGTGGTGTGCAGCGGGCCTCTTCGCGGGCGGCCCGCGGCATCCCGCCGCGGCGTCGTCAGACCAGGAAGTCCCGCGCCAGGCTCTCCGCCGCCCGCTCCAGCAGCGGGCCCGCCTCGGCCATGCAGCGGGCCGGGTCGGACTCCAGGTCCGTCAGCGCATACGCCCGCCGGATACCGGCCGCGGCCAGCGCCTCCTGCGGCAGCTGCAGCCGTCCGCAGACCGCGACCACCTCGATGCCCGCCGCCCGTGCCGCCGCCGCGACCCCGGCCGGCGCCTTGCCGTGCAGGGTCTGCTCGTCCAGCGACCCCTCACCGGTGATCACGAACGTGGCCCGGGCCAGCGCCGGCGCGAACCCCAGCACGTCCAGCATCACGTCGATGCCCGGCCGGAACGCGGCGTCCAGCCCGACCAGCGCGCCGTAACCGATACCGCCCGCGGCCCCGGCCCCGGGGGCCAGCGCGTGCTCGGCCGCCTTCGGGCCGGCGGCGCGCTCCAGCACCTCGGCGAAGTGCGCCAGCGCGGCATCCAGGACGGCCACGTCCTCCGGGCTCGCGCCCTTCTGCGGCCCGTAGACCGCCGGCGCGCCCTTGGGGCCGGTCAGCGGATTGTCGACGTCACTGGCGAGCACGATGTCCGTACCGGCCAGCCGCGGGTCGAGCCCCGACAGATCGGCCGTGGCCAGCTCCCGCAGCCCGCCGCCGCCCGGCCCCACCGGCGCCCCGTCGGCGTCCAGGAACCGCGCGCCCAGCGCCGCCAGCATGCCCGCGCCGCCGTCCGTCGTGGCGCTGCCGCCGACGCCGAAGACGATCGAGGTCGCCCCCGCGTCCAGCGCCGCGAGCAGCAGCTCACCGGTGCCGTACGTGGTGGCGGTGAGCGGCGCGAAAACGCCCTTCGGGAGGTGCTGGAGGCCGGATGCCTCGGCCATCTCCACCACCGCGGTGCCGTCCTCGCGCAGCGCGAAGGTGGCCGTCACGGGCTCGCCGGTGGGCCCGGTGACCCGCGCCTCGTGCCGGGTGAAACCGGCCGCGAGGGCCGCCGCCGTCGTCCCGTCGCCGCCGTCCGCGACCGGCACCGCCGCCACGTCCAGGCCGGGGACCACGCGCCGCAGACCGGCCGTGACGTGCTCGGCGACCTCGACGGCCGTGAGCGAGCCCTTGAACTTGTCCGCGGCGATCAGCACATGTGCTGTGTTTGTCCTTGCTGCGTCCGCCACCGTGTTTCCCCTTGCTTTCGAACTGGCAGTCGCGCCGCTGAGACCTTATCCGCCCGATGCCCCCGCCGAACAGAGCGGCAGAGGATCCCCCCGCCCGCACCGGTCCGCACCCGTCTGCGCCAGTCCGCCCCCTGAAGGTGCTTCTCCCTCCTGCCGGCCACGCCCTAGGCTCGCGCCGTGACGACCATGGACGACGACTACGCCACCTACATCGCCGGCCTGCCCCGTGTGCTGGCGGGCGCCGGAGTCATCTTCCGCGATGCGGAAGGCCGCCTGCTGCTCGTGGAACCCAACTACCGCGACACCTGGGTCCTGCCCGGCGGCACCGTCGAATCCGACATCGGCGAATCCCCCCGCCAGGCCGCCCGCCGGGAGACCCTGGAGGAGATCGGCCTCGACCTGGCACCGGGCCGACTGCTCACCGTCGACTGGGTGCGCGGCGAGGCGCGCCCCCCGCTGGTGTCCTACCTCTTCGACGGCGGAGTGCTGGACGCGGCCCAGTTCGCGGCGATCCGCGTGCAGGAGGAGGAACTCCTGTCCTGGCGCCTGGCCCACTGGGACGAGGCCGAAACGCTGCTGGCCAAGGGCCTGCGGCTGCGGGTTCGCGCCGCCCTGGACGTCCTGGAAGCCGGCCACGGCCCGGTGGAACTGGAGGACGGCCTGCCACCGGCCTGACCGGGCGGCGCCGGGCGGGGAGAGGGGAGAGGAGGAGGGAGCGGACGAGCAGGGCCGACCCGCCTCCGATTCCCGCCACCGCCCCTCCCCGGAAACCGGCTCGCTCCCGTCGCACTCCACGCTCCACACAGCGCACGCTCCACACAGCGCACGCCGCAGACCGCACACCGCACACCGCGGCACGGTTTCTCGACCTCAACCCTCAGTGTGAGAACCGTGGGTTGATTCCTTGGCCCCGCCCGCCCCCTAGCCTCGTTCCCATGGAAGAGATCGCGGCACGCATCGCGCGGGTGCCGGGAGTCGTCGGGGTCATGCTCGGGGGCAGCCGCGCACGAGGAACCAACCGCCCGGATTCCGACTGGGACCTGGGCGTCTACTACCGAGGAACACCGGACCTGCCCGCACTGGCGGCGCTGGCGGCGGACGTGACCGGCGGCCCGGTCGAGATACACCCGCCGGGCGCCTGGGGCCCCTGGGTGAACGGCGGGGCATGGCTGGTCCTGCCCGACGGCAGCCATGTGGACTGGATCTTCCGGGACATCGACCGGGTGCGGCGGGTGTGGGAGGACTGCCGCGCCGGCCGCTTCGAGACCGGCATACAGGCCGGCCATCCCCTGGGCTTCTGGTCCCCCGCCTATCCGGGCGAAGTGGCCCTCGGTCAGATCCTGGCGGACGGCTCCGGGGAGTTGAGCCGCCTCAAGGAGGCGACCGGGACGTATCCCGAGCCGCTGCGCGAGGCACTGACCGCTGCCGCCGTCTGGGACGCGGGCTTCTCCGTGGGGTTGGCGGCCAAGTCGTCCGCGGCCACGGACGTCCTGCATGCCTCCCTGTGTCTTTCCCGGGCCATAGGCGCCCTCGTCCAGGCCCTGCACGCCCACCACGGCGTCTGGTGCCTGAATGAGAAGGGCGCCCTGGCGACGGCTGCCACCCTCCCCCACACCCCACCGGACTTCGCCGCCCGCGCCGCCGCCCTGCTCGGCGAACTCGGCTGCACCCGGGCCCAGTTGCGCGACTCCCTCACCCGGGCGGAACACCTGGTGGCGGAGGTACGGGGGGTGGTCACCGGGGAGAGGTGACGTTGGGGGGAGGGGTGGCGCTGGGGAGGGAGGTGTGACGCGTGCTCGCTGCCCCCTTGGCCCGTCGCCATGGGCCGGCCTCTTTCATCCGTGGCGGGCCGGGCCGATGCCCGCGCCGGAGACCGTGATCGCGGTGGCGATCTCCTCGATGTCGGCCGGGGTCAGCTCCAGCGAGCCCGCGCCGATCCAGCCGTCCACCTGGGCGGACTTGCGCGCGCCCACGATCGCCCCGGTGATGCCGGGCCAGGCGAGCGCCCAGGCGATGGCGACCTCGGCCACGCTGCGCCCATGGCGTTCGGCGATCGGCCGCAGCGCCTCGGCGAGTTGGAGGTTGGCGGTCAGGCCCGTCGTGAAGTCGTGGTGGGCGGTCCGCCAGTCCTCGGCGGGCAGGCCGGCCACACGCTCGGCGGAGAAGGCCCCGGTGAGCAGGCCGGACTGCAGCGGCGAGTAGACGATCACGCCGGTCTCGTGGGCGTGTGCCCAGGCGATCTCAGCGGCGGCCGACCGGTTGATCGCCGAGAACGGCGGCTGGATGACGTCGACATGGGCGATCTGCTCGGCCGCGTCGAGCAGATCCGGCGTGTGATTGGACAACCCGATGGCCCGGACCTTGCCTTCGGCCTTCAGGTCGGCCATGACCTGCCAGTACTCCTCCAGCGGGGTGGCGTTGGGCGATACGGCGCCGAAGCCGCCACCGGCGTACTCCAGCGATTCGCCGGTGTCGGGATAGTGCACCTGGTAGAGGTCGATGTGGTCGACGCCCAGCCGTCGCAGGGAGTCTTCGACCTCGCGGCGGACGCTGGCCGGCTTCATGATCCGCCGAGGCGCGGCCGACGGATTCTCCGGGTCCCAGACCAGGCCGACCTTGGTGAAGATGTACGGGCGGTCGGCCTGCGGCAGGCCGGCGATGGCCTTGCCGACCAGTTCCTCCGAGTGGCCCAGGCCGTACACCGCGGCGGTGTCGATCCAGTTGACGCCCGCGGCCAGCGCGTGGCGGATCGCGGCGACGGACTCGGCGTCGTCCGTGGCACCCCAGCTGAAGGTCCAGCCCGAGCCGGACACGGCCCACGAACCGAAGCCCAACCGGGTGATCTCCATGCCGGTACGGCCAAGCGTGACAGTCATGAGTGATGCGCTCCTGTGAATCGGAAGGCCGGAACCGTTCCGGCGGATTCAACTTTCGGCTACTCACGCCGGGGCGGGCAGTGCTCGGCTCTGCCTAGGCACGCCATGACCAGGTCGTGTCCGACGGGTCGGCGGACGGTGGCTGACCGCGGGGTGCTCGACCACGACGGCCAGGGCATGCCCAACTACGGCGAGTACTACGGCAGCGAGTACGAGAACCGGTTGACGATCGCGGGGCACTCCGGCACGGAGATGGGCTACACGGTCCGCCCGCCGACCGTCCACGACCAGTCCTTCCGGCGCCGGATGTTCGCCGTGGTCACGCCCGACGCCACGGTCGTGGTGGGGGTGGACGGCGACCACCCCGGCGCCGACGAGCGCACCCGCGTGCTCTACGACCGGGGGAAGTCCTCCCTCCGGTTTGCCTCCCGACTCTTTGACGACCTGTCGGCGGTCCTTCTCCCGTCCGCCCCGACCGGTGTTCTGCGGCACGTGCGGCTCCCGTCAGGCCCGTTCGGACTCGGCCGGGTCACCGCGTCCCACACGGCGCTGAAGGGGCGGCGGCCCGGCTCGCCACCGTCCCTGCAGACAGGGCCTGGGTCGTGTCCGCGAAGTCCCGCATGCCGGGCGGACGATGAGACTTTGCGGGCACGACCTAGCCGCTGACGCCGACCGCGTGGGCGTACGTGCTGGGGTCCGGGATGAGGTCGAGCATGGCGCGGGCGACGTCGGCGCGGGGAATGGAGCTGCCGGACGGGCCGGCTTCGACGGCGTGGCGGTAGCGGCCGGTACCCGGCTTGTCGAGCAGGCGGGGCGGGCGTACGGAAGTCCAGTCGAGGTCGGTCGCCCGCAGGACGGCCTCCATGCGTTCCAGGTCGGTGTAGAGCTCCCGGAGGATGGCCCAGAGCAGGGGGCCGAAGACCCGGTGGGTGAGGAACGGCTGGCCGGCGCCGGTGCGGTTGAGCGGGCCGGCGCTGACCACGAGGAGGCGGCGCACGCCGGTCGCCGCCATGGCCTCCGTCACCGCGCGGGCCGAGGTGGAGGCGGGGCGCAGCGGGTCGTGGCGGCCCAACTGGCCGATACCGGAGAGGACCGCGTCGGCGCCCTCGATGGCGGGTTTGAGGGAGGCGGGGTCGAGCGCGTCGACGCGGACGACCGTCAGGCGCGGGTGACGCTCGGTCAGTTTCTCGGGGCTGCGCAGTGCGGCGGTCACGTCGTGCCCGTCGGCGAGTGCCTGGCCGACGAGGTGCCGGCCGATGCCTCCCGAGGCTCCGACGACGGTGATGTTCATGGCTCCTCCGGTGATCCTTCCTGGCCACCCCCGCGCGGCGGAACCCGGCGGGACACAGCGGGACACCGCGACGAACAGAGGTGAGTGAGCACTTACCCACCAGTGTGGGTGAGTGCTCACTTACCTGTCAATGTAGGGTCGTCCCATGAGCCACGAAGCCGCCGCCCCGCTGTCCGGAGGCGCCTTGACGCGCTCCCGCATCCTCGACGCCGCCGCCGCGCTCATGACCAGCGTGGGGCTGACGCATACGACGACCAAGCAGATCGCCAAGGAGGCGGGATGCTCCGAGGCCGCCCTGTACAAGCACTTCCGGAGCAAGGAAGAGATCTTCGTGCAGGTGCTGCACGAGCGGGTGCCGCAGTTCGCGGACGCGCTGGCGGAGCTGCCGGATCGGGCGGGTGACGAGCGCGGCCCGGCCGGGCACCTGGAGGAGGTGGTGCGCTCGGCCCTGCGGTTCTACCGGCGGTCGTTCCCGATCGCGGCGTCGCTGT
Source organism: Streptomyces noursei ATCC 11455 (assembly GCF_001704275.1). Taxonomy (NCBI): domain Bacteria; kingdom Bacillati; phylum Actinomycetota; class Actinomycetes; order Kitasatosporales; family Streptomycetaceae; genus Streptomyces; species Streptomyces noursei. The sequence continues at coordinate 2,429,939 of NZ_CP011533.1, forward strand.
TCGCCAGTCCGGAGCTGCTGGCCACGCATCGGCGCAAGCTGGACGCGCTGGGTGGCCTCGGGCCGCACAACGCGAGCCGGCAGCTGGCGACGTATCTGGCGGCGGAGCAGGAGTCGGGGCGGATCGCGGCCGGGGCCGATCCGGACGCGGCGGCCAATCTGCTGATCGGGGCCTGCTTCCACCGGGCGTTCCTCGACCTGTTCTTCGACGGGGAGGCGCCGGCGGGTGCGCTGCGGCCGGCGGGCGAGGAGGAGTTCGTGGCGGAGACGGTGCGGGCGCTGCTGGGCGGGCTCTCGCCGTCGGGCGGCGCCTGACGGGTCGGCGGGCGCCGGGGCGGTGGCGCTCGCCGCGTCCTTGGGCGGCCTCAGGCCCATGCCTCCGGTGGGAAGAGGCCGTCGGTGGTGCGTTCGAAGTCGAGGAGGCGGCGCTTGCGGTCGAGGCCGCCGCCGTAGCCGGTGAGGCTGCCGTTGGCGCCGACGACGCGGTGGCAGGGGACGATGATGCCGATCGGGTTGCGGCCGTTGGCCAGTCCGACGGCGCGGGAGGCGGTCGGGTTGCCGAGTCGTTCGGCGAGTTGCCCGTAGGAGAGCGTCTCGCCGTACGGGATGGTGCACAGGGCGGCCCAGACGCGGCGTTGGAACGGGGTGCCGTGCAGGGCGAGCGGCAGGTCGAAGGTGGTCAGTTCGCCCCGGAAGTAGGCGCGGAGCTGGGCGATGGTTGCGGCGAAGGGCGGTTCGTCGGGGTCGGCGGGGGTGCCGAAGGTCTCCTGTGGTGGGCGGTGGCGCTGGTCGGTCATGTAGAGGCCGCTGAGCGCGTCGCCGTGGGCGACGAGGGTGAGCGGGCCGACGGGGGTGTCGTCGAGGACGGTGTGGGTGACCGACTCGGTGGGGGCCGTGGTGGCCGGGGTCGCCGTGGTGGGGGTGGGCATCGTGGGGCTCAATTCGTCGGGAGGTGGTTGATGGGGTGGTCGTCGGTCGCCCAGAGGTACTGGACGGCGTAGGCGCGCCAGGGGCGCCAGCGGGCGGAGTGCCGGGTCAGGGCCGCGGGGGTGGCGGGCAGGCCGAGGCCGGCGGCGGCGCGGCGCAGCCCGAGGTCGGTGGGGGTGAAGGCGTCGGGGTCGCCGAGGGCGCGCATGGCGATGCATTCGACGGTCCAGGGGCCGATGCCGGGGAGCGCGGCGAGGCGGGCGCGGGCCTCGTCCCGGTCGCTGCCGACGTCGAGTTGGAGGGTGCCGGAGGCGAGCGCCGCGACGACGCCGGTGAGGGTGGCGCGGCGGGTGCGGGGCATGGCGAGGGTTTCCGGGTCGAGTGCGGCGAGCGCGGTGGGGGTGGGGAAGAGGTGGGTGAGGCCGCCGCCGGGGTCGTCGATCGGTTCGCCGTGGGCGCGGACCAGGCGGCCGGCGTGGGTGCGGGCGGCGGCGGTGGAGACCTGCTGGCCTAGGACGGCGCGGACCGCGAACTCGTCGGCGTCGGTGGTGCGCGGCACCCGTCGGCCGGGGGCCTTGTCGACGAGCGGGGCGAGCTGCGGGTCGGTGCGCAGAAGGCCGTCGACGGCCTCCGGGTCGGCGTCGAGGTCGAGCATCCGGCGGCAACGGGCGATGGCGCCGGCCAGGTCGCGGAGGTCGGTGAGGGAGAGCCGGCAGTCGATGTGGTCGGGGCGGGGTGCGAGGGCGACGATGCCGTGGCCGTAGGGGAGGTCGAGGGTGCGGCGGTAGGCGCCGTCGCGCCATTCCTCGACGCCGGGGACGGCGGTGGCGGCGAGGTGGCCGAAGAGGTTGTCGGGGTTGAGCGGCTGCCGGAAGGGGAGCCGCAGGGTGAGGGTGCCGGGGGTGGTGGGGCGGGGGCCGGGGCGGGCGCGTCCGCGGAGTTCGGTCGGGGAGAGGGCGAAGACCTCGCGGACGGTCTCGTTGAAGGAGCGGATGCTGGCGAAGCCGGCGGCGAAGGCGATCTCGGCCATGGGGAGCGCGGTGGTCTCGATCAGGAGCCGGGCGGTCTGGGCGCGCTGGGCGCGGGCCAGGGCGAGGGGGCCGGCGCCGAGCTCGGCGCGCAGTTGGCGTTCGATCTGGCGGGGGCTGTAGCCGAGGCGGGCGGCGAGGCCGGGGACGCCGTCGCGGTCGACGATGCCGTCGGCGATCAGCCGCATGGCGCGGGCGACGAGGTCGGCGCGTTCGTCCCACTGCGGGGAGCCGGGGCTGGCGTCCGGGCGGCAGCGTTTGCAGGCCCGGAATCCGGCCTGCTGGGCGGCTGCGGCGCTGGGGTAGAAGCGCATGTTCTGAGGCTTGGGGGGCACTACCGGGCAGCTGGGTCGGCAGTAGATGCCGGTGGTGACGACGGCGATGTAGAACCATCCGTCGAAGCGGGCGTCCTTGGATTGCACGGCGCGCAGACAGCGCTCGGTGTCGGTGTGCATGTCCTCCAGGATTCCTCAGCCGACCGGGTCGGGCTGGCGGAAATCCGACATCAACCTCGGCTCATCAGCCCGGACGTCCGCGACCTCGCGGCGGCGCGTTCACTCCTCGGCGAGGGCGGCCTCGTAGGCGGTGCGGGCGCGGTCGTCGAAGACCACGAAGCGGATCTCGTCGAAGGCGTCGGGGGCGGCGGCGAGCGCGGCGCGGACGGTGGCCACGGCGGTGCGGGCGGCGTCGTCGATCGGCCAGCGGTAGACGCCGGTGGAGATGGCGGGGAAGGCGAGGGTGCGGGCGCCGAGTTCCTCGGCGATCCGTAGGGATTCGCGGTAGCAGGAGGCCAGGAGTTCGCCGCGGTCCTCGGAGGTGGAGTGGACGGGGCCGACGGTGTGGATCACCCAGCGGGCGGAGAGGCGGCCGGCGGTGGTGGCGACGGCCTGGCCGGTGGGCAGGCCGCGGCCGTAGTGGCCGGCGCGGAGGGCGCGGCACGCGGCGAGGATGTCGGGGCCGCCGCGGCGGTGGATCGCACCGTCCACTCCCCCGCCGCCCAGGAGCGAGGAGTTGGCGGCGTTGACCACGGCGTCGACGGCCTGTTCGGTGATGTCGCCCTGGGTGAGGGTGAGGAGGGTGCTCATGGGGATGAGCCTAGGGCGCGTCCGATGGGTCCGGGCCGGGGCCGCGCCTGACCCGTCGGACAGGCCCGAGGGGGTGGCCGCGGAGTGCCGTCTGCCGTCCGGCATGCCCTGGGGAGGGCCCTCAGCGTCCGCCGGCGCGGAGGCGGCGCCAGACGGCTCGGGCGGCGTGGTGGCCGGACATGCCGTGGACGCCGGGGCCGGGCGGGGTGGCCTGGGAGCAGAGGAAGACGGCGGGGTGGGCGGTCTCGTAGGGGACACGGGTGAGCTTGGGGCGGATGAGGAGGCGGAGGCCGGCGGCGGAGCCGGTGGCGGTGTCGCCGCCGACGTAGTTGGCGTTGCGGGCGGCGAGCTGCGGGGGGCCGGCGACGGCGCGGGCGAGGATCAGGTCGCGGAAGCCGGGGGCGAAGCGCTCGATCTGGCGCTCGATGACGTCGGTGGCGTCGCCCTCCCAGCCGTTGGGGACGTGGCCGTAGGCCCAGAAGGTGTGTTTGCCCTCGGGGGCACGGGTGGGGTCGATGAGGCTGGGCTGGGCGGTGATGAGGAAGGGGACGGAGGGGTCGCGGCCGTCGACGGCGGCGTCCAGGGCGGCGGAGATCTCGCCCTGGGTGGGTCCGATGTGGACGGTGCCGGCGCGGTGGGCTTCCTCGGCGGTCCAGGGGACGGGGCCGGAGAGCGCGTAGTCGACCTTGAAGACGCTGGGGCCGTAGACGACGTCCCGGTAGGCGTTGCCGAGGCCGGCGATGCGGGCGAGGGCGGTCGGGGAGGTGTCGAAGACGTAGGCGCGGGCGGGCGGGAGGTCGTCCAGGCGCTTGACCTCGAAGTCGGTGTGCACCGTGCCGCCGTGGGCACGGAGCAGTCCGGCGAGGGCGTCGGAGATGGCCTGGGAGCCGCCGCGGGGCACCGGCCAGCCGTTGGCGTGCGCGGCGAGCGCGAACATCAGGGCCAGGCCGCTGGTGCCGAGGCCGCGGAGCGGGGCGATGGCGTGGGCGGCGAGGCCGGCCAGCAGGCCGCGGGCCTTCTCGTCCTGGAAGCGGCGGTTCAGCAGGGTCACCGGCTGCATGGCGACCAGGCCGAACCGCGCGTAGGTGACCGGGTCCTGCGGCAGGCCGAGCCACTGGGTGCGCAGGAAGTCGTGGGCCATGGTGTCCCACTTGCCGGTGAACGGGGCGATGAGCCGGCGATAGGTGCCGGCGTCGTGCGGTCCGAACGACATGGCGGTCTCGCCGACGGAGTGCGCCAGGACGGCGGCGGTGCCGTCGGGGAAGGGATGCGCCATGGGGAGGTCGGGGTGGAGCCATTCCAGCCCGTGCCGTTCGAGGGGCATGGCGCGGAAGGCGGGCGAGCCGATGGCGAGCGGGTGCACCGCGGAGCAGGGGTCGTGGCGGAAGCCGGGGAGGGTGAGTTCCTCGGTGCGGGCTCCGCCGCCGATGGTGTCGCGGGCTTCGAAGACCTCCACGGACATGCCGCGGCGGGCGAGTTCGACCGCCGCCGTCAGGCCGTTGGGTCCGGATCCGATCACGACGGCATCGAGCATCGTCGGCACCTGCGCCACTCCCCTCGTGTCCGACCCTCGTCGGTGAGGGTCAGTTGGCGTCAGCCAGCAATCCGAGGATACGCCGCGCCGTTTCGGCGTCCCGGGCCGCGGTGAAGGGGAGCGCGTTGCCGCCCTGGATGCGGAAGGGCGCTCCGGCGACCGTGCCGCTGGCGCCGCCCGCTTCGTGGACGAGGAGGAGTCCGGCGGCGTGGTCCCAGCAGTTCTCCCAGCTGAAGGCGGTGGCGTCGAGCCGGCCGAGGGCTATGTGGAGGTATTCCAGGCCCGCGGAGCCGCAGGGGCGGGGGGCGATGCCGGGGGTCTGCAGGGCGGCCAGCACGCGCTTTTGGTCGTCGGTGGTGAAGTCGGGGTGGGAGGTGGCGACTTCGAGGTCGGCGCCGGGGGCGGGGTGGCCGGCGGTGAGCCGCCGGCCGTTGAGCCGGGCGCCGGCGCCGCGGCGGGCGACGGCCATCTGGTCGAGGGCGGGGGCGTACGTCCAGGAGGCGAGCACCTCGCCGCGGTGGGCGAGGGCGACCAGGGTCGCGAAGCCGGGGTCGCCGTGGACGAACTGGCGGGTGCCGTCGACCGGGTCGACGATCCAGACGAGGGTGTCGCCGTGGAGTGCGTCGAGGACGGTGGGGTCGGCGTGGACGGCTTCCTCGCCGACCACGCGCGAACCGGGGAGCAGCGCGGTGAGGGCCGCGGTGAGGTGTTCCTCGGCGCTGCGGTCGGCGATGGTGACGAGGTCGTGCGGGCCGTTCTTCTGGACGATGTCCTCGGCGGCGAGCTGCCGGAAGCGGGGCATGATCTCGTCGGCCGCGGCCTGCCGGACGGCGGCCTCGACGGCGGCGAGGTCCAGCCCGGAGAGGTCCGGGGCGGCGGCCGCGACGGTGGGCGGGGTGAGGGTGACGGCGTCGGTGAGTTCCGTGGTGTCTCCCGGGTTGCGCATGTCCAGTGCTTCGATCATGTGTCCATCGAACCACGAGCCACTGACACACCAGCCGGACTCCAGGTGAAATCCGGGTGCCGTGCGGGCCACGGGCGGGTGCGGCCGGCCGCCGCGAGGAGCGCCGGCCGCTGCCCCGTCCACAGGCATCGTCCCAGGTCAGTGCCCTGATCAGCACGCCGATCAGCACGCCGAACAGCACATCGGTCGGCACGCCGATCTGCGCACGGTCAGCGGCCGACCGCGTACCCCTGCATGCCGCGCGGGTTGGCCGCGGCCGACAGCACCCCGGTGCGGGGGTCGCGGGCCACCGCGCACAGGCGCCCCTCCGACCAGGCGGCGCCCACCGTGACGTCGTGGCCGCGCCGGCGCAGCCCGTCGATGACCGCGTCGCCGATCCGGGATTCCACCGTGACGCTGCCGGGCCGCATCCCGCGCGGGAAGAAGGAGCCGGGGAAGGAGTCGTTGTGCCAGTTCGGGGCGTCGATGGCGCCCTGGAGGTCGAGCCCGCCGCGGACCTGGGGGCGCTGCGCCACCGCCAGGAAGAAGTGCAGCTGCCACTGGTCCTGCTGGTCGCCGCCGGGGGTGCCGAACGCCATGACGGGGACGCCGTCGCGCAGGGCGAGGGAGGGGGTGAGGGTGGTGCGGGGGCGGCGTCCGGGGGTGAGGGAGTTGGGCAGGCCCTCCTCCAGCCAGGTCATCTGGAGTCGGGTGCCGAGCGGGAAGCCGAGGCCGGGGATCACCGGGTTGGACTGGAGCCAGCCGCCGGAGGGGGTGGCGGAGACCAGGTTGCCCCAGCGGTCGACGACGTCGATGTGGCAGGTGTCGCCGCGGGTGGTGCCGTCGGGGTCGATGCCCGGGTCGGCGGTGCGCGGTGCGCCGGGGGTGCGGGGGCCGGTGCCGCGGGCCACGGTCGGCTCGCCCGCGCCGCTCGCCGAGATGCCCAACGGGTCGAAGCCGCCGCTGCCGGTGGCCACGGCCAGGGCGTGCTTGCTCAGTCGCGGGGTGCGGCCGTCGGGGCTGCCGGGACGCAGCGCGTAGGAGGCGCGGTCGCCGATGAGGGCCCGGCGGGCGGTGTTGTAGTCGTCGCCGAGCAGGGTGGTGAGCGGGACGTCGGCGGCGTCGCCGTACCACGCCTCGCGGTCGGCCATCGCGAGTTTGCTGCCCTCGATGAGGAGGTGGACGTAGTCGGGGCTGCCCAGAGCGGGCAACTCCTCGGGCAGCAGGGCGAGTTGTTGGAGGAAGGCGGGGCCCTGGGTCCAGCCGCCGGCCTTGGCGACGGTCCAGCCCTGCCAGTCGTGGGTGACCGGGTCCTCGTAGGTGGCGGTGTGGGCGGCCAGGTCGTCGCCGGTGAGGGTGCCGGCGTGGCGTTCGCCGGAGGTGTCCATGGCGGGTCGGGCGGCGAAGTCGGCGAGCGCCTCGCCGATGAAGCCCTCGCGCCAGATGCGGCGGGCGGCGTCGATCTGTGCGGCGCGGTCGGCGGAGGCGGCCTCGGCCTCGGTGAGCAGGCGGCGCCAGGTGGCGGCGAGCGGGCGGTTGGTGAGGAGTTCGCCGGGGCGGACGGCGCGCCCGCCGCGGAGGTAGAGCTCGGCCGAGGAGGTCCACTCGGTTTCGAAGAGCGCGCGGACGGTCTCCACCGTCTGCCCGATGCGTTCGACGGCGGGGTGGCCGTGCTCGGCGTAGCCGATGGCGTGACGGAGCACGTCGGCCAGGGATTTGGTGCCGTGGTCGCGCAGCAGCAGCAGCCAGGCGTCGAAGGCGCCGGGGACGGCGGCGGCGAGCGGTCCGGTGCCGGGGACCAGGTCCAGGCCGAGGGAGGTGTAGTGGGCCACGGTCGCCCCGGCGGGGGCGGGTCCCTGTCCGCACAGCACCCGCACCGGTCCGTCGGCCGGGGCCAGGATGATGGGCACCTCGCCCGCCGGCCCGTTCAGGTGTGGTTCGACGACGTGCAGCACGAAGCCGGCGGCGACGGCGGCGTCGAAGGCGTTGCCGCCGTCCTCCAGGACGGCCATCGCGGACTGGGACGCCAGCCAGTGGGTGGTGGCGGCCATGCCGAAGGTGCCTTGGAGGGTGGGGCGGGTGGTGAACACGGGGGCTCCTCCTCGTCGTCGGCCGTCGCGGGGCGGCACGGGGTGTGCCGGCTGCGCGCGGGCCGTGGTGGCGGTCGTGGCGTTGCGATCACCCGTACCCTCCCCGCGGGGGGCCGACAATGCACCTCTTCCTCCCTTCCTCCGGTGCCGTCCGACGGGCGGGCCGGGTCCACCGGCGTGGCTCCCGCGGTGCGCCGTCGGCCGGTCCCGCTGCGTCGGACTCACCGCGTCATGCCTGGCGCGTCGGGAGCACGACCGCCTGGCGCAGGTTGACGTGGCGGGCGCGGCTGGTGGCGAAGGCGATCAGGTCCGCGATGTCGTCGGCGGACAGGCCGATCAGCGCGTCGAACATGCCGTCCAGTTGGCCGGACAGTTCCGCGTTGTCGATGTGGCCGCCCAGTTCGGTGTCGGTCAGGCCCGGTTCGATGTTGGTGACGCGGACGTCGCGCGGGCCCAGTTCCGTGCGGAGGGACTGCGAGAGGTAGGTGAGGGCGGCCTTCGTCGCGCCGTAGACGGCGTAGTGGGGGAACGGGACGTGCGCGCCGATGGAGGAGATGTTGACCAGGTCTGCGGTCCGGCCGGCCGCGGCCGCCGCGATCAGGTCCGGGGTGAAGGCGCGGATGACGCGCAGGGCGCCGGCCACATTGGTGTCCAGCATGCGCTGCCACTCGTCGATGCGGCCCTCGGTGACGGGGTTCGGCAGCATCACGCCGGCCGCGTTGACCACCAGGTCGGCATCCCCGTAGGCGGCGTGCACCGTCTCGACGGCGGCGTCCACGGAGGCCGCGTCGGTGACGTCGGCGGTGACCACGAGCGCCTGGCCGCCGTCCGCCTCGATCTTGGCGGCGAGCTCGGCCAGCCGGTCGGTGCGGCGGGCCAGCAGCGCCACCCGCACGCCGTGCGAGGCGAGCAGCCGGGCGGTGGCCTCGCCCATGCCGCTGGCGGCTCCGGTGACGACGGCGGTGCGGCCGGCGAGGGTGGCGTACGACATGGGAACTCCCGGGTTCGTGGTGGTCGCCGCCGGGCGTCTCCCGGCGACGTCCACCACCTTGCAACCGGGCGCCGCGGCTACCCAGGGTTGCCGTTTTCCTGGGTCCGGCAGTACCAGGAAAGAACGCGGACCACGACCTAGGATCGCGGCATGGACACATCCATCGGCCGGGAACTCGGCGACTTCCTGCGCTCGCGGCGCGCCCGCATCCGGCCCGAGGAGGTCGGGCTGCCGGGGCACGGCAGGCGGCGGGTGCCGGGGCTGCGTCGCGAGGAGGTCGCGCAGCTCGCGGGCGTCAGCGTCGACTACTACATCCGTCTCGAACAGGGCCGCGGCCCCTCGGTGTCGGACGCCGTGCTCGACGCCGTCGGGCGGGTGCTGCGGCTCGACGACACCGAGCGGGAGTATCTGCGCACGGTGGCCAGGCCCGCGCGCCGCCGTCCGGCCACCGCGCGCCGTGCGCCGCGCCCCGCGCCCCAGCAGGTCCGTCCCGGCCTGCGGCTGCTGCTGGAGCTCGTCGACCGGGCACCGGCGTTCGTCCTCGGTCGCCGGATGGACGTGCTCGCCTGGAACGCCCTGGCCGACGCCGTCGGCGGCTTCTCGCGGCTGGCGCCCAAGGACCGCAACATGCCGCGTCAGGTGTTCCTCGATCCACGGGCGCGCGAGGTGTATCCGGACTGGCCGGCGGTGGCCGCGGAGACCGTCGCCCATCTGCGCCTGGACGCGGGCAACCATCCGCACGACGAGCAACTGGCCACGCTGGTGGGCGAGTTGTCGCTGGGCAGCGAGGACTTCCGGCGACTGTGGGCGGACCACCTGGTGAAGGAGAAGTCGTACGGGACGAAGCGGATGCTGCACCCGGTGGTCGGCGAACTCTCGCTGCCCTACGAGACGTTGACGGTGCCGGGCGAGCCGGACCAGATGCTGGTGGTCTACACGCCGGAGCCGGGCTCGCAGACGGAGGAGCGGTTGCGGCTGCTGGCGAGCTGGGCGGCGACGCCGGCGTCCCCGGGGGCGTGACGGACGGCCCGCGGGGCGCTCCTCGGAATCCGCCGGCTGCGCGGGAGCCGATGGCCTTTCGAGCCGTTCGACCGCCGTGGCGTTACGGTGTCCAGGAGAGTGCGGCGCCGGATCGGGTCGCGGCGCCCGACGAGGCGGAGAGTGTGGAGTGCACGGCGAATACAAGGTCCCCGGTGGCAAGCTGGTGGTCGTCGATCTGGACGTGGAGGACGGCCGGCTGCGGAACGTCCGGGTGGCCGGCGACTTCTTCCTGGAGCCCGACGAGGCCATCCTGGAGATCAATTCGGCGTTGGAGGGCGCACCGGTCGACACCGACACGGCGGGGCTGAGGGACCGTATCGACGCGGCGCTCCCCGAGTCGGCGGTGCTGTTCGGCTTCACCAGTGAGAGCGTGGGCGTCGCGGTGCGACGCGCCCTGGCCCAGGCCACCGACTGGCGCGACTACGACTGGCAGCTGATCCACGAGGCGCCCCAGTCCCCGGCGCTGCACATGGCGCTCGACGAGGTCATCACCGCGGAGGTGGCCGCCGGTCGCCGGCCGCCCACCCTCCGGGTCTGGGAATGGGACGCGCCGGCCGTCATCATCGGCAGTTTCCAGTCCCTGCGCAACGAGGTCGACGCGGCGGGTGCGGCGCGGCACGGCGTCACGGTGGTGCGCCGGATCTCCGGCGGCGGGGCGATGTTCGCGGAGCCGCAGAGCACCATCACCTATTCCCTCGCGGTGCCCGACGCGCTGGTCTCCGGGCTGTCCTTCGCGGACTCCTACGCCTATCTCGACGACTGGGTCCTGGCCGCACTCGGCGACCTGGGCATCAAAGCCTGGTACCAGCCGCTGAACGACATCGCCACCGACATGGGGAAGGTGGCCGGCGCCGCGCAGAAGCGCATGGTCGGTCCGGGCGGCGGGCCCGGTGCGGTGCTGCACCACGTGACCATGTCCTACGACATCGACGCCGACAAGATGGTGGAGGTGCTGCGGATCGGCAAGGAGAAGCTCTCCGACAAGGGCACCAGGAGCGCCAAGAAGCGCGTCGATCCGCTGCGCCGGCAGACCGGCCTGCCCCGTGAGGCGGTCATCGAGAAGATGATCGACTCCTTCCGTTCGCGCTACGGCCTGGCCCGCGGCGAGGTCACCGCGCAGGAGATGACCCGCGCCCGGGAACTCGTGCGGACGAAGTTCGCCAGCGAGGAGTGGACCACCCGCATTCCGTGACCGCCCCCGGGCGGGGTCGGCGGGGTCAGTCGTCGGCGAGGGCGGGGATGATGTCCGCGCCGTAGGCGTCGATGGTGGCCTCGGTGGCGTCGTGCATGGCGTAGACCGCGAACTGGTCGACGCCCAGGGCACGCAGGGCGCGCAGCTTCTCGCGGTGGGCCTCGGCGGGGCCGAGCAGGCAGAAGCGGTCGACGATGGCGTCGGGGACGAAGGCGGCGTCGGGGTTCCCGGCCCGGCCGTGGTGGGAGTAGTCGTAGCCCTCGCGGGCCTTGACGTAGTCGGTGAGCTCGTCGGGGACGAGGCCGGAGTGTTCGCCGTAGCGGGCGACGAGGTCGGCGACGTGGTTGCCGACCATGCCGCCGAACCAGCGGCACTGCTCACGGGCGTGGTCGAGGTCGTCGCCGACGTAGGCGGGCGCGGCGACGCAGATGGTGACGTCGGCCGGGTCGCGGCCGGCGTCCACGGCGGCCTGGCGGACGGCCTTGACCATCCATTCGGTCAGGAACGGGTCGGCGAGCTGGAGGATGAAGCCGTCCGCCAGCCGGCCCGCCATGGCCAGCGCCTTGGGCCCGTAGGCGGCCATCCACACCGGCAGGCGGCCGTTCTTGATCCAGGGGATCCGGACGCGGTGGCCGCCGATGTCCGTCTCCCGACCCTCGGCCAGGTCGCGGATCTGGCCGATCGCCTCGCCGAGCCGCGCCAGGGTGTTGGGCGGGCGGCCGGCCACCCGCATCGCGGAGTCGCCGCGTCCGATGCCGCAGACGGTGCGGTTGCCGTACATGTCGTTGAGGGTGGCGAAGGTGGAGGCGGTGACCTCGGGGGTGCGGGTGGAGGGGTTGGTGACCATCGGGCCGACGATCAGGTGCTCGGTGTGCTCCAGGATGCGGCTGTGGACGACGAAGGGCTCCTGCCACAGCACGGCCGAGTCGAAGGTCCAGCCGTAGCGGAAGCCGTTGCGCTCGGCGCGGCGCATCAGCCCCACGACTGCGGAGGCGGGCGGGTCGAGTTGGAGGACGACTCCGAAGTCCACTGCGGCGCTCCTTTGGGGGTGCGGGCCGGCCCGGTGGGTCGCGGGGCCGGAAGGGGTGGGCGCGGGTGCTCACATGAGGTACTGGCAGGTGCCGCGCGGGATGTACTGGCCGTGTCCGGCGCGGCCGGTGAACTCCCGGGCGTCGATGACGGGTTCGCCGCGGGAGAGGACGGTGACGACCTGTCCGGTGATCCGCTTGCCCTCGTAGGCCGAGTAGTCGACGTTCATGTGGTGGGTGCGCGCGGAGAGGGTCTGCTCGGCGGTGGGGTCGTAGAGGACCAGGTCGGCGTCGGAACCGGGGGCGAGGGTGCCCTTCTTGGGGTAGAGGCCGAACATCCGGGCCGGCGTGGCGCAGGCGATCTCGATCCAGCGGCGGCGGCCGATCCGGCCCTCGACGACGCTCTGGTGCAGCAGGTCCATCCGGTTCTCCACCCCCGGCAGCCCGTTGGGGATCTTGGAGAAGTCGTCGCGGCCCAGTTCCTTCTGGCCGCGGAAGCAGAACGGGCAGTGGTCGGTGGAGACCACCTGGAGGTCGTTGGTGCGCAGCGCCCGCCAGAGCGCCGCGTGGTGCTCGCGGGGGCGCAGGGGGGTGGAGCAGACGTACTTGGCGCCTTCGAAGTCCGGCTCGGCGAGGTTGTCGGTGGACAGGAAGAGGTACTGCGGGCAGGTCTCGCCGAAGACGTTGAGTCCGGCGTGCCGGGCCTGGGCGATCTCGTCGACGGCCTGCTCGGCGGAGACGTGGACGACGTAGAGGGGCGCGCCGGCGATCCGGGCGAGCTGGATGGTGCGGTGGGTGGCCTCGGCCTCCAGGAGGGGGTGGCGGACCTCGCCGTGGTAACGGGGGCCGGTGTGGCCCGCGGCGAGGGCCTGTTGGATCAGGACGTCGATGGCGGGGCCGTTCTCGGCGTGCATCAGGACCAGTCCGCCGTTGCCGGCGGCGCGTTGCATGGCGCGGAGGATCTGGCCGTCGTCGCTGAGGAAGACGCCGGGGTAGGCGGTGAACAGCTTGAAGGAGGTGACGCCCTCGGACACCAGGAGGTCCATCTCCTTGAGGGTGTGGTCGTTGACGTCGGAGAGGATCATGTGGAAGGCGTAGTCGATCGCGCACTGGGCGTCGGCCTTGGCGTGCCACAGGTCCAGCCCGGCGCGCAGTGCCTGGCCGCGGGTCTGGACGGCGAAGTCGACGAGGGTGGTGGTGCCGCCCCAGGCGGCGGCGCGGGTGCCGCTTTCGAAGGTGTCGGAGGAGAAGGTGCCGCCGAACGGGAAGTCCAGGTGGGTGTGGGCGTCGACGCCGCCCGGGATGACGTACTTGCCGGTGGCCTCCAGGACCCGGTCGGCGCCGGCGGTCCAACCGTCGGCGGTCGTGCTGTCGTGCGCGGCGAGGGCGGCGATCCTGCCGTCCTCGATCAGGACGTCGGCGTGCGTCTCCTCGGCGGCGGTGATGACCAGTCCGCCCCGGACGACCGTACGGCTCATCTCGGCTCCCTACCTGACGCTACGTCACAAGCTGGTCTACACCCGTAGATTCCGGACGGGAAGGAGACACCGTAGAAGCATGTCACCCACCGTGGCAATACCGTGACGGAAGATCGGCCGGCGGACGGATGTCGCGGCGGCGGTCAGCCGGGTGGTTCAACGGGTGACGCGCGAGGCTTCGGGGGTCGGCGCCCGGAGGGGTGCGGGGGCGGCCGGATGGGCAGGTAACAGACTCCGGAACCCACAACTTCGAAAGCCATCAAGGAATCACACCTTCACAATCGGCACCAAGGGCGTCAAAAAGCGCACTCATGACGTCAGAAAGGCGATGCGCCATGGAGCAGAGCACACCGTGGGAGTTCTCCGACGACCGCGGGCGCCTGGTGGTGGCCGGAGCACGGCCGGAACGGATCGTGGCGTACATACAGGCGGGGGCCACGCTGTGGGACCACGGCATCCGGCCGGTCGGCCTGTTCGGCTCCCAGCACGACGGGGTGGCGGCCGACCCGGCCAAGGCCGGTGAGCTGCCGCTGGCCGAGATCCGCTACCTCGGCTCGGGCACCGCGCTGCACCCGGACGCTCTGCTGGCGGCCCGCCCGGACCTGGTGGTGGCGGTCACCTACGACGGGGAGCAGGTGTACGGCCTGGAGGCGAAGACCGCGCAGGAGTTGGAGGAGAAGGTCCCGGTCGCCACCGTCGCGGTGGGCCCCGGCCGCAGCCTGGCCGAGGTGCGGGAGCGCTTCGCGGCGTTGGCCGGGTCCCTGGGGCACGGCGAACCGCTCGCCCTGGCGAAGGAGTTGGACGCGTCGGAGGACGGGCTGCGGCAGGCGACCGGCGGTCCGGTGCGCCCGCGGGTGGTGGCCCTCTCCCCCGCCGGGCCGGACAGGGTGCACCTGGCCCGTCCGGGCACCTGGCCGGATCTGCGGGCGCTGGCCGAGCACGGCGCGGAGCTGCCGGAGCCGGCGGCCGGCGCCGGGGCGAACTGGTCCACGGTCGGCTGGGCGGAGGCCGCGTCGCTCGCCCCGGACATCGTCCTGATCGACGTACGGGTCAACGCCGCGAAGGTCGAGGCGCTGCGGACGGACGAGAACTGGCGGGCGATCGAGGCCCGGGTCCGACTGCTGCCGTGGAACCCGGAGGCCCCGGTCAGCCGGCGCGCGCACTCCCGCTTCTTCACCGAGGTGGCCGACGCGGTGCGCGCGGCCGCCGCCCGGGCCCAGGACTGACCCCAGCGCCCGGGAGCCCCCGGTGCGGTGGTCGTGGGGCACCCGTGCACCCCCTTGACGACATCTGGAAACAAACCTAACTTTCACTCCCGTCCCCTTCCCCACGTCGGGAGTCCGACCATGAAGCGACCTCTAACCCCCCACCTCCGCAAGGGTGTTGCCCTTGCCGTCGGCCTCGCGCTGACCGGCGCCTGCTCCGCGGTCGCCCACCAGGCTCCGGCCGCGGCCCGCACCGGTGACGCGCCCTCGGCCGCCGGCCGGCACGCGGCGACGCTGTGGCGCGCCGACCCGGCCAGGGGCGCCGGCGACTTCGAGGGCACGGAGACCAAGCCGGGCACGGTGCGGGTGGTCGACGACCCGGCCGGCCGGCACGGGAAGTCCTTCGAGCTGCACACCTCCGGCGAGAAGGTCGACGGCCCCACCCGGGTGCGGGTGGAGACCCGCGGCCACCGCACCGGCGCCGGCCCGCTGCGCTTCTCCCGGGAGGGCGACGTCTACTACATCGGCTGGCGCTCGATGTGGGGCCCGCTGCCGACGAAGAAGGGCGACTGGGTGGTCCTGTGGCAGCTCAAGGACTACGGCTCGGGCGCCGCCACCCCGCCGCTGTCGCTGCGCGCCCGCGGTGACGGCACCGTCGACCTGGAGTACTGCGACCCCGAACTGAGGACCACGCGGCTCTGGCACACCCCGCTCACCCTCCACGCCTGGCACGACTTCGTCGTCGGCATCAAGGTCTCGAAGGACCCGGCCCGCGGCTGGGTGCGGCTGTGGCACGACGGCACCGCCCAGCAGCTGCCCGGCGGCACCGAGCAGTACCCCGCGGCGACCCTGCGCGGCGACTGGGTCACCGACAAGTGGGGCGTCTACCGCTCCGACGGCGTCCGGGGAGCGGCCACCGCCTGGCTCAACAGCCCGGCGGTGGGCCGGAGTTACCGGGATGCGGCACCCGCCGGCTGAGCCATCGGCCGGCGGTTCGGGGCGGGGCCGGCAAGGCCGGGGGCCGGGGCCGTACCGGACGGGGGTCCGGTGCGGCCCGGCGGACGGCAGCCCGGCGCGGGGACGGCCCCTACGACGCGTCCGCGAGCTGCCGCTGGGCCTGCCGCAGGGCGTCCGCGAGCAGTTCCGCGCCCTGCTCCGCCTCGGCGACGGTGAGCGTGAGCGGCGGCGCGATGCGGAGCGAGGCGCCGCCCTGGCCGCCCTTGCCGATCAGCAGACCGCGCTCGCGGGCGGCCTCCAGCACCAGCGTGGCGGCCTCCGGCGAGCGCTCGTCGGTGCCCGGCCGGACCAGCTCGATCCCGATCATCAGGCCCCGGCCGCGGATCTCCCGCACCACGTCCAGCCCGGCTGCCACCGCCCGCAGCCGCTCGATGAGCAGCCCGCCGACCCGCCGGGCGTTGCCCTGGAGGTCGTGCTCCAGCAGGTAGTTGAGGTTGGCCAGGCCCGCGGCCATGGTGATCGGGCTGCCGCCGAAGGTCGAGATGGAGTTGGCGGACAGGCAGTTCATGATCTCGGCGCGGGCCACCACCCCGCCGAGGGACATGCCGTTGCCGATGCCCTTGGCGAAGGTGAGCAGGTCGGGCGGGCCGTTCTCGGCGTGCGCCTGCCAGCCCCAGAAGTGGTCGCCGGTGCGGCCCCAGCCGGTCTGCACCTCGTCGCTGATCCACAGGATCCCCTCGCGGGCCAGCACCTCGCGGAACGCCGCGTACAGCCCGTCCGGCGGGGCGGTGAAGCCGCCGACGCCCTGCACCGGTTCGGCGATCAGCGCGGCGACGCCGCCGGCGGTCTGCTGGAGCATGTCCTCCAGGTCCGCGACGCAGGCCGCGACGTACTCCGCGTCGCCGAGGTCGGCGTACGGGCCACGGGAACGCACCCCGCCGTGCACGTAGAGGGTCTGCAGGGGCGAGAGGCTGGTGGGCGACCAGCTCTGGTTGCCGGTGATGGCGACGGTGGAGAACGACCGGCCGTGGTAGCTGTTGCGCATCGCCAGCACCTGGTTGGAGCGGCGATGGGTGGTGGCGAGCAGCAGGGCGGCGTCGTTGGCCTCGGTGCCGGAGGTGGTGAAGAAGACCCGGGCGTCGGGGATGCCGGAGAGCGCGGCGATCCGCTCCGCCAGCTCCACCATGGGGCGGGAGAGGTAGAGCGTGGAGGTGTGCAGGATCCGGCCGGCCTGTTCGCCGACCGCCTTGGTCACCTCGGGCAGAGCGTGCGCGGTCATGGTGGTGAGGATGCCGCCGAAGAAGTCGAGGTAGCGGTTGCCCTCGGCGTCCCAGACGTGCCGTCCCTCGCCGTGGGTGAGCTCCAGGGGTCGTTCGTAGTAGAGGCTCAACCAGGAGGGCATCACCGCGCGGTGCCGGGCGTGCAGGTTCCCGGGGTCGCGGGTCACGGCCGCACCAGCCCTTCGTAGGCGTCGGGGCGGCGGTCGCGGTAGAAGGCCCACTGCTGGCGGACCTGGTCGATCAGATCGAAGTCCAGGTCGCGGACGACCAGTTCCTCCTTGGTGTCGCTGGCGGGCTCGCCGACGAACTGACCGCGCGGGTCGACGAAGTAGCTGGAGCCGTAGAACTCGTTGTCTCCGTACTCCTCCACGCCGACCCGGTTGATCGCGGCGACGAAGTACTCGTTGGCGACGGCCGCCGCGGGCTGCTCCAGCCGCCACAGGTAGCCCGACAGGCCGCGCGAGGTGGCGGACGGGTTGTAGACGAGCTGGGCGCCGTTGAGGCCCAGTTGCCGCCAGCCCTCGGGAAAGTGGCGGTCGTAGCAGATGTAGACGCCGATCCGGCCGACGGCGGTGTCGAAGACCGGCCAGCCGACGTTCCCCGGGCGGAAGTAGTACTTCTCCCAGAAGCCCTTGACCTGCGGGATGTGGTGCTTGCGGTACTTGCCGAGGACGGTGCCGTCGGCGTCGATGACGGCCGCGGTGTTGTAGTAGAAGCCGGACTGCTCGACCTCGAAGACCGGGACGACGACGACCATGCCGGTCTCCCGGGCGAGGTCCTGCATGCGGCGCACGGTCGGGCCGTCCGGCACCGGCTCGGCCCAGCGGTAGTGCTCCGGCTCCTGCACCTGGCAGAAGTACGGGGCGTTGAAGACCTCCTGGAAGCCGATCACCTTCGCACCCTGCGCGGCCGCCGCCCTGGCGTGCTCCTCGTGTTTCGCGATCATCGATTCGGTGTCGCCGGTCCAGGTCGCCTGGACCAGTGCGGCACGCACAACATCGGCCATGAGCTGCTCCTTTGTCGATGCGTCAGCCTGCGGTGCGCGCGTCTGCTCGCGTGGAGGCGACCGTAAGGGTCGTCACCGACCGTGGCAAGACCATCTCTCTGCGCGGCGCGGCGGGCGGGGACCGCCGGGGGCGTCGGGGCGGTCGGCCGCGCGCACCGCGGGACGGGGCCACGACACGCAACATGACAGATAAACTTGCAAGTCTTCCTGTCATGAATCTACGCTCGCACCATGCCCGACAAGGACCAGGAACGACTAGCCGCCGACCTCGGCGCGACCGTGTCCCTGCTGATGCGCCGACTGCGCGCGGCCTCACCGCAGGGCGAACTGACCCCCACCCAGCGCGCGGTGCTCGCCCGGGTCGACGCCGACGGACCGGCCACCATCGCGGGGCTGGCCCGCGCCGAGCTGGTACGCCCGCAGTCGATGCGGATGATCGTCGGCGTGCTGGAGGAGCGCGGGATCCTCGCCCGCAGCCCGCACCCCACCGACGGCCGCCAGGTGGTCTTCTCGCTCACCGACGAGGGCCACCGGGTGCTCCGGGACGTCCGGGCCGCCAAGAACGACTGGCTCGCGGTGGCCCTCGCCGACCGGCTGACCGCCGACGAGCAGCGGACCCTGGCGGAGGCGACCGCGCTGATACGACGGCTGACCGAGGAATGAGCGCCCCCGACGCGCCGGACCGGGCCGGGGACCGCACCACCGGACCGGCCGCCGGGAGGCCCGAACTCCCCTCCGGCGAGGCGGGTTTCGGCGCCCGCCTGATGACCCCGCTGCTCCTGGGGTCGCTCCTCAACCCGATCAACTCGACCATGATCGCCACCGCGCTGGTGGCCATCGGCCAGGACTTCCGGGTCGGCGCCGCCGACACCGCGTGGCTGGTCTCGGCGATGTACCTCGCCAGCGCGGTGGGTCAGCCGTCGCTGGGCCGGGTCGCCGATCGGATCGGGCCACGGCGGGTCTTCGTCGGCGGCGCCGTCGCGGTCTGCGCGGCGGGCCTCCTCGGGGCGCTGGCGCCGACCTTCACGCTGCTGATCGTCTCTCGGGTCGTCCTCGGCGTCGGCACCGCGGCGGCCTACCCGGCGGCGATGGCGATGCTGCGTGCCGAGTCACAGCGGGTGGGACGGCCCACGCCCCGGGCCGTGCTCGGCCGGATCTCGCTGGCCGCGCTGGCCAGCGCGGCGGTCGGGCCCACGCTCGGCGGACTGCTCGCCGTCACCGCGGGCTGGCGGGCGGTGTTCGCGGTCAACGTCCCGCTCGCGCTGCTGGCGCTGGTCAGCGCCCTGGCCTGGCTCCCGCCCGACCGGAACGGCCGGAAATCGACCACTGCCGACGGGGCCGGCGGCGCGGCCCGCGGCTCCCTCGACCCGTTCGGGATCGCGCTCTTCGCCTCCGCGCTGACCTGCGCGATGTTCTTCCTGCTGCGACTGGACGCCCCGCGCTGGCCGCTGCTCGCGCCGACCGCGGTGCTGGCCGCCGTCCTGGTGTGGTGGCAGCTGCGCCATCCGCAGCCCTTCATCGACCTGCGGATGCTGGCCCGCAACCGGGCGCTGACGCTGACCTACCTGCGGCACGGGCTGGCCTATCTGCTCATCTACTGCGTGCTCTACGGCTTCAGCCAGTGGCTGGAGCAGGCGCACGGCTTCTCGTCCTTCCATGCCGGGCTGGTGATGCTGCCGATGTCCGGCGCGGCGGCGATCTGCTCGCTCGCCGGCGCCCAGACGAAGGGCATCCGCGCCCCGCTGGCCATCGCCGCGGCCTGCCTGATCGCCGGCAGCGCGGTTCTCGTGCTGCTGCGCGGCAGCAGTCCGCTGCCGGTGCTGCTGGTCGCCGCCGCGCTGTTCGGCATCCCGCAGGGGCTGGCCGCCACCGGCAACCAGACCGCCGTCTACGCCCAGGCCCCGGCCGACGGCGTCGGCGCGGCGGCCGGGCTCCAGCGCACCGCCCAGTACCTCGGCGCGATCACCGCCGCCAGCCTGATCGGGCTGCTCTACGGGCAGCGCGCCACGGACGCGGGGCTGCACGCCATCGCGCTGCTCGGCGCGGCCCTCGGCGTGCTGCTCCTGGCCCTCACCCTCGCCGACCGGTCGCTGCGCACCACCGACAGCCGGACCGTCGGCTGATCCCCTCGACCCCCGAGCCCCCGGGCCCCGGATTCGCCGGATTCGCCGGACCCCCGGTGTTCTGACGCTCCCTCAACTGCCCTTAGCCCCCTAGGAGTCACGATGCCCGCCAGCACCCTGGACCCGACCACCGCACTGGTCCTGATCGACCTTCAGAAGGGCATCACCGGACTGCCCACCGTCCATCCCGCCGCCGAGGTGGTGGCCCGCGGGGCCCGGCTGGCCGCGGCGTTCCGCGCCCACGGACTGCCGGTGGTCCTGGTGAACGTCACCGGCGGCGCGCCGGGCCGCACCGAGGCCGGGCGGGCCGGCGGCACCGGCACCCCGCCGGCCGACTGGGCCGAGCTGGTCGCCGAACTCGACCGGCAGCCCGGCGACATCCTCGTCACCAAGCAGCGGTGGGGCGCCTTCCACGGCACCGAGCTGGACGCGGAGCTGCGCCGGCGCGGCGTCACCCAGGTCGTGTTCGCCGGGATCGCCACCAGCATCGGCGTGGAGTCCAGCGCCCGCGCCGCGCACGAGCACGGCTACCACGTCACCGTCGCCGTCGACGCGGTGACCGACCTCGACGCGGAGGCGCACCGCAACAGCGTGGAGCGGATCTTCCCGCGGCTGGGCGAGACCGACACCACGGAGGCGATCATCGGTCTTCTGGGCTGAGGTCGGCGGCCGATGCGGCGGCCTGCTCCGGGGGCCGCCGCTCGTGCCAGCGCAGGGCGTCCTGGAGCTGGGCGGCCAACGAGATCAGCCGCGGTTCGCCGTGCGCCGGGCCGAGCAGTTGGGCGCCCAGCGGCAGCCCGTCCGCACTGAAGCCGGCCGGGACGCTGACGCCCGGCCAGCCCAGCACGTTCCACGGCCAGGCGTACGGGCAGGCCGCGATCATGGCCTTGTCGGTCTGCCAGCCGCTGAGCCCGGCGAGGGCGCCGACGCGCGGCGGCGGGGTCGCGGTGGTCGGCGTCAGCAGGACGTCGTAGGAGCCGAACAGCGCGCCGATGCGCTGCTGTTGCCGGCGCTCCACGGCGCGGGCCCGGCGCAGCGGCAGCCCGCCGAGCAGCCGGCCCAGCCGGGCCGCCTCCTGGGTGCGGCGGTCCAGCAGCCGGGGGTCGGGGACCCGGGCGGCCCACTCGTCGACACCGGCGGTGGCGCGCGGCAGGAAGGCCAGCCCGACCATCCCGTAGTCCGGTTCGGCCTCCTCGACGAAGTGGCCGAGGCCGGCCAGGGTGCGGGCCACCGCGGTCACCGCGGCCCGGACGTCCGGGTGCAGCGACTTGCGGGTGAAGGTGGCGGCGGTCTTCCAGGACAGCGCGATGCGCAGCCGCCCGGGGTCCCGGCCGGCGGCCTCGCGGGCCGCGATGGCCGGCGGCCGGTGCAGGTCCCCGTCGTGGTTGCCGCTGGCGACGTCCAGGAGCAGCGCGGCGTCCTCGACGGTGCGGGCCAGCGGGCCGATGCCGGTGATGCCCTGGAACGCCTCGGGGTCCGGCCAGGTCGAGATCCGGCCGCGCTGGGGTTTGATGCCGACGAGGTGGGACCAGGCGGCCGGGATCCGGACCGAGCCGGCGCCGTCGGTGCCGAGCGCGGCGGGGACCAGGCCGGCGGCGACCGCGGCGGCCGAGCCGCCGGAGGAGCCACCTGGGGTGTGCGCGAGGCTCCAGGGGTTGCGGGTGTCGCCGAAGGCCGGGCCCTCGGTGAACGGCCACTGGCCCAGTTCGCAGGCGTTGGTCTTGCCGACGATGACCGCCCCGGCCAGGCGCAGCCGCCGGACCACCTCGGAGTCGTGCGGTTTGGGCGGGAACACCCCGGCGCAGCCGAACGCGGTGGGTTCGCCCGCCACATCGGTGTCGTCCTTGACCGCGACCGGCACGCCGAGCAGCGGCAGCCGCTCCCCGGCGGCGAGCCGGCGGTCCGCCTCCGCGGCCTCGGCGAGCGCCGCCTCGGCCCGCACCCGGCGGAAGGCGTTGATGGTGTCCTGGCTGGCCGCGATGCGGTCCAGCGAGCGGTGCACCAGGTCGGTGGCGGTGACCCGTCCGGCGGCCAGGGCCTCGGCCTGCTCGGCGAGGCCCTCCCACTGTCCGTCCAGGCGGCCGGCGGGCCCCGGGCGGTGCGGGCGTTCCGGGGACGGTCCGGTCCGGCGTTCCTGGCTCTCGTCGACGCTCACGCTGCGTGCCCTCCCTGGGACCGCTCATTCGAACGAACGGTCCCAGGAGGCTAATCGGCCCAGCGGGGGGCGGCAACGGCGCCGCGCGGCGCGACACGGCGACGACACACGGACGGCACACACGGCCCGTCCGGGTGCCGCCGGCGGCGCCGACCGGCCCCGCGGGGGCGTTACGGCGCGGGGTGGACGACCATCGCGGAGCCGCCGCCGCGCCGGACCTTCTCGGCCGCCGCGAGCCAGCGGCCGTCCGGCAGCCGCTGCACGCCGGTGGCCGCGCCGATCTCCGGGTTCGGTTTGAAGCTGTGGCCGAGGGCCTCCAGTTGCCCCCGCAGCGGGCTGTCCCACAGGGCCGGTTCGAGCTCGGTGGCGGCGGCGTTGCGCTGGCTGGCGCGCGGTGCGGCGATGGCGTCCACCAGCGGCATGCCGCGGTCGAGGTGGTTGACGAGGGTCTGCAGCACGGTGGTGATGATGGTGGCGCCGCCGGGCGAGCCCAGCGCCAGCACGGGGGTGCCGTGGCGCAGCACGATGGTCGGGGAGATGGACGAGCGGGGCCGCTTGCCGGGGCCGGGCAGGTTCGGGTCGTGGACGGCCGGGTTGGCCGGCGCGAAGGAGAAGTCGGTGAGTTCGTTGTTGAGCAGGAAGCCGCGGCCGGGGACGGTGATGCCGCTGCCGCCGGTCTGCTCGATGGTGAGGGTGTAGGAGACGATGTTGCCCCACTTGTCGGCGACGGTGAGGTGGGTGGTGTTCTCCCCCTCGTACGTCGTCGGGGCGGCCGGGCCGGTGGTGCCGCAGGGCGTCGGGTGGCGCGGGTCACCGGGTGCGAGCGGGCTGGTGAGTGCCTTGCCGTCGTTGATCAGGCACTCCCGGGAGGCGGCGAACCGCTTGGAGGTCAGGCCCTTGACCGGGACGTTCTCGTAGGCCGGGTCGCCGACCCAGCGGCCGCGGTCGGCGAAGGCGATCCGGCTGGCCTCGATGTAGCGGTGCAGGAACTGCTTCTCGGTCAGGTGCGAAAGGTCACTCTTCTCCAGGATGTTGAGCGCCTCGGCGACGCTGGTGCCGCCGGAGGAGGACGGGGCCATGCCGTAGACGTCCAGGCCGCGGTAGGTGGTGTGGGTCGGCGCGTGGCCGAGCGTCCGGTACGCGGCGAGGTCGGCGGTGGTCAGGGCACCGGGGCGGATCTTGCGGGTGCTCCCCGCGCGGACCGGTGGCCGCTGGACGGTGCGGACGACGTCCCGGCCGATCGCACCGTGGTAGAGGGCGCCGACGCCCTTGCGGCCCAACTCCCGGTAGGTGCGCGCCAGGTCGGGGTTCTTCAGCGTCGAGCCGACGACCGGGAGCTTGCCGCCGGGCAGGAAGAGGGCGGCGGTGGCCGGGAAGTCGCGGAACCGCGCCTCGTTGTCGGCGGTCTGCTTGCGGAAGGTCGGATCGACGGTGAAGCCCTGCGCGGCGAGCTGCTCGGCGGGCTCGAGGACCTGTGCCAGGGAGCGGCTGCCCCACTTCTTGAGGGCGCTGTCCCAGGTGGCCGGGGTGCCGGGGGTGCCGATGCTGAGTCCGCTGGTGACCGCGTCGTCGAACGGTATGGGCTTGCCGTTCTCCAGGAAGAGGTCCTTGGTGGCGGTGCGGGGGGCGGTCTCCCGGCCGTCGAGGGTGCGGATGGTCTTGGTTCCGGCGTCGTAGTAGACGAAGTAGCCGCCGCCTCCGACGCCGGCCGAGTAGGGCTCGGTGACGCCGAGGGCGGCGGCGGTGGCGACCGCCGCGTCGACCGCGTTGCCGCCCTTGCGGAGCACGGCGATGCCGGCGGCGGAGGCGTCCGCGTCGACGCTGGCGACCGCCCCGCCGTAGCCGACGGCGACCGGGGTCTTGGCGGAGGTGGGGCCGGGGGCGGCGGGGCCGGGCCGGGGTGCCGCGGTCCGGGCGGCGGCCGGGACCGCCATCAGGGAGCCGGCCAGCGCGGCGGTGACTCCCAGGACGGTGAGACGTCGGGCTTTCGACATACCTGGACTTCCTCCTAGGGCGGTGCAGAGGGGGCGGCAGGGGCCGGAGCCTACCGGCGTCAACAGCGCGCCGACAGGGGGTGTTTCGGGTGCCGACCGCCGTTCGGCGGGGCGGTCAGCGGGCCGGGACGGTTCGGGGCCGAGCCGTACGGTCCCGCCGTATCCATACGGACCGGGGCAAGCGGTACGGTCCGGCGGCCCGCCACCGAACATCCGCCCGACAGCGGCTACGCTCGCCCGCCATGGATGACACCCTGCTGCTGCTCCTGACCGCGGCGCTGGCCCTCGTCGTGGGGCTGGCCGCCGGCTGGGCCGGGCGCTCCGCGGCCACCCGCCGCAAGCGCACCCGCGAACAGGGGTTCTTCGGGCTGCCCGACGGATCCGAGTGCGTCCTGGTCACCCACCGGGACAGCGCCTCGGCCCAGTGGAGCATCCCGCGGCACGACGCGTTGGCGCTGCTGGGGCTGGCCTCGGTGATCGAGAACTGCGGCGCGCACCCGGAGGTCGCCCCGCACGACACCGGGCTCCAGGGCTTCGGGGCGCGCACCGAGTTCTGCGTCGGCGACCCGACCGCGCACCGCCGGCTGGCCGCGCACATGGCGAACCTGCTGCCGGGTGTCGCGGTCCACCCGGGTGACGCGACGGGCGCCGGCCGGGGCGCCCTCACCGTCGGCGGGACGACGTACCGGCTGGAGCCGGGAGCGGTGGAGTACGTGCTGCTGGCCCGGCTGACGGCCGGGGAGGGCGGCCGGCCGGTGTTCCTGGCGGCCGGTCAGCGGCCGGTCACCCACCGGGCCGCGGTCCGCCATCTGGTCCGCAACCGGTCCCGGCTGGCCCGCCGGTACGGCGCGGACGGGCAGTTCGCACTGCTGCTGAAGGTGGTCAACTCGCAGGCGTACGGGCCCGATGTGGTGGAGCTGGTGGCCGACGTCAGCAAGGCGGCGCTGGCGCCGGCCGAGACCAAGGGGCAGCACCGGGCGACCGCCTGAGGCCGCTTCACCGACGGGCGAGGGCCCGACTTCTCTGCGAAGCTCGGGGCATGAGCCCCCGTCCGCGTACGCCACTGCTGCACTGGGCCGGTGCGCTGCCGCTGGTGGCGGTGGTGCTGCTGGCCCTGATCTGGGGGCGGTCGCTGCCGACGGCGCTGGTGGGGGTGGTGTCGCTGTTCCTGGCCGCGGCGGTACTGGCCGCGGTGCACCACGCGGAGGTGATCGCGCACCGGGTGGGCGAGCCGTTCGGGTCGTTGGTGCTGGCGGTCGCGGTGACCATCATCGAGGTGGCGCTGATCGTCACGTTGATGGTGGACGGCGGGGAGAAGAGCGCCGGGCTGGCCCGGGACACGGTCTTCGCGGCCGTCATGATCACCTGCAACGGCATCGTCGGGCTCTGCCTGTTGATCGGCGCGCTCAAGCGGAGGGTGGCGGTCTTCAACGCCGAGGGCACCGGGGCGGAGCTGGCCTCGGTCGCCACGCTCGCCGGGCTCAGCCTGGTGCTGCCGTCCTTCACCACCACGACGCCCGGTCCGCAGTTCTCCGGTCCGCAGCTGATCTTCGCGGCGCTCGCCGCGCTGGCGCTGTACGGGCTGTTCGTGACCACCCAGACCATCCGGCACCGGGACTACTTCCTGCCGGTCACCACGGCCGGCGAGGTGATCGACACCGAGGACCACGCCGACCCGCCGTCCCTCAGGGTCGCACTGAGCAGCCTGGGGCTCTTGGTGCTGGCGCTGGTCGCGGTGGTGGGACTGGCCAAGGCGGTCTCGCCCACCATCGAGTCCGGGGTGGCCTCGGCCGGGATGCCGTCGTCCGTGGTGGGCGTGGTGATCGCGCTGCTGGTGCTGCTCCCGGAGACCATCGCGGCGGTCCGCGCGGCCCGCCGGGACCGGATCCAGACCAGCATCAACCTCGGCCTGGGCTCGGCGATGGCCAGCATCGGCCTGACGATCCCCGCGGTCGCGCTGGCCACGATCTGGCTCAAGGGCCCGCTCGTCCTGGGCCTGGGCGCCAGCCACATGGTGCTGCTGGCGCTCACGGTCGTCGTCGGCACGCTGACGGTGGTGCCGGGCCGGGCCACCCTGCTCCAGGGCAGCGTCCACCTGACGCTGTTCGCGGCGTACCTCGTGCTGGCGGTCAGCCCCTGAGGGGACGCGTGGGCCGCGCGTCATCCACGGCAACGGGAGGCGGGCGGCACCCCCGGGGCCGATCAGTGACACAGGGTGATCAGAGCGTGAGAGTCGTCACTCTGCGCTCCGAACCTCCGCCCGATGGTTTACCGTTCAATTGGTGACGTGCCCAATGGGCCGCGCCCCACGATCCGCCCCGGTCGGGTTCCCCCGTCCGGCCGGGGCTTCCCCCCTCCTCCCGGCCCGGTACGGCGCGACCTCCACCCCCGTACCGCCCGCCGCCGGACCACCCGTCCTGCTCCCCCCGCATGCCGCCGCGCCGGAACGCGCCTTGAATGCGAGGCATGTCGTTGCCGAATGCGCCGGGCCGCCGGCGGCCCGAAGGGGCGCTGGGGCGCCTCGGGGAGTGGTGTGCCCGACACGCCGTGACCGTCGTCGTGCTGTGGCTGGTGGGACTGGCCGGCGTCCAGATACTCCAGCGGACGTTCGGCGGGGCCCACGCCGACGACTTCTCGCTGCCCGACGCCCGGTCCACCCGGGGCCGGGCGGTCCTCGCCGCGCACCAGCCTGCCGCCGGCGGATTCGCCGGCCAGGTGGTGCTGCACGCCGGCCGGCCGCTGACCGGCCTCGCCGGCCCGATCGCGCGCGCCACCACCGACCTGGCCGGGCTGCCGGGTGTGGTGTCCGCGCAGGGCCCGCCGCCGCC
Source organism: Streptomyces noursei ATCC 11455 (assembly GCF_001704275.1). Lineage (NCBI taxonomy): Bacteria > Bacillati > Actinomycetota > Actinomycetes > Kitasatosporales > Streptomycetaceae > Streptomyces > Streptomyces noursei. The sequence goes on from NZ_CP011533.1 coordinate 2,456,823, forward strand.
GTCCGACGCGCCGCACACCGGGGCGCGCCGGGCCGACGGCCGGACCGGGTACCTCACGGTGCGGTTCCGGGAGCCGCCGGGGAGCCTGCGGCCGGAGGTCCTGCCGGGCGTGGACCGGGCCGTGGCGCCGCTGCGCGCGGCGGGCGTCCAGGTGGAGTACGGCGGGGCGTTGGGCGACCTGGCGCGCCCCGGCACCGACGACCGGCTGAGCGAACTGCTCGGGTGCGCGGTGGCGGGGCTGGTGCTGCTGGCCGGGTTCGGCAGCGTGCTGGCCGCCGGGGTGCCGCTGCTGACCGCGCTGATCGGCGTGGTCTGCGGGCTGGGCTGCCTGGGGCTGCTGGCCGCCGCGTTCACCTTCGCCGCCGTCTCCCCCACCCTGGCCACCATGATCGGCCTCGGCCTGGGCATCGACTACGCGCTGTTCCTGATCACCCGTCACCGGCAGCTGCTGCGGGACGGCGCGGACCCGGCCGTGGCCGCGGGTCGGGCGGTGGCCGGCAGCGGGCGGGCGGTCCTGGTCTCCGGCGGGACCGTGCTCGTCGCGCTGGCCGGGCTGGCCGTCACGGGCGTCGGCTTCCTCGCCGCACTGGCCGCCGCGGCGGCCCTGACCGTGGTCACCGCGGTGCTCGGCGCGCTCACCCTCGTCCCGGCCCTGCTCGGGCTGCTCGGCCGACGGATCGACCGGTTCCGGGTGCGCCGCCCGGACGCCGCGGCCGGGGAACCCGGCGCCGGGGCGCACCGCGGGCTGCGCGCCGCCCGGCGGGTGACCCGCCACCCGTGGCCGCATCTGGTGGGCGGGGTACTGGTACTGGCGGTGCTCGCCGTCCCGGCGTTCTCGATGCGGCTGGGGCACCTCGACGACGGCACGGACCCGCCGTCGGCCACCGGCCGGCGGGCGCACGACCTGGTGTCCGCGGCGTTCGGGCCCGGCGCGACCGGGCCGCTGACACTGGTCGTCGACCGGAGCGCGGTGCCGGAAGCGGACCGTCCGGCGCTGGCGGACCAGGCTCGGCAGGTCCTCGGGCGGATCCCCGGCGCCGCCGCGGTCACCCCGCTCCGGGCGTCCCCGGACGGCGCGGTGCTGTCCGCCACCGCCTATCCCGCGCACTCCCCGCAGGACGCGGAGACCGCCGCGCTCACCCGCCGCCTGGCGGACTCCGTGCTCCCCCGGGCCCTGCGGGGTTACGAGGCCCGCGGCTATGTCACCGGTGCCACCGCGACCCAGGTGGATTTCCGGGACCTGATCGCCGCCCGGCTGCCGCTGATCCTCGCGGTGCTGGTCTGCCTGGCCTTCCTGACCGTCCTGGTCGTGTTCCGGGGCGTGCTGGTCGCGGCGCAGGCCGCGGTGGTCGCCCTGCTCTCGCTCGCGGCGTCGTACGGGGCGGTGGTGGCGGTCTTCCAGTGGGGGTGGGGCGGCCCGGCACTGGGGGTCGCGGGCCGGGTACCGGTGGAGGCCCATGTGCCGCTGCTGATGTGCGCGCTCGCCTTCGGGCTGAGCATGGCCTACGAGATCTTCCTGCTGTCCCGGATCCACGCGGGCCGGCCGCGGCACCCCGACCCGGCGGAGGGCGTGGCGCAGGCGCTGGCCGGCACCGCCCGGCTGATCAGCTGCGCCGCACTGGTCCTGGCGGGGGTCTTCGCGGCCTTCCTGCTCAGCGACGACGCGGAGGCGAAGATGCTCGGGCTGGGCCTGGCGGTGGGCGTGCTGATCGACGCGACGGTGGTGCGGCTGCTGCTGGTGCCCGCGGCGCTGGCGCTGCTGGGCCCGCGGGCCTGGTGGGTGCCGTGGTGGCTGGACCGGGCGCTGCCGGTGGTGGATCCGGAAGGAGCGGCACGACCGCGGCCCCGACCGCCGCGGGCCGCGGAGCCGGTGGAGCGGGCGGGGGCGGCGGAGCACTGACCGCGGGGCCCACCGGGGCCGGCCGGGTCGGCGGCGGCCCGGGCGCGACGGGACCGCGGCCCCGTCGCGCCCGGCCTGCAGGGACCACCGCCTCCGCCGATCATCGGAGTATGGCCCTGACCCCCGGGGGCGGCGGCGCGGCCCCGCCCCCGTATCCCGTGATCCGGCCGATGCTGGCCGTGCTCGGGCCGCTGCCGCCCGAGCCGGAGCAGGCGGCCTGGGCGTTCGAGGCCAAGTGGGACGGGGCCCGGTGCATCGTCAACGTCTCCGACGACGGCACCGTGCGACTGGTCACCCGGGCCGGCAACGACGTCACCACGACCTATCCCGAACTGGGCCCGCTCGGGCGGCAACTGCGCGGCCGGCCCGCGGTGCTGGACGGCGAGGTGGTGGTGCTGGACCCCGCCGGACGGCCCGACTTCGGGCTGCTGCAGCGGCGGATGGGCGTGCTCAACCCGCGCCGCACCGCCCGGCTGGCGATGGAACTCCCCGTCCAACTGGTGCTCTTCGACGTGATGTATCTGGGCGGGCCGCTGCTGGACGCGCCGTACCACGAGCGGCGGGCGGTGCTGGCCGGGTTGGGGCTGGCCGGACCCAACTGGTCGGTGCCGGGGTATGTGGCGGGCCACGGCCACCAGGCATGGGAGGCGGCGCTGCGCGGCGGCCTGGAGGGCGTGATGGCCAAACGGCTGTCCTCGCCGTACCTCCCCGGGCTGCGCTCACCCGACTGGGTGAAGACCAAGTACCAGGAGACGCTGGACATCGTCATCGGCGGCTGGACGGAGGGACACGGGGCGCTCGGCGGGCTGCCGGGGTCGGTGCTGGCGGGTGTCCAGGAGCCGGGCGGGCTGCGGTTCGTGGGCGCGGTGGGCTCGGGCCTCTCCGACCACGAGCGACGGGAGCTGGCGGGCTATCTGAGCGTGATCCCGCTGGACCGCTCGCCGTTCGTCAACGACGTGGAGCTGGCGGGGGTGCACTGGGCGGAGCCGCGGCTGGTGGCCGAGATCGCCTTCAGCGGGTGGACGTCGGCGGGCCGGACCCGGCATCCGGTCTGGCACCGCCTGCGGCCCGATCTGACGTGGCTGGGCTGACCGGGTCGGTGACCAGGTCCGGCTGACCGGGTCAAGCTGACCGGGGCCGGTCGCACCGCACCGGGCAGCCGGAACACGTGGCGGCCCGGGACGACCCGGCCTGTGCGGTGGCCGTCGCCGACGCCGGCGGCGCGACGCCGACGAGGGCCGCTCCCCCACTCTCCTGATCACCGGCCAATGACAGGTGAATACCGTCAATCACCGGCGAGTTGGGAATTCCCGCCGCGGCGCGCTCTCCGGGCGCTTCGTCAGGATCGGCCGTGCGCCGGGCGGCTGACATGCCGGAGAATTACCGACGGCCCGGGAAGGATCCGGGGGACGCCGCCCGCGCCCCGACGGAAGGAACCCGCGATGCCCGGCCCCGCCCCCGAGCCCTCCCCCGACTCCGCCCCGGCGCCCGACGGCGTCGGCAACCGCCCGTCCGGCAGCCGGCCCTTCACCCGCTCCCTCAGCCACTTCGCCGACCGCGTCACCGCCGACGGCCGCGACGGCTGGCCGGTGGCGGCCGGCCGCTACCGGCTGGTGGCCAGCCGCGCCTGCCCCTGGGCGAGCCGCGCGGTGATCTCCCGGCGGCTGCTCGGCCTGGAGGACGCGCTGTCGCTGGCCATCGTCGACCCCCTCCAGGACGAGCGCAGTTGGCGGTTCACCCTCGACCCGGACGGCCGGGACCCGGTCCTCGGCATCCGCTTCCTCAGCGAGGCGTACGACGCCCGCGAAACCGGCTACCCCGGCGGTGTCAGCGTCCCGGCCCTCGTGGACGTCCCCAGCGGGAAGCTGGTCACCAACGACTTCCAGCAGCTCACCCTGGACTTCGCGACCGAATGGACGGCGCTGCACCGACCCGGGGCGCCCGACCTCTACCCCGAGGCCCGCCGCGCGGAGATCGACGAGGTGATGGCGGACGTCTACCGCGACGTCAACAACGGGGTGTACCGGGCCGGTTTCGCCACCGACCAGGACGACTACGACGCGGCGTTCGGCCCGCTCTTCGACCGGCTGGACCGGCTCGCCGACCGGCTGTCGGACCGGCGCTACCTGGTCGGCGACACGCTCACCGAGGCCGACATCCGGCTGTTCACCACCCTCGTCCGCTTCGATCCCGTCTACCACGGCCACTTCAAGTGCAACCGGTTCAAGCTCGCCGAGGACCCGGTGCTGTGGGCGTACGCCAAGGACCTGTTCCAGACGCCCGGGTTCGGCGACACGGTGGACTTCCACCACATCAAGCAGCACTACTACCGGGTGCACACCGGCATCAACCCCACCGGCATCGTCCCGCTCGGCCCGGACCTCTCCGGCTGGCTGACGCCGCACCACCGCGAGGAGTTGGGCGGCCGGCCGTTCGGCGACGGCACACCGCCGGGCCCGGTCCGGCCGGGCGAGGAGGTCCCGCCGTCGGGGCGCCCCTGACCACCCGACCGGAGCGGGCACCGAATGTCGGGTGCGGCAAGGTGGACCTTCCCTAGCGTGAGGAACCGAAAGGGAAGGAGACCGAGGTGCTGGAGCGGCTGAACGAAGCCATGGAGCACATCGAGGCCCATCTCGACCGACCGGTCGGGTCGGGCGAGCTGGCGCGGATCGCCATGACGTCGGAGTACCACTTCCGGCGGATGTTCTCCGCACTGGCCGGAATGCCGCTGTCGGAGTACCTGAGGCGTCGGCGGCTGACCGTCGCGGGCGCGGAGGTACTGGCCGGCGAGCGGACGCTGCTGGACATCGCGGTGCGGTACGGCTACGGCTCGGGCGAGGCGTTCGCCCGCGCGTTCCGCAGCATGCACGGCGTGGGCCCGGGCGAGGCCCGGCGGACCGGTGCGGCACTGCGCTCCCAGCCTCGGATGGCCTTCCGCCTCATCGTCGAAGGGAGCAGCACCATGCAGTACCGGATCGTGGCGAAGGACGAGTTCCGGGTCGTCGGCAAGAAGGCCCGGGTGCCCCTGGTGTACCAGGGGGTCAACCCCGCCATCGCCGCGTTCGTCAAGGGCCTGGGGCCGGAGACGCGTCGGCGGATCGAGGAGCTGTCCGACCAGGAGCCGAAGGGGATCGTGTCGGTCTGTGACGACCTCGACCCCGGCCGCGCCGAGGGCAGCGAACTCGACTACTACCACGCCGTGGTGTCGAACGCCCCGGTCCCCGGCGACCTGGACGCGCTCACCGTCCCGGCCGGCACCTGGGCGGTCTTCACCAACACCGGCCCCTTCCCCCAGGCGCTCCAGACCCTGTGGGGGGACATCTACGCCCAGTGGTTCCCGTCGAACCCGTACCGCAGCCGGCCCGGCCCGGAGATCCTGCGCGTGCAGGGGGCGCCGGACGGGACGGGGGCGACCGCGGAGCTCTGGATACCGGTGGAGCGGACGTCGGTGTGACGGACCGGGCCCCGACGCGCTCCCTCGGGCACACGCCAAGGACGCTGAGCCATCTGCGCCAACTCGCCTACGCATAAACACTGTTGAAGTTCGTCGGCGGCTACTCCGCGCCGGCGTCCTCCGGGGCCCGGCGGGCCAACCCGGCCAGCACGTCCAGGGCGTCGGCCAGGACGTCGAGGGGCGGCGAGGACAGTGCCAGCCGCACCGCGTTGGGGACGTGCCCGGCGCCGGCGGCGAAGGCGCCGGACGGGGTGACCGCGATGCCGTGGCGGGCCGCGGCGGCCACGAAGGTGTCCGCCCGCCAGGGCTCGGGCAGTTCCCACCAGCAGTGGTAGGAGTGCGGGTCGGTGCGCAGCCGCTGGCCGGCGAGGCGCTCCGCGGCGAGCCGCTGGCGGGCCGCCGCGTCGGCGCGCTTCTCGGCCTCGACGGCGGCGGCGGTGCCGTCGCCCAGCCAGCGCACCGCCGCCTCCAGGGCGAAACCGGACGGCGTCCAGGCGCCGGAGCGGAGCGCCGCGGCGAAGTCGGGGGCGTCCGCGCGGTCCGGGGGCACCAGGAACCCGAGCGTCAGCCCGGGGGCGAGCCGCTTGGAGAGGCTGTCGACGAGCACCGTGCGCTCCGACGCGAGGGCGGCGAGCGGCGGCAGGTCGGGGCGGAGGAAGCCGTAGACCGCGTCCTCGACCGCGTAGAGGTCCAACTCAACCATGGTGGCGGCGAGTTCCGCGCGGCGGGTGTCGGGCATGGTGGTGCCGAGCGGGTTGTGCAGCGCCGGTTGCAGATAGACCGCGCGCAGCGGCGCGGCGGCGCGCAGCGCGGCGGGGGTGACCCCGTGCTCGTCCATCGCCAGCGGGACGAGGGTGATGCCGAGGCGGGCCGCGATGCCCTTGACGACGGGGAAGGTGAGCGCTTCGACGCCGAGGCGCTCCCCGGGCGGGACCAGGGCGGCGAAGGCGGCGGCGAGGGCCTCCCGGCCGCTGCCGGCGAAGAGCAGCCGGTGGGCGTCGGGGGCCCAGCCGGCCCGGGCGAGGTGTGCGGCGACGGCCTGCCGGGCGGCCGGGGTGCCGGCGGCGGTGCCCGGGCGGAGCGCCGCGGCCCGCGCGTCGCCCTGCTGGAGCAGCTGACCGAGGCTGCGCGCGAGCAGCGCGTCGTGCCCGGGCAGGACGGGGAAGTTGAGCTCCAGGTCGATCCGGTGGCCGCCGGGCTCGGCCAGCGCGGGCTCGGTCGCCGGGGGCGCCGTGCGGACGAAGGTGCCGCGGCCGACCTCGCCCACCGTCAGGCCGCGGCGGCCCAGTTCGCGGTAGACCCGGGCCGCGGTCGAGTCGGCGATCCGTCGCCGCCGGGCGAACCGGCGCAGCGGCGGCAGCCGGTCCCCCGGGCGGAGCCGGCCCTGGGTGATGGCCGCGGCCAGCTCGTCGGCGATGGCACGGTAGTCCTCCCCCGTCATTGTTGCTCCCCTCCCCGACATTGCACCGAGCGCATTGTTTCTATTGTGCCGAGACAATGCCCCTCATAGCATCGAGCCGTCAACTCCCCGACGCAGCAAGGCCGCAGGTGGTGCGGCAAGGAGAGGTGTGTCATGACATCGGTGCAATGTGGAGAGATCACGGTCGCCTACGAGGACGAGGGCAGCGGTGCACCGCTGGTCCTCATCCACGGGCACCCCTTCGACCGCTCGATGTGGCGCCCGCAGACGGCGCACTTCAGCCGCGCCGGGATGCGGGTGATCGCACCGGACCTCCGCGGCTACGGCGGGAGTTCGGTGGTGCCCGGCAAGACCCTCCTGGAGACCTTCGCCCGGGACGTCGCCGCCCTGCTCGACCACCTCGGGATCGAGCGCTGCGTACTGGGCGGACTGTCCATGGGCGGGCAGATCGTCATGGAGTGCTACCGACAGTTCCCGGAGCGGATCCGGGGTCTGCTGCTCGCCGACACCTTCGCGGCGGCGGACACCGCGGAGGGCCGGGCTGTGCGGCTGCGGACCGCGGAACGACTGCTCGCGGAGGGCATGGACGGGTACGCGCACGAGGTGTTGCCCAAGATGATCGCGCCGGCCAACGTCACGGCGCTGCCGACGGTCGCCGAGCACGTCCTGGGGATGATGCGGAACACCTCCCCCGAGGGCGCCGCGGCCGCCCTGCGCGGTCGGGCGGAGCGGCGGGACTACACCGGGCTGCTGCCGCGGATCACCGTGCCCACCCTGGTCGTGGTGGGCACGGAGGACGAGTTCACCCCGGTCGCCGACGCCCGGGCGATCCACGAGGCGACGCCCGGTTCGCGCCTGACGGTCATTCAGGGAGCGGGCCACATGCCGAATCTGGAGCGCCCGGAGGAGTTCAACGCGGCACTGACCGAATTCCTGGCGACGATGCCCGCCCAGGTCGCGCCGGAGGACTGAGCACGCGGGTGCGCGGCGGATCCCGGCGGCCGTCGGCGAGGACGGCCGGCTCGGGGCGGCGTCACCCCGGCCGCCGGTCGACACCGCCCGCGGCCCCGCTACGCGTCAACCTGCCCGGATGCCGGCAACGCCGTGTGCGGAAACGGCAGTTGCCCGTCGGGGAGGGTGAACTCGGCGGCGAGGGCCAGGAAATGGTGCCGGATCCGCTCGACCGTCCCGGGGCCCCGGGAGGTCGCGACCCGTCCGATGGTCGCCACGCCGCCCCCTTGCGTCTCGTTCCGTGACGCCCCTTCCGTGAACGTCGCGGGCGGCACCGAACTCTCCCTCGCCACATCGGCGTTACCCAGCCGTAACCCACCGATGGGTTACCAGGGGTAAGCAACGGACCTTACTCTCCAGTCACATCGGGCCACCGGGCGCCCCTCCTGTCCCACGATCCTCGGGACAGCGTCCCGAGCGGCTCGCGTCGAGATCTGGAGCAGAAGATGACGTCCTCCCGCACCACGCTGCGCGCCGCCATCGGTACCGTCTCCGCGGCGGTACTCGCCAGCACGGTCCTCACCGGCGCCCCGGCGAGCGCCGCCCCGGCGCCCGCCCACACCGCGGCCACCGCCCGGCCGGCGGCCACCGGCTCCCCCACCCTGCGGTTCGTCGACATCACCGGGGACGGCGGGATCACGCTCAAGGCGAACGTCTACACCCCCGCCGGGGCCGACGGCAGCCGTCGGTACCCGCTCGTCGTGCTGCCCACCAGCTGGGCGATGCCACAGGTCGAATACCTGGCGCAGGCCCGCCGGCTCGCCGAGGCCGGATACGTCGTGGTCGGCTACAACTCGCGCGGCTTCTGGCAGTCGGGCGGGCAGATAGAGACCGCCGGGCCGCAGGACGTCGCCGACGCCTCCAAGGTCGTCGACTGGGCGCTGGCGCACACGCCGGCCGACCCGCACAAGGTCGGGATGGCCGGGGTCTCCTACGGCGCCGGGATCAGCCTGCTGGCCGCCGCGTCCGACAAGCGGATCAAGGCGGTCGCGGCGCTCAGCGGCTGGGCCGACCTGATCGGCTCGATCTACAGCGGGCGCACCCCGCACCTCCAGGCGGCGGCCATGCTGGGCGGCGCGGGCGCGCTGACCGGCCGGCCCAGCCCCGAACTCCAGCAGGTCCTCAAGGACTTCCTGAGCGCCGACATGTCCAAGGAAAAGGACATGATCGCGTGGGGTGAGAAGCGCTCGCCCGCCACCTACCTCGACCGGATCAACGCCAACGGCGCGGCGATCCTGCTCGGCAACGCCTGGGGCGACTCGCTCTTCCCGCCCGACCAGTACGCGGCGTTCTTCGAGAAGCTCAAGGGCCCCAAGCGGCTGGAGTTCCGCCCCGGCGACCACGCCACCGCCGAGGGGCTGGGGCTGTTCGGACTGCCCAACGACACCTGGAACGACTCCAAGCGCTGGCTCGACCACTACCTCAAGGGCGTCGACAACGGCATCGACCGGGAGCCGCCGGTCCTCCTCAAGTCCCGTTCCACCGGCGCCTACGAGGGCTACAAGAGCTGGCGGGACGTGCCCTCCGCGCACCGCCGGATCGCCCTCGACGGCACCCGGCGCGTCCGCTCCGGCATCGACTCCGGCGCCGACGGCGGACTGATCTTCCTCTCCAGCATGCTCGACCAGTTCTTCCGGCTGCCGCCGATGGCGTCGATCCCGCTGCTGCCGCGCTCGGCCGCCGCCGTCTGGCAGTCCGCGCCGTACTCGACCGGGCAGCGGGTGCGCGGCACCACCCGGCTGCACACCACCGTGACCAGCACCGCGAGCAGCGGCACCGCCATCGCCTACCTCTACGACGTCGGCCCGCTGGGCCTGGGCAAGCTCGTCACCCACGCGCCGTTCACCTTCCACGACAGGACCCCGGACCGGCCGTTCGGCGTGGACCTGGACCTCTTCGCCACCGCCTACGACGTACCGGCCGGGCACCGGCTCGCGGTGGTCGTCGACACCGTCGACCCGCTCTACATCGCCCAGAACCCCGCCGGCGCCCGGCTGACGTTCTCCTCCCCGACGAACGACCCGTCGTATGTCTCGGTGCCGGTCCGCGACTGAGACCACAGGGGCCCGCGGACGGACCTCCGGCCCTGACCCATCGGACAGGCCCTAGGTGTATTGCCCTGTGAGGTTGGGGACGCGGCTGGCGGGTGGTTGGCCTGCGAGTGCGGTGTGTCCGCGGTGGTGATTGTAGGTGTGTAGCCATTGTGGGAAGGCTTCGCGTCGTTCGGTTTCCGAGCGGTAGGGGCGGGCGTAGGCCCATTCGTCGAGCAGGGTGCGGTTGAGGCGTTCGACTTTGCCGTTGGTCTGGGGTCGGTAGGGCCGGGTGCGCTTGTGGGTGATCCCGGCCGCTGCCAGCGCGTCCCGCCAGTCGTGTGAGCGGTAGCAGGAGCCGTTGTCGGTCAGGACCCGCTCGACGGTGATCCCTGCCTGGGTGAAGAACGCCTGGGCGCGTTGCCAGAAGGCGGTGGCGGTCTCTTTGCGCTCGTCGGTGTGGATCTCGCTGTAGGCGAGGCGGGAGTGGTCGTCGACGGCGGTGTGGATGTAGCTGTAGCCGGCGTTCGAGCGGGTCTTGCGGCCTGCTTGCCGGCCGAGCGCCTTGTGGCCGCCGCCGTCGGGAATGTTGCCGAGCTTCTTGATGTCCACGTGCACCAACTCTCCTGGTCGTTCACGCTCGTAGCGGCGTATCGCACGGCCGGTGGCACGGTCGAGGTGGGACAGGCGGGCCAGACCGAAGCGGGTCAGGACGCGGTGCACGGTGGACGGCACCAGGTGGAGCAGGCCCGCGATGCGGGCGGGGCCCCACCGGCGCAGGAGGCGGACCTTGATGATCCGCCGTTCGGTGCGGGTCGGGGTTCGTCCCGGGCTGCGGTGCGGGCGGCTGGAGTGGTCGGCCATGCCCGCCTCGCCGAGCTGACGGTAGCGGTCTGCCCATCGCTGGGCCGTGGTCGGGGAGACCTGGAAACGTTCGGCTGCCCTGCGCAGGGGCCAGCCGTCCTCGACCACACAGCGGGCCAGGCGCAGGCGTCCGGTCTCGGTCAGGGGTGCATTACGGTGGGGCATGAGGGCCTTTCTGTCGGTGTAGACGTCGCAATCCACACCGAACCGGAAGGCCCTCACCCGTTCAAGATCCCCCAGCCGAGACCTGGCTCACCCGTCCACAACCTCCCCGGACAGAACACCTAGGGCGCTTCTGATGGATCTCCGTGGAAGAAGGAGCGGCGCCTGGTGCGTGCGATCGCAAGGCGCCGGGATGTCTTCATAGCGGAGCTATGGGGGCATTTCGGCAACGCCGCGAGCGTGCGTGGCAGGCGCCGCGACGCCGCGGAGATCCATCAGAAGCGCCCTAGGTCCGTCGCCCTACGGCCGGCGGCCGAAGCGGTGGGCGGGGAGGGCTCGTTACGCTCGCCGCCATGAGGACTCTTCCCCCGCCCCGTGACGCCGGGCAACGCAAACGGGACGCGCTGCGGCTGCTGGAGACGGAGGAGGACGCCTGGGTGGCGTCCTCCTCCGCCGACGGCGCGGCCACCCTGGTGCCGCTGTCGTTCGTCTGGCACGGCGAGCGCCTGGTGATGTCCACCAAGGGCACGAACCCCACCGCCCGCAACCTCGCCGCCCGCCCGGAGAGCCGGGTGGCGCTGGGCACCACCCGGGACGTGGTGCTGGCCGACTGCACCGTGGAGGTCCTGGCCAACGACGCGCTGCCGCAGGACGCCGCGGACGCCCTCGGGGCCAAGCTCGGCTGGAACCCGCGCGGCCACGCGCCATGGGTCTTCCTCCGCTTCACGCCGCACCGGCTGCTGGTCTGGCGCGAGGAGAACGAGCTGCCCGGGCGGGAACTGATGCGGAACGGCGTCTGGCGGGTCTGACGTCGCACGGTCCGCGCTCGACCACCGGTCGCCCGCCCGCCCCGGTGAACGGACCGCCGGGCGGGGCCCGTTCACCCCCGCGCCCGGTGGTCCTCCTGCTGGAGCGTCGCCGGCTCCGGGGCCGCCACCCCGCCCGCCTCGACCTTGGGGTTGCGCCGCTGCCGCCGGGCGACCCAGGTGGCCGACCAGGACAGCAGCATGCACATCCCGATGTACACCGGCGAGATGATCACGACGACCGGGATGAACGGCAGGTCGTAGTCGAGGTTGGACGCGATGAGCTTGCCGGCGTGCAGGAACTCCTCGTAGGTGATGAGGAAGCCGAGCGAGGTGTCCTTCAGCGCCACCACCAACTGGGAGATGATCGCCGGCAGCATCGCCCGGACCGCCTGCGGCACCAGCACGTACCGCATCACCTGGGTCTTGCGCATCCCCAGCGCGTACGCGGCCTCGCCCTGGCCGCGCTCCACGGCGTTCACCCCGGACCGGAACACCTCCGCCAGCACCGAGCCGTTGTACAGCGTCAGCCCGCTGACCAGGGCCGTCAACGGCTCCGCGCGCAGCGCGACATAGATGAAGAAGATCAGCACCAGCACCGGCATGGCCCGGAAGAACTCCACCAGCAGGGTGCCGGCCCAGCGGATCGGCCGGTGCTCGGAGAGCCGCCCGGCCGCCAGCACCCCGCCCAGCGCCAGCGCCAGCACCGCCGCCAGCCCGAACGCCCGCAGGGTGTTGCCCAGCCCGGTGAGCAGCAGTTCCTGGATGCCCTGATAGGCGAAGGGGGTCCACTTCGCCGCGGTGAACTGGTGGGTGTGGAAGAGGAGGAAGAGGATCCAGCCGACCAGGGCAAGCAGCACCAGCGTCCCGACGAGCCCGACGCACCGGTGCCGGCGCCGGGTCCGCGGACCCGGCAGGTCGTACAGGACGGTGCTCATCGGACCACTCCGTACCGCTTCTCCAGCGCGTTGAAGAGCGCACTGATGGTCAGGGTCACGAGGAGGTAGCCGACCGCGATCCAGACGAAGGACCAGATGATGCTGTAACCCGTCTCGTTGAGCGGCCGGTAGACGCCGAGGAGTTCGACGACGCTGAACGAGCCGGCGATCGCGGAGTTCTTGGCCAACGCGATCAGGGTCGATCCGACGGGCGGGATGACCGCGCGGAACGCCTGCGGCAGCACCACCAGGCCGAGCGTCTGCCGGAAGGTCATGCCCAGGCTGCGGGCCGCCTCGCTCTGCCCGGCCGGCACGGTGTTGATGCCGGCGCGCACCGCCTCGCAGACGAACGCGGAGGTGTAGCAGCCCAGTGCCAGGACGGCGAAGAGGGTGAAGGGCAGCACCAGACCGAACCGCGGCAGCCCCAGCAGCACCGCGAAGAACAGCAGGGTCAGCGGGGTGTTGCGCAGCACCGTCACCCAGGCCGTGCCGAAGACCCGCAGCGAGCGGACCGGCGCGACCCGGAAGGCCGCCATCAGGAAGCCGAGGACGAGGGCCAACAGGGAGGCGTAGACGGTCAGTTCGACGGTGCCCAGCAGACCGTGCCCGTAGAGGGAGAGGTTGTCGAGGAGGACGTTCATCGGTCGGTTCCTTGGCTCCTCAGGTCGCCGGGTAGCGGTCGATCGGGGGCGGTGCGGGCGGCGGCATCCCGGACACGCCGAGCGTCGCCTCGTACGCCTTCCGCCAGGTGCCGTTCCGCTCGGCCGCGGCGAGCGCGTCGTCCAGCGCGAACCGCAACGCGGCGTCGTCGCGCCGCACGCCGATGCCGTACGGCTCCTTGGAGAACGGCGCGCCGACGACCTTCAGTTGGTCGGGCACCTTGGCGGCGTAGCCGAGCAGGATCGCGTCGTCGGTGGTGACCGCGTCGACCTGGTAGGTCAGCAGGTTGTCCACGCACACCGAGTAGCTGTCGTAGGCGACCAGGACGGCCTTGGGGTACCGGGTCCGGATGCGCTGGTACGCGGTGGAGCCGGCGACCGAGCAGACGCGCTTGCCGGCCAGGTCCCGCGGGCCGCGGATGTCGCGCTCGTCGCTGCGCACCAGCAGCGACTGGCCCGCCAGGTAGTACGGGCCGGCGAAGCCGATCTGCTGCTTCCGTTTGGCGTTGATGGTGTACGTGCCGACGTAGAGGTCGATCTGGCCGTTCTTCAGCGCGGTCTCGCGGTTGGCGGAGGCGACGGTGCGGAACGTGACGGCGCGTTCGGGGAAGCCGAGCGCGGCGGACAGCATCTTGGCGATCTCGATGTCGAAGCCGCGGTAGGTGCCGGTGGCCGGGTCCCGTTCGCCGAGGTAGGGCTGGTCCTCCTTGACGCCGATGACGAGTCGGCCGCGGCGCTTGGCGGCCGTCCAGGTCGGCGAGTCGGGCAGCGAGAAGTGCCGGGCCACCGGGTAGCTGGGCAGGTCGGCGGCCGTGGGGCCCTTGACGGGCGGGCTGCCGGGACGGCCGCAGCCGGCCGCGGCCGGCGCGAGGAGGGCGAGCAGGAGCGCGGCGAGCAGGGCCGGGCGGGCGCGGCGGCGCGGGGCGGGAGGGTGCGGCATCGCGGGGCGCCGTTCAGTGCTCGACGGTCCGGCCGCCCGAACGGCCCGGGGGCGCGCCCGGCCGCCGGCCGCCCGAGGGCTGCGCGAAACGTGTATCGGCCGGGATCCCGCGCGGCTCGGTCAGTGCGTCACGGGCCATGGGCCGCCCCGCCCCCTCTCGTCCGTGCAGCGGAGAGATCGCAACGTACCCATGCACACGAGGCACTTCGCCGGTGACACGCGCGGGGGCGGGCCGATCGGCCCCGGCGGGTCAGCCCTCCGCGACCTCGGCGTAGAGGTGCGAGAGCTCGGGGGCGCCGTCGTCGGCCCAGGCATGGCCGGCCGCCACCACGTCGATCTCCCGGCCGGAGGCCAGCCGCACCACCGGCTGCCCGTCCGGCCAGACGTGCCAGACCGCGTCGCGGACCGTGCGCACCAGGACCGTGCCGAGGTACAACCCGGCGTCGTTGCCGAGCCAGGTCAGCACCTCGGGGTCGTCGCGCCACACCGGCTGGAGCTGGTCGAGTTCCTCCAACGACCGTACGGAGTCGTCGAGTTCGACCCCGGCGGTGGCCGCCTGGTCGCGCAGCAACTCGCATTCGGAGAGCAGCTCGACGACGCTCTCGGGATCCGCGCGAACCGACTCGGCCAGCGGCACCGATCCGGCCGTGTCCGTGCGCCTACGCCACTTGTCCAGGAAAGACAGGTTCATGGTGCGAGGGTCCCACCCACCCCCGCACCGCGGCCACAGGGCGCGCGGCGCGGCGACGGGGCCGCCTCCGCACCGCCGTGCGCCACCCCGGCGCATCGGGGAGGCGACCGGCGCACGACCGGCTCACACGTCGAGGTCGACCACCACGGGCGCGTGGTCCGAGGCGCCCTTGCCCTTGCGCTCCTCGCGGTCGACGTAGGCGTCCGAGACGGCCTTGGCGAACGGCGCGTTGCCGTAGACCAGGTCGATGCGCATACCGCGGTTCTTGGGGAAGGCGAGCTGGCGGTAGTCCCAGTAGGTGTAGGGACGGTCGTACTTCAGCGGGCGCGGCACGACGTCCGACAGGCCGGCCTCGCGCAGGGCGGCCAGGGCGGCGCGCTCGGCCGGCGTGACGTGGGTGAGGCCCTCGAAGACGGCCGGGTCCCAGACGTCCTCGTCGGTGGGGGCGACGTTGTAGTCGCCGAGGACCGCGAACGGGCGGCTGCCCGCGGCGTCCTCGGCCACGGCCGCCTTCAGGGCCTCGAACCAGCCGAGCTTGTAGGTGTAGTGCGCATGATCGACCTCGCGGCCGTTGGGGACGTAGACCGACCAGACGCGGGCCGGGCCGCAGGTCGCGGAGACCGCACGGGGCTCCTGCACACCGTCGTACTCCGGGCCGCCGGGCAGGCCCTTGACCACGTCCGCCAGCCCCACCCGGGAGAGCAGCGCGACGCCGTTCCACCGGCCGTTGGCGTTGACCGCGGCCTCGTAGCCCAGCTCGCGGAGCTGGTCGTAGGGGAACTGCTCGTCGGAGCACTTGGTCTCCTGGACGCACAGCACGTCCGTGCCGGACTTCTCCAGCCAGGCCAGCAGCCTCGGCAGGCGGGCGGTGATCGAGTTGACGTTCCAGGTCGCGATGCGCATATCCGTAAACCTACAGCGCGGCACCGACAATCAGCCCACCTCGGTATGCGCCCCCGGGGTGAGGCGGCCGTGGTCGGTCCCGCCGAGCTTGTCGATCATGCCGTCGTAGACCGGGCGGGCGTGGTCCTGGAGCAGGCTGTCGTGGATGTCGATGGCCCGGCGCGGGGCGACCGCGCGGACGTAGTCGATGATCTCGGCGACCTTGTTCCAGGGGGCGTGGACCGGCAGCAGCAGGGTGTCGACGGCGCGGCCCTCGGGGACGGTCAGCGCGTCGCCGGGGTGGAAGACGGTGCCGTCCAGGAGGAAGCCGACGTTGGTGATGCGCGGGATGTCGGGGTGGATCACCGCGTGCAGCTGCCCGTACACCTCGACCTCGAAGCCGGCGGCGGTGAAGGCGTCGCCCTCGCCGACGGTGTGCACCCGGCCGGGGAAGGCCGCGGAGATCTGGTCGGCGACGCTGGCGAGGGTCCAGATCTCGGCGGCGGGTGCGGCCTCCATGGCCCGTCGCAGCCGGCCCTCGTCGAAGTGGTCCAGGTGCTCGTGCGTCACCAGGATCGCGTCCGCGCCGACGGCCGCGTCCTCCTCGCTGAACGCCCCGGGATCGATGACCAGCGTCCGCCCGTCCTTCTCGATCCGGACGCAGGCATGGGTCTTCTTGGTGAGTTCCATGAGGCCATCTTGCCCCCGGGCCTCAGCCCTCCGGGGTCGTCTCCTCCTGGATGACCTTCTGGGCCACCGCGAAGGCGGAGTTGGCGGCCGGGACACCGCAGTAGACCGCGGTGTGCAGCAGGATCTCCTTGATCTCCGCGGGCGTCAGGCCGTTGCGGAGGGCGGCGCGGGTGTGCAGCGCGAGTTCCTCGCGGTGGCCGCGGGCGACCAGCGCGGTGAGCGTGATGACGCTCCGGGTGCGGCGGTCCAGGCCCGGTCGGGTCCAGGTCTCGCCCCAGGCGTAGCGGGTGATGAAGTCGTGGAAGTCGGCGCTGAAGTCGTCGGTGGTGGCCTCCACCCGGTCCACGTGGGCGTCGCCGAGCACCTCGCGGCGGACCTTGATGCCCTGCTCGTACATGCCGCCGCGGACCTGGGCGGGCTGCGCGAGGCCGGATTCGATGGCGGGCGGCGCGTGGGTGGGCATCGGGGGCGCGAGCTGCGGCTTGGGGGCGGCCGCACTGATGGCGGCGGGGCCGGGCTTGTCCTGCCAGGCGGTGCTGAAGTGGCGGATGAGCAGTTCGCTGACGGCGGCGGGCTGCTCGACGGGGGCCAGGTGCGAGGTGCCGGGGATCAGCGCCAGGCTGGCGTCCGGTATGCCGGCGACCAGGGTGCGGGCCTCGGTGGTGGGCGTGACCTGGTCCTCGGCACCGACGACGACGAGCGTGGGCACGCCCACCCGGCCCAGGGAGGACCGCACGTCGTAGGCGGCCAGCGCCTCGCAGGCGGCGATGTAGCACCCGGGGTCGGTGGTCCGCACCATCTGGACGGCCCACTCGACGATGGCGGCCTGGCCGCCGGCGAAAGCCGGGGTGAACCAGTGCTCGGGCGCGGTGCGGGCGATCGGTTCGAGTCCGTTGGTGCGGATCACCACACCGCGCTGGCGCCAGGCGTCGGCGGTGCCGTAGCGCGGCGAGGACGAGACCAGCGCGAGGGAGGTGACGCGCTGCGGGCGGGTGAGGGCCAGCTGGATCCCCACGGCGCCGCCGAGGTCACAGCCGGCGTAGCCGAACCGCTCCACGCCCAGGGCGTCGAGGGTGGCGACCAGCCGGTCGGCGACTTCGGCGATGGAGGTCGCTGCGTGCGCGGGCGATCCGCCGTGGCCGGGCAGGTCGAAGCGGAC
The DNA here is from genome assembly GCF_001704275.1 of Streptomyces noursei ATCC 11455. Taxonomy (NCBI): domain Bacteria; kingdom Bacillati; phylum Actinomycetota; class Actinomycetes; order Kitasatosporales; family Streptomycetaceae; genus Streptomyces; species Streptomyces noursei. The sequence goes on from NZ_CP011533.1 coordinate 2,474,429, forward strand.
GACGCGCCATTGACGTGTCAGCTCGGGTATCTGCCGGTCCCACATGTGCCAGGTCGTCCCGAGGGCGGCCCCCAGGACGAGGACGGGGGCGCCATCGGGACCGTCGATCCGGTGCTGCAGGGTCTTCTCGCTCACCCGACCACGCTAACCGACGCCGTGACGCGGTCCTGACACCCGGGTCAGGAAGCGACGGGCACAATCAGAACCGCACGGTCGAAACCACGTAAACCACCGGGTGCCCGGGTTCGTCGTTGCTGACCACGATCCGCTGGGAGGGCTGCGGTGCCGGCCGGTCGACCGCGGTGCCCCGCCAGGGCCAGTCGGCGCTGAAGTCCCAGCCGACCTTCGCCGCCTGCTCCGGCGGGATGGTGACCGCGCCCTGCTTCAGGGCGGCGGTGCTGGTGCCGACGGCCGCGAGGTACTGCGTCAGACCCCAGTCGTTGGTGCGGAACTGCACGAACAGCGAGCTGGTCTTCCACGAGTTGGTCTCGTAGTAGTAGACGGGCGTGGAGCCGATCGGCACCGGGACGTTGTAGATCCGCTGCTGGAGTTTGGAGGGGAAGGCGTTGGTCAGGCCGGTGGCGGCGGCCTCGGCCTCCTTGTCCTCGCCGCTGTCGCGGCTCTGCTCGGCCGAGATGACGATGTAGCCGGCCGGAATGGTGATCAGCAGGAAGATGACCAGGGCCATGAGGAACGGCCGGCGGGTCCGGGGGCGCGGCGTGCCGCCCGGGTGGTGGTCGTCGTGCAGGGTGTCCGGTTCGGTCATCGGCGGCCGGACCGTTCGTAGCGCTCGTAGCGCTCCACGCGGCGGCGGTTGGCGCGCCGGAAGCGGCGGGCCACCAGGCGGGCGAGGTCGGCGGCGCCGACCATCCCGGCCTCGGGGCCCAGCTGGGCCTTGGTGATGGTGGCCTCGGGGCGGTAGCCGCGGCCGGTGAGGTGGCGCCGGAAGGCGTCCCGGGCCGGGCCGATCAGCAGGTCGTCGGCGGCGCTGACGCCACCGCCGATGACGAAGCAGGACGGGTCGAGGGCGGCGGCGAGGTTGGCGATGCCGACGCCGAGCCACTGGCCGATGTCCTGGAGGAGCTCGACGCACATCGCGTCGCCCTCCCGGGCCAGCTCGGTGATCAGCGGGCCGGTGATGTCGCCGATCCGGCCGCCGACCCGCTCGATGATGTTGTACGCCACCGGGGAGTCGGCGGCGGCCAGCTCCCGGGCCTCGCGGACCAGGGCGTTGCCGGAGCTGTACTGCTCCCAGCAGCCGCGGTTGCCGCACGGGCAGCGATGGCCGCCGGGGACCACCTGCATATGGCCGAATTCGCCGGCCACCCCGTACTTGCCGCGCTTTATCGCGCCGTCCTCCAGGATCGCGCCGCCGATGCCGGTGCCCAGCGTGATCATCACGAGGTGGTCCTGGTCGCGGCCGGCGCCGAACCGCCACTCCGCCCAGGCGGCGGTGTTGGCGTCGTTGTCGACCATGACCGGGACCGCGAGCCGACCGGCGAGGCGGTCCCGCAGCGGCTCGTTGCGCCAGTTCAGATGGGGGGCGAAGAGCACCCGGGAACGGTCGGCGTCGACCCAGCCGGCCGCGCCGATGCCCACCGCGTGCACGTCGTGCCGGTCGGAGAGGTCCAGCACCAGCTCGGTGATGGTGTCCTCGACGACCTTGGGGCTCTTGGACTTGTCCGGCGTCTCGGTGCGGACCTTCTCCAGGATGGTGCCGTCGGCGTCGACGACACCCGCCATGACCTTGGTGCCGCCGATGTCGATGCCGACGGTGGGCACGCGGGGGGCGGTCAGGTGGGAGCGGCGCTCTCTGGCGCCGACGGTGCGGAGGACGGTGGCGCGGGCGGTGCCGCGGTGCGCCCGGTCCCGGTACATGCTCATCGGGTCACCCCTCGGACCTCGTCGCCGGTTCGGCTGCCGTTACCGTCTCGGCGGCTGCGTGCGCGCAAGAGTCGTCTCGTCCCTGCGGGTCTCGGGGAGGCCGGGGCCTCGCTGGATGGTCCGGTGCGATTGTGCATCACCCGCGCCGTCCGGCGCACCGCGGTGCGGGACGAAGCGCCCCGGCGGCGGCCTGCGGCCGTCCCGGGGCGCGTCGACGTTCACTCGGGTCGGTGACCTCCGGGGAACTCCGCCGGGCCGCCGCGGGCCAGCTCGTGGCTGAGCTGTTCCAGCTCGCTGCCGCCCGCCATTTGGCGGGTCAGCTCCTCCAGCGCGATCTCCGACTTGAGGTGGCTGCCGGCCATCGTGCCGCGCTTGAGCAGGACGAAGCGGTCGCCGACCAGGTAGGCGTGGTGCGGGTTGTGGGTGATCAACACCACGCCGAGCCCGGCGTCCCGGGCGGCCGCGACGTACTTGAGCACCACCCCGGACTGCTTGACGCCGAGCGCCGCGGTCGGCTCGTCCAGGACGAGGACCTTGGCGCCGAAGTAGACGGCGCGGGCGATCGCGACGCACTGCCGCTCGCCGCCGGAGAGGGTGCCGATCGGCTGGTCGACGTCGCGCAGGTCGATGCCCATCCGCAGCAGCTCGGCGCGGGTGGTCTCGCGCATGGTGCGCACGTCGAGCCGTCGGAACGGGCCGACGCCGGTGGTCGGCTCGGAGCCGAGGAAGAAGTTCCGCCACACCGGCATCAGCGGCACCACGGCCAGGTCCTGGTAGACGGTGGCGATGCCGCGGTCCAGGGCCTCGCGCGGGGAGCCGAGCCGGGCCTGTTCGCCCTCGATGGTGAAGGTGCCGGCGTCGTGCCGGTGCAGCCCCGCGATGATCTTGATGAGGGTGGACTTGCCGGCGCCGTTGTCGCCGAGGACGCAGGTGATCTCGCCCGCGTGCACCTCCAGCGACACGTCCGTCAGCGCCTTGACGTTGCCGTAGAACTTGCTGACGTCGTCGAGTGCGACCAGCGCGGTCATGATTTGTCCTCCGCCCGCTTGCGGACCCAGGCGTTCAGCAGCGTGGCGAGCAGCAGCATCGCGCCGAGGAAGAACTTGTACCAGTCCGGGTTCCACTGCGCGTAGACGATGCCCTTGCTGGCCATGCCGAAGATGAACGCGCCGACCGCGGCGCCGATCGCCGAGCCGAAGCCGCCGGTCATCAGGCAGCCGCCGACCGCCGCCGCGATGATGTACAGGAACTCGTTGCCGACGCCGTCGCCGGACTGGATCGCGTCGTACGAGAACAGCAGGTGCTGGCCGGAGATCCAGGCGGCGAACGCGACGCCCATGTAGAGGCCGATCCTGGTGCGGGTGACCGGGACGCCGACCGCCCGGGCCGCGTCCGCGTTGCCGCCCACCGCGAAGATCCAGTTGCCGGCCCGGGTCCGCAGCAGGATCCAGGTGGCGAGCGCGACCAGCACCAGCCACCACACGATGGTGATCTGGATGTCCACACCGCCGACGGTCAGGTGCGAGGCGAAGACCGCGCGGGCCGAGTCGAAGCCCTCCATGTCGGCGATGGACTTGGTCGAGACGGTGCCGCTGATCAGCTTGGTGAAGCCCAGGTTGAGGCCGGTCAGCATGAAGAAGGTGCCCAGCGTGATCACGAAGCTGGGCAGCTTCGTCCGGGTCAGCAGCACCCCGTTGAGCACGCCGATGGCGAGGGTGACCAGCAGGGACACCCCGACGCCGACCCAGGTGTTGGCGGTCATCTGGTAGCTGAACATCGACGAGATCAGCGCCGAGCTGACGACCATCACGCCGGCCGACAGGTCGAATTCCCCGCCGATCATCAGCAGCGCCACCGGCACCGCCATGATGCCGATCGTCGAGGACGCGTACAGGACCGTGGAGAGGCTGGCGGGCCGCAGGAACGGTTCGGCGACCAGCGAGAAGAGGACGAAGACCGCGATCGCCCCGACCACCGAGCCCAGCTCGGGGCGGCTCATCAGCCGGCGCGCCAGGGAACGGTGCACCAGCCGCTCGTCGCCCGCGCCGCCGGACGGCGCGGGCTGCCGGGTCGGTGCGTCGGCCGTGCTCATCGGGTCCCCCGCTTCGTGTACTCCTGGAGGGCCGCGGCGTTCTGCTTGGTGATCACCTGCGGGCCGGTGAGCACCGGCTTGCCGCCGCCGAGCATGTCGGCGTTGTACTTGTACAGCCACAGCAGGTCGACCGCCTGGTAGCCCTGGAGGTAGGGCTGCTGGTCGACCGCGAAGCCCAGGGAGCCGTCCTCCAGACCGCTCGCGACCTGCGCGTTGAGGTCGAAGGTGTCGATCTCGGCCTTGCTGTCGGCCTGCTCCCTGGCCTTGACGGCGGTGGGGGCGAACGGCGCGCCGAGGGTGACCACGGCGTCGATGTCCGGGTCGGCCTGGAGCTTGGACTCGATGGACGCCTGCACGTCGGGCATGTTGGTGCCGTCCACGTACAGCTTCTGCATCTCGCCCTTGAAGGTCTTCGCGGCCCCGTCGCAGCGCTGCTCGTGGCCGACGTTGCCCTGCTCGTGCAGGACGCACAGGGCCTTCTTCTTGCCGCGCTTGGTCAGCTCCTCGCCGACCGCCTCGCCGGCCACCGTCTCGTCCTGGCCGATGTGGGTGAGCGCGCCGAACGCCTTGGACTCCTCGGCGCCGGAGTTCACCGTGATCACCGGGATGCCGGCCTTCTCCGCCTTGAGGACGACGTCCTTCATGGCGTCCGGCTTGGCCAGCGACACGATCAGCCCGTCGACCTTCTGGTCGATGTAGGACTGCACGAGCTGGCTCTGCCGCTGGGCCTCCTTGTCGTGCGCGTAGACGAAGTTGATGTTGTCCTTGACGGCGGCCTGCTGGGCACCGTTCTGCACGATGTCCCAGAAGGTGTCGCCGTCTCCCGAGTGGGTGACCATCGCGAAAGTCCACCGGGGGGTGTGCACGGCGGCCTTGCCGCCGGCGGTCCGCGCGGCGCGCTCCTCCTCCGCGCGCTTGCCTCCGGTGCTGCTGCACCCCGCCAGGGAGACGCCGAGCACCGCTGCCAGCACGGCGCCCACGACGCGTCCTCTTCTTCGAACCCTTGCCACGAGGACTTGCCTTTCCCGCTCTTGTCGCTGTCCCGGGTCTGTCTGCTGTCGCCGCACCGCCGGCCGGCGGCCGGGCCGGGCAACCTTCCAAGTATCCGTTACCGGCGTTCTGTACCGTTTCACGGGGTCCGGACCCCGGTCGCCGTGCGCGGAGTGGTAAGGGTTCGGACCGTTCCGGACCAACTGCTTCCGGGTCGGGCCGTGCTGACGCAGATCATGGTGGACCGCCTTCGCTCCCCCGCCGCCGGATTGCGGCTGGAGGAGTTCTAGCGGCGTGGGCGGAGTCACGTCAATGCTTTGTCAGAACATTCTGACGAGCGGAACGAAGGACTCCGGGCCCGCCGTCCACCGTACGGCCCGACGGCTCAGGGCCGGACCAGCAGCTGGAACTCGAAGGCGTAGCGGGACGCACGGTAGACGTGCGAGCCGAACTCCACCGCGCGACCGGTGTCGTCGAAGGTGGTGCGCTGCATCGTGAGCAGCGGCGCGCCCTCGGGCTCCTCCAGACGGGCGGCCTCCTCGGCCGACGCGGCGCGGGCGCCGACCGCCTGGCGGGCGCTGTGCAGGGTGATCCCGGCGGCCCGCATCAGCCGGTAGAGGCCGGTCTGCTCCAGCTCGGCGGTCTCCAGCTTCAGCAGCCCGGCGGGGAGGTGGTTGCGCAGGTGGGCGACCGGCTCGCCGTGGGTCAGCCGCAGCCGCTCGACCAGGGCGACCTCCGCGCCCTCGGCGATCCCCAGCGCGGCGGCGACCTCGGCGTCCGCCTCGGTGGTGGTGTTCAGCAGGACCCGGGTGGCCGGCTTCTGCCCGGCCGCCTCCAGGTCGTCGTAGAGGCTGCTGAGCTCCAGCGGGCGCTTGACCTGGCTGTGCACGACCTGGGTGCCGATGCCGCGCCGGCGGACCAGCAGGCCCTTGTCGACCAGCGACTGGATCGCCTGGCGCACCGTGGGCCGGGACAGGCCGAGCCGGCCGGCCAGCTCGATCTCGTTGCCGAGCAGGCTGCCGGGGGCCAGCCTGCCGTTCTCGATCGCGGCCTCCAGCTGCTGCGACAGCTGGAAATACAGCGGGACCGGGCTGTTCCGATCCACGCTGAACTGGACGGGGCCCTCGGCGCCCTCGGCATCTGCATCGCGTTTCCCCACGCTCGCGAGCGTATCCGCCCGCACAGATGACGGGAAGTCCGGAGGTCACATTGTCCGGACAAGGGGGGTCGGCAATGTCGTCGAAGCCGCCCGACGGGCCCGCCCGGACGCGTAGCATCCCGTCAGCCGGCTCGCCGCGCCCGGCCGTCGGTCCGTCGTCCCCGGCCCGCCAAGGAGCCCCCCGTGTCCGTCCGCCGCGTCGTCCCCGACCTGCGCATCGCCCACGACGGCGCCCCGGAGGCGCTGGCCGGCCACCGCGCGTTCTACGGCCTGCTCGGCTTCGAGGAGGTCATGAACCACGGCTGGGTGATGACGCTGGCCTCGCCCGCGAACCCCACCGCGCAGCTCACCTTCCTCACGCACGACGCCTCCGCGCCGGTCGCCCCGGACCTGAGCATCGAGGTCGAGGACGTGGACGCGGCGTACGCGGCCGTCCTGGCCTCCGGCGCGCGGATCGTGCACCCGCTGCGGGACGAGGAGTGGGGCGTCCGCCGCTTCTTCGTCGAGGATCCGGACGGGCGGGTGGTCAACGTGCTGGGGCACCGCCGCCCGGCGGACGGCTGACCGGAGCCGCCCGGTCCGCGGGCGGTGCCGCGGCGCCGTCGGCCTACTTCATCCAGGCGTCCTCGTACTTCCGGTAGGTGCCGTCGTGGGTGGCGAGGTGGACCCACTGGTCCACGTACGCCTTGAACTGGTCGTCGCCGCGGGGCAGTGCGTACGCCTTCTCGGCGAAGGTGAAGGGCCGGTCGGGGTGGACCGCGCACAGTTCGGGATGGATCTTGGCCTGGTAGCGGGTCTCGCTGGCGTCGGTCATCATCACGTCGGCACGGCCGGCGATGATCTCGTCGAAGATCGTGGTGTTGTCCGGGTGGACGGTGAGGGTGGCCCGCTTGATGTGGGCGCGGGCGAACTGCTCGTTGGTGCCGCCGGGGTTGACCACGACGCGGGTGCCGGGCCGGTCGATCTGGTCCAGGGTCCGGTACTTGTCCTGGTCCGCGCAGCGGACGACGGGGGTCTTGCCGTCGGTGCGGGTCGGCTCGCTGAAGGAGACGGAGCGGGCCCGGGCCAGGGTGATCGAGACGCCGCCCATGCCGATGTCGCAGCGCCCGGCCGTCAGGTCGCCGACCAGCCCGGCCCAGGTCGTCGGGACATAACGGGGCGTGGCGTCCAGGCTCTTGGCGAGGTCCTGGGCCATGTCGATGTCCACGCCGCGGTAGTTGCCGGTGGCGGGGTCGCGGTAGCTGAAGGGGCGGTAGTCGCCGGTGGTGCAGACCCGCAGCACCCCGCGGCGCGGGACGGCGTCCAGGAGCGTGGCCGGCCGCCGGTCCCGCTGGGCGGTGGCCGCTGCGGCGGCACCGGCGGCCGGGGCGGAGGCGTAGGAGGCCGCCGGGGCCGCGGCGGTGACGGCGAGCAGGCAGGCGAGGGCGGGGAGGGTCGCGGCGCGCTTCATCGTGGGCTGACTCCTGATCAGATGGCCGGAGCGCTCAGGGTGGCAGAGCCCGGCCCCCGGGTGAAGCCCCCGCCCGGCCCGTGGACGGCCGGGCGGCGCCGGCCGGACGCCGGTCAGTCCCCGTACGGATCCAGCGCCCCGGCCTCGCCGGGCTCGGGCACCGCGTCGGCGAGCCGGGCCAGGAGGTCCGCGGCGCGCTTGGCGACCGTCTCGCGGTCGCCCTCGGACAGGGCCGAGCCCATGCCCACCGCGACCGCGCCGGCCGCGATCCACTCCGGTGCGGTCTCGATCGTCACGCCGCCCACGGGCACCAACGGAGCCTGCGGCAGGGCGGCGCGGACGTCGCCGACCCAGGACGGGTGGTGGTCCGCGGCCGGGAACAGCTTGAGGGCGTCGGCGCCCAGCTCCAGGCCCCGCACGATCTCGGTGGGCGTGGAGACCCCGGCGAAGACCGGGACGCCGTAGCGGTGGCCGGTGCTGATGACCGCGGCATCCAGGCTCGGGGAGACCAGGAAGCGGGCGCCGGCGTCCACCGCCATCCGGGCCGACGCGGCGTCAAGGACGGTGCCGGCGCCGATGACCGCGTCGTCCCCCAGTTCGCGGGTGAGCGTGGTGACCGCCTCCAGCGCGAAGGGCGTGGTGAGGGATATCTCCAGGCTCGTGATGCCGGCCGACAGCAGGGTGTCCGCGGTGGCGCTCGCCTCGTCGTACGTCTTGCTGCGGACGATGGCGAAAACGCGCTGCGCCAGTGCGGCCCGGGTGATCTCCCAGCGATACACGGCAGTTCGCCGTCCTTCCTTCTTCTCCGACGCCCTCGCCGCTGTGACGCGGCTCACGACAGACCCAGCACTTCCGGGGCGTGCCGCGCCGGCTGATCGCTCGAAGCCCGTTTGCCGCCGATGCCCGCCCATTTCTCGTTTCTGCCGAAACGCTACCGGCAACCCCTGACAATCCTCTCTCGGGGTGCGCCCCTGTGCGCCCCTTCTGCCGAGAATGGGCGAAGGAGAGGGGGAAGTGGCCGGTGGGGCCGGGGAGTTTGGGGGAGCACGACGGCGGCCGGGGTGCGTGGGCACCCCGGCCGCCGGGTGGCCGCTCGCGCGGCCGTGCTGTCCGCCTGCGTCAGCAGCCGAAGTCGATGAGGTTGAAGGTCTTGTAGTGGTCGGAGGTGTAGTAGTCCTCCTTCTGGGACTCGTCACCGGTCACGATGCGCCGGGCGCCGCGGGTGGGCGCGCCCGGAGTGATGACGGTGTACTCGTGGTAGTAGCCGGCGCTCTGGGGCGGGAGGACGCCTTCGACGTTGGTGAAGACCGACCCGTCCTTGCCGGGGTACGGGAAGGGGCCGCCCTGGTCGATCAGGTTGAGGGTGTCGATCGCCTGGGACGGCAGCTGGGACTTGCAGATGTTGCCGACCGACTTGACGTGGACGGTCGCGGTGTGAACCGCGGCCGGGTGCGCCGTGGCGGCGGGTGTCGCGGCGACCGCCGTGCCGCCGAGGAGAAGAGTCGCAACGAGGGCGCCCGCAGCGCCGATCCTGGTCATCCGTGGGGGGATTCTCATGCCCATCAGCATGACGCGCGTAGACATGCCCCTGTCAATCCCAAAGAGCTGATGTTTCCCGGGAGTTCACGCGACCACCGCACGGTCCGCGAAGGACATCCGAAATGTTCCGCCGTCCCGCCCGCTCCGCTCGTTTCCCGACAACCTTTTGCCTCAGAGGCAAATCTTTTGCCTGTGAGGCGAGGGCTGGCTATACCGGAGACATGACCGAGTTCCCCGATCCGCCCTCCGGCGCCACCCCGGAGGAGCTGTCCACCGTCGCCCCGCGCCTGCGCGACCTGCGGCGGCGCAGCGGACTGACACTGGAGGCCGCGGCCCGGCGGGTGGGCCTGTCGCCCGCGCACCTGTCCCGGCTGGAGACCGGTCAGCGGCAGCCCTCGCTCCCGATGCTGCTGGCCCTGGCACGGACCTACGGAACCACGGTATCCGACCTGCTCGGGGAGACCGCCCCGGAGCGGGACCCCATCGTGCGGGCCGGCCGCGCCGAGCCCTCGGAGGCCGGCGGCTGGACGTACTGGACCGTGGGCGGCGCCGGACGCGCCATGCAGGCCCTGCGGGTGCACGTGCCGCAGCGGGCACAGGGCGACCTGGTGCGGGTGCACCCGGGCGAGGAGTGGCTCTACGTCCTCACCGGTCGGCTGCGGCTCACGCTCGGCGAGGCGGTGCACGTACTGGACCCGGGGGACGCCGCGCACTTCGACTCGCTCGTCCCGCACCGGCTGGCCGCCGCCTCGCGCGACGGGGCGGAGCTGCTGTTCGTGCACACGCTGCTGCAGAGCGGCGCCGCCGAGCTGTGCCTGGGCGACCACGCGCCGCACCGCCGCGGCGGCTGAGCCCCGCCGTCCGTCCACCGTCCTCCCGCCGACCGCCCGTTCACCGTTCACCGTTCCGGAAGGGAAGGTCCGTCCGCCGTGCCCGACCACACCGCTCCCGCCCCGTCCACTCCCCCGGCCGCCGACGGCGCGCCGGCCGCCCCGACCTCCCGTCGCTTCGTCGAGAACAAGCCACCGCGCGGCCTGTACGTACGGGTCTTCATCTACGTCGTGGCGACCCATGCGCTGCTGGCCTTCATGAGCCTGCTGGTGGTCATCGCCAAGTCCCGCTAGGTCGGAGCGGGCGAGGGGGCCGAGGTCCGGCCGGCCCGGGCCCCCTTGCCCCGCCCCGGCGATCGGGTGAACCCTGCTGCCACACCGTGCCCGACGCGCGCCCGGCAGCGCGCCCGCGGCGCGACGCACGCGCCAGACTCGTCCGTGAACCTCGCTGACCGAGGAGGACCGAAGGATGCACCGTACGCGCACCGCGGCCACCACCGGCCTCGCCGTGACCCTCGCCGTGCTCCCGCTGGCGGGCATGACGGGGCCGTCCGGCGCCGCTCCGGCCCACGAGTCCGGCGGCGACCGGGCCAGACCAACGGCCGCCCTCTCGCCCGTCCCGCAGTCCGTCCACGACCGCTCCGACCACCTCACCGTCACCCGGACCGTGGCCCTCGTCGCCGGGCCGGGCGCCGACGCCCCGGCGCTGGCGCTGGTGACGCGGGCCCTGAAGGACGCCGGCGCCGAGCGCGTCGTACGGGCCGGCCACGCCGCCGCAGGAGGCGGGCGGTTGACCGTCTACGTGGACGGGGCGGGCGCCGAGCGCGCCCTTGAGGAGCTGGGGGCGCGCGGCACCGCCGGGCTCCCGGCCGAGGGCTATGCGCTGGCCGCCGGCCGCGACCGGATCGCGCTGGCCGGAAAGGACGCCACCGGCACGTACTACGCCGCCCAGACGCTGAGCCAACTGCTGCCGCACCGCACCCGTCCGGGCGCCCGGATGCGCGGCACCGTCGTACGGGACTGGCCGGCGACCGCGCTGCGCGGCGTCATCGAGGGCTTCTACGGCACCCCGTGGTCGCACGCCGCCCGCCTCGACCAGCTGGACTTCGCCGCCCGGCACAAGATGAACATCTACGTCTACTCCCCCAAGGACGACGCCTACCTCAGGGAGAAGTGGCGCGACCCCTACCCCGCGGCCCAACTGAACCGGATCCAGGAGCTGGTGGACCGGGCCCGGGCCCGGCACGTGGAGTTCACCTACGCCCTCTCCCCCGGGCTCTCCGTCTGCTACAGCTCGGACGCCGACGTCAAGGCGCTGACCGCCAAGTTCGCGACCCTGTGGGACATCGGGGTGCGGACCTTCGCGGTGCCGCTGGACGACATCAGCTACACCAAGTGGAACTGCGCGGCGGACAAGGAGAAGTTCGGGACCGGCGGCGGGGCGGCCGGGACCGCGCAGGCGCAGCTGCTCAACCGCGTCAACCGGGAGTTCATCGCCCGCCACCGGGGGGCCCGCCCGCTCCAGATGGTGCCGACCGAGTACTACGACCTCAAGGCGACGCCCTACAAGGCGGCGCTCGCCGCCAAGCTGGACGCCGATGTGCTGGTGGAGTGGACGGGCGTGGGCGTGATCGCGCCCACCATGACCGTCGCGCAGGCGAAGCAGGCCCGGCAGGTCTTCGGCCACCCGATCCTGGTCTGGGACAACTACCCGGTCAACGACTACGTCAGCAAGCGGCTGATGCTCGGGCCGTTCAACGGGCGGGCGCCCGGGGTGCCGGCCCAGCTGGCCGGGCTCACCGCGAACCCGATGATCCAGCCGGCCGCGTCCAAGCTGGCCCTGGCCACCGTCGCCGACTACACCTGGAACGACCGGGCGTACGACGCGCGGGCCTCCTGGGGCGCGGCCATCGAGGAGCTGGCCGGCGGCGACGCCCGAACCGCCCGCGCCCTGCGGGCCTTCGCGGACGTCAACTACACCTCGGCCATCAACCCGCACCAGGCGCCCGAACTGTCCGCCGCCCTGGACCGGTTCCGCAAGGACGGCCGGGCCCGGCCGCTGGACGCGGTGCTGAGCGCACTGCGGGACGCGCCCGGCGTGCTGCGCGACCGGCTCCCCGTCCGCGACTTCGCCCGGGAGAGCGCGCCATGGCTGGACGCCACCCGCTCCTGGGCGGTGGCGGCCCGCGACGCCCTGCGGCTGATCGTGGCGGACCGGTCGGGCGACGCGGCGACGGCCCGTCAACTACGGGAAAGCATCCCGGGGTTGGTGACGAAGGCGAAGTCCTATGTCTACGTCGACATGAAGGGCAAGCGGATCCCGGTGGTGGTCGGCGACGGGGTGCTGGACACCTTCGTCGCGGACGCGCTGGCCCGGCGGGGCGCGCAATGAGGTGATCCCGCGCGGCCGACGGCGGGCCGCTGCCGCGCCGAGGGGGTGGCCGGGGCCTACGCTGAGGCCGCTGCCACCCCCTCGCGCCCCCCGGAGGAGACCGCCATGGACCGACCCGCCCGGCCGTCGCCCGCCACCGCCCCGAGGGGAAGCTCCCCCGGACCTCGCCCCGGGGGACCCTCGTCGCATCGCGGTGACGCCGGTGCCCCGCGTCCGAGCGCCGCCGCCGTCCTCGACGAGGCGGTCCGCGCGCTCGCCCCGGAGAACGGCGCCAACCGGCTGGTCCAACGGATCGCCCGGGGGCAGGCGCCGCGCACGGTGTTCGCCACCTTCGCGCTGGAGCAGCACCAGCTCATCGCCGCCGACCGGATCAGCTTCCAGCACCTGGCGCGCCGCGCGGACGGCGATCCGCCGGTGGCGGACTTCTTCGACCTGCTCGCCGAGGGGGAGACGCGGGCCCTGGCGCGGCTGGCGGGCCTGGCGGACGCCTGCGGGCTGACGGCCCGGGAGATCGCCGGGTACCAGCCGCGACCGGGCTGCCAGGCGTACCCGTCGTACACGGCACGACTGGCGCTGGTCGCCGAGCCGGCCGACGTGGCGATCGCGCTCACCGCCAACTTGGCGACCTGGGGCGGCTACTGCGACACCGTCCGCACCGCGCTGACGGAGCACTACGGCTTCCCCGAGACGGCGCGCGGCTTCTTCACGTTCTTCGCCGACCCGGCGCCGGAGCTGGCGGTCGCGGCCCGCGCGGCGGTGCAGCAGGGCATCGACACCGGCCAGGCGCGACCGGCGACGGCCCACCGCCACGGGCGGCTCCTGCAGGCGTACGAGGTGATGTTCTGGGACTCGCTGGGCGACTGATCCGGCGCGTCGGGGGCGCCGGAGTGACCGCCGGTCGGCGACCACCCCGGTCCTGACGTGGCGTCAGAACTGGGGCGGCGGGCCGGAGGTGGAGGTCAGCCGCCCAGTTCCCGGTGGCGGGTGGCCAGTCGGGCCGCCCCTTCCTCGGTGAGCGAGCCGTGGAGCCGGAGCCGGGCGATGCCGCCGTCGGGGAAGATGTCCAGCCGGACGTGGGTCACCGCGGGCGCGCCGGCCAGCAGGAAGCGGTGGACGGTGTCGGGCTGGAGCCGGGTGCGGGGCAGCAGTTCGACCCAGTCGCCGTGCTCGCCGTCGCGTCCGGACAGCGCCGCCCAGCCGGCCGCGTTGCCCTTGAGGTAGCCGGTGTCGATCTCCACCGCGCGGATCACGGACTGCCCGGTGAGCCGGTAGCGGACCCAGTCGTTGCCGGTGCCGCGGCGGCGCCGGGTCTCCCAGCCGTCGTCCATCTTGCGGGACCGGCCCGGCCGGATGGTGTTGGTGGGCGAGGAGTAGAAGCGGTCCGAGGCGTCCTCGACCTGGCCGCCGTTCTCCAGCGCGGCGAGGTCGAAGGTGCCCAGCGCGGCCAGCCAGCGGGGCGCCGGGACGACCTCGCCGTGGACCCGGAGGCGGGCGATGCCGCCGTCGGGGTGCTGGCTCAGCCGCAGGTGGGTGAAGCGCCGCTCGGCGTGGACGGCGAAGCCGTTGGCGGCGTGCCCGCCGATGGCGGTGCGCGGGACGAGGGTGGTCCACTCGACGTCGTCGGCGAGCAGTTCGGCCGGTGCCGGGGAGCCCTCCACGCAGGCGCCCTCGACGCTCACCGACTGCGGGTAGTTGCCTCGGAAGTGGGCGGTGTCGACGACGATGCCGCGGATCACGCCCGGGGCGCCGAGCCGGATCAGCGCCCAGTCGTGGTCACCCTCGGCCGGGAAGGGGTGGTCGCCGTCGGTGCCGCGGCGCCGACGGGTCTCCCAGCCGTCCATGACCTTGCCCTTGTGGCCGAAAGCCGCCGGGTCGAAGTGGGCGGCCTCGGGCGTCAGGAGGTTCTCGCGTTCGGCGAAGAACTCGTCGTTGGCCGCGAGCACCCCGGCGCCGAGCCGCCGGTCGGCGAGGTCGGGCAGGTGGGAGAAGGGGAAGCCGGCCGGGCCCGGGGTCCGGTAGTCGGCATAGGGGTCGCCGCCGCCGTAGGGGCTGGCGTCCCCGGTGTAGCGCGGGAGGTCGCCGGTGGTCATGCGCGCGGCCTTTCGAGGAGTTCGCCGGTGGGCTCGGCGAGGGCGGTGCCGTCGTTGATCTTCCGGCCGCGCAGCCAGGTGGAGCGGACCACGCCGTGGAGCGTCTTGCCGGCGTACGCGGTGATCTTGTTGCGGTGCTGGAGGTCGGCGGGGTCGACGGTGAAGGTCTCCTCGGGCGCCAGCACCGCGAAGTCGGCGTCCCGGCCGGGTGCGATGGCGCCCTTGGCGCCGAGGCCGACCAGCCGCGCCGGGGCGGCGGACATCCAGCGGACCACGTCCTCCAGGCCGTGGCCGCGCTCCCGGGCCGCGGTCCAGATGGCCGGCAGGCCGAGCTGGAGGGAGGAGATGCCGCCCCAGGCCGTCCCGAAGTCGGGGGTCTTGAGGTCGGTGGTGGAGGGCGAGTGGTCCGAGACGATGCAGTCGATGGTGCCGTCGGCCAGTCCCTGCCACAGGGCGTCCTGGTTGCCGGCCTCGCGGATCGGCGGGCAGCACTTGAACTCGGTGGCGCCGTCCGGGACTTCCTCGGCGGTCAGGGTGAGGAAGTGCGGGCAGGTCTCGACGGTGATCTTGACGCCGTCGGCGCGGGCGGCGGCGATCAGCGGCAGCGCCTCGGCGGAGGAGAGGTGCAGCACATGGACCCGGGCGTCCAGCTTCCGGGCGAGGTCGATCAGGCCGGCGATCGCGTCGTTCTCGGAGACCGGGGGCCGGGAGGCGAGGAAGTCGGCGTACTTGGGGCCGTGCGCCTCGGGGGCGGCGTCCAAGTGGCCGGGGTCCTCGGCGTGCACGATCAGCAGCCCGTCGAAGGCGGCGATCTCGCCGAGCGCCGCCGCCAGCTGCTCCTGGTCGACCTGCGGGAACTCGTCGACGCCGGAGGGCGACAGGAAGCACTTGAACCCGAACACGCCGGCCTCGTGCAGCGGGCGCAGGTCCTTGACGTTGCCGGGGATGGCACCGCCCCAGAAGCCGACGTCGATGTGGGCCTTGCTGCGGGCGACCTCGCGCTTGATGTCGAGGTTGGCGGTGTTGGTGGTGGGCGGGAGGCTGTTGAGCGGCATGTCCACGAGCGTGGTGATGCCGCCGGCGGCGGCCGCGCGGGTGGCCGTCCAGAAGCCCTCCCACTCGGTGCGGCCGGGGTCGTTGACGTGTACGTGGGTGTCCACGAGGCCGGGCAGCAGGACGTCGTCGCCGAAGTCCTCCACCCGGGCGCCGGCCGGCACCGCGGCGTCGTGCGGCAGGACGGCGACGATCTTCCCGTCCTGGACGGTGACGGACGCGGCGCGCGTCCCCTCCGGCGTGACGACGCGCGTGGAACGCAGCACCAGCTCTATTTCGGACACCCAGTACCTCCCCTATCGTGTGCTTCATGGTCGCGGTTCGGAGCGCGGGGGGCACGGCCACCGCGGGCCGTGCCGCCGCCGGCGCGGATTCCCGGGAACCCCGGGGTGACGGTGCGAACCGTCGCCATACGGAATTCAACAGTCTGTTGAATGAGTCTTCACTTCGGACCGCAGCCCGTCAAGACCCCTGTGCGGCGGCCGGTCCGGCGAGCGCCCCGGACCGCTCCGGCTGCTCACCCTCCGCCGCCACCCCGCCCCTGACCTGCGACGAGATGATGTCCTGCGGAATCGGGCCGACGCCCGCCGCCGCCCGGTCGCGTCCCGAGACCAGGGCGTAGAGCAGCCCGGAGAGCGCCATCCCGAAGATCCAGGAGAACGGCGCCAGAGCGTCGAAGGCCGGGATCAGCGCGAGCGAGGCGGCGACCGCGGCGGCCGGCAGGAACGCGAGCACGGCCTTCGGGTTGTAGCCCCTGCGATAGAAGTAGGCGCCGGCGGCATCGGCCGAAAACAGCGCATCGACGTCGATCCGACCGCGCCGCACCAGGTAGTAGTCCACGAGCAGGATCGCCACCAGCGGCCCGAGGAAGGCCCCCAGCGCCCCCAGGAAGTACTGGATCACCAGCGCCGAGGAGTACAGCTTCCAGGGCATGACCAGCACCGCCAGCACCGCGGTGATCATCCCGCCGCGCTTGAAGTCCAGGTACTTCGGCAGCAGGTTGGCGAAGTCGTAGGCGGGCGAGACGAAGTTGGCCACGACGTTGATCCCGATGGTGGCGACGATGAAGGCCAGCGCGCCGATGACGGTGACCACCGGGTTGTCGATCTTCTGGATCACCTTCACCGGGTCGTAGATCGCCTCACCGAAGACCGCGATGGTGCCGGCGGTGACCAGCACGGCGACCACCGCGAAGGCGGTGAAGTTCACCGGCAGTCCGATGAGGTTGCCCCGCCGGTAGGAGCGGTGGTCGGGGGTGAAGCGGGCGAAGTCGGCGTAGTTGAGGACCAGGGTCAGGAAGGTGGCCACGGTCAGGCTGACCGCGATCAGGCTCTGCCGGAGCTGCGCGGTGCCGCTCAGTCCGGTCAGGCTGCGGGTCAGCGAGATGTCGCCGTGCGACTCGACGACCAGGTACACCGCCAGCGCCAGCACCACCAGCCAGACCACCGGCCCGGTCGCGAAGTCCTGCACCTTGCGGATGAACTCCATCCCACGGGTCAGCAGGACCGCCTGCAGCCCCCACATCACCATGAACGCGATCCAACCCAGGGTGGACAGCCCCAGCACCGAGTTGTGGTTGTACGCGTCGAGGCCGGGCGCGATCTGGAGCGTCAGCAGCACCACCGCCGTCGAGGCCAGCCAGGTCTGGATGCCGTACCAGGCCACCGCCATCACCGCGCGCAGCAGCGCCGGGATGTTGGCGCCGTAGACGCCCCAGCTGGCCCGGGCGAGCACCGGGTAGGGCACGCCGGTGCGGTGCCCCGCGTGCCCCATCCGGTTCATCAGCCAGTGGACGATCGTGATGCCGGCCAGCAGCGCGGCGAACACCTCCCAGGCCGGCAGCCCCAGCACGAAGAGGCTGGCGGCGAAGGCGTAGTTGCTGATCGCGTGGGTGTCGGACATCCACAGCGCGAAGACGCTGTAGGTGCCCCAGTTGCGCCGCGCCGCCGGCGCGAGGTCCTCGTTGAAGAGCCTCGGGTCCGGCGGTCCCGGACGGTGCTGCGGGGATGTGCTCATGAGTCCTCCCAGGCAGGTTGGGTGGAGCTTAGGTATCAGTCGTCAGATGCCTGATGTCTTCGGGGAAAATTCGGTGTTACGGACGGCATGCCGGACCCCGCCCCGCTCCCCCGCGGCGACGCCCGCGAGGTGGCGGCTCAGCGGCCAGGAGCCGATGGCCTTGGGGCGCGGCGGTGCGAAACTGCGCTGCGTACTGGTGGTCAGGCCGAGGCCGACCACCGCCTCCGCGAACTTCACCGCGGCGGCGACGCCGTCCACGACGGGCACCCCCAGCGCCGCGGCGACCTTCTCCCGGAGCCCGGCCATACCGCCGCACCCCAGGCAGATCACCTCCGCGCCGTCCCGGACCACCTCGCGCGCGGTCTCGATGATCACCGCGACGGTGCGCTCCAGGTCCTCCTCCAGCTCCAGCACGCCGAGCCCGGTGCCGCGGACGCCGGCGCAGCGCTGGAGCAGCCCGGCGGTCAGCAGCCGGTCCCGGATCTGCGGAACGGCGCGGTCGAGGGTGGTGACGACGCCGTACGCGTGGCCGAGCATCAGGGCCATCTGCGCCGCGCACTCGGTGATGTCCAGGACGGGGACGTCCAGCAGTTCCTGTGCGCCCTCCCGGCCCGGCTCCCCGAAGCCGGCCATGACCAGCGCGTCGAACGGGGTGTCCAGGGTGGCGAGCCGGTCCAGGACGGCGGCGGCGCTGAGGTACCCCTCGAAGTGCCCCTCGATGGACTCGGGCCCCCACAGGGGTTCGGTGGCGAGGATCTCGGTGCCCGGCGCGGCGACCGCGGTGGCGGTGGCGCGGATCGAAGCGGTCATGGAAGCCGTGGTGTTCGGGTTCATGACGAGAATGCGCATGACGCTCCAACGATTTGGAGGATTCCACAGAATGGACAGTAGGTTTCGCACAGCAGAACGTAGCTATGGCCACTGGCACCGTCAAGAGATCTCGGGCAAGGACGCGACACCTTGGGGCACAGGGGCGCTGACCGGCGGGAACGACTGTGCGATACGCGGTGTGCCGGCCCGGTGTGACCGGTAGGCTGCTCCGGTCGGGCCCGGCGCCCGCAAGGCAGACGAGCCGAGACCGAGCCGAGACCGATCCGACCCGCCCCGAAAGGAACGCGACGTGCCGCCGTCCAGCGCCAGCACCTCCGCCGCCGATGCCAAGCCCGCAGGCGCCAGCGGCGGCGTCCAGTCCCTTGAGCGCGCCTTCGACCTCCTGGAGCGGATGGCCGACGCCGGCGGCGAGGTCGGCCTGAGCGAGCTCTCCGGCAGCAGCGGGCTCCCGCTGCCCACCATCCACCGCCTGATGCGCACACTGGTGGCCTGCGGCTATGTCCGCCAGCAGCCCAACCGCCGGTACGCCCTCGGCCCGCGCCTGATCCGGCTCGGCGAGAGCGCCTCCCGACTGCTGGGCACCTGGGCCCGCCCGTTCCTGGCCCGCCTGGTGGAGGAGACCGGCGAGACCGCCAACATGGCCCTCCTCGACGGCGACGAGATCGTCTACGTCGCACAGGTCCCGTCCCGGCACGCGGTGCGGATGTTCACCGAGGTCGGCCGGCGCGTCCTGCCGCACTCCACCGGCGTCGGCAAGGCCCTGTTGGCCGACCACCCGCCGGAGGAGGTCCGCGCCCTCCTCGGCCGCACCGGCATGCCCGCCGCGACCGAGAAGACGATCACCGACCCGGACCGCTTCCTCGACGCCCTCGCCGATGTCCGCCGCCTCGGTTACGCGGTCGACGACAATGAGCAGGAGATCGGCGTCCGCTGCCTCGCCGTCCCGGTCCCCAACTCCCCCACCTCCGCGGCGATCTCCATCTCCGGGCCGACCGGCCGGGTGACGGAGGCCGCGACGGACAAGATCGTCCCGGTGCTCCAGGAGGTCGCGGCCCAGCTGTCGGTGGCCCTGGCCAACCAGACGCCGGCGTGACACCCGGGTGGGGCGGCCGCGCGGCGCCGCCTCACCCCCTCGGCAGCTCGCCGAAGTGATCGATCCGCTCGCGGACCTCGGACAGCGCCGCGGCGAGTGCGCTCACCGACCCCACCGCCCCGGCTATCAGCAGCAGCGAACGGCGCAGCCGGGCCACCTCGGGCGCGCCGTGGCTCACCATCGCGTCCAGCGCGGCCAGCTCCTCGTCGGCGGCGGTCCGGTCGGGTAACTCCCCCGGAAGCAGGGCCAGTTGACGGCGGAGTCGGGCCACCGCCACACGCAGTTCCCGGACCCGCGGGTCGCTCCCGACCCCGGTCACCAGGCTGTCCCTCGGCAGCTGTTCCACAACGACGGCGCCCTCCCAGGCCGTTGCCCGTTCCGCGATGCGGGACAGTTAACGCCACGGTGTGCGGCCAGCGCCATACAGAGGGACGAAAATCCCGATCACCGCACGGTGCGGGTCGCGGGCCCGGCTGCCCCGGGCGCCGACGACGCCACCGGCACTATCGGCACCACCGGCACCGGGTGCGTCGTCTGCCGCGCCGCAACGGCAACCGCCCCGCACCGTCCGCTGTGCGTCGTCTGCCGCCTGCCACTTGACGTTCGTACGGGCCGGCGCGCGGGTCGGCGCGGGGGCCGCGCGAACCGACTCCCGCCCCGCCTTCCCCACCCGACTCCCCTGGCCGGTTCTCGTCCCTCGGCTCCCGGTTCCCCGACCCCGCGGCCGGTTCCACGCCGTCCCCGCACGCCCCTCGTACACCATGCACCTCATGTGCCCCACGCGCCGCGTGTGCGGGCCACGCGCGAGTACCCGCGCCTCTTCTGACCATGCGTCAGCACGTGCGTTCCCCCGGGCACCCGTTGGCGTGGGCGTATCCCGTACAAGGCGTACGGCGCCGCGCGATGGAGCATTCTCCCTTCCAGGAAATGTCCGGCATATCACTGAATCGCACCTCACTGGACCACGGGAACCACCCTCGCGCCTCACCGGACCCACGGAACGACCCACCACCACCGGACCACGGGAATACCCACCACCGGACCACCGGATCGGAGAACATCATGGAGCCCGACGCAGGCCCCACCCCCGACCCCGAGTCCCGGCGCCTCAGCGTCATCCAGCTCATCTGCCGGGCGTACGGTCTGGCCGACGCGTCCGAGATCACCGAGGAGCACATACAGCGTTACGTCAGCGAGCACCGGCACGGGGAAGAGCGGACGGAGCAGCTCCGGAGCCGGCTGCGCCCGCGGATCCCGCGACAGCGGGCAGCGGGCGACGCGGCCTGATGCCACCTGACGCCGCCCGATTCCGGGCGGCACGGGGCGCCGCGCGACGCCATGGGGTAAGCAGGCCCCATGGCACATCAAGGGGAAAGCGCAGGCGCCGGGGGGACGAAGGGGGCCGGACGGCCCGAGGGGAGGGTGGCCGGGCTGCTGCTCGCCGCGGGCGGCGGACGGCGGCTGGGGGGACGGCCCAAGGCACTGCTCGACCACCGGGGACGCCCGCTGGTCGAGCATGCCGCACGGGTCCTGCGGGACGGCGGCTGCGGACCGGTGCACATCGTGCTGGGCGCGGCCGCCGAGGCCGTCCGAGAGCGGGCGGATCTGGCGGCCTACGGCGTCTCGGTGAACCCGGGCTGGGCGCGGGGCATGGGCTCCTCGCTCCGGGTGGGACTGGCCGCGCTGGCCGGTTCGGGGGCGGACGCGGTGGTGGTGTCGCTGGTCGACCAGCCGGGCATCGGCGCCGCCGCGGTGGCCCGCGTGGTGGCCGCGTGCACGGGGCGGGACGCACTGGCGGCCGCGGCGTACGGGGGCGAGCGGGGGCATCCGGTGTTGTTCGGCGCCGAGCGGTGGGCGGAGATCGCGGCCGACGCGGAGGGGGACCGTGGCGCCCGGAGCTATCTCCGACGGCACGCCGGCGCCCTCACGCTCGTCGAGTGCGGCGATGTGGCCGAGCCGTACGACATCGACACGCCGGACGATCTGCGGCGGCTGGAGTGACCGGCGCCCGCCGGACCGGCGCCCCACAACCCCCTCCGCGTCGGGCGCGCCCCCTCGCCCGCCGCACATCCTGCGGCGGCCGGCGCACCGGGCGACCAGAACACCCGCCCCGGCCGCAGGTTGACGGGAATCCGTCGTTCCGGAGCGGGAGTAATGGAGAGTGACCACAGTGGCACCGAGAGCCATTCGATCACCACTTGTGTCGACCCGGAGAATCTCGACATCAACAAACCATTGAAGTTCCGCGATAAGGAAACTAGTCTCCACTGGTCAGAAGCGCCCTGCTACCCGTACGGCGCCCGCGACCGTGTTTCGGAACCCACGGCACCCCGTGCCGCACAGGTGCCCCCGGCGGCCGCAAGGCACCGCCGCTGAATGGAGTGACAGCTCATGTCCGCACCAGCGCCGTCCCCGCTGGCCATCGTCGAAGTCGACCCCGCCCACACCCCCGAACGACAGGGCGAGGTCCTCACCGACGCCGCGCTCGCCTTCGTCGCCGAGCTGCACCGGCGGTTCACCCCCCGCCGTGACGAGCTGCTCGCCCGCCGCGCCGAGCGCCGCGCCGAGATCGCCCGGACCAGCACGCTGGACTTCCTCCCCCAGACCGCGCAGATCCGCGCGGACGACAGCTGGAAGGTCGCCGAGGCGCCCGCCGCGCTCAACGACCGCCGGGTCGAGATCACCGGCCCCACCGACCGCAAGATGACCATCAACGCGCTCAACTCCGGCGCCAAGGTGTGGCTCGCCGACTTCGAGGACGCCTCCGCTCCCACCTGGGAGAACGTGGTGGGTGGCCAGCTCAACCTGATCGACGCCTACGAGCGCCGCATCGACTTCACCGACGCCCGCACCGGCAAGTCCTACGCCCTCAAGCCGGCCGAGGAGCTCGCAACCGTCGTGATGCGGCCGCGCGGCTGGCACCTGGAGGAGCGCCACCTGCAGTTCGAGGGCCGCCCGGTCCCCGGCGCGCTGGTCGACTTCGGCCTCTACTTCTTCCACAACGCCCGGCGTCTACTGGACCTCGGCAAGGGCCCGTACTTCTACCTGCCCAAGACCGAGTCCCACCTCGAAGCCCGCCTGTGGAACGAGATCTTCGTCTTCGCCCAGGACTACGTCGGCATCCCGCAGGGCACCATCCGCGCCACGGTCCTCATCGAGACCATCACCGCCGCGTACGAGATGGAGGAGATCCTCTACGAGCTGCGCGACCACGCCTCGGGCCTGAACGCCGGTCGCTGGGACTACCTCTTCTCCATCGTCAAGAACTTCCGTGACGGCGGCGCCAAGTTCGTCCTCCCGGACCGCAACGCGGTGACGATGACCGCCCCGTTCATGCGCGCCTACACCGAACTCCTGGTCCGCACCTGCCACAAGCGCGGGGCGCACGCCATCGGCGGCATGGCGGCCTTCATCCCCAACCGCCGGGACCCCGAGGCCAACGAGAAGGCCCTGGCCAAGGTCAAGAACGACAAGGACCGGGAGGCCGGCGACGGCTTCGACGGCTCCTGGGTCGCCCACCCCGACCTGGTCCCGGTCGCCCGCGCCTGCTTCGACGCGGTCCTCGGCGACAAGCCCAACCAGAAGGACCGCCTCCGCGAGGACGTCTCGGTGGCCGCCGCCGACCTCATCGCCGTCGACTCCCTCGACGCCAGACCCACGTACCAGGGCCTGATCGACGCCGTCCAGGTCGGCACCCGCTACATCGAGGCGTGGCTGCGCGGCCTCGGCGCGGTCGCCATCTTCGGCCTCATGGAGGACGCCGCCACCGCCGAGATCTCCCGCTCCCAGATCTGGCAGTGGGTCGACGCCGGCGTCGTCTTCCAGGACGGCGAGCACGCCGGCACCACGGTCACCGCCGACCTGGTCCGCACGATCGCCGCCGACGAACTCGCCGCCATCCGCGCCGAGGTGGGCGAGGAAGCCTTCACCTCCGGCAAGTGGCAGCAGGCCCACGACCTCCTCCTGAAGGTCTCCCTGGACGCCGACTACGCCGACTTCCTGACCCTGCCGGCGTACGAGCTGCTGGGCTGAGCCCCCACGGGAACCCCGAAGGGCCGGTACGGACCGCCGCACCGGCCCTTCGGCGCGCCCCCGGTACCATCGCTGGCATGCCGCCGATACCCCTGCCGGAACCCGCTCCGAACTGCGGAAAAGGCGTACGGGAGGCGGCTTGGCCCACTAGGATGGACGGATCCTGCCAGAGCAGGCAGCAGGCAGCAGGCAGCAGGCAGCAGGCAGCAGGCAGCAGGCAGCAGGCAGCAGGCAGCAGGCAGCAGGCAGCAGGGGCCGACGGCCGCAGGGCGGTGCTCTTCGCGGCACGTTCCGCGGTCGCGCTGCACCGGCTCCTGGACGTCCTGCCCGTCTTCTCCGGTGACGACCGCATCGATCGCCGCTTCTCGCTGATCCCCGGCTCCGAGTTCGATACCGATGCCCTCGCCGCCCTGGACTCCGTCGGGGCCCGCTGCGTCCCCTGGGAAGAGGCCGTGCGCACCCCGTACGACCTGACGCTCGCCGCGAGCCCCAAAGGCGAGCTCGACCGGCTCCGGGGACCGCTCGTCCTGCTGCCGCACGGAGCGGGCTTCGGCAAGGCGCTCCCCGAGGAGGGCACGGCGGACTCCGCGTCCGGTCTGGACCCCGCCTACCTGCTGCGCCGTGGCACCCCACTGGCCGCACTGCACGCCCTCGCCCACCGGAGCCAGGTCGCCGAGCTGGCCGTACGGTGTCCCGCGGCGGCCGAACGCGCCACCGTGGTCGGCGACCCGACCCTCGACCGGCTGCTCGCCTCACAGGGGCTGCGCGACAGGTACCGCACCGCGCTGGGCACCGGCGGCCGCCGGCTGGTCGCCCTCACCTCGACCTGGGGCCCGGAGTCCCTGCTCGCCCGGTACCCGGACCTGCCGACCCGGCTGAGCACGGAACTCCCGGCCGACTCCTACCAGTTGGCGCTCATCATGCACCCGAACGACTACGGCCGGAGCGGAGCGCACGATCTCGCCGAGCGCCACGCCCCGGCCCTCGACACCGGACTCCTGACACCCCGACCGTACGAAGAGTGGGCGGCGGTGCTGGTCGCCGCGGACGCGGTGCTCACCGACCACGGCTCGACGGCCCTGTACGCGGCGGCCCTGGACCGTCCGCTGCTGACCGTCTGCGACGGCGGTGACGAGCTGATCCCCGGCAGCCCGATGGCCCGACTGCTCGATGCGGCACCGAAGTTGAGCGGCGCCGCGGAGGACACCGTCCAGGCCGCCGAGGCCATCGTCCGGGCCACCGAGGGACACCTGCCAGGATCCGTGCGCGCCCTGGCCGGGCCCGCCTTCGCCGAACAGGGACGCGCCCTGCCGCTGCTGCGCGCGGAGTTGTACGCGCGGCTCGGTCTGACACCGCCGGACACACCGGCCGAGCCCCGGCTGCTGCCGGTGCCCCGGGTTCCGGCGCGCGCCCCGGCCGTCCACGCGGTGTCCGCCTCCGTCGACGGCGACCGGGTGCGCGTCGAACGCCGTCCGCCGCACTACGGCGGACCGGCCGGGCACCTCGCCGCCGAGGAGGACGCGGCGAGCGTGCGGCACGCGCAGAGCGCGGCGGTGCTCTTCCGCCGCGCCGGCGGCGGGCCGGCCGACGGCGCACGGGCCGTGGCGGGCTGGACCGTGGACGGCTGGATCACCTGGGCACTCGACCGGTACCCGGGCCGCCGCACCGCCGCCGTCGTGCTGTCCGCCTCCCGCTGCCTGCTGCGGCGGCGCGGCGGACCGCTGCTGTCGGCCCGGATCGGGGCGTGCACCGAGGCCGGACGGGTGTTCCGGCCCGATCCGGCGGCGGTGGTGTCCGCGGTGCACTGCTGGCTCACCGCGGCCCGCGCGCCGGCTCTGCCCGCGACCCTGGACTGCCGCATCGGCGACCGCAGTTATCCGGTCCGCCTCGCACCGGCCACGGGTGACGAGGCGGCTCACGCGTTCTGAGAGCGGTCTGGGAGCGGTCTGAGAGCGGTCTGAGAGATCCTTCAGAAGCGTCCTAGGGCCTGTCCGACCCTGACTCATCGGACAGGCCCTGGGGCCGGGAGCGGAGGGCCCGGGCCGCAGCCAGGCACTGTTCGGCGGCGTCCGGGTCCCCCTCCGCTCCGTACAGTTCGGCGAGCGCCTCCAGCACGCGCACCTGCTCGGAGGTGGACCTGCGCCGCCGGGCCCCGTCGAGGGCGGCCTCGTACAGCCGGTGGGCCTCCGCGGGCCGACCCAGTCGCAGCAGCACCCGACCCAGCGCGAATCCGGTGCGTGCGGTCATGCGCTCGCGCTCCAGCTCCCGCGCCATCGCATGGGCGCGCCCCAAATCCTCGGCGGCCCGGTCGAGTTCGTCCAGGCCCGCGCTCGCCTGGCCGAGCAGATACGTCAGCAGCATCTCGCCGTAGGGGTTCTCGATCTGCTGGTGCAGGCGCAGGGAGTGTTCGTAGTCCGGTACCGCGGCGGCCCAAGCGCCCTGTTCGGCCTGGAGCCGGCCGCGGAATTCGAGGGCGGAGGCATAGAGCTTGCGGTCCCGGTGGCCGCTGCCGAGCAGCGCTGCCGCGCTCACCGCGGCGTCCAACTCCCGTCCGGCCTCGGCGAACCGTTCGCTCTCCCACAGCGGCCGGGCGAGCTGGCAGCGCATCCGGATGGCCGCCGGCAGGTCCTCGGCGCGCAGGGCGGCGTCCCGCCCGATGCTGAAGGAGTCGATGTCGTCGGCGCTGCCGGGATGGTCGAGCTGATGCGTCCACAGCGGTTCGCACAGCGCCCAGGACTCGGCGTCGAGGCCGGCCTCGTAGGCGACGCGCACGCATGCGTGCAGCACCCGCCGCTCGGTGTGCAGCCAGCGCAGGGCCGCCGACTTGCCGCGGAAGTCGACGTCCGGGGTACCCGGCAGTGCCGATACCCGTGCGGCGAGGGTCATCCGCTTCCCGGCCCCCAGTTCGTCGGCGCGTTGTGCCTGGCGCAGGTGCCAGCGGATGTTCCGCCGCCGCCCGCCGGCCGTTTCGCCGCCCGCCGCGTCGGAGGCCGCGCGGCGGAGGGCATGGGCGCGCACGAGGGCGTGCATCCGCAGCCGGACGGCCGGGTCGTCGTCGGGGTCGTGGTCGTCGTCCAGATCCGGGACGAGGTCCAGCAGGCCGGCGTCCTCCAGTTCCTCCAGCGCCTCCTCGGCGACTTCCGCCCCCGCGCCCAGGAGGGCGACCGCGGCCTGCGGGCCGATCACCGGCCCGGGTTCGGCGGCAAGCAGACGGTAGAGCGTACGGGCCGGGGCGCCGAGGTCGTGGTACGTCGCGTTCCACACCGGCTCCGTCTCCGGCACCCCGTTCTCCTGAAGTTCGATGGTCAGGTCGGCGAGCAGCCGCGCCCAACCGCGCCGCCGGTGCCTGCGCACCCACCGGCCCGCGACGCGCAGTGCGGCGGGCAGGCCGGCACACAACCGGGCCAGTTCGGCGGCGGCTTCCCGGTCCGCGGCCGGTTCCGGATCGCCGGCGACGCGCAGCAGGAGTTGCACCGCGTGCTCTTCGGTGAGCGGACGCAGTGGCAGCTCGACCGCCACGCCCGGGTCGAGGTCGGCGGGTGTCCGCGGGCCGACGAGCACGACGGCGCTGCCGGCCGAGGCGGGCATCAGCAGTTCGGCCTCCCCCTCGAAGCGCCGCACGTTGTCGAGGACGACGACGAGCCGTCGGTGCCGGGTTTCGTCCAGATAGTGCCGGTGGCGTGCGGAGAGCGGGCGCTCGACCTCGTCCTGGGGAACCCCGAGCGCCCGCAGCATCTGTCGCAGCACGTCGGCGATGTCCGTGGTCCCCTCGCGCCGCCCCTCGTCGAGGTCCGCGTAGAGCACGCCGTCCGGGCAGCTCTCCTGGAGTCGTCGGGCGAGCCGGAAGCCGAGGGTCGTCTTCCCCACACCCGTCAGTCCGCTGATGCTGATGATCAACGGACGCGCCGGGTCGGAGCCGCCCCCGAACCAGTCCTCGGTGGCCTGGAAGGCGCGCGCCTGTTCGCCCTCCCGGTTCTCGAAGTGCTGGATCTCCGGCGGTAACTGACAGGGGGCCCGTGGCGGCCGGCCCGACGGCTCGTGCACGTGCACCACCTCGATGTGTCCGGCCTGCACCAGGCTCCCCACCTGTGCGTCCCCCGCCACGCTGTTCCACGTCTCTTCGGCCACGGGCCAACTCTAGGGCCTGTCCGATGGGTCAGGGTCGGGTCCGCGGAGTTCTCACGTCACCGCCGCCCCCAATGCCACGAAGGTGCAGATCAGGAGGAAGAGGAGGGCGAGGAGGGGGGCGGCGAAGCGGAGGTAGGTGTCGTAGCCGACCTTGGCGAGGGAGACGCCGCCCATGATGACGGCGGTGGTGGGGACCCAGAGGTTCATCCAGCCGCTGGCGGCCTGCCAGGCGGTGACGACGACCGGGCGGGTGACGCCGGCGAAGTCGGCGAGCGGGGCGAGGATCGGCATGGCGAGCGTGGCGTGCCCCGAGGTGGAGGGGATCAGGAAGGCCAGGGGGAGGTTGACGATGAAGACGATGACGCCGAAGAGCGCCGCGGGGGTGCCGGAGACCACGCCCTCGATGGAGTGCAGCACGGTGTCGGTGACCCTGGCGTTGTTCATGATGACCGTGACACCGCGGGCGAGGACGATGACCAGGGCGGGCGAGATGAAGTCGGCGGCGCCCTGGACGAAGGTCGCGGACAGCCGCTGTTCACCCATCCTCGCCAGCAGGCCGACCAGTACCGCACCGACCAGGAACATCGCCGCCAACTGCGGGAAGGACCAGTCGAGTTCCCAGGCGTAGGGGGGTGCGTCGGCGCGGCCGGTGAGGGCGCCGGACCACGGGATCACCGAGAAGATCATGAAGGCGAAGAGCAGGGCGACGGCGACCAGGACCGTCTTGTGGAGGGTGGTGAGCGGGGGCGGCTCGGGGACGTCCGGGGCGGTCTGGGCGTGCTCGCGGTCGCCGGGGAGGAAGCCGCAGAGCGAGCGGTCGGGGTCGGCGCGCACCCGGCGTGCGTAGCGGATGACGTAGGCGATGGTGGTGGCGGTCAGCACCAGCCACATCGCGACGCGGAGCCCGATGCCGTCGCCGAGGGAGATCTCGGCCGCCGAGGAGGCGACGCCGGTGGCGAACGGGTTGACGGTGGAGCACAGGACGCCGATGCCGGCGCCGAGGATGATCGCGCCGGTGGCCACCAGGCGGTCGAAGCCGAGCGCGAGCATCAGGGGGACGATCAGTCCGTAGAAGCCCAGGGTCTCCTCGGCGAAGCCCTCGACGGTGCCGAGGAGGGAGAAGACCGCCATGACGCCGGCGATGAGGAGCGCGCCGCGGTCGCGGAGCCGGTGGGCGAGGCGGCCGATGCCGCGGTCCAGGGCGCCGGTGGCGAAGACGACGGTGATGAAGGCGCCGATGGCGAGGACGAAGAGGAAGACCCCGGCGCTGCCGTACAACTCGCCGGTGAGGTCCGGGCCCACCAGGCCGGTGCGGGCGTCCTTGATGCCGTAGAGGCCGTTGACCGGGGAGAGGAAGAGGTCGCCGAGCCGCTCGGGGAAGGTCCGGCCGGACGGGATGCGGTGGTAGGAGCCCTGGAGGGGGCGGCCGGCGGCGTTGCGGGCGTAGGTGCCGGAGGGCAGCACGAAGGCCAGCGCCCAGATGACGATCGTGACGAGGACGAGGACGGTGAGGGCGCTGGGGAAGGTGAAGCGGCGCCGCTCCTGCGCCTTGGACGTCACGCCGCGCCCCCGGGGCGGTGCGCGGCGGCATACTCGGCGAAGAAGAGGGCTTCGGCGAGCAGCGCCCCGCGGAATTCGGAGCGCAGCATCCGTTCGTTGGGGGCGTGCATGCGGCAGAGGCTGTCCGCGGCGCCGAAGAGCAGGATCTCGGCCTGCGGCACCGCCGTGGCCAGGCCGTTGACCAGAGGGACCGATCCGCCGGCCGCCGCGTCGACGGGCTCGGCGCCCCAGGCGCGGCGCAGCGCGGTGCGAGCGGCGCGGTAGGCGGGGCCGTCGGTGCCGGCCTCGTAGCCGGGGCCGGTGTCGCCGGGGGTGACGGTGAGCGGGATGCCGAACGGGCGCAGCCGCCGCAGGTGGCGGACGAGGGCGTCCTGGGCCTCCTGGGGGTCCTGCCGGGGGTGGACGCGGAGGTTGAGCTTGGCGCGGGCGTGCGGGACGACGGCGGCGGCGCCGCGGTCCGCGGAGGGCGCGTCCAGGCCGACGACGGTGAGCGCGGGGCCGCTCCAGAGCCGCTCGCCGAGCCCGCCGGAACCGAGCAGCGGGGTGCCGTCGGGCACGCCGGCCAGTGCGCGGAAGTCGTCCTCCGCAAGGGCCGTGCCGTGCCACGGTTCGCGCCGCAGGCCCTCCACGGCGACGTCGCCGTGCAGGTCGTGGAGGGTGGCCAGCGCCTTGACGAGGACGAGCAGGGCGTCCGGGGCGGCGCCGCCGTACTGGCCGCTGTGGACGGCGGAATCGAGCGTGCGGACGTCCACGAAGACGTCGACGCTGCCGCGGAGGGCGGTGGTGAGGGTGGGGGTGCCGGGGCGGATGTTCCCGGTGTCGGCGATGATCATCGCGTCGCAGGCGAACGCCGTGGGGTCGGTGGGCGGGTAGCCGTCGAAGGCGCTGCCGTACTCCTCCTGCCCCTCGAAGACGATCTTGATGCCGACCGGTGGCCGTCCGCGCCACGCCCGGAGGGCGCCGAGGTGGACCATCAGATTGACCTTGTCGTCGGCGATGCCGCGGGCGCGGATGCCGCCCTCGATGCGGGTGGGCTCGAACGGCGGGGAATCCCAGAGGTGTTCGTCGGCCGCCGGCTGGACGTCGTAGTGCGCGTAGAGGAGGACGGTGGGGGCGTCCGGGGTGGGCGGGGGGACGGTGGCGGTGACGACGGGGGCGGTGTAGGGGAGGTTCAGTTCGCCGATGTCGGTGACGCCTGCGCCCCTGAGCAGTTCGACGACGAGGTCGCGGGCCTGGAGGACGGGTTCGGGCGAGAAGCCGGGGAAGGCGATGGAGGGGATGGCGGCGAGCCGTTCGAGGTCGGCGCAGAGGTCGTCCATCAGGCCGTCGACGGTGGTTTCCAGCGCCGGGGCGGCCCCTGACGCGTGGGCTCCGTGGGGCACCGCGGGCCCCCTCTCTGCGGCGCCCGACTGCGCGAACGCACGCGTTGAATGCCTGTCACTTTCGTGCACAATGCAGCATATCGGGCATACCGCCGGCACCCGTGACCGTGACGTCGACGCCGCGTCAGCCGCCATGGCACCCGAGGGAATCGCACTACTATGGGCGTAGTAACGGAGTTGTAAGGGTGGGTGGAACGTTGGCGCGGCGGCGGGACCAGGTGCTGGACGCGGCGGTCGAGGTACTGGGGGTCGAGGGGGCCCGGCGGCTGACGTACCAGGCCGTGGACCGGGCCGCGGGGGTGCCGACGGGGACCACGTCCAACTACTTCCGCAACCGGGCCGCGCTGGTCGACGGCATCGCCGAGCATCTGCTGACGCTGGAGCGGCGGGAGTGGGAGGCGCTGACGGCGGGGCCGGCGCCGGCCGGCCCCGGCGAACTGGCCGCGGCGATGACCGCCTTCGCCCGGCACGCCGCGGGACCCGGACGGGCGCGTACGGCCGCCCGATGGGCGCTGCTGCTGGAGTCCGCGGTGCGCCCCGGGCTGCGGGCGCCGCTCGGGCGGGGGCGGCAGGCGGTGCTGGAGCGGAGCACCGAGTGGGTGCGCCGACTGGGCTCCGGGGTGCCGGAGCGGCACGGGCGGATCCTGGTGGACCACCTGGAAGGGGTGGTGATGCGCCAACTCGCCTTCCCCGATGGCGCGTTCGACCCCGCGGAGGAGATGCGGGCGCTGGTGGGCGGGTTGTTGGCCGGCCCGGAGGGCGGAGCGCGGGGCGAAGTGCGGGGCGGCGCGACGGGCGGGCACGCCGGCTGACGGGGCGGTCGGCGGCGGAACGCGGCGGTCGTCGGGGCCCGGACCGGAGGTGGGGTGCTCGACCAACTGGGCGCGGTGGGCGGCACGTTGGGGTGCGCGACGGCTATGCGACACCTCCGGAGTCTGGTAGGAAAGCTTCCTAACGATTGGGGAACCCCCCACGGCACACTCCGGACAGGAGGACTCCATGCGCTCCCGATCGATAGCCAGAACCGCCACCCGCGTCACGCTCGGCCTGGCACTGCTCGCCGTCCCCGCGACCGCGGTCGCCACCACCGCCGCGCCGACCGGCCGGGCGGCGGTCCCGGCCCACGCGACACCCCGCACCGCGCGGGCCGCCGTCGGGCTGGACGACCCGGCGAAGAAGGAGATCGCCATGCAGCTGGTGTCCAGCGCGGAGAACTCCTCGCTGGACTGGAAGGCCCAGTACACGTACATCGAGGACATCGGTGACGGCCGCGGCTACACCGGCGGCATCATCGGCTTCACCTCCGGCACCCACGACATGCTGGAGCTGGTCGAGCTCTACACCAAGCGCAAGCCCGACAACGTCCTGGCCCCGTACCTGCCGGCGCTGCGCAAGGTGGACGGCAGCGACTCGCACGAGGGTCTGGACCCGAACTACCCGAAGGACTGGCGGAAGGCCGCCCAGGACCCGGTCTTCCGGAAGGCGCAGGACGACGAGCGGGACCGGGTGTACTTCAACCCGGCGGTCGAGCAGGGTAAGGCCGACGGGCTCGGCGTGCTGGGGCAGTTCGCGTACTACGACGCGATCGTGATGCACGGCGACGGCGACGAGAAGACCAGCTTCTCCAACATCCGCAAGCGGGCGCTGGCGAAGGCCCGGCCGCCGGCCCGGGGCGGCGACGAGAAGACCTACCTGGGCGCCTTCCTCGACGCCCGGGTCTGGGCGATGAAGCAGGAGGAGGCGCACAGCGACACCAGCCGGGTGGACACCGAGCAGCGGGTGTTCCTGGAGCGGGGGAACCTGGACCTGCACACTCCGCTGGACTGGAAGGTCTACGGGGACAGCTACCACATCGGCTGAGCCCCAGGGGAAGCCCAACGGCCCGTAGGGAGGCGGCGGTTGCCGTTTCCGTACGGGCCGTTGCGAAGGGGGCGGGCCTCAGTGGGTGGGCGAGGTGGCGGTCTCGCCGTCGTCCATGCGGCCGCGGTCGGGCTGCCGGGGCACCTCCGGGGCGCCGGCCGAGGCGTGCGGATCAGCGGCGTGCGGGTCGGGGGCGTGCAGGTCGGCCGGGGCGGACGGGGCCTTCGAGCCGAAGTGGTTGAAGGCGAGGTTGAGGACGATGGCGACCAGGCAGCCGGTGCTGATGCCGGAGTCCAGGACGACCAGGAGGTCCTTGGGGAAGTTGTGGTAGAACTCCGGCGCCGCGATCGGGATCAGGCCGATGCCGAGGGCGGCGGCGACGATCAGCGAGTTCTCGCCCTTCTCCATGGCGGCGGTGGCCAGCGTCTGGACGCCGCTGGCGGCGACCGACCCGAAGAGGACGATGCCGGCGCCGCCGAGGACCGGCAGCGGGACGAGGGAGATGATCGAGGCGGCGACCGGGCACAGCCCGAGCACGACCAGGATCGCCCCGCTGGTGGCCACGACGAAGCGGCTGCGGACCTTGGTCATCGCGACCAGGCCGATGTTCTGGGCGAAGGCGCTGTTGGCGAAGCCGTTGAACAGCGGGCTGACGGCGGTGCCCAGGGTGTCGGCGCGCAGGCCGCCCTCGATGGTGCGCTCGTCCGCCGGCCGGCCCACGATCTTGCCGAGCGCGAGCATGTCGGCGGTGGACTCGGTCATGCAGACCAGCATGACGATGCACATCGAGATGATGGCCGCCACGTCGAACTGCGGGGCGCCGAAGTGGAACGGCGTCGGGAAGCCGATCGGACTCGCCTTGGTCAGCGCCGAGAAGTCGGTGATGCCGACCGGGATCGCGACCAGCGTGCCGGCGACCAGGCCGAGCAGGATGGCGATCTGCTGGAGGAAGCCGCGCAGCACCCGGCGCAGCACCAGCACGATCAGGAAGGTGGCCGCGGCCATCCCGATGTTCGTCAACGAGCCGTAGTTCGCGGCCTGTTCGTTGCCGCCCTGGGACCAACGGAAGGCCACCGGGAGCAGCGAGACACCGATCAGGGTGATGACGGTGCCGGTGACCACTGGAGGGAAGAAGCGGACGAGTTTGGAGAAGTAGGGCGCGAGCAGGAAGCCGAGAACGCCGGCGACGATGACCGCGCCGAAGATGATCGGCAGCGCGTCGTGCGGGCTGTGCTCCTTGGCGATGGCGACCATGGGGGTGACACCGGCGAACGAGACGCCGTTGACGAAGGGGAGCTTGGCTCCGACCTTCCAGAAGCCCAGGGTCTGGAGCAGGGTGGCGATGCCCGCGGTGAAGAGGCTGGCCCCCATCAGGAAAGCGGTCTCGGTGGGGCTGAGCCCGCAGGCGGGTCCCACGATCATCGGCGGGGCCACCACGCCCGCGTACATGGCGGCTACGTGCTGTAGGCCGCTGGTGAACATTTTGAAGGGCGGGAGGGTTTCGTCGACCGGATGCTTCCGGTCCACCTCCGACTTCTGCCCGGTAGGTGCGGCCACTGCGGGCCTCCTGTCGATTTCTGCTCCGCCGGAAGCCGGCGGTGCGAGCCTGTCACGGAGGGCGTGCCATGTGGTGCGGGGTGCCGAAGTCGCGCTGGTGAGCGTACGAAGGCCGCGCTTGTGGCGCATGGGCGGCTGGTGTGGGGGCGACCGGCCCGGGGGTGCGGGGAATCCGCACCCCCGGGTGACGGCGCTTGCGGACCCCGCTCGGGTCCGCAAGCTCAGCCGGGAGCCGTCCCTCCCGGCCGAGTCTTCGGGGGTGTCGCGTCCGGGGGGATCA
The DNA here is from genome assembly GCF_001704275.1 of Streptomyces noursei ATCC 11455. Classification (NCBI taxonomy): domain Bacteria; kingdom Bacillati; phylum Actinomycetota; class Actinomycetes; order Kitasatosporales; family Streptomycetaceae; genus Streptomyces; species Streptomyces noursei. The sequence continues at coordinate 2,508,647 of NZ_CP011533.1, forward strand.
GCCCTCGGCCGCGATACGGGCCAGACGCTGGGCCTCGGCCCGCGTGGAGCGGGCGATGGCGTCCTCGTCGACGTTGGTGAGGTGGTTGTCCTCGACCACCGGCTTGCCGTCGACCAGCGACAGCGTGACCGGGGCGGCCGCCCCGAAGACCAGGGCGGTCACCGGGTCGGCGATCGAGGAGTGGCCCAGCCCGTCGAGCTTCCACAGGACCAGGTCGGCGAGCTTGCCCGGCTCCAGGGAGCCGATCTCGCTGGTCCGACCGAGGACCTGGGCGCCGCCGTAGGTACCGAGCCGCAGCGCCTTGCGGGCGTTGAGGGCGGCTTCGCGGTGGGCGCCGAGGCGGTTGATGAGCAGCGCGTTGCGCAGCTCGGTGTGGAGTTCGCCGGACTCGTTGGAGGCGGTGCCGTCGACGCCGAGGCCGACCGGAACGCCGGCGGCCAGCATGTCCGGTACGCGGGCGATGCCGGCGGCCAGGCGGGCGTTGGACGACGGGCAGTGCGCCACACCGGTCTTGGTGCGGGCGAAGGCGGCGATGTCGGAGTCGTTCATGTGGACGCAGTGCGCCATCCACACGTCCTCGCCGAGCCAGCCGGTGGACTCGAAGTAGTCGGTCGGGCCCATGCCGAACAGCTCGTGGCAGAACTTCTCCTCCTCCACCGTCTCCGAGCCGTGGGTGTGCATCCGCACGCCCTTGCGGCGGGCGAGCGCGGCGCCCTCCCGGAGGAGTTCGGTGGAGATGGAGAACGGAGAGCAGGGGGCCGCCGCGATGTGCACCATCGAGCCGAACGAGGCGTCGTGGTGCTTGTCGATGGCCTCCTCGGTGCCGATCAGGGCGCCCTCGGTGGTCTCGACGGCGAAGTCCGGGGGCAGGCCGCCGTCCTTCTCGCTGCGGTCCATCGAGCCGCGGGCCAGGGTGATCCGGGCGCCGATGTCGGCGACCGCGGCCAGCTCGGCGCCCACCAGGTCCCCGGAGCCCTGCGGGAAGACGTAGTGGTGGTCGGAGGCGGTGGTGACGCCGCCCTTGACCATCATGCCGAGCGAGCCGTGGGTGGCCGCGGTGAGCATCTGCGCGTCGATCCGGGCCCAGGTCGGGTAGAGCGCGACCAGCCAGTTGAAGAGGTTGTGGTCGGTGGCCAGGCCACGGGTGATCCACTGGTAGAAGTGGTGATGGGTGTTGATCAGGCCCGGGGTGACCAGGTGACCGGTGGCGTCGATGCGGCGGACGACGTTCGCCAGGCCCTCGGGCGCCTTGCCCGCGCCGATGGACTCGATGACGTTGTCGGCGACGACGAGGTGGCCGCTGGCGTACTCGGTGTCGTCGGCGTCGACGGTCGCGATGGCACAGTTCTCGATGACGATGCGCTGCTTCACCGCGCTGTCAGGGGATGCCGGTGCTGGTGCCATGGTGCTTTCCTCGTTCTTTCAGTGGCGGTTGGGCACGGCATGGCCCTAGGGGATTTGAGTGCCGGAGCCGGGCGAGGCGGCTGACAGTACCGCTGCCCGTGTCGTGCCCCGGGTGCCGAGATGGTGGAAGAACAGGTTGAGCGCGACCGCGACCAGGGCTCCGGCGCTGATCCCGGAGCCGAGCACGGTCTGTGCCCAGGCGGGGAACCCGGCGTAGAAGGTCGGCGCGGCGAGCGGGATGATTCCCGCGCCGAGCGACACGGCCACCAGGATGATGTTGGAGCTGTCATCGAGTCCGGCTTCGGAGAGCGTGCGGATGCCACTGACCGCGATCGATCCGAACAGGACGATACCCGCGCCGCCGAGGACCGGCATCGGCACCAGCGAGACCACGGCGCCCAGGACGGGGAAGGCGCCGAGGACCAGCAGCACCGCGCCGGCCAGCGCGACGACATAGCGGCTGCGGACCCGGGTCAGCGAGACGACGCCGACGTTCTGCGCGAAGGCGCTGGTCGGGAAGCCGCCGAAGATCGGGCCGAGAAGGGTCGCGATGCCATCGGTGCGCAGGCCGCGGGTGATGGTGGTGCCGGTGGTCCGCCGGTCGCAGATCTCGCCGAGGGCGAGCATCCCGGCCGACGACTCCGTCATCAGCACCAGCATCACGATGCACAGGGAGAGGACGGCGGCGGGCTGGAACTCCGGCGGGCCGAAGGCGAAGGGCGCGGGCAGCGCGGCGATCGGGGCCGAGCGCAGCCCGTCGAAGCCGGCCATCCCGAACGGGATCGCGGCCAGGGTGCCGACGACCAGTCCGATCAGCAGCGCGATCTGCTTGACGAAGCCCTTGGTGAAGCGCTGGACGAGCAGCACCACGAGGAGGGTGAAGCCGGCCAGCGCGAGGTTCTTCATCGAGCCGAAGTCGGCGGCGCCCTTGTCGCCGCCCTGTGCCCAGCCGACCGGTACGGGCATCAACGTGACCCCGATGAGGGTGATCACGACGCCGGTGACCAGCGGCGGGAAGAAGCGCAGGAGTTTCCCGAAGAACGGGCCGACCGCCAGGCAGAACACCCCGGCACACATAACTGCCCCGTAGATGGCGGGGAGTTGGTGGCCCTTGGCGGTGGTCTCGGCGATGGCGAGCATCGGGGTGATGCCGGCGGAGCTGGCCGCGTTGACGAACGGGAGGCGGTTGCCGGCGAAGGTGCGGATGCCGAGCGTCTGCAGCAGGGTCGCCAGGCCGGCGATGAGCAGGCTGGCGGCGATCAGCCGGGTCCGGCCCGCGGTGTCCAGACCGACGGCCTGGCCGATGATGAGCGGAGGGGTGACGACGCCGGCGTACATCGCCGCGATGTGCTGGAGGGCGGCGGGGACGAGCCGTCTGACGGCCGGCTTCTCATCCACCGGGTGAACCGGTGGGGCTGGGTGGTGCGGGGCTTGCTCTTGCTGTGCCATGGGTCGATCCCCTCGGAAATCGCGTCCCCTCCCCGCTGCGGGGTAGGGAGGGGACGCGAGGCACGGCGTTGCGTCGAGCCGCTAGAGGTTCGTCAGATCCATCGGGATCCGGGCTTCGACACCGTCGCGCAGAACAGTGGCTTCGATCAGGCCGTACGGGCGGTCCGCCGCGTAGTAGACGGCCCCCTCGGCAGTATCGTTCTTGAGCCCGAAGGGCTCCAGGTCCACGAGGAAGTGGTGCTTGTTCGGGAGCGAGAAGCGGATCTCGTCCACCTCGGACCTGTTGTTGATGATGCGCGACCCCATCTGGTACAGGGTCTGCTGGAGCGAGAGGCTGTAGGTCTCCGCGAAAGCCTGCAGCATGTGCTTCTTGACCTGCTCGTACGAACGCTCCCAGTTGGGCATCCGCTGCTCGTCGGACGTCCAGTTGAAGCGCCAGCGGCTGGCGACCTGCGTGGCCAGGATGCGGTCGTACGCCTCCTTCAGCGTCGTGTACTGGTCCTTGATGTACCCCCAGAACTCCGAGTTGGTGGAGTTCATCACGATCAGATCCTTCAGGCCGGAGATGACCTGCCAGTTCTCACCGTCGTAGGTGATCTCGGTCAGGCGGACCTCCTGGCCCTTGCGGACGAACGAGTGCTTGACCTCGTCCGCGCCGATGAAGCGCGAGTTGCCGTCCGAGGTCTCGATGCGCTCCCAGGCGTACTCCTCGATCCGGATCCGGGCCCGCTTGATCGGCTCCTGGCTGGAGACGAAGTGCCGGGCCAGGTGGATGCCGAACTGCTCGGCCGACTCGATCCCGTACTCCTTGGCGAAGGCGTACACGGTGTTCTTGGTCGTGTCGGTGGGCAGGCAGTTGGCGTTGGAGCCGGAGAGGTGGACCTCTTCCAGGTCGCCGGAGAGGGCTACCGAGACGTTGAGGTCCTTGATGTGGTGGGTGTCGCCGTCGCGGGTGATCTTGACAACGCGGTTCTCCGCTTTGCCGTACTGGTTCTGGCCGAGAATCGTGGGCATGTCGGTGCTAGCTCCCTCGGTATACGGAGTAGCCGAACGGGTTGAGCAGCAGCGGTACGTGGTAGTGCTCGCCCGGCTTGACGGCAAAGGTGATTGCCACCTCCGGGAAGAAGGCTCCGCTGTCCCGTAGCGCGGGGGCGTCCTGCTGTTCCTCGGCTTGCTGGTTGGCGCTGTGCTGACGTGAAGAGAAGTACGCCTCGGTCTCGAAGTCGATGCGTACGTGGGTGGTGCCCTCCGGCGGTGCCGGCAGGTTCTTGCAACGCCCGTCGACGTCGGTCCTCCCGGCGCCGTGGACGGTCCACGCACCCCCGCTGCCGGAGCGCACCGAGAGCGTGAGGGCGACGCCCTCCGCGGGACGGCCCACGCTGGTGTCCAAGATGTGCGTGGACACCGACGTCGGTGCAGCCGACTCGCTGCTCATGATGGATCTCCTTCTGCGATGCGGTTCAGGCGGATGCGGTTGATCTTGCCGAGCTCCCCACGGACGATCTCGCGTTCCTGTTCCGGCGAGTTGTCGATCCGGTTACGGACCGCGTCGCGCATCTGCTCCCCGGTGCGGCCGGAGGCACAGATCAGGAAAACGTGCCCGAACTTCTCCTGGTAGGCCAGGTTCAGTTCGAGCATCTCCGCCTTGAGGTCGTCGGAGGCGCCGGCCATCCCGCTCTGCTCGCGGTTCGAGGTGGGGTCGCCCGGCTTGGGCCGCCCGATGGGCGGGTGCCCGGCCATCGCCTCGGCCAGGTCGTCCGCGCTCAGCTCCGCCATCGCGGCGTCACTGGCGGCGAACAGGGCGTCGGCGGTGGCGTAGGGGCGCTGGGCGAGAACCTTGCTCCCCCAGGCCCGGCTGGCGCACACCTCGTGCAGCGCGGCCTGAGCCTCACCGGCATCGGCGGTGTTGAACCGGGTGAGCCCTTGGGGCGTGGTCGAAGACACGGGAAGCCTCCGTGGCCTGGTGCTGGACAGCTCTGGTTGGCTGGAAACAGCTAAGACCCCTGGCAACATCACGTCAACACTTTGTTGAAAAATCGGCAACACAAAAGCCGCCACCCGGGGTCTCCGAGTGGCGGCTTCGGCCGCAGGACGGGGAATTACGCCCGCTTCGCCTCAGTCGGCGTCCTTCGCGGCGCTTTCCCGGTTCAGGTAGTTGTACACGGTGAATCGGCTGACGCCGAGGGCGCCGGCGACCGTCTCGACCCCGTGCCGGACCGAAAAAGCACCCCGGCTCTCCAATATCCGCACCACCGACTGCTTGGTCCTGCGGTCCAGATCGGAGAGCGGCATGCCGTGCCGGCGCTCCAGCTCGGCGAGGATGTGGTCGAGCGACTCCGACAGGTGCGGAAGCCGGACGGCCACCCGGTCCTGCCCCTCCCAGGCCAGCACGACGTCGTCGCCGCTGGCCTGATCGGGCGCGACCATCTGGCCGCCCATGGCATCCACCAGCGGTTTGACCGCCCGGACGAAGGCGTGGTCGGCGGGCTCGGTCACGTCGCGTCCCCCTCGTCGTCCGCCGCGCCGCCACCCTGAGCGGAAGCGCTTCGCGCTGCTGTGTCATCCGCGCCGCCCTGCCGGTCGTCGGCGATCACATTGACCTGGAGGGAGACCCGGGTCGCGCCCGCCTCCAGGGACTGCCGCAGCAGGGCGCCGACCGCGTCCAGCACCCGGTCGGCGTCACCCTCGGCGGTGTTGCCGAAGGGGCCGACGTCGACGGCGTCCAGCTCGGCACCGGTGACGATCTCCCGCGCCACCACGGCATGGGCCGGCGCCTCGTCCAGGTCGAACGGCTCCGTCGTGAACTCAACTCTCAATCGCACGCGGTTCAACCTACGCGCGCTTCGCCCCGCCGACCAGAAATTGCTCCCGGCCCCCCTTGACAGCCTCCCCGCCCGCCCGGCAGTGTTCCATTACGCAGAAAGTAAGTTCCGCTATCCGGAAGGAGCGCCGGGCCTTATGGGTTTCACGGACACGCGCTTCAACGTCAATCTGTCGATCCTGTTCACCGAGCTTCCGTTGGGGGAGCGGCCGGCGGCCGCGCGGGCGGCGGGCTTCACCGCGGTGGAGCTGTGGTGGCCGTGGGTGGACGCCCCGACCCCGGAGCGGTCCGAGCTGGACGCGCTGGGCGATGCGCTGCGTGATGCCGGGACGCAGCTGACGGGTCTGAACTTCTACGCCGGGCGGTTGCCGGGTCCGGATCGTGGGGCGCTGTCGGTTCCGGGGGTGGAGTCGGAGAAGTTCCGGGCGAACGTGCCGGTGGCGATCGCGTTCGCCGCGTCGCTGGGCTGCACCACCTTCAACGCCCTGTACGGCAACCGCGTCGAGGGCGCCACCGCGGCCGAGCAGGATGCTCTGGCTCTGGAGAACCTGGCCTTCGCGGCGCGGGCGGTGGGCGAGGTGGACGGCACGCTGCTGATCGAGGCGCTCAACGCGCCGGAGTCGCCGGCGTGTCCGATCGTCTCGGCGCCCAAGGCGATCGAGGTGGTCGACGCGGTCAACGCCGCCACCGGGCTGGACAACGCACGGTTCTTGATGGACCTGTACCACCTGTCCATGAACGGCGAGGACCTCGACGAGGTCATCGACCGCTACACGCCCAAGACCGCACACGTGCAGATCGCCGACAACCCCGGCCGCGGCGCGCCCGGCACCGGTTCGCTCCCGCTGGAGGAGTTGCTCGGCCGCCTGAAGAAGGCCGGCTACGACGGCTACGTCGGCCTGGAGTACAAGCCGGGCGACGGCCCGAGCGCCCAGTCCTTCGCCTGGCTCCCGGCCCCGCTGCGCGCCGCCCACTGACCGCGGCACCCGCGTCGCCTGCCGCCTGCCGCCTGCCGCCTGCCGCCGGTCGCTGTCTGGCGTCCCCCTCCCCCTTTACGTTGCGTGTGAAAGAGGCTTTTCGATGAGCAACCTGGCCGACTCCCCCCACCCGACCCGCCCGGCGATCGCCTGGATCGGGCTGGGCATCATGGGTTCGCCCATGGCCGAGAATCTGATCAAGGCCGGCTACGCGGTGACCGGTTACACCCTGGAAGCCGACAAGCTGGAGCGCCTGGCCGCGGCCGGCGGTACCGCCGCCACCGACATCGCATCGGCCGTCGCCGACGCCGACGTCATCATCACGATGGTGCCGGCCTCCCCGCACGTCGAGGCCATCGCCTACGGCCCCGACGGCATCCTGGAGAACGCCAGGTCCGGCGCGCTGCTGATCGACATGTCCTCGATCACCCCGCAGACCTCCATCGACCTGGCCAAGAACGCCGCCGAGAAGGGCATCCGGGTCCTGGACGCCCCCGTCTCCGGCGGCGAGGCCGGCGCCATCGAGGCCGTCCTGTCGATCATGGTCGGTGGCCAGCAGGCCGACTTCGACACCGCCAAGCCGATCCTGGAAGCCCTGGGCAAGACCATCGTGCTGTGCGGCCCGCACGGCTCCGGCCAGACCGTCAAGGCCGCCAACCAGCTCATCGTCGCCGTCAACATCCAAGCCTGCGCCGAAGCCGTGGTCTTCCTGGAGAAGTCCGGCGTCGACCTGCCCGCCGCCCTCGACGTCCTGGGCGGCGGACTGGCCGGCTCGACCGTCCTGGCGCGCAAGACCGGCAACTTCATCAACCGCGACTTCAAGCCCGGCTTCCGCATCGACCTGCACCACAAGGACATGGGCATCGTCACCGACGCCGCCCGCACCGTCGGCGCCGCCCTGCCCGTCGGCTCCGTCGTCGCCTCCCTCGTGGCCTCCCTGCGCGCCCAGGGCGACGGCGGCCTGGACCACTCCGCCCTCCTCCGCGGCGTCGAACGCCTCTCCGGATACGACCTCAAGGACTGAACCCGGATCATGGGGGCACGTCGCGTTCCCGCCGTCCAGGCGGCCGTTGAGATCATGAAGGACGAGGGCGTCGACACCGTCTTCGGCTGCCCCGGCGCCGCGCTGCTGCCGCTGTACGCGGCGATGGAGCGGACCGGCGGCATCGCCCATCTGTCCGCGGGCCACGCCGAGGGCGCCGCGCACATGGCCGACGGCTGGGCCAGGACGACCGGGAAGGCCGGCGTGGTCGCGGTGGCCGCCGGGCCCGGGGCGGTCCGGCTGCTCAGCGGGCTCTACGCGGCCCGGCAGGACGCCGTACCACTGGTGTGCGTCACCGGCCGGGAGGCGTCCGCGCCGACCGCCCCCGCCATACCGCTGCGGCACGCGGGGTACCGGCCACCGGACCTGGTCCGGCTGGCCGGTGCGGTCGCCAAGCGTGCCGAGCGGATCGAGGACCCCGCGCGGATCCCGGGCGCTTTCCGTGAGGCGTTCCGGATCGCGCGGGAAGGCCGACCCGGACCCGTACTGATCGACATTCCGGCCGATCTGGCCGGGTTGGAGATCGTGTGCGGCCCGGGGCCGGTCGCCCCTTCCGCTCCCGGCGCCGGACCGGCACTGGTGGACGGCGTCCGGTCACCGGCGCCGGGGGCGGTACTCCCCCTGTCCGCGCCCGCGGACCCGGCGGGCACCGGGGCCCACTGGGCTCTCTCGGAGCTGGCCGAGCTCCTCGGCGCCGGGTCGTTGACGGACACCTATGTCGTCAGCGGGCTGCCGGAGGCGAGCGCCTCCCGTCCGGGCACCGCGCGACGGCACCGGGTGCCGCGGCGGACCGGTCCGCCGGGGTGGGAGGTGCCGACCGCGATCGGGGTCCGGAAGGCACTGGACTCCCGGGGCGAGCGGGCGGCGGAGGTCGTGGTGGTCGTCGACGGTCGCGGCTTCCCGCTGACGGCCGGGGAGTTGGCCGCGGCGGCGCAGTACGAAGTGCCGTTCGTGGTGGTGCTGCTCGGCGGCGCCGAGGACGCCGACCCGTTCACGGACCCGGTGAAGCTCGCCGAGGCGTACGGCTGCGCGGGCCGTGACGTGCTCGATCCGGCGGACCTGCGGTCGGCGGTCGAGTGGGCCCGCAAGGAGGCCGTCTCCACCCGGCGGCCGGTCCTGGTGGAGGTCCGGGCCGAGCGTGCGGCGGACGCGTACGACGGTCTGCCCGCGGAACCGGTGCACATCCGCGCGTACGGGACCTGAAGCCCGTCGCGGAGGGGGCTTCCCGGGCCCGCGACATCAAGCTTCCGGGCGGTGGTCGCGCTGACACCTGTCCTGTCGCGCCCAGGCGCGGCCACCGCCCGGAATACCCACCCCTGAGCACCACAGATTGTTTCAACAAACTGTTGACGTTTGGTCGGAGCGCTTTCTACGCTCCGACATGCGGAAGCCAACTTCCGCGCTCTCGTACGGAAGGTCACCATGTCGAAGCCCACGCCGACGGCGCGCGTTCTCACTACGGAGGCTGGCGCCCCCGTCGCCGACAACCAGAACTCTTCGACCGCCGGCGTCGGCGGCCCGATCATTCTCCAGGACCAGCACCTGCTGGAGAAGCTCGCGCGCTTCAACCGCGAGCGCATCCCGGAGCGCGTCGTGCACGCCCGCGGCTCCGGTGCGTACGGCTACTTCGAGGTGACCGACGACGTCACCGGCTTCACGCGGGCCGACTTCCTCGACACCGTCGGCAAGCGGACCGAGCTGTTCATCCGCTTCTCGACCGTGGCCGACAGCCTCGGCGGCGCGGACGCCGTCCGGGACCCGCGCGGTTTCGCGGTGAAGTTCTACACCGAAGAGGGCAACTACGACCTCGTCGGCAACAACACCCCGGTGTTCTTCATCAAGGACCCGATCAAGTTCCCGGACTTCATCCACTCGCAGAAGCGCGACCCGTTCACCGGCAAGCAGGAGCCGAACAACGTCTGGGACTTCTGGGCGCACGCCCCCGAGGCGACCCACCAGGTCACCTGGCTCATGGGCGACCGCGGCATCCCGGCCTCCTACCGCCACATGAACGGCTACGGCTCCCACACCTACCAGTGGACCAACGCCGAGGGTGAGGCGTTCTTCGTCAAGTACCACTTCAAGACGAACCAGGGCGTCCGCAGCCTCTCCGCCGACCAGGGCGCCGAACTCGTCGGCAAGGACGCCAACAGCCACCAGACCGACCTGCTGCAGTCCATCGAGCGGGGCGTGTACCCCTCCTGGACCCTGTACGTGCAGATCATGCCGGCGGCCGAGGCGGCCAACTACCGCTTCAACCCGTTCGACCTGACCAAGGTGTGGCCGCACGCGGACTACCCGCTGCAGCGGGTCGGCCGGATGGTCCTGGACCGCAACCCCGACAACGTCTTCGCCGAGGTCGAGCAGTCCGCGTTCTCGCCGAACAACTTCGTGCCCGGCATCGGCCCGTCCCCGGACAAGATGCTCCAGGGCCGGCTGTTCGCCTACGCCGACGCGCACCGCTACCGCCTGGGCGTCAACCACACCCAGCTCGCGGTCAACGCCCCCAAGGCGACCACCGCCAACAACTACGGCCGGGACGGCCTCATGGCGTCCAACGCCTACGGCCGCCACGCCAAGAACTACGAGCCCAACTCGTACGACGGCCCGGTCCAGACCGACCAGCCGCTCTCCGCGCCGCTGGCCGTGTCCGGCTACGTCGGCACCCACGCCGCCCCGGCGCACGCCAAGGACGACGACTTCTTCCAGGCCGGTGAGCTCTACCGGCTGATGTCCGAGGACGAGAAGAAGCGCCTGGTGGAGAACATCGCCGGCGGTCTCTCCCAGGTCAGCCGCGACGACGTGATCGAGAAGAACCTCGCGCACTTCCACGCCGCCGACCAGGACTACGGCAAGCGCGTCGAGGCGCGCGTCCGTGAGCTGCGCGAGGACTGACGGGAGGTCGGACACCTTGCGCACCCGTACCGGCCGGCCCGTTGAGGGGTGGTCGGCCGGTACGGGGAAGTAGCGCGGAGCTCCGCGGAGTCCGGGGAGATTCCAGTGCGGTGGCAGGCTCACCCGCCAAGGAGGGTGGGCCGCCTCCCCGCCGCGGAGCCCGCCTGCTGTCCCACCCCGCTGCCCTTCGCAGCACCCCTCTCCACCGACTCCGTCCGACGGTGCGGGAACACCTCCCAGCGGTAGCTGGGGGAATGTCCCGTCGCGCCCAGATCCCGCACCGTCGGACGGAAACCACGCGCAGGGCCCGGAGTTCGTACGGTCACGGATTCCGGGCCCTGTGCCGTCCCCGCACTCCCCGGTGCGGGCACCGGCTCCACCGGAGCGGCCGACGCCGCGCCCCCTGCTGCGCCCCGGCCGCCGCCTCTCGGCGCATTCCCGCCCCGGACGGGCGCTTTTGGCGAGACCATGGACGGCAAGCAGAGCCGACCGACCGCCTGCCCGACCTGCCTGGAGCCGAACATGGCCGACAGCGTGCCGGTGCGGTGCCCTACGTGCCGCCGCGAGAACGCCTTCACCCCGCCGACCTTCCCCTGCGCCTGCGGCGCACCGCTGACCCTGCCGGTGCTGCGCGGCGGCGTGCCGATCGAGATACTGCACCGCACCTGGGAGGCGTCCTGGGTGGAGGTGCGGTGCGAGGTCTGCGGGCGGCAGGACGCCTGGCCGGCGCCGGAGAGCGGGTGCGCCTGCGGCACGGTGGTCCGGGTGCCCATCACCCCGGTGCCCGCCGCGCCGCCCGCGCCCGACGGCCCCGCGGGGGAGCCGCCCGGCCCGGGCGCGGCCACCCGCCCGCAGCCGGCGCCGCGGCCGGCCGTCGGACCGCCGCCGGAGCGGCCGGTGTTCCGCCCGGTGACGATCCGGACGGCACGGGACTGCATCACGGCCGCCGCGCAGTATCTGAAGTGGCTGGGCTTCTCCGACGTCGCCCGGGCCCAGGAGCGGACCGCCGCCGGCGTGGACCTGCGCGGCACCGGCGTGGTCGCCCAGGTCGATCCGACGACCCGGGCCACCGCTCTCCGCGACATCGAGTGCGTCTGGCTCAACGGCCTGACCGACTCCGCGGTCCCGGTCTCCTTCTCGCTGGCCGGCTACGCCCGCGACGCCCGCTCCCGCGCCGACGAACTGCACGTCCCGCTGTTCGTCATGGACCTCACCGGCACCCCGCAGCCGGTCAACGACGCGGCCGACGAGCTGATCAGCAACGGCGGCGGGCCACCCGGCTGAGCCCGCCGCCCGCGACCTGACGCCGGGAACCCTCCCCCCTTGCCTTGAGGGCATGGGAGGTACCCCCATGCCCCGGGCGTCCCGGGCTGCGACACTGGGCATATGCCGATCCGTGTCCCGGACCCCGCCGACCTGCCCGCCCTGCGCGCCCTGGAGCGCGCCGCCGGAGAGCCGTTCCGGGCGCTCGGCATGGCGTCGATCGCGGACGACGAGCCACCGCCACTGGGCGTGCTGACGGAGTATCAGCAGGCCGGACGGGCACTCGCCGCCTACGACACCGGGCGGCCGGGCGAACCGCCGCACGGCTATCTCCTGTGGGACCGGATCGACGGCTGCGCCCACATCGAGCAGGTCTCCGTCCACCCGGAGCGGGCCCGTCGCGGGGTCGGCCGATCGCTGATCGACCGGGCCGAGCGGGAGTGCGGGCTGCCCGCGCTGACCCTGACCACCTTCGCCGAGGTCCCGTGGAACGCCCCGTACTACAGCCGGCTCGGCTTCCGCCCGCTCACCGCGGCCGAGTTGACGCCGGGGCTGCGGGCGGTCCGTGCCCATGAGGCGGAGTTGGGCCTGGACCGCTGGCCCCGGGTGTGCATGCGTCGGGAAGCGGCGGCGCACGACTGATATGACGCCCCGTCAGCACTGTCGGTGGTGCGGGCCATAATGTGCCGGTGATCGATGCGAACGCCCTCCGCGCCGTCTGCCTGGGATTCAACGGCGCGACCGAGGAGAACCCCTTCCCCCGGCACCCGGAGGTCTCGACGTTCAAGGTGGGCGGCAAGATCTTCGCGCTGACGTCGCTGGACGTGGCGCCGCTGACGGTCAGCCTCAAGTGCGACCCCGAGCTGGCCCGGCGGCTGCGCGCGGCGCACCCCGAGGTGGTACCCGGCTACCACCTCAACAAGCGCCACTGGAACACCGTTTCACTGACCGGTGACCTCCCCGACCGGATGGTGCGGGAGCTGATCGAGGACTCCTACGACCTGGTCGTCGCCTCGCTCCCGCGCGCCCGGCGGCTCCTGCTCGACTGGCCGGGCGAGCGACGGTAGCCGGGCCTGCCGCACCCGGTCCGGACACCCGGCGGATGCCCCGCGGTCGGACCTCCCACCGGGACCGGACCGCGAGCGGCCGGTCAGGAGCGACCGCGGGACATCACGCCGGGCGGGCGGTCAGCCCCGGGGCGGCAGGACGGCGCGGATGCCGCCCTGCGCGGTGGCCGGGGCGACGGTGTCGTAACCACCGTTCACCGCACCGTTGCCGGCGTACTCGGCGGTGTAGCCGCCGCTGAGCACCTCGGCGCCGGAGCGCGGCCGGTCGGCGTCACAGGATGCCTGGCCGGCGACGTCCGTCCTGGCCACGCACAGCACCTTGCCGGTGGTGTCCTTGAAGGTGATGGTGGCGTTCCAGACGGCGTCCTGCGGGCCGGCGGCGCGGGCCCGCATCAGGGTGGCGTGCAGCCCGACGACCTTCAGCGGCTTGGTGGAGAGAGTGGCCTTGCCGGCGGTCAGCCGGGTCGCCATCTCGGGCACCGTGGCGGCCGGTTCGCACAGCCCCCGGCTCCAGTCGAAGAGCCCGCCGGGGACGCAGGTCGCGTGCCCGTCCCGGGTCGCCACGCGGTGGGTGACCGGGTCGCAGCGGTAGAAGCTCGCGGCACTGTCGGCGTCGACCACGGTCGGCGCCACGGTCGCCGCGTCCTCGCCGCTCGCGCAGCCGGCGGTGAGCACCTCGCGGGTGGGGCCGTCCGGGCTGCCGGGCTGGATGACGTCGGCGTAGGCGGGGGCGGCGAAGCTCCCCAGGGCGGCGGCCACGGCGGCGGCAGTGGTCGCCCAACGTGCGATACGGGTCATGAATGTCCCCTCTTGGCGGAATCCCGCGGGATGTCCCGCCTGGTTAACGGCCTTGCTGTTCGGCCTGGTTGACGGCCTTTCACCCGTCCTCCGCTACGGGGACGGGCCAGGCCAGGACCCTATCGGCCGGGCGCGCCGGGGCCGACGCCGGCCCGGCCCGGCGGCCGTGCGCACCGCCGAAGCCGAGGCGCGGACGCGGCGCGGCCGGGGCGGGGACCCGGGCGCCGGCCCGGTGGCCCCGCGGCGTGCCCCGAACTCCCCGCCCCGGCACGGCGGATCAGTCCCTCACACCGGCCCCAGGCTGCCCTCCCGGCTCGGCTCGGCGGCTTTTCCCGACGCCGGTTGCGCCGGTCGCGCCGGTCGTGCCGGTCGTGCCGTTTCCGGTGCCGCCGTGCCCCACCTCGCCGCGAGCCGCTCGCGGAGTTCGATCTTGCGGACCTTGCCGCTGACGGTCATCGGGAAGGCGTCGGTGATCTCCAGATAGCGCGGCACCTTGTAGTGCGCGAGCCGGGAGCGGCAGTAGCGGGCCAGCTCGTCGCGGGTGAGGGTGTCGGCGGGATCGCGGAGGATGACGCAGGCGGCGATCTCCTCGCCGTACTTCACGTCCGGCACGCCGACGACCTGGACGTCGGCGATCTTGGGGTGGGAGTAGAGGAACTCCTCGATCTCCCGCGGGTAGACGTTCTCCCCACCCCTGATGATCATGTCCTTGATGCGGCCGACGATCCGGACGTAGCCGTCGTCGTTCATCACCGCCAGATCACCGGTGTGCATCCAGCGGGCCCGGTCGATGACCTCGGCGGTGCGCTCGGGGTCCTCCCAGTAGCCGAGCATCACGCTGTAGCCGCGGGTGCACAGTTCGCCCGGGGTGCCGCGGGGCACCGTCACCCCGCTCGACGGGTCCACGACCTTGACCTCGATGTGCGGCAGCACCCGGCCGACCGTCGCGGTGCGGTGTTCGAGGTCGTCGTCCCGGCGGGTCTGGGTGGAGACCGGCGAGGTCTCGGTCATGCCGTAGCAGATCGACACCTCGGCCATGTGCATCTCGGACACCACCCGCTTCATCACCTCCTCCGGGCAGGGCGAGCCGGCCATGATGCCGGTACGGAGCGACGCGAGGTCGTAGTCGGCGAAGTCCGGGAGGTTCAGCTCCGCGATGAACATGGTGGGCACCCCGTAGAGCGAGGTGCAGCGCTCGTCCTGGACGGCCCGCAGGGTGGCGGCCGGCTCGAAGGCGGGCGCCGGGATGACGATGCAGGCGCCGTGCGAGGTGATGCCGAGGTTGCCCATCACCATGCCGAAGCAGTGGTAGAAGGGCACCGGCAGGCACACCCGGTCGTGCTCGGTGTAGCCGAGGGTCTCGGCGACCCAGTAGCCGTTGTTGAGGATGTTGTGGTGGGAGAGGGTGGCGCCCTTGGGGAAGCCGGTGGTGCCCGAGGTGTACTGGATGTTGACCGGGTCGTCGGTGGTCAGGGTCTTCTCGCACTCGGCGAGCCGGGTGTGCGGGACGGCCGCGCCGGCGGCCAACAGCCCGCCCCAGGTCGGATCGCCGATGTAGACCACGTCGCGCAGCGCCGGGCAGTCGGCCCGCACCTGCTCGATCATCCGCCGGTAGTCGCTGGTCTTGTGGGCGACGGCGGAGACCAGCACGGTCACCCCGGCCTGCTGCAGGACGTACGCCAACTCGTGGACCCGGTACGCGGGGTTGACGTTGACCAGGATCGCGCCGATCCGGGCGGTGGCGTACTGCACGAGGACCCACTCGGCGCAGTTCGGCGCCCAGATGCCGACCCGGTCGCCCTTGCGGACGCCCTTGGCGAGCAGCCCGAGCGCCACCTCGTCGACCGCGCGGCCCAGTTCCGCGTAGGTCCAGCGGCGGTCGCCGGCCACCTCGACCAGCGCCTCGCGATCGCCGAAGCGGGCGATGGTGCGGGCCAGGTCGGCGCCGATGGTACGGCCGAGCAGCGGCCGATCCGCCGCCCCGCTCGCGTACGACGGCTCGGTGTGCGACTGACTGGTCAACAGGGGATCTCCTCCCAGTACGCGGCACCGCCGTCGCCCGCGAGGTGGGCTCGCGCGGCCGATGCGGCGGATCGTGCCGGAGACGGTCTTCGGCAGGTCGACACGGTCCAGCTTGCCCGCCGGAGGGGCCGAGCCACCCCAGGGACATCCGGAACGCGCCGTGCTCAGCATGGCGTCCAGCGTGCCCCGCGGGTCCGCGCATCGCCTACCTTTACGCCTCACGAAGGCGAGTTCGGCCGTGGCCCGAGCGTCGTCCGTCGGCGGATGCGGATCACTTCGAGCTGGTGACGACCGTGCGCCAGATCGTCACCGCCGTCACCAGCTGTGCGGCCAGGAAGGCGATCTGCCGGGAGAGGCCGTGCACTTGGTAGATCGACGTCAGCAGGTCGAGCCGCTTCGTCCAGTACCGCCGCTCACCGCTGAACGTGTCGGCGTCCATCCACATGCTCGTCAGTGTCAACACCATGAGCATCAGGACGACGCTCAGCACTTGCCAGCCCACTTCCCGACTGCCGATGCTGAGGCTGAGCGCGGCGACCACCCCGATGGGCACGAGCCAGGCGAGGAACAGGTTGAAGGCCCGGAGCGGGCCGCGCTCGCCGGGCAGCACGCGCCACAATGCCCCCAGGACCAGTCCCGCACCGGCGTAGGAGATCTCCTGCATCAGGAAATTCGCCATCACGTCCGGAATACCAGTGGGCGAGTTGAGGGTGAATCTCCAATGCTCGGTACCAGCGGCATTCCCGTACCAGTCGGTGACCGCACTGGGGAGGATCCCGAAGACGACGGCCCAGCGTGCGGCGTGGAGGGCGTTGTGCCACCAATGCCGGTGCGGCCCCCAGCTGAGGGCGACGTCGACCACGGACACGGTGTCCGGCAGGCAGTCGTGGCGGCACCCGGCGGGCCTCCAGCGATGGAGCGAGCGAAGCTGCTTCTCCAGGTTTCGCCGGGTGGCGTCATCCGCGTCGCCTTGGTAGGCGACCCGCAGCTGGCGGAGCAGAGCTCGGCAGCGGTGGGCGTCGTCGAGCAGCCGCCGATGCCCGGACACGGTGCTCAGCTCCATCGCGACGCAGTTCCCCCCGGCTTTCCTGTCCACCCGGCCCAGCAGCGACCACCTACGCCCCGCCTTCACCAGGGCGTAGAGGACGACCATGTTCAGCGGCAGCCACAATCCATATGCCAACGACAGGCTTCCGGCGAACAGGACCCCACCGCGGAGTGCCACGACGATCGCGAAGATGGCGGTCACCAGCAGGAGGTCCCACTGCTGGGGTGCCAGGGACACTCCGGAACTGGCGCGGTGGCTGAGATGCAGCAGCGCTACCAGCGCGACTCCCGCCAGCACCCAGGTGTAGGCGTACGCCCACTGAGCGCCCGCGGAGGCGAATTCCGCGAGCTGCTGCCCCAGCACGCTTCTGTAGCCGGCGCCGAAAACCGTGCTCGCCTCTCCCAGCCAGTCGGTGCGATGCCACCTCCGCTGGAAGGAATACCAGCGGAAGGACACCACCATGGCTGCGGCCAGGGCGAGCGCCGCTCCGGTTGTCGTGAGGCGGCGGACGGAATGCACGGGTGCACGGCCGGTGGAGAAATCCCCCAACTGCCCCTCGCGCACGAAGCGCCAGGACCAGGCAACCATCGCGGCGAACAGCAGCCACAGAATGGCCAGGTCCAAGAGCGCCAGACCCGCGATTCCGGAAGCCGGCGGCGCAACCGTCGGCATGAGGTTCGACGGGAGGCCGATGAGGTGGGGATCCCAGACGACCAACAAGCCGACCACGGCCACCGTCGTCGCGGCCGCGGTGATCAGCCTCGCGCGCCTCTTCAGCACTCTCCGACCGCCGTCGAAATCCCGCTTGAACGGCAGCCACGGGCGCGCGAGAAGGACGAGGGCGAGACCCGAAAGGAGTCCCACGGCGGCACGCACAGGATTGAGGCTGCGGGACTGCTGCAGGATGAGCAGCAACGTCAGGCCGAGGGCCGCGCTCAGTCCGGCCCATTGCAGGACGGTGGTGGCCAGAACCCTGGCAGCGGCCCTTTCGGGGCTACCGGTGGCCTTTCTGGCATCAAGAAAAGGCCAGGCCGATACGGCGATCACGGCCGAGGCGCAGATCCACCAGGAGACGACGCCCAGGGGTGCGAACCAGGCGGCGTAACGACTCAGCGCCAGGCCAAGGGCCTTTGGCGGCACCACGTTTGCCGCAATGACCGGCGCGTGTGCGATCCACACCCTGCCGCCATTCGCGTTCACCTTCGATGCCGGTGGCGCCTCGCTGATCTTCAGGCTGCCCGGATCGACTTCGACTTCCTTCCAGGAGGCGCCTTTCAAAAGTTCCGGCGAACGGAGGGAGGAAGCCCAGTCCTTGCCCGGCACGACGTGCACCGCCCACGGGCCCACTTCGAAGAAACCAGGGTTTTTGATCAAATTCCATGACTCGTAGTGCACCACGATCAGGTCGTCGCGCTTGGTTGCCTGGGGGGCGCTGGGCCGCCATTCCGGATTCCAGGTGTCGAATCTCGTTCGTGTCCGACTGTCCCCGTGCAGCAGACAGTGCATAGCGCGTCGGTACTCAGCCGTTTGCGCACCGAGCGTCAGGTCGTCCGCGAGCGTCCACTGCTGTTTCGGCACCGCGAGGTTCGTCACCTGTCGCGCCTCGACGAGATCCGGGTGCCGTTGACTGAAGGAAAGGGTGGAACTTACCGTTACCTTCTCCGGGTGTCGGATGGGCGGGCAACTCCCGGCAGCGTGCACCTGCATCGGTTGCGCTGCCCACCATCCAAGCGTTGCGACGACGAGCAGAACCCACCGCCATCCCGGAGGGGTCATTTCCGAGGAGGGCAGCCACTGTAGGGGTCACACACCATGACCAGCTCATAGGGCCCGCCGGTGAACTCGGCGCGGCGCGAGTGGTCGACGCCGGTGAGAAAGCGCCACTGAGAGGGCTTGCTGTGCCTCGTCCGGCTCGCTTCCTCCACGTGGGCATGGAGGGTGCGCGTTTCCGTATCGGTTGTCTCGACCAGGATTTCACCGGGCGCCAACGGGAAGTGCTCGTGCAGCAGACAGAGGCCGAAGCGCTCCAGATTGCCGTGCTTTTCCAGCACCACGATCAGATCTTGGACGAATTGCGCATCCTGCGGGCCAAGGGGTTCCGCCTCCTCGAATCGCGGAAGGCCGGATCCCGAGTTCGCCTTCTGCATACCCATCCCTACCTCCTCAAAGTCACGGACCACCCCCATTTCGTCACCGTACGTGACGCATGTCCGGCCTGCAACACAAGCGCTAGGCATATGCCGAGCCCCTCGGAGTGCTGGAACCGGGCGGCGATCCCCCGTGCCGGTGCACCCTCCGGGGCCTGCGTCAGGCGGCGGGCCTGGCCTCGGCCGGGCGGCGCCGGAGCGTCGACGTGGTGAGCGACGGCGGGGTCCAGGCGCCGTCCGGCGGGTAGACGTCGCTCCCGGGCGGCACGATCGCATCGATCCGGTCGAGGACGGCGTCGTCCAGCATCACGGAAGTGCCCTTGAGCGTGTTCCGCAGTTGCCCCCTCGTGCGCGGGCCGATGATCACCGATGTGACGGCCGGGTGCGCGAGAGGGAAGGCGATGGCCAACTCCGGCAACGTGCAGCCCATTTCCTCGGCCACGGCGACCAGCTGCTCGACGGCCTCCAGCTTCGCGCTGGTGCGCGGCGCCGACGGATCGAAGCGGTCCGGGTTCAGAGTGGGACGTCCGCTGCTCAGGTCGAGCGGCCGGCCCTTGCGGTAGCGCCCGGTCAGGAATCCCGAGGCCAGCGGGCTCCAGGTGAGCACCCCCATCCCCAGCCGCTGTGCCACCGGCAGTACGTGCTTCTCGACGCCCCGGGCCAGCAGCGAGTACGGCGGCTGCTCGGTACGGAACCGCTGGAGCCCACGGCGGTCGGCCACGTGGTACGCCTCGACGATCTCGTCCGCGGGGAACGTGGAGCAGCCGAACGCTCTGATCTTGCCCTGGCGCACGAGATCGGTCAGGGCCGAGAGGGTCTCCTCGATGTCGGTCGTGTGGTCCGGCCGGTGCACCTGGTACAGGTCGATCCAGTCCGTCCCCAGCCGCCGCAGACTGTCCTCCACCTCTCTGATGATCCAACGCCGGGAGTTGCCACCCCGGTTGGGGCCGTCCCCCATGGGGAAGTGGACCTTGGTCGCGAGGACCACGTCGTCGCGGCGGTCCTTCAGCGCCTTGCCGACGATCGTCTCCGACTCTCCGGCCGAGTACATGTCGGCGGTGTCGATGAAGTTGATCCCCTCGTCCAGCGCGGTATGGATGATCCGGACGCGCTCGTCGTGGTCGGCATTGCCGACGAAACCGAACATCATGGTGCCGAGGCAGTAGGGACTGACCTCGATGCCCGTTCCGCCCAGAGCCCGGTTGCGCATGAACTCTCCCTGGAAGTCTTCGCGTTGAATGCCGCGAACTTATGACTTGGAGTCCGCTCCAGGGCAAGCCCGGCTCCCGCGCAGCGGGGGGGGCGACCGGTCGTCACGGGTATCCGCGCGGCCGCCCCCGGTGGTTCAGCCGCGGGTGGCGAAGTCCTGGGTCCACCAAGGGCCGTTGGAGCTGAGGTTGACCCCCACTCCGGTGGACGTGTAGGAGCAGTTGAGGATGTTGGCGCGGTGTCCGGGGCTGTTCATCCAGCCGTCCACCGCCGTGGCCGGGTCGTTGGGGCTCTTGAAGATGTTCTCGCCCCAGCTCTGCCAGCGGAATCCCGCGTTGGTCAGGCGGGTGCCCGGGTCGACGCCCTCCGGGGTGTCGTGGGCGTAGTAGTTCCGGGCGGCCATGTCGTCGGAGTGCGCCTGGGCCGCGGCCTGGATGTGCGGGTCGATGGCGAGGGGACCGCAACCGTGCTGTGAGCGCTGGGCGTTGACCAGGTCGAGGACCTTCTGGGCGTACTCCGCCGCGGTGCCGGTCGCGGCCCGCGCCACGGCCGGGGTGCGGCCGGTGCCGGCGCCGGCCCGGGGCGCGTGCGACGTGGTCCCGCCGGCGGAGTGCGAAGGGCTCGGGGAGACGGACGTCCGCGGCGTCGGGTGCTGCTCGGCGGGCCGTTCGGTGGCCGAGGGGGTGGGCGACGGCCGGTGGCGGCGGGGCGAGTGCGAGGCGCTGCTCAAGGTCTGCGGGACGGATCCGTCCACGGCGGGGTGGACCGCGGCGGACGAGTCGGCCGCGAGTGCCTGGTCGGCTCCGGAGCCGGGGCGTATCAGCAGCAGGCAGCTGCCGCTCACGGCGATGACGGCCGCGACCACCAGCAGCGTCGTCCGCGCGCCGGGACGCGGACGTGCGTCGGCACGGTGGTTGCCGCCGCCCGCCCCGGTCCGGCGGCCCGGTCGGGGCGCGGCGTGCCGCCGGGGGGCCGTGGGCGCGTCCGCCGGGTGACCGGGGGCGGCCGGCGCGGCGTGGTGCGGTGCGTCGTGGTGCGAGGCGGGGCGGTGCGTGTCGTCGTGGTTCATGGTTCCGTTTCCGGTCCGGTCGCGGGGCCGGTGTGGTCCGTGACGGTTGGTCCGTGACCTGCGGCCCGTGCCGGTGACCTGTGGGGGACGGGGGTGTGTGCGGTGCGCCTGAGGGGCGTTCCGTACGGGAGACCACCGGCCCGGACCCGGACAACGGAAAATGCCGCGGATTTTTTCGGAGAGTTCCCACGGGGGTTTCGGAGGGGCCGCCGGGGCCCGCCGGGGCCCGCCGGGGCCCGCCGGGGCCCGCGCCACGACGGCGTTCCCGCGCCACGTAGGTTTTTCTGTTATCCCCAGGCGCCGGACGGGTCACCTGAGCACGGGGGCCATGAAGGTGCACACGGACGAACAGGACCGAACAGGCGTGAAGTGGGAAAACGGTACGGCGACCGTCGAGGCGGCCAGGGCGGGTGACGACGCTGCCCGAGAGCAGCTCGTCTCCGCGTATCTGCCGCTGATCTACAACGTCGTCGGCCGCGCGCTGGACGGCCATGCGGACGTCGACGACGTGGTCCAGGAGACCATGGTGCGGGTCCTGGAGTCGTTGGCGGATCTGCGGGAGCCGGCGTCCTTCCGGTCCTGGCTGGTGGCGATCGCCATGAACCAGGTGCGGCGCCGCTGGACCGTCGCCCACCGGGCCCCCGTCGTCGGCCTGGACCAGACGGTGGAACGGCCCGACCGCTCCGCCGACTTCGTGGACGTGACGATCCTGCGGCTGGGGCTGTCCGGCCAGCGTCGCGAGGTGGCCGAGGCCACCCGCTGGCTGGACGAAGGGGACCGCGCGCTGCTGTCGCTGTGGTGGCTGGAGGCCGCCGGCGAGCTCAGCCGACCCGAACTCGCCACCGCACTCGGCTGCGGGACCCGGCACGCCGCGGTCCGGGTGCAGCGGATGAAGGAGCAGTTGGAGACCGGGCGGGTCGTCGTCCGCGCCCTGGCGGGCAAGCCGCCGTGCCCCGAACTCGACCGGCTGACCGCCACCTGGGACGCCAACCCGGCGCCGCTGTGGCGCAAACGCATAGCCCGCCATGCGCGCCACTGCGCGATCTGCTCCGCGCACTGGAACGACCTGCTGCCCGCCGAAGGGCTGCTGGCCGGGCTCGCCATGCTGCCGCTGCCGGCGCACCTCACCCCGCACGGCGTCCTGTCCGCGCCCACCGCCTCGGCGGGCTCCGCGGCCTCCGCGGCCTCGGCCGGCACCTCCGCCGGCACCGCCGCGCCGGGCGCCGCGCCGACCTTTGGACCAGGCGCCGCGGCGCCGGGCCACCGCGCACATCCCGCGCCGCGGCGAGCGCCCCGCCCGCGCCGGGCCGCCAAGGCGGCGGCCGTCGCGGGCACCGCGGCGCTCGCCGCGGCCGTGGTCCTCGCCCTGTGGTGGCGGCCCGGCCCGGCGCGGGACGCGCGCCCCGCCGCACCCACGACCGGGCCCACGGCGGAACGGACCGTGGCCGCGCCCGCCCCGATGCCCACCGCGACGCCGACCCCGACACCCACGCCGACTCCGACACCCACCCCCACGGCCACCCCGAGCAGCGCGCCGCCCTCCCCCACGGCCACCCCGCCCGACCTGGAGGAACAGGCCACCGCGCTGATCAACCGCAGCCGTGCGCAGGCCGGTTGCGGTCCGCTCCGCATCGACCGCAGACTGCACCTCGCGGCCCAGCGGCACTCCGCCGACATGGCGGCCCGCGGCTACTACGACCACACCTCGCCGGAGGGCGTCGGCCCCGACGCGCGGATCACCGCCGCCGGCTACGAGTGGAGCAGCTGGGGCGAGAACCTCGACCGCGGCCCGCGGAGCGCCGCCGCGGCGGTGGGCGACTGGATGGGCGACGCCCCGCACCGCGACAACCTGCTCGACTGCCGGTTCACCGCGGTCGGCATCGGCATCGTGCACGGCTCCGGCGGCCCCTGGTGGACCCAGGACCTCGCCGCCCCGCGCTAGGGCCTGTCCGACCCCAACCCCGACCCCGACCCACCGGACAGACCCTACGTCCTGCCAACCTCCGGCAGGCGCCGGTCAGTTGACCCCGCGCTCCAGCTCGGACCAGTACGGCTGCCGGAGCTTGAACTTCTGGATCTTGCCGGTGGCCGTGCGGGGAATGGCGTCGCGGAACTCGACGGAGGTCGGTGCCTTGTAGCCGGCCAGGTGCCGCTTGCAGTGGGCGATGATGTCGGACTCCTGCGCCGTCGCGCCCTCGGCGAGTACGACGAGCGCCTTGATCGTCTCGCCCCACTTCTCGTCGGGGACACCGATGACGGCGACCTCGGCGACGGCCGGGTGGCCGAAGATGGTGTCCTCCACCTCGATCGAGGAGACGTTCTCGCCGCCGGTGATGATCACGTCCTTCTTGCGGTCGGAGATCGTCAGATGGCCGTCGTGCTCGTCGAGGGTGCCGCCGTCGCCGGTGTGGAACCAGCCGTCCTCCAGCGCCTCCGCCGTCTCCTCGGGCTTCTCCCAGTACCCCTGGAGCACCGTGTTCGAGCGGGCCAGGACCTCGCCGGCCTCCGAGACCTTCAGCCGGACGCCGAGCGCGGGCACCCCGGCGCGGGAGAGCCTGCGGGCCCGCTCCTCGGCCGGCAGGCCCACGTCGGCGGGGCGGGTGCGGTTGAAGGTGAGCAGCGGTGAGGTCTCGGTGAGGCCGTAGAGCTGGGTGAACTCCCAGCCCAGTTCCTCCTCCACGCGCTGGATGGTCCTGGTCGGCGGCGGGGCGCCGGCGCAGACGATCCGCACCCGGTCGCGGCCCGGGATCTCGCCCTCCCAGGTCGCCGCGGCGTCCAGCACCATGTTCCACACGGCGGGGGCGCCGCACATGAGGGTGACGCCGTGCTCCTCCACCCGCCGCAGGATCTCCGCGCCTTCGACCTTGCGCAGGGCCACCTGCTTCACGCCCAGTCCGGCCATGACGTAGGGCATGCCCCAGCCGTTGCAGTGGAACATCGGGAGCGTGTGCAGGTAGACGTCGCGCTCCCAGACGCGGGTGTGCAGGCCGAAGGTCATGCCGTTGACCCAGATGTTGCGGTGGGTCAGCTGCACGCCCTTGGGGCGGGCGGTGGTGCCCGAGGTGTAGTTGATGGTCGCGGTGGCGTCCTCGTCCGGGCGGGACCACGGGCGCGGTTCGACGCCGAACCGCATCAGGCCGGTCTCGGTCTGCTCGCCGAGGACGAAACGGTGGCGTGCCTTGACGCCGGAGAGGGCCTCGTCGAGTTCCGGATCGACGAGGAGGACCGAGGAGCCGCTCTGCTCGACCAGGTAGTCGACCTCTTCGGGCCTGAGGCGGAAGTTGACCGGGACGCAGATCCGGCCGCTCATCGGCACCGCGAACAGCAGCTCCAGCAGGCGTGCGGAGTTGTGGCTGACGACCGCCACCCGCTCGCCCTCGCCGACGCCCAGCGCGTCCAGGCCGGCCTGCCAGGCGCGGATGCGTTCGGCGAACCGGCCGTAGGTCGACTCGGGCACCGGCGGGGCGGGTTGCCGCGGCTCGTCGACCACGCCCGGGCTCGTCCGGAACCCCAACTCGGCCCGGTCCAGGAAGTCCGCGATCGTCATCGGTGTCCGCATGCTGTCTCTCCTGTGCTCGAAGTACCCGGAACAAACACGTCCGCGAGGTGGGGTGGAGTCTGGCAGTGTCGGCCGTCGTCCTGGTCGCCGCCCCGTCGCAAGCCATCGTGTAAGCAGGGACGGAGCTCCCACCACCCCCTGTTGGGGGGAAGCGGGGTCCGGGTCGGCGGGGCGGGCGGGTCAGCGGCAGATGGCCGGGGCGCCGCTCTCCCCCGCCGCCGCGCAGGCCCGCAGCAGCAGGTCGACGCCGTCGGGCGGGCCGGCGCGGCGCACCGCGAGGGAGGTGGTCAACTCCATGCCCGGGTTGCGGAACGGCAGGTACGCGACGCCGGGCGCGGGCAGCCGGCGGGCGTGCGCGTCGTAGACGACGGTCCACATCCCCGCGAGCGTGGTGCAGGCGCCGATCGCGGCGAGGGTGGCGTCCAGCGAGTCGTACCGGGGGCCCGGCGCAGGGGTGAAGCCGGCGCCGTGGCAGACGGTGACGACCAGGTCGACCAGCGGCGGATTGTGCCGACGGTCGGTCAGCGCCAGGGGGACGCCGGCGAGTTCGCCGAGGCTGAGGGCGCCCGGCTGGGCGGCCAGCGGGTGCCGGGCCGGGACGGCCGCGACCAGGGGATCCTGCCAGAGCGGCACCAGGCGCAGCCCGCCCAGGGCGGGGCCGGGGGCCGGGCCGCGCACGAACGCGGCGTCCAGGGCGCCGGAGGCGACCAGGGTCGGCCGCTCCCGGGCCGGTACGAGGACCGGCCCGACGGTGAGCCGCGGGGCGGTCCTCGCGAGCACGGCCAGCACCCCGTCCAGGCGCCCGGCCAGGCCCCGGCTGGTGCCCAGCCGCAGGGTGCCGGCCGGGACGGCGGCCACCGGGAGGGACGCCGCGGCCGAGCGGGGCGCGACCACGGCACGGGCGCGCTCCTCGGCGGCGAGCAGCGCCCGGGCCTCCGGGAGGAACCGCTCACCCGCGGCGGTCAGCCGCGGCTGCGGCGTCCCGGGGTCGAACAGCTCGGTCCGCAGCTCGTGTTCCAGCCGGCGGATCCGCTGCTGCACCGCCGACCGCACCAGGCCCAGGCGCAGGGTGGCCGGTCCGAGCCGCCCTTCCTCCGCGACCACGACGAAACAGCGCACCTGTTGCAGTTCCATGCCCGCCCCTCCCCGGCCCCGAGGGCCACGGCCCCCGTCGGCCACCGGCTCCCAACGGCGGTCGCCCACCGTTCAATTCCGTTGCCGCGCCGGCGACGGCGCGGACATCATTCCCTCCATGATCGATGCCACCGCGCTCGCCGCGAAGCCGGTCCTCGAAGGCGACCGGATCCGGCTGGTACCGCTCGCACCGCGGCACGCGGACGCCTTCCACGCCACCTTCCAGGACCCCGAGACCAGACGGCTGACCGGCACCCATCACCACTGGACGCGGGCCGAGATCGGCGACTGGACGGCCCGCTGCGCCGACCGCACCGACCGGCTGGATCTGGCCATCGAGGACCGACAGAGCGGTGCCTATCTGGGCGACCTGGCGCTGAGCCGGATCGACCGGGACAACGCCCACGGCTCCCTCCGGATCGCCCTGGTCCCCGCCGCCACCGGCCGCGGCCTGGGCCCCGAGGCGATCCGGCTGCTGCTCGACCACGCCTTCGACCGGGTGCGCCTGCACCGCGTCCAGCTGGAGGTCTACTCCTACAACGAGCGGGCCCGGCGCGCCTACGAGCGGTGCGGCTTCGCCCTGGAGGGCCGGCTGCGCGAGGCCCTGTACTGGGACGGGGCCTGGCACGACGTGCTGGTGATGGCGGCGCTGCGACCGGCCGGGCCGGCTCAGTAGTCCTCCCCGTCGAACGACAGCCGCTGGGTCTCCGGTGCCGCGTCGGGGGCATCGCGGACGATCGGGTCCCTACGGTGCGCGAGGGTCACGTCGGGGACGCTGACCGGGTGGGTCCGCCGCCCTCGTCCCGTCTTCCGCGCCGGGGCGCATCTCGGCCACGTGGCGCCCCGGCCCGGTGCCCACTCCCGGGCGGACCCCCGTTGCCGCCCTCGTCACCGTCACCGCCCTCGTCGCCGTCGCCCGCCAGCAGCTCGCCGCGCTCGGTGCGCCGGTAGACCACCCGCCGGCCGACCCGCGTCCCGACGATCAGCCCGGCGTCCCGCAGCACCGCCAGGTGGCCACCGACGGTGCCCAGGGACTGCTGGAGCCGGGCGGCGAGTTCGGTGCTGGTGGCGGGCTGCCGCAGGCTGTGCAGGAGAGTGGCGCGGCCGGTGCCCAGGAGACGTTCCAGGGCGCGGCCGGGGCCGGTGGTGGCGGCCGCCGGGGCGGTGTGCGCGGTGGCGGCGCCGCGCGCCGGATAGACCTGGGCGTAGTGGCCGGGCGGGCCCTCGCACAGCCAGGTGCCGGTGGCCAGGCTCACCGGCACGAAGAGCATCCCGCTGTCGCTGATGACGCGGTCGGGCCCGGGGCGGCGCCCGAAGCGGATGGCGTCCGGCCCCTCCCAGGTGCTGTGTCGGCTCATCTGGTCCAGCGCGCCAGGCCAGCCGCGGGTGGCGAGCAGGCCGGCCCGGTGGGCGATGTCGCGCTCCAGGAGAGCGCGGCGGCGGGGCCACTCCGGGGCGATGTGTGCCGCCCACAGGGCGTGCAGCACAGCGGCGGTGCGCGCGCCCCAGCCCTGTCCGGTGAGGAAGGACAGGTCGCGGGGGCGGCGGGGGTCGGCGGCGTAGCGGGGATGCGGGTGGGCCAGCGACGTCTCCAGTTCGGCACGGAAGACGGCGTCGGGGACGGCGCGCACGGCGGCGAGTTCGTCGACGAGGGTGGTGCGCAGGCCGTCCGGCGGCGGGATCGCCACGCAGCGGGGCAGCCAGGTCGTCGTACCGACCAGCCCCACCAGGCCGGCCGCGAACGGGTTGGCGGCCAACGCACCGGTGAAGGCCGGGAGTTGGCGGGCGTGCCAGGTCGCGAGCCAGGGGGCGGGCCGGGGCCGGGCCAGCGCGATCGCCGTGCCGAGCGTTTCAGCGAGCGGCGACAGCGCGAAGCGGGACCGGGAGAGGGCCAGGGGGCTCAGCCGCAGCACAGCCATCCGCCGCCGCCTCCCTCCGGCCGTTCGCCCGCGGTCGTCACCGGGCCGGGCCGGGTGTCGCCGGCCGGTGCCCGGACCTTTCGTCTCCGGCCGAAAGCATAGGATTCCGCGCCGGTCCGCGCAGACTCCGGCCATGGACTCCGCCTCCCGCCCCTCCCCCGATGCCGTCGACCCCGATGCCCCCGCCCCGCCGCCCTCCCGCGCAGCCGCCTCCCCCCTCTCCCGCGCAGCCGCCTCCCCCCTCTCCCGCCCTGGGTTTCGCTGGTTCCTGACCAGTCAGGCGGTGTCGCTGCTGGGGAGTGCCATGGCGCCGGTGGCGCTGGCGTTCGCGGTGCTGGACGGCTCGGGCGGTCGGCCCGGCGACCTCGGCGTCGTGCTGGCCGCCCGGATGCTGCCGCTGCTGGCGTTCCTGCTGGTGGGCGGCGCGACCGCGGACCGGTTCCGGCGCCGGACGGTGCTGATGGCCGCGAACCTGGGCGCCGCCGGCACCCAGGGCGCGGTCGCCGCGCTGCTGCTGACCGGGCACTACGCGCTGCCCCCGGTCGCCGCACTGGAGGTGCTCGGCGGGGTGTGCGCGGCGTTCACCACCCCCGCGCTGCGCGGCCTGGTCCCCGAGTTGGTCGGCACAGCGTCGCTGCGGCCCGCCAACGCCCTGCTGAGCACGGTGCGGAACGCCACCAAGGTGCTGGGGCCGAGCCTGTCGGGGCTGCTGGTGGTGGCGGTCGGCAGCGGGCCGGCGATCGCCTGCGACGCGGTGAGCTACGCGGTCGCCGCCGGCTGCCTGACGCGGCTCCCGGGCCACGGCGCCGCGCCCGCGCGGCGGCCGGCCTCGGTGTGGGCCGGGGTCCGCGGCGGCTGGCGGGAGTTCCGGCGGGTCCGGTGGGCCGGGCCGGCGACGCTGTCGTTCTTCGTGATCAATCTGGTGCAGACCGGGACCTGGCAGATCCTGGGCCCGGCGCTGACCGAGCGGGCCGCCGGCCGGGCCGCCTGGGGGCTCGTGCTCAGCGCCCGGGGCATCGGACTGCTGGTGAGCGGGGCGGTGCTGTACCGACTGACGGTCGGCCGGCTGCTGGCGCTGGGGCAGGTGGCGAGTGCGCTGGGGGCGGTGCCGCTGCTGGTGCTCGGGGCGCGGCTGGGCGCGCCCTGGCTGATCGCGGCCGGTTTCGCGGCGGGCCTCGGGGTCTGTGTGACCGGCATCGCCTGGGACACCTCGCTCCAGGAGCACGTCCCGGCCCATGCGCTGTCCCGGGTCGCGGCCTGCGCCGATCTGCTGGCGTACGCGGCGATCCCGCTGGGACAGCTGTGCGTGGGCCCGCTGGCCCAGGCGTACGGCGGTTCCCGGGTGGTCGCGGTCGCCGGGGCGGTGTCCGCGCTGGCCGCGGTGGCGCCGCTGGCGTCGGGGGCGGTGCGCGGGCTCCGGCACGCCCCGCCGTCCGGGGACGCGGCGGGCCCCGCGCCCGCGGCCCCGGCGCGTAGGTCCGGGGCCGCGGGCGCGGGGCCCGCCGCGGGTCGGCTCACAGCCACTCGCCGAACCGGCGGATGTACCAGCGCTTCACGCCCTGGGTAAGCAGGCAGTACGTCGCCAGCGTCGCCACCAGCCACGGGAAGTAGGCCAGCGGCAGCGCCTGCAGGCCCAGCGCCCCGGCCAGCGGCGAGAACGGCAGCCACAGGCCGACGCCCATCACCAGCGCGGTCATCAGCAGCACCGGCCAGGTGGCCCGGGACTGGACGAACGGGACCCGCCGGGTCCGCAGCATGTGGACGACCAGGGTCTGGGTCAGCAGGCCCTCGACGAACCAGCCGGACTGGAACAGCGCCTGGTGCACCTCGCTGTCGGCGCCGAAGACGTACCACATCAGCGCGAAGGTGGTGATGTCGAAGACGGAGCTGGTCGGGCCGAGGACGAGCATGAAGCGGCGGATGCCCCGGGCGTCCCAGGTGCGCGGGGTGCGCAGGTAGTCGGCGTCCATCCGGTCCCAGGGCGTGGCCAGTTGGGAGATGTCGTACAGGAGGTTCTGCACCAGCAGCTGGAGCGCCAGCATCGGCTGGAACGGGATGAACGCCGAGGCGACCAGCACCGAGAAGACGTTCCCGAAGTTCGACGAGGCGGTCAGCTTCAGGTACTTGATGGTGTTGCCGAAGGTCAGCCGGCCGCGCAGCACGCCCTGGCCGAGGACCGTGAGGTCCTTCTCCAGCAGGATGATGTCGGCGGACTCCTTGGCGATGTCGACGGCGGTGTCGACGGAGATGCCGACGTCGGCGTCGCGCAGCGCCGCGGCGTCGTTGATGCCGTCGCCCAGGAACCCGACGGTGTGCCCGTCGGCCTGGAGGGCGCGCACGATGCGGGCCTTCTGCACCGGGTTGACCTTGGCGAACAGGGTCGCCGTACGGGCCCGGTCGAGCAGCTCCAGGTCGTCGAGGGCGTCGATCTCGGCGCCGGTGACGGGGGTGCCGGGGTCGATGCCGACCTGCTCGCAGACCCGGGCGGCGACCAGTTCGCCGTCGCCGGTGACGACCTTGACCGCGACGCCGTTGTCGGCGAGCGCCCGCAGCGCCTCGGCCGCGTCCCGCTTCGGCGGGTCCAGGAAGGCGAGGAAGCCGATCAGGGTCAGCCCGGCCTCGTCCGCGACGCCGTAGGAGGTGCGGACGGTCTCCGTGCCGTCGGGGTCGGCGGGCAGGGTGCGGACGGCCACCGCCAGCACCCGCATGCCCTGCCGGCTGTGGTCCTCGGCGGTGCGCAGCACGCTGTCCCGCAGCGCGCCGGTGAGTTCGACGCTGTCGCCGGCGTGGGCGACCCGGTCGCACCGGTCGAGGACCTCCTCCACCGCCCCCTTGGTGATCAGGAGGTGTTCGGCGGCGGGGCCGTCGAGGTCGTTGCGGCGCAGCACGACCGACATCCGGCGGCGCGCGAAGTCGAAGGGGATCTCGTCGACCAGCGTGAAGCGGGCGTCGACGACAACCTCCTCGGCCTCGTGCATCCGGTCGATGACGGCCTGGTCCATCAGGTTGCGCAGCCCGGTCTGGAAGTGGCTGTTGAGGTAGGCGTGTTCGAGGACCTCGGTGTCCGGCCGGCCGTGCACGTCGAGGTAGCGGTCGAGGACGATCCGGTCCTCGGTGAGGGTGCCGGTCTTGTCGGTGCACAGCACGTCCATCGCGCCGAGGTTCTGGATGGCGTTGAGGTGCTTGACGACGACCTTGCGGCGGGACAGCGCGACCGCGCCGCGCGCCAGGTTGGTGGTGACGACCATCGGCAGCATCTCGGGGGTGAGGCCGACCGCGACGGCCACCGCGAAAGTGAACGCCTCGGCCCAGTCGCCCTTGGTGAGCCCGTTGAGCAGGAACACCACCGGGACCATCACCATCATGAAGCGGATCAGCAGGAAGCTGACCTTCTTCACGCCGGTGTCGAAGCTGGTCTCCGGGCGCTCGCCGACCAGCGCGCCGGCCATCGAGCCGAGGTAGGTGTCCGCGCCGGTGGCGACGACGACGCCGGTGGCGCTGCCGGAGGTGACGGAGGTGCCGGTCAGGACGAGGTTGCCGGCCTCGACCGGGTCGCGGGTGGTGTCCTCGCCGCGGTCGGTGGCCAGCCGGGTGTCGGCCTTGGCGACCGGCAGCGACTCGCCGGACAGCGCCGCCTGACTGACCATCAGGTCCTTGGCGGCGAGCAGCCGCAGATCGGCCGGGACGAGGTCGCCGGCGGCCAGCTTGACGACGTCGCCGGCGACGACGTCGGCCATGGGGATCTCGACGGTGGCCGGGATCCGGCCGCGGCCGGCCCGGCGCTGCACCGCGGTGGTCGTGGTGACCAGGGCGCGCAGCGCGTCGGCCGCGGCCCCGGAGCGGTACTCCTGCCAGAACCGCAGTCCGACGCTGATCAGCACCATCGCGCCGAGGATGACGATCTTCAGGTCGAACGGCTCGGTGTCGGAGACCTGGAGCCACTGCCCGTACATCACGGCGACCAGCACGGCGAGCACCAGGATGAACGGGTTCCGACACGCCTTGGCCAACTGGACGTACCAGCGCGCCGGGCGGTCCTGGGCGATGGCGTTGGCACCGTCCCGCTCCCGGCGCAGCTCCGCCTCGCGGTGGGTGAGGCCGGCCGGGGTGCTGCCGAGGTCGTGCAGGACCGTCTCGGCGGGGAGGGCGCTGAACTCGGAGAGCCGGCCGGCGATCCGCCGGGTGCGGGCCGCCAGCTCGGCGGCCCGGCGCTCCCGGCGGGGGCGGCGGCCCGGCGGCGCGAGCGTCTCGGGGGTGGGCGGGGTGGGGGTGGTGGTCGGGGTGGTCTTCGTGATCATGACGAAACCTCCTGACGCACCCGCGGGCGGGCCGGCCCCGGCCTCCGCCGGAAATCCCGGAAGCCCCCGGAAGTCCCGGAAGCCCCCCCCCGCGAACGGTCCGGAAGAACATCCGGGAGCAGGCCGGGAGAAGGTCGATGGACGACCGGGAGGAGAGCGGGAAAAGCCGGGAGAAGGCGGGGAGAAGACCGGGTGGGGTCCTTGGGGAATCAGCCGGAGAACGGTCGGAAAACACAGGAGAATCCCCCGGAGGAGGTGATCCCTGCGTCCGGAATTCGCCGGACGGAATCCTTGTCGGAATGTTTTCGGGCAGGCCGAAGAAACCGGTGCGCGCGGGCGCTGAGAATTACGGAAAATTACCGGGAAAGGCATTCATCGGTGAACCGGACCGTGCGGAGGTACCGCCGGCACCCTGGGACCGAAGGCTCCGCACCCTTGCGGGCGTGCGGATGTGCCGGGTCCGGCGGGCAGCGGAAAGCGCCCGGGATTCACCGGTGGGAGCACACAGCAGTGCGGGGAAAAGCCGCGATCACGCGGAGAACGGCGCGATCAGCAGCGGGCAGCGCTGCGGCAAGGACTTCCTTCGGGACTCATCCCGATCACCTCCTTGCTCGCGCGGACATCGCGGGGACACCCCTTGGAAGGGCCCCTCGCTGCCCCATACTGCCATACGTTCACCGGTTGCCCGTCATTCTTTCACCCCATTCCCTCAGTGCGGGGTGTGAGCTGCGTCGCCTCGTTCGCGGGCGACCCGCTCGTCATAGGCGGCCCGGGCCACCGCGATTTCGCTTTGGTGTTCCTCGGTCCAGGTGACCAGGGCCTGAATGGTGTCGTGCAGGGTCGCGCCCAGCGGCGTGAGTTCGTAATCCACCCGGGGCGGCACGACCGGATGGACGGTCCGGCCGACCAGGCCGTCCCGCTCCAGCTGGCGGAGGGTGACGGTCAGCATCCGCTGGCTGATGCCGTCGATTTCCCGGCGGAGTTCGGTGAAGCGCAGCACCCGCCGGTCGAGCAGGGCGATGACCAGCAGCGACCACTTGTCGGCGACCCGGTCGAGGATCTGCCGGACCTCGCAGCCCTCCCGGACGTCCCACTGGCGGGCGTCGTAGTCGCAGTCGGCGTCCGCCGCGCCGCCGTCGGCACAGCCGCCGGGAACGCCGGGAACGGCGGCAGTGGCAGCGGCGGCCGGTTGTCCGCCCATGGTTCCTGTCAGGTGACCGGGTGACTTCATAGTGCCTTCTTCCATGATCCCCAACGGTGCCGCACGATGCGGTCAGTAACAAGAGGTAACCATGCGCGTCATGTAAGGAGCACCGCTATGTCCCGGTCCCCGGCGGCGTCCTGGCCGCTGCTGCTCGTCCTGTGTGGGGCGATCTTCCTGGAGGGCATCGACATCGGCATGCTGAATGTCGCGCTGCCCCCGATCCGCGGCGAACTGGGCCTTTCCACCGGCGCGTTGACGTGGGTGATGAGCGCCTACGTGCTGGGCTACGGCGGGTTCATGCTGCTCGGCGGGCGGGCCGCCGACCTGTTCGGGCGGCGCCGGATGTTCCTGGTGCCGCTCGCGGTGTTCACGGTCTTCTCGGGGCTGGGCGGGCTGGCCACCGAGGGCGCCACGCTGATCGCGGCGCGCTTCGTGACCGGGGTGTGCGCGGCGTTCATGGCGCCCGCCGGGCTGTCGATCATCACCACCGGATTCCCGGCCGGACCGCGCCGGGACCGGGCACTGCTGATCTACTCCGGGACCTCCGGCGGCGGCTTCTCGGCCGGACTGATCGCCGGCGGGCTGCTGACCGCGGTCGACTGGCGCTGGGTGTTCTTCGCGCCGATGGTGCCGGCGCTGCTGGTGCTGATGGCCGGGTTGCGCCTGGTGCCCCGGGACCCGGTGCGCACCGGTGGCCGGCCACCGGTGGACCTGGCCGGCGCGCTCACCGTGACCGGCGCGGTGCTGCTGCTCGTCCTCGGCGTCGAACAGGCCGCGCACGCACCGGTGTTGCGCACCGCGGCGGTGCTCACCGCGGGGGTGGCGCTGCTGGCGGCGTTCGTGGTGATCGAGCGGCGGTCCGCTGCGCCGCTGGTGCGCCTGGGCCTGCTGCGCTCCTGGCCGCTGGTCCGGGCCAATGCGATGGCGCTGCTGTTCACCGCGGGCTTCTTCGGCTTCCAGTTCGTCGCGGTGCTCTACTTCCAGGAGCTGCGCGGCTGGTCGGCCGAGCGGACCAGTTACGCGATGCTGGCGATGGGCGCCGATGCGGTGCTGGCGCCGGTGCTCACCCCGCGGCTGGTGCGGCGGTTCGGGCATGCCCGGGTGATCGTCGCCGGCCTGCTGTGCGCCGGGCTGGGCTATGCGCTGTTCCTGCCGGTGGGCGCGGACTGGCCGTACCCGGCGATGTTCCCCAGCATGCTGCTGGTGGGGATCGCCTTCGCCCTGGTCTACGGGCCGCTGACGATCGTGGCGACGGACGGGATCGAAGCCGCCGAACAGGGCCTGGCCGGCGGCCTGTTGTACACCTCGTTCCAGTTCGGTGCGGCCTTCGGGCTGTCGGCGGTGACCGCGGTGACGGTCGCGGTGACCGGGTCCGGCGGCTCGCCGGGCGCCGCGCTCGCCGGTTATCACGCGGGGCTGACCGTGCCGGCCGGACTGGCGCTGCTGGCCCTGGCGCTGGGGGTGACCGCGCTGGTGCGGCGCCGCCGGTCCGGGCCGCCGGGCGCCGCGCCGGGTCCCGAGCGGGATCAGGAGGCGAGCCGGCACGGGCACGGCCCCCACGCCACGCCCGTGCCGTGACGGACGGCACGCCCGCCCTCCCGCGGGACCGGCGGTGTCAGGTACACCGGTCCCGTAGGTCTGGTGCATCCCGTGTGCGGCGGTGCGCCGCGGCACTCGCCGTCCGGTACGGGTCCGGGAACGGCGGTAGGTGCGTCAACAGGCGCCCCTCCACGCCTTCCTGACGATGCGTCAGGCAACCTCGCCGATCCGCCCCACCGAGCGGGGGGCATCGTGGTGGATGGGGGTGTGCGCGCCGGTCAGCGGGGCGCCGGTGCCGCCGCGGCGGTTGGCGACGATCTCGGCGGCGATGGACAGCGCGGTCTCCTCGGGCGTGCGGGCGCCCAGGTCCAGCCCTATGGGCGAGCGCAGCCGGTTGAGCTCCAGTTCGGTGAGTCCGACGTCCCGCAGCCGCTGCTGGCGGTCGAGGTGGGTGCGGCGGGAGCCCATCGCGCCGACGTAGGCGACCGGGAGCCTGAGCGCCCGCTCCAGCAGCGGGATGTCGAACTTCGCGTCATGGGTGAGGACGCAGAGCACCGCGCGGGAGTCGAGCTCCTGGGAATCGAGGTAGCGGTGCGGCCAGTCGACGACGATCTCGTCCGCGTCCGGGAAGCGGGTCCGGGTGGCGAAGACGGGGCGGGCGTCGCAGACGGTGACGTGGTAGTTGAGGAACTTGCCGACCCTGACCAGCGCGGACGCGAAGTCGATCGCCCCGAAGACGATCATGCGCGGGGCGGGCACCGAGGACTCGACGAGCAGGAGCACCGGCCGGCCGCACTGCGAACCGTCCGCCCCGATCTCCACCGTCGTGGTCCGCCCGGCGTCCAGCAGGGCGCGGGTCTCCTCGACGGCGGTGCGGTCCAGGGCCGGGTGTCCGCCGAGGGTGCCGGTGTGGCTGCCGTCGGGGCGGACGAGGAGGGCGCGGCCGAGCAGATCGTCCGGGCCCTTGATGATCCGCGCGACCGCCGCCGCCTCCCCTGAGGAGGCGGCGGTCAGCGCGGCGGCGAGCGTCGCGGCGTCGCTGTCCACCGGGTCCCCCGCGGGGCCGCCGTCGGCGGCGGCGCCGGGGATGCTCGCCCGTACCGGAGTGATGAAGATGTCGATGATTCCGCCGCAGGTCAGACCCACCGCGAAGGCATCCTCATCGCTGTAGCCGAAGCGCTCCAGGACCGGCCGACCGGTCTGCAGTGCCTCCTGGCACAGCTCGTAGACCGCTCCCTCCACGCATCCGCCGGAGACCGACCCGATCGCCGTGCCGTCGCTGTCGACGGCGAGCGCGGCGCCGGGCTGGCGGGGCGCACTGCCGTTGGTCGCCACGACCGTGGCCACGGCGAAGGTGCGTCCCTGCTCGACCCACCGGTTCAGCTCGTCGGCGATGTCCAGCATGTCGGTCTCCTTACGGATGGGAGCGGGGCGGGCGTTACTTGACGCCCAGCCACTGCTCGATCGGATGGAGCGAGAAGTAGACGAGGAAGATGCCGGTCAGCACCCACATGAAGGCACCGATCTCGCGCCACTTGCCCTGGGCCGCCTTGATGGCGGTGTAGGCGATGACGCCGGCACCGACGCCGGTGGTGATCTGGTAAGTGAACGGCATCAGAGCCACGGTGAGGAACACCGGGATCGACGTCGCCCGGTCGCTCCAGTCCACGTGCCCCGCCACACTCATCATCATCGACCCGATGACGACCAGCGCGGCGGCGGCCACCTGGGCGGGCACGAGCTGGGTGACCGGGGTGAAGAAGAGGCAGGCCGCGAAGAGCAGACCGGTGATGACGGACGACAGGCCGGTCCGGGCGCCCTCGCCGACGCCGCTGGCCGACTCGATGAACACGGTCTGGCCGGAACCGCCGGTCAGACCGCCGATCGCACCGCCGGCGCCGTCGACGAACAGCGCCTTGGACAGGCCCGGCATCCGGCCCTTGTCGTCGGCGAGCTTGGCCTCGGTGCCGACACCGATGATGGTGGCCATCGCGTCGAAGAACCCGGCCAGCACCAGGGTGAAGACGATCATGGTGACGCTGAGTGCGCCGATGGAGCCCCAGCCGCCGAACTCCACGTGCCCGAAGAGCCCGAAGTCCGGCATGGAGACCGCGTTGCCGTCCAGGGTCGGGGGCGTGCCGCCCCAGTCCTTGGCCGTCAGCCCGCCGAGCTTGGTGGCGCCGATGGCCAGCGCGGAGCCGACGACGATGCCGATGAGGATGGCGCCGGGCACCTTGCGGGCCTGGAGCATGAAGATCAGGAGGAGGGTGATGCAGAAGAACAGGACCGGCCAGCCGACCAGGTGGCCCGAGAGGTCGCTGCCGAGGGTGACCGGGCCGCCGGCTCCCTTGCCCACGAAGCCGGCCTTCACCAGGCCGAGCAGGGCGACGAACATGCCGATGCCCATGGTGATCGCGTGCTTGAGCGCGAGCGGGATGGCGTTCATGACCATCTCGCGCAGCCCGGTGACGACCAGGAGGCAGATGACGACGCCGTACATCACGCACATGCCCATCGCCTGCGGCCAGGTCATGTGCGGGACCACCTGGGTGGTCAGTGCGGCGGAGACGTTGAGGCCGGCGGCGAGGGCCAGCGGCACCTTGCCGATGAAGCCCATCAGCAGGGTGCAGACCGCCGCGCCCAGGGCCGTGGCGGTCACCAGGGCGGAGTGATCGAGGCCGTGCTTCTGGACGTCCTGTACGGAGCCCAGAATCACCGGGTTGAGCAGCAGGATGTAACACATCGCCATGAAGGTGGTGATGCCGCCGCGCGTCTCCCGCGCGAGGGTCGACCCTCTGTCGGATATGTGGAAGTACCGGTCGAGCCAGGAACGGCCGGCGGGCTGGCGCGAGCCGTCACCCGCGTCTTCCGCCGTGGTCCTCGGCTCAGTGGACTGCTGGGTCATGGTGCCTTACTCCCAAGGTTCATAGGGGCCCTCGCCGAGGCGACGAGATTTGGGATGGATATTCGGCTGCACGACCCGGGGGACGGCCCGAGACGAACGTGGTACTGCCTGCGTCGAGTTGGAGCAGGTCAGCCTGGGGATGGTGCGGATGGTGCGGGGAGACTCCGGGCGGTGCGCGAAGGAGGACGGACAGGGACACCCCTTGCCGCGCACCGCCCGGAGGATCGGGGGCCTGGGGAGGCGGCCCCCAGGCGGTGCTCCGTTACGAACCCGTCAGGTGCTCGGGCCGTACCGGGGTCTTGTTGAGCTCCAGCCCGGTCGCGTTCCGGATCGCCGCGAGGACGGCCGGGGTGGACGACAGGGTGGGGGCCTCGCCGATGCCGCGCAGCCCGTAGGGGGCGTGCTGGTCGGCGAGTTCGAGCACATCGACCGGGATGGTCGGGGTGTCGAGGATGGTGGGGATCAGGTAGTCCGTGAAGGAGGGGTTGCGCACCTTCGCGGTCTTGGGATCGACGATGATCTCCTCCATCACCGCCACACCCAGGCCCTGGGTGGTGCCGCCCTGGATCTGGCCGATGACGGAGAGCGGGTTGAGCGCCTTGCCGACGTCCTGGGCGCAGGCCAGCTCGATGACCTTGACCAGGCCCAGCTCGGTGTCCACCTCGACGACCGCGCGGTGCGCGGCGAAGGAGTACTGGACGTGGCCGTTGCCCTGACCGGTCGTCAGGTCGAATGCCTCGGTGGGCCGGTGGCGCCACTCCTCCTCCAGCTCGACCACCTCGTCCTCCAGCACGTCGACGATGTCCGCGAGGACCTCGCCGCCGTCGGTGACGACCTTGCCGCCCTCCAGCAGGAGTTCGGCGGTCGCCCACGCCGGGTGGTACGTGCCCATCTTGCGGCGGCCGATCTCCAGGACCTTCTCGCGCACCAGCTCGCAGGCGTTCTTGACGGCGCCGCCGGTGACGTACGTCTGACGCGACGCGGACGTCGAACCGGCCGAGCCCACCTGGGTGTCGGCGGGGTGGATCGTCACCTGGTGGACGCCGAGCTCGGTGCGGGCGATCTGCGCGTGGACGGTGACGCCGCCCTGGCCGACCTCCGCCATGGCCGTGTGCACGGTGGCGACGGGCTCGCCGGCGATGACCTCCATGCGCACCTTGGCGGTGGAGTAGTCGTCGAAGCCCTCGGAGAAGCCGACGTTCTTGATGCCGACCGCGTAGCCGACACCGCGCACGACGCCCTCGCCGTGCGTGGTGTTGGACAGACCGCCGGGCAGCTGACGGACGTCGGCGCCCTCGCTGGACTCCCACTGACGCTCGGGCGGCAGCGGCATCGCCTTGATGCGGCGCAGCAGTTCGGCGACCGGGGCCGGGGAGTCGACCGGCTGGCCGGTCGGCATGATCGTGCCCTGTTCCATGGCGTTGAGCCGGCGGAACTCCACCCGGTCCATGCCCAGTTTGTCGGCCAGCTTGTCCATCTGCGCCTCGTACGCGAAGCACGCCTGGACCGCGCCGAAGCCGCGCATGGCGCCGCAGGGCGGGTTGTTGCTGTAGAGCGCGATGGCCTCGATGTCGACGTCGTCGATGACGTACGGGCCGACGGAGAGGGAGGAGGCGTTGCCGACGACCGCCGGGGAGGCCGACGCATAGGCGCCGCCGTCCAGGACGATCTTGCACTTCATGTGCGTGAGCTTGCCGTCCTTGGTGGCGCCGTGCTCGTAGTAGAGCTTCGCCGGGTGGCGGTGGACGTGGCCGAAGAACGACTCGAACCGGTTGTAGACGATCTTGACGGGCTTGCCGGTGCGCAGCGCCAGAAGGCAGGCGTGGATCTGCATCGACAGGTCCTCGCGGCCGCCGAACGCGCCGCCGACGCCGGAGAGCGTCATCCGCACCTTGTCCTCGGGCAGGCCGAGGACCGGGGCGATCTGCTTGAGGTCGGAGTGCAGCCACTGGGTGGCGACGTAGAGGTCGACACCGCCGTCCTCGGACGGCACGGCGAGGCCGGACTCCGGGCCGAGGAACGCCTGGTCCTGCATGCCGAAGGTGTACTCGCCCTCGACGATGACGTCGGCCCGCTCGCGGGCCTCGGCCACGTTGCCGCGGATGATCGGCTGGCGGTGCACGATGTTCGGGTGCGGGACGTGCCCGCTGTGGTGGTCGTCGCGGTTCTCGTGGACGAGGACGGCGTCGGGAGCGGTCGCGGACGCCTCGTCCGTGATGACCGGCAGCTCCTTGTACTCGACCTTGATCTTCGCGGCGGCGCGGCGCGCGGTCTCCGGGTGGTCGGCGGCGACCAGGGCGACGGGCTCACCGTGGTGGCGGACCTTGCCGTGGGCCAGGACCGGGGTGTCCTGGATCTCCAGGCCGTAGTTCTTGACCTCGGTCGGCAGGTCCTCGTAGGTGAGGACCGCGTAGACGCCGGAGGTCGCGAGCGCCTCGCTGGTGTCGATCGAGACGATCTCGGCGTGCGCGACGGTGGAGCGCAGGATCTGGCCCCACAGCATGTCCTCGTGCCACATGTCGGACGAGTACGCGAACTCGCCGGTGACCTTCAGGATGCCGTCGGGACGGAGCGTGGACTCGCCGATGCCGCCCTTGGTCTGCGACCCCTGCGTGACCTTGGACGGAATACCGGTGGTGCGTGTGTCTGCCATGGCGTCAGACCCCCTCGGGCTCGGACTGGCGGGCCGCGGCGAGGCGCACCGCGTCCATGATCTTCTCGTAGCCGGTGCAGCGGCACAGGTTGCCCGACAGCGCCTCGCGGATGTCCGCGTCGCTCGGGTTCGGGTTGCGCTCCAGGAGCTCGTCGGAGGCGACCAGCAGACCCGGCGTGCAGAAGCCGCACTGCACCGCGCCGGCGTCGATGAACGCCTGCTGGATCGGGGCGAGTTCGGTGCCCTCGCCGGTCTGCGAGTCGGTGCCCTTGGCGGACCAGCCCTGGGCCTCCTGCAGGGAGGTGCCGCAGGCGTCGCCCTCGTGGCCGCCGCAGGAGCGGTTCTTGGCGAAGTCGGCGAGCCCCTCGACGGTGACGACCTCGCGGCCCTCGACCTGTCCCGCGGCCACCAGACACGAACACACCGGCACGCCGTCGAGGCGGACGGTGCACGAACCGCACTCGCCCTGCTCGCAGGCGTTCTTGGAACCGGGAAGGCCCATCCGCTCGCGCAGCACGTACAGCAGGGACTCGCCCTCCCACACGTCGTCGGCTTCCTGCTTACGGCCGTTGACCGTGAAATTGACGCGCATTACGCGACTCCCTCCGTGCGGGCGGACTGGCCGCGGTAGGACTCCCAGGCCCAGCCGAGCGTGCGGCGGGCCATGATGCCGACCGCGTGACGGCGGTACGAGGCGGTGCCGCGCACGTCGTCGATGGGGTTGCAGGCGGCGGAGCACAGGTCCGCGAACTGCTTGGCGACCGACGGGGTGATGATCTTGCCGTTCTCCCAGAACCCGCCCTCTTCGAGCGCGGCGGCGAGGAAAGCCTCGGCCTCCTTCGCCCGCACGGGGGTGGGTGCGGCCGAACCGATGCCGGTGCGGACCGTGCGGGTCTCGGGGTGCAGCGCGATACCGAAGGCGCACACCGCGATGACCATGGCGTTGCGGGTGCCGACCTTGGAGAACTGCTGCGGGCCGTCGGCCTTGGGCAGGTGCACCGCGCGGATCAGCTCGTCCGCCTGGAGGGCGTTCCGCTTCACGCCGAGGTAGAACTCGTCGATCGGGATCATCCGCACACCGCGGGCGGCCGACTCGACCTCGACCTCGCAGCCGGAGGAGAGCAGCGCCGGGTGCGCGTCACCGGCCGGGGAGGCGGTGCCGAGGTTGCCGCCGACGCCGCCGCGGTTGCGGATCTGCGGGGAGGCCACGGTGTGCGAGGCCAGGGCCAGTCCCGGCAGCTCGCCCCGCAGGTTCTCCATGATCTTGGTGTACGGGACGGAGGCGCCCAGGCGTACGGTCTTCTCCCCGACCTCCCACTCCCCCAGGTCACCGATCCGGTTCAGGTCGAGCAGGTACTCCGGGCGGCGGTGGTCGAAGTTGATCTCGACCATCACGTCCGTACCGCCCGCGATGGGTACAGCGGTAGGGTGCTCTGCCTTGGCGGCGAGCGCCTCCTCCCAGCTGGCGGGGCGAAGGAAGTCCATGGTTGGCCTCTTCTACGAAATCGGGTCGTTCGCTGCACATGGTCGGGACCTTCGGACCCTGTCGCCATGCTGCCGTTCATGTCTTGTTAACGCGGTTGGGCTTAGTGAACGCGCCCGGCACCCACCCGGTGCAGTCACTGAAACCATGAAGCGGTTGGCTGGCCACGCCGCCCGTCTTGTAGATTCGAACGAAAGACGAGGGATCAAAACCTCGCGGCATTCCACCGGCAACACGAGACAGCACAGAACGGCGGGCGAGGTCATGCGGCTCCGCGCACTCCTGGACACACACTCTCTGGGCCTGAAGCTCCTCGGGGGCGAGGATGAGCTGGACCGTACCGTCCGTGGCGTGATGACCACCGACCTGCGGGATCCCAGTCGCTACCTCTCGGGCGGCGAGTTGGTCCTCACCGGCCTGGCCTGGCGCCGGGAACCGGAGGACTCCGAGCGGTTCGTCCGCATCCTGGCCGGCGCGGGCGTCGCCGGGCTGGCGGCCGGCGAGGCCGAGCTGGGCGCCATCCCCGACGACCTCGTCCAGGCGTGCGCCCGGCACCGGCTGCCGCTGTTCGCGGTCGACGAGAAGGTCTCCTTCGCCTCGATCACCGAGCACGTCGTCCGGCAGGTCTCCAGTGAACGGGCCGGCGACCTGGCCGCCGTGGTGGACCGGCACCGGCGGCTGATGACCTCCGGGCCGGCCGGCGGCGGCCCCGAGGTGGTCCTGGACCTGCTCGGCTCCGACCTGGACCTGCGGGCCTGGGTGCTCTCCCCCACCGGCCGGCAGATCGCCGGCTCCTCGCTGGCCGGCGCCGGGCCGGAGCTGCCCGCGGAGCTGGGCGCCCGCCTGGCCGGCGAGCACCTGGCCGCCGCCCGGAGCGGCCGCCGCGGCCCGCACCGGATCACCATCGAAGGGGGCGG
This sequence comes from Streptomyces noursei ATCC 11455, assembly GCF_001704275.1. NCBI lineage: Bacteria > Bacillati > Actinomycetota > Actinomycetes > Kitasatosporales > Streptomycetaceae > Streptomyces > Streptomyces noursei. The sequence goes on from NZ_CP011533.1 coordinate 2,551,469, forward strand.
CGCGCAGCGCCTCGATGAGGGGCGGGGGCCGGGCGACGGGTGGGCCGGGGCCACCTACTCGCTCTTCCCGATCCGCCACGAGGGCCGCGACCTGCGGCAGACGCTGCTCAGCGACTGGCTGCTGGCGGTCGAGGCGGACGCCGGCGACTGGTCCGAGGAGCGCCTGGACCTGCTGCACGGCGTCACCCAGCTGATCGCCGTCGAACGGGACCGCCGGGACGCCGCCCGCACGGTCCGCCGCCGGCTCGCGCAGGAGGTCCTGGAGCTGGTCCAGACCGGCGCCCCGCCGGCCGAGATCGCCGCCCGGTTGCGGGTGGCCGCCCCGGTCCTGCTGCCCGGTCTGGGGGCCGCCCCGCACTGGCAGATCGTGGTGGCCCGGGTCGAGTGGGAGGGCGGCGACGTCCCCGGCGGCCCGGTGGCGCAGAGCCTGCTGGAGGAGGTGCTGGTCGATCCCGGCACGTTCGGCCCCGAGCCCTCGGACCGGATCGCGGTGGCGCACACCGGCGACGAGGCGGTGGCGCTGGTGCCGCTGCCGGCCGTCCCGGAGGACTCCACCGACACCGCCACCACGGACGGCCTGCACGCCGACCACCTGCTGCGCGCCATCCATGAGCCGCTCGGCCGCGGCCTGGACGGCGACGGTCGGCTCACCATCGGCGTCAGCGCCTCCGTCCACTCGGCCGAGGGACTGCGCGGCGCCCTGGAGGAGGCCCGGCACGCCCGCCGGGTCGCCGCCGCCCGCCCCGGCCGGGTCTGCGCCGCCGGCCACGAGGAGCTGGCCTCGCACGTGCTGCTGCTGCCGTTCGTCCCCGACGACGTGCGCCGGGCCTTCACCGCGCGGCTGTTGGACCCGCTGCGGGACTACGACCGCCGCCACCGGGCCGAGCTGATCCCCACCCTGGAGGCGTTCCTCGACTGCGACGGCTCCTGGACGCGCTGCGCCACCCGCCTCCACCTGCACGTCAACACCCTGCGCTACCGGGTGGGCCGGATCGAGCAGCTGACGGGCCGTGACCTCTCGCGCCTGGAGGACAAGCTGGACTTCTTCCTGGCCCTGCGGATGAGCTGACGGCTTGTCAGGCGGGCGATGTCGGGCGGGTCGGCGCGGAGCGCGCACCGACCCGCCCGGCGTGTACCGCGCCACCGTCACCCCGCCTCCTCCGGGGTTCCCCCGATCGGGCGGCATCGCGTCAACACCGTTGCCGCGCCGGGCGAACGCTCCGCCCCGCGACGCCGCCAAACCACCGCGTATCGGCCACCATGACCGCCCCGCGCGATTGTGAAATCTTTCACCCACCCCCTTGGCCCGACGACGGGATTCGTGCTGAGATGCGCCCACAGCATCCTGTGTTCCCGCTCAATGGCGCTCGGGGAGGGCACTGTGGCGGATACCGCCATGTCCGGATCCGCGGATCCCGCGGATTCCATGAGGTCCGCGGATCAGGCACCGGTCCCGGCACCACGACCGGGAATCCCACCGGCGGCGACCGGCCCGGCGGGGGACGACCCCCTGGACCGCGCCGTGTGGCGACTGCGCTCCCGAGGCTGCTGGGCCGACGCGGCCGCCCTCCTGGAACCCCGCGCGGCCCGACAGGCACCCGCCGCGCTGCGCCGCGCCGCGCTCCTGGTGGAACGCTGCATGTTCACCGCCACCGGCTGGGCCGAGGCCGAGGACGCGCTGCGCACCGCGGAGGCCCTGGCCGGCGACGACGAGGAGCGCGGCGGAGCGGCCTGCGAACGCGGCCAACTCGCCTACACCTCAACGGTGTTGGGCATCCGCGACCGGGCCGACGAGGCGCGGTCGGCGCTGGGCCGGGCCGCCGCGCTGCTCGCCCCGAGTGCGGCCGGCCGCCCGCTGCTGGACTTCCGCCGCGGCCTGATGGCCGAGCACATCGCCGACAGCCCGGACGCCGCCCGCGCCGCCTACCGCCGCGCACACGCCGGCGCCACCGCCCAGGGCGATGCGTTACTGCTCTCCTTCACCTGGCGTCACCTGGCCGGACTCGCCCTGCGCGACGGGGAGTTGGCGGAGGCCCGGCACGGCTTCGCGGAGTCCCTGCGGATCCGCGAGGAGCTGGGTTTCCTGGTCGGCACCGCACCGGCACTGGCGGCCCTGGCCGATGCCGCACCGGAGGACGAGGCGGTCCGCCTGCGCACCGAGGCCGCCCGCCTGTTCCGCCTCATGGGCGGCGTCCCCACCTGGCTCGCGCACCAGCTCCCCCCGGCCCCTCCGGAGCAGCCGGAGCAGCCGACCGACGCGGCCTAGGGTCTGTCCGACCCCGACCCCGACCCATCGGGCAGGGCAGGCCCTGGGTTCCCCGCGCCCGGGAGCGGCCCCGGCGGGCGCGTCCCGGTCGTCAACCCCCCGACCTCGGCCATGCCGCGCGCCGCGCCGATTGGCCGGATCCGTACCCCCGCCGGCGGCGGATCGGCCGGGCCGAGGGGGCTGGCGGCGGGTACCCGGTCGCCGACCGGTCGGTAGCGCCACGCACCACCTGCCCCGAGAATGGCCACAAGTCGCACTGCGACCGGACGGCGCGGCCTGGATGCTGGTCCGGGACCAGCTCCGTTTGGCAAAGCCTGTCAGGAGGCGCACCGTGGCAGGAGTGACCCACACCAGCACCGGAATCGACTGGGGCAAGGCGCATTTCGAGTCGATCTACAACTGCCCTGATCCGCGCCGGTACTTCAGCACGCTGCAACCCCTCGCCTACCAGATCCCGCACCACGGCCAGGCGATCTTCCGCGCGCTGGCCGACGCCCTGCAACAGCACCGCGGCGGACGTCGGCCGCTCCGCGTCGTGGACCTGTGCTGCTCCTACGGGGTCAACGCGGCACTGCTCAACCACCGGGTGACCCTCGACGACCTCTACCACCGCTACGCCGACGCCGGGCCCGACGCCCCGCAGGGCGACCGCCTGGCCCAGGAGGACCGGCCCTTCTACGCCGCCCTGCGGCGGCCCGGAGCCGCCCGGATCATCGGCATCGACGCGGCGGAACGCGCGGTCGGCTACGCCGTGGCGGCCGGCCTGCTCGACCAGGGCTTCGCGGCGAACCTGGAGGCCGACGCGCCCGCCCCGGAGCTGTGCCGGGCGCTGGAGGGCACCGACCTGATCACCGTCACCGGCGGTGTCGGCTACATCACCGCGCGCACCTTCGCCCGGCTCTTCGACTGCATCACCGCGCCGCCCTGGGTCGCCGCGTTCGTGCTGCGCACGGTGTCGTACCGGCCGGTCTCCGCGCTGCTGGCCCGGGCCGGGCTGGTGACCGAGCGACTCACCACACGGTCGTTCCGGCAGCGGCAGTTCGCCGACGAGGCCGAGCGACGGGCCGCCCTGGACGCGCTGGCGACCCGCGGACTGACCGTCGGCGGCAAGGAGGCCGACGGCTTCTACCACGCCGAGCTGTACGTCTCCCGGCCCGCCGCCGATGTCGCGGCGCTGCCGCTGGCGGAGCTGCTGCCGGCCCTCTGAGCCCGCGCCGCGCCCCCGCCGCCTCAGTACGGGTGCCGGGCCGCCGACAGGTGCTCGCGGGCGATCCGCTCGATCACCGCGTACTCCTGGGCGATCAGCGCGTCGAGCAGCGCGGTGTGCTCGGAGGCGTCGGCCAGCAGCTCGGCCGTGCGGAGCCGGGCACCGCCGCCGGCCGACCACTGTGCACGGCGCAGCAGGTCGCCGGTGACCTGGGTGAGTCGGCGGTTCCCGGTGAGCGCCATCAGGCCCTGATGGAAGGCGTGGTCGGCGTCGGCGTACCCGGCCCGGTCGCCCCGGGCCGCGGCGGCCACCCCGTCCTCGGCCAGCGGGCGGAGCTTCTCCCAGCGATCGGGCGGCACCGCCCTGGCCAGTCGGAGGATCGCGGGCACCTCCAGCATGGTGCGGACCTCGGCGAGCTCGGCGAGATCGCGGGAGCTGCGCTCGCTGACCCGGAAGCCGCGGTTGGGCACGACCTCGACTGCGCCCTCCGTGGCGAGCTGCTGCATGGCCTCGCGGACCGGGGTCGCGGAGACGCCGTAGCGCTCGGCGAGGGCCGGCGCGGAGTAGACCTCGCCGGGGAGCAGTTCGCCGGCGGCCAGCGCCTGGCGCAGGGCGTCCAGGACCTGGCCGCGCACCGAGTGCCGGCGCGGCCGGGGCAGCAGGGGGCCGGACCCGGGCGCCCGCACCCGGGCCTCCGGCTGCGGCTCCGCTGTGCCCTGCTCCATGGCGTTCCTCCTGCTGGCGTGCTGGGTCCGGGCGGACGACGGGCGTCCGGCGATCGGGGCTCGGGCCCGTCGCCGCCCCGCGTCGTCCGCCGGGCGGACGTACCGGGCGCCGGGCGAGGGGCCATAGCACCATAAGCGCCCGAAGTACCGGTTCACACCTCAGCGGGCACGGGTAGAGATTTCGGATAAGGTAAGCCTTACCTGCCAACGATCTCGATTCGGTGGTCCCCCGCATGCCTCCTGCCGCTGCTGCCGCGCCCGTCGCCCCCGCCGCCCACCCCGCCGCGGACGCCTACGCCCGGCTCGCCGAGGTCTTCCCGGACCTGCAGGTGACGCTCTGGGGCGCCACGCCCCCCGAGGGGGACGACTGGCTGGACGCGTCCGCCCTGTTCACGGACGGGCCGGTGCTGGACGGCTTCCTCGCCGACGAGGCGGCCCGGATCACCCGGGACTACGGGCGGGCCGCCCGGCCCGACGTGGTCGCCGGCTTCGCGCTGCACCGCTACGCCTGGCCGGCCTGTCTGCTGATCACCGTCCCGTGGTTCCTGCACCGCCGGGTGCCGCACCTCGCCGCGGGAGACGTCCGCTTCCACCGCGAGCTACGCCGGATGGCGGTACGCGCAGGCTCTTTCGGGTGCCTTCCGGACGACCCGGCGGCGGCCCTGCCCGGCGCCCGGGTGGTGCCGGACGAGGAGGCGCTGCGCGCCGAGGTCCGCGGCGCGGTCGCCGACCACCTGCGGCCGATCCTGGACGGCTTCCGCTCCCGGATGCGGCGCGGCCCCCGCGCGGCCTGGGGCATGGCGTCCGACGAGATCGTCGAGGGGCTCTGGTACATCGGGCACCTGCTGGGCGAGGAGCGGCGCGCGGCGGCGGAGCTGGCGCGGCTGCTGCCGGGCTCGACCGCGCCGTACGCGGCCGGCGCCGGGTTCCGCGAGCTGACCGGGCCGGACGGCACCGCCCTGCCCACCCGGGACCGGGCCAGCTGCTGCATGTACTACACGCTGCGCCCCGAGGACACCTGCGTCACCTGCCCGCGCACCTGCGACGCGGAGCGCATCAGCCGCCTCACCGCAACCTCCTGACGCGGCCGCCACCCGCACCGGCGGTCGCGTCTCGTACACAACCGCCGGTCACTGCACGGCAGTTCGAGCCCGGAACGGCTCAACTGCCCACCCCGCTACCCCTTGGCGTTCTCTTGCTCCGAAACCCCGTGCGGGCGTGACGGGTTCCGTCAGGATGGCGCGCGCACTCGCGAATCCGCGAACGTGCCGCAACCTGAACAAGGGATTCCGGGATGAAAATGACTGATATATCGCTGAATTGGCTGATTCCGTCGATTCTGCTGCTCGCCGGGGTCATGACCACCGCCGTCCTCCTGCTGCGCGGCAGACGAGCGGGCCGGCCGGCCGGCGCCGACGACTCCTGGGAGCGCAGCGAGGAACGTCGCCGCCGCAAAGAGGCCGTCTTCGCCTCCGCCTCCTACGTGCTGCTGTTCTGCTGTGCCGCGGTCGCCGCGGCGCTGTCCTTCCACGGCCTGGTCGGCTTCGGCGTGCAGAACCTCGGCCTCTCCGGGGGCTGGGAGTACCTGGTGCCGTTCGGACTCGACGGCGCCGCGATGTTCTGCTCCGTCCTGGCGGTGCGCGAGGCCAGTCACGGAGACGCGGCGCTCGGCTCCCGGATGCTGGTGTGGACGTTCGCCGGCGCGGCCGCGTGGTTCAACTGGGTGCACGCGCCCCGCGGGTTGGCCCATGCGGGCGCCCCGCAGTTCTTCGCCGGGATGTCGCTGTCGGCGGCGGTCCTCTTCGACCGGGCGCTGAAGCAGACCCGCCGGGCGGCGCTGCGCGAGCAGGGCCTGGTGCCCCGCCCGCTGCCGCAGATCCGGATCGTGCGCTGGCTGCGCGCGCCCCGCGAGACCTTCGCGGCCTGGTCGCTGATGCTGCTGGAAGGCGTCCGGACGCTGGACGAGGCGGTCGAAGAGGTCCGCGAGGACAAGCGGGAGAAGGCCCGAAGCCGCCTCCGCAGGCGGGAGCAGGGCAAGCTCGACCGGGCCCGGATCAAGGCCCTCAACCGGCAGCACCGTTCCTGGGGACGGGGCGGCGGACGCCAGGTCGCCGTCACGGTGAGCCCGCCGGCGGTGTCCGCGGCACCCACCGCGGAGCCCGTTCCGTCGGCCGGGCCGGACGCCGCCGGACCGGTCGATGCGGCGCCGCTGCGCCACGGCGACCCGGCCAAGCGCCCCCGGCCGGCCCTGAAGGCCGTGGCCGGCGCCGAGCCCGACGCGCCCGGCCGGCGCGGCACCGTCGACCTCACCGCCGAGGACGACACCCAGACGATCCCCCGGCTGGACTCCCTGGAGGAGAAACTCGCCGAGATCGAAAGGCAGTTCGGCTGAACGGTGGCGGACCGCGCCGACCCTCACCCCCGGCTTCGCGTCAGGCCGGTCCGCCGCCCAGTTCGAACCACACGCACTTGCCGACCCGCTCGGGCCGGATGCCCCACGCGTCGGCCAGGGCCCGGACCAGCATCAGCCCCCGCCCCGACGTCCCGTCGACCGACGGCGCACGCGGCTCCGGACACCTCTCCGCGAAGTCCCGCACCTCGACCCGCAGCCGGTCGGTGACCCACGCCGTCACCACCGCCCCGCCCTCGGTGTGCAGCAGGGCATTGGTCACCAACTCGCTGGTCAGCAGCGCCGCCAGCTCCGGATCCGCCGGTGCTCCGCCGTCCGGCGGCGCCCAGCGGCCGAGTAACTCCCGCAACTCCCGGCGCACCTCGCCGACCGCTTTCAGATCGGCCTGCCGCACCTTGCGCTCCAGCATCCTCGGCGCCCGCACCGCGACCGGCCCGCCCCCGTGCCCGCCGTCCGCTCGCTGCCTTCTGTTCCGTTCCTCGCACCGCACAGGCTGACGCATGCTCTCCCCCGCCCCCAACGAACCATCGGCGCTCCACCTCGAACAGCCTCACGGTCAGCATTCCCACCGGGCCCGCCCCCATGCTTCCGCTTGTCGTCGGCGGGCGTCCGCCCCGCGCGGCGGCCCGGCGGGCGGTCAGCGGCGACCCGCCGGCACGGGCCCCGGCGGGCCGAGGTGGGTATACGTTCCGCGACCGCCCGGAGCGAGCCGGTCCGCGGGCCGGCCCCGGGCCCGCGTGCCGTACGAGCGTGAGGAGCCCGCTGTGCACGACGACCGACTGCTGGTGGAGGGGCGCCTCGCGCGGGCGCTCGGGCAGCACATCCGGCCCGCGCAGTACCCGGCCCGGGTCCCGCTGCGGCTGGAGGTGTGGCACGTGCCCGGAGCGGAGGGAACCCGTCCGGCCGCGGAGGCGCTGTCGGCCGACTACGAGCCGTTCGCGGTCGGGGACGCCTGGGGACCGCCGTGGTCGACGAGTTGGTTCCGGCTGACCGGCGAGGTGCCCGCGGAGTGGGCCGGGCGCCGGGTGGAGGCCGTCCTCGACCCGGGCTTCACCGACGACGGGCCGGGCTTCCAGGCGGAGGGCCTGGTCCACGACGCGGCCGGCGTGCCCCTCAAGGGCATCCACCCGCGCAACCGGTACGTCCCCGTCGCGGCCCCGGCACGCGGCGGCGAACAGGTCAGGCTGCTGCTGGAGGCCGCCGCCAACCCCACCGTCCTGCGGGACTTCCGCCCCACCGACCTCGGCGACATCCACACCGCCCCGCGCCGGCCGCTCCACCGCTTCGCCGCCGCCGACCTCGCGGTGCTCGACGAGACGGTCTGGCAGCTGATCCTCGACATCGAGGTGCTCTCGGAGCTGATGCACGAACTGCCGGTCGACCGGCCGCGCCGGCACGGCATCCTGCGGGCGCTGGAGAACATGCTGGACGCGCTCGACCTGCACGACGTCGGCGGCACGGCGGCCGCGGCCCGGGCAGAACTGGAGGACGTCCTGCACCGCCCGGCCGCCGCCAGCGCGCACCGCGTCTCGGCCACCGGGCACGCCCACATCGACTCCGCCTGGCTGTGGCCACTGCGCGAGACGGTGCGCAAGGCCGCCCGCACCTTCGCCAACGTCACCCAACTCGTCACCGCATACCCGGAGTTGGTTTTCGCCTGCTCGCAGGCGCAGCAGTACGCCTGGGTGCGGGAGCACCAGCCGCACATCTGGAGCCGCATCAAGGAGGCGGTGCGGAAGGGGAACTGGGCCCCGGTCGGCTCGATGTGGGTGGAGTCCGACGCCAACATGCCCGGCGGCGAGGCCCTGGCACGGCAGCTGGTGCACGGCAAACGGTTCTTCCTGGACGAGCTGGGCGTGGAGACCGAGGAGATCTGGCTGCCCGACTCCTTCGGCTACACCGGCGCCTTCCCGCAGCTGGCACGGCTGGCCGGGGCGAAGTGGTTCCTCACCCAGAAGCTGTCCTGGAACCAGACCGACCGGATGCCGCACCACACCTTCTGGTGGGAGGGCATCGACGGGACCCGGATCTTCACCCACTTCCCGCCCGTCGACACCTACAACTCCCAGCTGCACGGCGGCGAACTCGCCCACGCCGAACGGAACTTCGCCGAGCAGGGCCGAGCCACGCGCTCGTTGGTGCCGTTCGGCTGGGGCGACGGCGGCGGCGGTCCGACCCGGGAGATGCTGGAGCGGGCCCGCCGACTGCGCTCCCTGGAGGGTTCCCCGCGGGTGACGGTCGAGCCGCCGGCCCGCTTCTTCGAGGCCGCGCACGAGGAGTACGGGGCAGCGGCCCCGGTGTGGTCCGGTGAGCTCTACCTCCAGTTCCACCGCGGCACCTACACCTCGCAGGCCAGGACCAAACAGGGCAACCGGCGCAGCGAACACCTGTTGCGGGAGGCCGAGTTGTGGGCCGCGACCGCGGCCGTCCGCACCGCCGGTGCGACCGACGGCGCCGCGTACCGGTATCCGTACGAGGCCCTGGACCGGCTCTGGAAGACCGTGCTGCTGCACCAGTTCCACGACATCCTGCCCGGCTCGTCGATCGCCTGGGTCCACCGCGAGGCCCGCGACACCTACGCGGCGGTGGCGGCCGAACTGACCGCACTGACCGAGGAGGCCCTCGCCGCGCTCGCGGCCGGGGCGGCGCCCGGCCGCGCGGTCTTCAACGCCTCGCCCTACGACCGCCACGAGATCGTCGCACTGCCCGCCGGCGAGGAGCACACCGGCGACGACGGCCCGGCCGCGGTCGCCGTCCACGTCCCCGCCCTCGGCTCCGCCCCGCTCCCCCGGCCCGGGTCCGGGTCAGGACCGGTCCCGGTGCGCGCCACCGCCGAGGCCCACCACCTCACCCTCGACAACGGGCGGCTGCGGGTCCGCATCGACGCCGACGGCCTGCTGGCCTCCGTGCGCGATCTGACCGCCGGCCGGGAGGTGCTGGCGCCCGGCGCCCGCGGCAACCTCCTCCAGCTGCACCCCGACCACCCCAACCAGTACGACGCCTGGGACCTCGACCGGCACTACCGCAACCGGCACACCGACCTCACCGCCGCCGACGCCGTCGAACTCGTCGCCGCCGGACCGCTCTTTGCCACCGTGCGGGTCACCCGCACCTTCGGCGACTCCCACCTCACCCAGGACCTGACCCTGCACGCCGGCTCGCGCCGCCTGGACATCACCACCGACATCGACTGGCACGAGTCGGAGAAGGTCCTCAAGGCGGCGTTCCCGCTGGACGTGCACGCCGAACGGTCCACCGCCGAGATCCAGTTCGGCCATGTGCACCGCCCCACCCACGCCAACACCAGCTGGGACGCGGCCCGTTTCGAGATCTGCGCCCACCGCTGGCTCCGGGTCGCCGAACCCGGCTACGGCGTCGCCCTCCTCAACGACTCCACCTACGGCCACGACGTCACCCGCGCACCCCACGAGGACGGCCTCGGCACGACCGTGCGGCTCACCCTGCTGCGCGCCCCGCACAGCCCGGACCCGGAGACCGACCAGGGCAGCCACCGCTTCCGCTACGCGCTGCTGCCCGGCGCCGGGACCGGTGACGCCGTCGCCGGCGGCCTGGCCCTCAACCTCCCGCTGCGCACCGCCCCGGCCCCCGCTCCCCGGTACCGCGCCCCGCTGGTCCGGGTCGACCACCCGGCCCTGACCGTCGAGTCGGTCAAGCTCGCCGACGACCGCAGCGGCGACGTCGTCGTCCGGCTCTACGAGTCCCGCGGCAGCCGTGCCACCGGCACCCTCACCCCCGGCTTCCCCCTCGCCCACGCCACCGTCACCGACCTGCTGGAACGCCCCCTGCGGGACGAGGAGGAGGGCCCGACCTCGGAGCTGACGCTCACCCTGCGCCCGTTCGAGATCCGCACCCTGCGGCTCCGGCCGCAGTACCCGTCCGCCGCGCCGCCGGCCTGACGACCCGTCGGCCCGCCCCGCCCGTCGGGCCCGCCCCACCGCGCCCCCGGTCCCCCGGCCTCACACCCGCGGGATGTTCCGCAGGTTGGAGCGGGCCATCTGCACCATCCGCCCGACCCCGCCGTCCAGCACGATCTTCCCGGCGGAGAGCGCGAAGCCGGAGACCATCTCCGCGCTGATCTTCGGCGGGATGGACAGCGCGTTGGGGTCGGTGACGACGTCGACCAGCGCCGGCCCCTCGTGCCGGAAGGCGTCGCGCAGCGCCCCGCGCAGCTGCTTGGGCTTCTCCACCCGCACGCCGTACGCGCCGGCCGCGCGGGCGATGGCGGAGAAGTCGGGATTGTGGTTGGTGGTGCCGTACGCCGGCAGCCCCGACACCATCATCTCCAACTCCACCATCCCGAGCGAGGAGTTGTCGAAGAGCACCACCTTCACCGGCAGGTCGTACTGGACCAGGGTGAGGAAGTCGCCCATCAGCATCGAGAAGCCGCCGTCGCCCGACATCGAGACGATCTGCCGGCCGCGGTCCACGAACTGGGCGCCGATCGCCTGCGGCAGCGCGTTGGCCATCGAGCCGTGGCTGAACGAACCGATCACCCGCCGGCGCCCGTTGGGCGTGAGGTAGCGGGCCGCCCAGACGTTGCACATGCCGGTGTCGACGGTGAAGACCGCATCGTCGGCGGCCTCCTCGTCGAGCACCGAGGCGACGTACTCGGGGTGGATCGGGACGTGCTTCTCCACCTTGCGGGTGTACGCCTTGACCACCCCCTCCAGCGCGTCCGCGTGCTTCTTCAGCATCCGGTCCAGGAACTTGCGGCCGCTCTTCTCGCGCACCCTGGGGGTGAGGCACCGCAGCGTCTCCCGGACGTCGCCCCAGACGGCGAGGTCCAGTTTGGTGCGCCGCCCCAGGTGCTCGGGCCGCACGTCCACCTGGACGATCCGGACGTCGTCGGGCAGGAAGGCGCTGTACGGGAAGTCCGTGCCGAGCAGGATCAGCAGATCGCACTCGTGGGTGGCCTCGTAGGCCGCGCCGTATCCGAGCAGCCCGCTCATCCCGACGTCGTACGGGTTGTCGTACTGGATCCACTCCTTGCCGCGCAGTGCGTGGCCCACCGGCGACTTCACCCGCTCCGCGAACTCCATCACCTCGGCGTGCGCCCCCGCCGTACCGCTGCCGCAGAACAGCGTGACCTTGTCGGCCGCGTCGACCATCCGGGCCAGCGCGTCGATCTCCTCGTCCCCGGGGCGGACCGAGGGCCGGCTGGTGACCAGGGCGTGCTCGAAGGCGCGCTCGGGCGCCGGTTCGGCGGCGATGTCACCGGGCAGCGAGACCACCGCGACGCCGCTGCGCCCCACGGCGTGCTGGATCGCGGTCTGCAGCACCCGCGGCATCTGCCGGGTGCTGGAGATCAGCTCGCTGTAGTGGCTGCACTCGGAGAACAGCCGGTCCGGATGCGTCTCCTGGAAGTAGCTGGTACCGATCTCGCTGGAGGGGATGTGCGAGGCCAGCGCCAGGACCGGGGCCATGGACCGGTGCGCGTCGTACAGCCCGTTGATCAGGTGCAGATTGCCGGGCCCGCAGGAGCCCGCGCAGGCCGCCAGCCGCCCGGTGAGCTGCGCCTCGGCGCCGGCGGCGAAGGCGGCGGTCTCCTCGTGCCGGACCTGGATCCAGTCGATCGCGGAATTGCGGCGGATGGCGTCCACCACCGGGTTGAGGCTGTCCCCGACGACCCCGTAGAGCCGCCGGACACCGGCCCGCACCAGGATGTCGATGAACTGCTCGGCTACGGTCTGCTTGGCCACCGGGGGAGCCTCCTTGCACACGACGAACGGGCCGAGGGGCATGCATGCCGACGGGCCGGCGGACCGCCGCGCGCACGGCCGCGGGAACCGTGGCCGCCTGCCGGCTCCCTCCCATCAACCCACGGGGCGAAGCACTCCGCCTCCGGGGGCCGACGCGAGGGGGGCGGTACGTCCCGTCACGACTCCCAGACGCCCACCGCCGTGCGGTCCTTGGCGTCGCCCGCGCCCCGGGGCTGGACGGCGGCCAGGAACCCCGCCAGGTCGGGCGGCGCGGGAGCGGACCACGCGGCGGCGAGCCGGGCGGCGAAGTCCGGGTCGCCGCTGAGCGGTTCCGCCAGGCCGGTGCCGCACAGCAGCAGCACGTCCCCCGGCCGGCCCGGCACGGCGCGGAAGCGGAACGGCGCCGTGGGGGGCCCGGCGTCGGCGGGCTCCAGATCCTCCCAGCCGCCGTGGCGGAGCCGGAACAGCCCGCCCCCGCCGACGGCGAAGAACACCCGGGTACGGCACTGCGGGTCGGCGGGCAACAACAGGCAGCGCAGCGCCGCCGGGTGTGCGCCGGCCGGCATCCCGAGCTCCGCCGCCCGGCCGCGCAGTGCGCCGAATCCGCGGTCCGTGAGGCGCTGCAACCCCGCCCGGAGCGCGTCGCGCCGGCCGGCGCGGAGGTCCTGCGCCAACCGGGTGGCGTTGCGGTCGACGGCGCCGCCGGCCCAGGCACAGGCGGCGCGGGCCGCGCGGTGCGCGACCGCTCCGGTGGTGGAGCGCCCGGTGGCGACGGCTACCAGGAACAGCGCGTTGCGGCCCGCCCCGAACCGGGCGGTGAGGTACGCCTCGCCGCGGACGTCGCCCCGGCGGTGGACGTCCGCGCCGCGCTGCGAGACGGCACGGACGGCGACCGGCCCGAACCGGGCGCCGTCCAGGACCGTGTCCGGCACCGGATCGGCGAGGGCGTCCGGCTCGGCCTCGGGGAACGCGGGGGTGTCGGGCGCCCGGACGGCGGGCGCGGGGGCCGCGGCCCCGTCGAGCGGCCCGGCGGCCCGCGGCGCCGACCGGCCGGGCGGCTCCCAGGGGCGCGGCTCCCACGAACTCGGCTCCCACGGCCGCGGCTCGAACGACCGCAGGGTCAACTCCCCGGGCCCGGGCGCCGCGGGTCCGGGTCCCCCGGACGCGGGGTGCTCGGGCGCGGGGCGGCCGGCCGGGTCCCGCGCGGTCCCGGGCAGGGGTGCGCCGGTAGCGCCGCCGCCTGGGCCCTGGCCCTGGCCCATCGTCCGCAGCACCGACTCGATCCGTTCGTCGAGGGTGTCGGAGGCGTCGGTGCCGCCGGCGGAGGTGCCGGCCGGCGGCCCCGTGCCGCTGCCCTCGCCGTCCTCACCTCCCGCCCCGGAGCCCTCGCCGTACAGCTCCCGCCACCACCAGTCGTCCTCCCTGCCGCGGCCCGCCCCCTGCTGCTCCATGGGCCGCATTGTCCCGTCGTGCACCCCACCGGGACAGGGCGCGAAAAGGGCACTCCGGGAAGCGCGTCCGGCCCCCTTCCGGCAGGCTTGGGCCATGCGGGCCGCAACAGAGCGCAGCGTTCGAGCCGTCGCCGGGCGTGCGCCGCTCAGGGCACGCCCGCGCGCCGGCGCCGCCGGGGCCGCGGCGTGAATGCCTGGCAGCTGACCGGCGTCGGGCTGGTCCTGCTGTTCGGCGTCTTCGGGGTGCTGGTCCCCGGTATCCCCGGGCCGCTGGTCGTCTGGGCGGGGCTGCTGTGGTGGGCGACGGCCGAGCGGTCCGCCCTGGCGTGGTCGGTGCTGATGGCCGGCACCGCCGTCCTGCTGGTCAACCAGGTGCTCAAGTGGCTGCTCCCGGCCCGCAACGTGCGCGAGGCGGGCGCGCCCTACCGCACGCTGGTGCTCGCGGGCGTGGCCGGTATCGCGGGGTTCTTCGTGGTCCCCGTCGTCGGCTGCCCGCTGGGCGCACTCGGCGGCCTCTACGCCCTCGAACGCGTCCGGCTCGGCAGCCACGGCGACGCCTGGGCCTCCACCCGTACGGTGCTGCGCGCCGTCGGCCTGAGCGTCCTGGTCGAACTGTTCGCCTGTCTGCTGGTGGTGGGCACCTGGATGGGGGCCGTCCTCGCCGGGTGAAGGCGGCGAGGGGCGGTGGAGCGCGCCGGTCGCTTCCCGACGCCACCGCCCCTCGCGGGGTGCTAGCGGCCGGTCCCCCACCCGGTCCCCTGGCCCCGCTTCCGTTCCATCATGTGGCGGCCCAGGGCCTGCTTCTGCTTCCAGTCGCGCCGGATCTCCGCGCGCAGTCGGGCGTCCGTCTTGGCCACGATGCGCTGGTTCTCGCGCCGCAGCTTGCGGTAGCTCTCCAGCCGACGCGGCGCCAACTCGCCCGATTCCACGGCGGATCGGACCGCGCAACCGGGTTCGACCTCGTGCGCGCAGTCGTGGAACCGGCACCGCTCGGCCAGTTCCTCGACGTCCGAGAACGTCCGGGACAGTCCGGCCTCCGCGTCCCACATCCCGACGCCGCGGAGCCCCGGGGTGTCGATCAGCACGCCGCCCCCGGGCAGCACCAGCAGATCGCGGGTCGTGGTGGTGTGCCGCCCCTTGCCGTCCTGGTCGCGGACCGCCCGCACGTCCTGCACGTCCGCGCCGAAGAGCGCGTTGGCCAGGGTGGACTTGCCGGCACCGGACCGCCCCAGGAGGACGGACGTGGTGCCGGCGAACAGGGCGGACAGCCCGTCGAGGCCGTCCCCGGTGGCCGCGCTGACCGCCCGTACCTGCACGCCGGGCGCGGCGAGCTGCGCGTCCGCGACGAGGTGCCCCAGCGTGGCCGGGTCCGTCACCAGGTCCGCCTTGGTGAGGAGCACCAGCGGCTGCGCCCCGCTCTCCCACACCAGGGAGACGAACCGCTCGACGCGGTCGAGGTCCAGCGCCTCGGCCAGGGACACCGCGACCACCGCGTACTCGACGTTGGCCGCGAGGACCTGCCCCTCGGAACGCTTCGACGAGGCGGAGCGCAGGACGGCCGTGCGGCGCGGCAGCAACGCCCGCACCACGCCGTCGAGATGGTCGCCGACCCGGCCGTTCTCCAGGTCGAGCACGGCCCAGTCGCCGGTGCAGGGCACCCGCGTCGGGTCGCCGGTGGCCACCAGTGCGGTGTCGGCCAGGACGGTGCGGACACCGTCGCCGTCCGGCACCACGGCGTCCACCCGGCCGCGGTCGACGCGGGCCACGCGGCCGGGCACGAACCCCTGCCCGGCGAAGGGGGTGAAGAGCTCCGCGAATCCGTCGTCCCAGCCGTAGTCGGCGGTCAGCGGATGCGTGGCGGAGAGAGGAAGAGCGAACAACGGGATGGCCTTTCGACAAGGCACGGTCCCGGCTGGGCGCGCTGGCGCACGCGCCGGGTGGGTCCGGCGCGCGGGAAGAGCGCGGAGAACGAGAGAGGTCGGGTCAGCCGAGGACCGCGGAGGTGAATGCGATGCTGATCTGCTGGTTGCGGGCCATGCCCGTGGCAGTGACAGTCATCAGTTGCCACCTCCCTGTCCGGTGCGGTTCCTCGACACGATGCGTTCGGCGGCGCGGCGATGGCGCCGACGCCGGGTCAGACCGTAGAGCAGCCGCACCCCGTCGCGCCAACGGTTTTCCCACCGCCCGCACCGGATCCCGCCCCCGAGCGGGAGCCGACCCTCATCCGGTGGGGCATGACCCGGGGCCCATACGGGCGCGCCGGGTCGGCCCTGTCGGCCTTCGTGCGGGGCGTCAGTGCACGGTCACGGTGACGGTGGAGGAGTGCGTCTTGCCGTGGGCCACGCGGAGCTTCTCCTTGCCCTTCTTGCCGAGCTTGACCTTGACGCTGTAGTGGCCGCCGTGCTTGGTCTTGGTACTGGCGTGCAGCGTGGTCCACTTGCCCTTGTTCAGGTGCTGCACGGTGAGCTTGCTGTCGGTCGGTATGCCCTTGGTCCGGCCGCTGAGGGTGACCGACTCACCGGCCTTGACGGACTTCGCGCTCGCCTTGACGTCGATCTTCTCGTGCGACGTGGCGGCGGCAGCGGCAACGGCGTGGGAGTGCAGGTCCGGTACCGCGCTCGGCGCGGCGACCGCGGTACCCGCCCCGCCGGCCAGCAGCGCCGCGCAGGCGAGGCCGATGGTGGTGGTACGCCAGCGGTACGTCTTCTTGGTGGTCCCCATGGATTTCACCTCACCTGGGTGCACGGGTCCGTCGGCGCGCCCGGATTCCGGTTCCCCGGGCTCCGGTTCGGCTGGTGCCGGTTCCCCCGGGTCACCGGTCACCGGTCACCGATGCTCCGGCGCTCCGGTCCACCCGTGTTCCGCCGGCCGGTGTCCCGGCGTCCTGTACGCCGGCGGCCCGCGTGCTCCCCGCCAGTATGCGAAGCGGACCATGAGGTGACCGTGTGCGGCGGATGTGAGTCCTCACATGGCGCCGTGCGGCGCCTCAACCACTGGTCACGGGGGTCGGGATGAGCAACCGGTAGCCGGCGCCGCGGACCGTCTCCAGATGGGACGCCTGGCCCGCCCGGTCGATCTTGCGGCGCAGATAGGCCACGTACTGGTCGACGACGTTGGACACCCCGTCGCAGGGGAAGTCCCAGACGTGCTCCAGGATCAGGGTCCGGGTCAGCACCTCGCCGGGGTGCCGCAGGAACAGCTCCAGCAGGGCGAACTCCTTCGGCGACAGGCGGAGTTCGGCCCCCGCGCGCCAGACGCGGCGGGTGGCCGGGTCCAGCCGGAGGTCGCCCACCGCCATCTGGGGCGGTCGGGCGTGCGCCCCGCGGCGGGACAGGGCCCGCAGCCGGGCGTACAACTCCGCGAAGCTGAAGGGCTTGGCCAGGTAGTCGTCGGCGCCCGCGTCCAGGCCCCGGACCCGGTCGCAGACCTCGTGGCGGGCGCTCAGTACCAGGACCGGCGGCCAGCAACCGGCGGCGCGCAGCCGGCGGCACACCTCGAAGCCGTCGAAACCCCGCAGCAGGACGTCCAGGACGATCAGGTCGTACGTCACCTCGCGGGCCCGCCAGACGGCTTCCGGGCCGGTCATCGCCAGGTCGACGACATAGCCCTCCTCGGCGAGGCCGCGGCGCAGCAGAGCCGCCGTGCGGGGCTCGCCGTCGACCACCAGGACGCGCATCCCTCCACGGTAGAAGTTCTCCGGACGGACGACATATGGTGCGCCGGGGGACGGAACGTGGTAGAAGTCCCGGCCACCCCCGGCCCGTTGTGTCCGCTCAGTCGTGCGGCGGTAGGTGGCGGACCTGGTGGTCGGCGGCGTTGAGGGCCTCGTCGACCAGGCGTCGCAGATGGCCGTGCCGCAGGGCGTACACGGCGCGCCGGCCGTCCTTGCGGGTGGTGACCAGGCCGGCCAGCCGGAGCCGGGCGAGGTGCTGGCTGACGGACGTCCGGGAGGCGTCGCAGGCGGCGGTCAGGGTGGTGACGTCGGCCTCGCCTGCACCGAGGCGGCGCAGCAGGGTCAGCCGGGTGCGGTCGGCGAGCAGACCCAGGATCTCCACGGCGACGGCGAGCCGGGCGCCGTCGTCCGGCTCCTGCGAACCGTGCGCACCTGATAGGTGCATGCGTGCGCTCATACGCACATAATGAGGCGACGAGGGCGCACGGCACAAGCCGCGCCCCGGACCGCGGGAAGGTGCACACCTGTGGACGCGCACATGTCGGTCTCCGACCCCCATCCCCGCCACCATCCCCACCGCCACGGCCCCGAGCACCACACCGGTCCCGCCCCGGCCGGCCGCTCCCGCGCGGCCCGGCTGCGGCACCGGCTCGCGCACGCCCTCGCCCCCCACAGCCACGAGGCCCGGGACAAGGTCGATCCCGCCCTGGAGAGCTCCCGCGAGGGCATCCGCACACTCTGGCTCTCACTCGCGGTCCTCGGCCTGACCACCGTGGTCCAGGCCGCCGTCTTCGCGCTGTCCGGCTCGGTGGCGCTGCTCGGCGACACCCTGCACAACGCCGCCGACGCGCTGACCGCGGTCCCGCTCGGCATCGCCTTCGTCCTCGGCCGGCGGGCCGCCAACCGCCGCTACACCTACGGCTACGGCCGGGCCGAGGACCTGGCCGGTGTGGTCATCGTGCTCACCATCGCGGCCTCCGCGGTGCCCGCGCTCTACACGGCCGTCGACCGGCTGGTGCACCCGCGGGACGTGACGCACCTGTGGGCGGTCGCGGCCGCTGCGCTGGCCGGCTTCCTCGGCAACGAGTGGGTGGCCCGCTACCGCATCCGCACCGGCCGCCGGATCGGCTCCGCCGCCCTGGTGGCGGACGGGCTGCACGCCCGCACCGACGGCTTCACGTCGCTGGCCGTGCTACTGGGCGCGGGCGGCGCCGCGCTGGGCTGGCGCGCCGCCGACCCGGTCGTCGGCCTCCTGATCACCGCCGCGATCCTGCTGGTCCTCAAGGACGCCGCCCGGGAGGTGTTCCGGCGGCTGATGGACTCGGTGGACCCGGCTCTGGTGGCGGCCGCCGAGGCGGCGCTGCGCGGGGTGCCCGGCGTCCGCGGGGTCGGCGCGCTGCGGATGCGGTGGATCGGCCACACGCTGCGGGCCGAGGCGGACATCGTCCTCGATCCGCGGCTGACCGTGGCCCACGGCCACCGGATCGCGGTGGCCGCCGAGCACGCACTGATCCACGGCGTGCCGCGACTGACGGCGGCCACCGTCCACCTCGACCACACCCCGGAGGACGGCGCGGCGGACCCGCACGCGGCGCTGGCCCACCACGCCCCCGGTCGCCCGGCGCCCGGTCCCGCTCACGCCAGGATCGGGATCAGCCCCAGCCCGAAGACCACGTAGAAGCCGGCCGCCACCGCCAGCCGGCCGGCGGTCAGCCTGTGCGCGCGCATGGTCAGCAGGAGGTAGCCGATCGCCGCCATGGTGATCACGCCGGACCACAGCAGGGCGCTGTCGAAGTGCCAGCTGGTGAAGAGCAGGCCCAGGCCGCTGGGGACGGTGGCCTGGATCATCATGGCGCCGGAGATGTTGGCCAGCGCCAGCTTGGTCTTGCCCTGGCGCACCCAGATCACCGCGTTCATGATCTCCGGCAGTTCGGTGGCGATCGGGGAGAGCAGCAGCGCGGTGACCGAGGCGGAGAGTCCGAGCATCGGGCCGATGGCGTCCAGCTGGTGGACGAAGAGCTGCGAGGCGAAGAAGATCACCACCAGGGTGACCAGGGTCTGGGCGACGACCGCCCAGGTCGCCGGGGACGCGGCCTTGGGCTGGAACTTCAGCGGCTCCAGCTCGACGCCCTCGTCGTCCTCCTCGTGGTCGCCGCGGATCTCGCGCCAGAAGTAGACCGCGTACACCGCGAAGAAGGCCAGACCGAGCACCGGCTTGAAGGCGAAGGCGACCAGGCCGAGCGCGACCTTGACGACGAAGACCGGCAGGAACCACGTCTGGTCCTTGGCCAGCCGCCGCATGTCCCGCTCCGTGCCGAGGGGCGCGTCGCCGTTCGCGTCCGCCGCCGCCCCGGAGGCGGGCGCGCCGGCCGGGGCCGCGGCGCGCCGCTTGCGGCGCTGGAGCAGCAGCATCGCGCCGGTCACGCCGTACGCCACGGTGGCCAGGGCCAGCGGGCCGCCCATCGCGGCGCCGACGCCGATGTCCTTGGCCTCCGGGGTGGCGCCCGAGGTCACCGCGACCAGGGTCACCACGGACTCCGGGAGGGCGGTACCGAAGGCGGCGAGGATGGTGCCCACCGCCATCCGGCCCACGTTGAGCCGCTCCCCCAGCCATTCCACGGCGTTGACGAACCACTCGCAGGAGAGATAGATCGCCACCGCACACGCGATGAGCAGGACAAAATGCAACACGCTGATCGTCAGCCTTTCCGCTCCGGCGGGCTTCGAGGGCGACCGACGTGGGAGCGGCGGCACGACTTCGACCCCGCCGACGCGTGAATGATTCGTCGACAAAGGGCCGAAGGTCTCGCCCGCCCGCACAAGTGACTGCGTGGGCCCGGCCACCGGGAGCCGACGAGGGCTCCAGTGTGTCGATGACCGGTTCGCGGGGCTACTCCCCTTCGCAGCCCCCCACCCTACACACCACGGGCGCGGAGCGACGTCAGCGGGACATCGGGGTCGGCGGCGGTCTCAGTCGGACTGCTGGAGCCGCTGGAGCGAGGCGACCAGCTGATCCACCTCCTCGGGGGTGTTGTAGAGGGCGAGCGAGGCACGGGCGGCGCTCTCCAGGCCGTAGTGGGCCAGGGCCGGCTGGGCGCAGTGGTGGCCGGCCCGGACGGCGATCCCGTCACGGTCCAGCCAGTCGGCGATCCGGCCGGGGTCGTGGCCCGCCATGGTGAAGGTCAGCACCGCGATCCGGTCGGCGGCGGAGCCGATCAGGTCCAGCCCGGGGACCGCGGCCAGGGCCTGCTGGGCGTAGGCCAGCAGCTCGGTCTCGTACGCCGCGACGGCGGGCCGGTCGAAGCCGGTCAGCCAGTCGATCGCGGCGAGCAGTCCGACGACGCCGGCGATGTGCCCGGTGCCGGCCTCCAGGAGGTGCGGGACGGGCGCGTAGCTGGTGCGGTCGAAGGAGACGGACTCGATCATGTTGCCGCCGCCCTGCCACGGCGCCATCGTCCGCAGGATCTCCGGCTTGGCGTACAGGGCGCCGATGCCCGTGGGGGCGAACAGCTTGTGGCCGGAGAAGACGTAGAAGTCGGCGTCGAGGTCCGCCACGTCGACCGGGAAGTGGGCCACCGCCTGGGCGCCGTCCACCAGGACCTTGGCCCGGTAGCGGTGGGCCAGCGCGGTCATCTCCTTGACCGGCGGGACGGTGCCGAGGACGTTCGACGCCTGGCTGAGGGCGACCAGCCGGGTCCGCATGGAGAGCCGGTCGGCGTAGGCGTCGAGGTCGATCTGGCCGTCCGGCCGCAGCGGGACGGGGACCACCCGGGCCCGGGTCTCCTTGGCCACCATCTGCCAGGGGACGATGTTGGAGTGGTGCTCCAGCACCGGTACGAGGATGTCGTCACCGGGGCCGAGGTTGGCCCGCCCCCAGCTCTGGGCGACGAGGTTGATCGCCTCGGTGGTGCCGCGGGCGAAGACGATCTCGTCCGGGGAACCCGCGCCCAGGAACCGGGCGACCGCGGCCCGGCCCGCCTCGTACGCCTCGGTGGCCTCACGGGCCATGGTGTGCGCACCGCGGTGGATGTTGGAGTTGCCCGCCCCGTAGAAGCCGGACACCGCCTCGATGACCTGGCGGGGCTTTTGCGTGGTGGCGCCGTTGTCGAGCCAGACCAGGGGTTTGCCGTTGACGGTCCGGTGCAGGATCGGGACGTCGCGGCGCGCCAACTCCGGCGTGAAGGAGGGTTGTCGGGATGACTGACGGTCCGTCGGGACGGTGCCGGGCCAGGTGTGGCCGGCGGACTCGGGGGCGGGGGCCGGGGCGCCGGTGGTCGCACCGGTGGTCGCGCCGGCGGCGGTCGTGGGGGGCGCGGTGGTGCCGGTGGCCGGCGCCGCGCCGGTGGGCACTCCCGTCGCGTCCGGACCGGCCAGCGCGAACCCCAGGAGATCAGGCGTAGTCATGGTAGCGGGACACCTCGACGTTCTGGAGGACGGCGACGGCGTCCTCGACGAGGACCGCGGCGTTGAAGTACGCGGTCATCAGGTACGAGGTGATGCCCTTCTTGTCGACGCCCATGTTCCGCATGGCCAGCCCGGGTTCGATCTCGTCGGCCACCTTCGCCGGGCGCAGGCCGACCACGCCCTGCTCGGCCTCGCCGACCCGCATCAGCAGGATCTCGGTGGTGCCGGTGTCCGCCCCGCCGGAGAAGCGCACCTTGTCGGAGGGGAGCAGCGGGACGCCGCGCCAGGTCAGCAGCGGGCTGCCGAAGCTGGTGTCGATGACCGGGGGCACGCCCCGCCGGGTACATTCCCGGCCGAACGCGGCGATGGCCCGCGGGTGCGCGAGGAAGTAGCCGGGCTGCTTCCAGACCCGGGTGAGCAGTTCGTCGAGGTCGTCGGGGGTGGGGGCGCCGTAGCGGGCCTGGACGCGCTGGCCGGGGGCGATGTTGCTGAAGAGGCCGTGCTCGGGGTGGTTGAGGAGCACGTCCTCCTGCCGCTCGCGGAGCGCGTGCGCGGTGAGGTTGGCCTGGGTGCGGACCTGGTCCATGGTGCCGCTGTAGAGGTCGGAGACCCGGGTGTGGACGCGCAGCACGGTCTGGGCGAGGTTCATGTGGTACTCGCGGGGCGCGTCCTCGTAGTCGACGAAGGTCGCCGGCAGGTCGGGCTCGCCGACGTGCCCGGAGCTGAGGTCGACCGGCACCTCGCTGCCCGGCAGCACCCCGTCCGCCGCGAGGTAGGCGTCCATCGCGGCGCGCAGCGCCGGGTCGCGGTCGCCGAGCCGGGCCAGGGCGGCGCGGTCGAGGCTGAGCGCGGTGCCCGGGGTGAGCGCGGTGACCCGGTACGGCGTCGGGGCGGAGCGGGTCCAGGTGTCGAGGTCGAAGAACTGGCCGTCGCCGATCACGTCGAGGAGCGCGTCCTCGCCGTAGCGGCCGCGCGCCCGCTTCTCGGCCCGACCCTGCACGATGACCAGCAGACGGTCCGTCACCTCGCCGTCCTCCGCGAGGACTTGACCGGTGTCGAAGGTCACCTGCGCGAAGGCGCCGGCGAGTTCGGTCAGCAGCGCGTCGTCCGCCTCGCGCAGGTACGGCAGTTCGCGCAGGTCGCCGGGGATGACCCGGTGGGTGTCGCCGTCCTGGTAGGTGCTGAGGCGGTCGTCGCCGAGGACATAGGTGCGGCGTCGGTTGACGCGGAAGACGCCGGATTCGACGTCCACCCACGGCAGGGCGCGCAGCAGGTAGCGCGGGGTGATGCCGCGCATCTGGGGGGTGGTCTTGGTGGTGGTCGCGAGTTGCCGTGCCGCATCCGGGGCGAGCGTCATCCGGTCGTTCACTGGGGCCTCCCTACGGGACCGAGGCATGCCGACCGACCGGCGCACGGCCGGTGACACGCGGGACATCGGGATGGTCGGGGCGGGAATATGCGGCCCGCAATGGCCCGTTGGCGGCCCTCCGGCCGGAAACGCTCGCTACCCGAAACCTGGAATTCCGGATATACGTGCGACTACCTTGCGTCGTAGCGCCGCTACGCCGCGTGGAACACCCCTAGGGCAGGCGGCCCATGGGGCCCGGACGCCCCGCACCGACGCCCGCCCTCCCCTGACAACCGACCAAATTTGCCCTCATGAAGCCACTTTGTCATTCCAAAAGGAACGCTTATGACCCCGCTCAGTCGATCGCCCCGCAGGGGCGCACAATGCTAAATATGGCGCGTGATGGAAAATTTCGAGCGAAAGCGACATTCCAGGCGTGATGTCGTGCGCCGCCTTCGCTCGGTGCTGAGCGTGCACAGCGTCGCGGGCCAGGTCCTCGCGTTGCAGCTCGCCCTCGTCGTGCTGCTGGTCGTGGCGGCCGGGGTGGCGCTCGCCCTCCAGGCCCAGCAGGCGAGCCTCCAGGAGGCCGAACAGCGGTCGTCGGTCGCCGCTGCGGCCTTCGCGCACGCCCCGGGGACCGCCGCCGCGATGCAGTCCGCCGACCCCACCGCGCGGCTCCAGACCCGGGCGGAGGACGCCCGCAGGGAAGCCGGCCTCGACTACCTCGTCGCGTTCAGCCCGTCCGGGGTCCGCTGGACCCACCCCAACCCGCAGCTGATCGGCAAACACGTCCCCGACGACTACGGCCCGGCGCTCGCCGGCCGCACCGTCACCTCCACCTCCTCCTCGGCCTTCGGGCGCGCCGTGGACACCACGGTGCCCGTCAAGAACGCCGGAGGCCGGCTCGTCGGCCTGGTCGCGGCCGGCATCAAGGTGCAGCGGACCAACGAGTGGGCGCTGCAACGGCTCCCGCTGCTGATCGGCAGCGCGGCCGGCGCACTGGTCGTCGGGGTCGGCGGGATGGCCCTGGTGGGCCGCCGGCTGCGGCGCCAGACGCACGGCCTGGACCCGGCCGAGATGGCCCGGATGTACGACCACCACGACGCCGTCCTGCACGCCGTCCGCGAAGGCGTGCTCATCGTCGGCGGCGACGGACGGCTGGTGCTCGCCAACGACGAGGCCCGCCGGCTGCTCGACCTGCCCGACGACGCCGAGCACCACCGGGTCACCGAGCTGGGACTGGAACCGGGCATGGCCGCCCTGCTGGCCTCCGGCCGGGCGGCCACCGACGAGGTGCACCCCGCCGGCGAGCGGCTGCTCGCGGTGAACATCCGCCCCACCGCCCCCTACGGCGGCCTCCCGGGCACCGCCGTCACCCTGCGGGACACCACCGAACTCCAGGCGCTGACCGGCAAGGCCGAGGTCGCCCAGCGGCGCCTGAAGCTGCTCTACGACGCGGGGATGCGGATCGGCAGCACGCTGGACGTGTCCCGCACCGCGCAGGAGCTGGCCGCGGTCGCCGTACCCCGGTTCGCCGACGTGGTCTCCGTCGAGCTGCTGGAGCCGGTGCTGCGCGGCGACGAGCCGACCGGGGGGCACGCCCCGATGCGACGGCTGGCGGTCCGCGGCGTACCGGAGGACTCGGCGGTCTACCGCGTCGGCGAGCAGATCCGCTTCGTGCCCGGCAGCCCGATCACCGCGGGGATCGCCGACGCCCGCCCGGTCGTCGTCCCCGACCTGCGCGCCGAACACGAGTGGCGGGCCCAGGACCCGGTCGACACCCAGCGGATCCTGGACAACGGCATCCGCTCGCTGATCGCGGTGCCGCTGCGGGCCCGCGGCGTGGTGCTGGGCCTGGCCAACTTCTGGCGGTCCACCACCTCCGAGGTGTTCGGCGAGGAGGACCTGTCCTTCGCCGAGGAGCTGGCCGCGCGGGCCGCGGTCTCCATCGACAACGCCCGCCGCTACACCCGCGAGCACGCCACCACCATCACCCTCCAGCGCAGCCTCCTGCCGCGGGCCCTGCCCGAGCAGTCGTCCCTGGAGGTGGCACACCGCTACCGGCCCGCGCAGGCCGGCGTCGGCGGCGACTGGTTCGACCTCATCCCGCTGCCCGGCGCCCGGGTCGCCCTGATCGTCGGCGACGTCGTCGGGCACGGCCTGCACGCCGCCGCCACCATGGGCCGGCTGCGCACCGCCGTCCTCAACTTCTCCACCCTGGACCTGCCGCCCGACGAACTCCTGGGGCACCTGGACGAACTCGTCAGCCACATCGACACGGACGAGGCCCGCACCGGCGGGACGGGGGCGGGCGAGGACGGCGGCGATCCCGCGGTCGGGACCACCGCTGACGCGGCGCCGGAAACGGCCCCCGACACCGCGCCGGCCAGCGACGCCTCGCTGGTGGGCAACAGCGGCGCCGGCATCACCGGCGCCACCTGCCTCTACGCCATCTACGACCCGGTCGACGGACGCGTCACCCTGGCCCGGGCGGGCCACCCGGGCCCGGCCCTGGTCCTCCCCGACGGGACGGTGTCCTTCCCCGAGGTGCCGGTCTCCCCGCCGCTCGGACTGGGCGGCGGCATGCCCGTGGAGACCCTCGAACTACCCCTGCCCGAGGGCTCCCGGCTGGTCCTCTACACCGACGGGCTCATCGAGGGCCGCGACCGCGACATCGACACCGGCCTGGAGCTGCTGCGCAGCACCCTCACCGGCGCGCCGGACAGCTCGCCGGAGGAGACCTGCACCGCCGTCCTGGCCGCCATGCTGCCCGAGCACCCCGGCGACGACATCGCCCTGCTGGTGGCCCGCACCAAGCTCCTGGACCGGGACCGGATCGCCGAATGGGAGGTCCCCTCGGACCCGGCGGCCGTCGGCCCCGTCCGCTCCGCCTGCATGCGCACCCTGGAGACCTGGGGGCTGGCCGACATCGGCTTCACCACCGAGCTGATCCTCAGCGAACTGATCACCAACGCCATCCGCTACGGCGCCCAGCCGATCCGCGTCCGCCTCCTCCACGACCGCGCCCTGATCTGCGAGGTCTCCGACGGCACCAGCGCCTCCCCGCACCTGCGGCGGGCCACCACCACCGACGAGGGCGGGCGCGGACTGTTCCTCGTCGCCCAGTTCGCCCAGCGCTGGGGGACCCGCTACACCCCCGGCGGCAAGGTCATCTGGACCGAGCAGACCCTCGACGGGATGCGGCCGCCGGGCGGCCCCGAGGACGGCGGCGTCGACCGCCTCCTCGACCAGTGGGACGAGGCGGCCCCGTGAAGCAGCGGACCGTGCCGGACGGGCCCCGGACGGCACCAGATGCAGCCCCACCCGCCGCTCGCTAACCTCGATCGAAGGGCCGGAACCCGACCTCTGGAGGCCCCATGACGCAGCTGCCCGAACCGCGCGACATCGCCCCTCGACTGGCCACCGGCGCGTTCATCCTGAACGCCGGGCTGACGCTGTGGCGGGCGGACGAGGAGACCGCGGCCTCCGTGCACGGCACGGCGACCACGGCGTACCCATTCCTGTCGGCACTGCCCGCGGAACAGTTCACGCGGCTGCTGGCGGCCACGGAGATCGCCGTCGGCGGCGCACTGCTCGCCCCGTTCGTCCCGACCCGGCTGGCGGGCGTCGCCCTGACCGGCTTCGCCGGCGGCCTGGTCGGCCTCTACCTGCGCCTGCCCGGCATGCGCCGACCCGGCAGCCTGCGCCCCACGCAGAGCGGTCTGCCGCTCGCCAAGGACGTCTGGATGCTGGGCATCGGCATCGGCTTCCTCGGCGCCCGGCGCCGCGCCGACGGCCGCCGGTGCCGCGCCGACGGCCGCCGGTGCCGCTGCCCCGGCTACCTGAGGGGCCGCTGACCGGCCGGCACGTCGCGGCGGGCCGGCCGGACGTCACCCCGCGCCGCCGCGCCGGCTCCGCACGGCCCGTACCGCCGCCGCGCACCCCGCCCCGGCCAGCCCGGCCCCCGCGAGGACCCACAGGCTCAGCCGGTCGGTCTGCTGCCAGCCCAGTTCCGCGCGCTGCTGCACCACGAAACCGTCGAAGAACAGCCAGGAGACGAGGACGACGGCCGGGACCAGGCGGGGCCGGGCCGCCGCCGCGACGGCGACGGTCAGCAGCGCGAACGCGACGAGCGAGAACGCCAGGTGGGCGGCCTCGCCGGTCACCAGCAGGACGGTCACCGCGACCGCCGTCGCGGCGGCGCCGACCGGCAGCGCGAGGTCGCGGCCGAGCTCGTCGGCGGGCGGCGGCGCGGCGACCGCCCGACCGACCGCCGTCCCGCGCCCGGCCCGCCGTCCCGCGACCCGCCCCGGGCGCGAGGTCGGCGCCGGGAACCGCGGGGTGGGCGGCGGGTGGGCGGGGACGGGGTGGTGAAGGGTCGCCATGAGAGCACCTCCTGGGGCCTGGGGCCTGTGTGCCAGGGTGCGCGGACCGGCGGGACCGGGACCGATTCGGCGGGGAACTTAACGCGGTGCGTACGGGGGGCCGAGGGATTATGACGCGGCCCTGACGCGGCGGGTATGGACACCGGATGCCCCCGGACGCGCCCCGGGCGCCGAGGGGCACCGGCACGTGTTGCATACTCGCTCCTCGTTGCCCCGGGCTCCCGGGGGACAACTCGTGGG
Source organism: Streptomyces noursei ATCC 11455 (assembly GCF_001704275.1). Lineage (NCBI taxonomy): Bacteria > Bacillati > Actinomycetota > Actinomycetes > Kitasatosporales > Streptomycetaceae > Streptomyces > Streptomyces noursei. Next base: position 2,579,298 of record NZ_CP011533.1, read on the forward strand.
CGAAAGCGACAAAAGGCGGCAGGAAGAGCGAGTTGGACAGAATCGGCCCTTATCGGAGCAGGCCGCCGATGCGCCGGACCGGGCGCCCTCGGGGTGGTCCTCAGCGCGCCTCCCGCGCCGCCTCGGCCCACGCCACGCCCCGCCCGCAGCACGCCCCGGTCCGTACGACGACCGCACGGCCGGACACCCCCCGACACACCCATCAACCCCCCACCCGACCGGCCCCCGTGACGGCCGGCGGGACGAACGACGATCGGCAGGACGTGGCCGTATGACCAGTACCCAGGTGGACCCCACTCCGCCGCCCACCGCCCCCGCACCGAGGTGGCGGTCCTGGCTGCTGGACGGCCTGAGCGAGCAGAGCGCCCGCCACCCCGGACCGCACGGCACCCCGCCCGCCGAGCACAAGGGCCACTCCTGGTGGCGGGTGATGTGCCTGACCGGCGTCGACTACTTCTCGACGCTGGGCTACCAGCCGGGCATCGCGGCGCTGGCCGCCGGACTGCTGTCGCCGTTCGCCACGCTCGTGCTGATCGCGCTGACGCTGCTGGGCGCGCTGCCCGTCTACCGGCGGGTCGCCAAGGAGAGCCCGCAGGGCGAGGGTTCGATCGCGATGCTGGAGCGGCTGCTGCCCTGGTGGGCGGGGAAGCTGCTGGTGCTGGTGCTGCTGGGGTTCGCCGCCACCGACTTCGTCATCACGATGACGCTGTCGGCGGCGGACGCCTCGGCGCATGTGGTGGAGAATCCTTTCGCCCCGGCCGCGCTGCACGGCGCCAACCTCTGGATCACGCTGCTGCTGCTCGCCGCCCTGGGCGCCGTCTTCCTCAAGGGCTTCCGGGAGGCGATCGGGATAGCCGTGGCGCTGGTCGGCGTCTACCTGGTGCTCAACGTGGTCGTGCTGGCCACGTCGGCCTGGCAGGTGCTGTCCCACCCGGTCGCGGTCGGCAACTGGTGGGGCGCGATGACCGCGCAGCACTCCTCGCCGCTGGCGATCGTCGGCGTCGCGCTGCTGGTCTTCCCGAAGTTGGCACTCGGCATGTCCGGCTTCGAGACCGGCGTGGCGGTGATGCCGCAGGTGCGCGGCGACGCCGGTGACGACCCGGTCAAGCCGGCCGGCCGGATCCGGGACACCCGCCGGCTGCTGACCACCGCGGCACTGATCATGAGCGTTTTCCTGCTGCTGTCCAGTCTGGCGACCACCATCCTGATCCCGCAGAAGGAGTTCGCGCCCGGCGGTTCGGCCAACGGGCGGGCGCTGGCGTATCTGGCGCACGAGCACCTGGGCGAGGCGTTCGGCACGATCTACGACATCTCGACCATCGCGATCCTGTGGTTCGCCGGTGCGTCGGCGATGGCGGGGCTGCTCAACCTCGTGCCGCGCTACCTCCCCCGCTACGGCATGGCGCCGGAGTGGACCCGGGCGGTGCGCCCGCTGGTGCTGATCTTCATGGCCATCGCGTTCGGGATCACCATCGTCTTCGACGCCAGCGTCGACGACCAGAGCGGCGCCTACGCGACCGGCGTGCTGGTGCTGATGCTCTCCGCCTCGTTCGCCTCGACCGTCGCGGCCCGGCACCGCGGGCACCGCGGCGCCACCATCGGATTCGGCGCGATCACCCTGGTCTTCGGCTACACGCTGGTCACCAACGTCATCGAGCGGCCGGACGGCCTGAAGATCGCGCTGCTGTTCATCCTCGGCATCCTGCTGACGTCGTTCGCCTCCCGGGTGCACCGCGCCTTCGAACTGCGCGCCGCGGACGTGGTGTTCGACGAGACCGCGGAGCGGCTGATCGAGGAGGCGCTGGCCGCCGGACCGCTACGGGTGATCGCCAACGAGCCCGACGAGCGGAACGCGGCGGACTACCGGGAGAAGGAGTACAGCCAGCGCGAGGAGACCCACATCCCCGACCGCGGGCCGGTGCTCTTCCTGGAGGTGCTCGTCGAGGACTCCTCGGACTTCACCGCGGAACTGCACGTGCACGGGGTGGAGGAGCACGGTGCGCGGATCCTGCGGGTGCAGGGCGCGGGTGTGCCCAACACCATCGCGGCGGTGCTGATGCAGCTCCGCGAGCGGACCGGCCAGGTGCCGCACATCTACTTCAACTGGACCGAGGGCCATCCGTTCAGCCACCTGCTGCGCTTCCTGGTGTTCGGTGACGGAGAGGTCGCGCCGGTCGCCCGCGAGGTGCTGCGCCGGGCGGAGCCGGACCTGCGGCGGCGCCCGCGGGTCCACGTGGGCTGACCCGCCCGCTCCCCCGCCCTTCCTCGGCCGCCGGATCACTTCCGGCGGCCGAGTGCTTTGGCGCGGCCGTGCGACCAGCCGGCGAGCACGACGCCGACGGCGACGACGCAGAGATAGGCGGTCAGCAGGACCGGGAACCCGCCGCCGACCCATCCGAGCAGGCCGGTGTTGCCGTGGTCGATCAGCAGGCGGACGGCGCCCTGAGCGGCGGTGACCACCAGGCCCATGGCGATGATCTGCAAGACGTCGTACTTCATGGCGCTCCTCGAAGCGTGCGGTGATGACGTGCCCTCGGTCTCCTCCGCCGCCGTGACGCGACGCCGGCGCGCGACACGGGTCGGGAAACGGGAGGGCACGAGGGGCGGGACGCCGGAGCCGGACCGTCCTCGGACGTGCCCTCCGGCCCACCGGGCGCCACCCCGTGACGTTACGAACGTATCAGCGCCTCGGGTGCCGGATTAGGCTTCAGCACTGTCGAATTCGCTTTTCGTCACAGTATTTGCGAGGTGCCGAATGGACTTGGGCCGTGCGAAAAACCATCCGTCGTGCCGGCTGTGCGGAGCGCCGCTGGCCCCGGCCGGGCGCGGACGGCCGGCGCTCTACTGCTCGCGCAGCTGCCAGGCCCGGGCCTACCGGCGTCGGAAGCATCCGCCGGTGCCGCCGCCGACCGGGGCGCCGCGCCCGGCCACGGGCCCGGCCGGGGAGGCGGCGACGGACAAGCGGCGGCGGATCATCGAGGCGGTGTGGCGGATCGCGGCGGAGCGCGGGCTGCACGCCGCCAGCATCCGGGAGGTGGCGGCCGAGGCCGGGGTGTCGGTGCGGGCGGTGCAGTACCACTTCGCGGACAAGCACCGGCTGTTGGTGGACGCGCTGCGGCTGCTGCACGACGAGAACGAGCGGATCGCCCGGTCCCGGATCCGCTTCGACCCGGCGGACCCGCGGGGACTGCTGCGGGACGTGCTGGACGAGTTCTTGCCGGTGGACGCCCAACGGACCGCGGCGCTACGGGTGTTCGCGGCGTACTACGCGCGCAGCCTGACCGATCCGGCGCTGGCCGCGGTGTTCCTGCCCGACGAGCATCCGCTGGAGGAGATGGTCGCCGGGATCCTCGCGGCGGCGCGGGACGCCGGGCGGGCCGCGCCGGGGTTGGACGTCCGCCTGGAGGCCGATCTGCTGGTGTCCGCGGCGGTGGGGCTGGGCGGCGATGTGCTGCACGGCCGGCGGTCGTTGGCACAGGCACGACGGGCGCTGGCCTACCGGCTGGGGACGCTCTTCGACGACAGACCCTGGCGGTGACGGGGGCCGCCGTCGGGCGACCCCCGTCACCGGTTTTCGGCACGGTCAGCGGAGGGCGGGTTCCGGGTAGAAGTCCCGGGGACGCCCTTGGGCGTCCTTGAGGCGGCCGAGCAGGCTCGCCGGGTATTCGACGAGCCAGTAGCTGGCCGCGGCCACCGCGACGGCGGCGAGGAAGACGATCAACAGGGCCCAGGGGAAGCCGGACGGGCCCGCGGGCAGCAGTCCGGCGTTGTGCAGCAGGAGCATGACCGGCTCGTGCCAGATGAAGAGGCTGTAGCTGATCAGGCCCAGCGGCGTGAGCCAACGCGCCGTCAGGAAGCGGTTCCAGAAGGTGCGTCGGCGGATGTGGAGGGTGCCGAAGAGCAGCAGCGCCCACAGGGCGGAGGCGATCGGGTGGTAGTAGGTGAAGGTGAAGCCCTCCGCGTCGGACTGGAGCGAGAGGCAGAAGAGGCCGGCCAGCGCGAGGGCGGTCAGCAGCAGCGCGGCACCCGGGGAGAGGCGGGCCCGGTCGCCGAGCGCGGCCAGGACCACGGCCAGCATCATGCCGGCCGCGAAACCGCCGAAGCGGGCCTGCGGGCCGAAGTAGGCGACCCAGTCGGTGTGCGGGATGCCGAGGGCGTAGTGCGCGACGGTGATCCATGCCAGCGGTGCGGCGAAGAGGAACAGGCAGCCGGCGGCGCAGACCGCGACCCGGTCGGCCCGGCGGCGCAGTCGGCGGCAGGCCCGGACGGCGAGCGGACCGAGGCCGACGAGGACGAAGTAGAAGAGCACCTCCAGGGAGAGCGACCAGGTGGGGCCGAGGGTGTAGAAGATCCGGTCCTGGTCGAAGACGTGGGTGAACGTGAGGTGTTCGAAGAGGTCCTGCCAGTCGCCGGGGAGGGTGGGGTTGCGGGTGGCCCAGACGACCAGCACGGCCAGGACGTACAGCGGCAGGATGCGGATCGCGCGACGGAAGAGGAAGGCGCGGGCCGGGCGGGTGGAGCCGCCGTCGAGGGCGGCGCGGGCGTAGGAGAGGGTGAGCAGGAACGCCGACAGGACGAAGAAGAGGTCGATGACCTCGAGGGAGAGCACCGCGTCGAGGACGGGGTTGGTCACCGGCGGGTGGGTGCCGTGCGCGTCGTAGGCGGTGTACTGCTGCCAGACGTGGAAGGCGACGGTGCTGAGCGCGGCGAGGCCGCGGAAGCCGTCGATGTCCCCGGCGCGGCGGCGGCGCGGGGCGCCTTCGGGGGTCCGCGGCGGGGCGGGTGGGCCGGTGGTGACGCTCATCGGCGGGCCACCGCCCTCGTCGCCTGGGCGCGCGGGGTGACCCGCCACTGCCGGTCGCCGAGGGCCTCCTTGAGGTGGGCCTGACGCGCGACCATGTTCTTGAAGTGGCTGTAGAAGACGGTCGACACCAGGAGGTAGGACCAGAACCAGCGGCGGCGGGCCCGGATTTCGGGGACGGCCAGGCGCCAGGCGAAGAGGGCCTGGACGGGTCCGGCGGCGAGGGTGAGGAGCAGGGCGAGCACACAGACCGGTACGCCCCAGTCGAGGTGCTGGGGGCCGCCGACCTTCCAGGTGGCGTAGAGCAGGATCGGCAGGATCTGCAGGGTCAGCCAGGGCTGTATCTCGCGCCAGCCCAACAGGACCAGCAGGCCGAACTTCTGACGTACCGTCAACACCGGTGAGCGCAGACCCCGCCAGAGGTGCTTGAGGGAGACCTGGAGCCAGCCCTGGGCCCAGCGGGAGCGCTGGTTCCACAGCGCGGTGAGGGTGGTGGGGGCCAGTTCGCGGGAGATCAGGGTGCGGTCGACGGCGATCCGGGCGCCCGCGGTCAGGCAGCGCATGGTGGAGTCGATGTCCTCGGTGAGCATGGAGCCGTGCATCCGGGTGCGGGCGAGGAGGTCGGTGCGCCAGAAGCCGTTGGAACCGCCGAAGACGCCGAAGCCGTGGAGCCGGGTGCGGCCGGGGTGGCTGACGGCGTAGATCGCCTCGAACTCGACGGCGACGAGCCGGGCGATCCGGGAGCTGTCGCCGTTGCGGATGACGCAGTGGCCCTGGACGACGTCGTAGCCGTGGGAGAGCCAGTGCCAGGCGTCGCGGAAGGCGTGCGGGGCGGGGTGGTGGTCGGCGTCGAAGATGCCGACGAACTCGCCGCGGACGCGGGTGACGGCGGCGTTGACGTTCTGGGCCTTGGAGGTGCTGCCGGCGACGGGGAGGAGGACGAGGCGGGGGTCGCGGGCGGCGATCTCGCGGAGGGTGTCCTCGACGGGCAGCGGATGCGGGGTGTTGTAGGCGAGGACGATCTCCAGACCGCCCGGGTAGTCCTGGCGCAGGAACGATTCGACGGTGTCGACGATGGTGGCGGCCTCGTTCGGGAGGTACGCGGCGATCACGGCACTGGCCGGCGGGTAGGCGGCGCCGGGGCGTTGCGGTCGGGTCGGCGCGTCCAGCGCGTAGAGGCACTCCAGGACGATCAGCAGCGCGGAGAGCACCAGGCCGGCGACGACCGCCCAGTACATGCCCGAACCGAGGTCCCAACCGGCCAGATAGGTCTGCCGGTAGAGGGCGAACGGCACCCCGATGCCCAGGAGCAGCGCCAGCACCGGGGAGAGCGCGGAGAGCGCGGGGCGGATCACGGCGCGCAGCGGCGGCCGGCGGTGGCGATGGGCGGCGCCGCGCATCCAGGGGGCGTGGCGGACCGGGCGGAGGTCGCGGTGGCGCAGGGACTCGCGGGTCGCGTCGCGGGCCCGGTCCACGACGTCGGCGGCATCGGTGCACCCGGCGAGCGGGAGCCAGCCGACGGCGGGGGTGAGGCGGACGTTCTCGTCGGCGACGACGAAGCGGGTGCCGGCGGCGGCGGTGGCGAAGGCGTGCAGTGCGCGCAGGGCGGTCTCCTCGTCGACGCCGGGGAGCAGCATCAGCAGGTGGCCGTCGTCGTCCCGGCCGAGCCGGTCGCAGGCCCCGCCCAGTCTCTCGGCGACGCCGGCGAGCCGTTCGGCGACCTCGCGGCGGATCCGGGGGCCGAGTCGCTCTTCCAGGGCGGCGAGTTCGGCGACCGCGACGACGGCGAGCACGCCGCCGTGCCGGGCGCCTTCGGGGCGCTTGAGTTCGCGGTCGAGTTCGTCGAGGAAGTGCGGCCGGGAGTAGAGGCCGGTGCGCGGGTCGCGGAGCAGGTGCTCGACGGGGACCGGGACCCGGCGGAGCTTGGCCTCGATCCGGGCGGAGAGCTCGTCGGGGTCGGACGCCTCGGGTATGCAGTCGTCGGCGCCCTGGCGGAGCAGGTCGGCGGCGCCGGTCGGGCCGGGGGCGCCGGTGACCATGAGGAGCGGCAGGGCCCGTCCGGCGGGGACGGTGCGGACCTCGCGGATGACGTCGGCTCCGGCGTGCCCGGCGCCGGGCTCGTGCAGGGCGACGACGGCGTCCGGGGGTGCCTGCCGGACGCGGGGGCCTGCCTCGCCGGGTGGGGCGTGGGTGACGTCGTGACCGGTGGAGCGCAGGGTGTGGGTGAGGCGTTCCAGGCGTGGCCCTGGGGTGCCGATGACGAGGACCTGGCCGGCCGGGTGGGCGCCGGGTGCGGTGGGGTGGTCCGTTCCGCCGAGGAGGGCCGTGGGTGAGCCCTGGGGGTGTGCCGGGTGCGAAGTGAGCACCGGGGATTGTCCTTTCTGGCTACGGGGCACACGGAGGCCGGCGACGGGGGTCCCTGGACAGCGGCCTGTCGGCGGTCCTTGCGGGGACGGGACCCGGCGGCCGGGCGCGGGCAGGCCGGCGCAACCGCCGTGGTACGGCGGCGGGTCGGCCATGCCGTCGGGCCGGCTCGTGGGGTGCCGGCGGCTCCGTGACGCGCGCGATGCGGGGACGGTGACGATCAGACGGGCGTCGGGCGGCGCTCAGTTGGCGAGGGCCGCCGACGACGCGCCGACTGTCAGAGGCATGACAGCGCGAAGTGGCGCGCCGGGGTGCGTCTTCTCTCGGCGGAACGGACGGCGGCGCGGCGGCGCGCGACCCCTACGGGCGCGAGCGGTACGGCAAGCGGCAGGCACCGGACCGCGCGGGGGCGGTCGAGCGTGTATCGCATAGGGAGGGTCCCATCCTGATCGGATTGTGGGGGGAGGACCGGATGTCAGGTGTACACCGACCGGCGCTGCCGGGCAAGGCCCATCGGCACCCGCCAGCCTCTGCGATCACTGTGACACCACACCTTCATCCACGTAACGCCTTGATTACGTCCGGCCTTCGTGATGACCCCAACTGCCGCTACCGCCCGGTAGATACCGGTGCATCGGCTATACCCGGAACGGGAGTTCTGAGCTGGAGGTTCGTACCTCTCGCCGATCTGTTAATCTGCCCGCCCCTGGATGTTCCTCCATGTCCGCTCCCTTTCCTCCCCCCAGCACCCCCCTGCTCACCGGGTGCAGCGAGGTGTCGCGTACGTGAACAGCGTTCCGTTCTCTCCCGCTCAGGCCCGATCCGCACGGGCCCGGGTCGGCCTGACCACGAGTCAGGTCGCCCAGTCCATGACGGCATGCGGCGCGCCGGTGCGCCCCGAGGTGATCGAGGCGTGGGAGTACGGCTCCCTGCAGCCCACCGAGGCGCAACTCTTCGCCCTGGCCGATGTGTTGTGGTGCCCGCCGGTCGTGCTGATGGGGGTGGAGCCGCGGACGCTGGCCGAGCACCGGATGGCCCGGCAGCTGAGCGCGGAACGGCTGGCGCAGTTGGTCGGCATGGCGCCGGAGGAGTACCGCGCGGCGGAGGGCGCCAACGAGTGGCACGGCGACTACCGGCAGACCAAGGCACTGGTGGACGCGCTGGGACTGTCGCTGCGCAAGCTGATCGGGGTGATGGGGCGGGTCGAGGAGCTGGCCGGGCACCTGCGCGCGGCACTCGAGGGCCGTTGGAAGTCGCATGTCGCGCCGATCACCGAGATCACCTCGCTGAACCGGACGCGGGTGGGCGACGCGCTGCGCACCATGCACGCGGAGTTCGCGGACTTCTCCGAGCGGTACATGGGGCACGTGGTGGCACGGAGCGCCGACGCCCGGCTCAAGGAGATCGCGGCCGAGCGGTCGGCGTATCTGCGGCGACTGGTCGACCACTTCTGGGAGTTGATCGGCGAGGCGGGCGAGGCGCCGCCGTTCCACTCCGTGCACTAGGGCCTGACCCATCGGACAGCCACTAGGGCCGGTCCGCCGGGTCGGGCTCGGGCCGGAGGGCGGGACAGGCGCGTCGGGCGCGTCCCGCCGTCCGGCCGGGTGTCAGTACGCGCCCTGGGGGTGCGACGGGGGGCCGGCCGGCGCCGACCCGTCCGGCCCCGGCTCGTCGTCCTCGGCGAACTCGTCCCAGTCGATCTCCAACGACCTGCGGCGGGTGAAGACGTTGAAGACGAGGTTCAGCACGATCGCGGTCAGACCGCCCAGGGTGATGCCGCTGTCGAGCACCGCCCGGACCCCCTGCGGCATCCGCTCGAAGAACGGCGCGACCGCGGTGGGCAGGAACGCGACGCCCAGACTGACCGCGAGGATCAGGGCGTTGCGCTCCTCGCGGAGGTCCACCTTGCCCAGGATCTGGATGCCGACCGCGGCGACCATGCCGAACATGGAGAGCGCCGCGCCGCCGAGCACCGGGTGCGGGATCGCGGCGACCACCGAGCCGGCCTTGGGCACCAGCCCCAGCACGATCATGAGGCCACCGGCCGCGACGACCACGAACCGGCTCATCACCCGCGACATCCGCACCAGGCCGATGTTCTCGGCGAACGCCACGTAGGGAAAGGAGTTGAAGATGCCGCCGAGGACCGTGGCGACGCCGTCGGCGCGCAGCGCCCGGGCGACGGTGTCGTTGCCGACCGGCTTGCCGGTGATCTCGCCGATGGCGTAGACGTCACCGGTGGTCTCCACCATCGTGATCAGCATGACGACGATCATCGCGATGATCGGGAACGGCTCGAACTTGGGCATTCCGTAATGGAACGGGGTGCTGACGCCGAACCAGGCCGTCTGTCCCACACCACTGAAATCGGCGTCACCGAGCAGCCAGGCGACCGCCGTTCCGCCGACCAGGCCGAGCAGCACCGCGACGCTGCTCAGCAGCGGCTTTCCGATCCGCACGATCACGAGAACGAACAGCAGCGTGCCCAGGGCGTATCCGAGGTTCTTCAGGTCGCCGAATTCGGGCTTGCCCACCAACTGGGCGCCGCCGGCCGCGTCCTGGAGCGCCTGCGGGATAAGGGTCAGCCCGATGATGGTGAGGATCGTGCCGATGACGATCGGCGGGAAATACTTCACCAACTTGCTGAAGAACGGGGCGAAAAGGAATGTGGCGATACCCGCGGTGATGACCGCGCCGTAGACCACCAGCAGTCCGGCGGTGCCACCGCCCGCCCCCAGTCCGATGGCGATCATCGGGGAGACCGCGGTGAAGGTGACGCCCTGGACGAGGGGCAGCCTGGCGCCTATCTTCCATATGCCGAACGCCTGGATGATGGAGGCGATTCCGCAGGTCAGCAGGTCCGCGTTGATGAGGTAGACGAGTTCCTGGCGGGACAGCCCGAGGGCATTCCCGAGCAGGATCGGGACGATGACCGCGGCCGCGTAGAAGGCGAGGACGTGCTGGAAGCCGTAGAGGGCGAGTTTGCCGAACGGCAGCACCTCGTCGACGGGATGGGCCCGCTGCCGGGGAAGCTGCCGAGGGGATTGTCGCGCGAGTCGTGCCATCTCTGCCTTGCCTTCATGAGGTAGGTGAATAAGAAGGAACCCGGGCCCTATGGTGCGTTGCCCTGCAGGGTGCGGTGCGTCCCGGTTTGCCGGTGCGTCCTTCGATCAGCGAACCGAAGTACGGCATTTCCATGGAATGCGCAGGTGCGGGCACATCGGGGCGCTCACCCTAGTTGACCTACGTCGGTCCGCGCGAGTAACCGGGGGCGAGAGCGGGGAATGCGCCGTAAAATCTGAAATATGGCTGAGCGGCCTGATGCGTCCGCCGCGCCCGAGCTCCTGGTGGAGTCCGGCGGGGTCACGCAGGTGATGAATCCGGGCCACGCCTACCACGTGGGACGGGACCCCGACAGCGACCTGGTGATCAGCGACGACCGGGTGTCGTGGCACCACGCGGTGCTCCGGGCCACCGAGGGCCACTGGCTGGTGGAGGACGAGGGCAGCACGAACGGCACGTACACGGACGGGCATCGGGTGTCGCGGTACGGAGTCGGCCCGGGGAGCGTGATCCGCTTCGGCAACCCGGCCGACGGCCCGTGCGCGGTGCTCGCCGGTGTCCCCCGCCCGACCACGCCCGTCGGCCATCCGCATACCGTGTCGCGGCCCGCGGCCACCCACACCTTCCGCCGGCCGAGCACGGTCCGGCCGCTGCCCCCGGCGCGCACCACGCGGATCGGACGGGCCGACGACAACGACCTGGTCGTCGACGACCTCGCGGTCTCCCGCCACCACGCCGAACTCCGGGCCGGCCCGGACGGCTACCGGATCGCCGACCTGGGCAGCCACAACGGCACCTACCTCAACGGCCGTCCGGTCGACGTCGCCCCGGTGCGCCCCGACGACATCATCGGCATCGGCCACTCCGCGTTCGTCCTCGTCGGCGACCAGCTCCAGCAGTACGTCGACACCGGCGAGGTCTCCCTGGACGTGCAGCGGCTGACCGTCCGGGTGGGCCGGGGCGGCGAGCGCCGGACCCTGCTGGGCGGGGTGTCCTTCCCGGTGGGTGAGAAGTCGCTGCTGGCCGTGATCGGCCCCAGCGGTGCGGGCAAGTCGACGCTGTTGAACGCGCTGACCGGGCTGCGGCCCGCCGACGAGGGCACCGTGCTCTACGACGGCCGGGACCTCTACCGGGACTACGCCGAGCTGCGCCAGCGCATCGGGCTGGTGCCGCAGGACGACATCCTGCACACCCAGCTGACCGTCCGCCGGGCGTTGGGCTACGCGGCGGAGCTGCGGTTCCCCGAGGACATCGCGCCGGCCGAGCGGGCGGCCCGGGTCGAGGAGGTGATCCGCCAACTCGGCCTGGTCGAACGGGCCGGGCTGCCGATCCACAAGCTCTCCGGCGGGCAGCGCAAGCGCGTCAGCGTGGCGCTGGAGCTGCTGACCAAGCCGTCGCTGCTCTTCCTCGACGAGCCGACCTCGGGCCTCGACCCGGGGATGGACCGCTCGGTGATGCACATGCTGCGCGGCCTGGCCGACGACGGCCGCACGGTCATCGTGGTCACCCACAGTGTGCTCAGCCTGGACGTCTGCGACCGGCTGCTGGTGCTGGCGCCGGGCGGCACCATCGCCTACTACGGGCCGCCGGAGGAGGCGTTGCCGTACTTCGGGTTCGGCCAATGGCCGGAGGCGTTCGAGGCATTCGAGAACGACCGCGGGCGGGACTGGGCCGGGGAGTTCCGGGCCTCGCCGCTGTACCGGCGGTACATCGCCGGGGAGACCCGGCAGCCACCGGTACCGCCGGCCCCACGGGCCCCGCAGGCGCCCGGGGAACCGGTGGCCGCGCCCCGGACCCAGCGCTGGGGCACCCAGCTGTGGACGCTGATGCGGCGGTACGCGGCGGCGCTGTCCTCGGACCGGACGTTCCTGATCATCATGGTGGCGCTGCCGTTCGTCATGGGGGCGATGGCGCACGGCCTGAGCGGCGGGAAGCTGACCACGGACTCGGCGACGAACGTGCTGCTGATCCTGTGCGTGGGCGCGGTGCTCACCGGGGCCGCCAACGCGGTGCGCGAGCTGGTCAAGGAGCGGGTGATCTATCAGCGGGAGCGGGCAGTGGGGCTGTCCCGGTCGGCGTATCTGATGTCGAAGGTGCTGGTGCTGGGGACGGTCACGGTGGTCCAGGCGGCGGTGCTGACGGTGGTCGCCCTGTTCGGGGTGGAGCTCAACGCGCCGGGCGGCAAAGGGGTGTTGCTGCCGCCGCTGCTCGAAATCACCCTGGCGGTGGCGCTGTTGGCGTTCACCGCGATGATGCTGGGGCTGCTGGTGTCCGCGCTGGTGCGCAAGGAGGAGGTCACCATGCCGCTGCTGGTGCTCCTCGCGATCGTCCAGGTGGTGTTCTGCGGGGCGCTGCACTCGCTGCGCGGCACGCCGGTGCTGGAGCAGCTGGCGTGGCTGGTGCCGTCCCGCTGGGCGCTCGGGGCCATGGCGGGCACCATCGACCTGCACCGGATCCTGCCGCAGCCGCTCACCGCGGATCCGCTGCTCCGGCACGCGGTGGGCCCCTGGCTGCTGGACATGGGGATGCTGGTGGTGCTCTCGGCGGTGTTCGGCTTCCTCGTCCTGCGACTGCTGCGGCGCCATGAGCCCGAGATCATGCGCCGGTAGTCGGGACCGTTGGTGCGTACGGCGCCGGGGCCGTGCGCGAGGAGTGCCGAGGAGCCGCCTGTGACCGCACCGGAGTTCCGTCCCAGCCATGTCGTCCCGCCGGGCGGGATGCCCACGTGGGCGGACCCGGGCGTGGGCCGTCCACTGATGCCGCTCGATCCGCTGCTGCCCGTCCAGGTCGTCGAGCGACACGGCGACTGGGCGCGGGCGCTGTGCTCCAACGGCTGGTCGGCGTGGGTGGACGGGCGGCTGCTGCTGTCGGTGCCGCACGACCCGCCGACCGCCGAGCAGCCCGCCGCCTGGGCCGCGGACCCCCGGCCGCTGCTGGCCGCCGCCGAGGGCGCGCTGGGCCGCTACCGACAGCTGGTCGAGGAGTTGCTGGCCGGGCGGGTGGACCGGGAGGCGTTCGGCGAGCGGGCGCTGGGGGCGCGGGTGGGGGCGGTGGTGGACGGCGACGCGGTGTGGCTGTACGACGCGCGGCACGGACGGTGGTGCTTCTGCGACGGGGAATCGTTGGTGACATTCGCCGTCTCGGACGGGCCGATGGCGGAGGGGCCCGAGGCGCCCGCGGAGGCCGCGGAGGCGGTCGCCGACGCGACGGGCACGGAGGGCACCGGCGGCGCGGGGAGTGCGCGGAGTACGGGGAGTGCGGGGACCGGGGCCGGACTGCCCGGCGAGGCGGAGTTCCCACCGCCGTACCCGCCGCCGGTCCCGCCGTCGTTCCCGCCGCCGGGCGGGACGGGTGAGCGGCCGTGAACGAGCGGCCGACGGACGCCGAGCAGGCGGGCACCGGGCCGGCGGGCGGCCGGCGCCGGGAGCACACCACCGTGCCGGACGCGTCCGGGCTGCGCGGCCGCCGGATCGCCGGGTACCTGCTCGGGGACGAGATCGGCCGGGGCGGGATGGCGGTGGTCTACAAGGCGGCGGACCTGAATCTGGGCCGGACCGTGGCCCTCAAGCTGCTGGCGCCCGAACTGGCCCAGAACGACACCTTCCGGAAGCGTTTCGCGTACGAGTCGCGGGCGGCCGCGGCGATCGAGCACCCGCACATCGTGCCGGTCTACGAGGCCGGGGAGACCAACGGCCTCCTCTACATCGCGATGCGCTTCATCCCGGGCCGCGACCTGCGGGCGCTGCTGGACGACGAGGGCCCGCTGCCGCTCGCGACCACCTGCCGGATCGCCGTCCAGGTGGCCTCCGCGCTGGACGCCGCGCACGCCCACGACCTGGTGCACCGCGATGTCACCCCGCGCAACATCCTGATCTCCGAGGGCATCGACAGCGACCGGCCCGAGCACGCCTATCTGACCGACTTCGGACTGACCAAGAAGTCGCTGTCGCTGACCGGTTTCACCAGCACCGACCAGTTCATCGGGACGCTGGCCTACGTCGCCCCCGAACGGATCTCCGGGCACCCGGTGGACGGCCGGTGCGACCTGTACGGACTGGCCTGCGTGGCCTACGAGATGCTGACCGGGGCACCGCCGTTCCTCCGCGAGGACGACTTCGCGCTGCTCTGGGCCCACCAGTACGACCCGCCGCCGGCGCCGAGCGGGCAGCGGTCCGACCTCCCCCCGGCCGTGGACGCGGTGTTCGCCCGCGCGCTGGCCAAGGCGCCGGAGGAGCGGTACGAGACCTGCCGGGGGTTCGTGGCGGCGCTGCGGGCCGCCGGACGGACCGCGGACCGGAGCCCCCGGCGCGGCACCGCTCCCCCGCCCCCGCCGCGCTGGGCGATGCCGGTCTTCCCCGGAGCCGGCGCCCCGGGGACGTAGGGTCCGGGGCGCCGGGGCTGCCGCGTCGGTCCGGCCGTCGGGCTCGCCGTCAGCCCCGTCGTCCGGGGTCCGGAGGGCGTGCCGGAGGGGCGTCCCGGACCTCGCCGGGGCGGCGGAACCGGCGCGCCGCGAGGCCGCCGGCGAACCCGGTGACCAGGCCCCAGGCGAACCCCGCCGCCGCCAGCCGCCACAGCTGCGGCTGCAGCGTGATCGCGCCGCCCAGGTCGCCGCCGAGGTCGCCGACGCCGATCAGGGAGAGGCCGTAGTGGGCGTCGATCCGGGTGGCCGAGCCGACGACGAGGAGGGTGAGCGCCAGCGCCACCGCCATCTCCAGGGCGTGCCGCCAGGCGGGCCTTCGGACCGGGGCGCGGACCGCCGCATCGAACGCGGCACCGAGCAGCACCACCGCGGCCACCGCCACCAGCAGCCAGACCCGCCCGTCGTGCGCGCCGATCGAGCCGAGGTCGAGGGTGCGCTGTCCACGGGTCCGCAGCACCTGCTCCAGGGCGTGCGGCAACGGCAGTCCGAGGGATCTGTCGACGTGGCCGGTCCAGGCGCCGCCGGTGCCGATGCCCAGCGCCAGCCAGGCCACGTTCGGCAGCCCGAGCAGGATCACCGCGAGGGTCCGGGCCGGGTCGCCGCGGACGACCAGCTCGACGAGGCCGACGAGGAGCCCGAGCCCGACGTAGGCCAGCAGCGTCAGCAGCATGGCGTGGGCCGGTGGACGGACCGGGTCCTGGAAGCGGAGCAGCCGGGCGGAGAGCGGGGCCTTGCGGGAGACGGCGAAGGCCAGCACCAGCACGGCGAGCACCCACAACAGGCCGAAGCCCAGGGTGGCCGGGAGGTCGGCGCGGAAGCCGACGGTGGGGGTGCTGCCGAGGAGGGCGCCGAGCTGGTCGGCGAGTTCGTTGCCGACGGTGACGGTGAAGCTGTGCCGGGCGGCCAGCGCGATCAGCCACAGCGGGACCAGCCAGCAGACCGTCGTCCGGGCGATCCGGCCGAGGAGTTCGCCGGCCGGGGCGACCGCCCGGTGCCGCAGCGGCCGGAGGAAGACGACGGCGGTCACCAGCGCGCCGGCGAGGGTCACCGACAGCGGAACGGCGTCCACGGCGGCCTGCGCCTCGACGATGATCCCGGCGTCCCCGGTCGCCTGGAGCGAGCCGCCGGCCGCGGCGACCACGGTGGCGGCGACCACCGCGGGGAACGCGCCCGCGGGCAGATCGGCCGCGCCGGCCGCCCACAGGCCGAGCGCGGCGGTCACGACCATGGTGACCAGGCCCGCCAGGGCGGCGCCGAGCGCCTCCGCCCAGCCGCGCAGGGCCGGCGGGACACGGTGGGACGCCGGGCCGCTGGTCTGGCTCACGACTGCCTCCTGCCGGGGTGGTGGTCGGGCGCCGGACGGGCCGGTCGGACGCCGTCCTCGCCACGGTACGCACGGGCGCGCCACCCCGCTTGCGGAGGACGCCGACCCCAAGCACACAATTGCCTAGAACCACATAAATATTGGCAAATCCGGGCGTTGTGCGCATCGCCGGATGACCCAACAGCCCCGGGAAGAAGGACCCGTGACCGCTCCACCGCCACCGGACGACCCGTCGGAGGGCCACCCGACCGGCCCGCCGCCGGGCCCCGTATCGGGCCCCTCCACCGGACCCTCCTCCGGTCCCTCGCACGAGCCGACCCGGCCGTGGCAGCAGCCACCGCCGCCCACCGCGCCCGCGCGGGGAACGCCCCCTCCCCCGAACGGGCCCGGTGGTCCCGGCGGCAGCGACAGCGGAGACGCCTCGCGCGGCGGCCCCGAGCGCCGGCGGCCCTGGTGGCGGTCGATGCCGCGGGTCGCCGTCGCCACGGCCGCGGTGGTGCTGGCAGTGGTACTGGCGGTGGTGCTGACCCGCTCCGGGGGCGGCGGGAGCGCCGGCGAGCTGCAACTGGAATCGGTCGGCTCGGCGGGCCCGGCCCCGTACACCGACTCGACGGTGAACGGGGGCGGCACCGCGACTCCGACGGCCACCCCGTCCGTGGCACCCCGCGGCGACCACCGGCGCGCCAGCGTGTCGGGGGCGGCGCCCGGCCTGTACGGCGGCAGCCGCGACAAGGCCAGCTGCGACGTGGAGAAGCAGATCCGCTATCTCCAGGCCAGCCCGGACAAGGCACGGGCGTTCGCCGGCGCGCTGGGGAAGAGCCCCGAGGAGCTGCCGGCGTACCTGCGCTCCATGACGTCGGTGCAGTTGCTGGTCGACACCTGGGTCACCAACCACGGCTACCTGGACGGCAAGGCGACCAGCTACCAGGCGGTGCTCCAGGCGGGCACGGCGGTGCTGGTGGACGCGCAGGGGGTGCCGCGGGTCCGCTGCGCCTGCGGGAACCCGCTGACGCCGCCGACGGCCACCGGGAAGGGGCTCAAGACGCGGGGCAAGCCGTGGTCGGGGTTCCGGGACTCCAACGTGGTGACGGTGCAGCCGGCGCCGAAGCCGGTGCGGACGTTCGTCCTCCAGGACCCGCGGACCGGGGACTACTTCGCGCGCCCGGAGGGCACCGACGGCAGTACGGACCAGCCCTCGCCGGCGCCGTCCGCGTCGCCGTTCTCCCCGTCGCCGTCGTCCCCCGAATCCCCCGGTTCGTCGGAGACCTCGCCGTCCCCGGGCGGCGGTACGACGCCGGAGTCGCCGTCGGGTCCCGGGTCGACGCCCGGGCAGACGACGGGCGGGCCCACCACCCCCGAACTGCCGGGCACCCCGGGGTCCACGACGCCGGAGCAGCCCGGAGGCTCCGGGTCGTCCAGCGGGCCGGCCGGGACCCCCGAGACCCCGACCGAGACCGGCGGCGGCAGCTCCAGCTGACGGGTACTCCCCCCGGACCCGCGTCGCGCTCACCCGACGCCTCCGGCATCGATATCGAACTGTGTCCTAATAAACCGATGCACCGCACAACCTCTGAAGCGGACAAAACATCTGTATATGCGGCGGTTGCCTCCGGCTCCGCCGCTGTCCGTTGTTCAGCTTTGGAGGGACCCTCGTGCACGCCGGAACACGTCGCCACACCGCCCGGTTGATACCCGCCGCGCTCGCGGCCGGGCTGCTGCTGTCCGCGTGCGGTACCGGCGCCGGCTCGTCCAAGGCGGCGGAGCCGGCCGCCAAGGTGACCGTCACCCCGGCCGCCGGCAGCGACGCCGCGAAGCTCGGCTCGCCGATATCGGTCAAGGCGGCCGGCGGCAAGCTGACCGCGGTCGACGTCAAGGACGACAAGGGGGCCAAGGTTCCCGGCCGACTGGCGGCCGACGGGGCGTCATGGACGTCCGACGGCAAGGTCCGGCCGAAGACCACCTACACCGTGACCAGCAAGGCGAAGGCGGACGGCGGCAAGGAGTCCTCGTCCACCGCGACCTTCACCACGGAGCAGGCCGACAAGGTCAACAAGCTCACCAACACCCCGGGCAACGGGGAGACGGTCGGCACCGGCATGCCGGTCTCGATCAAGTTCGACCACAAGGTGGCCAAGAGCCAGCGCGCCGAGGTCGAGAAGGCGCTGAAGGTCACCAGCCAGCCGAAGGTGGAGGGCGCCTGGGGCTGGGTCACGGACTGGGACGGCAAGGACCGGATCGACTGGCGGCCCAAGGACTACTGGCCGAGCGGCACGAAGGTCTCCGTGCGGGGCGCGCTGGGCGGGATAGATTCCGGCGACGGCCGGTACTTCACCCGCGACTACGACTACGACTTCAGCATCGGCGCCGACCACAAGGCCGTCATCGACGTGCCGTCGCACACCCTGACCATGTACGCCGACGGCAAGGCCGTGGGCACCGTCAAGGGCTCCGCCGGCTCCCCGCAGGACCCGACCCGCGGCGGCGTGCACACCGTCCGCAGCAAGAACGCCGCGGAGACCATGGACTCCTCCACCATCGGCCACGGCAACGAGTGGATGCTGGACTCGAAGTGGGTCACCCACCTCACGGCGTCCGGGACCTTCCTGCACTCCGCCCCGTGGAACCAGTCCATCGGCGTGGTCAACAACAGCCACGGCTGCTTCGGCATGACCACCTCGGACGCCAAGCAGGTCTACGACTTCCTGTCGGTCGGCTCCACGGTCGAGGTGAAGGGCACCAGCAGCACCAAGAAGACCGACGTCGGCAACGGCCTCGAGGTCTGGCAGGAGAACTGGCAGCAGTGGCAGCAGCGGAGCGCGCTGAAGTAGCCCGCCGCCCCCGCACCACGGCACGCACGCCGCCGCCCGGCACCCGGGCGGCGGCGTGCGGCGTTTCCGGCGCCGGGCGGGCGGCCCCGCTCAGCGGACGTCGTGGGCGGTGCGCCGGTAGGTGGAGCGCCGGTCCTCGATGGCGGCCCAGCGGTCGCCGTAGACGGTCCCGGTGACGCCCGGTTCGCGGAGGAAGTCGTGCGGGAAGCCGAGCGGCACCTGGCTGGTGGCGTCCAGCCGCGCCACGGCGTCGGCGTCCAGCGCCACCTGGGCCGGGCTCCAGCCGGCCGGGCTCGCCGCGCCGGTACGTGCCGGCCGCGAGCGGCGCCCAGGCGGGCCGGTCCGACACCCCGAGGTAGAGCACCTTGCCGGACCGCACGAGGTCGTCGAGGGCGCGCATCACCTCCTCGACGGGGGTGAAGACATTCGCCGACCGGTGACCGGGAGCGCCGGCGGTGCGGCGCCCCCGGGCGGGCCGGTCAGGCGGTGTGCAGCGCCGGGTCGCTGACGCCCGGCTTGCCGGTCTCGACGTGGCCGGCGAGGCGGCGCAGGAAGCCGGATTCGGTGTCGGCGGTGACCGTGAGGTCGTACCAGCGCTTGCTCGCGGTGAGGTCGACGGACTGGGTGACGGTGCCGCCCGGGTCCACGCGGACGGTCTGCTTGGCCCCGCCGTAGGCGTTGGCGATGGTGAGGCGGCAGGGCGCGGTGCCCGGGTTGGTGAGGGACAGTTCGACCTGGCCGGAGGCGGCGTTGTGGCGGGCGGTCACCTCGGGGGTGTGCTTCTTGCCGGGGCCCTGGAAGGTGCGCAGGAAGCCGTTGGGGCCGTGCACCGTCAGGTCGTAGTTGCCCTTGGAGTAGGCGGTGTTCCAGGTGTCGGAGAGCGTCTTGCCGGCCTCGGTGGTGTACGTCCAGGGGCCGTCGGTGCGGTTGCCCGAGGTGACCAGGAAGCACGCGCCGGCGGCGGCGCCGCCGCTGAAGGTGAGCGTGAAGCGGCCACCGGCGACGTCGGCCTTGCCGTCGGTCAGCGGGACGTAGCGCAGCGGGCGGCTGGGCCGGGAGCCCGCCTCCTGCTTGGGCAGGACGGGGTTGGCGGGCGGCGTGGGGTAGTAGCTGTCGTGCCGGTTGTGGTCCGGCGGCTGGTAGCCCTTGGTGTCCGGGAGCACGGCCGGCTTGGTGTTCTCCAGGGAGAAGTCGAACGCGGAGGTGAGGTCGCCGCAGATGGCACGGCGCCAGGGCGAGATGTTGGGCTCGTGGACGCCGAACCGGCTCTCCATGAACCGGATCACGGAGGTGTGGTCGAAGACCTCGGAGCAGACGTAGCCGCCGGTGCTCCAGGGGGAGACCACCAGCATCGGGACGCGCTGGCCCAGGCCGTAGGGGCCGGCGGCGTAGGTGGCGTTGCCGGGGAAGTGCTCCAGGGCGGTGTCCACGGTGGAGCGGCCCTGGGCCGCGGAGGCCGGCGGGAACGGCGGGACGACGTGGTCGAAGTAGCCGTCGTTCTCGTCGTAGGTGATGAACAGGGCGGTCTTGCTCCACACCTCGGGGTTGGAGGTGAGCGCGTCCAGCACCTGGGAGACGTACCAGGCGCCGTAGTTGGCCGGCCAGTTGGGGTGCTCGGAGAACGCCTCGGGGGCGGCGATCCAGGAGATCTGGGGCAGCTTGCCGGCCTTGACGTCGGCCTTGAGCTGGTCGAAGTAGCCGTCGCCCTGCTTGACGTTGGTGCCGGTGCGGGCCTTGTCGTAGAGCGGGTCGCCGGGCTTGGCGTTGCGGTACTGGTTGAAGAAGAGCAGGGAGTTGTCGCCGTAGGTGCCGCGGTAGGCGTCCTCGATCCAGCCCCACTTGCCGGCCGCGTCGAGGCCGTCGCCGATGTCCTGGTAGATCTTCCAGGAGACGCCGGCCTTCTCCAGGCGCTCGGGGTAGGTGGTCCAGCCGTAGCCGGCCTCCTCGTTGCCGACGACCGGGCCGCCGCCGGTGCCGTCGTTGCCGACGTAGCCGGTCCACATGTAGTAGCGGTTGGGGTCGGTGGAGCTCATCAGGGAGCAGTGGTACGCGTCGCAGATGGTGAACGCGTCGGCGAGGGCGTAGTGGAAGGGGATGTCCTGCCGGGTGAGGTAGGCCATCGTCCCGGTGCCCTTGGCGGGGATCCACTGGTCGTACTTGCCGTCGTTCCACGCCTGGTGGCCGCCGTGCCAGTCGTGGTTGAGGCCCTCGATGAACTGCATGCCGAGGTTCTCGGCGTCGGGGTGGTAGGGCAGCACGTCCTTGCCGCCGTCGGCCTGGTACCAGACGGACTTGCCGTTCGGCTGGGTGACCGGGCGGGGGTCGCCGAAGCCGCGGACGCCCCGCAGCGAGCCGAAGTAGTGGTCGAACGACCGGTTCTCCTGCATGAGGACGACGATGTGCTCGACGTCCTTGATGGAGCCGGCGCTGCGGCGGGCGGGGATGGCGGCGGCGCGGGCGATGCTGTTGGTGAGGGCGGCGGCGCCCGCGGTGGCGCCGGCTATCTGGAGGAAGCGCCGGCGATTGATGTCAACCATGTGTCTGGGGACCTCGTGGTGGGGGGGGAGAAGTGACGGGGGGTCGGATCTGGAACAGGGTGCGGAAGGGGCGTGCGGTACAGCGGTCAGCAGAGTGTTCCAAGAGGAACGAGGATCCGGGAAGGGGGGATGACGAGGAAGTGACACCTCACGGTACGGGGGGCGAACTCGCAGGCCGGAGGCGGCCCGAGCACGCCGAACGGCCGGCGGGTCACGGCGGTCGTGCCGTGACCCGCCGGCCGTTCGGGGCCGGGCGGGCGCGCCGGATCGGCGGCGCGTGGGACCAGGGGCGGTGGTGGCGGGTCGGTCAGACCAGCGACGCCTCCGACGGGGACGGGCCTGCGGCGACGGCCGGGCCGGCGGCGGGGCCCGCCGGGGGACGGGCCGCCGGGGCGGGCTGCTCCGCGGCGGGCGCGGGCTCCACCACGTCGGGCACGCTGCGCGGCGACACCCGCGGGGTCACCGGGTCGGGGCGGGCCGCCCCGACCCGGCGGGTGAACCAGATGACCTTGCCGTCGGGGGTGCCGCAGGTGCCCCAGCTGTCGCTCAGGGCGGCGATCCGGGCGAGTCCGCCGCCGGCCGCGCGCTCCAGCCGCGGCAGCCGGGGGCCCTCGTCGGCGACCGAGGCGGTCAGGTGCCGGCCGCTCCAGCGGAGTTCGACCACACAGCGCGCGTCGGGGCCGATGTGGCGGTGGACGTTGGTCAGGAGCTCCGCCACCCCCTGGCAGATGGGCGGGATCTGCGGTTCGAGGTTCCAAAGGCGCAGATGCGCGGCGATGATCCGCCGGATCTGGGGGACGCGCTCGGCCGAGGCGGGCAGTTCGACCGTGTAGTGCCGGTCGCCGGGTGGTGTCATGTCGTCGCTCCTCACCGCGAGGCTCACGTCCTTCACCTCGTTGGACCAACGAACCCCCAACACGAAGAGTGAGCATCCATCACGTATGGGTGGACTGCCATGCTGTCCCGGGGGTGTCGGGCCCGCAACAGGGGTGAGCCGTATGAGTAGCCCCGCTCTCAGGTGAGCGGGGCGACGAGCGCGGCCAGTGTCCGGTCCGGGGTCAGCGGCAGGTCGCGCAGCCGGGCGCCGATCGCGTGCCACACCGCGTTCCCGATCGCCGCCGGGGTGCCGACGATGCCGATCTCGCCGATGCCCTTGCTGCCCATCGGGTTGAGGTGCGGATCCTCCTCGTCGAGCCAGTGCGCCTCGATCGCCGGGACGTCGGCGCAGGTCGGGACGTGATAGGCGGCCAGGTCGCAGGCGGTGAAGTCACCGAAGACGGGGTCCAGGGCGCTGTCCTCCATGAGCGCCATGCCCAGCCCCATGATCATGCCGCCGACGAACTGGGACCGCGCGGTGCGGGGGTTGAGGATCCGCCCGGCCGCGTACTGGCCGAGCAGCCGGCGGACCCGGACCTCGCCGGTGCGGGTGTCGACCTGCACCTCGGCGAAGACGGCACCGAAGGCGTGCCGGGCGTACGGGGAGGGCTCCGCGGTCTCCTGGCGGGTGTCCTCGGTGACCGTGATCCCCTCGGCGGGGAGCGGCCCGTGGTGCGCGCGCAGCCGGGCCAGCAGCGACGTGCACGCCTTGTGGACGGCCCAGCCCCAGGAGGCGGTGCCGGTGGACCCGCCGGCGAGCACCGCGGGCGGCAGGTCGCTGCTGCCGATGTCGACCCGCACCCGGTCCTCGGGGGCGCCGAGCACGGCGGCCGCGATCTGGGTGAGGACGGTGCGGGCGCCGGTGCCGATGTCGGTGGCGTTGACCCGGATCCGGTAGCCGCCGTCGGCGGCGGCGTGCGCCTCGGCCTCGGTCTCGGAGATCTGGACGGGATAGGTGGCCGCGGCGACGCCGGTGCCCAGCAGCAGGTCGCCGCGGCGGCGCACGGCGGGGCGCGGGTCGCGCGGCAGCCAGCCGAAGCGTTCCGCGCCGGCGCGCAGGCACTCGACGAGGTGGCGGCTGCTGAAGGGGCGGCCGGTGTCCGGTTCGGTGGCGGGGTCGTTGCGGATGCGCAGTTCGACGGGGTCGATGTCCAGCACGACGGCGAGCTCGTCGAGGGCGGACTCCAGCGCGTACATCCCGGGGGCCTCGCCCGGGGCGCGCATCCACGAGGGGGTGGGGACGTCGAGGGCGGCCAGTCGGTGCACGGTGCGGCTGTGCGGCGAGGTGTACATCATGCGGGCCGGGATCGCGGCCTGTTCGACGAACTCGGTGACCGTGGAGGTGTGGGTGACGATCTCGTGGGCGAGGGCGGTGATCACGCCGTCGTGGCCGGCGCCGATGCGCACCCGGTGCAGCGTGGGGGCGCGGTGGCCGACGACGCCGGGCAACTGGCGGCGCGGCAGGGCCAGTTTGACGGGGCGGCCGGTGTGCCGGGCGGCCATCGCGGCGAGCACGACCTGGGGGCGGGGCGTCCCCTTGGCGCCGAAGCCGCCGCCGACGTGCTCGGAGACGACGGTGATCTCGTCGGTGCCGAGCTTGAACAGCGCGGCCAGGTCCTCGCACACCCTGGTGGCGCCCTGGCTGGAGTCGTGGACGGTCAGGTGGCCGTCGGTCCACTGGGCGGTGGCGGCGTGCGGCTCCATGGGGTGGTTGTGCAGCGGCGGCACGGTGTAGGCGACGTCGACGGTCGCCGGTGCGGCGGCGAACGCCGCGTCGAAGTCGCCGCGTTCGCGGGCCCCCGGGCCGCCGAACACCTCCTCCGGCACGTACAGCCTCGGGTGGTCGGCGGTGATCCGCACGTCGTGGGGTTCCGTGGCGTAGCCGACGTGGACGGCCTCGGCGGCGTCCCGGGCGGCCTCCAGGGTGTCGGCGACGGCGAGCGCGACGTACCAGCCGCGGTGCGGGACGCGGTCCTCCTGGAGCACGGCGAGGGTGGGGTCGCCGGTGGACGCCAGGCGGGGCGCGTTCTCGTGGGTGAGCACGGCGATCACCCCGGGCAGCGCGAGCGCCGCCGCGGTGTCCAGTTCGGTGATCCGGCCGCGGGCGACGGTCGCCGGGACCGGCCAAGCGTAGGCGCAGCCGGGCGGGGTGTGCTCGGCGGCGTAGCGGGCGGCGCCGGTGACCTTCTCGCGGCCTTCGCGGCGGACCGAGGGGGCGCCCAGCGGGTGCGGCAGCGGGGCCGCCGGCGGGAGGTGCGGGACGGGGTCGTGGCTCATGGCGCGGTCCTTGCGGTGGGGGCGGGTCAGCCGTGGGCGGCGAGGTCGGTGAGCACGCCGACGGCGAGGGCGCGGGCCAGCGGGACCTTGAAGCCGTTGTCGCGCAGCGGTGCGGCGGCGGCGAGTTCGGCGTCGGCGGCGCGGGCGAAGGTCTCCTCGGTGGCGGGCGCGCCGCGCAGCAGGGCCTCGGCGGAGCGGGCCCGCCAGGGGCGGTGGGCGAGCCCGCCGAAGGCGAGCGCGGCGTGCTCGACGGTGCCGTCGCGGACGGTGAGCACGGCGGCGACGGAGGCCAGCGCGAAGGCGAACGAGGCCCGGTCGCGGGCCTTGCGGTAGCGGGAGCGGCCGCCGGGTCGGGCCGGCGGCAGTTCGACGGCGGTGAGCAGTTCGCCGAGCCGGATCTCGGTGTCGCGTTCGGGGCTGTCGCCGGGCAGCCGGTGGAACTCGGCGGCCGGGACGGTGCGTTCGCCCTCGGGACCGTGCAGGCACACGGTGGCGTCCAGGGCGGCGAGGGCGACCGCCATGTCGGAGGGCTGGGTGGCGACGCAGTGCGCGGAGTGGCCGAGGACGGCGAGGTCGCGGTGGGTGCCCTCGCGGGCCGGGCAGCCGGTCCCGGGCTCCCGTTTGTTGCAGGGCTTGGAGACGTCCTGGAAGTAGCCGCAGCGGGTGCGCTGGAGGAGGTTGCCGCCGGTGGTGGCGGTGTTGCGGAGCTGCCCGGAGGCGCCGGCCAGCAGGGCCTGGGAGAGCACCGGGTAGCGGTCGCGGACGGCGGGCACCGCGGCGAGGTCGGCGTTGCGGACCAGGGCGCCGATCCGCAGCCCGCCGTCCGGCAGTTCCTCGACGCGGTCCAGCGGGAGCCGGCCGATGTCGATCAGGGTGCGCGGGGCCTCCACGCCGAGCTTCATCAGATCGACGAGGTTGGTGCCGCCGGCGAGGAACTGGGCGCCGGGCTGCCCGGCTGCGGCCCGCACCGCCTCGTCGACGCTGGCGACCCGCAGGTATCCGAACGGCCTCATCCGCCGGCCACCCCCGCCCCGGTGACCGCCGCCCCCGTGACCGCCGCGTCGGCGACCGCCTCGACGATCCGGGGGTAGGCGCCGCAGCGGCACAGGTTGCCGCTCATCCGCTCCCGGATCTCGTCGGCGGTGAGCGCCACCGGCGCCCCGGACCGCGCGGTGTCCGGCGTGACATGGGAGGGGAAGCCGTCGGCCGCCTCGTTCAGGACGCCGACCGCCGAGCAGATCTGGCCGGGGGTGCAGTAGCCGCACTGGAGGGCGTCGCGGTCCAGGAACGCTTCCTGGAGGGGGTGCAGCCGCTCGCCGTCGGCGAGGCCCTCGACGGTGGTGATCCGGCGGCCGTCGTGCGCCACGGCCAGCAGCAGGCAGCTGTTGGCGCGCCGTCCCTCGACCAGGACGGTGCAGGCGCCGCACTGCCCGTGGTCGCAGCCCTTCTTGGCGCCGGTGAGGCCGAGGTGCTCGCGGAGCAGGTCCAGGACGGTGGTGCGGTGGTCCAGGGTCAGGGTGTGCCGGGTGCCGTTGACGGTGAGGGCCAGTTCGGAGCGGCGGCCGTTGACCGGGTGAGGGCCGCCGGTGTCGTCCGGGCGGCCCTCCCCCGGCGCCATCAGGCGCCCCTCGTGACGGGCCGCCGCAGGGTCTCCAGCCGCAGTTCGACCTCCTTCTCCTGGTCGCCGGCGGCGGTGCCGAGGACGGTGACCACGAACGCCGGCCGCAGGCCCGCGCACAGCTGGTCCACCGCCCAGTAGCCGCCCTGGAGGCTGACGGTGACGGGGGCGGTCAGCCGTCGCGGCTCCGGCTCGGTGCCGCGCTCGCTGACGTCGACGGTGGAGGTCCACACCGTCGTACCGGGGCCGGCCATCTCCTGGGGCACGTCGTCGGGCGCCCGGTCGGAGCGGAAGGCGGTGCGCAGGGCGCTGAAGACGGCGTGGGCGTCCGCCGTCCTGCAGCCCTCGACCTCCACCACGACCTCGGCCGATGGGTGTTCCGGGTGTGACGCCTGTTCCACGCTGTTCACTGTGGGCCCTTCCTGTGGGTGCCGGTCGGTGGGTACCGGTCGCTTCCAGGCTCACTCGGCGCCACGGTGTGTGCGACCCGAGGCTCGAACGAGTGGTTTAAACGGGCGCACCTGCTCGCCGCACCCGCACGGAGTTACGGTGTGTAGTCAGAGCGCGCTCTCTGTAGTCGCCCTGTCGTCACTGCCGTCCGCACCCCTCCAGGAGCCCCCCGTTGACCAGTAGTCCCCGCGTCGACCAGCAGGCCACCGGCTACAGCCTCCGCCAGGCGGTGTGCATGGTGCGCGCCGCCGAGCTCGCGTACCAGGGCGAGCAGACCATCGAGGCCACTGCCCGGGAGTGGGGGTTCGACCGGGTGCGCCACCACCACACCGCCTTCCGCCCGCCGTTCCCGCTCCAGGACACGCAGGCGTACACCCTCGGCGGACGACACATGATCATCACCGCATTCCGCGGCACCGAGCCCGCCGAGCTGCGGGACTGGCTGTCCGACGCCACCACCCCGCCATGGCCCGGCCCCGGCGGCCGGGGCCACGTCCACTACGGCTTCGCCGAGGCGCTGGAGTCGGTCTGGCCGCAGGTCCTCACCACGCTCAAGGAGTTCCGGGACAACGACCAGGCGCTCTACTTCACCGGCCACAGCCTGGGCGGGGCGCTGGCGATGCTGGCCGGCGCCCGGCTCCACTTCGAGGACCCGAAGCTGACCGCCGACGGCGTCTACACCTTCGGTCAGCCCCGCACCTGCGACCCGGGCCTGGCCAAGGAGTTCAACTCCGCCTTCACCGACCGCATGTACCGCTTCGTCAACAACAACGACATCGTCCCCCAGCTCCCGCCGGAGCCGGTCTTCCGCCATGTCTCCGCGCTGCGCCACATCGACTCCCGGGGCGCGGTGCACAACACCATGCCGCTGATCGGCGGCCTGCTGGACCGCGGCCGGGGCCTGACCGCCGATCTGCTGGCCCCCGCCTCGGACGGCGTGCGGGACCACTTCATCGCGGCGTACGTCACCGCACTGGAGAAGGCGGCGGAGCAGCGGGGCTGACCGGGAGACCGGGCGCGGCGGCGGGCCCGACGGCGGGGCGGGGCGCGGCGGCGAAGGGGACGGCGGCGGCGTGCGGGACGATCTCGACCTCGTCGCCGAGGGCCCATTCGGCGGCCCGGGAGGACATCGCGGCCGGGACGGTGTCGCTGATGCCGGGCGCCGCGGGGATGTCGTAGGTGGCGTGCGCGTCGTGCGGCAGGACGACGCGATGCCCCCGGACCAGCGCGGTGCGCGCGGTGGCGGCCACACACATCTCGGAGAGCACGCCGCAGACGGCGAGTTCGGTCACGCCGGCGTCGGTGAGCAGGTCGCCGAGCGGGGTGTCCGCGAAGCCGTCGTCCTCGGTCTTGCGGACGACCCGCTCGCGGGGGCCGGGCTCGACGGGCAGGTGGAGTTCCCAGCCGGGGGTGTGCGGCGCGTCGACGGCGCCCGGTTCGCCGTCGTTCTGGAGGTGGACGACGAGGGCACCGGCCGCGCGGGCCCGGGAGAGCAGGTCGCGGGTGCAGCGCAGGACCCGGTCCGCGTCGGGGACCGCCTCCCACCCGGAGACGAACGCGGCTTGCACGTCGACGACGAGGAGCGCCTGGACGGGGCGGATCGCAGCGGCGGTCGGGGCGGTCATGGCAGCCATCATCCCGTGCCGCGACACTGGTCCGGACGGGCGGGAACGCTTCCGGCCGGACAGGCATGGTTGCCACAGGCATCGACCCGGACGGATCATCCGTACGTGCTCCACGGCCGGGGTGCGTCGTGCTCCGCGCGCGGGCGTCCTGGCGGCGGGGCGCGCCGCCCGACCGCACCGCGACGACGCGAGGAGAGCCACCGTGGAAGCCGCCACCGTCAAAGGCCACTGCGCACCGGGGTTCGAGGGGGTGCGGCGCGCGTTCGAGCGGAACTTCCGCGAGCACCGGGAGATCGGCGCGGCGGTCGCGGTGACGTGGGACGGCGAGCCGGTGGTGGACCTGTGGGGCGGTCACGCGGACGCGGCCGGCAGCCGCACCTGGGAGCGGGACACCCTGGTCAACGTCTACTCGACGTCCAAGGGGATGACCGCGCTGTGCGCCCATCTCCTGGCGGACCGGGGCGAGTTGGACCTGGACGCCCCGGTCTCCCGCTATTGGCCGGAATTCGCCCGTGCGGGGAAGGAGGCCATACCGGTGCGCTGGCTGCTCTGCCACCGCGCCGGGTTGCTGGCGCCCCGCGAGCCCCTGGCCGAGGGCCGCGCCTACGACTGGGAGTACGTCTGCGACGCCCTGGCGCACACCCCGCCGTGGTGGGAGCCGGGGACCGCGCAGGGCTATCACGCGACGACGTTCGGATATCTGGTGGGCGAGGTGGTCCGGCGGATCACCGGGCAGTCGCTGGGGGCGTTCCTGCGCAGCGAGATCACCGGACCGCTCGGCGCCGACCTCTTCATCGGCACCCCCGCCGAGGAGCACCCGCGGTGCGCCGACATGGTCGGGCAGCTGGGCGACGCACTGCTCGCCGAGCGCTTCCCGGGCGCGCCGCTCCCCCCGGTGCGCGGCATCGAGGAGCATCCGCTGGCCCCGGTCACGCTGGCGCTGCGCTATGTCCCGATCGGCGACGTCAACAGCGCCGCCTACCGCTCGGCCGAGATCCCGGCCGGCAACGCCCACGCCTCGGCGCGCGGCCTGGCCGCCGTCTATGCGGCGCTGGCCGGCGGCCGGCTGGTCGGGCCCGCCACCCTGGAGGCGCTGCGCAGTTCGCAGAGCCGGCCGGACGAGCCGGACCTGACGCTGGGCGCGCTCGTCCCGGAGGGCACCGCCACCGCGTTCCGCTGGGGGCTGGGCTACATGCTCAACGACCGCGGGCAGGCGGGCCCCAACCCGCGGGCGTTCGGGCACGGCGGCGCGGGCGGTTCGTACGCCTTCGCGGACCCGGAGAACGGGCTGGCCTACGCGTACACGATGAACCGCTTCGGGGGCGGCACCAGCGGCGAGGATCCGCGGAGCCGGGCGCTGGTGGCGGCGGTGTACGAGGCGCTGGCGGAGGTCCGCGGCCGGGCCTGAGGGCCGCTCCGGCGCCGCCGCGGATGCGCCGGAGCGGCGCAATAATGGGAGGTGCGGCAGGATCCGTCCGGCGCCGCCGCGGGTGCGACGGCCCCGGAGAGAGGGCGTGGTGACCATGGAAAGGGACACCGAGACGGTTCACGAGGCGTACTCGTTCGTCTGCCTGCACTGCGGGCACGGGTGGGAGGAGGAGTACGAGATCCGGCACACCACCGATCTGGCGGGCCACCGCCGCGCCGACTACTTCGCCCACGGCCGCCGGGTGCCCTCTCCGCTGACCCGTGCGGACTGCCCCGACTGCAACCGCGGCCCGATCCGCATCCTGCGCCCCGGCAGGGTGAACGCCGCGCGGTCGTTCCTCCCTTAGGTCCTGTCGTCGCACCCGCGTCGTCCGGCCCCGGCGGGCCGCCCGGTGCCGCTGCGATTCGGTAACGGCCGCGTACTCCCCGTCCGTCAGCCCGGCAAATGTTGCATATGCTCAGGTCGGGGGCCCGGAGGACGGTTTCGGACAGTCGAACGGACCGTGGCCGGCCCCGCAAGCGATCGCCCCTCGGGGACCGCCGGCCATCCGGTCCCCGAGCCGTCACAACGCCGGAGTGGACCTTTGACCGTGGAGAAGGCGGAGCAGCGCACCCGCTCCCGCGTGCTGGCCGCGCTTCCGTACCTGGTCATGGCCGCGGTCAGCGCGGTGGACATCACCGCGGGCCCGGGGGTCGGCTTCCTGCCCCTGGTGTCGCTGGGGCCGGCGTTCGCCGGTCTGGTCGGCGGCTGGCGGCGGACCGCGCTGGTCGGGCTGACCGCGGCGGTGCTCTGCGTCGGGCTGGGGGTGCACAGCGGGCTGTTCGAGAGCCGGCGCGGGCTGACCGCGCTGCTGTCGGTCGCCGGGGTGACCGCCGCCGGCGTGGTGGCCGCGGTGATGCGGCAGCGCCGGGAGGCGGAACTGGCCAATGTCCGGTCGATCGCCGAGGTCGCCCAGCGGGTGCTGCTGCGGCCGGTGCCGCGCGGCGCCGGCCCGCTGCGGATCGCGGTCTCGTACACCTCGGCGGTGGCCGAGGCCCGGATCGGCGGGGACCTCTACGAGGTGGTGACCTCGCCCGCCGGGGTGCGGATCATCGTCGGGGACGTGCAGGGCAAGGGCCTGGAGGCGGTGGAGAGCGCCGCGGTGGTGCTCGGTGCGTTCCGGGAGGCGGCGCACGACGAACCGGACCTGCCGGCGGTCGGCGCCCGGGTCGAGCGGGCGCTGAACCGCCATCTGTCCGGCGAGCGGTTCGTGACCGCGGTCCTCGCCGAGATCGGCGACGGCCCGAACGCGACCCTGCTGAACTTCGGCCACCCCTCCCCCCTGGTCGTCCGCCCCTCCGGCGAGGTCCGCTACGCCGCGCCGCCGGAACGCGCCCTGCCGCTGGGACTGATGGACCACCGGCCGGACGCGCCGGTCCCCCACGAGGTGCCGTTCGCCCCCGGTGACCAGCTGCTCTTCTACACCGACGGGGTCACCGAGGCCCGGGACTCGGCCGGCTGGTTCTATCCCCTCGACGAGCGGGCCGTGCTGCTCAAGGACCCCGATCCGGAGGCGGCGTTGCGGGCGGTCCGGGAGGACGTGGTCGATCACGCGGAGGGCCCGCTGCACGACGACGCGGCGATGCTGCTGGTGCGCTACCGCAGGGGGCATCGGGACCCGGACCGGCCGGGCCCCGGCGCCGGTCAGTACAGCGGCAGCCCGGTGTAGTTCTCGGCCAGTTCGGCGGCGGCGTGCCGGGAGTCGGCGATCCGGTCGAGCTGGGAGAGCTGCAGCCGGGTGTCGAAGGGGCTCTGCTCGGGGTCGGTGTGCAGGGTCGTGGTCATGAAGTGCGAGAAGTGCTCGGCGCGCCAGACCCGGCGCAGACAGGTGGCGGAGTAGGCGTCGAGCAGCTCCGCCGATCCGGTCCGGTGCCGGTGCGTCAGCGCGCGGGCCAGGACGGTGACGTCGGCGACCGCGAGGTTGAGGCCCTTGGCGCCGGTGGGCGGGACGATGTGGGCGGCGTCGCCGGCCAGCAGGATCCGGCCCCAGCGCATCGGCTCGGTGACCGAACTGCGCAGCGGGAGGACCGCCTTGGCGGTGACCGGGCCGCGGGCCGGTTTCCAGGGGACGGTGTCGACGGCGGCGCGGGCCTGGAGTTCGTCCCAGATCCGCTCGTCGGGCCAGTCCGCCGGGTCGGTGTCGTCGGGGACCTGGAGGTAGAGCCGGCTGACGGTGGGGGTGCGCATGCTGAGCAGGGCGAAGCCGCGGTCGGAGTGGGCGTAGACCAACTCGTCGCAGGAGGGCGGGACGTCGGCGAGGACGCCGAGCCAGGAGTAGGGGTAGCGGCGGGTGAAGGTGCGGCGGGCGGACTTGGGGATCGCCTGCCGGGCCACGCCGTGGAAGCCGTCGCAGCCGACGACGTAGGCACAGGTCAGGGTGTGCTCGCGGCCGTCGTGGGCGTAGTGGACGCGGGGCCGGTCGGTGTCCGCGCCGGTGACCGCGAGCGCGCGGGCGCCGAACAGCAGCGGCGGGCCCTCGGCGAGCTGGAGCGCTATCAGGTCCTTGACGACCTCTGTCTGGGCGTAGACGGTGACCCGGCGGCCGTCGGTGAGTGCCGGGAAGTCGAGGCGGTGGGCGCGCCGGTCGAAGCGCAGCTCGATGCCCTCGTGGACCAGCCCCTCGCGGTCCAGTCGCTCCCCCGCACCGCAGGCGCGCAGGATGTCGGTGGTGCCCTGTTCGAGGATGCCGGCGCGCTGCCGCTGCTCGACGTAGGCGCGGTCCCGGCTCTCCAGCACCACGCAGTCGATGCCGGCGCGGTGCAGCAGCCGGGCGAGCAGCAGTCCGGCCGGCCCGCCGCCGATGATGCCGACGGTGGTTTCGCCGGGTGGGGCGGGGGTGCGGGACATCAGAGATCCGTTCCTGGGGCAGGGGCGGTGGGGAGCGGGGCGAGGTGGGCGAGGAGGGCGGCGAGGACCTCGGCGGGCCGCTCGACACCGGCGAGGTGGGCGGCGCCGGACAGCTCGACGAGGCTGGCGCCCGGGATGCCGTCGGTGAGTTCCCGGGCGTGCGCGGGCGGGGTGGCCGGGTCGGCGCGGCCCGCCACGACGAGGGTGGGGACGCCGATCCGGGGCAGCGCGGGGCGCAGGTCGAAGACGGCGAGGGCGTCGCAGCAGGCCGCGTACCCCTCGGGGGAGACGTCCCGGCGCAGCGCCTCGACCAGGGCGGTGGCCTCCGGTGAGGTGGCGAAGGCGGGGGTGAACCAGCGGCCGGCGGCCGGGTCGGCGACCACGTCGGTGCCCTTGGCGCGCACCAGGGCGGCCCGTTCGCGCCAGCCGGCCGGCTCGCCGAACCGGGCGGAGGAGCAGACCAGGGCGAGCGAGGCGACCCGGCTCGGGTGGTGGGCGGCGAGCCAGGCGCCCACCGCGCCGCCCAGCGACGCCCCGGCGTAGGCGAACCGGTCGAGGCCGCGGGCGTCGGCGAGCTCCAGGACCAGGCCGGCCAGTTCGGGCACGGTGGTCGTCCCGGGGTCGGCCAGCGCGTCGACGGGGGTGCCGCCGTGGCCCGGCAGGTCCCAGCGGACGACGTGGAACCGGCCAGCCAGGGCCGGGAGTTGGGGGTTCCAGACGGCGAGCGTGGTGCCCAGCGACGGGCCGAGGACGAGCGGTGGGGCGCCGGGCGGGCCGTCGGTGGTGTGGTGCAGTGCGGGCGCGGCGGGCGGCGTCAACGGGGCTCCTGCGGGTCGTGCCGGTGGTGCGGAGGGTGCCGGGCGGCTACGAGGTGCGGGTGGTACGCGCGGGGCGCGCGGGCGCCGGGCGGTCCGGGGCGGCGGGCGGGACCGACGGGCCGGCCCACGGCGTCCGGGGCGCCGGCCCGGCGCGCCCGGAGCGCTGCCTGAAGGACCTCGTCGCGGCCGGTCAGGGCGGTGAGGGCCGCGACGAGGCTCCCCCGGACGTCGTCCGGGGGCACCCCCAAGGGGGCGACCGGATCACCGGCCGTACCGAGGTTGTACCGCATCCCGGGCGCGGGCCCCGGCAGGCCCGCGGGGCGGGCGAGAGCCGGGTGGGCGGCGCGGGAACGGGCGCCCCGGGCCGGCGCCGCCCGCTGTGCCGGTGGTTCAGCGGAAGGCAAGGAAGACCGTCTCCTCGAAGGCGCCGTCCGCGGACTGTTGGAGCTGTACGTCGAAGCGGTAGCGGCCGGGGCCGTCGGGGCGGGCCAGGAGGGTCCGGGCGCGCTCCTCGGGCAGCTGCGCCAGCAGCGGGTCGGTGGCGTGCGCCGCGGTGTGCTCGGGGAAGTAGACGCGGGTGAACAGGTGGTGCAGCAGACCGCGGGCGTGCACGCAGACCGCGAGATGGGGCGCGGCGTTCGAGCGTCCGGCGGCCGCGGGGCGCAGGGTGCGGACCGCGTAGCGCCCGCCGGCGTCGGTGGGGACCCGGCCGAAGCCGGTGAAGACCGCGCCGTCGCGGCCCAGGAGCGCGCCCAGCGGGGGGCGCGGCGTCAGCCGCTCCGGTGGAGCCGGAGCCTGCTCCCGGGGGTCGCGGCGCAGCGAGCCGGGGGCGCCCGCCAGGCTGCCGTCGGGTCCGGCCTGCCAGAACTCCAGCAGCGCGTCCGGCACCGGGACGCCCGCCCCGTCGCGCACCAGGCCGTGCACGGTGACGGCGTCGGGATGCCCCTCGGGCGCGATCCGGCCGCCGTCGGGGACGGGCAGCGCGTGGCCGAAGAAGGGGCCGATGGTCTGCGCGGGCGTCGCGGCGAGCGACCCGCCGCGGTCGTCGGTGTCCGGCATCAGCGGCCCTCCTCGGTCCAGGTGGCGGACGGGCCGTCGAGGACCACGTCCCAGCGGTAGGCCAGCGGTCCCGCGGGGAGGGACAGCGCGTGGTCGAAGGCGGCGACCAGGCGGTGGCGGTCGGCGGGGTCGCGGACCGCGGCGAGGATCTGGTCGTACGGGAGGAGCGGGTCGCCGGGGAAGTACATCTGGGTGACCAGGCGTTGGGTGAAGGCGGTGCCGAAGAACGAGAAGTGGATGTGGGCCGGGCGCCAGGAGCTCTCGTCGGGCAGCGGGTAGGCGCCGGGTCTGACGGTGGTGAAGGCGTAGCGGCCCCGGTCGTCGGTGCGGCAGCGGCCGACGCCGGTGAAGTTCGGGTCCAGCGGGGCCGGATGCCGGTCCTGCCGGTGGGTGTACCGGCCGGCGGCGTTGGCCTGCCAGATCTCGACGAGCTGGCCGCGGACGGGGCGGCCGGCGCGGTCCAGGATCCGGCCGGTGACGGTGATGCGCTCGCCGAGCGGCTCGCCGGGGTGCTGCCGGGTGAGGTCGGCGTCCCACTCGCCGACGTCGGCGGGGCCGAACACCGGGCCGGTCAGCTCCACGGCATCCGGGTCGGTGCCGGTGTCGAAGGGGAGGAGCGGCCGTCGGGGGTGGCGCTCCACCGCGCCGCGGTAGGGCGCGGGGGCCGGGGGCGGCGGGGCGGGGGATGCCGGTGCGGTCATGGTGCCCTTTCCCTGCGGTGGACGGGTACGGACCGGGCGGTGGACACCGCTTTCGCCGGGACGCGGTCCAGCGTGCCGACGTTTTCCCCGACGGTCACCGGGGCGCGCCGGCGGCGGCCGCGGCGTCCTGCTGAACCCCCGTCGGGAACCGGCCGGACGTGGCGCGATCCCGACCCTCCCGACGGGTCAACTCCCTTCTGAACAAAGGGCGTTCGCCCAGTGAACTGAAGTTCACGTCGTGTGCTGCCCCGAGTCTGGTGCCGGCCCCGGGCCGTGTCAACGGGCCGCCCGGTACGGTTCCGGACTACCCCGGACCACAACGCCGCACCGTGGAGAGCCCCTTGCCACCGTCCGCCTTCCCCGCTCCGCCCGCCCCACCGCCACCGGAGGCGGTGACACCGCTGATCCGCGCGCTGGCCGTGCTGCGCGCGCTGACGGCGGCCGGCGGCCGGGCGGCGGTGAGCGATCTGGCGCGGGCCACCGGGCTGGCCC
This sequence comes from Streptomyces noursei ATCC 11455, assembly GCF_001704275.1. NCBI lineage: Bacteria > Bacillati > Actinomycetota > Actinomycetes > Kitasatosporales > Streptomycetaceae > Streptomyces > Streptomyces noursei. The sequence continues at coordinate 2,614,866 of NZ_CP011533.1, forward strand.
GCGCCACCGCGGACCGCGTCCTGAGCACCCTCGCCGCCCTCGGCCACGTCCGCGCCGAGGGCCGGGACGCGGTGCTCGCCCCCGGTCTGTTGGAACTGGGCAACGCCTACCTCGCCGCCACCGGGCTCCCCGACCGGCTCGGCCCGCTCGCCGACCGCCTCGCCGACACGCTCGACGAGTCGGTGTCGCTGGCCGTGCCGGACGGCGACGGGGTGCGCTTCGTGCACCAGGCGACCCGCCGCCGCGCGATGTCGCTGGCGTTCCGCATCGGCGATCTGCTGCCGGCCGAACGGGGCGCGCCGGGGGCCCTGTTCGCGGGGGACTGGGGCCCGGCGGAGTGGCGCCGCTGGCGGGCGCGCCGGGCCGCCGACCCGGTCGACGCGGGCTTCCCCGCGGTACCGGCCCGGGACGCCGGCGAGGCCGCGCCGGCCGGTGCTCGCCGGATCGCGGCGGACTTCACGGCGCGGGTGGCCGCGGCCCACGCCGCCGGCTGGTCCCCGGACGACCAGCTCATCGAACCGGGCCTGATCGCCGTGGCGCTGCCGGTCCGGGACCCGGCCGGCGGCACGGTCTGCGCGGTGAGCGTGGTCAGCCACACCAGCCGGCACACCGCCGCCGCGCTGCCGGACGCGGTCCTCGCCCGGCTCCGCGACACCGTCGCCGCGATGGAGGCCGCGCTGGCCGCGCCGCCCTCCGCCGAGGATCCGGCCGCGCGCCACCAGGCGGCCCGGCGGCGCGCGGCCAAGCAACAACTGGGCCCCGGATTCGTGGAGTCCGTCGCCCGCGGGCTCGCCGTGCTCACCGCGTTCGGCGCCGGCCGGGCCGCGCTGACGCTCTCCGCCGTCGCCGAGGCCACCGGCCTCCCCCGGGCCACCGCCCGGCGCGCCCTGATCACCCTGGAGCACCTCGGCTACACCGCGGCCGACGGCGGGCGCTTCCGGCTCACCCCGCAGGTGCTGGAGCTGGGCTTCGCACCGCTCTCCGGGCTCACCCTGCCGGCCCTCGCCCGGCCCCACCTGGCCGCGCTGGCCGAACGGGTCGGGGAGTCTGCCTCGTTGGCGGTGCTGGCCGCCGACGGCGACGCCGACGGGCCGTCCGTCCAGTACCTCGTCGGGGTCCCGGCGGGGCGCATCATGAGCGTCACGATCAGTCCGGGCAGCCGCGCCCCGGCGCAGGCCACCGCCCCGGGCCGGGTCCTGCTGGCCGCCCTGCCGGCCGCCGAGCGCGCGGCCACCGGCCCGGCCGGGCTGCCGGCCCTCCTGGACCGGGTCCGGGCCGACGGGCACGCGCTGGTGGACGACGAACTGGAGGCGGGTCTGCGCTCCTTGGCGGTCCCGGTGCACGACCGCGCCGGCCGTGCCGTCGCCGCGGTCGGGGTCGCCACCCATGCGGCCGGCCGGCCGCCGGCGGCCACCCGCGCCGCGGTGCTGCCCGCGCTGCGCGCGACCGCCGCCGCCGTGGAGGCCGAACTGCGGGTGGCCGGGCGCTTCCTGCGGATTCCGGTGCCGTGAGTCAGCCGGCGTCGAGGTCCTCGGCGGCCCGGCGCCGGGCGAGCTCCGCGCGGGCGGCGGCGGTGGCGACCGACGGCCACACCCGGTCCAGCGCGGCGTTCATGGCGGCGCCGACCAGGACCGCGAAGGCGGAGACCCCGATCCACAGCAGGACCGCGATCGGCGCGGCCAGGGAGCCGTAGATGGTGGGGCCCTCGACGGCCGCGGTGAGGTAGAGGCGGAGCAGGAAGCTGCCGAGGATCCACATCGCCAGGGCGACGACGGCGCCGGGGATGTCCTCGCGCCAGGGCGAACGGACCGGCACCGACAGGTGGTAGAGGGTGGTCAGGAAGGCGATGGAGAGGATCAGCACGACCGGCCAGTACAGGGCGCGGATGACGTTCCCGCTGGCCGGCAGCCAGCCGACCACCACGTCGGGGCCGGCGACCATCAGCGGCAGGGCGATGGCGCCGGCGGCCAGGGCGGCGAGGTAGAGCACGAAGGACAGCAGCCGGGTCTTGACGATGCCGCGCCGGCCGTCGAGCCCGTACATGATCGTGATGGTGTCCACGAAGACGTTGAGCGCGCGGGAGCCGGACCACAGGGCGAGGGCGAAGCCCAGGGAGATGACGTCGGGGCGGCGGCCGGTGAAGACGTCGTGCAGCAGGGGCCGGGCGATCTCGTCGACGCCCCGGTGGGACAGGACGGTGCCGGCGGCCTGCAGCAGGTGGCCGCGGAAGTTCTCCAGGGTGGTGTGGCCGATCCACGGTTCGGTGTAGCCGAGGACGCCGAGCAGGCCCAGGATCAGCGGGGGAAGCGAGAGCAGGCACCAGAACGCCGCCTCGGCGGCCAGGCCGGTGACCCGGTAGCGCATGCAGCTGCCGACGATGTCCTTGACCAGCAGCCACGCCAGCCGCCGCTTGGAGACGTTGCGGTAGAGCACCCGGGCACGGGTGAGACGCCCCCGGGGCGGCCCGTGCGGTTCGGTGGGTTCGTTCGGCGGCTGCACCTCTTTACCGTATCGGGCATGGCAGCTACCACTCATACCGTGACGAACCAGCCCCCGCCGCTCACCGGCTACGACGTCTTCGCCGCCGATCCGGCGCTCACCGAGGGGGTGGCCCGGTACGTCGCCGGGGAGCACCTCGACGAGGTGCGGGAGGAACTGGGCCGGCTGGGGCGGGCGGCAGGTTCGGCCCAGGCACAGCGCTGGGGCGAGCAGGCCAACGGCTCCCCGCCGGTGCTGCGCACCCACGACCGCTACGGACACCGCATCGACGAGGTGGAGTTCCACCCGGCCTGGCACCGGCTGCTCGGACACGCCGTCACGGCCGGGCTGACCGACGCCTGGTCGCGTCCGCACGGGCACGTCCGGCGCACCTCGGGCTTCCTGGTGTGGACCCAGGTGGAGGCGGGGCACGGCTGTCCGCTGTCGATGACCCATGCGGCGGTGCCCGCGCTGCGGGCCGAACCGGAGCTGGCCGCGGTGTGGGAGCCGCTGCTGACCTCGCGGGTGTACGACGCGGAGCTGCGGCCCGTGGCGCGCAAGGCGGGCGCGCTGGCGGGGATGGCGATGACGGAGAAGCAGGGCGGCAGCGACGTCCGGGCGAACACCACCCGCGCCGAACCGCTCGCGGCGGCCGGGGAGTACGCCCTGACCGGCCACAAGTGGTTCTGCTCGGCGCCGATGTCGGACGCGTTCCTGGTGCTGGCCCAGGCGCCGGGCGGGCTGACCTGCTTCCTGCTGCCGCGGGTGCTGCCGGACGGCACCCGCAACGCCTTCCGGATCCAGCGGCTCAAGGACAAGCTCGGCAACCGCTCGAACGCCTCGGCGGAGGTGGAGTTCGACGGGCACACCTGGGCGCGCCGGGTCGGGGAGGAGGGGCGCGGGGTGGCGACGATCATCGAGATGGTCGCGGCGACCCGGCTGGACTGCGTCACCGCGTCGGCGGCGGTGATGCGGCAGGCGGTGGCGCAGGCGCTGCACCACACCGCGCACCGGGCGGCGTTCGGGCGCAAGCTGGCCGACCAGCCGCTGATGCGCAACGTGTCGGCCGACCTGGCCCTGGAGTCGGAGGCGGCGACCACGGTGGCGCTGCGGCTGGCGGCGGCCTACGACAGCGGCACCGAACGGGACCGGGCCTTCCTGCGGCTGGCGGTGCCGGCGGCCAAGTACTGGGTGACCAAGCGGTGCACGCCCATGGTCGCGGAGGCGCTGGAGTGCCTGGGCGGCAACGGCTACGTGGAGGAGTCGGGGCTGCCGCGGCTGCTGCGGGAGGCCCCGCTGAACTCGATCTGGGAGGGCGCGGGCAACGTCCAGGCGCTCGATGTGCTGCGGGCGCTGCGGCGCGAACCGGCGGCGCTGGACGCGTATCTGTCCGAGATCGGCACCGCGCGGGGCGCCGACCACCGGCTGGACCGGGCGATCAGGGGGCTGCTGACCGAACTCGCCGATCTGGAGGGCATCGAGGCGCGGGCCCGGCGGCTGGCCGAGCGGATGGCGCTGGTGCTCCAGGGGGCGTTGCTGGTGCGGTACGCGCCGCCGGAGGTGGCCGACGCGTTCTGTGCCGCGCGGCTGGGCGGCGACGCGGGGGCGGCGTTCGGCACGCTGCCGCACACGCTGGACCTGGCCGCGGTGGTGGGGCGGGCGCGCCCGGTGGTGGTGGCCGAGTAGTGCGTGCCACCGGGTGCGCCCGCCCGGCCTCCGGTGGCGCGGCGGCGGTTCGCCGTCCCCTCGGAGCCGTCAGGAGGCGGCCCCGGGTGAGGGACGGGACAGGGGACAACCGCCGCCGCGCCGGGCAGGGAACGGTGCCGCGCCGACTCGGCACCGATCCCGGTCTTCAGGGCCATCGCGGCGGCTGCGGCGCGGTGCGCCCGCGCAGCGCCGCGTCGATGGCCACGATGATCTCGGCGTCCGGTACGTCCGGCCGGAAGCCGACCAGCACGCCGCGCGCCTCGTAGTACCGGATCACGCGGGAGACGTCACCCGTGCCGTCCCGCTCCGCCTCGCGCAGATGCACGACGAGGTCGGCGAAGGCCGGTGCGGGCAGCGGACCGCCGAAGCGCGCCACCCGGTCGAGGAGTTGCGGCGCACCGTCGATCACATATCCTGCGCTCGGCAGTGGCTGACGTCTGATCAGGACGTCGACCGCGGACAGTCGGGGCACGCCGTAGTGCCCGGCCAGCCGGGCGGCCCGGGCGAGCCGACCGCCCTCGCCGGTGCCGATCACCACGACACGTGGGACGGCGGCCACCATGGTGTCCCCCTCCCCCAGCGTGCCGACGACGCGGGCGGCCGATCGCATCCCCGGCGGGCTCCGGCGGGTTCTCCGTCGGGTGACCGGCGAAACCTCCGGATGTGGGTCCCCGACCCACGAGGCAGGGGAAGGGTGCCATCGGCCGCTGACACCAGATTTCCCCGCAGGCGTCATAGGCCACAACGGTTGCATTCCGTTGCAACCGATCTGGTCAATGGGCTCTCCAGGGCGGGCGGCTGACGGCACGATGGGCACCGACCGGACACACGGGCACGACGGGGAGCAGTGTGAGCGACAGACCGATCGACAGGACCGGCGGGCGAACCGGGGACCGGCCGACCGACAGACCGGTCGAGAGCGCCGTCCGGTCTGCCCAGGACATCCGGGAGACCTCGCGGCGGCTGGCCGGGCTCCACGAGGCGGCGCTGGCCGGCGACCACCTGCCGGCGGACGTGCCCCGGGACGCGCCCCGTACGGTGATCGGCGAATCCTGGCGACGGGTGCTGGACCGCGGTGTGGACCCGGAGCGGGGGACCGACCAACATCCCCTGTCGATGGCCGAGTTGGAGCACCGGCGGCAGAAGTCCCAGCTGGCGTCGATACTGCCGGTGCTCGGCGGCGGGCTGCTGCCGACCGCCGACGCCGCCCAGCAGATCATGGTGGTCACCGACGCCGAGGGCCGGGTGCTCTGGCGGGAGGGCAGCGCCCCGATCCGGCGGATGGCCGACCGGCTGGGCTTCGACAAGGGCGCCGACTGGACGGAAGGGGTGGTCGGCACCAATGCGATCGGCACCGCGCTGGTGGCCCGCAGCCCGGTCCTGGTGCACTCCGCCGAGCACTTCCTGCGCAGCCACCACCAGTGGACGTGCGCCGCGGCACCGCTGCACGACCCGCGCGACGGGCGACTGCTGGGCACGGTGGACGTCAGCGGCCCGGCGCCCTCGTTCCACCCGACGACGCTGGCCCTGGTCTCCGCGGTGGCCCGGCTCGCCGAGGGCGAGCTGCGGACCCGCCACCACGCGTCCCTGGGGCGGCTACGGGCGAGCGCGGCGCCGATACTGGCGCGGATCGGCGGGCGGGCTCTGGCCGTCGATCCGCACGGCTGGACGGCCGCGGTGACGGGGATGACCCCGCCGGACCGGGTGGCACTGCCCAAGGAACCGGAGGCCGGGCCGCTGTGGCTGCCGCGGTACGGGATGTGCACGTTGGAGCCGCTGCCGGGCGGTTGGCTGATCCGGCTCGGCCGGCCGGAGCGGGCGCCCGGGCCGCACCGGGTGGTGCTGGACCTCGGCGGTGCCGACGGTCCGGTGGTGACGGTGGCCGGGCCGGCGGGCAACTGGTCGCACGCGCTGACCCCGCGCCACGCCGAGCTGCTGTTCCTGCTGGCCATCCATCCGCACGGCCGCAGCGCCGCCGAGCTGGCCCGGGACGTGTTCGGCGACGGCGGGCGCACGGTGACGGTCCGGGCCGAGCTGTCGCGGCTGCGGCGCCATCTCGCGGGGGTGCTGGCCCACCGGCCGTACCGCTTCGCGGACGGGGTCCAGGTCGAACTCCGGCTGCCGGCCCGGCCCCTGGAGCTGCTGCCGCACTCCACGTCGCCGGCGGTGCTGGCGGCCCGGCGGACGGGGGCCGTCGTCGGGCCGGTGTGAGGGGTCGGGGTGCGCTCGGAGAACACGGCGGCCCGGGCGCCGCCGCGGACCGGGGTACTGTTCGGCGGATCGGTTTCGGCCGCGGTCGAGCGGGTGGCCCGGCGGGGCGACGGCTTCCTCGGGGCGGCCCTGCCGTCCCAGCAGGTGGACGGGCTGTTCCGTGATGTGGAGGCGGCCCGGGAGCGCACCGGCCGGCCCGGGCTGCCGGCCCGGGTGGACGCCGCCCTCCGGACCGGTCGCCGCCCCTCCACCGGTGTGATGTGCTGACACCATGAGCCACACCGTCACCACCTGGTATCTCGAACAGACCTCGCGCGCCGATCTGGCGCCCGCCGTCGAGCCGCTCGCCGAGCAGGATGTACGGATCGTCCACTCCCAGTCACCCTCACCCGAATTCAGCCGGTTCCTCTATACGGCGGTCGGCGGGGACATCCTGTGGACCGACCGCCTGGAGTGGCCGTACGCGCGATGGGCCGAACACCTCGGGAAGCCGGGGACCGAGACCTGGGTGGCGTACGAGCGCGGCACGCCCGCCGGCTTCATCGAGCTCGAGGCCCAGCCGGAGGGGGTGGTGGAGGTCGCCTACTTCGGGCTGCTGCCGGCCTTCCGGGGGCGGCGGATCGGCGGGCACCTGCTCGGCTACGGGACGGCGCGGGCCTGGGACCTGGCCGAGCGGTGGCCGGACGTGCCGGAGACCACGCGGGTGTGGGTGCACACCTGCAGCGACGACGGGGCCCATGCGCGGGCCAACTACGAGCGGCGCGGCTTCCGGCTGTACGACACCACGGTGACCGAGGAGCCGCTGGCCGAGAACCTCGGCCCGTGGCCCGGCGCGGGACCGACGCCGGCCCCCGCCGGCTGACGCACAGGCTCACCGCGGACCCATGGAGGGGGTGCGGCCGGAATCCGGCGGCACCCCCTCCTTACGTGACGGACGCCACAGCGTCTCGCAATGCGGGACGCTCATGTCCATATCTTGGATGACGGTGGACTGGCCAGAGAGCCGCGTGCCACGCTTCCGTCATGTCTCGAGCTGGAATTGCCTTGGTGAGTCGACGCCACGTCGACCTCGGCCGCATGTCCAGCGCCATTTGTCGGGCAGGCTGACGCTGTACGCGTGAGGGCCCCGCCGCCCTGCGTACCCGGACAGCACTCAGCACCACCGCTTCGCACGCCGTCCCCACCGTCGCGGACGCGTTGCCCCCAACCCTGCAGCCCACCGCCGACGCGCGCCCGCGCGCCGCGCTTCGGTGTGTCCGCGCAGGTCAACAGGGGTGCATCGCACCGTCCGCAGCCCCCTTTGAGCCGCCCAGAAGGACGAAACCCATGGCCGCCACCCCGGAACACCCCACCGCCACGACCCGCCGCAAGGCCGGCCGCCACCGCGGCGAGGGTCAGTGGGCCGTTGGCCACTTCACGCCCCTCAACGGCAACGAGCAGTTCAAGAAGGACGACGACGGTCTCAATGTGCGGACACGCATTGAGACGATCTACTCCAAGGCCGGCTTCGACTCCATCGACCCCAACGACCTGCGGGGCCGGATGCGTTGGTGGGGCCTGTACACCCAGCGCAAGCCCGGGATCGACGGCGGCAAGACCGCGGTGCTGGAGCCCGAGGAGCTCGACGACAAGTACTTCATGCTGCGGGTCCGCATCGACGGCGGCCGGCTCACCGTCGCCCAGCTGCGCGCCATCGGCGAGGTCTCCGAGCAGTTCGCCCGGGGCACCGCGGACATCACCGACCGGCAGAACATCCAGCTGCACTGGGTGCGCATCGAGGACGTCCCGGCCATCTGGGAGAAGCTGGAGGCGGTGGGCCTGTCCACGACCGAGGCGTGCGGCGACTGCCCGCGCGTGATCATCGGTTCCCCGGTGGCCGGCATCGCGGCGGACGAGATCATCGACGGCACCCCGGCCGTGGACGAGATCCACGAGCGCTACATCGGCAGCAAGGAGTTCTCCAACCTGCCGCGCAAGTTCAAGACCGCGATCTCCGGCTCGCCCGTCCAGGACGTGGTGCACGAGATCAACGACGTGGCGTTCGTCGGCGTCGTCCACCCCGAGCACGGGCCGGGCTTCGACCTGTGGGTCGGCGGCGGCCTGTCCACCAACCCCAAGCTCGCGCAGCGCCTGGGCACCTGGGTGCCGCTGGACGAGGTCGCCGACGTCTGGGCCGGCGTGGTCGGGATCTTCCGCGACTACGGCTACCGGCGGCTGCGCACCCGCGCCCGCCTGAAGTTCCTGATGGCCGACTGGGGCCCGGAGAAGTTCCGCCAGGTGCTGGAGGACGAGTACCTCAAGCGGAAGCTGGTCGACGGCCCGGCGCCCGAGCAGCCCGCGCACAAGTGGCGCGACCACATCGGCGTGCACCGGCAGCAGGACGGCCGCTTCTACGTCGGCTTCGCCCCGCGCGTCGGCCGGGTCGACGGCGCCACCCTCACCAAGGTCGCCGAACTCGCCGCCGCGCACGGCTCGGACCGGCTGCGCACCACCGTCGAGCAGAAGATGATCATCCTCGACGTGACCGAGGACCGGGTCGACTCCCTGGTCGCCGGGCTGGAGGCGCTGGACTTCCAGGTCGACCCCTCGCCGTTCCGGCGCGGCACCATGGCCTGCACCGGCATCGAGTTCTGCAAGCTCGCCATCGTCGAGACCAAGGGACGCGGCGCCGCGCTGATCGACGAACTGGAGCGCCGGATGCCGGACTTCCAGGAGCCGATCACCATCAACCTCAACGGCTGCCCGAACGCCTGCGCCCGCATCCAGGTCGCCGACATCGGCCTCAAGGGCCAGCTGGTACTGGACGACGACGGCAACCAGGTCGAGGGCTACCAGGTGCACCTGGGCGGCGCGCTGGGCCTGGAGCCCGGCTTCGGCCGCAAGGTCCGCGGGCTGAAGGTGACCTCCGCGGAGCTGCCCGACTACGTCGAGCGGGTGCTGCGCAACTTCGAGGCGCAGCGCACGGAGGGCGAGCGGTTCGCCAGCTGGGCGGCGCGCGCCGAAGAGGGTGCGCTGAAGTGACGCCGCATCGCACCGAGACCGAACGGGAGGAACCGTGAGCGAACGCGCCGCGCCGTTCTACTGCCCGTACTGCGGGGACGAGGACCTGCGCCCCTCCGAGGAGGGAGGGGGGTCCGCCCAGCCCGAGCGGGGCCGAGGGCTCGGGGGCGGAGCGTGGGAGTGCCGGGCGTGCAGCCGGGCCTTCCGGCTGAAGTTCCTGGGGCTGCTGGCCCCCGGAGCCGCCGGGTCCGCCCCGCCTCCTTCCCCTTCCGCAGCTCCTTCCGCATCCGACGGAGGTACGCCGTGACCACCACCACCGACCTTCAGCGGCTCGCCGAGCAGGCGGGCCGCGACCTGGAGGACGCGCCCGCCCTGGAGATCCTCACCTGGGCCGCCGAGACCTTCGGTCCGCGCTTCTGCGTCACCTCCTCGATGGAGGACGCGGTCGTCGCGCACCTGGCCTCGCGGGCCCTCCCCGGCGTGGACGTGGTGTTCCTGGACACCGGCTACCACTTCCCGGAGACCATCGGCACCCGGGACGCGGTGGCGGCGGTGATGGACGTCAACGTCATCACCCTGACGCCCCGACAGACGGTGGCCGAGCAGGACGCCGAGTACGGGCCGAGGCTGCACGACCGCGACCCCGACCTGTGCTGCGCGCTGCGCAAGGTCAAGCCGCTCGAAGAGGGCCTGACCGGCTACGACGCCTGGGCGACCGGGCTGCGCCGGGACGAGTCGCCGACCCGGGCGAACACCCCGGTCGTCGGCTGGGACACCAAGCGGCGCAAGGTGAAGGTCTCGCCGATCGCCCGCTGGACGCAGGACGACGTGGACGCGTACGTGGCCGAGCACGGGGTGCTCACCAACCCACTGCTGATGGACGGCTACGCCTCCGTCGGCTGCGCCCCCTGCACCCGCCGGGTGCTGGCGGGGGAGGACGCGCGGGCCGGCCGCTGGGCCGGCAGCAACAAGACCGAGTGCGGACTGCACTGATGGCGGAGTTTTTGGAGACACAGATGACGGGCGCCACGATCTGGCTGACCGGTCTGCCGAGCGCGGGCAAGACGACCCTCGCGCGTGAGCTGGCCGAGCGGCTGCGCGGCGAGGGCCATCGCGTCGAGGTGCTCGACGGCGACGAGATCCGCGAGTTCCTCTCCGCGGGCCTCGGATTCGGCCGCGAGGACCGGCACACCAACGTCCAGCGGATCGGCTTCGTCGCCGAACTGCTGGCGAGCAACGGCGTGAAGGCCCTGGTCCCGGTGATCGCCCCGTACGCGGACAGCCGCGAGGCGGTGCGCGAGCGCCACCAGAGCGAGGGCACCGCGTACCTGGAGGTGCACGTCGCCACCCCGGTCGAGGTGTGCTCCGAGCGCGATGTGAAGGGGCTGTACGCCAAGCAGGCGGCCGGCGAGATCTCCGGCCTGACCGGCGTGGACGACCCGTACGAGGCGCCCGCGGCGCCGGACCTGCGGATCGAGTCGCACACCCAGACCGTGCGGGAATCCGCGGCGGCGCTGCACGCGCTGCTCGTCGAGAGGGGGCTGGCGTGAGCGGCACACACGCGGGCACCGACCCGCAGCAGGCCGTGATACCCGCCCCTCTGTGCCGCGTGGGCGGAGATGGAGGTGCCCCCGGACGGAGTCTGGGGGAGTACGAAGGGGATACCGCGTGACCACCGTTGCTTCGCTTTCCGAGGACCTGGACAACAACCCCTACGCTCTGTCGCACCTGGACGCCCTGGAGTCCGAGGCGGTGCACATCTTCCGCGAGGTGGCGGGCGAGTTCGAGCGGCCGGTGATCCTCTTCTCCGGCGGCAAGGACTCCATCGTCATGCTGCACCTGGCGCTGAAGGCGTTCGCGCCGGCGCCGGTACCGTTCGCGCTGCTGCACGTCGACACCGGGCACAACTTCCCCGAGGTCCTCGACTACCGCGACCGCACCGTGGCGCGGCACGGGCTGCGGCTGCACGTCGCCTCGGTGCAGGACTTCATCGACCGCGGCGAGCTGCGCGAGCGCCCGGACGGCACCCGCAACCCGCTGCAGACCGTGCCGCTGCTGGACGCCATCGAGAAGAACCGCTTCGACGCGGTCTTCGGCGGTGGCCGGCGGGACGAGGAGAAGGCGCGCGCCAAGGAGCGGGTGTTCTCGCTGCGCGACGAGTTCGGCGGCTGGGACCCGCGCCGGCAGCGGCCCGAGCTGTGGCAGCTCTACAACGGCCGGCACTCGCCCGGCGAGCACGTCCGGGTCTTCCCGCTCTCCAACTGGACCGAGCTGGACGTCTGGCAGTACATCGCCCGCGAGAAGATCGAACTCCCCGCCATCTACTACGCCCACGAGCGCGAGGTCTTCGCGCGCAGCGGCATGTGGCTGGCGCCCGGTGAGTGGGGCGGCCCGAAGGACGGCGAGCGGCTGGAGGTCCGGCAGGTGCGCTACCGCACCGTCGGCGACATGTCCTGCACCGGCGCCGTCGAGTCGGACGCGGACACCATCGAGGCCGTCATCGCGGAGATCGCCGCGTCCCGGCTCACCGAGCGGGGCGCGACCCGGGCCGACGACAAGCTGTCCGAGGCCGCCATGGAGGACCGCAAGCGCGAGGGGTACTTCTAGCCATGAGCACGACCAACACCACCCGTGCGGACCTGACGGTGGATGCGGGTGCCACCTCGCTGCTGCGCTTCGCCACCGCCGGCTCCGTGGACGACGGCAAGTCGACCCTGGTCGGCCGGCTGCTGCACGACTCCAAGTCGGTCCTCGCCGACCAGTTGGAGGCCGTCGAGCACGCGTCCCGCAACCGCGGGCAGGAGGCGCCGGACCTGGCGCTGCTGACGGACGGGCTGCGCGCCGAGCGCGAACAGGGCATCACCATCGACGTGGCCTACCGCTACTTCGCCACCCCGCGCCGCCGCTTCATCCTGGCCGACACCCCCGGGCATGTGCAGTACACCCGGAACATGGTGACCGGGGCGTCCACCGCCGAGCTGGCCGTCGTCCTCGTCGACGCCCGCAACGGCGTGGTCGAGCAGACCCGCCGGCACGCCGCGGTCGCCGCCCTGCTGCGGGTGCCGCACGTCGTGCTGGCCGTCAACAAGATGGACCTGGTCGACTACCAGGAGTCCGTCTTCGCGGCCATCGCCGAGGAGTTCACCGCCTACGCCGGCTCGCTGGGCGTGCCGGGCTGGGGGTCTGGGGGAGACCCCCAGGAAAACTGGTGCACCGCCATCCCGATCTCGGCGCTGGCCGGCGACAACGTCGTGACGCCGTCGGCCACCATGGACTGGTACGGCGGCCCGACCGTGCTGGAGCACCTGGAGACCGTGCCGGTGGTCGCCGACCCGTCGGACGACCCGGCCCGCTTCCCGGTCCAGTACGTCATCCGTCCGCAGACCGCCGAGCACCCCGACTACCGCGGCTACGCGGGCCAGATCGCCTCCGGCGTGCTGCGCGTCGGCGACGCCGTCACCGTACTGCCCTCGGGCCGGACGAGCACCGTCGAGGGGATCGACGCGCTCGGCCAGAGCGTGGACGTCGCCTGGGCACCGCAGTCGGTGACCCTCCGGCTCGCCGACGACATCGACGTCTCCCGCGGCGACCTGATCGCCCCGGCCGCCGCGGCGCCGTCGGTCACCCAGGACGTCGAGGCCACCGTCTGCCACGTCGCCGACCGGCCGCTGACCGTCGGGCAGCGGGTGCTGCTCAAGCACACCACCCGCACCGTCAAGGCGATCGTCAAGGAGATCCCGTCCCGGCTGACCCTGGACGATCTCTCCCAGCACCCGGCCCCCGGTGAACTGGTCGCCAACGACATCGGCCGGATCGTGGTCCGCACCGCCGCGCCGCTGGCGCTGGACGCCTACGCGGACTCCCGGCGCACCGGCTCCTTCCTGCTGATCGACCCCTCGGACGGCACCACGCTGACCGCGGGCATGGCGGGCACGGCGTTCGCGGAGGCGACCGCGGACCCGGCGCCGGAGGGTGCGACCGACGACGAGGGGTGGGATTTCTGATCATGCTCAGGGACATCTTCTCGACCTTCGCGAAGGAAGGGGGCCGCGTCGGCAGCGGCGCCCTCGGGAGCGGACAGGGCGGAGTCGGCCGATGTATGTGCTGACCGGGCCCGACTCCGTACCCCCCACGTCCTCCCTCCGAAGTTCCACCCTTTCGCCGGGCGCGCCCCCCTAGCGAGGCGCGTACTCCCCCGGCCTTCCGAGAGGAACACCTCCCGTGTCTGCCGTTCGTCATCGCCTCCTGGCGGTCGCCGCCGCCGTCCCGTTGCTGACCCTCGCGCTGGGGGCCTGCGGCTACGGCTCCCAGGCCCAGAAGGACACCGCGGCCACCGTCGCCCCGAAGGGGCCCAAGGTCGACGGGCTCGATCAGGTCAAGATCGGATTCTTCGGCAACACCACCCACGCCACGCCGCTGATCGGCCTTCAGACCGGCCAGTTCCAGAAGGAGCTGGGCGGCACCGCGGTGAAGTCCTCGGTCTTCAACGCCGGCCCCGCCGAGATCGAGGCGCTCAACTCGAACGCCATCGACATCGGCTGGATCGGCCCCTCCCCCGCGATCAACGGCTATGTGAAGTCGCACGGCAAGAGCCTGAAGATCATCGCCGGTTCGGCCTCCGGCGGTGTCTCGCTGATCGTCAACCCCAAGAAGATCAAGAGCCTGGACGACCTCAAGGGCAAGACGATCGCCACCCCGCAGCTGGGCAACACCCAGGACGTCGCCCTGCTGAACTTCCTTGCCGGCAAGGGCTACACGGTCGACGCCACCACCGGCAAGGGCGACGTCACCGTCCAGCGCATCGACAACAAGGTCACGCCCACCGCCTTCGCGCAGGGCAGCATCGACGCCGCCTGGGTGCCCGAGCCCACCGCGTCCAAGCTGGTCGCCGCGGGCGGCAAGGCGCTGCTGGACGAGAAGAAGCTGTGGCCGGACGGCAAGTTCGTCATCACCAACGTGATCGTCTCGCAGCGCTTCCTCAAGGAGCACCCGAAGGCGGTCGAGGCCGTGCTGCGCGCCTCGGTGACGACCAACGCCTGGATCCGGTCGCACCCCGCCGAGGCGGTCAAGGCGCTGAACGAGAAGCTGGCCGACCCGGCGATCACCGGCAAGCCGCTCCCGGACAACGTCATCGACCCGGCCTTCAAGAACGTCGACGTCACCGATGACCCGCTGGCCGCCACCCTCCAGGAGGAGGCGGACCACGCCGTCAAGGCGGGGCTGCTGAAGAAGCCGGACCTCAAGGGCATCTACGACCTCACCCTGCTGAACAAGGTGCTCAAGTCCGAGGGCAAGCCGCCGGTCGACGACGCCGGCCTCGGCGGCAACTGACCCCGGCCCCCCGAACTCCCAGGAGGTGACACCGATGACGACCAGCACGCTCACCAAGCCCGCCCCGGCGGACGCCGGAACCACCGGTCCGTACGCCGCTCGTATCCACCACGTCTCGAAGTCCTTCGGCCGCCCCGGCGCGCAACAGCAGGTGCTGGACGACATCAGCATCGACGTCGCGCCCGGCTCCTTCGTCTGCCTCCTGGGGGCCTCGGGGTGCGGCAAGTCCACCCTCCTCAGCCTCGTGGCCGGTCTGGACAAGCCGTCCGCCGGCACCATCGAGACGCCCGGCGGCAGGCCGGCTCTGATGTTCCAGGAGCATGCGCTGTTCCCGTGGCTGACCGCGGGCCGCAACATCGAACTGGCGCTGCGGCTGCGCGGGGTGCCGCGCGCGGAGCGCCGCGGCGAGGCCGAGCGGCTGCTGGAACTCGTCCGTCTCAAGGGCGCGTACGGCAAGCGGGTGC
Organism: Streptomyces noursei ATCC 11455; assembly: GCF_001704275.1. Classification (NCBI taxonomy): domain Bacteria; kingdom Bacillati; phylum Actinomycetota; class Actinomycetes; order Kitasatosporales; family Streptomycetaceae; genus Streptomyces; species Streptomyces noursei. The sequence continues at coordinate 2,630,057 of NZ_CP011533.1, forward strand.
ACGAGCTGTCGGGCGGCATGCGCCAGCGGGTGGCGATGGCCCGGGCGCTGGCCCAGGACAGCCAACTGCTGCTGATGGACGAGCCGTTCGCCGCCCTCGACGCCATCACCCGCGATGTGCTGCACGACGAACTGACCCGGATCTGGCAGACCCAGAACAGCAGCGGCTCCACCGCGGGCAACCTCTCGGTGCTCTTCGTCACCCACAACGTCCGTGAGGCGGTGCGGCTCGGCGAGCGGGTCGTGCTGCTCTCCTCCCGGCCCGGCCGGGTCGCCCGGGAGTGGCACGTGGACATCCCCCAGCCGCGCCGCATCGAGGACTCCGCGGTCGCCGACCTGTCCATCGAGATCACCGAACAGCTCCGTGGGGAGATCCGCCGCCATGGCCAGCACTGAGACCACCGCGTCGTCCGCCAAGGGAAACCCCGGCGACGACCCCGCCGGACCCTCCACCGCCCCGGCCACCGACACGGCCACCGACGAGGCGGCCGGCTCGGAGGGCTCCACGGACGGTTCCCCCGCCGAGGCGACCACGGAAACCCGGACCGGAGCCGGTGCCGAGGCGGCCGGCGCCACACCCCGTCCCGCCGCCGGCGACCTCGCCGGTCTGGAGGCCGGGCTCGACGCCCTGGACTCCGCCGTGGTCGCCCGGCAGCCGTGGCTGCGTACTGCGCTGTCAAAGGCCTTCCCTCCCGTCATCGCGATCGTGATCGTGCTGGCGCTGTGGCAGCTCGCGTACCACTTCCAGCTCAAGCCGCACTATCTGCTGCCGAGCCCGCTCGACGTCTTCCGCTCGCTCCAGCAGAAGTGGCTCGAAGGCACCCTGCTGGGCTTCGTGTGGACCAGCCTCTCCCGCGGCGCCCTCGGCTTCCTGGCATCGGTCGTCCTCGGCACGGCGCTCGGGCTGATCGTGGCCCGCGTCAAGCCTGTACGGGCCGCGATCGGTCCGATCCTGAGCGGGCTGCAGTCCCTCCCCTCGGTGGCCTGGGTCCCGGCGGCGATCATCTGGTTCGGGCTGAGCGACGCCACCATCTACGCGGTGGTGCTGCTCGGCGCCGTGCCCTCGATCGCCAACGGGCTGGTGTCCGGTGTCGACCAGATCTCTCCTCTCTATCTGCGGGCCGGCCGCACCATCGGCGCGACCGGTCTGGCCGGTGTCCGCCATGTGCTGCTCCCCGCCGCGCTGCCCGGCTACCTCGCCGGGCTCAAGCAGGGCTGGGCGTTCTCCTGGCGGTCCCTGATGGCCGCCGAACTCATCGTCAACGCTCCCGATCTCGGCACCGGCCTGGGCCAGCTCCTGGAACAGGGCCGCGAACTGCAGGACATGTCCTGGGTGTTGGCCGCGATCCTGCTGATCCTGATCGTCGGCATCGGCATCGAGCTGTTGATCTTCGCCCCGATCGAGCGCCGGGTGCTGCGCAGCCGCGGCCTCCTCGTCAAGAGCTGACACCATGAGCACACGCCCCACTCTCCTCGTCATCGCCCACGGCAGCCGCGACCCTCGGCACGCCGCGACCGTCGCCGCGCTCCGCGCGCGCGTCCGGAAGCGGCGGCCGGGGCTGCGCGTGGAGGTCGGCTACCTCGACTTCAACGCGCCCCGGGTGCCCCGTGTACTGGAGCGCCTCTCGGCCGAGGGTGTACGGAACGTGGTGGCGCTTCCCCTCCTCCTCACTCGTGCTTTTCACGCGAAGTCCGACATCCCCGGGGTGCTGCGGGAGGCCGCCGCACGGCTGCCCCTGCTCACCGTCCACCAGGCCGATGTGCTCGGCCCCTCCCTCCTCCTGACCGGCGCCCTGGAGCGCCGGCTGGAGGAGGCCGGGCTGCGGCCCGGTGACCACCGCTCGACCGGGGTCGTCCTGGCCTCGGCGGGCTCCTCAGACCCGGAGGCGATCGCAGTGATCGCTGAAATCGCGCGGGAGTGGCGGCGCACCGCTGACTGGTGTGCCGTGCGACCTGCGTTCGCCTCCGCATCCCTTCCCCGCACGGCCGACGCCGTACGGGAACTGCGGGCCGAGGGCGTCCAGCGGGTGGCCGTCGCCCCGTACGTCATCGCGCCGGGCTTCCTGCCGGACCGGATCGCCGCCGGTGCCCGCGAGGCCCGCGCCGACATCCTCGCCCCGGTGCTCGGCGCCGCCCCCGAACTGGCCCGGCTGCTGCTGCGCCGCTACGACCAGGCCGTCCGGGCCCGCTCCCACGGCGACGCGGCGGCGCTGATCGCCTGAGCGATACCGACCGCCACCGCCTCGCCGCGGCCCGCCCCGCCCCACGTCTCATCAGGGCAGGTCAGGGCCAAGGCCGGAGCGGGGCAGGTCGGGTCAGGTCGCCATCGCCACCCGCTGCCCCGAGGGTGCGTCGGCGCGCCCCTTCTCGTAGACCGTGAGCCCCCGCGCCAGGTGCAGGGGCACCAGCAACAACTCCACGACCAGGGCCTTCCAGGCGTAGACGACGTTGACCGCCTTGGTGGCGTAGGCACAGGGGATGTTCACCAGCACGCCCCACAGGGGGAGTTTGCGGCGATGGGCGGCGTACACCAGCGGTGGCAGCGTCAGCAGGAGGTCGGTGCCTGCCCACCACGCGAGGGCGGCCGGTGGTGAGGCGCCGGTCGTCGCGGTGAGCACGAACGGGGTGACCCACCACAGCGGCGCGGTGAGGATCTCGAACAGGGCGAGCAGCACCCAGATCGCCAACAGCGGTTTGCGGACGAGGAGTCGGCCGAGGTGGAGCCGGACGTTCTGGCAGAAGCCGGCCATCCAGCGCTTGACCTGTTTGCGGAAGTAGGTGAGGTTCTCCGGGTCGGCGGCGAGGGCCACCGCGTCGGAGACGTAGACCGCGCGCCGGCCGGCGATCTGTCGGGACCAGGTGTAGTCCATGTCCTCGACGATGGTGCGCTCGGGGAAGCCGCCGCACGCCACCAGTTCGCCGCGCCGGAAGACCGAGCAGCACCCCGAGCAGACCATGGGGCTGTCGGCGAGTGCCTGGATGGGCCGGTGGAAGTGGAACCCGAAGAGGTACTCCGTGGAGCGGCCCCGCTCCCAGACGGTGCGGGTGTGTCGGGTGCGGACCGTGCCCGCGGCGACGGCGACGTCGGGGTCGTCGAAGACCGGGAGGATGCGTTCGAGGTAGTCCGGAGCCAGGACGGTGTCCGCGTCGACGGCCAGGACGAGGTCGGTGGTGCACCGCGGAAGGGCGTGGTTCTGCGCCCTCGCCTTGCTGCCGAGGTTGCGCGGCGGGCGGAGCACCGTGGCGCCGTGTGCGGCGGCTACCTCGCCGGTGCGGTCGGTGGAGGCGTCGTCGACGACCAGGATCCGGTCGGGCGGGACGGTTTGCCGGGCGAGGGACTCCAGCGTGGCCGGTAGCCCCTCTTCCTCGTTGTGCGCCGGGACGATGACGGTGACGGTGTGCATGGCGGGCTCCCCCCTGTCGTGCGGACCGCGCCGAGGACGACGCAGATCAGTCCGATCACTCCGTAGACGATGGTGCTGATGCCGAGAATCGGCGTGACTCCGTGCATGTCACCGACGGTAGCCACGCTCGGCCGTCCACGGATTCGGAGGGAGCCTCCTGTGGATAACCCGACGCGAGGGAAGGCGCGTTGGCGGGCCGCGGGTACGGCGAAGCCGGCCGCCGCGCCCCGTGGGGGCGAGCGCGACGGCCGGCGTCAGGGGCCGAACGACCCGATCGGCTGCCGGCGGACTACTCCACGACCTTCAGCAGCTTGTTGGGCGTGCCCTGGCCCGGGTTGCTGATCTTGTCGGGGGTGGCCCCGTCCGTCAGCGCCTTCTCCACGTCGGCCGGCTTGGCGTCCTTGTGGTCGGCCAAGTAGATCGCGGCGGCACCCACGACGTGCGGGGTCGCCATCGACGTGCCGGAGATGGTCTTGGTGGCGTCGTCGCTGGTGTTCCAGTCCGAGGTGATGTCGGAGCCCGGAGCGTAGAGGTCGACGACGCTGCCGTAGTTGGAGAAGTCGGACTGCTGGTCGTCCTTGGTGCTGGAGGCCACCGTGATGGCCTCCTTGACGCGCGCCGGGGAACCCTGGCCCGCGTCGGTGGACTCGTTGCCGGCCGCGACGCCGAAGGTGACACCGGAGTCGATGGCCTTCTTCACGGCCGCGTCGAGCGCCTCGTCCGCGCCGCCGCCGAGCGACATGTTGGCGACCGAGGGGCCCTTGTGGTTCTTGGTGACCCAGTCGATGCCCGCGACGACCTGCTCGGTGCTGCCGGAGCCCTGCGCGTCGAGGACCTTCACGGCGACCAGCTTGACCTTCTTGGCGACGCCGTGCGCGGTGCCGCCGATGGTGCCGGAGACGTGGGTGCCGTGGCCGTTGTCGTCCTCGGCCTTGTCGCTGTTGTCGATGGCGTTGAAGCCGTACGACGCGCGACCGCCGAAGTCCTTGTGGCTGATGTGGATACCGGTGTCGATGACGTAGGCGGTGACGCCGTCGCCCGCGCTGTCCGGGTAGTTGTACTTGCCGTCACCCTTGGTGTCGGTCTGGTCGATGCGGTCCAGACCCCACGACGGCGGGTTCTCCTGGGTGCCGTCGATGTGGAAGGTGTGGTTCTGGACGACCTTGTCGACGGCCGGGTCGGCCGCCAGGCGCTTGGCGTCCTCGGCGGACAGGCCGGTGGTCGAGAAGCCGTCGATGGCGGAGGTGAAGGTCCGCTTGACCTTGCCGCCGTACTTGGCGGCCAGGTCGCCGCTCTCGGCGGCGCGCATCGAGGCGGACTTCTTCAGCAGCACGATGTAGCTGCCCTTGACGGCACCCTTGGCGTCGGCACCGTAGATCTTGCCCTCGGCGGCGGGCGACGCGCCCGCGGTGACCGCAGTGACGGCGGCGATACCAGTGGCGGCCACGGCGGCGGATATCGCCGTGATGAGCCGCTTCTTGCTGGAACGCTTATGAGCCATGGCGAGGGTTCTCCTCGTTCGTGGTGTGGGGGGAAGCGTTGCGAACAGCCCGAGGAGACCGCGAGATCTCCGGCGGACTGGTTCGAAACCCTGTCGGATTGACGAGTGCAATTCAAGGGCCGCCGGGCCGTGTGAGATTCGCAACAACCCTGTAGAAATGCAAAAGGTTTCAGAAGTACCCAAAGGGCGCGCTGGAGTTGACGAACACCGACTCAACTCCGTTTACATTTGCGCAACGAAGGGGGACAGCTGACGATTCATTTGCTCGTTCAACTGTCCCCTTGTGGCATGCTCGCGCCTCGCAAGATCTGCGTACCGGCGGTTACCCCCACGGGAGTTGGGCCTCGATGAGATCGGCGGCCCGCCGGCTGCCGCCCTCGTCCGCCATCTCCGCGCGGATCCGTCGGAGCGTCTCGGCCACATCGGAATCGTCGATCAGTGAACGCACCGCGTCACCCAGCGCCCGCGCCGTCACCTGCCCGTTCGCCAACTGCCGTGCGACACCCAGCCTTTCCAGGGTATCGGCGTTCATGAACTGGTCGGCGGCCTGCGGTACGCACACCATGGGCACCCCGCTCGCCAGACCTTCCTGGCTGCCGCCCATCCCCGCATGGGTGACGAACACGTCCGCCTGGCGGAGGATCGCCAGCTGCGGGACCCAGGTGTGCACCGCGATGTTGTCCGGGACCTCGCCGAGCACCGCCGGGTCGGTGAACTTCCCGATCTGCAGCACCACATGCCAGTCCGGCCGCCCGCCGAACTCCTCGATGCAGGCCCGGTAGACCTCCGGCGCGTCGGTGAACACCGAGCCCAGGGAGACCAGGAGCACCTTGACGTCCGGCGCGAGACGGGCGGGCCGCCGCCAGTCGCCCTGCGCGGAGCGGTCGCCGCGACAGGAGCCGACGAAGGTGAAGACGGAGGCGTCGACCCGGTCGGCGTTCGGCTGCATGGCGCGGGGGATCAAAACGATGGCGCGGGCGGGGCGGGCGGACAGGAAATCCGGCTCGACGACGCCCGGCAGTCCGTGCTCCGCCAACCAGGCCCGGAAGCGCGCGTGGTAGGCGCGGCCGCGCTCGGTGCGCAGCACCTCCTCCCGCATCCCCTTGCCCACCTCCTCTTCGTAGCCGTCCCAGGCGACCATGTGCGGGGTGAGCTGGATGGCCGGAACCCCCCACCGGTGGGCGAGCAGCGGTGCCGGGAACGCGGCGCTGTCATGGAGGACGAGGTCCGGGGTGTCGCCCTCGTAGGCCGCGGCGAGCTGCGGCAGGGCCTGCACCGCGTCGTCGAGGAAGGGTTCGAGGTGGTCGAGGAGGCCCGGGCCCCAGGACCGCGGATTCTCATCGAGGGGCAGGACGGAGGTCCACGGCCGGTGTTCGGCGCCGGTGGCGGCGACGAGATCGGCGAAGGCGTCCGGGAGGGCGTAGCTGACCCGGTGGCCGCGGTCGACCAGTTCGCGGATGACGTCGAGGTTCGGTTGGACGTGGCCATGCGCCGGGATGCTGAACATGGCGATGTGCGAGGGGTGCTGAGGCATGCCCAGGACCCTACGCGAGACGATACGTATCGTTTAACGGCGAAAAGTCGTCACACCCAGGGTGCGACGGGCGTCCAACTCCCCTACCCGGCAGTGCACTTCCGACGGCGGGCGGACGGGCCCCGGAGCGGCGTCGGGCACCTGCGACACTGGTCGCGAGACCGCACCGCAGGAGGCAACCCGATGACCGAACCCAGCCCCGCCTTCACCGAGGCGCGTGCCCGGGACGTGCTGGCCGCGGCCGGGCACCCCGGCGCGGCGGCGGACGCCCGGCTGCTCGCACTCGGTGAGAACGCCGTCTTCGCCCTGGGCGAGCGCGGCCCGGTCGTCCGGGTCGGCCGAAGCGCCGAACTGCTGGCGCGCGCCGAGCGGGAGCTGGCCGTGGCGCAGTGGCTGGCGGCCGAGGACGTCGCGGCCGTGCGGGCCGCGGAGCCGACCGCGCGGCTCGTCGACGGGCACCCCGTGACGTACTGGCAACAGCTGCCGGAGGCCGTCCGGCCCGCCGCCCCGCAGGACCTCGCCGAGCTGCTCAAGCGCGTCCACGCGCTGCCCGAGCCGCCGTTCGCGCTCCCCCGGCGCGAGTTGCTGGACGGCGTGGAGCGGTGGCTGCGGCTGGCCGGCGACGCGGTGTCGCCGGCCGACGCGGAGTATCTGCGCGGCCGGCGGGACGCCTTCGCGCTGGCCGCGACGGCGCTGGAGCCGCATCTGCCGCGCGGCCCGATCCACGGCGACGCGCTGACCCGCAACGTCCACATCGGGCCCGCCGGACCGGTGCTGGTCGACCTGGAGACCTTCTCCTCGGACCTGCGCGAGCACGACCTGGTCGTGATGGCGCTGAGCCGGGACCGCTATGGGCTGGGCGCGGAAGCCTACGACGCCTTCGTGGCGGTGTACGGGTGGGACGTCCGGGACTGGGAGGGCTGCGCCGTCCTGCGCGGATCCCGGGAGACCGCGAGCTGTGCCTGGGTCTCCCAGCACGCGCCCGGTAATCCGGCGGCGCTCAAGGAGTTCCGACGCCGGATCGCCTCGCTGCGCGAGAAGGACGCGGCGGTCCGGTGGTATCCGTTCTGAGGCGGTGACCCGGCCTCCGGGCGGCGCCGGCCGCGTGCCTCAGCGCTGAAACGGGATCAGCGGCCAGGCCGGCTCGACTCTCGCCCGCGGGTCGCCGGACCGGCGCAGATACGCCTGGAACGAGGCGGCCTGCTCGGCGGCGGCCTGCTCCTGCAGGGCGTGCAGGGCGCGCGGCGAGGGCAGCGCGACGGCCGGGTACTTCTCCCCGATGCGACGGGCGACGCCGGCCGCGGCCACCGCGTCGGCGCCCGCCTCGTGCGCGCCGTCGAGCGGTACGCCGTAGTGCCCGCAGAGCGCCTGGAGCGCACGCTTGCCCTTGCGGTAGCGATCCACGTGCTTGTCGAGGACGAGCGGGTCGATGACCGGGGCGGGCGGTCGGCCCAGCCGGTCGGTCAGCGTCGGCACACCGTGGCGGCGGCACTCGCGGTCCAGGAGCGAGAGGTCGTAGCGGGCGTTCATCACCACCAGCGGTATGTCCGCGCGCAGGACCTCGGCCAGTGCCTCGGTGATCTCCACTATGGCGCCCGCCGGCGATCGGCCGTGCTCCTGGACGTACGCGGTCGACATGCCGTGGATCTCCGCGGCCTCGTCGGGGATCGGTACGCCCGGATCGAGCAGCCAGGACCGCTTGTCGGCCACCCGGCCGTCCCCCTCCAGCCGGATCAGCGCGGCCGTGACGACGCGGTCCTGCTCGACGTCGGTGCCGGTGGTCTCCAGGTCGAAGCCGGCCAGCAGCTCCTGATGCCAGCTCATGCCGAAACCTCGCTTCGCCCGACCCCGCACCGGCGCGGCGCGCACCCCTGCTCGATGCCGTCCCGGCCCTCGGCCGGGCCGATCCCCACGCTGCGCTCACTCATGCGCGGCCTCCTTCGGTGGTTCCTCCCCCGTGGTCCGACCACTCTCCCACGCGCCACTGACAACGGGCCGGGCCGCCCGGCACGCCGCCGCCCGGACCGGCTCAGGAGACCGGCCGCGAGTCCGCCCAGACGCTCTCGAACTCCTCGCGGTAGATCTCGAAGAGCCCGTGGTCGATGTCCCGGCCGTCGCGGGCGTCCTGGCGGACCACCTCGCGGCCGCCCCCGCGCAGCACGAAGACCGGCGACTCCATCCCGCGGCTCTTGCGGAGGTAGTGCTGGACGACGGCTATCCCGTCGGGCCCGTCGCCGTCGACGAGGTAGGCGGTGAAGCGCGGGGTCTCGTCGAAGACCTGGATCTCGAAGGCGCCGGGATCCCGCAGCCGGGCCCGGACCCGGCGCATGTGGAGGATGTTCATCTCGATGGAGCGGCTCATCTCGCCCTTTTTGAGGCCGATTTCGCGCTCCCGGCGGCGGACCGCGCTGCTGGCCGGGTTGAGGAACAGCAGCCGGACCCGGCAGCCGGACTCGGCGAGCCGGACCAGCCGACGGCCGGAGTAGTTCTGGACCAGGAGGTTGAGTCCTATGCCCACCGCGTCGAGGCGGCGGGCGCCGCCGAAGAGGTCCTCGGCGGGCAGCTGGCGCTGGAGCCGCACCCGGTCGGGGTGTACGCCGACCACGTCGGCGTAGCGGTCGCCGACGAGGTCCTCGACGGCGTCGATGGGCAGCCGCCCGGAAATACGGGTGCCGGCCCCGGAACCGAGGATGTCCAGCAGACGGGCGGAGGCCCGCTCGGCCTGGGCCAGGACGGTCTCGGACAGCGCGCGGTTGCGGGAGACGATGTTGCGGGCCACCTCCAGCTCGTCCAGGACCAGCTCGACCTCGCGGCGGTCGTCCACGTAGGGCTCGAAGCAGGGCCAGTGCTGGACCATCAGCTCGCGCAGCTGCGGGAGCGTCAGGAAGCTGACGATGTTGTCGTCGGCGGGGTCGAGGAGGTAGCCCTTGCGGCGGCTGACCTCGCGGACCGCGACCGCGCGCTGGACCCACTCCTGGCCGGCGGGCCCGGCGGCCGCGATGACCCATTCGTCGCCGTGCACCGGCTCGTAGATGGGGCGCAGGACGGCCGCGACGACGGCCCGCAGGCGCTGCTCGACGAGATTCAGCCAGATATAGGCGCGACCGGCCCGTCGGGCCCGGGTCCGCACCTCGCTCCAGGCGTCGGCCCCCCAGTCCAATTCCGCGCCGATCTCCAGGGGGCGGGCCAGGGACACCGTGCCGGGCGGTGCGTCCACGGAGCCGCCCTCGTGGCCCTCATGACTCTCGTCACCAGGGGGCAACTCCAGCCCGCCGCTCACCTGCCACCGCCTCCCGAACCCCCGTGCCAACGATCAAGGCAGACTACTGCGGCGCGGGGGGCGGTGCAGCAGGATGCATCGAGTCGGATGCCAACTCCCCTTGTTCATAGTGCCGGTTGTGGCCGGAAAGCGCGGGGGGAGTGAGCGGTTTCATAGCCGGGGCAGGGGGCGCGGACCGATTCCGGCCCACGCGATGGAGTGTCCCGACGGCGGGCCGTTGACATCGCGCCGCGGGGCCGGACCTGGCGCGGGGGCGCCGTGGTGGGCCGGAATGTCGCTGGCGAACTGCCGGCATTTGATGTAGTCCGTCGAAGAGGTCCGCTTTAGGGACAGCCGTACCGGTCCGCCGCCCCGTACACCGACCGTTCACGCCGGCCACCGACCCCGATCGACGCACGGTACGACAATCCGACATCGCAGAAGACGACCCACCATTCAGCGGAGTTCACACGAAAATCTCCCACTATCCGGCAGTTTGGGACATATGGGGGAAGGAATCCGATTCGGTCCGCGGACGTGTGTCGTGGAGCCGCCGCCGCCCCGTAGAGAAAGTGGAAGAGTCTACGCATGCAGGTCTGGCCGGGACAGATGTATCCGTTGGGTGCCACCTACGACGGTGCGGGCACCAACTTCGCGGTGTTCTCCGAAGCCGCCACGCGCATCGAGCTGTGTCTGTTGCACGACGACGGGTCGGAGACCGCCGTCGAGCTGCGCGAGTCCGACGCCTTCGTACGGCACGCGTATCTGCCGGGGGTGATGCCGGGACAGCGCTACGGCTTCCGGGCGCACGGCCCCTACGAGCCCGAGCGCGGGCACCGCTGCAATTCCGCCAAGCTGCTCCTCGACCCGTACGCGCGGGCGATGAGCGGCGTGATCGACTGGGACGAGGCGGTCTACGGCTACCGCTTCGGCCGCCCGGAGGTGCGCAACGACCTGGACTCGGCGCCGCACACCATGGCGTCGGTGGTGGTCAACCCGTACTTCGACTGGGGCGACGACCGCCCGCCGCGGACCGCCTACCACGAGACGGTGCTCTACGAGGCCCACGTCAAGGGCCTGACCATGCGCCACCCCGAGTTGCCGGAGGAACTGCGCGGCACCTACGCGGCGCTGGCCCATCCGGCGATCATCGACCACCTGACGGCGCTGGGGGTCACGGCCCTGGAGCTGATGCCGGTGCACCAGTTCGTCCAGGACCACCGGCTGGTGGACGCCGGGCTGAGCAACTACTGGGGCTACAACACCATCGGCTTCTTCGCCCCGCACAACGCCTACGCGTCCTGGGGGGACCGCGGGCAGCAGGTGCTGGAGTTCAAGACCGCGGTCCGGGCGCTGCACCGGGCGGGCATCGAGGTCATCCTCGACGTCGTCTACAACCACACCGCCGAGGGCAGCCACCTGGGTCCGACGCTGTCCTTCCGGGGGCTGGACAACGCCTCCTACTACCGGCTGTCGGACGACCGCCGGTACTACATGGACACCACGGGCACCGGGAACTCCCTCCTGATGCGCAGTCCGCACGTGCTCCAACTGGTGATGGACTCGCTGCGCTACTGGGTGCAGGAGATGCACGTGGACGGGTTCCGGTTCGACCTGGCGGCGACGCTGGCCCGGCAGTTCCACGAGGTGGACCGGCTGTCGTCGTTCTTCGACCTGGTGCACCAGGACCCGGTGGTCAGCCAGGTGAAGCTGATCGCCGAGCCGTGGGACGTCGGGGAGGGCGGCTACCAGGTGGGGAACTTCCCGCCGCTGTGGACGGAGTGGAACGGGAAGTACCGGGACACCGTGCGGGACCTGTGGCGCGGCGAACCGCGCACGCTGGCGGACTTCGGATCCCGGTTGACCGGTTCGTCGGACCTCTACCAGGAAGACGGGCGGCGGCCGCTCGCCTCGGTCAACTTCGTCACCTGCCACGACGGTTTCACCCTGCGCGACCTGGTCTCGTACAACGACAAGCGCAACGAGGACAACGGCGAGGACAACCGGGACGGCGAGCGCTTCAACCGGTCGTGGAACTGCGGGGTCGAGGGGCCGACCGAGGACCCCGGGGTGCGCCGGCTCCGGCTGCGGCAGATGCGGAACTTCCTCGCCACGCTGATGCTGTCGCAGGGCGTGCCGATGCTCAGCCACGGCGACGAGTTCGGCCGCAGCCAGCGCGGCAACAACAACGCGTACTGCCAGGACAACGAGCTGACCTGGGTGCGGTGGCCGGAGCCGGGGGCGCCGGGCGGCGCCGGGGCGTTCGACGCCGACCGGCCCGACAGCGCGGATGGGACGGACAGGACGGAAGAGACGGGTGAGACGGACGGGGGCGAGGCGGTCGAGGGGGACGGCGGGGCACCGGTCGACACGCCGGCGGCGGCCGAGCGGGAGGAGGAGCTGGCGCTGCTGGCGTTCGTCCGGCAGATGGTGTGGCTGCGGCGGGACCATCCGGTCTTCCGGCGGCGGCGGTTCTTCCAGGGGCACCCGATGGAGGGCACCCACGACGAGCTGTCCGACATCGCCTGGTTCACCGAGGTCGGCGCGGAGATGGGGACGCGCGACTGGCAGTCCGTCCATGCCAAGTCGCTGACGGTCTTCCTGAACGGGAGCTCGATCTCGGAACCGGGGCCGCGCGGCGAGCCGATCACCGACGACTCGTTCCTGCTGATGTTCAACGCCCATGACCAGGAGAAGGAGTTCACGGTGCCGGAACACCTGGGCCGGCAGTGGCAGGTCGTGGTGGACACCGACCGGCCGGCAGCGGCGGCGGACGGCCGGGGCGCCAAGGTCAAGGGCGGCGACCGGCTGACGTTGGTCGGGCGGAGCCTGCTGGTGCTCCAGCGGCCGGCCTGAGCCGGCGCGGGTCCGGAGGTTCAGGGGGCCGGGGTGCGGTCCACCGCGGCCTCCCGTCCGGGCCGGGCGGTGCGGACGGGGGCGGTGGGCCGGGAGCCGGCGCGGGTGATGAGGGCGACGCCGAGGATCAGCACGGCGGCGCCGACGGCGACCGCGAAGGCGGCGGACGGGCCGTACGCGTCGGCGAGCCGCCCGGAGACCGCCAGCGCGACGGCCTGGCCCCCGACCACCGCGCTGGTGAGGAACGCCATCGACTCGGCCAGCCGGGTGGCGGGCACCAGCCGTTCGGTGAGCCCGAAGAGAGTGATCAGGTGCGGCGCGAACGCCACCCCGAGCACCACGACGACCAGGTAGAGCGCGGCCATCGACCGGACGAACAGCAGCGGCACGGACAGCACGATGAGTGCGGCGGCGGCCGCCCGCCAGCGGGTCGGCAGGCCGATCCGGGCCGGTACCAGCGCGAGCGAGAGGCCCGCGACGGCGCTCATCACGCCCATCGCCGCGTACACCAGCCCCGCCTGGGCGGGCTGGTGGAGGCGTTCGGTGAGCGCGGTGATGCCGGCCTGGCAGGCGCCGAACATGGCGCCCTGGAGGGCCGTCGACAGGCGCATGGCGTGGACGGCGCGGGGCATCCGGGTGCGGGCGGGGCGGACGGCCCGGGCGGCGTTCGCGGCGGGCCGCACGGCGACCGCGGTCGGGTGCAGCGCGAACGCCGAGCCGCAGACCGCCAGCAGCGCCGCGGCCAGGGCCAGCGCCACCGCCGGGTGCGCCAGGGTGGCGGCCAGCCCCACCAGCGCCGGACCGAGCACGAACGACACCTCGTCCAGGGTGCCCTCCAGGGACAGCGCGGCGCTCACCACCCGGTCGTCGGCCGCCGCGCGGTGCGCCAGGGCGACCAGCCGGGTGCGGGCCAGCGGGCCAATCTGGGGCACGCTCGCCCCCGCCAGCAGGCCGATCGCGGCGAGCGGCGGCGTCGCCGTCCGGGCCAGCGCGGCCGTCACCAGGGCCGCCACCGCCAGCGCGTTGAGCCAGCAGGCGACGAGCACCACCGGGCGCTGGCCGTGCCGGTCCGCGAGCCGCCCCGTCAGCGGGCCGGCGACCGTCTGACCCGCCGCCAGGGCACCGCCCACCAGACCCGCGGTGGTCAGCGAACCACTGGTCTCGGCCACCAACAACACACTGCCGAGCTGGCACATGGCGGTCGGCAGCCGCCCCAGGAAGGAGACGACGGGCAGCAGCGGCCCGCTGAGGGCGAGCACCCGGCGGTACGTGGCGGTGGCGGCGGTCATCACAAGAAGCTATCCGCCGCACCGGCACGATCCGTAGCGGCGGTACGTACGAAGCGATACCGCGAAGGGGCTTTCCGGTTCGGACGAAAACACGACCGGCGGGACGACCGGGGATGACGCAACCCGATGACAGAACGGGCCGTCGGCGGGGTACGGGTGTTCCCATGACGCAGCCTTCGAGTCCGTCGCCGACCGCCACCTACCGGCTGCAGCTCCAGCCGGACTTCCCGTTCGCCGCCGCCGAACGGGCGGTACCGTACCTCGCCGCCCTCGGGGTGTCCCATCTGCACCTCTCCCCCGTACTGGAGGCGGTGCCGGGGTCCACCCACGGGTACGACGTGACCGGCCACGCGGCGGTCCGGGCGGAGCTGGGCGGCGAGGAGGGGCTACGGGCACTGGCGGCGACGGCCCGGGCGCACGGCCTCGGGCTGGTCGTCGACATCGTGCCCAACCACATGGCGGTGCCCGCGCCGCTGTCGCTCAACGGGGCACTGTGGGAGGTGCTGCGCGACGGGCCGGCGTCGCGGTACGCGCGCTGGTTCGACATCGACTGGGACGGCGGGCACGGGGGACGGCTGTTGCTGCCCGTCCTGGAGGGGCGGATCGGGGACGAGCTGCCCCGGTTCCGGGTCGAGCGCGGGCTGCTGCACTACGGGGAGCAGGTCCTCCCGCTGCGCCCCGGTACGGAACTGCTGCCGCTGCCGCGTCTCCTGGAGGCGCAGTGGTACCGCCTCGCCTGGTGGCGGTTGGCCCGCACCGAGCTCAACTACCGGCGTTTCTTCACCATTTCGGAGCTGATCGGGATCCGCGTCGAGGATCCGGAGGTGTTCGACGCGACGCACGGGACGGTGCTGCGGCTGATCCGGGAGGGGGTCGTCGACGGGCTGCGGGTCGACCATCCGGACGGGCTGGTGGATCCCGGGGGCTATCTGGCGCGGCTGCGGGCCGGGACCAAGGGCTGCTGGACGGTGGTGGAGAAGATCCTGACCGGCGCGGAGCGGCTGCCGGACGGCTGGGCCTGCGCGGGCACCACGGGCTATGACGCGCTCCGCCACATCGACGGGCTGTTCGTCTGCCCGCAGGGCGCCGGTCGGCTGTTCTCGCACTACCGCGACTTCGTCACCCCGTTGGCCGACGAGGGCGGCGACTGGGACGAGACGGTGCGCCGGGCCGCCTACGAGGTCGTCGAGCACGACCTGGCGGCGGAGGTGGAGCGGCTGGTGCGGACCGCGGCGCGGATCGTCGAGCGGGTGCCGAGGCCGGGCGACCATGCGCCGTGGGCACTGCGGCAGGCGGTGCGGGAACTGCTGGTGCGGCTGCCGGTCTACCGGCCGTACGCCGGGGAGGCCGCGGACACCGCCCGGGCCGCGGCGGACGCGGCGATGCTGCGCGCCGCGGCGGAGCGGGCCCGGGCCACCTTCCGGGTGCCGGAGGAGGCCGGGGCGGTGGATCTGGTCTCCGACCTGGTGCTGGGGCGGTTCGGATACGGCGCCGACGGCGCGGACGGCGCGAAGAGCGGGGCCGGCGGGGCCGGCGCCCCGGGTCCCGATGCCGTGGCGCGCGACGCCGCGGAAACGGACGCCGTGGAAATGAACGCCGTGGACCCCGATGTCGCGGACTTCGCCGCGCGGTTCGCGCAGACCGCGTCCGCGCTGCACGCCAAGTCCGTGGAGGACACGGCCTTCTACCGCTATCCGGTGCTGCTGTCGGCCTGCGAGGTCGGGGGCGATCCCGGGGAACCCTCGCTGGGGCCCGGGACGTTCCACGAGTACTGCGCGCGGCTGCAGCGGGACTGGCCGGAGAGCGGCACGGTGCTCTCCACGCACGACACCAAGCGCAGTGCCGATGTGCGGGCGCGGATCGCGGTGCTGTCGGAGTGCCCGGACCGCTGGCGGGACGTGTTGAACGTGGTGGCCGACGGAAGGGAGGTCGCGGACGGTGCGGTGCCGGTGGATCCCTTGGTGGCCTGGTCGGCCTGGCAGACCGCGTTCGGGCTGGGTGCGTCCGCCGCCGGCGGCCCGACGGCGGAGCAGTTGACGCCCGCGGTCCTCAAGGCGGTGCGGGAGGCCGGGTTGCGCACGACCTGGACGGAGCCGGACGCGGTGTACGAGGAGGCGGTGGCGGAGTTCGTCCGCAGTGGGCCGTGCGGTCCGGCCGCCGACCAACTGGCCGCGCTGGAGGCGGAACTGGCCCCGTACGTCCGGGCGAACGTACTGGCCGCGACGCTGCTGCACCTCACCATGCCGGGCGTCCCCGACCTCTACCAGGACACCGAGCGGGAGTACGCGGCGCTGGTCGATCCGGACAACCGGCGGCCCGCGCGGTGCGATCCGGGGCCGCTCGCGGCACTGGACGGCGGTGCCGCGCCGGCCGGGCTGTCCGCCGAGAAGCTACGGCTGACGGCCACCGCGCTGCGGCTGCGGCGGGCGCACCCGGAGTGGTTCGGCGCCGCCGCGTCGTACGAGCCGCTGTCCGCGGAGGGCCCGGCGGCCGAGCACTGCGTGGCGTTCGTCCGTGCGGGACGGGTGGTGACGGCGGTGACCCGGCTGTCGCTGCGGTTGCAGGAGACCGGCGGCTGGTGGGACACCGGGCTGCGGCTGCCCGCGGGCGGCGACTGGCGGGAGCTGCTGACCGGCCGCACGCTGGCGGGCGGTGCCGCGGTGGGGGTGGACTCGCTGTTGACACAGTGGCCGGTGGCGCAGCTCGTACGGGAGTAGCGCCACGCCGTGGAGGCGGCGGCAGGGGTGCCGCGGCCGGGAATTCTTGACGCAGCGTCAGGACGCTTCGGCGGCGCCCCACCCCCTCAGCAGCTCGGTGAACTCCGCTGCGGCACCGGTCAGTTCCGCCCGCGAGAAGACCGTGTGTCGCGGCGCCACGGCGGGTCGGTGGGTATCCGCGCGCAGTCCAGGCCGGTGAGTTCGTGGGCCGCGGTGAGCAGGACGCCGACGCCCGCCGAGGCCGTCCGGACGGCGTCGAGGCGTGCTGGGTGCGGACGGCGGCGCGCGGGGTGAAGCCCGCCCGCTCGCACTCCACGTCCAGCCAGCGGCGGCCCGCCAGCACCGGTTCCAGGCTGCACCGCACCCAGGGCCGGTCCAGCCAGGTCCGTCAGGCGCAGCGACTCCCGGCCGGCGAGCGGGTCGTCGTGCGGGACGACCACCACCATCCGTTCCCGGCCGACGACGGTGACCGGCCCCGGCCAGTCCTCCGGGCGCGGCCCCGGCGCCACGTCGGCCAGCGCCGCGCGCCACCGTCGTCACACCCAAGGGCGAGGAGGTGGTGGTCGAGGCCGAGCGGCTGCTGGTCGCGGTGGGGCGGGCCCCGGTGACCGACGGGCTCGGGCTGGCGGCGGCCGGACTGGCCGTGGACCAGCGGGGGTTCCTGCCGCCGGCGGCCTGGTCGCGGCTGGAGGCCGCGGTGCCCGGCATCCACCTGGTGGGTCCGCACGTCTCGGAGATGATCGCGGAGAGCCAGCTGATCGTGGCGTGGGACGCCGAACCGTCCGATGTCGCGCAGCAGGTGCACGCCCATCCGACGCTGTCGGAGGCGGTCGGCGAGGCGTTCCTGACGCTGGCGGGGCGGGGGCTGCACCGGCACTGACCGCACTCGCACCGGGCCGCTCCGCCACTCCGCCGCCGGGCGCCCAACTACCGCGCCCTTCCGCTCCCCTGCTGTGCCCCTGCCGCGTTCGTCAGCGCTCGGGCGGGGCCTGGCGCTCCGTCAGGACGTAGTCGACCTGCCCGAATCTGATGTGGTCGCCGGGACCGACCGGTATCTCACCCACCAGCCGGCGGCCGTTGACGCAGGTGCCGTTGGTGGAACCGAGGTCGCGCAGCATCCAGCCGGTGCCCTCGCTGCGCAGCTCGGCGTGGTTGCGGGAGACCGTCTCGTGGTTGAGCCGCAGGCCGACGCCCGGGGCCCGCCCGATCAGCAGCGGGAACGGCCCGGGCTCCGGCAGCAGCAGCTTCGGCAGCCGCTCCGTGCGCCAGGCCCTGCGCACCCGGATGTGGAACGCCGACACCCGGCCGACCATCCGCAGCAGCACCCCCTGGACCTTGCCGCGGCTCTCCAGATCGGCGGTGGCGGCCGCGAGATCGGAGTGCTGCTGGGCGGTCAGGACGAGTTCCAGCCGACGCAGGAAGGTGTCCTGGGACAACCGTCCCTCCGCCGCACCGTCGCGCAGCAGCTCAAGGGCGCGTTCCCGATCGGCGTCCGAAGGCCGCGCGGGGAACTGGAGCGAAGTCATAGCGTGATTGTCCGGCCTGCGGCGAGTCGGTGTCCAGGCGATGTCGGTGCCCCGCCGCGCCGCGTCCTTCCGTCCACGGCGGCGGCGTGCTTTGGTCGTCGGTGACCGGGGCCGCCCGGTGTCGGGACGGCCGGGGCCGCAGTGACGAAGGAGGACAGCCGTGTTGTTCGAGGTATGGGCGCCGGGTGCCGGACGGGTCGACCTCCAGTGGGCCGGCGACCGTTCCGACGAGCCCCCGGTCCCGCTGGAGCCCGCCCCCGGACGCCCCGGCTGGTGGCGCGCCGAGGCGCCGGCCCGCGACGGCGACCGCTACGCCTTCCGGCTCGACGACGGCCCGCCGCGGCCCGACCCGCGCGCCGCCCGGCTGCCGGAGGGCCCCGGCGGTCCCGGCGCGGTCGTCGAGCACGCCGGGTTCGCCTGGCGGCACCCCTGGCCCGGCCGTCCGCTGCCCGGCGCGGTCCTCTACGAGCTGCACATCGGGACGTACACGCCCGAAGGCACCTTCGACGCCGCGGCGGCCCGTCTGGGCCACCTCGCCGACCTCGGCATCACCCACATCTCCCTGATGCCGGTCTGCCCGTTCCCGGGGACCCACGGCTGGGGGTACGACGGGATCGCGCCCTGGGCGGTGCACGAGCCGTACGGCGGGCCCGACGGGCTCAAGCGGTTCGTGGACGCCGCGCACGGCCACGGCCTCGGGGTCGTCCTCGACGTGGTCCACAACCACCTCGGCCCGTCGGGCAACCACCTCCCGGAGTTCGGCCCGTACTTCACCGAGGCCCACCACACGCCCTGGGGGGCCGCGGTCAACCTCGACGCCCCCGGTTCCGACGAGGTCCGCGGCTATCTCATCGGGAGCGCGCTGGGCTGGCTGCGCGACTACCGCATCGACGGACTGCGGCTCGACGCCGTGCACGCCCTGCACGACGACCGCGCCCAGCACTTCCTGGCCGAACTCTCCGCCGCCGTGGACGCGCTCGCCGCCCAGCTGCGCCGCCCGCTGTTCCTGATCGCCGAGTCCGACCGCAACGACCCGCGCACCACGGCGCCGCGGGCGAGCGGCGGCCTCGGCCTGCACGCCCAGTGGAACGACGACTTCCACCACGCCCTGCACACCGCGCTGACCGGCGAGTCCCACGGCTACTACGCCGACTTCGCGCGCGCCCCGCTCGCCGCCCTCGCCAAGACCCTGACCGGTGGCTTCTTCCACGACGGTGGCCACTCCAGCTTCCGCGGCCGCCGCCACGGCGCACCGCTCGACCTGCGGACGACCCCGCCGCACCGACTGCTCGCCTACGCCCAGACCCACGACCAGATCGGCAACCGCGCCCACGGCGACCGGCTCACCGCGGCACTCTCCCCCGGCCTGCTCGCCTGCGCCGCCGCGCTGGTGCTCTGCTCCCCCTTCACCCCGATGCTGTTCATGGGCGAGGAGTGGGGCGCGCGCACCCCCTGGCAGTACTTCACCGACCACCCGGACCCGGAGCTCGCGGAGGCCGTACGGGCCGGCCGGCGACGCGAGTTCGCCGCGCAGGAGGGCAGCGCGGCGCACGGGGACGGGGGCGACGCCGACTGGCCGGACCCCCAGGACCCGGCCACCCGCGACCGCTGCGTCCTGGACTGGGCCGAACGCTCCGCCGAGCCGCACGCCGCCCTGCTGTCCTGGTACCGCACCCTCCTCGCCCTCCGCCGCATCCATCCCGCCCTGACCGACCCCGACCCGTCCCGCACCCACCTCACCCACGACGCGGCCGCCCGCTGGCTCCTCCTCCGCCGCGGCCCCGTGCACCTGGCCGTCAACCTCGCTTCTGAGGGCACGTCAGCCATCCCCGTGGGCCCCGCCGGGGCATCCCGCTTCGAAGCGGTGGCGGGCTGGCCCCGCCCGCTGCACCCGGAGGCCGACGGAACGCTGCACCTGCCGGCGGAATCGGCGGTGGTGTTGGTGGGGGACGGGGCGGCGGATCACCCGCCCGTGATCGGGCCGAGGTAGGTACCGCCGGAGACATCGATGATCTGGCCGGTCACCCAGCGTCCCCGGGGACCCGCCAGGAAGGCCACCACATCCGCGACGTCCCCAGGCTCGCCGATCCGTCCGAGCGCGGTGATCGACTCGAGTTCGGCCATCGCCTCGGGAGCGTCGGTCCACCCGGCGGTCATGTCGGTCAGTACCACCCCGGGTTCGACCGTGTTCACCGTGATCCCGCGTCGGCCCAGTTCGTTGGCGAGCGACGGGCCCAGGGCAGCCAGCGCGGCCTTGGTGACGGTGTAGCCGATCTGGAGAGGGTTCGCGATCCGGGTGGCCGCCGAGCCCACGTTGACGATCCGTCCGCCGTCCCGCAGCAGCGGGAGCGCCCGCTGAACCACGAAGATCGGCGTGCTCACGTTGACCGCCAGAAGCCGCTCCAACTCCTCCTCGGTGAGCTGCCCGATCGAACTGACCGAGTGGATACCCGCATTGTTGACCAGGATGTCCAGGCCGTCCGCACCGTGGTCCGCCAATCCGGCGGTGAGCGCCTCGAACAACGAGTCCACCGCACCGCTCTCGCCGAACCTGGCCTGCACCGCGAACGCCCGGCCCCCGGCCTCGCCGATCAGCGCCACAGTCTCCGCGGCGGCCGCGTCGTTGCCGCCGTAGTGGACCGCGACCAGCGCCCCCTCGCCGGCGAGCCGCAGGGCGACCGCGCGCCCGATCCCACGCGAGCCGCCTGTCACCAGTGCGGTCCTGCCGTCCAGTTCCCCCACGATCGCCTCTCCCCTCGTGCTGCCCCGGCCGAATCCGGGACCGATCTCAGGTGCATCCGAAGTTCCGCGCTGCCAAAGGGACGAAGGCGTCCACGATCAGTGCGTGACGACCGATCCGAACACCCTCTCGACCGCACTGTACGTGAAGTCCGACGACGAGATCGGGGGAACGCGACGGCTGGGCCGGCTACGGCTGCTCCGCCCCCTCTCCCGGTTCTTCCGGGGCCTGCGCCTCGGGGTGGGCGCGCCCCCCGTGGGCCACAACGCCGATGCGGGGCGAGGATGTTCCGCGGATGGCCGGGCGCCGTGACCCGCGGGCGCGCCGCCGGCGAGCGGTTCAGCGCTTGAGCGGTTCTGCCGCCCAGCAGTTCTGGTCGTGCGGTTCTGCCGCTCCACCGTTCAACGGTTCTGCGCGCTTCAGTCGTTCAGCGGGCGAACTCCTCGACCATCGCCTTGCAGAAGGCTGGCAGGTCGGCCGGTTTGCGGCTGGTGACGAGGGTGTTGGCGGCCTGGGTGCAGACGACGACCTGTTTGTCGACCCAGGTGCCGCCGGCGTTGCGGATGTCGGTGCGCAGGCTGGGCCAGGAGGTGAGGGTGCGGCCGCGGACCATGTCGGCCTCGATCAGGGTCCAGGGTGCGTGGCAGATGGCCGCGACCGGTTTGCCGGTCTCGAAGAAGGACGCGATGAGGGAGATGGCGCCCTTGTCGAGCCGGAGGGCGTCGGGGCTGGCCACGCCGCCGGGGAGGACCAGGGCGTCGAAGTCGGCGACCGACGCCGCGTCCACGGTCCGGTCGACGGGGAAGGTGTCGGCCTTGTCGAGGTGGTGGAACGCCTGGATCCGGCCCGACCTGGTGGAGATCAGCGTGGGGGTGCCTCCCGCGGCGAGGACCGCCTGCCAGGGCTCGGTCAGCTCGATCTGTTCGGCGCCCGCGGGGGCCACCAGAAACGCCACCTGCATGGTGCGCTCACTTCCCTTCATCCGGGCGGCCGGATGGCCGGACGGGGCCGGAAACCGCCGGTCGGTCGGTGGGACGTGCCCCTACCGACCGACCATAGC
This sequence comes from Streptomyces noursei ATCC 11455, assembly GCF_001704275.1. Classification (NCBI taxonomy): domain Bacteria; kingdom Bacillati; phylum Actinomycetota; class Actinomycetes; order Kitasatosporales; family Streptomycetaceae; genus Streptomyces; species Streptomyces noursei. The sequence goes on from NZ_CP011533.1 coordinate 2,651,942, forward strand.
GGGAGGAACGGGGCGGCTCATCCGCTGGTGCGCGGCGGCCCCGGGCGGCCCGCGCCGCCCCGCGGGTCAGGCGGGCGGGGGCGAGGCCGCGGTGGCCGCCCCCGCCCCGTCGACCCCCTCCAGCTCGCGCTCGCTCTCGGCGACCGCCGCCGCCTCCGCCGCCCGGTCGAGGTTGCGGCCGAGCAGGTAGTACAGGCCGCCGCCGACCAGCAGGCCCGGGACGAAGGCCAGGTCCGCGCCGCCCAGCGCCTTGGTCACCGGGCCGGTATAGAAGGACGTGGAGAAGAACGGGATCATCGCGACGAAGCCCGCGACGTAGGCGGCGATACCGCGCCAGGACCAGCGGCCGTAGATGCCGGCCGGGTCGAAGATCGCGGTGACCGCGTAGTGGCCGCGCCGGACCCAGTAGAAGTCGACCAGGTTGACCGCCGTCCACGGGATCAGGAAGTAGAGCATCATCAGCACGAAGGTGTTGAAGCTCTCCAGGTAGTTCTCCGGGAGCAGCATCGCCACGGTGAAGACGATCAGGCCGATGGCCACGATGCCGGCGATCCGGATCCGGACGGTCGGCTTGACCGCGCGGAAGGCGTCGATCGCGCTGGTGGTGGTGAGCATCGCGCCGTAGGCGTTGACGGCCATGATGCCGACCAGGGCGACGGAGGAGACGACCACCGCGAAGGTGCCGAAGCCGGGGATGATCGCGTTGCCGACCTGACGGATGCCGCTGATCGCGTCCGGGTGCGGCAGCGCCGAGGCGAGCAGGGCGCCCAGCGACATCAGCCAGGCGGCGGAGCCGGCCGCGCCCGCGTAGGTCCACCAGATGACCTTGCGCGCGGAGACGTCGCGGGGCAGGTAGCGGGAGTAGTCCGAGACGTAGACGGCGTAGCTGATCTGGTAGCCGGCCGCGGCGGAGAAGACGACCAGGAACGACGTCCAGGAGCCGTGCGCGGCGTGCCCGGCGGCCGCGGAGTGCGGGTCGAGCTGGATCAGCGCGCCGACGGTCAGCACGCCGAAGACCGCGATCAGCACGTAGGTGAGCCAGCGCTGGACGAGGTGCAGCAGGTCGTGGCCGACGACGGCGAGCACGATGGCGACGCCGATGATCAGCACGTACCAGAGGGTGGTGCCGCCGGGGAAGACGGTCCGCAGGCCCTGCGCGGCCAGGACGACGTTGAAGACGTTGAAGCCGACGTAGACGAAGACCACCGCGGCGAACGGGACGATCGCGCCGCGGATGCCGAACTGGGCCCGCGACTGGATCATCTGCGGCAGCCCCATCCGCGGGCCCTGGTTGGCGTGGAAGGCCATGAAGAAGGTGCCGAAGCAGGCGCCGAGGACGACCGCCGCCACGGAGGCGGGCAGGCTCAGGCCGAGAGCCGGGCCGAGGAAGCCGGTGACCATCGTGGTCAGCACGAAGTTGCCGGTGAACCAGAAGGGGCCCTGGTGCCACACCTTCCCGTGCCGCTCGCGGACGGGTACGTAGTCGATGGAGCGGACCTCGATCATGCGGGAGCCTCGCCCCTCGCTCGTGCCTTCCACAGGTGCCGTGGGATCCATGGGTTACTCCTCGGACATGGCGACAGGGTGTGCGGGGACGGCGCCGCGGGAGGCCGCCGGGGAACTGCGGACTCCGCGGTGGTGTGAACCTAGGCGCCCGGCCGCCGGGACTCGATCGCCCGATCGTCCATTCGATAGATATGTGGTGGACACTATGTCTATGCCCTTGCGTATCTCGGACCTGCTGGCCCGGCCCGGCCTGCATCTGGCCCTCACCTACGACGTGCCGCCCGAGCTGCTGTCCCGCACCATCGAGGCGGCGACCGTCTCCGACCTCCTGGTCCCGGGGAAGTGGCTGCAGGGCGGCGAGCTGCTGATGACGATCGGGCTGCTGCTGCCGATGGAGCCGGCGGCCTGCCGGGCCTACGTCCGCGACGTGGCCGAGGGCGGCGCGGCCTGCCTGGCACTCGGGCTGGGGCACGGACTGCCCTACCAGGAGGCACCGGAGCCGCTGGTCACGGCGGCGCGGGAGGCGGGGCTGCCGCTGCTGACGGTGCCGGACGAGGTGCCGTTCATCGCGGTCACCAAGGCGGTCTTCGACGCCCGGGCCACCGAGCAGCAAGAGGTGCTGCACCGGGCGTTCGCCACCCAGCGGCGGCTGACCGCGGCGGCGGCGACCAGCGACGGCCTGCAGCCGATGCTGGAGGAGTGGACGGCCGCCACCGGGATCGGCGCCACGGTCCTCGATCCGCTGGGCCGGCAGCTGGCCACCGCCGAGCAGGAGCCGCCCACGCCCCTGGAACACGCCCACGACCTGGTCGAACGGGTCGCCGCACGGGGGCTGCGGGGCAGCGCGACCAGCACCGCCGGCGGCCGGCAGCTGGAGGTGCAGCCGCTCGGCGCCCGCCGGCTGCGCGGCCTGCTGCTGCTCGCCGGCCGCCCGGACGACGCCGCCCGGTCCGTCGTCCCGGGACTGATCTCGCTGCTCTCCCTGGAGCTGGAGCGGCGCCATCTGCGGGACGAGCCGGAGCGCCGCCGGCGGTCCGCGCTGCTGTCGGAGCTGCTGGCCGACGAGGAGCTGGCGGCGGACCGGGCCCGGGACATGCTGGCCTCGGTGGGGCTGTCCGCGGAGCGGGTACGGGCGGTCGTCGTGGAGAGCGCGCCCGCCACGGGGGCGGGCGGCGGCCCCGCGCCGGTCGGGCCGTCGGAGGGCGCGGCCCAGGAGACGGCGGCCGATCTGGCGCTGGCGATGCCCGGTGGGCTGGTGCGGGTGACCGGAGGTCCGGGGCCCGGGTCGGCGCCGCTGATCGAGGCGGTGGTGGGTGAGGAGCTGGACATCCACGCGGTGCTCGGGCGGTTCGCGCCGCACTGCCCGGCGGGCATCGGCCCGGCGACCGCGCCGGAGGCGGTCCGGGTGTCGTTGCGGCAGGCGACCGGGCTGCTGGCGGTCAGCCGGACCAGCGGCGCGCCCGTGGAGGCCCGGCAGAGCGAGGCCGCCCGGCTGCTGCTGGGGCTGGGCGACCGGCGGACGCTGCACGGCTACGCCGACACCGTGCTGGGCCCGCTGGACCTGGCCGAGCACGGCGAGGAGCTGATCGCCACCCTCTCCGCCTGGCTGGAGACCGGCGGTGCCTGGGACGCCACCAGCCGCCGGCTCGGCGTCCACCGGCACACCGTGCGCAACCGTCTGGACAAGGCGATGGACCTCACCGGGCGGCGCCTGGAGGACCCCGACGACCGCTTCGACCTGTGGCTCGCCACCCGGATCCGGCGCGGCGGCGCCCCCCTGCCCGGGAGCCGGTGACGGCCGGGCGCGCGGGCCCGGCGGGCCGGCGGCACAGCTGTTGGATCATGGAAGTCGCTTCACTCTCCCCGCGTCACCGTCTTTACTGCTGAGGTGACCTACGAGATCCGCACCTTCGCCCCCGGCGCCCAACACGCCACCGCCGGGCCGGCCCCCGCCTCGCGCGAGGGCCGGCTGGTGGCCGTCAGTGACCTGCATGTCCGGTACGAGGAGAACCGCGACATCGTCGAGCGGTTGCGACCGGAATCCGACGACGACTGGCTGCTGGTCGCCGGCGACGTCGGGGAGTACTCCGAGGACATCCGGTGGGCACTCGGCCTGCTGAGCGAACGGTTCGCCAAGGTGATCTGGGTGCCCGGCAACCACGAGCTGTGGACGCCCGCACAGGACCCTCTCCAGCTGCGCGGGGTGGCCCGCTACGAGCATCTGGTGGAGATGTGCCGGGAGTTGGGGGTGATCACCCCTGAGGACCCCTATCCGATCTGGGAGGGCGCGGGCGGCCCGGTCGTCATCGCACCGCTGTTCCTGCTCTACGACTACTCCTTCCGGATGCCCGGCGCGAGCTCCAAGGAGGAGGCCCTGGCGATCGCCGAGAAGGCCGGGATCGTCTGCACCGACGAGTACTTCCTCCACCCCGACCCCCATCCGTCCCGCGAGGCGTGGTGCCGGGCCCGGGTGGCGGAGACCGAGGCCCGGCTCGCCGCGCTCCCGGAGGACCTGCCGACGATCCTGATCAACCACTGGCCGCTGGTCCGCGAACCCACCAGACCGCTGTGGTACCCGGAGTTCGCCCTGTGGTGCGGGACGGAGGCCACCGCCGACTGGCCCCGGCGGTTCCGCGCCGCCACGGTGGTCTACGGCCACCTGCACATCCCCCGACTGATCGTCTGGGACGGAGTGCCTCATCAGGAGGTGTCGCTCGGCTACCCTCGCGAGTGGCGGCGCCGCTCCGGCTCCCCCGGCCGCCCGGTCCAGATCCTGCCCGTCGCGACCACCGGAGTGCCCGCGTGATCGAGAAGCTGCTGCCCCCGCCGATAGCGACCGCCGAGTCCTTCCACGACGACCCGGTCTCGGATATGTATCCGGAGGAGTTCGTGCTGGTGGCCGAGTCGGTGCCGCACCGCCAGCGGGAGTTCGGCACGGTGCGGAACTGTGCCCGCCGGGCCCTCGGCACGTTCGGCGTCGCCCCCGGCCCGATACTTCCCGGGCCCGGCCGCGCCCCGATCTGGCCGGAGGGCATCGTCGGCGCGATGACCCACTGCACCGGCTACCGCTGCGCCGCGGTGGCCCGGGCGACGGACATCCGCTCGCTGGGCGTGGACGCCGAGCCGCACGCCCGCATAGACGACCCCGGCGTCCTGGAGCTGGTGTCCCTCCCCGAGGAGCGGACCCAGATCGCCCAACTCTCCCGGCACCAACCGGAGATCTGCTGGGACCGCCTGCTCTTCAGCGCCAAGGAGAGCGTCTACAAGGCGTGGTATCCGCTCACCGGCCGCTGGCTGGGCTTCGAGGACGCCCACCTCACGCTCGACCCCACCAACGCCAGCTTCACCGCCCGGCTGCTGGTACCGGGCCCGGTGGTGGACGGCCGGAGCCTCGGCGAGTTCAACGGCCGGTGGCTGATCGGGGCGGGACTGGTGGTGACGGCGGTGACGATACCGGCGTGACGGACGGGGACCGGGCACCCGGCACGGGGGCTCCCGACGGCGCCCCGCCGCCCGGGCCGGTCCTGGCTCGCCCCTCCCGTCCGATCCCGGCGGCCGGGAGACGCCTCCGCGCACCCACCCCCGACATGGGATGATTCGGGGCTGCGACGTGGGGGAATCCGCCGGACGCGCAGACGGGGCGACGCCTCCGCAGACCGCCTTCGGCCGGGCCGCGGTGCGCCGCGCCGCCGGCAGTGACCACCCCATGGAGAACCGCTCCGCATCACCCGCTTCACGGCGGGGCCCGAGGGCGGCTGGGTCGATCTGGCCGCGAACCTCCCCGGCGACGTGACCGCCATCGCCGTCGACGGCGGCGTCCACCTCGTCCGCGGCACCTGGCTGTGCTCGTCCGAGGGCATCGACCTCGACACCACGTGGGGCGGGTTCAAGAACCTGGCCGGCGGCGAGGGCGGATTCCTGGTCCGCGCGGAGGGCCGGGGCCAGGTCCTCGCGACCTGCTACGGGGCTCTGGACGAGGTCGAGCTGGGGCCCGGCGAGCAGATGGTCCTGGACTCCGGGCACCTGGTCGCGTTCGGCGACGGCGTCTCCTACACGACGCGCAAGGTGGCCCACGGGCTGATGCAGACCCTGAAGTCCGGCGAGGGCCTGGTCTTCGAGTTCACCGGCCCCGGCCGGCTGTGGACCCAGAGCCGCAACCCCCATGAGCTGGTCACCTGGCTCACCGCGAAACTCCCCTTCAGCCGGGGATAGTTCGGCACCGGGGCGGGCCCGGCCGGGAGGTGCGCCGTCTCGGGCGCCCCGGCCGGGCCCTGTGGCACCCACGCCCCGCCCGGCCCCGCGCGCCGTCCTCGCGCCGTCCGGCCGGGCCGAAACCCCGTCATATTTTCGTACGCCAACAGGAGCGGGCAGCCCCGCCCCGAACCGACGGCCCGGAATCCGAAGTCAGCCGTGCGGCCGAGTGGGCTTACCCGTCACACCGTCAAAGGCTGCACGGGCGGCATCAGTTGCGGCACCCGTTGTGGCGCCGGTTGGTGACGGCCGCGAAATTCGGCGCGTCCCTGGGCAGGTGCGTCACATTTTGCATTAATCTCCACTAACCGTATGAAGCCGATCAATTACCGATCGCATCCGGTCGATTTTCGGAGATAACATGCGCAAGCTTCGCAAGGCTGCCGTCATGGTGGCTGTCCTCGGCAGCGTCGGCCTGCTCGGCGCGGGCACGGCCGCCGCCAACGCCGGGCCGGGCGGTGGCCACCGCCAGCTCCGGCCGACCCAGCAGACCGCCATCCGCACGCTGCCGGGCCAGCAGGTGATCATCCGGCAGCAGCCGCAGGTCATCATCCGGCAGCAGCCGATCCGGCAGTACACCGCCCCCCAGCGGCCGAGACGGCAGATCGTCGTCCTGCAGCACCCGGTACGCCAGAACGTCGTCCCGCAGCGGCCGGTCCGCCAGCACGTCGTCCGGCAGCAGCCGATCCGGCAGCACGCCGTCCGACAGCAGTCCAACGGACGGCAAGGCTCGTCGCACGGCCACAAGATCGTCATCCGGCAGTTCACCTCGTGCCGGACGTTCGACAAGAACGTCGACGTCCTCGGCGGCGTCGGGATCGCGAACGGCTGGTTCGGCCCCTGGCACCGGTGGTTCGACCGGCGGGGCGTGGAGCACACCAGGATCGGCACGACCGTGGGCTGCAACAACGTCGTCCGCTTCTGAGCGCCCGGCACCACACGCCCGACGCGCCCCGCGCAACAGCGCACACCGATGCCCGCTCCTCGCTCGGCGAGGGGCGGGCATCGGTGTGCGGACCACGAGGGCTTCCGGCGCAATCCACCAGGGGGCGCCCCCTCCCCCGCCGACGCGGGACCCGGCCTCGTCGGGAATCGGCCACGGCTGACAAGCTGTCCCGGGCGGGACGGCATCGGGCGCCCCGCGACCGCGGGGAGGGCCTGTCATGGGTGTGGGTGTGGGTCTCGGTGGGACGCCGTCGGAACATGATCCCGGCGCGACGGGGCGCCAGGTGCCGCCCTTCGACCCGGAGTTGCGCACCGTGCTGGCGGCCATGGGCGAGGCGGCACGGAGACCGGTCACCCCTGGGAACCTCGCGGCCCGGCAGGAGCGGGACGCCGCGGCCCGGCCCCGGCCGACGGTCCGGGAGCTGGCGGACGGCGGCCGGTTCGAGGTGGCGGAGGTGTGCGCGCCGGGGCCGCGCGGCGGGGGCGAGGTCAGGCTCGTCAGCGCCCGGCCCGCCGGGATCGCCGGGCCACTGCCGCTGCTGTACTACCTGCACGGCGGCGGCATGATCATGGGCAATGCCTGGTCCGTGCTTCCGCGGCTGCTGCGCGAATGGGCCCTTCCGCTGCGGCTCGCCGTCCTCTCCGTCGAGTACCGACTGGCGCCGCGGGCGCAGTACCCCGACCCCGTGGAGGACTGCTACGCCGGGCTCGTGTGGGCGGCCGACCAGGCGGCCGGACAGGGCTTCGACGCGGACCGCATCATCCTCGGGGGGAAGAGCGCCGGCGCCGGCCTCACCGCGGCGCTCGCCCTGCTGACCCGCGACCGCGGCGGGCCGGCTCCGATCGGTCAACTGCTGCTGAGCCCGATGCTCGACGACCGCAACGACACCTTCTCCGGCCACCAGATGGCCGGCGTCGACACCTGGGACCGCATCTCCAACGCCACCGCGTGGCAGGCGCTGCTGGGCGACCGGTACGGCGCCGCCGACCTGCCGCCCTACGCGGCACCCGCGCGCGCCACGGAGCTGTCCGGGCTGCCCCCGGCCTACGTCGAGGTCGGGTCGGCCGAGACCTTCCGGGACGAGGCGGTGGCCTACGCCCAGGCGATCTGGCGGTCCGGCGGCGAGGCCGAACTCCATGTATGGGCCGGTGCCTGCCACGGCTTCGACACCCTCGCGCCGCGGGCGGCCCTCAGCCAGGACGCCCTCGACGCGCGCACCCGCTGGCTCCGCCGGATACTTGGCCGCTGAGCCCGCGGCGGGGGTCCCCGGCCAGCGGCGCGGGCGGAGCCGCGATCACGAGCATCACGGCGCGCTCGGTGGTGGTACGGGCCGCGGGCCACGGCGTGTTCCTGTCCACGTCGGTCGGCGAGGGCGGCACCGGCAGCCTGAACGGGCTGGGCTTCCGGGTGGTGGAACTCCGCGCCGGCGCCGGCCGTACTGGACTTCTTCCCGAAGCGGTAGCCCGCGCGGAACGGTCGTCCCGGGTGCGAGGTCACCCCATCTACCCCTGGTCCAGCCGGAGTTGGGCGCCCGCGGCGGTGGCCAGCCGGGTGGCCGGGCGGCGCAGCCCCGCCGCGGAGCGGTCGCCGCCGACGGTCAGGTCGAGCGTCTCCACCGCCGCGTCGCCATCCCGGTTGGTGAAGGGGCGGTGGGTCACGCCGACCCGGCAGGTGTGGTCGCCGTCCGCGTCCGGCTCGACGACGGCGGGGCGTCCGCCCACCCGGGTGAGCGTGCCGTCGGAGGCGTCGAGCGGCTGACCGCGGTCGAACCGCAGCTCCACCCACAGGGGGCCGGTGGTGCTGCGCCAGCGGCAGCCCCAGTTGCCGAACGAGATGTCCGGGTCGCCGGCGTCGATGCCGGGCACGGACTGCAGGGCGCCCGGGGTGAGCAGGGCGCAGGCGTCCTGATGGATCAGCGAGGCGGCCGGCAGGGGTGTGCGGCGTGCGATCGCGCCGCGGCCCAGCACCTCCAGCGCATGGTCGGTGGCGGTCTCCGCCATCGTGCACAACGGCCCCTTGGCAGCGGCGAGGCAGGCGGGGTCGGGAGGGGGCGACGGGCGCCTCCTCCCGACCCGACCGGTGCTCAGCTCTCGTCGGAGAGCAGCCGCAGCGAGATCGAGTTGATGCAGTAGCGCTGGTCCGTCGGCGTCGGGTAGCCCTCGCCCTCGAAGACGTGGCCGAGGTGGGAGCCGCAGCGGGCGCAGCGGACCTCGGTGCGGACCATGCCGTGGGTGCGGTCCTCCAACAGCTCTACGGCGTCGGTGTCCTTGGGGTCGTAGAAGGACGGCCAGCCGCAGTGGCTCTCGAACTTGGTGGTGGAGCGGAAGAGTTCGGCGCCGCAGGCGCGGCAGGAGTAGACGCCGGCGGCCTTGGTGTCGGTGTACTCGCCGACGAAGGCGGGCTCGGTGCCGCCCTGGCGCAGGACGTGGTACTCGGCCGGGGTCAGCTCGGCGCGCCACTGCTCGTCGGGCTTGTCGATCTCGTACGTCATCGGGGGCTCCTCAGCTCATGCGCCCAGGCGGGTCAGGATGGCGGGGCCGAGGTCGGTCACATCGCCCGCGCCCATGGTGAGAACAAGGTCACCGGGGCGGCTCATTCCGGCGATCAGGTCCGGGATCGCGCTCTTGTCGGCCTCGGGGGTGACCTGGGCGCCGGCGGCCCGGGCGGCGTCGGTGATCAGGGCGCTGGTGACGCCCGGGATCGGGTCCTCGCGGGCCGGGTAGATGTCCAGGACGACGGAGGCGTCGGCGAGCGCGAGCGCCTGGCCCATCTCGGTGCCCAGCTCCTGGGTGCGGGAGTACAGGTGCGGCTGGAAGACCACGAGGATGCGTCCGCCGGACTCCTCGGTGGCGCTGCGGATGGCCTCCAGGTCGGCGGTCATCTCGGTGGGGTGGTGGGCGTAGGAGTCGATGACCTGGACGCCGGCGGCCTCGCCCTTGAGCTGGAGGCGGCGCTTGACGCCGGTGTACTTGCCGAGGGCGTCGGCGAGCTGGTGCGGCGGGAGGTCGAGGGCGACACCGGCGGTGAGCGCGGCGACGGCGTTGCTCGCGTAGTGCCGGCCGGGGACGGAGACGGTGAAGGTGAGGATCTTGCCGCTGGTGAGGGTGACGGTGACATCGCTGGCCAGGCCGTGCGGGGTGATCTGGAGGATGCGGACGTCGGCGTCCTTGGACTCGCCGTAGGTGACGATCTCGATGTCGTCGCGGCCGGCGAGGCGGGCGGTCAGCTCGCGGGCGCCGGGGTGGTCGGCGGAGACGACGAGGGTGCCGCCGGGGCGGACACGGTCGACGAAGGTCTCGAAGGAGGCGTAGATCTCGTCCATCGAGGCGTAGTTGGCGTGGTGGTCGAGCTCGACGTTGAGGACGATGGCGACCTCGGGGGCGTACTTGTGGAAGCTGCGGTCGCTCTCGTCGGCCTCGGCGACGAAGATCTGGCCGGTGCCGTGCTCGGCGTTGGATCCGGGGGCGTCGAGGTCGCCGCCGATGGCGTACGACGGCTTCAGGCCGAGGGCGCCGAGGGAGACGGCGAGCATCGACGTGGTGGTGGTCTTGCCGTGGGTGCCGGCGACGGCGATGGGGCGCAGGCCGTCCATGAGGGCGGCGAGGGCGTCGGAGCGGTGCACGACGGGGATGCCGCGCTGCTGGGCGGCGGCGAGCTCGGGGTTGTCGGAGCGGATCGCGGAGGAGACCACGACGCTGGTGGCTTCGGCGGCGAGGTGCTCGGCGGCGTGCCCGATGTGGACGGTGACGCCGAGGTCGCGCAGGGCCCTGGCGGTCGCGGAGTCCTTGGCGTCGCTGCCCGCCACCGCGGCGCCGCGCTGCGCGAGGATCTTGGCGATGCCCGACATGCCGGCGCCGCCGATGCCGATGAAGTGCGGCCGTTCCATCGAGGCTGGGATGGCGGTGGCGGGTGCCATGGATGGGTCTCCCTGATCGTCGAGCGGATCGTGCGGTCGAGCGTGGTGTCGTACGTCGTGCTGCGGACGATTCTCGCACCCGGCACCGACAGCGGCGGTCCGCGACCCCGCGGCGGCGTGCGCCGCGCGGCCGGCCCCACGGCGGCGACGCTCAGCGGCGGATCAGGCCCTGGGCGGTGGCGGCGGCGACCGCGGCGGTGCGGGAGTCGACGCCCAGCTTGGAGTAGATGTGGACGAGGTGGGACTTGACGGTCGCCTGGCTGAGGAAGAGCCGCTTGCTGATCGCCGCGTTGGACAGGCCGTCGGCGACGAGCTGGAGGACCTCGGTCTCGCGGCGGGAGAGGGCGGTGGCGGGCGTCCGCATGCGGTCCATCAGGCGCAGCGCGACGGTCGGGGCGAGCGCGGACTTCCCGGCGGCGGCGGCCCGCACCGCGGCGGCGAGCTCGTCCGGCGGGGCGTCCTTGAGGAGGTAGCCGGTGGCGCCGGCCTCGATGGCGGCGAGGATGTCGGCGTCGCTGTCGTAGGTGGTCAGGATCAGGACCCGGGGGGCTCCGGGGCGGCCGGTGATCTCGGCGGTGGCCCGGGACCCCAGCATCCGGCCGCCGAACTGGAGGTCCATGAGGACCACGTCGACGTCGAGCCGCCCGGCCAGTTCCACGGCCTCCTCGGCGGTGGGGACGTCGGCGGCGATCTCGAAGTCCGGCTCGGTCTCCAGGACGGCGCGGAGTCCGGCACGGACGACGGGGTGGTCGTCGGCGAGCAGCAGCCGGACGGGGGCGGCGGGTGCGGTCACGGGGCGGCTCCCGGTGCGGTCTCGGGGGCGGCGGACGGGTCGGGGCAGGGCAGGGTGACGGCGAGTGCGGTGCCCTCCCCGGGGGCGGACTCGACGGCGAGGGTGCCCTGGAGGGCGCGGGCCCGGGCGCGCATCGCGGCCAGCCCGAAGCCGGAGTCGCCGGCCGCCGCGGAGCCGGGCGGCGGGACCTCGGCGGGCAGGAACCCGGCGCCGTCGTCGACGACGTCCAGGGCGACCTCGGTGTCCATGTAGCTCAGGGTCAGCTCGACGCGGCCGGCGGCGGCGTGCTGGACGGTGTTGGCGAGCGCGGACTGGGCGATGCGCAGCAGGGCGACCTCGTGCGGGGTGGGCAGCGGGGCGGGGACGCCGGAGACCTGGCAGTGCACGACCAGCCCGGAGGTGCGGGCGGTGGCGGCGCACAGCCGCTCCAGGGCGGCCGGCAGCGAACCGGCCTCCAGGTCGGGCGGGCTTAGCGCGCGGACGAAGCGGCGCGCCTCGGCGAGGTTGTCGACGGCGGCCGTACGGGCCTGCCGGATGTGGCCGAGGGCGGTCTCCGGCCGCTCCGGCACGGCCCGCTCGGCGGCCCGGAGCAGCAGCTGGATGCTGGACAGGCCCTGGGCGAGGGTGTCGTGGATCTCGCGGGCCAGCCGCTCCCGTTCGGCGAGGACGCCGGCGGCCCGCTCCGCGACGGCCAGTTCGCTGCGGGCCTCGGTGAGCTCCTCGATGAGGCGGCGGCGCTGTTCGCTCTCCCGGTAGAGGGCCTGGTAGCCGAGGACGACGGCGACCGCGACCGCGGCGCCCAGGACGGGGCCGATGACCGTGCCGACGCTGAGGGTGTGGGTGTGCCAGGCGAATCCGGCGATGGCGAGGGCCGTACTGGCCGCGACGGCGGGCAGTGCCCAGCGCAGCGGCAGCAGGTGCAGCTCGACGAAGAAGAGCGGGAAAGCCAGCCAGACGCCGTCCGGGGTGAGTGCCAGCAGCACCATCCAGACCGCGACCACGGCGGCGAGCCAGAGCCCGGCGGCGCGGGAGGAGCTGCGGACCCGGGGCAGTACGGGGCCGAGGACGTAGAGCGTCAGCAGGACCACGGCGGTGGCGAGCACGGCCGGTGCGGTGGGCCTCCCGTCGGCCACCGCGCGTACGGCGGCGAGCGCGAGCAGCGCGGCCACCATCAGGTGGAGGCACAGGCGCAGCACGCGCAGAACAGGGGTGAGGGAGTGGTCGGTCCTGGCTTCTTCGGTCACGGCCCCTTCAGGCTACGGTCCGGTTCCGCCGCCGGCATCAATCGAAAGGTGGAGCGCGGGCATCCAAAGGTGGAGGCCGGAGCGCATCTTTCGGCCCCGGTGAACCACACCTGGGCGCGATGCCCGGCACCCGCGCGGTGGGCGACGGTGGGAGCCAGTCGCCGGGCAGCGGGTCCGGCACCGTTGTCGAGGATGGCCGCGCCGGTGTTCGTCGCCTGGAGAGATCTGAGATTCGCCAAGGGCCGGTTCGCCCTGATGGGGACCGTCGTCACTCTGATCACGGTGCTGGTGGGGCTGCTGTCCGGCCTGACGGCGGGGCTGGGCCGGGAGAACACCTCGGCGATCACCGCGCTCCCCGCCGACCACCTGGTCTTCTCCGCTCCCGCCGGGGACGGCAAGCCGTCGTTCACCGATTCCCGGCTGCCGGAGCGGACGGTACGGGAGTGGGCTCGGGTGCCCGGTGTACGGAGCGCGGAACCGCTGGGGATCGCCACCACGAAGGCCGAGGGGGCCGGCGGGAAGTCGGCGGCGGTGTCGGTGTTCGGGGTGCGGCCCGGGTCGCACCTGGCGCCGTCCGCGGGGCCGGCCGGGGACGGCACGGTGGTGTTGTCCGAGAAGGCCGCCTCGACGCTCGGTGTACGGGCCGGCGACCGGGTCTCGCTGGGCGGCCGGAAGCTCGCGGTGGCGGCGGTGTCGGGCGCGGCGATGTACAGCCACACGCCGGTGGTGTGGGCCTCGCTGGGCGACTGGCACCGGCTGTCCGGGAGCCCCGGCGGTGCGGACTCCGGAGGCGCGACCGTGCTCGCCCTGTCCACCACCGGGACGGACGGCCTGGCCGCCGCCGACCGCCGGCTGGACACCAGGACGGTGGCCGCCCAGGACGCCCTGACCGCGATCGGTTCGTACAGCGCCGAGAACGGCTCGCTGCAGTTGATGCGCGGCTTCCTGTTCGCGATATCCGCGCTGGTCATCGGGGCGTTCTTCACGGTCTGGACGATCCAGCGCAGCGGCGACGTCGCGGTGCTCAAGGCGCTCGGCGCCTCGACCCGCTACCTGCTGCGGGACGCCCTCGGCCAGGCCGTCGTCCTGCTGGTCGTCGGCACGGCCCTGGGGACCGCGATGGCGGCCGGGGTGGGCGCCGCGGTGGGCGGCACCGTGCCGTTCGTGCTCGACCCGTCCACCGTGCTGGTCCCCGCCCTGATCATGATCGCGCTGGGTGCCGTGGGCGCCGCGCTGTCCATCCGCCGCATCACGTCCGTCGATCCGCTGACCGCCCTGGGAAGTGCCCGATGAGCCTCGAACTGTCCGATGTCACCCTCACCTACCCCGACGGCGACACGCGGCTGACCGCGCTGGACGCGGTGTCGCTGACCGTGCCGGCTGGCTGCCTGACGGCGGTGGTCGGGCCGTCCGGGTCCGGCAAGTCCAGCCTGCTGGCAGTGGCCGCGACGCTGATCCGGCCGGACCGCGGGCGGGTGGTGATCGCCGGCCGGGACACCGCGGGCCTGAGCCGCGCGGAGCTGACGACGCTGCGCCGCACCACCATCGGGACGGTCTTCCAGCAGCCGAACCTGCTGCCGGCGCTGACGGCGGCCGAGCAGCTCCAGGTGATGGCCCATCTGGACGGCCGCTCGCCCCGTACGGCGCGGTCCCGGGCGCGGGAGCTGCTGGCGGCGGTGGGCCTGGCGGACCAGGCGGACCGGCGTCCGCACCAGTTGTCGGGCGGCCAGCGGCAGCGGGTCAACATCGCCCGGGCGCTGATGAACGAGCCCTCGGTGCTGCTGGTCGACGAGCCGACCAGCGCACTGGACCACGAGCGGGGCGCGGCGGTCCTCGGCCTGCTGACCGAGCTCACCCACGCCCGCGGCACCGCGACGGTGCTGGTCACGCACGACCGCTCCCACCTGGACGCGGTGGACGCGGTGGCGGAGGTGCTGGACGGCCGGCTGACCTCAGGGGCGGGCGCCGGGGTGTGAGTGTGTACGGGACGGGCGGGGGCACCGGCCCGTCCCGTACACGCGGGGGCTAGTCGTCACGGTGCGAGAAGGTGGGGAACAGGCCGTGCTCGTCGGTCACCCGCCTCTTGCCGGCTCCGCTCTCGGGCGTGGACTCCTCGGCCTCCGGGGCGGCCTGCCCCGACCGCTCCGGGGCGCGCTCGTCGTCCCGGGCCCGGCCCTCGCGACGACCGCGCTTGCGCTGCGCGTCCGGTTCCCGCTGCTCCGCCATGACGTCCCCTTTCCTCGATGCGCCGGTCCTCGGCGGTGCCGGCTGCGGCCCGCGGTGGGCCGCTTCCTGACCAGGAACGCACCGAATCGGGACAGCAGTGCGCTGCAGCTGCCCCGTTCGGGTGGCGGGTCGGTGCGGGATTGACGCGATCCGGCCGGCGCGGGCCGTACCGGAGCGGGTCAGGCGCCGGGCGCGTGCGGCTGGTCGTCGGCGGCGTGCGAGAACAGCTTGAGGACGGGGACGCCGACCTTGTGGCGAGCCCGGGAGGCCCAGTCCCGGTGGAAGAACTCCTCGACGAAGTGCGGGGTGGTCAGCACGATCACCTCGTCGGCTCCGGTCTCGTCGACCACCGACTTCAGCAGGTCCAGCGGATGGTCCTCGACCACCTGGCCGACCGCCTCGGAGCCCGCAGCGCGCAGCGCCTCCAAGGTGTGCGACAGGCCCTGTTCGGCGGGGAGCACGGCGTTCGCCCCGCCGGGCTCGTCGCCCTCCCGCACGGCGTCCTCGAACTCCCCGAGCGCCACGTCGTCGATGGCCCGCAACAGGACGTCCTGTTTGCCGCGCGGCTGCATGAGGACGACGAAGGAGACCGGGTCATCGCCGTGCAGGGTGGTGACGAACTCCACATCGGCGGGCGTCAGGGGCTTCTCGATCATCAATACGCTCGTGAACACGACGGACGCCCTTCTTCGCTTCGGCACCACTCGCCGCGGTGCCCACAGAAACCATCCTGCCCCGTCGCCACACGGGACCTGTCGGCTTTTAGTGTGCCCAACACAAGCTAAGCGGAACAGATAATTCCGCTCAATTGAGAACCTGCGGCGCTGTCAGAACCGGCGGTAACGGGTGAACAGGAATCCGGAGTCCTCCAGCACGGACGCCAGCGCGAACCGCGTGGGAACCGCGACCGCGGGCCCGTCCATGATCCGCTGCGCATCGCCCACCGCCACCACCGGGGCCAGCGACAGACACATCTCGTCCAGCGCCCCGGCCGCCGCGAACTGCCCCAGCAGGCGCGGCCCGCCCTCGGTGAGCAGCCGGGTGTGCCCCCGTTCGGCCAGCACCTCCGCCACCCGGGCCGGGTCGACGCCCAGCCCCTCGCCGGCGAAGAGCACCTCGACGCCCGCCGCCCGGGCCGCGCGCACCCGGTCCTCGGGGGCATCGGCACCGGTCAGCACCAGGGTGGGCACCAACGGCTCGGTGAACAGCGGCAGGGCGAAGTCCAGCTCCAGGCCCGCGGTCACCACCGCGATGGCGGGGGCCGGGCCCTGTCCGGCGGCGGCCCGCCGGTCGGCGAACGCGGCCCGGGCGCGGGCCGGCCGGTAGCCCTCCCGCCGGACCGTCTCGGCGCCCACCACCACCGCGTCCGAGAGCGCCCGCAGCACTCCGAAGATCCGCATGTCGGCATCCCCGGAGAGCGGCTGCGAACGCCCCTCGTGGTGCGCCGCGCCGTCCAGGGAGGACACCATGTTGGCGCGCAGCCAGCCGGGGCGGCCGGCCCGCACCGGGTCGTCCGCCGCCGGGTACGCATAGGCCGTGGCCAGCTCGTCCAGCGTCCACTCGCGGTCGGTGGTCGCATCGGGACCGGCGGTCCGGTCGGCCTCCGGGGCGGGGGTGGTCGGGGTGGGGAAGGGGAACAGGCGTCGCATGGGCGCAGTGTGACATGCCTCGCTCACCCGGTCGGGTGATGCCGCGCAGCGACTAGGCTGGACGGCTGTGTCACCTTCCCACTGCTCGCCCTCCCCCGCCCCCTCTCCGATAGCCGCGCCCCCGGCCGACGGGGACCGCGCCCCGGCGCCCACCGCGCTCAGCTCCCGCGCGCCGCACGTCCCGGCCGAGCGCCTGGTCGCCGAGATGGTGCCGCCGCCGCGCTTCCAGGGCGCCCGCTTCGACACCTACCTGCCGGACCCGCGGCAGCCCAGCCAGGCCGAGGCCGTGCAGGTCCTGCGGACGTTCGCCGCGGGCATCGACGGCGCGGACGCGGACACCGGCGGGAAGCGGCGCTGGTTCTCCCGGGGACCGAAGAAGACCGTCGCGCCCAAGGGTCCGCGCGGGGTCTATCTGGACGGCGGCTACGGCGTCGGCAAGACCCACCTGCTCGCCTCCCTCTGGCACGCGACCCCCGCCGCCCCCGAGCTCAAGGCGTTCGGGACCTTCGTCGAGCTGACCAACCTGGTCGGCGCCCTCGGTTTCCAGCAGACGGTGCGCACGCTCGGCTCCCACCGGCTGCTGTGCATCGACGAGTTCGAGCTGGACGACCCCGGCGACACGGTGCTGGTCTCCACCCTGCTGGGCAAGCTGGTGGAGGCCGGTGTGGCGCTGGCCGCCACCTCCAACACGCTGCCCGGCAAGCTCGGCGAGGGCCGGTTCGCCGCCGCCGACTTCCTGCGCGAGATCCAGGGCCTGAGCGCCCACTTCCGCGCCCTGCGCATCGACGGCGAGGACTACCGGCACCGCGGCCTGCCCGAGGCGCCCGCCCCGTACGACGACGAGACGGTGACCCGCGCGGCGCACCACACCCCGGGCGCCTCGCTCGACGACTTCCCGGCCCTCCTGCACCACCTCTCGACGGTGCACCCCAGCCGGTACGGCGCGATGTGCGACGGCATAACGGCGGTCTGCCTCACCGACGTGCAGGCGGTTCCGGACCAGTCCACCGCGCTGCGCCTGGTGGTGCTCGCCGACCGGCTCTACGACCGGGAGGTGCCGGTGCTGGCCTCCGGCAAGCCCTTCGACGAACTGTTCAGCGACGAGATGCTGCGCGGCGGCTACCGGAAGAAGTACTTCCGCGCCATCTCCCGGCTGACCGCGCTGGCCCGGGACGCCAAGACGCTGGTGGCGTAGCCGGCGACCGGCCGTCCGGCGAGCCGGTCAGCCCGAGCAGGCCGAGCGCTGGGCCTCCTGCCACTCGCAGACCGGGCAGCGGACGATGCCCGGCCGGAACGCCGGGTATGCGGTCGGACGGCCGCACTCGACGCAGTCGGCGCGCGGCGGGCCCGCGTCGGCGCCGGGGGCCTCCGGGCCCGGGTCGTCCGGATCGGGCGTGGGGTGCGGATCGGTGCGGGGCATGGGGCGAGCGTACGCCGCGGACCCGGAGCCCTCAGCCGCGGCGCCCGCTGAGGGCGCAGGCCAGGGCCGTGGCGGCGGACGCCAGCGGCACCGCGACGGCGAGCGACGGCCAGGGCACGGCGACGGTGCCCCGCTCGGAGCCGGTGATCATGCCGCGCAGCGCGGCGTTGGCGGGCGACGCGCCCAGGACGAGGACCAGCAGCGCGGCGATCAGCCCGACCGGGACGCCCCAGCCGGGGCGGCGCAGCACCGGCGGGGAGCACAGCGCGCCGATCCCGATGCCCAGCACGAGGCAGACCGACGCGGTGAGCAGCCCGGCGCCGGTCGCGGGCAGCACCGGGACCGCGACCCGATGGCCGGTCGAGTGCGGGTCGGAGAGCAGCGCGACGAAGGCCGTCCCGGCGAGTGCGAGGACCAGCGCCGCGCCGACCGCGGCCAGCAGCGCGGCGAGGTGCGCCCGGCCGGGTCCGGCGGCGGCCGCCACACAACTGCGGGCGGCCGGCGGCTCGTTGGTGGCACAGATCCGGGCCAGCCAGACGGAGACCGGCAGCAGCCCGCCGGCGGCGTAGCCGTACGCGTCCAGGATCGGGCCGCCGGTCTGGACGCCGATCGCGAGGAACGCCGCGTAGGCGAGGAGCGGCGGCAGCCAGCGGTAGGAACCGACGAGCAGCACCGCCTGATAGCGGACCAGCGCGGGCAGGGAGGCGGTCATGACCGGGGGGCCTCTCCGGGAGCAGGGGTTCCGGTGGTTCCGGGGCCGGGCGGCTCGGCGGCGACCGCCCGGATGTGCCAGGGCGGGCGCGCGGTGAGCAGGGTGCGCAGCAGGGCGTCGGAGTGAACGGTGGCGACGGTGAGCCGCAGGCTGTTGCCGGGACCGGGGGCGAGGTCCGGCGCGCCCGGCAGGCCGGGCGGCGGCGGGCTGCCCGGCGGACCCTCCGCCTCGACGACGGTCCGCGGGCCGGCACCGGCGTCGACCCCGTCGGCCGGCTCGGCGGCGGTACCGGGCTCCCGGGGCAGCAGCCGGCCGTCGGCGACGCGGTAGCGGGCGCTCGCGGCCCCGGCCAGTCGGCGTGGGTCGTGGTCGACGAAGACCACGGTGCCGCCGGCGGCGACCCGTTCGGCGACCGCGCGGTCGAGGGTGTCGCGGGCGGCCGGGTCCAGCCCGGTCCACGCCTCGTCCAGGACGAGGAGTTCGGGCTCGGCGAGCAGTGCCTGGGCGACCGCGACCTTCTGACTCGTCCCCTTGGACAGCTCGGCCAGCGGGGTCCGGGCGTGCCCGGCGGCGCCGAAGCGCGCCAGCCACTCGGCGGCACGGTCCGCCGCCTCCGGTGTCCGCAGGCCGTGGACGCGGCCGAGGTGGGCGAGGTAACCGGCGGCGGTGAACGGCAGGGCGGCCGGGAACCGCTCGGGCACGTAGGCGGTGCGCGGGCGCCCGGTGATCCGACCCGTGGTGGGCCGGTCGATGCCGGCGAGCAGCCGCAGCAGCGTGGACTTGCCGCTGCCGTTGGTCCCCTCGATGCGCAACAGCGCGCCCGCCGGCACATCGAGCCGCACCTCGCGCAGCACCCAGGGCCCACGCAGGCCGTAGCGCCGCCCGACCCCGTCCAGCCGCATCCGCTGCGCTTCCTGCCGCGGCATCGGCCGCACCTCCCCCGTTCCCCTGTTCCCCTGTAGCCGCCGACGGTAGCCGGGCGCGGGCAACACCGCGTCGTCGGGCGCGGGTTCGGCGACCGTCGGCGGTCGCGAGGGGGACTGTCGGCGGTCGCGAGGGGGACTGTCGGCGGTCGCGAGGGGGACTGTCGGTGGCGGCTGGCAGACTGATCGGGTGACCAGTACCGAGACCGCCGGCCCGTCCGGCGAGCACAGCGCACCCACCCGGATCGACGACCAGCGGGCGCAGGCCCCCACGGAGCCGGCGCCGGAGTACGTCCTGCCACTGGTGGTGCGCGTGGAGCGGGCCGCACCCCCCGGGCGCACGGACGCGCTGGAGACCGCGGCGCGGGCGGTGCTGGTGCTGCTCTCCGACGAGCGGGCCACCGACGCGGGCGAGTGGGCCCGGGCGGTGCACGACTGGCAGGACTCCCGGATACGGAAGGTGGTCCGGCGGGCACGCGGAGCGGAGTGGCGACGGGCCGAGGCCCTGCCCGGCATCACGGTCACCGGCCGCGAGGCCGAGGTGCGGGTCTTCCCGCCGGTGCCGCTGGACGGCTGGCCGAAGGACCTCGCCCGGCTCCAGGTCTCCGGCACCGAGCTGGACGAACCGCAGGCCCCCGCGGAGCCCGCGGACGGCGCGCCGGTGCTGTGGCTCAATCCCGGGCTGAAGATGTCGGCGGGCAAGGCGATGGCACAGGCCGGGCACGGCGCACAACTGGCCTGGTGGGAGCTGTCCACGGCGGAGCGGGAAGCCTGGCGCGCGGCAGGGTTCCCGCTGGCCGTGCGCACCGCGACGCCCGCGGCCTGGCCGGCACTGACGACCAGCGGACTGCCCGTGGTGCGGGACGCCGGGTTCACCGAGATCGCACCCGGGAAAACCGTGGTGACCGAAGGGGGCAGTCGATTCTGCCCCCTCCCCCGCACACGGCGGCCCTAGGGTCTGTCCGACGGGTCATGGCCGGGCGGGGCGGCTGCGCCGGCGGTAGCGCCGCCGAGGGTGCCGAACGCGGGTGACGCCGTGACGTGACGAACGCCGCGCGGCTTCTTCACGTGTGACCAAGCGTGACCGAGAAGTGGGCTCGCGCGGCCGTGTCCCACCCTGCCTTCCCACGAGCACAGCACCGAGTCGGCACTCGCCGGCACCCCGGCACCCCGGCACCCCGGCACCCCGGCACCCCGGCACCCCGGCACCCCGGCACCACCCTGCGCATCAGCGCCACCGGCCGCGAATCGACCAATCCCGACGGCGAGTTCAGTGCCCGGTACGGAATCGGCGCGTCGGGGTTCAGTGCCGCTGCTCGATGGCAGTCGCTTCGGCGGTGGTCTTCAGCTCGCGCAACCATGCTTCGAGGCCCTGGCGGAGGATCGCGGTCGCGGCGGGAACGTTCGCGTCGACCTGGGCGCCGGTGTGGGTCTCCTCGGTGCTCACCCGGACCCCTCCCTCGACCTCGGTGAAGTTCCATACGTGGACGCCGTCGATGCGCAGTCCCGCGCCGACCGCGGGGCCGGTCCAGCGGATGCAGGAGTTGCGCTTGAGCTGTCGGACGGTCGAGGTGATCTCCAACTCGGTGGCGGGAGTCGTGGGGTTGGGCGGTACCGGGGTCGTCCAGCGGAACGCCGACCCCTTCCGGAAGGGGCCGTGGTCGAGGCGTTCCATGGTGCTGACGCCGGCCTGCCAGGACGGCCAGCGCACCACGTCGGTCTGCAGCTTCCAGATGGTGCGCAACGGCGCGTGGATCACGGCCTCGGTCCGGTAGCGGACCTGCGCGTGGGGGTCGACGCCGCCCCCGCGGCAGGTGAGGGAGGGGCCGGCACGGTGCGGGGTGGCCCCGGCGGGCGGGGCGGCGGCGCCGAGGAGGCCGATGACGAGCGGCACGGCGAACAGGACGGCGCGGGGGCGAGTGCGGGCGTGGGTACGGGTGCGGGTACCAGCGCTTGCGCCGGGGCTGGGGCTGGCGATGCCGGACATGGGGTTCCCCTTGTCGGTTGTTGGGCTCTTGCCTGCTGTTGGGGTCTCATCGGTTGCCGAGGCGCCCGGTCGGATTCCGTGAGGGCGGTGCCTGTTGAGCCCGCAGCGGTGCACGCCGCCCCCTCACACGACCGTTAGACTCTTAGCCGTTCGTTAGAAGTTATAACTATCGGGAGGGCGGGCGGTCAAGAGATCGCGTGATAGGTTCTAACGAAATCTTGAGGGCATAGGCGAGCGGGCGGGGAAGGCGGCAGGTCATGGACGGGACGGACCCGAAGACCCCTCGGGAGCGCTACCGCGCCCAGGTGCGCGCGGAGATCAAGGAACGCGCCTGGGAGCAGATCGCCACAGCGGGGGTGTCCGCGCTCTCCCTCAACGCGGTCGCCAAACAGATGGGCATGAGCGGACCCGCGCTCTACCGCTACTTCGCCAGCCGCGACGAGCTGATCACCGCACTCGTCAAGGACGCCTACCAGAGCCTCGCCGAGGCCCTCCGCACCACCTCGGTCGGCGGTGCCGACCTGGCCGTGCTGGCGCACGCCCTGCGCGGCTGGGCCTTGGCGGATCCTCAGCGGTACTTCCTCGTCTACGGCACCCCCGTGCCCGGCTACCACGCCCCCGCGGACATCACCGGCATCGCGGACCAGATCATGACCGTCCTGCTCGACGCCTGCACAGCCCTCGCGGCGGACGAACCGACGACACCGTTCGGCGCCCACCTGGAAGCGCACCGGGAATGGGCCCGCGACCACCCCGCCCCACCGGCGGCTCTCCACAAGGCCCTGACCTTCTGGTCCCGGTTGCACGGCGTCCTGTCCCTGGAGCTCGCCGGCCATTTCAGCGGCATGGGCCTGGACCCCGCCCTGTTCTTCGCGGCCGAACTGGACGGCCTGCTGGCCCCCGGAGCGTGACGTCGTAAGCGGGGCGACGACCGGGCCGCCGGCGGCGGGCCCCGGTGGACCGCTCCCCCCGTCCCCGCCGGCGGCCCGGCCCGCGGCGGGACATACCGTGTCACCCATGCTGACCTCGCTCATCGGCTTCACCGTGGTGGCCGCACTGCTCACCGTCTCCCCCGGCCCGGACTTCGCGGTGGTGCTGCGGACCGCGCTCGGCTCGGGGCGGCGCGCCGCGCTGTGCAGTGCGCTGGGCATAGCCGCCGGCTGCTTCGTGTGGGGACTGGCCGGGGCGGTGGGACTGACCGCGATGCTGGCCGCCTCGCAGACCGCGTACGACGCGCTGCGGGTGACCGGCGCCGTCTATCTGGTGTGGCTCGGGGTGCAGGCGCTGCGCGGCGCCCGGCGTCGGCGCGGCGCGGACGCGGCGGAGGACGGGCCGGCGGAGGAGACCGCTCCGGCCGTACCGGGCAGCCCCTGGCGGGCGTTCCGCGGTGGGCTGCTGACCAACGTCCTCAACCCCAAGGTGGGGGTGGTCTACCTCTCCCTGCTGCCGCAGTTCATCCCGCACGGCGCGCCGGTGGTCGGCACGACGCTGCTGCTGGTGGCCGTGCACGCGGTGCTGGGTGTGCTGTGGCTGGGCGGGGTGGCCCTGGCGGTGCACCGGGCGCGGGCGGTGCTGCAGCGTCCGCGGGTGCGGCGGCGGCTGGACCAGGCCACCGGCGGGGTGCTGGTGGCGCTGGGCACGGCGGTGGGGTGGGAGGTCGCCCGCTGAGCCGCGGCGGGACGCAACGGCCGGCGCACGGCACGATCCGGGCCGGCCAATGGTGAGAGAAGCTCAAATCAACCTCTGAACCGCGCGGATGCGGGATTCGCCCCGCCCGCGCCGGGTCAGGACTACCCCGACCGTGGGGAGCACAAAGGGGGAACCATGCGTCGTTTGGGGACGGGCATCGGCTGGCGGCCGGAGATCGCCGCGGAGATCGCCGCGCTGCCCGGGGTGGACTGGGTGGAGGTGGTGGCCGAGAACGTCTGCCCCGGCCATCTCCCGGACGCCCTGCGGGAGTTGCGGGAACGCGGCACGACGGTGATCCCGCACGGGGTCTCGCTCGGGCTCGGCGGCGCGGACCGGCCGGACGCCGGGCGGCTGGCGGCCCTCGCCGAGCGGGCCACCGCGCTGGAGGCCCCGCTGGTCACCGAGCACATCGCGTTCGTCCGCGCCGGCGGCCCGCTGACCGCGTCACCGGTGCTGGAGGCCGGGCACCTGCTGCCGACGCCGCGCACCCGGGACGCGCTGGACGTGCTGTGCGAGAACGTCCGGATCGCCCAGGACGCGCTGCCGGTGCCACTGGCCCTGGAGAACATCGCCGCGCTGTTCGCCTGGCCCGGCGAGGAGCTGACCGAGGGGCAGTTCCTGTCCGAGCTGGTCGAGCGCACCGGGGTCGGGCTGCTGATCGACGTCGCCAACCTCCATACCAACCACGTCAACCGCGGCGAGGACCCGACCGCGGCCCTCGACGAGCTGCCGGTCGAGGCGCTCGCCTACGTCCATGTGGCGGGCGGTGTCGAGCGGGACGGGGTGTGGCACGACAGTCACGCCCACCCGGTGACCCGGCCGGTCCTGGACGTCCTCGCGGAGCTGTGCGCCCGGACCGATCCGCCCGGCGTGCTGCTGGAGCGCGACGACGACTTCCCCGAGGGCGGCGAGCTGGCCGGTGAACTCGACGCGATCCGCGCCGTGGTGGAGGAGGCGCGCCGTGTCCGGGCGGCTTGAGGCGGTGGCGGACACCGGTCCGGCCCGTGAGCGGTTGGCGCTGGCGCAGGCCGCGCTGCTGTCCGCGCTGGTGGCCGGGACGCCCGCCCCGGAGGGCTTCGACCCGGCCCGGCTGCGGGTGCAGAGCCGGGCCCTGGCAGCCAAGCGGGCCGCGGTGGTCGCCAAGGTGGCACCGGAGCTGACGGAGATCCTCGGCGACGGCTACCGGTCGGCCTTCCTCGGCTACGCCCGGCGCCGCCCCATGGCCGGCGGCTACCGCCAGGACGCCCTGGACTTCGCGGCGTTCCTGCTGGCGCAGGACCGCCCCGCGGACCCGGTGGCACGGCGGCGGCTGACGCGCTGGTGGCGCGACCGGGCCGGGCCGCGGCCGCCGTCCGGGCGCCGCGCGGCGCAGCTCGCGCGGGCCGCCGCCCGGCGGGCAGGGACCCTGCAGCGCGCGCTGCGCCGGAAGTGAGGTGCGCCGTGTCGTTCACGCAAGGGGTGTATCTGGGCCTCGGCCTGTCGTCGCTGGCGCTGCTCGTCGGGGCCCTGGTGGTGCGGCTGCGGACGCCGGCGGTCGGGCGGGCGGCCGGACCGGCCCGTGACGTCCGGGAGTTGGCGTTCCTGGCCGGCGGGCCGGGCCGGGTGGCGGACACCGCGCTCTGGGTGATGCACAAGGACAGGCGGCTGACGATCGGCGGTCCGGGCGCGGTGACGGTGCGGCGCGCCACCGCGCACGACCCGGTGGAGACGGCCGTGCTGGACGCGGTCGCCGCCACCCCGGGCGGGGCGCTGGCCGCCGTCCGCGGGCGGGTGATGCGCAGTGCGGCGGTGCAGGAGGTCGGCGACCGGCTGGCGGCCCGGGGGCTGCTGCGCCCGCCGCGCGCCGGCCGGGGCTGGCGGCTGCTGGCCGGGCTCCAGGTGAAGGCGAGTGTCGTGCTCTTCGCCGTCGCACTGGTGCTGTCCTTCCTCGCCGTCCGCGACGGCGGTGGTCCGTGGGCGCCGCCGGTGGCCGTCCGGGTCGTCCCGGCGGTGACCGTGGGCCTGCTGGTCGGGCTGCCGTGCCGGCGGTTGTTCACCCGCCGGATCACCCGGGCGGGCCGGTCCGCCCTGGCCGCGGCCCGGCCCCGGGGCACCCGTCCCGACGACCTCCGGGGCCTGGAGGCGGCCAGGCGGGTCGCCGGGCTGGCGGTGGCGCTGGGCGGTGCCGCGGTGCTCACGGACCCGTTGTTGCGGGACCACTTCGTGCAGGCCCAGGGGGCGGTGGCGGCCTCGACACCGTCCGGCGGGTCGTCGGCGGGCTCCGGCGGGTGCGGCGGGGACGCGGGCTCGACGTGGTGCGGCTCCTCGGACGGCGGTGGGGACTCCGGATGCGGGGCGTCCTCGTGCGGCGGCGGGTCGTCGTGCGGCGGGAGTTCGGGCTGTGGGGGCTCCGGGTGCGGCGGCGGGGGCTGCGGCAGCAGTGACTGACGAACCGTCAGGTCAGGTGTCCGCGCTAAGCGGCTGGTCAGGGCGGCGAGTTCGGCGCCCCGGCCGGCCGGGGCGAAATATCCACAGGGTGAGAAGCGTCATGGCGGCCGCGCCCGCCGTCCCGTAGAACGTCCGCTATGTGGCTCCTCTTCCTCCTGCTCGCCTGGGTGGCGGCGGTCGTCTCCTGTGTCCGGGTCTGCCGCACGGCGGTCGTCACCGGCCAGGCCCGGCAGCGCACCCAGGACACCCCGCCGGACTCCGACGACGCCCACGCCGGGCTGACCCTGTACGAGACGGCCTACCTCTCCGGCGGCCCGCACCGACTCGCCGACGTGGTGCTCGTCCTCATGGCCCAACAGCGGCGGCTGCACCTCGCCCACACCGGCTGGGCCACGGTCGTCGACCCGGTCGGCCAGGACCCCGTCGAGCGGGCCGCGCTCACCGCCATCGGCCCCGAGGGACAGTGCCGCATACCCGACGTCCGGACCGCCCTGTCCGGCACCGACGCGGTCCGGGGGCTGGCCGACCGGCTGGTCGACGCCGGTCTCGCGGCGCCCGCCGCGATCCGCACCGCGGTCCGCCAGGTCCGCGGCGCCGCGCTCGTGGTGCTGTCGGCCGCCGGCGCGACCTACTGGACGGCCCCGTCCGGCGAGCCCGACCGGCTGGTGCTGGCGTGGTTCGCGCTCCCGCTGATCCTCACCCTCGGCACCTGGGCCATCGCCCGCGCGGAGTCCCGCCCGTCCACCGGCTGGGCCACCGAGGCCGGCGCGGCACGGCTGCGGCAGGAGCACCCCGGCGTGCGGGACAGACGCCCGGCGCCGGCACCGGCCGGCCTGACGGGACTCGCCCTGCACGGACCCGCCGTGCTCGTCGATCCCGGTTTGCGCGCGGCGCTCCACTCTTCCGGGGCATAGCGTCCGACACCGTCGTACGGTGCTTTACTTCGCCCTCGGTTGGCCCAACTATCCCTTTTGTATGCCCACCGTGCGACCCCGTGCAGCGAGCCCCTCCACGGAGCCCCGCACCGCGCACCATACGAAGGGACGGCTCGTGAGAGCACTTGCGTTGTACGGCGCCCTCGGGTCGCTGGTCCTGACCGGCCTCGCCTCCGCACCAGCCGGCGGCGCCGCCCCCGACCCGGCGGCGCCGCCCGCCCCCGTTCACCCCCTCGCCTTCGGCCGGTGCGCGGGCGTGGAGCACCTGCCGGCCTCCGTCGAGTGCGGCACGCTCACCGTCCCGCTCGACTACGCCCGGCCGCACGGCAAGCAGATCAAGCTGACCGTCAGCCGGACCCGGGCCACCTCGTCCGCGGAACGGCAGGGCGCCCTGGTCTTCAACCCCGGCGGCCCCGGCGCGTCCAGCATGCAGTTCCCCCTCTACGGCGCGCTGCCGACCTGGCGCCGGACCGCCCGCGCCTACGACTTCGTCGGCTATGCGCCGCGCGGGGTGGGGCGCAGCGCCCCGCTGTCCTGCCAGGACCCCAAGGACTTCACCAAGGCGCCCACGGACAGCCCGCGGTACCCCAGCGAGTCCTTCAAGCAGAAGAAGGTGGCGGAGGCGAAGGCGTACGCCCACGGCTGCGCCCAACGGGCCGGCGCCGACCTGCCGTTCTACAACTCGGTCAACAACGCCCGGGACCTGGACATGCTGCGGGCGGCGCTCGGCGAGAAGAAGCTGACGTTCATGGGCGCGTCCTACGGGACGTACTTCGGGGCGGTCTACGCGACGCTGTTCCCCGGCCATGTCCGCCGGATGGTCTTCGACAGCGTGGTCAACCCCGATCCCCGGCAGATCTGGTACCAGAACAACCTCGACCAGAGCGTCGCCTTCGAGCGCCGCTGGGGCGACTGGCTGCGCTGGGTCGCCAAGCACGACGCCACCTACCACCTGGGATCCGACAAGCAGGCGGTGCAGCACTCCTACGACACCGTCATCCAGCGGCTGCGGCACGCGCCGGTCAACGGGAAGATCGGCCCCGGGCAGCTCCAGGCGGCGTACCTCAAGACCGGC
Organism: Streptomyces noursei ATCC 11455; assembly: GCF_001704275.1. Taxonomy (NCBI): domain Bacteria; kingdom Bacillati; phylum Actinomycetota; class Actinomycetes; order Kitasatosporales; family Streptomycetaceae; genus Streptomyces; species Streptomyces noursei. The sequence goes on from NZ_CP011533.1 coordinate 2,679,641, forward strand.
TACAACGACGCGTTCTGGCCGATGCGCGCCGAGGCGCTGTCGAAGTACCTGCGCGGCGACGCCCAGCTGTTGATCGCCCAGGCACTGCCCTCCGGGGACGGCCAGGGCGAGGAGAACGCCAACGCCGTCTACACCGCCGTCGAGTGCAACGACTCGGCCTGGCCGCGCAACTGGCACGTCTGGGACCGGGACAACACCGCCCTCGCCCGCACCGCGCCGTTCGAGACCTGGGACAACGCCTGGATGAACCTGCCGTGCGCCTTCTGGCCGGAGCGCCGGCAGTCGGCGCAGGCCGGCGTCGAGGAGGCGATCCGCACCACCACCCAGCGGGCCGTCAAGGGCGCGTCGGCCGGGGACGCCCTGGCCCACGCCTCCCAGCAGGCCGCCGACACCGACCTGGACGACGCGCTGTACGGGCGGGGCCGCCCGCTGGACATCCGCACCGAGCCCGGCGCGCTGCCGCCGGTGCTGCTGCTGGCCGCCGAACGGGACGCGGCCACCCCCTACCCGGGCGCGTTGGAGCTGCAGCGGCGGCTGCCCGGCTCGTCCCTGGTGACCGAGCGGGCCGCGGGCACCCACGGCATCGCGTACGGCGAGAACCTCTGTGTGAACGCCTACGTCGAGACGTACCTGCTGCGCGGGCAGGTCCCCGGGCACCGGTCGTACTGCGGACCGCGCGCCGAGCCGGTGCCGGGGCAGCCGCTCCAGCGGGCCCGGCCGACGCTGGTGCAGCAGGTGAAGGGACGGTAGCCGCCCCGGAGCGTGGAGGTCGGGGCCGTCCCTTCGGGGGCGGCCCCGACCTCCGTGTTCCGGGGTGTCCGACCGGTCAGGCCAGGCCGGCGACCAGCTCGGCGACCGGCTTGCGGCGGCCGGTGTAGAACGGGATCTCCTCGCGGACGTGCCGGCGCGCCTCGGAGCCGCGCAGGTGACGCATCAGGTCGACGATGCGGTGGAGCTCGTCGGCCTCGAAGGCGAGGATCCACTCGTAGTCGCCGAGCGAGAAGGAGGCGACGGTGTTGGCGCGGACGTCGGGGAAGCCGCGGGCCATCTTGCCGTGGTCGGCGAGCATCCGGCGGCGGTCCTCGTCGGGGAGGAGGTACCAGTCGTAGGAGCGCACGAACGGGTAGACGCTCACGTAGTCGCGGGCGTGCTCGTCGGCCAGGAAGGCCGGGATGTGCGACTTGTTGAACTCGGCGGGACGGTGCAGCGCCATGTTCGACCAGACCGGCTCCAGCGCGCGGCCCAGACGGGTGCGGCGGAAGCGGTTGTACGCCTCCTGGAGGTCGTCGGAGTTCTCCGAGTGCCACCAGATCATCACGTCGGCGTCGGCGCGCAGCCCGGAGAGGTCGTAGGTGCCGCGGACCACCACGTCCTTGGCGGCGAGCTGGGCGAACAGCTCCTCGACCTCGGCGGCGTAGCCGGACCGGTCCTCGGGGAGGACGTCGCGCAGCTTGAAGACCGACCAGAGGGTGTAGCGGATGACCTCGTTGAGGTCCTTGGCCTTCTTGCCGGCGTTGGGGATCTTGTCGGAGGCGGGGGTGGAAGCGTCTGTCATGTCGTCCATTCTCACTCGCCGCCGCCGGCGAGCGCCGTCAGGGTCCCGAGGACCTCGTCGGCGGCCCGGTGCGCGGAGGCGATGCACGCCGGGATGCCGACGCCGTCGTAGAGCGCGCCGCAGACCCGCAGCGGGCCCGGCAGTCCGGCGACCGCGGCCCGGATCCGCGCCACCCGGTCCACATGGCCGACGGCGTACTGCGGCAGCCCGCCGTCCCAGCGGGTGACGGTGGTGGCCACCGGCCGGGCGGTCAGGCCGACCGCCTCGCCGAGGTCGGCGAGGGAGAGGGCGACCAGTTCGGCGTCGTCGCGCTCCAGGTCGGCCTCGTCGCCGTACCGGCCGAGGGAGGTGCGCAGCACGAAGAGGTCCGGGTCGGCCTCGGCGATCCAGTTCCACTTGTGGCTGGCGAAGGTCGACGCCTTGATCCGGTGGCCGTCGACCGGCGGGACGAGGAAGCCGCTGCCGTGCGGAACGGCCGTCAGGTCGGCGCGCCGGAAGGCCATGGTGACCAGCGCCATCGAGGCGTACTCGACGGCGGCCAGTTCGGCGGCGGCGGCCGGGGAGCCGGCACGCAGCAGGCGTTCGGCGGCCGGCGCGGGCGCGGCCAGGACCACCGCGTCGGCGGCGAGCACCCGGTCGCCGGCCTGGATGCGCCAGCCGTCCGCGGCGGTCCAGCGCAGCTCGCGCACCGGCGTGCGCAGCAGGATCTCGCCGCCCGAGCGGCGCACCGCGTCGGCGACCGCGCCCGGCAGCGTCCCGATGCCGCCGGCGATGCCCATGAAGACCGATACCGGGCCGGTCGCGGCCGGCCCCTCGGGCACGGCGGCCGCGGCGCGCTCCTGGATGCCCCGGACGCCCTCGATCAGCGAACCGCCGCGCCGGGCCGCCTCGAAGAGCTGCGGGACGGCGGCGCGCATCGAGATGCGGTAGGCGTCGCCCGCGTAGACCCCGCCGAGCAGCGGCTCGACGAGCCGGTCGACGACCTCCCGGCCGAGCCGGGCCGCGACGTACGCGCCGACCCCGATGTCGGCGCCGGCCTCGGTCGTCGGCAGCGTCCGGTCCTCCTCGATGCGCGCCAGGCCCTCCGGGGAGAGGACGCCGGAGGCGGCGAGCGGCCCGAGGTCGCCGGGGACGCCCATGACGTGCCCCTTGGGCATCGGGCGCAGCGCACCGCGGGTCCACAGGGAGGCGGTGGCGGTGCCGGGCGGCTGGAGCCGGTCGGCCAGGCCCACGGCCCGCGCCAGCTCCACCGCCTCCGGCCGCCGGGCCAGCATCGATTCGGCGCCGAGATCGACCGGCACGCCCGCGATGTCACCGGCCAGCAGCTTGCCTCCCAGGCGCTCCGACGCCTCCAGGAGGGTCACCCGGGCCCCTCCCGCCAGCAGCCGGTGCGCGGCGGCCAGCCCCGCGACACCGCCGCCGACGACCACGACATGACCGGGCGCGCCGCCCGTACCGCTGTGCGCTGTGCTCATGTCCTCCACTCTCTCAGAGCCGGTTCCGGCGCCCGGGAGCCGGTCCGGGCAGCGGGACCGTGACCTCTTCGAGATCCCGGAACGGCAACCCGCTGCCGGGGCTCCCCGTCGAACCGGCGTCACGAGCCGGCCAGTTGACCGGGCCGCCCCAAGTCCGCGCGGCCCGGCGGCCGACGACGCGGAAGGGGAACGGTCTGTCATGCGCGGATCACGGGGACGGCGGGTTGCCGGGGCGGCGGCGGTGTTGGCCGTGTCGCTGGCGGCCGCCGGGTGCGGTGCGGCGAACGGGCCCGGCGCGGCGATCGACGCGGCGGGGCCCGGCAAGGGAGCGGCGGGGGCGGCCCGGCAGCAGTCCGACGCACGGGCCGGCGGGACCGTCCGACGTACCGGCGGGGGCACCGCGGCGGACACGCCGGTGAAGCCGGCGCAGGCGCAGATCATCCGGACCGCGACGCTGACCGTGCAGACCGCGGACGTCGCCACGGCGCTCACCAGGGCGCGCGGCGCCGTCGAGGACGCGGGCGGCTACGCGGCCGACGAGACCACCGACCGGGACGCCGACGGCCGGGACCGCTCGAAGCTGGTGCTGCGGGTGCCGCCGGAGCACTACGACGCGCTGCTGACGCGGCTGTCCGGGCTGGGCAAGGTCCTCACCCGCGAGGTCTCCGCCAAGGACGTCACCGACCAGGTGGTGGACGTCGACAGCCGGGTGAAGTCGCAGCGGGCGAGCGTCGAGCGGATCCGGGCGCTGATGGACCGGGCGTCCTCGATCGGCGACATCACCGCCCTGGAGTCCGAACTGAGCACCCGGGAGGCCGACCTGGAGTCCCTGGAGGCCCAGCTGAAGTCCCTCAAGGACCGCACCGGGACGGCCACCGTCACGCTGCTGCTGCGGCAGCCCGGCGCCGCCACCGATCCCCGGCCGGACGACGGCACCTCCTTCGGGGACGCGCTGTCCGACGCCTGGCACGCCTTCACCGCGGCGGTGCGCTGGGTGCTGGTGGCGCTCGCCGGGGCACTGCCGTTCGCGGCCGTCGCGGCGGGCGGGTACGCGCTGTGGCGGGCGGTCCGCGGCCGGCCGGCGGGCACCCGGCCCGGCGGGCGGCGCCCCACGGAGACCGACGGGGGCACGGACACCGGCCCTACGGACACCCGCGCCTCGGACACCGGCCCCGCGGAAGCGGCCGGGACGGACCGGGTCACCCCGGCCGAGACGTCCGGGACGGTCAAGACGTCCCATACGACCGGGACGCCCGGGACGCCCGGCGAGTCGGGCGGAACCGGGGAGACCGGCCGGTCCGGCGCGTCCGGTGAAGGTGACCGGCCGCCCCGTTGACACCGGGCGGTGCCGGGCAAAGACTCGGGGCGGCGGGTGGCGATCTTCGTACCGCCCGGCCGCCGAGCCGGTACCGCGAGGACAGCGAAGACAGCGAGGACACAGCCTGATGACCGAGCCACACGCACCGGACGCCGTGCGGGACGTCTACATCGTCGACGCGGTACGGACCCCGGTCGGCAAATACGGCGGCGCGCTGGCCGGGATGCGCCCCGACGACCTCGCCGCCCATGTGGTGCGCGCCCTGGTGGACCGCACCCCGGAGCTCGATCCGGCGCGGATCGACGACGTCTACTTCGGCGACGCCAACGGCGCGGGCGAGGACAACCGCAACGTCGCGCGGATGGCCGTGCTGCTGTCCGGGCTGCCGGCCAGTGTCCCCGGGGTGACCGTCAACCGGCTGTGCGGGTCCGGGCTGGAGGCGGTCATCCAGGCGGCCCGCGCCGTCGCGCACGGCGACGCGGAGATCGCGGTGGCCGGCGGTGTGGAGTCGATGAGCCGGGCGCCGTACGTACTGCGCAAGCCGGACCGGGCCTTCCCCGCGGGCCACCAGGAGATGTTCTCCTCGACGCTGGGCTGGCGGATGGTCAATCCGCGGATGGCGCCGGAGTGGACGGTCCCGCTGGGCGAGGGCGCCGAGCTGATCGCCGACAAGCACGGCATCACCCGCGAACAGCAGGACGTGTTCGCGCTGGCCAGCCACCAGAAGGCGGTCCGGGCCTGGGCGGCGGGCGACTACGACGCGGAGGTCGTGCCGGTGCCGGGGGCGGAACTGGCGCGCGACGAGACCGTCCGGGAGAACTCCTCGCTGGAGGCGCTCTCCAGGCTGAAGCCGGCGTTCCGCAGCGAGGGCGGCACGGTCACCGCCGGCAACTCCTCGCCGCTCAACGACGGCGCGGCGGCGCTGCTGCTGGTCAGCGAGGAGGGGCTGCGGGCCACCGGACGGGAGCCGCTGGCCCGGGTACGGGCGAGCGCGGTGACCGGTATCGAGCCGCAGCTGTTCGGGCTCGGCCCGGTGGAGGCGGTCCGACGGGCGCTGGAGCGGGCCGGGCGGGGCTTCGGCGATCTGGCGGTCTGCGAGCTGAACGAGGCGTTCGCGGCCCAGGCGCTGGGCTGCCTCGCCCAGTGGCCGGATCTCGACCCCACCGTGGTCAATCCACGCGGCGGCGCCATCGCCATCGGGCACCCGCTGGGCGCCTCCGGGGCCCGGCTCGCCGGCGCGGTGGCCCACCAACTCGCCGCACAGGGTTCGGGCACCGGGCTGGCGGCACTGTGCATCGGGGTGGGGCAGGGGCTGGCGATGGTGCTGGAGCGCTAGGTGTATTGCCCTGTGAGGTTGGGGACGCGGCTGGCGGGTGGTTGGCCTGCGAGTGCGGTGTGTCCGCGGTGGTGATTGTAGGTGTGTAGCCATTGTGGGAAGGCTTCGCGTCGTTCGGTTTCCGAGCGGTAGGGGCGGGCGTAGGCCCATTCGTCGAGCAGGGTGCGGTTGAGGCGTTCGACTTTGCCGTTGGTCTGGGGTCGGTAGGGCCGGGTGCGCTTGTGGGTGATCCCGGCCGCTGCCAGCGCGTCCCGCCAGTCGTGTGAGCGGTAGCAGGAGCCGTTGTCGGTCAGGACCCGCTCGACGGTGATCCCTGCCTGGGTGAAGAACGCCTGGGCGCGTTGCCAGAAGGCGGTGGCGGTCTCTTTGCGCTCGTCGGTGTGGATCTCGCTGTAGGCGAGGCGGGAGTGGTCGTCGACGGCGGTGTGGATGTAGCTGTAGCCGGCGTTCGAGCGGGTCTTGCGGCCTGCTTGCCGGCCGAGCGCCTTGTGGCCGCCGCCGTCGGGAATGTTGCCGAGCTTCTTGATGTCCACGTGCACCAACTCTCCTGGTCGTTCACGCTCGTAGCGGCGTATCGCACGGCCGGTGGCACGGTCGAGGTGGGACAGGCGGGCCAGACCGAAGCGGGTCAGGACGCGGTGCACGGTGGACGGCACCAGGTGGAGCAGGCCCGCGATGCGGGCGGGGCCCCACCGGCGCAGGAGGCGGACCTTGATGATCCGCCGTTCGGTGCGGGTCGGGGTTCGTCCCGGGCTGCGGTGCGGGCGGCTGGAGTGGTCGGCCATGCCCGCCTCGCCGAGCTGACGGTAGCGGTCTGCCCATCGCTGGGCCGTGGTCGGGGAGACCTGGAAACGTTCGGCTGCCCTGCGCAGGGGCCAGCCGTCCTCGACCACACAGCGGGCCAGGCGCAGGCGTCCGGTCTCGGTCAGGGGTGCATTACGGTGGGGCATGAGGGCCTTTCTGTCGGTGTAGACGTCGCAATCCACACCGAACCGGAAGGCCCTCACCCGTTCAAGATCCCCCAGCCGAGACCTGGCTCACCCGTCCACAACCTCCCCGGACAGAACAGCTAGGGCGCTTCTGATGGATCTCCGTGGAAGAAGGAGCGGCGCCTGGTGCGTGCGATCGCAAGGCGCCGGGATGTCTTCATAGCGGAGCTATGGGGGCATTTCGGCAACGCCGCGAGCGTGCGTGGCAGGCGCCGCGACGCCGCGGAGATCCATCAGAAGCGCCCTAGGTCGCTCTGTCGACCTGGGCGGCCCGTCGGGAGGTCGGGGTTCGGTCGTCCGGCGGGCGCGCGCCGCCGCCATGGGGCACACTCGTTCATCAATCAACTGTCCCGGTGCTCACGGAGGTTGGCGCGATGGCCCTGCTCGATCCCAAGGACTGGCTCTCCCTGCACGGCGACCCCGCCGAGGCGGTGGAGCCCGCGACGGGCGAGGTGCTGGCCACCCTGATGCTGGCCGCGCCCACCGACGTCACGGACGCCGCTGCCACGGCCGCCGCGGCACAGCGGGACTGGGCGCGCAGGCCGTACCCGGAGCGGGCCGCGGTGCTGCGCCGGGCCGGCGATCTGCTCCAGCAGCACGCCGCGGAGATCGGCGAGTGGATCGTCCGGGAGGCCGGCAGCGTCCGCGGCAAGGCCGAGTTCGAACTGCGCACCGCGGCCGAGGAGTGCTACGAGGCCGCCGCGCTCGCGCACCGTCCGCTCGGCCAGGTGCTGCCCTCGGGGGCGCCGCGGCTGTCGTACACCACCCGGGTGCCGGCCGGCGTGGTCGGGGTGATCGCGCCGTTCAACGTCCCGCTGATCCTCGCCGTCCGGTCCGTCGCGCCGGCCCTGGCGCTGGGCAACGCCGTGGTGCTCAAGCCCGATCCGCGCACCGCGGTGTGCGGCGGGCACGTCCTCGCGGCGGTCTTCGCCGAGGCCGGCCTGCCGGAGGGGCTGTTGCACGTGCTGCCCGGCGGCGCGGACGTCGGGCGATCGCTGGTGGCGGACCCGCGGGTACGGGTCGTCTCCTTCACCGGCTCGACCGCGGCCGGCCGCAGCGTCGGCGCGCTGGCCGCGCAGCACCTCAAGCGGGCCCATCTGGAACTGGGCGGCAACAGCGCGTTCCTGGTGCTGGAGGACGCCGACCTGGACGCCGCGATGTCCACCGCCGCCTGGGCGTCGTTCTTCCATCAGGGACAGGTCTGCATGACGGCGGGCCGCCATCTCGTCCATGCCTCGCGCTACGAGGAGTACGTGGCGCGGCTGGCGGCGAAGGCGGACGCGCTGACCGTCGGGGACCCGTTCCGCGCGCAGGTCCACCTCGGCCCGGTCATCGACCGCGGACAGCTGTGCAAGATCGATGCGCTGGTCCGGGAGAGCGCCGCCGCGGGCGTGCGGATCGCCGCCGGCGGCACCCATCACGGGCTGTTCTACCGGCCGACGGTCCTCGCCGACGCGGACCCGGACGCCACCGGGCCCGGCTCGGTGGGCGCGTCCCCCGCCTACTGCGAGGAGGTGTTCGGCCCGGTGGCCCCGGTCCGCGCCTTCCGGACCCTCGACGAGGCGGTGGCGCTGGCCAACGAGTCGTCCTACGGGCTGGCGCTGGGCGTCGTCACCCGCGACGCGGCCCGCGCCCTGGAGCTGGCCGACCGGATCCCCACCGGTCTGCTGCACATCAACGACCAGACCGTCAACGACGAGCCGGTGGCCGCCTTCGGCGGACTGGCGGACTCCGGTACCGGCTCCCGCTTCGGCGGCGAGGCCAACCTCGACGCGTTCACCGAGACCCGCTGGACCACGGTGCGCGCCACCCCGGCCGCCTACCCCTTCTGAGCCGGCCCGCGCGGTCCGCTCGGGAACCGCCGGTGCCGCGCGACGGACCGGAGCACGGCGATCATGGAACGGACCGGAGCGCGCGGAAACGAACCGGACGCCGGCGAAGAGCGACAACGGACGAAAGGAAACGGGGATGGCGACGCCGGAGCGGCTGGTGGTCATCGGCGGCGATGCGGCGGGGATGGCCGCCGCCTCACAGGCCCGCCGCCACAAGGGGCCCGAGGCACTGGCCGTCACGGCCTTCGAACGCGGCCACTTCACCTCGTACTCGGCCTGCGGCATCCCGTACTGGGTGGGCGGCGTGGTGGACGGCCCGGACGCACTGATCGCCCGCACCGCCGAGGAGCACCGGGCCCGGGACATCGACCTGCGGCTGCGCACCGAGGTCACCGAGATCGACCTGGACCGGGGCCGGGTGCGCAGCCGGGACCTGGCGGACGGCGGCCGGGAGGCGTGGACCGGCTTCGACAAGCTGGTGGTGGCGACCGGGGCGCGCCCGGTGCGCCCGCCGCTGCCGGGGATCGACGCACCGGGCGTGTACGGGGTGCAGACGCTGGACGACGGACAGCGTCTGCTGTACGGCCTGCGCGGCGCACCGGGCCGGCGGGCGGTGGTGATCGGCGCCGGGTACATCGGCGTGGAGATGGCCGAGGCGCTGGTCCACCGCGGCTTCCAGGTCACGGTCCTGGACCAGGGCGCGCAGCCGATGTCCACCCTCGACCCGGACATGGGGGCGCTGGTGCGCACCGCGATGTGCGGGATGGGCATCGAGGTGGTGACCGGTGCGCGGGTCACCGGGGTGCTGACCGACGATGACGAGGGCCGGGCCCGGGCGGTGGCCACGGAGGACGCCGAGTACCCGGCCGACGTGGTCGTGCTGGGGTTGGGCGTCCGCCCGGAGACCGCCCTGGCCGAGGCGGCCGGGCTGCCGCTGGGCGCGTCCGGGGGGCTGCGCACCGATCTGGCGCTGCGGGTGGCCGGCCAGGAGCACGTCTGGGCGGGCGGGGACTGCGTCGAGGTGCGCGACCTGGTCACCGGGGAGCACCGGCACATCGCGCTGGGCACCCACGCCAACAAGCACGGCCAGGTGATCGGCGCCAATGTGGCCGGCGGCTACGCGACCTTCCCTGGTGTCGTCGGCACGGCCGTCAGCAAGGTCTGCGACCTGGAGATCGCCCGCACCGGGCTGCTGGAGAGCCAGGCCCGGGCGGCGGGGCTGCAGTTCGTCACCGTCACCATCGAGTCGACCAGCCGCGCGGGCTACTACCCCGAAGCCCGCCCGATGCACGTGAAGATGCTCGCCGAGCGGCGCACCGGGCGGCTGCTGGGGGTGCAGATCGTCGGGCGGGAAGGCGCCGCGAAGCGGGTGGACATCGCCGCGGTGGCGCTCACCGCGGGGATGACGGTGGAGCAGATGACCGCCCTGGACCTGGGGTACGCCCCGCCTTTCTCGCCGGTCTGGGACCCGGTCCTGGTGGCGGCCCGCAAGGCGGACGCGGCGGTGCGGGCGGCCGGGAGCACCGGCCCGCGTTAGCCGGGGGTGGGCCCACCCCCGGCTCGGCCGCTCAGCGCGCGGTCTGCGTGTGGACGTACTCGACGAGGCGGGTCAGCGCCTCCGGGTCGGTGTTGGGGAGCACGCCGTGGCCGAGGTTGAAGACGTGACCGGGGAGGCCGGCGGCGGCGTCGAGGACCTCGCGGGCCTTGGTCTCGACGGCCTCGCGGGGGGCGAAGAGCACGGCCGGGTCGAGGTTGCCCTGGAGCGCCTTGCCGGGGCCGACCCGGCGGACCGCCTCGTCCATCGGGACCCGCCAGTCGACGCCGACCACGTCCGCGCCGGCCTCGCCCAGCAGGCCGAGGAGCTCGCCGGTGCCGGCGCCGAAGTGGATCCGCGGGACGCCGTAGCCGGCGACGGCGTCGAAGACCTTGGCGGAGGCCGGCATCACCGCGCGCCGGTAGTCGGCCGGGGAGAGCGCGCCGACCCAGGAGTCGAAGAGCTGCACCGCGCTCGCGCCGGCCTCGATCTGGACCTTGAGGAAGGCGGTGGTGATGTCCGCGAGCCGGTCGAGCAGGTCGGCCCACAGCTGCGGGTCGCCGTACATCAGGGCCTTGGTGTGCTCGTGGTTGCGGGACGGGCCGCCCTCGACGAGGTAGCTGGCGAGGGTGAACGGGGCGCCGGCGAAGCCGATCAGCGGGGTGGCGCCCAGCTCGCGGGTGAGCATGCCGATGGCCTCGGTGACGTAGGAGACGTCACCGGGCTCCAGGGCGCGCAGCTGCTCCAGGTCGGCGCGGCTGCGGATGGGGTTCTCGACGACCGGGCCGATGCCGGGCTTGATGTCGAGGTCGACGCCGATGGCCTTCAGGGGCACCACGATGTCGCTGTAGTAGATCGCGGCGTCCACGCCGTGCCGGCGCACCGGCTGCAGCGTGATCTCGGTGACCAGCTCGGGCCGCGTGCAGGAGTCCAGCATCGCGATGCCCTCGCGGACCTTGCGGTACTCGGGGAGCGAACGACCGGCCTGGCGCATGAACCACACCGGCGTGTGCGGCACCGGCTCGCGCCGGCACGCCCTGAGGAAAGCCGAGTCGTACGTCGCGGTCTGCTGCTGGCCCGCAAGGGCATCGTTGGCGCTCACGCGGCAAATCTTCGCATGCGCCCGACGGCACCTCCGAATGGGCGACGCGCGCACCGGGTGTCCTCCGCGTATGAGCGGCGTCTTCCGCCTACCCTTCCGGGCATGGCTGCGGCTCAAGAACACCTCGCGGACAGCGCGGACGAGACCCCGATCCCCTTCCGTCAGGCGGTCGAGGCGCTTCGCGCGGCACGACTGCGGCCGGAGATCGAGACCGACCCGACACCCGCACCCAAACGCCTCGCCCCGTACGCCTACGCGCTGGAGGCCGCGGTCGTCGAACGCGGGGCGGGGCCGGACGGCGAGGACCGGGACCTGGCGGACGGCCGGCTGGTGGTGCTCCATCAGCCGGCCGGCGACGAGACCTGGCAGGGCACGTTCCGGGTGGTGACGCTGGCCCGCGCGGAACTGGAGCCGGAGATGGGCGCCGACCCGCTGCTGCCCGAAGTCTCGTGGTCCTGGCTGACCGGGGCACTGGAGGCGCGCGGGGTGCAGTACGGCGCGCCGAGCGGCACGGTCACCCGGGCCGGGTCCTACTACTTCGGCGGGCTCGCGGCACGGGAGCCGGCGACCCAGATCGAGATCCGGGCCTCATGGACACCGGCCGAGGGGCCGGGCGGGGTGCCCGATCTCGCGGCGCACCTGTCGGCGTGGTGCGATCTGCTGTGCCAGGTGGCGGGGCTGCCGCCGGCCCCGGTCGACCCGGCGCCGCGCGGCGGGGTGGTGGCGCTGCCGCAGCGCCGCGGCCCGCAGGCCCGCTGAGGAGTCGTCCGCCCAGTCCGTACGACGGCGAGGTGCCGCACGCCCGGGATGTCCGGAAGTGCGGCACCTCGCCGTTTCCGTACGCCTGTGATCACCTCGGTGTGCACTCCATGCTCACCTTGATCGCTCACGCATCCGATTTGCCCGAATTGCCCCTAACTAAATCGTGATCAAACTCTAAAGTCCTGCCGGATTGCTGCCGAAGAGGTCAGTGACCCTTCAAACACGGATCATTCCGGCTTTCCCCAGCCGGCTTCCGTCCCCGCCACTCCCCAGGAGGCCCGGTGTCAGTTCTCCTTGAGCAGCCTTCAAGCCTGGTCGCCTACCGCCCGAACAAGCCGACCGCCATGGTCGTCGTGGCCGACCCTCGCGTCCGCTCCACCGTCACCCGTCACCTGTGGGCCCTCGGCGTACGTGACGTGATCGAGGCGTCGTCCATCGCGGAGGCCCGCCCCCGCGTCGGCAACCCACGCGACATCTGCGTGGCCGACGTCCACCTTCCCGACGGCTCCGGCCTGACCCTGCTGTCCGAGACGCGGGCGGCCGGCTGGCCCAACGGCCTCGCGCTGTCCGCCGCCGACGACATCGGCGCCGTGCGCAACGCCCTCGCCGGCGGCGTCAAGGGCTACGTCGTCACCGGCACCCGCACCAACCTGGGCCTGCCGGGCCGGCCGGGCGCCGCGCCGATCGGCGCCAACGCGGCCCGGATGCAGCGCCGCCCGCCGGGCGCACCGGGCCACCCCGGCGGCTACCGCGAGCTGTCGGGGCGCGAGGTGGAGGTGTTGCGGCTGGTGGCGGAGGGCCAGTCCAACAAGGCCATCGGGGTGTCGATGGGGCTGTCGGCGCTGACCGTCAAGAGCCACCTCGCCCGGATCGCGCGCAAGCTCGGCACCGGCGACCGCGCCGGGATGGTGGCGGTCGCGCTGCGCACCGGCATCATCCACTGAACCCCGCTTCCCGACCCTTCTCGCCCGTCGAGGGAACATTCCCCCGACGGGCGACGTGCATACACAGATACCCTTGACTGGTGACCGACGCCCAAAAGACCGCAGCAGACACGACACTGCGAGCACCCGGAGAATCGCCTCCGGATTCCCGACCGGCGCCGGAACCCCTACTGGAACCCCGCGAGGGCATTCCCCCGGTGACCGCCACATCCGAGGCGCTCGCCGAGGTCGTCGCCGCCTTCCAGGCCGGTCGCGGTCCGGTCGCCGTGGACGCCGAGCGCGCCTCCGGCTACCGCTACGGCCAGCGCGCCTACCTGGTCCAGCTGCGCCGCGAGGGCGCCGGCAGCGTGTTGATCGACCCGGTCGGCTGCCCCGATCTCTCCGCCCTCGGCGGGACGATCCGCGACACCGAGTGGGTGCTGCACGCCGCCACCCAGGATCTGCCCTGTCTGCGCGACATAGGGATGGTCCCCACCAAGCTGTTCGACACCGAGCTGGCCGGGCGACTGGCCGGCTTCGCCCGGGTCGGCCTGGGCGCCATGGTCGAGAACGTCCTCGGCTACGCCCTGGAGAAGGGCCACTCCGCCGTCGACTGGTCCACCCGCCCGCTGCCCGATCCGTGGCTGCGCTACGCCGCGCTCGACGTCGAGCTGCTGGTGGACCTGCGGGACGCGCTGGAGGAGGAGCTGGACCGCCAGGGAAAGCTGGAGTGGGCCCGGCAGGAGTTCGCGGCCATCGCCACCGCTCCCCCGCCGCCGCCCCGCAAGGACCCCTGGCGCCGCACGTCCGGCATGCACAAGGTGCGCCGGCGCCGGCAGATGGCGGTCGTACGGGAGCTGTGGACGCTGCGCGACCAGGTCGCCCAGCGGCGCGACGTCTCCCCCGGCAAGGTGCTCGGCGACGCCGCGATCATCGAGGCCGCGCTCCAACTCCCGCCCAACACCCACGCGCTGGCCGCGCTGTCCGGGTTCGGGCACCGGATGGGCCGGCGCCAGCTGGAGCAGTGGCAGGCCGCCGTGGACCGTGCCCGGGCGCTGCCGGAGAACGAGCTTCCGCAGCCCGGCCAGCCGTTCAACGGCCCGCCGCCGCCCCGCTCGTGGGCCGACAAGGACCCGGCCGCCGCCGCCCGGCTGTCGGCCGCCCGCACGGCGGTGACCACGCTCGCCGAGCAGCTGAACCTCCCCCAGGAGAACCTCATCACCCCGGACACCGTCCGCAGGCTCTGCTGGGAGCCGCCGGCCGGCCCGACCCCGGAGACGGTCGCCGAAGTCCTGGCCGGACACGGCGCCCGTCCCTGGCAGATCGAGCTGGTCGCACCGCTCCTCACCGAGGCCCTGCTGGCAGGCGGCTCCTGACCGGGCCCCGCGACACCACCGACGGCCCCGGCCGCGCAGCACCGCGCGGCCGGGGCCGTCCGCGTTCCCGGCGGCCTTCGCATCCGCGACACCCGGAGGGTTCCGGCCACCGGGCGGTGTGACGTTCGCCGCTCCGGGCGAGGGGGGTGTGCAGCTTGGTTACCCGTAAGTAGCATGGGCGTGTGACGCGTCCTCCGGGGCGCGCTTGCAGCAGTGCCATCCCGCACCTGGAGGAGAGCCAACGTGCCTCGTACCGCTAGGGACGTCGTCTTCGTCGACGGCGTCCGCACCCCGTTCGGCAAGGCGGGCCCGAAGGGCATTTACCACGAGACCCGCGCCGACGACCTGGTCGTCAAGTGCATCCGGGAGCTGCTGCGCCGCAACCCGGACCTGGACCCGGCCCGGATCGACGAGGTCGCCCTCGCCGCCACCACCCAGATCGGCGACCAGGGCCTGACCCTGGGCCGCACCGCCGCCATCCTGGCGGGGCTGCCGAAGTCCGTGCCCGGTTTCTCCGTCGACCGGATGTGTGCCGGCGCGATGACCGCGGTGACCAGCGTCGCCGGCGGGGTGGCCTTCGGCGCGTACGACGTCGCCGTGGCCGGCGGTGTCGAGCACATGGGCCGGCACCCGATGGGCGAGGGCGTGGACCCCAACCCGCGCTTCGTGTCGGAGAAGCTGGTCGACCAGTCCGCGCTCTTCATGGGCATGACGGCGGAGAACCTCCACGACCGGCTGCCGCACCTCACCAAGCAGCGCGCCGACGAGTACGCGGTGCGCAGCCAGGAGAAGGCCGCGAAGGCGTACGCCGACGGCAAGATCCAGGCCGACCTGGTGCCGATCTCGGTGCGCCGCACCTCCCCCGAGGGCGGCGAGACGGGCTGGGGCCTGGCCACCGCCGACGAGCCGATGCGCCCGGGCACCACGCTGGAGAACCTGTCGGGTCTGAAGACCCCGTTCCGCCCGCACGGCCGGGTGACCGCGGGCAACGCCGCCGGCCTCAACGACGGCGCCACCGCCTCGCTGATCGCCGCCGAGGACGTGGCCCGCGAGCTGGGCCTGCCCGTCAAGATGCGCCTGGTGGACTACGCCTTCGCGGGCGTCGAGCCCGAGGTGATGGGCATCGGCCCGGTCCCGGCGACCGAGAAGGCGCTGGCCAAGGCCGGTCTGACGATCGACGACATCGGCCTGTTCGAGATCAACGAGGCGTTCGCCGTCCAGGTGCTCTCGCTGCTCGACCACTACGGCATCGCCGACGACGACCCGCGGGTCAACCAGTACGGCGGCGCGATCGCCTTCGGTCACCCGCTGGCGTCGTCCGGCGTGCGTCTGATGACGCAGCTGGCGCGGCAGTTCGAAGAGCAGCCCGAGGTCCGCTACGGCCTCACCACCATGTGCGTCGGCTTCGGCATGGGCGGCACGGTCATCTGGGAAAACCCGCACTGGGAGGGCAAGTGAGCACCACCGCTGAACTGTTGAAGGGTGCGGCCGAGCTGTTCCCGGACGAGGTCGTGACGCAGGCGCACGTGCGCCACCTCGACCTCCCCAAGGGCGCGGGCCGGTTCGCGCTCATCACGCTGGACAACGGCCTGGACCACACCAAGCCGACCACCTTCGGCCCGCAGTCGCTGGCGAACCTCAACGTCGCGATCGACCAGGTCGAGAAGGAGGCCGCGGACGGCGAGATCGTCGGCGCCGGCATCACCGGCAAGCCGTTCATCTTCGCCGTGGGCGCCGACCTCAAGGGCGTCGAGCTGCTCAAGCGCCACGAGGACGCGCTGGCCATCGGCAAGGGCGGCCACGACGTCTTCAAGCGGCTGTCGGCGCTGGCCGTGCCGACCTTCGCGTACTACAACGGCGCCGCGATGGGCGGCGGTGTCGAGGTCGGTCTGCACTGCACCTACCGCACCGTCTCCAAGGCGCTGCCGGCGTTCTCGCTGCCCGAGGTCTTCCTCGGCCTGGTCCCCGGCTGGGGCGGCTGCGCGCTGCTGCCGAACCTCATCGGCGCGGACCGCGCGGTGAGCGTGATCATCGAGAACTCGCTCAACCAGAACAAGCAGCTCAAGGGCGAGCAGGTCTTCGACCTGGGCATCGCGGACGCGCTCTTCGAGGGCGCGGACTTCCTGGAGCGGTCGCTGGACTGGACCGCCGCCGTGCTCAAGGGCGAGACCGAGGTCGCCCGTCCCGAGATCGACCGCGGCGAGGCGTGGGACGCCGCCGTGCAGCGCGGCACGGCGATCGCGGACAGCAAGGTGCACGGCGCGGCCCCGGCCGCCTACCGCGCGCTGGAGATCATCGCGGCCGCCAAGAACGCGGGCTCCGCCCGCGAGGGCTTCGACGCCGAGACGCTGTTTGATCTTGAAAACGTGGCGCTCGCCGACCTCATCATGGGCGGCGAGCTGCGCTCCGGCATCTACGCGTTCAACCTGGTGCAGAAGCGCGCCAAGCGCCCGGCCGGCGCGCCGGACAAGTCGCTGGCGCGGCCGGTCACCAAGGTGGGCGTCGTCGGCGCCGGCCTGATGGCCTCCCAGCTGGCGCTGCTGTTCGCCCGCCGCCTGGAGGTCCCGGTCGTCCTCACCGACATCGACCAGGCGCGGATCGACAAGGGCGTGGAGTACGTCCACGGCGAGATCGACAAGCTGCTGCTCAAGGGCCGGGTCAACCAGGACAAGGCGAACCGCCTCAAGGGCCTGGTCAGCGGCCACCTCGACAAGGCCGCGGCGTTCGGCGACGCGGACTTCGTCATCGAGGCCGTCTTCGAGGAGATGGGCGTCAAGCAGCAGGTGTTCGCCGAGGTCGAGGCGGTGGTGCCGGAGCACGCCATCCTCGCCACCAACACCTCCTCGCTGTCGGTCACCGAGATGGCCTCGAAGCTGAAGCACCCCGAGCGGGTCGTGGGCTTCCACTTCTTCAACCCGGTCGCGATCCTGCCGCTGCTGGAGATCGTCCGGGCGGAGAAGACCGACGACGCGTCGCTGGCCACCGCCTTCGCGGTCGCCAAGTCGCTGAAGAAGACGGCCGTGCTGGTGAAGGACGCCCCGGCGTTCGTCGTCAACCGCATCCTGACCCGCTTCATGGGCGAGATCCAGAACGTCATCGACGAGGGCACCCCGGTCGAGGTCGCCGAGAAGGCGGTCGAGCCCCTGGGCCTGCCGATGTCGCCGCTGGTCCTGCTGGAGCTGGTCGGCCCGGCGATCGGCCTGCACGTCTCCGAGACGCTGCACGGCGCCTTCCCGGAGCGCTTCACGGTCTCCCCGAACCTCAAGGCCGTCGTCGAGGCCGGCAAGCGCGGCTTCTACGTCTACGACTCCGGCAAGCCGGAGCTGGACCCGGAGGTCGCCGCGCTGCTCAAGCAGGGCGACGCGGTGCTGACCGAGGAGCAGGTCCGCGACCGGGTGCTGGACGCCGTCGCGCAGGAGATCCGGCTGATGCTGGACGAGGGCGTGGTGGCCGAGGCGCAGGACATCGACCTGTGCCTGATCACCGGCGCCGGCTGGCCCTTCCACCTGGGCGGCATCACGCCGTACCTGGACCGTGAGGGCGTCTCCGAGCGGGTGACGGGCCGGAAGTTCCTGGCCCCGGGCGTCGCGAGCGTTCCCGCGTAAGGGACTCCCGCCCCACGGAAGTTGGCGCGCGGACCGGCTGGGTGGAGCCGGTCCGCGCGCCTTTCGCGTGCGGCGGGCGGGGCCGCCGGCGGTGCCGTCCGTGGCAGGCTGACGGCATGGATTCCTTGGTCGTTGTCGATGCCGCGAACGTCGTCGGCTCGGTGCCCGACGGCTGGTGGCGGGACCGGCGCGGCGCGGCCGAGCGGCTGCGGGACGCGCTGCCCGGCTGTGCCGAGGCGGGCCTGCCGGGGCTGGTCGAACCACCGCTGGAACTGCTGCTGGTGGTGGAGGGCGCCGCGCGCGGGGTGGCGTCGGTGCCGGGTGTGCGGGTGGTGTCGGCGGACGGCAGCGGCGACGACGCGATCGTGCGGCTGGTCGCCGAAGAGGGCGCGGGACGGGACTGCCTGGTGGTCACCGCGGACCGCGGGCTGCGCACACGCGTACAGGCGCTGGGCGCCCGCGTGACGGGCCCGCGGGCGGTGTGGGGCGGCAGGGGGCGGAGCGGGGCTCCGTAGCCGCCGAGAGCGGCGCCTGCGGCCGCCCGGGCAGGTACGCGCCGGGCGGCGGGCGGAGCGGTGCGAACCCCCGGGCCGGGTCGGGCCGCGCTAGGGCCTGTCCGATGGGTCAGGGTCGGCAAGGCCGCGGCGTCTGGTGCGGTGCATCGCAAGGCGCCGGAGCGGCTCGATAGCGGAGCTATTGGGGCGTTTCGGCAACGCGGCGAGGTGCCGTACCAGACGCCGCGGACCCGGCCATGACCCATCGGACAGGCCCTAGGCCGTGTCGCGCTGTCGCCGGCGGACGGCGAGGCGGCTGTGGGTGCGCCCGTAGACGAAGTAGACGACGAAGCCGAGCGCCATCCAGATCGCGAAGCGGATCCAGGTCTCGGCCGGCAGGTTGAGCATCAGCCAGAACGAGGCGAGCACCGACAGCAGCGGGACGAACGGGACGAACGGGGTGCGAAAGGCGCGCGGCAGATCGGGGCGGGCGCGGCGGAGCAGGACGACGCCGACGGCGACCACGACGAAGGCGAAGAGCGTGCCGATGTTGACGAGTTCGGCCAGCACGTCGATGGAGGTGAAGCCGGCGACCACCGCGACGACGACGCCCAGGGCGATGGTCGAGCGGTGCGGGGTGCCGAACTTCGGGTGCACGCGGGAGAAGAGCTGCGGCAGCAGCCCGTCCCGGCTCATCGCGAAGAACACCCGGCTCTGGCCGAGCAGCAGGATCATGCACACCGAGGTCAGGCCGACCGCCGCGCCGAAGCTGATCAGGCCCGCGTAGAAGGGGTGGCCGACGTGCTTGAAGGCGTCGGCGAGCGGGGCGTCGACGGAGAGCTGGTCGTACTTCTCCATGCCGGTGACGACGACCGACACGGCGACGTACAGCAGGGTGCAGATGGCCAGCGAGCCGAGGATGCCGCGCGGCACGTCGCGCTGCGGGACGCGGGTCTCCTCGGCCGCGGTGGCCACGATGTCAAAGCCGATGAAGGCGAAGAAGACCACCGCGGCCGCCGCGAAGACGCCCATCACCCCGAAGTTGGACGGGGCGAAGCCGAACATCAGCTGGGAGAGCGGCGCGGTCAGGCCGCCGCCGGCCGCGCTGGGCCGGCTGGGCGGGATGAACGGGTCGTAGTTGGCCCCCGAGATGAAGAACGCGCCGGCGATGATCACCAGCAGCACGACGGTGACCTTGACGCCCACGACCACCGTCGTCACCCGGGACGAGAGCTTCATGCCGAGCACCAGGATGCCGGTGATCACCAGGACCAGGACACAGGCCAGCAGGTCGAAGCCGAACTTCCCGTCGTGGCTGCCGGACAGCATCGACGGCAGGTGCAGCCCCCCGGTGTCGAGCAGCGAACGGACGTAGCCCGACCAGCCGACGGCGACCACCGCGCACCCCAGGGCCAGCTCCAGGATCAGGTCCCAGCCGATGATCCAGGCGGGCAGTTCGCCCAGTGAGGCGTACGAGAAGGTGTACGCCGAGCCGGCGACCGGCACGGTGGAGGCGAACTCCGCGTAGCACAGCGCCGCCAGCGCGCAGACCACGCCGGCGACGACGAACGAGAGCGCGACGGCGGGTCCCGCCTGCTCCTTGGCGATCTTCCCGGTGAGGACGAAGATGCCGGTGCCGATGACGACACCGACGCCGAAGACGGTGAGGTCCAGCGCCGAGAGGGACTTCTTGAGGGCGTGTTCCGGCTCCTCGGTGTCCTGGATCGACTGCTCGACGCTCTTCGTCCGCAGGACGCCGCGATCACGGCGCGGCCCGCCCCCCGGTCCGTGTCCCTGTGGTCCGTGCTGTGTGCTCATGGGCGAACCTCCGCCTGGACTGCCCTCGCAACTCTCCTGAACTGACCGAGTCTCCGCAATGTCTGGAAATGGTCATCGTCGGCGGGGCCTCCGGGCCCGGGGATTCACCCGATGGGGTGGGGAATCGCGGAGATGCCGATGGGCCGGCCGGAACATCCGTGAGGACGTCCGGCCGGCCCATCGGGCGGGCGGTGCGGGCCGCGGGTCAGTCGCGGGCCACCTCGGCGGGCGCGGTCGCGGCCTCGCCGTCGACCGCCTCCGGGGCGACCGGTTCCGCGGCGGCCGGGACGCCGGCGGTGCGCCCGGCGCCCGCGGCATCGTCGTCGCGGTTGTCCATCTTGGCGACCAGCCCGGTCACCTGGCGGGCGATGTCCGGCGCGGTCAGCCCGATCTCGGCCATGACCTCCTTGCGGGAGGCGTGGTCCAGGAACCGCTCGGGGATGCCGAAGTCGCGCAGCGGGATGTCCACGCCGGCGTCCCGGAGCGCCTGGGCGACGGCCGAACCGACGCCGCCGGTGCGGATGTTGTCCTCGACGGTGACGACCACCCGGTGCTCGGCGGCCAGGCCCGGCAGCGCCTCGTCGACCGGCTTGACCCAGCGCGGGTCCACGACGGTGGTGGAGATGCCCTGCTTGTCCAGCAGGTCGGCGACCTCCAGGCACATCGGGGCGAGCGCGCCGACCGACACCAGCAGGACGTCCGGGCGGGCGACGGAGTCGGCCGGCCGACGCAGCACGTCCATGCCGCCGACCCGGTCGACCGCCTCGACGGCCGGGCCGACCGCGCCCTTGGAGTAGCGCACCACGGTCGGCGCGTCGTCGATCTCGACGGCCTCCCGCAGCTGGAGGCGCACCTGCTCGGCGTCGCGCGGGGCGGCCAGCCGCAGGCCGGGCACGACCTGGAGGATCGACATGTCCCACATGCCGTTGTGCGAGGCGCCGTCGGTACCGGTGACGCCGGCCCGGTCCAGGACGAAGGTGACGCCGCACTTGTGCAGCGCGACGTCCATCAACACCTGGTCGAAGGCGCGGTTGAGGAAGGTGGCGTAGACCGCGAAGACCGGGTGCAGCCCGGCGGTGGCCATGCCGGCGGCGGAGACCGCGGCGTGCTGCTCGGCGATGCCGACGTCGTAGACCCGGTCCGGGAACGCCTTGGCGAACTTCTCCAGGCCGACCGGCTGGAGCATGGCCGCCGTGATGGCGACGATGTCCTCGCGCTCCCTGCCCAGCGCGACCATCTCGTCACCGAAGACGCCGGTCCAGTCCTTGCCGCCGGAGGAGAGGGGCAGGCCGGTGTCGGGGTGGATCGGGCCGATGCCGTGGAAGCGGTCGGCCTCGTCCTGCTCGGCGGGCTTGTAGCCGCGGCCCTTCTCGGTGAGGCAGTGCACGATCACCGGGCCGCCGAAGCGCTTGGCGCGGGCCAGCGCGGACTCCAGCGCCTCGATGTCGTGGCCGTCGATCGGGCCGACGTACTTCAGGCCCAGGTCCTCGAACATGCCCTGCGGCGCGATGAAGTCCTTCAGGCCCTTCTTGGCCCCGTGCAGCGTCTCGTAGAGCGGCTTGCCGACGACCGGGGTGCGCTCCAGGATGTCCTTGCCGCGGGCCAGGAAGCGCTCGTAGCCGTCGGTGGTGCGGAGCGTGGCGAGGTGGTTGGCCAGGCCGCCGATGGTCGGCGCGTAGGAGCGCTCGTTGTCGTTGACGACGATGACCAGCGGGCGGTCCTTGGCTGCGGCGATGTTGTTGAGCGCCTCCCAGGCCATACCGCCGGTGAGGGCGCCGTCACCGATGACGGCCACCACCCGGTCGTCCCGGCGGCGGACCTCGTTGGCCTTGGCAATGCCCTCGGCCCAGCCCAGGACGGTGGAGGCGTGGCTGTTCTCGATGACGTCGTGCGGGGACTCGGCGCGGGAGGGGTAGCCGGAGAGGCCGCCCTTGGCCTTGAGCTTGGCGAAGTCCTGGCGGCCGGTCAGCAGCTTGTGGACGTAGGACTGGTGTCCGGTGTCCCACAGGACCTTGTCCTTGGGGGAATGGAATACACGGTGCAGGGCGATGGTCAGCTCGACCACGCCGAGGTTCGGGCCGAGGTGTCCGCCGGTCTTGGAGACCGCGTCGACGAGGAAGCCGCGGATCTCGCCCGCGAGCTGCGTGAGCTGCTCCGGGGAGAGCCGGTCCAAGTCGCGCGGCCCCTTGATACGGGTCAGCAATGCCACCCCATGCCTCCTTGCTGCCGTAGGTCGAGCTTGCCGATCAGATGAGTCTAATGTCGCGTCCGCCGCCGGCGCGGCCGGGCCCGGCGATGTATGTCACTCGGGTGACAGCCGCCTCGAACGCCTGTTTCCAGCCGCCCCGGCAGTTCCCCGGGCACGGCACGGCCCCCATCGGAAGACGTCCGATGGGGGCCGGTTTCCACCGTGTCACGCAGACTGTTGCAGTTTTACGACATTGCGCGGCCTCCGTGCGCCGGGGTGCCGGCAGAGACCCGACAGGACCCAGGTGCGCCCGGGGCGCTTCCGCACCCGCACGAGACCCGCGGGTCAGGTGCGCCCGGCGGTCTTCTGGGTCCGCCGGGACACCGAGTCGATCACCACGGCGGCCAGCAGCACCGCGCCGGTGATCATGTACTGGATCTCGCTGGCCATGCCGAGCAGGTTCAGGCCCTGCTGGATGGACTGGATCACCAGCATGCCCAGCAGCGCGGACCAGATCTTGCCGCGGCCGCCGAAGAGGCTGGTGCCGCCGATGACCGCCGCGGCGATGACGTTCATCAGGGTGTTGCCGGAGCCCAGGTTCTTGGTGGCGCCGCCGGAGAGGCTGGCGATGAACAGCCCGCCGAAGGCGGCGAGCATCCCGGAGATCGCGAAGACGGTGATCCGGACCCGGTTGACGTTGATGCCGGCGCGGCGGGCCGCCTCGGCGTTGCCGCCGACCGCGAAGATCTGCCGGCCGTAACCGGTGCGGCGCACCACGAAGTCCGCGACGACCAGGACGCCGAGGAAGAGCACCAGGGCCAGCGGCAGCCCGCGGGCGCCGGACGGCTCGTTGAGGACGTAGGCGACCGCGAAGGCGATCACCGCGACCACGCCGGTGCGCAGCAGGATCTCGCTGAGCGGCCGGGACGGCAGGGTCGCGGCCCGGCGGCGCCGGCTGTCCAGCAGCAGGGAGCCCGCGTAGGCGAGGACCGCGATCAGCGCCAGGCCGTAGGCGGCGGCCTTGTCCTCGAAGTAGTAGCCGGTGAGGTTCTCCACCAGGCTGCCGCTGGGCGTGTTGATGGAGCCTTCCTTGCCCATCATCCAGATCTGCAGGCCGCTCCAGCCGAGGAATCCGGCCAGGGTGACGACGAACGCGGGCACGCCGATCTTGGCGAAAAAGAAGCCGTGCAGGACGCCGATGACGGCGCCGGCGGCGATCGCGATCAGGACCGCGAGCCAGTCGTTGACGCCGTGGGTGACGCTCAGCACCGCCCAGACGGCCGCGCCCACGCCGGCGACCGAGCCGACCGAGAGGTCGATCTCGCCGAGCAGCAGGACGAAGACGATGCCGACGGCCATGATGCCCAGGCCGGAGGTGTAGACGCCGATGTTGGCGAGGCTGCCCGCGGACAGGAAGCTGCTGTTCTTGAGCTGGAAGACGACCGCGATGATCACCAGGCCGACGACGACCGGCAGGGATCCCAGCTCACCGCCGCGGATCCGGCGCACGAACTCGCCGAAGTAGCCGGCGAGTCCTTTCTGTCTGACCAGCAGCCGGGGGTCGACGGCGGCCGGCTGCGGGGGCTGAGGCGTGGCCTCGGCAGTCTGCTGTTCGCTCATGCCCCGGCCTCCTTCTTGAGCTGGTCGGTGCGCGCCTTGCGGCGGGTGACGGCGTTGTCGTCGGCACCGGTGATGGCGGCGATGATCTCTTCGTGGGAGGTGTCCGCGACGTCGAAGACACCGTTGTTGCGGCCCAGCCGCAGGACCGCCACCCGATCCGCGACGGCCAGCACGTCGGCCATGTTGTGGCTGATCAGGATGACGCCGAGGTCGCGCTCGCGGAGCCGCTCGACGAGGTCGAGGACCTGCGCGGTCTGCTCGACGCCGAGGGCGGCGGTCGGCTCGTCGAGGATGACGATCTTCGGGTCGCCGATCAGCGCGCGGGCGATGGCGACGACCTGCCGCTGCCCGCCGGAGAGCGCGGCGACGGGGATCCGGACGCTGGGGATCCGGATGGACAGGGTGTCCAGCAGTTCCTTGGCCCGCTTCTCCATGGCGATCTCGTCGAGGACGCCGGCGGTGCTGAGCTCGTTGCCGAGGTAGAGGTTGGCGACGACGTCGAGGTTGTCGCAGAGCGCGAGGTCCTGGTAGACGGTGGCGACGCCGAGTTCCTGCGCGTCGTGCGGCTTGGTGATGCGGACCGGCGCGCCCTCCCATTCGATGACGCCGTCGTCGACCGGGTGGACGCCCGAGATGGTCTTGACGAGGGTGGACTTTCCGGCGCCGTTGTCGCCGACGAGGGCGACCACCTCACCGGCGCGGATCTCCAGCGTGACGTCGGTGAGCGCCTGGACGGCGCCGAACCGCTTGGAGACCCCGCGCAACGCCAGGACAGGCGTAGCGGACACGTGAATCATCTCCTTCACCGCCGTCGCTGCGGCGGGAATGGTGGTGCGAGTGCGGGGGTGTGCGGGCCCCCGGCGCGGCGGCCGGACGGCCACCGGACCGGGGGCGGGGACGGGACGGAAGCGGGCCGGACGGGGCCCGCCGCCCGCCTTACTTGATGCCCGCCGCCTCGCACGCCGCCTTGACGTCGGCGGTGCAGATCTGGCTCGCCTGGTAGACCTTGTCCTTCAGGATCGTGTCCTTGATGTTGTCCTTGGTCACGACCTGGGCGTCGTAGAGCTTGGCGGGGATGCCCTTGACCTCGCCGCTGAGGCTGTCCACCTTGGTGGGCGTCAGGGAGTCGGCCTTCTCGCCCTTGAGCAGCTTGACCGCGATCTCGGCGGTGGTGTCGGCCTGCGGCTGGATCTGCTTGTAGATGGTGAACGCCTGCTCGCCCTTGAGGACCCGCTGGAGTCCCGCGAGCTCGGAGTCCTGGCCGCCGACCGGGACGGTCATGCCCCGCTGCTTGAGGGCGGTGATGATGCCGCCGGCCATGCCGTCGTTGGCGGAGTAGACGGCCTGGATGCCGTCCTTGCCGAGCGAGTCGATGGCCGCGTTCATCTTCTTGTTGGCCTCGTCCGACGACCAGTCCGGGATGTCCTGCTCGTAGACGACCTTCTTGACCTGCTTGTCGAGGACGCTGTGGGCGCCCCGCTTGAAGAACGGCGCGTTGGGGTCGGTCGGCGAGCCGTTGATCATGACGACATTGCTGTCCTTGGCCTGGTCGCCGAGCGCCTTGACCAGGGCCTCGCCCTGGAGGCGGCCGATCTTCTCGTTGTCGTAGGAGACATAGGCGGAGATCTGGCCCTCGGCCAGGCGGTCGTAGGCGACGACCTTGACGCCCTGCTTGGCGGCCTGGTCCACCCAGGACTTGGTGGCCTTGTAGTCGACCGGGTCCAGGACGATCACCTTGACGCCCTGTGTGATCAGGGCGTCGAACTGCTTCTTCTGGGTCTGGGTGTCCTGGTCGGCGTTGTTGTACTTCACCTTGCAGTCCGGGCAGAGCGCCTGGATCTTCTTGGTGATCAGCGGACGGTCGAAGGTCTCGTAGCGGGTGGTCTTGTTCTCCGGCAGCAGCAGACCGATGGTCTTGCCGTCGCCGCCGCTCTTGGCGCCGTCGCCGGCCTTGCCGCAGGCGGCCACGGAGAGCGCCATCGAGACCGCTGCGGTGCCTATGACGACGCGACGCGTCCACACGTTGAGCACATTCATTGGGGGTGCCTCCCTGACGTGGCCGCGTCGTTGCGGCCGAGGTGGCTGGAAGTCAACTCGGCCGCCAGCCGACCGTCAAGGAGTAAATCCTTAACGAGATGACAACGGTGCCATGCGTTTGGGGTGTGAACGTAAGCCGTTCACGCTATGGCTGCCGCGTCCGCGCCGCGCGCCCCGTCGAGCAGGCTCGAATCGCCCATCTCGCTCAGCACCAGGGCGAGCGCGCCCAGCACCTCGGCGCGGCCCCCGAGGGTGCCCGGCACGATGCCCAACTGCCGTGCGGCGCTGGGGATCGCGTACCGCGACACCGACTCCCGGATCGGGCCGAGCACCAGCTCGCCGGCCTCCGCGAGGTCGCCGCCGAGCACCACCCGACTGGGATTGAGCAGATTGCACAGATTCGCCACACCACTACCGATATGGCGTCCCACGTCCGCGATGACCCGGCGGCAGCCGGGGTCGCCCTCGCGGGCCAGCTGGACCACGCGCGGCATGGTCAGATCGGGGCCGTGGCTCGGCTGGAGCAGCGGGAGGACGTAGCGGGCGGCGGTGAAGGTCTCCAGGCAGCCGCGGTTGCCGCAGCGGCAGACCGGGCCGGACTCGTCCAGGGTGATGTGCCCGATCTCGCCCGCCGTGCCGCCCGGGCCGCGGTAGATCTGCCCGCTGATCACCAGGCCGGCGCCGACACCGCTGGCCACCTTGATGTACGCCAGGTCCGCCGCGCCGCGGCCGCCGCCCCACACCAGCTCGCCGAGCGCGCCGAGGTTGGCGTCGTTGTCGACGTAGACGGGGACGCCGAGCCGCCCGGACAGCTCCTCGCCCGGGTTGGTCCCGGACCAGCCCGGCAGGATCGCGGTGGAGCCCAGGGTGCCGGACTCCACGTCGATGGGACCGGGGACGCCCAGCCCGACGCCGATGATCTTGTCGGTGCTGACCCCGGTGCGCGCGATCAGCCGACTGACCAGCTGCTCGGCCCGGTCGAAGCCCTCGGCCGCGGAGGCGTCCACATCGATCGGCTCGGCCTCCTCGGCGAGCACCTCGTGGGCGAGGTTGCCGACCGCCACCCGCAGGTGGGAGTGGCCGAAGTCGACGCCCACGACGATGCCGGCGTCGCCGGAGAGCGAGACGCTGCGCGCCCGTCGGCCGCCCGCGGATGTGGGCGTCACCTCGACCGTCCCGCCGTCCTTCAACTCGCGAACGATGTTCGAGACGGTGGCCGCGGACAGCCCCGTGCTCCGGGCGATCTCCGCCTGGGTGAGCGAGCCCGCCATGCGCACCGCTCGGACGACCCGCTCCAGATTGGCCCGGTGCAGCGAGGACTGCGACCCCGGAGTCTCCATCGACTCATCCACTCCCGCCTGGGGCGGACAGTGCGACGACTGCCCGCCGGCCGCACCCACGTCATCGGGGGACGGCAACCGATTTCAACATGTGAACTCTAAGCAGAACTCCAGCGGGGAAGTCTCGTCAAGGCGTTGAGCCCGAGCAGCATCGGGGCGGCCGGACATATACGGGAAGGGCGGTCCCGCCCGGTGCGGGACCGCCCTTGGGCACGCGGCGGGCGCTACTTGAGCGCGCCGGCCGTCAGTCCGGCCTGCACCTGCCGCTGGAAGATGATGTAGACGAGCAGCACCGGCAGCATCGCGATCATCATGCCGGCCATCAGGCCGCCCCAGTCGCCCTGGTAGCCCTGCTGGAGCGCGAGGTTGGCCAGGCCCTGGGTGAGCACGTACTTGTCCTCGTCCTGGTTGAGGACCATCGGCAGCAGGTACTGGTTCCACTGCCCCAGGAAGTTGAAGATCCCGACGCTGATCAGGCCGGGCTTGGCCATCGGCAGCATGACCTGGAAGAACGTCCGGGCGTGCGAGGCACCGTCGATCATCGCCGCCTCCGCCACCGAGGTCGGCAGGGTGCGGAAGAACGCCGTCATGAAGAAGACGGTGAACGGCAGCGAGTAGGCGATGTAGACGACGATCAGACCCTGGTACGTCGCCAGCAGCGGCAGGCCCGGGAAGTCCCGCAGCACGAAGAACAGCGGGATCACCAGCATGAAGACCGGGAAGGACATGCCGGCGACGAAGAGGTAGTAGATGAGGCGGTTGCCGGGGAACTCGAAGCGGGCCAGGACGTAGCCCGCCATGGAGCCCAGCACCATCGTCCCGGTGAGCGAACCGCCCACCACGATGAGGGTGTTGAGGAACATCTTGCCGATGTTGGCCTTCTCCCAGGCGTTGATCCAGTTCTCGAAGTGGAGCTTGCCCGGGAGGGACCAGGGGGTGGTGAGGATGTCGCCGCTGCTCTTGAACGAGCTCCACAGCACCCACAGCAGCGGCATGCCCACCATCAGCGCCCACACGACGAGCATGCCGTGCGAGAAGACGTTGAGCGTGCCGCCCTCGGAGGTCCGGCGCGGCCGTGCCGCGGTGGCCCGGCGCGGTCGCGCCTCGGTGGTCTTGGTCGTCGTCATGCGCCCTCCCCTAGTACTCGATCCGCTCACGGCGCGCGAAGCGCATCGTGAGGACGGCGAACAGCAGCGTGACGACGAGCATCGCGACGCCCATCGCCGCCGCGTAGCCGAACTGACTGTCGCGGAAGGCGGTCAGGTAGAGGCGGAGCGGGACGACGTCGGTCGCGCCGTCCGGACCGCCCATGTTGACCGACATGATCTGCACCAGCGCGAACGCGTCCATCGCGATGATGCCCATGTAGACCCAGCCCGTCTGCACGGTGTCCCACAGCAGCGGCAGGGTGATCCGGAAGAAGGTCTGCGAGCGGCCGGCGCCGTCCAGCAGCGCGGCCTCGTAGATCTCCCGGGGAATGGAGGCCATGGCGGCGGAGAACAGCACGACATAGAAGCCGACGTTGGCCCAGACCATCACCAGCATGATGCAGGCCAGCGCCAGGCTCCCCTCCCCCAACCAGGCGCTCTGGAGGGAATCCAGACCGACCACGCCCAGCAGCGAGTTGAGCATGCCGTCGTGCGGATCCGGATTGTAGATGTTGAACCAGATCACCGAGATGATGGTGATCGAGATGACCTGCGGGAAGAAGTAGACGAATTTGTAGAACGTCGCGCCGCGGACGCCGGTGATGACCGCGCCGCGGCGGGCTCGGCCACCGACGTTCAGCATGAACGCGAAGAACAGTCCCAGCGCCAGTGTGGCGATCGGCACCAACACCAGCATGACGACGTTGTGTTTGAGCGCATTCCAGAATTCATCGCTGTGCAGGAGTTTGCCGTAGTTGGCCAGCCCGACGCTCTTGGCGGTGCCGCGCAGCCCGCTCCATTCCGTGGTCGAAATCTGGAACGCCTGGACGAACGGCGAGATCACGAAGATCCCGTAGACGAGCAGCGGCAGGGCCAGGAACCCCACGATGAATCGGTACTTGCCGTGTCGCATGAGCTCCCCGGCCCTCCCTGGTCAGCGGTGGTACGTGGACGGATTCCCGGTCACGAGGCCCGGTCGGGAAGAGCGGTCAGGAAGCGCGGTGGAACTTGGTGACCGAACTGTCCTTGGCGACCTCGTCCGCGTATTGCTGCGCCTTCTTGATCCAGTCGGCCGCCTTGAGCTCACCGGTGAGCAGCTGGCTGGTGAGACCGCCGAGCTTTTCGTCGGTCAGCTTCGGGTACCACTCCTGGAGTTGGATCATCAGGAGGTTCTTGCCGCCCTCCTTGACGGCCTTGGCGGCGGACGCCAGGCCGGGCGAGAGCTGCATTCCGTCGGTGGCGCCCTGGACGGCGGTGAGCGACTTGACCTTGGTGGCGAAATTCTGCGCGTGCTTCTTGGAGACCAGGATCCGCAGCAGTTCCATTCCGCCGAGCGGGTTCTTGCCGCCCTTGGCGACGATGAACGGCTCGCTGGGTTCGGCGCGCAGGGTGCCGTGCGGCATCTTGTCGTCGCTGCCGCCGTCGAAGAGCGCGCCGACGGCCATGTCGAAGTCGGCCGGGGTGGTGGGCGCGGCCTCGTTCTCCACCCAGGAGCCGTTGGGGATGAAGGCGGCCTTGCCGCGGGTCCAGGCGGTCTGCGACTGGATGTGCGTCAGGCCCTGGCTGCCCTCCAGGAAGTAGCCCTTGGCGGCCAGTTCCTCGTAGTGCCCGACGACCTGCTTGACGGCGTCGTTGGAGGTCCAGGCGCCCGGCTCCAGGTTGTCGATGGCGATCCACTTGTCCAGGCCGCCGATCTTGGCGATCTGTGCGAACAAGTTGAAGTGGACGTAGTACGGGTACTTCCCCGGATACGTCCAGGGGGCGATCCCGGCCTTCTTGATCTCGGCACAGAGCTTGATCATGTCGTCGAAGGAGGTGGGATAGGACCAGCCCTTCTCCTTCAGCAGCTTGTGGGAATACCAGGTGCCGTACACCGTGAAGGCGTAGTAGAAGACGTCGAAGGTGTCCTTGTGCTTGCCCTTTTCGACGGTGCTCGGGTAGAGCGTGTCCCGGACCTTCTTCTTCGGGTCGTCCAGTGACGGGGCGTCGAGCAGCGCGGTGAGGTCCTGCAACTGCCCCTGCGCGGACAGCTTGTTCATATCCAGGTGATCGGCGCCGGAGTTGTCGATCAGGTCGGGCGGATTGCCGCCGGCGAAGCGCGGCTGGAGTTTGGGGCCGATCTGCTGGGTACCGGTGTGCTTGACCGTGACGCCGTAGGTCTTGTTGTAGTCGGCCTCGGCGTCCTTGGCGTACTGGTCGCCCAGACCGCCCTTGAAGATGAATGCCTCCAGCGGGGCGCCGTTCTTCACGCCGAGCGGATTCTTGGCGGAGGTCGTGCCCTTGTTCTTGATGCCGTCGTCCGAGCCGCCGCCGCCCCCGGTGGCGCAGGAGGTCAGGGTGCCCATGGCCGGTACCGCGAGAATTCCCAGGGCCGCGGCCCGCTTGACCAGATCGCGACGGCCTACTTCTGAGGTGGATCCCATGCTCAAGTCCTCGCCTTCTTCAGGACTCAGGCGGTGTACCGGAGCCACCCCGGCACCGCGGGTCAGATGAAGCTGAGTTGTACGGGATGTGCACCGGGCGAGCTAGGGATATGCGGGGGATTTCGTCCGTCCCCGCTTTCCCCCCGGATTCCGGCCTGGCGGTCGTACGGCCGGTTTCGGACGCCGATAGGTATAGTCCACTTCCGGCCGAACGGGCAAGATCGGATACCGGGTTGGTCGGGAGTCTTTCCCTAGTTGAGACCTCCCCGGTATGCGCCTTCGGCAGCCCTCCTCGGAGGCGCGGCCGGGAGCGCACGACCGGGGACGCTCGGCCGAGGTGCGACGTCGGCGGTTCCCGTGGTCGGGGCCTCCCCTGCTCGAACGGAGTGGAGAGCTTGGGGAACGGCGCCCGTACCGGGCGGCGGCCGGAGCCGGTGCGCGCACCGGACTTCGCGACACGGCCGGCGCCGCCCCGGCGCACCCTTGACACCCATACCCCCGGGCACCTTACTTATCTCCTGCACTACGCAACTGACAACGATGTCAATCCCGTTGAGAGGGCTCGCGTGCGGCACAGACACCGGCAGCACAGACACCGGCACGGTCCACTGCGGAGAATCGCCCGTCCCGCCGCCCTCGTGGCGGCCGCCCTGCTCGTCGTCTCCGCCCCGGGCGCAACCGGCGCGGCCCAGGCAGCCCCGCCCCAACCGCCGGGTACCGCGGCGGAGTTCCGCTCCTCCTTCGAACCCGGCCAGCCGGCCCCGGACTGGACCGACACCGTCGAGACCGGCCCGGACGGCCGGCCGAGGACCTCCGGCGTCGCCCCCTCCTCCGGTGCGAACACCGGCTCCACCGGAGCAGCTGACGCCACGCCCCCGCACAGCGGGCCCGGCATGAGCACCGCCCCCGGCACCGGCCCCGCCGACTCCCCCACCGCCAAGGCGCACGCCGGATTCACCGGCGGCCACGCCCTGCGCTACGCCGGCATCCACACCGCCGCCGGCCGGGCCTACTCGTACAACAAGCTGTTCGCGGTGCACCTCCCGGTCACCCCCGCCACCACGCTCTCGTACAAGCTCTTCCCGGAGCTGGCGGAGACCGATCTCGACTACCCCGCCACCCACGTCGCGGTCGATCTGGCCTTCACCGACGGCACGTACCTGAGCGAGCTGGCCGCGACCGACCAGTACGGGGCCCCGCTGACCCCGCAGGGCCAGGCCGCCGCCAAGACGCTCTACGTCAACCAGTGGAACAACCGGGAGTCGCGGATCGGCGCCGTCGCCGCCGGGAAGACCATCGCCCGCGTCCTGCTCGGCTACGACGCGCCCCGGGCCCCGCGCACCGCGCCCGCCTTCCGCGGCTGGCTCGACGACCTCGTCATCGCCCCCAAGGCCCCGGAGAAGCCGCTCGGTCACCCCTCCGACTACGCGGTCACCACCCGCGGCACCCTCTCCAGCGGCGGCTTCTCGCGCGGCAACACCTTCCCCGCGACCGCGCTGCCGGGCGGCTTCACCTTCTGGACGCCGGTGACCAACGCCGGCTCCACCGACTGGCTCTACGAGTACGCGCGGAAGAACAACGCCGACAACCTCCCCACTCTCCAGGCGTTCGGCGCCAGTCACGAGCCGAGCCCCTGGATGGGCGACCGGCAGACCTTCCAGGTCATGCCGTCCCTCGCGGCCGGCACCCCGGACGCCTCGCGCACCGGGCGCGCGCTGCCCTTCCACCACGAGCGGGAGACCGCGCGGCCGTACCAGTACGCGGTGACCTTCGACAACGGCCTGCGCACCGAGATCGCGCCGACCGACCACGCCGCGGCGATGCGGTTCACCTTCCCCGGCACCGACGCCAACCTGATCTTCGACAACGTCAACGACAAGGGCGGTCTGACCCTGGACCGCGCGCACGGCGTCGTCTCCGGCTACTCCGACGTCCGCAGCGGCCTCTCGGTCGGCGCCACCCGGCTGTTCGTCTACGGCGTGGTGGACGCACCGGTCACCGCGAGCGGACCGCTACCGGGCGGCGGGGGCAAGGACGTCACCGGCTATCTGCGGCTGCGGCCGGGCGCCGACCGCACGGTGACGCTGCGGTTGGCCACCTCGCTGATCGGCGTCGAGCAGGCGAAGGCCAACCTCGCCCGGGAGATCCCCGACGGCACCTCCTTCGCCACCGTCCGGGACCGCGCCCGCGCGCAGTGGGACGCACTGCTGGGCCGCGTCGAGGTCGAGGGCGCCACCCGCGACCAGCTGACCACCCTCTACTCCAGCCTCTACCGGCTCTACCTCTACCCCAACTCCGGCTCCGAGCAGGTCGGTTCGCGGGTCCGCTACGCCAGCCCGTTCTCCCCGCCGGTCGGCCCGGACACCGCCACGCGCACCGGCGCGAAGATCGTCGATGGTGCGGTGTACGTCAACAACGGCTTCTGGGACACCTATCGCACGACCTGGCCGGCCTACGCGCTGCTCAGCCCCGGCCGGGCCGGCAAGATGGCGGACGGGTTCGTCCAGCAGTACAAGGACGGCGGCTGGATCTCCCGCTGGTCCTCGCCCGGTTACGCGGACCTGATGACCGGGACCAGTTCGGACGTCGCGTTCGCCGACGCCTACGTCAAGGGCGTGCGGTTCGACGCCGAGGCGGCCTACGACGCGGCGGTGAAGAACGCCACGGTCGCCCCGCCGTCCGCCGGCGTCGGCCGGAAGGGCATGGCGACCGCCCCGTTCCTGGGCTACACCAGCACCGACACCCGCGAAGGCGCGTCCTGGGCGCTGGAGGGCTACCTCAACGACTTCGGCATCGCCCGGATGGGACAGGCCCTCTACGCCAAGACCCACAACCCCCGCTACAAGGAGGAGTCGGCGTACTTCCTGGGCCGGGCCCGGAACTACGTGCGCCTCTTCGACGACCGCACCGGCTTCTTCCAGGGGAAAGACGCCCGGGGCGGCTGGCGGCTGCCGCCGGACCGCTTCGACCCCCGCGTCTGGGGCTACGACTACACCGAGACCAACGCCTGGACCTTCGCCTTCGCCGCCCCGCAGGACACCCGCGGACTGGCCAACCTCTACGGCGGCCGGGCCGGCCTGGCGAAGAAGCTGGACGCCTACTTCAGCACCCCGGAGACCGCCGCGAAGCGGTTCGCCGGCTCCTACGGCGACGTCATCCACGAGATGACCGAGGCCCGCGACGTGCGGATGGGGATGTACGGGCACAGCAACCAGCCCTCGCACCACATCGCTTACCTCTACGACGCGGCCGGGCAGCCGTACAAGACCCAGGAGAAGGTCCGCGAGGTGCTCTCCCGGCTCTACCTCGGCAGCGAGATCGGCCAGGGATACCCAGGCGACGAGGACAACGGCGAGATGTCCGCGTGGTACGTCTTCAGCGCCCTGGGCTTCTACCCGCTGGTGATGGGCCAGGGCGAGTACGCGGTGGGCTCACCGCTGTTCACCAAGGCCACCGTCCACCTGGAGAACGGCCGGGACCTGGTCGTCAACGCGCCCCGGAACAGCGCCCGGAACGTCTATGTGCAGGGCCTCCGGGTGAACGGGAAGCCGTGGAACTCCACCGCCCTGCCGCACGCGCTGCTCGCCCGCGGCGGGACCCTGGACTTCGCCATGGGCCCCCGCCCCTCCCGCTGGGCCACCGGCCCGGACGCCGCGCCCACCTCGATCACCGGGGACGACAAGGTGCCCGCGCCGCCCACCGATCTGACCGTCCCGGACGGCGGCCCGCTGACCGACGACACGTCCGACACCGCCGCCACGGTCTCCCGCGCGACCTTCGCCGTCCCCGCCGGCGCCACCGTCTCCTCGTACACCCTCACCTCCGCCACCGCCGCGAAGGCCCCCGGGGAATGGTTCCTGGAGGGCTCCGACGACGGCGAGCACTGGGTCCCCCTGGACCACCGGAGCGGCCAGCGCTTCACCTGGGACCACCAGACCCGCCCCTTCGCCCTGCCCACCCCCAGCGCCTACCGCCACTACCGCCTCACCCTGCCCCACCCGGCCACCCTCGCCGAGACGGAACTTCTGGGGGGAGGCGCCCGAGTCGGGGCGTCGCGGCCCTGACGGGCACGGGACGGCCCCCGGACGGCACGTGTTGGAAGGATCACAGGGCGGAACATCAGGGGCGGAGTCGGACAGACGGATCGGGGCCCGCCGCGCCGTGGAGTGTCGGACGCGCGTCCTCTCGCGCGTTTCGCGGGGTTCCTTCCACCGCTGCCGAATTGTCGCCCGGGGAAAAGGTTGTACGGCCGGAACGGGAGCTTCCGCGCCTGCCGCAGAAGTAGTTGACAGGTGAAGAAGCCGTGACAAGATCCTGAGCTCCGGACACCTTCGGCGCGCCCCACGGGGGCGCGCCGTCGTCGTACCGGATCCCATCGATCCCCACCACGGAGAACTACGTGGCAATACTCTCCGGCCGCAAGCGCGGACGTGCTCTGTCCCGTCTCGCCACCGCGGCCATCGCCGTCGCGCTCGCCGGCACCGCTGCCGGCACTTCCTACGCGGCGGACAACCCCGGCTCGGCTGCCCAGAACGCCGTGCAGGGCGCCCCGCAGGCGCCCACCAGCGCCCCGAAGGCGATCACCAGCGGCACCACCGGCTCGACCGGGAACGCGGCCAACCCGATCTTCACCCTCTTCGGTGTGGAGTCCACCGGCGCCACCTACGTCTACGACGTCGACGGCTCCGGCAAGTACACGGCGCGCCAGAAGGTCGACGACCTCGGCGACGTCCGCGCCAACCAGCAGGCGGTGGACAACGACGCCGACGGCATCGGCGACGGCGTCTGGCTCTGGGAGCCCGGCGGCGACCTGTACTTCAGCAACGACGCCACCCCGGACAGCGTCCGGATCGGCGGCGGCTGGAACACCTACGACAAGGTGCTCTCCCCGGGCAACCTGGGCGGCGCCAAGGAGTACGACATCATCGCCCGCGACCGTAGCGGCGTGCTGTGGCTGTACCTCGGCTACCCCGACGGCAGGGTCACCGCGCGCACCAAGGTCGGCGCCGGCTGGCAGATCTACGACCAGATCGCCGGCAAGGGCGACCTGACCGGTGACGGCAAGCCCGACCTCATCGCCCGCGAGAAGGCCACCGGCGACCTGTACCTGTACAAGGGCACCGGCAACGCGAGCGCGCCGTTCGCGGCCCGCCAGAAGATCGGCACCGGCTGGGGCGGCTACAACGCCCTGCTCTCCTCCGGCGACGTGAACCTCGACGGCAAGACCGACTTCATCGCGCGCGACGGCTCCGGCCGCCTCTACGCCTACTACGGCACCGGCAACGCCGCCAGCCCGTACCAGGCGCGCGTCCAGATCGGCACCGGCTGGAACATCTACACGAAGCTGTTCTCCTGACCGGTGCGGCGGGACCGGCCGGCCCGTCCGGCCGGTCCCGCCGACCGCACTGCCGACCGCACTGCCGACGGCGTGCGACGCGAGGGCCGCACCCCCCTTCCGGGGAGTGCGGCCCTCTTCTGCCGTGCCGTACCGCCTACGTGCGGCCGTGCTGCTTACTTACGGATGAGGCTCCGCAGCACGTACTGCATGATGCCGCCGTTGCGGTAGTAGTCCGCCTCGCCGGGGGTGTCGATGCGGACGACCGCGTCGAACTCGACACCGGTGTCGGTGGTGACCTTCACCGTGCGCGGGGTGGTGCCGTTGTTGAGCTCCTCGACGCCGGCGAAGGAGAAGGTCTCCTCGCCGGTCAGGCCGAGGGACTGCGCCGAGGCGCCCTCGGGGAACTGCAGCGGCAGCACGCCCATGCCGATCAGGTTCGAGCGGTGGATGCGCTCGTAGGACTCGGCGATGACGGCCTTGACGCCGAGCAGCGCGGTGCCCTTGGCCGCCCAGTCACGGGACGAGCCGGAGCCGTACTCCTTGCCCGCGAGCACGACCAGCGGGATGCCCTGGTCGATGTAGTTGCGCGAGGCGTCGTAGATGAAGGAGACGGGGGCGCCGTCCTTCGTGAAGTCGCGGGTGTAGCCGCCCTCGGTGCCCGGCGCGATCTGGTTGCGCAGGCGGATGTTGGCGAACGTACCGCGGATCATGACCTCGTGGTTGCCGCGGCGGGAGCCGTAGCTGTTGAAGTCGCGGCGCTCGACGCCGTGCTCCGTGAGGTACTGGCCGGCCGGGGTGTCGGCCTTGATGGCACCGGCCGGGGAGATGTGGTCGGTGGTGACCGAGTCGCCCAGCTTGGCGAGGACGCGGGCGCCGGCGATGTCGGTGACCGGGGCCGGCTCCATCGCCATGCCCTCGAAGTACGGGGGCTTGCGGACGTAGGTGGACTCCGCGTCCCACTCGAAGGTGTTGCCGGTCGGGATCGGCAGCGCCTGCCACTGGGCGTCGCCCGCGAAGACGTCGGCGTAGGACTTGTTGAACATGTCCTCGCCGATCGCGTTCGCGACCACGTCGTTGACCTCGGCCTCGGTCGGCCAGATGTCCTTGAGGTAGACCGGGTTGCCGTTCTGGTCGGTGCCCAGGGCCTCCTTGGTGATGTCCACCTTCATGGAGCCGGCGAGGGCGTAGGCGACGACCAGCGGCGGGGACGCCAGGTAGTTCATCTTGACGTCGGGGTTGATCCGGCCCTCGAAGTTGCGGTTGCCGGAGAGCACCGAGGTGACGGCCAGGTCGTGGTCGTTGACGGCCTTGGAGACCTCCTCCGGCAGCGGGCCGGAGTTGCCGATGCAGGTGGTGCAGCCGTAGCCGACGAGGTTGAAGCCGACCTTGTCGAGGTACGGGGTCAGGCCCGCCTTGTCGAAGTAGTCGGTGACGACCTTGGAGCCCGGGGCGAGGGTGGTCTTGACCCACGGCTTGCGGGTCAGGCCCTTCTCGACCGCCTTCTTGGCCACCAGCGCGGCGGCGACCATGACGTACGGGTTCGAGGTGTTGGTGCAGGAGGTGATGGCCGCGACGGTGACCGCGCCGTGGTCGATCTCGTACGTCGAGCCGTCGGGGGCGGTCACGGTGACCGGGTTGGACGGGACGCCGTTGATGGACGCCGGGGCGTCGGAGGCCGGGAAGGACTCCTTGCCCGCCTCGTCGGCGGTGTCCACGTAGTTGCGGACGTCCTGCGTGAACTGCTCGGCGGCGTTCGCGAGGACGATACGGTCCTGCGGGCGCTTCGGGCCGGCGATCGACGGGACGACCGTCGACAGGTCCAGCTCCAGCTTCTCGGAGAAGTCCGGCTCGGCCTTCGGGTCCAGCCAGAGGCCCTGCTCCTTGGCGTACGCCTCGACGAGGGCGACCTGCTGCTCGCTGCGGCCGGTCAGCTTCAGGTAGTTCAGGGTCTCGTCGTCGATCGGGAAGATCGCCGCGGTGGAACCGAACTCCGGCGACATGTTGCCGATGGTGGCGCGGTTGGCCAGGGAGGTGGCGGCCACGCCCTCGCCGTAGAACTCCACGAACTTGCCGACGACACCGTGCTTGCGCAGCATCTCGGTGATGGTCAGGACCAGGTCGGTGGCGGTGGTGCCGGCCTGCAGCTCGCCGGTCAGCTTGAAGCCGACGACGCGCGGGATCAGCATGGAGACCGGCTGGCCGAGCATCGCGGCCTCGGCCTCGATGCCGCCGACGCCCCAGCCCAGCACGCCCAGGCCGTTGACCATGGTGGTGTGCGAGTCGGTGCCGACGAGGGTGTCGGGGTACGCCTGGCCGTTGCGCACCATGACGGTGCGGGCCAGGTGCTCGATGTTCACCTGGTGGACGATGCCGGTGCCGGGCGGGACGACCTTGAACTCGTCGAAGGCGGTCTGGCCCCAGCGCAGGAACTGGTAGCGCTCCTTGTTGCGGCCGTACTCCAGCTCCACGTTCTGGCCGAACGCGTCCTTGGTGCCGAACTTGTCGGCGATGACGGAGTGGTCGATGACCAGCTCGGCCGGCGCCAGCGGGTTGATCTTCGCCGGGTCGCCGCCCAGCTCCTTCACGGCCTCACGCATGGTCGCCAGGTCCACGACGCACGGCACACCGGTGAAGTCCTGCATGATCACGCGGGCCGGCGTGAACTGGATCTCCTGGCTCGGCTGCGCCTGGGAGTCCCAGGTGCCGAGCGCCCGGATGTGGTCGGCGGTGATGTTGGCGCCGTCCTCGGTGCGAAGCAGGTTCTCCAGCAGCACCTTGAGGCTGTAGGGCAGACGGGCCGAGCCCTCCACCTTGTCCAGCCTGAAGATCTCGTACGACTCGTCGCCCACCTGCAGCGTGCTACGGGCGTCGAAGCTGTTCGCCGACACGACAGTCTCCTTCAATGATTTCGCGCGTACCACCGCAATCCTGCCGTCACAGGTTCGTCGCCGATCCGCTAAGGTGAACCTAAGTTAGGCTCGCCTTACTCACCCGGCCGCGGTACGCCTCCCGGCAGATATCTCGATGTCGAGATAACTCTAGTACATCGCCGCTGCCTGGTCATGCCCTGCCGTCCTGACCGCTCTCATCCAATCGAGGCGTTTACTCACCGAACCCAGTCGTTCCGCCTTCTGTCTCAGTGAACCTAGTCGGGCGGGTGATCGCACTGGGGGTGCTGGGTGGCCGTACCGGCTGGGGCGGATCTTGCGAAGCCGTACGTCGAGGTGTCGTACGTGGACGCTGTACGCGAGCGACGACGGCGCCCGCTACTGGACTGAACCGTCCCGGGGCGGTCAACGGACTGCCCCGGGACCGCTGAAAGCCCAGCGGAGGGGCACTGAACGCGATCGGGTGCGTCAGCGAGTTTCGGCGGGGAGAAATTCCGCTTCCAGCACCTTGAAGAAGGCGGCGAGCGGGTTGACCCAGTCGCCGTTCACGTTGCAGACGACCAGGCGCTTGCCGTCGCGGTTGCCCATCACGTATGTCCAGGAGCCGTTGAGTGCGCCACCGCCGCCGAAGACGGTGACGCCGTTGGGCAAGGTCTGCTCGAAGGTGCCCATGCCGTACCGGGTGTCGGGGATCCAGCCCGCGCCTTCGGTCGGGACGGTGGCCCACATCTCGGCCTGCAGGGCGGGCGAGAAGAGTTCGCCGCCGAGCAGGGCGCTGAAGAAGCGACCGAGGTCGCCGGTGGTGGAGACCATGCCGCCGGCGGCCCAGCCCAGCGACGCGTCCCATTCGGTCACGTCGTAGACCTTGGCGTCGGGGTCGCCGGCCGGCAGCTTCGTGTACAGCCGGGGGTGTGGCCCGCTGATGGTGGTCTCGGAGCCGGCGAGATAGGTCCCCATCAGGCCGAGCGGGCGGAGGATCAGCCGGGAGAGTTCCTCGGCGAAGCTGCAGCCGGCGGCCCGCTCGATGATCAGACCGAGGAGCATGTAGTTGGCGTTGGAGTAGCGGAAGGCGGTGCCCGGCGCGAAGTAGGGCGGGTACTTCATGGCGATCTGTATCAGCTGCTCGGGGGTCCACTTGTCGAAGCGGTGGGTGAGGTACCCGGTGGTGACGTAGCGGTCCATCATGTCCGGGTCGTCGAAGGCGTAGTTGACGATGCCGCTGGTCTGCTGCAGCAGGTGCCTGACGGTGATGACGCTGCCGTCGTTGCCATTTCCCCGGACCAGACCGGGCAGCCACTGTTCCACGGTGTCGTCCAGACGCAGCCGACGTTCGTCCACGAGCTTGAAGGCCACGGTGGCGGTGAACGCCTTGGTGAGGCTGCCGATGTGGAACTGCTCACCCTGGGTGCGTGGGCGCCCGGTCTCGATGTCGGCCACCCCGGCCGTGCCGAACCAGCTTCGGTCACCGTCGCGGATCTCGGCGACGATGCCGGGCAGGCCCTCGGCGACTACCTGCTCAAGAGCGTCCTGGGTCTTGTTCATAACGTTGTTCCTCTCAGGTTCGTGAGGCGGTGTCAGCTGCCTCGCAATCGGCGTTCGGTACGCACTGAAAGCTATGTTGCATTCAATGTTCAGTCAATCAACGCATCGGCGATGTCTCGCATTTGTGCAGGTGAAAAGCGTGCAATCGTTGCAACGACCTTGACGTTGAATGCACTGCGGTTCATCGCTTGTTGCAATGAGATGGATATGAACGCACACTGACCGACGGACGGGAGCGAGACAGACCGAGACGGGGAGAACACCGATGCCAGGAGGCAGGCTCAGCCGCCAGGAACGCCAGAGCATCGCGGAGGGACTGGCCGAAGGGCTCGCCTACGCCGAGATCGCCAGGGGCCTAGACCGGCCGACCTCGACCGTCACCAGGGAAGTCACCCGCAACGGCGGACCCACCGGATACCGGGCGGACCAGGCGCACCGGGCCACCAAGCGGCGCGCCCGCCGCCGCACACCCGCCCCGACACAGGCGCCGCCGGCCGGAACCGACGCCTACGGGCGCGACCGGGAGGCGGTGCGCGACTTCGAGGAACAGTTCACCGCACTGCTCGTCCACACGGGACTGCCGAAGATGGCAGCCAGAGTGCTCGGCTGCCTGTACGCCGCTGACACCGGCAGCCGCACCGCGGCAGAACTGGTGCAGCGCCTCCAAGTCAGCCCCGCATCCATCTCCCTGGCCATGCACTACCTGGAAGAGCAGGAACTCATCCGGCGCGAACGCGACCCCGGAAAGCGCCACGAACGCTACGTCATCGACGACGACGTCTGGTTCCGGGCCATGCTCGCCAGCGCCAACGCCAACGCACTGCTCGCCGAGGCCGCCCATCAGGGCGCCCGGACACTGGGCGCCACCACACCCGCCGGTAGGAGACTCGCCGACATGGGCCGGTTCCTCACGCATGTCGGCCAAGACCTGGTCACATCGGCCGAGCACTGGCGAGAGGTCTTCTCGGCCGGGCCAGGCTCTGGAACCGCAGACCGCCCCCAGCAAGCGAAGGACCGGCGCCCCGGCTGATCGGTCTGCAACTCTTCAGTACGGCCCGGCCTCAGCGTCTTGCGGGGCGATCCAGTCGTCGGCACGGACATTGACCACCACCGCCGAGCCGTCCACGCGGCGCAGGAAGCAGTCCGGGGCGCGCCGCCGCTCACGCTCACCGTCGTGCCAGTGCAGCCAGAACGGCTGAGAGCCGATCCCGACCACGAGGATCAAACCCCTGCGGCCCCGCGGACTCCACTCCAGCCGGTACAGCCACCCAGCACCCTCGGCGCGTCTACCTCACACGACTGAGTTCGATGGCAGGGAAGCCCGAACGACTGGGTTCGCTGTCAAACGCCCGATTGGACGACAGCGGATAATCGACGCCGAGAACCGACCAGTTGCGGCCAGCTGTCTCACTCAATCCAGTCCATACAGCTCAGGACGGGGCGAACGACTAACTTCGCTGCGACAGGTCACGTCCTGACCGCTGTCATCCAATCGAGTCGTTGACCGTGAACCCCGTGGCTTCGGCTTCCTCACCAGCGGACCCGACCGTACGAGGTGTCGCGCCGGGTCCCGGTTCGAGGATGCGGCCGCGGGACGGCCGATTCGCCGGCCCCCCGCGGTGAGCGTCACTTCTCCGGCTGGTCCGGCACGGAGGTGAGCCTGCGCGGCGGCACGCTCCGGACTGCTTCATACGCCGCGCGGATGGCTCGGCGGTGGTTGTTGAGTTCCGCCGGGTCGGTGTCCGGTCGGCTCAGCCGTTCCCGTACGCCGCCAGCGTCCGGTCGATGGCCGGGCCGAGGAAGGCCCGGGTGAGCTCGGCGCGCCGGGCCGGCCAGTCCGCGCGGTGGGCTTCGGGCGCGCCGGCCGTGCCGGCCGCGGCCGGCACCGGCGAGGAGGCCGGCGGGCCGTAGCGCCGGTGCCGGATGTCGGCGAGGACCTGTGCCGGCGCGCCCATGCCGGCCAGGACGGGCAGGGCCCGGCCCTTGCTGATCAGGGTGCCGTTCCGCAGCGTCACCGTCGCCCGGGCCAGGGTCAGCAGCCCGAGGTCCACCCAGATGTCGCGCAGCCAGTATTCCGGGTGCTCCAGTGCGGGCCGCCAGAACCCGCGCAGGTCGGCGAGGACGAAGGCGGTCAACTGGGCGTCGGTCACCGGGGGCAGGAGCGCGGCCGGGCCGTCGCCGTACAGCACCAGGCCGAAGGAGTGGAGTTCGCGGCGGGTGACCGGTGTCAGGGGGCGGTGCGTCAACTCGTCGTGCGCCCAAGCGAGATGGGGGTGTGCGGGATCGTCCGGAGCGGTGCGGTCCGGATAGGCGCAGTGCAGCGCGCGGGCCGGTGGGCCGCCGGTGGCGGCGAGACCGCGGTGGAGCTCCGCCAGGCGACGCTCCTCCTGCGGTGTGGCGGGGCGGGCGAGGACCGCGATCAGGTCGAGGTCACTGCGGCCCTCCTGGTAGTCGCCGCCGGCCAGCGAGCCGTGCGCCCAGAGCGCCCGCAGCGGCACCCGCTCCTGAAGCCCCGCCAGGAAGGCGCGGAGCAGCGCGGCGGTGGACGGCGGCGGTGCCGGTGCCGGTCGGTGTGCCCCCGTCGCCGTCCACATCGCCGACCGCGTCGCCATCCTCTTCCGCTTCCTCTTCCGCTTCCTCTTCCGCTTCCTCTTCCGCCCGGCCGCCGCAGCGGCCGTCCGGGTACCCGTCCCCGCCTCACCGCCCCGCCCGCACCGGCCCGAACCCCGCGCGTCGCCGGGCCCGGCGACGGTCACCCGCCGTCCAGCCCCAGCCGCACCACCCGCACGATCTCCTCATCGGTCAGCCCCAGGTCGCGGGCCTCGGAGATGAGTCGCTCGGCGGTTTCCCCGAGGCGGGCGCGGGCCGGGGAGGCGGCGCCGGTGACCACCGCGCCGCGGCCACGGCGGAGTTCGATCAACCCCTCCTCCTTCAGGCGCTGGTAACCGCGCAGCACGGTGTGGACATTGACGCCGAGGGAGGCGGCGAGCGCCCGGGCGGCGGGCAGGCGTTCCCCGGCGCGCACCGAGCCGTCGGCGATCGCGCCGCGCACCGAGGCGGCGATCTGGTCGCCGAGCGGGACGGACGAGCCGGGGTCGACACGGAACAGCACGTCAGCTCCCTTCTCCCGAGCGGTGGCGGTCGAGGTAGGTGTTGAGCAGCGCGGCGGCGGTGGCGGAGTCGTCGACCGTCACCACGAACTCCCGGCCGCTGGTGAGCCGCAGCACCATACCCTCACCCGATCGGAGCAACAGGCCGCTGCGGCCGGGCTGGATGCGGTACCCCCAGCCACCGTACTCGGCGAGCGCCCCGATCCGGCGGCTGGTCGCCTCCGCCACCTTGGCGAGCGGGATGCGGTGCAGCGGGACCGGCAGCAGCGTCGGGGTGAGGCTCAGCCCGCGCCGGTCGACGGTCACCCGCACGGAGCAGTGGACGGCGACCGTCAGGCCGCCGAGGAGCATCACCGCGCCGCCCACCCAGCCGGCGAACACCCCGAGCAGGACCCCGGCGCACATCATCGCGGCGGCCAGCAGGGCCATCGGCGGCGAACTGACGGTGCGGGACCA
Source organism: Streptomyces noursei ATCC 11455 (assembly GCF_001704275.1). NCBI lineage: Bacteria > Bacillati > Actinomycetota > Actinomycetes > Kitasatosporales > Streptomycetaceae > Streptomyces > Streptomyces noursei. The sequence continues at coordinate 2,723,850 of NZ_CP011533.1, forward strand.
ACCGGCCCGGGTCCCGGCGGGCAGGTCCAGACGGCGGACGGCCCCACCCTGCGGACGGGGTGCCTCCGGTTCGGCGCCGGCCAGCAGCCAGCCCAGCGCCCCGGCGACCAGGCCCGCCCCCAGCATCACGGCCACCTGCCAGGCGGGCAGCCGGAGCTCGACGGGGTCACCGCCGCGGGCGTTGCCGAGCAGGATCGTCACCGACGCCCCACCGAGGCAGACGGCGGTGAAGTAGGCCGTGGCGACCGTCCAGCGCCCGGCCCGCGCGGGCAGCGCCCGCTGGACCGACAGGCCGAGGCCGACGCCGAGGACGAGCAGGCCCACCAGGCAGTCCACGAGGAAGTCCTGGGGCGAGGAGTAGCCGTCGGGGCGGCCATCGACGGCGAAGTGGGTGGCGAGTCGTTCGGGGAGCCGTCCGGCGACGAACGCGTAACAGGCGCCGAGGATCAGCGTGACGAGGATGAACGGCAGGGCCGCTATCCAGCCCCGCGGGCGGGTGTTCACGGGGCCGGCGTACGGCGCGGATCGCTTCATGACAACCTCCAGTTGTTCGCATAGTAGTAGAACAACCTGGAGAGCACGCACCAACAACGCATCAATCTCATATCTGAGATACGGTCACCCCATGGCAGACGACTACCTCGTACGCATCGGCAGGCTCATCCGTGACGCCCGGCAGCACCGTGGCTGGACACAGACGCAGCTCGCCGAGGCGCTCGGCACCAGCCAGAGCGCGGTCAATCGGATCGAGCGCGGCAACCAGAACATCAGCCTTGAGATGATCGCCCGCATCGGCGAAGCCCTGGACAGTGAAATCGTCTCGCTCGGGTACGCCGGACCGATGCATCTGCGGGTGGTCGGCGGGCGCCGGCTGTCCGGCAGCATCGACGTCAAGACGAGCAAGAACGCCTGCGTCGCGCTGCTGTGCGCGACCCTGCTCAACGCGGGCCGCACAACTCTGCGCCGGGTGGCCCGCATTGAGGAGGTCTACCGGATCCTGGAGGTACTGGGCAGCATCGGCGTCCGCACCCGCTGGATCAACGACGGCAACGACCTGGAGATCGTGCCGCCGGCCCAACTCGACCTGGACGCCATGGACACGGAGGCGGCCCGCCGCACCCGCAGCGTCATCATGTTCCTCGGTCCGCTGCTGCACCGGATGGACCGCTTCAAGCTGCCCTACGCGGGCGGCTGCGACCTCGGCACCCGCACGGTCACACCCCATATGACCGCCTTGCGGCACTTCGGCCTGGAAATCACCGCGACCGACGGCACCTACCTCGCCGAGGTCGACCGCGACGTCGCGCCCAAGCGCGCCATCGTCCTGACCGAGCGCGGCGACACCGTCACCGAGAACGCGCTGCTCGCCGCCGCCCGACACGACGGCGTCACGGTCATCCGCAACGCCTCCTCCAACTACATGGTCCAGGACCTGTGCTTCTTCCTGGAGGAACTGGGCGTGCGGGTCGACGGCATCGGCACCACCACCCTCACCGTCCACGGCGTGGCGAAGATCGACCGCGATGTGGACTTCGCGCCCTCCGAGGACCCGGTCGAGGCGATGAGCCTGCTGGCCGCCGCGGTCGTCACCGAGTCGGAACTGACGATCCGTCGGGTCCCGGTGGAGTTCCTGGAGATCGAGCTGGCGGTCCTGGAGGAGATGGGCCTGGACCACGAGCGCAGCGCCGAGTACCCCGCCGACAACGGCCGCACCCGCCTCATCGACCTGACCGTCCGCCCCTCCAAGCTCCAGGCCCCGCTGGACAAGATCCACCCGATGCCCTTCCCGGGCCTGAACATCGACAACGTCCCCTTCTTCGCCGCCATCGCGGCCAGCGCCCAGGGCCAGACCCTGATCCACGACTGGGTCTACGACAACCGCGCCATCTACCTCACCGACCTCACCCGGCTCGGCGCCCAGGTCAAACTGCTCGACCCGCACCGCGTCCTGGTCGACGGCCCCACCCGCTGGCGCTCCGCGGAAATGATGTGCCCCCCGGCGCTGCGCCCCGCCGTCGTCGTCCTGCTGGCGATGATGGCCGCCGAGGGCACCTCGGTCCTGCGCAACGTCTACGTCATCAACCGCGGCTACGAGGACCTCGCGGAACGCCTCAACTCGATCGGCGCGCAGATCGAGATCTTCCGGGACATCTGAGCATCCCTCAGACGATCGGCGAGCGGCGCGGCGCACGCGTCCTGGCCGGTGGTGGCGCGGGCCGGTCGGCGGTGGCGCGGGCCGGTCGGTGTCGGTCAGGTGGCGACGCCCGTCGGTCGTCGGTCGGCGTCGCGGTACAACTCCTTGGCGATGAGGGAGCGTTGGACCTCCGTGGCGCCCTCGTAGATGCGGGGGGCGCGGACCTCGCGGTAGAGGTGTTCCAGGAGGTGGCCGCGGCGCAGGGCGCGGGCGCCGTGGATCTGGACGGCGGCGTCGACGACGTACTGGGCGGTCTCGGTGGCCAGGAGTTTGGCCATCGCCGCGCGGCGGGCGATGTCCGGGGCGCCGCGGTCGTAGGCGGCGGCGGCCGCGTAGACCAGGAGCCGGGCGGCCTCGACGCGGGTGGCCATCTCGGCGAGCCGGTGGCCGACGGACTGGAGGTCCTTGAGCGGCCCGCCGAACGCGGTGCGCGTGCCGGCGTGCGCCAGCGCGGCGTCCAGCGCGGCCTGCGCCATGCCGACCGCGAACGCGCCCACGCTCGGCCGGAAGAGGTTCAGGGTGCGCATCGCCACCCCGAACCCGCCGCCCACTTCGCCGAGCACGTCGGCGTCGGTCACCGGGGTGCCGTCGAAGACCAGGGTGCCGATCGGGTGCGGGCTGAGCATGTCCAGCGGCTCGCCGCCCAGCCCCGGGCGGTCGGCGGGGACGAGGAAGGCGGTGATGCCGCGGGCCCCGTCGGCACCGCCGGTGCGGGCGAAGACCGTGGCGAAGTCGGCCTCGGGGGCGTTGGAGATCCAGCACTTCTCGCCGGACAGCCGCCAGCGGCCGGGGCCGTCGGGCTCGGCGGCCAGCGCGAGCGCCGCGGCGTCCGAACCCGCGCCCGGCTCGCTCAGCGCGAAGGCCGCGACCGCCCGGCCGGCGGTCACCTCCGGCAGCCAGCGGGCCCGTTGGGCGTCCGTCCCGGACTGCACGATCGGGCAGGTCCCCAACCCCTGGAGCGCCAGGGCGGTCTCCGCCTCCGTGCACTCCTGGGCCAGCGACTCCCGCAGCAGGCACAGGTCCAGCGCCCGCGGGCTGCCGCCGTCGGGGAAGAGCCGTGCCAGCAGGCCCAGTTCGCCGAGGGCGGCGACCAGCGGGCGGTTGACCCGGCCCGGTTTCCCCTCCTCCGCCAGGGGACGCAGCCGTTCGGCCGTCCGGGCGCGCAGCCGGGCGCACCATTGTTGTTCCTCCGGTCCCAGCGCGAATGCGGTCACGAGGCGGCTCCCCTGGTAGCGGTACCGGACGCGGCGACGGCTCGCACGGCCGGCTATCGCGGTCTGTTGACTGCCGTCACGAAGACGTTACGCTGACGAGGACCCGTACGGCAGTCCTCCACCCCTCCCCGGCCGCCCGGCGGCCCTCCGGCGCAAGGGGGCACACCCCGCATGGAGCTACGGTCCTCGGCCCACACCGACACCTTCACCCGCGACCGGCTGCCACCGCCCGAGCAGTGGCCGCACCTCACCGACCTGGGCTATCCCGACCGGCTGAACTGCGGCGCGGAACTCCTCGACGGCACCATCGCCCGGCTGGGCCCGGACCGGCCCGCGCTCCGCGACGCACACGGCCTGGTGTGGTCCTACGGGGAGCTGCGGGCGCGGGTGGACGCGCTCGCCCGACAGCTCACCGACCGGCTCGGCGTCGTGCCCGGCAACCGCGTGCTGCTGCGCGGCCCCACCACGCCCTGGCTGGCCGCCTGCTGGCTCGCCGTCATGAAGGCCGGCGCGGTGGCGGTGACCGTCCTGGCCGCGCACCGGCCGGACGAACTCGCCACCTTCTGCCGGATCGCCCGGGTCCGGCACGCGCTGTGCGACGCCGCCGCGGTCGCCGACCTGGACCGGGCGAAGGTCCCGGGGCTGCGGATCGCGACGTTCGGCGGCGACGGCCCGGACGACCTGGCGCGGTGCGCCCGGCCCGACGGCGCGCCGTACCGGGCGGTGCCGACCGCCGCCGACGACGTCGCGCTGATCGCCTTCACCTCGGGCACCACCGGCCACCCCAAGGGGTGCCTGCACTTCCACCGCGACGTGCTCGCCATGGCCGACACCTTCTCGGCGCAGGTGCTCCGGCCGCGACCGGACGACGTGTTCGCCGGCAGTCCACCGCTCGGCTTCACCTTCGGGCTCGGCGGACTGGTCGTCTTCCCGCTGCGCGCCGGCGCCTCGGCGTACCTGGCCGACTGGGGCGGGCCGGAACGGCTGCTCGGCGACATCGCGGCCCACCGGATCTCGGTTCTGTTCACCGCCCCGACCGCCTACCGGACGATGCTGGCGCACCTCGACGGGCACGACCTCGGCTCGCTGCGCCGCTGCGTGTCCGCCGGCGAGAACCTGCCCGCCGCGACCTGGCGGTCCTGGTACGAGGCCACCGGCCTGCGGATCATCAACGGCATCGGCGCCACCGAGATGCTGCACATCTTCCTGTCCGCCGCCGACGAAGCGATCCGCCCGGGGACGACCGGGCTGCCGGTGCCCGGCTTCGAGGCTCGCGTGGTGGGCCCGGACGGCCGGCCGGTGCCGGACGGCGAACCGGGGCTGCTGGCGGTCCGCGGCCCGACCGGCTGCCGCTACCTGGCCGACGCCCGGCAGACCGCCTACGTCCGCGACGGCTGGAACCTCACCGGCGACACCTACGTACGGGACCGGGACGGCTACTTCCGCTATGTGGCCCGCGCGGACGACATGATCATCTCGGCCGGGTACAACATCGCCGGCCCCGAGGTGGAGGACGCGCTGCTGCGGCACCCGGACGTCACCGAGGCGGCGGTGGTCGGACGGCCCGACGAGGAGCGCGGCCAGGTGGTCGTCGCCCATGTGGTGCTGCGGGACGGCATGGCCCCCGGGGCGGAGACCGTCGCCGCGCTGCGGACGTTCGTCAAGGCCGAGATCGCGCCCTACAAGTGCCCGCGCGAGGTGGTCTTCCACCGCGCGCTGCCCCGCACCCCGACCGGCAAGCTCCAGCGTTTCCGGCTGCGCGACCGGGATCTAGAGTGAACCGGTGAGCGACGAGCAAGCCCAGCACACCCCGCGGTCCCTGATCGTCACCTTCTACGGGGCCTACGGACGCGGCACCGCGGAAGGCCCCGGCGGTGCGCCCGGCCCGGTGCCGGTGGCCGCGCTGATCCGGCTGCTCGGCGTGCTCGGCGTGGATCCGCCGTCGGTGCGCTCGGCGGTCTCCCGACTCAAGCGACGTGGACTGCTGATCCCGGAGCGCACCCCCGCGGGCGCCGCCGCGTACGGGCTCTCCGGCGCGGGCCGCCAGTTGCTGGAGGACGGCGACCGCCGGATATTCGGCCGGCCGGCCGGCTCGCCGGAGGGATGGGTCCTGGCCGTCTTCTCCGTCCCCGAGGAGGAGCGGCACAAGCGCCATCTGCTGCGCTCCCGGCTGGCCCGGCTGGGCTTCGGCACGGCGGCGCCCGGTGTGTGGATCGCCCCCGCCCATCTCTACGAGGAGACCCGGCACACCCTGGAGCGACTGCAACTGGCCGACTACGTGGACCTGTTCACCGGTACCCACGCCGGTTTCACGCCCACCGCGCGGGCCGTGGCGCGCTGGTGGGACCTGGACGCGCTCGCCGCCGGGCACCGCGCCTTCCTGACCGCGCACGAACCGGTCCTGTCCCGCTGGAGCCGGCGCCGCTCGCTGCCCCCCGAGCCGGCCTACCGCGACTACCTGCTCGCCCTGGACGCCTGGCGCCGCCTGCCCTATGCGGATCCCGGTCTGCCCCCGGCCCTCCTGCCGGAGGACTGGCCGGGTGGCCGCGCGGCGGAGGTGTTCGCCCGGCTGCACGACAAACTGTGGGCGCCGGGCGCCCGCTATGCGGGCGAGGCGACGGACGGGTCGTACCGCACCCAGAACACCGGCTGAACTCCCCCGCTCCCGGCACCGCCAGGAGCGGGAGCACGCCCGCGTCCCCATCCGCCCGTCGCCCTCACCGCCGGCCCGCGGCCCCGTTCCCCTGGGCCGCGGGCACTCCCCGTGCCCCCTGTGTCAGCGTCGCCGCTGCTGCGCTCCCACCGGGACGGCGGCGGCCCGGCGCTGCCGGACGACCGGACCGGCGGCCGACGCCGGGCGCGGCCGCGCGGCGGCGATCACCGACACGACGTCCTTGAAGGAGCTGCACATCCGCGTCCCGGCGACCGCGGCGAGCTCACCGAACGTTCCGCTGCCGTAGGTGACCGCGACCGGCTCCATGCGCGCGGTCACCGCCATCCTCATGTCCCCGACGGTGTCCCCCACATACGCGCTCTGCCAGGCCGGGACCCCCAGCCGGCCGGCCGCGCGCAGCACCATCTCCGGGTGCGGCTTGCCCCGCCGGACCATGTCCTGCCCGACGACCGGGCCGACCAGGTCGCGGATGCCCATGACATCGAGCAGGGCCTCGGCGCTGCGGGTGGTCTTGGAAGTGGCGACGGCCAGTTCGACGCCGTGGGCGCGCAGCGCGGACAGACCGGCCGTCACTCCCGGGTAGAGCAGCTGCGGACCCTGGCACAGGACCTCGTAGGAGAACAGCTCCCGGTAGCGGGTGATGGCGGCCTGCACCCGGCCGTCGTCCTCGGGCCGGCCCAGCAGCCGCCCGAAGGCGGCGGACGGGGGCTTGCCGATGGCCGCGGCCGCCTGCCGCGCGGTCACCGAACAACCCTGCTCCGCGGCAACCTTGACCAGCAGCTTGCTGATCGCGGGCAGGGTGTTGGCGAGAGTGCCGTCCAGATCGAAGACGGCAGCCCTGAGCGTTTCGCCGCCGGCGCTCCGCGCGCCTCTCACAGGACGTTCGCCGACTTCCATTGATACGCGCATGGATGGGGACCTTTCCGGTTTCCGATGGGTGCGGGGGCTCGGGTGACTGTGCGGGCTCAGCTGGTCGGGCGGGCCTGCGGTCGTCGACTGTGGCGGCGGAGTCGGTCTCGCCGGGCGCACCGTTGTCCAAGGGCGGTACGCGACCCGTCGAAGCGGCGGCATCGGGAGGGATCGTCCCGTTTACCGCCTCCGGAGATTTAAAAACCGCCTGCGCTGTTTGTCAATGCGCCTTAGCCCCTCCCTGACGCTCGACAAGCATTCCCCGCCCGGCCAGACTGAACGCGCCGGAGCCCAGCCGTCCGCCATTCAGGTCCGAACCAAGGACAAACGATCACTTCTCGACAGAGACGGGGGGATCTGGCCGATTCCCTTCGGCGTAGCGAACCGCACGGTTGGTTTTCTTTGTAGACTACGTTCACGTTGCAGTCGTACGAGAGACGGGACGGACACCGTGCCCACGCAGCATCGCGCCATCCAGAGCCGTCAGGCGCTCATCCGCTCGGCCGCAGAGACCTTCCTGGAAAAGGGAGTGCCCGCCGCGGGCATGGTCGAGATCAGTCGACGGGCCCGCCTCAGCAAGGGCGCCCTCTACTTCCACTTCACGTCCAAGGACGACCTGACCCTCGCGGTACGGGACGCGGCCCTGGCCACGCTCAACGAGATCGAGGAGGGCTTCCAGCGCTCCCCCGAGCCGCTGACCGTCGCCGTCCGGGACTTCACGGTCGAGCTGTTCGACCGGGTGCAGTCGGACGCGGTGCTGCGCGCCGGGCTCCGGCTGCGCCCGGAGACCGCGCCCGGCCTGGACATCCACGCCCTGGAGCAGCGCTGGTACGCGCTCTTCCTCGACAAGGCGGTCACCTGCGGCACCGGTGAGCCGGTCGGCGCCGGGGGCGGGCTCACCGGCCCGCACCCCTCCGACGCCGAACCCCGGCGCACCGCCCAGCTGTTGACGTCGATCGTGGTGGGTCTGCTGCACCTGGGCGGCGGGGACCGGACATGGTGGGACGCGGAGGCGGTCACCGGACTGTGGGGCCTGCTGCCGACCGTCTGCGGACGGGTCACGACCGCCGACATCCCCGCGCCGGCGCAGGTCCCGGCCGGCTGACCGTACCGCGGCGACCGGCGGTCCGCGCCGCACCCGGCCCCGTGCCGGCCTCCCCACCCGACAAGGACCGCCCCCAGACACCCCCCGAGCGAGCGCCGCAGCGCCCTGACGCGCCCTCACCCCACCGGCGGCGCACGCGAGAAGACGAGGCAGCCGCCCGCAGCCCTCGGCCGCCTTCCGCGGCCCATTCCGCCGGCCACCCGGGGTACGCGCACGCCCGCGGCCGTACGGCGCCCCGCGGCACGCGAGGGGCGCCCCCTTCGCCGTCGACCGTGAACTCCCGCCTGCCGTACGGCCGGTGGACGAGTTCACGGACGTGAGGGCGAGACCGGAAGCCTCGGTCGGCCACGCCCGCGGGGTCCCGGCGACCGCCGCGACGGCGGGCGCGCGGCACCGCTCGCCCGGTCCGACCCATCGCACTCGGCGGCATCTCGGCGACGAAACGGAAGTGACGTGCCGTCATCTCCGTGTCCCGGCACAACAGTCCTGCGCACTCCGGCCGTCGACATCGCGGACTCCCGCATACCGCACAGTCGGCTTCCTTATGATGCGCCAAGAGATCGCGCGGCCACGACGGCGGGTCTCCCCAGGTGCGACAACATCACGACAGCATGCGGAGGATGACCGGTGGTCAAACAGGAACGCGCAGTGCGCACCCGACGCACCGTCCTGGAGGCCGCGGCCCATGTCATCGGCGCCCGTGGGTACCAGGGGGCGACGATCGCGAAGATCATCCAGCGCGCGGGGGTCACGAAGGGCGCGGTCTACTTCCACTTCCGGTCCAAGGACGCGCTGGCGCGCGCGGTCATAGAGGAACAGACCGATCCGTTCGTGCCGCCGGTCAGCGACTCCCGGCTCCAGGACGCCATCGACTTCTCCCACCAGGTCGCGCTGGCCCTGCGCAGCGACCCGATGTTGCAGGCCGGCACCCGGATCGCGGTCGAGACGACGTTCACCGAGGAGCCGTTGGTCCCCTACCAGGCGTGGACCGACATCATGACCGCGATATTCACCGACGCCCAGAGCAACGGCGAGTTACTGCCCGCCGTCGCGCCGGACCGGGCCGCGGAGTTCTTCGTCGGCGCGTACCTGGGCGTGCAGTTGTACTCGCACGCCGCTTCCAACCGTGCCGACCTCCCCGAGCGGGTCACGGCGCTGTGGAGACACACCCTGCCCGGCCTGGCGTCGCCGGGCGCACTGAGCCGACTGGACCCGCAGGGCCGGTCCCGGAAGGTCGCCGTCTGAACGCCCGTCCGTGGCCGCTCCGACGAGTTCGGCGGCGCTCCGGCACCGGAAAACAGACCGTGTGGTTCGTCAGTGCAGCGTGAGGCGGGGCTTCGGCGCGTCGGTGCGGCCGGTCGGTGGGGTGCGGCTGCCGGCCTGGTAGGGCAGCGGCCAAGGGGCGCCCGGTCCGGTGTAGCCCTGTTCGGCGGCGGCGTGCAGGGTCCAGTGCGGGTCGTAGAGGTGGGGTCGGGCCAGCGCGCACAGGTCGGCGCGGCCGGCCAGGATCAGGGAGTTGACGTCGTCCCAGGAGGAGATGGCGCCGACCGCGATGACCGGGATGCCGAGGGTGTTGCGGATGCGGTCGGCGAACGGGGTCTGGTAGGAGCGGCCGAAGTCGGGGCGTTCATGGGGCACGACCTGCCCGGTGGAGACGTCGATGGCGTCGGCGCCGTGCTCGGCGAAGGCCGCCGCGATGGCCACCGCGTCGTCCGGGGTGGTGCCGCCCTCCGCCCAGTCGGTGGCGGAGATCCGCACCGTCATGGGGCGGTCCGCCGGCCATTGTTCCCGTACCGCGTCGAAGACCTCCAGGGGGAAGCGGAGACGGCCGGTGAGCGAGCCGCCGTAGGCGTCGGTGCGCCGGTTGGTCAGCGGCGAGAGGAATCCGGAGAGAAGGTAGCCGTGTGCGCAGTGGAGTTCGAGGAGGTCGAAGCCGGCGCGCGCGGCGGCGGCCGTGGAACGGGTGAACTGCTCGCGCACGGCGGCGAGTTCGACGGCGCTCAGGGCGTGCGGGATCTGGTTGACGTCGGGGCGGTAGGGCAGTGCGGAGGGGGCGACGACGGGCCAGTTGCCGTCCGGGAGCGGCTGGTCGATGCCCTCCCACATGCGCCGGGTGGAGCCCTTGCGGCCGGAGTGGCCGAGCTGGACGCCGAGGGCGGTGCCGGGGGCCTGGGCGTGCACGAAGTCGGTGATGCGCCGCCAGGCCCGTTCGTGTTCCGGCGCGTACAGGCCGGAACAGGCCGGGGTGATCCGGCCCTCGGGGCTGACGCACACCATTTCCGTCATCACCAGGCCGGCGCCGCCCAGCGCCCGCGCACCGAGGTGGACGAGGTGGAAGTCGCCGGGGGTGCCGTCGCCGTCGGCGGAGTACATGTCCATCGGGGAGACCACGACCCGGTTGCGCAGGGTCAGCCCGCGCAGCCGGAAGGGGGTGAACATCGGCGGCGTCCCGTCGGGGACGCCCGCCTCCCGGGCCACCGTGTCGGTGAAGTCCGCGTCGCGCAGCCGCAGGTTGTCGTGGGTGACCCGGCGGCTGCGGGTGAGCAGGTTGAAGGCGAACTGGTGCGGTGGCTGCGCGGTGTAGGTGGCCAGGTCCTCGAACCACGCGAGGCTGGCGCGGGCGGCGCGCTGGGTGGAGGCGACGACGGGGCGGCGCTCGTCCTCGTAGGCGGCGAGGGCGTCCGGCAGGGTGGGCTGTTCGCGGAGGCAGGCGGCGAGCGCGAGGGCGTCCTCGACGGCGAGCTTGGTGCCGGAGCCGATGGAGAAGTGGGCGGTGTGCGCGGCGTCGCCGAGCAGCACGATCCGGCCGTGCGACCAGCGTTCGTTGACGACCGTGCGGAAGGCGATCCAGGTGGACTTGTTGGTGCGCAGCGGGCGGCCGCGCAGGGTGTCGGCGAAGAGCTCGGCGCACCAGGCGGCCGAGGCGTGCTCGTCGCTGGTGTCCAGGCCGTTGGCGCGCCAGACCTCCTCGCGCATCTCGACGATGACGGTGCTGGCGCCACCGTCGGGCGCGCCGGGCCGGTCGGGCGACGGGCAAAGGGGCCGCTGAGGCGTCGTTGAGGGGTGGTGGTCGGGTGACGGGCAAAGGGGCCGCTGAGGCGTCGTTGAGGGGTGGTGGTCGGGTGACGGGCGGGCGTAGGGATAGGCGTGGAGCTGGGCGATGCCGTGGCCGGTGTCGGCGATCTCGAAGCGGAAGGCGTCCAGGGCGAAGTCGGCGGAGAGCCAGATGTAGCGGCAGCGGTGGGTGGTCAGCCGGGGCCGGAAGACGTCGGCGTGCGCGGTGCGGGTGGTGCTGTGCACGCCGTCGGCGGCGATCACCAGGTCGTGGTCGCGGGCGAGATGGGCTGCCGGCGGGGCCTCGGTGCGGAAGCGCAGCCGGACGCCCAGCTCGCGGCAGCGCTCGTGGAGGACCGCCAGCAGCCGGCGGCGGCCCAGGGCGGCGAAGCCGTGTCCGCCGGAGGTGAGGGTGCGGCCGCGGTGCACGATGTCGATGTCGTCCCAGCGCACGAACTCCGCCTGCAGGGCGCGGTAGACGACCGGGTCGGCGTGTTCGATGCCGCCGAGGGTCTCGTCGGAGAGGACGACGCCGAAGCCGAAGGTGTCGTCGGGGGCGTTGCGCTCCCAGACGGTGATCTCGCGGGCCGGGTCGAGGCGTTTGAGCAGGGCGGCGGCGTAGAGCCCGCCGGGGCCGCCGCCGAGGACGGCGACCTTCAGCGGCCGGTGGCCCGGGCCGGCGGGCGCGGTCACTTCCCCTGCCACTTGGGCGGCCGCTTCTCGGTGAAGGCGGCGTGGAACTCGGCGTAGTCGGCGCTGTTCATCAGCAACGCCTGGGTGGATGCGTCCAGTTCGACGGCGGCGGCCAGGGGCATGTCGAGTTCGGCGGTGAGCAGCGCCTTGGTCTGGGCGTGGGCGAGCGCCGGGCCCTCGGCGAGCCGGCGGGCGAGCGCGGCGGCCCGCTCGTCGGCGCGGCCCTCCTCGGCCAACTCGCTGATCAGGCCGAGGCGTTCGGCCTCGGGGGCGCGGACCGGGTCGCCGAGCATCAGCACCCGGGTGGCGTGGCCGAGGCCGATGACGCGCGGGAGGAGGTAGGCGGCGCCCATGTCGCCGCCGGAGAGGCCGACCCGGGTGAAGAGGAACGCGAAGCGGGCGGAGGGGTCGGCGATCCGGAAGTCGGCGGCCAGGGCGAGCACCGCGCCGGCGCCGGCGGCCACCCCGTGCACCGCCGCGACGACCGGGAAGGGGCACTCCCGGATCGCCCGGACGACCTGCCCGGTCATCCGGTTGAAGTCCAGGAGTTGGGCGGTGTCCATGCCGAGGGTGACGCCGATGATCTCCTCGACGTCGCCGCCGGAGCAGAAGCCGCGGCCCTCGCCGGCCAGGACCAGGGCGCGCACCGAGCGCTCCCGGGAGAGTTCGGCGAGCAGGTCGCGGAGGTCGGCGTACGCCTCGAAGGTGAGCGCATTGAGCTTCTCGGGGCGGGCGAGGGTGACGGTGGCGACGCCGTCCTCCGTGCTGACCCGGATGTGCTGCCATGCGCCGGTGCTGCGGGCGGATCCTGCGAACGGGCTCATCGGACTGCCTGCCCCCTTCAGCCGGACGGCTGGTGCGTGCGGTGGCCGCGGATGCGGATGCGGTGGCGGTGCGGGACGTGCGAGATGCCCTTCGAAGCTATCACCGGTCTGTGACTGTCGCCACGAGGGCGCGATATCCGGTCGAGGTACGGCGTGCCGCACGCCGGGGCGGCGACCGGGCCGGAAGTCCCGCCCGCCGCGGGTCGCACGTCCCGGTCGGCACGGTCTCCCGGCCCTGCTGCGGCCGGGACGCGCGGCCTAGCGTGGAGGCGTCCGCAGGGCCGCGGGCGCCTGCCTCGGCCCGCCGCGAAGGGAGCGGCGCATGCCGGTGGCGCACACGAAGAAACCGACCGCGCGACACGGGTCCGGGCCGTCCGGCCCCGAGTGCTGGCGGATCGAGCTGCCGCACGCCCCGTCCGCGGTGTCCCTCGCCCGTGCGCTGACCGGCGCCGCGCTCCGCGATCTGCGGGCCACCGCGGACCGCGCCACCGCCGCGCTGCTCGCCGCCGAACTCGTCGCCAACGCCGTCGCGCACACCCGCGGCCCCGGGCCCGTCACCCTGGTGGTGCGGGCGCGGGCGGCGGGCTGCGAGGTGGAGGTGCACGACGCGGATCCCTCGCCGGTGGTGGGGCTGCTCGCCGCGGCCTGCGAAGCGGAGCGGACGGGGCGCGCGGCGGGTCCGGCCGCCGGGAGTCCGGGGGCCGCGGTCGGTCAGCGCGCGCCGGTCGTCGGGCGGGGGCTGCGGCTGGTGCGGGGGCTGAGCACGGCCGCCGGCTGCCGGCGGACGCCGCACGGCAAGGCGGTGTGGTTCACGCTCCCGGCGCTGCGGGAGCCGCGGCTGCCGTGACCGCGGGCGCACCGGCGGACCGCCCTTCCGGGGCGGTGGCCGGCGCAGCACCGGCGGCGCCTCCCCGGAGCGACTCCGCACCCTCCTGACCCTGCTGCCCCTCCTGGGCGGCGCCCGTCCCGGACCCGGGGGTTCCGTCCCCGCCGGCTCCGGCCGAGAGGCGCGAGTGCCGGCGCCCGTACAGCTCGTACCCGACCACGCCGACGACGAGGAACACGGCCAGCTGGAGCCAGGTGGCCGGGCCGGTGCCGTAGACGAGGTAGCCGCAGAAGGCGATGCCGAGCAGCGGGCTGAGCGGGTAGAGCGGCACCCGGAAGCGGCGCGGCAGGTCGGGCCGGTTGCGGCGCAGGATCAGCACGCTGACGTTGACCGCCGCCATGGCCACCAGCGTGCCGGCGCTGCTCAGGTTCATCACCATGTCCAGCGGGACGACCGCGGCCGGGAGGGCGAAGACCCCGGCGACGATCCAGGTGTTGGCGACGGGTGTGGCGGTCCGGGGCGAGACCCGCGCGAAGACCCCGGGGACCAGCCCGTCCCGCGCCATCGACATCAGGATGCGGGTCTGCCCGTACATCACGGCCAGGACCACGGAGGCGATGGCGACGACCGCGCCGAAGGCGATCACCGTGCCGCCGATGCCGGAGTGCGTGACCCGGTCGACGATCAGCGACAGCGCGGCGGGGCGGCCCGCGACCTGCCCGGCGGAGAGCGCGCCGATGGCGGCGAGCGCGACCAGGCAGTACAGGACGGTGACCACCCCGATGCAGACCATGATCGCGACGGGCACGTCGCGGCGCGGGTTCCGTGCCTCCTCGCCGGCGGTGGTGATCGAGTCGAAGCCGATGTACGAGAAGAACGCGACGGAGGCACCGGAGGTGATCCCGGCCAGGCCCTCCGGGGCGAACGGGGAGAGGTTCCCGCTGCGGAAGGCGCCGAAGCCGATCACGCAGAACAGCACCAGGACCAGCAGCTTGAGCACCGCCATCGCGGCGGTGGCACGGGCGCTCTCCCGGACGCCGCGAACCAGCAGCACCGCGGCCAGCAGCACCACGAGCACGGCCGGGAGGTTGACGACGCCGCCGGCGCCCGGCGGGTTGGCGAGCGCGGCGGGCAACTGCCAGCCCGTCAGGCTGCCGAGCAGCTGGTTGAGGTACTGGCCCCAGCCGACCGCGACCGCCGAGACCGAGACGCCGTATTCGAGCAGCAGACACCAGCCGACGAGGAAGGCGGCGCGCTCGCCGAGGGTGGCGTAGGCGTAGGAGTACGAGCTGCCGGAGACCGGGATCGCGCCGCCCAGCTCAGCGAAGGCGAAGGCGGTGAAGATGCAGGTGACGGCCGCCAGGACGAAGGAGACGACGACCGCGGGCCCGGCCTGGGCGACGGTGTCGGAGAGCCCGACGAAGATGCCGGTGCCGACGATGGCACCGACGCCGAAGCAGATGAGCTGGAACAGGCCCATGCTGCGCCGCAGGCCATGGCCCTGGAGGTCCGCCCCCGATTCGGCGATGAGGAGGTCGGGGGACTTGATGCGCAGTCCGGACGCGCCTGAGCGGGGCATGGGGTGGTTCTCTCTCTGGTGGTGCGAGGCGCGCGGCGCGGGTGGGCCGGGCACGCAGCGGGGCCCGGACCGGTGGGTCCGGGCCCTGTCAGCGGCTCGATGGTAACCGCCCGGGTCGCATGAGCGCCCGGGCCCCCGAATGGCTATGCGCCGCCGGATGCCCGGCCGGGCGGGGCCTAGCGGCCCAGCGTCGCCACCATCACGGCCTTGATGGTGTGCATCCGGTTCTCCGCCTCGTCGAAGACGACCGAGTGCGCGGACTCGAAGACCTCGTCGGTGACCTCCAGCGAGGTCAGGCCGTGGCGGGCGTGGATCTCCCGGCCGACGGCGGTGCCGAGGTCGTGGTAGGCGGGCAGGCAGTGCAGGAACTTCACCCCGGGCCTGCCGGTGGCGCGCAGCACGTCCATGGTGACCGCGTACGGGGCGAGCAGCGCGATCCGCTCGTCCCAGACCTCCTTGGGCTCACCCATGGAGACCCAGACGTCGGTGGCGACGAAGTCCGCGCCCCGGACGCCCTCGGCGACCTCCTCGGTGAGGGTGATCCGGGCCCCGCTGGTCTCCGCGAGTGCCCGCGCCCGGGCGACGACGGCGTCCTCCGGCCACAGCTGCCGGGGCGCCACGATCCGCACGTCCATGCCGAGCAGCGCGCCGGTGACGAGGTAGGAGTTGCCCATGTTGTTGCGGGCGTCGCCGAGGTAGGCGAAGGCGGTCTCCTCCAGGGGGCGGTCGCCGCCGTGCTCGACCATGGTCAGGACGTCGGCGAGCATCTGGGTCGGGTGCCAGTCGTCGGTGAGCCCGTTGTAGACGGGCACCCCGGCGTGCGCCGCGAGCTCCTCGACGTCGGCCTGGCGGCTGCCGCGGAACTCGATGGCGTCGAACATCCGGCCGAGGACGCGGGCGGTGTCCTTGACCGACTCCTTGTGCCCGATCTGCGAGCCGGACGGGTCCAGGTAGGTGGTCGACGCGCCCTGGTCGGCGGCGGCGACCTCGAAGGAGCAGCGGGTCCGGGTCGAGGTCTTCTCGAAGATCAGCGCGATGTTGCGGCCGTTCAGGCGGCGGACCTCGGTGCCGGCACGCTTGGCCGCTTTCAGCTCGGCGGCCAGGTCGATCAGTCGGCGGAACTCCTCGGCGCTGAAGTCCAGCTCCTTGAGGAAGTGGCGGCCCGTGAGGTCTATCGCCATGGGTGGGCTCCTCGTTCGCGGCGGGTCGGGGTGGGGCGGGTGTGTGAGTGGGCGGGCGGGTGGGTGGGTGGGTGGGTGGGTGGCGGACCGCCGCATCGACGGGCCGCCGGCTCCCCGGCTCGACGCGTCGGTGACTCGACGTATCGACAGCTCGCTCGACCCCCCGCACTGGAAGTCTATACGAGCCATCGTATCTGTATACGGATACCCTCCGGCGGCCGGCCCGACCTCCCCGGAAACCCGGCTCAGCCCACCCCCGGCACCGCGTCCCTGGCCACCGGGCAGCTCATACAGCGCGGGCCGCCGCGGCCCCGGCCGAGCTCGCTCCCGGGAATCGTGATCACCTCGATGCCGCGCTTGCGCAGGAAGGTGTTGGTGGTGACGTTCCGCTCGTAGGCCACCACCACGCCGGGCTCCACCGCCAGCACGTTGCAGCCGTCGTCCCACTGCTCCCGCTCGGCCGAGTGCACGTCCTGGGTCGCGGTGAGCACCCGGATGTCGGACAGGCCCAGGGAGGCCGCTATGGCGCGGTGCATGTGCTCCGGCGGATGGTCGGTGACCTTGAGGTCCTGCGCGCCCGCGCCCGGTTCGATGGTGTACGAGCGGAGCATGCCCAAACCCGCGTACTGGGTGAAGGTATCCCCGTCGATCATGGTCATCACGGTGTCGAGGTGCATGAACGCCCGCCGCTTGGGCATGTCCAGCGCCACGATCGTCTGCGCGGATCCCGCCGCGAACAGCCCGCGGGCCAGGAGTTCCACCGCCTGCGGAGTGGTGCGCTCGCTCATGCCGATCAGCACCGCCCCGTTGCCCAGCACCAGGACGTCACCGCCCTCGATCGTCGAGGGGAAGTCCGCCTGGCCATCCGACCAGACGTGGAACGCTTCGTCGCGGAAGAGCGGGTGGTAGTGGTAGATGGCCTCGTAGTGCACGGTCTCGCGCTGCCGGGCGGGCCAGCGCATGGAGTTGATCGACACACCGTCGTAGATCCAGGCGGAGGTGTCGCGGGTGAAGAGGTGGTTGGGCAGCGGGCCCAGCAGGAAGTCGTCCAGGTCCATCACGTGGAAGCGGACCGAGGTGGGTTCGGGGTGGCGTTCGAGGAACTCGCGCTTGGTCATCCCGCCGACCAGCGCCTCGACGAGTTCGGGCACCGGCAGCTCGTCGAACGCCGCCCGCAAGTGGTCGGTCGCCAGCGGCCCGTACTCCTTCTCGTCGAAGACCCGGTCCAGGACGAGCGTCCGCGCTTCGGGGATCTGGAGGCTCTCGGCCAGCAGATCCCCGAAGAGGTGCACCTCGACACCCCGGTCGCGGAGCACGTCCGCGAACCCGTCGTGCTCGGCCCGTGCCCGCCGCACCCACAGCACGTCGTCGAAGAGCAGGGTGTCCTTGTTGGAAGGAGTGAGCCGCTTCAGTTCCAGATCGGGGCGGTGCAGGATCACCCGGCGCAGCCGCCCGGCCTCTGAGTCGACATGGAATCCCATCTCCCCATCTTGTCGGCTCAGGGGGCCAAGTGGCGGGAGTCGGGGGATGTCGAGGGTTGTCGGGGGGGGGATCGAGGGGATCGGGGGTGTTGGCCAGCCCCGCCCGGCCTTTCCCCTCGCCCCCGTCCGCCCCTCGCTCCCGTCTACCGCCGCGGCTGCCCGTCCCGCCCCAGGGCCAGCGCCGCCGCCACCGCGCCCGCCGAGGTCACCGCCGCGATGATCCAGCCGCCGCGCAGCGCCCCGAGCCCCGGATGCTGCTGGCCGCCCACGGCGGCGACGAGGACGGCGACGCCGAGCGCGGTACCGGCCTGCCGGGACACCATCAGGACGCCCGAACCGAGGGAGAGTTGACTGCTGGGCAGCGATCCCGCGGCGGCGAACATCACCGGCTGGTAGAGCCCGGTGCCGAACCCGGCGAGGATCAGTCCGGGCAGGAACCGCGTCGCGTAGTGCGTTCCCCCGCTCCCGTCGCCGGCCAGGGCGGACCACCACAGCGCCGCCACCACGAAGCACAGTGCGCCGATCACCGCCGTCCCCCGGTTCCCGACCGCCGCGACGATCCGGCCGGAGACCGCCGAGACCACCAGCACGGTCAGCGGCCAGGGCGCCATCGCCAGACCCGCCGTCCGCACCGGGTAGTGCCAGACGTCGGTGAACAGCAGGCTCGCGGCGAGCATCATCGCCCCGTAGGCGACGAAGTAGCCGAGCAGCCCCAGGGTGGCCGGAGTGAAACCGGGGGTGCGGAAGAGCGCCGGATGCACGACGGGGTGTTCGACCCGCCGGACGTGACGGACGCCCAGTACGCCCGCCAGTACGCCGGCGGCGAGGACCGCGAGCGTGGCCGGCGCGGTGTAGCCCCACTCGGGGGCCTCGACGAACGCGGTCACCAGCGCGCCGACACACACCAGCACCAGCGCCGTGCCGGGCAGGTCGAGCGCCTGCCGCGGCCCGCGCACCGATCGGGGCAGCAGTCGGACGCCCGCGACGACCGCGAGCAGCACCACCGGGACGTTGATCAGGAAGATCAGCCGCCAGTCGACGGCGGTGAGCAGCCCGCCGATCACCGGGCCGGAACTCGCCGCCACCGCGCTGACCGCCGTCCACGCCCCGACCGCGGTCGCCCGCTCGCGGGCCGGGAAGGCGGGCAGCGCGAGGGAGAGCGAGGTGGGGATCAGCACCGCGGCGGCCACGCCCTGCACCACCCGCGCCACGATCAACAAGGTGAGTGTGGGCGCCGCCCCGCAGGCCGCCGACGCCAGACCGAACAGCACCATGCCGACCAGGAAGCAGCGCCGCCGCCCGGCCTCGTCGGCGAGTCGGCCGGCGGGCACGAGGAGTGCGGCGAGCACGACGGTGTAGCCGTTGAGCACCCAGGAGAGCGCGGCGGCCGGCGCCGGTGCGAAGTCCTGGCCGATGGCCGGGAACGCGATGGTGACCGCGATCAGGTCGAGCACGGCGAGGAACTGCGCCGCGGAGGCGATCGCCAGGATCAGCCAGCGGCGGGGGTCGGGTGCTTCGCGGGGGGCCCGGGTGGCGGGGTGCCCGTCGGTATCGGTGGGGCGGGGAGCGGGGGCCGCGCCCGTGGGCGCACCCGTCCCCCGGTCGCTCGGAAGAGGATGGGTCATGTCGATCAAGCATCGGCCGTGCGCTCCCCCGTCACGAGTGGCAGCACTGCCACCACCCGCTACATTTCTGCCACGCGCTCTGCGACACTCGAGCCATGCCTTCCCTCGCGATCGCCGTCACCGCCGGAATGCCGTTCTTCGAACTCGCCGTCCCCTGCCACATCTTCGGCTTCGACCGGCTCCAACCGCCCCCGGACTGGTACGACGTCCGGGTGTGCGTGATCGGCGACGGGGCGGGGGAGACGAGCCTCGCCGGCGCGTGGTTCAACACCCGGACCCCGTACGGCGCCGAGGAGTTGATCTCCGCCGACACGGTCATCGTGCCGGCGTCCGCCGACGTCCACGGCGACCCGCCGGACGAACTCGTCGCGGCGCTGCGCGAGGCCCACCGTCGCGGCGCGCGCGTGGTCTCGTTCTGCTCGGGCGCCTTCACCCTCGCCGCGGCCGGGCTGCTCGACGGCCGGACCGCCGCCACGCACTGGATGTACGCGGCACTGCTCGCCGAGCGCCATCCGACGGTGACCGTGGACCCGACGGTCCTGTACGTCGACCACGGCGACGTGCTCACCGGCGCGGGCGCCACCGCCTCCATCGACGTCTGCCTGCACCTGATCCGCGAGGACTTCGGCACCGGCGTCGCCAACTCGCTCGCCCGACAACTGGTCGCGCCCGCGCACCGCCCCGGCGGCCAGGCACAGTACATCGAGACGCCGCTGCCGGAACGCCGCGACGACTCCCTCGCGCCGGTCCTGCACTGGGCCGCCGAACGGCTCCGCGAACCGCTGACCGTCGCCGACCTCGCCCGGCATGCGCACACCAGCCCGCGCACCCTCGTCCGGCGTTTCCACGCCACCACCGGGACCACGCCGATGCAGTGGCTCCAGTCCCAACGCATCGCACGGGCACGGGAGTTGCTGGAGAGCACGGACCTGCCCGTGGACCGGGTGGCGGAGATCGCCGGCCTGGGGACGGCCGCCAACCTCCGCCGCCACTTCACCCGGGCGATGGGCGTACCCCCGGTCGACTACCGACGCACATACCGGGCGGCACGGGTGGCGTGAGACCAACGGGGTCGCCACCCGTGCCTGGCCCTGGGCGCGGCGCGTCGTACGCTCCGACGACTCCTCGCCGCGCCCCGCCACGCCCCGCTACAGCCGCGGGTCCACCGGCTCCGACTCCAACGCGAGCACCGCGAAGACCGCTTCGTGCACCCGCCAGAGCGGCTCCCCGTCCGCCAACCGGTCGAGCGCCTCCAGCCCCAGCGCGTACTCGCGCAGGGCCAGCGAACGCTTGTGACCGAGGTGGCGGACGCGCAGGCGCCGCAGGTTCTCCGGCCGGGTGTACTCCGGACCGTAGATGATCCGCAGGTACTCCCGGCCGCGGCACTTGATGCCCGGCTGGACGAGCCGGCCGTCCGCCTGCCGGACCAGCGCCCGGACCGGCTTGACGACCATGCCCTCACCGCCTTCCGCGGTCAGATCCAGCCACCACTCCACACCGGCCGCGACCGACGCCTCGTCCTCCGTGTCGACGACCAACCGCCGGGTCGGCGCGAGCAACCGTATGCGGTCGGCAGCGGACCCGGCAGAAGCGTTCCCCACCGTCGGGTCCATCACCGTCGGATCCGCCACCGTCGCGCACTCTTCCGCCGCGTCTGCCCCCGTCGCATCCGCCCCCGTCGCATTCGCCCCCGTCGCGTCTTCCCTCCACGGCAGCGCCTGATCCGCCGCTATCAGCCGGTCGATCAGGGCCAGTTGCTCGGTGTGCGGCAGGCCGGCCAGGCTGCGCCCCTCGACCGCAAGGATCTGGAACGGCGCGAGCCGGATCCCGGCCAGCCCAGCCTGTCTTGCCTGTCCTGCCCGTCCGGCCAGTTCGACTGGTTCGACTGGTTCGACTGGTTCGACCAGTGCTCCGACCGGTCGCCCCGGCTGGTCGACTCCCTCGCCGCGCCCCTGGGACGCCCCGATGCGGGACTCCGCCCCGTCCTCCGCCACGGCGCCACTGCCTGGACGGTCCCCCGGCACGGCCGCCACGGGCGGCGGTGCGGACTCCCCCACCCGCCAGCAGTAGCGCCGGTACGCGTCGGTGAACGCCGCGGCGTCGGCGGCCCGGCCGCGCTGCCGGTCGAGCAGCGCCGCCACCTCGACCCCGCGGTCGGCCGCCGCCTCCAGCGCGCCGAGCGCCCCCGGGAACACCGCCCGGGAAGCCGCACCGACCGCCGCGTACTGTGTGCGCAGCAGACCCGTCGCCTTCAGGGACCACGGCATCAACTCGGCGTACATCAGGAGCCATTCGGTGTCCAGCTCCGACCACAGCCCGGCCCGCTCCACGCAGTCCCGGACCCGGCGCAGTATCCGCTCGGTCGTCTCCCGGTCGTCGAAGAACGGACGCCCGGTGCGGGTGTACAGCGCACCCGAGACCCCCGCCGCCGACCCCCCGAACCGCTCGCGGGCCACCGTCTCGTCCCGACAGACCAGCACCACGGCCCGGGAGCCCATGTGCTTCTCCTCGCAGACCACTTCGCGGACGCCCGCCGCGCGGTACTCGGCGAACGCCTCCCGCGGGTGCTCCAGGAAGCCCTCGCCGCGCGCATCCGCCTCCTCGGACGGCTTGGCGGTCGCGCACGGAGCCATGGTCGGCGGGAGATACGGCAGCAGCCTGGGGTCTATCGCGAAGCGGCTCATCACCTCCAGCGCGGCAGCGGCGTTCTCCTCCCTGACGGCGAGGCGGCCCATGTGACGGGTCTCCACGACCCGTCGGCCGGCCACGTCGCCCAGATCCAGCGGGCGACCGTCCGCCCCGCCCGGCGCCTCCGTGGCCAGCGGCTTGGCCGGCTCGTACCAGACGCGCTCCGCCGGCACGTCCACCAACTCACGCTCCGGCCAGCGCAGCGCGGTCAGCTTCCCGCCGAAGACGCAACCGGTGTCCAGGCAGATGGTGTTGTTGACCCAACCGGCGCGCGGTGTCGGCGTGTGACCGTAGACGACGGCGGCGCGGCCGCGGTACTCCTCCGCCCAGGGGTACCGCACGGGCAGGCCGAACTCGTCGGTCTCGCCCGTGGTGTCGCCGTACAGCGCGAACGACCGCACCCGGCCCGACGTGCGGCCGTGGTACTTCTCCGGCAGCCCGGCATGGCACACCACCAATCCACCCCCGTCCAGGACGTAGTGACTGACCAGTCCCCGAATGAACTCCGCGGCCCCGGCGCGGAACGTCTCGTCCTCCTTCTCCAACTGCTCGATGGTCTCGGCGAGACCGTGCGTGTGCTGAACAGCGCGACCGTTGAGATAACGTCCGAGCTTGTTCTCATGATTCCCGGAAACGCACAGTGCGTGACCGGACGCCACCATTCCCGTCACCAGGCGCAGCACTCCGGGGCTGTCCGGCCCCCGGTCGACGAGGTCGCCGACGAAGACCGCCGTACGCCCCTCGGGGTGCATCGCGTCCACGGCCCGCCCCTGGCCGTCCCGGGCGAGTTCGTACCCGAGCCGGCCCAGCAACGTCTCCAGTTCGGAGCGGCACCCGTGGATGTCACCGACGATGTCGAACGGACCCGTGAGGTGCCGCAGGTCGTTGAACCGCCGTTCCCTGACGATCTCCGCGGCCTCGGTCTCCCGTTCGCCACGCAGCACATGCACCCTGCGGAAGCCCTCGCGCTCCAACTTGCCGAGCGAGCGCCGCAGTTCACGCTGGTGCCGCTGGATGACGCGGCGCGGCAGCCCGGCCCGGTCGGCACGCGCCGCGTTGCGCTCGGCACAGACGTGCTCGGGCACTTCCAGCACGATCGCCACCGGCAGGACGTCATGCTCGCGCGCCAGCCGCACCAGCCGGGCACGCGACTCCGTCTGCACGTTGGTGGCGTCCACCACCGTCAACCGCCCGGCCGCGAGCCGCTTGCCCACGATGAAGTGCAGCAGCTCGAACGCATCGTCGCTGGCGCTCTGGTCGTTCTCGTCGTCGCTGACCAGCCCGCGGCAGAAGTCCGACGAGATCACCTCGGTCGACTTGAAATGCCGGGCGGCGAAGGTCGACTTGCCGGAGCCCGTCGCCCCGATCAGCACCACCAGCGACAGATCGGGCACGGCAAGCACACGCGACACCTCGCGAGGACCACGAGACTCCGACTCACCAACCGGCCGCCCACCAACCGCCCGCTCGACGGACGACGACTCGACGGCCGGCTGCTCAAGGGGTGCCGGCTCGATGGACGACTGCCCGGCCCGGGGCTGCGACATACGGTCATCCGGCTCACTCATGCCGCTACCTCCTTCCCACTGCCGGAACTGACAGCACTGACAGCACTGACAGCACTGACAGCACTGGCAGAACTGGCAGAACTGGCAGAACTGACGGAATCGCCCGGTCCGCTGTCGCCACCGCCGACCTCAATGCCCCGACCATCCCTGATGTCACCATTGTGACCCCCGTCGGCCATCCCGTCGGCCACACCACCGACACCTTCGCCCCAGCCCCATCCCCCGCTCCCACCCACACCCACACCCACACCATTACTGCCGTTCGTACCTTCGCCGCCCTTGCCGCCTTCCTCGCCGCCCTCGCGGACGAAGCACGCGAGCTGGGTCGGCGGCCCGACCTCCGGATCCTCCGGCCCCACCGGGCCGAACGTCACCGCATAGCCATGCCGCGCGGCGACCTCCCCCGCCCAGCGCCGGAACTCGTCTCGCGTCCACTCGAACCGGTGGTCCGCGTGCCGCACCCGCCCGGCGGGCAACGATTCCCAGCGCACGTTGTACTCGACGTTGGGCGTGGTCACCACGACCGTTCGGGGGCTGGCCACCCCGAAGACCGCGTACTCCAGCGCCGGCAGCCGCTCCGGATCCACATGCTCGACGACCTCGCTGAGCACCGCGGCGTCGAACCCCTTGAGCCTGCTGTCCGTGTACGCCAGCGAACCCTGGACGAGCCACACGCGCCGCGACTGTCGCTCCGGCATCCGGTCGAGGCGGAGCCTGCGCCGGGCCTCCTGGAGGGCCCGCATCGACACGTCCATCCCCACGATCTCGGTGAACTGCCCCTCCTTGAGGAGCGCACCGATCAACTGCCCCTGCCCACACCCCAGATCGAGGACCCGGGCGGCTCCGGTCGAGCGCAGCACTCCGAGGACGGCCTCCCGTCGCCGCGCGGCGAGCGGCACCGGCTTCTCCTCGGTGTCCACCTCCTCGTCCACCGCGTTGTCGATCTCCTCGACGGCCGCGTCGTCCGCCTCGGCGAGCCGCTCCAGCTCCAGCCGCGCCATCGCCTCACGCGTCAGCGACCGGCGGCGGGCGAGATAGCGGCCGACGATCAACCGCTGCTCCGGGTGGTGCTCCAGCCAGCCCTCGCCGGCTCGCAGCAACTTGTCGACCTCATCGGGCGCCACCCAGTAGTGCTTGGCGTCGTCGAGCACCGGCAGCAGCACATACAAGTGCCGTAATGCGACGGCGAGTTCACATGCGCCCTCCAGCACCAGCCGTACGTAGCGCGAGTCGCCCCACTCGGGAAACCTCTCGTCCAACGGCAGCGGCTCGGCCAGCACCGACCATCCCAGCGGCCGGAACAGCCGCTCCACCAGCGCCGCGCCGCCGCGAGCGGGCAGCACCGGCACCTCGATACGGAGCGGGATCGGCCGCCCCACCAGCTCCGGACGAGCCACGCACTGCCCCTTCATCGCGCTCGCGAAAACACTCCGCAACGCCACCGCCAGCAGCGACGACGCCGCGTAGGGACGGTCGTTCACATACCGCCCGAGCGCCGCGTCCGGGGCCCCGCCGCGCCCCTTGCCCTGCCCACGCCGCACCAGGGCGACGGGATCGACCTCCAGCAGCAGCGCCGCCGTGCACCGCTCCGCGTCGGCCTCCGGGTAGAGGACATGCGCGGTGCCGTGCGCCGTCGAGAACTGTTGCGCCCGGTCAGGATGCTTGTGCAGCAGAAACCCGAGGTCGGTCGCGGGACGGTCGGTCGTACCGGTGGTGGTTATGGTCAGAAACACACCTTGAGTATCGATGTGTGCGGTGCTGATTCCCCACCGATTTTCCCAGCTCCGCCACCTGCTTCGCCCCTCCCCCTCCCCCCTCCCTCCCCTCCGCTCCGCAACCCCCGACTCCACACCCGCGTCCGGCTCCCGCGGCCGAGCTGTGCGTGGTCGGTGACGCCGACCAGTCGATCTACGCCTCCCGCCTCCCGCCCTGCGGCAACACACCGACGGCGGCCGGCCCCACGGCACCGCCCCACCGGGCTGCCATACCGCCCCGGCCGCCACGGCCCCGCCGTCAGCTCAGCTGGGACTGAACCTGCGCGGAGATCAGCTCCAGGTGATCCAGGTCGTCCAGATCCAGGATCTGCAGATAGGCCCGGGACGCGCCGATGGCGGAGTAGCGGCCGAGCTTGTCCACGACCTCGGCAGGCGAGCCCGCCAGACCGTTGGCCTTGAGTTCGTCCACCTCGCGCCCGATGGCCGCGGCCCGCCGCGCAACCTCGGCGTCGTTCTTGCCGACACAGGCGACCAGAGCGTTGGAGTACACCAGGTCCTCACCCCTGCGTCCAGCGGCTTCGGCGGCCGACCGCACCCGTCCGAACTGGCGCTCACTGTCTTCGAGCGAGGCGAAGGGCATGTTGAACTCGTCGGCGTACCGCGCCGCCAGTCGCGGGGTGCGCGTCGCGCCGTGTCCCCCGATCAGCACCGGCACCTTGCCCTGAGCGGGCTTGGGCAGCGCGGGCGACTTCTCCAGCTGGTAATGCGTCCCGTCGTAAGAGAACTCCTTTCCGACCTCCGTGGCCCACAGTCCGGTGACGATCGCCAGCTGCTCCTCAAGCCGCGCGAACTTCTCCTTGGGGAACGGGATGCCGTACGCCTTGTGCTCCTCCTCGAACCACCCTGCGCCGAGGCCGAGTTCGACCCGACCGCCGGACATCTGGTCGACCTGGGCCACCTGAATGGCCAGCACGCCCGGCAGGCGGAAGGTACCGGCCGTCATCAGCGTGCCGAGTCGAATGCGCTTGGTCTCGCGGGCCAGACCGGCCAGTGTGATCCAGGCGTCCGTCGGACCGGGCAGCCCGTCGACGTTGCCCATCCGCAGGTAGTGGTCAGAGCGGAAGAAGGCGTCGAACCCGAGGTCTTCGGTGGCCTTGGCGACCTTCAGAAGGGTGTCGTAGGAAGCCCCCTGCTGGGGCTCGGTGAAGATGCGTAGATCCATACCTCCATCCTGCACGGTGGTCGGCGAAACAATCGCCGGTGCCTACCGGCCCATCGGGTGGGCTCGTTTTGGCATATGTGGGGTGTGTAGTCGGTCCGGCATGCCGAGTGGGTGGAGCGAGGCTGCCTGACCGGCGGGGTGAGCGGGCGACTGGGCTTGCGGTGAAGAACGAGAACCCGCCGGCACGACGCCCCGCGCGGGAGGCGGCTCCGCCCTTGCCTCAGCCCACGTCCCGGCTCCGGACCCCGGCTCCGGTCGCATGTCCCACCCGGGCACAGGCGCAGCGACAACCAGCGAGGGCGCAGAAGAAACGGGAGAGGAAGAGGGAGAGGGAAGGAGGAGGAAGCGGGAGTGGGAAAGGAAGGTGACGAGGAACCCTACGAGCACGACGCCGATGACGAGGCCCTGCCCCGTCGGATCCGTGTCACCTACTGTCGGATCCGTATCGCCTACTGGCTGCCACCAGAACGAAGCCACGGAGGGATGTGGAGGCGAGGAGGGAGAGGTTCAGGGGAAGCGGGAACAGGCGAGGGCAGCGACAGAAGGGGCGCGGAAGGATGCCGGTTCCGGGCATGGCCTGCCGGGGGCACGGGTGACGCGCCTCTACCCGGGCAAGCCGGTTGAACTGGTCGGCCAGCATGGGGTGCCAGCCGGGCCGACGGTGGTTCCCGAGGGCAGGGCGGGAGGCGGCCCGCCCTTCGTCAGGCAAGGTGCCGGTCGCGTACCTCCAGTTTCTCCAGTATTCCGGTGGCGTGGTCTCTCGATTCGTCGGCGGTGTCCATGGCCTCGACGCAGGTCCAGTACATCCCCTCCTCCTCTGCCGAGATCACCACTGCCACCAGCGCCTCGCACACCTCTCGAAGCAGTTGGCACAGGCCGACAAGGACTGCCTTGACGTCACGTATCTCGGTCAGCTGAGCCGCCCGCAACCCGTCGGTGGTCGCTGTCGAGCACAGCAGTCCCCCGCTGAACCGCCCGCTCGCATCGCCCAACCCCCGGGCTCTGGACCGCACTTCGTACGGACCGAATATCGCGAGATGGCTACCTATCGCCTCTGCCAAGGCTTGCGCCTGCCACGCCTCGACGAGCACGTCATGCACCGTGTTCGTCTGTGCCAGACTGCGTCGGCTGGCCGCGATGATCCGCACCGCGTCCATCTGCGTTCCCCCTTCCTTCTCCATATGCATTCACCCCGCTCTCCTTCCACTACCCAGAGTGAGGGTCAACAGCCAAAAACGCCAGAGGAATTCGCAAATCTGTGGACAACCAAGGCGCTGTGGAAAGATCCATGACTCCATAGAGTGACAAGAGGCGATTTCGGAACGGTCGCGGCGGCAGTTCCGGCCCCCAAGGGCACCTCGCGTGGCTGCGCTCCCACCCATATCCCAGCATGAATCGCGCCACGTACGGCACTCAAAGCACTTTCGACCTACCAGCCACTGCAGTCCCTGCTGTTGGACGCCGTCCCCATTCCGCATAAATCACGACTCATGGCGCACGGCACGGAGGTGGCGGTGTGGGCGACAGCGGCGGCAGTGGCGCACGGGCCGGCGCACGGCAGGCAGTGCGAGCCGTCCCACGACCGGCGCGAAAAAGCCGGCGGGGCGGAGGCCCTTGCCCCGCCCCGCCGGCCGTATCCCCTCGGCTGACGCCCGCCGCTGGTCCGTCCGACGGCTACTCGTCGCCCCGCGGTCGGTCCGGCGGTGCCTGCCGGACCGCCGGGAACCGCGTCTCATTGCGCTCGATCTTCGCGGCGAGCGCGGTCAGCGGGTCGATCCCCAGTGCCTGGCAGAACTGCAGGAGATACGCCAGGACATCCGCGACCTCGTCCGCCACCCGGCCGGCAGACTTCGGGTCGGACATCACCTTCGCCGACTCCTCCGGCGTCAACCACTGGAAGATCTCGACCAGTTCCGCGGCCTCGACGCTGAGCGCCGCGGCCAGGTTCTTGGGTGTGTGGTACTGCTGCCAGTCCCGGGCGGCCGCGAACTCGGCCAGGCGTCGCTGCAGGGCATGAAGATCCTCACTCATACCCCTAGGTGTAGCACCTGCACCTCGGGCAGCCCTTCGGCGACCGACGGGTCCCGCACCGTGCCCAGCAGTCTGACGTGTCCGCGTTCGGCCATCCGCACCGCCAACGACACCAGTTCCCGCACCTGCCGGCGATCCATGCAGCGGTCCATGCCGTCCGCCATCACCGTCATCTGCTGCAGCGCCGACGGGATCTCCCCCGCCGGATCCATGGCAAGCACCCCGGGACCGGTCAGGAGCACCAGCGCCAGCGCGAGGAACCTCAGTTCGCCGTCGCCGAGCTGCTCGACGGGCATCTCTCCCAGAACACCACGGTCGAGGACGGTCCGGAGGTCCCGCGGATCCGGAGTCGCCTGCCGACCCAGCGCCGCGGCACCATCGGCTTCTCCGGCGGCCACGGCATCCGCCACCGTCGCCGCGTCCGGCTGCCGGGGAACCGCGCGCAGCCCGTCAACAGGCCCGGAGCACGCCTCCCGTACGGCCGCCACCAGCACGGCGTGCCTCCGGGAGCATTCGCGGCTGGTGCGCTCCAGTACGGCGGACAGGTTGTCGCAGGACGATCGCAGCCGTCCTTCGTCGCGCTCCTCGTCCTCACTCCAACCGCTGGCCCCACCGCCGTTCCGTGCGCCTTTGCGTCCGCGCGTACCCGTCGTACCGCCCGTACCGCCGGATCCCCCTCCCTTCCCCGGGCGGCCGGAGCCACCACCCCGGCCACCGGCGCGTGTGCCGGCACCGCGCCCCGCGCCTCCCGTTCCGGACGTACCGCCTCCCATTCCGCCGTCAGGCGCGCCGCCAACCGCCGGCTGGCCCCGCATGGCCTCCGGTCGCGGATCGCACACAAAGGCTGAACGCAGCGCCACCACGACTTGTTCCGCGGCGGCCAGGACGAGGCGCTGCCCCTCCGTCTTGCCCGCCACACGCAGCGGGAGGAGGGAGGTGGCCAGCCGGTCGTCGGGCAGCGGCGCACGGGTCACCGGCGTCGCACCCGCGGTGTGCCAGGCAGCCTGGACGGCGGGACGGGCGGGGTCGGTGAGGGCGGTGGTGAGCAAGGTCTCGCCGCGACCCGTCAACCGCTCGCCGACGATACGGAGTTCGGGTTCGGCCTGCACGGCGAGGTCGAGGTGGACGGGACCCACCGGGCCGTCGACCGTACAGCCGAGACGGAAGCCGCGCCGCCCCTGGTCATCGGGGCGCGCGCCGGCCGGTACGCAGGCGGAGGCCCCACCCGCCACCACCCCCACGGCCCGCTCCAGTGGGTCTCCGCTGCCGAGCCGGGCGAGGATCTCGTACGCCTGCAGCACACTGGACTTGCCGCTTCCGCTGTCGCCGCTGAGCAGGGTCAACGGGCCGAGCGGGAGGGTGGTGCCGCGATGGGACTTGAAGGCGGACAGCCGTAATTCGATGACGGCCGGACGCGGACTGTCGGTATCCATGCGGGGACGCTATGCAGTCGCACGCACGGAGAACCGTTACGCCCAACTGCTCTTCCTACGAATGGGGGACGGAACCCGTTGCCGGTTCCGCGACCTCGGTGCCGACCGGCGCCAACAGGAACACATTGGTGTCCACGCGGTGCATTCCGCTGCCGAGGCCGAAGACGACGCCGCTGGCGAAGTCCAGGATGCGCTTGGCGACATCGGTGTCCGCGCTGCTGAGGTCCAGCAGGACCGGCAACTGCGCCATGAGGTACTCGGCCACTTCCCGGGCGTCCGCGAAGGTCTGGACACGGATGACGATGAACCGCCGCGTTTCTTCCGTCGGTTCGTCGTCCGGGAGCGCGCGGTGGTCGGGCCACGAGGGCCATTCGCTGCCGCCGCGTAGCGGTACGACTTCAGCGAGCCCTTCCCACTGCTCGTCGGTGGCATCGGGGCCGTTCACCGAATCACCTCACCCAGAGGAGCGCTGGCTTTCTGCGGTATGTGCATCGCACGATTCTAGAGATAAACCTACAAACGTCGCTGACTGCGACACACGAGGCGGCGCAGCCGTTCCCATCCTGCCTCATAGCTCTGACCAGTGCGGACAGCTCGGCGAATCCACCGGGTCGAGTTTCTGTATGCCTGTTCATCCTCTCTTGTGACGGAGCAGGCGCCCGCCCCCAGGGCCACGTTGCGGACGTGCCTGACAACTACTCACGTCGCCGGGCGCCATGTACCCCTGAGCGTTCGTGAGCTCCTCACCCACGGGCGGATGCGCGGTGTGCACCGCAGCGGTGGAAGACGTGTCGTTCGTCACGAGGGCGACGCGGCGGACGGGCGACGGACCCGAGGCGGTCCGCAACCGGTAGAGGACTCGCGTTCGTTGCCACCACGCGGCGGTACACGCAGGCGTGCGCGAGCGCCTCGCCCCTCGACTCCGGCCGGCCGGCGCCTGCGCCTGCTTCTGTGTCTGCGGAGGCTTCCACGTCGGGGATTCCGCGCGCGGGCGGCATGCCCCGTCGACGCACAGGCCGAGCGGAGAACACGGACCGGACGGAGGCGACGGGCCGGGCGGAGGCCACCGGCCGGGCGTTCCCGCTGGTCGAGGGCATTGTCAGTGGGGTCTCTTACGGTGGATGCATGAGTACGGAGAGTGTTCGGGAAGGAGCTGGCGTGGGCAGGTCGCGCCCGCCGTGCGAGAGACGAGGCGGATCGCTCGGCGGGTCGTGGCGGCCTACGGGTCAGCGGGCCAGACGACCGAGGAGAGCGGAGGCCACGGCGATACCGGCGACCGAGGCGGCGACGAGGACGGCGAAATCGAGGGCCAGATGAGAGGGGGTCCCTAGGAGCAGCCCGCGGAGGGCGTCGACCTGATAGCTGAGGGGGTTGATCCGACTGACGGTCTGTAGCCAGCCGGGCATGACCGCCACGGGATAGAGGGCGTTGGAGGCGAAGAAGAGCGGCATGGTGATGGCCTGGCCGATGCCCATCAGGCGGTCTCGGGTCAGCACGATGCCGGCGATCGAGATCGACAGGCAGGAGAAGAACGCGGAGCCGAGGATCACGGCGACGGCCACGCCCAACAGTCGTAGCGGATTCCAGGTCATGGCCACACCGAGCAGAGCGGCGATGACGATGACCACCACGGCTTGGAGCAGTGCCTTCAGTCCGGCGGCGAACGCCTTGCCGGCGATCAGGGCGGACCGCGGGGTGGGGGTGACCAGGAGTTTGGTGAGGATCCCGGCGTCCCGCTCCCAGATGATCATGATGCCGTAGAAGATCGCGATGAACATGGCGGACTGGGCGATGATCCCGGGCGCCAGATAGTCGATATAGGGGGTGCCACCAGTGGGAATGGCCTTGATACGGGTGAAGGTCTCGCCGAAGACCACGAGCCACAGGGCGGGTTGGACGGCGCGGGTGTAGAGCTCCGTGCGGTCATGGCGCAGTTTCTGCAACTCGACCACGCACATCGCGACGACTCTGGCGGGCAGCACCCGCCAGCCCGTGCGGGGGCGCGGTGGAATCAGCAGCAGGTCCAAGTGGCGGGCGGCGGCCGGGGGCTCAACCGACCCTGGTTGCGGTGCGGCGGGTGCTTCTGACATCGCGGAAGTCTCCTGACTGCTCGTCGAGTCCGGTGCCGGCGACGTCGCGGAAGACGTCCTCCAGCGTCGGCTCGACATCGGACGAGGCAGAAGTGCGGGGCGCGGACGGTGTCGTCGTGGTGGTGCGCGCGGCCTGTGCCCGACGGGCACGCAGGTCCGAGCGGAGTTCGGCGGGTGTGCCGAGTGCGCGGATCCGGCCGCGGTGCATCAGGGCGACGCGGTCGCAGTACTGCTCGGCCTCGTCCATGTAGTGGGTGGTGACCAGGACGGTCATGCCGGTCGCGGCGCGGACCACGTTGATGTGCTCCCAGACGGTGGTGCGGGCTATCGGGTCGAGGCCGATCGTCGGTTCGTCGAGCATCAGCAGGCGGGGGGCGCTGACCAGTGCCTGGGCGAGTTCCAGTCGGCGGATCATGCCGCCGGAGTACGTGCTGGCGAGCCGGTTCGCGGCGTCGGTGAGGCCGACGGCCTCCAGCGCCTGGCCGACCCGGGCGGCGCGCTCGCGGCGTGGGATGTCGAAGACCCTGGCGAAGAGTGCGACATTCTCCCGTCCGGTCAGTCCGGCGTCGGCGGACAGCTGCTGCGGCACGTAGCCCAGGAGTCGCCGGACGGCCATCCGCTCCCGTGCCGCGTCATGCCCGAAGACTCGCACCATGCCAGTGGGGACGGGCAGGAGGGTGGTGATGCAGCGGATGGCGGTGGTCTTGCCCGCGCCGTTCGGCCCGAGCAGGCCGAAGACCTCACCGGGGCGGACGGACAGGTCCACCCCGTCCACGGCGCGGGTCTCACCGAAGGCGTAGCGGAGGCCGCGACAGGCGAGGGCGTCGGGAAGCGGATCCCGGTCCGGGACGGAGGTCCGGTCCGGGCCGGGAGTCCGGTCCGGGTCGGGGGCCGTCGGGCTGCCGGTCGGTGTGCCCGCGGTGTGCCGGGGCTGTGTGGTGTGCAGGGACTGGCCGGGTGCGGCCCCTGGCACCGGCCGGCCCGGGTCTTCGCTGGTCATGGTCCCTCCGTCTGCTGATGCAGGTTGCGGGCGAGCTGGCGCAGCGCCGGAAGGGCGGCCTCCAACGCGGCCCGGTCGGCTTCCGGGAGGCTTTCGAGCTGTTCGCGGACGAGGGCGCTGCGGCGGGTCTCCCAGTCGTGCAGCCGTGACCGGGCCGCCGGGGTCGGGAAGAGCAGGGCCGAGCGTCGGTCGGCGGGGTCGGTCTCGCGGCGGAGGTAGCCGGTTCCGCTGAGCTGGTTGACCAGGGTGGACACCGAGTTGCCCGCCAGGTAGAGCTCTTGTGCGGCGGCGGAGACGCGGATGCCGGGCCGGTTGGCGACCAGCCGCAGCAGTTCGACCTCCGCGCCGCGCAGGCGAGGGCCGGGCAGGCCGGGCCGGAGCCGCCGGCGGATCAGCCGCTGGATGCCCGCCAGTATGTCGGCCAGCTCGTCAGGGAGGTCCCCATTAGCCATATGTCGACTTTAACTCTCATTGCGAGGCAAGGCAGGTGGTGAGCGGTCGACGGGGTGGGGCGCCGACCACTTCCGGATCGGTAGGTACCGATCCCGGATCGGTAGGTGACGGCGCGGGCCGGCGCTCCTGGCCGATCGTGCACCACGGGTGCGACAAGGCGGGGCGGGTAGCATCGCGCTCCATGGCCAGGCCCAAAGAGTTCGATCCGCACGCCGCGCTCAAAGTGGCGATGGAGACCTTCCGCCGCCGCGGGTACGAGGGCACGTCCGTGCAGGATCTCGTGGACGCGTTGGGGATCAATCGCTCCAGTATGTACGCCGCTTTCGGTTCCAAACACGACCTCTACCTCAAGGCCCTGGAGCGCTACAGCGCGGACGAGAAGGCCAAGGCGGAGCACGATCTGGCCGGCGACGGTCCCGCGCTGCCCGCTCTGCGCGCCTTCCTGCTGTCCTACGTGGACGCCGCCCTGACGGACCCCGAACGCAACGGGTGCCTGGTCACCCACGGCGTGCTGGAACGCGTTCCCTGCGACCCCGAGGCCACCACACGGCTGCGAGCCGCCCTGCGCGGCATGGAGGACGCCTACGCCGCCCTGCTGCTGCGGGCCCGGGCCAACGGTGAACTCGCGCCGGGTACGGACGTGAAGAGCGCGGCGCGGTTCCTCGTCACGTTCACCCAGGGGCTGCGGGTGATGGAGAAGGCCGCGGACCGGGAGTACCTGATCGAGGCCGTGGACCAGGCGCTGAGCGTCTTCCGCGCCAGAGCAGCCGCCGCCGCGGATCCCGAAGGGGACGAGGCGACGCCCGACGAACGCGCCGCCGGCTGACGGTCGCCGACCCACCCCGGCCGTCCCTTGCCGGTCAGTCTCCCGGAGGAGGAGGCGGGGCCGGAGCTCCCACGGGCAGTGCGATCCTGGCACCCGGTCGACCTCTCTGCCGCTGGTGCGGTCCTCCACGGCCACGACCGGGATGCCGGTCTCGCCCAACGTCCCGGCGATCTCCCGGGACGTGAGGATCGCGACGGCCTCGCCCGCCTTGCCCCTGGCGGAGACGGTGTCGGTCGCCTCCACGATGACGTGGCGAGCCCAGCCCCACCGGGCACGTACGCGCTCCAACGAGATCTTGAGGAAGAGACTGGTGCCGAGTCCATTGCCGCAGACCGTCAAGACCTCGTGCACCACGGGAACTTCGGCGCCTTCGGCCGGGCCGCGCACCTCTGGCGCGGCCGACAGCGCGCGCAACGATGCGGAGTCCGGAGCCTCCCGCAGGGCCGGGGCGATGTCGGGGTCGGCAAGCAACCGCGCCAGAGCCGAGGGCCGGCGAGGGAGTGAGGGTGGGCGAACGCGGGGACAGACGAGTCAGGAGGCGGAAGGCGGCACCACATCGGTGGCATGGCACCCATGACACCGACGGGAAGTCCAACCAGGCAAGGAACGGGAAGCCGAGAAGCCAACCACGGGGCATCCAATGGGTATTGTGGCGCCGCGTGGGCGACAGCACGGTGTGGACCTTGGCAATTGCGGCAGTGACAGGCGGAACGGCGGTACTGGCCAGCTGGGTGACCAGTCGCGGCAGTACGCAGGCCGCCAAGATCCAGGCAGAGACGGCGGCGCGCTCGCAGCGCGCGGAGAGGCTGCGGGAGAGCCGACGCACCGCCTATCTGGACCTGATCGAACAGACCCACCGAATCGGCGAGTTGTACTGGGAGATCTCCGCGGAGCTTCGGGAGTCCGCCTCGTCGACGCGGACCGCCAGGCTCGACGCCCTGCTCGACCGGGAGATCGCGGAGTACGCGAAGATCCGCCGCTGTGCGCGGGTCGTGGAGTTGGAGGGCCCGCCCTCGGCCGCGGCCGCGGCACTCGCCCTTCAGAAGGCGACCGGACCGTTCTACGAGGCGCTCAGGGCGGGCCTGGCGGACGGCGCGGACGGCCAGGAGGTGTTCAACGCCGCGTACAACCCCTTCTGGAGGGCGCTGGAGAACTTCGTGGACTCGGCCCGGGACGCACACCAGACAGACTGAGCACCCCCAGCCAGGGAGACAACGCGTCCCGAAGGCCCCATGCCCCGGATCCTCACACCAACCGGTCCGGGATCGCCGCGTCATAAGGGGCGACCTCGCCGAGCCGGCCGTGCGGCGCCCCGTCCGCCGACTCCGGGTCGGCGACCAACGCGCGCGCCACGGCAGCGGCGGCGGGCGGAGCACGGATCCGTTCCAACCCATCGGACGTGTACGCGAGGCACGCCTGGTAGTGACCGTTCTCCCCCTGCCACAGGCACCACGATCGGGAATCCGGGCGAGACGGCAGCCCTGAGCGCCGCCACCACTTGGCGGCGAAGAGAACCCACGAAGCAGGATCGCCGCCCACCCATCGATCCGCCAATGGGTGCCGTACCGACCACAGCAAGTTGTCGACGATAGCCCTGGCCTTGTCAGTGAGGGAACGGCGCCACAAAAGAGCGACGACCGCAAAACAGCGATGACCCGCCCGATAGGCACCACCCACCGTCCGGTCCGCCGAACGACCACGGTGGCGAGCATGAGCATCGCCCTCTCGCTCATCGGAGCGCTGCTCGGGGCGACGACCGTCCTGACAGTGGAGAGGGGCATCCGGCCCGCCCGCCGGGCTTCCAGCCCACCCCATCACCCGTTTGGCGTAGCAGGGCGGTCGCCGGCACCCGGCTCCGAGTGACCCGGAAGTGACGGGTGAAGCGGCGTGGTCACGCGCCGCGCCCACCGGTCCCGGACGGGAACGGCCAAGGCGGGGCCGGTACCGCCTGCGTACGATAACCGGGACGAAAAGGGCCTTTCTGGCCGAATAGGGTCTGTCCGATGGGTCAGGGTCGGCAAGGCCGCGGCGTCTGGTGCGGTGCATCGCAAGGCGCCGGAGCGGCTCGATAGCGGAGCTATTGGGGCGTTTCGGCAACGCGGCGAGGTGCCGTACCAGACGCCGCGGACCCGGCCCTGACCCATCGGACAGGCCCTAGCGAGGGCACGCATGCCTTCTTGCCGCCCGTGACCGCGGGCGGCAATTCGCTCGTCGCTCGCAACAATTCAGCTCTCCGACGAATCCACCCCGTCCGTCTCACTCCAGGAGTCCGGAATGGCACAGGAAGCCGATAGCACCGTCTGGAACTGCCCATTCGATTACGCCGAGGCGCTGGAGTTCGATCCGACGCTCCGACGAATCATGACCGAAGAACCGGTCGCACGTATTCGACTGCCCTACGGCGAGGGCGAGGCGTGGCTGGTCACGCGGTACGAGGATGTGCGGACGGTGACGACGGACCGGCGGTTCAGCCGGCACGCAGTCATCGGCCGGGACTTCCCACGGATGACGCCGGAACCGATCGTCCAGGACGAGGCGATCAACGTGATGGACCCGCCCGCGAGCAGCCGGCTGCGGAGCCTGGTGGCAAAGGCGTTCGCCCCCAAGCAGGTGGAACGCATGCGGGAGGGCACGCAGCGCGTCGTGGACGAGTTGCTGGACCGGATGGCCGAGGACGGGGCGCCGGGCGACCTGATGGACAACCTCGCGCAGCCGCTGCCGCTGACCACGATCTGCGAGGTGCTGGACATCCCGGAGGACGAGCGCGCGCAGCTGCGCGGGTACGCCCGGACGATGATGAACGTCAGCCTCGACAACAAGGACAACGCCATCCGGGCCAAGGCCGAGATGCGCGAGTACTTCACGGAGCTGACCGCACGGCGCCGGCGTGACCCCGGGGACGACCTGATCAGCGCGCTGGCGACGGCCCGCGTCGGGGACGAGGTCCTCGACGCGAAGGAACTCACCGTCATGGCGATGGTGCTCCTCATCACCGGCCAGGACACCACCACCTACGAGATCGGCAACCTCTCGTACACGCTGCTGACCCGGCCCAAGGACCTGGCGATGCTGCGGGAGCACCCCGAGGCGCTGCCACAGGCGATCGAGGAGATGCTGCGGTTCATCCCGTTCCGCAAGGGAGTTGGCATCCCACGCGTCGCGCTGGAGGACGTGGAGCTGAGCGGGGTGACGATCCAGGCCGGGGACATCGTGCACGTCTCGTATCTGACCGCCAACCGGGACGGCGCGAAGTTCGAACGGCCCGACGAGCTGGACCTCTCGCGCGAGCCCACCGGACACATGACGTTCGGCTGGGGCGCGCACCACTGCTTGGGGGCCCCACTGGCCCTCACGGAGCTTCAAGTCGCGCTCAGCACCCTGCTGAAGCGGTTCCCCGACCTGAAGCTGGCCAAGCCGGCCGAGGAAGTCCGGTGGAACACCACGGCGATCTGGCGCTATCCGCTGGCTTTGCCTGTGGTGTGGTGAGTTGCCGGGGCCGCGGTAATTCCGCGGCCCCGGCTGCAGAATGCGGAACTCACTCCCTTGGCGTACGGTCTAGGAATGACCCATCTGCACGGGGAGAGTTCATTCTTCGACGGATGGCCCGCTCGCGTCCTTCCAAGGGTCTGTGTCGTGAGACCGACGGAATCGCCGAAGATTTCGCCGATCGACATGGAAGCGACAAAGACGCGAAATGCAGCGCGAGAACAGCACTGAGCGGACCACAGTCTGCAAGGAGTGCATCCGATGGCCGTTTTGTGCAAGCCGGCAATCGCGGTCCCTGAATACATCATCACCAGGGACGACACCCTCGAACTGGCACGTCAGCTGCACGCGAACCACTCGCAGCTGAATCTCGTGCTGAGACTGATCGAGCACACGGGCGTCGTACGGCGGCATCTGATCCAGCCGATCGACAAGGTGCTGGAGCATCCGGGATTCGACGCCCGCAGCGCCATCTACGAAGAGGAGTCCAAGGCACGCGTCCCCGCTGTCGTGCGCCGGGCACTCGACCACGCGGAGCTGGAGCCACGGGAGATCGACCTGATCATCTACGTGTCGTGCACCGGCTTCATGATGCCGTCGCTGACGGCGTGGCTCATCAACCACATGGGGTTCCGGTCGGACACGCGTCAGATTCCGATCGCCCAACTCGGTTGTGCCGCAGGCGGTGCCGCGATAAATCGCGCACACGACTTCTGCCAGGCGTATCCGGACGCCAACGTCCTGCTCGTCGCCTGCGAGTTCTGCTCGCTGTGCTACCAGCCCGACGACGACGGAGTCGGATCGCTGCTGTCCAACGGCCTGTTCGGGGACGCGGTGGCGGCGGCCGTGATGCGCGGCAAGGGCGGTACGGGCGTCCATCTGCAGCGGAACGCCTCGTACCTCATACCGCACACCGAGGACTGGATCTCCTACGCGGTGCGCTCCACCGGGTTCCACTTCCAGCTGGACAAGCGGGTCCCGGGCACCATGGAACCGCTCGCGCCGGCGCTCCGCGCCCTCGCGGAGGAGCACAAGTGGGACGCGGGGAACCTGGACTTCTACATCGTCCACGCGGGCGGTCCGCGCATCCTCGACGACCTGTGCCGCTTCCTGGAAGTGCCGCCCGAGGCATTCCGGTTCAGTCGGGCGACGCTGACCGAGTACGGCAACATCGCCAGTGCGGTGGTGCTCGACGCCCTGGCCCGCATGTTCGACGAGGCGTCGGCACAGGACGGTCAGCGCGGCCTGCTGGCCGGCTTCGGCCCCGGCATCACCGCGGAAATGTCCCTGGGCACCTGGACGACGTCGCCGAACTGAGCCGCGGAGCACGCAGCTCGAATCCCTGAGCAGTGAGCCTGACTTGACGAGCCGTCGCGGGGCGGCTCGTCAAGCATGCGTACGACGGGCCACACCGGGCGGCGCGCTTCGAGCTTCCCTGGGGACGAGCCAAGGAACACCCTCAGAACGGGCTCAGCACTCGTCGCCACCCGCCGCGCCAACTCCCCCGCCGTTCAACGCCATTCACCGCCGTGCACCACCGGCCTCCTCATCCACCACCGCGAACGCGCTGATGAAGGTGCCCACCGCGGCGGCAACAGTGGCACGCAGTTCGTCGTCGGAGACAGTACGGGTGCCGAGGACAGTGCGCCCCTCCAGCGGGCCGGTGAGCAGCGCGACGAACTGCTCGGCGGCCCGCACCGGATCGGTCAGGCGCAGTCGGCCGGCCAGCGCCAGCCGGGCCAACCGGTCCGCGAGCGCCTCCGACAGCTGGTTCGGGCCGTGCCCCCACACCCTCTCGAAGAGCTCCGGGAACCGCGTGATCTCCGCGTACAACAACCGTCGCAGGGCCCAGGCTTCGTCGCTGGAGTGGCACAGCAGCAGGCGGTACCCGACGTCGGCGAGCACACCGGACAGGTCCTCGACGTCACTGGCGAGACCCGCGACGACCGCGAGACTCTTGGCGGTGGCCTGCTCGGCGGTGGCGGCCATGGCCTCCCGGAAGAGGTCCTCCTTGCCGCCGAAGTGGTTGTAGAGCGTCGGCTTGGCCACACCGGCCTCGTCGGCGATCGCATCGACGCTGGCCTTCCCGTAGCCCTCACGGGCGAACACGGCGAAGGCCGCATCGAGGATGGCGTGGCGCTTGTCGATCCGCCCACGCCCGGCCCGCCGGGAGACCGCGGACGCTGAGAGATTGGCTCCACTCACCCCGCCAGCATACCCACGCCCCCAATACATTGAACTATCCGGTTCAACCAGCCCATACGCCCACCTCCCCACAGAAAGGGGCGAGCTTGACGTACTGTCGGCTCCAACCCTCGACACTCGCCAACGCCCGAAACGCAGAAAAGCCCCGCACCATAAGGTGCGGGGCTTTCCCACGATGATAGTTCGGCGGCGTCCTACTCTCCCACAGGGTCCCCCCTGCAGTACCATCGGCGCTGAAAGGCTTAGCTTCCGGGTTCGGAATGTAACCGGGCGTTTCCCTAACGCTATAACCACCGAAACACTATGAAACAAAGAACAACCGTTGGTCTGTTCGTGGCTTCAGAACCAACACAGTGGACGCGAGCAACTGAGGACAAGCCCTCGGCCTATTAGTACCAGTCAACTCCACACCTTACGGCGCTTCCATATCTGGCCTATCAACCCAGTCATCTACTGGGAGCCTTACCCCATCAAGTGGGTGGGAGCCCTCATCTCGAAGCAGGCTTCCCGCTTAGATGCTTTCAGCGGTTATCCTTTCCGAACGTAGCCAACCAGCCATGCCCTTGGCAGAACAACTGGCACACCAGAGGTCCGTCCGTCCCGGTCCTCTCGTACTAGGGACAGCCCTTCTCAAGACTCCTACGCGCGCAGCGGATAGGGACCGAACTGTCTCACGACGTTCTAAACCCAGCTCGCGTACCGCTTTAATGGGCGAACAGCCCAACCCTTGGGACCGACTCCAGCCCCAGGATGCGACGAGCCGACATCGAGGTGCCAAACCATCCCGTCGATATGGACTCTTGGGGAAGATCAGCCTGTTATCCCCGGGGTACCTTTTATCCGTTGAGCGACGGCGCTTCCACAAGCCACCGCCGGATCACTAGTCCCTACTTTCGTACCTGCTCGACCCGTCAGTCTCACAGTCAAGCTCCCTTGTGCACTTACACTCAACACCTGATTACCAACCAGGCTGAGGGAACCTTTGGGCGCCTCCGTTACCCTTTAGGAGGCAACCGCCCCAGTTAAACTACCCACCAGACACTGTCCCTGATCCGGATCACGGACCCAGGTTAGACATCCAGCACGACCAGAGTGGTATTTCAACAACGACTCCACACCAACTGGCGTTGGCGCTTCAAAGTCTCCCACCTATCCTACACAAGCCGAACCGAACACCAATATCAAGCTATAGTAAAGGTCCCGGGGTCTTTCCGTCCTGC
This sequence comes from Streptomyces noursei ATCC 11455, assembly GCF_001704275.1. Classification (NCBI taxonomy): domain Bacteria; kingdom Bacillati; phylum Actinomycetota; class Actinomycetes; order Kitasatosporales; family Streptomycetaceae; genus Streptomyces; species Streptomyces noursei. Next base: position 2,765,146 of record NZ_CP011533.1, read on the forward strand.
TGCGCGAAACGAGCATCTTTACTCGTAATGCAATTTCACCGGGCCTATGGTTGAGACAGTCGAGAAGTCGTTACGCCATTCGTGCAGGTCGGAACTTACCCGACAAGGAATTTCGCTACCTTAGGATGGTTATAGTTACCACCGCCGTTTACTGGCGCTTAAGTTCTCAGCTTCGCCCCACCGAAATGGAGCTAACCGGTCCCCTTAACGTTCCAGCACCGGGCAGGCGTCAGTCCGTATACATCGCCTTACGGCTTCGCACGGACCTGTGTTTTTAGTAAACAGTCGCTTCTCGCTGGTCTCTGCGGCCACCCCCAGCTCAGACAGTAAATGTCATCACCAGAAATGGCCCCCCTTCTCCCGAAGTTACGGGGGCATTTTGCCGAGTTCCTTAACCATAGTTCACCCGAACGCCTCGGTATTCTCTACCTGACCACCTGAGTCGGTTTAGGGTACGGGCCGCCTTGAAACTCACTAGAGGCTTTTCTCGACAGCATAGGATCATCCACTTCACCACAATCGGCTCGGCATCAGGTCTCAGCCTTAACGTGTGACGGATTTGCCTACCACACGGCCTACACCCTTACCCCGGGACAACCACCGCCCGGGCTGGACTACCTTCCTGCGTCACCCCATCGCTTACCTACTACAAGTCTGGTCCGTCGGCTCCACCACTCCCCTCAACTCCGAAGAGATCAGGGCGGCTTCACGGACTTAGCATCGCCTGATTCAGTATTGGGCGCTTCAAAGCGGGTACCGGAATATCAACCGGTTGTCCATCGACTACGCCTGTCGGCCTCGCCTTAGGTCCCGACTTACCCTGGGCAGATCAGCTTGACCCAGGAACCCTTAGTCAATCGGCGCAAGAGTTTCCCACTCTTGTATCGCTACTCATGCCTGCATTCTCACTCGTGAACCGTCCACAACTCGTTTCCACGGCTGCTTCACCCGGCACACGACGCTCCCCTACCCATCACAACAGGCGTTAGCCCTCATGCTGCAATGACACGACTTCGGCGGTGTACTTGAGCCCCGCTACATTGTCGGCGCGGAATCACTTGACCAGTGAGCTATTACGCACTCTTTCAAGGGTGGCTGCTTCTAAGCCAACCTCCTGGTTGTCTCTGCGACTCCACATCCTTTCCCACTTAGCACACGCTTAGGGGCCTTAGTCGATGCTCTGGGCTGTTTCCCTCTCGACCATGGAGCTTATCCCCCACAGTCTCACTGCCGCGCTCTCACTTACCGGCATTCGGAGTTTGGCTAAGGTCAGTAACCCGGTAGGGCCCATCGCCTATCCAGTGCTCTACCTCCGGCAAGAAACACACGACGCTGCACCTAAATGCATTTCGGGGAGAACCAGCTATCACGGAGTTTGATTGGCCTTTCACCCCTAACCACAGGTCATCCCCCAGGTTTTCAACCCTGGTGGGTTCGGTCCTCCACGAAGTCTTACCTCCGCTTCAACCTGCCCATGGCTAGATCACTCCGCTTCGGGTCTTGAGCATGCTACTCCAACGCCCTATTCGGACTCGCTTTCGCTACGGCTTCCCCACACGGGTTAACCTCGCAACATACCGCAAACTCGCAGGCTCATTCTTCAAAAGGCACGCAGTCACGACCACACAGCAAGCTGCATGGCGACGCTCCCACGGCTTGTAGGCACACGGTTTCAGGTACTATTTCACTCCGCTCCCGCGGTACTTTTCACCATTCCCTCACGGTACTATCCGCTATCGGTCACCAGGGAATATTTAGGCTTAACGGGTGGTCCCGCCAGATTCACACGGGATTTCTCGGGCCCCGTGCTACTTGGGTGGCTCTCAAGCAAGCCGCTGACATTTCAGCTACGGGGGTCTTACCCTCTACGCCGGACCTTTCGCATGTCCTTCGCCTATATCAACGGTTTCTGACTCACCGACCGGCCGGCAGACCGATCAAGAAAGCTCCCACAACCCCAACCACGCAACCCCTGCCGGGTATCACACGTGACTGGTTTAGCCTCATCCAGTTTCGCTCGCCACTACTCCCGGAATCACGGTTGTTTTCTCTTCCTGCGGGTACTGAGATGTTTCACTTCCCCGCGTTCCCTCCACACTGCCTATGTGTTCAGCAGCGGGTGACAGCCCATGACGACTGCCGGGTTTCCCCATTCGGACACCCCCGGATCAAAGCTCGGTTGACAGCTCCCCGGGGCCTATCGCGGCCTCCCACGTCCTTCATCGGTTCCTGGTGCCAAGGCATCCACCGTGCGCCCTTAAAAACTTGGCCACAGATGCTCGCGTCCACTGTGCAGTTCTCAAACAACGACCAGCCACCCACCACCCCAACCCTAAGGCTGAGTTCACTGGGGCCGGCATCGCGAAGGTTCAGACCGTAGTCCGTACCCTCAGATACCCAACAGCGTGCCCGACCCGACCAGATGAGACCCTGCGTTCCACGCCGAAGCAGTACTAACAGTCCTCACACCAATCGCGCCGAGTAGTCAACGTTCCACCCATGAGCAACCAGCATCAGACACTCGCTGATGTACTGGCCTCTGACCAAGCAAAGCTCGGTAAGAAGTGCTCCTTAGAAAGGAGGTGATCCAGCCGCACCTTCCGGTACGGCTACCTTGTTACGACTTCGTCCCAATCGCCAGTCCCACCTTCGACGATTCCCTCCCACAAGGGGTTGGGCCACCGGCTTCGGGTGTTACCGACTTTCGTGACGTGACGGGCGGTGTGTACAAGGCCCGGGAACGTATTCACCGCAGCAATGCTGATCTGCGATTACTAGCAACTCCGACTTCATGGGGTCGAGTTGCAGACCCCAATCCGAACTGAGACCGGCTTTTTGAGATTCGCTCCACCTCGCGGTATCGCAGCTCATTGTACCGGCCATTGTAGCACGTGTGCAGCCCAAGACATAAGGGGCATGATGACTTGACGTCGTCCCCACCTTCCTCCGAGTTGACCCCGGCAGTCTCCTGTGAGTCCCCATCACCCCGAAAGGCATGCTGGCAACACAGAACAAGGGTTGCGCTCGTTGCGGGACTTAACCCAACATCTCACGACACGAGCTGACGACAGCCATGCACCACCTGTACACCGACCACAAGGGGGGCACTATCTCTAATGCTTTCCGGTGTATGTCAAGCCTTGGTAAGGTTCTTCGCGTTGCGTCGAATTAAGCCACATGCTCCGCTGCTTGTGCGGGCCCCCGTCAATTCCTTTGAGTTTTAGCCTTGCGGCCGTACTCCCCAGGCGGGGAACTTAATGCGTTAGCTGCGGCACGGACGACGTGGAATGTCGCCCACACCTAGTTCCCAACGTTTACGGCGTGGACTACCAGGGTATCTAATCCTGTTCGCTCCCCACGCTTTCGCTCCTCAGCGTCAGTATCGGCCCAGAGATCCGCCTTCGCCACCGGTGTTCCTCCTGATATCTGCGCATTTCACCGCTACACCAGGAATTCCGATCTCCCCTACCGAACTCTAGCCTGCCCGTATCGAATGCAGACCCGGGGTTAAGCCCCGGGCTTTCACATCCGACGCGACAAGCCGCCTACGAGCTCTTTACGCCCAATAATTCCGGACAACGCTCGCGCCCTACGTATTACCGCGGCTGCTGGCACGTAGTTAGCCGGCGCTTCTTCTGCAGGTACCGTCACTCTCGCTTCTTCCCTGCTGAAAGAGGTTTACAACCCGAAGGCCGTCATCCCTCACGCGGCGTCGCTGCATCAGGCTTTCGCCCATTGTGCAATATTCCCCACTGCTGCCTCCCGTAGGAGTCTGGGCCGTGTCTCAGTCCCAGTGTGGCCGGTCGCCCTCTCAGGCCGGCTACCCGTCGTCGCCTTGGTGAGCCATTACCTCACCAACAAGCTGATAGGCCGCGGGCTCATCCTTCACCGCCGGAGCTTTCCACACGGAGATCATGCGACCCCGTGTCATATCCGGTATTAGACCCCGTTTCCAGGGCTTGTCCCAGAGTGAAGGGCAGATTGCCCACGTGTTACTCACCCGTTCGCCACTAATCCCCGACCGAAGCCGGTTCATCGTTCGACTTGCATGTGTTAAGCACGCCGCCAGCGTTCGTCCTGAGCCAGGATCAAACTCTCCGTGAATGCTTTCCGGACTGCGTTTAATAAAAAACTGCCGGTATCAACACTCGCGTTGAGCGGAACCACAAGGAGGAATAATCCTCGCGGTTCACAGCGTCCTCGCTGTGCGCCTCCCAAAGCTATTGGAAGGACTTTTCAAAGGAACCTCATCTCCATGATGGAGACGGGGTATCAACATATCTGGCGTTGACTTTTGGCACGCTGTTGAGTTCTCAAGGAACGGACGCTTCCTTCGGCCACCCTCGCGGGCTTCCTCCGGGCGCTTCCCTTCGGTCTTGCGTCTCCGACTCTATCAGATCCTTTCGGCTCCGATTTTCGCCGGTGCGATTCGGCCTTTCGGCTTCCTCGCGGTTCCGACTTTATCAGATCCTTTTTCGTTTCCGGGCCGCTTCCCGAGGGGCGCTACCGGCTTCGAATTTGGTTCCGATTTTCGTCGGAGGGGTTCGCCTTTCGGCGTGGTCACTACTTTAGCGGATTCCCTCGGTGACTCATAATCGAGTCCCGTTCCGAATTTCGGCATGCCGAAATTGTTCCCGGTGAGGGGCCGTTCGGTAGTGGTGTGCCGCTGATGCGGCGGAATGGCTGCCGTGGGGCCTGTCGGCTCCGCGGCAACTCGAAGAACTTACACGATCCTATGGGTGCGGCGCGACTTGGGGCCTGTCTGTGGTGGTTCGAGAGAGCCGGGACCGCTGGGTCGTGTCCGCCTGGCCGACAAAGCGGCTGGTCAGCGGGTGCCCATGAGGCATGGCGCATCCCATGTTCTGTCCGGGGCGGCGCGCTCGGCGGGGGGGGCAGGGCTCGTGCGAGCGGGCCGTGTGTCTCGCTGTGTCTCGCTTCGGCGATCTCGTCGGCCCCGTCGCACGTCGTAAGGGGTGCTGCAGGGGGCCGCTCCTCATGGGGCGGAGGCCGGAGGACTCTTCCCTGTTCATGGCGCCCTGCCCCTTCTGCGTTGCCGGAGATCCTGGAGCGGGCGGCGCCTGGGGTTGGTTTCCTGGCACTGGAAGGCCAGGAAACCAAGTGTTGAGGGCTGTCGTGCGTGCCGTACGTGCCACACGGGCAGGCAATCGTCGCCGTGGAACGGCGACGAGCGCACCGCGGGGTGCGGTGCGCTCGTCGGGGCGACGGAGCCGGCGGCGTTCTGCCAGGTCCCGTGGAGTCTGCCCGCGGGAGGCGGGCGTGCGTTGTGCTCGTCGTCCGTAGCGCCCGCGGTGCACACGATGTGTGCGTGCGAAAGCGCGGGTCAGGAGCGCTTTGCGATCTTTTCCAGGATCACCACGCACTCGACGTGGTGCGTCGTCGGAAACATGTCACATGACGAGGGATTGGAAGAAGCACCAGTTCAGAGGGCGTCCATCGATCCTTCGAGTGGGCTGCTGGGGTCCTGGAGCGCCGAACGAGCGTCATGACTCCCAACGCGACAGATCTCTGCTCGCCAATGGCTCGGTGCTCGTCGGATCTGCGCCTGCCGTGCTCTCGAGATGCGCCTCAGCGGGAGCCCGGTCCAAGGTCCGTGAGCAAGGTGTCCAACACCGTTTCCTCCTCGACCCGGACACCGCACTCAGCGAGAGCGACGGCCAGGGCAGGGTCCCAGGCGGTTGCGGCGGGCGGGCCCGTCAGCTCCGGGGCTTCGGCCACTGCGGTCACTGCTGCTCGGTAATCGGCAGCCGTGTAGCGCCACGGCCGCCAGGGGACGCTCCGCGCCAGCGCTGCGGCGATTCGCACGCCGCCCCAGTCGAAATCGCCGTGGTAGACAAGGCGGGCTCCCCGCATGGACAGGTCGCGCAGCAAGGTGAGCGCGGCGGCCGACGGTTGCCCCTGGAGGCACACCATGGGCGGGCACTCCGGACCGAGAGTGTCGGCGGCGGCGGACAGCACGGCCGGGTTCTCGCAGATGTACACGGTTCCCGTCGTCGGAACGGAGGCAACCGGGGGGCGACCGGTGAGGGAGCGGAGTGTCAGCACCGCCGGCTCCCCCGCGTCGGCCATCCAGTCGAGGGCTGGCGTACCGCGCAGGTTGAGGGTGAGGACGGTCGATGACAGGTCGTCCTTGAGCAAGCCCGCCGAGGCCCATGCCTCCCGCCGCCACTGCGCACCGGAGCCGTCGGGGAAGCCGGTGAGGCAACGGATGCCGGACAGGACGAGAGTGGCGAGCGGCGTCCCCTCGTCCAGGGCATGAGCGCTCGAAAGGTTCCGTGCCGCGAACGTCGCCCGCGACGTCGGGGGTGACGCGGGCAGCGCACGCAACGCGCGCACGGCGGCCTCCACCAGGGGGCCCGCGGCCTCCGGTATTCGGGCGAGGCGCCGTACGAGACCGTCACCGCGGATCCGCTCGGCCCAGCGGGCCAGCTCCCCGTCGAGGATGCCGAGCGGGGCGTACGCCTCCTCCCAGGCCCGTTCCTCCCTGTCCCGTGTCTCGGCGTGGAGTACGACCGGGCCGGTGAGGGCGACGGCGGCCGCCGCCAGTCCGTCGGGGCTGACACCGGAGCGCCGCAGGATCTCGTCCACGGTGGCGAGGCGAATGCTCAGGGAGCCGCTGGATCGTGGTGCCCGTCCCAGCAGGCGTTCGGCGGCGCGTCGTTGGGATTCATCGGGGTCGGACAAGGTGACGGAGCCGGTGAGCGGCCGGCCGCGTGCCATGCGCTGCCGCACGCGCTCCACGAACCAGGCAAGGCCGGGATCGCCAAGCAGGCGTCCGAGGCGCTCGGTATCGACGTCGGTCCGGGCTTCTGCCGGTGGCGGCACGGCCGGCACCGCGTCCACGGTGGCGGCCGGCGGTGTCGTGCGTCCGGCCGCCGTCCGGCCGCCGTCGCGGTCAGGCCGGGTCGCCGAAGGGGTCACGTCCACAGGGCCCCCTGTCCGCCGGAGCTGTCGACGACGGCGGTCCACCCTGGCTCACCGGAAGGACTCACCGGTCCGTCGGCCCCCTCGCCGGTTTCGCCGGCACCGGCAGCCGCCGCGAACGCGTCCGGCCGGGCACCGGGCTCCGTGCCGCGCCGCCGTTCGCTGCCGTCCCATTCCCACCGCGTCACCAGTACGGCGTCGATGTCGTCGACGCGGGAGAGCTGGGCGATGGCGATGCCCGGCACCTGGGGGTAGCAGGCCCATTCCCGTTCGCTGGTCATGACGACGTCGAGGTCGAAGGCGCGCAGCAGACCGAGGCACTTGGCGCGCGAGTCGTCGTCGACGCCGGCGAACGCCTCGTCCAGGGTGACCAGGCGCGGGGCGTGCGCGCCGCCCGCGCTCGCGTAGTGCGAGGATGCGGCGGCGAACAGGGGTACGGATGCGGCCAGTACCCGCTCCCCGCCCGAGGCGGGTCCGGTGGCCGGTACCCACTTGCCGTGCTGGTGGCGTTCGACGCCGAACTCGTGCCAGGACCGGTAGTCGAGGGCGGCGGTGAGGTCCTCCAGCCAGCTGCCGGCGCTGTCGTCGGCCTGCCGGTGTGCGATCTGCTCCTGGAGGAACGCGCCGACTGCGGCCCGGTCCTCGGGCGACCACGCGTCGGCCGACTGACGCAGCCGTTCGCGGGCTTGGGCCAGTCCCTGCGGGGCCCGGCGGGACGCTCTCCACACCAGCCGCAGCTTCATGCCCGTGGAGGTCGGGCGCTCCTCCAGCTCCCTGTTCATGGCGGCCACCTGCCGTTCGGCCGCCCCGATCATTTCCTGGAGGGTCCCGGCGACCTCGGTGATCAGATGGGTCTGGAGGATCTCGCGCTCGCGTGCGGACAGGATGCGGGTCAGTTCCGCGACCTCCACAGCCAGTGCCTCGGCGAGTTCGGGCACGGCCCGTTCCCGGCCCTGGTAGACGATGCCGACCCGCATACCGTCCTCGCTCGGGCGGGCGGTGGCGGTGTGGCCGTGCCGCGACAGCGCGTCCTGGAGCCTGCCGAACTCCTCGCTCAGCCGTTTCTGCACGCGCTCCCAGGCCGCGTCGGTGTCGTCGACCGAGGAGAGCCGGGACTCCACGGCTCGCGCGAGGGCGACGGCGGGGCTCGCCGCCCACGTCCCTGTGCCGTCGTCCGGCACGTCGATGTCCGGCAGCGCGACGGCGAGCAGCCCCGTCGCGGCGAACCGCTGTAGCGCCGCGACGGCTTCCTCCCGCGCGGCGGTCGCCTCGGTGACGTCCTCGGCGAGCCGCTCGATGCGTCCCTCGGCGCGGCTGGCCCGCCGGTCGGCGTCACCGTGCTCCGCCCGGGCCTGCCGCTGCTCGTGCTCGCAGACCCGGGCCGCCTCGGCCGTCTCCTCCAGTTGCCTCTGCAGCTCGGCCACGGCCGCTCCGACGGTGGAGCGGAGCGTCGCGAGGTGTTCGTCCGCCGCCGCGGCCACCCGAGCCGCCTCCGCAGCGCGCTCCGCGAGTTCGGACACGAGGAGGTCGGCCCGGCTGGTCTCCTCCCGCTCACCGGTCACCGCGCGCTCGGCCTCCGCGCGTTCGCGCAGTGCGGGCCACAGGGCCGCCAGGAGGGCGGTGTGGTCGGCGAGCGCCTGGCGCACGGCGCCCAGTGCCGTGTGGTCGGCGGGGAGGTGCAGGGCCGACGCGGTGTCGGCGAGTTCGGCCGCCGCACGGTCGGCCCGCTCCGCCGCCGGAGCCAGTTCCGCGGCCCGTTCGTCCCGCCGGGCACGGGCGCGACGGACCGCCTCGGCCGCGGCGGTGACGCGTGCGTGGGCGTGCCGCAGGTCGTCGTCGCCGGGCAGTGCGGCGAGTTCGGCGTCCAGCACCGCACGGCGCCCGGCCACGGTGCGGGACTCCTCGGCCAGTCGTTCCCGCTCCGCCCTCAGGCCGTCGATCTCGGCGCGCAGTTCCCCGATGCGGACGCGGCGTGCCTGTTCCCGCGCTCCTTCCCCCACGTACTGGGCGCTGTCCTTGGCCCAACTCCCGGTGAGCGCCCCGACGCGGAAGCGCCCGTCCGCGCAGACCCAGGTGTCGTGGCCACCGGCCTCCCAGGAGGCCTCGCCGTGCCCGTCGCCGCCCGCCAACCCGATCGAGGCGAGCAAGCGCGCGACCGTCTCCTCCCCCACGGCGGCGGCCCCCGCGTCCGCGGGGTCGACCGCCGGGCACAGCGCGCGGTCGAGTCCGGTCCCGCCGAGCAGCCCGACCGGGTCGAGCAGCACGTCATGGCCGTCCGCCACGACCGCGGAGCCGTCCGGGCGCACCCAGGCGTCGAGGATCCCTGACGCCTCCAGCGCGGCTTCCAGTCCCGCGCGGTCCGCCTCGGTGACGTGCGGGCGGAAGTCGACCAGCCGCCACAGCGGAGCGCCGGGGCCCCGGTCCCGCACGCCGGGTGTGCGCGTGGGGGGAGCCGCGGGGCCGCGCTGACGACCCGTTTCGAGAGCGGTCAGTTCCTCCACCGCCAGCCGCTGCCGCTCCGCCGTCGCCGCCTCGCGGTGGGCCAGTCCGGCCGCCCGGTCGGCCAGGCGGGAGGCGGCGGCGCGATGCGCCTCGCTCGCCGCCGTACGGGCCGGCGGCGGGCCGTCCAGACCGCCGGCCCAGTCCTGTACGGCGTCCAGGACCCCGGGCAGCACGGGCACCCGCAGCTCCACGCATCCGGAGAGGTGCTCCCGTACGGCCGTGACCAGCGCCCGCCCCTCCCGGGCGACGTCCTCCTCCGCCTCGGCCAGCCGCTCCTCGGCGTGCACGGCCTCCTCGTCGGCCTCGTCGGCGCGCAGCCAGGCGGCTCGGTGCCGCTCCTCGGCCTGCTCGGCCCGCGTGACGAGCTCCGCCACATGCTCGACGGCGCGCCGCCTGCTCGCGGTCGCCTCGTCCGCCTCCCGGCGCAGCACCGCGTCGGGGGCTCCCGCCGTCCTGGGGAGGTCGAGCCGGGCGGCCCCGGCGCTCTCGGCCACCCGGTCCCGGATGCCGTCCAGCGCCTCACGGGCGGCCGTGAGCCGGTTGTCCGCGGTGGCGAGCCGGCCCAGGGCCCGGGTGTGTGCCTCGGCCGCCGTACGCCGGTCCGCCTCGGCCCGCTTCAGCTCTGCGGCCGTGCGGGAGGCGTCGTCCGCCGCCCGGTCGAGCGCGCGGGCGTCGCGCATCTCGGGCCGGGACCGCAGCGTGGCGTCCTGAGCGGCCAGCCGCGCGGCCCGCTCGTCGAGGGCGGCACCCCTCTCCCTGGCCTCCTCGCGGTCCACCAAGGCCCGGTCCCGGTCCACCTGTGCCCTGGCGAGTTCCCGTTGCAAGTTCTCGTACCGGGCGTGTTCGCGGCGGGGCAGGCGGGCGCGGCGCCGGGAGGCGAGGCGGGCGTAGCGGCGGTAGTGGTCGAGGAACGCCGAGGACGCCTGTTCCGCCTCGCGGGCCGCCCGCAGTTCCTCCTTCTCCTCGTCCAGCGACCGGAACGCCTCCGCCGCGTCGGCGACGACCGCCTGGTCCATCGGCGGCAGCGCCTCGGTCAGTGCCCGGGACAGGGCGGCCTCGCTGGGTCGCTTGGACAGCTGGGGCTGGCGCAACTGGATCAGGAGGTCGACGAGGGCGCCGTAGCGCCGCTCCCCCAGCCCGAACAGGGCTTCGTCGACCGCCCTGCGGTAGGCCTTCGCCGTGTCGTACACCATGCCGTGGCCGCCGACGGCCTCGGCGAGCCGGTCCCGGGACAGTGCCGTCCCGGTCGCGTCCAGCAGGTCGAGACCGGCGCCGACCCGCTGGCGGGTGACCGCGAACCAGTGGCGGGCGATGCCTCGTCCGGCGACCGCCTTCAGCCCGCACAGCAGGGTGCGGAAGTGCGCCTCGCCCGTGCTGCCGTCGAGTCGTCCGAACTCGATCCAGGTGTAGCCGAGCCGTTCGGGATACGGGTGCGCGCCGCCCAGGAGCAGGTTCCATTCCATGCGCTTGCCGGGGTCGCCGTCTGGTTCGACGCGGCGGGCGGAGAGGTCGCCGTCCAGGAGGAACGGGAGGGTGAGGGCGAGCACCTTCGACTTGCCGGTGCCATTGTTGCCGCGCAGCAGCAGCCGGCCGTCGCGGAACCAGAACTCCTCGACGTCGTAGTGGAAGAGATCGACGAGTCCGATGCGCAGGGGCCGCCACCGGCCGGGCGCGGGAACGGGCAGCGCGGGGCCGGGCAACTCGGGGCCGGGGAGCGCGGTCACGGGGCGGTTCACCTTTCGTCCTGCACGGGCTGCACGTCCTGCACGGGTTGTTCGGTCGTGGCGGAGCGGCGGGGCCGTCCGCGTTCCCTGACCACGGGTTCGCCGACCGCGTACCGCGCGAGGGCCGGCCGCGGTACGACGCCCTGTTCGGTGCGCTCGGCGAGTCCCAGCGCCACCAGCCTGTCCAGCGCCTGCTCGACGAGTTCGGGCTCCGCTCCCGGTTCCCTCGCCGACTTGGACCAGAACCCGCCGTGCTCCACGGCCATTTCCCGTACGCGGGCCGCCAGCTCCGCCGGTTCGACGGCCCCGGCCGCCCGGGCCAGGTGCCCCGCCAGCAGCAGGGTGATGTGACCGTGGGTGCCCTGTTCCGGCATGCGCGCGTCCGTGAGGTGGTCCATCGGGTCGACCATGGCAATGCCCTCGGCCCGGACCTCCGGGACGAGTCCCGTCAGCTCGTTTATGCGGGCGGTGATGAAGCCGCGCTGCCGGGTCAGGTAGGCCAGTTCGTCGTCGGTCAGGTCGTCGTAGTACAGCACCGGGTCGTCCAGCAGGATGCGGGTCAGTTTCCAGCGGACCGCCCGGAACCTGAGCTCGTCGCTGTCGAGCACGGTCGACGCGGTCATCTCCACCAGGCGCTCCTCGAAGCCCTCGGCCTCGACTATGGAGGGACCCCGCAGGGACGCGGGCATCCCGGCCAGCACGCGCCGCCGCACGTCGTACAGCACGTCGCCCGATCCGCTGACATAGGCGTCCTCGTCGCCGGCGACCCGCCGCAGCACCCCGAGCCGCAGCAGCAGGCGGACGACGGCCGCGAGGTCGAGGCGCTCGTCGCGCCGCTCCAGAGTGAACGTGATCCCGGCGGCGACGAGTTCGGGATCGGCGGCGGCCAGGACGACCTGCTCGGCGAGGCGTCCGAGCGCCACCTGCCACTCGCCCCGTTCCAGCGCGGCCAGGGCCAGGCAGAGCAGGACGTAGCGGCGGCGGGTGAAGGGCAGGGCGCTGCGGGCGGCCTCGCGCGCCGGGTGCGTGGCGTCGGTGAGGGTGCCCGGCGTCTTGCGCAGCCGTGCGGCATCGGCGTCCGTGCGCAGCGTCCAGCCGACGTTGCGTTCGAACCACTCCCGCAGCTCGGCGGTGTGCCGGCGCACCAGCTTGAACTCGTCGGCGTACGGTCCGTCGGCGGTGAGCAGCGGCTCCTTCAGCAGGGCGCGTGCAGCCTTCTGGAGATCGGCCTGCCGCTGGCCGTCGAGGACCTCGGCGAGGGGGCCGCTCATCGGTCCTCCGCAAGCTGGGGAGCGGTGTCCCGACGCGGTGCAGGGAGGGGAACCGGTGCCGATGCCGGTGCGGCGCGGTCACCCTGCCCCGACGTGAGGTCGACGATGTCGATCAGGTGGTCGGGGCCGCAGAACACACCGTCGGGAGTGCGCACTTCGGCTGTCGATCCGTCGTCGAGGGCGGTCAGCCGGATCTCCATCGAACCGTCCCCGCTGGTGGCCGCGGTGGTGGTCGTGCCCGGCCGCCAGGTGGCGAGCGCGTCGCCGAGCAGCCGCAGGAACAACTGGAAGGCGAGCGGTTCGAGTTCGCCGAGCCGGGACAGCCGCACCGGTCCGCCCGTCACGAGGCGGTCCCGTGCCCGCCTGGTCTCCTCCATCTGCCGGGCGGCGATCTCGGCGAGCCGGCGCTTCGCCTCACCCCGGTCGGCCACCCGGCGCGGCCTGCCGCGCCGTTCGTAGCTGCCGGTGCGGCGCAACTGGGGGCTGATCCTGAGCGGTCGCGCCTCGCTCCACGGGGTGGAGGCCGGTTCCGGGGCGGCCGTCCGTTCGGCGAGGGTATCGGCGTCGACGGTGAGGTGCCGGGAGGAGTGCAGCCCGAACGCCACCCGCCACAGCCGGTGCCGGGCCGCGTCGTCTGGCGCCTGGGCGAACCAGCGTGCCAGCGTACGGAAGTCGGCCGAGCGGTCCGAGCGTCCGGCCCGCCGCTCGTTGAGCTGCCGTACGACGGCCAGGAGTTGCGGGATCGAGCTGAGCGCTCGCCCGCGCAGGAGCCTGGCCTGCGACTCCCGTCCCTCCCCCGACACGAACCACTCGGCGAGCCCGGACCACCGCGCGGCCCACCGCTCGTACGCCACAGTCTCCGCCCGCTCGGCGTCCTCAGGGGCGGCGTCGGCGGCCTCGCGGGCGGCGGCGAGCCGCAGCAGCGGACCGACCCGTTCCTGCTCCTCCAGCTCCGCGATCAGCAGAGCGATGCGCCCGCCGAGGGTGATGAGGTCCTGGATGAACCGCTCCAGGTACTGGATCAGCCGGTCCTTGTAGGCGAGGAACGCCTCGACCTCGATACCGTGGAGGTCGATGGTGCGCTGGAGCGAGCCCATGAAGGCACGGGCGTTGTCGGCGAGGTCGGTGAACCGCGCCGTCAGCACGGACAGCGCGACGTACGTCATGGCCGGGTCGGGCTCGTCCTCTGCGGCGATCACCAGGAGCGCCCGCAGCTGCGTGACGATGTCGTGCAGTGCGACCGCCTGGAGTTCGCCGCGCCGCCCCAGGACCTCGTCGTACGTCCCCAACGCCGCCTCGGCGGCCTCACCGGCCCGGGTTAGCTGGTAGATGAACCGCCTGCGGTAGAAGTCCTCGACCGCCGTCACCCGAGCGTGGTCCGGATCGGCCCGCAGGTTGCCCCACCCCACGAGCTTGTCCAGCGCCTGCGTCACCGCTTCGAGGTCGGCGGGCCGGCTCCCCGCGTCCAGGGCTGCGTACACGTCCTCCGGCCGCAGGTGCACCGCGAACCGCTCCTTGGCGGCGAGGAAGGCCCGCATCACCTGGCGGTAGAGGGGGGCGTTGGGGGTGGTGAGGTGGGCGAACGGAGAGTAGTGGCCAGGGGCGGAGGGCTGTGAGTGTTCGGGCGTCAGGGAGGTGTCGGAGGTCATCGTTGATCCATTGTTCCGGAATACTCCCCTGGTTGTGCAGGACATCCGATTCTCATCTGCCGGCCTGCTCACCGCTTTCTTTCCTGTTCCGCCGCAGCCCTACGCCGATGTCACGCTTCGCGCCGGAGAAAGCGCACCGGTTCCGTGAGCACGGCAGCAGCGGACTGGACGTCGGCCAGCCGGGCCGACAAGGTGGCCTCGGCAAGGCGTGGTGGCAGGGCCTCGCCGAACTTCGGGCCGCGTAGTGCGCGTTCGTCGACGTCTGGCAGACACAACCGGTCCGTCATGTCCTTCGTGGCGTCCTTCCAACTGCGCGCGGTGACGTCCTCCCGCAGTCGGATCCAGCGGTCGTTGATGTGCTGCCCCGGCACGACCAGCGTGTCGAGGGTCGAAGCGAGCGTGGCGTTGGCGCGGTGGCCCGCCCAAGTCCACCAGCGCACGTGATCCCGCATGTCCTCAATGATCAAGGTGCCTCCGGGACGCACCCTATCCATGTACTCCTCGCGCGTCCGGTGCAGGGCGCTGGTCGCCCGTTGCGTCATCTTCACGGGCGGGGCCTGACCCAGCAGTACCTGGCGCTCGGCGCGCGTGAGCTCATGGGAACCCGCCGAACCGAACCCGGCGCTGCTCCACTTCGCCTTGCCTCCCCCGTCGACGGGTTCGACGAAGCAACGTCTGCGCCGCCAGTCGATGTAGGTGACCTGCCAGCTCCGGCCGGCCAGCAGAAGCCGACGCGGACCGTCGATCCGCTCGGTGAGGAGGCTGGGGTCGGTTCGGCCGATCTCTGTGCGTCCTTGGAGAACGGTGAACTGCGGAGGTGCGGTGAACACAGCGGTGAGGTTCATGAAGTGGCGGTGTCCGAAGCGCCGCTCGGCCTCCGGCCCGATGAACAGCATGCCGCCGTCCCGGTCCAGGTACCCCTGGTCGACAAGGTGCCAGACAATGGGCTCGGCCGCAGATGTACCGAAGTGGCCGAGTCCGTTCCACCACTCCTGCCACAAGTGCTCGCCGACGCGGTTCTCCTGGAAGCACAGCGCCAGGAGCTGCTGGGCGACGATGTGCCGGGGTTCTGGTGGCTCGATGACCGGTTCCACCCAGCCCTGCGACCACTTGAGCAGCAGTCCGGCCGCGGCCAGCAGACCGTCCTCGTCCAGGGCTGGGAACAGGCAGTTGCGTGCGGCCCCTTGACGGCGTCCGGAGCGGCCGAGGCGCTGGAGGAAGGAGGCGACCGAGGCGGGGGCGTCGATCTGGATGACGCGGTCCAGGTCACCCACGTCGATGCCGAGTTCCAGAGTGCTGGTGGAGATGATCACGCAGTCGCGAGCCTCGGCGAAAGCTGCCTCCGCACGCCGGCGCTCGTCGAGGGAGAGCGAAGCATGCGACAGGAAGGTGGTGACGCCCTCGGCGCGGAGCTTTTCCCCCAGTTCCTCCACGTACCGCCGTGACTCGCAGAAGACGAGGCGCTTCTCGCCACGGTGCAATGCGGCGATGACGGTGGCCGCGTTGTCCAGGGAACCGACGTGGTCGAGTTGGATGTCTCCCGGCGGTGCGGCGATCGGCCCTCCGGATGCCGCAGGCGCGGCTTCGGCTCCGCCCCCTGAAGACGGAGGCTCGATGAGGTGGGGAGCGATGACCTGCCCCGGCCGCTTACTCGCCCCAGAACCTTGCAACCAGGTAAGCAGCGCTTCCGACTCTGGAAGTGAGACACCCGGCGTCACCCATGTGAGGCCGACGTCATGCTTCAGGTATCACAGGGCAACGTGCCGCGGACGCGGCCAACGCCGGGCACGATGCAGGTCAGGCGACTCGTGACCCCGGCCTTTCCGCCTCTTCCGAGCCGTACAGACTGCCCTGCAAATTGGGGCCCGATTCACCTGATCCACAGTCAGCACCAGCGTCGAAAGAGCGTCAGGACGGTCGGTCGCAGGCCGACGAACACGCGACACGCGCCTGCTCCTCATCACCCCGCGTTGCAGGAAGCAGCTGGTCACGCGGTTCTCAAGCACCTTCGCCCCAGTCCACATGATGTTGCTCGGGAAACATGTCGAAGCGATCACCACTTCCCCGTAGCCCCAGTTCAGGAGCCCTTCGCGGCCTTTTCAAGGATCGCCACGCACTCCACATGATGCGTCATCGGGAAGAGGTCGAAGGCCCGCATCCGTCGCGGCGCGTAGCCGACCTCGCGGAAGTATGCGAGATCGCGGGCGAGCGCGGCCGGGTCGCAGGCGACGTAGGCGATGCGGCGGGGGGTGAGGGTGGCGAGGTGGTGGACGGTCTGTTTGCCGGCGCCGGCGCGGGGCGGGTCGAGGACGACGAGGTCGACGTCGGTGATGCCGGTGCGGGGGAGGATCTGCTCGACCTTGCCCTGTTCGATGCGGACGCGGTCGAGGTCGGCGAGGTTGTGGCGGGCGTCCTCGACGGCGCGCTTGCTCGATTCGATGCCGAGGACGGCGCCCTTGTCGCCGACGCGCTCGGCGAGGGCGCCGGCGAAGAGGCCGACGCCGCAGTAGAGGTCGAGGGCCATGTCGCCCCGCTTGGGCATCAGGCCCTGCATGACGGCCTCGACGAGGAGGTCGGCGGCCTTGGGGTGGACCTGCCAGAAGCCGCCGTTGCCGACCCGCCAGGTGCGGCCGGCGGCGCGTTCGCGGACGAAGGGGCGGCCGTGGACGCGGTGGACGCCGCCGTCCTTCTCGTTGACGCGGAGGACGGAGACCGGCTTGTCGAGTTCGACGATCGGGAGGCGGCCGCCGGGGCGGGGGGTGAGGACGACCTGGCGGTCGTGGGAGCCGGTGGCGGCGATCGCCTCGACGGTGGCGATCTGCGGCCAGGTGCGCCGCTCGATGCCGAGTTCGGAGACGCCGGGGGCGGCGATCATGCAGTGGGTGACCGGCTCGATGTCGTGCGAGCGGTGCTTGCGCAGGCCGGGGTGGCCGTCGGCGTCCACGGCGTACTGGACGCGGGTGCGCCAGGCCGGGACCTCGCCCTTGGCGACCTTGTCGCCGGGCGCCGGTTCGACGGTGCCGTCCCAGCCGCTCTCCTCGGGGGTGAGGCCGGCGAGGCGGGCCAGCTGCTCGCTGACGACGGCGGCCTTCAGGCGGCGCTGGGCGCCCGGCGCGGCGTGCTGCCAGTCGCAGCCGCCGCACCGGCCGGGGCCGGAGAACGGGCAGGGTGCCTCGACGCGGTCCTTGGAGGGGGAGAGGATCTCGACGGCGTCGGCGCGCAGGAAGCGGGCGCCCTCCTCGCCGTCGGTGACGCGGGCACGGACGCGTTCGCCGGGCAGGGTGTGCCGGACGAAGAGCACCTGTCCGGTCTCCGTGCGGGCGATGCAGTGCCCGCCGTGCGCGACCGGGCCGATCTCGACCTCGTACTCCTCGCCGACCAGTGACTTCCTGGGTTCCGGCGGCGTGTCCGGCTGCATGGCGGGGAGCTCCTGGGTAGAGGGGACGAAACCGTGACGGTCAGCCTTCGGAGGAAGGCCGACCGTCAATTTTACGGGGTGCGGTGCGGTGCGCCGGCCCGGGCGGAGGGCCGGCGCACCGGGTCACTTCTTGATGGCCGCGGATTCCTTCTCCGACCCGGTGACCTGGCCGCGCCGGACCGCGCCGGGCGCGTCCCACTCGGCGCGCTTGCGGGCGCGCTTCTTGGCGGCTTCGGAGGAGTCGAGCTGCCAGGGCACCGAGGTGACCATGACGCCGGGGGTGAACAGGAGACGTCCCTTCAGGCGCAGTGCGGACTGGTTGTGGAGCAGGTGCTCGTACCAGTGGCCGACGACGTACTCGGGGATGTAGACGGAGACGGCGTCCCGGGGGCTCTCCCGGCGCAGCGACTTGACGTAGTCGATGATCGGCCGGGTGATCTCGCGGTACGGGGAGGCGAGGACCTTCAGCGGGACCTCGATGCCGCGGCGCTCCCACTCGTCGCGCAGGGCCCGGGTGTCGGCCTGGTCGACGTCGACGCTGACCGCTTCGAGGGAGTCCGAGCGCATCAGCTTGGCGTAGTTCAGGGCGCGCAGGGTGGGCTTGTGGAGCTTGGAGACCAGGACGATGGCGTGCACGCGGGAGGGGCGGACCACGTCGTCGTCGGGCATGTCCGGGGCGGCGATCTCGTCGGACACCCGGTCGTAGTGGCGGCGGATCGCGGTCATGGTCACGAAGAAGATGACCATGCCGAGGAGGGCGACCCAGGCGCCGTGGGTGAACTTCGTCAGGAGGACGACGACGAGGACGAGGCCGGTGAAGAAGGCACCGAAGGCGTTGATGGCGCGGGAGCGGTACATCTTGCGGCGCTTGGCGGGGTCCTTCTCGCCCACCAGGTGGCGGTTCCAGTGCCGGACCATGCCGATCTGGCTGAGGGTGAAGGAGACGAAGACGCCGACGATGTAGAGCTGGATCAGGCGGGTGGAGTCCGCGCCGTAGAGGTAGACCAGGACGGTGGCGGCGCCGGCCAGCAGGACGATGCCGTTGGAGAAGGCCAGCCGGTCGCCGCGGGTGTGCAGCTGGCGCGGCAGGTAGCGGTCCTGGGCGAGGATCGAGCCGAGCAGCGGGAAGCCGTTGTAGGCGGTGTTGGCGGCGAGGAAGAGGACCAGCGCGGTGGCCGCGGCCAGCACGACGAAGAGGAAGCTGCCCTTGCCGAAGACCGCCTCGGCGACCTGCGAGATGACCGGGTTCTGGGTGTAGCCGGAGCCCAGCGGCTTGCCGTTGTTCAACAGGTCGGTGGCCGGGTTCTCGGCCATCCGGACGTGGGTGGTCATGGCCAGCGCGATGATGCCGCAGAACATGGTGACGGCCAGCCCGCCCATGAGGGCGAGGGTGGTCGCGGCGTTCTTCGACTTCGGCTTGCGGAAGGCGGGCACGCCGTTGGAGATCGCCTCGACGCCGGTGAGCGCGGCGCAGCCGGAGGAGAAGGCGCGCAGCAGCAGGAAGATCAGGGCGAAGCCGGCGAGGCCGCCCTGCTCGGCGTGGATGGTGTAGTCGGCGGTGGGCGCCTTCATGGTGTCGCCGAGGACCAGGCCGCGGATCGCGCCCCAGAGGATCATGATGAAGACGCCGGCCACGAAGACGTACGTGGGGATCGCGAAGAGCTTGCCGGACTCCTTGACGCCGCGCAGGTTCATCAAGGTCAGCAGCACGATGATGGCGATGGCGCACAGCGTCTTGTGCTCGACGACGAACGGGACCGCGGAGCCGAGGTTCTCCACTCCTGAGGAGATGGAGACCGCGACGGTCAGGACGTAGTCGACCAGCAGCGCGCTGGCGACGGTCAGGCCCGCCTTCGGCCCGAGGTTGGTGGTGGCGACCTCGTAGTCGCCGCCGCCGCTCGGGTAGGCGTGCACGTTCTGCCGGTACGACGCGACGACGGTGAACATCAGCACCACGACCGCGACCGCGATCCACGGGCTGAAGTGGTACGCCGAGACTCCCGCCACGGACAGGACCAGCAGCACCTCGCCGGGCGCGTACGCCACGGAGGAGAGCGGGTCGGAGGCGAAGACGGGGAGTGCGATGCGCTTGGGGAGAAGGGTCTCCGCCAACCTGTCGCTGCGCAGTGCGCGCCCGATCAAGATCCGTTTGGGCACGTCGGTCAGTTTGGACACCAGAGGATGCTAAGCCTTCGTCAAGGTCTGCGCCCACCCGCAACCCGGATGGGTGGAGGCACTCGAATGCGCCACCATGCACAACCCCCCTCGACTCCGCATCCGATACGCGGCACCTCCACAGCATCTACACGATTCGTACACAGTGGCACCGTCGATACAGGGAACCCCGCGGGCCCGGATTCCGTGGTGGACGTCACGGCGCCCGGGCGTGTCGCGGGGCGTGCGCTCACTCCCCGCGCAACGCCGGACGCGGCCGACGGGACAGCAGATCGCCCAGCCCCTCCCGGGTCGCCGCCAGCAGCACCACGTCCTGCGGCCGCAGCACGTAGTCGTCCAGCTCGTCCGCCAGGTGCGCCGGCTCCGGCCCGTCGCCGGGTCGCGGCGCACCCGCCTCGGGCTCCACCGCCGGCTCGTCGGGCGCGGAATTGTCCACGGCCAGCACCCGCAGCCGCCCCGGCCGCAGCACCTCGCCGACCGTCCGCCCCTCCAGGGCGGCATGGCCGCGCACCTCGACGCGGGCGACCAGCAGCACCCGCCGCTCCACCGGGATCGCCCCCAGGATCTCGCGGCCCATCATCGCCCCGGCGAAGGCCGGCGCCGCCAGGAAGGAGACGCTGCGGCTGCGGGTCCGCGCGCCCGGATGGGCCGCGCGCAGCGTCCGGTACACGGCGGCGGCGAACCCGTCGTCGAACAGCCGCAGGGTCACCCGCAACCGCGGATTGACCGACCGGGCATACAGCGCGGCCTCCAGATTGGTGGTGTCCTCGCTGGTCAACGCCAGCAGGGTGCGGGCCCGGTCGGCCAGCGCGGCCTCCAGCACCCCCTCCTGCGTCACGTCCCCCACGACCGTCGGCACCCGCAGCCGCCGCGCCAGGGCGATCCCGCGCGCCTCCGGATCGGCCTCGATGCACACCACCGGGATCCGCATCTCGTGCAGCCGCGCCAACACCCGGGTACCGATCTTCCCCAGCCCCAGCAGCACCACGTGCCCGGACAGCCCGCGCGGCGGCCGGCGCAGCGCCGAGGCACTGCGGAACGTCCCCAGCCCCTCGAACGCCGCCGCCACCAGCACCGGCAGCAGCAACAGCCCGACCAGCCCGGACAGCAGCTGGAGCAGTTTGCGGGCCAGCGGCTCCCGGAGCGCCGGCTCGTTGATCGCGAACAGGTCCAGCAACGTGAGGTACGCGGCGTGCCACGGCGGCACACGGGTCGTCAGGGACTCGGCGACGGCCAGCGCCAGCACCGCCCCCACGATGCCGGCCAGCGACCAGCGCAACCGCCGGGAGAAGAAGGAGGCGAGCGGCGCGCCCCGGCCCCGCAGCCGGCGCGGCCGCACCGTCCGCCCCGTATAGGCGACGGTCTCCAGCACGACCCGGCCGCAGCCCGTGGCCGCCCCGGCGGTGGCGTCGTCCGGCAGCAGCACCGGCCCCTCGTCCCCGGGGGCCGCGCCGGGCGGGACGGCCGCATCACCGGGCGGGTCGCCGGGTGACGGCGACAGCAGCGCCAGGGTGCACAGCCGCCGCGCCCCCGCCGGACCGGACTGCCCCGGCGCACGCTCCACGGCGCGCAGCATCAGCCCGTCCGCCTCGATGACCTTGCTGGTGCCGGCGACCGCGGTGGCCACCAGCGCCGGCGCGACGGTGTCCGCGTCGGACAGCACCATGGTCGACGCATCGACCCGCGGCGCCCGGGCACCGCCCCCGCCGCCGCTCGCCGCGACCGCCGCGGCCTGGTCCAGCAACTCCTCCAGATGCTGGCCGAGTTTGCGGTTGTAGAGCCGGATGACCAGCCGCAGCCGGGGATTGAGACGGCGGGCCCGCAGCGCGGCATGGATGTTGAGATCGTCGTCGTCGTGGACCAGCGCCAGGGCGCCCGCCTCCGCGATGCCCGCCTCGGTCAGCGCCGCCTCGTCGACCTGCGCCGCCACCTGGACCCGTATCGGCTCCGGCGGCGCCTCGCCGTCCTCGCGCGCCACCGTGGGCGGCGGCAGACCCGGCGCCGCCCCCGGACCGGTCCGCGCCACCACCGCCGACATCCGGCCGAGCAGCGCGGAGGCCCGGCCCAGGCCACGGGACGCCGCGGGGACGCGGGGCCGTTGCGGCTCCCGCGCGGACGGCACGATCAGCGTCACCCGTTCGCGGTAGACGTCGCGCAGCTCGACGGCGAGCCGATGGGCCAACGCGTCATCGCCGCACACCACCATGTGCGGCGCAGGAGAGCCCTGTTGGGGCTGATGTGGCAGTTGTGGCACACGTCGTAGCGTGCCCTAACCGCCCGTCCCGGCGCAGCAAGCCGCACGATCCCACACCACCCGCCGCCGGCCCCCACCACCAACCGGCTCCTACCGCGCCCCCTACCGGACCCGCCATTACGGCTACGGTTGTACCGGACCACGGTGCGGCCGGCGCTCCCGTCTGACGCACCGGGCCGAGGTCACAGACCGCGGCCCCGCGTCGCCGGTACGTCGGAGAAGGAAGTAGTGAGCAGGGTGTTTGGGCAGGTCAGCGCGCTAGTACAGGGCACGGGGTAACCAGCATGCACATCGTCATCATGGGGTGCGGCCGGGTGGGCTCCGCGCTCGCGCAGACCCTGGAGAGCCAGGGCCACACCATCGCGGTGATCGACCAGGACCCGACCGCGTTCCGCCGCCTCGGCTCCGCCTTCGGCGGCCGCCGCGTCACCGGCGTCGGCTTCGACCAGGACACCCTCCGGGAAGCCGGCATCGAGGAGGCGGGCGCCTTCGCCGCCGTCTCCAGCGGCGACAACTCCAACATCATCGCCGCCCGAGTGGCCCGCGAGATGTTCGGCGTGGAGAACGTCGCGGCCCGGATCTACGACCCCCGCCGCGCCGAGGTCTACCAGCGCCTGGGCATCCCCACCGTCGCCACCGTCCGCTGGACCGCCGACCAGATGCTGCGCCGGCTGCTCCCCTCCGGCGCCGAACCCCTCTGGCGCGACCCCAGCGGCGGCGTCCAGCTGGCCGAGGTCCACACCGCCCCGTCCTGGGTCGGCCACAAGATCAGCAAACTGCAGGAGGAGACCGGAGTCCGCGTCGCCTTCCTCACCCGCCTGGGCGAGGCCATGCTGCCGACCTCCCAGACGGTCCTCCAGGAAGGCGACCTGGTGCACGTGATGATGCGCACCGACGAAGTCGAAAAGGTCGAGGCGGCATTCGCCCAGGGCCCCGAGGAGGCGCACGCATGAGGGTCGCCATTGCAGGCGCCGGCGCAGTGGGTCGCTCCATCGCCGGCGAACTCCTGGAAAACGGTCACGAGATCCTGCTCATCGACAAGGCGCCCACCGCCATCTCCGTCGAGCGGGTACCGCTCGCCGAATGGCTGCTGGCCGACGCCTGCGAGATCACCTCGCTCGACGAAGCCGCGCTCCAGCGCTGCAACGTCGTCATCGCCGCCACCGGCGACGACAAGGTCAACCTCGTCGTCTCCCTGCTCGCCAAGACCGAGTACGGCGTGCCGCGGGTCGTCGCCCGCGTCAACAACCCCAAGAACGAGTGGCTGTTCAACGAGGCGTGGGGCGTCGACGTCGCCGTCTCCACCCCCCGGCTGATGTCCGCCCTGGTCGAGGAGGCCGTCAGCGTCGGCGACCTCGTCCGACTGCTGCGCTTCAGCCACGGCGACGCCAACCTCGTCGAGCTGACCCTCCCCCCGGAGGCCGCCCTCGCCGGCACCCGGGTCGGCGACGTCGACTGGCCCGAGGACACCTCGCTGGTGACGATCATCCGCGGCACCCGCGTCCTGACCCCCAACAAGGACGACGCCCTCGAAGCCGGCGACGAACTCCTCTTCGTCGCCGCCCAGTCCCGCGAGGAACAGCTCGAGGACCTGCTGTCGGTCCGCCGCGACGACAGCTGAGCCGCCCCGCACCACACGAAGGGCCCGGAAGCCACACGGCTCCCGGGCCCTTCGTCACACCTCGCGCGGCGGCTCAGCGGCGATGCCGCGGCCCCTCCTGCGGACGGTCCACGGCCACCGGCGGCCCCGGCGTCGCCAACCGCTCCCGCAGGGCCTCCTCGGCCTTCTCCTGCGCCTCCATCTCCGCGAACACGTCGATCGGCGCCGGCGCCTTCACCAGGAACAGCCACGTCAGATACACCGCCAGCAGGAACGGCGGGATCTTCAGCGCCACCAGCACCCACCCCAGCTGCGTGGTGTCCGCCCACCAGTACAGCGGGAACAGGACCATGCACTTGGCGAGCAGGATCAGGCCCCACGCCCAGCTGGCCTTGGCGTACGCCTTCTTCCGCCCCGGATTACGGGTCCGCCAAGAGAGGTTCTCCTTGAACACCGGCCCGAGGATCAACCCGATCAACGGCACCCCCGCGAGGGTGGTGACGATGTAGGCGAGGGCCAAGCCCAGCGTGTACAGCATCCCCGGCAGATAGAAATCCTTGGCGTTGCCGGTCATCATCGCGAAGACCACGCCGAAAGCCACCCCGAAGACGCCGCTGAAGGCGTGCTTGACGGTGTCCCTCCGCACCAGGCGCACCGCACACAGCACCAACGACACGGCCAGCGCCGCGATCGCCGAGACGTGCAGATCCTTGTTGACCGTGAAGATCGCGACGAACAGCAGACCCGGCAGAACCGTCTCCACCATGCCGCGCACGCCACCGAACGCCTCGAAGAGCGCCGCCTCCGTCACCTGCCTGCCCTCGGCATCAGAGCCCCCACCCGACGCCGGCGGTGCGGCGGCGGCCGGAACGCCCACGGGACGGTCAACGGGGGCGGAAGCCTCAGGCTCAGTGGTCGGTCGGTCGTACGACGTCACCGGCTACTCCTGTCCGAGCGGTCGCAGTTCGTACTTGGGATTGAAGAGCACCCGGCGCCCGTGACTCAACGAGATCCGGCCCGAGGCGATGAGCTTACGGCCCGGCTCGATCCCGACGATGGAACGGCGACCCAGCCACACCACGTCGAGCGCCGCGGAGCCGTCGAACAGCTCCGCCTCCAGCGCGGGCACACCGGCACGCGGCCGCAGCGTCACATGCCGCAGGGTGCCGGAGACCTTCACTATCTGACGGTCGTCGCAGTCGCATATCCGGGTACACCCCGTGGCCTGCGCATCCTCCTGCAATTCTGCGGACTGCAGCTCCTCCTCGGAGGACGACAGCCTGTCGAGCATCCGGCGGAACCGGCCGGCCGGCTTCTCGGGTCGGGTCCCAGCACTCATAAACCCAGCGTACCGGGGCCCGCGCGGCCTCCCCCGCACCCCGCACCAGCCCCCCGCCCCCCACGTTCACCCCTCGAAGCGACGCCCGGCCCACGGACCGGCCACCGGGCCGTCCCCCACGAACAGCCCCGACCGCCGGCCGCACCCGGGCCGCCCCGCGTTCACCCCTCGAAGCGATACCCCATCCCCGGCTCCGTGATGAAGTGCCGCGGATGCGACGGATCACCCTCCAGCTTCCGCCGCAGCTGCGCCATGTACACCCGCAGGTAATTGGTCTCCGTCCCGTACGACGGACCCCACACCTCCTGCAACAACTGCTTCTGGCTCACCAGGCGGCCCTGGTTGCGCACCAGCACCTCCAGCAGGTGCCACTCCGTGGGCGTCAGACGAATGTCCCGGCCACCCCGGTTGACCTTCTTCGCCGCCAGATCGACCGTGAACCCCTCGGTCTCCACGATCACCTCGTCGTCCGCCGGCCCCGTCGGCTCCGCCCGGCGCACCGCCGCCCGCAACCGCGCCAGCAGCTCGTCCATCCCGAACGGCTTGGTCACATAGTCGTCCGCCCCCGCGTCCAGCGCCTCGACCTTCTCGTCCGACGTCTGCCGCGCGGACAGCACCAAGATCGGCACCCGGGACCAGCCCCGCAGCCCCTTGATGACCTCCACACCGTCCATATCGGGCAGTCCCAGGTCCAGGACCACGACATCGGGATGGCGGGCCGCGGCAAGCTTCAAGGCGGTGGCCCCGTCGGGGGCCGCGTCCACCTCGTACTTGCGCGCCTTCAGGTTGATCACAAGGGCGCGAACGATTTGCGGCTCGTCATCAACCACAAGCACCCGGTTCACTGGCGTTCTCCTCGCGGTGTCGGTCGCCGACGGGCGACGCCCGCCGGCCAAGTGGTGTGTGCGGCCGGTACCGCCCGGCCGGTGTCATGGCCCCCTCCCGGGCCGCGCGGCGGACACGCCCCGTCACCGGAGCGCGACCGTATACCGCCGCAGGTACCTCCGCCGTGGCCACGACTCATGTCGTCGCCTGCGCCGGAAGATCAGGACGGACCGGCGGGACCCCCGCGGCGGTCGGCAACGTCAGCACCATCGTCATCCCACCCCCCGGAGTGTCCTCCGCGGCCAACGTCCCACCGATCGCCTCCGCGAAACCGCGCGCCACGGCCAGCCCCAGCCCCACCCCGGCACCCCGCGGAGCATCCCCGTACCGCTGGAACGGCTCGAAGATCCGGTCCTTCGCGCTGTCCGGCACGCCCGGGCCCCGGTCCGCGATCCGCAACTCCACCCGGTCACCGAGCGCACTGGCCGCAACCAGCACCGCCTCACCGTCCGGGCTGTACTTCACGGCGTTCTCCACCAGATTGGCCACCGACCGCTCCAGCAGCCCCGGATCCACCGCCACCATCGGCAGCTCCTCCGGGATGTCCAACGTGACGCTGCCCTCCGGGACCCCGCCCAGCGCCATCGGCACCACCTCGTCCAGATCGATCTCCCGAATCAGCGGCGTCACCGTGCCGGTCTGCAGACGCGACATGTCCAGCAGATTGCCCACCAGATGATCGAGCCGGTCGGCGCCCGCCTCGATCCCCTCCAGCAGCTCCGCCTCGTCCTCCTCCGACCACGCCACGTCATCCGACCGCAACGACGTCACCGACGCCTTGATGCCCGCCAGCGGCGTCCGCAGATCGTGACTGACCGCGGCCAGCAACGCCGTCCGGATCCGGTTCCCCTCGGCCAGCTCCCGGGCCCGCTCGGCCTCCCCCACCAACCGCTGCCGATCCAGCACCACCGCGGCCTGCGCGGCGAACGCCGACAGCACCCGACGGTCCTCCGCCGGCAGCACCCGACCGGTCAGCGTCAACGCCATGTGGTCCCCCACCGGCACATCGACGTCCGCGTCCTCCGGGCGCGCGAGCGACGGCGCACTGCCGTCACCACCGGCCCGGCCCGCACACGTCCACGGCTCCACCTCGCTGCGCCGCTCCAGCAGCACCACGGTGTCCATCCCGAACGTCTCCCGCACCCGCTCCAGCAGCGCGTCCAACGTGGTCTCACCCCGCAGCACGCTCCCCGCCAGGAACGACAGGATCTCCGACTCGGCCCGCAACCGGGCCGCCTGATGCGTCCGCCGGGCGGCCAGATCCACCACCGACGCCACCGACACCGCCACCGCGAAGAAGATCGCGATCGCCACGATGTTCTTCGGATCGCTGACCGTGAGCGTATGGGTGGGCGGAGTGAAGTAGAAGTTCAACAACAACGACCCGACCGCCGCCGACGCCAGCGCCGGCAGCTGCCCACCGAGCAGCGCCGCCACCACCGTCAGGAACAGGAACAGCAGCACGTCATTGGCCAGCCCCGGACCGTTCGAAAGCCGCGTGAGCAGCAACGACAGCAGCACCGGACCGCCGACGCCGATCAGCCAACC
This sequence comes from Streptomyces noursei ATCC 11455, assembly GCF_001704275.1. Classification (NCBI taxonomy): domain Bacteria; kingdom Bacillati; phylum Actinomycetota; class Actinomycetes; order Kitasatosporales; family Streptomycetaceae; genus Streptomyces; species Streptomyces noursei. Next base: position 2,792,453 of record NZ_CP011533.1, read on the forward strand.
GGCGATGATCCGGGACCGTCCCAGCCGCGCCCCCCGCGCCACCGGCAGCCCCCGGCCCTTGGCCACCTCGTCGTGCGTCACGATGTGCACATCGAGATCCGGCCCGGACTCCCGGGCCACGGTCGCCCCCACGCCCGGCCCGAACATGTACTGCCACGCCTTGCGGCGGCTCGACCCCAGCACGATCTGGGTGGCGTTCACACCCCGCGCGAACTCCAGCAGCGCACCCGGTATGTCGTCCCCGATGACGTGATGAAACGTCCCTCCCAGGTCCTCCACCAGCGTCCGCTGAACGGCGAGCTCCTTCGGCGACGCCGACGTCAGCCCGTCACTGCGGGCGATGTAGACGGCGAGCACCTCACTGCCCGAGCCCTTCGCGGCCATCCGGGCGGCCCGACGGATCAGCGTCCGACCCTCCGGCCCGCCGGTCAGGCCGACCACGATCCGCTCCCGCGCCTGCCAGGTCGAACGGATCGAATGCTCCGCCCGGTACTGCTGGAGGTACTCGTCGACCCGGTCGGCCACCCACAGCAGCGCCAGCTCCCGCAGCGCGGTGAGGTTGCCCGGCCGGAAGTAGTTCGACAGCGCCGCGTCGACCTTGTCCGACTGGTAGATGTTGCCGTGCGCCATCCGCCGCCGGATCGCCTGCGGGGACATGTCGACCAGCTCGATCTGATCGGCGCGGCGGACGATCTCGTCCGGCACCGTCTCCCGCTGCCGCACACCCGTTATCGACTCGACGACGTCCCCGAGCGACTCCAGATGCTGGATGTTGACCGTCGAGATCACCGTGATCCCGGCTTCCAGCAGCTCCTCCACGTCCTGCCAACGCTTGCCGTTGCGGGACCCGGGAACATTGGTGTGCGCCAGCTCGTCCACCAGCGCCACGGCGGGCTTGCGCTCCAGCACCGCATCGACGTCCATCTCGGTGAACGTCGAACCCCGGTACTCCAGCTCCCGCCGCTGGACCTGCTCCAGCCCGTGCAGCATGACCTCGGTACGGGGCCTGCCATGGTGCTCGACGAACGCCACGACGACATCCGTACCGCGCTCCACACGCCGGTGTGCCTCGGACAGCATCGCGTACGTCTTGCCGACGCCCGGTGCCGCGCCGAGGTATATCCGTAGCTTGCCGCGTGCCATGGCCCCATTGTCTTACGTGAAGGTCGCCCCCACCGGGCTGGACCTGATGCGACCCTACCGACCCTTCCCAGGAAAAAACGCCCAGGTAGCGGCTTCCCGCCCGGTCTTGACGCGACTCTGATACGGCCTCTGACCTGGGGCCGATCGGGGGTGGCGGGCTTTTCGGGCAAGGACTGCGGGGGTGGGCGGAGCACGGTTGGCGAGGGGAACGTCCGCGGCCGGAGGGACGTTGGCGGCCGAGGGGTGACGACGGGGCAGAAGGGTGACGCCGTCGGCATGAGCAGGGCGGGCGGCGAGGAAGGCGGGGGCCGGCGGGACCGCCGAAAGGACCGCGCGGGCGACTCGGCGGGAGCGGTGGGTGGACGGGTGGGTGGACGGGTGGGTGGACGGGTGGGTGGCCCGGTACCCGGCCGGGGTGGCATGCGGGGCCGGGCGCCCCTCAGAAGTGCCCACCAGAGGTGCGATTGGCCGAAACAAAACCATCGCGCCCGCCGATCGGCCGCTGTAACGATGCCCGCATGACCCCCACACCCTCCGAACGCCCCGCCGGAGCGACCGAGATACACCTCGCCCACACCGCCGAGCTGGACACCGCCACCCTCAAGGCCGCCCGCATCCTCCTCTACGACGTCTTCGACGACATGACCGCCGAGGACTGGGAGCACTCCCTCGGCGGCCTGCACGCCCTCGTCCACGAAGGCGGCGAACTGATCGGACACGCCGCCGTCGTCCAGCGCCGGCTGCTGCACAACGGCCGGGCACTGCGCTGCGGCTATGTGGAGGGCGTCGGGGTCCGCGCGGACCGCCGCGGGCGGGGCCACGGCGCGGCCATGATGGACGCCCTGGAGCAGGTCATCCACAACGCCTACGACCTCGGCGCGCTCGGCGCCGCCGACGAGGCCGCCACCTTCTACGCCGCCCGCGGCTGGCAGCTCTGGCGCGGCCCCTCCTCGGCCCTCACACCGGACGGCATCCAGCGCACCCCGGACGAGGACGGCGCCCTCCACGTCCTCGCCACCTCCGCGCCGTTGGACCTCGAAGGTGAGCTGACGTGCGACTGGCGCGAGGGGGATGTTTGGTAGGGGGAGCGGGGGTGGGGCGGGGGAGGGCTTGGCTCAGGGGAGCTCCCCGGGTGGGGGGGAAAGCCCCCCTCCCCTCCCCTCCCCTCACCTCACCCCTCACCCCTCACCAGCCACCGTGACCACCCCGTCCTCCAGCTCCAGCACCCGGTCGGCGAAGGTCAGGAGGGTGGCATCGTGCGTGGCGACGAGCGCCGTGACGCCCTCGCTGCGGACGACGGCACGCAGCAGTTCCATGACCTCCAGACCGGTTTCGGCGTCGAGTTGTCCCGTCGGCTCGTCGGCGAGGAGCAGCGCGGGACGGTTGGCGAGAGCGCGGGCTATGGCAACGCGCTGTTGCTGGCCGCCGGAGAGCTCGCCCGGGCGCTGGGCGGCGTGGTCGGCGAGGCCCACCAGGGACAGCAGGAGTGCGACGCGCGCTTCGCGCTCCCGTGCTGGGACCTTCCGCAGCCGCAGCGGTACCCCGACGTTCTCGGCGGCGCTGAGTATGGGTATGAGTCCGAAGGTCTGGAAGACGAAGCCGATGCGGTCGCGGCGCATCGTCAGCAGCCCGTCCTCCTTGAGGTCGGCCAAGGGCGTGCCGTCGACGGTGATCCGCCCGGAGTCCGGGGTGTCGAGGCCGCCGATGAGGTTGAGGAGCGTGGTCTTGCCGGATCCGGAGCGGCCGCGCAGGGCGACCAGTTCGCCGCGTGGGACGCTGCAGGCCACGCCGCGCAGGGCGGGTACGGCTCCCGTTCCCGTCCCGTAGCTGCGGTGGAGATCCTCGACGACGACCATCGGCTCTGCCTCCTCCGCGTCCTCTGCATTCTCCGCCTTCTCCGGCGCGACGTCGGCGGAGGCGATGGCCGTGCCCTCGATCGCCGTACCGCCGTTCCCCCTACTGCTCCTGCCCATGATGCGTCCCCCGCTCTGGTCGTGGTCTCGCCGACGAACCACCCGCGTCACCTCCGACTGACCTGACATCCCGCCCAGTTGGATGCGACGAGGACCGAACGAGACTCCGGTGTCGGCGTGTTGTCCGTCGGTTGCGAAACAGTATGAGGATCGGGCGCTTGAGCCGGCAACGCCTGTGGATAACCCTGGGACGACCGGGGCCACCCCAGCGGCAACTCGGGGAAACAGCAGGTCAGATGTGGTCCAGGCGCGGCGGGCGTGCGAAGCGCCGGACACTGCGGTTGGTGCGGCATGCGATGGGGCGGCCCCGGGGAAGTGCTTCCCTGGGGCCGCCCCTTTGTGCGGCGGTGAGGCATCGCGTGTGGTGTCTCAGTAAGCCACCGTCCGTCACCGCTGTCCCTGTGTCAGGTCCCGGAGTGCCACGTTCAGCTCCAGGACGTTGACGCGGGGCTCTCCCATGAAGCCGAGCTGGCGTCCCTGGACGTGGTCCTGGACGAGCTTCTCGATCTCGTCGGCGGAGCGGTGGTTCTCCTTGGCGATGCGGTTGACCTGGAGGAGCGCGTACTCGGGGGAGATGTCCGGGTCGAGGCCGGAGCCGGAGGAGGTCACGGCGTCGGCCGGTACCTGGGACTCGGGGACGCCGTAGGTGGTGGCGACCCACTGCTTGCGTTCCTTGACGGCCTTGATGAGGTCGGTGTTGGTGGCGCCCAGGTTGGAGGCGCCGGAGACCTGCAGGTCGTACTGGGGGTTGACGGGGGGCGTCGCCTTCCGGTTGCTGCCCAGTCCGGCGGAGGGCCGGGGCTGGAAGTACCGGAGGTCCGGGATCGGGTCGCCCTTCTTGTCGGTGCCCTTGTCGTAGCGCTGACCGAGGAGGGAGGAGCCGACGACCTTGCCGTGGGAGGTGACCTCGGAGCCGTTGGCCTTGCCGGAGAAGGCGGCCTGGGCGACTCCGGTGACCACCAGGGGGTAGATCACGCCGCAGACCACGGTGAGGACGAGCAGGGCGCGCAGGCCCGCGGTCAGCAACCGGGCGGTGTTGCGTACGGAGTTGTTCATGGCGGTCACCCGATTCCGGGGATGAGGGAGATCAGCAGGTCGATGATTTTGATGCCGATGAACGGTGCGATGAGGCCGCCCAGTCCGTACACGGCGAGGTTGCGGCGGAGCATCTTGTCGGCGCTGACGGGCCGGTAGCGCACGCCCTTGAGGGCGAGCGGCACGAGGGCGACGATGATCAGGGCGTTGAAGATGATCGCGGACAGGATGGCCGAGTTGGGGCTGGACAGCCGCATGATGTTGAGGGTGTCCAGGCCGGGGTAGGCCACGGCGAACATCGCGGGGATGATCGCGAAGTACTTGGCGACGTCGTTGGCGATGGAGAAGGTCGTCAGGGCGCCTCGGGTGATGAGGAGTTGCTTGCCGATCTCGACGATCTCGATGAGCTTGGTCGGGTTGGAGTCGAGGTCGACCATGTTGCCGGCTTCCTTCGCGGCGGAAGTGCCGGTGTTCATGGCCACGCCGACGTCGGCCTGGGCCAGCGCGGGGGCGTCGTTGGTGCCGTCGCCGGTCATGGCGACGAGCTTGCCGCCGGCCTGCTCGCGCTTGATGAGCGCCATCTTGTCCTCGGGCGTGGCCTCGGCGAGGAAGTCGTCCACGCCGGCCTCGTCGGCGATGGCCTTGGCGGTCAGCGGGTTGTCACCCGTGATCATGACCGTCTTGATGCCCATCTTGCGCAGCTCTTCGAAGCGTTCGCGCATGCCCTCCTTGACGACGTCCTTGAGGTGGATGACGCCGAGGACGCGGGGGCCGCTTTCGTCTTCCAGGGCGACGAGCAGCGGGGTGCCGCCGGCCTGGGAGATGGTGTCGGCGAGTTGCCGGGCGTCGTCGGTGAGGGTGCCGCCGCGTTCCTCGACCCAGGTGAGGACGGATCCGGTGGCGCCCTTGCGGACCTTGCGGCCGTCGACGTCGACGCCGGACATGCGGGTCTGTGCGGTGAACGGGATCCATTCGGCGCCCGTCAACGTGTCGGCGCTGAACTCACCCTCGCGCAGTCCGTACTTCTCCTTGGCGAGTTGGACGATGGAGCGTCCTTCGGGGGTTTCGTCGGCGAGTGACGACAGTTGGGCCGCGTCGGCGAGTTCTGCCTCGGTGGCGCCGTGGACGGGGACGAACTCGGAGGCGCGACGGTTGCCGTAGGTGATGGTGCCGGTCTTGTCGAGCAGCAATGTCGATACGTCGCCTGCGGCTTCGACGGCGCGTCCGGACATGGCCAGGACGTTGCGCTGGACGAGCCGGTCCATGCCGGCGATGCCGATGGCGGAGAGCAGCGCGCCGATGGTGGTGGGGATGAGGCAGACCAGCAGGGCGAGCAGCACGATCATGGGCTGTTCGGCGCCGGCGTAGATGGCGAACGGCTGGAGGGTGACGACGGCCAGCAGGAAGACGATGGTGAGGGACGCGAGGAGGATGTTCAGCGCGATCTCGTTGGGGGTCTTCTGGCGGGCGGCGCCTTCGACGAGGTTGATCATCCGGTCGATGAAGGTCTCGCCGGGCTTCGTCGTGATCTTGATGACGATGCGGTCGGAGAGGACCTTGGTGCCGCCGGTGACGGCGGAGCGGTCGCCGCCGGATTCGCGGATGACGGGTGCGGATTCGCCGGTGATGGCGGATTCGTCGACGGAGGCGACGCCTTCGACGACGTCGCCGTCGCCGGGGATGATGTCGCCGGCTTCGCAGACGACGAGGTCGCCGACGCGGAGTTCGGTGCCGGGTACCTGTTCTTCTTCGGTGCCGTTGAGGCGGCGGGCGACGGTGTCGGTCTTGGCCTTGCGGAGAGTGTCGGCCTGTGCCTTGCCGCGGCCTTCGGCGACGGCTTCGGCGAGGTTGGCGAAGATGACGGTGAGCCAAAGCCAGGCGGCGATGGCCCAGCCGAACCAGTTGGTGGGTGCGGCACAGGCGAATATCGTGGTGAGGACGGAGCCGACCTCGACGACGAACATGACGGGTGATTTGACCATCACCCGCGGGTCGAGCTTGCGCAGGGCGTCCGGCAGTGAGACGAGCAGTTGCTTGGGGTCGAAGAGACCACTGCCCACGCGGCCGTCGCCGGGCTGCTGCCCGCTGGTGGCGTCCTGCTGCGGAGCGCGGGTCGGAGTGGCGGTGGACATGGGGCCGGACTCCTCCGGTTTCACGGGGGCGGTCATGACAGGCCCTCCGCCAGCGGCCCGAGGGCGAGCGCCGGGAAGTAGGTCAGACCGGTGATGATCAGGATCGTGCCGACGAGCAGCCCGGCGAAGAGCGGCTTTTCGGTACGGAGGGTGCCTGCGGTCTCGGGGATCGGCTGCTGTTCGGCGAGCGAGCCGGCGAGGGCGAGCACGAACACCATGGGGAGGAAGCGGCCGAGGAGCATGGCCAGGCCGATCGTGGTGTTGTACCAGGGGGTGTTGGCGTTGAGTCCGGCGAATGCGGAGCCGTTGTTGTTGGCGCCGGAGGTGTAGGCGTAGAGGACTTCGGAGAAGCCGTGCGGGCCGGCGCCGACCGCCTTGGTGTTGAGCATGGAGCCGAGTGCGTCGGGCAGCACCATGGAGGCGGCGGCGAAGCCGAGTACGAGGGTCGGCGTGATGAGGATGTAGCAGGCGGCGAGTTTGATCTCGCGGGTGCCGATCTTCTTGCCGAGGTACTCGGGGGTGCGGCCGACCATGAGGCCGGCGATGAAGACGGCGATGACGGCCATGACGAGCATGCCGTAGAGGCCGGAGCCGACGCCGCCGGGGGCGATTTCGCCGAGCATCATGCCGAGGAGTTGGATGCCGCCGCCGAATGCGGTGAAGGAGGAGTGGAAGGAGTCGACGGCTCCGGTCGACGTCAGGGTGGTGGACACCGAGAAGATCGCGGAGGCGCCGACGCCGAAGCGTGTTTCCTTGCCTTCCATGGCGGCGCCCGCGGCCTGGAGTGCCGGGCCTCCGTGGGCGAACTCGGTCCACATCATGAGCGCGACGAAGCCGAGCCAGATGACGCCCATGGTGGCGAGGATCGCGTAGCCCTGCTTCACGTTCCCGACGAGCTTGCCGAAGGTGCGGGTGAGCGCGAAGGGGATGACGAGGATCAGGAAGATCTCGAAGAGGTTGGTGAAGGCGTTGGGGTTCTCGAACGGGTGGGCGGAGTTGGCGTTGAAGTAGCCGCCGCCGTTGGTGCCGAGTTCCTTGATGACTTCCTGGGAGGCGACGGCGCCGCCGTTGGTCTGTTGGGCGCCGCCCATGAACTGGCCGACTTCGTGGATGCCGGAGAAGTTCTGGATGGCGCCGCAGGCGACGAGGACGATCGCGCCGAGTACGGCGATGGGGATGAGGACGCGGATGGTGCCGCGTACCAGGTCGGCCCAGAAGTTGCCGAGTTCGCCGGTGCGGGAGCGGGCGAAGCCGCGGACGAGGGCTACGGCGACGGCCATGCCGGTGGCGGCGGAGACGAAGTTCTGTACGGCGAGGCCGGCGGTCTGCACGACGTGGCCCATGGCCTGTTCACCGCTGTACGACTGCCAGTTGGTGTTGGAGACGAACGACGCGGCGGTGTTGAAGGCCTGGTCGGGGCTGATGGCGGCGAATCCGAGGGAGAGCGGAAGGTGTCCCTGGAGTCGCTGGATGAGGTAGAGGAAGAGCACTCCGGCGAGGGAGAAGGCCAGGACGCCGCGGAGGTAGGCGGGCCAGCGCATCTGGGTGTCCGCGTTGGCGCCTATGCAGCGGTAGATGACCTTTTCCACGCGCAGGTGGCGGGGGGAACTGTAGACGGCGGCCATGTAGTCGCCGAGGGGGCGGTACGCCAGGGCGAGCGCTGCGATGAGCGCCGTGAGCTGGAGCACGCCCGCGAGAGCGGGGCTCATGTGGCCCGCTGCGTTGGCAGCTGTCGACACCTCAGAACCTCTCCGGGAAGACGAGAGCGAGGACCAGGTAACCGAGGAGGGCGACGGCCACGATGAGGCCGACGATGTTCTCGATGGTCACAGCTTCGTCACCCCCTTGGCGACGAGAGCCACCACTGCGAAGACCGCGAGGGTGGCGACGACGAAGGCCACGTCGGCCATCGTGTGCTCCTAGATGGGCAGACGGAATGGGACCCCTAGAGCAAAGCGTCGTTCTTGCGCCACTTGAACGCCGTTGACGCCTCCCTTACGGCCATTAGCGTTCCGTTGACGGTTTTCTTACGCCTCCCGATCTGACCTGCACAAACGTCAAGGGGTCGTACTCCCGCACGGGAGTACGACCCCTTGTAACCGTCGTGATTGAGCCGCCGCGGCGCTGTTATCGCGCCGTGCTTCTCAGCGGTGGGTCAGCGGATCTCGGTGATCTCCGGTCCGCGTTCCAGGCGCTCCACGCCGCCGCCGAAGCGCGACCCTTCGGCCTGTTCCTGCTGAACGCCGTCCGGCACCATCTGGGCGTCGTCGGGCAGCTTGAGGACGATCGGGTCGCGGGGCGCCATCGGGCCCTCGCCGCGGACGATGACGGTGTCCCGGAAGATGTGCTCCAGTACACCGGCCGCCTGCGGCTGCACCGCGCCCTGTCCGGAGATCACGCCGCGCAGGAACCAGCGCGGGCCGTCGACGCCGACGAAGCGCACCACCTGGACGCCGTTGGTGCCGTCCGGCAACTGCACCGGGACCTGGGCGCGCAGCTCCCAGCCCAGCGGGCCCTCGACCTCGTCGATGACGCCGCCCTGCTGGGTGATGCCCCCGGCGATCTCCTCGCGGACCTCGCCCCAGATGCCCTCGTTCTTGGGGGCGGCGAACGCCTGGAGCTGCACGGCGCTGTCCTGGAGGACGACCGTGGCGGCCACGATCGCGTCGCCGGCGACCTCGACCCGCAGTTCCATGCCCTCGACGCCGGGCACGTAGAGGCCGCCGAGGTCGACCCGGCCCTCGCCGGGCTCCTTGACCTCCGACACGTCCCAGGGACCGTCGGGGCGCGGCGCGGGCGGGAGATTGAGCCGCGCGTGCGTCGCGTCGCCCTCGCCGGTCTCGACCTCGTCGGTGAGCACCGTGTCCTCGGCCGGCTCTACCTGAGCCTCGTTCTTCTTGCGACGTCCGAACACGTCACTGTCCTTCCCGGTCGCCACCGACCGATGCGAATTCGTTCCCGCCCGTGGGGCCGTCCACCGCCGCGTGACCGCCGGTGGACCCGAATCCCCCCTCGGCCCGCGCCGAGCCGGGAAGTTCCGCCACCTCGTGGAAGCGCACCTTCTCGACCTGCTGGACGACCAATTGGGCGATCCGGTCGTACTTCTCGAACCGCACGCTCTCGCGCGGGTCCAGATTGACCACGATCACCTTGATCTCTCCACGGTACCCGGCATCGACCGTCCCGGGGGCATTCACCAGCGCCAGTCCGCAGCGGGCCGCGAGTCCGGACCGTGGGTGGACGAACGCGGCGTAGCCGTCGGGCAGGGCGATCGACACCCCGGTGGGGAGGACGGTGCGCTCCCCCGGTGCCAGTTCGGCGGCCTCGGTGGTGACGAGGTCGACTCCGGCGTCTCCTGGGTGTGCGTAGGACGGAACGGGAACGTCCGGGTCCAGGCGGCGCAGGAGCACGTCCACTGGATTCCGTAGCTGACTCACGGGTTCACCTCGAAGGCACGCGCGCGCTTGACCTGGTCCGGGTCGGCCATGGCCGCCTGGATCTCCTCGGTCCTTCCGTTGTCGATGAAGTGGTCGACCTTGACTTCGACGAAGACCGCCTGGGCGCGTACCGCGACCGGGCCGTCGGGGGCGCCTATCCGGCCCACCGCCGTCGAATAGATCTTCCGGCCGTGTCGGGCGGTGACCCGCGCGTCGAGGTGCAGCACCGTGCCCAGCGGGACGGGCGCGAGGAAGTCGGTCTCCAGCCGTCCGGTCACCGCGATCACCCGCAGCAGCCAGTTCAGGGAGCCGAGGGTCTCGTCCAGCGCGGTGGCCAGTACGCCGCCGTGTGCCAGGCCGGGCGCGCCCTGGTGGGCCTCCTTGACGGTGAATTCGGCGGTGATGCTCACGCCGTCGCCGGCCCGGGCCTCCAGGTGCAGCCCGTGGGGCTGTCCCGTGCCGCAGCCGAAGCACCGGTCGTAGTGCGCGCCGAGCGGTTCTCCGGGGGCCGGCGCGTCCGGGTGCCGGACCGGGGGCGTGGCGCCCTCGGGTGGCGTCAGCCGCGTCCTGGGTTGGTCAGTTCCACTCACGAGTGCAGACCCTACCCGCGCGGATAAGGGGTGAGTGCCGCCGTGCCAAGCTGGGGGCATGCAGTCGTACGAAGAACGTCTCACCGCGCCCCGTTCCTGGTGGGTGATCGCCGCCCTCGTCGGCGTCGCCTGTGCCCTGATGTTGCTCCCGTTGGGGACGCTCCCGATGCTCGGCGGGCTGATCGGCGGAGCGGCGCTGTCGGCGGTGGCGGTGAGCTCGTACGGCTCGGTGCGGATCCGGGTGGTGGGCGGCGCGCTGATCGCGGGGGACGCGAAGATCCCGGTGTCGGCGCTCGGCGAGGCGGAGGCGCTGGACGCGGCGGAGGCGCTGGCGTGGCGCACGTACAAGGCCGATGCGCGGGCCTTCATGGTGCTGCGGAGCTATGTGCCGACGGCGGTGCGGGTCGAGATCACCGATCCCGAGGATCCGACGCCGTACGCCTATGTGTCGACGCGGGAGCCGGAGCGGCTGGTGGCGGCGCTGGCGTCGGCGCGCGGCTGATCGCCCGGGGCGTCGGGGAGGGCGTCCCAGGGGATCTGGTGGCGGCGGAGGTCCGCGCGGATCGTGTGGGCGAGTTTCCTGGTGTCGCGGCGGTTGAGGAACGCGCCGACCGCGGCGCCGACCAGGAACGGCGTGAGGTTGGGCAGGTTGCGCAGCGTCCGCTTCATGATCTGCTGGCGGAGTTCGCGTCGCATCTGTCCGCCAAGCGCGACGTTGAGTGACGCGGGTGTGGCGATGTCGATGCCGCGTTCCTGGGTCCAGGACGTGAGGTAGGCGGTGGCGCGCTGGGTGAGGTTCCCCGCGGGGCGCAGGCCGTAGACCTCGTGGAGTTCGGCGATCAGTTTGATCTCGACCGCGGCGATGCCGGCGACCTCGGCGGCGAGTTCGGCGGGCATGGCGGGCGGTACGGGCAGCATGGCGGCCGCACCGACGCCCGCGCCGACGGTGGCGGTGCCCGCGCAGGCGCCCGCCACCAGCTTGTCGGCGAGTTCCTCGGGGGTCAGGCCGGGGAACTGTTCCCGCAGGGCGGCGAGGTCGCGTACCGGGATCCTGGGGGCGGTGGCGATGATCCGGTCGGCGATCACGCCGAGCGCCGACCGTACGCCGTCGCGACCCCTCCTGGCGCCCCGCACGGCTCTGCCCGCGAGCGAGGCCGGTCGGCCCCGCCGCTTGAGTTCACGGGTGGTCCGTTCCTCGGGCAGGGCGGTCGGGTCGGCGGGCACGGGCGCGGTTTCCTCGCGTGATCGTGCGCCGGCCGCCGGACCGTTGCCGCCCTTGCGGCCCCTACGGAACGGGTTTACGCCCGGCACGGCGTAGGCCGCGATCAGGCCGCGCAGTCGCGGCAGATCGGGTTGCCGTTCTTGTCCTCCGCAGCCAGCTGGCTGCGGTGGTGGACCAGGAAGCAGCTCATGCAGGTGAACTCGTCCTGCTGCTTGGGCAGCACGCGGACCGCGAGTTCCTCGTTGGACAGGTCGGCGCCGGGGAGTTCCAGGCCCTCGGCCTGCTCGAACTCGTCGACGTCGACGGCCGAGGCGGACTTGTCGTTCCGCCGCGACTTCAGTTCTTCGATGCTGTCCTCGTTGAGGTCGTCATCGGTCTTGCGTGGAGTGTCGTAATCCGTAGCCATTGTCGCTCTCCCCCTCTGGGTGTCTGCGGTGTCTCAGCGCTCGTAACGCGTGAGAGGCCGGACTTGTGCCCGACCTGAGGCGGAGATTTTGCCTCACATCAAGGTCTGTTACTCAATCGACACCCAACCGCACCCCTGAAGAGGTGATCGGTTTGGATGGCGATCAGGACCGTACACGGTCCGAATGTCGCACCTCGCGCAGCCCATCACGTGTACTTCCCGTGATCAGGGCCTTGGGAAACCCGGATTTTCCCGGCTTTCCACCAGGCAATTCGATCACGGAGGGTAGATGGCCGGAAAGGGGCCTCTGTGAGGGATCACACACGCTGAAGGCGGCAGGCGGACCCGCCGAATTCCGCGCAAAGCGAACTCGGCGAAGGATCCCCAAAGACCCCCCGCCTCGTCAAACCGGAAAGTCGAACGAGGCCGGGTGGAATCGGGGTGTACGGCCGCCGGACGGGCGACCGTACCACCGGATAGCCGGAAGTTCCCGGCGCGGCGCACGATCCGTCCAGCGGCCGCACAGGGGCCTTGTCGTCCGTCTCAGAGCGGGAGGACGACGCGCATGTCGAGTCCGCCGCCTTCGCGGGGTTCGGCGGTGATGGTGCCGTCGTGGGCGCGGACCACGGACCGGACGATGGACAGGCCAAGGCCCACGCCCTTGTCGCTGCCGGTCCGCTCCGTACGCAGCCGCCGGAACGGCTCGAAGAGGTTCTCCACCTCGTACGCCGGCACCACCGGCCCCGTATTGGAGACCACCAGCACCGCGCACCCCGGCTGCGGCTCCGTGGTCACCTCCACCCAACCGCCCTCGGGCACGTTGTACCGCACCGCGTTCTGCACCAGATTCAACGCGATCCGCTCCAGCAGCACCCCGTTGCCCTGCACGAACACCTGCTGCCGCACCACGCGCAGCTGCACCCCCTTGGCCTGCGCCTCCTCACGCGTCTGATCCACCGCCTGCGAGGCCACCTCCGACAGATCCACCGGACGCTTGTCCACGATCTTGTTCTCACTACGCGCCAGCAGCAGCAACCCCTCCACCAACTGCTCACTGCGCTCATTCGTCGCCAACAGCGTCTTCCCCAGCTGCTGCACCTCCGGCGACGCCTGCGGATCCGCCAGCTGCACCTCCAACAACGTCCGATTGATCGCCAACGGCGTCCGCAACTCATGCGACGCGTTCGACACGAACCGCCGCTGCGACTCAAACGCCCGGTCCAACCGGTCCAACATCTCGTCGAAGGTGTCCGCCAACTCCTTCAGCTCGTCATCCGGACCACCCAACTCGATCCGCCGATGCAGATCCGACCCCGCCACCCGCTGCGCGGTCCGCGTGATCCGCCCCAACGGCGACAACACCCGCCCCGCCATCGCATAACCGAACGCGAACGCCACGATCGTCAACCCCAACAACGCCAGCAACGAACGGTTGAGGAGGTTGTTCAGGGCGACCGCCCGCTGGTGCATCAGGCAGTTGTTGACGGCCTCCTGGAGCAGCGCCCCGGAGGTCTCCGTGGGCAGGTCGCAGATGTCGCTGGTGGACTGGAACTTCCCGCCGAGGATCTTCAGCGGCAGCGCGCTGCCGTCGTGCAGGGCGGCTGCGGCGAGCATGTAGATGATCGTGAGCAGCACGATTCCGGCCATCAGGAACATGCCGCCGTACAGCAGCGTGAGCCGTATCCGGATGGTGGGCCGCAGCCAGGGGAAAGGCCGGACGTTGACCGGTTTTGGGTCCCAAGCTGGCTTGGGGGGCACCGGTGGCGGTGGCGGTGCCGACTTGGAGCTGGAGAACGAGGGCAGGGAAGGCATCGCCGGTCAGATCCGGTATCCCGAGCCGGGGACGGTGACGATCACCGCGGGCTCGCCGAGCTTGCGGCGCAGCGTCATGACCGTGACCCGGACGACGTTGGTGAACGGGTCGGTGTTCTCGTCCCACGCCTTCTCCAGGAGCTGCTCGGCCGAGACGACCGTGCCCTCGCTGCGCATGAGGACTTCCAGGACCGCGAACTCCTTGGGGGCGAGCTGGACCTCCCGGCCGTCGCGGAAGACCTCGCGGCGGTTGGGGTCGAGCTTGATCCCGGCGCGCTCCAGGACCGGCGGCAGGGCGACCGTGGTGCGGCGGCCGAGGGCGCGGACCCGGGCGGTCAGCTCGGTGAACGCGAACGGCTTGGGGAGGTAGTCGTCGGCGCCGATCTCCAGGCCCTCGACGCGGTCGCTGACGTCGCCGGAGGCGGTGAGCATCAGGACGCGGGTGGGCATGCCCAGCTCGACGAGCTTGCGGCAGACGTCGTCGCCGTGGACGAGCGGGAGGTCGCGGTCGAGGACGACGACGTCGTAGTCGTTGACCGCGATCCGCTCCAGCGCGGCGGCGCCGTCGTAGACCACGTCGACGGCCATGGCCTCCCGGCGTAGTCCGGTGGCCACAGCATCGGCGAGCAGCTGCTCGTCCTCGACGACGAGAACACGCACGTCGCAGTCCTTCCTTACGGCCCTTGGTGAGCAGGGCACAACAACGTTCAGAGCCCTTCCATCCTGCCCCGAAGAGTCATAAACCGGCGGTAAGGGGGGTGTGGAGGGGACAGGGGCGGTGGGACGGGGCCGGTGCGGCCCCGGATTCCCGGGCCGTTTGAGGTTTCCCTGAGAGTGCGCGTGGGGAGGACGTCTGCACACCCGCGATCACGCCCTGTACCGGCGTCTTGCCACGCTTGGTATCCAGCGCAGGGACCACGCCGTGATCGACCCACCCGTCGGCACACCCCCGTGCCACCGACCCACGACGAGGGGGCGCACCATGGACGCGTTCACCGCAGGTATTTTGCAGCGCATACGGAACACCGAAGCCGATCTGGTCCGGGCCCGCGAGTCGGGTGACGAGTTCCTCGCCGAGGTCGAGCTGGCGGAGCTTGAGGACCTGAAGCGCCTGGCGACCGAGCACGGCGTGCGCTACAGCGTCAACGCCTGACTTCCGGCCTCGTAGGACACGGCTGCGCCCCGGCACCGAGGGATGGTGCCGGGGCGCAGCCGTGTCCGTGTGCGGTCCGTCGGTCCGTCGGTCCGTCGGTCCGTCGGTCCGTCGGTCCGTCGGTCCGTCGGTCCGGGGGACGGTCAGTCGTGCCAGGCACCGAGGTCGTCAAGGAGCGGCTGGAGCTCGGCGAAGACGCCCGGGGAGGCGGCGAGGGTCAGCTCGTGGGAGGGGGCGTGGCCGGGGCGGCCGCCGGTGAGCGCGCCGGCCTCGGAGGCGATCAGGACGCCGGCCGCCAGGTCCCAGGGGTTGAGGCCGCGCTCGTAGTAGCCGTCGAGCCGGCCGCAGGCCACGTCGCACAGGTCGATGGCGGCCGAGCCGCCGCGGCGGATGTCACGGACCTGCGGGAGCAGGGTGCGGACCACCTCTGCCTGGGCGGCGCGCCGCTCGGTGAGGTAGCCGAAGCCGGTGCCGACCAGGGCCTGGGAGAGCGGTGGGGCGGGGCGGTGGTGGATCGGCTCGCCGTTGAGGTGGGCGCCGCGGCCGCGGACGGCCTGGAAGGTCTCGCCGCGCATGGGGGCGGTGACCACCCCGACGACGGTCTCGCCGTCCTTCTCGGCGGCGATGGACACGGCCCAGGAGGGCAGCCCGTAGAGGTAGTTGACGGTGCCGTCCACGGGGTCGATGACCCATCGCACGCCGCTGGTGCCGGTGCTGCCGGCGCCCTCCTCGCCGAGGAAGCCGTCGGTGGGGCGGTGCTCGCCGATGAAGTCGGTGATCAGCTTCTCGGAGGCGAGGTCCATCTCGGTGACGACGTCGATGGGGCTGGTCTTGGTGGCGGCCACCCCCAGGTCGGCGGGGCGGCCGTCGCGCAGCAGGGTCGCGGCGCGGCCGGCGGCCTCCAGGGCCAGCTCCAGGAGTTCGTCGTAGAAGGGGTCGGTGTGCGGCGGGGCGGTGTACTGGGGGTCGGGCACAGTGCTCCTTGCTCGAACGAGCGGTGGTCGGGGGCTCGGGCGGGCGGCGGGTCGCGCGAGGCCGGCGGGGCGGGTTACGCGGGGGCCTCGGCCGTGGGGCCGGTCCAGTCGGCGCCGGCGGCGGCCGGGCGGGGTGTACGGGCGGGGCAGCAGCCGACGGGGCAGAGGTCGTGCGAGGGGCCGAGGGCACCCAGGGCGCAGCGCTCGGGGGTGGTGCCCCGTTCGGTGGCGGCGCGCTCCAGGAGGAGGTCGCGGACGGCGGCGGCGAACCGGGGGTCGGCGCCGACGGTGGCCGAGCGGGCGACCGGCAGACCCAGCTCGGCGGCCTTGGCGGTGGCCTCGGTGTCGAGGTCGTACTTGACCTCCATGTGGTCCGAGACGAAGCCGATGGGGACCATGACGACGGCCGGGACGCCGGCGCCGTGCAACTGCTCCAGGTGGTCGCAGATGTCGGGCTCCAGCCAGGGGATGTGCGGGGCGCCGCTGCGGGACTGGTAGACGAGCTGCCAGGGGTGGTCGACGCCGGTCTCGGCGCGCACGGCGTCGGCGATGCCCCGGGCGACGTCCAGGTGCTGGGCGACGTAGGCGCCGCCCGTGCCGTCCTCGGTGTGGTCGTCGGGGGTGCCGGAGGTGTCGGCGGCGGCGGTGGGGATGGAGTGCGTGGTGAAGGCGATGTGGGCGCCGGCGCGGGTCTCCTCGGGAAGCTCGGCGAGGGCCGCGAGGACGCCGTCGGCCATGGGGCACACGAAGCCCGGGTGGTTGAAGTAGTGGCGCAGCTTGTCGACCTGGGGGACGGGCAGGCCCTCGGTCCGGAGGGTGGCGAGCGCGTCGGCGAGGTTCTCGCGGTACTGGCGGCAGCCGGAGTACGAGGCGTAGGCACTCGTGGCGAGGACGGCGATGCGGCGGTGGCCGTCGGTGACCATGGTGCGCAGGGTGTCGGTCAGGTAGGGCGCCCAGTTGCGGTTGCCCCAGTAGACCGGCAGGTCGAGGCCGTGTTCGGCGAAGTCCTTGCGGAGGGCGTCGAGGAGTTCCCGGTTCTGGGCGTTGATGGGGCTGACGCCACCGAACAGGAAGTAGTGCTGGCCCACCTCCTTGAGGCGCTCGCGGGGGATGCCGCGTCCACGGGTGACGTTCTCCAGGAACGGCACGACGTCGTCGGGGCCTTCGGGGCCTCCGAAGGACAGCAGCAGCAGGGCGTCATAGGGGCGGGGGTCGCACTGTTCGGGCATGCCTCCGATCCTCCCACTCCCGGCCCTGCGGCGAGGGGTCAGGCCCCGGAGGGGTGAGGGAAACGGGCGCGAAAACCGGGAGGCGCAGGGGGCCGCGCGCCCCGTAAGCTGTATCGGCCACCGACATTCCTTACCGACTTCCTCACCCGGCGGAGCACCCCGTTGCCCAGTCCTTACCGCGCCATATTCGGCCGCCCCGGCACCAAGTCGTTCTCCGCCGCCGGGCTGCTGGGGCGGATGCCGCTGTCGATGATGGGCATCGGCATCGTCACGATGGTGTCCCAGCTGACCGGTCGGTACGGGCTGGCCGGGGCGCTGTCCGCGACGCTCGCGCTGTCCGCGGCGGTCCTCGGGCCGCAGATCTCCCGGCTGGTGGACCGGCACGGCCAGCGGCGGGTGCTGCGACCGGCCACGCTGGTGTCGTTGGGAGCGGTCGCAGGGCTGCTGCTGAGCGCGCAGCAGCGGTGGCCGGACTGGACGCTGTTCGCTTTCGCGGCCTGTGCGGGCTGTGTGCCGAGCGTGGGCTCGATGGTGCGGGCGCGTTGGGCGGAGCTCTACCGGGGGGCGCCGCGTCAGCTGCACACCGCGTACTCGTGGGAGTCGATCGTCGACGAGATGTGCTTCATCCTCGGCCCGATCCTCTCGATCGGGCTGTCGACGGCATGGTTCCCGGAGGCCGGGCCGCTGCTGGCCGGGGCGTTCCTGGCGGCGGGGGTGTTCTGGTTGACGGCGCAGCGCGCGACGGAGCCGGTGCCGCATTCCCGGGAGCAGCAGGCGAAGGGATCGGCGCTGCGATCGCCGGGCCTGCGGGTGCTGGTGGGGACGTTCGTGGCGACCGGAGCGATCTTCGGGGCGATCGACGTGGTGACCGTGGCGTTCGCCCAGGAGGCAGGCCACAAGGCCGCGGCAAGCCTGGTGTTGGCGGTGTACGCGCTGGGGTCGTGTGTGGCCGGTGCGGTCTTCGGGCTGCTGCACCTGGCGGGGCCGCCGTCCCGCCGGTGGCTGGCGGGGGTGGCCGCGATGGCGGTGAGCATGGTGCCGCTCCAGTTGGCTGCGTCGTTCACCGGGTCGCTGGTGCTGCTGGCCGTCGCGCTGTTCCTCGCCGGGCTCTCGATCGCGCCGACGATGGTCACCACGATGGCGTTGGTCGAGGAGCATGTGCCGCGGACGCAGCTGACCGAGGGCATGACGTGGACGAGCACCGGGCTCGCGGTGGGCGTGGCACTCGGCTCGTCGGCGGCCGGCTGGGTGGTGGACGCGGCAGGTGCCGCCCGCGGTTACGTGGTGCCGCTCGCCGCGGGCGTCCTGGCCGCCCTGGTGGCACTCGCCGGCTACCGCTGGCTCCGCCCACGCCCCGCCCGGCTACCGTCCTCGCCCACGGCCGGCGGCACCCCCGCCCCGGCGGAACCCCCGGCCACCGAACGCCACGACGAGACCCGCGCCGGCTGACCCATGCCCCGGGGCATCACGGCGCGACGGTAGACGGGGCGACACCAACGGTGGTCGACGCCAACGGGGCACCCGGCGCCCACCGTTGGGACATTGGGACAGCCGACGGGCTGCGCGTCACTACGGGCCGCTGCGGGAGGACCCTGCCCGTCCCGCCCGCATCAACGCGGCCGTACCGCCCGCCCGTCTGCGCCACCGAGGGGGACCGCCCCTCCCGTCCACGCCACCGGTGGGGCCACCGCTCCCGTCTACACCGCCGGAATGCAGAGCGCTCCCCTCTGCGCGCTCACCCCTCGTCCCGGCGCCCAGCGCCCCACCCGCCCCACCGACCCACCGGTGCAGGTGACTTCGGAGGCGTGGCGTTGACTCGGCGCCCGGTTCGTGACCGGGTTCCGCACCCGGTGGGCGGGTGGCTGGAGCGGCTTCTCCGAATTTCCTTGTTACCGGCGGTACGACATGTCCGGGGGCCGTGCGATTGCACCCGTTTTCTCGCGTGTGTGATTCCCGTCACCCCGCCTGGAAGCGGCGTCGGCGGCTGGCATCATGCGCTGACCAACGGCGGTCGAATGCGGCCGGCCGCGCTGAGGGGAGGCATCGTCACCATGGCAGTCACGGACGTCATCGGCGGCTCGGGAGGGCGCGGTTCGCAAGGCTCCTGGCGGAACTGGGCGGGCAACGTGACCGCCCGCCCCGCCCGGACCGTGGCGCCGGCGAGCACCGAGGAACTGGCGGCCGCCGTCCGGGCCGCCGCCGCGGACGGGCTGACGATCAAGGCGGCCGGCACCGGGCACTCGTTCACCCCGGCCGCCGCCACCGACGGGCTGCTGATCCGCCCCGAGCGGCTCACCGGGATCCGTCGGATCGACCGCACGGCGGGGACGGTGACCGTCGCCGCCGGCACGCCCCTCAAGCTCCTCAACCGGACGCTGTCCGCGCACGGGCTGTCGCTCGCCAACATGGGCGACATCATGGAACAGACCGTCTCGGGGGCCGCCAGTACCGGAACCCACGGCACCGGCCGGGACTCCGCGTCGATCGCGGCGCAGATCACCGCCCTGGAGCTGATCACCGCCGACGGTTCGGTGCTGCGCTGTTCCGCCGAGGAGAACCCCGAGGTGTTCGCGGGGGCGCGGCTGGGTCTGGGCGCGCTGGGCGTGGTGAGCGAGCTGACGTTCGCGGTGGAGCCGGAGTTCCTGCTGACCGCCCGTGAGGAGCCGATGCCGTTCGACGAGGTGACCGGCCGCTTCGACGAACTGGCCGCAGAGAACGAGCACTTCGAGTTCTACTGGTTCCCCCACACCGGCAACTGCAACACCAAGCGCAACAACCGCAGCCAGGGTCCGGCGGCGCCACCCGGGAGGGTGAGCGGCTGGATCGAGGACGAACTGCTGTCCAACGGGGTGTTCCAGGTGGCGTGCGCCGTGGGGCGGGCGGTGCCGGCCGCGATACCGGGCATCGCGAAGATCTCCAGCCGGGCGCTGTCGGCCCGTACGTACACCGACATCCCCTACAAGGTGTTCACCTCGCCTCGGCGGGTGCGGTTCGTGGAGATGGAGTACGCGCTCCCCAGGGCGGCGGCGATCGAGGCGCTGGGTGAACTGAAGGCGTTGGTGGAGCGGTCGGACTTCAAGGTCAGCTTCCCGGTGGAGGTGCGGACCGCGCCGGCCGACGACATCGCGCTTTCCACGGCGTCGGGCCGGGAGACCGTGTACATCGCGGTGCACATGTACCGCGGGACGCCGTTCCAGGCGTACTTCGGGGCCACCGAGCGGATCATGGCGGCGCACGAGGGACGGCCCCACTGGGGGAAGCTGCACACGCGTGACGCCGGGTACCTCGCGGAGGTCTATCCGCGGTTCGGCGAGTTCACGGCGCTGCGCGACCGGCTGGATCCGGAGCGCCGGTTCGCCAATGGGTACCTGCGGCAGGTCCTCGGTGACTGAGGGACGACCGGCCGGTCCATGATGTGCCGCGGCCCGGTGCCCCGTGGGGGTGCACCGGGCCGCGGTCGTGGGTGGTCCGCCGGTAGGGCGGTCCGCCCGTTGGGGCGATCCTTCGTCAGAGGGTTCAGGGGGTGTTGGGGTCAGGGCTCTGGCGGCCGCCGGGGTTCTGCCCGCCCTGCTGCTGCCCCGGGGTGGCACCGCCGCCGGTCGAGCCGGTGCCGTCACCCTTGCCGCCGTCGCTGCCGGTGGACGGGCTCGACGACGTGTCGGGCGACGAGGACGTGTCCGGGCTCGGGGAGCCGGTGGCGTCGTCGCTCGGCGTCGGCTTCGGGCTCTGCCCGCTGTGGCCGCTGCCGCTACCGGTGCCGTCGGTGCCGCTGCCGCCGGAGTGACTGGGGCCGGGTGACGGAGTACTGCCGTCGCGGCCGGTGCCGTTGCCGGTGGAGTGGCCGGGGTCCGGAGTCTGCGGGCTGTTGGGCCGGTGCGGGGAGACGTTGCCGGTGAGGAAGTTGCCGACGGTGGTGCCCTTGGTGCCGCTCGGCGTCTCCTGGGTGATCAGTTCGGTGGCGGTGACCACGCCCATGGCGAGCACGAAGACGGTGAGCGCACCGAGCGCGGGCCGCTTCCAACCGCGCAGACGGGTGCCGTAGGTGGCGCTGGTCTCCTCGGTCCCGGGGAGAGCAGCACCGGGCACGCCGGCCTGCGGGAGGACGGTGGTCGCGTCGTCGCCCCCGTGGGCCGCCCGGCCCAGTGCCATGGTCCGCTCGGTGGGCCGCGCCATCAGCCGCGTCGCCTCCGGGTCCTGGCCGGCTGGCTGCTGCTGGGCACGCGGGATGAGCTGGGTGCGGGCGGTGGCGGGGCCGGGGTCGCGGGCCGCGACGGAGGTGACGGGGTCCTCCGTGCCCTGCTTGTCGAAGGTGGGCAGCACCCGCGTGGGACCGGCGGGCGCCGGGAGGTCGGTGGCGGGCTGGGGTTGGTCGGTGGATCGGGTTCGGGTGATGGAGGCGCGGTGCGGCTTGGGTCGGGTGGTGACCGCCGCTTCCTTGATCTGCTCACCGGTACGCCGGAACAGGTGCTGGAACAGGGAGCCGCCGGTCGTGGCGACGACACTGACGACACCTGCGCCGATGATGGTTCCGTACACACCGAGCTGACCCGCGAGGTACGCGGCGACGGCCGCGGCGAGTGCGCTGCTGGCGACCTGGGCGACGCTCAGGTCGATCCGCTTCTCCTTCTGCTTCGTGTCGGCTTCGGTTTTTTCGTCCATCTCCTACCTTTGATCGCCCCTTCGATCCATCTTGCATGGAGAAGTGACCAAATGGCGGAGTCATTAGTTCCGAATCTGTGGAATCTGTGAACCTCGCCACCCTTGTCGCAGGTAGAGAGGTCGACAAGGTGACTTGCCCGGACTGCCCGCCAAGAACTTCCACGGCGCGGCGGTCCACTTCGGTGGCCCGAATGGAGTACTGTGGCGAGCCCTGGCCCCGGTTCCCGTCCGGCTGCCCGGACCCGCGGGAGGGGGCACTGAAGGTGACACCCTCCTTGGGGCGCCGTCGCTCGGCACGGGTGGTCGGTGACAGGGCAAGCGGCATGGTCACCGAGCGTTGCGAACTGGTAACCGTGTCATAACGGCGTTGCTGGGCCAAGCCCTGACACGCCGGGCAACTCGGCAATGTTGTGGCAGGCTGCACCCGGGCAGGCCACACTCGACTAGCGGAAGCAGCGACGCACGTGACGTCGGCAGGCACCACCCGGGAGGTCCCCATGCCCGAACTGCGTGTCGTGGCCGTCTCCAACGACGGCACACGGCTGGTGCTCAAGGCTGCGGACAGCACCGAGTACACGCTTCCGATCGACGAGCGGCTGCGCGCCGCCATCCGGAACGACAGAGCGCGGCTGGGCCAGATCGAGATCGAGGTCGAGAGCCACCTGCGCCCGCGGGACATCCAGGCGCGGATACGAGCCGGTGCCTCCGCTGAGGAGGTCGCGCAGCTCGCCGGCATCCCCGTCGACCGGGTGCGCCGCTTCGAGGGACCGGTGCTCGCCGAGCGGGCGTTCATGGCCGAGCGGGCCCGCAAAACCCCTGTGCGCCGACCGGGCGAGAACACCGGCCCCCAGCTGGGCGAGGCCGTCTCGGAGCGGCTGCTGCTGCGCGGCGCCGACAAGGACAGTGCCCAGTGGGACTCCTGGCGCCGGGACGACGGCACCTGGGAGGTGCTGCTCGTCTACCGGGTCGCGGGTGAGCCGCGGTCGGCGACCTGGACGTACGACCCGCCGCGCCGACTGGTGCAGGCCGTGGACGACGAGGCGCGGGCGCTGATCGGCGAGAGCGACGACACCCCCGAGCCGAGCTTCCCGTTCGTGCCCCGGATCGCGCGGCTGCCGCGCGACCGGCCGCTGGACCGTGCCCTGGACCGTCAGATGCCGGAGCGGCCCGGCGAGGACCGGGAGCGGGAACGAGAGGCGCGGGCCGAGGAGGCCACCGGCGAGCGGGAGCGGGATTCGCTGACCAGCCTGCTGGAGGCGGTGCCCAGTTTCCGGGGCGACATGGTCGTGCCGGACAGCGCCAAGGCGCCACAGAAGGAAGAGACGGAGCAGGCCGAGGTCGAGGAGCCGCCGGCTCCGGCGGCGAGCGCGGGCGCGGGCGCGGGTTCCGCGTATGCCGATGTGCTGATGCCGCGGGCGGTCGCCGGTCACCGTGACCGCCTGACCGGGACGACGGACCGGCAGGCCGAGGCGGACGGGGTGCGCCCCGGGCGCCGGGCCGCGGTGCCCAGCTGGGACGAGATCGTCTTCGGCACCCGGAGGAAGAAGCCGGAATAAGCCGTATCGGCCGGGTTCCGGTCGTGTTGTGCGTGATGACTTCGCCCGCCCCCCCGCGCGTAGGGGGCGGGCGAAGTCGTTGCGTGGGCCCGTCGCGGGCCTCAGCGGCCGCTCAGCCGGGCTGGGGGCCGGTGGCGATGGGGCGGGAGGGGTCGGCGCACCATTCGCTCCAGGAGCCGACGTACAGGGCCGCGGGGATCCCGGCTACGGCGAGGGCGAGGACCTGGTGGGCGGCGGAGACGCCGGAGCCGCAGTAGACGCCGACCTCGGTGTCGGGCGTGGCGCCCAGCGCCGTGAACCGCTTCGCCAGTTCGGCGGCGGGGCGGAAGACCGTGCCGCCGTCGGCGACGTTCTCGGCCGTGGGGGCGGACACCGCGCCGGGGATGTGACCGGCCACCGGGTCGATGGGTTCGGTCTCGCCCCGGTAGCGCTCCCCCGCCCGCGCGTCCAGGAGGACGCCGCGGCGGGCCAGCGCGGCCGCGTCGTCCGCGGTGAGCAGCGGCACCGCACCGGGCGCGGGGGTGAAGTCACCCGGCTGCGGAGTCACTTTGTCGACACTCATGGGGCCGTCGGAGGCCAGCCAGGCGGCGAGTCCGCCGTCGAGGACGCGCACGTCCGGGTGGCCCGCCCAGCGCAGCAGCCACCACGCACGGGCCGCGGCCCAGCCCTGGCCACCGTCGTAGGCGACCACCGGTCGGCCGGCGCTGACACCGGCGGCCCGCATCGCGGCGGCGAAGGCGGCGAGGTCGGGCAGCGGGTGCCGGCCCGCCGCACCGGGTGGGCCGGCCAGTTCGCCGTCGAGGTCGACGTAGACCGCACCGGGCAGGTGGCCGGCCTCGTACTCGGGGCGGCCGGGCGGGCCGCCGAGCTGGTAGCGCACGTCCAGGAGGAGCGGAGCGTCGGGGCCCGCCAACTCGCTCGCGAGTTCGGTAGCGGTGATGATGGCATTCATGGGACTCATCCTTGCGTAGCAATGACTACGTACAGAAGGCGGGTGCCCACCCTCCGTATGACGGAGTTCGTCGGCGCCGTAATATCGCCGAAACGGAAGAGGAACGTTAAAACGGGCATTCTCCCTCGTGAACGCGCCGTGGACGGCGCGGCCGGGGCGCACACCCGGTGACAGGGTGCGAGCATCTGCTCGGGACCCGCGCCCGTACCGCACATGGCCAGCACCCTGATGCTCCGAGGAGAGAGTGACGATGACGACCGAGGCAGCAGCCCGGCGGATGCCCGGCGCGCCCTGCTGGGTGAGCCTCCTGGCACACAGCCTGCCCGCGACGCAGGAGTTCTACGGCGCGCTCTTCGGCTGGGAGTTCCGCCCGGGGCCGCAGCATTTCGGTCCGTACGCCCGTGCCTTCCTCGACGGCCTGGAGGTGGCCGGGGTCGGCGAGCTGGCGGCCGACCGGCACCTCCCGGTCGCCTGGACCACCTACCTGGCCAGTGACGACGCGGACGTGACCGCCGAGCAGATCCGTTCCTGCGGCGGCACGGTGGGCGTGGGCCCGCTGGACGCCGACGACGCCGGCCGGATGGCGATCGCCTCCGACCCGCAGGGCGCCATCTTCGGCGTGTGGCAGGGCAGGGCGATGCTGGGCACCGCGGTCAGCGGCGAGCCAGGCACCCCCGTATGGAACGAACTGGTCACCCAGGAGACGGACTCCGTCGCCCCGTTCTACGAGCATGTCTTCGGGTTCGAGTCGGAGGCCGTGGTCTCCGCCGACTTCGACTATCTGACGCTGCACATCAAGGGAAAGCCGGTCGCCGGCATCCATGGTGTCGGCAACGCGCTGCCACGCGACCGGGGGCCGCACTGGATGACGTACTTCGCCGTCTCGGACACCGACGCCGCCGCCCGCCGGGTCGTCGAGCTGGGCGGCCATGTGCTGCGGCCGGCCCGGGACTCGGCGCACGGCCGGCTGGCGACCGTCGCCGACAACGAGGGCGCGGTCTTCACGATCATCCAGCGGCGCTGAGCCGCCCCGCGGCCCTAGCGCTGGGCGTCGACCGGCAGGACGTCCGGCGAGAGCGCCGCCGCATGCGCGGTCGCCGCGGTCTGCAGGCGGCGGTGGTGGCGCCGGCACAGCACCTCGTAGCCGACCTCGGCCGGCCGCTCCGCCCCCTCGCCACCGGTTTCGCCGCGCACGTCGCCGACGACGACCTGCGCGCCCTCGACGACCATCCGGCCGTCGACCGTGCGGGCGTTGTGGGTGGCCCTGGCGCCGCACCAGCACAGCGCCTCGACCTTCAGCACCTCTATGCGGTCGGCGAGTTCGACCAGCCGCTGGGAACCGGGGAAGAGCTTGCTGCGGAAGTCGGTGGTGATGCCGAACGCGAAGACGTCCAGCCCGAGGTCGTCGACGACCCGGGCGAGCTGGTCGATCTGCTCGGGGGCGAGGAACTGCGCCTCGTCGGCGATGATGTAGTCCACCCGGCCGCCGGAACTGAGGTGGTCCACGACGTGGGCGTAGAAGTCCAGGTCGTCCGCCGCCTCGACGGCCTCGGTGACCAGGCCCAGGCGGGAGGAGAGCTTGCCGTGGCCGGCCCGGTCGTTGCGGCTGTAGATCATGCCCTGTAGGCCGCGGGCCGAGCGGTTGTGCTCGATCTGCAGCGCCAGTGTCGACTTTCCGCAGTCCATCGTTCCGGAGAAGAACACCAGCTCGGGCATGGGGGGTGGCGGGCCTTTCGGGCTCATACGGAAGGGACGGTGCGGGTCGGGCGATACGGGGCCGCGCGGACCTGGCGCGGTGACGGGTCAGGTGCGGACTTCGAGAAGCGGCACCAGCTGCTCCACCGGGGTCATGGAGCCGTGCAGGCCGACCATCTGCGACTCCCCCGGCTCCCGTTCACTCGCGATGATCGCCATGTCGGCGTGGGCGGCGGCCACCACGTCGCCGATCCGGGCACGGACCCGGTCGTCGACGTGCGGCCCGAACCAGCCGGCGGCGATGGCCTCCTCGCGGCCGGCGACCCACATCTGGTCGCCGACCACCTCGCGCCAGACGGTGAGCACGTCGGCCGCGGCCCCCGGGTGGGCGTAGACGTGCCGCGCCCGGCCCTCGCCGCCCAACAGGCGTACGCCGGCGCGCAGTTCCCAGTCCTCGTCGAAGTCGATCCGGGAGTCGGGGTCGAAGGGGATGTCGATCATGCCGTGGTCGGCGGTGATGTACAGGGCGCTGCGCGGCGGGAGTTGCTCGGCGAGCCGTTGGGCGAGCCGGTCCACGTAGAGCAGTTGGCCGCGCCAGGCGTCGGAGTCGACGCCGTAGCGGTGGCCCTTGCCGTCGACCTCGGAGTAGTACGTGTAGACCAGGGAGCGGTCGCCGGCGGCGAGTTGTTCGGCGGCGAGGTCCATCCGCTCCTCGCCGGAGAGCCGGCCGTGGAAGGTGCCGCCGCTGAGCGCGATCCGGGTGAGGGGGGTCTGCGCGAAGTCCGGCGCGGAGACCTGGCAGGTGTGGATGCCGGCGGCGTCGGCGAGCTGGAAGACCGTCGGGTAGGGCTGCCAGACGTGCGGATCGGTCCACGGGCGCCAGCGCAGCTGGTTCATCAGCGCGCCGGTGGCGGGGTCCTCGCAGGTGTATCCGGGCAGGCCGTGGGCGCCCGGCGGCAGGCCGGTGCCGACCGAGGCGAGGGAGGTGGCGGTGGTGGCCGGGAAGCCGGCGGTGAGCGGCTGGCCGGTGCCGTTGAGCGAGGTGCCCAGGAGGGAGGTGAGGAACGGGGCCTCGTCCGGGTGGGCGCGCAGCAGCTCCCAACCGAGCCCGTCGATCAGGAAGACGCAGGCGCGGTCGGCGGGGGCCAGTTCCATGTCCGTGGTGACGCCGGGCAGGCCCTGGCCGGCGACGACGGCGGGCAGCAGGTCGGCGAGCGAGCCGGTGCCGTAGCGGGGCACCGGCGCGGTCAGCGGGTCGAGCGGTTCCGGTTCCGGCCAGAAGGGGGCGGTGTGGGCCATCAGCGGGCGCTGGTGGCCGCGGTGGCCTCGGAGAGCGCCTGGGCGAAGGCGAGGGTCTCGCGCACCGAGTCCGGGCCGTCACCGGCCTCGCTGACCCGGAGGGAGAGGTCGTCGGCGGTGGAGGAACCGGTGTAGCCGTGGTCCGCGTCGCAGTTGGGGTCGCCGCAGCTGGCGGGCTCCAGGTCGAGGCGCGCGACGGCGCCCCAGCCGATGGTGAGGACGACCTCGCGGGGCAACTGGCCGGGAGTGTAGGACTCGGGGTTGGCGACGACGCGGCTGAGCACCACGGACGAGATCCGGCCGAGCTTGACGGACTCCGTGGACGTGGTGGCGTACGGGGACGGGGAGGTGGCGTCGGCGGCCTGCTCGTCGGTGTGGCTGACGATGAAGCGGGTGCCGGTCAGGACCAGGACCGTGACGTGGCGACGGACCTCGTTGGCGTCGAAGGTCGTCTCCTGGTGGACGAGGTACGACACGACCGGCTCGCCGCCGACCGCGGCCTGCACCGCCTCGGCCACGAGCGTCGGGTAATAGCCACTGCGCTCGATCGCCGCGCGCAGCCCCTGGGTCGTCGTACCGGTCTTAGCCATGGGGTCCATCTTACGGGGCGCACCGGGCCGCGAGACCCTCAGTAGACGGGCAGCCGGCGAGGGCCCAGGTCGGTGGTCGCGGGCGGTCTGGCGAGCCGGACCGAGGCGCTCAGGACGGCCAGGCCGTGCGGGGCGACGACGACCGGTTCGAGGTCGACGGCGACCACCTCGGGGTGGTCGTCGACGAGCCGGGACACCCGCAGCAGCAGTTCCTCCAGGGCGGCGGTGTCCACGGGCTGGGAACCGCGCCAGCCGAACAGGAGCGGGGCGCTGCGGATCGACCGGATCTGCTCGGTGACCTCGCGGTCGGTGGCCGGAATCAGACGGTGGGCGATGTCGCCCAGCAACTGGGAGGGGGCACCGGCCAGCCCGAAGGAGAGGACCGCGCCGGCGGCGGGGTCGATGGCGGCGCGGACGACGGTGTCGACGCCGCGCGGCACCATCGACTGGACGACCGGCCGGAGCTCTTCGGGAGAGCCCAGGAAGTCGGTCAATTCCGCATAGGTGCGGCGGAGTTCGGCCTCGCTCGCGATGTCGAGGCGGACGCCGCCGAGGTCGGCGCGGTGCCGCAGGTGGGGGGCGGTGGTCTTGAGGGCGACCGGGTAGCCGAGCCGGGCGGCGGCGCGGACGGCGGCGTCCGGGTCGGGAGCCGGGAGCGAGGGGCGGGTGTGGATGCCGTAGCGGGCCAGCAGCGCCTCGGCGTCGGCGGGTGGCAGCGCGACGGAGCGGCCGGGGGCGACGTCGCCGGTGAGCCGGTCGAGCAGCCGCTCGATGTCGACGCCGGCCGCCGCCTCCTGGATGTCGTCGTACTCGGGAACCCGGCCCGGCTCGGCGGCGGACCGGCGCCACGCGGCGTACCGGACGGCTTCGGCGAGGGCGCGGACGGCGCGCTCGGCGGCGGGGTAGGCGGGAATGTGGACGGGACGGGGGCGGGCCGGGGTCTCGGGGGCGGCGGCCTGTCGGGCCTCTGGGGCGGGTGCCCGGTCCGGGGCGTACCCGGGGGCCGGCGGGCGGGGCGGGGCGGGGGGCCGCTCCGTAGTGGGGCGCTGTGCCGGGGCGGTCGGCTCCTGGGGTACGTGCGGGTCGTGGGGCCCGGGCGGGGCCGCGAGCGTTTCGGCCAGGTCGTCCATGGCGAGGTGGA
Organism: Streptomyces noursei ATCC 11455; assembly: GCF_001704275.1. Classification (NCBI taxonomy): domain Bacteria; kingdom Bacillati; phylum Actinomycetota; class Actinomycetes; order Kitasatosporales; family Streptomycetaceae; genus Streptomyces; species Streptomyces noursei. The sequence goes on from NZ_CP011533.1 coordinate 2,821,451, forward strand.
CGACGGTGACCGGCTTGCCCGGGTCGGCGGCGACCGCGGCGCGCAGGGCGTCGGCGAGCGCGGCGCCCTCGCTCCCGCCCGAAGAGGCGGTGCCTTCCTCCCCCACCCACGGGATGGCGGTGACGACGACGGCGTCCCAGCCGTCGCCGGCGAGCGCCTCGGCGAGGGCGGCGCGGAAGTCCTCCGGGGTCGCCGCGGAGGGCAGCACGTGGGGGCGCCGCGGGCGCAGTCCCTCGGTGAGGCAGGCGTCGTAGGCCAGGAGGGCCAGCGATTCGGAGTTGCCCAGGATGGCGACGCGCGGGCCGGCCGGCAGTGGTTGGGAGGCCAGCAGCAGTCCGGCGTCGATCAGCTCGGTGACGGTATCGACGCGGATCACGCCGGCCTGGCGCATCAGGGCGGCGACGGTGCTGTCGGGGACCCGGACGGTGGGCACGGCGTGGCCCAGGGGGGCGGTGCCGTGATGGCGGCCCCCCTTGGCGACCACCACGGGCTTGACGGCGGCGGTGCGGCGGGCGAGCCGGGCGAACTTCCGGGGGTTGCCGATGGACTCCAGATAGAGGATCGCGACGTCGGTGTGCGGGTCGTCGTACCAGAACTGCAGGAGGTCGTTGCCGGAGACATCGGCGCGGTTGCCGGTCGAGGCGAAGGTGGAGATGCCGGCGATGCCGCCGTCGCCGGGGCCGCGCGCGTGCAGTCCGCTGAGCAGGGCGATGCCGATCGCTCCGGACTGGGTGAACAGGCCGATCCGGCCGGCGCCGGGCATCCGGGGGGCGAGGGAGGCGTTCAGCCGGACGTCGGGGGCGGTGTTGAGCAGACCGAAGGCGTTGGGGCCGATGAGGCGCATGCCGTACGAGCGGACCTGGCGGAGCAGGGCGCGCTGTCGCTCGCGACCCTCGGCGCCGGCCTCGGCATATCCGGAGGAGAGGACCAGCACCCCTTGGACGCCGTGTTCACCGCAGTCCCTGACGACGTCGGGGACGCCGGCCGCGGGGACGGCGATGACCGCCAGGTCGACCGGCTCGGGGATCTCGCGCAGCGTGCGGGCCGCGGGGACGCCCTCGGGCTCCAGGTGCCGGACGCCCTCGGGGAAGGCGTGGTTGACGGCGTGCACGCGGCCGGTGAAGCCGGCGTCGAGGATGTTGCGCAGCGCGGTGCGGCCGAGGCCGCCGGGGACGCGGCCGGTGCCGATGACGGCGACCGAGCCGGGGGCGAGCAGCCGTTGGACGGAGCGGGCCTCGGCGCGCTGTTCGCGGCCGCGCATCACGGCCATGGACTGCTCGGTCGGTTCGAGGTCGAGCTCCAGGCGGACGACGCCGTCCGCGAAGGTGCGCTTCTGGGTGTAGCCGGCGTCCGTGAACACCTTGATCATCTTGGTGTTGGCGGGCAGGACCTCGGCGGCGAACCGACGGATGCCGCGCTCGCGGGCGACCGCGGCGATGTGCTCCAGGAGGGCGGACGCGACGCCGCGGCCCTGGTGGGCGTCCTGGACGAGGAAGGCGACCTCGGCCTGGTCGTCGTCGGGGTTCTTGGCGGGCAGCCCGCGCTCGTCGATCCGGTCGTAGCGGACGGTGGCGATGAACTCGCCGCCCACCGTGGCGGCCAGGCCGACCCGGTCGATGTAGTCGTGGTGGGTGAACCGGTGGACGTCGCGGTCGGACAGACGGGGATACGGGGCGAAGAAGCGGTAGTACTTCGATTCGTCCGAGACCTGCTCGTAGAAGGAGACCAACCGCTCTGCGTCGTCGGGCGTGATGGGCCGGATGCGTGCGGTGCCGCCGTCGCGCAGCACCACGTCGGCTTCCCAGTGGGTCGGGTACGCATGATCCGGCGGCATCTGCATGCGGACAGCGTACGGCGGGCCGCCGACAACGGGCTCGACGTGCGTACGCTCGATTTCCCGGTCCCTGCCGCAGCGGGACCGACGGCCCGGAAGAGAGCCGAACAACCCGGACGGGAGGCCGGGACGGAAGTGCCGCGGGACCACACCTGGCACCGTGCGAGAATGGTCTAGACAACAGTCACGACTTTGAAGGGCAACACCATGGCTGAGCGCCGCGTCAATGTCGGTTGGGCCGAGGGCCTGCACGCCCGCCCCGCGTCGATCTTCGTCCGAGCGGCCACCGCCTCCGGTGTCGCGATAACGATCTCCAAGGCGGACGGCAACCCCGTCAACGCCGCCTCCATGCTCGCGGTTCTGGGCCTGGGCGCCCAGGGTGGCGAGGAGATCGTACTGGCCTCCGAGGCCGATGGTGCCGAGGCTGCGCTCGACCGTCTGGCGAAGCTGGTCGCGGAGGGCCTCGAGGAGCTCCCCGAGACCGTCTGAGGAGCACCGGGGCCCCACGTCCCGACTCACCCTTCTGCTCATGCGGCCCCGCCGCGGTGACCGGGACAACCGGGTACTGCGGCGGGGTCGTCTGCTTGGGCGGCGGCGCGGCGGCAGTCCTTCTTGGGCCGTCGAGTCTCACGTCACCCGGGACCGCGACGGGAGGCGGATTCGGCGGCCGGCGTCACGCTGCCGGGCCGGAAGCGGGCGGCCGGAGAGGGCGGGCGGCGAGCCGTTAGGGCGCGGGACAGTGCTTCGCGAATCCCCCGCCCCGCCATGCATCGCTCAGGGCGTCCAGGAATACCCGTCCCCGGTCGGAGCTCTTTTCCTTCAGCCTGCAGAATTCTCGATCGAGACTGGATTCCCGAAAACGGAATACCGAATCAGGGGTTGCGGGGTTGCGAAGCACGAACTCTCCGCTCTATCCCGCCCCACCCCTCCCGCCCCGTTCGCCTTCCTTCCCCATCGCGGCAATTCCGCTACGCCATCTCTTTGTATACGGGGCGATTGTTAAGCGCGGGCGCGTGCCGTGTTGACGGCTGGTTTCGGCTCCCTCACCACGGGAGCGGCGCGCCGCAGCCGGTACACGGGAAGCGACCGCTCGATGTGGGCCACCATGAGGGCACGGGCCCGTTCCGCGTCCCCCCGGGCGATCGCGTCAAGCACGGCACCGTGTTCGTCCCACGAGTCGGTGACCCGGGTCGGCGGTTCCACCACGTACATCCACTCGATCTTGCGCCGCAGCTGGGTGAGCAGTGCCGTGAGGCTGGGGCTGCCGGTCGCCTGGGCGAGCGTCTCGTGGAACCAGCTGTCCAGTTGGCGCAGGTCGGCGGGGTGGCCGTGGCGGGCCCGCTCCCGGCCGAGCCGTACCAGGCCGCGCAACACCTTCAGGTGGGCGGAGCTGCGGCGGGCGGCCGCGCGGGCGGCACCCAGCGGCTCCAGGAGGGCACGGATGTCGAGGAGGTCGGCGGCCTCCTGTTCGTCGAGTTCGGCGACGCAGGCGCCCGCGTGGTGGCGGGTGGTGACGAATCCCTCGGACTGGAGGGTGCGCAGCGCTTCCCGCACGGGGACCCGGGAAACGCCGTAGCGCGCGGCGAGAATGTCCTCGATCAGCCGACTCCCCGGCGCGAGTACGCCGGAGACGATGTCGTCGCGAATCGCTGTGCACACCGCATGCGCGGAAATATGGCCTCGCATCGTCCGTGCCTCCGCCGTAATCTGCGAAAAAGTGCCGCCCCGTCGGCGACTTTCTCCGACTCTATTCGAACGCGGAGAGTTTTCCCTCAGCATGTCGTGAATTCACCGGCGCTTTTCGGCCGGTGCACAGGGCCTCCGGGCGGGCGGTGCGCCGGTGGCCCCGGGGGACGACGGAGCCCCGGCCCACCAGGGTGGCGGGCCGGGGCTCCGGGGGACGGTGTTGCGGCGGAGAGATCCGGATGAGGTCAGACGGTGACGCCGTGCGCGCGCAGGTAGGCGACGGGGTCGATGTCCGAGCCGTAGTCGGGGCCCGTCCGCGCCTCGAAGTGGAGGTGCGGGCCGGTGGTGTTGCCGGTGTTGCCCGAGAGGGCGATCTGCTGCCCGGGGGTCACCGTCTGGCCGACCGTCACCCCGATCGACGACAGGTGACCGTATTGGGTGTACGTGCCGTCGTTCATCTTGATCACGATGTTGTTGCCGTACGCGCCGCCCCAGCCGGCCTCGACGACGGTGCCCGAGCCCACGGCGTGGACGGACGTGCCGGAGGCGGCGTGGAAGTCGATACCGGTGTGGCTGCCGGAGGACCACAGGCCGCTGGACGCCTTGTACGCGGTGGAGACGTAGGAGCCGGTGACGGGGGCGACGAAGGTGTTGAGGCGCTTGCGCTCGGCCTCGCGGGCGGCGCGCACCTTGGCCGCGCGCTCCTCGTCGGCCTTCTTCTTCGCCACCTCGGCCAGCCGCAGGGCCTCCGCCTCGGCCTTCGCCCGGGCCACGGTGGCCTCGGCGGCCGCCTGCTGCGCGTCGGCCTGGGCCTCGATCCGGACGGCGAGCTCGTCACCCATCACGACGGCCTGCTGGAGGCCGGTGTCGTGGTGGGCCGCCTCGCCCGTGGCGGCCAGCGCGGGCGACGCCACGGAGGCGACGACACCGGAGGCGGCGAGGGTGGCTATGCCGGCGAGGTTGCGGGTGGTACGGGCGGTGCGGGTCGCGCGGCGGTGCTTCCCGGTGGCACGGGTGAACGCCATGTACTGGCTGGTCCTTTCCTTCCTTCTCGCCTACCGGGTTAGCTGACGGGTTCGGAGCAGGAAGGTCTCCTACGGGTTCCTCCGGAGAGGCGCCCGATTCACCCCAAGGGACGTGTGGGTCCCCGGCTCCCCTGGCTCGCGCCGTACGGGGACTCGGCGATGACTGTCCGGTGCCACTGTTGCGGCGGACTTGTGACGAACAGCCGGACCGACGCTAATCGGGACAACTTTCAATCGGCAAACAGAACCGGACTTTTGTGCGCCACGCCACACGCGAAACGGGCAACCGACACAACCGGCCGGGCATCTCCGACCGCCCGCGGAGCGTGATCCCACGGAGCCGTGCGCGCCTCGGAAGTCACGCACCCGACGCGCACACACACAGCGGCTCCCGTGGCAAGTGACCACCACGGGAGCCGCTTTGTCGATAAGTGACGAGCCGTCTGCTGACCGCCCGTCACCCGACGGGATCAGCCGCTGACGACCGTCACCTCGCCGATGCCCAGCGCCTTGACGGGCTCGGCGATCTGCGCCGCGTCACCGACCAGGATCGTCACCAGCCGGTCCACCGGGAAGGCGCTCACGACCGCCGCGGTCGCCTCGACCGTGCCGGTCTTGGCGAGCCGGGCGTACAACTGCGCCTGGTAGTCGTCCGGGAGCTGCTGCTCCACCTGGTCGGCCAGCGTCCCCGCGACGGCCGCGGCGGTCTCGTACTTCAGCGGCGCGACACCGACGAGGTTCTGCACCGCGACGTCCCGCTCGGTGTCCGTCAGCCCCTCCGCCGCGAGGGTGCGCAGCACCGTCCACAGGTCCTGGAGGGCCGGCCCGGTGGACGCGGTGTCCACCGACCCGCTGATGGCGAGCAGGGCGGCGCCGGTGGCCCCCTCCGGCGAGGACGGGGCGGAGGAGCGCAGCACCTGCCCGAAGGAGCGCACCCCGTAGGTGTAGCCCTTCTCCTCGCGCAGCACCCGGTCCAGCCGGGACGTGAGAGTGCCGCCCAGGCAGTACGTGCCGAGCACCTGGGCGGGCCACACCTGGTCGTGCCGGTCGGCGCCGACCCGCCCGATGAGCAGCTGCGTCTGGACGGCGCCCGGGCGGTCGACGATCACCACGCGGCCCGCGTCGTCGGCCACGACCGCGGAGGGCTTCGGGGACTCGGCGGTGGAACCCGTCCAGGCGCCCAGGGTGTCGGCCAGCGCCGCGTCCAGGTCGACGCCGGTGAAGTCGCCGACGATGACGGCGGTGCCGGTGGCGGGCCGGACATGCGCGTCGTAGAAGGCGCGGACGGCGGCCGCGTCGATCCTCGCGACGGTCTCCTCGGTGCCCTGGCGGGGCCGGGACATCCGGGAGGTGGCCGGGAACAGTTCCTTCGACAGCGCCATCGCGGCACGCCGGGCCGGGTTGGCCAGCTCGTGCGGGATCTCATCGAGGCGGTTGCGGACGAGCCGCTCGATCTCGCTGTCGGGGAAGGCGGGGGCGCGCAGTGCGTCGGCGAGCAGCCCGAGGGCGCGCGGCAGCCGGGAGGCGGGGACCTCCAGGGAGACCCGCACACCGGGGTGGTCGGCGTGCGCGTCCAGGGTGGCGCCGCAGCGCTCCAGCTCGGCGGCGAACTCCTCCGCGGTGTGCTTGTCGGTGCCCTCGGACAGGGCGCGGGCCATGATCGTGGCGACGCCGTCGAGGCCCTCGGGCTCGGTCTCCAGAGGGGCGACGAGGTTGACCTCCACGGCGACGACCTGCTGGCCGGGGCGGTGGCTGGTCAGGAGGGTCAGCCCGTTGGCCAGCCGGCTGCGGTCGGGGGCCGGGAAGGCCCACGGCTTGGGGGCGCCGCCCCGGGGCTGCGGGTGGAACTCCATGGTGCTCACGGGGGCGTCTGCGGGGGTGGTGGCGTCGGTCACTTGGCCGCCTCCTCTTCCTCGGTGCCGGCGGCGTCGGTCTGCGCGGTGGGCTCGTAGACGAGCACGGCGCGGTTGTCGGGGCGCAGGCGGGCCTTGGCGATCGTCTGCACCTCCAGCGGGCTGATCTCCAGGACGCGCTGGACGGCGGTGAGCGCGAGCTGCGGGTCGCCGAACAGGACGGCGAAGCGGCACAGTTCGTCGGCGCGCCCGCTGACCGTGGCGAGCCGGTCCAGCCATTCGCGCTCCAGTTGGGCCTGCGCCCGCTCCATCTCCTCCGGGGTCGGCCCCTCTTCGGCGAAGCGGGCCAGCTCCTCGTCGACCGCGGCCTCGATGGCGGGCACCTCCACGCCACCGGACGCCTTGACGTCCAGCCAGCCCAGCGAGGGCGCGCCGGCCAGCCGCAGCAGGCCGAAGCCGGCGGCGACCGCGCTCCGGTCGCGGCGCACCAGGCGGTTGTACAGGCGGGAGGACTCACCGCCGCCCAGGATGGTGAGCGCGAGGTCGGCGGCATCGGCCTCGCGGGTGCCGTCGTGCGGGAGGCGGTAGGCGGCCATCAGGGCACGGGAGGGGACGTCCTCCTCCACGACCGTGCGGATCTGGTCGCCGATGGTGTCGGGCAGACCGCCGTCGCGGGGCGGCTGCTTGCCGTCGTGCGACGGGATCGAGCCGAAGTACTTCTCCACCCAGGCCAGCGTCTGCTCGGGGTCGATGTCGCCCACGATGGACAGGACCGCGTTGTTGGGCGCGTAGTAGGTGCGGAAGAAGGCCCGCGCGTCCTCCAGGGAGGCGGCGTCGAGGTCGGCCATCGACCCGATGGGGGTGTGGTGGTACGGGTGGCCCTCCGGGTAGGACATGGCCGTCAGCTTCTCGAAGGCCGTGCCGTAGGGGACGTTGTCGTAGCGCTGACGGCGCTCGTTCTTGACGACGTCGCGCTGGTTCTCCAGGGACTCGTCGTCGAGTGCGACCAGCAGCGAGCCCATCCGGTCCGCCTCCAGCCAGAGGGCGAGCTCCAGCTCGTGGGCGGGCATGGTCTCGAAGTAGTTGGTGCGCTCGAAGCTGGTGGTCCCGTTGAGCGAGCCACCGGCGCCCTGGACGAGCTCGAAGTGGCCGTTGCCCTTCACCTGCGCGGACCCCTGGAACATCAGGTGCTCGAAGAGGTGAGCCAGGCCCGTACGGCCCTTGACCTCGTGGCGCGAGCCGACGTCGTACCAGAGGCAGACGGCTGCCACCGGCGTCAGATGGTCTTCGGAGAGCACCACGCGCAGGCCGTTGGCCAGCCGGTGCTCGGTCGCTGTCAGGCCGCCGGAGCCGGCTTGTTCTGTGGCCGTGTGACCCATGGGCATGTACGTCCCTTCGATCCGCTTGCGAGGAAGTTCTGTCACTGTATGCAACCGCGTCGGCATCTGGCGAAGTTCCCGTGAGGAAGGCCCCGAACGTGCGCCGTGGGCGCCTGCGGGGCGTCAAGGGGGGAGTCGTGGTGAGCGTTGTCAGTGGGGCGGTCCACAATGGTCCGCGTCAGACTCATCGGACTCGCCGGTCGGTCCGCCGGCCGGCCGGTCAACGTTGATCCCAGTGTGGGTCCGAAGCGTTGACCCAACAGCGTTGATCACACATCGGCAGTAGACGCAGCAAAAGGAGCCGCAGCCGCGATGGCCCGCCGCAGCACGAAGACCCCGCCGCCGGACGACTTCGAGGAGAGGATCCTCGACATCGACGTCGTCGATGAGATGCAGGGTTCCTTCCTTGAATACGCGTACTCGGTCATCTACTCGCGCGCCCTGCCGGACGCCCGCGACGGTCTCAAGCCCGTACACCGCCGCATCCTCTACCAGATGAACGAAATGAGCCTGCGGCCCGACCGCGGCTATGTGAAGTGCGCCCGGGTCGTCGGCGAGGTGATGGGTAAGCTCCACCCGCACGGCGACGCGTCGATCTACGACGCCCTGGTGCGCATGGCGCAGCCGTTCTCCATGCGGCTGCCCCTGGTGGACGGGCACGGCAACTTCGGTTCCCTGGGCAATGACGACCCGCCCGCCGCGATGCGGTACACCGAGTGCCGGATGGCGTCGGCGACGTCCCTGATGACGGAGTCCATCGACGAGGACACCGTCGATTTCACGCCCAACTACGACGGCCAGGAGCAGGAGCCGGTCGCCCTCCCCGCCGCGTACCCGAACCTTCTCGTCAACGGGTCGTCCGGGATCGCCGTCGGTATGGCGACGAACATGCCGCCGCACAACCTCGGCGAGGTGATCGCCGCGGCCCGCCACCTGATCAAGCACCCGAACGCCGACCTCGACACCCTGATGCGCTTCGTACCGGGTCCGGACCTGCCGACGGGCGGCCGGATCGTGGGCCTGGGCGGTGTACGGGACGCGTACGAGAAGGGCCGCGGCACGTTCAAGATCCGCGCCACGGTCACGGTGGAGGACGTCACGGCCCGCCGCAAGGGGCTGGTCGTCACCGAACTCCCCTTCACGGTCGGCCCGGAGAAGGTCGTCTCCAAGATCAAGGATCTGGTGGGGGCCAAGAAGCTCCAGGGCATCGCGGACGTGAAGGACCTCACCGACCGCGAACACGGCCTGCGACTGGTGATCGAGGTCAAGAACGGCTTCAACCCCGAGGCCGTGCTGGAGCAGCTCTACAAGCTCACACCGATGGAGGAGTCCTTCGGCATCAACAACGTCGCCCTGGTCGACGGCCAGCCGCTGACGCTGGGCCTGAAGGAGCTGCTGGAGGTCTATGTCGACCACCGCTTCGACGTGGTGCGTCGTCGCAGCGAGTTCCGCCGCACCAAGCGGCGCGACCGGCTCCACCTGGTCGAGGGTCTGCTGACCGCCCTGGTGGACATCGACGAGGTCATCCGCCTGATCCGCTCCAGCGAGAACAGCGCCCAGGCCAAGGAGCGCCTGATCGAGCGGTTCTCGCTGAGCGACGTGCAGACCCAGTACATCCTGGACACCCCGCTGCGGCGGCTGACCAAGTTCGACCGGATCGAGCTGGAGGCGGAGCGGGACCGGCTGGAGTCCGAGATCGCGGACCTGACCCGGGTCCTGGAATCGGACGCCGAGCTGCGCAAGCTGGTCTCGGGCGAGCTGGCCGTGGTCGCCAAGAAGTACGCCACGGCGCGCCGCACGGTTCTGCAGGAGTCGGCGGGCGCCCCGATCGCCGCGGTGCCGCTGGAGGTCTCCGACGACCCGTGCCGGGTGCTGCTGTCCTCCACGGGCCTGCTGGCGCGCACCACGACGGCGGAGACGTCGTTCGACGCCGACGCCAAGCGCGGCAAGCACGACGTGATCGTCTCGGCGGTGCCGGCGACCGCGCGCGGCGAGGTGGGTGCGGTGACGTCCTTCGGGCGGCTGCTGCGGCTGGCGGTGATCGATCTGCCGCAGCTTCCGGACACCATGACGCCCAGCCTCGCCGGCGGCGCGCCGATCTCGGAGTTCCTGAGCCTGCAGGACGACGAGCGGCTGGTGTGCCTGACGACGCTGGACGAGTCCTCGCCGGGTCTCGCGCTCGGTACGGAGCAGGGCGTCGTGAAGCGGGTGGTGCCCGACTACCCGTCCAGCAAGGACGAGTTGGAGGTCATCACCCTCAAGGAGGGCGACCGCATCGTGGACGCGATGGAGCTGCGTACGGGCGAGGAGGACCTGGTCTTCATCACCGACGAGGCGCAGCTGTTGCGGTACCCGGCGGCACAGGTGCGGCCGCAGGGCCGGCCGGCGGGCGGTATGGCCGGCATCAAGCTGGGCGAGGGCGCGAAGGTGATCGCCTTCGCGGCGGTCGATCCGGCCGTGGACGCCGTGGTGTTCACGGTCGCCGGGTCGCACGGCACGCTGGACGATTCGGTGGCGACGGCCAAGCTCACGCCGTTCGACCAGTACCCGCGCAAGGGCCGGGCGACCGGCGGTGTGCGGTGCCAGCGGTTCCTGAAGGGCGAGGACTGCCTGACGATGGCCTGGGCCGGCCCGGCGCCGGTGCGGGCCGCTGACGCCAAGGGGGCGCCGGTACCGCTGCCGGAGCCGGATCCCCGCCGGGACGGCTCCGGAGTGGCGCTGGAGAAGCCGGTGGCAGCACTGGCCGGTCCGGTGTAACCACGACGGCCTGCACACACGACGCCGCCGGGGTGGTGAACGACCACCCCGGCGGCGTCAGTTGTACGCCCGGGAACCGGTGTGGAGAGCGTTGCCGCCTGTAGCGGCGCCTACGACATCAACTCCCGGCCTCGGGAGACACTCCCCTTGACCGCGCCTCTCCGTGGCAAACCGACGGCACACGGCACTCCGGCCGCCGCGCTCACGCCTCCTGCTCGGGCACGTACCGCAGCACGCCCCACATGCTGTTCTCATCGGCCTCCGCCGGCACGGTCTGGCGGCAGTTCTCCAGCTCCTTGCGCAGCGCCGGAGCATCGATACCGCTGCCGATCATCACCAGCTGAGTGCACCGCTCCTCCCCCTTCGGCCACGGCTCGGGATAGAAGCGCAGGAAGTTGCCGACAGCGTGCAACATGAACTTCTGACGGTTCTCCGCAACGTCGAAGTGGACGAACCCCTTGATGCGGTAGAGGCCGCCGGGTCGGCTGTCGAGGAACTCCATCAGGCGGCGCGGATGCATCGGCTCGGCGGACGTGAACTCCACGCTCTCGTAGGCGGCGTGCAGGTGCCCGGCGTCGCCATGCTCGCAGTCATGGCAACTCCGGTGGTCGTGGTCGCCACCGCCATCGATCGCCTGGCCCGGGGCTCCGTTGGCGGAAGCCTCGCGCAGCAGGTCCTCGAAGGACAGTTGGCGCACAGCCGCGTCGCGGTCCTCCCCAGGCCCGCGGTCGAAGAAGATCTCCGGATCGATACGCCCGTACGCCGTGCAGATCACCGGCCTGCCGGGAGCGAGATCCCCGAGCGTGCCGATGAGCTCCTGACGCGCGTCGTCCCCGATCCTGTCGGCCTTGTTGAGCACCACGAGGTCGGCGATCCCGACGTGCCGGTCCAGTTCGGGGTGCCGAACGCGAGTGTCCGCAAATTCCGCTGCGTCGACCACCTCGATCAGTCCGCCGTAGACGATCCGGTCGTTGTCGCTCGCCAGGATCATGCGGATGAGTTCCTGCGGCTCGGCCAGTCCACTGGCCTCGATCACGATCACGTCGATACGGGCCGCGGGGCGGGCCAGCCGCTCCAGGTAGGTGTCCAGCTCACTCGTGTCGACGGCACAGCACAGGCACCCGTTGCCGAGCGAGACCATCGAGTCGACCTGCCCGGCGACCGTCATGGCGTCGATCTCGATGCTGCCGAAGTCGTTGACGATCGCACCGATACGGGTGCCGTCGCCGGCACGCAGCAGGTGGTTGAGGAGGGTGGTCTTGCCTGACCCCAGGAAGCCCGCGAGCACGACGACCGGGATCTGTTGCGTGGCCAAGGGGAGCGCCTCCATGGTGCGGGTGGCGGGCCGCACGGCCCGGCGGCGGACGAGCTGTCGATCGTAACGGACCGCCCATGCCAAAGGCCCCGCCCTGCTACCCGTCCGGCCCGGAGACCGCCCCGGATCAAACAAGCCATAGCGGTCGTGGACAGCGACCGTGCCGTATCAGGAGCACCCACTCCTCTGGCCACTGCACGGTTGCTCTCGAAGTTTCAGACCTACCGATGGACGAGGTCCGCCCCGCCAACCGTCTGGGGCCTGCGACGCCTGCACACCAATGTCACCGCCGCCCCCGACCCTCATTGGGTGCCTTCGGCGTCGGCCTCCTGCGTTTCGGCCGCGCCGGGCGGCGTCGCAGCCTTCGGCCCCCGTGCCCGATTCCGCTGTACCGGAGGCACGACAGACCACCGCCACTCGTCGTGGCATGCCTCGCGGTCCTCCCGGCATTCCGGGCATGCCCCTCCGGGTTAGGCTCACCTTCGTGAGCACATGCGCTACCGCTTCCCTCGAAGCGTCCGAACCTCTCGCCGGAACGGCAGCCACCGCCCAGACCTGGCTGCTGATCGAGCAGACCGGGCCGTGGGGAGCCAAGGCGCTGGCGGACAGCCACCTCGACCCGCACGTCGGCCGGGCCCTGGAAGCCGCGGCAGAAGGTACTGGCGTGCGCGTTGCTCTCATCCGCCGGCCCGGGCGCCATGCCGACCTTCACGGCACCCCCCGGCGTCGGCTGTTTCTCGCGCACACCGCTCCCGGCCGTTCCTGGATCCGCACCACCACCGTCACCGACCCGCGAGCCGCGCTCGGGCTGGATTTCGCCGCCGCGGGAGCCGGAGACCATCTCGGTCTCTGGGAGCCGTACACCGGCGAACCTGTGGTGCTTGTGTGCACCAACGGCAAACGGGATCGCTGCTGTGCGCTCCTCGGCCGCCCGCTGGCCGCCGAGCTGGCCGCCGAGGGCGGCGCGACGTGGGAGGTGACGCACATCGGAGGTCACCGCTTCTCCCCCACTCTGTTCGTCCTCCCCTATGGCTACGCCTACGGACGCGCCTCGACTCAGCTGGTCGAGGATGTCGTGGAAGCGGTGCGAGGTGGTCTCGTCGCGCTCGACCAGTGCCGGGGCCGTTCGACGTGGGACCGGCCGGCCCAGGCCGCCGACCTCGCGGTCCGCGAGCTGATCCGGGAGCGTCGCGCGGACGCACTCGACGTCGTACGGACCGATCCGGTGCGGCCCGAACCGGCCGGACCGGGGAGTGGCCACGGACCCACGCCCGGAGACGGACCGATGGCGAACTCCGTTGACAGTTGGGCCGTCACCGTTGCGCATGCGGACGGGCGAGGCTGGAGAGTCGTGGTCGATCAGCGGGCCGATGGTGCTCCTGCGCCCGCCAGCTGTGGTGCGCCGCTCGGTCCACCGACGCGTATGGCGGTCGCCTCCATCACCGCGCTCGCGGACGGCGTTGCTGCGGGGCAGTCCCGCTCGCCCGCGCTTCCGTCGTTCTGATTCCGGCGGTGGATCCGGCTCCGCCGCTTCACCGCCCCGACCGGGGTTCCGTTCCGTGTCGACCGGTCCCGCGCCGGTCTCCACGGCGCGGGCCAACGCAACCCCCAACGCCAGTCCCAGCGTCGCGGCGAACCCCAGACTCAACATCGGCCCCATAGACCGCAGCACGGTTGCCGCACTCCGGTTGCCCCGTACCCTCACATCCGACGGCCCCGCGCCAGCGCCTGCGGCCCACATGCCTGCTCCCCTCCGCGCGCTGTCCCCACGCGCACCCCGGCCGGTGCGTTCACCCGCTCAACGCGGCGCTGCGTGGCAGCCACCGAGCGACATGGAACGGACCACCGGCTTCGGACCTGACCCTGCGAGGCTACGCACACACAATCCGCAACCGCGCGGGCTGTGGATAACTCCGCGCCGGCCCCGACCCTGACTCCGCCGTGCGCTCAAGTCGTCCCGGCGTGAGCCCTCGGGCGCGGGAAACCGCTCCCTGCCCACGGCCGCGGAGCACCATCCGACCCTCACGACGCCCGCGGCAAGAGCAACGGTCCGCCGGCGCCACCAGCACTGTCCCGACAGGGCCGGCAAGCTTCTCTCCGCGTCGGCTCACCGTGCGGACGCCCCCGGAGGCTCCGCGAGGCCGTGCCGGTAGGCATAGTGGATCGCCTGCGCCCGGTCGCGTAGTCCCGCCTTGGCGAACAGGTTGTTGATGTGCGTCTTCACCGTCGCCGTGGAGACGTGCAGGGTACGGGCGATCTCCGGATTGGTCTGGCCCCCCGCCACGAGACGCAGCACCTCCACCTCCCTGGCGGTGAGCCCGTCCGGCGGCTCTGCGGGCGGTTCGGGACGGCTCGGTGCGGGCTCGGCGATGCGCTCCAGCAGGCGACGTTGGATCTTCGGTGACAGCCCCGCGTCGCCCGAGAGCACGTCGTCGATGGCGCGGACGATCTCGTCCCCGTCCGCGTCCTTGGTGAGGTACCCACGAGCGCCGGCCTGCAGGGCAGGAAAGAGCGAGTCGTCATCGGCATACGTGGTGAGCACCACGACCTGGGTTCCGGGATGGTCCGTGCGGATGCGGCGAGTGGCCTCGACACCATCGCAGCGCGGCATCCGCAGATCCATCAGGACGACGTCGGGGGCGAGTTCGGCAACGAGGTGGACAGCCTCGTCGCCGTCGGCCGCCGAACCGACGACCTCGATGCCCGGCAGCAGCCCCAGCAGCATCACGATGCCCTCGCGCACCACCGTCTGGTCATCGGCCACGACCACACGCGTCGTGGTACGCGCCGTCATGCGGGCACCTTCAACCACACCACGAAACCCTCCTCGTCGGGGCCGGATTCCAGCGTTCCGCCGAGGAGTTCGGCGCGCTCCCGCATCCCGAGGAGACCGTACCCGGAACCGCTCTTCGCGAGCTCACCCGGTTTGCCACGACCGCCGAAGTCCCGCACCACCAAGCCCACGTTGCCCTCGTCGTACTCCAGCCGCAGCCGCACGCGGGCTCCCGGTGCGTGCTTGCGCACGTTCGTCAGTGCCTCCTGGGCGACCCTTCGGATAGCGAGTCCCGCTTCCGCGGAGAGTGCGCGCGGCTCGCCCACGACGTCCAACTGCGCGCCCTCAGCGGCCGCCAGACGGCGCAGGAAGTCCTCGACCGGGGCCATCTCGCCCCGGAGGGCTGAAAGGGCCTCACGCGTGCCGTCAAGCCCTTCTCGCGCCATCCCACGGCAGGCCACCACCCGCTCCAGCAGCTGTGCGCGATCCGCCTCCAGATCGCTGCTGCGCTGGATCAGTTGCCGAGCCGCCTCCAGATGCACCAACTGGGCGCTCAGGCTGTGCGCGAGGACATCGTGGATCTCACGAGCGATCCGCCCCCGTTCGGCAAGGGCCGCAGTCTCCGCCTCGGCTTTGCGGGCCGCGCGCTCCTGGACCAGCAGCCGCTGCGTACTGCCGCGCGCCTCGGCGTCCAGGCGTACGACGTAGCCGGCCAGCGCCAGGCCCGCGGCGGTCACGGCGGTGGTCAGCCAGTTGTCGCTGTTCACCACGGCGAACGCACCGAGTGCGAGGGCGGAACACGGCACCCCGGCGCTGAGCGGCAGTCGCTCCATCGCCGTCATGGCGCAGGCGCACCACACGACGATCGCCGGCAAACGGGCGCCGACCAGAAAAAAACCGAAGGCGGTGGCCTCCAGTAGGGCGAACAGCGCGATGGAGGGCCAGATCCGCCGCTCCAGTGTCATCCGGAAGAAGCCTCGGAACGCCAGCACGGCGATGACGACTCCGGCACCCGCCGCGGCCAGTCCCCAACCGCTGAAGGCCCCTCCCCCGAAGGTGGCCCAGAGCAGGCCGACAAGCACGATGACGCGGATGCCGCGGCCGATCCACAGACGGGTCTCGCTGAGGCCCTCCTTCGAGAGTGCCTCCCGCAGTGGCCATCGCGTCCAGGCATTCGGCGGCACTTCAGGTCCTTTCGGTGCGCGGCGCAGGGCCTCAGCCCGCGACAGGGACACCGTACGTCCGCTGGAGCCCCTGGGCCCGCCAGGCGGTCACACCGGCACGGGTGAGCAGCATCGCGGCTACGGACAGCAGGGTCGACTGGCTGCTCTGGTGGACCCCCAGGACGGCGGCTACACCCATGAGTCCCAAGCGCAGCGCGATGCCACCGAGCCATACGCCAGCCGCCGCCCAGGTTCCCTTGGTCCACACCGCGCCGTTCTCGTCCGTCCACAGGCGTGTGGTCCACGCCCAGGCCGCTCCGCCGGCCAGTCCGATCACGAGCGTCGCGAGCAGCAGCACCACGGAGGCGGCTCGATGGGCGGGGTCCAGGAGGCCGGGCTGCCGCAGCGCCAGGAAGACCAGGATGACCGGCATCAGCCACCACTTCCTGCCCTCCGACGTGACGCGCTGCGCCGTGAACTGCCGTGCAAAGACGATCGCGACGATCGCGACGAGCACAGCGATGTTGAGCAAGCCGCTCATGGCCTGAAGCCTCCGTGGGACGGGGAATTTCGACGCTCCCGACGCTACGGAGAGAGCCCCGTGGCCCGGATCGGAGCCAGGGTGGGACGTGGGTGGAAATGGCGACGGGCGCCTCTCCACCCGTGGGTGGAGAGGCGCCCGTACCGCGCTGTGACCGGCTCAGGTGTCGATGCGTGAACGGTCCAGAGTGGCGGCGGAGTTGGTGATGAACTCCTTGCGGGGAGCGACTTCGTTGCCCATCAGGAGGTCGAATGCCTTTTCCGCGGCTTCGAGATCGCTGATGTTGATCCGCCGCAGGGTGCGGTGGCGCGGGTCCATGGTCGTTTCGGCGAGCTGGTCGGCGTCCATCTCACCGAGACCCTTGTAGCGCTGGATGCTGTCCTTGTAGCGGACGTTCTTGCGCTGGAGCTCCAGGAGGGTCTGTCGCAGCTCGTTGTCCGAGTACGTGTAGATGTACTTGTCCTGGCCCTTCTTGGGGCTGACCAGCTCGACACGGTGCAGCGGCGGGACGGCGGAGAAGACCCGGCCCTGTTCCACCATCGGCCGCATGTAGCGCTGGAAGAGCGTCAGCAGCAGGCAGCGGATGTGCGCCCCGTCGACGTCCGCGTCGGCGAGGAAGATGACCTTGCCGTAGCGGGCGGCGTCGATGTCGAAGGTGCGCCCCGAGCCGGCCCCTATGACCTGGATGATGGCGCCGCACTCGGCGTTCTTCAGCATGTCCGAGACCGACGACTTCTGGACGTTGAGGATCTTGCCGCGGATCGGCAGCAGCGCCTGGAACTCCGAGTTCCGCGCCAACTTCGCGGTGCCCAGCGCCGAGTCGCCCTCGACGATGAACAGCTCGCTGCGGTCGACGTCGTCGCTGCGGCAGTCCGCCAGCTTGGCGGGGAGGGACGAGGACTCCAGCGCCGTCTTCCGCCGCTGGGCCTCCTTGTGCTGGCGCGCGGCGATGCGTGTACGGGCCGCGGCGACGATCTTCTCCAGTACGGAGCGGGCCTGCTGCTTGGCGTCCCTCTTGGTGGAGGTCAGGAACGCCTTGAGTTCCCTGCTGACCACCTGGGCGACGATCCGCGACGCGGCGGAGGTACCGAGCACCTCCTTGGTCTGGCCCTCGAACTGGGGCTCCGCGAGCCGCACCGTGACGACGGCGGTGAGGCCCTCGACGGCGTCGTCCTTGACGACGTCGTCCTCGGCGACGCGCAGCAGCTTGCTGGCCCGCAGTACCTCGTTGACGGTCTTGGCCACCGAACGCTCGAACCCGGCGACGTGGGTGCCGCCCTTGGGGGTCGCGATGATGTTGACGAACGACTTGATCGTCGAGTCGTAACCGGTGCCCCAGCGCAGGGCGATGTCGACGCCCAGTTCACGGGTGACTTCGGTGGGTGTCATGTGGCCGCGCTCGTCGAGCACCGGCACGGTCTCCTTGAAGGTGCCCTGGCCGGTCAGCCGCAGGACGTCGCAGACGGCCTTGTCCTGGGCGAGGTACTCGCAGAACTCGCTGATCCCGCCGTCGTAGCGGAAGGTGTCTTCCGTCTTCCCGGCGCCGTCGATGCCGCGCTCGTCCCGGACCACGATGGTCAGGCCGGGCACCAGGAAGGCGGTCTGGCGGGCACGGGCGTGCAGCGTCTCCAGGGAGAGCTTGGCGTCCTTGAGGAAGATCTGCCGGTCCGCCCAGTAGCGCACCCGGGTGCCGGTCTTGGTCTTCGGGATGCGCTTGCCCTTGTGCAGCCCGTTGGCGGGCTCGAACGGGGCGTCCGGTCCGGATTTGGTGAAGGCACCGGGGACGCCGCGGCGGAAACTGATCGCGTGCGTCTTGCTGTTGCGGTCGACCTCGACGTCCAGTCGCGCGGAGAGCGCGTTGACCACCGAAGCGCCGACGCCGTGCAGACCGCCGGAGGCGGCGTAGGAGCCGCCGCCGAACTTTCCGCCGGCGTGCAGCTTGGTCATCACGACCTCGACGCCGCTGAGCCCGGTCTTGGGCTCGACGTCGACGGGGATCCCTCGGCCGTTGTCCTGGACCTCCACGGACCCGTCGTCGTGGAGGATCACCTCGATGTGGTCACAGTAGCCGCCGAGCGCCTCGTCGACGGAATTGTCGATGATCTCCCACAGGCAGTGCATCAGGCCGCGACTGTCCGTCGAGCCGATGTACATGCCCGGGCGCTTCCGGACGGCTTCCAGACCCTCGAGGACGAGCAGATGCCGCGCGGTGTAGTTGGAACCGTCCCGGTCTGCCCCGGTCAGCACTGCGGTGGACGGCACGGACATCTCGGCGGTCACGCGGTTCGCTCCTCGCTGAATTTCTGACAGTCCGCATTCCGCGGACTCGGTTGTGGCGGTGTCGCCGGTGAGAGGGTACCGAGGCCCAGTAGAGCCGATGTGACGCCACCCGTGAGCGTGACCATGGTAGTAGAATTTCGCTCGTACGTTCGATCGCTCGATGGGGTGACGTCCTAGTGACGTGCACATCACGTTCCCTTCGAGGCATGAACCATTTAGGCTCCGGGCACGTCCTCATCAACAACCGGCAAGCCAGCCGGGAGGGCAGACTTCAGCAACCAACGTGAATCAGACCACCACGCACTACGGCTCATTCGCCGCCACCCGGCAGCACCCGGCCCCTCGGAAGAAATTTTTCGAGGAAAAGGCACGAGCGGGAACGTTTTCGGCCTGGTTGGATGTTGACCCTGGTACGACAGCTCGTCGAGCTAGAGAAGAGGCGACGTGACTACTGTTCTGACACCCGCGAGCCCGCTGACGGCCGCTGACCGGTGCGACCGCTGCGGCGCCCAGGCATACCTGCGCGTCGTCCTGATGTCCGGCGGAGAACTGCTCTTCTGCGCCCACCACGGCCGCAAGTTCGAGCCAGAACTCAAGAAGATCGCCGCGGAAATACAGGACGAGACGGAGCGGCTCACGGCCAATCCAAGGTCTGCGTCCGAAGAGGAACGCTGACACATCGCAACCACGACGAGCGAGTAGCGGCTCAACGCCGTGCGGCGGGCGGACTTTCCGGCACGACCGGGGAGGCCGCCCGCTTGCTGTGGCCTGCCCGCTTGGCCGGCGTCTTTGAGTCGGCGTCGTTCAGTCGGCGTCGTTC
The DNA here is from genome assembly GCF_001704275.1 of Streptomyces noursei ATCC 11455. NCBI lineage: Bacteria > Bacillati > Actinomycetota > Actinomycetes > Kitasatosporales > Streptomycetaceae > Streptomyces > Streptomyces noursei. Next base: position 2,840,877 of record NZ_CP011533.1, read on the forward strand.
AGTCGGCGCCGTGCTCGAGTACGGCCGGGAGCAGCGCGGACGCCCGGGTGTAGACGCCGGGGCTGCCCACGCGCCCGCAGCCGGTCCCCCAGGACACCAGCCCCACCAGCTGTCCGCGCACGACCAGCGGCCCGCCGCTGTCCCCCTGACAGGCGTCACGCCCGCCCTTCAGCTCCCCCGCGCACAGCATTGAGGCGGCCTTGTACGTGCCGTCGGCGCTGCCCGGGTAAGCCTGCGTGCACACGGCGTCGCGGAGCACGTTCACCTTCGCCGACCGCAGCCGTGACGCGTAGCTGCCGTCGCCCGTCATGTCGCCCCACCCGTAGACCGTGGCGGTGCCGCCAGGGTCGTAGACGCTGTCGTTGGGGCGCGCTATTTGAATGGGTTGGTTCGGGACTCTCTTCTGGAGGGTTATGACGGCCATGTCGCCCTCGTTGGTCCAGCTGTTGTAGCGCGGATTGACCCACACTTTGGCGATCTTTATCTCCTGGCCGCCCTTGCTGGTGAGGTTGTTGCGTCCCACGACGACGCGCAGGTCCTTCACCTCCTGCCAGGGCAGTCCCAGGACTTCCCGGCCCAGGCAGTGCGCGGCCGTCACCACCGTCGCGTGCCCGACCAGCACACCGCCGCAGAACTGACCGGAGCGCCGGTTCCCGAATCGCTGGTGCGAGGCCAGGGCGACCGCCCAGGGGCTCTGGGAGTGACGGACGGGCTTCCCCCCGACCACGAGGTCATCTGCGGCCGCTGAGGCCGGCACGGCGAGGGTCAGGGCAAGCGCCCCGAGGGTGGCGCGTACGGTGGGGCGCATACGGACTCCCGACTCTGGGAAAGTGGTCGCCTACCCAGAGTGACCCAAACGGGCGCGCCCCGCACCCGGACGGCCGCGAGCCCGGCGCTCCACGGAGGTAGAGGGCCGGGCTCGCGGCACGGTCGGAGCCGTCTCGACTAGTCGAGGTAGTCCCGCAGCACCTGGGAGCGCGACGGGTGGCGCAGCTTCGACATGGTCTTGGACTCGATCTGGCGGATCCGCTCGCGGGTGACGCCGTAGACCTTGCCGATCTCGTCGAGGGTCTTGGGCTGGCCGTCCGTGAGGCCGAACCGCATGGACACCACGCCGGCCTCGCGCTCGGAGAGGGTGTCCAGCACCGAGTGCAGCTGCTCCTGGAGGAGCGTGAAGCTGACCGCGTCGGCCGGGACGACCGCCTCGGAGTCCTCGATGAGGTCACCGAACTCGCTGTCGCCGTCCTCGCCCAGCGGGGTATGCAGGGAGATCGGCTCGCGCCCGTACTTCTGGACCTCGATGACCTTCTCGGGGGTCATGTCGAGTTCCTTGGCCAGCTCCTCCGGGGTGGGCTCGCGGCCCAGGTCCTGGAGCATCTGGCGCTGGACGCGGGCCAGCTTGTTGATGACCTCGACCATGTGGACGGGGATACGGATCGTGCGAGCCTGGTCGGCCATGGCGCGGGTGATGGCCTGGCGGATCCACCACGTCGCGTAGGTCGAGAACTTGTAGCCCTTGGTGTAGTCGAACTTCTCGACCGCACGGATCAGACCGAGGTTGCCCTCCTGGATCAGGTCCAGGAAGAGCATGCCGCGGCCGGTGTACCGCTTGGCCAGGGAGACGACCAGTCGGAGGTTGGCCTCCAGGAGGTGGTTCTTCGCCCGGCGGCCGTCCTCGGCGATGATCTCCAGCTCGCGCTTCAGCTTGGGCGCGAGCTTGTCGCTGTTGGCGAGCTTGTCCTCCGCGAACAGACCCGCCTCGATGCGCTTGGCGAGCTCGACCTCCTGCTCGGCGTTGAGGAGCGGGACCTTGCCGATCTGCTTGAGGTAGTCCTTGACCGGGTCGGCGGTGGCGCCGGCCGCGGCGACCTGCTGGGCGGGCGCGTCGTCCTCGTCCTCGTCCGACAGCACGAAACCGGCGTTCTCGGCGGTCTCGGCGTCGGTGGGCTCGCCCTTGCCGGGCGCCGGGGTCTCCTCGGTCAGCTCGTCCTCGAGCAGATCGTCGACGTCCTTCTTGGACCCGGTCTTCTTCGCGGTGGCCTTCTTGGCCGTGGTCTTCTTCGCGACCGTCTTCTTGGCGGCCGTCTTCTTCGCCGCGGCCTTCTTCGCAGGCGCGGACTCGGACTCACCGAGGGCCGGATCCGCCATCGCGGCGGCGGCCGAGGCGGTGGTGGTCTTCTTCACCGTGGCGGTCTTGGCCGCGACGGTCTTGGTGGCGGTGCGCTTCGCCGGACTCTTCGCTGCGACGCTCTTGCGGGTGCGCTTGGGCGCCTCTGCGGCACTGACCATCAGCGTCACACCCTCCTCGTCGAGGATCTGGTTGAGGCTGCGCAGAACGTTCTTCCACTGGGTTGGCGGAATCTGGTCAGCCTCGAAGGCCCGACGCACGTCATCGCCGGCGATCTGCCCATCTGCCTTTCCCCGCTCGATGAGCGCCATCACAGACTCGGACTCGGCGATCTCCGGCGGGAGCGTACGGGATGTGCTGGCCGACACGAACAACCTCTCGGAACGTTGGAAACGGCTTCCGACCCCGTCCACTGTGGATCGGAGCCGACGACCGCCGGTGGGGATGGACCGACGGCGCAGGGGCAACCGGGGAGTTGAACAGCGCCACGAACGCCGCTCGCATTCCCTCCTCGGCTATCACCTCTTACGTCATCGCGCTTCCCCGGAGAGCGTTACGCCCAATCTGCGTGGCCCGAGTCACACCCCATAACGACCCATTCCCAGTCATATGCGGTGCAATCCTCTCAAAGTCTTCCGCCGGATCCGGACGACGCCCCGGATCCGGCGATCTTGTGCTCCTTCGGTACGTGTCGCGCGTCCTCGGCAGGGGTGCACGGGGCGCGAGTCCGCGCGGTGCTCACGGTCCGCACGTGGTCGGGTACGGGGCTTCAGTGCTCGCGCGGCGCGGGGACGACGTGGTCCACGGGCGTCCCGGCACCCTGGCCGCCGGCCTCGCCATGGGCGGCGAGGAGCTGGCGCATCGCGGTCTCGGCGGCGGAGGCGTCGCCGGAGCCGATCGCGTCGACGACCCTCATGTGCTGACCCACGGACGTCTCGACCGGCCGCTCGCAGCCGCTGCCGGGTCCACCGGAGACGTGCAGGGCGGAGGTGACGATGCCCGCGAGGTGCTCGAGCATGCGGTTGCCGGCGAGCTGGAGGAGCAGGGTGTGGAACTCGGCGTCGGCGCGGGCGAAGGTCATGGTGTCGCCCTGGGCCGCCGAGTGGCCCATGATCTCGACCATGTCGGCGAGCCGCTGCTGGATGTCCTCGCGGCCGTGGCCGGCGGCGAGCCGGGCGGCCAGCGGCTCGATCGTCCAGCGCAGCTCGCACAGCTCGCGGCGCTGGTCGTCGCGCTGCGGCCCGTAGGCGCGCCATTCGATGATGTCGGGGTCGAGGAGGTTCCAGTCGCTGACCGGGCGTACTCGGGTCCCCACGTTCGGGCGCGCGCTCACCAGGCCCTTGGCCTCGAGGACGCGCAGGGACTCGCGGACGACGGTGCGGGAGACCTCGAAGCGCTGACCGATCTCCTCGGGGACGAGCGGGCGGTCGGCGCCGAGGTCGCCGGAGACGATCATCTGGCCGAGCTGCTGGACGAGTTGGCCGTGGAGGCCGCGGCCGCGGCTGCCCGCCGCGCGCCGGCCGACCCGGCCGATGTCTGTCTCGGAGCCTTCCCAGACCGGCGAGACGCGCTCGGTGCGGTCCTGGCCGGCCGCGTTGGCGGCGTTGGCGTAGGGGTAGCGGTCAAGCTCGCCGGGGCCTGCGAGGCCGGTGTCGCCGGGGCGAGCCGCGGTCATCATGGTGTGCGCAAGGGTACTCACGCATCCTTTGTCGGCGACACCCTGAACGGCCTTGAGGTCTTTGGTGAAAAGCACACGAAAGGGTGATCGCCCGTTATCTCGCAATTGACGCTTTATCGGAAAGAAATGCGCTTTCGTCGGTGAGTTGTGGACAGCGGGCGCAACAACGGGGCCTGGAAGCGGACGTTTTGGCCGATCGGCGGCTCCGGCCCGTTAGCACGGTGAACACATAAGTGCAGACCAGGGCGGCGAGGGCAACACCCCTGCGCCGACTGCCGGTTGGGGCGCGGGCGGCGCCATGAGCGGAAGACCTCGATCGGTTCCGGAAGGCGGTCGGAGCGCCTCGGGCGGAGTGCGGGGGCGGCGTCGAGCGCGGTCGTGCGCGTCGCGCGACGGCCAGTCGCGCCGGGGCGAACGGGAGTTGGCGGGAGCCGGCGGGGACTTCCGCGGGGGCCGTGGGCGCGCGGCGGAGTTCGTCGGGGCGTTGCGCGGGAGAAAGGTGCGCGGCGATCACATGGAGCGAAGTCGCCGTGGTGGGTGGGTTGCCCGGGCGGCCGCTGCCGGGCGGGACGCGGAGTCACCGGGGACGGTGAGTTCGGCGGCGGCTTCTTGACGGCGCGGGGAGGTGTGCACGCAGGCAGGCAGGAGGGTGGCGCGCGGCGGTGGCCGGTGCGGGGCCGGCCACCGTGGAGGTGGCGCGGGGCGGGTCAGACCTCCGGGCGCAGCATCGGCGGGTTGAGGAGGGTCGCGCCGCCGGCGCGGAAGAGCTGGGCGGGGCGGCCGCCCTGGCGGGTGGTGGTGCCGCCGGTGGGGACCAGGAAGCCGGGGGTGCCGGTCACCTTGCGGTGGAAGTTGCGGGGGTCGAGGGCGACGCCCCAGACCGCCTCGTAGACGCGACGCAGCTCGCCGACGGTGAACTCCTGCGGGCAGAAGGCCGTGGCGAGCGAGGAGTATTCGATCTTCGAACGGGCGCGTTCCACGCCGTCGGCGAGGATGCGCGCGTGGTCGAAGGCGAGCGGGGCGGTCAGGTCGCCTTCGCGGGTGTGGGCACTGCCCTCCTGGTCCAGGAGGGATTCGACGGGGGCCCAGCGGGCACTGTGGGCGTCGCCGCCGGCCCGGGGCGCGGGCAGGTCGGGGGCGAGGACGAGGTGCGCGACGCTGACCACGCGCATGCGGGGGTCGCGCTTGGGGTCGCCGTAGGTGGCGAGTTGTTCGAGGTGCGCGCCGTAGGCGGGCGGCGGGCTGCCCTCCGGCGGGTAGGCGTGCAGGCCGGTCTCCTCGACGAGTTCCCGGGCCGCCGCCTCCGCCAGGTCCTCGTCGGCGCGGACGAATCCACCGGGCAGGGCCCAGCGACCCTGGAACGGCGGCTCACCGCGGCGCACGGCCAGCGCGCACAGGGCGTGGCGGCGCACGGTGAGCACGACCAGGTCGACGGTGACGGCGAAGGGCGGGAAGGCCGACGGGTCGTAGGGAGGCATGCCGGTGATCATAGTCGTCCGCCTGACGATAAACAGGTCATGCGGGCTTCAGGAGCCCAGTTGCAGACCGTCCGCGGCTTCCTCGACCATGCCCATGCCGAGCCGGCTGATCCGTACGGCGAAGGGCTGCTCGGCGAGGGTCAGTCCGGTCAGTTGCATCGCGCCGAGCGGGGGGTTGCCGAGCGGGCGCACGGCGACCGTCCCGGCCGGGACGTCGGGGCGCAGTCCGGCGAGGGCGAGGAGGATCTGCACCGCGCCGGCCGCCGCGACGGCCGCGGGGCGGCAGGCCGCCGGGTGCGGGAAGGGGACGCCGCCGGCGGTGCGCTGCTCCCCCGCGAACATCTCTGGCAGGCGGTGGCCGAAGCTCTCGGCGGCGTCGAGGATGCCCCTGGTCAGGGTGGCGGCGGCGGCCTCGTGACCGGCCGCGGCGAGTCCGGCGACGGCGACGGCGGTTTCGTGGACGCGGACCGCTCCGCCGCGGTGGCCGAACGGGTTGTAGCCGCTCTCCTTGGCGCCGAGTCCGCGCAGGCCCCATCCGGAGTCCATGACAGGGGCGCGGAGCAGTCGGGCCAGTTGGTCGGTCCGGGCGGCGTCCAGCAGGCCGGGGGCGAACGTTCCGCCGCCGAGCAGGCCGGTGTCGAGGAGATGGGCGGCGGTGGCGCCGAGGTGCGGGACGGGGCGGCCGTCGCCGGTGAGCAGGGCGGCCGGGCGGCCGCCGGTGCGGTCCTCCACCCAGAAGTCCGTGCGGAAGCGGGCGCGCAGTTCGGCCGCCCAGTCGCGGAGCGCGGGGGCGCCGGGGGATCCGCAGGCGTCCAGGAGATCGGCGCCGAGGATCGCGGCGCGGTGGGCGTGGGCCTGGGTCTCGCAGCGGTAGGGGCCGTCGGGTGCGGGGTCGGGGAGGTAGCCGCCGCGGTGCGCGCCGCGCGGGTCGGCGGCCGTGCGCAGCCACTGAAGGCAGCGTTCGGCGGCGGGCAGCAGCCGCTCGGTCTCGTGATCGGGCAGGCCCCAGCGGCGGGCCTCGGCCAGGACCGCCGGGAAGAGGAGGGTGGCTTCGATGCCGGTGCAGCCGGGCGGGGCGTGGGGTCCGGAGTCCCGGAGGGGGCCGGGAATTCGGCCGAAATCCCCTCCTGGGGTGGCTTGTTGGGTGCGGGCCAGGGTGCGCAGGGTGGCGGCGGCGAGCCGGGTGCCGAGGGGGAGCAGCATCCGGGCGGTCCACAGGGCCTCGGCGGGGGCGAGGCCGCAGCGCCAGGGGAAGCCGCCGGCGACGAAGACGTCCGTGGGCAGGGCCGGGTCGCGCATCAGCAGGCCGTGCAGATCGTCGAGGCTGCCCGCCATGAGGGCGTCGGCGCGGGGGTCGTCGCACTCCAGGCGGGCGGCGGACCAGGAGCGCGGGGGCCGTTCGCTGCGGGCGCGGGGGCCGGTGGGCGCGGTGCGCGGGCCGGGGACCGGGATCCGGCCGACCCGTCCGGCCGGGGCCGGTTGTCCGGCCGGGCCGTATTCCAGGCGGGGGTGGAGCTCGATGGTGCGCCGGCCGCCGGGGGGCAGCTCCAGTTCCCAGCGGAGCAGGCCCGCGGAGGCCAGGGCGTCCTGCGGTGCGGGGGTGGCGGTGACCGTCGCGTGGGCCCCGCGCCCGGACCAGCGGAGGCCGGATCCGTGGACGGCGGCGCGGAGTTCGGGGCCGGGGAGGCCGACGGCGACGGCGCCCAGGTCCGCCAGGTCGGTGCCCAGGTGGATCTCGACCGGCAGCCGGACGGGTCGGGCGGCGCTGCTGTGGAAGGTGATCTGCTCGGTGCCGTCGGCGGACCGCAGCCGCTCCATCCGGATCTCCGGGTCCGGTCCGCGCTCGCCCGCTCGGCGGATCACGCCGGTGAACCGGGCGCGGTCCGCGCCGGTCAACCGCCCCTGGACGACGAGGGGTTCGCCGCCCGCTGCGCGTACCTCGCAGCGGGAGAGGATCCGTCGGCCGTCGCGGTAGCAGCCGTCCAGGCCCCGGCCGGTCAGCTGCCCCGTGGGGGACGACACGGCGAGCGAGGGAAGGGCCACGCAGACCAGTGCCGCGTGCACGGGCTGGGGCTGCGGCGGCCGGGCCGGCGCGGTGCGCCGGTCTCCGACGGGCCGGTGGGTCGGCTGGGTGGTGGGGACGATCCCTGGCACGCTCTGCGCTCCATGATGAGGTGGGGGTCCTTTCGGACTACGCCACTCAGGTGAACGGTGCGGCCGGCGCCCAGGTCACGCCGGCCGCATCCGGCCCCGCGCGGTCACCGCCGGCTTCGGTCACCGTCCCTTCCGGTCCGGCGGTCGCCCGGCGCTCCGGTCGTGCGGGAGCCGGGGCCGGTGCCGCCCCGTGGGCCGCGGTGCCGGGTGGAGTCCCCCGGGCGCGGTGGGGTCGGGCGCTGTGCGCGGTGCGGTCGGCCCGCCGGGGGCTCGGCGGTGCCGTCGGCGGTGGTCTCGGCGGTCCGGGCCTTCTCGGTCGCTTCGGTCACCTCGGTCTCGTCGGTCTCGTCGGTCTCGTCGGTCTCGTCGGCCTCCTCGCGCTGTCGGCGCAGGCAGCGGCGCAGCGGCTCGGGGTCCAGGCCCTCGTTGATGGCGCGGTGCAGCAGCTGGGCGAAGAGGCAGTCGGGGTCGGCGGTCAGGGCGCGGCTGAGGGCGACGCGGGCGGCGGGGCCGTCCGCGGTGGACCAGCAGACCCAGCCGGCGAGGGTCAGGGGCGCCGCCGCGTGTTCGCCGTAGCCGCCGGTGCAGCGGCGGGCGAGGGCGCGCCAGAGCCTGAGGGCCGCCGCGGCGTCGGGACCGTCCATCCATTCCGCGGCACGGTCGCGGGTGGTGCGGTCCTGGAGGCCCAGGATGAGGGTGGCGGCCTCGGCGTCGGTGATCAGCGCGTCGTCGCAGGCGTCGCGGGCGCGGTTGCTGCCGGAGGGGGTGTCCTGACGGAACCGGTGGATCATCGCGGCGGTGTGTTCGAGGGTGGCGCGTCGGACGGCGGTGGCGCCGTCCGGCCGGAGCATCCGCGGCAGGAGTTCGGCGGCTGCTTCGTCCAGCGCCTTTTCCTGGTCGGCGCCGCGCCGTCCGGTGCGGGGCGCGAGCCGGGCCTCCATCTCCTTGAGCGAGCCGCGCACCTGCATTCCGGCGTAGGCGGCGGCCGCGGCCATGACGGACGTGCCGGGCAGGAACAGGGGGGTGCCGTCGGCGGGGCAGCAGCGGTAGTCGGGGCAACAGTAGGACCAGTAGCGGCCGTTGGAGAGGCACAGGGCTTCCAGGACCGGCACGTCCAGGGCGCCGCAGGCGGTGCGCAGCCGCTGGGCCAGGGGGCGGAGGCGCTCCTTGACGTCCTGGCCGCTCTGGCCGGGCGCCGGTTCCCGGCAGAGGAAGACGAGAACGCCGACGAGTTGGTCGGCGCGCTTGCGGGCGCCGGAGATCAGGCAGTCGGCGAGTTGGTCGCCGACGTCGGGCCAGTGCGACGGGTCGGTGGGGATGCCGAGCCGGAGCCGGCCGCCGAACCGGGCGCGCTCGCCGTGCACGGCGACCATGACGATGCTGTCGTCCGGATAGAAGCCGAGGAGGTACGGCAGGGCGTCGGCGAGTTCGGCCGGGCCGCGCAGGGTGACCTGGGGCTCGGCTGGCGCGCCCGCGGCCGGGTCGGTGGGGTCGGCGGCGTCGGTGGGGCTCTCGGCCTCGGTGGGCGGAGCGTGGGCACTGCAGGAGAGGGCGGGGCTCGGAGGGTCGTAGGGGGTGGGCGGGTGGTCGTGGGGTGTCGAGGGGGCGGGTGGGCTCGGGCGGGCCGGGGACGGGGGTGCGGGATCGCCGTCGGTGGCGGTGGGGTCGTGGTCCGTCCCGACGGTGTGGGGGGCGGGGTCGTTGCGCGGGGCGCGGGTGTGCCGCGCCCCGTGCGGGTGGGTGTCGTCGATGCCGGGCTCGTGCGGTTCGCTGTGCGGATTCATGGTGCGAAGATCCCGCGGTCGTGCGGCGCTCCGCGACCCCTGTGGATAACTCGCGGGAGAGGCGGTGCTCCGCCGTCTTCCGCCGTGCCGAGGGCCGGCGTGCCGCGCGGGGCGGGGCAGGTGGTCGGGAGGGCTCCGGAGTCCGAACCGGCGTCTGACTCCGGGCCCGTTCGCGTCCGTCCGCAAGGGGGGCGTGCGTCCTACGGAGGGTTCATCGTTGCGGGGAGCCGGCCGACGGTCGTGCGGTGGGCCGGCCGCTCAGGTCCCCGTGGAGGAGTGCGCCGCCGAGGGGGGTGAGGGTGTGCTGGACCTTGTTGAAGGTGCGCACGGTGGTGATCAGGCCGGCCGCGCGCAGGACCGAAGTGTGCTGGCTGGCCGCGGCGGAGGAGATTCCGACGCTCTCGCCGACCTCGGTGGTCGTACGGCTGCGGGTCAGGCTTTCGAGGACGGCCGCCCGGGTGCGGCCCACCAGGGCGTGCAGGGCGTGGTCGGCGCACTCCTTGGGTTCCCAGAGGGTCTCCGCCCAGTCGCTGTGCGCGGGAGTGGGGTAGACCAGGGTCACCTGGCAGGCGTCGTCGCCGTCGCCCAGGAGCGTGGGCGGGCGGCCGGCCAGGAAGAGGGAGGGGGCCAGGACCAGCCCGTCCGCCTCCAGCTTCACGTCGTCGCCGGTGCCCGGTATCTCCAGGACCGGCGGCGTCCAGCGAATGGCCGGGTGGAGGGTGCCGAGCAGTTTGCCGACGCCGTCGCTGAGCATGATCTGGCCACGGGCGGTGCGGTCGGCGTGCAGTGCCCTGGCGATCGCGGCCCAGTAGGGCGCGACCGCATGGGCGTGGAACTCCTGCAGATCGCGGACGACTTGTGGCCGAACGGGTCGGTCGGCGTGGTCGGCGCCGGTCTGCGACTCGTTGCCGTCGCGCCGCAGGACCTGGTCCATATCCGGTAACGGCCGTATGACCTGTGCAAGTTTCACCAATGCGCGGATATTCGCCGTACTTCCTATCCGCTTGCGCCATGGCTTGAAAACGGGACCACCCCCGCCCACGCTGAGCATTTCCAGCGCGAAGAGGGCCTCCCGTAACTGGCTGACCTCGGGTGAAACTCTGGTCCTTGACAAGCTTTCTGACGTAAAGTATATGCGACGCATACTCCCCCGCAGGATCCGTGCGCATCGTCGACGCGGTCTTGGTTTCACCGGCGACTAGCCGCTCCACCACCGTCCAACTCGCAAGTCCATTCGACGCTATCACGAGCCAAACCGGTTGGCATTCGACAACTCTCAGAAACCCGCGTGGCCTTGGGGTATCCGGCAGTTGGCACAACCATGAGGGTTCAGCTGACTGCACCTTGCCAGTGGCGTCAGTCAGTCGGGCGCAACGTGGGCAGCCAGTCGGGGCGGCCCGCCTCATACCGCGCGATGGAGGCGTCGCGCTGCAGGGTGGCCGAAATGGCATCCTGGCCCTTGAGGAGGAGTTGCCTGGCCCGTTCGTTCACGGTGAAGTCCCAGCCGTCCGCCCCCTCGGAACTTCCCGTCGTCAGCCGGCAATTCACCAGGTCGACGGTGATTTCCCGCTCCGGGTCCCGCTCCACCTCGGCCATCAGGAGTTCCACGACCGACAGCGGTTGGTCCACCGGCAGCAATCCGTTGTTCATCGCATTGCGCTGGAAGATGTCACCGAAACCGGTGGCGATGACGACCCTGAACCCGCCGTCTTTCAGCGCCCATACGGCGTGCTCCCGGGAGCTGCCGATTCCGAAGTTGCGGCCCGCCAGCAGCACTCCGGCGCCCCGGTGCACGGGGCGGTCCACAATGAAGTCGGGTTCCTTTCGCCAACGGGCGAACAGCGCGTCCGCATAACCGGTTTTCGTTACCCTCTTGCAGAATTCGGCGGGCACGATCTGATCGGTGTCGATATTGTCCCGGCGCAGGGCGACCGCCCGCGCGGTGTAGACCTGAAACGGCGTCGGGCCGGTTGGCGGGCGGTTCTCCGGGGACGGCTCCGGCGTCCGGTCCGGCATCGGATGCGAAGAGGGGGGCGAGGCGGTCAACGGGACTCCGTTCCTTTCGTCCTACGGGGGCCGGGCCTTGGGGCGCTACGGGACCAGGTCGGCCGGTGCGGCGAGACGGCCGACCACGGCGGTCGCGGCGGCCACGGACGGCGAGACGAGGTGGGTGCGGGCCTGCCCGCCCTGGCGGCCCTCGTAGTTGCGGTTCGAGGTGGAGGCGCAGCGCTGGGCGCCGCGCAGCCGGTCGGCGTTCATACCCAGGCACATCGAGCAGCCGGGCAGCCGCCATTCGCCGCCGGCGGCGGTGATCACCTCGTCCAGGCCCTCCCGCTCGGCCTGGGCGCGCACCTGCGCGGAACCCGGGACCACGATCAGCCGGGTGCCGTCGGCGACCCGGCGGCCCCGCAGCACGCCGGCGGCGGCCCGCAGGTCCTCGATCCGGCCGTTGGTGCAGGAGCCGAGGAAGACCACGTCGATGGCCAGTTCGCGCAGGGCGGTGCCGGGGGTGAGGTCCATGTAGTCCAGGGCGCGGTGGGCGGCCTGACGGGCCTGGGGGTCGGCCAGTTCCTCGGGGTCCGGGACGACGCCCGCCACCGGGGCGACCTGGCCGGGGTTGGTGCCCCAGGTGACGAGCGGGGTGAGGGCGGAGACGTCCACGGTGACCGTGCGGTCGAAGGTGGCGCCGGGGTCGGTGTGCAGGGTGCGCCAATGGGCCAGCGCGGCGTCCCACCGGGCGCCCTCGGGGGCGTGGGGGCGCCCGGCCAGGTAGGCGAAGGTGGTCCGGTCGGGGGCGATCAGGCCCGCGCGGGCGCCGGCCTCGATGGTCATGTTGCACAGCGTCATCCGAGCCTCCATGGACAGCCCGCGGACGATCTCGCCCCGGTATTCGATCATGTGGCCGCGGCCGCCGTTGGTGCCGATCCGGGCGATCAGCGCGAGGATCAGGTCCTTGGCCCCGACCTCGGGCGGCAGCGTCCCGGTGAACTCGACGGCCATGGTGCGGGGGCGGTCGATCGCCAGGCACTGGGTGGCCAGCACGTGCTCGACGTCGCTGGTGCCGATGCCGAAGGCGAGGGCGCCGAACGCGCCGTGGGTGGAGGTGTGGCTGTCGCCGCAGACCACCGTCATCCCCGGTTGGACCAGCCCCAGTTGGGGTCCGACGACGTGGACGATGCCCTGGCGGGGGTGGCCCATCGGGTAGAGCTCGACGCCGTGGGCCGCGCAGTTGGCGCGCAGGGTGTCGAGTTGGGTGCGGCTGACGGGGTCCTGGACCTCGTGGGTGTCGGTGGGGACGTTGTGGTCCTCCAGCGCGAGGGTCAGCTCGGGGCGGCGCACACCGCGTCCGGTGAGGCGGAGTCCGTCGAACGCCTGGGGGGAGGTGGCCTCGTGCGTCAGGTGCAGATCGACGTAGAGCAGATCGGGCTCGCCCGGCGCCCGGTGGACGACATGGCTTTCCCACAGTTTCTCGGCGAGCGTTCTCGGTTCGGCGGCGGTTGCCGGTGCGGCGGGCACTTCCGGTGCGCCGCTCTTCCCCGGGGCGGTGGCGCCGGACGGTTCGGCGGTCGTTCTCGGGATGCTCATCGGATTCCCCCGGCCCAGGTTCCGGACCGTTCGGCCGGTGGGCGAACGGCGGACGAATTTCCCGAAGGCTTTCATCGGGCCCCGGCACCGGCCAGGGCATTAAGCCGAGGCCGAATGTTCCAGGTGGCCCCACCCGGGGTGGGGGTAGCCCCGGGGCGCCGAGTACAGCTGGCCCCCCGGTGGTCGGCCTGCTGACGTCACTGTGTTCCCGGCTTCCCACGGCCAGCATGAATGGCGGCCGGGCCGTGCGCGTCCGGGCGGAGAGGGGACGTGACCGACATGCTCGGGAAGAGGCGGCTGACACGTGTGATCGGGCTGGTTCTCCTCTCCGTCGTGGGTAGCGGCGGCTGGGTCGCGGGCAGTGCGCAGCAGGCCGTCACGGGCCCGCCGCCGGGCGCCGCCGCCTGGCGCGCGGACCGTTCCCTGGGCCGGGCGCTGCCCGATCCGGCGGGCGCCGCACCGCGGGAGGTGGCGGCTTTCTTCGCGCGGCTGGACGGTGTGCGGCGGGAGGAGTTGGCGGCGCGCCACCCGCTCGTCGTGGGAAATCTCGACGGGGCTCCGCTTTCCCTGCGCTATCGGGCCAATTCCCTGGCGATAAGGGCCGAGGAGGAGAAAGCGGAAAGGCGGGGGGACGGGCGGAGTGCCGCACGGTACGCCGCGTTCCTCCGGCCCGGGCGGCGGATTCTCGCCTTCGATCCGCGCGGGCGCGGCCAACTCGCCGAGGTCTACGGTGATTTGGCGGCGGCGCGGCGGACGGCCGTCGTCGTGCCCGGTTCCGATATCGATCTCGGGTCGTTCGAGCGGGCCGAGGATCCGTACGGCACGCCGTCCGGTATGGCGCGGGCGTTGCGCGCCAAGATGGCCGAAAACACCCCTGGCACGCCGACCGCGGTGATCGCCTGGGCGGGGTACACGACCCCGGTCGGCCTGGGCCCGGATGCCGCCACCGGCCGCCTGGCCGAGGCCGGCGCGCCCCGGCTGAACCGCCTCCTGGCCGGTCTGCGGGCCCTCGGCCGGCCGGCGCCCAGCGTGTTCTGCCACAGCTACGGCTCAGTCGTGTGCGGGGTGGCGGCACCGGACACGGCCCCGGGCGCCGTCGCCGACCTGGTCTTCCTCGGCAGCCCCGGCACCCGCGCGGACACCGCCGCCGGTCTGCGCAGCACCGCCCGCGTCTGGGCGGCCCGGGACGCCACCGACTGGATCGGCGACGCCCCGCACACCCGCCTGCTGGGTCTGGGCCACGGCACGGACCCCACCGATCCCGCCTACGGTGCGCGCCGCGTCTCCGCCGACCGCGCCCGGGGCCACACCGGCTATTTCGCCCCCGGCACCGATTCCCTGGCCAACTTCGCCGACATCACCCTCGGCGCGTACCACGCCGTCCGCTGCGCCGCCGACCGGCAGGAGTGCCGCCATGACCTCGGTTGATCTCCTGGCCCCGGTGCGCCGTGCGGTCGCGGCGGTGGACGCCCGCACGCCGGTCGGCCGGGACCGCGCCCTGGACGGTCTGCGGGCCCTCGCCCTGCTGTCCGTACCGACCGGCCACTGGCTGCTCGGCGGCTTCACCCGCGACGCGGACGGGGCCCTGCACAACGCCAGCCCGCTGACCGCCCTCGGTTTCCTCGCGCCGCTGAGCTGGGTGCTGCAGATGCTCGGGGTCTTCTTCCTGGTCGGCGGCCACGCGTCGGTGCTCTCGTACCGGCGGGCCGCCGCGCGCGGCACGTCCACGGCCCGGTGGCTGCGCGGGCGGCTGGCCCGCCTGGGCCGTCCGGTGGTCGGGGTGACGGCGGTTTGGGCCGCCTTGCTGCCGCTGCTGTCCGTGCTGGGGGTGCCGGCCGCCACGCTGCGCACCGGGGCGACGCTGGTCGTCCAGCCGCTGTGGTTCGTCGGCGTCTATGCGGGAGTGACGGCGCTGACCCCGTTCTGCGCGCGGGCCGCGCGGCGGCTGGGCGGCTGGGCGGCGGCGCCGCTGCTCGGCTGCGTCGCCGTGGTCGATCTGCTGCGCTACGGGCCGTCCGCGGCGGCGATGCCCGGTTGGCTGGGTCTGCTCAACCTCCTCCCCGGGTGGCTGTTCGCCTATCAACTCGGCGTGAGCTGGGGCGAGAAGCGGCTGGGGAAGCGGGCCGGGTGGGTGCTGCTGGCCGGTGGCGCCGCGCTGTTCGCGCTGCTGCTGCTCGTCTTCCACTACCCCGCGAGCATGGTCGGCGTCCCCGGCCGGGACCGCACCAACTCCCATCCGCCGTCCCTCCTCGTCCTGGCGCTGGCCGCCGCCCAGTCCGGTGCCGCCGTGCTGCTGCGCGACCGCCTCGGCCGGCTGCTGCGCCGCCCGGCCCTGTGGGCGCCGGTCGTCCTGATCAACCTCTCGGCGATGACGGTCTTCTGCTGGCACCAGACGGCGATGCTCGCCGCGGCCGTGCCGGGCTCCTTCTTCGGCGCGGTGCCGGGGCTGACCACGGCGCCCGACGGCCTGCCGTGGATCGTGGCCCGGCTGGCGTGGTTGCCCGTCTTCGCGGCGGCGCTGCTCCTGATCGGGTGGTACGCGCGGCGCTTCGAGGCCCCCTGGACCGGGGCGACCAGGGGGCGGCGGGCCGCCGCCGCGCTGCTCGCCACCGGGTTCGCGCTCTACACGGTCGCCGGGTGGTGACCGCGCGGCCCGGCGCGCGGGGGTCAGTCGCGGAGCATCTGGGCCACCAGGAAGGCCAGTTCGAGGGACTGGCGGTGGTTGAGCCGGGGGTCGCAGGCTGTTTCGTAGCGGCGGGGGAGGTCGGCGACCAGGACCTCGTCGCCGCCGCCGATGCACTCGGTGACGTCGTCGCCGGTGAGTTCGACGTGGAGGCCGCCGGCGTGGGTGCCCAGGGCGCGGTGCACCGCGAAGAAGCCCTCGACCTCGCTGAGGATGTCGTCGAAGCGGCGGGTCTTGTGGCCGCTGGGGGCCTCGAAGGTGTTGCCGTGCATGGGGTCGCAGACCCAGGCGACGGGTGCGGCCTGCGCGGTGACCTTCTCCACGAGGGTGGGCAGCCGGTCGCGGACCGCGGCGGCGCCCATCCGGACGACGAAGGTCAACCGGCCCGGTTCGGCGGTGGGGTTGAGCTTCTCGCTGTAGGCCAGGGCCTGGTCGGCCGTGGCGTTCGGGCCGAGCTTGACGGCGATGGGGTTGCGGATGCGGGAGAAGTACGCGACGTGGGCGCCGTCCAGGTCGCGGGTGCGCTCGCCGATCCACAGGAGGTGGCCGCTGCCGGCGTACGGGAGGCCGGTGCGGGGGTCCGTGCGGGTCAGTGCGGCCTCGTAGTCGAGCAGCAGGCCCTCGTGGCCGGCGAAGAACTCGACGGCCCGTAGTTCCCGGGGTGCGACGCCGCAGGCCGCCATGAAGCGCAGCGAGCGTTCGATCGCGTCGGTCAGCTCCTCGTAGCGGCGGCCGGCGGGCGAGTCGGAGACGAAGCCGCGGTTCCAGGTGTGGGCCTGGTGGAGGTCGGCATAACCGCCGGTGGCGAAGGCGCGGACGAGGTTGAGGGTGGCGGCCGACGCCTCGTACATCCGGCGCAGCCGGCGGGGGTCGGGGCGGCGGTCGGCGGCCGTGAAGGCCAGGCCGTTGACGGCGTCGCCGCGGTAGGCGGGGAGGGTGACGTCGCCCTGGGTCTCGGTCGGCCGGGAGCGGGGTTTGGCGTACTGGCCGGCGATCCGGCCGACCTTGACGACGGGGACGGCGGCCCCGTAGGTCAGCACCACGGCCATCTGGAGGAGGGTGCGCAGTTTGCGGTTGATGGCGTCGGCGGTGACCGCCGCGAAGGTCTCGGCGCAGTCACCGCCCTGGAGCAGGAACGCCTCGCCGCGGGCGACCGCGGCCATCCGTGCGCGCAGTCGGTCGCACTCCTCCGGGAAGACCAGTGCGGGGGCGCGGGAGAGCCCGTCGGTGACCTCGCGCAGCAACTCCTGGTCGGGCCAGTGGGGTTGCTGGGCGGCCGGGCGGCCGCGCCAGGCGTCGGGGGTGCCGGGTGGGGGCGTGTGGTGCGTCGTCATCGCGGGCCTTCGCTAGGGGTGGGAACCGACGGAATGCGCCTGGATTCGCTGCGGTGGGCGCCACTGCCGAAGGGATTCCAACCCGTCGCGTGGAACGCGGTCAAGCGCCCTCGGAGTGGACTGCTGCGGCATCGCCCAATTGGTCTGGTCGCCGTCCGCGGCGAAATGCTTGGCTTGCGGAATGGAATGCAGAAGTGGAGCCGCCGCCCCGCCAATTGGCGTGCGGGTGTCGGTGCGGGAAATGGCGCCGCACGATCCGTTGCGGCTTTATGCGGCCCTGGAACGGGAATCGGGTCGCGGCGAGGTGTTTCTCTTCGAGAGCCTTTCGGGGCCGGAGCGGGGCCGCCGCTGGGCGGTGGTCGGGCACGGCCGGCTGGCCGAGGTGCGGGTGTTCGCCGGGCGGGTGGAGATCGAGGGCGCGGCGCCGCTGCGCGCGCACCTCGCCGCGGCGGCCCGGGCGGCGGGGATGGTAGAGGGGAGGTTCCGGCGTCCCGAGCAGGTGTGGGAGTTGCTGCGCCGGGCGCAGGCGCTGTTCGCGGTGTCGGGCGAGGGCCCCGGCGAACTGCCGGACGACTCCTACGCGTTCGGGTTCCTGGCCGCCCTGGGGTACGAGGCGGCCTGGCACATGGACGCGTTGCCGGAGCGCGGCGGTGCGGTCGGCGGGCCCGACATGACGTTCACGCTCTACCGGGAGACCGTCTGGTACGACCGGCGGGAGGGCCGGGTGCGGCTGCTCAGCGCCCGGTCCGCGGCGTTCCCGGACGCGGCGGTGCCGGACGTCGCGGCGCTCCTGGCGGGCCCGGCGGAGGACCTCACCGACTGCCCCGAGGCGCCCGCGCCGCGTTCCGTGCGCGACAGCGTGGACCGGGGGACGTTCCTCGGCTGGGCGCGGCGGTGCCTGGAGCACATCCAGGTCGGGGACATCTACCAGATCCAGATCGGTCACCGGGTGGACGTCGCCACGGACCTGACGCCCGTCGAGGTGTACCGGCGGCTGCGGCACCGCAATCCCTCGCCGTACATGTACCTGGCACCGCGCGCCGGGGACACCCTGATCGGGGCCAGTCCGGAGCTGTTCTTCCGTACCGAGGGCGGCACGATCGCGATGCGGCCGATCGCCGGCACGACGCGGCTGGTGGCCTCGGAGGAGGAGAACCAGCTGCGGGTGAAGGAGATGCTGGCCAGCACCAAGGAGCAGGCCGAGCACGTGATGCTGGTCGATCTGTGCCGCAACGACATCGGGCGGGTGTGCCGGCCGGGCTCGCTGGCGGTGGACGACCTGATGGTCGTCGAGGCGTACTCGCACGTCTTCCACATGGTCTCGACGGTCACCGGGGACCTGGAGCCGGATGCCGACGTCTGGCGGTCGCTGTGCGCGACCTTCCCCGCGGGGACGATGACCGGCGCGCCGAAGCTGCGCGCGATGGAGATCATCGACGGGCTGGAGCGGGAGCCGCGCGGGATGTACGCGGGCGCGGTCGGGCTGATCGACGTGCGGGGCTGGAGCGAGCTGGCGCTGTGCATCCGCACCGTGGTGCACGACGGGCGCACCGGCACCTACTCCACGCAGAGTTCGGCGGGCATCGTGGCCGAGTCGACGCCCGAGGCGGAGTGGCAGGAGACCCTGGCGAAGATGGGCGCCGCCTATTGGGCGCTGACCGGGAAGGAGCTGGTGTGATGCGGGTGCTGCTGGTGGATGCGTATGACAGCTTCGTGCACATCATCGACCAGTACCTGCGGGCGTTGGGGGCCGACACCGAGGTGGTGCGGTCGCGGACCCGCGGCCCGGAGGAGCTGGCCGCCGGGCGGCCGGACGCGGTGGTGCTGGGGCCCGGTCCGGGGCATCCGGCCGACTCCGGGCACGTGGAGCTGGTCCGGCGTTTCGCGGGGACGGTGCCGGTGCTGGGGGTGTGTCTGGGGCACCAGGCGATCGCGCTGGCCTTCGGCGGGCGGGTGACGGTGGCCGAGCATCTGCTGCACGGGCGCACCAGTTCCGTGCGGCACGACGGGGCCGGGGTGTTCGCGGGGTTGGGGTCGGGCACGGTGGCCACCCGCTATCACTCGCTGATCGTCTCCCGGCCGCTGCCGGACGCGCTGGTGGAGACCGCGACGTCCGAGGACGACGGCTATGTGATGGGGCTGCGCCACCGCGAACTGGCCGTGGAGGGCGTGCAGTTTCATCCCGAGAGCATCATGACGGAGGGCGGGATGCAGCTGTTCGGGAACTTCCTCGCCGGTGCCGGTGCCGGTGCCGGTGCGGGGCTCGGGCCGTCCCCCGTCCGGTATGCCGCCCCCAGTGCCCGCACCGCCTCCGCGATGCCGGTGCCGGGCACCGTCGCGTAGCCCAACACCAGGGCGGGCGCGGCCCGTTCGGGGCGGGCGTGGTGGAGGCGTCCGCCGCGCACCAGCACCGAGCGGCGCAGCGCCCGCTCGACGAGGGCGGCCTCGTCGGTGCGGGGCGGCAACCGCACATAGGTGTGCAGTCCGGCCGCCGCGCCCTCGATCCGGGCGCCGGGCAGATGGCGGAGCACGGCCTGGACCAGGGTCTCCCGGCGGATGCGGTAGCCGGCGCGGCGGCGGCGCAGATGCCGGTCGAAGTGGCCCGAGCGCAGGAACTCGGCGAAGGCGAGCTGGGTGAAGACGTCGGAGCCCAGGTCGTGGTGGGAGCGCATCCGCTCCAGGGGGGCCAGCAGCCGGGCGGGGGCCGCCAGCCAGCCGAAGCGCAGGCCGGGGGCGAGGGATTTGCTGGCGGTGCCGCCGTAGACGACGCGTTCGGGGGCGAGCCGTTGGAGCGCGGGCGGGCGGGCGCCGCGCTCCAGCCACAGGTCGCCGTCGTAGTCGTCCTCGATCACCCAGGCGTCGACGTCCCGGGCCCAGCGGATCAGGGCCTCCCGGCGGGCGGTGGTGAGGGTGGCGCCGGTGGGGAACTGGTGGGCGGGGGTGACCAGGACGGCCCGTGCGCCGGTGCGGGCCAGCGCGTCGACGTCGATGCCCTCGCCGTCCACCGGGACCGGTACCGGCCGCTGCCCCACCTCCTGGAGGAACTGCCGCTGCCGGTGGTGGCAGGGGTCCTCCATGGCGATGCGGTCGACGCCCTGGTCGGACAGGACGGAGCACAGCAGGCCGAGCGCCTGGGCGAAGCCGGACGTCACCATCACCTGGCCGGGGGTGGTGAGCACCCCGCGGGCCCGCCCGAGGTACTGGGCGAGCTCCTCGCGCAGCGCGCCGACGCCGGACAGCGGCGGATAGTCCAGGTCCTGCGGGCCGGCGCCGCCCAGGGCGCGCTGGTAGGCGGCGAGCCATTCGCGGTGCGGGAAACCGGTCGGGCCGGCGGTGCCGGTGCGCAGGTCCCAACGGGCCGGTGGGACCAGTCCGTCGTCCAGCAGCGTGGGCCGGGTCGGCGGCGCGGGCGGCGCCGTGTGCGGGGCGACGCGGGTGCCCGAGCCGCGGACGGCCTCCAGGTAGCCCTCGGCGATCAGTCGGCCGTACGCCTCGACCACCACGCTGCGCGAGACGCCGAGGTCCTCGGCGAGTTGGCGGCTGGAGGGCAGCGGGGTGCCGGGGTGCAGCACTCCGGCGGCGATGTCGCGGCGCAGGGTGGATTCGATCTGCGCGGTGAGTGGTAATGCGGAGTTTCGGGACACGTCGATGAGGGCGTGCCAGGACATTTCTTCTTCCCCTTCTTCTCCCCGGCGATGGGCGGAAAGTGGACCGGAATTGCTGCGGTGAATTGGTCTGTCGGCCGGTTTACCGCGGACCCCAGAATTGCCGTGAGGAAAGGGGGCCACCGGTGACCGATACGGATCGGCATGCGACGGCTCGACACGCGGCGGACCGGGAGGTGTCCTGGGCCGCGCTCCTGACGGCGCTGCTGGCAGGCGAGGACCTCACCGCCGAGGACACCGCCCGGGCGATGGACCGGGTGATGCGGGGCGGGGCGACCCCCGCGCAGCTGGCGGGGCTCGTGGTGGCGCTGCGGGCCAAGGGCGAGACCGTCGACGAGGTCGAGGGGTTCGTCCGGGCCATGTACGCGCACGCGGTGCCGCTGGCGGTGCCCGGGCCGACGCTGGACATCGTCGGCACCGGCGGCGACCGGTCGCACAGTGTCAACATCTCCACGATGTCGGCGATCGTCGCGGCGGGCGCCGGCGCGCGGGTGGTCAAGCACGGCAACCGCTCGGCGTCGTCCGCCTCCGGGTCGGCCGATGTGCTGGAGCGGCTGGGGGTGGCGCTGGACCTGCCCGCGGCGGACGTCGCGGCGCTGGCCACGGAGGTCGGCATCACCTTCGCCTTCGCGCCGATGTTCCATCCCTCGATGCGGCACGCGGCCGCTCCACGGCGGGAGTTGGGCATCCCGACGGTCTTCAACGCGCTGGGCCCGCTGACCAATCCGGCGCGCCCCACGGCGCAGGCGGTGGGCGTCGCGGACACCCGGCTGGCGCCGCTGCTGGCCGGGGTGCTGGCCCGACGCGGCGCGTCCGCGCTGGTCTTCCGCGGTGACGACGGGCTCGACGAGCTGACGGTCACCACGACCTCCACGGTCTGGTCGGTGCGGGACGGGGCGGTGCGCGAGGAGGTGTTCGATCCGCGGGAGGTCGGCGTCGGTCACGCCCCGCCGGAGGCGCTGCGGGGCGGCGATGCCGCGCGCAACGCCGAGGTGGTGCGGGACCTCGTGGCGGGTGCCCGGGGGCCGGTGCGCGACGCCGTGCTGCTGAACACCGCCGCGGGACTGGCGGCGCTCGCGCCGACGGACGAGCCGCTCGCGGTGCGCCTGGCGGCCGGGATGGCGCGGGCCGCGCGGGCGATCGACTCGGGGGCGGCGGCGGAGGTGCTCCAGCGCTGGGTGCGGGTGTCCGCCAAGTTGGCGGCCGGGGGCGGGCGGTAGGGCGGTGGCCCCCGGCGCCGCACCGGGGGCCACCGCACCGTGCCGCGTCAGCGCCGTCCCGCGGCGCGCAGCGCGGCCAGCGTCCGCCGCGGGCCGTCGGCACCGGTGACCAGGGCCTCCCCCACCAGTACGGCGTCCGCGCCGTGGGCCGCCACCGCGGCGACGTCCGCCGGGCCCCGGATCCCCGACTCGGCGATCCGGACCACGTCCTCGGGGAGCAGTGCCGCCAGCCGTCCGAAGACGGACCGGTCGATCTCCAGGGTCCGCAGGTCCCGGGCGTTGACCCCGACGACCCTCGCCCCGGCGGCCAGCGCCCGTTCGGTCTCCGCCTCGTCGTGCACCTCCACCAGGGCGGTCAGGCCCAGTTCGGCGGCGGTCGCCATCAGTGCGACCAGCTCCGGCTGCGGCAGCGCGGCCACGATCAGCAGTGCCAGGTCGGCGCCGTGCGCCCGCGCCTCCCACAGCTGGTAGCGCGTGACGATGAAGTCCTTGCGCAGCACGGGGAGTCCGACCCGGGCCCGGACCGCGTCGAGGTCGTCGAGCGAGCCGCGGAAGCGGCGCTCCTCGGTGAGCACGCTGACGGCCGCGGCACCCGCGTCCTCGTACGCCCTGGCCAGTGCGGCGGGGTCGGCGATCGGGGCCAGCGCTCCCTTGGAGGGGCTGGCCCGCTTCACCTCCGCGACGACCTGGACGCCGGCGGGGCGGCGCAGCGCCGCCACCGCGTCGCGGGCCGGCGGCAGTTCGGCCACCCGGTCCCGCAACGCGGCCTCGGGCACGGCGCGTCGGCGGACGGCGAGGTCCTCCCGCACGCCGGTCACGATCCGGTCGAGCACGGTCGGTGTGCTCGGTGTTCTCGGTGTTCTCGATGGCATCACGGCGCCACCGGGGTGCGCGGCAGGGCGGCGCGCCGGGCCGCGGAGCGTACCGCGCGGCGCACCGCCTCGCTCTCCTCGGGGTGCCGGCCGACGGCCCAGAAGGCGCGGTCGCCCACCACGACCTCCAGGTAGGCGACGATGCCGTTGAGGCGGCCGGAGACCCGGTCGACCTGTAGGTGGCGGACCTGGCCGGTCGCGCCCAGCGCGCCGAGCAGGTCCTGTGCGGGGGCGCGCCAGCGGTCGGCGGCGGCGCCGGTCGGTTCCCCGATCGGGGGGACCGGCGGGTGCGCGGGGGCGTCCGCGGCGCGCGGCAGGGCGTAGGTCTCCTCGAAGGTCAGCCACAGCTGCGGGGCGGATGCCTCGCCCCCGGTGCGTTCGCAGCGCTGCTGCATCACCGCGGCGAAGTCGATCTGCAGGCGCCGGGGCAGTTCGAGGCCGTACTCGCTGCGCAGGAGGTGGGCGATGCCGCCCTTGCCGGACTGGGTGTTGATCCGGATCAGGGCCTGGTAGTCGCGTCCGATGTCGCGGGGGTCGACGGGGAGGTAGGGCACGTCCCACACGCCGCGGTCGCCGGCCTTCTGCCGGGCGAGCAGGCCCTTGCTGATGGCGTCCTGGTGGGTGCCGGCGAACGAGGTGTAGACGAAGTCGCCCGCCCAGGGGTGTCGGGCCGGTACCGGCATCTGGTTGCAGTCCTCGACGACGCGCCGGATGCGGTCGATGGCGCCGAGGTCCAGCATCGGGTCGACGCCCTGCGAGAAGAGGTTCATGGCGAGGGTGATCAGGCAGACGTTGCCGGTGCGTTCCCCGTTGCCGAAGAGGGTGCCCTCGACGCGCTGCGCGCCGGCCAGCACGGCCATCTCGGCGGCCGCGACGCCGCTGCCGCGGTCGTTGTGCGGGTGCACGGACAGCAGGGTGCGGTCGCGGTGGGCGAGGTGCCGGCTGACGTACTCGATCCGGTCGGCGAACTCCTGGGGCGGGAAGACCTCGACGGTGGCGGGGAGGTTGATGCGCAGGGTGTGGTCGGCGCGGGGTGCCCAGAGGTCCAGTACGGCGTTGCAGATCTCCAGCGCGTAGTCGGGCTCGGTCTGGGTGTAGGACTCGGGGGCGTACTGGAGGTGGAGCTCGGTGCCGGGGAGGGAGTCCTGCAGGCGCAGGGCCTGGCGGGCGCCGTCGAGGGCGAGGGCGAGGGTGGCCCCCCGGTCGGCGCGCAGCACCAGCCGCCGCTGCGCCTCGGAGGTGGGGTTGAAGACCTGCAGGCAGGCGCGCCGGGTGCCGCGCAGGCAGCGGACCGTGCGCTCGATGAAGTCCTCGCGGATGGGGGACATCACCTGGATGACGACGTCCTCGGGGATGGCGTCGTCCTCGATGAGGTGGCGGACGAAGGCGTGGTCGTCCCTGGAGGCCGTCGGGTAGCCGACCTCGATCTCCTTGAAGCCCATGGACACCAGGAGGTCGAACATCCGGCGTTTGCGCTCGACGTTCATCGGTTCGATCAGCGCCTGGTTGCCGTCGCGCAGATCGACGCTGCACCACAGGGGAGCTTGGTGGGCCACCCGGTCCGGCCAGGTGCGGTCGGGGAGTCCGAGGGGCCGGTAGGGGCGGTACTTGCCGGTCGGCATGCGGCTGGGGCGCTGCACGCCGGTGTGCGGCAGGAGTGGTGCGGTGTGCCGTGCGTGGACGGTGCTGTCCTCCATGAGGGCCTCCCGTAGGACATGCGGAAGGGCGGGGCGCCGCGCCGCGGAGCGGTTGCCGCGCGGCACCGTTCGCCGTGGGTGGCGAGCCGTCAGGCTCTTTCGTGCGGTCTTGCGGTGGTGTCCGGGCCGGCCGCCGGGCGCAGTTCGAGGGTGCAGCACTTGACGCTGCCGCCGCCCTTGAGCAGTTCGGACAGGTCGACGCCGAGGGGTTCGAAGCCGCGCGCGCGAAGCTGCGCGGCGAGCCCGGTGGCCGCTTCGGGCAGCACCACGTGGCGGCCGTCGCTGACCGCGTTGAGGCCGAAGACGGCGGCGTCGGCGGGGTCGGCGAGGACCGCGTCGGGGAACAGGCGCCGCAGCACGGCGAGGCTGCCGGGCGAGAACGCCTCGGGGTTGTACATGACCTCGTCGTGGTCGAGGACGGCCAGCGCGGTGTCGAGGTGGTAGTAGCGGGGGTCGGTCAGCTCCAGGCCGATGACCGGACGGCCGAAGAACTCCTGGGCCTCGGCGTGTCCTTCGGGGGCGCTGCGGAAGCCGCGGCCGGCCAGGATCCAGCTGCCGGTGACCAGGAAGTCGCCCTCGCCCTCGTTGATGTGCTGCGGGTCGTGCAGCGTCGGGAGGCCGGCGGCGCGGAACCAGTCCAGGTAGGCGGGGCCCTCGGCGGTGCGCTGGGCGTTGCGGAAGCGGGCGCCGAGGACCTTGCCGTCGATGACGGTGGCGCCGTTGGCGGCGTAGACCATGTCCGGCAGGCCCGGGATCGGGTCTATCAGCTCCACCTGGTGGCCGAGGTCGCCGTACAGGGCGCGCAGTCGCTCCCACTGGGCGACGGCCAGTTCGGCGTCGACGGGCTTGGCGGGGTCCATCCAGGGGTTGATGGAGTAGCTGACCTCGAAGTGGGTGGGGCGGCACATCAGGTAGCGCCGGGGCCGGGCGGTACGGGCACGGCGGTGGGCACGGGGCGCGGACTCGCTCATGATGCTCCAGTTCACGTGGGTGTGGGGTGGACGGGCGGTGCGGCGGGGCTCAGGCCGGGGACGGCCAGGCGCGGTAGGACCGCAGGCCGTACAACAGGGGCTCGGTGTCGGCCAGTTCACGGATCCCGTAGACCTCGCCGAAGACCATGCGCTGGCCGCCGACCCGTACGGTCTCGGTGATCCGGCAGTCGGCGACCGCCCGGGCGGCCTCGGTCAGATGGGGGCCGGCGCCGCCGGCGGGCGTGTCCCAGGCGGTGACGGCGAAGCGGTCCGGGTCGCCGGAGGCGAACAGTTCGGCGGTCTCCCGGCCCTTGGCGTGCAGCAGGTTGACCGCGAAGGTGCCGGTGTGCAGGGCCGCCGCCAGGGTGGGGCTCTGGCTCCGCATCCCGACCAGCAGCGTCGGCGGGTCGACCGTGACGCTGCACAGCGCCGAGCAGGTCATGCCCCAGGGGCGGTGGTCTTCGTCCACGGCGGTGACGATCGCGACGCCGCTGGGGAAGCCGGACATCAGTGCCCGGAACCGGTCCGGGCCGGTCGCTTCGCGGACGGTCGCGGTCTCGTCGGCAGGTGTCGTTGCGAGGTCCAAGGTACTCACCGCTCGGCTGGTAGAAGGGTGGGCTCCGCGCCCACGGGGACGGGGCGGGTGCGGCGGTCGGCGACCCACAGGAGCGGGCCGCTGAGTGCGGTGGTGATCAGCGCCATGATGATCAGCGCCAGATAGAGGCCGGAGGTGAGGATGCCCGCGCTGTAGCCGGTCTGCAGGACGACGATCTCGGTCAGGCCGCGGGTGTTCATCAGGGCGGCCAGGCGCAGCCCTTCGCGGTGCGACCGGGCGCCGGCCCGCGCGCCCAGATAGCTGCCGATCAGCTTCCCGGCGATGGCCAGCCCCGTGCCCAGCGCCACCGCCGGCCAGGAGAACACCGCGTCCGGGCCGACGGCGAGCGAGGTGCCGGTGATCGTGAAGAGGAGCGGCAGGGCCACCCGGCCGGCTCTGCCGAGGGTGTCGGCGGCCCGGGTGAACGGGCCGCGCTCGCCGTCGGCGGGCAGCGCCAGGCCCATCAGCGCCGCGCCGAAGACCTCGGTCAGGCCGAGTTGGCCGGTGGCGGTGGCCGCGCCGAAGGCCGCCGCGGCGACCAGGACCAGTACCGCCGCGGGGTGGGCGGCGGCCGCGGTCCGCACCGGGGCGGCGGCGGCCAGCCGGCGCACCGCGTAGGCGCCGAGCGCGCCGCAGGCGAGGACGGCACCGGCCCGATCGACGCCGCCGTCGCCGGTGGCCAGCGCCACGGACAGCGCGAGCAGCACCCAGGTGACCGCGTCGATGGTGACCGCGCTGGCCATCGCCAGTCGCCCGGTCTCGGTGTGCTGCATCCGCCGGTCCTTGAGGATGCCGGCCAGTACCGGGACGGCGGTGACGGCCAGCGAGACGATCAACAGCAGCACCAGCGCCGGGGTGTCGGCCCCGCCGCGCAACCGGGGTCCGCCGTAGCGCAGGACCCATGCGGCCAGCAGTGCGCCGGCGGCCATCGGCAGCAGCGCGGAGCCGACCGTCAGCCAGGCGACCGCCCGGCCGCTGAGCCGGGACGCACCGCCGCGGATCTCGTGCGCGGCTCCCACCAGGAACAGCGCCAGCCCGAGGTGGCCCAGCTCCGCCAGCACGTCCTTGCCCGGGGAGTGCGCACCGCCCCAGCCGAACCGGGTGACCAGCAGCACCCCCAGCAGCAGGCAGACCGAGATCTCGCCGACCACCTCGGGCTGGCCGAGGCGACGGGCCGCCCAGCGGCCCAGCAGCGCGGTGGGGACGATCGCCCCCAGAACCAGCGCCGGTGGGGCGAGGGTCAGTGCGTCCACGGTCTCTCCTTCGTCCTGCTGGGGGGTGGGGCCCGACGGTCAGTGCATCTGGGCGAGGTACTCGTACTGGCTGGGCAGCCGCTTGGCGATGTCGCGGGCCTGGTCCTTGAGCCGCTGGATCTCCTGCGCGGCGCGCGAGTCGTCCATGTGCGCGAGGACGGGCGCGGGCTTGACGTCGAGGCCGCCGAGGCCGAGCAGCATCGCGTGGTAGGAGTAGGGCTCGAACCCGTGGTAGTGCGGGAAGACCGTCTCCTCGGTGGGCAGCTTGGACTGCCACGCCTCCAGGCGGGCGGCCAGCCCGTCGGGGAGTTCGCGGGTCTTGGCGTCCCGCCAATAGGCGTTGTCGTTGCGGGCCGCGGTGCGGTAGTGCAGCACCAGGAATTCCCGTACGCCGTCCATGGTGTTGGCCACGACGCGGTTGTAGGAATCGCGGAGCTTCGGGTCCCACTTCGCGTCCGGGAAATGCTTGACGAGTTCCTCGATGCCCTGCTGGATGAAGAAGATGCCGGTCGATTCCAGCGGCTCGACGAATCCGCTGGAAAGGCCGATGGCCACGCAGTTGTTGACCCAGGAGTGCCGGCTGCGGCCGATCCGCATGCGGATGTGATTGGCCTCGACGTCCGCGGCCTGCGGGCCGACGAATTCGCGCAGGGTGCGCTCGGCCTCTTCGGGGGTGGTGTAGTCGCTGGCGTAGACGTAGCCGGTGCCGATGCGCTCGAAGAGCGGGATCGTCCAGATCCAGCCGGCCTCCTGCGCGGTGGCGGTGGTGCACGGGCGCAGCCGGGTGCGCTCGGCGTCGTGCGGGACGCGCAGCGCCACCGCGCTGTCGTTGGGCAGGGTGTTCTGGTACGAGACGAACGGTTCGCCCAGCGTCTTGTTGAGCAGCAGGCCGGCGAAGCCGGTGCAGTCGACGAACAGGTCGCCGGCCAGCTCGCCGTGTTCGCGGGTCTTGAGATGGCTGATCCAGCCGCGCTCGTCGCGGACGACCTCCACCACGTCGTCCTCGATGTGCCGGGCACCGCGCGTGGTGGCGTACTCGGTGAGGAAGTCGGCGAGCAGCGACGCGTCGAACTGGTAGGCGTAGGGGAACTGGGTGGCCTGTTCGGAGAGGGTGGAGCGCTCCGGGTCCATGGAGCCGCCGTGCTCGACGAAGTCCTGCTCGAAGAGGGTGCCGTCCAGGTAGCGCGGCGAGCGCATGGTGTCGCAGATCTCGGACATCAGGAAGACGTCCTGGTCGAAGCGGTCGCTGGGCTTCTTGTTCAGCCACCACTCGGTGAGCGGGAAGCCGTCGACGACCCGCAGCCGCTCGAAGGGGTGGTAGAAGTAGTGGCCCTTGGCGCGCCAGTTCTCGAAGCGGATGCCGAGCTTGTAGGTGGCGTTGCACTTCGGCATCCAGTCGTTCTCCGAGAGGCCGAGGTAGTCGAAGAAGTGGCGCACGGTGGAGAACGTGGCCTCGCCGACGCCGATCGTTTTGATCCGCTTGGACTCGATGACGGTGACATTGACGCTCGTACCGAGCGCGGCCCGCAAATACGCGGCGGTCATCCAGCCCGATGTGCCGCCGCCGACAATAACTACGCTGGAAAGCACGAGAATTCCTCCGGAGGTGGTGGTGACGGGCGGGAAATACGTCGAGTCGGCGCTCAGCTTTCAGCAGGCCGGGACGGAGTAACAGGCTCTTAAGCGCTGTTGAAAAGACGCATCTCAGGGCGCATTTCAGGCCACTTGGCGAAGTCGGCGCAGGGTGTCGCCGGCGCCGTCATTCGGCGATCGGGACGACCTTGGGATCGGCCAGCGCGCGGTAGTCCTCGGTGGCCAGCGCCACCGAGAGGTCCAGGCGGGCCGCGTTGAAATACAGGACGGGCTCGTCCAGCAGCGCCGGGTCGGCCAGGACGGTGAGCTCGTCGTGGAACGAGAAGGGGATGATGCTGCCGCTGACGCAGCCGCTCAGGCGCTCGGCGAGCGCGCGGTCGGCCAGCTTGGCCCGGCGGGCGCCGCACTGGGCGGCCACCCGCGGGAGGGCCACCCGCCGGTCGCCGGGGATGACCGCGAGGACCTGCCGCGCGGCGGGCAGCGCGTCCGGCACGGTGACGATCATGCACTTCGCCGCCGCGGAGAGGGGGTGCCCGCGCAGCTCGCTGGCCCGTGCGGTGTTCCCTTCGGGCGGGTGCGGGAGCAGCCGGTATCGGGCACCGACCGCGTCCAGGAGCCCCAACAGTCGTGCGGATGCCGGGCGTTGGCCCTGCCCGGCATCCGGGGTCGGCCGCGTGGTCATGTGCCGGCCGGCTGCGGTGCCGGGGCGACGGGCCGCATCCAGGACCAGCGGTCGGGCAGTTCCCCGCGCTGGATGCCGAAGAGGGCGTCGGAGAGCCGGGTGGTGACCTCGCCGGTGGTGCCGTCGCCGATCGTCCAGCTGCCGTCGGCGGTGCCGACCTCGCCCACGGGGGTGATCCGGGCGGCGGTGCCGCAGGCGAACACCTCGGTCAGCTCGCCGGCGGCGCAGCCGCGGCGCCACTCCGCAAGGCTCATCGGCTCCTCGGCGGCGGGCACTCCCAGGGCGGGGGCGAGGCGCAGCAGCGCGTCCCGGGTCACCCCGGCCAGCAGGCTGCCGGACAGCGGCGGGGTGACCAGGCGCGCGTCGCGGCCCGAGCCGTAGACGAAGAAGAGGTTCATCCCGCCCAGTTCCTCCACCCAGCGGCGCTCCACCGGGTCGAGCCAGACGACCTGGTCGAAGCCCTGTTCCTGGGCCTCGGCCTGGGGCAGCAGGCTGCCGGCGTAGTTGCCGGCGCACTTGGCGGCGCCGGTCCCGCCGGCCGCGGCCCGGGAGTAGGTCTCGGTGACCTGGACCCGTACCGGGCGCTGGGCGGGGCCGAAGTAGCCCTCGGTGACGAAGGCCATCAGCAGGAAGCGGTACTCGCGGGCCGGGCGCAGCGCGAGGGTGCGTTCGCTGGCGAACAGCAGCGGCCGCAGGTACAGGCTCATGGCGGGGTCGTCGGGTATCCACTGCTGGTCCTGGGCGACCAGGGCGTCCACCGCGGTGAGGAACAGCTCCTCGGGCGGTTCGGGCATCATCAGCCGGCGGGCGGAGGCGCGCATCCGGCGGGCGTGCGCGTCCGGCCGGAAGACGCCGACCGAGCCGGTGTGCGAGCGGAACGCCTTGAGGCCCTCGAAGACGACCTGCCCGTAGTGCAGGCCGACCGTGGCGGGGTCCAGCACCAGCGGTTCGTAGGGGCGCAGCTCCGCCTCGTGCCAGCCCCGTTCCTCGCTCCATCGGACGGAGACCAGGTGCTCGGTGAAGGCGGAGCCGAAGGCGGTCGAGGTGGTGCGTTCCGCGCGCTGCGTCGGGGTCAGCGGGCGGGCGACGGGTTTGGACACGAGGTGCACTCCGGCCTCCTGTGGCGGGTCGTGCGGATCGGGCGGTCGGGGCGTCAGACCAGCGGGGCGAAGAAGTAGGTGTCCCGTTGGCGGAAGCACTGGTCGTCGTCGCGGTGCACGAAGAAGTCGGCGAATTCCAGGGAGACTTCGCTGCCGTCCTTCAGGACGCCCTCGAAGACGCCGGTGACCGCGCTGCGCTCGCCCTCGACGAGGAGCGAGGTGACCGTGTGCCGGCCGCGCGCGATGACCCGCTCGCCGGTGTAGAAGGCGCGCAGGCCCTGGTGGCCGCGCATCGGCGGATAGCCGGGGCGCCGGTAGACGGCGTCCTCGGTGAACAGCGCGATCAGGCCGGGCACGTCGGCGGCGTCCACCAGGCGGTAGTACTCGCGCACCTTGGCCGCCCTGGCCTCGTGGGCCGGGTCCGTCGGGTCAGTGCGCACCGTCGCCACCTCCCGCGCCCGCCATGGCGACCAGGGTCTGCCGCTCGCCGGTGTAGGGGCGGCGGCCGTGCGAGACCAGCAGGTTGTTGACGATCAGCAGGTCGCCGCGGACCCAGGGGAAGGCGTACAGGCAGGTCTCGAACGCGTC
Organism: Streptomyces noursei ATCC 11455; assembly: GCF_001704275.1. Taxonomy (NCBI): domain Bacteria; kingdom Bacillati; phylum Actinomycetota; class Actinomycetes; order Kitasatosporales; family Streptomycetaceae; genus Streptomyces; species Streptomyces noursei. The sequence goes on from NZ_CP011533.1 coordinate 2,871,937, forward strand.
CCGGACGGTGTCCATCTCCTCGTCGGTGATGGGCGTGCCGTCGCCGAAGTAGGCGGCGCGCGGCATGTCCTCCTCGTCGAACATCTCGGCCAGCGCCTCCCGGGTGGCCGGGGGCAGGTTGGAGGTGTGGAAGAGGTGGGCCTGGTTGAACCACGACTCGCGGCCGCTGACCGGGTCGGTGACCAGGGCGGGCCGGCGGTGCCGGGTCCGCAGGCCGTCCTCGGTCCAGGTGAACTCGATGCCGTGCTGCTTGCAGTAGCGCTCGACCTCGGCGCGGTCCTCGGTCTGGTACGACTCCTGCCAGGTCAGGCCCATGCCCTCGCGGTAGGCGCGGGTGTAGAGCACGCCCTGGTCCCGGAAGCGGGCCACCAGGTCGGCGGGCAGGTGGTCCAGCAGCGCACGGGTGTCGGCGAGGGGGGTCTCGCCGCCGGTGTCGGCGGCGACGATCGAGGCGAAGAACAGCCAGCGCGGGTAACTGTGCGCGTACGCGCTCTCGTTGTGCTGGACGATGGTCTGGTTCGCCGGGTACTCGGTGGAGGTGTAGACGTTGCCGTCGACCTGGCTGCGGGGCGTGGAGCGCTCGGTGTAGCTGAGCAGTTCGCCGCCGATCCGGGCCGCGACGTCGTTGAGCAGCGCGGCGTTGTCGACCACGCCGCGCACCAGCACCGCGCCGTGGGTGTCGAGGGCCTCCATGAGGTGCGGGCGCTGTTCGGTGGCCCAGCGGGCGATGTCCGCGGTCGCGCCGGGGGCGTCGGCCCGGAAGCCCTCGTAGACGACGACTTTGGTGTGGGCCGTGCCCTCCAGGCGGCCGGGCCGGCCGCCGAGGAGGGTCAGGTGCTCGGGCAGTTCCTCAACCATGGTGCTGTTCCGCCTCTCTTGCTCAGGCACCCATGGCCTCGATCAGGGACTTGGGGCGCATGTCGGTCCAGTTCTCGTTGACGAATTCCAGGCATTCCTGGCGCAGTTGCGGGCCGAAGGCGACCTCCCAGCCCTGGGGGACTTCGGCGAAGCTGGGCCACAGGGAGTGCTGTCCCTCGGTGTTGCGGAGCACCAGGTAGAAGGCTTCGTCATTCTCGAATGGGTTGGCAGACATGGGATTTTCCTTTCGTTGCGTCCGGAATTTCGGAGATTAGCCGAGGAGGGTGCGCAGTTCGCGCAGGAAACCTTCACCGAGCGCGGCGATGGTCTTTTCGTGGTGCACGGCGCGGGAATAGCGCAGGGTGAGGCGGAACCGCCCGCCGTGCACCGCTCCCGCGAGGTCGAGCAGATGGGGCCGCTCGCCCCGGTCGCTCTGCTGCGCGGCGGCCGGCAGGACGGCGGCGAAGGGCCCCGCCGCCCGGTCGCCGCCGGGGGTCTGGTCGAAGCGGCCAAGGTAGTTGAAGACCACCTGCGGCGTGTTCGCCGAGGTCAGCGCGGGTGCCTTGGCGAGGTACCGCAGCGCGCCGTAGCCCCGGCCGCGGCCGGGGACGGCCCGCAGCAGGCGTGCCACCGCCTTGGCCCTGGCGCGCGGGGCGTCGCCGGTGGACCGGGGCAGATGCACCGGGTAGAGGGTGGTGAACCAGCCGACGGTGCGGGAGAGGTCCAGGTCGTCGAATATCTCGTCGCGGCCGTGGCCTTCGAGGTCGACCGTGATGCCGTCGCCGCCGGTCCATTCGGAAAGCGTTGCACCGAGGGCGGTCAGCAGAAGATCTTCGGTACGGACCCGATGGGCGCCCGGCGCGGTCCGCAGCAGCGCTTCGGTTTCTATTTCGGTCAGTTCGACCGTGAATTCCGCCTCGGACGATACCGTATGCGCGCCGTCGGCATCCACCGGAAGGGCCGCGGAATTCCGCGCGGTCTTCTCCAGTATTCCCTCCCAGTAGGGGAGTTCGCCGTCGAGGGTGCCGGCGTGGTCGCGCAGCCGCGTCGCCCACTGGGCGAAGGACGTCGGTACGGGCGCCACCCGGATCGGCTCGCCCGTGCGCGCCTGGGCGTAGGCGGCCTCGACGTCGGACAGCAGGATGCGCAGCGAGACCGCGTCGGTGACCAGGTGGTGGGCGACCAGCAGGAGCCGGGAGGGGTGCGCCGTACCGCCGTCGAAGAGCACCGCCCTGGCCACCGGCCCCCGGGCGAGGTCCAGGGAGGACTGGGCCGCCGTCACGGCGCGGTCGAGCGTCGCGGCCAGCGCGTCCGCGGCGACGCCGGAGACGTCCTCCCGGTCGAACGGCACCGGCACGGTGTCCGGTTCGGGCCGCTGGGTCCGCTCCCGGCCCTCGGGGAACCTCGTCCGCAGCGCCTCGTGCCGCGCCGTCACGGCCCGGACCGCCGAGGTCAGCGCGGTGTGGTCGGCGTCCGGGGCGAGTTCCAGCAGCACGGACATGTTGTAGTGCCCCGGCGCGGTGCGGTAGGTGTCGAAGAACCAGTGCTGTATCGGGGTGAGCGGCGCGGGCCTGGTGGCCGCCGGCGCCCCGGGCCGGACCTCGTCCGCCGTCCGGGCCGCGTCCCGCCCGGCGTCGATCAGCTCCGCCAGTGCCCGCACCGTGTTGCTGCGGAAGACGTCCTTCGAGGTGAGCGGCAGGCCGGCGCGGCGGATCCGGGCGACCAGCTGGATGCTGAGGATGGAGTCGCCGCCCAGGTCGAAGAAGCCGTCGTCCAGGCCGACGTGGTCCAGGCCGAGCAGCTCGGCGAAGACTCCGGCGAGCAGCCGCTGGGTGTCGGTGGTGGGCTCCTCGGCGGGGGCCGGTGCCGCGGCGGCGGCCTCCGGTGCGGGCAGCGCCGCGCGGTCGACCTTCCCGTTGATGGTCAGCGGCAGTTCGGGCAGCACCACCAGGGCCGAGGGGACCATGTACTCGGGCAGGACGCGGGCGGCGAACTCCTTGAGCGCCGCGGCGTCGGGCGCCGGACCGTCGGGCCGCGGCGCCGCATAGCCGACCAGCCGCAGCCCGCCGGGCCCCTCGGCCGCGACGACACAGACCTGGCCGACGCCGGGGGCCGCGGCCAACGCCGCCTCCACCTCGCCCAGTTCGATCCGGTGCGCCCGGATCTTGACCTGGTCGTCGGTGCGGCCCTGGTACTCCAGGCCGCCGTCGGCGGTCCACCGCACCAGGTCCCCGGTGCGGTACATCCGCTCCCCCGGTTCCCCGAACGGATCGGCCACGAACCGCTCGGCGGTCAGTCCCGGGCGTCCCAGGTAGCCGCGGGCGAGCTGGGCGCCGGCGACGTACAGCTCACCGGGCACGCCGACCGGGACCGGCCGCAGCAGGGCGTCCAAGACGTGGGCGCGCATGTTCCACGACGGGCCGCCGATGAGCACCGGGCCGGACGGCACGGGGTCCTCGGGGGTCAGACGGTGCACCACGCAGCCCACGGTCGCCTCGGTCGGCCCGTATTCGTTGACGACGGTCGCCCCCCGGTGGCCGCCGCGCCAGGCGTCGAGCGCCTCGCCCAGGAGCTGTTCGCCGCCGACGACGAGGTCGCCGTGGGCGAGCACCTCGGCGGGCAGCGACTCCAGCAGCCCGACATGGCTCGGGGTGGCCTTGAGGAACGTCGGCACCGGCCGGCCCGCGGCGCCCCACAACGTCGGGTCCAGGTCCTCCAGGTCGCTGACGTAGACCGTGCCGCCGGCGATCAGCGGACCGAAGAGGGTGGTGACGGTGAGGTCGAAGGAGACCGAGGAGTGCAGCACGGCGCCGCCGCGGATGCCGGGGTAGGAACCCTCGCACCAGCGCAGGTAGTTGACGAACCCCCGGTGCGGCACGACCACGCCCTTGGGGCGGCCGGTGGAGCCGGAGGTGTAGATGACGTAGGCGGCGTTGCCGGGGCGCAGCGGCGCGCGCCGGTCGTCGTCGCAGAGGTCGCTGCCCGGCGCTCCGGCCAGCGCCGCCCGGGTGGCGGGGTCGTCCAGGACCAGGCACGGGGCGCCCGCTGCCGCCAGCGGGGAAGCGGGGTCAGCGGGTCCGGCGGCGAGTACACAGGCCGGGCGGGCGTCGGCGAGCAGTGCGGCGATGCGTTCGGCCGGGTAGTCGGGGTCGACCGGGAGATAGGCGGCGCCGGCCTTGAGGACCGCGTACAGCGCGACCAGGAGGTCGGCCGACCGGGGCATGCCGACCGCGACGACGTCCTCGGGCCCGATGCCCAGGCTCACCAGGTGGCGGGCCAGGCGGTTGGCGCGCTCGTTGAGTACGGCGTAGGTGAGGGCCGCGTCGGCGGAGACCACCGCGGGGGCGTCGGGGGTGCGGGCCGCCTGGTTCTCGAAGAGGTCCATGACGGTGGCGTCCGGCAGCGGGTGGCGGTCGCCGGTCCGGTCCGCGGCGACGCGTTCCCGCTCCGCGGCGGTGAGCATCGGCAGTGCGGCCATGGGCCGTTCGGCCGCGGCGGGTGCGGTCAGCGCCTCAGCGAGGGTGGCGAGGTGGCCGGTGAGGCGGGCGATGGTGGGCTCGTCGAAGAGGTCGGTGCTGTATTCGACGGAGCCGCGCAGCGCGCCGTCCTCCTCCCAGTAGTTCAGGGTCAGGTCGAAGAGCGAGAAGTCGCGGGCGAGCGGCTGCTCGGACAACTCCAGGCCGTGCAGCCGCATCGGCTCGGCGGGCGTGTTCTGGAACGCGATCAGCGCCTGGACCAGCGGCGGGCGGCTCAGATCGCGCTCGGCGACCACCGCGTCCACCACCCGCTCGAAGGGCACCTCGCCGTGCGCGAAGGCCGCGAGCACGGTCTCGCGCACGGAGTCCAGGAACTCCCCGAACGGCAGCCGCTCGTCGACGTCCTCGCGCAGCACCAGGGTGTTGACGAAGAAGCCGATCAGGTCCTCCACCTCGCCGCGGTCGCGGCCGGAGTTGAGGGTGCCCACCGCGATGTCGCGCTGTCCGCTCCAGCGGGCGAGGACCAGTTGGCTGAGCGCGGTGACGGCCATGAAGAGCGAGGCGCCGTGCTCCTGGGCGGCGCGGGCGAGCCCGGCCGTCGCGGCGGGCGACAGCGCGAAGCCGCGCAGGGCGCCCGCGTAGCCGCGCACCGGCGGGCGGGGCCGGTCGGTGGGCAGCTCCAGCGGCGCCACCCCGTCCAGCTTCCCCTTCCAGAAGTCGAGTTGGCGGGTCAGCTCGGCTCCGGTCAGGTGGTCGCGCTGCCAGACGGCGTAGTCCGCGTACTGGACGGCCAGCGGGGCCAGGCCGGCGTGGTGCAGCACCTCGGCGGCGTCTCGGGAGCCGCACTCCAGCGCCGCGTCGTAGAGCGCGCCCAGCTCGCGGGCGACCACGCCCATCGACCAGCCGTCGGTGACGATGTGGTGCAGGGTGACGGCGAGGGCGTGCGCGTCGTCGGCGGCCCGGACGAGCAGCGCCCGCAGCAGGGGGCCGGTGCGCAGGTCGAACGGGACGGCGATCTCGGCGCGCAGGGTGTCCTGGAGTTCCGCCTCGCGGGCGGCGGGGTCGGAGGCGGTCAGCTCGGCGAGCGGGACGGCGACGTCGTAGGGCTCGCCGATGCGCTGTACGGCCTCGCCGTCGACGGTGTCGAAGGTGGTCCGCAGCACCTCGTGGCGGCGCACCAGGGCGGAGAGGGCGGCGGCCAGGGCCCCGGTGTCCAGGGGGCCGGTGAGCCGCAGGACGCCGCCGGCGTTGTAGGCGGCGTTGCCGGGCTCGAACTCGTCCAGGAACCACATCCGGGCCTGCGCGAAGGACAGCGGCAGCGCGCGGTCCCGGTCGGCCGGGGTGATCCGGCCGGTGCGGGCGGCGGCCCGACCCGCGGCGACCTGTTCGGCGAAGCCGGCGATCGTCGGCCGGTCGAAGAGGGCGCGGGCCGACAGCTCGATGCCGAAGGTCTTCCGCACCCGGGAGATCACCTGGATGCTGAGGATGGAGTTGCCGCCCAGCTCGAAGAAGTTGTCCGTCACGCCGACGCCGTCGAGCCTGAGCACCTGCATCCAGATGCCGGCCAGCGTCTCCTCCAGGGTGTTGCGGGGGGCGACGCGGGCGGCGGCGGAGGCGAAGAGGGCGGGGTCGGGGGCCGGCAGGGCCTTGCGGTCGACCTTGCGGCTGCTGGTCATCGGCAGCGCGTCGAGGGCGACGACGACGGTGGGCACCATGTAGTCGGGCAGGGTGCGGGAGAGCAGTTCGCGCAACTCGGCGGTGTCCGGGGCGGTGGCGCCCGGGTCCGGCACGACATAGCCGATCAGCTGCTTGCCGCCCGCGCGGCCCTCGCGCGCCACCACCACGGACTGGGCGACGTCCGGGTGTGCGGCCAGCGCCGCCTCGATCTCGCCCAGTTCGATGCGGAAGCCGCGCACCTTGACCTGGTCGTCGGTGCGGCCGAGGTACTCGATGACGCCGTCGGCGGTCCAGCGCACCAGGTCGCCGGTGCGGTACATGCGCGTGCCGGGCTCGCCGAAGGGGTCGGCGACGAACCGCTCGGCGGTCAGCGCCGCGCGCCCCAGGTAGCCGCGGGCCAACTGCGGGCCGGTCAGGTGCAGTTCGCCGGCGACGCCGACCGGGACCGGGCGCAGCCGGCGGTCCAGCACGCGGATGCCGGTGTTGTGGACGGGGCGGCCCACGACCGGGCGGGGGCTGTCGGCGAGTGTGCACCACAGGGTGTCGACGGTCGCCTCGGTCGGCCCGTAGAAGTTGTAGCCGACGGTGTCGGGGGCGTCCCGCAGCTGCTGCCACAGCGCCTCGCCGACCGCCTCGCCGCCGAGCATCAGCACCGCGGGCCGGTGGTCGTCGCCGGTCAGCAGCCCGGCGGCGAGGACCTGTTCGGCGTAGGTCGGGGTGAGGTCGAGGAGGTCGATGCGTTCCTTGCGGACGTATCCGACGATCGCCTCGGGGTCGCGCCGCACCTCGTCGTCGATGACGTGCAGCTGGTGGCCCGCGACCATCCACAGCAGGCCCTCCCACGAGGTGTCGAAGGAGAACACCGCGGTCAGTGCGGCCTTGAAGCGCCGTCCGCCGGCGGCCCGGGCCGCGGGGCGGATGAACTCCGCCTCGTGGTTGCGGTAGAGGTTGAGCAGCCCGGCGTGGTCGGTCAGCACGCCCTTGGGACGGCCGGTGGAGCCGGAGGTGTAGATGAGGTGCGCGGGGTGGGCCGGGCGCAGCGGGGTGCGGCGGTCGGCGTCCGTGGGGGCGGTCCCCGGGCAGGCGGCCAGGAGCGCGCGGGCGGACGCGCCCGTCAGGTCCAGGACCGGGACGGACGGCGGCACCCCGAGCCGGGCCGCGGTGTCCTCACCGGCGACCACGACCAGCGCCGGCGCGGCGTCCGCCAGCATGAACTCCACCCGGTCGCGGGGCAGATCGGGGTCGACGGGCACATAGGCCGCGCCCGCCTTGAGGACCGCCAGGATGCCGATGACCATGTCCTCGGTGCGGGGCAGCGCCAGGGCGACGAGGTCCTCGGGGCCGACGGAGCGGGAGAGAAGGTGGTGCGCCAGCCGGTTGGCGCGCTCCTCCAGTTCGCGGAAGGTCAGCGCGACGGCGTTGCAGACCAGGGCGGTGGCGTCGGGCGTGCGGGCGGCCTGCTCCTCGTACACCGCGGGCAGGGTGGTGGCGGGCAGCTCGCGCCGGGCGCCGCTCCAGTCCACCAGCAGCCGGTGCTCCTCCTCTTCGGTGAGCATCGGGACGCGGTCCATGGGGCGGCCGGGCTCGGCGGTCAGCCGCTCGGCGAGGGTCCGCAGGTGCACGCAGAGCCGCTCGACGGTGGCCGCGTCGAAGAGGTCGGGGTTGTACTGGACGGCGCCCAGGAGGCCGCCGTCGCGCTCCCAGAAGTCGAAGTCGATGTCGAAGAGGGACTGTTCGCGGGCGAAGATGTACTCCTCCAGCGTCAGCCCGGACAGCCGCAGCGGTTCGGCGGGGGTGTTCTGCAGGGAGACCATGGCCTGGACGAGCGGTGGACGGCTCAGGTCGCGGTCGGTGACCACCGCGTCCACCACCCGCTCGAACGGCACCTCGGCGTGCGCGAACGCCTCCAGCACGGTCTCCCGCACGGAGTCCAGGAAATCGCCGAAGGACCGGGCCTCGTCGACCTCCGCGCGCAGCACCAGGGTGTTGACGAAGAAGCCCACCAGCCCCTCCACCTCGCCGCGGTCCCGCCCGGAGACGGAGGTGCCCACGGCGATGTCGTGCTGTCCCGAGTAGCGGGCGAGGACCAGTTGGCTCAGTGCGGTGACGGCCATGAACAGGGTCGCGCCCCGGTCCCTGGCCACCTTGGCGAGCCGCTCGGTGGTCCCGGGCGACAGCGAGAAGAGGTGCTGGGCGCCGGCGGAGGTGCGCACCGCCGGGCGCGGCCGGTCGGTGGGCAGCTCCAGCGGGGCGACCCCGTCCAGCTTGCCGGTCCAGTAGGCGAGCTGGCGGTCCAGCTCCGCGCCGGAGAGCCGCTCGCGCTGCCAGACGGCGAAGTCGGCGTACTGGAGGGCCAGCGGAGCCAGGCCGGCCCGTTCCAGGACCGCCGGGACGGTGGCCGCGCCGGGCCGCAGCGCGGCGTCGTACAGGGCGCTCAGCTCCCTGCCGATGATCCCCATCGACCAGCCGTCGGTGACGATGTGGTGGAGGGTCAGGGCGAGGATGTGCTCCCGCTCGTCGAGCCGGAGCAGCAGGCCGCGCAGCAGCGGGCCGGTGCGCAGGTCGAAGGGGCGGGCCACCTCCGCGCGCAGCAGGCTCCGGACGATCGCGTCCCGGTCCTCCCGAGGTGCCCGCGGGACCTGTGCGACCGGCACCACCACCGGGAAGGGCTCGCCGACGATCTGCCTGCCCTGCCCGTCCACCGCGTCGAAGGTGGTGCGCAGCGACTCGTGGCGCGCCACCAGCGCGGTCAGGGCCAGCTCCAGCGCCGGGACGTACAGCTCGCCGGTGAGCCGCAGCGAGGTGCAGGAGTTGTACTCGGCGCTGCCGGGCTCGAACTCGTCCAGGAACCACAGGCGTTGCTGGGCGAAGGAGAGCGGGAGGTCCCGGTCCCGGCCCACCGGCACGATCCGGCCCACTCGCCCGTCCCCGGCGTCGCCGGCGAGGCGGGAGCGCATCCGGTCCCGGAGGTGCTCGGGAAGGGACTGTATCCAGCTCTCGCGGGATGCCGCGGCGTCCATGCGTGTCTCCTTACGTGCGTACTACGGGTGAGTGGGTTCTCGGAGGGCTGCCGGCCGGGCTAGTCGCGCGGCTGCTCCTGCTCCAGTTCGGCCAGCAGCTGTTCCTCGACCGCCGCCGACAGGGCGGCCACCGTCGGGTTGTCGAACAGGGCGCGGGCCGGCAGATCGGTCACGAAGACCTCGCGGACGCGGGAGATGACCTGGATGCTGAGGATGGAGTCGCCGCCGAGGTCGAAGAAGTTGTCCTCGACGCTCACCTGCGCCAGGCCCAGCACCTCGCCCCAGATGCCGGCGAGGATCTCCTCGCCGGGGGTGCGCGGCGCGATGTGCTCGGCGCGCTCTCCCGCCGCCTCCTCGGGCGAGGGCAGTGCCCGCCGGTCGACCTTGCCGTTCGGGGTGAGCGGGAAGGCGTCCAGGACGATCACCGCCGCCGGGACCATGTAGCCGGGCAGCGAGCGGGCCATGAACTCCTTCAGCTCCTCGGGCGCGGGGGCCTGTTCCGGTACCGGCACGGCGTAGGCCACCAGGCGCTTGCTGCCCGGGATGTCCTCGCGGGCCAGCACCAGGGCCTGGGCGACGCCGGGGTGGGCGGCGGCCGCGGCCTCGATCTCCCCCAGCTCGATCCGCAGACCGCGGATCTTGACCTGGAAGTCCGTGCGGGAGACGAAGTCGAGGTTGCCGTCGGGCAGCCAGCGCACCAGGTCCCCCGAGCGGTACATCCGCGCCCCGGGCGTGCCGAACGGGTCGGCGACGAATCGCTCGGCGGTGATGCCGGGCCGGTTGACGTAGCCGCGGGCCATGCCGTCGCCGGTGAGGTACAGCTCACCCGGCACGCCCGGCGGCACCGGCCGCAGCGCGGGGTCCAGGACGTAGACGCGGGTGCCGGCGATCGGGGTGCCGATGGGCAGCGGGCCGGCGTCCGCGGGCCCCGAGCTCTCGGCTCCTCCCCCGCCGCCCACGATGTGGAGCGAGGTGAAGACGGTGCCCTCGGTCGGCCCGTATCCGTTGATCATGCGGACGCCGGGCAGTTGGGCGACGACCTTGGTGGCGTGCGCCGGCGAGAGCGTGTCGCCGCCGGACATGATCAGCCGCAGCCCGGAGAAGATCCGCACGTCGCTGTCGACCATCTCGTGGAACAGCCCCGCGGTGATCCAGATCGCGGTCACCTTGCGGGTGTGCAGGAACTCCCCGGTCTCGGCCGCCGACATCACCCGGGACGGGCTGACGGCCAGCGCCGCGCCGTTGAGCCAGGCACTCCAGATCTCCAGCGTCCCGGCGTCGAACGACACCGTGGCCAACTGGCCCACCACGTCCCGCTCGCTCATCGCCAGCTTGGGGTCGCGGGCCACCCGCAGCACTCCGCGGTGCGGCAGCACCGCGCCCTTGGGGCGGCCGGTGGAGCCCGAGGTGTAGATGACGTGGGCGAGGTTGTCGGGGTGCAGCGGCACCTCGGGCGCGGTGTCCGGGTACCGGTCGGCCGCCTCGTCGTCCGAAGCGTCGAGCAGCACCCGCCGGGCGTCGCCGGGCGGCAGCGCCGCCGCCGAGGCGGTGTCGGTGACGACCAGCTCCGCGCCGGAGTCGGTGACCATGAACGCCAGCCGGTCGGCCGGGTATTCCGGGTCCAGCGGTACGTAGGCGCCGCCGGCCTTGAGCACGGCCAGCAGGGCCACGAACAGCTCGGCGTGCCGCCCCAGGCACACCCCGACGCGGGTGTCGGGACGCACTCCGAGGTCGACCAGCCGGTGGGCGAGCCGGTTGGCCCGGGCGTCCACCTCGGCGTAGCTCAGCTCCCGCCCGTCGACGAGCAGCGCGGTGTTGCCCGGGGCGCGGGCCACCTGCTGGGCGAACACCTCGGTGAGGGTGGTGCCGGGCTCGCCGGGGGCGCCGCGGCCCCACTCCTCCAGGATGCGGTGCCGCCGCTCGGCGTCGACCAGGTCGAGCGTGCCCAGGGTGCGGTCGGCCCCGTCGGGGGCGGCCACCGTCTCGGCGTGGAGGGTGAGGTCGTCGCGCAGCGCCTCGATGGTGGAGCGGTCGAAGACCTCGGGGTCGTAGAGGAGTGTGAGGGTGAGCCCGTCGCCGGTGTAGGCGGCGAGGTTGAGGGGGTAGTTGGTGGCCTCGACGGCGGTGATCCCGCCGAGCTTCAGGCCGTTCTCGGCGGCGGCGTCGGTGTCCACCGGGTAGTTGGCGAAGACCACCAGGGAGTCGAACAGTGCCTGGTCTGCGGGGAGTTGCCCGAGTCCCTGGATGCGGGTCAGCGGCAGGTGGTCGTGGCGGCGGGCCTCGACCTGTTCGGCCTGGAGGCGCTGCAGCCACTCGACCACGCCCAGCTCCGGTGCCAGCCGGGTGCGCACCGGCAGGGAGTTGATGAACAGCCCGAGCATGTCGTCCGCGCCGGTCAGCTCGGTGGGGCGGCCGGAGGTGGTCGCGCCGAACACCACGTCGTGCTGGCCGCTGCGCCCTGCCAGCATCAGCGCCCACAGGCCCTGGACCACGGCGTTGACGGTCAGCCGGTGGCGGCGCGCGAAGGCGTAGAGGCGCTCGGTCAGCTCCGGCGACAGCTCCACGCTCACCCGCTCGGAGGACCGGGACTGGCCGGCGCGGTCCGTCGGGCGGTCGTACGGCAGGGCCACCGGGGTGTCGAACCCGTCGAGGACGCCGCGCCAGAACTCCTCCGCCTCCGGGACGTCCCGCTCCCGCATCCAGCGGGCCTGGTCGGCCAGACGCCGGCCGCCGGCGATGGCGGGCAGCGGTCTGCGGTCCCGGCGCGCGGTGTAGTCGTCGAAGGCGAGGCTCAGGACGCGGGCCAGGCTCCAGCCGTCCAGCAGGATGTGGTGGAAGGTGAACAGCACCCGGATCCGGTCGTCGGTCAGCCGGGCCAGGGACAGTCTGGCCAGCGGCACCTGCCGCAGGTCCAGTCCCCGCGCACGGTCCGCACCGACGCATTCCTCCCAACGGGCGGACTGCTCCTCCTCGTCGGCGCCCCGCCAGTCCACGATCTCCACGGGCAGCGTCACCTCGCGGTGCACCACCTGCACCGGCTCGGCGACGCCCTCCCAGACCACGCCGACCCGCAGCGCCTGCACCTCGTCGACCACGTGCTGCCACGAAGCGGCGAACTCGGCCGGGTCGGGGACCCCGTCGACGACGAACATCAGCTGCTCGAAGTAGGCGGGCGAGGCCGACTCCATGAGGGCGTGGAAGAGCATTCCGGACTGCATGGGCATCAGCGGCAGGACGTCCTCGACGCCGCGGCCGTCGCCCACCACCCGGTCCACGCCCGCCTGGTCGAGGCCGGACAGCGGGAAGTCCGACGGCGTGCAGCCGCCCGCGCCCGGCTCCGCGCAGTGCGCCAGGAACTCCTCCAGCGCGGCCATGAAGCGGGACACCAGCCGGTCCACCGTCGCGTCCTCGAAGACGCCGTCCGACCAGCCCCACTCCATCACCAGCCGGCCGTCGGCCACCCGGCCGACCACGTCCAGCGCGTACGGCCGGGCGTCCAGCGGGCTGGTGTCGCCGTCCTGGACGAAGTCGGACGCGCGGAAGAGGGCCTCGCCGGACGGGGCGGCCGCGGTGTCGAACTGGCCGAGGTAGTTGAAGCTGACCTGCGGCCGGACCGCCCGACCCAACTCACCCGCCGCGGAATCCGGATCCCCCAGATACCGCAGCGCGCCATACCCCAGACCACGATGCGGAACCCCCCGCAACGTCTCCTTCACCGACTTCACCAGCGCGTCCCACCGCCCACCGGTCGCCAGCTCCACCGGGAAGACCGTCGTGAACCACCCCACCGTCCGCGACAGATCCACCCCCTCGAAAATCTCCTCCCGACCGTGCCCCTCCACATCCACCACCACCCGGTCCTGGCCCGACCACTCCCCCAACACCCGACCCAGAACCGCCAACAACACCTCGTTCACCCGCGTCCGATACACCCCAGGAACCCGCTGCAACAGCCCACGCGTCGCCTCCACCGACAACTCCGCGGACCGCACCCGCAACCCACCCGGCACCACCTCCCTCACACCCGGCAACACCGTCGACACACCAGCCCCCACACCCGACCAGTACGCCAACTCCCCATCGAAACCACCGGCCTCCACATGCGACCGCAACCGCGACGCCCACTCCCGGAACGACGTCGACTTCACCCCCAGATCCACCGACACACCCGACACCACCTGCCCGTACGCCACCTCCAAGTCCTCCAACAACACCCGCCACGACACCCCGTCCACCACCAAGTGATGGGCGACCAGGACCAGTTCGATGTCGTCATGGGCGTCCGAGGCGAAGGACAGGGCGCGCAGCAGCGGGCCTTCGGTGAGGTCCAGGCCGCTCTGGGCCTGTGCGACCAGGCGGTCCCGTTCGGCCCGGCGGGCCGCGGCAGGGAGGTGGGCGAGGTCCGTGTGGTCCACGGCGACGGGGGCGGCGTCGGCCACGGACTGCGTCCAGGCGCCGTCCGCGCCGCGGACGAAGCGCAGCCGCAGCGCGTCGTGGTGGGCCACCACCGCGGCCACCGCGGCCGCCAGCGCCGCGCGGTCCACGTCCTTCCCGAGGGTCACCGCCATCGACATGTCGAAGTGGTGCGGGGCCTCGGTGTGGGAGGTGAAGAACCACTCCTGGATGGGCGTCGTCCCCACCGGGCCGGTCACGGCCGGCCGGGCCGGTGCGGGTGCCGCCTGCGCGGTCTCCGCGATGCGCTCGGCCAGGGCCCGTACGGTCTGCTGGTCGAAGACGTCCTTCGGGGCGATCGACAGGCCCGCGGCCCGCGCGCGGGAGACGACCTGGATGCTGAGGATGGAGTCGCCGCCCAGGTCGAAGAAGTTGTCCTCGACCCCGACCGCCTCCAGACCCAGCACCTCCGCCCAGATCCCCGCCAGCGTCTCCTCCACCGGAGTCCGCGGAGCCGCCCCCGCCGTGTCGCCCGACACCGCCTCCGGAGCCGGCAGCGCACGACGGTCGACCTTGCCGTTCGGCGTGAGCGGCAACGCGTCGAGCGTGACGAACACCGAGGGCACCATGTAGTCCGGCAGTCCGTCGGCGAGGAACGCGCGCAGGGCGGCCGGGTCCGGGGCGTCCGGTTCGACCCCGGCCGCGGGCGAGACATAGCCGACCAGGCGGGCGCCCGGCCCGTCCGTGCGGAAGAGCACCGCCACCTGGCCGACGGCCGGGTGGCCGGCCAGCGCGGTCTCCACCTCGCCCAGCTCCACGCGGTGGCCGCGCACCTTGACCTGGGCGTCGACCCGTCCCACGAAGTGCAGTTGACCGTCGTCGCCCCAGCGCACCACGTCCCCGGACCGGTACATCCGGGCGCCCGGCGCGCCGTAGGGGTCGGCGACGAAGCGCTCGGCGGTGAGCGCGGGCCGGTTCACATAGCCGCGGGTGACGCCCTCGCCGCCGATGTACAGCTCACCGGCGACACCCGGCGCGACCAGCCGCAGCCAGGGGTCGAGGACGTAGGTGCGGACGTCGACGCAGGGGTGGCCGATCGGCGGGGCGCCCGCGCGCCCGGCGACGAGCGGGTGGCTGAAGCTGGTGGCGATGGTCGCCTCGGTCGGGCCGTACCCGTTGACCATCCGCCGGCCGTCCGCCCAGCGGTCGACGAGGTCGGCGCTGACCGCCTCCGCGCCGACCAACAGCGTCCGCAGGTCGGGCAGTTCGGCGGCGGGCAGGGTGGCGAGCATGGCGGGCAGGATCATGGCGTGGCTGATCCGGTGGTGCTGGAGCAGTTCCACCAGCTGCTCGGCGGAGAGCGTCTCCGCCGGCGGGAGGACGAGCGTGCCGCCGACGCCGAGCGACATCAGCACCTCGATCACGGAGGCGTCGAAGCTGGGGGACGCCAGTTGCAGCACCCGGCAGCCCTCGGCCACCGCGAGGTCCCCCACGACGGTGGTGAGCAGCGCGGCGAATCCGGTGTGCGGGACCTCGACGCCCTTGGGGACTCCGGTGGAGCCGGAGGTGTAGATGATGTAGGCCGGCGCCCGCGGGTCGTCGTGGACGTCCGGGAGGGTGTCCGGCAGGGCCGCCGGCTCGGCGCCGAGGGTGTCCACGGCCACGACCAGGACGGTGTCGAGCGCGGGCAGCGTGCCGTCGAGGCGCTGCTCGGTCAGCAGCAGCGTCACGCCCGAGTCGGTGACCATGTGCGTGATCCGCTCGGCCGGGTACGTCGGGTCGATGGGGACGTAGACGGCGCCGATGTGGAGGACCGCGCGCAGGGCGACCAGCCAGTCGATGCCGCGCTGCAGGGCGACCCCGATCCGGTCGCCGGCGCGCACGCCCAGGGAGCCGAGGTGGTGCGCCATCCGCCCGATCCGGGCGTCGAGTTCGGCGTAGCTGAGGGTGGTCCCACCGCAGACGGCGGCCGGCAGGGTCGGCGTACGGGCCGCCTGGTCCCGGAAGATCTCGCCGAGGGTGCGCGGTGCGACGTGC
Source organism: Streptomyces noursei ATCC 11455 (assembly GCF_001704275.1). Classification (NCBI taxonomy): domain Bacteria; kingdom Bacillati; phylum Actinomycetota; class Actinomycetes; order Kitasatosporales; family Streptomycetaceae; genus Streptomyces; species Streptomyces noursei. The sequence goes on from NZ_CP011533.1 coordinate 2,887,397, forward strand.
CGCTCGTCGCGGCCCCACTCCTCCAGGAGCCGCCGCCGCTGGCCGGCGTCGACCAGCTCCAGGTCGCCCAGCTTGCGGCCGGTGGCGCCGGCCACGGTGCGGGCGTACCGGGCGAGTTCGTCGCACAGTCCCCGCGCCGTCGCCTGGTCGAAGACCTCGGGGTCGTAGGCGAGGACGAACTCCAGCCGGTCGCCGCCGTAGGCGAGCAGGTTGAGGGGGTAGTTGGTGGCCTCGACGGCGCTGATCTCGCCGACCTTCAGGCCGTGTTCGGCGGCGGCGTCGGTGTCGACCGGGTAGTTCTCGAAGACGACCAGCGAGTCGAACAGTGCCTGGTCGGCGGAGAGGTCCGCCAGCGCCTGGATGCGGGTCAGCGGGAGGTGGTCGTGGCGGCGGGCCTCGACCTGTTCGGCCTGGAGGCGCTGGAGCCACTCGACCACGCCCAGCTCCGGTGCCAGTCGGGTGCGCACCGGGAGGGAGTTGATGAACAGGCCGATCATCTCGTCGGCGCCGGTCAGGTCGGTGGGGCGGCCGGAGGTGGTCGCGCCGAACACCACGTCGTGCTGGCCGCTGCGCCCGGCGAGCATCAGCGCCCACAGGCCCTGGACCACGGCGTTGACGGTCAACCGGTGGCGGCGGGCGAACGCGTAGAGCTGCTCGGTGAGTTCGGTGGGGAGCTTGACGGCGGCCCGGGCGGAGGAGCGGGATCGGCCGCGGACCGCGGGGCGGTCCTGCGGCAGGGCCACCGGGGTGTCGAACCCGTCGAGGACGCCGCGCCAGAACTCCTCGGCGGCGGGCAGGTCGCGGTCGGCCAGCCACCGCGCGTGGTCGGCCAGGCGCCGTCCGCCGGAGACCGCTGCCGTGCCGACTCCCGCGTAGCCGTCGAAGACCGCCGACAGCACCCGGGCCAGGCTCCAGCCGTCCAGCAGGATGTGGTGGAAGGTGAACAGCACCCGGATCCGGTCGTCGGTCAGCCGGGCCAGGGACAGTCTGGCCAGCGGCACCTGCCGCAGATCCAGCCCCCGCGCACGGTCCGCACCGACCCATGCCTCCCAACGGGCGGACTGCTCCTCCTCGTCGGCACCACGCCAGTCCACGATCTCCACGGGCAGCGTCACCTCGCGGTGCACCACCTGCACCGGCTCGGCGACGCCCTCCCAGACCACGCCGACCCGCAGCGCCTGCACCTCGTCGACCACGCGCTGCCAGGCCGCGCCGAAGGCGGTGGCGTCGGTGACGCCGTCGACGACGAACATCAGCTGCTCGAAGTAGGCGAGGGAGGCGGACTCCATCAGGGCGTGGAAGAGCATTCCGGACTGCATGGGCAGCAGCGGCAGGACGTCCTCGACGCCGCGGCCGTCGCCCACCACCCGGTCCACGCCCGCCTGGTCCAGCCCGGACAGCGGGAAGTCCGACGGCGTGCAGCCGCCCGCGCCCGGCTCCGCGCAGTGCGCCAGGAACTCCTCCAGCGCGGCGTTGAAGTCGGTGGCCAGCCGGTCCATGGTCGCGTCCTCGAAGACGCCGTCCGACCAGGCCCACTCCATCACCAGCCGGCCGTCGACGACCCGGCCGACCACGTCCAGCGCGTACGGCCGGGCGTCCAGCGGGCTGTGCTCGCCGCGGGGGTTGGGCAGCATGGCCCGGTAGAGGGAGCTGTCGGCGGTCATGCCGTCGAACTGGCCGAGGTAGTTGAAGCTGACCTGCGGCCGGACCGCCCGACCCAACTCACCCGCCGCGGAATCCGGATCCCCCAGATACCGCAGCGCGCCATACCCCAGACCACGATGCGGAACCCCCCGCAACGTCTCCTTCACCGACTTCACCAGCGCGTCCCACCGCCCACCGGTCGCCAGCTCCACCGGGAAGACCGTCGTGAACCACCCCACCGTCCGCGACAGATCCACCCCCTCGAAAATCTCCTCCCGACCGTGCCCCTCCACATCCACCACCACCCGGTCCTGGCCCGACCACTCCCCCAACACCCGACCCAGAACCGCCAACAACACCTCGTTCACCCGCGTCCGATACACCCCAGGAACCCGCTGCAACAACCCACGCGTCGCCTCCACCGACAACTCCGCGGACCGCACCCGCAACCCACCCGGCACCACCTCCCTCACACCCGGCAACACCGTCGACACACCAGCCCCCACACCCGACCAGTACGCCAACTCCCCATCAAAACCACCGGCCTCCACATGCGACCGCAACCGCGACGCCCACTCCCGGAACGACGTCGACTTCACCCCCAGATCCACCGACACACCCGACACCACCTGCCCGTACGCCGCCTCCAAGTCCTCCAACAACACCCGCCACGACACCCCGTCCACCACCAAGTGATGGGCGACGATCGCCAACTCGACCTGGTTGTCGCCGAGTTCGAAGAGGGCGAAGCGGATCAGCGGGCCCGTGGAGAGGTCGAAGCCGGTCTGGAGGGCATCGGTGACCTCGGTCATGGCGGTGCGGCCGGCCGCCGCGTCCAGGCCGGACAGGTCGTGCCGGTCCAGGGCGACGGTCTTGTCCTCGGCGAGGTTGCGCTGCCGCCAGCCCGCGCCGGTGCGCTCGTAGCGCAGCCGCAGCGCGTCGTGGTGCGCGACCACCGCGGCCACCGCGCCGGCCAGCGCCTCCGGGTCGGTGCCGGGGGCCAGTTCGAGCTGGAGCGCCTGGTTGAAGTGGTGCGGCGCCTCGCGGTGGGTCCGGAAGAACCAGCGCTGGATGGGGGTCAGTACCACGGGTCCCTCCACGGGGGGCTCGTCGAGGACGTCGGTGTCGTCGTCGGCCGCGCTCTGCAGCCCGGCGGCGAGTTCCGCGACGGTCTGCCGTACGAAGATGTCCTGCGAGGCGAGCACCAGGCCGGCCCGGCGGGCGCGGGAGACGACCTGGATGCTGAGGATGGAGTCGCCGCCCAGGTCGAAGAAGTTGTCCTCGACCCCGACCGCCTCCAGACCCAGCACCTCCGCCCAGATCCCCGCCAGCGTCTCCTCCACCGGAGTCCGCGGAGCCAACCGCGCCGTGTCGCCCGACACCGCCTCCGGAGCCGGCAGCGCACGACGGTCGACCTTGCCGTTCGGCGTGAGCGGCAACGCGTCGAGGACCGCGTAGAGGGGCGGGACCATGTGGTCGGGCAGGGTCGCGGCGAGGTGGGCGCGCAGGGCGGCCGGTTCCAGGGTGGCGCCGGGGCGCGGTACGGCGTAGCCGACGAGCCGCTTGGCGCCGCCCCGGCCCGTCGCGGCGGCGACCACGACGGCACGCGCCACGTCCGGGTGGGCGGCGAGCGCCGCCTCGACCTCGCCGAGTTCGATCCGGAAGCCGCGCACCTTGACCTGGTCGTCGCCGCGCCCGAGGAACTCCAGCATGCCGTCGGCGGTCCAGCGCACCAGGTCGCCGGTGCGGTACATCCGGGTGCCGGCGGCGCCGAAGGGGTCGGCGAGGAACCGTTCCGCGGTCAGGTCCGGCCGGTTGGCGTAGCCCTGGGCCAGCCCCTCACCGGCGATGTACAGCTCGCCCACGATGCCCTGGCCCACCGGGCGCAGCCGGCCGTCGAGGACGTACAGGCGGGTGTCGGCGATCGGGCGGCCGATGGGCACGGTGTCGTGCGCGAGGTGCGCGGGCAGCAGCCGTGCGGCGGCGGCGAAGGTGGTGGTCTCGGTGGGGCCGTAGCCGTTGATGAGGGCGAGTTCGGGCAGGCGCGTCAGGACGGTGCGGCAGTGGCGGGCGGAGAGGGCGTCGCCGCCGGCCAGCAGGTGCCGCAGTCCGGCGAGCACCTCGACGTCGGCGTCCACGACCTCGTGGAAGAGTCCGGCGGTCAGCCACAGCGTGGTCACGCCGTACGAGGAGAGGAACGCGCCCAGTTCGGGGGCGGCGAGCACGCCGGGCGGGGCGATGGCGAGGGTGGCGCCGTTGAGCAGGGCGCCCCAGATCTCGAAGGTGGCGGCGTCGAAGGACACCGAGGCCAGCTGGGCGACCACGTCGCCCTCGGTGAGGGACAGGTAGGGGGTGTGGCGCACCACGCGGTCGACGGCCCGGTGGGGGGTGAGGGTGCCCTTGGGGGTGCCGGTGGAGCCGGAGGTGTAGATGACGTAGGCGCCGCTGTCGGGGGTGACGGTGACGGCGAGCGGGTGCGTCGGCTCGGCGTCGAGGGCGGCCCGGTCGTCGTCCACGAGGAGGCGGGGGAGGTGGTCGGCGCCGTCGTCCGCCCCGTGCCGCGTCCGGTCGGTGACCAGCAGCGCGATGCCCGCGTCCGCGCTCATGAACGCGCGGCGGGCGGCCGGGTACTTCGGGTCCAGCGGCACGTACGCCGCACCGGCCTTGAGGATGCCGAGCAGGGCGCAGATCAGCTCGGGGCCGCGCTCCAGGCAGACGCCCACCCGGTCGCCGGACCGCACGCCGCGGGCGGCCAGGTGGTGCGCCACCTGGTTGCTGCGGGCGTCGAGTTGGGCGTAGGTCAGGCGGGTGCCGGTGTGCAGCAGGGCGACCGCGTCGGGGGTCCGGGCGGCCTGGTCGGCGAAGAGGGCGGTCAGGGTCGCGGGGGCGATGCCGCGCCCGGTGGCGTTGTACTCCGTGAGGAGGCGGCGGGTCTCGTCGGCGCCGAGCATGCCGGCCTCGGCCATGGGGCGGTCGGGGGCGGTGGCCAGCGCGCCGAGCAGGGAGCGCAGATGGCCGGCGAACCGCTCCATGGTGGCGGCGTCGAAGAGGTCGGTGCTGTATTCGAGGGAGCCGCGCAGGGCGCCGTCGGGGCGCTGCCAGAACTCCATGGTGAGGTCGAAGAGCGCGGCCTCACGCGGCAGTTCGAGTTCGGCGGTGTCGATGCCGGGCAGTCGCGGCAGGCCCACGGGGGCGTTCTGCAGGACCAGCACGGCCTGGACGAGCGGCGGGCGGCTGGGGTCGCGTTCGGGCAGCACGGCGTCCACGACGCGGTCGAAGGGGACGGCCGCGTGGTCGAGCGCCTCGCGCACCCTCTCGCGGGTGCGGGCGGTGAACCGCCGGAAGGTCTGGGTCTCGTCGACGTCGGCGCGGAGCACCAGGGTGTCGACGAAGAAGCCGACGAGGTCGGCGATCTCGACGCGGTCGCGGCCGGTGTCGACGGTGCCCAGCGCGATGTCCCGCTGCCCGGACCAGCGGGCGAGCAGCAGTTGCACTGCGGCGGCGAGCGGCGCGAAGAGGGTGCCGCCCTGTTCGTGGCCGAGCGTGGTGAGCGCCCGGACGGTGTCGGCGGGCAGGTCGAAGAGGTGGCGGGCGCCGGCGGAGGTCCGCACCGCCGGGCGGGGCCGGTCGGTGGGCAGCTCCAGGGGCGCGACGCCCTCCAACGTGTCCTTCCAGTAGGCGAGTTGGGCGTCGATGTCCGGCGCCTGCAGCCGATCGTGGTGCCAGGCGGCGAAGTCGGCGTACTGGACCGGGAGCGGGGGCAGGCCCGCGGCGGCCGGGAGGTGCGCGGGCCCGGCGTCGGGGGCGGCCGACGCGGCGGCGTACAGGGCTCCCAGCTCGCGGGTCAGGAGGTCCATCGACCAGGCGTCGGCGGCGATGTGGTGCGCGGTGAGCACCAGCAGGTGCGTCTCGGGGGTGGTGCGCAGCAGCAGGGCGCGCAGGACGGGGCCGGTGCGCAGGTCGAAGGGGGCCGAGACCTCGGCGCGCAGTGCCGCGTCCAGCCGGTCGTGGGCCGTGGCCGCGTCGGTGTGACCGGTGAGGTCGGTCAGGGGCAGCGGGACCTCGGTGGGCTCGCCGATGACCTGCAGGACCCGGCCGTCCGCCTCGGTGAAGGTGGTGCGCAGCGGTTCGTGCCGGGCGACCAGGGCGGTGAGCGCGGCGGCGAGCGCGGGGTGGTCCAGCGGTCCGGTGAGCCGCAGTCCGGTGGCGCAGTTGTAGGCGGCGCCGCCGGGCTCGTAGGCGTCCAGGAACCACAGTCGCCGTTGGGCGGAGGAGGCGGCCAGTGCGGCGTGCCGGTTCACCGGCACCAGCGGCTCGGTGGCGTCGGCGCGCCCGGACTCGGCGAGGTGGGCGGCGAACCGCGCGATCGTCGGGTGGTCGAACAGCGCGGTGGTGGCGGGCGTCAGCCCGAGCCGGCCGGTCACCTGGAAGGCCATCCGCAGGGCGGCGATGGAGTCGCCGCCGGCCAGGAAGAAGTCGTCCTCGACGCCGACGCGGTCCACTCCCAGCACCTCGGCCCAGATCTCCGCGAGCGCCCCCTCCAGGTCGGTGCGGGGCGCGACGTAGGCGGCCCGCTCGGTGGCGGTGGGTTCGGGCAGCGCCGCGCGGTCGACCTTGCCGTTGGGGGTGAGCGGCATCCGGTCCACGGCGACGAAGGCGGTGGGGATCATGTGGGCGGGCAGCCGCCCCGACAGGTGGGCGCGCAGGTCGGCGGCGTCGGGGGCGATGGGGGTACCTCCCGCTTGAGCGGAGTCGAGAGTGGGGGAGGGGCGCAGCGGGACGTAGTGCGCGAAGAGCCGCGGGGTGCCGTTGCCGGCGTCGAGGGTGACGACGGACTGGAGCACCTGCTCGTGCGCGGTCAGCGCGGTCTCGATCTCGCCGAGCTCCACCCGCAGACCGCGGATCTTGACCTGGTGGTCGGCCCGGCCGAGGAACTCGTAGGCGCCGTCGGGCAGTCGCCGCACCAGGTCGCCGGTGCGGTACATCCGGGATCCGGCGGGGCCGTGCGGGTCGGCGACGAAGCGCTCGGCGGTGAGGGCGGCGCGGCCCTGGTAGCCGCGGGCCAGGCCGGGGCCGGCGACGCACAGTTCGCCGACGCCGCCCTCCGGCACCGGGCGCAGCAGCTCGTCCAGCGCCGTCACCCGGACCCCGGCGATGCCCCGGCCGAGGTGCGGCGCGCCGTCCGGGTCGGCCGGCAGCGGCCCGTTCAGGGTGACGGTGACGGTGGCCTCGGTCGGCCCGTACGCGTTGAACATCCGGCGGCCCCGGGCCCAGCGGGCGACCAGCTCGGGCGGGCAGGTCTCGCCGCCGGTGGCCAGGCCCCGCAGGTGCGGCAGCTCGACCGGGGGGACGGTCGCCAGCACCGACGGGGGGATCATGGCGTGGGTGACGGCCTCGCCGGCGAGCAGAGCGGCCAGTTCCTCGCCGACGGCCTGGGTGGGTCCGTCGGGCAGCACCAGCGTGGCGCCCGCGTACCAGGTCTGCACCAGGTCGGCGATGGACACGTCGAAGTTGGGCGAGGCGAACTGCAGCACCCGGCTGTCCTCGTCGATGTCGAGGGCGGTGGCGTGCGCGGCGCCCAGCACCTCGATGCCCCGGTGGGTGACGGCCACGCCCTTGGGGGTGCCGGTGGAGCCGGAGGTGAACAGGACATAGGCGGTGTTGTCGAGATGCAGGGCGGGGACGGGCGGGAGATGCACCGCGGGGACGGGCGGGAGGTGCGGCGCGGTGTCGGAGGCGTCCTCGTCGGAGGCGTCCTCGTCGAGGGCGTCCAGCAGCAGGGTGGCGGGCGCGTTGGACGGGCGGGTGTCGAGGTCCGTCGCGCTGATCACCAGGGCGATTCCGGCGTCGTCCACCATGAACGCCAGCCGTTCGGCGGGGTAGTTGGGGTCCAGCGGCACATAGGCGCCGCCGGCCTTGAGGACGGCCAGCAGGGCGACGATCAGTTCAGGGCCGCGCCGCAGGCAGACGCCCACCCGGGTCTCGGGCCCCACGCCCCGCGCGGCGAGCCGGTGCGCGAGCCGGTCGGCCCGCCGGTCCACCTCGCCGTAGCCGAGCCGCAGCGGCCCGCAGGTGACGGCCGGGTGGGCGGGCCGGCGGGCGGCCTGGGCCTCGAAGAGCCCGTGCAGGGTCGTGCCGTGGGCCGCGGGGCGGCCGTGGGTGAGGGAGCGGTTGTCCAAGTTCATGCCGAGACCCCATAGAGCGCCGTTGGTGTGGGTGAGGTGTGCCGACCGCCGTCGGGGTTAGTGCGGCCGTGCGCCGTGGGCGCGGCCCGTGTCCCGCAGGAGGGTGCGGCCGCTGTACTGGAGGGCGTGGACCGCGCCGGTGCGCGCGTCGACGGCGAAGCGCCCGAGGAAGGCCCCGGCCCCCCGGGCGGCGAAGGTCCGCCGGGCCAGCGGCTCGGCCAGTTCCCTTGCCCCGCCCGGGAGTTCCAGTACGAGGTGCGGGCCGTCGAGGCCGACCGTCACGGCCAGGTCGCCGTTGCGGTAGGTGCCCGTGCAGTCCGCGAAGGCCGCCGCGCCGGCGGGGGCGCCTCCCTGCGCGAGGGACGGCGGGGGTGCGGGGCGGTACACGCCGACGTCGATGCCCGCGTCCCGCAGTGCGCCGACCACGGCGTCCCACAGGGCCTGCCCGGTCGGGGAGTTGGTGGTCAGCGCGATGACGGTGCCGCGCCGGGGGTGGATCCGCAGGTGACAGGTGGCGCCGTCCAGCGTGCCGTCGTGGCCGAGCCAGCGGTCCTCCGCGGGGCCGAAGTGGCCCAGGCCCGGGCCCCAGCCGTCGGCCAGCCCGAACGGGTCGGCGCCGGCCGTGGGCCGGGTCGCCTCCCCCAGGGCCGCCGGGTCGGCCAGGTCCGGGCGGCCCGGCTCCGCGATGTGGAGCAGACCCAGCCGCACCAGGTCGGCGGCGCTGCCCGCGAGCCCGCCGGCGGGCAGCGAGCCGGGTTCGGCGGGCAGCGCGGTGATGGCGGTGCCCAGCGGGCGCAGGAGGTAGTCCCGTACCGCCTCGTACCAGGGCAGTCCGGTGACGGACTCCACGACGCGTCCGGCGATGCCGTAGCCGACGTTGGAGTAGGAGAAGGTGCCCGGGGCGGGCCGGGCGTCGGCCGGTGCGGCCAGGAAGCCGGTCAGCCAGCGGCGCAGCGAGGAGGCGTCCGCGTCGTCGTGGTCGGAGGGCAGTCCGGCGGTGTGGCTGAGGAGTTGGCGGAGGGTGGCGGCGAGGGCCGGGTGGTCGCGCCGCGCTTCGGGAACCGTCCCGGCCTCGGGGAGCCATTCCCGTACGGGCCGGTCGAGGTCCAGGTCGCCGTCGCCGACCAGTTGCAGGACGGAGGTGGCGGTGCACACCTTGGTCGTCGACCCGTAGGGGAAGGCCGTCGCGGAGTGCACCGGCCGTCCGGCGCCGGGTTCCTCCTCGCCGAACTCCCAGGTCTCCAGCACACCGTGGTGGTGGACGGCCAGCTGTCCGCCGGCCACGTCGCAGTCACGGGCGAGACGGTCCAGGTCGAGGTCGAGGGGGGAGCCGTCACCGGCGCCGTACCCCGCTGGATCCGCTGAGTCCCCGTGCACCGCGAACGCCCTCCCCCGCTTCCGGTCGTGCCCCGGCCGCGGGACGCGACCGGGGCGGCCGGCCGCGGCACAAGGTCGCGGACGGCCGTTCGAACGGAAGTCTTCAGGAGGGCGAAAGGTTCGAACAGGGCTTTAAGTGCAGTGGGAAAGATGCATGTCAGAGGGGCAAAAACGGGATCGGCGGGGTGGCTCAGCGCTCCCTGGTGGGGAGGACCGCGACGGCGATCAACAGCAGCAGTACGCCCCCGGCGGCGTTGCGCAGACCCGGCTCGATGGCGGTCCAGTCGAAGGCGATCGGCGCGAGTGCGCGGATCTGCTGGACCACCCACAGCACGCAGGTGGCCAGCCCCACCAGTGCGGCCAGCGCCATCGCCGCCTTGGAGCGGACCGCGAGCGCGAGGAGCGCGAGCGCTCCGGCCGCCGCGAGCGGCAGCAGCATCGAGGTGGCGGTCGCGGCGCCGCTCTTGTCGGTCAGTCCCGTGAACAGCTCCGCGACGGGCACGGACCGGGGATCGCGCCCCTGATACCAGGGCTGGAAGGCGCTCAGTACGAGTGCGGCCGCCCCGATGAGGGCCAGTAACGCCGTCACCGTCAGTCGTCGGGCCATGGTGTGGGCTCTCCTCGTCTCGTCTCTTGTGGTCAGCGGCGGGTCAGGTCGGCCGGATGTCGGGTGCGCAGCGCCGAGCGGGCGGGCAGCAGGTATCCGGCCGCCGAGGTGACCACCACCGTCAGGACGATCAATCCTGCCTGCGCGGGCGGGATGTAGGGCGCCGAACCGGTCAACGCGAGGCTGAACGCGGTCAGCGGGATCGCCGCGGCCAGCGCGCCGACCACCACCCCGACCGTGACGACGATGGCCGCCTCGACGCCCAGCATCCGCCGCAGCTGTCCGCGGCTCGCGCCGACCAGGCGCAGCAGGACCAGTTCGCCGCGGCGACCCACCATGATCAGGGTCAGCGTGCTGAGCACCGCGATGGCGGTGAAGCCGCCGATCACGCCGACCGCGACCACGGTGATCACCTGGCCGATGCCGCGGTCCTCGGCCTGGAGGTGTTCGGTCGTGGGCCGCTCGGTCACCGTGGTGTGCAGGGCGGCGGTCGTCAGGGCGGCGGCCAGTTCCTTGCGCACGGCGGCGGGGTCGGCCCCCGGCTTCAGGCCCAGCAGGATGCGGGAGTTGAGCGGGGCGGCCAGGTGCGGGGCCAGCTCCTGGGCGGCGAAGAGGAAGTCGCCGAGCGCCAGGGAGTTCTGGTAGACCGCGGCGACCTTCAGCGGGACGGCGGCGCCGTCGCCGTAGCGGAGGGTGACCGTCGAGCCGGGCTTCAGGTCCAGCGAGCGGGCCCGGTCCTTGCCCACCGCGACCGTGCCGCGGCCCAGGTGCGCGAGCGTCCCGGAGAGGACGGCGGGGTCGAGGGTGGCGGACAGCGCCGCGGGGTCGACGCCCATGACCGGCAGCCGGTCGAGCTTGGGCTCGCCGGTCTCGCGGCGGGCCAGCACGACGGTGCTGTGCAGGACGCCGGTGGCCGCGGCCACGCCGGGCACCTCCCCGGCGCGGCGGACCGCCTCGTCGGGGATGCCGGGCCCGTCCGTGGTGACCGCGAGCTGCGCGCGCAGGGCCTGGGCGGCCTGGGCGCCGCCCTGCCGGTCGAGGGTGGCGCCGGCCGAGAGCTGCACCCCGACGAACGCCACCACCAGCACGATGGGGGTGATCGCGGCGCCCAGGCGGCGGGAGTTGGCGTGCGAGGAGGCGGCCGCGAGGTAGCCGCCCGCCCCGCCCAGTCGCCGCGCGGGGACGGCCAGCAGCCGCATCGCCCCGCGGGCGATCCAGGGCCCGAGCAGCGCACAGGCGATGACCAGAGCCAGCGCCGCCGTACTGGCGGCCGCCGCGGCCAACTCCCCGTACTGCAGCGCCGCGGTACCGGCCGAGCTCATGCCGAGGAAGAGCACCACCAGCCCGGTGATGGTCCGCCCGCGGCCCGGCTGTGCCGGCTCGCGCTGCGCCTCGCCCATCGCCTGCGCGGGGCGGAGCTTGGCGATCCGGCCGCAGGCGAGCGCGGCGGACAGCCGGGCCACCAGCAGGGTGAGCCCGGCGGTCAGCACGGGCACCGCGAACATCCAGACCGGTGTGGGCAGTTCGAGCCCCATCGGCACCGCGCCGCGTTCCTGGAGCATCGCGATCAGCTGGAGGAAGACCGGCACCGCGCCGATCGCGCCGAGCAGCGCGGCGGCCACCGCGACCACGTTGATCTCGCGGGCGACGGTCGCCCGCAGCTGCCGGGGCGTGGCGCCGACCGCGCGCAGCAGCGCCATCTCGCGGGAGCGCTGGTGGACCGCCTGGGCCACGGTGCTGGAGACCACCAGGACGGCGATCATCAACACGGTGACGCAGACCGTCGCGAGCAGCATCAACAGGCTCATCCGGCTGGGCGCCGACTCCAGGAACTCCGGTTCGCCGCGGCCGTTGCCGGTGAGCACCCGCAGTGCCGTGGCGTCCTCCTTGTAGCGGGTGCCGGCCGAGGCGTCACGGGCCGGGTGCGCGCCGTCCAGCGCCTGGCGCAGCCGGGGGTAGAGCTGGCGGACGTCCACCCCGGGGTCGGCGAGGATCCCGATGGCGTCGGTGGTGGCGGGGTGCCCGGCGAGCCGGCGGGCCGTCTCGTCGTCGAAGAAGACGGCACCCTGGTGACCGAGCCCGGTGGCGTCGCCCCGTGCCGCGGGCGCGGCGATGCCCACGACCTCGTAGGGGGTGGGGGCGCCCAGTGTCTGGAGCGTGATGCGCTCGCCCGTGCGGACGCCGGCGCGGGCCGCCAGATCGCCGTCCAGGACGACCTGCCGGGGCCCGGTCGGGGCGTGCCCGGCCCGCAGGGTGAAGGGGGCCAGCGCGGCGGCCGACCAAGGGTGGCCGAAGATCGGGGAGTTGCCGGAGTCGCTGCGCGGACCGGCCACCGGGCCGCCGTCCCTGGCGGCGAGCGCGACGGGAACGGCGTCGTCCGCGACGGCCGCCCTGACCCCCGGGACGGCCGCGAGCCGCGCGCCCACCGCGCGCGGCACCCGGACCCGTTCGGTGAGCGACTGGGTCTCCGTCATGGGCGGATCGCCCCAGGGCTTGGCGGTGTAGCGGGTGGTCTGGTTGCCGGTGACCACCGCGGTGGTGGCGGCGTAGCGCTCCACCCGGGCGTGGCCGACGAACGCCGACAGGGTCGCCAGCGCGAAGCTGCCCAGCAGCAGCGAGGTCAGCACCAGGGCGGCGAACACCGCGGCCCATGCCTTGCGGTGCCGCCGCAGTGAACGGGTGGCCAGGAAGCGGGCGGTGCGCAGGGTGCGGGCCGGGGAGTCGGCGCGCACCGGCCGCAGCTCCGCGGGGCCGGTCCGGGGTCCGGTGGCAACGGACATCGCGCTCACCGCTCCCCGAGTGCGGCCAACGTCCGGGCGACCGCGTCCGGTTCGGGGCGGTCCATCCGGTTGGCGATCCGGCCGGCCTCGATGAACACCGCCTCGTCCGTCCAGGACGCGGCCACCGGGTCGTGGGTGACCATCACCACGGTGTGCCCCTCGCGGTCCACCGCGTCGCGCAGCAGGGTGAGCACGTCGCGGGCGGTGACCGGGTCGAGGGCGCCGGTCGGCTCGTCCGCGAAGATCACGGCGGGGTCGGTGACCAGCGCGCGGGCGATCGCCACCCGCTGCTGCTGACCGCCGGAGAGCGTCAGCGGCGAGTCGTCGGCCCGGTCGGCGAGCCCCACGGCCGCCAGGACGGCCAGCGCCCGCTCCCGGACGGCCGGGTCCTCGGGCCGGTCGCCGCCCAGCAGCAGCGGCAGCGCGGTGTTCTCCGCCACGGTCAGCGACGGCACCAGGTTCAGCGCCTGGAAGACGAAGCCGATCCGGTCCCGGCGCAGCCGGGTCAGCCCCGCCTCGCCGAGCCGCGACAGATCCGTCTCGCCGATCCGCACGGTGCCCGAGGTGGGGCGGTCGAGCCCGGCGGCGCACTGCAGGAAGGTGGTCTTGCCGGATCCGGAGCGGCCCATGACGGCCAGGAACCGGCCGCGCCGCAGGGTGAGGCTGACCTCGTCCAGCGCGTTCACGTCGCGGCCGCCGCGGCGGTAGCGCCGGGTGACCGACTCCAGCGCCAGCGCGGCCGTCGGTCCGGCCTCCTGTGAAGCGGCCGCCGCCGCGGCGCGTTTCGCCGTGCGAAGCCTGACCATGTGCGTCCTCCGGGCTCGTCCGAGGACGGCTGATCCGCCAGTCGTCCTGTCTGCTGTGAACGGTATGGATCACGGCCGCGGGGCACGAGAGAGCGCACACCCGTCCCGGGGTACAGCCAGCCCCACCATCGCCCGGGGTGACCGGAGCACCGCGCATCCGCACCCGTTCGACATACGGTGATCCGTATCCTCACCATGCGCCGGGACCTCAAGTGGTGTCCCGCACCGGAGGGAGCCCACGATGGACGACTTCGCCAGACAGTTACGCGCCAGTTGGCATGCCGGCTACTACCTCTACTTCGGCATTCCGCTCGCCTGGTTGTGCTTCCTCACCGCGTTCCTGGTGCCGATCGGCCTGCTGTTCACGGTGTTCGTGATCGGCGCCCCGGCGATGCCGGAGATCGTCCGGCTGCTGCGCCGACTGGCCGGCTACGAGCGGGTGCGCGCCGGAGGCTGGCTGGGCGCTCCGGTCCCCGAGGAGTACCTCCCCCTCGACGGTGCCCCCGCCGACCGGGTGCGGCTGGCGCTCACCGACCCCGGTACCTGGCGCGACACCCTGTGGCTGCCGATGGCCACCGTGACGTTCGTCGTCTTCAGCGTGCTGACGGTGCCACTGTGGCTGGTGGGCCTGTTGGTGGACGGCCTGGGGATGGGGCTGGGCGGCCGGCTCGCCCGGCGCCGCGAGTCGGAGTACGGCGTGCCGGCGACCCCGCGCCGCTCGCTGGTGCTGCGCCACATCGTGGCCCTGGCCGACCTCCAGGCCCGGTGGACCGCGGCGCTGCTGCGCCCGTCCGCCTCGGCCCGGCTGGCCGAGCGGGTCGCCGAGCTGTCCGAGAGCCGGGCCGGCGCGGTGGAGGCGCACAGCGCCGAACTGCGCCGCATCGAACGGGATCTGCACGACGGTGTGCAGGCGCAGCTCGTCGCGCTGTCGCTGCGCATCGGGCTGGCCAAGCAGCAGCTCCGCAGCAATCCGGACGCCGCCCTCGCCCGCCTGGACGAGGCGCAGGCGGGCGTCGAGGGCGCGCTGGCCGATCTGCGGCAGGTGGTCCGCACGGTCCATCCGCCGGTGCTGACCGACCGGGGACTGGCCGGTGCGGTACGGGCGTTGGCCGCCTCCTCCGACATCCCGGTGGAAATGAGCCTGAATTCGGTGGAGAACGGCCACCGGCTGCCCGCGTCGGTCGAGGCCGCGGCGTATTTCGTGGTGGCCGAGGGGCTGACCAACATCCGCAAGCACTCCGGGGCCACCCAGGCATCGGTACGATTCACCCGGGGCAACGGCGTGTTGAAGGTGACCGTGACCGACGACGGACACGGCGGTGCCGACGAAGTCGGCGGCAGCGGCCTGGTCGGCATCCGCCGGCGGGTCGCCGCGCTCGACGGCACGACCAGCCTCACCAGCCCCGAGGGCGGGCCGACCAAGCTGAAAGTGGAGCTGCCGTGCGGATCGTGATCGCCGAGGACAACGCGCTGCTGCGGGAGGGCATGGTCCTGCTGCTGACCAGCAACGGCCATGAGGTGGTGGCCACCTGCGCGGCCGGCCCCGAGGTGATGCCGGCGCTGCGCGAACACCGCCCCGACGCCGCGGTCCTGGACGTCCGGCTGCCGCCCAGCTTCCGCGACGAGGGCCTGCGCGCCGCCGTGCAGGCCCGCAAGGAACTCCCCGACCTGCCGATCCTCGTGCTCTCGCAGTACGTGGAACAGGCGTATGCGGCGGAGCTGTTGGCGCAGGGCGCCCGTGGGATCGGCTATCTGCTCAAGGACCGGGTCGGCCGGGTCGAGCAGTTCCTGGAGGCGCTGGAGCGCATCGTCAGCGGCGGCACCGCGCTCGACCCCGAGGTCATCACGGAGATCGTCAGCCAGAAGGCCGCCGCCCGCCCGCTGCAGGCGCTGACCCCGCGCGAGCACGAGGTGCTGGAGATGATGGCGCAGGGCCTGGCCAATGCCGCCATCGCGGAGAAACTCGTCATCACCGAGCGCGCGGTGAGCAAGCACATCCGCGGCGTCTTCGACAAGCTGGGCCTGCCGCCGGAGGGCGGCAGCGTGCACCGCCGGGTGCTGGCCGTGCTGGCGTTCCTGGGGAACAGCGCGCCGGAGAGCCCCGCGGTCTGAGCGGTGCGCACGGCACCCGGCGGCGGCCCCCGGGCAGCGAAGCACCCGGGTGTCCGGAGACGGGGGACTCCGAACACCCGGGTGGGGGGAATTCCGCGCGGCCTCGACGGAGGACGGGCCGACCGCTGGGGAACTCCCGGTCTGTGGGGCGGCTTTGCCGCGGCCGGACTTCCGCTACAGGTAGTCGCCCACGGAGGTGCACGTACCGCGCAGCTTCTTGAGCCGCTTGTTCTGGCCGGAGAGGTACGCGGTGACCGAGCCGGGGGTCCGCTCCTTGAGCGTCGTGGCGCGCAGCTCCTTCGCGGTGTCCTGCGCGGCCTTGCGGAGCTTGGCGTCGTCCGTCTGCTTCGCCAGTTCGTCCAGCCTGTCGGCCCGGTCCTCGACGTCCTTCTCGGCGACCGCCGCGTCCTTGGGGTGGGGGTCGAACAGCGCCACGTCCAGGATCTTCAGACAGGTGTCCCCGCGGTCGAGGGCCTTTTGCGGTGAGTTCTCGCAGGCCGCCATGGAGAATGCCGCCGGGACCACCAGGGCGATCGCGACCGCCGCCCTGGTGACGGACCGCCACTTTCCGCGCAGGGGACCCTCACGGGTCGCGGACGCATGCATGGTGCTGCTCTCCTCGGAGGGTTCGGAAGGTCCGTACGGCTCAGTCATCGGCGGTTCCGGCCCGCTGCCAGCGCACCACTCCCCAGAGCAGTGCGATGGCGTCCAGGGTGAAGCCCGCGATCATCACGGTGGTGTGCGTGTCCCCGGTGACCACATGGGAGATCACCGACGTCAGCATGGCGCCCGCGAAGAAGACGAACAGCGGGGGAACGATCCAATGGGCGCCGCGCTCGCGGTGCGTACGTGCCATGAGAGGTCTCCAGTCGTACCCGTCGTCTCGCACGGCCCGAGCCGCGCTGTCTGCCTCCATGCTGTCCGAGCGACCGTCGACCGGTCAGTACACCGCGCCCCCGAACCGGGGTGGAGCCTGCACCACCATCGCGGGTTCAGCACCTGGACACGGCGCCCGATCCCCCTTCCCACCAGGGGAGTTCCGCCCACCCTTAAACACCTGCCGCGCCCGGCGGGGCGATGACAGCATGCGCCCATGACGCTCCCCCTGCGCCGCAACACGAACTACCACCTGCTGTGGGGCAGCCAGGCGCTCTCCGAACTCGGCGCGCAGATCTCGGTGTTCGCGCTGCCGCTGCTGGTCCTGATGCTGACCGACTCCGCCGTCGACGCGGGCGCGGCCGGCGCCGTCAGCGCCCTGACCCGGCTGGTGGTGCTCGTCCCGGCCGGTGCGCTGATCGACCGCTGGCACCGCAAGCGGATCATGCTGCTGTGCGAGCTGTCGCGGGTGCCGATGATGGTCGGCCTGGGGCTGATGCTGCTCGGCGACGGCGTCGCGTTCGGCTACATCCTGGCCGTCGCGGTCGTCGACGGCGCGGCCGCCGCGATGTTCGCGCCCGCCGAGGAGGCCGCCCTCCCCCAGGTCGTCACCAAGGAGCAGTTGCCGACGGCCGTCTCGGTGAGCGCGGCCCGCAGCTACCTCGCCACCCTGGCGGGCCCCGGCATCGGCGGATTCCTGTTCACCGCCCACAAGGCCCTGCCGTTCCTGGTGAACGGGGTGACCTACGCGGGCTCGTTCGTGATGCTCCTCTTCCTGCGGCTGAAGCGACCGGGCGGGGCGGGTGGAACGGGCACCGCCGGCGCGCGGCGCTCCCTGGTCGGCGAGATCGGCGAGGGCATCGGATGGATCTGGCGGCGTCCCGTCATCCGGGCGAGCATGGCGGTCGCGGTCGGGGTGAGCGTCTGCTTCAACGCGCTCTACCTCATCGTGCTGACGCTCGCCCAGCGCGCGAAGATCCCCGCCGCCGAGATCGGCGCCATCGGTGTGCTGGTCGGCGCGGGCGGTCTGGCCGGCGCGCTGCTGGCGCCCCGCATGCACCGGCTCCTCACGCCCCGCGCCGCGATCATCCTCCTGGGGTGGCTGGGCGCCGGGGTGACCCCGCTGCTGCTGGTGAGGACCAGCGGCTACCTCTTCGGTGCCGTGCTGGCCGCCATCGCCTTCCTGGCGCCCACCGTGCAGACCGCCGTGGTGACCTACCAGATGGCGCTCACCCCCGACCGGCTGCGCGGGCGGGTCAGCGCGGCCCTGGGACTGGCCGGCGGCGTCGCGGGCGCCGCGGGCCCGCTTCTCGGCGGCCTGCTGGTCGACGCGGGCGGCCCCGCTCAGGCGGTTCTGACCTGCGCCGGCGTCCTCCTGCTGGCCGCGCTCGCGGCGGGTCTCAGCCCCGCCCTGCGCGCCTTCACCTCCGTGCACGGCACACCGGAAGAGGACGAGGCACCGCCCCTCTCCCCGTCCCCGGTTCCTTCCGCCGCCTCCGACCCGGCCGACGCCGCCGGTCCCGAGCCGACCTCCGCAACCTCCGAACCCCTGGAAAGGTGACCCATGCCCGTCCCACCCCGCCCGCCCCGCTGGGCGGTCGCCCGCCCGGCGCGCCCCACGGCGGCCGTCCGGCTGTTCTGCTTCCCCTACGCCGGCGGCGGCTCCAGCATCTTCACCTCGTGGAGCCGCTTCCTGCCCGAGTCCGTCGAGGTCTGCCCCGTACTGCTGCCGGGCCGTGAGGAGCGCTTCGGCGAAACGCCGCAGACCCGCGTCGAGGAGCTCGTCCCGCAGCTGGCCGAGAACCTGGCGAGCTGGTTCGACCGGCCCTTCGCGTTCTTCGGCCACAGCATGGGCGGCGAGATCGCCTTCTCCCTGGCCCATCACCTGTGCCGGGCGGGCCGGCACCGTCCCGCGCACGTCTTCGTCTCCGGCTGTGTCCCGCACCCCAGCCCGCTCCTGCGGCACACCCTGCCGAAGGGGGAACTGCTCGCGGAGATACGGAAGATGAACGGCGCCCCGCCGGAGTTCCTGGAGAACCCCGAGCTGATCGAGCTGCTGCTGCCCATGCTGCGCGCCGACTTCGCGCTGTCGGAGAGCTGTGTGCCGGCGCCGGACGCCGTGATACCCGTCGACGTCACGGCCTTCGCCGGATCCGCCGATCCGGAGGCCACCCACCGCCAGGTCCAGGACTGGGCCCACCACGTCGACGGTCGCTTCACCTCGCACGAGCTGACGGGCGATCACTTCTTCCTGCGGGAGGCCGCACCGCTGCTGGAGATCGTCGGTCGGACGCTGGTCTAGAGGCCGTCCGACGGATCGGGGCCGGACGGGCCCCGGGACCGGTCGTCGCCCTCCCGCCGTCCGCCCGGCGGCGGCTCAGCGACCGGCGCCGAGGCCGCCGGCCCGTTCCAGGCACTCCCGGATCGCCTGCGGGCCGGCGTCGGCGATCATGTCGACCACCGCACCGTCGTCCAGGAACACGACGGCATCGGCCTGCGCCGCCGCGGCCGGTGCCGTCGTGGCCATGACCACCGCGACGCCCCGCTCGTCCACGGCCCGCCGCAGCGCCGACCCGCACTCCTCCGA
Organism: Streptomyces noursei ATCC 11455; assembly: GCF_001704275.1. Classification (NCBI taxonomy): domain Bacteria; kingdom Bacillati; phylum Actinomycetota; class Actinomycetes; order Kitasatosporales; family Streptomycetaceae; genus Streptomyces; species Streptomyces noursei. The sequence goes on from NZ_CP011533.1 coordinate 2,906,371, forward strand.
CGCGTCGTCGGCGAGCAGCAGCTCGGGGCGGCGGGCCAGCGCGGCCTCCAGCGACGAGGCGCCCTCCTCGGCCGTGGGCCAGGTGACCGTGACGCCGCCCTGGGCCCCGGCCCGGCGGCGCAGCGAACCGGACGACGGCCGGGTCTCCCCGGACAGGCACTTCAGCAGCGTGGTCTTTCCCGACTTTCCCTTGCCCATTACGGCGAGGAAGCTCCCGGCCGATACCCCGAGGTACACATTGCGCAGCGCGTGCACCGCATCCGGGGCCGCTTCATAGACTTTCGAAACATTGTCGAGCGTGACGACGTCGGGGGCGCGGTCGACAAATTCGCCCGACTTCACGTAGCTCATCGATGCCTTCTCCTATACCGCGGCGAAATGATCCGCCGCCGCGCCTGACTGGCGTATCAGCTGCGCCCAACATACCGATGGTGAGCGACCCGGAACAGGGGGTTCTCAAGTGGGTCACAGGTACAGTTAGCTCACCCAAGGCCGTAGTGCGAGCACCCTCTCCCGCTCCGGCGTGTCGGAGCTCACCAGCGCAAATACCGCATGATCCGGAACCGTGTCAAAACGGTCGACAGAGCCTTCGGGATCTCGCTGTTGCTCCCGTTTGCCCAGTACAGGAGCCTCTTGTCTCGGCTGCACCCGTTGGTCGGGAGCGCCTGTTTAATGGCACATCACCCGCTTACGGAATGCGCTCCGGGGTCACCGAGAACCGTCGAGACACCGCCATGACGCAATTTCGGCCACGCCTTGGCGAGAAATGAACCGGAATATTCGTAGTGATCCATGAATCACTTCACGAATCCCTCACACCTCGCCGAGCAACCACCGCTATCAGCCGCATATCGCGGCCCACTAAAGACGTGCGCGCCGACCGGGCCGCCGAAGAATGTTTCGGCGCCGTAACACCGACGCGTCGCCTCCGTATCGGCCCGGCTCGCCCGGAGGTCGCCCGAGGTATCCCGCACCGATGACATTCGGCCGCACCTTAACCTCTCGGGACTTACCCCGTCCACATCGCGAGACGCGGCATTGCCCAGACATTACGACCGAGGAATTTTCGCGACGGGGCGCGAAATTCGGCCGACGGGGCCGGATCGGGCCGGTGGGCCCGTCGCCGGACCGCGAGCCGGGGCCGGGCGACCGACGCGACGGCCGCCCCACCGCACCGGCCGGCTCAGCCCGCCGCGGCGAGCACCAGCGGCAGCACCGGCCCGCTGCCCGCCCGGCGGAGCAGGCGGGCGGCGACGGCGAGCGTCCAGCCGGAGTCGGTGCAGTCGTCCACGAGCAGGACGGGGCCCTGCGCGCGGGCCAGGGCGTCGGCCAGCTCCTCGGAGACGGCGAACGCGCCGGACAGCGCCCTGAGGCGCTGCGCGGAGTTGCTGCGGCGCGGGGCCTGCCCACCGCCGGCTTCGGTGTACGACAGCGAGCCGAGGAAGGGGAGCCGGCCGACGGTCGCGATCCCCTGGGCGAGCGACCCCACCAACTGCGGGCGGGTCGAGGACGGCACCGCGACGACCCCCGCCGGCCGGCCGGCGGCATCCGGGGCCTGCGACGCCCAGCCGCCCGGGGAACGCGCCCAGTCGGCCAGCACCGCCACCGCGGCCCGCAGGACGTCGTCCGGCACCGGCCCGTCGGGCGCCTGCTCCGCCAGCAGCGGGCGCAGGCGGTTGCCCCAGCCGATGTCCGACAGCCGCCCCAGGGCGCGCCCGGTGGCGCACTGTTCGCCCGCCGGGATGCGCCCCTTGAGGTCGATGCCCAGCGCGGGCATCCCCGTCGGCCACATACGGCGCGGCTCGATCTCCACCCCCGGGCGGTCCAGCTCCTTCACCGCCGCCGTCAGCGTCTCCGCCGACACGGCGGAATCGGCCCAGGGCCCCGCGCAGTTGTCGCAACGGCCGCACGGGGCCGCCCCCTCGTCGTCCAACTGCCGGCGCAGGAACTCCATCCGGCACCCGGTCGTGCCCACGTAGTCGCGCATGGCCTGCTGCTCGGCGGCCCGCTGCCGTGCCACCCAGGCATAGCGCTCGGCGTCGTACACCCACGCGGCCCCGGTGGCGGTCCAGCCGCCCTTGACCCGCTTGACCGCGCCGTCGACGTCCAGCACCTTGAGCATGGTCTCCAGCCGGCTGCGCCGCAGGTCCACCGCCGCCTCCAGCGCCGGCACGGACAGCGGCCGACCGGCCTCCGCGAGCACCGCGAGGGTCTGCCGGACCTGCGCCTCGGGCGGGAAGGCGGTGTCGGCGAAGTAGCGCCAGATGGCCTCGTCCTCCTTGCCCGGCAACAGCAGCACATCGGCGTGCGCCACGCCGCGCCCCGCGCGCCCGACCTGCTGGTAGTAGGCGATCGGCGAGGACGGCGAGCCGAGGTGGAGCACGAAGCCCAGGTCCGGCTTGTCGAAGCCCATGCCCAGCGCCGACGTCGCGACCAGCGCCTTGACCCGGTTCTCCAACAGGTCGGCCTCGGCCTGGAGCCGGTCGGCGTTCTCCGTGCGCCCCGTGTAGGAGGACACCGGGAACCCGCGCTGCCGGAGGTAGGCGGTGGCCTCCTCGGCCGCGGCCACGGTCAGCGCGTAGACGATGCCGGAGCCCGGCAGCTCGTCCAGGTGCTCGGCGAGCCAGGCCAGGCGGTGCGCGGCGTCCGGCAGCCGGACCACCCCCAGCCGCAGGCTCTCCCGCTCCAGCGGGCCGCGCAGCACCAGGGCCCGGCCGCCGCCGGTCCCCAGCTGGTCGGCCACGTCCGCGGTCACCCGGGCGTTGGCGGTCGCGGTGGTGGCCAGCACCGGGACGCCGGGGGCGAGCTCGGCGAGCATCGCCCGCAGCCGGCGGTAGTCGGGGCGGAAGTCGTGGCCCCAGTCGGAGATGCAGTGCGCCTCGTCCACCACCAGCAGGCCGGTCGTGGCCGCCAGCTTGGGGAGCACCTGATCACGGAAGTCCACTGAGTTGAGGCGTTCCGGGCTGACCAGGAGGACGTCGGTCTCGCCCCGCTCCACCTCCCCGTAGATGGACTCCCACTCCTCCGGGTTGGCCGAGTTGATGGTGCGCGCCCGGATCCCGGCCCGCGCCGCCGCCTCCACCTGGTTGCGCATCAGCGCCAGCAGCGGCGAGACGATCACCGTGGGGCCGGAGCCGCGTCGGCGCAGCAGCGCGGTGGCGACGAAGTACACCGCCGACTTGCCCCAGCCGGTGCGCTGCACCACCAGGGCCCGCCGGCGCTCCGCCACCAGCGCCGCCACCGCCTGCCACTGGTCCTCCCGCAAGCGCGCCGACCCTCCCGGGTCGCCGACCAGCTCGGCGAGGATGGCATCGGCTTCGGTACGGAGCTCCGGTTCGTCCATGCCCCCATGCAACCCGATGGTCGGGGCTGTCAGCCAGCTCACCCCCTGTGACGGGCACCTCGCGAACGGTCCACGGGCCGCCCGCGCAGCACGCCGGCGCGCGGTCGCCGTGGGGGCGGACCGCTTCGGACGTCGCCTGCCGCGCCCGCGGTCCCGCCCGGCGTTGCGGCGCGCCCCCGACGGAGCCGGCCCCGGGCGCCTGCCGCCCGTGGGCCTCGCCGCCGAGCGCCGTTCACCCCCCAGGCGTGAACCGGACGCTACCGGCCGGGTGTTGGGCCGAGGCCGGCGGGCGGTGTGGCCGTCGCCGACGCCGGTGCCCTGAGAGAAGGGAGGGGAACCCGGGCATCGGCGGCGAGTGCGGCGGGCAGGGATAGCGAGGGCACACCGGGTGTTTCCGGCCGTGCGCGGGGAATTGCTCGTTGCCGCAAGCCTGTACGAGCCGCGAGAATGGGAAGCGCTTCCCGATATCCGGCCGTTCGCGGTCCGACCGGGTCATGCCGTGGTGCACCGGCGCACCCGGCCATGGCCCGCGGCACGGACGCGTAGACGAAGGGAGGACGATGACCTTCGGATTCGCCCGGCCCCCGCAGGACCCACCGCCCGACGCGGACGGCCCCGCCGCCCGGTTGGGGCGGCTGCTGGAGCCCGCGGAGTGGGCTTCGGCGGGGATCCCGCTGCTGCGCAGTCCCCGCGAGGTCGTCGCCGAGTTGCACGGCCGTCATCGCCCCGGCCCGTCCACGGTGATCGTGGCGGTGCTGGACGCCCAGGAACGGATCGTCGCCAGCGCGTCGTTCACCGGCCCGGCGGCTCCGCCCGACGGCTGGGAGTACCGCAACGCGCTGCTGACCCAACTGCGTCGGATCATCCCGCACGACCTGCGGCTGCGGGTGCCGGTCCGGACGGCGGTGCTGCTGCTCTGCCGGGAGGGCGAGCCCCGTTGGACGGCGGTGGACGGGGCGTGGATGTGGGGCCTGCGCGATGCCTGTACGTTGCACGGCCTCCGCTGCGGGGCGTTCATCGCGCTGACCCGGGACCGCTGGCAAGTACTGGGCGAAGAGCGGGGCGGGCGACGCCCCAGGACGGCCGTCCCCACGAAGTCCGGACGCGGGCCGGATACGGCACGGGCCGGCCGCGACACGGGGAACGGGACGGCCGACCAGGCACCGGTGGCCCCGCAGCGCGTCCCCCCGGGACGGACCGCGACGCCGGGCGAGCAGCCACGCGGCGGCGGCCGGGGAACGCCCCGGCCCGCCGCCGGCGGCACACCCGAAATCCGCCGTCACCCGGCGGCACGCTAGGGCCTGACCCATCGGACAGGCCCTAGGTCCTCTTCACGACGACCCGCCGTTCGCCCCGTGCGCGGGTGCGCGAGCGAGCCCGACCGGCCACAGGGCCGGCGGGCCGCGCCCGACCAGCAGGGGTCAGGCGTTCGCGCCGAGCACGGCGTTGATCCGCTCCGGGTCGCCGCAGACGATCAGCAGCGCTCCGGCACGGGCCATGGCGGCCGGCAGTGCCCGCGCGGTGACCGCGTCGTCGCCACCGTTGACGGCGACGACCACGACCGGCCGTCCGCCGAGGCGTTCGGCGCCGGCGTCCGCGTAGAACACGTCGTCACCGGCGTCGTGCTGGGCCCAGTAGGACCCCTCGCCGAAGGACAGTTCGTGGGCCGCCCACGGGTGGTTCTCGCCGGTGGTCAGCACCAGGACCTCGCCCGGCGCGCGGCCGGAGTCCAGGAGCAGGTCGACGGCCTCGTCGGCGGCATCGACGGCGCCGTCGGCGGGAGCCGGGATCAGCTGGAGCTGGGTGCCCACGACGGCTTCGGCCGGGGCGGCCGGAGGCTGCGGGGAACCGGTGCGCTGCGCCGGCGGGGCCGGGACGGACCCTCGGGGCGGAGCGGCAGGTCCGGGCTTGCCCGGACGGGCACTGGACGCGGGGGCGCCTCGCGGCGGGGCGGGGCGGGGACCGGGACCAGGGACGGGACGGGGGGTCGGCGCGGTGCGGCCGGCGGCCGGAGTTGCGCGGGGACCCGGGACACTCTCGTGAATCTGAGGCTCCTCGGGGATGAGAGGCATAAAGGGATATCTATCAAACGTAGGTGCGGGACATGTCAGTGGGTACCGAATTCCCGCCCCGCTCCGCTCAGAAGTCGAAGCCGAGTTGGCCACCGGCCTCCAGAGCGGCTGCTTCGGGGGTGACGCGCACCTTCTTCAGGTGCCGCCACCGGGGCAGGGCGTCCATGTAGGACCAGGACACCCGGTGGTACGGCGTGGGACCGTGCTCCTCCAGGGCGGTGCGGTGGGTCGGCGAGGGATAGCCGGCGTTGGTCGCGAAGTCGAAGTCGGCGTATTCCAGACCGAGTTCGGCCATCATGGCGTCCCGTCGCACCTTGGCGATCACGGACGCCGCGGCGACCGCGATGCAGGACTGGTCGCCCTTGATGACCGTACGGACCCGCCACGGCGCGCCCAGGTAGTCGTGCTTGCCGTCGAGGATGACCGCGTCCGGCCGGACCGGAAGCGCCTCCAGGGCGCGCACCGCGGCGAGCCGCAGTGCCGCGGTCATGCCCAGGGCGTCGATCTCCTCCGGGGAGGAGTGCCCCAGACCGTAGGAGGTGACCCAGTCCGCGAGCACATCGCAGAGTTCCGTGCGGCGCTTGGGGGTCAGCAACTTGGAATCGGTGAGTCCGTCCGGTGGCCTACGGAGGCCGGTGATGGCTGCGCAGACGCTCACCGGGCCGGCCCAGGCACCGCGTCCGACCTCGTCGATCCCCGCGACGATCTTGGCGCCGGTGGTGGCGCGCAGTGATCGCTCGACGGTATGGGTGGGAGGCTCGTACGGCATGGCGCCAGCCAGGTTACGCCTATTCGGCGCCGTCGTCCGCATCGGATCCCGAGCAGCGGCGCAGGGGCGCCGACGAAGGGCCGCGAGTGGCGCTCCGCGGCGACTGCCTGCGGCGCCGCGCAAGCCCGCGGACGGGCGCGCGGAGATCACCCGACGGGCGCGAAGTCGCCTGCCGGCAGGGCCCGTTGCGCTCCGGGGCGGAGCGGTCCCGGGGCGCCGGTCAGAGCGTGGGGGCCCAGGCGGGCAGCGGCTCGGTGCGGTCGAGCCATTCCTGGGGCGGGGTGCCGCCGGGGGCCGCGGCGACGATGCCGCCGACGATCCCACAGGTGGTGTCGACGTCGCCGCCGGCCCGGACGGTGGTCCAGAACGCCCGCTCGAAGTCGCCGAGGTTGCGGGCGGCGGCCCAGAGGGTGAAGGGCACGGTGTCGTGGGCGGTGGTGCGGCGTCCGCAGCCGAGGACGGCGGCGACGGTGCCGGGGTCGCCGTAGTCGAGCATGTCGCGGGCCCGGCGCAGACCGGCCTGTACGGCGCTGCGCGGGATCAGGGACAGTACGCCGTCGATCAGTTCCGCGGGGCCGAGAGTGCGGGACGGGTCGGCGACCAGGGCGGCCGCGGCGGCCACCGCCATGGCGCCGACGACGGCCTCGCGGTGCTGGTGGGTGGGGTACGCGGAGATCTCCGCCTGGTGGGTGGCCTGCTCGGGGTCGTCGGCGTACCAGGCACCGAGCGGGGCGATGCGCATGGCGGCGCCGTTGCCCCAGGAGCCGTGGCCGTTGAAGAGCGCGGCGGACAGCTCGCGCCAGTCGCCGCCCTCGCGGATCAGGCGGAGGAGGCGGTCGACGGCCGGCCCGTAGTCGCGGCCGTCGTCGTGGCGGTCGGCGAAGGAGCGGGCCAGGGCGTCCTGGTCGACGCGGTGGTGGGTGGTGAGGACGGCCAGCACGGAGCAGGCCATCTCGGTGTCGTCGGTCCACCGCCAGGGCGCGGGCGGCAGCTCGCGGCGCTTGAGGGCGGGGTAGTGGGCGGGGACGAAGAACTGCGATCCGAGGGCGTCGCCCACGGAGAGGCCGCGCAGGCTCGCCAGGGCCCGCGCACAACGCTCGGCGTCACGAGGATCAGGGGTCGTCATCGCTGTGCACTTTAACCGGTGACGCCATAAGGCTCGGGTTCACACCAGCGGTCGAAAGGGCGGTCGAGGGTGTAGCGGCCGTCCGGACCGAGGAGCAGGGCGCGCCAGTCGGCGTTGCCGGGGTTGGACAGCGACTCGAACTCGGCGACCGACCAGTGGAACCACCGCATGCAGAACAACCGCATGGTGAGGCCGTGCGTGACGATCAGGACGTTGGGCGGGTGCTGGGGGTCCTCGAAGCTGCGCCAGAGGCTCTCCAGGAAGGCCCCGACCCGGTCGTAGACGTCGGCGCCGGACTCGCCCTGGGCGAAGCGGTAGAAGAAGTGGCCGTAGGCGTCGCGGTACACCTTCTGGCGCTGCACGTCGTCGCGGTCCTGCCAGTTGCCCCAGTCCTGCTCCCGCAACCGGGGCTCCTCGCGGACCCGCACCCGGCCGGGATCGAGGTCCAGGCAACGGAAGGTCTGGTGGGTGCGGCGATAGGGCGACACATAGGCGGAGATCCGCTCGTGGCCGAACATCTCGCGCAGCGCGCGGCCGGCCTCCTCCGCCTGGTGCAGCCCGGTCGCCGTCAGGGCGAGCGCGTGGTCCGGCTCGCGCTCGTAGACGGTGTCGTCGACGTTCCCCACGGACTCGCCGTGGCGGAGCAGGACGATGCGTCGGGGCCGGGCCATGCCGCCAGCCTAAAACGCCTGCCCTGTACATGCCGGGTGCGGCGGACGGGCACCGGGCGGGACGCCGGCCCGCGCCGGGGCCTCAGCAGGCGACGAGGGCCGGGCGGCCGTCGCGCAGCTCGTACGGCCGGCCGGCGAAGCGGCGCCGCAGCAGCCGGTCGTGGGAGACCACGACCAGGGCGCCGGGCCAGGCCGCGAGCGCCTCGTCCAGTTCCTCGACGAGGGCGAGCGCCAGATGGTTGGTGGGTTCGTCGAGCAGCAGCAGGTCGGCGGGGCGGGCGAGCAGACGGGCCAGAGCCAGCCGGCGGCGCTGGCCGGCCGAGAGCGCTCCCACGGGGACGTGGAGGTCGCGCTCCCGGAACAGGCCGAAGGACAGCAGCAGGGCGGTCAGCTCGTCAGGGTCGCCGGCCAGGCCCCGGCCGAAGGCGGCCAGCAGCGGCTCGGCGGGCCGGGAGACCGGTATCTCCTGGGCCAGGAAGCCGATCCGGCCCCGGCGGACGACCGTGCCGCGATCGGGCTCGACGGCGCCCGCCATGACCCGCAGGAGGGTGCTCTTGCCCGCGCCGTTGGCACCGTGGACGAGGATCCGCTCGCCGGCGCGAACGGTGAGAGTGTCCACGGCGAGGCGGTCGCCGACCCGGACGTCGTCGAGGCGGACCAGGGTGCCGGCGGTGCCGCCGGAGTCGGGGGCGGCCCGGAAGCGGAGTGGCTCGGGCGGCCGGGGCACCGGCTCGGCCCGGAGCCGGCGGAGCCGTTCCTGGGCGTTGCGCACCCGGCTGGAGACGGATGCCTGGACCCGCCCGCGGTCGCGGTCGTAGGCCATCTTGTTGTTGTCCTTCATGCCCCGGTCCTGGGCGACGCCGCGTGCGGCGCCGGCGGCGTGCGCGGTGAGCCGGGCGATCTCGTCGCACCACTGGGCGTGCTCCTGCTCCCAGCGGCGGCGGGCGGCGGCCTTGGCGGCGCGGAAGGTGCCGTAGCCCTCGCCGTAGCGGACCAGGGCGCGGCGGTCGGCGTCGACCTCGACGACCGCGGTGGCGACGCGCTGCAGGAAGAGCCGGTCGTGGGAGACCGCGAGGACCGTGCCGCGGTGGGCGAGCAGGGCCTCCTCCAGCCAGTCCAGGGCGGCGGCGTCGAGGTGGTTGGTCGGTTCGTCGAGGAGTATGACCTCGGGCGCCGCGGAGATCAGGCAGGCCAGGCCGAGGCGGGCCTGTTCGCCACCGGAGAGGCTGCCGAGGAGCCGGCCGCGGTCCAGACCGTCCAGGCCCAGGCCGTGCAGCGCGCGGTCGACGCGGGCGTCGGCCTCGTATCCGCCGCGCAGCTCGAAGCGGGTGAGCAGGTCGCCGTACGCGTCGAGCTGCGCCGGGGCGGCGTCCCCGAGGGTCGCCTCCAGGGACCTCAGCCGGCGCTCGATGTCCCGGAGTTCGGCCAGGGCGGCGTCGACGGCGTCCTGGACGGTGCGGTCCGGGGGGAGGTCGGGGGTCTGGCCCAGGTAGCCGGTGCCGCCGTCGGCGGTGAGCACGACGCGGCCCTCGTCGGGTGGCTCCAGGCCGGCGACGAGGCGCAGCAGGGTGGACTTTCCGGCGCCGTTCTCCCCGACGATCCCGAGGCGCTCGCCGGGGCGCACGGCCAGGGAGACGCGGTCGAGGAGAGGGCGGTCGGCGTGGGACTTGCTGACGTCGTGCAGCGAGATCTGAGTGGGCACACGATCCTCCGGGGGTTGCCGCGGGCACGCCGGACAGCACCTCCGCCGACCAGCAAACGCAACTCCTGTCGCGTTACGATGAGAATGACACACCCGCACCCCTAACGCAACAGGAGTTGCAATTGTCCGGCGAGGGCGAGAAGAAGCAGTCCGAGAGCGACGGTCCGGCGTCGTCCCCCACCCCCGGCACCCGACGCCCCGGCACCCGACGCCCCGGCGGGCGAACGGCCCGCACCCGGGCCGTCGTCCGCGACGCCGTCCTGGCCGGCCTCGGCGAACTCGGCTACCCCGGGCTGACGGTCGAGTACGTCGCCGCCCGCTCCGGGGTGCACAAGACCACGCTCTACCGCCGCTGGGGCGACGTGGAGGGCCTGGTGGCCGACGCCCTGGACCTGGCGGGCGAGGACAGTTGGCTGCCGCCCGACACCGGGTCGCTGGAGGGCGATCTGCGGGCGCTCGCCCGCGAGGTCGTCACCTCGTTCACCGAGGCCGCGACGGGCGCTTCCGGTTCCGCGATGATCGCGGCCGGCTTCCAGTCGAAGCGGGCCGCGGCGGCGCTGCACGCCTACTACGCCGAGCGGTTCGCGCGCTGCGAGGCCATCGTGGAGCGCGCCGTCGCGCGCGGGGAACTACCGGCCGACCCGGAGGGGGCCGCCGTCGACGCCGGGGCACTGGTGCGGGCCGTGCCCGCCCCGCTGCTCTGCCGGCTGTTCATCACCCGGGAACCGATCGACGAGGCGCTCGCCGACCAAGCCGCCGCGGCGGCACTGGCCGCGGCCCACGCGGGCGTCTTCACCCCCGGCCACGTCACCCCCGGCCGCCCGACAGGCGTCGCGTCCGCCCCGCCGCGACAGGAGGTCTGACCGCGGCGCTCACACCGTCCAGGAGGGTTCGAGCTGCACCACGTCGCCCGCGATCGCCTGCACGTCGGCGGCTATCTGGGCCCGCAGCGCCAGCCGTTCCACCCGCTCCGGACGGTACTTGCCGCGCTCGGCCGCCGACTGCCACATCGACAGGACCAGGAACTCCTCGCCCGGCGCCCGCCCGACCATGCCCCGGAGCATGCCGGGCGACCCGGCCATCGCCGGGTTCCACACCTTCTCCTGCATGAGCACGAAGTGATCGACCCGGTCCTCGCGCACCAGGCAGTGCGCCAACCGCAGCACGTCCGCGTCACCGAAGGCCGGACGGAACCCCACCTTCACGTCGAATTCGTGCTCGAACAGCCGGACTTGCGCGTCCTTGTAGGTGCCGGTCTGGGCGGCGGCCAACCGGTCGTGCGAACGCGCCATGAAGGAGTCGTAGAACGCCCGGCTCTCCCAGAAGCCGACCAGGTGGGCCACGCCGGGACGGGAACGGCTCCATCCTCCGGCCTGTCCCCGGAAGCCGGGCTCTCCCAGGAGCCCGGCCCATTTTCGCTGCCCCCGTTCGAACCCTCGGCGGTCCACGACGGTGAGGCGAATCCACTTGACCAGCACCGCGCCATCGTACGGCCCGGTGACCACCGGAACCGCTGCCCGCCGGCTTCCCGCCGCCCCGAACTCCCTTACGGGCGCGCGTCGCTGGAGGCCGTCACGCCCACCCGGCGCCCCACCTCCTCGACGGCGGCCCGACACCCTCGCCCTCGCCACCTTCAGGACGCTCTCAGAGCAATAGACTCACCGCACCGAAGACAATGCATTCCATTGCACCGACACATGGCGCCACATTGCACCGAAAACAGTGGGCCCTTTGCGTCGAGGCCACGAACACCCATGGCCGGCCACGGACTTACCGGGCCGACTCCCGCGACCGCGTGGCACGATGGTCGAACACGGGGAAAACCCGAGGAGTTGTCCGCGGAATCGCAGACGGGCTGGGCCACGGGAGCTGACGGAAGGGGACCCGGTGAGCACGTTCAACAAGGGGATCGAGAAGGTCGTGGTGGCACTCGGATGGGATCCCAGCCCCATCGGTGAGCCGGACATCGACCTGGACCTCATCGCGGCGACGTACCCGGCGGACGCGCCGCACGGAGAGCCGGCCTACCTGGTGCACTTCGACAGCCGATCGCCGGACGGGACCATCACGCTCAACCGGGACAGCCGGACCGGCCAGGGATTCGGCGACGACGAGGTCATGACACTGGAGTTGGAGCGACTGTCCGAGCGCTACGCCCGCGTGGTGGTGGGCGTGGTGATCCAGCAGGCGCACGGCCGCAAGGTCTTCGGCGAGGTCGCCAACACCCTCGTCGAGGTACGCGAGGGATACACCAGGCTGGCCCGCGACGACTTCGCCGGCGTTCCGGACGCGACCGCGGCGGCCTGCGCCGAGTTCGCGCGGGACGCCTCGGGTGAATGGCGGTTCCAGCCCGTACTGCGCGGGTTCGACACCGACCCGGATGAGTTCACCCGGCTGATGGGCGCCTGACGGTCACCCACGGCAGAGGTGGAGGGGAGGCGGCGACGAGCCGCCTCCCCTCCGACGTTCCACCACCGCGCACGCGCCCCGGGGCCCCGGCATAACCGCTTGCCGCACTCCTCGCTCGTGCCCAGGATTACCGCCATGTCTGTTCTCACCGCGCCCGACGGAACCCCGCTCGCCTATCACCTCGTCGGGAAAGGCGAGCCGCTGCTCTGCCTTCCCGGTGGCCCGATGCGCGCCTCCGCCTACTTCGGCGATCTGGGCGGAATGGCGGCCCACCGGCAATTGATCCAGCTCGATCTCCGCGGCACCGGTGATTCGGGCATTCCCACCGATCCGGCGACCTACCGCTGTGACCGGCAGGTGGACGACGTCGAGGCGCTCCGGGCCCATCTCGGCCTCGCATGCGTCGACGTTCTCGCGCACTCCGCCGCCGGCGATCTCGCCCTGCTCTACGCGGCCCGTTATCCGACGCGCATCCGCAGCCTCACCCTGGTCACCGGCCGGGCCCGTGCCCTGGGCATCGAGTTCACCGAGGCGCATCGGCGGGAAGCGGCCGCCCTGCGGTCCGCCGAACCGTGGTTCCCGGACGCGTACCGCTCCTACGAGGCGGTCTGGGACGGCACCGCCACGGATGCCGACTGGGACGCCATCGCCCCGTTCTTCTACGGCCGTTGGGACGCGGCGGCCAAGGAGCACGCCGCGTCGGAGGTGGCGCAGACCAACGAGGAGGCCGCGGAGCGGTACGCGTCCGCCGGTGCCTTCGACCCGGCCGCGGCGCGGGCCGCCCTGGCCTCGCTGGATGCGCCGGTACTGCTGCTCGCGGGCGAACGGGACAGCGGCCCGCTGCCCCGAGTCGCCGCGGAGATCGCCACGCTGCTGCCCGGCGCCACGCTGACCGTCCAGCCGAGCGCCGGCCACTTCCCGTGGCTGGACGACCCGGAGCGTTTCACCCGGACCATCGGGGACTTCCTCCCGTAGGCCCGCGACCGCCCCGGACGCGACAGGGCGGTGGAGCCGGGTCTCCCCGTACTCCACCGCCCTGGTCAGCTCAGGCTCACCGGCCGCTCACCGGCCGCTCACCGGCCGTCGCCCCCTCGGGGCGCCGGGCTCAGCTGCAACCGCTGGTCGAACCGCAGCCCTCGCAGAGGTAGCAGCTGCCGGCCCGCTGCATCTTGGTGCCGCAGGAGAAGCACAGCGGCGCGTCGGCGTTGATGCCCAGCTGCATCTCCACCAGCTCGGCGTTGGTGTGCGCCTGCTTGGGAGCCGGCGCGGCGGTCTCCTCGACGGCCTTGATCGCCGGGGCCGGGTCCTTGACCGTGTCGGTCTGCCGGGGCGCGGACTGGGCCAGGCCCTCCACGTCGACCTCGTCCTCGGGCAGCTCGTAGGAGCCGGTCTCCAGGTGGCGCTGGCGCTCCTCGACGGAGTGGATGCCGAGGGCCGAGCGGGTCTCGAACGGCAGGAAGTCCAGCGCCAGGCGGCGGAAGATGTAGTCGACGATCGACTGCGCCATCCGCACGTCCGGGTCGTCGGTCATACCGGCCGGCTCGAAGCGCATGTTGACGAACTTCGAGACGTAGGTCTCCAGCGGCACGCCGTACTGGAGGCCGACCGAGACCGCGATGGAGAAGGCGTCCATCATGCCCGCGAGGGTCGAGCCCTGCTTGGACATCTTCAGGAAGACCTCGCCGAGACCGTCGTCCGGGTAGGAGTTGGCGGTCATGTAGCCCTCGGCGCCGCCGACGGTGAAGGAGGTGGTGATCCCCGGGCGGCCCTTGGGCAGACGCTTGCGGACCGGACGGTACTCGACGACCTTCTTCTCCGCGGTCTTCGCGGCGGCCTCGGGCTTCTTCTCCTCCTCCTTCTTCTTGGCGGAGAGCGGCTGACCGACCTTGCAGTTGTCGCGGTAGATCGCGAGCGCCTTCAGGCCGAGCTTCCAGCCCTGGAAGTAGACGTCCTCGATCTCCTCGACGGTGGCCGACTCCGGGACGTTGACCGTCTTGGAGATCGCGCCGGAGAGGAACGGCTGGGCCGCGGCCATCATGCGGACGTGACCCATCGGGGAGATGGCACGCTCGCCCATGGCGCAGTCGAAGACCTCGTAGTGCTCCGGCTTGAGGCCGGGGGCGTCGACGACATTGCCGTGGTCGGCGATGTGGGCGACGATCGCCTCGACCTGCTCGGGCTGGTAGCCGAGCCGCTTGAGCGCCTTGGGGACCGTGTTGTTCACGATCTGCATGGAGCCGCCGCCGACCAGCTTCTTGAACTTGACGAGCGCCAGGTCCGGCTCGACGCCGGTGGTGTCGCAGTCCATCATCAGGCCGATGGTGCCGGTCGGGGCCAGCACCGACGCCTGGGCGTTGCGGAAGCCGTTCTTCTCGCCGAGGCGCAGCACGTCCTGCCAGGCTTCGGTGGCCGCGGCCCAGACCGGGGTGTCCAGGTCGTCCATGCGCACCGCGCTGCCGTTGGCGTCGGAGTGCTGCTTCATGACGCGCTTGTGGGCGTCGGCGTTGCGGGCGTAGCCGTCGTACGGGCCGACGACCGCGGCCAGCTCGGCGGAGCGCTTGTAGGAGGTGCCGGTCATCAGCGAGGTGATGGCACCGGCCAGGGCGCGGCCGCCGTCGGAGTCGTAGGCGTGGCCGGTGGCCATCAGCAGCGCGCCGAGGTTGGCGTAGCCGATGCCCAGCTGGCGGAAGGCGCGGGTGGTCTCGCCGATCTTCTCGGTGGGGAAGTCCGCGAAGCAGATCGAGATGTCCATGGCCGTGATGACCAGCTCGACGACCTTGGCGAACCGCACGGCGTCGAAGGACTGGTTGCCCTGGTCGTCGTCGTTGAGGAACTTCAGGAGGTTGAGCGAGGCGAGGTTGCACGAGGAGTTGTCCAGGTGCATGTACTCGCTGCACGGGTTGGACGCGGTGATGCGACCGGTCTCCGGCGAGGTGTGCCAGTGGTTGATGGTGTCGTCGTACTGGATGCCGGGGTCGGCGCAGGCCCAGGCGGCCTCGGCCATCTTGCGGAACAGGCCCTTGGCGTCGACCTCCTCGATGATCTCGCCGTTCAGCCGGCCGCGCAGGCCGAACTTCGCGCCGGACTCCACGGCCTTCATGAACTCGTCGTTCACGCGGACCGAGTTGTTGGCGTTCTGGTACTGGACGGACGTGATGTCGTCGCCGCCCAGGTCCATGTCGAAGCCCGCGTCGCGCAGCGCGCGGATCTTCTCCTCTTCCTTGACCTTGGTCTCGATGAACGCCTCGACGTCGGGGTGGTCGACGTCCAGGACGACCATCTTGGCCGCGCGGCGGGTGGCGCCACCGGACTTGATGGTGCCGGCGGAGGCGTCGGCGCCGCGCATGAAGGAGACCGGGCCGGAGGCGTTGCCGCCGGAGGAGAGCAGCTCCTTGGAGGAGCGGATGCGGGAGAGGTTCAGGCCGGCACCCGAGCCGCCCTTGAAGATCATCCCCTCTTCCTTGTACCAGTCCAGGATCGACTCCATGGAGTCGTCCACGGAGAGGATGAAGCAGGCGCTGACCTGCTGCGGCTGCTGGGTGCCGACGTTGAACCACACCGGGGAGTTGAAGCTGAAGACCTGGTGGAGCAGGGCGTAGGCCAGCTCGTGCTCGAAGATCTCGGCGTCGGCCGGGGAGGCGAAGTAACCGTTCTCCTCGCCGCTCTTGCGGTACGTCTTGACCACGCGGTCGATGAGCTGCTTGAGGCTCGACTCGCGGGCCGGGGAGCCCACCGCGCCGCGGAAGTACTTGCTCGTGACGATGTTGACCGCGTTCACCGACCAGGAGTCGGGGAACTCGACGCCACGCTGCTCGAAGTTGACCGAGCCGTCGCGCCAGTTGGTCATGACGACGTCACGGCGCGCCCACACGACCTCGTCGTACGGATGCACGCCGGGGGTGGTGTGGATGCGCTCGATACGCAGACCCTTGCCAGCCTTGCTGCCCTTGGCGCGGGAGCCTCGTGCCGGGCCGCTCGTCGTCTCTGTCATTCCGCCTCCCTGTACGGGCAAACGCCCATATGTGCACACAAATTCCGTGGCACGGTGTATGTCTTCCCGCACCGGGGCGCCCTGCTCTCGCCCCGACCCGGGTCTGGAAGTGCGCGCCGAACTCAGTCGGCGGCGGTGGCGGGCACGGGAACGGCCGGCTCGCCGGCCTCCTCGTTGCTCCCGCCGTGCGCGGGCGGCCCCTGCTCGCGCTGCTCCCGCAGCTCGGCGATGGCCGCCTCGAAGTCCTCAAGTGAGTCGAACGCCCGATAGACGGACGCGAAGCGCAGGTACGCGACGAGGTCGAGTTCCTGCAGCGGGCCCAGTATGGCGAGCCCGACGTCATGGGTGGTCAGCTCGGCGCTGCCGGTGGCGCGCACCGCCTCCTCGACCCGCTGGCCGAGCTTGGCGAGGGCGTCCTCGGTGACCGGACGCCCCTGGCACGCCTTGCGCACCCCCGCGATGACCTTGGTGCGGCTGAAGGGCTCGGTGACCCCGCTCCGCTTGATCACCATGAGTGACGCCGTTTCGACGGTAGTGAACCGGCGGGAGCAGTCGGGGCACTGGCGGCGCCGGCGGATCGACGTCCCGTCGTCCGTGGTGCGGCTGTCGACGACCCGACTGTCCGGGTGCCTGCAGAAGGGGCAGTGCATGGCTCCACCCTCCTCACCCTCGAAAACGGACGCACGCCAACGGAACCGGCGTACGGCGACGGAACCTCCGGCCGGTCCGTACGGGCCCTTCGGAGCAGCCACAAGCATAGGCGATCCGCGGGGTCCGACTGACCCGGCACCACAACTTGTAGGCGGTCGAACGCATCTAAGCACTAGATGTGGTGTCGGGGTGCTTATATCTGCCTACCGCGTGTCGCGGCGGCCACGGGGCGGCGGGCCGTCCAAGAGGGTACGGGAAGCCACCCGGCGCGGGGGCCGCAGGGGCGGGGATGACACAATCGGCCACGTCGCGGCGAACCTCCCCCGCGGCACCGTCCCACGCTTTTCGGGACGGGTTCCGGCCGGCATTTCGGACAGGAATCCGGACGGGAATCCGGGGCGGGACGTCCCGGAGGACCGAATTGCCATTCGGCCATACACCGCGGCACTTGATCAGGTCAGCCAATCGCGGAATTTTTCACTCGAACGTGTGTTTGGCGCAACCTTTCGAAAGCAACTACCGTTGGCTAACTAGGGAGAACATTTCGAGAGGGGCCGACGTGACCACCACCGCAGACAGCGCGACCATCACCGCACAAAGCCACTCCCAGAGCCGATTCGAGCAACCGCAAAGGGCACCGCGGCCGATGGAAGACACCACGTCGGACTCCGAAGAGCACAAGCCGACCCGTTCGCTGCCGGGGCGCCCCCCGGGCATTCGCGCCGACAGTTCCGGGCTCACCGACCGCCAGCGCCGGGTGATCGAAGTGATCCGGGATTCGGTGCAGCGGCGCGGATATCCCCCGTCCATGCGGGAGATCGGCCAGGCCGTCGGGCTCTCCAGCACCTCCTCCGTCGCCCACCAGCTGATGGCCCTGGAGCGGAAGGGCTTCCTGCGCCGCGACCCGCACCGCCCGCGGGCGTACGAGGTCCGTGCGTCGGACCAGCCGACGAGCGCGGCGACGGAGACCGCCGGCAAGCCCGCCGCGTCCTACGTCCCGCTGGTCGGCCGGATCGCGGCCGGCGGCCCGATCCTTGCCGAGGAGTCCGTCGAGGACGTCTTCCCCCTGCCCCGTCAGCTGGTCGGCGACGGCGAGCTGTTCGTGCTGAAGGTCGTGGGCGACTCCATGATCGAGGCGGCGATCTGCGACGGCGACTGGGTCACCGTCCGCCGCCAGCCGGTCGCGGAGAACGGCGACATCGTCGCCGCCATGCTCGACGGCGAGGCGACCGTCAAGCGCTTCAAGCGCGAGGACGGCCATGTATGGCTGCTGCCGCACAACGCCGCGTACCAGCCCATCCCCGGCGACGAGGCGACCATCCTCGGCAAGGTGGTGGCGGTGCTGCGCCGGGTCTGACCGCGCCCCCACGACCGAGCCCCGGGAAGGAACCACTGCGCCGGTTCCGTCCCGGGGCTCTGCGCTGTCACAGCGGGCCCCGCTCCCCGGCTACTCCCCCGCCGCCTCCTTGGCCGCCTTGTCGATGGCGGCCAACGAGCGGCGGACCTGATTGCGGTCGGTGGTGTACCAGAAGTCCGGCATGGACTTGCGGAGGAAGGAACCGTAGCGGGCTCGCTCCACGCGCGGGTCCAGCACCGCGACCACGCCGCGGTCGCCGGTGGCGCGGACCAGACGGCCCGCCCCCTGCGCCATCAGCAGCGCGGCATGAGTCGCCGCGACCGCCATGAAGCCGTTGCCGCCGGCCTCCTCCACGGCCTTCTGCCGGGCGCTCATCAGCGGATCGTCCGGCCGCGGGAAGGGCACCCGGTCCATGACCACCAGCTGACAGTTCGGGCCCGGGACGTCCACGCCCTGCCACAGCGACAGGGTGCCGAACAGGCACGTCCGGGCGTCCGCGGCGAACGTCCGGATCAGCTCGCCGAGGGTCTCCTCGCCCTGGAGGAGGACCGGCATGTCGAGCCGGCCGCGCATCGCCTCCGCCGCGGCCTGGGCGCCCCGCATCGACGAGAACAGCCCCAGCGTCCGGCCACCGGCCGCCTCGATGAGCTCCGCCAGCTCGTCGAGCATGTCGGTGCGGCTGCCCTCCCGGCCCGGCTGGGCGAGGTGCTTGGCGACGTAGAGGATGCCCTGCTTGCCGTAGTCGAACGGCGAGCCGACGTCCAGGCCCTTCCAGACCGGCTCGTCCTCGCCCGCGGTGCCCTCCGGGCCCAGGCCCAGCGAGGCGGCCACGCCGTTGAAGTCGCCGCCCAGCTTGAGGGTGGCGGAGGTCAGCACCACGGAGCGGTCGGTGAAGAGCTTCTCCCGCAGCAGACCGGAGACCGACAGCGGCGCCACCCGCAGCGACGCCCCGCTGAAGCGAGGCGCGGCTCCGCCGCGGGGCTCATGGCGCTCGTACCAGACCACGTCGTACTCGGAGCCGTTCGCGATGCGCTCGGCGACGTCGTGGACGTTCTCCACCGCGGCCAGGGCCTGCTTGCGGACCGCGTCCTCGTCCTGGACGGACTTGTCGCGGGTCGAGCCGAGCGCGACGATCACCGTGCGGGCCGCGTCCCGCAGCGCCATCAGGCAGTACGCCAGCTCCTCGGGGATCTCCTCCAGGCGGCCGGGCAGCGCCAGCTCCATCAGCCGCTCGAAGGTCTCGGCGGCGGTCTGGAGCTGATCGGCGGCCTTCTCGTCGACCAGCTTGGCGGCGCGCCGCACGGCGCGGTTGACCTGGCCGGGGGTGAGCTCGCCGGTGGCCACGCCGGTGACCCGGGAGACCAGCTCATGCCCCTCGTCGATGATCAGGACCTCGTGCTGCGGCAGGACCGGCGCGCCCTCGATGGCGTCGATCGCCAGCAGCGCGTGGTTGGTGATCACCACATCGGCGAGCTTGGCCCGCTCCCGGGCCGCCTCGGCGAAGCACTCCGCGCCGTACGCGCACTTCGAGGCGCCCAGGCACTCCCGGGAGGAGACCGAGACCTGGCCCCAGGCGCGGTCCGAGACGCCGGGGGAAAGATCGTCGCGGTCGCCGGTCTCGGTCTCGTCCGCCCAGTCGCGCAGCCGCAGCAGGTCCTTGCCGAGCTTGCTGGTCGGCGTCGCCTGCTCGAAGACGTCGAAGAGGCCGTCCTCCTCGTCCTGCGGGGCGCCCTCGTGGAGGCGGTGCAGGCAGAGGTAATTGGAGCGGCCCTTGAGCATCGCGAACTGCGGCCGGCGGCGCAGCTGCGGATGCAGCGCCTCGACCGTCCGCGGCAGATCGCGCTCGACGAGCTGGCGCTGGAGGGCGAGGGTGGCCGTGGCGACCACCACCCTCTCGCCGTGGGCCAGCGCCGGCACCAGATAGCCGAGGGACTTTCCGGTGCCGGTGCCGGCCTGCACCAGCAGATGGGCCTGGTCGTCCACGGCCTCGGCGACGGCCTCGGCCATGGCCACCTGGCCGGGCCGCTCGGTGCCGCCGACGGCGGAGACGGCGGCGTGGAGCAGATCGGGGAGAGAGGGCTTCGTCATAGCGCTTGCAAGCCTACGCGGGACCACTGACAGCGCGGGGCGATCACGGGACAGGCAGGGATCACGGTGCGTACAGGGGGTTGGGGACGGTGCCGTGCACGGCGGCGTGCGGGCGGTCGCGGCGATCGCGGTAACCGTCCACATGCAGCCGGTTGCGGTTCAGACAGAGCCGCTCGATCTTCGGGGTGAGCAGGTCGAAGGTCTCCTGCCGCTCCTTGAGGTGCGGGAACCGCTCGTGGTGGCGCAGGATCTCCGCCCGGACGAGTGACCAGAACTCGCCCTCGGGTACGCCGAGTTGCTCCTCGCACAGCGGCGCCAGATAGCGGAAGACGCCGACGAACAGGCCGGAGTGGATGAACTGGGTGAGAAACGCCGGGGGTTCGGTCAGCAGCACCG
Source organism: Streptomyces noursei ATCC 11455 (assembly GCF_001704275.1). Classification (NCBI taxonomy): domain Bacteria; kingdom Bacillati; phylum Actinomycetota; class Actinomycetes; order Kitasatosporales; family Streptomycetaceae; genus Streptomyces; species Streptomyces noursei. Next base: position 2,926,946 of record NZ_CP011533.1, read on the forward strand.
CCCGGACGTCGTCCGACATGGTGTCCTGCTCGGGCAGCGGCTGGGCGCTGGTGTTGACGTCGTCGACGAAGTCCTTCATGGCCAGCCGGGTGGGGACGTCGTCCTCGTCGAAGACGACGATGGCGTTCTCACCGTGCGGGGAGAAGACCGTGCCGTACTGGTAGAGGAAGTGCAGCAGGGGCGGCAGCAGCGCGCCGAACAGCCGGGCCAGCCAGTCCCGCGGGGACAGGCCGGAGCGGTGCACCAGCTCCGCGGTCAGGGCGCGGCCGGCGGGGTCGGTCTGCAGCAGGGAGGCCAGGGTGCGGGCGCGCTCCCCCGGGTCGAGCCGGCCGGCGAGCGGCTCCCGCCAGATGCAGCCGAGCAGTTCCTTGTACTGGTAGGGGACGCCGGGGAGCCGGTCGTAGAGGGGGTGCTCGACGGTGACCGAGGCGGTCTCGCCGAGCAGGATCACCCGGGTCTCGTCGCGCAGATACGTATCGCCGTCGCGCAGGCCGTGCACCCAGGCGGTGACGGCGGGGGCGGCCAGGGTGCGCTCGGTGGGCAGACCGCGCCAGACCAGGGTGTTGAGGATGGACAGCGGCAGCTTGACGGTGCGCGCCCGGGGGCGGGTGAGGTTGAGGAAGGTGCGGATCGATTGCTGCGGGAGCCGCAGGTCGTCGTCGCTGGGCAGCGGGACGAGGGATCGGTCGGCGAGTTGCGGGGCGAAGAGCGGGGCGATGGTCTCGTCCCACTGCCAGGGGTGCACGGGGAGGTAGAGGTAGTCGGCCGGGTCGCGGCCGGCGTCGGTCAGGGTGGCGGCGAAGGCGTGCCGGGTGGCCGGGGCGAGTTCCTCGCCGTAGAGGCGGTCGGGGGTGGCCAGGGCGGGGACGCCGCGGTAGTGGGCGATGCTGCGGTGCGCGGCGAGCCAGGGCAGCCGCTGCGGGGTGCGGGCCTCGGGGGCCCAGGTCTCGGCGTCGGCGGCGGAGAAGCCGAGGCGGCCCTTGTTGGCGACGAGCCAGGGGTGGCCGGTCTGGTGGCCTTCGAGGGCGGCGTAGTCCAGGTCGGCGAGTTCCGCGGCGCTGAGCGCGGTGGCGTCCAGGCGGGTGTCGGCGGCGAGGGTGGCGGTCAGCTCGCGGATGAGGTGGCCGGTGGTGTCGCCGGACAGGCTCAGGACGGTGTCGTGGGCGTGGGTGAGGAAGCGCAGCGGATCGGCGTGCGGGGCGATCGAGTGGGGGTCGACGCGCCAGTGCCCGTAGGCGCTTCTGTGCGCGGTGAAGCGGTAGGTGAGGTCGTCGGTGACGCGTAGGCGGTAGCGGGGGCTGCCGTCGGGGGCGGTGCCGTCGGGTTCGGGGACGAGGATCTCCTCGTAGGCGAATTCCGCGAGGGTCTTGGCGAAGAGCCTGCGGGCGGCGCGCTGCCAGGCGTCGTGCGACGGGGTGTGCCCGGCCGTGGTGGACGGGGCGCGGCGGTCGGCGGGAGCGGAGGGGCGGGACGCAGGAGACAAGGTGGGACTCCTCGGGACGGGACCGGCACGTGCGGGGGACAACCGGGCCGGCGGGATGGATGGCGGACCGGGCCGGGGCCGTCGACAGACGGCCCCGGGGTCAGAGCAGGTGGCGGTGGGCGCGGTCGCGGATCATCAACGCCGCGCGTTTCTCGGGGAGTTCGATCTCCTCGGCGTAGCGGAAGCCGGCGCTCAGGAACGCCGCCACGGAGCCGGTGTTGCACAGGTCCGGTTCGGCGAGGACGCGCCCGCACCGCGGGCGGTGGTCGAGGACGAGGTCGGCGGTGGCGCGCAGCAGCGTCGTGCCGAGGCCGCGGCCGCGGTCGCCGGTGCCGCCGATGAGCAGGTGGATGCCGGTGTCGTGGGGGCGGGCCCGGTAGTAGCGGGCGATCCGGTCCAGATCGGCGCGGTAGATCTCCCAGTAGCTCATCGGGACGCCGTCCAGCACGCCCAGACACGGCACGCTGCGGCCGTCGCCGTCCAGCTGGGGGCGCAGATGGGCGGCGGTGGTCTCCGGGGGGCCGGCCAGTTCCCAGAAGGCGGCGACGGCCGGATCGTTCATCCAGGCGACGATCCGGTCCAGGTCGCGGTCGAGGTCCACCGGGACGAGGGCGAACGCCCCGACGGGAGTGGCGGCCGGTGGCCAGCCGGCCAGGTCGTCCAGCAACGGGCCCGCGGCCGGGGTGGGGGCTGCGGGCGGCGCCGCGCCGGGGTGGGGCGCGGGCCGGTCGCCGAAGGTGTCGTCCGGCGCGGTGGTGGGGCCGGAATCGGTGGGTGGCACGTGACGCTCTCCTGTGGGGCTGGGGGACAGCAGGACCTAGAGCGCGAGCGGATTGGACAGGGTGACGTAGACGGACTGGGTGTCGACCGGGCCGACCAGTTCGTCCAGGCCGTGCAGCCTGGTCGCGAGGTTGGCCTTGCAGCGCAGGGTGCGGGCGGAGAGCAGGCGCTCCGGCAGGGTGGAGCGGTGCGCCCGGGGCGCGGCGGCGGCATCGACGAGGAACCGTCGGAAGGCGGCGAGCAGCACCTCCTCGCGGATCAGGCGGGCCGCGCCGAACGCCCCGATGAGACCGAGGACGTTGTTGATGCCGAGGTAGTAGGCGAACCGCTCGTCGGTGACGTCGTCGGCGACGAAGGTGTCGCTGGCGGTGCCGATGCCGGGCAGTCGGCTCTCCAGTTCGGCGCGGCGGGAGGTCCGGAAGTAGTAGCCCTGGTTGTCGCGGTAGCGGCCGCCGGCCGGCCAGCCGTCCGCGTCCAGCAGGACGAGGGTGTTCTGCTGGTGGGCCTCCAGGGCGACGCCGGCCGTCCCGTCGAGCCACAGGACGGGACGGACCACCGCTTCGAGGTAGCGCAGGAACCACTCCGTGGCCACCGCGCCGGCCGGCCGCCCGGTGCGGGCGCTGAGCGCGCCGACCACGCTCTCCAGGCGGGAGCGCATCGCGCCGTGGCCGGGCCAGGGACGGGGCGCGGTGAGTCCGGCGAGGCAGACGGCGTCGTCGTCGGGACCGAAGGGCTGGTGGCGGATGACCACGTCGAGGCCCTGGACGGGGGTGCCGTCCGGCCCGTCGACGGCGAGGTAGGCGGGGTCGCGGACGATGTCGAAGCCGGGGGTGCCGGGGAAGGCGGCCCGCCACTGCGCGGCCAGGCCGGTGCGCAGCAGTCGGTGCACCTCGACGCCGCGGATCAGCTCCTTGCGGAGGTTCTCCCGGCGGGAGTTGGTGATGCGCAGGCCCAGGGAGAGCTTGAGCATGGCGGGCGCCCCGGGGCGGCAGACCGTGCGGACGGAGGAGGTGGGGTACCAACGGGGGCCGTGCGGGCCGAGGTCGTGCAGCAGTCCGGCGTCGCGCAGCGCGGCGGTCTCCGGGCGGGCGGCGAGGTCCCGGGCCTGCCAGGGGTGGAGCGGCAGGGGCACCGTGCCGTCGGGGAGCGGCAGGCCCTCGCCGGCCAGTTCGGCGGTGAGCTGCCCGGCCGGCACCGTGCGGCCGCGCTCGGTCCAGGCGGAGTCGGCGGCGACCGCGGAGGGGTGGACGGCCACCCAGTGCAGCGGGAAGGCGCCGCGGAGTTCGGGCGAGTAGGCGACGGTCTCGGCGTCGGTGAGGCCCTCGCGGCTCTTGGGCGTGGGGTGCAGGGGGTGGCCCAGGAGGAGCGACTGCTCGGCTTCGAGGAAACGGGAGCCCTGTTCCTCGGCGGGGCGGGCGCGCCGGTCGGCGATGAACAGGGCGGTGGTGCGCACGGAGTTGGCGACCCGGCCGACGAGTTCGGCGCCGTCGCCATCCGGGGCCTGCGGGGCGTCGTCCGCGGCGGATGGTTCGTCGCCGTCGGCGACCCGGTGTTCGCCGCCGTCCGAGGCGCGCCGGTCGCCGCCGTGCGCGGCCTCGCGGCGCAGCAGGGCGGCGAGGGTGACGGCGTCCAGCGGGGCCGAGCCGGGCGGGGTGCCCTCCAGGGTGGGGGCGCCCAGGCGGTGCCAGCCGGTGGGTGACCAGTAGCGGACCGGGATGTGCAGGGCGGTGGCGCTGGCGTGCAGCGGGAGGCGCAGCCGGCCGCCGGCCGGGCGGGCGGTGCCGTGCTCGCGCAGCCAGCAGCGGAGGAGGTTCTCGATGCCGGCGGCGTCGGCGGCGACGGCCGGGTCCGGGTGGTCCAGGGGGTCGGCGTCGGGGTGGCGCACGGGGTCGTGCGAGCCGGGGACGCGGCGGCCGGCGGCCGGGGTCTGCTGGTGGCAGGTGTCGTCGCCGGGGCGGCGCTGCTGGCGCGGGACGGACGGCTCGATGAGGCCGGCCCCCTGGTGCGGGAGCGGGAGCCGTTCGGCCGCGTGGGCGGCGTCGGGGCCGGGGCGTTCGTTCATGCGGGGGTGCCTCGCAGTGTCGTGGGGGACGAGCCCGTGGGCCCGGGGGCGGTGCGGACGGCCGCCGCGATGGCGTCGGCGAGGCGGTCGAGGACCGCGTCCGCCTGTTCGTCGGTGAGGGTCAGGGGCGGCAGCAGCCGCACGACGGCGGAGTGCCGGCCACCGAGTTCGACGATCAGGCCGCGGTCCAGGCACGCCTGTTGGACGGCGGCGGCCAGCGCCGGGTCGGCGGGGCGGGCACCCAGCGGGTCGGCGTCGGCGTCGCGGTCGACGATCTCGATGCCGATCATCAGGCCCCGGCCGCGGACGTCGCCGATGCAGTCGTGGGCGGCGGCGAGCCCGCGGAGCCGGGCGAGCATCGTGGCGCCGAGCTCCGCGGCGCGGCCGGCGAGGCCGTTGCGGCGTACGTAGGCGAGGGTGGCGGTGCCGGCGGCCATGGCGAGTTGGTTGCCGCGGAAGGTGCCGGCGTGCGCGCCGGGGCGCCAGGCGTCCAGCTCCTCGCGGTAGACGATGACCGCGAGCGGGAGGCTGCCGCCGATCGCCTTGGACAGGACGAGGACGTCGGGGACGATGCCGCTCTGTTCGACGGCCCAGAAGGTGCCGGTGCGGCCGACGCCGGTCTGCACCTCGTCGACGATGAGCGGGATGTCGCGGGCGGCGGTGAGCTCCCGCATCCGGCGCAGCCAGTCGGCCGGGGCGGGGATCACGCCGCCCTCGCCCTGGACCGGTTCGAGGATCATCCCGGCGGGCCGGGGCACCCCGCCCTTGGGGTCGTCGAGGAGGTTCTCGGTCCAGCGCGCGGAGAGTTCGGCGCCGCGCTCGCCGCCGACGCCGAAGGGGCAGCGGTAGGCGTAGGGGTAGGGCAGCCGGGCCACGCCGGCGTGCCGGGCGCCCCCGGAGGCGGCCAGGGCGTCCGCGGTCATGCCGTGGTAGGCGCCGGAGAACGCGGCCAGGCCGTCCCGGCCGGTGGCGGTGCGGACGAGGGTGAAGGCGGCCTCGACGGCGTCGGTGCCGGCCGGGCCGCAGAACTGGATCCTGCCCTTTTCGGCCAACTCCTCGGGCAGGGAGGCGAAGAGTTCGGTGGTGAAGGCGTCCTTGACCGGGGTGGCGAGGTCGAGGATGTGCAGCGGCGCGCCGGAGTCGAGGACGGTGCGGATGGCTTCCAGGACCACGGGGTGGTTGTGGCCCAGCGCCAGGGTGCCGGCACCGGAGAGGCAGTCGAGGTAGCGCCGGCCGTCGGCGCCCTCGATGGTCAGCCCGCGGGCGCGCACCGGGACGATCGGCAGCGAGCGCGCATACGTACGGGCGGCGGACTCACGCAGGGCCTGGCGGCGCAGGATTCCCTCGTGGGCCGGCGGCGCGGCCGCCGGCACGGTTTCGGTCAACGCCACGGCAGTTGTGTCCTCCTGCTGGTGAACTGCTGGATACCGCGCGGGCCCGGCAGACAGCCCGGCCGTCCCCCGTACGTACCAACGACGCCACCCGCGCGGGAACACGGGCCACGTCAAGATCCTTGACGGCCGGGAACCGGGGACCCGAGTACCGCCGTCCCCCCGGACACCGGCATAGTGGGGGGCTGCACCCGGGTCTTGCGGTTCATGACAAGAACCGGACCGGGGGCTCCGCTCATGAGCCGCTCCGGCTCAGTCCGTTTGACACAGGGGGAGAACCACCCATGCGATCGATACGTCGGCCAGTGCTGGCCGCCGCCGCCCTCACCGCCGTCGTGGCGCTGACCGCGACCGGCTGCGGGCCGTCGGGCGACAACGCGGATGCCAAGCCGACCGCGTCGTCCCAGGACACCGCGGGCGGGGGTGCGATCAAGATCCCCAAGGAGCTCCAGGACAAGCTGAAGGAACACGGCGTCGACCTGGACAAGTGGAAGAACGGGGAGTGGAAGAACTGGGACAAGGACAAGTGGCTTCGCGAAGCCGGCGAGTTCATCAACCCGGTCATCAAGAACTTCTGGGACCCGGACAAGATCAATAAGGTCAAGCCGCCCCAGGACCCGAGCAAGCCCTCGGACATCACCGAGGACCAGGGCAAGACCGACCCCGAGCCGACCGCGGTCCCCGCGCGCTCGGTGAAGACGCCCTACACCTCCACCGCGCCCGGCGTGGGCCTGCTGCTGTTCAGCACGCCGAAGGGCGAGTCGCGCTGCTCCGCCACCGTCGTCAAGGACCCGGCGCACCCCGGCAAGTCCAACCTCGTCTGGACCGCGGCGCACTGCGTGCACGCCGGCAAGGACGGCGGCTGGTACCGCAACATGATGTTCGTGCCGAACTTCAACCGGACCGGCGCGTCGGCCGCCCAGATGAAGACCACCCCGTTCGAGGACCGCGTCCCGTCCGGCAAGTGGTGGGCGGACGACATGGCGACGACCAAGGAGTGGATCGCCGACGGCGGCGCCGTCCCGGGCGTGCCGATGGCGCCGTACGACTTCGCGCTGATGCACGTGAAGCCGGAGGAGAGCACCGGCGGCAAGTCGCTGGAGGAGATGGCCGGCAGCGCCTACGCGGTGGACTTCGGCGCCCCGGCGATGACGAAGATCTCCAGCCTGACGGCGCAGGGCTACCCGGCCGAGCCGCCGTTCGACGGCGCGACGCAGCAGTCCTGCACCGACAAGCCGACCCGGCTGACGCTGGACGCCAAGAAGCCGACCATGTACCGGATCGGCTGCACCATGACCGGTGGTTCGTCCGGTGGCCCCTGGTTCATCAAGGGCGCGGACGGCAAGCCGGTGCTGGTCTCCAACACGTCGATGGGGCCGCGTCCGGCCCAGTGGCTGGCCGGCCCGCACCTGGGCACCGAGGCCAAGTCCATCTTCGACGCGATGAGCAAGAAGTGGGCGAACCAGTAGCGACGACGTGAGCGGGCGGCGCCGGGCGACGGCGCCGCCCGCCCGTGGCGCCCCCACGGCAACGGCGAAGGCCCGCCCCCCGGGAAACCGGGGGCGGGCCTTCGCCGTGTCCTGCGTGCGTGCGGGTCCGAGCCGTCAGGCGGCCGGGAGGAACGGGCGGAACTCGGCGGCCAGTTCCTCGTGGACCCGGGCCTTGAGGACCGTGCCCTCGCCGGTGTGCTCCTCGGAGATGACCTCGCCCTCGGCGTGCGCCCGCGAGACCAGGGCGCCCTTGGTGTAGGGCACCAGCACCTCGATCTCGACCTGGGGGCGCGGGAGTTCCGCGTCGAGCAGGTTCCGCAGCTCCTCGATGCCCTCACCCGTGCGGGCGGAGACCACCAGGGCGCGCTTCTCCTGGCGCAGCAGCCGCTGGAGGGTCAACGGATCGGCCGCGTCGGCCTTGTTGACGATCACGATCTCGGGCACCTCGGTGGCGCCCACGTCGCGGATCACCTCGCGGACCGCCGCCAGCTGCTCCTCCGGCACCGGGTGCGAGCCGTCCACCACGTGCAGGATGATGTCGGCGTCGGCGACCTCCTCCATCGTGGAGCGGAACGCCTCGACGAGGTGGTGCGGCAGGTGGCGTACAAAGCCGACGGTGTCGGCGAGGGTGTACAGCCGCCCGCTGGGGGTCTCGGCCCGTCGGACGGTCGGGTCCAGGGTGGCGAACAGGGCGTTCTCCACCAGGACACCGGCGCCGGTGAGGCGGTTGAGCAGGGAGGACTTGCCGGCGTTGGTGTAGCCGGCGATGGCGACCGAGGGGATCTTGTTGCGCCGGCGCTCCTGGCGCTTGACGTCCCGGCCGGTCTTCATCTCCGCGATCTCCCGGCGCATCTTCGCCATCTTCTCGCGGATCCGCCGCCGGTCTGTCTCGATCTTGGTCTCACCGGGACCACGGGTGGCCATGCCGCCGCCCGTCGAACCGGAGCCACCGCCACCCATCTGCCGGGACAGCGACTGGCCCCAGCCGCGGAGCCTGGGGAGCATGTACTGCATCTGCGCCAGCGAGACCTGCGCCTTGCCCTCCCGGGACTTGGCGTGCTGGGCGAAGATGTCGAGGATCAGGGCGGTCCGGTCGACCACCTTGACCTTGACGACGTCCTCCAGGTGGATCAGCTGGCCCGGGGAGAGCTCACCGTCGCACACCACGGTGTCGGCCCCGGATTCGAGCACGATGTCCCGCAGCTCCAGGGCCTTGCCCGAGCCGATGTAGGTGGCCGGGTCCGGCTTGTCGCGACGCTGGACGACGCCGTCGAGCACCAGGGCACCGGCGGTCTCGGCCAGCGCGGCCAGCTCGGCGAGGGAGTTCTCCGCGTCCTGCACCGTCCCGGACGTCCAGACGCCCACGAGCACCACGCGCTCCAGGCGCAGCTGCCGGTACTCGACCTCGGTGACGTCCTCGAGCTCGGTGGAGAGTCCGGCGACGCGCCGCAGCGACGCGCGGTCGGAGCGGTCGTACTGGTCGCCGTCGCGCTCCCCGTCGATCTCGTGGCTCCAGGCGACGTCCTCTTCCATCAGGGCGTCGGCCCGAAGGCTCTCGGGGAGGCGCTGCCGGTCCTGTGGAAGGGAAGAAGAGGAGGTCATTTGATCCTTTGCGTCGTAGGGAGCCCCCGGGACCGGGCGGTCCCGTCGGGACTGGTGCGGCACTGCTTTTGGCACTGCCGTTCGATCTGCTCAACGTCCGGGCCGCCCCGGAGATTCCCGGTGCGGCCGGTGTCGGCCCGTTGATGGTCGCACGGTCCGGAGACGGACGTCACGCGGATTTCCGGTGTGCGCCGGGTGCGCCGTGCGGGCCGTGCCGCCGGCACGGCCCGCACGCCTTCCACTCCGGGCGACGGTCACCCCTTGTGCAGGTGCGGCGCACCGGGCGTGGTCGCCACGTGCCGCTCCGCGGACTGCTGCTTGCCGCCGTCCGCCGGGACCTTCTTGACCTGCTGCTGCTTCCAGTCCGGGTGGCCGGGCATCGGCGGGGTCTTGGCGCCGTACAGCCAGTCCCAGAAGAAGCCGGAGAGGTTGTGGCCGTAGATCTGGGAGGCGAGGTCGATGAAGTCGGCGGTGCCGGCCACCCCGTCGCGGTGCTTGGCCACCCACTCCCTCTCCAGGCGCTCGAAGCCGGCCTTCCCCATCTTGTGCCGCAGGGCGTACAGGACCAGGGCGCTGCCGTCGTAGATCACCGGGCGGAAGATGCCGGTCTTCCGGCCCTTGTCGGGGACCTTGGGCAGGGCGGGCGGGCCGCCCTCCGCGCGCCAGCCGTCGGACGCCTCGTAGGCGTGCTTCATCCGGGTCTCCAGGGAGGCGCGGTGGTCGCCCTTCTCATCGGCGTAGAGGGCCTCGTACCAGGTGGCGTGGGCCTCGTTGAGCCAGACGTCGGACCACCGGCGGGGGCTGACGCTGTCGCCGAACCACTGGTGGGACAGCTCGTGCACCATCACCGACTCCACGTACCAGTCGGGCAGCTGGACGGTGGTGAACAGGCGCTTCTCGAAGAGCGAGAGGGTCTGGGTCTCCAGCTCGAAGCCGGTGCTGGCGTCGGCGATCAGCACCCCGTACGTCTCGAACGGGAACGGTCCGACCTTGCTCTCCATCCAGGCCATCTGGTCCGGCGTCTTGGCGAGCCAGCGGGCCAGCTGGAGCCGGGCCGAGGAGGGGACGACGTCGCGCAGCGGCAGCCCGTGCGGACCGTGGTGGTTCACGACGCCGGACCGCCCGATGGAGATCTGCGCCAGTTCGGTGGCCATGGGGTGGGCGGTGCGGTACGTCCAGGTGCGGCGCGCGCCGCGGGTGCCCTCGCCGACCGGCAGCCCGTTGGCGACCGCCACCAGGCCCTCGGGCGTGGTGATGTGGAAGGTGAACTCGGCCTTGTCGGAGGGGTGGTCGTTGCACGGGAAGACCCGGTGCGCGGCGTCCGCCTGGTTGGCCATCGCCAGTCCGTCGGTGGTGCGGATCCAGCCGCCGTCGCCCCGGCCGCGCGGGTCGCTGGTGTGGTGGACGACGATCCGCAGGTCCTGCCCGGGGTGGATGTGCGAGGCGGGGGTGAGGACCAGGTCCTCGCCGGCCTGCTCGTGCCGGGCGGGCTGCCCGTCGACGAGGACCGAACGCACGGTTCCGTCGGCGAAGTCGAGGTTGAGCCGATCGAGGTTGGCGGTGGCCCGGGCCTTGATCACGGTGATCACGTCCATCGGACGGTCGTTGTGGCCCGAGTAGTCCAGGGAGATGTCGTACGAGGTGACGTGGTAGCCGGGGTTGCCGAGCATCGGGAAGAGGCGGTCGCCGATGCCCAGCGGCTCGGCCGGCTGCGGCGCGGCCGCAGCGATCGTGGCGGCGACGGCGAGGCCGAGGGCGGCGGCCCGGCGGGGGATCCGGCCGCGGCGCGCGCGGGGGCGGTCCCGGTCGAGGGCGGAACGGTCGGCGGCTGGCCCGTCGGGCTCGCCGGACGGACGGCGCAAGGGAAGGGACATGGGCTACCGGTATCAGCGCGGCCCGCCCGCCCGTGGACGGCACGGCTGGACGGCACCCGAACGAGCGGCTGCTCGCCCGTCCGCTTGCGCCCGCGCGCGCGTTCTGCTGTCGGACGGGCGGATTCCGGGAGCGGGGTCAGCAGTTCCCCGTGCGCACCGCCGTGGCGGCCCGGACCACGTCGAAGACGCCGGGTACCTGGCGCATCGCGCGCATCAGGGAGGGCAGCCCGGCGGCGTTGGGCAGGTGGAGGGTGTAGGTGTGCCGGACCAGTTGCTCGTGCGGGGGTTCGACGGCGGCGGAGACCACCGCGGCGCCCTGGGCGGCGATCGCCTCGGTGAGGTCGGGCAGCAGATGCGGCCGGCTGAACGCCTCGGCCAGCAGCGTCACCCGGCAGCCGTGGCCGCCCTTGGCCGCGCCCCGCCAGCGCACCCCGACCGGCTGCCGACCCATCGCCGCCATCCGGGCCACCGCCGGACACAGGGCGCGGTGCACGGTGACCGTGCCGCCGCGGACCGCGAAGCCGGTGACGGTGTCCGGCGGCACCGGTGTGCAGCAGCCGGCCAGCCGGACGGTGGCGCCGGGCAGATCGGCCACCACCAGGCCGGAGGCGGCCCCGGCGCGGTCCGGGCCGGCCGGGCGGTGGGCCGGCACCCGGCGGCGTTCGCCGTGCCGCCCGGCGGGCGCGGCGGGCGGCACGGCGGTGCCCTGGGACCGGGCCAGCCAGCGGGAGATGGCGAGTCGGGCGGCGGGGGTGCGGGTGTGGTCGAGCCACTCCGGCGAGGGTCCGGCCAGGCCATCGGCGTCTTGGGCCATCAGCAGGTGGAGGTTGTCGCCGTCGTGCAGGACGGTGCCGAGCGTGGCGAGGCGGCCGTTGACCCGGGCGCCGATGCAGCCGTGCGCGGCCTCGCCGTGCTTGGCGTACGCCGCGTCCACACAGCTCGCTCCGGCGGGCAGCCCGATGGTGCCGGCCGGGCCGTCCGCTGCGGCGTCGGTGCAGAAGACGGTGATCTCGCGGTCCTGGGCGAGGTCGTCGCGGAGCGAGGTCCAGAAGGTGTCGGGGTCGGGGGTGGTGCGCTGCCATTCCAGGAGCCGGTCGAGCCAGCCGGGACGGGTGGGGTCGGCCCGTTCGCCCTCGGGTGCGTCCGCGCCGTCGGTGGGGGCGTAGGGGTTGCCCAACGCGATCACCCCGGCCTCGGCGACCCGGTGCATCCGGTGGGTGCGGATCAGGGTCTCGGCGATCTCGCCGGTCTCGCCGCCGACGGCGGTGTGCAGCGACTGGTAGAGGTTGAACTTGGGGGCCGCGATGAAGTCCTTGAACTCCGAGACCACCGGGGTGAAGCAGGTGTGCAGCTCCCCGAGGACGGCGTAGCAGTCGGCGTCCTCGGCCACCAGGACCAGCAGCCGCCCCAGGTCCGCGCCGGTGATCCGGCCGCGCGCCAGCAGGACCCGGTGCACGGAGACGAAGTGCCGTGGCCGGACGAGGACTTGGGCGTCGATGCCGGCGTCGGCCAGGATCGTCCGGGCCCGGGCGGCGATCGCGGCGAGCGGGTCGGGGTGGCCGCCGTACTTCTCCACCAGGCGCCGGGTCTCGGCGTACTCCTCGGGGTGCAGGATCGCGAAGACCAGGTCCTCCAGCTCGGTCTTGAGCGCCTGGACGCCGAGGCGTTCGGCGAGCGGGATCAGCACGTCGCGGGTGACCCCGGCGATCCGGGCCTGCTTCTCCGGGCGCATCACGCCGAGGGTGCGCATGTTGTGCAGCCGGTCGGCGAGCTTGATGGACATCACCCGGACGTCGTTGCCGGTGGCGACGAGCATCTTGCGGAAGGTCTCCGGCTCGGCCGCCGTGCCGTAGTCGACCTTCTCCAGTTTGGTGACGCCGTCGACCAGGTAGCAGACCTCGGCGCCGAACTCGGCCCGCACCTGATCCAGCGTCACATCCGTGTCCTCGACGGTGTCGTGGAGCAGGGAGGCGGTCAACGTCGTGGTTTCCGCGCCCAGTTCGGCGAGGATCAGGGTGACCGCGAGCGGGTGGGTGATGTACGGCTCGCCGCTCTTGCGCGTCTGGCCGCGGTGCGAGGACTCGGCGAGTTGGTACGCCCTGCTGAGGGTGTCCAGGTCGGCGTCGGGGTGGTGGTGTCGGTGCACCTTGGCGACGTGTTCCAGGGCGTCCGGCAGCCCGTCGCGGGGGGCGGGGCCGAGGAGTGCGGCGCGGCCGATGCGGCGGAGCCCCCGGAGCGCCGGCCCGGGGCGGCCGCGCCGGCGGTCCGCTGCTTCAGGGTTACCAGGGTTCGTGGCCTCTGCGCTCATGGGCACCTCCGGCGGCGTCGACCGGCGGTGGGACGCCGTCAGTTCGGGCGCCTGGGCCGGTGCTTGATGCTACCGAGCCCATCACGCAGCGCTGTCCGCCTCTCGCTCAGCGTGAAACGGATCACCCATTCGAGGGAACTTTCTGGCCGGAATCGTTTCTCCTCGCCGAAACCGCTTCCCCTGGGCGAGGGGCGTGCTCCGGCGCCCGTCAGCCGGCGAGCACGCCCGCCAGCCACTCCGGCGCGAAGGTGCCCTCGGCCACGATCACGGCCGGACCGGTCATCTCGACCGTGCCGTCCGGCAGCTCGGTGATGGTCAGGCTGCCGCCCAGCACATCGACGAGGTACGTCACCGGGGTGCCGGTCACGGCCGGGTCCAGGCCGTCCCGGCGGGCCGTGGCGACGGCCACCGCGCAGGCGCCGGTGCCGCAGGAACGGGTCTCGCCGGCGCCCCGCTCGTGCACCCGCATCGCCACGTGGCGCGGGCCGCGGTCCACGACGAACTCGATGTTCACACCGTCCGGGTACACCGCGGCCGGGCCGAACTCCGGCTGTTCCCGCAGCTCACCGGCGTGCGCCAGGTCCTCGACGAACGCGACGGCGTGCGGGTTGCCCATGTTGACGTTGCGGGCCGGCCAGCTGCGCCCGCCGACCTCGACCACCACGCCGTCCTCGGGGAGCACGGCGCGCCCCATGGAGACGGTCACGTCGCCGGTCTTGGCGAGGTGCACCCGGAGCACCCCGGCGCGGGTGGCGATCGCGACGTCGCCGGCCTCGACCAGCCCGGCGTGCAGGAGGTAGCGGGCGAAGACCCGGAGGCCGTTGCCGCACATCTCGGCGATCGTGCCGTCGCCGTTGCGGTAGTCCATGAACCACTCGGCGTCGTCGGCCATCGCCCGCGCCTCCGGGTGCGCGGCGGACCGCACCACGTGCAGCAGTCCGTCGCCGCCCACCCCGGCGCGGCGGTCGCAGATCCGGGCGACGGCGGTCGCGGGCAGGTCGATCCGGCCGTCCGGATCCGGGACGATCACGAAGTCGTTCTCGGTGCCGTGGCCCTTGAGGAAGGCGATGCGCTGGGTGCTGGTCACCCTTGAATCCTACGGGGAGGGCGGAACGTCGGCCGGTCGGGGCCGGGCCGCGGCGGGCGCCGGGCCGGGGAGCGGGGCCTCAGCGGAGGCGGGCCACCCGCCAGATCGCCAGCGCGGCGAGGACGGCGACCACGCTCGCATACAGGAGGACCACCCGCCAGCTGGCGCGGCGCCCGGAGCCGCGGACCGGGAGGCCGGGCCAGGTGTGGCCGACCCGGCGGGCCGCCATCATGCCCGCGCCGGCGGCGCAGCAGCACAGCAGCAGGCCGAGCATGGCGATCACCGCGCCGCCGTCGCCGCCGAACTCGAAGGCCAGCGGGAAGGCGAACATCAGCGAGCCGACGGCGGCCAGCGCCACTATCGGGGCGAGCTGCCACAGCCGCAGCCGCCGGGGCGGGCGCAGGTCGCGGAAGGACTCGCCGCCCTCGGGGGTCGGGCCGGGCTCGGCGTCGGGGCCGTCCGAGGCGTCGAGGGTGGCCGGGTGGCCGTCGGGGATGCCGTCCTCGGGCGCGTGGAGGCGGTCGTCGGGCTCGGTGCGGGCGTCGGGCACGGCCGGGCCGTCCTCGGCCTGCGCCGCCGCCCCGGCAGCGTCCCGGTCCGGTTGTTGGGCTCGGTTGCGAGGGCCGGCCTCCATTGCCACGCGCCCTCCCCACTGCCAGCTTGCACGCCTCGATCGATGGTCGATGATGACACGCCCTCAGGGGCCCGGATGACGGCCGGAGCGTCCCGATGCCATGACGTGATCAGGCTGTGACCGGTCGTTCGAGCAACGCCAGTGCCAGGGACGGGAGGTCGGCCCGCCGGTCGGCGGCGCCGCTGAGCCAGTGGACCCGCGGGTCCCGGCGGAACCACGAGTCCTGACGGCGCGCGAAGCGCTTGGTGGCGCGCACCGTTTCGTCACGCGCCGCCTGCTCGGTGCACTCCCCCGCCAGATACGCCAGGACCTGCTGGTAGCCGAGCGCCCGCGAGGCGGTGAGGCCCTCGCGCAGCCCCTCGGCCTCCAGTCCGCGCACCTCGTCGACCAGGCCGGCCTCCCACATCCGGTCGACCCGTGTGGCGATCCGCTCGTCGAGCTCGGGGCGCTCGACGTCGACGCCGATCTGCAGGGTGTCGTAGACCGCTTCGTGGCGCGGGAGGTTGGCGGTGAACGGGCGGCCGGTGAGCTCGATGACCTCCAGGGCGCGCACGATCCGGCGGCCGTTGCCGGCCAGGATGGCGCGGGCGGCCTCCGGGTCGGCGGCGGCGAGCCGGGCGTGCAGGGCGCCGCTGCCCTGCTCGGCGAGCTCGGCCTCCAGGCGGGCGCGCACGGCGGGGTCGGTGCCGGGGAAGTCCAGCACGTCCAGGGCGCCGCGGACGTAGAGGCCGGAGCCGCCGACCAGGACCGGGGTGCGCCCCTCGGCCAGCAGCCGGTCGATCTCGGCGCGGGCCAGCCGCTGGTACTCGGCGACGTTGGCCGCGCGGGTGACGTCCCAGATGTCGAGGAGGTGGTGCGGGACGCCCGCCCGCTCCTCGGGGGTGAGTTTGGCGGTGCCGATGTCCATGCCGCGGTAGAGCTGCATCGAGTCGGCGTTGATCACCTCACCGCCCAGGTGCCGGGCGAGCGCGACGCCCAGATCGGACTTTCCGGCCGCGGTGGGGCCGACGACGGCGATGACCCGCGGAGCGGGGGCGACGGTGTTCACCCCGTCAGTCTCGCAAACCTCCCGGCGCCATCTCGAACGAGCGACGTGACGGGGCACGGACGGCATCGTTGCCTGATGCGAGATCCCGAACGCCGGTGCGCTGCCGGGGCCCGTCGGGCGACGCAAGGGGACGCTCCGGGCGATGAGGGATTTCGCCCACATGAGGAGCGTAGGAGCAGTTATGGGCGTGTTTTCGCGGTTCCGCCGGCGCAAGTCCGACGCGGCGGAGGAGGGTGCCGCGGTGGCGGAGGCTGCGGCGGAGGAGTCGTCGGGGGCGGAGGGGGCCGCCGCCCCGGAACCGCCCGAGACCGCGGCGCAGGCGCTGGCGGAGACGGCAACGGAGGCTGCCGAGGCTGCGGAGGCACCGGAGGACGCCGCGGGGGGCCGGGAGGCGGACGGCGCCGCGGAGCCGCCCGAGGAGGCGGCCGACACGGCGGAGGAGGATGCGGCGCAGGGCGCAGGGGCCTCCGCGGAGCAGGCCGCCGCGGAGCCGGACGGCACGGCGGCGGACGGCGCGGAGCCGGCGCCCGTCGGGACGAGCGCCGCGGACGGTGCCGCCGGGATCCCGCGGCAGCAGGCCGCGGAGCCCGCGGTGGACAGCGAGGCGGGCGGCGGCACGCGGAAGTAGCCGACCGTCGACAGCCGCGGCGCGGCGGACGCGGGGCGCTCCGGCTCCCCCGCGTCCGCCGCGCCGCGGCGTGCGCGGCCGGAAAGGCAAGAACCACCGAGACGGCAGAGAACGCGGAGAACCCGGGAAACTCAGAGCACGACGCCGGGAGGACGGAGCCGCTGGACCGCCCGTCCGCGCGGGATCACGTCCAGGCCGCCACCATGTAGCCGACGCCGTACGGGGCCTCCTCGCGCAGCAGTTGGCCTCGCAGCCCGGCTCCCTCGGCGGCGCCCGCCAGGACCTGCCAGCAGGACCGTCCGGACGCGAGCAGGTCGGCGGCCAGCCGGTCGTCCAGGGCGGCCAGCGCGGTGGTGTCGGCGGTTCCCAGGGCGCGGGCCGCGTCGGCGTCGAACGCCTCGGCCCGCTCGTCGAAGTAGCCCGGCGCCTTGATCGAGCGGCGGGCGCTGCCGTCGCCGAGCACCAGGAGCGCCACCCGGGACGCGGAACCGGCGAGTTCCCGGCCCAGTGGGCGGCAGCGGTCGCCGGGCAGCCGCTCGGCCACCCCCAGCCCCTCCACGGGTGCGTCGGACCAGGCCGTGCGGGACAGCAGCCAGGCGCCGACGGCCAGCGACGGCGGCAGCTGCGGCCCGGGCGCCGGCGCCGCGCCGTCGGCGCCCAGCGTCACGTCGAGCTCCACCCCGAAGCCGCGGAACGAGCCGGGGGCACCCTGCGGATACCGTCCCTCGCCGCTCTCGTCGGCGGCCGGGCCCAGCACGACCAGCCGGTCGGGCCGGGCCGCGGCGAGCACCCCGACGGCGTCCAGGCAGGCGGCGCGCACCGGGTCCAGCTCCGGTGCGGCGCCGGCGGCGACGTCGGGGACGAGCAGCGGCGGACAGGGGCAGATGGCGGCGGCTACGAGCATGCACGCAGCGTAACGCCCGGGCCGTCGCGCGGGGCCGCCGGTCGGCCGGGAGCGGCCGGGGTCAGTCGCAGCCGCAGCCGGGCGCGGAGGCCGGCAGCGGCGCCGGGACGCCGACCTTCGGCAGGCCCAGCAGCACCCCGGCCGGCTTGGCGGCCTCGGTGGCCTGCCGCTTCTCCCAGGCGTCGCCGGCGCGGGTGCGGCGCACCTCCAGGACCGGGCCCTCGGCGAGGAGGTGGTGCGGGGCGGCGTAGGTGACCTCGACGGTGACCACGTCGCCGGGGCGCACCGGCTCGTCCGGCTTGGTGAAGTGCACCAGGCGGTTGTCGGCGGCGCGGCCGGAGAGCCGGTGGGTGGCGTCGTCCTTGCGGCCCTCGCCCTCCGCGACCATCAGCTCCAGGGTGCGGCCGACCTGCTTCTTGTTCTCCTCCCAGGAGATCTCCTCCTGGAGAGCGACCAGGCGCTCGTAGCGGGCCTGCACGACCTGCTTGGGGATCTGGTCGGCCATCTCGGCGGCGGGGGTGCCGGGGCGCTTGGAGTACTGGAAGGTGAACGCCTGGGCGAACCGGGCCTCCCGGACGACGTGCAGGGTCTGCTCGAAGTCCTCCTCGGTCTCGCCGGGGAAGCCGACGATGATGTCGGTGGTGATCGCCGCGTGCGGGATGGCGGCGCGCACCTTCTCGATGATCCCGAGGTAGCGCTCCTGGCGGTAGGAGCGGCGCATCGCCTTCAGGACGGTGTCGGAGCCGGACTGCAGCGGCATGTGCAGCTGCGGCATGACGCTGGGCGTCTCGGCCATCGCCGCGATCACGTCGTCGGTGAAGTCGCGCGGGTGCGGGGAGGTGAAGCGGATCCGCTCCAGCCCCTCGATCTTCCCGCAGGCCCGCAGCAGCTTGCTGAACGCCTCGCGGTCGCCGATGTCGGAGCCGTAGGCGTTGACGTTCTGGCCGAGCAGGGTGATCTCGGAGACGCCCTCGGCGACCAGCGCCTCGACCTCGGCGAGGATGTCGCCGGGGCGGCGGTCCTTCTCCTTGCCGCGCAGCGCCGGGACGATGCAGAACGTGCAGGTGTTGTTGCAGCCGACGGAGATGGAGACCCAGGCCGCGTAGGCGCTCTCCCGACGGGTCGGCAGCGTCGAGGGGAACGCCTCCAGCGACTCGGCGATCTCGACCTGCGCCTCCTCCTGGACGCGGGCGCGCTCCAGGAGGACCGGCAGCTTGCCGATGTTGTGCGTGCCGAAGACGACGTCCACCCAGGGCGCCTTCTTGACGATGGTGTCGCGGTCCTTCTGGGCCAGGCAGCCGCCGACCGCGATCTGCATGCCGGGCCGCCGGGCCTTGACCGGCGCGAGCCGGCCGAGGTTGCCGTACAGCCGGTTGTCGGCGTTCTCGCGCACCGCGCAGGTATTGAAGACGACGACGTCGGCGTCGCCCTCGTCGGTGCCCTCCGGGGCCCGTACGTAGCCCGCGTCCTCCAACAGGCCCGAGAGCCGCTCGGAGTCATGGACGTTCATCTGGCACCCGTAGGTGCGCACCTCGTACGTTTTCACTTCGGCCCCTGCTCCCCCGGCCACGTCGTTACCGCTCACCCGTCCAGGGTACGGGCTCCCGCCGGGGTGCTCCGCGGCCGTGGTCGCGGGGCGCGACCACGGGGGCGGCACGGGCTCAGGCCGTGGCGAAACGGGACCGTGCCTCGCCGTGCAGCCGGCCCGGTGGGAGTTTCCGGCCGAAGGCCACCATCAGGAGGTCCTGGGCGGCGCCGCGGAGCGGGGTCCCGGTGCCGTAGGACCAGTCCAGGTCGTCGGCGCGCAGGGCGACGCCGTCGAGGTCGGCGCCGAAGAACTTCGCGCCGCGCGGAGTGATGCCGGCGAGCAGGACCCGCAGCCGGTCCTCGGGGACGCGGCGGTCCAGGCCGAGCGGGACGGCGATGTCGAGGCCGTGCACGACGTCGTGGCCCAGAGCCGCCTCGAAGCCGCCGACCGGTGGGGTCCAGGGGTGGTGCGCGTTGTCCCGCAGGGCCGCGGCGAGGGCGGCCGGCGGGAGGGTGGCGGCGTCCTCGCGGGCGCAGCGGTCGGTCATCCGGTGCAGGCTGCCGCGGGCCTTGAGGAGCTCGGCGGCGATCTTGGGGAAGGAGTAGCGGAAGCCCAGCGACAGGTGGGCCGCCACCTCGCGAACCCGCCAGCCCGCGCACAGTGAGGGCGCGTCCCACTGCTCGGGCGAGAGGGCGTCCAGCAGGTCGGCGAGTGCGCGGCGTTCGGCGGCGATCGCGGCACGGATGTCCATCGTTGCTCCCCGGGTCCGGTCCGGCCCGGTATGCGGGGGGGCCGGTCGGTTTCCAGGATGTTGGCGGCGCGACCATAAGTCCAAGAGTTTGATCTTCTCGCACCTAGAATCGCTGGTTATGGAACTTCGGCAGCTCCAGTACTTCGTCGCGGTGGCGGAGGAGGCCAACTTCACCCGGGCCGCGGCCCGTCTGCACCTGGCCCAGCCGGGGGTCAGCGCCCAGGTCCGGCAGCTCGAACGGGAGCTGGGGCAGCCGCTGTTGGACCGCTCCGGCCGGTCGGTGACGCTCACCGAGGTGGGCGCGGCCGTGCTGCCGTACGCGCGGGCCGCGCTGGCCGCCGTCGAGGGCGTGCGGGAGACCGTGGCGGAGTTCACCGGGCTGCTGCGCGGCCAGGTCACCCTCGGGCTGGTGTCGGGGGCCGACGTGGTGCGGGAGGCCGAGGCGGTGTCGCTGCTGGCGGACTTCCACGACGCCCATCCGCAGGTGGACATCGCGCTCACCGAGGACAGTTCGGAGCGGATGCTCGCCGCGCTGCAGTGCGGGGAGTTGGACCTGGCGCTGCTCGGGACCGCCGATGAGGAGCCGCCGCCGGGGCTGGCGTTCCAGATCGTCGTGGACCAACCGCTGGTCGCGGCGGTCGCCCCGGACGATCCGCTGTTGGCGGACGCGGACGGCGGGCGGATCCCGCTGACCGCGCTGCGCGACCTGCCGCTGATCAGCCTGCCGCGCGGCACCGGGAGCCGCGCGGCGCTGGAACGTGTCTGTGCCGACGCGGGGTTCCGGCCGCGGATCGCCTTCGAGGCGGCGTCGCCGAAGCTGCTGGCCGGGCTCGCGGCGCGCGGCCTGGGCGTGGCGGTCGTGCCGGCGGGCGCCGCGGCGGGCGCCGGCGGACTGCGGACGCTGGAGTTCCGCGGGGCCCGGCCGCGGGGCCGGATCGCGCTGGCCTGGCGGGCGGACGGGCCGGCCGGGCCGGCGGCCCGGGCGCTGCTGGAGCGGCTGCGGGGGGCCTTGGGGACGGCGCCCCGGCCCGGTGACCGGACGGCGGCCGAGACGTGACCTTCCGGCCCCTCCCTTAGGGGCGTGCGGGCTGGCAGGATCCGGCCCATGGCGATCCTCTCCCGCCCCGGCCGCCGCCGGGCGCTGACCGCGGCGTCCGCGGCCCTGGCCCTGCTCGGGCTGGTGCTGTGGTGTGTGCGGCCGGGCGGGTCCGCCACACCCCGGGGCCAGGTGACGCTGGCCACCGGCGTGCCGACCGGGGTGTACGCGCGCTACGGGGAGCTGCTGAAGGACGATCTCGCACGGGACCTGCCGGAGGTGGACCTGCGCCTGGAGCGGAGCGAGGGATCGATCGACAATCTGCGCCAACTTGCCACCGGGCGGGCCGGGTTCACCATCGCTACGGCGGACGCGGTGGCCACCTACCGCGACCGGCAGGAGCCCGGCGCGGACCGGCTGCGGGCCTGCGCCCGGCTCTACGACGACTACATGCAGCTGGTGGTGCCCCGGGGGTCCGCGGTGCGCTCGGCCCGCGATCTCCGGGGGCTGCGGGTGGGGGTCGGCGCGGACGGGTCGGGCGTCCAGCTGATCACCCGGCGACTGTTGGAGGCGGCCGGCCTGGACTTCGGGACGGACATCGTCCCGGTACGGGTGGGCATCGACCGGATGCCGGGCATGTTGGAGCACGGCGATCTGGACGCGTTCTTCTGGTCGGGCGGGCTGCCGACGCTGGCGGTGCAGCGCCTGGCGCAGCGGTACCCGGTGCGGCTGGTGCAGCTGGGGGACCTGATCCCGGCGCTGCACCGGCAGGGCGAGCGGACCCGTTACTACCGTGCGGCGGTGATGCCGGCCGACGCCTATCCGCGGGTCCAGAACGGGCAGGCGGTGAAGACGATCGCGGTGGCGAACCTGCTGGTGACCACGGACCGGGAGGACGCGGCGCTGACGTTCGGGATCACCCGGACCGTCATCAACAGCCGGGACGCGATCGGCCACGAGGTGCACGCGGCGCAGAACGTGGACCTGCGCACGGCGGTGTTCACCGATCCGCTGCCGCTGCACACCGGGGCCCGGGACTACTACGTCTCGGTCAAGCAGTGACGGGAGCGGCGGGAACCGCAAGGGCAACGGCGGGGGGGGCAACGGCGGGTGCGTCGCCCGGTGTGCGGCGAGCCGGTCGGTGCGATGCGCGGCGCAATGCCGTGATTGCCTCGGTGCAATGAGCCGCGCAATACGTCGTGCAATACGTCGTGCAAGAGGTCGCGCGATGCGGGGTGCGCGATGCCGCGGACCGGTCAGGGCGCGCTGCGCGGCACGGAGACGGTGACCGTCAGGCCGTGCGGCGGGTGCGGCGCGTAGGCGATGGTCGCGCCGCCGGCGGCGAGCAGCGTGCGGGTGATCGACAGGCCGAGGCCGGAGCCGGAGACGTTCTGGTGCCGGCCGCTGCGCCAGAACCGGTCGCCGATCCGGGCAAGTTCGTCCTCGGCCAACCCGGGTCCGCGGTCGGCGACGGTGATCGTGACGCGTTCGCCGTCGGGGGTCACCGCCACCGCGACCGGTTCACCGGCCGGGGTGAACTTCAGCGCGTTGTCGACGAC
This sequence comes from Streptomyces noursei ATCC 11455, assembly GCF_001704275.1. Classification (NCBI taxonomy): domain Bacteria; kingdom Bacillati; phylum Actinomycetota; class Actinomycetes; order Kitasatosporales; family Streptomycetaceae; genus Streptomyces; species Streptomyces noursei. The sequence goes on from NZ_CP011533.1 coordinate 2,949,111, forward strand.
CGCGTCCAGGGCGCTGGAGAGGGCGACCGGGTCGGCCCAGCCGGTGACCGCGGGACGCCCCTCGTAGGTGAGGCGGACGCCCTTGTCCTCGGCCAACGGGCGCCACGCGTCGATGCGTTCGGCGGCCAGCGCCGCGACGTCGGTGAGCTGGAGGTCGGCGGCGGCGTGCTCGGCGAGCGCCAGGTCGAGGAGGTCGTCCAGCACTCGGGCGAGCCGTTTGCCCTCGGTGCGGACGGAGGCGATCTCCTCGTTGCCCTCGGGGAGTTCGAGGGCCAGCAGCTCGATCCGCAGCAGCAGCGCGGACAGCGGGTTGCGCAGCTGGTGGGAGGCGTCGGCGACGAAGGCGCGCTGTTGTTCCAGGACGTCCTCGACGTGGTCGGCCATCTCGTTGAACGAGCGGGCCAGCCGGCGGAGTTCGGGCGGTCCCGCGGTGGCGGCGACCCGGGCGTTCATCCGGCCGGTGGCGATGTCGTGGCTGGCCGTGTCGAGCACCCGGACCGGGCGCAGCACCCAGCCGGTGAGCCGGAACGCCGCGGCGACGGCGACCAGCATGGCCGCGCACTCCCCGGCCGCGATCAGCAGCCAGCCGTGCAGGATGCGCGCCCGCATCCGGCCGGTGGGCGAGTCGGTGACGACCACGGCGACCACGTCGCCGTCGCGGATGACCGGCGAGGCGACCGGGATCCGGCCGGTGTCGTCCCAGGGCCAGATCTGGTGCGGGTCGTGGCTGCGGCGGCCGGCCAGCGCCTCGCTGAACGCCTGGGCGCCCTCACCGCCGGTCGGCACCGTCAGGTCCTGCGGGGCGGCGGCCATCGGGGTGCGGTCGCGGTAGAAGACGCCGGCCCGGATCCCGTAGAGCTCCTCGTAGCGGGTGAGTTCGGCCCGGAGGGTGGCCAGCCGCTCGTCCTCCTCCGGGGTCTTGTTGCCGGCGTCGGCGCTGGGGCGGGCGGTGACGAACTGGGCGAGGGAGGCGAACCGGGCGGCGTCGTCGATCCGGTCGACGACCACCTTCTGCTGCTCCACCCCGGCGGTGATCACGCCGAGCGGCACGCCGAGCGCGAGCAGCACGCCGGCCATCAGCACGATGAGGAGCGGGAGGAGTCGGGTGCGCACGGGGCCGGGCAGCCGTCAGGGGGCCGGCGGCCGGACGTCCGGCGCGGGGCCGGCGACCGGGGCGACGAGGCGGTAGCCGACGCCGCGGATCGTCTCGATCAGCGCCGGCATGCGGAGTTTGGCGCGGAGCGAGGCGATGTGCACCTCCAGCGTGCGGCCGGTGCCCTCCCAGCTCGTCCGCCAGACCTCGCTGATGATCTGCTCCCGGCGGAAGACCACCCCGGGGCGCTGCGCGAGCAGGGCCAACAGGTCGAACTCCTTACGGGTGAGCGGGACGACCGTCCCGTCCACGGACACCTGGCGGGTGGGGAGTTCGACGGCGAGCGACCCGAGCCGCAGCGGCTCCCGGGGGACGCTCTCCTCGACCGGCTGGTCGGCGCCGGTCCCTGCCGCGCCGGTGCGCCGGCTCACCGCGTGGATGCGGGCCAGCAGTTCACCGGTGTCGTAGGGCTTGACGACGTAGTCGTCGGCGCCGAGGTTGAGGCCGTGTATCCGGGAGCGGACGTCGGAGCGCGCGGTGACCATGATGACCGGGGTCGCGGAGACCTTGCGGATCCGGCCGCACACCTCGAAGCCGTCCTGGTCGGGCAGCCCGAGGTCGAGCAGCACCACGGCGAACGGCTCGGCGTCGTCGGGCAGCAGCGCCTGCAGCGCCTCGCCGCCGCTGCGGGCGTGCACCACGGTCAGGCCGTGCCGGGACAGCACCGCGGACAGGGCCGCGGCGACATGGTCGTCGTCCTCGACGAGCAGCAGTCTCATCGGGCCCTCCTCTCGGTACGCGTACGGGCCACAGGGCATCTACGGCGATGGGTGGCCCAGCCGTCAAGAGGCCGCCACCTCCGGTCCGCCATCCGTTACCCACCCGGTACCCCCCCGGGGACGTACCGTCAGTATTCGCTCGCCGCCCCGCCCGCCTGCCCGTTCACACTAGGTGTCCGTTTGCAGCCGGATCGTTATGCTCAATTCTCGCTCAGAAGTAATGACGCTGGTCGCAGCCCGTCATTAGGGTCCTCCCAACCGAGGAGGACGGAGCTGTACGCCGATGAGCGAAGTACCGGTGGCCAAGAACGCCGGGGGCCCTGCGCCCGCGGGAGAACCGTTGGTCGTGCTGGACAACGTGAACAAGCACTTCGGCGCGCTGCACGTGCTCCAGGACATCAACCTGACGATCCGGCGCGGCGAGGTGGTCGTGGTGATCGGGCCCTCCGGGTCCGGCAAGTCCACCCTCTGCCGCACGATCAACCGCCTGGAGACCATCGACACCGGCAGTATCGGCATCGACGGCAAGCCGCTGCCCCAGGAGGGGCGTGAACTGGCCCGGCTGCGTGCCGACGTGGGCATGGTGTTCCAGTCCTTCAACCTCTTCGCGCACAAGACCGTGCTGGAAAACGTGATGCTGGGCCAGACCAAGGTCCGCAGGACGGACAAGGCGACCGCGGAGAAGAAGGCCAGGACGCTGCTCGACCGGGTCGGCGTCGGCGCCCAGGCGGAGAAGTACCCCGCCCAGCTTTCCGGCGGCCAGCAGCAGCGGGTGGCGATCGCCCGCGCCCTGGCGATGGACCCGAAGGTGATGCTCTTCGACGAGCCGACCTCGGCGCTGGACCCGGAGATGATCAACGAGGTGCTGGAGGTCATGCAGCAGCTCGCCCGGGACGGCATGACGATGGTCGTGGTCACCCACGAGATGGGGTTCGCGCGCTCCGCGGCGAACCGGGTGGTCTTCATGGCGGACGGCAAGATCATCGAAGAGGCCGAGCCGAACCAGTTCTTCAACAACCCGCGCACCGACCGGGCGAAGGACTTCCTGTCGAAGATCCTCCACCACTGAGGCCGCAGTCGGGCCACCATGATTGCCAACACCTGTTGAACCAAAGGATGTTCACCATGAGGATGCGTAAGACGGCTGCGGCGGGCGCGATGATGCTCGCGCTGGCGGCGACGGCGACCGCGTGCGGCGGCCAGTCCGGATCGGCAGGCGACAAGCAGCCCGGAAGCGACGTCTACAGCGCCGACTACCAGGTCGCCAAGGACGTCAAGGTCGACTCCCCGACGCTGCAGAAGGCCCAGAAGGCCGGCAAGATCACCATCGGCGTCAAGGCCGACCAGCCGTTCCTCGGCTTCAAGGACCCGGCGACCAACACCTACTCCGGCTTCGACATCGAGATCGCCAAGATGATCGCCGCCGACCTGGGCTTCTCCGCGAAGCAGATCAACTTCCAGACCGTCGACTCCAACGTCCGCGAGACCGCCATCTCCAAGGGCCAGGTCGACTACTACGTCGGTACGTACACCATCAACGACGAGCGCAAGAAGCAGGTCAGCTTCGCGGGCCCGTACTACACCGCCGGCGCCGACCTCCTGGTGCGCCAGGACGACAAGGCGGTCACCGGGCCGGACGCCCTCCAGGGCAAGAAGGTCTGCTCGATCGTCGGCTCCACCCCGCTCCAGGAGATCAAGAAGAAGAAGTACGGCGCCAACACCACCGAGTTGTCGAAGTACTCGGACTGCGTGAAGAACCTGCTGGACGGCTCGGTCGACGCGGTCACCACCGACGACGCGATCCTCAAGGGCTACGCCGCCCAGCGCCCGGGCAAGCTCCGCGTCGTCGGGAAGCCCTTCACCAAGGAGCCCTACGGCGTCGGCCTGGGCAAGGACGACAAGGCGCTGCGCGACGCGATCACCACCGCGCTGGAGAACCACATCAAGAACGGCGACTACAAGAAGGCGTACGAGGCCACGCTCGGCAAGTCCGGCTCCGCCTACGTCGCCCCGGAGACGCCGCTGCCGCGCTACTGACGGCCCGCGCACGCACCGGACCGCGCCGCCCCGTACGCCCGCCGCGACGGGTGTACGGGGCGCGCTGTCTTCCGCGCACCCCCACCGCCCCGCGGGCGGCGTCGCGCAGTTGCCCGTAGTACCCCGCCGTTACCCGCCGCCGACCCGACCGCTACCGCGGAGACCCCATGAACGTACTCCTCGATTATCTGCCCGAGTTCCGGGACGGGTTCCTCGGAACCCTGGCGATCACCGCGTCCGCCGCGCTGCTCGCGCTGGTGCTCGGCGTGCTCATAGCCGGTTTCCGGGTCTCTCCGGTCCCGCCGCTGCGCGCCTTCGGCACGGCCTGGGTGACGGTGCTGCGCAACACGCCGCTGACGCTGCTCTTCCTGGTCGCCTTCTTCGTCGTGCCGCAGATCCTCTTCCAGGGTGCCAGCCCGTACGTCCTGGCCACGCTGGCGCTCGGCTTCTACACCTCCTCGTTCGTGTGCGAGGCGGTGCGGTCCGGCATCACCACCGTGCCGCTGGGCCAAGCGGAGGCGGCCCGCAGCCTGGGCATGAGCTTCCCCCAGACGCTGCGGCTGGTGGTGCTCCCGCAGGCGACCCGCACCGTGATCCCGCCGCTGAGCAGCATCATCATCGCGCTCACCAAGAACTCCGCGATCGCCGGCGCGTTCGGCTACGGCGAGCTGTTCAACGTCTCCAAGCTGCTCAACGACAGGGGCTACCCGATCGCCTGGATCTTCCTGTGGACGGCGCTGGCCTACCTCGTCATCACCTTCGCAGTCAGCGGCCTGTTCCGGCTGCTGGAGCGCCGGTTGGGGGTCGCCCGATGAGTGGCACCGGCAGCCGTGACACCAGGAACGACATGTACGGACGGGCGCCGTCGCCGCGCACCGGCGGGACGGGACGAAGCGAGGTAAGGGCATGAGTGGCGCGAGCGTTCTCTACGACGTGCCGGGGCCGAAGGCGAAGGCCCGCAACCGCGTCTACAGCGTCATCGGCGCGCTGGCGGTGCTGGGGCTGATCGCCTTCGCGTTCCTGCGGCTGGACGCCAAGGGCCAACTGGACCCCGAGGTCTGGCGGATCTTCAACTACGCCGGGGTGCGTACCAGCATCCGCGACGGTGTCCTGACGACCCTTCAGGTCTTTGCGGTGGCGGCGGTGCTGTCGCTGGTGCTGGGCCTGCTGCTGACGGTGGCCCGACTCTCCGACCACAAGCCGATCCGCTGGCTGGCCACCGGCTTCATCGAGCTGTTCCGCGCGGTCCCGCTGCTGATCACGATCTACGCACTGTGGGTCATCCTGCTCACCAACCGGGACGCGCTGGGCCTGACCGGCAGCCAGCCGCAGTTCTGGGCGCTGGTCGCGGGCCTGACGGTCTACAACGGTTCGGTGCAGGCCGAGGTGCTGCGGGCCGGCATCAACGCCGTGCCCAAGGGCCAGAAGGAGGCCGCGTACGCGCTCGGCCTGAGCAAGACGCAGGTCATGACGACCGTGCTGCTCCCGCAGGCGGTCCGGGCGATGCTGCCCACGATCATCAGCCAGCTGGTGGTGACCCTGAAGGACACCTCGCTCGGTTACATCATCACCTTCGAGGAACTCCTCTACACCGCCCGCCTGATGAGCACCAACATCATCGTCAACGGGAACGACACCTACATCCCGGTGATCATCGTCATCGGCAGCATCTACGTGGCGATGTGCCTGGCGCTGTCCGCCCTGGCCACCTGGATCGAGCGGCGCGGGCGCCGGGCCCGGACCGGTATCCGGGTCGGCGCGGCAGCCGAGCCGGTGGCGGCCGCGGACGCCGCGGAGAGCGCCGAGGCCCCGGCCGGCACGAAGGACTGACGGAAGGTCCGGCCCACCGCGGCCGGTACCGGCCGTCCGGAGGCGGTGGCAACGGCGCCACCGCCTCCGTCACTTGACGGCGGCGGTCGCAATGGGTTGCATACGCTGTGTGATCACGCACCGGGCCCCCACTGCCAGTTCCCGCACGTCCCGTACGTACCGCCGGATCCAGGGAGCCGCGCCGTGGAGCCGGTGATCGTCGTCGGTGCCGGCCCGGTCGGACTCGCCCTCGCCCTCGCGCTGACCCGGCACGCGGTACCCGTCGTCGTCCTCGACGAGACCGACGGCCAGGAGGAGCCCCGGCCCGCCCGCACCGTCGTACTCCGCCCGGACACCGCGGCGTTCGCCGCCCGGCTCGGCTGCGCGGACGCCCTGTCGGGCACCGGCGCCCGCTGGTCGGCGTGGCGCACCATGCGCCGCCGCCGACTGCTGGAACGGGTCGCCTTCGGCGACGACGCGTCCCCGCTGCACCTCCCCCAGCACGCGCTGACCCGCGCGCTGCGCACCGCGCTGACCAGCGAACCGCTCGCCCAGGTCGTCTCCGGCAGCCGGCTGGCCGCCGTCGAACAGGACGCCAAGGGTGTCAGCGCCCAGACCCGCGGCGACAACGGAACGTGGTGGCGCGGGAGTTACCTCGTCGGCTGCGACGGCCCGCGGTCCACCGTCCGCAAGCTGCTGGACGTCCGCTTCCCCGGGCGCACCGCCGTCGAGCGGCACGCGGTGGCCACGCTGCGCACCGAACTTCCCTGGCCCGGCGAGGCGCTGCTGCACCGCTCCCCGGCCCGGCACGGCGGCGGACGGGTCAGCGAGGTGTCGGCCCGCCCGCTGCCCGGCGGGGTCTGGCGGCTGGACTGGCTGCTGCCCCCGGGGCGCGACCTGGTGACCCCGGACGCGCTGGTGGCCCGGATCCGCGACTCGCTGGCCGGCTGGGCGGCGGAGGCGGCGGCGGACGGGACCGGCGACGAGGGCGGCACGCCCGGCGGACGCGGCCACACCGGTCTGGTCCCGCCCTACGAACTCCTCGACACCGGTGTCCACACCGTCCACCACCGGCTCGCCCGGACCTGGCGGCGGGGCCGCGCCTTCCTCGCCGGCGACGCCGCCCATCTGCTGGGCGCACTGGGCACCCAGGGCCTGGACGAGGGCCTGCGGGACGCCGAGAACCTCGCCTGGAAGCTGGGCCTGGCCTGGCACCACGGCGCCACCGAGACGTTGCTGGACAGCTATCAGGTCGAGCGTCGGGGCGCGGTCGCCGCCCGGCTGCGGGCCACCGACTCGGCGCTGCCGCTGCTGCGGGACGGTGGAGCGGTGCGCTGGCGGACGGTGCTGCCGGGCGCGGCGCGCGGGCGCAGCACCCTGCTGACCGACGGCCACCTGGGTCGCGGTCCCCTCGGCGGGGCGCCCTCCTACGCGGGGACGCCGCTGGCGGCGCCCGCCGGGCTGCCCGGCGAGGCGACGGTCGGCACCCTCCCGGGGGAGCCGGTGGTGGAGGTGCCGGTCACCGCCTCGGACGGCTCGTCGGTGGGGCTGCGCGACCGGCTCGGGCAGGGGCTGCTGGTGGTGCTGGTGGCGCCCGGTACCGGCGTGTGGGACCGGCGGCACTGGCAGTCGGCGGGGCTGATGCCCCGTCTGTCGGAGGCGGTCGCCGCGCTGCCGATGCGCGCGGAGGTCCTGGTCACCGAGGCGTATCCGGGGGCCGCGGCGCACACCGTGCTGGTGGTGCGGCCCGACGGCCATGTGGTCGCCGCGCTGTCCGGGGTCCGCCCGGACGAACTGGCCGCCTGCGCGGACGCGGTGCGCGGCGGGGCGCCCGGGGAAGGGGTCCGACGGCCGGCCGCGGACGGGACCGCCGGGGAGTCCGGTGACCGGCCGGACGGCGCTCCGACGGGGCCGTCGGGAGACGCTGTGCCGGTTGACCCTCCGGGAAGCTCCGTGCTTCACTCCGAGAGTGACTGATCACGGCTCGCGATTCTGGCGGAGGGTCCATGTGGACCTGGTCCGCTATGCGGGCTGCAGGTGTCGTCCGTCCTGTTGATCTCCTCCGCCGTGGCCGGTGACCGCGGCGGCCTCCTCTGCGCGGCAGTGCGTCGTGGTGCGACGGCCGCGCCCCTCACGATCACTCAGGACGGTTTCCGTGCCCGATGTACAGTCCCCCGCGCGCCCGCGTGCCCGCGCCCATGACGGCGGCCCTACCGCCGCCGAACTCCTCGACTTCGCCCGCCGTACCGCCGCCGACCGCGCGCTGGTCGCGTCCCTGCCGCTCGATCCGGAAGGCCGCACCTGGATCCGGCTCGACGGGCCGGGCGGCGGCGAAGCCTGGCTGATCGGCTGGCCGCCCGGCACCGGCACCGGCTGGCACGACCACGGCGGTTCGCGCGGCGCCTTCGCGGCGGCCGCCGGGGAGTTGACCGAGCAGTCGCTCGCCGCCACGATCCCCACCGAGGGCTGGAAGACCCTGGAGCTCGCCGACGGCGTCGACCGGGAGCGCCGGCTGAGCGACGGGCGGGGGCGGGCCTTCGGCCCGCACCACGTTCACCAGGTGCTCAACCTCTCCGCCGACACCCATGCGGTGTCCGTGCACGCCTACTACCCGCCGCTGCCACTGATGCGGCGGTACAGCCGCAGCGGAGCGGTGCTGCGGCTGGAGGAGATCGAACGCCCGGGGGAGTGGACATGAGCGAGCGGAGCGGGCACACGACGGCAGGGCGTGCGACCGGCGCACGCGGGGGCGGGCGACGGAGGTTCGCGGCATGAGCGGGATCGACGAACTGCTGGCACGGGCCCGGCGCGCGCTGACCCGGGTGGATCCGGAACAGGCCGCGGCGCTCCAGGCGACCGGCGGTCTGCTGGTGGACATCCGCTACGCGGAGCTGCGGGAGCGCGACGGGACCGTCCCCGGGGCGCTGATCGTCGAGCGCAACGAGCTGGAATGGCGGCTCGATCCGACGGGCGCGCACCGCGCCCCCGAGGCGACCCACCACGATCTGCCGGTCGTCGTGATCTGCAACGAGGGCTACGCCTCCAGCCTCGCCGCGGTCTCCCTGCACGCACTGGGCCTGCACCGCGCCACCGACCTGATCGGCGGCTTCCAGGCATGGCGCGCGGCGGGCCTGCCGGTGGACGGCCAGGGTGTGTCCGCAAAGTCCCGCCGTCCGTCCGGAGGGCGAACGGGAACGTGACGGCAAGCCCCCCGCGGGGGACGGGAGTTCGAGGACACAGGGCGGCCGGAACGCCACCGGCCGGAACGCTTCAGGCGTCCGGCAGGTGGTGATCCAGCATCTCGGGGTCCTCGCCCTCCTCTTCCAGGGCTCGGCGGACGACGCGGAGGGCGAGGCCCTCCGGATAGCCCTTGCGGGCCAGCATGCCGGCCAGCCGGCGCAGCCGCTTGTCGCGGTCCAGGCCGCGGGTCGCCCGCAGCTTGCGGTCGACCAACACGCGGGCGGTGGTCTCCTCCTGCTCCGGGTCGAGGCGGCCGACGGCCTCGTCGATCAGGGCGGAGTCCACCCCCTTGGTGCGGAGCTCCCGGGCCAGGGCACGGCGGGCCAGGCCCCGGCCGTGGTGCCGGGACTCCACCCAGGCGCCGGCGAACGCCGCGTCGTCGATCAGCCCGACGTCCTCGAAGCGGGCGAGCACCTCCTCCGCGGCCTCCTCGGGGATGCCCCGCTCCCGTAGGGCGTCGGCGAGCTGCCGACGGGTCCGCGGACTCCCGGTGAGCAGGCGCAGGCAGATCGCCCGCGCCTGCTCCTCGGGCGTACGCGGCGGTCCCGACCCGGCCCTCGACGGGAGGGGACCACCGCCGTCCTCGGCTGCGGCGCCGCCTTCGGGAGCGGCGCCGCCCGCGCGGCCACTACGGTTCTCGGCGTCGCCGACAGCGCCGTAGCCGGCGCCGTCGGGCCATTCCGTTCGCCGTGTCATGACGGGTCAGCTCTTGGTCGCCGCGGCCTTGGTGCCCTTGGCGGTCTTGGCGGCCGCCGCCGGCGCGGCCTTGGCCGACGCCTCCGCCGCCGGGCCGGCGGCATCCGCACCGGGCTCCGCCGCGGCGTCCGCCGACCTCACGCCGATGCCCAGCTTCTCCTTGATCTTCTTCTCGACCTCGTTGGCGAGGTCGGGGTTGTCCTTGAGGAAGTTGCGGGCGTTCTCCTTGCCCTGGCCGAGCTGGTCGCCCTCGTAGGTGTACCAGGCGCCGGACTTGCGGATGAAGCCGTGCTCGACGCCCATGTCGATCAGGCCGCCCTCGCGGCTGATGCCCTGGCCGTAGAGGATGTCGAACTCGGCCTGCTTGAAGGGCGGCGCGACCTTGTTCTTGACGACCTTGCAGCGGGTGCGGTTGCCGACCGCCTCGGTGCCGTCCTTGAGGGTCTCGATCCGGCGGATGTCGATCCGGACGGAGGCGTAGAACTTCAGCGCGCGGCCACCGGTCGTGGTCTCCGGGGAGCCGAACATCACGCCGATCTTCTCGCGGAGCTGGTTGATGAAGATCGCGGTGGTCTTGGACTGGTTGAGCGCGCTGGTGATCTTGCGCAGGGCCTGGCTCATCAGACGGGCCTGGAGGCCGACGTGCGAGTCGCCCATCTCGCCCTCGATCTCGGCCCGCGGCACCAGGGCGGCGACCGAGTCGATCACGATGAGGTCCAGGGCCCCGGAGCGGACCAGCATGTCGACGATCTCCAGGGCCTGCTCGCCGTTGTCCGGCTGGGACAGGATGAGGTTGTCGATGTCGACGCCGAGCTTCTGCGCGTACTCGGGGTCGAGGGCGTGCTCGGCGTCCACGAACGCGACCTGGCCGCCGGCCTTCTGTGCGTTCGCCACCGCGTGCAGGGTCAGGGTGGTCTTACCGGAGGACTCCGGTCCGTAGATCTCCACGACCCGGCCGCGGGGCAGGCCGCCGACGCCGAGGGCGACGTCGAGGGCGGTCGAGCCGGTCGGGATGATCTCGATGGGCTCCTTCGACCGCTCGCCCATGCGCATGACCGCGCCCTTGCCGAATTGCCGTTCAATCTGTGCGAGCGCAGCGTCCAGCGCCTTCTCGCGGTCGGTGCCTGCCATGGGTTCCACCCGGTTTGCTTGAGTCGATCGCTTCACGTCCATGACGCTAACCCCTGCCACTGACAATGCGCCCGGACCCCGGCTCCGGCCTGTGGATAACTCCGCGGACGGCCCTGGATTCCGCTGGGCCGGAGCCGCGTCAGGCGGCCGGATTCCCCATGAGAATGGATGTTCGATTTTGGTGTCAAGCGCGCCGCTCGCCGCACCGCCGCGGCGCCGGAGTCACTCCGCGTCCCGCCGCGCCTCGCCCGGCCCGCCCTCCCGGACGGGGACGGGGATCGGGTCCGGGACCGGCGCGGCCGTCCCGACGTCCCCGGCGCCCCCGGTGCCCTCCGGCGCCGCGCCGCGCCGCCGCGACCAGCGGCGGACCCGCGGGTCCGGGGTGACCTCGTACCGCTTGACGTACGCGCCCAGGAACGCCTGGAGCGTCGCGGTGGCCGGGATCGCGATCAGCGCGCCGACCGCGCCCATCAGCGCCGTGCCGGCGATCACCGATCCGAAGGCGACCGCGGGGTGGATGTCCACGGTCTTGGCGGTGATCCGGGGCTGGAGCAGGTAGTTCTCGAACTGCTGGTAGACCACGACGAAGCCGAAGACCCACAGCGCGTACCAGGGGTCGACGGTGAACGCGATCAGGATGGGCAGCGCACCCGCCATGTACGTGCCGATCGTCGGGATGAACTGCGAGATCAGGCCGACCCACATGCCGAGCGCCGGGGCGTAGGGAACCCCCAGGATCTCCAGCAGGACGTAGTGCGCGATGCCGGATATCAGCGCCATCAGCCCGCGGGAGTAGAGGTATCCGCCGGTCTTGGCGACGGCGATCTCCCAGGCGCGCAGCACCTCGGCCTGACGACGGGGCGGCAGCACCGAGCACAGCGCCCGCCGCAGCCGGGGGCCGTCGGCGGCGAAGTAGAACGAGAACAGCGCGATCGTGAGGAGGTTGAACAGCCCGCCCAGCACCTGTGCGGAGACCGCCAGGACGTTGTTGGCGCTGTCCTGGACGTACTTCTGCAGCCAGTCGGAGTTCAGCAGGTTGTTCTGCACCTGGACCCGGGAGAGGTGGGTGTGGAAGGTGCTGTTGATCCAGCTGATGACGGAGTCCAGGTACTGCGGGAACTCCTCGACCATGGTGGCGATCTGGCCGGCCAGCATGGACCCCAGCAGCGCGAAGAAGCCGACCGTGGCGACGACGATCCCGAGGAACACCAGGCCGGTGGCGAGCCCGCGGCGCATGCCCCGACCGGCCATCCAGTCGACGGCCGGCTCGATGGCCAGTGCCAGGAAGAACGCGATGAGGACGTTCAGCAGCAGGCCGATCAGCTGGTGGAAGCCCCAGGTGGCGAGCTGGAAGCAGGCCACCAGCGCGAGGGCGAGCACCATGGCGCGCGGCAGCCAGCGCGGCATCCTCGCCTCGCGCCGGTCGCCGGACCGGTCCCGCGGCGGGTCGTCGGGGCGGGGGCCGTCGTGGCTGCTGGTCTCATCTGTCACGGACACGCTGCCAAGTGTCGCCTACCGCACCGACACCCGGCCGCGGCCCGCTCACCGCTTGCTCTGCGGCACGTCCATCACCGCGCAGACCACCCGCCAGACCTCCTTGGCGCTCCACCCTGCCGCCAGCGCCTCGTGGATGGTGCGACCGCCGAGCTCCGCCATCACGTGATCGCGCGCGAACGAGTCGGCGTAGCCCGCACCGAAGTGGTCCGCCATCCGCTCCCAGAACACCGTCAACCGCATGATCCCCGCCTCGTACCCACTCCGGCCTGCACGTTCCCCGGTTTCCCGCCTCCCCGCGCGAGCGCCCGGGAGGGCATCCGGGTCCAGCCCCCTTCATACCGCCGCGGCCGGACGAAAGGCCAGCGAAGATCGGCGGGGACCGAGGACTCCCAGTGCCGGGGCCGGCGCCGCCGCCCCTCCGTGGCCGGATCCCGCCCGTCCCGGTTTGTCGCGGCGTGCCCAGGGCGGCCGGTCCGATCACCCTTCTTACACTTGCTAGATTGCGCAATCGAGCAGTCAAATGTGAAACCGGCTCGGCGCAATCGTCGTCTTCCCGGCCGGAACCACCCCTTGCCGCCGTGCGGCATGCCCCCGCGACCGCCTCGCCGGTCCGGCCGTCCGAAGGATGCGAATGACAGGTCAGCGCACCGAAGCCCCGAACGGGCACGACGACCTGGCCCGGGACCGGGCACAGGTCTCACGCCGGGTACCGGGTCCGCGCCGCCGCGGGGACCGGCACCCGGGAGCGGCCGGCATCGGGCCGGCCCCCGGGCGGGCCGGTGCACGGGCGGACCGGGCGGAGCGCGGGCGCCCAGCGCTCCGGGCCGCCGTGGTGGCGCTGGCGGTGACGGCCGCGGGTGCCGCGGTCGACGTGGCGCTCGGCGGGCGGCCCGGCTGGGTGTTCGCGGTGGCCGCGGCGCTCGGCGCGGCACTGACCGGCAGAACCTGCACCCGGGCCGGCGCCTGGTGGCTGATATCCGCGCCGCCCCTGGTGGTGGCGGTCGTCACCGTGGCGTGCGAGCAGCTGGCGGGCACCACCACCGTCCAGGGCAAGGGCCTGGCGACGGCGGCGGTGCGCTGGGCCGTGGACGGGTTCCCGGCCATGGCGGCGGCCGAGGCGGTGCTGATCGTGGTGCTGACGGTCCGGGGCATACGGGCCGGCCGGCGCGGCGACCGGAAGCGGAGCAGGAGGAACAGCGGTGCATGACGACCACAGCCCCTACGGGCGGAGTCCGTACGGACCGGACGGCCGGGAGGCCGGGGGGACCGGCGGGCGGGCCGCACGCCGGCGGCCGGCCGACGGGCGCGGCGGACGGCGGCGCTCCCCCCTGGTCGTCGCCGGACGGACCGCGCTCGCCCTCTCCTCGGCGCTGGTCCTCCTGGCCAGCGGGGTGTCCTGGGCGGCGTACAACTGGGTCAGCAGCGGGCTGAACACCTCCGACGCGCTCAACGCCATCGGCGGCAAGGACGCGCCCAAGCACCTGGACAACTCGGTCAACCTGCTGTTGATCGGCCTGGATTCGCGCAAGGACATGAACGGCAACGACCTGCCGCGGGAGTTCGTCAAGGACCAGCTGCACGCCGGGTCCAGCGACATCGGTTACTACAACACCAACACCCTGATCCTGATGCACATCCCGGCGGACGGCGGGAAGGTCACCGCGTTCTCCGTCCCGCGCGACGACTATGTGCAGACCTTCAACGGGGACGGCACCTCCCAGGGGCACTTCAAGATCAAGGAGGCGTACGCCAACGCCTATACGGGCGCCCACGACAAGTTCTCCGCCCAGGGGGTCAAGGGCGCCGACCTGGAGAGCCGGAGCCGGGAGGCCGGCCGGGAGGCGACGCTGGCGACGGTGCAGAACTTCCTCCAGGTGCCGATCGACCACTTCGCCGAGGTCAACCTGCTGGGCTTCTACGACATCGCCAAGGTGCTCCAGCCGATCGAGGTCTGCCTGAAGCACCCGGTCAAGGACCGCTACTCGGGCGCCGACTTCCCGGCGGGCCACCAACAGCTCGACCCGAAGCAGGCACTCGCCTTCGTCCGACAGCGGCACGGTCTGGACGGCGGCGACCTGGACCGCACCCACCGCCAGCAGGCGTTCATCTCGTCGGTCACCCACAAGCTGAAGAGCCAGGGGGTCTTCACCGACCTGGGCAAGCTGCAGGGGCTGTTCGACGTGGTGAAGAAGGACCTGGTCATCGACAGCAAGTTCGACGTGCTGGACTTCGCCCAGCAGGCCACCAACCTGACCGGCGGGAACGTGGTGTTCCACACCCTGCCCATCGCCGGCTTCGCCACCCGCAACCGCGAGTCCGTCAATCTCGTGGACGTGCCCAAGATCCGGTCCATCGTGCAGTCCCTGATCGGCGAGAAGCCCGGTTCCTCGGACCGGCCCGGCGACGGGGCACCGTCGCCGTCCGCGTCCGTCAAGGCCGCCCCGGCGACCGTCGACGTCCTCAACGGCTCCGGGAAGAAGGGCGCCGCGGCGGACGAGCTCAAGGCGCTGACCTCGCTCGGCTACACCGCGGGCCGCACCGAGAACGCCACCCCCCGGCAGCGCACCACCGTCCTCTACGGCGCCGGCGCGCAGGAGGCCGCCCGGCAGATCGGCGACCGGCTGAGCACCGCCGCGCCGGTCCCCAGCGCCTCGGTGCCCGCCGGACACGTCCAGGTCGTCCTCGGTGGCGACTTCACGGCCCCGCCCGCCACCGGGGCGGCGACCCCGGAGAAGTCCGCCGACCCCGGCACGACGGGCAGCTCCCCCTCTCCCGTCCCGTCCGACGCCTTCGCCGGCGACTCCGTCAAGGAGGGCGGCATCCCCTGCGTCAACTGACGCCCGGCGGGCCACCGGTGACCCCGGTGGCCCCCGAACTCCCCGCCCGTCACCGGGGCACCGCCGGCACCGGCGGCCGTACGGGCCGGGGGCGCGCCGCCTAGACTGGGCCGACCGGGGCGAGAAACGGGGAGAGCCGCAGTGGTGAAGAGCATCGAGGGAGCGGGCCAGGAGACGGGCACGATGGCCGATCCGTCCGCCGAGGTACTGGCCGAGGCGGCCGCGATGTTCGGGCTGCTGGCCTCTCCCCCACGGCTGCACATCGTCTGGGCACTGGCCCAGGGCGAGAGCGACGTCAGCGGACTGGCCGAACGGGTCGGCGGCGCCCTGCCCGCGATCAGCCAACACCTGTCCAAGCTCAAGCTCGCCGGACTGGTGCGCTCCCGCCGCGAAGGCCGCCGGGTCGTCTACTTCGTCGACGACCCCGACACCGTCGCCGTGATGCGCACCCTCGTCGTCCAACTCGCCGCCCGCGACGCGCACACCGCGCCACCCCGGCTCCGCCGCCTGGGCGGCTGAGGGCCGACCCGGGCCCGTCCACGCTCCCCGACGCCCCAGACGTTTTAGATATTGCGCAATCATGGAACCAAGATGAGGTTCCCCGCGTTGTCCAGGACGACAGCACAGACCGGCTCCAAGGAACGCTGGAGGGTTTTTCATGGGTGTGACCCTGGCCAAGGGCGGCAACGTCTCGCTCAGCAAGGAGGCCCCCGGCCTCAGCGCGGTGACCATCGGGCTGGGCTGGGCCGTCCGCACCACCACCGGCGCCGACTACGACCTGGACGCCTCCGCGCTGCTGTGCGCACAGTCCGGCAAGGTCGTCTCCGACCAGCACTTCGTGTTCTTCAACAACCTCACCAGCCCGGACGGTTCCGTGGTGCACTCCGGGGACAACCTCACCGGTGGCAGCCACGGTGACGACGAACAGATCCAGGTCGACGTGGCCACCGTCCCCGCGCAGGTCACCAAAATCGTCTTCCCGGTCTCCATCTACGAGGCCGAGCAGCGCGGCCAGAGCTTCGGCCAGGTCCGCGACGCGTTCATCCGCGTGGTCAATCAGGCCGACGGCCGGGAGATCGCCCGCTACGACCTCACGGAGGACGCCTCCACCGAGACCGCCATGGTCTTCGGCGAGGTCTACCGGCACGGCGCGGAGTGGAAGTTCCGGGCCATCGGCCAGGGCTACGCCTCGGGACTGCGCGGTATCGCCCAGGACTTCGGGGTCAACGTCGGCTGAGCGGCGCGTCGGCCGGCGGGCCGGGCGGGACGGTCCGTCCGACGCCAAAGCGGCGGCTTCCGGAGGGAGCGGGACATGGCGACAGCCCGGGCGCGACGGCGTTGGTGGGTGCTGCCCGGCGCCGCCGTGGCGGTCTGGGCACTGGTGCACACGGGCCACGGCCCCGCTCCCGGCGCCGCGCCCCAGCCGTCCGGCACGACGTCCACCGCACCGGACGTCACTCCCTCCGCGACGCCCGACGGCGACCCCACGGCCCCCCGGCCCGACGGGGCGTACGACCCGGCCGACTGCGCCGCCGCGGTGCGCACGTACGCGACGGCGGCCGGCGTCCACCCCCAGCTGCTGATGGCGATCCTCTACAACGAGGCGTACAAGCCGCACGATCCGGCGCTGGAGCGGGCCTGGCAGCGCTACAAGCCCGATGCCGCGTTCGGCATCGCCAACATGCACCGGGCCGCCTTCGACGAGGTCAGGCGCGGCCGGGACTTCGCCGACCGGAAGTGGGAGGAACTGCCCGACGACCGGAAGCTCGCCGTCGAGGCGGCCGCCTGGTACCTGCACGACCTGGACCGCCGACTGCCCGCGCAACGACCGGCCGGATACTCCCGCGACGACCTGCTGGCGCTGGGCTACAACGCCGGCGCCGGCAACATGCTCGCCTTCGCCCACGGCACCGCGCCGGGCGCCCAGGCCCGGTCCTACCTGGACCGGCTGCACGCGAACTGGGCGCAGGCCGGGCGGGCCGTCGCACGGTGACCGGACCGTCGCGTGGTGACAGCACCGCGACAGAAAGGCGTCAGGACGCGGTGGCGGGACCGTCCTGACGACTTCTCAGTCGCATACTTCAAGCATTGCGCAAGATAGGGAACCTTGCCGATTTCCTTGGCGTTGTAGCCGACGGACGCCTGATGCCGGGAACGTATGGAGGAAGCTCATGGGCGTGGCCCTGACCAAGGGCGGCAATGTGTCGCTCAGCAAGCAGGCCCCGGGTCTGACCGCCGTCAGGGTGGGGCTGGGCTGGCAGGTGGGAACCACCACCGGGACCGGCCACGACCTGGATGCCAGCGCGCTGCTGTGCGGCGAGTCCGGGAAGGTCCTCTCCGACCAGCACTTCGTGTTCTTCAACAACCTCACCAGCCCCGACGGCGCGGTGCGGCACTCCGGCAGCCGCCCCACCGGCGAGGACAAGGAACAGATCGAGGTGGACCTCGGCGCGGTCCCGCCCGGGGTCGCAAAGATCGTCTTCCCGGTCTCGATCTACGAGGCCGAGCAGCGCCGGCAGAATTTCGGCCAGCTGAGCAGCGCCTACATCCGCGTGGTCGACCAGACCGGCGGCGCCGAGCTGGCCCGTTTCGACCTCTCCGGCCAGGCCGCCACCGAGACCGCCATGGTCTTCGGCGAGTTGTACCGCCACGGCACGGACTGGAAGTTCCGCGCGATCGGCCAGGGCTACGCCTCCGGGCTCGCCGGGATCGCGCAGGACTACGGCGTCGAGGTGCTGCGCCCGGAGCCGGCAGCCGCCCCGACCGCCCCCAAGCTCTCAACTCCGTTCGAGCAGGGGGGACCCCCATCCACCACCCCCACCGGGCCCGCCGCCCCGTCGGCGGCGGCCACGCCCACGGCGACGTCCGTGGCCGTGGCCGCCGCCGGAGTGGCGCCGTCCGGAGCGGGCTCCACCCCCGCCACATCACCGCAACCGACAGGAAGTTCCGACATGACCTGCTTCTTCGACCCCAGCCACGGCCCCGGAATGACGCCCGTGATGTGGTCCCCGCAGTGGGGTGTGCCGCGCCAGGTCCAGACCTGCGGCGGATGCGCGCAGCGGGTACAGACCACCACGCCGCCGTTCTACACCCCGGCCCAGGCCGGCTACCCGCAGCCCGTCCAGCAGGGCTACCCGCAGCAGGCGCAGCCGGGCTACCCCCAGCAGGGCTATCCGCAGCAGCCGGAGCAGCACCAGGGCGGCGGCCGGCGCTTCGGTGCCGGCGCGCTGATCGGCGCCGGTGCCGCGGGTCTGGTCGGCGGCGCGCTGCTGAACGAGGCGTTCGACGACGACGAGCCCGAGGTGGTCGTCAACAACTACTACGAGGGCGACGAGTACTGATGCCCCGTCGCACGGCATGACCCCCTCGGCGCCCGGCCGCGTCCCCCGACGGACGGCCGGGCGCCGACGCCTTCCGGCTACTGGGGCGCGATCCGCACCACCCCGGTGACGGTGCCCTGCCACCACACCCTTCCCGGCGTGGCGTTGCCCGCCATCTGGAGCGTGTCGAAGAGGAAGCCGGTCCCCAGGTGGCTGCGGTGCGCCACCCGGCCGGTCTCCGCGTCCACCGCCAGGAAGTCGTAGCGGTCCAGGATGCCGGTCCGGGCCGGGTCCAGGACTCCGGTGCGCTCCACCGTGTAGAGCATGCCGTCCGCGACGGACAGCTTGGGCACCGCCGCCGAGCGGATCCGGGCGTCCCAGCGGACCGCGCAGCCGCTGCCGTCCCGGTCGAGGTCGACCCGGGTCAGCCCGCCGCCGAACGGCGCGCTCGCGGGCTCGGCGGGCCCCGCGCCGTCCGGCACCGCCGGGTACGGATAGCCGTAGGTGCTCGCCACGTACACGCTGTTGCCGGCCCCGACGGGCGAGTTCTCGGTGCCGCTCCCGTTGGGGTCGAGGACCGAGATCCGGCACACCGTGCGGTCGTCCTTGGTGGCCACCACGATCAGGTTCTCCCGGGGCGCGGCGTTGTCGGTGATCGCGAGGTACTCCGAACCGGTGCGCGGCCCGAAGAACGTCGGGGTGGCCCCCGTCCCGTGGCTGAGCTGCCCCGGCTTGCGGGCCGGCCCGCGGTCGTACGCCCGTCGCCACGCCATCCGGGGCGTCCCGTCCGCGCCCGCGCGCAGCAGGTACAGCGCATGGTCGGTGGCCACCGCGGCGCCCTCGGGCGCGGTGGAGAGGGAGTTGGCCACCGCTTCGCCGAGGTCCGCCGTGCGCACCGCCTTCGTCGTGGTGTCCACCGTGCCGACGAGGCCGTGCGCGGTCGCGAACCACACCCTCCCCCGCCAGTCCGGGGAGAGCCCGACCACGCTGTCCCCCGAGGCCACGGCGCCGGTCAGCGGCGTCCGCTCGACGACCTTCAACTCCCAGCCGCCGCCCGCCGTCCGGACGTGGGCGATCCGCAGCAGATCGCCGGAGCCGTCGGCGACGACCAGCCGGTCCCGCTCGTCCAGATAGCTGTATATGCCGCCCAGCACACCGGACTTGGCGAGCTCGAGCTCGGTCAGCGAGGCGCCGGTGGCCGGGTCCAGCAGATGGACGTGCGGCGCCCGGTCGAAGATGCCGGTGCAGACGGCGACCGGGTAGCCGTCGGAGCCGGCCAGCACGGTCGGGCAGGCGGACTGCAGCGCCGTGCGGTGGGCGGCGACCCGGCCCGTCCCCGGGCCCGGTCGGGGCGTGGTGTCCGACGAGGCGGTGTCGCCGTGCATGGCCCCCGCCCCGCCCGCGGCGAGGTGGGGGTTGGCGGGCGGGGCCGCGGCCCGCGCGGGCCCCGCCGTACCGAGGACGGCGGCCAGCGCGGCGGCGAGCGCCAGGATGCGGGTCTTCTTGCTGCGAGTGGGCACGGATCGGCTCCAGGTTCGGGGAACGGGAGGGCACGCGCACCGGGGTCGGGCGCGCGAGGCGCGGGCGGGACGGCGCATCCGCTGGCCGCTCGGCGGCGGCGATGGTGCGGGACGGGTGCCTCGTCAACCGGTGTACCGGGACGGCGGGTTGACGTCCTGTCCGGTGGGACCGGCGCATACCCCGCGGGTATCCGGGGCGGCCGGTCCCGCGCGGGTGACGTGGACGGGGCGGGGTCCGCCGGCGGCTGCCGTCGGGCGCGGCTGACGCCCGGGACGGCGGCGTGCGCACGGGGCGCGCGGGACGGGGTCAGCGCCCCGCCGGACGACACGCCGCGGAGGCGAGCCGCGCGAGGTCCAGGAAGAGGCGCCGGTGCAGCGGGAGTTGACCCATCACGCGCGGCATTGCAGCACGCGCGCCGCGAACCCGCAATCCCCGTCCCGCCCCTGGAGACGCCCCGCGTCCACGGCGGAGATCGTCAACCGGATGCCTCCAGGGTCCCGCCCTCGGAGGGCAGCGGGCCCCGAGCCCGTGCCGGCGCGGGCTTTCGCCCCTACGGTCGGGCCATGGCCGAAAACGTAAGTCCCCCAGCGACCCCTCTGGCGCGTGCCGAGCGCTTCGTCTGGCTGACCGCCCGGGTGCTGGAGCAGCGGCTCTTCGCGCACCACTTCCTCGGCGGCGGCGCGGATCCGGTCGAGACCGCGCTCACCGCGTACCGCAACGACGACGACGGCTACGGCCACGCCCTGGAACCCGACCTGCGCGGCCCGGTCAGCCAACCACTGCACACCGCGCACGCGCTGAAGGTCCTGAACCGGATCGGGCGGTGCGACGGCCGCCGGGTGGAGCGGATCTGCCGCTACCTGACGCGGATCTCGACGTCCGAGGGGGCGCTGCCGGCGGTGCACCCCTCGTTGCGCGGCTATCCGGCCGCGCCCTGGATCCCCGTGGTGGACGACCCTCCGAGCTCGCTGCTGGCGACCGGCCCGGTGGTGGGGCTGCTGCACCGCAATCAGGTGTGGCACGCCTGGCTGTTCCGGGCGACCGACTACTGCTGGGCGACCGTGGAGTCCCTGGAGAAGACCCACCCCTACGAGGTCGCGGCGGCGGTGGCGTTCCTGGACGGCGCCCCGGACCGGCCGCGGGCGGCCGCGGCGGCGCGGCGGCTGGGCCGGCTGGTACGGGAGCAGGACCTGGTCGTGCTGGATCCGGGGCGGGCGGCCGACGTCCCGGTCCCGGAGGGGTACGCCCCCGGGGAGCACCACTTCGCGTACGACTTCGCCGCCGCGCCCGATTCGCTGGCCCGCGGCTGGTTCACCGACCAGGAGATGGACCGGGCCCTGGACCACCTCGTCGCGCTCCAGGGGGAGGACGGCGGCTGGCCCGTCAACTGGCGCCTGTGGGCGCCCGGTACGGAGGTGGAAGGCCGCCCGCTGGTGACCCTGGAGGCGCTGCTCACGCTCCGGGCGTACGGGCGGCCACTGGGCTGAGCGGCCGGACGGCCGCCCGCCGGGCCCTTCGACGGCCCGGCGGCGCGGTCACCCGCCCAAGGCGCGCACCCCGGCGGTGACCGCCACCGCGGCCGCGACGATCAGCAGGAACGGGGCGCGCAGCAGCAGGGCGACGACGGCCGCGGCGACCCCGGCGGCCCTGGCGTCGAGCATCAGGTGCCCGCCGTCGCCAAAGGTCTGCTGGGCGGTCAGCGCGGCCAGCAGGGCCACCGGGAGCAGCGCGGCCAACCGCTTGACCAGAGGGCGTTCCAGGACGCCGGCGGGTGCCGACAGGCCGAGGAACTTGACCAGGTAGCAGCCGACGGCGGTGACGCCGATCGCGATCCAGACGTTCATGTCCGGTCCTCCTCGACGGTGTCGTGGTCCGCGCCGGCCCGCTCCTGTGGGGCGGGCTTCCGTCGCCACCGTCCCTGGACGGCGAGGACGGCGGGCGCGGCGAGCGCCGAGAGCAGCACCGGCACCCCGGCGGGCAGGACCGGCAGCGTCACCAGGAGCAGCAGCACGGCGAGGCCGGCCGTGCACCGCTCCACGGCGGACCGCAGCATCGGCGCGAGCAGCGCCACGAACACCGCGGGGCCGGCCGCGTCCAGGCCCCAGGCGGCGGTGTCGCCGAGCGCCCGGGCCCCCAGGGCACCGCCGAGGGTGGTGAGGTTCCACAGGAAGTACAGCGACAGCCCGGTGACGGTGAAGCCCAGTCGTGCGCTGCGCCGCCCGGTCTGGGCCAGGGTGACGGCCGCGGTCTCGTCGATGATCCAGTGGGCGGCCAGCGGCCGGACCGCGCCGCGGTAACCGAGGACGGCGGAGAGCCGCAGCCCGTAGAAGGCGTTGCGGACGCCCAGGAAGAAGGCCCCGGCCGCCGCGGTGAACGGGTTGCCGCCCGCGGCGAGCGCGCCCACCAGGGCGAACTGCGAGGCCCCGGTGAAGACAAGGAGGCTCAGGGCGCAGGTCTGCCAGACGCTGAGCCCGGCACCGGCGGAGGTCACGCCGAAGGCGAAGCCGGAGAGCCCGACGGCGATGCCGACCCCCAACGCGTCCCTGACGACGGCCGCGTCGGGCCGCTCCGGTACGGGCGGCGGCTCGTCGTGCGCCCCGGTAGCGGGGCTCCCCGGGCCGCGGACCTGGGCGGGGCGTATCTCCGCCGGTACTGCGCGATCTGTCTGTTCAGCCACGCCCTGGACCCTAGGAGGGCGCGTCCCCCGCGGTCTTGTACGTTCTTGCGCCCGCCGCCGCGCGCTCCCGGCGGTAGGCGCCCGGCGGCACCCCGACGATCCGGGTGAAGTGCCGGTTCAGGTGCGGCTGGTCGGTGAAGCCGACCGCCGCGGCCGTCTCGGCGGGCGGGGTGCCGGCCTCCAGCAGCCGGCGGGCGCGCCGCACCCGGGCGTCGGTGAGCCAGGTGTGCGGCGGCATGCCGTACGCGGCCCGGAAGGCCCGCAGCAGCGCGAACGGGCTGGTCCCCAGTTCCCGGGCGAGTTCCTCCAGGGTGGGCGGATCGGGCATCCGCTCCTCCAGGACGGCGCGGGCCCGGGCGGCGGTACGGGCGCCGGCCGCCCGGGACGCGCGGGCCGGCAGCGGTCCCCCGTGGCCGCGCAGCAGCCGGGCCACCACGATCCGCAGCAGGCTGTCGGCGGCCAGCGCGTTGCCGGCCTCGGCGGCCCGGTGGACGCCGGCGATCAGCCGGCCGAGGCCGGGCTCGTCGGCGACGGTCCGGACGAAGCCCGCGGTGCCGCACAGCCCGGTGGTCTCCTGGGCGATCCCGGCGACGAGTTCCGCCGAGGGGTAGAGCGTGGCGTAGGCCCAGCCCTCGGGGGCGCCGGCCCGCGCGGTGTGCGACACCTCCGGATTGATCATCACGACGGAGCCGGGTCCGGCGCGCACCACGCCGTCGCGCAGCCCGACCGCCTCGATCCCGGAGGTGACCGCGCAGAGCACATACCCGTCGTGGGCGTGCCGGGGGAAGGAATGCCGGACGTAGCGGGCGCGCAGCAGGTCGAGGCCGGGCAGCCCGGGGTAGCGCCAGTGGCGCGCCCACTCGTCGGGGGCCCGCGGCGCGGTGGGCTCACCATCCGTACTGATCATGCCCATGCCCTCATTGTGCGGATTCCCGGCGGCCGGGCGACAGGGTGTCCGCACCGTGGACGCCGCGCGGCGACGGCCCCGCGGCGGGCCGCGGCCGGCGGCGGACCGGATTGTCAGTGGTCCGGTGCACGATGGGGAGCATGACCGAGGCAGCGCTCGATTCGTTCTCGCCCGCGACCCGCGGCTGGTTCGCCGGGGCGTTCAGCGCACCCACCGCCGCGCAGGAGGGCGCCTGGCGGGCGATCGCCGAGGGATCCGACGTCCTGGTGGTGGCGCCGACGGGCTCCGGCAAGACGCTGGCCGCGTTCCTGGCGTCGCTGGACGCACTGGCGAGCGCCCCGCCGCCCGCCGAGCCGAAGAAGCGCTGCCGGGTGCTGTACGTCTCGCCCCTGAAGGCCCTCGCCGTCGATGTGGAGCGGAATCTGCGCAGTCCGCTGACGGGGATCCGGCAGGAGGCGATCCGCCTCGGGCTGCCGGAGCCGGACATCCGGGTCGGCATCCGCTCCGGCGACACCCCGGCCGCCGAACGCCGCGCGCTGGCCACCCGCCCGCCGGACATCCTGATCACGACGCCCGAATCGCTGTTCCTGATGCTGACGTCCTCGGCCCGGGAGGCACTGGCCGGCGTCGAGACGGTCATCCTGGACGAGGTGCACGCGGTCGCCGGCACCAAGCGCGGCGCCCATCTGGCGCTGTCCCTGGAGCGGCTGGACGAGCTGCTCGACCGCCCGGCGCGCCGGATCGGGCTGTCCGCGACGGTCCGCCCGGTGGAGGAGGTGGCCCGCTATCTGTCGCCGCGGCGCCGGGTGGAGATCGTCCAGCCGCCGTCCGGCAAGCGGTTCGACCTCTCGGTGGTCGTCCCGGTGGAGGACATGGGAGAGCTCGGCAGCGCCCCCGTCCAGGAGGGCGAGACGGGCGAGAAGCCGTCCATCTGGCCGCAGGTCGAGGAGCGGATCGCCGACCTCGTCCAGGCCCACCGCTCCACGATCGTCTTCGCCAACTCCCGCCGCCTCGCGGAGCGGCTGTGCAACCGCCTCAACGAGATCGCCTACGAGCGCACCATGGGCACGGCCCTGCCCGAGCACCACTCCCCCGCCGAGCTGATGGCCGAGTCCGGTGCCGCCAAGGGCGCGCCGCCGCTGCTGGCCCGCGCCCACCACGGCTCGGTCTCCAAGGAGCAGCGCGCCCTGGTGGAGGAGGACCTCAAGGCGGGCCGGCTGCCCGCGGTGGTCGCCACGTCCAGCCTGGAGCTGGGCATCGACATGGGTGCGGTCGACCTGGTCGTCCAGGTGGAGTCGCCGCCGTCGGTGGCCTCCGGGCTCCAACGGGTGGGCCGGGCCGGCCACCAGGTCGGCGCGGTGTCCAAGGGCATCGTCTTCCCCAAGTACCGCGGCGATCTGGTGCAGGCGGCGGTGGTCACCGAGCGGATGCGCTCGGGCGCCATCGAGGCGCTGCGGGTGCCCGCCAATCCGCTGGACGTGCTGGCCCAACAGCTGGTCGCGATGGCGGCGATGGACACCTGGGACGTCGAGGAGCTGCTGGCCGTGGTCCGCCGGGCGGCCCCGTTCGCCGCGCTCCCGGAGTCCGCGTTCACCTCGGTGCTGGACATGCTCGCCGGGCGCTATCCGTCCGACGCCTTCGCCGAGTTGCGCCCGCGGCTGGTCTGGGACCGCGTCGCACAGACCGTCACCGGCCGCCCCGGTGCCCAGCGGCTGGCCGTGACGTCCGGCGGCACGATCCCCGATCGCGGCCTGTTCGGCGTCTTCCTCGCCGGCGAGAGCTCCGGCAAGGGCGGTGGCGGGAGACGGGTGGGCGAACTGGACGAGGAGATGGTCTACGAGTCCCGGGTGGGCGACGTCTTCACCCTCGGCACCACCTCCTGGCGCATCGAGGACATCACCCGCGACCGGGTGCTGGTCACGCCCGCCCCCGGGGTGCCCGGCCGACTGCCGTTCTGGAAGGGCGACCAACTCGGCCGCCCGCTCGAACTGGGCCGTGCGCTGGGCGCGTTCCTCCGGGAGATCGGCTCGCTCTCCGCCGAGGACGCGGCCGCCCGGCTGTCCGCCGCCGGGCTCGACGACCGGGCGGTCGCCAACGTCCTGGCTTATCTCTCCGAACAGCGCCAGTCCTGCGGCCATGTCCCGGACGACCGCACCATCGTCGTCGAGCGCTTCCGCGACGAGCTGGGCGACTGGCGGATCGTCGTCCACTCCCCCTTCGGGGCGCAGGTGCACGCCCCTTGGGCCCTGGCCCTGGGCGCCCGGCTCGCCGAGCGCTACGGCCTGGACGCCCAGGTGATGCACGCCGACGACGGCATCGTGCTGCGGCTGCCGGACGCCGACCTGATGGGCCTGGAATTCCTCGACGGCGACGGCGGCTTCGGCGCCGCGGACCGTGCGGAGTACGACCCCGAGCAGTCCCCGGTGGGCGCCGCCGATGTGGTCTTCGAGCACGGCGAGGTCGATCAGCTCGTCACCGACCAGGTCGGCGGCTCCGCGCTGTTCGCCTCCCGTTTCCGGGAGTGCGCGGCGCGCGCCCTGCTGCTGCCCCGCCGCAGCCCCGGCAAGCGCACCCCGCTGTGGCAGCAGCGCCAGCGCGCCGCCCAACTCCTCCAGGTCGCATCCGAGTTCGGGTCGTTCCCGATCGTGCTGGAGGCGGTCCGCGAATGCCTCCAGGACGTCTTCGACGTCCCGGGTCTGACGGAGCTGATGGCCGACATCGAGGCCCGCCGGGTCCGCCTGGTGGAGGTCACGACGCCGGAGCCGTCCCCGTTCGCCCGCTCGCTGCTGTTCGGCTACGTCGCCCAGTTCCTCTACGAGGGCGACTCCCCGCTGGCCGAGCGCCGGGCCGCCGCGCTGTCCCTGGACTCCCGACTGCTGGCCGAACTCCTGGGCCGGGCCGAGCTGCGCGAGCTGCTGGACGCGCAGGTGCTGGCCGATCTGGAGGCCGAGCTGCAATGGCGCACCGAGGACCGCCGCGTCAAGGACGTCGAGGGCGTCGCCGACGCGCTGCGGGTGCTCGGGCCGCTGACCGACGCCGAGTTGACCGAGCGCGGCGCGGAGCCGGCCTGGCCCGAGGAGCTGGCCCGGGCCCGGCGCGCCATCCGGGTGCGGATCGCCGGCGCCGAGCACTGGGCCGCCGTCGAGGACGCCGGCCGGCTCCGGGACGCCCTGGGCACCGCGCTTCCGGTCGGTGTCCCCGAGTCGTTCACCGAGCCGGTCAAGGACCCGCTGGGCGATCTGCTGTCCCGTCATGCCCGCACCCACGGCCCGTTCACGTCCGAGCAGGCGGCCACCCGCTTCGGCCTCGGCACCGCCGTCACCGACGGCGCCCTGCACCGCCTGGCCGCCACCGGCCGCCTGGTCCAGGGCGAGTTCCATCCCGAGGGCATCGGCCGGGAATGGTGCGACGCCCAGGTGCTGCGCCGGCTCCGCCGCCGCTCGCTGGCCGCGCTGCGCGAGGAGCTGGAGCCGGTGCCGCCCGCCGCGCTGGCCGCCTTCCTGCCCCAGTGGCAGCACGTCGGCGTCCCGCGCCCGGCGCCCGCCTCCGGGGCACCCGCACCACCGGTCGCCACCGCCACCTCCGGGTACGGGCTGCGCGGCATCGACGGCCTGGTCCGGGCGATCGAGCAGCTCCAGGGCGCGCCGGTGCCGGCCTCCGCACTGGAGAAGTTGATCCTGCCGTCCCGGGTCGGCGGCTACACCCCCGCCCTGCTGGACGAGCTCACCGCCACCGGCGAGGTGCTGTGGGCCGGCGCCGGCGCCCTGCCCGGCAAGGACGGCTGGCTCTCCCTCCACCTCGCCGACACCGCGCCCCTGCTCCTCCAGCCCCCGCTGCCCCTGGAGCCGACCGCACTGCACGAGTCCGTGCTGACCGCCCTCGCCCCCGGTTACGGCCTGTTCTTCCGGCAGATCGCCGACCAGGTCCGCGCCACCACGCATCCGGACGCCACCGATCCGCAGCTCGCCGACGCGCTGTGGGAGCTGGCCTGGTCCGGCCGGCTCACCAACGACACCCTGGCGCCGCTGCGCGCCCTGCTCGGCTCGGGCCGCACGGCCGGCTCCACGGCCCACCGCGCCCGGCGCACCGTCCCCCGCGGCAGATACGGGACGCTGACCGCCGCCGCGCGCCCCACCGCCTCCCGCTCCGGCCCGCCGACGGTCGGCGGCCGCTGGTCGCTGCTGCCCGCCCCCGAGCCGGATCCGACCCGCCGCGCCCACGCCCTGGCCCGTACGCTCCTGGACCGGCACGGCATCGTCACCCGCGGCGCGGTCGCCGCCGAAGGGGTCGCCGGCGGCTTCTCCGCCGCCTATCGCGTGCTGTCCGTCTTCGAGGAGTCCGGGCAGGCCCGCCGCGGCTATGTCGTCGAGGGGCTGGGCGCCGCCCAGTTCGCGATGGACGGCGCGGTGGACCGGCTCCGGGCGATCAGCAACCAACGGGAGCGCGGCGCCGACGCCCCCTTCCCGGACGGCGGCCCGGGGCAGCCCCGCCGCGCCCTGGTCCTCGCCGCCGCCGACCCTGCCAACGCGTACGGCGCCGCCCTGTCCTGGCCCGAGCCCCCCGAGGGCGCCACCCACAAGCCGGGCCGCAAGGCCGGTTCGCTGGTCGTCCTGGTCGACGGCGAGCTGGCGCTCTACATGGAGCGCGGCGGCAAGACCCTGCTGATATGGCCACTGGGCCCGGACCCGGCCGAGGCCGCCGCCGACCCCCGGCTCCGGCCGGCCGTCGAGGCCCTCGTCGCGGCGGCCCGGGCCGGCGCCGTCGGCACCCTGACCACCGAGCGCATCAACGGCACCGCCGCCCTCACCTCCCCGTTCGCGCCCGTCCTGGAGGCCGCGGGCTTCCACCCGACGCCGCGGGGGCTGCGGCTGCGCGGCTGAGCCCGCCGGTGGGGCAGCGGGCCCGGACGGGGGCGCCCGATCCCCCGCCGGGCGGTGCATGATGGCCCCATGCCCGAAGGCGACACCGTCTGGCGGCTGGCGCACCGTCTCCACCAGGCGTTGGCCGGCAGCCCGCTGACCCGCTGCGACCTGCGCGTCCCCCGCCTCGCCACGGTGGACCTGACCGGCCGCGAGGTGCTGGCGGTGGTGCCCCGCGGCAAGCACCTGCTCACCCGCTTCGAGGGCGGCCTCACCCTCCACTCCCATCTGCGGATGGACGGCGCCTGGAAGATCTACGCCCCGGCCGAGCGCTGGCGCGGCGGCCCCGCGCACCAGATCCGGGCGGTCCTCGGCACCGCGGCGCACACCGCCGTCGGCTACCGCCTCCCCGTCCTGGAACTGCTGCGCACCGCCGACGAGTCCCGGGTCACCGGCCATCTCGGCCCCGACCTGCTGGGCCCGGACTGGGACCCGGCCGAGGCCCTGCGCCGGCTGCTGGCCGCCCCCGACCGGCCTCTCGGTGAGGCCCTGCTCGACCAGCGCAACCTCGCCGGCATCGGCAATGTCTACAAGTCCGAGCTGTGCTTCCTGCTCGGCGCCTCCCCCTGGCTCCCGGTCGGCGGCCTGGCCTCCCCCGAGCGCGCCCCGGCCCTGGCCAAGAAGCTCCTGGAGGCCAACAAGCAGCGCCCGGCCCGCGTCACCACCCCGTGGGGGTACCGCCCACGCCCGTTCCAGGGCGGTGGGGGAGCCCGCCCCGACCGCCGGCTGTGGGTCTACGGCCGCGCCGGCCACCCCTGCCTGCGCTGCGGCACCCCGATCCGCACCGCCGACCAGGACCCCACCGCCGAGGAACGCGTCACCTACTGGTGCCCCACCTGCCAGCCGTCCGCACCCCCGGCACCCCCGACCCGCTGACGTCCTCGGGGCCGCTCGGCCCCCGCGGCACGCCCGGCACCGCCCGCCGCGTCACTCACGACCGGCCGGATCCTCCGCCGCGCGACGACGCCACGCCTCCCACCGGCGCCCCACCCCGGTGCGCCGCCACGCCTCGACCAGCCGTTCCAACCCGCTGCGCCGCCACACCTCGGCGAGCCGTGCCTCGACGGCCGCCGCCACTCCCCCGCGCCCCGTACGGTCGGCCCGCGCCCCCTGACGCCGCCCGCTCCACGGAACGCAGTGCACCGGCAGCAGGCTGAGCCCCCAGCCGGCCGTGGCCACCGCGCCCTCCACCGGCCCCGTCGACCCCGGCCACAGGACCAGCCGGCACACCGCCCAGCACCACAGACCCCCGACGAGCGCCGCGCATATCCACCGCCCCGGCAGGGGCCTCGCACGCCTCGCCATGCCTGCCTCCTCGGGCCGACGCTAGACCGGTCCCACCATCCGGCGGCAGGGGCGCACCGACGCACGCCCGGCGCGCGCGGTGCGCTCCGGGGCTCCCGGGCGGCGGAGCGGGCCGCCGCCCGGTCGGCGCGCCGCGGTCAGTGGGCCTCGGCCTGGAACATCCAGTGGTGCTTCTCCAGGTCGGCGGTGAGACCGATGAGGATGTCCTGGCTGACCGGGTCGGGTTCGTCGGTGGCGGCGATCCGTTCCCGCATCCGCCCGATGACCGCGCCGAGCGCGTCCACCATCGTCCGCACGACGTCGCCGTCCTTGACCCAGCCGTCCGGCGCCTCGCTGATGCCGCTGGTCTTGGCGACCGTCGCGGACCTGCCGTCCGGCGTGACCCCGATCGCCGAGGCCCGCTCGGCCACCGTGTCGGCGTGCTGCCGCGCGATGGCGACGACCTCGTCGAGCTGGAGGTGGACGGAGCGGAAGCGCGGACCGACGACGTTCCAGTGCACCTGCTTGGCGACCAGGGAGAGATCCACCAGATCGACCAGGGCGCCCTGGAGGGCGTTGCCGACGACGGAGCGGGCTTGATCGGAGAGCGTGCTGGTGACCACAGACATCCAGATACTCCACTTCAGGCGTATTGCTGGCATTTGGGCGAATAACCCGATTCAGCCCCATGGTACGGGCCAAGGCTCCGCCCCGAGCAGCCCAGCCGGTCCGGCCGGGCACCCGCCCCGACGCCGCACGGGCATGCAGCGAGCCCCGGCGGGCTGCTGCCCGCCGGGGCTGAAGGCTCTGCGTTGTCTGTGGTGTCAGGCCGCGACGACATCCACGACGTCGGCCGGGGGCTTGATGGTCACGCGCTCCTCGGGCATGCCGGCCAGAGAAGTGACGGACACCGAATTGAGCTTCGGCCGCACCGGTGCCGGCACCGTGTCGGTCGCCGCCGCGGAGGCGGCCAGCTCGGCGAGCGCCAGCTCGTCGCTGACCTCCCGCATCAGCTCGGACATGCGGACGTCCAGCGCGTCGCAGATCGCCGAGAGCAGTTCGGAGGACGCCTCCTTCTGCCCCCTCTCGACCTCGGACAAGTAGCCGAGCGACACCCGGGCGGAGGACGAGACCTCGCGCAGGGTGCGGCCTTGGCGCTGACGCTGTCGGCGCAGCACGTCACCCAGCAGGCGACGAAGCAGAATCATCGCTGGCTCCCTCCTCGGACCTCGGATGCGGATCCTTCTCGCCCCACCGTACCGCCTCGGGCCGCAGCCGTGCCGGGAGCGAGTACGTGTTCACTCAGGGCTGCAAACATCCATTCCCCCCGTGTTGTTCCGTATCCTGTGCCCGCGCATTTTCTGTGAGTTCGCTCAACAGCAGCGCGAGCACGGCCTGAACGCTGTCACGACGGATCCGGTCACGATCCCCCGCCAGCGCCAGCCGTCGTACTGATTCCTGGCCGTCCGGGCCCTGGACGGCCACGTAGACGGTGCCCACCGGCTGCCCGTCCTGCGGATCGGGCCCGGCCACGCCGGTGGTCGCGATGCCCCAGTCGGCACCGAGCACCCGCCGCACCCCGCGCGCCATCTGCCGCGCGACCTCGCCGTCCACGGCCCCGCGCGCGGCCAGCAGCGCGCCGTCCACACCGAGCAGCTCCCGCTTGACGTCCGTGGCGTACGCCGTGACCGCCCCGCGCACCACCCGTGAGGCCCCGGGGACGCCGGTCAGCTCGCCGGCCACCAGCCCGCCGGTCAGCGACTCGGCCACCGCCAGGCTCTGACCGCGCCCGGCGAGCACCTCCAGTGCCCCGGCCGCCGCAGAACCCGGCGCGCTCACCGGGCGTCGGTCCTCTCGGCGGTTCCGGCCCGCTCGGCGCGCTCCCGGGCCAGCCCGGCCCGCCGCAGCACCACCGCCTGCCGGACGTAGTCGAGCCCGGTCACCACGGTCAGCACCACCGCCACCGCCATCACCCACCAGCGGAAGGTGGCCAGCGGCCCGCTCAGCACCAGGACGTACATGCCCACGGCGGTGCCCTGCGCCAATGTCTTGATCTTGCCGCCGCGACTGGCCGGAATCACTCCGTGCTTGATCACCCAGAACCGCATCAGCGTGATGCCGAGCTCCCGGAAGAGGATCACGCCGGTGACCCACCAGGACAGGTCCCCCAGCCCCGACAGACAGATCAGCGCGGCCCCCATGATCGCCTTGTCCGCGATCGGGTCGGCGATCTTGCCGAAGTCGGTGACCAGGTTGTACGTGCGCGCCAGATGCCCGTCGAAGACATCGGTGATCATGGCGATGGCGAAGGCCGCCCAGGCGAACGACCGCCAGGCCGGGCTCGTCCCGCCGTCGTGCACCAGCAGCAGCACGAACGCCGGCACCAGCACCAGCCGCAGCATCGTCAGGACATTGGCGATGTTCCACAGCCCGGCCTGCCGGACGGCCGGCGCGGTGCGCGGCCCCCCGGCGGCGGAAGCCGAGGCTCCGCTCATCTGCCCGCCTCCTCGCTACACCCCGTACCGTCCACCGACAGCACCTCCGCCACGAGGTCCACGCCCTCGCTCGCGACCACCTTTGCTTCGACCATACGACCGGGACGCAGGTCCTGGTCGGTCGTGAGCAGCGTGACCCCGTCGGTCTCCGGCGCCTGGTGCGCGGCCCGCCCGACGATCCCGTCGTCCTCGTCGTCGACCCGGTCCACCAGCACCCGGACGGTCTCCCCGACCCGCTCGGCCGCCCGCTGCGCGGTCAGCTCCTCGGCGAGCCGGGACACCCGCGCCAGCCGCTCGGCGACCACCTCGGGGTCGACCTTGTCGTCGTAGCCGGCGGCCTCGGTGCCGTCCTCGTCGGAGTAGCCGAAGACGCCGATGGCATCCAGCCGGGCCTCGCCCAGGAAGCGCTCCAGCTCCGCCAGGTCGCTCTCCGACTCGCCGGGGAAGCCGACGATGAAGTTGGAGCGGGCGCCGGCCTGGGGCGCCTTGCCGCGGATGGTCTCCAGCAGTTCCAGGAAGCGGTCGGTGTCGCCGAACCGCCGCATCGCGCGCAGCACCCCCGGCGCGGAGTGCTGGAACGACAGGTCGAAGTAGGGGGCCACCTTGTCGGTGCCGGTCAGCACGTCGATCAGGCCGGGCCGCATCTCGGCGGGCTGCAGGTAGCTGACCCGGATCCGCTCGATGCCGTCGACCGCCGCCAGCTCCGGCAGCAGCGTCTCCAGCAGCCGGATGTCGCCCAGGTCCTTGCCGTAGGACGTGTTGTTCTCGGAGACCAGCATGATCTCCTTCACGCCCTGCTCGGCCAGCCAGCGTGTCTCGCCCAGCACGTCCGAGGGACGGCGGGAGATGAACGAGCCGCGGAAGGACGGGATCGCGCAGAACGAGCAGCGCCGGTCGCAGCCCGAGGCCAGCTTCACCGAGGCCACCGGGTCGTTGCCCAGCCGGCGGCGGAGCGGCGCCCGCGGCCCGGAGGCCGGCGCGACGCCCACGGGCAGGTCCTGGGGCGGGGCCGCCGGCTCGTCGGCACCGGACTGGGAGTGGCCGGGCAGCGCGACGCCGGCGGCGTCCTGGCGCTCGGCCGGGCTGATCGGCAGCAGCTTGCGGCGGTCGCGCGGGGTGTGCGAGGCGTGGACGCCCCCGCTGAGGATGGTCTGGAGCCGATCGGAGATGTCGGCGTAGTCGTCGAACCCGAGCACCCCGTCCGCCTCGGGCAGCGCCTCGGCGAGCTCCTTGCCGTAGCGCTCGGCCATGCAGCCGACGGCGACGACGGCCTGGGTGCGGCCATGATCCTTCAGATCGTTGGCCTCCAGCAGGGCGTCGACGGAGTCCTTCTTGGCGGCCTCGACGAAGCCGCAGGTGTTGACGACGGCGACGTCCGCGTCGGTGGCGTCCTCGACGAGCTCCCAGCCGTCCGCTGCCAAGCGGCCTGCGAGCTCCTCCGAGTCCACCTCGTTACGGGCGCAGCCAAGGGTGACAAGGGCGACGGTGCGGCGTTCGGGCATGGTGCTCAGCCTACTTCGTCCCGGACACCCCCATGGCGCGCAGGTCTCCGCCGCCCGTCCCCGGGGGCCTGGGACGGGCGGCGGAGACCTTCCGGACACGGCTCCTCAGCCGGCCTGCGGGTCTCCCGGCGTGTAGCTCAGCCGCTCCACGGAGCCCTCGTCGCCGACCTTCTTGACCTCCTTGCCGTTGACGTACAGCTGTACGGCGCCGGCGTTGCCGACGACGAGGTCGATCCGCTTCTTGTCGGTGAACGTCTTCGACTCCCCCTGCTTGAGCAGCCCGTCCTGCAGGAGTTTGCCGTCGGCGTCCTTGGCGGAGACCCAGCTCTGCCCGTCCTTGGCGGTCACCTTGATCGTGACCTTGTCCTTGGGCAGTCCGGCGATGGCGCTGTCGGAGGGTGCCGGCTGGGCCGGCTGGGGGGCTCGGGGGTGGATGGTGCGGGCCGGGCCCGGCTTGTCGGCCTTGGCGGTGTCGGAGGCGATCGGGGTGCCCTCGTGCTTGCTGCCGCTGCTGAAGAACGTGAAGCCGGCGAAGCCGATGACGGCGACGATGGCCGCGACCATCGCGGCGGTCCAGTTGGGGCGGCGGGGTTCCGATCGGATCCGCTCCGCCTCGAAGAGCGGGGCGGCGACGGTCGGGGAGGGCCGGCCGCCGTGCTCGGCGTCGTAGCGTTCGATCAGGGGTTGGGGGTCCAGGGAGACGGCACGGGCGAGCGTGCGGATGTGTCCGCGCGCATAGACGTCGCCGCCGCAGCGCGAGAAGTCGTCCTGCTCGATCGACTGCACGATGGGAATCCGCACCCGCGTCGCCGTACTGACCTCTTCGACGGTCAGTCCCGCGCCGATGCGGGCCTGCTGGAGGACACGACCGACCGACGGCCGGTCGGGACCGGCGGAAGGCCGGTCCTCTTCAGGAGAGTTGGGGGAGTTGCCGATGGACACGGGGGCGCCTTTCGAGCGTGTAGCCACCTGCTGGAAGTTCAGTCTAGGGGTGTTGCGAAAGGGTCGGGCAAGCGGGAGAGCCGGGTTTGTACGCCATCAGAACGCCCCGCGGCGCTGCCTCGGGGCCGGAGGCCGCAGGGGCCTCCTCCGCCTCCCTCAACTTGACGTACGGCCAAGGAAAACGGTTGCCTCCGCGCACGGACAACGCGGTCCGCACGTACGTGCTACTGAAGAGCCTCCCCCCGGATGACCGCCAGCACTCCGTCCAATTCATCGGGCTTGACCAATACGTCGCGCGCCTTGGAGCCCTCGCTCGGCCCGACGATGTTCCGGGACTCCATGAGGTCCATCAGCCGCCCAGCCTTCGCGAATCCCACCCGCAGCTTGCGCTGGAGCATCGACGTCGATCCGAACTGGGTGGACACCACCAGCTCCGCCGCCTGACACAGCAGGTCGAGGTCGTCGCCGATGTCCTCGTCGATCTCCTTCTTCTGCTTGGTGCCCACCGTGACGTCGTCCCGGAAGACGGGCGTCATCTGGTCCTTGCAGTGCTGGACGACGGCGGCCACCTCCTCCTCGGTGACGAACGCGCCCTGCATCCGGACCGGCTTGTTCGCGCCCATCGGCAGGAACAGCCCGTCGCCCTTGCCGATCAGCTTCTCGGCACCCGGCTGGTCCAGGATGACCCGGCTGTCGGCCAGCGAGGAGGTCGCGAACGCCAGCCGGGACGGCACATTGGCCTTGATCAGGCCGGTGACGACGTCGACCGACGGCCGCTGGGTGGCCAGCACCAGGTGGATGCCGGCCGCGCGGGCCAGCTGCGTGATCCGGACGATGGCGTCCTCGACGTCCCGCGGCGCGACCATCATCAGGTCCGCCAGCTCGTCCACGATCACCAGCAGGTACGGGTACGGCGACAGCTCCCGCTCGCTGCCCTCGGGCGTCTTGAGCTTGCCGGACCGGATGGCCTCGTTGAAGTCGTCGATGTGCCGGTAGCCG
The DNA here is from genome assembly GCF_001704275.1 of Streptomyces noursei ATCC 11455. NCBI lineage: Bacteria > Bacillati > Actinomycetota > Actinomycetes > Kitasatosporales > Streptomycetaceae > Streptomyces > Streptomyces noursei. Next base: position 2,984,796 of record NZ_CP011533.1, read on the forward strand.
AACGCCGCGAGGTCGTCGTAGCGCAGGTCCATCTCCCGCACCACCCACTGCAGCGCCTCGGCGGCCCGCTTGGGGTTGGTGATGATCGGCGTGATCAGGTGCGGAATGCCCTCGTAGGCCGTCAGCTCCACCCGCTTGGGGTCCACCAGCACCATGCGGACGTCCTCGGGGGTGGCCCGCATCATGATCGAGGTGATCAGGCAGTTGATGCAGGACGACTTGCCCGAACCGGTCGCACCGGCGACCAGCACGTGCGGCATCTTCGCGATGTTCGCCATCACATAGCCGCCCTCGACGTCCTTGCCGAGCGCGACCAGCATCGGGTGGTCGTCCCCCGCGGCGTCCGCGAGGCGCAGCACGTCCCCGACGTTGACCATCTCGCGGTCGGTGTTCGGGATCTCGATGCCGACCGCGGACTTGCCGGGGATCGGCGAGATGATCCGCACGTCCGGGGAGGCCACGGCGTAGGCGATGTTCTTGGCCAGGGCCGTGATCTTCTCGACCTTCACCGCGGGGCCGAGCTCGACCTCGTAGCGGGTGACCGTCGGACCGCGGGTGAAGCCGGTGACCGCGGCGTCGACCTTGAACTCGGTGAAGACGTTCGTCAGCGCGTCCACTATGGCGTCGTTGGCGGCGCTGCGGGACTTGCCGGGACCGCCGCGGGTGAGCAGGTCGAGCGACGGCAGGGCATAGGTGATGTCGCCGGCGAGCTGGAGCTGCTCGGCACGCGGCGGCAGGTCGCCGGACGCCTCCGGCGCGGCCTTGGTGAGGTCCGGCACCGACGTCTTGGTGAGATCGGGCACCGAGGGGCGCCGGGCCTCGGGAGCCGGCGTCGCCGCGGGCGGCTCCGCACCGCGGGCCGGCGGCACCGCACCGCTCTGCTCCCCGGTGTCCGCGCCGCGCTCCCGCCGCTCCCCGGAGATGCCGCCGCTGAGCTCGGCGACCAGCGGCGAGGGCTGGACGCCGTGCAGCACCGCGCCGTCCAGCGCGGCGGCGGCCGCGGCGGCCACGTCCACGGCGTCCATCGGCCGGTCTGCGGGCTGCGCCGCGCGCCGCGGCCGACGCCGCTTGGCCAGCGCGGCCTCCTCCAGCACGTCCGGATCGTTGTCCGCCGGGGCGCCGCGCCGCGCCCGGCGGGCCGGCTGCTCGCGCCACTCCGCCGCGTACCCGGTCTCGTCGTCCTCGTACACCGCCCCGGCGGCATCGTCCGACGCCTCCAGCAGGCCGAGCCGGGTGCCGAGCGCCCGGAGCCGCTGCGGGATGGCGTTCACCGGCGTCGCGGTCACCACCAGCAGACCGAAGACGGTCAGCAGCACCAGCAGCGCCACCGCCAGGGTCTGCCCGACGGTGAAGATCAGCGGCTTGGACACCGCCCAGCCGACGTAGCCACCGGCGTCCTGTATGGCGGCCAGCCCGTCACCCCGCCCCGGGGATCCGCAGGCCATCGCCACCTGTCCGAGCACGCCGACCACCAGCGCCGAGAGCCCGATGATGATCCGTCCGTTGGCCTCCGGCCGCTCCGGATGCCGGATGAGCCGGATCGCGATGCCGCCGAGCAGTATCGGGACGACCAGGTCGAGCCGCCCGAACGCGCCGGTGACCAGCAGCTCGACGAGGTTGCCGACCGGACCGGAGAGGTTGGACCAGGTGCCGGCCGCGATGACCAGCGCCAGGCCCAGGAGCAGCAGCGCCAACCCGTCCTTGCGGTGCGCCGGGTCGAGGTTCTTGGCGCCGCGGCCGAAGCCGCGGAACACCGCCCCGATGGCGTGCGCGGTGCCGAGCCAGCAGGCGCGCGCGAGGCGGTAGACGCCGCCGGTCGGCGACGGCGCCGGCTTCGGCGCCGCCTTCTTGGCCGGCGCCCGCTTCGCCGGGGCCTTCTTGGCGGCCGGGGCCTTCTTGGCCGGCGGCCGCTTCGCGGGCGCCTTCTTGGCGGCGGTCTTCTTCGCGGCGCCCCCGGACTGTCCGGCGCGCGGCTTCGAGGGGCCCGCCGTGCGCTGGGTTCCCTTGCCGGACGTACGTGAGGCCATGCCGACGAGATTACAGGCGCCGGCCTGCGTGGCACGAGCGCACGGCGCTTCACCCATTCGTGTCGCGCACCGGGCTCATGAATGGCCGTCAGACGGCCTCTTACGCCCCGTCAGCCGGTCGGCGCCCCGGCACCGGGCTCCAGGGCGTCCAGCGCCCGTCGCAGGCCGGTCAGCTTGCGCTCCAGGTGCGCGGCGGTCGCCACCGCCGCGGCGTCCGCGGACTCGTCGAGCTGTTTGGAGAGCGCCTCGGCCTGCTCCTCGACCGCGGCCAGCCGCGCGGAGAGCTCGGCGAGCAGCCCGGGGGACTCCTTGGCCTCGCCGACGCTCTGCCGGCCGCCGTCCAGTTGCAGCCTCAGCAGCGCGGCCTGCTCGCGCAGTTGGCAGTTCTTCATGTACAGGTCGACGAAGACCGAGACCTTGGCGCGCAGCACCCACGGGTCGAACGGCTTGGAGATGTAGTCGACCGCGCCGGCCGCGTAGCCACGGAAGGTGTGGTGCGGGCCGTGGTTGATCGCGGTGAGGAAGATGATCGGGATGTCGCGGGTGCGCTCCCGCCGCTTGATGTGCGCGGCGGTCTCGAAGCCGTCCATCCCCGGCATCTGCACATCGAGCAGGATCACCGCGAAGTCGTCGGTGAGCAGTGCTTTGAGCGCTTCCTCCCCGGACGATGCCCGCACCAGTGTCTGATCGAGCGCGGAGAGGATCGCCTCCAGCGCCAGCAGATTCTCCGGCCGGTCATCGACCAGGAGGATCTTGGCCTTCTGCACCATGGCCCGTCCTCCTCGCCCCGGCATCGAACCGGACGCCGCCCCAGGGGACGACTCCGTCACGCCGCCCGTCCTTGTGCCGGTCATGGTAGCTGCACCCCGCCTGTCGCCACACCCTGTCACCGCGATGTCACTGTGCACGTAGCAGAAACGCAGCGAGAGACGAGAAGGTTCCCCGAATCCCGCGGTTCCACACGTCCACGGCCACACTGAGTCAGCACGCGATGATCCTCTTCCGGCTCCCATACTGGACGCCCGGGGGACGGCCCGTCACCTCTGGCGCATCCAGTGCTCCATGACCGACAACAGATGATCGGTGTCCACCGGCTTGGTCACGTAGTCCGACGCCCCGGAGTCGATGCTCTTCTCCCGGTCGCCCTTCATGGCCTTCGCGGTCAGCGCGATGATGGGCAGCCCGGCGAACTGCGGCATCCGCCGGATCGCCGCGGTGGTCGCGTAACCATCCATCTCCGGCATCATGATGTCCATCAGGACCAGCACGATGTCGTCGTGCTGCTCCAGCACCTCGATGCCTTCCCGGCCGTTCTCCGCGTACAGCACCGACAGGCCGTGCTGCTCCAGGACGCTGGTGAGCGCGAAGACGTTGCGGATGTCGTCGTCGACGATCAGCACCTTCTCGCCGTGGAACCCGCCCTCGAAGCCCGGGTCGACCAGGTCCTGGCCGTTGCCGAGCCAGGACTCGTCCACCTGGTGGCCGGACTGCTGCACCGTCGACGGGGACGGATGCGGCGCGCCGACCGCACCGACGACCGGCTGACCCGGCAGCGCGAACCGCCGCGCACCGCCCGAAACCGCCCGCCGGCGGCGCCGGTTGAGGCTCCCGCCGCCCGGCTCGCGCTGCGGCTCCTCGCTCTCCTGGCCGCCGTCCTCGACCTCGCGCGCCTCGGCGTCCAGCGCCAACCCGCCGGCGACCAGCTGCGGGTAGCCCTGCGGCGGCAGTCCGCCCGGGTTGTGCGGCAGGTACAGGGTGAACGTCGAGCCGCGGTTGGGCTCGCTCTGGGCGTGGATCTCGCCGCCCAGCAGGCGGGCGATCTCCCGGCTGATGGACAGGCCCAGACCGGTGCCGCCGTACTTGCGGCTGGTGGTGCCGTCGGCCTGCTTGAACGCCTCGAAGATGACCCGCATCTTGCTCGACGCGATACCGATGCCGGTGTCGGTCACCGAGAAGGCGATCATGGCCGCGTCCGGGTCGCGCAGCGAGCCGTGCTCCAGCAACTGCTCGCGGATGGCCACCGGGACGTCCTCGCCGGCCGGCCGGATCACCAGCTCGACGGCGCCGCTGTCGGTGAACTTCACCGCGTTGGAGAGCAGGTTGCGCAGCACCTGCAGCAGCCGCTGCTCGTCGGTGTGCAGCGTCGCCGGCAGCTCCGGCGAGACCCGCACCGAGAAGTCGAGCCCCTTTTCGGCGGTCAACGGCCGGAAGGTGGCCTCGACGTAGTCGACGAGCTGGACCAGCGCGATCCGGGTCGGGCTGACATCCATCTTGCCGGCCTCGACCTTCGACAGGTCGAGGATGTCGTTGATCAGCTGGAGCAGGTCCGAGCCGGCGCCGTGGATGGTCTCGGAGAACTCCACCTGCTTCGGGGAGAGGTTCCCCTCGGCGTTGTCGGCCAGCAGCTTGGCGAGGATCAGCAGCGAGTTCAGCGGCGTGCGCAGCTCGTGCGACATGTTCGCCAGGAACTCCGACTTGTAGCGCATGGAGACCGCGAGCTGCTCGGCGCGCTCCTCCAGGACCTGCCGCGCCTCCTCGATCTCGGTGTTCTTCACCTCGATGTCGCGGTTCTGCGCCCGCAGCTGCTCGGCCTTCTCCTCCAGTTCGGAGTTGGACAGCTCCAGCGCCTTCTGCCGGCTCTCCAACTCCGCCGAGCGCTCGCGCAGTTGCTCGGTCAGCTCCTGCGACTGGCCCAGCAGCACCTCGGTCTTGGTGTTCACCGAGATGGTGTTGACGCTGGTCGCGATCATCTCGGCGATCTGGCTGAGGAAGTCCTTCTGGATCTGGGTGAAGGGCTGGAAGGATGCCAGCTCGATCACGCCGAGCACCTTGTCCTCGAAGAGCACCGGGAGCACGATGATGTTGGCCGGCGGCGCCTCTCCCAGCCCCGAGGCGATCTTGAGGTAGCCGGAGGGCACGTTCTCCACCAGGATCGTGCGGCCCTCCTCGGCCGCCGTCCCGATCAGCGTCTCCCCCGGCCTGAACGTCGTCGGCATCTCGCCCATGGAGTAGCCGTACGAGCCCATCAGCCGCAGCTCGTACCGGCCGTCGCCGTCGGTGCCGATCTCCTGCACGTCGGGCCGCGCGGCGAGGAAGAACGCGCCGTGCTGCGCGGAGACCGCGGGCGAGAGCTCGCTCATGATGAGCGTGGCCACGTCCTTGAGGTCGCGGCGGCCCTGCATCAGACCGGAGATCCGGGCGAGGTTGCCCTTGAGCCAGTCCTGCTCCTCGTTGGCGAGGGTGGTCTCCCGGAGCGTGGAGATCATGGTGTTGATGTTGTCCTGGAGCTCCAGGATCTCGCCGGCCGCGTCCACGTCGATGCGGACGTTGTGGTCGCCGAGGGTCACCGCGGCGGCGACCGCGGCGATGGCCCGCACCTGCCGGGTGAGGTTCCCGGCCATCTCGTTCACCGACTCCGTCAGGTCCTTCCAGGTGCCGGCCACACCGCGCACCTGCGCCTGACCGCCCAGCTGGCCCTCCGTGCCCACCTCGCGGGCCACCCTGGTGACCTGCTCGGCGAACGACGACAGCTGGTCGACCATCGTGTTGATGGTCGTCTTCAGCGCCAGGATCTCGCCCCGCGCGTCGATGTCGATCTTCTTGGTCAGATCGCCCTTGGCGATGGCGGTGGTGACCATGGCGATGTTGCGGACCTGCCCGGTCAGGTTGTTGGCCATGGAGTTCACCGACTCGGTGAGGTCCTTCCACGTGCCGGCGACGCCGGGCACCCGGGCCTGACCGCCCAGGATGCCGTCGGTGCCCACCTCACGGGCCACCCGGGTCACCTCGTCGGCGAACGACGAGAGCGTGGTCACCATGGTGTTGACGGTGTCGGCCAGCTGCGCGACCTCGCCGCGCGCCTCGACCGTCACCTTCTTCGTCAGGTCGCCGTTGGCGACCGCCGCCGAGACCTGCGAGATGTTCCGCACCTGGATGGTCAGGTTGTTGGCCATCAGGTTGACGTTGTCGCTGAGGTCCTTCCAGATGCCGGTGACGCCCGGAACCCGCGCCTGACCGCCGAGTTGGCCTTCCGTACCGACCTCGCGGGCCACCCTCGTGACCTGCTCGGCGAACGAGGACAGCTGGTCGACCATGGTGTTGACGGTGGTGACCAGTTCGAGGATCTCGCCCTTGGCGTCGACGGTGATCTTCTTGGACAGGTCGCCGCGGGCCACCGCCGTGGTCACCTCGGCGATGTTGCGCACCTGCGACGTCAGGTTGTTCGCCATGAAGTTGACGGACTGGGTGAGGTCCTTCCACGTCCCGCTGACGCCCTGGACCTCGGCCTGGCCGCCCAGGATGCCCTCGGTGCCGACCTCGCGGGCGACCCGGGTGACCTCCTCCGCGAACGAGGAGAGCTGGTCCACCATCGTGTTGAGGGTGTTCTTCAGCTCCAGGATCTCGCCGCGGGCGTCCACGTCGATCTTCTGCGACAGGTCACCGCGCGCGACCGCCGTCGCGACCTGCGCGATGTTGCGGACCTGCGCGGTGAGGTTGCCGGCCATGCCGTTCACCGAGTCGGTCAGGTCGCGCCAGACGCCGGCGACGCCCGGCACCTGCGCCTGCCCGCCGAGCCGGCCCTCGGTGCCGACCTCCCGGGCCACCCGGGTCACCTGCTCGGCGAAGGCGGAGAGCTGATCGACCATCGTGTTGATGGTGTTCTTGAGCTCCAGGATCTCGCCGCGCGCGTCGACATCGATCTTCTGCGACAGGTCGCCGCGCGCCACGGCCGTCGTCACCTGGGCGATCTGCCGCACCTGCGAGGTGAGGTTCCCCGCCATGAAGTTGACGGAGTCGGTCAGTTCCTTCCAGGTGCCGCTGACGCCGTCCACCCGCGCCTGACCGCCCAGCCGGCCCTCCGTGCCCACGTCCCGGGCCATGCGGGTGACCTGGTCCGCGAACGACGACAGCTGGTCCACCATGGTGTTCACGGTGTTCTTCAACTGGAGCATCTCGCCGGAGACGTCGACGGTGACCTTCTGCGACAGGTCGCCGTTGGCCACCGCGGTCGTCACCTGCGCGATGTTGCGCACCTGCCCGGTGAGGTTGCGGAAGGCCGTGTTGACGGAGTCGGTGAGGTCCTTCCAGGTGCCGGCCGCACCCGGTACGGCGGCCTGCCCGCCCAGTTCGCCCTCGACGCCGATCTCCCGCGCCACCCGGGTCACTTCGGAGCCGAACGCCGAGAGCTGGTCCACCATCGTGTTGACGGTGTTCTTCAACTCCAGCATCTCGCCGGCCACATCGACGGTGACCTTCTGCGACAGGTCGCCGTTGGCCACCGCGGTCGTCACCTGCGCGATGTCCCGGACCTGCCCGGTGAGGTTGCGGAAGGCGTTGTTGACGGAGTCGGTGAGGTCCTTCCACGTGCCGGCGGCGCCCGGCACCTGCGCCTGCCCGCCGAGCTGGCCCTCGGCCCCGACCTCGTTCGCGACCCGCGTCACCTCGTCGGCGAAGGTGCGCAGGGTCTCGGTCATCGTGTTGATGGTGTCGGCCAGCTGCGCCACCTCGCCGCGCGCGCTGACCGTGACCTTCTGCGAGAGGTCGCCGTTGGCGACCGCGGTGGTGACCTGGGCGATCCCGCGCACCTGCGCGGTGAGATTGCCCGCCATGAGGTTGACGGAGTCGGTCAGGTCCTTCCACACCCCGGCCACGCCGGGCACCTGGGCCTGGCCGCCCAGCTCGCCCTCCGTGCCCACCTCGCGGGCGACCCGGGTCACCTCGGAGGCGAACGAGGACAGCTGGTCCACCATCGTGTTGACGGTGTTCTTCAGCTCCAGCATCTCGCCGGCGACATGGACGGTCACCTTCCGCGAGAGATCGCCCTTGGCGACGGCCGTGGTGACGAGAGCGATGTCACGCACCTGCGCGGTCAGCCGGGACGCCATGGTGTTGACGGAATCCGTGAGGTCCTTCCACGAACCGGACATCCCTCGCACCCGCGCCTGGCCGCCGAGCTTGCCCTCGGTGCCGACCTCGCTGGCCACCCGGGTGACCTCGTCGGTGAAGGCGGAGAGCTGGTCCACCAGGCCGTTGACGGTCCGGCCGACCTTCAGGAATTCACCCCGCAGGGGATGCTCCGAAGAGCTGTCCGAACTCCGCGACCGCAGGTCCATCCGCTGTTCCAGGTCGCCCTCGGAGACCGCGGAGAGCACCCGCCCCACCTCGGAGACCGGCCGCACCAGGTCGTCGACCAGGGCGTTGGACGCCTCGATGGCCGCGGCCCAGGAGCCCTCGGCCGCGCCGACCTCCAGCCGCTCCGTGAGCTTGCCCTCCCGCCCGACGACCCGGCGCACCCGCGCCAGCTCACCGGTCAGGTGGAGGTTGCGGTCGGCGACCTCGTTGAAGACCGCCGCGATCTCCGACATGACGCCTTCGCCGGAAACCGTGAGCCGCTTGCGGAAGTTCCCGTCCCGCATGGCGACGAGCGCGGCGAGCAGCCGATTCAATGCGGCCGCATCGACCTCAGTCGTCCCATTAGTCCGGGATCGTCCGCCTTTCGCGCGCGTGCTTGCGCCCCGCGCCGCTGCGCCAGACTCCACCGTGTCCCTCCTGCAGGGTCGACTGTTCTCTCCGGGCTCTCTCTTCATGCTTGCCCAGTGTTTCACCATGCCTCAACCAGGCCATAACAGTTCGGCAGCATCGCACACCGTCCCGATGCACGATTGGGGCGAAAGACACGTGACCGGCATCCCCGGGCCCGGCGAAGGTAAGTAACCTGGCATACGGCTTTCCATCCGCCCCGGTATTTCCCTACGGGCGGTGGTGCGAGCACGACAGGTATTCGGAGGGGCACCACGACCATGGGGGAGCAGATCACCGACACACGCATGAGGAGACCAGTGATCACCGCGCGGGCCGCCGCCACCTTCGAGCCGGTCGGGCGCTCGGTCGCCACTGCCCGTGCCTTCGTCCGCGACACCCTCCAGGGTTGGGGCTACGCCGACGTCGTCGACGACGCCGTGGTCCTCACCAGCGAACTGGTCACCAATGCCGTGGTGCACGCCGGCACCGCCGCCGACGTGCTGTGCCTGCGCACCGACGGCGGCATCCGGATCTCCGTCGCCGACCGCTACCCCGAGCGCGAAATCCCCCTGCAGAACCACGGCCAGACCGTGGTCCACCCCGACCGCGAGGGCGGCCGCGGCCTGCTGCTGTGCGGCGCGCTGGCCGCCCGCTGGGGCGTGGAGTACACCGCCGCCCAGAAACACGTCTGGTTCCACCTCGACCTCCCCGAGCGCCCGGCCGGCACCCGCTCCGCCGGCCCCGCCCTCCCCGTGGACGCCCTCCCGGTCGCCGACACCCGGGTCCGGGTCGCGGTCGTCCAGATCGACCGCGGCGGCTGCGTCACGTTCTGGAACGAGGACGCCCAGGACCTCTTCGGCTACGACCCCGAACAGATCATCGGCAAGCCCCTCACCGACTTCGCCGCCTGGCCGCACACCCCCGGCACCGGCACCGGCATCGCCGAGGCGCTCCAGCTCTCCCGCTGGGAGGGCTCCTACGGCATAAGGGGCGCCGACGGCCGGGTCGTTCCCGTCTACGCCTCCCATCTGCGGGTCCGCGACACCGACGGTGAGGCGTCCACGGTCTGTCTCCTGGTCCGCGACCACGAGCGCGCGATCCTGCAGAGCCCGCAGCGTCCCCCCTCCGCCGACGGCACCTCCGTGCCCGAGGGGCGGCCCGCCGACCCCTTCGAGGTCTTCATCGGCTCCCCCGCCCCCGACGACCTCGACGGCCTGCTCCAGCGCACCGTCGAACGGGCCCGCGACATGCTCGACGGCGACGCCGCCTACCTCCTGCTGGCCACCGACGACGAGACCGAGCTGGAGGTGCGCGCCTCGACGGGCCTGCCCTCCGCACGCCAGCGGTTCGCCCGCGTCCCCGTCGAGGCCGGCTCCGGACGCTACGGCTCCGCCCGGATGCCCGCCGTCCACGAGGACCTCACCGCCGTCCCCGGTGCCGTCCCGCTGCTCGCCGGCACGGGCATGCGTTCGGTCGTCACCGTCCCGCTCAAGGTCGAGGGCCGACTCACCGGCTCGCTGGGCGTCGCCGCCGAGAGCCCCTCCCGCTACACCAACGAAGAGGCCCTGCGCCTCCAGTTCGCCGCCGACCGCATCGCCCTCGCCGTCGAACGGGCCCGCCTCACCGAACTGGAGAAGCTCCGCCGCGGCTCCCTCTCCTTCCTCGTCGAGGCGTCCGACCTGCTGGCCGGCACCCTCGACCGCGACCAGACGCTGGCCCTGATGGCCCAGATGACGGTCCCCACCCTCGCCACCTGGTGCGCCGTCTACACCGTCGCCGACCAGACCTCGGAACCGGAACTCTCCTACGTCCTCCACGAGGACGAGGACCGCATCGACGGCCTCAAGACCCTGCTGATGAAGGTCGACCCGCCCGAACCGGTCCCCACCCCCGGCGCCCGCGTCTGGACCGCCCCCGCCGACGCCGCCCACGACGCGGCACTGCGCACCTCCCTGCGCAGCCTCGGCCTGGAGGAGTCCGCCCGCCCCTCCAAGGGGCCCGGCGCGACCCTCGCCACCGCCTCCGCGGTCGGCGGCGAGACCGTCGTCCTCCCCCTCGTCGCCCGCAACCGCGTCATCGGCATGCTCACCCTCGGCAAGCCCACCGAGGAGCACTTCCGCCAGGAGATCCTCGAACTCGCCGAGGACCTCTCCCGCCGCGCCGCCCTGGCCCTGGACAACGCCCGCCTCTACAGCGAGCGCACCGCCATCAGCCAGTCGCTCCAGCGCAGCCTGCTGCCCCCGGAGCTCCCCGACATCCCCGGCGTCGAGGCCGAGGTCATCTACCGCGCGGCCGGCGAGGGCAACGAGGTCGGCGGCGACTTCTACGACCTCTTCCCGATCCGCGACGGCGCCTACGGCTTCGCCATCGGTGACGTCTGCGGTACCGGCCCGGAAGCCGCCGCCGTCACCGGCCTGGCCCGCCACGCCCTCCGCCTCCTCGCCCGTGAGGGCTTCGGCGGCCCCGCCGTCCTGGAGCGGCTCAACGCCGCCATCCTCGACGAGGGCGCCCGCAGCCGCTTCCTGACGCTCCTCTACGGCGAACTGTGGCCGCAGGACGACGGCAGCGCGCTCCTGAAGGTGGTCTGCGCCGGCCACCCGCTGCCGCTCCGCCTCCGCCAGGACGGTTCGGTCGAGCCGGCCGCCGAGCCCCAGCCCCTCCTGGGTGTCATGGACGACCTCGAACTCTACGAACAGACCGTCACCCTCGCGCCGGGCGACGTCCTGCTGTGCGTCACCGACGGCGTCACCGAACGCCGCGAGGGCACCCGCATGCTCGGCGACGACGGCCTCACCGATGTCCTGACGACGTGTACGGGCCTCACCGCCGGCGCCGTCGCCGCCCGCGTCCTGCGCGCCGTCGAACGCTTCGCCGCCGAACCGGCCTCCGACGACATGGCCATTCTGGCCCTGCGCGTCCCCGAAATCCCCGCCGCCTAGCCCCAGTCGGGTAGGGCGGCGGGGCAACCCCCGCCCTACCCGCCCCACAAATGAAAAAGTCCCCCACCAACCGGTGGGGGACTTTCCCTTATCTGAGCCCCAATACGGAATCGAACCGTAGACCTTCTCCTTACCATGGAGACGCTCTGCCGACTGAGCTATTGGGGCCGGCAACGAGATAAATACTACCCCACCCCCGGACTGTTTCCGAACTGGCCCCGCGGCCCTAGAAAGCCGGTTGCAGCAATCCCCCCAGCGCATTGCAGGCCGCCGCCATCCGCTGCACCTCACGCCGCGTCATTCCGGCGTCCACCGGCAGCGCCAACGTCTCGTCGACCGCCCGCTCGGTCTCCGGCAGAAAGACGTCCCGCCGCAGCCCCGGCATCCGGTACACCGGTGCCTGCACCGGCACCTTGCAGCCAACTCCCTTGCCCCGCAAGGCCCGTGCGAACGCGTCCCGGTCCGGCCGCCCGTTCCCCGGCACCCGCACCACATACCGCTCATAGCTGTGCCCGGCCGCGGGCGCCGGCGTCCGCACCCCGCTCAGCCGTCCGTCCAGATACCTGGCGTGCTCGCGCCGCAGCTCCGCCTCCTCCGGCCGCACCCCGGGCTCGTCCTCGACCAGCACCAACAGCCCGTGTCGTTGGCCGACTTCACGCATCCACGCCACGTCCGCCGGCCGCCCGAACCGGTGCACCGCCACCACCGCGGCGGTCTGCCGGGTCACCACGTCCGCCACCGCCGCCGGATCCAGGCAGTAGCTCTCGGCATCCACATCGGCGAACACCGGCACGGCCCCCAACTCCACGACGGCCCGGGCGACTTCGGCACTGCCGTAGGCCGGCACCACCACCTCGTCACCAGCACGGACACCGGCCGACCTGAGCGTTCCCACTGTCCCCATGCCGCGGAGCATGTCCAGGACAGTTGAACGTCACGTTACGTCCAAGACTGCAAACCCCTAACAAAAAAGCTCCGGTCCCTGAACCAGAAGGTTCAGGGACCGGAGCTGAATGATAGTTCGGCGGCGTCCTACTCTCCCACAGGGTCCCCCCTGCAGTACCATCGGCGCTGAAAGGCTTAGCTTCCGGGTTCGGAATGTAACCGGGCGTTTCCCTAACGCTATAACCACCGAAACACTATGAAACAAAGAACAACCGTTGGTCTGTTCGTGGCTTCAGAACCAACACAGTGGACGCGAGCAACTGAGGACAAGCCCTCGGCCTATTAGTACCAGTCAACTCCACACCTTACGGCGCTTCCATATCTGGCCTATCAACCCAGTCATCTACTGGGAGCCTTACCCCATCAAGTGGGTGGGAGCCCTCATCTCGAAGCAGGCTTCCCGCTTAGATGCTTTCAGCGGTTATCCTTTCCGAACGTAGCCAACCAGCCATGCCCTTGGCAGAACAACTGGCACACCAGAGGTCCGTCCGTCCCGGTCCTCTCGTACTAGGGACAGCCCTTCTCAAGACTCCTACGCGCGCAGCGGATAGGGACCGAACTGTCTCACGACGTTCTAAACCCAGCTCGCGTACCGCTTTAATGGGCGAACAGCCCAACCCTTGGGACCGACTCCAGCCCCAGGATGCGACGAGCCGACATCGAGGTGCCAAACCATCCCGTCGATATGGACTCTTGGGGAAGATCAGCCTGTTATCCCCGGGGTACCTTTTATCCGTTGAGCGACGGCGCTTCCACAAGCCACCGCCGGATCACTAGTCCCTACTTTCGTACCTGCTCGACCCGTCAGTCTCACAGTCAAGCTCCCTTGTGCACTTACACTCAACACCTGATTACCAACCAGGCTGAGGGAACCTTTGGGCGCCTCCGTTACCCTTTAGGAGGCAACCGCCCCAGTTAAACTACCCACCAGACACTGTCCCTGATCCGGATCACGGACCCAGGTTAGACATCCAGCACGACCAGAGTGGTATTTCAACAGCGACTCCACACCAACTGGCGTTGGCGCTTCAAAGTCTCCCACCTATCCTACACAAGCCGAACCGAACACCAATATCAAGCTATAGTAAAGGTCCCGGGGTCTTTCCGTCCTGCTGCGCGAAACGAGCATCTTTACTCGTAATGCAATTTCACCGGGCCTATGGTTGAGACAGTCGAGAAGTCGTTACGCCATTCGTGCAGGTCGGAACTTACCCGACAAGGAATTTCGCTACCTTAGGATGGTTATAGTTACCACCGCCGTTTACTGGCGCTTAAGTTCTCAGCTTCGCCCCACCGAAATGGAGCTAACCGGTCCCCTTAACGTTCCAGCACCGGGCAGGCGTCAGTCCGTATACATCGCCTTACGGCTTCGCACGGACCTGTGTTTTTAGTAAACAGTCGCTTCTCGCTGGTCTCTGCGGCCACCCCCAGCTCACCGTGTAAAACGGATCACCAGAAATGGCCCCCCTTCTCCCGAAGTTACGGGGGCATTTTGCCGAGTTCCTTAACCATAGTTCACCCGAACGCCTCGGTATTCTCTACCTGACCACCTGAGTCGGTTTAGGGTACGGGCCGCCTTGAAACTCACTAGAGGCTTTTCTCGACAGCATAGGATCATCCACTTCACCACAATCGGCTCGGCATCAGGTCTCAGCCTTAACGCGTGACGGATTTACCTACCACACGGCCTACACCCTTACCCCGGGACAACCACCGCCCGGGCTGGACTACCTTCCTGCGTCACCCCATCGCTTACCTACTACAAGTCTGGTCCGTCGGCTCCACCACTCCCCTCAACTCCGAAGAGATCAGGGCGGCTTCACGGACTTAGCATCGCCTGATTCAGTATTGGGCGCTTCAAAGCGGGTACCGGAATATCAACCGGTTGTCCATCGACTACGCCTGTCGGCCTCGCCTTAGGTCCCGACTTACCCTGGGCAGATCAGCTTGACCCAGGAACCCTTAGTCAATCGGCGCAAGAGTTTCCCACTCTTGTATCGCTACTCATGCCTGCATTCTCACTCGTGAACCGTCCACAACTCGTTTCCACGGCTGCTTCACCCGGCACACGACGCTCCCCTACCCATCACGATCCCCGTTAGGAGTAATATCGCAATGACACGACTTCGGCGGTGTACTTGAGCCCCGCTACATTGTCGGCGCGGAATCACTTGACCAGTGAGCTATTACGCACTCTTTCAAGGGTGGCTGCTTCTAAGCCAACCTCCTGGTTGTCTCTGCGACTCCACATCCTTTCCCACTTAGCACACGCTTAGGGGCCTTAGTCGATGCTCTGGGCTGTTTCCCTCTCGACCATGGAGCTTATCCCCCACAGTCTCACTGCCGCGCTCTCACTTACCGGCATTCGGAGTTTGGCTAAGGTCAGTAACCCGGTAGGGCCCATCGCCTATCCAGTGCTCTACCTCCGGCAAGAAACACACGACGCTGCACCTAAATGCATTTCGGGGAGAACCAGCTATCACGGAGTTTGATTGGCCTTTCACCCCTAACCACAGGTCATCCCCCAGGTTTTCAACCCTGGTGGGTTCGGTCCTCCACGAAGTCTTACCTCCGCTTCAACCTGCCCATGGCTAGATCACTCCGCTTCGGGTCTTGAGCATGCTACTCCAACGCCCTATTCGGACTCGCTTTCGCTACGGCTTCCCCACACGGGTTAACCTCGCAACATACCGCAAACTCGCAGGCTCATTCTTCAAAAGGCACGCAGTCACGACCACACAGCAAGCTGCATGGCGACGCTCCCACGGCTTGTAGGCACACGGTTTCAGGTACTATTTCACTCCGCTCCCGCGGTACTTTTCACCATTCCCTCACGGTACTATCCGCTATCGGTCACCAGGGAATATTTAGGCTTAACGGGTGGTCCCGCCAGATTCACACGGGATTTCTCGGGCCCCGTGCTACTTGGGTGGCTCTCAAGCAAGCCGCTGACATTTCAGCTACGGGGGTCTTACCCTCTACGCCGGACCTTTCGCATGTCCTTCGCCTATATCAACGGTTTCTGACTCACCGACCGGCCGGCAGACCGATCAAGAAAGCTCCCACAACCCCAACCACGCAACCCCTGCCGGGTATCACACGTGACTGGTTTAGCCTCATCCAGTTTCGCTCGCCACTACTCCCGGAATCACGGTTGTTTTCTCTTCCTGCGGGTACTGAGATGTTTCACTTCCCCGCGTTCCCTCCACACTGCCTATGTGTTCAGCAGCGGGTGACAGCCCATGACGACTGCCGGGTTTCCCCATTCGGACACCCCCGGATCAAAGCTCGGTTGACAGCTCCCCGGGGCCTATCGCGGCCTCCCACGTCCTTCATCGGTTCCTGGTGCCAAGGCATCCACCGTGCGCCCTTAAAAACTTGGCCACAGATGCTCGCGTCCACTGTGCAGTTCTCAAACAACGACCAGCCACCCACCACCCCAACCCTAAGGCTGAGTTCACTGGGGCCGGCATCGCGAAGGTTCAGACCGTAGTCCGTACCCTCAGATACCCAACAGCGTGCCCGACCCGACCAGATGAGACCCTGCGTTCCACGCCGAAGCAGTACTAACAGTCCTCACACCAATCGCGCCGAGTAGTCAACGTTCCACCCATGAGCAACCAGCATCAGACACTCGCTGATGTACTGGCCTCTGACCAAGCAAAGCTCGGTAAGAAGTGCTCCTTAGAAAGGAGGTGATCCAGCCGCACCTTCCGGTACGGCTACCTTGTTACGACTTCGTCCCAATCGCCAGTCCCACCTTCGACGATTCCCTCCCACAAGGGGTTGGGCCACCGGCTTCGGGTGTTACCGACTTTCGTGACGTGACGGGCGGTGTGTACAAGGCCCGGGAACGTATTCACCGCAGCAATGCTGATCTGCGATTACTAGCAACTCCGACTTCATGGGGTCGAGTTGCAGACCCCAATCCGAACTGAGACCGGCTTTTTGAGATTCGCTCCACCTCGCGGTATCGCAGCTCATTGTACCGGCCATTGTAGCACGTGTGCAGCCCAAGACATAAGGGGCATGATGACTTGACGTCGTCCCCACCTTCCTCCGAGTTGACCCCGGCAGTCTCCTGTGAGTCCCCATCACCCCGAAAGGCATGCTGGCAACACAGAACAAGGGTTGCGCTCGTTGCGGGACTTAACCCAACATCTCACGACACGAGCTGACGACAGCCATGCACCACCTGTACACCGACCACAAGGGGGGCACTATCTCTAATGCTTTCCGGTGTATGTCAAGCCTTGGTAAGGTTCTTCGCGTTGCGTCGAATTAAGCCACATGCTCCGCTGCTTGTGCGGGCCCCCGTCAATTCCTTTGAGTTTTAGCCTTGCGGCCGTACTCCCCAGGCGGGGAACTTAATGCGTTAGCTGCGGCACGGACGACGTGGAATGTCGCCCACACCTAGTTCCCAACGTTTACGGCGTGGACTACCAGGGTATCTAATCCTGTTCGCTCCCCACGCTTTCGCTCCTCAGCGTCAGTATCGGCCCAGAGATCCGCCTTCGCCACCGGTGTTCCTCCTGATATCTGCGCATTTCACCGCTACACCAGGAATTCCGATCTCCCCTACCGAACTCTAGCCTGCCCGTATCGAATGCAGACCCGGGGTTAAGCCCCGGGCTTTCACATCCGACGCGACAAGCCGCCTACGAGCTCTTTACGCCCAATAATTCCGGACAACGCTCGCGCCCTACGTATTACCGCGGCTGCTGGCACGTAGTTAGCCGGCGCTTCTTCTGCAGGTACCGTCACTCTCGCTTCTTCCCTGCTGAAAGAGGTTTACAACCCGAAGGCCGTCATCCCTCACGCGGCGTCGCTGCATCAGGCTTTCGCCCATTGTGCAATATTCCCCACTGCTGCCTCCCGTAGGAGTCTGGGCCGTGTCTCAGTCCCAGTGTGGCCGGTCGCCCTCTCAGGCCGGCTACCCGTCGTCGCCTTGGTGAGCCATTACCTCACCAACAAGCTGATAGGCCGCGGGCTCATCCTTCACCGCCGGAGCTTTCCACACGGAGATCATGCGACCCCGTGTCATATCCGGTATTAGACCCCGTTTCCAGGGCTTGTCCCAGAGTGAAGGGCAGATTGCCCACGTGTTACTCACCCGTTCGCCACTAATCCCCGACCGAAGCCGGTTCATCGTTCGACTTGCATGTGTTAAGCACGCCGCCAGCGTTCGTCCTGAGCCAGGATCAAACTCTCCGTGAATGCTTTCCGGACTGCGTTTAATGAAAAACTGCCGGTATCAACACTCGCGTTGAGCGGAACCACGAGAAGGAATAATCCTCGCGGTTCACAGCGTCCTCGCTGTGTGCCTCCCAAAGCTATTGGAAGGACTTTTCAAAGGAACCTCATCTCCATGATGGAGACGGGGTATCAACATATCTGGCGTTGACTTTTGGCACGCTGTTGAGTTCTCAAGGAACGGACGCTTCCTTCGGCCACCCTCTCGGGCTTCCTCCGGGCGCTTCCCTTCGGTCTTGCGTCTCCGACTCTATCAGATCCTTTCGGCTCCGATTTTCGCCGGTGCGATTCGACCTTTCGGCTTCCTCGCGGTTCCGACTTTATCAGATCCTTTTTCGTTTCCGAGCCGCTTCCCGAGGGGCGCTACCGGCTTCGAATTCGGTTCCGATTTTCGTCGGAGGGTTTTGCCTTTCGGCTGATCCCGACTTTATCAGATTGCTCTGGGTCGGAATTCCGCGGTCCGTGGGGAACAGTCCGTACGCGTAGCGTGCGGCGCTTCCCGTTCTGGCGGAGCCGTAAACGTACTGGAGCGGGGCGCCTGGATGCAAATCCAGGCGCCCCGCTCCTACTTGAGGACCTTCGTACGGACGGTCCGTCAGACCTCGACGACCACGGGGAGGATCATCGGGCGGCGACGGTAGTTGTCCGACACCCACTTGCCGACCGCGCGGCGGATCAGCTGCTGGAGCTGGTGGGGCTCGGCGATGCCGTCCTGGGCCGCCTTCGCCAGTGCCTCGTCGATCTTGGGGACGACGGCGCTGAAGTCCTTGTCGTCGATGCCCGAGCCACGGGCGTGGACGTTGGGGCCGCCGACGGTCTTGCCGGTGCTGCTGTCCACGACCACGAAGACCGAGATGATGCCCTCGTCGCCCAGGATGCGGCGGTCCTTGAGGTGCGCCTCGGTGACATCGCCGACCGAGAGGCCGTCGACGTAGACGTAGCCGGCCTGGACCTTGCCGGCGATCTTGGCGATGCCGTTGACCAGGTCGACGACGACGCCGTCCTCCGCGATGACGATGCGGTCCTTGGGGATGCCCGTCAGCGCGCCCAGTTCGGCGTTGGCACGGAGGTGGCGCCATTCACCGTGGACCGGCATGAGGTTCTTCGGCTTGCAGATGTTGTAGAAGTACAGCAGCTCGCCGGCCGAGGCGTGGCCCGAGACGTGGACCTTGGCGTTGCCCTTGTGGACCACGTGGGCGCCCCAACGGCTGAGGCCGTTGATCACGCGGTAGACCGCGTTCTCGTTACCGGGGATGAGCGACGAGGCCAGGATGACCGTGTCGCCCTGGACGATGCGGATCTGGTGGTCGCGGTTGGCCATCCGGGAGAGGGCGGCCATCGGCTCGCCCTGGGAGCCTGTGCAGACCAGCACCACTTCGTCGTCCGGCAGGTCGTCGAGGGTCTTGACGTCGACGACCAGGCCCGCGGGAACGTTCAGGTAGCCCAGTTCGCGGGCGATGCCCATGTTGCGGACCATGGAACGGCCGACGAAGGCGACCCGACGGCCGTACTCGTGCGCCGCGTCGAGGATCTGCTGGATGCGGTGCACATGGCTGGCGAAGCTGGCGACGATGATGCGCTTCTGCGCGCTGGCGAACACCTGGCGCAGCACGTTGGAGATGTCGCGCTCCGGCGGGACGAAGCCGGGGACCTCGGCGTTCGTGGAGTCGGAGAGGAGGAGGTCGATGCCCTCCTCGCCGAGCTTGGCGAAGGCCGGGAGGTCGGTCAGCCGACGGTCCAGCGGGAGCTGGTCCATCTTGAAGTCGCCGGTGTGGACGACCATGCCCGCGGGGGTGCGAATGGCGACCGCGAGCGCGTCGGGGATGGAGTGGTTGACGGCGACGAACTGGCACTCGAAGGGGCCCAGGCGCTCGCGGTCGCCCTCGGCGACCTCCAGCGTGTAGGGGCGGATCCGGTGCTCCTGGAGCTTGGCCTCGATGAGGGCCAGGGTCAGCTTGGAGCCGATCAGCGGGATGTCCGGCTTCTCCCGGAGGAGGTAGGGGACACCGCCGATGTGGTCCTCGTGGCCGTGCGTGAGCACGATGCCGTCGATGTCGTCGAGGCGGTCCCTGACGGACGTGAAGTCGGGCAGGATCAGGTCGATTCCAGGCTGCTCCTCCTCGGGGAAGAGCACTCCGCAGTCGACGATCAGCAGCCGGCCGCCGTATTCGAAGACCGTCATGTTGCGGCCGATCTCGCCCAGGCCGCCGAGCGGGGTGACGCGCAGGCCACCTTCGGGAAGCTTCGGCGGAGCGCCGAGCTCAGGGTGCGGATGACTCAAAAGACTCTCCTCACCATGCGCGCCACGCTGCCGTCGAGGCACGTGGCGCGCATGACATTCGTGCACTTGCTATGTGGCGGTTGTTGTTCCGTATGCAGTTATGAAGTCTGTGTTCTAAAGCTGTACCCCGCCGGCGGCGAGATCGCGCTTGAGCTGCTCGGTCTCCTCGGGGGAGAGCTCCACCAGGGGCAGTCGCAGCGGACCCGCGGGCAGGCCCTGCAGGTCGAGGGCGGCCTTGGTCGTGATCACGCCCTGGGTGCGGAACATGCCGGTGAACACGGGGAGCAGCTTCTGGTGGATCTCCGTCGCCTTGGTGACGTCACCGGTGAGGTGGGCGTCGAGGAGGGCGCGCAGCTCCGGGGTGACGACGTGGCCCACGACCGAGACGAAGCCGACCGCGCCGACCGAGAGCAGCGGGAGGTTGAGCATGTCGTCGCCGCTGTACCAGGCGAGGCCGGAGCGGGCGATGGCCCAGCTGGCGCGGCCGAGGTCGCCCTTGGCGTCCTTGTTGGCGACGATCCGGGGGTGCTCGGCGAGCCGGACCATGGTCTCGGTGTTGATCGGGACGCCGCTGCGGCCGGGGATGTCGTAGAGCATCACGGGCAGGTCGGTGGCGTCCGCGATGGCGGTGAAGTGTCGCAGCAGGCCCTCCTGCGGGGGCTTGCTGTAGTACGGCGTGACCGCGAGCAGGCCGTGCGCGCCGGCGTCCTGCGCGGCGCGGGCCAGCTCAAGGCTGTGCCGGGTGTCGTTGGTACCGGCTCCGGCGACGACGAAGGCACGGTCGCCGACGGCTTCGACCACGGCGCGGACCAGCTGGGCTTTCTCCGCATCGCTGGTGGTCGGGGACTCTCCAGTGGTGCCGTTGACGACAAGACCGTCGTTGCCGGCGTCCACCAGATGTGCGGCGAGCCGCTGCGCGCCGTCAAGATCGAGAGCGCCATCCGCCGTGAACGGCGTGACCATGGCGGTCAGCACCCGCCCGAAGGGGGTCTGCGGTGTGGAAGTCGGAGCCATGGGTCCCACGCTACTCGTAGGGCGCCGCGGGGTGTGCCGGTGGGGAGCAGGGATGTGGACTCCGGCACTGCCTGCTCGGGGGTTCAAGCAGTGCCGGGTCCGTTTGTTCAGCGTAAATGAACTTCTCAAAGCGCCGCAATCCGGACACTTCGGACGAGTATTTCGGCGACAGGGCATCCCGCTCACCGGCCCGGAAATGTACGGCGCCGTGCGCGCGCGAAGCGTTACGGAGCGATACGACCGTTCGCGTTGAAGGCGGCGTAGGTGAGGGGCATGAGCTTGGCCCAGTGGGCCTCCATCCGCTCGCCGACCATCTCGATCTCGCGCTGCGGGAACGAGGGGACCTTCGCCTGCTCGTGCTGCGTCCGCAGACCGAGGAAGTGCATCAGGGAGCGGGCGTTGCAGGTGGCGTACATCGAGGAGTAGAGGCCGACGGGGAGCACCGCGCGGGCGACCTCGCGGGCCACACCGGCGGCGAGCATCTCCTGGTAGGCGTCGTACGCCTGGCGGTAGGAGTCCTCCATGGCGCGGCCGGTGAGTTCGTGCTGCGCGGGGGTGCCCTCGACGAACTCGTACTTGCCGGGGCGGCCCTGCTGGACGAGCTTGCGGGACTCACCGGGGACGTAGAAGACCGGTTCCAGCTGGCGGTAGCGACCGGACTCCTCGTTGTACGACCAGCCGACGCGGTGCCGCATGAACTCACGGAAGACGAAGATCGGGGCGCTGATGAAGAACGTCATGGAGTTGTGCTCGAACGGGCTGCCGTGCCGGTCCCGCATCAGGTAGTTGATCAGGCCCTTGGAGCGCTCGGGGTCCTTCTGCAGCTCCTCCAGGGACTGCTCACCCGCCGTCGAGACCCGGGCCGCCCACAGCACGTCGCTGTCCGCCGCGCTGTGCTTGACCAGCTCGACCGTCACCTCGCTGCGGAAGCTGACGGGTGCGCTTTCGGCGCTCTCGGGGGTGTGGGACACCGGCGGTTCCTTCCAATCGATCCTCGTGCGCGTCCAGCCTACGGCCCGCCACCGACAGGCCGAGGAACGGTAGCTGATGCCGCGTTAGCGATGAATCCGTAACAAAACGGAAAAAGGAGGCCCCGCCTGCGAGTCGACGGGCGGCGGTTGATATTTTTCACAGAAGTAACGGAAAACGGGCACCAAAAGGACGCCTCAGTCGTCTTTCCCTGTGACAGTGCCCACTTCGAGGTTCCAAGGAGAGCCCCCTCATGTTCCGCCGGCGAGAGCCCGTCCCGTTCGCCTTCGTTGCCGAGGCAGACCGGTTCCGCAGCAATATCACTCCCCCGCCGCGCCCGCGCCCGTCGCGTGCGCAGCTCGTCGGCCAGTCCCTGATCACCCTCACCGTGGTGGGTGGTCTGACGGGCGCCCTGCTGTTCGGCCTGCCGGCCCTCCAGCAGGACACCTCCGGTTCGACCGGGGTGCACCAGTCCGAGGCAGCGCACCGCTGAGCCGGCGGTGGAGCGGGCCACCGGGGTTCCGCCCGGGTGGTTCCGCTCCGCCAGTCCCGATAGCCTCACCGCTCACAGCTTCCGTCGGCATGACATCCGTGCTGACCAGCCCTGAGTGAGGACCCAGCCGTGCCCCTGCCCTTCCTGACGGCCGACCGCGCCCTCCAGGCCGACGGCCGTGCGGATCCCGTCCCCCCGCCGTCTCACGGCCCCGACCACTGGCGCCGTCCCTACCGCCCCGGACCGTGGCGTGTGGGGACGGCGGCGGTGTTTTTGCTGCTCGCCTCGTTCGTCCTGTTCTCCGCGCTGATCATCGCGCTGGCCGGGTCGCCGGCCGGGGCGGCGGTCTGCGCGGCGGTGGGGCTGGTGGTGATCGCGCTGGCACTGCGGCTGGTGCGGGTGGGGATCTGGGTCAGCGCCCAGGGGCTGCGCCAGGTGCAGCTGCTGCGCACCACGACCCTGCCGTGGTCCGCGGTCGCCGTGGTCCGCACGGTCCAGCAGCCGGTGCGCTGGCTGGGCTGGCCGCGGACGGTGCAGGGCCAGGCCCTGCACGTCGAGCGGGTGGGCAGGGAGCCGCTGCGGACCCTGCTGACGGATCACAACGCGGACTTCCTGGGCCGCCCGAGGACGTTCGAGCGGGCCGCCGATGTGCTGGAGGCGTGGGCGGCGGAGTACCGCGCGCGCTGAACACGACGACCGCCCGGGTCCATACGGCTGTTCCGTACGGACCCGGGCGGTCGTCGTGTGCGGGGCTCAGGCGGTCCGGGCGGGCTCGGGGTCGCCGGGGACCGGCCTGCCGTCGTGCAGGGCGATGGCGCGCTGCATGGCCTTGCGGGCCCGCGGGGTGTCCCGGGCGTCCCGATAGGCGACGGCGAGCCGGAACCAGGTGCGCCAGTCGCCGGGCGCCTCCTCGGTCTCGGCCCGCCGCCGGGCGAAGACCGCGTCGGCCGCGTCCCGGTCGATCCGGCCGCCGGGGGTGCGCGCGATGTCGTCGAGCGGCAGGCCGCCCTCCGCCTCCAGCTCGCGGGCCAGCCGGTTCGCGTCGCGGGCGAAGCGGGTGTTGGCCCACAGGAACCAGCCGCCCAGGCACGGCAGTACGAAGGCCACCGCGCCCATGCCCATCGCCGCCGGCTCCCCGGTCATCAGGAGCAGTACGCCCTCCATGGCCACCACGCCGAAGACCAGCACCAGCACGGTGGCGAGGAAGATGTACGTGATCTTTCCACCCATTGCCGTCAGCCCAGATCGAGGAAGTTCTCCAGGCCCACCGTCAGGCCCGGGGTGTCCACCACGCGCCGCACGCCGAGCAGGATGCCCGGCATGAAGCTGCTGTGGTGCAGCGAGTCGTGGCGGATGGTGAGGGTCTCCCCCACGCCGCCGAGCAGCACCTCCTGGTGTGCCAGCAGACCGCGCAGCCGCACCGAGTGCACCGGGATGCCGTCCACGTCCGCGCCGCGGGCACCGTCCAGGGCGGTCCGGGTGGCGTCCGGCTGGGGCGGGCAGCCGGCCTCCGCGCGGGCCTCGGCGATCAGCTGGGCGGTGCGGGCGGCGGTGCCGGAGGGCGCGTCCGCCTTGTTGGGGTGGTGCAGCTCGATGATCTCGGTGGACTCGAAGAACCGGGCCGCCTGCTGCGCGAAGCGCATGGTGAGCACGGCGCCGATCGAGAAGTTCGGGGCGATCAGCACGCCCGCGCCGGGGGCGGCGTCGAGCCAGGTGCGCAGCTGCGCGAGGCGCTCGTCGGTCCAGCCGGTCGTGCCGACCACACCGTGGATGCCGTGCCGCAGACAGAAGTCGAGGTTGTCCATCACCGCGTCGGGGGTGGTGAGTTCCACCACGACCTGGGCGCCGGTCTCCACCAGCGTCTCCAGCTTGTCGCCGCGGCCGAGGGCCGCGACCAGCTCCAGGTCGTCGGCGGCCTCGACGGCCCGGACGGCCTCGGAGCCGATACGGCCCTTGGCTCCCAGGACGGCCACGCGCAGCTTGCTCATCGTTTTCCGCTCTCTCTCGTGGTGGGGCGGCACGCCAACGCCGTCGCCTAGGCGACGGCGTCCTCCAGGCGGGCCGCCTGCCGGTCCTTCAGGGGGCCGATGACGGACAGCGAGGGGCGTGCGCCCAGGACATCACGGGCCACCGCGCGGACCTCGTCCGGGGTCACCGCCGATATCCGCGACAGCACCTCGTCGACGGACATGTGCTCGCCCCAGCACAGCTCGCTCTTGCCGAGCCGGTGCATCAGCGCCCCGGTGTCCTCCAGCCCGAGGACCGTGGAGCCCCGCAGCTGGCCGATGGCGCGGCGGATCTCGTCGTCGGTGAGGCCCTCGGTCGCCACCGTGTCGAGTTCGTCGCGGCAGATCTTGAGGACGTCGTGCACCTGGTTGGGCCGGCAGCCGGCGTAGACGCCGAAGAGTCCGCAGTCGGCGAAGCCCGAGGTGAAGGAGTACACGCTGTACGCCAGACCGCGCTTCTCCCGGACCTCCTGGAACAGGCGGGAGCTCATCCCGCCGCCCAGGGCGGTGTTCAGCACGCCCATCGCCCAGCGCCGGTCGTCGTTGCGGGACATCCCGGGCATGCCGAGGACGACGTGCGCCTGCTCGGTCTTGCGACCGAGGAGTTCGACCTGGCCGGCGGTGCGGATGGCGCGGCGGCCGGCGCGCGGCGCGATCGGGGCGGCGTCCGTGCGGTCCAGCGCGCCGGCCTGCTCGAAGGCCCGCCGCACCAGGCGGACCACCTTGGCGTGGTCGACGTTGCCGGCCGCGGTGACGACCAGGTGGGTGGGGTCGTAGTGCTTCTTGTAGAAGCGGCGGATGCGGTCGGCGGTGAGCGCGTTGACGGTGTCCACGGTGCCCAGGACGGGGCGGCCCAGCGGGGTGTCGCCGAGCATGGTGTGCGCGAACAGGTCGTGCACGCAGTCGCCCGGGTCGTCCTCGGTCATCGCGATCTCTTCGAGGATCACCCCGCGCTCGGCGTCGACGTCCTCGGCCTCGATCAGCGAGCCGGTGAGCATGTCGCACACCACGTCTATGGCGAGCGGCAGGTCGGTGTCGAGCACCCGCGCGTAGTAGCAGGTGTATTCCTTCGCCGTGAAGGCGTTCATCTCGCCGCCGACCGCGTCGACGGCGGCGGAGATGTCCAGGGCGGAGCGCCGTCGGGTGCCCTTGAAGAGCAGGTGCTCCAGGTAGTGGGTGGCGCCGTTCAGGGCCGGGGTCTCGTCGCGGGAGCCGACGTGTGCCCAGATCCCGAAGGTGACGGAGCGGACGGTGGGCAGCGTCTCGGTGACCACGCGCAGCCCGCCGGGGAGGGTGGTGCGGCGGACCGTGCCGGCGCCCGCGGCGCCCTTCAGAAGCGTTTGGGTACGGGCGACGGCCCGCCCCTCCGTGGAGGTGCGGGCCGTCGTCGCGTGCGTGCGGGACGTCACTTGGCGGCGTCGTCCTTCGTGTCGTCCTTGGCGGCGTCCTCGTCCTCGATCACGGGGATCAGGGAGAGCTTGCCGCGCTGGTCGATCTCGGCGATCTCGACCTGGACCTTGGCGCCCACGCCGAGCACGTCCTCGACGTTCTCGACGCGCTTGCCGCCGGCCAGCTTGCGGATCTGCGAGATGTGCAGCAGGCCGTCCTTGCCCGGGAGCAGGGACACGAACGCACCGAAGGTGGTCGTCTTGACGACGGTGCCCAGGTAGCGCTCGCCGACCTCCGGCATGGTCGGGTTGGCGATGCCGTTGATCGTGGCGCGGGCGGCCTCGGCGGCCGGGCCGTCGGCGGCACCGATGTAGATGGTGCCGTCGTCCTCGATCGTGATGTCGGCGCCGGTGTCCTCCTGGATCTGGTTGATCATCTTGCCCTTGGGGCCGATGACCTCGCCGATCTTGTCCACCGGGATCTTGACGGTGATGATCCGCGGCGCGTTCGGGGACATCTCGTCCGGGACGTCGATGGCCTCGTTCATCACGTCGAGGATGTGCAGGCGCGCGTCGCGGGCCTGCTTCAGCGCGGCGGCCAGGACCGAGGCGGGGATGCCGTCGAGCTTGGTGTCGAGCTGGAGCGCGGTGACGAACTGCTTGGTGCCGGCGACCTTGAAGTCCATGTCACCGAAGGCGTCCTCCGCACCGAGGATGTCGGTGAGGGTGACGTAGTGCGTCTCGCCGTCGATCTCCTGGGAGATCAGGCCCATCGCGATGCCGGCGACCGGGGCCTTGAGCGGCACACCGGCGTTCATCAGCGACATCGTGGAGGCGCAGACCGAGCCCATGGACGTCGAGCCGTTGGAGCCCAGCGCCTCGGAGACCTGGCGGATCGCGTAGGGGAACTCCTCGCGGGTCGGCAGGACCGGGACGAGCGCCCGCTCGGCCAGCGCGCCGTGGCCGATCTCGCGGCGCTTGGGGGAGCCGACGCGACCGGTCTCACCGGTGGAGTACGGCGGGAAGTTGTAGTTGTGCATGTAGCGCTTGCGGGTCACCGGGGAGAGGGTGTCCAGCTGCTGCTCCATGCGGAGCATGTTGAGGGTGGTGACGCCCAGGATCTGGGTCTCGCCACGCTCGAACAGCGCGGAACCGTGCACCCGCGGGATCGCCTCGACCTCGGCGGCGAGCGTACGGATGTCCGTCACGCCACGGCCGTCGATGCGCGTCTTCTCCTTGATGACGCGCTCACGGACCAGGGCCTTGGTCAGCGAGCGGTACGCGGCGGAGATCTCCTTCTCGCGGCCCTCGAACTCCGGGAGCAGCTTCTCGGCGGCCAGCGCCTTGACGCGGTCCAGCTCGGACTCGCGCTCCTGCTTGCCGGCGATGGTGAGCGCCTGGGACAGCTCGGTCTTGACCGCGGCGGTCAGCGCCTCCAGGACGTCGTCCTGGTAGTCGAGGAAGACCGGGAACTCGCCGGTCGGCTTGGCGGCCTTGGCGGCGAGGTCCGACTGGGCCTTGCACAGGACCTTGATGAAGGGCTTCGCGGCCTCGAGACCGGCGGCGACGACCTCCTCGGTCGGGGCCTCGGCGCCGCCCTTGACGAGCTCGATGGTCTTCTCGGTGGCCTCGGCCTCGACCATCATGATCGCGACGTCGCCGTCGGGCAGCACCCGGCCGGCCACGACCATGTCGAAGACCGCGTCCTCCAGCTCGGTGTGGGTCGGGAACGCCACCCACTGGCCGTTGATCAGGGCGACGCGGGTGCCGCCGATCGGGCCGGAGAAGGGCAGGCCGGCCAGCTGCGTGGAGCAGGAGGCGGCGTTGATGGCGACCACGTCGTAGAGGTGGTCGGGGTTGAGCGCCATGATCGTCTCGACGATCTGGATCTCGTTGCGCAGGCCCTTCTTGAAGGACGGGCGCAGCGGCCGGTCGATGAGACGGCAGGTGAGGATCGCGTCCTCGCTGGGGCGGCCCTCACGGCGGAAGAAGGAGCCGGGGATCTTCCCGGCCGCGTACATCCGCTCCTCGACGTCGACGGTCAGCGGGAAGAAGTCCAGCTGGTCCTTCGGGTTCTTGGAAGCGGTGGTGGCCGACAGCACCATGGTGTCGTCGTCCAGGTACGCCACGGCGGAGCCGGCGGCCTGCTTGGCCAGGCGGCCCGTCTCGAAGCGGATGGTGCGGGTGCCGAAGGAGCCGTTGTCGATCACGGCTTCGGCGTAGTGGGTCTCGTTCTCCACCAGGAATATCTCCTCGTCTGCGTCCGCTGCCCGTGTGGCAGGGGACCGTCTTCGGTGGAGCGCCGGTGCGGGCCGGTCTTCGATCGAAGCACCCGGAGTGGTGCCGCATGGAGTGACCATGCGCCGTCCGGGGGCCACTACCGAGGACCGGCGGCCAGGAGGCGCTCCTACCGCGTTCGCTTTTGCGATATGGCACCAGACTACAAAGGTTCCGTCCACCGCGCGGCGGTACGGCTGTCCGGTGCGTACGGCAAAGGGAGCGGCCCCCGGTGGGAACCGCTCCCTCTGTGGCGTCTTACTTGGCGCCCGCCGCGCCGCGGCGGATGCCCAGGCGCTCCACCAGCTGGCGGAAGCGCATGATGTCCTTCTTCGCCAGGTACTGCAGCAGGCGGCGGCGCTGGCCGACCAGCAGCAGCAGACCACGGCGGGAGTGGTGGTCGTGCTTGTGGGTCTTGAGGTGCTCGGTCAGGTCCGAGATGCGGCGGGAGAGCAGCGCGACCTGGACCTCGGGGGAGCCGGTGTCACCCTCCTTGGTGGCGAACTCGGCCATGATCTGCTTCTTCGTGGCGGCGTCGAGCGACACGCGTACTCCTTCGGGTTGTGGTCCATGAGCGTCCCTGGATTTACGGCACAGGGAATCTTGGATGACTCGAATGGACCGTCACACAGCGTACCAGCTGGAAACGGCCCCCCGACCGGGTGGTCGGGGGGCCGTCCTGCGGGCGGTGCCGCGCGCTAGCTGCTGGTGAGGCCGCGCACGGTGCCGTACACGTCGAGGACCGCCAGGCACAGCGGCACCAGGGACAGCAGGACCAGGCCGTCGAAGATGTCGAGGATCCGGCCCCAGAAGGGGGTGACGCCCTTCTTCGGGACGACCAGGCCGACGCCGACGAGGATCGCCGCGCCCACCGCGATGCTGGTGGAGAACCAGACCGTGCGGATGTTCAGCGGACCGGAGTCCTGGAAGCGCTCCAGGGTGACGAAGATGTCCATCGGCGGGTGCAGCGCGATGCCCAGGATGAGCAGCACGATGGTGAAGATGCCGGCGATGGTCAGGCAGGCGACCTGGGCGGTGTAGTCGAAGAGCCGGGCGCGCAGCATGATCGTGATGCCCGCGGTCATGGCCAGCACCTGGGCCCAGACGTTGTCGGAGAAGCCGAGGACGATACCGGCGGAGCCGACGACCAGGGCGGAGCAGCCGGCGACCAGACCGAGCAGGAGCTCGTGGCCGCGCTTGGCCTGGTTGCCGATCTTCACGAAGTCGACGGACTCGGTCTCGGAACCGGACTCCAGGGCGCCCTTGGCGATCTGGTCGGGCGAGCGGTAGCCGATGGGCAGGCGGGCGAACCGGGCGGAGAGGCTGGGCAGCCAGGCGACCATGGCGATGGAGACGACGGCGGTGACCGCGGCGACCTCGATCGGGGCGGCATCGGTGAGGATCGCGGCGAAGACCGCGACGGTGCCGATGGCGGAGAGGAAGGCGGCCGCGACGAAGGGCGCGTCACCGCGCGGGAGCAGCACCACCAGCAGCACCGAGGCGATCAGCACCGTCACGCAACCGACGAGCAGGTGGAGCCGGCCCGGGCCGCCGCCGGTGTCGACGGGGAAGATGCCGGATCCCGCGATGAGCAGGTGCGGCAGCGCCGAGAGGCCCAGGGCGATCGACGAGGCGTGGTCGTCGTAGACCCGGGCGCGGACGCCGGCCAGGGCCACCAGGACGACGCCCACCACGCCGGCGATGATGCCGGGGAGGCGGTGCATGTCGCGGTTGACCGGGTTGGAGAACCACAGCGCGAAGGCCATCATCACCAGCAGCAGCACGCCGGCGCTGAGGCCGACGACGCGCATCAGGTCGTCGCTCCAGCGGCTGCGGTTCTGCTTGACCGCGGAGGCGATGGCGTCCGAGACGTCGTCGAAGACCGGCAGCGGCAACGACTCGGCGAACGGCTTGAGCAGCAGCAGGTCACCGTCGAGGATCTGCTGCTGGGCCAGCGACTGCCCGGCGTCGAGCACCGTTCCGTCGCGGCGTACGAGGTGATATCCGGTCGGGGCGCCCTCGGCCTGGGACTGCCCGGAGAGTCGCAGGATCTCCGGGTAGATATCGACGAGTGCCACGTCCTCCGGCAGTGCCACGTCGATCCGTGCGTCCGGCGCGGCGACTGTGACCCGGCAGAAGCCGGTGCCAGTGCTCGTGCTCACCTGGCGGTTCCCCCTATCCGTTGGGCGTTTTGTCGCGTCGCGCGCCCTATATATAAGGCCGTCCTGACGGGGCTGTGGCGCGCTCGCGGTGCGTCAGCGTACCGTCCGAACGGGGCACTGCCCCACCCACCCCTTGACTTGACGCGTAACAGTAGGATCAACGCCTGCGTCGGGCCAAGGACTTGGCTCGGGGGACCGTCGAATCCAACGGGGGCGGTCCGAGACTGCGAGATGCATGAAGGACTGATGCCTCGGTGAGCGTTGTCATCGTCAAGCGCCCGCCCCGGTCGCTGCCACCTGAAGTCCCCTCGGAGGAGGTGGTACTTGAGGCCCCTCCGGAGCTTCCCCGCGAGGGCGAGCCGGAGAACCTGCTGATGACCTTCCTGCCCATGATGGGCATGGCGTCCTCGGCGGGCTTCCTGTTCATGGGGAAGCAGCCGTTCATGATGATCATGGGCGGATTCATGGTCGCCTCCACGCTGGCGATGGCGATCATGCAGATCGTCAAGGCCCGCCAGGGTCCTTCCGGACAGATGCTCCAGGAGCGCCAGGACTACCTCAAGTACCTCGCCCAGAAGCGGAAAGAGGTGCGGCGCACCGCGCGCAGGCAGCGGGACGCGCAGCTGTTCACCCATCCCGACCCGAGCCAGCTGTGGTCCATCGTGGCCGAGGGCAAGCGGGTGTGGGAGCGCCGGGCGAACGACCCGGACTTCGCCCAGGTGCGCCTGGGGCTGGGCCCCCAGCAGTTGGCCACTCCGCTGCGCGCGCCGGAGACCGCTCCGGTCGACGAGCTGGAGCCGCTGACCGCGCACGCGATGAAGGAATTCCTCGACAAGCACGGCCACCTGGAGAGCCTCCCGCTGGCGGTGTCGCTGCGCGCCTTCTACCACCTGACGGTGTCCGGTGACCCGGACACCGTCTACGGCGCCTCGCGCGCCCTCGTCGCCCAGCTGTGCACGCTGCACTCGCCCGAGGACCTGGTGGTGGCCGTGGTGGCCGCGCCGGGTGCGCAGGCCGAGTGGGAGTGGACCAAGTGGCTGCCGCAGGTCCAGGACAAGACCACCGACGGCGCCGGTACCCGCCGGCTGGTCGTCGGCGACCTCGGCGAGATCGAGGAGTTGCTGGCGGACGAGCTGGACGGCCGCGGGCGGTTCAACCCGCAGGGCGCTCCGGTGACCGACACCCCGCACGTCCTCGTCGTGCTGGACGGCGGCGAGGTCCCGATGGACTCGGTGATCGCCGGGGCCGAGGGCCTGCAGGGCGTCTCCATCCTGGAGATCGTGCCGGGCGACCTGGACGAGATCCGCGGTGGTCTGGCGATCCAGGTGTGGCCGGGCAAGCTGGTGCTGGAGTCGGCGAGCGGCGCGGTCTACAACGGCACGTGCGACACCCTGTCGATCGCCGAGGCGGAGGCGCTGGCCCGTCAGCTGGCGCCGTTGCGGGCCGGTTCGGGCGCCGACGGCGAGGAACCGCTGCTGTCCGCGCTGGACTTCACCGACCTGCTCAACATCGCCGACGCCGGCACGCTGGACGTCTCCAAGACCTGGCGGCCCCGGACGCTGTCCGAGCGACTGCGGGTGCCGATCGGTGTCGACCGCGACGGCCAGCCGGTCATGCTGGACATCAAGGAAGCCTCGCAGCAGGGCATGGGCCCGCACGGCCTGTGTGTCGGTGCGACCGGTTCCGGTAAGTCCGAGGTGCTGCGCACCCTGGTGCTCGCGCTCGCGGTGACGCACTCCTCGGAGACGCTGAACTTCATCCTCGCGGACTTCAAGGGTGGCGCCACCTTCACCGGTATGTCCGAGATGCCGCACGTCGCGGCCGTCATCACCAACCTCGGTGAGGACGTCACGCTGATCGACCGCATGCGCGACTCGATCACCGGTGAGCTCCAGCGCCGTCAGGAACTGCTGCGCTCGGCGGGCAACTACGCGAACATCACCGACTACGAGAAGGCGCGTGCCGCCGGCGCTCCGCTGGACCCGCTGCCGTCGCTGGTGATGATCATCGACGAGTTCTCCGAACTGCTCGCCGCCAAGCCCGACTTCATCGAGATGTTCATCCAGATCGGCCGTATCGGCCGTTCGATGGGTGTGCACATGCTGCTCGCCTCGCAGCGTCTGGAAGAGGGCAAGCTGCGCGGTCTGGACACCTTCCTGTCCTACCGACTCGGTCTGCGGACCTTCTCCGCCGCCGAGTCGCGGACCGCGATCGGTGTGCCGGACGCCTACCACCTGCCGAACGTTCCGGGTTCCGGCATCCTGAAGTACGACACCGAGACGATGGTCCAGTTCAAGGCCGCGTACGTCTCGGGCACCTACCGCGGTCCGGGCGGCAGCGGTCGCGGCGGCAGCGGCGGCGGTCGGGCCAACCGGCTCCCGGTGCCCTTCACGGCCGCCCCGGTCGTCGAGCAGATCATCGAGGACCCGACCCCGATCGAGCCGGACACCCCCGAGATCGACGACGCGCTGGCCGACACCGTCCTGGACGTCATGGTCCAGCGGATGCAGGGCCAGGGCCCGCCGGCCCACCAGGTGTGGCTGCCGCCGCTGGAGGAGCCGCCCACGGTCAACCAGCTGCTGCCGGCCCTGGCGGTCACCCCCGAGCGGGGCGTGCACGCGCCGGAGTACACCGCGCTGGGCAAGCTCGTGGTGCCGGTCGCGCTGGTGGACAAGCCGTTCGAGCAGCGGCGTGACGTCATGTACCTGGACTTCTCCGCCGGTGCCGGTCACGGTCTGGTCGTCGGTGGTCCGCAGTCCGGCAAGTCGACGCTGATCCGTTCCGCGATGGCGGCGTTCGCGCTCACCCACACCCCGTCCGAAGTGCAGTTCTACTGCCTCGACTTCGGTGGCGGCGGCATGCTGACCATGGAGGGCCTGGCGCACGTCGGCGGTGTCGCCTCGCGTCTGGACGCGGAGAAGGTCCGCCGTACGGTCGCCGAGGTCACCGGCATCCTCAACGAGCGCGAGGAGTTCTTCCGCTCCAACAACATCGACTCGATCGGTACCTACCGCCAGCGGCGGGCCGCGGGCGCCTTCCCCGACCAGAAGTGGGGCGACGTCTTCCTGATCATCGATGGTTGGGGCACGTTCAAGACCGACTACGAGCAGCTCGACCCGGTGATCCTGGACATCGCCAGCCGGGGTCTCGGTTTCGGTGTCCACCTGATCCTCGCGGCCTCCCGCTACACCGAGGTGCGTCCCGCCCTGCGCGACCAGCTCCTCAACCGCGTGGAGCTGCGCCTGGGCGACCCGATGGAGTCGGAGTTCGACCGCAAGCGCGCGGAGAACGTCCCGATGGGAAAGCCGGGCCGCGGCCTCTCCCCGGAGAAGCTGGACTTCCTGGCCGCGCTGCCGCGCCTGGACGGCATGAGCGACCCGGAGACCACCAGCGACGGCATCGCCAACCTGGTGCAGACCGTCAACGAGCACTGGAAGGGCGAGCCCGCCCCCAAGGTGCGGATGCTGCCGACGATGCTGCACGCCAGCGACCTGCCCCGGGGCGGCGACTACCCCGAGCACGGCATCGCGATCGGTGTCGACGAGACCACGCTGTCCCCGGCGTTCATCGACTTCGAGACCGACCCGCTGCTGGTCATCTACGGCGACAGCGAGTCCGGCAAGTCCTCGCTGCTGCGCCTGCTGACCAAGCAGATCGCCGAGCGGTACCCGACCGACAAGGCGCTCATGGTGGTCGGCGACTACCGTCGCGCACTGCTCGGTGAGATCCCCGACAGCCACCTGTACAAGTACTGTGCCGCGGGGCCGCAGCTCCAGGAGGTCATCAGCGGGCTCGCCGGTTCGCTGGGCCGACGAATGCCGGGGCCGGACGTCACGCCGGAGCAGCTGCGCAACCGCAGCTGGTACGACCTGCCGGACGCGTTCGTGATCGTCGACGACTACGACCTGGTGGCGACCAGCAGCGGCAACCCGCTGCAGCCGCTGCTGGAGTACCTGCCGTTCGCCCGTGACCTGGGTCTGCGCCTGATCCTGGCGCGCAGCTCCTCGGGTGCCGGCCGGTCCTCGTTCGAGCCGGTCATGCAGCGTTCCAAGGAGCTCGGCGCGCAGGGTCTGATCCTGTCGGCCGACCCGGGCGAGGGCCCGCTGATGGGCAACATCAAGGGTCAGCAGCTCACGCCCGGCCGTGGCATGTTCATCACCCGCAAGCGCGGTGCGCAGCTGGTCCAGACCGGCTTCCTGCCGCTCAGCGGCCAGTAGCAGACAGCCCGTACAACGGCGGTGGGGCGTCCCTCTCAGGAGGGGCGCCCCACCGCCGTTTTCGTTGTTCCGTTGTTCGCGTCGCTCGTGTTGTTCGCGCGCCGTCCTCGGGTCAGCCGAAGGCGCCGTGCTGGGTGACGTCCGGGCCGGGCGGGGCGGCTGCGTCCGCGGCCCGGCCCTCACCGGAGGCGGCGCCGGCGGCCTTCTCCGCCTGGTCGCCGGCCGGTGCGGAGCCCTTCGCCGGCGCCTTCCCGTCGGCCGCCTTCTCCGCCGCCTTCTGCCGCGCGGCGGCCTTCGCCTCCTGCTCCTCCGCCGCGCGCTGCGCCTCGGCCGGGTTCGTCCGGACGCCCTTGGCGATGCCCTCGCCGCCGCGCGTCGCCGCCGCGCCGTCCCGGGGCGTGCCGAACGGGTCGGGCCCGTGGGCGGCCGTGGACGTCTCCCACTGGTGCCGCAGCTGCGGGGCCTGGCTCTGGCCGCCGCCCCGGCCGCCGCGCTTGCCGAACGCGCCGCCGAGGCCGTTGGCGAGCTGGCCCAGCGCCATGAGGCCGTAGGCCATTCCCTGGCCCGACGACTGCGAGGCGGGCTGCGTGGCGCTCGCCGAGCCGCTGTCGTGGGCCCCGCCGGTGCTGTCGCCGTGGTGGTTGTCGGCGGCGTTCTCCAGGTCGGCCGCGGCCAGTTCGAAGACCGGCAGGGACTCGTCGACGGACCGCTTCAGCCGGTGCCACTCGGCGGCGAACGCCTCGCCCGCCGGGCCGTGCCAGTCGGCCGAGGCGGCGGCGCCGACGTGCCGGTCGAGGTCGCGGACGAGCCCGTCCAGGTGCTTGCCCATGTCCCGCCAGCCGGCCGCCGCGTCGTGCAGCGCATGGGGATTGCGTCGTGGTTCCGTCACTTGACGCTCCGCATCATCTCGACCAGCTCGTCCTCCGTGGCCTGGGTGTTCGCGGCGGTCTCCTTGATGCCGCCGCCGACCTCGGCCAGCCGCTGTTGGAGCTGTGCCAGGGCGCGCTCGGCCTCCTCGAACAACTCGCGGAAGGGCCGGGCCGCTTCATCGCTGCCGAAACCGTCCCTGAGCGCGTCGGCGTCCGTACGCCGTCTGAATGCGCTCAGGTGCCGGCTCAGTTCTTCCGCTCGAATCTCGAAGGTCGTACCGAGCTTGTGCAGCTCCTCGGTACTGAGCCGGACTTCATCGGACATCATTTCTCCCCGAATTGAATGACAGCGACCTGCTGTACATCGCCTCAGGTCTAGCACACCCGCAAAAGGCCCGAAGCCCCTGGCGGAGTCGCTTCTGCGCGAAGCGCGGAAGGGATACGGAGCAATATCCGGCAATACCGACAACCCCTGCCTTGACGACCCGTTCACATCCGTCATTACACTCATGACGCCGGTGCAGCACGCGCGGTTGCTGTGCCACCACGTACAAGGGGGCAGACATGAGCAACGAGCGGCAGATCCAGGACGACGACCTGATGGACGTCGCCCACGACCATGAGCAGGCGGCCCGCCTGCGGAAGGCGCTGAAGGTGCTTGCGGAGAACCCCAAGGTGGGCGGCAAGCTCCAGGAGATGGCCCAGGAAGTGCTCTCCGGCCGGATGGGCATGAAGGAAGCCATCGAGACGCCCGGCTACATGGACGCGCTGGGCGACCGGATGAACCAGATCCGGCGCGCGGCCGAGAACCAGACGGCGGCCGAGCGCGAGGAGTCCCGCGCGAAGTTCGCCGAGTGGCAGAAGAAGCAGGACGAGGAGGAGGACCGCGAGCGCGCCGAGCGCGACGGTCCGAGCCTCGACCTCGTCACCGGCCCGCGCCGCGGCGGCGGGCGCGGCCACCGCTGAACCGCCCCCCTGGGTCCTGGACCCCGTCAAACGCCAGGATCCGCCCGCGTGGGCCGGGTGCCCGGCACGACGCGGGCGGATCTTTTGATCTCTGTTCGGCATCATTCCGCGCCGCCCGGCGGCGTTCCGCATCGCTCGGCGGCGTTCTTCACCGCCCGGCAACGCTCGTCTCTTCGCTGGTCTCTTCCGGCCCGCCCGACGGAGATCCGGAGGAATATCGCGCCGGACAACACCACGCCGATCCACCCCGAGTCGGGCAAGTGCACACGGGATAAGAACGCACCGGAAAAGCACACACCAGACAAGAACGCGACATCACGCAGAAATTGCAAAACGGGAATAAGGCCCACCTTTCCCATGCGCCCCGACCTCCCCCCTGCTCGCCCGGGCGCGCTGCCCCGTGTGCCGGTTCCGGAACAGCCGCCCCTCGGCCGTCCCCTGATTCCGGACCGGAACATAGGATCTAGCCAGTACTTGCACGGATCCACGGGAGTGGAGGGCGGGATCGATGGGGGACGAGGAAGTCATGAACGCCTCAGACGACGCGGCCGGCACTGCGGCCCACTACGCGCCGCACCCGTACGTCGGGGGCCGCACCGCCGCCCTCCGCGCCCTCGCCGCCTGGCGCATGCGGTGGCCCGGCGCACCGCGGGTGGTCGTTCTCACCGGCAGCCCCGGCAGCGGGTGTTCCCGCCTGCTCGCGGGCTTCCTGATGCTGTGCGACCCCGACTACCGCAAGCAGCTCCCGCTGGACGACCTGGACCCGGCGACGGTCCCCCCGGACCTCCCGGCGCCGGCCGTACCGAGCCCCCGGGGCCTGACGGCCGCACAGGTGCTGTGGCTCCTCGCCGACCACCTCGGCCTCGCCGCCGGGCGCACGGCGGACGTCTTCTCCGAACTCGCCGCCCGCGAGGAGCCGCTGACGGTCGTCGTACCGGACGTCGACCTGGCCGGTCCGGTGCGCGCCGCCAACGAGCCGGCGCGCCTGGTGCGCGAGGTCCTCGTACCGCTCGCCGCGACGCCGACGGTGCACCTCCTGGCCGATGTGCCCCGTGAACTCGCCGCCGAGCTGGCCGGTGCGCTGCCGCGCGGCCAGGTGCAGGTGATCGACCTCGACGCGCCCGAGTGGGCCGACCCCGAGGGCCTGGTCCTGCACGCCGAGACCGCGCTCACCCCGGAGGCCGGCGCCCCCGACCTCCCGTTCACCACCGACCCGGACGCGCGCCGGGCGCTCGCCGAGGCGCTGGCCCGGCGCGCCGACGGCAGCCGGCTGACGGTCCACCTGGCCGTGCGGTCGCTGTTCGCCCACCCCGAGGGGTTCGATCCCGCCGACGAGGCGCAGCTGCCCCGCACCGTCGGCGACGTCCTCGACCTGCACGCCCGCCGTCTGGGCGCCGATCCGCGGACGCTCCGGCAGATGCTGGCGCCGCTGGCGTTCGCCGAGGGCGACGGGCTCCCGGTGCAGCTGTGGCACCCGTTGGCGAACGCCGTCGCCGGACACGACATGGGCCGGGTCATCGCCGACGGGATGCTGCTGGCCGCCCCGTTCGTGGAGCCGGTGGCACCTCCCGCGGACGGCGGTGACGAGGGTGCGGACGCCGACGAGGGGGCGGTGGACGGCGTTGCCGCGGGCCACACGAATGCGTCCGGGGACGAGCACATCTCCGGCGCCCCGGAGACCTCCGGTGGCACGCCCCGCACGCTGATCCGCCTGACCCACCCGGGCCTCGCCGCCGAGCTCCGCGCCGGCACGGCGAACCCCCGGGACGCCCAGACCAAGATCGCCATGGCGCTGCTGGAGGCGGTGCCCCGGCAGGACTGGTCCCAGGCCGACCCCTACGTCCGCGACTACCTCGCCGCGCACACCCTCGAAGCCGGGCTGCTCCCACAACTCCTCACCGACCCGGGCCTGTTCACCCACGCCGACCCGACCCGGCTGCGCGCCGCCGTCGAGGCCGTACCGCTCGACCAGTTGGGCGCACCGGCCCGTACGTATCTGCGCACCGCTCCCCTGCTCACCCGCTCCGAGGCCCCGCTCGACATGCGGGCGGCGCTCCTGGAGACCGCGTTCGTCGAGGACGGGCTGCTGCCGTACGCGGAGGCGCTGCACGGACTGGGCCTGGACCTGCCGTGGCGCACCCTGTGGAGCCTGCCGCTGCCGGGCGTGACCTCGGTGACGGCCGGGTTCCTGCCGGCGCGGGAGGGCGCGGATCCGGCGGCGCCCGACGGCACCCGCCGCCCCGTCGCCGCGCTGCTGGTCCCGGCGGGCACGCCGGGCTCCCGTCCACTGCCGACCGCGGACGCCCCGGAGCCGACGGCGACTGCCACTGCCACTACGACCGCGACTACGGATACGGCTGCGGATACGGCTGCGGAGGAGTCCGCGGCCCCTCCGATCGACGCCGACGCCGCTCCCGCCCCCGCGACCACGCCCACCGCCCTCCTGCTCCACGACCTCCTCCGCCCGGCACCCGTCGACGCCGACCCCGCGCAGGTGCTGCGCCCGTCGGAGCAGGAGCAGGCGGCGGCTCCGTACGGGTTCAGCCGCGGCGCCGACTACCTGCGGGTGTGGGCCCGGGCGAGCGGAGAGGTAGTGACCGCGCTGATCTCCGACTCCCCGTTCCGGGACGCCGACCTCACCCCGGACGGCATCCTCCTGGTCGCCACCGAACGCGGTGTGACGGCCCGTCAGATCCTTGCCCCGGCACCCGCCGCGGCGCCTGCCCCGACACCGGACGCCGAGCCGACTGAAGCCACCGACGCCACCCACGCCACTGGAGTAACCGAGGGCGCCGGGGTCACCGGGTCGGCCGGCACCACCGGGGCGGTCGATACCGCAGCCCCCGCCGCCGTCCCCGCCCAGGCCGCCGCGCCGGCCACCGTCCCGTCCACCGACGCCGCCGCCCACGGCCGCACCCGCGGCCCCGAAGGAGACCACTCGTGAACACCCAGGCGCAGGCAGACCCCACCGCCCAGCCGCCGGTCGTCGGCCCCGGCAACACCGCCGTGGCGACCTATCTCGACCCGTCCACCGGCGAGGAGACCAGCCTCGCCAAGGTCTCCCGCCCCGGCCTGCCGCCCGCCGAGTACCAGCTGTTCGAGGAGTTGCGGCAGCAGGGCGTGGACGGTGCCGCGGTCCGCGCCGTCCACACCGACCTGCGGCCGGCGATGCTGCCCGGCGGCTACACCGGCGACTTCGTCCTCCGGGCCTTCCCCAACGCCGCGTTCTCCTGCACCACCGACTACGGCGCGCGCCCCGAGGAGCGCGCCGCGGGCATCGCCGGGCTGCTCCGGCACATCGAGACCATGCACCAGCTCGCGGGCCGGCAGGCGCCGCCCCAGCCGCATCGGGCGCCCGTTCCGCAGGCCGTCGCCCCCGCGCCGCCGCTGCCCGCCGCGGACCTCGGCGCCCATCTCGCCGAGGTCTTCGGCCCCGACGGCGTACGGCGCCCCGACGCCGCGGCGCTCGGCGCCACCCGGCTTCCCGAGGACACCAGGACCACCCTGACCGAGGCCGGTCTCCCCGCCCAGGTGCCCTACTTCTTCACCGCCGACGACCCGGCCGCCCCGCCGGCCGGCGGCCTGTTCGCCGACGTCGCCACCCACCTCCGGGAAACCGGGACGAACGCCCAGCCGCAGATCCTGGAGATCCTCTCCGGATACGTCCGCCTCGGCACCGACGGCCTGTACACCCTCGCCGTCCAGTGCGTCGCACCGGAGGACGACCCGAGCCAGCTGGGCACCCTGTGGGCCGTCCAACCCGGCACCGGCGGCGCCCGCTTCGTCAACCGTTCCCTCGCCGCCTACCTGCGCTCGCTCGCCCTCCTGGTCACCACGCGCCGGCAGCTGGCGCACCTCGACCCGTATGCCGCGGGCGCCGCGGTCGCCGCCTTCCAGGAACAGCTCGTGGCCCTCGACCCCTGGTCCCTGGACGACGCCGACAACTGGTGGTCCCTGGTGACCGAGCAGATGTGGCACGGCCTGTTCTGACGCTCCGATCCGCCCTGCGCCCGTACAGGCCGCCCTGCGCCGTCGCGGAACGAGGTGACCACGGTTGCCCCACTCCGGCCGTTCCGCCTGCCCGGGGCGGACCGGCCGGAGCCGGGCGGCGAGCCGCCGCCCCTCGGATGCGTCAGGGGGCATCACGCCAGCCCTGGCCCCTCAGGGCAACAGCAGCCAGTCAGCGGCGATCGCCGCCGTGAGTCCCAGGCCCAGCAGCCAAGTGCCCAATCGGGTCCGCCCGTTGCGGGCGAGTTCGATGACGATCCCGCAGAGTATGAGTGCCGCCCCGTACACCCCGACCACCAGGACCGAGTGGCGGGTCGCCAGCCGCACCACGAGCAGCACCGCCATCGCGGCCATCATCACCGAGGCCAGCACGACCCGCACCCGTCGTGCCTGGCGAGGCGTCAGCCCCATCCGGCCGCTCTCCGCCGGGTCGTCGTCCTGACTGTCGTCGGCCTGACCGTCGTCGGCCCGGTCCTGCTCGACCTGGTCGTGCTCGGTCCGGCCTTCCTCGGTCCGGCCGTGCCCGGCCTGTTCGTCCTCGACCGGCCCCTGCTCGACCGTCGCCTCACCGCTGCGCCCCGCTGCATCCATGAGCGGGAATGCTACGGCGAAGACCGGTGGCACATGGTGCCGGAGACGGAGCGGAGCGACAGCGGACCGGCAGGGAGTCGACGGCGGCGCGGCGTCACCAGGTCTCGACCGCCCAGCACTTGTTGAGGTAGGTCCGGACCTCGTCGAGGGTGAGCCAGCACTCCCACATCTTGCGTGTGGCGCCGTCGCCCCAGGGGTTGCCGAGGCAGATCCGGCCGCCGGCCACGTCGACGTCCTTCACGAAGTAGGCGTGGCTCGTGGCCAGCCGGCCGTCCGCCAGCTTCTCGCGGTCGTTCCCCCTGCCCCAGGTGCCGACGGCGATTGCGTGGCCGCGCGACCGCCGGTCGGCGATCTCGTGACAGAGCCAGGGCGAGTGGTAGTCGAGCGGCTGCGGCTCCCGGCCGGTGAGGAGGCCGAAGGCGTCGTTCACGAAGCCGCCGGTGACCTCTTCGTAGCCGCCGCGCAGCTTCGCGACGGCCTTCTCGTAGTAGCCGGGCCAGGTCTCCGCGTATCGGGCGTCTTCCGTGTGCCCCTTGGCGCACCACAGCATGTTGTGGCCGTAGGGCAGGTCGGGCACCATCGTGATGTCGACCGGCCGTCCCTGGACGTAGAGCGTGCAGGTGACCGTGCCGTTGGCCTCCAGTCGGAGATGGCGGGCGGCGTGCTGGGGGTTGGCCTGGATCACCCCCTGGATGCTGGTGAGGAACCAGCAGGTGCCGAACCGTCCCTGGTCCATGTCCTGCCAGGACATCGCCTCCGTCGAGCCGGAGACCCGCTTCCAGTCCTGGGTGAAGTAGGCGCCGTCGACCTGCGCGAACGGCCCCTCGGGCAGCACCCAGCCGTGGTCCGCGCAGGCGCACCCCGGGTCGTACTCGGGTTGGCTGCACACCATCCAGGTGCCGACCAGCATCGCCGCGTACGGGCTCACGGAGCGCAGCAGCCAGCTGAACAGTTCGGCCTGCCGGCGCCAGTCGTAGGCCGGTTCGCCGTGCTCGTCCTCGACATGGGTGAGGTCGTCCCACCGCTCCAGGCCCTGCCGGCCCCACCGGCGGACCACCATGTCGAGCTCGGTCGGCGGCAACGGGACCAGGAGGTTGGCCACCTGGTCCAGCAGCGAGCGCGCGTTGTAGCGGGTCTCGTCGGCGAACAGCATGTTCCACGCCTGCGCTCCGACGGCCTCGGCCCGCTGCGGGTTCGGCGGCGGGCCAGGGGGTTGCCAGGGGAGCTCGACCAACGGGTGGCCGTCCTTGACGTAGTTCAGCCGGCTCAGCCCGATGCTGTCGTTGACACCGCGCACCAGGTCGACCGCGCCGAGCACGGCACCGCCGCCCGGGATGAAGTCCGCGGCGAAACCGGCCACTTGGCGCCAGTTGTTACGGCCGTATCCCACCCGTCCTCCCCCGTACGGCTGCTCAACCGCCCATAGGAGGGGCGGCTTGTGCAGAGCGTGTGATGGGCCTCGTACCCTGGCGCCCGGCCTTAACGAGTCCTTAGTACGATGTGAGGCTCACAACCGCTTTATGAAGGGTACCTGACATGGGGGACTCCGGGTTTCGGGTTGAGCCCGAAGCAATCGGCAGTTATGGGTCAACGGTCCGCGAGCAGGTGGAGCAGCTCAGGACGGTCCAGAATGCGGTAGCCGGCATCCAGATCTCGTCCACCGCCTTCGGCCATCTGCCGAACGCGCAGAACCTGGCGGAGGCGTACAAAGAGCACGCCGAAGCGAGCAGGCAGAACATCGCCGACCTCGTGAGCGCGCTGACGAACACCGCCGAGGGGCTTCACTTCACGGCGCAGAACTACGCCGAGCACGACCAGGCGGTCAGCTCGTCCTTCGGGGGTGCCTGATGAGCCGTCGGTCGCACTCGACTCCGCACCACCCGTCCGCCCCGTCGCACAACGGGCCGTCCGACCACCCGACGCCGCCGCGCCCGCAGCCGGAACCGCGCCCCCAGCCGACCCCGGAGCCGCAGCCTCACCCGCAACCCCACGACCCCAACAGGCCCCAGCCGCAACCCCACGATCCCAACCGGCCGCAGCCGCAGCCGCACGACCCGGAGCACCCCCAGCCACAGCCCCACGACCCCAACCGGCCCCACCCACAGCCCGACGACAACGGTGGCGGATCCGGTGGCGGAGGTGGCGGTGACGCCGGCGGAGACGGGGACCAGCAGGGCGGTTCCAGCTGGATGGACGGCCTGAAGGAGGCGGGCAAGTCCGCCGGCTCGAAGCTCGGCGAGCACGCCGGCGACTGGGCCGGCAAGAAGGTCTTCGGGGACTCCGAAGGCGAAGGCGGTGAAAAGGGCGGCGAGGGAGCCGGCGGCGGCGAAGGCGGCGCAGGCGCAGGCGGCGAAGGCTCCGGCGGCGGCGAGAGCGGGGCGCCCGGCCAGTGGTCCACCATGCCCGCCCCCGCCCCACCGGGCGGCCCCGGAGGCATGTACGGGACGTCGGGCGGATCCGGCGGCGGGTACCCGGGCGCGACGACGGGCCTCGTGCCGGCCGGGGACGCGTACGGCTGGATCCGGAAACCCAACCCCGCGCCCATGGCTCCGCTCCCCGAGGCGACCCATCCCTCCCGGGGCGGCATCGGCGGCATGCTGGACGAGGCCGTCGAGTGGGCCCTTGAGAAGTCCGGCATGTTGAAGGTACTGGAGAAGGTCACCGGAGACCTCGCCCAGCTGAACGCCGCGGCCGACGCATGGCAGAACCAGGCCAAGGCCGTGCAGTTGGTGGCCGAGGAGCTGAGGACCAGCGCCAACCCCCTCTCCCGGCAGTGGGAGGGGCAGGCGTCCGGCGCCTTCAGCGGCCACATGGGCGATGTGGTCGAGGCGCTCGACTCCACCGCCGAGGGCATGTCCCAGACCGCGAAGATCATCAACTCGGCCGCGCAGGAATGCGCACAGGCCGAGGGCATGATCATCGAGATCATCAGCGAGGCCATCGAGGCGCTGATCGCGTCCCTCGCCGCCGAGGCCGTGATCGCGGTCCTCACGGCCGGTATCGGCCTCATCGCGGACGCCCTGATCACCGAGGCGGAGATCGCGGTCTTCGTCGCCCGCGTGGCCAAGGTGTCCGAGGAACTCGCCACGAAGCTGGAAGAGTTGCTCAAGGCCCTCAAGGAACTGGGCTCCGCCGTCAAGGCGGTCAAGAACATCAAGACCGCCAAGAACGCCCTCAGCGGGATCAAGAAGGTCGAGAAGGCCGTCGAGGGGGTCCGCGAGTTCGGGAAGGGCGGCGAGGGTCTGGGCAAGGTGGGCAAGGACATCTTCCAGAACCGCTCGCTCGCCGGCG
Source organism: Streptomyces noursei ATCC 11455 (assembly GCF_001704275.1). NCBI lineage: Bacteria > Bacillati > Actinomycetota > Actinomycetes > Kitasatosporales > Streptomycetaceae > Streptomyces > Streptomyces noursei. The sequence goes on from NZ_CP011533.1 coordinate 3,029,014, forward strand.
CCGAGGAGCGGCTCATCGACGCCGGACTGCGTCAGGGCGTCAAGAGTGCCGACTCGTTCGTCACGGGCAAGATCCGGGAAGGCGTCGAGTCGGGGGTCAAGTCCGGCCTCGGCATGGACGAGGACGACCCCGTGACGTTCGCCGAGGACCGCAGCGGAAAGGGCTTCGGCAAGGCGGCGGGCCAGTCGGCCTGGGGCGCGGCGAAGGAGGGACTGATGAGCGACACCAACAAGGAGGCCGTCAAGCAGGAGATCCTGCATGACACGGGCCTGTCGGAGGAGCCCAAGCCCTACCGCGTCGACCGCTCCAAGATCGATACGCCCTTCGGGTAGGCACGCCCTTCGGGTAGACGACTCCCTTCGGGTAGACGACTCCCTTCGGCAGGGCGCCCGCCGTCCCTCGCCGACCGGCTGACCAGCTGACCGGCTGACCACTGAGGGGGCACCGTGGATGTCACGGTGCCCCCTCAGTGCGGTCCGGGCACGAACCGGACGTCCGACGGCCGCGGATGAACCTCCTCGCCCGGGCGCCCCACCCGAGGGCCGTCGACAGCCACCCGGAGTCCGCTGATCACAGGCGCCCACCGCGAAGTCCTCGTGTTTCTCGTCCAGTTGGCCAACGGGCCACGCCGGCACAGACGCCCGAGCCCAATTCCGAGGGGCGAACACCTCCGGATTTCAGGCCATTCGAAACCCACGCCCTGCGGAAGTCACACTCTCCGAAACCCACACTCCGCAGAAGTCACACTCCTCAAAACCCACACCCCGCGGAAGCCACGCCCTCTGGAACCCACACTCCACAGAAGTCGGGCTCCCTGCGGATGAACCGCACCCCTCAGGGCAGCAACAGCCGATCCGCGGTGATCGCGGCCGCCAGCCCCAGGCCCAGCAGCCAGGTGCCCAGTCGGGTACGCCCGTGCCGGCTGATCTCGATGACGACTCCACAGAGCACGAGCGCGGCCCCGTACACCCCGACCACCAGTACCGACCCACGGGAAGCCAGCCGCACCACGAGCAGCACCGCCATCAGGGCCGTCATCACCGAGGCCAGTGCGACCCGTACCCGGCGCGCCTGGCGCGGCGTCAGCCCCATGCGCCGCGACTCATCCGGGAGGTCGACATCAGGAGGGGGCTCACCGAACGGATCAGACCGACCGGAACGGTGACCATCCTGATCACCTTGAGTGGCATTCATGATCGAAATTGCTACGGGGCGGTCTACGGGGTGATCCGCGGGCCCACTTCGGACACCAACCACACCCCGCGCACACCAATCCCCCACCCCTCCGTCACCCACATTCCACCGGTTCCACCCCGTTCCCGGCAGGCCAATTCTCCAGAATCCCCGCATTGTTGCCCCGGGTCCATCACCAGGTGGCGATCACGCCACTCTCCTTGACATGCTTGCGCGCGGATCGCCTACTGTGGAACCGGCAGGCGTTAACGAGACGTAATGATCATGGTGCGGTACGCAGCCGCACAACAGGGGGAATCGTGGCGGGCAACGCATTCGATGTGGATCCGGAGGTACTGCGGACGCAAGGAACCGCATTCGTCCACGTCGGCAACGATTTCAGCAAAGCGTCGAAGAAACTCCAGGACGACCTCAAGGGCATCGGCGACCCCTGGAAGAACTGCGACTTCGGCGACATCTTCGACACCATTTACACCCCCATCCGGGACGGAATGTTCACGTCGATGGATTCCTTGGGTGAACGCCTGGAAGGCATCGGCGACAACCTCCAGGAAATGGCGCGCTCGTACACCGAGTCCGACGAGCAGGGCGTCCACACCATCAGCGCGGTCGGCCGTCCGGCCATCTGACGCACACACCGCCGGCCGCCTCTTCTTCCGGTCTTCCGGCATCTCCCTTTCACCAGCAATTCGCCTACCACCGCACGGGGGACGAGCACTGTGTCACTGACGCTGCCGAGCGAGGTCACCTGGGTCCTGGATCTCCTGGGCTACAACTGGCCGGACGCCGACGAGGACAAGCTCCACGAGTGCGCCCAGACCTGGCGCACCTTCGCCGAATCGGTGAACGAGGCACACGGCCAGGGCGCCACGGCGGCCAATGCCGTGGTCTCCGCCAACTCCGGTGAAGCCGTCGAGAGTTTCCAGAAGGAATGGGGCGCTTACGACGGCAGCGGCGGCAGCGGCGACAATTACTTCCGGGACGCCGTCGCGGCGGCCGAGGCCATTGCCCTGGCCTTCGACGCGGCAGCCGTCGCGGTACTCGCCGGCAAGATCGCGGTCATTGCCCAACTCGTCATGCTGGCCGCCGAGATCATCGCGGCCCAGGCCGCCGCCCCCTTCACTTTCGGTACGTCCGAACTCGCCGCGGCCGGCGCCACCCAGGCGACCCGCCTGATCGTCCGGGAGATCCTCGAGAAGATCAAGCGCGAGGTGATGCAGGCCGCGACCAAGGCCATGGAACACGCCACCATGGACGCCATCAAGAAGCTGGCGAAGAAGGCGGTTTCCAAGGAAGCCCGCAAGGTCGTCACGGACTACGCCAAGCAGCAGATCAAGGAAACGGTCAAGGACACCGTCAAGGAGAAGGTCGTCGACGCGGCCAAGGAAAAGGCCAAAGAGGCCGGCACGGAAATGGCGCAGAACGTCGCGCAGCAGGGCATCGAAGCCCACTTCGGCGAACGCGACGGAATCAACCTGGGCGAGACCGCCGACATCGGCAAGAAGAAGGCCGAAGAATACGTCGACGGCGTCAAGACAGGCGCCAACGACCTCACCAACCCCAAGACGTACATCGACCACGCCAGGGACGACCTCACCAATCGCGGCCTGGACCACGCCCAGAAGCAGGTCGACCAACGCACCGGCGGCGCCGCCACCCGCCACCAGGGCGCCACGGACGCCGCCAAGGACGGCGTGAAGGGCAGCGTCCAGGACGTCTTCGGCTGAGCCCGAGCCGCTCCCGGCCACGCTTTCCCAGGGCTGCCGCAAGCTGACCTCCCCGGTCCCGCGGCGGCCCTGCCGCCTTCAACCACCGAGCACACTGCCCGTATCCGCGGTCACCCCGGATTCTTGGCTCCAATACCGTCCGTCACGGTCATCGTGCCCGCCGTCGTCGCGGGCAGCCCCTCGCCGAATTCGGACTGGACGGCACGATTGGCCAGATCACACGCTGTGGCGTCAAGGCTCCCAGGGCTGCCGTCACATAGGGTGACACGCTGACCAACCTGTGGGGGGGTGCTCGATGGTGCACCCTCACGCACCCAGGAGTAACCAGAGCAACGGGGAATTGGGGGAAGCATGTCGACCACGAACGTCGATCCAGCCGCGCTGCGTGCAGCCGCTGGCCACAGCGAGGAGATGCAAGCCGGCGTCGGGACCGCCTTGGGCAGTTTGAGCGCGTATCACCAGTCCGTGCCGGGGCAGACCGAGGGCCTTGATCTGACTGGAGAACTGCTGAGAACCCATCAGTCCTGGCACGACCGACTCGATGACGTCAGAAGGGAATGCGGCGAGGTCGCACGGTCACTGAGGGCCTCTGCCGACAACTACGAGCGGAACGATGAGGAAACCGCCAATTCGTTCACTCGTCCCGCTGGAAATTCTCTCTCCACCCGTCCAGCAACACAGAACACCGCCCGCCACGCCAGCCCCTTTGGATGATGTCCGATGGCTCTGACTGTCCGCGAGCTCGAGAATCTTCGCTTCTCTGCACTCGAAAGCGCCAAGCAGGAATGGGAACAGCTAACCCATCGACTCGGAGGCTATAAAGACCGAGTAGATGCCCATATGCGCCTTCCACTGAAGCACAGCTGGTCCGGAGAAGCAGCTGATGCAGCGCAGAAGCGCATGAACAGACTGGGCGAGAACTTTCAGTTCGGCAGCCAAGAATGTGCACTGATCCAGACCACCCTGGACGGCGCCATCACCGAACTACGAGCACAGCAGAAGGCGCTCCACCAGGCATTGGACGAAGCCACCCAGAAGGGCTATCAGGTCGCTCCGACTGGTGAGGTCATATATGCCGACGAGGGTGACATACCCACCGGAGATCCTGACGCCGGGGTACCAGCAAAAGAGCAGGAGCGGCGTGCCCTTGAGGGGCAGATATTCTCCGTCCTTCGTAATGCCGCAGAGGTAGACGCTCGCTACTGCCTCGCCCTGGCAAGACTTCGGGTCGGCCGCGGACTGACCGTGGATGCCCTGGAGTCACAGAGGGACGCCGGGGATGTTTCCAAAATTGCGGGCACCGCCGTCGGCCTTGAATCAGCTCCCACCAAGGGTACGAATCCGAAGACGGTCCGGGACTGGTGGAACGGCTTGAGCGAGGAGGAAAAGGATGAGCAGCTTGCGCTGAACCCGAGTGTCATCGGAAACCTCGACGGTATACCTGCAAAGACCCGCGACAAGGCGAATCGGGTCAACCTTGATCGGTTGATCGCCATGCACCCGCCTGGCACACCTATGTCGCCAACTGTGCAGCGTCAGTACGAGGGATTCCAGATGATCAAGGCTCGCTTGGATATGGACCCTGGGCAGGGGCCAGAACCGCTTCTGCTGGGCATCGGGGCCGAGGGGCAGGGACGGGCCATCCTGTCGTATGGCGATCCCGACACGGCGGACAATGTCGCCGCGTATGTGCCCGGGCTCAATACGCAGCTCAGGGACGTTGGAGGCGAAGACGGCGCCCGTGCATGGAATGTATGGGACGCGGCTCAGAAAGCTGGCGATGGGCGCCACAAAACGGCTTCTATCGTCTGGCTTGGCTACGACGCTCCGCAGCTGGGCACGGATCGACTCTCGGAGAGTAGCCTTGCGGTCGCCGACAGGGAGCGGGGTCAGCAGGGCGGCGCGGCGTTCGGGAAGTTCCTCGATGGCATCCAGGCCACGCATCAAGGTGAACGGCCGCATGTGACGGCCATCGGACACAGTTACGGGTCGTTCACGGTGGGGCAGGCCGCCCAACGTGAGGGTGGAATCCCCGCGGACGACATCATCCTGGTGGGCAGTCCCGGGACCGGAGCCCAAAGGGCCGAGCAGCTTGGTGTGGGTGCCGACCACGTATGGGCGGGTGCAGCAGAGAGCGATCCGGTCACCCACGCCCCATCGGACTTGGAACTCATCCCTGGTGGCGCCATTGCCCATCTCATGGATCCGCATGAACTTCATTTCGGACAGGACCCGGCCAGCGAGGAGTTTGGTGGGCGAAGATTCGGAGTTTCATTTGGCAATCCTTCGGAGTCCCACTCCAACTACTTTGACAGAGATAAGGGCGGCGACTCTCTGGATAACATGGGGGCGATCGTTGCTGGGCATCCGGAGAAGGTTTCCATCCAGGGGGGACGGTGAAAGTGATGAGGCGAAGGAAGTTCCTCGCAGCAGCCGGTAGCGTGGCGCTCGTGTCTACCTGTCTCGCTGGCTGCTCGGCACTCCCAGGAGGTGATCCTGACCCGACCCTGAATCCAAATCAGGCTGTAAAGCGAGTCGATGCTGTTCTAGATGACACCTTCAAGGCAGTACGCCCGGAACTTAAGTGGCGCGATGGCCCGATCAGGACAACAGAGGGTAGGAATTCGTTCACGAACACGTCAAACGGAGAATTGACCGTTGGCAGAACTCGTTATGTGCGCACCAAGGTATCGAAGGAGAAGCTATTCGAGCTGATAAAGGCTGTGGATACACATTGGAGGCGGGAAGGGTTCAAGGTTGGCGAGCTACATCCCGAAAGGCCGTCGTTTTCCGCTACGGCGCCAGACGGCTGCACCATAAAGATCTCGGTGGGTGGCGTCGACAACGTCTACTTCGACTCCGGCGTTGGCGCCATATCCCCAGGGCATGGATTTCAACTCAAGGGCGAGGAAGGCGATAAATTCCCCAAGGCGCCCAATGGTGGCCCCGACTACACCCCGGACGTGCGTGACCGCTACTGGTCCACGTAGCACCCGCGCCACGGCGCCGCGAGCGCGATGATGCCCCAAGGTGATGGCCCCTGGACGGACAGCCGCCATCGGTAAGGTCGCCCCACCCGATGACACCGCTTACCCCATAGCGGCGGAGTGTCCGCACTGCCTCCATTCCGTCATCGGACGTCGCGACCGAGGACGACCAGGATGCAGGGGCCGCGATGAGTCAATGTACGCCCCACACACCCGGAACGGTGTGAGGGGCGGCCCGCCCGTTACACGGCTCCTCGGACAGGCCAACGCCTTGTGGCTGTTTCGACTGACTCCCATCTGGCCAGCCTGCCTTCAGTTATTCCACTGCCGGTCCGCTCAACGACTGTGGCTGTTCCACGGCGTACTCTGCCCAGACGGTCTTGCCCGGACCGCCAGAACGCGGAACGACGCCCCAACTGTCCGCAAGGTACGCAACGATCAGCAGCCCGCGCCCGTCCTCCGCGAGCACACCACCAGGATCCGCGGCCGCGTCATCCCCTTCGGACCTGATCGCCGCCGCAGGTGCCGTAGGCAGCCTCTCGCCCCGCGTATCGGACACCTCCACACGGATGCGCCGGGCGCCCGCTTCCCCCACCGCCGCGAAGAGCCCCAGCCGGAGCGCGAAGTCCCGCCCGGGAACGTGCCCGTGCCGTGCCGCATTGGCGGTGAGTTCTCCGACGACCGCCGTAACGGACTCGTTGACCTCGGTGCCGTACGGATACCCCCATTCGTCGAGACGGATCGACGCCAGCCGGCGAGCCAGCCGGGCACCGCGCCGCGTGGAGGTGAAACGCATCGCGAACTCACCGACCCCTGCGTGGGTTTCGCTGATTCGGGAAGATGCCACGGAAGAGCGGACTGTGCTGTTCATGGGCCCAACCCTCCCGCCGCCGACATACCTTTGACGAGGAGTGATGCACTGACCACGGTGCGTTGTACGCACCTGGGACGCGCGGGTACGCGGCGGGGCCGGAAACCGGGAGGGCAGCGAACATGGACGACGGCGGCCAGAGGCCGGAAGACGACGAGCAGTCGGAGTACGAGCCCGAGTCAGGCATCCTGAGGGTGTTCGGACGCCAGCTCAAACGCTTACGGGAATGGGCGGGCATGGAACGCACCGAGTTGGGCGCACGGACGGGCTATTCCCCCTCCACCATCGCCTCCTACGAACAGGGACGGCGCATCCCACCACCCGACTTCATCGACCAGGCGGACGGGGTCCTGGGGGCACACGGCGTCCTAGTCGAGTTGAAGGAGGAGGTGGCGCGGGCCCAGTACCCGGCGTTCTTCCGCGACGCGGCACGACTGGAGGCCAAGGCGGTGGGGCTTCATGTGTATGCGACACAGGCCGTACCCGGGCTGTTGCAGACGCAGGAGTATGCGCGGGCGGTGTTCGGGATGATGCGGCCGCCGCTGGACGAGGGCATCCTCGAACAACGCGTGGCAGGACGGCTTGCGCGGCAGGAGATCTTCGTCCGCCGCCCGACGCCGCTGTTCAGCTTTGTGATCGACGAGTCGGTACTGCTGCGCCCCATCGGGGGACGGGACGTGCTCCGCGGCCAATTGGAGCAGATCCTGCTCATCGGCCAGAAGAAGACTGTCGAGATCCAGGTCATGCCGCTAAGCCGAGAAGAGAACTCCGGACTGGCCGGCCCCTTCACCTTGATCGAGACCAAGGAAGGTCGCAGGATCGCGTACGTGGAAGTACAGAACGTGAGCCGCCTCCGCACAGACCGGGATTCGGTCCGAGCTCTTGAGAACAAGTACGGGGTTCTTCGCGCTCAGGCCCTCACCCCCAGGGAATCACTGACCTATATCGAGAAGGTGCTGGGAGCAACATGAACGCCGATGCGACCGTGCAACACCCGTACCAGCTGACATGGATCAAAAGCAGCTACAGCAGCGAGGAAGGCGGCGAATGCGTCGAGGCCGCGACCGACCCCACCACAGTGCACATCCGCGACTCTAAGGACACCACCAGGTGCACGCTGACTGCGTCCCCGGGCGCCTGGGCCGCATTCGTCGACTTCTCCATATCGCACGCGCCCTGATCGACTCGGTGGTGAGGCCACCTTCCAACACACGAGATGGGACGCCTCCAACACATTGGGGTCCGCGGCCCGAAGGCCGCGGACCCCAATCAACTTCCGCTACTTCTCGACTCGCTCGCCCTACAAGTGGAGCCTTACCGGCCGGGAGGCGCCGGCGGGTAGGAACCGGGCGCACCGGGCTGCTGCGGCGGACCCTGCGGGTAAGGCGCATAGCCCCCCGGGCCACCAGGGCCGCCGAAGCCACCGGGACCACCGGGCGGCGGGCCGTTGCGACGGCTCTTCCGTCGCACCAGCATCACGATGCCGACAATGACGCCGACGACGACAAGCCCCACCACGACAAGCAGCCCGATGAAGAGCGGGCTCCAGCCCGCCTTCTCTGCAGGCTGCGAGGCGCTGTCGCTTCCGCTGCTTCCGTTGCTTCCTGCGGAGGCCGCCTGCCCGCCTGTCCCTGCGGAAGACGCCTGCTCCTGCGGCATCTTCAACGGCCCGTTCTTCGGACCTGCGGGGATGTCACGCGTGAGTGCAGCGAGCGGCTGGATGTAGCCGTAGCCGTAGTGGGCGTCCGGGAGCGAGGTGCCCTTGGCGGAAGGCGGGAGGCCGGCGGTCTTGGTCAGCCGGTTGACGATCTGACCAGCAGTCAGGTCGGGAAACTTTTGCCGGAGGAGGGCTGCGGCGGCCGAAACAAAGGCGGCTGAGTCTGATGTACCGGTGCCCTTTTGATATTTCGAGGTGCCACTGTCTCCCGCAGAAACGATGCCGACGGCAGGTGCCGTCAGCAGCACCGGTGGCCCATAGTTGGAACCGGACCAGATCTCACCAGTGTTCTGGACTCCACCAACCGTCAAAACCCCTGGATAGCTAGCAGGGTACCCGAGATCTTCGGCACCCTTGCCATTGTTTCCAGAAGCCGAAACGATCAGCACATCATGCTTGAGAGCGTAGGCAATGGCCTTTTCATCCTCAGGGGACCGCGTGCTCGTGCCCATCGAGATGTTGATAACCGAGGCGCCGTGATCGACAGCATAGCGAATGGACGGCCCAAAGCCATTTGACTTTATGCCGTCTTCACGCAGCGGAAGGATCTTAGCATCCGGCGCAAGACCCTTTACGCCCGACTCGCCACCCGGGCCGTGCCCATGTCCAGCGATATCTGCAGCCATCTGCGTGCCGTGAGTATCACCCTTCGGCTCTGCAGAGTCGCCTCCGTCGACAAAGTCCTTACCAGGCAGTACATTGCCCTTCAAATCCGGGTGTTGGGACTGAACTCCGCTATCGATAACTGCAACGGTCACTCCCTTTCCCGTAGCGATCTTCCAGATCTCATCGGCCTTGAATGCCTGGAGAGGCCACTGGGCATCTCTGATCTGGTCTGCCGATGCAACCGGCGCGGTGCCGAAGAGCAACGCTCCCGCCACAACCGCGCCGCCGACCGCACGCAGCGTCCGCGTGAAGCTCATGCTGTACACCTCTCTCAACAGGATGGGGCCCTCAGCTGACGCATCGGGCCCCCTCTTGTTACTGCCGAATTGCCGACAGCAGCTTGCTACTCGATGACCTTCGGCGCCACGTTACGCTCCGGCGTCCAGGTCTCCTCGTCCTCCACCAGGTAGTCAGGGCGCTCACCATTCTGGCCCTTGCTGTCCTTACCCTTGGCGCCGTGCGCGCCATGCGCCCCTGCCATACCGGCAGGACGGCGGCTTCCGCTGCCACTGCCAGCGGCACCGGCCTGCGCTCCACCGCGGCTGCGGTGCAGGCCCGAGCCACCCTGGCCGGCAGCGCCGGCCTTGCCGCCACCAGCGCCGATCACGCCGCCCTTCTGACGGGCCAGAGAAGCACCGCGTCCTGCGCCGCCGCCAGCGCCCTTCGCGCCAGCGCCCTTGGCGCCCGCAGCACCGCCCATGCCCGGCATGCCGGGTCGACCAGTTCGGGCACCTGCGCCCGCGCCGGCACCGCCGGCGCCAGAGGCACCGCCGCCCTTGATGCCGCCGGCACCAGCTCCACCGCCGCCCTTGGCGCCACCGGCGCCGCCGATCAAGCCAGTAGAGCCACCGATTCCACCGATACCGGAGGAACCGCCCAGAGACCCGCCGCCAGCACCCCCGCCGACGCCGCCTCCGATGCCGCCTCCGCCTTGCAGGCCGCCGCCGATCCCGCCCGTACCGCCACCGATGCCGGTACTGCCGCCGCTCGGAGGCTTGAAGCTCTCAAGGCCGGTGTGCACGTTGGGGGTGAGCTTGTCGGGCGCAGGAGTTCCGATGCCGCCGCTGATGCCAGGCGTGTGAGGACTCTGGAGTTGCGGCGACTTGATTCCACCGGACGATCCGCCAGGCCCCGTGCCCATCCCCTGCAGCGACGGGTTGCCAACATGGTGGGTTCCCGACGATCCAGTGGGCATCGGCATCGGGATGGGCGGCGGCGGGTCTCCTCCAGGAGGTCCGGGGTAATCCTCGTGCCCATCTCGGCCAGTGCTCCTCTGCCTCCACGTCCCCATAGCCTTAGCCTGCGACACATAGGCCGCTCCCAGCTGCTCCATCTTCACGGCCATGCGCAGCTGCTGCTCTTTACCCGCGGACAGGTTGCCCGAGTTGTTGTCCAGAGCTTGCTGCGTGCTCATGTTGGGGTTGGCCAGGTCGCGCTTCAGGCCGGAGTCGTCGCGGCTACCGCCGTCCTCAAGCCAGTTGACGGCCTTGTTCGCCGCGCTCGGCTTCTCCATCGACTCGATGTCGGGCTTGAGCTGCTCGAGGATGCTCGCGGCGTTACGCATCGCCTGGGACGTGTAGTCGGCGTACGACGCACTGTCGGCGATCTTCTTGCTGATCTTCTGGGCTTCGGCCTTGAACTTGTCCGCAGCGTCGCCCTGCCAGCTCTGCAGGACCTCGTTCACCGCGGCGTCGAAGGCACCCTTGACGCCACCGCCCTGGCCGCCGACCAGCTGCTTGTGCACGTCCGACCAGCCCTGCGCCACATTGTGGACCTCGGACGGATTGGACGCCTTCACCATCGCCTTCATGGTGTCCATGTCCATCTCGGCGAAGTTGGTTTCGTGCTTGGCGGCATAGCACATCGTCGCCGGGATGTACTCGTAGTCGTAATCGGCGCCACCGCTCATCTGCTTCCCCCTTTACTGCTCTGCATGCTGACCTCAGGCTCTCCCACACCGGGTCCCATGTCAGCTACCGGACATGTTCGCGGTGACATCGGCTTCCTGGTTCTGGTAGTTGCCGTGCACCTTCTTCGTCTTGGCACCGAACTTGTCCATGACCTCGTGGAGATGCTGAACGATCGACTCGATCGAGTTCTTCATGTCCGCGTGGGCATTGGTCAGCTTGCGCGCCTCGAGGAAAGAGGCCCCCGCCGCATCGGCCCCCAGCGCGTTGGGCGACAGCGAAGTCTTGTACTGGGTGTCCGAGCGGGCGTTTCCGAGGTCCTTCAGAATGCCGTTGAGCTTCCTGACGGTCTCTTCGAGGGCGCTCAGATCCACCCGATATTGATCAGCCATTCTTGGCCTCCCCGTGTGATGTCAATCCGGTCTTGCGGCGCCAGTCGCGCAGGGCGATCGAGGAGCCCACGACCACGCCGACGGCCAGAATGCAGCCGCCGACGATGTAGATGGAGATGCGGGCGCGTCGTTCCTCGGTGGTTTCTCCGAGGGTGGCGACGACCGGCAGGATTTGGGAACCGTCGGCCGCGTTGGAGGGCTTGTCCGGTGTGGGCGCGGCGGCCGGTCGGGTGTCGTCCTTGAGGGCGGCGACCGGGTCGATGACACCCCAACCGATGTTGTCGTCACGATCGCGGCGGACGCGTTCCGCGGTCTGCTCCAGGTGCCAGATGATCTCGCGCGGACCCCACTTGACCTTGTCGTCCTTGTGCTTGGCCACGAGGAGGGCGGCCGCTCCGGCGGCATACGGGGCGGCGAAGCTGGTGCCCTGGTCGACGCAGTTGCCGCCGAGCGGGACGGTGGAGACCATGTCGACGCCGGGGGCGGCGATGTTGACGAAGCGGCCGGGCTGGGAGAACGAGGCGCGCTCGTTGCTGCGGTCCGAGGCGGCGACGGCCAGCACGTTGTCGTAGTTCTCGCTGTACGCGGCCGGGTAGATGTTCTGCTCCTCGCCGCTGCCGCCGCTGTTGCCGGCCGCGGCGACGATCAGGATGCCGGCCTGCTGAGCCTTCTTCACCGCCTGCTCCAGCGGCGCCAGGTCGCCCCTCTTGGCGTTGGTGCCCTGCGAGATGTTGATGATGTCGACCTTGGCGGTGATCGCATCGTCGATGGCCTTGGCGAGGGTGTCGGCAGTGCCGGCCTGCTCGTCGCTGGTCTGCTGGAACGGGACGACCTTGGCCTTGGGCGCGAGGCCGTAGAAGCCGGACGTCGTGTTGGGGCGGGCCGCGATGATGCCGGCGACCTTGGTGCCGTGGCCGACCTTGTCCTGGGTGGGCTTGCCGTCCTTGACGTACGACTTGCCGGGACCCTCGATGGCGTCCTGGAGCTGCTTGTTGCCCGCGTCCACGCCGGTGTCGATGACGGCGACCCTGATGTTCTCGCCCTTGCCGCTCGCCCACATCTGATCGGTGAGCAGGCGCTGGAGGGACCAGGGGGTCTCCTTGATGTCGTCGGTGCCGAACTTGCACTCACCGCTCTGCAACGGCGTGTTCGTGTCCGCTACCGCCGGTGCGGCGGCGGCACTCGACAGGCCGACGATGCACGCCGCCGTGACCAGGGCGCCCGTCGCGCGGCGGCGATACCCGGTTCGTAGACCAATGGCGCGAGATCCCACGGGTTTTCTGCTCTCCATAGCGGTTGGATGGGGCGAGACGAGGGGTTGCAGGAAGACAGGAGACGAGGAAGCGGTCGAATCGAGGAAGAGCGGGTGAGGAATTGGTGACGCCGGGAGGAAGCCTTGTGAAGGCATCACCCGGGACATCCCCAGGGCATCCCCGAGGCATCATCGGACGGCAGAAGGGCGAGCGCACTGGTGCGCGCTCGCCCTCATGAACACTGTGCGAGCCGTCAGGGGCTGCTCAGCCGTGTGCCGTCTGTGCCATCCGGCCTCGCGGGATGCGAGGTCAGCTGCTCCAGATGCTGGCGTTCTTGCTCTCGGTGCTCTGGTAGTTCTGAGCGGCCGTGTCGAGCGCCTTGGCGATGGCCTCGAGCGTCTGCTGCAGGTGCTGGGCGCGCTGGTCCCACTCACGCTGGCGGGCCTGGTAGCCCTCCTGCGCGGCACCTTCCCAGCTGGAGGCGATCCGCTTGACGCCGGCCTCGAGGTCGTCGAGCTGCTGGCGCACGTTGTTGGCGGTCTGACGCACGTCGGAGCTCGCCTGGCTGATCGTGTGGAAATTGACCAGAATCTGGCCGGACATGGGGTCTCCTCAGGAGTTGATGCTGCCTAGTCGATTCACATGCCGAGGCGGCGGACCGGAATCGGAACCGATCTGCCGGGCCACGGCGGGGGCACATGCGCCGGGTCAGCGGCGCGGCACCATCATCCGAACGGGGAAGCCTGGGCGGTGACGTGCGAGATCGACTGAGCCTGCTCCTCTTCCGAGGACGTGTAGTTGCCCGTGGTCTGGTCGATCGCTTCCTTGATCTCAGCCAGCAGCTGGTTGATCCGGTTGGCGTCCTCGTTCACCTGCGACTGCAGCTGGTGGTACGAAGAGGCCGCCTGGCCCTTCCAGCCGGAGGTGATGGTGTCGACGACCTGCTGCAGGCGCTGGATCTCCCCCTTGATCGACTGGTTGACCGAGTCGATCTTGCCGCTGAACGCGACCATCTCCTCGTGCGTGGTTGTGAACTGACCAGCCATGGTCAACGTCCCCCATGAGACTTGTACGTCGGCCGCGCGGCGCCGGTGAGGCGGGGCGCGGTAGGCGTCTCCTGCTGACGCCTCCCGCCACATTACCTACTCCACACGCCTGTTCCCAACAGGGGGACGGCTGTTGTGACGGGATCACAACAATGTCAACTCCGCGACGGGAAACCGCTGTTCAATGTAAACGGGCAGATGGTGCGGTTTCGGACAAGCGGTAGTGAAGGTTCCGGGGAGATGCGGCGGCCTGCGGGGAGGGTGGCGACGGCGCCCGGGAGCGGCTGCGCGGTGGTGTCGGCGGCTGCCGGGGCGCAGCGACAGAGAGGCCGCGCCGGCGCCCCTGCGAAGAAGGGTGCCCGGCGCGGCCTCACACGGCCCGAGAGCCGCTGACGGCGGCTCCCCCGGTCGTCAGGACGCCTGCGGCTTGCTCGCGCTGGCGACGTCCAGCTGCGGCCCCGCGGAGAGCAGCTTGGACCATGCCTCCAGCAGGAGCGGCGGGTGCGCGTCGCCGTAGCCGAGGTGGATCTGCGCCTGGTCCTGCTCCTGCTTGTCGTTGCCGGCCTTGGAGGCGGAGTCGTTGTTCCGCGGGATCGAGTAGCGCAGGCCGGTGTCGGTGACCAGGAAGAGGTTGCCGGAGTTCGCCTTGGGGTTGGCGACCTGCGTGTACAGCAGGCCGCTGCCGGGGGTGACGTAGGTCGAGGCGCCCGGGGCGATCTTGGCCGGGTAGTCCTTGCCGACCCAGGTGCCCATGTTCGGGAGCCCGTTGGGGTAGCCGAGCTTATCGACGCCCGCGAACTTGTTGGTGGTGCCCTTGTAGACGCTGCAGGAGACGCCGTTCGGCGTGGGCGAGCCCAGGCCGCTGGTCTGGGATCCGTGTGCGAAGTCGTTGGCCGCGGTGACGGTCTCCTTGGGCCACGGGTTGTCCAGGTCCGTGAACGGGATCTTGCCGGCGAAGACGAACGGGCGGTTGTCGGTACCCAGCTTCGGGTGGCGAATGCTTCCGGTGGCGACGATGTTCGGCTGCAGCGCCTTGCCGCTGCTGCCGTTCACGGCCGTCGCGTTGGGGCCCTGCTCCAGGAGGTTGGCCACGAAGTTGCTGACCTGCGCGACGCCGTCGAGCTGGACCACGTACTTCTGGCCGTTGCCGTCCTGGAGGATCGAGCCGATCTTGCGCGCCTGGGCCGGGACGTCATCGAAGGGGTACGGCTTACCCGCGTTGTCCACGGTCGGCATGCTGATCGGGAACGGACTCTTGATCAGCGTGTTCATGAAGTCGGCGGAGACCTTCTGGGGTTCCGCCTGGGAGCCGAAGATGATCCGCCGCAGGGTGCGGTCGGCCTCGACGTCGGCGTGCTTCAGGCCGACCTTCGCCTCGTTCAGCGCCTGCCGCGTGTCGGCGATCATCTGGAAGGCGAACCCGTTGCTGTCCACCAGCCACGGCACGCCGTCGGGATCCTCGACGTACAGGGCCTGGTGGAGGTCGAGCTTGCCCTTCTTGGTGTTGTCGATGTCCAGCTTGTCCTTGCCGTCGAGGACGAAGACGGCCTGCTGGCTCTTGCTGTTCTCGCCGCTGCCGGGGCGGTCGCACACCGCCCAGGTCTTCGGCTGGTCGACCGTCTTCGCGGTGGGCAGCCGGTCCGGGGCGTACGGAATGCCGACGGCCGGGCCGTGCGCCAGCTTTCCGTCCAGCTCCGATTCCTTGACCTTGACGACCTGGAACTTCTTCGGGTCGAGAAGAAGCTTGGCCGAGGCGAGATTCAGAACCGGGTGCAGCAGATTCTGCTTTTGGCCGTTTGCGTCCTTGCTCGGCAGAACGACATAGCGTGTGGTGGATTCGTCACCGACGAGGACATTTGCCCCCACCTTGTCCCACCCCTGCGGGGCGACCGGCTTGAGGATGCCGCAGGCTCCGAATCCCACGAGCATCACGACACCCATCACCACGCTGGGCAACACCGCCTTCAGCGGCTTGGGCGCACTTTCGATCGAGCCGTTCGGCAGCGGCTTCAGAAATGCCGCATTCGTACGCTTTCGAGCGAACGAATACGCATTCAGCTCGTCCCGACGTGATGCCATTGTTGCTTTCTCTCCCCGCCTGTCGGATCCACATCGACCGCCCCCGGCACTCACGCCGTAGCGCCCTCTACTATGCCGTGTATCGATCGAGCCGTACGGTACGGGTGCCACCTTCCAACGCACCAGTCCGAGAAGCGGCAGCCGATTCGCCTAAGGCACACCACCAGTAGAGGAGCAGGCCGGGGGATGTCCAGCGCCACCAGGGCTCGACGCCGCAATGGGCGGCAACAGCAGCAACAGCCTTCCGCTGCACCGCAGAACGCGGGAAATGGGGGCCAAAACGGTACAGCTCCGGGCAATGGAGGAAGTGGCGGTCGGGCCGCTGCCGGGCCGGTGTCGCCCCGACTGCGTCAGCAGGCCGGGACCATCGGCGGCGTCCGGGTCCAGCAGCTGGCCATCATCGAACTCGCCGCGGCGCTGGTGCTGGTGGGCCTGTCGATGCACAACGCGGTGGCGCTGACCGTTGCCGGTGTGCTGGCGGTCGTCCTCGTCGTCTTCGCACTGGGCCGGCGCCGGAAGATCCCGCTGCCCGAGTGGATCACCACCGTGCGCGCGATGAACCGCCGCAGCAAGAACGCCAGCGACAACCTCGCCGCCACCCAGGGCGTCGACCCCGCCTTCGCCCCGCTGGTGGAGTGCGAACCGGCGCTGCGCACCTACGAGTACACCGACAACGAGCAGCGGAACGTCGGCTTCGTCGGCGACGGCACGTTCCTCACCGCGATCGTCCAGGTCGACGCCCGCGACGAACCGCTGCGGCCGCAGCGCGGCAGCCACATGGTCCCGCTGGAGGTGCTGCACACCGCGCTGGACGTCGAGGACATCCACCTGGAGTCGGTGCAGTTCGTCCAGTACACCCAGCCCGCCCCGGCGCCGCACCTGCCCGAGCAGGCGGTCGCGGCCCGCTCCTACGCGCCGCTGCAGGCCCAGTCGCAGACCCCGGCGGTGCAGCTGACCTGGATCGCACTGAAGCTGGACCCGGAGCTGTGCGCAGAGGCGATCGAGGCCCGCGGCGGCGGCATGGACGGCGCCCAGCGCTCCCTGCTGCGCGCCGCCGACCAGCTCGTCAGCCGTCTCACCTCGCTCGGCGTGCGCGCCAAGGTGCTCGACGAGCGCGAGGTGGTGGCCGCGGTCGGCACCGCGGTGTGCGTCAGCCCGCGGGCCGCGAACGGCGCGATGGGCCGGGACGGCCGGGCCGCCCGCCGCACCCAGGAGACCACCCGCGCGATGCGCTGCGACGACCGCTGGCACACCACGTACTGGATCGGCCGGTGGCCCCAACTCGGCCGGGGCGGCGCCCCGTTGGCCGCCATCACCCAGCTGCTGACCAGCACCCGGGCGATGGCCAGCACCTTCGCGCTGACCGCGACGCACGGCGCCGGCCGCCTGCCGGCCATCTCCGGCTACATCCGGCTGTCGACCCGCAGTGACAACGAACTCTCCGCCGCGCAGGACGAGTTGGAGCGCCGTTCCGGCTCGGTCAAGGTCGGGCTGGTCCGCCTCGACCGCGAGCAGCTTCCCGGCCTGCTGGCCACGCTTCCCCTCGGAGGTACCCGCTGATGGGCACTCCCACGTATCAGCCCCGTGTCAACGTCAGCGGCAGCGGCTGGCGCAACCCTCCGACCGGCGGTCCCGCCGACGGCGCGCGGCGCCCCTCGCACCAGCCGCGTCCGGACGAGGACCAGTCCGGGCCCACCGGGCCGAAGCCGCGTCCCGGCTACGGTCTGCGCGGCCCGCGGCGCAACCCGCACGTGCTGACCGCCGAGTCGCTCGCGGCACTGACCCTGCCGGTCGGCGACGACGGCGTCATCATCGGCATCGACCCGCAGAACCAGCCCGCCGTGCTGAGCCTGGTGCGTCCGGCGCCGATGGAGATCGTGCTGGTCGGCAGCATGTGGATGGCTCAGGTGCTGGCGCTGCGCACGGTCGCCACCGGCGCCCGGGTCGCGGTGGAGACCGCCCGGCCGCCGGCCTGGGGCCAGATGGCGCAGGCCGCCGGCGGCGGTCAGCAGTGCGTCTCGGTCTTCGACGTGCGTCAGATCGCACCGCAGGGACCGTCGGTTTCCAGCCCCGTTCTGGTCGTCCGCGACATGGGCGCGCGCCCGCCGCGCAACCAGCTCGCGCCGAGCCCCTGGCAGACCGTGCTGACGGTGCTGCCGTTCCTCGGCCCGCGCTCGCCGCAGATGCTCGGCCGGGCGGACCTGGTCGGTCTGCAGCGACTCTCGCCCGAAGAGGCGGAGGTTGTGACGCGGATCATGCGGCTGCCGGAGAACGTCGGCGCGGTGCTGCCGACGCTGAGCGACAACGCCATGCTGTGGTGCCGTCGGGACGGCGACCACCAGTTCGTCATGACCCAGCCGACCGAGGCGGAGACCAACCTGCTGGGCGGCCCGCGCCGCATGGACTGACCGCTCCCACCGGCCGGTTGTCCCGGGCGCCGCGTGCGCCCGTTGCACCACCGGCCGCCGGGCACGAGCTACGGGCGCATCCACGGATGCGCCCGTAGGCGTGCCGAGCGGGCTTGAAGACGACATGGCATCGACTGCCGTTATCGGCCGACTGTTGACTAGGCTGTGGGGAGAGCCGCAGAAGCACATCACATCGGCAGTGCACGACGGCAGTCGATACGGGGATGGAGACTTAGCAGTGGTGGCGCAACCCCGGGTGGCGTGCTCCGACTTCCGATACATCCGATCGATCCGCCTGTATCCGGTCCTGCCGTTCAGGTGCGTTGCAGTAGACCAGGAGGCACAGTGAGAGACCAGGAGGCTTTCCGCCCGGACGGGAACGATCCTGACGACGACCAGTCCGAGTTCGACCTGACCGGCGAGTTCAAGATCGATTTCGCGGCTCCGGCCTGGTACGGCAGCAACGACACCAGTGGTGGTGCGGGCATCGCGGTCTCCCCTGCGACGCCGCCCGCCGGGGTGCAGGACACGACCCCGCCGCCGACCGGCCAGCCGCTGTCCGGGCCGCCCGCCCAGGGCGCCCCGGTCCCCGGCGTGCCGCAGCAGTCCGCGCCCGATCCGACCGCGCCTCCCGGCTTCCCGACGCTGCGTCCGCAGGACGCGGGCGCCGACGCCCCGGCCGCCGCGTCCGACGGTCCGTCGGCTCCCGCCGCGGCCGGCCCCGCCGCGGCTGACGACGACGCCAACGTCCGTTCCGGCACCGGACCGGACCCCTCGGCCTCCCTCTGGGACGACGACGAGGACGACGCACCGGCGACACCTGAGACGCAGGCCGCCGCGGCACCGCAGCCGCAGCCGGAGGCCGCGCCGGCCGCCCCCGTGGAGCCCGCCCCGGCGCCCGAGGGACAGCCCGTACCGGCTCCCGGGCCGGATGCCTCCGCCGTGACCGCGGCAGCCGCCGCAGCGGCCGCCCAGCCGGTCGCACAGCCCGTCCAGGGACAGCCGCCGGCCCAGCAGCAGCCTCCGCAGCAGCAGGTCCCCGTCGCGGGTGTGCCGCAGCAGGGCGTCGCCCCGCAGGCCGCACAGGCCCCGCAGGCCATGCCGCCGCAGCAGGGGGCGCCGCAGGGCGTTCCCGCGCAGGGCGCGCCGTGGGCCGGTGCGGACGGGCAGCAGCAGGGCGTGCCCGGCCAGGGCGCCCCGGCGCAGGGCGGACTGCCGCCGCTGCCGCCGGAGTTCCAGCCCGCCGACCCGCGCATGGCGCAGGCGCAGGCCGGTCAGCAGCCGCCGGTCGCGCCCCAGCAGCCGCATCCCCAGCAGCAGCCACAGCCGCAGGCCCAGCCGCAGCAGGCCCAGCCGCCTCAGCAGCAGGGCTATCCGCAGCAGCCGCAGCAGGCCGGCTATCCGCAGCAGCAGGGCGGCTACGGTTATCCGCAGCCCGCTTACGGCTACCCCCAGCAGGTCCAGCAGCAGCCCCAGCAGCCGCAGCAGGCCCAGCCGCAGCCCAACGCCCAGCCGCAGCAGCCCGCTTACGGCTATCCGCAGCAGGGCTACCCGCAGCAGGCCCAGCAGCAGCCGCAGCAGCAGGCCCAGCCCGGCTACCCCCAACAGGGTCAGCCGGGGCAACAGGGTCAGCCGGGGCAGCAACAGCAGCCCCCCGGCCAGCAGTTCGGCGACCCCAACGCGGCGGCCAACTACGCCCAGTACTCCCAGCCGGGCCAGCAGCAGCCGCAGCGGGCCACCCCGGGTGCGCCGCTGGGCTACAGCGCCGCGGTCGAGCTGACCTCCGACCGCCTGCTGCGCAACCAGCCCAAGAAGCGCAAGCCGGGTGCCAACGCCCAGCCGTCCAAGTTCAAGTTGGGCGCGAAGAAGGAGATGGAGGAGCGCCAGCGCAAGCTGGAGCTGATCCGTACGCCGGTGCTCTCCTGCTACCGGATCGCGGTGATCAGCCTCAAGGGCGGCGTCGGCAAGACCACGACGACCACCGCGCTGGGCGCCACCCTGGCCTCCGAGCGGCAGGACAAGATCCTGGCGATCGACGCCAACCCGGACGCCGGAACGCTCGGCCGACGGGTCCGCCGCGAGACCGGGGCCACCATCCGCGACCTGGTGCAGGCCATCCCGCACCTGCACAGCTACATGGACATCCGCCGGTTCACCTCGCAGGCCCCCTCGGGCCTGGAGATCCTCGCCAACGACGTCGACCCGGCCGTCTCCACGACGTTCAACGACGAGGACTACCGGCGCGCGATCGACATCCTGGGCAAGCAGTACCCGGTCATCCTCACCGACTCGGGCACCGGTCTGCTCTACAGCGCGATGCGCGGCGTCCTCGACCTCGCCGACCAGTTGATCATCATCTCGACCCCGTCCGTGGACGGTGCGAGCAGCGCCAGCACCACCCTGGACTGGCTCTCCGCGCACGGCTACGCCGACCTGGTCCAGCGCGGCATCACGGTCATCTCCGGGGTCCGCGAGACCGGCAAGATGATCAAGATCGAGGACATCGTGTCGCACTTCGAGACCCGCTGCCGCGGCGTCGTCGTGGTGCCCTTCGACGAACACCTCGCGGCCGGCGCCGAGGTGGACCTCGACATGATGCGGCCGAAGACCCGCGAGGCGTACTTCAACCTCTCCGCCCTGGTCGCCGAGGACTTCGCGCGCCAGCAGCAGGCGCAGGGGATGTACGCCCAGGCGCAGATGGGCCAGCAGCAGATGGGCGGCGACCCGTACGCCCAACAGGCCCAGCAGCAGGACCCGTACGCGCAGCAGCAGGACCCGTACGCCCAGCAGCAGTACGCCCAGCAGGCGCAGCAGCAGGTCCCGCAGCAGGGCCAGCCGCCGGCCGGCTACCCGCCGCAGCAGGGCGGCTGGCAGCAGCAGCCCCCCGCGCAGCCGCCGGCCGGCTGGCAGCAACAGCCTGCCCCGGACGCGCCGTTGCCGGAGCAGGGCGGCTGGACACAGCAGCCGCCGCAGTGAGCGCGGCCTGAACGAAGGGGCGGGGCCCGGCAGTCGACTGCCGGGCCCCGCCCCTTCGTGCGCCGCGTGCGGGCGCCCGGTGCGTCAGACCAGTCCGGAATCGGCGATCAGCCCGCGGGCCTGCTTCACGTCGACCGCCATCCGCTCCAGCAGCGCATCGAGGGTGTCGAACTTCTCCTGGCCCCGGATGTAGGAGAGGAAGTCCACGGCGACGTGCAGCCCGTACAGGTCGAGCCCGACCCGGTCGATGGCGTACGCCTCCACCGTGCGCACCTTGCCGTCGAACTGCGGGTTGGTGCCGACCGAGACGGCCGCCGGCATCGCCTCGCCCTCGACGTGCAGCAGCCCCGCGTAGACCCCGTCGGCCGGGATGGCGGTGTGCGGCAGGGTCTCCACATTGGCGGTGGGGAAGCCCAGTTCGCGTCCGCGCTGCGCCCCGCGGACGACCACGCCCTCGACCCGGTGCGGCCGGCCCAGGACCTCCCGCGCGCCCGCCACGTCGCCCTCGGCGACCAACCGGCGGACCAGCGTGGACGAGAACGGCTCGCCGCCGCCCGCGGTGCCGCGCTCGAAGAGGTCGATGACCTCCACCGTGTAGTCGTAGGTCCGGCCCAGCTCGGCGAGGGACTCGACGGTGCCCTTGGCCTTGTGGCCGAAGCGGAAGTTCGGGCCCTCGACGACGACCTGCGCGTGCAACTTGTCGACCAGCACCTTCACCACGAAGTCGGCGGGCGCCAGTTGGGAGAACTCCTTGGTGAACGGGAGCACCAACACCGCGTCCACGCCCAGGTCGGCCATCAGCTCGGCCCGCCGGTGGTGCGGCGCCAGCAGCGGCGGATGGGTGCCGGGGCGGACCACCTCGCTCGGGTGCGGGTCGAAGGTGACGACCACGGCGGGGATCCCCAGCTCACGGGCACGGGCCACCGCCCGCCCGATGATCAGTTGGTGGCCGCGGTGCACTCCGTCGTACGAGCCGATGGTGACGACGCTGCGTCCCCAACCCTCGGGGATGTCCTCCAAGCCACGCCAGCGCTGCACTGTGCCCGCTCCTCGCCCGAACTCTTGTCCGTCCACTGCGCCATTTCGGCATGACGCAGGTCTAAGACTGCCATGCCGGGAGCGCGGGTTCGCGCGAAGGGTGGCCTGGCCGCTGTTGCATCGGCCACGCCGCGGGGCCGTCCGGCCATCGGCCGGTTTCCGCCGCGGCGGTCTGCGGGCCCGGCATCGGCCCCCGAGCACCGCTCCCCCGGCCCGCCCCGGCCCGTCGCAGCGCCGCCGGCTCGTCCTCGGCGAGCGCGTCCAGCAGCTCCGCGGCCCGGGGGTGGGCGACCCGGGCGAGCGTCTCGACGAGAGCGTCCAGCGCCCGGGCGCGATGGGTGTGCAGCAGGGCCTGCGCGGCGTCCGCGACGGTGATCACATGGGGTGCGGCGGGTGCCGTCCGGAGCGGGCGGGTGTCCTCGAACCAGCCGCACAGCAGCGGCTGGATCCGCTCGGGGTCGGCCTTGAGCAGCTCCGCCACCAGGTCCAGGAACCGCCCGGGGCGGAGCTCCGCGGCGTCCGGGCGGAACGCTTCTGCGCCTCCTTGGGGCGGCCCCGCGGAATCGCCGTCGCCCCCTGGCCGGGCGTCCACCCATCTGTCGTCCGCGCGCCCGTCCGCCCCCGCGTCGGCGGCGTGCACCCGGACCCGCGGCGGCCGGGCGAAGGACCGCGACAACCGCCCGCCCCGCGCGGCCGGACGCGGCCCGTCGGCCGGCAGCAGTCGGCGCAGCAGTTCCAGCCGGTCCGCCGCGGCCAGCGCCAGGCACCGCCAGAACACCGGCCCGAAGACCTCCAGCCCGGTGCCCGCGAAGCCGCCCGCCACCGCCGCCCGCTCGGTGATCCGGTCGGCGAGCAGCCGCAGCACGCCCAGATACGGCGTGGCGTCCGGCACCCCCAGCAGGACCCCGCTCAGCCGGCCGGCCGCCGAGCCACCGGCCGCCCCGCCCTCGGTCGCGGCCCCCACCAACTCCCGCCACTCGACGGGAAGTTGCTCCTCCACGCGGTCGCCGCCGGCCGGACCGGCCACACCCTGCGCAGCTGCGCGGGGCCACCCGCCCGCGCTTCCGTACGCGCCCCCGTCGAGCCCCCCGTACACGTCCCCGTACGCCTCTGTGTCGGCGTCCAGCACCACCATCCGCGAACCTCCCCACCCGTTACCGTGCGTGCTCATGGGCGACGACGGTAGACAGACAGTGATCTTCGCGACAGGGCGCACGGCGAACGCGCCCCCTTCCGCGCCGTGATTCACTCCGAGCGCCTGCTCGGCGGGGTGAATCATGAGAACGCGCTGGACAGAGTCTCACCGAGGGGGACGGTGGAGCGCGGGCCGAACGCTCCGCGCCCATCCGCACGGCCCGCGTTCCACCACTCCCCCGAAGCACACGGCGGCCGGGCCGGGTCCGCCGCCCGTCCCGCCCTCCGGACGGACGACGGGACGGCGCGGACCCGACCTGGGGCGCTTCTGACGGATCTCCGTGGCGTCGCGGATCTCCGTCAGAAGCGCCCTAGGCGAAGACCGCCAGGCTCTTGGCCCGCCCGCCCTGGTTCTCCACCAGCGCCAGGAACG
This sequence comes from Streptomyces noursei ATCC 11455, assembly GCF_001704275.1. Lineage (NCBI taxonomy): Bacteria > Bacillati > Actinomycetota > Actinomycetes > Kitasatosporales > Streptomycetaceae > Streptomyces > Streptomyces noursei. The sequence continues at coordinate 3,052,842 of NZ_CP011533.1, forward strand.
TCCCGTCCGGCCCGAAGGCCGCCACCGGGCCGTCGCCCTCGAAGAGCGGCATCGGGACCCGCGCACCGTTCAGCAGCAGCCGGGACTGCGCCTCGGAGACGTCCCAGCGGGTGAACGCGGCGGCCGCGGCGTCCCCGAGGGGCATGACCGGCAGACCGTCGCCCTCGGGGTCGTCCACCGCCGCCTGGAGCTGCTCCAGCGTCCGCGCCCGGTCGAGCTTGTACGGGCCGACCCGGGTGCGGCGGAGCGCCGTCAGATGGCCGCCCACGCCGAGCCCGGCGCCCAGGTCGCGGGCGAGGGCGCGGATGTAGGTGCCGGAGGAGCAGACGACGGAGATCAGCACGTCGGTCACTGGGGTGCCGTCGGCGGCCTCGGACTCGTGCACGGAGTGCACCACGAACGAGGAGATGGTGACCGGTCGGGCCGGGATCTCCACGTCCTCGCCGTCCCGGACCCGCTTGTAGGAGCGCTTGCCGTCGATCTTGATGGCGCTGACCTTGGACGGCACCTGCATGATCGCGCCGGTGAGCTCGGCGACCCCGGCGTCGATGTCCTCGCGCGCCAGGCCGTGCGCCGCCTTGGACGCGGTGATCTCGCCCTCGGCGTCGTCGGTGATCGTGGTCTGACCCAGCCGGATCGTCCCGACGTATTCCTTCTCCGTCAGCGCGAGGTGCCCCAGCAGCTTGGTGGCCCGCTCCAGGCCGAGGACCAGGACACCGGTCGCCATCGGGTCGAGGGTGCCGGCGTGCCCGACCCGGCGGGTACGGGCCATCCCGCGCATCTTCGCCACGACGTCGTGCGAAGTGAAGCCGGACGGCTTGTCGACGATGACAAGACCGCCCGGCTTGGTGCTCTGCCGCTTCATTCTGCCGCTGCGTCCTCGTCGTCCTCGTCGGCACCCGGCTTGCGGTACGGGTCCGCTTCACCGGCGTACTTGGCACCCGAGGAGACCTCGCGCACCTTGGCGTCCGAGGCCCGGGCCCGGTCGAGCAGGTCCTCGATCGTCTGGGCGTTCTCCGGCAGGGCGTCCGCGACGAACGTCAGGGTCGGCGTGAACTTGGTGCCGGCTGCCGCACCGACCGCGGAGCGGAGCACGCCCTTGGCGCTCTCCAGCCCGGCGGCGGCACTGGCCCGGTCCTCGTCGTCTCCGTAGACCGTGTAGAAGACCGTCGCCTCCCGCAGGTCACCGGTGACCCGGGTGTCGGTGATGGTCACGTGCGTGCCGAGCCGCGGGTCCTTGACGCCGCGCTGCAACTTCTGGGCGACCACCTCCCGGATGAGGTCCGCCAGCTTCTTCGCCCGCGCATTGTCGGCCACTGGTCCGTCTCCTTCTTCTTTTCCACAATTGTGCTTCCACCGGCGTCGACCCGCCCGGTCGCCCGGGTCACTCGTCGTCGCCGTGCAGCCGCCGGCGTACGGACAGCAGCTCCACTTCGGGCCGTGCGGCGACCAGGCGCTCGCAGCGGTCCATGACGTCCGTCAGATGTCCGGCGTCCCCGGACACCACCGCCAGGCCGATACGGGCCCTGCGGTACAGGTCCTGGTCTCCCACCTCCGCGACGCTCACCGCGTACTTGCGGTGCAGCTCGGCGACGATCGGGCGGACGACGGAGCGCTTCTCCTTCAGCGACCGTACGTCGCCGAGAAGCAGGTCGAAGGACAACGTCCCTACGTACATGCAAGACGGGTCAAGCCACCCGTGGGGCCTTCGGGGTGCCTCCCGGCGTCGGCCGGAGGCGTCATTTCGAACCGTACACGGAACGACCGGGGCCGATCGACGGAAATTCCCGCCGACCGGCCCCGGCCCGCCCGCCGCCCGGCCACCGTTCCTGGTGGACCGCACACCGGGCGGACTACTGCAAGATCAGCCGCGCGGCTTCTCCCGCATCTCGTACGTCGCGATGACGTCGTCGACCTTGATGTCGTTGAAGTTGCCGAGGTTGATACCGCCCTCGAAGCCTTCGCGGATCTCGGTGACGTCGTCCTTGAAGCGGCGCAGACCGTCGATGTTGAGGTTCTCCGCGACCACCTTGCCGTCGCGGATGAGGCGCGCCTTGGTGTTCCGCTTGACCTCGCCGGAGCGGATGAGCACACCCGCGATGTTGCCCAGCTTGGACGACTTGAAGACCTCGCGGATCTCCGCCGTACCGAGCTCGACCTCTTCGTACTCCGGCTTGAGCATGCCCTTGAGGGCCGCCTCGATCTCCTCGATCGCCTGGTAGATGACCGAGTAGTACCGGACGTCGACGCCCTCGCGCTCGGCCATCTGCGTGGCGCGGCCTTCGGCCCGCACGTTGAAGCCGATGACGATCGCGTCGGAGCCGGACGCCAGGTTGATGTCGGACTCCGTGACCGCACCGACGCCGCGGTGCAGCACCCGGATGTCGACCTCTTCGCCGACGTCGAGCTGGAGCAGCGAGGACTCCAGGGCCTCGACCGAACCGGACGCGTCGCCCTTGATGATGAGGTTGAGCTGCTGGACCTCGCCCGCCTTGAGCACCTTGTCGAGGTCCTCGAGGGACACCCGGCGGGTGCGCTTGGCGAACGCGGCGTTGCGCTCGCGCGCCGCACGCTTCTCGGCGATCTGGCGCGCCGTGCGGTCCTCGTCGACGACCAGGAAGTTGTCGCCGGCGCCCGGGACGTTGGTCAGACCCAGGACCAGGACGGGGGTCGACGGACCCGCTTCCTCGACGTGGTTGCCCTTGTCGTCGAGCATCGCGCGGACCCGGCCGTAGGCGTCGCCCACGACCATCGTCTCGCCGACGCGGAGGGTACCGCGCTGGACCAGGACGGTCGCCACGGCGCCGCGGCCGCGGTCGAGGTGGGCCTCGATCGCGATGCCCTGGGCGTCCTGGTCGGGGTTGGCCCGCAGGTCGAGGGCGGCGTCCGCGGTGAGGACGACGGCCTCGAGCAGCTGCTCGATGTTGGTGCCCTGGCGGGCGGAGATGTCGACGAACATGGTGTCGCCGCCGTACTCCTCGGCCACCAGGCCGAACTCGGTCAGCTGACCGCGCACCTTGGTCGGGTCGGCGCCCTCGACGTCGATCTTGTTGACCGCGACCACGATCGGCACGTCGGCCGCCTTGGCGTGGTTCAGGGCCTCGATCGTCTGCGGCATGACACCGTCGTTGGCCGCCACCACGAGGATCGCGATGTCGGTCGACTTCGCACCGCGGGCACGCATGGCGGTGAACGCCTCGTGACCCGGGGTGTCGATGAAGGTGATGCGACGCTCTTCGTCGTTGACCTCGGTCGTGACCTGGTAGGCACCGATGTGCTGGGTGATGCCACCGGCCTCGCCCGCGACCACGTTGGTCTTGCGGATCGCGTCCAGCAGGCGGGTCTTACCGTGGTCGACGTGACCCATGACGGTCACCACCGGCGGACGCGAGGCGAGCATCTCCTCGCCGCCCTCGTTCTCGCCGAACTCGATGTCGAAGGACTCGAGCAGCTCGCGGTCCTCCTCCTCCGGGCTGACGATCTCGACGTTGTAGTTCATCTCGTCGGCGAGGAGCTGCAGCGTCTCGTCGGAGACGGACTGGGTCGCGGTGACCATCTCGCCCAGGTTCAGCATGACCTGGACCAGCGACGCCGGGTTGGCGTTGATCTTCTCCGCGAAGTCCGTCAGCGAGGCACCGCGCGAGAGGCGAACGGTCTGGCCGTTGCCGCGCGGCAGCATGATGCCGCCCACGGACGGGGCCTGCATGGCCTCGTACTCCTGGCGGCGCTGCCGCTTCGACTTGCGGCCACGACGCGCCGGACCGCCGGGACGGCCGAACGCACCCTGCGTGCCACCACGGCCACCGGGACCACCCGGACGACCGCCGAAGCCGGGACGACCGCCGAAGCCGCCGCCACCGCCGCCGCCACCGGGACCGCCGCCACCGGGACGACCGGCGAAACCGCCGCCGCCACCCGGACGACCGCCACCGCCGCCGCCACCGGGACGACCGGCGAAGCCGCCGCCGCCACCGGGACGACCACCGCCGCCGCCGGGACGACCGGCGCCGCCCGGACGACCACCGCCGCCGGGGCCCGGACGCGGGCCGGCAGCCGGACGCTGCGGCATCATGCCCGGGTTCGGGCGGTTACCGCCGCCGGGACGCGGGGCACCACCGGGCGCCGCACCCTGCGGACGCGGCATGGCACCGGGGGTCGGACGCGCGCCGCCCTGGCCGCCGCCCTGCGGACGCGGACCACCCTGGCCGCCGCCCTGCGGACGGGGACCGGGCTGGCCGGGACGCGGGGCGCCACCGGGCCGCGGGGCCTGCGGACGGGCCATGCCCGTGGAGCCACCGGAGGTGAAGGGGTTGTTGCCCGGGCGCGGACCGGCCGGACGGGGCCCACCGGGACGCGCCGACTGGCCACCGGAACGCGGGGCGTTGCCGCGCGACTGGCCCTGGCCGGGCGCGGGACGGCCGCCGGGACGCGGGCCCGGGGCAGCACCCGGGCGGGGGCCCTGGGCTGCGGGGGCCGGCGACGGCGGGGCCTGGAACTCCGGCTGCGCGGGCGCGGCCGGGGCGGGCTTGGGTGCCGCCGGACGGGCCGGGGCAGGCCGCGGACCCGGGGTGGGGCCGGCGGCAGGCTTGGGAGCCACGGGGGTCACCGGGGCCTCCGGGGCTGCCGGAGCAGCCGGGGCCTCGGGGGCAGCCGGGGCCGCGGGGCCCGGCTTGGGGGCGCCCGGCTTCGGGGCAGCCGGACGCGCCGCCTGCGCCGGAGTGGGCGCGGACGGCTTCGCGGGGGCCGACTTGCGCGGCGCCGCGGGCTTGCCGGCGGAACGGCCGCCGCCGCTGCCCGCCTGGAAAGCGTCGGTCAACTTGCGAACAACCGGCGCCTCGATCGTCGAGGACGCCGAACGGACGAATTCACCAAGTTCTTGGAGCTTGGCCATGACGACCTTGCTCTCAACACCGAACTCCTTGGCGAGTTCGTAAACCCGGACCTTAGCCACTTCGCTCCTTCTAGGTCCGGGTGTCCACCGGACCGTCGCTACTTCATGGGCGTACTCATCGCGTACTCATCGAGTGCTCATCGCAATCTCGACCTACTTCCGACTCGCGAGGTACCTGACCGCACGGTTTTCCGTGCGCTGTGCGTGTCTTGCTGTGCGTTATTGCCATGGCGGCTGCTCAACCCGCGCCCCCTTCGATGAACCGGCGCAACTCCGCCGTGTCGAACGGGCCGCGTCCCCGGTAGGCCCGGGGGAACGCCCGGCGGCGAACCGCCAGGTCAAGGCAGACCAGTGTCCGGTGCACATAAGCACCCCGGCCGGGCAGCGTACCGCGAGGATCGGGGACACACTCGCCCTCGATCTCCACGATGCGCAGCAAATCGCCCTTGGCCGCTCGCTCCCGGCACCCCAGACACGTGCGCTCAGGGCATGCGCGGGCATGCGTCCGACCAGACACTGCTTAAGTCTACCTCCCCGCGGCCGCTCCACCCCGATGGGGTAAAGCCGGATCCGCTGCTCAAGAATTCCGCGCGGGCCGCCGCGGCACCACTTCTTTTCGTCCGCCGCGGCCCGTCGTGCCGGTGGCTCAGCCCTGCGCCGGCGCGTGCTCGGTGTCCGGACGGATGTCGATCCGCCAGCCCGTGAGCCGCGCCGCGAGCCGGGCGTTCTGCCCTTCCTTGCCGATGGCCAGCGACAACTGGTAGTCGGGGACCGTCACCCGCGCGGAGCGGGCCGCCATGTCCACGACCTCGACCTTGCTGACCCGGGCCGGCGACAGCGCGTGCGCCACCAGCTCGGCCGGGTCGTCCGACCAGTCGACGATGTCGATCTTCTCGCCGTTGAGCTCGGCCATCACGGCCCGCACCCGGCCGCCCATCGGGCCGATGCACGCGCCCTTGGCGTTCAGCCCGGAGCGCGTCGAGCGCACCGCGATCTTCGTCCGGTGGCCGGCCTCCCGCGCGATGGCGGAGATCTCCACCGACCCGTCGGCGATCTCCGGCACCTCCATGGCGAACAGCTTCTTCACCAGATTGGGGTGGGTGCGCGACAGGGTGACCGAGGGGCCACGGACGCCCTTGACGACGCGCACGACGTACGACCGCAGCCGCGTGCCGTGCGTGTACTCCTCGCCCGGGACCTGCTCCTGCACCGGCAGGATGGCCTCCAGCTTGCCGATGTCGACCAGGACGTTCTTGGGGTCCTTGCCCTGCTGGACGACGCCGGTGACGACATCGCCCTCCCGCCCGGCGTACTCGCCGAACGTGATCTCCTCCTCGGCGTCCCGCAGCCGCTGCAGGATGACCTGCTTGGCGGTGGTCGCCGCGATCCGCCCGAAGCCGGACGGGGTGTCGTCGAACTCGCGCGGCTCGGCACCCTCCTCCAGGTCCTCCGGGTCCTCCTTCGCCCACACCGTCACGTGGCCGGTGTTGCGGTTCAGCTCCACGCGCGCCCGGCGGCGGCTGCCCTCGGTGCGGTGGTACGCGATGAGGAGGGCCGACTCGATCGCCTCGACCAGCAGGTCGAACGAGATCTCCTTCTCCCGCACCAGACCCCGCAGGGCACTCATGTCGATGTCCACGGCTACGCCTCCTCCTTGTTCTCGTCGTTTTCGTCGTTCGCGTCGCTCGCGTCGTTCGCGTCGTTGTCGATCTGCTCGCGCTGGGCGGGCCGCGCGGGCCTGGGGTTGAACTCCAGCTCGACCCGCGCCTTGGCGATCTCCGCGAACTCGACCCGGCGGGCGGTCGGCTTGCGGCCCTTGACGCCCGGCACCTCGAGGTCCAGTCCGCTGTCGTCCATGGCGATGATCCGTGCGACCAGGTCGCCGCCCTCGTGGAGGCGGGCCTTGATCAGGCGGCCGACGGCGCGGCGGTAGTGCCGCGGCGAGGTCAGCGGCCGGTCGGCGCCCGGCGAGGTCACTTCGAGGGTGTACGGGGCGCCGCCCATCGCGTCGGTGTCGTCCAGGATCTTGGACGCCTCGCGACTCAGCTCGGCGCATTCGTCCAGCTGGACGCCCTCGTCGGAATCGACCACGATCCTCAGCACTCGGCTCTTGCCGGCCGGTGTCACCTCGATCTCTTCCAGATCCAGGTCTCGCGCGGCGACGAGCGGTTCAAGCAGTCCGCGCAGCCTCTCGCTCTGGGTGGTGCTCATCCGGGTGACTCCTCGGCCGCGTGTGCTGTTGTGGTTAGGTCGCGTGTCGGGTCAAAGCCTATCGGTTCCGGCGGGGTACTGACGATTCGGTGGGTGGTCACGGATACCCTCGCCTGCGGTGATCACTACGGAAGACCCCGGGAAGTGCAACGTGCCGAAAGTGGCGCTCACACGCAGAACGACCCTGCTGGCCGGCGCCGCCCTGGGAGGTGCGGCGCTGCTCTCCGGGTGCGCCGAGGAGGCCCGGCCCGACCCGGGGGCGGCCGAGCGTTCGGCCGCCGCGGAGCGGGTGCGGACGCGCGCCGCCCGGGACAGCAGGGCACTGCTCGCGCGGTACGACGCGACGCTCGCGGCGCATCCCGGGCTGGGGGCGCGGCTGCGGGTGCTCCGGGACGAAGTCGCCCACCACATCGAGGCGTTCACCTCCGGTGCGCCGTCCGCGGCCCCCTCCGCGTCCGCCGCGTCCGCCGCCTCCGGCAGCGCGCCCGGCGTGCCGGCCGACGAGCGGAGCGCCCGCGCGGCGCTGGCCGACGCGGAACGCACGCTCGCGGATTCCCGCACCGCGGCGCTGGTGACCGCGCCGCCCGAACTCGCCCGGCTGCTCGCCTCGGTCGCGGCCGCCGGGGCGGCCCATGCGTACCTCCTGACCGAGGCGGAGTGAGGCGGGAGCCGCCGGGACCGGCGCCGCGCGGGAGGCGCACCCTCCTGGGCCGTTCGGGCCACCCGACCACCGCCGCGCGGCGGCAGCAGCCCGCACCGTAGGGCGCGGAGCCGACCGCGACGCACCCCCGCACCAGAGAGAAAGAACGGGCCATGACGAGGACACGCACGCAGCGCGACGGGGATCGCGACCGGGACGAACTGACCGCGACGCAGGCCGCGCTGGCGGCCGAGCACGCCGCGGTGTACGGGTACGGCGTGGTCGGCGGGCGGATCGGGGCCGGCCGCCGCGCGGAGGCGCAGGGCGCGTACGACGCGCACCGGGCCCGGCGGGACGCGCTGCGCCGCACCGTGCGGGACCTCGGCGGCGCACCGCAGGCCGCGGCCGCCGCCTACGAGCTGCCGTTCCCGGTGCCGGACGCCCCCGCCGCGGCGCGGCTGGCCGCGGAGCTGGAGGACCGGGTGTCGGCCGTCTACGCGGACCTGGTCCGGGCCGCCGGCGGGGCGCACCGCAAGGAGGCCGCGGCGGCGCTGCGGGAGGCGGCGGTGCGCGCGGTGCGCTGGCGGGGCAGCGGCGTAGCCTTCCCTGGGCTCGTGGAGCGGGCCGCGGCGCCCACCCCGTCGGGTGCCGCGGGCCCCGACGCAGGCGAGCTCTGAACGACCGGCCGCGACCGCGGCAACTCCCCCACGATAAGGACAGCTCAGGCATGGCAACGGCACCCATCGAACCGCCGCAACGATTGGTGAGGGCGCTCGGCGGCGATCCGACGGGCCCCGTCCGGGCCTGGCTGGCGGCACTGCCGGAACTGGTCCAACAGCGGTTGGAATCCTGGGAGTTGACGCTGGATCGGGTGCACGCGCCGGGTGGCAGCAGCAGTCTGGTGGCGTTCGTGCGGCAGCAGGACGGCACGCCGGCGGCCCTGAAGTTCCCGGTGCCGGGGCGGGCCGCCGCGCAGGAGGCGGCGGCGCTGCGGGTGTGGGACGGCTGGGGCGCGGTGCGACTGCTGCGGTCCGACGAGACCGGCGGCGCGCTGCTGTTGGAACGCTTGCAGGGATCGGTGTCGCTGCGGTCGCTGCCGGAGGCCAAGGCGCTGCTGGAGGCGGCCGGCACGGTGCGCCGGCTGTGGGTGGCGCCGCCGGCGGGGCATCCGTTCGCGACGGTGGCGGAGCGGGTCGCGGCGGACGCCGAGCGGCTCCGGGCCGCCGGGGACTCGGCGGGTGCCGGGCCGCTGGTGGACGAGGCCCTGGAGCTGGGGCGGTCGCTGCCGGCCGGGGCGGCGGAGGAGTTCGTGCTGCACGGCGCGTTCCGGCAGGGGAAGGTGCTGGCCGGGGAGCGGGTGCCGTGGCTGGCGGTCGGGCCGGCGCCGCTGGTGGGCGAGCGGGCGTACGACCTGGCGCGGTTGGTGCTGGACCGGTTCGAGGATCTGCTGGCCGGGTCGGGGGCGGCCGCGGTGGCCCGTCGGCGGGTGGCCAAGCTGGCCGACTCTCTGGACGTGGACCGGGAGCGGCTGCGCGACTGGACGCTGTACCGGGCGGTGCGCGCCGGGGTCCGGGAGTCGGTGTCGGGCGACCGGCGGCGCGGCGAGTCGCTGCTGGAGTTCGCGGCCTACGTGTAGCCGCCGACCGGGCACGCCGGAAAGCGGAACGGGCCGGCGGGGCGGGTGCCCCGGCCGGCCCGTTGCCGTTGCGCGGTCAGGCGCTGAGGCGGGCGACGGCCTCGGCGACCGTCAGCTCCTCGCGCTCGCCGGTGCGGCGGTCCTTGACCTCCACGACGCCCTCGCCGGCGCGGCGGCCGGCGACCACGATGGTCGGCACGCCGATCAGCTCCGCGTCGGTGAACTTGACGCCGGGCGAGACGCCGGGCCGGTCGTCGACCAGGACGCGCAGGCCGGCGGCACCGAGCTGGTCGGCGATCTCCAGGGCGAGTTCGGTCTGCTTGGCCTTGCCCGCGGCGACGACGTGGACGTCGGCGGGGGCCACCTCGCGGGGCCAGCACAGGCCCTTGTCGTCGGCGTGCTGCTCGGCCAGCGCGGCGACGGCACGCGAGACGCCGATGCCGTACGAGCCCATGGTCACCCGGACCGGCTTGCCGTTCTGGCCGAGCACGTCGAGCTGGAAGGCGTCGGCGTACTTGCGGCCCAGCTGGAAGATGTGGCCGATCTCGATGGCGCGGTCCAGCTTGAGGCCGGTGCCGCAGTTCGGGCAGGGGTCGCCCTCCTGCACCACGACGACGTCGACGTACGCGTCGACCTCGAAGTCGCGCCCGGCGACGACGTTCTTGGCGTGCAGGCCCTCCTTGTTGGCGCCGGTGATCCAGGCGGTGCCGGGCGCGATGCGCGGGTCGGCCAGGTACGTCACCTTCTCCAGGCCCTGCGGGCCGACGTAGCCGCGCACGAGGTCGTCGCGACCCACGAAGTCCTCGGCGGTGACCAGCTCCACGACGGCCGGGGCGAAGTGCGCCTCGACCTTGCCCATGTCGACCTCGCGGTCGCCGGGCACGCCCACGGCGACGATCTCGCCGCCCACCTTCACCAGGAGGTTCTTCAGGGTGGCGGAGGCCGGCACGTCGAGGTGCGCGGCGAGCGTCTCGATGGTGGGGGTGTCCGGGGTGGGGATCTCTTCGAGCGCGGGTGCGCCGGCGGCGTCCACCGGCTTGAGCTCGTAGGTGATCGCCTCGGTGTTGGCCGCGAAGTCGCAGCTCGGGCAGTCGGCGAAGACGTCCTCGCCGGCCGCGGCCGGGGCCAGGAACTCCTCGGACTTGGAGCCGCCCATGGCGCCGGCGATGGCGGCGCAGATGCGATAGTCCAGGCCGAGCCGCTCGAAGATCCTCTGGTACGCGGCGCGGTGCAGCGCGTAGGACTCGGCCAGGCCCTCGTCGGCCGTGTCGAAGGAGTACGAGTCCTTCATCTGGAACTCGCGGCCGCGCAGGATGCCGGCGCGCGGGCGGGCCTCGTCGCGGTACTTGGTCTGGATCTGGTAGAGGATCACCGGCAGGTCCTTGTAGGACGTGCACTGGTCCTTCACCAGCTGGGTGAAGATCTCCTCGTGGGTCGGGCCGAGGAGGTAGTCGCCGCCCCTGCGGTCCTTGAGGCGGAACAGCTCGGCGCCGTACTCCTCCCAGCGGCCGGTCGCCTCGTAGGGCTCCTTCGGCAGCAGGGCGGGCAGCAGGACCTCCTGGCCGCCGATGGCGTCCATCTCCTCGCGCACGATCCGCTCGATGTTGGCGAGGACCTTCTTGCCGAGCGGCAGCCAGGACCAGACACCGGCGGCGGTGCGGCGCACGAAGCCGGCGCGCACCAGGAGCTTGTGGCTGAGCACCTCGGCGTCGGCCGGGTCGTCGCGCAATGTCTTGAACATCAAGCGGGACATGCGCTGGACCTGTGCGGCGTGGGCCATGGGAGTTTCTCCTGCGTAAGAAAGGTGACTCCCTGGAGGTTAGCCGGAGGGGTGTGGCCCAAGGAAATAGGTATCCGCTGCGCTGGGCCCGCTCGCCGCGTCGCCGGCTCTCCCGCCGTGGTCCGATCAGGGGCGTGGCAGGGGGAGGGGGGCGCCCATCACGGCGTAGGGGGTGGGGGCGCTGGGGAAGAGGACCCGGCGGGCGATGTCCTGGTAGCCGAGTGAGCGGTAGAGGCCGCGGGCGGGGCTCTCGGTGTCGATGGCGGAGAGGATGCTGCGGGGTTCGGCGGCGCCGTCGGTGATGGCGGTGATCAGGGTGCGGCCGATGCCGTGGTTCTGGTAGGCGGGGTGGACGTGCAGCTCGGTGATGACGAAGGAGTCGTCGAGCCAGTGGTCCAGGCCCTGGCTGCACAGGTAGGGCTCGACGACGGTGGACCACCAGTAGGCGCGGTCGTTGGGCATGCCGTAGACGAAGCCGATGAGCCGGCCGGCGGGGGTGGTGGCGCCGAGGGCGCGGGCGCCGCGGCAGCCGAGGTGGCGCAGCACGATGTGGCGGCGGACGGCGATCTCGTCGTCGCTGAGCCCGAACGCGAGGGCCTGCACGGCCAACGCGTCGTCCACGCGAGCGGCGAGATCGAGGGGGCCGACCGCGACGTCATCCATGCTCGGAGCGTACAAGGCCGGGCCTCAGAAAAGTACGCTCATGAACGCGCCGACTTCCTCGAAGCCCACTCGGCGGTAGGCGGCGCGGGCCGCGGTGTTGTAGTCGTTGACGTAGAGGCTGACGACCGGGGCGACGTCGTGGAGGGCGTAGCGGAGCACGGCGGCCATCCCTGGTTCGGACAGGCGCCGGCCGCGGTACGCGGGATCGACCCAGACGCCCTGGATCTGGCAGGCGAGCGGCGTGGCGGCGCCGATCTCGGCCTTGAAGATCACCTTGCCGTCCTCGATGCGGGCGAACGAGCGGCCGGCGCCGACGAGTTCGGCGACCCGGGCCTGGTAGAGCAGTCCGCCGTCGCCGGCGAGCGGGGAGATGCCGACCTCCTCGGTGAACATCGCCACGCACGCGGGCATGATCACGTCGAGTTCGTCCTTGCGGATCCGCCGGACGTAGGGGTCGGGCGCGACCTCGGTGGACGGGGCGCGGGTGACCATCAGCGGCTGGTGGGCGCGGATCTCGCGGGCCGGGCCCCAGTGGGGCTCCAGCAGTGACCAGAGTGCGGCGGTGGGGCCGGCGGGGCCGACGATGGAGGAGCAGCGGCGGCCCTGGCGGCGGGCGCGTTCGGCGAAGCCGCGGACGGCTTCGGGGGTGGCGCAGACGGGGACGAGGTTGGCGCCGGCGTAGCAGAGGGACTCCAGCCGGCCGCCGACGTACCAGCCCCACATCTCGCCGCCGAGCCGCCAGGGGTCGAGGCCGGCGACCTGGACGCGGGCGGCGACGAAGGCGTTGGCCACCGGCTCGCGGTCCAGGACCGCGAGGGCCGCTTCGAGCTCTCCCGGTTCGAGGACCTTGAGGGCGGTGGTCGTCAGCACGTGTCGGAAAGCCTCACCGTTGCGGGGCCTGGGAGGCCAGGCGGGAGCAGGTCCTGGCACTGTACCTCCACCGCCCCGGGGGCACCCGGGCTCCCCTGGGGCGGACGGGCGCGAGCCCCGCGGCCCGGGGTGGGCGGCGGGGCTCGTGTGCGGCGCGTGCGGCGGCGGTCAGCCGGCGGCGGTGACGACCGGCTCGCCGGAGGCGACGCCGTCGGCCTCCATCTGCGCGGCGATCTTCATCGCCTCTTCGATCAGCGTCTCGACGATCTTGGACTCGGGGACCGTCTTGATGACCTCGCCCTTGACGAAGATCTGGCCCTTGCCGTTGCCGGAGGCGACGCCGAGGTCGGCCTCGCGGGCCTCGCCGGGGCCGTTGACGACGCAGCCCATGACGGCGACCCGGAGCGGGACCTCCATGCCCTCCAGGCCCGCGGTGACCTCGTCGGCGAGCTTGTAGACGTCGACCTGGGCACGACCGCAGGACGGGCAGGAGACGATCTCCAGGCGGCGCGGGCGGAGGTTCATCGACTCCAGGATCTGGATGCCGACCTTGACCTCTTCGACGGGCGGCGCGGAGAGCGAGACCCGGATGGTGTCGCCGATGCCCTCGCTGAGCAGGGCGCCGAAGGCGACCGCCGACTTGATGGTGCCCTGGAAGGCCGGGCCGGCCTCGGTGACACCGAGGTGGAGGGGGTAGTCGCACTGGGCGGCGAGCTGGCGGTAGGCGTTGACCATCACGACCGGGTCGTTGTGCTTGACCGAGATCTTGATGTCGCGGAAGCCGTGCTCCTCGAAGAGGGACGCCTCCCACAGGGCGGACTCGACCAGGGCCTCGGGGGTGGCCTTGCCGTACTTCTGGAGCAGCCGCCGGTCCAGCGAGCCGGCGTTGACGCCGATCCGGATCGGCGTGCCGGCGTCGGAGGCCGCCTTGGCGATCTCCTTGACCTTGTCGTCGAACTGCTTGATGTTGCCGGGGTTGACCCGGACCGCGGCGCAGCCGGCGTCGATCGCGGCGAAGACGTACTTGGGCTGGAAGTGGATGTCCGCGATCACCGGGATCTGCGACTTCTTCGCGATCACCGAGAGCGCGTCGGCGTCGTCCTGGGTGGGGCAGGCGACCCGGACGATCTGGCAGCCGGAGGCCGTCAGCTCGGCGATCTGCTGGAGCGTGGCGCCGATGTCGGAGGTCCGGGTGGTCGTCATCGACTGCACCGAGACCGGTGCGTCTCCGCCCACGGCGACCGTACCGACCTGGATCTTGCGGCTGACCCGGCGGTCGGCGAGCTTGGTCGGTACGTCCGGCATTCCCAGTGCGATGGCAGTCATCTGGCGAGCAACCCCAAGGTATGGATCAAGGCCCGGATTCCGCGGGCTCCGGTCATCGAGCCTACGGCACCCGGGTTGCCGGAGGCACATCGAACCCTGACGCCCCTCGAAAGGGGGCGGCCGGGCACGCCCATACGGTGGCAGCGTGCCCGGCCGGTCGATTCAGGGACGACGGGGCTATGTCAGCTTCACCGGGTTCACCACGTCGGCGACCAGCACCAGCAGGGTGAAGCAGATGAAGATCCCGGCGACGACATAGGCGATCGGCATCAGCTTGGCGACGTCGAAGGGACCGGGGTCGGGGCGCCGGACGACCTTGGCGAAGGCCCGCCGCAGCGACTCCCACAGGGCGCCGGCGATGTGGCCGCCGTCCAGCGGCAGCAGCGGCAGCATGTTGAACAGGAACAGTGAGAGGTTGAAGCCGGCGACCAGGAAGAGCATGGTCGCCACCCGCTGCTCCGGCGGGATGTGCAGGGAGAAGACCTCGCCGCCGACCCGGGCCGCGCCGACCACGCCCATCGGGGAGTCCTGCTTGCGCTCGGCGCCGTTGAAGACCGCGTTCCACAGGTCGGGGATCTTGCCGGGGACCTGCACCAGCGACTGCACGCCCTGCGTGACCATGTTGCCCATCCGGTCCACGGACTGGCCGAAGGTCTGCTGGACGATGCCGCTGGCCGGGGTGAAGCCGAGGAAGCCGGCGGTGACGTACTCGCCGGGGACGTAGCCGCCGTGGCCGTCGGTCCTGGCGACCTTGTTCTCGATGAGGTCGGCCTGCAGGGTCACCTTGGCGCCGTGCCGCTCGACGACGAGGGTCGCCGGTCCGGTGGTCCGGCGGATCTGCTCCTGGAGGGTGCCCCAGTCGGGGACGGCGCGGCCGTTGAAGGTGACGATCTTGTCGCCGGCGCGCAGGCCGGCCGCCTTGGCCGGGGAGTCCTTGGCGCCGGCCGGGCACTTGTCGGTCTTGGCGGAGGCCGAGATGACGCAGTCGGAGACCGAGCCGACCTGGGTGGTCTGGGTGTTGATGCCGAAGCCCATCAG
Source organism: Streptomyces noursei ATCC 11455 (assembly GCF_001704275.1). NCBI lineage: Bacteria > Bacillati > Actinomycetota > Actinomycetes > Kitasatosporales > Streptomycetaceae > Streptomyces > Streptomyces noursei. The sequence continues at coordinate 3,067,897 of NZ_CP011533.1, forward strand.
CACGCTCATGAAGATCACCACGGCCAGGACCAGGTTCATGAACGGCCCGGCGAACATCACGATGACGCGCTTCCACGGCTTGCGCGTGTAGAACAGCCGGTGCTCGTCGCCGGGCTGGAGCTCCTCGAAGGCCGCCGAGCGGGCGTCCTCGATCATGCCGCGGAACGGGGAGGTGGAGCGGGCCTGCAGCTTCCCGTCGTCGCCGGGCGGGAACATGCCGATCATCCGGATGTAGCCGCCCAGCGGGACCGCCTTGATGCCGTACTCGGTGTCGCCCTTCTTCCGGGAGAAGAGCGTCGGCCCGAAGCCCACCATGTACTGCGGCACGCGGATGCCGAACATCTTGGCCGTGGTGAGGTGGCCGAGCTCGTGCCAGGCGATGGAGAACAGCAGGCCGACGACGAAGACGACTATGCCGAGAATGGTCATCCAGGTCGTCATGCGCGAGCCTCCGATGGGGTGCGTGCCGCCGCGGCGGCCAGTTCGCGGGCGCGGGCGCGCGCCCAGGTCTCGGCCTGCAGGACGTCCGCGACGGTGAGGGAGGTTCCACCGCCGGACGTGCCGGAGGGCCGGGCGCCGTCGTGCTGCTGCTTCATCACCACTCCGGATGCCAGTCCCTCGTCGACCACTGCGGCGACCGTATCCACAATCCCTGTGAACGGCAGCCCGCCGGTGAGGAACGCCTCGACGCACTCCTCGTTGGCGGCGTTGAACACGGCCGGGGCGGTACCGCCCAGTTCGCCGACCCGGCAGGCCAGCGGCACGGACGGGAAAGCCTCCTCGTCGAGCGGGAAGAACTCCCAGGTCCGGGCCTTCGTCCAGTCGATGCCGGGGGCCGCGTCGGGCACCCGGTCGGGCCAGCCGATGCCCAGCGCGATCGGCATCCGCATGTCGGGCGGGCTGGCCTGGGCGAGGGTGGAGCCGTCGGTGAATTCCACCATCGAGTGGACGTAGGACTGCGGATGGACGACGACCTCGATGCGGTCGAAGGGGACGTCGAAGAGCAGGTGCGCCTCGATGACCTCCAGGCCCTTGTTGACCAGGGTGGCGGAGTTGATGGTGACGACCGGGCCCATCGACCAGGTGGGGTGGGCCAGCGCCTGCTCGGGCGTGACGCCGGCCAGTTCGCGCCGGGTGCGGCCGCGGAACGGGCCGCCGGAGGCGGTGACCACCAGCTTGCGGACCTCGGCGCGGGTGCCGCCGGTCAGCGCCTGGAAGAGCGCGGAGTGCTCGGAGTCGACGGGGATGATCTGGCCCGGCTTGGCGACGGCCTTGACCAGCGGGCCGCCGACGATCAGCGACTCCTTGTTGGCGAGGGCCAGCACCCGGCCGGCCTTCAGGGCGGCGAGGGTGGGGGCGAGGCCGATGGAGCCGGTGATGCCGTTGAGGACGGTGTGGCACTCCGAGGGGCCGGCGGCGGCGAGCTCGGTGGCCGCGTCGGGACCGGCGAGGATCTCCGGCAGCGGCTCGCCGGCGCCGTAGCGCGCGGCCAGCGCCTCGCGGAGCGCGGGGACGGCCTCCTCGCGCGCCACCGCGACGGCGGCGACCCGCAGCCGGTGCGCCTGCTCGGCCAGCAGCTCGACCCGGCCGCCGGACGCGGCGAGCGCGGTGACCCGGAACCGGTCGGGGTTGCGCAGCACGATGTCGATGGCCTGGGTGCCGATCGAGCCGGTCGAGCCGAGGATCACGATCTCCCGGGGGCCGGCCGGGTGGCTGGCGGCCGAGCCGTCGGCGGCCGGCTCGAAGCGCAGGTGCGGGTGGGCGAGGCTGTCCGTCATGTGGTCCATTGTGGCCGGTCGGCACGGTGCCCCGGCCACCGAGGGCGCCCGCACCCCGTACGGGCGACGCGCGGGCCGCCCGTACGAAGCGGTGCGGGTTTACCGGAAGGGCCGGCGGGCGTTGTCCTTGGTGCTCCGGCCGGGGGCGGCGTCGGCGATCCAGGCACCGTCGCCGCTGGGGTCGACGACGCCCTCCTCCAGCCAGGTGTAGCGACCGCCGAGGACGCCGGAGACGACCTTGCGGTCCAGTTCGTCGGTGTTGGTCCACAGCCGGTGGAAGAGTTCCTCGACGCGGATCCGGGCCTGCCGGCAGAAGGCGTCCGCCAGCTGGTACGCCTCCTGGCCGTGGGCGCCGGTGAGCCGCAGGTGCTCGGCCCGGACGCAGGCCGCGCTCATCGCGAACAGCTCCGCGCCGATGTCGACGATCCGGCCGAGGAAGCCCTGCTTGGTCTCCATCTTCCCCTGCCAGCGGGACATCGCGTAGAAGGTGGACCGGGCGAGCTTGCGGGAGGTCCGCTCGACGTACCGCAGATGACCCGCCAGTTCACCGAACTCCTGGTAGGTGCGCGGGAGTTGGCCGGGGCCGGCGACGAGCTTGGGCAGCCAGCGGGCGTAGAAGCCGCCGGCCTTGGCGGCCGCCCGGCCCTTGTCGGCCAGCGACTTGTCGGGGTCGATGAGGTCGCCGGCGACGGACAGGTGGGCGTCCACCGCCTCGCGGGCGATCAGCAGGTGCATGATCTCCGTGGAGCCCTCGAAGATCCGGTTGATCCGCATGTCCCGCAGCGTCTGCTCGGCCGGGACGGCGCGTTCGCCGCGGGCGGCGAGCGAGTCGGCGGTCTCGAAGCCCCGGCCGCCGCGGATCTGGACCAGTTCGTCGGCGATCCGCCAGCCCATCTCGGAGCCGTAGAGCTTGGCGAGGGCGGCCTCGATGCGGATGTCGTTGCGGTTCTCGTCGGCCATCTGGGAGGCGAGGTCCACGACGGCTTCCAGGGCGAAGGTGGTCGCCGCGATGAAGGAGATCTTGGCGCCGACCGCCTCGTGCTTGGCGATCGGGCGGCCCCACTGCTCGCGGGCGCCGGACCACTCGCGGGCGATCTTCAGGCACCACTTGCCGGTGCCGGCGCACATCGCGGGCAGCGAGAGCCGACCGGTGTTGAGCGTGGTCAGGGCGATCTTCAGGCCGGCGCCCTCGGGGCCGATGCGGTTGGCGGCCGGCACCCGCACCCGGTGGAAGCGGGTGACGCCGTTCTCCAGGCCGCGCAGGCCCATGAAGGCGTTGCGGTTCTCGACGGTGATACCGGGCGAGTCGGCCTCGACGACGAAGGCGGTGATGCCGCCCTTGTGCCCCTCGGAGGCGGGCACCCGGGCCATCACCACCAGCAGGTCGGCGACCACGCCGTTGGTGGTCCACAGCTTCACGCCGTCGAGGACGTAGTCCTCGCCGTCGGGGACCGCGGCAGTCGCCAGCCGGGCCGGGTCGGAGCCCACGTCGGGTTCGGTGAGCAGGAAGGCCGAGATGTCCGTACGGGCCAGCCGCGGCAGGAACGCCTCCTTCTGCTCCTGGGTGCCGAAGAGCTTCAGCGGCTGCGGTACGCCGATCGACTGATGCGCGGAGAGCAGCGCACCGATCGCCGGGCTGGCCGAGCCGACCAGGGCGAGGGCGCGGTTGTAGTAGACCTGGGTGAGCCCGAGACCGCCGTACTTGGGGTCGATCTTCATGCCGAGGGCGCCCAGTTCCTTCAGGCCGCGGACGGTCTCGTCCGGAATGCGGCCCTCCCGTTCGATGCGGGCGCCGTCGATCTCCGTCTCGCAGAACTCCCGCAGCGTGGCCAGGAACTTCTCGCCGCGCCGGACGTCGTCCACCGCGGGGGTGGGGTGCGGATGGATGAGGTCGAGCCGGAAGCGCCCCAGGAACAGCTCCTTGGCGAAGCTGGGCTTGTGCCAGTCCTGCTCACGGGCCGCCTCGGCGACCCGACGGGCTTCGCGCTCGGAAACGTTGCGGATGGACGGAGCGGTCATCAGGAGCTCACCTCGCCGCGGATCGGGAGTTCTGCCGGCGGACCGGTCGGCCGCCGGGCAGTGCTACTTGTGACAAGTACCCGATCCGCGCGGGTTGCACCAGCGGAGCGGAGGCCGGGGTGGGGGTACCTCCCATGTCCTCAAGACATGGGGGAGGGTCCCCGCCAGGGACGGGACGCGCGGCACCGGGCGGCCTTCCGGCGGGGGTGCGGCATACCGCGCTGGTTGTACGCGCGGAGCGGCTCCTCCCCCCGCCGGTACGGCCCCGCATCCGCCTCGGTCAGGAGGATCCGGGGCGGAACGGGGCCGTAGCGTCTGAAGTCCGGGCTGGCGGGGGGCAGTGCCGGAAACGGGGAACGCGGCGCGCTCCGGAAACAGGGTGCCGGAGCGCGCCGCGCGAGAGGCCGGCGCCGGGGGGTGCGCCGGCCGGGACCTGGCGGGCGGTACGGCCCAAGGGACGGCCGTCGCTGTCCACCGGACCAGGCCGGATCAAAGGGGGTGCGGGCGGGCCGGGGGCGACCGGCCCGCCCGGTTCCGGGATTTCCCGGGGCCTACAGGTCCAGTCCGGTGAGGACCAGGACCCGCTCGTAGGTGTAGTCGTCCATGGCGTAGCGGACGCCCTCGCGGCCGACGCCGGACTGCTTGACGCCGCCGTAGGGCATCTGGTCGGCGCGGTAGGACGGCACGTCGCCGATGACCACGCCGCCGACCTCCAGTGCGCGGTGGGCGCGGAAGGCGGTCCTGGCGTCGTGCGTGAACACGCCGGCCTGAAGGCCGAACTTGGAGTCGTTGACGGCTGCGAACGCCGCGTCCACCCCGTCGACCTTCTGGAGGGTGAGCACCGGGCCGAAGACCTCCTCGGTGGCGAGGGTGGCGCCGGCCGGCACGTTCTCCAGCACGGTCGGCGCGTAGGAGGCGCCGTCGCGCTTGCCGCCGGTGAGGAGCCGGGCACCGCGCTCGACGGCGTCGTCCACCCAGGACTCCACGCGCTTGGCGGCGTCCTCGCTGACCAGCGGGCCGACCTCGGTGGCCGGGTCCGTCGGGTCGCCGGTGACCTGGGCCTCGACCCGCTCCACGACCTTGGCCACCAGTCGGTCGTAGACCGAGGCGTCGGCGATGACCCGCTGCACCGAGATGCAGGACTGGCCGCCCTGGTAGTTGGCGAAGGTGGCGATGCGCTGCGCCGCCCAGTCCAGGTCCTGCTCGGAGGACCAGTCGGGCAGGACGACGGCCGCGCCGTTGCCGCCCAGCTCCAGGGTGCAGTGCTTGCGCGGCACCGAGTCGAGGATGGCGTAGCCGACCGTGTCGGAGCCGGTGAAGGAGATGACCGGCAGCCGCTCGTCCTGGACCAGCGCCGGCATCCGGTCGTTGGGGACCGGGAGGATCGACCAGGAGCCGGCGGGCAGGTCGGTGCCGGCCAGCAGCTCACCGATGATCAGGCCGGAGAGCGGGGTGGCCGGGGCGGGCTTGAGGATGATCGGGACACCGGCGGCGATGGCCGGGGCGATCTTGTGGGCGCAGAGGTTCAGCGGGAAGTTGAACGGCGCGATGCCCAGGACCGTGCCGCGCGGGAAGCGGCGGGTCAGCGCGAGCCGGCCGGCGCCGCCCGCGTCGGTGTCCAGGCGCTGCGCCTCGCCGCCGTTGAAGCGGCGGGCCTCCTCGGCCGCGAAGCGGAACACGGAGACGGCCCGGCCGACCTCGCCGCGCGCCCACTTGATGGGCTTGCCGTTCTCCGCGGAGATCAGCTGGGCGATCTCCTCGGTGCGCTCCACCAGCCCGCGCACCACGTGGTCCAGGGCGGCGGCCCGCACGTGGGCGGGGGTCGCGGCCAGCTCGTCCTGGACCGCGACGGAGGCGGCGACGGCCTCCTCGACCTGGGCCTCGGTGGGCACGCTCACCGTGCCGACGAGGCGGCCGTCCCAGGGGGAGGTGACATCGAAGGTGGTCTCGCCGGTGGCCTCACGGCCGGCGAGCCAGAAGGCGGTGGGGGCTGCAGCAGTGTTCGGCACAGTGGATCCCGGCCCTTCAGTGATGGTGGGTGGTGCGCGCGCAGCTCTGGGAGCGGCTTGGCGTGGACTCTGCAGCCCACCGTAGGGGTGCGACGCCCTCCTGACGCTTGTCCGAAGCGGCGTAATCCGCGGGGGCGTCTCTCCGTGGTGGAGTCCACGGCCCCGCCGCGGCATGACATCGCAGGTCGGACGGCCCCTGGCCGCGCGACCGGGCCGCTGCGCCGGCCCGTCGCCGGCGCGTCCTGCCCGCCCTACTCCCCCGCCTGCGCCGACGTCGCCTTCAGCGCCAGCCACAGCTCCATCCGGACGTCCGGGTCGTCCAGCGAGCGGCCCAGGATCTCCTCCACCCGCCGCATCCGGTACCGCAGGGTGTGACGGTGGACGCCCAGGTCGGCGGCGGCCGCGTCCCACTGGCCGTGCCGGGCGAGCCAGGCCCGCAGGGACGCCACCAGGTCGCCGCGCCCGGTCGCGTCGTGCTCGCGCAGCGCGCGCAGCAGGCCGTCGGCGAAGGCCCGTACCGCGTCGTCGGCGAGCAGCGGCAGCACCGAGCCGGCCGCCACGTCCTCGTGCTCCACCAGCGTGCGGCCGCGCCGGCGGGCGACGGAGAGCGCCTGCTCGGCCTGGCGGTAGGCGTGGGCTGCGGCCATCGGACCAGTGGGGGCGGAGAGGCCGATGGCCACGCCGTCGGCCTCCCGGCCGGTGCCGGGCCGGGAGTTCCGGCCGCGCGGGCGCGGCTGCGCGCCGAGGCGGGCCTCGGCCTCGGCGGCGAACGCGGCGCAGGCGTCCGCGGCCGCGCCGCCGTCCGTGACCAGCACGATCAGCCGGCCGCCGTCCGGTACGGCGAGCACCGCCTCGCCGGTACGGGCGGCGGCGGACTCCATGGCGTCGGCGAGCGCGTCCAGGACGGGCACGGCGCCGGCGCCCGACGGCGCGGGGGTGCCACCCGGGTCGAACGAAGCCGGGAGCTTGGGGGCGGCCGGCTGGTCGTCGGCGGGCACCGGCTCGGCCACCACCATCCGGAACGGGGCGTCCAGCAGCCCGCCGTAGAGCCGCCCGGCCACCGCCCGGGCGTGGTCCGGCTCGCCCGCGAGCAGCATCTTCAGCACCGCGTCGCCCAGCCGCTGTTCGGCGTCCTGGAGCGCCCGGGACCGCTCGGTGGTCAACGTCAGCAGCGCGACCGCGGAGTTCACCGCGTACCGCTCGGCGGTCCCCAGCGACGCTCCGGTCCCCACGGCGAGCACCCCGCGGGCCCGGCGCCCGGTGCCCAGCGACTGGAGCTCCACCCGGTCGTCGCCGTCGGTGTCGCTGACGACCGAGCTGGCCGGTGCCGGACGCTCGCGCAGCCGCGCCACGTCCTCGGCGAGCCGGGCCGCCCGCCGCGCCGCCCACTCGGGGGCGGCCGCCACCACCGCTCCGGACGCGTCGTAGAGCGCCGCCCAGCCGTTCAGGTGCGCCGCGAGCCGGGCCAGCAGCTCGGTCGGCCCCTCTGCGCTGAGGGCCGCCCGGGTCAGCTCCCGCTGCGCCTCGAAACCGGCGGTCACCGCGCGGTACTGGTCGGCCGCCACGGACGCCGACACCGCCTTGCTGATCGCGATGAACGGCGTCCGGCGCGGCACCCCGAGCAGCGGCAGGTGGTGCCGGCGCGCCGCCTCGACCAGCGCCTCGGGCACCCCCTCGTAGTTCACCCCGACCGCGAAGCCCAACCCGACCACGCCGGCCTCGGCGACCCGCCGCACATACCGGTCCGCGGTCTCCGGATCCTCCGCGTCCAGCTTGAGCGCGGTGATCAGCAGCAGTTCCCCGCCCTCCATGTACGGCACCGGGTCGATCAGCTCGCTGGCGTGCGCCCAGCGCACCGGGACGTTCAGCTGGTCCTGGCCCGCGAGCACGGTCAGCTTGAGCGCGGTGTGGTTGACCAGGGAGGCGAGGGTGTGCGGCATGGGACCTTCGATGGCTCCGGCGGACGGCACGACCGCGACCGGCTGCCGAGTACCCCTGCCGGCCTCCTGCCGACTCCCGCCGATCGTCCGCGCCGCCCGTATGAACGGCTGGCGTGTACGCCGTCCCGTATGAACGGCTGCTGCCGATTCTGCCTCAACGGACGGTTTCGCGAACACTCCCCGATGACCGACGGATCACGACGGATGACGACGGATGACGGGGTGCCCGGCGGCCCCTCCCCCTCCCCCTCCCCTTCCCTCAGGCCGAGGGCCGCGCCTCGCCCCGGGGAAGGGGGACGGGGCGGTCAGGAGCGGAGGTCGACGAGGACGGGCGGGGCGTGCTCCCCGTCGACCGTGGTCACCGACAGCACCGCGTGCCCGGCCGGCAGCGCGTTCGCGAGGTCGGACGCGGACCAGCGCTCGCGCTCGACGGTGCGGACGGTGATGGCCTTGGAGGTCGCCGCCTTGCCGGTGACCAGCTGACGGACGATGTGGAACGCCTTCATTCCGGCGCCGTGCGCAATGATCTGACGGTCCGTCACATCACGCGTCTCCACCCATTCCTTGCCCCACACCTCGGCGAACGGCGCCCCGTCCCAGGGCGTGACGCCCGCGAACGCCATCCGGCAGCCGACCGAGCCGAGCAGCGCACTGCGCAGCGCCTCGGGCACGTCGTCCAGCGACCGCAGGGTCAGCACGGCCCCGGCGTTGGCCGAGCGGAGGCGCTGGAGGCCGCGCAGCGCCTCCGCGGTGATGGTGTGCGCGGCCTCGTCGACGACCAGGCAGGCGAACAGGGAGCGGTCGGCACGGGCCACCGCGCACTCGGTGAACTGGGCCAGGACCAGCCGGGCGAGGATCCGGGACGCCTCGGCGTGGCCGCGCTCGGGCAGCTCGATGCGGACCCGCAGCGGGTGGTCCAGGGCGCGCAGCGAGACCTGCCGGCTGTCCCCCGTGGGATCGAAGAAGGCGGCGAAGGCGGGTCGGTCCAGGAGCGCGATCCGGTCCGCGAGGAGGAGGGCGACATCGCCGGGGCGCTCCGACTGGCGGGCGCGGGCGTCCAGTTCGCGCAACAGGGTCTGATCGCCGGACGCCTCCAGCGCGGTGCGCAGCGCGGACACCGCCGACGGCGCACCGTCCAGCAGTTCGCGGAGCTCGGGCACGGTCGGGAAGCGGCCGCGGGCGGCGCGGAACGGGCCGAGCAGCTGGGCCAGGGCGGTCGCCGCGCGCCGGCTGTCGCCGCCGGGCAGCTGCTCGGCGAGGTCGCCGACCAGCGCCTCGGCCAGGATGCCGGACGCCTCGTCGGGGTCGGTGGTGCCGCCGTAGAGGTCCAGGTCGCAGTCCGGATCGGGGCGACCGATCCGGACCACCACGTCGAACGCGTCGTCGGGACCGAGCGCGGCCCCGGCCGGGCCGACCGCGACGACCGCGCACTGCCCGGCCAGCGCCTGCAGGCACATCGCCTCCACGACCGGACGCACCAGCCGGGTGGTCTTGCCGCTCCCGGCGGGCCCGACGGCCAGCAGCGAGGTACCCAGCACCCGGGGCTCCAGCGCGCAGCCGCAGCCCCGGTGTTGGTACGGATTGCGCGGATGGTCGGCCGCGGTGCCGATCCGGACCTGGTGCGCGAGCAGGTCGTGCCGGGCGGTACGACGGGCCAGGTCGCGCTGCCCCGAGGGATGGGCGCAGGCCGCGGCGCCGTGCCGCAGGACGGTGTCGGTGAAGGAGGCCAGGGAGTTCCGACCGGCCCGCACCGAACGCCACGCCCGGCCGATGCGCGCCACGTCCACGTCGTTCATCGCGCCGCCGCGGGCCTCGGCGGCGAGCCGGTCGGCGGCGTCCGGCGCACCGTGGGCACGGAGTTCGGGCCACTGCGCCGGATCACTGGCCGGTTCGGGCGCGGCCGCGGGGGCACGGTCGCGGAGGCGGCGGACGGGGCCGAGGACCCGGCGGACCAGTTCCGGCCAGCGGCCGAGACGGCCGAAGATGACGACGATGAGGAGCAGTACCAGCCCGTCGTAAACGTAGGAGGCCCAGACAAAGGCCATCTTGTCGCCGCCCGCCGCCCGCCAGGAGTCAGGGGTGAGCAGCAACAGCGGCCAACTCCAATAGGTGCCGAGGTATCCGTTCCACAGCAGGGACCACAGCAGCCAGCCGCACAGGAACGAGATCACCGCGCCGCTGATCAGCTGCCGCAGGGGGATCCGTTCCGGCTCTTCCTTGGCGCGTGGCCGGTGGCCGTACGTCCAGATGCCGGGCGCGGAGGCCGGGCGCGGCATGCGCAGCCAGCCCAGCAGCGGCGGCTGCGCCGCGGCGGGGGACTTGGCGGGAGCGGGCGGCGGTGCGGCCGGCCTGGCCGGCGGCGCGGTGGGCCGCGGCGGAGCGGGCGGCGCGGCCGGGCGCGGCACCGCGGGGTCGGGGTGCCGCGCCCCGGACGGCGGAGCTGCGGCGGTGTGCTGTGCGTCCTGCGTGCCCTCGGTGTCCATCCGGTGCCCCTTGTCCCCCTTGAGACGTGGCCTGCCGCGTCGGTTCGCCGGCCTGTCGTTGTCATGCCCGCGCGGGCGCGCCGTCGCCGGGCGTGCCGCCGCTCAATTTACTGGCCGCGCCCCGTGGCTATGTCCGGTGCGGACAACGCAACACGCGCACTTCTCCCGAACGGAACATGCCAGACCCGACCCACCGCCCCTAACCTGCGAGAACAAGACCTCTGTACGTCCGTGTTCCCCCCAGGAGACTGCCATGACCGAACTGTCCGGAGGGCCCGCCCTCCCCCAGGAGCGTCGCGTCGTCACCGCGATCCCCGGCCCCAAGTCCCAGGAGCTGTGGGCCCGCAAGCAGGAGACCGTGGCCGCCGGTGTCGGCGCCGTGCTGCCCGTCTTCGTCAAGCGCGCGGGCGGCGGCGTCCTGGAGGACGTGGACGGCAACTCCCTGATCGACTTCGGCTCCGGTATCGCGGTGACCTCGGTCGGCAACAGCGCGGAGGCCGTGGTCCGCCGGGCCACCGCGCAGCTCGCGGACTTCACCCACACCTGTGCCATGGTCACGCCGTACGAGTCGTACGTCGAGGTCTGTGAGCAGCTGGCCGAGCTGACGCCGGGCGACCACGCGAAGAAGTCGGCGCTGTTCAACTCCGGCGCGGAGGCCGTCGAGAACGCCGTCAAGATCGCCCGTGCGTACACCAAGCGCCAGGCGGTCGTCGTGTTCGACCACGGCTACCACGGCCGCACGAACCTGACGATGGCGCTGACCGCGAAGAACATGCCGTACAAGCACGGCTTCGGCCCGTTCGCGCCCGAGGTCTACCGCGTGCCGCTGGCCTACCCCTACCGCTGGCTGACCGGCCCGGAGAACTGCGCGCAGGAGGCCGCCGACCAGGTGATCACGCAGATCACCAAGCAGATCGGCGCGGAGAACGTCGCGGCGATCATCATCGAGCCGGTGCTCGGCGAGGGCGGCTTCATCGAGCCGGCCAAGGGCTTCCTCCCGGCCATCGCGAACTTCGCGAAGGAGAACGGGATCGTCTTCGTCGCGGACGAGATCCAGTCCGGCTTCTGCCGTACGGGCCAGTGGTTCGCGTGCGAGGACGAGGGCGTCGTACCGGACCTCATCACGACCGCCAAGGGCATCGCGGGCGGCCTGCCGCTGGCGGCCGTCACCGGTCGCGCCGAGATCATGGACGCCGCGCACGCGGGCGGCCTGGGCGGCACCTACGGCGGCAACCCGGTGGCCTGCGCCGCCGCGCTCGGCTCGATCGAGACCATGCGCGAGCTGGACCTGAACGCCAGGGCCAAGCACATCGAGGAGGTCATGAAAGGCCGCCTCACCGCGATGCAGGAGAAGTACGACATCATCGGCGAGGTCCGCGGCCGCGGCGCGATGATCGCGATCGAGCTGGTCAAGTCCGGTTCCAAGGACCCGAACCCGGAGGCCACCGGGGCGCTCGCCAAGGCGTGCCACCAGGAGGGCCTGCTGGTCCTGACGACCGGCACGTTCGGCAACGTGCTGCGCTTCCTGCCGCCGCTGGTCATCGGCGACGACCTGCTGAACGAGGGCCTGGACATCCTCGAGGCGGCGTTCGGCACCCTCTGAGCGGGCGACCCCGCGCGGCGGTGAGCCGAGCGGAAACCTTCCGGGCGCGGCCCGGGGCGCGGCGGAGTCCGTGTCCCGGGCCGCGCCCCGTTCACATGTCCCGTTCGCTCGCGCCCCGTTCACCTGCCGCCTCCTCGGACGGGCGTACGGCAGGGCCGCAGGGGGCGCACGGAGGGCGTGAAGAAGATGTGCGGGGGCAATGGCGGGCACGTGATGCGGCTTACGGGGCGTGCTTCCGGTGCCGTACGGTTTCTGCAGATGAGAGAAACACCCCGCCCGCAGGGGACTGCGGGTGATGCCCGGTCGGCGCTTTCCCGGCTTCGACCTGGCCGTGCCCTCGCGCACACCACCGGGACCCCTGGCACGAGGGGCTCCGGGAAACCTCACCGATCGGATGTCCGCCCGCCCCAGACCCCCCGGGGCGCGCGGCACACCGGTCCCCACGGCCGCTCCGGAACCACCCCCCCCTGTTCCGGAGCGGCTGCCTTTTTACGATGTGGGGTGTCTTTTGTGAAGGGGCGGCTCGTCGGTCGGGCACGCCATTCCCCTGATCCCGCTTCCCGTGGTGCGTGGTCGGCGCGGCGGTGCGGGCTCGTCGCGCTGTGCAGTGCACTGCTCTTCGCGCTGGTCACCTGGCAGGTGGCGGCCCACGGGGCGGTGCGCGGGCTCGACGAGCGGTTGGGCCGCGGGGTGGCGGCGAGCGCCGTCCCCGGGCCGCTCGCGCAGTTCCTCGCCGATCTCGGCAATACGACGGTGGCGCTGCCGGTGCTGTTGGTGGCGGCCGGGTGGGAGCTGTGGCGGTTGCGTCGCGGGGCGGGCAACGGGCCGGGCGGGTCGGGCGGTCCGGTGCGGGCGTGGCTGCCGCCGGTCGCCGCGTTGGGGGCCCTGGCCGCCGTGCCGGCGCTCGTCGTCCCGTTCAAGGTGTGGTTGGACCGGCCGGGACCGCCCCGGATGGCCGGGTCGCACGAGGGGTTCTATCCGTCGGGACACGGTGCGACGGCGGCGGTGGCGTACGGGCTGGTGGCCCTGCTGCTGATCCGGGCGTACGCGGGACGGCGGGGCGATCGGGCCGCGCGGCGGCGCAGCGGTCGGCGCGATGTCGCGGCCCTCGCCGTGCGGCTGGTCGCGGTGGCGACCGGGCTGCTCAACGCGGGGGTCGGGCTGGGGCTGGTGCGGCAGGGCTACCACTGGCCGCTGGATGTGTTCGGTGGCTGGTGCCTGGCGGGGGTGCTGCTGCCGCTGTGGTGCGTGGTGTGCGACCGGTGGGGCGGACGGACCGGCGGCCAGGCCGGCAGCCGGACCAGTGGCCGGGATACGGGTCCGGGGGCCGGCCCCGGCTGACACCGCCGGGGCCGGCGAGGGGCACGGCTCCCGACCGCCCGCCCCTCTACCCGCCGTACCCGACGCACACGACGCACACGACGCACACGACGCACACGACGCACACGACGCAACCCCACCTCGGACGATCACCTGACGCACCGCCGCCTCGCCTCAGCTCGCCTCTCCGCGCGGGCGATCGCCGCGCGTCGGCTACGGCACGTTGACGGGGTTGACGAAGGTGCCCGGGTGGGTGGCGCCGGACTGGTCCAGGATGGCGCCGCCGAAGGGCCACTGGAGCTGGAAGTGCTTCTTCTCGTTCGGCGGGGTGATCAGCACCTGGCCGGGCTCGACCTTCTTGTCGTCGGCGCGGGTGCTGGGCAGCAGGGCGAGGGTGAACGTGGTGTGCGCGTTCGGCTTCAGCACCTTCGACTCCGGCTTCTTGGCCGAGCGTTGGAGGTCCCAGGTGGTGCCGTCGGTGCCCTTGATCTGGACGCCGGGGAAGCCGGAGATGCTGCACGGGGTGCCGCTGATGTTCTTCAGCCACACCGCGGCGGTCTGCTGCTGGTCGCTCTTCATGTCCGGCACGCCGCCGCCCTCCGAGCCCCAGCCGGCCTGCAGCCCGTCGGTGGTGCAGTGGCCGAGCCGGTCGCCGGACTGCCCCTTGTGGCCGCCGTGTCCGCCGCTGCCGCCCGTACCGCCGGTGCCGTGCGCGGAGGCGGTGGACGCATCGCCCGACCCGGCGGTGGTGCCGGCGGAGCCCTGGGAGCCGGTGCTGCCGTCCTGGGAGCCGGGGGCCGTGGCGGAGACGGACGAGGCCGGGGCGGCGTCGGAGCCGCCGGTGCCGTTGCAGGCGGTGAGGCCGAGCGCGGCGGTGGCGATCAGGCCGGCGACGACGGCGGTGCGGCCCCGGCGGAGCGTGCTGCGGTGCGACATGGTGGGTGTCCCCCTCGTGGTCGGGTGGGCGGTCTTCCGCCGCACCACCAATCTGCCCAGGGCGACTGTTGATCCACTAACGGTTGGCTAACGCCGTCCGGGCCCGGACGATCCGACCCGTCCGGGGGCGGGCGGCCGCGCGGGCCGCCCGCCCCCGGACGGGCGTCGTAGGCTCGGCGGATCAGCTGTCGAAGCCCAGGCCGACCTTGTCCATGGCCTTGAGCCACAGGTTGCGCCGGCCGCCGTTCTCGTCGGCGCGGGTCATGGACCACTGGGTGATGCCGATGCCCAGCGAGCGCACCGGCTCGGGCGGGAACGGCAGCGGCTTGCTCCGCACCATCTCCAGCTCGGTCCGCTCGGTGCGCTCCCCCGACAGCAGGTCCAGCATCACCTCCGCGCCGAAGCGGGTGGCGCCGACGCCGAGCCCGGTGTAGCCGAGCGCGTACGCGGTCCGGCCGCCGTGGGCGGTGCCGAAGAAGGCCGAGAAGCGGGAGCAGGTGTCGATCGCGCCGCCCCAGGTGTGCGTGAAGCGGATGCCCTCCAGCTGGGGGAAGCAGGTGAAGAAGTGCTCGGCCAGCTTGCGGTAGGTGTCCGGGTGGTGGTCGTACTCGGCCCGGACGCCGCCGCCGTAGTGGTAGATGATGTCGTAGCCGCCCCACAGGATGCGGTTGTCGGCGGTGATGCGGAAGTAGTGGAAGTGGTTGGCGCTGTCGCTCAGGCCGGGGCGGTTCTTCCAGCCGATGGCGGCGAGCTGCTGCTCGGTGAGCGGCTCGGTCATCAGGGCGTAGTCGTAGACCGGCGCGACGAACGGGCGGAGCCGCTTGACCAGCGACGGGAAGGCGTTGGTGGCCAGCGCCGCGTGCCGGGCGAAGACCCGGCCGTAGGGGGTGCGGACCGCGATGCCCGCGCCGCGCGAGGACAGTTGGGTGCCGGGGGTGTGCTCGTAGATCCGCACGCCCAGGGAACGGCAGGCCCGCTTCAGGCCCCAGGCGAGCTTGGCCGGGTGCACCATGGCGACGCCGGTGCGGTCCCACAGGCCGGCCAGGAAGGTGGGCGAGGCGACCTCGGCGCGGACCGCGTCGCGGTCGAGGAACTCGTAGCCGGTCAGGCCCAGTTGCTCGGCTTCCTCGGCCATCTCGTGGAGTTCGGCGACCTGGTGCGGGGCGGTGGCGACGTCGATCTCGCCGGTGCGCTCGAAGTCGCAGTCGATGCCGTGGCGGGCGACCGCGTCCTCGATGGCGTCGAGGTTGCGGGCGCCCAACTCCTCCAGCCTGGTCAGTTCGTCGGGCCAACGGGCCAGTCCGTTGCCCAGCCCGTGGGTGAGGGAGGCGGCGCAGAAGCCGCCGTTGCGGCCGGAGGCGGCCCAGCCGACCTCCTGGCCCTCGATGAGGACGACGTCACGCTGCGGGTCGCGCTCCTTGGCGAGCAGCGCGGTCCACAGTCCTGAGTACCCGCCGCCGACGACCAGCAGGTCGCAGTGCTCGTCGCCGACGAGGGCGGGCTCGGTGTCCGGCCGGGCCGGGTCCTCCAGCCAGAACGGCGTGAGGGCGGCGTCGGCCAGCGCATGGACGGGGGAGACCCCCGAGGTCTTCATGGCAGCTCGTGCCATGGTTCTCAGCTCCTCTAGCTGCGTTTACTGCGCTTACGTCGGTTCCCGGCCAGTTGGCCGGCGAACACGCAGAGCACGGCGACCAGGAACATCGCCGTACCGATGACATTGATTTGAACGGGTGTGCCCCGCTGTGCCGATCCCCAGACGAACATGGGGAAGGTCACGGTGGAGCCGGCGTTGAAGTTCGTGATGATGAAGTCGTCGAAGGAGAGCGCGAAGGAGAGCAGCGCGCCGGCGGCGATGCCGGGCGCGGCGATCGGCAGCGTCACCCGCAGGAAGGTCTGCACCGGTGTGGCGTAGAGGTCCTGGGCGGCCTGTTCGAGCCGCGGGTCCATGCTCATCACGCGGGCCTTGACGGCGGTGACGACGAAGCTCAGGCAGAACATGATGTGCGCGATCAGGATCGTCCAGAAGCCGAACTGGATGCCCATGTTGAGGAAGAGGGTCGCCAGGGAGGCGGCCATGACGACCTCGGGCATCGCCATCGGCAGGAAGATCAGGGTGTTGACGGCCGCGCGGGCCCGGAAGCGGTAGCGGGCCAGCGCGAACGCGATCATGGTGCCGAGGACGGTCGCACCGACGGTGGCCCAGACGGCTATCTCCAGGCTCAGCCCGAGCGAGCCGCACATGTCGGCGACGCCGCACGGATCGGTCCAGGCGTCGGTGGAGAACCGCGTCCACTGGTAGTTGAAGCGCCCGTTGGGCTTGTTGAAGGAGAAGACCATCACCACGACGTTGGGCAGGACCAGGTAGGCCAGCGTGGCCAGTCCCGCCAGGGTGACGAGGTTGCGGCGCAGCCAGCGCAGGCCCTTGCCGGAGGTGCGCCGGGGCGCCGGGGCGGTGGCCGTGGTTGCGGCCGGGTCCTTCGCGGGGGTGTCGGTTGCCGCCATCAGACCAGATCCTCCGTCCCGGACTTGCGGATGTAGATCGTGACCATGGCGAGGATGGCCGCCATGAGGATGAAGGAGAGCGCGGCGGCGGTCGGGTAGTCCAGAACCCGCAGGAACTGCGACTGGATGACGTTGCCGATCATCTTCTGGTCGGTGGATCCCAGCAACTCGGCGTTGATGTAGTCGCCGGCGGCCGGGATGAAGGTCAGCAGGGTGCCGGCGACGACGCCGGGCATGGACAGCGGGAAGGTGACCCGGCGGAAGGTGGTGGCCGGGCGGGCGTAGAGGTCGCCGGCGGCCTCGTGCAGCCGAGGGTCGATGCGCTCCAGCGAGGTGTACAGGGGCAGCACCATGAACGGCAGGAAGTTGTAGGTCAGACCGCAGACCACGGCCAGCGGGGTGGCCAGTACCCGGTGCCCTTCGGTGATGCCGAGGGCACTGGTGACGTCCAGGAGGTGCAGCGCGTTGAGCGCGCCGACCACTGGGCCGCCGTCGGCCAGGATCGTCTTCCAGGCCAGGGTGCGGATCAGGAAGCTGGTGAAGAACGGGGCGATGACGAGGATCATCACGAGGTTGCGCCAGCGGCCCGCCTTGAAGGCGATCAGATACGCCAGGGGGTAGCCGAGCAGCAGGCAGAGCACGGTGGCGATCGCCGCGTAGCCGACCGAGCGGACGAACTGCGGCCAGTATTCGGCCAGCGCGTCCCAGTAGGTGGCGAAGTGCCAGGTGACCTTGAAGCCCTCTTCGAGGGAGCCGGTCTGGAGGGAGGTCGACGCCTGGTAGACGAGCGGGGCGGCGAAGAAGACGACCAGCCAGAGGATGCCGGGGAGCAGCAGCCAGTAGGGGACCAGGCGCTTGCGGGTGGGCGTCCTGCGGATCGGCAGCGCCTCGTCGCCGGTCTGCTCGTCCGGTGGTGCGGGGGTGGCGGTGGCGGTCATGCGGCCTCCTCGTCGAGGTCCGCGCCCGCCTGGATGTCCTGTGCCGCGTCGAGCCCGAAGGTGTGCTCCGGCTCCCAGTGCAGGACGATGTCGGCGCCGGGGACCAGGCGGCCGTCCCGCCCGATGTTCTGCTCGTAGACGGAGAGTTCACCGACGCCGGGGACGTCCACGACGTACTGGGTGGAGACGCCGATGAAGCTGGCGAGCTTCACGCGGCCGGCCATCCGGTTGTGCCCCTCGGGGATCGCCGCGGCGTCGTCGGCGTGCGCCAGGACGACCTTCTCCGGGCGGAAGCCGGCCAGCACCTTGTCGCCCTTGCGGGCCGGGGTGCTACATCGCCGGGTGGGAAGCCGGAGCGTGGCGCCGCCGGCCGTCAGGACGAGTTCCGTGCCGCCGGCCTCGGTGACCTCGGCCTCGATGAGGTTGGAGGTGCCCAGGAAGTTGGCGACGAAGGTGGTGGCGGGGTTCTCGTACAACTCGGCGGGGGCGCCGAGCTGTTCGACCCGGCCGCCGTTCATCACGGCCACGGTGTCGGCCATCGTCATGGCCTCCTCCTGGTCGTGGGTGACGTGCACGAAGGTGATGCCGACCTCGGTCTGGATACGCTTGAGCTCCAGCTGCATCTGGCGGCGCAGCTTGAGGTCGAGGGCGCCCAGCGGTTCGTCCAGCAGCAGCACCTCGGGGTGGTTGATCAGCGCGCGGGCGACCGCGACCCGCTGCTGCTGGCCGCCGGAGAGCTGCTGCGGCTTGCGGCGCGCCATCGGGCCGAGCTGGACCAGGTCGAGCATCTCCTCGACCTGCTTCTTGACGGACTTGATGCCGCGGCGGCGCAGCCCGAAGGCGACGTTCTCGTAGATGTCCAGGTGCGGGAAGAGCGCGTAGTTCTGGAAGACGGTGTTGACCTGGCGCTTGTAGGGCGGCAGGGCGGTGACGTCCTGGCCGGCGAGTTCGACCGTCCCGGTGGTGGGCTCCTCCAGGCCGGCGATCATGCGCAGGGTGGTGGTCTTGCCGCAGCCGGAGGCGCCCAGCAGCGCGAAGAAGGACCCGGCGGGGATGGTGAGGTCGAGCGGGTGGACGGCGGTGAAGGAGCCGTAGGTTTTGCTGATCCGGTGCAGGCGGACGTCGCCGCCGCTGCTGCTCTGGGGGGTCGAGGTGGTGGTCATATGGGTCGTCCCGTGGGTCGTAAGGGGGCAGAACGGCTCGGGCGGGCCCGGTGTGCGGCCGGGCGCCGTCGGGACCGGCTCAGGCACCGGTGAGGTCGGAGAACTTCTGGTTGAACACCCTGTTCTCCTGAGGGTTCAGGGCGCGGAAGGAGTGCGACCGGGCAGTCATCTCCTCGTCCGGCAGGATCAGCGGGTTCTCCGCCAACTTCCGGTCGATCCTGGCGAGTTCCGCGCGCACCCCGTCGACGGGGCAGGCGTAGTTGATGTACGCGGCGAGCCGGGCCGCCACCTTCGGCTCGTAGAAGTAGTCGATGAGCCGTTCGGCGTTCCCCTTGTGGCGGGCTTTGCTGGGCACCATCAAGTTGTCGGTGGAGGTCATGTAGCCGGCCTTGGGGACGGCGTAGCGGATGTCGGGGTTGTCGCTCTGCAGTTGGACGACGTCCCCGGACCAGGCGACGCACGCGGCGAGGTCGCCCTTGTCCAGGTCGTTGGTGTAGTCGTTGCCGGTGAAGCGGCGGATCTGCTGGGAGTCGACGCCCTTCTGGAGGCGGGCGAGCGCGGCGTCGTAGTCGTCGGCGGTGACGTCCTCGGGCCGTTTGCCCATGTCGAGCAGGGTCAGCCCGACGGTGTCGCGCATCTCGGAGAGGAAGCCGACCCGCCCCTTGAGCTGCGGGTCCTCCAGCAGCTGACTGATCGAGTCGACGCTCCGACCGCCGGTGGCCCTGGCGTTGTAGGCGATGATCGCGGGGATGCTCTGCCAGACGTAGGAGTGCTTGCGGCCCGGGTCCCAGGTGGGGTTGCGGAACTGCGCCGCGAGGTTGGCCCGGGCGTGCGGCAGGCGGTCCGCGTCGAGCGGCTGGATCCAGCCCAGCGAGATCATCCGGGCGCACATCCAGTCGGTGAGGACGATCAGGTCGCGCCCGGTGTCCTGGCCGTTGGCGAGCTGCGCCTGGATCTTGCCGAAGAACTCGTCGTTGTCGTTGATGTCCTCGGTGTACGTCACGGCGATGCCGGTGCGCCGCTGGAAGGCATCCAGCGTGGGGTGGCGCCTGCCGTCGTCGCTGACGTCCATGTACTCGGTCCAGTTGGAGAAGTTCAGCCGCTTCTCCGCCGTGGAGTGGTCCGCGGTCAGTGCCGCGTCGGTGCGGCCGGCGGGGGCGATGCCGCAGGCCGACAGGGCCGCCGAGCCGCCGACCACGGCCGCCAGGGCCCCGCCGGCCCGGAGCAGCGAGCGGCGGGTCATGGCGAGCCGGCCGGTGGTCAGGCTGCGGCGCAGGGCGGTGAGCTCGGCCGTCGAGAAGGGGGCGTGGGGGGCCGATGGTGCCGCGGGGGCGGGCTGCTCGTGGTGCTCCATGCGCGTGGCCTTTCAGGGGTGTGCCCGGCGTGCGGCCGGTGGTGACGGTGGTGCGCGGCCCCGGCCGCGGGCGGGTGGGACGCCCGCGGGAGGGGCGCCCCCTCGGGCGGGGTCAGCCGCGGTCCCCGAAGATCGTCCGGTGCCAGTCCTTCCTGGCGACCCCGGTGATGTCATACATCACGTGCTTGACCTGCGTGTATTCCTCGAAGGAGTACGCCGACATGTCCTTGCCGAAGCCGGACGCCTTGGCACCGCCGTGCGGCATCTCGCTGATGATCGGGATGTGGTCGTTGATCCAGACGCAGCCGGCGTTGAGCTCGCGGGTGGCCCGGCCGGTGCGGTAGACGTCCCGGCTCCAGGCGGACGCGGCCAGCCCGTAGGGGGTGTCGTTGGCCAGCGCCAGGCCCTCGTCGTCGCTGTCGAAGGGCAGCACGACCAGCACCGGGCCGAAGATCTCGGACTGGACGATCTCGCTGTCCTGGGCGGCGCCGGCGATCAGCGTCGGCCGGTAGTAGGCGCCCTTGGCCAGCTCCCCCTGGGGCGCCCCGCCGCCGGTGACCACGGTGGCGTAGCCGCGGGCCCGCTCGACGAACCCGGCCACCCGGTCCCGCTGGGCGTGCGAGATCAGGGGCCCGAGGTCGGTGGACGGGTCGAACGGGTCGCCCAGCCGCACGGTCGCCATCAGGTCCGCCACGCCGCTGACGAACGCGTCGTAGAGCGGACGCTGGACGTAGGCGCGGGTGGCCGCGGTGCAGTCCTGGCCCGTATTGATCAGGGCGCCGGCGACCGCCCCGTGGACCGCGGCCTCCAGGTCGGCGTCGTCGAAGACCACGAACGGGGCCTTGCCGCCGAGTTCCAGGTGGAGCCGCTTGACGGTGCCGGTGGCGATCTCGGCGACCCGCTTGCCGACGGCGGTGGAACCGGTGAAGGAGGTCATGGCGACGTCGGGGTGGCCCACCAGGTGCTCACCGGCGTCCCGGCCGGCGCCGGAGACGATGTTGAGGACGCCGTCGGGAAGCCCGGCGCGCTGCGCGGCCCGCGCGAACAGCAGCGAGGTCAGCGGGGTGATCTCGGCGGGCTTGAGGACGATGGTGTTGCCCGCGGCGATGGCCGGCAGCACCTTCCAGGCGGCCATCTGGAGCGGGTAGTTCCAGGGCGCGATGGAACCCACCACGCCGACCGGTTCCCGGCGGATCATCGAGGTGTGGTCGCCGCTGTATTCCGCGGCCGCCTTGCCCTCCAGATGGCGGGCGGCGCCGGCGAAGAACGCGGCGTTGTCGATCGTGCCCGGGACGTCGAACTCCTTGCTGAGCTTGATGGGCTTTCCGCAGTTCAGGGATTCGGCGGCGGCGAGGTCCGCGGCGTCCTCGGCGAGCGCCGCGGCGAAGTGGTGCAGGGTGTCGGAACGCTCACCGGGCGTCGCCCCGGCCCAGGCCGGGAAGGCCCGCGCGGCAGCCGCCACCGCGGCGTCCACATCGCCGGTACCTGCGAGTTCGTACCGCAGGACGGTCTCGCCGGTGGCCGGGTCGACGACGTCCTGGGTGCGGTCGGAGGTGCCGCTCCGAAGACTCCCGGCGATGAATTGCGCGCCCTCGGCGAATCGTTCGGTCACTTCGGATCGCTGGTCCATGGTGCTCTCCTCCGCCGGGCGCCGGGGCCGCTCAGGGCACTACCAGGCGTAGCTATTACCGGAATCGATGGCCGATCCTGACAGAGCAGAAGGCGACCAACAAGTGATTCCGTTGTTGCCTTTTGGTTACGCAACGAATTCTGCGAATTCAGTGGCCCGGGCCCCCGACACGTTGTCAGTGCCCGCTGACAGAATCCCGGCATGATGCACGACAACACGGGGACCACCGCCGCTCGCGCCGCCGACGGACCGCGCTCGGTGACGGAGCTGATCGCACTGACCGCCACCGGCCAGCGGGTCAAGTACGTCCACTTCTGGGGGCATCGTCCGCCCCGCGGCGGCGGCATCGGAGCGAGCTGTTTCAGCCAGTGGTGGCCCTCCCCCTTCACCGTCGACGACGTCCGCTACGCCACCGCCGAGCACTGGATGATGGCCGGCAAGGCCCGGCTGTTCGACGACGCGGACGCCGAGCGCCGGGCCCTCGCCGCCACCCACCCCAAGCAGGCCAAGGACGCCGGGCGAACGGTCCGCGGCTTCGACGAGGAGGTCTGGCGGCAGCACCGCTTCGACCTGATCGTCGAGGGCAGTCGGCACAAATTCGGCCAGGATCCGGAGCTGCGGGAGTTCCTGCTGGGCACCGGCTCCCGCGTTCTGGTGGAGGCCAGCCCCGTGGACCGGATATGGGGCATCGGCATGGCCGCCGACGACGACCGCGCCGCGGATCCGGCACGCTGGCGCGGACTGAACCTCCTGGGCTTCGCCCTGATGGAGGCCCGCCAGCAGCTGTCGGAGGGGGACGCCGGCCGGGCTGTCCAGGGGTGAGGCACGGCGGCGGGCCGGCACGGGTCGCCGCGGCCGGGCCGAGCTCCCCGCACGGGGCTCCCCCACCGGCCCCACGACCGTCCGGGCCCCCGCCCTACGATGACCACACCGCATCGTCCGCCCCGCGCACCCCACCCCCGCGCACCCTCACCCAGGAGGAACCGTTGTCCGACCTCGACACCTTCATCGCGGGCCTGCCCAAGGCGGAGCTGCACGTCCACCACGTCGGCTCGGCCTCGCCGCGGATCGTCTCCGCGCTGGCCGCCCGGCACCCCGACTCCGCGGTGCCCAGCGACCCCGAGGCGCTCGCCGACTACTTCACCTTCCGCGACTTCGCCCACTTCATCGAGGTCTACCTCTCCGTCGTGGACCTGATCCGCGACGCCGAGGACGTCCGGCTGCTGACGTACGAGGTCGCCCGCGACATGGCCCGCCAGCAGATCCGCTACGCCGAGCTCACCATCACGCCGTTCAGCTCGGTCCGCCGCGGCATCCCGGACGCCGCCTTCATCGAGGCCATCGAGGACGCCCGGAAGGCGGCCGAGTCCGAGCTGGGCGTGGTGCTGCGCTGGTGCTTCGACATCCCCGGCGAGGCGGGCCTGGAGGCCGCCGAGGAGACCGCCCGGATCGCCTGTGAGCTGCAGCCCGAGGGCCTGGTCTCGTTCGGGCTGGGCGGCCCCGAGATCGGCGTCCCGCGGCCCCAGTTCAAGCCGTACTTCGACCGGGCCATCGCCGCCGGGCTGCGCTCCGTCCCGCACGCCGGCGAGACCACCGGCCCCGGCACCATCTGGGACGCCCTGACCTCCCTGCGCGCCGAGCGGATCGGCCACGGCACCAGCGCCACCCAGGACCCGAAGCTGCTGGCCCATCTCGCCGAGCACCGCATCCCGTTGGAGGTCTGCCCGACCTCCAACATCGCCACCCGCGCGGTGCGCACCCTGGAGGAGCACCCGATCAAGGAGATGGTCGACGCCGGCGTCCTGGTCACCATCAACAGCGACGACCCTCCGATGTTCGGCACCGACCTCAACACCGAATACGCCGTCGCCGCCCGTCTGCTGGGCCTGGACGCCGCGGGGGTCGCCGCCCTCGCCAAGAACGCGGTCACCGCGTCGTTCATGGACGACCTGGCCAAGGCGCGGCTGGCGGCCGAGATCGACGCCTACGCGGCGGGCTGGCGCGCCTGACCGGCCTCCGGCCGCCCCCGGAAGGAGACCGAAACCACCGGCATCCGGGGCGACCGGGACAGCCGGGCGGCGGCCGGGGCGGCCGGGTGACTGGGCGACAACCCGGGTGGCTGAGTGGCGGCCGCCCGCGGCACGCACCGCCTCGGAACGGGAACTCCCGCTTTCCACTTGCCGGTTGGCGAGTGCCGGTCGGCGGGTTTCGGTCGGCGGTCGGCGGTCGGCGGTCGGCGGTCGGCGGTCGGCGGTCGGCGGTCGGCCTATGTTCGGCGGCGACGGTGGCTCAGCCGCGCACCTGCCCCACCGCGGGCCGGACCGCCCCCGGCCGCCCTCACTCCGTGACCAGTCGCCGCGCCACGGTGTGCGAGACGACGGTGGCGGCGGCCGCGGCGGCGATCCCCCGTACCGCGCTGCCCGGGGTCGTCAGCCGCAGCCGACCGGCCCGCCGCAGCCGACCGCGGGCCCAGAGCGTGAACGGGATCACGAGCACCGGCGAGGTGGCGACCCCGGGCGTGTAGCCGCGGACCACGGCGGCCTGCGCGAGGTGCATCAGACCGTGCAGCCCGAAGCCGTCCAGCGTGGCCTGGAAGAACGCGGACCGGCCGCCGGTGCGGTACCCACTGGCCGCCGCCGCGGCCACGATGCCCGCCATCACCGTCACCGCGACGGCGAACTCCCGCTCGGTGACGCCCTCCACGGCCCGCCAGACGCGCTCGGGCACCTGCGGGAACCGCCTGCGCAGCGCCGGTACGTTCTCCCGCACCCAGCGCGGCCCGAAGGCCACCTCCTCGGAGTCGTGCAACGCCCAGGCGGCGAACAGCCCCAGGGTCACGGCCGGCGATATCCGGCCCCCGGACGACGCGCACGACTCGGACGCCCCACACGGCCCGGACAGCCCGGACAGCCCGGACAGCCCGAACGACTCCGGGAGCTTCGACTGCATCGCAGAGATCGACATAACCGCCAAGTCTGGCAGGCCAGTTGATCACCTCGACCACCGCCCCACCCCGACCACGGCCCCCACCAGCCGCTACAGCCGCTACAGCCGCTACAGCCGCTACAGCCCCACGATCCCGTTCCACTCCTTGGCGAACTCGGGCCGCTCCTTGGCCGTGACGTCCCGCGCGATGGCCAGCCGCTTGCGCATCGCCTCGTTGGGGAAGATCAGTGGATCCGCGGCCAGTTGGGCCTTTTCCTTGTCCTTGGACGAGGCGAGCACCTCACGCGCGGCCGGCACCGGGCAGACGTAGTTGACCCACGCGGCCAGTTCGGCGGCGACCTCCGGCTGGTAGTAGTAGTCGATCAGCCGCTCGGCGTTCCGCTTGTGGGCCGCGAGGTTGGGGATCATCATGCTCTCCGCCCACAGCTCCGCACCCTCCTCGGGGACCACGAACTCGATGTCCGGGTTGTCCGCCTTCAGCTGGATCACATCGCCGGAGTACGCCTGCGCGGCGAGCACATCGCCGGAGTCCAGGTCCTTGATGTAGTCGTTGCCGGTGAACCGGCGGATGTGGCCCTTGTGGACCAGGGCGCGCACCTGGTCGATCATCCGGTGGAAGTCGGCGGCGGTCCAGCGGGTGATGTCCACGCCGTTGCCCTGGAGCAGCATGGCGAACGCCTCGTCCATCCCCGACAGCAGGGTGACCCGGCCGCGCAGGTCGTCCCTCCACAGGTCGGAGGTGTGCTTGATCTCCCGACCCAGCTTCTTGCGGTTGTAGGCGATGCCGGTGATCCCCGACTGCCAGGGCACCGAGTGCGTGCGGCCGGGGTCGAAGTGCGGATCGCGCAGCAGCGGATCGAGGTACCGGGCGACGTTCGGCTGGGCCGCGCGGTCCATCGTCTCGACCCAACCCAGCCGGACGTACCGGGCGCACATCCAGTCGCTGATGACGACCAGGTCGCGCCCAGTGGCCTGGTGGTTCATCAGCGCGGGGCTGATCTTCCCGAAGAACTCGTCGTTGTCGTTGATCTCCTCGGTGTACGTCACGGAGATCCCGGTGCGCTTCTGGAACGCGTCCAGCGTGGGGCGGCGCTGCGGGTCGTGGTCGTCGACGTCGATGTAGAGCGGCCAGTTGGCGAAGACCAGCCTGCGCTCGCGGGCGGAGCGGTCCGGGGCCTCGCGGTCGGCGGCCTCGACGTACGCCGGCGGCACCCCGCATCCCGTCATGGCGGCCAGCGCCCCGGTCACACCGATTCCGCCCATGCCCCGAAGCAGCGAACGCCGCGAAAGATCAGCCATGGCGAGCACTCTCACGTGCCGCGGGCGGAGGCGGCAAGAGACAGAGCGTCCATTGCCGGGCCTCCGCCCGCGACGGTGTGTCGAGCGTTCCGTGCCGCTCGACGGTGGGGATCCCCCGGTGGGTGCCGGTCGACTCAGCCGCCCAGCGAGGTCATCACGTGCTTGATCCGGGTGTAGTCGTCGAAACCGTAGGCGGACAGGTCCTTGCCGTAGCCGGACTTCTTGAAGCCGCCGTGCGGCATCTCGGCGACCAGCGGGATGTGGGTGTTGATCCACACGCAGCCGAAGTCGAGGGCCTTGGACATCCGCATCGCGCGGGCGTGGTCCTTGGTCCACACCGAGGAGGCCAGGGCGTACTCGACACCGTTGGCCCACTCCACCGCCTGCTTCTCGTCGGCGAAGGACTGCACGGTGATGACCGGGCCGAAGACCTCGTTCTGGACGATCTCGTCGTCCTGCTTCAGGCCCGAGACGACGGTCGGGGCGAAGAAGTAGCCCTTCTCGCCGACCTGTTCGCCGCCGGCCTCGATCTTGGCGTGCGCGGGCAGCCGCTCGATGAAGCCCTTGACCTGCTTGAGCTGGTTGGCGTTGTTCAGCGGGCCGTAGAGCACGTCCTCGTCGTCGATCGCACCGGTCTTGGTCTCCGAGGCGGCCTTGGCCAGCGCGGCGACGAACTCGTCGTGGATGGACTCCTGGACGAGCACACGGGTGGCGGCCGTACAGTCCTGGCCGGCGTTGAAGTAGCCGGCGGTGGCGATGTCCTCGACGGCCTTGGCGATGTCGGTGTCCTCGAAGACCACGACCGGGGCCTTGC
This sequence comes from Streptomyces noursei ATCC 11455, assembly GCF_001704275.1. Taxonomy (NCBI): domain Bacteria; kingdom Bacillati; phylum Actinomycetota; class Actinomycetes; order Kitasatosporales; family Streptomycetaceae; genus Streptomyces; species Streptomyces noursei. The sequence continues at coordinate 3,094,631 of NZ_CP011533.1, forward strand.
CGCCGAGCTCCAGGTGGACCCGCTTGAGGTCCTTGGACGCGGACTCGGCGACCTGCATGCCGGCGCGCACCGAGCCGGTGATCGAGGCCATCGCCGGGACCTTGTGCTCGACCATCAGGCGGCCGGTCTCCCGGTCGCCGCAGATGACGTTGAACACGCCGCGGGAGTGGCCCAGTTCGTCCAGGACGCCACCGATGATCTCGGCGATCAGCACCGTCGAGGCGGGGGTGGTGTCGGAGGGCTTGATGACCACGGTGTTGCCCGCGGCGAGCGCCGGGGCGAACTTCCACACGGCCATCATCATCGGGTAGTTCCAGGGCGCGACCTGGGCGCAGACACCCACCGGCTCACGACGGATGATGGAGGTGAAGCCGTCCATGTACTCGCCGGCCGAGCGGCCTTCGAGCATCCGGGCGGCACCCGCGAAGAAGCGGATCTGGTCCACCATCGGCGGGATCTCCTCGGAGCGGACCAGGGCGATCGGTTTGCCGCAGTTCTCGGACTCGGCGGCGATCAGCTCCTCGGCGCGCTCCTCGAAGCGGTCGGCGATCTTGAGCAGGACCTTCTGGCGCTCGGCCGGGATCAGGTCGCGCCAGGCGGGGAACGCGGCTTCCGCGGCCGCCATGGCCGCGTCCACGTCCGCGGCGCCGGAGAGCGGGGCGGTGGCGTACGGCTCGCCCGTGGCCGGGTTGACCACCTCCGTGGTCCGCCCGTCGGCGGCGTCCCGGAACTCCCCGTCGATGTAGTTGCGCAGACGACGCAGTGCGGTGGTCACTGTGCGCCCCCTTCAATGTCAGATGTCCGGTGGTTGCGACCCCACACTATCCGCGGGGGCCACGTTTTCAACACACCCACACGGCTCGAACAACGAAATCAGTGAAATCTTCCTCGATCAACAACTGATTTCATCGATTTGGGGTTGCCATACCGTCGAACCTCGTGCACAGTGAAGGACGTGGCCACTCGTGACAGAAACGGCACTCCGTCGATCGACTCCGTCTCCCTGGCGATCATCGAGCAGCTCCAGGAGGACGGGCGCCGTCCGTACGCCGCGATCGGCAAGGCCGTGGGCCTGTCCGAGGCGGCAGTGCGGCAGCGCGTACAGAAGCTGCTCGACCAAGGCGTGATGCAGATCGTCGCGGTCACCGACCCCCTCACGGTCGGTCTCCGCCGGCAGGCAATGGTCGGCATCAACGTCGAGGGCGACCTCGACCCCGTGGCCGACGCCCTGACGACCATGGAGGAGGTCGAATACGTCGTCATGACGGCAGGCTCCTTCGATCTCATCATCGAGATCGTCTGCGAGGACGACGACCACCTTCTGGAAATGATCAACAAGCGGATCCGCACGCTTCCCGGCGTCCGATCCACCGAGAGCTTCGTGTACCTCAAGCTCCGGAAGCAGACCTACACCTGGGGAACGAGATAGCAATGAGCGCCGACCTCTCCAAGACGGCGTACGACCACCTGTGGATGCACTTCACCCGCATGTCGTCGTACGAGAACGCCCCCGTGCCCACGATCGTGCGCGGCGAGGGCACCAACATCTACGACGACAAGGGCAAGCGCTACATCGACGGCCTCGCCGGCCTCTTCGTGGTCAACGCCGGCCATGGCCGGGTCGAGCTCGCCGAGACCGCCTACAAGCAGGCCCAGGAGCTGGCCTTCTTCCCCGTGTGGTCCTACGCCCACCCCAAGGCCGTGGAGCTTGCCGAGCGCCTGGCGAACTACGCCCCGGGCGACCTGAACAAGGTCTTCTTCACCACCGGTGGCGGCGAGGCGGTCGAGACCGCCTGGAAGCTCGCCAAGCAGTACTTCAAGCTCACCGGCAAGCCGATGAAGCACAAGGTCATATCCCGTGCGGTCGCCTACCACGGCACCCCGCAGGGCGCCCTGTCGATCACCGGCCTGCCGGGCCTGAAGGCCCCCTTCGAGCCGCTGGTCCCCGGCGCGCACAAGGTCCCGAACACCAACATCTACCGCGCCCCGATCCACGGCGACGACCCCGAGGCCTTCGGCCGCTGGGCCGCCGACCAGATCGAGCAGCAGATCCTCTTCGAGGGCCCGGAGACCGTCGCCGCGGTCTTCCTGGAGCCGGTGCAGAACGCCGGTGGCTGCTTCCCGCCGCCCCCCGGCTACTTCCGTCGGGTCCGCGAGATCTGCGACCAGTACGACGTGCTGCTCGTCTCCGACGAAGTCATCTGCGCCTTCGGCCGCCTCGGCACGATGTTCGCCTGTGACAAGTTCGACTACGTCCCGGACATGATCACCTGCGCCAAGGGCATGACCTCGGGCTACTCCCCGATCGGCGCCTGCATCATCTCCGACCGCCTCGCCGAGCCGTTCTACAAGGGAGACAACACCTTCCTGCACGGCTACACCTTCGGTGGCCACCCGGTCTCCTCGGCCGTGGCGCTCGCGAACTTCGACATCTTCGAGCGCGAGGGCCTCAACCAGCACGTGCTCAACAACGAGGGCAACTTCCTCAGCACCCTGCAGAAGCTGCACGACCTGCCGATCGTCGGCGACGTCCGCGGCAACGGCTTCTTCTACGGCATCGAGCTCGTGAAGGACAAGGCCACCAAGGAGTCCTTCAACGACGAGGAGACCGAGCGCGTCCTCTACGGCTTCCTCTCCAAGGCCCTGTACGACAACGGCCTCTACTGCCGCGCCGACGACCGTGGCGACCCGGTCATCCAGCTGGCCCCGCCGCTGATCGCAGACCAGCCGGTCTTCGACGAGATCGAGCAGATCCTGCGCTCCGTCCTCACCGAGGCGTGGACCAAGCTCTGATCATCGCGTCACCTCCTGGTGCGCCAGGGGACAGCTGAACAACTGAACACCAGTGCACAACTGCACATCCGACGGCCTGGATTCGCTCGTTCCCATCCATACGAGTGAATCTGGGCCGTTGTGGCTGCCGAGCCACAAATGACCGAGGATGCGATTCCTTACCGTGCTGGTGACCGATACCCTCCGTGGTCGTTCCCCCCGCCGGGGGAAGCGAGCAGCGAAACAAGCGAGAGGTGTGCAGATGGTGGCCCCGCCTGACAACGACGTTCTCCGGGCCCACGGCCTGCACCACACACACGGCGCCACCGTCGCCCTCACCGATGTCTCGCTCGATGTCCGCGAGGGCGAGATCTTTGCCGTCTCCGGCCCCCGCGGCAGCGGCAAGACCACGCTCCTCAAATGTCTGTCCGGACAACTCGTCCCGACCGAGGGCGAGATCTGGTTCAACGGCGCCCCCGTCCACACCCTCTCCTCTCCCAGCCGCGAACGGCTGCGTCTCGACCGGTTCGGCTGGATCGACACCGAACCCCACCTCGTCCCCGAACTCAGCGCCTGGGAGAACGCCGCCCTCCCGCTCCTGCTGCGCGGCGCCGGCCACCGCGCGGCCAAGCACACCGCCATCGAGTGGCTGGAACGCCTCGACGTGGGCATGTGCGCCCGCCGCCGCCCCGGCCGGCTCGACCAGTCCCAGCGCCAGCGCGTCGCCATCGCCCGCGCCCTGGTCACCACCCCGCAGGTGCTCTTCGCCGACGAACCCACGGCTCCCCTGCACAGCGCCGACGGCACCCAGGTACTGCGCACCCTGACCACCGCGGCCCGCTCGCACCACATCACCGTTGTCCTGGCGACCTACGACCCCAAGGTCGCCGCCCTCGCCGACCGGACCATCGCGCTGCTGGACGGCCACCGCTCGGGCGCCGTTCCCGAGACCGCCGGCGCCTCCGATGAGGAAAGCAGGGCAGCGTGCTCGCTCTCCGTCTAGCCCGCGGCACCCACCCCCTCGTCCTGCTGCGCCGTCTCCTCGTCACCGCCGCCGCGGCCGGCACCGGCTTCCTGGTGCTGGCCGCCCTGGGCCACGCCGCCGCCCACCCCGCCACGGCCGGCGACTCCCTGGCCCGGCTCCTGTGGTGCGCCGCCCCGCTCGCCGCCACCGCCCAACTCGCGGTGTCCGTGGCCCGTACGGACCCGGCCGCCCGGTTGCAGCGCGGCATGGCCGCCGCCGGCCTCGGCCCGTTCCGGCTCACCCTGCTCGCCGCAACCTCCACCGCCCTCTTCTGCGCCCTCGGCGTCCTCCTCTCGCTCATCGTCTTCCTCGCCCTCCGCGGCGACCTTGGCACCGCCGCCTCCGGCACCGGCTCCCGCGCCATCGACTCCGGTCTGCTCGGCGCCGGTCACCCGCTGCCGTGGATCGGCGCCCTCATGTTGATCTCCGTCATCCCGCTGACCGCAGCCGTGGCCACCGCCTTCTCGCTCCGGCCCCGCACCGAAGCGGGCGCCGTCGACACCGACACTCCTTCGACCACCGAAGCCCCCTCAGGTCTCCCCTGGGGTGTCGCCCTGGCCGCGGCGGGTCTGGCCATCGAGGCGTACACCAGCCCCGCCGCAGGCACCGCCGGCGGACTGCTGCCCCTCTCCGGTCGGCTGATCGGCAGCCCGCCGGGCGTCCTGGCCGGCTGGGCCCTCGCCGCCATCGGTCTCGTACTGGCCGGCCCCGGCCTGGTCTATCTGTCCGGCCAACTGCTGTGTGCAGGCCGTCCCGGCGCACTGCGCCTGCTGTCCGGGCGCGTCCTCCAGGAGGAGTCGCACCGGCTGGGGCGACCCCTCGGCGTCCTCTGTGCGGTCGCCTCCGGCGTCTACGCCGCCGGCGTGCTGCACCAAGCCGCTCCTTCCCGTCCTCTCGGTCCGTTCACCGCGATCGGCGCGGCGGTCGTCCTTGCCTGCGTCACCGTCAGCGCGTTGAGCTCCGCCCTCGAATCCCGGGCGGCCCGCGCCCGCAGCACGGCGACCCTGCGCCGGCTGGGCGCATCCGCCTTCGTCCTCCACCGCGCCACAGCCCTCCGCGTCACAACCCTCGTGCTCGTCCTCGGCCCCCTGACCTGGACCGTCGCCGAGATGGCCACGCTTCCGCTGGTGCATTGAGTTGCGGCGTGTAGAGCGCGGGCGCGCCGGCTCGCATGCGTTGCATTTGGGTTGGGCAGCTGCTGACACACGGGTGTGTGCGCAGGCCGCTGATGTCTGCGGCGGTGTCCCGTGTAGCAGTGTTCCTCCAACTCGACGTTCTCCTTCAGGCGACATTCCTTGAGGCGCTGTTCCTTGAGGCGGTGCGTCTTTGAGGCGGTATTTGTCGAGGTCGTATTTGTCGAGGTGGTATTCGTCGACGTGGTGATGCCCGGTACCGCCTGGTCCGCAGCGCCGAAGGGCGATGTTGCGAGTTGCGACGCGGCGTAGGGCTGTGTGTCGTGGGGCTGTGTGTCGTAGGACTGTTCCGCGAAAGGCCGTGTCGTGAAGGGCCGTGTCGTGAAGGACGGCAGGACGACGGGAGACCCCGGAACGTGGTGTGTCGAAGTCCGGTGCTGGGTCTGTCCGTTCCTCTCTGCGTGCTCCGCTCTGTGCGCTCCTCCCTGTGCGTGCGTCGTTCGGTGTTTTGCTGGGTGCCTCCTTCTGGTGTGGCGGGGTGCGACAGGAATCGATGGTGATGCGCTCGTGCGGCCGCGGGGGCAAGCCTGCCCGGGCGGAGAAGGCAGCGAAGCAGCCAAAGGAGACGTAGAAGGAGCCCTACGGGGCCTGCTCGATCTGGCGGGTTGAAGTCGGGCGTTGGCGTCGCCGTCCGGTGGGTGGGCAGGGCGGCTCGGGCAAGCTGTGACACGACGCGGTGGATGCGGTGCATGCCGTGGACGCAGTGGATGCCGTTACTGGGGCATGTGGGGCCGTTGAGTCGGTGGCTCGGCAAGGCCCGGCCGGTCCGGGTTCCTTCGGTGTCGGCGACAGCAGGCGCCGGGACCTCCCCCGGCGTCGAGCCGCGGTGCCGGGCCGGGCGAAAGGCGTCGGCCGGTCGAGGCGCGCCCGGCCGGGACGGAGTCGCGCAGCGCGGCGTGGGGCGACCGGCGGCCGGCGGGGATGAGCGCCCGGCCGTCAGCGGGCGAGGGCGGTGACCTCGACCTCTATTCGCCACTCCGGCTGGGCCAGCGACGAGACTTCGAGCAAGGTGTCCGCGGGATAGGGCTCGGACAGGAACTCCTCGCGCAGGGTGATGACATGGGCGAGGTTGGCGGCCATGTCCGTGACGAAGATGCCGACCTTCACCACATCGGCGAGCGACGCCCCGGCCTCGGCGAGGACCCGCTCGACGTTCGCGAACGCCTGACGGCCCTGGGCCAGGAAGTCGTCCGAGACGGTCCGCCCCTGCTCATCGATCCCCGCCTGACCGGATACGTGGATCAGCCCGCCGGCCTTGATGGCCTGTGAAATCTTGTACGGCTCATACCAGTCCGGCGTGGTCGCAATCCGCTGGATCCCTTGGACGCTTCCCGCTTCCGCGACATCCGTCGACGACATGACGCTCCCCCTCGAATTTCCATGTGCGCGCATCCCTTGCATGCACATACATAAGTTTCAGATGCATGTACGCTGCTGTCAAGAGTTCAGTCGGAAACGCCTCGGAACGCCGGAGAGCAAAGCCGGACAGGCCGGCTGCCAGAAGAGAACAGAAGAGAGCGGAACGATGGACGCGGAGCACTGGGACCGGTTCGGAGCACTGCACACACGCATCGAGCAGGAGCTGGCGAAGGCGCTGCAACAGCACCACCGACTCGGCCTCTCCGAGTACCGCGCGCTGGCTCGTCTGGCGGATTCGGAGGACGGCGAACTGCGGATGCAGGAACTCGCCGATCTGATCGGCCTCAACCAGAGTTCGGTCAGCCGACTCGCCTCGCGTCTGGAGTCGTCCGGCCTGACCCGCCGGGACCTGTGCCCCGACGACCGGCGCGGTGTCTACAGCGTGATCACCGACGAAGGCCGCGAGATGCGGAGCAGGGCGCGCCCGACGTACGACAGTGCTCTGCGCACCGCCCTCGACGCCGCCGCCGAAGACGGTCTGCTCGGCCCCCTGGTGAAGTCCCTGCGGTCCTAGCATGGCGGATGTGCAGTCGAGCGCAGAGCCCCCGGTGCCCCTCGGTTCCCACGAGCGCGGCCGCGAGATCGACGCGCTCACGGAGTTCGACCGGGTCGCCGCGGCCGGCAGGCTCGCCGGATATCGCATCCGCTCCCTCGACCTGACGGACCGTACGTTCGCCCTGCTCACCACGGACACCGCAGATTCCGTCTTCCTCGGCTGCGCGATGGAACCGGACGCCGCCGTGAAGGTACGCGCCGGTGGCGCCCTGGTCTTCCCGCCGGCTCCGGGCCTGCCGTTCGACCCCTATCGCGGCACGCTCTACACCCCGGACGAACTCTTCGCGGGGCTGCTCGACGCCGGCTACGACGCCACCCCGGACGCTCGCACCTACCGCTGGTACCAGGAGGCGAAGGCGACCGGCGATGTGGTCGCCGGCATGCTGCGCAGCATCCACGACGACACCGTTTCCGACGCCCTCGACGAATATCTCGCCGGGGCACGCGTGGTGGGGGTCCTGGGTGGGCACGCCCTGGAGCGCGGTTCCGCAGCCTATGCGGGCGCAGCCACGCTGGGGCGGCGGCTCGGCCGCACCGGCATGACCATCGCGACCGGCGGCGGCCCTGGTGCGATGGAGGCGGCGAACCTCGGGGCGTACGCCGCGCCGTTCGAGGACGCCATGCTCGACGAAGCGCTGGACCTCCTCTCCACGACCCGGCGCTTCAGACCCTCGGTCACGGCATGGGCGAGCGTCGCGTACGAAGTGCTCCGGAACTGGCCGGGCGGCGGAACGTCCATCTCCATGCCCACCTGGTGCTACGGGCACGAGCCTCCGAATGCCTTTGCCACCCACATCGCGAAGTACTTCGCGAACGCGCTGCGCGAGGAGGGGCTGCTGGCCCGGTCCAACGCCGGCGTGGTGTTCCTGCCCGGTGCGGCGGGGACCGTGCAGGAGGTCTTCGACGCCGCGACCCTCAACTACTACCGGTCGGACAGCGGGCCGACCCCCATGGTGCTGGTGGACCGCGAGTACTGGACGGAGACGCTGCCGGCCTGGCCCCTGCTCCGGACGCTGGCGACCGGACACCCGATGACGACCCGGATCGCCTTGGTCGATTCCGTCGACGATGTTCCGGAGGCGCTGACCCACCTCACCGCTGCCGCGACCGACCCTGACGGCCCTCGCTGACTGTCGCTCCCCGGTTGCCGTTCCCGGCGGCCGCGCAGGAGCCCCGGGGGCCGACGGGGAGCCTCGTCTGGAGCCCGCCATGGTCGCGCGTTCTGTACCCCGACCTTCGTCGACTGGAGAACTTTTCACCCACTGAGGCAACTCACATCCCGAAATGCGCGTCTGCCAAGCCAGGTAATGAACAGGTAATGCGGCACGCGAACGGAGCCCTCGGTGATCATCGGCCTTCTGACGGCCATAGCAGCGTCCGTCTGCTATGGCACCGGTTCGGTCCTGCAGGCGGTGGGCTCGCGGAAGTCCGCGCGCCGGGAGGCCGCGAAGGCCACCGGTGGCGCCGTCACCCAGCACGGTGGCCCCAGCCTGTCGTCCACCGCCAAGGCAGCCGTGACCTGGGAATTCATGGTCGGCACCGTGCTGGACTTCATAGGCTTCGGACTGGGTGCGCTCGCGGCGCGGCTGCTGCCGCTGTTCCTTTCGCAGACCGTGATCAGCGCCAACCTCGTGATCACGGCGGTACTCAGCATCAAGCTCCTCAACATCCGGCTCACCCGTAACGAATGGGTCTCCATCGGCGTGGTCTGCTCGGCGCTGGTGCTGCTGGCCACCGCCGCCGGGCCGGAGGGCAGCGGCCACACTCCGATCGGCACCCACTGGTGGCTGCTGGTGGCCTCGGTCGTGATCATCGGTGGAGGCACCCTGATCGTGCGGCTGCTCGGCGGACGGGCGGCGATCCTCGCGGGTCTGCTGTCCGGCCTGGGCTTCGGCGCGCTCGGCGTCGGCGTACGCGTGCTGAACGGTGTGGATCCGTTCCATCTGCCCTCCCTTCTCGGCGATCCGGCGCTGTACGCGATCCTGGTCGCGGGCATCGGCGGCATGTATCTCCACACGGTCGCCCTGCAGATCGGTTCGGTGAACGGGGCCACGGCGGCTCTGGTGGTGGGCGAGACCGTCGTGCCCGGAATCCTCGGCGTGCTGTGGCTGGGGGACTCCTCTCGTCCGGGCTTCGCCTGGATGGCGATCCTCGGCTTCGTGGTCGCTGTGGCCGGGGCCGTCGCGGTCGCCTGGTTCGGCGAGCCGGAGACGGCCCCGGAACAGGGGGCGGATCAGCAGGTACGGAAGGCGGGATCCGGTCCGGATACGGGCGCCGATCCGGCGTCGGGGGCGGACCGCGAAAGCGTGTCGGGGCAGGAGTCCGGCTGGACGGGCCCGGACGGCGGCAAGCCCGCCGGCGCCGACAGTTCTTCTGCGGAGAGGGCGCGTCAGGCGGCAGTGTGAGCCGCTGCCGGCGCCGAGGGTGAGCCTCCTCGCCACGGCCCGTCGTACGCGGTGGGGCGCATGGTCATCTCGGACGTCGCCGGCACCGGAGTGGGACGGCGGGTTCCCCGGCCCCCGCGATCGTTCATGGGTCTCTGGCCAGCAAACGGGCCAGTCGCTCGTAGGAACGGTCCCAGCCCCACTCTTCCGCCACCCAGGCCCGCCCCTTCTCTCCCATCGCCCGCGCGGCTTCCGGGGTGGTCAACAGGGCTATCAGCCGCTCGGCCACGACATCCGGGCTTCGACCGTCGATGACGTGTCCCGTCTCCCCGTCGCGGACGGTATCGGGTGCGCCTCCCGAATCGCCGACCAGTACGGGGAGCCCGGCAGCCGCCGCCTCCAGGAAGACGATTCCCAACCCCTCGACCTCAAGTCCGCGCCGCCGGCCGGCGAGGCCGTAGCGCTCGCGTACGGCACGCCCGTCGAGCCCGGGGCGGAAGGCTTCGGAATCGACTCCGGGGACGAGTCGCGCCATGCGGCCCGCGGCGGCGGGCCCGATTGCGGACGCTATCGGTCCCCGGGTGCTCGCACCGAGGTATGTCACCGCATCCGTCGCCGCACCGATCCTACGGAGCAGCGAACGAGCCCCAGGGGTGCGTGCCCACCAGACCTCGTGTCCGTGTGTGGTGGCCACGATCCTGGCCGCTCCCGTTTCCCGCCGCAGTCGCGCGGCCATCAGTCCGAGCGGCGCCGCGGCCCCGAACCACACGCTGTCACATGCGTATCGGCGGGCGAGAGCAGCGGCACGGGACGTGATGCGGGGCGTAGGGAGCAGCATCGGGGCCGGATCGCGGATCACCGGGAAGGGCAGTGCGGCGTCATGGGCCGGCGCCCCGGGTTCGGACGACGTGTAGACGACCACCGCATCGTGCGGGAAGCGGGTGGCCATGGCATGGACGAAGGTTTCGATACCGCCTTGGCGCGGCGGGAAGTCGTTGGTGACGATCAGCGTGCGGCTCATGGAGCCGTCTCCTCTCCAGGTTCGGGGTCGGCTCGCTTCCGGCCCACTCCGTCCGCCGTCTGCACAGGGCAGTTCAAAGGTCTTTCGCCGCAGCGACGTTCGCGGTCGTCGGTCCGACGCTGGTGCGGACGGGGAACTGCGCCGGGTCGGGAGTGCCGGGGTGGGGCGGTCCGCGTCGCGGAGTCCACCAGGGGCCGGGACGGCGAGCAGTGACCGGCTGGCGTGCGTGATCCGGCCGCGGCATGCGCCAGGCGCGGCCATGCCCAGAGCACCAGGGGATAGACGAGGTACCCGAAGCGGGTGGCCGGCATCAGTGCCATGGCGAGCGCGAGCCCCATCGCCAGGCGATCGGCCGCCGCCGGCACCGTCCGCGGCGGCCGGATCAACAGCGACGCGGCGATACCGAGGGCCGCCACCGCGAGCAGCACCATCGCGATGAGCGTCCCGCCGGGAACATAGGCGGCCAGGAGTCGCCCGGGCAGTGGGCTTTCGGCAGGTGATGCCGTCGTCCCCAACCCCAGCGGGAACGCCAGGACGTTCTCGGCGAAGCCACGGGGGTCGATCAGCAAGAAAGGGAGCACCGCTGTCGCCACCGCGAGCATGGCGGTGGCGCCACAGGCGAGGGCCTGACGTCGGCCATGGCGGGCGGCCACGAGGGCAAGTGCGACCGGCACGGCGGGCCAGGCCGTCCACTTCAACGCTGCCGCGATGCCCAGCAAGAGCCCCGCGCGCACCGGCTTTCCGCGGCCGGCCGTGGCCAGTCCCCAACACATCAGGCCGATGACCGGGAGGTCGATGCCGCCGACGACCAGCGGCAAGGCCACCAGAGGGCAGGCCGCCAGCCACAGCGCGGCAGACACGCTGTCTCGGCGGAATGCGCCGCGAGGCCCCGTCCCGCGATCGGGGGCGGTCCGAGCGCTGCGGACGAGCGTGGCCACCGCGCCGGCCGTCGACAAGAAGAACGTTCCGGCCATCCACCATCGGGCGTCCGTCAACGGCCCGTCACCGAACAGCGCGTGCGGCAGGCCGAAGACCGCCATGCCCGGCAGATACGGATTGTGGCCCGCGACGGTGGCGGGCGCGGGTATGTAGGGACTGCCGGAGTGCAGCAGCAGGTCGCCCGAGCGCTGGACGACCGCCACTTCGAGCTGTGCGCTGCCGGCCAGTACGAGAAGGAGAAGCGGCAGGCCCACCGCCCCCACCACGGCAAGCACCAGGGGCAGTCGAGTGCTGATCGTGGGGGCGCGCGGTGTGCCCCACCGTCTCGCGCGGAGCGCCGTGACCACCGCGGCGCAGCCGTAGCCGGCCGCCGCGATGAGACCCCACGTGCGGTGCGGAGGAAGGCTGGTGAGCAATCCGAGGCCGAGCGCGGCGACCGCGCACGCGCTCCACACCCATACCTCGTGGTTCCTGTGTCCGCGGGTCCCACCGTCCGAACGCCACGGTGCGCGCGCAGCCCGCAGCGACGCACGACACGACGCCAATTCCCTTTTCTGAAACGCAAGTTGATTCTTCATGACGCTCCCGTCCTCGCCTTGATCACGAGGCTATGGACGGTCGGATCACGCGGCGTCAAACGAGCAACCTAACTTCGGCGTCAACCCGTGGCATGACATGCCGATCGTGGATCAACCCGTGCTGCGATGCGGCTGCCACCGCGAGCCGAAAAAATAGCGGCATGAGCACTTCTCTCCGGCAGCGGCTGCGCACATGGGTCGCGTCGCCGTTCTATCCCTGGATCTCCGGCGGGGCGCTCACGGCGTTCGCGGCCGTGGAGCTGCTGGTCGTGCCGCGGCACTCACTGGTGATCGCGCTCGGCGTGCTGCTGTCCGCGGCGGCGCTGGCGTGGCGGCGTTCCCATCCGGCCACCGCGGCGCTCTCGGCCGCAGCGGTCCTGGTCAGTTTCGCTGCCGGGACGGACCTCTATATCGCGGCGGCCGTCAGCGGCCTCATGGCGTGCTACGCCCTCGGCCGCCACCGCGTGGCGCATCCGGCGCTGCTCGTCGGCGGCGGCTCGGCACTCTCCCTCGCGGTGAACGTCTGGCACATCGTCTCCTGGCACCCGAGGTCCTACTCTCTCGATCTGCTCGCCGAGTGGTTCGTGCTGACCGTCGCGATCCTGGCGGCTGTCTCGATGGGTGACGCGGTACGCGCGCGCGAGGAGACACAGCGGGAGCGGGCGGCGGCGCAGGCTCGGGTCCTCGCGATGGAGCGGCGGCAGGCCGCCGAGGCCGAACGGGCGGCGATCGCCCGCGAGTTGCACGACGTCGTCTCGCACTCGGTCTCGGTGATCGCGGTGCAGGCGGAGAGCGCCACCTACACCACGCCGGACCTGTCGCCGCAGGCCCGCGAGGGTTTCCAGCAGATCGCCGCGTCCGCCCGCGCGTCGATGACCGAACTACGCCGGCTGCTGGGCGTGCTGCGGACGGACCCTCAGGACCGCACCGGTACGGCACCGCAGCCGACGCTGGAAGCGCTGGGTGATCTGATAGCGCAGCACCGGTCGGTGGGCGGCGAGGTGGAGCTGCGGATCAGCGGAGACCGGGTCGAATTGCCCACGTCCTGTGAGCTTTCCGCGTATCGCATCGTGCAGGAGGGGCTGACCAATGTGCGCCGGCATGCCCCGGGAGCCCACGCGGTGGTGGAGATCGACTACCGGCCGGACCGGCTGGCGGTGCGGATCGCGGACGACGGGCCGGGCCAGCCGGGCGTGGTCCACTCCGGTCACGGCCTGGCCGGTATGCAGGAGCGGGCGGCGCTGCTCGGCGGGAAGCTCACCGCCAGCCCGGGCCCGGACGGCGGCTTTCTCGTGGAGGCGGAACTCCCGTGGTGATCAGAGCAATCGTGGCCGACGACCAGGCCATCGTCCGCACCGGGTTCGTCAATCTCCTGGGCACCCAGGACGACATCGAGGTGGTGGGCGAGGCCGAGGACGGTGTCCAGGCGGTCCGGATCGCCGCCGAGCAGCGTCCGGACCTCGCGCTGCTCGACATCCGGATGCCGCACAAGAACGGTATCGAGGCCGCCCGCGAGATCACCCGGGCGTCCGGTGGTGCCACCAAGGCGCTGATGCTGACGACGTTCGGGCTCGACGAGTATGTGTACGACGCGCTGGCAGCCGGGGCGAGTGGATTCCTGCTGAAGGACACCACGTTTCCCGAACTGCTGCATGCCGTAAGGGTCGTGGCGGAGGGCAATGCGCTGCTGGCACCCGAGCTGACCAAGCGGTTGGTCGCGGAGTTCGTCAAACAGCGGTCGGCACCGGTTCCCGTGCGCACGGTGGAGGAGCTGACCGGCCGTGAGGTGGAGGTGCTCGTCCAGATCGCCCAGGGACTGTCCAACGCGGAGATCGCGACCCGACTGACGATCACCGATCACACCGTCAAGACCCACATCAACCGGCTCTTCACAAAGATGGGCCTCCGTGACCGCGCCCAGGCGGTGATCCTCGCCTACGAGCTGGGGCTGGTCGTCCCGCAAGGCCGACGCCCCGCCCTTCCCCCACGCCCTTAGGGCGTGTCGTCGCCTTCCCGTCGTCGTGCAGGGCAGGCGGGAAGGCGACGACAGGCCCCGATGGCGCCCGATCCTTCAGGAGCGATCCATGGCACAGCGGCGCAACGCGGCGCGGCTAGTCCGCGGCGGCGTCCAGCACCACCACGTCCTCGGCGGCGAACGAGATCCCCACCCGGTCTCCCGTCTCCGGTGCCTCGTGGAGTGGGCACGCCGCCTCCATCTGCGGCCCGCCCGATGGTTGGAGCAACAGCGCGACATGCGTGCCGCGGAACGTCCGGGCCTCGACCGTGCAGGGCAGGCCGTCCGCAGTCGAGGTCAGCCGGACGCCGGCCGGGCGTACGAGCAGCCGGCAGGGGCCGTCCGGAGTGCCGGCCGGCACCGGCACCTTGCCCCACGGGGTGGCGGCGGCCTCGCCCTGCACGGTCGCCTCGACCACATTGTCGAAGCCGAGGAAGCGGGCGACGAACGCGGTGGCGGGCCGCTGCCAGACCTCCAGTGGGGTGCCGCTCTGCGCGATCCGACCGTCCCGCATCACCACGACCCGGTCGGCGAGCGCGAACGCCTCCCCCTGGTCATGGGTGACGGCAAGCACCGTCGTCCCCAACTCGCCGAAGAGTCGGCGCAGTTCGACGACGAGGCGCTCGCGCAGCCCTCGGTCCAGTTGTCCGAGCGGCTCGTCCAGCATCAGCAGGCGTGGGCTCGGGGCGAGTGCGCGGGCCAGCGCGACCCGCTGCTGCTCGCCGCCGGACAGCGATGCCACGGCCCTGCGCTGGGCACCCGGCAGCCCGACGAGGTCCAGCAGTTCGGTGACGGTGCGCTCCTGGTCGGCGCGGGAGGTTCGCCGCATCCGCAGCCCGAAGGCGACATTGCCCGCGACATCGCGCTGCGGGAAGAGCTGGTGGTCCTGGAACATCAAACCGACGCCGCGCCGATGGGTGGGGATCGCCGCCTGATCGCGCCCTTCCAGCAGGACCGTGCCCTCGTCGGCGTGCTGCAGCCCGGCCACCACCCGGAGCAGGGTGGACTTGCCGCTGCCGCTGGGGCCCAGGACACAGACGATCTCGTGCGCGGCGACGTCGAGATCGACCGCGTCGAGGGCGGGTGCCGTGCCGGGCGCGCCGAAGCGGACGGTGACGCCGTCCAGTCGCAGCATGTGCGGTGCCGCGGTCTGGGCCTGTGCCGTCATCTAGAACTCCCCGGAGTGGTCGATGGGAAGGCGTTCCAGGGCCAGCAGGGCGGCCGCGCACACCACCATCAAGATGGTCGAAAGGGCCATTGCCTGGCCGTAGTTGAACTCCCCCGCGCGGCTCAGCAGCCGTGTCACGGCCACCGGCAGGGTGGGCTGGTCCGGCCGTGCGATGAAGACGGTCGCACCGAACTCGCCGAGCGACACGGCGAACGCGAAGCCCGCCGCGATGAGCAGCGCCCGCCGCACCATCGGCAGGTCCACCTCGCGCCAGACCTGCCAGGGCGAGGCGCCGAGGACGGCCGCTGCCTCCCGCAGTCGACTGTCGACGGAGCGCAGCACGGGCAGCATCGTGCGGACCACGAACGGCACGCCCACCAGGGCCTGGGCGAGCGGCACCAGCCACCACGAGGACCGCAGGTCCAGCGGCGGCTTGTCGAGGCTGATCAGAAAGCCGAAGCCGACGGTCACGGCCGACACGCCGAGAGGCAGCATCAGCAGCCCGTCGAAACCGCGCAGGAGTCTGGTGATCGCCGGTGTCCGTCCGGACGTCCCGGGCTCCGGCCGGGAGCGGGTCAGCGCGGCCGCCGCCAGACCACCGACCAGCAGCGCGATCGCGGTGGCCGCGGCACCGTAGGCGAGGGAGTTCCAGAGGGCGTCGAGGGGGGCGACGGCGAAGGTGCTGTCGGCGGACGCCGCGGACCGCAGCGTCTCGTAGAAGGCCAGGCCGTAGCCGTCGGGCCCGGCGAAAGACCGCTCGACGAGCACGGCCAGCGGCAGGACGAGCAGCACGGCGATGACCGCGAGCGTGCCCCACAGCAGCGCCCACTGGCCGGGGCCGTGCGGCCGACGGGTGGTCAGGGAGGCGTCGACGAGCCGCAGGGTGGATTCGCGGCGCCGTACCGTCCAGGCGTGCAGCGCCAACAGCCCCAGTACGGCGGCGAACTGGATCACGGTCAGTACGGCCGCGGTGGGCAGGTCCAGGAAGTCGGCGGTCTGCCGGTAGATCTCCACCTCCAGGGTGGAGAAGGTGGGACCGCCCAGGATCTGCACGACACCGAAGGAGGTGAAGGTGAAGAGGAACACCATCAGCGCCGCGGCGGCCACGGCCGGTCCCAGCGCGGGCAGCGTCACCTTCCGCCAGGCGGCGAACCGTCCGGCTCCCAGGACCCGGGCCGCCTCTTCCTGCCGCGGGTCGAGCTGGGCCCAGAGCCCGCCGACGGTGCGCACGACGACGGCGTAGTTGAAGAAGACGTGCGCCAACAGGATCGCCCACACCGAGGTGTCCAGCCGCACGCCCCACAGCTCGTCGAGCAAGCCGCCCCGGCCGACCAGCGCCAGGAAGGCGGCGCCGACGACGACGGTCGGCAGCACGAACGGCACTGCCACCGCGGCCCGCAGCAACTGTTTGCCGGGGAAGTCGAAGCGCGCGAAGACGTAGGCGCCGGGCAGAGCGACCACCAGCGTCAACACGGTCGAGGCGGCGGCCTGCCACAGGGTGAACCACAGCACGTGGAGGATGTCCGGGTCGCTGAGGACGGCCCCGAACCTGCCGAGCTGCCACTGCCCGCCGTCCTTCACCCCCCGTCCGACGATCTCGACGACGGGGTAGGCGAAGAACAGGGCGAAGAAGACGAGCGGCAGGGCCATCAGGCCGAGCCGCGCCGCCGTTCCGCGCGCGGGCCCCCTTCGGCGGGTGGGGGCTACTTCAGAACGAGCGAGGACCACTGCTTGATCCACTGGTCACGGTTCTTGTTGATCGTCTCCGGTGCGAGCGTCGCCGGCTTGTCGATCGTCGCGCCGTAGCGGGTGAACAGCTCCGGCACCTTGGCGTCCTTGCGTGCCGGGTTGACGAACATCTGCAGTGGCATGTCCTCCTGGAACTTCTTCGACAGGAGGAAGTCGAGCAGCGCCTTGCCGCCCTTCTCGTTCTTGGCGCCCTTGAGCAGACCGCCGAATTCGATCTGCCGGAAGCAGGTGCCGGTCGCGACGCCAGTCGGGGCCTCCTTGGGCGCGGGCGTCTTGCCCATCACCTCGGCGGGCGGGCTGGAGGCATAGGAGACCACCAGTGGCTTGTCGCCCTTGCCCTTGCCGGCCGCGGAGCCCGAGAAGCGTTCGTTGTACGCCTGCTCCCAGCTGTTGACGACCTCGACGCCGTTGGCCTTGAGCTTCTTCCAGTAGTCCGACCAGCCCGCCTCGCCGTGGCTCGCGATGGTGCCGAGTTGGAAGGCGAGCCCCGGAGAGGAGGTGGCGGAGTTCTCCGTGACGAGCAGCCCCTTGTACTGCGGCTTGAGCAGGTCGTCGAAGCTCTGCGGCGGCGTGAGCTTGTGCTCGGTGAAATAGGCGCGGTCGTAGTTGACGCAGATGTCGCCGTAGTCGAGGGGCGTGACCCGGTGGGCGTCCTTGTCGAGCTGGAGGTCGGCGGGGACGCTGTCGAGGCCCTGGGCCTTGTAGGGGGTGAAGAGACCGGCGTTCAGACCGCGGGAGAGCAGCGCGTTGTCGATCCCGAAGAAGACGTCGCCCTGCGGATTGTCCTTGGACAGGATCGCCTTGTTGACGGCCTCGCCGGCGTCGCCGCCCTTGATCATCTTGACCTTGTAGCCGCTCTCCTTCTCGAAGGCGGCCAGAACGGACTTGGAGGCGTTGAACGAGTCATGGCTGACGAGCGTGACGGTCTTGGCGTCCGCGCTGCCGCTGGTTCCCGAGCTGCCGCACCCGGCGAGTGCGGTCATGCCGGCCGCGGCGGCGAGCGCTGCCGCGGTGATCCTGCTGGTGGTGCTCACTGATTTCCTCCTGGCTGGCCAGGAAGAGACGCGGCCCCGCCCGGTGCCCGCTGCGTTCTGCGTCGGTGACGTACGGCAACGGACGGTGGGCGGGGCGCAACAGCATGAGTGACGACCGAACTTCCTACCCGGAATGACCCGGGCGAGGTTCAAGGGTCTGCGGGCGCCGTAGGGCTACGACGTCTCCGCACTCTCAGCGCTGTGGCGCTCCCCTGTCGGAATGTGCGTTTGTTCGACGACACCGTACCAGCGGGTGGCTCAGCGCTCCGAGGCCGCGAGCTGTCCGCAGGCGCCGTCGATCTCCTGGCCCCGGGTGTCCCGGACGGTCACCGGCACGCCGTGTGCCTCGATGGCCCGTACGAACGCCAGCTCGTCCTCGGGCCGCGAGGCGGTCCACTTCGAGCCCGGCGTCGGATTGAGCGGAATGAGGTTGACATGGACCCGCTTGCCCTTGAGCAGCCGCCCCAGCAGGTCACCGCGCCACGCATGGTCGTTGATGTCGCGGATCAGGGCGTACTCGATCGAGACCCGGCGGCCGGACTTCTCGGCGTACTCCCACGCCGCGTCCAGCACCTCGCGGACCTTCCAGCGGGTGTTGACCGGTACGAGTGTGTCCCGCAGCTCGTCGTCGGGCGCGTGCAGCGACACCGCGAGGCGGCACTTGAAGCCCTCGTCGGCGAACCGCAGCATCGCCGGGACCAGCCCGACGGTGGAGACGGTGATGCCGCGCTGGGAGAGGCCCAGGCCGTCCGGCTCGGGGTCGGTCAGCCGCCGGATGGCGCCGACCACCCGCTTGTAGTTGGCGAG
The DNA here is from genome assembly GCF_001704275.1 of Streptomyces noursei ATCC 11455. Lineage (NCBI taxonomy): Bacteria > Bacillati > Actinomycetota > Actinomycetes > Kitasatosporales > Streptomycetaceae > Streptomyces > Streptomyces noursei. The sequence continues at coordinate 3,113,288 of NZ_CP011533.1, forward strand.
CGGCTCCCCCATGCCCATGAAGACGATGTTGGACAGCCGCGCCGGACCGCCGGGGACCTCGCCGTCGCGCAGCGCCCGCATTCCGTCGACGATCTGGTGCACGATCTCGGCGGTGGAGAGGTTCCGGTCCAGACCGGCCTGTCCGGTGGCGCAGAACGGGCAGTTCATGCCGCAGCCGGCCTGCGAGGAGATGCACATGGTGACCCGGTCCGGGTAGCGCATCAGGACGGACTCGACGAGGGTGCCGTCGTGCAGCCGCCACAGGGTTTTGCGGGTGGTGTCGTCGTCGCACGAGATGTGCCGCACCACCGACATCAGGTCCGGCAGCAGCTCCGCCGCCAGCTTCTCGCGGGCCGCTGCGGGGATGTCGGTCCACTCCGCCGGGTCGTGCGCGTAGCGGGCGAAGTAGTGCTGCGACAGCTGCTTGGCGCGGAACGGCTTCTCACCGATCGCGGCCACCGCCTCCCGGCGCTCGGCCGGACTGAGGTCGGCGAGGTGTCGAGGGGGCTTCTTGGCGCCGCGGGGGGCGACGAACGTCAGTTCTCCCGGGGCCGGGCGTGCCATGGGCGGAAACTCCTCTGTGCGACGAGGCCGGGCGGCTTCCGCCGACGCGGAACCAGGGTCCGGACGGGGCCGGAACCAGGAGACCTCACGGATCATCCCCGCGGTCGCGGGGACGGAAAGGGCGCGCCGCGAACAAGCGGCGCGCCCTTCAAGGGTAACCGGCGGCGCTCAGCCCGATCCCACGAAGATCACGAACAGCAGCCAGACCACCGGGGCGGTCGGCAGCAGGGAGTCCAGCCGGTCCATGATGCCGCCGTGGCCGGGCAGCAGGGTGCCCATGTCCTTGATGCCCAGATCCCGCTTGATCATGGATTCGCCGAGGTCGCCGAGAGTGGCGCTGACCGCGACGGCAACGCCGAGCAGCAGCCCCTGCCACCAGGCACCGTTCTTGATCAGGAACTGCATGCACAGCGCGCCGGCCACCATCGCGAAGAGGACCGCGCCGACGAGCCCCTCACGGGTCTTGCCGGGGCTGATCCGCGGCGCGAGCTTCTTCCTCCCGAAGCGCCAGCCGATCGCGTAGGCGCCGGTGTCGCTGACGACCGTCAGCAGCAGGAACGTCAGCACCCGCTGCGGCCCGTCGTCCGCGGCGGCCAGCATCAAGGCAACGAACGTCGCCAGGAACGGGACGTAGAACGCCGAGAAGACCGCGGCCGTGACGTCCCGGAGGTAGTTCTGGGGCGCCTCGGTCATCCGCCAGACGAGGACGGCGAGCGCGGTGAGCGCCATGGCCACCCACGCGCCCTCGGCGCCGCGCACATACCCGGCGATCACCATGGCGGTGCCGCCGATCGCGAGCGGGACCAGCGGCACCCGGATGTCCTTGCGCTCCGCCAGCCGCGAGGTCAGTTCCCACAGGCCCACGACGACAGCGATCGCTATGACGCCGATGAACACCGGCTTGTAGACGAAGAGCGACGCAAGGATGACGGCGCCGAGTCCGACGCCGACCCCTATGGCGGCGCGCAGATTGCGCCCCGCGCTCTTCTTCTGCGGTTTCACTGGGTCGCTGTCGGACCCGGGGAGCGAGGTGGGCATGGGCTCCTGCGGCCTGTCGTCGCGGAACAGGGGGCCGCTCAGGCGAGCAGCCCCCCGATGCTCCGGATTGTCCCGGTCATCCCGGATGTCCCGATGGTCATCCTGGTGTCCGCCCGGCTCGGGCACGATGGGCATGGGCCGAGTCTGCGCCGCGCCGCCCCCGTCGTGCACGGGACCCGCCGGGACGGGAGGCGCCGCCCCGCGCAGCGAGGCGGCCGATCCGTGGTCGGGCGGTCCCCAATGGCCGGCGCCGGACGGGGTCCCCCAGGATGACTCGTTCATCAGACCTCTAGGAGCTCGGATTCCTTGTGCTTGAGGAGCTCGTCCACCTGCGCGACGTACTTCGCGGTGGTGTCGTCGAGCTCCTTCTCGGCGCGGCGCACGTCGTCCTCGCCGCTTTCCTTGTCCTTGACGAGCTTGTCGAGGGCTTCCTTGGCCTTGCGCCGCACGCTGCGGATCGAGACCTTCGAGTCCTCGGCCTTGTTCTTGGCGACCTTGATGAACTCCTTGCGGCGCTCCTCGGTCAGCTCGGGGAAGGTCACCCGGATGATGCTGCCGTCGTTGCTCGGGTTGACGCCGAGGTCCGAGTCACGGATCGCCTGCTCGATGTTGCGCAGCGCGCTCTTGTCGAACGGGGTCACCACGGCCATCCGCGGCTCCGGCACCGAGAACGACGCCAGCTGGTTGATGGGCGTCATGGCACCGTAGTAGTCCGCCACGATCTTGTTGAACATCGCCGGGTGCGCACGCCCGGTGCGGATCGCGGCGAAGTCCTCCTTGGCGACCACGACGGCCTTCTCCATCTTCTCCTCGGCTTCGAGGAGGATCTCTTCGATCACCACTTGCTCCTGGTCTTTTCGGTAAGAAGCAGAGCCTCGCCCCTGCCGCGCGTCTTCTCCTGCACGGTGTCCGACCGGCAGGCGGTTGTCCATCCCCGTACCGAGGTCTTCCCACGACCGGGGGTTGCCGCCCGTACGGGCCGACGCCCGCACGGAATCACGGCAGTTGAGGCCGTCAGGCCCGGGTGTTCTGATCGCTGACGAGCGTGCCGATCTTCTCACCCTTCACCGCACGCGCGATGTTCCCCTCGGCGAGCAGCTCGAACACGAGGATCGGGAGCTTGTTGTCCCGGCACAGTGTGATGGCCGTGGCGTCGGCGACCTTCAGGTCGCGGGTGATGACCTCGCCGTATTCGAGGGCGTCGAACTTGACCGCGTCCGGGTTCTGCTTGGGGTCGGAGTCGTAGACCCCGTCCACACCGTTCTTGCCCATCAGCATCGCCTCGGCGTCGATCTCCAGGGCGCGCTGTGCGGCGGTGGTGTCGGTGGAGAAGTACGGCATGCCCATGCCGGCGCCGAAGATGACGACCCGGCCCTTCTCCAGGTGGCGCACCGCGCGCAGCGGGATGTACGGCTCCGCGACCTGGCCCATGGTGATCGCCGTCTGGACGCGGGAGTCGATGCCCTCCTTCTCCAGGAAGTCCTGGAGGGCCAGGCAGTTCATGACCGTACCGAGCATGCCCATGTAGTCGGAGCGGGCCCGGTCCATACCGCGCTGCTGCAGTTCGGCGCCGCGGAAGAAGTTGCCGCCGCCGATCACGATGGCGATCTCATAGCCGTCACGAACCACCGCGGCGATCTCGCGAGCGATGGCGTGCACGACATCGGGGTCGACACCCAGTGCGCCGCCACCGGCGAATGCCTCGCCCGACAGCTTCAGAAGGAAGCGGCGCCTGCCGCCGTTCCCGGCTTTGTGTGTGTCCGCGCCGTCGGCACCGTGATTCATTGAGCTCTCCTCGTGCACATACGAAGAAGGCCATTGCCGTGGGTCTGGTCAGATCCCTGTCCGGCAATGGCCTCCTCGTCACATCTGCGGCCGACCGATGAGCGGTCGACTGCGTACGACCCTAGCGGGGCCGTAGGTCATTCGCTGCCTTCGCGGCAGGCTCAGATGCCGACCTTGATGCGCGAGAAGCGCTTCAGGGTGACACCGGCCTCCTGGAGGACCTTCTCGACGGACTTCTTGTTGTCGAGCGCGTACGGCTGACCGAGCAGCGTCGCGTCCTTGAAGAAGCCGTTGAGGCGACCCTCGACGATCTTCGGCAGGGCGGCCTCGGGCTTGCCCTCGGCGCGGGTGGTCTCCTCGGCGACGCGACGCTCGGCCTCGACGACCTCGGCCGGGACGTCCTCCTTGGAGAGGTACTTCGGGGCGAAGGCGGCGATGTGCTGCGCAATGCCCTTGGCGACCTCGGCGTTGTCCTTGTCGAGCTCGACGAGGACACCGATCTGCGGCGGCAGGTCGGGCATGGTGCGGTGCATGTACGCCATCACGTAACCGTCGGCGAACTGCGCGAAGCGGTCCAGGACGATCTTCTCGCCGAGGTTGGCGTTGGCCTCGTCGACGAACGCCTGGACGGTCTTGCCGGCCTCGATCTCGGAGGCGAGCAGAGCCTCGATGTCGGCCGGGTTGGTCTTGGCGACGTGCGCGGCCAGGTCGTTGGCGACGGCCTGGAACTTCTCACCCTTGGCGACGAAGTCCGTCTCGCACTTCAGCTCAAGGATGAGGCCGGAGGTGTTGTCGTCGGCGATCAGGGAGACCACTGCGCCGTTCTCGGCGGAGCGGCCCTCGCGCTTGGCGACGCCCTTCTGGCCCTTGACGCGCAGGACCTCAATGGCCTTGTCGACGTTGCCGTCGGCCTCTTCCAGGGCCTTCTTGCAGTCCATCATGCCGGCGCCGGTCTGCTCGCGGAGCTTCTTGACGTCAGCGGCGGTGTAGTTCGCCATGGTCTGTGAATCTCTTCTCGGAATCGCGGAAGTCGAAAGATCTACGGGTGGACGGCGGGGGAGGCGCTTGTGGCGCCCTCCCCCGCCGTCATCAACCGGTCTTGAGGTCAGCCCTGCTCGGCCGGCTTCTCGGCCTCGGCGGCCGGAGCCTCGGCCTTGGGGGCCTCGTCGTCGGACTTCTTGTCGCCCTCGAGCAGGTCGCGCTCCCACTCGGCGAGCGGCTCGCCGGCCTTCTCGCCCGGCTTCTGGTCGCCGGTGGCGGCGCCGGAGCGGGCGATCAGGCCCTCGGCGACGGCGTCGGCGATCACGCGGGTGAGCAGGGTGACGGAGCGGATCGCGTCGTCGTTACCCGGGATCTTGTAGTCGACCTCGTCCGGGTCGCAGTTGGTGTCGAGGATCGCGACAACCGGGATGTTGAGCTTGCGCGCCTCGCCGACGGCGATGTGCTCCTTCTTGGTGTCCACGATCCAGACGGCGCTGGGCACCTTCTGCATCTCGCGGATACCACCGAGGGTCTTCTCCAGCTTGGCCTTCTCGCGGGAGAGGACCAGGAGCTCCTTCTTGGTGAGGCCGGAGGCGGCCACGTCCTCGAAGTCGATCTGCTCGAGCTCCTTGAGGCGCTGCAGACGCTTGTAGACGGTCGAGAAGTTGGTCAGCATGCCGCCGAGCCAGCGCTGGTTCACGTAGGGCATGCCCACGCGGGTCGCCTGCTCGGCAATGGCCTCCTGGGCCTGCTTCTTCGTACCGACGAACATCACCGAGCCGCCGTGGGCGACGGTCTCCTTGACGAACTCGTAGGCGCGGTCGATGTACGACAGCGACTGGAGCAGGTCGATGATGTAGATGCCGTTGCGCTCGGTGAAGATGAAGCGCTTCATCTTCGGGTTCCAGCGGCGGGTCTGGTGCCCGAAGTGGACGCCGCTCTCCAGCAGCTCCCGCATCGTGACGACGGCCATGGCCGTACTCCTTGTTTTCTCGGTTCCACCACGACCGGTCGGCCGCAGTGCCTGACGCCCCGACGCGCCTGCCAGGGAGGAACCGGGTGGAACCTTCCGAGGACCGAGAGCGCGGCCGACGTGCTGCCCGAATGGGACTGCTGCACTGGTGGCGGGGCGTGCGAAGTCGACCCGGTGACCCGGATCGCCATCAGAAGTGTACGGGACGGGCGATGCACCGGGCGACACGCACCATTTCGCGCCCTGCAGGGGTGACGCCGTTATCCACAATCGGCCCGTCGTCCACAGCTTTTGACCAAGATCCGCGCGCCGGTCCCGCATCCGCCATGGTCAACACATGCGACGACTCACCGGCCCCGCACGACGGCGCCCCCTCACCACACGCCCACCCTCTCGACGACAGACCGTGCCCCGCCCACGACGCTCCGCCCATAAACGCGACCAGCACACCCGCCAGAAGCCACCCCCCGACCAACGCCCCCGTCAGCCCCACGTGCCACGCCCCCGTCAGCCGTACCCACACCCACACCCACACCCGCACCCACGGGACCACCAGGGCCCACCGCCCACAGGCCGGGCGTCGGCACCATCACCGGACCCGCCTGCGGAAGTCCCGCCTCCGGGGCCGACGGCCGCCGGACGGGAGCCGGAGCCGGGGCCTGAGGTGGCGCCAGGGTCGGAAACGGAATCCGGAACAGGAACGGGAAGAGGACCAGGACTAGGACTAGGTCTAGGGCCAGGACCAGCATCGATGTCGGTGTTCAACCAGGCGACGGCGGGACAGGTGACGTCCGCGGCTCGGGACGTCAGCGCCACCACCGGACGGCGCTGGCTTCCTGCCCTCGCCATGTGCGCCCTGCATGTCGTGGTCGTGCCCGCGGTGGGGGCGGGCACGATCGAAGTGACAACGGGCGTGGCCGAGGCCGCGGCGCCGTACACCGAAGCGGCACCGGGCTCCGGACCAACGGCTCCGACGCCGGAGCGTTCCTGGCCCGTCGACGGCCCTGCCGGCACACGCCCCGTGGTGTTACGCGGCTGGGAACCTCCGCCGACCCCATGGGCGGCGGGGCACAGAGGCGTAGACCTGGCCGCATCCGACGGCACAGCCGTCAGGGCCGCCACGCCCGGACAGATCGCATTCGTCGGCACGGTCGCCGGCCGCGGTGTCCTCACCATCGAGGTGTCCGGCTCGGGCCACCCTCCCTTGCACACCACGTACGAGCCGATCCGCGCCACCGTCCACAAAGGCCAGCGCGTCACCGCAGGCCAGCCGGTCGGCATACTGGCGGACGGCCCCTACCACTGCCGGGCTCCGTGCCTCCACTGGGGCCTGCGCCGCGGTACGGCCTACCTGAACCCTCTTTCGCTCATGCCGCCGACCGCGTTCCGCAACGGACCCTCACGGCTGCTCCCTGTCTTCGGCATTCCCTTACCGGGAGGCGTCCCGGCAGTCGGACCGTACCGTCCGCATCGTGAGCACCCTGCGCCAACGGCCCACGAAACGACGGACATGTCGGCAGGAACCACGGGCGCGGCTCTGCTCGGAGCGGTCACTCTCGCGGGCGCTGCGCTGTGGGCCTTGGGGCGGCTCCGTCGTCCAGCGAAGGGGAGCCGGCGAGCCCGGCTTCGCGGCCCTAGCCGTTGGGCTGCGATCGGGAAAAGGCGGCGGAGGCGATGCGGCGTGAGGGCGGCGGTGAAGAGCAGCGCGTAAAGGAGAGCGGGGCGATGCCCATGCGAACGGTGCGAACGTAGGGCCCGGTTTGCCGTGCCCTACGGGCCCCGCCATGCGGTGCGCGGTAGCAGACCGTTTCGAGCTACTGGTTGCTGACTGCCGGCTGACAGGGGTGGTGGTGGAGGAGCGGGGTGGGTGGGGCGGGGGGGGGAGGGGCGGGGCCCCGGGACAGAGGGGCCGCCCTGCCCCCGGCGAAACACCCCGCACCCAAGCCGCGCCAGGACCGAAACGCACCCGGCCCAGCCCACCCAAGGCCGCCCCTCAAGCCCACACCAGGCCCCAGCCGGGCCCTCTCTTCAGCCGCGCACCCCGTTGAGGACCATGGCCACCGCTGCCTCGGTGATCTCTTCCGGGTTTTCGGCGGCTCCGAGTTCGATACGGCGGACCGCGGCGTCGACGACACCCTGAAGCAGCATCGCGGCGAGGCGGGGTTGGGCATGGCCGAGGGCGGCCAGCGCCTCGACGATCATGGCGATCAGTCCGCCGTGCGCCGCGCGGATCTTCTCCCGCGCCCCGGCGTCCAGTTCTCCGGCGGAGATGGCGACGACGGCGCGGTGGCGTCGGTCACCGACCAGTGCCAGTTGCCGGCGCACATACGCCTCGACCTTCGCCTCGGGTGACTCGGCGCTCTCCATCGCCGCCTCGACTTCCGCGGCCCATACGGGGAAGTCGACGGCACACAGTTCTTCGACAACGGCCGCTCGGGAGCGGAAGTACTCGTATACGGAGGAGCGCGCGAGTCCCGTGCGCTCGGCGAGGGCGGGGAAGGTCAGCGCCTCCGTTCCGCCTTCGGACAACAAGGTGCGGGCGGCGTCCAAGAGGGCGCCGCGCTGCATCGTCCGGTGCTCGGCCACCGAGGCCGCTCGAATCCTGGGCACGTCACCACTCTACGGATGGCATCCTCGCCGTGGCACTCCGCATCGCGACACAGATCCGCGCCAGTGCGGCCGTCGGCTCCTCATCGGCCTGTCACCCGCAGGGCGATCAAGGACACAAAGGGCGGCAAGCAGCGCCCCGTTCCCCTCCCCCTCCCCCGCTGGTCCTCCGGTGGGCCCGAGACCTGCCGTGCCCCAGCAGTAGTCCAGTGGTCCGGTCGTCCCCCTAGTCCGGTCGCCCGGAAGCCACCCCACACAGCACCCGCACGTACCCCCTCCCAGCCGTCGCCGGTTCGGCTCGACGCTCGCGTCCCGGGCGTCCGGCCCTCAGCGTCCGACGTCCGCCAGCTTGGCGCGGAGCTGAAGGACGGACTTGGTGTGGATCTGGCTGACCCTGCTCTCGGTGACGCCGAGGACGTTGCCGATCTCGGCGAGGGTGAGGCCCTCGTAGTAGTAGAGGGTGACCACGGTCTTCTCACGGTCGGGCAGGGTGTTGATGGCGCGTGCCAGCAGCCGTCTCAGTTCGCGGTCCTCGGCGATCTCGACGGGGTTCTCGGCGGCGGTGTCCTCCAGGGTGTCCATCAGGCTGAGTCGCTCACCACCCTCGCCGCTGACGTGGAGCAGCTCTTCGAGTGCCACGACGTTCGCCAGGGACAGTTGACTGAAGACGCCGTGGAGTTCCTCCAGTGGGATGCCCATCTCGCCGGCGACCTCGGCCTCGGTCGGCGTGCGGCGCAGCTGTGCTTCGAGGGTCGCGTAGGCGCGCTCCACGGCACGGGCCTTCTGTCTCACCGATCGGGGAATCCAGTCCAGGGCGCGCAGTTCGTCGATCATCGCGCCGCGGATGCGGGTGATGGCGTAGGTCTCGAACTTGATGGAGCGTTCGGGCTCGAACTTCTCGATGGCGTCGATCAGTCCGAAGACTCCGGAGGAGACGAAGTCGGCCTGCTCGACGTTGGGGGGCAGGCCGACGCTGACCCGGCCGGCGACGTATTTGACCAGCGGTGAGTAGTGCAGGATCAGCTGTTCCCGCAGGCGCCCGTCGCCTGATGCCTTGTAGGCGCGCCACAGCTCGTCGACCGAGGAGGGCGGGGCGGGGCGCACGCTGCCGCGCGCGGCGGGTGGTACTGCCGCGCGGTCAGACCCGGAGGTGTGCTGGGGCATTCGTCGCCTTGAGCCGTTCTGCCGAGACGGGGGTGGGTGGATGTATGAGGCTTGAACTGTCGTGAGCGTAGCGTGACCGCGGCGTCGCGGTGTGCGAGGAAGGCGGGTTGGGTGTGCGCAGATACGTTCCGCTGCCCGCACCCCAGGGTTACTTCGAGGGGCACGGCGGCACCCGGAAGGAGTCCCGGGGGCGCGTCCGCCGGGGGCGCCCGCCGGGCGGGCGGTGCGGGCGGACGCGCCGGCCTGGCGTGCGGGAACCCGTGCGTACGCTGTGCCGTGCCGTCGCGTTCCAACGGGTCGGCCGCACGCGCCGAACCACGGCAAATCTGGATTCTGCGGTCATTCCCCTCACCCTTTCACCCGTTCGCGCCAGGTCAAGTACCGCCTCGCCGGGAACCTTCGGTCGAGTTGACGCGGCGGGCCAACTCCCAGCGCTCACCGCACCTTTGAACGAATCCGAGGGACTGCAGCTCGAAGAGCTTGCCCCGGGTGAGGTCGCGGGGCGTGCCCGACTCCCGCGCGACGTGTTCGGTATCGGCGCCGCCGCGGGCGGGCAGCGCTTCGAGCACGCGGCGGGCGACCGGGTCCAGCAGATCGTGCGCGAGGGTCGGGCCGCGGCGCTCGGGGGCGAGGTCTCCGATGCTGCCGACGAGTTCGATGACCTCGTCGGCGTCGGTGACCACCGTCGCCTCCCCGCGCAGGAGTTGGTGCACCCCGGCGGACAGTCCGCTGGTGACCGGTCCCGGCATGCCCATCGTGAAGCGTCCGAGGGCCAGGGCGCGCCGTGCGGTGACCAGTGAGCCGCTGCGGAGTTCGGCCTCCACGACGACCGTGCCGCGGGTGAGGGCGGCGATGACGCGGTTGCGCTGGATGAAGCGGCTCCGGGTGGGGTGGTCACCGGGCGGCAACTCGGCCACGAGTAGGCCCTGTTCGACGATCCGGTCGATCAACTCGGTGTGTCCGCGCGGATAGGGGTGGTCCACTCCGGAGGCGAGCACGGCGACGGTCGGCCCGTCCGCGGCGAGCGCGCCGCGGTGGGCGGCGCCGTCGATCCCGTACGCGGCCCCGGAGACGATGGTCCAGCCGCGGTCGGCGAGTCCGGCGCCGAGGGTGGCGGCGAGGTGGGCACCGTATTCGGTACAGGCGCGTGCCCCGACCACGGCGACCGAGCGCAGTGCCCAGATCCGCAGGTTGGCGGTGCCCCGTACCCAGAGGCCGATGGGGCGGGCGTCTCCGAGGTCGTCCAGTTGGCCGGGCCATTCGTCGTCGCCGGGGCAGATGAAGCGTCCGCCGAGCCTGGCGACGGCGGCGAGGTCGGCTGCGGGGCGGGCTCGCGCGGCGCGCAGCCGGAGGCCCGCGATCTTGGCCAGGCCGGCGCCGAGGGGCGGGGGCACGTCGTTCTGGGAGAGAGCGTGCCAGAGGGCCACCGGGCCCATCTCGCGCAGCCAGCGGCCGGCGGTTTCGTCGCCGGGTTCGAGGATGCGGGTGAGGGCGGCGCGGGCCGCTCGCTGTGGTTCGTAGGGTTCGTGCGCGGTGGGTGCCGGTCGGTGTGCGCGGGGCTTTCGGGGTGTGGTGGGCCTTGCCGTCGGGCGCTCGATGGGCGTCGTCGTGGCGCGGTCGGTGTCTGCGCGTGCGCGGCGGGTGGGACAGGATCCGCCGGTGTCCGTCCCCGTCCCCGTTCCCGGTCCCGTCCCGGTTGCCGGCTGAGGCCTAGGTGCCGGTTGCGGGTCGGTTCCCGGTTTCGGCTCCTCCTCACCTGTGACGAAGCCCCATTCGTCGATGGTGTTCATCGTTCACCTCGGTCGTCCGGGGCGGGGGCGAGGGCGATCCGCGGGCGGGAGTCCGGCGTCTTTCGCAGCCTCTCCCCCGGTGCTGTCACCGGTGACGTTCCTGCGCCGGCCTGGCCCGTTGCCGCGCCTCTGCTCCCGGTGCCCGGTTCCTCTCCCGCCTCGGCGGTATGAGCCGGTGCGGTCCTTGCTTCCGTCCGTGCGGCGGCTCTCGCCCGGTCGCTGGGCCGTGTCGCCGCCCCCGGGCCCCCTCCGGCTCCGGCCCTTGCGCCGCCGTGCGCTCGTGTCCCCACTGCTGTTCCCCCCGCCGTCCTTCCCGTCGTCGGCTTTCCCGTCGTCACCGCGCCGCGTCGTACCCCCGTGCGGAGTTCCAGCGCCCAGTTGACGTCCTCTTTCGTCGGGCGGCCGCGGCCGGCGAGGTCGGCGGCGGTCCAGGCGACGCGCAGAACGCGGTCGAGGCCACGGGCGGTCAGGAGGCCGCATTCCAGGTCGCGTTCGGCTTGGGTGAGGGCGCCGGGGTGGACCGGCCAGCGGGTGCGCAGTTCGTGGCCCGGTACTTCGCTGTTGGTCTGCCAGGGCGTGCCGGCGAAGCGGGCCGTGGCGCGTTCGCGGGCGGCGCGAATGCGTTCGGCGACGGAGGCGGTGGATTCGGCAGCGCGGCCGAGTGCGATGAGTTCGGAGCGGGCGACCGGTTCCACGGAGATCCGTAGATCGACCCGGTCCATCAGCGGTCCGGAGAGTCGGGCGCGGTAGCGGCGGATCGAGGAGGGGCGGCACTCGCAGCCGCCGGCGGTGGTGCCGTGACGTCCGCACGGACAGGGATTGGCCGCGAGGGCGAGCAGGAAGCGTGCGGGCATCCGCATCATGCCGCCGGCGCGGGCCACGACGATGTGGCCGGATTCGAGCGGTTGGCGGAGTGCGTCCAGGACGCGTGGGCTGCATTCGGCGGCCTCGTCGAGGAACAGCACGCCGTGGTGGGCGAGCGAGACGGCCCCTGGGCGGGGCAGGCCGGTCCCGCCGCCGACGAGGGAGGCCATGGTCGCGGAGTGGTGCGGGGCGCAGTAGGGCGGGCGGTGGACCAGTGGCTGGCCCGGCGGGAGGGTGCCGGCGACCGAGTGGACGGCGGTGACCTCCAGGGATTCCTTAGGGGTCAGGGGCGGCAGCAGTCCGGGGAGGCGTTCGGCGAGCATGGTTTTGCCTGCGCCCGGTGGGCCTTTCAGAAAGATGTGGTGGCGTCCGGCGGCGGCCACCTCCAGGGCGCGCCGGGCGTCGTGCTGGCCCGCAACGTCGGAGAGGTCGGGGAGGTGGTCGCCGTGCGGCAGTCCCGCGGTGACGCCGGTGCCGGGCATGACGAGGCCGGCCAGGAGCGGGTCGGGGCGGCCTTCGTCGAGGGGGTTTTCCTCGTCGGGGACCGGTTCGTCGGCGAGGACGGCGATGAGTTGCCGCAGGCTGCGGATGCCGAGGACGGAGACGCCGGGGACGAGTGAGGCTTCGGCGACGGTCTGTTCGGGCACGACGACCTGGCGGTATCCGGCGTCGGCGGCGGCGAGGACGGCGGGCAGCACGCCGCGGACGGGGCGGACGCGGCCGTCGAGGCCGAGTTCGCCGATCATCATCAGGTCGGTGAGCTCGCGGGGGTCGAGGCGTTCGGCGGCGCCGAGGACCGCGCAGGCCACGGCGAGGTCGAAGCCGCTGCCGCTCTTGGGGACGGATGCGGGGCTGAGGCCGACGGTGAGCTTCTTCTGCGGCCATTCGGCGCCGGAATTGACGACGGCTGCGCGGACTCGATCCCGGGATTCGACCAGGCTCTTGTCGGGCAGTCCGACGAGGGTGAAGGCGGCCACGCCGGGCTCCAGGTCGGCCTGGACCTCGACGACGACTCCTTCGACGCCCACGAGGGCGACGGAGCAGGTGCGGGCGAATCCCATCACGCCACCCCTCGTACGTGTTCGACCACGGGGGCGCCGCGGGCGGGCAGCAGGATGCCGATGACGTCGATGCGTACGCCGCCGGGTGGTGGGCCGCCGTGCCGTTCCAGCCAGCGTTCGGCCAGTAGGCGCAGCCGGGTGGCTTTCTCGGGGCGGACGGCCGCCATGGGGTGTTCGTACCAGCCGGCGCGGCGGGTCTTGACCTCGCAGATGACCAGGGCGTCACCATCGACGGCGACGATGTCGATCTCTCCGTGGCGGCAGCGCCAGTTGCGGGCGAGGATCCGCATGCCGGCTTCGGTGAGCCGCCGGACGGCCAGGTCCTCGCCGTAGCGGCCGAGGGCGCCGCGGGACGTGGTCGGTGGGGCCGGCCGCGTGGCCTGTGCCGGGCGTGCGGTCTGCGGTGCGGACGCGGTATGCGCCGTGTCCGTCGTGCGTGGCGTCGGGGACTGCTTCCCGGTCGCCGTCGAGGGCCTCTCCCCATTTCCCGGTGTGCGCTGTGTGCGCTGTGCGGTGCGTGCGGGATCCACGGCCTGGTGGCCGGTCTGTGTGGCGTTCATGCGGTACCACCTCCGGCACCGACTGTGACGCCGCCACCCGGATCTATTGGATCTTGGTGGATAACCGCATGGTTGTGGATAACTCCGTCACCCGTCAGGGCGACGCGCGGCGGTGGCCGGGCAGCACACAGCGGCCGGCGCCGGGCCGGCCGAACCGGCGGGCCCGCGTCGGAGGCTGCTCCGCGCTACCGGTGGCTCAGCTCCCCGGAAGATCCAGATCGCTCTTGTTCAGCTCTTCGATGTTCACGTCCTTGAACGTGAGTACCCGCACCTGCTTGACGAACCGGGCCGGTCGGTACATGTCCCAGACCCAGGCGTCGGCCATCGAGACCTCGAAGAACACTTCACCCTGGACCGAGTGCACCTGCATCTCGTAGTCGTTGGTGAGGTAGAAGCGACGCTCGGTCTCGATCACGTATTTGAACAGCCCGACGACGTCGCGGTACTCCCGGTAGAGCTTCAGCTCCATCTCGGTCTCGTACTTTTCGAGGTCCTCGGCGCTCATGGCAGATCCCCTTCAGCCGTGCGTCCCCCTATTGTGCGTCAGACCCTCTCGGTCTCCAGGAGCACCGGCGCACTCGGGGGCCCTTCGTCGAGCAGTGTGCGCAGCAGCTCGGCGAGTCTGGTCGGATACACCGTCTCATGCGACGCCGACAGTTCCTCCGAGGTCCACCACTTCAGTCCGGACACGCTGCGTCGTTCCAGGTCCGTGTGGCCGGCGGTGTCGGTGGCGGTGCGGTCGGTCCGCGCCAGGTAGTACCACTCGTCCTGTTCCCAGCGTCGCCCGTCGAAGGGGAAGGCGCAGCGACGCTTCCACAGGAGGGGTCCGAGGGTGGCCTCGGTGATGCCGGTCTCCTCGGCGAGTTCGCGGAGGGCCGCCTGCGCACGGGTCTCCGTGCCCTCCAGGCCGCCGCCGGGGGTGAACCACCAGGTCTCGGTCGGACGGTCCGGTTCGAAGCCGTGGAGCAGCAGGATGCGGTCCTGGGAGTCGAGCAGCACCACGCGGGAAACCTGGCGCGCGGTGGCCTGATCGGCCCCGCCGACCTCAGCGGCCCTCGCGCCCGCGGCGCCGGCAGGCGGCTCAGCGGACCCGATGGCCTCCTCGGCCTCAACGGTCCGACAGCCCCCCGCCACCTCGCCGGTCAGGCCGGACTCTCCAGCGGCTCCTCCGGCCGCCCCGTCCCGTTCCGGCGCCCGCCCCCGGTCCTGCTCCCGCTCCCGCTCATCCACGTCCGCGTCCCTTCCGCCGTGCGATCGGCCCGTGTGCCGCACCACCAAGGATGAGCACGGCACCGGCGACGACCGCCAGGACGATGGGGCGGAGCGGTCCCGGCTGGGAGGTGCCCCCGGGGAGCGCGGCGAAGCTCTGGGGACGCTGGAGCATGCCGACGCTGCCGAGGGGCCAGGCGCGGGCGTCGACCCGGGCGTCCACGGCGCTGCGCGGCACGGAGCCGTGGTCACCGTCGGTGAGGTGGACGCGGGAGTCGAGGGAGACGTTGCGGTGGTCGCCGAGGAGGAAGAGCTGGCCGGTGGGGACGGTGGCCTTGAAGACGGTGGGTGAGGCGGGGCCGTCACTCTGCAGGTACGGCTCCACGACGGGGGTTCCGTTGACCGTCAGCAGGCCCTTCTTGCTGCAGCAGGCGACCGTGTCGCCGCCGACGCCGACGACCCGCTTGACCATCGGCAGGTCGCCCCAGGAGGCGTCCTTGAAGACGACGATGTCGCCGCGGCGTATCTCGGAGCCGTTCACCTTCTCGGCGAGGACCCGGGCGCCGGCGGCGATGGTGGGCGTCATGGAGTCCGTCGGCACCGTGTACGGGCGGTAGATCAGCGCCCCCCAGACGAAGCCGCCCAGGAACAGCACACAGCCGACGGCCACGGCCAGACCGGACAGCACACTGCCCGTGGTCCGGCCGTGGCCGTCCGTCGTACGTTCCGTACTGCTGCTCATCCCAGCGCTCCCGCCCCGCGGGACACGCCCGCGTCGAAGATCCGGGACGGCACCTTACCTGGGGTTACGCGCTGCGGTCAGCCTCCGGCGACGCCAGATCACGAGCGGAACGGCGCCGACCAGGCCCAGGGCCGCGGGAGCCGCACCCATTGCCTTGTTGATCCCGGGTTGGTCGAAGGTGTCCGGTACCGGAAGGGTTGCCCAGCGGTTGATGGGCCAGGCGATGGTGAAGGCGCGACCGACGACCTCGTCCTCGGAGACCGTGCCGTTGCCCGGGAGGTTCTGGTGGTAGCGGGAGTCGAGGGAGTCGTCGCGGTGGTCGCCCATCACCCAGATCCGGCCCTTGGGGACGTGGATCGGGCCGAAGGGACGGTCGCCGCACGGGGTGGCGCCGGGGTAGACGTAGGAGTCTTCCTTGAGGGCCTTGCCGTTGACCTTGACGGGGCCGACGCCCTGGCACTCGACGGTGTCCCCGCCGACCGCGATGACCCGCTTGATCAGGTCCTTCTCCTCGGCCGAGGGCATCAGGCCGATGAAGCTGAGGACCTTCTGGACGGGGTTGGGCTGCGGGGTGGGCGTCTCGTTGAGCCAGCCGCCCGGGTCGTGGAAGACGACGACCTCGCCGCGCTGCGGCTTGGAGCCGAACCACGGCGTCAGCTTGTCGACCAGCACCCGGTCGCCGCGCTGGAGGGTGTCCTGCATGGAGTCGGACGGGATGGAGAACGCCTGCACCAGGAACGTCTTGATGAGCAGGGCGAGGAGCAGCGCGATGCCGATGAGGATCGGCAGCTCCTTCCAGAAGGCACGCGGCTTCTTGCCTTTGGTCACGCTGCCGGTCGCCTCCTCGTCGGCCGCTGCGTCCGACTGCTTCGATGGATCTGTGCGCGGCAGGCCCGACGCGGACCCGCCTGACTGCGCCTGTGGCTGATGTACGGAACTCGTCGCCTGCCGCGCGGACTCACCGCGACCTGCCGGCTCTTCGGGCTCTTCGGTTCCGGACCGCGCGCCGACCGCCAAGTCCCCCACATCTGCTCCTCACTCCGCGCTCTCGCCTGCCCGTCAACCGGTGCAGGCCCACCACTCCCATAACGAGCGGGAGTTCCGCAGGGGTCGGGAGTACGGTCAAACTCTCGGAGGACACCCTATGCGCTGTGTCCGCTGCCGCCGCCTTCGCGCCCGGCGCGTCGTGGACGGTGGCGAAGGTGTCGGGCTCTTCGAGGAACCGCCAGTGGCTGAACGGCCAGGCGATGACCACGGCCCGGCCCACGACGTTGTCCACCGAGACCGTGCCGTGGTACGGCTCGTCCAGGTGGTATCGCGAGTCCGCCGAGTTGGAGCGGTGATCGCCCATGACGAAGATCCGTCCGGTGGGGACGGTCACCGTGAACTTCAGCTGGGAGGGCGGGTTTCCCGGGTGCACGTAGGGCTCGGTGAGCGGGGTGCCGTTGACCGTCACCCGACCCTTGGTGTCGCAGCAGCGGACGGTGTCGCCACCGACCGCGACCGCACGCTTGATCAGGTCCTGTTCGTTGGCCGACGGGAGCAGCCCGATGAAGGTCAACAGGTCGTTGATCGGGCCGGGGTTGCCAGCCGACTGGTTCTGCTCGCCCTTGAGCCAGCCGCCGGGGTCCTTGAAGACCACGACGTCGCCGCGGTGCGGCGTGGCGCCGAACCACGGGGTGAGCTTGTCGACCAGCACCCGGTCGCCGATCTTGATCGTCTGCTCCATGGAGCCGGACGGGATGACGAACGCCTGCACCAGGAACGTCTTCAGGACCAGCGCGATGGCCAGCGCCACCCCGATCAGGATCGGGATCTCCTTGAGGTAGGAGCGGCGTCGGCGGCGCTTGATGCGCTGGGCCTGACGGCGTCGCTCGGCCCGCCCGCCGGTCGCCGCACGGGTGCCGGACCCGCGGTCGTCCTCTGCGGCGCCGCCGTGCATCGCGCCCTCGGTGGCGTCCTCGCGCCCGTGGCGGGGGCGTCCGCGGTTACCCATGGGGGCCTGCCGGGGCCGGTATACGGGCCAGGGACCCCGGGGTGTCGATGGTGCTCCAGCGGCCGACCGGCCAGGTGATCAGGTCGGCGCGGCCGATGACCTTGTCGACCGGGACGGTGCCGCCGCCGGGCTGGCCGAGGTGGTCGCGGGAGTCGCTGGACCGGGAGCGGTGGTCGCCCATGACCCAGAGCCGGCCCACCGGCACCACGATGTCGAAGGGGACGGCGGAGGGCGCGTCCCCGGGATGGAGATACCCCTCGGTCACCGGCTCACCGTTCACGTCGATCCGCCCCCGTTTGTCACAGCAGGTCACATGGTCTCCACCGACGCCGATGACGCGCTTGACGTAGTCGGTGTCGTCGGACCGGGCCAGGCCCAGCGCCGCGCCTGCCTTGCGCAGCAGTCCCGTGACGGGATTCTCCCCCTGCTCCCTGTAAACGAAAGATCCGGTGCCGTCGAAGACGATGACGTCGCCGCGCTGCGGGCCGGCGCCGAAACGGTACGCCAGCTTGTTCACCAGGACCCGGTCGCCGACCCGCAGGGTGTTCTCCATGGAGGTGCTGGGGATCAGGAACGGCTGCGCGACGAAGGTGCTGAGCAGGAACAGGAAGGCCAGGCAGAGCACGAGGAGGGTGACCGGCCGGTACCGCGGCTGCGCCGTCCGGGACCGGAAACGCGCGAAGCGCGACCGTCGCTCCGACCCCTGAGCGGGATCGGAAGCGGGGTCGCGCTCCGTGAGCTGTGCGTCGGTGTCCATGGGGCCCAGAGCCTATCCGGCCGGGCCCGGACGCCGGTCGCGAGCGTGGCCTCGCGGTGCACCGGGGCGGATTTCCGCCGCCCGGTGCGGCGCGGCTCAGCGCTCGCGCTTCTCCTTGATCTTGGCGGCCTTGCCGCGCAGCTCGCGGAGGTAGTACAGCTTGGCGCGGCGGACGTCACCGCGGGTGACGACCTCGATCTTCTCGACGATCGGGGTGTGCACGGGGAAGGTGCGCTCCACGCCGACCGAGAAGCTGACCTTGCGGACCGTGAAGGTCTCGCGCACGCCGGAGCCCTGGCGGCGGATGACAACGCCCTTGAACTGCTGCACACGGGAGCGGTTGCCCTCGATGACGCGGACGTGGACGTTGACGGTGTCACCCGGGCGGAAGGCCGGGATGTCGCTGCGCAGCGCGGCGGAGTCGACGGAGTCGAGAAGGTGCATGACCTACTGCTTTCTTCGCCGATGCCACAGGTCATCAGCGGAATCATTCGGAAAGGTTGATGTACTGCCGAGCTGCCGGGCGGACGTCGTTCCCCCTGTGGCAGGGGCGCACACCGGGCGCAGACAGCAGCGGCTCATTCTTCCATGGACTGACTCGTCCGCCCAAATCGGCCGTCCTCGCCCGGCGCCCAGCCCAGGATCGAGAGGATCTCCCGGTCCTTCTTGTCGAAGGCGGCGGGGTCGGCGCGCTCGATCAGATCAGGGCGGTTGCGGTCGGTGCGGCGGAACGCCTCGTCGCGGCGCCAGCGGGCGATCTTGCCGTGGTGGCCGCTGAGCAGCACCTCGGGGATGGTGCGGTCGCGCCACTCCGGGGGCTTGGTGTAGACGGGGCCTTCCAGGAGGTCGGCCATCGCCCCGGGGGCGAAGGAGTCGTCCTGGTGGGAGGCGGCGTTGCCGAGGACGCCGGGCAGCAGCCGGGCGATCGCCTCGACCATGACCAGGACCGGGGCCTCGCCGCCGGCCAGGACGTAGTCGCCGATGGACACCTCGCGGACGTCCAGGCGGTCGCCGTACTCCTCGATGACGCGGCGGTCGATGCCCTCGTAGCGGGCCGGGGTGAACACCAGCCAGGGCTTGGCGGAGAGTTCGACGGCGAGCTGCTGGGTGAACGGGACACCGCTGGGGGTGGGGACGACGAGGACGGGTTCCCCCTCGCCGGACGCCAGGATGCCGTCCAGCGCCTCGCCCCACGGCTCGGGCTTCATGACCATGCCCGGGCCGCCGCCGTAGGGGGTGTCGTCGACCGTGTGGTGCTTGTCGTGGGTGCACTCCCGCAGGTCGTGGATGCGCACGTCGAGCTGTCCACGGGCACGGGCCTTGCCGACCAGCGAGACGTTCAGCGGTTCGAGGTACTCCGGGAAGATCGTGACGACGTCGAGCCGCATCAGCTGTCCTCGCGGGCGGAGGCGATCTCGGCCTGGGCCTCGTCGAGGAGTCCCGGCGGCGGGTCGATGACCGCGCGCTGCTCCTCCAGGTCGATCTCGGGCACGATCTCGCTGACGAACGGGATCATCACCTCGCTGCCGTCGGGGCGCGCCACGATCAGCAGGTCCTGGTAGGGCAGGTGGGAGACCTCGCTGATCCGGCCGACGGCGGTGCCGTCGCGGGTGACGACATCGAGGTCGATCAGCTGGTGGTCGTAGAACTCCTCGGGATCCTCGGGGAGTTCCTCGGGGTCGACCTCGGCGATCAGCAGGGTGTTGCGCAGCGCCTCGGCGGCGGTGCGGTCCGCGACGCCCTCGAAGCGCAGCAGCAGCCGGCCGCTGTGGACCCGGCCGGTGGCGATGGTCAGCGGCCCGACGGCGGACGGGGCGGTGGCGAGGACGGCGCCCGGGGCGAGCCGGAGTTCCGGTTCGTCGGTGCGCACCTCTACGGTGACCTCGCCCTTGATGCCGTGGGCGCGGCCGATCCGGGCGACTACCAGCTGCACTGTTCTCCCTCTTCGCGGCCAAGCCGCCGCCGCTTTCGCGGATGTGGTTGCGGAACGTCGGGGTTCCTCGGTGGACGGTGTCTGCCGTGGAACCGGGGTGGTGGCTGGCGCCCCGCAGTCCCACGATCGCATACGGACGCGGGCCGGGGACGGCCCGAAGGCCCTCCCCGGCCCGAGCCGGTGTTCAACTTGATCAGCGAACTTGGTCGACGTCGACGAGGTCGACGCGGATGCCCCGGCCGCCGATGGCGCCGACGACGGTCCGCAGTGCGCGGGCGGTCCGGCCGTTGCGGCCGATCACCTTGCCGAGGTCGTCGGGGTGGACCCGGACCTCCAGCACGCGCCCGCGGCGCAGGGTGCGCGAGGCTACCTGCACGTCGTCGGGGTTGTCGACGATGCCCTTGACGAGGTGCTCAAGGGCCTCCTCAAGCACGCTCAGTCCTCGGTGGACTCGGAGGTGGACTCGGCCGCGGCCTCGTCCGCCTTCTTGTCGGCCTTCTTCGCCTTCGGGGTGATGGCCTCACCCTTCGGCTCGTCACCGGAAGCCTTGGCAGCGGCCTCGAAGAGGGCGCGCTTGTCGGCCTTCGGCTCGGCGACCTTCATCGGCGCCGGGGCCGGCAGGCCCTTGAACTTCTGCCAGTCGCCGGTGACCTTGAGGATGGCCAGCACGGGCTCGGTCGGCTGCGCGCCGACACCCAGCCAGTAGGCGACGCGCTCGGCGTCGACCTCGATGCGGGAGGGGTTCTGCACCGGGTGGTACAGGCCGATCTCCTCGATGGCGCGGCCGTCCCGGCGGGTGCGGGAGTCGGCGACGACGATGCGGTAGTGAGGCGAGCGGATCTTGCCCAGACGCTTCAGCTTGATCTTGACTGCCACTGGAGTGGTGTCTCCTGGTCTTGACGTGGTGGGGCACAACGAGATGCCACGTGGGGTTGCGGTACTCGGGGCCCCGATGGACGCGTCAGCCGGAGGAGAGAGGGGTCCTGTGCGACTGTCGAGTACAGCAGGCAATTGTGCCACACGCCCGAGGGTCAGCCGACCGCGGCCACCTCGGGGATCCGGAAGGGCTTGCCGCAGCCGCCGCAGACGATCGGCGCCTGGGCCAGCACGGAGGGGACGACCCGCACATTGCGCCCGCAGTCGCAGACGGCCTTGACGCGGACACCGCCCCCGGAGGAGCCGTGCCGGGCGGCCGGTCCGCGGAAGCTGCGGGTGGTGTCGGTGGCGGTGGCGGCGCTGTGGGCCTTGAGGGCTCTGGTGAGCCGCTCGATGGTGGGGCGGTAGCGCCGTCTCGCCTCGGGATTGAGCGTGACCAGCGAGAAGCCGCTGCTGGGATGCGGCTCGTCGGTGTGGTCCAGGCCCAGCTCCTCGGCGATCGCCAGGAACCGGCGGTTGTGGTAGCGGCCTGCCCGGGAGGTGTCGCGGATGCCGCGGGCGGCGGCGATGCCGTGGACTGCCTCATGGAGCAGCCGTTCGAAGGAGAGCTCGGCGCCACAGGCGGACGACGACTCTCCGATCAGGGATTCGGGCGCGGCCAGGTCCGGCAGCTCGGGGTGGTGCCGTTGAATGTCGGCCCACGCGAGCGCCAGCTCGGCGGCGAGAACAGGCGGTGTCGTGCTCACGTCGTGACAACGAGCCGGGGTCTCCCAGTGTTCCGATTCCGGGGCATCCCAAATAATTTGCACGTACCGGTCAGTTTCCGGGCATGGGGCATGGCCCGTGCCCGGTACGCCGATCTGCGGAGAAGGCGCCCCTGGGACGGCAAGCCGGTACGTAGGGCGCGTACCCCCGCGTACACCACATGGCGTAAGCCCGCCGCATGTCAGGGCGCCGGACACGCGGCGATGTTACCGGCGGTACGAAGTGCTGCGGACACCGACCCCACCCGTCCACCGTAGGACAGCGGGATCCGGCGGCGGCACGCGGGAGGCGACGGCCGGGGCGACGGGCGGGGCGACGGGCGGCGCCGCTGCCGTGGCGGGACGGCACTCCCCGGGGCACCCTGGAACGGCGCTCCGGGAGTGCGGTGGGCGGCGCACACAGGGGCGCGCGGGAGCCAAACCCCGGCGCACCCTCTGGACGCCCGGTCGGATGCGCAGTTGTCTGGATCGCGGGGGCGCACAACGCTCGGAAACACGGGGGCGGACGGTACTGATCAGCTTCGGGTTCTCGGCGAATAGGGGCGCTATCGATGTCTCCCACGCTCGTGCGGCACCAGCTTCCGAACACCGGGCCCGTGCACGACGACGGCCCGGCCGCGCCGACCGGCACCCGTGCCCGTGACTGGGCGGAGATCCAGGAGCGGATGCTGGTGCCCCTCTACGAGGCCGCGTACGACCGGCTGGGCGTCGGGCCCGGCACCCGGCTGCTGGGGCTGGGCTGCGGGTCCGGGCTGGCGCTGCTGCTCGCGGCGGCGCGTGGGGCGCAGGTCAGCGGCGTGGACGCGGACGAGCGCCGGTTGGAGCTGGCGCGCGAGCGGCTCACGCCGGACGGCATGCCGGAGATCACCCGGCTGGTCAGCGGCGGGCTGGCGGACGCGGCGCCCAAGGATGCGGCGTTCACCGTGATCACGGCGTTCCACCCGGTGGGCTGCGGCGGCGGTGCCGAGGAGCTGGCCGCGGCGCTGACCGCGGCGAGCGCGCTGGCCGAGCGGGGCAGCGCGGTGGTACTGGGCGGCTGGGGCCCGGTGGAGCGGTGTGCGGCGGCCGGCGTGCTGCGGGTGGCGCAGCGGCTCGCCGCCCCGGCGCCGGGTTTCGGCGCGGGCTGGCGGCCGGCCGGCCGGGACGACCTGGAGGAGCTGGCGGAACGGACGGGACTGCGGCCCGACGGGTCGGGGCGGGTGGCCTGCCCGTTCGGGTACGCGGACATGGCGAGCGCGGTGCGCGGGATGCTGTCGACGGGCCTGTTCGACGGGGCGTTGGAGGTGGCCGGGCCGCGGCAGGTGGAGAAGGAGCTGGTCGAGGCGCTCCATCCGTACCAGCGGGGGGACGGGACGCTCTGGATGGCGAACGTCTTCCGGTATCTGATCGCGCGGACCCGCTAGGGCGTGCCGTCCCGGAACGCAACGGACGAGCCCCCGGCCACGGAGGGGTGGCCGGGGGCTCGTCGGGTGGTGCGGATTGCCGCTCAGTTCATGAACTTCTTGAACTCTTCGGGGAGTTCGAAGTCCTGCGGTTCCTGGCCGGCCTGCGGCAGGCCGAGCGGGTTGCCGGTCGCGGCCGCGTCGCGGCGCGCCGCCGCGGCCTCCTCGTCGGCCTTGCGCTTCATCGGGTTGCCGCTCTTGCGCTTGCCCTTGGCCTGCTTGACCTGCTTCTTCTTCCGGGCGGCGCCGCCCCCCATGCCGGGGATGCCGGGCATGCCGGGCATGCCGCCGCCCTGGGCCATCCGCGACATCATCTTGCGCGCGTCGAAGAACCGCTCGACGAGGTTCTTGACCATGCTGACGTCGACACCGGAACCGCGGGCGATGCGGGCCCGGCGCGAGCCGTTGATGATCGTCGGGTCCTGGCGCTCGGCCGGGGTCATCGACTTGATGATGGCGGCCGTGCGGTCGACCTCGCGCTCGTCGAGGTTGTTGATCTGGTCCTTCATCTGCGCCATGCCGGGCAGCATGCCGAGCAGCTTGGAGATGGAGCCCATCTTGCGGACCTGCTCCATCTGGGCCAGGAAGTCGTCGAGGGTGAACTCCTTGGGGCCCTTCGCCAGCTTGGCCGCCATCTTCTCGGCTTCTTGCTGGCTGAAGGTCTGCTCGGCCTTCTCGATGAGCGAGAGCATGTCGCCCATGCCGAGGATGCGGGACGCCATGCGGTCCGGGTGGAACGCGTCGAAGTCGTCCAGCTTCTCGCCGTTGGAGGCGAACATGATCTGCTTGCCGGTGACGTGCGCGATGGAGAGCGCGGCACCACCGCGGGCGTCGCCGTCCAGCTTGGAGAGCACCACGCCGTCGAAGCCGACGCCGTCGCGGAACGCCTCGGCGGTGTTGACCGCGTCCTGACCGATCATCGCGTCGACGACGAAGAGGACCTCGTCGGGGCTGACCGCGTCGCGGATGTCGGCGGCCTGCTGCATCATCTCGGCGTCGATGCCGAGGCGGCCGGCGGTGTCGACGACCACGACGTCGAACTGCTTGGTGCGGGCGTACTCGATCGAGTCCTTGGCGACCTGGATCGGGTCGCCGACGCCGTTGCCCGGCTCGGGGCCGTAGAAGCCGACGCCGGCGCGCTCGGAGACGACCTGGAGCTGGTTGACGGCGTTGGGGCGCTGGAGGTCGCAGGCGACCAGCAGCGGCGAGTGCCCCTGGCTCTTGAGCCAGCGGCCGAGCTTGCCGGCGAGGGTGGTCTTACCGGCACCCTGCAGACCGGCCAGCATGATCACCGTCGGCGGCTGCTTGGCGAAGCGGAGGCGCCGGGTCTCGCCGCCGAGGATGCCGATGAGCTCCTCGTTGACGATCTTGATGACCTGCTGTGCCGGGTTCAGCGCCTGGCTGACCTCGGAGCCGAGACCGCGCTCCTTGACCTGCTTGATGAAGGCGCGGACGACCGGCAGCGCGACGTCGGCTTCCAGCAGGGCGATCCGGATCTCCCGCGCGGTGGCGTCGATGTCCGCCTCGCTCAGGCGGCCCTTGCCCCGGAGGTTTTTGAAAGTACTCGCCAAGCGGTCGGAAAGCGTATCGAACACGGCGGTCGTCGATCCTCGGGGTCGGGGGCTTAGGTCCAGTCGGGTTCTAGGGTATCGGGCCCCGCAAGCGAACCCGCTCTGGCCCGCGCCCGCCCCGTGCTCCGGCCGCCGGCGGGGCGCGCCCCGGAGCGCACCCCGCCCGGTGTCACTGGAGCGCGGCCTCGATCGTCTCGGCCACCTTGTGGGCCACCGCGTCGGGCAGCGGCGTCCCGTCCGGCCCCGTGACGTAGAAGGCGTCCACGGCGTTGGCGCCCAGCGTGCTGATGTGGGCGCTGCGCACGGCGACCCCCGCCGCGTCCAGGGCCCGGCCGATCCGGTGCAGCAGTCCGTGCGCGTCCTGAGCCCGGACCTCGATGACGGTGGCGGTGCGGGAACTGCCGGCGGCGATGGTGACGCGGGGTGGCGGGGCCAGGGCGGCGCGGGAGCGGCGGGCGTAGGCGCGTTCGCGTTCGGCGAGGCGGCCGGGGACGTCGAGGGAGCCGTCCAGGGCGCGGACCAGGTCGGCGCGGAGCCGGCCGGCCTCGGGCAGCGAGCCGTACTCGGCGGCCACCCGCCAGCTGAGCAGCAGCACCGGGCCCTGGCCGATGGGGTCCAGGGTGCGCAGGTCGGCGGCGCGGACGGTGAGGCGGTGCAGGGCCAGCACGCCGGCCGCGGCGGGCAGCACGCCGGGCTGGTCGGGGACGGCGATGAGGAGTTCCACGCCTACCGGTTCCGGGGCGGCGTCGGCCGGGGCCGCGTCCTCGGCGGCGGCCGGCGGTGCGGTCTCCGGGCGGGTGTGCAGGGCCAGGACGGGGCCGCCGGTGCGCGCGGCCTCGACGGCCAGGCGCTCCTGTTCGGTGGTGGGGGCGTCGGTGCCGCGGGGGTCCGGCGCGGGCTCCCCGGCGAGCCGGTCGGCGACGCGCTGGACGAGGCCGGAGACGAGGCCGGCGCGCCAGGAGCTCCAGGCGGCCGGCCCGGTGGCGAGCGCGTCGGCCTCGGTGAGGGCGTGCAGGAGTTCCAGGGTGCCGGGGCTGCCGACGGCCTCGGCGACCGCGCCGACGGTCTCCGGGTCGTCCAGGTCGCGCCGGGTGGCGGTCTCGATGAGCAGCAGGTGGTGCCGGACGAGGGCGGCGATCACCTCGGTGTCGCCGGGGCCGAAGCCGAGCCGGGCGGCCACGTCGCGGGCGATGGTCTCGCCGGCCACCGCGTGGTCGCCGGGCCAGCCCTTGCCGATGTCGTGCAGCAGGGCGGCGACCAGCAGCAGGTCGGGCCGGTGGACGCGGCGGGTCAGTGCGGCGGCGCGGACCGCGGTCTCGACCAGGTGGCGGTCGACGGTCCAGGTGTGCACGGGGTTGCGCTGGGGGCGGCAGCGGACGCGTTCCCAGTCGGGCAGCAGGCGGGTGATGACGCCCTCGGCCTCCAGGGCCTCCCATACGGGAACGGTGTGCGCGCCGGCGCCGAGCAGGGTGACCAGCTGCTCACGGGCCTCGGCCGGCCAGGGCACCGGCAGCGGTGCGGCGGCGTGCGTGGCGGCGCAGCGGCGGATGGCGTGGGTGGCCAGCGGCAGTCCGGCCTGGGCGGCGGCCGCGGCGGCGCGCAGCAGCAGGACGGGGTCGCGTTCGGGGCGGGCGGTGCGGGCCAGCACCGCCTCGCCGTCGAGTTCGACGACGCCGTCGGCGAGCGGTGAGCGTTCGCCGCGGTCGGCGGTGCGGCCGTGCAGCAGCCCGCGCAGCACCGGTTTGACGGATCGGGCGCGCAGCACCCGGCCGACCTCGCGCCAGGTGACGTCGGCGGCGTAGGCGATGGTGCGGGCGGATTCGTAGGTCCGGCGGAGCAGGGCGTCCGCGTCGAGCAGGCCGAGGGCGCCGGCGACCTGGTCCTGCTCCTGGAGGGAGAGCCGGTCGGTGGCGCGCCCGGTGGTGAGGTGGAGGGCGTCCCGGGTGTCCAGGAGGCGGGTGCGGGCGGCCTCCAGTCCACCGCGGGGGGCGTCGGCGAGCCAGGAGGCGGCGATGGCCCGCAGTGCGGTGGCGTCCCGCAGGCCGCCGTGGGCCTCCTTGAGGTCCGGTTCGAGGAGGTACTGGAGTTCGCCCTGGCGGGCGGCGCGCTGTCGGCAGAGTTCGCGGAGTTCGGGCAGCCGCCGGGGGGCGCATTCCCGCCAGTCGGCGTAGGCGGCGGTGCGGAGCGCGGCGGTCAGTGCGGGGTCGCCGGCGACGTGGCGGGCGTCGAGCAGGCCCAGTTGCACCTTGAGGTCGTCGCGGGCGGCGCGGCGGGCCTCGGCGGGGGTGCGGACGGAGTGGTCGAGGTCCAGGCCGAGGTCCCAGACGGGGTACCAGAGGCGGTCGGCGAGGGCGGCGAGGTCGCCGGGGGCGGCGCGGCCGTCGTGCAGCAGCAGGAGGTCGAGGTCGCTGCGGGGGGACAGTTCGCCGCGGCCGTAGCCGCCGACGGCGACCAGTGCGGTGCCCGGAGCGGCCGGGGCGGTCGCCTCGGCCAGCAGGGCGGCGAGCCAGTCGTCGGTGAGGCGGGCGAGGGCGGCGCGGCGGTCGGGGCCGGCGGCGCCGTCGTCCTGGAGGAGGCGCAGCCGGGCGGCGGGGTAGCCGCCGGGTGCGTCCGCCGGGGCCGTGGCGGCGGGGTGTGCGGTGGGTTCGACGCTCTCGGTCAACTCGGGCTCTCCTCGGTCGTGTTGTCCCCCGCGGCGCTTCCGCCGCACCCCGCCGCCCTCGGCCTGCGGCTCACAGCGCGTCGGGTCCGCGCTCCCCGGTCCGCACCCGTACGGCCTCCTCGACGGGGACGCTCCACACCTTCCCGTCGCCGATCTTGCCGGTGCGGGCGGCCTTGACCACGACCTCCACCAGCTCCTCGGCGTCCGCGTCCTCGACGAGCACCTCGATCCGGATCTTGGGCACCAGGTCGACGGTGTACTCGGCGCCC
Organism: Streptomyces noursei ATCC 11455; assembly: GCF_001704275.1. Classification (NCBI taxonomy): domain Bacteria; kingdom Bacillati; phylum Actinomycetota; class Actinomycetes; order Kitasatosporales; family Streptomycetaceae; genus Streptomyces; species Streptomyces noursei. Next base: position 3,140,896 of record NZ_CP011533.1, read on the forward strand.
CGGTACACCTCGGTGTGCCCGCGCTGCCGTCCGTAGCCGCTGGCCTCGGTGACGGTCAGACCGTGCACGCCGAACGCCTGCAGGGCGTCCTTCACCTCGTCGAGCCGGTGCGGCTTGATTACTGCCGTGATGAGCTTCACGCGTCCACCTTCTTGGTCGGGGTCTCGCCCAGGGCCGTGGTCCTGCGGGCCGTCGTGCCGCCGCCCGCGCCGGCGAAGTCGTACGCGGTCTCGGCGTGCGCGGCCTGGTCGACGCCGGTGATCTCCTCGTCCTCGCCGACCCGGAAGCCCATCACCAGGTCGATGGCCTTGGCAAGGACGTAGGAGACGACCAGCGAGTACAGCAGGACGCACACCACGCCGACGGTCTGCTTGCCGAGCTGGCCGAAGCCGCCCCCGTAGAAGAGGCCCTTGGCGTCGCTCTGCACACCGCCGGTGGCGAACAGCCCGATCAGCAGCGAGCCGACGATGCCGCCGACGAGGTGGACGCCGATGACGTCCAGGGAGTCGTCGTAGCCGAACTTGTACTTGAGGCCGACGGCCATGGCGCAGAGCACCCCGGCGATCACGCCGATCGCGATGGCGCCGAGCGGGCTGACCGCGCCGCAGGCGGGGGTGATGGCGACCAGTCCGGCGACCGCGCCGGAGGCCGCGCCGAGGGTGGTGAACGAGCCGTGCCGGAGCTTTTCGTAGGCGAGCCAGCCGAGCATCGCGGCGGCGGTGGCGACCTGGGTGTTGACGAAGGCGACCGCGGCCACGCCGTCGTCGTTGTTGAGCCAGGAGCCGGCGTTGAAGCCGAACCAGCCGAACCACAGCAGACCGGCGCCGAGCATCACCAGCGGCAGGCTGTGCGGCCGCATCGGGTCCTTCTTGAAGCCGATGCGCTTGCCGACGACGAGGATCACGCCGAGCGCCGCGGCACCGGCGTTGATGTGCACCGCGGTGCCGCCGGCGAAGTCGATGACGCCCAGTTTGAACAGCCAGCCGCCGTCGGCCCACACCCAGTGGGCGACGGGGAAGTAGACGACGGTCACCCACAGCGCGATGAACAGCGCCCAGGCGGTGAACTTCACCCGGTCGGCGAGGGCTCCGCTGATCAGAGCGGGGGTGATCACCGCGAACATCAGCTGGAAGACGGCGAAGACGTAGACGGGGATGGTGGTGGTGCCCCACAGCTGCGTCAGACCGATGTGGCCGAGGCCGGCGAAGTCGCTGCTCCAGCCGATGATGCCGCCGGTGTCGGTGCCGAAGGCGAGCCCGAAGCCGTAGAGCACCCACAGGAGCGTGACGATGCCCAGGCTGATGAAGCTCATCATCAGCATGTTCAGGACGCTTTTGACCCGGACCATGCCGCCGTAGAAGAACGCCAGGCCGGGCGTCATGAGCATCACCAGCGCGGAGCAGATGAGCATGAACCCGGTGTTGGCGGGACTGAGGGTGGCTTTCTCCGCGAGGCCGTCTGCGAGCGTAAGGATGCCTGGGGGCATCGGCGTCTCCTCGTCGTCGATGCGGCCCGTGCGGGTGTGGGGTGGGCCGGCTTCGCGATGAGAGTGTCGCGGCGCCGTTTCGGCCAAACCTTGCCGGTGTTTCACCGGGGTGACGAAGTGGTCCTCCGTGTTACGCGCCGATGAATTCCGAGATCTCCGTGAGCGGTCGGGTCAGCCGGCGAAGGCGGTCTCCGGGAGCTGGCGGGAGAGCTCGTCGCTGAGCTGGATCACCTCGCTGACCGTCCCGAATTCCCGGACCGCGGTGTCCACCGTCTTGCGGAGCCGGGTGTTGACCCGTTCGGAGCGGACCTGGCGGGCGAACGGTATCGCCTGCTGGGCCATCACGGCGCACGCCTCCGGCTCCTTCTGGAGCAGGTGGACGGTGGCCATGCCGATCAGGTTGAGCGCGTAGGAGCGCTGGTGCTCGGGGTCCTTGCCGAACAGTTCGACGGCGCGCCGCATGACCGGTTCCGCGAGCGAGGCGTAGGTGGGGCTGCGGCCGGCCACATAGGCGAGGTCGCGGTAGGAGTGGGCGTTCTCGGCGTTCAGCTCGGCCTCGGAGAAGAAGCGGATCCAGTCCGGCTCGGTCTCGCCGGGGGCGATGTCGGAGAAGGTGTCCTCGGCCATCCGCACCGCCCGCTTGACCTTGCTGGGCTGGCCCATGCCGGCGTAGGCGCGGGCCTCCATCGCATACAACATCGCCTGGGTGCGGGGGGTGGCGGTCTCCCGACTGCCGTACTGGGCGAGGTGGATCAGTTCCAGGGCGTCGTCGGGCCGGCCGAGGTGGATCATCTGCCGGCTCATGCTGGAGAGGATGTACGAGCCCAGGGGGCGGTCGCCGGCCTCCTTGGAGGCGTGCAGCGCGAGCACGAAGTACTTCTGGGCGGTCGGCTGGAGGCCGATGTCGTAGCTCATCCAGCCGGCCAGTTCGGCGAGTTCGGCGGCGACCTTGAACAGCCGCTTGGACACCTCGGGCGACTGGGGCTCCTGGAGGAGGTCGGTGACCTCGTGGAGCTGGCCGACCACCGCCTTGCGCCGCAGGCCGCCGCCGCACTGGGCGTCCCACTGCCGGAACATCGCGGTGGTGGCCTCCAGCAGCTCCAGTTCAGGCCGGGAGAGCCGGGCCGGGCGGCGGGCCCGGTCGAGCTGCGCGGGGACCTCGCCCGGGGCGACGGGCACCGGCACCAGCCAGCGCTGCATCGGCTCGACGAGGGTGGGGCCGGCGGCGAGCGCGAGGGAGGTGCCCAGGAAGCCGCGGCGGGCCAGCATCAGGTCGCTGCGGGTGAACTCGCTGATGAGGTTGACCGTTTGGGGGCCGGCCCAGGGGAGGTCCACGCCGGAGACGGACGGGGACTGGTGCGCCGAGCGCAGCCCGAGCTCCTCGACGCCGACCACGCAGCCGAAGCGTTCGGAGAAGAGTTCGGAGAGGATCCGCGGGATGGGCTCCCGGGGCTGCTCGCCGTCCAGCCAGCGACGCACCCGGGAGGTGTCGGTGCTGATGTGGTGGGCGCCCATCTGGCGCGCCCGGCGGTTGACCTGCCGCGCCAGCTCGCCCTTGGACCAGCCGCTGCGCATGAACCACGAGCCCAACTGTGCGTTGGGACGCTTGACGGCGTCCGTGCCGCTCGTGCTGGTGGAGCCGGCGGTGCCGTCCATGCCGCCCACAGGGATGCCCCCATTCCGATAGCGCTCGTCCGCGAATCCCCCACAGGATGCCGCCTGTTGCGGCGCCCGTTCCGCGCTACATCTACCCGACCGCGGAATCCGGCCACACCTCCGGCCGCCGCCCGCACGGACGTTGCCACCGGCATACCAGTGCGAAGGGTGCCTCTCCGGGTTCGTGCACCGAAAGTAATCCTACGATCACGCCCGTCGGGAGGTCGATTGCGGAAACGCCACCATTCGCCACCCCTTCGATGGAACTCCCTGACCGCCTCTCGCGATTGACTTGACACAGGTCGTACGGGGAGAGGCGGAGCGGAGCGCGCCAGGGCGTGCACACCGCATCGCACCACCCGACATACGACGCGACACCACCGGCACCGCGGACCGCCGACGGAGCGTGAACACCAGCGTGAAGAACCGTCCCCTCGTCAACTCCCCGACTCGTAACCACTCGTATGCACCACCCGTTGGAGGGGGCATGGGTTTCACGATCGGCGGCATCCGGGACCTCCGTTCCGGGTCGCGCCGCCGCATCCGCTCGGCCGAGGGCACCGCGGTGGCGGAGTACACGGGGCTGTGGGGGTGGGACGTCGTCCCGGGGGCCCGCGCGGTCCGGGCCGGCGGCCGGACGGAGTGTTCGTGCGGTGTCCCGGACTGCCCGTCCCCGGGCGCCCATCCGCTCTCCTTCGGCCGGGAGCTGGTGGCCGGCGCGACGCTGGAGAAGGCGCTGGCCGCCTGGGCCGAGACGCCGGGCGCGGCGGTGCTGCTCCCGGTGGGCCGCACCTTCGACATCCTCGACGTACCGGAGGACGCGGGCCGGGGCGCGCTGGTGCGGCTGGAGCGGATGGGCCTGCCGCTGGGCCCGGTGGCCGCCGCGCCCACCGGGCGTGCGCTGTTCTTCGTCGCCCCGGGGGCGGCCGCGGCGCTCCCCGACCTCCTCTACCGCATGGGGTGGGACGACGCGGATCTGGACCTTCGCCCGCTGGGCCCCGGTGACCACGTCACCGCGCCGCCGTCCGACTTCGGCGGTCTGGGGCCGATGCGCTGGCTGCGCCCGCCGACCCTGGAGACCGCCGGCCGGCCGCCGCAGGCCCGGCTGCTGCTGGGGGCGCTGGCGTATGTGTGCAACCGGGCGGCGGGCCGGGCGGCCGTCGACGCGGCCGGGCCGTCGGTCCGCTGAGCGAGGGCAAATCGTTTCGCCGTCGGTCGGCCGCCTGCCGCGCGGGGCCGGCGCGGGGCCGTTCCGCATCGGCCGGATGTCTGCACGGGCGGCGCCGGCCCGCCGGCTTGGCCTGATCCGTGCGCCGCGGGCGCCCCGACCGGGGCGGCCGGGCAGGTGACGACAGGCCCCGGGGAAACGGCGGCGGCCCCCGCCACCCGTCGTCCGCGGGTGGCGGGGGCCGCCGCCGTCATGCCGTGCCGCCGGCTCGGCCGGCCGGGTCAGTCGATCAGCGCGTCCACGAACGCCTCGGGCTCGAACGGCGCCAGGTCGTCCGGGCCCTCGCCCAGGCCGACCAGCTTGACCGGAACGCCCAGTTCGCGCTGGACCGCGATGATGATGCCGCCCTTGGCGGTGCCGTCGAGCTTGGTGAGCACCACGCCGGTGATGTCCACGACCTCGGCGAAGACCCGCGCCTGCACCAGGCCGTTCTGACCGGTGGTGGCGTCGAGGACGAGCAGCACCTCGCCGACCGGGCCGTGCTTCTCGACGACGCGCTTGACCTTGCCCAGCTCGTCCATCAGGCCGGTCTTGGTGTGCAGCCGGCCGGCGGTGTCGATCAGGACGACATCGGCGGACTCGGCGATGCCCTCCTTGACCGCGTCGAAGGCGATGGACGCCGGGTCGCCGCCCTCGGGACCGCGGACCGTACGGGCCCCGACCCGCTCGCCCCAGGTCTGGAGCTGGTCGGCGGCGGCGGCGCGGAAGGTGTCGGCCGCGCCGAGCACCACGGACTTGCCGTCGGCGACCAGGACGCGGGCGAGCTTGCCGGTGGTGGTGGTCTTGCCGGTGCCGTTGACGCCGACGACCAGCACGACACCGGGGATCTCGTCGCCGCCGTTGCCGATGCCGTTGGCGGTGTGCACGGTGCGGTCGGAGTCGGTGCCGATGAGCGCGAGCAGTTCCTCGCGGAGCAGCCGGCGCAGCTCTTCGGGGGTGCGGGTGCCGAGCACCTTGACCCGTTCGCGAAGCCGCTCGACCAATTCCTGGGTGGGGGTGACGCCGACGTCGGCGGTGAGGAGGGTGTCCTCGATCTCCTCCCAGGTGTCCTCGTCGAGGTGTTCGCGGGACAGCAGGGTCAGCAGGCCCTTGCCGAGGGTGTTCTGGGAGCGGGCGAGCCGGGCGCGCAGCCGGACCAGGCGGCCGGCGGTCGGCTCGGGGACCTCGACGGCGGGCGCCGCGGGCGCCTCCGGCTCGGCGACGGGTGCCTCGGCCTCGGCCACGGGGGCCTCGGCGGCGGGCAGCTCGACTTCTTCGATGGTGCGACGTTCTTCGTCGCGCGGGGTCTCGGCCTCCTCGCCGACCTGCGGTTCGGCGGGGGGCGCGGTGACGGTGGGCTTGGGGGTGGCCGGCGGGGGCGGCGGCAGCTGCTTCTTCTTGCGGCCGCTGACGACGAGCCCGCTGATCGCGCCGAGCACGACCACGGCGATGACTACAGCAAGGATGACGGTGTCCATAACCCCTCCAGTATCAGCCACGCCCCGCCGGGGACGGCCGCACGCGCGCGGGGTTCCGTCCCGGGTCCCGGTGGGGCCGCCCCGGATCCCGGGGCTCCTCGGTGCTCCGTCTCAGGACTCCCTGCGCTCCTCCGGGCGCCAGCGCTCCAGCGTGGGGTCGCGGTGCGAGTCGTATGTCCCCGATCCCCGGCAGTGCCGGCACTCGCCGGCCCGCTGGACGGTCTCGTAGGGGCCCCGGAACGGATCGACGCCGGGGGCGTAGGCCAGGGCCTGGGACACATAGCCGGTGCCCTGGCACCACTGACACGTCTTGCCGGGCACATCGGCCTCCTGCGGGTGGTCGCTCTCGTTCATCGGGATCACCTTGCACCAATTCCGGTGCCTCATGCCCGGGGCGTCGTTATCCCGCCGTTCGGCGTCCGGACGGTGGCCGGTCAACGGCGCTCAAACGAGACATGCGTCTCTCCGACGGGCTCTGTTCGGGGTGCAGAACCGCCGGCAAGCACGGAAGAGGAGCCTCCTGTTCGCCTGCCAGGCAGTCCATCACGTCTCGTATGTCCTGATCAGGGGGGTGTGACTGGATTCATCGACAGGATCGTCGATTCCGTGTCATCGTCAAGGGGTCCAAGGGGGCGGACCAGGCGAAGTTGGATCAAAGTACGATGGTGGACGGCTGCGCAACGCGCGTAGAGTCCTGGCAACCGCTTTCTGGCCAGGCACCACAGCCGCTGCCTGCACCTCCTCCCCGGGGGTGCCCCCCAGACCCCCGCACGGAGACAGCCGCACCTATGGGCACCAGCACCACGTCCGCACCCACGTCCACCCCGGAAGTCGACGGCGCCGTCGAGACCCGCGGAATCGAGCCGGTTCCCGACCACGAACGCCGGGGCCGGGTCCGCGAGCTCTTCCCGACCTGGGTGGCCGCCAACATCAGCGTGCTGCTGCTCACCATGGGCGCCTCGCTGGTGATCAACAACGGCCTGAACTTCTGGCAGGTGCTGGTGGTCGCCGCGATCGCGTCGACCATCTCGTTCGGCATCGTCGGCCTGCTGTCGGTCTCCGGGAAGTGGGGCGGCGCGCCGGGCGCGATGCTGTCCCGGGCCGCCTTCGGCGTGCGCGGCAACTACTTCCCGGGCGCGATCCTGTGGGTCGCCCGCTTCGGCTGGGAGACGATCAACGCGGTCAGCGGCGCCTACGCGATCCTGACCGTGCTCCGCCTGGTGTTCGGCATCAAGACCAACAACGTGCTGGTCGTGGTGACCCTGCTGGGCTTCGTCGCCTGCACCTTCCTGGTGAGCGGCATGGGCCGCAAGGCGCTCAACGTCTGCAACAAGTACTCCACGTACCTCTTCAGCCTCATCAGCGTCGTCGTCCTGGTCTATCTGATCGTCGAGATGCCGTGGGGCGCCATCTTCGCCAAGTCGCCGGGCAGCGGCGCCATGATGATCGCGGGCATCGGCACCATCGCGGCCGGCGGTCTCAGCTGGGTGCCCACCGGTCCGGACTTCGCGCGCTACCTGCCGCACTCCGCCTCCGGCAAGAAGATCGTCGGCACCACCGTCTCGGGTGCCGCCCTGGTGCTGGTCCCGATGGTGGTCATGGGCGGCGTGATGGCCGTCTCCAACCCGGAGCTGGCCAACCAGAACACCGACCCGATGTCCTTCCTGGGCCAGGTGCTGCCGTCGGCCATCGCGATCCCGTACCTGATCACCGCGCTGATCGGCATGATGCTGATCAACAGCCTGTCGATGTACTCCGCGGGCTTCACCGCGCAGACCATGGGTGTCAAGCTGCCGCGCGCCCTGGCGGTCAGCATCAACGCCGCGATCAGCCTGATCGGCGGGCTGTTCATGATGCTGGTGGCCAAGGACTTCGTGGGCCAGTTCATCGCCTTCCTGACGCTGCTCGCGGTCTCCTTCTCCGCCTGGATCGGCGTCTACGGCATCGACATGCTCCGCCGCCGCAAGATGGCGGTCCGCTACCACGCGGAGAGCCTGATGAACATCGACCGGACCAGCCGCTACTGGTACAAGGGCGGCTTCTGCTGGCAGGCCATGACGGCCTGGGCGGTCGCGCTGGTCGCGGGCCTGTGCTTCACCAAGGTGCAGTGGTTCACCGGCCCGCTGGCCGGCACCTGGATCGGCGAGAACGGTCTGGGCTGGGCGGCCACCATCCTGATCGCCGCGGTGCTCTTCGCGGTCCTGCCGGCCGCCCAGGAGACCCCCGCCGCCGCGGCGCCGGCCCCCGAGGCCGACGAGGAGCCGGCCGCCGTCGAGGTCGGCTGACCCGCGGCCGGTTCCCGACCATGAACCTGGCGGTCTGACGTATCGTCAGCTACGGTCCCCTTCGCCACCTGCTCTGGCGAAGGGGACCTGTCATGTCTGCCGGCACCACCGCACCCACCACGGTCCTGCGCGTCAACCTCGCCGGACCACCGGCCGCGCCCGCGGACCTCTCCGCCCGCTACCGGGCCGCCGTCGAGATGGCCCGGTACGCCGACGAGCACGGCCTGGGCATGATCCAGACCGAGGAGCACCACGCCACCGACAACGGCTGGATGCCCTCCCCGCTCGCCTTCGCGGGCGCCGTCCTCGGCGCCACCCGCCGGATCGGCGTCACCGTCTCCGCCCTGATCACCCCGCTGCACGACCCGCTGCGGCTGGCCGAGGACATCGCGGTGCTCGATCTGCTCGGCGGCGGCCGGCTAGTCACCGTCGCCGGCCTCGGCTACCGGCCCGAGGAGTACGCGGCACACGGCAAGGAGTGGCGCGACCGCGGCGCCCTCCAGGACGAGGTGCTGCAGACACTGCTCAACGCCTGGACCGGCGAACCGTTCACCTACCAGGGGCGCACGGTCCAGGTCACCCCGCGCCCGTACTCCCGGCCGCATCCGCCGCTGCTCGTCGGGGGCGCCTCGCGGCCCGCGGCCCGGCGCGCGGCCCGCCTGGGACTGCCGCTCTTCCCCAGCGCCCACCTGCCGGAGCTGGAGCGCTACTACCACGAGCAGTGCGCCGCCGCCGGCACCGAGGGCTGGGTGCTCCAACCGCCGCCGCGCACCTGTCTGCTGCACATCTCCGAGGATCCGGACCGGAGTTGGGCCGAGCACGGCGACCACCTGCTGTACGAGGCACGGCGGTACGCGGCGTGGCAGTCCGCCGGGAGCCGCTCCGCGGTGCGCTCCGCCGCGCGGGACGCCGCGGCGCTGCGCGCGGAGGGCGTGTACCGGATCGTCACGCCGGACGACTGCGTCGAACTGGCCCAACAGGACGGCGCCCGAGGCACGTTGATCCTGCATCCGCTGTGCGGCGGGATGCCCGTCGAGGAGGGGTGGCGGTCGCTGCGGCTGTTCGCGGAGAAGGTGCTGCCGCGGCTGACGGACTGACGCGCGCCGGGCGGCGCGCGTGGCACGCCGATTGTCAGTGCCGGGTGCCACGATCGATGCATGAGCTTCTTCGACGGTCTGCCCGCGTCCCCTCCCCCGCCCGAACCACCAGACGAGACCCTGGAGTTGTGCGCCTACGCGCCCGCGGAGGACGAGGAGTTCGCGCCCTCCCACTGGTTCGTTCCGGCGCGGCTCCCGCAGGTCGCCGAGGCCGGCGCCGGCCCGGACGTGCGGATCGTGCTCACCGGCTGGGAGGTCTGGCCGCGGTCGGTGACGATGCGGCTGTCGGTCTTCCTGCGACGGATCCGACCCGGCGGCCGGACCTCGCCGTACGGCGGGCCGCGCGACGGGGCGCTGCGCTGCGGGCTGCTGCTGGCCGACGGGCGGAAGGTCACCACGCTCGACGGCGCGCCGCTGCCGACGGCCGGGCCGCCGCACCCGACGCTGCGGCCGGTCGGCGGCTCCGGCGGCGCCTTCCACCACGAACTGGAGCTGCACCTCTCGCAGTTGCCGCCCGCCGGCGCCACCCAACTCGTGGTCGAGTGGCCGGACGAGCAGGTCCCCGAGACGGTCACCGTCTTCGACGCCGGGCCGCTGCGGGCGGCGGCCGGCGAGGCGCTGGAGATCTGGCCGGACGCCGCGCCGCCGGCCCCGCCGGCGACGGGTGAGGAATCGCGGGGGTTCCTCACCGTCGGCCCGGGCCCGGCGGAGATCCTGGCCCCGCCGCCCGCGTCCGAGCCGCAGCCGTGGTCCCCGCCCGTCCCGGACCCCGCGCGCGGCGACTGGGAGCTGCTGGCCCCGTTCCACTGGCGGGACACCGCGCTGGTGCTGGGCCGGCTGGCCAACGGCGCCGATCCGCGGGCCCTCGTGCCGGGCCACCCCCAGGAGACCCCGCTGCACCTGGCCGCGGCCCACGGCTCCCCCGAGGCCGTCGCCGCGCTCCTCGACCGCGGCGCGGCGGTGGACGCACCGGACGCACAGGGCCGCACCCCGCTGTGGCACGCCGTCTGCCACGGCGCCGAGGGGAACGCCGCGCTGCTGCTGCGGGCCGGCGCCGACGCCTGGCGCCCGCAGGTCGCCGGCCGCTCCCCCGGCCGTCTGGCGCTGACCTGCGCCCTGGCCCCGCTGTTCGCCGGACTGCCGGGAGCGGTGCCGCTGACGCCCGAGGAGCGCGCCGCGCAGCGGGCGGCGGACGAGCAGGCGGCGGTGTTCCGGGGAGTGCACACCGACGGCGCCTCGGTGGCGTTCGTGGCGGGGATCGACGAGGCGGAGGCGGTCCGACGGCTGGGCCGGGACCCGCGCGACCGCCCGGTGCTCGCCCCGGACGCCGACGCGGACCCCGGCGCCACCGCCCCCCACAGCTTCGACGCGCACGACGCCGAGGCGTCCCACCGCCGGGTGGGGGTGACGGGGGTACCCGGCGGCTGCGTGCTGCTCCAGCCGTCCTCGTACCTGCTGAGCACCGACCGGCTGCTGGACGCCCTCTCCGTGGGCACCGCCGCCTACGGCCTCTACGTCAACCCCGCCGGCGGCACCTTCGGCACGCTCTCCCGCGACGGCCGCACCGAGCTGACCGAGGAGATCGGCCTCCCGCCGTACGGGGACGAGCCCGAGGGGCACTGGCACTACCGCTTCTGGAGCTGGACCCGGCCGGAGGACATGTACGGCGCGAACGAGCTGGGGTACGCCTCCGCGGCGGCCGGCCTGCGGGTGACGGACCCGGCACCGGTGACCGGCCCACCCCGCCGCTGGGTGCAGATACCCGACGGCAGCCGACTCCTTGGCTAGGGCGCTTCGGACGGATCCCCGCGGTGCCACCGGCCGCGAAAACCACCGCTGCCCCGGCTCGGGTGAGCCGGGGCAGCAGCGAGAACTGAGGAGAGGGCTGGCGGGGGGGTTAGCCCATCTCCTCCAACGCCTTGCCCTTGGTCTCCTTCACGAACTTGAGCACGAAGGGGATCGAGAGCAGAGCGAAGACCGCGTAGATCACGTAGGTGCCGGACAGGTTCCAGTCCGAGAGGCTGGGGAAGCTGGCCGTGATCGCCCAGTTGGCGATCCACTGCGCGGAGGCGGCGACGCCCAGCGCGGCGGCACGGATCTTGTTGGGGAACATCTCGCCGAGGAGGACCCAGACCACGACGCCCCAGGAGAGCGCGAAGAAGAGGACGAAGCCGTGCGCGGCGATCAGAGCCACGGTGCCCTCGGCGGACGGCAGGGTGCCGGCCGCGGTCTTGGCGGAGAAGGCCCACGCCTCCAGGGCGAGCGCGACGGCCATACCGGCCGAGCCGATCAGCGCCAGCGGGCGGCGACCGATCCGGTCGACGAAGATCATCGCGATCACGGTACCGACGATGTTGATGATCGAGGTGGTGAAGCTGTAGAAGAACGAGCTCTCCGGGTTGATGCCGACCGACTGCCACAGCGTCGAGGAGTAGTAGAAGGCGACGTTGATGCCGACCAGCTGCTGGAAGACGGAGAGGCCGATGCCCACCCAGACGATCGGCAGGAAGCCGCCCTTGCCGCCGAGCAGGTCCTTGAAGGTCGACCTGTGCTCGCGGCGCATCGCGTCCTGGATCTCGGTGACCCGGGCGTCGAGGTCCACCGTGTGGCCCTCGACCTCGCCGAGCACCTCCTTGGCGCGGTCGAGCTTGCCGGCGGAGATCAGGAAGCGCGGCGACTCGGGGATCGCGAAGGAGAGCAGGCCGTAGAGGATCGCGGGGATGACCATCACGCCGAGCATCCACTGCCAGGCTTCCAGGCCGGCGATCTTGCCGCGCTGCTCACCGTTGGCGAGGTTGAGGATGCCCCAGTTCACGAGCTGGGAGATGGCGATGCCGATGACGATGGCGGCCTGCTGGAAGGAGCCGAGCCGGCCACGGTAGGCGGGCGGCGAGACCTCGGCGATGTAGGCCGGGCCGATGACCGAGGCCATACCGATCGCGATGCCGCCCAGGACGCGCCACATCGCCAGGTCCCACAGGGCGAACGGCAGCGCGGAGCCGATGGCGCTGATGGTGAAGAGCACCGCGGCGATCTGCATGACCCGGATCCGGCCGATCCGGTCGGCGATCCGGCCGGCGGTGGCGGCGCCGATGGCGCAGCCGATCAGGGCGATGGCGATCACCTGCGCGAGGACGGCGGACCCGACGTCGTAGCGGCTGCGGATCGCCTCGACGGCGCCGTTGATGACGGAGCTGTCGTAGCCGAAGAGAAAGCCGCCCATCGCGGCAGCCGCGGTGATGAAGATGACATGGCCGAGGTGGTCCGGCTGGGCCTTGCGGCCTTCCGGGACCGTCGGCTGCGCGGTGCTGGTCAACGTGAACTCCAGTGGCCCGGCTGCGCTGCCGGGCGTAGGGGGCTGGCCCTACAAGTGGTGCACACGTTGGGGGTACCCACCACTTGAAGGTAAAAGCAACGTTGCAGAGACTATGCCTTTAAGTTTCGAAGTCAATACCCCAAAGCTGACGTCTTTCTCACCCGACCGCCACACACTTCATTCAAGTTCTGAATTGATCTTCAGGGGGTGCGGAAAGACGGGTTCACGGACCCGCCGCGACGGGCCGCCGAACGGCTCAGCGCAGCCGCTGGCTGATCACCTTCGAGACACCGTCGCCCTGCATCGACACGCCGTAGAGCGCGTCGGCGACCTCCATCGTCCGCTTCTGGTGCGTGATCACGATCAGCTGGGAGCTCTCCTGGAGCTCCTCCATGATCCGGATCAGTCGCTGCAGATTGGTGTCGTCCAGCGCCGCCTCGACCTCGTCCATCACATAGAACGGGCTGGGCCGCGCCTTGAAGATCGACACCAGCAGCGCCACCGCGGTCAGCGACCGCTCACCGCCCGACAGCAGCGAGAGCCGCTTGACCTTCTTCCCCGGCGGCCGCGCCTCCACGTCCACACCGGTCGCCAGCATGTCGTCCGGGTTCGTCAGCACCAGCCGGCCCTCGCCGCCCGGGAAGAGGCGCGCGAAGACACCCTCGAACTCCCGCGCGGTGTCGTGGTACGCCTCGGTGAAGACCTGCTCGACCCGCTCGTCGACCTCCTTAACCACCCGCAGCAGGTCGGCCCGGGTCTTCTTCAAGTCTTCAAGCTGCTCGCTGAGGAACTGATGCCGCTCCTCCAACGCCGCGAACTCCTCCAGCGCGAGCGGGTTCACCTTGCCGAGCTGCTGGTAGGCCCGCTCGGCTGCCTTGAGCCGCTTCTCCTGCACGGCCCGGACGTACGGCACCGGCTGGTTCCGCGGGTGCTCGCCCGCTGCGGAGCCGCTGTCGGACGCAGCGTCGGGCAGCGCCTCGCCCTCGGCCGCCGGGGACGGCGGGACCGGCTGGTCGGGGCCGTACTCGGCCACCAGCGCGGCCGGCTCCACCCCCAGCTCCTCCAGCGCCCGGCCCTCCAACTGCTCGATCCGCAGCCGCTTCTCCGCGCCGAGCACCTCGCCGCGGTGCACCGAATCGGTCAGCTTGTCCAGCTCCGTCGTCAGCTCCCGGCCCTGCTCGCGCTCGGCCGCCAGCGTCCGCTCCCGCGCCTCCTTGGCCCGCTCCGCGGCGGCGCGTTCCTCCTCGGCCCGGAGCACCGACACCTCGACGTGCGCCAGCAGTTGCCGCGCGCCCGAGGCCACCGCCCCGGCCACCGCCGCCTCGTGGCGCAGCCGGGCGCGCCGCCGTTCGGCGCGCGCCCGCGCCTCGCGCTCCGCCCGCGCCGCCCGGTCCAGCGAGTCCGCCCGCCCGGCGAGCGCCTTGACCCGCTCCTCGTGCGTGCGCGCCTGGAGCCGGGCCTCCATCTCCGTCTGCCGGGCGTTGGCCCCGTCGGCCGCCAGCCGGTCGCGTACGGAGGTGTCGGGCTCCTCGTCGTCCGCGCCCGGGTCCTCCTCGGCCGCGGCCAGCCGCGCGGCCAGTTCCTCCGCCTCCTCGGTGGCCCGCGCCAGCGCCTCCTCGGCCCGGGCGGCGGCCGCGGCGGATCGTTCCGCCTCCCCGGCGGCGGCCCGAGCCTGCCCGGCGAGCCGCCCCAGGTCCCCGGCGACCTTCGACTTCTCCCGGTCGGCCGCGCGCCGCCGGGCGTCCAGCTCCTCGACCAGCGCCGCGCAGTCGGTACGCCGCAGCTCCGCCGCACGCCGCGCCTCGGTCAGCGCATCGCAGCGGGCCGCCAGCTCCGTGAGCTCGGCCGCCGCCTCGTCGACGGACGCCTGGACCTCCAGCAGGCTCGGCGCCCCCGCCGAACCGCCCTGGGCGAAGTGCGCCCCGAGCAGATCGCCCTCCGCGGTGACGGCGGTCAGCTCCGGCCGCGCCGCGAGCAGCTCCTCGGCCTCCGCCAGCGTCCCGACCACCACCACGTCGCGCAGCAGCCGCGCCACCGAGGCGGTCAACTCCCGTGGCCCGTGGACGAGTTCATGGGCGGGCCGAGGACCGCCGGCCGTCCCCGGCAGCCCGGCCCCACCGGCCCCGGCGACCGTCTCCCCGCCGGCCCGCTCGACGCCCTCCACCGCCGCCACCGACACGGCCTCCTCGGCCTCCATGGCCCGGGCCGGCGCCGGCACCCGCGTCGGCCGGCTGCCGCCCAGCACCATCGCCGCCCGCCCCGCGTCCTCCTTGCGCAGCAGCCGCAGCGCCTCCGCCGCGGCGGCCGGGTCGGTGACCGCGACCGCGTCCGCCGCGGCGCCGAGCGCGGCCGCCACCGGGACCTCGAAGCCCGGGGTGACGGTCAGCAGTTCGGCGGCCGGTCCGAGCACCCCGCCGATCCGGTCCGCGGCGGCCAGCAGCGCACCGGTGCCGTCCTTGCGGCGCAGCCCGAGGGCGAGCGCGTCGTGCCGGGCGGCGGTCGCGGCGCGCTCCCGCTCGGCCGCGGTCAGCGCCTCCCGCGCGGCGGTCAGCGCGGACTCGGCCGCCGCCAGCTCCCTCCGGGCCGCCTCGTACCGCCCGGTGATCTCCTCGTCGTCCGCGTCCAGCCCGTCGACCTCGGCCTTGAGCTGCTCGTACTCCTCCTGGGCCGCGACCGCCCGGGTCCGGGCGGCGTCCCGGGCCTCGGCCAGCCGGCCGATCTCCGCCTGCGCCGACCCGGCCCGGCCGCGGGCCGCGGTGACCTGCCCGGTCAGCCGGGCCAGCCCCTCGCGCCGGTCGGCCAGGGCACGGGCGGCGTCCCGCAGGCGCCGCTCCTCGTCCGCCAACTGCCGCTCCAGCGCCGCCCGGTGCTCGACGGTGTCCTCCAGCGCCCGGCTCGCCGCCTCCAGCGCGGCGGTCAACTCCGCCTCCTGCTCGCGGATCCGGGCGGCCTCCCGCTCCATGTCCTCGGGGTCCCGGCCGCGCCGCTCCTCCGGTGGCGCCGCCGCGGCGCTGCGCACCCGGGCCTCGGCCAGCGAGACCGTGCCGCGCACCCGCTCGGCGAGCTGGGACAGCGCGTACCAGGTCTGCTGGGCCCGCTGCACCCGCGGGGCGAGGGCCCGCACCTCCGCCTCCAGCGCCGCCTCCCGCTGCTGGGCGGCGCGCAGCCGCTCCTCGACGGCCTCCTTGCGCTCCTTCAGCGCCGCCTCGTCGGCGATCTCGGCGGCCAGCGCCCGGCGCAGCGTGACGAGGTCGTCGGCGAGCAGCCGCAGCCGGGCGTCCCGCAGATCGGCCTGGATGACGGCGGCGCGCCGGGCGACCGCGGCCTGCCGCCCCAGCGGTTTGAGCTGCCGCCGCAGCTCGTCCGTCAGGTCCTGGACGCGGGCGAGATTGGCCTTCATCGCGTCCAGCTTCCGCAGCGCCTTCTCCTTGCGCTTGCGGTGCTTGAGCACGCCGGCCGCCTCCTCGATGAACGCCCGGCGGCCCATCGGATCGGCGTGCAGCACGGAATCGAGCTGTCCCTGGCCGACGATCACATGCATCTCGCGGCCGATTCCGGAATCCGAGAGGAGTTCCTGGATATCCAGCAACCGGCAGGTGTCGCCATTGATCTGGTACTCGCTGCCGCCGTTCCGGAACATGATCCGGGTGAGGGTGACTTCGGCGTATTCGATGGGCAGCGCGCCGTCGGAATTGTCGATCGTCAGGGAGACCTCGGCACGGCCGAGCGGCGGCCGCCCGGTCGTCCCGGCGAAGATGACGTCCTCCATCTTGCCGCCGCGCAGCGACTTGGCACCCTGCTCCCCCATGACCCACGACAGCGCGTCCACGACGTTGGACTTGCCGGAACCGTTGGGGCCCACGACGCAGGTGATGCCCGGTTCGAAACGGAGCGTCGTGGCGGAGGCGAAGGACTTGAAGCCTCGCAGGGTCAGACTCTTCAGATGCACGCCTTTGAACTCTACCGGCCGCTCCCCGCCACCTCTCCGCAACATTCCGGCAACCGCCGCGGCCCGGTACGACCCCCGGGTATCGGCCGCCGTTCCCCTCCCATTCACCGGGCAATGCAACCCGCCGGTTTCACCGGGGAAAGGGAGGGGCACATCATGCGGTAAGGACGACACCGAGGGACTGGGGATACACCGCGGGACGCAAGTGACCGGAGGGCGGCATGCCATCCGGCCAATGGGGAAACGGCGTGCGGCAGGGGCGGGAGCATCACCGAGGACGGCACACGGAGCGGGGGAACGACGAAGGGACGCCGAAGCGTCCCTTGCAGATCTTGCAGTGCAGATCTTGAAGCGTGCGCAGAACTTGAAGCATGCGGTGCTTCAAGCGGCTGGCGTGCAGCCCGTCCGACCCTGGTCGGGGTCAGGTGAGCGCGGGCTCCGCCTGGGGTACGTCGATGTCGAGCACCGAATCGTCGCGACGCGCGGCAGCGGAGAGCATGTCGTTCTCGGCCTGCATCCGAATGAGTTCGGATTCGAGGTCCTGGACGCGCTGCTGAAGCCGTCGCATCTCGGCGAGGACTCGGGGGTCGGAGCCGCCGACGTAACCGAGAAGCGCCTTTGCCATGATGGATGGTCCTCCACAATGAGTGACCGACCGAAGCGGTGTGGGTCGTGAGGGATTCGCACCCGCGGTGCTTGTCATTCTCCAGGTGTACTCAATGCCAAACAGCTAAGGTGCGCGGGGATTCCAGAGTCTCACCAAACGGATGGAGGGTCAACACGATCACGCCCCGTATCCTCGGGCACCTGAGAGTGCGCGGCCGCCAAGGCATGGCGCCCACTCTCCAGAAAGGTCCCGCGGGGCGTGGAGATCATCCGTACAGCGGCAGCCTTGCACGGGTCGGCCGAGTTGGCAACCACCAGGGCTTATCTCCTGTAAGCAGCTCACGAAGGCACACCCGCGACAGCGCCCGGCGCGGCCGTCCGGGCGGCGCTTTCCGGGGGGATCAGCGGATCTCGAAGCCGTCGTAGCCGCCCCGCGGCGTGGCCCAAATCTCAGTGACGCCGTCGACGTCCCCGGGCGTGTCCCCGGTGCGGAGCCACTCCAGCAACGCCTCGCAGCGGTCCTTCGGCCCCTCGGCGACGACCTGGACGCGTCCGTCGCCGAGATTGACCGCGAAACCGGCGAGCCCGCCGATGCGCAAAGCGTTCGCTCGGGTGAACCAGCGGAACCCAACTCCCTGGACCCGCCCGCGTACCCACGCGGTCATCCGCACTTCCTCTTCCATGTGTGCACGTTAACCGGCCAATTGCTCAGCAAGCACATCCGCCCCGTACGTCATGGCGTACAGTCCCCCGACAGCGAGGACTCACCCTTTCGGGTGGGGAATCCGAGGAAATCTGCGCGGCGGAAGCCGCTCCAGTGGAGCCGGTGCTTGCACCGGGGGAAGGAACTTGTGCGGATGGGCCGCCATCGACGCTCTGCTCCCCACGCTCCGGAACGCCTTCGTACGGGGCCTGTTGACGGACCGACGGATGTGGCCGCGCCCGCCGGACACCGCGGCCATCGCGCGGCCCGCCGGACCGCACCGGTGCGCACCGGGCTGCTCGGAGCCTCCGCCGCGGTGGCGATGGGCGCGGTGGCGGTCGCGTCCGGACTCGTCCCGGGCGGCGGCCGGTTCGAGGTGGGCTCCGGCGGCCGCGCCGACCGGGTCCGTGCCGATGTGCTGCCGAACGCCCGGCCGCAGGAGAGCTCCGCCGCCCCGGCACCCGCACCGACGGACGTGGCGGGCCGGGGCGAGGGAACCGGGGCGTCGCGGGGCGCCGGACGGGCCCCCTCCACCACGGCTCCGCCCTCGCCCGGCGCCACGCCGTCCGCGTCCCGGACCACCGCGCCCACACCCCCGCCGCCGTCCCCGGTGACCGGCGGGCGGCCGTCCGCGCAACCCACCGGCGGACCGACCACCACCACGCCCCGGCAGACGGCGACCCCCACCGCCGGCCCGACCGCCGCCGGCGGCACCGAGGCCGCGGCCGAGGCCGCGGTGGTCTCGTTGGTCAATCAGGAACGTGCCGGGGCGGGCTGCTCGCCGGTCACCGCCAGCCGCGAACTGGCCGGTCTGGCCGAGCGGTTCAGCGACGACATGGCGCGGCGCGGGTTCTTCGGCCACACCGATCCGGACGGCCACACGCCCTGGGACCGGGCGCGCGACCAGGGCATAGCGGACCTGGGTGGGGAGAACATCGCCCGGGGCCAGTCCGACGCGCGGGCGGTGATGGCCTCCTGGATGGACGACCCCGGGCACCGCGCCAACATCCTCAACTGCGAGTACAAGACCCTCGGGGTCGGCGCCCACTTCGGTCCGGGCGGCCCGTGGTGGGCCCAGGAGTTCGGCTTCTGAGCCGGATGCCGCCGGCCCCCGGGCCGGCTCAGTGCGGCCGCGGCGGGCGCTGGCAGCGCGGGCAGAAGTAGCTGGAGCGGTTCATCCAGGGACGGCGCCGGATGGGCGTACCGCAGCGGCGGCAGGGCTCGTCCTCGCGGCCGTAGGCGTCCAGGGCGCGCTCGAAGTAGCCGGACTCGCCGTTGACGTTGACGTAGAGGCTGTCGAAGCTGGTGCCGCCGACGGCCAGCGCGGCGGTCATCACGTCCCGGACGTGCCCGAGCAGTTCGGCGGTGCGGGGCCGGGTGAAGGTGGCGGTCGGCCGGTCGTAGTGGAGCCGGGAGCGCCACAGCGCCTCGTCGGCGTAGATGTTGCCGACGCCGCTGATCAGGGTCTGGTCGAGCAGCGCTCGCTTGATCGTGGTCCGGCGGCGGCGCAGTGCGTCGTGGAAGGCGGCGTCGTCGAAGGCCGGGTCGAGCGGGTCCCGGGCGATGTGCGCGATCACGTCGGGCAGCAGGTCGGGGTCGCCGGGCACGGTGTCGTGCAGCGAGAGGCCGCCGAAGGTGCGTTGGTCGACGAAGCGCAGCTCGGTGCCGATGGCCTCGGCGGGGGTGTCGGCGTCGGTGAAGCGGATCCGGATCCGCAGGTGCTTCTCGTCGGGGGCGTCCTGCGGCTGGACCAGCAGCTGTCCGCTCATGCCGAGGTGGGCGAGGATCGCCAGTCCGTGGGTGACGGACGGGGTGACGACCGGGGCGATGCCCTCGGCGGCGCTCTGGGCGGCCGGGCCGCCGCCGGTCACCGGGAGCCAGAGGTACTTGCCGCGGCGGCGGGCCGGGCCGACACGCAGTCCGGTGAGCCGGGCGGCGAAGTCCTCCGCGCCGGCGGTGTGCCGGCGGATGGCGCGCGGGTGGCGGACCTCGACCGTGTCGATGGTGCGGCCGCTGACCCAGCGCGCCAGGCCGCGGCGGACGACTTCGACCTCGGGCAGCTCGGGCACGGGCGCTCCTCACGGTCCTTGCGGAAGGGGGGAAACACGGCGGAGTCATGGGACTCCGGAAAGACCTCTGACCCCTCCCGGGCGGCCGTGTGGCCACCCGGGAGGGGTCAGAAGCGGTGGTTCAGTGTGTCGGCGACGGGGTGTCGCCGGAAGCCTGAGCCGGGTCGTCGCCTTCCGGCGCCTTCCCTGCCGCCTCGTCCGCCGCGGCGCGGATCGCGCGCCATGCGGACTCGGCCGCCTGCTGCTCGGCTTCCTTCTTGCTGCGGCCGGTGCCGGTGCCGTACGAGACACCACCGACGCGGGCAGCAGCAGTGAAGGTCTTCTCGTGGTCCGGGCCGGTCTCGGTGACCAGATATTCCGGGACCCCGAGGCCCTCGGTCGCGGTGAGCTCCTGGAGACTCGTCTTCCAGTCCAGGCCGGCGCCCAGGCTGGAGGACTTCTCGATGAGCGGGTCGAAGAGCCGGTGTACCAGCTCGCCGGCCGCGTCGAGGCCCTGGTCGAGATAGACCGCGCCGATCACCGCTTCCAGGGTGTCGGCGAGGATGGACGCCTTGTCCCGGCCGCCCGTGCCCTCTTCGCCCCGTCCGAGGCGGATGAAGGCGCCGAGGTCGAGGCCGCGGCCCACCTCGGCGAGCGCCCGCGAGTTGACCACCGCGGCCCGCAACTTGGCCAGCTGGCCTTCCGGCAGGTCGGGGTGGATGCGGTACAGCGTGTCCGTGACCACCAGGCCGAGGACCGAATCCCCGAGGAATTCGAGCCGCTCGTTGGTGGGCAGACCGCCGTTCTCGTAGGCGAACGAGCGATGCGTCAGCGCACGCACCAGAAGGGCGGACTCAAGTGTGTACCCGAGCCGCCCTTCCAGAAGCGAGAGGGACGAGGCCGTGTCCGCCGGTGCCGTTTCCTCACCGCGCTTGCAGGGTGAGGAAGGGCCGTCCTCTGCCTTCTTCGGGCTAGACACAGTGCCTGTCACCAGCCGCTCAGACCGCGATGACCTGGCGCTTGTTGTAGGTGCCGCAGCTCGGGCACGCGATGTGCTGCTGCTTCGGCTCCTGGCAGCGCTCGCACGCAACCAGGGTGGGGACCGCAGCCTTCCACTGCGACCGGCGGTGGCGCGTGTTGCTGCGCGACATCTTCCGCTTCGGAACAGCCACGGCTACTTCTCCTGAGGTTCATCCCCGCCGTCGCGGGGTTCATTGTCCATCTCGTGGTCCTGGTTGGACCCGACGAGTTCCTGCAGTGCCGCCCAGCGCATGTCGACGGCGTCGTGGTGGTGGTCCGGGTCGTCCGCCAGCCGCGCTCCACAATCGGAGCACAGGCCCGGGCAGTCCTCCCGGCACACCGGCTGCAGCGGCAGTGCCAGCACCACCGCGTCCCGCAGCACGGGTTCGAGGTCGAAAAGATCGTCCTCGATGTAGAACGTGTCCTCCTCGTCCTCGGCGTCGTCGCCGGACTCAGTGGTCCGGACGTCGGCGTCGGGGTAGGAGAACAGCTCCTGGAAGTCCGCTTCGAGCACTCGCTCCAGCGGCTCCAGACACCTTACGCACTCCCCCTTCACGGTCGCACGGGCGGTACCTGTGACAAGCACCCCGTCCATGACCGCTTCCAGGCGGAGGTCGAGTTCGATCGGCTCGCCCTCGGGCGCTCCGATGATCTCGTTGCCGAGGTCCGCGGGGGCCTCGACGGAGCGGGAGAGCCGCTTGAGCGTGCCGGGACGACGACCCAGCTCGCGTGTGTCGAACACGAGCGGGGAACGGTGGTCGAGGCGGGCGTTGATGGCTTTCCTGCTTTCTGTACTGCGGTGTCAGCGACCCACGGCCGGTATCCGGCGTGCGGGCAGCAGCGATCGCGGGCATACACACGACCGAACGGCCAGAATACTGGACGGCCCCCGATAGGCCCAATCCGCCCCGTCGCCCCTCGGCCACGGAGGCCGGCGGTGCCTAGTGGCGGCCCTCTTCATACTGCCGCAGCTGGTCGAGGTTGATCAGGCTGGTGTCGAAGAGACTGGTCTCGTCCAGGGCGGCGGGCTGGGTGCCGGGGGCCTGGGGAACGTGCTGGGGCTGCTGGGGCAGCTGCGACGGCTGGTAGCCGGTGCCCGCGTCGTAGCCCTGCTGCGGCACCTGGCCGGCCGGCTGCTGCCAGTCGTAGCCGTAGAGGTCCTGGTGCTGGGTGTAGGGGACCTGCTCGGTGTGCTGCTGGTAGGGGTAGCCGTCCGGCTGCTGGTAGGCGACGGCCTGGCCGTCGTAGTAGCCGGGCTGCGGGTCGTGGAGCACCTCCTGGGGCACCGCCTGCGGGGCCTCCTGGAGCGGGGTGACGCCCGCCAGGCCGGCGAGGTAGTCCGCGTCGGCCTGCGGCGGGGCGGCGGTGTGCGGGTCGCTCTGGGCGGCGAGGTGGTCGGCGAGCTCGTCGATCGGGCGGGCGCCCTGGAGCTTGTCCCGGCCGCGGCCGACCGCCTCCAGGGTCTTGGTCAGGACGGCCTGAAAGGCACCGAACTTGGCGTCCACATAGGTGTCGGCGCGCTGCTTGAGGGTTTCCGGGTCGGCGCTGCGCTCAGGGGCCTCGACGTCCTCGTGGCCCATTTCGTCGAGGCCGGGGCCGCGACCGAGCAGCTTCTCGCGGCCGCGGTCGACGGCGCCGATGGTCTTGGTGAGCACGACCTCGAAGTTGGCGAGCTTGCTGTCGACGTAGTCGTCGGCCTGGATGCGGATCTCCTCGGCCTCCTGGCGGGCCTCGGCCAGGAGGCGGTCCGCCTCGTCCTGAGCCTGTCGGACCACCTCGGTGTCCGAGATCAGCGAACCGCGCTGGCTGTGCGCGGACTCGATGATCCGCTCGGCCTCGGCGCGGGCCTCCTCCACCATCTGCTCGCGCCCGCCGAGGAGTTCCTGCGCCTGGGCCAGGGAACCGGGCAGCGCGCCGCGCACTTCCTCCAGCATGGCGAGCAGCTCGGCGCGGTTGACCACGCACGAGGCCGACATGGGCACGGACCGGGCGCTGCCGACGGCTGCGACGATGTCGTCGAGCTTCTTCTGGACGTCCACCTTGGACTCGCCACTCTCTGCAGGATCGTAAGGACGGAACGGGACGACTGTACGGCCAGGAGCCCCCGTCCCGACACCTGCTGACGATCCGTCAGAACAGGGTCGGTCCTACCGCACCGGGTGCCGGGTCACGGCTTCTTGCGGAGCCGTTCGGTCAGTGCCTCCAGGACGAACGGCGGGACCAGGTGGGAGACGTCGCCGCCCCAGGCCGCGACCTCCTTGACCAGGCTGGAGGAGAGGAAGCTGTAGGTGGGGTTGGTCGGCACGAAGAGCGTCTCCACCCCGGAGAGGCCGTTGTTCATCTGGGCCATCTGGAGTTCGTAGTCGAAGTCGCTGACCGCGCGCAGGCCCTTGACGATGGCCGGGATGTCGCGCTGCTTGCAGAAGTCGACGAGCAGGCCGTGGAACGCCTCGACCTCGACGTTGCCGTAATCGGCGGTGGCCCGCCGGATCAGGTCGATCCGCTCCTCGACCGTGAACAGGCCCTGCTTGGACTGGTTGATCATGACGGCGACATGGACGACGTCGTACAGCTTGGAGGCCCGGGCGATGATGTCCAGGTGCCCGTTGGTGATGGGGTCGAAGGACCCCGGACAGACGGCGCGGCGCAACTTCGTCTCCTCGCTCTCCGGTCCGTTCATGACAGGGTTGCTGACGTCGGTTCGGCGGAAGCCGAAGCGGCGCGACCGTACCAAAGCGTCCCCTCGCCATAGCGACGGGCCCTGATCGCTTCGAATCCGTCCGGCCAGGTGAACGTGCCGCCCCGGGTACTCCGCTCCACGGTGACGAGTGCCTCCGCGGCAAGCCACCCCTGACCACGGAGTGTGAGCAGAATCTCGCGGAGTTCGGCGTCGCCGACCGCGTACGGCGGGTCCAGGAAGACGACGTCGTACGGCTCGCCGGGGGCCGGGGTCGCGGCGGTCTGCTCGGCCTTGCCGGGGCGGACCTCCGCGCCGGGCAGGCCGACCGCCTTGACGTTCTCCCGGATGGTGCGGACGGCGCGGGCATCGGCCTCGACCAGCAGGACGTGCGCGGCGCCACGGGAGAGCGCCTCCAGGCCGACCGCGCCGGAACCGCCGTAGAGGTCGAGCACCCGGGCACCGGCCAGCGGGCCGTCGAGCGACTCCCAGGTGGAGAACATGCCCTCGCGCGCGCGGTCGGAGGTCGGGCGGGTGCCGTTGCCCGGTGGTACGGCGAGGCGGCGGCCGCCGGCCTTACCGGCGATCACGCGGGTCATGGGCCCGTCCTTACGTTGAGCGTGGTCGGAGAGGGGCGGGGCCCGGTGGACTCCGCTCTCCCACGATATGTCCGTCCCCCGAGGGGCGGGTCCGCCCCCGGCATCGCCCGACCGTGATCGTTCTCACGGGCCGGGTGCGGTCGGCCTGTGCCCATGGCTCGACCTTTGTCCGGATTCAGCCCTTGTCCAGATAGCTCTCCCGTTCGTCGTCCAACAGGGCGGACAGTGCGGTCCGCAGTTCGGGGCAGCCGGTCAGCTCCGGGTCGGCGGCGACCAGGGCGGTGGCCTCCTCACGGGCCGCCGTGATCACCTCCTCGTCGTCGATGACCGCGAGCATCCGCAGCGAGGAGCGGACGCCGGACTGCGCCTGGCCCAGGACGTCGCCCTCGCGCCGCTGTTCCAGGTCGATGCGGGAGAGTTCGAAGCCGTCGAGGGTGGCGGCGACCGCGGCGAGCCGGGCGCGGGCCGGACTGGCCTCGGGCATCTCGCTGACCAGCAGGCACAGGCCGGGCGCCGAGCCGCGGCCGACCCGGCCGCGGAGCTGGTGGAGCTGGGAGACGCCGAAGCGGTCCGCGTCCATGATCACCATGACGGTGGCGTTGGGGACGTTGACGCCGACCTCGATGACCGTGGTGGCGACCAGCACGTCCAACTCGCCGGCGGCGAACCGGCGCATCACGTCGTCCTTGTCGTCCGGGGCCATCCGGCCGTGCAGCACCGCCACCCGCAGGCCGGCGAGCGGGCCCTTGCCCAGTTGCTCGGCGATGTCGAGGACGGCCAGCGGGGGGCGCTTCTCGGCCAGGTCCTCCGGCGAACTCGGCTGCGCCGCCGGGTCCTTGGCCTTCTTGCCCTTGGGTGCCGGGGCCTCCTCGTCGTCGCCGATCCGCGGGCAGACCACATACGCCTGGTGGCCGGCGGCCACCTCCTCCCGGACCCGCTCCCAGGCGCGGGCGAGGAAGTGCGGCTTGTCCTTGGCGGGCACCACGTGGCTGGCGATCGGCGAGCGGCCGGCGGGGAGCTGGTCCAGCACCGAGGTCTCCAGGTCGCCGAAGACGGTCATCGCGACCGTCCGCGGGATCGGCGTCGCGGTCATCACCAGCAGGTGCGGCGGTTGCTTGCCCTTGGAGCGCAGGGCGTCGCGCTGCTCGACACCAAAGCGGTGCTGCTCGTCGACGACCACCAGGCCCAGGTCGTGGAACTGCACCACGTCCTCGATCAGCGCATGCGTCCCGATCACGACGCCGGCCTCGCCGGTGACCAGGTCGAGCAGCGCCTGACGGCGGGCCGCGGCGCCCATCGAACCGGTCAGCAGCACCACCTTGGTGCCCTGCTCCGCGCCCCCGAGCAAGCCGCCCTCGGCCAGGTCGCCCATCATCTCCGTGACGGAGCGGTGGTGCTGCTGGGCCAGCACCTCGGTGGGAGCGAGCATCGCCGCCTGGCCACCGCTGTCGACGACGCCGAGCATGGCGCGCAGCGCGACCATGGTGTTGTGGGTGACCGTGAAGTGGTCGGTCACATAGGCGTGGGAGGGGTGCGCGACGCTGATGCACTGGACGGGCCTGCGGCCGACGTGCTCGACGGCCAGGACGGTGCGCCGGAAGGCGTCGCCGCCGGATCCTTCCTCGGGGACCGCGACCGTGACGTCGTGACCGCCGCCGGCCGCCGGGGCGCTGCGGGCCGTGCCGCCCAGGGAGCGCGCCAGCCAGGCGAGGTCGGCGGCCAACGGGGCCGGGGCGGCGCGGAAGAGCCGGGCGGCACCGTCGGTGCCGAGGGGGTCGCCGCCGGCGTCCAACAGGCCGGTGAGCAGCGCCCGGCGGTCCTTGACGGGGGCGTTGCGGTAGGCGTCGGGGACGGCGCGGCCGGCCGGCGCGGCGCCGCCCGCGCCCACGGTGCGGCCCAGCTCGTACGCGTCGAGCGGGCGCGGGCCGCCGTCGTCGAGGTCCACCGGGGTGGCCGGGGCGATCGACCAGCGCGGCCGGCCGTCGTCGTCCAGCAGGTCGGCCCGCAGCGCGCGGGTGGTCAGCACCCGCTCCCCGGTGGCCCTGGACGAGACGATCCACAGGTGCTCGTCGTCGCACTCGACGGTGCTGCCGTCGGACAGCACCAGCCGCCACACCTCCCGCTCGCCCTGCGGGAACACCCCGTCCACCAGGGCGGTCCCGCCGCTGGGCACCACCACTTCGGTGCCCGGCGCCATCTCTCCCATGGGGCGGAAGCCGCGCGGGGTGAGCACCAGGGCGTCCAGCGGCTGGGCCTTGCCGGAGCCGACCTCGCCCTGGAGGAGGCGGTGCATCGGGTGCTCGGTCGCCAGGTCGTCGAAGATCTCCCGGCTGACCTTCGTCTGGCCCTCGGTGAGCGTGAAGGGCAGCCGGGCGTCGAACGCGTCGAGGATGCCGCCCTGGATCAACCTCCGCGGCACGGCGGGGAGTTGGGCGTCGGCGAAGCGGCGGCGGGCGAGCGCGACCTGCAGGACGAACGCCTCGTCCCACTTCAGCCGCGCCCGGGCGTCGGCGATGTCGGCCTTGGTGCCGGGGCGGTGGATCTTCAGCAGCGCCTCGGTGAGCGGGATCAGGGCGCGGCCCTCGCGCAGCCCGGGGGGCAGCGGGTCCACCGCGTCCTGGGCGCTGGGCAGCACCGCGTCCACCGCCTTGGCGATCTTCCAGGAGGCCATCTGCTGGCACGCCGGATAGATCGGCATGAGCTGATTGGCGAAGGCGTCGACGACGCCGTTGTCGGCGTCCCGGTCGAGGAGTTCGTATTCGGGGTGGGCCAGTTGGAGCTTGCGGTTGAAGACCGAGACCTTGCCCGCGAACATCGCGCGCCTCCCGGGCAACAGGTCCTTCTGCGGCTTGTGGATGCCCTTGCCGAAGAAGACCAGCTGGAGCCGGCCGCTGCCGTCCGTGAGCGTCACCTCCAGCCGCTGTCCGCGGCCGTGGTTGAAGGTGAGGACGCGGGCGTCGGCGACCTGGGCGACGACCGTGACGTGCTCGTCCAGCGGCAGGTCGGAGAGCCGGGTCAGCTCACCGCGCTCGGCATAGCGCCGCGGATAGTGGTGCAGCAGATCGCCGACCGTTTCCAGGCCGAGGTGTTCGGCCAGGACCTTCGCGGTGGTGCCGCCGAGGATTTTCTTCAGGGGTTCGTCGAGCGCTGCCACGCGTTCCATTGCACACCACGCCACTGACAACGAGCCACCGACGCCGCTTTCCGCGGCCGGGAATTCCGGAACCGGACGGCATTCCGGTCGGCCTTCTCGATACCCGGGTGCGGCGCGCTATTCCACGCCGATCAACAGCGGCGCCGCGTATTCGCCGCCTTCGTAGACGACGGTGTCCACCGCGAGATGGCGTTCGCGCACATGCCGCTCCAGCCGTTCGCCGAGCGCCTCGGGTACGTCCGCGCCGAGGACCAGGGTGACCAGTTCGCCGCCGGCGGAGAGCATCCGGTCGAGCACCGTCATCGCGGTGCGGGCCAGGTCGGGCCCGATCACCGCGACATCGCCGTCGATCAGGCCGAGCACGTCCCCGGCCTGGCAGACCCCGGCCATCGTCCAGGACCGGTGCTCGGCGACGGCCAGCTCGGCGTAGCGGGTGGCGCCGGCCGCCGCGGTCATCGCGACCACGTCCTCGTCGAAGCTGCGGCCCGGCTCGTGCACCGCCAGCGCGGCGAGGCCCTGGACGGCGGAGCGGGTGGGGATGACGGCGACCCGTACACCCTCGGCGCGGGCCTGCTCGGCGGCGGCCGCCGCGGTGTGCCGCAGCTCGGGATCGTTGGGCAGCAGCATCACCTCGCGGGCGCGGGCCTGCCGGATCGCCTGGACCAGTTCGCCGCTGGCCGGCGGCTCCCCCGGGCGTACCGTCACCGTCGTCGCGCCGGCCCCGGCGCAGAGTCCGGCGAGCCCGGTGCCCGGCACCACCGCGACGACGGACCGGGCCGCCAGCGCGGGCTCCTTGGCCCGGGGGCCCGCGCCGAAGTGGGTGATCCGGATCCGGTACGGACGGCCGGCCTCGATGCCGGCCTCCACCGCGGCCCCGGCGTCGTCGACGTGCACATGGACGTTCCACAGACCGTCCCCGCCGACCACCACCAGCGAGTCGCCGAGCCGGTCGAGCCGGGCCCGCAACCGGGCCACCTCGGCGTCCCCGGCCTCCAGCAGGTAGATCACCTCGAAGGCGGGCCCGCCGGCATGCGGGTCGGCGCAGCCCTCCGTCTCCCGGCCCGCCGCCGCGCAACCGAACGGCTCGGGCAGCGGGCCGCCGACCCGTACGGCGACGGGGACGGCGGTGACCTCCCCGGACAGGGCGTCGGCGAGCGCGCCCAACAGGGCCACCAGCCCGCAGCCGCCGGCGTCCACCACCCCCGCCTTCCTCAGCACCGCGAGCTGGCCGGGAGTGGCCTCCAGCGCCTCGGCCGCGCCCCGGTGGGCGGCCCGGGCGACCTCCGCGACCCCGGCGGCCCCGCCGGCGGTCCGCTCGGCGGCGCCGGCCGCGGCGGTCGCCACGGTCAGCACGGTGCCCTCCACGGGGTGTGCGACCGCCTCGTAGGCCGCCGTCGCGGCCCGGCGCAGCGCCCGCCGCAGCGCCTCCGCAGCGCCCGTCTCCCCGGCCGGGGCGGCGACCAGCACCTGGGCCATGCCGCGCAGCAGCTGGGCCAGGATGGTGCCGGAGTTGCCGCGCGCCCCGATGAGAGCGCCGTGCGCCATCGCACCCACGGCGTCGGCGAGCGCGGGGGCGGTGCCGGCGGAACCGTGACCGTCGAAGGCGGCCTCGACCGCGCGGGCGGCCGATTCCAGCGTCAGGTAGAGGTTGGTGCCGGTGTCGCCGTCGGCGACCGGGTAGACGTTGATCGCGTCGATCCGCTCGCGTTCCCGTCCGAGCGCCTCCAGGGCCAACCCGCACCAGGTGCGGACGGCGGCGGCGTCGAGCGGGTAGGGCACGTCGTCCTCCTGGAGGGTCGCGGGATGCACCCGCACAGTAGTCGCGCTCCGGTGGGGAGGCCGGGGCGGGGGCCGGAGGGTGCGTGATAGTTTCGTCCAGAGGAAGCGGCCGTTGTATGCTGCTCCGGTTGCCCGATGAAAATCGGGCCATTCCTCTCCTGTCGGCGCCGGCACGGCCATGCACTCGGTCCGACAGGTTCTCACCGTAAGTGCATCTGAAGTCTTTGGAGTGACCCGTGGCTGCCAACTGCGACGTCTGCGGCAAGGGGCCGGGCTTCGGCAAGAGTGTCTCGCACTCGCACCGCCGCACCAACCGTCGTTGGAACCCCAACATCCAGACGGTGCGTGCAGTGGTCGGGCGCACGCCGAAGAAGCTGAACGCCTGCACCTCGTGCATCAAGGCCGGCAAGGTCTCGCGCTGACGACTTAGCCGTAGCGCAGCCCCGCCGGTTGCTTATGAAGCCGGTCCACCTCGGTGGGCCGGCTTCTGCCATTGCTCGGGGAAACCGCCCTGGCTCCGGTAGCCCCGGGAAGCACCGCGGTCGGCGCCCGCCCCGTGGTCAGTTCCCGCCGTGCAGCCGCCACCCGTGGTCGACGGGTCCGATGCCCGCGCCCAGCCGGAAGCCGGCCGCGATGGCGCCGGTGACGTACTCCTTCGCCGCCGCGGCGGCCTGCGGGACGGTGTCCCCCTGGGCGAGCCGGGCGGCCAGGGCGCTGGCGAGGGTGCATCCGGTGCCGTGGGTGTGCCGGTTGTCGTGACGGGGGGCGCGCAGCCAGTGCTCCTGGCTGCCGTCGGTGAGCAGATCCACCGCGTCGCCGGCCGCGTCCGCCGCGTCGGACGGCAGGTGGCCGCCCTTGATGAGCACCCAGCGCGGCCCGCACGCCAGGATCGCGTCGGCGGCCCGACGCATCCCGTCCGCGGTGTGCACCCGTATACCGGTGAGCTGTGTCACCTCGTCGAGGTTGGGGGTGGCGACCGTCGCGGTGGGCAGCAGCTTGCTGCGGACCGCGTCCAGCGCGGAGGCGGCGAGCAGGGCGTCGCCGTGCTTGGAGACGCCGACGGGGTCGATCACGACCGGGACGGTGAGCTCGGCGAGCAGTTCCGCGACGGTTTCCACGAGCGCGGCCGAGGAGAGCATCCCGGTCTTCACGGCCTGGACGCCGATGTCGTCGACGACGCTGCGGAACTGGGCGCGCACCGCCTCGACGGGCAGCTCCCACGCGCCCTGGACGCCCAGGGAGTTCTGGGCGGTGACGGCGGTGAGCACGCTCATGCCGTGGGTGCCCAGCGCCAGCATCGTCTTCAGGTCGGCCTGGATGCCCGCACCGCCGCCGGAGTCGGAGCCGGCGACGGTCAGCACGCGGGGAGGTGTCTGCATGCCGCGAATCTACTCGGCGTCCCCGTTGTCGCCGAAGTGGTCCCAGCCGGCCTTGGCCCAGGGGGCGCCGTCCACCGTCACCTGGGGCAGCGCCGAGGGGTTGAGGACCTCGCCGATCATCTTCCATCGGGCGGGCAGCTTCACGTCGGGCGGGAAGGTGGCCACGATGGCGTGGTCCTCGCCGCCGTTGAGCACCCACTGCATCGGGTCCACGCCGACCGCCGTGCCGATGTCGGACATCTGCGAGGGGATGTCGATGCTGGCCGAGCGCAGGTCGATGCGGACCTTGCTGGCCTCGGCGATGTGCCCGAGGTCGGCGACGAGGCCGTCGCTGACGTCGGTCATGGCGGTGGCGCCGAGCCCCGCGGCGGCCGGGCCGGCGTGGTAGGGCGGTTCGGGGCGGCGGTGGGCCTCCACGAAGGCCCGGGGGGAGCGGAAGCCGCGGGTGAGCACCGCGTGGCCGGCGGCGGACCAGCCGAGCCAGCCGGTGACCGCGACCACGTCGCCGGGCTGGGCGCCGGCCCGGGTCACCGGCTCCTGGTTGCGCAGGTCGCCGAGGGCGGTGATGGCGACGGTGATGGTGTCGCCGCGGACGACGTCCCCGCCGACCACGGCGGCGCCGGCCACCTGGCATTCGTCGCGCAGCCCGTCCATCAGCTCGGTGGCCCAGGTCGCGGGGAGTTCGGCGGGGACGACCAGGCCGAGCAGGATCGCGGTGGGCACCGCGCCCATCGCCGCGATGTCGGCGAGGTTCTGCGCGGCGGCCTTGCGGCCCACGTCGTAGGCGGTGGACCAGTCGCGGCGGAAGTGCCGTCCTTCGAGGAGAATGTCGGTACTGGCGACGACCCTGCGGTCCGGCGCGGTGACCACCGCGGCGTCGTCCCCCGGCCCGATCCGTACGGCGGGAGTGGAGGTGAGCCGGGAGGTGAGCTCTCTGATAAGCCCGAACTCCCCCAGCTCGCCCACGGTGCCCTTCATGCTGTTGCCCTTCCCATGTGTACGGACGGTCCGTACGTGGCTGACGACTGCGCCGCGCTGGCCCTGTTCACCGCGCGGGTCTCCCCGCTCCGCTCGGTGACGCGGTACCGTGGCGTCCCTTCTTCCCACATGATCCTCGTAGCCGCCTGGAGGTTCCGTGGTACAGGCTTACATCCTGATCCAGACCGAGGTCGGCAGAGCCTCGGCGGTGGCGGAGGTGATCGCGAAGATCCCCGGCGTGCTGACGGCCGAGGACGTGACCGGCCCCTATGACGTCATCGTGCGCGCGCAGGCGGACACTGTCGATGAGCTGGGTCGCATGGTGGTCGCGAAGGTCCAGCAAGTGGAAGGCATCACGCGGACGCTCACCTGCCCGGTGGTCCATATCTAGCTCCCCCGTATGCTCGGCCGGGTGATACGCGCGAGACACCGGTACCTGGCCGCCCTGCCCCTGCTCGTCACGGTGTCCGCGGTGGCGGGTTGTTCGTCCGCCCCGGAGGTGGCCGCGCCCTCCCCGACGGGTGAGGCCGCACAGCACTGCCGGGCACTCCACCGGGACCTGCCACGGACCGTGGACGGGCTGGAACGGGGTACCGCCGAGCCGGTCTCGGACTTCACTGCCATATGGGGCGATCCTGCCGTGGTGCTGCGCTGCGGGGTGCCCAAGCCTGAGGTGCTCAGGCACGGGAGTGAACATTACAACCCCAACCCCGACTCGGCGGAAGTCGACGGCGTCGAGTGGCTCTTCGAGAAGCAGGACGACGGCTACCGCTTCACGACGGTGCTGCGGAAGGTCTACGTCGAGGTGACCGTGCCGGGGAAGTACGCCCCGGAGGTCAACGTGCTGCCCGAT
Organism: Streptomyces noursei ATCC 11455; assembly: GCF_001704275.1. NCBI lineage: Bacteria > Bacillati > Actinomycetota > Actinomycetes > Kitasatosporales > Streptomycetaceae > Streptomyces > Streptomyces noursei. Next base: position 3,173,166 of record NZ_CP011533.1, read on the forward strand.
CTCGCGGGCGCGGTGGGGAAGGCCATCCCGGCCGGGATCTAGCCGGCGCGCACGCGGCGGGCCCGTACCGCGGCGCCCGCGCGGCCGGCCGCCGCGGCGGCGTGCCGGCCGCCGCCACGGACCACTGCCGTCGCCGCGCCCGGCCGCACACCGGAATACCGCCCGCCCCGGCCGCGTTGGGCCCCGCAAGGGGCGCACCGATCCCTTAGGGGATCCGTTCGCCCGCCCCCCGGGGGCCGTTCAGCGCAAGCCCGTGGAGCGGCGCAGGGCCGCCTGCAGCAGCCGGTCGATGAGTTCCGGGTAGCCGACGCCGCTCTCCTGCCACATCCGCGGGTACATCGAGATGGGCGTGAAGCCGGGCAGCGTGTTGATCTCGTTGATCACGAACTCGCCGTTGTCCTGGAGGAAGAAGTCCGCGCGGACCAGGCCCTCGCAGGACGCCGCCTCGAAGGCAGCGATCGCCAGCTGCTGGATCTCGGCGGTCTGCCCGGGGGTCAGCGGCGCCGGCACGATGCCGGCGGCCGAGTCGATGTACTTGGCCTCGAAGTCGTAGAAGTCGTGGGCGGTGACCGGCGGGATCTCGGCCGGGACGCTGGCCCGCGGGCCGTCCTCGAACTCCAGCACCCCGCACTCGATCTCCCGGCCGCGCAGCAGCGACTCCACGATGATCTTGGGGTCGTGGCGCCGCGCCTCCTCGATCGCCTCGTCGAGCCCGGCCAGGTCGTCGACCTTGCTGATGCCCATCGACGAGCCGGCCCGGGCGGGCTTCACGAACAGCGGCCAGCCGTGCTCCCCGGCGAAGTCCACGATCTTCGTGCGGGCCGCCGCGGGGTCGTTCTCCCACTCGCGCGGGCGGATGACCTCGTACGGGCCGACCGGCAGCCCGAAGGAGGCGAACACCCGCTTCATGTAGTCCTTGTCCTGGCCGACGGCCGAGGCGAGCACGCCGGAGCCGACGTAGGGCACCCCGGACAGCTCCAGCAGGCCCTGGAGCGTGCCGTCCTCGCCGTACGGGCCGTGCAGCACGGGGAAGACGACGTCGACCTCGCCGAGCGCCTTGGGGACCGCTCCCGGCTCGCTGTAGACGACCTCACGGGAGGTGGGGTCGGCGGAGAGCACCACCGTGCCGTCGCCGCCCTCGGCGAGGTCGGCCACGCTGGGCAGCGTCCGGTCCGTGATCGCCATCCGCGCGGGGTCGTCGGCGGTCAGCGCCCAGCGTCCGTCGGGCGTGATGCCGATGGGCAGCACGTCGTACTTGTCGCGGTCGATGGCGGCCAGCACGGCTCCGGCGGTGACCACGGAGATGGCGTGCTCGGAGCTGCGGCCGCCGAACACGACGGCGACGCGGGGCTTGTGGGAGGAGGTCTCGCTGCTCATATCGGCTTGAGGGTACCTGCTGGTAGGGGCCGCGGCAGTGCTGCGGCGGCCATCGGTGGCCCGGCGGGGCGGGGGCGGGGTGACGAGCGGGCGGTCAGTGGCGCTCGGGCTTGGCGCTGCGGGACATCAGCTCCTTGAGGGCCACCAGCGGCGGCTTGCCCTCGTGGACGATCTCCACCACGGTCTCGGTGAGCGGCATGTCGACGCCGTGCCGGCGGGCCAGATCCAGCACGGACTCGCAGGACTTGACGCCCTCCGCGGTCTGCTTGGTGACCGCGATGGTCTCCGCCAGGGACATGCCGCGGCCGAGGTTGGTGCCGAAGGTGTTGTTGCGGGAGAGCGGCGAGGAGCAGGTCGCCACGAGGTCGCCCATGCCGGCCAGGCCCGCGAAGGTGTGCGCGTCGGCGCCCATCGCCAGGCCGAGCCGGGTGGTCTCGGCGAGCCCGCGGGTGATCAGCGACGCCTTGGCGTTGTCGCCCAGGCCCATGCCGGTGGCGATGCCGACCGCGAGCGCGATGACGTTCTTGACCGCGCCGCCCAGTTCGCAGCCCACCACGTCGGTGTTGGTGTACGGGCGGAAGTACGCGGTGTGACAGGCGGTCTGCAGGCGCTGGGCGACGGACTCGTCGACGCAGGCCACGACGGCCGCGGCGGGCTGCCGGGCGGCGACCTCCTTGGCGAGGTTGGGGCCGGTCAGCACCGCGACGCGTTCCGCGGGGACCTTGGCGACCTCCTCGATGACCTCGCTCATGCGCTTGGCGGTGCCCAGTTCGACGCCCTTCATCAGCGAGACCAGGACCGTGTCGGAGGGCAGCAGGGGCGCCCACTCGGCGAGGTTGGCGCGCAGCGTCTGGGAGGGCACGGCGAGGACGGTGAAGTCCGCGCCCCGGGCGGCCTCGGCGGGGTCGGTGGTGGCCCGTACGCCCGCGGGCAGCTCGACGCCCGGCAGGTAGTCCGGGTTGGTGCGGCCGGTGTTGATGGCGTCGACGAGGGCCGCTCTGCGCCCCCACAGGGTCACCTCGCATCCCGCGTCGGCGAGCACCATCGCGAATGCGGTGCCCCAGGACCCCGTGCCGAAGACGGCGCAGCGCGTCACTTGCCTTCATCCTCCTGTGCCTGCGAGTTGCTTCGGACCTGCTGCGAGGGGGCTGCCGATTCGGCCGGTTCCAGGACGGCGTCGCCGATCCGGGCCGCCTCGGCGGCCGCGGCTGCCCGGGCGGCCTCGCGGGCGGCCCGCCGCTCCCTGGCGATTTCCTTGCGGTAGTCGAACGGTTCGGCCGGCGCGGTCTCGCCGCGGATGCCCGCCAGCTCCGCGGTGATGGCGGCCATGATCCTCTCGGTCACGGCGCGCAGCACCTCGGCGGTGGGCTCCTGACCGTAGAACTCGCTGAGGTCGACCGGCGGACCGGCCTTGACCCGCAGCGTCTTGCGCGGGAAGAGCTGGAGCTTCTTCTCCTTGGCGTAGGGCGGCATCGCCTCGTTGGCGCCCCACTGGGCGACGGGGATGACCGGGGCCTTGGTCAGCAGGGCGACCCGGGCGGCGCCGGTCTTGCCCTGCATCGGCCACTGCGCGGGGTCGCGGGTGAGGGTGCCCTCGGGGTAGAAGGCGACGCATTCGCCCTTCTCGATGGCGTTCACGGCGGCCCGGAACGCGGTGGCGGCGTCGGTGGTTTCCCGGTAGACCGGGATCTGTCCCGTTCCGCGCATCATCAGGCCGACAAAGCCGCTCTTGAAGAGTCCGGCCTTGGCGAGGAATCGGGGGACCCGCCCGGTGTTGTACTGATAGTGCGCATAGGAGAGCGGATCAAGATACGAGTTGTGGTTGACCGCGGTAATAAAACCGCCGTCGGCCGGAATGTGCTCCATTCCTCGCCAGTCCCGCTTGAACAGAACCAAGAGCGGCGGTTTGCAGATGACCGCGGCCAAGCGGTACCAGAAGCCGATTCTGCGGCGGGACACTGGGACACCCTCCTTGTGGGACCTGCGAAGCTGCTGCGAGCCGGCAGCCGCACAAGTGTCGCCCCGAGTACCCGCTATGTCGAGAACACCGTAACCCCGCCACTCCGGAAAGGTTCCGGCGGCAGGTGAGAATGATCCCGATGCGAAGAGACGGAGCGGATGTGGGCTGGAGCCTCGTAGTGCCGCTGAAACCGCTGGTGCGGGCCAAGAGCAGGCTCTCCGGGGCCGCCGGCGAGGAGTTCCGCCCGAAGTTGGCGCTGGCATTCGCGCTGGACACCGTGGCCGCCGCGCTGGCCTGCGCGGACGTGCGGGATGTGGCGGTTGTCACGGACGATCCGGTGGCCGGGGAGCACTTGGCGGCGCTGGGGGCGCGCATCGTGCCGGACGCTCCGGCCAACGGACTGAATGCCGCACTGGCCCATGGCGCGGCCGTGGTAAGGGCGCGGCGGCCCGGTGCGCCGGTCGCCGCACTGAACGCCGATCTCCCGGCGCTCCGCCCGGCCGAGCTGGCGACCGTGCTCCATTCCGCCGCGCTATTTCCGCGGGCATTTCTCGCGGATGCGGCGGAAATCGGGACAACACTTCTGTCGGCGACTTCCGGTACGGAATTGGACCCGGCTTTCGGCGGCCCCTCCCGGGCCCGTCACCTGGCCTCCGGGGCGCGGGAGATCGCCGCGCCGGACGTGCCGTCGGTGCGCCAGGACGTGGACACCGGGGAGGACCTGCGGGCCGCGCTGGCCCTGGGGGTCGGCCCGCACACCGCGCGGCAGGCCCCGCGGGTCCCGGGCTGGGCGGAGTGGGCGACCGTGCTGAGCACACCGGGCCGCGCCGGCGTCCTCGGCGCCGGGGATCTGTCAGGCGCTCCGGGCGGCGTGGTGGCGCCGCAGGTCAGAGCGTCTGGAGCGTGACGAGGACGATCCGCCGGGCGTCACGCTCGCCGGTGACCTCGATGCGCACCCGCTGACCGGGGCGCAGCAGGAGCAGGCCGCCGGCGTCGAAGGCCGCCGCGTCGAAGGACAGCGGGGTCCCGTCGTCCAGCAGCACGCTGCCGGAGCGGGTCGTCTCGTCGTAGGTGTACGCGGTGGCCTGCATGGGGCAAGGGTAGACGGCGGCCCTGGTGGGCACGCACCGCGGGCCGGGCTCCCCGGAGGGAGACCGGCCCGGCGCCTGGCATGGGGTTGCCGCCGTGGAATTACCGCTTGCGGGCGGTGGTCTTCTTGGCGGTGGTCTTGCGCGCCGTGGCCTTCTTGGCAGGGGCCTTCTTCGCCGTGGCCTTCTTGGCCGGCGCGGTCTTCTTCGCCGTGGCCTTCTTCGCGGTGGTCTTCTTCGCCGCGGTGGCCTTCTTCGCCGCGGCGGCCTTCTTCGCGGGCGCCGCCTTCTTCGCCGTGGTCTTCTTCGCGGTGACCTTCTTCGCGGTGGTCTTCTTCGCCGCGGCCTTCTTCGCCGGCGCCGCCTTCTTGGCAGCGGCCTTCTTGGCGACGGCCTTCTTCGCCGCGGCCTTCTTGATGGCGGCACCGCCGGTCAGGCTGCCCTTGGGCGCCTTCTTGACGGCGACCTCGCCACCCTTGGGGAGCTTCTTCGAGCCGCTCACCAGGTCCTTGAAGCCCTGACCGGCGCGGAAACGGGGCACCGAGGTCTTCTTGACCCGCACCCGCTCACCCGTCTGCGGGTTACGCGCGTAACGGGCCGGGCGGTCCACCTTCTCGAACGAGCCGAAACCGGTGACCGAAACGCGGTCGCCCGCGACAACTGCACGGACGACTGCGTCCAGTACGGCGTCCACCGCGTCCGCGGCGTTCTGGCGGCCACCGAGCTTGTCGGCAATGGCTTCTACGAGCTGCGCCTTGTTCACGTCTTCCCCTTCGGAGACATTGCTGGAACGAAAGTTTCCAAGCTTTTTCGCACGTTAGGCAGATATATACCGCAAATCAAACACGAAACGGGCTAATCACCCTTGTGCCGCAACGGACTCGACCTTCACGGACTTCCATCGGCATGCACATCTTCGGGATAACGACCTTCGTCAAGGTCGCTCATGAACCACTCCAGACGCCTTGCCGCGTCCGCAAGATCGTGTTTAGCCGCGGCCGTGATGACGAGCAGCTTCCGGGTCAGCGCCATCCGTACGCCCTCCGGGACTTGCAGTGTCCGCACCCTTGCGTGTGCGTCCTTGAGTCGGTCGGCGACGAAACCGTAGAGCTTGAGTTGGTCGTCGCGTTCCATGCGCTAATTGTGCCATCTGCGGCGAGTTGTCGCTTCACGGGGCCTCAACGCCCGGCTCTACAAGCCGATGCGCCCCCTGCCAACTGCACAGGGGGCGCATCGTACGCAATAAGCCTTTGAGCCATAAAACCCGAGGTCAGACCTCGATGGTACGCGGCTTGAAGGAGGGCCTGTTCGCCTCGTAGGCAGCGATGTCGGACTCCTCCCGAAGGGTGAGGCTGATGTCGTCCAGACCCTCCAGCAGCCGCCAACGAGCGTTCTCGTCCAGCTCGAAGCCGGCGGTGACGCCCTCGGCACGGACCTCGCGGTTGACCAGGTCGACCGTCACCTCGGCGGTCGGGTCGGACTCCACCAGCTTCTGCAGCCGGTCCACGGTCTCCTGCGGCAGGACCACCGTCAGCAGGCCGTTCTTGAGGGAGTTGCCGCGGAAGATGTCCGCGAACCGCGAGGAGACGACGGCCTTGAAGCCGTAGTTCTGCAGCGCCCAGACGGCGTGCTCACGCGAGGAGCCGGTGCCGAAGTCGGGCCCCGCGACCAGGACGGTCGCGCCCTTGTACGCCTCCTGGTTGAGGACGAACTCCGGGTCCTTGCGCCACGCCTCGAACAGCCCGTCCTCGAAGCCGTCGCGGGTGACCTTCTTCAGCCAGTGGGCCGGGATGATCTGGTCGGTGTCGACGTTGCTGCGGCGCAGCGGAACGGCCCGGCCGGTGTGGGTGGTGAAAGCTTCCATGGTTCAGACTCCCGCGGGCGTGACGACGTCGGACTGGCCGGCCAGGTCGGCCGGTGAGGCCAGATGGCCGAGAACCGCCGTTGCGGCGGCGACCTGCGGGGAGACCAGGTGGGTGCGGCCGCCCTTGCCCTGCCGGCCCTCGAAGTTGCGGTTGGAGGTGGACGCGGAGCGCTCACCGGGCGCCAGCTGGTCGGGGTTCATGCCCAGGCACATCGAGCAGCCCGCGTGCCGCCATTCGGCGCCGGCCGCGGTGAAGACCTTGTCCAGCCCCTCCTCGACGGCCTGCAGCGCGACCCGCACCGAGCCGGGGACGATCAGCACCCGCACCCCGTCCGCGACCTTGCGGCCCTCCAGGACCGAGGCCGCCGAGCGCAGGTCCTCGATGCGGCCGTTGGTGCACGAACCTACGAAGACGGTGTCCACGGAGATCTCACGGAGCGGTTGACCGGCCGTCAACCCCATGTATTCCAGGGCCTTTTCGGCGGCGTGCCGCTCCGAGGGGTCCTCGTACGAAGCCGGGTCGGGGACGTTCGCCGAAAGGGGCGCACCCTGGCCGGGGTTGGTGCCCCAGGTGACGAACGGCGCCAGCGAAGCGGCGTCGATGACGACCTCGGCGTCGAAAACCGCGTCGTCGTCGGTGCGCAGCGTCCTCCAGTACGCCACGGCGGCGTCCCAGTCCTCGCCCTCGGGGGCGTGGTCGCGGCCCTGGAGGTAGTCGAAGGTGGTCTGGTCGGGGGCGATCATGCCGGCCCGGGCGCCCGCCTCGATCGACATGTTGCAGATGGTCATCCGGGCTTCCATCGACAGCTTCTCGATGGCCGAGCCGCGGTACTCGATGACATAGCCCTGGCCGCCGCCGGTGCCGATCTTGGCGATGATCGCCAGGATCAGGTCCTTGGCGGTGACACCGTCGGGCAGCTCGCCGTCCACGGTGATCGCCATCGTCCTGAACGGCGCCATCGGCAGCGTCTGGGTGGCCAGGACGTGCTCGACCTGGCTGGTGCCGATGCCGAACGCCAGCGCGCCGAACGCGCCGTGGGTGGAGGTGTGGCTGTCACCGCAGACGACGGTGGTGCCGGGCTGGGTCAGCCCCAACTGCGGCCCCACGACGTGGACGACACCCTGCTCGACGTCGCCCAGCGGGTGCAGTCGGACGCCGAACTCCGCGCAGTTCTTGCGCAGGGTCTCCAGCTGGGTGCGCGAGACCGGGTCGGCGATCGGCTTGTCGATGTCGAGGGTCGGGGTGTTGTGGTCCTCGGTGGCGATGGTCAGGTCCGTCCGCCGCACCTGGCGGCCGGCCTTGCGGAGGCCGTCGAACGCCTGCGGGCTGGTGACCTCGTGCAGCAGGTGCAGATCGATGAAGAGGAGGTCGGGCTCGCCTTCCGCGCGCCGGACGACGTGGTCGTCCCAGACCTTCTCCGCGAGTGTCCGTCCCATCGCTTTCCCTCCGGCCGGCCACTGTGCCGGCCTTGCTCGTCTGTGCGCGGTGACCCGCTCATATCCCCTGCGGGCCTGACGCCGGGCCCTGGTCGAGGGCCGCATCTACAGAGTGACGACTTCCATGGAAAATTGAACTTGCGTTTCACACTGTGAGACGCGAGTATCGTTGCATGGACAACTCTAGCGGCGTCGGCGTTCTCGACAAGGCAGCTCTGGTTTTGAGCGCTCTGGAGTCCGGTCCGGCCACCCTCGCCGGGCTGGTCGCGGCGACCGGGCTCGCACGACCCACGGCCCACCGGCTGGCCGTGGCACTGGAACACCACCGGATGGTGGCGAGGGACATGCAGGGCCGGTTCATCCTGGGCCCACGGCTCTCCGAGCTGGCCGCGGCGGCCGGCGAGGACCGCCTGCTGGCGACGGCCGGACCGGTGCTCACGCACCTGCGCGACGTGACGGGCGAGAGCGCCCAGCTCTATCGCCGCCAGGGCGACATGCGGATCTGCGTGGCGGCGGCGGAACGGCTGTCCGGACTGCGGGACACCGTCCCGGTGGGCTCCACGCTGACCATGAAGGCCGGCTCCTCCGCCCAGATCCTGATGGCTTGGGAGGAGCCGGAGCGGCTGCACCGGGGCCTCCAGGGCGCCCGCTTCACCGCCACCGCGCTGTCCGGCGTACGGCGCCGCGGCTGGGCCCAGTCGATCGGCGAGCGGGAGCCGGGCGTGGCCTCGGTCTCCGCGCCCGTCCGCGGCCCCTCCAACCGCGTGGTGGCCGCCGTCTCCGTCTCCGGCCCGATCGAGCGCCTGACCCGCCACCCCGGCCGGATGCACGCCCAGGCCGTCATCGACGCCGCCGCCCGCCTCTCCGAGGGCCTGCGCCGCAACGGCGGCTGAGCCCCGCCGGCCGGCCCCGCTCCCCCGCGGCGGCCGGCCGGCGCACTCCCCGACGCGCCGCCCCGCTCGCCCAACTGCCCACCCGCCGCGGGCCGCCACCTCCCGCCGCGCACCAACCGCCCGGCCGCACAAGGCCGTTGGACACCGACACGAGTTGCCATACGAGAACAGCAGAAAGGCCCTCCGCATGATGCGGAGGGCCTTTCTTCGATGTACCCCCGACCGGATTCGAACCGGCGCTACCGCCTTGAGAGGGCGGCGTGCTAGGCCGCTACACAACGGGGGCCTTGCAGATGAGCTCTGCGAGCTGGCCTACCTGGACTCGAACCAAGACTAACTGAACCAGAATCAGTCGTGCTGCCAATTACACCATAGGCCATGGTGGTGTAGACCAGTACCCCCGACCGGATTCGAACCGGCGCTACCGCCTTGAGAGGGCGGCGTGCTAGGCCGCTACACAACGGGGGCCCTAGCGATCCTGCGTGAGTGACAGTGGGTGCGACCCGGACTGCCTCCCCGAGAAGGATCTGTACCCCCGACCGGATTCGAACCGGCGCTACCGCCTTGAGAGGGCGGCGTGCTAGGCCGCTACACAACGGGGGCCTTGCAGATGAGCTCTGCGAGCTGGCCTACCTGGACTCGAACCAAGACTAACTGAACCAGAATCAGTCGTGCTGCCAATTACACCATAGGCCATCAAAGTGCAACCCCCAGTGGGGGGCCTTGCCTTGATCTGCGCTTTCCGGTCCGGGCCTTTCGGCCCTCTCGGGCGGCGCAGGAAGAACATTACCTGATCGCGGAGGGTGCTCCAAAACCGATAACCCCGCGCACCAACTCGGGGAGCTCGGCCAGCCCTCGGATCCGGCGCACCCCCGGCGGCGGCTGCTCCTCGGCACCCGCGCGATCCAGCCACACGGCCGCCAGGCCGGCGTCCCGGGCACCCAGGCCGTCGACGTCGAGACGGTCACCCACGTAGAGCACCTCGGTCGGTGGCAGCCCGAGGGACGCACAGGCTCCCAGGAAGGCCTCCGGGGCGGGCTTGGCGTATCCCAGGCCGTCGGCGCACAGCACCGCCTCGAAGTGGTCCCGGATGCCCAGGGTGGTCAGCTTGCGCTCCTGGTTGGCGGTGGAGGAGTTCGAGAGCACCGCCTGGCGCACCAGGGGGGCCAGTGCCTCCAGGGTCGGCGCGGAGTCCGGGAAGAGCTCCCAGGACGCCTCGTAGTGGGCGACGTAGCGGGCGAACCAGGCGTCCGCCTCCGTGTCGCTCAGCGGGGCGCCCAGGAACGTCCGGGCGCGGGCCCTGCGGTGCTCCAGGAAGCCCAGCTCGCCCGCGAGGAACCGGGCGAACTCGGTCTCCATCGCGTGCCGCCAGCGGGCCAGCGCCGCCGCCTCGCCGCCGTACGCGGCCAGCAGCCCCTCGGCCCGCAGGTGGCGCAGCACGCCGGCGCGGTCGGAGCCGGTGTAGTCGAAGAGGGTGTCGTCGATGTCCCAGAGGACGGCATGGAGGGGCATGCCGGGAATCTAACGGGCGGTGGGCGGGAAAGGGGGCGGGCCCGGAAGCGGGGTCGCTTCCGGGCCCGGGGTCCCTCGGGTGCGGTCGGGTCAGGCGGTCAGCTTGGCCAGGGCCGCGTCGATGCGGGCGAGGGTGCGCTCCTTGCCGAGGATCTCCAGGGACTCGAAGAGGGGGAGACCGACGGTGCGGCCGGTGACGGCCACCCGGACCGGGGCCTGGGCCTTGCCGAGCTTGAGGCCGTGCTGCTCGCCGGCGGCGAGGACGGCCTGCTTGAGGGGCTCGGGGCCGGCGGTCCAGTCCGCGGACTCCAGGTTGGCGCGGGCGGTGGTGAGCAGGGCCACCGGGTCGCCCTTCATGGCCTTGGTCCAGGACGCCTCGTCGTCGACCGGCTCGGTGCGGAAGAGGAAGTCGACGTTGGCGGTGATCTCGGAGAGGACGGTCAGGCGGGTCTGGGCGTGCGGGGCGATCGCCTGCCACGCGGCCTGGTCGAAGTCCGCGGGCTCCCAGTTGGCGAAGGGGGCCTTCAGCCAGGGCTCGCAGGCCGCGGTGAAGTCCTTCACGTCGAGCCGGCGGATGTGCTCGGCGTTGATCGCCTCGGCCTTCTTGAGGTCGAAGCGGGCCGGGTTGGCGTTGACGTCCGCGATGTCGAACTTCTCGATCATCTCGGGGATGGTGAAGATGTCCTGGTCCGCGGAGAACGACCAGCCCAGCAGGGACAGGTAGTTCAGCAGGCCCTCGGGGAGGAAGCCGCGCTCCCGGTAGAGGTTGAGGTTGGCCTGGGGGTCGCGCTTGGAGAGCTTCTTGTTGCCCTCGCCCATGACGTAGGGCAGGTGGCCGAACTCGGGGACGGCCGAGGCGATGCCCAGCTCGATCAGGGCCCGGTAGAGGGCGATCTGGCGGGGGGTGGAGGAGAGCAGGTCCTCGCCGCGCAGGACGTGGGTGATGCCCATCAGGGCGTCGTCGACCGGGTTGACGAGGGTGTAGAGCGGGGCCCCGTTGGCGCGGACGATGCCGTAGTCCGGGACGTTCTCCGGGGTGAAGGTCAGTTCGCCGCGGACCAGGTCGGTGAAGGCGATGGGCGCGTCGGGCATCCGGAAGCGGACGATCGAGGCGCGGCCCTCGGCCTCGTAGGCGGCCTTCTGCTCGGCGGTCAGCTCGCGGCAGGTGCCGTCGTAACCGGAGGGCTTGCCGGCCTTGCGGGCGGCCTCGCGGCGGGCGTCGAGCTCTTCGGTGGTGCAGTAGCAGTGGTAGGCGTGGCCGGCGGCGAGCAGCTTCTCGGCGACGTCCTTGTAGCGGTCCATCCGCTGCGACTGGCGGTAGGGGGCGTGCGGGCCGCCGACCTCGGGGCCCTCGTCCCAGTCGAAGCCGAGCCAGTGGAACGAGTCCAGCAGCTGGTTGTAGGACTCCTCGGAGTCGCGGGCCGCGTCGGTGTCCTCGATGCGGAAGACCAGCTGGCCGCCGGTGTGCCGGGCGTAGGCCCAGTTGAACAGGGCGGTACGGACCAGGCCGACGTGCGGGTTGCCGGTCGGGGAGGGACAGAAACGTACGCGGACGGGGGTTCCGGGGGTCGCGTTAGCCACGCTTGATCACCTTGTTGGTGAGAGTGCCGATGCCTTCGATGGTGACGGCGACCACGTCGCCGACGTTGAGCGGGCCGACCCCGGCCGGGGTGCCCGTGAGGACGACGTCGCCGGGGAGCAGCGTCATCGCCTCGGTGATGTGGACGATCAGGTCCTCGATCGGGCGGACCATCTCGCTGGTGCGGCCGAGCTGGCGCTGTTCGCCGTTGACCGTGCACTGGATGGTGAGGTCGCTCGGGTCGAGGTCCGTCTCGATCCAGGGGCCCAGGGGGCAGGAGCTGTCGAAGCCCTTGGCCCGGGCCCACTGCTTCTCGCGGCGCTGGACGTCACGCGCGGTGACGTCGTTGGCGCAGGTGTAGCCGAGGATGACGTCCTTGACCCGCTCGCGGGGCACCTCGCGGCACATCCGGCCGATGACGACGGCCAGCTCCGCTTCGTGGTGCAGCTCCTGGGAGAAGGAGGGGTAGGTGATGGGGTCGCCGGACCCGATCACCGACGTCGACGGTTTGAAGAAGGTGACCGGCGTGTCCGGGACCTCGTTGCCCAGTTCGGCGGCGTGCTCGGCGTAGTTGCGGCCGATCGCCACGACCTTGTTGGGGAGGACCGGCGGCAACAGCCGCACCTTGTCGAGGGGGACCTTTTGGCCCGAGCGCTCGAATTCCGCGAACGGATGCCCCTTGATGACGTCGAGTTCGTCTCCTTCGAGGACACCGAAGCCGACGTTGCCGTCGATGGAGAATCTGGCGATGCGCACGGGTTGCCGCTGCCCCTCATGATCATTGGCCGGAGTTGACACTCCAGGCTATCGCGGGGGCCTGCGCGCATCGCCGTCCGTTCAGGCCGTGACGTCCTGCTTCGGCAGGTCGTTCAGGACGGTGCGGCGGGGATTGGCGGTCTGGCGGGGCAGGTCGACGGTGTGCTCCGGGGCCTCCAGGGTGCCGAGCTCCTCGGCGTCCTCCAGGTGGGCCAGGGTGGTGCGCCGCGGGTTGGCTATGTTGCGGAACATCATCGTCGTCTTCACTGCGGTATGCCTCGCGTCTGGTCGGGAAGAGTTGCCGAACGTTGCATTTCTGCGCGTTGTCGTTTTACGCAACTGTGTAAAGCGTCAGGCTAAGCGCGCTATTCCCTGCGGATCAGCGGGAAAGTCGGCGATCTTCCTGTGAGTTTCCTCACGAAGGGTGTGACATATGCCGCATTTCCCTTGATCAACATCCATGGTCGAAACGGACATTGCCGGATTGAACCGCATGTTCCGCTCCTGATCACCGCACCTGGGACAAGGGGCGAGGGTGGGCGACTCGCGGGTAAAAGTCCGGAATCATGCGGGCCGTCTTCAACCGGTCGTAACGCATTCCGTACATTGCGTCACCCATGTCACGGTGACCGGCTCCGCTCTTGTTGGAGATCCGGCACTGTGCTGGAATTCCACGGACCGCCGCACTTTTCGCCGGCGCGCAGAGGCGCGAAGGAGCGCCGCGCGGTGGTGCCGCTCCCTCTGCCAGAGGGGATGGCCCGCCGGTCATCACGACCGCCACGGGGGACTTCGCGGTCCCCCTTCGACTCGACACCGTCCCGCCGTTGGCGCGGTGGGACGCCTGGTCCAGAGGTTGCGACGCTAGTGCAGGGACGTTTCAAGAGGGATGGCAACGCTGCGGCGGACCCGGAGCTGCGCGGCGGCACAGACCGCGGCCAGACTCCGGGTGATGACGCCGCGGACGGCGGCAAGCCCAAGAACAGCCCCAGCGGGCCCGGCAGTCGAATAGCGCTGCGCAACTGGCGCATCAGCACCCGGCTCGTCTCGCTGCTCGCGCTCCCCGTCGTCGCGGCGACGACCCTGGGCGCCCTGCGCGTCAACACCGAGCTGGACAACATCGACCAGCTCGACAAGATGCAGCTGCTCACCGAGATGACCCGGCAGGCCACCGAGCTCGCCGACGCCCTCCAGGTCGAGCGCGACAAGTCGGCCGGCCCGCTGGCCGGTACCGGCAACGTCAAGGACGACGCCAGTGTGGTGGCCCCGCGCGAGGCCACCGACCGCGCCAAGGTCTCCTTCAACCAGGCCACCGGCGACATCAAGCCCGACGACGCCACCATGGCCGGCGTCCGGGCGACCGTCCTGGAGATCGGCCGCCAGCTCAACACCCTCAACGAGATCCGCGCCAACGCCTACAAGGACGACAACAACGTCGCGCGGACCGTCACCGACTACAACCAGCTGATCGCCTCCCTGCTGGACCTCTCGCAGGACATGGCGCAGGCCACCAGCAACCCGGAGATGATCCGCAGCACCCGTGCCCTGGCGGCGTTCTCGTCGGCCAAGGAGTACGCGTCGATCCAGCGCGCCCTGGTCAGTGCCGGTCTGGCACACTCGGGCGGCCCGCAGCTCTCCGCCAACGACCGGCAGGCCGGCCGCAGCGCCGAGGACAACGAGAAGGCCGCCCGGGACCGCTTCTCGCAGATCTACAGCGGCAACGCCGGTGCCCTCACCCGCGGTCTGGACGGCAACAACGACGAGATCAAGGCCGCGTACGCGTTCGCGCACCGGGCCTTCGCCAGCACGAACGGCATCCGCAGCCAGGAGTACAAGTACCTGGACTGGTACGACTCCGACACCGTCAAGATCGACGAGATGTCGCGGATCGAGACCTCGCTGCTGTCCGAGATGGAGCAGAAGTCCCGCGAGCTGCGCAACGCCGCGACCCAGGACGCGATCCTCAACGGCGCGGTGATCCTGCTGGTCCTCGGCGTCTCGCTGGTCGGCGCGTTCGTCGTGGCCCGCTCCATGGTCCGCTCGCTGCGCCGGCTCCAGGACACCGCGCAGAAGGTCGCCCAGGACCGACTGCCCGAGCTGGTCAAGCAGCTGTCCGAGTCCGACCCGCAGGACGTGGACACCTCCGTCGAGTCGGTCGGTGTGCACAGCCGGGACGAGATCGGCCGGGTGGCCGCGGCGTTCGACGACGTCCACCGCGAGGCGGTCCGGCTGGCGTCCGAGCAGGCGCTGCTGCGGGGCAACGTCAACGCGATGTTCACCAACCTCTCGCGCCGCTCCCAGGGCCTGATCCAGCGTCAGCTCTCGCTGATCTCCGAACTGGAGTCCCGTGAGGCCGACCCGGACCAGCTCTCCTCGCTCTTCAAGCTCGACCACCTCGCCACCCGCATGCGCCGTAACGGCGAGAACCTCCTCGTCCTCGCGGGTGAGGAGCCGGGCCGCCGGTGGACCCGTCCGGTGCCGCTGGTCGACGTCCTGCGGGCCGCCGCCTCCGAGGTGGAGCAGTACGAGCGGATCGAGCTGAACGCGGTCCCGCAGACCGAGGTCGCCGGCCGGGTCGTCAACGACCTCGTGCACCTGCTCGCCGAGCTGCTGGAGAACGCGACCTCGTTCTCCTCGCCGCAGACCAAGGTCAAGGTGACCGGCCACGCGCTGCCCGACGGCCGCGTCCTGGTCGAGATCCACGACACCGGCATCGGCCTCTCCCCCGAGGACCTGTCGGCGATCAACGAGCGGCTGGCCAGCCCGCCGACCGTGGACGTCTCGGTGTCCCGGCGGATGGGTCTGTTCGTGGTCGGCCGGCTGTCCCTGCGGCACGGCATCCGCATCCAGCTCCGGCCGTCCGACTCCGGCGGCACCACCGCACTGGTCATGCTGCCGGTCGACGTCGCCCAGGGCGGCAAGAAGCCGGCGCCCAGCACCGCCAAGAGCCCCGGCGAGGGCGGCGGCGCACCCAGCAGCCGGCTGGCCGGGCTGCAGCCGCGCGGCCAGGTCGGCTCCGGCCCCGGCGGGCGGCCCGCGCTGCCCGGCCGCGGTGGCCAGGGCGGCGCCCCGAACGCCTTCGGCTCGCCGGCTCCCGGCGGCCGCACCGCACCGTCCGCGCCCGGTCCGGGCGGTGACGCCGCCGGGGCGCGGCCCGCACTGCCGGTCCGTGGCGCGGAGGCGGGCCGCGGTGCCGAGGACGGCCGCACCCCGACCGTGGCGCCGCCCGCCGGCCTGCCCGGACGCGAGGAGCGGCCGCAGCTGCCGACCCGGAACGCGGCGGCCGAACTGCCGGGCGGCGGGGCCGGAGCGGCTCCCGCGGACGCCGGGCGGACGGGCGACGCGCCCCTGGGCGTGCGCCGGGACCGCGGCTCCGACGACGACTGGCCGATGACGCCCCGCGAGGCGCAGGACCGGCCGCGGGGCCACGAGGAGCCGGAGACCACCGGCACCTTCCAGCGGCCCGCGCCGGCCGCCGGCCCCGGTGACACCTCCGCGTTCGCCCGGCCCGGCTTCGGCGGGCCGCGGCCCGGCGCGGGTCGGGACGGCGCGGGTCGGGGCGGTGCGGGTCGGGGCGGTGCCCCGGCCGCGGACCGCGAGCCGACCTGGGCGGCCGCCGGACCCGGCGACACCGGGCAGTTCCCGCAGCCGGACGCCGACACCGGGCACTTCGAGACCACCGGGCAGTTCCCCCGGCCGGACGCCGACACCGGACCGTTCGAGACCACCGGACAGTTCCCGCGGCCCGACGCCGACACCGAACCGTTCGAGACCACCGGACAGTTCCCGCGCCCCGCGACCGGGCGCGCGGAGCCGGCCGGGCAGGTCCGGCAGCCGGACGCCGGACGGGCCCCGGCGGGCCAGGACCCGCTCGGCGACCCGCTGAGCGGTCCGCTCCGCGGCGACCCGCTCGGCACCACGGACGCCCGCCCCGTCGACGACCGCACGCCGATCTTCGACACCATCGAGTCCAACTGGTTCAACACTCCGGCGGCGGCCGCCGCCGGTGTGCCGCCGCTGCCGCGCCGCGACGGTGGCCAGGACGGCGCCGCGCCGGGTGACACGCCCGCCGGCGGCGTGCCGGCCGCCGGTGCGCCGGCGGGCGGTGCCGCCCGCGAGGGCGCCCCGGCCGACGCCGGCGCACAGTGGCGGACCTCGCCGAACGACGAGACGTGGCGGCAGGCGGAGCAGATCCGCCAGCCGGCCTCGGGCGGGGTCACCACGTCCGGGCTGCCCCGCCGGGTGCCGCGCGCCAATCTCGTCGCCGGCACCGCGCAGCAGCAGGCCCCGCAGGGCGGTCCGCAGGTCTCCCGCGCGCCCAGCGACGTGCGCGGCCGGCTGACCAATCTCCGCCGGGGCATCCAGCAGGGCCGGCAGGCCGGGACGTCGTCCACCGGCAACCACGGCATTGTCGATCCCTCTCACCAGCAGGAGCGTTAGTTGAGTCCGATGAGCCAGGCGGCGCAGAATCTGAACTGGTTGATCACCAACTTCGTGGACAACACCCCCGGGGTGTCCCACACGGTGGTGGTCTCCGCGGACGGGCTGCTCCTCGCGATGTCCGAGGGGTTCCCTCGTGACCGAGCCGACCAGTTGGCGGCGGTGGCCTCCGGCCTGACGTCGCTGACCTCGGGTGCCTCCCGCATCTTCGAGGGCGGGACGGTCAACCAGACCGTGGTGGAGATGGAGCGCGGCTTCCTCTTCATCATGTCCGTCTCCGACGGGTCGTCGCTGGCCGTACTGGCGCACCCGGAGTGCGACATCGGCCTCGTCGGCTACGAGATGGCCCTGCTGGTCGACCGTGCGGGCACCGTCCTGACGCCCGATCTGCGTGCAGAACTGCAGGGCAGTCTGCTGAACTGAGTGCCCGCGGCGTCCGCAGCGCCGCACCGCACCCGGTAACCCCTCATCCATCCACGCCGTACCCCCCACCGGCCCAACCCGACGACACGTCAGTTGTCCCGCCCGGAGGATCCATGACCCCGCCACCCGCCACTTCCGGCCCGTACGGCGCCTACAGCCCAGCGCCGTACGGGAGCGAAGGTGACCAACCGCTGGTGCGCCCGTACGCCATGACCGGAGGCCGGACCCGGCCGCGCTACCAGCTCGCCATAGAGGCACTGGTCAGCACCACGGCCGACCCGTCCCAACTGCCCGGCCTGCTCCCCGAGCACCAGCGGATCTGCCACCTGTGCCGCGAGGTGAAGTCGGTGGCCGAGGTCTCCGCACTGCTGCACATCCCGCTCGGCGTGGCGCGCATCCTGGTGGCCGACCTGGCGGAGGCCGGGATGGTGGCCATCCACCAGCCCGGCGGCAGCGGCGAGGCGGGCGGCACGCCGGACGTGACCCTGCTGGAGAGGGTGCTCAGTGGACTTCGCAAGCTCTGACGACGGCACCGCGCCGAGCCCGGCCCGCTCCACCACCTCGGCGAAGATCGTGGTGGCGGGCGGCTTCGGCGTGGGCAAGACCACGTTCGTCGGCGCCGTCTCGGAGATCAACCCGCTGCGCACGGAGGCCGTGATGACCTCCGCGTCGGCGGGGATCGACGACCTCAGCCACGTCCAGGACAAGACGACCACGACCGTGGCGATGGACTTCGGCCGGATCACCCTGGACGAGGACCTGATCCTGTACCTGTTCGGTACGCCGGGCCAGGACCGCTTCTGGTTCATGTGGGACGACCTGGTCCGCGGCGCCATCGGCGCGGTGGTCCTCGTCGACACCCGGCGACTGGCCGACTGCTTCCCGGCCGTCGACTACTTCGAGAACAGCGGCCTGCCCTTCGTCATCGCCCTCAACGGCTTTGAGGGGCACCAGCCGCACACCCCGGACGAGGTCCGGGAGGCGCTCCAGATCGGGCCGGGGACCCCGATCATCACCACCGACGCGCGGCACCGCGCGGAGGCCAAGAGCGCGCTCATCACGCTCGTGGAGCACGCGCTGATGGCCCGCCTGCAGTAGTGACGGCCGGACGGCCCGCCCGCTGACCGGCGGGGGCCGTACGGCAGGCGTCACCGGGGGGGCCATCACCCCTGCCCTGGAGCGGTTCCCGCCGCCGGGGGGTTGATCTGTGTCCTTCGCCACGCCCGTCCAGGGCTTCATAACGTTTCGACAGTGAATCGGCCGGCCTTCGACACCGCGCGCGCATGGCCGGCTTCGCTGCGCTCACATTTCTCCCGCCTTTTGCCGCGCCTCGCCCTTAACGCCCCTTTTATCTGGCGCTTTTCCAGAGCCGCTTCGGCTCTGTCCGGTGTTTGGAACGCACTGCCCTGACGTGCTGAAATTCGCTGAACTCCGGA
This sequence comes from Streptomyces noursei ATCC 11455, assembly GCF_001704275.1. Classification (NCBI taxonomy): domain Bacteria; kingdom Bacillati; phylum Actinomycetota; class Actinomycetes; order Kitasatosporales; family Streptomycetaceae; genus Streptomyces; species Streptomyces noursei. The sequence goes on from NZ_CP011533.1 coordinate 3,191,928, forward strand.
GTAGTAACGCCCAGAAGAAACGGCACTGCAATCCCGTGCCGTCGCCGAGAGGTTGTTGGTCGAGTGAGGCGAAGCACGACGAGCCCCGAGCCGCAGGAACCGCGGCGGGGCAACTTCACGCCGCCACCACGCGAGAGTGGCGCACCGGCTTCCGACGCTTCCGAGAATCCGGTCGCGAAGCCTCCGGTCAGTGGCGGCAAGTACTCCCCGCGCAACTGGCGGGTGGCCACCCGCCTGAACGCCATTCTGCTGATCCCGGTTCTGGTCGCCCTGGTCTTCGGTGGGCTGCGGGTCAACAATTCCTTCAGCACCTGGCAGGACGCCCAGAACGCCGAGAACACCGCGAAGCTCGTGCGCGCCGCGCTTTCCTACAGCAACGCGCTCATCGACGAGCGGGACCGCACCGCCGCCCCGCTCCTCAAGGGCCGGCAGGACGACCCGGTCGTCCAGGAGGCACGGGACGCGACCGACACGGCCGCGCAGGCGTTCCACGAGGCCGCCAAGAACATGCCGGACGAGCCGGGCCTCAAGCGCCGGATGGCGCTGTTCGAGAAGACCGAGCCCAAGCTGGCGCAGCTGCGGCAGGTCGCCTTCACCTCCAAGCTCACGGGCGTGCAGACCGAAGAGGGCTACGTCGAGATCCAGCACCCGCTGATGGAGTTCGCCAACGAACTCGGTCTCGGCACCGGCAACATCACCTCCTACGGGCGCACCGTGTACGCGGTCGCACTGGCGAAGGCCGCCGAGTCGCTGACCCGCTCCATCGGCACCCACCTCCTGGTCGACCCGGCGTCCCCGCAGGGCGGCAAGGAGCACAAGCTCCAGCTGACCGCGTTCGCGTCGTACCGCTACCTGGAGGGCATCGCCATCGGCGAGTACACCTCCGGTGGTACGCCCGACGACGTGGCGCGGCTGAAGTCGGACGCCGGCAAGCTCCAGCAGGCGGCGCAGCAGCAGATCGCCCGCGCGAAGTCGCAGGCGCAGGCGGCCGGCCAGACGTTCCACGCCCCACCGTCGCCGGACCAGATGAGCACGCTGATCGCCTCCGGCGCCGCGCCGGAAGCGCTGGCCCTCAAGGGCGTCACCCCGGACGCGTTCTTCCAGGCCGCCACCGGCAAGTTCGACATGTACCGGGGCATCGAGAAGGACCTGGCCGACAAGGCGGTGAACGAGGCCGCGCAGATCTCCTCGGACGCCAAGTGGTCCACCTTCCAGGACTCCGGCATCGTGCTGGCCGCGCTGATCATCGCGTTCGTGGTGGCCGGGCTGATGGCCCGCCGGATGAGCCGCAACATGCGGGAGCTGCGCAACGCGGCCTTCGGCGTCGCCGAGCAGCGGCTGCCGATGCTGGTCGACCAGCTCTCCCGCACCGACCCGGGCCGGGTCGACACCCGCGTGACCCCGATCCCGATCGCCACCACCGACGAGATCGGCGAGGTCGCCCGCGCCTTCGACCAGGTGCACCGCGAGGCGGTCCGGCTGGCCGCCGAGCAGGCGCTGCTGCGGGGCAACGTCAACGCGATCTTCACCAACCTCTCCAGCCGCAACCAGGGCCTGATCGAGCGCCAGTTGGAGCTGATCACCCACCTGGAGAACAACGAGGCCGACCCGGACCAGCTGGAGAACCTCTTCCGGCTCGACCACCTCGCGACGCGCATGCGCCGCAACGGAGAGAACCTCCTGATCCTCGCGGGCGAGGAGCCGGGCCGCCGGTGGAACCAGCCGGTGCCGCTGATCGACGTGCTGCGGGCGGCGACGTCCGAGGTCGAGTCGTACGAGCGGGTCGAGCTCAGCGGGGTCCCGGAGAGCGAGATCCACGGCACCGCCGTGACCGACCTCATCCACCTGCTGTCCGAGCTGCTGGAGAACGCCACCACGTTCTCCTCCCCGCAGACCAAGGTGAAGGTGGCCGCGACCCGGCTGCCCGACGGCCGGATCATGATCGAGATCCACGACAAGGGCATCGGGCTGACCCCCGAGGACTTCGCGGACATCAACCACAAGCTGGCCAACCCGCCGAGCGTGGACGCCGCGATCTCCCAGCGGATGGGCCTGTTCGTGGTCGGTCGGCTGGCCGACCGGCACGGGATCCGGGTCCAGCTGCGCCCCTCGGGCGAGCAGGCCGGCACCACGTCGCTGGTCATGCTGCCGGACGCGATCACCCATGGCGGTGGCGGCGACGAGCAGTTCGACGACGCCTTCACCGTCTCCCGGATCGTCCCCGAGCACCAGCAGGCGTCGTTCGACGACGGTCACCGCACCGCCGCCGAACTGGGCTTCGACGACGGCTTCCACGGGCACCCCGGTGCCCCGGCCGGGCTGGACCCGGTGGGCCGCTCCCTGCTGCGCGAGGAGCGCCGGGCGGCCCTGGAGGCCCAGACGGCCGCCGGACACCCCGCGCCCGAACCGGTCGACAACCGACCGCTGTTCCGCGACGAGCTGCCCGTCGACGGCCACCATGAGCAGCCCGCGTCCTATGCGGAGCCCGGCCTGCCGCTGTACGACGACCGCTCCTTCGGCGGCGAGGCGTTCGGCGACCCGACGCTCTCGGAGACCACCGGCCAGTACCCCTATGTGCCGCAGGACGGCGGCCGGTTCGACGGCTGGGCCGAACCCCCTGTGCACGAGGGCCACTTCGGAACCGAAGCGGAATCTGACCGGAATCCACCTGCCGCTCCCGCTGATGCGTCTGAGCGCGTAACATTCGAGCGTCCCGGCCCTACCGAGAGCGCGATCCACTCGCTGACCGACGCTGGCCTTCCGCGCCGCGGAGCCAGCTCGCCGCACGGTCAGCAGGAGCCCGCACCGGAGACCGGCCAGGACGAAGGCTCCGTCTGGCGCAGCGAGAACGACGATCGCTGGCAGCGGGCGGGGCGACTGCGCCAGCCGACGGCGGGCGGGGTCACCGCTTCCGGCCTCCCCCGGCGGGTGCCCAAGGCCAATTTGGTCGAGGGCACCGCGGAGCAGAGCGCGCAGGGCGGCCCCCAGGTCTCCCGCGCTCCGGAGGATGTCCGCGGCAGGCTGAGCAATCTGCGCCGCGGTGTCCAGCAGGGGCGTAGCGCCGGCACCGGCACGGATCCCTCCTCGGGGGTCCCCCAGAATGACCAACAGGGCTTCGGCCCCGGCAGCACCTACGATCAGGAGCGTTAGTGTGAGCCCGATGAGCCAGGCGGCGCAGAATCTGAACTGGTTGATCACCAACTTCGTGGAGAACACCCCCGGGGTGTCCCACACGGTCGTGGTCTCCGCGGACGGTCTCCTCCTCGCGATGTCCGAGGGGTTCCCTCGTGACAGAGCCGATCAGCTGGCGGCGGTGGCCTCCGGCCTGACGTCGCTGACCTCCGGCGCGTCCCGCATCTTCGAGGGCGGGAGCGTCAACCAGACCGTGGTGGAGATGGAGCGCGGCTTCCTCTTCATCATGTCCGTCTCCGACGGATCGTCGCTGGCCGTACTGGCGCACCCGGAGTGCGACATCGGCCTCGTCGGCTACGAGATGGCCCTGCTGGTCGACCGTGCGGGCACCGTCCTGACGCCCGATCTGCGTGCAGAACTGCAGGGCAGCCTTCTCAACTAGCAGACAGGCAGTGCGTTTCCCGCCACCGCACCATAGGGTTCGGTGGCGCGACCGGCGTCAGACAGGCAAGTTGGAGGAGGAGACGTGGCAACGCCCCCGAGCGGCTACCCGTATGGATCCGGACAGCAGTCCGGTCCCCAGGGCGAGACCCATCAGAACCGCTTCAACTTCCCGTCTGCGCCCAGCCGCAGGCCGCAGCGGCCCCAGCCGCCGCAGCCTCAGCAGCGTCCCGCTCAGCAGCAGAGCCCGTACGGTTCCCGGCCCTACGGGCCCCCGCCGTCCGAGCCCTCGCCGTACGACCAGCCGCAGGCGCCGCGCATCCAGCCGGTGCAGCCGCCGCGGCCGAGGCCCGAGCCGACCGCCCCCACCGGGGGCGCGAACAACCCGCTCGTGCGGCCGTACGCGATGACCGGAGGCCGGACCCGGCCGCGCTACCAGCTCGCCATCGAGGCGCTGGTCAGCACGACCGCCGACCCCGCGAAGCTGCAGGGCCAGCTGCCGGAGCACCAACGCATCTGCCACCTCTGCCGTGAGATCAAATCAGTGGCCGAGATCTCGGCCCTTCTCTCCATCCCCCTCGGCGTCGCCCGGATCCTCGTCGCCGACCTGGCGGAGGCCGGACTCGTCGCCATCCATCAGCCCGGCGGGGACGAGACCGCCGGCGGACAGCCAGATGTGACACTGCTCGAAAGGGTGCTCAGTGGACTTCGCAAGCTCTAGCGGTGCAGCCCGCTCCACCACCTCGGCGAAGATCGTGGTGGCGGGCGGCTTCGGCGTGGGCAAGACCACGTTCGTCGGGGCCGTCTCAGAGATCAACCCGCTGCGCACCGAAGCCGTGATGACCTCCGCATCGGCGGGCATCGACGACCTCACGCACGCACCGGACAAGACGACCACGACCGTGGCCATGGACTTCGGCCGGATCACCCTGGACCAGGACCTGATCCTCTACCTGTTCGGCACGCCCGGCCAGGACCGCTTCTGGTTCATGTGGGACGACCTGGTCCGCGGCGCCATCGGCGCGGTGGTCCTCGTCGACACCCGACGGCTCGCCGACTGCTTCCCGGCCGTCGACTACTTCGAGAACAGCGGCCTGCCCTTCGTCATCGCCCTCAACGGCTTCGACGGGCACCAGCCCTACACCCCGGACGAGGTCCGGGAGGCGCTCCAGATCGGCCCGGACGCGCCGATCATCACCACCGACGCGCGGCACCGCAGCGAGGCCAAGAGCGCGCTGATCACGCTCGTGGAGCACGCGCTGATGGCCCGGCTGCGCTGACGTCCTCCCGGCGCGGGTCCGTATCGGTCCCCGCCGGGCACGCGGCCTCGGCGCCGCATCGCGAAAGGCCCCCGCACACCTGCCAGGTGCGGGGGCCTTCGCATGCGTGTCGTGGCCGGCGGTCAGCGGTCAGCGGTCAGCGGTCAGCGGTCAGCGGTCAGCGGTCAGCGGTCAGCGCAGCGTTCCGCCGATCGCGGTCAGGAGCAGCGCGAGGGAGACCGCGCCGGCGTCCGGGTGGCCGTGGCCGCGCACTCCCATGCGGGCCGCGCGGCCGCGGGTCGGGATGAGGCGGGCGGTGTCCGCGGCGGCCCGGGTGGCGGCCTCCGCCGCGGTCCGCCACGCCGCGGTCCGCCACGCCGTGGGCAGGCCGTCGGCGGCGCGGGCGCGCAGCTCCCGGCGGAACGGGTCCAGGGCGTCCAGGAGGGTCTTCTCCCCCACCTCGGCGCCGCCGAGTTCGCCGACGGCCCGCTGGGCGGCGTCCGCCGCGTCGGCGAGCAGCGCCGCCCATCCGGCGCCCTCCGGGGCCCGGACGAGAACGGCGCCGGTCTCGGCGAGCAGGGCGCCGTACAGCGCGCCGGACGCGCCGCCCGAGGCGTCGGCCGGCGCCAGCCCGGCGGCGAGCAGCGCGGTCCCGGCCGACCGTGGATCGCCGTCCGGGCCGGGCTCGGCCGCACGGGCCGCGGCGGCGGCCGCCCGCAGGCCCCGGACGATGCCGATGCCGTGGTCGCCGTCCCCGGCCACCGCGTCCAGCCGCCCCAGCTCCGCCTCGTTGGCCGCGACCAACTCCAGCGCGGCATGGAGCGCCGCCGTCACGGGCAGTCCCCCACCGGGGGATGTGTCGTCCCGTAGGGGCTGCGGGGCGGCGTCCCGTACGGGTCCGTCCCCGCCCGGCGTACCGGTGGACGGGCCGGCGGGCACGACCGCCCGCACGCTGGGCTGCACACCAGTCCGCGCGTCGATCGGCACGTCGATCTGCGCGTCGGCCGGCACGTCGGACCGCACGTCGGCCGGCACGTCGGACCGCACGTCGGCCGGCGCGTCGGGCCGTGCGTCAGATGCCACCCCCTCTCCGCTCTGGTGCCGGCGCTCGCCCCGGACAACAAGGGCGGCGCGATGGCGCTGCTCAACCTGGGCGCGGGGGGTGCGGCGTTCGTCGGGCCGGCGATCGTCGCCGTCTTCCTTCCGCAGGGGTCCGGCGGTGCCGGTTCGGATACGCCGAGGCGGCGGCCCCCACACCTCGGGTGGGGGCCGCCGCCTCGGCGCGCACGTGCGTACCGGGTCAGCGCTGCCAGCTGGTGGCGCCGTGGAAGCCCATCTGGCGCTCCAGTCGGCGCCAGCGGGCGGCGGTGGAGTGCGGGCCGGTGGTGGCCGAGGGACGGTGGGCGGCACGGGCCAGGAGGACGGCGGTCAGGGCGGCGAGTTCCTCCTCGCTGGCCTGACCCTTCTCGACGCGGATGGGAGCGGCGGCGGCACTGCGCTGGGCAGCATTCACAGCGGTCTCGATTCTCCGTGGACGGACGTGGGGGTGGCGGTGGACTACTGCGGCGGGTTGCCGTGCTTGCGGGCCGGGAGGTCCGCGTGCTTGGTGCGCAGCATTTCCAGGGCGCGGATGAGGGTGTGGCGGGTCTCGGCGGGGTCGATGACGTCGTCGACCAGGCCGCGCTCGGCCGCGTAGTAGGGGTGCATCAGCTCGGACTTGTACTCCTTGACCATGCGGGTGCGCATGGCGTCGGAGTCGTCGGCCTCGGCGATCTGCTTGCGGAAGATGACGTTGGCGGCGCCCTCGGCGCCCATCACGGCGATCTCGTTGGTGGGCCAGGCATACGTCAGGTCGGCACCGATGGACTGGGAGTCCATGACGATGTAGGCGCCACCGTACGCCTTGCGCAGCACGATGGAGATGCGCGGCACGGTGGCGTTGCAGTACGCGTACAGCAGCTTGGCGCCGTGCCGGATGATGCCGCCGTGCTCCTGGTCGACGCCGGGCAGGAAGCCGGGGACGTCCAGCAGCGTGACGAGCGGGATGTTGAACGCGTCGCACATCTGGACGAAGCGGGCGGCCTTCTCGGACGCCTCGATGTCCAGGACACCGGCCAGCGACTGCGGCTGGTTGGCGATGATGCCCACCACCCGGCCGTCGAAGCGGGTCAACGCGCAGATGATGTTGGTGGCCCAGCGCTCGTGGACCTCCAGGTACTCGCCGTCGTCGACGATCTCCTCGATGACCTTGCGCATGTCATAGGGGCGGTTGCCGTCGGCCGGGACCAGGTCCAGCAGCGCGTCCCCGGAGCGGTCGGCGGGGTCCTCGCAGGCCACCACCGGCGGGTTCTCCCGGTTGTTGGCCGGCAGCAGGGAGAGCAGGTAGCGGACCTCTTCGAGGCAGGTGACCTCGTCGTCGTAGGCGAAGTGCGCCACCCCGGAGGTCTCGGCGTGCACGTCCGCACCGCCCAGACCGTTCTGGGTGATCTCCTCGCCGGTCACCGCGCGGACCACGTCGGGGCCGGTGATGAACATCTGCGAGGTGTCGCGGACCATGAACACGAAGTCGGTCAGGGCCGGCGAGTAGGCCGCACCGCCGGCGCACGGGCCGAGCATGACGCTTATCTGCGGGATGACGCCGGACGCCTTGGTGTTGCGCTGGAAGATGCCGCCGTAGCCGGCGAGCGCAGAGACGCCCTCCTGGATACGGGCGCCGGCGCCGTCGTTGAGGGAGATCAGCGGGGCGCCGGCCTGGATGGCCATGTCCATGATCTTGTGGATCTTCGTGGCGTGGGCCTCGCCCAGCGCGCCGCCGAAGATCCGGAAGTCGTGTGCGTAGACGAAGACGGTCCGGCCGTGGACCGTGCCCCAACCCGTGATCACACCGTCCGTGTACGGCTTCTTGGCCTCCAGGCCGAAGCCGGTGGCGCGGTGCCGACGCAGCGGCTCGACCTCGTTGAAGGAACCCTCGTCCAGCAGCAGGTCGATCCGCTCGCGCGCCGTCAGCTTGCCCTTGGCACGCTGCGCTTCGGTGGCTCGCTCGCTGGGGCCTCGCCGCACCTGCTCACGGATCGCGTGCAGTTCGGCGACGCGCCCGCGGGCATCGTTGGCGCCGGCGGGCACATCTTCGACAGTGGTCATGTATCGACGGTACGTGGGCGAGGCCCCCTACACCGATGTCGGTTTCGTACAACGTCGGACGCGATTTCGTGGGCAGGCGGTACAGAACCCCGCTGCCCGAGGCCCGAGGACCGGGCTGTGGCGGGGTGGACACGGTGTCCAGCGTCTGTACGGTGCCGACAAACGCCAGCCGGGTGATGTTGTGCCCGGCCGACGGTTTGGCCCGGCCCGCGAGCGGTCAGCGCAGCAGCACCGTGCAGGTGTGGGTGGCACAGGCGGTGCCGGGCGTCAACCGCAACCGCAGGGTGTCGCCGGTGCCCCGCACCTCGACGGAAGGGTCGTGGCGGAGGACCGCGCGGACCGGCCGTGACCAGGTGATGCGGAGGGGGTCGCCGGTGCGGGTGGGGGCCGCGGCGCACAGGGTCGCGGTGCGGCCGGTCCGGCCGGGGACACGTCGCTCGCGGATCAGCACGCTGGCGGGGCCGTCGGCGGCAAGCGGGCCCGCGGTGCCGGCCCGCCAGAAGTTGGCGGCGGTTACGCCGAGCGGGTCCACGGCGATCGCCTGGCGGTCGGGGTCGTTGGCGAGCACGGTCAGCCAGTGCCGGTCGGCGGCGCGGGCGGCGAGGGCGCTCCGGGTGACGCCGGGCATCAGGAGGTAGGCGTAGCCGGCGTCCGTGGGGTCGGTGCCGTGGTCGTACCAGAGCGTGAGGTAGCGGCGGGTGTACGGGTCGGTGGTGGAGGTGGTGTTGATCTCGGACCAGCGGCCGGTGCGGTCCTCGCGCAGGACCTGGAGGCGGGCGCCGCCGGGCGATCCGGGGAAGACCCAGCCGCCGTGGCCCGCGAGGTGGGCCCAGCGGGCGCGGGGCAGGACGGTGGTGCGGCCGAGGGCGGTGGGCCGGCGGACGCCGTCGACGGTGAGGGCGGCGGTACCCCGCTCCCCCAGGTTGCGGTTGTCGACGACGGTCTCGGCGGGGACGCCGTCGCGGGCGGTGATGCCGGCGCCGAGGCAGACCACGCAGTCGGCGAGGGCGAACCAGGATTTGCGGGCGGTGAGGGTGGAGGCCAGGCCGCGCAGGTCCTGGCCGACGGCGGCGTAACTGCCGTCGGTGGTGCCGCCGACCCAGCGGGCGGCGGGTTTGGGCTCGCCCCAGCCGCCGCCCTCGTTGTCGGCGAGCCGCTTGGTGGAGACGGTGGTGCCGGGGAGCCGGTAGGGGTCGACGGTGGGCCAGAAAGCGTCGGTGTACTGGTCGCCGGCCCGGCCCGCGGGCCACCAGTAGAGCATTCCGGAGCCGGTGTGCCAGCCGTGCCGGTTCTCGCCGTTGCCGTTCTCGTAGTGGGTGATGCGGTCGGAGGCCATGGCCAGGCCGGCGGTCCAGCCGGGGCGGCGGTGCACGGCGCGGTCCATGGCGGGGAAGAGGCGGTGGCCGACGGGTTCGGGGGCGGCGGGCGCGGGGCCGGCGTCGACGGCGGCGAGGCGGGCGAGGTCGGCGACGGTGTACTGGCGGTCGGTGAGGATCGGCAGGGTGCGGTCGCGGGCGATCCAGCCCTTGATCATGGCGTGCCAGCGGTCGCGTTCGGCGGGGGCGGCGGCGTCGGCGAGCAGGGCGATGGCGGCGATCAGGGCGTGGCCGTGGCGGTGGTCGCTGTGCAGGAGGCGCCGTTCGTCGGCGCGCAGGTAACCACGGCTGATGGCGCGCCCGTTGACGCTGTCCATGATCAGGCCGTCGTGGAGCAGCGGGGCGTAGGCGTGCTCGACGCTGTCGAGGATGATCTGCCGGTTGGGGTCGGTGACCTCCCAGGCGGAGCCGCGCAGCAGGGTGAAGAGGCGGCCGAGGCCGTCGAGGAGGACCGCGCCGTAGGTGCCGGAGTAGGCGACCCAGGTGTGTTGGACGAAGGAGCCGTCGGCGTAGAGGCCGTCGCCCTGGGTGACGTAGGGGAAGACCGGGGAGAGGGCGTCGCGGGCCAGGGCGATCTTGGCGGGGGCGCGGCCGAGGACGCCGCGGAGGGCGACGACCCGGCAGAGGTCGACGCGGTTGGCGCCGGTGCTGGTGCCGGTGTAGGCGCCGAGCGCGCGGTCGGGGACGAAGTGGTCGACGGCGGCGAGGCAGCGGGTGCGGAGGGCGTCGCCGGCACCGTCGGGGAGGTGCTCGTCGAGGACGGCGAGGGTGTCGAGCAGGAGTCTGGGGGTGCCGATCTGCCATTCCCACCAGTTGCCGTAGGGGGTGGTGGCGGGGTGGTAGACGGTGCGGTCGAGGTGGTCCAGGCCGGTACGGACGGCGGTGGCGAGGTCGGGGTCGTCGGTGCGGCCGGTGCCGAGCTGCGCCCAGGCCAGCGCCATGGTGGCGAGGCGGCTGTAGCTGCGGGTGACGCCGGACGGCGGGTCGTAGGGGCTGTCCGGCCAGAGGGAGTCGGCGGCCGGACGCATGGTGCGGTGGAAGGTGCCGGCCAGGTCGCCGGTCTCCTTGAGCGCGGTGGCGTAGGGGGCGGCGGTGGGGTCGTAGCCGGTGCCGAGGGCGAGGTCGCACCAGCGGCGGCGGAGGGTGGCGTACGGGTCGACGGGGGTGGTGGCCGCCGGTGCGGCGGACGCCGGTGCGGCGGCGGTGCCGAGCGCGAGGGTCAGTGCGCCGGCACCGGAGGCGGCCAGGAAGCCGCGGCGCGACCAGGCGGACGGGGTGGCTGCGGGCGACATGGTCGCTCCTCTCCGTGGCGTCAACTGGGGTGTGGCGCTGCGCACTTGGGAGTTCCCGATGGTCTAGCACGGGGCCGCGCGGGGCGGCAATGACCGCGCGTCGGGGGCGTGAGTGCCACCCGTTCGAAGGAATCCCGGAACGGAAAGGTTGAAAGTTGAACGAGATGCCGCTACGGTGAATCTCGTTGAACGTTAAACAACGTCGTTCGTTCGACCGCCGAGGCCTCCGCCGCGCTCCGCCCCCCGAGGAGAAGTCATGTCCCTGTTCCGCAAGCGCACCGCCGACCCCGCCCCCACCGCCGCTCCCGCTCCGGCCGCTGCCGCCGTGCTGGACGCGGACCCCGCGCTGGCCGCCCTGACCGGCGACTACACCATCGACCCGGCCCACAGCAGCATCGGCTTCACCGTCCGGCACGCCATGGTCACCAACGTCCGCGGCTCCTTCGGCGAGCACGAGGGCGTGCTGAAGCTGGACGGCGGCAACCCGGCCGCGTCCACCGCGCAGATCGACGTCAAGATCGCCAGCATCGACACCGGTATCGCCGACCGCGACGGCCACCTCAAGAGCGCCGACTTCTTCGACGCCGAGCAGTTCCCCCTGATGACCTTCCGCTCCAACGCGGTCGAGCAGCTCGACAGCGAGACGTACCGCGTCATCGGCGACCTGACGATCAAGGACGTCACCCGCCCGCTCGCCATCGACCTGGAGTTCAACGGCGCCGCCACCGACGTCTACGGTGCCCAGCGCGTCGGCTTCGAGGGCAGCGCCGAGATCCTCCGCTCCCAGTGGGGCCTGACCTGGAACGCGGCCCTGGAGACCGGCGGCGTCATGGTCAGTGACAAGGTCAAGCTGACCTTCGACATCTCGGCGGTCAAGGCCGCCTGACACCGAGCACCGGCTGTGCGGAGGGCCCCGGCAGGACGCCGCCGGGGCCCTCGCCGCTTTCCTGGCAGGGCCCCTCCCTCTCCCCAACCAGGGAGTCCCCGCCCCACGGACTCCCCACCCCGGAACCCGAAAGACAACGGGGCCTCCCCACCCCGTGGCGAGGCCCCTCCCCCACCTCCACCACACATGCGGTGAAGGTAACGCTCCGCACCGACCGTCGCCGGTGCCTGTGGACAACCGCGGCGCTCGTACGCGCCGCGGCGCTCACGCCTGCGGCGCGACCCCGGCGCGCAGCAGCCCGTAGGCATAGGCGTCGTCCAGTGCCTGCCAGGACGCCGCGATGACGTTCTCGGCGACGCCGACCGTCGACCACTCGCCGCGGCCGTCGCTGGTGGAGACCAGGACCCGGGTGATCGAGCCGGTGCCCAGGGCGCCCTCCAGGATGCGGACCTTGTAGTCCACGAGCTCCATCGAGGCCAGTTGGGGGTAGATCCGCTCCAGGGCCACCCGCAGCGCGCGGTCCAGTGCGTTGACCGGGCCGTTGCCCTCGGCGGTGGCCACGATCCGCTCGCCCTTGGCCCAGAGCTTCACGGTCGCCTCGTTGGCGTGGGTGCCGTCGGGGCGGTCCTCGACGATGGCGCGCCAGGATTCGACGGTGAAGTAGCGCAGCGGCCTGCCGTCCACCTCCGCGCGCAGCAGCAGTTCGAAGCTGGCGTCGGCGGCTTCGTAGGTGTAGCCGGCCAGTTCCCGTTCCTTGACCCGCTCGACGACCCGGCCGACCAGTTCCCGGTCGTCGCCCAGGTCGATGCCGAGCTCCTTGCCCTTGAGCTCGATGGAGGCCCGGCCGGCCATGTCGGAGACCAGCATCCGCATGGTGTTGCCGACGAGCGCCGGGTCCATGTGCTGGTAGAGGTCCGGGTCCACCTTGATCGCGGAGGCGTGCAGCCCGGCCTTGTGGGCGAACGCGGAGACCCCGACGTAGGGCTGGTGGGTGGAGGGGGTGAGGTTGACGACCTCGGCGATGGCGTGCGAGATGCGGGTGGTCTCGGCGAGCTTGCCGGCCGGCAGGACCTGTCGGCCGTACTTGAGTTCCAGGGCGGCGACGACCGGGAAGAGGTTGGAGTTGCCGACCCGTTCGCCGTAGCCGTTGGCGGTGCACTGGACGTGGGTGGCGCCGGCGTCCACGGCGGCCAGGGTGTTGGCGACCGCGCAGCCGGTGTCGTCCTGGGCGTGGATGCCGAGTCGGGCGCCGGTGTCGGCGAGGACGGTGCGGACCACCGCGGTCACCTGTGCCGGCAGCATCCCGCCGTTGGTGTCGCAGAGCACCACGACGTCGGCGCCGGCGTCGGCGGCGGTGCGCACGACCTCCTTGGCATAGGTCGGGTCCAGTGCGTAGCCGTCGAAGAAGTGCTCGCAGTCGAGGAAGACGCGGCGGCCGTGGGCGCGCAGGTGGGCGATGGTGTCCCGGACCATCGCGAGGTTCTCCTCGGGCGTGGTGCGCAGGGCCAGTTCGACGTGGCGGACGTGGGACTTGGCGACCAGCGTGATGACCGGGGCGCCGGAGTCCAGGAGCGCGGCGACCTGGGGGTCGTCCTCGACGCGGACGCCGGCCTTGCGGGTGGCGCCGAAGGCGACCAGTTGGGCGTGTCGGAAGTCGATCTCCGCGCGGGCGCGCTGGAAGAACTCGGTGTCCCGTGGGTTGGCGCCGGGCCAGCCGCCTTCGATGAAGCCGACGCCGTAGTCGTCCAGGTGCCGGGCGATGGTCAGCTTGTCGGCGACGGTCAGGTTGATGCCCTCGCGCTGTGCGCCGTCGCGCAGCGTGGTGTCGAATACGTGGAAGGCGTCGGGAACGGCGGCTTCGGGAACGTCCGTCATGCTGGTCTGGCTCCTGTCGGGTCTCGGTCTACCGGAATAACCGGTTCCACCGTCCCTCCATGTTCCCTCGCGCTCCGCCTCCGGCGAGCGGGTGGGCCGGAAACGAAAAAACCTCTCGCGGGTGCGAGAGGTCTGCGCGCGGGTCTGGGACGACGATGGCCGCGCCGTACTCGGGTCGTACGGGCGGTCACTGCGGACCGGCGCGCCTGCTGCCAATAATCATGGCGAACGAGAGCACGGGGGCAGTCTGGCACATGACCGCCCCCGCCGTTGCTCCGTCTCAGGATGCGAGCACCCGCTCGCCGGTGCCGTCGCCGGTCTCCTTGCCGACCCGGTGCAGGTCGATCGTCCGGGTCTCCCGCATCGTCAGGTAGACGACCAGCGAGACCGCCGCGCAGCCGGAGACGTACCAGTAATAGCCGGACTCGATACCGCCGTTCTTGAACCAGAGGGCGACGTACTCGGCCGTGCCGCCGAAGAGGGCGTTGGCGATGGCGTACGGCAGGGCGACGCCCAGCGCGCGGATGCCGGTGGGGAACAGCTCGGCCTTCACACAGGCGTTGATCGAGGTGTAGCCGGTGACCACGACCAGTGCCAGCAGCGACAGGCCCAGGGCCGGCCAGAAGGAGCCGGCGTGCTTGAGCAGCGTCATGATCGGCACGGTCAGGAAGGTCGAGCCGAGGGCGAAGGTGATCAGCAGCGGGCGGCGGCCGATCCGGTCGGACAGCCTGCCGGCCAGCGGCTGGAGGCACATGAAGAGGAACAGCGCGCAGAAGCTCACCAGGGAGGCGGTGGGCTTGGACAGTCCGGCGGTGCCGGAGAGGTACTTGGTGAGGTAGGTGGTGTACGTGTAGTACGCCACCGTGCCGCCCATGGTGAGCGCGATGACCAGGAACGCCTCGCGCTTGTGGGCCCACAGCGCCTTCATGGTGCCGCGGTCGGGGTCGGTCCGGGTGTCGTCCTCGGCGTAGACGTCGGTCTCCAGCATGTTGCGGCGCAGGTAGAAGACGATGCCCGCGCCGAGTGCGCCGACGATGAACGGGATCCGCCAGGCCCAGCTGTGCAGTGCCTGCTCGGACATGCTGCGCTGGAGGATGATCTGCAGTGCCAGGCCGAGCAGTTGGCCGGCGGTCATCGACACGTACTGGAAGCTGGAGGCGAAGCCGCGGCGTTCGGGTGCGGACGCCTCGGTGAGGTAGGTGGCGCTGGCCGCGTACTCGCCGCCGACCGACAGGCCCTGCAGCATGCGGGCGACGAGCAGGACGGCGATGCCGCCGTAGCCGGCGACGGCGTAGGTCGGGGCGACGGCGATCAGGATGGCCGAGGCGGACATCAGGGTCACGGTCAGGGTGAGCGCGGCCTTGCGGCCCCGGCGGTCACCGACCCGGCCGAGCAGCCAGCCGCCGACCGGGCGCATGAAGAAGCCGACAGCGAAGATCCCCATGGTGTTCATGAGGTTGGCGGTGTCGTTCCCCTTGGGGAAGAACGCGTCGGCGAAGTACACCGCGAAACTGGCGTAGACGAACCAGTCGAACCACTCGACCATGTTGCCGGCCGAGCCGACCCAGATCTTCTTCCATTGCTCTCGTCCCATAGCCGATCACGGTCGCGGAGAGCGGGCCCGTCGGCAAGGGCCGGGGCGGCAACGATCGCGCGTACTTGCGTGCGTTGCGGTCACGGCTGTGGGCGGCGGGCGGCCGGTGGGGTCCGCGGGGCCGGTGCGGTGGGGTCCGCGGGGGCCGGTGCGGTGGTCGTCAGTCCGCGGTCGGGGTGAGCGATTCGTCCAGGAAGCGGCGGACCTCGTCGCGCGCCTGGTCGCGGTCGGTGCCGGGGAGGCCGACGACGAGGTGGGTGCCGAAGCCGTCGAGCAGGGCCCGGGTGCGGGTGGCGAAGCGTTCCGCGTCGACGGGTCGGAACTCGCCCTTGGAGGCGCCCTCGACGAGCAGGGCGACGAGGTCGCGGTGCCAGGCCAGCTCCAGGTCGAGCTGGCGTTCGCGGGTCTCTTCGTCGGCGTTCTGGGAGCGGACCCAGACCTCCAGCCACAGCGTCCAGCGCGGATCGCGGTGGCCTTCGGGGAGGTAGAGGTCGATCAGGGCGTCCAGTCGCTCCCGGGCGGAGACCCGGCGGGCGAGGGCGGCCCGGCGCTCGGCGCCGAGCTGCTCCTCGCTCCACTGGAGGGTCTGGAGCAGCAGCTCGTCCTTGGTGCCGAAGTAGTAGAGGATGTGGCCGCTGCTCATGCCGACCTCGCGGCCCAGTCCGGCCATGGTGAGCCGGTCCAGTCCCTCGGCGGCGATGGTGGCCATCGCCGCGGCCAGCACCTGTTCGCGCGGCTGGCTGAGCCGCCGCCGGGGGCGGCGTACGGGACCGGACACGGTGACCTCCGGGGTCGGGTCGGGCTGGGTCGATCAGGGGCGCATCAGACCTTCGGCTGCTGCTGGGTGATGCAGTGGATACCGCCACCCGCTGCGAAGATCGTACGGGCGTCCACCAGGGTGACGGTGCGCCCGGGGAACAGTCGGCGGAAGATCGCGGCCGCCTCCTCGTCGCGCGGGTCGTCGAAGGCGCACAGCACGATGCCGTCGTTGCACTGCAGGTGGTTGATGTAGGAGTAGTCGACCAGCTCGCCGTCCGCCTCGATGACGGTGGGGGCCGGGATCTCCACGACCTCCAGCTGGCGGCCCCGGGCGTCGGTGGACTCGCGCAGCACCTTGACGATCTCGTTGCAGATGGCGTGGTCGGGGTGGTCGGGGTCGGGCTGGGTGTGGACCATCACCACGCCGGGGCGGGCGAAGGCGGCGACGATGTCCACGTGGCCGCGGGTGCCGAACTGGCCGTAGTCGGCGTACAGGCCGCGCGGCAGCCAGATCGCCTTGGTGGTGCCGAGGTGGGCGTGGATCTCGGCCTCGACCTCTTCCTTGGTGCGGCCGGGGTTGCGGCCCGGGTCGAGCTGCACGGTGTCGGTGAGCAGCACGGTGCCCTCGCCGTCGACGTGGATGCCGCCGCCTTCGTTGACCAGGGAGGTCGCGTAGCGGCGGGCCCCGGCGAGCCCGGCGACCTGTTCGGCTATCTTCGCGTCGCGGTCCCAGGCGGCCCATTCCTGGGCGCCCCAGCCGTTGAACACCCAGTCCACGGCGGCCAGTTCGCCCTGGTCGTTGGTGAGGAAGGTGGGGCCGATGTCGCGCATCCAGGCGTCGTCGAGGGGGCGCTCGACGAGTTCGACGTCCTCGCCGAGCAGGGCGCGGGCGCCGTCCAGCTGGCCGGGTCCGGCGACCACGGTGACCGGCTCGTACTGCCGTACCGCGCGGGCGACCGCGGCCCAGGCGCGGCGGGCCTCGGCGAGCGTCTCGTCGCCCTCCGCGCCGAAGGTGAAGTTGGGGCCGGGCCAGGCCATCCAGGTGCGCTCGTGCGGGGCCCACTCGGGGGGCATGCGGAAGCCGTCGGCGGCGGGCGTGTTCATACGGGGTCCTCGGTCCTCGGGGTGCGCGCGGGGTCGCGGAGCGGAAGGAAGGGCGGGGTGGGCGCCGCACCGGTCGCATCGGTAACGGTGGTTCTGTAACGGTGTTACGGAGCGGGTGGCGCGGCGGCCCGGGCGTCGTCGGACGGATCTTCGGAGGGGCCTCGTCGGAGGCGTCTCGTCAGAGGAAATAGAGCCTGGACAGTGAGACGGTATCGGCCGGTTCGGAGCGCATCGGGTCGCCGTCGAGAGTGACCAGTCCGCTGCGTTCGTCGACCTGGACGTCGCCGACCCGGGCGTTGTGGATCAGGTTGCGGGGGCCGATGCCGCGGGTGCCGCGGACGGCGACCCGGCGTCGGCGGGTGGGCATTCCGTCGTTGCCCTGTGCGAGCGCGGCGCCGGCGACGAAGGCCACCGAGATCTCCGCCGGGGTCGCGCCGTGCGCCCCGAACTGCGGGCCGAGCACGAGCGGTTCGCAGGTGTCGGTGGCGGCGTTGGGGTCGCCGGTGACGCCGTAGGCGGGGAAGCCGGATTTGAGGACGAGTTGGGGTTTGGCGCCGAAGTACTGGGGTTTCCACAGCACGATGTCGGCCATCTTGCCGACTTCGATGGATCCGATCTCGTGGGAGAGGCCGTGGGCGATGGCGGGGTTGATGGTGAGTTTGGCGATGTAGCGCAGGACGCGGGCGTTGTCGTCGTGGGCGCCGTCGCCGGCCTGCCCGTCATGGGCAAGGAGGGGACCCAGTTCGGCCTTCATCTTGCCGGCCATGGCGAAGGTGCGGCGGACGGTCTCGCCGGCCCGGCCCATGCCCTGGGCGTCGGAGGAGGTGATGCCGATCGCCCCGAGGTCGTGCAGCACGTCCTCGGCGCCCATGGTGCCGGCACGGATACGGTCCCGGGCCATGGCCGCGTCACCGGGCAGGTCGGTCTTCAGGTCGTGGACCGAGACGATCATGCCGTAGTGCTCGGCGACCGCGTCCCGCCCGAAGGGGAGGGTGGGATTGGTCGAGGAACCGATGACGTTGGGGACACCGGCCATCTTCAACACGTTGGGCACATGCCCACCACCACAGCCCTCGATATGGAAGGCATGGATGGTCCGACCGTCCAGCACCCGCAAGGTGTCCTCGACGGTCAGGCACTCGTTGAGACCGTCACTGTGCAGCGCGACCTGCACGTCGTACTCCTCGGCGACCCGCAACGCGGTGTCCAACGCCCGCGCGTGCGCACCCATGTCCTCGTGCACCTTGAAGCCCAGGGCACCCCCCTCGGCCAGCGCCTCGACGAGCGGGGCCTGCCCGGAGGACGAACCACGACCCAGGAAACCGATGTTGACCGGCCAGGCATCGAAGGCATTGAACGCATGCCCCAGCGCCCAGGGCGAGTTGACACCGACACCCCAGACCGGACCGAACTCCTGCCCGATGATGGTCGTCACACCGGAAGCCAACGACGCCTCCATCACCCGCGGAGAGAGCAGATGGACATGAGTGTCCACCGCACCGGCGGTGGCGATCATGCCCTCGCCCGAGACGATGGAGGTCCCGGTACCGACCACCACCTCCACCCCGTCGAGGGTGTCGGGGTTGCCGGCCCGTCCGATGGCGTGGATGCGGCCCTCGCGGATACCGATGGAGGTCTTGCGGATACCCAGGATCGCGTCGATGACCAGCACATTGCTGATCACCACATCGCAGGTCTCCCGCACGGACGCGGCCTTGAGGTGCAGACCGTCACGAGCGGTCTTGCCGAAGCCGGCCAGGAACTCCTCACCGGGCTTTTGCGAGTCCGCCTCGACCCGGACCACCAGACCGCAGTCACCAAGGACGACCCGGTCCCCGGCCCGCGGACCATGCACGGACGCGTACTCATAAGGGTCGATGCTCCTGGTCATCCCTGCTCCTCCGCTCCCAGGTAGCCACAGGCGGCGGCCCGCCGCAGCGCTTCGGTCTTGGCCCCCGGCGCATCGAGCGGCCCGTCGACCAGACCGGCGAACCCGATCGCGACCCGGGCACCACCGATCGGCACCAGACCGACCTCCAAGGACCCACCGGGATCGAACCGCACCGACGAACCGGCCGGCACACACAACCGCATCCCATACGCCGCCCCACGATCGAAAGCCAACCGCGGATTCGCCTCGAAGAAGTGAAAGTGCGAGGTGACACTGATCGGCACGATCGCGGTGTTCCGCACCTCGATCACCACCGCGGGCTCCGGCTCCGGATCCGCCGGACCGGGCAACACCGCCCCCGGCGCCAACACCACCCCACCACCGACACCCTCAACCGACCCGACCGACCCGACCGGCTCGACACCGATCGGATCCGTGACCACCGCAAGCCGGGATCCGTCGTCGAAAACGGCCTCCACATGCACCTCGGTCACCACATCCGCCACCCCCGGCAGCACATCCTGCGGCCCCAGCGCACTACGCGCCGCCTCGATGGCCTCAGCGAGGCGGCGCCCGTCCCGCGCCGCCTCGCAGACCGTGTCCGCGATCAACGCGGTCGCCTCGGGAACATTCAGCTTCAGTCCGCGAGCCCGACGCGCCCGCGCCAGCTCGGCCGCGCCGAACAGCAACAACCGGTCGCGCTCCGTGGGGGTGAGCCGCATCCTGTCACTTCCTCCCGATCGAATTGAGCATCACTCTAACTTGGAATTCATCATTCCGAAACCATTGACCTAGGCGGGAAGGGTGCTTCATATTGAGCGTCGCTCTAGAACATGGCTTGAACTGATCGTTTTTAGAGCATCACTCAAATGATCTCGCAGCAGCGAGCACCCGCTTCGTAGGCACTGCCGAACGAAGCCCTTGTCCACGACGGAGCACCGCGCCCAGCACCGCTTCTCACACCTGTTCCGGCCTCTCAGGGGAGCCCTCATGCCGATAGAACAACGCGGAGTCGACACCATCCCGGACGAGGAGCGCACCAGTAGCCCTCGCGACCTCGTCTCCATCCTGCTCGGCTCGAACCTCGCACTCGGCGTTGTGATCTTCGGCTGGTTGCCGGTCTCCTTCGGCCTCGGCTTCTGGGGCTCGGTCACCTCCCTCGCGGCCGGCACCCTGGTCGGCGCGCTGCTGACCGCGCCGCTCGCCCTGGTGTCGCTGCGCAGCGCGACCAACCTCTCCACCAGCAGCGGCGCCTTCTTCGGCGTCCGCGGCCGGCTCATCGGCTCGGTGATCGGTCTGCTGCTCTCGCTCGGCTACACCGCGCTGACCCTCTGGGTCGGCGGGGACGCCATGGTCGGCTGCCTCCACCGCCTGATCGACCTGCCCGCCGACGGGGCGGCGTACACGGTCGTCTACGCGGTGCTGGCCGCCGCCACCGCCCTCGGCGCGGTCTACGGCTACAAGGTGCTGCTGCGGCTCAGCAAGGTGCTCTCGATCGGCCTGACGATCCTGCTGGTGATCGGCGTCTTCGCCTTCGCGCACCACTTCACCACCGCGCCGATCCCGGGCGTCCACTACGCGCTGGGCGGCTGCTGGCAGACCTGGCTGCTCTCCGCGGTCTCGGCCGGCCTGAGCGGCCCGATCGCCTTCATCACGCTGCTCGGCGACTACAGCCGCTACATCTCACCCCGCCGCCACAGTTCCCGGGCGGTCTTCGGCGCCACCTACCTGGGCCTGGTCCTCGGTCTGCTGGTGCCGCAGCTGTTCGGGACGTTCAGCGCGCTCGCGGTCGGCGCCGGCTCGGACTACGCCGGCCCGCTGGTCGCCGGCGCGCCCCTGTGGTACCTGATCTTCCTGCTGCTCAACGCCTCGGCCGGCTCCGCCGGCAACTCCGGTCTGATGCTGTACAGCATGGGCCTGGACCTGGACGCGATCCTGCCGCGCGCCAGCCGCACCCAGGCCACCTATGTCGTCGCCGCGGTCTCCACCGCGCTGGTCTACGTCGGCCACTTCCTGTGGGACGCGCAGAACGCGATGACGTCCTTCGTCCTCCTGATGACCGCCATCGGCACCCCGTGGGCGGTCATCACCGTGATCGGCTTCGTCCGCTGCCGCGGCGTCTACGACGCGGACTCGCTCCAGGTCTACAACCGCGGCACGATCGGCGGCGTGTACTGGTTCAGGTCGGGCTGGAACGTCCAGGCCGCCGTCGCCTGGGCGCTGGGCTCCGCGGTCGGCCTGCTGGGCGTGGGCTCCCCCTACGAGGGCCCGCTGCTGAAGTACACCGGCGGGATCGACATGAGCTTCCTGCTCGCCGCCGCCACCGCCGCCGTGGTCTACCTGGCCCTGGTCGCCCGGCAGCCGCGCCCGGTCCCGCCGCTGCGCGCGGCCGACGCGCCCACCGCGCCGGAGACACCCGTGGAGGTCGGCTGAGCCGCCGCCCCTGGTGGGCGGGACGGCCGAGGCCGCCCCGGCATCCTGCCGGGGCGGCCTCCGCCGTGCGTACGGGCGGGCCCGCGGGGCACCGCTCAGCCGATGCGGTGCATCCAGCCGTGCTCGTCGGCGGTCACCCCGCGCTGGATGTCCAGCAGCGCCTCGCGCAGCTTCAGCGTGACCTTGCCCGGCTCACCGCCGGACTGGGTCCACTCGGCGCCCTCGCGCTTGACCGTGCCGACCGGGGTGATCACGGCGGCCGTGCCGCAGGCGAAGACCTCGGTGAGCGTGCCGTTCGCGGAGTCGTTCTGCCACTGGTCGATGGAGATCCGCCCCTCCTCGGACTCGAAGCCCAGGTCGCGGGCGACGGAGAGCAGGGAGTCGCGGGTGACGCCGGGGAGCAGCGAGCCGGTCAGCCGCGGGGTGACGATCACCGGCTTCTCGTTGTCCGCGGCGCCGTAGACGAAGTAGAGGTTCATCCCGCCGAGCTCCTCGACCCAGGTGTGCTCCACCGCGTCGAGGTAGGCGACCTGGTCGCAGCCGCGGGCCGCGGCCTCGGCCTGGGCCAGCAGCGAGGCGGCGTAGTTGCCGCCGGTCTTGGCGTCGCCCATGCCGCCGGGGACGGCCCGGACCCGGTCCTCGGACAGCCAGATGGAGACCGGCTTGACGCCGCCGGGGAAGTACGCGCCGGCCGGTGAGGCGATGACGACGAAGAGGTACTCGTTGGCGGGCTTGACGCCCAGCCCCACCTCGGTGGCGATCATGAACGGCCGCAGGTAGAGCGACTCCTCGCCGCCGTGCGCGGGCACCCAGTCCTTGTCCTGCTGGACCAGCAGGTCGCACGCCTCGACGAAGGTCTCGACCGGCAGCTCCGGCATGGCCAGTCGGCGGGCGGACGCCTGGAAGCGGCGGGCGTTGGCGTCCGGACGGAAGGTGGCGACGCTGCCGTCGGGCTGGCGGTACGCCTTGAGGCCCTCGAAGATCTCCTGTGCGTAGTGCAGGACGTTGGTCGCCGGGTCGAGGGCGAGCGGACCGTACGGCACGAGTTGCCCGTCGTGCCAGCCGCGGCCCTCGGTCCACTTGATCGTCACCATGTGGTCGGTGAAGTGGCGGCCGAAGCCGGGGGCCGCCAGGATCTGCTCCCGCTCCGCCGCGGGCAGCGGGTGCGAGGAAGGCTTGAGCTCGATCGTGGGCGTCGTCATGTATCCGTGTCCTTCACTGCGTGGTCCGATGCCTGCGTTGCCAGAGGGTCTCTCCCCGCGCGAGCCGGGGAGGGGGCACCGGCCCGGCCCTCGGGCCGGGGAGGGTCCCCGCTCGCGGCACCGGTGCGGTTGGGCGCGGCCGCGCGCACCGCAGGTGGCTCGGTCGTACCGGTCGTTACTGGGACGTCCGAGTTTCCCGCCGGACGGCGGCCCCTCGTCCGATTATCGCTCGCGGGCGTCCGCCGTCGGAACCGGTGTGCGCGCCCGCGTCAGATGGTGGCACCCGACCCGCCGGTAGCACAGGGGGGCCGGGGCCCGGGGCGGGAGCGGGGCCCATGCGGACAGCGCCGGGCCCTGGTCGGCCCGGCGCTGAGGTGGTGCTGCGTGGTGCGTCGGGCGTCAGCCCGCTACGCGTGCCGCGAGCGCGTCGCCGATCTCGTCGGTGGTGCGGGTCGTGTCCCCGCGGGCCTCCAGGTCGGCGGCGACCTCCGTCTCGATGCGGGCCGCCTGCTCCTCGTGGCCGAGGTGGCGCAGCAGCAGTGCGACGGAGAGGATCGTGGCGGTCGGGTCGGCCTTGCCGGTGCCCGCGATGTCCGGCGCGGAGCCGTGCACCGGCTCGAACATCGAGGGGAACGCGCCGGTGGGGTTGATGTTGCCGGAGGCGGCCAGGCCGATGCCGCCGGTGACCGCGGCGGCGAGGTCGGTGAGGATGTCGCCGAAGAGGTTGTCGGTGACGATCACGTCGAACCGCTCGGGCTGGGTGACGAGGAAGATCGTCGCCGCGTCGACGTGCAGGTAGTCGGTGGTGACCTCGGGGTACTCCTGGCCGACCTGGTCGAAGATGTTCTTCCACATGTGGCCGGCGTAGACCAGCACGTTGTTCTTGTGGACCAGGGTCAGCTTCTTGCGCGGGCGGGCGTTGGCCCGCTCGTAGGCGTCCCGGACCACCCGCTCCACGCCGTAGGCGGTGTTCACGCTGACCTCGGTGGCGACCTCGGCCGGGGTGCCGGTGCGCAGGCTGCCGCCGTTGCCGGTGTAGGGGCCCTCGGTGCCCTCGCGGACGACGACGAAGTCGATGTCGGGGCGGCCCGCCAGCGGGGTGGCGGTGTTCGGGAAGAGCTTCGAGGGGCGCAGGTTGACGAAGTGGTCGAAGGCGAAGCGGAGTTTGAGCAGCAGTCCGCGCTCCAGGACGCCGGACGGCACCGTCGGGTCGCCGATCGCGCCGAGCAGGATCGCGTCGTGCTCCTTGAGCGACGCGAGTTCCTCGTCCGGCAGGGTCTCGCCGGTGCGGTGCCAGCGCTTGGCCCCGAGGTCGTATTCCTTGGTTTCCAGCTTGACGTCCTCGGGGAGGACCGCGGTCAGGACCTTGAGGCCCTGCGCCACGACTTCCTGGCCGATTCCGTCACCGGGGATCACTGCGAGGCGAATGCTGCGAGACATGCCTGGACCTTACTCCTCGTCCCAATGATTGACACGCATCGTCCGACATGCGGACATGGCCGCCGGGCGCTCGACCGCCGGCCATCCCCCGTTCACCCCGGCGCCCCGCGCCCGTAGGCGCGAACTGCCAGATTCGGCCACATGACTGCACACCCCCGGCGGGAGCGCCCCCTGCCCTCGCACACGCCCCGCGTCGGCATACCGGAGCAGCTCGCGGCCCGGATGACCATGCCCGAGCAGCACGAGTACCTCCGCACCAAGCTGACCCGCCGGGGGCTGCTGCGCAGCTCCGCGGTCACCGCCGGCATGGTCGCCGGCGCCGGCCTGTTGGCCGCCCCGGCCGCGCAGGCCGCCGGGCCGACGCTGCTGTCCGCGCCCGCCACCACCGCCGTCGACGGCCACCTGGTGGCCCCGTTCGGCCGGCACCTCGCCTTCGGCGCCGACCCGCGGACCCAGATGCGGGTCGGCTGGCAGGTGCCGTTCGCGGTCAGGCGGCCCTATCTGCGGGTCGGCCTGAAGCCGTGGGACCTGGGGCGCAAGGTCCAGGCCGAGGTGCGCCACCTGCACACCCCGGCGCTGACCGCCAAGCTCCCGGCGGTCGACCAGTACTACCTGCACGCGGCCCTCGACGGCCTGCGGCCGGGGACCACGTACTACTACGGCGTCGGCCACGACGGCTTCGACCCGGCCGACCCGCGTCACTTCGCCACCGTCGGCACCTTCCGCACCGCTCCGGCGCGCGCCGAGAGCTTCGTCTTCACCGCCTTCGGCGACCAGGGCGTCAGCTACCACGCGCTCGCCAACGACCAGTTGATCCTGGGCCAGAACCCGTCCTTCCATCTGCACGCGGGCGACATCTGCTACGCCGACCCGGACGGCCAAGGCTCCGAGCACGACACCTACGACGCCCGGGCCTGGGACCAGTTCCTCGCCCAGACCGAGACGGTGGCGAAGTCGGTGCCGTGGATGGTGACCACCGGCAACCACGACATGGAGGCGTGGTACTCCCCCAACGGCTACGGCGGCCAGTCCGCCCGCTGGTCGCTGCCGGCCAACGGCCCGGACCCGGAGCGGGCCCCCGGCGTCTACTCCTTCACCTACGGCAACGTCGCCGTCGTCGCCCTGGACGCCAACGACGTCTCCTACGAGATCCCGGCCAACGCGGGCTACACGCAGGGCCGGCAGACCCGCTGGCTGGACCGCCGACTGGGTGAGCTGCGGGCGAGTGCGGGCATCGACTTCCTCGTCGTCTTCTTCCACCACTGCGCGTTCTCCACCACCAACTCGCACGCCTCGGAGGGCGGGGTCCGCGACGCCTGGCTGCCGCTGTTCGAGAAGCACCAGGTGGACCTGGTGGTCAACGGCCACAACCACGTCTACGAGCGCACCGACGCCATCAAGGGCGGCCGGGTGTCGAAGAAGGTGCCGATCGGCGAGACCGTGGACGCCGCGCACGAGGGCATCGTCTATGTGACGGCCGGCGGCGCCGGGAAGTCCCTCTACGACTTCCCCGTGCCGGACAGCTACGAGGGTCATGTGAAGGACCTGGACCATGTGGACACCTACCACTGGGCCAAGGGCCAGGCGAAGGCCAAGGAGACCGTCGAGTGGTCCCGGGTCCGCTACACGGGCTACTCGTTCATCGCCGTCGAGGTCACCCCGGGCAGCCGTCCGCGGATGAAGGTCACCGCCCTCGCGGAGTCCGGTGAGCGCGTCGACCACTTCGAGGTCACCCGCTCCCGCCGCCGCGGCTGACCCGTACCACCGCGCCAGGGGCGCCCGGGACGTGTTCCCGGGCGCCCCTCGCGCATGTGCGGGTCGAGCGGGCTCAGTGACCGCTGGCGCCGCCGTTGTCGCGGCGGTCGAGTGCGCGCTGGAGGGCGGCCGCGGCGTTGCGGCGGTCGGCGTCGTTGGTCTGACGGGAGGAGTGACGGGTCCTGCGGACGGTGGTGTCGGCCATGATGCGCGTCTCCCATGCCAAAGCCCCGAGAACGAAAAGCGGGGTGCGTCGAAGAAGAGGGGTCGGGTGGTGCGGGAACGGCCGGAGGGGCGGGGGCCTGAAGCGCCGCAGGGGTCACCTGCGCGGGCGCGTCGGGCCGCATCCGCATTCGCTGGATGCAGCGATACGTTCGGCTCCTACAACGCTAGGGCAGCTTGGCCGTGATGTCTGCACAATTACTTGGGCTTCCTACTATCTGAGACGGAAGCGACCCGGTGGGCGGGAACGCCGAGGGCCCGGCCCCCGTGAAAACGGGGGCCGGGCCCTCGGCGTGCGAGCGGGCGTCAGCCCATGTGCGGGTAGCGGTAGTCGGTCGGCGGGACCAGGGTCTCCTTGATGGAGCGGGTGGAGGTCCAGCGCATCAGGTTCTGCTTGGCGCCGGCCTTGTCGTTGGTGCCGGAGGCGCGCCCGCCGCCGAACGGCTGCTGGCCGACCACGGCGCCGGTGGGCTTGTCGTTGATGTAGAAGTTGCCGGCCGCGAAGCGCAGCTTCTCGCAGGTGCGGGCGGCCGCGGCGCGGTCCTGGGCGATGACGGCGCCGGTCAGGCCGTAGGCCGAGGCGGACTCCATCTGGTCGAGCATGGCCTCGTAGCCGCCCTCGACCGTGTCGTCGTAGACGTGGACGCCGAGGATCGGGCCGAAGTACTCGTCCTTGAAGATCTCGTTCTCCGGGTCGGTGGAGACCAGGACCGTCGGGCGGACGAAGTAGCCGACGCTGTCGTCGTAGGTGCCGCCGGCCACGACCTCGACGGTCGGGTCGGCCTTGGCGCGGTCGATCGCCGCCTTGTTCTTGGCGAAGGAGCGCTCGTCGATGACGGCACCCATGAAGTGCGCCAGATCGGTGACGTCGCCCATGGTCAGGGCGTCGACCTCGGCGGCGAACTCCTCCTTGAAGCCGGCGTTCCACAGGGACGCCGGGACGTAGGCGCGGGAGGCCGCGGAGCACTTCTGGCCCTGGAACTCGAAGGCGCCGCGGGTCATGGCGGTCTTCAGCACGGCCCGGTCTGCCGACGGGTGGGCGACGATGAAGTCCTTGCCGCCGGTCTCGCCGACCAGCCGCGGGTAGGTCCGGTACTTCTCGATGTTGGTGCCGACGGTCTTCCAGAGGTACTGGAAGGTCCTGGTCGAGCCGGTGAAGTGGATGCCGGCCAGGTCGGGGTGGGTCAGGGCCACCTCGGAGACGTCCTTGCCGTCGCCGGTGACGAGGTTGATGACGCCGGCCGGCAGGCCGGCCTCCTCCAGCAGGCGCATCAGCAGCACCGCGGCGAAGGTCTGGGTCGGGGACGGCTTCCAGACCACCACGTTGCCCATGAGGGCGGGGGCGGTGGGGAGGTTGCCGGCGATCGCGGTGAAGTTGAAGGGCGTGATCGCGTAGACGAAGCCCTCCAGGGGGCGGTGGTCCGAGCGGTTCCACACGCCGGGGGCGTTCACCGGGGGCTGCTCGGCCAGGATCTGGCGCGCGAAGTGGACGTTGAAGCGCCAGAAGTCGACCAGTTCGCAGGGGGTGTCGATCTCGGCCTGCTGGGCGGTCTTGGACTGGCCGAGCATGGTGGCGGCGGCCATCGTCTCGCGCCAGGGGCCGGCCAGCAGGTCGGCGGCCTTGAGGATGATCGCGGCGCGGTCGTCGAAGGACATCGCGCGCCAGGCGGGAGCGGCGGCCAGCGCGGCGTCGACCGCGTCCTGGGCGTCCTGGACGGTGGCGTTGGCGTAGGTGCCCAGGCGGGCGGAGTGGTGGTGCGGCTGTACGACGTCGAAGCGCTCGCCGCCGCCCATCCGCTGCTTGCCGCCGATGGTCATGGGCAGCTCGATGGGGTTGCCGGCCAGCTCCTTGAGCTTGGCCTCCAGGCGGAAACGCTCCGGGCTGCCCGGGGCGTAGCTGTGCACCGGCTCGTTCACCGGCACGGGGACCTGGGTCACAGCGTCCATGGTGGCCGTGTCTCCTTACGCTTGCGATCGTCACGCTCGTGACCGTCGGGATGTGATCACTGCGTCGTCGTATGTCGGTGTGTTGTCGTACGTCGGTGTACGTCGGTCATGCCGAGGCCGCTGCCACGGCGGGTGGCCGGCTACCGGTGGCGCCGTCCAGGGAGGATCCTCCTGTCCAGGATCTACCCATATGGCTTCAAAAGAGACGGTAAACCCCGTCCCAAATGAGCCGGTCAGCGGGGTGTCCGCGGCGGGCGTCCGCCGTGGACACTCCCGGTTCCGTCAGCCGCGGGTGGCGAGCGACCTCAGGAAGAACGCGAGGTTGGCCGGGCGCTCGGCGAGGCGGCGCATGAAGTAGCCGTACCAGTCCGTCCCGTAGGGGATGTAGACCCGCATCCGGTGGCCCTCCTCCACCAGCCGCTGCTGTTCCGCCTCGCGGATGCCGAACAGCATCTGGAACTCGTAGTCCGCGGGCTTGCGGCCGTTGCGGTGTGCCAGCTCCTGGGCGATGGCGACCATCCGCGGGTCGTGGGACCCGATCATCGGGTAGCCCTGCCCGGCCATCAGGATCTTCAGGCAGCGCACGTAGGCCCGGTCGACTTCCCGCTTGTCCTGGAACGCGACCGTCGCGGGCTCCTTGTAGGCGCCCTTGACCAGCCGCACCCGGGAGCCTTCCCCGGCCAGGGCCCGGCAGTCGTCCTCGGTGCGGAAGAGGTACGACTGGAGCACCGCGCCCGTCTGGGGGAAGCGCTCGCGCAGCGTGCCGAGGATCGCGAGGGTGGAGTCGACGGTGGTGTGGTCCTCCATGTCCAGCGTCACGGTCGTGCCGGCTTCGGCGGCGGCCTCGACCACGGGGGTGACGTTGCGCAGCGCGAGGTCGTGCCCGCCGGGCAGCGCCTGCCCGAAGGCGGAGAGCTTGACCGACATCTCGGCCTTGGTGCCCAGTCCCAGTTCCTTGAGCGCCGCGGCCAGCTGGAGGTAGGCGTCGCGGTTGCGCAGCGCCTCGGCCGGGTCGGTGATGTCCTCGCCGAGGTGGTCGAGGGTGACCTCCATACCGCGGGCGGCCAGATTCCGTACCGCCGTCATCGACTCGTCCAGGCGCTCGCCCGCGACGAACCGGTCGACCACCGGTCGGGTGACCGGAGCGGCCGCGACGACGCGGCGGATGCTGTCGCTGCGCGCGGCGGCGAGGAGCACGGGACCCAGCATGGGGCACCTCCACGATTCAGGATGACAAATGCCGGCGGGCGCCGATCGGGCGGTCGCGGCGGCAAGATGAGCCACCTGAAATTTAAGGATCTCGCCACTTTCCGGCCATCGACAGCTGTCACGCCTTCGTGGCCGGCATCTCAGACAGATGTATGAGAATGGGAGGCAGGTGACGGCAGTGACGGGAGAGGGGTCGGGCGGCGGTGCGCGGTGACTACCAGCAGTTGGTGGACGAGATCTCGGCGGCGCTCGGGGCGCCGGCGACGCTGGAGGACCGGGACTTCGGGCTGATCGCGTTCGGCGCGCACGAGGGCGAGGACGACGAGGTCATGGACCCGGTACGGACCCGCTCGATCCTCCAGCGGCGGTCCTCGGCCGCGGTGCGCGCGTGGTTCGAGGCGTTCGGGATCGCCCGCGCCACATCCCCGCTGCGGATCCCCCCGGACCCGGCGGCGGGGGTGTTCAAAGGCCGAATCTGTCTGCCCGTGCGGCACCGGGGAGTGGTGCACGGCTACGTCTGGCTGCTGGACGACGGCCATCTGACCGACCTGGCACTGGGCGGCGCCGGCACCCCGCCCGACCCCCGGATGGCCCAGGCGATGGAGACCGCCGCGCGGATCGGCGCCCTGCTGGCCGACGAGTCCCGGGCCGGCTCCGAACTCGCCCAGGTGCTAAGGGAGTTGCTGACCTCGCGGACCGCCGGCCGGGCCGCCGCGGCGGCCGCGCTGCGGGACGCCCTCCGGGACACCCTGCGCTTCACCCCCGGCACCCCACTGACCCTGGTGGCGGTCCTCCCCTGGGACACCGCCGCCACCGACATCGCTCCGCTGCCGAGCCTGCCCGGGCTGCTGGCCGCCTGCCCGCTGCCCGCGGGGGACACCGGCCGCCCGGACCTGCCGGGCCCCGGCGCCGCCGAGTCCGCGCTGGCCGGGCTCGTCCGGCTGCGTCAGACCGGCTCGCCGGGCCCGGCCCACACGGCCGCCGACCATCTGCTGCGCTCCCCGCGGGCGGCGGGCGGCCCGGCGGCCGGCGACCGGGCCGGGACCCGCCCCACCCGGGGCGCCGCCGGGATCGGCCTCGCCACCCGGGAGCTGGCCGAGCTGCCGGCGAGCTGGCGGCAGGCCCTGGACGCGGCCCGCGCGGCCCGCGCCGAACCCCGGCTGGGCCCGGTCGCCGAATGGGACGCCCTCGGTGCCTACCGCCTGCTGACCGCGCTCCCGGCCGCCGCGCCCGACCCGTCCGTCGGCCCGCTGCTGGCCCCCGCGCACGCCGAACTCGCCCGTACCGCGGAGGCGTTCCTGGACTGCGCGGGCCAGGCCGGCCGCACCGCCCAGCAGTTGGGCATCCACCGCCAGACGCTCTACTACCGCCTGGCCCGGGTCGAGAAGCTGACCGGCCTCGACCTGGACGAGGGCGCGGACCGGCTGCTGCTCCACATGGCACTCAAGGCGGCGCGCCTCTAGGTCCTGTCCGATGGGTCAGGCGAGGGGGCGGGTGTGGCGGGGAGCGCGGCGAACTCGGCGCCGGGAGCCGAGAGTTGGCGGCGCGTCCACGAAAGCGCCGCAGGATGCCCCGGAGTGCACCGGGACGCCACCTGATGTCCATGAACCCGTTGTCCACAGGGCCTGTTAACGACCGCTACCGACAAGTAGCGTGTGCGCCGTCCGAGGGTGCCCGACTGCCGGACGGGTTCTCGGGGCACCCCTGCCTGCCGCCATGTACCGCTGCCCCAGGGGGATTTGATGCACGGGATGAACCGCCGACAATTCGTGTCGAGAATGTCCGCCGTGGCGGCGGGTGCCGCGCTGTGGTCCGCGGCCTCCTACGACCGGGCGCTGGCGGTCACCGCGGCGCGGGCCGTGCGGACCCGGGGCACCACGCTGGAGCAGGCCGCCCGCCCGGTCGGCACCGGGGCGTACAAGAGGCTGGTGGCCGGTCCGGGCTGGCCGCTGGTGGTGCGCGGCGACCTGGCCGGCGCGGGCGCGGGGCGGGACGACCGCCGGACCGGGCTCGCCTCCTTCGTGCAGTTCACCGACCTGCACCTGGCGGACGTCGAGTCGCCGGTCCGGTTCGAGTATCTGGCCCGGTTCAACGACAGCGCGCACCGCCCGCAGGAGGCGCTGACCGTGCGCGGCGCCTCCTCGCTGGTCGAGCGGGTCAACGCGGTGCGCCAAGGCCCGTACACCGGGCTGCCGTTCGGCTCGGTGATGGCCACCGGCGACAACACCGACAACCACGAGCGGATCGAGCTCGACTGGTATCTGACGGTGATGAGCGGCGGCCGGATCACCCCCAGCAGCGGCGACCCGCGGCGCTACGAAGGCGTGCAGAACTCCGACAACGCGGCGTACTGGAACCCCGAGTCCACGCTCCAGGACGCCTACAAGGCCAAGGGGCTGCCGCAGATACCGGGCTTCCTGTCCGGCGCGGCCCGCCCGTTCAGCGCGCCCGGCCTGTCCGTCCCCTGGTACACCACGGTCGGCAACCACGACGACAGCATCGAGGGCACCCTGCCCGACCTCGGCCTGCTGGGCTCGCTGTACACCGGCGACCGCAAGCTGGAGGGGTGCGACGACGCCACCGCGGCCCGGCTCTCGGACGCCCTCAAGCACGACCCGGCGCAGGCCGCGACGCTGCTCGGTTCGCTGCTGTCCGGCGGCGGTGCGATCCGCAGGATCACCCCGGACGAGCGGCGCCACCCGTTCACCCCGACCGAGTTCGCCAAGGCCCATCTGGACCCGGCCTACACCGGCGCGGGCCCGGTCGGCCACGGCTTCACCTCCGACGCGGCGGAGAGCGGCCGGCTGTACTACACCTTCCCGCTCGCCGAGGGCGTCCTGGGTGTCAGCCTGGACACCACCAACCGCGCGGGCTGGGCGGACGGTTCGCTGGGCACCGCCCAGCTGCACTGGCTGGAGTCGGTCCTGCAGTCGCACAGCAGCCGCTGGTACGACACCGACGGCCGCACGGTGCGCGGCAGCGGCGGCGACTGTCTGATCGTCCTGTTCAGCCACCACACCAGCGCCAGCATGGGCAATCTGCTGCCCGACCCCTACCGGCCCTTCGAGGCCCGGCACGACGGCAAGGCCCTGGTCGACCTGCTCCAGCGCTACCCGAACGTGGTCGCCTGGGTGAACGGCCACACCCACGAGAACCGCATCACCCCGCACGGCCACGCGGTGCCCGAGCGCGCCTTCTGGGAGATCAACACCGCCTCCCACGTCGACTTCCCGCAGCACGCCCGGATCATCGAGCTGGCCGACAACGGCGACGGCACGCTGTCCCTGTTCACCACCCTGATCGAGTCCGCCGCGCCGTACGTCGCCGACATCACCGACACCTCCGACGCCGGGCTCGCCGCCCTCTACCGCGAGCTGTCGTACAACGACCCGTACGCCACGCCGGACGCCAAGATCGGCACCCCCGCCGACCACAACACCGAGCTGCTGCTGACCCGCCCCGGGAAGTGAGCCGGCCGGCGCGGGCCGGGGCTACGCCCCGTCCTCGTCCCGCGCCGCCGCGCCGCGCTCTTGTCCGTACGGGCCGAGCACCTCGCCCTCGGTCACCCGGCGCACCGCCTCCGCCAGGTCGGCGCCGGTGGGCATCGCGTCCGGCCGGACCAGCGACTGCACCATCAGGCCGGTGAGCAGCGCCTGGTAGAAGGAGCCGACGATCCGGGCGGCCGTGGCATCGACCTCGGTGTCCGACACCCCCTCGAAGATCGCGACCAGCCCCTGTACCGGACAAGCGTCTTACACGGATGTACCGCCCGTGTCACCGGTCCCCGGCGTGCCCGTCGTCCCGGTGCCCCGGCTCGGCCCCGGGCCGATCAGTCCGTAGTGGCGGTAGAGCCGGTCCTCCTCGGACGGGTCGAGATGGCCGTGGGCGTCGATCCGCGGCGTCTCCTTGATCGTGTGCTTGGTGTGCGGCAGGTGCAGTTCGTCGCCGACCCGCCGGGCCCCGGCCAGCGGCACGAAGGTCTCCTTCAGCCCGAACAGCCCGGTCCGCACGGTGATCCACTCGGGCTCGTCGGTCGCGTCGTCCCGGTACACCTGCTGGACGAGGCCGAGCTTGGCGCCCTCCGCGTCCACCACGTGCAGTCCGGTCAGGCTCTGCGGGGTGTCCCCCACGGGTGCGTTCATGGCGTCCCGCCTCCTTCCGTGCGCACCGGCTGCCTGCGCGCACAGTTCCCATTGCGCGCCGGTCACGCCGACCCAGCGACTCGGCGGCCCCGCCGGCACCGGGCCCCGGCGGGCCACCCCTAACCCATTCGAGTGAATCGCCGTACGCGTCGTCGGCCCTCGCGGACACCGGTGCCGCACCCTGCACGCGCCCCGTACACCGCCCCGACGGCCACGGGCCCGGACCCCGCCGAAGCGGGGACCGGGCCCGTGGAACCACGAGAGCCCAAGGCTCAGTGGGTGAGGTTCACCGCGCGCACCGAGGTCGCGCCGATCTCCTCGGAGATCTCCGACAGCACGTTCGCCGGAATGGTGTCGTCGACCGTCAGCACGACCAGCGCCTCACCGCCGACGTCGGCACGGGCGACCTGCATGCCGCCGATGTTGATGCCCGCCTCGCCCAGGATCCGGCCGACGGTGCCGACGACGCCGGGGCGGTCGGTGTAGCGCAGGAACGCCATGTGGTCGGCGAGCGCCAGGTCGATGGAGTGGTCACCGACCGCGACGACCTTCTGGACGTTCTTGTGGCCGGCGAGCGTGCCGGAGATCGACACCTCCTCGCCACTGGCGAGGGTGCCGCGCACGGTGACCACGTTGCGGTGCTCGGGCGACTCGCTGCTGGTGGTCAGCCGCACCTCGACGCCGCGCTCCTGCGCGAAGAGCGGGGCGTTGACGTAGGACACCGTCTCCGCGACGACGTCCTCGAACACGCCCTTGAGCGCGGAGAGTTCGAGCACCTTCACGTCGTGCTGGGTGATCTCGCCGTACACCTCGACGTCGAGGCGCATGGCGACCTCGCCGGCCAGCGCGGTGAAGATCCGGCCCAGCCGCTCGGCCAGCGGCAGGCCGGGCTTGACGTCCTCGGCGATCACGCCGCCCTGGACGTTGACCGCGTCCGGGACCAGCTCGCCGGCGAGCGCCAGCCGCACCGACTTGGCGACCGCGATACCGGCCTTCTCCTGCGCCTCGCCCGTCGAGGCGCCCAGGTGCGGGGTGCACACGACCTGGTCGAACGCGAACAGCGGCGAGTCGGTGCAGGGCTCGACGGCGTACACGTCGAGGCCCGCGCCGGCCACCCGGCCCTCCTTGAGCGCGGTGGCCAGCGCCTCCTCGTCGACGATGCCACCGCGGGCGGCGTTGACGATCCGGACGCTCGGCTTGACCTTGTGCAGCGCCTCGTCGCCGATCAGGCCGATGGTCTCGGGGGTCTTGGGGAGGTGGACGGTGATGAAGTCCGAGACCTCCAGCAGCTCGTCCAGGGTCAGCAGCTTGACGCCCATCTGCGCGGCGCGGGCCGGCTGGACGTAGGGGTCGTAGGCCACGACCTTCATGCCGAACGCGGACATCCGCTGGGCGACCAGCACGCCGATCCGGCCGAGGCCGACCACGCCGAGGGTCTTCTCGCTGAGCTCGACGCCGGTGTACTTGCTGCGCTTCCACTCGCCGTTCTTCAGCGCGGTGTTGGCCTGCGGGATGTTGCGCGCGGTGGCGACCAGCAGACCGCAGGCCAGCTCGGCGGCGGTGACGATGTTGGAGGTCGGGGCGTTCACGACCATCACGCCGGCCTTGGTGGCGGCGGAGACGTCGACGTTGTCCAGGCCCACGCCGGCCCGGGCGATGACCTTCAGCTTCTTGGCGGCGGCGATCGCCTCGCCGTCGACCTTCGTCGCGCTGCGCACGAGGATGGCATCGACGTCGACGATGGCGGGAAGCAGTTCGGCGCGATCGGCGCCGTTGCAGTGCCGGATCTCGAAATCCGGGCCGAGGGCGTCGACGGTGGCCGGCGAGAGCTCCTCGGCGATCAGTACAACGGGTTTACCCGGGTTGGCAGTGCTCACGTGGTCTTCAGTCCTCATCTGGTCCGCTGGAGGTACCGCCCATGCCCTTGGGGCAGTGGGGGACGACGGCCGTCCCGACGGCCGAAGGCGGTAGGGGGAATGCCGCGTGGAAGACGCACGACGCTGTGAGCCTGACGCGCTTGTGTCGAGCAGTGTAGTGGCGGGGCACGGCACGGTCTGTGCCGAAGCGTAAGGATCACTCATGCGTGGTTCTACGCGGTGGACAAGGTGGTGCGGCGACATATGGACGAGGGGGCCGCGAGCAGTGTCGCGACCCCCTCGTCCCACGGCTTACGCCTCGTCGTCCACCCAGCTCATCAGCTTGCGCAGCTTCTTGCCGGTGGTCTCCAGCAGGTGGTTCTCGTCGGCCTTCTTGTACTCGTTGTACTTCGGCAGGCCGGCGTTGTACTCCGCCATCCAGTTGTTGGCGAAGGTGCCGTCCTGGATCTCGGTGAGCACCTTCTTCATCTCGGCCTTGGTGGCGTCGGTGATGATCCGCGGGCCGGTGACGTAGTCGCCCCACTCGGCGGTCTCGGAGACCGACCAGCGCATCTTCTCCAGACCGCCCTCGTACATGAGGTCCACGATCAGCTTCAGCTCGTGGAGGCACTCGAAGTAGGCGATCTCGGGCTGGTAGCCCGCCTCGACCAGGGTCTCGAAGCCCGCCTTGACCAGCGCCGAGGCACCGCCGCAGAGCACCGCCTGCTCACCGAACAGGTCGGTCTCGGTCTCCTCGGTGAAGGTGGTCTTGATGACGCCGGCGCGGGTGCCGCCGATGCCCTTGGCGTAGGAGAGCGCCAGGTCGAACGCCTTGCCGGAGGCGTCCTGCTCGACGGCCGCGATGCACGGCACGCCGCGGCCCTCCTCGTACTGGCGGCGGACCAGGTGGCCGGGGCCCTTGGGGGCGACCATGCAGACGTCCACGCCGGCCGGGGCCTTGATGAAGCCGTAGCGGATGTTCAGGCCGTGCCCGAAGAACAGCGCGTCGCCGTCCTTGAGGTGCTCCTTGATGGACTCCTCGTAGACCTTGGCCTGGATCGGGTCCGGGACCAGGATCATGATGACGTCCGCCTCGGCCGCCGCCTCGGCCGGCGTCACCACGCGCAGGCCCTGCTCCTCGGCCTTGGCCTTCGACTTGGAACCCTCGTGCAGACCGACGCGCACGTCGACGCCCGAGTCGCGCAGGGACAGCGCGTGGGCGTGCCCCTGGCTCCCGTAACCGATGACCGCGACCTTGCGGTTCTGGATGATGGACAGGTCGGCGTCGTCGTCGTAGAACAGCTCGGCAGCCACTTCGGTTTTCTCCTTGGATCTAGCGGGGTGCCCACACAGTACGTCGGGCGAGGAGGGAAAAGTCGGGGGGTCTCGGCATACGGTCCGAACGGACCGCCGGAATCAGGCCGTACGGTCCAGCGCGCGCAGCGAGCGGTCGGTGATGGACCGGGCGCCACGGCCTATCGCGATGGTGCCGGACTGCACCAGTTCCTTGATGCCGAAGGGCTCCAGCATCCGGAGCATCGCCTCCAGCTTGTCGCTGGACCCGGTGGCCTCGATCGTCACGGCGTCCGGCGAGACGTCCACGGTCTTGGCGCGGAAGAGCTGGACGATCTCGACGATCTGGGAGCGGGTCTCGTTGTCGGCGCGGACCTTCGCCAGGACCAGTTCGCGCTGGATGGCCGAGCCCGGCTCCAGCTCGACGATCTTCAGGACGTTGACGAGCTTGTTGAGCTGTTTGGTGACCTGCTCCAGCGGCAGCTTCTCGACGCTGACCACGATGGTGATGCGGGAGATGTCGGGGTGCTCGGTGACCCCCACCGCCAGCGAGTCGATGTTGAAGCCGCGGCGGGAGAACAGCGCGGCGATCCGGGCGAGGATGCCGGGGGTGTTCTCCACCAGGACGGAGAGCGTGTGCTTGGACATGTCGTCTTCTCTCTTCTTCCGTGCGTCCGTGACGTCCTGGGTCAGTCGTCTTCGTTGTCGCCGAAGTCGGGACGCACGCCCCGGGCGGCCATGACCTCGTCGTTGGAGGTGCCGGCGGCGACCATCGGCCACACCTGGGCATCCTCGTGGACGATGAAGTCGACCACCACCGGGCGGTCGTTGATGGCGTTGGCCTCTTCGATGACCTTGTCCAGCTCGGCCGGGTCCTCGCAGCGCAGTGCGGCGCAGCCCATCGCCTCGGCCAGCTTGACGAAGTCCGGCACGCGGGTGCCCTTGGCCTGCGGGTTGATGTCCTCGGGGCCGCTGTGCAGCACGGTGTTGGAGTAGCGCTGGTTGTAGAAGAGGGTCTGCCACTGGCGGACCATGCCCAGCGCGCCGTTGTTGATGATCGCGACCTTGATCGGGATGTTGTTCAGCGCGCAGGTGACCAGTTCCTGATTGGTCATCTGGAAGCAGCCGTCGCCGTCGATCGCCCAGACCGTGCGGTCCGGCTTGCCGGCCTTGGCGCCCATCGCGGCGGGCACCGCGTAGCCCATGGTGCCGGCGCCGCCGGAGTTCAGCCAGGTGGCGGGCCGCTCGTAGTGGATGAAGTGGGCGGCCCACATCTGGTGCTGGCCGACGCCCGCGGCGAAGATCGTGTCGGCCGGGGCGAGCTTGCCGATCCGCTCGATGACCTGCTGCGGGGAGAGGCTGCCGTCGTCCGGCAGGTCGTAGCCCAGCGGGTAGGTCTCGCGCCAGCGGTTGAGGTCCTTCCACCAGGCGCCGTAGTCGCCCGTGTGGCCGGCCTCGTGCTCGGCCTGGACCGCGACGATCAGGTCGGCGATGACCTCGCGGGCGTCCCCGACGATCGGCACGTCCGCGGCGCGGTTCTTGCCGATCTCCGCCGGGTCGATGTCCGCGTGCACGACCTTGGCGTACGGGGCGAAGGAGTCCAGCTTGCCGGTGACCCGGTCGTCGAAGCGGGCGCCGAGGGTGATCAGCAGGTCGGCCTTCTGCAGCGCGGCGACCGCGGTGACCGAGCCGTGCATGCCCGGCATGCCGAGGTGCTGCGGGTGGCTGTCGGGGAAGGCGCCCAGCGCCATCAGGGTGGTGGTGACCGGGGCGCCGGTCAGCTCGGCGAGCACCTTCAGCTCGGCGGTGGCGCCGGCCTTCAGGACGCCGCCGCCGACGTAGAGCACCGGGCGCTTGGACTCGGCGATCAGCCGGGCGGCCTCGCGGATCTGCTTGGCGTGCGGCTTGGTGACGGGGCGATAGCCCGGCAGGTCGGTCTGCGGCGGCCACACGAAGGTGGTCTGTGCCTGGAGGGCGTCTTTGGCGATGTCGACCAGGACCGGGCCGGGGCGGCCGGTGGAGGCGACGTGGAACGCCTCGGCGATCGTCTTGGGGATGTCGGCCGGGTCGGTGACCAGCCAGTTGTGCTTGGTGATCGGCATGGTGATGCCGCAGATGTCCGCCTCCTGGAAGGCGTCCGTGCCGATCGACTTGGACGAGACCTGACCGGTGATCGCGACCAGCGGCACGGAGTCCATGTGCGCGTCGGCGATCGGGGTGACGAGGTTGGTGGCGCCCGGCCCGGACGTCGCCATGCAGACCCCGACCTTGCCGGTGGCCTGGGCGTATCCGGTGGCGGCGTGTCCCGCGCCCTGCTCGTGCCGCACCAGCACGTGCCGGACCTTCGAGGAGTCCATCATCGGGTCGTACGCCGGGAGGATCGCACCGCCGGGGATGCCGAACACGGTGTCGGCCCCGACCTCCTCCAGCGAACGGATGAGGGACTGCGCGCCCGTGACGTGCTCGACGGTCGCGGGCTGGTGCGATCCGCCGGAGTTACGGGCCCGCGGCTGCGGATGGTGGGCCCCGGTGGCCTGCTCGGTCATCTGCGTCTCTTCTCGAAGCTGAGGGTTTTGGCGGGATTTGTGAGGTTGCGATGCAACAAAAAACCCCTCGTGCCGTGAGGCAAGCGAGGGGAGCGCGTCGGTGTGGTCAGCTGGGTTCGTCAGGGTCCCAGCTTCAGCCGACGCGCTTTCCAAGTACGAGAATTCGGGTGCGCATGGCACTGACCCTCCCCCTCCCGTGCACCGAGTGTCAAGTGGGTGGGACGGAGGTCTCACTATTTGGGCGCAACGGGGGATGTCTCCGCCTCTCCGGCCGCCGCACCGTGCCGGACGGGACGGCTGCCGCTGAGGACCACCGCCCGCCCCGGGCCGGTCAGGTCCGGCACCGGGTAGCTGCCACGGGTCAGTGCGCGACGCAGCCGATGCTCGTCCAGCGGACCGGAGAAGGCCAGCCCCATGCCGTGGGTGCACCCCATCGAGCGCAGCGCCAACACCTGTTCGGGTAGATCCACGCCCTCCGCGACCGACTGCATGCCGAGGTCGGAGGCGATCCGCAGCAGCCCGGCGGTGATCTTGTGCAGTCGGGGGGACTCCACCACCCCGTCGATCAGCCCGCGGTCCAGCCGCAGGACGTCGATGGGGAGCCGGCGCAGCGCGTTCATCGCGGCGTACCCGCTGCCGAAGCCGTCCAGCGCGGTCCGCACGCCGAGCCGGCGCAGCGCGACCAGCCGGCGCTCCAGGTCGTCGAGCGGGATCCGGGGGTCGCTTTCGGACAGTTCCAGGACGAGCGCGCCCGTCGGCAGGCCGTGCCGGGCGAGCAGCGCCTCGATGGCCTTGGGGGTCAGCGCGCGGTCCAGCAGGCGCCGGGCGGAGAGCCGGACGGCGACCGGGACCTGGTGACCGGCGCGGTGCCGGGCGGCGGCCTGCTCGACGGCCTCCTCCAGCTGCCAGCGGCCGAGTTCGGCGGCGCGCTCGCCGCCCTCGTCGGTGAGCCGCCCGCGGTCGCCGACCCGGAGGAACTCGGCCGGGGTGAAGAGGATGCCCTCGGCGGACCGCCAGCGGGCGTGCGCGGCGACCGCGGTGATCCGGCCGCTGGCCAGCTCGACCACCGGCTGGTTCAGCAGCGCGAACTCGCCGTCCTGGAGGGCGGTGCGGAGCTTGCTGGCGAGTTCGGCGCGGTGCGCGACCTCGTCCTGCATCTGCGGGGCGTAGAGCTCGACCCGGCCCTTGCCGGCCTGCTTGGCGCGGTACATCGCCAGGTCGGCGTTGCGCAGCAGGCCCGCCGGGCTGACGCCCCCTTCGGCGAAGGCCACGCCGATGCTGGCCGCGACCCGGACGTCCCGGCCGTCGATGCGGTAGGGCTCGGAGAGTCGGAGCCGGAGCCGGTCGGCGATCTCCAGGATGCGGAACTCCCGGGCCGCGCGGTCGCGGGTGCCGTCGCCGGTGATGAGCGCGGCGAACTCGTCGCCGCCGAGGCGGGCCGCTATGTCGCCGGCCCGCACCGATTCCGCGAGCCGGCGGGCCGCCTGGATCAGCAGCTCGTCGCCCGCCTGGTGGCCGATGGTGTCGTTGACCTGCTTGAAGCCGTCGAGGTCGATGTAGAGCACGGCGGTGTCGTGGTCGCTGGCCCGGCGGCCGGTGACGGCCTTGGTGACCCGCTCGGTGAACAGCGCGCGGTTGGGCAGGTCGGTGAGCGCGTCGTGCGAGGCGTTGTGCTGGAGCTGGGCCTGGAGTCGGACGCGCTCGGTGACGTCGCGGGAGTTGAAGATCAGGCCGCCGTGGTGGCGGTTGACCGTGGACTCGACGTTCAGCCAGCCTCCCCCACTCTCGGCTCCGCTCGCGTGGGAGGTGCCCCCACCGCCGGCCCGCTTCCCGCCGGCCCGGAAGCGGCACTCGATCCGGGTGGTCGGCTCGGCCTCGGGCGAGGCGGCGAGGAACCGGCGGACCTCGTGGACCACCCGGCCCAGGTCCTCGGGGTGGATCAGCGAGGCGAGTTCGGCGCCGACCAGTTCCTCGGCGTCGCGGCCGTAGACCCCGGCGGCGGCGGGGCTGACGTACCGCAGCACGCCGGTGGGCGCGGCGATCATGATGACGTCGCTGGAGCCCTGCACCAGGGAGCGGAAGTGGTTCTCCTTCTGCGCCAGTTCCTGGGTGAGGGTGATGTTGTCGAGCAGCATGATGCCCTGCCGGACGACGAGGGCCAGCACGACCGTGCAGCCGGTGAAGAGCACCACGCGGTCGATGCGCCGCCCGTCCAGGACGTTGGTGAGGATGCCCAAGGTGCAGACGGCGGCGGCCAGATACGGGGTCAGGGCGGCCAGTGAACCTCTTTCATCCTGTTCCGTGGGGGTGAAGTGGCCTGGTCAGCGGGGTGGTGGGTGACATGGCAGAGCCCCTTGTCGTTGGGGTGTTGATCTCACTCGACACCGGCGCCAAGGGGCTCTGTTGGTTCCGTATCCTGCCATGCTCGATGTCCCGTACGAGCTCGTTGAGCACGTCTCGTGGCTGATCCACGCCCGTCGGCGCGAGCTGAAGTCGCCCTGGCGGAGGCTGGGGTGCTTCAAGCAGGCCCTGCTGGTGCTGGTGCATCTCCGGAAGAACGAGACGTTCGCCCAGGTCGGAGCAGGTTTTGGAGTCTCGGAGTCCACGGCCTGGCGATACGTCGACGAAACCCTCGAGATCCTCGCTGCCTGGGCCCCAGGCCTGCGCGAGGCCCTGGTCGGGCTGGGTGAGGGCGACTTCGTCATCGTTGACGGCACGCTCATCCCCACCGACCGCATCAAGGCGGACGAGCCATACTACTCCCAGAAACACAAGCGGCACGGCATGAATGTCCAGGTCGTCGCGGCACCGGACGGGACCCCGCTGTGGTTTTCCCGCGCGCTGCCGGGGCGGGCGCACGATCTGACCGCTGCCCGGGCCCACGGCATCGTCCAGGCCTGCCTGACCAGGGAAGTCCTGGTCCTGGCCGACCGGGCCTACCAGGGGGCCGGCGCCACCGTGCGCACTCCGTACTACAGACACCGCGAACTCCCCGAGCACTACCAGCAGTTCAACCGCGTCCACACGCGACTCCGAGCGCCGGGCGAACGGGCCTTCGCCCGGCTGAAGTCCTGGCGGATCCTCCGCCGGGCCCGATGCTCCACCAACCGCATCAGCCGCACCGTACAGGCCATCCACACCCTTCTCACCTGCAGCTATTCAGGATGAAAGAGGTTCACTGAGGTTTTCTCAGCGTTCATGATCGTCGGGAGGGTCTGTCAAACGAGCGGTGTAACCAGAGTGGTTGGGGTTACTGAACCTCTTTCATCCTGCCTCTGCGAGGGTGAAATGCCTGGTCAGAGGGGAGTTGGTGACAAGACAGGGCCCCTGGTCGTTGCTGTGGTGACATCACTCATCACGCAGCGTCCGAGGAGCCCTGTTGGTTCCGTATTCTTCCATGCTCGACGTCCCGCACGAACTCGTTGAGCACGTTTCCTGGCTGATCCATGCCCGCCGGCAGGAGCTGAACTCGCCCTGGCGACGGCTCGGTTGCTTCAAGCAGGCCCTACTGGTGTTGGCGCACCTTCGGAAGAACGAGACGTTCGCGCAGGTCGGAGCCGGTTTCGGGGTATCGGAGGCGACGGCTTGGCGGTACGTGG
This sequence comes from Streptomyces noursei ATCC 11455, assembly GCF_001704275.1. NCBI lineage: Bacteria > Bacillati > Actinomycetota > Actinomycetes > Kitasatosporales > Streptomycetaceae > Streptomyces > Streptomyces noursei. The sequence goes on from NZ_CP011533.1 coordinate 3,234,322, forward strand.
ACGAGACCTTGATGATCCTCGCCTCGTGGGCACCCGGCCTGCGCGAGGCCCTGGTGGGCCTGGGTGAGGGCGACTTCGTCGTCGTTGACGGGACACTGATCCCCACCGACCGCATCGCCGCAGACGAGCCGTACTACAGCCAAAAACACAAGCGGCACGGAATGAACGTGCAGGTCATCGCGTCCCCAGACGGCACTCCACTGTGGTTCTCCCGCGCGTTGCCCGGACGCACCCACGACCTGACCGCGGCACGGGCTCACGGCATCGTCCAGGCCTGCCTCACCAGGCAGATCCTCGTCCTGGCCGACCGCGCCTACCAAGGCGCCGGCGCAACCGTCCGCACCCCCTACAAAAACCACCGCGAACAACCCGACCACTACCAACTGTTCAACCGCGACCACGCCCGCCTCCGAGCACCAGGCGAACGCGCCTTCGCCCAACTCAAGCAATGGCGGACCCTCCGCCAGGCACGATGCTCAACCAACCGCATCAGCCGCATCGTCCAGGCCGTTCACACGCTCCTGACCTGCGACTACTCAGGATGAAAGAGGTTCAGTGAGCCCGCGATCGGGCGGCTGCCGGACGGCTGCGGACGGCGGGGCGTCTGCCGGGGGTCCGGGACCTCGCTCTCCGCGCCGGAGCGGCGGCCCACCCACGGGGCGTAGGCGAAGAGCATCGAGCCGGCGAACCAGCCGGCGTCCAGGATCTGGCCGGAGCGGTAGTGGTCGTGCAGCAGCGGGGAGCTGAACAGCGCGTCGCACAGCACCGTCAGCGCCAGCGCGGCGATGGCGGTGTTGATCGCCGAGCGGTGCACCGAGGAGCGCCGGAAGTGCAGTGCCAGGACCATGCTGACGAGCACGATGTCCAGCAGCGGATAGGCCAGCGAGAGGGCGCTCTGGGCGACCGTGCGGCCCTGGAAGTGCGCGGTGTGCGCGAGCGCGAGGCTCCAGGAGAGGGTGAGCAGCGAGCCGGCGATCAGCCAGGCGTCGAGCCCGAGGCAGACCCAACCCGCCTTGGTCACCGGCCGCTTGGCGAGCACCAGCAGGCCGACGATGGCCGGCGGCGCGAACAGCAGGAAGCAGAAGTCGGCCAGCGAGGGGCTGGGGACGGCGGCCCCCTGGAAGACCTCGTACCAGCCCCAGACGCCGTTGCCGAGGCCGGCCATCCCGGACGAGATGGCGAACAGGACCCAGGCCGGGCGGAAGGGCGTGGAGTACCTGCGGGCGTACAGACCGCAGGAGACGGCGGCGACGAGGGCGGCGAAGCTGAGCCCGAAGTCCCCCATGATCGCGGCGATCCGCGGTGATCCCCAGCCCACCGCGGAGCCGACCGCGTAGCCGCCGCAGACGACGGCCAGCGCGACCTGGGGCGCCGGGTTCGGCGCACCGCCGGTCTGCACGGGCGACCTGGAGAGCATCGCCCCCGGGGCGCTCACCGTGCTCTCCCGATCTTCCGGGCCGGGCCGCGTCGGGAGCGGTGCGTCCGGGGTCCCGTCGGCCTTGCTGCGGGCGCTCGTGGATCGCGTGTCTCGCGGATCATCCATCGGCAGTACATCGCCCGTCGCCCCCCTCGGTTCCGGATCTTTCGTATCGCGCCGTGACGATCCCGGCGCATCCCCGCTCGGGACGATACACCAGATCCGTCACTCAGGGACATAGTGCCTCTACAGAGCGTGACCACCTAGGGATTTATAGACACGGAGAGCAGCCCTACGGCCTCGTAGAGCGATCTACTGCGGATTCCGGTGCCGTGGCGACGACGTACCGGACGGGCTCGCCGGCCGCGAAAAGCGTCAATTGACCGCGCAGTAGCCGCTTCGCACGGGGCAGGAAGGCAGAGCTGGGGCCGCCGACGTGTGGAGTGACGAGCACGCCGGGAGCGTGCCACAGCGGATGGTCGGCGGGCAGGGGTTCCGGATCGGTGACGTCGAGGGCCGCGCGGAGCCGTCCCGACTCGACTTCGGAGAGCAGCGCGGCGGTGTCGACGATCGCCCCCCGGGCGACGTTCACCAGGAGTGCGCCGTCCTTCATCCGGGCCAGGAAATCGCGTCCGACCAGGCCACGCGTCTGCGCGGTGAGCGGAGTGGCGAGGATGACGACGTCCGCGGTGGGCAAGAGGGCGGTCAACTCGGAGAGTGGATGCACCGGACCGCGCACAGTGTCACGGGCGGTGCGCGCGATGCGCATGACCCGCGCGCATTCGAAAGGCGTGAGCCGGTCCTCGATGGCACTGCCGATCGAACCATAGCCCACAATGAGGACCGACTTGTCGGCAAGTGCCGGACGGTAGTCCGGCCGCCACTCGCCCGCGTCCTGTGCCCGGACGAAATCCGGCACGCCGCGCAGCGACGCCAGCGTCAGGGTGAGCGCCAACTCGGCGGTGCTGGCGTCGTGCAGCCCCCGGGCGTTGCACAACCGCGCACCGGGCGGCATGTGGTCCAGCCCGGGGAGCATGTGTTCGGTCCCGGCCGTGAGGGTCTGCACCACGCGCACCCGGCGCATCCGCGTCAGCGGGCGCAGACAGACGTCGACGGCCTTCATGTACGGGACGACGTAGAAGACGCACCGGGCGGGATCGGCCGGATAGTCGGGACCGGCGTCCCAGTGGACGTAGTTGAGGCCGTCGGGAAGGCCGTCGATCTCACCGGGCGGGATCGGGAGCCACACGTCGCCGGGGGTCGGGTGCGGGTCTGCGGTTGCCATGGCCCGAGGCTATGCGAAGAGACGTTTGGTTCAGACGTTAGTTTGGTCTGGCCCTTGATCGGGGGGCGAGGGGACGGAGGCACGACCAGGTGGAGCGCAGGACAATCGGCGCGGCGGCCCTGGAGGTGGGCGCGATCGGCCTCGGCTGCATGCCGATGAGCTGGGGGTACAGCGAGTCGCAGCGCAGCGGGGAGGGGTCGCTGCGGGCGCTGCACGCCGCGCTCGACCGGGGGTGCAGCCTGTTGGACACCGCGGACATGTACGGCCCGTTCACCAACGAGCTGTTGGTCGGACGGGTGCTCAAGGAGCGGCGCCGGGACGCCTTCGTCTCGACCAAGTGCGGGCTGCTCGCCGGCGACCAGCACATCGTCGCCAACGGGCGGCCCGGCTACATCAAGCGCGCCTGCGACGCCTCGCTGCGGCGACTGCAGACCGACCACATCGACCTCTACCAACTGCACCGCGCGGACCCCGAGGTGCCCATCGAGGAGACCTGGGGGGCGATGGCGGAGCTGGTGGCCGCGGGGAAGGTGCGGTCGCTGGGGCTCTGCGCGGTGGGGGCGCGCGCGGCGCGGACGCCGCGCACCCTGCGGACGGGCCGGGCGGCGCCGGGCGGACGGGGCGGGCCGCCCGGTGGGGGGCTGCACGCCGGGACGCTGCGTCAACTGGAGCGCGTCCAGCAGGTGTTCCCGGTGAGCAGCGTGCAGGCGGAGCTGTCGGTGTGGTCGCCGGCGGCGCTGGCGGAGCTGCTGCCGTGGTGCGAGTCGCGCGGAGTGGGGTTCCTGGCGGCGATGCCGCTGGGCAACGGCTTCCTGACCGGCACCCTCACCCCTGGGCAGGGCTTCGAACCGGAGGACATACGGGCCCGGCACCCGCGGTTCACCGCGGAGATGATGGCCGCCAACCAGCCGGTGGTGGCCGGGCTGCGTCGGGTCGGCGCCCGGTACGGGGCCACCCCCGGTCAGGTCGCGCTGGCCTGGGTGCTGGCGCAGGGGCGTCATGTGGTCCCGGTTCCCGGCACGAAGAAGGAGCGCTGGGCGGCGCAGAACGCCAAGGCGGCGGAGCTGGTGCTGGCCCCCGAGGACCTGCGGGAGATCGCGTCGCTGCCGCCGGCGCGGGAGTCCTGGTATTGAGGCGTTGAGCCTGCGGCCGGCTCTCTCCGTTGTCGGCGTTCCCGCCGTGGGGGTTTGCCCTGTGCGCCTGCGGCGCGGCGGTTGTTGGGCCCGGCACCTCCCGCCGGTGGGTGGAATTCCGGTTGAGTGGAAGCTCGGGTGAGGGGGTTGGTGCGGGGGATGTGGTGTCCTTGTGCCGCCCGCCGACGAGAGGACTTCTGCCGTGCAACGCCGTTCCCGGATCGCCGTGTTGGCCGCCGCTTCGCTGCTGCTGGTGGCGGGGTGCTCGTCCGGTGGGGGGCCGGCCGCGGGTGGTGGCGGGTCCGCCGGGACCGGTGGGCGTGCCGGGACGGCGTCGCCGCGTCCGTCCTCGTCCGTGGTGGTGCCGCCCGCCGAGGGCACCGTGCGGGTCACCGGGACGGTGGCCACCGGGCTGAAGTCGCCGTGGGGCGTGGCGCCGCTGCCCGGCGGGGACCTGCTGGTCGGCGAGCGGGACACCGGGCGGATCGTCCGGGTCGCCGCGCACGGCGGGAAGGTCACCGAGCTGGGGTCGGTGCCGGGGGTGGCCCCCGGGGGCGAGGGCGGGCTGCTGGGGCTCGCGGTCTCCTCGTCGTTCGGCACCGACCACCAGGTGTACGCGTACTTCACCACCGCGTCCGACAACCGCATCGCGCGCATGATCTACGACGAGCGGCGCCAACCGGGCAACCAGCTGGGCGCGCCCAACACCATCTTCAAGGGCATCCCCAAGGGCCGGTTCCACAACGGCGGGCGGATCGCGTTCGGCCCGGACCGGATGCTGTACGCGGGCACCGGCGAGACCGGTGACAAGCCGCTGGCCCAGGACAAGAAGTCCCCGGCCGGGAAGATCCTGCGGATGACCCCGGACGGCGAGCCGGCGCACGGCAACCCGGAGCCGGACTCGGTGGTGTACGACTACGGGCACCGCAACGTCCAGGGGCTCGCCTGGGACGCCGACAAGCGGCTGTGGGCCTCGGAGTTCGGGCAGGACGCCTGGGACGAGCTCAATCTGATCGAACCGGGACGGAACTACGGCTGGCCGCAGGTCGAGGGGAAGCGGACGGGCGGTGCGGTGCCCCCGGGGTACGCCGATCCGGTGCTGGTGTGGAAGCCCGCGGACGCCTCGCCCAGCGGGCTGGCGTACGCCAAGGGCTCGCTGTGGATGGCGTCGCTGCGCGGACAGCGGCTGTGGCGGATCGCCCTGGACGGGACGAAGCCGGTGGCCGCGCCGCAGGCGTTCCTGACCGGCGGGTACGGGCGGCTGCGGACCGTGGTGGCGGCCGGTGACGGGGCGCTGTGGCTGGTCACCGGCAATACGGACGGCCGGGGCACGCCCCGCAAGGGGGACGACCGGATTCTCCGCCTGGAGGTGAGCTGATCCCCCGGGCGGACGGAAACCGGGGTCCGTCCGTCCGATGGGCGCCGGCGACGGCTACGTGACCGGGGCCGGCTCCTCGTCCGGGGCCGGCTCGGCGAACAGCCGCAGCCGGTGGGCGACCGCGCCGGCCTCGCCGCGGCCCGAGACGCCCAGCTTGGCGAGGATGTTGGAGACGTGCACGCTGGCGGTCTTCGGCGAGATGAACAGCGCGTCGGCGATCTGGCGGTTGCTGCGGCCGTCGGCGACGAGGCGGAGCACGTCCCGCTCGCGGGGGGTCAGGCCCAGCGACTCGGCGGGCGCGGCCGGCGGCGGCGAGCCGGGCGCGGTGCGGGCCGCACCGGGGGCCGACCGTCCGGGCAGGGGTATCCGGGCGCGCTGGGCGAGGAGTTCGAGCTCGCCGATCAGCGGGCGGGCGCCCATCTCCACGGCGGCGGTGTGCGCCTGGCCGAGCAGCAGCACGGCCGCCTCCCGCGGGGTCCGGCCGTCGAGGCCGACGGTGGCCCGCTCGGTGCCGTGCAGCAGCGACTCGGCCCAGCGGCAGCAGCACCAGGCCAGCTCGTGCGGGCGATCCAGCCGTTCGAAGGCGGCGACCGCCTCGGCCCAGGCGTCGGGGGACTCCCGGCCCTCGGCGCGGCGGAGTTCGGCCTCGACCGCCGCGCCGTGTGCGTCCCACACCGGGGAGAGCCGGGGCAGCCGCTTGGCGACGTCCCGAATGCGGGCGAGGATCGCGGGCCGGTCGGGCCCGGCGGCGGGCAGGCCGCGGGCGTCGGACTCGGCGGCGGTGGCCGACCACAGCAGGGGCCAGGCGAAGCGGTGCAGGCCGGGGGCGAAGCCGGCGTCCAGCGCGGCCTGGACGAGGATGGCGCGGGCGTCCAGGATCCGGCCCTGTCGGGCGGCGAGCCGCAGGGCGTGCCGCGCCATGGGCAGGGCGTGCTGCGGCTGGGGGTCGTGGGTGCCGTAGTGCTCCTGGGCGACGGCCAGTTCGCGCTCGGCGGCGGCGAGGTCGCCCTCGTCCAGGGCCAGGTCGGTGAGCCGACTGGCGGCCAGGGCGATGGCCCGGTGGTCCATGGCGAACCGGCGGGCGTCGGCGGCGGCCCGGCCGGCCTCCGCCCAGCGGCCCAGCGACTGGAGCGATTCGGCGCGGTTGCTCAGCACCCAGCTGGTGCTGTTCTTCAGGCCGTAGCGGGTGGTCAGCTCGACGCCGCGCTCGGTGACCGCCACGGACTCGTGGGACCGGCCGACGCCTTCAAGGGTGCCGGGGAGGTTGACGTAGCCGCGGCCGATGACCGCGAAGTAGCCGCGCTCGACGGCGCGGTCGAGGACGGTGCGGAACTCGTCGAGGCCGCCCTCGACGTCGCCGGCGTCCACCCGCAGCCCGGCCAGCGTCACCCGGGAGTTCAGCTCGGCCTCCTCGTCGCCCACCAACCGGGCGAGCTCCACGGCCCGTTCGGCGGTGGTGAAGGTGCCGGGGCCCGGTTCGTGGAGCATCTGCCAGCTGGCGACGGCGGCCGTGACGGTGGCGTGCACGGAGGACGGCGGCAGCCCGCGCATCAGCTCCTGGGCCTTGCCCAGGTCCTCCCAGCCGTCGCCGCGGCCGGTGCCCTGGCAGAGGCGGGAGCGCTGCACCAGGAACCAGGCCATGCGAAGGGGGTCCCCCTTGCCGGAACCGTGGGGAGAGCCCGGGGAAGGGTCGCTCTCGGTGCGCAGCGCGCGCAGGGCGCGTTTGGTGATCGTGAAGGCCCGCTCGCTGTCACCGGACAGCCGGGCGGCCACCGCGATCTCGGCGAGCAGGTCCAGGAACCGGAGGGCGTCGTCGTCGCAGCCGCAGGCCGGGTACGCCTCGGCGTAGTCGGCCGGGCGCACGCTCTGGCGCACCTCGGGCGGCGCGTCGTCCCACAGCTCCAGGGCGCGGTCCAGCAGCCGGAGTTGCTCGGCGTAGGCGTGCCGGCGGCGGGCCTGGACGGAGGCGGCGAGCACGGCGGGCAGCGCCTTGGCGGCGTCGTGCGCCTTGTACCAGTAGCTGGCGAGCCGGGTGGCGCAGACCTCGGAGCGGACCAGCGAGGGGTCGGTCTCCAGGGCCTGTGCGTAGCGGCGGTTGAGGCGGGTGCGCTCGCCGGGCAGCAGGTCGTCGACGACGGCCTCGCGGACCAGGGCGTGCCGGAAGCGGTAGCCGGTGCCGTCCTGGGTGGGCAGGAGGGTGTTGCTGCCGACGGCGGCCCGGAGCGCCTCGATGAGGTCGTCCTCGGGCATCCGGCAGACGGCGGAGAGGAGTTCGTGCTCGACGGTGGAGCCGCCCTCGGCGGCGATCCGCACCACCCGCTGGGCGTCCTCGGGGAGCGCCTCGACGCGCACCAGCAGCAGGTCGCGCAGGGGGTCGCTGAGGCCGTAGACGCAGCCGTCGGCGAGGCTGCGGGCCAGCTCCTCGACGAAGAAGGCGTTGCCCTCGGAGCGCTTGAAGACCCGGTCGACGGTGTCCTCCGCGGGCTCGCTGCCCCGGATCCCGGCGATCTGGGAACGGACCTCGTCGCGGTTGAAGCGGTCCAGCTCGATGCGGCGGACGGTGCGCATCCGGTCGATCTCGGCGAGGAACGGGCGCAGCGGGTGGCGGCGATGGATGTCGTCGGAGCGGTAGGTGACGACCAGGAGGATGTGGGCGTCGTGCAGGGCCCGCAGGAGGTAGGCGAGCAGCTCGCGGGTGGAGCGGTCGGCCCAGTGGAGGTCCTCGATGACGATGGCGAGGGTGCGGTGGGCGGCGAGCCGCTCCAGGAGGCGGGCGGTCAGTTCGAAGAGTCGGGCCCGGCCGGTCTCCTTGTCCCGGGACTCCCTCGCGGTCTCGCCCAACTCCGGGAGGATGCGGGCCAGTTCGTCCTCCTGGCCGTTGACCGCGGCGGCCAGCTCGTCCCGTAGGTGGGCGTTGAGGGTGTGCAGGATCGAGGAGAAGGGGGCGAACGGCAGCCCCTCGGAGCCGATTTCGATGCAGCCGCCGAGCGCGACCTGTGCGCCGCGGGCGCGGGCCGTCTCGCAGAACTCCTCGACGAGGCGGGTCTTGCCGACCCCGGCCTCGCCCCCGATCAGCAGGGCCTGGGGCTCGCGGGACGCCGCGGCCCGCGCCAGCGCGTCGCCCAGCTCGGCGAGTTCGGCCGCGCGGCCGACGAAAACGGGACTGATGGGTCTGCTCTCCACGCCGCCGAGCATCGCACAGGGATCCGACAGTCCGGCAGTGGTATCGGGCACACCCATGGCGGTTCCCACTGGTCCGCAGGACCTCGGGGCGGTCAGGCGGTGGCGCGCCGGACGCGCCCCCGCCGGGCCCGGGCCGCTCTCACCCGCCCTTCGGGTTCGTCGCTCCCGGAGCGGGCGGTGTCCTTCGCCCCCTCGACGGCCTGGCGCGCCAGGCGGCTGCGGTCGGCCTGGCGGCGCAGTTCGTCGTAGCGGACCCAGAGTTCCAGTTCGGAGGTGTACACGGTGTCTCCCCTTGGGGTGAGGCGGTGGGGCGCCGAGCCGATTGCCCGGTGCCGATGGCCTCTACTCTCGTCGCCGAGGGGGGTCCGCCACATCGGGAGACTGCCTGATCTTGGGAGGGTCACGGGGCTCGTGATCCGGGGGCGGCGGGCGGCCCGGGCCTTAGAAACCAGCGTCGAGGTCCGCTGCGGGCCGGGAAATGCCCGGGACCGCCTCAGGGGCCTTAGGCGCGCCCGCCGTTGCCCTTATGCGCGGCTCAGGCGCCGCCGCCGGGTGCCTTAGGGAGGCTGGGCAGGCTCGCGAACAGGTCGAGGTACATACCCGCCGAGATGAGCAGCCCGAGCAGGCCGAGTGCCAGTCCGCCCCAGGCGACGGCCCGCACCCAGGTGGGGCGGCGCCCGGTCAGCACCACCGCGGAGACGAGCATGGCGAGCACCGCGAACACCCCGTTGACCAGGGCGGTGGTGTGCCAGGGGGTGCCGTAGACGGCGCCGATCTGGTCGGTGACCTTGCCGGACTGGAGCTTGATCTGGCCCAGCACCGTCTGCCGTTCGGCGAGCAGGGTGCCGAGCCAGGTGCCGGTGACGGAGGCCAGGCCGAGCCCGGCGGCGACCACGGCGCCGGCCCCCGCGGCGGCCGAGGGGGCGGGCTCGTCGGGGGTGTCGGCTTCGTCGGCGGTGTCGGAGGCGTCGTCAGTGGCGTCGGAGGCGTCGTCGGTGGTGTCGGTGGCGGCGTCCGCGGCGGCGGTCGCCCCGCCCTCGGCCGGCGGGTCGTCGGTCCGCTTCTCGGCCGTGGCGCCCTTGGTCGGCTCGTCCTTGGCCGTGGCGTCCTTGGCCGTGGCGTCCTCGGTCGTGGCGCCCTTGGTCGGCTGGTCGGTCGTCGCGTCGTCGGTTCGCTTGTCGGTCGTCGTTCCCATGGGCGCGACCGTAGGTGCCGCGTCTGAGAGACCGATGAGAATCGGCCCGGGCCAGGGCGTCAGACCGCCACCGGCGGCCGGTCGTCCGCCGGCGGGGCGGCCGCGGCGGGCTCCGGCGGCGGTTCGATGCTCAGGCGCGGCAGCCGGCGGTCCAGCCAGGCCGGCAGCCACCAGTTGGCGCCGCCCAGCAGGTGCATCAGGGCCGGGACCAGCAGCGTGCGGAGGACGAAGGCGTCCAGGGCGACGGCCGCGGCGAGGCCGATGCCGAACATGGCGATGATCCGGTCGCCGCTGAGGACGAAGGCCCCGAAGACCGCGATCATGATCACCGCGGCCGAGTTGATCACCCGGCTGGTCTCGGCGAGCCCGACCCGTACCGCCCGCCGGTTGTCGCCCGTCCGCCGCCACTCCTCGTACATCCGGCTGACCAGGAAGACCTGGTAGTCCATGGAGAGCCCGAACAGCACCGAGATCATGATGACCGGCAGGAACGGCTCGACGGGACCCGCGCTGCCCAGGCCCAGCGCCTCGCTCCCCCACCCCCACTGGAAGATCGCGACGACCACCCCGAAGGCCCCGGCGACGGCCGCGAGGTTCATCAGCGCGGCCTTGAGCGGGATGCCGATGCTGCGGAAGGCGAGCAGCAGCAGGACGGAGCCCAGGCCGATCACGGCGCCCAGGAAGAGCGGCAGTTTGCCGACGATGACGTCGGCGAAGTCGTCGTAGCCGGCGGTGACCCCGCCGACCTGCACCCGGAGCGTGGTGCCGTCGGTGGCGGCCGGCAGCACGTCGGTGCGCAGCCGGTCGACCAGGTCGGAGGTCCGCTGGGACTGCGGTGCGCTGTCCGGGACGACGGTGATCACGCCGGTGGCGTGGCCGGCGCCGAACTCCGGGCCGCTGACCTGCGCGACGCCGGGGGTGTCCCGGAGGGTGTGCGGAAGCTTGTCGAAGGCGAGCCGGTCGGTGGCGCCGTCCAGCGAACCGACCAGCGTCAGCGGCCCGTTGAAGCCGGGCCCGAAGCCGTCCGCCAGCAGGTCGTACGCCTTGCGGGTGGTGGCGGTGGCCGGGTCGTTGCCCTGGTCGGAGGTGCCCAGGTGGAGACCGAGGGTGGGCAGCGCCAGGGTGAGCATCACGGCGGACGCGGCGGCGCCGAGGAGCTTGGGGTGGCGGGCGACGAAGCCGGCCCAGCGGGCGGCCGGGCCGGTGCGCCGGTCGGGCCGCGGCCCCTCGGCGGCCAGCCGGCGGCGCTCGCGCCGGCCCAGCGCCCGGGTCCCGATCACGCCGAGCAGTGCGGGCAGCAGGGTGACGGAGGCGGCCACGGTGAGCACGACGGTGAGCGAGGCGGCCAGCGCGACCCCGTTGAGGAAGCCCAGCCGCAGGGTGAGCATGCCGAGCAGGGCGATGCAGACGGTGGCACCGGCGAAGACCACCGCGCGCCCGGATACCGCCACGGCGCGTTCGGCGGACTCCTGGACGGAGAGTCCGGCGCGCAGTCCCTTGCGGTGGCGGGTGACGATGAAGAGCGCGTAGTCGATGCCCACGCCGAGGCCAATCAGCGTGCCCAGCATCGGGGCGAAGTCGGCGACCGTCATGACGTGGCCGAGCAGGCTGATGCCGGCGGCGGCGGTGCCGACCGCGGCCAGCGCGGTGACGATCGGCAGCAGGGTCGCGGCGAGCGACCCGAAGGCGAGGAAGAGGACCACGGCCGCCGCGACCAGCCCGATGAGCTCCGGCAGCCGCTCGTGCGGCGCCTGGGTGACGGCGATCCCTGAGCCGCCCAGCTCGACCTGGAGGCCGTTGCCGGCCGCCGCCCGGGCGGTGGTGACGACCGCGCGGGCCTGGGCCGCGGGCAGGTCGTCGGGTGCGCTGCGGAAGCTCACCGAGGCGTAGGCGGTGTGGCCGTCGTGGCTGATCTGCCGGCCGCCGCCGGGGCCGTAGGGGCTCTGCACGCCGGCGACGCCGGGCAGCTCGGCGACCCGGGCCAGGGTGTGCGCCATGGTCGCGCGGACCGCGGCGGAGCGGACGGTCCCGGTGGCGGTGTGCCAGACGATGGTGTCGGTGTCCCCGGCGCGGTCCGGGAACGCCTTCGCCAGCAGGGCGCCGGCCCGCCCGGATTCGGTGCCGGGGACCCCGTAGTCGGTGGAGTACGCGGATCCGGCCAGGCCCGCGGCGGCGGCCGTCCCGGTGACCGCGGCCAGCCAGAGGAGGATCACCACGAGGCGGCGCCTGAGGCACCAGCGGGCCAGAGCGGTCACAGGCTGCTTCCCGGGTCGGGTCGTGCGCCGAAAGCTCCCGGGAGCGGGGGGTGCCGAACGCGGACGGACAGAGGTGTGCGGGACGGGCGGCGCGGGGCCACCCGGCGCCGCTTGGCGGCGCGACGGTCCCGCGTCCGAGTGCAGGGTGCCAGCCCGGAAAGATCCTTTGTCCTCTTTGTGGACTTCCCCACAGAGAGGGCGCAGAAGGCAACCCGGCCTGTTTATCGGGCGGTTAGGGCGGGACAAAAGCCCCTTAACGGACTTTCCCCCTGCCCTTCACCGCTCGCCGGCACCCGCGCTCCGCTCCCCCGCCGCTCGGCCTCCGCCCTTCGACCTCCGCGCCTCAGCCGGTGACCGACTCCTCGCCGTTCTCCACGTGCCCCATCAGCCGGCGGTGGAAGGAGTCGTCCTCGGCGATCTTCAACTCCAGGTCGTACCAGCCGTGCGCCTCGTCCGCGGTGTGCGCGACCGTGCGGGTGCCGCCGGCCTTCACGGTCAGCGTCCGGGGCGCGGTGTGCGCATAGGCGAGCGGGGTCAGGGTGACGGTCAGGTCGGCGGTGCCGGGGTTGACGAGGGTGAGGTGCAGCTCCCGCCGCGCGACGTCGATCCGGGTGCTGATCCGGACGGCCGCGGCGGCGCCCGAGGCGCGGCCGGCGAACTCCCGCCGGAAGCCGTTGGGCCCGGTCAGCGTGAAGCGGTAGGCGCCGCCCTTGACCGGCACCGCCCACTCCGCCGGCCGGCGCACGTCCCGGTGCTGGGGCGCGTCGAACTCCTTGGCGTACGGGTGGAGCGCCAGGTGCGCCGAGGCGGGGCCGCCGTTGCGGACGGCCAGCCGGAAGGTGCCGGCGCCCGGGTCGAAGCCGCCGTCGGCGTCCGGCTGGTAGGGCAGCGCCCGGGCCGGCCGAGTGCCGGTCTCCTGCTCGGGCAGCGCCTGGTGGAGCGGCGGATTCGGCTTCCACCGGCCGCTGAACGGGGGGATCGGGCCGGGCCGGTGGACCGCCGGCTGCTTCCGGGGCCGCGAGAAGTCGAAGGCGGCGGTCAGGTCGCCGCAGACGGTCCGCCGCCAGGCGCTGATGTTGGGCTCCCGCACCCCGGTCCAGCGCTCCAGGAAGCGGGTGATCGAGGTGTGGTCGAACACCTGCGAGCAGGCGTAACCCCCCACCGTCCAGGGCGATATGACCAGCATCGGCACCCGCATCCCGAGCCCGACCGGCTGCCCCTCCCAGAACTCCCCGTCCGTCCCGGCCGGCGGCACCGGCGGCGGCACGTGGTCGAAGAACCCGTCGTTCTCGTCGTACGTCAGGAAGAGGGCGGTGTGCCGCCAGACCTCCGGGTGGCTGCCGAGCGCGTCCAGGATCTTGTAGACGAGGGTGGCGCTCTCGATGGGCGAGGACGCGCCGGGGTGCTCGGAGTCGGCCGCGGACGGGACGATGTAGGACACCTCGGGCAGCTTGCCGCTCGCCACGTCGGCGGCGAACGCGGCGGCGGTGGACTGCGGCTCACCGCGCCGCAGCGCCCGCTCGAACAGGCTGCGCTCGGCCCGGCTCAGCGCCTTGACGCCCTCCTCCAGGAGGCCCGCCAGCCGGGTGCGCTCCGCGGCGTCGGCACCGGCCAGCTTCCCGTAGTAGGCGGTCATGTTGTGCACCCCGTCCACCTTGGCCAGGGCCTTGTGCGCGACCTCCTTGAAGGAGGCGTAGAACTCCAGGTTGTTGTCGGTGAAGTTGTCCCACTCCTGGTAGACCCGCCAGCTGTGGCCGGCCTTCTCCAGGCGCTCGGGGTAGGTCGTCCAGGTGTAGCCGGTGTGCTTGTCCTCCTCGTAGGCGTCGTTGCCCACCGCGCGCTTGCCGCCGCCCGGTTCGAAGCCGGTCCAGCCGCTGACCAGGTGGTTGCGGTTGGGGCTGGTGGAGGAGTGGATCGAGGAGTGGTACGCGTCGCAGACCGTGAAGGTGTCGGCGAGCTCGTAGTGCAGCGGGACGTCCCGGCGGTCGTAGTGCGCCATCGTGGCGGACGACTTGGCGGCGATCCAGTTGTTCATCCAGCCGCCGTTCCAGGCCCGGTGGCCGCCCTCCCAGCTGTGGTCCAGGTTCCCGATGTACTGGAGGTCCTTCTTCTGTGCGGCGGCCGCGTCGCGCACCGAGAAGGGCAGCACGTGCCGGACGCCCAGCGGCCCCGGCTGCTCGAAGACGCTCCGCCCGCCGGGCAGCTCGACGGCGTTGCGGTCGCCGAAGCCGCGGACCCCGCGCAGCATGCCGAAGTAGTGGTCGAAGGAACGGTTCTCCTGCATCAGGACGACGACGTGCTTGATCTCGCGGAGCCCACCCCCGCGATGCCGCACGGGCTGGGCCGCGTCCTGTGCCAGCGCCTGCTGGAGCGACGGCGGCAGCAGCGACCCGGCCACCGCCGCGCCGGCCGCCGCCGCGCCAACTCCCAGTACCCGCCTACGAGATACCTCCGGTGCCACGCCCGACCTCCCAGTCGACAGTCAATGGTCTTCCGATGACCTTCCAATGGTTTTCGGTCAGCCCATTGAGGTGCTGCGACCGGGACGGTAGTGCACGACCGTGACGCGCAATAGGTATCGGGGTGACGACTTTGGAAACGGCACCCCACCCGCCTCCCGTCACACGCGCCCCTCGCCCCCCTCCGGCCACCACTCGCACCACACGACCTTGCCCGGCACCCGCCCCTCGACGCCCCACGCGTCCGCGAGCGCGGACACCAGCAGCAGCCCGCGCCCGCGCTCGCCGTCCCCCGCGCCGCCCCGCTCCGGCACCCGCGGCTCGCCGCCCCCACTGTCGTGCACCTCGACCCGCAGCACGTCGTCCGCCGTCCCCAGCGCCAGCCACAGCCGGTATTCGCGCCCCGGCGGGACGCCGTGCAGCAACGCGTTCGTGGCCAGTTCGCTCACGCAGAGCACGACGTCGTCCGCCCTGTCCTTCCGGTCCCAGTCGGCGAGCGCCATACGCGCGAACTCCCTGGCCAGCGACACGGAACGGCGCTCCCGCCGATAGCGCGCGGTCCGGATCCGCACCACCTGAATCTCCTCTTGCATACCCTCACTGTCACTGGGCGTGATTACGCTGAACCACAGCGTGAAGTCGTACAGATGCGATGTACGACTTCGCGCCGCATCACTCGGTCACGGCAGGGGGAAGGCAAGCGGCATGCACCAGGCGAACAAACCGAAGCGGATCACGTCATGGCACGTGATCGGCGCCCAGTTGAGCCACTTCCGCAAGGCGGCCAGGTTGACACAACCGGCACTGGCCGAGGCGGTGGGCGTCCACGAGGACACCATCGGCTCGATCGAGCAGGGCCGCAGAGCGCTGAAGATCGACCTGGCCGAGGCGTTCGACGAAATCCTCGGCACGAAGGGGGCGTTGGCGGTTGCGGTGGAGAAAGTACCCAACAAGGAGCGCTTTCCGGCCTTCGTGCAGGACTTCGTCGAGTACGAGGCCGAGGCGCTCTCCCTGCTCTCGTACGAGAACCACGTCGTGCCCGGCCTGCTACAGACGCCGGACTACGCACATGCCGTCTTCTCGTGCCTCTTCCCACCCATAAGGGAGGCCGACGCCGCCGAACGCCTCGCCGCGCGACTCGATCGTCAGCAGCTGCTGCAACGGGACCCGCCGCCGGTCCTGAACTTCATCCTGGAGGAGGTGGTCCTGCGCCGGCCGATCGGCGATGCGGAGGTGCTGCGACGGCAGATCAGGCATCTACGGGAGTGTGCGGAGTTGCCGTTCATCGGCCTTCAGGTCATGCCCACGAGCCGCAGGAAGCACGCGGGACTCAACGGGCCTCTCGTGCTCCTGGAGACCCCTGATCACGGTCAACTCGCTTACATCGAAGGCCAGCGGGTGAGCTTCCTCGTGGATGACCCAGATGAGGTCAGTCTGCTCCAACAGAAATATGGGATGCTGCGATCGCAGGCACTCACACCAGAAGACAGCATCAGCCTGCTCGATCAACTGGCGGGAGCGGCATGAGCGATCTGGCCTGGTTCAAGTCCAGCTACAGCAGCGACGAAGGCGGCAACTGCCTCGAAGCCGCCTACGACTGGCGCAAGTCCAGCTACAGCGGCGACGAAGGCGGCAACTGCCTCGAAGTGTCCGCCTCCCCCACCACCATCCACGTCCGCGACTCCAAGAACCCGGACGGCCCCGTGCTCACGCTCGGTGCCGATGCCTGGGGGGCGTTCGTCACCGACGTCATCGCGCGGCCGTGAAGCAGCGACGGCTCGGTGCCGTCGGGCCGGTCGTCTCCGCGCTCGGGCTCGGCTGCATGGGGATGTCCACCTCGTACGGCGTGCCGGACGACGCCGAGTCGCTCCGCACCCTCGACCGGGCGGTCGAGCTCGGCGTCACCCTGCTCGACACCGCGGACGCGTACGGGCGGGGCGCCAACGAGGAGTTCCTCGGGCGGTGGTGGGGCGGCCGGCCGGGCTCCGTGCGGGATGGGCTGGTCGTCGCGACCAAGTTCGGGCTGCGGCACGATCCGGCGACGGGGCGGGTGAACGCGGTCGACACCTCGGCCGCCTGGGTGCGCGCGGCGTGCCACGCCTCCCTGCGCCGCCTGGGGACGGACCGCATCGACCTCTACTACATGCACCGGCGCGACCCGGCCGTCCCCATCGAGGAGACGGTCGGCGCCATGGCGGAGCTGGTCGCGGAGGGTTCGGTGCGCCATCTCGGGCTCAGCGAGGTGAGTCCCGCGACGCTGCGCCGGGCCCATGCCGTCCACCCCATCAGCGCCGTACAGCTGGAGCACTCCCTCTTCACCCGCGACGTGCTGGCGGGCGACATGCTGGCGACCTGCCGGGAGTTGGGCATCGGCGTCGTCGCGTACGCACCGCTCGGGCGCGGGATGCTGACGGGCGCGCTGACCTCCCTCGACGACCTCACCGCCGACGACGCCCGGCGCCGGTGGCCGCGGTTCGCGGACGAGAACCTCGCGCACAACCTCGCGCTGGTCCGAGCCGTCCGCGCCGTCGCCGAGTCCCTCGGCTGCACACCGGCGCAGGCCGTCCTCGCCTGGCTGCTCGCCCAGGGTGAGGACATCGTGCCGATCCCCGGCACCAAGCGCCGGGCGTACCTGGCGGAGAACGCGGCCGCGGCCGACCTCGTGCTCGGCCCGGAGCAGGTGGAGCGGCTCCGGGCGGCGGTGCCCGACGGCGCGGTGGCCGGCGAACGCTACCCGCTCGCGGCCCTGGCCCGCCTCGGCCACTGACCCCTCGGTCGCCGGCCCCTCGGCCAGTGGCCCCTCGGCCAGTGGCCTCTCGGTCAGTGGCCCAGCAACGCCGGTGCCAGTTCGCGGAGTTGGTCGGCCCCCAGGCCGCGGTGGGGGGCGATCGGCTGGAGCGCCACGTGGTCCGCGCCCGCGTCGAGGTGCTCCCGCACCCGGCGCCGGATCGCGTCCGCGTCGCCCCAGGCCACGAGCGCATCGACCAGCCGGTCGCTGCCGCCGCCCGTGAAGTCGTCGTCGCCGAAGCCCAACCGCCGCAGGCTGTTCACGTAGTTGGGCAGCGCGAGGTAGAAGCCGAGGTGGTGCTCGCGGATCAGTGCGCGGGCGGTCGCCGGGTCGGTCTCCAGCAGTACGGCCTGCTCGGGGGCGAGCAGCGGGGTGGCGCCGAGGATCTCGCGGGCACCGGCGGTGTGCTCGGGCGTGACGAAGTACGAGTGCACGCCCGCGGCCCGCTCCCCCGCCAGCTCCACCATCTTGGGGCCCAACGCCGCGAGCACCCGGACGGGCGGCGTGCCCACCGGGCCTTCGTACGTGGCATCGTCCATCGCCGCCAGATAGGAGCGCATCGCGGCGAGCGGCTTGGCGTAGGCGTGACCGCGGCCGTTGACCTGCGGGGCGTGGCTGGCGCCGAGGCCCAGCAGGAACCGGCCGTCGTACGCCTCCGTGAGGGTGTGCGCGCCGGCGTTCATCGCGGTGGCGTCGCGGCCCCAGATGTTGGCGATGCCGGTGGCGACGGTCAGCCGCTCGGTGGCGGCCAGCAGCAGCCCGGCGTGGGCGAACGCCTCCTTGGTGGCCTGCGCCTCACCGAACCACAGCGCCCCGTACCCCAGCCGCTCGACCTCGACCGCAAACTCCCGCGCCACCGCGGCCGATACCCGGCCCAGTCCGCCGTGCCAGACCCCGACCCGACCGATCCGCGCGGCGACCTCCCGGGGCCCCGGTGCGGTGGTGTCCTGTTGCGCCATTGCTCACTCCTCCACTGTCCGGCGGGCGTTGCCCCCCTTGATCCTTTTCGGTAACAGCAGCGGGAAGGGGCGCGGCATTCCTCCGCCGCGGAAGAAGATCGGGAATTCCTCCGGCAGCCGGCCGGCAGCGGTACGGCCGGCTGTGCGGCGGAACGGCGAAGCGGCCGCCCCTCCGAGGAGGGACGGCCGCTCACGAGCCGTACGGGCCGGCGATCAGCCCTCGACGCCCAGCTTCTCCAGGATCAGCTCGCGCACCCGGGCCGCGTCGGCCTGGCCACGCGTGGCCTTCATGACCGCGCCGACCAGGGCACCGGCCGCGGCGACCTTGCCGCCGCGGATCTTGTCGGCGATGGCGGCGTTGGCGGCGATCGCCTCGTCCACGGCGGTGCCGAGCGCACCCTCGTCGGAGACGACCTTCAGCCCGCGCTTCTCGACGACCGCGTCCGGGTCGCCCTCGCCGGCCAGCACGCCCTCGATGGCCTGCCGGGCCAGCTTGTCGTTGAGCGAACCGTCGGCGACCAGCGCGGCGACCCGGGCGACCTGCTCCGGGGTGATCGGCAGCGCGGCCAGCTCCAGCCCGTCCTCGTTGGCGCGGCGGGCCAGCTCGCCCATCCACCACTTGCGGGCCGCGGCGGCGTCCGCACCGGCCTCGGTCGTGGCGACGATCAGGTCCACGGCGCCCGCGTTGAGGATCGACTGCATGTCGAGCTCGCTGATCCCCCACTCCTCGCGGAGGCGGTTGCGGCGGACCCGCGGCAGCTCGGGCAGGGTGGCCCGCAGCTCCTCGACCCACTCACGGGACGGGGCCACCGGCACCAGGTCGGGCTCGGGGAAGTAGCGGTAGTCCTCCGCCTCCTCCTTGACCCGGCCCGAGGTGGTGGAGCCGTCGTCCTCGTGGAAGTGGCGGGTCTCCTGGATGATCGTGCCGCCGGAGGAGAGCACCGCGGCGTGCCGCTGGATCTCGTACCGGGCGGCCCGCTCCACGGAGCGCAGCGAGTTGACGTTCTTGGTCTCCGAGCGGGTGCCGAACTTCTCGGTGCCCCTGGGGCGCAGCGAGAGGTTCACGTCGCAGCGCATCTGGCCCATCTCCATGCGGGCCTCGGAGACGCCCAGCGCCCTGATCAGCTCGCGCAGCTCGGCGACGTACGCCTTGGCGACCTCGGGGGCCCGCTCGCCGGCGCCCTCGATCGGCTTGGTGACGATCTCGATGAGCGGGATGCCGGCGCGGTTGTAGTCCAGCAGCGAGTGCCGCGCGCCGTGGATCCGGCCGGTCGCCCCACCGATGTGGGTGGACTTGCCGGTGTCCTCCTCCATGTGGGCGCGCTCGATGTGGACGCGGAAGACCTCGCCGTCCTCCAGCTGCACGTCGAGGTAGCCGTCGAAGGCGATCGGCTCGTCGTACTGGGAGGTCTGGAAGTTCTTCGGCATGTCCGGATAGAAGTAGTTCTTCCGGGCGAAGCGGCACCACTCGGCGATGGAGCAGTTCAGTGCCAGGCCGATCTTGATCGCGGACTCCACGCCGGTCGCGTTGACGACCGGGAGGGAGCCGGGCAGGCCCAGGCAGGTGGGGCAGGTCTGCGCGTTGGGCTCGGCGCCCAGGGTGGTTGCGCACCCGCAGAACATCTTGGTGTGGGTACCGAGCTCGACGTGCACCTCCAGACCCATCACAGGGTCGTAGGTGGCCAGCGCGTCCTCGTACGGCACCAGGTCGGTGACAGTCACGGTGAAACTAACCTCTCAGGTCCGGCGCCGGTCAGCCCGCGAGGACGTCGTCGTCGTTGAGACGACGCAGTTCGCGGACGAGCAGAGCGACACCGGTGACGATGGCGGCGGCGGAGACGACGGCGTCGACCAGCTGAAGCATGTCCTGCTCCCCCTTGGCCTTCTTCGCCTGCTTGACGACGCTCACCGCGCCGAACAGCGTGGTGCCGATGGACAGGTAGGTGCCGGGCTTGGACTTCTTGAAGTTCTTGGCCTTGGCCAGCTTTCCACTCACAGCGTCTCCTCCAGCAGGTCGTTGACAGCTCCGCTCACAGGGCCGGAGCCTCCTCGATGAGCGGGTGGCCCCACTTCTCGGTGAGCGCGGACTCGACCGCGGCGCCGACCTTGTACAGCCGGTCGTCGGCCATGGCCGGGGCGATGATCTGCAGCCCCACCGGCAGCCCGTCCTCGGGAGCCAGTCCGCAGGGCAGCGACATGGCGGCGTTGCCCGCCAGGTTGGCGGGGATGGTGCACACGTCGGCGAGGTACATCGCCATCGGGTCGTCGGTGCGCTCGCCGATCGGGAACGCGGTGGTCGGCGTGGTCGGCGAGATGATCACGTCGACCTGCTCGAAGGCCCGCTCGAAGTCGCGGGTGATCAGCGTGCGGACCTTCTGTGCGCTGCCGTAGTACGCGTCGTAGTAGCCGGAGCTGAGCGCGTACGTGCCGAGCATGATGCGGCGCTTGACCTCGGGGCCGAAGCCGGCTTCGCGGGTCAGCGCGGTGACCTCCTCGGCGGACTTCGTGCCGTCGTCGCCGACCCGCAGGCCGTAGCGCATGGCGTCGAAGCGGGCGAGGTTGGAGGAGCACTCGGAGGGCGCGATCAGGTAGTACGCGGCCAGTGCCAGGTCGAAGGACGGGCAGTCCAGCTCGACGACCTCGGCGCCCAGCTCCGTGAGCAGCGCGACCGTCTCGTCGAAGCGCTGGAGCACGCCGGGCTGGTAGCCCTCGCCGCGGAACTGCTTGACGACGCCGACCCGCATCCCGTCCACGCTGCCGTTGCGGGCCGCCTCGACGACCGGCGGGACCGGGGCGTCGATGGAGGTGGAGTCCAGCGGGTCGTGGCCGGCGATGGCCTCGTGGAGCAGCGCCGCGTCCAGCACCGTGCGGGCGCACGGGCCGCCCTGGTCCAGGGAGCTGGAGAAGGCCACCATGCCGTAGCGGGAGACCCCGCCGTAGGTGGGCTTGACGCCGACGGTGCCGGTGACGGCGGCGGGCTGACGGATCGACCCGCCGGTGTCCGTGCCGATGGCCAGCGGGGCCTGGAAGGAGGCGAGGGCGGCGGAGGAACCGCCGCCGGAGCCGCCGGGGATCTTGGTGAGGTCCCAGGGGTTGCCGGTCGGCCCGTAGGCGCTGTTCTCCGTCGACGACCCCATGGCGAACTCGTCCATGTTGGTCTTGCCGAGGATGACGACGTCGGCGGCCTTGAGCTTCTTGGTCAGCGTGGCGTCGTAGGGCGCCATCCACCCTTCGAGGATCTTCGAGCCGACGGTGGTCGGCATGTCCTGGGTGGTGAAGATGTCCTTCAGTGCGAGCGGGACACCGGCCAGCGGGCCGAGCTTCTCGCCGCGGGCCCGCTTCTCGTCGATGGCGCGGGCCTGGGCCAGCGCGCCCTCGCGGTCCACGTGCAGGAAGGCGTGCACCTTCTCGTCGACGGCCTCGATGCGGGCCAGGTGGGCCTCGGTCACCTCGACGGCGGTGAGCTCGCCGGCGGCGATCTTCGCCGCGATCTCTGCGGCGGTGAGCTTGATCAGGTCTGCCATGATCACTCCTCCCCCAGGATCTGCGGCACCTTGAAACGCTGCTGCTCCTGAGCGGGGGCGCCGGAGAGCGCCTGCTCGGGGGTGAGCGACGGACGGACCTCGTCCGACCGCATGACATTGGTCAGCGGCAGCGGGTGGGAGGTCGGCGGAACGTCTTGACCGGCGACCTCGGAGACGCGGGCGACCGCGCCAATGATGTCGTCGAGCTGTCCGGCGAAGTGGTCGAGCTCTTCGTCCTTCAGCTCCAGACGTGCCAGCCGGGCGAGGTGGGCGACCTCCTCGCGCGTGATGCCAGGCATGCAGCGATCCTCTGGTGTTTTCGGTGGAGTGTTCTGGGCGGAGTGTTCCGGAAGGAGATTTCTAGGCGAATTCTCCGCAGGAGTATTCCGGCCCAATCCTATGGCGTAGGGGAACGCCGCCGCGAAACGCTTTCGCCGGACCGCTGCAACGGAGCGTTTCGCGGGGCCGTCGGGCGGTCCGGCCGGACCGCCCGACGGCCCCGTGGCGGGGGCGGTCAGCCGCCGTCCGCCGCCGGGGGCCGGGGGGCGTCCGGCGGCTCCGCCTCGCCCGGGGCACCGGCTGGCGGATCGTTTGCTCTGGAGCCGGGCGCGCGCGGTTCCCGCGGCGCCGGCAGGCCCGGTACGGGGGCGTCCGGCGCGGGCTCGTCCGGGTCCGGGTCCGGGGCTGGTTTCGGCTCCGGGTCCGGTTTCGGGTCTGGTTCCGGGTCAGGATCTGGTTTCGGGTCCTGGGTCGGGACCTGGGCTTGTGCGGTGGTGTCGGAGCGGGGAGTTGGGACGGCCGGTGGCCGGGTCAGTTCAGGACCTGTCCCGAAGGGCGCTCGGCTGCCTTCTCCGCCGTGAGGGCGGACGTCTCCGACGCACGGCGCCAGCCGTGCTCACCACGGGCCCGCAACCAGGCCGTGGTCTCGTCCGGTGGCATCGCGGCGGCCACCAGCCAGCCCTGGACGGCGTCACAGCCCAGGTCGCGCAGCCGCTCCCAGGTCTCGTCGTCCTCGACGCCCTCGGCGACGACCAGCAGGCCCAGCGAGTGGGCCAGGTCGAGGGTGCAGCGGACGATCTCGGCGTCCTCGGTGTCGACGGCCAGCCGGGCCACGAAGGAACGGTCGATCTTGAGCTCGCTGACCGGCAGGCGTCGCAGGTGGACCAGGGAGCTGTAGCCGGTGCCGAAGTCGTCCAGGGACATCTTCACGCCGTGCGCGGTGAGCCCGGCCAGGGTGTCGGCGGCCCGCTGCGGGTCCTCCAGGAGGACGTGTTCGGTTATCTCCAACTGGAGGGCGCCCGGTGGGACGCGATGTCGGGCGAGCCGGGCGGCGACCGCGCCGGCGAAGCCCGGGGAGTGCACGTCGCGCGGTGAGACGTTCACCGCGACCGGCACCTCCAGGCCCATCGCGCGCCAACGCGCCACCTGGGCGAGCGCGGTCTCCAGGACGTACTCGGTGAGCCGGGGCATCAGGCCGGAGGACTCGGCGATGGCGATGAACTCGTCCGGAGGGACCCGGCCGCGGTCCGGGTGGACCCAGCGGACCAGCGCCTCCAGTCCGGAGACATGGCCGTCGAAGCGGACCTTGGGCTGGTAGTGCAGCTCCACGTCGCCGGCGTCCAGGGCGCGCCGCAGATCGCCCAGCAGGCCGAGCCGGTCGGGGGTGTTGCCGTCCCGCTTGGCCTCGTAGAGCTCGACACCGCTGCGGTCCCGCTTGGCCTGATACATCGCCACGTCGGCGCGGCGCAGCAGCCCTTCGGCGTCCAGCGCGTGCTCGGGGAAGACCGCGACCCCCGCGCTGGCTTCGAG
The DNA here is from genome assembly GCF_001704275.1 of Streptomyces noursei ATCC 11455. Lineage (NCBI taxonomy): Bacteria > Bacillati > Actinomycetota > Actinomycetes > Kitasatosporales > Streptomycetaceae > Streptomyces > Streptomyces noursei. The sequence continues at coordinate 3,257,707 of NZ_CP011533.1, forward strand.
CACGAGGGTCAGTCCGTCGAGGTCCAGCGGGGAGCTGAGGGCCGCGACGAGGTTGCGGGCGACCCGCTGGGAGCTGGTGAGGGAGTCGGTGGCGGGCAGCAGGACGGCGAACTCGTCGCCGCCGAGCCGGGCGGCCTCGGCGCCGCGCGGGAGGGCGTGCCGCAGCCGGTCGGCGATCTGGAGCAGCAGGCGGTCGCCGGCGAGGTGCCCGAGGGTGTCGTTGACGGAGCGGAAGCGGTCGAGGTCGATGAGGACGAGGGCGGCACGGGTGCCGGCCCGCTCGGCCTCGTCCAGGGCCGTCCAGGTGCGCTCCAGCAACCACTGGCGGTTGGGCAGGCCGGTGAGCGGGTCGCGCAGCTGCTCCTCGGCACGGGCCCTGGCTATCCACAGGGTGGAGTCCAGCGCGATCAGCGGGACCGCGAACAGCGGCAGCAGCAGCGGGGCGCCCACCGCGCACACCGCGATCAGCGGGGAGATGCCGACCAGGGCGATGCCGACCAGGGCCTGCCGCACCACCGCCGGGCGGGCGATGGCGGGCAGACCGCCGCCGAGCGGCAGCCGGCTGAACCACAGCAGTCCCCGGCTGACGAGGAGATAGCTCCCCGCCATCACGAGGACCTCGGGCAGGACGGAGAGGTCCCAGGCATCGGGCGTCCAGGGCCGGCGGACGCTGGGCTGCACCCCGCAGACGACCAGGCCGAGCGCCGCGGCGCCGATGCCGAGGAGGTCAACTGCCCCGTGGACGACGGCCTGTCGCCAGCGCTGCCGTCGGGCGGCGCCGACCAGGACCACGACGGAGAGGCTGACCAGGATGGCCGGCACCCAGCCGTAGAGCAGGAGCACGGCGAGGGCGAGGGCCGCCCCGGAACCGGTGCCGCCCCACCACCGGTCCCGGCCGAGGGCGACCAGGTGGCCGACGATGACGCCGGTCAGGACCGCCAGCGACCAGCCGATGGCTCCGGCGGGGAACAACGGCTCGCCGTCGCCGAGCGAGTGGAGCACACCGGCGGCGAGCACCACGCACGCCGCCATGACGAGGGCCGCGGGCAACGCGGGCACCACAAGCCGGCGGAGCCGCGACGCCGGAGCGGCGCTGTCGGTCGGTTTCATTCCGATCCCTCTCACAGCCGGCTGTGCCCGCGCCACGGCAGGCGCACACGTCAACAGTAGGACGCGGAAGGCCACTGCGGGCAGCGATCCGCAGCGGTTGCCCGAATGCGACCCGGCCTCCCAGATCAATCTGGTATGCGCCGATGGGGTGACACCTCACTCCTCCTCAGGCGGAGTGACAGCTACCGCTCGTGCCGCCTCGGGACCCTGCTCCAGCAGCACAGCGAAGCCGTCATCGTCCAACACGGGGACCTTCAACTGCATGGCTTTGTCGTACTTCGAACCGGGGTTGTCGCCCACCACTACGAATCCGGTCTTCTTGGAAACGGATCCGGTCACCTTCGCACCAAGAGCCTGTAGCGCTTCTTTCGCGCCATCTCTGGTGTGTGACTGAAGTGTGCCCGTTACCACGACGGTGACGCCTTCCAGGGGACGCGGGCCCGTTTCACCCGACTGCTCCTCCTCCATACGGACGCCCGCGGCCCGCCAGCGCTCGATGATCTCCTGGTGCCAGTCCACGGCGAACCACTGCTTGAGCGAGGCGGCGATGGTGCCGCCGACGCCCTCCACGGCCGCCAGTTCCTCCTCGCTCGCCTCCTGGATCCGGTCGATCGAGCGGAACTCCCGGGCCAGCGCCTGCGCCGCCACCGGGCCCACGTGACGGATCGACAGCCCGGTGAGGATCCGGGCCAGCGGGCGCTCCTTGGCCGCCTGGATGTTCTCCAACATGGCCAGGGTGTTCTTCTTCGGCTCGCCCTTCTGGTTGGCGAAGAAGGTGACGACCTTCTCCTCGCCGGTCTTCGGGTCGCGCTTGGGCAGGCCGGTGTCCGGGTCGAGGACATGGGACTTGATGGGCAGCAACTGCTCGACGGAGAGGTCGAACAGACCGCCCTCGTCCATCAGCGGCGGCTCGGCGGGCTCCAGCGGCTGACTGAGGGCGGTGGCGGCGACATAGCCGAAGTTCTCGATGTCCAGGCACTTGCGGCCGGCGAGGTAGAACAGCCGCTCACGGATCTGGGCGGGGCAGGACCGGGCGTTGGGGCACCGCAGGTCGATGTCGCCTTCCTTGGCGGGCTGGAGCGCCGAGCCGCACTCGGGGCACTCGGCGGGCATCACGAACTCCCGCTCGGCGCCGTCCCGCAGGTCGACGACCGGGCCGAGGATCTCCGGAATGACGTCGCCCGCCTTGCGGATGACGATGGTGTCGCCGATCAGGACGCCCTTGGCCTTGACCACGTCCTGGTTGTGCAGGGTGGCGAACTCCACCTCGGAACCGGCGACGGTGACCGGCTCGACGACCGCGTACGGCGTGACCCGTCCGGTGCGGCCGACGCCGACGCGGATGTCCACCAGCTTGGTGTTGACCTCCTCCGGCGGGTACTTCCAGGCGATCGCCCAGCGCGGCGCCCGCGAGGTGGCGCCCAGCCGGCCCTGGAGCCGGATCTCGTCGAGCTTGACCACGACGCCGTCGATCTCGTGCTCGACGGCCGTGCTGCGGGTCTCGGGGTCGCCGTAGTGGGCGATGAACTCCCGTACCGCGGCGAGGGAGTCCACCACGCGGTTGTGCGTGGCGGTGGGCAGGCCCCACTCCTTGAGCAGGTCGTACGCCTCGGAGAGGCGGTCGATCTCCAGGCCGTCGCGGGCACCGAGGCCGTGCACCACCATGTGCAGCGGGCGGGTGGCGGTGACCTTGGGGTCCTTCTGGCGCAGCGAACCCGCCGCGGCGTTGCGGGGGTTGGCGAACGGCGGCTTGCCGTCGGCCACCAGGCGCTCGTTGAGCTCCAGGAACTTCTCCATCGGGAAGTAGACCTCCCCGCGGATCTCGACCAGCTCGGGGACCCGGTCGCCCTGGAGGCGGTGCGGGATCTCGGCGATGGTGCGGACGTTGGGCGTGATGTCCTCGCCGGTGCGGCCGTCGCCCCGGGTGGCGGCGCGGGTGAGGCGGCCGTGCTCGTAGGTGAGGTTGACCGCGAGGCCGTCGACCTTCAGCTCGCACAGGAAGTGGTAGCCGGCGCCCCTGGCGTCGCCGCCCAGTTCGGTGGCGATCCGCTCGGCCCAGGCCGACAGCTCCTCGTCGTCGAAGGCGTTGTCCAACGAGAGCATCCGCTCGCGGTGCGCGACCTCGGTGAACTCCGTGGCGTACGACCCGGCGACCTTCTGGGTCGGGGAGTCCGGGGTGCGCAGCTCGGGATGGGTCTCCTCCAGGGCCTCCAGGGCGCGCAGCAGCTTGTCGAACTCCGCGTCGCTGACGACCGGGGCGTCCTTCACGTAGTACCGGAAGCGGTGCTCCTCGATCTGCTCAGCGAGCCGCGCGTGCTTCTCCCGTGCCGCGGCGGGCACCTCGGATGCCGCCGCGTGCTGTTCGCCAGCCACCGTCTTGTCCTCCCGTGTCCTTGAGGGCGGTCACTCAGGGTTGTCTGCGAGTGACCTCGCCGCCCGGACGCAGTGGGCGAGCGCCGCGCGGGCGTAGGCGGGCGAGGCGCCCGCCAGACCGCACGACGGGGTGACCACCACGGACTCCGCGAGAAGTCCAGGTGCCAGCCCCAGCCTGCGCCACAGCGTCCGGACACCCATGACGCTACCGGCAGGGTCTGACAATCGACCGTCCACGCCCGGCACCACGCCCGCGAACAGCGCGGTACCGCCCTCCACCGCCTCGCCGAGCACCTCGTCCTCACGCTCGGTGAGCAGCGCGGCATCGAACGAGATGCCGGTCGCGCCGGCCCGCCGCAGCAGTGCGAACGGCACCTCGGGCGCGCAGGAATGGACCACGACCGGTGCGCCGTCCGCCGCCCCGACCAGGTCGCGCAGCGCGCCCTCGACGACCGCGCGGTCCACGGCCCGGTGGGTGCGGTAGCCGCTCGCGGTCCGCACCCGCCCCTGGAGCACCGCGGTCAGCGACGGCTCGTCGAGCTGGAGGACGAGTTCGGCGCCCGGTACCCGCCGTCGGACCTCGGCGAGATGGCCGCGGAGTCCCTCGGCGAGCGACTCGGTGAGGTCCCGGCAGGCCCCGGGGTCGCCGAGCGCCGCCTCGCCGTTGCGCATCTCCAGTGCGGCGGCCAGGGTCCACGGGCCGACCGCGGAGACCTTCAGCGGTCCCTCGTATCCCTGGGTGAACTCCTCCAGGGCGTCGAGGTCCTCGCCGAGCCAGGAGCGGGCCCGGCGGGTGTCGCGGCCGGGCCGGTCGCTGATCCGCCAGCCGCTGGGCTCCACATGGGCGTAGAGCTCGACGAGCAGGCCCAGAGTGCGGCCGATCATGTCGGCGCCGGGCCCCCGGGCCGGGAGCTCGGGCAGATGGGGGAAGTCCTCCAGCGATCCGGTGACGGTCTTCGCTGCTTCGCGCGCGTCGCCGCCCGGCATCGACCCGATGCCGGTCGCCGCGCCCGCGGCCCACTTGTGCCTGGTGTTCTCGCTCACCCCGGAAGGGTATGCGGCGGTGGGCCGGGCGGGCCGCCCCAGCCCCGCCCGGCCCACCTCCGTACGCCCGGCGCGAACGCCGCACCCGGGTCAGCGCCGGCCGCGGACGCCCAGCCAGCCGACCACCGCCGCGGCCGCCAGGGCCACCGCGGTCAGCGCGAAGGCGTATCCGGTGCCCTGGTAGGCGTCGCCCGCGCCGGTCAGAATCGCGCCCATGCCGGCGATGCCGACCAGCGAACCGACCTGGCGGTTGGCGTTGAGGGTCGCGCTGCCGATGTCGGCGTGCTCGCGGCCCGCGGCCTCCATCAGGACGCCGGTCATCGCCGGGGAGCTGATCCCGCTGCCGATGTTGGTGACGGCCAGCACCACCGCGATCACCCCGTACGGCAGGGTCGGCGAGAGGACCAGGAAGAGCAGGAGGTAGCCGGCGGCGGAGAGGGCCAGGGAGACAGCGAGCGCGGCCCGGTTGCCGGTGCGCGGCGCGATCCGCGTGTAGAGCACGTTGCCGATCGGGATGACGAGGACGGCCGGGAGCATCTGCAGACCCGCGGTCACCGCGTCGGCGCCGCGGCCCGTCTGGAGGAAGAGCCCGAGGACGAACAGCGCCCCGTAGAAGGCGAAGTTGAAGAGGAAGCCGACCACGTTGGCGGCGGAGAAGCGGCTGTCGGCGAAGAGGGTGACGGGCAGGACCGGGGTGCGGGCGGTGCGTTCCCGGACCACGAACCCGGCGGCGGCGAGCACGGTCACCGCGAACGCGGCCAGGACGCCGGGGGCGGCCCAGCCGGCGGCGGGCCCCTCGATGAGGGCGTAGCTGAGCGAGCCGAGGGCGAGCAGGCCGAGGACGTGGCCGGTGCCGCCGAGCGGGGCGCCGGTGCCCGGGACCGCGGCGATCACCCGGCGGGTGAGCAGCAGTCCGGCGATCCCGATGGGGAGGTTGACCAGGAAGATGCTGCGCCAGCCGAGGGTGCCGACGAGCAGGCCGCCGACGGTCGGTGCCAGGCCGACGGAGGTGGAGACGATCGCGGACCAGATGCCGAGCACCTTCGCCCGGCGGGCCGGCTCCGGGAAGGCGTTCATCAGCAGCGACAGCGAACTGGGCATGAAGAGCGCGGCGCCCGCCCCCTGGGCGAAGCGGGCCGCCACCAGGGCGCCGCCGCCCGGCGCCGCGGCGCCCAGCAGGGACGCGGCGGTGAAGACGGCCAGCCCGACGAGGTAGATCCGCCGGGCGCCGAACCGCTTGGCGAGCGAGCCGGCGAGCAGCAGCAGCGCGGCGAAGGCGAGGACGTAGCCGTCGACGACCCAGGTGAGGCCGGACATGGTCAGTCCGAGCCGGGCCCGGAGGTCGTGCGCGGCGACGTTCATGATGCCGGTGTCCAGGCTCGCCATCACGAACCCCAGGGCCAGGACGACGAGTTGGGTGGCTCCGCCGGCGGGTGCGGGACGGGTGGGGGTGCTCGCCGTCGCACGCGGCGCCGCGTTCTCAGTGATCATGGATTTAGTTATAGCTGTATCTATCCGTCCTGCGCGATGGTTACAGCTATAACTTTATCGAAGCGATACCAAGAAACGCCGAAGGCCCCCGGAGCGATGCCCGGGGGCCTTCGGCGCGACGGCGGTCGGGCGCTAGTCCGCGACCCGGCCCAGCGCTCTGAGGAGTTCGTCGCGGAGCGCGGCGCGCTCCTCGTGGGAGAGGTGGTCCAGCGGGGACTCCGTGCCCATCCGCCGCAGCAGGTCCAGCCGCAGCTCCCGACCGGCCTCGGTCAGCACCAGTTGCTTGGCGCGCCCGTCCGCGGGGTGCGGGCGGCGGACCACCATCCCCTGCTTCTCCAGCTTGGAGATGACGTAGGTGACGTTCGGCGGCTCGCAGCACAGCACCGCGGCCAACTCCCGCGCGGTCTTGGGCTCGCCCAGCTCCTCCAGCGCCTTCGCCTGCGTCGGCGTCAGGTCCAGCTCCGCGATCCGGCTGCGCTGGTGGGCGTCCAGGCGGCGGCTCAGCTCGGTGACCAGCCCCCTGATCTCCCGGAACCCGCACCCGGCCGCGGCGGTGGTCTTCGCTTCGGTGGTCGCCCTTGACGTGGTCACCCCTGAAGCGTACGTCGCCCCCGCGCGGTGCACGGGGGCGAGGGCGGGCGGACCACCGGGCGGCCCCGGGAGCCCCGGGGCCGGGTCCGGTCAGCGGCCCGGCCGGACCACCAGGTCCTTGATCTCCGCGTCCCGCGGCAGGTCGATCGCGGTGAGGATGGCCGTGGCCACCGACTCCGGGTCGATCCACCGGGACGCGTCGTACGCCTTGCCCTCCTGGCGGTGGGTGCTCTCCTGCATGGGCGTGGCGGTGCGCCCCGGGTAGATCGAGGTGACCCGGACGCCGTTGTCGTGCTCCTCCGCGCGCAGCGCGTCGGCCAGCGCCTTCAGGCCGTGCTTGCTCGCGGCGTACCCGCCCCAGTTGGGGTTCGCGGTGAGCCCGGCACCGGAGTTGACGAAGACCACGTCGCCCTTGGCGATCCGGACCAGCGGCAGCAGCAGCCGGGTGATCTCGGCGGGCGCGACGAGGTTGACCGCCAGCTGCCGCTGCCACGCCTTGGCCGGCAGGTCGCCGACCGCACCCAGCTCGATGACGCCCGCGATGTGCTGGATCGAGTCGAGCCGCTCCGGCAGCCGTTGGTGCCCGAGCGCCCAGTCGAGCTTCTCGGGGGTGGCGAGGTCACCGACGAGGGTGTGCGCCCCGGGGAACCGCTCCGCCAACTCCTTGGCTCGGCCGACGTCGCGCGCCAGCAGCCACAGCTCCTCACCGCGCTCGGCGAGCCGCCGTGCGACCGCCGCTCCGATGCCCGATCCGGCGCCCGTGATCAAGTGCGTACCCATGGGGGCGATCCTACGGCGTGCCCCCATGGGCGGGTCAGCCCGCGGCGCCCGCCAGCGCTTCCAGGTGGGCCAGCGCGGCCGCGCCGTCCTCGGCGAAGAACACCAGCTCGGAGAGGGGAACGGGCAGGAAGCCCTCCGCCTCCATCCGCTCGAACTGGGCCTTGAGCCCGTCGTAGAAACCGGCGGTGTTCAGCAGCACCACCGGCTTGCCGTGCATCCCGTGCTTGCGCAGCTCCAGGATCTCGGTCGCCTCGTCCAGCGTGCCGGTGCCGCCCACCATGACGACGATGGCGTCGGCCCGCGCCAGCAGCTGCGCCTTGCGCTCGGCGAGGTCCTTGGTGACGACCATCTCGTCCGCGTTGGCCCGCGCCTTGTCCGCCAGGAACTCCACGGAGACCCCGAGCAGTTTCCCGCCGACCTCCTGGACGCCGTCCGCCATGACCTTCATCAGCCCGGTGTCCGAACCGCCCCAGACCAGGGCATGTCCACCCCGACCGATCGATTCGGCGAATTCGCGGGCGGGCACCACATAACGGTCGTCGAGGTCGGCGGCGGAACAGAAGACGCAGATATTCATGCCGTTCAGCCTACGGGCACGCGGCGACCGCCCCACGGGGCGCGGGGAAGGACACCGGGCCCGGCCGCGGAGCGGTTCCGCGGCCGGGCCCGGCGGGGCGTCTAGATCAGGCCCTGGTCCAGCATCGCGTCCGCGACCCGCTCGAAGCCGGCGATGTTGGCGCCCGCCACGTAGTCACCGGGCCGCCCGAAGCGCTCGGCGGTCTGGTGGCAGGTGTCGTGGATCCCCCGCATGATGGCGGCGAGTTCGCCCTCCGTGCGCTCGAACGCCCACGCCTCGCGGGCGGAGTTCTGCCGCATCTCCAGCGCGCTGGTCGCGACCCCGCCGGCGTTGGCGGCCTTGCCCGGGCCGAAGGCCACGCCGGCCTCCTTCAGCAGCGCCACCGCCTCCGGCGTGGTGGGCATGTTGGCGCCCTCGGAGACCGCCTTGACGCCGTTGCGGACCAGGATCCGGGCGGCGTCCGCGTCGAGCTCGTTCTGGGTGGCCGACGGCAGCGCCACGTCACAGGCGACGTCCCACACGCTCCCGCCGGCGACGTACTTCGCCGAACTGCCGCGCCGCTGGGCGTAGTCGCCGACCCGGCCGCGCTCGACCTCCTTGACCTGCTTGAGCAGCGCCAGGTCGATGCCCTTCTCGTCGACGACGTAGCCGCCGGAGTCCGAGACGGTCAGGACGTTGGCGCCGAGCGCCTGGGCCTTCTCGATGGTGTAGATGGCGACGTTGCCGGACCCGGAGACCACCACCTGCTGGCCGTCCAGCTCCTCGCCGCGCTGCTTGAGCATCTCCTCGGTGAACAGCACATTGCCGTAACCGGTGGCCTCCGTACGGGCCTTGGAGCCGCCCCACGCCAGGCCCTTGCCGGTCAGGACGCCGGCCTCCCAGCGGTTGGTGATCCGCCGGTACTGGCCGAAGAGGTAGCCGATCTCCCGGCCGCCGACGCCGATGTCGCCAGCCGGCACGTCGGTGTGCTCGCCCAGGTGACGGTGCAGCTCGGTCATGAAGGACTGGCAGAAGCGCATCACCTCGGCGTCCGACCTGCCGTGCGGGTCGAAGTCGCTGCCGCCCTTGCCGCCGCCGATGTTCAGCCCGGTCAGGGCGTTCTTGAAGATCTGCTCGAAGCCGAGGAACTTCACGATGCCGAGGTTGACGGACGCGTGGAACCGCAGGCCGCCCTTGTAGGGGCCGAGCGCGCTGTTGAACTCCACCCGGAAGCCGCGGTTGACCCGGATCGTGCCGGAGTCGTCCTGCCAGGGCACGCGGAACATGATCTGCCGCTCCGGCTCGACGATCCGCTCCAGGACCTTGGCGTCGGCGAACTCCGGCCGGGCGGTGAGCACCGGTGCCAGCGTTTCGAGGACCTCCAGGGCCGCCTGGTGGAACTCCGCTTCACCGGGATTCCGACGGACGAGCTCGGCGTGCAGGGAGGCCAGCTCGGCGGTGAGACCGCTCTGCGTGACCCCAGTGTGAACAGTCGACATGACTTCCGTTCCCTTCGTGGCCGACGAAAGCCGCGTGCCGTCCGGATCGCCGTTGAACCGTCGACGCGGGGCTCCGATGTCCCGTCGCATCGCCGACCATATGCGCCGGGGGCCCGCCCTATCGAGGGCGGGGGTGCTCGACGCGCCAATCCTGTACGCGATTTCCCCAACTCCCCCGCCGCGCGGTCTCAGGCCGCGGCGGCCGGCGCCGGCTCGGCGTTCCCCGCCGTGGCGGCCTCGCCGGCGGCCCCGACCTCGGCCTTGACCATCCGCTCCATCGGCTCGGCGCTGCCGCCGCCCGCGACCACCATGGCCAGCAGGATCGCCACCACCGTCAGCACCGTGCCCAGCCACACCATGGTGTGCACCGGCAGGACGTACGCACCGACGACCTTGACCACGCACTCGATCAGCAGGGCGCTCCCCCAGACCGTCGAGAATCGCCGCTCCAGTTGCCGGAACCGCGCGCTGCGCGCCCACAGCCGGTCCCATGCGGCGTTCCCCTCCGGGCTTCCCTTGGTCACCCAGGGCCGGAGTCCGGCGGTCATCAGCGGGCGCCGGCCGCGCACCGAGAGCAGGATCGCGATCCCGACGACGCTGCTGACGCCGCTGTCCTTGGCCATCATCAGCCGGGCATCGCCGGTCAGGGTGCTCGTCGCCAGCCCCACCACGTTGACGACGAGGATCAGCAGCGCGAGGCCGTTGACCGTCCGCTCCCGGACCAGGCCCCAGATCGTGCGCAGCGCCGGGACCACGCTGCTCCAGGCCAGCGCGGCGACCGTGCTCATGCCGAAGCCCTCGGCGAGGAGGAAGTACGAGCCGAGCGGGATCGCGGCGTCCACGAACAGCGGCGTCAGGCTCCGCAGGAGTGCCCTGCCCTGGCTCGTGGTGGCGGTGACGGTGGCGGCTTGAGTCATGACGGGTCCCCCGGCGTGCGACGTGTGCTGTCTTCCTACGTCTTCAGCTTCGCCGAGGGGCCCCGTTCCGCACCATGAGCAAGTGTCCTGTCCTCCCCATGACATTTGTCATGCCCGGCGCCGGCACCGGGAGCGGGTGGGGAGGCAGGTCCGCCCGCGGACGCCCCCAACTAGGCCGCGTCGGCCAGCTCCTGGGGCCTGACGACGACGTACGCCTGTCCCTCGGCCGCCCGGAAACCGGTCTCGCGCCGGGACAGGAACGCCGTGATCGGGGTGTCGATGTGGTAGCAGAGCACCGAGGAGGGGACGGAGAAGACTCCGGGCGAGTCCGCGAAGAGCGGGGCCTCGGCCAGCACGTAGTTCAGACCGGCCCGCAGGTGTTCCGCGGAGATGCCGACGCCGTCACCGGGCCGGTTCATCACCACGGCCCGCACCATGTCCTCGCAGGCGGTGGCGAATTCGGCGTCCTCCTCGAAGGCCCGGTCGGTGCGCTCGCGTACGGCCCGGTACTCAGGGGTCTCCTGGAGCTCGGACAGGGACCGGACACGGAACCGCTCGGCGTGGTCGCCCACGCTCTCCAGCGAGCGCCGGAGTCTGCGCCGCAGATCCTTGAGCGTGCGTTTGACCGACCGCTCGGCCTCCTGCGCGCTGCGGCCGTCGGCGATCAGCATCTCGTCGATGTGGGTGTCGACATAGACGACATCGGTGCGCTCGAAACGCTGCCCGGCCCATTGCAGCAGCATGACGGTGTTCTTCTGGCTGAAATAACTGTTGCCCGCACTGATTCCGATGAGGGCGTGCTCACCGCGTTGCCGGATCAATCGGCTGCGGTCGCCAAGTATTTCTTCCCGCATTCCGTGGTCCGGCGCGGGAACTAAGCCTGCAAGCATGCTAAGAAGTCCTTTTGGGGTTGCCCCGGACAGCCGTCAGGGGGTTTCAATTTCCGGAAGAGCGTCTGCCATTTGGCGACACAGGTCGTCCAGAATCGCGCCCATGTCCCGGTCCTCGCCCATCGGCGCGAACATGACCTCGTCGAGACGCTCGCGGACGGCGGTCAGCCGTGCCGTGCTCCCGCCGTGTTCGTCGAGGAGTTGGAGCGCCCGACGGGCCCCGTCGGTACAGCGGTAAATTCCGTAGTCGGCCGGCTCCTCCAGGAGTCCGCGGCCGCTGCTGAGCAGATAGACGGCGAGGAGCGCGATCTCCTCACGCAGTTGGGGCGGCAGCACGGTTTCCCCAGGATTCATAGTTGACGACCTCATTCTTGGCGCGGCGCTGGGAGGGGACGAGGGCTGTCGCGGGACGGCCGATCGGGACCACGAGCATCGGCTCGATGTGTTCCGGGATACCGAGCATGCTGGTGACGATGTCGGACCTGAAGCTGCCCACCGGGCATCCGCCCAGGCCGGCCGCGTGCGCCGCGAGCAGCAGGTTCTCCACCGCCATGGCGACACAGAGCTTGCTGGTGTCGTAGATCTTCTGCGAGAGCTTCGGGGAGAGGTTGTCGGTCAGACTGCGGTCGACGCAGGCCACGACGAAGAAGGCGGGGGTTCCCAGCACCCCGGGCGAGAACGCGCGCAGCCGGCGGACCGCGGCGGGCCTGCGCACCACCATGAACGACCACGCCTGCCGGTTGGAGGCGGTCGGCGCGGCGAGCATGGCCTCCAACAGCTGCTCGATCAGCGCGTCGTCGACCGGCTCTTTCGCGTAATTGCGGACGGCGGTACGGGTTTTGAGGACCGTCCACGCGTCCGGCAAGGATTCCGGCGGCGATTCAGATGAACTGTGAGCTAACATCAATCCCCTTCTTTTTGGGCGCACCTCACACCCGCCGCGGTACGGCGAATGCGATGGGTGGCGCCTCACCGGTTCCCGCCCGTCGGGACGGATCCACGGGCACGGCCGGGTCCGACGGCAGGCAATAGCGCATCGATCACCCTGGGGCCGGATTCACGTCCGACCCGCCCGGCTGACCGGCGACTTGAGTTCGATTCAGTTCGGCGGAACGATTTTTCGGACTAGGTGTACCAGCTCGCGATCTGGCCGGACAAGGGGGGTCGGGAGAGCGTTCGTCACAGCGACGTGAATTTAAGCGCTCCGCAGTACCGAATTCACGCCATCGACGCAACAAAATCGGAAACCTTCCCACCGGTTTTCGGGGTGGAAAAATCCGGGCCGGGCCTGCCCTTGGAGGGACGGGCCCGGCCCGGCCGGGTCGTGGTGACGCGGTGCGGTGCGCTCACTTTCGGACAGCCTCACACGCCACACGAGCCTCAGACGCCTCTGGTGTGTCAGATGTCTCAGCCGCGTCCGGCGTGTCGCGGACGGCCCGGCCGGATCGGCCCGGCTCAGGCCACCGGCGCGGCCCGGCGGGTGGTGGCGATGGTGGCCGAACCCACCACGCGGGTCCCGTCGTACAGGACCACGGCCTGACCCGGGGCGACGCCCCGCACGGGCTCAGTGAAGGAGACCCGCAGCTCCTCGCCGACCACCTCGGCGGTGACCTCGGTCTCGCCGCCGTGGGCGCGCAGTTGGGCGGTGTAGACGGCCGGGCCGTCGGCCGGCGGGCGGCCGCACCAGCGCGGCTTGATGGCCGTGAGCGCGGTCACGTCAAGGGACTCGACGGGGCCGACGGTGACGGTGTTGTCCACCGGGGAGATGTCCAGGACGTAGCGCGGCTTGCCGTCCGCGGCCGGGGTGCCGATGCGCAGCCCCTTGCGCTGGCCGATCGTGAAGCCGAAGGCGCCTTCGTGGGTACCGAGCTTCGTGCCGGACTCGTCGACGATGTCGCCCTCGGCGCTGCCCAGTCGCTTGGCGAGGAAGCCCTGGGTGTCGCCGTCGGCGATGAAGCAGATGTCGTGGCTGTCGGGCTTCTTGGCGACGAACAGGCCGCGCCGGGCGGCCTCTTCGCGGATCTCGGTCTTGGTGGTGGGGGTGTCGCCGAGCGGGAACATGGCGTGCGCCAGCTGGCGGTCGTCGAGCACGCCGAGGACGTAGGACTGGTCCTTGGCCATGTCGGTGGCGCGGTGCAGCTCGCGGGAGCCGTCCTCGCGGAGGATGACCTGGGCGTAGTGGCCGGTGCACACCGCGTCGAAGCCGAGGGCGAGCGCCTTGTCCAGGAGGGCGGCGAACTTGATCTTCTCGTTGCAGCGCAGGCACGGGTTCGGGGTGCGGCCGGCCTCGTACTCGGCGATGAAGTCCTCGACGACGTCCTCGCGGAAGCGTTCGGCGAGGTCCCAGACGTAGAAGGGGATGCCGATGACGTCGGCGGCACGGCGGGCGTCGTGCGAGTCCTCGATGGTGCAGCAGCCGCGGGCCCCGGTGCGGAACGACGTGGGGTTCTCGGACAGTGCGAGGTGGACGCCGGTGACGTCGTGGCCCGCCTCGGCGGCGCGGGCCGCGGCGACGGCGGAATCGACCCCGCCGGACATGGCGGCGAGGACGCGGAGGCGGCGGGGGGCGGCGGCATCAGTCATAGCCCCTCCAGAGTAGACGGAACCGGGCGGCGCCCGGAAAGCGTTGTGGAGGGCGTGGGAGAGGTGGAGGGCGTGCGGGGCGTGGAGGACACGGCGGCGGACGACGCGCGGGACGCGGAGCGGACGTCCCCGGGCCCGGCGGACGGGGCGGCGGACGACAAGAAGCGCGCCGGGAAGCGGCTCACCCGGCGCCGGGTGCTGCTGCTCGGCGGCGGTGCGGCGGTGGCCGCGGGGGCGACGGCGGTCGCGGCCCGCGAGGAGCTGGCGTACTGGTGGGGGCAGCTGCCGGGGAACAGCCGCCCCCGGAAGGAGGGCGAGGTCGACTTCGCCGGTGCGCAGTGGTCCGCCGCCTCCCCGGCGAACTACCGGCAGGCCAACCGCCCCGACGACTACACCGTCGACCGCGTGGTGATCCACGTCGTCCAGGGCAGCTTCGCCACCGCGCTGAAGGTCTTCCGGGACCCCTTCCACGAGGCGTCGGCGCACTACGTCGTCCGCGGGGACGGGCACCTCGCGCAGACCGTCCGCGAACTGGACGTGGCGTTCCACGCCGGGAACCGCGGCTACAACGAGCGCAGCGTGGGGATCGAGCACGCCGGATTCGTGGACCGGCCGGAGTCCTTCACCCCGGACATGTACGCGGCGTCGGCCCGGCTGACGGCCGGGATCTGCCGCCGGTACGACTTCCCGGCCGACCGGGAGCACATCGTCGGTCACATCGAGGTCCCGGGGACGGACCACACCGACCCCGGGCCGCACTGGGACTGGGACCGCTATCTGACGCTGGTCCGGGCGGAGCTGCGCCGCCCCGCGGCCCGAACGCGACCGGGCAGACCCTAGGGCCTGTCCGATGGGTCAGGCCCTAGGGCGCTTCTGATGGATCTCCGTGGAAGAAGGAGCGGCGCCTGGTGCGTGCGATCGCAAGGCGCCGGGATGTCTTCATAGCGGAGCTATGGGGGCATTTCGGCAACGCCGCGAGCGTGCGTGGCAGGCGCCGCGACGCCGCGGAGATCCATCAGAAGCGCCCTAGCTCAGCCCCGCGCCCCGGGCGCGTTCCACCACCGGGCCGATGACCTCCGCAAGGGCCGCCACGTCCTTCGCGGTGGAGGTGTGGCCGAGCGAGAAGCGGAGGGTGCCGCGGGCGAGGTCCTGGGACATCCCGGTGGCCAGCAGGACGTGGCTGGGCTGGGCGACGCCGGCGGTGCAGGCGGAGCCGGTGGAGCAGGCGATGCCCTGGGCGTCCAGGAGGAGCAGCAGGGAGTCGCCCTCGCAGCCGGGGAACGTGAAGTGGGCGTTGGCCGGGAGGCGGCCGGCCGGGTCCGGGTCGCCGCCCAGGACGGCGTCGGGGGCGGCCGCCCGCACCGCCTTGATCAGGTCGTCGCGGAGCGCGCCGATCTCGCGGGCGAACTCCTCCCGGTGCGCCACGGCGTGCCGGCCGGCCGCGGCGAACGCGGCGATCGCGGGGGTGTCGAGGGTGCCGGAGCGGACGTGGCGTTCCTGACCGCCGCCGTGCAGCACGGGCACGGGGGCGTGCTCCCGGCCCAGCAGCAGCGCGCCGATGCCGTACGGGCCACCGATCTTGTGGCCGGAGACGGTCATCGCGGCCAGTCCGGAGGCGGCGAAGTCGACGTCCAGCTGGCCGACCGCCTGGACCGCGTCGGCGTGCAGCGGGATCGCGAACTCCCTTGCCACCTCGGCCAGTTCGCGGATCGGCTGAACGGTGCCGATCTCGTTGTTGGCCCACATCACGGTGGCCAGCGCGACGTCGGCGGGGTTGCGGGCGATCGCCTCGCGCAGCGCCTCGGCGTGCACCCGGCCGTGGTGGTCGACCGGCAGCCAGTCGACGGTGGCGCCCTCCTGCTCGGCGAGCCACTCGACGGCGTCCAGGACGGCGTGGTGCTCGACGGGGCTGACGAGGATCCGGGTGCGGGCCGGGTCGGCGGCCCGGCGGGACCAGTACAGCCCCTTGACCGCGAGGTTGTCGGCCTCCGTGCCGCCCGCCGTGAAGACGACTTCGCTGGGCCGCGCGCCCAGGGAGGCGGCGAGCGACTCCCGCGCCTCCTCGACGGTACGCCGGGCCCGCCGGCCGGCGGCGTGCAGGGAGGACGCGTTGCCCGTGACGGTCAGCTGGGCGGTCATCGCCTGCACCGCCTCCGGGAGCATCGGGGTGGTGGCGGCGTGGTCGAGGTAAACCATGGTGCGCTGATTCTACGAGCCACCCCGGGGCGCGTACCCCGCGCGGGGGCGCATTCCGCAGGGCGCACGCTGTGATCGGGCCGTGGCGGCCCCGCGGCGCCCCGCCCCGTCGGCCGTGCGGGCCGCACGGTCCACGCCTGCGGCATGCGGAGCGCGCGCCGGGCCAACCCTCCCCGACGGTGCGGGAGTTCGCCGGGCGGCGCGGCTACTGCACCAGGATCGTGCGGGCCAGCTGGCGGGACTGGGCGACCAGGCGGTCCTCGGAGTCCCAGACCTCGGCGTCCTCCTCCAGGAAGCCGCCGGCCAGATTGCGGGTAGTGATGGCGACCCGCAGCGGGCCGGGGGCCGGGCGGTGGCGGACGTGGCAGGTCAGCTCGACGGTGGGGACCCAGCCGCGCAGGCCCAGCTCGAAGGCGGTGGGCGGCAGCGCGTCGACGGTCAGCAGGAGGGAGAGCGGGTCGGGGTCGCGGCCGTCGGCCAGGCCGAACCAGCCGCGCATCTCGCCCTTGCCGGACGGGGCGCCGACCGCCCAGCCCACGGTCGCCGGGTCGAGCCGGAGGTCCAGGCGTCCGGCGATCGCGGTGCTGCCGGGGATCGCCGGCCGGCCGTCGGGGGCACTGTCCGTGCCCAGGCAGTGCTCGTAGGGCGGGATGGCCGGGGGCTTGGCGGTGGTGCGGACGTCGTCGGGGAGGGTGGCGAGGTCGCCGTAGGTGGCCAGCACCCGCATCCGCTCGACCTCGCTGCCGTCGTCGGCGAACTGGACGAGGGAGGCGGTGCCGGTGGACAGGGTGCGGCCGGTGCGGATCACCTCGGTGCGGACGACGGCGGGGCCGGGCACCGAGGCCGTCAGGTAGTGCGCGGTGACGGTGAGCGGGTCCGGGTGCGGGAGGGCGTCGCCCAGGGCGCGGCCCATGAGGGCGAGGAGGTAGCCGCCGTTGACGGCGTTGATGATCGTCCAGCCCTCGGAGAGGTGCGCGTCGTAGACGCCCGGGGCGCTCCGGGTGACCGCGGTGTCGCGGTCGAACTCGCTGTTTCCTACGGTCACCGATGCCATGGCGGCACGCTACACGGCTTTATTACCGACCGGTAGTGTCAATTTCGAGGAACGGAACGGCGACGGACGGGGAACGCGGCCGGAGCCGCCGCTTCCGCGGCTGTCATCATGACCGCATGCTTCATGTGCTCTACCTGATCGGCGTCGCGGCCTTCGCCGCGAGCGGCGTGTTGGCGGCCTACCGCGCCAACATGGACCCGTTCGGCGGTCTGGTCCTCGCCTTCGCCGCGTCCATCTCCGGCGGCACGCTGCGCGATCTGATCCTGGACCGGCGGCCGCTGTACTGGACGCACGACTGGGTACTGCTGACGGTGATCATCTGCGTCGGCGTGGGCACCATCGTCTATCTGCGTTTCTGGTCGCTGCCGCGGAAGTCGCTGCTGGTGGTGGACGCGATCGGGCTGTCCGTGGTCACGGTGATAGGGGCCCGGGCGGCGATCTCGGCGGGCGCCACCCCGCTCGCGGTGATCATCCTGGCGGTGCTGACCGGCGTGGCCGGCGAGGTCATCCGCGATGTGCTGTGCGGGGAGTTCCCGCCGCTGCTGCTGCGCGAGGACGTCTACGCCATCGCGGCGCTGGCCGGCGCCTGCTGCTATCTGCTGATGGACCGCCTCGGGGCCGGGGCCAACCCCGCCGCGGTGGTCTCGGCGGGGCTGGTGTTCGCACTCCGGATGGGCGCGCTCTATCTCGGGCTGCACCTGCCCCGGCCGCAGCAGCTGAGCGGCCGGGGGCGCGAGGACGCCGGCTAGCCGGTCACTCCCCCGACAGCGCGGGGCGGCTCTGGGTGTCCAGCCAGGTGTGGAAGAGGTCGCCCAGCCGCTGCCCGGAGACCTTCTCGGCCAGCGCGATGAAGTCGGCGGTGTCCGCGTTGCCGTAGCGGTGCCGGGCGGTCCAGGCCGGCAGCAGGCGGAAGAACGCCCGGTCGCCGATGCGTTCGCGGAGCGCCTGGAGGGTCATCGCGCCGCGCTCGTAGACCGCATCGGAGAACATGGTGTCCCGCTGCGGGTCGGAGACCTTGATCTTCCAGAAGGCGTCGTCGGCCGGTATCCCCTGGTACGCCTTGCGGAAGGCGTCGTGGGCGGTGGTCGTGCCCTTGTGCTCGGCCCACAGCCACTGGGCGTAGGTGGCGAAGCCCTCGTTGAGCCAGATGTCCTTCCACTGCCGCACCGAGACCGAGTCGCCGAACCACTGGTGGGCCAGCTCGTGGACGATGGTGCTCTCGCTGCGGACGGCGGAGTAGGCCGGCTTGGACTGCACCTCCAGGGAGAAGCCGGCCTGCGGCATGTCGTCCACGATCGCGCCGGTCTCCTCGAAGGGGTACGGCCCGAAGACCTTCGACCAGTAGTCGGTGGCCGCCGCGGTGACGCCGTAGACGTCGACCTTGCCGGTCGGCAGGGTCGGGTCGGTGGCGACGTAGATCGGGGTGCCGCCGGGGGTGGTGCCGGTGCGCACGTCGAACTTCCCGATGGTGGCGGTGGCCAGGTACGGCGCCATCGGGCGGCTCTCGCGCCAGTGGAACCACGCCCGGCCGCCGTGCTCGCCGGAGCCGACCAGCCGCCCGTTGGAGACCCCGGTCAGGCCCTTGGGGGCGTCGATGCGGATGTCGTAGGTGGCCTTCTCGTCCGGGTGGTCGCTGGACGGGAACCACGTCGAGGCGGCGTTGGGCTCGCAGGCCACGAAGACGCCGTCCTTGGTCTTCATCCAGCCGTACTGCGAACCGAAGACGATCGGGCCGCTGAGCGGCTGGGGGACGCCGTGGTAGACGACGGTGACCGCGAAGCGCTCGCCGCGGGCGAGCGGGCGGCCGGGCCGGATGACGAGTTCGTCGCCGGTTCTGGAGAAGCGGGCGGGGCGGCCGTCGACCCGGACCTGGTCGACGGTCAGCTTCTGGAGGTCCAGGTCGAACGAGGAGAGGTCCTGGGTGGCCCGGGCGGTCAGCGTGGTCCTGCCGTCCAGCCGGCCGGAGTCGGGGTGGTAGCTGACGCCGAGGTCGTAGTGGAGGGGCCGGTAGCCCCCGTTGCCCAACCCGGGGAAGTAGGGGTCACCGATGCCGGGGGCGCCCGGCGTGGCCGCGGGGGCCGCGGCGATGGTGGCGGCCGAGGCCACCGCGGTGGCCAGGGCGAGCCAACGGGAGGAGCGACGCGCAGAACGGGAGAGTGCCATGAGCCGTCCCTTCGAGTACGCGGATGCGTGATGAACAACCGCGCCGACTCTGCACTCTCCCGTCCGTCTTCACCAGCGACTTTGCCAAGTCGTCAGGCGTTACTGCCCGGTTGATGCCTTACCGTCCGAACTTTCGGTCGCCGCACCGGAGTTGTCCGACTCGCCCTCGGGGTGGTGGCAGGCCACCTGGTGCCCGGTCCGCAACCGGATCAGCGGCGGCTCGGTGGTGGTGCACTCCTCGGTCGCCTTCCAGCAGCGGGTGCGGAACCGGCAGCCGGACGGCGGGTCGATCGGCGAGGGGACGTCGCCCTTGAGCAGGATCCGGCCGCGCTGGGTGCGCCGCTTGGGGTCGGGCACCGGCACGGCCGAGAGCAGCGCCTTGGTGTACGGGTGCCGGGGCGAGGCGTAGAGCGAGTCCCGGTCGGCCAGTTCGACGATCTTGCCGAGGTACATCACCGCGATCCGGTCCGAGACGTGCCGGATGACCGAGAGGTCGTGCGCGATGATCACGTAGGTCAGGCCCAGCTCCTCCTGGAGGTCGTCCATGAGGTTGACGACCTGGGCCTGGATGGAGACGTCGAGCGCGGAGACCGGCTCGTCGGCGACCACCAGCTTCGGCTTGAGGGCCAGCGCCCGCGCGATGCCGATGCGCTGGCGCTGACCGCCGGAGAACTCGTGCGGATAGCGGTTGTAGTGCTCCGGGCTCAGGCCCACCAGCTCCAGCAGCCGCTGCACCTCCTTCTTCACCCCGCCCTCGGGCTCGACGCCCTGGAGCCGGAAGGGGGTGGAGACGATCCCGCCGATGGTGTGCCGCGGGTTCAGCGAACCGTACGGGTCCTGGAAGATCATCTGGATGTCGCGGCGCAGCGGGCGCAGCCGGCCCGGGGACAGGTGGGTGATGTCCTGGCCCTCGAACTCGACCGAGCCGCCGGTCGGTTCGTCGAGCCGGGTGATCAGCCGGCCCATCGTCGACTTGCCGCAGCCGGACTCGCCGACGACGCCCAGCGTCTCCCCGGGGAAGACGTCGAAGTCGATCCCGTCGACCGCCTGGACGGCCCCGACCTTGCGCTTGAGCAGGCCCTTGGTGATCGGGAAGTGCCGGACCAGGCCGCGGACCCGCAGCAGCGGCTCGTCCGGGGCGGCGGACCCGGAGCGCTCGGCACGCCCGACCGCAGGGGTCGCCGCGGGCTTCGCGGCCTTCTCCGTGTCCACCGACTTCTCGGCGCTCTCGACCTGCTCCGCCTGTTCGGCGTTCTCGGCCCGCTCGGGCTTCGCGGTCGCCTCAGGCTTCTCAGTCTTCTCGGTCACAGCTTCGGCGCAATCTCTTCGGTCCAGATACGCTCCCGCTCCTCCCGCGGCAGGTGGCAGGCGGAGAAGTGCCGGCCGTCGACCTGCTGCAGTTCGGGGCGCACCGTGCGGGTGACGTTGTCCTTGGGGACGTCCGCGTACGGGCAACGGGGGTTGAAGGCACAGCCGGACGGCACGTTGATCAGGCTGGGCGGCGAGCCCTTGACCGGGATGAGCCGGTCGGTCTGGTCACGGTCGATCCGCGGCATGGAGCCGAGCAGGCCCCAGGTGTAGGGGTGCTGCGGGGTGGCGAACACCTCGTCCGAGGGGCCCCGCTCCACGCACCGGCCGCCGTACATCACCAGCAGGTCGTCGGCGAGCTCGGCGACCACGCCCAGGTCGTGGGTGATGATGACGACCGCCGAGCCGAACTCCTTCTGCAGATCGCGGATCAGGTCCAGGATCTGCGCCTGGACGGTGACGTCCAAAGCGGTGGTCGGCTCGTCCGCGATCAGCAGCTCGGGGTTGTTGACCAGCGCCATGGCGATCATGGCGCGCTGGCGCATACCGCCGGAGAACTGGTGCGGATGGTCGTCCACCCGCTTGTCCGGCTGCGGGATGCCGACCCGGTCGAGCATCTCCACGGCGCGCTTGCGGGCGGTCTTCTTGTCGACGTCGTGGTGGACCCGGTACGCCTCCACGATCTGCTGGCCGACCGTGTAGAAGGGGTGCAGCGCGGACAGCGGATCCTGGAAGATCATCGCCATCTCACGGCCGCGCAGCCGGCGCACCTCGTCCGGGTCGGCGGCGACCAACTCCTTGCCGTCCAGCCAGATTTCGCCGGACATCCGCACCTTGCTGCGCTGTTGGCGGGAGGCCCGGTGCAGGCCCATGATCGCCAGTGAGGTCACCGACTTGCCGGAGCCGGACTCGCCGACGATGCCGAGCGTCTTGCCCTTCTCCAGGCTGAAGGTCAGCCCGTCGACGGACTTCACCAGGCCGTCGTCGGTGGAGAAGTGCACCTTCAGGTCCCGCACGTCGAGGAAGGCGGAGGGGGCCGGGGGCGCGGGGGCGGGCTCGGCGGCGGGCCGCCCGGCCGCCGTGGTCTTGTCCTGGGAAGAGTCGGTCACGAGAGCCTCACCCGCGGGTCGACGGCGGCGTACAGAACGTCCACCACCAGGTTGCACATGACGATGAAGAACGCGGCGAGCAGGGTGACGCCGAGAATGTTCGGCAGGTCGTTGGCGTTGATGGAGTCGACCGCGAAGGCGCCGACCCCCTTGAGCGAGAAGACCTGTTCGGTGATGAGCGCACCACCGAGCAGCAGGCCCAGGTCCATGCCGAAGACGGTGATGATCGGGGTGAGCGCGGCCCGCAGTCCGTGCCGGATCACCACCCGGCGCTCCCGCAGGCCCTTGGCGCGGGCGGTGCGGATGTAGTCCTCGCTCAGCGTCTCCAGCATGCCCGCCCGGGTGAGCCGGGCGTAGAGCGCCGAGTAGAGGAAGGCCAGGGTGACCCAGGGCAGGACCATGACCTGCGCCCAGCCCGCCGGATCGTCCAACAGCGGTACGTAGTCGCTGCGTTGGAAGATCGGCCACTGGTAGGTGAACAGGGCCAGCGCCAGCGCGCCGGTGAAGAACATCGGGAGCGAGACGCCGGCCAGCGCCACGCCCATCGCCATCCGGTCGAAGAGCGAACCGGGGCGGAGTGCGGAGAGCACACCGGTGGCGACACCGGACAGCACCCACAGCACCGCCGCGCCGGCGGCCAGCGACAGCGTCACCGGGAGCCGGGACTGGATCTCCGGCCAGACCTCGATGTGGGTCTTGAAGGAGTAACCGAAGCACGGCACATGGCACGTGGCCGCCTCCGGGCCGAACTTGTAGTCGACGCCGACGAAGATGCCCTTGAGGAAGTCCCAGTACTGCTCGTACACGGGCTTGTCCAGGCCCAGGTTCTTCTTCACCGCGGCGATGTCCGCGGGCGTGGGGGCCTTTCCGATGTACTGCTGGGCAAGCTGGTCGGTGCTCTGCCCGGCCAGCTTCGGCAGCAGGAAGAAGATGCCGAAGGTGACCGCGCTGACGATCAGCAGCAGGATCACTGCGCTGATCAACCTGCGGATGATGTACGAGAACACGGGGATGCGGCGCCGGTGCCGCGGGCCGGGAGCGACCGGCCCGCGGACACCAATGCCTTCACCTGCCTTCCAGGGCTGCTACTTCTTGACGCCGATGTTGAGGTAGTCGTACTCACCGCTGTAGGCCGAGGTGGACACCATGTTGGTGGCCTTGGGCGAGCGGTAGAGCAGGACCTTGAAGTAGGTCAGCGGGACGATCGCCGCCTGCTCCATCGCCTTCCGGTCGATGTCCCCGTACGCCTTCTCGCGGGCGGCCTTGTCGGTGTTGGCGATGGCGCTGTCGAGCAGGTTGTTGATCTCCGGGTCGTCCAGCTGCGACAGGTTGGAGTTGCCGGACTGGCTGATCGCCTTGCCGTGGAGGATCTGCTGGAGGTAGCCGTAGCCGGTCGGGAAGTCGGCGCCCCACTGCATCATCATCAGGCCGACGTTGTTGGCCTTGTCGAAGGCCGGCACACCGGCGTAGTCCGAGAAGTACTTGCTGGTCGGGTACTGCTGGAGCTTGGCGTTGATGCCGATCTTCTTCAGCGAGCCGATCACCGAGGTGGCCGCGTCGACCTCGTCCTGGCGGTCGTTGCGGGCCAGGATGGTGGTGGAGACGTTGCCGGCGCCGCACTTCTTCCAGTGCGCCTGCGCCTCGGTCAGGTCCAAGTTGTCGCCGTTGTACTTCTGCGGGTACAGGTCGTACTTCTGGTAGCCGGCGATGTCCGTCGGCAGGACCGTGGAGGCGATCTCACCGCGGATCGGGCCGCCGAGCGCGGTCTGCACGGCCTTCTTGTCGATGGCGTACTCGACGGCCTTGCGGCACTCGACGTTGTCGAACGGCGCCACCTTGGTGTTGATGGCGGTGTAGACCAGGCGCTGGCCGAGCGCGTTGTCGGTGTTGGCCTTCTGCGTGGGGTCGGTCAGCAGCTGGGCCTGGGTCTGGCCGTCCACGCCGCGTCCGGCCATGTCGACCTGGGTGTTGCCGGACTGGAGGTCCTTGTCGATGGTCGACTGGGCGACCTTGAGGTTGAGGACGATCTTGTCCGGCAGCTGCTTGCGCAGCGGGTCGTTGGCGGCGGACCACTGCGGGTTGCGGACCAGGGTGAGCTTCTTGCCCTCCTGGTAGCTCTCGAACTTGTACGAGCCGGTGGAGACCACGGACTTGGTGTAGTCCGCGCCCTTGTCCTTGGCCTGCGGGACCGGGGCGGTCTGCGGGGCGCTGACCAGCTGGTCGAACTCCGCGAACGGCTTCTTCAGATGGAAGACGATCGTCTGCGCGTCGGGCGTCTCTATGGACTTGAGCCCTTCCTTGCTCTTGTCCTTGTAGGGGCCCTTGTAGCCGCCGTCGTTGTCCACCAGGAACTGCTGGAAGTAGTTCGGGCCCAGGGAGAGGATGTCGCGGGCGAAGTTGCTGCGCTCCACCGCGTACTTGACGTCCTGGGAGGTGACGGGGTTGCCGTCCTCGAACTTGACGCCCTTGCGCAGCTTGTACGTCCAGGTCTTGCCGCCGTCGCTGGGCTTGCCCAACGACTCGGCGAGGTCCGGGACCAGCTCGTTGCCCTTGGTGCCGGGACCGGGCTTGAAGGTGGTGAGCGGACGCGCGTACAGGCGGCTGAAGTTGTAGACGAAGGCGTAGTAGGTGTTGCCCGGGTCGAAGGACTCGGGGGCGTCGCTCATCGCGTAGGTGAGGGTGCCCCCCTTCTCGTCCGAGGCGTTGACGACGCCCTTGGTGGCGGCGTTGGCCCCGGCCGAACTGCCGGAGGAGCCCTTTCCGCTGCAGCCGGCCAGCAAAAGGCCCGCACAGGTGATGGCCGCGACAGTCGCGACCGGAAGTGACCTTCGCATGATGCTCGGTGTCCCCTTCGTTCGTCGAGAAACGTCAGATCGAAACGGCTGGAAGTGAGGTGCCGGGCGGGCGGCCGGATCAGCGGCCGCGCGGGTCCAGCGCGTCCCTCAGACCGTCACCGAGCAGGTTGAACGCGAGCACGGTGACGAAGATCGCGAGACCGGGGACGATCATGTACTGGGGGTCGACCTCGTAGTACTTGACCGCCTGGGTGAGCGTGCCGCCCCAGGACGACTGGGGTGGCTGGATACCGACGCCCAGGAAGCTCAGCGCCGCCTCGAAGAGGATGTTGGAGGGGATCAGCAGCGTCGAGTAGACGATGACCGGCCCCACCAGGTTGGGCAGGAGTTCCCTGAAGAGGATGAACGGCCCGCGGGCACCCAGGCCGCGGGCGGCGGCCACGAACTCCCGCTCCCGCAGCGAGAGGGTCTGGGCCCGCACGATCCGGCCCATGTAGGGCCAGTTGAAGAAGCCGATCACGAAGATCAGCACCGAGATGTGCAGCGGCAGACCGTCCAGGCCGAAGGCGCCGCCCTGCAGCGACGCGGAGATCGCGATGGCGAAGAGCAGCAGCGGGAAGGCCAGGAAGACGTCCATCATGCGGCTGATGAACGCGTCCACCCGGCCGCGGTAGAAGCCGGCGACGACGCCGAGGACGGTGCCGATGGCCACCGACAGCAGCGTGGCGCCGAAGGCCACCAGCAGCGAGACCCAGGAGCCCTCCAGGATCCGGGAGAGCAGGTCACGGCCGAACTTGGGGTCCACGCCCAAGAGGTGGTCGGCGCTCATCCCGCCGAAGTCGCCCTTGGGAAGCGTGGTGTTGGGGTCGATCAGGTCCTGGTGCGGCTGGTTGGGGTCCAGGCCGAACAGGTGCTGCAGGGGCCGGGAGAGCGCGGCGGTCAGGATGAGCAGGATGACAACGATGGCACCCGCCATCGCGACCTTGTCGCGGCGGAAGCGCAGCCAGGCGATCTGGCCGAGCGAGCGCCCCTCGATCCGCTTGCTCTCCACGCCTTCCAGCACCGCTTCCGGCTGCGCCTGCGCAGCCGCCCCGGTGGTCTCGATCGGTGCGGTCACGGTGGATCAGAACCCCTCCCGGCCGACGGTGGCCGACCTGTGCGCGCCGCGGTGGCGGCCTGGTTTCTACCTCACTGGTGTGTCCCCCGGCCGCCATCTCCGCCAGGTCGCGCGGGAGTTGGCGCTGCGGACGTGTCGGAAGCGTGCGTGACGTCGGTGGGGGATGGCGCTCGTACAAAGGACCGAGGTCCTCGATGCCGGGAGTCTTCATCCGACTCGCGATCACTCACCAGCCCTGACGGTGAATGGATGCGTAACTGTGATGTGGTCCGCGGCTTTCCGTTATACGAACACCAGGGCGGACTCAGCGGTGCGCGAGGCGGTCGGAAGAGGCGTCAACCGCCGTGCGGAAAGGGGGAATTCAGGCCAAGAACGGCAGCGGGCGGGTGCCCGCCGCGGGCACCCGTCGGCGTCAATAGGGGCGCGGGTAGCCGTAACCGTAGGTGGGTCCGGGAACCGGCGGCTGGGCGTAGCCGTCGCGGTCGAAGAACGGACGGGCGCACGCCCGCATCCACATCCCGACCGGGTCGTACTCGTCGTTCATGGCGACCGTGGAGACCGGCAGACCGTCCGGCACGGCGCCCATCGACTGCTGGATCATCATCCGCGCGGCGTCCACCGACGGCTGCCCGGTGTCGTACAGATCCAGCCCGATCGCCAGATACGGGGCGCCGAGGGCGGGTTGCACCCAAGCCCGACGCAACGACCGCACGGGGGGCGTCCGGTGGGCGTTCTGCGCGAGCAGGGCGTAGAACTGCGGGATGTCGATGACCGGTTCGGAGATCCGCAGCGGTCCGGCGGGCAGTCGGTCGAGGCCGGCGGCGATCCGGCGCAGGTCGAGCCAGGGGATGCCGACGCCGCCGCCGGGGGCGTGCGGATTCAGCCACAGCCCCCAGCGGTCGGGGAAGAGCGAGGCGGCGATCTCGGGGCCGCTGACGAGTTCGTGGTCGCGGGTCCAGCCGGAGGCGGCGAGCTCGGCCGCGGAAGTCACGCAGGGGGCGTACCCCAGCCCGTCGACCTCCATGTTGCCGTACTGCGCGTCGGGTTGTCCGGCCCGGCCGTGCCACAGGAGCATCCAGACCTGCCCGTGCGCGAGGGCGCCCAGCAGCGCCTCGTAGGCGTCATAGCGCCCGGGCGAGACCTGTCGCAGCATCTGCTCGACCTGGTCGGCCGCCGCTCCCTGATGCGCACCGGCGCTCACGTGGTCCGTCCCTTCTCCCGGCAGGGCCCGCGCCCGCCCGTCGTTCCACCAGCTTACGAGTGGTCCCGGGTGTAGAAGGGCCGCACGCGCTCCAGCATCCAGTCGGCGACCGGGTCGCCCTGGGCGATGTCGAGCAGGACGAGCTGGACCGGCCAGGGCACCGGCACCTGGCCCAGCGCCCGCCCCAGCGCGGTCAGCACCTCGTCGCGGGCGCCGCCGTCGTGCAGCCGCTCCGGGGCGACCTCCACCTGCACCCCGACGAAGAGTGCCGGCGTGTCGCCCTCGACGCTGGCCAGCGCGCGGCGGGCGGTCAGCACGCATCCGGCCTCGGAGAACGCCAGGCCGGCGGCGGCCAGGAAGTCCACCGGCTCGTCCTGCCAGTCCGGTTCGAAGAGCCGCACCCGGGCGCCGCCGCCCTGCGGGCCGTCCAGTTCGGTCCGTCCGGCACGACACATTTCGGCCACCGCGGGCGGCGGCAGCGGGACGCCGACGGTGCCGTCCGGATTGACCGCGATGCCCAGCAGCGGCGGCAGCCCGCGGGCGAACTCCCGGGCGGGCGCGACGGTGTACGACATGTGCGGCCCGACGACCCGCAGGAACTCCTGCTCGGAGCTGAAGACCGGAACGTAGGCGGCGCCGCCGAGCTCGACGGTCGGCAGGTCCAGGCCGGCCGCGCCGAAGCCGGCGCTCTCCGGGCCGCCGCTCTCGGGCAGCGGCACCCACACCCGGCTGCGGCCCAGCACCTCGACGATCCGGCCACCGGCCTCGGGGTGCCCGACCGACGCGGCCAGCACCTCCTCCAGCTCGTTGGCCGGCCAGGCCAACTGCGGTATCCCCGCGTCCGGGACGTGCCCCGGCACCGGACCACCGTGCTGCGGGTAATTGTCCGGATAGTTCATCTCACCCACCCATTACTGGCCGCGCTGCCCGGCCCCTGACCCTGGGGGCGGGTCCATGGGCCCGCCCCGGTGGGTCAGACCCTAACGGGCCCGGGCCCCTCCGGCGGACCGGGCCCCGCCCTGATCTACCGGACGGTCCCCGAGGGCCGTTCCCCGTAGCCGGTGGCGTCCGCGGCGGGCGCACCAGCGGGGCGGACGCGGGCGGTGAACGTGACGCGCTCCAGGACCCCGGCGGCGGACCGGTCCAGCAGCACCGCGGAGCGGAAGCCCGCGGGCAGCCGGGCCTCCTCGGCGCGGGCGACCAGCCGGCGCACCGCCCGGCGGTGCCGGGCGAAGGCGTACCGCGACACCCCGCGGCCGCGCGCCCGTTGGCCGCCCAGCGCCGTCCCGGGCGGCACGTCGAGCAGCACCAGGTGCAGGCCCCGGCCGTCGCGCCGGGCCGTCCGGACGAGCCAACGGCGCACCCACGCCAGCGTCCCGCAGTCGTGCACCACCACGCTGCCGCCGGAGCGCAGCGCCCGGCGCAGGGCGCGATAGTGCGCGGCCCGGACCAGCGGGCGGTAGAGCGCGTACGGCAGGTGCCGCAGCCGGCCCCGCTCCCAACGCTCCCGGCTGTCCTGGGAGTCGATGCGGTACACCGGGTCACCGCGGCCGTCGAGCGTCGGCAGCACCCGCTGCATCAGGGTGCTCTTGCCGCTGCCGGGCAGGCCGGAGACCACGATCAGATCGCCGGGTGCGAAGCGGAGCGCGGTGCGGGGGGCGCGGGCGCCGTCGCGGAGGTCGGTGATCCGGACCCGGTCGGGGCGGGCGGTGGGGCGCGGGCGGCGCGCCGCCCGGGGCCCGGCAGGCGCGGGCTCGGGCGCGGGCCCGGGTGCCGTCCCCGCCGTCGTCGCGTATGCCGCTTCGCTGTGCACCGTGATCGCCCCTCCCCGTCGGCTCAGGCCGGGTTCGGGACCCGACCTGCCCGCAGAGTGTCAAGAAAAGGTAATGGGCAGCAAGGCGACGGCGTCCGGCGCCACCGGATCCGGCGGTCCGCGGGCGGGTCCCGGATCCGGGCCGCGGTGCGGGTGGGCGGGGACGGGATGCCGGCCGGGGCTCCTGTATCCGGCGATCCCGTGTAATGATGTGGCCGCCACGGGCACACCGGAAGGTCACTCGTGCAACAGCCAGCCCAACTCCATACCGGCCGCTTGAATCCGCGCGGGAGAGTCCCCGGCCGCCACGGCGGGGCGCCGAAGGAGCAAGTCCTCCCTTGAATCTCTCAGGCCCCTATACCGCGCGGGCGAGGCAGATCTGAAAAGCGAGCCACTGCCTGGCTGAAGGGGCGGCTCCACCCAAGGTGCAAACCGGGCCCGTTCGTGGGCTCCCGGTGAACCTCTCAGGTTCCGATGACAGATGGGGAGACCGTCTTGTCACCCATGCCTGGGAGCCCGGAACGATGACTGAAGCCCCCCGCCGTACCGCGCTGGATGCCACGCACCGCGCGCTCGGCGCGACCATGACCGACTTCGCCGGCTGGGACATGCCGCTGCGCTACAGCAGCGAACGCGAGGAGCATGTCGCGGTCCGCACCCGTGCCGGCCTGTTCGACCTCTCCCACATGGGCGAGATCACCGTCACCGGTCCGCAGGCCGGCGCGCTGCTGGACCACGCGCTGGTCGGCAACATCGGCGCCCTGAAGGTCGGGCGGGCCCGCTACACGATGATCTGCGCCGCCGACGGCGGCATCCTCGACGACCTGATCGTCTACCGCCTCGACGAGCGGGAGTTCATGGTCGTCGCCAACGCCTCCAACGCCCAGGTGGTGCTGGACGCGCTGGCCGCGCGGCAGGCGGGCTTCGACGCCGCGGTCCGCGACGACCGGGACGCCTATGCGCTGGTCGCGGTGCAGGGCCCGGAGTCCCCCGGCATCCTCAAGAAGCTCACCGACGCCGACCTGGACGGGCTGAAGTACTACGCCGGCCTGCCCGGCACGGTCGCCGGCGTGCAGGCGCTGATCGCCCGGACCGGGTACACCGGCGAGGACGGCTTCGAGCTGTTCGTCCGGCCGGCCGACGCGGTCGCGGTGTGGGAGGCGCTGACCGAGGCGGGCCGGGACGTCGGACTGGTCCCGTGCGGACTGTCCTGCCGCGACACCCTGCGCCTGGAGGCGGGTATGCCGCTGTACGGGCACGAGCTGACGACCGCGCTCACCCCCTTCGACGCGGGCCTGGGCCGGGTCGTGAAGTTCGAGAAGGAGGGCGACTTCGTCGGGCGCGCGGCGCTTGAAGGGGCCGCGGAGCGCGCCGAGCAGAACCCGCCGCGCAAGCTGGTGGGTCTGGTCGCCGAGGGGCGCCGGGTGCCGCGCGCCGGCTACCCGGTCGTCGCCGCCGACGGCACGGTGATCGGCGAGGTCACCTCGGGGGCGCCCTCCCCGACCCTCGGCAAGCCGATCGCCATGGCGTACGTCGACGCCGAGTACGCCGCGCCGGGCGCGGAGGGCGTCCGGGTGGACATCCGCGGCACGCACGAGCCGTACGAGGTCGTCGCGCTGCCCTTCTACAAGCGGCAGAAGTAGCCGACGGCGCCGGCGAGTCCGCGGTGCCCGTCGCGGACCTGCGCCGTTGCGTCCGGCACGACGTGTCTCACTGGGCAAGACCCCATTCACGATCACACCCCCGCGTACAGGAGAATCGAGCCATGGACAACCCCCAGCAGCTGCGCTACAGCAAGGAGCACGAGTGGCTGTCGGACGCCGAGGGCGGCGTCTCGACGGTCGGCATCACCGAGCACGCGGCGAACGCGCTCGGCGACGTCGTCTTCGTGCAGCTCCCCGAGGTCGGGGCCACCGTCACCGCGGGCGAGTCCTGCGGCGAGCTGGAGTCGACCAAGTCGGTCAGCGACCTCTACTCGCCGGTGGACGGCGAGATCACCGAGGTCAACGAGGACGTCGTCGCCGACCCCTCGCTGGTGAACTCCGCCCCGTTCGAGGGCGGTTGGCTGTTCAAGGTCAAGATCAGCGGCGAGCCGGAGGACCTGCTCACGGCCGACGAGTACACCGCCTTCGCCGCCGGCTGACCCTCCCGCCACCGCACGGGCGGGGCCGCGGCGCCCCGCCCGCTCCCCCTCTCTCCAGGAAGTCCCATGTCGCTTCTGAACAGCTCCCTGCACGAGCTCGACCCCGACGTCGCCGCCGCCGTCGACGCCGAGCTGCACCGTCAGCAGTCCACCCTCGAAATGATCGCGTCGGAGAACTTCGCCCCGGTCGCCGTCATGGAGGCCCAGGGCTCGGTCCTGACCAACAAGTACGCCGAGGGCTACCCGGGCCGCCGCTACTACGGCGGCTGTGAGCACGTCGACGTCGTCGAGCAGATCGCCATCGACCGGATCAAGGCGCTCTTCGGCGCCGAGGCCGCCAACGTCCAGCCGCACTCCGGCGCGCAGGCCAACGCCGCCGCGATGTTCGCGCTGATCAAGCCGGGCGACACCATCCTGGGTCTGAACCTCGCCCACGGTGGGCACCTGACCCACGGCATGAAGATCAACTTCTCCGGCAAGCTCTACAACGTGGTGCCCTACCACGTCGACGAGAAGACCAACCTGGTCGACATGGAGGAGGTCGAGCGCCTCGCCAAGGAGCACCGCCCCAAGCTGATCGTCGCCGGCTGGTCCGCCTACCCGCGCCAGCTCGACTTCGCCGCCTTCCGCCGGATCGCGGACGAGGTCGGCGCGTACCTGATGGTCGACATGGCGCACTTCGCCGGCCTGGTGGCCGCGGGGCTGCACCCCTCCCCCGTGCCGCACGCCCACGTCGTGACCACGACCACGCACAAGACGCTGGGCGGCCCCCGCGGCGGTGTGATCCTCTCCACCGCCGAGCTGGCCAAGAAGATCAACTCCGCGGTCTTCCCGGGGCAGCAGGGCGGTCCGCTGGAGCACGTGATCGCCGCCAAGGCGGTGTCCTTCAAGGTCGCCGCGTCGGAGGAGTTCAAGGAGCGCCAGCAGCGGACCCTGGAGGGCGCCAGGATCCTGGCCGAGCGCCTGATCCAGGACGACGTCAAGGAGCACGGCGTCTCGGTGCTCTCCGGCGGCACCGACGTCCACCTCGTCCTGGTCGACCTGCGGGACTCGGCTCTCGACGGCCAGCAGGCCGAGGACCGCCTCCACGAGGTCGGCATCACCGTCAACCGCAACGCCATCCCGAACGACCCGCGGCCCCCGATGGTCACCTCCGGCCTGCGGATCGGCACCCCGGCCCTGGCCACCCGCGGCTTCCAGGCCGAGGACTTCCGCGAGGTCGCCGACATCATCGCCGAGGCGCTCAAGCCCAGCTACGACCGCGAGGCGCTCAAGGCCCGGGTCACCGCCCTGGCGGAGAAGTACCCGCTGTACCCGTCGCTGTGACGGGTCGGTCACCGGGGCGCCACGGCCCCCGGTGACCAGCGGCGGCGGACCGGTCCGCCGGCCCGCCGCCGCCCCGACGAGCCCCGGCCCGACCGGCGGTCGCACCCCCTTTTCCCCGCCCCGGACACCCTCCGCGCGCACCGGCGCCCTCCGTCCGGCTCCGTCCGGATCCGTCCGGCTTCACCTCCCCTTATCCCGCCCGCCGCCTCCCGTCCGGCGGCAATCCCCCGCGAGCGGGTTACGCTCGACAGTCGGGCCGGAAAACACCCCATTCCTGCCCCGATGTGCTCCACCGTCCACCACGAGCAGACAAGGGAGTCAGCCCCCGTGGCCATCTCCGTCTTCGACCTCTTCTCCATCGGCATCGGCCCGTCCAGCTCCCACACCGTCGGCCCCATGCGCGCCGCCCGGATGTTCGCCGGCCGGCTCAAGAAGGACGGTCTGCTCGCCCAGACGGTCTCCGTACGCGCCGAGCTCTTCGGCTCGCTGGGCGCCACCGGCCACGGCCACGGCACCCCCAAGGCCGTGCTGCTCGGCCTGGAGGGCCACTCGCCGCGCACCGTCGACGTCGAGACCGCCGACGACGAGGTGACCCGCATCCGCACCAGCGGCCGGCTGCGCCTCCTCGGCGCCGAGATAGGCACCGCGCACGAGATCGACTTCGACGAGTCCACCCAGCTGATCCTGCACCGCCGCCGGTCCCTGCCGTACCACGCCAACGGCATGACCCTCTTCGCCTACGACGCGGCGGGCGCCCCCCTCCTGGAGAAGACCTACTACTCGGTGGGCGGCGGCTTCGTCGTCGACGAGGACGCGGTCGGCGAGGACCGGATCAAGCTCGACGACACCGTCCTGACGTACCCCTTCCGCACCGGCGACGAGCTGCTGCGGCTCTCCCGGGAGACCGGCCTGTCGATCTCCGCCCTGATGCTGGAGAACGAGAAGGCGTGGCGCACGGAGGACGAGATCCGCACCGGCCTGCTGGAGATCTGGCAGGTCATGCAGGGCTGCGTCACCCGCGGCATGTCCCGCGAGGGCATCCTGCCCGGCGGCCTGAAGGTCCGCCGCCGCGCCGCCAACGCCGCCCGCGCGCTGCGCGCCGAGGGCGACGCACCGGCCCGCGCCATGGAGTGGGTCACCCTCTACGCCATGGCCGTCAACGAGGAGAACGCCGCCGGCGGCCGGGTGGTGACCGCCCCCACCAACGGCGCGGCCGGCATCATCCCCGCCGTCCTGCACTACTACGTCAACTTCGTCCCGGGCGCCGACGAGGACGGCGTGGTCCGCTTCCTGCTCGCGGCCGGCGCCATCGGCATGCTCTTCAAGGAGAACGCCTCGATCTCCGGCGCCGAGGTCGGCTGCCAGGGCGAGGTCGGCTCCGCCTGCTCGATGGCCGCCGGCGGCCTCGCCGAGGTCCTCGGCGGCAGCCCCGAGCAGGTCGAGAACGCCGCCGAGATCGGCATGGAGCACAACCTCGGCCTGACCTGCGACCCGGTCGGCGGCCTCGTCCAGATCCCGTGCATCGAGCGCAACGGCATGGCCGCCGTGAAGGCCGTCACCGCCGCCCGGATGTCGCTGCGCGGCGACGGCCGCCACCACGTCTCCCTCGACAAGGTCATCAAGACCATGAAGGAGACCGGCGCCGACATGAGCGTCAAGTACAAGGAGACCGCCCGCGGCGGCCTCGCGGTGAACATCATCGAGTGCTGATACCCGCACCCCCCGTGCCACGCCCCGGGCGCCGCCGAGACCTCGTCCCGGCGGCGCCCGGGGCGGTTTTCGTGGGCCGGAGCCGGTGCGCGGAAGAAGCGCCCTAGCGGCCTATCTCCCAGGCGAACGGCGGGAGTTCACTGGCCCGGAAGTAGATGTCCAGGGCCCGGGCGGCGGGGACGAACGGGTGGACGCGGGCGCCGTCGAGGCCGGGGAGGCGTCGGGCGCAGTGCTGGACGCAGCCGGCCGTCTCCCGACCGTGGCGGTCGATGAGGGTGGCGGCGTCGGGCGGGCCGTCGCACGGGGTGGGGTCGGCGGCCGCGGCGGCGGGGCAGCGGCGGCGGGCGGCGGCCGGGAGGGTCGGGCGGGTGGTGGGCGGGGCGCTCGTCGGCTGGTTCATTGCGGTCCCCCTGGTGCTGCGTCGGTGCGGGTGCGGACGCGGCGCCGGTGGCGGTCGGGCGCTGACAGGCGCCACCGGTGCCCAGGACAGTGGTGCTCGCCGCGGTGGGGGTCCATGCGGCCTTGGCGAAGACCTGGGGCGTTCGTCAGCCAATCATGGCCAAGCGCTGGGGGGAGGTTCGACGGCGGCCGGTGGACGCGGACGGGGGACGGCGCGGGGGTCGAGGAGCAGGGCGAGCGAGAGCAGGGCGGCGGCCAGCAGCCAGCCGGCCAGGACGTCGCCGGCCCAGTGGACGCCCAGGTAGACGCGGGTGAGGCCGACGCCGACGGCCCACAGGGCGAGCAGGGCGCACCAGGGGCGGCCGGTGCCGGGACGGGTGCGGTGCAGGACGCCCCAGGCCAGGAGGCCGGCGGCCAGGGCGGAGATGGTGGCGTGTCCGGAGGGGAAGGAGTGGCCGGAAGCCTGGGCGGCCCAGTCGGCGAGCGGCGGGCGGGGCCGGGCGAGCAGAGCCATCAGACCGTAGCGGACGGCCTGACCGGCGGCGAGGACGAGCACCGCGCAGGCCGCCGCGCGGATCCGGCCGGAGGTGTCGCGGCCGGCCAGGAGGCCGGCGAGGAGCGCCATCAGATAGGGGACGACGCCGGTGCCGGTGGTGGTCAGGGCGCCGGCCAGGGAGCGCAGCGGCTCCCCGCGGTGGGCGGTGGACCAGTGGAGGGCGGCTCGTTCGGGGGCGAGCGGGGCGCCGTGCCGCACAGCCACGGTGACGGCCGCGGCGGCGAAGAGGACGGCGCACAGGGTCGCGGTGGCGACCAGGCGGCTCGGGGGCGCACCGAGGCGCGGGCCGCGGCCGGGGGCCGAGCGCGCGCCGTCGCGTCGAGGACCGGGGACCGGTGCCGACGGCGCCCCCGAGGGCGTCACCGCGCGGCGACCAGCGGGCGCAGCGGGGTCTCCCGAAGGCGTTCGACGAGCGGTGCGGCGCGGCGGGCGAGCGGCATGAGGACCGCGGCGACCAGGGTGCCGACGACCAGGCCGACCACGACGTCGTGCGGGTAGTGGGCGCCGACCCAGACCCGGGAGGCGCCCATCAGGAGCGCGGCCGGGACGGCGATGGCGCCGAGCCGACGGTCCAGCAGGAGCAGGGCGATGGCCGCGGAGGCGGCGATGGCCGAGTGGTTGCTGGGGAAGGACCAGTCGCCGAGCCCGGGGCACGGCTCGACGGTGACGACATGGAGGGTCTGGCAGGGGCGCTGCTCGTGGAAGAAGCTCTTGACCACGTCGTTGGCCACGTAGGCCAGGACCACGACGACCGGGACGGCCAGCGCCATCGCCATCGTCACGGGAGCCGCGTGCCGCCCCTCCCCCGGGGTCAGTCGGCGGCGGGTGCTGCCGCCGAGCCGCTGTCGGGCGCGCCACCAGCCGGCCAGCATCAGCAGCGCGAACACCCCCAGTCCGAGGTCGGTCCAGTAGGAGACCAGGGAATTGAGGAAGCTCGGCATCTGCTGGGCGAAGCCGGTCACAGAGGTGTACAGGCCGCCGTCGATCGAGGCTCCGCCGAAGGCGAGGTCGGTCACTGGGCTTTTCTCCTTGGCGGATCGGTGCGTGGTGCATGGACTGGTGCCGGGCGGCCCTGGTGGTGCGCCGGCCGCCCGTGTGCACCAGCAAGTGTGCCGGGTCGTTCAGGGTGCCGGTGGCGCGGTGGCGTGATCCGTCGCATCGGTGGCCGCCGTTTCCGGCCCGCCGGACCCGCCCCGCTTGCGGGAACGGAGCACTTCCAGGGCGATCGGGGCAAGCGAGACCAGGATCACCAGGGCGACCACCGGGAGCAGGTACCGGTCGACGTTGGGCACCGAGGCGCCGAGGGCGTATCCGGCGAGGGTGAGACCGAGGGTCCAGATCAGGCCACCGGTGGCCTGCCAGAGGGTGAAGGTGCGGCCGGGCACGTTCAGGGCGCCGGCGAGCGGGTTGAGCACGGTGCGGACGACGGGCACGAAGCGGGCCAGCACGATCGCCTTGGCGTGGCCGTAGCGCGCCAGGTACTCCTCGGCGCGGGCGGCGCCCTCCTGGAGCTTGCGGGAGCGGCCCCGGGCGAGCAGCGCGCGACCGCCGCGCCGGCCGATCCAGTAGCCGGTCTGGGAGCCGATGAGGGTGCCGACGACCGCGGCCGGCAGGACCTGGGGCAGCGAGAGGTGGACGGCGCCGCCGACGCCGGGCGCGCACAGCAGGCCGGCGGTGAACAGCAGGGAGTCGCCGGGCAGGAAGAAGCCGACCAGGAGGCCGGTCTCGGCGAACAGGACGACGGCGACGCCGAGCGCGCCGAAGGCGGCGAGCAGGGAGCCGGCGTCGAGGACGTTGACCGCCTGGGTGACGGTGCCGCTGGCGTGCAGTGCCGCGGACGCTACGGCCATGTCGGTGGCCCCTCCCATAATGGGTTCCGGGTCCGCCCGGCGGGCCGACCCGACCGTCTACAGCCCAGTAGACGGTCTACGGAACTGTAGACGAAGGAATGGTGGAGGGCGTTCCATGTCGGAGACATCACCCGCGGCTCGTCGCCCGGCCGGCGAGCTGGAGGCGAGCGTGCTGGCGGCCCTGTGGGCGGCCGACGGACCGCTGACCCCTGCCGAGGTGCAGGGCGAACTGGGCGGCCGGCTCGCCCGGACGACCGTCACCACCATCCTCAGCCGGCTGCACGACAAGGGCGCGGTGTCCCGCTCCCGGGCCGGCCGCGGCTTCGCCTACTCGCCGATACACGACTCCGCCGGCCTGACCGCCCGACGGATGCGCAGCGAGCTGGACAAACAGGACGACCGCACCACCGCGCTCGCCCGCTTCGTCTCGGAGCTGACCAGCGAGGACGAGCAACTGCTCCGCTCGCTGCTGGACGAGGCGGACCCGGCGGGCACCCAGGGAGCGGCGGGCACGGTCGACGGCCGGTCCCCCTGGACCGGGACCACGCCATGATCTTCGCCGTCTGGCTCCCGCTGGTGATGCCGCTGCTGGCGGTGCCGACCGCCCGCCGGCTCGCCGGGTCGCTGCCGCCGCGCGCCGCGGCCTGGCTGCTGGCGGGGTGCGCCGCCGCGCTGGCCGCCTGCACGGCCGCGGCGCTGGGGCTGCTCACGGTCGCCGGGGCGCTGCGGCTGCCGCCGGTGGCCGCCTTCGGCCACCTGGAGCGGGCGCTGCCGGGCGGCGACGCGGTGGTGACGGTCCCGGCCGCCCCGGTCGCCGGGGCGCTGCTGGCCTGCTGCGCGTTCGCGGTCGCCCGCCGCGCCCTGCGGCACCGCGCCGAGCTGCGCGCCGCCCGGCGTGCCGCCGACGCCCACGGCCTCGCCGGCGACCTGTGCGTCCTGCCGGAGTCGGCGCCCGACGCCTACGCCCTCCCGGGCCGGCCGGGGAGGGTGGTGGTCACCGCGGGGATGCTGCGGGCGCTGCCGCCCGCCGAGCGCGAGGCCCTGTTCGCCCACGAGCGCGCCCACCTCGCGGGCCGCCACCACCTCTTCCTGCTGGCCGCCGAGCTGGCCGCGGTCTGCCACCCGCTGCTGCGCGAGCTGCGGTCCCCGCTGGCGTACGCGCTGGAGCGCTGGGCCGACGAGTCCGCCGCCGCCCGGGTGGGCGACCGGCAGGTCACCGCCCGGGCCATCGGCCGCGCGGCGCTGGCCGCCCGCACGCACGCCGCGGCGCCCCGCCCAAGCGCCGCGGCGGCCGCCACGACCGGCCCGGTCCCCCGCCGGGTCGCCGCCCTGCTGGGCTCCGACCGCGCGGCGGACCGCCCGCGCGGCCGGTCCCTGCCGGGTGGCCGCCGGCTGATAGCCGCCGCCCTGCTGGCCTGCGTCGCCTTCTCCGCGGCGGGCGCGGCGGACGCCGCGGCCGATCTCCACCAGACCGTGGAGACGGCCCAGGGGGAGCAGCCGGGCCGTTAGGGCGTCGGGGCGCCCCCTCGGGGCGCCGGCGGGTGTCATACCGCCCCGACGGCGTCCTCGGCCGTTCCGTGGGGCGGCCGGTCCGGGTCGTCGTCGCCCACCGTGAAGCCCAGCCGGGCACCGCCGCCGGGGCGGGCGGCGGCGAAGGCCCGGCCGCCGTACGCCGCCGCGATCTCCCGCACGATGGCCAGGCCCAGCCCCGAGCCGGGCAGGCCGCGGGCGGCCGGGGCGCGGTAGAAGCGGTCGAAGACGTAGGGGAGGTCGCAGTCGGCGATGCCCGGGCCGCGGTCGAGGACCTCGACGCGGGCGCCGGTGACCACGACCTCGATGGGCGCGGTGCCGTCGGCGTCGAACTTCGCGGCGTTCTCCAGGAGGTTGCTGACCGCCCGCTGCAGGGCGGCCGGGCGGCCCTCGACGACCGCCGGGCGGACGGCCCGCACGATGATCTCGCGGCCGGTGCGGCGGCGGGCCGCGGCCGCCGCGCGGTCGGCGACCTCGGCCAGGGGGACGTCCGACGGCGGGTCGTCGTCGCGCTGCCCGGCCGCCAGCGCGACCAGTTCGTTGACCAGGTCGGTCAGTTCGCGGGCCTCGCCGGCCAGGTCGGCGAGCAGCTCCCCGCGGGCGTCCGGCGGCAGCTCCTCGAAGCGCTTGAGCAGCGAGATGTTGGTCCGCAGCGAGGTCAGCGGGGTGCGCAGCTCGTGCCCGGCGTCCTGGACGAGCCGCTGCTGGTCGCGCACCGCGGCGGTCAGCCGGCCCAGCATGTCGTCGAAGGCCCGGCCGAGCCGGGCGACCTCGTCCCGGCCCGCGACCGGCACCACGACGTCCACCCGGCCGTGCGCGGCGACGCTCTCGGCGGCCGTGGTCAACCGGACCAGCCGCCCGGTGATCCGTCGCGCCAGCCACCAGCCGACGGCTCCGGCCAGCGCGATCACCGCGGCGGCCAGCAGCACGGTGCGCTG
The DNA here is from genome assembly GCF_001704275.1 of Streptomyces noursei ATCC 11455. Taxonomy (NCBI): domain Bacteria; kingdom Bacillati; phylum Actinomycetota; class Actinomycetes; order Kitasatosporales; family Streptomycetaceae; genus Streptomyces; species Streptomyces noursei. The sequence continues at coordinate 3,296,749 of NZ_CP011533.1, forward strand.
CTGGAGCGCGGAGAGCAGGTCCTCGGTGCCGCTGAGCTTCCGGGCGACCTGGACGGCGCCGCGCCCGCCGCCGAGCGCCACGGTGGCCACGTGGTACTCCGCGTCGCCGAGGACGACCACCCGCTCCTCGTAGCCTCCGGCGTCCCGCCGGGCGGCCACCCGCCGTTCGCGGTCCCCGGCCGGCAGCACGGGGTGCCCGGCACCGACGATCCGCCCGCCGGCGGCCAGCACCTGGACGGCGGTGCGGCTGGCGCCGGCCAGTTCGTCGCGCGGCCCGCCGGGGTCGGGGACGGCGGTGTAGTCGGAGGGGCTGTAGGGACGCTCCCGCACCTGGGCCCGCAGGTCCCGGACGACCTCGGTGAAGACCGACTTCTCGTCCAGCCGCACCAGCCGGGCGGCCGAGTCGTAGCTGAGGAAGCCGACCAGGACGGTCACCCCGGCGGCGCCGGCGGCGAAGGCCAGCGCGAAGGAGGTGCGCAGACTGGCCGGTGCACGGGCGCACAGCCGGGCCGGCAGCCACCGGGCGGCCCACCGGGCCACCGGCAGCCGGGCGAGCAGGCCACGGCCCCTGGGCACCTCAGTCCTCCCGGAGGACGTAACCGACGCCGCGCACCGTGTGGATCAGCGGCCGGCTGCCCGGCACGTCGACCTTCCGCCGCAGATAGCCGACGTAGACCGCGAGGTTCTTGGAGCCGGGTCCGAAGTCGTAGCCCCATATCCGGTCGTAGATCGTCGAGTGGTCCAGGACGATGCCGGCGTTGCGGACCAGCAGCTCCAGCAGCTCGAACTCGGTGCGGGTCAGCTCCAGCTCGCGCGCGCCCCGCCAGGCGCGCCGGGAGGGGCCGTCGATCCGCAGGTCGGCCGCCTCGACCACGCCGCTCTCCGCCGCCCGGGCGTCGTGTCCCTCGCCGGGCTCGCCGGGCCCGGTGCCGTCGGCGCCGGCCCGCGCCGGTGGCTCCGCGGTGCGCCGCAGCAGCGCCCGGATCCGGGCGAAGACCTCCTCGACCTCGAAGGGCTTGACGACGTAGTCGTCGGCCCCGGCGTCCAGGCCGGCGATCCGGTCGGCGGTCTCGACCCGGGCGGTCAGCATCAGGACCGGGGTGCGGTCCTGTTCGGCGCGCAGCACCTGGCAGACCTGGAGGCCGTCGATCCCCGGCATCATCACGTCGAGCAGGATCACGTCCGGCCGCTCGCGGTGGGCGGCGGCCAGCGCCTGGATGCCGTCGGCGACGGCGGTGACCCGGTACCCCTCCAGGGTCAGGGCGCGTTCCAGCGCGGTGCGGATGGGGCGGTCGTCCTCGGCGAGCAGCACGGAGTGGGTCACCCGGCAAGTCTGCCAAGGGCCCCTGTGAGGACCGAGAGGCGGTCGGGCCGCCGGGCGGTTTCTTACCGCGCTCTCACCCGGGACACGCCCGGTGCTTACCCGGTCCCGCCACGGTGGCCGGTGCCGGACGGGCCACCCGCGGGGACCGGCCGCGGGACCGGCCCGGCCGGTCACCCGCACGGCCCGGCGCCCCGGGTACGGCCCCTGGGCGCGACACCCGGAACCAGCGCATCACCGGAAGACGGCGCATGAAGATCACGCTCCTGCTGCACAACGCGTATGCCGTCGGTGCCACCCTGCGCGGCACGCTCGCGCTCGCCGCCGCGCTCGCCGACCACCACGACGTCGAGCTGGTCTCGATGCTGCGGCACCGGGAGGTCCCGCGGTGCGCGGTGGACCCCCGGGTGCGGCTGGTGCCGCTGGTGGACACCCGGGTGGGCAGCGACGACATGGCGCACCCGCTGTTCGGCGAGCCGGCGGTGGACGTCCCGATCGCCGACCGGCACCACCACCAGTACAGCCGGCTGACCGATCTGCGGGCCGCGGAGTTCCTGCGCGGCTGCGACGCGGACGTAGTCATCGGGACCCGCAGCGGCGTCAATGTCTACCTGGCCCGCTTCGGCCCCCGGCGGGCCCTGCGGATCGCCCAGGAGCCGCTGCGGTACGACACGCACAGCGGCCTGCTGCGAGCCGAACTCGCCCGCCCCTACCGGGCGTTGGACGCGCTGGTGGCCACCACCGAGGCGGAGGCGGCCCGTTGGCGGGCGGGGCTGCCGCTGCCCGGGGTGCGGGTGCTTGCGGTACCGGCCGTCGTCCCCGCGCCGGACGTCGACACCGACACCGACACCGACGCGGACGCAGGCACGGACGCGGGCACGGGCACCGACGCGGACGCGGACGCGGACGCGGACGACGGTACGCGGATCATCGTGGCGGCCGGCCGGCTGGTCCCCGGCGAGCGCTTCGACCTCCTGCTGGCGGCGTTCTCCGCGGTCTGCACCAAGGACCCCGACTGGCGGCTGCGGATCCACGGCGAGGGCCCGGAACGCACCCGGCTGCGGAACCTGATCGACGGGCTGGGGCTGACCGGCCGGGCCGAGCTGGCCGGGCCGCGGATGCCGGACGGGGCGGAGTTCGCCGGGGCCTCGATCGCCGCCTCCGCCTCGGACGCCGAGGCGTCCGGTCCGGCCCTGGTCGAGGCGATGCGGCGCGGCGTCCCGGTCGTCGGCACCGGCCGGCCGCCGGGCCCCACCGAGCTGATCCAGGGCGGCGGGGGCGGACTGCTGGTGCCGTGCGACGACGGGCGGGCGCTGGCCGGGGCGCTGCTGGACCTGGTCGGGGACCCGGAGCGCCGCCGGGCGATGGGCGCCGCCGCGCGGGAGAGTGCCCGCCGGCACGGCCCGGAGCCGATCGCCGAGCGCTACCGGGTGCTCGTCGAGGAGCTGCGGGCCACCCGCCGTTCCCGGTCCGTGCGCCGGGCGCTGGGCCTGGCCCGGTCCCGGGCGCGGACGCTGCCCCGGCAGGCCCGGCGGGCCTGAAACGGCCGGCCGCGGGCGGACCGACGACCGCCACCCCACCCGCACCACCCGCCCCATGCGCGTCGCGCGTTACTCAACTCGCCTGTTCCATAGGGAACTTCGGCGCGCCGATCTGGCGTCTCCGATCGTGCACATGCTGAACTGCTGAGGGGGCGGCAGCCGCTTCGAGCAGATGACGCTTCGCATTCCGCAAGTCCGACGGGCAGGAGGCCGCTCATGCTGCACGGCGTAGATGTCAGCTCCTACAACACCGGATATTCCGCCAAGGGATTGGACTTCGTTCTCATCAAGGCCACCGAGGGCCGTTCCTATGTGAACCCGCACCAGTCGGCACAGGCGGCACGGGCCCGGGAGGCGGGTGCCGTGGTCGGCTTCTACCACTTCCTGTGGCCGGGGAACATCGCCGCCCAGGCCCGCTATTTCGTGGAGCAATGCGCGTCGGTCCAGGGTGATCTCCTGGCCGCCGACTGGGAGACCACCGGCTCTGGCACCTACGCCAGCAACGCCCAGAAGGACCAGTTCCTCCTGGAGGTCAAGAAACTGCGGCCCAGCCACCGCGTACTGCTCTACTGCAACCGCGATTTCTGGCTGAACCGCGACACCACGTCGTATGCCGCGGACGGGCTGTGGATCGCCGACTACGTCACCGCCGGGCATCCGCGGATCAAGGCGAAATGGCGGCTCCACCAGTACACCGATTCGCCGCTGGACAAGAACGTCGCGGCATTCGACAGCAAGGGCGAGCTCAAGAAGTGGGCGCATCCCGCATAAAATCCTCCGGCAGTATCCGGACACGCCTGGCGGACACTCCGCGTGACACGATCGCGCGGCGGGCGAACAGTGCGTGACGAAACGCAAAAGGAGCACCCGTGACGGACCCGGCGGCCAAGGCCCTGCAGCAGGAGATAGCCCGCGAACTCCAGGTGCCCGCGGTATTCGACGCCGCGCACGAGATCGAGCGCCGGGTGTCCTTCCTCACAGCGCAGCTGACGTCGACGGGTCTGCGCTCCCTGGTGCTGGGCATCAGCGGCGGGGTCGACTCGACGACCGCGGGCCGGCTCTGCCAGCTCGCCGTGGAGCGGGCCCGCGCCGAGGGCCACGAGGCGACCTTCTACGCGATGCGGCTGCCCTACGGCGAGCAGGCGGACGAGAAGGACGCACAGCGGGCGGTGGAGTTCCTGCGCGCCGACCGGCTGCTGACCGTCGACGTCCGCCCGGCCAGCGACGCGGCGCTGGCCGCTGCCGTGGCCGGCGGCGTGACCTTCCGGGACGCCCACCACCAGGACTTCGTCCACGGCAACATCAAGGCCCGCCAGCGCATGATCGCCCAGTACGCGGTGGCCGGCGCCGAGCACGGCCTGGTCGTGGGCACCGACCACGCCGCCGAGGCGGTCTCCGGCTTCTTCACCAAGTTCGGCGACGGCGCGGCCGACGTGGTCCCGCTGACCGGGCTGACCAAGCGCCGGGTGCGCGCCGTGGCGCAGGCGCTGGGTGCCCCGGCCGAGCTGGTCCACAAGGTCCCGACGGCCGACCTGGAGACCCTCGACCCGGGCAAGCCCGACGAGGACGCGCTCGGCGTCAGCTACGACCAGATCGACGACTTCCTGGAGGGCCGGCCCGTCGAGGAGGCCGCCTTCGAGGCGATCACCCGGCGCTACCGCCTCACCGCCCACAAGCGGGCGCTGCCGATCGCGCCCTGAGACGGGCGGGGGCGCGGCCGTCCGCGGGCGCGCCCCCGGCACACATTGGTCATGCTCCGGCCAGGGAGCGGTCACCGGACCGGTGCTAAAACGTGGGCCCGCGCGGGCATGCATGCCGCCATGGGAAGCCACGAAGTGCGATCGGAAGATCAACTGTCAGTGGGGCCGCCTACTCTCCACGACATGGGAGACGCCCGCCTGCACGAACTCCAGACCGCGCTGACCACTGCCTCCGACCTCGCCTCCGCGCTCCGCGCCGCGCCGACCCGGCGGGACGCCGACCAGCTCGTCGACGTCCTCCGCCAGGCACTGACCGCCGCCAGCTCGCTGGGCGGCCGGACCACCGGCCCGACGGGCTGTGCCCTGCACCCCAACGGTGCGGTGGACCCCCTGCACGGCGACCCGGAAGACCCGCTTCCGCCGGGCTACGGCAAATGCCTGCTGTGCAACGACCGCCGGCGCCGGGCGGACGCGCACCCTCCGCACGCCCGCCCGTACACCCGCCCGCGCCCCCGGCCGCACCCGGACTGGCACCGCCGGCTGAGCGCGTAGGCCCTAGGTCCGGTCCGAGCCCTCGGGCTCGGCGCCGGGGCGTTCCTCCGCGGCGTCCCGCTTCCGGGCCGGCCGCAGCGCGATCCGGCCCAGCACCGCGGCGACGACCAGCGCGACCACCGCGAGCAGCAGCGCGTCGGGGACGCCGTTGCCCAGGCGGGCCGCCCACTCCTCCAGCCGGGCCTCGGTGTCCGCGTCCAGGATCCCGGGCAGCGCGCTGGTGCCGTTGAAGCGCAGGAAGAGCACGCCGATGGCGATGAAGAAGAGGCCGGAGATCAGCGACGTGGTGTGCAGTCGCAGCCGGCCGAGGGCGAGTTCGCGACCGCGCAGCCAGCCGCGGCTGCCGAGCCGGAAGCGGTCCCACAGCAGGGCCAGCAGGAACAGCGGCAGCGCCATGCCCAGCGCGTAGACGGCGAGCATCGAGGCGCCGTAGACCGGGGAGCCGCTGACCGCGGTCACGGTCAGCACCGCGCCGAGGATCGGACCGGCGCAGAAGCCGGCCAGGCCGTAGACGCAGCCGAGCAGGAACGTGGAGAGCGCGGTGCGCGGGGTGATCCTGGCGGCGGCGGCCTGGGCGCGCCGGGACGCGAAGCCCAGGCCGAGGATCTGCGCCAGGCCGAGCGCGATCACGACCCAGCCGCCGATCGCGATCAGCAGGTCGCGATGGCCGTTGAAGAGCCGGCTGGCGGCCGTGCTGGCGGCGCCCAGCGGCACCAGCGTCGTGGCCAGCCCGAGGTAGAAGACCCCGGTGCGGGCCAGCAGCCGGCCGGGGCTGGCCAGCGAGTAGGCGAAGAACGCCGGGAGCAGCAGGGCGCTGCACGGGCTGATCAGCGCCAGCGCACCGCCCAGGAACGCGGCGAGGTATCCGATGTCGGCGGTCACTTCCCGGCCCCCGCGCCGCCGTGCTTGCCGGCCGCCGCGGCGGCCTGCTCGATGGCCTGCTCGAAGACCGCGGTCTCCTGCGCGCCGGCGATCGGGCGGCCGTTGACCAGGAAGGACGGGGTGGACTGCACGCCGAGCTGGTAGCCCTCGTCCTGGTCCTTCTTCAGGGCCGCCGCGGCGTCCGGGCCGTTGAGGTCGGTGCGGAACTTCTCCAGGTCCGGCACGCCGGCGGTGCGGGCCATCTCGACCAGCTTGTCCTCGGCGAGCGCGTCGCCCTTGCGGGTCTTGGCGTAGAGCTCGTCGTGCAGCTGCCAGAACTTCCCCTGCCGGCCGGCCGCCCAGGACGCCCGGGCGGCGCGCTCGGAGTCGGCGCCGAAGACGGTGAAGTTGCGGAACTCGATGCGCAGGGTGCCGGCGTCGACGAACTTCTTGACCAGCGCCGGCTGGGTCTCACGGGTGAAGCGACCGCAGAACGAGCACTGGTAGTCGGCGTACTCGACGAGGACGACCGGGGCGTCCGGCTTGCCGACGGCGAGCGGGTCGCCGGCGGTGCGGCGGCTGGTGCGGGTGGCCAGCTCGTCGTACAGCTTCTGCTGGTCGGCGTTCTCCTGGGGTGCGGTGGAGGCGGCGCCGGGGGAGGCGGCCGGGGTGTCCCGGCCGTTCTCGACGGCCTTGCCGACCGCGATGGCGATGGCGATCACCGCCACCACGAGCGCGAGGACCGCGCCGACGGCGGCGAATTTGCGGGCAGGGGAAGCGGAAGCGGGCATGCGAAAGCTCCTGACGTACGGAGGGGTGTGGGACACAGGGCGGCCGGGGTGGTGGCCGGGCGGCCTATATCCGCAGTACGGGCAGGAGCGCGGTGTGGTCCGGGGTGGGCGCGGCGCCGGTGGGCGGGCGGGCCAGGGCGAAACGGTGCGGCAGGTCGGCGGCGAGCGGCCCGGGGGCGGTGACGTCCGGGGCGAGCGGCTCGGCGCGGTGCGGGGCGGGCAGCGGGGCGGCCTCGCCGGGGCTCGGCGCATGGCGGCCGGAGCAGTTCTTGACGGTGTCGGCCACCGCGATGGGGGCGGTGGCGGCGGGGTGCGCGGCGAACGTGGCGGCCGGCTCCGCGGGGGCGCCCCGCCAGAACTCGGCCGCGGCCGCCGCACGACCGGCGAGCCATGCCTGGTCGCCGCCGATCCGGCAGAGCAGCGGGCCGAAGGTGACCGCGAGGAGGAGCAGCAGGGTCAGCGTCGCCGAGCGGCGCAGCCGGTGCATGGTCCCTCCCCTGTAGCCGTCGGTCCGTGTCGCTTCGAACATCCCATCCTACGGATTGCCGGCGCCGGGGCGACCGCGGTGGCGGAGCTCACCTGCGGAGCACCCCTCCGCCAATGGCGGTATATCCACTCATTTCCGCTTTGCGGCCTTTGGTCGACGGCGGGCCGGCCTGCCATAGTCGTCCGCGGCGCCCCTCCCCCATGCCCTGCGGCGCGGGAGGTACTCCCGGCCGACGGCGGGGACCGGTCGCCGCCGGTCGCGCGGGCCTCCCCTTCCGCCCGCGGACGGCCGGGCACTGGGGCTCACCCCGCGGCATCCCGCGGGAGGGCCCCAGTCCCGTCCTCGGGGCCGGTACGCGAGGCGGCGGGCGCGGACGCGGTCAGCGGTCGGTGACCCGGACCTCGAACCAGGTCGTCTTGCCGCGCGGCAGCAGGTCCACGCCCCAGCGGTCCGAGAGCTTGTCGACGAGGAAGAGACCCCGGCCGCTGACGTCCATCGGCTGGACCGGCATCAGGCACGGCAGGCCGCGCGAGGGGTCGCGCACCTCCACCCGGATCCAGCCACGGCGGCGCAGTATCCGCAGCCCGAACGTCCGGGCGCCGGTGTGCCGCACGGCGTTGCCGACCAACTCCGAGACCAGCAGCACGGAGTGCTCGGCGAGCTGCGGCGAGAGGGACCACTGCTTGAGGAGGATGGCGGCGGTGAGCCGGCGCGCGGTGCGCGCGGACTGCGGGCGGGAGGGCAGCCTGACCTCGCCCAGGGTCGGGTCGCCGACCAGGTCGAGTCCGGCCGGCACCGCGGCGGCAGGCGCCGGTTCCGTGGGAGCCGGGGGTGCTTCCCCGTCCGCGCCGGGGGTCCCCCAGCGCGCGGCCGGACCGTTCCGCGGCCGCGGCTGCTCCATTCCATCGAGGCCCGCCATGCCCTCCATGATGGCCGTTCGGCGCCGCCTTGGGGGGCGGAACCTCCGGAATCCCTTGTCCGGAATCAGGGCCTCCACGCCTCTCCCTGGACATATGCCAACGGCAGCCGGAGGGTGGCGTTACCGCGCTGACCTGCGACAACTCCCCATGGGCGACGGGGCGATGAGGGTAGCCGATAAGGCTCCATTAAGGCGCAACGGAGTTTTCCGCAATTCGCCCACACGAGGCATGCCGTACCGGCCAAACCCCATACGCCCCGTCAACACCATGAACCTCAGAGGAACTTGGCCTTGCCGGGCCCTTCCTCGACGAAGCTGCGCATCCCGATCTCCCGGTCCTCGGTCGCGAAGAGCCCCGCGAACCAGTTGCGTTCGATCGTCAACCCGGTGTCGATGTCGGTTTCCAGACCGGCGTCGACGGATTCCTTGGCGGCCCGCAGCGCCAGCGCCGGCCCGGACGCCAGCCGCGCCGCCCAGGCGTGCGCCTGCGCGTAGACCTCGTCGGCGGGGACCACGCGGTCCACCAGGCCGATGGCCAGCGCCTCGTCGGCCTTGACGTGGCGGCCGGTGAAGATCAGGTCCTTGGCCTTGGACGGGCCGACCAGCCGGGCCAGCCGCTGGGTGCCGCCGGCGCCCGGGATCAGGCCGAGCAGGATCTCCGGCTGGCCCAGCTTGGCGTTCTCCGCGGCGATCCGGAAGTCGGCGCAGAGCGCCAGTTCGCAGCCGCCACCGAGGGCGTAGCCGGTGACCGCGGCGACCACCGGCTTGGGGAGCCGGGCCACCGCGGTGAAGGAGTCCTGCAGGGCCTTGGACCGGACGACCATGGCGGCGTGGTCCATGGCCTGCATTTCCTTGATGTCCGCGCCGGCCGCGAACACCTTCTCGCCGCCCCACAGGACGACGGCGCGGACGTCGTCGCGGCGGCCGGCCTCCTCGGCCAGTTCGCGGAGCCGGTCCTGGGTGGCGACGTCCAGGGCGTTCATCGGCGGGCGGTCCAGGCGGATGGTGCCGACGCCGTCGGCGACCTCGAGATGCACAGTCATGCGGGCAGGTTAGTACGCGTTAACGCGGCGCGCCGCCCCGCCCCGATCGTCCTTCCCCTCCCCCGGACCGCGGGTCCCTATGCGGCCCGCCACTGCTCCCAGGAGAGGTTCCAGTCGCCGAAGCCGTTGTCGGGCTGGATGGTGCGGTCGTGGGAGTTCTTGACGATGACGACGTCGCCGATCAGCGAGTTGCGGTAGAACCAGGCCGCCGGGGTCCCGGCGTCGCCGCCGCCGCGCTGGTCGTAGAGGCCGACGCAGCCGTGGCTGGCGTTGCGGGTGCCGAACGCGTCCCGGCCCGACCAGTAGTTGCCGTGGATGAAGGTGCCGGAGGTGCTCAACCGCATGGCGTGCGGGACGTCCTTGATGTCGTACTCGCCGCCGTAGCCGACGGTCTCGCCGTTCATCCGCGTCACCGGGTGCTTCTCGCTGATCACCATCTGGCCGTTGTAGGTCTCGGTGCCCGGGGCGCCCGCGGTGATCGGCACGGTCCGCAGCGTCTTCCCGTCGCGGACGACGGTCATCTGCTTGGTCCGGGCGTCCACGGTGCTGACCTGGCTGCGGCCGATGGTGAACGAGACCTCCTTGGCCTGGGTGCCGTAGACGCCCGGGCGGCCCTCGACGCCGTCGAGGTCGAGCCGGAGGGTGACCTTGGTGCCCGGTGCCCAGTACGCACGGGGGCGGAAGTCGAGGCGGTCGTTGCCGAACCAGTGGCCGGCGATCGGGACCGCGGGCCGCGCGGTGACCGTGATGGCCTTCTCGACGGCCCGGGGGCGGGTGATGCCGCGGCTGAAACGGATCGAGACCGGCATCCCGACGCCCACCCGCTGGCCGTTCTCCGGGCTGTACTGGCCGATGAAGGTGTTCTTCGGGACGAGCGTGGTGAACGTGGCGTGTTCGGCGGCCTGTCGGCCCCGGGCGTCCACCGCCACCGCGTCGACGGTGTACCGCGTCGAGGAGCCGAGGTGGCTGTCGGGCCGCCACAGGGCGCCGTCGCCGGATATCTTCCCGTCGACCGCGTTGCCCTTGGCGTCGGTGACCTTGACGGACCGCAGGGTGCCCTTCCGGGCGGTCACCTTCAGGGCGCCGCTGGTGGCCACCTCCCGCGCGCCGTCCTGGGGCGCTATCACCACGGCGGCCTGCGAGGCGGCGGTGTCCGCCCCGGTCCGCCGGGGCGACGCGGCCCCCTCGTCGCCCCCGCAGGCGGAGACCAACAGCAGCAGCGGAGCGAGCAGCAGCGCGAGCGGTGCGCCCGCGCGGCGCGCCCGCCTCCGACGCACCGGCTCCCCCGCCATCGGCTGGACGTTCACGACTGGCCCCTTCCCCCTCGCACGGCCCCCGGTCCCCCGCTCCCGGGCTCCGTCGACCGGGTGCGTGCCGCTACATAACCACACCGCACCGACAGTGAACTCCCCCTGGACGTCACCGTTTAGTCCCGAGTGATGGGTGGGTGCGCGGGCATGCGTACGAGCGCCCGGGGGTGTTCCGCGGGCGCGCCGGCGGGGGCCGGTTCAGTTCAGCGCGCTGCCCGCCCGCCAGGCGGCCCAGGGCATGTTCCAGCCGCCCAGGCCGTTGTCGGGGGCGACCGTGCGGTCCGGGGAGTTGCGGACCTCCACGGTGTCGCCGACGATCGAGTTCCGGTAGAGCCAGCCGGCCGGGGTGTCCGGGCCGCCGCCCCGGATGTCCCGCAGTCCGACGCAGCCGTGGCTGGTGTTGAGCCCGCCGAAGACCTCCCGCCGGGCCCAGTAGTTGCCGTGCAGGAAGGTCCCGGACCGGGTCAGCCGCATGGCGTGCGGCACGTCCGGGATGTCGTACTCGGCGCCGAAGCCGACGGTGTCGCCGTCCATCCGGGTCACCGCGTGGCGCTCCAGGATCACCATCGTCCCGTTGTAGGTGGGGTTCTCGGCGTTGCCCGCGGTGACCGGCAGGGTGGCCACCACCTTGCCGTCGCGGCGGACGGTCAGCGTGTGCCGGGCGGCGTCGACGGTGCTGACCTGGTCGCGGCCCACCTGGTAGTGGAGGGTCTTGTGCTGGATCCCGTAGGCGCCCGGTCCGGTCCGCACCTCGCGCAGCCGCAGCTGGACGGTGAGGCGGGTGCCCGGCCGCCAGCGCTCCCGGGGCCGGAAGTCCAGCCTCCGGTGGCCGAACCAGTGGGGGGCGACCTCGACGGCGGGACGGGCGCTGACGGTGACCGCGCGCTCGACGGCCGCGCGGTCGAGGACCGGGCGGTTGAAGACCAGCGAGAAGATCAGGCCGGTGCCGACCGTGGCGCCGCTCTCCGGCGAGTAGAAGCCGATGAGGCGGTGCGGGGGCGCGAAGGTGTTGAAGGTGGTGTGCCGGGTGGTGCGGCGGCCGGCGCCGTCCACCGCGACCGCGTCGACGGTGTACCGGGAGGCGAGTTCGAGGGAGTCGGTCACCGGCCGCCAGATCGTGCCGTCCCGGGAGATCCGGCCGGCGACCGGCTGGCGGCCACTGCCGCCGGCGCGGTTGACCTCCACCCGCTCCAGGCGGCCCTCCGGGACCCGGACCTCCAGCCGCCCGTTGGCCCGTACGCCGCGGGCGCCGTCGCCGGGGAAGATCCGGATCGCCTCCTCGGGGGCGGGCGGCGCGCCGCCGAGGAAGAGGTCCCGGTCGGCGCAGCCGGCCAGGGTCGCCGCACCGGTGAGCGCGATCAGCAGGACGTGGGCGGCGCGGCGCAGACGGGACGGCCGGGGCGTCGCCGTCCTACAGGGCGCGCGGCGGGCCGCCGGGGCGCCCGCCGGCGCGCGGTCCGCGCTGCGGCCGCCGGTGTCGCCCCCTGGTCGGTGATACTGATGGCCGGTCATATGCCGGATTGTGACGGATGATTCGCAAGTTGGTCGGTATGCCGCGAAGAGGAATGTCATGGACGCTCCGTTCCGCGGGCCGGGGCACGCGGGTGGCGCGGGGCGGCGGGCCGGGGGCGGGTGCCCGCCCGAAACGGCCCGGGAGCCGGGGGCGGGAAGCCCACGGCAGCGGGAAGCGTGAGGCAACGCCCGGTTGCGGGCAGAACAACGGTGCATCATCGTGCACCGCACCGCGGGCGGCGGCCCCGCGCCCGGCCGGGACGCTCCGGGCCCGGGACGCCGCCGCCAGCCCCGAGCCGCAGGAGGCCGGCACGTGTCCAGCGCACCCGAGCAGGAGGCGGTGGCGGACGAACCGCTCGCCCCGCCCGCGGACGTCCGCCCCGGCAGCCCGACGCCCCTGGGGGCCCGCTGCCGCACCGGGCCGGACGGCGTGGCGGGCACCAACTTCGCCCTGTGGGCGGGCGGTGCCGAGGCCGTCGAACTGTGCCTCTTCGACGAGGAGGAGCAGGAGACCCGCTGCCCCCTCACCGAACTGACCCACGAGATCTGGCACGGCTTCCTGCCCGGCGTCCGCCCCGGGCAGCGCTACGGCTACCGGGTGCACGGCCGCTGGGACCCCTGGACCGGTGCCCGTTGGAACCCGGCGAAGCTGCTGCTCGACCCGTACGCCCGGGCCGTGGACGGCGACTTCGGCGCCCGTATCGAGGCCGGCCCCACCGGACCGGCGCTGCCCGCCCAGCTCTACGGGCACGTCCGGGACTGGCCCGAGCAGCACATAGCCGACACCGTGCGGGACGACCGCGACTCGGCGCCGTACGTCCCCAAGGGGGTGGTGGTCGGCGAGGAGGGCGACGGCCAGGACGAGTGGCGGGACGACCGGCGGCCCAAGACTCCGTGGCCGGATTCCGTCCTCTACGAGCTGCACGTCCGGGGCTTCACCATGCGCCACCCGGGCATCCCGGAGCGGCTGCGCGGCACCTACGCCGGGCTGGCCCACCCGGCCGCGCTGGCGCACCTGACCCGGCTCGGGGTGACCGCCGTCGAACTGCTGCCGGTCCACCAGTTCGCGCACGAGGACCACCTGGTGCGCCGGGGGCTGCGCAACTACTGGGGCTACAACTCCCTCGGCTATTTCGCGCCGCACGCCGGCTACGCCGCCACCGGGACCCGCGGCCAGCAGGTCGGCGAGTTCAAGCGGATGGTCCGGGCGCTGCACGACGCCGGCATCGAGGTGATCCTGGACGTCGTCTACAACCACACCGCCGAGGCCGGCGAAAGGGGGCCGACGCTCTCCCTCCGCGGCATCGACAACCGCGGCTACTACCGCCTCCAGGGGGACCGTCGCCGCTACGCCGACTACACCGGGTGCGGCAACACTCTGCACGTCGTCCAGCCGCACGTGCTGCGCCTGATCACCGATTCGCTGCGCTACTGGGTCACCGAGATGGGGGTGGACGGCTTCCGCTTCGACCTGGCGGCGGCGCTGGCCCGCTCGATGCACGACGTGGACATGCTCTCCCCGTTCCTGGCGGTGATCGCCCAGGACCCCGTGCTGCGCCGGGTCAAGCTCATCGCCGAGCCGTGGGACGTCGGTTCCGGCGGCTATCAGGTCGGCGCCTTCCCGCCCCTGTGGACGGAGTGGAACGACCGCTACCGGGACACCGTCCGGGACTTCTGGCGCGGCGCCACGCACGACGTCCGCGACCTGGGCTACCGGCTCTCCGGATCGAGCGACCTCTACGCCTGGGGCGGCCGGCGCCCGTACGCCTCGGTCAACTTCATCACCGCGCACGACGGTTTCACCCTGCGCGACCTGGTCAGCTACGAGCACAAGCACAACGAGGCCAACGGCGAGGACAACCGCGACGGCACCCACGACAACCGGGCCTGGAACTGCGGCGCCGAGGGCGAGACCGACGACGGGGACGTCATCGCGCTGCGCCGCCGCCAGCTCCGCAACCTGCTGACCACCCTGCTGCTGTCCACCGGGGTGCCGATGCTGGTCGCCGGCGACGAGATGGGCCGCACCCAGCACGGCAACAACAACGCGTACTGCCAGGACAACCCCACCGGCTGGCTCGACTGGTCGCTGCTGGAGGACCCCCACTGGCGCGGCCTGGCCGCCCTCGCCGCCCGCCTGATCGCGCTGCGCCGCGCCCACCCCGTGCTCCGCCGCCGGGCGTTCTTCTCCGGCCGCCCGCAGCGCCGCGGCGGCCTGCGCGACCTGGCGTGGTTCGGCGCGGACGGCATCGAGATGACCGAGGCGGACTGGTACGCCCCCGGTGCCACCCTGGCCATGTACCTCTCCGGCAACGACATCCCGCAGCGCGACGCCCGCGGCGTCCGCGTCACCGACGACAGCTTCCTCGCCGTCCTGCACGCCGGCGCCGAGCCCCGGTCGGTGGTCCTGCCCGGCCTCCCCTGGGCCGGGTCGTACGCGCTCCTGGTGGACACGTCGGTCGAGCCGCCTTCGGACGGGACGGCCGAACGCCCTCCGGAATCGGGGACGTTCGCGGCGGGCGCCGCACTCACGGTGCCGGGGCGGACGGTGCTGCTGTTCCGCGCGGTGCCGGAATGACGCCCGCGGACCGGCCACTCCCCTGCACCTGACGCTACGTCATCTTTCTTGTCGGTAAGGGGGATTACCGGCCCATCGCGCCCCGTTCCGATCCGTTCCGGACGCTCGGGCCAAAACCGCATGAGCATTGTCAGTGGTGCGCCGTACGCTCGCGGGTGATGGCCACGACCACGCGTTCGACGTCCTGTGACGAGCGGACCGGAGCGGTGCGGCGCTCCGCGGTGCGCTCGCTGTTACGCCTGTGGCCGTTCGTGCGGCCGGTGCGGGCCCGGCTGTGCACCGCCGCGTGCGTGGCGGTGGTCGCGTCCTGCCTCTCGGTGGTCGTTCCGCTGGTGCTCAAGTGGCTGGTGGACGGGCCGGTGGCGCACCGGGACACCGGCGGGGTGTGGCTGGGCGGCGGGTTTCTGCTGCTGCTCGGGGTCGCCGAGGCGCTGCTGTTCGGGCTGCGGCGGTGGCTGGTGGCCCGGCCGACGGCGGCGGTGGAGGCGGCGATGCGCGACGCCCTCTACCGCCATGTGCAGCGGCTCCCGGTGGCCTTCCACGACCGCTGGGCCTCGGGGCAGCTGCTCTCCCGGGCCACCACGGACCTCCAGCTGATACGTCTGTTCCTGGTCTTCCCGCTGGTGTTCCTGCTGGTCAACGGCGCGACGATCGCGGTGGGCGGGGTGCTGCTGCTGGCCCAGCAGTGGTCGCTGGGGCTGGTGCTGCTGGCGCCGGTGCTGCCGCTGATGGCGGTGTGCTCGGTCTTCCAGGCCAGGTACGGGCAGGTCGCGCGCCGGGCCCAGGACCAGGTCGGCGATCTGACCACGGTCGTCGAGGAGTCGGTGCTCGGCATCCGGATCATCAAGGGCTTCGGGCGGCACCGCAGCCAGGCCCGCGCGTTCCGCGAGCTGGCCCGTGCGGTGCGCACCACCGAGCTGCGCAAGGCCCGGCTGCTGGCCGCCATATGGGGCGTCAACACCCTGCTGCCGGAGGTGGCGTTGGGCGCCGCGCTGGTGCTCGGCACGGTCCAGGTGGCCGACGGGCAGCTGTCCGCCGGCACCCTCGTCGCCTTCCTGTCGATGGCGTTGGCGCTGCGCTGGCCGGTGGACTCGATCGGCTTCCTGCTGGCGATGAGCAGCGCGGCGGCGACCGCCGCCGACCGGTACTTCGAGGTGCTGGACGAGCCGGCGGTGGAGGAGGGCGGGACGTGGCGGCGCGCGAACGGCGCGGCCGCCGCGGAGGGCGAACGGGGCGGCGGGGGGCTGGTCTTCGAGGGGGTGGAGTTCCGCTATCCGGACGCCGCCCCCGACGCCCATCCGGCCCTGCGGGGCGTCGATCTGCACGTCCGGCCCGGGGAGACGATGGCGCTGGTCGGGGCGACCGGCAGCGGCAAGACCACCCTGACGGCGCTGGTGCCGCGGCTGTACGACCCCACCGCGGGCCGGATCACCCTGGACGGCCGGGATCTGGCCACGCTCAGCCGCGAGGAGGCGCGGGCGCTGGTCGCGGTGGCCTTCGAGGAGCCGACCCTCTTCTCGGCGTCGGTGGCGGAGAACGTCCTGATGGGCGCGGCGGACGGCCCGGAGGCGGACCACCCGGCGGCTCTGCGGCGGGCGCTGCGGGTGGCGCAGGCCGAGGAGTTCGTGGCCGCCCTCCCGCAGGGCGCCGCCACCGGGGTCGGCGAGCAGGGGATGAGCCTGTCGGGCGGGCAGCGGCAGCGGTTGGCGCTGGCCCGCGCGGTGGTCGGCCGGCCGCGGTTCCTGATCCTCGACGACCCGCTCTCCGCGCTCGACGTGCACACCGAGGCCCGGGTGGAGGCGGCGCTGCGGGACGTACTGGCGACGACCACGGCACTGGTGGTCGCCCACCGGCCGTCCACGGTGCTGCTGGCCGACCGGGTGGCGCTGCTGTCCGGCGGCCGGATAGCCGCCGTCGGCACCCACCACCAACTGCTGCGGGAGAACGCGGAGTACGCGGCGCTGATGTCCGGCGACCCGGGGCGCGGCGACACCGGGCGACAGGAGGGGGAGGGCGCGCGATGACGACCACGGAGACCGACCGGCCGGCCGACGGCCCGGACAGCGACACCACCGGCGACGCCGCCCATCGCACCGGGCGACCCGCCGCGGACGGGCGGCGCCCACCGGACGACGCCCCGGACGCCTTCGAGGCGGATCTGCTGCCCACCCCGAAGGGCGCCTCCCGAGCCCTGTTGGGGTCGCTGCTGGCCCCGCACCGCGGCCGGGTGGCGGCCGCCACCGCCGCGCTGCTGCTCCAGCAGGCCGCCGCGCAGGCCAGCCCGCTGCTGGTGGCCTACGCCCTCGACCGGGTGGTGCCGGCCCTGCGGGCGGGCGGGCGCGGCCCGTTGGTCGTCCTGGTGACGGTGGCCGTGCTGTGCGCGGTGGCCGCCGGCGGCCTCCAGTGGGCCTTCGTCCGGCTCTCCGCCCGGGCCGGCCAGGACGTGCTGCTGGACCTGCGCGGCCGGATCTTCCGGCACTCCCAGGCACTCGGCCTGGACTTCCACGAGCGCTACACCTCCGGCCGGTTGATATCGCGCGCCACCACGGACGTCGAGGCGCTGCGCGAACTCCTCGAAGAGGGCCTCCAGGAACTGGTCACGGTCGTCCTCTCGGCGCTGTACGTCACCGTGCTGCTGTTCTGGCTGGACGTGGGCCTGGGCACCTCGGCGCTGCTCTCGGCGGTGCCGCTGGCGCTCCTGGTCCGCTCCTTCCAGCACCGCTCGCAGCGGGCGTACCGCGCCAAGTCCACCGCCACCGCGGCGGTCATCGTGCGGTTCGCGGAGACCCTCAACGGCATCCGGCCGGTGCTGGCGTTCCGCCGCGAGCGGGCCAACGACGCCGCCTTCGCCGCGCTGAACTCCCGCCACCGGCGGCTCAACGGCGACGCGATCCTGGAGATGGCGCGCTATGTCGTCGGCTCCCGCGCGGTGGCCAACGCCGCGCTGGCCGCGATCGTGCTGTGGGGCGCCTACCGCGTCGCCACCGGCGGGCTCGCCCTCGGCGTGCTGGCCGCCGCGACCCTCTACCTGCGCCGGCTGTACGACCCGCTCGACCGGATGGGCGTGTTCCTGAACGCCTACGAGTCCGCCGCCGCCTCCCTGGAGAAGATCGCCGGGCTGCTGGCCCAGCGGCCGACGGTCGCCGAGCCCACCGCTCCGCGTGCGCTGCCGCCCGCCGCCCCCGACCGCCCCGGCCGCGAAGTGGCCTTCCACGGCGTCCGCTTCGGGTACCGCACGGGCGGCGAGGTGCTGCCGCGCTTCGACCTCGCCCTGGCGGCCGGCACCACCGTCGCGGTGGTCGGCGCCACCGGGGCCGGCAAGTCCACCCTCGCCAGGCTGCTGGCCCGCTTCCACGACCCCACGGAGGGCCGGGTGGCGCTGGACGGGGTCGATCTGCGCGAGCTGTCCGGCGCGGAGCTGCGCCGCGAGGTGGTGATGGTCACCCAGGAGGCGTTCCTGTTCTCCGGCACGGTCGCCGACAACATCGCGCTGGGCGATCCGGATGCCGACCGCGCGCGGATCGAGCGGGCCGCGCGGGCGATCGGGGCGCACGACTTCATCGTCGCGCTCCCGGAGGGCTACGACACCGACGTCCGCAGGCGCGGCGGCCGGCTCTCCGCGGGCCAGCGTCAACTGGTGGGCTTCGCACGGGCGTTGCTGGCCGATCCGGCGGTGCTCATCCTGGACGAGGCGACCAGCTCGCTGGACATACCGGGCGAGCGGGCGGTGCAGCGGGCGATGGGTGCGGTGCTGCGCGGCCGGACGGCGCTGGTGATCGCGCACCGGCTGTCCACGGTGGAGTCCGCGGACCGGGTGCTGGTGATGTCCGACGGCCGGATCGTCGAGGACGGCGCCCCGGCCGCGCTGATCGCCGACGGCGGCCGGTACGCGGCTCTGCACCGGGCCTGGCGGACGAGTGTGTCCTGAGCGACGGTCCCGGGCCGGCCCGATACCCGGCCGACCGTCCGGTTTCCGGACGTCGATTTCGCCCAACGGACGTTTTCCGGCCAATTAGTTGAACGGCACCTGACAACCACTCGCCAGTGGTGGCACTCTTCCCGGCAGCCGCCACCCGGACCCCCACTGCACCGCTCCGGGCGGCCGTGACCCCGTACCACCGGCTCGTCAACCCCCCACACACGCTCCACGAGTTCTGCCTCGCTCTGCCCGGACGGCCGCTCAGCCGCCCGGTCCCCCCCTTGGCCGCTCCCGTCGTGCCGCGGCCCCGCAGAAGGAGTCAGTGTGAGAAGCACCCCCCATAGACCCACCCCGCAGCGGCGTGCCGTGGCGACCGGCGCGCTGGTCGCGGTCACCGCACTGCTGGCCGTCGGCGTCCAGACCGGCACCGGCGCGGCGGCCAGCCCGCACGCCGCCGCCCGCCCGGCCCCGCACGCCGCCCCCCTGGCCGGTGCGCTGCCCGGCAAGCTCACCCCGTCGCAGCGGGCCGAGCTGATCCGGAAGGCCAACGCCACCACGGCCGCCACCGCCCAGCGGCTGCACCTCGGCGCCAAGGAGAAGCTGGTCGTCAAGGACGTCGAGCAGGACGCCGACGGCACCACGCACACCCGCTACGACCGCACCTACGAGGGGCTGCCGGTGCTCGGCGGAGACCTCGTCGTGCACACCGCGAAGGGCGGTGCGGTCAAGAGCACCACCAAGGCCACCAAGGCCGCCCTCGCCGTCGCCTCCACCACCGCGAAGGTCTCCCCGGCCACCGCCGCGGCCAAGGCGGTCTCCTCCGCCAAGTCCCTCGGCTCGACGAGGACCGCGGCCGACCAGGCCCCGCGCAAGGTGGTCTGGGCCGCCGACGGCACCCCGCGGCTGGCCTGGGAGACGGTGGTCGGCGGGTTCCAGGACGACGGCACGCCCAACCAGCTGCACGTCATCACCGACGCCGGCACCGGCGCGAAGATCTTCCAGTACCAGGGCATCGAGAACGGCATCGGCAACAGCGAGTACAGCGGCAAGGTCACCATCGGGACCTCCGGCTCCGCGCCGAACTTCACGATGACCGACACCACCCGCGGCAACCACAAGACCTACAACCTCAACCACGGCTCGTCCGGGACCGGTTCGCTGTTCACCGACGCCGACGACACCTGGGGCGACGGCACCCCGGGCAACGCCCAGACCGCCGCCGTGGACGCCGCCTACGGCGCCCAGGAGACCTGGGACTACTACAAGAACGTGCACGGCCGCACCGGCATCCGCGGCGACGGCGTCGGCGCCTACTCCCGCGTGCACTACGGCAACAGCTACGTCAACGCCTTCTGGGACGACGGCTGCTTCTGCATGACGTACGGCGACGGCAGCAACAACGCCGCCCCGCTGACCGCGCTGGACGTGGCCGGCCACGAGATGTCGCACGGCGTCACCGCCGCCACCGCCAACCTCACCTACAGCGGCGAGTCCGGCGGTCTCAACGAGGCGACCTCGGACATCTTCGGCACCGCCGTGGAGTTCTACGCCAACAACCCCGCCGACCCCGGTGACTACCTCATCGGCGAGAAGATCAACATCAACGGCGACGGCACCCCGCTGCGCTACATGGACAAGCCCTCCAAGGACGGCGCCTCGGCCGACTACTGGTCGAGCACCGTCGGCAACAAGGACGTCCACTACTCGTCCGGGGTCGCCAACCACTACTTCTACCTGCTGTCCGAGGGCAGCGGCGCCAAGGACATCAACGGCGTCCACTACGACAGCCCGACCTACGACAACCTGCCGGTGCCGGGCATCGGGCGGGCCAACGCCGAGAAGGTGTGGTTCAAGGCGCTCAGCCAGTACATGAGCGCCAACACCGACTACGCCGGCGCCCGCACCGCCACCCTCCAGGCCGCGGCCGACCTCTTCGGCCAGGGCAGCGCCACGTACAACACGGTCGCCAACACCTGGGCGGCGGTGAACGTCGGCTCCCGGGTTTCGGACGGCGGGGTCTCCGTCACCAACCCGGGCAACCAGACCGGCACCGTCGGCCAGGCGGCCAGCCTCCAGATCAAGGCCAGCAGCGGCACCACCGGCACGCTGTCGTACGCGGCCAGCGGGCTGCCCGCCGGGCTGTCCATCGACGCCTCCACCGGCCTGATCTCGGGCACCCCGACCACCGCCGGCACCAGCACGGTCACCGTGACGGTCACCGACGCGGCGCAGAAGACCGGGACCGCGTCCTTCACCTGGACCGTCAACCCGGTCGGCGGCGGCAACGTCTACGAGAACACCACCAAGGTGGCCATCCCGGACGCCGGAGCGGCCATCACCTCGCCGATCCCCGTCAGCCGCAGCGGCAACGCGCCCAGCGGGCTCAAGGTGACGGTGGACATCACCCACAGCTGGCGCGGTGACCTGGTCATCGACCTGCTGGCCCCGGACGGCACCGCGTACCGGCTGAAGAACTCCAGCCTCTCGGACTCGGCGGCCGACGTGAAGGCCACGTACACCGTCAACGCCTCGACGAAGGCCGCGAGCGGCACCTGGAAGCTGCGTGTCCAGGACGTCTACGCGGGCGACTCCGGCACCCTCAACGGCTGGAAGCTGACCTTCTGACAGGAGCCGGCAACCTGCCCGTCACCTTGGTGTGACAGCGCCGGTCCGACCTCGACCGCGTCACACCCGACGTGACAACTGATCAGCGGCATCACCGAGTTGGGCGTCGTCCCCGGATCCACCGGGGACGGCGCCCCGCTCCGTTATCCGGACAACGCTCCCCTCTGTGCGGACGATTTTCAGCCAAACTCCGATCACCCCGCTGACATGCACCCGATCAACTGGCAGTCTTCCCGACGCATGTCACACCCGCATCGCTTTGCACCCCCACCACTTGGCAAAGTTGAAGGAGCACGCGTGACCCCCCACATATCTCGTAAGACCCGTGTGACCAGCGCCGCGGTCGCCGGAGCGGCCCTGCTCGTCGCCGGCATCACCGCGGCCGGCACCGCCGGCGCCTCGCCCGCCCCCACCGCCACCCCCCACGGTGGCGCGCCGCTCGCGCTCAGCACCTCGCACCGCGCGGAGCTGCTCCACGACGCCAGCGCGGCCACCGCGCAGACGGCCAAGGAGCTGGGCCTGGGCTCCCAGGAGAAGCTGGTCGTCAAGGACGTCATCAAGGACGCCGACGGCACCGTGCACACCCGCTACGACCGCACCTTCGGCGGCCTGCCGGTGCTCGGCGGCGACCTGGTCGTGCACACCGCCAAGGGCGGCGCCGTCAAGGGCGTCACCAAGGCCACCAAGGCGAACGTCAAGGTCGCCTCGCTCACCGCGAAGATCGCCCCGAAGACCGCCGCGCTGGCCGCCGAGTCCACCGCCACCAAGACCATCGGCGCCAAGAAGGTCGACGCACCCGCGCCCCGCAAGGTGATCTGGGCCGCCAAGGGCACCCCGGTGCTGGCGTACGAGACCGTGGTCGGCGGCGTCCAGAAGGACGGCACGCCCAATGAGCTGCACGTCATCACCGACGCCAACACCGGCAAGAAGCTCTTCCAGTTCCAGGGCATCGAGACCGGCGTCGGCAACAGCATGTACGCCGGCAAGGTCGACCTCGCGTCCAAGAAGGGCGGCAGCGGCTACGAGCTGACCGACGACTCCCGCGGCGGCCACCAGACGTTCGACCTGAGCGGCAGCGAGAGCGGCGACGGCAAGCTCTTCACCAACTCCACCGACACGTGGGGCGACGGCAAGCCCAGCAACGCGCAGACCGCCGCCGTCGACGCCGCCTACGGCGCCCAGGAGACCTGGGACTACTACAAGAACGTGCACGGCCGCAGCGGCATCAAGGGCGACGGCAAGGGCGCCACGTCCCGCGTGCACTACGGCCAGAACTACGTCAACGCGTTCTGGGACGACAGCTGCTTCTGCATGACCTACGGCGACGGCGAGGGCAACAACAAGCCGCTGACCGCCCTCGACGTCGCGGGCCACGAGATGTCGCACGGCGTCACCTCCGCCACCGCGGGCCTGGAGTACAGCGGCGAGTCCGGCGGCCTCAACGAGGCCACCTCGGACATCTTCGGCGCCTCCGTGGCGTTCTACGCCAAGAACCCCGCCGAGCCGGGCAGCTACTTCATCGGCAAGAAGATCGACATCAACGGTGACGGCAAGCCGCTGCGCTACATGGACAAGCCCTCCAAGGACGGCCAGTCCCTGGACAACTGGAGCGCGGACGCCGGCAACGTGGACGTCCACTACTCCTCGGGCATCGCCAACCACTTCTTCTACCTGCTGTCCGAGGGCAGCGGCCCGAAGGACGCGAACGGCGACCACTACGACAGCCCGACCGCGGACGGCTCCAAGGTCACCGGCATCGGCCGCGACAAGGCCGAGAAGATCTGGTTCAAGGCGCTGACCACGTACATGACCTCGACCACCGACTACAAGGCGGCCCGCGAGGCGACCGTCAAGGCGGCCACCGACCTCTACGGCGCGGGCAGCGCCGAGGTCAAGGGCGTCGAGTCGGCCTGGACCGGCGTCAACGTCAAGTAACGCACCACCGCGGCCGGTTGGCCGCACCGCACCGGCGTGGCCGGGGGCTCGCTCCCCCGGCCACGCCGGCTTTTTTCGGCCACGCCGTCGCGGCCGGATCCCCCGCCCGGCCCCCGAGGGCGGCGCACCGCCCGGCGCCGGGCGACCGGGCGCCGTCGCGCGCCGTCGCCCCAGGTGAGGGTCGTGCGGGCGGCGACCGCCGGCGGCCCGTACTGCCCGGTCCGTCGATATGGCCGATTCCACCCCCTCAGGCGCTCTTGTCCGGACCCCCGCGTGGCGAGAGGCTGCGGTGGTGGCGCCGACGGGCCCCGGCGCGGCAACGGACTTCCGCACACCGCAACTCCGCTGTGCTCGCACCGAGTTGAGGAGGCGAACGCCGACCGTGTCAGCACCGAGCCGCGGCCGCCCACCAGGGCGGCGGCCCCTGCCCACCGGAGCGCCCGGCGTGAGCGGTTACGAATCGGTAGTTCACATTCCCGTGGCTTTCCCGGCCGCCGCGCACGGGAAGCCTCACCCGGTACGCCGTTTCGCGCACCCGGCCGGCGGGGCCCGTTCGGGGTCGCCGCGCCGTCCGCCAGCAGAGTGAAAGCGGACAGGAGCGCCCATGCCCGCACCCGGTCCCCCCGCCGTGGAGCGGATAGAAAGGACAAAACCCCGCAAAGCATCACAATCCCAGGTGAGCCCATGATCGGTCGCATCCCTGTACTGGACATCCGCCCGCAGATCGATTGCGGCCGCCGCCCGGCCAAGGCCGTGGTGGACGAAACCTTCGAGGTCTCCGCGACGGTCTTCCGCGAAGGCCACGACGCGGTCGCCGCGAACGTGGTGCTGCGCAACCCTGCGGGCCGGTGCGGCCCCTGGACCCCGATGCGGGAGCGCGAACCCGGCACCGACCGGTGGACCTGCGAGGTCACCCCCGACGTCGAGGGGCGCTGGACGTTCACCGTCGAGGCGTGGTCCGACCCCGTCACCACCTGGCGCCGGCACGCCGGGGTGAAGATCCCGGCCGGGATCGACACCGAGCTGGTCCTCGCCGAGGGCGCCGCGCTGCACGAACGGGCCGCCTCCGAGGTCCCCAAGAGCGACGGCCGGGAGGCGGTGCTGGCCGCCGTCGACGCGCTGCGCGACGCCACCCTGCCGGCCGCCACCCGCCTGGCCACCGCGCTCGCCCCGGAGGTCACCGAGGCGCTGGACCGCCATCCGCTGCGCGAACTGCTCACCGTCTCCCGCCCGATGCCGCTGATCGTCGAGCGCCGAAGAGCCCTGTACGGCTCCTGGTACGAGCTCTTCCCGCGCTCCGAGGGCGCCGTGACCGCACCGGACGGCAGCTGCCTCGGCGGCACCCTGCGCACCGCCGCCGAGCGGCTGCCGGCGGTCGCCGCGATGGGCTTCGACGTGGTCTACCTGCCGCCCGTCCACCCGATCGGCACGTCCCACCGCAAGGGCCCCAACAACGCGCTCGCCGCGGGCCCGGGCGACGTCGGCTCCCCCTGGGCCATCGGGTCGCCGGCCGGCGGCCACGACGCGCTCCACCCGGACCTGGGCACCTTCGAGGACTTCGGCCACTTCATGCGGACCGCCCGCGACCTGCGGATGGAGGTGGCGCTGGACTTCGCCCTCCAGTGCTCCCCGGACCACCCCTGGGTCGCCCTGCACCCGCAGTGGTTCCACCACCGCGCCGACGGCTCCATCGCCTACGCGGAGAACCCGCCGAAGAAGTACCAGGACATCTATCCGCTCGCCTTCGACACCGACTTCCGCGGACTGGTCCGGGAGACCGAGCGGCTGCTGCGCTTCTGGATGGCCAGGGGCGTCCGGATCTTCCGGGTGGACAACCCGCACACCAAACCGGTGGCGTTCTGGGAGAAGGTCCTCAGCGACATCAACCGCACCGACCCCGATGTGCTCTTCCTGGCCGAGGCGTTCACCCGCCCGGCGATGCTGCACACCCTCGCCCAGATCGGCTTCCAGCAGTCCTACACCTACTTCACCTGGCGCAACACCAAGGAGGAGCTGACCGAGTACCTCACCGAACTGTCCGGTGAGAGCGCCTCCTACCTGCGGCCCAACTTCTTCGTGAACACCCCGGACATCCTGCACGCCTACCTCCAGGAGGGCGGTCGCCCCGCCTTCGAGATCCGTGCCGTGCTGGCCGCCACCCTCTCCCCCACCTGGGGCGTCTACGCGGGCTACGAGCTGTGCGAGGGGACCCCGCTGCGGCCCGGCAGCGAGGAGTACCTGGACTCGGAGAAGTACCAGCCCCGGCCGCGCGACTGGGACGCCGCGGCCCGCGAGGGGCGGACCATCGCCCCGCTGATCACCACGCTCAACCGCGTCCGCCGCCGCCATCCCGCCCTGCAACAGCTGCGCAACCTGCACTTCCACCAGGTCGACAACGACGCCGTCCTCGCGTACTCCAAGCGCGTGGGACACGGGGCCGGAGCCGACACGGTGCTCACGGTGGTCAACCTCGACCCGCACCACACCCACGAGGCGACGGTGTCGTTGGACATGCCGGAACTCGGCCTTGGCCGGCACGAGTCCTTCCCGGTGCGCGACGAGCTCACCGGCGACACCTACCACTGGGGCAGGGACAACTATGTGCGCCTGGAGCCGGGCAGCTCGCTCGCGCCGGCTCATGTGCTGTCGCTGCGACCGTCCTCACCGATCGGAGGGTCACCCAATTGATCGTCAATGAGCCTGTTCCCGACACGTTCGAAGACACCCCGGCGAAGGACCGCGATCCCGAATGGTTCAAACGGGCGGTCTTCTACGAGGTCCTGGTCCGTTCCTTCCAGGACAGCAACGGTGACGGTATCGGGGACCTCAAGGGCATCACGGCCAAGCTCGACTATCTCCAGTGGCTGGGGGTGGACTGTCTGTGGTTGCCGCCGTTCTTCAAATCCCCGCTGCGGGACGGCGGCTACGACGTCGCGGACTACACCGCGGTCCTCCCCGAATTCGGCGACCTGGCGGACTTCGTGGAGTTCGTCGACGCCGCCCACCACCGCGGCATGCGGGTCATCATCGACATGGTGATGAACCACACCAGCGACCAGCACCCGTGGTTCCAGGAGTCCCGCACCGATCCGGACGGCCCGTACGGCGACTACTACGTCTGGGCGGACGACGACAAGCAGTACGCCGACGCCCGGATCATCTTCGTCGACACCGAGGTCTCCAACTGGACCTTCGACCCGGTCCGCAAGCAGTACTACTGGCACCGCTTCTTCTCCCACCAGCCGGACCTCAACTACGAGAACCCGGCGGTCCAGGAGGAGATGATCTCCGCCCTGCGCTTCTGGCTCGACCTCGGCATCGACGGCTTCCGGCTGGACGCGGTGCCCTACCTCTACGCCGAGGAGGGCACCAACTGCGAGAACCTGCCGGCCTCGCACGCGTTCCTCAAGCGGGTCCGCGCCGAGATCGACGCGCACTACCCGGACACGGTGCTGCTGGCCGAGGCCAACCAGTGGCCGGAGGACGTGGTCGACTACTTCGGCGACTACGCGGTCGGCGGCGACGAGTGCCACATGGCCTTCCACTTCCCGGTCATGCCGCGGATCTTCATGGCGGTCCGCCGGGAATCCCGTTACCCGGTCTCGGAGATCCTCGCCAAGACCCCTCAGATCCCGTTCGGCTGCCAGTGGGGCATCTTCCTCCGCAACCACGACGAGCTGACCCTCGAAATGGTCACGGACGAGGAACGCGACTACATGTACGCGGAGTACGCCAAGGACCCGCGGATGCGCGCCAACATCGGCATCCGCCGCCGCCTGGCCCCGCTGCTGGACAACGACCGCAACCAGATCGAACTGTTCACCGCGCTGCTGCTGTCGCTGCCCGGCTCGCCGATCCTCTACTACGGCGACGAGATCGGCATGGGCGACAACATCTGGCTCGGCGACCGGGACGCGGTGCGCACCCCGATGCAGTGGACCCCGGACCGCAACGCCGGGTTCTCCTCCTGCGACCCGGGCCGGCTCTTCCTGCCGACCATCATGGATCCCGTCTACGGCTACCAGGTCACCAACGTCGAGGCCGCGATGAGCTCGCCGTCCTCGCTGCTGCACTGGACCCGCCGGATGATCGAGATCCGCAAGCAGAACCCGGCGTTCGGGCTCGGCAGCTACACCGAGCTGCCCTCGTCCAACCCCGCGGTGCTGGCCTACCTCCGGGAATCCCCGGGCAAGGACGGCACCGACGACGACCTGGTGCTGTGCGTGAACAACTTCTCCCGCTTCGCGCAGCCGACGGAGCTGGACCTCCAGGCGTTCAGCGGTCGCCATCCGGTGGAGCTCATCGGCGGCGTCCGCTTCCCGGCCATCGGCAAGCTGCCGTACCTGCTGACCCTGGCGGGCCACGGCTTCTACTGGTTCCGGCTCCGCAGGAACACGCAGCAGGCGCCCAACGCGGTCTAGGTGCCGTCGTCGCCTTCCCGTCGTCGCCCGCGGACCGGAGGGCGACGACCGGCCCCGGGGATCCGAGGGAGCCCGGCCCGGCCCTGCCGTACCGGGCACGGGCCCCTGGGGTTCCCCCGCCCGTACGCGATCGTCCGGCGCGTGCGGGCGTTTTTCGACCTTTGGCTCGGGCAACCTCCCTACTACCGCACGGGCCGGGTGGGCCATGGACGGTCTTCCGGCTCGGGTGGGGTCCTCCCGCCCGTCGGAGCTCGGGGACAGGCACCACCGCACGAAGCGAACGCCGAGAAACGCGAAAACGCTCGCGCGTAAGGACGATCTCGCCCGACACGTCCCACACCGCTGCATCGTAAAGGCCGCATTCCGGGACACTTTGCCCTGTCTGTCGTGTGCCCGGGGAAAGGACGCGACGCCATGTCGGACACCGCCTCGACCCGTGCCACCCGCCACACCCCCGACCGCTCGCCGGTCACCGCGCCCGATCTGCTCTCCTCGTTGGTGCCGCTGCTGGCCGAGTGGGTGCCGCGGCAGCGCTGGTTCGCCGGCAAGGGACGGCTGCTCACCGGCTTCACGCTGGTCGCGGCGACCGAACTGCTGCCGTGCGCCGGCGAGGGCAGCGCACCGGGCCTGCTCCAGCTGCTGGTCCGCGCCCAGCAGAGCGCCCCGCCCAGCCGCACCCCGGCCGGCGGCGACTGCTACCAACTGCTGCTGGGCACCCACCCCGCGCCGCCCCCGCACCTGGCGCCCGCGGTGCTCGGCCGCCCGGCCGGCGGACCGCTGCGCGGGCGCACCGTCTACGACGCGCTGCTGGACAACCGGCTGTGCGGGCTGCTGCTGGAGCGGCTGCGGGTGCCCGGCCGGATCGGGGCGCTGCGGTTCTGCCGCGAACCGGACGCGGACATCCCCTCGGGGCTGACCGCCCGGCCGATCGCGGTGGAGCAGTCCAACTCCTCGATCGTCTATGGCGATACGTTCATTCTGAAGGTCTTCCGGCGGATCGAGCCCGGCGTCAACCCCGATCTGGAGCTGCCGCGGGCGCTGGCCGGCGCCCGGTGCGCGCGGGTGCCGGCGCCCGCCGCGTGGTTCGAGTCGGCGAACCCCGGGCCCGACGGCGAGGCGACGACCCTGGGCGTCCTCCAGCCCTTCCTCGCCGGCTCCACCGACGGCTGGCAGCTCGCGCTCAACGCGCTGGCGGTGCGCGCCGACTTCACCCGCTCGGCGCGGGCGCTGGGCCACGCCACCGCCGAGGTGCACACCGCGCTCGCCCAGGCGCTGCCCACCACCGAGCTGCGCCGCCCGCAGCTGGACGCGATCGCCGCCCAGATGAACGAGCGGCTGGAGGCGACCGCCCGCGCGGTGCCGGTGCTCCAGCCCTACCGGGTGCGGCTGCGCACCGCGTTCGACGCGCTCGTCGCGATGGGGCACGACGGCCGCAGCTGGGCCGCCCAGCGCATCCACGGCGATCTGCACCTGGGGCAGACGCTGCGCTCCGTCGAGGGGGGCCGCTGGGCGCTGATCGACTTCGAGGGCGAACCGGCCCGGCCGCTGGCCGAGCGGCGCCGCCCGCAGCCGGCCGTCCGGGACGTCGCCGCGATGCTCCGCTCGTTCGACTACGCCGCCCGCAGCGGCCCGGCCGGCGGCGACCCCTGGGCGCTGGACTGGGCCCGTCGCACCCGCGCGGCGTACTGCCTGGGCTACGCCGAGGCCGGCGGGCCGGACCCGCGCTCCGCGCCGGAGCTGATGCGGGCCTACGAGACCGACAAGGCCGTCTACGAGGTGCTGTATGAGGCGCGGCACCGGCCCGACTGGCTGTCGGTGCCGATGGCGGCGATCCGGCGGCTGGCGGCCTGCGGGGACCCGGGGGCCGGCTGAGCCCGCGCCCGCGCGGCGGCCCCGTCGGCCCCGCCCCGTCCGTCCGTCCGTCCGGAACCGACCGACCGATCCCCGCCCCGAGGAGGCCCCACCCGTGACCGCCCGCCCCTCTCCCGCCGCCCCCCAGAGCGGCGAGCCCGCCGCCGCACCGCCGTCCCGGCCCACCGCTCCCGTGCCCCCGCCCGGCCCGCCGCCGGCCGGTGCGCGGACCGGTGCGCAGAACGCCGCCGGCCGCGGCGTGCGGCGGGCCGCGCCACTGTCCGACGAGGACCGCGGGCGGCTGCTCGCCGGGGCGCACCACGACCCGCACGCGCTGCTCGGCGCGCATCCGATGCCCGACGGACTGCTGTTCCGGGCCCTGCGGCCGGGTGCCGGGAGCGTCACGGTCGTGGCGCCGGGGCTGCGGGCGACACTGCACGCCGAGGGGGACGGGCTGTTCGCGGGGGTGCTGCCGCTCCGGGAGATCCCCGACTACCGGCTGCTGGTGGACTACGGCGACACCGCGCCGACCGTGCGGGACCCCTACCGCTTCCTGCCCGCGCTCGGGGAGTTGGACCTGCACCTGTTCGCCGAGGGCCGGCACGAGCAGCTGTGGCAGGCGCTCGGTGCACGAGTCATGACGCACCAGGGGGTGGCCGGGACCCGCTTCACCGTGTGGGCGCCCAACGCCCAGGGCGTGCGGGTGGTCGGGAACTTCAACTACTGGGACGGCACCGGCACCCCGATGCGCTCGCTGGGCTCGTCCGGGGTGTGGGAGCTGTTCCTGCCGGACCTCGGCGAGGGCGAGCTGTACAAGTTCGAGATCACCCGGCCGGACGGCTCGAAGACGGTGCGGGCCGATCCGATGGCCCGGCGCACCGAGTGTCCGCCGGCCACCGCCTCGGTGGTGCACGCCTCGCACCACCAGTGGCGGGACGCCACATGGATGGGCCGGCGCGGCGCGCGCCCCGTGCACACCGCGCCGTTCTCCGTCTACGAGGTGCATCTCCCCTCCTGGCGACCGGGCCTGACCTACCGTCAGCTCGCGGTCCAGCTGCCCGCCTACGTCAAGGACCTGGGCTTCACCCACGTCGAGTTCATGCCGGTGGCCGAGCATCCCTTCGGCGGCTCCTGGGGCTACCAGGTGACCGGCTTCTACGCGCCCACCGCCCGGATGGGCACCCCGGACGACTTCAAGTTCCTGGTCGACGCGCTGCACCGGGCCGGGATCGGGGTGCTGATGGACTGGGTGCCGGCGCACTTCCCGCGGGACGACTGGGCGCTGGCGGAGTTCGACGGGCGGCCGCTGTACGAGCCCGGGGACCCGGCGCGGGCCGCGCACCCGGACTGGGGCACGTTGGAGTTCGACTACGGCCGCACCGAGGTGCGCAACTTCCTGGTCGCCAACGCGGTTTACTGGTGCGAGGAGTTCCACATCGACGGGCTGCGGGTCGACGCGGTCGCCTCGATGCTCTACCTCGACTACTCGCGCGAGGACGGCGGTTGGACGCCGAACGTCCACGGCGGCCGGGAGAACCTCGACGCGGTCGCCTTCCTCCAGGAGATGAACGCGACGGTCTACCGCCGCTGCCCCGGCGTCGTCACCATCGCCGAGGAGTCCACCGCCTGGGACGGCGTCACCCGCGCCACGCACCACGTGGGGCCGGGCGGCTTCGGCGGGCTGGGCTTCGGCCTGAAGTGGAACATGGGCTGGATGCACGACTCCCTGGGGTACGTCGAGAAGGAGCCGGTGCACCGCAAGTACCACCACGGCGAGATGACCTTCTCGATGATCTACGCCTACTCGGAGAACTACGTGCTGCCGATCTCGCACGACGAGGTGGTGCACGGCAAGCGGGCGCTGGTGTCGAAGATGCCCGGCGACTGGTGGCAGCAGCGCGCCAACCACCGGGCGTACCTGGGCTTCATGTGGGCCCACCCGGGCAAGCAACTGCTCTTCATGGGGCAGGAGTTCGCCCAGGGCGCGGAGTGGGCGGAGAGCCACGGCCCGGACTGGTGGCTGCTGGACCCGTCCTACGAGGCGGAGGCGGACCACCGGGGCGTCCGCGACCTGGTGCGCGAGCTGAACCGCCGCTACGCGGCCACGCCCGCGCTGTGGGAGCGCGACACCGACCCGGCCGGCTTCTCCTGGATCGACGGCGACGCCGGCGAGGACAACGTCTTCTCCTTCCTCCGCCACGCGGCATCGGGACACCGCCCCGGCGGTCCGGGCAAGGGGGGAGGCGGTCCGCTGATCTCGGTCACCAACTTCTCCCCGGTCGTCCGGCACGACTACCGGCTGGGCGTCCCCGGCGACGTACCCGTCTGGCGCGAGGTCCTCAACACCGACGACCCGCGCTTCGGCGGCAGCGGCGTCGCCAACCCCGATCCGCTCAAGACCGAGCCGGTCCCCTGGAACGGCCGCCGCACCTCGATCGCGGCGGTGCTCCCGCCGCTGGCCACGATCTGGCTGCTGCCCGCCTAGGGCCTGTCCGATGGGTCAGGGTCGGCAAGGCCGCGGCGTCTGGTGCGGTGCATCGCAAGGCGCCGGAGCGGCTCGATAGCGGAGCTATCGGGGCGTTTCGGCAACGCGGCGAGGTGCCGTGCCAGACGCCGCGGACCCGGCCATGACCCATCGGACAGAACACCTAGGGCCGGGCCGGAATCGACCCGGCGAGGCCGTACGCCGAAGGGGCGGGCGCACGCGGCGCCCGCCCCTTCTCCCCTCCTGCGCGTCCGGTCAGACCCCGACGGACGTCTTGCCGCCGTCGGCCGGCGGGGCGGCCTCGGCGGGGGACGGTGTGCCGTGCGGGTCGGCGGACAGCGTCCGCTCGTCGAACGGCAGCCGGCCGGCCAGCACCTCGGTGACCCGGTCGCGGTCGATCTCCTTGGTCCAGGTGCCGATCAGGATGGTGGCCACGGCGTTGCCGGCGAAGTTGGTCATCGCCCGGGCCTCGCTCATGAAGCGGTCGATGCCGACGATCAGGCCGACGCCGTCGACCAGTTCGGGCCGGTGCGACTGGAGGCCGCCGGCCAGCGT
The DNA here is from genome assembly GCF_001704275.1 of Streptomyces noursei ATCC 11455. NCBI lineage: Bacteria > Bacillati > Actinomycetota > Actinomycetes > Kitasatosporales > Streptomycetaceae > Streptomyces > Streptomyces noursei. Next base: position 3,329,155 of record NZ_CP011533.1, read on the forward strand.
CGCCAGGCCCGCGCCGGTGACCCCGGCCGCGCCCTTGGAGGCGATGATCATGAAGGCCAGGAGCGAGACCTGCTGGCCGAGCGAGAGCGGCTTGTCCATCGCCTCGGCGACGAACAGCGCGGCCATGGTCAGGTAGATGGCGGTGCCGTCGAGGTTGAAGCTGTAGCCGGTCGGGACGGTGATGCCGACGACCGGGCGGCTGACGCCCAGGTGCTCCATCTTGGCGATCAGCCGGGGCAGCGCCGACTCCGAGGAGGAGGTCGACAGGATCAGCAGGAACTCCCGGCCGAGGTACTTCAGCAGTGCGAAGACGTTCACCCCGGCGACCAGCCGGAGCAGCGTGCCGAGCACCACGACGACGAAGAGCAGACAGGTCAGATAGAAGCCGACCATGATGACGGCCAGCGACTTCAGTGCGGCCAGCCCGGTGGCGCCGACGACCGCGGCCATCGCGCCGAAGGCCCCCACCGGCGCCGCCCACATGATCATCGACAGCACCCGGAAGACCAGCTTCTGCACATGGCCGATGCCGCGCAGCACCGGCTCGCCCGCCGGGCCGAGCGCCTGCAGTCCGAAGCCCAGCAGCAGTGCCACCAGCAGGGTCTGGAGCACCTCGCCCTGGGTGAAAGCGGAGACCAGGGTGGTCGGGATGATGCCGAGGAGGAAGTCGGTGGTGGACTCGTGGCCGCCGGCGGTCTGGGCCTGGCCGGCGTGCCGGAGCGCGTCGGTCAGGTGCAGGCCGGAGCCGGGGTCCAGGAGGTTGCCGACGAGCAGGCCGATCGCCAGCGCGACGGTGGACATCAGCATGAAGTAGCCGAGGGCCAGCCCGCCGACCGCGCCGACCTTGGCCGCCTTACGGACCGAGCCGATGCCCAGCACGATGGTGCAGAAGATCACCGGCGAGATCATCATCTTGATGAGGTTGACGAACCCGGTGCCGAGCGGTTTGAGCTGGACGGCGACGCCGGGGGCGGCGAATCCGACGACGATGCCGAGCAGCACGGCGCCGATCACGGCGAGGTACAGGAAATGGGTCCGGTCCCGCTTGGCCGGTGGGGTGTCCTCGGCAGTGCCCCGGGACGACGGGATCTGTGCAGCCACGGCTGCCCTACCTTTCCTGACGGGGGTCACGGTTGTGCGCAGCTCTCGCGGCTCGCGGCGCACAACAAGTCCCGGCGACTATGCACGGCGGTGTGGCGCCCGTCACCCTTGCGTACATTTCGTTCACGTAAAAGTGACCCGGCAGACTGTTCTGTATGCGCCTCCCCCGTTTCCGCCCGTCACGGCGGCTGCGCGGCCCCCGCAGTCTCGCCGGGCAGCTCTTCGCCATGCAGGTGGTCCTGGTGGCGGTGGTGGTCCTGGGCTGCGCGGTCTTCGCGTACGTGAACGCCGAACGGCAGGCGGAGGAGACCGCGCGGCGGCAGGCGACCGCGGCGGCCACCGCCGTCGCCGACTCCCCGGCCGTGGTGGCCGCGGCCCGCACGAAGGACCCGACCGCCGCGCTCCAGCCGTACAGCGAGCGGCTGCGCCGGGACGCCGGGGTCGACTTCGTCGTGGTGATGGCGCCGGACGGTACGCGCTGGACGCACCCGGAGCCGTCCGCGATCGGCGGGAAGTACCTCGGCCACATCGGCCCCGCGCTGCGCGGCGAGATCTTCCCGGAGACCCACATGGGGGTGCTCGGCCCGTCCGTGCGGGTCGTCGCCCCGGTCCGCGATCCCGGGCAGGGCGGCGCGATCACCGCGCTGGTCAGCTCCGGGATCACCATCGCCACCATCGGCCAGCAGCTGCGGGACCAGGTCCTGGCGCTGGTCGGGGTGGCCGCCGCTGCGCTGGCGCTGGGCGGCGCCGGCACGTACGTGGTCAACGCGCGGTTGCGCCGGCACACGCACGGGATGAACGCCGCCGAGCTGAGCCGGATGTACGACTACCACGAGGCCGCGCTGCACGCCGTCCGCGAGGGGCTGTTGATGATCGACGGGACGGGCCGGGTGGCGCTGATCAACGACGGCGGGCGGGAGCTGCTGGGGCCGGCCGGGGACGCGGTGGGCCGGCCGGTCGCCGAACTGGGGCTGCCGGAGCCGCTGACCGAGGCGCTGCTGGCGACCGGACCGCGGGTCGACGAGCTGCATCTGACCGGCGAGCGGGTGCTGGTCGTCAACTCCTCCCCGGTCTCCGGCGGTCAGCACCGCGGCAGCGTCGTCACCCTCCGCGACCACACCGAACTCCAGGCGCTCTCCGGCGAGTTGGACTCCGTACGGGGCTTCGCCGAGGCGCTGCGCTCGCAGGCGCACGAGGCCGCCAACCGGCTGCACACCGTGGTCTCGCTGATCGAACTGGGCCGGGCCGAGGAGGCGGTGACGTTCGCCACCGCCGAGCTGGAGCTGGCGCAGGCGCTGACCGACCGGGTGGTGGGCGCGGTCGCCGAACCGGTGCTGGCCGCACTGCTGCTGGGCAAGGCGGCGCAGGCCAACGAGCACGGCGTGGAGCTGGTGCTGACCGAGGACAGCCGGATCGACGACGGGGTGATCCCGCCGGACCTGCCCGCCCGCGACCTGGTGACGGTGCTGGGCAACCTCGTCGACAACGCCCTCGACGCCGCCGCCCCGCCCCAGGAGCACGGCGCCCCGCCGCAGGTGCGGGTCACCGCGCGGGCGGACGGCGGCGAACTGCTGCTGTGCGTCGCGGACAACGGGCCGGGGGTCGCCGCGGACGCCACCGAGGAGGTCTTCCGGCGCGGCTGGAGCACCAAGCAGCGCGCCGGCGGCGGCGCCCGGGGGCTGGGGCTGGCCCTCGTCGCGCAGGCGGTGCGGCGGCACGGCGGCACGATCGGGCTGGACCGGGGGCCGGAGGGCGGCGCGCGGTTCACCGTGCGGCTGCCGCTGCGGGCGGCCGCGGGGGCGGTCCGATGAGCGCCGTCACCATCCGGGTGCTGGTCGTCGAGGACGATCCGGTCGCCGCCGCCGCGCACGCCCTGTACGTGGGGCGGGTGCCGGGCTTCGCGGTGTCCGGCACCGTGCACTCGGGCACCGAGGCCCGCCGCCACCTCGACCACCACCCGGTCGACCTGCTGCTGTTGGACCTGTTCCTGCCGGACGGCCACGGGCTCCAGCTGGTGCGGACGCTGCGCGCCGCCGGGCATGCCGCGGACATCATCGCGGTGACCTCCGCCCGCGATCTGGCGATGGTCCGCGAGGGCGTCTCGCTGGGCGTCGTCCAGTACGTGCTGAAACCGTTCACCTTCGCGACGCTGCGGGACCGGCTGCTGCGCTACGCCGAGTTCCGCGCCACCACCGGGGAGGCCAGCGGGCAGGACGAGGTGGACCGGGCGCTGGCGGCGCTGCGCGCCCCGCGGCCGGCGGCGCTGCCCAAGGGGCTGACCGCGGCCACCCTGCGGGCGGTGACGGACGTGCTGCGGTCCGCCGCGGACGGGCTGACCGCGACCGAGGCCGCCGCGGATGTGGGCATCTCCCGGATCACCGCGCGCCGCTATCTGGAGCACCTGGTGGACACCGCCCGGGCCGCCCGGGCCCCGCAGTACGGGCAGGTCGGCCGCCCGGAGCTGCGCTACCGCTGGTCGGGGCATTGACCGGGAGTGACCGGTGACTTACTTTCAGCAGGGAGCAAGCCGTGGCCAGTTGACCGTGACCGGCCGGCCCGTGTGGGCCGGCCGTGGTTCGTTGGAGGTCGTGCCGTGCGCTCCACCACCCCCGTCGTCCTGTTCACCGCCGCCGTGCTGGCCGCCGGATCGCTCACCGGCTGCGGCAGCGGTTCCGGGGCCGACCGGAACACCGTCAAGGTCGCCTTCATCAAGGACACCAACAACCGGGTGAAGGTCCGGGACGACTATGTGGCCCTGGTGGCGCGGCAGTTCGAGAAGGCCAACCCGGGCAAGAAGGTCAAGCTGATCCCGGTCCAGGCGTCGGAGAACGACTACTACACCAAGATCCAGCAGATGATGCGCTCCCCGAAGACCGCACCCGACCTGGTCTACGAGGACACCTTCCTGATCAGCTCCGACATCAGGGCGGGGCTGCTGCGCCCGCTGGACCCGTATCTGAAGTCCTGGGACGACTGGCGGCAGTTCGAGCCGTCCGCGAAGGCCGCGGCCCGCGGGCAGGACGGGAGGACGTACGGCGTCCCGGACGGCACGGACACCCGCGGGCTGTGGTTCAACCGGACGGTCTTCGCCAAGGCCGGCCTGCCCGCCGACTGGCACCCGCGCACCTGGGACGAGGTCCTGGACGCGGCCCGCACGGTCAAGCGGAAGGTGCCCGGGGTGATCCCGCTGAACGTCTTCACCGGCAAGGGCGCGGGCGAGGCCGCGGTGATGCAGGGCTTCGAGATGCTGCTCTACGGCACCGGCCCCGACCAGCTCTACGACCCGACCGCGAAGAAGTGGGTCACCGGCACCCGAGGCTTCAAGGACAGCCTCCGCTTCCTGGACACCGTCTACCGGGAGAAGCTGGGCCCGGAGGTCTCGGACGCGCTCAGCCCCAACATCCAGACCAATGTGGCCGCCGAGCTGCTGCCCGAGCAGAAGCTCGCCATCGACCTCGACGGCTCCTGGCTCGGCCAGCAGTGGCAGAAGACCGGCGGCGCCCCCTGGCCGCAGTGGGCCCGGACGCTGGGCCAGGCGCCGTTCCCGACGCAGGCCGGCGCCCCGCCCGGCCGGGTCAGCCTGGCCGGCGGCTGGACCTGGTCGATCCCCGCCCGGGCACCGCAGCCGGCGCTCGGCTGGAAGCTGATCGAGACCTTCCAGTCGAAGGCCAACGCGCGGGAGTGGTGCACCCGGGGCGCCCAGCTCGCCGTCCGCAAGGACGTCGCGGCCGATCCGCGGTATCTGACATCCGTGCCCGGGATCGGCTTCTTCACGCAGCTGGTGGCGGTGAGCCGGTACCGGCCGGCGCTGCCGGAGTACCGCCAGGTCGCCGCCGCGATCGGCGAGGCGACGGAGGCGGTCACCGCCGGTGACGCCACGCCGGAGCAGGCCGCCGCCCGCTACGACGACACGGTGCGCTCCCTGACGGGCGGCGCCGTCGTCGCCAAGCCGTGACCCGCCGGCTGCTGCGCTGGTCGCCGCTGGCGCCGGCCACCGTCCTGCTGGTGCTCTTCCTGGCCGGCCCGGTCGGATACTGCGGCTACCTCGCCGTCACCGACACCCAGCTCACCGGCCAGGAGTCGGCGTCCTTCGTCGGCCTGGCCAACTTCCGGCACGCGCTGGCCGATCCGGAGTTCCGCAACGCGGTGCTGCTGACCCTGGTGTTCACCGTGGTCTCGGCGCTCCTGGGGCAGAACACGCTGGGGCTGGCGCTGGCCGGGCTGCTGCGGCGCGCGTCGCGACCCGTGCGGACGGTGACCGGCGCGGTGGTGATCACCGCGTGGGTGCTCCCGGAGATCGTGGCCGGCTTTTTGCTGTACACCTTCTTCGAGCGGCGCGGCACCCTCAACGCCGTGCTGGCCTGGCTCCATCTGCCCACCCAGGACTGGCTGTTCACGCTGCCGATCCTGGCGGTGTCGTTCGCCAACGTCTGGCGCGGCACGGCGTTCTCGATGCTGGTCTACTCGGCGGCGCTGGCCGAGATCCCGCAGGAGGTCACCGAGTCGGCGGAGGTGGACGGCGCGGGCGGGCTGCGGCGGCTGTGGCACATCACCCTGCCGATGATCCGCCGCTCCATCGGCACCAACCTGATGCTCAACACCCTCCAGACGCTCTCGGTGTTCGGGCTGATCTGGGCGCTCACCCGGGGCGGCCCCGGCAACCGGAGCCAGACGCTGCCGGTGTTCATGTACGACCAGGCGTTCGTGAAGTCGCTGATCGGGTACGGCACCGCGGTGGCGCTGCTGCTGCTCGTGGTGGGCGCGCTGTTCTCGGCGGTGTATCTGCGACTGCTGCGGGAGGAGGTCTGATGCGGGGCGGGCGACGGCGCCGGGAGCGGTGGCCGCTCGCGCGGCGGGCGGTCCGGCGCCGGGCGTCCGCCGACGCCGCGCTGCTGGTGGTCGCGGTGGCGTTCGCGGTGCCGCTGGCATGGCTGGTGCTGGCGTCGCTGGACGAGCGGGCCACGCTCCGGGTGCGGCTGCCCGCCGCCCCCACGCTGCACAACTTCACGGCGGTGCTCACCGACGAGATCACCTTCACGCCGATGCTCAACAGCCTGCTGATCTGCGGCGGGGCGACACTGCTCACGGTGGGCTGCGCGGCGCTGGCCGCCTATCCGCTGTCCCGCTTCCGGTCCCGCTTCGCCCGGCCGTACCTGCTCACCGTGCTGTTCTCGGCGTGCCTGCCGGTCACCGCGATCATGGTGCCGGTCTATGCGCTGTTCGTCCGGGTGGATCTGATCGACACCCGGTACGGCACCGCGCTGTTCCTGGCCGCCGCCCAACTTCCGTTCGCGGTCTGGCTGATGAAGAACTTCATGGACGGGGTGCCGGCGGCGCTGGAGGAGGCGGCGTGGACCGACGGCGCGTCCTGGTTCCAGACCCTGCTGCGGATCATCCTGCCGCTGATGGGGCCCGGCCTCTCGGTCGTCGCGGTCTACACCTTCATCATGATGTGGGGGAATTTCTTCGTCCCGTTCATGTTGCTGCTCTCACCGGAGCAACTCCCGGCGTCGGTCAGCATTTTCACTTTCTTCGGGAATTACGGCGCGATCGCCTTCGGGGAACTCGCCGCATTCTCCGTCCTGTACTCGACACCAGTGATCCTGCTGTACATCCTTATCTCAAAACGGCTGGGCGGCGGCTTCACCCTGGGCGGCGCCGTGAAGGGCTGACCCGTCACCACGAAGCCGCTGGCCAGCAGCATGATCGGCGAGAATTGCCGGGAAACGACCGAAAGTCGGCGCAGACGCGGCGGACACTCCGTAGCTTCCTCCAACCGGCAAACTTGGACATCCACACGATAGGAGTCCGGCCACCCCGTCACTTACCGTGTGCCGGTGAACACGCACGATGGGGATGCAGTCAGGCCCCCTTTCAACGCCGCCGCCGCCCGCCGGCTGCGCGAGGCCCTCGGCATGACCCACGCGCATGTCGCCTACGGAATCTGGGCCGCCTATGGAATTCGACTGGAACCGACGACGGTGGCCTCCTGGGAATTGGGCGAGGGCGCCCCCACCGAGGCCGAGCTGACCGCGCTGGCCGGCGCCCTGTGGTGCGCCCCCGCCGAACTCCTCGGCGCTCCCCGCACGCTCCGCGAATTCCGGCTGTCGCTCGGTCTCGCGCCGGCCGACCTGGCGCTGCGGATCGGCATGGACCAGGCGGCGTACGAACGGCTGGAGGCCGACGGGCGGTGGACCGGCACCGACCGGCAGGCCGCGACGCTGGCCGCCGAACTCAGGCTGCCGCTGCCCGCACTGATCCGCTTCACCGGCCAGCAGGCCCGGCTCGTGGAGCTGCTGACCAGCGCCGCCACCACCCGCTGGCAGGGGTACGTCCGCCCGGTCGGCAAGCTCGCGCCACTGCCCAAGGAACGGCTCCAGCAGGCCCTCCAGGAACTGCACGAGGAGTACCACGCCCGGATGACCGCCTCGCTCAGCTGGACCGGTGGGGACGCCGCCGGCGAGGCCGGGCGGGCGGGCCGGGAGTTCCTCGACGACATCGCGGCGGAGTTCTGGCGGCGGGTCGGCGAGTCGGCGCTCTGACGCCCACCGGCACGGCCCGGACACGTCCGCGTCGGTCTGCGGGCGGACGGCCGTCCGTCCTGAGGAGGACGCCGGCGCAGGCTGTGGCACTTCCGGCCGGTGCGGCTTTCGGTCCTTCCGGCCGAAGAATGGGCTGACCTGCGGCATCGAAGATGGGGACAGCGCTTTGCGAGGTCAGTGGTGCTGGCTGCGCACTGTTCGCGCCGTCCGTCCCGTCGCCCCCAGGAGTTGTGGTGCCGCACACCGCCGTCCCCCGTCCGGAATTCCCCGCCCACGCCACCCAGGCGTCCCCCGCCACCACGGCCGTCGCCGCCCGGGCCGCGGGGCTGAGCAAGGTCTACGGCCAGGGCGAGACCCGGGTGGTCGCCCTGGACTCCGTCGACGTGGAGTTCGAGCGGGCCCGGTTCACCGCCATCATGGGGCCGTCCGGATCGGGCAAGTCCACGCTGATGCACTGCATGGCCGGGCTGGATGCGATATCCACCGGTTCGGCGCGAATCGGCGACGTGGAGCTGGCCTCGCTGAACGACAAGCAGCTGACCCGGCTCCGCCGCGACAAGATCGGCTTCATCTTCCAGGCGTTCAACCTGCTGCCCACGCTCACCGCGCTGGAGAACATCACGCTGCCGATGGACATCGCCGGCCGCCGCCCCGACCGGGAGTGGGTGAGCCGGGTCGTGGAGACCGTCGGCCTGTCGGGGCGGCTCGGGCACCGGCCGTCGCAACTGTCCGGCGGCCAGCAGCAGCGGGTCGCGGTGGCGCGGGCGCTGGCCGCCCAGCCGGAGATCATCTTCGCGGACGAGCCGACCGGCAACCTCGACTCCCGCTCCGGCGCCGAGGTGCTGGGCTTCCTGCGGGAGTCGGTGCAGGCGATGGGCCAGACGGTGGTGATGGTCACCCACGACCCGGTCGCCGCCGGCTACGCGGACCGGGTGATCTTCCTGGCCGACGGCCACATCGTGGACGAGCTGCGCGGGCCGACCGCGGACACCGTCCTGGACCGGATGCGCATGTTCGACGCCAAGGGCCGTACGAGCTGAGAGCCGTACGCGCCTCCCGCCCGATCCTCGGGCCCTCCCCGCCCCCGGCCGGTGCCAGACCCCAGGCCGGACCCGGCGGACCTCCAGGACCCAGCCCACCTCCAGGACTGAACACCACCACCATGCTCCGTACAGCTCTGCGCAACATCGTCGCGCACAAGGCCCGCCTGATGATGACCGCGCTCGCGGTCGTCCTCGGTACCGCGTTCGTCTCCGGCACGCTGATCTTCGGCGACACCGTCGGCGCGGCGTACCGCAACGCCATGTCCAAGAACCTCAAGGACGTCGCCGTCTCCGTGCAGTCGACGTCCCCCCGCACCGCCGACGGCGACGGCGAGGAGCCGGCGGACGGCCGGCGCGACAGCGCCCTGACCGACCCGCTCGCGGACCGGATCCGCACGCTGCCGGGCGTGGCGTCCGTACGCCCGTCCCTGTCCGGCGACACCATCGTGGTCGGCAAGGACAACCAGCCGCTCGGCCGTGAGTGGGGCAACCGCGGCGTCAACTACGTCCCGGACCGGGACGGCAAGGACAGCCGCTACCCGCTGAAGGAGGGCCGCGCACCGGCCTCCGCCGGCGAGCTCGCGCTGGACGCCAAGTCCGCGCAGCGCGGCGGCTACGCGCTCGGCGACACCGTGCGTTTCGCGACCAACGGCCCGGCGCTGACCAAGAAGCTGGTCGGCATCGTGGGCACGGACGACCCGCAGGTGACGTCGGGGTCCAGCCTCGCGCTCTTCGACACCGGCACCGCGCAGAAGCTGTTTCTGCACCCGGGCCAGTACGACGAGCTGGTGGTCACCGCCAAGCCCGGCACCGACAACCAGGCACTGACCGAGCAGGTCCGCACACTGCTGCCCAAGGACCGCGCCGTCGCCACCAGCGGCACCGAACTCGCCTCCCAGGAGGCCAGGTTCATCACCGAGAGCACCGGCTCGCTGACGAAGATGCTGCTGACCTTCGCGGGCATCGCGCTGTTCGTCGGTGTCTTCATCATCGCCAACACCTTCACCATGCTCATCGCCCAGCGCAGCCGCGAGATCGCGCTGATGCGCGCGGTCGGCGCCTCCCGTCGTCAGGTGGTGCGCTCGGTGCTGGCCGAGGCGGGCCTGCTGGGGCTGGCCTCCTCGGCCGTCGGCTTCGCGCTCGGCCTGGGAATCGCGGTCGGCCTGCGTCCGCTGCTGAACGCCACCGGCGCCGGCTTCCCCGACGGCCCGTTGATCATCAGCCCGTCCGCGGTGCTCACCGCCCTCGGCGTCGGGGTGCTGGTGACCGTGCTGGCCGCCTGGCTGCCGTCCCGCAAGGCGGCCAGGATCGCTCCGATCGAGGCGCTGAACACCGTCGAGGCGCCGCCGGCCCAGCGCGGCCTGGTCCTCCGCAACACCCTGGGCGCGGTGGTCACCGCCCTCGGAGTGACGGCCATGCTGTACGTCTCCACGCAGAAGGACAGCGACGCGCTGACCGTGGCTATGGCGGGCGGCGTCCTCACCCTGACCGGCGTGATCATCCTGGCCCCGCTGCTGTCGCGTCCGCTGGTGGCGCTGGCCGGCAAGGTCACCACCCGGCTCTTCGGCGTCACCGGCAAGCTGGCCAAGGAGAACGCGCTGCGCAACCCGCGCCGCACCGCCGCCACCGCCTCGGCGCTGATGATCGGTCTCGCACTGATCACCGGCATGACGGTGGGCGGGAACTCCGTCCAGCGCGCCACGGACGAGATGGTCGCCAAGGACCTGAAGGCCGACTACCAGGTCACCTCCTCCCACTTCGACGGGATCGACCCCCGGCTCTCGAAGAAGGCGGCGCGGGTGCCGGGCGTCGAGGCCGTCGCCTCGCTGCGGCAGGTCGCCGTCAGGACGACGGGCGGCGGGTTCCTCTCCCTCACCGGCACCGACCTGGCCCAGCTGCCCAAGGTGACCGACGTCCGGTTCGACAGCGGTTCCTACGACGCCGTACGGGGCAACGGGATCGCGGTGTCCCGCACCAAGGCCGAGGAGTTGGGCTGGAAGCTCGGCGACACCGTCGAAGCGGAGTTCTTCAGCGGCAAGGCCAAGAAGCAGAAGCTGACGATCACCGGCATCTACCAGGACAACAGGATCGTCCGCGACGCGCTGGGCGCGGCATCCCTGGTCGACCCGCACAAGAAGCCGTTCAAGGACGACGAGGTGCTGGTCAAGGCCGCCGACGGCGCCTCCGCCGGTCTGGGCAAGGAGATCCGCGACGCCCTCGGCAACAGCCCGCTGCTGAAGGTCCAGGACCGCGACGCGCTGCGCAACCAGGACGCCGGCGCCATCAACACCATGCTGAACATGATGTACGGGCTGCTCGGCATGGCCGTGGTCATCGCGGTCCTGGGCGTCGTCAACACCCTGGCGATGTCGGTCTTCGAGCGGACCCGCGAGATCGGCATGCTCCGCGCCATCGGGCTGCCCCGCACCGGCATCAAGCAGATGGTCCGTCTGGAGTCGGTGGTCATCTCCCTGTTCGGCGCGGTGCTCGGCATCGGCGTGGGTGTCTTCCTCGCCTGGGCCGGCGGCAGCATGACCGCCAAGTCCCTCCCGACGTACGAAATGGTCCTGCCCTGGGGCCGGTTGGCGCTCTTCTTCGGGATCGCCCTGGTGGTCGGCGTCCTGGCGGCCGCCTGGCCCGCCCGCCGCGCCGCCCGCCTGAACCCGCTGGAGTCCATCGGCGCGCAGTAGTCCCGTACGCCGACCGCCTTCACCCCCCGGTCCCCGCTCCTCAACCGAGGTGCGGGGACCGGGCGTTGCGCCGGATCCCTTGACACCCCACGCACTGTCATGGACATTCCATTAGGCCCCAGTTGGTCCAGGCCAGCACAGGCACACGCACTCCGGCGCAGGTCGGCCCAGGCACGCCCGGACCAGCCCGGGCCACCCCCCACAGGTCCTGGAGGAATCGTGGACAGCCCCGGACTCGGAACCGCTTCCCGAGCACGCTCTCGTTCGTCCCTCACCGCCCTGGCCCTCGCCGCCTCGGCCCTCATCGCCCTGGTGGCGGTGGCCCCGGCCGCCCCCGCCACCGCCACCACCCACCCGGCCGCGGCCCGTACCGCTCCGCCGCCCTCCCCCACCGCCCCGCACACCGGCGTCGTCATCGGGGCACGCACCCCGGCCCGCACCCCGGGGCGCGAGCACGCCGCCCGTACGTTCCTGGCCGGGCGCCGCGCCGTATCCGGCCCGGCGTGGACGCACCACCCCCGACTCCCCGGCGTTCGGCCGACCGCCGCGGCGCCCCGGGCGGGCCAGGTCACCCACAACTGGTGGGGCGTCTTCCCCCAGCCCGGTACGCATGACGGCATCATGGCCACCCACACCGTCGACCCGTCCTACACGGTCACCGACGCCGACAACGTCACCTACGCGCCCACCACCAAGGCCCAGAACTCGTGCATGGAGGTGGTGACCGCGTACACCAACACCGGCAACGAGATCTGGGCCTGGGACTGGTGCGGGACGGTCGGCCCGGCCAGGACCGTCCCCATCGACGACGCCTTCCTGAAGAACTACACCCCCGGCAACGGCGGGCCGGCCGCGTACAGCGTGCAGATGGTGCGGGACGACAACGCCGCCAACCGCTGGTCGGCCTACCTCTACAACTACCGCACCGCCGCCTGGGACCTGCTGTTCCGGCAGTCGGGCACGGACCAGAGCGGGCTGGACCACGGCTGGGACATGTTCGAGATCTACGCGAGCGTCGACCCGGCCACGGGAGAGGGGTACTACTGCACGGAGGCGCAGCGCACCAGCTTCGACAGCAGCGCCGTGCGGCTGCGCAGGAACGGTGCCTGGAAGCCGGCGGGCCCGTCCGACTCGCCGTGGACCGACACCGCCCCCGATCCGAACGCGTTCCTGTGCCCGCCGCTGAAGTTCATCCAGGCGGGCGCCGACGACCACTGGACCGTCCACCAGTAGCCGGAGAACGGGCAACCCAAGGAAAACGGGCGGCGCACCTCAACGGTGCGCCGCCCGTGCCGAGTTGACTCCGGCGTCGGTCAGAAGACCGACTCGGCCTCGTCCATGCGGTCCGCCGGGACCCGCTTGAGCTCGGTGATCGCCTCGGCCAGCGGGGTCATGACGATCTCCGTGCCGCGCAGCGCGGTCATCTTCCCGAAGTCGCCGCGGTGCGCGGCCTCGACCGCGTGCCAGCCGAAGCGGGTGGCCAGCACCCGGTCGTAGGCGGTGGGGGTGCCGCCGCGCTGGACGTGGCCGAGGATGACCGGGCGGGCCTCCTTGCCCAGGCGCTTCTCCAGTTCGTGGGCGAGGGCGGTGCCGATGCCGGAGAACCGCTCGTGGCCGAACTGGTCGATGGCGCCCTTCTTGTAGTCCATGGTGCCGGCGAGCGGGTGGGCGCCCTCGGCGACGCAGACCACCGCGAACTTCTTGCCCCGGGCGAACCGCTCCTCGACCATCTTCACCAGGTCGTTGACGTCGAACTCGCGCTCCGGCAGGCAGATGCCGTGGGCGCCGCCGGCCATCCCGGACTCCAGCGCGATCCAGCCCGCGTGCCGGCCCATGACCTCCACGACCATGACCCGCTGGTGCGATTCGGCGGTGGTCTTCAGGCGGTCGATCGCCTCGGTGGCCACGCCGACAGCGGTGTCGAAGCCGAAGGTGCGGTCGGTGGAGGAGATGTCGTTGTCGATCGTCTTGGGGACGCCGACCACCGGCATGCCGGCGTCGGCGAGCATCCGGGCGGCGGTGAGCGTGCCCTCGCCGCCGATCGGGATCAGGACGTCTATCCCGTACTCGCGGGAGAAGTCCTTGGCGCTCTCGCACGCCTCGCGCAGCCGGGCGCGCTCCAGGCGGGCGGAGCCGAGGATGGTGCCGCCGCGGGCGAGGATGCCGCTGACCGCGTCCAGGTCGAGCTTGCGGAAGCGGCCGTCGAGCAGGCCCTTGAAGCCGTCCTCGAAACCGATGACCTCGTCTCCGTGGCCGGTGAGGGCGCGGTGGACGACGGACCGGATCACAGCATTCAGGCCGGGACAGTCGCCGCCCGCGGTGAGGACTCCGATACGCATCGTGCTGTGTCTCCTGTGCTCGCTGTCGGTTCGTGTGAGCCGGTCCGATTGTTTCACGGGCCCGTCGGTGCAACCCCGACCCCGGCCGCATGAGGGGACCACCCCCACTGTCCCCGCCCCGACCCCCACAGGGAAACTGGGAGAGCGACTTAGCCATCCGCGCAGGTATTGTCAAGAGGGGCAAGCCCAGAATAATGGCTCATTTCGACCTTGTGAGCAGGGAAAACTCGCGAGCAGGTGCCTCGCGGCCATCGAATGGACGGAGACCACGCGTGACCCGCAGCGTGTACGTGACCGGTATCGACCGCGGCGACGGACGCCAGGTCGTCGAGCTGGGAGTCATGGAGCTCCTGACCCGCCACGTCGACCGGGTGGGAGTGTTCCGCCCGCTGGTCCACGAAGGCCCCGACCGCCTGTACGAGCTGCTGCGGGCCCGCTACCGCCTCGCCCAGCCCGCCGACTCCGTCTACGGCATCAGCTACGAGGAGGCCGCCGCCCTCCAGGCCGAGCGCGGCACCGACGAGCTGGTCTCCCGGCTCGTGGACCGCTTCCACCAGGTGGCCCGGGAGTACGAGTACGTCCTCGTGCTGGGCTCGGACTACGCCGGCACCAGCCTGCCGGACGAGCTGGCGCTCAACGCCCGGCTGGCCAACGAGTTCGGTGCCGCGGTGATACCCGTCGTCGGCGGCCAGGGCCAGGAGGCCGAGTCGGTGCGCGCCGAGGCCCGCAACGCCTACCGCGCCTACACCACGCTGGGCTGCGACGTCGTCGCGCTGGTCGTCAACCGCGTCGCGCCCGAGCAGCGCACCGCGATCGTCGAGCGGCTCGCCGCCCGACTGCCGGTGCCCTGCTACGCGCTCCCCGAGGACGGCTCGCTCTCCGCACCGACCGTAGGCCAGATCGTGCAGGCGCTGGGCGCCGAGATCCTGCTCGGCGACGACTCCGGGCTCGCCCGGGACGCCCGGGACTTCGTCTTCGGCGGCGCGATGCTGCCGACCTTCCTCCAGGCGCTCACCCCCGGCTGCCTCGTGGTGACGCCCGGGGACCGCGCGGATCTGGTCATCGGCTCGCTCGCCGCGCACAGCGCCGGCGCCCCGTCGATCGCCGGCGTGCTCCTCACCCTGCACGAGCGCCCCGGCCCGGACATCATGGCGCTGGCCGCCCGCCTGGCGCCCGGCACCCCGGTCGTCTCGGTCCCCGGCGGGTCCTTCCCGACCGCCGCCGAGCTGTTCGCCATCGAGGGCAAGCTGAACGCCGCCTCGCCGCGCAAGGCGGAGACCGCGCTCGGCCTGTTCGAGCGGCACGTGGACACCGCGGAGCTGACCGACCGGATCTCGGTGGCCCGCTCCGGCCGGGTCACGCCGATGATGTTCGAGCACGAGCTGATCGAGCGGTCCCGTGCCGGCCGCCGCCGGGTCGTCCTCCCCGAGGGCACCGAGGAGCGGGTGCTGCGCGCCGCCGACGTGCTGCTGCGCCGCGACGTGTGCGACCTGACGCTGCTGGGCGAGGAGGAGGCGATCCGCAAGCGCGCCGCCGACCTGGCCATCGACCTGGCGGACGCCCGGATCATCGACCCGCAGACCTCCGCGCTGCGCGAGCGGTTCGCCGAGCTGTACGCCACGCTCCGCTCCCACAAGGGCGTCAGCTACGAGCTGGCCTACGACGTGGTCGCGGACGTCTCCTACTTCGGCACCCTGATGGTGCAGGAGGGCCTGGCCGACGGCATGGTCTCCGGCGCGGTGCACTCCACCGCCGCCACCATCCGCCCCGCCTTCGAGATCATCAAGACCAAGCCGGGCGCCCAGATCGTCTCGTCGGTCTTCTTCATGTGCCTGGCCGACCGGGTGCTGGTCTACGGCGACTGCGCGGTCAACCCGGACCCGAACGCCGAGCAGCTGGCCGACATCGCCATCCAGTCCGCCACCACCGCCGCGCGGTTCGGCGTCGAGCCGCGGATCGCGATGCTGTCGTACTCCACCGGCACCTCCGGCTCCGGCGCCGACGTGGACAAGGTGCGCAAGGCCACCGAGCTGGTCCGCGAGCGGCGCCCGGACCTGCTGGTCGAGGGCCCGATCCAGTACGACGCGGCGGTGGACGCGGCGGTCGCGCGGACCAAGCTCCCGGACTCCGAGGTGGCCGGCAAGGCCACCGTGCTGATCTTCCCGGACCTCAACACCGGCAACAACACCTACAAGGCCGTCCAGCGCTCCGCCGGCGCGGTCGCGGTCGGCCCGGTCCTGCAGGGCCTGCGCAAGCCGGTCAACGACCTCTCCCGCGGTGCCCTCGTCCAGGACATCGTCAACACCGTCGCCATCACCGCGATCCAGGCCCAGGGCGCCGAGCCCGGCGCCGGCCACACCGCCTGACCTCCTCCCCCCCCACCGGAAAGCCCCTTCATGACTGCCAAAGCCACCCGCGTCCTCGTCCTCAACTCCGGCTCCTCGTCGCTGAAGTACCAGCTGCTCGACATGGGCGACGCCCGGTCGGAGCGCGGCTCCGGCGCGGCCCGGCTCGCCGTCGGCCTGGTCGAGCGGATCGGTGAGGCGACCTCGCGCCTGGCCCACACCCCGCTGGCCGCCGGCGGCGCCACCCGCGAGACCACCGGCCCGATA
Organism: Streptomyces noursei ATCC 11455; assembly: GCF_001704275.1. NCBI lineage: Bacteria > Bacillati > Actinomycetota > Actinomycetes > Kitasatosporales > Streptomycetaceae > Streptomyces > Streptomyces noursei. The sequence goes on from NZ_CP011533.1 coordinate 3,345,482, forward strand.
GCCGACCACCAGGCCGCACTGAAGGCGGTCGCGGACGAACTGGCCGCCGACGGCCTCGGCCTGGACTCCCCGGAGCTGGCCGCGATCGGGCACCGGGTGGTGCACGGCGGGCTGAAGTTCACCGCACCGACCGTCATCGACGAGGCGGTGCTCAAGGAGATCGAGCGGCTGGTGCCGGTGGCCCCGCTGCACAACCCGGCCAACATCACCGGGATCCGCACCGCCCAGGCGCTGCGCCCCGACCTCCCGCAGGTCGCGGTCTTCGACACCGCCTTCCACACCACGATGCCGGAGCACGCGGCCCGCTACGCCATCGACGTGGCGACCGCCGACGCGCACCGCATCCGCCGCTACGGCTTCCACGGCACCTCGCACGCCTACGTCTCCCGCCGCACCGCGGAGCTGCTCGGCAAGGCGCCGGAGGACATCAACGTGATCGTGCTGCACCTGGGCAACGGCGCCTCCGCGTCCGCGGTCCGGGGCGGCCGGTGCGTGGACACCTCCATGGGCCTGACCCCGCTGGAGGGCCTGGTCATGGGCACCCGCTCCGGTGACATCGACCCGGCGGTGACCTTCCACCTCAAGCGGGTGGCCGGGATGTCCGCGGACGAGATCGACGAGCTGCTCAACAAGAAGAGCGGCCTGCTCGGGCTGTGCGGCGACAACGACATGCGGGAGATCCGCCGCCGGATCGACAGCGGCGACGAGCGCGCCGCGCTCGCCTTCGACATCTACATCCACCGGCTGAAGAAGTACATCGGCGCCTACACCGCGGTGCTCGGCAAGGTCGACGCGGTGGCCTTCACCGCGGGCGTCGGCGAGAACGCCGCCCCGGTCCGGGCCGCCGCCGTCGCGGGCCTGGAGGAGCTGGGCATGGCGGTGGACGCCGCGCTCAACGCCGTACGGTCCGACGAGCCGCGGCTGATCTCGCCCGACTACGCCCGGGTCGCGGTCGCCGTGGTCCCCACCGACGAGGAACTGGAGATCGCCCAGCAGACATACGCCCTGGTCACCGCCTAGTCCGGCGCTGGCCCGCGGATCCCCCAGCGGGACCCGCTCGCTCCGCTCGCATCGCCTCGCGTCGGCTAAAGGGCCTTTGAAGCAGAGCGAAATATTCCGCTCCGAAACAAACCGATAGGATCGAGACATGCGCCGTTCCAAAATCGTCTGCACCCTGGGCCCCGCCGTCGACTCCTACGAGAAGCTGAAGACGCTGATCGAGGCCGGTATGAACGTGGCCCGCTTCAACATGAGCCACGGGACCCACTCGGAGCACGAGGAGCGGTACCACCGCCTCCGCAAGGCCGCCGAGGAGACCGGCCGCGCCGTGGGCGTGCTGGCCGACCTCCAGGGCCCCAAGATCCGCCTGGAGACCTTCGCCGACGGCCCGGTCGAGCTGGTGCGCGGCGACGAGTTCGTCATCACCACCGAGGACGTGCCCGGCGACAAGCACATCTGCGGCACCACCTACAAGGGCCTGCCCGGCGACGTCTCCAAGGGCGACCCGGTCCTGATCAACGACGGCAACGTCGCCCTCCAGGTCGTCGAGATCGACGGCCCGCGGGTGCGCACCATCGTCATCGAGGGCGGGGTCATCTCCGACCACAAGGGCATCAACCTGCCCGGCGCCGCGGTCAATGTCCCGGCGCTGTCCGAGAAGGACATCGAGGACCTGAAGTTCGCCCTGCACATGGGCTGCGACATGGTCGCGCTGTCCTTCGTGCGGGACGCCAAGGACGTCCAGGACGTGCACCGCGTCATGGACGAGGTGGGCCGCCGGGTCCCGGTCATCGCCAAGGTCGAGAAGCCGCAGGCGGTCGCCAACATGCAGGAGGTCGTGATGGCCTTCGACGCGGTGATGGTGGCCCGTGGCGACCTGGCGGTGGAGTACCCGCTGGAGAAGGTCCCGATGGTGCAGAAGCGGCTGGTCGAGATGTGCCGCCGGAACGCCAAGCCGGTGATCGTCGCGACCCAGATGATGGAGTCGATGATCACCAACTCCCGGCCCACCCGCGCCGAGGCGTCCGACGTCGCCAACGCCATCCTCGACGGCGCGGACGCGGTGATGCTCTCCGCGGAGTCCTCGGTCGGCCAGTACCCGATCGAGACCGTCAAGACGATGTCGAAGATCGTCGAGGCGGCCGAGGAGGAGCTGCTGTCCAAGGGCCTCCAGCCGCTGGTGCCCGGCAAGAAGCCGCGCACGCAGGGCGGTGCGGTGGCCCGCGCGGCCTGCGAGATGGCCGACTTCCTGGACGGCAAGGCGCTGGTCGCCTTCACCAAGTCCGGTGACACCGCCCGCCGGCTGTCCCGTTATCGCGCCGCCCAGCCGATCCTGGCCTTCACCACCGACCTCGCCACCCGCAACCAGCTCACCCTGAGCTGGGGCGTGGACAGCTTCGTCGTCCCGCACGTCGACAACACCGACGCGATGGTCGACCTGGTGGACGCCGAGCTGCTCAAGCTCAAGCGCTACAGCGAGGGCGACACCATGATCATCACCGCCGGTTCGCCCCCCGGCGTCCCCGGCACCACCAACATGGTCCGGGTGCACCACCTCGGCGGCGAGCGCGCCTGACGCGCCGTCCCCGGACGCACGAACGGCGGTGGGCCGCCCCCTGGTTCAAGGGGGCGGCCCACCGCCGTTCGTGCGGCTCCCGGAAAGGTCGTACCGGATCCGGCCGGGCCGGTCAGTCCTCGATGGACACCCGCATGCCCGGGACGTGGAGGTTGCCTCCGAACTGGCCCGCCTGGTCCAGCTTCACCTTGCTGAAGTAGGCGAACGGGACGTTGAGCGGCGGCGGGTGCTCCGGGTCGAAGACGATCGGGATCAGCCCGAAGAGGTTGCCCTGCAGCCGCTCGGTGTACAGCGTCACCTTGCCGCCGCGGATGGTGGACGTGGAACCCGGGGTCGACCGCACGTGGTAGTGCTTGCCGGACGCCGGGTCGTCGACGATCTGGTGCAGATCGCCGATGTCGATGCTGTCCGCGGTGAACTTCAGGGCCTGCTTGGTGTGGCCGTCCTGGGTCATGACGTTGACCACCCCCGCGTAGTCCAGGCCGCGCAGGGTCAGCCCGCTGGACTCCAGGTGCCAGGGCAGGTTCGGCAGGGTGTCGGGCGTCTGCTCGTCCGTGCCCTTCTGCTTGTTCTCGACGACGCAGGGGAACGCCGGCTTGCCGCTGGAGTCCTTGCCGTCGAGCCCACCGCCGGGCAGGGCGTTGTCGACCGTGCCGACGGCGCCGTGCACGGTGTCGTTGACCGCCTTCGAGGGGTTCTTCAGCGCGTCGCCCACCGGCTTGGTGACCTCGTCCAGGCCGGGACCGGAGTCCGACGACGAGCCCCCGGCCGACGGGGTCGGCGACGGCGACTTCGTGGCGGACGCGGACGGCGAGGGGCTCGGCGAGGCGGACGGCTCCGCGGTCTTCTTGTGCACGCCGAAGAGGTCGCCGAGCGCGTCGCCGATCCCGCCCAGCAGCCCGCCGTCGTCCTTCTTCTCCGGGGAGGCGGAGGGCGACGGGGTCGCGGAGGCGGACGGCGCGACCGGCTTGGTGCTCCCCGCGTCCTCGCCGGCCGACGGCGACGGCGAGGCGCTGGGCTTCGCGGACGGCGTGCCGTCCTTGGCGGTGTCCCCGGCGGTGTCCTTGCCGCCGCCCTTCGCCGCGTCCTTGGTGTCCTTGGCGCCGTCCTTGGCCTTGGCGTCCTTACCGGACGTGTCCGGGGCGGTGACGCAGGGGCCGTTCCTGAAGGGGCTCTCCGGCGGCGCCGGCTTGGCTATCGCCATCTGGGGCGTCAGCCCCATGCCCATGAGGACGGCGGACGGCATCGCCGCGATGGCGATCGCCTTGCCCGCGGGCACATGCAGGCGGCTCAGCAGCGGCTTTCGGGGCGCCGCGTGCTTCGGCCCGCCCCCCACGCCTGGACGACGCGGGGGGACTCCCCTCGCCCCGGCGGCTGCGCCCTCCTCGTGCAGCTCGTCACCCGGCACGGTGCCTCCCGTTCCTTCCATTGGTCGGGCTCGTTCCTGACAGGTCGTCCAGTCCGTTGCCCAACCCGGGGCCACCGGCCGCCGGCGCGGGGTTGGTGGCGATCACCGGCCCGACGACGCGGTCCGGTTCGCCGGGCCCCTCCTCGCTCCGCGCGGGCCCGCCCGGCGCCCAGGAGACGCCCAGCGCGCCGCCGATCAGCCCCATCAGGAAGCCGACCACGAGGCCGCCGAAGTTCGAGACGACCAGGGAGACCAGGGCCAGCAGGATCGCCGCGACGCCCGCGAAGACCCGCGAGGCCGGCTGGAACCACATGGTCAGGCCGAGCACCACCAGCAGCACGCCGATGATCAGCGAGCCGGCGCCGGCGGTGGTCGCCATGCGGACGGTGAGCGACCCGATGGTGAGGTTCGCGTAGGGGAGATACATGATCGGGACGCCGGCCAGGATGGTCAGCAGTCCGCCCCAGAACGGGCGTTGTCCGCGCCACTCCCGGAACGCCTGCCGCTTCCCGCCTCGGGTCTCGTTCGGCTCAGGTCGCTGTTCCGCGCTCATGCGCCAGCCTCCTTGCGGTCGGCGGGCCCACATCCGCGCCGCGCGTACGTGTCGTTGACTCTCCCCCAGCCTCCGGCCGGGGAGGAGACCCCCGTGCTCCAGTCACTCATGTCGTCCGGCTCCTCGGGACTGGCAAATCGGTGGTTCTGCAGGCACTTCAGCGCTACCGGGCACACGGGCACGGGGAACGGCTCGCGCCGTACAGCTCTCCCCGCGCCCGCACGCTCAGCGCATCAGTAGCACTCGTTCTTGCCCTTGCTGACGCTCATCTTGAGGCCGCTGAGCTTGAAGGTGCCGGCCGTGGTGGCCCAGGCACGCTGCTGCACCTTGGTCAGCGTGGCGGTGTCGGCCTCCTGGGCGAAGGAGCCGGGGTCGGCCTTGTCGCCCTTCTTGATACCGGGGCCCTTGGACGTCGAACCCGCCGCAACACCGATGTTGATGTTGTTGAAGGTCGCGTCCGCGTTCAGCTGGTCCAGGTCGATGTAGAGGTTCTTGGCCTCCACCGGGTCCTTGCCGCCGCCGGCCTGGAGCTTCATCGACACGTCGCCGAAGAGCGGGACCGGCACGACGACGGACTGGCACAGGTTGCGGATCTTGGCGGTGCTGAACGCCGAGACCGCCACCGGGACGTTCGTGCCGTTCTTCTGGGCGTCGACCGCGCCGTACTGGACGAAGCCGGTGCCGTCCAGCCGGTCCGTGCTGACCTTGAACTGCTGGCCGGACACGCTGAACGACGCCGCCAGGGCACCCTGCGAGAGGGCGACGCCGATCGCGGCGGTGGCCGCGACACTCGGCACCATGACGACGGCGAACCGCTTCCATCTGGTCCCGCCACGAGTCAGGGACTCCATGACTTTCCTCCTTCTCGGACGTACATCTCCGGTACGCGCCGCCTCCGTTGAAGGCAGCCGTACCTGGGATGGGAGAAGTGCTACGTCCTCGGGAAGGAGAGCGCCCGTCTCGGAGGCACAGCGTGTATCCGAATACCGGCGATCACCCCCGAGCGACAACCACTGGCCACGCTCTCGCGCAACCTCACCGGACAGGCCCCGCCCAAGGGCAGAGACCCCCCTGTCCGCGGTCGGCGCCACTGCCGCCGACCCACTCGGTGGGGACCCAAATACCCCGCGGCGCCGACCGGATGCCGGGCTGCGGGAATGGACCGAGCGTGGCCGATCGTCGTCCATTCCCGCCCGGCGCACAAGGCCCTCGTTACTTGCGGGTAACGGGCCGATAACTACGCCGCGACACACGGAGATCATCCGGGCACCCAGCGTCGTCCCTGATGACGCCCAAACAAGGGGCAATTCTGAGCAGAATCCGGCAAATTGGCCGCCTGCTCTTACTCCAAGTAACAGCGGCCACGTTTACCAAGTTTCGGTAAAGCGTGGCCGCTGCTCCGTTTGCCGGACGTGTGTGCGGGAGTTGCCGCAGGACGGAACCGGACGGGACGGAAATGTGCCGGAAAAGACCCGGCACGAGGGGGAATTCGACGCGGAGCGCCGTCTCCCGGGGGGTGGTGGGCGGGGAACGCGCCGGCTCAGAACAGGACGCGCGCCAGCGCGGTGCGCGCCTTGCTCACCCGCGGGTCGTCCGCGCCGATCACGTCGAACAGCTCCAGCAGCCGCACCCGCGCGGCCTCCCGGTCCTCCCCGGCCGTCCGCTGCACGGCGTCGACCAGCCGGCCGAAGGCGTCCTCGACATGTCCGCCCACCAGGTCCAGGTCCGCGGCCCTGATCTGCGCCTGGACGTCGGCCGGGCGCTCCGCGGCCTCCTTGCGCACCGCCTGCGGGTCCAGGTCCTGCACCCGCTGGAGGAGTTCGGCCTGGGCCAGACCGAGCTTGGCCTCCGGGTTGGTCGGGTCGTCGGAGAGGACGTTCTGGTAGGCGCGGATGGCGCCGCCGAGGTCACCGGCGTCCAGCGCGTCCGCCGCCGTGGTCAGCGCCGCGTCGTACGGGCCGACCGGCGCCGGGGCCGGGGCGTCGGCCTGCTCGGCCGCCGCCGGGTCGACCGGCGCGCCCACGATGCCGAACTGCTGCTCGGCGACCTGCACCAGCTGGTCCAGCACCTGCCGCAGCTGCGCCTCGGGGACCGCGCCCTGGAAGAGCGGGATCGGCTGGCCCGCGACCACCGCGAACACCGCCGGGATGCCCTGCACCCCGAACTGCTGGAACAGCATCTGGTTGCTGTCGACGTCGATCTTGGCGAGGACGAACTTGCCGGCGTACTCCGCCGCGAGGCTCTCCAGCAGCGGACCGAGCTGCTTGCACGGCTGGCACCACTCGGCCCAGAAGTCGATGACGACCGGGACCTCGGTGGAACGCTGCAGGACGTCCTGCTGGAACCCCGCCTCGTCGACGTCGAACACCAGGCGGGTGGCACCGGCCGGCGCCGCGCCCGTGCGGGCGGCCTCGGCGCGGGCCTGCTCGGCCTTCTGCTTCGCTTCGCCGGCCGCCTTCACCGCGGCGAGGTCGACGACTCCACTCATGGACATGTTGCGTGGCTGCATGGGTCCATCCTCCCCCCTGAGCGGCCGGTTCCGGAAAGCGATCCGGAAAGCGGGCCCACGCCCCGCCGGCAGGCCCCGCTGGAGTGCGGTCCGCGCCGGGGATCCGGTGCCCGATGGACGGCCCCGAGGGGCCGCTGTGCGCGGCCATGGGTCCCCACCCACGGCCAGTGGCTGTCGCTCTTTCGCTACAGGTCGTAGCGTAACTCGCGACGCCCCCGCCCGGCACCCGGCTCCCCCCGCCCGCCGGGTGATCTCCCTCACGGACCGCGCCACCGGGCGGGGTCCGGATCGCCTACCGGCCGGTATGGTCGCCGGCATGCACCAGTCCGCCCGCTCCCCGAAAGGCCGCCCGGGCCGCCCCCGCAGCGTCGAGACCGATCACGCGATCCTCGACGCCACCCGCGCCGCGCTCGTGGACGTGGGCTGGGGCGGGCTCACCATGGGCGAGGTCGCCGCCCGCGCCGGGGTCGCCAAGACCACCCTCTACCGCCGCTGGGCCAACAAGAGCGAACTGGTCGTGGACGCCGTGGCGGTCCTCTTCGACGAACTGGAACTCCCCGACCGGGGCTGCCTGCAGTCCGACATCGAGGGCGTGGTGCTCCAGTTCGGCGCGCTGCTGGCCCGGCCCGAGACCAAGACCGCGCTGATGGCGGTGGTCGCCGAATCCACGACCGACGACGCGCTGCGCGAGCGGATCCGCTCGGCGATCGTGGAACGGCAGAAACGGCTGGTGCTGCTGGGCCGTTCCCGGGCGCAGGCGCGCGGCGAACTGCCGCCGGACGCCGGCGGGCCCGAGGGCGAACGGGCCGCGGAGCGCACCGTGGGCCTGATCTTCGACGTGATCGCCGGGGCCGTGGTCCACCGCCTGCTGGTCAGCGCGGAGCCGGTGGACACCGGCTGGGCGCGGCAGTTCACCACGCTGCTGCTGGCCGGCCTGGCCGGGCTGAAGCCGTAGTCACGACCACCGCCGCGGCCCGGCCGGCGTCCACCGGTCCCGCGCCGCCTCACACCTGGTAGCGCTCCGCCCGGAACAGGTGCAGGTGCTCGGCCACCCACTCCGAGGTCCGCGCCAGCCCCTCCTTGAGGGTGACCTCCGGCTGCCACGAAGCCCACTGGCGGGCCCGGGAGTTGTCCGACAGCAGCCGCTCCACCTCGCTGCCCGAGGGCCGCAGCCGCTCGGCGTCCACCACCACCTCGGCGTCCCGCCCGGAGGCCGCGATCAGCGCCTCGGCCAGCGCCCCGATGGTGATCTCCCGGCCGCTGCCGAGGTTGACGACCTGCCCCAGCGCCCGGTCGCAGTCGGCCAGCGCCATGAACCCGGCCGCGGTGTCGGTGACGAACGTGAAGTCCCGGGTCGGGGTCAGCGAACCGAGCTTGATCTGCCGGGCGCCGGAGTGCAGTTGGGCCAGGATCGTCGGGATCACCGCGCGGGCGGACTGCCGGGGCCCGTAGGTGTTGAACGGCCGCACCACCGTCACCGGCAGTTCGAAGGCGTGCCAGTGGGACAGCGCCATCATGTCCGCGCCGATCTTCGAGGCGGAGTACGGCGACTGCGGCTGGAGCGGGTGCTCCTCGCTGATCGGCGCGGTCCGCGCGGTCCCGTACACCTCGCTGGTGGAGGTGTGCACCATCCGCCGCACCCCGTGCCGACGGCACGCCTCGGCGACGTTCTCGGTGCCCACCACGTTGGTCTGCACATACGCGCCGGGCGAGTCATAGCTGTAGGGGATGCCGATCAGCGCGGCCAGGTGGAAGACGGTGTCGCAGCCGGCGACGGCGTCCATCACCCGGCCAGCGTCCCGGACGTCGCCGGCGACCATCTCCACCGGGCCGCCCGGCACCAGGTAGCGGGCCAGGTTCCCCTTCTCCGCGTACGGCTTGTAGTGGACGAAGGCGCGCACCTCGGCGCCGGCCTCCACCAGCAGATCGACCAGCGTCGACCCGATGAACCCCTCGGCCCCGGTGACCAGGACCTTCCGACCGGCCCACGGCCGGGACGCGGTGCTCCGCGTGCTCATGCTGACTCCTTCAGTGTGGTGACGAGGTGGTGGGGGTGGGGATGGCCGGCCAGCGTCAGGGTCCGCGCGGCCAGCAGGTCGGCGGCCCGGGAGTGCGTGCCGGGGTCGGCCGCCGCGCCCATCGCGGCCAGCCGGTCCGGATCGGCCAACAGCGGGGTGACCAGCGCGTCCAGCCGCTCGGCGGTGACCTCCGCGTCGGGCAGCAGCAGTCCCGCCCCGGCGTCGGAAAGCACCCGGGCGTTGTGCGTCTGGTGGTCGCCGGGCGCGTGCGGGTACGGGACGAGGACGGCCGGCATCCCGATCGTGGCCAGTTCGGCGACGGTCGCCGATCCGGCCCGGCACAGCACCAGGTCGGCCGCCGCGTACGCCAGGTCCATCCGGTCCAGGTACGGCACCGCCTCGGCGACCGCCGCCCCGCCGTTCGCTTCCAGGGCGGCCCGGGTGGCGTCCAGCGCCGCCGGCCCGGTCTTGATCAGCAGCCGCAGCCGGTTCCGGCCCAGGTAGCGGGCCGCGAGGCCGACGGCGCCCTCGGTGAGCCGGGCGGCGCCCAGGCTGCCGCCGTTGACCAGCAGCAGCCGCGCCTCCTCCGGGATCCCCAGGGCCGACCGGGCGGCCGACCGCAGCGCCACCCGGTCCAGGCCGGCCAGCGGCCCGGTCAGCGGCATCCCGACCGTCTCGGCCTGCGCACCGCCCGCCAGGTGGGGACGGCTGCGGTCGAAGGCCAGGGCGATGTGCGGGGTGAGCCGGGCGGCGAACTTGTTGGCCCGGCCGGGCACCGCGTTGGACTCGTGGATCAGGCTGGGCAGTCCCGCCATCCGGGCCCCGACGATCACCGGGGCGCTCGGGTAGCCGCCCATCCCGACGGCGACCTGGGCGCCCTGGTCCCGCAGGATCGCCCGGCACTGGGCGCCCGAGCGCAGCAGCGCGGCCGGCAGCAGATAGCGTCTGGCGCCCAGCGCCGGGTCGAAGGGGATCATGTCGACGGTGTGGAGCCGGTAGCCGGCCTGCGGGATCAGCCGCGTCTCCAGGCCGCGGTCGGTCCCCACGAAGGAGATCACCGCGTCCGGCACGGCCCGGCGCAGCGCGTCGGCGAGTGCGATTCCGGGATAGATATGGCCGCCGGTGCCGCCCGCACCGATCACGACCGAGAGTGGTGTGCGCATGGCCGCCACGCTCGTCCGCCGCCTTAAGAACGTTCTAAGACGCCGTTTGGGAGCCTGGAGCCATGACCGCACGCCCCTCCCCCGCGCCCGCCGCCGGCGACTCCCCGCCGCCCGCCGCCCCCAGGATCCTGGTCGTCGACGACGAACCGGAGGTCCGCGCCGCCGTGGCGGACGGCCTCGCCGTCGAGGGCTACGCGGTCCGCGGCGCCGCCGACGGCCTGGCCGCGCTCTCCGAGGTCGCCACCTGGCAGCCGGACGCCCTCGTCCTCGACGTGATGATGCCGGTGCTGGACGGCCTGGCGGTCTGCCGCCGGCTGCGCGCCCTCGACGACCGCACCCCGATCCTGGTCCTGACCGCCCTGGACTCGGTCAGCGAACGGGTCGACGGCCTGGACGCCGGCGCCGACGACTACCTGGTCAAGCCGTTCGCCCTGGACGAGTTGATCGCCCGGGTCCGCGCCCTGCTGCGGCGGGCCGCGGCCTCCGCCGCCGCCGACTCCCGACTGGCCTTCGCCGACCTGGTCGTCGATCCCGCCACCCGCAGCGGCCACCGCGGCGGCCGGCCGCTGGAGTTCAGCCGCACCGAGTACGCGCTGCTGGAGCTGCTGCTCCAGCACCCCGGCCAGGTGCTGCCGCGGGAGACGATCCTGGAGCGGGTCTGGGGCCGGGACTTCGGCCCGGACTCCAACTCCCTGGCCGTCTACATCGGTTATCTGCGCCGCAAGCTGGAGGCCGGCGGCGAGCCGCGGCTGGTGCACACCGTGCACGGCATCGGCTACCGCCTCGACCGGCCGGAGGGCGCGTGAGCGAGCGGAGCGAGCTCATCCTGGGACGGCGCGCGCCGCGCGCATGCGAGGGCGGGCGAAGGGAGCCTTCGGTATGAGTGGCCGGCGCCGCCTGGGCGGCCGCTGGGTCCGCCGTCGACCGCTGCGCACCCGGCTGGCGTTGGCCGCCTCCGCCGCGGTGGCGCTGGTCGCGGTCGGCGTCTGCGCGGCCGCGTTCGTCGTCCTGCGCGTGCAGATGACCCGTCAGCTCGACCTCAACCTGGCGCAGACCGCCACCCAGCTCCTCCAGCGGATGCGCGACTGGGGCCCGACCGCGGGCGACGCCTCCTGCCAGTACCCGGCCGCCGCCTGCGTCCAGATCGTCCCCGCCGACCGGGCCAAGGACGCCCGCGGCCCGTACGTCCTGCCGGTCTCCGCGGCCACCCGCGAGGTGGCCGCCGGCCACCGCACGCCCTACTACACCAACCTCACCGTCGCCTCCCACCCCGTCCGGGTGTTCACCACCCGCGTCCCCCACCGGGACGAGGTGCTCCAGGTGGGCCTGCGCTCCGACACCGTCGAACGCGGGGTGCGGCAGGCGGCCTGGGCGCTGGCCGCGGTCGGCGGCGCGGGCGTGCTGCTCGCCGCCGGCCTCGGCTACTGGGTCTCCCGCACGGGCCTGGCCCCGGTCGCCCGGCTCACCGCCACCGCGGAGCGGATCGCCACCACCCGCGACCCCCGGCACCGCATCGACCTCCCGGCGGGACCGTCCGGCCACGAGGACGAGCTCACCCGGCTCGCCGCCAGCTTCAACACCATGCTCGGCGAACTGGAGCAGTCCGTCACCGCCCAGCGCCGGCTGGTCGCCGACGCCTCCCACGAGCTGCGCACCCCGCTCACCGCGCTCCGCACCAACGCCGAACTCCTGGCCCGCGCCGACCGCCTGACGGATGCTCAGCGGGATCGGGCGGCGGGGGCACTGACCCGCCAGCTCCGCGAGGTCACCACCCTCGTCAACGACCTCATCGAGCTCGCCCGCGACGAGGAGCCCCGGCCGCTGCTCGAACAGGTCCGCCCGGCCACCCTGCTGGACCACGCGGTGGCAGCCGCCCGCGAACACTGGCCGAACGTCGCCTTCACCCTCCACATCGCCCCCGAGGCGGCGGACACCACGCTCCCCGGCGTCCCCGCCCGACTGACCCGGCTGCTGTCCAACCTCCTGGACAACGCCGCCAAGTTCTCCCCGCCCGGCGGCCCGGTGGAGGCCGAACTCACGCCCGTGGCGGGCGAGTTGCACCTCACCGTCCGCGACCACGGCCCCGGGATCGCCGCGGACGACCTGCCGTACGTCTTCGACCGCTTCTACCGCGCCCAGGCCGCCCGGGCCCTGCCCGGCTCGGGCCTGGGCCTGGCCATGGCGCGGCAGATCGCGCGGGCGCACGGCGCCGAGCTCACCGCGGAGCAGGCGCCGGGCGGCGGCGCGCTGTTCCGCCTACGGATGCGGGGCGCGGAGCCCGCCACCGGGGCCGGGTGAGGGGGCGGCACTCCGGCTCCCGATCCCCGGGCGGCGGCGCGGCCGGCCGCCCGGGACCGGCCGCTCCCGTCGCACCGACGGGCCCCAGGTCCCGTCCGACCCTGACCCGTCGGACGGGCCCTAGAAGCCGGCCGGCTCGGTGTACGTCCCCCACTCGTCGCGCAGCGCGCCGCAGATCTCGCCGAGGGTCGCCTCCGCGCGGACGGCGTCCAGCATCGGCCCGATCATGTTGCGGTCGGCGCGGGCGGCGGCCAGCATCTCCTTCAGCGCGGCCTGCACCCGGGCGTCGTCGCGGGCCGCCTTGCGCTCGGCGAGGACCCGCACCTGCTCCCGCTCGACCTCGTGGCTGACCCGCAGGATCTCCAGGTCGCCGGTGACGGAGCCCTCGTGGCAGTTGACGCCGACGACCCTCTTGTCACCCTTCTCCAGGGCCTGCTGGTAGCGGAACGCGGACTCGGCGATCTCGCCGGTGAACCAGCCGTCCTCGATGCCCCGCAGGATGCCGGAGGTGATCGGACCGATCGGGTGCTGCCCGTTCGGCACCGCCCGCGCCCCGCGCTCCGTTATCTGCGCGAAGATCTTCTCGGCGTCCGCCTCGATCCGGTCGGTCAGCGCCTCGATGTACCAGGAACCGCCCAGCGGGTCGGCGACGTTGGCGACGCCGGTCTCCTCCATCAGCACCTGCTGGGTGCGCAGGGCGATCTCCGCGGCCTGCTCACTGGGCAGCGCCAGGGTCTCGTCCAGGGCGTTGGTGTGCAGCGAGTTGGTGCCGCCGAGCACCGCCGCCAGCGCCTCCACCGCGGTGCGGACGACGTTGTTGTACGGCTGCTGGGCGGTGAGCGAGACGCCGGCGGTCTGGGTGTGGAACCGCAGCCACTGCGCCTTCTCGGTGCGGGCGCCGTAGACGTCGCGCATCCAGCGGGCCCAGATCCGGCGCGCGGCGCGGAACTTGGCGATCTCCTCGAAGAAGTCCACATGGGCGTCGAAGAAGAACGACAGGCCGGGCGCGAAGGTGTCGACGTCCAGTCCGCGGGAGAGGCCCAGCTCGACGTAGCCGAAGCCGTCGGCGAGGGTGTAGGCCAGCTCCTGGGCGGCCGTCGCGCCGGCCTCCCGGATGTGGTAGCCGGAGACCGACAGCGGCTTGTAGGCGGGGATGCCGTGCGCGCAGTGCTCCATCAGGTCACCGATCAACCGCAGGTGCGGCTCGGGCTGGAAGAGCCACTCCTTCTGCGCGATGTACTCCTTGAAGATGTCGGTCTGGAGGGTGCCGTTGAGCACCGCCGGATCGACGCCCTGGCGCTCGGCGGCGACCAGGTACATGCAGAAGACCGGCACGGCGGGCCCGCTGATCGTCATGGACGTCGTGACGTCGCCGAGCGGGATGTCCTCGAACAGGACCTCCATGTCGGCCGCCGAGTCGATGGCGACACCGCAGTGCCCGACCTCGCCGAGCGAGCGCGGGTCGTCGGAGTCCCGCCCCATCAGCGTCGGCATGTCGAACGCCACCGAGAGGCCACCGCCGCCGGCCTTGAGGATCATCTTGTAGCGCTCGTTGGTCTGCTGGGCGTTGCCGAAGCCGGCGAACTGGCGGATCGTCCATGTCCGACCGCGGTAGCCGGTCGGGTACAGGCCGCGCGTGAAGGGGTACTCCCCCGGCCATCCGATCCGCTCGAACCCCTCGACCGAGTCGCCGGGGCGCGGCCCGTACGCCGGCTCGACGGGGTCGCCGGAGAGCGTGGTGAAGTCGGCGTCGCGCTTCCGGGCGGTGTCGTACCGGGCCTGCCAGCGGCGGCGGCCCTCTTCGATCGCGTCAGCGTCCATGCCAATGAATTTACTAGGACGTCCTACTATCTGTCGATGGGAATCGGCCCCGAACCCTCCCCGACACCCGCCGGGGCGGCCCCCTAGGGGACGCGCATTCCCCCACCGGGGGGCTGCCCGGCACCCGCGCGGCGGAAACGCCGTGGACGACACGGCCCCGGACAGCACAAACGCGCCCCTCCCGCAACGGGAGAGGCGCGGCGCGTGCGACCGGAGAGGCGCGGGCCCTACGGCCCGGCCGCCGCCGTCAGACCTTGACCGGCTCCGGCTCGGCCTTCGCCAGCAGCGGCGTGACCTCGCGGACCACGTTGCGCTCCACGAAGAACGCGGCGGTCGGGATCGTCCCGGAGATCAGCACCCACAGCAGCTTGCCGAACGGCCAGCGCGCCTTCGAGCCGAGGTCGAAGGCGAAGATCAGGTAGATGATGTAGAGCACGCCGTGGACCTGCGCGACGACGAGGGTCAGGTCCTTGCCGATCCCGAAGCCGTACTTGAAAACCATGCAGGCGCACAGGACGAGCAACATGACGGCGGTCACATAGGCCATGACCCGGTAGCGGGTCAGCACGCTCTTTCTCATGACGACGAGCGTAACCGCTCACCGAAACCCCGCGTCGGCGGGGAGGACGCAATCACCCGGTACCGAGTGAGCACTCTGGACGGACCACCCCCGCGTACGCAGGGCACAAGCGCGCCGACCCGCAGAGACACTACCCCGCAGGCTCGGCCCGGTCCTCGAAATCCTTGGCCGCCACCCGCAGCGGACGCAGCAGCGCGAAGATCTCCGCGCACTCCTCGGCGTCGTACGCCCATAGCCCGAAGTCCATCGCCATCAGGTCGCGGGTGGCCGCGTCGCACACCTCGCGGCCCTTGTCCGTGATGGACGCCAGGGTGCCCCGGCCGTCGTTCGGGTTGGGCCGCTTGGCGACCAGGCCCGACTTCACCAGCCGGTCCACCGTGTTGGTCACCGAGGTGGGGTGCACCATCAGACGCTCGCCGATCTTCGACATCGGCAGCTCGCCCGCCTTGGAGAACGTCAGCAGCACCAGCGCCTCGTAGCGCGCGAAGGTCAGTCCGTACGGCTTGACCACCGCGTCCACCTCGGACAGCAGGATCTGCTGGGCCCGCATGATCGAGGTGATCGCGGCCATGGAGGGCACGGAGCCCCATCGCTGCTTCCAGAGTTCGTCGGCGCGAGCGATGGGGTCAAAGGCAAGGCTGAGCGGCTTCGGCACGCTTCCGACCCTACCCGGCGGTCATATGCTGGTCAGCCCTGTCTCAACTTTCGGTCTCAGGGAGTGGCCGGTATCGGCCCGCCGGACCGCGCCGTCCGCGCCCCGGAGCGCCGTACCTCGGCGATCACCGCCAGCACGGCCGCGACCCCCAGCACCCCCGCCGCCGGCATCACCACCGGCAGCGGCGCGTACTCGGCGGCCACCCCGGCCAGCCCCATCGCCAGCCCCATGATCGTCATCCGGCCCGCCTGCATCACGGTCATCGCCTGCCCCAGCAACTCCTCGGGGACCGCGGCGACGAACCACCGGTCCACGCCGAAGTTGTACGAGATGCCGGTGCCGGTCAGCACCAGCAGCACCAGGGCCCAGCCCAGCGACGGCCGGGCGGCGAACCCGAGGGAGGGCAGCACCGCGAACACCCCCATGGGGAAGGTCAGCCGCGTCCGGGCACGCGGCCCCAGGAGCGTCCCCACCAGGGTCTCGGCGACCACCGCCCCGACCGGCATCCCGCACATCAGGAGCCCCTGCCCGGCCGGGCCCACCCCCAGCAGGTCCCCGTACGGGACGAGCAGCGCCTCCGGGACGACCACCAGCGCCGGCGGCACCCAGGTGAGCAGCAGCAGCGCCCGGATCGGCCGGTCGGCCAGCAGTCGCCGGGTGCCGGCCCACGAGGCGCCCAGCAGGGCGCCACCGGCCCTCCCCGCCGTCACCCGGCCTCCGCGGGCCGGGCGGGCGGCGGTCCCCAGCCGCAGCAGCAGCGCCGAGGCGGTGAACGTCGCCGCGGTGATGCCGAGCACCGCGCCCGGTGTGACGGCGGCCAGCAGCAGTCCCCCGGCGGCGAACCCGGCCAACTGCGCGCCCTGGTTGACGATCCGGATCAGCGAGCGCCCCAGGACGAACGGCTCGCCCTCGCCGAGGATGTCGCCGAGCGTCCCGGCCCGGGTGCCGGCGAAGACCGGCGCGACCGCCGCGATCGCGCAGCGCAACCCGAGCAGGACGACCACCGGCGTCCCGGGCAGCACCATCGCCGCGGCGGCCAGCGCACACACCGCGTCGCAGACGACCAGCACCCGCCGGGCCGGGTAGCGGTCGGCGACGGCCGACAGCAGGGTCCCGCCAAGGAGGTACGGCAGCAGGCCGAGCGCGAAGGTCAGCGCGCTGAACAGCGGCGAGTCGGTGAGCCGGTAGACGAGGACGGAGAGCGCGATCTCGCAGACCACCACGCCCAGGGAGGAGAGCAGATGGGCGGCGAAGACGAAGCGGAATTCGGGGACGGCGAAGACGGCGCGGTAGCCCGTGCCGGTCGGCCCGGCGGCGTCCGGGGCGGGCGGACCGCCAGGGCCGGAGGCTGGCGGGCAGGCGGGAGCGGGGCCCCGTCGTGCGGGCCCGGAAGGCGTCGGCATGGAGTCAGGCTGCCGACGCCGCCGGACGGACCGTAGTCTTTCGGCTCCAGCCGAAAGTCGGTGAGGGGAGGGCCCGGCGGTGCCGCTGGAGCTGCATTTCGGCGCGGACGACCTGCTGCGGATCCGGTTCGCGATCTCGCCGCTGTGCGAGACCCATGAGGCGCTGCGGACCCTGCGGCGCACCGACCGGCACGGCTACCACCTGCCGTGGCTGCGGCGGATGCGGGAGCGGGTGGCGGGGCTGGACCTGTCGCCGGTGTGGCTGTTCATGCCGTCGTCGCCGCCCGGTTACACCCCCGATTTCCTGGGCCGGCCGCCGGAGGTGCCGCTGGCGGACTTCGCCGCGGAGCTGGCACGCCTACGGGCCACCGATCCGGCGCTGGCCCGCGCCGAGATGGCCAAGTCGCTGGCCTGTACGCCGGGGGCGGCACGGTCGCCGCGCGGCCGGGCGGCGCTGGCCGACCCGGCGCGGGCGGTGCAGGAGCTGGCGGACGTCACCGAACGGGCCTGGGAGGCCCTGGTGGCCCCCGACTGGCCCCGGCTGCGGACGCTGCTGGAGGCCGAAATCACCTATCGCTCGCACCAGTTGGCGAGCGGTGGGCTGCGCCTCCTGTTCACCGATCTGCACCCGCGGCTGTCCTGGTCGGACGACGGCACGCTGACCGTCCGCACCCGCACGGACTTCGCGCAGATGCAGGACCTGGACGGGCGGGGGGTGCTGCTGCTGCCGAGCGTGTTCGTGTGGCCGGACGTGATCAGCGGTTTCGACCCGCCGTGGCAGCCGACGGTGATCTACCCGGCGCGCGGCATCGGCGGGCTGTGGCAGGAGCCGGCCGGCGGCCCGGCGCTGGCCCGCCTGCTGGGCGCCAACCGGGCCGCGGTGCTGACCGCGCTGGACGCGCCGGCGACGACCTCGGCGCTGGCGCACCGGCTGGGGCTGGCCGTCTCGTCGGTCTCGGCGCACCTGTCCGTGCTGCGCGACGCCGGGCTGCTGACCTCGCGCCGGCACGGTCACCAGGTGCGCTACGAGCGGACGCCGCTGGGCATCGCCCTGATGGCCGGCGGCTGACGGTCGGGCCCGTCAGGAGCCCTGTTCGTCCCCGGCCAGATAGCGCTCGACGGTCTCCACCTTCGAGGTGAGGCCGTCGGTGACGCCCGGCCGGATGTCGGCCTTGAGCACCAGCGAGACCCGCCCGGCGCGCGCCTCGACGGCGGCCACCGCGCGCTTGACGACGTCCATGACCTCGTCCCACTCGCCCTCGACGGAGGTGAACATCGCATCGGTGCGGTTGGGCAGGCCGGACTCGCGGACGACCCGGACGGCGTCGGCGACGTACTCGCCGACGTCCTCGCCGACGCCCAGCGGGCTCACGGAGAAGGCGACGATCATGCGTTGACCGTACCTTCCCGGCGGGCGCGGGCGGCGATCACACCGGCCTCCTCCTCGCGCTTGAGCACCTTGTCCGCGTACAGGCCGCCGAACGGCAGGACCGCGAGGACGAAGAAGAACGCGACCCGCTTGAAGGGCCACTTGGTGCGGTTCCAGGCGTCCAGGAGCAGCACCAGGAAGATGGTGAACAGGATGCCGTGCAGCAGGCCGAGGGGCATGACGAGCTTGTCGTAGCCCAGGAAGATCCGGAAGCCCGTGCCGAATATCAGCAGCGCCGGGAAGGAGAGCGCCTCCGGGATGGATGCCAGGCGCAGGCGGTGCAGGGCGGCGGCGGTCTTGATGTCCACGGGAACCTCGTTCGGGCGGAGGGGGAGGCGGGCGTCACATTGCTTGTGCAAGAGTTCACAAGCGTCCGCCCCATTGTTACAGCCGCTCCGGCGATCACTGCGCCCGGGGCGGTCGGGCGCACACGGACCGCTGCCCGCGGGCGAGCGGGGCGCGGACGGGGTCGATCCGGGCGGGCTCCGGGAAAGGTCGGGGCCGACTCCGGGACAAAGGCCCTGTCCTGCCCGCCCCGCGCCCACTACCGTCTGCCCCGTGGCTCAGTTTCGGCTCCAAGGGAGCAAGGTGCTCGCCGTCGACCTCGCGGGCGACGCCGTCAAGGCGAAGAACGGCGCGATGGTCGCCTACGACGGCCGGATGACCTTCAAGAAGATGACCGGCGGCGGCGAGGGGCTGCGCGGCATGGTCACCCGGCGGCTGACGGGTGAGCAGATGACCGTGATGGAGGTGAAGGGCCAGGGCACCTGCTATTTCGCCGACCGCGCCAGCGAGATCAACCTGGTCCGCCTCCAGGGCGAGAAGCTGTTCGTGGAGGCCAGCAACCTGCTGTGCACCGAGGCGGCGCTGCACACCGGCACGACGTTCACGGGGCTGCGCGGCGCCTCGCAGGGCAACGGCCTGTTCACCACCACCGTGGAGGGCCACGGGCAGGCCGCGCTCACCTCCGACGGCCCGGCCGTGGTGCTCCGGGTCACCAAGCAGTACCCCCTCCAGGTCGACCCGGGCGCGTACATCGCGCACACCGGCCACCTGAAGCAGCACTTCCAGTCCGGAGTGAACTTCCGCACGTTCCTCGGCGAGGGCTCCGGCGAGGCGTTCCAGATCCGCTTCGAGGGCGAGGGGCTGGTCTATGTGCAGCCCAGCGAGCGCAACACCGTGGGAGGTGAGGTCTGATGCCGTTCACGGCCCTCAACTCCCGCATGGTGGAAGCCAGGATCGTCCCCGGGCAGCGGCTGTTCAGCCAGCGCGGCGCGATGCTCGCCTACCGCGGCGAGGTCACCTTCACCCCCAACATCCAGGGCGGCCAGGGCGGCCTCGGCTCCATGATCGGCCGCCGGATCGCCGGCGAGGCCACGCCCCTGATGACCGTCGAGGTCGCCCAAGGTCCGCACGGTCGGGGAGGCACCCCCACCGCCACGGTGATGTTCGGGTACGGCGGCCACCACGTCCAGGTCGTCGACCTGACCGGCGACACGCTCTATGTGGAGGCCGACCGCCTGCTGGCCTTCGACGGTTCCCTGTCCCAGGGCACGATGTTCATGGGCGCGCAGGGCGGGGTGATGGGCATGGTACGCGGACAGGTCACCGGCCAGGGCCTGTTCACCACCACCCTGCAGGGCCACGGTTCGGTCGCGGTGATGGCCCACGGCGGCGTCATCGAGCTGCCGATCACCCCCGAGCGCCCGGTCCACGTCGACCCGCAGGCGTATGTCGCGCACCGCGGCGACGTCCGCAACCGCCTGTCCACCGCCATCGGTTGGCGCGAGATGATCGGCCGCGGCTCGGGCGAGGCGTTCCAACTGGAGCTGTCCGGCCGGGGCACCGTCTACGTACAGGCGTCGGAGGAGAAGCTGTGACCGGTCCCGTCGTCCACGACGTCCACTCGTTGCCCTCCGACGACAACGTCAATCCGTATGCCTTCAGCGTCGACCTCGACGGCCAGTGGTTCCTGCAGAAGGGGAAGATGATCGCCTACTACGGGCAGATCGACTTCCACGGCATCGGACACGGCCGCCTGGACCGCCTGATCGCCGGAAGTTTCCATTCGCCACTGCACGCCGCGGACTGGGTGGTCGCCGAGGGGCGGGGCAAGATGCTCCTCGCTGACCGGTCGTTCGACATCAATTCCTATGATCTGGATGAGGGCAACCTCACTATTCGCTCCGGCAACGTGCTCGCCTTTCAGCCATCTCTGTCGCTGAAGCAATCGATCATCCCGGGCTTCCTCACGCTCATCGGCACGGGCACGTTCGTGGCCGCCTCCAACGGTCCCGTGGTGTTCGTCGAGCCCCCGATCCGGGTGGACCCGCAGGCCCTCGTCGGCTGGGCCGACTGCCCCTCCCCCTGCCACCACTACGACCATCAGTACCTGCGGGGATTCCTGGGCGGCCTGCGCGCCCACACCGGCATCGGCGGCGCCTCCGGCGAGGAGCACCAGTTCGAGTTCACCGGCGCCGGCACGGTTCTGCTGCAGTCCACGGAGCAGTTGATGCCGGAGCGGGCGACCGGTGCGCTGCCGGCGGAGGAGGGTGTGCCGGGCGGCGGCGCGCCGACTGCGGAAAGTGGCTCACAACTGCCGCAGCCGCCCGGCGGCCTCGGGGGGCTTCAGCGCCGCTTCGGGCTGTGAACGGTAGTCTGCGGACGGTGACCTCGAACGTCTGATCAACCGCGGGCCCCGGCCGACTTCCGCAATGTCACACGCCACAACTAAATGTCACACGCCACAACTAATTTACTATTCAACTTTCACGGGTAGAATTCATCCATGACGACCGACAGCGACACTCCCTGGCTGACCGACCAGGAGCAGCGTGCCTGGCGCACCCATCTGGACGTCAGCAGACTGCTGATGCACCAACTGGAACGCGATCTCCAGCCGTTCGGCCTGACCAACAACGACTACGAGATCCTGGTCAACCTCTCCGAGGCCGAGGACCACCGGCTGCGGATGAGCGACCTGGCCGCCAGCACGCTGCAGTCCAAGAG
Organism: Streptomyces noursei ATCC 11455; assembly: GCF_001704275.1. Classification (NCBI taxonomy): domain Bacteria; kingdom Bacillati; phylum Actinomycetota; class Actinomycetes; order Kitasatosporales; family Streptomycetaceae; genus Streptomyces; species Streptomyces noursei. The sequence continues at coordinate 3,366,903 of NZ_CP011533.1, forward strand.
CCGCCTCTCGCACCAGATCACCCGCATGGAGAACGCCGGCCTGGTGCGCCGCGAAAGCTGCGAGTCGGACCGTCGTGGACTCTACGCCGTCCTCACCGAAGAAGGCTGGGAGACGATGCGCCGGGTCGCCCCGCACCACGTCGCCTCGGTCCGCCGCCACTTCATCGACCTCTTCGCCGCCGAGGACCTGGAGTCCTTCCGCTCCTCCCTCGCCCCGGTGGCGGAACACCTGCGCAAGCACCGCGGCAACCCCTGACGCCGACCACCGGGGCGCCACCGGGGCCGCGGACGGGCCCCGGCACCGCCAGGGCCCGGCGGCACGGGAGGCCACCGCGGCCCCGACGCCCGAAGGCTCACGAACCAGCCGTCTGGGCCCCGTTCGTCAGCCCCTCCACCAGTTCGTCCGCCGCCCGATAGGGATCGGTGTCGCCGGCGACGATGCGCTCGGCCAGCGCGTCCAGGTGGCGGTCGCCGGACAGGTCGCCGATCCGGGAGCGCAGCGCGGTGACGGCGATCGTCTCGACCTCGCGGGCCGCCCGCGCCAGCCGTCGCCGCGCCAGCACGCCCCGCTCCTCCATCCAGGCCCGGTGCTTCTCCAGGGCCTCGACGACCTCGTCGATGCCCTCCGCGCGCGCCGCCACCGTCTTGACGATCGGGGGCCGCCAGTCACCGGGCGCCCGGGACTCGCCCAGGCCCAGCATGTGGTTCAGCTCGCGCGCGGTGGCGTCGGCGCCGTCCCGGTCGGCCTTGTTGACGACGTAGACGTCGCCGATCTCCAGGATCCCGGCCTTGGCGGCCTGGATGCCGTCGCCCATCCCGGGGGCCAGCAGCACCACGCTGGTGTCGGCCTGGGAGGCGATCTCGACCTCCGACTGGCCGACGCCCACGGTCTCCACCAGGATCACGTCGCAGCCGGCGGCGTCCAGCACCCGGATCGCCTGCGGGGCGGCCCAGGCCAGCCCGCCGAGATGGCCGCGGGTGGCCATCGAGCGGATGTAGACGCCGGGGTCGGAGGCGTGCTCGCTCATCCGGACCCGGTCGCCGAGCAGCGCGCCACCGGAGAACGGCGAGGACGGGTCGACGGCGAGCACGCCGACCCGTTTGCCGGCCTTGCGGTAGGCGGTGACCAGCGCGGACGTCGTGGTGGACTTGCCGACGCCGGGCGACCCGGTGAGTCCGACCACGTACGCGCCGCCGGTCAGCGGCGCCAGTGTCGCCATCACCTCGCGCAGCTCCGGCGCCGCTCCCTCGACGAGGGAGATCAGCCGGGCCACCGCCCTCGGGCGGCCCTGCCGGGCCTGTTCCACCAGCTGGGGGACGTCCACCATCGCGCTCGGCTCCTTCGACCTCGACTCACTGGCTGGTACGCGCTGCTCCCGCGCCGCGCGCCGGCACCCGGCCGGCGCGCGGGCCCGTCACTTGCCCGGTACGCGGAGGATCAGCGCGTCGCCCTGGCCGCCGCCCCCGCACAGGGCCGCGGCACCGATGCCGCCGCCGCGCCGCCGCAGCTCCAGCGCGAGATGCAGCACGATACGGGCGCCGGACATGCCGATGGGGTGCCCCAGCGCGATGGCACCACCGTTGACATTCACCTTTTCCGGGGAGACCCCGAGGTCCTTCATTGACTGCACGGCGACCGCCGCGAACGCCTCGTTGATCTCGATCAGGTCAAGATCTTCGACGCCGAGGCCGTCCTTGGCGAGCGCGTGGTTGATGGCGTTGGACGGCTGCGACTGGAGGGAGTTGTCCGGGCCGGCGACATTGCCGTGCGCGCCGATCTCGGCGATCCACTCCAGGCCCAGCTCCTCGGCCTTGGCCTTGCTCATGACGACCACGGCGGCGGCGCCGTCGGAGATCTGCGAGGACGTGCCCGCGGTGATCGTGCCGTCCTTGGCGAAGGCCGGCCGCAGCTTGCCGAGGCTCTCCGCGGTGGTCTCGGCGCGGATGCCCTCGTCCTTGCTGAAGAGCACCGGCTCGCCCTTGCGCTGCGGGATCTCCACGGGGGTGATCTCCGCCTCGAACAGGCCGTTCTTCTGGGCGGCCGCGGCCCGCTGGTGGGAGCGCGCGGCGATCTCGTCCTGCTCGGCGCGGCCGATACCCAGACGGGTGTTGTGCTTCTCGGTCGACTCACCCATCGCGATGCCCTCGAAGGCGTCGGTGAGGCCGTCGTGCGCCATCGCGTCGAGCATCTCCACCGCGCCGTACTTGAAGCCCTCGCGGGACTTCGGCAGCAGGTGCGGGGCGTTGGTCATGGACTCCTGGCCGCCGGCGACGACGACGTCGAACTCGCCCGCGCGGATGAGCTGGTCGGCCAGGGCGATGGCGTCCAGGCCGGAGAGGCAGACCTTGTTGACGGTCAGCGCGGGGACGTTCATCGGGATGCCGGCCTTGACCGCGGCCTGACGCGCCGGGATCTGCCCCGCCCCGGCCTGCAGGACCTGGCCCATGATCACGTACTGCACCTGGTCGCCGCCGATACCCGCGCGGTCCAGCGCCGCCTTGATGGCCACTCCGCCCAGGTCGGCCCCGGAGAAGGTGCGCAGTGAACCGAGGAGCCGGCCCATGGGCGTGCGGGCGCCGGCCACGATGACCGAGGTGGTGCCGTTCGTTGCAGACATACGATGCGGCCTTCCTTTGCAGGGAAGTTAACGAGGGTTCCCGTCAATGTACTGAGGGGTAGTCGCCGGGTCACCGGCAAGCGGGTGTGATCGCGCGCACGTTGCGTAACCAGCCGTGCGGGCGGTGCACTGGAGCCATGCTGACGCGAATCGACCACATCGGGATCGCCTGTTCCGACCTCGACAGGACCGTCGAGTTCTACCGTGCCACGTATGGCTTCGAGGTGTTCCACACCGAGGTCAACGAGGAGCAGGGGGTCCGCGAGGCCATGCTCAAGATCAACGAGACGTCGGACGGCGGCGCCTCGTATCTGCAGCTGCTGGAGCCGACCCGGGAGGATTCCGCGGTGGGCAAGTGGCTGGCCAAGAACGGCGAGGGCGTGCACCACATCGCCTTCGGCACGGCGGACGTCGACGAGGACTCCGAAGCCATCCGCGGCAAGGGCGTCCGGGTGCTCTACGACGAACCGCGGCGGGGTTCGATGGGGTCGCGGATCACCTTCCTGCACCCCAAGGACTGCCACGGTGTGCTGACCGAACTCGTCACCGCCGCGCCCCCGGACGCGACTGACCACTGACCTTCCGCTTCCCCGGCCGGTAGAGTGCAGCTTCGGTCGGGGTACGGGAATGGGGCTCGGTCCATACTCTGCCGATGATCTGACACCATTTCTTCGGAAGGGTCAGCTCCGAAGGGCGCGAGTTCGGTACGCGGTGACGTGTACGGAACCCGCGCTGCAGCGCCGGAGCCGGCCGCCGCCATGACCAGGGGACGGATGGGACCGCGCAGTGCGGGGCAACGAGCGCCAGGAGCGTCAGTGGGCTGAGGTCGATCACCTCTCGCAGTTCGAAGCCGAGATGGAGCGGCTGAAGACCGAGCGGGACAAGGCCGTCCAGCACGCCGACGACCTCGGGTACCAGGTCGAGGTGCTGCGCGCCAAGCTCCACGAGGCGCGCCGCAACCTCGCGTCCCGGCCTGCCTACGACAACCTCAGCCACCAGGCCGAACAGCTGCTGCGCAACGCGCAGATCCAGGCCGACCAGCTGCGTTCGGACGCCGAGCGCGAGGTGCGCGAGGCACGCGCGCAGACCCAACGGCTGCTCCAGGAGTCGGCCGAGCGGCAGGCCCGGATGGAGGCCGAGCTGCACGCCGAGGCGGTCAGCCGTCGGCAGCGGCTCGACGAGGAACTCAACGAGCGCCGGCAGACCGTCGAGTCGCACGTCAACGAGAACGTGGCGTGGGCGGAACAGCTGCGGGCCCGTACGGAGTCCCAGGCCCGTCGGCTGATGGAGGAGTCCCGGGCGGAGGCCGAGCAGGCGCTGGCGGCGGCGCGCGCCGAGGCGCAGCGGCTGGCCGAGCGGGCCCGGGAACGGCTGGGCACCGCCGCGGAAGAGGCCCGCACCGAAGCGGAATCCATCCTGCGCCGGGCGCGGACGGACGCCGAGCGACTGCTGAACGCGGCGTCGAGCCAGGCCCAGGAGGCCACCGACCAGGCGGAGCAGCTGCGTTCGACGGCCGGTGCGGAGGCGGAGGAGGCACGCCGGCAGGCGACCGAGTTGACGCGGTCCGCCGAGGCGCGGGTGCAGGAGGCCGATGCGGCGCTGCGCGCGGCGCGCGCCGAGGCGGAGAAGCTCGTCGAGGAGGCGCAGCAGTCGGCCGCCAAGCGGCTGTCGGCGGCCGAGACGGAGAACGAGCAGCGCACCCGTACGGCCAAGGCTGAGGTGGCCCGGCTGGTCGCGGAGGCGACCAAGGAGGCCGAGGCGCTGCGGGCCGAGGCCGAGGCGCTGCGGGCGGACGCCCGGGGCGAGTCGGAGCGACTGCTGTCCGAGGCGCAGGAGTCGGCGCGGTCGCGGGCCGCCGAGGACTCCGCTGCGCAGCTGGCGAAGGCCGCGCGGGCCGCCGAGGAGATCCTGACCAAGGCGTCCGAGGACGCCAAGGCCACCACGAAGGCCGCCGTCGAGGAGGCCGAGCGGCTGCGCCACGAGGCCGAGGCGGAGGCCGACCGGCTGCGCGAGCAGGCGCACGACACCGCCGAGCAGCTCAAGGGCGCGGCGAAGAACGACACCAAGGAGTACCGCGCCAAGACCGCCGAACTCCAGGAGGAGGCACGGCGGCTGCGCGGCGAGGCCGAGCAGCTGCGGGCGGACGCGGTCGCCGAGGGCGAGCGGATCCGCGGTGAGGCGCGCCGGGAGGCGGTCCAGCAGATCGAGGAGGCGGCCGGGACCGCCGAGGACCTGTTGGCGAAGGCCAAGTCCGATGCCGAGGAGACCCGTTCGGGTGCGGTCGCGGACAGCGAGCGGGTGCGGACCGAGGCCATCGAGCGGGCGGCCGCGCTGCGGCGGCAGGCCGAGGAGGCGCTGGAGCGGGCACGTAGCGAGGCCGAGCAGCTGCTGTTGGAGGGCACCCAGGCCGCCGAGGAGCTGACGGGCGAGGCGGAGAAGAGCGCGGCGAAGCTGCGCGCGGAGGCCGAGGAGGCCGCCGAGGAGCGCCGGGCCGAGGCCCAGGCGGAGCGGGACCGGCTGCGCGGCGAGGCCGAGGAGAAGCTGACGGCGGCCGAGGAGTCGCTGCGTCAGGCGCGTGCGGAGGCCGAGCAGCTGCGTCGGGAGACGCAGGAGGAGGCCGCGCGGCTCAAGGCGGAGGCCGCCGAGCGGCGTCGGTCGTTGCAGCAGCAGGCCGAGGACGAGGCCGAGCGGCTGCGGTCGGAGGCGGCCGGGGACGCTTCGGCGGCCCGGTCGGAGGCCGAGGCGGCGGCGGCGCGGCTGCGCAGCGAGGCGGCGGCCGAGGCCGAGCGGCTCAAGGCGGAGGCGCAGGAGACCGCGGACCGGGTGCGTGCGGAGGCGGCGGCCGCCGCGGAGCGTACGGGCACGGAGGCCGCGGAGGCGCTCGCCGAGGCGCAGGAGGAGGCCGCGCGGCGGCGCCGGGAGGCCGAGCAGCTGCTGGGCGAGGCCCGCGAGGAGGCCCATCAGGAGCGGACGGCCGCGCGGGAGCAGAGCGAGGAGTTGCTGGCGTCGGCCCGTACGCGGGTCAGTGAGGCGCAGGCGGAGGCCGAGCGGCTGGTCGAGGAGGCGGACCGGCGCGCGGCGGAGCTGGTGGCGACGGCCGAGCAGACCGCGCAGCAGGTGCGGGACGCGGTCTCGGGGCTGCGCGAGCAGGCCAACGAGGAGATCGCCGGGCTGCGTTCGGCGGCCGAGCACGCCGCGGAGCGGACGAAGTCCGAGGCGCAGGAGGAGGCGGACCGGGTCCGCGCGGACGCCTACGCGGAGCGGGAGCGGGCGTCGGAGGACGCCGCGCGGGTCCGGCACGAGGCGCAGGAGGCGACGGAGGCTGCCAAGTCCCTTGCCGAGCGCACGGTTTCGGAGGCCATCGAGGAGGGCGAGCGGCTGCGGGCGGAGGCGGCCGAGGTCCTCGACGAGGCGCGCCGGGACGCCAACACGGCGCGCACCGAGGCCGCCGAACAGGCCGACCGCCTGCTCACCGAGGCCACCACCGAGGCCGAAAAGCTCGTCACGGACGCCACCGCCAAGGCCGAGGAGCTGCGGGCGGAGGCCGCCGAGGTCCTCGACGAGGCCCGTCGGAACGCCAACACGGCGCGCACCGAGGCCGCCGAACAGGCCGACCGCCTGCTCACCGAGGCCACCACCGAGGCTGAAAAGCTCGTCACGGACGCCACCGCCAAGGCGGAGAAGCTGGTCGGGGACGCCACGGCGAAGGCGCAGCAGCTGCGCACCGACGCGTCGGACGCGCTGGCGTCGGCGGAGCAGGACGCGGCGCGGGCCCGGGCCGAGGCGCGGGACGACGCGAACCGGATGCGGTCCGAGGCGGCGGGGCAGACCGATCGGCTGCTGACCGAGGCGCGCGCGGAGGCCGAACGGATCGTCACCGAGGCGGCCGAGTTGACGTCTTCGGCGCAGGACGACGCGGACCGCACGGTCCGGGAGGGCCAGGAGGCCGCCGAGCGGCTGCGCGCGGAGGGCGAGCAGCAGGCGCAGCGGCTGGTGGCGGACGCCACCGAGGCGGCGGAGCGGCTGCGGGCCGAGGCGGCCGAGGTGCTGGAGGGTGCCCGGGCGGACGCCGAGCGGACCGCCGACGAGGCGCGTTCGGCGGCCAACAAGACGCGGGGCGACGCCGCGGCGCAGGCCGACGAGCTGGTGGCGGAGGCGGCCGGCGAGGCGGAGCGACTGCGCGCGGAGGCGGCGGAGCGTTCCGCGGAGGCCGAGCGGGAGGCGGACCGTACCCGGGCCGATGCCCGTGAGCAGGCGGACCGGATGATCGCGACGGCGACCGCGGAGGCGGACCGGCTGCGCGCGGAGGCGGCGGAGACCGTCACCGCGGCGCAGGAGCACGCCAATCGGACGCGAGCGGAGTCCGCGAGGATCCGCGAGGAGGCCGAGGAGGCCGCCGACCTCACCCGTACGGAGGCGCTGGAGGAGGCGGACCAGCTGCTGGACGAGGCCCGCAAGGACGCCGCCAAGCGCCGCGGCGACGCGGCGGAGCAGGCCGACCAGTTGATCGCCAAGGCGCAGGAGGAGGCGCTGAAGACGGCGACCGGCGCGGAGGAGCAGGCCGACATGATGGTCGGGGCGGCGCGCAAGGAGGCCGAGCGGATCGTCCGGGAGGCCACGGCCGACGGCAATGTGCGGGTGGAGAAGGCCCGTACGGACGCGGACACGCTGCTCGGTGAGGCGCGTCGGGACGCGACGGCCATAAGGGAGCGCACGGAGGAGCTGCGGGTCCGGGTCGAGTCCGAGGTCGAGGAGCTGCACGAGCGGGCCCGCCGGGAGTCGGCGGAGGCGATGAAGAGCGCCGGCGAGCGGGTCGACAAGCTGATCGCGCAGGCCACCGCGCAGCAGGTGGAGGCCGAGGAGAAGGCCGACAAGCTGATGGCGGACGCCAACAGCGAGGCGAGCAAGGTCCGGATCGCCGCGGTGAAGAAGGCCGAGGGCCTGATCAAGGAGGCCGAGAACAAGAAGTCCGCCGCGGTGCGCGACGCGGAGAAGATGCGGGCCGAGGCGAAGGAGGAGGCCGCCCGGATCGTGGCGGAGGGCAAGCACGAGCTGGAGGTGCTGGCCCGTCGCCGGAAGGACATCAACACCGAGATCTCCCGCGTTCAGGACGTGCTGGAGGCGCTGGAGTCGTTCGAGGTGCCCACGCAGGGCGGGGACGGCAAGGGGGGCGGGGCGGTGAAGGCCGCCACGGGGGCCGGGACAACTCGTTCGAGTGGCAAGCCGTCTGAAGGGTAGCCACTCAAATGAGGGGTCATTCTCCACTTCAAACGTGCAATGACTCGATGACACGCCGTTAAGACCCCTAGGATTCTCTTTATCACCTCACCGGTCTCTTTCGACAGGAACCCCATGAGCGACACTTCCTCCCCCTTCGGCTTCGAGCTCGTGCGGCGTGGGTACGACCGCGGTCAGGTGGATGACCGCATTACGAAACTCGTCGCGGACCGCGACAGCGCGCTGGCCCGTATCACCTCGCTGGAGAAGCGCATCGAGGAGCTGCACCTCGAGACGCAGAACGCCCAGGCTCAGGTCACCGACGCCGAACCCTCCTACGCGGGCCTCGGCGCGCGCGTGGAGAAGATCCTCCGCCTCGCGGAGGAGGAGGCCAAGGAGCTGCGCGAGGAGGCCCGGCGGGCCGCCGAGCAACACCGCGAGCTGGCCGAGTCCGCCGCCCAGCAGGTGCGCAACGACGCCGAGTCCTTCGCGGTCGAGCGCAAGGCCAAGGCCGAGGACGAGGGTGCCCGGATCGTCGAGAAGGCCAAGGGCGAGGCGGCCACCCTGCGTGCCGAGGCGCAGAAGGACGCCCAGTCCAAGCGGGAGGAGGCGGACGCCCTCTTCGAGGAGACCCGCGCCAAGGCCGCGCAGGCCGCCGCGGACTTCGAGACCAACCTCGCCAAGCGCCGCGAGCAGTCCGAGCGCGATCTGGCCTCGCGTCAGGCCAAGGCGGAGAAGCGACTGGCGGAGATCGAGCACCGCGCCGAGCAGCTGCGCCTGGAGGCGGAGAAGCTGCGGACGGACGCGGAGCGCCGGGCCCGCCAGACGGTGGAGACCGCGCAGCGCCAGGCCGAGGACATCGTGGCGGACGCCAACGCCAAGGCCGACCGGATCCGCAGCGAATCCGAGCGCGAGCTGGCGGCGCTCACCAACCGCCGCGACTCGATCAACGCGCAGCTGACCAACGTCCGCGAAATGCTGGCGACGCTGACCGGTGCGGCGGTGGCCGCCGCCGGCGTGCCCGGCGACGAGGAGTCCGTCACCCGGGGCGTGCCCGCGCAGCAGACCCGCTGAGGCCGATGCCGGAAGGGTCCTTCCCGTAGTCCGTTCGTGCCCCCGTGCCGCCCGTGTGGTGGTGCGGGGGCACGGTCGTACCCAGGGGGTGGGGCGGTGGTCCTCCAGGCGGCGCGTCCCGGTGGCGGGGGCCTCGGGGCGCCCCTAGCGTGCTGTACATGATCGAGCTCAGAGGGCTGACGAAGCACTACGGGGACACGGTCGCGGTGGACCATCTGACGTTCACCGTGCGGCCGGGGATCGTCACCGGCTTTCTCGGCCCCAACGGTGCGGGGAAGTCCACCACCATGCGGATGATGCTCGGTCTGGACAATCCGACGGCCGGCACGGTCCGGATCGACGGCAGGCACTACCGGCAGCTGAAGAACCCGCTGACGTATGTGGGAGCGCTGCTGGACGCCAAGGCGATGCACGGCGGTCGCAGCGCCGCCAACCATCTGCTGTGTCTGGCGCAGAGCAACGGCATTCCGCGGGCCCGGGTCGCCGAGGTGCTGGACCTCGTCGGGTTGGCGTCGGTGGCGGGGAAGCGGTCGAAGGGCTTCTCGCTGGGGATGGGGCAGCGGTTGGGCATCGCGGCCGCGTTGCTGGGCAATCCGCGGGTGCTGCTCTTCGACGAGCCGGTCAACGGCCTGGACCCCGAGGGCATCCACTGGATACGCAATCTGATGAAGAACCTCGCGGCCCAGGGGCGGACGGTCTTCGTCTCGTCCCATCTGATGAGCGAGATGGCGCTGACCGCGGAGCACCTGGTGGTGATCGGGCAGGGCCGGCTGTTGGCGGACACGTCGATGGCGGAGTTCATCCAGCAGAACTCGCGGTCGTACGTGCGGGTGCGGTCCCCGGAGCGGGAGCGGCTGCTGACCATGCTGTACCGGGAGGGGATGCGGGTGTTCGCCGGTGAGGCCGGTGCGCTGGAGGTCGACGGGGTGCCGGCGGAGCGGCTGGGCGAACTGGCCGCCGCCGAACGGCTGGTACTGCACGAGTTGAGTCCTCAGCAGGCGTCGTTGGAAGAGGCGTTCATGCAGCTGACGGCCGGTGTCGTGGAGTACCACGCGCGCAACGGCGGCGGGCCGCCGCCGACGGTGCAGGGCGGGGGGCCGGTGCGCTCGGCGGTCCCCCAGGGCGCGATGTCGCGCGGGCCGGCGCAGGACGGTTGGGGCACGGATCGGCAGTGGCAGAGGAAGAGGAGCTGACGGATGGCGGTCGTCGGGCAGGTCCTGCGGTCGGAGTGGACGAAGATCCGGTCGGTGCGGTCGACGGTGTGGACGCTGGGCACCGCGGCGGTGGTGACCATCGTGACCGGCGTACTGATCTGCACGCTGGTCCGGAAGGACTTCGACTCGATGCCGGAACAGCGGCAGCTCTCCTTCGACGCCACCAACATCAGCTTCGCGGGGATGGGCCTGGGCCAGCTGGCGATGATCGTCTTCGGGGTGCTGGTGGTCTCGAACGAGTACAGCACCGGGATGATCCGTTCGTCGCTGGCGGCGGTGCCGCAGCGCGGGGTGTTCCTCTTCTGCAAGCTGACGGTGGCGACCGTGCTGGTCTTCGTGGTCGGTCTGGCGACCAGCTTCGTGACGTTCTTCGCGGGGCAGACGGCGCTGGGCGAGCACCGGGCGTACCTCGGCGATCCGGGGGTGCTGCGGGCGGTGATCGGCGGCGGGCTGTACATGGCGATGATGGCGCTGTTCTCGATGGCGGTGGCGACGATGCTGCGCAGCCCGATGCTGTCGCTGGGCATCCTGATGCCGTTCTTCTTCCTGGTCTCCAGCATCCTGGGGAACGTCTCGGCGACGCAGAAGGTCGGCCGCTATCTCCCGGACCAGGCCGGTTCGCGGATCATGCAGGTGGTCACGCCGGTCAACGACGCGACGCCGTACGGGCCGTGGGGCGGTTTCACGATCATGGTGGGGTGGACGGTGGCGGCGCTGGTCGTCGGCTATGTGCTGTTGAACCGGCGGGACGCCTGAGCGCCGGGGCCGCTCCGCCGGCACCCTCCGCTCCGTTTTGGCGGGAACCGTCAACATCCCGATAGCCTCATAACCCTCACGGGGGCACGAGGGCGCCTCTGCCCCGACCATCTCGCGAGGGGCGGAGAATGATCGAGGCAGTCGGCCTGACCAAGCGCTACGGGCCGAAGACGGCCGTGCACAACCTGTCGTTCCAGGTGCGTCCGGGCACCGTCACCGGCTTCCTGGGGCCCAACGGCTCCGGCAAGTCGACGACCATGCGGATGATCCTGGGCCTCGACGCCCCGACGTCCGGCCACGCCACGATCGGGGGCCGCCCGTTCCGGCAGACGCCCAACGCGGCGCGGCAGGTGGGTGCGCTGCTGGACGCCAAGGCGGTGCACGGCGGGCGCAGCGCGCGGGCGCACCTGCTGTCGCTGGCGCAGCTGTCCGGCATCCCGGCCCGGCGGGTCGACGAGGTGCTGGGAGTGGTCGGCCTGCAGGACGTCGCCCAGCGCCGGTCCGGCGGGTTCTCGCTGGGGATGGGCCAGCGGCTGGGGATCGCGGCGGCGCTGCTCGGCGATCCGCAGGTGCTGCTCTTCGACGAGCCGGTCAACGGCCTGGACCCCGAGGGCATCCTGTGGGTGCGGAACCTCATGAAGCAGCTGGCGGCCGAGGGCCGTACGGTCTTCGTCTCCTCGCACCTGATGAGCGAGATGGCGCTGACCGCCGAGCACCTGATCGTGATCGGTCGGGGCCAGCTGCTCGCGGACATGCCCGTCAAGGACTTCATCTCGGCCAACTCCGCGGACTTCGCGCGGGTGCGGACGCCGGACGGTGCGCCGGAGCAGCGCGAGAAGCTGGCCGCGGCCGTCGCGGAGGCGGGCGGCCAGGCGGTGCCGGAGGAGGACGGTGCGCTGCGGGTGACCGGGCTGCCGCTGCCCCGGATCAGCGACCTCGCGCACGCGGCCGACATCCGGCTGTGGGAGCTGTCGCCGCACCAGGCGTCGCTGGAGGAGGCGTACATGCGGATGACGCAGGGGGTCGTCGACTACCGCTCGACGGCCGACCAGCGGTCCGGTCTCCAGGCGGCGCCCGCCGGGTACCCGCCGCAGGGCGCCGCCCCCCAGGGGTACGCGCCGGGGCAGCCGGCCGTGCCGGGCCAGGTGCCGCCGGGGGCGGCCGCGCCGCCGCCGAACCCGTACGCCCAGCAGGCCCCCTACGCCCAGCAGGCCCCGTACGCCCCGGCCGCCCCGATGCCCGGCGGGCCGGTGCCCCCGCAGCAGGGCCACCCGTACGGGGGACCCGCTCCGTACGGCGCACCCCACCCGTACGGGCAGCAGCCGCCCGTGCCCGCCCCCGCCGACCAGCCCACGCCGCACACCCAGGACGTCCGATGACCAGCCCTCAGCAGCCGCAGCCCCAGCCGCAGCCCGGTGCGCCGGGCACCGGTGCGCAGCCGATGCCGCCCTCCGCCCCCGAGTCCGCGACTCCTCCCCCGTCCGCCCCCGAGTCCGCGACTCCTCCCCCGTCCGCCCCCGTGCCCGCGCCGGGTCCCGCGCCCACCGCCGGACCGATGCCGCCGGCCTCCCCCGAGCTCTCAACTCCGTTCGAGCAGGGGGGACCCCCATCCCCGGCCGCCGAGGAGCCGGGGACGATGCTGCTCCAGGCCCAGGCCCAGCCCCAACCGGCCCCCGTCAAGGAGGCCGGCACGATGATGCTCCAGGCGCAGCCGCCGGCCGGTGGCCACCCCGAGCCGCGGCCGCTCGCGGCGCACGGGCCCGGTGCGCAGGGCAAGGAGGGCGGCACGATGATGCTGACCGTTCCCGCGCCCCCGCAGGCCCAGCCCCAGCTGCCCCAACAGCCGCCGCAGGCACCGCAGGCGCCGGCTCCGCAGCTGCCGCAGCAGCAGCCGGTCGGCGCCAACTGGCAGGCGGGCAACGTCGGTTACGTCTCGCCGATCCCGGTCCGCCCGACCCACCTGGGCCATGCACTGGCCGCCGAGTGGACCAAGATCCGTTCGGTGCGCTCGACGATCTGGACGCTGGGCGTGATGCTGGTGCTGATCGTCGGCATCGGGCTGCTGACGACACTGGCGCTGGGTTCGGAACGGAAGATGGACCCGCTGCTCGCGGTCGGCTTCGTCGGGGTGCTGCTCGGCAGCCTGTGCGTGATCACCCTGGGCGTGCTGTCGATCTCGTCCGAGTACGGCACCGGTCTGATCCGTACGACGCTGACCGCGTGCCCGAGCCGGGCCCGGATGCTGACCGCGAAGGCCATCGTCTTCTTCGGACTGGCGCTGGTGATCACCACGCTCGCCACGACCGTGGTGGCGCTGCTGGACTTCGCGATGCTCAACGGCCCGGCGCCGAGCGCCGATGCGTGGCTGCGCAGCACCGTGGGCGCCGGCCTGTACGTCGCGCTGCTGGGTCTGCTGGCGCTGTCGGTCGGCGCGCTGCTGCGGCACTCGGCGGGCGCGATCAGCGCCATGATGGGCCTGGTCCTGCTGCCGATGCTGCTGGCGCTGTTCCTCCAGGGCGAGTCCCTGCGGTCGCTCCAGAAGGGGATGATCGAGTACTCGGTGCCGAACGCCATCGCCACGCTGTACGGCATCCCGTTCATGTCGGACGGCCCGTCGGGCTGGACGCCGCTGCTGGTGCTCGCCGGGGTCACCGCGGTGGCACTCGGCGGGGCCTACGCGGCCCTGACCCAGCGGGACGTCTGACCGGCCGCCCCGCCCCGCCGCTTTCTCGCGCCTTCAGTACCGGGGCGCGTTCCGGGACCGCTGGAGCCGTGCGCTCCGGCGGTTCCGTGCGTTCCAGCAGGCTTTGTGCCAGTGCCGGCGGTCGTCGACGTCGCCGTGCTGGGGCCAGGTGACGACGTGCGGGACGCCGGGCGGGATCTCCTGGTCGCAGCCGGGGCAGCGGTAGTGCTTGGCCGCGCCGGAGGCACCGACCGGCCGGACCACCCAGTCCTCGCCGCGCCACTCCTCGGTGGTTTCCAGACCGTAGCGGCCGACCCCCACGTGGTCCGCGCGTGCTGCACGGTCCGGGGGATTCGCACCGCGTTGGCGGTTTCGGCGCGGAGACACAGCACACCTCGGCAGGTCGACGGGGGCGGGGTTCCCCCTGCTCACGGGCCCCCGCGCGAACGAAGCGGAGCACGGGGGAGGCGTCGGGAGTTCGGGGGAGGGCTGTCACCAGCGTACGCGGCGCGGTCAGGGGCAAAAGCCCGCCGTCACGTTTCTGCGATGATCTGGAAATTTCGCGTCAGGCCGTGCCCTGGGCACGTGTCGCACGTTGTTGCCGGGTGAGGGGGGGTCGCGTCGGCTGCAAGGAGGCAGAGAGCGATGCGCGTAGGGGCTTTCATCCTGGGCGCCCAGTTCCCCGGTCAGGGACAGGGGGAAGCACTGCACCGCGCGGTGCGTTCCACTGAGGTAGCGGAGCAGGCCGGACTCCACGAAGTCTGGCTCGCCGAACACCACTTCGTCCCCTACGGGGTCTGTCCGCAGGCGGCGACGCTGGCGGCACTGCTGCTGGGACGGACGAGCCGGATCGGGATCGGGACGGCGGTGAGCGTGCTGCCGACCCAGCATCCGGTGGCGCTCGGCGAGCAGGCGGCGCTGCTGCACCTGACGTCGGAGGGCCGGTTCACGCTCGGCGTCGGCCGGGGCGGTCCCTGGGTGGATCTGGAGGTCTTCGGCTCCGGACTGGCCGCGTACGACCACGGTTTCCCCGAGTCGCTGGATCTGCTGCTGCGGTGGCTGCGCGAGCCCCGGGTGGGTGCGCAGGGCGAGCGCTATTCCTTCCGCGAAGTGGCGGTGGTGCCGCGGTCGTCCGAGGCGCTGACCGACCCGGACGATCCGGACGGGCTGACGGCCGGGCCCCCGGTGGTGGTGGCGTGCACCTCCCCGTCGTCGGTGCGGCTGGCCGCCACGCGCGGACTGCCGATGCTGCTGGGCATGCACTGCGGCGACGAGGAGAAGGCGGAGATGGTCGCGCTGTGGCGGTCGGCGGCGCTGGAGGCCGGCCGGGACCCCTCCGAGGTGGCCGCCGCGGAGCACGTCTCGGCGGGCGTGGTGCAGGTCGCGGACGACCGTCAGGCCGCGGTGGAGACGCTGATGAAGGCGATGCCCGGCTGGCTGCGGCAGGGGTTGGGGGCGCATGTGACGGTCGACGGCCGGTACCGGTCGATGCGCGACCCGCTGGCGTACACGGAGTTGCTGTGCGCGCTGCATCCGGTCGGCCCGCCGGAGTTGTGCGC
Source organism: Streptomyces noursei ATCC 11455 (assembly GCF_001704275.1). NCBI lineage: Bacteria > Bacillati > Actinomycetota > Actinomycetes > Kitasatosporales > Streptomycetaceae > Streptomyces > Streptomyces noursei. The sequence goes on from NZ_CP011533.1 coordinate 3,382,024, forward strand.
GGACCGGCTGGCGGCGACGTCGGAGCGCACCGGCATCCGGCGGTTCGCGCTGCTGGTGGAGGGCTCCGGGGATCTGGCCGCCACCGAGGAGAACGTCCGGCGGCTGGGCGCGGAGGTACTGCCGCAGCTGGCGTGACCCCGCCGGGGCGGCGGCGGGGTCCAAGGGCCCCTGCGGCACGGGGCACGGCTGATCGGTGGTGCTGCCGCCGGTGCGCAAGCCCCGGAGGGTGCTCCGGCCAACTGGCTCAGCGGCAGCAACTCCGATCAGCAGTCGCGGAGTTCGGGCGACTGGTTCAGCAACTGGCCGCGGATGGAGGTGAAGCGGACCAGCCGCTCGTCGACGGCCGGGTCGAGCGGGAAGACCGCGACCCGGTGGCAGTTCTGAAAGGCGAGGCGCACACCGAAGTGACGCTCCAACGAGTCGCGGATGGCGTTGCTCGCGAGTGCGCGGAGCAGCTGGCCGCGCGCCTGCTCGTCCGGCGGCGGCGTCTGGTTGTCGGCGAACTCTCCGCCGTCCGCCTTCAGCCGGTCCACCAGAGAGCTGATCATCCCCCATGCGTAGGGCAGGGAAGTCCGGACGCAGTCGACAAACGCGGCTTCGTCGACCTCGCCTCGCTCGGCCTGTTCGAGGAGGGCCGGTGAGACGTCGAGCGACATGAGGTTCTCCTCTCGCGGCCCCGCCGGGACGGACGGGGCCTCATGGATGAGACAAGGGGAATTCGCGACAGAGCGTGTTCGCCCCGCGACCCCCCGCGTCAACGGTATGCCGCGCAAGGGGCCCGCACCAGGAGATTGCACATACAACCGGCCATGCGCGGGCGCCGGGGGTGCGGGGGTTTCCGCCGTAAAGAGACCCCGGTGCGGGGGCGAATCGCGTCGGCGGCCCCGATTCGAGTAGCGTGGCGCACCATGCGCCTCGTCATTGCCCGCTGCTCCGTGGACTACGCGGGCCGGCTCACCGCCCATCTCCCCTCCGCGCCCCGCCTCATCCTCGTGAAGGCGGACGGCTCCGTGTCCATCCATGCGGACGACCGGGCCTACAAACCCCTCAACTGGATGTCCCCGCCCTGCTCCCTCAAGGAGGGGGACGGCAACGTCTGGACGGTGGAGAACAAGGGCGGCGAGAAGCTCATCATCACCCTGGAGGAGGTCATGCACGACTCCTCGCACGAGTTGGGCGTGGACCCCGGGCTCATCAAGGACGGTGTGGAGGCCCACCTCCAGGAGCTGCTCGCCGACCGGATCGAGACACTGGGCGAGGGCTACTCGCTTATTCGGCGTGAATACCCCACTGCCATTGGCCCGGTGGATATCTTGTGCCGGGACGCCGACGGGCAGACCGTCGCCGTCGAGATCAAGCGGCGCGGTGAGATCGACGGCGTGGAGCAGCTCACCCGTTATCTCGAACTCCTCAACCGTGACCCGCACCTGGCCCCGGTGAAGGGCATCTTCGCAGCTCAGGAGATCAAGCCGCAGGCCCGGGTGCTGGCCACCGACCGCGGCATCGGCTGTGTGGTGCTGGACTACGACGGGCTGCGCGGCATCGAGGACGACAAGCTGCGGTTGTTCTGACCCGCCGCACCGGCCGCACCGCGACGGCCCGGTACGCGATCCGTCCGCCCATGGGGCGGCGGTGCGTACCGGGCCGTCGCGGTGTTTCGGCACGTGCCTGGTGTGCCGGGTGGTGCCTGCGGGGCACCGGGGGTGTCAGCCGGTCGGGGTGCCCTGGCCTGATGCCGACTGGCCGGATGACGCCTGGCCCGACGACGGCGCGGTGGTGTCTCCGCCGTTCCCGGTGGTGGACGGCGCCACCGCGGAATGGCTGCCGGACGGGCTGCCGCCCGAGGAGCCGCCGGACGTCGTCGGCGGCTGGCCGGTCGGGGTGTCCGTGGGCTTCTGGGTCGGCGTGGGGTCGGTCGGGGTGCCGGTCGGCTTCTGGGTCGGCGTGGGGTCGGTGGGGGTGCCGGTCGGGGTGTGGGTGGGACGGTGGGTCGGGTGGCCGCTGGACGACGTGGGGCCGCCGGTCGGGTCGGTGGGGCTGGAGGTCGGGGTGCCCGGGCCGCTGGGCGCACCGGTGGTGCCCGGGGCGGACGGCGCGGTGGTGCCCCGGTGGCCGGGCGTGCCGGGAGTGCCGGGCCGGGTGGTGCCGGACCCGGTGGGCGGCAGGCCGGCGCCGGTGCCGGGCAGTTGGGCCGGGTCCTGCGCGTCGCCGGTGGCCGGGGACTGCCTGGTGGTGACCTTGTCGTCGTGCGGGCCGGAGTTGTCGGAGGTCATGCCGAGGGTGAGGACGGTGCCGAGCCCGGCGGCCACCAGCACGCCGGCGCCCGCGGCGATGAGGTTGCGGCGGCTGGTGCGGCGGATACCGCGCCCCAGGCCCCCGGCACCGTTCGCCGTGGCCTTGCCGGACTTCGCGGCGTGCGCGCCCTTCACGGCCGGGACGGCGGCGGTGGTCGCGCCCGGCGAGGACGCGGGTCCCCCCGAGGACCGCGGGACCGTGGCGGACCCGGAGGTCGGGGCGGTGGCCGTGGTGGCCGGCCCCTCGGGACGGGCGACGGCGTGCAGCTTGGCGGTGGACACGGCGTCGGGCGTCGCGGCACCGGCCGGGCCGGCGGCCGTCTCGTGCGCCTGCGGCCCGTCCGGGGTGTCCGTCGCGGCGGCGGCGGAGGCCGCGACCGCCGGGTCGACGGAGGCCATCAGGGTCGTCGGCGCGTCCGCGGCGGCGGCCCGCGACCGGTCGATGACCAGGGCGAGGGCGCGCCGCCCGGCGATCGCGCCATCGCGGTCGGAGAGCACCCCGCGCAGCCCGATGGACGCCTCCAGCTCGGCGCGCGCCCGGTCGACGTTGCCGCTGCACAGCGCGAGCACACCCAGGTCGTGGTGGAAGTACGCCTCCTCGGCGACCTCGCCTGCCAGTCGGGCGGCCTCCTGGCCGTGCCGCAGGCTGCGCTCCCAGGCGCTCCAGTGCAGCGCCGCGGCGAACGCGGGCGCGGCGGTGCGGGCCAGCAGCACCGCGGCGGCCGGGTGGCCGCTCTCCCGGCTGCCGGTCAGCACGCCCATGGCGGCCAGCACCGCGTCGGACTCGGCGGCGGCCCGCTCGGGGGTGACCGAGGGGTGACCGGCCCACCAGGCGTAGTGCTGGGCGGCGGTGTGCGCGCGGGCGGCGGCGTCCTCGGCGTAGCCGGCGGCGGTCAGCTGGTCCAGGACGGTCGCGGCCAGGCGGTAGTGGCCGCCGGCCGGGCTGATCAGGCCGCAGCCGAGCAGTTCGCCGAGGGCGGCGTCGGCGTGGGTGTCCTGGGCCAGGGCCGGCAGGTGCGCCTGGTGCGGCAGCTCGCCGCCGAGGGCGACCGCGAAGCGGAGGGTCTCCTGGGCGGCGGCACCGAGCCGCTCGGCGAGCAGCGGGGCGGGGGCGACGGCCTCGCCGAGGGCCGGCAGCGGCACATCGGTGCGCTGCTCGGGGTCCACCGGGTCGGCGGTGGACCCCTCGGGGAAGAGTCCGTAACCGTCGTCGAGGGCGCCGGGCGCGGTCCGTGCCCTGTCGCGCTGCCGGAGCAGGGCGGCGGCCTGGACGAACCGCAGCGGCAGCCCCTCGGACTCGAACCAGAGGTCGGCGGCCCAGGCGGTCTCGTCCGCGGTGAGCGGGCGGTCCACGGCGCGCTCCAGCAGCCGCATACCGGCGTCCCGGCTGATCCCGCCGATGAAGACCTCTTCGACGTGCGCGTCGGCGCTGGGGGCGGGCACGTCGGGGGTGGCGGCGAAGAGGAAGGCGCACTCCGGGGTGGCTTCCATCAGCTCGTCGAGCGCGGCACCGCCGAACTCCAGGTCGTCGAGGACGACGACCGCGCCGATGCCGCCGAGCAGGCGCAGCAGCTCGGGCCGCTCCGGGCGGTGCTGCGGGGCCCGGTAGACCGCCGCGAACAGGGCGTAGAGGACGTCGGTGACGCTGCGGTGGTAGCCGGAGAGCCGGACCACGCCGTCCGGGGCGAGGTCGGCGACGCGGCCGGCGACCGCGTCCAGCAGCCGGGTGCGGCCCGAGCCGGCGGGGCCGCTCACGCGCACCGAGCGGCCCCGGGTGAGCAGCCGCACCAGCCGGGCGACGTCCTCGTCGCGCTCTTCGAGGGGGATGTCGTGGCCGGCGAAGGAGACCGGCCCGGACGGCACCGGCGGCTGGGCCGCGCGGGCCGCGGCGGCACGGTCCTGGGGGTCGAGCTTCTCCGGCGCGGCGGGCCGCTCGCCGGGCGGGCAGGGCTGTATCTCACAGCCGTCGACCGGGTTGACGGTGACGAGGTAGTTGCCGGAGACCAGGCGGACGACGCGGGCGAGCCCGCCGGATCCGCCCTGCCGGCCGGCGGCGTCGGACGCCGGCGGACCGGCCGTGCCGGCCTGCTCGCCGTACTCCTCGGGCCCCGGGTGGGTGTTCGGGTCCATGCTGCAAGCTCCCAGAATGTGCGTGCCGTCGGTGCTTCCGGCCGTCCGCACTCCCCCGGCTCCGGCGGATCTCCTCAGCCGTCGCGTCTGGTCCGGTGCCCCGCCGCGGATGATGGCACACGGCGGGCAACCGAACCATAGACCGATCTCCGGCACGGGGCACGGCCGGGGTGGCACCTTGACGGGAACGACACCAGATCAGGGGAAACGCGCGGTTCGCCGCGTTTCCTCCGATTATCCCGGATCCCGGTCTTCCCTCCGGGTCGCTCGTCTCCCCTGCCCCGCCCGCCCCTCTCGCCCGCCCCGCCTCTCCTGGTCGGGACCCCGTACCGGGACCGCGGCGGGGCGGGGCCGGACGGGGCGGCGACCGCGGCCGCCGCCCTCGCTCCTCGCACCCGGAGGAGACCCTGCTCACACCCGGGGAAGCGACTCCGCCTCGATCCCGCCCTCGATCGCGAGGATGCGGTGGAGCCGGGTGGCGACCAGCAGCCGCTGCATCTGCGGCGGCACCCCCCGCAACACCAGCCGGCGGTTGTTGCGGCCGGCCCGGCGATGCGCGCCCATGATCACGCCGAGGCCGGTGGCGTCCCACGAATCCAGTTCGGTCAGGTCCAGCACCAGATCACCTCGGCCGGAGTCCACGGCGGCGTGCAGCGCCGTGCGGGCGTCCGCCGCGCTGCGAACGTCGAGGCGGCCCCCGACGACCAGCTCGGCGTGGTCGCCCCTGATGTGCATATGCGCTCCCCGATGTCATGGGTTGTGGTGCATTGTCGTCTACCGATCTGACTGCCTCTCATACGGCGAAGTTGCCGTCTGTAAGCGAACCGATACCGAAATCACTCCGACGGGCGACCCCGTCGGAGTGCTGGGCTGACGCGCCATCAGTGCGCGTAGAAGCCCTGTCCGCTCTTGCGGCCGATGTCGCCGGCGTCCACCATGCGCCGCATGATCTCCGGCGGGGCGAACTTCTCGTCCTGGGACTCGGTGTAGATGTTCTCGGTGGCGTGCAGCAGGATGTCGACGCCGGTCAGGTCGGCGGTGGCCAACGGCCCCATCGCGTGGCCGAAGCCCAGCTTGCAGGCGATGTCGATGTCCTCGGCGCTGGCCACGCCCGACTCGTAGAGCTTGGCGGCCTCGACGACCAGCGCCGAGATCAGCCGGGTGGTGACGAAGCCGGCCACGTCGCGGTTGACGACGACGCAGGTCTTGCCGACCGACTCGGCGAACTCCCGCGCGGCGGCGAGGGTTTCGTCACTGGTCTTGTAGCCGCGCACCAGCTCGCACAGCTGCATCATCGGCACCGGCGAGAAGAAGTGCGTGCCGACCACCCGCTCGGGCCGCGAGGTGGCCGAGGCGATCTTGGTGATCGGGATCGCCGAGGTGTTGGAGGCCAGTACCGCGTCCTCCTTGGCGAGCTTGTCCAGCGCCTGGAAGATCTCCCGCTTAACCTCGATCTTCTCGAAGACCGCCTCCACGACGATGTCCGCGTCGGCGACCGCGTCCAGATCGGTGGTGGTGGTGATGCGGGCCAGCGCCTGCTCGGCGGCGTCCGCCTCCAGCTTGCCCTTCGCGACGAACTTCTCGAAGGAGGCGGCGATGCCGCCCTTGCCGCGAGCCAGCGCCTCGTCCGTGACATCGCGGAGGACGACGTCCCAACCGGCCTGGGCCGAGACCTGCGCGATACCGGAACCCATCAGTCCGGCGCCGATGACGGCAAGCTTCTTTGCCACTGCTGTCCCCTCACACCCTGTGCATTTGACGGTCCTGAGTGACGTTAGCGGTCACCGGCGATCGATTGGCAGTGAAGAGATGCGCGTCACTCCCTCCCCTCACCCGACCGCCGCCTCTCCAGGCGGCCCGACGGGCCAAGGCGCCTCCTGTCATGACGGACATCACATCCCCGGCGGTCCGGCGCACGCCCGGAAGGCCGTCAGCCGGCCCTCCACACGGCGTAGTTGAGGCCCTGTCCGCTCGCCGGCGCCGCCCTGCTTCCCGCTCGCCTTCCCACTCGTCCCCCTCCCATCCCCCTTTCGTCCTCCCCCCGCTCGCCGCCTCGTTCGGCGCCCCGTTCGCCGGCTCGTTCGGCGGCTCCGGCGCAGCCCCGGGAAGAGCCGCACGGTGGCCGCGCGGACGCGGCCGAGGGAACGCCGGCGAACCGGGCCGCGCGACGCCGTCGGCGGCCCGCCGCCCCGAGCCCTCCCCCGGGGCGCGGCGTAGTCTCACTCGTATGGTGAATCTGACCCGCATCTACACCCGTACCGGAGACAAGGGCACCACCGCGCTCGGCGACATGAGCCGGACCGCCAAGACCGACACCCGCATCGCGGCGTACGCGGACGCCAACGAGGCCAATGCGGCGATCGGCGTGGCGCTGGCGCTCGGGTCGCTGTCGGAGGAGGTCGCCGCGGTACTGCTGCGGGTGCAGAACGACCTCTTCGATGTGGGCGCCGACCTGTCCACCCCCGTGGTGGAGAACCCGGAGTTCCCGCCGCTGCGCGTCGAGCAGTCCTACGTCGACAAGCTGGAGGCGGACTGCGACCGCTTCCTGGAAGAGCTGGAGAAGCTCCGCAGCTTCATCCTCCCCGGCGGCACCCCCGGCGCCGCCCTGCTCCACCAGGCGTGCACGGTCGTCCGCCGGGCCGAGCGCTCCACCTGGGCGGCCATGGAGGAGCACGGCGAGACCATGAACCCGCTCACCGCCACCTACCTCAACCGCCTCTCCGACCTGCTGTTCATCCTGGCCCGGACGGCCAACAAGGAGGTCGGGGACGTGCTGTGGGTGCCGGGCGGCGAGCGCTGAGCCCCCGCCCGGCCCAGCGCCTGTCCGATGGGTCAGGCCCTAGTGGAGGGTCTCCTCCCGGGGCCGGGCCGGCGCCTCCTCCGCCGCGGTCCGGTCCTCGGGGGCCTTCTTCGGCCAGATGAGATACGTCAGCATGATCACGCCGTGGATCGACACGATGCGCAGACCCGTCGCCTGCCAGCTGCGCAGCGACGAGACGTCGCCGTCGCCGACGTACCAGATCGCGCCCTGAAGCAGTGCGGCCGCCACCGCGGCCATCAACACCGTGCGCAGCCACAGCTTCGCCTCGTGCTTGAGCTGGTCCCGGCCGTAGCGCTTGATCGGCGCCGGGCCGCCGGCGAAGCGGTGCGCGACGCGCACGTCCACCCACTTGATCGTGTAGTGGCCGTAGGCGACGGTGTAGCCGATGTAGAGGGCGGCCAGGCCGTGCTTCCAGTCCGCGGTGGCGCCGTTCTTCAGGTCGATCGCGGTGACGATCAACAGCGCCAGCTCCAGCAGCGGTTCCAGCAGCAGCACCGCCGCGCCGGTCTTCGGCATCCGCGCCAGATAGCGCAGCGCCAGGCCCGCGGCGAGCAGCACCCAGAAGCCGACCTCACAGGCGATGATCAGCGTGACGACCACGGTCGCTCTCCTCTCCCGCCGCCCCGCGCCCCGGACTTCCGAGGGACTCCCACCGAGCGGAGCGGACTCCCCAGTCTCCCAACCGCCGGCTCCCACAACATCGTCGGCGGCGACGATCCGGCACTGCACCTTTCGATGTAGGCGGCCTGGTCCGCGGGGTGACGGCGGACCGCGGCGGCGCCGTGTTTGATGGAGAGGTGATTGCCAGAGCCCTCGTCGCGCCCGGACGCCCGCACCACCACGACGTGCTCATCGCGGGCGGCGGACTGGCCTCCGGGGTGCTGTTGCGGGCGCTGCACCTGTACGGCGGGCCGCCGCTCCTGGGCCTGCCCGCCTCGCTGAACCTGCTCGCGCTCACCGTCATGGCCGGGGCCGCGCTCCTGCGCCGCACCGCCCCGATGGTCGCGCTGGCCCTGGCCGTGCCGGCACTGGTCCTCGACTTCTGCACCGGCACCCTGATCACCACGCTCCTGATGTTCACGGACGTGGTCTATGCCGCGGTGCTGTACGGCCCACCGGCCGCGGCCCGCCGGATCCCGCTCGGCTCGGAGCTGGTGTCGGTGGTGGCCACGGCCGTCACGGCGGTGGCCTGGCACGACCCGCAGGTGCTTCTGATCGGCATCGGCATCGCACTGGTCACGGTCGCCCCGGCCTGGACCGGCCTGATCATCCGCAACCACCGGGACGCCGCGGAGGCCGCCCGGCTGCGGGCCGAACAGACCGCGCTGCTGGCCGAGATGGACCGCAACCAGGCGGTGGCCGGCGAACGCGCCCGGATGGCCAGGGAACTGCACGACCTGGTCGCCAACCACCTGTCCGCGATCGCCATCCACGCCACCGCCGCGCAGACCCTCGACGATCCCACCGCGACCCGTGCAGCGCTCGGCGTGATCCGCGAGAACAGCGTCCAGGGCCTGGCCGAAATGCGCCGCCTCATCGGGCTGTTGCGGGACCACAAGGCCACCGCGGACGAGGCGCCGGCGGCCATCCCCACCCTCGACGGACTGGAGGCCCTGGTCGCACAGGCCCGTACGAACGGCGCCGCCAGCGGCCTGACGTTCGTCCTGGACGACGCCCGACCGCCGACCGGGCCGGGCGCCCGGAAGCCGCCCGCACCGGTCGAGTTGGCCGCGTACCGGATCGTCCAGGAGTCGCTGACCAACGCGCTCAAGCACGCCGTACCCGGCCATGTCCGGGTGCGGATCGCCGACGCGTCCGACGGGGCGCTCACCGTCACCGTACGCAGTCCCCACGGCGACCGGCCGGGCCCCCGCGCGCCCGGTTCCGGGGCCGGCCTGGTCGGCATGCGGGAGCGGATCGCCCTGTTGGGCGGGGAGTTCGACGCCGGCCCGGAAGCCGGGCCGGACGGAAGTGTCTGGCTGGTCCGGGCAGCACTGCCCGCCAGCGGAGAGGGAGAACGACGATGACCGGCACCGCCGAACGACCCGTCCGGGTCCTGGTCGCCGAGGACCAGTCAGCCGTACGGGCCGGGCTGGTCCTCATCCTGGGCTCCGTACCCGACATCGAGGTCGTCGCGGAGGCGGTGGACGGCGAGGAGGCGGTCGCCATGGCCCGCGCCCTGCGCCCGGACCTCGTCCTGATGGACATCCAGATGCCCCGGCTGGACGGCGTCTCGGCCACCCGCCGGATCACCGCGGAGGGGCTGGCCGACGTCCTGGTGCTGACCACCTTCGACCTGGACGAGTACGTCTTCGGCGCGCTGCGCGCGGGGGCCGCGGGCTTTCTGCTCAAGGACAGCGACGCGGCGACGCTGCTCGGCGCGGTCCGCACGGTGGCGGCCGGTGAGGGCCTGATCGCCCCGGCGGTGACCCGTCGGCTGATCGCCGAGTTCGCCCGGCCGCGGACGGCGGTCCGGCCGGCGCGCGACCGCGAGACCCCGGACCCGGCGGTCCTGGACGCGCTGACGCCGCGGGAGCGGGAGGTGCTGGGGTGCCTGGGCGAGGGGCTGTCGAACGCCGATATCGCGGTGCGGCTGGCCATGGCGGAGGCCACCGTGAAGACCCACGTCAGTCGACTCCTGGCCAAACTGGAACTGCGCAGCCGGCTGCAAGCGGCCGTACTGGCCCAGGAGTTGGGGGTGGAGACGCCCTAGGAGAAGCCCTAGGAGACGCCTAGGGGGCACCCGAACGGATCCCGTAGGGGACGCCCGGGCCCCCTGCGGGGCCACAACGGGTCGGGGGCGGGGAGTATTCCCGCGAGAAGGGGCCAAGGCCCCCGCGCGCGTCAGGCCACGTTCACCCGTTGGCCGGGCGGTGCCGCCTCCAGCCATGCCAGGAAGCCCGTCAGGGCGTCCTCGCTCATCGCGAGTTCCACGCGGATGCCGTTGTGCGAGCAGGCCAGCACGATGGAGTCGGAGAGCAGCGCGAGCTCCTCTTCGCCCTGGGGGGTACGGCGCTCCAGTACCTCGATGGCGGAGCGCTCCAGCAGGCGACGGGGCCGGGGTGCGTACGAGAAGACCCGGAACCACTCGATCCGGTCACCGTTGTACCGCGCCACGCCGTAGATCCAGCCCTTGCCGCTGGGCTCGTTCTCCGGCACGTTCCAGCGCAGGCTGCAGTCGAAGGTGCCGCCGGACCGCTGGATGAGCCGTCGCCTCAGTCCGAAGACGAACAGCCCCAGCAGCACCAGCAGCACGACCGCGCCGCTCACAAGCAGAGCGAGGACCATCTGGACCGACCTCCTCGCCTCGGTGGGGGGTGCCCCGGACTGGGTCCGGGGCAGGGAAACGCACCTGCATTGCCTCAGCCGCGGACCGCTCCGGAAGTCCGGGCAGCCCGCGGCTGAGGATCGATCTCGTCGGTGACGGAGCTCAGCGAGCGCCCGCCACCGCGCGCAGCCGGACGTCGGCGCGGCGCTCGGCGGCTGCGTCAGCATCCGACTTCGCTCGCTCCAGAGCCCGCTCCGCACGCTGGACATCGATCTCGTCCGACAACTCGGCGATCTCCGCGAGCAGAGACAGCTTGTTGTCGGCGAACGAGATGAAGCCGCCGTGCACCGCGGCGACGACGGTGCCGTCCCCGCCCTCACCGGTCGTGCGAATCGTCACCGGGCCCGACTGCAGCACGCCCAGCAGCGGCTGGTGTCCGGGCATGACGCCGATGTCGCCCGACGAGGTGCGCGCGACGACCAGGCTGGCCTCGCCGGACCAGACCTGCCGGTCCGCGGCGACCAACTCGACGTGCAGCTCAGCCACGATGGCTCCTCGGGTCTCCACCTGCCTGGTGTGGCAGATGTTGGGTCAAATACTAGTGGTCGTACGGGCCGGGGACGGCCAGGGCCGCCCCCGGTCCGGGAGCACGGGTCAGGAGACGCCAAGCTCCTTGGCGTTCTTCTTGAGGTCGTCGAGACCACCGCACATGAAGAACGCCTGCTCCGGGAAGTGGTCGTACTCGCCGTCGGCGATCGCGTTGAAGGCCGCGATCGACTCGTCCAACGGCACGTCCGAACCGTCCACACCGGTGAACTGCTTCGCCACGTGGGTGTTCTGCGACAGGAAGCGCTCGATCCGACGGGCGCGGTAAACCGTGAGCCGGTCCTCCTCGCTGAGCTCGTCCATACCCAGAATCGAGATGATGTCCTGGAGGTCCTTGTACTTCTGCAGGATCGACTTCACGCGCGAGGCGCAGTCGTAGTGGTCCTGCGAGATGTAGCGCGGGTCCAGGATCCGGGACGTCGAGTCCAGCGGGTCGACCGCCGGGTAGATGCCCTTCTCCGAGATCGGACGCGAGAGAACGGTGGTCGCGTCCAGGTGGGCGAAGGTGGTCGCCGGCGCCGGGTCGGTCAGGTCGTCCGCGGGGACGTAGATCGCCTGCATCGAGGTGATCGAGTGACCACGGGTCGAGGTGATGCGCTCCTGGAGGAGACCCATCTCGTCGGCCAGGTTCGGCTGGTAACCCACCGCGGAGGGCATACGGCCGAGCAGGGTCGAGACCTCGGAACCGGCCTGCGTGAAGCGGAAGATGTTGTCGATGAAGAACAGCACGTCCTGCTTCTGGACGTCACGGAAGTACTCGGCCATGGTGAGGCCGGCCAGCGCGACGCGCAGACGGGTGCCCGGCGGCTCGTCCATCTGACCGAAGACCAGCGCGGTCTTGTCGATGACGCCGGAGTCGGTCATCTCCTCGATGAGGTCGTTTCCCTCACGGGTGCGCTCGCCGACACCGGCGAACACCGACACACCGTCGTGGTTGTTGGCCACACGGTAGATCATTTCCTGGATCAGAACGGTCTTGCCGACACCGGCACCACCGAACAGACCGATCTTGCCGCCCTTGACGTACGGGGTCAGCAGGTCGATGACCTTGACGCCGGTCTCGAACATCTCGGTCTTGGACTCGAGCTGGTCGAAGGAGGGCGCCTTGCGGTGGATCGCCCAACGCTCGGTGACCTCGGCCTCGGCCTCGGGCTTGTTCAGGATCTCACCGAGGGTGTTGAACACCTTGCCCTTGGTGATGTCACCGACCGGAACGGTGATGCCGTTGCCGGTGTTGGTGACCGGGGCCTGGCGGACCAGGCCGTCGGTGGGCTGCATGGAGATCGCACGGACCAGGCCCTCGCCCAGGTGCTGGGCGACCTCGAGGGTCAGGGTCTTCTTGGCACCGGCCTCGGCCGGGTCCGCAACCTCGACGGTCAGCGCGTTGTAGATGTCCGGCATCGCGTCGACGGGGAACTCCACGTCGACGACCGGGCCGATGACCCGGGCGACGCGGCCCGTGGCAACGGCCGTCTCAACAGTGGTGGTCATAGTTGTCAGTCACTCCCCGCGGTCGCGTCGGCCAGTGCGGCACTGCCACCGACGATCTCGCTGATTTCCTGGGTGATTTCGGCCTGGCGGGCCGCGTTCGCAAGCCGCGAGAGCGACTTGATGAGCTCTTCCGCATTGTCGGTCGCCGACTTCATCGCACGCCGGGTGGCGGCGTGCTTGGAGGCGGCGGCCTGCAGCAGCGCGTTGTAGATCCGCGACTCCACGTACCGCGGCAGCAGGGCGTCGAGGACGTCCTCGGCCGACGGCTCGAAGTCGAACAGCGGCAGGATCTCGCCCGTGGACTTCTCCTCGGACCCGTCCGCCGACTCCCCCTTCAGGGACAGCGGCAGCAGACGGTCGTCCAGCGCGTTCTGCGTCATCATCGAGATGAACTCGGTGTAGACGATGTGGAGTTCGTCGGCCCCGCCCTCGGAGGCGCCCTTTTGGACGGCCTCGATCAGCGGCGCGGCGACCTTCTTCGCATCGGCGTAGGTCGGGTTGTCGGTGAAGCCCGTCCACGACTCCACGACCTTGCGCTCGCGGAAGCTGTAGTAGGACACACCCTTGCGGCCGACGATGTAGGCGTCGACCTCCTTGCCCTCGGCCTTGAGCCGCTCGGTGAGCTGGTCCGCGGCCTTGATGACGTTGGAGGAGTAGGCACCGGCCAGACCGCGGTCGCTCGTGATGAGCAGCAGCGCGGCCCGGGTCGGCTTCTCCGCCTCGGTCGTCAGAGGGTGCTGAGTGGTCGAACCCGTGGCAACCGCGGTCACCGCGCGGGTCAGCTCACTCGCGTACGGCGTCGATGCCGCCACCTGGCGCTGCGCCTTGACGACGCGCGAGGCGGCGATCATCTCCATCGCCCTAGTGATCTTCTTGGTCGCGGAGACGGAGCGGATGCGACGCTTGTAGACCCGGAGCGAGGCTCCCATGGATCAGGTCCCTTCCGTCGTCACTTGCCGGTGGCGGGGGTGTCCTCGCCGAGCAGCTTGCCGTCCGAGGTCTCGAACTGTCGCTTGAAGGCGTCGACGGCGTCCGAGATGGCACCGATGGTGTCATCGGACATCTTGGCGCCCTCGCGGATGCTGGTCAGCAGGTCCTTCTTCTCCCGGCGGAGGTGGTCGAGGAGCTCGCGCTCGAAGCGGCGGATGTCCGCGACCGGGACGTCGTCCATCTTGCCGTTGGTGCCGGCCCAGATGGAGACGACCTGGTCCTCGGTGGCCATCGGCGCGTACTGGTCCTGCTTGAGGAGCTCGGTCATGCGCTGACCACGTCCCAGCTGGGCCTTGGAGGCCGCGTCCAGGTCGGAACCGAAGGCGGCGAACGCCTCCAGTTCGCGGTACTGGGCGAGGTCCACGCGGAGGCGGCCGGACACCTGGCGCATGGCCTTGTGCTGGGCCGAGCCACCGACGCGGGAGACCGAGATACCGACGTTCAGCGCCGGACGCTGGTTGGCGTTGAACAGGTCCGACTCCAGGAAGCACTGGCCGTCGGTGATGGAGATGACGTTGGTCGGGATGAACGCCGAGACGTCGTTGGCCTTGGTCTCGACGATCGGCAGACCGGTCATCGAACCGGCGCCCATGTCGTCGGAGAGCTTGGCGCAGCGCTCCAGCAGACGCGAGTGCAGGTAGAAGACGTCACCCGGGTAGGCCTCACGGCCCGGCGGGCGGCGCAGCAGCAGGGACACGGCGCGGTAGGCGTCGGCCTGCTTCGAGAGGTCGTCGAAGATGATCAGGACGTGCTTGCCCTGGTACATCCAGTGCTGGCCGATGGCCGAGCCGGTGTAGGGCGCGAGGTACTTGAAGCCCGCCGGGTCGGACGCCGGGGCGGCGACGATGGTGGTGTACTCCAGGGCACCGGCCTCCTCCAGCGCGCCGCGCACGGACGCGATAGTGGAGCCCTTCTGGCCGACGGCGACGTAGATGCAGCGGACCTGCTTCTTCGGGTCGCCCGAGCGCCAGTTGTCGCGCTGGTTGATGATCGTGTCGACGGCCAGGGCGGTCTTGCCGGTCTGGCGGTCACCAATGATCAGCTGACGCTGGCCGCGGCCGATCGGCACCATGGAGTCGACGGCCTTGTAGCCGGTCTCCATCGGCTCGTGCACCGACTTACGGACCATGACGCCCGGGGCCTGCAGCTCCAGGGCGCGGCGGCCCTCGGTCTCGATCTCGCCGAGGCCGTCGATCGGGTTGCCCAGCGGGTCGACGACGCGGCCGAGGTAGCCCTCGCCCACGGCGACCGAGAGCACCTCACCGGTGCGCTGCACCGGCTGGCCCTGCTCGATACCGCTGAACTCACCGAGGATGACCGCACCGATCTCGCGCTCTTCCAGGTTCAGCGCGAGACCGAGCGTGCCGTCCTCGAACTTCAGCAGTTCGTTCGCCATCGTCGAGGGCAGGCCCTCGACGTGCGCGATGCCGTCACCGGCATCGCTGACCGTGCCGACCTCTTCGCGCGAGGCCGCGTCCGGCTTGTACGCCTGGACGAAGTTCTCCAGCGCGTCCCGGATCTCCTCCGGCCGGATCGTGAGCTCCGCCATCTGGGTTCCCTGCTCTCCTTGTTGGGCCCGAAGTTACGTGCGGGTGTCCGGGGGGCTCGTCCCCCTGGGGTTTCCGCTTACGGCCCAACTCGGGCCGCCGTCATGCTTGTGCTGCTCCCCGGGGCGTCGTCTGGACCGCGGCCGGACCTGTGGGTCCGGCGGGTCCGACGGCCGGCCGCCGGGTGTGCAGCTCTTGAGTTGGTGGCTGGGTCAGCCGGCCATCCGACGGGCTACCCCGTCGAGGCGGTCCGCGATGGTCCCGTTGATGACCTCGTCGCCGATCCGGACCTGGACACCGCCGAGGACCTCGGGGTCCACGTCGAGGTTCAGGTGGATCTGCCGGCCGTACAGCGTGGCCAGTGCCGCGCCGAGGCGCTGCCGCTGCCCGTCGCTGAGCGGCACCGCGGAGGTGACCACCGCGACCATGCGGTCCCGGCGGGCCGCCGCCAGCTTGGAGAGGGCGTCGAGCCCTGCCTCCAGGCTACGGCCCCGCGGCTGTGCGACAAGACGGATCACCAGCCGCTCGGTGACCGGGTTGGCCCGGCCGCCCAGCAGCGTGTGCAACAGCTCCGTCTTGGCGGACGCTGTCGCGCTCCGGTCCGTCAGCGCACGGCGGAGATCGCCGTTGGACGCGATGATCCGGCCGAACCGGAACAGCTCGTCCTCGACGTCGTCCAGCCGGTCGGCCCGCTGGGCCGCGACGAGGTCGGCGCTGTAGGCCAGCTCCTCGATCGCGTCCGGCAGGTCGCGCGAGCGCGACCAACGGGACCGGACCATCCCGGTCACCACGTCGAGCGTCGCCTCGCCGACCTGGCCGCCGAGCAGCCGCCGGGTCAGCTCGGCCCGCGCCTGGCCGGGCTGCGCCGGGTCGGTGAGGACCCGACGCAGCGACACCTCGCGGTCGAGCAGAGCGGTGACGGCAGCCAGCTCCTCGGCGAGCTTCGCCGCGTCGACGGAGGTGTTGTCCGTCAGCGCGTTGAACTGCTCGCGTGCGGAGGCGAGTGCCTCGCGGCTCGCTCCATTCATCGGCCGGCCTCAGCCTTCGTCGCGTCCGACGCCGCCTTGGTCTCGAGGTCGTCGAGGAAGCGGTCGATGGTCCGGCTCTGCCGGGCGTGGTCCTCGAGGGACTCGCCGACGAGCTTGCCGGCCAGTTCGGTGGCGAGCTTGCCCACGTCCTGGCGCAGCGACTGGGCGGCCGTCTTGCGGTCCGCCTCGATCTGGGCGTGGCCGGCAGCGATGATCTCCTCACGCTGCCGCTGGCCCTCGGCGCGCATCTCGGCGATGAGCGTCGCGCCCTGCTCCTGCGCCTCCTGGCGCAGACGCGCGGCCTCGTGGCGGGCGTCGGCGAGCTGGGCTCGGTAGTCCGCGAGAACCTGCTGCGCCTCGGCCTGCGTCGCCTCGGCATCCTCGATACGGCCTTCGATCTGCGCCCGGCGCTCGTCCAGAACCTTGTTGATGTTCGGGAGGAGCTTCTTGGCGAGGAAGCCGAAGACGATGAAGAAAGCGATCAGGCCGATGACCAGCTCTGGAATCGGCGGGATCAGCGGGTTCTCAGGAACCTCCGCCGCCAAGTTCAGGGCGTTCACATCAGTGCCTTCCGTCTGAATGGATAGTCGATGCGGCTTCGGTTTACTTGTAGACGAAGCCCATGACGATGCCGATCAGGGCGAGAGCCTCACAGAAGGCGAAACCCATGATCTGGTTGGTGCGGATCAGGCCGGCGGCCTCGGGCTGGCGGGCCAGGGCCTGGGTGCCGTTACCGAAGATGATGCCGACGCCGACGCCGGGGCCGATGGCGGCGAGGCCGTAACCGATCGCCGCGACGTTGCCGACCACCGTGGTCTTGGCGGAGTCACCGGCGGCGGCGAGGTGGTTGACCATCTCGAGAGCAGCGGACATGCCGTTACTTCCTTCTCGTTTCACATACCGGTGGGGGTTGGCCACCGGACAGCTGTTGGGGTGGGAGGCGGGGTGCTCAGTGGTGCTCGGCGAGCGCGCCCTGGACGTAGTTGCAGGCCAGAAGGACGAAGACGTACGCCTGGACGGCCTGGATGAACAGCTCGAAGGCCGTCATCAGGATGGTCATGATGAACGAGGCGCCGGCGTAGACGAAGCCGATGCCGTTCAGCAGGTACCAGCTGGCGACCGTGAACATCAGGATCAGCAGGTGGCCGGCGAACATGTTCGCGAAGAGCCGGACCGCGTGGGTGAAGGGCCGGATGATCAGGTTCGAGAAGAGCTCGATGACCATGAGCAGCGGCAGGACCCAGCCGAGCGACTTGTCGTAGCCGGTGAAGTTCTTGAAGGCGCCGACGAAGCCGTGCTTCTTGAAGGTGAGGAAGACCCACAGGATGTAGACGATCGCCGCGAGGCCCGCGGGGAAGGCGATCACCGACGTCACCGGGAAGGAGGCGACGGGGATGATCGACCAGAGGTTCATGATCCACACGAAGAAGAACAGCGAGACCATGAAGGGGACGTACTTGTCGCCCTCTTTCTTCCCCAGCGCGTCGTAAACGAGCCCGCGGCGAACGAAGTCGTAGCCCGCCTCGCCGATCATCTGGAGCTTTCCGGGAACCACCTTCGCCCGGCCGAATGCAGCCCAGAAGAACCACACCACGACGACGGTGCTGAGCAGGGCCAGCAGCATCGGCTTGTTGAACTCGAAGCCGCCGATGGTGAAGAGCGGCTCGAAGACGAAGTTATGAAGCCCGGGAGCATCAAAGCCGCATCCGGAAAAGATGTGGCAGTCGGTCTCGAAGGCGAGCATCGTTTCAGCACTCACCGCGAGCTCCTTCAGCGTGGCGCATAGGTACGGCAACCTCGTTGTGTCGGCGCGGCGTTGAGCCACGGAGCGGCACTGGACTGGTCTTACGGATTAGGGGGCGGCTGGTCGGCGCTAGGCCGGACCGGATCACAGGCATTGGCCGCGAGAACTTCCCGTTCCTTGTCGTGGACTCCGGGAGCTCAGCCGCCTGCGCCATCAGCGCCGCAGTTGGCACCGGACGATAGCAGGCCCGCATGAGGCCATTTATCTCGGCCCTACGAGTCACGTCGGCGACCCCGCCGTCTTGGCCGTCTCGGCCTTCGCGGAGTCGGGGTCCACGTACAGAATCTTCGCCTTCATATGACCGCGCGTCTGGGCGGCGATCCATACGAGGGTGGCAGCGAGCAGCGTGAACGCAAATGCCTTGGTGTCGAAGAGAGTTGTGTCCTTGAAGACGATGAGGAACACCGCCACGAACAGGATCTGCACGGTGTACAGCAGCAGGCCCATCATCTGGAACAGCTGCGGAAGCTTCTTCGCGGTCATCTGGAGGACGGCGAGGCCGGCTCCCATCACCAACACCACCAGCGCGGTGCCGACGACGGCGCCGATCGCTCCCGTCGCGCCTGCGATCGCACCGCTCACGGCAACGGCGATGGCGCCGGCGGCAAGGGTGGGCACGGCGGCGTGGAGGAGTAGTCGGGCGTCATTCGACTGCATGGTGGCGCTCCGGCAATGGGTGGGGGTGTGTCGTCAGGGACGAGCGTAGACCCGGCCTGAGGGAGAACCTGTGGCCAAAGGACCGTCGCACTACGGTCCTTCGGCTCTGTCGCCGGGTTTCGTGAACGGTATCACAAACTATTTGATGAGGTCTTTACCTGCTTCGTGTGGATCCTGTCACACGTGAGAGTGACTGCGCCCATAGGTGCACTGACGGGCCGTCGATTGTCTGGTATGGGGTCAACCATCCCGATTTTCGAGGCACGTTCGGGCGACCACGACGGGCCTCAGTGATGACTCCCCGCCTTCCGACGGTCCACGAAACGTGACCGATCGCCGATGGCCGTGGCGCCGTTGATCCCGGCCGGGACCGCCGTCCGACGCTCCTCCCCCGACGTCTCCTCGGCCGCCCCGTCGGCCGTGGCGTCCGACGCCGACGCGCTCGCGGCGAGCGGTCCGCGGACGACCCGGCGGTAGCGCGGGGGGACCAGCCGCTCGGCCCAGATCGGGGCGCGCGGGGTGAAGCGCGGGAGCAGGAGCAGCACCAGTCCGACCGCGCTGAGCAGCACGATTCCCAGGACGATCCACATGCTCGCGTCGTTCGCCGAGTACGCCACCGCACCGAAGGCGATCAGCGCGGACCAGAAGTACATGATCAGCACCGCGCGGCTGTGGGAATGGCCGATCTCCAGCAGGCGGTGGTGCAGGTGC
The DNA here is from genome assembly GCF_001704275.1 of Streptomyces noursei ATCC 11455. Lineage (NCBI taxonomy): Bacteria > Bacillati > Actinomycetota > Actinomycetes > Kitasatosporales > Streptomycetaceae > Streptomyces > Streptomyces noursei. Next base: position 3,401,372 of record NZ_CP011533.1, read on the forward strand.
CCGCGGTCCGCGGCGAACGGCGACTGGCCCTTCCAGGTCCTCCGCACAATGGCCAGAATCAGATCCGCGACCGGCACCGCGATGATCGTCAGCGGCAGCAGCAGCGGGATGTAGACCGGCACCATCGCGTGGGTCGCCTCGCGCAGACCGCCCGCCTTCTGGTTGAGCAGGTCGGGGTCGACCTGGCCGGTCAGCGAGACCGCGCCGGCTGCCATCACCAAGCCGATCAGCATGGAGCCGGAGTCGCCCATGAAGATCCGCGCCGGGTGCATGTTGTGCGGCAGGAAGCCCAGGCACATGCCCATCAGGACGACCGAGAACAGGGTGGCGGGCGCCGCCGCCTCGATGCCGTAACCGAACCAGAGCCGGTACGTGTACATGAAGAACGCGGCCGCGGCGATGCAGACCATGCCGGAGGCCAGGCCATCCAGGCCGTCCACGAAGTTCACCGCGTTGATCGTGATGACGACCAGTGCGACGGTCAGCAGGGTGCCCTGCATGGGCGTCAGCGCGACCGTGCCGATGCCGGGGACCGGGAGGTACAGGATCGTCAGGCCCTGAAGGACCATCACACCCGCGGCGATCATCTGGCCGCCCAGCTTGACCAGCGCGTCCACGCCCCACTTGTCGTCGAGCACGCCGAGGATCCAGATCAGCGCGGCGCCCGACAGCAGCGCCCGCGGCTCGTTGGTCTCGAAGACGCTCTTGAGGTTGGTCAGGTGCGCGGCCACCAGCAGCCCCGCGCACAGCCCGCCGAACATCGCGATCCCGCCCAGCCGGGGGGTCGGCTCGCGGTGCACGTCACGGGCGCGGATCTCCGGTACCGCCCCGGCGGCGATGGCGAACTTTCGCACCGGGCCGGTCAGCAGGTAGGTCACCGCGGCAGTGACGCACAGCGTCAGCAGGTATTCACGCACGGGCTGCCCCATCGAGATAGCTGGCCATCACAGCCTCACACCTTATGCGTGTCCGCCCCCTGGCCGTGAATACGGGGAAACACCGGGTAGGACGTCCGTCGTCCCAGCGGCGGTTCCCGATTCCGCCCGGATCAGCCCTGATCCGGATAGGGCGGGAATCGGCCGACCAGGCCGGCGATCGCGGCCCGCACCGCGCCGTCCTCCCGCAGCGCCGCCCCGATCAACTCCGCGATCCGGTGCATTTCGGCCTCGCCCATCCCCTGCGTCGTCACCGCGGCGGTGCCCAGCCGGATCCCGGTCGGGCAGGCCCGGGACGCCGTGGCCGGTTCGGCGCCCGGCAGCGCGCAGGTGTCCAGCACGATCCCGGCCGCCGCCAGCCGGCCGCGGGCGGTGCGCGCGTCCACGCCGAGCGGGGCGGTGTCCGCGGTGATCAGGTGGGTGTCGGTGCCGCCCGTGGTGACCCGCAGTCCCTCCGCGGCGAGCGCGCCGGCCAGCGCCCGGGCGTTGGCGATGACCTGGCGGGCGTAGGTGCGGAAGGCGGGCCGGGCGGCCTCCGCGAAGGCCACCGCCTTGGCGGCGATCGCGTTCATCTGGGCGCCGCCCTGGGTGAACGGGAACACCGCGCGGTCGATGCGCTCGGCCAGCCGCCCCCGGCACAGGATCATCCCGCCGCGCGGCCCGCGCAGCACCTTGTGGGTGGTCGCGCACACCACGTCGGCGTACGGCACCGGGCTGGGGGCCGCGCGGCCGGCGATCAACCCCATCGGGTGTGCCACGTCGGCGATCAGGTACGCGCCGGTCTCGTCGGCGATGTCGCGGAACGCGGCGTAGTCGATGTGCCGCGGGTAGGAGATCGAGCCGCAGACCAGGGCCTTGGGCCGGCGCTCGCGGGCCAGGGCGCGGATCGCGTCGTAGTCGAGCAGCCCGGTGTCGCCGTCGACGCCGTAACCGGCGAAGTCGAACCACCGGCCGGAGAAGTTGGCCGGCGAGCCGTGGGTGAGGTGCCCGCCGTGCGGCAGGGACATCGCCAGGACGGTGTCGCCGGGACGCAGCAGGGCGGCGTAGGCGGCCAGGACGGCCGAAGACCCCGAGTGGGACTGGACGTTGGCGTGTTCGGCGCCGAACAGGGCCTTGGCGCGCTCCACCGCGATCCGCTCGGCGAGGTCCACGATCTCGCAGCCGCCGTGGTGCCGGGCGCCCGGATAGCCCTCGGCGTACTTGTTGCTCAGGGGGGAGCCGAGGGCGGCCAGGACCGCGGGCGAGACGAAGTTCTCCGCGGCGATGAGTTGGAGCCCGTCGCTCTGTCGGGCGCTCTCCGCCAGCAGGACGCCGGCGATCTCCGGGTCCTGGCCCAGGAGGGCGGCGAAGTCCGGTGCGCCGGGCGGCCGGGTGACCTCGTCACGGGCCGCTTCCTGCGCCCGCTGCTCGACGGATGCGGCCGCCGCGGCGGCCCGGGGCTCGCCGGCCCGGGCGCGGCCGGCGGCGGACGTACGGCGGGATGACGCGGTGGTGGCGGGCATCGCTGGCTCCGGGCCTCGTGCGGGGACCAGGGCACGTCGCACGTGCCCCCAGGGCCCGTCCCGGACGTCGATCTGCCGGGCAGGCCCCAATCCCAATGTAGGCGCGGCACGGGGATCGGGCGCGGCGGGCGGGGCATCGGGGTCCCGGGGCCGGCCCACGGGCCGCACAGGGCCCTCCAGGGCCGTTCCCCGGGGGTGCTACGCCGGTGCCGGGACCCCGGTGAGGGCGGTGACGACCGGATCGAGCGCGCGGTTGATCTCGTCGCCGATGGAGCGGAAGAACGTGATCGGCGCACCGTAGGGGTCGTAGACCTCGTCGGACTCCGGGTTGGGCGCGAGCAGCCAGCCGCGCAGCGCGGCGGCCGCGCCGACCAGCGCGCGGGCGCGCTCGACCAGCCCGCTGTCGGGCAGGTCCGGGTCGGGCGCCGGCAAGGTGGCCGGATCTATGGCGCGAACCAGCCGGTTGAACTCCTTCAGCGTGAAGGTCCGCAGCCCGGCGGAGTGCCCCATCGAGATGACCTGCGCGCGGTGGTCGCGGGTCGCGGTGAGCACCAGGTCGGCCCGGATGACGTGCTCGTCGAGCAGCTCGCGGCCGATGAAGCCGGCCGGGTCCGCGCCGTAGTCGGCGAGCACCGTGGCGGCGTGCGCCTCCATGGGGGCGCCCTCATGGCCCCAGGTGCCCGCGCTCTCCACCAGGAGCCCGCAGCCGCGGACCGCCTGCGGAGAGCCCAGCCGCTCCTGCAGGGCGTGCCGGTGCAGCCGCTCGGTGATCGGCGAGCGGCAGACGTTGCCGGTGCTGACGTGGAGGATCCGGAAACAGGGCATGGGGTCCGCCGGGGCGGCGAAGGGAATGTCGTCGCCTGGTCCCGCTATGCCACGCCCCTGCGGCGGGGGCATCAATGCGCCACCTCGAGCTCGGGTACGACCTTGCGCAGTTCCTCCGCGCTGATCGCGCCCTCGCGCAGCAGCACCGGCACCTTGCCGGTGACGTCCACGATCGAGGACGGCACTGCGGCGGGCGTCGGGCCGGCGTCGAGGTAGACGGAGACCGAGTCGCCGAGCATCTCCTGGGCGGCGTCGCAGTCCTGCGGCGACGGATGGCCGGTGAGGTTGGCGCTGGAGACCGCCATCGGGCCGAACTCGGTGAGCAGCTCGATCGCGACCGGGTGCAGCGGCATCCGCACGGCGACCGTGCCGCGGGTCTCGCCGAGGTCCCAGGTCAGCGACGGCTGGTGCTTGGCGACGAGGGTGAGCGCCCCCGGCCAGAACGCGTCGACCAGTTCCCACGCCTGCTCGGAGAACTCGGTGACCAGGCCGTGCAGGGTGTTGGGGGAACCGACCAGGACCGGGGAGGGCATCCCTCGGCCGCGGCCCTTGGCCTCCAGCAGGTCGCCGACGGCCTCCGGGCTGAAGGCGTCCGCACCGATGCCGTAGACGGTGTCGGTCGGCAGCACGACCAGCTCGCCGCGGCGGACGGCCGAGGCGGCCTCACGCAGGCCGGTCGCGCGGTCGGTCGCGTCGCTGCAGTCGTATCGCCGTGCCATTAGCGGTCCTCCTCGTGCGGAACGAATACTTCGGATGCGTCGGCCGCCTCGGGCGCCGGAGCGGGGCGGCTCATGGCGTCGCCCGGCGCGCGGTGGCGAATCGGGGCCGGTTGTTGAGGTCGGGGTGGTCGGCCGCGTCGGCCCAGCCCTGCTCCTCGTTGAAGATCCACGGCACCTGTCCGCCCTGGGTGTCGGCGTGCTCGACGACGACCACGCCGCCCGGCCGCAGCAGGCGGTGCGCGGTCCGCTCGATGCCCCGGATGGTGTCCAGGCCGTCCTCGCCGGAGAACAGCGCCAGCTCCGGGTCGTGGTCGCGGGCCTCGGGGGCGACGTACTCCCACTCGGTGAGCGGGATGTACGGCGGGTTGGAGATCACCAGGTCGACCTGCCCGTCCAGTTCGGGGAGCGCGGTGAGCGCGTCGCCGTGGTGGAGAACGACGCGGGACCCCTCGACGTTCTTGCGGGCGTAGCCCAGGGCCTCCTCGGAGAGCTCCACGGCGTGCACCCGCGACCGCGGGACCTCCTGCGCCAGGGCGAGGGCGATCGCCCCCGAGCCGGTGCAGAGGTCGACGATCAGGGGTTCCACGACGTCCATGGCGCGCACCGCGTCTATGGCCCAGCCGACCACCGACTCGGTCTCCGGGCGGGGGACGAACACCCCGGGCCCGACGGCGAGTTCGAGGTAGCGGAAGAACGCCCTACCGGTGATGTGCTGGAGCGGCTCGCGCGCCTCGCGGCGGGCGATGGCCTCCCAGTAGCGGGCGTCGAAGTCCGCGTCGGCGACGGTGTGCAGTTGGCTGCGCTTGACGCCGTGCACGTGCGCGGCCAGCTCCTCCGCGTCGAAACGCGGCGAGGGCACGCCGGCATCGGCCAGCCGCTGGGTGGCCTGGGCCACCTCCGCGAGCAGCAACGATCGGGAGATCGGGGGGCGCCCCCCTGCATCGTGCGGCACTGGTCCTCCAGCCGGTACGTCCTGGGTCTTGCCTGTCTTACTGGGCGGCGGCCAGCTTGGCCGCCGCATCGGCGTCGACACACGCCTGGATGACCGGGTCCAGCTCGCCGTCGAGCACCTGGTCCAAGTTGTACGCCTTGAAGCCGACCCGGTGATCCGAGATGCGGTTCTCCGGGAAGTTGTACGTGCGGATGCGCTCCGAGCGGTCCACGGTGCGCACCTGGCTGCGCCGGGCGTCCGAAGCCTCCCGCTCGGCCTCCTCCTGGGCCGCGGCCAGCAGCCGCGAGCGGAGGATGCGCATCGCCTGCTCCTTGTTCTGGAGCTGGCTCTTCTCGTTCTGGCAGGAGACCACGATGCCGCTGGGCAGGTGGGTGATCCGGACCGCGGAGTCGGTGGTGTTGACCGACTGGCCGCCCGGCCCCGAGGAACGGTAGACGTCGATCCGCAGGTCGTTGGCGACGACCTCGACCTCGACCTCCTCGGCCTCCGGCGTGACCAGCACGCCGGCCGCCGAGGTGTGGATCCGGCCCTGCGACTCGGTGGCGGGCACCCGCTGGACGCGGTGCACCCCGCCCTCGTACTTCAACCGCGCCCAGACGCCCTGACCCGGCTCGGTGGCCCCGCCGCCGCCCTTGGTCTTCACCGCGACCTGGACGTCCTTGTAGCCGCCGAGGTCGGACTCGTTGGCGTCCAGGATCTCGGTCTTCCAGCCGACCCGCTCGGCGTACCGCAGGTACATCCGCAGCAGGTCGCCGGCGAACAGCGCGGACTCCTCACCGCCCTCGCCCGCCTTGACCTCCAGGATCACGTCCTTGTCGTCACTGGGGTCACGCGGGACGAGCAGCAGCCGCAGCTTCTCGGTGAGCTCCACGCGCCGGGCGTCGAGCTCCTTGACCTCGTCGGCGAAGTCAGGGTCGTCCTGGCTGAGTTCGCGGGCGGTCTCGATGTCGTCGCCGGTCTGCTTCCACGCGCGGTACGTGGCGATGATCGGGGTCAGCTCGGCATAGCGCTTGTTCAGCCGCATGGCCTCGCGCTGGTCCGCGTGGACCGCCGGATCGGCCAGCCGCTTTTCGAGGTCGGCGTGCTCGCCGACCAGTTCCTCGACCGCCTCGAACATCGTGTGTTCCTCTGCTGACTGCTGGTGTGACTTCCCTGGGCGACAGTGCCCCTGTGCCGCGGTGCGGCGGGCCGTCCCCCGGCCGGAGGGGCAGAGGGTACGGACGACAAAGACGCCGGTCCGGTCCCCCCTGTCCGGGGGCGACCGGAGACCGGCGCCTTGCGGGTCGCTACTTCTTGGCGGCCGCGGCGGACTTGCCGAAGCGGGCCTCGAAGCGGGCCACACGGCCGCCCGTGTCCATGATCTTCTGCTTGCCCGTGTAGAACGGGTGGCACTCGGAGCAGATGTCCGCGCGGATGCTGCCGCCGGCCACGGTGCTACGGGTGGTGAAGGACGCGCCACAGGTGCAGCTGACCTGGGTCTCGACGTACTCCGGGTGGATGTCGCGCTTCAAGGGATTCTCCTAGGTTCGGGAGTGCACCGGGTCGTGGCGCTGATTGCGTCACGTGAACCGGGGCCGACGGTCCAGTCTGCCAGCACTGGCCGTATCTCCCAAAACCGGGGTACGGCCGCAGCTATTCCCCCGCCCGTCCCCCGGCATTCCCGGGGCGGACGAGGCGTGGTCGCGGCTACTTCACGTAGTTGGACGTGCCGCCCTTGTCACCTGCGGAACCCTTGATCGCGGACTTGGGGATGTCCTGGTCCTGGCGGAGCGCGTCCCAGACCTTGCGGCCCTGGCTGGTGAGCGGCAGCACCCGATCGGGGTTGATCGGGTCGTAGGTCACCGGGAGCGTCACCATGTCGATGGCGTCGGACGGTATCCCGCCGAGCTCCTTGGCCAGGCCGGTCAGCGCGGTGACCGAGTTGAGGTCGGTGTCGGTGGTGACGGCCTTGGTGGCGGTGTCGGCGATGGTGTAGAGCTTGGCCGGGTTGGAGAGCAGGCCGACGCTGCGGACCTGCTTCATCAGCGCCTTGACGAAGGTCTGCTGGAGCTGGATGCGGCCCAGGTCGCTGCCGTCGCCGCCGGGGACGCCGTGCCGGGTGCGGACCAGCCCGAGCGCGTCCTCGCCGCCCAGGGTGTGGGTGCCGGGCTGCAGGTGCAGATGGCTGTACTTGTCGTTGATCGGCTTGGTGGTGGTGATCTGCACCCCGCCGAGGGCGTCGATCAGCTTCTTGAAGCCGGTGAAGTCGACCTCGACGAAGTGGTCCATGCGGATCCCGCTCATCGACTCGACGGTCTTGACGGCGCAGGCCGGTCCGCCGACCTCGAAGGCGGTGTTGAACATCGCCCGGCGCTGCCCGGGGACGGTCCGGCCGCCCTGGGTGCAGTCGGGCCGGGTGACCAGGGTGTCCCGGGGGATGCTGACGACGCTGGCCTTCTTGTGCCCCTTGAAGACGTGCACGATCATCGCGGTGTCCGAGCGCGCCCCGCCCTCGTCCTTGCCGTAGGAGGCGTTGCTGCCGGAGCGGGAGTCGGAGCCCATGACGAGGATGTCCATCGAGCCGTTGTCGACGTTCTGGGGCCGGTCCTTGCCGAGCGCGGCGTTGATGTCGACGCCGGTCAGGTTGCCGTTGAACTTGAAGTAGAGGTAGCCGAGCCCGGCGCCGCCGAGCAGGACGACGCCGACCAGCGCGCACAGCGTGGTGGTGAGGACCCGGCGACGCCGGGTGGGGGCCTTGCGCCGCCGGCCGGTGGCACGTATGGAGCGGCCGCGGTCTCCGGCCGCCTGCGCGGTCCCGTCGCTCTGCGCCATCTGTTCCTCAGTCCTTCGTCGGTCGACTGCGCCTCGCCGTCTCCCTGCCGTAAGCGGTGGATTGCCTAGTCAGACGAGAGGCCGACCGGAAGGGTTGCACAGCGCGTTATGAGCGTCTTCTTAGAAGAACGGGGTGCGCGGAGCCGGCGCGCGGGCTGCCACACGGCTCTCACCAGGGCTTTCGCCGCGGCGTGCGCGTGGAAGGAAACCGCGTACGCCGTACGGATCTGTGCGAAAGGTCTCAAGCGGGACACGGTGCCGCGCGGCGCAGCTCACACCCGCGGGGCGCGGCCGGGCGGAACGCGCCGGGCCCCTCACCCGCGGGGGGTGAGGGGCCCGGTCACAAGGCGGCGTGGCCGCGGGCGTCAGTCGTTGCCGTTGCCCGTGGTCGGCGTCGTCTTCTGGATCTGGAGCAGGAACTCCGCGTTGGACTTCGTCTGCTTCATCTTGTCCAGCAGAAGCTCGATGGCCTGCTGCTGGTCCAGCGCGTGCAGCACCCGGCGCAGCTTCCAGACGATGGCCAGCTCGTCGCTGCCCATCAGGATCTCTTCCTTACGGGTGCTGGACGCGTCCACGTCCACCGCGGGGAAGATGCGCTTGTCGGAGAGCTTGCGGTCGAGCTTGAGCTCCAGGTTGCCGGTGCCCTTGAACTCCTCGAAGATCACCTCGTCCATCCGAGAGCCGGTCTCGACCAGCGCGGTGGCCAGGATGGTCAGCGAACCGCCGTCCTCGATGTTGCGCGCGGCACCGAAGAAGCGCTTCGGCGGGTAGAGCGCGGTCGAGTCGACACCACCGGACAGGATGCGGCCGGAGGCGGGCGCCGCGAGGTTGTACGCGCGGCCCAGACGGGTGATGGAGTCCAGCAGCACGACCACGTCGTGACCGAGCTCGACCAGACGCTTGGCGCGCTCGATGGCGAGCTCGGCGACGGTGGTGTGGTCCTCGGCCGGGCGGTCGAAGGTCGAGGAGATGACCTCGCCCTTGACCGACCGCTGCATGTCGGTGACCTCTTCCGGACGCTCGTCGACGAGGACGACCATCAGGTGGCACTCGGGGTTGTTGCGGGTGATCGAGTTGGCGATCGCCTGCATGATCATGGTCTTGCCGGTCTTCGGCGGGGCCACGATCAGACCACGCTGGCCCTTGCCGATCGGCGTGACCAGGTCGATGATCCGGGTCGTCAGGCCGCCCGACTCGCCCTCCAGGCGCAGTCGCTCCTGCGGGTAAAGGGGCGTCAGCTTCCCGAACTCCGGCCGCTGGCGGCCCTGTTCGGGTGCCATGCTGTTGACGCTGTCCAGTCGCACCAGGGCGTTGAACTTCTCGCGCCGCTCGCCGTCCTTGGGCTGGCGGACCGCGCCGGTGACGTGGTCGCCCTTGCGCAGGCCGTTCTTGCGGACCTGGGCGAGCGAGACGTACACGTCGTTCGGGCCGGGCAGGTAGCCGGAGGTCCGGATGAACGCGTAGTTGTCGAGGATGTCGAGGATGCCCGCGACCGGGATCAGCACGTCGTCCTCGGCCACCTGCGGCTCACCGGCGAAGTCCTCGCGGCCACGGCGCCCGCGGCGGTCGCGGTAACGGCCGCGCCGACCGCGCCGGCCGCCCTCGAAGTCCTCGTCGTCGCCGTCCCGGCGGTCCCGCTGGCGGTTGCCGCCCTGGCCGCTGTCGCCCGCTTCGGTCTTGCGACGGTCGCGGTCACGATCGCGGTCGCGGTCACGATCGCGCCGACCGCGCTCGCCCTTCTGGCCGCGGTCCTGACGGTCCCCGCGCTCCTGACGCTCGGCGCCCTTGGCGGACCGGCCCTCGCCGGCCTCCTGCGGGGCGACCGCGGTGTCGGTACGGACCTCGGTCTTGACCGCGGTGGCGGCCTCGACCTTGGCCTCGGTGCGGACGTCGGCGTCCGGGCTGCCCGCGGGGGCGGTGGCCCGGCGACGGCGACGCTCGCCGGCCGGCGCCTCGTCGCTGACCGGCTGGCCCGGGATGTCGATCTGCTGCTGCGTCCCGGACTTGTCCGCGGCCTTGGTCGACTTGGCGGCCTTGGCCGCCGGCTCGGCGCCGTCCTCGCCCGTGCGGGCCTTGGAGGTCGTGCGGCGCTTGGGCTTGGTCTCGGTGTCTGCGGGCGCGTCGGCCTTGGCAGCGGCCCCGGAGCCGGCAGCCTGCTTCTCCTTGATGACCTCGATCAGCTGGCTCTTGCGCATCCGCGCGGTGCCCTTGATACCGAGGCCGGAGGCAATCTGCTGGAGCTCTGCCAGGACCATGCCCTCAAGGCCGGTGCCGGAACGGCGGCGTCGCGTGGTGGCAGGCGCGGCGGGAGCGTCCGTGGCGGGCGTGGTGGCACTGCCATCGGTGCGCGCGCCCATCAGATCGGTGGTGTCGCTCACGAAGGGTCCTTCCCTGGAGCGGGCGTCGGCCTGTCTGGCTCGGCGACCGGTTGTGCTGTCCGGCCGGGTCCTTGGGTCGTGCGGACCGGGCCGGGGCGGTGGTCCCGCCGGATACGGCGGAAAGATCAATTCATGGCTTCGGCGTGAAGATCTGGGGTGTGTCTTTTGTCGTCACGCCGATTCCGGAGCGTGCTCACTTCTGCTCAGGCAATTGCTCCAAGCAGTTTGGGAGGCTCCCGGAAGAAAGTGGTCCCAATGGGGGACACGAAGCACCGCGCCACACTGGCGTCGAGTACTGACTTGAGGTTAACACTACCGGATCCAACAAACATTCCCCCTCTCCAAGACCGGCAATCGACGATCGCTCGGTGCGATCACCCGGCGAGCGGCAGCACACACGTACCAGCCGCGTCGAGGGTCAGCCGGTTGGCCGCCCACCCCTCTCCCGCCAGCGCCGCGACCTTGTCGGCCGCCGCTTCTTCCACCAGTGCGAGCACCGTCGGGCCCGCACCGGAGATGACTGCGGGGACGCCGTCCGCGCGCAGTCGGTTCACCAGGGCCATGCTCTCCGGCATCGCCGGGGTGCGGTAGTCCTGGTGAAGTCGGTCCTCGGTCGCGGCGAGCAGCAGCTCGGGGCGCCTGGTCAGCGCCTCGACGAGCAGTGCGGCGCGACCGGCGTTGGCCGCGGCGTCCACGTGCGGGACGGTGCGCGGCAGCAGTCCGCGAGCGGTCTCGGTCAGCACCGGTTTGCCGGGCACGAAGACCACCGGAACGATGGAATCGGCGGGATCCATCCGGATCGCCCGGGCGGTGCCGGTGTCCATCCAGGCAAGGGTGAAACCACCGAGCAGACAGGCGGCGACGTTGTCGGGGTGGCCCTCGATCTCGTTGGCGAGTTCCAGCAGCGCGGTGTCGTCGAGCTTCTGCTCGCCGCCTATGGTCACGGCGCGGGCGGCGACGATCCCGGCGCAGATGGCGGCCGAGGAGGAGCCCAGGCCGCGGCCGTGCGGAATGCGGTTGGCGCAGACGATTTCCAGGCCGCGCGGCTGCCCGCCGAGCAGGTCGAAGGCGGTGCGCATGGCCCGTACGAGCAGGTGGTTCTCGTCGCGCGGCAGCGTGTCGGCCCCCTCGCCGGCGATGTCGACGTGCAGGCCGGAGTCGGCGACGCGCACCACGACGTCGTCGTACAGACCCAGGGAAAGTCCCAGGGCATCGAAGCCGGGGCCGAGATTGGCGCTGGTAGCGGGGGTGCGCACCCGGACGGCGGCGGCGCGGAACGCGGGACCGGCCATCGCTCGATGACTCTCCTTGGTTGATGCTGCGGTACTGACCCGGAGCGCAGCACCGGCGGCACCGAGGTGCCCGGTCGGCTCGTGGGGTCTGTTCTGACCTGCCCTGCACACCACTGCGTTATGCCGTGGGGAGGGGAGTTGGGTGCCAGCCTATCGAAGGAAGGTTCTGTCGCGACATAGGGCGCACAGGAGGCGCACGATGCGTGTCGCACGCCATCGTATGCCCCGACGCCGCCTTTGCAGTGTTTGCAGCGTTTGCCGGGGCTTGGTGCACAGTGCGCCACGAGGGGCGACGGGCGGCCGGCCGGCCCGTCACCCCCGCGACATGTCCGCAGGCCCGGGGGCGTCCGGGCCGGTCAGGCGAGGCCGAGCCGCTCGGCGGCGGCGTCGGCGTCGATCGGGACCGTGACCGGCTGCGGCGCACCGGCCACCGCCCAGTCGGGGTCCTTGAGGCCGTTGCCGGTGACCGTGCAGACGATCCGCTGGCCGGGGTCGACCTTGCCCTCCTCGGCGGCCTTGAGCAGACCGGCGACCGAGGCGGCCGAGGCGGGCTCCACGAAGACGCCCTCCTTGGCGGCCAACAGGCGGTAGGCGGCCAGGATTTGACGGTCCGTCACCTCGTCGATGAGGCCGCCGGACTCGTCCCGGGCGCGCTCGGCGAACTCCCACGAGGCGGGGTTGCCGATCCGGATCGCGGTGGCGATGGTGTGCGGGTCCTTGACCACCTCGCCGCGCACGATCGGGGCGCTGCCGGACGCCTGGAAGCCCCACATCCGCGGGGTGCGGGCGGCGATGCCGTCGGCCGCGTACTCCCGGTAGCCCCGCCAGTAGGCGGTGATGTTGCCGGCGTTGCCGACGGGCAGCACATGGATGTCCGGGGCGTCGCCGAGCATGTCGACGATTTCGAAGGCCGCGGTCTTCTGGCCCTCGATGCGCACCGGGTTCACGGAGTTCACAAGTGCGACCGGGTACTTCTCAGAAAGACCGCGGGCCAGGGTCAGACAGTCGTCGAAATTTCCGTCGACCTGGAGGATCTTGGCACCGTGCACCAGCGCCTGGCCCATCTTGCCGAGCGCGATCTTGCCCTGCGGGACCAGCACCGCGCAGACCATCCCGGCGCGGACCGCGTAGGCGGCCGCCGAGGCGGAGGTGTTGCCGGTGGAGGCGCAGATGACGGCCTTGGCGCCCTCCTCCTTGGCGCGGGTGATGGCCATCGTCATCCCGCGGTCCTTGAACGAGCCCGTGGGGTTGGCACCCTCGACCTTGAGGTGCACCTCGCACCCGGTGCGCTCCGACAGCACCTGGGCGGGTACCAGCGGCGTACCGCCTTCCCGGAGGGTGACGACCTCGGTCGTGTCGCTGACCGGCAGCCGGTCGCGGTACTCCTCGATGATTCCGCGCCACTGGCCGTTCGCGGTGGTCACGGTGGAATTGGCAGACATGGGTTCCTTTACTCCCCTTCGACCCGCATGATGCTGACGACACCGCGGACGGTGTCCAGCTCGCGCAGCGCCCCGACCGTCGACGACAGCGCCGCGTCGGTCGCTCGGTGGGTGACGACGACGAGGTCCGCCTCGCCGTCCTTCCCCTGCTGACGGACCGTATCGATCGATACGCCGTGTTCGGCGAAGACCGTCGCGACCTGCGCCAGAACGCCCGGCTTGTCGGCCACGTCGAGACTGATGTGGTAGCGGGTGACGACCTCACCCATGGGGCCGACGGGCAGCGCGGTGTACGCGGACTCCCCCGGCCCGGTGGCTCGGGCGAGCTTGTTGCGGCAGACCGCGACGAGGTCGCCGAGGACCGCGGAGGCGGTCGGGGAACCGCCCGCGCCCGGCCCGTAGAACATCAGCCGGCCGGCCGCCTCGGCCTCCACGAAGACCGCGTTGTACGCCTCGCGCACGGAGGCCAGCGGATGGGTCAGCGGGATCATCGCCGGGTGCACCCGCGCGGTCACCGACGCGCCGTCCGCGGCCCGCTCGCAGATGGCCAGCAGCTTGACCGTGCAGCCCATCCGCTTGGCGGAGGCGATGTCGGCGGCGGTGACCTCGGTCAGGCCCTCGCGGTGCACGTCGTCCATGGTGACGCGGGTGTGGAAGGCGATCCCGGCGAGGATCGCGGCCTTGGCGGCGGCGTCGAAGCCCTCGACGTCGGCGGTCGGGTCGGCTTCGGCGTACCCCAGTGCGGTGGCCTCGTCCAGCGCCTCGCTGTAGCCGGCGCCGGTGGTGTCCATCTTGTCGAGGATGAAGTTGGTGGTGCCGTTGACGATGCCGAGGACGCGGTTGACCTTGTCGCCGGCGAGCGACTCGCGCAGCGGGCGCACCAGCGGGATCGCACCGGCGACCGCCGCCTCGTAGTACAGGTCGGCGTTGTGCTTCTCGGCCGCCGCGTGCAGTGCGGCACCGTCGGCCGCCACCAGCGCCTTGTTGGCCGACACCACGCTCGCGCCGTGCTCGAAGGCGGTGGTGATCAGGCCCCGGGCGGGCTCGATCCCACCGATCACCTCGATGACGACGTCGATGTCGCCGCGTTTGACGAGCGCGGTCGCATCGGTGGTGATCAGCTCGGCCGGGATCCCGGCCCGCACCTTCTCCGGGCGGCGGACGGCGATCCCGGCGAGCTCCACGGGCGCACCGATGCGGGCCGCGAGGTCGTCGGCGTGCGTCGTCATGATGCGCGCCACCTCTGAGCCGACCACACCACAGCCCAGCAGCGCCACCTTCAGCGGACGCGTACGCATCATTCGACCTCGTCTTTTCTTCGATCCAGCGGTTTCATGCTCGGTCACGCACCAGTTTCCCGGTCATGCACCAGTCTCACGCACCGGACGGCGGTTTCCGCCGTTCGTCCGGATGCCGAGACATTTATTTCATCCGGGGCCCGGTCCCGGCGATCCGGCCCTACCCGACATCCAACCGCAGGAGATCTTCCTCCGTCTCCCTGCGGACGATCACCCGGGCCGCACCGTCCTTGACCGCCACCACCGGCGGCCGCAGCGCGTGGTTGTAGTTGCTCGCCATGGACCGGCAGTACGCGCCGGTGGCCGGCACCGCGAGCAGGTCCCCCGGCGCCACGTCGGAGGGCAGGAAGGCGTCCCGGACGACGATGTCACCGCTCTCGCAGTGCTTGCCGACGACCCGCGACAGCATCGGCTCCGCGTGCGACGTGCGGGAGGCCAGCGCCACGCTGTACTCCGCGTCGTAGAGCGCGGTGCGGATGTTGTCGGACATCCCGCCGTCCACGGAGACGTACGTCCGCAGCCCGTCCAGCTCCTTGACGGTTCCGACCTCGTAGAGCGTGAAGGCGGTCGGTCCGACGATCGCCCGGCCCGGCTCGACCGAGATCCGCGGCGCCCGCAGCCCGGCCGCCTCGCACTCCCGGCCCACGATCTCGCGCAGCGCCTTGGCGATCTCGTGCGGTGCGCGCGGGTCGTCGTCGGAGGTGTAGGCGATGCCCAGGCCGCCGCCGAGGTCGATCTCCGGCAGCTCCACGCCGTGCTCGTCCCGCACCTCGGCGAGCAGTTGCACCACCCGGCGGGCGGAGACCTCGAAGCCGGCCATGTCGAAGATCTGCGACCCGATGTGGCTGTGGATCCCGATGAGTTCGAGCCCGTCCAGCTTCAGCGCGCGCCGCACCGCCTCGGCGGCCTGCCCGCCGGCCAGCGCGATCCCGAACTTCTGGTCCTCGTGCGCCGTCGCGATGAACTCGTGGGTGTGCGCCTCGACACCGACCGTCACGCGGATCTGCACCCGCTGCCGCTTGCCGAGCCGCTCGGCGATGTGCGCGACCCGCACGATCTCCTGGAACGAGTCGAGCACGATCCGCCCCACCCCGGCCTCGACGGCCCGGGTGATCTCCTCGGTGCTCTTGTTGTTGCCGTGCAGCGCGATCCGCTCCGCCGGCATCCCCGCGCCCAGCGCGGTCGCCAGCTCGCCGCCGGAACAGACGTCGAGGTTGAGGCCCTCCTCGGCCAGCCACCGCACGATGGCCCGGGACAGGAACGCCTTGCCCGCGTAGAAGACGTCGGCGTCCGGCCCGAACGCGTCCTTCCAGGCCCGGCAGCGCGCCCGGAAGTCCTCCTCGTCCAGGAAGTACGCCGGCGTGCCGAACTCCTCGGCGAGCGCGGTCACGGACAGCCCGCCGACCGTCACCGCGCCGTCGGCGTCGCGCCGGACGGTACGGGACCAGACCTGCGGGTCAAGGGAGTTGAGGTCGGCGGGCGGCCCGGCGTAGTGCCCCTCGGGCAGTACGTCGCCATGCCGGGGCCCTGCGGGATGCGCGGAACGGCTCATAACGGAAACGGTCCCCTCAAGATCGTTCAGTGGTGCTGATCGGGGCAGTCCTCGGCGCGCTCCGCGGATCTTCGGACGCGTACATCAGACATTTCCAGACTCAGGCGTGTGCGGATCAGACGTGTTCAGGAGCAGAGATGCCGAGCAGGCGCAGGCCGTTCCCCAGCACCGTCCCCGTGGCTTCGGCAAGGGCCACCCGGGCGCGGTGCACGGCCAAGGGTTTCTGCTCGCCGACGGGCAGCGGCCAGAACTCCTCCTGCCAGCGCAGATAGGCGTCCGCGGTGGCCTCCAGATGGCGTACCACCCGATCCGGCGCACACCGCCGCGCCGCGGTGGCGGTGGCCGTCGGATAGGTGGCGAGAGCGGCTTCCAGCGTCTGGAGCGTCCGCACGTCGCCGTGGTCCGCGGGCCGGTCGCCCACGACCTCCCCCGGCTCTGCGGCGAACCCCAGCTCGGCGGCGTTCCGCACCGTCGCGCGGCTGCGCGCATGGGCGTACTGCACCCGGAACCGGGGGTTGTCCTCGTGCTGCACCGGCCGCTCCGGCACCCGTACCGGGTCCGCCGCGGCGGGCTTGAGCAGCGTCCATCGGGCCTCGTCGACGCCCAGCCGCGCCACGAGCCCGGCCAGCTCCGCGGCACCGGGGCCGGTCGACGGCTCCGCGCGGCCCTCGGCCCGTCCGAGCCGGACCAGTACGTCCGCCACGACGGCCTCCCGCGCCCGGGCCCACTCCCCCGTATGGCGCGCCGGCCCCTCGACGGCCCGCCCCGGTCCCGCCGCGGCCGCACCGGACTCTGCGGGCTCGCCGTAGCGCGCCCCCCGGGCCAGCACCTCCCCCACCAGTCCGGCGGACGCACCGTCCCCCAGATGGAAGTTCAGGAATCCCGGTCCGGCGATCTCGACCCGGGCGATCCCGGCGTGGCCGGTCAGTCGCCTCCGCAGGATCTCGGCCACCTCACGGGCCGGCAGCCCCGCCTGCCCGGCGAGCTGCAACGCCACGTTGGAGGCGTAGTCCCCGCACCCGGGCCGCGGCGGTGGCTGCACCACGATCCGCGCCGGCACGGGCACGGAGAGCTCCCGCTCCGCAACGGCACTGCGCACGGAGCACAGGACGGTACGGGAGAGCTCGGCCGGGGTCACACGACAAGCGTAGGGGAGAAAGGGGGTGGCCATGCGAACGGGTTTCGCCCTGTGGACACCGGACACCGGTCCACGGTCACCCACGTGCTTCTACCGGCCCTTACGTGCCGCTCCGCGCCGAGCCACCGCTCTCCGCGCCACCCCCGGGGGCGGCGTCGCCCGGCACCGCACCGCCCGCCCCCGTCGCGCCGTCCCGCGGCCGTCCGCCCTCGCCACCTGCGGCCCCGCGCTCCGCGGCCCCGGCGCCCTTGGGGACTCCCCCGCGCCCCTCGCAGTCATGGCGCTCCCGCTGCCGCCCCTCGCGCACCAGCATCCCCACCGTGCGCACCAGCTCCATCGGCTCGAACGGCTTGGCCAGAAAGGCGTCGATGCCCACCGACTCCCCGTTGTCCACCTCGCACTGGGTGCAGGCGCTCACGATGGCGATCGGAATGTCCCGGGTACGCGGGTCGGAGCGCAGTCGCGCGGCGGTGTGCAGCCCGCCCAGCCTCGGCATCATCACGTCGAGGGTCACCACGTCGGGTCTGACCCGGTGCACGACGTCCAGACATTCGGCACCGTCAGCCGCGGTCACGACCTCGAAGCCCTCCAGCTCAAGGTTGACCCTGATCAACTGCCGGATCACCTTGTTGTCATCGACCACAAGGATCCGACCGGACAAGCCAGGCACACCATGAGACTAGGTGCGCACCTGCGGCTGCGTCCCGGTTTTGCCCACTTCCGCCCCCCGTGCGAGGGACCTTTGGACGAGCGTCGTCGACCCACCCGTCGCATGCGGTAAGGGCGCCCTTCCTTGACCCCCGGACCACCGTCGTACCCGGCTCCGCCGCAGGCCACCAAAACGTTCATGACCACCCCTACGGAGCTGGTAGTGTTCTACTCGTCGCCGCAACGAGCGGCCGACGAAGCCCCCGTAGCTCAGGGGATAGAGCAACGGCCTCCGGAGCCGTGTGCGCAGGTTCGAATCCTGCCGGGGGCACTTCGGTGCCAGGCCCTGACTAGCAGAAATGCCGGTCAGGGCCTTTCTTGTGCCTGCCAAAACGCACACGGTCGCTTAGACCATGGGCAATTGACTGCCATATAGGTTACTGACCAGGCGTTTTACGAGCCGAGGTGAGGGAAAAAGCGCGGTTCCGCCGTCCCACGCCGCGCCCTCCTCGCCGACGCCGCCCTGCACAGCCACAAGCACGCCATGGACGCCACGCTTGCCGCAACCGCTGGCTGCCCCGGGACCGGTCACGATCCTCACCTCCGCCCCTGCGGACCTCACAGCCCTGTGCAGCAGACACGCCATCATCATCAAGGTCCGACCAAGGCTCTCGCCGCTCCGCCCCCACGACGCCAAGGTCAGTGTCTCAAGCACTCCCTGCCATCCACTGCAACGGCAGCCAGGCGATGTCCCCCTTCAGTACTCGCCAAGGTCGCTCCGTAGTCCGGGTCGTACAAGCGCAGCATGGAGACGAAGCTGTCGAGCAGGTCGAGTTGTTCGGGCCTGAGTGATGGCGCGTTGAAGTGCATGACCGTGTTGCGTACGTCCTTCACCCGGCTGAGCATCCCGACGAAATAGGCCCTGTCGACGAGAGGCCAGCCGAGCTTGCCCCAGCGTTCCTCGTTGTTCAGGAGGCGGATGTACTCACCGAACATCATCTCGTCGACGGACCGCTTGTTCTTGTGCACCTTCTGGATGTCGTCTTCGTCGTAAACACGGCCCAGGCAGCGTCGCAGTCGCCGCTCGATCTCGCCCAGTGTGAAGAAGGGGCGGGCGACCGTGCCGAACTCGCCGGCAAGGTCAGCGGAGGTGACGATGCCGCTCACCCGCCCGTCGGCGGCCCGGACGAGGACGAATTCGTGTGCGCGGATTACCGGCAGCACCGGCAGCAGGTGGGCCGAGGCGTTGACGATCTCGTACTCGCTGCTGATGGCGCTGGTCAGGCATGTCTTACGCCCGGTCGCGTGCATGTGGGCGATCGATGCCCACGTGACGACACCATGCAAGATCCCTGACGCATCGATCGCGGGAAGCTGCGAGTATCCGTGCTCCACCATTCTGCCCATTGCGACGGGCAGGAGCTCATCAGGTGTAATCGATGTGACCCTGTGAGCGCACGGCAGGTCGTGCACCCGCATCGCCGTCTGCGGGAACATGCCGACGGCGTCTTCAGAGTCGTCGGCCAGGTGCGGATCGGTACCGCTGTCCTCTTCGTAGCTGCCGGCGCCCGCGTCGTGCTCGTGGTCGATCCGGACGACCGTGACATCGTCGTTCAGTGAGCCGACCGCGAAGTCCGGCACCGTGGCCAGACCGGCGTTCGTCAGGTCGAGCCGGATCTGCGGAACGGACGCGTGGTCACGGACCCGGAAGCCCCAGAGGGACACCAGGCCCCGGATCGACAGGGTGGTGCCTTCCAGCCCCTTGACCGTGGCGTCATCCGGCGTGGCCATCGGTCGCTCCCTCTCGCACCGCGCTCTTGCCCATTTCCCGTTCCACGAGTTCCAGGAGCCTTGCCGTCCGGTCCCGGTAGAACGCCTCAAAGTCGTCCGCGCGCAGTGTCTTGGCGTCGATGAGGTGCGTGCCGACGATGTCGTCGAACCAGTCGCCCGGACTGCCGGTGTGACGTTCGAAAGAGGGCAGGTAGACGGAAGGAGCACTGGTCCCCATGGTCTGCAGCGCCCGGTAGGACAGCGGGGTTTTGTTGACGATGCTGTTCATCAAGGAGCTGTCGACGCCGTTGTGTTCGAACCAGGTCTTGGGGAAGACCTGACGGATGTCCACGTACTGTCCGATCAGTGTCTGCTCGCTGATCGGCTCTCCGTGGAAGAACCAGTCGATCGCCCCCTCCTTGAGGAGGAGAGCGTGGATTCCCTTGTACGCCGCGCTGTTGCGCGTGGTGAGCCTGTGCAGGCGCTGTTCCTGGAAGGTCGCTTCCGTGATGGTGTCGGGCTCCGGACCGCCGTCCCTGATCCAGCCGACCACCTGCTCGACGTCGCGTACGAACCGGGTGTCCGTGACTCCTCCGTAGAGCTCGCCGAGCACACCGCACCAGTACCAGCGCGCGAGCTTCTCGTGGACGCCCCGGTCTTCCACCGCCTCCCCGAGAAGGACACCGATCGCAGCGAGGGGTACCACCTGGGACCCGTACGGCAGGTCGCGTTCGCGGAAGACGTGCTGTGTGGCGAGGAAGCGGCCGACCCAGGACAGCGCTTTAGCCGCCTTCGGCGCGATGCGCGTGTAGTCGGCGAGCGGCAGGTGCAGCAGATCGCGGCGCTTGCAGCTCACCGCCGGCGCGTTGGTCGCCCCGGAATGCTCCGCCAGGAACTCCTGTTTGCGCTGGTACGTACGCACCAGCGCGATGGTCTGGAGGAAGTCCAGGCTCGTGAGTCCGGTCTCCTGACCGCCTTCCTTGTCCAGTGTCCCGAACACCTGGTGGTCCGAGCACAGCTTGCCCTTGATGGCCTGCCAGTCTTTGATGAGGCTGAAGTCCTCGCCTCCGTTGCGCTCCGCGTACTGCGTGTCACCGGCGTAGGTCGCCGTGAGCAGCTCGAAGACGTTGAGGACGACGCCGCCGGTGTTTACCCGCTCGAACACCGAGCACACCGCTTCCTTACGGGTTTCCTTCGGCAGCCGGATCAACGGCACCTTGAACCCTTTGACGGTGTCGATGACCTGGGCCTGGAACGCCGACCACATGTCCCAGCGGTCGTCGCCGCCGCTGACGTAGGCCCGTTGCCACTTACCTGTCCGATCCGGCTCGAAGATCAGGTTCAAGGGGAACAGGCCGCTCGCGCACTCCTTGTCCCGCGTGCCGAGGTCCCAGGTCGTGCGGCCGTAGACGCCACGCACGACTCGATCTTCCGGAACGGACACGATCGCGTCGTCCCGGTCCGCCGTGTCGTCCACCGCCTTGGCGATGTCGATGTAGTACCAGCGCTTGAGCGGCTTGTTGCGTGCGCCCGTCGTCTCCACCGGCCGGTCCGACCGGAGCGCCTGGAACAAGGACGTCAGGCGCTGTTGACCGTCGAGCAGCAGTTGTTCCGGGACGACCTGCGGTCCCACCTCGGTGCCGTGCAGGGGCCGGGCCTTGAACTGAGCTTCGCCACCGGTGTCCAGCGTCATGGCGACGCCCAGCGGATAGTCGAGGGTCACCGTCGCCAGCAGAGCACGGATCCGGTCATCGTCCCACTTCCACTGCCGCTGGAAGTCAGGAAGCTGGATCCTTCCGGCCGCAACATCTTCCAGCATCTTGCCCAGGCTGGGCCCGTCTAACGCCACCACACCCCCAATAACTAAGGACGCACCCCTGCGTCACAGGGCCAACATGCTACTGGCGCCTGACGGCTTCCCGACCGGAGTGCCGACAGCCCTTGCACAAAAACTTCAAATCCCCTAGTCTTTGAGACTTCAATGTCAAAGATTGGGGGAATCGGCGGTGCCCAAGCGTTCCATTGAGATCGACGACGAGGTGTTCGCGTACCTGCAGAGTCGGAGCGAGCCCCTGGTGGACACACCCAACGACGTGCTGCGGCGCCTGCTCCTCGGAAGCGCCGGCCGACTGCCGGCCGTCACGGCGGAGCGCCGGCCGGGAGATTTGATGCCCTTCATCAAGGCGGGAGTGCTCAAGGCCGGGGACAAGCTGATCCACGTCCAGCCGCGTCGCGGGCTGACACATGAGGCCACGGTGACGGCGGACGGCTGGCTCGAAATCGAGGACGGCCGCGCATTCTCCAAGCCGTCGCCCGCGCTCAAGGCGCAGACCGGAGTCGACATCAACGGCTATGGCAAATACGTCCTCAAGGAAGACCCCGGGGTTCGTCTCCAGGACCTCCGCGAGCAGCTGCGAGGCGGGGCCTGATGGCGACGCAACTAATCATCATCGGCAACCGAGAGCCCCTGGCCTGGGTGCTGGAGAACCAGCGGATGGCCTTCCCCGCTCGGCGCACCACCGGACTCCCGGAGAAGGGCGACGAGATCCTCATCTACACGACCCGGGGCTGCTACCGGAACCCGGGACGCGACCGGGGACGGATCATGGGCCTGGCGACCGTCACCTCCGAGGTCTCAGTGCTCGCGGATCCCGTCTCGTTCGGCGACCGGGACTTCACCTCCGGATGCACCCTCCAGGTGCACGGACTCGCCCCGCGCCACGAGGGGGTGATCCTCGCGGACCTCGTACCGCAGCTTCAGGTCTTCCCGAAGCCCGACAGCTGGAGTGCCACCTTGCGCCGCGCGTCGCTCAGACTGCCGGAACCGGACGCCGATCTACTGCGCCGGGAACTTCAGCCGATGCTCCGGCCCCGCGGGTCGATTCTCGGCCAGTACGCGCTCTGATCTAGCCGCTCGGCTCCCTGGCCTGCTCCGATCCCGGCAGAGAAGCGGAACGCTCGCCGTAGACTGGCCGACAAGCTGTGTGCGCCGTCGGCCGGACGCGGCCCTCCCACACGTCCAGCTCCGGAGCAGCGGGCACCGCCGACGAGACCAGGTTCAGGGTTCGACACGGGTGGGGGCACGAGCCATGTACGAGCTGAACGAGGAGAAGGACCCGGCGGTGCTGGGGCCGTTCCAACTGCTCGCCGTGCTCGGACAGGGCGGGATGGGCCGTACATACCTCGGGCGCAGGCTCCCGCTGGAGAACCTGGGTCCCGAGCTGGAGACGGGATACCACCTGACGGAGTTCAGGGAGTCGGCTCAGCCGGCCCTGGCAGCGGTGAAGGTGATCAAGCCGTCGAAGCTGCGGGACAGCTCCGAGCACTCCGAGGAGGAGGCCAGGGCACGGTTCGCGCAGGAGATCGAGACGATGCGTACGGTGGCCAGCGCTCGGGTTCCGGCGCTGCTCGCCGCCGACGCCGACGCCGAACAGCCCTGGCTGGCCATGGACTATGTCCACGGCTCGACTCTCCACAAGCTCGTCCATGCCTGTGGTCCGCTGCCCGTGGGCCCGTACGGGGCGCTCGGCCTCGCCCTGGTGGACGCTCTGCGCGCCATCCACGGCGCCAAACTGCTGCACCGGGACCTCAAGCCGAGCAACATCGCTCTCGGTCCCGACGGCCCCGTCGTACTCGACTTCGGTCTCGCCGTACTCACCGAGCGGGACAGCGACGCGGCTCTCACCAAGACGGGCGACGGCTTCGGCACCCCGTCCTACATGTCTCTGGAGCAGGCGACCGACACCAAGCACGTCACGGAGTCCGCAGACATCTACTCGCTGGGGGCGGTGCTGTTCTTCGCGGCCGCCAAGCGCCCGCCGTACCCCCTCGCTCCCCTGCTCACCGCACCGAAGTGGGACGGTGTCCACGCACCGTACCTGCCGCTGCTGGGCCGGATTCTGGTGCAGGTGGAGGCACAGCGGCCTTCTCTCGACGAGATCGAGAGCGACCTTCGCCAGCTGCTCGCCGGCCACGGACTGACGGAGGAAGCCGCCGCGGACCAGCTGCGGGCTCTCGTGACCGGGTCCGGGCTGATCCCCGAGCTCCCCACGAAAGCCCTCTCTGACCTGGCGGACCCCGAGATCCAGCAGGCGGCCCAGCAGGCCGTCAACCAGGGGGCCGCACCGGACAGTCCGTGGGCGCCCGACCTGTTCGACGAGTTCCTGGAGGCCGAGGCGCAGGACCTGGAGCCCCTGGATGTGGAGGCCGAGCCCGCGCCCGGCCCCGCCACATATGTGCCGACCGTGGTGGACCCGGCCCCGCGACCCGCGCTGCCCGCTGTCACGCCGGTCCCCGCGCAGCCGACGGTGACCAGCTACCGCCTCGCACCACCGCAGCCCCCCGCGACGCCCGAGTCGGCCGTGGTGCCGCCTGTCGCCCTGCGCGCTGCCGAGCGGTTGCGGAAGGCGTACGCCCATAGTGGGCGTCTCTGATCTGCCACGGCGTGGGCGGTGCCGTGGCCTCGCGAGAACAGGTTGCAGAACCCGGATCGCTGGGGCCCGTGTCCGTTTAGGCTTCGAATGGGCCCGCGCCGCCCCCTCTCACCGGGAGAAACAGAACCTCGTGCGCCGAGTCCGGCGCGCGTGCCGCCGGCCTGTCGAAAGGAACCGCCCGCCATGCCCGACGCAGCGTCCGACCTCCCCTCGGGCCCGCCCCCGGCGGGCACGGTGATCGAGGTACGGGACGAGGAGTGGCTGGTCCACAACAACCCTCGCGAGGTGCGCCCCGGCGAGTTTCTGATCGAGGCGATCGGCGCCTCCGAGCTGGTCCGCGGGCACCGGGCACGCTTCCTGACCTCACTCGACGGTATGCCCCGCGTTCTGCGCCCCGAGGACACCCGACTCGTCCACGACACATCCGAGGGATACCGTCTCAGCCGGCTCTTCCTGGAGGCGGTGCTGCGCAAGACCCCGCTTCCCCAGATCGAGCGCCGTCTCGCGCTCACTGAGGGCTTTCTGCTCGATCGCATGGACTACCAGCTGCGGCCGGCCGAGAAGGCCCTGGCGAATCCGCTGCGGCCGCGCCTGCTGATCGGTGACGTCGTCGGCCTCGGCAAGACCCTGGAGATCGGGATCCTGCTCGGTGAGCTGATCCGCCGGGGACGCGGCGAGCGCATTCTCGTGGTCACCCCGGCGCCGGTGTTGGAGCAGTTCCAGCACGAGATGTGGACCCGCTTCTCCCTGCCCCTCGTCCGCCTGGACAGTGTCGGCATCTCCCGGATCGAGCGGAAGATCCCGGTCGGCCGGAACCCGTTCACCTACTACAAGCGCGTCATCATCTCGATGGACACCCTGAAGAACGCCAAGCGCTACGGTGCCTGGCTCCAGGACATCGAATGGGACGCCGTCGTGATCGACGAGTCCCACAACCTGATCAACCGCGGCAGCGACCGCCGCATCCTGGCTGAGCTGCTCGCGAAGCAGACCGATGCCCTGATCCTCGCGAGCGCCACCCCGCACAACGGTGTGATGCGGGACTTCACCGGCCTGGTCCGGCTCTTGGACCCGATGGCCGTCAAGGACGAGCAGAACCCGAAGGCGTCCGAGTTGCACCACCTCATGCTGCGCCGTACCAAGGTGAGCAAGGAGGTGGCCAAGGCGCTGGAAGGCGCGTGGGCGCCTCGTGGCGAGTCGAAGCCGATCCCGTGTGCGGCAGGCGAGCTGGAGGAGCGCGTTTTCGCCGAGCTGACCGAGAACTGGCTGAGGAATCCGGATCCCCGCGGGGCCGATCACCTCTTCCCGTACGTGCTGCTGAAGTCCTTCCTGTCCTCACACCGCGCGCTGTTCGTGACGGCCCGCAAGAAGCTGGCCAGCCTGGGCCATGCCCTGCCGGAAGGGCACAAGAACGTCACCGATCCGCCGCTGACCGGTGCGGAGGCGCACTCGGGGGTGCCGGAGGTCGCCTCGCTGCTCCGGCTCACGGAGCTGGCGCGCGAGGTCGAGCAGGCGTCGGTGTCAGGAGCCGCGGCCACGGCCAAGCTCGCTGCCCTCGTCAGCTATCTCCGCCAGATCAAGGTCGGACCGGGCAGCCTGACCCGCGCGGTCGTGTTCTCCGAGCGCCGCGAGACCCTCAACTGGCTCGGCGCGGTACTTCCCGCGCTGTTGGGCTGGAAGAAGCCCAAGGACGGTGAGGCCGCCGTCAAGGTGATGCACAGCGAGGTCTCCGACACCGTCCAGATGGACTACGTGGACGAGTTCGCGCGGGCCGGCAGCGACGTACGGCTGCTGCTCACCGGCGACGGCGCCTCCGAGGGCGTCAACCTGCACCGGCAGTGCCACCACCTCGTGCACTGGGATCTGCCGTGGAGCCTGATCCGGGTCGAGCAGCGCAACGGCCGCATCGACCGGTACGGACAGCGCGAGAACCCCGAATTCCGGGCGCTGATCCTGCGGAGCGAGGTCGAGGGCGCCCTGGACGACCGGACCGTCGCGGAAAAGGTCCTCGCCCGCGAGGCGCGGGTCCACGAGGTGCTGGGTGCGGTGGAGGCCGCCACGAAGGAGGACGACTGGGGCAAGGAGGAGCGCCGGGTGATGGAGGCGCTGCTCCGCGACGCCCCGCCCGAGGAGGCGGTCGCCGACCTCCAGGCCGTCGATGTGGAGGCGCTGACCGAAGGCAGTGGCCTATCCGCCGAGTTCCCCGTCGCGCGCCGGACAATGAGCGAGTTCGGCACCGGTCCGGCCCCGGCGGAGGCGGAGGCCGACGCCTCCGGATCCGACGCGGGCTTCAACGCGGACTTCGATTTCGACCTGGACATAGACCTGGATGACTACGGATCCAACGCTCCGGAAGAGACACAACCGGCGCAGGACAGCCCCGCCTCGACCACTAAGGATTCCGACATCCCGACGGTCGACGAGCTGCGCCTGTTCGATCCTGCCCCGGAGCGGAACCGCCTCCTGTACGTACGCACCGGCCTGGACGAGCTGGCCAAACTGGAGTCGTTCCGCCTCAACACCGCCTTCACCGGCACCGACCTCAGCTTCGACACTCCCGAGGACCTGGCCGACCGGCTCGACGTGCTGCCGCCCGGCTATCTGCGCGATCAGAACATCGCCCGCCGGATGAAACTGACCTTCAGCCGCGAGGATGCGTCCGATTCCCTCAAGAGGGCTCGCGAGGACTCGAATTCGTCCTCGCTCTGGCCGGACGCCCACTACGTCGGCGAACTCCACCCGGTGGTCGAGTGGATCACCGACAAGGTGCTCGTCCAGCTCGGCCGTCAGCAGGCCCAGGTCCTCCAGGTCGATGCCCGGGTCGCGCCCACGCCCGTGGTCCTCACCCAGGGCGTGTGGTCCAACGCCGAGGGGCGGCCGACCTTGGTCGCCTGGCTCGCGATCGACCGCCTCGACGAGCCGGAGCCTCGGGTCCGGAAACTCACCCCGGAACTGCTCGCCGAACTCGGCATCGGCCCTGACATGCCCGACCATTACGCCCCGGGCTCACTGGAGGACCTCCAACCGCTGGTCCCCAAGGCCGTGGCCGAGACCCGGCGGACGCTCGACGGTCTGCGGGAGATCGCCGACAGGGAGGTCGACGCTCCGCTGCGCGTGTACGAGAAGCAGGTCGGCGACTGGCGGCAGGATCTGCTCCCTGGATTCACCCGCTCCACCCGTGACGAAGCGGCGGACCGCCTGGCCGAGGCCGCCGCACGGCTCCGGACCTCGGGCGACCCGATGGTCCGGGTCCTGGCCGTGCTGGAGCCCGGCGCATGAGTCCCCGTCCCCTCGACCGCACCCCTATGAACAGCGAGCAGGAGCAGCAGGCGTGACGTTCGACTCCCTGATCAACGAGCGCGAGTACTTCCCGTCCTTCTACCTGGACGACATCCTGCCGAAGCAGCTCGCGAGCGGCCCCCTCAAGGAGTGGTCGGCCCTTGAGCGCCAGGGACAGACCACTCCCCGGCAGAACCTGCGTGACCTGACCCGCCCTTACATGGACGTACGGGCCGTGCTCGGCCCGGACGCCGAGAAGTACAACGCGCTGCCGTACGCGGCGGCCGTCACCGCGCAGGAAGCTGCTGCCGCCGCCCTGATGGCCACGGGCCCGGACATGGAACCGCCCGCCTTCCAGCCGACGCCCTCGGAGGCCGAAGCCGACACCGCGCCCGAGGGCGAATGGCGGGCCACACTGGCCGGGTGGCACGAACGCCTGCTGAAGGCCCTGGACTTCACCCCGCGGCCGGGGCACTTCACCGCCCACACCCCGACCGGCCCGGTGGCCGTGCCCGTGGCCCATTCGGAGCCCGGCGTCCTCGTTCTGACCGGTGGTTTCGCGGAGGATCTGGATGCCACCCGGGGCGACGGTCCGGCGAACCTCCTCCCCGCCCCGGTCCGGCTCTCGGCCTCGAAGACGCTGACGACCGTCCGCGAGCTGGCCTCATGGGTGCTGAATGCGGAGAACGCCCCGCGTTACGCGCTGCTCCTCTTCGGCGGCGTGGTGATCCTCGCCGACCGGCAGGAGTTCTCCCGTGGCCGCTATCTGGCGGTGAACCTGGACACAGCGCTGCCCCGCAAGGCGGCGAAGGGGGCGAAGGCCAACGAAATCGACCTGATCGCGGCGATCTTCGCGGCCTCGTCCCTGCGGCCCGCCGAGGACGGCTCGGACGACAAGATCGCCAAGCTGGTCGCCGAGTCCCGGGACCACTCGGTGGGCGTGACCGCCGAACTCCGGGTCGGGCTCCAGAAGTCCGTCCAGCTCATCGCCAACGAGGTGCTGCGGCGGGCCCGCGAGGAGTCCGGTGTCCACCCCGAGGACCTGCCGGAATGGCTGCCCGACGCCCTGAAGGAGCCCGGCGACCTGCCGCGCCTGCTGACCGAGGAGTCGCTGCGCTACCTGTACCGGATCCTGTTCCTGCTGTACGCGGAGGCCCGGCCGGAGCTCGACATCCTGCCGGTGAAGAGCGAGGCGTACGCGACCGGGTACGGCGTGGCCCGGCTGCGCGAGCTCATCGTCCAGGAGAAACTGGGCAGCGCATCCCGGGACCGGTTCCACTTCCACGAGTCGCTGGCCCTGCTCTTCGAGAAGGTGTTCACCGGCCACCCGGTGGCGAACACGGTCACCGACCGGAGCGCGCCGATCGAGGAGGCGCCCGAGCTGGCCGAGGACGACGGCCACGAGAGCGTACGCATCGAGGCTCTGCGCTCGCGGCTCTTCGACCCCGAGTCGATAAGGCTCGTCGGGCAGCGGATCGCCTACCCGGGGCCGGTCCGCCCCGACGGTTCTCCGGCCCCGACGAAGTGCCTGGACCTGCGCCTGCGCAACAAGGTGCTGCACCAGGTCCTTCGCCACCTGACGCTGGTCGAAGGCCGGGGGAAGGGCCGGGGCGGGTTCATCAGCTACGCCAACCTCAGCATCAACCACCTGGGCGCGGTGTACGAGGGCCTGATGTCGTACACCGGTTTCATCGCCACCGAGCCGATGTACGAGGTCGCCAAGGGCGGCAACCCGGAGGGCGGGTCCTGGCTGATCACGGCCGACCAGGTGCGGAGCGGGCTGTACTCGGATGCGCCGGGCGACAGCGTCTTCGTCAAGGAAGACGGCATCAACCCGGAGACCGGCGAGCCGGACTCGGTGGTGCACCCGGTCGGCTCGTACGTGTACCGGCTGGCCGGCCGCGACCGCCAGACGAGCGCCTCCTACTACACGCCGGAGTCCCTGACTCAGGCGACCGTCGAGCAGACGCTCCGCTTCCGCCTGGACGACGAGGGCCGCGTGGACCCGCGTGAGCCGGAGAAGTCCGACGTCACGGCGGCGGAGGTGCTCCGTTGGCGGGTGTGCGAACCGGCGCTCGGCTCCGGCGCGTTCCTGAACGAGGCGGTCAACCAGCTGGCCGAGCTGTATCTGAAGCTGGCGCAGCACGAGCGGGGCGAGCAGATCGACCCGGAGGAGTACCCACGCGAACTGCAGAAGGCCAAGGCATACATCGCCTTGCACAACGCGTACGGCGTCGACCTCAACAAGACGGCGGTGGAGCTGGCGGAGATCTCACTGTGGCTCAACACCATGTACCCGGGCATGCGGGCGCCCTGGTACGGGCTGCACCTGCACCGGGGCAACTCGCTGATCGGAGCGGCGCGGAAGGTCTACCCGGGTCAGTCTCTGGACAAGGGCGGCTGGCTGAAGGCCTCCGACCAGCAGGCGCCGAAGGCGGTCCCGCTGACCGAGAAGCTGACGGGCACCGGCGTCCACCGGCCGGTGCACCAGTTCCTGCTGCCGGCGCTGGGGTGGGGCTCGGTCTTCGACTCGGTGTCGGTACGCAAGAGCACCGGACAGAGCGTGGTGGCCGGGGCGGTGGCCGACTGGCTCGACCCTCAGCTCATCGAGGCGATGAAGAAGTGGCGTTCGGGCATCCGCCGGGCGCCGAAGGGCGAGAAGAAGTCGCCGTCTCCGTCGGAGAAGGCTCCGACGACCCAGGCCACCGTCCTGAAAAGGGAGGCACGCACCGGTCAGGGCGCGCTCGACCTGGGCCTGGAGATCTGGGAGCAGTCGGGCTTCGACTTCTCGGCGGAGCCGCCGGTCGAGGCCCCGGCACCGGCTCCCGCCAAGCGCGCCACCCAGGCGCGACGCGGCGTGGACGCGAGTACAGACGACGGTACCTACGGGCAGGCGGGGCGCCTGCGGGCCCTCGCCGAGCGGGTGGAGTACCTGTGGGGCCTGGTCAAGCTGCGGCTTGAACTGTCGGAGCAGGAGATCTCCCGCGACATTCCGGTGTGGGGTGCGGAGGGTCGTGGGGAGCGATCGGCCCCGGTGATGGACCGGGAGGCCGTCCGTCAGGCCCTCCAGGTGGAGGGCAGCCCGTACTGGCGGCTGAAGCAGGTCATGGATGCGTGGTGCGCACTGTGGTTCTGGCCGCTGGAGGAGGTCTCGCTCCTGGACGGCACGGCGCCGGACTACTTCGACGGTGACCTTGATCGCAAAAAGCTCAGCAAGGGCAGCCGCGACCGGAAGGTGGCGCTGCGGAACCTAGACGAGTGGATCGAGTTCGCGGAGTCGGTCGTCGGCCGGGTGGATGCGGAGCCGGGGAAGGACACCGGCTCGCTGTTTGAGATCCCGAAGGTCAAGGGGCTTAAGAAACTTGACGAGTTCGAGGAGTCCCTCGACGAAAAGATGACGGAGATCTCGGGCTGGGTGGACCCCTTGAACCTGGGGGACGTCTTCCCGTGGCACGGGACGGCCGTGCGGATCGCGAAGGAACGGGGCTTCTTCCACTGGGAGTTGGACTTCGCGCATGTGTTTGCGGGGGGCGGGTTTGACTTGATGGTGGGGAATCCGCCGTGGGTCAAGCAGGAGTGGAAAGAGAGCGGCGTTCTCGCGGAGTTCGAGCCGTGGTTCGAACTGGCGGAGAAGCCGAGTAATGAGGCTTGGGCGGAGCGCAAGGCGGCGGTGCTGGCCCGAGGGGATGCGCGGTCGGCTTTCATGGGCGAGCTGGCGGACTCGGCGGCGATGTCGGGGTACTTGGCGTCGGTGGACGCCTATCGCGAGCTAGTGGGGACACAGCCTGACTTGTATCGGGCGTTCATGCTGTTGTCTTGGCGGGCAATTGGTGATCAGGGAGTTGCGGGGCTGATTCACCCTGCCACGCACTTCACCGGCGCCAAGGAGGCGGCACTCCGACGAGCGGCCTACCGTCATTTGCGGCTGCACGCGGACTTCGTAAACGCCAAGTTGCTCTTCGCGCCCCCGGTGAGCGACACAACGCACTTCAGCGTGAATATCTATGCAGCAGCGCAGGAGATCCGTTTCCAACACATCAGCTGGCTTTTCCATCCCCTGGTACTCACACACTCGGTGTGGCATAACGGTTCAGGGGAAACCCCAGGGATCAAGTACGATGGGACCTGGGACACTCGACCACACGCCAAGCGTGTTATCACAGTGGATGGGGCCACTCTGGCCGAGTGGCAGAAGTTGGCAGGGGAGGAAAACCCTCCGCCCGCCGAAGAGGCCAAGCTTCTGTTCCCCGTCACCGAATCCGAGAAGTCTGCCATCACCGCCCTCGCCAGATGGCCGCACCGGCTCGCTGCGCTGGGCCCGCGCATTAGCCCTGGCTTTCACGAGAAGAACGACCGGACGGCCGGCTACTTCACCTGGGACTCGGGACCTGCACGGAGCTGGAAAGACGTCATCCTTCAGGGGCCCTTCTTCGGCATTGCTACGCCTTTCGCCAAACGGCCGATCGAGGGCGCCCGTACGTCGCTTCAAGTGGAGCCCTGGGTTGCAAAGGACCTCGCAGATGACGAGGTTCCGCGGACCAACTACCGCCCAGCGGGACAGCGTGCGCGATTCATCGCTGCCCACGATCGCTGGTTGGATCACGAGCGCTTCGCGCAACTACAACACTGCCCGGCTGCCGTCCACGCCGCCGAATCCGATATCAAAGCGGCAGAGCCTGACCTAATCGAGGCAGCACGGGAGCAGGCCGTGGGTACCCTTCTGAGGGTAGCGAGTGCCCGTCCGTGCTCCGAGTTCTATCGCGTCGTGTGGCGAGAGATGATCGCATCGAATACTGAGCGCAGCCTCTTTGCCAGCTTGATGCCTCCGGGCGTCACCCATGTTCATGCGGTGCGCAGTACAGCGCTGGCGACGAACTTGCAGACAGTGCTCCTGGCAGGATTCTTCGCCTCACTTCCGCTCGACTACGCACTCAGGATTTCAGGTCGCGGCCATCTGGACGTCTCTGACGCAGCGGCAATGCCAGCTCCCACCTTGGGCCACCCGCTGACTCAGCCACTACTGCTACGGACTCTTCGCCTCAACTGCCAGACTGAGGCATATGACGAGCTGTGGGCGGAGTTGCACCCCCCCGAATGGCAAGAGGACATCTGGGCCGCACGAACTGCGTGGCCTTCGACACTCTCTCCCTTGTCCGACGGCATCAAGTCCGAATGGGGTCGGAGCACGCCTCTCCGCAGCGAGTTCGAGCGGCGTGCGGCACTCGTAGAGATCGACGCCCTAGTGGCCGTGTGGCTAGGCATAAGCGCTGATGAGCTCGTCGCCATGTACCGCGCCCGCTTCCCCGTGCTCCAGCAGTACGAGGAGAACATGTGGTTCGACGCGACCGGGCGACGGATCGCCAAGGCGCACCAGCAGCACGGCTACGGGCAGCCGAAGGACGCTTGGAAGCAGCTCAGTTCGCATGAGAACTTCCCGCTCGAAGCGAATGTGCCCGAGGGGTACGAGGGGCCGCTGTATCGGGCGGACCGGGTGAAGGAAATGCGTGCCGCGCACGCGGAGTTCACGCGGCGAATGCGTGCTGCCGGCTGGGAGCCCGGGGACACGGAGCCACCGGGTTCGGCGGACGAGTAGACAGGGCCCGGCACCCACGCGGTCGGGGGCCGTCCGCCCCACCTCCCCCAGGGGAACGGGGCGGACTTGCCGTCGGCCTGACTCGCTAGGGCTCCTTGATCGACCCCCGAGACCGCAGGGCGGTGGGACTCGCCCAGCGAGGGCAACCGGCCGTCAAGCCCCCTTGGGGCCACCCCGCTGGACCGGCGCAAGGTCACGGTGGAGCCGGGCTCAGAACTCAGTGGGATAGTCGTCGGCTCTGATCACGCGGGCCAGGTAGAACCCGCGCTCGCCTTTGGCCGTGGCGGTCTCGTGGAACTCGATGAGGCCGAGTCCGCGCGGCATGGGCGAGACGAACGCTCCGGGAATGCCCGGGAGCGGCCGGCCACTCGGAGGCAGCACGCCCAGTTCCAGGGCCTCACGCATCTCGACCATGGCGGAGGAAACGGCCGACATCACGTCGGCCGGGGGTGCCGAGGCTGAAGAGGACCCCTTCGACCTGGGGTGAGAGGGTCAGAGGATCTTCCTCTTCGGGCCCCTCGTACCGGTCGGAGCCATCGCTCGCTGTCCGCGCTCCCGCAGCTCTCGCATGACCGTGGACGCAGGGCGACCAGGCGCGGTGCGCGCCTTCACCGCGGCCGCGGTGCGAGCGGTCTGAGGGTCGCCTGCCACCTGGACCAAGAGCCACCAGTTCGTCAGGACGTGGCCGATCGTCTCGGGGGTGGCTTCGCCCATCTCGCGGTAGAACTCCATGCGCTGCGCGGGCGGCAACGCGGCGGCGACGGCGTTCTGTGTGCACGGGATCGGCTGCGGGTCGGAGTGAATCGGTTGTGTGCTCACGGTGTCCTCCAGGGTGGGCCTCGGTATCCAGCGGGGCGTGGACGCATCAGCTCTTCGCAGAGCTCCGGGGCTCGTGAGCCTGTCGACGGTCAAACAATTCGCCACGATCTGCATGATCAGCGTCACGTAATTCCCCACCCTCGCGGTCACGATTCCCCACCGGGACGCTGACGCGGCTGGTGCTGCTGACCGGGCTGCAACTTGCGCGATTTCTCCACCGACCGCTTCCAGCCTGCGGGGCTGAGGCAACGGATTTGCCCCCATGTCACCCGACGTCGCGGGCGGTGGTGCCGCGTGCCTCCAGGTTCCAGGTAATGACCCTCTGCGGGTGGACGCGGATGATGTCCCGGCTGAAGTGGTCGGGTGAAACGGGTGGCAGGTCGACGGTCGCGACCTCGGCGCGGCCCCTGACCTCGACCCCGCGCCCCCACCCGCCCGCGACCTCGTCATCGGCTGGTGCTAGGTCGTCGACCAGCACGGAGACATCGGGGCGGGCCTGCGCGTTGCGGTACTTCTGGCTGCGGGCCATAGCGGGCCCGCCGATGTCGATGGTGCCGTCGTCGTTGAGCCGGAAGCCGACCGGGCGAACCTGCGGATGGCCGTCGGGGCCGATGGTGGCCAGGCGGGCCAGGGGCTGGGCCGCGAGGTACTCGCGCTCCCTCTCAGTGAAGATCATGCGGCCGACCCTAGAAGCTCAAGCGCAGTTGAGGTCAAGGCCACTGCGGCCGGTCGAACACATCGGGCACCGGCGGGAAGTGCGGCGCACACTCCGGGCACGCGTACACGTTCCACCCGGGCCCGGAGTTCTGGTGCACCTCGGAGACGACCATGGCCGCGTCCGTGATGTGGTTGCAGCGCACGCACATGCGGATGGACTTCCGCGGCGGCGCGCTGGGGGTCGGCTCGCTCACCAGGCCATCCCCGCCGCGTGCACGTTCCGGGTGTCCAAATCGATGCCGAAGTCCGCCGCCATCACGAGAGTGAGGCGCCGCCGCCGCTGGCGGGCGCGCTCCTGACTCCGCTCGTGCTCGACCAGGTAGGGGCGGACGAGGGCGGTGTCCTCTCCGTTGAACGTTTCCGTGAGCCCGTAGGGGGACCTGGGCCGCGTGGCCCGGCCCCCTGCCGGGCCGAACCGCCCACACAGCCCCCGCCGTGCAGGCGCGCTGGCCGGACCAGCCCCTTCCGTCCGCCGGACGGAAGTCGGGGTGGCAGGCAGAATGCCAGCCCGGTGTCGCCCCGAACACGCCCAGCAACAAGTGCAGGAAGGCATGGATAATGCCCACTGTCATCAACCTCCACGGGGTTGGTGGCCACGCCCCCGAGCCGCTGCAACGGTTGCGGGGGCTCCTTTGCGATGCACCACGGTATACCACGGTAGGGATCGCCGCACCATGGGCCGCCAATGTAGAGCCTGGCGCACCGCGCGAAGCTGAAGGCATGGCCGAGTACGAGTGGCAGCGGATCGCACGCGTCATCGAGGAAGAGATCCGGTCGGGACGCATCCCGCCGGGCGGAGCCCTGTCCAGCATCACGCGGCTCGCCGAGGCGCATGGCGTTGCCGACCGGACGATCCGGCGTGCGCTGCGGGACCTTCGGGAGCGAGGGTTGATCGAGACGCTCCCGCACAAGGGCTCCTACGTCGTTGACGTACTACCGCCCTCCGACAAGTCCAATGGTGGCGCCTCCTCCGACTGAGCAGACCGTCCCTGCCCCCTCCCACCAGCCTCTTTCGGCCGAATCCGGCACCGCTGTCAGACCCCGCACGTAGAGTGGTCGCGATCGTGAGTGAAGCGATAAGTGAAGTGCAGGACCTACGGGAGGGCCGGCGGGGGCTATGAAACCCACACTCGCCGCGCAGGCATTGCGCGATACGACGGTCGAGTATCTGACCACCACGTTCGCGCTGGCCGAGCCCGCTACCCAGGCCGCGCTCACCGACTTCCTCACCGACCCGGCCGACGGGCTGTTCCGTGGCCCTTACCTCCGCATCCGGCGGCCCTTCCGGGCTGCCGAGGACGGCTGGCAGCAGCATCTCGACTGGTGGAAGAGCGGTTTCTGGCCGTACGCGCATCAGGCCGAGGCCTTTACGCGGCTGACCACCAAGGGCGGGCACGCCCCCCAGCCGACCCTCGTCACCACCGGTACCGGCTCCGGTAAGACCGAGTCCTTCCTCGTCCCGGTCATCGACCACTGCCGACGTGCGAAGGCGGCCGGCAAGCACGGAGTCAAGGCCGTGCTCCTCTACCCGATGAACGCGCTCGCCGGGGACCAGGCCGACCGTATCGGCAAGCTGCTCGACGACGAGCGGCTGCAGGACGTGACCGCCGGGCTCTACATTGGTGAGGCGAGCTCCACCAAGAACGGCTCCCCGTATGGGCGGGTCGCGGTGGACCGGGCCGAGATCCGGCGGAATCCGCCGGACATCCTCATCACCAACTACAAGATGCTGGACCTGCTGCTCCAGCGGCAGCAGGACGCCCCACTGTGGGTGGACGCGGATCTCGCGTACATCGTGATTGACGAGTTCCACACCTATGACGGCGCGCAGGGCACCGATGTCGCCATGCTGCTGCGCCGCCTCGGGGCGGTCGTCGGAGCCGCTGAGGAGGGCCGTCCGCTCGGCTCGATCTGCCCCGTCGCCACCTCGGCGACGCTGGGCGAGTCGCCCGTGCGCGACCGGCAGGACCAGGGTGGCGGGACCGGGCCTCGCGCCATGCTGGATGTGGCCTCCCAGGTGTTCGGGGTGCGGTTCCCCGACGACGCGGTTGTCGGGGAGGACCGGCGAGAGCTGAACTCCTTCCTCCGCCCCGTCGACCTCACGCTGCCGCTGCCCGCGCCCGCCGACCTCGTCGCCCTGCCTGATCCGACCGCTGCCGCCGACGGCGGCGGGCTGGACGCCCTGTCCCGGGCCGTGCTCGGCTGCGACACTTCCGACGCCCGAGAGATGGGCCGTCGGCTCCTCGCGCACACGCTCACCCACGATCTGCTGACCGCCGATGTGGATCAGCCGCTCACCGCCGAGGAGATCCTGGCCGCCTTCCCCGCGAGCTCCTCCTGGCGGGTGGCCGCGGTACAGGACCCGCAGGACGCTGCCGAGGCCCTGGCCCGGTTCATCGCGCTGATCTCGGTGGCCCGGGACCCGGGCGCGCCCGCCGGCCAGGAACGGCCGCTCCTGCTCGTCGAGACGCACCTATGGGTGCGCTCGCTCTCCCGCGTCCTGCGGTTCGTCTCACCGCGGCCGGTGTTCTCCTGGACGGACGCCGATCAGGCCGCCACTGCCGCCGTCGCGTCCGTCGAGCAGGAGGAGCGGCGGCGGGCCGCAGCCCGCACCGGGCGACTGCCCTCGGCGTACTGCCGGCACTGCGGGCGCTCGGGCTGGAGCGCCATCAGCCCCGAGCGGAACCCGAGCTCCCTGGTGACCGCGCCGGATGACATCTACCGGCTCAGCGCGAGCGGCGGCGCCGGCAAGGCGCGGGTACGAGCCATGATCGCGGCCACTCCCGCGGAGGCGGCCAAGCAGGCGCGGCAGGCGCTGGACCACGGCATGCGGCGCGGGCGGCGGGCTGCGACCCGCGAGGCGACCGTGCTGGTGCTGGAGGACAGTGGCGAGGCGCTGCGCCGGATCGACCCGGACGAGGTGTTCCACGCCGACGGGTCGATCGCCGAGGCCCCGGAGAACGGGGTGTTCGTCAAGACGTGGTTCGACAACGCCGACCGGGACGAGTACGCGAAGCAGGACCGCTGCCCGGCTTGCGGGCAGGCGCAGGGCATCCGCTTCCTGGGTGCCGGTGTCGCGCCGCTTGCGTCGGTGGCCGTCACGCAGCTGTTCACCGGTGGGGAGTTGCCGAAGGAGGACGCCGACGGGAACGACCGGCGCAAGACCCTGATCTTCAACGACTCCGTGCAGGACGCGGCGCACCGGGCCGGGTTCGTTGCCTCGCGGGCCTGGAAGTTCTCGCTGCGGGCGCTTGTGCACCAGCAGTTGGCGGAGCGCTCGGCGGAGGAGCCCGACTACGGCGCGGACGGCGTGCCGCTCAATGAGCTGATCGCCTCGCTGGTGAAGCGGGCGTCGGTGGACAAGGAGAAACTGCTCTCCTCCGTCGTGCCACCGGACCTCCACGATGTGGAGGGGGTGAAGCGACTGCTGGCCGGCAAGAAGCGCCTGCCCAAGGGGACTTGGGACCTGGTCGGGGAGCGGCTGGCGTTCAACACCCTGCTGGAATTCGGGCTGAACTCGCGCTTGGGCCGGACCCTGGAGCTCACCCGCACGGTGGCGGCGGAGGTGTTCCTGCCGGACCCCGAGCGCGCGGCCCGGGTCGCAGAGGCGCTGTACGAGGAGCACCTGCGGCGGCAGTTGCCGGTGGATCCGGAGGACGCACAGGAGGATGAGGAAAGCCAGGAAGGCAAGGGCGGCGCGGAGGGCGCCGAAGGCGTGGCGCGGCGCGCCCTGCCCGCGTCCGGACCCGAACGGCTGCGCCGCTTCGAAGGGTTCGTACGGGGTTTGCTGGAGCACGTACGAACCAGCGGCGGCATCCGGCACACCTGGCTGGACGGGTTCATAGAGGCCGAGGGGCGCAACCGCTACACGATCTGGACCGGGCGGCCCGAGGGTATGCAGGCCTTCGGGCGGAACTCCGACGCGCCGGCCTTCGTCCTGGTCGGGGCGCGCTCGGGGCGGACAGACTTCGAGCGGGTCGATACCAAGGAGAGCTGGTACACCGACTTCGCCGCGCGCTGCCTGGACATGGACCGGTCCCTGGCGGCCGGTTACCTCGCGGAGCTGCTGCCGCGGCTGGCGGACGGCGAGGTGGGCGCGCTCGCCTATCGCCGTACGGGCGAGAACAACGCCGGCGGCAACAACAGGGGGCACGGCGTGTACGGGCTCACTCCCGGGCACATCCGGGTGCGGCCGCTGAGCGACGAGCAGACGGCAGGGGCGGCGCTGGCCTGCCCGGAGTGCGGCTGGACGCAGACCGTGCCGCCAGAGCGGGTGGCGGTGTGGCAGGGGCTGGCCTGTCCGCTCAAGGGGTGCACGGGGCAGCTGGCGGTGCCTTCCGCGCAGGCTCCCGGACGGGCCGGGCGGGACTTCCGGGCCGACTACTACCGGCGGTTGTACCGGGAGGCCGACCCGTACAGCGTGGTCGCCGCCGAGCACACCGGTGTGCTGAGCCGCAAGGCCCGCGAGGAGATCGAGAAGGGCTTCCGGCAGGGCGTCCGGCACACCGACCCGAATGTGCTCTCCTGTACGCCCACCCTGGAACTAGGTATCGACATCGGCCAGTTGGAAGCGGTGATCCTCGCGTCGCTGCCGCCGAGCACCGCCGGGTACGTGCAGCGGGTCGGCCGGGCCGGCCGGTCGACGGGCAACGCGCTGATGGTGTCGCTGGCCGACACCAGTCCGCGTGCCCTGTACCACCTGTCCGAGCCGCGCCACCTGATCGCCGGCCGGATCCTGCCTCCGGGCTGTTTCCTGTCCGCGGGCGAGCTGCTGCGCCGGCAGTACGTGGCGCATCTGATCGACCTGGCTGCCCGGGGCCGGCTGGAGGGCGTGACGCCGCTGCCCGACCGGGTGACGGCGCTGTTCGGCCGGGTCGGCTGGCTGCGGCGGTTCGAGCAGGCGGTGACCGGCCGGATGGAGCTGGTCGAGGAGTTCCTGAGGCTCTTCCCCGAGATCGAAGGCGTGCCGGACTCGGGGGCCTCCCGGGATGCCCGTACGGCGCTGCGCCGCTTCGCCGCCGGCAAGCTGGCCAAGGACCTGAGGGATGCAGAGGACGCCTGGGAGGCTGAGCGGGCCGAGCTCGTGGACCGCCGGGCCGCGATCAACATCGCGGC
Organism: Streptomyces noursei ATCC 11455; assembly: GCF_001704275.1. NCBI lineage: Bacteria > Bacillati > Actinomycetota > Actinomycetes > Kitasatosporales > Streptomycetaceae > Streptomyces > Streptomyces noursei. The sequence continues at coordinate 3,440,590 of NZ_CP011533.1, forward strand.
GGAGGCGCTCCACGAGAACGTGGACGACGAGGCCCGGGAGAAGCGGAACCTCGACCGTGAGGCGGCCGCGGTCGCCAAGCGGCTACAGGAGTTCGCGCAGGCAGGGGCACAGGCGTTCCTGGTCGAGCGGGGTCTGCTGCCGAACTACAGCCTGGTGGAGGACGGTGTCCGGCTGGAGGCCGCGCTGACCCGCAAGGAGCCGGCCCGGCGCGACCGCGGCGGATCCGGACCGGTGGCGGGGTCAGGGTCGGATGAGGCGCCGAAGTCGCAGTGGCGTACCGAGATCCGCCCGTATGACCGGCCATGGGAGTCGGCTCTCACCGAGCTGGCGCCCGGGAACTCGTACTACGTGCTCGGCTATCGCCACAAGATCGACGGATTCGATCTGGGGCCGCGCCCCAAGAAGGGCGAGGAGGGCGCGCGTTCGGCCGTGGTCGCCTGGCGGGTCTGCCGGGAGTGCGGGTACGTCCGTACCGAGAACGCCGAAGCAGACACGTCGGCATGCCCGCGCTGTGCGGGGCCCGGGATCGGCGGGCGGGCCGCGCTGCACCATGTGATCGTGCCGCGCAAGGTCACGTCCCGGGACAAGCGGGATGACGCGCGGATCATCGACGACCACGACTCGCGCACCCAGCGCCACTACTCCACGGCCACGGCGGTGGACATCGACCCCGCGGCGATCAAGGAGAGTTGGCGGCACTCGGGCACCACCTTCGGTGTCGACCACGTGCGTGAGGCGGTCATCCGGCGGTTCAACCTCGGCCCCGCAAAGCTCAGTCGGCGGCCGGACACGTACTTCGCCGGCACCGAGGTCACCATCACGCCCTTCGTGCTGTGCCCGTTGTGCGGCGGCGCCACGGACCGGGAGCCGGGGCACGTTCCCGTACAGGAAGAGCTGTCCGAATCGCTGGCCGCCCGGCCGGAGTTGGCCCATCACCGGCCCTGGTGCCCGACCCGGCGCCGGGACCGGTCCACGCAGGCCCAGGACCGCCGGGTGATCACCGCCACCGAGCACCGCACAGAGGCGTTGCGCATCCTGCTGCCCGCCGCGACCCTGCACGTACCGGAGCGGCTGGCGTCCTTCTCGGCGGCCCTGCACTTGGGGCTGGCGCTGCGCTACGGCGGGGACCCGGCGCACATCCGGTCGACGCCGAGCACGGAGCCGGACCGCGAGAGCGGGCTGAGCCGCAACTACCTGGTGCTGTACGACTCGTTGCCCGGCGGGACGGGATACCTCCAGCGGCTCGTGGAGGGCGACGGCGAGGAGTTCCGGACCGTACTGGCGGCGGCGCAGGCGTATCTGCGGGACTGCCCGTGCGAGGACGGTTCGCGCCGCGCCTGCCACCTGTGCCTCCTCGGGTACGCACCGGAGCGCGACTACCGGCTGCTGGACCGCCGGGAGGCGCTGTGGATGCTCGACGACACGCTCGGCGAGGACGGCCGCAGCCGGTGGGCGGTCAAGCCCGTACGCAAGGACCGGGCGGGCCGGGAGGAGGACGAGGCGGAGGACCGGCGGCGGTTCGCCGAGCAGGCGCAGAGCGACCTGGAACGGCGGTTCATCGACTGCCTCGACCGCTGGCTCGCCGATCCCGCCAACCAGTCCGACGTAGGGCACGAGGAGACACCGACCGGCCGCCAGGGCAAGCAGATCACGCTGCGCCGACGGGACGGCTCGCCGATCCGCTGGGAGGTCGTGGCACAGAAGCCGCTGCACGCGCAGGGCACCGTGCCGGATCTGCTGCTGCGGCCGGTCGCGGGCGAGACCACCTCGGACGGCGCGCCGCCGATGCCGGTGGCGGTCTATCTGGACGGCTACCGCTGGCACGCCTCGGCGCAGACGAACCGCATCGCCGGAGACGCTGCCAAGCGGGCCCGGCTACGTGCCGACGGCACCCTAGTCTGGCAGATCACCTGGGACGACGTCATGGCCTGGGAGAAGGAGTTGCGGGCCCGGGCCGGGCGGGGCGCCGCGGCGGACGGGGACGAGGCCGCGCGGGTGCTCGCGCCGGCGCTCGCCGGGCCGTCGGCGCAGGCCGCCTGGCCGCCGTACCCGGTGGAGGGCGAGAAGACGCCGGGTGGCCGGGCCCGGGAGCGATGGGCCCAGCAGCGGCAGGATCCCGCCGAGATGGACCGGCTGTTCGCGGGCGCCATCCCGGCACTGCTCGGCTTCCTGGCCGACCCGGACCTGCGGCGCTGGCACGCTCTGGCCCGGCTGTGTGTGATGGGTCTGCTGCCTCTGGCGAGGCGGGAGGAGGTGGTCAACGCTGCCCCGAAGGCGGCCGTGCCGTGGATCGAGGCGGCGCTGCGCGGCGACGAGCGTCCCCCGGTCAGCGGTGAGGGGCTGAAGCTCTACCCGGTGGCCGATGCCTCGGGGCTGCCCCTGGTACTGATCGGCGATCCGCGGGTGAAGCCGCAGGGGCTGAGTGCACTGGCCGTGCTGGACGACCGCGCCGAGGCCGTCGCCGGTGACAGCGCCGCGCACCGGCGGCGCTGGAAGGCGTGGCTGTGCTGGGGGAACGTACTCCAGTTCCTGGATCCGACCGGGGCGGGCCGCGCGGACGGACTCCAGCTCGCCCGCAGCGAACTGGACTCCTTCGATGCGGGGCTGCTGGCGGCCACGGCCGTCCGGGCAGACGGGCTGTTGACGGCGCTGCGCGCGGAGCTGGCCGGCACCGGACTGGTGGTGGCGGAACCGGAACCGGAGCCGCCGTACGCGGAGCGCGAAGCCGCGCCGACGCCTGCTGCCCGGACCGAGCCCGGGGCAGGCAGGGCCCCCGAGCATGTCGCGGCTCTGGAGCGGGCCGCTTGGAATCTCGTCCGGCGTCAGCTCTCGTACGTGGGCGACCCGGCCGTCGACGCCCTCGCCCGGGCACTCGCGGAGCGCGGCGATGTGCGGGCCGCCGAGGCGGGCTGGGACGCCGATGGCATCTCCCGGCCGCTCGAACTGGCCTGGCCCGACCGGAGGATCGCGGTCGTTCTGGCCGAGGACGCGGCGGACGATGCCTATGTGGCGGAGTGCGCGGCGGCGGGGTGGCACGTCCGGGCGCCGGGTGCATGGGACGAGGAAGAGCTCGCCGCCCTGCTCCGCGACTGGCAGCAGAGCGCTTCCGAAGGCGTTTCCGGGGGCACCTCCGGGAGAGTTTCCGAGAGGGTTTCCGGAAACGCCCCCGGAGAGGGAGGGGACCGGCGATGAGCCACGCGGTCAGGACACAGGTCGCCGTCACACCGCAGGCGAACGAGGACATCCGACGGCTGGACGCGGGCACGAAGAACGCCGTGGGCGACTTCGTCCGCCGGCTTCGGGCGGACCGGTCCAACCGCGCCCTGCGCCTGGCCCCGCTGCGCAAGGCGGGGGGCAACGGACGGCTGTTCCTCGCCACGCTCGACGGCACCCGGATGGGGCTGCTGCTGGAGACCGAGGAGAACCGCTTCAGTCTGCTGGCCGTACGCGTCGGCCCCACCGCACGGGACGAACTCGCCCGGCTGACCGTGGAGATCAACACGGTCTCGGGTGGCGTCGAGCTCGTGGACCAGAGCGAGGTCAGCGCCAACGTCGTCGCGATGCCCGCCCGCCCCCAGCCGGGCCACTGCGCCGGGGCAGGGGAATCCCCGGCGGGCGAGGGGGCGACCACTGCTGTCGAGGCGACCGGTCGGCCGCCTGCGGCGGAGACCGCCCCGGAATCGGGCGGCTCACCCTCCCCTCTGCCCGTTCCTCTCTTCGCCCGCTTCGAGGACGAGGACCTTATTGGGCTGGGCGTCATCGCGTCCCTGCTGCCGGCCCTGCGGCGGATCACCGACAGCCGACAGTTGGCGGCCGTGCTCGGCCACAACCTCCCGGGGCTCACCCGTGATGTGCTGCTGGCGCTGCACGACGGCATGAAGCCGGACGACGTGCGCCGGCACATCACCAGCCAGTGGGAGGCCGAGGACGAGGTCGACCCGCATGACTGGGCCCGGGCGGCACGTCGGCCGGTCTCCCAGGTCAGCACGGAGGACGCGGCCGTCCTGGACGCGCTTGGCGACAGTTTCGACGCCTGGCGGCTCTTCCTCCACCCCGAGCAACAGCGGCTTGCCACCATGTCGTTCAAGGGGTCGGCGAAGGTCACCGGAGGACCCGGCACGGGCAAGACCGTGGTGGCCCTCCACCGTGTGCGGCATCTCGTCGCACAGCTGCCCCCGGGCCAGAACCGTCCCGTGTTGCTGACCACGTACAACACCAACCTCGCCGCCGACCTGAAACAGCGCCTGCGCCAGCTCGGTGGCGACGCGCTCCTGCGCCGGGTCGACGTCAGGTCCGTGGACCAGCTAGCCCGCGAGGTGGTCGAGCAGCACCCGTCCGCTGTGCTGGGCACTCCCCTGCGCGATGAGGAGGCTATGGGCCTTTGGCATACGGTATGTGCCGCGGCGGGCGTCTTCGACTACGACGCCGACTTCCTCGACTCGGAGTTCAAGCACGTCATCCTCGCCCAGGACTGCGGCACCGCCCGCGCGTACTTCCGCGCCGAGCGCCGCGGCCGGGGTGTGCTGCAGCGTACCGACCGGAGTCAGGTGTGGGAGCTGGTGGAGGCGTACCGCGCCCATCTGGCTGGGCCACCCCGGCGCACCACGTACGCGCTGATCGCCGACGAGGCCGCCCGAATCGAGGAGCGCCGCATGGCCAGGGCGGCCGAACAGGCGCGGTACAAAGAAGAGCACGGCGGAATCGATCTGATCCACCGCGAGGCCGGCAGCGGTATGTGGCTGAAGCCCCGCTACCGTCATATCGTGGTGGACGAGGCCCAGGACCTGTCCGCCTCGCACTGGCGGATGCTACGCGCGATGGTCGCCCCCGGCCCCGACGACATCTTCTTGGTGGGCGACGCCCATCAGCGCATCTACTCCCATCAGGTGGTGCTGGGCAGGCTCGGCATCAACGCCCGGGGGCGAGCGTCCCGCCGCCTGACGCTGAACTATCGCACCACACGGGAGATCCTGGGCAGTGCACAGGGCCTGGTGCGCGGCGAGAACTTCGACGACCTCGACGACCGGCCGGACACACTGGACGGCTACCGCTCCGTCCTGAGCGGGCTGGCCCCCCAGTACTGGCGGGCACCCGACTGGGAGACGGAGATGCGGGCCATCGCCACCCTGCTCAAGGAGCGTCACGAGCGTTACGGCACTCCCTACGCGGCCATGGCCGTCAGCGTGCCGGACAAGGCCGCCGCCAGCCAACTCGCTTACGCTCTGGCAGACAAGCCGTTCCAGATCCCGGTGAGTGAGATCGGCCGTGACGGCCCACCCGACATCGACACCGTACGCATTGGCACCCTGCACAGGTTCAAGGGACTGGAGTTCCAGCGCGTGTTCCTGGCAGGCGTCAGTGAAGGACTGGTGCCACACCAGCGCATCGAGGGTTTTCGGCTCAGCCAGCCCGCCCGGTACCGCCAAGAGGAGCAACGGGCGCGTTCCCTGCTGTTCGTCGCAGCCACCAGGGCCCGGGACGAGCTGGTGGTGACGTGGCACGGCAAGGCCAGCCGCTACCTGCCCGAGCATGCAGACAGAGACGCCGGCCGGGCGACGTCCCTGCTGACGGACGACGGCCCGCCGTCCGGCTCGGCCGCTGCCTGACACACGGACGCACGGTGTACTAGGTGCCATCGTCGCCAGCGCCACTGCTCTCCCCCGACGTCCCTGGCGGCATTCTTGTCCGCGACAGCGAAGGGCTGGCCAAGGCCGTCCGTCCTACGACGTGAGTCGGGCGGCTTGGGCTAGGGCGCTTCTGATGGCTCTTGGACGGTGTCGCGGAGCCAGATGACGATCGCTGCAACGGTCAGGGTGCCGTTGAAGATGTAGTCACGTTTGTCGTACCTGCTGGCCACTGCGCGGTGCTGCTTCCACTTGCTGACGCATCGCTCGACAGCGCTGCGGTGGCGGTACTGGGTCTTGTCGAATGCCGGAGGTCGTCCGCCGGCCTGGCCTTTGCGCCGGCGGTTGGCCCGTTGGTCATCGGGCTGGGCGATGGTCGCCTTGATGCCCCGTCGTCGTAGGTAAGCACGGTTGTCGTAGCTGGAGTACGCCTTGTCACCGCGGACGCGATCCGGCCGGCTACGAGGCCGACCCGACCCGCGCCGTCGGATGCGTAGGCCCTCCAGCACGGGGATGAACATGGGGCTGTCGCCCCGTTGGCCTGGAGAGATCTGCCAGGTCAACGGGCGGGCCCGGTCAACGGCCAGCAGATGGACTTTGCTGGTCAGTCCGCCTCTTGAACGCCCCAGCGCCTCACGCCCATCGTCTTCCACACGCGCACCGCCCCCTTTTGCGGAAAGTCCCGCGGCGGCCGGCGGCGGGCACCGGCCGCGTGCTGGTGTGCGCGGCAGGACGTGGAGTCGATGTTCACCGCCCACTCCCGCCGGCGCTGCACGCTTTCCTTCTCGACGTCTTTGGCCAGGGTCCCGTCGGGGTCGGTGGCGTCAGCCTCGATCTGTAACTCGGTCAGGATCTGCTGCCAGGTACCGTCAGCTGACCAGCGGCGGTGCCGTTCATAAACGGTCTGCCAGGGGCCATATCGTTCGGGAAGGTCCGGCCAGGGAACGCCGGTACGGGCCCGGAACAGCACCCCGTTGATCACCGTGCGGTGATCGGCCCATTGCCCGCCGGGCCTGCCGTTGGCGGGCAGTAAAGCCTCGATCTTCTGCCACTGCGCGTCCGTGAGCTCATGTCGCCGCACCATAAGACGCAACTGCCCAGCCGGAGCACTGATCCACCACCCCGGCAAGAGCCATCAGAAGCGCCCTAGTTGACGAACTACGCCGCCCCGTACCGCACCCGCACCGTGGACCAGTCGATGCCGAGCCCGGCGACGAACTTCCGTGCCAGGGCTAGGTCGACGCACGGGACGAGCAGGATGAGCCGGCCGCCGGTGGTGACGGAGCCGCCGCCCAGCCGGTCGCGGGCAACCGGGTCCGCCACCAGTGCGTGGTGGAGGCACCGGGCGTCGACACCCAGCGCCTCGATGTCGACCGCATTGGCGTCCAGTGCCGTCCGCGGCAGGTACCGGAAGGTGAGCACCGACTCCTGGTGGTACTGCTTGGCCAGCACACCGGCGATGTGGTGCAGCCCGGCGGCGGAGACATTACGCCGGAGGCGCGGGCGGCCTCGACCAGGTCCTCGGGGCCCGGATCGCGGTGGGGAGGGGACACCCTGGCTGCCTCCCTTGCAGGCCGGTCTCGGTCCGGCCTGCAAGGCCATCGCCTCCAGACCATCGGAGGTCATCGGGCTGCCGACCACTACTCGGCGCTCATGAACCGTGCCGGAGCATCTCCTGGCCGTCGGCGATCAGGAAGCGAATGGTCAGGAGGCGAATCGTCGCGGGCAGATTGCGCCGGATGGGGGGAGCCGGCCCGGGCCGCGCCGCTCAGACTGGCCGGCCCAGCGGCCCCCCCCGCTCGCCCCTCCCTCAGTCGTCCAGTCGCACGGGCAGTGAATCGATGCCGTAGACGATCGACAGCTTGCGGAATTCGAGTTCCTCCGGGGGGACGGCGAGGCGCATGGCGGGGAAGCGGCGGACCAGGGCGGGGTAGGCGGCGCGGAGTTCCATGCGGGCGAGTTCGGCGCCCACGCAACGGTGGATGCCGTAGCCGAAGGCGAGGTGCGAGGGGACCTTGGCGCGGTGCGGGTCGAACTGTTCCATGTCGGGGCCGAGTTTGCCGTCGCGGTCGGCGCCGCTGAGGGAGCACAGGACGACGTCGCCGGCGGCGATCCGGACGCCGGCGATCTCCATGTCCTCGCGGGCGAAGCGGGGGAAGGCGACCTGGACGACGGTGAGGTAGCGCAGCAGCTCTTCGACGTAGCGGTCGACGGCCTCGTCGCCGTCCTTGAGGGCGGCGAAGTGCTCCGGGTCCTGGAGGAGGACCAGGGCGCCGAGCGCGAGCATGCTGGCGGTGGTCTCGAAGCCGCCGGTGAGGACGCCGTCGGCGAGGCCGGCCAGTTCCTCGTCGGTGACCGAGTCGCCGTGTTCCCGCACGATCATGCCGAGCAGGCCGTCACCCGGGTTGGCACGCTGCTTCTTGACGACCTCGCGGAAGTAGGTCAGCGATTCGGATATGGCGCCGAAGGAGGCGTTGGCGCCGCTGAAGAGGTCGAAGCGGGCGGCACTGAGGCGCTCGAAGTCGTCCCGGTCCTCGTAGGGGACGCCGAGGAGCTCGCAGATGACGAGGGAGGGGATGGGCAGGGCGAAGGCGGCGACGAGGTCCACCGGGTCGCCGTTGCTGCCGGCCTTCTCCATGGCCGCCAGGCGCTCCTCGACGATGTCGTGGATGCGGGGCGTGAGCCTGTTCAGGCGGCGCATGGTGAATTCGGGGGTGAGCAGCCGGCGGAGGCGGGTGTGCACGGGCGGGTCGGAGAAGCCCAGGCCGCCGGGGTTCTGCTCGGCGCCGGCGCCGGCCTTGCCGATGAGGTTGGTGAAGTCGGAGCTGAAGGCGTCGGCCTTGCCGAGCACCGCCTTGGCCTCGTCGTAGCCGGTGACCAGCCAGACGTTGGCGGCTATGGGCACCGGGAGCTTGCTGATGGGCTCCCGTTCGCGGACGGCGGCCAGGTCGGGGACCGGGTCGAGACCGTCCCGCCGCAGGGGCATCAGGACGGATTCCGGCAGGAAGGACATGCGGGAAAGGTCGAAGCCCTTCTTCCGCGTTCTCGCCAGGTAGAGGCGGCCGGCCCAGGCGAAGATCCGGGAACGGAGGGTCGTCATGGCGGTCATACTGCCTTTCGTCGCGGGGGACGGTCACCCGCGCTCGGCCGCCCCCGTGGACCGAAACGGCGCGGGACCTTTACTCGGCGTGCTTGGTGTCGTACGCCACAGCCCCTCGCGTGCGGCGCCATGGCGCGTGTCCATGGCGTCGACCGGTGCGATCGGTGCGATCGGTCGTCCGTATCAGCGTGACGAGCTCGGCCTTCTGCTTTTCGTTCTGACCGAGTTTACAAACTGCCATTGACCTCGTTCACGGAACGGCCCGTACCCACCCCCGTGAGGACCCCGATTCTTCCCCTAGGGGACTCCATCGGCCGGGCGCGGGGTCCCCCGGGGGAGCGGGGGCAAGAGCGGCAACCATGGCCGATATTGGCGAAATGCGGCGATTTGCTTGCTACGTTGCGGGGATGGATGTGGCGGACCGGGCGGATGCGGCCGAGGCGCGGGCGCAGGCGGCGGGCGACGGGCGGGCGGCGGGCGCGCCTCCGGCGCCGCCCCGGCCCAAGAGGCGGGGGGTCGAACTGGCCCTCCTCGTGGGTGCCGTGCTCATCAGCTTCTGCGGCTATCTGGCAGTGGGGCTGGCCCGGACGCACGCGGTGCCGGCCGGGGCGCTCCGGTACGCGGCGGGGCTGGGCGGGCTGGCGCTGCTGGCGCACCTGGCGGTGCGGTTCGGGGCGCCGTACGCCGATCCGCTGCTGCTGCCGACCGGGGTGCTGCTCAACGGGCTCGGGCTGGTGCTGATTTTCCGGCTCGACCTGGAGACGCCGGCCGATCATGCGGCGCCCGCGCAGCTGGTGTGGTCCACGGTGGGCGTGGCGCTGTTCATCGCGGTGGTGGCGGTACTGCGGGACCACCGGGTGTTGCAGCGGTACGCCTACGGGTGCGCGGGGCTGGCGCTGGCCCTGATGGTGGCGCCGATCCTGTTCCCGGCCGTCAACGGGGCGCGGATCTGGATCCGGGCGGCCGGATTCTCGCTCCAGCCGGGCGAGTTCGCCAAGGTGCTGATCACGGTGTTCTTCGCGGCGTACCTGGCGGCCAACCGGGAGGCGCTGGCGGACACCGGGAAGGCGGTGTGGCGACTGCGGCTGCCGGCGGCGCAGGTGCTCGGGCCGGTCGTCGCCATCTGGCTGGTGAGCGTCGGGGTGCTGGTCCTCGAACGGGACCTGGGGACCTCGCTGCTGTTCTTCGGGGTGTTCGTGGTCCTGCTGTACGTGGCCACCGGGCGGACCGGGTGGATCGCGGTGGGGGTGCTGCTGGCGGCGGCCGGGGCGGCGGCGGTGGGCACGCTGGAGCCGCATGTGCACGGCCGGGTGCAGGACTGGCTGCATCCGTTCGCCGGGATCGCGGCGGGGCGGGGGCCGGGGCAGTTGGCGCAGTCGCTGTTCGCGTTCGCCGCGGGCGGGACGTTCGGGACCGGGCTGGGGCAGGGGCACTCGTCGCTGATCGGGTTCGCGCGCAAGTCGGACTTCATCCTGGCGACGCTGGGCGAGGAACTGGGACTGGCCGGGCTGAGCGCGCTGTTCCTGCTCTACGCGCTGCTGGCGGCGTGCGGCTACCGGGCGGCGCTCGGGCTGCGCGACCCGTTCGGCAGTCTGCTGGCGGTCGGGCTGGCGGTGCTGCCCGCCCTCCAGGTGTTCGTGATCGCGGGCGGGGTGATGGGGCTGATCCCGCTGACCGGGATGGCGATGCCGTTCCTGGCGCAGGGCGGCTCGTCGGTGGTGACCAACTGGATCATCGTCGCGCTGCTGGCGCGGATCACCGACCGGGCGCGGGGGCCGTGGCCCGACGCGCCCGCCCGGCAGGCCCGCGCCGCCCCCGACGCCCTCGGGGCGGCGCGGTGATCCGCGGCATCCGGCACACCGCCGCGTTCTCCTTCCTGCTGCTGACGGCGCTGCTGGTCAACGCCGTGCGGGTGCAGGTCTTCGAGGCGGAGGGCTACACCGGCAACCCGGCCAACCGGCGGACCGCGATCGCCCGGTACGCCCAGCCGCGGGGCGCCGTCGTGGTCGGCGGCCACCCGGTCACCGGCTCCCGGGACAGCGGCGGGCGGCTGCGCTACGAGCGCACCTACACCGACGGACCGCTGTACGCGCCGCTCACCGGCTTCGCCTCGCAGCAGTACGGCACGTCGCTGCTGGAGAGTTCCGAGGACGGCATCCTGGCCGGGACCGACGATCGGCTGGTCGTGTTCCCCTGGTGGGACGGGTTGGTCCACCGCCGGCCGCCGGGCGGCCGGGTCGAGACCACCGTCAACCCGGCGATGCAGCGCGCCGCGTACCACGGGCTGGCCGGCCGGAAGGGCGCGGTGGTGGCGGTCGAGCCGCGCACCGGGCGGGTGTTGGCGCTGGTCAGCTCGCCGTCGTACGACCCCGGGGAGCTGTCCGGGAACGGCCGTTCGGTGACCGGTGCCTGGCGGCGGCTGAACGAGGCGCCGGACCGGCCGATGCTCAACCGGGCGCTGCAGCAGACCTATCCGCCCGGTTCGGTCTTCAAGGTCGTCACCGCGGCGGCGGCGCTGGACAGCGGCCTGGTCAAGGACCTCGACGCGCCGCTGGACGTGCCCGACCCCTACACCCTGCCGGGCACCCGCACCCAGCTGGGCAATCCGACGGAGGGCTGCGAGCACGCGGGCCTGCGGGAAGCCTTCCGGCTCTCCTGCAACACCGTCTTCGCGCGGCTGGGCGTCGGCGTCGGGGAGCGCGGGATGGCCGAGGCGGCGCAGCGGTTCGGCTTCAACGACCGGGGGCTGCGGATCCCCTCCCCCGTCGCGCCGAGCACCTTCGACACCAGGATGCACCCGGCGCAGCTGGCGCTCTCCGCGATCGGGCAGTACGACACCGCCGCCACCCCGATGCAGATGGCGATGGTCGCGGCGGCGGTGGCCAACGACGGCCAGCTGACGCCGCCGTACCTCGTCGAGCGGGTGACCGACGCCCACGGGGTGATGGTCGCCACCGGAGCGCGGCGGCCCACCCGGCAGGTGATGAACCCGGCCACCGCCGAGCAGCTCCAGGAAATGATGGCCGAGGTCGTCGAGCACGGGAGCGGGCGGACCGCGGCGATCGACGGGTTCATCGTGGGCGGCAAGACGGGGACGGCCCAGCACGGCGTGCGCAACGAGGGCACGCCGTACGCCTGGTTCATCGCGTGGGTGCGGGACCAACAGAGCCATGAGCCGCTGTCGGCGGTGGCGGTGGTCGTGGAGGATGCGGAGGCCGAGCGCGAGGACATCAGCGGCGGCGGCAGCGCCGGGCCGATCGCGCGGGCGGTGATGGCGGCGGGGTTGCGGTGAGGCGGGGCGGGGGCGGTGTCCGGGGGCGTGAGGTGGTCGGTGCGTGGGGTGATGGGTGTCCGGTCACAATGGCGCCATGGCTTCTGACGCGGATCCCCGCACGGCTCCTGCTGCGCCCTCGCGGCTCCCGCTCGCCGAGGTGGAGGCGCTGGCCCGGCGCGCGCACGAGGGGCAGACCGACAAGGCGGGCCGCCCGTATGCCGAGCACCTGGCGGCGGTCGCGGCGGGGGTGCGGGCGCGCGGCGGCAGCGAGGCGCAGATCGCCGCGGCCTGGCTGCACGACGCGGTCGAGGACGGCGCGGTGAGCGCCGACTGGCTGGCCGGGGCGCCGCTGGACGAGGCGACCAGGGCGATGGTCCTGGCGGTCACCAAACGGCCCGGGGAACCGGTCGAGGAGTACACCGCCCGGATTCTGGCGACGCCGGGCGCGCTGCTGGTCAAGGAGGCGGACCTGGCGCACAACGCCGATCCGGCGCGGCTGGCGGTCCTGGACGCACCCACCCGGGAGCGGCTGACCGCCAAGTACGCCCGGGTGCGGGCCCTGTTGGGACTGGGGTGAGCCGACGACGTGTGGTGTGTCCGGGGGATGGGGCTCCAGGTTGCGGTTCTCGGGCTTCGGGTTTGCGGGTGGGGTGGGGGCGGTGGTGGTCGGGGGCAACGCCCGGTGGCCCGTGGCCGGTGGCCGGTGGCTGGTGGCCGGTGGCCGGAATCTTCTCCTGCGGTTCCACGCATCGGACGGCCGCACCGAAAGATGCCCTACGCAGCTAATCTGCCGCGATGACTCCCTCGCAGCCTTCGGAACCGACGCACCCGACCGCCCGGCCCGCGGACCCGCAACGCCCTGAAGGGGGACGGGTGATCGCCGCGCTGGCGGGCGTCGGCGTCCGCCGCTACACCACCGACCAGGTCATCCTCGACGACATCGACTGGACCGTGCGGGCGGGCGAGCACTGGGCACTGCTCGGCGCGAACGGCGCGGGCAAGACCACCGTCCTGCGGCTGATCGGCGCGCTGATGTTCCCCACCGTCGGCACCGTGGAGGTGCTCGGCCACCGGCTCGGCCGGGTGGACGTGCGGGAACTGCGCGCCGCCATCGGCCTGGTGTCCAGTGCGCAGAAGGTGCCGCAGGACGCCACCGCGCACACGGTGGTCCTGACCGGCGCGACCGGCACCGTGCAGCCGCTGTGGCGGAAGTACGACCAGGCCACCCGGGAACGGGCCGACGAGTTGCTGGCCGAGCTGGACTGCAAGGAGCTGGCGGACCGGCCGTACGGCGTCTGCTCGGGCGGCCAGCGGGCCCGGATCCTGATCGCCCGGGCGCTGATGGCCGATCCGTCGCTGCTGCTGCTCGACGAGCCGTTCAACGCGCTGGACCTGCCCTCCCGGGAGGACCTGATCGACGCGCTGCACCGGCTGGCCGCGGGGCGACCAGAGCTGGCGACGGTGACGGTGACCCACCATCTGGAGGAGCTGTCCCCGGCCGTCGGGCAGGCCGTGCTGTTGCGCGACGGGCGGGTGCAGGCGCTCGGTCCGGTGGCGGAGGTGCTGACGGGCGAGCGGATGACGGCGTGTTTCGGCCGGCCGATCGAGGTGTCCCGGCACGAGGGGCGGTGGCTGGCCCAGTCCGGTCGGCGGTAGTGCGCCCTGTGTGACGTCTTCTGCGTGACTTCTTGCGCGTGCCGTCTTGTGCGTGCCGTCTTGCGCGTGACGTCTTCCGTGTGACGTTGTCGTTCCGCGTGCCGTCGACCTGCTACGTGTCGTGACGTTTTCTCGGCACCGTCAGGTTTCCTGCGTACCGGCCGCCGCGTCCCGCACGCCGGTCAGGAAGCGGCGGATGGCGGCCCGTTCGCCGGGGTCGAAGCTGTCGAGCAGGGCGAGGGTGCGCGCGATCAGCGGGCCGAAGAACGACTGCCCCAGGGTGACCGCGCGCGGGTCGATGACCAGCAGGACGCGGCGTCGGTCGCGGGTGTCGCGGACCCGGCGGAGGTGTCCCAGCCGTTCCAGGCGGTCGACCAGCGCCGTGGTGCCGGCGGAGTTCAGGCCGAGCCGGGCGCCGAGCCGTCCGGCGGTCAGTTCCTCGCCGGCACGGGCCGCGTCCAGCAGGGCGATCAGGGCCCGCAGGTCGGTGCGGTGCAGACCGTTGCGAGCGGCGAACTCACCACCCGCCAGGTCGAGTTGAAGCGTCACCTCGCGCAGCAGATGGACCAGGTCCATACCCTCCGGTTCCCGCTCCCGCGCCACCACCACGGATCCCCACCTCTCCTACGTCCGGCCCGTATATCCCGAACCAGCAACCTAACCCGGCCGGGGCGCGTATGATCCCGCATTGTCTCGCCGAGCGAGATACTTGGCGGGCGAGGTACCTGGCGGGCGAGGTACCTGGCGGCCCGCCCGTCTGCTGTCGTCCTCACCACGGAGGCGCACCGTGAACGCGAAACGCACGTCGTCGGAGTTCCGGGCCGCGTACGGGCAGGGCATGGCGCTCTGGCCGGTGCCGGTCGAACGGCTCGATCTGGAGACGGAGTTCGGCAGCACGCGGGTCAATGCCTGCGGGCCGTCCGGTGGGCCGCCGCTGGTGTTGCTGAGCGGCGGTGGGACCACCTCCGCCGTCTGGTACGCACGGGTCGCGAGCCTCGCGCGGACGCACCGGGTGTACGCGGTGGACCTGATGGGCGGGCCCGGGTTGAGCGTGCCCGGCGGTCGGCCGCTGCGCCGACCGGCCGATCTGATGGCGTGGCTGGACGGGGTGGTGGACGCGCTCGGGGCCGAACGGGTCGCGCTGCTGGGGCACTCGTACGGAGGGTGGATCGCGCTGAGTTACGCGGTGCACGCCCCGGATCGGGTGGAACGGCTGGCCCTGCTCGACCCCACGCAGTGCTTCGCGGGCTTCCGGGCGTCGTATCTGGTGCGGGCGGTACCGCTGTTGGTGCGGCCCGGTGAGGTCACGGCACGGCGGTTCCTGGCGTGGGAGGCCCGCGGTGGACCGGCGGTGGCGCCGGAGTCGGTCCGGCTGACGGGGGTGGGCGGCCGGGAGTTCCGGGGACGGCCGGTCACCGGGCCGCGGCCGGACGTGGCGCGGTTGGGGACCGCCGCGCCGCCCGCGCTGGTGCTGCTGGCCGGGCGCAGCAGGGCGCATGACGTGCGACGGGTCGCGGCGGTGGCCGGGCGGTCGCTGCCGGGGGCGCGGGTGGTGACGGTGCCGGGGGTCGGGCACCATGCGCTGCCGGAGCTGCGGTCGGCGGAGTTGGACGGGTGGGTGGCCGGGTTCCTGACGGGCTGATGGGCGGCGGCTCGGGGCCTGGCGGCGATCTCGGGCAGGGCGAGCGGCCCGCCGCGGGCGGCGAGCGCGGCGACGACGGCCACCGCCACGGCGCCGGCGACGCCCTGGGGTGGGCGTGGGTGACCTCCGCGGACCGGGCGGCCTGTGCGGCGGCGCGGTCGGGCCTCCGCCTCGGGGCGGAAGGGCGCGAAGAAGCGTTCGCCGAAGGCATCGCCGTGCGCCAGGCCCTCGATGCTGCCGCGCACCGCGGCGCGCCGTCGGTCGCCGGTGTCCATGGGCGGATCCTGTCATCCGTGCCCCGGTCCGTACGGCCGGTGGGGCGCGGGCGGAGTCAGTCGTGGGCGGCACCCCGCGCGATGGTGTCGGCGACCTCGGCGGTGCGGGCCGCCTCCTCGGCGGCGAACCGCTCGGCGTCCAGTTGCTCGGCGAGCTCCTCGTCCTGGGACATCAGCAGATCCAGGTTGGCGTCGCCCAGTTCGAGGACGCCGAGGTCCACGTAGGCGCGCTGGAGGCGTTCGCCCCACAGACCGATGTCCTTGACGCAGGGGACGATCCGGCTGAACAGCAGCTTCCGGAAAAGCTGGAGGAACTCCGAGCGCTCGGTGAACTCGGCGGCCTCCTCGACCGGGATGCCGTAGTTCTCCAGGACCTCCGTGCCGCGCAGCCGGTCGCGCATCAGGTAGCAGCCCTCGATGACGAACTCCTCGCGCTCGCGGAGTTCGGCGTCGGTGAGCTGCCGGTAGTAGTCGCGCAGCGCCATCCGGCCGAAGGCGACGTGGCGGGCCTCGTCCTGCATGACGTAGGCGAGTATCTGCTTGGGCAGCGGCTTGGTGGTGGTGTCGCGGATCATGCCGAACGCGGCCAGCGCCAGGCCCTCGATGAGCACCTGCATGCCGAGGTAGGGCATGTCCCAGCGGGAGTCGGCGAGGGTGTCGTCGAGCAGCGCCTTGAGGTTGTCGTTGACCGGGTAGAGCATCCCGATCTTGTCCTTGAGGAAGCGGCCGTAGATCTCCGCGTGCCGGGCCTCGTCCATGGTCTGGGTGGCCGAGTAGAACTTGGCGTCGAGGTCGGGGACGGATTCCACGATCCGCGCGGCGCACACCATCGCGCCCTGCTCGCCGTGCAGGAACTGGCTGAACTGCCAGGCGGAGTAGTGCTGCCGGAGGTCGCCGCGGTCCTTCTCCGTCATCCGGCCCCAGTACTTCGTCCCGTACAGCGCCAGGGACTCGTCGGGGGTGCCGAGCGGGTCCCTGGGGTCCACCTCCAGGTCCCAGTCGATCCGCGTGGTGGCGTCCCACTGCTTGTCCTTGCCCTTTTGGTAGAGGGCCAGCAGACGGTCCCGCCCGTCGTCGTACTCCCAGGTGAAGCGAGCCGCGCCGGAGGCCGGCACGGTCCACAGGGAATCCCCGGGGTCCTGGACGTAGAGCTCTCGGATCGACACGGCGCCTCGCCTCCTCCGCCCGCCGAACGCCTCGTCGCGAACGGGCCGTTGGCAGAGTCACACGCTTCTTACCGGCGGGTCAATAAGTCGTGCGCGAGGGATTGACGCGCTTGCTGACAGGCAGTCTCATAAGAGGCAGCCGCATGTGACCGCGGGTAACTCCGACTGTGAGGTGTAGCCAGAGCCATGACGAGCGCGCCCACCGCAATGACCGAGGCGGATATCGACGTCCTGCGAGACGCCCTCGGGTTGCTCAAGGACCGGGAGCAGATCGCCGAGCGGCTGCTCGCCTCCTCCGCCAAGCACTCCTTCGACCCCGACAGCGAACTCGACTGGGACGCGCCCTTCGAGGAGGGCAAGTGGTTCTGGCCGCCGGAGCTGGTCTCGCTGTACGACACCCCGATGTGGCGGCGGATGAGCGAGGAGCAGCGGATCCTGCTCTCCCGGCACGAGGCGGCGGCGCTGGCCTCGCTCGGCATCTGGTTCGAGATCATCCTCATGCAGCTGCTCGTCCGGCACATCTACGACAAGCCGGCGACCAGCGCACACGTCCGGTACGCGCTCACCGAGATCGAGGACGAGTGCCGGCACTCGAAGATGTTCGCGCGGCTGATCTCCCGCGGGGACACGCCCTGGTACCCGGTCGCCCGGGTACACCAGAACCTCGGCCGCCTCTTCAAGACGATCTCCACCACCCCCGGTTCGTTCACCGCGACCCTGCTCGGCGAGGAGGTCCTGGACTGGATGCAGCGGCTGACCTTCCCTGACGAGCGGGTGCAGCCGCTGGTCCGGGGCGTCACCCGGATCCACGTGGTGGAGGAGGCCCGGCACGTGCGGTACGCGCGCGAGGAGCTGCGGCGGCAGATGGTGACCGCGCCGAAGTGGTCGCAGGAGTTCACCCGGGTCACTTCGGGCGAATTCGCCCGGGTCTTCGCCATCGCCTTCATCAACCCCGAGGTCTACGCCAACGTCGGTCTGGACAAGCGGGCGGCCATGGCGCAGGTGAAGGCCAGCCCCCACCGGCGCGAGGTCATGCAGAACGGCGCCAAGCGGCTGACCGACTTCCTCGACGACATCGGGGTGCTGCGCGGCGTGGGCCGCCGCCTGTGGCGGTCCTCGGGGTTGCTGGCCTGAACGCCCCGTCCACGGGCACCGCCACCCCGAGCACCTGTACGACGGGGAAACCCCGGCGGTTACGCTGCTGTTCATGAACGGCAGCGGCACCGCCCCAGCAGTACCCAGGCCCGCCTACCGCAGGCTGAGCGTCGAGCAGCGCCGCAGCCAGTTGCTGGCCGCGGCGCTGGGCCTGTTCGCCCAGCGCGCTCCGGAGGACGTCTCGTTGGACGACGTCGCGACCGCCGCCGAGGTCTCGCGGCCGCTCGTCTACCGCTACTTCCCCGGCGGCAAGCAGCAGTTGTACGAGGCGGCGCTGCGCAGCGCCGCCGACGAGCTGGAGCAGTGCTTCGCCGAGCCGGAGAGCGGCCCGCTCACCCAGCGGCTGGGCCACGCCCTGGACCGCTACCTGACCTTCGTCGACCAGCACGACGCCGGGTTCAGCGCGCTGCTCCAGGGCGGCAGCGTGGTGGAGACGTCCCGGACGACCGCGATCGTGGACGAGGTCCGGCGCGCCGCCGCCGAGCAGATCCTGCGCCACCTGGGCGAGCCGGAACCGAGCCCGCGACTGCGGACCACCGTCCGGATGTGGATCACCGCGGTCGAGGCCGCCTCGCTGATCTGGCTCGACGAGGAGAAGCGGCCCACCCTCGACGAGCTGCGGGACTGGCTGGTGGACCACTTCGTCGCGCTGCTGACCGCCACCGCGGCCCGGGACCCGCAGACCGCCCGGGTGATGCGGGCGGCGCTGAAGGGCGAGGCGCCCGACGGCCCGGCCGGCGAGCTGGCGCGCCGGATCCTACCCGTGGTGAGCGAGGCCGCCCACCTGCTGTGAGACTGGGTCGGTGCGCAGCGAGAACATCCCCTTCGTCGGCGGTCCCCTGGACGGCCGGGTCCTTCCCGTCCTGGTCGGCCCCACCGGACTGCCCCCGAAGACCTACGAGATCCCGGTGCCCCGCGACGACGGCCGGCCGCCGGAGGTGCACCTGTACCGCCGGGTCCCCGGGCCGCCGGGCCGACTGGGGCTGCCGCGCGGCTGGCGGTACGCCTACGACCCCGAGGGCCGCCCCGCCGCCGGGCCCAAGTGGCCCTGGCGGAAGCGGCGTTGACGGAAGGGACGCCGGCGGCAGTGACGCCGGAAGCGGGCCGGTGGACCGCCGCACGGTCCGCCGGCCCGCCGGGCCGTACCGGGATCAGCCGGTGAGCGACGCCACGTAGGCGTCGGCCTTCTCCGGCTCGAAGAAGAAGTGCTCGAAGTCGGACGGGTCGTCGAAGCCGTTGGCGAACCGGTCGGCGATCGGCTGGAGCTGGCCGGCGGCGCCGAACAGGTTGAGGACGTGCTCCGGCGGCGGGGCCAGCATCGCGTTGGTCCACTTGGTGACGTGCCGGGCGGTCTGCCAGTAGCGGTCGAAGGTGGCCTGCATCCACGCCGCGTCGAACGGCCGCTCGCCCCGCTCGACGATGGACGCGAGGTAGGACGCGGCGCACTTGGCGGCCGAGTTGGCGCCCTGGCCGGTGATCGGGTCGTTGGCCACCACCACGTCCGCGACGCCCAGG
The DNA here is from genome assembly GCF_001704275.1 of Streptomyces noursei ATCC 11455. Classification (NCBI taxonomy): domain Bacteria; kingdom Bacillati; phylum Actinomycetota; class Actinomycetes; order Kitasatosporales; family Streptomycetaceae; genus Streptomyces; species Streptomyces noursei. The sequence goes on from NZ_CP011533.1 coordinate 3,459,998, forward strand.
ACCAGGCCGCCGGAGGGCAGCCGGCCGATCGGCTTGCGGACGGTGGGGGCGTAGCGGCCGGCCAGCGTGCCGTTGGCGTCGGTCAGTTCGACGTCGGCGCTGCGCTCGTACTCCCACGGCAGGAACGTCTTCATCAGGTCCAGCGTGAGGGCCAGGTGCTCCTGGGGGTCCCGCACGCCCTGGAAGACGTCCACCGGGCCGCCGGGCAGGCCCTCCCAGAAGAGGATGTCGGCGCGGCCGGTGACGGTCAGGGTCGGCATCACGAACAGCTCGCCGACGCCGGGGACGACATTGCAGCGCACCGCGTCGAACTCCGGGTGCTCCGGGCGCGGGCCCATGCCGTGGACGTAGGCGACGGCCAGCGCGCGCTGCGGGGCGTCGTACGGCGAACGGGCGGCGTCCCGGCCGAACATCGACACCAGCTCGCCCTTGCCGGCCGAGACCAGCGTCAGGTCGTAGCGCTGAGCGAAGAAGTCCAGGTCGGAGACGGCCGCGCCGTGGATGACGACCTGGCCGCCGCGCTGGGCGAAGGTCTCCATCCAGCCGGCCATCTTCAGGCGCTGGTCGACGGACTGGGCGTGGCCGTCGAGCTTGCCGACCCAGTCGATGGCGCGCTGGGTGCCGCCGGGCGCGGCGTGGCTGCCGGGCGCGGCGACCGAGACGCCCAGACCCTCGATGCGCGGGGCCTGGCTCTCCCAGAAGTTGAGCGCCAGGTCGCGCTCGTGCTGGAGGGCGGTGTGGAACATGCACTGCGTCGACATGACCCGGCCGGAGCGGATCTCGTCGGCGGTGCGGTTGGACATCAGGGTGACCTCGTAGCCCTGGGACTGGAGGCCGAGGGCGAGCTGGAGACCGGACTGGCCGGCTCCGACGATGAGTATCTTCCGCATGGCGGGGCTCTTCTCTGTTCCTGCTGTTCGGGGGGAAGGCTGGGGGGTGGCGGGCTATTCGGGCGTGACGTCCAGCGCGTGGCCGACCAGCGCGAGCAGGGCCTGGATGACGGTGGGCCGGCGCCGCGCGTCCATCACCACGACCGGCACCTCCGGCGGCACGGTCAGCGCGTCCCGGACGTCGTCCACCTCGTACCGCTCGGTCCCCTCGAAGTGGTTGACCGCGACGACGTACGGCAGCCCGCAGCTCTCGAAGTAGTCCAGCGCCGGGAAGCAGTCCTCCAGCCGCCGGGTGTCGGCCATCACGATCGCGCCGATCGCGCCGCGCACCAGGTCGTCCCACATGAACCAGAAGCGCTGCTGGCCCGGTGTGCCGAAGAGGTACAGCACCAGTTCCTGGTCGAGGGTGATCCGGCCGAAGTCCATGGCGACCGTGGTCGTGGTCTTGTCCGGCGTCGCCGACAGGTCGTCGGTCGCCTCGCTGGCCTCGGTCATCACCGCTTCGGTCTGCAGCGGAGTGATCTCCGAGACCGATCCGACGAAGGTGGTCTTGCCGACGCCGAAGCCGCCCGCCACCACGATCTTGGTGGCGACCGGTGCCTGCGTCCGATCCATCTGCCAGCTCTGCAGCCCCGCATCGTCGGCGGCGGCCGGCCCTGTCCCGGCCGTTATCGTGTCAGAGCCTGTGAAGTCCACTCAGCACCCTTTCGAGCAGCGCGCGTTCGGGCCGGCCGGTGCCGTGCCCGGTGCCGTAGACGCGAATCTTTCCCTGGTCGGCGAGATCGCTGAGGAGGACGCGGACGACTCCCAGCGGCATCTTGAGCAGTGCGGAGATCTCCGCGACCGAGCGCATCCGGCGGCACAGCTCGACGATCGCGCGCATCTCCGGCATCACGCGGTCCAGCCAGCCGGGCCCGGACGAGGCGGTGAGCTCCCGCCGCTCCTCGGGGGCCTCCAGCGCGGCCACGAACGTCTCGACGAGCAGCACGTGGCCGAAGCGCGTCCGCCCGCCGGTGAGCGAGTACGGCCGGACCCGCGCGGGCTTGGGGGTCCCCCCTGGTCGAGCGGAGCCGAGAGCTCGGGGGAGGTCTGCGCCGCGTACGGGGAGTTTGGGAGTACTACTCACTGGGCGTTCTCCATCGACTTGCGGAGTTCGGTGCGCAGTTCCGGGGTCAGGACGTGGCCGGCCCGGCCGACGAAGAGCGCCATGTGGTAGGCGATGACGCTCATGTCGCAGTCCGGGGTGGCGTGCACGCCGAGCAGTGAGCCGTCGCTGATCGACATGACGAACAGGCTGCCCTCGTCCATCGCGACCATCGTCTGCTTGACCGCGCCGCCGTCCATCAGCTTCGCGGCGCCGTTGGTGAGGCTGCCGAGGCCGGACACGATGGTGGCGAGGTCGGCGCTGGAGCCCCGTGGGCCGCCGTCGGCGGTGTGCGCCGCGGCGTTCTCCACCCGCTCGGGGTCGGAGGACAGCAGCAGCAGACCGTCGGAGGAGACCACCGCGACCGAGTGGATGCCGGGCACCTCGTCGACCAGATCGCTCAGCAGCCAGTGCAGGTTACGTGCCTGGGGGCTCGGTCCTTTTCCCTGAGCCGTGGGCGCTTGCGCCTTCAATCGCGTGCCTCCTCGCCGGTATGGCTTTGTCCCGGGGCCCCCGCTCCGTCGGTGTCGGTCTGTGGGATGGTCTGCTCCGCGGTGCTGTCCGCGATCTCGGCCGCGACATCGCGGCGGCCGTCCCGCGCACCCTGCTGGAATCCGCCGAGCCGACGGCGCAGTGCCTCGGCGTGGGCGGTCCCGGTCTTGCGGGGTGCGGCGGGCGCCTTCTTCTGCGCCACGTTCTTCGGGACGCGCTTGGGCAGCCCGGTGCTCGTCCGGCGCCGCGGCGCGGGCCCGGCGGGTGACTCCGCCGGGGGCACTTCCCCCTGGGGCGCCGGGTCCGGGTCCGCGCCCGGTTCCGGTGCCCCGTCGGTCTCCCCGGCCGGCGCCGGGCGACTGTGCTCGTCCGGCCCTATGGCGTACGGGTCGGCGCTGGCGGGCGCCGCGGCGGGGTGCCGTCCCTTCCCGGGCGCCGGGACGGCCGGGGCGCCGTCGGCCGACGGCGTGGTCTCCCCGGGACGGGTGTGTTCGCCGGTGGTGCCGGCGGCGGCGCCCGCCGTGGCGTACGGGCCGGGCGACTGCGGGCCGTACGGGCTCGGTTCGGGCGCGGCGGCGGGGCGCTCGGCGTCCGCCGCTCCGGTGAACGGGGGCTCCTGCGCCGCGGGCGGCTCCGCCGGGCCCTGGGACTGGGCCGGTACCGCCGGCCGCCCGGCCGGTGCCGGTGCTTCCGCCGGCGGCTGGGCGCCGAGCCCCGCCGCGTCGATGGCGCGTTCGGCCGCGGCGACGAACGGGTCGTCGGCGAGCCCGCGCCGGCCGGCCGGCGGCTGCTGCGGGGCGGGCTCCGGCGCCTCCTGGGCGACCGGGGCGTCCGCGACCGGTGCGTCCGCGACCGTTGCCTCCGCGGCCGTTGCCTCCGCCGACGGGGCGGGCTCCGCCGGGGCGGGTTCCTCGACCGCCGGCGGTGCCGTCGGCTCGGGCCGGCTCATCCGCGTCTGGAGGGTGTTGGAGTTGGCCTCCGCGATCGAGCCCGGGAGGGTCGGCGCGGACGGCCCGCCGATGCCCGCCGCGGGGGCGGACGGCGCCGGCCCCGGGCGGTTGGGCAGGATCGAGCCGGGGAGCACGACGACGGCGGTGACACCGCCCTGCTTCCGGTCGCGCAACTGGACCCGCACGCCGTGCCGGGCGGCCAGCCGCACCACCACGTACAGGCCCAGGCCCAGCGCCTCGTCCACGCTCTCGGAGGTCGAGGCGGCCTCCGCGTCCGAGAGCCGCTCGTTGACCTCGGTCAGCCGGTCCGCGGTCATTCCGATGCCCTCGTCCTCGACCGAGAGCATCAGCTCGCCGCTCTCCAGCAGCCAGCCGGACAGCTCGACATGGGCTTCCGGCGGGGAGAACGCGGTGGCGTTCTCCAGGAGTTCGGCGACCAGGTGGCTGATGTCGTCGGCGGCGAACCCGGCGACCTGGGCGTGCGGCGGCAGCGAGGTGATGCGCACCCGCTCGTACCGCTCGATCTCGCTGACCGCGGCGCGCAGCATGTCCAGCAGCGGCACCGGCCCGGAGTGGCTGCTGCCGTGCTGTTCGGCGCCGGCCAGGACGAGCAGGTTCTCGCTGTTGCGGCGCATCCGCGCGGCGAAGTGGTCCAGCTTGAAGAGGGTGTCCAGCCGCTCCGGGTCGGACTCGCTCTCCTCCAGGGACTCGATGACCGCGAGCTGGCGCTCGACCAGTCCGAGGGTGCGCAGCGAGAGGTTGACGAACCGGCCGTGGACGCCGGTGCGCAGCACCGCCAGCCGCTCGTGGAGTTCGGCGACCTCCTCCTTGAGCGCCTCGGCCTGTTCCTGGAGGACCTCCCGCTCGGCGACCAGCCGCTGCCGGCCGCCGACCAACCGCTTGCGCTCGCCCTCCAGCTCGGCGCCGCGCCGGGCGGCCTCGGCGACCTGGGCGTGCAGCGCGTTGACGGAGCGGACGGCGGCGGCGTACTCGTCGTTGCGGCCCTTGTAGCCGATGGGCTCCTCGTGGCCGGGGTCGGCCGCCAGCCGCTTGGCGCCGATCCGCAGCGCGGCCAGCGGCTGGGTCATCGTGCGGGCGGCCCAGATGCCGGTGCCGACGGCCACCAGGAGGCAGAGCCCCTCCAGGCCGACGGCGATCTCCAGGTCCGTCACGTCGTCGTCGCGCAGTTGGCCCAGGCGCTGGATCTCGGCGGTGGCGATGGCCGATTCGACGCCCCGCATCAGGCCGACCCGGGCGGTCAGGGCGGCCTGTACCCGGCGCCGGCTGAGGGCCAGGTCCGTGGCGTCCAGGAACGGCTGGTCGGTCAGCTTGGTCAGGTAGCGCTCGGCGGTGTCGACGTCGGTGCCGTTGACGGTGCGCTGGAAGCGGTCCCTGGCGTCCTGGCTCGCGGCCTGGTTGAAGTCGCCGAGGGCGCCCTGCTCGCGGATGTGGGCGACCTGTGCGGCGGCGGTCAGCCGGGGCTGGGCGCCGCCCGCCTTGAGCCCGGCGAGCAGCAGCGCGCGGGTGCCGGCGGCCTGGTCGGCGGCCCGGCCGAGGGCGGGCAGCGCCAGGGTGTCGGCGGCCCCGCCGTCGGCCCGGGCGGGCAGGCCGCGGGCGATGTCGTCACTGATCGTGCCGAGTGCCGCGACGGCCGCGCTGTATTCGTCGTAGACCTGCTCGGCGGTGGCGGGCCCGGCCAGCGCCTTCTGGCGGGTCTCGGGGAGCTGCTTGAGGAGCTTGTCGGCGGCGGCGAACGCGGCGGTGTCCCCGGCCACGCCCTGGGCCTGGCCGCGCAGTTCGTCGATCTGCCGGTCCACCTGGGCGCGCTGGGAGTCGGTGGGGGCCTGGGTGACGTTGCGGCCGGTGCGGCCGGCGGCGACGTACGCGGTCATCGCGTCGCGCTCGTCGGCGAGGGTGTGCGCGAGGGTGACGGCGTGCGCGTTCAGCCCGGCCAGGTCGACGAGGTGCTGACTGCCACCGGCGTTGTCGGCGGCGGTCAGCACGGCGGGGGCGCCGGCTCCCAGGACGGCCACGGCGACCACGGCCACGGCCCCCATGAGCCGGTTGCGGACCCGCGCGGGACGCCGTCCCGAGCCGGTCGCGTCGTCGCCCGTCGTGCCCGATCCCGCACCGGGTGCCGTGCCCGGTACCGAGACCGATCCGGCCGGTGACCCCGGCTTCCCTGCGCCGCCCCGAAGCCGCTTCTTCCGCACCGCTGCTCGCATTCCTAATCTCGCCTGCCCACGCCGTGTCGGCGTCGCGGATCCGGCTCGCTCACCGCTCGCGGGGCGGATCTGCGCGAAGACCGCGGCAGCGCACAATTCCGCGAAAGGGGAACAGCCCGGCTCTGCGCGTCGCGACGAACGTCCTGACCACCCCGGTTACTCCGGGAATCGACCATTCCACCGGCGCCGCGCAGTGGCTCGGCAACACATGCCCGGCCACCTGAACGAGTGAACAGCAATCGGAGTTTGGGCATCAACTTCCATGCGGCATCAGTTTCGGCCGCAACCTTGCGCAACCCCCCGACGGGTTTGGAGATGCGTGCCGGTCCTGGAAGGATGCCCGCCCGCAGCCGGCACCGGGCGCCTCGCGCACATGGGGGCCACTATCTCCCCACCTTCCGATGCGACGGCCGGTCACCGGGCCTTTTCGGCCACCTCCGGCAGACTTTCCGGTATGCGCATCGCACTCGCCACCGACCCGGGCGATCCCCAACGCCCCAACGAGGACTACGCGTCGGTCGCCCTGCCGGCCTCCGGCGACGGCGGCGCCCTGGTGCTGCTGGACGGGGTGACCCCTCCGGAGGGGGACTGCGGCTGTGTCCATTCCGTGCCGTGGTTCACCGCGCGACTCGGGGGCGCAATGCTCGAACTGTCGGTTTCACGCCGCGATATGACGTTGACTGAGGCGCTCGCCGCGGCCGTGACCAGAACGGCCGCGGCACACCGCGACACCTGTGACCTTTCTCACCCTCGTACGCCGCAGGCGACGGTGGTCGCCGCGCGCTGGTCCCGGGAGACCGTGGAGCACCTGGTGTTGTCCGATTCCGTACTGCTCCTGGAGAAGGCGGACGGCTCGGTGCATCCCGTGCGGGACACCCGGCTCGACGGCCTCCCGCCCGCGGTCCGCGCGCGGCGCGCGGCGGTCCGGGCGCTGCCCCGCGGATCCGCCGAACGCGCCGCCGCGGCCCGGGAGTACGTCCGTGCGGTGGAGGCGCTGCGCAACGCCGAGGGCGGTTTCTTCACCGCCGCCGCCGATCCGTCGGTGGCCGCCCGCGCGCTGACCGGCGCCACCCCGCGCGCCGGGCTCCGCTCGCTGACGGCGCTCAGCGACGGCGCGGGCCGCTGGGTGGAGGTCTTCCGCGCGGGCTCCTGGGCCCAGTGCGCGGCGCTGGTCGCCGAGGCCGGGCCGCAGGCGCTGATCGACCGGGTGCGGGAACTGGAGGCGGCGGACCCGGAGGGCACCGCGCACCCACGGGGGAAGACCCGGGACGACGCGGCGGTGATCCACGTCGCGCCGTGACAACAGGGCCGGGGAATGCCCTAGCCTTCCTGCCCCTCGCGCTCACCCGCCGGTTCGCCCTCGTGCTCGCCCTCCTGCTCCGCGTTCAGTCGGTGCAGGAGACGGGCGAGTTCGGCGACCTCGGCACGGTCCCAGGAGGCGAGGCGGCGGGCGTAGCGGGCGCGGCGGGCGGTGCGGACGCGGTTGAAGCGGTCCCGGCCCTCGTCGGTGATCCGCACCAGGACCGCGCGGCCGTCGGCCGGGTCGGGTGCGCGGGCGACCAGCCCGAGCCGTTCCAGGGCGTGCAGTTGGCGGCTTATGGTCGCCTTGCCGACGCCGAAGAAGGCGGCGAGGTCGGTGGCGCGCTGGGCGCCGGCGTCGGCGAGCCGCACCAGCAGGCCGTAGGCGGCCGGTTCGAGGTCGGGGTGGACCTCGCGGGAGAGCTCGCCGGAGGAGGCGCGGGCGCGGCGCAGAAACACCGCCAATTCCCGTTCCAGGGACAGGAATGCGGGGTCCACACCCATCGGCTCGCCGTCCGCCGTGGTACCGCCGGCTCCGGTCTCGTGCACGTCAGCACCCTTTCCCGCGTTGTCCCGCTCGTCCAACAAATCCCCCGTCGTGTTCGCCCCGCGTTTCCGTCCGGCTGAAATTTTCTGTCCCGGGTGGGTGGAACCGCAGTTGGGCCAGTATTTCGCAGGAGTAGACCAACGGCAGCCCGCGGCCCCCTTTTGCCACGGGGTTCTACGCGCGTATCGTCATTTCTGGCATGACCACACCAAATGTGGTGCCGGTACCTCCCCCCTCAGAGGTCACTTCCTTCTCGGAGTCACCGCATCGAGATCCACCGAGATCTACGGAGGCACGTAAATGCCCGTGCTCAGATCCGGCTCCCCCCACCGCTCCGTGCGCTCCCGCGCGACCGTGGCCGGGACCCTCCTCGCGACCGTCTCCCTCCTCGTCGGCCTGCCCGGCACGGCCGGTGCCGCCGCCACCGCGCGCGCACCCGAACCCCGCCACCCCGAATTGGACTGGGCCGGCTCCCAGATCGCCAGGCACGAGGGCACCAAGGGCGGTGCCCTCCCGTCGCCCTCGCTGGCCGCGACCGTCGAGGGCGTGGACGTCAGCAGCCACAACGGCAACGTCGCCTGGTCGACGCTGTGGAACAGCGGCGTGAAGTTCGCCTACGTCAAGGCCACCGAGTCCACCAGCTACACCAATCCCTACTTCGCGCAGCAGTACAACGGCTCCTACAACAGCGGCATGATCCGCGGCGCGTACCACTTCGCCACGCCCGACACCTCCAGCGGCGCCGCCCAGGCCAACTACTTCGTCGACCACGGCGGCGGCTGGTCCAAGGACGGCAGGACACTGCCCGGCGCGCTGGACATGGAGTACAACCCCTACGGCGCCACCTGTTACGGGCTGAGCGCGGCCGGGCTGGTGAACTGGATGAAGGACTGGTTCGCCACCTACAAGGCGCGCACCGGCCGGGACGCGGTCGTCTACACCTCCACCGGCTGGTGGAAGCAGTGCACCGGCAACTCCGACGCCTTCGGCAGCATCAACCCGCTGTGGATCCCCCGCTACGGCTCCTCGGCCGGCGAACTCCCGGCCGGCTGGGGCTTCCACACCATCTGGCAGTACACCTCGACCGGCCCGACGGTCGGTGACCACAACAAGTTCAACGGGGCCTACGACCGGCTCCAGGCGCTGGCCGACGGCTGACGCGCGGCGGGCCGGCCCGTCCCCCTGGCGAGGGGCGGGCCGGCCCGTGCCGGACGTCACCGACCGTGCGCTACGCCGCGACCGGGACCTCCGGCCGCCGGCCGTTCGCGGCCGGCGTCAGGGCCAGTTCCAGCACCTGCCGGACGTCCGCGACCGGGTGCACCTCTAGCGCTTCGAGGACCTCGGCCGGGACGTCGTCCAGGTCCGGTTCGTTGCGCTTGGGGATGATCACGGTGGTGATGCCGGCCCGGTGCGCCGCCAACAGCTTCTGCTTGACGCCGCCGATCGGCAGCACCCGCCCGGTGAGCGAGACCTCACCGGTCATCGCCACGTCCGGACGGACCTGCCGGCCCGACAGCAGCGAGGCCAGCGCGGTGGTCATCGTGATGCCCGCGCTGGGGCCGTCCTTGGGGACGGCGCCGGCCGGGACGTGCAGATGGACCCCGCGCTCCTTCAGGTCGCCCACCGGGAGCTCCAGTTCGGCGCCGTGCGAGCGCAGGAAGGACAGCGCGATGTGCGCCGACTCCTTCATCACGTCGCCCAGCTGACCGGTCAGCGTCAGGCCGGAGGCACCGGTCTCCGGATCGGCCAGCGACGCCTCGACGTAGAGCACGTCGCCGCCGGCGCCGGTGACCGCCAGACCGGTGACCACACCGGGCACCGCGGTCCGCCGCTCGGCCGGGTCCTGGGCCGACTCCGGGGTGTGGTGCGGGCGCCCGAGCAGCGGGCGCAGCTCGTCCACCCCGACGGCGAACGGCAGCTCCTGCTCACCCAGTTCGTGCCGGGCGGCCACCTTGCGCAGCAACCGGGCGAGCGAGCGCTCCAGGTTCCGCACGCCCGCCTCGCGGGTGTACTCGCCGGCCAGCCTGCGCAGCGCGGCGTCGGCCACGCTCACCTCGCCGGGCTCCAGTCCGGCCCGCTCCAACTGGCGCGGCACCAGGTGGTCCCGGGCGATGACGACCTTCTCGTCCTCGGTGTAGCCGTCCAGCCGGACCAGTTCCATCCGGTCCAGCAGCGGCTCGGGGATCGCCTCCAGGACGTTGGCGGTGGCCAGGAACACCACGTCGGAGAGGTCCAGTTCGACCTCCAGGTAGTGGTCCCGGAAGGTGTGGTTCTGCGCGGGGTCCAGCACTTCCAGGAGGGCGGCGGCCGGGTCGCCCCGGTAGTCGGAGCCCACCTTGTCGATCTCGTCGAGGAGGACGACCGGGTTCATCGAGCCGGCCTCCTTGACGGCCCGCACGATCCGGCCGGGGAGCGCCCCGACGTACGTCCGCCGGTGGCCGCGGATCTCCGCCTCGTCCCGGACGCCGCCGAGGGCGACCCGGACGAACTTCCGCCCCATGGCCCGCGCCACGGATTCCCCGAGCGAGGTCTTTCCGACGCCCGGCGGCCCGACCAGCGCCAGCACCGCGCCGCCCGCCCGTCGCCCGCCGCCGCCCTCGCCGGAACCGCCGCGCGACGCCCCCTTCGACGGCCCGCCGACGAGCCCGAGCCCCCGCTCGGCGCGCCGCTTGCGCACGGCCAGGTACTCGGTGATCCGCTCCTTGACGTCCTCCAGGCCCGCGTGGTCGGCGTCCAGGACCTCCCGGGCGCCCGCGATGTCGTAGGCGTCCTCGGTCCGCTCGCTCCAGGGGAGTTCCAGGACGGTGTCGAGCCAGGTCCTGATCCAGCTGCCCTCCGGGCTCTGGTCGCTGGCCCGCTCCAGCTTGTCGACCTCCTTCAGGGCCGCCTCGCGGACCTTCTCCGGCAGGTCGGCGGCCTCCACGCGGGCGCGGTAGTCGTCGGACTCCTCGCCCGGGTCCTTGGAGTTCTCGCCGTTCAGCTCGCGCAGTTCCTTGCGGACCGCGTCCAGCTGCCGGCGCAGCAGGAACTCCCGCTGCTGCGCCTCTACGCCCTCCTGGACGTCCTTGGCGATGGACTCGGCGATGTCCTGCTCGGCCAGGTGGGAGCGGAGCGCCTCGGCGGCGTACTTCAGCCGGGCGACCGGGTCGGTGGTCTCCAGCAGCTGGAGCTTCTGCTCGCCCGTCAGGAACGGCAGGTAGCCGGCGTTGTCGGCGAGCGTGGGGACGTCGTCGATGCCGGCAACCCGGTCCACGACCTGCCAGGCGCCGCGCTTGCGCAGCCAGCTGGTGGCCAGTGCCTTGTATTCCGTGACGAGTTCGGCGATCGCTCCGGGGAGGGGGTCCGGGACCTTCTCCTCGACGGTGGTCCCCTCCACCCAGAGCGCGGCGCCCGGCCCGGTGGTGCCGGAGCCGATCCGCACCCGGCCCAGCCCCCGGATCAGGGCCCCGGGATCGCCGTCGGACAGCCGTCCGACCTGCTCGATCCGCCCGAGCGTGCCGATCGCCGCGTACGTCCCGTCGATCCGCGGCACCAGCAGCACACGGGGCTTGCTGCCCGATGACGCGGCGGCCTGGGCGGCCTCCACGGCGGCGCGCACCTCGGCGTCGGACAGGTCCAGGGGCACCACCATGCCGGGCAGGACGACCTCGTCGTCGAGGGGCAGCACGGGCAGGGTGAGCGGTGTGGACTCCGTCGACCGAGCGGACTCAGCAGTCATGATCTCCCCTTCGGCAAGCAAGTTGAGCTTTACCCACTCAATGCTGGAAGCCCTGCCGTTGTTCCCCCGCACGTGTTCGCTGTGAGCGATCAGGCGGCGGCAACTCCGTTACGGGCCAGGGGCGGTGGGCCAGGCCGAGGGCGAGCGGGCGCCGCTACCAGTGGGCGGGGCGGCGCAGCCCGCGCGGCAGCCTGGTGGTCGCGTCGCCCCGGGCGGCGTTCACCTGGGCCTGCGTCAGGAAGATGCTGCCGGTGAGGTCGGCGCCGCGCAGATCGGCGTCCCGGAGGTCGGCGCCGATCATGTCCGCGGAGCGCAGGTCGGCGCCCCGCAGGTCGGCGGCGATGAGATAGGCGCCGCGCAGGTTGGCGCCCTTGAGGTCCGCGCCCTTGAGCCTCGCCCCCATCAGGTCCGCGCCGCGCCGGTCCTTCTTCCGGCCCGGGACCTTCGCCCGGACCAGCTCGCTGACCCGCAGCAGCAGGGTGTTGGCCTCGGCCCGGTGGGCGGGCACGTCCAGCCCGGCCAGCTCCTCCGCGGTGCCCAGGGTCAGCCGCTCGGTCTTCTCCAGGGCCGCCCGCAGCTCGTCCCGCAGCGCGGCAGGCAGCGCGGCGCTGGCCGCTCCGGTGGAGCCGGTGCTCGCACCGGACGGGGGCAGTGCCACCGCCTGGGTCAGGTACCAGAGCAGTTCGTGCAGCTGGCGCATCACGGCGAACGCGTCGAACATCGGCCGGGCGGTCTCCGGCGCGGTCCGCCAGTCCTGCCCCTGGAAGGTGACCTGGGAGATCTTCTGGCCGGCGCCGAAGCACTCGAAGACCGTGCAGCCGGAGAAGCCGCGCTGCCGCAGATCCTGGTGGACGCCGCAGCGGAAGTCGGCCTGGAGGTTCGGACAGGGCCGCCCGGCCTCCTTGTCGAGGGCGAAGTCCGCCGAGCGCGCGAACGGCAGCGCCACACAGCACAGGCCGAAGCAGTTCCCGCAGTCGGAGAGCAGCGGCAACCGGGCGGCGTCCGGGGCGTGCGCCGGGTCGGACGTGCGGTCCTGGGCGGGGCGGCGGGACTCGTGCGACACGGTTCTTCTCTGCTCCTACGGCCGGCGGGCGCCCTCCCTCCGAGCGCCCGCGAGGAGTCCCATTGTCCGTGACCCGCGGCGGGCGTCCGTGACCCGCGGCGGGCCGGGCGGCCCGAGCGCCGGGCGGCGCCGGGGATCAGGACGTCCGCGGCAGGCCGGGCGTCCGGAACGCCGGATGGCCCAGGTCCCCCGGCAGCGGCGCGGGCCCGGCCCGCCGCGCCTGCCAGCTGCGCAGCAGCGGCCAGGCGGCGACACCCAGGGCGAGCGAGAGCAGATGACCCCAGTCGGTCATCGGGTCGATGTAGGTGAGCAGGCCGCTCACCGCCTGATAGCCGCCGGCGGCCAGCAGCGGCCAGCGCGCCCAGGCGGGCAGCAGCCCGGTGAGCGCCCCGAGGCAGGCCATCACGCCGAAGCTGATCCCGTAGTCGAGGCGGTGCAGGGAGCTGTCCGGCAGCCCGCCGGCGGCGACCGAGAAGCCGATCGGCACCTCGGTGGCGAGGGTGGCCAGCGCATGCCCGCCGAAGAACACCACCGCGCTGCGCACCCCGCCGATCCGCCGCTCCAGAGCGGTCAGCACGAAGAGGAAGGCGATGGCGTACCCCGAGGTCAGCCCGCCGGCGATCCACAGCGCGCTGGCGACCAGCACCAGCAGCGGCGCCTGGGCGAGGTGGACCACGTCGGTTCTGGAGCCCTGGAGCAGTGCGGAGACCACGGAGGGGTTGCCGTGCTCGGCGAAGAGCGAGGTGGCCACGAGCAGCAGCGCGTAACCGAACGTGAAGGGGGTGCCGGTCGGGGTGGGGAGCAGCCGCCAGGGGCGCAGGCCCGTCCAGGGGCGGCGGGCGGCGGGGACCGGGGCGGCGGTGTGCGCGGCCGGCGCGCCCGCGCCGCCGCGCTGCCGGGGCAGCCCGGCGAGGAGGACCGGCGCACCGTCGTCCGGCGCCGCACCGTCCCCGGCCGGCGCGCCGCCGGCCGTCTCCACCGCACTCGCCATTCCAGGCCCCTTCCGCCGCCCCGCGCACCGTCCGCGTTCCACTGTGCCCGGCCAACCCATGAGTCAGCTGTGTGAGTGATATCCCTCACAGCCCTCAACCTTCGTACGAGGCACGGCGTTGCGCGTGTCGGCCTCCGGAACCGCCCGGGAACCGTCCCGGAACCGGGTCCGAAACCGTTGGACCGCCGCGCCGGACTGTGGTCAAGATGGCCGCATGGCTCCCGTTCACCCCTGGCATCCGACCGCCGGCGACGAGCCGGCCGTACGCACCCTCGACCGCCGCGAGGGCCCCTACGGAGAGGTGGTGCTGCGGCAGCGGGATCCGGCCGCCGCGGACCCCAACACCCTTGCGGCGCCCGAGAGGTGCGGCCCGGTATACGAGATCATCGCCAACGGCTGCTTCCTGATGGACACCTCCGACGGCCGCTCCGAACGGCTGCTGGTGGACGCCGCGCTGGCCGCCCTGCCGCCCGACCGCGGGAGCCCCTCGGTACTGATCGGCGGACTGGGCGTGGGCTTCTCGCTGGCCCGGGCGGCGGACGAGCCACGGTGGGGCCGGATCACGGTCGTGGAGCGGGAGACGGCGGTGATCGACTGGCACCGCACGGGCCCGCTGGCGGCGGTCTCCGGACCGGCGCTGGCCGATCCCCGTACCGAGATCCTGCACACCGACCTGGTGGCGCACCTGTGCACGGACGCCGGCCAACTCGCCTACGACGCCCTGTGCTTGGACATCGACAACGGCCCCGACTGGACCGTCACCGAGGACAACGACGGCCTCTACTCCCCCGCCGGCCTGGCCGCCTGCCGGGACCGTCTGACCTCGGGCGGAGTGCTCGCCGTGTGGTCGGCCCAACCCTCGCCGGCGTTCGAACAGGCGCTGAGAAATGCCGGTTTCGAGGGCGTAAGGACGGAAGAGATGCCGGTTGCCCGAGGCGTCCCGGACGTCGTCCACCTGGCGCTCCGGTCCGCGTAGGGCGCGTAGCCGACTGTCACATCATGCCCTTACGCTGCTGCCCAGCAAGACGCGACCACGCAGGGCACATGCAGGGGCGGGCGATGGACCAGACTCAGACAACCCAGGGCGGCACCACCGCGGCCACGCCGGGCGCCCAGCGCCGGGTCCTGGTCGTGGAGGACGATCCGACGATCGTCGAGGCCATCGCGGCCCGGCTGCGCGCCGAGGGGTTCCAGGTGCAGACGGCCACCGACGGCCCGGCCGCGGTCGACACCGCCGAGGCGTGGCAGCCGGACCTGCTCGTGCTCGACGTGATGCTGCCGGGCTTCGACGGCCTGGAGGTGTGCCGTCGGGTGCAGGCCCAGCGCCCGGTGCCGGTGATGATGCTCACCGCCCGCGACGACGAGACCGACATGCTGGTCGGCCTCGGGGTCGGCGCCGACGACTACATGACCAAGCCGTTCTCCATGCGGGAGCTGGCCGCCCGGGTGCACGTCCTGCTGCGCCGGGTCGAGCGGGCCGCGCTGGCCGCGCACACCCCGCGCAGCGGCATCCTGCGGCTGGGCGAGCTGGAGATCGACCACGCCCAGCGCCGGGTACGGGTGCGCGGCAACGACGTCCACCTCACCCCCACCGAGTTCGACCTGCTGGTCTGCCTGGCGAACACCCCGCGCGCGGTGCTCTCCCGCGAACAGCTGCTGGCCGAGGTCTGGGACTGGGCGGACGCGTCGGGCACGCGGACGGTCGACAGCCACATCAAGGCACTGCGCCGCAAGATCGGAGCCGAGCGCATCCGCACCGTCCACGGCGTGGGGTACGCCCTGGAGACCCCGCCGGCATGATCCGTCAGTGGCGGCCACGGGCGCGCGCCCTGTGGGACCGGTTCTGGGAGGCGCTGCGCCCCCTGGACCCGTACCGCTCGGTCAAGGCGGCGCTCGGCGCCCTGGTGATCATCTCGGTGATCATCACCACACTCCTGGTCTTCGTGGCGATGCACTCGGCGACCGAGCTGCGGGTGATCACGGTCTTCTCGATCATCGCCTCGCTGCTGATCACCCAGTTCGTGGCGACCGGCCTGACCGCCCCGCTCGGCGAGATGACCGATGTCACCCGGGCGATGGCGCACGGTGACTACACCCGCCGGGTGCGCGCCGGCCGCCGCGACGAGTTCGGCGACCTGGCCGACGCCTTCAACCGCATGGCCGCCGACCTGGAGGCGGTGGACACCCACCGCAAGGAATTGGTCGCCAACGTCTCGCACGAGCTGCGCACCCCCATCGCAGCGCTGCGCGCGGTGCTGGAGAACGTCGTCGACGGCGTCTGCGAGCCGGACTCCGACACCATGCGCACGGCGCTGAAGCAGACCGAGCGGCTGGGCCGGCTGGTCGAGCACCTGCTGGACCTGTCCCGGCTGGACAACGGCGTGGTGCCGCTGCACGCCCGACGCTTCGAGGTCTGGCCGTACCTGTCCGGGGTGCTCAAGGAGGCCAACATGAGCCGCGGCGCCTCCACCCTCTCCGGGCTCTCCGGCCTCGCCGGCTCCGGCACCCACACCCGTACCGACGTCCATCTGCACCTCGACGTCTCGCCACCGGAGCTGACCGCGTACGCCGACGCCGAGCGGCTCCACCAGGTCGTCGCCAACCTCATCGACAACGCGATCAAGCACAGCCCGCGGCACGGCCGGGTCACGGTCCGGGCCCGCCGCGGCGACGGTCCGGCGAGCCTGGTGCTGGAGGTGCAGGACGAGGGCCCCGGCATTCCGGAGTCCGAGCGCTACCGGGTCTTCGAGCGGTTCAACCGCGGCGGCCCCGGCCCCTCGGGTCCGGGCACCGACGGCGGGACGGGGCTGGGCCTGGCGATCGCGCGCTGGGCGGTGGACCTGCACGGCGGACGGATCGGGGTGGCGGAATCATCCCGGGGTTGCCGGATCCGGGTCACTCTTCCGGGGCTGGAGTCATCCCGGGGTTGACGCCGACTGACGTAGGGTCGGTGGCGGGAGCACACATTCCGGGGTGCGACGGCGATGAGCGCTACCCGCACGCGGGCAAACCACGTGTGTTTCCCGCCAAGTCAGGCCCTGAAACCCTTCGGTGAATGTGACGTGCGCGACGAGTGGCCCTCCCGGACTGCACCAAAGGTCACAAGAGGCGTAGCCTTTATTCCCGCTGTCCACCACCTTAGGAAGCGGAAGAGGGCGGTTGCCGCCGTGTCGCTACAGTCCCCCAACAGTGCGAGTGTCTCGACCGAACAGGGAGCGCAGGGGAAGAATCCTGCCGCCGCGTTCGGGTCCAACGAGTGGCTCGTCGACGAGATCTACCAGCAGTACCTCCAGGACCCGAACTCGGTAGACCGAGCCTGGTGGGACTTCTTCGCCGACTACAAGCCGGGTGGCACCGGGGCGGCTGACGCCGCGCCCCCCGCCGCGCCGGCCAAGCCCGCGGAGGGCTCGGCCCCCGCCCCGGCTCCGTCGGCCCCGGCCCCCGCGGCCGCGCCGGAGCCCGCCACCGCCCCCGCGGCCCAGCCGGCCACCCCGGCGAAGCCGGCCGCGGTGGCGCCGGTCAAGAGCGCGCCCGCCAAGGCCGCGGCGAAGCCGGCGCCGGCCGCCAAGCAGCCCGCCGAGGCCCCCGAGGGTCCGGAGCTCGTGACGCTGCGCGGCCCGTCGGCGGCCGTGGCGAAGAACATGAGCGCGTCCCTGGAGCTGCCGACGGCCACGTCCGTCCGCGCGGTCCCGGTGAAGCTGCTGTTCGACAACCGGATCGTCATCAACAACCACCTCAAGCGCGCCCGCGGCGGGAAGGTCTCCTTCACGCACATCATCGGGTACGCCATGGTGCAGGCCCTCAAGGCCATGCCGTCGATGAACTACTCCTTCGCGGAGAAGGACGGCAAGCCGACGCTGGTCAAGCCCCCGCACATCAACCTCGGCCTGGCGATCGACCTGGTCAAGGCGAAGGGCGAGCGCCAGCTGGTCGTCGCGGCCATCAAGAAGGCCGAGACGATGACCTTCTTCGAGTTCTGGCAGGCGTACGAGGACATCGTCCGCCGGGCCCGGGACAACAAGCTCACGATGGCCGACTTCACCGGGGTCACCGCGTCGCTGACGAACCCCGGCGGCATCGGCACCGTCCACTCGGTGCCGCGTCTGATGCCCGGCCAGTCCATGATCATGGGCGTCGGCTCGATGGACTACCCGGCCGAGTTCCAGGGCACCTCGCAGGACGCCCTGAACAAGCTGGGCGTCTCCAAGGTCATGACGCTGACCAGCACGTACGACCACCGGGTGATCCAGGGCGCCGCCTCCGGCGAGTTCCTGCGGATCATGAGCCAGCTGCTGCTCGGCGAGAACGATTTCTTCGACGACATCTTCAAGTCGCTGCGGATCCCCTACGAGCCGATCCGCTGGATGCGCGACATCGACGCGTCGCACGACGACGACGTCACCAAGGCCGCGCGGGTCTTCGAGCTGATCCACTCCTACCGGCAGCGCGGCCACGTCATGGCCGACACCGACCCGCTGGAGTACCACCAGCGCAAGCACCCCGACCTGGACATCACCGAGCACGGCCTCACCCTGTGGGACCTGGAGCGGGAGTTCGCGGTCGGCGGCTTCGCCGGCAAGTCGATGATGAAGCTGCGCGACATCCTGGGCGTGCTGCGCGACTCGTACTGCCGCACCACCGGCATCGAGTTCATGCACATCCAGGACCCCAAGCAGCGCAAGTGGATCCAGGACCGGGTCGAGCGCCCGCACAAGTCGCCCGAGCGCGACGAGCAGCTGCGCATCCTGCGCCGGCTGAACTCCGCCGAGGCGTTCGAGACCTTCCTGCAGACCAAGTACGTCGGCCAGAAGCGGTTCTCGCTGGAGGGCGGCGAATCGGTCATCCCGCTGCTGGACGCGGTCATCGACTCCGCGGCCGAGGCGCGGCTGGACGAGGCCGTCATCGGCATGGCCCACCGCGGCCGCCTCAACGTCCTCGCCAACATCGTCGGCAAGTCCTACGCGCAGATCTTCCGCGAGTTCGAGGGCAACCTCGACCCGAAGTCGATGCACGGCTCCGGCGACGTGAAGTACCACCTGGGCGCCGAGGGCACCTTCACCGGCCTGGACGGCGAGCAGATCAAGGTCTCGCTGACCGCCAACCCCTCCCACCTGGAGGCCGTGGACCCGGTCGTCGAGGGCGTCTCCCGCGCCAAGCAGGACATCATCAACAAGGGCGGCACGGACTTCACCGTCCTGCCGATCCAGCTGCACGGCGACGCGGCGTTCGCCGGCCAGGGCGTGGTCGCCGAGACGCTGAACATGTCGCAGCTGCGCGGCTACCGCACCGGCGGCACCGTCCACGTCGTCATCAACAACCAGGTCGGCTTCACCGCGGCCCCCGAGTCCTCGCGTTCCTCCATGTACGCGACGGACGTGGCCCGCATGATCGAGGCCCCGATCTTCCACGTCAACGGCGACGACCCCGAGGCCGTCGTCCGCGTCGCGCGGCTCGCCTTCGAGTTCCGCCAGGCGTTCAACAAGGACGTGGTCATCGACCTGATCTGCTACCGCCGCCGCGGCCACAACGAGTCGGACAACCCGGCCTTCACCCAGCCGCTGATGTACGACCTGATCGACAAGAAGCGCTCGGTGCGCAAGCTCTACACCGAGTCGCTGATCGGCCGGGGCGACATCACCCTCGAAGAGGCCGAGCAGGCGCTGCAGGACTTCCAGGGCCAGCTGGAGAAGGTCTTCACCGAGGTCCGCGACGCCACGACGGCCCCGGTCACCCCCGAGGTGCCGCAGCCCAAGGCCGAGTTCCCGGTCTTCGTGGACACCGCGATCTCCCAGGAGGTCGTCAAGCGGATCGCCGAGTCCCAGGTCAACATCCCCGACCACATCACCGTCCACCCGCGTCTGCTGCCGCAGCTGCAGCGCCGGGCGGCGATGATCGAGGACGACACGATCGACTGGGGCATGGGCGAGACCCTGGCCATCGGCTCGCTGCTGATGGAGGGCACCCCGGTCCGGCTCGCCGGCCAGGACTCCCGCCGCGGCACGTTCGGCCAGCGCCACGCGGTGCTGATCGACCGGAAGACCGGCGAGGACTACACCCCGCTGCTGTACCTGTCCGACGACCAGGCCCGCTTCAACGTCTACGACTCGCTGCTCAGCGAGTACGCGGCGATGGGCTTCGAGTACGGCTACTCGCTGGCGCGTCCCGAGTCCCTGGTCATGTGGGAGGCGCAGTTCGGCGACTTCGCCAACGGCGCGCAGACCGTCATCGACGAGTTCATCTCCTCGGCGGAGCAGAAGTGGGGCCAGACCTCCGGCGTCACCCTGCTGCTCCCGCACGGCTACGAGGGCCAGGGCCCGGACCACTCCTCGGCCCGGATCGAGCGCTACCTCCAGCTGTGCGCGCAGAACAACATGACCGTCGCGATGCCGACGCTCCCGTCGAACTACTTCCACCTGCTGCGCTGGCAGGTGCACAACCCGCACCACAAGCCGCTGATCGTCTTCACCCCGAAGTCGATGCTGCGTCTGAAGGCGGCGGCGTCGAAGACGGCGGAGTTCACCACCGGCGGCTTCCGCCCGGTCATCGGCGACAGCACGGTCAAGGCCGAGGACGTCCGCAAGGTCGTCTTCTGCTCCGGCAAGGTCTACTACGACCTGGAGGCCGAGCGGGAGAAGCGCGGCGCCTTCGACACCGCGCTGGTCCGCATCGAGCGGCTGTACCCGCTGCCGGGTGCCGAGCTCCAGGCGGAGATCAAGAAGTTCCCGAACGCCGGGAAGTACCTGTGGGCGCAGGAGGAGCCGGCGAACCAGGGTGCCTGGCCGTTCCTCGGTCTCAACCTGATCGACCACCTGGACCTGGCGGTCGGCGCCGACGTCCCGCACGGTGAGCGCCTGCGCCGCATCTCGCGGCCGCACGGCTCGTCGCCGGCGGTCGGCTCCGCCAAGCGGCACCAGGCCGAGCAGGCCCAGCTCATGGCGGAGGTCTTCGACGCCTGAGCGGTCGGCCACCGCTGAACACGGTCCCCGAAGGGCCCGTCACCACCTCCGGGTGGGGCGGGCCCTTCGGGCTGTCGGGGGCGGTACGGCCACCCGCCGCCCGCGGCACGGGCGGTCCGCGCGGCTGCCTATCCTGGCCGCACTGTCCCATTGACCTGCTGGAGAGCACGTGTATTTCACTGACCGCGGCATCGAGGAGCTGGAGAACCGGCGCGGCGAGGAGGAGGTCACCCTCGGGTGGCTGGCCGATCAGCTGCGGACGTTCGTCGACCTCAACCCGGACTTCGAGGTGCCGGTGGAGCGGCTGGCCACCTGGCTGGCCCGGCTGGACGACGAGGACGACGACGCGTAGGCATCGGCCGGGGCGCCGGTCCGTCCGCGTCACCTAGGGGGAACGAAAGGGGTGTATCAGGGCACGGTCAGGGACGGATCCACTTGACTCCCACAGGCTGCGATATATCGTGTCTAACGAAGACGCGATATGTTGCGTTGTCTGCCTACCCAGGGGAGGCCAGGTATGTCAGCCCGGACCGAGTGGACGGTCTCCACAGCACGCACGCTGGAGATCGAGGAACCCGTCAGCGCCCTGACCGTCCGCCTGGTGGGCGGCACCGTCAACGTCGTCGGCACCTCCGAGGGCGGGCCGGCCCGGCTGGAGATCTCCGAGCTGCACGGCCCGCCGGTGGAGGTCTCCTACGAGGGCGGTGTCCTTTGCGTCGGCTATGACGACGTGCAGTGGAAGGGCTTCCTGAAATTCCTGGACCGCCGGGGCTGGAACCGTAGCGCGGTGGCCTCGGTGACGGTGCCGACCACCACCCGCGTCGAGGTCGGGGTGGTCGGCGCCACCGCGGTCGTCTCCGGCATCGCCGGGCGCACCGAGCTGCGCGGGGTCAACGGGAACAGCACCCTCGTCGGCCTCTCCGGCCCGGTCCGCGCCGACACCGTCTCCGGCGACGTCGAGGCGCAGGCCCTCACCGGATCCCTGGAGTTCAACTCCGTCTCCGGCGACCTGACGGTCATCGAGGGCGCCGGCGGCGCGGTGCACGCCGACTCCGTCAGCGGTGACATGGTCCTGGATCTGGACCCGGCGGCGGGCGCGGAGATCGACCTGACCACGGTCTCCGGCGAGATCGCCATCCGGCTGCCCGACCCGGCCGACGCCGAGGTCGAGGCCAACACCACCACCGGCGTGGTCACCAACGCCTTCGACGACCTGCGGGTCAGCGGCCAGTGGGGCACCAAGCGGATCACCGGCTCGCTGGGCGCCGGCACCGGCCGGCTCAAGGCGACCACCGTCTCCGGCGCTCTCGCCCTGCTGCGCCGCCCCGCCTACGAGGAGGCCGACGGCGGCCCGGCCGGCGGCTCCTCCCCCACGACCCCGCCCGCCGGGAAGAAGGTGCTCTGAGCATGCCCCCCGTCTTCGCCCACGGCCGTCTGCGCCTCTACCTCCTCAAGCTGCTCGACGAGGCCCCGCGACACGGCTACGAGATCATCCGCCTCCTGGAGGAGCGCTTCCAGGGGCTCTACGCCCCGTCCGCCGGCACGGTCTACCCGCGGCTGGCCAAGCTGGAGGCCGAGGGCCTGGTCAACCACACCACCGAGGGCGGCCGCAAGGTCTACACCATCACCGACGCCGGCCGCGCCGAACTGGCCGACCGCGGCGGTGAACTCGCCGATCTGGAGCTGGAGATCAGGGAGTCGGTGGCGGCCCTCGCCTCCGACATCCGGGAGGACGTCAGCGGCTCGGCGCGGGACCTGCGCCGGGAGGTCAAGGAGGCCGCCCAGCAGGCCCGGGCGGGCGCCGGGAAGGCCGGGCGCAAAGCCGGCGGGCGGCCGTTCCCGGAAGCCTCGGACTACTTCGACGCCGCGTTCGGCGACAAGGACTCCTGGCGGCAGGCGAAGGAGGAGTTCCGGCGCGCCAAGGAGGAGTGGAAGGAACAGGCCCGCCGCGCCAAGGAGGAGAGCCGCCGCGCCAAGCAGGACGCCCAGCGGGCCCGCAAACAGGCCCGGGACGCCCAGGTGTTCGCCCGCGAGGAGATCCAGCGGGTCATCAGGCGCGTGCAGGAGCAGACCCAGGGGGCGGTGCGCACCGGCGACTGGTCGGCGGCGGTGCGGGAGGCGCTGAGCGAGGTCTCCCGCGAGGTCGGCCGCTTCACGGGCGCCCCGCGCGACGCCGCCCCGGCCGACGCCGGCCCGGCCGAGGAGCGCACCGGGACCGCCCCGGACGGCACCCGGGTGGCGACCGAGCGGATCGACCTCACCAAGCAGGCCCCGGCGGCGCCGGAGCCCGCCGCGTCGGGGTCCCACGACGCGCGCGCCCCCCAGGAGCCCCCCGCGCCCGCATGGGCCGCCGAGCCGGCCAGCGGCGATCCGGCCCGCGACTTCGACCGCCTGCTGGACCGCTTCCGGGACGATCTGCGGGACGCCGCCCGCGACCACGGCGTCACCGAGGAACAGCTCACCGAGTCCCGCCGGCGGCTGGCGAACGCCGCCGCCCACATCGGCACGCTGCTGCGCCGCCCGGGGACGGACGGCACGGAGGCGGACCGGGAGACGGACGGCGAGGCGTAGCGGCCGGCCCGGCGGTCGGCACCGGGGGCGAAGGCTCCCCGGCGCCGACCGCCGCCGCGGGCTCAGGCCACGGCCGGCGCCCCCACGCAGGCCCGAACGGCCTCGATCAGCCGCTCGGCGCGGACGTCGCCGCTGGCGCCCAGCCGGTTGGTGACATAGCCGAAGCCGACCCCGAACTCGTCGTCACCGAAGGCGAACTGGCCGCCCGCCCCGCTGGTGGCGAAGGAGCGCCGGCCCAGCAGCCGGCGGAACGGCGAGTCCAGCAGGAAGCCGCTGCCGTAGCGGGCGCCGAGGTCCGGCAGCCCCGAGAAGGTCGGGCCGCCGGACAGCGGCCGGACGGCGTCGGTGACGGTCTCCTCGCCCAGCAGCCGCGGCCCGCCCTCCACGCCGGTCGCCACGGCCGCGAACAGCGCCGCCAGTCCGCGCGCCGAGGAGACCGCGCCGGCCCCGGGGAACTCCCGGGTCAGCACGGCCGGCGCGTTGTAGCCGTGCGGATCGTCGAGGCCGGGGAAGGGCACCACGCCGTGCAGCGTCAGCGCCCGCATGATCAGCGAGTCGCTCGGCGGCAGGGTCGGGCGCCCCTCGGCCTCGACCAGCCGGGCCAGCGTCGGAAGTTCCTCCTGCGGCACCCCGATCCAGGTGCGCAGGCCCAGGTCGTCGCCGATCGCCCGACGGAAGTGGGCCCCGGGCTTCAGCCCGGTGAGCCGGCGGACGACCTCGCCGAGGACGAAGCCCAGCGCATGCGCGTGGTACTCGTACGCGGTGCCGGGCTCCCACAGGGGCGGCTGCTCCTCCAGCGCCTCGATCATCGGTGTCCACGCCATGATCTGATCGAACGTCAGCTTGCGTTCGGCGAGCGGGATCCCGGCGGTGTGCGCGAGCATCATCCGGGCGGTGATCCGCTCCTTGCCGTGCCGGCCGAACTCCGGCCAGTACGCGGCGATCGGCGCGTCCAGGTCCCAGACGCCCTGCTGCGCCAGCAGATGGGCACTGACCGCGAGCATCCCCTTGGCGCAGGACATCACCGGAACCGCGGTGTCCGCCTCCCAGGCCCGCCCGGTCCGCACGTCGGCGGTGCCGCCCCACAGGTCCACGACCTTGCGCCCGCCGACGTGGACGGTGAGGGCGGCGCCCAGCTCCCCGCGCTCGGTGAAGTTCCGCCGGAACTCCTCCGCGACCGCGCCGAACCCCTCGTCCGCCGCCCCTCCCCCAGCCACCGCTGGGAGGTCCCAACCCGACACCACGCGCTCCTCTTGCCGCTCCGGTCGGCCCGCGGGCGGGCAGGGGCGAGCACACCGGCCGCCGGCTGCCGACCGCCGGCCGGTAACCGGGTCACGGTACGCAGCCCGGTGCGGCCGGTTCCACCGAATTCGCGGGCGGGTGCGCCGGGCACGGCCGCCGGGCCGGGTCGGGCCGCGGGCGACACCGCCGCACTGCTCCTCGGACCGGTCAGCTCGCGCGTCGGGCGGAGGGCTCCGCCAGGACCCGCGCCACGGCGTCGTACGTCACCCCGTGGCCGGCCAGCACCACCCCGGCCGGGCCGGACCCGGCCGTCAGCGCCAGCAGCAGGTGCTCGTCGCCCAGGCGCCGGTCGCCGCGACCCGCCGCGATCCGCAGCGCGCGCTCCAGCACCGCCCTGCCCTCCGGCGCGAACGTCCGGCGCACCCGCTTGCCGCGCCCGGCCCGACGCCCCCCACCGGTCAGCGCCCCGGCCCCGTGCGCCTCCTCCACCCGGGCCACGACCGCGTCGACGTCGATCCCGAGTCCGGCCAGCGCCGCCGTGTCGGCCGCCGAGAGACCGCCCCGCCGCCGGTCCGCCGCCAGGTCGCGGACGACCGCAGGACGCGGCGCGCCGAGCCCGTCGAGCGCGGCCGCCGCCGGGGAGTCCCGCTGGTCCAACAGCGCGAGCAGCAGCTCCGGTTCGCCGATGCAGTCGCTTCCGGTGCGGTCCGCGTGCCCCACCGCACCGCCCACCACCGCCCGGGCGGCGGCCGTGAACCTCTCGAACATCAACGCCTCCCGTGTTTCTTGTGGACCGCCTGCCGGCTGACCCCCAGCTCGGCGGCGATCTCCTGCCACGACCAGCCCTTCGCGCGGGCGCTGCGCACCTGTACCGCCTCCAGCTGCTCCAACAGCCGGCGGAGCGCGGCCACGGCGCGGAGGCCGGCCCGCGGGTCGGGGTCGCTCGCCCGTGCGGCGAGATCCGTTGCCTCGGTCATGTCTGTCAATCTAGGTTGACGCACCCCACCTGTCAACCATCATTGACAGGTGGGGTGACCCCTCTTCAACCCCCTTGACCTCAACCGCACTTGAGGGACGAGGCTTCGAGCACCGCCACCCAGACACCACGGAGCCCGTATGCCGCCCACCGCCGACTTCCCCGACGTCCGCCGCCCCGACGCCGCCACCGTCCTCGTCAGCCCCTGGCTCGTACCGGAGGCCCGCTTCCAGCGCCCGGCGGCGGACGCGGTGCTCGCCGCCTGGGAGGACCAACCGCGCCCCGACGCGATGCTGGCGCTCGCCACCTTCCTGAGCACCGACGGCAGCCATGTCCTCAACTACGCGCAGTGGACGGACGACCGGGCCCACCGGGAGTGGGTGCGCACCCGGCGCCCCGCGGCCATCGCCCCGGTCGACGAGGCCGTCCCGGGCATCCGCCGCCCCGGCCCGACCCGCTATCGCCGCTACCGCAGCCACGTCCCCGAGGAACGCCCCGCGGCCCGCCCCGGCTTCCTGGCCACCCCGGTCTTCGCCACCACCGGCCCGGACGCCCAGCGCGCCCTCGCCGACACCGTCGTCGACCTCCTGGGCCGCGCACGGGTCCCGGGGCTGCTCGGCGCCCACTTCCACCTCGCCCAGGACGGCGGACGGGTGCTCAACTACGCGGAGTGGGCGGATGCTTCGGCCCGGCGGGAATTCCTCGCCGGGGGCACCGCGGACCGGCTGCGGGCGGCGATCGACGCCCTGGCCGGCGTCACGGCCGTACCCGCCGTCCCCGTAGAACACGCGGAACACGCGGAACACGCGACGGCCGGCGGTCCGGCCCGCCCACCGGTTTCCGGCTACCGGCTGTACAAAACCCTGGTCAACGTCCCGTCCCCGCGGCCCCGTTGACGTCGGACGGGGCATCGGGGACGACGTCGGAGAGCTCGATCACCGCCGCGATGCCGTCCGTCCGCACCACCACGGGCGCCGCCGCGTCCCCCCTCGGCTCCCACACGGCCGCGTCGTACCGCGCCAGCCGCACGCCCGGCTCCCCCGCCGCCGCGGCATCGATCCGGGTCCCGCCGTCCAGCGCAACCACCACCGCGGTCCGCGCCCCCGTCAGCTCCCGGCTCCCGCGCACCATCGTGACGCGCGCCGCCGTCCGCCCCTCCCGGACCATCACGTTCAGATTGACCACCGGGCCGTCGAGCAGGCGGGAGTCGGT
This sequence comes from Streptomyces noursei ATCC 11455, assembly GCF_001704275.1. Lineage (NCBI taxonomy): Bacteria > Bacillati > Actinomycetota > Actinomycetes > Kitasatosporales > Streptomycetaceae > Streptomyces > Streptomyces noursei. The sequence continues at coordinate 3,486,274 of NZ_CP011533.1, forward strand.
TTCGGCGGCGCCGGGGAAGGCGAAGGGGCGGTAGCGGCCGGGCAGCGGGTGCACGGCGCCGTCCACCGTCAGTTCCAGCCCGGCGCCGTCGACGACGGTGAGGATCCGCCGGACGCCGGGCAGCGGGGAGTACGGCCCGTCCCGGGTCACCTCGGCCAGGCTCACCCGCCAGGCGAAGGCGTCCCAGCCCGCGCCCGGTGGGTGCGCGGCGACCTCGCGGGTGAGCCCGCCGCCGTTGCGCCACGGCACGGCCGCCCGCCCGTCCGCCCGAAGGATCCGCACGTCCCCGCTCCTTCCCCGCACCCGACGCGCCCGGCCGTCAGACCGTCAGCACGATCTTTCCGAAGAGCTCCCCCTCGGCCATCCTCGCGAAGCCCTCGCGGGCCCGGTCCAGCGGCAGCGTGGAGTCGATCACCGGCCGGATGCCCTTGGCGGCGCAGAAGTCGAGCAGTCCGGCCAGCTCCTCCTTGCTGCCCATCGTCGAGCCGACGACCTTCAGCTCCAGGAAGAAGATCCGGTTGAGCTCTCCGTTCTTGGGCGTGAAACCGCTGGTGGCACCCGAGATGACCAGGGTGCCGCCGGGCCGCAGCGACTTCACCGAGTGCGACCAGGTGGCGGCGCCGACCGTCTCGATCACCGCGTCCACCCGCCGGGGCAGCCGCTCGCCGCTCGCGAACGCCGCCTCGGCGCCCAGCTCCACGGCGCGCCTGCGCTTGACCTCGTCCCGGCTGGTGGCGAAGACCCGCAGGCCCGCGGCGGCACCCAGGACGATGGCGGCGGTCGCCACGCCGCCGCCGGCACCCTGGACCAGCACGCTGTCCCCGGGCCGGACCCCGGCGTTGGTGAACAGCATCCGGTACGCGGTCAGCCAGGCGGTGGGCAGACAGGCGGCCTCCGTGAAGGAGAGCTCCGCGGGCTTGGGGAGGACGTTCCAGGTCGGCACGGTGACCCGCTCGGCGAAGGTGCCCTGGTAGCGCTCGGTGAGGATCGAGGGCTTCTCTTCGGGTCCGACGCCGTGGCCGGTCTGCCCGATCACGGAGTGCAGGACGACCTCGTTGCCGTGCTCGTCGATGCCGGCGGCGTCGCAGCCGAGGATCATCGGGAGCGAGTCCTCGGTGATCCCGACGCCGCGCAGCGTCCACAGGTCGTGGTGGTTGAGGGAGGCGGCCTTGACGTCGACGGTGGTCCAGCCGGGGCGGGCGGCGGGGGCCGGGCGGTCCCCCAATTCGAGGCCGTTCAGCGGCTGGTCGCGGTCGATGCGGGCGGCGTAGGCAGCAAACATGATCCCAACGTAGGGCGCGGGCGCGCCCGGCGACAGCGGGCGCGGGTGTGACGCGCGCCGCCCGCACGGGCCGCGGACGGCCGGATTCCGCCCACCGTTTCCGGCCATCGCCGCACATGCCCGACGGGCCGGGCCCGCACCCGCGAGGGATGCCGGCCCGGCCCGTCAGTGGTGTCCGCGACGGTGGCAGGTCAGCGCCGGGCGACGCCCTCCGCACGGGCGGCGGCCGCGACAGCGGCGGTGACCGCCGGGGCCACCCGCTCGTCGAACGGCGAGGGGATGACCTTGTCCGCGCTCAACTCGTCGGCGACGACGGCGGCCAGCGCCTCCGCGGCGGCGAGCTTCATGCCCTCGGTGATCTGCGAGGCGCGCACCTGCATGGCGCCGGCGAAGATGCCCGGGAAGGCGAGCACGTTGTTGATCTGGTTCGGGAAGTCGCTGCGCCCGGTGGCGACCACGGCGGCGTACTTGTGGGCGACGTCCGGGTGGATCTCCGGGGTGGGGTTGGCCATCGCGAAGATCAGCGAGTCCTTCGCCATCTTCGCCACCGCCTCCTCCGGCACCGTGCCGCCGGAGACGCCGATGAAGACGTCGGCGCCGTCCAGCGCCGTCTCCAGCGAACCGGTCAGGCCCGCCTTGTTGGTGAAGCCGGCCAGCTCGCGCTTGACGTCGGTGAGGTCCTCACGGTCCGCCGAGACGATGCCCTTGCGGTCGCAGACCGAGACGTCGCCGATGCCGGCGTTGACCAGGATCTTGGCGATGGCGACACCGGCCGCGCCGGCACCCGAGATGACCGCCCGCAGGTCGCCGAGCTCGCGCCCGGTGAGCTTGGCGGAGTTGCGCAGCGCGGCCAGGGTGACCACGGCGGTGCCGTGCTGGTCGTCGTGGAAGACCGGGATGTCCAGCCGCTCCTGGAGCTTGCGCTCGATCTCGAAGCACCGGGGCGCCGAGATGTCCTCCAGGTTGACGCCGCCGAAGGACGGCGCGAGCCGGGCGACGGTCTCCACGATCTCGTCGGTGTCGGTGGTCGCGAGCGCGATCGGGACCGCGTCCACGCCGCCGAACTGCTTGAAGAGGATGGCCTTGCCCTCCATCACGGGGAGGGAGGCTTCCGGCCCGATGTCGCCCAGGCCGAGCACCGCGGTGCCGTCCGTGACCACTGCCACGACCTGGGACTTCCACGTGTAGTCGTGCACGAGCTCGGGACGCTCGGCGATGGCGCTGCACACCTTGGCCACGCCCGGCGTGTACGCGAGGGACAGGTCGTCCTTGTCGCGCACCGGCACAGTTGCCTGGACGGCCATCTTGCCGCCGCGATGCAGCGCGAAGGCCGGGTCGAAGAGTTCGCCGGACGTGCCGTCCGCGCCTCCTTCGACGCCTGTCTCACTGTCGCTGCGAGGATTGACGATCTCCGCTGCCACTTTTCTCTGACCCCTTTGTCGTAAATCTGTTGAGGGTGGCCACTCCCTGGTTGGGGAGTGGGCGGGCACCGCGCCCGCGCCCTGCGCCGCGGATAGCCGCCGCGCGGGGGGAGGTACGGACGCCGGGCGCGCCGCACACGCGCCCTGAGCCCCGGATGAGGGGTGTAACGAACCTTTCTACCGGACGTGCGTCCGGCGCGACGAGTTAGATTCGTTACCTGCCGGTACAGAGCTCCGACATTAGTGATGGAATGGCGGAAATCCCCGAAGATCCCCCGCGACTGTCCGAATTCCGAGACACCCCCGCACTCGCGATCATCGCCTTCCGGGCCGGTGAGCGGCGTTTCCCCTTGTCGGACGCGGCCGACGATCGCCCCCGCTCGTCCGTTATCCGATTTTGACCTGCGCAACAGTCCGAATACCGGAGTGCGGATGGCAGGATTCCGTCACCGACCGAGGGCGCGACGCTCAAAGGTGCCCAAAGGTGTGTGCACACCCCCTTCTCACCAGCACATCGGCTGCCCACACTGGCACGTCGGTCACCCATCTGCAGGAGGATCCGCATGACCGCAGACACCACCCGTCGCGCGGCGGCCGGCAGGTCCGGTAAGTCCGGTAAGTCCGCCAAGACTGCCGCCGCGATAGCCACGGTCACCGCATCGCTGTTGCTGCTCAGCGCCTGCGGTGACCAGACGGACGCGGCGATCGCCCGACGGGAGGCGGCGAAGAACCGCAATCCGCACGCCCCGCTCTTCAGCAAGCTCCCCAAGGACGTCCAGGACAAGGGGATGCTCCAGGTCGGCTCGGACATCACCTACAAGCCGGTGGAGTTCCGCTCGAACGGCGCCGTGGAAGGCATCGATCCGGATCTCGCGGCGGCAATCGGCAAGGAATTGGGCATCAAGCTCAATTTCAACAACGCCACCTTCGACACCCTCATGGGCGGCCTGAAGTCCAAGCGCTACGACCTCGCGATGTCGGCCATGACGGACACCAAGGACCGTCAGCAGGGCATCGACTCCACCACCGGCAAGAAGATCGGTGAGGGCGTCGATTTCGTGGACTACCTCAACGTCGGTGTCTCGCTCTACACCCAGAAGGGCAAGACCAAGGGCATCGACGGCTGGGAGACCATGTGCGGCAAGAAGCTCGCCGTGCAGCGTGGCACCGTCTCCCACGACCTGGCCAAGGACAAGTCCAAGGCATGTGAGACGGGCGGCGAACAGCCGATCTCCATCGAGGCGTTCGACAACGACTCCGAGGCCCAGACCCGGCTGCGGACCGGCGGTGTGGACGCGGTCTCCAGCGACTACCCGGTCGCGGCCTACGCGGTGAAGGTCTCCGGCGGCGGCAACGACTTCCAGATGGTCGGCGGCGCCCCGCTCAAGGCGGCCCCGTACGGCATCGCCGTCCCCAAGGGCCAGGAGCAGCTGCGCGACGCGCTCAAGGCGGCCGTGGAGTTGGTGATCAAGAACCACGCGTACGACGGCGTCCTGGCCAAGTGGAACGTCAAGGACGCCGGGGTCAAGGAAGTGCAGATCAACGGCGGCACCTGAGCCGGCGGCCCGTCCCCCTCGCCCGCGCGCTCCGCGCGGCCGCCCCCACGCCTCTCCCGCCACACGCTGAAAGGCAACCTTCGTGTCAGTCGACGTCGACAAGCCGGCCGAGCCGCCGGCGTCCGCTCCGCCGGCCCAGCCCGAGCCCATCAAAGCCATACCGGTCCGCCATTACGGGCGCTGGGTCGCCGCCCTCGTCGTCATCGGGCTGCTGGTCCTGCTCGTCCGGGCCTTCGCCTCCGGGAAGGTCAACTGGGGCGCGATACCGGAGTACATGTTCAACGCGGACATCCTCAAGGGCCTGCGCAACACCCTGTGGATCACCGTGCTGTCGATGGTGATCGGCATCGTGCTGGGCGTGGTCCTGGCCGTCATGCGGCAGTCCAAGAACCCGGTCACCAAGTCCGTCGCGTGGTTCTACGTCTGGTTCTTCCGCGGCACCCCGGTCTACGTCCAGCTCTTCCTGTGGTTCAACCTCGGCCTGGTCTTCCAGTACATCGACATCATGCCGATCTACAAGGACGAGTGGTCGGACTTCATGACCCCGTTCCTGTGCGCACTGCTCGGCCTCGGCCTCAACGAGGCCGCGTACATGGCCGAGATCTGTCGGGCCGGCCTGAACGCCGTCGACGAGGGCCAGACCGAGGCGGCGCACGCGCTGGGCATGAGCCACGGCAAGACGCTGCGCCGGATCGTCGTGCCGCAGGCGATGCGGGTGATCGTGCCGCCGACCGGCAACGAGGTCATCAACATGCTCAAGACCTCGTCCCTGGTGATCGCGGTGCAGTACTACGACCTCCTCCAGGCCGCGCAGAACGTCGGCCGGGACTCCGGCGTGGTGGTCGAGATGCTGATCCTGGCCGCCGCCTGGTACCTGATCGCCACGACGGTGCTCAGCATCGGCCAGTACTACCTGGAGCGCTACTACGCCCGCGGCTCCAGCCGCCAGCTTCCGCCCACCCCGTTCCAGCGCGTCAAGGCGAAGCTGGCCGGCCCGAACCGCGCCGGAGGTACGGCATGAGCAAGACCACGAGCACCACCGCGGAGAAGGACTCCGCCGAGGCCACCGTCCCGATGGTGAAGGCCGAGGGCGTCCACAAGTCCTACGGCACCGCGCACATCCTCAAGGGCATCGACCTGGAGGTGGCGCCCGGCGCGGTCTTCTGCCTGATCGGCCCGTCCGGTTCCGGCAAGTCGACGTTCCTGCGGTGCATCAACCACCTGGAGAAGATCAACGCCGGCCGGCTGTCGGTCGACGGCGAACTGGTCGGCTACCGCGAGCACAACGGCAAGCTCTACGAGCTGCGCGACCGCGAGGTCGCCGCCCGCCGCCGGGACATCGGCATGGTCTTCCAGCGCTTCAACCTCTTCCCGCACATGACCGCGCTGGAGAACATCATGGAGGCGCCGGTCCAGGTCAAGGGCGAGTCCAAGACGGCCGCGCGGGAGCGGGCGGGCGCACTGCTGGAGCGGGTCGGGCTGGCCGACAAGGCCGGCAACTACCCCTCGCAGCTCTCCGGCGGCCAGCAGCAGCGGGTGGCGATCGCCCGGGCCCTGGCCATGGAGCCGAAGCTGATGCTCTTCGACGAGCCGACCTCGGCCCTCGACCCGGAGCTGGTCGGCGACGTCCTGGACGTCATGAAGGACCTGGCGGCCGACGGCATGACGATGGTCGTGGTGACCCACGAGATGGGCTTCGCCCGCGAGGTCGGCGACTCCCTGGTGTTCATGGACAACGGCGTGGTGGTGGAATCCGGCCACCCGCGCGACGTCCTCACCAACCCCCAGCACGAGCGGACCCAGTCGTTCCTGTCCAAGGTGCTTTGACGCCTGACGGCGGGGTGGTCCCGATACGCCTGTCCGCCTGACGGCGGATGGTTGCGGGTCCGCTGCGCGGGGCGGGTCCGCTGCGCGGGGCGGTTCCGCTGCGCGGGGCGGTTCCGCTGCGCGGGGCGGTTCGACAGCGGTGCCGGGGGTGCGGGGTTGGGGTTGTCCGGACTGCTGTCGCTTTACGTCCGGACAACCCCAACCCCGCACCCCCGTCCCCTCCCGTAGGTGGTCATGAAAACGGTGAGTGGGGGCGCATGCCGGTGGCCCCCTGCGAGTTCGTTGTCGAGTGGTGACCGTCACCGGACCACCGGCATCAGCCCCCGCTCACCTGTTTCCTCACCCCACAACGGGAGGGGACGGGCCGGAGGGGGTGGTGTGCAGGACGTAAAGCGCCAGCAGTCCTGCACACCACCCCCGCAGGCCCGTCACCGCACCCAACAGCCCCGCGCAGCGGATCCGCCCCGCGCAGCGGACAACGCAAGACCCCGCCGCCAGGCGGGCCCGGCGGGCCCGGCGCCGCAGGCGCAAAACGGGCAACCCCCACGGCGGGGGGGCAGCCGACAACGTGGGAGGGCAACCAAGCGCAGCAGAAGGGTCGTAATACCCTCGTAGTGACAACACCCATTACGCAGGTGGACACCGCACCCTGGACGCGTCCCGTAAGGACTACAAGTGGAACTGACCTATTACTCGGACTACGCCGTGCGACTGGTCAACACCGAGCAGCCCGAGCGCGGCGAGGACACCCTGACGTCGGTCGAGGCGGTCCGCGAGCTCTTCGGCGGCGCCCAGCAGGCCGCCCGGCGGGCCACCGAGAGCGACGTCACGCGGCTGCGCACGGTCCGCGCCCGGCTCCGCGCGGTCTTCGAGGCCGCCGACCGCGGCGACGAGGTGCTCGCCGTGGACCTGCTGAACGCGCTGATGATGGAGTTCCCGGTCAGCCCACAGGTCTCCGGCCATGAGTACCGCGACGACGACGGGCGCCCCAAGTGGCACATGCACATCGCCGACCACGCCGCCAACGCCACCGCCGGCTTCACCGCGACCGCCTGCATGGGCCTGGCCTTCCACCTCACCGAGCTCGGCGTGGACCGGCTGGGCATCTGCGAGGCCAAGCCCTGCCGCAACGCGTACCTGGACACCTCGACCAACCGCTCGCGGCGCTACTGCTCCGACCGCTGCGCCACCCGCGCCAACGTCGCCGCCTACCGCGCCCGCAAGCGCCTGGAGAGCGGCCGCACCGCCGACAGCGCCCAGGAGCCCCAGGCGAGCGCGGCCCGCGGCGAGCGCTGAAGCCCACGCGGCGACCGCAGCCGCAGCCACGCCCGGGCGATCACCAGGTCGTCGGGGACCGTGCCGAACTCCCGGCTGTCGTTCTCCACGTACGGGTTGTCGCCGCGCACCCACCAGCCGCCGTCCCGCCGCTCCACCGCGCGCTTGACGATCAGCAGGTCCTGCCGGAACGGATGCCGCAGCACGACCACGTCACCGGGGCGCACCACCGCCCCGTACCGGACCACCAGATGGTCCCCCGGCCGGAGCGTCGGCACCATCGACGGGTTGTAGACCTCCGCCAACCCGAACGACCGCAGCGGCCCGCCCCGCACCGGCCCCGCGCCGCCGCCGCTGTCCTGCTCCGGCTCGCGCACCCGCTCCGGCATTCGTACCTCCCGGTCCAGCCCCCGTGCGACCTTCACCAGACCATCCTCCATCAGTCCCGGCCCGCCACCGGACTTTTGCCCTAAGACCCCCGGGGCACCCGAGAAAAGCCTTCCCGCACCGAGTAATCTCGCACGTGAGAAGACGATCACGAGGAAGGACTGAACATGCTTTCCCGCCTGTTCGCCCCCAAGGTCAAGGTCAGCGCGCACTGCGACCTGCCCTGCGGCGTGTACGACCCGGCCCAGGCCCGCATCGAGGCCGAGTCGGTCAAGGCCGTACAGGAGAAGTACCAGGCCAACGAGGACGCGGACTTCCGCACCCGCGCCGTCCTGATCAAGGAGCAGCGGGCCGAGCTGGCCAAGCACCACATCTCGGTGCTGTGGAGCGACTACTTCAAGCCCCCGCACTTCGAGAAGTACCCGCAGCTCCACCAGCTGGTCAACGACACGCTCAAGGCCCTCAGCGCGGCCAAGGCTTCGAACGACCCGAAGACGGGCACGAAGGCCCTGGAGCTCATCGCCGAGATCGACAAGATCTTCTGGGAGACGAAGAAGGGCTGAGCCCGGCTCACCCCCTTCGGCCGGCGGTCTCCCCGACCGTCTGGTCCCCTGACCGCACCCGGTCCGCGAACCGCCGCAATCCGGCGGCCCTGGCGGGCCGGGTGCGGTCGTTCGCGGTCGGTTGCGGTCGTTCGCGGTCGGGTGCGCGAGGGCGCCGCCTTCGGGGCGGGAGAGGCGGATCCGCCGGCCACGGGTGGGTGATAGCCCTGCCCTATAAGCCCCTGACGCCCTAGTGGCCGGGCGCCAGCACGCCGCCGTGCCGGACCAGCCAGTCGTGGTATGCCTCGCTGGCCCAGGCGATCTCCGTGTACGCGGCGGTCAGGTCGGCGAACAGCTCGTCGGCGGAGCCGGCCGGCGGGCCGTCCGCGCGGCAGGCCATGAAGAGCCGGACCGCCAGCGGGTCGCAGTGCAGCGGGCGGATGGCCATGCCGGGGCGGGAGCGGGCGGTGGGTTGGCAGGGGGTGACCACCTCGCCGGCGATGACGAGGTCCACGGCGGTGAGGTAATCGCCGTGCACCACCCGGGGGTTGATGCCGGCCGCCGACCAGATCCGGCGCAGTCCGGCCCACTCGCCGTCCACCGTCGGATCGACCATCCACTGGTCGGTGGCCAGGTCGGCGACCCGGACGACGGTCCGCCCGGCCGCCGGGTGGCTCTCCGCGAGGGCGATGAACTGCGGTTCCCTGGCGAGCAGTTCACGCTCCACCAGGCCGTCGGGGACGCGCAGCGGGGCGCCCTCGACCTCGTGCACGAAGGCCGCGTCGAGCTGCCCCATCGCCACCATGTGCAGCAGGGCATTGGCGGACACATCGGTACGTATCGTGGTGTCGGTCTCCGGCAGTCGGGCGCGCAGCCGGCGCAACCAGCCCGCGACGGCCGGGCTGTTGGTGCTGCCGATCCGCAGCCGGGTGCCCTCCTCCCTGACCGAGACCGAGGCGATGTCCTCGACAAGCGCCCGCATCTCGGCCACTATCGGCCGGGCGCGACAGAGCACGGAATGCCCGAGCGGGGTGGGCCGGCTACCGGTCGGCTCCCGGAAGAAGAGCTGGCCGCCGAGGGCCTTCTCGATGCGGTGGAGCTGGGTCGTCAAGGAAGGCTGCGTCATCCCCAGCTGTCGGGCCGCCTTGCGCACGCTGCCGGTGTCGGCGATGGCGCACAGGGCGCGAAGATGCCTTACCTCAAGCTCCACGCCCGGAGCATAAACGCGCAGGCGCGGCTCACACCAGACTCTCAGGGCGGTCCGAACTCCGGGGCTTCACCAGCGCGTTGGTCCATGGCCATCAAGGGTATTGACTCGCGCTATCGCCACCTGGCATCTCCGCCCCACGGGTGAACTCCGTCCACACTCAACGGCACCAAGAAATCCGCAGGGCCCCGGCCGCCGCCCCACACGGCGGCCGTACGGCCTCTCGGAAATTAAGGAGCCCCCCACATGAGATCTCCCAAGACGGCGCTGTCGGCTGCGCTCGGTCTGGGCCTCGCCGCCGCGTTCGCCGCGGCCGCCCCGGTGTCGGCGACTTCCCCCGCCGCGCACCCCGCCTCCCACCACAGCACCCCCGCCTCGATCGCCGCCTACACCGGCTCGGCGGCCGAGAAGGCGGACACCAAGGCGTTCTTCCAGGCCGTCATGAAGTCGGCCCAGGCCAAGCTGAAGGCCAACCCGCACCTGAAGTCGGTCACCGTCACCTACGACGCGAGCGCCGCTCCGACCTTCGCGAACGAGATATCCCAGAGCGCCTCGATCTGGAACAGCGCGGTGCAGAACGTCAAGCTGCAATCGGGCAGCGGCGGCGACTTCCAGTACAAGGAGGGCAACGACCCGCGCGGTTCGTACGCCAGCACCGACGGCCACGGCAAGGGCTTCGTCTTCATCGACTACAGCCAGGCCCAGCAGTACAACCGCACCCGCATCGTGGCGCACGAGACCGGCCACGTGCTGGGCCTGCCGGACCACTACGAGGGTCCGTGCAGCGAGCTGATGTCCGGTGGCGGGCCCGGCCCGTCCTGCCAGAACACCCAGCCGGACGCCAACGAGCGCGCCCAGGTCGACCAGCTCTGGGCGAACGGCCTGGCCGGGATCCGCTTCGGCGGCTGACCCACCCGGCCGTCCCCGGACGCGGCACGGCGGTCGGTCCGCCGTCCCCCGGCCGGGCTGACGGTGGTCGGGAGGACGACGGGCCCGGGCTGACGGGGCCGGTACCTGGCGGCCGGCTCCGTACCCCCCACCAGCCCTCGCACCCCGTACGTCCGCCCACGCGGTGGGGCTCCTCGTCGAGCCCCACCGCTTCCGTGTGTGCGGGCAGTCGGGCGGACCGGCCCCCGGGGTCAGGACCACAGGGCGTGGGCGAGGGCCATCCCGGCGCCGGCGGCGGTCAGTCCGGCCGCCAAGCTCAGCACGACGTTGAGCGCGGCGTACCGGCGCGCCCCGTCGGTGGCCAGCCGCAGGGTCTCGTAGGAGAACGTCGAATAGGTCGTCAGCGCCCCGCACAGGCCGGTGCCGAGCAGCAGTTGGGCGTGCGGCCCGGCGGCGCCGGTGGCGACCGCGCCGGTCAGCAGGCCGAGGATCAGGCTGCCGACGGCGTTGACGGCCCACGTCCCCCAGGGGAAGACGGAGTCGTGCCGGGCCTGGACGAAGCGGTCGGTGAGGAAGCGCAGCGGTGCCCCGACCATGGCACCGGCCACCACCAGCAGCCAGTTCACCCGTGTGTGCCCTCCCCGCCGGCGGTCCCGTCCGCCCGGCCCCGGAACGCGATCATCTCGCACGGGTCGAGGGTCACCAGGCCCCCGCCCGCCAGGAGTTCGGTCAGCTGCGGCAGGAACGCCCGCACCCGCTCCTCGGTGTCCACCACGACCACCGCCACCGGCAGTTCCTCGCTGAGCGACAGCAGCCGCTGGGTGTGGATGAGCGAGGTCGCCCCGAAGCCCTCGACGCCTCGGAAGGCGCTCGCCCCGGCGAGGCCCGCGGCGCGGGCGCGGTGCACGATCTCCGCGTAGAGCGGCCGGTGGTGCCAGGCGTCCTGCTCGCCGACGACGACGGTCAGCCGCAGCGCCGGGCTCCCGACCGAAGGCGCCGGACCGGGCGCCGCGTGGTCCGTCATGCCGGTCGCCGCCGCAGTCCGAGGAGCGCCCGGGTGGCGGTGCCGGCCAGCGCCACCGCGGACAGCGCGGCGAGCAGGGTGCCGGCGAGGTAGGCCAGGGCGAGCGGCAGCCGCCCGGCGGCCACCAGGCGCTCGATGTCCACCGCGTAGGTGGAGAAGGTGGTGAAGCCGCCGAGGATGCCGGTGCCCAGGAACGGGCGGAGCAGCCGGTGGGCCGTCCACACCTCGGTGATCAGCACCATCAGGATGCCCATCAGCGCGCAGCCGACCACGTTGACCACGAGCGTGGTCCAGGGGAAGGCGGCCCCGGGGGTCGGCCAGAGCAGGCCGGCGGCGTAGCGGGCCGAGGCGCCGAGGGCACCGCCGACGGCCACCACGCCGATCACCGGCCACTCGCCCTGCCAGGGCAACGGCCGGCGGGCTCGCTCGTCCATGGATCCGTGGGTCTCCCTGTCTGTGTCCGGCGGGCCACCGCCGCCCCCAGGTTAAGCCTGATCATTTGACACCGCTAAACATGGGATGTTCCCATCACCGGTGGAATCGGGTGCCCTGACGACGGGCATCCGCCGTGAGCGGACCCGCGGAACGCGGACGAGAGGACGACGCCGATGCCGCTGCGCAGCACCGCCCGCACCAGCCTCGTCGCGCTGGTCATCGAGCAGATGGAGCGGCTGATCGCCGACGGCGAGTGGCCGGTCGGCGCGAAGATCCCGGCCGAGCCGGTGCTCGTGGAGCAGTTGGACGTCGGCCGGAACACCGTCCGCGAGGCGGTCCGGGCCCTGGTGCACACCGGGATGCTGGAGCCGCGGCAGGGCGACGGGACCTACGTCCGCGCCCGCAGCGGTTTCGGTGCCGCCGTCCAGCGCCGACTGCGCCGGGCCGCCAACTTGGAGGCGTACGAGGTCCGTTCCTGCCTGGAACGGGACGCCGCGCGGTATGCGGCCGAGCGCCGCACGGACGAGGACCTGGCCGCGCTGCGGGAGGCGCTGGCGGTGCGCGGCCGGGCCTGGGAGGCCGGCGACGTGCCCCGGTTCGTGGAGGCGGACGTGCGCTTCCACCGGGCGGTCGCGGCCGCCGCGCACAACAGCCTGCTGGCCGAGCTGTACGAGCAGTTCGGCGACGCCCTGCGGGAGGCGCTGGCGGCCGTGGTCGACACCCCGCTGCTGCCCGACGCGGTCCGCCACCAGTTCGACGCGCACGCCGCGATCGTCGACGCCATCGAGGCCCGCGATCCGGACGCCGCCGAGCGGGCCGCGCTGGCGCACCTCGCGGAGGCCGCCGACGCCCTGCGCGAGCCGCCGGCGCGACCGGCGGACGACGGCACTGAAGGCACGGGCACGGACACGGGCACGGGCACGGGCACGGGCACGGGCACGGACAGTAACGACGCGACACAGGAGGAAGACCGGTCATGACACACGGACCGGCATCGGCCATATCCAAGGCCGGGCCGCAGCCGGCCGGCGGGACGACGGCCCCGGCCGGGGACGCCCCCGCGCCCGCCGGCGCCACCGGCCGGCGGGCCCTCCACCTCGGCGCCGGCGTCGTCCTGCTGGCGCTGAACCTGCGCCCGGCGCTGGTCGCGGTCTCCCCGCTGGCCGACACCATCCGCGCCGACAGCGGGATGTCGGCGGCCGCCACCAGCCTGCTGACCGCGCTGCCGCTGCTCTGCTTCGGGCTGCTGGCGCCGGTGGCGCCGCGGCTGGGCCGGCGCTTCGGCACGGAGCGGTCGCTGCTCGGCACCATGGTGCTGATCTGCCTGGGCACCGGGCTGCGGCTGCTGGACTCGGTGGTGGCGCTGTTCGCCGGGACCGTCGTGATCGGCGCCGGCATCGCCGTCGCCAACGTCCTGCTGCCCGGCCTGATCAAGCGGGACTTCCCGGCGAAGGCGGGCCTGATGACCGGGCTCTACTCGATGTCGCTGTTCGGCGGCGCGGCGCTGGCGGCCGGCGTCACCGTCCCGGTGCGGCAGGCCGCCGGGCTCTCCTGGCAGGCCACGCTGGCCTGTTGGGGCGCGCTGGCGGTGCTCGCGCTGGTCGCCTGGCTGCCGCAGGTCCGCTCCCGCGCCGCGGTGACGGAGGCCGCCGCCCGGCAGGCCGCGCACCCCGTCCGCGGCCTGTGGCGCTCCCCGCTGGCCTGGCAGGTCACGGCCTACATGGGGCTCCAGTCGCTGAGCTACTACGCGGCCGCCGCCTGGCTGCCGACCATCCTCAAGGACGCCGGGATGAGCGCGGGCGACGCCGGCTGGATGCTGTCGTTCTCCTCGCTGTCGGGGATCGCGGGGTCGTTCCTGGCGCCGGTGATCGTCGGCCGCCGGCTGCGGGCCGGGACGCTGGCCGCGCTGGGCGCGGTGCTGTGCGCGGCGGGCTTCGCCGGGGTCTGGGCGGCGCCGGTCGGCGGCGCGTACCTGTGGATGACGCTGCTGGGCCTGGGCCAGGGTGCGGCGATCAGCCTGGCGCTGCTGTTCATCGTCCAGCGCGCCCCGGACGCCCGGCGCACCGCCCAACTCTCCAGCATGGCCCAGTGCTTCGGCTACGTCCTGGCCGCCACCGGCCCGGCGGTGCTGGGCGCCGTCCACGACACCTCGGGCACCTGGGCGGTGCCGCTGGCGGTGCTGCTGGTGCTGTTGGTGCCGCAGGTGGCGGCGGGGTTCGGGGCCGCCCGGCCAGGGCACGTCGGGGAGCGGTGAGCGCCCGTCACAGCGCCCCGCACCCGGCCCCGTAACGGTGTTACAGCCAGCCGTTCCGCTTGAATCCGCGGTGCATCAGCGCGCAGATCGCCACCATCACGACCATCACCAGCGGATAGCCGAAGGTCCAGCTCTTCTCCGGCATGTACTCGAAGTTCATGCCGTAGACGCCGGTGACCATGGTGGGGACGGCCAGGATCGCCGCCCAGGCGGACATCCGACGCATCGCGTCGTTCTGGGCGTTGGCGACCTGGGCGAGGTGTGCCTGGAGTATCGAGTTGAGCAGTTCGTCGAAGCCGGTGATCCGCTCGCGGACCTGGTCGAGGTGGTCCGCGACGTCCCGGAAGTAGGTCTTGATCCGGGGGTCGATGAACTGCAGCGAGCGGGTCGCCAGCTCCTGGAGGGGGCGGTCCAGCGGGGTCACCGCCCGCTTGAACTCCAGCAGTTCGCGCTTGAGCTGGTAGATCCGGTCGGCGCCGCGGCTGCCGCGGACCGAGAAGACCTCGCTCTCGACGTCGTCGATGTCGTCCTGGACGGCGGCGGCGACGTCGAGGTAGTCGTCCACGACGAGGTCGGCGATGGCGTGCAGCACCGCGGACGGACCGAGCGCGAGCTGCTCCGGGTCGCGCTCCAGCTGCTCGCGCAGCGGGCCCAGCGAACCGTGACCGCCGTGCCGCACCGTGATCACGAAGTCGACGCCGGTGAAGACCATGATCTCGCCGGTGTCGACGACCTCGCTGGTGTCGGTGAGCTGGTCGTGTTCGACGTAGCGGACGGTCTTGAAGACGGTGAACAGCGAGTCGTCGTAGTGCTCCAGCTTGGGGCGCTGGTGGGCGTGGACGGCGTCCTCGACGGCGAGCGGGTGCAGCCCGAACAGCTCGACGATGCCGGCGAACTCCACCTCGGACGGCTCGTGCAGACCGATCCACACAAAGCCGTCACCGGACTCCCGGACCTGCCGGATCGCCTCGTGCGCCGGCTGGTGGCCGTCCTGGCGCGCGCCCGCCACATAGACCGCGCAGTTCACCACGGCCGTACCGAGCGGCGAGCGGGCCGGGTGGCTGAGGTCCACCCCGCCCTGTCGCGGCTGCGGCAGCCGGGCGGCTTTGCGGAGGTTGCTGATCATCGACACCCGGCAAGTATCGCCCGTAGGGGCGCGCGGACGGTACGGCCGGGGCTCGATTTTGCGGACTCCGCACCCGGTCGTGGGCCGCGCCGTGCCGTCCGTTTGCCCGCACGCCCCGGGCGTGCGCCCCGCGCGTCCGTCAGGGGACGAGCGCCGGCTGGTCGGCCGCGACCGGGGCCGACGCCGCCGCGGCGGGCGCCCCCGGCTCCTCCTGGGCCGGGCCGCCGGCACGAGCTCGCCGGGGCAGCCGGAACAGCAGGCCGAGGACGAGCACCAGCCCGCCGGCGATCCACCACAGGGCGTGCGTGGTGGCGGCCACGAAGCCCGCGCGCCCCGGCCCGTCCACCGCGCCGAAGAACGCCACCGACGACAGCGCCAGGCCCAGCGCCATGCCCACCTGGCCGGTGGTGTTGAAGATGCCGGAGGCCGAGCCGGAGTGCCGGACCGGCACCTCGGAGAGCACCGCGTCGGTGATCGGCGCGACGATCAGCCCCATGCCGGCGCCCATCAGGACCATCGCCGGGACCATCTGCCAGGACTGCATGGCGGTGCCGTAGTGGTCGGCCTGCCAGAGGTAGAGCAGGGCGCCGACGAGCATGATCAGCGCACCGGCCTGGAGCACCGCGCGGCCGAACCGGGGCACCAGCTTCTGCACCGACAGGCCGGCCGCGGCGGAGCAGGCCAGCGAGAACGGCAGACCGGTCAGCCCGGCGTGCAGCGGCCCCCAGCCCAGCCCGAGCTGCATGTAGAGCGTCCAGATCAGGAAGAACAGTCCGCTGACCGCGCCGAAGAGGAGCTGGACGCCGACGCCCGCCGCGAAGGTCCTGATCCGGAACAGCGAGAGCTCGACCAGCGGCGAGCCGTCCTTGCGGGCCTTGTGCCGCTCGTAGCGGACGAAGCCGGCGAGGACCAGCGGACCGGCCGCCATGGCGACGAAGCCCCAGACGGGCCAGCCGGCCTCGCGGCCGTGGGTGAGCGGGTAGAGCACCAGCAGCAGCCCGACGGTGAGCAGCGCGGTGCCGACCAGGTCGAGGCGGAGCGCGGTGTCCGACCGTGACTCGGTGAGGAAGCGGCGGCCGAGCAGGATCCCGACCAGGCCGACCGGGAGGTTGATCAGGAAGATCGGCCGCCACTCCAGGCCGAAGAGGTTCCCCTGGGTGAGCAGCGCGCCGATCAGCGGGCCGCAGACCGCGCCCAGGCCGACCACCGCGCCGAACATCCCGAAGACCTTGCCGCGCTCGTGGGCCGGGAAGCTGACGTGGATGATCGCCAGCACCTGCGGCACCATCAGCGCCGCCATCGCGCCCTGGAGCACCCGCGCGGCGACCAGCATCGCCGGGTCCGCGGCCAGGCCGCACAGTGCCGAGGCGACGGTGAAGCCGCCCATGCCGATCAGGAAGAACTTCTTACGGCCGTGGATGTCGCCGAGCCGGCCGCCGGTGATCAGGCCGATGGCGAAGGCCAGCGCGTATCCGGCAGTGATCCATTGCAGGGCGCCGAAGCCGGCGCCGGTGTCCTGCTGGATGTTGGGCAGCGCGATGTTGACGATCGTCGCGTCGACCAAATCCATGAAGCTCGCGGTCAGGACGACGGCGAGGGCTATCCACCGCCTGCGGTCGGCGGACGCGGGCGCGTCGCCCACCGGTGCGGCGGGGGTCGGGTCGGACGGGGTCATGCGGGGACTCCTGGTGGTGCCGTGGGCGAGCGGAAAGGGGACGTCCGGGGCGGCACGCGCTGCGCTGACGGCGCGTACCGCCCCGGACATCCCCGACACTAGGCGCCGTCTAGGACAGCTCCCGTCCTACTTCCTCGGTCATCATCGTCCCCATGAGTGAGACATCGGCACGTCTGCTGAACCTGTTGTCGCTGCTCCAGACGCCCCGGGAATGGCCGGGGCGGGAGCTCGCCGACCGGCTGCGGGTGACCACCCGGACCATCCGCCGCGACATCGAGCGGCTGCGCGAGCTGGGCTATCCGGTGCACGCCACGATGGGCGCCGAGGGCGGCTACCGGCTGGCCGCGGGCACCGCCATGCCGCCACTGCTGCTGGACGACGAGGAGGCGGTGGCCATCGCGGTGGGCCTGCGCTCGACGGCGGGGCACACCATCGCGGGCATCGAGGAGGCGTCGGTCCGGGCGCTGGCCAAACTGGAGCAGGTGCTGCCGACCCGGCTGCGGCGGCGGGTGGCCACGCTCGGCACGGCGACCGTCCCGATGCCGTCCGGCGACGGCCCCACCGTCGACCCGGAGCACCTGGCGGTGCTGGCCGCCGCGATCGCCAACCACGAGCGGGTGCGCTTCCGCTACCGCGCCGGCGCGGGCGACCTCAGCCGGCGCCTGGTGGAGCCGCACCGGCTGGTGGCGGCGGGCCGCCGCTGGTACCTGGTGGCGTTCGACAACGACCGCGACGACTGGCGGATCTTCCGGGTGGACCGGCTGAGCGAGCCGTTCGCCACCGGTGCGCGGACCGCGCCGCGCGAGCTGCCGGCCGCCGACGCCGGAGCGTACGTCCGTGAGCGGATGCGCGGCATGGCGGGGATGACGGCGACCTATCGGGCGGTGGCTACGGTCCACGGGCCGGCCGAGGAGGTGGCGGCCCGGCTCGGCGGCCCGGCGGCGGGCCGGGTCGAGCCGCTCGACGAGGGCAGCTGCCGCTGGCACAGCGCGCCCGACTCGCTGGAGTGGCTGGCGCTGCGGCTGGCGCTGCTGGGCCGGGAGTTCACCGTGCACGAGCCGGCCGAGCTGGCCGGATATGTACGGGAGATGGGTGGCCGGATGATGCGGGCGGGCGGCGCCACCGAGACCGACGCCACGCCGGAACCCTCTTCCGAGAATACCCCAGGGGGGTAAAGTGTCGGTGGGGTCGGCGGAAGGTGGACGGGACGCCGGCCGCCACCGGTGCCGCACGGCCCCACGAACAGGAGGAGGAGCAGCCGTCATGACCACCGCGATCGATGGGCCCGTGGTCGAGCTGGAGATCGGCGGTATGACCTGCGCCTCGTGCGCGGCCCGCATCGAGAAGAAGCTCAACCGCATGGACGGGGTCACCGCCACCGTCAACTACGCCACCGAGAAGGCGCAGGTGACGCTCGCGGAGGACAGCGGCGTGGGCACCGCCGACCTGATCGCCACCGTGGAGAAGACCGGCTACACCGCCGCGGTCCCCGCGCCGCCCGCCCCGGAACCGCCCGCCGACGGCGCCGAGCCCTGCCCGGCGGCGGAGGAGGCCGACGGCCCGCTCGCCGCGCTGCGGCAGCGGCTGCTCGTCTCCCTGGCGCTCTCCGTGCCGGTGATCCTGATGGCGATGGTCCCGGCGCTCCAGTTCACCAACTGGCAGTGGCTGTCGCTCACCCTGGCCGCCCCCGTGGTGGCCTACGGGGCGTGGCCGTTCCACCGGGCCGCCTGGACCAACCTGCGGCACGGGGCGGCCACCATGGACACCCTGATCTCCATGGGCACCCTCGCCGCCTTCGGCTGGTCGCTGTGGGCACTGTTCTTCGGTACGGCCGGGATGCCCGGCATGACCCACCCCTTCGAGCTGACCATCGCCCGCACCGACGGCAGCGGCGCCATCTACCTGGAGGCCGCGGCCGGCGTCACCACCTTCATCCTGGCCGGCCGGTACTTCGAGGCCCGCGCCAAGCGGAAGGCCGGCGCGGCCCTGCGGGCCCTGCTGGAACTGGGCGCCAAGGACGTCGCGGTGCTCCGCGCCGGCAAGGAGGTCCGGATCCCCGTCGGCGAGCTGCGGGTGGGCGACCGGTTCGTGCTCCGGCCCGGAGAGAAGATCGCCACCGACGGCCGGGTGGTGGAGGGCTCCTCCGCCGTGGACGCCTCGATGCTCACCGGCGAGTCCGTCCCCGTGGAGGTCGCCCCCGGCGACACCGTCACCGGCGCCACCGTCAACGCGGGCGGCCGGCTGGTCGTCGAGGCCACCCGGATCGGCGCGGACACCCAGCTCGCCCGGATGGCCAGGCTGGTGGAGGACGCCCAGAACGGCAAGGCGGCGGCCCAGCGGCTCGCCGACAGGATCTCCGCCGTCTTCGTCCCGATCGTCATCGCACTCGCCCTGGCCACCCTCGGCTTCTGGCTCGGCACCGGCCACGGCGCGGTCGCCGCGTTCACCGCCGCGGTCGCGGTGCTGATCATCGCCTGCCCGTGCGCCCTGGGGCTCGCCACGCCGACCGCGCTGATGGTCGGCACCGGCCGCGGCGCCCAGCTCGGCATCCTGCTCAAGGGGCCGGAGGTGCTGGAGACCACCCGCGCCGTCGACACCGTCGTCCTGGACAAGACCGGCACCGTCACCACCGGCGTGATGGCCCTGACCGGCGTCCACCTCGCCGACGGGGTGACCCGCACGCAGGCGCTGCGGCTGGCCGGCGCCCTGGAGCACTCCTCCGAGCACCCGATCGCCCGCGCCCTGGCCACCGCCGCCCAGGAGGCCGAGCCGACCGGCACCCTGCCGGCCCCCGAGGGCTTCACCAACGTCCCCGGCCTCGGCGTCCGCGGCTCCGTCGAGGGGCACTCCGTCCTGGTCGGCCGGGAACGCCTGCTCAACGACCGCGGCCAGCAGCTGCCGTCCGCGCTGGCCGCCGCCAAGGACGCCGCCGAGCGGGCCGGGCACACCGCGGTCGTGGTCGGCTGGGACGGCGCGGCCCGCGCCGTGCTGGTGGTCTCCGACGCGGTCAAGCCCACCAGCGCCGAAGCGGTCCGCCGGCTGCGCGCGCTGGGCCTGACCCCGGTCCTGCTGACCGGTGACAACCGGGCGGTCGCCGAGTCGGTCGCCGCGGAGGTCGGCATCGACGAGGTGATCGCCGAGGTCCTGCCCGAGGACAAGGTGGCCGTCGTCGAGCGCCTCCAGGCCGAGGGCCGCTCAGTCGCCATGGTCGGCGACGGCGTCAACGACGCCGCGGCGCTGGCCCGCGCCGACCTCGGTCTGGCGATGGGCACCGGCACCGACGCCGCCATCGAGGCCGGCGACCTCACCCTCGTCCGCGGCGACCTGCGCGCCGCGGCGGACGCCATCCGGCTCGCCCGGGCCACCCTCGGCACCATCCGCGCCAACCTCTTCTGGGCGTTCGGCTACAACGTGGCCGCGCTGCCGCTGGCCGCGGCGGGCCTGCTCAACCCCATGATCGCCGGCGCCGCGATGGCCTTCTCCTCGGTCTTCGTGGTCGGCAACAGCCTGCGCCTGCGGCGGTTCCGCGCCCTGGCCTGAGCCCCCGAGGGCCGTCCCGGCCCCGGCCGCGCATCGCGCCGCCGGGGCCGGGACGCGTCGGAAGCCTCCAGTTCTCGGCGCCGAACGTTGGCGGTTCGCACATCCTTCCGGCGTCGACGAGCGGCGAGACTGTGCGGGTACCGCCCGCTCCACGTACCGCAGGGGACCTCATGATCGGGTCGCGCATCCTGGCCCTCGGCCACTACCAGCCCTCCCGTGTGCTGACCAACGACGAGCTCGCCGGCATGGTCGACACCGACGACGCCTGGATCCGCAGCCGCGTCGGCATCCGCACCCGGCACGTCGCGGCGCCGGAGGAGACGGTGGACGCGATGGCCGCCGCGGCCGCCGAGAAGGCCCTGGCCTCCGCCGGCCTGGCCACCAAGGACATCGACCTGGTGCTGGTCGCCACCTGCACCGCCACCGACCGCAGCCCCAACACCGCGGCCCGGGTCGCGGCCCGCCTGGGCCTGGCCGCGCCGGCCACGATGGACATCAACGTCGTCTGTGCCGGCTTCACCCACGCGCTGGCCACCGCCGACCACGCGATCCGGGCCGGCTCGGCGACGAACGCCCTGGTCATCGGCGCGGAGAAGTTCACCGACGTGGTGGACTGGACCGACCGCTCCACCTGTGTCCTGGTCGGCGACGGCGCCGCGGCCGCGGTGGTCACCGCCTCCCCCGAGCCCGGCATCAGCCCGGTGCTGTGGGGGTCGGTCCCGGAGATGGGCAACGCCGTCCGCATCGAGGGCACCCCGGCCCGGTTCTCCCAGGAGGGCCAGACCGTCTACCGCTGGGCCACCACCCAGCTCCCGGCCATCGCCCGCAAGGTCTGCGACCGGGCCGGCCTGCGCCCCGAGGAACTGGCCGGCGTCGTCCTCCACCAGGCCAACCTGCGGATCATCGAGCCGGTCGCGGAGCGCATCGGCGCGGTCAACGCCGTCGTCGCCCGGGACGTCGTCGACTCCGGCAACACCTCGGCCGCCTCGGTCCCGCTCGCCCTGGCCAAGCTGGTCGAGCGCCGCGAGGTCCCGGCCGGCGCCCCGGTGCTGCTCTTCGCCTTCGGCGGCAACCTCTCCTACGCCGGCCAGGTCGTCCACATCCCCTGACGGCCCCGGCCCGGCGGCGTCCGATTCCTTCAAGACGGCGCCCCGCCGCCGCTCCTACGCTCGCGGCCATGAACACCCCACCCGTACCCCGCCTCGACGCGATCGGCCTGGTGGTGGCCGACATGGCCGCCTCCCTGGCGTTCTACCGCCGGCTCGGCCTCACCGTCCCCGACGGCAGCGACACCGCCCCGCACGCCGAGGCACGGCTCCCCGGGGGCCTCCGCCTGATGTGGGACACCCACGAGACCGCCCGCTCACTCGACCCCGACTGGACGCCGCTCCCGGCCGGCGCCCCCACCGGCCTGGCCTTCGCCTGCGCGGACGCCGCCCACGTCGACGCCGTGTACACGGACCTCACCGCCGCCGGCTACCGGGGCGGGAAGGCTCCCTGGGACGCCGACTGGGGCCAGCGCTACGCCGTCGTCCAGGACCCGGACGGCCACGGGGTGGACCTCTTCGCCCCGCTGCCCTAGGGACGGCCCGGCCGGCCGGGCCGATCATTCGGTGTCCTGCGGATGCTCCTCCAGGTACATCACGCCGCAGGTGCGGCAGAACGGCTGCGCCTCGGCCGTCCCCCACTTGCCGGCCGATTGGGTGACGGCGGCCGGGGCCAGCGGCTGGCCGCACATCGCGATGGTCGCGCCCACCCTGGTCATGTGCCACTTCTTGACCGGCGTGTCCTCGTGCGGCAGCACGCCCTCCGCATACTCCGCGCGCATCTCATGCTCCATGGCAGGTGCACCTCCTACCGCCCACCATGCGCCGCCGCTCCCGCCCCCACAACGCCAGCCCACCCGGGCGGGCGGCCATCGGCCTAGAAGACCGACCAGCCGGTGAGCGTGGTGAACTGGTCCAGCGCCGCCATGCCGGCCACGGAGTTCCCCCGCGCGTCCAGCCCCGGGCTCCACACGCACAGCGTGCACCGCCCCGGCACCACGGCCACGATGCCGCCGCCCACCCCGCTCTTCGCCGGCAGGCCCACCCGGTAGGCGAACTCCCCGGCGGCGTCGTACGTGCCGCAGGTCAGCATCACCGCGTTGATGCGCTTGGCCTCGCGCGCCTCCAGCAGCCGGCTCCCGTCGGCCCGCAGCCCGTGCCGGGCCAGGAACCCGCCGGCCACAGCCAGGTCCCGGCAGGACATCTCGATCGAGCACTGCCAGAAGTAGTGCTCGATGACGCTCGGCACGGGGTTCTCCAGATTCCCGAACGACGCCATGAAGTGCGCCAGGGCCGCGTTGCGGTCCCCGTGGTCGGCCTCGGAACCGGCCACCGCCTGGTCGAACGCCAGCTCCGTATTGCCGCTCTCGGCCTGGAGGAACTCCAGCATCGAGGTGCTGGCGTCACCGGTCATGGTCAGCAGGCGGTCCGTCACCACCAGGGCGCCCGCGTTGATGAAAGGATTCCTCGGAATCCCGTTCTCCCACTCCAGCTGCACCAGGGAGTTGAACGGCGTCCCCGAGGGCTCCCGCCCGACCCGCTGCCAGATGTCGTCGTCCCCATGGGAACCGGCCATCACCAGCGCCAGCGAGAACGCCTTGGAGATCGACTGCACGGAGAACGGGACCTGCCAGTCACCGGTCCCGTACACCTCGCCGTTGATGTCCGCTACCGCGATACCGAAGCGGTCCGGGGACACCTCCGCCAACGCCGGAATGTAGTCGGCGACGTGCCCGCGCCCCACGAACGGCCTCGCATAGGCCGCTACCTCCTCAAGAACGGCCTGGTAGTCCATAGCGGACACGCTAACCCGCGCCGAGGACCGCTCCCATAGGAGCCCCCGCAAGAGACTTCACCTCGCGCGCCAAATGGGCCTGGTCCGCGTATCCGGCGCGCGCCGCGACCTCGGCGTACGGGACGCCGGCGCGGGCCAGGTCCAGCGCCCGCACCAGCCGCAGCACCCGGCTCAGCGTCTTCGGTCCGTACCCGAACACCGCCAGGCTGTGCCGGTGCAGCTGCCGTTCGCCCAGCCCGGCCAATCGGGCGGCCTCCGCCACCGGTCGGCCGCGCCCGAGCGCGGTCACCAGCGCCGCGGTCCGCCCGTCCCGCCCCGGCAGCTCACCGCGCGCACCGGCCCCGGCGGCCCACCGCCCGGCCGCCCGCAGCCGGTCCCGCGCGGCCTCCTCCAGCACCGCCCCCGGTCCGTCGGCCGCCGCCCGCTCCGCCAGTTCACGGGCCCGCCGGGCGCCCCACAGGTCCTCCAACGGCACCCGTCGGTCGCGCAGTTCATGGGCCGGCACCCCGAAGACCGCCGGCCCCTGCCCCGGCGCGAACCGCAGCCCCACCCAGCGCGTCCCGTCCGGCACCGCGGCGTCCACGCGCTGCGGCCCGGTGTCCGGCCCGGCCACCAGCAGCCGCCCCGCGCTCCAGATCAGGTCCGTGCACCCGTCGGGCAGCACCGGCCCCGCCCCGGGCAGCGTGGTGGTGCTCCACAGCACCGCCCCCGGCAGCCGCGACGCCCGCTCCCGGTAAGTCCCCCGGGCGGTCCGGCCGGTGTCCGCCCCCGCTGCACCAACCGGCTCACCCATGTCGCGCTCCTCGCCCACATCCCCCAGCCTGGCACGGGAACCGTACGGCCGTCCCCGCCGTTGATCCCTTACGAAACCGACACCGACCGGGTCGCACCGGCCCGTACGCCAGGGAGGCAGCAATGTCAGGGTTTCTCGACCGCGCCAAGGAGCAGGCCAAGCAGGGACTGGCCCAGGGCAAGCAGAAGGTCGACGAGTTGCAGCAGCAGCGCACGGGCAACGACCTCCTGAGGAAGCTCGGCGCGGCCTATTACGCGGAGCGCCGCGGCAGTGGCACCCCCGATGCCACCCAGAGCGCCCTCACCGCCCTCGAAGCCCACATCAGCGCCCACGGCGACGGCTTCCTGCACGGCTGACGCCACACCACCACCGCACCCCCGTCCCCCTTCCCTTCCCTTCCCCATCCCCCTCCCCGCTCCCGTGACCAGCCCCGATCCCCAGGCCCTCCGCCCCCGCCTCCCCTCCCCCCTCCAACCCGTCGACGACGAGCGGTTCACCCGCCGCGGCGTCCGGCTGGTGCTCAAGCGCGACGACCTCATCCACCCCGCCCTGCCGGGCAACAAGTGGCGCAAGCTGGCCCCCAACCTCCGGGCCGCGACCGAGGCCGGCGACCGCGCGCTGCTCACCTTCGGCGGTGCGTACTCCAACCACCTGCGCGCCACGGCCGCCGCGGGCCGGCTGCTCGGCTTCACGACCATCGGGGTGGTCCGCGGCGACGAGCTCGCCGGCGCCCCGCTCAACTGGTCCCTGGCGCGCTGCGTCGCGGACGGGATGGAACTGCACTTCGTCGACCGCGCCACCTACCGCCGCGCGTCCGACCCGGAGGTGCTCGCCGCCCTCCACGAGCGGTTCGGCGCCTTCCGCCTCATACCCGAGGGCGGCAGCAACGCCCTCGCCGCACAGGGCTGCACGGAGTTGGGCCGGGAGCTGCGCGGGCAGGCCGACACGGTCGCGGTGGCCTGCGGCACCGGCGGCACCCTGGCCGGGCTCGCCGCCGGCCTCGGCCCCGGCCAGCGCGCGCTGGGCATACCGGTCCTCAAGGGCGGCAGCCCGCACTTCCTCCACGGGACGGTCGCCGACCTCCAGCGCGCAGCCTTCGGCGAGGTCCGCGGCGACTGGACGCTGGCGGAGGAATTCCACTGCGGCGGCTACGCCCGCCGCACCCCCGAACTCGACGCGTTCGCCGACGCCTTCGAGGAGCGGCACGGCCTGCCCGTCGAGCGGGTCTACGTCGCCAAGCTGCTGCTCGCCCTGACCACCCTGACCGAGCGGGGCGCCTTCCCGCCCGGCAGCACCGTCGCCGCCGTCGTCACCGGCACCGCCTGAGGCCCGCCCGGCGGGGCCCGGCCCGACGCGCCGACCGGCCCCGGCCCTCGGCCTCAGCCCTCGGTCTCCCGGTAGGCCGCCGCCTCCTCCAGGTCCAGCCGCCGCAACAGCGTCCGCATCATCTCGTCGTCGATGCGCCGGGCGTCCCGCAGCTCGACGAAGACCCGCCGCTCGGTCTCGATCATCTCCCGGGCCAGTCGCCGATAGGTGTCGTCGGCGGACTCCCCGGTCAGCTCGTTGACGGCGCCCAGCCGCTCCCAGACCGCGTTGCGGCGGCGTTCCATGACCGTGCGCAGCCGGTCGGCCAGCGGCCCCGGCAGGGCGTTCCGCTCGTCCTGGAGCAGGGCGTCGAGCCGGGCCTCGGCGGCCCGCGACGCCTCGCTCTGGGCCTGCCCCTCGGCGAGCGTCTCGGCCTGGGCGTCCCGGCCGGGCAGCCGCAGCGCCCGGATCAGCGGCGGCAGCGTCAGTCCCTGGATGACCAGCGTGCCGATCACGGTGGTGAAGGTCAGGAACAGCACCAGGTTGCGGGCCGGGAAGGGGCCGCCGTCCAGGACCGTCGCGGGGATGGAGAAGGCGATGGCCAGCGAGACCACCCCGCGCATCCCGGCCCAGCCGACGATGACCGGCGCGTTCCAGGTGGTGTCCGGTTCGCGGGTCCGGATCCGGGCCGACAGCAGCCGCGGCAGGTACGTCGCGGGGAAGACCCACACATAGCGCGCCAGCACCACGGCGCCGAACACGATCGCCGCGTACCCGAGGGCCTGGGCGGTGCTGAACTCCCCCAGGCCGCGCAGCACGACCGGCAGTTGGAGTCCGATCAGCGCGAAGACCGCGGACTCCAGCACGAAGGAGACCATCTTCCAGACCGCCTCCTCCTGGAGCCGGGTCTCGAAGTCGACCTGCCAGGAGCGGTGGCCCAGGTAGAGGCCGACGACCACGACGGCCAGCACCCCGGAGGCCCCGACCTGTTCGGCCGCGGCGTACGCGGTGAACGGGATGAGCAGGGAGAGGGTGTTCTCCAGGAGCGGCGATTCCCGCAGCCGGCAGCGCAGCCAGTGCAGCGGCACCATCAGCACCAGGCCGATCCCGATGCCGCCCAGGGACGCCACGGCGAACTCCTTGAGGCCGGCGCCCCAGGAAGCGCTGGCTCCCACGGCGGCGCCCAGCGCGACCTTGTACGCGGTGATCGCGGTGGCGTCGTTGACCAGCGACTCGCCCTGGAGGATCGTCGTGATCCGGTGCGGCAGGCCCAGTCTGCGGGCGATCGCGGTGGCCGCGACGGCGTCCGGCGGGGCGACGACGGCGCCCAGGACCAGCGCGGCGGTCAGCGGCAGGTCCGGGACGACCAGGTACGCCACGTACCCGACGGCCAGCGTCGCGAACAGCACATAGCCGATGGAGAGCAGCGCCACCGGCCGCAGATTGGCCCGCAGGTCCAGGTAGGAGCTGTCCAGGGCGGCGGTGTGCAGCAGCGGGGGCAGCAGGAGCGGCAGCACGATGTGCGGGTCGAGGGTGTAGTCCGGGACGCCGGGGACGTACGAGGCCCCGAGCCCCACGGCGACCAGCAGCAGCGGCGCCGGCACCGGGGTGCGCCGCGCCAGCCCGGCGACCCCCGCGCTGCACGCGACCAGCAGCAACAGCGGCATCACGTCCACGCCCGCACCGTCCCCACACTCATCCCCCGCCGGCCGTCCCGGCGATCTAACCTGGCCATCATGAGCGAGTGCACGCATGTTCCCGAATCCCCGCGCGCCGAACCGGTGCCGCTGAGCGAGACCTGCCTGGAGTGCCTGGCCGTCGGCAGCCACCCGGTACAGCTGCGGCTCTGCCTGCAGTGCGGGCACGTCGGCTGCTGCGACTCCTCGCCGTACCGCCATGCCACCGGGCACTTCCAGGAGACCGGCCACCCGGTGATGCGGTCGTTCGAACCGGGCGCGTCGTGGCGCTGGTGCTTCGTCGACGAGGTGCTGGTCTGAGGCCGGCCGGGGAGTGCGGCGGACCCCCTCGGAGCGTTCCGGGGCGCCGGTCTAGCCTTGCGGCATGATCCGCGAAGCGCTGCCCGACGATGTCCCCGTCATCCTCGCCATGATCGGCGAACTGGCCGCCTACGAGCGCGTCCCCGAGGCCGCGCGGGCCACCGAACCGCAGCTGAAGGAGGCGCTGTTCGGTCCGCAGCCGGCCGCCTTCGCACTGATCGCCGAGGACGCCGGGAAGCCGGTCGGCTTCGCCCTGTGGTTCCGGAACTTCTCGACGTGGACGGGCACGCACGGTGTCTACCTGGAGGACCTGTACGTCCGCCCCGAGGCACGCGGCGGCGGTCACGGCAAGGCATTGCTGGCGGCCCTCGCACAGATCTGCGTGGCGCGCGGCTACGAACGTTTCGAGTGGTCGGTCCTGGACTGGAACGAACCGACCATTGGTTTTTACCGATCCATCGGCGCCGAGCCCATGGACGAATGGACGGTCTTCCGGCTCACTGGAGATGCGCTGCACTCACTGGCGGATACGGCACCTGCCAACGGAGCGTAATCGGCCTCGATTTGGCGCCCCAGACCCCTACCACCGTCCGTGCCCGAGGTTTTACACTCTGTAACAGACGCTCCGCCGCGAGCCGTCCGTCGCCTTCCGGACGGCTGCCCTGCTCCTTCTGGGCGACACCGGCCCGCGGATCGCGATAGCGTCACAGCCGAACCACGAGCCGCGCCGGATCGTTCTCCTTAGCACCTGGCGGGAGAGCCGCCCGGCACGGATGCCCCGAAGTACGCGAAAAACGCGAACCGCAAGAGCTTCATCACGCATTCCAGCTCTACCAGCTTGTGCCACCTTGGAGGTGAGGGTGTCCCAGATCGCAGGCGAGCCCGGGACTCAGGACTTCGTGGAAGTCCGTCTGCCCGCTGCGGGTGCCTACCTGTCCGTGCTGCGTACCGCCACGGCCGGGCTCGCAGCCCGCTTGGACTTCACCCTCGACGAAATCGAGGATCTGCGCATCGCGGTCGACGAAGCCTGCGCGATCCTGCTGCAACAGGCCGTCCCCGGCAGCGTGCTCAGCTGCGTCTTCCAGCTCATCGACGACGCGCTGCAGGTGACGGTGTCGGCCCCGACGACCGACGGCCGCGCTCCCGAGCGCGACACGTTCTCCTGGACGGTGCTCTCCGCACTGGCCGGCAAGGTCGACTCCACCGTCGCCGAGGACCGTACGGTCACCATCAGTCTGTACAAGGAGCGCGGCGCCGGTCCCGGACCGTCATGACCGAACAGGGGGCCCCGTGAAAGATCTCGAACGCGGCGCGAGGATGGCGGCGGGCGCGGTCATCCCCGGGCAGCATGCCCGGCCGCACCCGGTGGGAGCGGACGACCACGGCGGCCGGCTGGCCGCGGCGGAGCAGGCAGAGCGGGCGGACCACATGGACCACAGCGAGCAGCAGGGCCGACGGGCGGACCGGCAGGAAGCGCCGGCCACCGGCGGCCGGCCCCAGGAGCGGCATTCCCCGGCAGGGGAGGATCCGCACGACCGCGGCGGCGCCCGGGCGATGTTCTACGAGCTGCGCAAGCTCCCGGACGG
The DNA here is from genome assembly GCF_001704275.1 of Streptomyces noursei ATCC 11455. Taxonomy (NCBI): domain Bacteria; kingdom Bacillati; phylum Actinomycetota; class Actinomycetes; order Kitasatosporales; family Streptomycetaceae; genus Streptomyces; species Streptomyces noursei. Next base: position 3,515,235 of record NZ_CP011533.1, read on the forward strand.
CTCCCCGGAGCGCGCGGAGCTGCGCAACACCCTCGTGCGCATGCACCTGCCGCTGGTCGAGCACCTGGCCCGGCGGTTCCGCAACCGCGGCGAGCCGCTCGACGACCTGACCCAGGTCGCCACCATCGGCCTGATCAAGTCGGTCGACCGGTTCGACCCGGAGCGCGGGGTGGAGTTCTCCACGTACGCCACGCCCACCGTCGTCGGGGAGATCAAGCGGCACTTCCGCGACAAGGGCTGGGCGGTCCGGGTCCCGCGCCGTCTCCAGGAGCTGCGGCTGTCGCTGACCACGGCGACCGCCGAGCTGTCCCAGCGGCACGGCCGGGCGCCCACGGTCCACGAGCTGGCCGAGCACCTGGGGATCTCCGAGGAGGAGGTCCTGGAGGGTCTGGAGTCGGCGAACGCCTACAGCACCCTCTCGCTGGACGTCCCGGACACCGACGACGAGTCCCCGGCGGTCGCCGACACCCTCGGCGCGGAGGACGAGGCGCTGGAGGGCGTGGAGTACCGCGAGTCCCTCAAGCCGCTGCTGGAGGACCTGCCGCCGCGCGAGAAGAAGATCCTGCTGCTGCGGTTCTTCGGCAACATGACCCAGTCGCAGATCGCCCAGGAGGTCGGCATCTCCCAGATGCACGTCTCCCGCCTGCTGGCCCGCACCCTGGCCCAACTGCGCGACAAGCTCCTCGTGGAGGAATAACCGGCCACCCCCGGCCCGGAACCCAGGCCCCCGGTCCCCCGGGGCCCTGGAACTCCGCATCCGTCGACACCTACGACCCCGTCGACCCCCGCACTCGTCGAACTCCGCACCCGCAGAGCCCGGCGCCCCTCAGACCCCCTCGGACCGCCCCTCGGGCCCCTCGGACCGCCTCCCGGATCCTCTCGGAATCCGCCTCGCAATCCGTCGAGCCCGGTCTCTCCCCGAAAAATCCCGGTCGAGTCCGGCCTCTCCCCGAAAACCCCGATGGGGCGGGAATCCCACCCCGCCCCATCCCGTTGTGGCTCCGCAGGGGGCGCCGGCATCCCCTACGGGATCCGTTCGCCCCTCCCCTACGGGGCCTCGCGTCGTTTCGGGCCCCTCTCGCCACGGGCCGCCCCGCGCACTCCGCCGCTCGCGGGCTACGGCGCCTCGCGCGGACCGATGCCCAGCGCCTCGGTCGCCGTCGGATTGACCAGCAGGACGAGCACGACCAGCGCCGCCACCGCCAGCGCGGCCCCGGCGGCGATCAGCAGACCGCCGCCCTTGACGAGCGTCCAGGCGACCGGCAGCGCCACGATCTGGGTGATCAGCGACGGCCCCCGGCTCCACCGCCGACGCAGCCACAGTCCCCGCGCGGCGACCAGCGGCAGCACCGCCAGCGCCAGGATCGTCGCCCCGCCCATCTCCGCCTGCTGCGGACTGTCCGGCGCCCCGACCAGGCCGTTGATCAGCATGTACGCACCGAGGGCGGCCAGGGCCAGCCCCTCGATGCCGGTGAGTGCCGCGGCGGCGCTCAGCCGGGTGGGCCGCGGGCCGTCCGGCTCGGGTACCGCGGGGGTACCGGCGGCTCGCTTCGGGGACTGCTTCTGCTGACTGGTCACCTCAGCAGGGTAGCGTCGGGCCCCTGCCGGATCGGGCCCGCCCGCACCCCGGACAGGAGTGAGAGGAGTACCGGCAGGTAGGTACGCTGCTGCATATGCGCGCACTTCTCGTGGTCAATCCCGCAGCAACCACCACCAGTGCCCGCACCCGTGAGGTTCTCACCCACGCACTGGCCAGCGACCTCAAGCTGGAGGTCGCCGAGACGCGGTACCGCGGGCACGCCCGCGACCTGGCCCGGGAGGCCGCCGAGGGTGGGGAGACCGACCTGGTGGTGGCGCTCGGCGGCGACGGCACGGTCAACGAGGTCGTCAACGGCCTGCTGACGACGGGTCCCGACCCGGACTCGCACCCCCGGCTCGCCGTGGTCCCCGGCGGCTCCACCAACGTCTTCGCCCGCGCCCTGGGGTTGCCCAACGACGTCGTGGAGGCCACCGGCGCCCTGCTGGACGCGCTGCGCGACCGCAGCGAGCGCACGGTGGGCCTGGGCCTGGCCGCGGGCACACCGGGCAGCCCGGACGAGGGGGTGCCGGCCCGCTGGTTCACGTTCTGCGCCGGCTTCGGCTTCGACGCGGGCGTGGTCGGCCGGGTCGAACAGCAGCGCGAGCGCGGCAAGCGGTCAACCCACGCGCTGTACGTGCGCCAGGTCGTCCGGCAGTTCATGGGCGAGGCCAATCGCCGGCGCGGCACCATCACGCTGGAGCGACCGGGCGGGAAGCCGGGCACCACTGAGGTCATCGAGAACCTCACGATGTCCATAATCTGCAACACCGCGCCCTGGTCCTACCTGGGCAATCGCCCGATCTACCCCTCCCCCGAGGCGTCCTTCGACACCGCCCTGGACCTCTTCGCACTGGACAAGTTCTCGGTGCCCGCGGTGACCCGTTATGCGTCCCAACTCCTCGCCTCCACACCGGATCGCGGCCCACGGGGCAAGCACGTTCTCTCGCTCCACGACCTCACCGACTTCACCTTGCATTCGCAGGTTCCCCTGCCGTTTCAGATGGACGGTGACCACTTGGGACTGCGGACGAGTGTGACGTTCACAGGCGTTCGCCGTGCACTGCGTGTGATTGTGTGAGCAGTAGAGCCTAAAGTCCTTTCACTCGAACGTTTAGGCTGGCTTCCACCCCCTGGAATGACGGCTGTGAGCTAGGCGACACCAAGGAATCAAAAAAAAGTTTCCGGAAGGGGTTGTATCCGTCGCCGAGGTTTGCGAGTCTCTTCATGGCGATCGGGACGGCCGCTCTACCGGCCCCCTTGAGAGCCCGAATCCTCCTCCTCATCCCACAGGACCGCACCAGTCGTTGACTGGCCTCCGGCCCTTCCCTTGTGGAGGGATTCGTGAAAGCGTTCACATTCACAAGCAACGTTCCCGTCACACGAGGAGATGGAGCAGCCATGGACTGGCGTCACCGCGCCGTTTGCCGCGAAGAAGACCCCGAGCTCTTCTTCCCCATCGGCAACACCGGTCCCGCGCTGCTGCAGATCGAGGAAGCCAAGGCCGTCTGCCGCCGCTGCCCCGTCATGGAGCAGTGCCTGCAGTGGGCGCTTGAGTCCGGCCAGGACTCCGGCGTCTGGGGTGGTCTGAGCGAGGACGAGCGCCGCGCGATGAAGCGCCGTGCAGCTCGCAACCGGGCGCGCAACGCCAGCGCCTGAGCCAGCCTCCCCGTGGCCCCCGAGCCGCAGCGCGCAGTACCTTCGATGCCTACCCGGAGCTGAGACCCGGTCGTTATCGCATCGCTACAGCTTTGAGCCCCGGACCGATTTCGGTCCGGGGCTTGTTGCTGTTGAGGGCCTGCCTTCCAGGGGCCGGCCGGATTCCGGACCTCTCCGGTGAAACCGGCCCCGATCCGCCGTCAGGCCCTGGACCGGGTCCGCGACGTCCCGTCGTTCACCCGATGCTCGTTCACCCGATGCGGCGAGAGTGCATGCCGCGCCCCGGGGGGCCATGACCCATCGGACAGCCCTAGTGCTGCTTCTCTGCGCGCACGGGGATGTCGAGGAGCACCTGGGTGCCGCCCTCGGGTCGGCGGACCATGTCGAACGTGCCGCCCAACTCCCCTTCCACCAGAGTCCGTACGATCTGCAGCCCCAGGTTTCCGGCACGGTGCGGGTCGAATCCCTCGGGCAGTCCGCGACCGTTGTCCTGGACGGTGACCAGCAGTCGGGGTTCGGTGCGGCTGCCGCCACGGACCGCGGTGACCTCGACCGTGCCGTGCTGCTCCTGGTCGAAGGCGTGTTCCAGGGCGTTCTGGAGCACCTCGGTGAGCACCATCGACAGCGGGGTGGCCACCTCGGCGTCCAGGACACCGAAGCGTCCGGTGCGGCGGGTGGTCACCTTGCCCGGGGCGATCTCGGCGACCATGGCCAGCACCCGGTCGGCGATCTCGTCGAATTCCACCCGCTCGTCGAGCGTCTGGGAAAGCGTCTCGTGGACGATCGCGATCGAACCGACCCGGCGTACGGCCTCGTCGAGTGCCTCGCGGCCCTGCTCCGATTCCATCCGGCGGGACTGCAACCGCAGCAGGGCGGCGACGGTCTGGAGATTGTTCTTCACCCGGTGGTGGATTTCCCGAATGGTCGCGTCTTTCGTGATCAGTTCCCGTTCGCGGCGCCGGAGTTCGGTCACATCACGCAGCAGGACCAGCGAACCGATGTGCGTGCCCTTGGGTTTGAGGGGAATGGCCCGCAATTGGATCACTCCGTCGTTGCCCTCGACCTCGAATTCCCGCGGGGCCCAGCCGCTGGCCAGTTTGACCAGCGCCTCGTCCACCGGGCCACGGGCCGGGGCGAGTTCGGCGGTGGCCTGGCCGAGGTGGTGGCCCACCAGGTCGGCGGCGAGACCGAGCCGGTGGTAGGCGGAGAGCGCGTTGGGGCTGGCGTACTGGACCACGCCGTCGGCGTCGAGGCGGATCAGTCCGTCGCCGGCGCGCGGCGAGGCGTCCATGTCGACCTGCTGCTCAGGGAAGGGAAACGTTCCAGCAGCGATCATCTGGGCCAGGTCGGAGGCGCTTTGGAGGTAGGTGAGCTCCAGCCGGCTGGGGGTCCGCACGGTCAGCAGGTTGGTGTTCCGGGCGATCACCCCGAGCACCCGGCCCTCCCGGCGGACCGGGATGGACTCGACCCGCACCGGCACCTCCTCGCGCCACTCCGGGTCGCCCTCGCGCACGATGCGGCCCTCGTCCAGGGCGGAGTCCAGCATCGGGCGGCGGCCCCGGGGAACGAGATGGCCGACCATGTCGTCCTGGTAGGAGGTCGGTCCGGTGTTGGGCCTCATCTGGGCGACCGACACGTAACGCGTGCCGTCGAGGGTGGGAACCCACAGGACGAGGTCGGCGAAGGAGAGGTCGGAGAGCAGCTGCCACTCCGAGACCAGCAGGTGCAGCCACTCCAGGTCGGAGTCGCTCAGAGCGGTGTGCTGGCGTACGAGATCGTTCATCGAGGGCACACCTTGGAGCCTACCGGCGTACGGTATGTGTTGTGCCTGCACGGCCATGGACACGGCAGAATGGTCTAGTCCAGAATGTGCGGTGCGGCACACCGGGGGAAACCCCGGACCGCTGGAACTTCCGCTCTCCCCGCACAGGAGGGCGGATCGAGGCCCACGGCGCTCTCTGCCCTGACTGCGCCCGGGCCTCCGATCGACCGGTCCCGGGACGGGGCCGCGCCCCCTACCGCACTGGGGGCGCCTCCTGTCCGTAGTACGGGGCCGGCCGATGTCAGCTCCGGGCTGCGGTGCCGGACAGGTTGAGGGTCCTGTCCCGGCGCCGCGGCCCGCGGGTGCTTTCGGGGCCGGCGCCCTAGGGCGCTTCTGATGGATCTCCGTGGAAGAAGGAGCGGCGCCTGGTGCGTGCGATCGCAAGGCGCCGGGATGTCTTCATAGCGGAGCTATGGGGGCATTTCGGCAACGCCGCGAGCGTGCGTGGCAGGCGCCGCGACGCCGCGGAGATCCATCAGAAGCGCCCTAGCCCCGCTCCCCCTCGCGCGGCCAGGCGTTCATCGCCAGCCCGGCGACCGCCTCCAGCGTCGCCCGGTCCGTGCCGTCCCGCGCCGACTGCGACATCCCGGCGAGGATCGCGCTCACATACTCGGCCAGCGCGTTGGCGTCCGTGCCGGAGGGGACCTCGCCGATGGCGATGTCGGCCCGGATCGCCCGCTCGATCTCCCGGACGTTCGTCTGCCGCTTCTCCCGGAGGGACGCGGCGACCTCGGCGGAGGCGGGTGCGGTGTTCAGCGCGGCGCTGATGACCATGCAGCCGCGCGGGCGGTCCGGAACGGTGTACTCGGCGGCGGCCTCGCGCAGCGCCCGCTCGACGCCGCGGCGGGCGGTCGACTCCTCGGCCAGCGCGCGGGAGATGAAGCCGCCGTACAGCTGTCCGTAGACGGCGATCGCCTCGTCGAACAGGGCCCGCTTGTCGCCGAAGGCGGCGTAGAGGCTGGGGGCGCTGATCCCCATCTCGCGGGTGAGGTCGGAGATGGACGTCGATTCGTATCCGTGCTCCCAGAACGAACGGAGCGCCTTCTCCAGGGCCGTGTCCCGGTCGAACGACCTGGGCCGGCCACGCTGCTTGGTCTCCTTGGCCACCATGGAGTGAATTCTATAGCGGTCGATAAGAAATGCGTGCTACGGTTTTTGTGTAGCGAGCACTACAGAAAGGGCTCGCCGGACGGCCTGTCGCCCGTGCGGACGACACGCACGGGCACGGAAGACGAAGGGGAGGGCCCGAGATGGGTGCACTCAGCGGGAAGACGGCACTGGTGACGGGCGGCGGCCGGGGCATCGGCCGGGCGATCTCGGAGCGACTGGGGCGGGACGGCGCGCGGGTCGGCGTGCACTACGCAAGCGATGAGACGGCCGCGAAGGAGACGGTCGCGGCGATCGAGGCGGCGGACGGCGAGGCGTTCACCGTGCGCGCCGAGCTGGGGGTGCCGGGGGACGCCGAGGCACTGTGGGCCGCGTTCGACGCACAGGCCGACGGGCTGGACATCCTGGTCAACAACGCAGGGATCAACAAGGCGTTGGACGGCACCCTGCGCCCGTTCGAGGCGATCACGCGCGGCGATATCGAGCACCTCTTCGCGGTCAACGCCACCGCGCCGTTCTTCGTGATCCAGGAGGGGCTGTCCCGCCTGCGGGACGGTGGACGGATCATCAACGTCTCCACGGGGCTGACGCGCGGCGCCGCCAAGTCCGACCTGATCGCCTATGCGATGTCCAAGGGCCCGATCGACATACTGACCAGCTCGCTGGCACGGGAGCTCGGCCCCCGCGGCATCACGGTCAACGCGGTGGCACCCGGCGCGGTCGACACGGACATGAACGCCGCCTGGCTGCGCGGCGAGGGGAACGCCGCGGCGCGCACGGCGACCGGGGCGCGCTCACCGCTGGGGCGGGTGGCGGACCCCACCGACATCGGCGACCTCGTGGGGTTCCTCGCCTCGAACGACAGCCGGTGGGTGACGGGCCAGTGGATAGACGCCACCGGCGGCGCCATGCTCTGACGGGCGACGGGCGACGGGCGACGGGCGACGGGCACCGGGCGACGGGCACCGGGCGACGGGCACCAGGGGACGGGCGCCGGGGGCGGGTGACGGATCGACCTCCCCGCGACCCCGCTGCCCCGCGCAATCGCCGCGCCCCGAGCGCGTGCTCCGGCCGGGCACACCGATCGACGCGCCCGATCCTGCCCACATGCCCGTTCCCACCCGTCGCTCCCACCCGTACGCCGGTTCCGGACCGTATACCGGATTCGGTGCCCGGACTCAGGGCCTCGGGCCGGTCGCCGGGGCGAGGGGGAGAAGTGGGGAAAACGTGCGCTTTTGTTCAGCGGCGCCACGGGGTCGCGTTGGCCCGCCTCTGCTAGATTGGTCTATACCACATAGCCCACTCTCCAGAACGGCAGGCCAAGCGTGGAAGTTGTCATCGTCCCGGATGCCGTGGCAGGCGGCGAGCTCATCGCGGAGGCCATCGCCACCCTGGTGCGCCGCAAGCCCGAGGCGCTGCTCGGTGTGGCCACCGGCTCGACCCCGTTGCCCATCTACGAGGCGCTGGCGACGAAGGTCCGGGCCGGTGCGGTGGACGCCTCACGGGCCCGGATCTGCCAACTCGACGAGTATGTGGGCCTGCCCGCCGGGCACCCCGAGTCGTACCGCTCGGTGGTGCTGCGCGAGGTGGTGGAGCCGCTGGGGCTCGACGAGAGCGCGTTCATGGGGCCGGACGGCACGGCGGAGGACGTCCAGGCCGCCTGCGAGGCGTACGACAAGGCGCTGCGCGACGCCGGCGGGGTGGACCTCCAACTGCTCGGCATCGGCACCGACGGGCACATCGGCTTCAACGAGCCCTGCTCGTCGTTGGCTTCCCGTACCCGTATCAAGACCCTCACCCAGCAGACCCGGGAGGACAACGCCCGCTTCTTCGACAGCCTGGACGAGGTCCCGCACCACGTCATCACCCAGGGCATCGGCACCATCCTGGAGGCCCGTCACCTGGTGCTGCTCGCCACCGGCGAGGGCAAGGCCGACGCCGTGGCGCAGGCCGTCGAGGGGCCGGTCGCCGCGCTGGTGCCGGCCTCGGCGCTCCAGCTCCACCGGCATGCCACGGTGGTCGTCGACGAGGCCGCGGCGTCGAAGCTGAAGCTGGCCGACTACTTCCGCGCGACCTACGCCGCCAAGCCGGAGTGGCAGGGGCTCTAGAAGAACCCACCGGCGGCCCGAGGGCCCGTACCGGTGCCGGGCCCCGATAGGCCGGCGCGGGTACGGGCCCTGCGCGTGTCGCGGGGCGGGGCGACGCGCCCCACGCGGTCGCCCCGCCTGGCGGCTGCCCCCGCCCGGGCGTGTCCGCCCGTCGGGGAGGGGCCGCCGGGGAGGGCGCACGACCCGTCAGGGGGTGCGCGCCCTCGGGGCCGCTGACGTCAGGGGTGTGCCGCGTGGTGCGGCTCACCCGTCAGGGAGGCTGACGTCAGGGCCGGTCAGTTGGGCCGTCGGCCGGTGAGGGCCTCGGCCGCGGCCTGCGCGCAGACGCGGGCGGCGCCGTGGGTGGCGAGGTGGGGGGTGCCCTGGGGTGGTGCCTGGGGGACGCCCATCTCGACGACGGCGGTGTGGGGACGGGCGGTCAGCAGGGCGTGCAGCGCGTCGGCCATCCACGGGTGACGGTGCAGGTCGCGGACGACGGCCACGACAGGGCGTTCGCCGGCAGCGGTGAGCAGGGCGTCGACGAGGGCACGGGTGCCGGCCGCGGCGTCCTCTGCGGCGTAGGCGGCGGTCTCGGTGCCGGGGAGGAGCCGGGAGAGTTCGGCGGCGACGCCCCAGGGGGTTTCGTCGCCGACGGCGATGTTGGCGAGGGGAGTGAAGGAGGCGACGTAGGCGGGGCCGGTCAGCGGCGGGCAGGGGGTGGCGGAGGTCAGGCGGAGGGCGCGGCGGGCGGCGGTCAGGCCGATCCCGGGTGCGGGCGCGATCCCCTCCCCCGCGCCCGCACCCGTGGTCCAGTGCGCCAGGGCGCGGACCCGCGCCGCGGCGTCGGCGAGCCGCTCCTCGGGCAGTTCGCCCTCCCGGACGGCGCGGACCAGCGCGTCGCGGAGCCGCAGCACGGTGTCCTCGTCGGCGAGTCCGCCGCCGACGCAGATCGCGTCGGCCCCGGCCGCGAGCGCCAGGACGCTGCCGCGTTCGATGCCGTAGGTGGCGGAGATGGCCCGCATCTCGATGCCGTCGGTGACGATCAGGCCGTCGAAGCCGAGGCCGCCTTCGGTGGCGGGTGCGCGCAGCAGGCCGTGCAGGGCGGCGGGGCTGAGCGTGGCGGGGCGTTCGGCGTCCAGGGCGGGCAGCAGGATGTGGGCGCTCATCACGGCGCGGGTGCCGGCGGCCACCGCGGCGCGGAACGGCACCAGTTCGCGTTCCTGAAGTGTCGCCAGATCGGCGGTGATGCGGGGGAGGTCGTGGTGGGAGTCGGTGGCGGTGTCGCCGTGGCCGGGGAAGTGCTTGGTGCAGGCGGCGACACCGGCGGACTGCAACCCCTCGATGTAGGCGGCGGTGTGCCGGGCGACGAGGTCGGGGGCGGCGCCGAAGGAGCGGACCCCGATGACGGGGTTGGCGGGGTTGGAGTTGACGTCGGCGGAGGGGGCCCAGTTGACGTTGATGCCGCAGTCGGCCAGGCGGCGGCCGAGTTCGCGGGCGACGGCGCGGGTCAGCTCGGTGTCGTCGACGGCGCCGAGCGCGAGGTTGCCCGGGAAGGAGGAGCCGCCGCGCACTTCGAGGCGGGTGACGTCGCCGCCCTCCTCGTCGATGGCGATCAGCAGGTCACCGCGGACGTCGCGCAACCGGCCGGAGAGGGCGGCGAGTTGTTCGGGGCCGTGCACGTTGCGACCGAAGAGGGCGACGGTCGCGAGGCCCTCGTCGAGGCGGCGCAGCAGCCAGTCCGGCGCGGTGGTGCCGGTGAAGCCGGGCTGGAGGACGGCGAGCGCGTCCCGGGTGAGGGTGTCGATGGAGCGGGTGACGGTGGCCATGGCTATCCCTTCACCGCGCCGGAGGTCAGACCGCCGACGGCCTTGCGTTGCAGGAACAGGAAGAGGACGAGGATCGGGAGGGCGAAGAGGGAGGCGGCGGCCATCGTGGCGCCCCAGTCGTTGCCGAACTGGGTCTGGAACTGGGACAGCCACAACGGCAGGGTGCCGGCGCCGGGCTCCTTGTTGAGCACCAGCACGAGCGGGAACTCGTTCCAGGCGGTGATGAAGCCGAAGAGGGAGGTGGCCATCAGGCCGGGGGCCAGCAGCGGCAGGACGACCTTGACGAACGCCTGGCGGCGCGAGCAGCCGTCCACCATCGCGGACTCCTCCAACTCCTTGGGCACCGCGGCGACATAGCCGCGCAGCGTCAGGAGGGTGAAGGGCAGCACCATCAGCATGTAGAAGAAGGTGAGCGGCAGCAGGCTGTTCAGCAGGTCCGCGTCCCGGACGATCATGTAGATCGAGATCACCATGACCTCCCAGGGCGCCATCTGGGCGACCATGAAGGTCAGCAGGATGCCCTTGCGGCCCTTGAACCGCATCCGGGCGATGGCGAACGAGCCGCACAATCCGATCACCAGCGACAGCCCGACGGCGACCACGGTCACCAGGACGGAATTCCCGGCCAGCCGCCAGAAGTTCGGGGCGGCCACGGCCGTCACGAAGTGCGAGAAGGTGCCGTGGAACGGGAACCACACCGGGTCCTCGCTGAGGATGTCCTGGGTCGGCTTGAAGGCCGTGGCGAACATCCAGTACACGGGGAAGGCGAAGACGAGCGCGAGGACGGCGGCTGTCGCGTTGGGCCAGATCCGGCCGGCGAGTGAGCGCTTCACAGCGCGTCCTCCTCTTGCTTGAGCGTCAGGCGCAGGTAGTACGCGGTGAGGGCGAGCAGCACCACGATGGTCAGCACGGAGATCGCGGCGCCCATCCCGAAGTGGAGGTTGCCGACGCCCTCGGTGAAGGCGTAGATCGGCAGCGTCTCGGTGAGCCGGTCGGGGCCGCCCTGGTTGATCGCGAAGATCTGCGGGAACGCCTTGAAGACCCAGATGACTTCGAGGAACGTCGTGGCCATGAAGAAGGGGCGCAGGAAGGGGAAGGTGACGGAGGTGAAGATCTTCCAGGTGCCGGCGCCGTCCATCCGGGCCGCTTCGTAGAGCTCCTTGGGGATCGTCGTGGTGGCGGCGTAGAGGTTGAGGGCCACGAAGGGCAGCGACTGCCAGACGATCAGGACGGTGATGACGAAGAAGGTGGACAGCTGGGTGCCGACCCAGTCGTAGCGAGCCATGGAGTGCCAACCGAGGTGGTCCAGCACCCAGTTGACGACGCCGTAGCGGGAGTCGAAGAGCCACTGGAAGACGGTGGTGGCGGCGATCGACGGCATCGCCCAGGCCAGCACCAGCGCCACCGACAGCGTCAGCCGCATCTTCTTGCCCAGCCGGGCCAGCAGCAGTCCGAGCAGGGTGCCCAGCACCATGATCAGGACGACGTTGACGGCGGTGAAGACGACGGTGCGGACGGTGACCCGCCAGAACTGCTCGCTGCCCAGGACCTCCTGGTAGTTGCCCAGCCCCCGCCAGTCGGTGAGGTGCTGGATCAGCTCCTTCATGTTGAGGTTCTGGAAGGAGAGCACCAGGTTGCGGACGAGCGGCCAGCCCAGGAAGACCGCGGTGGCGAGCAGGGCGGGGAGCAGCAGGAGGTAGGGGGCGGCCCGCCGGCCGCCGGCGCCGCTCCGGGCCGGCGGTGCGCCGCCCTTGCCGGTCCGCGGCACGGTCCTCCCCGCCGCTTCGTCGAGCTGCACTGCCATGAGCGTGTGGTCCCCTCGTTCCCGTGGATGCGCCTGTGGTGCCCGTGGCGGCGGCCGCCGGTCCCGCGGGGGCCGGCCCGGCGCGGTGGCGGCGGCCGCGGTCGCTGTCCCGGGCGTACGGGCGGGGCGGCAGGGACGCCCGGCCCGTACGCGTCCGGTGGCCGGCTACTGCTTGGCGAGCCGTGCGTTCAGCTCGGACTCGATGTCCTTGGCGGCGTCGGTCGGGGCCTTACCGTTCAGGACCGCGGTCATGTAGTTCTTGATCGGGTTCGGCACATTCTCGACCGCGGCCCACTGCGGGATCAGCGGGGTGGTGCCGCCGGACTTCTCGGCGGCCGGGGCGGCGGCCGCGGCGGCCGGGTTGTCCTTGGCGGCGCCGGCCAGGGCCGGCGACTTGGGCGTCCAGCCGGATTCCTTGACCATCTGGGCGTCGTTGTCCTTGGAGAGGGCGACCTTGAGGAATTCCTTGGCGAGTTCCTGGTTCTTGCTCATTCCGGCGACGGCGAAGTTGGAGCCGCCGAGGAAAACACCCTCGGGCTTGGCGGCACTCTCCCCCGGAATGGTGAAGAATCCGATGTCGTCCTTGATCTTCGGGTTGGCCTTGATGGCGGTGGCCGCCTCGTAACCCATGGCGATGATGGCGCCGGTCTTCCCCTTGGCGAAGATCTCGCCCTGCTGCGGGGTGGCCTCGTCCTTATTCTTGGGGGCGGTGCTGAACGCCTGGTACTGCTTGTAGATGTCCATCGCCTTGGCGACCTTGGGGTCAGAGAAATTCGAGACCCATTTGTCGCCCTCCTTCTTCACCAGTTGCGCACCGGTGCCGATGGTCAGGCCGTCGAGGAAGTACCAGTTCTGGCCGGGCAGGTAGAGCGGCTCGGCGTCGGTCTTCCGCTTGACGGCATCGAGGTCGTGGAAGAGCTCGGCGCGGGTGGTGGGGAGCTTGGTGATCCCGGCCTGGGCCCAGATCTTCTTGTTGTACATCACCACGCGGTTGCCGGCGAACCACGGCAGGGCGTACTGCTTCCCGTCCACCATCGCGGCCTTGTTGAAGGCGTCGTTCCAGTCGGCGCCGATCTCCTTCTTCAGATCGCCGAGGTCGACCAGGGCGCCGGCCTTGGCGTAGGCGGCGGTCTGGGTGTTGCCGATCTCGACGACGTCCGGCGGGGTGTCCTCGGAAAGCGCGGTGCTCAGTTTCTGCTGAATTCCGTTCCACTGCTGGACCTTGAATTCCACAGTGGCGCCGGTCTTCTTCTTGAATTGCTCGGACACCTGCTTGGTCCATTGGTCCGGATTGGAGCCGGACATCACCCATACGGTCAGCTTCTGTCCCTTGAAGCCGTCGGCACCCGCATTTCCGCCGCTCGACCCACAGGCAGCGACACTCACCAGCATTCCCGCGACCGCGGTCGCCGCTATGAGCCCACGCTTCATCGCGCTCTCCCCCTCAAGGACGGGTTTGGCTTTAATGGTTTAGACCAGTTCCCGCAGCTTGGCCTAGACCTTTAGGGGTGTCAAGGGTGTATAAGAGTCGCTGTCAGGTCCGTTACCGGACCGACATCTGACGGGGCGGGACCCGCGTGGCCCCCCGGACACCCCGTCCGTGCCACGATGTGAGCCGCTACGTACGGAGGAGCCGGTGACGGCAGCACGACAGGCATCGGAGAGGCGGGTCATGGACACCGAGGCGGGCAGCGCCGAGAGCGGCGGCAGCGCCACACGCACCGCCCGGGTGCCCAAGTACTACCGCCTCAAGCGGCATTTGCTGGAGATCACCGAGACCCTGCCGCCGGGCACCCCGGTGCCGCCCGAGCGCACCCTCGCCGCGGAGTTCGACACCTCCCGCACCACCGTCCGCCAGGCCCTCCAGGAGCTGGTCGTCGAGGGCCGTCTGGAGCGCATCCAGGGCAAGGGCACCTTCGTCGCCAAGCCCAAGGTCTCCCAGGCGCTGCAACTGACCTCCTACACGGAGGACATGCGGGCCCAGGGCCTGGAGCCGACCTCCCAGCTGCTGGACATCGGCTACGTCACCGCCGACGACCGGCTGGCCGGGCTGCTGGACATCGTCCCCGGCGGCAGGGTGCTGCGCATCGAGCGGCTGCGGCTGGCCAGCGGCGAGCCGATGGCCATCGAGACCACCCACCTGTCGGCCAAGCGGTTCCCGGCGCTCCGCCGCAACCTCGTCAAGTACACGTCGCTCTACACCGCGCTGGCCGAGGTCTACGACGTCCGGCTGGCGGAGGCCGAGGAGACCATCGAGACCTCGCTGGCCACCCCGCGCGAGGCCGGGCTGCTGGGCACCGACGTCGGCCTGCCGATGCTGATGCTCTCCCGGCACTCCCTGGACGCCCACGGGCAGCCGGTGGAGTGGGTGCGCTCGGTCTACCGCGGCGACCGCTACAAGTTCGTCGCCCGCCTCCAGCGCCCGACGGACTGAACCCGTCCGCGCATGCCGCACCGGGCCGGGCCGTACGGGCCCCGACCGCACCGCCGCCCGTCCACCGCGTCACGCCACGAGGGCCGTCCCGGCGCCTGCTCCGCCCAACTCCCCCGCGATAACCGCCGCATACCGATATGCGGACAGCTAGTGACGCGTGCCACGTCCCTGGCTTAGATTTCCAGCCGATCACACAGGAGTTCACCAGGGACGGGAGCCACGGTCATGGCCGAGAAAGCCGCACCACCGGACCGCAGACCGGTCGTCACCCCCACGCGTGTGGTGGCCGGACTGTGCCTGCTCGCCCCGTTCGTCGCGATGTTGTGGGTGAGTTCGTACGCCAGGATCGAGCCGACGCTGATCGGGATCCCGTTCTTCTACTGGTACCAGATGGCGTGGGTGCTGATCTCGACGGCGCTGACCGCCGTGGCCTACAAGCTGGTTCAGCGTGAGCAGCGCGCCCGTAAGGGTGGTGCGGACCGATGACGACCCCTGTCACGACGCTCGCCGCCGCCTCCCATGGCGTCAACGGCGTGGCGCTCGCCGTCTTCGTCTTCTTCTTCCTCGCCGTCACGGTCATGGGCTTCCTGGCCGCGCGCTGGCGCAGGGCCGAGCAGTCCGCCAGCCTCGACGAATGGGGCCTGGGCGGGCGGAGCTTCGGCACCTGGATCACCTGGTTCCTGCTGGGCGGCGACCTGTACACCGCGTACACGTTCGTGGCCGTGCCGGCGGCGATCTACACGGCCGGCGCCGCCGGCTTCTTCGCCGTCCCGTACACCATCCTGGTCTACCCGCTGATCTTCACCTTCCTGCCCCGGCTCTGGTCGGTCTCGCACCGGCACGGGTACGTCACCACCTCCGACTTCGTCCGCGGCCGCTTCGGCTCCAAGGGCCTGTCGCTGGCGGTGGCGCTCACCGGCCTGCTCGCCACGATGCCCTACATCGCGCTCCAACTCGTCGGCATCCAGGCCGTGCTGGACGTGATGGGGGTCGGCGGCGGCGAGCACGCCAACTGGTTCGTCAAGGACCTGCCGCTGCTGATCGCGTTCGCCGTGCTGGCCGCGTACACCTACTCCTCGGGCCTGCGGGCGCCCGCGCTGATCGCGTTCGTCAAGGACGGGCTGATCTACCTCGTCATCGTGGTGGCGATCATCTACATCCCGATCAAGCTGGGCGGCTTCGGCGAGATCTTCCACTCGGCCAAGGAAACGCTCGCCGTGCACGGGCCGACCGGCAAACCGCGCGGTGAACTGGCCAGCGGCCCCAACGCGCAGTGGGCGTACGCGACGCTCGCGCTCGGCTCGGCGCTGGCGCTGTTCATGTACCCGCACTCGATCACCGCGACGCTCTCCTCGCGCAGCCGCAACGTCATCCGCCGCAACACCACGATCCTGCCGCTCTACTCCCTGATGCTGGGCCTCCTCGCGCTGCTCGGCTTCATGGCGATCAAGGCCGGCACGGACACCCGGGGCAATGCGCAGTTGGCGATCCCGCAGCTCTTCGCGGACATGTTCCCCAGCTGGTTCGCCGGGGTGGCGTTCGCCGCGATCGGCATCGGCGCGCTGGTGCCCGCGGCGATCATGTCGATCGCCGCCGCCAACCTCTTCACCCGGAACGTCTACAAGGACTTCCTCAAGCCCACCGCCACGCCCGAGCAGGAGCACAAGGTCGCCAAGCTGGTCTCCCTGCTGGTCAAGGTCGGAGCGCTGGTCTTCGTCCTCACCATGGACAAGACCGTCGCGATCAACTTCCAGCTGCTGGGCGGCATCTGGATCCTGCAGACCATGCCGGCGCTGGTCGGCGGCCTCTTCACCCGGTGGTTCCACCGCTGGGCGCTGCTGGCCGGCTGGGCGATCGGCATGGTCTACGGCACCCTCGCCGCGTACGGGGTGGCCAGCCCGACCCAGAAGCACTTCGGCGGCTCCAGCGCGGAGATCCCCGGGATCGGCGAGATCGGCTACATCGGCCTCACCGCGTTCGTGCTGAACGTGGTGGTGACGGTCGTCCTGACGGTCGTCCTCAAGGCCCTCAAGGCCCCTGAGGGCACCGACGAGACCTCCCCCGACGACTACACCGCCGACCTCGGCGACAAGGGCGTCGTCGCCGACCTGCCGCCGGCGACGACGGGTGCGCCGGCGGGGCACTGAGGCGCGCCGACACCTACGGTCGAGGGCCGCCGCGCTCCCCCAGGGGCGCGGCGGCCCTCCGCCGTGCAGGGGACGCACGCGGCCGAGGGGGCAGTCCGTCAGCCGCCGGGTGTCGAACGCCCTGCCCACCGGTGACGGGAGGGAGAGCGGATCGCCGGGCGGGGTCATGGAACCTTCTCCTTCCGGAGAGCTGCGGAGTGGCGGAGCGGAGACCTCTGACACCGACCATAACGACGGCCACTGACAGTGACGACCGCACTCAACGACCCGGCCGCACACGCCCGTTGGCTCGGTCACACTGGCCCCATGGACATCACGATCAGACCCGTACGCCAGGCGGAGTTCGAGACGGTCGGGGAGCTCGTGGCGGAGGTGTATCTGGCCGAGGGGTTGCTGCACGGCGGGGCGCACGATCCGTACGCGGCGGAGCTGCGGAAGGTGGCGCACCGCGCGGAGCACGCCGAGGTGCTGGTGGCCGCGGACGGGGTGGACGGGGCGGTGCTGGGCGCGGTGACGTTCGCGGCGCACGGCAGCCCGTACGCGGAGTTGGCCGGGCCCGGGGAGGGCGAGTTCCGGATGCTGGCGGTGCGGCCCGAGGGGCGCGGGCGCGGCATCGGGGAGGCCCTGGTGCGGGCCTGTCTGACGCGGGCGCGGGCGCTGGGGCTGCGCGGGATGGTGCTGTCGAGCCAGCAGCACCTGCTGCCGGCGCACCGGCTCTACCGGCGGCTGGGGTTCGCGCGGGCGGCCGAGCGGGACTGGGCCCCGGTGCCCGGTCTCACGCTGTGGGCGTTCGCCCGCGAGCTGACCTGAGCGGCGTTCCGGCGGGCTCCGAGCCGCCTTCGGGCGGGCCGCCGGCGGGATTTCGGCGGGGTTCCGAGGCGTTTCGGAGGGGATCCGGGCGAGTCGGCGCTTCGTACACCTGGGGGAATGGTATGAGGCGGCGACACAAGATGTGGGGGTGCGTGCGGGGAGCGACACAAGATGTATGCTCGTCCTCGCTGTCGCCGCAGGGGAATCCGGTGCGAATCCGGAACTGTCCCGCAACGGTGTGCGAGCGCGGACCACGGCCCTTTCCCCAAGGGCCGGTCGAGCGCTCCCGAGTCCGAGGACCTGCCGACGGTACGCCCGCACCGCCATCGGTGCGGCGTCGATACGTCCGGGCCCCGAGGGATGGGCAGATGGACGCCGCGCGGCCGACCCGCGCACCCCCGGTTCGCCGCGGGGTGCCCCCTGCCCGCACGGCTCCCGTCATGCCGCCACCCCTCCCGGCCCCCGCCGAGTGAGGGAGAGCATCAGGTGACCATCGCGCCAACGGAGCCAGCGTCAGACGCCGAGGTCGTGCAGCCCGTGGTGGCCGCGCCTCCCGCGCACGCGGACGGGCCGGGCACCGCCCTGCTGCGGACGCTGACCGAGCTGACCGCGGACCTGACCGCGACCGACCCCGGCAAGGTGGCCGCCGCCGCGCTGCGCGGCCGGCACCCCGGGTCCGACGAGGCCGAGTTGCGGGCGCTGGCCACCGAGGCCGCGGCCGGGCTGATCGCCGACGAGCCGCAGTACTCCAAGCTCGCCGCGCGGCTGCTCACCCTCGCCGTCGCCGAGGAGGCCGCCGGTCAGGGCGCCACCTCCTTCTCGGCGTCGATCGCGGTCGGCCACCAGGAGGGGCTGATCGCGGACGTCACCGCCGCGTTCGTCGACACCCACGCCGAGCGGCTGGACGCGCTGGTCGACAGGGCACTGGAGGCCGGCGCCGACGACCGGTTCGGGTACTTCGGGCTGCGCACCCTGCACTCGCGCTATCTGCTGCGGCACCCCACCACCCGCAAGGTGATCGAGACGCCCCAGCACTTCCTGCTGCGGGTGGCCTGCGGGCTCGCCGAGGACGACTCGGCGCGGGCGCTCGCGGACGTCGCCGAGCTGTACCGGATGACCAGCACGCTCTCCTACCTACCGTCCTCCCCCACGCTCTTCAACTCCGGCACCCGCCACCCGCAGATGTCCTCCTGCTATCTGCTGGACTCCCCGCTGGACGAGCTGGACTCCATCTACGACCGCTACCACCAGGTGGCCCGGCTCTCGAAGCACGCCGGCGGGATCGGCCTGTCGTACTCCCGGATCCGCGCCCGCGGTTCGCTGATCCGCGGCACCAACGGGCACTCCAACGGCATCGTGCCGTTCCTGCGCACCCTGGACGCGTCGGTGGCCGCGGTCAACCAGGGCGGCCGCCGCAAGGGCGCGGCCTGCGTCTACCTGGAGAGCTGGCACGCCGACATCGAGGAATTCCTGGAGCTGCGGGACAACACCGGCGAGGAGGCCCGCCGGACCCACAACCTCAACATCGCGCACTGGATCCCGGACGAGTTCATGCGCCGGGTGGAGGCGGACGCGGACTGGTCGCTGTTCTCCCCCTCGGACGTGCCCGAGCTCGTCGACCTGTGGGGCGAGGAGTTCGACACCGCCTACCGGGCGGCGGAGGCCGCGGGCAAGGCCCTCAAGCAGGTGCCGGCCAGGGTGCTGTACTCCCGGATGATGCGCACCCTGGCGCAGACCGGCAACGGCTGGATGACGTTCAAGGACGCCGCCAACCGCACCGCCAACCAGACCGCCGAGCCCGGCCGGGTCGTGCACTCCTCCAACCTGTGCACCGAGATCCTGGAGGTCACCGACGACGGCGAGACCGCGGTCTGCAACCTGGGGTCGGTCAACCTCGCGGCCCACCTGGGCGCCGAGGGCGAGATGGACTGGGAGCGGCTGGACGCCACCGTCCGCACCGCCGTGACCTTCCTCGACCGGGTCGTGGACATCAACTTCTACCCGACCGAGCAGGCCGCCGCCTCCAACTCCCGCTGGCGGCCGGTCGGTCTGGGCCTGATGGGCCTGCAGGACGTCTTCTTCCGGCTGCGGCTGCCGTTCGACTCGGCCGAGGCCCGGGAGCTGTCCACCCGCATCTCCGAGCGGATCATGCTGGCCGCCTACGAGGCGTCCGCCGACCTCGCCGAGCGGCACGGCCCGCACGCGGCCTGGTCCGCGACCCGTACGGCGCGCGGCGTGCTGCACCCGGACCACTACCCGAACGCAGAGCCGCGCTGGGCGGACCGCTGGACGGCGCTGCGCACCCGGATCGCCGCGACCGGGATGCGCAACTCGCTGCTGCTGGCCATCGCGCCGACCGCCACCATCGCCTCCATCGCCGGCGTCTACGAGTGCATCGAGCCGCAGGTCTCCAACCTCTTCAAGCGCGAGACGCTGTCCGGTGAGTTCCTCCAGGTCAACACGTACCTGATCGAGGAGCTCAAGGAGTTGGGCCTGTGGGACGCGCGGACCCGGGACGCGCTGCGGGAGGCCAACGGCTCCGTCCAGGAGCTGGCCTGGATCCCCGAGGACGTCCGGTACCGCTACCGCACGGCCTGGGAGATCCCCCAGCGCGCCCTGATCGACATGGCCGCGGACCGCACGCCGTACCTGGACCAGAGCCAGTCGCTCAACCTCTTCATGGCGTCGCCGACCATCGGCAAGCTCAGCTCGATGTACGCCTACGCCTGGAAGCGCGGCATCAAGACCACGTACTACCTGCGCTCGCGGCCGGCGACCCGGATCGCCCAGTCGGCCCGCGCCGCGTCCGTCCCCGCACAGCTGCCGGTGGCCGACCCCGAGGCGGTCGCCTGCTCCCTGGAAAACCCCGAGTCCTGCGAGGCATGCCAGTAATCATGACCACTGCACCCGAGAAGAACGCCGGCGCCGCCCACACCGTCACCACCGGCGGCCGCAAGAACCTCCTCGACCCGGGGTTCGAGCTGACCCTGCGCCCCATGCGCTACCCGGACTTCTACGACCGCTACCGGGACGCGATCAAGAACACCTGGACCGTGGAGGAGGTCGACCTCCACTCCGACGTCGCCGACCTCGCCAAGCTCTCCCCGGGCGAGCAGCACCTCATCGGCCGTCTGGTGGCGTTCTTCGCCACCGGCGACTCGATCGTGGCCAACAACCTCGTCCTGACGCTGTACAAGCACATCAACTCCCCCGAGGCGCGGCTCTACCTGAGCCGTCAGCTCTTCGAGGAGGCGGTGCACGTCCAGTTCTATCTGACGCTGCTGGACACCTACCTCCCCGACCCGGACGACCGGGCCGCCGCCTTCGCCGCGGTGGAGAACATCCCGTCCATCCGCGAGAAGGCGGAGTTCTGCTTCCGGTGGATGGACCACGTCGAGCAGCTGGACCAGCTGGAGAGCAAGGCCGACCGCCGCCGCTTCCTGCTGAACCTGATCTGCTTCGCGGCGTGCATCGAGGGCCTGTTCTTCTACGGCGCGTTCGCGTACGTGTACTGGTTCCGCTCGCGCGGCCTGCTGCACGGCCTGGCCACCGGCACCAACTGGGTCTTCCGCGACGAGACCATGCACATGGACTTCGCGTTCTCGGTGGTGGACACCGTCCGCGAGGAGGAGCCCGACCTCTTCGACGACGCGCTCCAGCAGCAGGTCACCGACATGCTCAAGGAGGCCGTGGAGGCGGAGCTGCAGTTCGCCCGCGACCTGTGCGGCGACGGCCTGCCGGGCATGAACACCGACTCGATGCGCGAGTACCTCCAGTGCGTGGCCGACCAGCGGCTGCAACGCCTGGGCTTCGCCCCGGTGTACGGCTCGGAGAACCCGTTCTCCTTCATGGAGCTGCAGAACGTCCAGGAGCTGACCAACTTCTTCGAGCGGCGCGCCTCGGCCTACCAGGTCGCCGTCGAGGGCTCGGTCTCGTTCGACGACGACTTCTGATCCCGGCCGCCCGACCTGTCGTCCGGCCACCCGCCGAATGTGAGCGTTCGATTAGCGGGTGGCCGGAGCGGCAACCGGAGCCCGTGCCACCACATCTACGCAGATATGGAGGGCAGGAAGAAAAGTCGCCGATACATCGACTACCCCCGTCTCGGCCGCAAGGGGGTGCGCCGCTGGCTGCCGTCGTGGCGCCTGTGGCTGGGCACGTTCACCTTCGTCCTCGCCTGTCTGGCGGGGCTGTTCGCGTTCGTCTACGCGAAGATCGACATCCCCAACGAGAACGCGCTGGCCGCCCGCGAGGCCACCGTCTACTACTGGGCGGACGGCAGCCAGATGGTCAGCGTCGGCGCCGTCAACCGGCAGAACGTCACCCTCGACAAGGTGCCCAAGCACGTCCAGAACGCGGTGATAGCGGCGGAGAACGCCACCTTCTACGAGGACCACGGGGTCTCCCTCACCGGCATCGGCCGGGCCGTGGTGAACATGCTCTCCGGCGGGGACACCCAGGGCGGTTCGACCATCACCCAGCAGTACGTGAAGAACACCTATCTCTCGCCGGACCAGACCGCCGCCCGCAAGGTGAAGGAATTCATCATCGCGCTGAAGGTCAACAACCGGAAGTCCAAGCCGGAGATCCTGCGGGGCTATCTCAACACCAGTTGGTTCGGCCGCGGTTCGAACGGCATACAGGCCGCGGCACACGCCTATTACGGCATCGACGCCAAGGACCTCGATCCCAGCCAGGGCGCCCTGCTGGCCGCCGTGCTGAAGGGCTCCGAGCAGTACGACCCGGGGCTGAGCAAGGCCAACCACGCCCGGGCGGTGGCCCGTTGGAAGTGGATCCTCGACCGGCTGGTCGCCACCGGCGCGATGAGCCAGGAGGAGCGGGCGCAGTACCGCGACTTCCCCGAGCCGCACCCGGTGGCCAAGCCCACCAGCCAGGCCGGCCAGATCGGCTATCTCGTCGACGTCGCCAACAAGTTCGTCAAGAGCGCCACCGGGCTGACCGACAAGGACCTGGCCCGCGGCGGCTACCGCATCCACACCACGTTCGACAAACAGCGCACCCTCCGGCTGGAACAGGCGGTCGACGGCGTCCGGACGAAGAGCCTCGATCCGAAGAAGCGCGCCGCGGACACCTTCGTGGAGTTCGGCGCGGCCTCGGTGCGCCCCGGCGACGGCGCGATCGTCGCGCTCTACGGCGGCGCCGACGCCACCCGGCACTTCAGCAACAACGCCGACACCACGGCGGTGCCGGCCGGCTCCGCCTTCAAGCCGTTCGTGCTGGCCACCGCCCTCCAGCAGGAGGCCGAGCAGTACGGCGACCAGCCGCGCCCGGTGGACGCCCCCAGCCGGGCCGAGGAGCTGCGCGGCGCCCTGATGCGGGGCGACAACATCCCGTTCGTGCAGGCCGGGAAGCAGCTCGGGCTGGAGCGGATCCGGGACCTGACGCTCGGCCTCGGGCTGCGCAAGGAGAGCCTGGCGCAGCTGGAGCAGACCTTCCCGCTGGGCACCTCGGCACCCAGTGCCGTCCGGCTGGCCAGCGCGTACACCACCTTCGCCAACGGCGGGCTGCACGCCGAGCCGTACGCGGTGGCGAAGATGAGTCACCAGGGCAGGGCCGTGACCGGGTTCGAGCGCACCGAGCCGCAGCGGGTGGTCACCCCGGCGGTCGCGCAGGAGATGACCAACACGCTGTCGGGGCTGGGCTGGCGGGCGCTGGGCGTGCCGGGCGGGAAGCCGGTGCGGCAGCCGGTCGCGGCCGCGGTCAGCGAGGCCAAGGACCGGATGAAGTCGGCGTGGTTCGTCGGCTCCCCGCCGCCGGCCGGCGCCGCCGACTGGGGCGCGGGGTGGGCCGGGTCGGGTCCCGGCGGGGCCGGTGTCCGCGCCGACCGGGCCTCCGGTCAGGGGGACGGTGGCGAGCCCACCACCGCCATCACTCTCTTCCGCAACAAACCGGGCGCGCCCCAGCTGCTGCCGCTGAACGGCGTCGGCGGCCCCGACACCGGGCTGGGCACCTCGCTCCCGCCCCAGGTCTGGGCCGCCTACCAGAACGTCGCATAGGGCCGGTCCGGTGGATCGGGGCCGGAGCCCCGTCGCGCCGTCGTCTCAGTCGTTGGGGACGACGGGGTAGCGGGGCTCCCGCTCGGCCATCTGCTTCAGCGCGTCCTTGCGGTCCCGCTTGGAGAGCCGGTCGATGTAGAGGTAGCCGTAGAGGTGGTCGGTCTCGTGCTGGAGGCAGCGCGCGAAGTAGCCGGTGCCCTGGACCACGATCGGCTCGCCCTTGGCGTCCTGGCCACGGACCACCGCGTAGTCCGGGCGGGGCAGCTCGGCGTACGCGCCGGGGACGGACAGGCAGCCCTCGTTGGAGTCGTCCAGCACCCGACGGCCGGCGGGCAGCTCGTCCAGGACGGGGTTGCACACCGCGCCGACGTGCCGGACGCCCTCGTCGTCCAGGCAGTCGTAGACGAAGACCTTGAGGTCCACGCCGATCTGGTTCGCGGCCAGGCCGACGCCCTCGGCGGTGCGCTGGCTGGCGAACATGTCGTCGATCAGCTGCGCCAGCTCGTCGTCGAACGCGGTGACGTCCTTGCACTCCTTGTGGAGGACCGGGTTGCCGACCACGGTGATCGGACGGGAGGTGCCGCGCTCCCGGTGGGCCGCCTCGCGTTCCTTGGCGTCCGTGACGTCGTCGATGAACTCGACGCTCTCCTGCTGATCACTGTCCTGCTGGGCCATCTCCGCCGTACGCCTTCCTGCAAAACCCTCGGGGAACGCCCTACAGCCTACGGGGGGACGCGGTCACCGCTCAGCAGACCTCTTCAAGATCACGCCATTCCCGGGTGTCCGGGCTGTCCGCGACCCAGCCGTCCAGCAGCCCGCGCACCAGGGCCGCGGGCGCCGCGATGCCGCACTCGCGCTCGGGGACCCACAGCGAGCCGGAGCCCGCCGTGCGGTGGCCCAGCGGCCCGGGGTGGCCCGGCTCGCTGTGGTCGTGCGGGTCCAGGTGCTCGCCGTCGCCCTCGTCGCTGGGCATCCGGCTCTCGGAGCACGTGCGGCACAGCAGCCGCACCGACGACGACCAGTCCTCCGCGGCGAAGCCGGCGTCGGCCGCCAGCTGCTCCAGCGCGTCCCGGTCGGCCTCGGAGGCGGCCTCCAGGAGCACCACCCAGGTGGGTACCGGGGAGGGCGCCCACAGCTCGATCTCGTCGAAGACCGGGAACGCCCGGGTCTCGCCGCCGACCGCGGTGGTGGTCCGCTCGCCGTGCGGGACGCCGTCGTGCAGCACCACCTCGCCCCAGCGCCGCCCGGAGGACGGCAGCGGGATGGAGAGCACCTCGATCCGGGCCGGGTCCAGGCGGCGGCCCCAGACCACCTCGGCCTCGCCCTCGGGCGAGAGCCGGACCGCGGCACTGCCCAGCGCCATTCCCAGCGGCTCCCCGGTGGGCGAGCCCTCGCCGGGGACCTTCAGCCCGTACGCCTGCCAGGCGCGGCGGGCCAGCGGCCAGTCCTGGAGGGCGGTGGCGGCGATGCCCACGTTCCACCAGTCGGGGGCCCCGGTCTCGCGGTCCAGCAGCGCCACCGCGCGCAGTCCGGCGGCCCGGGCCTGCTCCCAGTCGTGCCGGAACTTGTGCAGCAGCGCGAGGTTGAACCAGGACTCCGACAGCCAGGGCTCCATGTCCGCCGCGCGGGTCAGGAGCGCCCCCGCGTCCTCGTAACGGCCGTCGCCGATCAGCGTGAAAGCGCGGTCGGTCGCCTGCCGCCACGAGGCGGAGGGCCGGTGCCGTACCTTGCCGAAGATCCTCACGATTCCCGCCTGCTGGTTGCTCTTGTGCCGCTCCGGAGGTGTCCCGGGCGGCGCCCGGGACCTTCTGGGGGCCCACTCGACAACCTGCCACAGATTGCCGTCGGGCTCAGCCCGGTGTGCTGCGCCCCCCTGCGGCTCATGCCCTGCGCCGACCCCCTGAACCCCCGTTCAGGGGGCTCCCTTCGCATCCAACCATGCCCATCTCGCGGGGCGCTCATTACCCATGGGTTCCCGTGCGGTGGACGGCCCGGGAACACCGTGCGGCGGGGGTGTGCGGGGCCCGCCCCGGGAGCGTACGGGCCGCTTCCGCGCACCGGCGCACACCGTGCGCGATCAGCCCGCCGGGCCCCCGCGCGCCAGCACCCGGGCGAGCGCCTCGACCACCCCCGGCTCGTGGTCCCTGGCGGTTGCCAGCCGCAGCCGTTCCAGGGCGCGCAGCCGCCCGGCGGGGCCGGCGGCGCCCGCCACGAGGTCGTCGTAGGCGTTGACGGTGCGGACGATACGGGCGGTGACCGGCTGCTCCCGGTACGGATCGGCCTGCCGCTCGACGATCATCGCGACCTGTGCCGGGGCGCCGGTCTGCCGGGCCACGGCGCCGCCGAGCAGGGCGATCCGGCGCTGTTCAGCGGCCGGCAGCGGGAGCGTGGCGCCGTCCGGCACCGGGTCGACGAGCGAGAGCTGGCCGATGTCGTGCATCAGGGCGGCGTGTTCGAGGACGTCCAAGTCCGCTCCGCCTAGCCCGAGTTCCCGGCCGACCGCACGGCTGAGCGCGGCGACCCGGTGGGCGTGGCCGGGCGGGGTACAGCCGGCGATCTCAGTGGCGCGGGCCAGTGAGGCGATCGTCTGCCGGTAGGTGGCGCGCACCGCCGCGTACCGGCGGAAGGCGATCTGGGTCAGCAGCAGCGGCAGGCAGAACACCGGCAGCGCCCACGGCCCGGCGGCGGCGACGGCCAGCGCGATGACCACGCCGGTGGCGCAGATGGCGGTGCCGATGCCGGGCAGCGCCCGCAACTCGTCGCGCAGCAGCGGCCCGTACGGCCAGCCGGTCCGGGCCCGGGTCAGCGCCGCCGCCAGCACCGCGTCGCACAGCGCGGTCAGCCCCAGCAGCACGGCCAGGAAGAGCGGGCGGACCGGACCGGCCGCGCCCCAGGAGCGCAAGGCATCGACGTGGTACAGGGGTTGGCAGCAGGTGGCGGCGAACCCGACGGTCAGCACCCGGCGGGCGAGCGGGTCCAGCGCCGGCCCGCCACCGCGCACCAGGTACGGGACGATCCCCACCAGCCCGGCCGCCACCACCACCGCCACGGTCTGCGGGATCCCGTGCACGGCCGGCCGCCCGCCGGTGGCGTCGAGCAGCGCGTACCCGAGCGCCCCGGCCGCGCCGAGCGGGGCGCCCTCCCGCAGGCCGGGGAGCGGCGGTGCCGCGCGGCGGGTCCGCGCGGCCGGCGGCTGCGGCCCGCGCACCGGGGGGATCGGGGGTTCCGCCGCGGAGGAGGCTCCCGCCGCCGGAGCGACGTCGGGGGCGGGTGCGGAGCGGGGTGCTCGGGGCGGGTGGGGCCGGTGGCCGGCCGGCCGGGCGGGGAGCCGGCGCACCGCCTCGCCGGCCGCGATCAGCGCCCCGAAGGCCAGCGCGGTGCGCGGCCCGGTGATCCCGTGCCACAGGGTGTGGCCCAGGCCCCAGCAGGCCAGTACGGCGGCCGGCCCGTGCACCCAGGCGGTCGCGCGGCGGCTCATCGGGCGGCGCCGTGGCCCGCGCCCGGCCGGTGGGTCCGGGCCGGAGGGACGTTTCCGCGCCCCGCCGGGACCGGGTCCGGCGCCCGCTGCTCCTCCGCGGTCACCTGGTCCGGCCGCCAGTCGTGCTTGTCGAGGGCGGCGGCCAGCGCCCGGACCATCCGCGGGTCGAACTGCGTCCCGGCGCACCGGCGGAGTTCGGCGACCGCGGCGGGGACCGGGCGGGCGCGGCGGTAGGAGCGGGTGGAGGTCATCGCGTCGAAGGCGTCGGCGACCGCCACCACCCGGGCGCATTCCGGGATGTGATGCCCCGTCAGTCCGTAGGGGTAGCCGCTGCCGTCCATCCGCTCGTGGTGGTGCAGGATCGCCGCCCGCGCCTCGCCGAGGAAGCCGATGCCGCGCACGATCTCGTGGCCGTACTCGGGGTGCAGCTCGATGATCCGGCGCTCCTGCGGGGTCAGCGGGCCGTCCTTGCGCAGCAGCCGGGTGGGGACGCCGAGTTTGCCGACGTCGTGCAGGATCCCGGCGAACCGCAGCACCTCCAGCCGGTCCTCCGCCATGCCCAGCTCCCGGGCGATCAGCACCGACGCCCGCCCGACCCGCTCGCTGTGCCCGCGGGTGTAGCGGTCCTTGATGTCCACGGCCTGGACGAGGGCCCGCACGGTGGCCTGGTGGGCGGCGCGTTCCCGCTGGTACTGCGCGGACGCCCAGCAGGACAGGTGCACCGGCAGCAGCACCAGCAGCGCCGCCGTCGGCCCGTAGACGCTGTGCCAGAGCACCGCCATCATCAGCCCGGTCAGCCCGTGGACGAGGTGCGGGACCGGCAGCCGGGCCGCCGGGCCGCGCCAGGCGGTGCGCACGGGGTGCCGCTCGGCGAGGACCAGCACCCCGCCGCCGAGCGCGACGAGCACGGCGCAGAAGGCCCCGGCGGCGGCCAGCGCGGGCGGCAGCAGCTCCGGGAAGGGCGCGGCGGCCGGGGCGGCGGGCGCGACGGTCCGGAAGACGTGGGCGGCCGTCCAGGTGGCGAGGGCGAGTTCGGCGGTGTGCCAGACGCGGCGGGCCACCGGCCAGGGCCGGACGGCCGGGGTGAGCAGGGCGCCGGGGACGGCGACCAGGACGGCCAGCGACGGCGGCAGCAGGAAGGATCCGGCGAGGACGACGGGGGTGGCCCAGCCCGGCGGAAACGTCCCGGGCGTCGCGTCGGGGCCGGTGGCCTGCCGCGCGGGGCCGTCGGTCAGCGGGCAGCGGCGCATCCGCTCGCACAGGCCGTGGAGGGCGCCGAGGGCCAGCGCGCCGGTCCAGGGGGCGGCGGCGCCGAGCCGGACCGCGGGGGCCGCGCAGAGCGCCGCGGCCAGGGCGGCACAGCCGATGTACATCCGCGCGGCCGCCGGAAGTTCCCGCATCGCGCCCTCCTCACCCTCCCCCAGCTACCGCTGGGAGGTGCCCCCAGCCCGACGCACCCGCCGCCACACGGCGGGAGACCACGCACCGCGGGGGTCCGGCGAGAATAGAGGGGCCGGGGCGCCGGCGGAGGCGCATCGGCGGATCGAGCGGGACGGATCGCCCCACCCCTCACTCCCAGGGATGACGGGAGCGCGCGCCCGTTCGAGACACGGGCGGGTCGGGCGTACGCGCGCGGGCCGTGCGGAGCCGGGCTCCGGAGGGGCCGTGCGGTCCTACTCTGCGTGCGCGGCGTTGCCCGCCGCGTCGGCCTTCGGGGACGCGCCGGCGGCGCCCTGGGCGTCCGCCGCCCGCTCCCGCTGGGCCTGTTCGTGCCGGGCCTGGTCCAGCACGCTCACCTCGGGCACGGTCTCGCCGGCCCGGATCAGCTCGATCCGGCCCATGACCTTCGACCGCAGGTCCACGGGCACGTCGTCGTGCCCGCAGCAGCGCTTGACCAGCTTCTTGACGGCCTGCTCCAGGCCGTACTTCTCCAGGCACGGCGAGCACTCGTCGAGATGGACCTGGAAATCGGCGCACTCCCCGGCCGGCATCTCGCGGTCGAGATACTCGTAAAGGTGGTCAAGGACCTCTGAGCAGTCCTTCTCGTGCGGCTCTCCGCAGCTCATGATCCCGAGCCTTTCCGGTCGTGCGACTCCGGCGCCGGCGCGGACTGCGCCTCGGCAGCCGCCCCCGCCGGGACCAGCCCGCGGTCACGGGCGTAATCCTCCAGCATGCCGCGCAGTTGGCGCCGGCCACGGTGGAGACGGGACATCACCGTGCCGATGGGTGTCCCCATGATGTCGGCGATCTCCTTGTACGCAAAGCCCTCGACGTCCGCGAGATAGACGGCGATCCGGAATTCCTCGGGGATCGCCTGGAGCGCGGCCTTCACGT
Source organism: Streptomyces noursei ATCC 11455 (assembly GCF_001704275.1). NCBI lineage: Bacteria > Bacillati > Actinomycetota > Actinomycetes > Kitasatosporales > Streptomycetaceae > Streptomyces > Streptomyces noursei. Next base: position 3,544,336 of record NZ_CP011533.1, read on the forward strand.
CCGAGTCGGGGAGGTGGTCCAGCGCCTGCGACTCGGCGGAGCGCAGACCCGTCGACATGTGGGACTCGGCGCGGGCGAGCTGCCAGTCCTCGATCTCGTCGGCGGCGCTGCGCTGCGGCTCACGCTGCTTCTTGCGGTAGGAGTTGATGAAGGTGTTGGTGAGGATCCGGTACAGCCACGCCTTGAGGTTGGTGCCCTCCCGGAACTGGTGGAAGGACGCGTACGCCTTGGCGTACGTCTCCTGCACCAGGTCCTCCGCGTCGGCCGGATTGCGCGTCATGCGCAGGGCGGCGGAGTACATCTGGTCGAGGAAGACGAGGGCATCCCGCTCGAAGCGCGCATTGCGCTCGACGTCGCTCTCCGTCCGGCCCGTGGGCTGCTCCGCAGCCGAGCCGTCGGTCCCTGCGTCGGTTCCGGTGACCGGACCCACCTCCTCCAACACCGTGGCGGATCCCGCGGCTGCCGCCGCGGACCCTCTCGATTCGGAGAATAGACGACGATCCGGTGCCGCCGCCGCTCCAGCCAGAGCGGGCTGCGTCACCTGCATCTGCGACCACTGCAGGTCGGCGGCCGGGCGGGCCGGGCAAGCGATCCCCATACGACGGACTCCCATTCCTCGTGCGCGCTGGACGTACTCCACTGCCTTCGCCTGGCACAACAGCGGCACGGGTGCGGATCATTCCCGGCCGGACGGGCCGGTTTCGCCGCCTGTTCCGGCGGGTCGGGTCGGGGCTCCGCGCACCGGGCGGCGCCCCGACCGGGCCCGGTCGGTCAGCCGAACATCCCGTCCAGCCACGCCACCACCGCGTCGGTGAGCACCGCCATCGACTCCGCCTCGGTCACCCCCGCCGACTTCGGCACCGCGAAGCCGTGGTCGCCGTAGGCCACCTCGGTGAGCCCGGTGCCCGCGGGGAACTCCTCGGGGCGCCCGAACGGGTCCCGGCCGCCCTGCACCACCAGGGTCGGCACCCCGGCGCCGGTGAGCTCCTCCGCCCGGGACTTCTCCGGCTTCCCCGGCGGGTGCAGCGGGAAGCTCAGCGCCAGCACGGCCTGCGCACCCAGCTCGCGCGCCGTGCGGCAGGCCACCCGGGCGCCGGCACTCCGGCCGCCCGCGACCACCGGCAGGCCGGGCTTCTCCAGCGCCGGCCAGAGCGCCGTCCACCCGGTGTCCAGGGTCTTCGGCGCGGGCGCCACCTTCTTGCCGGCCACCCGCCACGGCTGCTCGACCAGCGCCACGGTGTAGCCGCGGGCCGGCAGCACGGCCGCCAGGGCCTGCAGGTCACGCGCCTCGATGCCGCCCCCCGCGCCGTGGCCGACGGCGACCACGGCCCGGGCCGGCTCGGCGTCGCGGTACCAGGAGATCCGGGCGTCGCCCGCCGGCGTCGCGACCGTCTCGCTCTCGTTCGCCCTCGTACTCATACGCCCATCCTGCCCGGGGCGGGCCGAGGGCGGCGGCGCGGCCCGCCCGGCGCGTCAGAACAGCGTGCCGACCTCGGGGCCTTCGAGCTCGGTGACCAGCTCCGGCCCGTTGTTGCGGACGTTGCTGACGCCGGTGGGGACCGGGTGGGCCCGCATCAGCCCGGGCGGCGGCGGGGCGAGCAGCGCGCGCAGGTCGTCGGGGTCGGTGCGGGACGGGTCGAGCCAGGCGTCCCAGCGGTCCGGCGGCAGCACCAGCGGCATCCGCGGGTGGATCTCGGCGAGCGTCCGCGGGCCGTCGTCCCCGGTGGCCCCGGCCAGCGGGGTGGTCTCAGCTTCGGTGGTGACGACCGTGCAGGTCACCCACCAGGCCAGCGGGTGGTCGCCGGGCAGGGTGCGGTCCCGCCAGAACTCGTAGAGGCCGGCCATCGCCATCACCGAGCCGTCCGCCGGCGTCACGAAGTACGGCTGTTTGCGGGGCCGCTTCTTCCGGCCCTGCTCCTCCAGCTCCCGCTCGGCGGCACCGGTGACCCACTCGAAGTAGCCGTCCCCGGGGAGCAGGCAGCGGCGGGTCGCGAACGCCTGCCGGAACGAGGGCTTCTCATGCACCGTCTCGGCCCGGGCGTTGATCATCCGCGCGGCGCCCTCGGGTGATTTCGCCCACGACGGGACCAGGCCCCACTTGAGCGTCCGCAGCTGGCGCACCGGGCCGGGCGGGAAAGCGGCGGCGGCCTCGCCCTTGAGGGGACGTTCCAGTACCGCCTGCACGTTGGCCGTCGGGGCGATGTTCCAACTGGGCGCCAGGGTCTCCGTGGGCTGCCACTGCTGGACGTCGAAGATCCCGACCAGGTCCTCGGGCTGCCGGCTCGCTGCATACCTACCGCACATGCATGCCACACTGCCATGCCACACGAAGGGGAGACATGGACACCCACCACATCACGGACGTCTGGGACCGGGTCTTCTCGGCCCAGCCCGGGCCGTCGCTCTGGCTGGTGATCGCCACCGGCGTGCTGGCCCTGGGCGCCGTCATACCGCGCACCGCCTGGCGGCTGTCGCGGAACGCCGTCACGATCGCCCACGAGGGCGGCCACGGCCTGGTCGCCCTGCTGACCGGCCGCCGGCTGGACGGGATCCGGCTGCACTCCGACACCTCGGGGCTGACCGTCTCCCGCGGCAAACCGCACGGTGTGGGCATGATCCTGACCGCCGCGGCCGGCTATCTGGCCCCGTCACTGCTGGGTCTGGCGGGCGCCGCCCTGTTGGGCGCCGGGCACACCACGGCGCTGTTGTGGGGGGCCACCGCGCTGCTGCTGGCGATGCTGGTGATGATCCGCAACGCGTACGGCGTCCTGACCGTCGTGCTCGCCGGCGGCACCTTCCTCCTGGTGTCCTGGCTGACCGCGCCCGAGGTGCAGGCGGGGTTCGCGTACGCGGTGGTGTGGTTCCTGCTGCTGGGCGGCGTGCGGCCGCCGTTCGAGCTCCAGGGGAAGCGGCGGCGCGGCGGCGCCGTGGACTCCGACCCCGACCAGTTGGCCCGGCTCACCCACGTCCCGGCCGCCGTCTGGCTCGGCTTCTTCCACGTGGTGACCCTCTGTTCCCTGATGGGCGGCGGGCGCTGGCTGCTCGGTGTATGAGGAGCCGATGTCCCTACCGATGAGCATCCGGTAACCCACATTCCGTATGTCGGTGTCGCGCCTGTTGCCCCGGAGGGGCCCGCTGCCTGCGGTTGCACCGTGGGAGCCGTGTTTCGCACAGGTTGCGCCGCTTTTGATCAAGATCGGTACCCTTGTCCAGCCATTAAAGTAAGGGCATGACCGAGAGCCCCGCCCCCCCTGCCCTGTGGCCCGCCCCCGTCGCTCCCGGGGCGGTCGATGCGACCGTCACCGTGCCCGGCTCCAAATCGGTCACGAACCGCGGCCTGGTCCTGGCCGCCCTCTCCTCGGAGCCCGGCTGGCTGCGCCGCCCGCTCCGCTCCCGCGACACCCTGCTGATGGCCGAGGCGCTGCGCGCCCTGGGCGTCGGCATCGAGGAGACCGCCTCGTCCAGCTCCGCGGGCACCTCCGGCGGCGAGGCGTGGCGGATCATCCCGGCCGGCCTGCACGGCCCGGCCACCGTCGACGTCGGCAACGCCGGCACGGTCATGCGTTTCCTGCCGCCGGTCGCCACGCTCGCCGACGGCGCCATCCGCTTCGACGGCGACCCGCGCTCCTACGAGCGCCCGCTGAACGGCGTCATCGACGCGCTGCGCACCCTGGGCGCCCGGATCGACGACGACAACCGCGGCGCCCTCCCGATGACGGTGTTCGGCGGCGGTGCCCTGGAGGGCGGCGCGGTGGAGATCGACGCCTCCTCGTCCTCGCAGTTCGTCAGTGCCCTGCTGCTGTCCGCGCCGCGCTTCAACCAGGGCGTCGAGGTCCGGCACGTCGGCGCGGCGCTGCCCTCGATGCCGCACATCCGGATGACCGTCGACATGCTCCGCAGCGTCGGTGCCCAGGTGGACACCCCGGAGGCGGGCGGCGAGCCGAACGTCTGGCGGGTCACCCCCGGCGCGCTGCTCGGCCGCGATCTGGTCGTCGAGCCGGACCTCTCCAACGCCCAGCCGTTCCTGGCCGCGGCGCTGGTCACCGGCGGCCGGGTCACCGTCCCGGACTGGCCCGAGCACACCACCCAGCCCGGCGACGCACTGCGCGAGATCTTCACCGCCATGGGCGGCTCCTGCGAGCTGACCGAGCACGGTCTGACCCTCACCGGCAGCGGCCGCATCCACGGCATCGACATCGACCTCGGCGAGGTCGGCGAGCTGACCCCGGGCATCGCCGCGGTCGCCGCGCTCGCCGACTCGCCCTCCACGCTGCGCGGGGTGGCGCACCTGCGGCTGCACGAGACCGACCGGCTGGCCGCACTCACCAAGGAGCTCAACGAACTCGGCGGCGACGTCACCGAGACCGCGGACGGCCTGCACATCCGGCCGCGTCCGCTGCACGGCGGGATCTTCCACACCTACGAGGACCACCGGCTGGCCACCGCCGCCGCGATCATCGGCCTGGCCGTCGAGGGCGTGGAGGTGGAGAACGTCGCCACCACCGCCAAGACCCTGCCCGACTTCCCCGCGCTGTGGACGCAGATGCTGGATCCGGCGTCCGCCGCCGCCCGGAGAGCCTGAGGGTCGCCGCACCATGCGTCGCTACGGCAAGAACCCCGATGAGGACGACGTCCGGGTCCGTCCCAACCGCAAGGGCAACCGCCCGCGGACGAACATCCGCCCCAAGCACGAGGACGCCCGCGAGGGCCTGGTCCTGACCGTCGACCGGGGCCGTCTGACCTGTCTGATCGACGACCGCAAGGTCACCGCCATGAAGGCCCGCGAACTGGGCCGCAAGAGCGCGGTGGTCGGCGACCGGGTCGCCGTGGTCGGCGATCTGAGCGGCGACAAGGACACTCTGGCCCGGATAGTGCGGGTCGAGCCCCGCAGCTCCACGCTGCGCCGCACGGCCGACGACGACGACCCGTACGAGCGGGTGGTGGTCGCCAACGCCGACCAGCTGGCGATCGTCACCGCGCTCGCCGACCCCGAGCCCCGGCCGCGGCTGATCGACCGCTGCCTGGTCGCCGCCTACGACGCCGGGCTGGACCCGCTGCTGGTGCTGACCAAGTCCGACCTGGCCGCGCCGGACACGCTGCTGGAGTCCTACGGCGCGCTCGGCGTCCCGTACGTCGTCACCAACCGCGAGGAGTTGGCCGACGGCAGCGCCGCCGAGCGGGTCCGGGAGAAGCTGACCGGCCGGATGACGGCGTTCGTGGGGCACTCCGGGGTGGGCAAGACGACCCTGGTCAACGCCCTGGTGCCGGAGCGCCGTCGGGCCACCGGGCACGTCAACGCGGTCACCGGCCGCGGCCGGCACACCACCACCTCGGCGCTGGCGCTGCCGCTGCCCGGCGACACCGGCTGGGTCATCGACACCCCGGGCGTGCGCTCCTTCGGGCTGGCCCACATCGACCCGTCCCGGGTCATCCACGCCTTCCCTGACCTGGAGCCGGGCACCGAGGAGTGCCCCCGGGCGTGCAGCCACGACGAGCCGGACTGCGCGCTGGAGGCATGGGTGGCCGGGGGGCACGCCGACCCGGCCCGCCTGTATTCCCTGCGCCGACTGCTGTCCACCCGGGAGCGACGCGAGGGCGACTGATCCCGGTAATCCCCTGCCGTCCATCGGGGCCAGCGGCATAATCACCCTCACACCAGGACCGGTCCGATCCGGTCTGATCCGGTCGTGATGGGTCGCCTGGGCTGAAGCAGTCACCGAGCTGACGGAGGCAATGGGATATGGCGTGGCTGATGGTCGTGGTGGCGGGCCTGTTGGAGACCGGCTTCGCGGTCTGCCTCAAGCTCTCGCACGGCTTCACCCGCCTCTACCCGACCGTCGCCTTCGCGGTCTTCGCCCTGGGCAGTTTCGGCCTGCTGACCCTGGCGCTGCGCAAGCTCGACGTCGGCCCGGCGTACGCGGTGTGGACCGGCATCGGCGCGGCCGGCACCGCGATCTACGGCATGGTCTTCCTCGGCGACCTGGTCTCCACACTGAAGATCATCTCGATCACCCTGGTCATCGTCGGGGTGATCGGGCTCCAGCTCTCCGGCTCGGCGCACTGACACCCCGACCGCCCACGTCATCCGGCGAGTCCGGCGAAGGCGCCCCGCACGAGCCGGGAGACCGCCTCGGTCTCGGCCTCGGGCCTGCGCCGCGCCCGCCGCCACGGCACCGACACCCGCACGTCGGTCGGTGGACGGACCGGTTCCGGGTCCCGCTCCGCGCTCGCCGGTGCGATCACACAGGACAGCGTCAGCCGGGCCGCGGTCTCGCAGGCCGCGTCCAGGGCCGGCAGCTCCTCCCGGGGCCGGCCGGGCGCCAGCGCCGCCACCGCCCGGTCGCGGAACCGGCCGACGAGTTCGCCGGGCCCGTCCTGACCGGCCGGCAGCCGATCGCCCCAACACCCCGTCAGCGCCGCCCGCACCAGCGGGTTCGCCCGTGCGGTCCGCAGCGTCCAGGCGGCCGCCGCGGCCACCCGGGCGCCGGCGTCGTCCGCCGGTCCGGCGCCCCCGCGGGCCAGCGCCCGATCCACCCCGGCCAGATAGGTCTCGGTCTCCCGCCGGACGAGCGCCCGGGCCAGCCCGTCCTTGCCGCCGAACTCGTTGTAGAGCGTCTGCCGGGACACCCCCGCCGCGGCCGCCACCTCCACCATCCGGACGGCCGTCCAGGCCCGGGTCAGCAGCGCCGTGTAGGCGGCGTCCAGCAGGGCCTCGCGCACCGAAGGCATCGGCCACCTCCCCGAATCCACCCGAACAGTGGTCTAGATCACAGAATTGACGCACCGTCAGGGACTGTCAAGACCCGCTGCGGACACCCCTCGGGCGGGCCCGGTCGACGACTCCGGGGAGACCACCCGGAGGGCGCGGCATGGCCATGTGGATCCCGCGTATACCAGTGGATACTGTTCGCACATGCCCGACTATCACGATGATCTCCGCCTGGCACACGTCCTGGCGGACGCCGCGGACGCCGCGACCATGGAGCGGTTCAAGGCCCTCGACCTCAAGGTGGAGACCAAACCGGACATGACCCCGGTCACCGAGGCGGACAAATCCGCCGAGGAGCTGATCCGCGGCCAACTCCAGCGCGCCCGGCCGCGGGACGCGGTGCTCGGCGAGGAGTTCGGCAGCGAGGGCTCGGGGCCGCGCCGCTGGATCATCGACCCGATCGACGGGACCAAGAACTACGTCCGCGGGGTGCCGGTCTGGGCGACCCTGATCGCCCTGATGGAGCGCGGCGAGGGCGGCGACCGCCCGGTGGTCGGGCTCGTCTCCGCCCCGGCGCTGAACCGCCGCTGGTGGGCCGCGGAGGGCCTGGGCGCCTTCACCGGCCGCAGCCTGACCTCGGCGACCCGATTGCGGACCTCCCAGGTCGCCCGCATCCAGGACGCGTCCTTCGCGTACTCCTCGCTGAGCGGCTGGGAGGAGCGCGACAAGCTCCCCGGCTTCCTCGAACTGACCCGGGACTGCTGGCGCACCCGGGCCTACGGCGACTTCTGGCCCTACATGATGGTCGCCGAGGGGACGGTGGACATCTGCGCGGAGCCGGAGCTGTCCCTGTGGGACATGGCGGCCTGCGCGGTGATCGTCCAGGAGGCCGGCGGACGCTACACCGGCCTGGACGGCCGGCCCGGTCCACACAGCGGGAACGCGGCGGCCTCCAACGGCCTGCTCCACGAGGACCTGTTGTCGTACGTCGGGGACAACCGGGGCTGACCGCCGCCGCGCGGACGGCGCCGGTCCGCCCGCCGCAAACCGCCACCGACCTGCGAAGGGGCAGATGCTCGGACTGATGTCCAACATCTGCCCCTTGTGACGTGGACGGGGGCATGTGAACATGAGAACCCCCCACTTTGTGCACTTGTGAATCGATTCGCATATTCACATGCACCCAAGGAGGTGGCTCCCCTTCATGTCCATGCTCGTCAAAGAAGCCATGAGCACGATGGTCCTCACCATCGGGCCGGCCCACACCCTCCGCCAGGCGGCACGACTGATGGCGGCCCGCCGCATCGGCGCGGCCGTGGTCTTCGACAAGGACACCTTCGGCATCGGCATCCTCACCGAGCGCGACATCCTCAACTCCCTCGGCGCGGGCGAGAACCCCGACCGGGAGACCGCACAGAGCCACACCACGTCCGACGTGGTCTTCGCGGCCCCGGACTGGACCCTGGACGAGGCGGCCGGCGCCATGGTGCGCGGCGGATTCCGCCACCTCGTCGTCCTGGACAACCTCGAACCGGTCGGCATCGTCTCGGTCCGCGACATCATCCGCTGCTGGTCCGACGTCTCCGTACGGACGCCCGCGGCGGCCTGAGGACAGCTGCCCCGGCGGTCACGGCGCGAGGGCGCACGAGCGTGCGGATGCGGGCGCACGCGCCCGCACGAAGAGGCCGGAGCCCCGTGGCGTCCGGCCTCTTCGGCATGTACGGCAAGCGACGTCCGGTCGCCCCGCGGCGGCTCGCCATCAAGATGACGGACCGCCGCGCGGGACCCCTAGCCGCGCAGGGCCTGGACCGCGGCCTCCAGCCGCTTGCCGTAGTCCGCGTCCGCCTTGCGGAAGTTCTCGATCGCCCGCTGCGCGATGTCGTCGCGGGAGACCTTGGCGATGAAGCCCGCCAGGTTGTCGATCAGGCGCTCCTTCTCGCCGTCCGACATCAGGCGGTAGAGGTTGCCGGCCTGGACGAAGTCGTCGTCCTCGGCGTGCGAGGGCGCCACGGTCTCGCCGGGCGCACCGGACACCGGCAGCGGCTGCCACAGCGCCCGGCCGGTCTGGACCGGACCGCCGAAGCTGTTCGGCTCGTAGTTCTTCTGCCGGCCGTGGCGGCCGTCGTAGAGCGCGCCGTCCCGGCCGTGGGAGCGCGCCTCGGTGGCGTGCGGGCGGTTCACCGGGAGGTGGTCGGCGTTGATGCCGACGCGGTAGCGGTGCGCATCGCCGTACGCGAAGAGGCGGCCCTGGAGCATCTTGTCGGGGGACGGGCCGATGCCCGGCACGAAGTGGTGCGGGGAGAAGATCGACTGCTCGACCTCCGCGAAGATGTTCTCCGGGTTGCGGTTGAGCTCCAACTTGCCGATCTCGATGGGCGGGTAGTCCTCGTGCGGCCAGACCTTGGTCAGGTCGAACGGGTTGAAGCGGTAGGTGGCCGCGTCGGCGGCCGGCATGATCTGCACCTGGACGGTCCAGGTCGGGAACTCGCCGCGCTCGATGGACTCGCGCAGGTCGCGCTGGTGGCTGTCGGGGTCCTCACCGGCGAGCCTGTTGGCCTCGCCCTGGGTGAGGTTCTCGATGCCCTGGTCGGTCTTGAAGTGGTACTTGACCCAGAAGACCTCGCCCGCCTCGTTGTTCCACTGGAAGGTGTGCGAACCGTAGCCGTTCATGTGGCGGTACGTGGCCGGGATGCCGCGGTCGCCGAACAGCCACGTCACCTGGTGGGTGGCCTCGGGCGAAAGACCCCAGAAGTCCCAGACGTTGTCCGCCTCCTGGGAGCCGGTGTACGGGTCGCGCTTCTGGGTGTGGATGAAGTCGGGGAACTTGATGGCGTCCTTGATGAAGAACACCGGGGTGTTGTTGCCGACGAGGTCGTAGTTGCCCTCCTCGGTGTAGAACTTCAGCGCGAAGCCGCGGGGGTCGCGCACCGCGTCGGCCGCACCGAGGTTGCCGGCGACCGTCGAGAAGCGCAGGAACGTCTCGGTCTGCTTGCCGATCTCCGAGAGGAACTTCGCGCGGGTGTACTTCGTCACGTCCGCGGTGACGGTGAAGGTGCCGTACGCACCCGCGCCGCGGGCGTGCACGATGCGCTCCGGGATGCGCTCCCGGTTGAAGTGCGCGAGCTTCTCGATCAGGAGCTGGTCCTGGATCAGACCGGGGCCGCCGAGGCCGGCCGTCTCGCTGTTCTGGTTGTCCGCGACCGGGGCCCCGGTCTCCGTGGTCAGCGGTCCGGTGGTGCTCTCTACCGACACGTGCGCCTCCTGATGTCTTCGTTCACCTGCCCTTGGCTTGCGCCGTACCCGATCCTACATTGGACAATATCTAAGTCAAGAAGAGCCCGAAACTCGTACCTGATCCGGCGATGGACCGCCGCTGCTACCCTGGTGACTATCTGACTGATAGGTGATTGGCATGAGTGACCTGCTGGAACGACTCCGGGGACGCGGCTGGCGGCTGACCGCACAGCGCCGCGTCGTCGCCGAGGTCCTGGACGGGGACCACGTCCACTACACCGCCGACGAGGTGCACGCCAAGGCGTCCGAGCGCCTCCCCGAGATCTCCCGCGCCACGGTCTACAACACCCTCGGCGAGCTGGTCTCACTCGGCGAGGTGATCGAGGTGAGCACCGACGGCCGCGCCAAGCGCTACGACCCCAACGCCCACCACGACCACCAGCACCTCGTCTGCTCGCGCTGCGGCACGATCCGGGACGTGCACCTCCACGGCGACCCGCTCTCCGCGCTGCCCGAGCCGGAGCGCTACGGCTTCCAGGTCTCCGAGGTCACCGTGACCTACCGGGGCATCTGCCCCAACTGCAGCGCCGCTTCCTGACCCCGCCTGCCCCGTCCGGGCCGCGCCGTACTCCGCCACCCCGTGGCCCCTGCCGCCCCGGGGATCTTCGGCGTTCCACGGAGCGGACACGTACGCGGAGGCGGTGGGGCAGCGCTCGAAGTCATCGCCCCGGATAAACCGAAGGCCCGGATCCTGAGGATCCGGGCCTTCGGTTTCAGTAGCGGGGACAGGATTTGAACCTGCGACCTCTGGGTTATGAGCCCAGCGAGCTACCGAGCTGCTCCACCCCGCGTCGTTGTGGCTTTACTTTAACCCCACGCCGACGACCAGCGCAAATTCGCTCCGGCCGGCCCGGGGCGCGGCCGTCGGGCTGCGCCCCGGGCACCGGGGTCACCGCCCCCGGCCGCCGGCCGTCACGCGCTCAGCTCCTCCTGGAGTGCGGTCCGCAGCCGGGCCGCCCGCTCCGCCACCTCCGGCGGGCCGAGCTCCACGGCCCGCGCGCACCAGCGCTGGGCCTCCGTGAGCGCCCCGCGGCGGGCGGCGATCAGCGCCAGCCGCAGCGCCGCCCGGCCGTGGCCGCTCTCGGCGGCGCGCTGCCACCACAGGACGGCCTCGGGGAGGCTGCCCTCGCGGGCCAGCAGCAGCCCGAGGTTGAAGGCGCCGTTACGGCTGCCGGCCTCGGCCGCCGCGCGGTACCAGGACGCCGCCTCCACGGCGTCCCCGCGAGCCGCCGCGAACATGCCAACCCGGACCTGGGCACGGCGGTGGCCCTGGCGCGCGGCGCGCTCGTACCACTGCCGGCTCTCGTCGCCCTCGGACCGCTCGCCGTCCGACTCCCCGGACCGTCGGTCGAGGAGGTCGGCGAGCCGGAAGGCCGCCTCCGCACTGCCGCCGCCGGCCGCGCAGCGCAGGTTCCGCTCCGCGTCCTGGAGGTCGCCGTCGCGCAGCTGCGCTATGGCGACCTGGAGCGCCGCGTCGGTGTGCCCGGCGGACGCCGCCCGCTCGTACCAGGAGCGCGCCAGTCGCTCCTCGCCGCGGCCGGTGAACAGGATGCCGAGGTTGAACGCGGCGTCCACGCTGCCCGCTTCGGCCGCCTTGGAGAACCACGGTTCGGCACCGGAGGCGTCGCCGCGCTGGAGCAGCAGGATGGCCAGTGCGTTGGCGGCCTCGCGGTGGCCGGCGTAGGCGGCGCGGCGGTACCACTGCTCGCCCCGGCCGGGCCGGCCCTGCTCGGCGCAGAGCAGGCCGAGGTTGTAGGCGCCGTTGACGTCCCCGGCGTCCAGCGCGGCGCGGTACCAGCGCTCGGCGGTCTGCAGCTCGCCGCGGTCGGCGTGCAGCGCACCGAGGGCGTTGGCGGCGTTGCCGTCGCCGTCCTGGGCGGCCCGCCGCCACCACTCCGCGGCGCTCTCCTCGTCCCCGGCGTCGCGGAGCAGGAAGCCCAGCGCGCAGGCGGCGCGGGCCTCGCCGTCCTTGGCCGCGGAGAGGTACCAGCGGCCGGCCTCCTGGATGTCGCCGCGCTCCTCCAGCAGCGCGCCGAGCTGGAGCGCGGCCCGCCGGTGGCCGCGGGCGGCGGCCTGGCGGTACCACTGCTCGGCCTCGGCCTGCTGGGTCAGCTCCCCGTAGGCGGGCACCGTCCGGCGGTCGCCGTCGCGGCCGTCCTCGATGAGCCGGGCGAGGCGGTAGGCGGCCTCGCGGTGGCCCCGCTCGGCGGCGGCCCGGAACCAGCGCTCGGCACCGATGTCGCCGCGGTGCTCCAGGAGGTCGGCGAGGGCGTACGCGCCCAGGCAGTGGCCGGACTCGGCGGACTGGCGCAGCCAGTACTCGGCGGCCGGCTCGTCGCCGCGCTCGCGGTAGTGGCGGCCCAGGGCGTGCGCCGCGGCGGCGGAGCCTGCGACGGCGGCGATCCGCCACCAGCCGGCGGCCTCGTCGGCGTAGCCCCGCTGGTGGAGGAGGACGCCGAGGTTGTTGGCCGCGGCCCGGTCCCCGGCGGCGGCGGCCGAGCGGAGATGCGGCTCGGCGCCGTCGAGGTCGGCGCGGCGCAGCAGCATCGCACCCAGCGCGCTCATGGCGGCGGTGTCGCCCGCCTCTGCGGCACGGCGGTGGCCGGACTCGGTCACCGCGTCGGACGCCTCGGCCGTGCCGTCGGCCTCCATCGCGTCCATCGCCATCTCGGAATCGCGCCCGTCGTCGGGCGCCTGCACAAACCGGTCCGTCTCCAACAACCTTGCCTTGTCCCCCATAAGAACCATCGTCGCATCACCCGTAACCCGCGTACACCTGGTATACCGCAGCCAGTGAGGTCACTTCGGCGGTTTGTCGACTTCCCGACACGGCGACATGCCAAACTCAAGCACACAGCTTTCCCACATGGGTTGTCCGACCCGCCCCCGGGAAGCTTTGACCCGAACGCATGACAAAGGCCCGGATTCTCAAGGAATCCGGGCCTTGGTCTTTCAGTAGCGGGGACAGGATTTGAACCTGCGACCTCTGGGTTATGAGCCCAGCGAGCTACCGAGCTGCTCCACCCCGCGCCGTTGTGACTCCAACGTATCACGTCACGGGGAGCGCGGTTGACACCCGGGTCGCGGTGGCCGCCGATGTGCGCCGGCGGCCACCGGACCGAAGGGATTTGCGCCGGGGGCTCAGTCGCTCGCCTTGCCGCCCTTCTCGGACGCCTTGGCCGCCCGGTCCAGCGCGTCCTTCAGTCGCTTCTGGGCGTCGCCGTAGGCGGCCCAGTCGCCGGCCACCCGCGCCTTCTCGCCGTCGTCGTACGCCTTCTCGGCGTCCGTCAGGGCCTGTTGCACGGTCTGGCCGGACGGCGGCTGCTCGCCGGTCTGCCCGCCGCCGGGCGGCGGGTTCTCCGAGCCGGTGCTCGGCGCCTTCTTGCCGAAGACGACGTCGAGGGCGTCCTTGAGGCTGTTCTCCAGGACCGGCTTGCTGTCGCCGTAGCTCACCAACACCTTCTTCAGGAGCGGGTAGTTGGTGTTGGCGCCGCGCAGGTAGACCGGTTCGACGTAGAGCAGGCCGTCGTGCAGCGGCACGGTCAGCAGGTTGCCGTACTCGATCTCCGAGTCGCCGAACTTCTTGAGGATGTTGAGCTCGTTGGCGATCGTCGGGTCTGAGTTGAACTTCGACTGGGCGAGCTGCGGGCCCGGCACCGGGGTCTGCGCCGGCAGCTTCAGCAGTCTGATCCTGCCGTAGTCGGCGCTCGTGGCATCGGCGTCGACCGCCATGAAGGCGCCCAGGTTGTCCTTCTTGTTGGGCGTGAAGGTCGTCGTCAGCGAGAACGCCTGTGCCTTCTGGTCGGGCATCTTCATGCTCAGGTAGTACGGCGGCACCGCGTTGCCCGACTTGGTGGTCGGGTCGCTGGGGATCTGCCAGCGCTCCGAACCGGTGTAGAAGGTGCCCGGGTCGGTGACGTGGTACGTGGTCAGCAGCTGGCGCTGCACCTTGAACAGGTCCTGCGGGTACCGCAGATGGGCCAGCAGGTCGGGGCTGATGGAGCTCTTCTTCTCGACCGTGCCGGGGAACGCCTTCATCCAGGTCTTCAGGACCGGGTCCTTGGTGTCCCACTGGTAGAGCTTGACCGTGCCGTCGTACGCGTCGACCGTCGCCTTGACGGAGTTGCGGATGTAGTTGACCTGGTTCTGCTGGGCCACCACCGCACGCTGGCCGTTGGTGAGCGAGTCGGTGGTGCTGTCCCCGAGGGTGGTGCGGGAGGCGTACGGGTAACCGTTGCTGGTGGTGTACGCGTCCACGATCCACTGGATCCGGCCGTCGATCACCGCCGGGTAGGCGTCGCCGTCGATGGTCAGCCAGGGGGCGACGGACTCGACGCGCTCCTTGGGCGTGCGGTTGTACAGGATCCGCGACTTGTCCCCGATGGCGCCGGAGTAGAGGATCTGCGGCTCCCCGAACGCCACCGCGTACGCGGCGCGGTTGATCGGGTTGGACAGGCTCACCCCGCTCTTGCCCTGGTAGCGGTAGCCCTTCTCACCGCTGTCGTCGGAGTAGTCCAGCTCCTTCTGCGGCCCGCCCACGATGGAGTACTGGGTGGTCTTCTCGCCGTAGTAGACGCGCTGTTCGTACGGCGGGAGCTGGCCCTTGGTCGGCAGGTCCGACTCGGTGTACTGCGGGCCGCCGCCGTCGGCGGTCTCGGTGCCCTTGGCGGTGACCGCGCCGTAGCCGTGGGTGTACTTGAAGTGGTCGTTGATCCAGTTGCGCTCGGGGATGCCGGCGAGGTTCAGCTCGCGCAGGCCGATGACGGTGTCCTGCTCCTTGCCGGTCTTGTCCTTGTACCGGTCGACGTCCAGGGTGGACGGGAACTGGTAGTAGGACCGCACCTGCTGCTGTTGCTGGAAGGCCGGCGAGACCACGTTCGGGTCGAGCAGCCGCATGCTGGCGACGGTGTCGGCGTCGTCCCGGAGCCGCTGCCGGTCCTCCTCGGAGGCCGGCTTGTAGTTGCCCTTGTAGGGCGTCACCTCGGAGTCCTGGATGTCGTACGCGTCCCGGGTCGCCTTGATGTTCTGCTTGATGTACGGCGCTTCCTTGGCCTGCTCGTTCGGCTGGACCTGGAACTTCTGGACGATCGCCGGGTACAGCCCGCCGATCAGGACCGCGGAGAGCACCATCAGACCGAACCCGATCACCGGCAGTTGCCAGGTGCGCCGCCACAGGGTGGCGAAGAACAGCACCGCGCAGATCGCCGCGATGAAGAACAGGATGGTCTTCGCCGGGAGATAGGCGTTGGCGTCGACGTAGCGCAGACCGGTCCAGTTGTCGGCCGACTTCAGGCCGCTGGACTTCACCGCGAGGCCGTACCGGTCGAGCCAGTACGCGACCGCCTTCAGGGAGACGAAGAGGCCAAGCAGCACCGAGAGGTGGCCGGTGGCCGCGGCGGTCGCCCGCGAACCGGGGCTGGTCAGCCGCAGCCCGCCGTAGAGGTAGTGGGTGAGCACGGCGGCCACCAGGGACAGCACCGCGCAGGCGAAGCCGAAGCTCAGCAGGAAGCGGTACCACGGCAGGTCGAAGGCGTAGAACGAGACGTCCTTGTGGAACTGCGGATCCGTGGTGCCGAACGGAACGCCGTTGACCCACTGGAGCCACGTCCGCCATTCACCGGAGGCGGAGGCCCCGGCGATCAACCCGATCACCGCGGTGACCGCGACCAGCGCCCACTTCTTGAACGGGGCGACGCCCATGCGGTAGCGGTCCAGGCTCTGCTGCTCCACGGACATCGCGCTGAGCGGCGGCCGCAGCCGGTGCGCCAGCCAGATGTTGACGCCGACGGCCACCGCCATCACGACGCCGAAGGAGAAGAACAGTCCGATCTTGGTCCACAGGGTGGTGGTGAAGACCGAGGAGAAGTGGACCGAGCGGTACCAGAGCCAGTCGGTCCAGAAGCCCGAGAACATCACGAAGAGCATGGCCAGCACGGCCAGTACACCCAACGTCATGAGCAGGGTCCTGAACCGCCGCGACGGTCGGCCGACTCTGATCCGTGGCCCGGAGGGGCCTCCGCCGCGGTCCGGCATCTGGAAAGCCAAGGTGCGCACCTCGAAGTTCGCTGTCGTGTGGGGCAGGCCCGGCGATACTAGGACCCAGTGATGCAACTTACGACGGCTTTACTCGGTTCCCGATTTCCGGGGTGCACAAGGCACGATGTTGAGCATGACCAACCTCCCCGTTGACGGCACCCCCCTCGCCGCCGACCCACTGACCCGCGCGGTACTCGAAATCGACGAGTACACGGCCAGCCTCGGCTGGGACCAGCCCGCCCGTTTGTTCGCCCTCGTCGACACCGCCAAGCTCCGTGCACAGGAGCCCTCGCTCGCCGCCCAGCTGGGCATCGACGAGTCCACCGGCACCTCCCTGACCCCCATCGAGCAGGACGAGATCCCGGCCGGCACCCCGCTGGACGAGTTCCTCGCCACCATCGCCTGGCCCGACGCCGTCGTCGGCTGCGCACTGACCGTGGAACGCCTGATGCTGCCGCCGTCCGCCGAGAAGGCCGAGCCGGAGGGCATGACCGAGCGGCAGCTCGCCAAGTGGGTCGCCGAGCACCCCGAGCGCCAGGAGGTGCGGATGACGGTGGCCGTCCTCCGGGACGGCGCCCGCGAGTCGGCGCTGCGGCTGCGGGAGAAGGACTCCACCTCCGAGGTGCTGACCGGCAAGTCGCTGGTCCCCAGCCTCGCGGACGCCCTGACGGCGACCTTCGAGGACTAGGGCGCTTCTGACGGGCGGGACACCGGATGCCCCGCCGTCGGGCTCGTACTCGTGCCTCGCTACCGGCCTGCCGGGCTGCAGCTCGGCAGGCCGGCGAGGTCGTTCTTGCGGATCTTCTCCAGCGCCTGCACCGCGTCCCCTATGGTGCCGACCTTGACCAGCCGGAGACCGCTGGGGGTGTCCTTCGCGGCGGCCGCGCAGTTCTCCTTGGGCGTCAGGAAGAACTCCGCGCCCTTGTCCCGTGCGCCGATCGTCTTCATCGAAATGCCGCCGATCGGGCCGACCTTGCCCTGGTCGTCGATGGTGCCCGTGCCGGCGACGAACCTGCCGCCGGTCAGATTGCCGCCGGGCGTGAGCTTGTCGACGATGCCGAGCGCGAACATCAGCCCGGCGCTGGGGCCGCCGACGTCGGCGAGCTTCACGTCGATGGTGAACGGGAAGGTGTGGTCCGCCTGGGCCTGGATGCCCACCACCGCCCGGCCGCTGTCCGCCGCCGTGGTGATCGCGACCTGCTTCTGCGGCCCCTCGGGCCGCTTGCCCTGCTTCTCCGCCGCGGCCGCGTCCTTGGCCGGGATGAGGGTGAAGACCACCTTCTCGCCCGGCTTGTGCCGGGTGACGAACTTGGCGACGTCGCCGGTCTGCTGGACCTCGTTGCCATCCACCGCCTTGATCACGTCGCCGGCGTGCAGCACCCCGTCGGCCGGCTTGCCCTTGACCACCGCCCCCACCACGGTCTGGGTGGCGACCGGGATGTGCAGCTGCTTGAGCGCGGCGACCTTGGCGCTCTCCTGGGACTGCGTGAACTCCTCGGCGTTCTGCTGGTCGGCCTGCGCGGCCGTCTGCCCCTCGGGGTAGAGCGTCTTGTGCGGCACCACCGCACTGCTCGGGTCCAGCCAGCCGTAGACCGCCTCGAAGAGGTTCATGTTGTAGTCCGGGCCGGTGACCCGCACCGTGGTCATGTTGAGGTTGCCGGAAGTCGGATACGTCTTGCGGCCGGAGATCTGCAGCACCGGCTCGCCGTTGTGGTCTCCGAGGGTGTTGACCGTCGGTCCCGGCGACATCTCGGAATACGGGACGGGAATCAGCACCCCGGCGCAGAGCAGCGCGATCAGCATCAGGGTCGAGGCGAGCAGCGTCGAGGTGCGGCGTGGCATGGAACGACAGTACGGGACGGGTATGACAACCGGCCCGCGGGGCCGTCCGTACGGGGACGGGCGGACGACCGGGCCGCACCGGGCGCCGGCGGCGGTCAGACCGGGTCCGAGGCGCCCTCGGCGATGGCGGCGGCGGGGACGGGAGCGGTGTGTTCCTTCTCCATCGCGGCGCGGAATCGGGCGTAGCCGGCCAGTTCGGCGACGTCCCCGGTCCGGCGGTTGCGCATGGCCCAGCTGCTCCAGAGCGCAGCGACCAGACCGGCCAGCACCGGAATCAGCAGCCAGAGGAGCGCTCCCATGGCGACCTCCCTACACCTCACGCGCCCACGATCGACGAATAAACAGATTAACCATCTGCCACGTCAACGCTGGTGCCGGGGAGCGGGTTACGCAACCGGAACTGGGGGTACCGGTTCGGCCGCAGGCCAAGAGCCGGAAGCACTACGCGCCCGACCTCCACCCCCAGAAGAAGGCGCTACGCGCCCACCCGCCCTCCCGTCACCCGACCTCCACCCCCAGAAGAGGGCGCTACGCGCCCACCCACTCTTCTGTCACCCGACCTCCACCCCCAGGAGAAGGGCACTACGCGCCCACCCACTCTTCTGTCCCGTCCGAGAAGGTCTGGTGCTTCCAGATGGGGACCTCGTGCTTGAGGTCGTCGATCAGCTTGCGGCAGGCCGCGAACGCCTCGGCACGGTGGGGGCAGGCCACCGCGACGACCACGGCCAGATCGCCGATGGCCAGATCGCCCACCCGGTGGACGGCGGCCAGCGCACGGACCGGATAGTCGGCGACGACCTTCTCGGCGACCCGGCGCAGCTCCGCCGCGGCGGACGGATGGGCGGAGTAGCCCAGGCCGTCCACGTCCGTGCCGCCGTCGTGCGAGCGGACAGTGCCGACGAAGAGGGCCGTGCCGCCCGCCGCCTCGTCACCGACGGCCGCGAAGACCTCGTCCACGGACAGCGCGGTGTCGCGGATCTCCAGGAGCCGGATGGGATCCTCGGCGCCCTGCTCACCAGGGTGGTCGCGGCCGGTGGACGGGCGGGAGTGCGTGCCAGACATGGTCCCATCGTGCCGCACCGGGCATGCCTCGGGGAATGGCCGTTTCCACCGGGCGTCCGGGGCCCCGTATGGAGGCTCGTACAGTCGGCGGCCCGCGCTGCGCCCGGTTACGGGACGGACCGTGGTCGGTGGCCCCGTTGGCGTCAGATGCGGCGACGGGCCTTGCGGGCGCGGCGGACCAGGGCGGCGGTGCCCAGCAGGGCGACGGTGGCTCCGGCGGCGCCTGCGGCGGTGGCGTCCTTGCGGCCCAGCCGTCGGCCGGCGACCGTGTGCCGACCCGCGACCTCCTCCAGCAACTCGGCGAGGACCTCCTCGTTGGTCCACCGGGGCCGCCAGCCCACGTCGTGCAGCCGGCTGCCGCTGACCACCCAGGGGTGCATGGTGTACGCGAGGTCCCCGGCGGGCGACGGCGTCAGGCCGATCCGGTGCAGGCGGGCGGCGGCGCCCAGCGCCACCGAGGACGGCAGCTCCATGCGTCTGATGCCGGAGAGCTCCTCGACCTCCTCCTGCTCCAGCCAGCCGTCGCAGCCCACCGCCAGCTCACCCTCGACCTTCTCCAGGGCGGCGCACTCCAGGGCGCTGACCAGGTCCTCCACGTGGCAGAACTGCCAGGCCGGGCGGGATCCGGCGACGACCAGGAGGCGCGGCGACTCGAAGTAGCGGGTCAGCGCGGTGTCGGTGCCGCCCACCAGGACGGCGGGGCGCAGCACGGTGACGTTCAGGCCCGGGTGGGCGCGCGGGGCGCGGCGCGCCAGGTGCTCGATCTCCAGGAGGTCGCCGACCCCGGTGGCGTCCGCGGTGGCGCGCAGCTCGGCGTCCTCGGCGAGCGGGACGTCGTTGTCGGGCAGCGCCCCGTAGACCATGGCGGAGGTGCACAGCACCACCCGGTGGACGCCGGCGGCCGCGGCGGCGGTCAGCACGGTCTGGGTGCCGCGCACGTTGTAGGCGGTGCGGGCCGCGGCGTCGGTCTCCAGGTCGAGGTCGAGGGCGAGATGGACGACGACGTCCGCCCCGCGCAGTTTGTCGGCGATGGCGGGGTCGCGGACGTCCAGGACGTGCCACTTCGCCTCGGCGATGTCGCCGGGGCGCTCGTCGATGGCCACCACCTCCCTGACCTCGTCGGACGCGACCAGGGCACGGGTGAGCAGCGCGCCGACCCCGGAGGCGGCTCCGGTGACGGCGACGACGGGGCGGCGCAGCGGCCGGTCGGCGCCGACCGGGGTGCGGTCTGCCTGATCGGCTGTGGCGGCAGCGTTTCGCGCTGCGCGAACGGTCGGATCTGGGGAACTCACCGGGCGTCTCCAGCGGTTGTCTTCAGTACGGGCGCGACGAACGCGTCCGCACCAGGTGACATCCATCCTGCCGCAGCCACCGGGACAGCGAAGCACCGAGCCCCGAGGCGGGGCGAGTGTCTACGCTGGAGGTGATGTCGGGCAGCCGCCGTCGGCGTAGGGCCGGCGGCCCTACGAGCCGAGGAAACCCGTGAGTGACACCCCATTTGGATTCGGCCTTCCGCCGGAGGAGCCGGAGGACGGCGACAACGGCAAGAAGAAGGACGGCCAGGGAGGTAGCCAGGGCCCCGCGAACCCCTTCGGGTTCGGCGGCGGGAGCGGCGCTGCGGACAATCCGTTCGCGGCGCTCTTCGGCGGCATGGGGGGACCCGGCGGCCAGATGAACCCTGGCGACCTCGGCGCCGCCTTCCAGCGGCTCGGCCAGATGCTCTCCTACGAGGGCGGCCCGGTGAACTGGGAGATGGCCAAGGACATCGCGCGGCAGACCGTCGCGCAGGGCGCCGAGGACGGCAGCAAGGACGCCAGCGTCTCCGCCGGTGAGCGGACCGCGGTCCAGGAGGCCGTACGCCTGGCCGACCTGTGGCTGGACGGTGTGACGTCGCTCCCGTCGGGCGCCGGCTCGGTGGTGGCCTGGAGCCGCGCCGAGTGGGTCGAGGAGACCCTGCCGGTGTGGCGCGATCTGGTCGATCCGCTCGCCGAGCGGGTCGGGTCGGCGATGGGCGAGGTGATGCCCGAGGAGATGCAGGCCATGGCCGGCCCGCTGCTCGGGATGATGCGCTCCATGGGCGGCGCGATGTTCGGCACCCAGATCGGGCAGGCGCTGGGCGTGCTGGCCTCCGAGGTCGTCGGTTCGACGGACATCGGGCTGCCGCTGGGCCCGGCCGGCAAGGCCGCGCTGCTGCCGGCGAACGTCCAGGCGTTCGGCGCCGGACTGGGCGTCCCGGAGGAGGAGGTGCGGCTCTACCTGGCCCTGCGCGAGGCCGCCCACCAGCGGCTCTTCGCCCATGTGCCGTGGCTGCGCTCGCATCTGTTCGGTGCCGTCGAGGGCTACGCCCGCGGCATCAAGGTCGACACGACCAAGCTGGAGGACATGGTCGGCCAGATCGACCCGCAGCACCCCGAGGAGCTGCAGAACGCCCTCCAGGGCGGCATGTTCCAGCCCGAGGACACCCCGGAGCAGAAGGCCGCGCTGGCCCGTCTGGAGACCGCGCTGGCACTCGTCGAGGGCTGGGTGGACGCGGTGGTGCACGCCGCCGCCAAGCCGCACCTGCCGTCCGCTGACAAGCTCCGGGAGACCCTGCGGCGGCGCCGGGCCACCGGCGGCCCGGCCGAGCAGACGTTCTCCACGCTGATCGGCCTCCAGCTGCGTCCGCGGCGCCTGCGGGACGCCTCGCGGCTGTGGGCCTCCCTGACGGACGCGCGGGGCCTGGAAGGCCGCGACGGCCTGTGGGAGCACCCGGACATGCTGCCGACGGCGGCCGATCTGGACGACCCGGACGGCTTCGTGCACCGCGAGCACCTGGACTTCTCCGAGCTCGACAAGATGCTGGGCGAGGCGGCGAGCGGCGGCGGACCGGACCTGACCAAGCGACCCGGGGACGTCGAGGGGACCGGGGACGGCCCGGCCGACGGCGGCCCGCGCGGCCCCGAGGACGAGGGCAAGGGTGACGGCGCCAAGTGAGCCTGCGTGAGGACGCGGCGCGGGTGCTCAAGGAGTGGCCCGCGCCGTCGGCCGACCAGGAGCGGCTGCGGCTGGCCTATCTGGACCATCTCGCGGCCCATCAGGACGGCATGTGGAAGCCGTGCGAGGACGGGCACATCACGGCCAGCGCGCTGGTGGTGGACCCGGCCGGCGGCCGGGTGCTGCTCACTTTGCACCGCAAGTTGAAGATGTGGCTCCAGATGGGCGGCCACTGCGAGCCGGAGGACGCCTCACTGGCCGACGCGGCGCTGCGCGAGGCGCGTGAGGAGTCCGGGATCGCGCACGGGCTGACGCTGCTGGGCGGCACGCCGGTGCGGCTGGACCGGCATCAGACGCCCTGCGCGGAGCACCTGGACGTCCAGTACGCCGCGCTGGCGCCGGCGGGCGCGGTGGCGGCGATCAGCGACGAGTCGCTGGACCTGCGATGGTTCCGCTACGACGAGGTGCCCTCGGTCGCCGACGACTCGGTGGTGCGCCTGGTGGCGGACACCCGCGCGCTGCTGTCCGCGAGCTCCTGACGAACCATCACCTCCGGCGTCCGCCCTCCTCGGGGCGGACGCCGGAGGCATGTCCGGACCGGGTCGCTCAGCGCCCCCGGTGCGGGTCGCCCTGGGGATCGCCCGGGGCTCCCGGATATTCGGGGTGCGGCCAGGGCCCCGTGCCGCCGTCCTCCGGGGTCGGCGCGCCCTGCCCCGGATACGGGGCGTACGGGGCTCCCGGGGGCTGCTGGCCGGGCTGACCGTACGCACCCGGCGGCGGAAGCGGCACGGGCTGCCCCTGGGGCGCGCCGTATCCGCCGGGCGGCGGGGGCTGGTGACCGTACGGGGGCGGCGGGGGCTGCTGGCCCTGCGGAGGCAGCGGCGGCGGCTGCTGACCGTACGGAGGCGGCGGTGGCTGCTGTCCATAGGGGGGCAGCGGCGGGGGCTGCTGACCGTTCGGGAAGCCGCCGGGGGCCTGGCCGTACAGGGGCGGCGGAGGCGGAGGCGGAG
This sequence comes from Streptomyces noursei ATCC 11455, assembly GCF_001704275.1. Taxonomy (NCBI): domain Bacteria; kingdom Bacillati; phylum Actinomycetota; class Actinomycetes; order Kitasatosporales; family Streptomycetaceae; genus Streptomyces; species Streptomyces noursei. Next base: position 3,567,262 of record NZ_CP011533.1, read on the forward strand.
GCGGAGGCTGGGTGCCGCGCACGCCCGGGGGCGGGGGCGGCGGCGGGGGCGGCCCCTGTACGCCCGGGTGCGGCGCCGGACCACCGGGCGGGACCATCGGCGCGATGACCGTCGGCGCACTGTGGATCTGCGCGGCGGCCGGCTGCGGCAGCGGTGGCGGAGTCTGCTGGGGCGGAGTCTGCTGGGGGTGCTGCGGCATCGGGGCGCGCGGGTCCGGGACGGACACCACGGGCGGCGCCGGGACGGACGCGGGCGGCACCGCGGACGGGACGGGGCCCGGGACCGGCGGCGGCAGCAGGAAGTCGGGCCCGTCCTGCGCGGCGGGCGGCGCCGGCGCCGCACCGGCCGCGTCGTCCTCCTCCAGGACCTCGCCGCCGAAGTTCGTCAGCAGCGCCTCCAGTCCACCGTCGAAGCCCTGGCCGACCGCGGCGAACCGCCAGGCGTCCTTGACGTAGAGGTCGCCGAGCATCACGGCGCGCTCGGTGCTGAACTCGCCGCCGGTGAAGGGGTACCGGGCCACCTCTTCGCCGCCGGCAACGAGACGGAGGCAACCGGGGCCGATCTGCGCCATCTGCCCCGCCCCGTCGAGGGCGGCGGTGAAGGTCAGCTTCCGGATGTGCGGCGGGATGCGGTCGAGGGCGACCTGGAAGGAGTCGGTGTCGCCGTCCTGCGGGCCGAGTTGCCGGATCGCCCCCTCGGGCGTCGTGGGCTGGTTGTAGAAGACGAAGTAGCGGTCGTCGGAGAGCCGTTCGTCGGCGTCCAGTCCGAAGCAGCTGATGTCGAAGGTCAGACCGGGGCCGGCGATCCGCACCCCGATATACAGGTCCCGTTCCGCCGTCAGATCGGCAAGCCTGGCCTTGTGGCCGCGTTGGAATTGCCTGGCCATGTGCAACGCCCCTCCCCCACTCTCGCGCTCAGTCCTTACCCGCGCCAGGCTAGCCCCTGGCGCGGGCGGCCAGCGGCGCCGGTGCGCGTCGGGGGACGGCCCGTCCCGGTCAGCGGCGGCGGGCGGCGGGCAGATGCGGCAGCCGGTCGGCGGCCACCACGCCTTCGAGGTAGCCGCGGGCCCGTTCCGTGCGCGGATAGGGCTCCAGCAGGCGCCAGAACTCCGGCCCGTGGCCGGGGACGAGAAGGTGCGCCAACTCGTGCAGCAGGACGTAGTCGATGACGTACTCCGGCATGCCCTGCAGGCGGTGCGACAGGCGGATGCTGCCCTCGGCCGGGGTGCACGACCCCCAGCGGGTGTTCTGGTTGGTGACCCAGCGGACCGTCGCCGGCCGGGCCCGCCCGTCGAGGTACTGCCCGGAGAGCCGCTCGGCCCGCTCGGTCAGTTCGTCGTCGCCCAGCATCCGCTTGCTCTCCTGGGCGGCGAGCTTGTCCAGCATGACCGCCACCCAGCGCTCCTCCTCGGCCTGCGACATCCGGGCCGGGATCAGGACGATGGTGCGGTCGCCCTCGCGGTACGCGGAGACCGTGCGGCGGCGCCGTGTGCTGCGGCGCACCTCGACCGTGCGGGCCGGCGGGCTCGGCTCGACCCGGCGCGGGGGGTCGGCGGCGCGGCGCAGGGGCGTCTCCCCGGATCCGCGCGGGGAAGGGTCGGCGGGCACGCGCCCGACGTTACCCGCTGGCACTGCGGGAAGTCCCGCCCCACGGACGGTTCGCCACCTGAACGCCCCGGCGCGCACGGCTCGTAGGAGTAATGCCCCGGCGCCTGTGGATAACTTCCGTGCCGTTCGCGCGGCCGGCGCATGCTGGGGGTCGGACGAGAAGAGACGGGGGGCGGATGGCATGCATCCGATGCTCAAGCCCGCGCTGCGGCGCGGCTGGCGGGACCGGGAGACGGTGCGGTTCGGCGTGGCTCCGGCCCATGCGCGGGTGGTCGGGCCGCTCGACCTCGCGACGGGCTGCTTCATGGAGCTGATCGACGGCACCCGCTCGCTGGCACAACTGGTCGACGAGGCCGTGGCGCTGGACGTCCCGCCGGAGCGGGCGCGCGGGGTGGTGGCGCGGCTCGGCGCGGCAGGGCTGCTGGAGGCGCCGGCGGATGAGGGGCCGTCGGACGGCGCCGTGCGGGCGGACGGCCCGGCGGTCGAGCGGCTGCGGGCGGATCTGGCCGCGCTGGCGGTGCGGCAGCGCGGAGGGGCCGCGGGGCCGCTCGCGCAGATGGCGGCACGACGGTCGGTCCGGGTCAAGGTGAAGGGCGCGGGGCGGGTGGGCGCCCAGATCGCGGCGTTGCTGGCGGCGTCGGGGATCGGCCGGGTGGACGCGGTGGACGGCGGCACGGTCGCACCGTGGGACGTCGTCCCTGGCGGGCCAGCGGCCGGTGAGATCGGCGAGCGGCGGGGCGACGCCGCGCGCCGGCTGGTCCGGGAGTCCTCGCCGTGGAGCCGCCGGCCGCGGCCGGGCGCCCCCGTCACCGAGTCCGGCGAGCCCGGCATCTCGCTCCTGGTGCTCGCCCCGCGCGACGGCCTCGGTGCCTACGCTCCCGATCCGGTGCTCGCCGAGCCGCTGCTCGCCGCGGGCATCCCGCACCTCTACGCGGGTGTGCTGGAGGGCACCGGAGTGGTGGGCCCGCTGGTGGTGCCCGGCGTCTCGGCCTGCGCCGGCTGCGACGAACTCCGGCGCACGGACGCGGAACCAGCCTGGCCGCGCCTGCTCGCGCAGTGGCGCTCGGGGCGCGGCACACCGGCGGTGCCGGCCTGTGACGCCTCGCTGGCGACGGCGGTCGCCGGGCTCGCCGCCATCCAGGCGCTGGCGTTCCTCGACGGCGAGCCGTCGCCGTGCACGGGGGCGCGGATGGAGCTCCCCCTGCCGTGCGCGAGCGCCCGGACGGTGCGGATCGCCCCGCATCCCGACTGCGGCTGCGGGGCCGCCGCCGTACGGGGAGCGGCGGACGCCTCGGTTCCGCGGCCGCGACACGCAACAATGACGGGGTAACCCCGGTAGGGGACGGTGTGAGTTGGAGGGGCGCATGTCTGATCTTCCCCGCAAGGCGGTCACCCGGACCGCCAAGCTGGCCGCGCTGCCACTGGGGTTCGCCGGCCGTGCCACCTGGAGCCTGGGCAAACGGCTCGGCGGCAGATCCGCCGAGATCGTCGGCCGGGAGCTCCAACAGCGCACCGCGGAGCAGCTCTTCAAGGTGCTCGGCGAGCTGAAGGGCGGTGCGATGAAGTTCGGTCAGGCACTGTCCGTCTTCGAGTCGGCACTGCCGGAGGAGGTCGCCGGTCCCTACCGCGCGGCCCTGACGAAGCTCCAGGAAGCGGCGCCGCCGATGCCGACGAGCACCGTGCACGCCGTGCTGGCCGAGCGGCTCGGCGCGGACTGGCGGGAACTGTTCGAGGAGTTCGAGGACAAGCCGTCCGCGGCGGCGTCGATCGGGCAGGTGCACCGGGCGGTGTGGCACGACGGCCGGGAGGTGGCCGTCAAGGTGCAGTACCCGGGGGCGGGCCCGGCTCTGCTGTCGGACCTGACGCAGCTCAGCCGGTTCGCGCGGCTGCTCGGACCGCTGATCCCGGGCATGGACATCAAGCCGCTCATCACCGAGCTGCGCGACCGGGTCTCGGAGGAACTGGACTACGCCCTGGAGGCCGAGGCCCAGCAGGCGCACGCAACGGAGTTCACCGGCGATCCGGACGTGGTGGTACCGGCCGTGGTGCACCAGAGCGACCAGGTGCTGGTGACGGAGTGGCTGGAGGGGGTGCCGCTGTCGGAGGTGATCGCCGACGGCACCGAGGAGCAGCGCGACCGCGCCGGCCAGTTGCTGGCGCACTTCCTCTTCTCCGGTCCCGCGCGCACGGGCCTGCTGCACGCCGACCCGCACCCGGGCAACTTCCGGCTGTTGCCCGGGGAGGAGCCGGACGGTCCGGTGTCGCAGTGGCGGCTGGGCGTGCTGGACTTCGGCACGGTCGACCGGCTGCCCGGCGGGCTGCCGCCGACGATCGGCACCTCGCTGCGGATGGCCCTGGACGGCGAGGCGGACGCGGTCTACCGCATGCTGTGCGAGGAGGGCTTCGTCAAGGAGTCCATCGAGCTGGATCCGGACACGGTGCTGGAGTACCTGCTGCCGATCATCGAGCCCGCGCAGGTGGAGGCGTTCACCTTCACCCGGGGCTGGATGCGCCGCCAGGCGACCCGGATCGGCGACCCGCGCTCCCCCGCGCACCAGTTGGGCAAGCAGCTCAATCTGCCGCCCTCCTACCTCCTGATACACCGTGTGACGTTGAGCACTATCGGGGTGCTGTGCCAGCTGGGTGCCACGGTGCGGCTGCGCGACGAGCTGGCGGCGTGGATGCCGGGCTTCCTGCCGGAGGACGCGGCCGAGGAGGAAGCGGGCGCGGACGAGCCGGGCGCGGAGAGTTCCACCGGGGACCCGGCGGAGAGTCCGGCCTGACCGTCACCACCAGCTGGAGTCCAGCCGGCCCTCGATGGCACGGATGTTGTCCCGGGCGCAGCGGTCGCAGAAGTACCGGCGCTCGCCGTTCTCGACCGAGCAGGTCCAGGTCGGCGGGGCGCCCTCGGCCACCGCGCCGCATCGCGCGCAGACCGTGCCGTCGGGGGTCAACCCCGCCTGTTGATGCGTCTTCTGGTCCACCATCCGACGATATCCCCGCAGGCCCCGCGAATCGGGGCGCAACGCAGCACGGGGCCCGTCCTGTCGGACGGACCCCGTGGTGACGATGGATCAGTGTGCGGTGCGGGTGTGCCCGGTCACTGCATCACGGCCATGGCCAGCGCCCGCCGGGCGCGCAGCGACGCGCGCTCGGCGCGCCGCTGCATCCGCCGCGCGGCGGCGAGCCGATGTCCCCTGCGTTGGGACTCGGCTTCCTGCAGGCGTTGTTCCACATGGGCCCTGGCCAGGGCTTCTGGCATGAGTTGCATGGCGAGGTTCCTGTTCTGGCGCGACTCGAGGGCGCCGAAGTTCGCGGGAGCGGTGGTCTCGGTGAAAGTCGGGTTCATCGTGGGGTCCTGCTTCTGGGGGTCCCGGGTGACGGGACGGTCGATCGTTCCTGTGCGGGCGGTGTTCATGCCACGACCGGGTTCTTGCGCGGACGGCCCCGCGGACGCTTGCGCGGCACGACGACGCCCTGGACGAAGAGCTCACCGCCCCAGACGCCCCACGGCTCGCGGCGGTCCTTGGCGCCGGCCAGGCACGCCTCACGCACCGGGCAGGTCTGGCACAGCGTCTTGGCGTACTCGACGTCGGCCGGGGACTCGGCGAAGAAGACCTCGGGGTCATAGGTGCGGCACGGTACGGCGGTGCCGAGGCGGTCGATCTCGTCGTCGAGCTCGGTGAGGGGCAACAAGGGGTTCTCCTGGAGGTCGGGCGGAGGGATCAGGTCGGTGGCGGACGGGGTGTGCGACTGGAGTTGCACGGTGGTGTGTTCCTCGTCTGTTCCGGCCCGGCTGGTGGCGGGCGCGTTGGGCAAAACAAAAGGACCGCGGATCCCGGTGTGGGTTCCGCGGCCCTGGAAGGTGCCGACCTGATCGCCGATCAGGCTGGATCTCTCCAGGGTTCGAGGCCGCGGTAGGCCCACATGTCGTTCTGAGGCTGGTACTGCTCCCGGGATTCGGCACCATTGGCCGCCGTCGCGAAGGCGAAGGCATGCGCCGCCGTCGCTACTGCTGCCGCGGGTGCCTCGGTCGGTCGCGCGATGCGCTCGCTCGCCGTCAGGGAGGCGAGGGCGGCCGGACGCGCGACCTTGGTACCGGACAGGCGGCCGAGGCCGGACAGACCGGTGCCCAGGAGCGAGGTGCCGAGAGCGCAGGGGGCGACGACCGAGAGATCGGTCATTTTGTTGGTCTCGATGAAGCTGATCACTGGGCTCGCCTCCTCTCGGCGTCTCGGGGACCGGGAAACCCGGTCCAGGGCGTTCAAGTACAGCACGGATTCATCGGATCTCGGAAGTTCCGTTGTTTCCGCTGCTTCCGAAGGCTATGGGGATGCGCTCCGCGCGCGCAAACTATTTTTCCGACGAGTTTTCCGCGCCGTCCTCGGACCCCTCCGCGACGGCGCTGCCGGGCTCCTCACCCGCGCAGATCGCCAGCACGTCGGCGCCGAAGCGGTCGAGCTTGCGACGGCCCACGCCGGGGATGACGGAGAGCTCCTCGGCGGCCGTCGGGACGACCTCGGCGATGGCCATCAGGGTCTTGTCGGTGAAGACGCAGTAGGCGGGCTGACGGGTCCGGGCGGCCTGCTCGGCGCGCCAGTCCCGCAGCCGCTCGTAGAGCGCCTCGTCGAGCCCCGAGGGGCACTCCTCGCAGCGCATCAGCTTCATCTCGCCGGGGTCGGTCAGCGTGCGGTTGCAGACCCGGCAGCGGGCCGGGCTGCGGTGCGTCCGCCGGGGCCGGCCGGGGGCCGCCGAGGCGCTGCCGCCGCGCTCGACGCCGCCCCTGAGCACGCCCGCGCCGCCGCGGTGACCCGCCGCGCGGGAGCCGGGCCGGAGGCCGTCCAGGAAGCGGCTGGCGCTGCGCGAGGGCCGCCCGCCGGGCGAGCGGGCCAGCGACCAGGACAGCGCCAGGTGCCGCCGGGCCCGGGTGATGCCGACGTAGAGCAGCCGGCGCTCCTCCTCGACCTGCTCGTCGGTGCGGGCGTGGTGGATCGGCAGCATGCCCTCGGTGAGGCCGACCAGGAACACCGCGTCCCACTCCAGGCCCTTGGCGGCGTGCAGCGAGGCGAGGGTGACGCCCTCGACGGTCGGGGCGTGCTGGGCGCCGGCCCGCTCGTCGAGTTCGGCGACGAGGTCGGCGAGGGTGGCCGTCGGCCGGGCCCGGGCGAAGTCCTCGGCGAGCCGCACCAGGGCGGCGAGCGACTCCCAGCGGTCGCGCGCGGCGCCGGAGCCGGCCGGCGGCCGGTCGGTCCAGCCCATGTCGCTGAGCACCGCCCGGACCTCGGAGGGCAGGCCGGTCGCGCCGGCGAGCAGGGTGTCGTTGCCGCCGAAGCGGGCCGCGCCGCGCAGCTTGGCGCCGGCCTCGCGCACCTCGGGCCGCTCGAAGAACCGCTCGGCGCCGCGCAGTTGGTAGGGCACCCCGGCGTCGGCGAGGGCCTGTTCGTAGACCTCGGACTGGGCGTTGATGCGGAACAGGACCGCGATCTCGCTCGCCGGGACGCCGGTGGCGATCAGGTCGCGGATCCGGCGGGCGGTGCCCTCGGCCTCGGCGGGCTCGTCGGCGTACTCGGTGAAGACCGGCTCGGTGTCCGGCTCGCGCTGCGAGATCAGCTCCAGGCGGTGCTCGGCGGCCCGGCCCCGGGCCCGGGAGAGCAGACCGTTGGCGAGGTGGACGACCTGGGGGGTGGAGCGGTAGTCGCGGACGAGCTTGACGACCGTGGCGTGCGGGCGGCGGACCCGGAAGTCGAGGAGGTGGTCCGGGGTGGCGCCGGTGAAGCTGTAGATGGTCTGGCTGGCGTCGCCGACCACGCACAGGCTGTCGCGGTCGCCCAGCCACAGCTCCAGCAACCGCTGCTGGAGCGGGCTGACGTCCTGGTACTCGTCGACGACGAAGTGCTGGTACTGGCTGCGGACCTGCTCGGCGATGTCGTGCCGGTCCTGGAGCACGCCGACCGTGAGCAGCAGCACGTCCTCGAAGTCGATGGTGCCGCGGTCGCGCTTGAGCTGCTCGTACGTGGCGTATATCTGGCCGATCTCGGCGGGGTCGCGGGGTGCCTCGCGGCCGGCCTTGGCGGCCGCGGCCGGGTAGTCGGCCGGCACCGTCTGGGTCACCTTGGCCCACTCGACCTCGCCGGTGACGTCGCGCAGCTCGTTGCGGTCCAGGCGGAGGCGGCAGCGGGCGGCGGCCTCGGCGATCAGCGGGCCCTTGCGGTCCAGCAGCCGCGGCAGCTCGCCGCCGATCGCCCGGGGCCAGAAGAACTGGAGCTGGCGCAGGGCGGCGGAGTGGAAGGTGCGGGCCTGCACACCGGCCGCGCCGAGTTGCCGGAGCCGGCCGCGCATCTCGCCGGCCGCGCGGGCGGTGAAGGTGACGGCGAGCACACTGGCGGGCTGGAGGATCCCGGCCCGGACTCCGTAGGCGATGCGGTGGGTGATCGCACGGGTCTTGCCGGTGCCGGCACCGGCCAGGACGCACACCGGTCCGTGCAGGGCGGTGGCGACCTCGCGCTGCTCGGGGTCGAGCCCGTCGAGCACCGCGTCGGCCGTCGCCGGAACCTGCGGGAAGAGAGTGGCGTCCGTTGCTGCTGTCACCCCGCCATGCTGCCAGGTCCGCGGGGGCACCCGGGAAAGCCGTCCACACCGGCCGGGGACCGGTCGTACCGGTGGGCCGGGCCGGGGACGGCGGCGGGCGCGGGCGAGCGCCGGTGGGCGGGCGGGAATGGTCCGGGCCCGGTGCGCGTTGTGAGGGACGGTGCCACGGCGTCGACTGGACGCGCGTGGCACATGATCACGAGAGAAACCGAGCTAAGGAGCGCGGGACGCATGGCGGGCACTGTGACGATGTACAGCACGACCTGGTGCGGTTACTGCCGTCGGCTGAAGGGCCAGATGGACCGCGAGGGCATTGCCTACACCGAGATCAACATCGAGCAGGACCCGGAGTCCGCGGCGTTCGTGGAGAAGGCCAACGGCGGCAACCAGACGGTGCCGACCGTGCTCTTCGCCGACGGCACGACGCTGACCAACCCGTCCCTGGCGCAGGTCAAGGAGAAGGTGGCCGCGGCCTGAGGGCCCGGCGCACCGCCGAAGCGGGACCGTCGGCCGGTCCGGTGAGGGAGCCGGCCGGCGGCCCCATGCCGTGTTCGGCCCCGGCCGGGACGTCGTCCGCGGCCGGGGCCGAGGGAGTCAGGGCCGGGGCAGCGGCTTGCCGTACCACTGTTCGATGAGCCGTGCCGCGATGGAGATGCCGTACGGCGGGAGGACCTCGCCGGAGGCGAAGGCGGCGGTGAGGTCGTCCCGGGAGAACCACCGGGCCTCCTCGATCTCCTCGCCGTCCACCTGGATCTCGGAGGAGGTGGCGCGGGCCATGAAGCCCAGCATCAGGCTGGAGGGGAAGGGCCAGGGCTGGCTGGCGACGTACTCGACGTCGCCGACGACGACGCCGGCCTCCTCATAGACCTCCCGGGCGACCGACTGCTCGATGGACTCGCCCGGTTCGACGAAGCCCGCGAGGGTGGAGAAGCGCCCCTCGGGCCAGTGGACCTGGCGGCCGAGCAGGGCGCGGTCCTGCTCGTCGGTGACGAGCATGATCACGGCCGGGTCGGTGCGCGGGTAGTGCTCGGCGCCACAGGCCGGGCAACGGCGGATGTGGCCGGCCGCCGCGATGACCGTCCGCTCGCCGCAGCGGGAGCAGAAGCGGTGCATCCGCTGCCAGTTCTCCAGGGCCACGGCGTGGACGAGGAGGCCGGCGTCCCGGGGGGAGAGCAGCAGACCGGCCTCGCGGAGTCCGGCGGCGCGGGCGGACTGGTCCAGGCGGCCGGGCAGCGAGTCCTTCTGGAGGGCGAAGTAGCTGACCCCGTCCTCGTCGGTGCCGAGGTAGTAGCGGTGGGCCTCGGTCAGCGGCGCCTCAAAGGACGGCGTCATGATCAGTTCGGTGCGGCCGTCGGGGGTGTCGTCGATCAGCGCCTGGCCCCCGGACACGACGAAGACGCGCGTCGTCGGGTGGCTCCAGGCCGCCGCCAGCCATGCCTCGTCGAGACGGTGATGGGCGGAGCGGTCGATGCCGCTCGGCGCGCTGAAGGTGATCGGTCGGTCGGCCGTGCTGTCGGTCCAGGTGGTCACTGCTGTTTCCAACTCCCCCTATGGCGTGGGTGATTGCTGCGTGCGGGCGCGGAGCGGTACGGCGGTGCGCGCGGGTCAGGACGGGCGCCAGGCGTCCGCCAGGTCGCCCCAGAGGTAGGCGGCGGTCTCCACGCCCTTCATCAGCAGGTCGAGCTCGACCTTCTCGTTCGGCGCGTGCCAGCCGTCGGAGGGCACCGAGATGCCCAGGAAGAGGACCGGGACGCCGAGGACGTCCTGGAGGTCGGCCGCCGGACCCGAACCACCCTCGCGGGTGAAGCGGATCGTGGTGTCGAAGGCCCGCCCCATGGCGCGGACGACGGACTGGAGCGCCGGGTGGTCGAGCGGGGTGAGGCAGGGGCGGGTGGCGCCCCAGAAGGTGATCTCGTGGCGGATGCCGGCCGGCAGCCGGTCGGCGACCCAGCTGCGGACGGCCTGCTGGACGGCGGCGGCGTCCTGGCCGGCGACCAGCCGGAAGGAGAGCTTCAGCTGGGCGGAGGACGGCACGATGGTCTTGCCGCCGGGGCCCTGATAGCCGCCGCCGATGCCGTTGACCTCGGCGGTGGGGCGGGCCCAGATGCGCTCCAGGGTGGTGGCGCCGGTCTCGCCGAGGGTGGCGTGCGAGTGCGCGGTGCGCAGCCAGCGTTCCTCGTCGAAGGGCAGCTCGGCGAAGAGTTCGCGCTCGCGCTCGGTGAGCTCGATCACCCCGTCGTAGAAGCCGGGGATCGCGACCCGTCGGTCAGCGTCGTGCAGCGCGGCGGCGAGCCGGGCCGCCTCGGTGGCCGGGTTGGGCACCGCGCCGCCGAACGAGCCGGAGTGGATGTCCTGGTCGGGGCCGAACAGCTCGATCTGACAGTCCGTCAGTCCGCGCATGCCGGTGCAGACGGTGGGGGTGTCCTCGGCCCACATCCCGGTGTCGGAGACGATCACCGCGTCGCAGGCCAGACGGTCGGCGTGGCGCTGGATCAGGGCCGGGAAGTGCGGCGAGCCGGACTCCTCCTCGCCCTCGATGAGCAGCTTGAGGTTGACCGCGGGCGCGGTGCGGCCGGTCGCGGCCAGGTGGGCGCGGACCCCGAGGGTGTGGAAGAAGACCTGGCCCTTGTCGTCGGCGGCGCCGCGGGCGTAGAGCCTGCCGTCGACGGTCACCGGCTCGAAGGGGTCGGTGTGCCAGCCGTCCTCGCGGGCGGCGGGCTGGACGTCGTGGTGGCCGTAGACGAGCACGGTCGGGGCGGACGGGTCCCCGGCGGGCCACTCGGCGAAGACCGCGGGCAGCCCCTCGGTCTCCCACACCTCGGTCACCGGGAAGCCGGTCTCCGCGAGCTTGCCGGCGAGCCACTCGGCGCTACGACGCACCTCGGCCGCACAACCGGGGTCGGCGGAGACGGAGGGGATGCACAGCCACTCCGCGAGATCGGCGAGGAAGCCGTCGCGGTGATCGGCGATGTACGCGCGGACGGCGTTGTCCGAGGTGGTGCTCATACGCCCGAGCCTATCGGCCTTCCGGGGGATGTCGGTCGGCGGTCTCCCCGAGCAGGATCCGTTCGAGCCCGGCCCGGCCCGGCAGCCGGGCGGGCCTGACCACCTCGCCGGTACGGACGAAGACGAACGCGGCGCCGACCTCGGACGGCGCCAGGCCGTACCGCTCGGCCCAGGCCAGACGGTAGACGGCCAGCTGGAGCGGGTCCGCGCCGCCGCTGCCGGCGGGCAGGTGCCGGCCGGTCTTCCAGTCGACGATCTCGAAGCGGTCACCGTCCGGGCCGTGCTCCTTGTAGACCGCGTCGATCCGGCCGCGGATCACCCGCCCGGCGAGCGTCATCCGGAAGGGGACCTCCACCCGGAACGGGGTCCGGTGCGCGTACGGGGTCCGGGCGAACGCCTCCTTCAGGGCCGCCAGGTCCTGTTCGTCGGCGATCTCCGCCGCCTCGCCGGGCTCGGCGCCGGGCAGCTCGTCGGGGCCGAGCAGGGGCAGCGGCAGCTCCTCGAAACGGGACTGGACCCAGGCGTGGAAGCGGGTGCCGCGGCGGGCCGCGGGCTGCGGCGGGCGCGGCATCGGGCGGGCCAGCTCGCGCGCGAAGCCGTCCGGATCCGCGGCGACCTGGAGCAGCTGGGTGGCGGTGAGCGAGGCCGGCAGCGGGACGTCGCGGACCCGGGCGCGGGAGCTGCGCAGCTCGGTGGCGAGCGCCTCCAGATCGCGGTCCCAGGACGCCACGGCGCGGCGCTCCTCGGGGAGCAGCGCCGAGGGCTGTCGCCCCGGGGGGTCCGTGGGAGCGGGACCGCCGACGAGGGTCGCCGGATCGGGCTCGGCGGAGCGCTGGGCGATGAGGCGCGGGTGCGGGAGCGCGGCTACGCCCTCGCCGCCGGCATGCGGGGCGTCGGGCCCGTCGTCGTGTGCGTCGTACGCGTCGTCATACGGGGCGTCGTCGAACGGGGACTCGTCATACGGGGCGTCGTCGAACGGCGGGTACGGCGCGTCCTCGGAGGAGGCCGCCCAGTCCCCGTCCCACTCCTCGTCGTCCGGTGGCGGCGGCCACTCCGGGTCGTACGCGGGGGACGGGGTGGCGGGCGCGGCGTACGCGGCGAGGTGGTCGCGGACGGTGGCGGCGGCCGCGCGGCGGCGGGCCATGGCGGTGGGATCCAGCGGCAGCGGCCAGGGCTGATCGGCGGCGTCCTCGGCGAGGGCCGGATTCTCGGCGCCCTCCTCCGGTGGGTCGGCCCAGACCTCGATCTCGCCGTGGCCGGCCTCGCAGTGCTCGCGCAGCGCCTCCAGGAAGGCGGACGGGCCACGGGGGCGCTTCTGGCTGGGGCCCCACCAGTGGCCGGAGCCCAGCAGGAGGGAGCGGGGGCGGGTGAAGGTGACGTAGCCCAGGCGGAGTTCCTCGATCTCCTGGTGGTGCTTCATCTCCTCCTTGAAGTCCTTGACGCCGCGGGCGGTCCACTCCGCCACGTCGGGCAGGGTCTCGGCGTCACCGCGGAGGGCGTGCGGCAGGACCTTGGCGCGGCTGATCCAGGACTCACGGGCCTGCTCGCTGGGGAACTGCTTGGCCACCAGGCCGGGCACCGCGACGACGTCCCACTCCAGGCCCTTGGACTTGTGGGCGGTGAGCACCTTGACGGTGTCCTCGCCGCCCGGGAGCGAGCTGTCCAGGCCCTTCTCGTACTGGACGGCGGTGCGCAGGAAACCGAGGAAGGCCAGCAGGGTCGCCTCGCCGTCGAGGGCGGCGCCGCCCTCCTTGGCGGCGAACCCGGCGGCGAGGTCGAGGAAGGTGCCCAGGGTCTCCCGGCGGCGGGCGGCCAGGGCGTGCGGCGAGGCGGACAGCTCGACCTCCAGACCGGTGACGGCGAGGATCCGGTGGAGCACGTCCATCAGCGGGTCGGCGAGCGAGCGCCGCAGGTCGCGGAGTTCGGTGGCCAGGCGGGCGAAGCGGACCCGGGCCTCCGGCGAGAACGGCAGGCCGTCGTCGGAGCCGCCGGTCTCCAGGAAGGTGTCGAGCGCGTCGGCGAGCGAGACCGTCTCGGCCGGGTCGACGCCCTCGACGGCCTCGGCGAGGCGTCGCTCGGGGTCGTCGTCGGCGGAGCCGCCGCGGGAGGTGTGGGCCAGGGCGCGGGCCCGGCGGCCCAGCAGCGCCAGGTCGCGGGGGCCGATCCGCCAGCGGGGGCCGATCAGCAGGCGGACCAGTGAGGCGTTGGCCGTCGGGTCCTGGAGGACCTCGCAGACCGCGACCAGGTCGGCGATCTCGGGGAGGTGCAGCAGCCCGGAGAGGCCGACGACCTCGACGGGGATGTCCCGGGCCACCAACTCGCCCTGGATGGCGGCGAAGTCGGCGGCGGTGCGGCACAGCACCGCGATCCCGCCGGGCGGGGTGCCGGTGCGGACCAGGTGGGCGAGGGAGTCGGCGAGCCAGCCGAGCTCCTCGGCGTGGGTGGGCAGCAGGGCGCAGCGGACCACGCCGTCCCGTTCGGCGCCGGGGGCCGGGCGCAGCGCCTCCACCCCGGCATGCATCGCGCGCAGCGGGGCGGCGAGGCGGTTGGCGAGCTCCAGGAGGCGGCCGCCGCTGCGGCGGTTCTCGCTGAGGGCGAAGCGGCGGGCCGGGCTGCCGTCGGCGAACGGGAAGTGGGCGGGGAAGTCGTCGAGGTTGGCGACGGAGGCGCCGCGCCAGCCGTAGATGGCCTGGCAGGGGTCGCCGACGGCGGTGACGGCATGCCCGGTGGCGGCCCCGGTGGTCGGACCGGCGCCGAAGAGACCGGAGAGCAGCAGCCGCTGGGCGACGGAGGTGTCCTGGTACTCGTCGAGGAGGACGACCCGGAACTCCTCGCGCAGCAGCGCGCCGACCTCGGGGCGGGTGGTGGCCAGGGTGGCCGCGAGGGCGATCTGGTCGCCGAAGTCCAGCAGGTCGCGGCGGCGCTTCTCGCGGCGGTACGCGCCGACCAGGTCGAGCAGTTCCAGCCGGCCGTGGGCGGCCTCGGGGGCCTTGCGCAGGTCGGCGTTGCTGAGCTTGGCGCCGTCCAGGGTGGCGAGCAGGGCGGTGTCGTGGGCGTGCAGGGCGGCCGGCTCCACCAGGTGCTCGGCCAGCTCGCCGTCGAGGGCGAGGAGGTCCTCCACGAGGGTGGGCAGCGAGGTGGTGAGCGACGGGTAGGGGCCGGGGGCGGCGCGCAGGGTGCGGGCGGCGAGCTGGAAGCGGGTGGCGTCGGCGAGCAGCCGGGCGCTGGGCTCCAGGCCGATGCGCAGGCCGTGGTCCTTGAGGAGCTGGCCGGCGAAGGCGTGGTACGTGGAGATCCGCGGTTCCCCCGGGGGCGACTCGGCTCCCCCGGCGCCCTCGGGGAGCGCCTCGGGGTCGGTGACGCCGGCCGCCAGCAGGGCCGCGCGGACCCGCTCGGCCAGCTCGCCCGCCGCCTTGTTGGTGAACGTCAGCCCGAGGACCTGCTCGGGCGCGACCTGGCCGGTGCCGACCAGCCACACCACCCGCGCGGCCATGACGGTGGTCTTGCCCGAACCGGCTCCGGCCACGATGACCTGCGGGGCGGGCGGCGCCGTGATGCACGCCGTCTGCTCCGGGGTGAACGGGATGCCGAGCAACTCCTTGAGCTGCTCGGGGTCGGTGATACGAGCTGACACATCGGACACCGTAACGGCCGCCACCGACAATCCCTCCGCGCTCGGCGTTCGCGCAGGTCAGCGCGGGCACGAACCGGCCCAGGCCGGTCACTCCACGATCTGCCGGCCCTCCGGCCGCGCGCTGCACGAGGCCCGGAAGGCGCAGTGCGTGCAGTGCGAACCGGCGGTGGGCGTGAAGCGCTCCTCCAGGACGCGGCCGGCGGCGGTGGCGAGCAGGTCGCCGACCCAGTCGCCCTCCGGCGGCGGCTGCGCCTGGACGGCCGGCAGCGCGTCGCCGCCCTCCTTGCGGGGCGCGCCCAGCCGCAGGTGGACGAGTTCGGCGCCGCCCGGTTCCGGCCGGCGGCCGTCGAAGGCGTCGTCCAGGGCGCCCTCGACGACCGCGAGCTGGTAGACGGCCAGCTGCGGGTGGCGGGCGACCTCGGGCCCGGTCGGCTTCTGCTTGCCCGTCTTGAAGTCGACGACGTAGGCGCGGCCCTGGGCGTCCCGCGAGACGTGGTCCATGCTGCCGCGGATGCGGACCTCGTAGGAGCCGGCGTCGAGGGTGACGTCGAAGCCGTGCTCGGTGGCGACGGTGTCCCGGCCGAGGGTCTCGCGCTCCATGACGTGCCAGCGCAGGAAGCGCTCCAGGGCGGCGCGGGCGCTGTCCTTCTCCTGGCGGGACTTCCACGGGGCGTCGAAGGCGAGCGCGTCCCACACCGAGTCCAGCCGCTCCATCAGGACGGACAGGTCGGCGGGGGTGCGTCCGGAGGCGACCTCGTCGGCGAGGACGTGGACGACGTTGCCGAAGCCCTGGGCGGCGGTGGCCGGGGCGTCGGCCTTCACCTCGCGGCCCAGGAACCACTGGAGGGCGCAGGTGTTCGCCAGTTGGTCGAGGGCGCTGCCGGAGAGCACCACGGGCTGGTCGCGGTCGCGCAGCGGGACCGCGTTGTGGGTGGGCTCGTGCAGGCCCCACCAGCTGTCCGGGTGCGCGGCCGGCACCAGGGGGTACCCGTCGTCGTCGCGCAGGGCGGCCAGTTTGGCCAGCCGTCGGGCGGCGGCCTCGCGCAGCGCCGGCCCGGCCTCCGGGTCGACGGTGGTGGCGCGCAGCTCGGCGACGAGCGCGGCGACCGTCAGGGGGCGGCGGGGGCGGCCGGTGACGTCCTGGGGGGCGACGCCCAGCTCGGTCAGGAACCGGGACGGTTGGTCGCCGTCCTCGGCCGCGGCCTTCACCGCGGTGACCACCAGGCGCTCCCGGGCCCGGGTCGCGGCCACGTAGAACAGCCGGCGCTCCTCGGCGAGCAGGGCGCCCGGGGTGAGCGGTTCGGCCAGGCCGTCCCGGCCGATCCGGTCCGCCTCCAGGAGCGAGCCGCGCCGCCGCAGGTCGGGCCAGAGGCCCTCCTGGACCCCGGCGACGACCACGAACCGCCATTCCAGGCCCTTGGCGCGGTGCGCGGTCATCAAGCGCACCGCGTCCGGGCGGACCGTGCGGCGGGTGAGGGTGTCCGCGGCGATGTCCTGGGCGTCCAGCTCCTCCAGGAAGTTCAGGGCGCCGCGGCCACCGGTGCGCTCCTCGGCGCGGGCCGCGGTCTCGAACAGGGCGACCACCGCGTCCAGGTCCCGGTCGGCGTTGCGGCCGGCGGCCCCGCCGCGCCGGGCGGCCCGCTCCAGCCGCCCCGGCCAGGGGGTGCCGTCCCACAGCTGCCACAGCGCCTCCTCGGCCGTCCCGCCGCCGGCGAGGAGCTCCCGGGCCTTGCGCAGCAGCAGGCCGAGCCGCTGGGCGCCGCGGGCGTAACCGGGGTCGTGGGCCACCAGGCGCTCGGGCTCGGACAGCGCGCGGGCGATCAGCTCGTCGGAGGGGGGCGGCAGCGGGCGGCCGGCCGCCCGCTCCTCCTCGCGCAGCGCCCGGCCCAGCCGCCGCAGATCGGCGGCGTCCATGCCGCCCAGGGGGGAGGTCAGCAGGTCGACGGCGGTCTCGGGGTCGATGCGCAGGGCGGTCGCGCCGTCCGGGGCGGCGTCCTGCGGGTCCGGGTCGCCCGGGGCGCCGTCGGGCGCGTCGGATGCGTCCACGGCGTCGTCCGGTACGTCCACGGCGTCGTCCGGTACGTCCACGGTGTCGTCCGGTGCGCCCACGGTGTCGTCCGGTGCGCCCGGCGCCCCCGCGGCCACCCGCAGGGCGGTCAGCAGCGGGGCGACCGCCGGTTCGTGGCGCAGCGGCAGGTCGTCGCCGTCGATGTCGAGCGGGACCCCGGCGGCGGTCAGCGCACGGCGCACGGCGGGGATCGAGCGCCCCCCGGCGCGTACCAGGACAGCCATCTCGCGCCAGGGCACCCCCTCCTCCAGGTGGGCGCGGCGCAGCAGGTCCGCGATGTTGTCCAGCTCGGCGCCGGGGGTCGGATACGTGTACACCTCGACCCGGCCGCCGTCCCGTACGGGCGTCGGCTCCCGGTGGGCGCGGACGGCGTCGGCCGGAAGACGGGTGAGCGGCATCCGGCGGGTCAGCAGACGGGTGGCGGCCAACAGCTCGGCTCCGGAGCGGCGGGAGGTGCCGAGGACGGCGACCGGGGCGGGGGTGCCGTCGGCGCGCCGGAAGGTCTCGGGGAAGTCGAGGATGCCGTTGACGTCGGCGCCGCGGAAGGCGTAGATCGACTGGTCCGGGTCACCGAAGGCGAGCAGCGTGCGGCCCGGGGAGCCGGGCGCGGCCGGTGCGCCCCGGTGGCCGGCGAGCGCCCGCAGCAGCCGTACCTGGGCGGCGTCGGTGTCCTGGTATTCGTCGACGTAGACCGCGTCGTAGGCGCCGGCCAGCTGGGCGGCGGCCTCCGGGCCCTCGGCCAGGAGTACCGCGCGGTGCACCAGCTCGGCGTAGTCCAGCACTCCCTGGGCATCCAGGACGTCGAGGTATTCGGCGAGGAAGCCGGCCGCGGCCTGCCAGTCGGGGCGGCCGGTGCGGCGGGCGAAGGCGCCCAGCGCGTCCGGGCCCAGGCCCAGTTCGCGGCTGCGGGCCAGCACCGCGCGGACCTCGTCGGCGAACCCGCGGGTGGTCAGGCACGCCCGCAGCTCGTCCGGCCAGCTCACCCGGGCGCGGCCGGCGCCGGCGAGCTCCGCCTGGCCCTCCAGGAGCTCGCGGACGACGAGGTCCTGCTCGGGTCCGGAGAGCAGCCGCAGCGGGTCGGCGAAGAGGTCGGCGTCCTGGTGGGCGCGGACCAGGGCGTAGCAGAAGGAGTGGAAGGTGGTGGCCTGCGGGACGCCCGGCCGGCGGACGGCGGACGGGCCTCCCCCGCGCCGGGACGGCACGGGGGCACCGTCGTGGTCGGCCAGGCGGGCGGCCAGCCGGTCGCGCAGGGCGACCGCGGCCTTCCGGCTGAAGGTCAGGACGAGGATCCGCTCGGGGTCGCCCCCGTCCCGGATGCGGCGCACCACGGACTCCACCAGGGTCGTGGTCTTGCCCGTCCCCGGGCCGGCGAGGACCAGCAGCGGCCCGTCCCGGTGCGCCACCACGGCGCGCTGGCCGCTGTCCAGGGTGGGCGGCACGGTCCGCTCCGGCGGGGTGCGCACCAGCCGGTACGCGCCGGGGGCGTCCCGCCGCGCCGCCTCGCGGGGCTGCGCCGGCGGGACGGCCGGAAGGGAGGAACTCACGTGGATCGCCGGTCCTGGGAAGGGAAGTGCTGGTGGTGGTGCGGAGGGTGCCGGGCGGTGCCGCTGCCCGTCCGGGGCGCCGCGGCGGGCCGCGCCCGGTACGGCGGTCCGCCGACCGTACCGGCCAAGGGGCCAACTTTAAGGGTCTGCCCGACCCTGACCCATCGGACAGACCCTAGGGCACGTCCGGGCCTCCGCCGCCGTCCCATCGTGCCCGCCGCATGTCGATCCGCGGTACATGCCCGCCCGTCGCCCGGCCACCGCCCCTCATCGACGCCTCCGAGGCTCCTCGGAGGGGCGTGCCCTCGTCGCGGTAGTGGGCCAGGGCGCGCAGTTCGCTCCCGGGGAGCAGGACGCCGTCCGCGCGCACCACCCGCCACCAGGGCACCGCGCCCCCGTAGAGGGCCATCACCCGGCCCACCTGCCGGGGGCCGCCGGGCGCCGGCCCCTGGGGGTGCTCCTCGTCCTTGAGCCACTCCGCGACGTCCCCGTACGTCATGACCCGGCCGGGCGGGATCAGCTCGGCGACGCCGAGGACCCGCTCGGCGTAGTCGGGCAGTTCCACGGCGGCGGCCGGTCCGTCGCCGGCGGTGCCGGCGCTGTCCGTGTCTCCGGTCCCCTTCATTCGGTCCATCCTGCCGCACAGCACCGACAATGGGCTTGGACGCTCGGTCCTGCGCCGGCCGGGGTAAACCCTGAGAACGGCGGAGACCGTGTGCGGTGGCGGTGGTTCCACTTCCCGTGGACCCCAAATGCACCCTGATGCCTCCCCGGGCCGGACGGCCGTGCCACCATCTTCCGGACGGTGACTGGTGATACGAGATCAAGAAGAGACGGCCGAACAGCAGGGTGCGGCGCCTCCACGGGAGGCGGGCGCCCCTGATGTGCTGGCAGCCGGCACCGCCCCGGATCCGACCGCAGGGACCGCGCAGCCGCAAGGGCCGCGGGCGGCGGAACAGGGGAAGCGACAACGGAAGCCGACCGCGGCCTCCGCTACCGAAAAGGCGAGCACGATCGAGAAGGCCGAACGACCCGAGGCGTCCGCGAGGCCGGGACGGCCCACGGCGCCGGAGCCACCCGAGCGGCACCAGCCCGTACGGCGGACGAAGGAGAGCGCCCAGAGCGATCAGCAGCCGGAGGAGCGGCTGGAGCACCACAAGACCGCCGACGACGCGCCCCGGGGCGTGCCCCGCACCGGCGCGTACCGCTCCACGGGCGGCCCGGAGGACAGCGGCGAGTTCCACGTGGACCGGCTCGCGGTCGACGAGCCGCTGCTGCCGGCGCGGGTGCACCGCCCCGCCGACCTGCTGCGGCTGCTGCTCGGCATCGCCGGGATCGCACTGGTGCTGGCGCTGGCGACGTTCGCGCACGGCACCACCCAGGGGCTGAAGAACGACATCGGGCAGGGCGCCGGGGCGGCCCCGCCGCTGCTGATCAACCTGGCCGGGCTGGCCTCCAGCGTCCTGGTGCTGATCGTGCCGGTGGCCTACGCCGTGGAACGCCTGATCAAGCGGGACGGGCTGCGGATCGCGGACGGCGTACTGGCCGCCGTACTGGCGCACGGGGTGTCGCTCGCCACCGACCTGTGGGTGGCCGAGGCGGCCCCCGCCTCGATCCGCAGCGCGCTGACCCAGCCGCTGGCCAACGGGGCGCTGTCCGCGCCGGTGCACAGCTATCTGGCGCCGGTGATCGCCTACATGACGGCAGTGGGGATGTCCCGGCGGCCCCGCTGGCGGGTCGCGATGTGGTGCGTCCTGTTGCTGGACGCGTTCGCGGTGCTGATCGGGCGGTACACCACCCCGTTCGCGATCGTGGTGACCGTGCTGATCGGCTGGACCGTCGCCTTCGGCACCCTCTACGCCGTCGGCTCGCCCAACGTCCGCCCCACCGGCCAGAACCTCCTCGCGGGCCTGCGCCGGGTCGGCTTCCGGCCGGTCAGCGCGATGCGCGCGGAGGACGGCAGCCCGGACCACGGCGACCGGGGCCGCCGCTACCTCGTCGCCCTGGAGGACGGCCCGCCGATCGACGTCACCGTCGTGGACCGCGAGCAGCAGGCGCAGGGCTTCTTCTACCGGGTGTGGCGGCGGCTGTCGCTGCGCGGCATCAACCAGCGCCGCAGCCTCCAGTCGCTGCGCCAGGCCCTGGAGCAGGAGGCGCTGCTGGCGTACGCGGCGATCGCGGCCGGGGCCAACGCACCCAAGCTGATCGCCACCTCCGAGCTCGGACCGGACGCGGTGATGCTGGTCTACGAGCACATCGGCGGCCGCAGCTTCGACGCGCTGGCCGACGAGGAGATCACCGACGAGCTGATGCACAGCGCCTGGCGGCAGGTGGCCGCGCTGCAGTCGCGGCGGATCGCGCACCGGCGGCTGGTCGGGGACGCCCTGCTGGTGGATCGTTCCGGCAACATCGTGTTGACCGATCTGCGGGGCGGCGAGATCGCCGCCGGCGATCTGGTGCTGCGGATGGACATCGCCCAGCTGCTGTCCACCTGTGGGCTGCGGGTCGGCGCCGAGCGGGCGGTCGCCGCGGCCGTCGAGGTGCTCGGCCCCGACGCGGTGGCCGACAGCCTGCCGCTGCTCCAGCCGATCGCGCTCAGCCGCACCACCCGGGCCACCCTGCGCCAGCTGGCCAGGGAGCGGTCCAAGCGGGAGCGGGAGGCGGTGCTCGCCGCCTCGCAGGCCGCGAAGGAGGCGCGGGAGGCCCGGGAAACGAGCGGCCCCCGCGACCGCAAGGCGCTGCGGGCGATGCGGAACGCGGAGAAGACCGCCGAGAAGCGGGCCCTGGAGGAGGCGTCGGAAGAGGCCCTGGAGGAGGACCTGCTCGCCCAGATCCGCCGACAGGTGCTGCTGATCCGGCCGACCGCGGTCATCGAGCCGGCGAAGCTGGAGCGGCTGAGCCCGCGGATCCTGATCACCTGGATCGCCGGTGCGTTCGCCGCGTACCTGCTGCTGTCCCAGCTCACCAACTTCAACCTCGGCGACGTGATCAACCAGGCCCGATGGGTGTGGGTGCTGGTGGCGGCGTTCTTCTCGGCGCTGACGTACGTCGCGGCGGCGATGAGCCTGCTGGGGTTCGTCACCGAGAAGGTCTCGTTCCTGCGGACGCTGCTCGCGCAGGTCGCGGGCGACTTCGTGAAACTGGTGGCGCCCACCGCGATCGGCGGGGTGGCGCTGAACACCCGGTTCCTCCAGCGGGCCGGGGTGCGTCCGGGCCTGGCGGTGGCGAGCGTCGGCGCGTCCCAGCTGTTCGGGCTGGGCAGCCACATCGTGCTGCTGCTGGCGTTCGGCTATCTAACCGGCACCGAGCACGCCCCGCAGATCCAGGCGTCCCGGACGGTGATCGCCGGTCTGTTGACGGTGGCGGTGCTGATCCTGGTCGTCACGGCGGTCCCGGTGCTGCGGAAGTTCGTGGTGACCCGGCTGCGGTCGCTGTTCGCCGGCGTGGTGCCGCGGATGCTGGACATCCTCCAGCGACCGCGGAAGCTGGTCACCGGCATCGGCGGGATGCTGCTGCTGACGGGGGCGAACGTGATGTGTCTGGACGCCTCGATCCGGGCGTTCGGCGGCGGCGACCAGATCAGCTACGCCGGTATCGCGGTGGCCTTCCTGGCGGGCAACGCGCTGGGCTCGGCGGCGCCGACACCGGGCGGGGTGGGCGCCGTGGAAGCCGCGCTGATCGGTGCGCTGACCTTCGGCGGGCTGCCGGCCGAGACGGCGCTGCCGGCGGTGCTGCTGTTCCGGCTGATGGTCTTCTGGCTGCCGGTGCTGCCGGGCTGGCTGGCCTTCAACTTCCTGAGCCGCAAGGGCGAGATCTGACGGAGGCGGGCTGCCCCGGCACCCGGGGAAGCCCGCCTCCGCCGGTACGCGCGAAGGCGCCGGTCCGTGGTGAACGGACCGGCGCCTCACGTGTCACAGGGCGACTCTCGCCGCTCAGTAGACGGGCTTCTCCGGCTCGACGGTGTTGACCCAGCCGATGACGCCGCCACCGACGTGCACCGCGTCGGCGAAGCCGGCGGACTTCAGGACCGCGAGCACCTCGGCGGAGCGGACGCCGGTCTTGCAGTGCAGGACGATCTTCTTGTCCTGCGGGAGGTCCTGGAGGGCGGTGCCCATCAGGAACTCGTTCTTCGGGATCAGGCGGGCGCCGGGGATCGAGACGATCTCGTACTCGTTGGGCTCCCGGACATCGATGATGTCGATCTTCTCGTCGTTGTCGATCCACTCCTTGAGCTGCCGCGGAGTGATCGTGGAACCGGCCGCCGCCTCCTGGGCCTCCTCGGACACCACGCCGCAGAACGCTTCGTAGTCGATGAGCTCGGTGACGGTCGGGTTCTCGCCGCAGACCGCGCAGTTGGGGTCCTTGCGGACCTTGACCTGGCGGTACGTCATCTCCAGCGCGTCGTAGATCATCAGGCGGCCGACCAGCGGGTCGCCGATGCCGGCGAGCAGCTTGATGGCCTCGTTGACCTGGATCGAGCCGATGGAGGCGCAGAGCACGCCGAGCACGCCGCCCTCGGCGCAGGACGGCACCATGCCGGGCGGCGGGGGCTCCGGGTACAGGCAGCGGTAGCAGGGGCCGTGCTCGCTCCAGAACACCGACGCCTGGCCGTCGAAGCGGTAGATGGAACCCCAGACGTACGGCTTGTTCAGCAGCACGCAGGCGTCGTTGACGAGGTAACGGGTGGCGAAGTTGTCCGTGCCGTCGACGATCAGGTCGTACTGGGCGAAGAGCTCCATCACGTTGGTGGAGTCGAGGCGCTCTTCGTGGAGGTTGACCGTGACGTACGGGTTGATGCCGAGCACCGTGTCCTTGGCGGAGGCGGCCTTGGAACGGCCGATGTCCGCCTGGCTGTGGATGATCTGGCGCTGCAGGTTCGACTCGTCGACCTCGTCGAACTCCACGATGCCCAGGGTGCCGACGCCGGCCGCGGCCAGGTACATCAGCGCGGGCGAACCCAGGCCGCCGGCGCCGACACACAGCACCTTGGCGTTCTTCAGCCGCTTCTGCCCGTCCATCCCGACATCGGGGATGATCAGGTGGCGGGAGTACCTGCGGACCTCGTCGACGGTGAGCTCCGGAGCGGGCTCGACCAGGGGTGGCAGCGACACGGGGACTCCGTTGGTCGGTCTCGATGGGGTTCCCCCGCCCCGGTCGGAACCGGGAACGGTGGAGAGGGTTCTCCCCGTAACACTGCCACGCCCATCTTCATTCCGAGACACCCGGTCCGATGTGCGAGACGAATGTGTCCCAGTGGCCGGGCAGCGACTCCGGGGCGGCACCGGCGGCGGCCGGCCCGCGGGGCGGAGGCCCAGGCGGAAGCCGTCCTCCGAGGCCGCTCCCGGCCGCGCTGGGCGCCGGAGAGCGGCGCGGCGAAGGGCCGGGCGTCCCGCTCCACGTCCAGGTGTCCCACTGGGTGGACATCCGTCTCACGGGCGCGGGCGCCGGCGGGGGTGCGCGAAGCCGGGCACCCCCGCCCGCAGCGGCCCGGTCCCGGTGGGGACAAGGGCAGCGCTCGGGGCGCCACCGCTCAGATACGGCAGGCGGCCTCCATCCAGATGTCGGCCAGGGACTCCTCCAGGCCGATCCGCGGGCGCCAGCCGAGCCGGTCGCGGGCGGTGCGCACATCGGCCTGCTGCCAGGTGCCGCAGCCGTCCGGATACGGGTAGGCGGTGGGCGGTGCGCCCGCCGCGTGCCCCTCGGTGGCCGGGGCCGGGATCACCAACCGGGCGGGTGGGGAGTCGAGTTCGTGCAGCGAGCCGCCGAACCCGGCGACCCGGGCGAGCACCGCGGCGGCCTCCCGCAGCCGCACCGCGCGCCCGGTGCCGATGTTGACCACGCCCTGCGCGGCGGACAGCGAGGCGGCGTGCACCGCCCGGGCCACGTCCCGGACGTCGACGAAGTCCCGCTGGACGCCGAGCCCGCCCAGCTTCAGCTCGTTGTCCCCGGACTGCATCGCGCGCCGCATCGCCTCGGCGAGCCGGCCCAGCGGCGACCCGGCCGGGGTGCCCGGCCCGACCGGTGAGAAGACCCGCAGCACCACCGCGTCCAGCCCGGAGCCCAGCACCAGTTCGGTGGCGGCCAGCTTGCTGACCCCGTACGGGCCCCCGGGGCGCGGCACCGCGTCCTCCGCGGTGGACGAGCCGGGCTGCGAGGGCCCGTACTCCGAGGCGCAGCCGAGGTGGACCAGGCGGGCGCCGCAGCCGCTGCGGCGCAGCGACTCGCAGATGGTGGCGACCGCGACGGTGTTGTGCCGGGTCAGCTCCCGGGCCCCGCCGCGGGTGGTGCCGGCGCAGTTGACGACCACGCCGGGGTGGACCGCGTCGAGGAAGCGGGTGAGCGCCCCGGGGCTGCCGGTGGCCAGGTCGAAGCGGACGTCGGCGTCGTCTCCCCGGCCCAGGGCGGTGAGCTGGACGGCGGGGTCGGCGAGCAGGCGGTCGGCGACATAGCGGCCGAGGTACCCGTTGGCGCCAATGAGCAGCACCCTCATCGTGCGGCCCCCCTGCGCGCGTGCCGTGTGGTCGGGTGGACGTTCATGTGTCGACTCCTCATGGGGATCGAGGGAAGCGGGCCGGTTCCTCCGGCTCCGGCCGCGGGTTCGGCGTCCGCCACTGGGCGCGGGGACCAGGTGGGGGGTGAGGTCCGCGGCACGGAGGCCGGGGAGCGCGGAGCGGCGGCATCGGGGCACCGCGCCGCGCCGTGCGAGGGGTACGAAGGCCCGTACGGGCGTAGGGGGGCGGTCATGGCCGGTGGGCCTCCGCGGGGTCGCCAACGGGTGTGCCGCCGAGCTGTTCGGGCATGTCGGCGGGCAGGTGCGCACAGGCGCCGGTGAGCGCCCGCAGGCCGCGGACGAGGAGGCCCAGCGCGGCAACCGCGCACGCGACGGCCGGGACCGCGGCCGGTCCGGCGACGGTGACCAGCGCCTCCACCGGAGTGCCGAGCCGCGCCAGGCCGGGGAGCCGAGCGGTCAGAACGAGGGCCAGGGCCACCGCTTCCAGGGTGGCGGCGGCGCCGAGGCCGGCCGCGGCGGCCGCCGGGAAGCCGTGCACCGCGAGCAGCCGGGCGAGGAAGAGCAGCACCGCCAGCGCGACCACCGCAGGGACCACGCACCGGCCGCCGGGGTTCCCCGCGCGGGCGAGCAGCAGTTGGGCGCCGACCGTCAGCGCCCCCGCCGCGACCGCGAAGAGCAGCGTGGCACCGATCAGCAACGGCCGTACCCGGGCGGCGAGTTCGGCCAGTGCGCGACTGGCGACCACCCCGCGCCGGGCGCGCCGCGCGAACCAGTGGGCGCAGCCGGCGGCCGGGGCGATCACGCAGGCCAGTGCCACGCCGGCGGCGACGGCGGCCCGGGGGTGCGGGCCCGGCACATCGGGCCCGCCGGAGAGCAGCTGCGCCAGCAGCCAGTCGCCGTAGACCGCGTACCCCACCGCCCAGACCGCCCCCAGCACCGCCGTACGGGAACCGGGGCCGCGCCGCAGCCGCAGCGGTCCGTGGCGCAGCGCCAGCCGCAGCGCGAGGACGGTCAACAGCAGCCCGGCCGCGTCGACGGCGCCGCGCACCGGCGGAGTCGGGGCCACGACGGAGGCGTGGGCGGCGACCGTGGCGAGGCCGATCGCGCCGGGGAGCAGTTGCACCGCACCGCGGGTGAACCGGGAGCGGGGGGCCGGGGCGGGGGCCGCCGGGTCCGGGGCCGGTGCCGGATTCGGTGCCTCCGGTTCGTCCTCCGGGCCCGCCGACGCGCCGCGCTCCGGTCCGTCGGCGCGTGGGACCCGGGCGTAGAGCTCCTCGGCCAGGGAGAAGACGTCGCGGTGTCGGAAGCGGGCGGCGGCACGGTCGGTGACCCCGTGCGCCTCCAGTCCGGCGGCGATCTCCAGTGGGTCGACTGCCCTTTCGCACAAGGTGCGGTGACGGTACATCAGAATCTTGACGGGGTCGGCGGGGCCGTGCCGTGGGGCCGGCCGGGCGGGCGGGGCCGCGGTGCCGCTCTCGGGTGCGGTCATGCGCCGTCTCCCCTCCCCCGGCCCCGGGGACAGAGGCCGGCGGCGCGGATGACGGGGGCGGGCAGCGGCGCGCACCCGGCACGGGGGCCGCGTCCGGCACCCGGACGGCCGTCCCGCCACGCGGCGCCCCGGCTCCCCTCGTGTGCCACGTCCGCCCTCCCCGTCACCAGGGCCGCGCCCACCACGCCCCTCGTGCGGAGCACGTCCAGCACGACTGTCACCACTGTCGCCTCCCTCACCCTCACCACACCTGCCCCGCGGCCGGTTCGCCGGCCGCTCCGCGCCGCGTACGCCGGGACCGTCCACCTGTCTGGTCCGCCGGATCCGCCTGCTCGGCCCGGGCCCAGCTCGGGGTGCGGGCGGTGCCGGCCGGGGGCGGCCCCCCGGGCACCCGGGACTCGGCGGGCCGGGCGAAGGGCCGCGGGACGCCGCCCCCTGCGCCGCGCCCCGCCGGACCGCCCGGGGCGCCGGCGATCAGCTCCAGGTAGATGCCACGAAATGCCGCGATGTTCTGCTCGACGGTGAAGAGTTCGAAGGCCCGGGCGCGGGCCGCGGCGCCCAGTCGGGCGCGCCGCTCCGGGTCGCCGAGCAGCGCCCGGCAGGCGTCGGCCAGCGCACGGGGGTTGCGCGGCGGGACCACCAGACCGGTGCCGCCGATCACCTCGCAGACCGCGCCGGTGTCCGTGGAGACCGTGGCCCGGCCGCAGAACATCGCCTCCACCAGGGAGCGCGGGAACCCCTCGACCGCGCTGGAGAGCACCACCACCGTCGCCGAGGCGTAGGCGTCCGCCGCGGTGGGCGCGGTGGGGCCGCCGATCTCCTCGAAGCTGACCGGGTTCTCCCCGGCGGTCCGGGCGTCGGCGGCCTCGTCGGGGAAGAGCTGGGCGGCCAGCGCCCGGCACTGGGCGCGGTATCCGGCGGCCTCCGGGTCGGCGCCGAGGCCGCCGATGATCCGGAGGGTGGCGGCGGGGACGGTCCTGCGGAGGTCGGCGAAGGCGTGCAGCAGTCCGACGAGGTCCTTGTCCGGGGCGATGGCGCCGGTCCACACCAGGGTCGCGGAGTCGTCCGCCGCGGCGTCCGGGACCGCCGCGAACGGGCCCGCGGCCATGCCCGGGTAGACCGTGCGCAGCCGGGCCGGGTCCGCGCCGCAGCGCTCCTGCCAGCGGCGGGCCCGGGTGCCGCCCGGGGTGATCAACGCGGCCCGGGTGTAGGTCTCGGCGGCGAGGGCGCGCCGGAAGGCGGCGAGCAGGACCCGTACGGGCACGGTCCGCGGCGCCGCGGAGTGCGCGAGGTAGTGCTCGCGCAGCCCCACACCGTGCTCGGTGACCAGGAGCGGGGTACCGAAGAAGCGTTTGGCCAGCAGCCCCGGGAGCGCGGCGGTGCCGGCCGAGGCGGCGTGGCAGAGGTCCACCGCGGCCAGCCCGGCGTCGCCGTACCAGGCCAGCGAGAGCGGGCGCAGCGCCGGCTCCAGCTCGGCGGCGACCGCCAGCAGGTCCGCGACCTGTGCGCCGCGGACGGCGGACGGTGCGCCGGCGCCGTGGCAGACGGCCTCCAGGGCGCGGACGGCGTCCTCGGAGCGGAGCAGGGAGGGCAGCGCGGCACTGCCCCGGGCGAGGTCGGCGAGCCCGTAGAGGCCGCTGGCGAAACGGTCCGCCTGTCCGTCCGCGGCAGCTTCCGCACCGGCCGCCGGCTCCCCCGCCGACAGCGCCACGCAGGCCGCCGCGAGGTCGCCGAAGTGCTCGGCGAAGCGGCGCCGGGCGCGGCGGCCGGCGGACCGGCGACGCCCCGGCGGGATGTCGCCCCACAGCCGCGCCCGCCCCATCAGCCGGGCGTTGACGGGCAGTTCGACGGGGCCGCGGGCCTCCTGGCGAGGGTCGGTGATCAGCGTGTACAGCGCGAAGTCATGGCCGGTGAGCCCGCGCACGAGCCGGTCGCACCAGCCGTGCGCCTCACCGGACGCATAGGGATAGCCACCCTCGGTGAGCAGTCCAATGCGCACGACGGCACCCCCGTCCTCCCATATCGGCGTCCTGGCGCGGCACGTCCCCCGCCACCTGCAGGAAGAAGCTACGCAAAGGGCCCGGTGGCGCGATGGACGGTTGTCCGTCGCACCACCGGAAGGGGTGAACACGCGTGACTTTCCACCCCTCAGGGCGTTTCGACGCGCTATGTGGCCCGTTGGACGGTGAGGTCCGGCCGTCGCGCCGCCGCCCGCGGGGCGCGCACCCCGGACGCGACCTGCGGATCCTGTGTGGAGACGACCCTCAACGCCCCTCGCACGCAAGGGCGTTGGGCGTCGCCGTGCGCCCGCTCGCCCACCCCTCCCCCGCGCCCCGGCCGGCCCGCATCGCCGCCGCCGGCACCGGGCTCACTGCCCGGTCGGATACGGCCAGGAGTTGGGGCGGCAGGTCACCCCGTCCGTGGTGAGGAACTTGGTCTGCTGCATCATCACCGGGGCGAGCGCGCCCGCCCGGGAGCAGACCTCGTGGTTGTGCCCGAGCCGGTGCCCGACCTCGTGGTTGATCAGCATCTGCCGGTAGGCCAGCATCTTGTCGGGGCCGTAGGTCTTGGCGCCCTGCGCCCACCGATAGGCGTTGATCATCACCCGTTGGGTGGCCGCCGAGTCGCAGGAGACGTTGTCCTCGGTGGTGTCCAGGCCGGACTTGGCGCACCACTTCGCGGTGGTCCCCGGACTGGCCAGGGAGATCACGAAGTCCGCGTCGCCGGAGCCCACCCGCTGGAAGGTCCGCTGCCCGCCGTGCGCCCAACTCCGGTCGTCGTTGAGGGTCTTGTGCACCGCCTCGGCGAACAGCTCGCCGTCCAGCGGCAGTCCCTCCTCGACGTCCACCCGGTAGCGCAGCACCTTGCCGTGGCCGGGCGCCTTGGCGTCGCCGCCGACCGGCCGGAACCGGCCGTCGGCGGTCAGGTGCGGGTCCAGCGGGAAGACCTCGGCCATCTGGGTGGCGTAGTCGGCGGGCTTGGCGTCCTGGCCGGCCCGCGCCTGCGAGCGCGACGCCTCGCCGGTGCCGCCGTCGGCCCGGTCGTCGCCGCTGCGGGCCTGCGGACCGCCGTCCTCGCGGTGCTGGTCGGCGACCTGGCCCCCGATGACGACGGCGAGCGCGGTGGTCACCGCCGCGGCGGCCGCGCCGGTGAAGGTCCGCGCCCTGCTCCCCTTCCGGGGACCCCGCGCGCCGGATCCGTCATCGGTCGGCCCGGCGGCCTCGGGCCCGAGCCCGCCACCGCCGTCCCGGCGATCGGTCCGCGGCGCCGCGTTCCCCTGGCGGACGGCGTCGGGGACGCCCTCCGGGAAGCCGGCGGCGGCACCGTCCGGGGAGCCCACCGGGAAACCGTCGGCCCGCGTGCCCGGCGCGGCCCGGCGGGCCGTCTCACCGAACGCCTCCAGATACTCCTGCCGCGGCCCCGGACCGCCGCCCGGCGGCGAGACCACCGGCGTGCCGAAGGCGGGCGTGCCGAAAACGGGGGTGCCGGACGCCGGCGTGCCGAACGGCGGCGTGCCGGAAACCGGCCCACCGGGCTCGGCGGACCGCGGCCGGGGGATCCTCGGCTCGGCCGGCACGCCCCGCGCGGAGCCGTGCGGTGCGGCTGCGGGCGGTGGGACCGCGCCCCAGGCGCCGCCCGGCTGGTGCTGCTCGGGATGGCCGCCGCGGACCGCGGCGCCGTCCTCCGGCGCACCGGTCGCCCGGCGGCGGCGCCCCGTCCCCGGGGCGTGCTGGGTGCTGCCGGCGCTCTCGGCCGGTTCCGCGGACGGGCGCTGCGGCCCGCCCTGGCGGCTGTGTCGTCCCACGGCGCCGTCAGCTCCCGCCCGCGCCGGACGACACGTCGGACCGGGCCGCCGCGGTGGAGTCGACCAACTCGCGGACGGCCCGCGCCACCGCCTCGGGATACTCCATCATCGCCACGTGCCCCGCCTCCGGGAGTGTCAGCAGCCGTGAGCCGCGGAACGCCGCGGCCGCCCGCCGCGCCATCCGGATGGAGACCAGGCGGTCGCGTCCACCGTAGACGAGAAGCGTGGGCACCAGGACCCGTTCGGCCTGGCGCCACAGGCCCTGCTGGCCACCGAGCGTGTAGGCGCCCACCACACCGCGCGCCGAACGCTCCATCACCTCCCAGAAATAAGGGAGTTCCAGCCGTCGGGCGTACTCCTCGACGGCCGATTCGAAGCCCTCGGAGGTGATCCGGGCCGGATCGCCGTAGCAGAGCGCCAGCACCTCGCGGGTGCGCTGCTCGGGCGTCCAGTCGCGGGTGAGCCGGCCGAACAGCCGGCCCGCGCCGGGGACCGCGAGCAGCGCGGTGGGCACCGCCGTGCGCTGCGGCCGGAGTTCGGGCAGCGCGGGCGAGATCAGGGTGAGGGTGCGGATCAGGTCGGGGCGCATCGCCGCGACCCGGGTCGCGGCGGCGCCGCCCATGGAGTTGCCGATGAGGTGGACGGGGCCGCGCTCGGCCGCGTCGAGGTAGCGGACGACCGCGCGGGCCTGCGCGGAGACCGAGTGGTTGCCGTCCTCCGGCGGCGGCGACTCGCCGAAGCCGGGCAGGTCGATCGCCTCGCCGTCCAGCCGGTCGGCGAGCAGCGGCATCAGGGCCGACCAGTTCCGGGACGAGCCGCCCAGGCCGTGGACGTAGAGCGCCGGTTCGCGGTCCCGGCCGGCGGCGTCGGCCGGTGCGCCGGGGCGCGCGGCCGGGGTGCGGACGGCCAGGGTCAGTCGCGGCGGCGTCGCCAGCGCGACCCAGTCGACCGCCTCGTCCGCCGCGTCCGGGGCACCGGGTCCGGCCGGCGGCACCGGGAGGGCGGCGGCTGTCGCGGTGTCCGGCGACTCGGTCGAAGACATGCTGTCGATGTTACGAGACGATCACGCCCCCGATTGTGTGTTCGCGGTCACACACCGCATCGCGCTGCCGCAACCGCTCTCCTAGGCTCGTAGCTAGGGCGACCGCCCCCACGGCGGGCCACGGCCCCAGCAAGCACCGGAAAGGGAGCCATCATGCGCGTCGACCCGACAGACCCCGACACCTTCGAGGAGGCGGCCGAAGGCCCCGCCCTCACCCAGACCGACGTGGAGGCACCGGAGGCCGATGCCGCCGAACAGCACGCCGAGCTCGCCCCGCGGCACGACGAGACGGTGACCGGCAGCGACTTCTCCGCCAATGAGGCGGACCGGGCCGAACAGGCCCGGGTCGTCGAACTCAACGAAGACGAATATCGATGACCTGGGACGTTATGTCGGCTTCGAGGAAGGGTGCGGGGCAGAATTTCTCGCCGCGGACCGCACACAGCCCCGTTACCCAAAAGTACGATGACGGCCGCGGTGCACCACCTTGTACGGACCGCGAACGGAACGATTTCTGGGAGGCAGCGTGAGCGCCATCGAGCAGACCGAGGCGGCGCGTCCGCGGGGCACGCGCCTGCCACGCCGAGCCCGGCGGAACCAGCTCCTGGGCGCGGCCCAGGAAGTCTTCGTCGCGCAGGGCTACCACGCGGCCGCGATGGACGACATCGCCGAGCGGGCGGGCGTCAGCAAGCCGGTGCTCTACCAGCACTTCCCCGGCAAGCTGGAGCTGTACCTGGCCCTGCTCGACCAGCACTGCGAGGCCCTGCTGCACTCGGTGCGCACGGCCCTGGAGTCCACCTCGGACAACAAGCAGCGGGTCGCGGCCACGATGGACGCCTACTTCGCCTACGTGGAGGACCCGGGCGGCGCCTTCCGCCTGGTCTTCGAGTCGGACCTGACCAACGAGCCGGCGGTCCGCGAGCGGGTGGACAAGGTGTCCCTGGAGTGCGCCGAGGCGATAAGCGCGGTGATCGCCGAGGACACCGGGCTGTCACGGGACGAGTCGATGCTGCTGGCCGTCGGCCTGGGCGGAGTCTCCCAGGTGGTGGCGCGCTACTGGCTGTCCTCGGAGAGCCAGGTGCCGCGGGACACCGCGGTGCAGCTGCTGACCTCGCTCGCCTGGAAGGGCATCGCCGGATTCCCGCTGCACGGCACCGACATGCACTGACCGTGTTCGCTGCTGGCGTGGTCGGCGACGTCCTGTCCGTCCCCGTACCGGGCTAATGTGTGCTGCGTACCGCGCGGCTGGCCGCGCATCGTCCCCCAGCCGACGCTGGGGGACCCCCAGACCATCGGAGGGACAGAAGCCGTGGAGGTCAAGATCGGCGTGCAGCACGCGCCCCGCGAGATCGTTCTGGAGAGCGGGCAGTCCGCCGAAGAGGTCGAGCGCGTCGTGAGCGAGGCGCTGACCGGCAAGACGGAGCTGCTGAGCCTGGTGGACGAGCACGGCCGCAAGGTCTTCGTCGCGGCGGACCGGGTGGCCTACGTGGAGCTCGGCGAGCCGACCACCCGCAAGGTCGGTTTCGGCGCTCCCTGAGCGACGGCGCACCGGCGCACGAGGCGCCGTCACTGACGCAGGGCGGCGGCCCGGAGAAGTTCTCCGGGCCGCCGCCCTGCGTCGTGTCACCGGTGCCCGACGCCGACCGCCGGCCGCGATGTGCGCAATCCCCGTCCGAAAACCCTTGCCCGATGGCCGGACGAGGGCGCACGCTGACCGGACAAGGGGGCCGCGCCGGAGGGTTGCTGCCGGCAGCCCTTGGGTACGACCGCCTACGACCGATTTGTTTGTTGGATCGGCCTCGTCACGCGGGAGGGAACAGCATGATCTGGGAAGCGCTCGGCTCCGTGATCGTCGGATTCGCCATCGCCCTGTCCGCGCGGCGCTGGCTCCCCGAGCGATTCCCCGCCCACGCCCTCACCCTGGCCACCGGACCGGTCGCGGCGCTGCTCGGCGCGCTGCTGACCCGCTCGATCCTGGGCCCCGGACACCCCGTGCAGGTGATGGTCGCCGCGTTCGCCGTGGGCGCCGCGCTGCTGTCGGTCCTGGTGCGCCCGCCGCGCCGCCGGGTGCGCCGCCCGGCCACCCCCCTGAAGGGCCACCGGACGGCCTGCTGACGGGCGTCAGGCCGCCAGGCCCAGCGCCGCCATCCGCTTGGTGTGCGCCTCGGTGATCCGGGAGAACATCCGGCCGACCTCGGCCAGGTCGAAGCCGTCGGCCACCCCGCCGACCAGCATCGTGGAGAGCGCGTCGCGGTCCGCGACCACCCGCTGGGCCTGCGAGAGCGCCTCGCCCATCAGCCGGCGGGCCCACAGCGCCAGCCGCCCGCCGACCCGCGGCTCGACCTCGATGGCCGCCCGGACCTTCTCCACCGCGAAGGTGGCATGGCCGGTGTCGTCCAGCACGGCGAGCACCAGGTCGCGGGTGTCGGAGTCCAGCCGGGCCGCCACCTCGCGGTAGAAGTCACTGGCGATCGAGTCGCCGACGTACGCCTTGACCAGGCCCTCCAGCCAGTCCGACGGCGCGGTCTGGCGGTGGAACTCGTCCAGTGCCGCGGCGAACGGCTCCATCGCCTCGTTGGGCTCCGCCTCGATCTCGGCGAGCCGGTCGCGGAGCCGCTCGAAGTGGTGGAATTCCGCCGAGGCCATCTTGGCCAGTTCGGCCTTGTCGTCCATGGTGGGCGCGAGCTTGGCGTCCTCCGCCAGGCGCTCGAAGGCGGACAGCTCGCCGTACGCGAGGGCGCCGAGCAGATCGATCACAGCGGCCCGGTACTGCGGGTCCGCGGATGCCCGATCCCAGTCCTGGGCGGCGATTCCGGTGTGTTCCTGCGCGTCGGCAGCGGCGTTGTCAGGCGTCTCCATGACCGGCACAATAGCCCGCCCGAGGGGTCCTGGAAGGCCCTGGTCAGCCACGGCCCGGTCACCCGTGCGAGTGATCGCCGCGAGCGGTCCGGCGCGCCGTGATGAATTCCTCAGTCATACACGCCTTCGGATTCACGCGCGATATCCGGGGTACAGTGCTAAAGGACCCGCCGAGTATCGGTGGGTCGTTCCACGAAAGCGGATGCCCGGTCGGTGGCCCGATCGGCTCCAACCGACCGCCCTCCCCCGCGGCGCGTACGCGACGTACGCACAGCAGGAGGCACACCGCTCGCGGCAAGAGTGCCTGAGCGACGGCAGTGGTCCCGCGCCATCCGGCCCCTTCGGGTCGGCGCCGTACGAACCCGTACGACGGTGCGGTACGACCCCCTTCGCCGCCTCTCGCCGCGTCTCACAGAAGAGGCAAGACTCTGTCTACGACGTTCCGAGAACTCGGGATCTTCCCCGAGACCGCCGAGGCCCTGGAAGCCGTCGGCATCGTGACCCCCTTTCCCATCCAGGAGATGACGCTCCCCGTCGCCCTCTCCGGCAACGACGTCATCGGCCAGGCCAAGACCGGCACCGGCAAGACGCTCGGCTTCGGCCTGCCGCTGCTGGAGCAGGTCACCGTCCCCGCCGACGTCGAGGCCGGCCGGGCCACGCCCGAGCAGCTGACCGAGGCGCCGCAGGCCCTCGTGGTCGTGCCCACCCGTGAGCTGTGCCAGCAGGTCACCAACGACCTGCTGACCGCCGGCAAGGTGCGCAACGTCCGGGTCCTGGCGATCTACGGCGGCCGGGCGTACGAGCCCCAGGTCGAGGCGCTGAAGAAGGGCGTCGACGTGGTCGTCGGCACGCCCGGCCGGCTGCTCGACCTGGCGGGCCAGCGGAAGCTCGACCTGTCGCGGGTGCGCACGCTCGTCCTGGACGAGGCCGACGAGATGCTCGACCTGGGCTTCCTGCCCGACGTCGAGAGGATCATCCAGCTGCTGCCGGCCAAGCGGCAGACCATGCTGTTCTCGGCGACCATGCCCGGCCAGGTCATCTCGCTGGCCCGCCGCTACATGTCGCAGCCGACGCACATCCGCGCCACCGCGCCGGACGACGAGGGCGCGACGGTCGCCAACATCACCCAGCACGTCTACCGGGCGCACTCCCTGGACAAGCCGGAGATGGTCGCCCGCATGCTCCAGGCGGAGGGCCGTGGGCTGGCCATGGTGTTCTGCCGCACGAAGCGGACCGCCGCCGACATCGCCGACCAGCTCTCCCGCCGCGGCTTCGCGTCCGGCGCGGTCCACGGCGACCTCGGCCAGGGCGCCCGCGAGCAGGCGCTGCGCGCCTTCCGCAACGGCAAGGTCGACGTCCTGGTCTGCACCGACGTCGCCGCCCGCGGCATCGACGTCGAGGGTGTGACCCACGTCATCAACTACCAGTCGCCCGAGGACGAGAAGACCTACCTGCACCGGATCGGCCGCACCGGCCGGGCGGGCGCCAAGGGCACCGCGGTCACCCTCGTCGACTGGGACGACATCCCGCGCTGGAAGCTGATCAACAAGGCGCTGGACCTGTCGTTCGACGAGCCGGAGGAGACCTACTCCACCTCGCCGCACCTCTACGAGCAGCTGCACATCCCCGAGGGCACCAAGGGCGTGCTGCCGCGCGCCGAGCGCACTCGGGCGGGGCTGGCCGCCGAGGAGGTCGAGGACCTGGGCGAGCCCGGTGGCCGCGGGCGTGGCCGGCGGTCCGGTGCCCCGGACACCAAGGAAGAGCCCCAGCGGACCCGGACGCCGCGCCAGCGGCGCCGGACGCGGGGCGGAACGCCCGTGAGCCAGGCGGCCGGCGCGGACGCGCCGGAGACCGCGAACGCCGAGGGCGCCGCCGACGCTGCGGTGCGCACTGCCGAGGGCACCGAGGCCGCCGCGCGGACGCCCCGGCGCCGGCGCCGCACCCGGGCCGCGGTGTCGGCCGCCGCCTCCGAGGCCGCGGTGGCCGAGGCCCGCGAGGCCGCGGCCGACACGGTCGTCGAGGCCGCCCCCGCGCTGGCCGCCACGGCCGGTCCGGACACCGACGAGGCCCCGGCCGCCAAGCCGCGCCGACGCCGTACCCGGAGCGCCGCCAAGGCCACCGTGGAGACCGTGGTCGAGGCGGCGCAGGAGACCGCGTCGGCGCCGGTCGCGGCGGAGGCCGCCCCGGAGAAGCCCAAGCGCACCCGCAAGCGGGCCGCGACCAAGAAGGCCGTGGCTGCTGACGCCGTGGACACGGCGGAGGGCGTGGCGGACACCGCCGTCGCGGACGCCGAGGCGCCGGCCAAGCCCAAGCGCACCCGGACGACCCGGAAGACGGCCGCCGCCAAGCCCGAGGCCGAGGCCGCCGTGGCCCCCGCCGCGGCCGAGAGCGTCGAGGTCGCCCCGGAGAAGCCCAAGCGGACCCGGAAGACGGCCGCGGCCAAGACCGCCGCCGCCAAGACCGCCGCGAAGTCGGCCGTGACCGAGGTCGCCGACGGGGAGGCCCCCGCCAAGCCGAAGCGGACGCGGAAGACCGCCGCCGCCAAGGCCGCCGAGGCCGCCCCCGCGGAAGCGGTGGACGGCGCGGAGGCCAAGCCGAAGCGCACCCGGAAGCGGACGCAGACAAAGCCTGCCGAGGCGTCGGCCGAGAGCTGATCCGGCCCGCCTCCGACGGCACCTGACGACCCGGCCCCGCCTCGTGCGGGCGCCGGGTCGCCGCCGTTCCGGGCCAGGGTGCCCCGGCAACGCCGGCGTACCGGGCGGGTTTTCCCCGGCCGTCCCGATAGCCTCACCCCATGAGCAGGCCGCCCACCCTCACACTGCCGCCGTGCGCCCGCGCGTACCGACTCGACACCGCACGCGGCGCGTTCGCCGTGCACGACGCCCGCCCCGACGGCGCACCGATCGGCACCGCCCTCCTGGTCCCCGGGTTCACCGGCAGCAAGGAGGACTTCATCGCCCTGCTGGCACCGCTCGCCGCGGCCGGCTTCCGAACGGTCGCGGTGGACGGCCGCGGGCAGCACGAATCCCCCGGCCGGCACTCTCAACAGGCGTACGAGCAGCAGGAGTTGGCGCTGGACGTGCTGGCCCAGGCGCGGGCCCTGGAGGTACCCGACGGCGGCCCGCTGCACCTGCTGGGCCACTCCCTCGGCGGGCTGATCACCCGGGCCGCGGTGCTCCGCGACCCGGCCCCGTTCCGTTCGCTGACCGTGCTCAGCTCCGGTCCGGCCGCCATCGACCCGGCCCAGCAGGCCCGGGTGCGGATGCTGATCGACGCGCTCGGCACGATGGAGCGGGAACAGGTGTGGGAGGCCATGCGGGCGCTGGATCCGCCGGAGGCGGCGGACGACGCGGCACCACCGGAGATCGCCGCGTTCCTCCGGCAGCGCTGGCTGAACACCGCCCCCGAGCAACTGATCGCCACCGCACGGCAGATGCTGGCGGAGCCGGACCGGGTCGACGAGCTGGCCCGCACCGGGCTGCCGGTGCACGTCGTCTCCGGGGTCGTGGACTACGCCTGGCCGGTGCCGCTGATGGACGCGATGGCCCGCCGGCTGTCCGCCCGCCGCACGGTCGTCGAGGGCGCCGAGCACTCCCCGAACGCCGAGCGCCCGGAAAAGACCGCCGGTGCGCTGGCCGGTTTCTGGAGCGACGTCGGCTGACTCGCGCCCACGGTCCGGGCCGGCACCGGCACCGCGACGTCGCCGCGTGCCGCGCCGCTAGAACCGCCCCTGCACGTGGTCCCAGAACCCGTCGCGCAGCACCCGCCGCAGATCGGCGTGGCCGCGCAGGGAGTGCTTCAGCAGCGCCTCGGCGGCGGTGAGCAGCTCCTGGTCGACGGCGCCGGGCAGGTAGGGGTGGCCGGGCAGCAGATCGGCCACCCATGCCGGGCCGCGCTCCGACAGCCACTGGGCGGCGACCCGCGCCCCGACGAACCGGACCTCCTCGCGGCTGGGCACCGGCCCCTCGCCGACGCCCGGCTCGGGGTGCTCCGCGACCGTCCGCCGGGTGACGTACGGCTTGCAGAAGTCCAGGTCGAAGGTGCGCGCACTGTCCACCTCCCACATCAGCGGCTCGGCCTGGTTGCGGCCGCCCGGGGCCTCGATACCCCACAGGTGGACCCGGGCGCCGTAGCCCTGGGCCGCCTCCACCGCGGAGACCAGGTCCTCGTCGCCGCCGATCAGGACGGCATCGGTGATCGCCCGGTGCCGGGCCAGCGACTCCAGGTCCGTGCGGATCAGCGAGTCCACGCCCTTCTGCTGGTTGTGGGCGTTGAGGTTGCCGAGCCGGACCTTGACGTCGGGGAGCTCGGCGACCCGCTGCTGTTCCTGGGTGTGGATCCGGCGGCGGGCGCCGTCGTACCAGTAGACCCGCAGCAGCCGGCTGTCCGGGAAGATCGTCCGCGCCTTGTCGATGAACGCCTCGATGAGCCCCTCGGCGTCCAGCTCGAACGCCTTGCGGTCCTCCGTACCGGTGACCAGCCGCCCGGTGGCGGCGTAGACGTACCCCGCGTCGACGAAGATCGCATGGGTGGACGGGGTGGTGGCGACCTCCGCCAGGACCCGGGTGAGCAGCTCGTTGGTGCGCTCGATGCCGGCGGCGAGCGCCGCGAGGTCGGTGGTGCCCGTGGGCTGGAGGTCGTTCATTTCGGGATCCATTGTCCGGGCGGGCACTCGGAGGGCACAACCACGCGGACTTCCGCAGATGCATTCCTTAGACCATGAAAAAATTTCCTTAGCGTAGGGAATCATTTCAGCTGTAGGCTCGTTGTACCCATACGGAACGCCCGGCAACGAAGCCAGGCAAGTCCTGTCAAAAAGTTCTCCGCAGGAGGATCAGACGAAGGGAGAAGCCGTATGCGCTTCGAGATCATGCGCCTGGACGATGTCGACGGCGCCGCCGTGGACAGCACCGTC
The DNA here is from genome assembly GCF_001704275.1 of Streptomyces noursei ATCC 11455. Taxonomy (NCBI): domain Bacteria; kingdom Bacillati; phylum Actinomycetota; class Actinomycetes; order Kitasatosporales; family Streptomycetaceae; genus Streptomyces; species Streptomyces noursei. The sequence continues at coordinate 3,606,330 of NZ_CP011533.1, forward strand.
GTGGACGCCGCCTCCGTCAACCAGATCGTGCAGCAGGCCGCCGCCATAGGGCAGCGGATCTATATCCGCCCGGCCGACACGGCCGCGGTCAGCTGATCACCGACACCGCCCACCGCGTCCGGACGACGACGTGACGACCACGTAGCGACGACGCGCGAACGCCCCCCGCACGGACCTGCCGTACGGGGGGCGCCGTCGTGTCCGGGGCCGCTCAGGACCCTTGGATCACCTGCGTCACACCGTTGATGATCTGCTGCACGGCGAGCGCGGAGAGCATCATGCCGGCCAGTCGCGTCACCAGGACCACCCCGCCGTCCTTGATCACGCGGATGATCACCAGCGAGAACCGCATCACCAGGTAGAGCACCACATGGATCGCCGCGATCGCCGACCACACCGCGACCTGGGACGCGACGCCCTGCGCGTGCTGCACCGCGAGGATCACCGAGACGATGGCGCCCGGCCCGGCCAGCAGCGGCATGCCCAGCGGCACCAGCGCCACATTGACGTCCTTGGTCTGGGTCGGCTCCTCGGACTTGCCGGTCAGCAGGTCCAGCGCCACCAGCAGGAGCAGCAGCCCGCCGGCGATCATCAGCGCGGGCGTGGAGATGTGCAGGCGCCCCAGGATCTGCTTGCCGAAGAGGCCGAAGACGGCGATCACGCAGAACGCGACGGTGGCGGCCTGCCAGGCCATCCGGCGCTGCACCTTGGCCGGCCGGCCAGAGGTCAGGGCGAGGAAGATCGGGGTGATTCCCGGGGGATCCATGATCACAAACAGCGTGACAAAGAGGGTACTGAAGACGGCGACGTCGAACACGGTGCTGGCCTTGCGAGTGGTACGGACGAACGGAAGGAGACGCACGGGACCGGACGCGGCACGGCCGACGGGCGGCCCGTGGGAAAGAGAGCGGAGGGAGGAAAGAGGTGGCGGCGTGCCGGAGCGCGGCCCGCTCGGCGGAGCACGCGGTTCGGCGAACGGCCGGACGGCCGGTGCCGCGGGCTCAGCCGCCCGCGCCGGGGACGGGGAAGGCGCCGGTGGACCGGCGCACGATCTCCCCGTAGACCTCGGGGTCGGTGGTGTAGTCGCCGAGGCGACAGGTCTTGCGGCTGCCGTGGTAGTCGCTGGAGCCGGTGGTCAGCAACCCGAGGTCGGCGGCGAGCCCGCGCAGCCGGGCGCGGGTGGCGTCGTCGTGGTCCATGTGGTCGACCTCGATGCCGTCCAGGCCGGCAGCGGCCAGCTCGGCTATCGCGCTCTGCGGGACGCAGCTGCCGCGCTTGACGGCGAGCGGGTGCGCGAAGACCGTGACCCCGCCGGCCGCCTTGACCAGCCGGATCGCGTCGAACGGGTCGAGCTCGTGCTTCTCGACGTAGGCCCGGCCGTCGTTGGCGAGCCACTCGGAGGTGAAGGCGTCGGAGACCGAGCCGACCACGCCCAGCTCGACCAGGGCGGTGGCGATGTGCGGCCGTCCGACGGCGCCGTCGCCGGCGATCCGCGCCACCTGTTCCCAGGTGACCGGGACGCCCAGCTCGCGCAGCTTGCCGACCATGGCCCGGGCGCGCGGCACCCGGTCGTCACGGACCAGCTCCCGCTCGCGGGCGAGTTCCGGCTCGTCGGGGTCGAAGAGGTAGGCGAGCATGTGCAGACTGACCCCGTCGAGCCGGCAGGACAGCTCGGCTCCGGTGACCAGCGTCAGCCCCTCGGGCAGCGCGGCGCGCGCCTCGGCGTGCCCGCCGACGGTGTCGTGGTCGGTCAGCGCGACGACGTCCAGCCCGGCGGCCGCGGCATTGCGCACCAGCTCGGCGGGGGTGTCCGTGCCGTCCGAGGCCGTGGAGTGGGTGTGCAGATCGATACGCACGGCACGGGCTCCAGACTGCTGCGGGACGGACTCGGCGGTGATCCCGGACCGGGCACCGCACCGCGGGCCACCGTAAGGACTACACGGCACTACCACGGACTACAGAAGGAAGGATACCGGGCGGCCGGACATGCCCCCGTCAGTCCACCGCTCCACCGGATCCGAAGATCCGCAGCCGCACCGCTCGCCTCAGCTCAGAATCCTCGGCGACAGGGCCCCGCAGGGCAGTAGATCGACTTCGGCGCCGGCCTCCCTCAGATCGGTCAGCACCAGTTCGTCGTACATCAGCAGCGCGGACTGCTCCGGCCAGGCGATGGCCCACAGCCACAGCCCGCGGGCCTCGCCGGCGAAGACCGCGCGGTCAGCCGGGGCGCCATGAACCTGCCACATCGGGGTCGGGCGGCCGGCGGCCAACACCTTCGCGTTCGGCGGCTTGTCGACGCGCAGATGCAGGCCGGGGTCGGGGCCGTCGATGCCGGCGTAGCGGGCGCCGAGTCCGACGCCCAGCTCCTCGGCGACCAGCAGGAGTTCACCGGGGCCGCCGAGCGGCCCGGGGCCGGAGCAGGCGACGGCGGTCGCCCGACCGCCGCTGCGGTCGTCACCGGCGCAGGCCACACCGGTGAACAGCCAGCCGACCGGTAGCGGCCAGGGCATCCATACCGGTACCTGTGCGCGGTGCACGACAACGCCGAGCGCCTCGACGCTCGGCGGGACGACCGGCTGGAGCGGGTGCACGGCGCCATGGACGGCGCACTGCCAGGTATCGGAAAAGAGACCGGGCGTCCGCACCCGGCCTCCGCACTTTGGGCAACTGGGTTCGCCCCTCATAAGGACCAACGGTCCTCCAGGGCCGCCGTCCCGTCAAGGACGATCACCCGACCGGTGTGCCCCTAATCGCGTACAGGACCGCACACTTGGCCGATTCTTGCCAGTGCTCCGCATCCTCGAAAATTAGTTGCATCTTACACTATTTAGCCCACCTAACTTACCGTGTGCACACGTCAACCATTTCGGCGCACGCAGCACATGGGCAGGAAGGAGAACCCGGCATGCGCAACAGCGGCCACGACGGTGACACCCACGACGACCCCTTCGACAGTCCCACCGGGGCATCGCACCGCGACGCCGCCCGGGACGGCGGCCGGCGAGGGGCCGGCGGCACCCCGCTCCTCCGCCAGCCGATGGCGGTCCGGGCCACCGCCGGCGCCTCGGTCGTCGCTTACCGGCTTCGTCTCCAGTCGGATAGGGAGCCGCAGGACGCTGCTCACCGGGCTGGCCCTGGTGGTGGTCTTCGCCGCGCTGTCCGGCACCTCGTCCTCGGTCGGCGAACTGGTCGGCTTCCGGGCCGGCTGGGGCCTGGGCAACGCGCTCTTCGTCTCGACCGCACTGGCGGTGATCGTGGGGCGGCGCATCCCGTGGGGGCCTCGCACAGCGCCTCCGCTCGGGGCGGCGACGGGCGACAGGCGGGCGGCAGTGCGGCGGCGGCCGCGCCGTTCCTCGCCCCGAAGATCGCGGAGCGGACCGACCAGCACATCCCGTTCGTGGTCGCGGCGCTGGCCGCGGTGATCGGCGCCGGCGTCGTCGCGGTCCGCCGCCGGGCGCTGACCCTGCACGCCGAGGAGCCGGCACCCCGGCACGCGACCGGGGACGAGGTCTCGGCCTTCGCCGACCCCTGAGCCCCGGCGGGCCCCCGACAACCGGCGGCCGGGGCAAGGGACCTGACGCACCGCCCGGGTACGGCACGGGCGGTGCGCCGGGCCGCGCCCGCCGTGCGGTCAGTCCAGCGGCACGCCGGCGCGCAGCGGATCGCGCAGGTCGGTGCCCCGCTCCAGCCAGCGCGCCTGCAGCGCCTCGGCACCGTGCACCCGCTTCCAGGCGGCCTCGTTGGGCGTCATCGGCAGCAGCGGCAGGAACCGCACCGGATCCATGGGCTCGTCCAGCTCCAGATCCTCGACGAGGCCGCCGGAGGCCCCCACCAGGACCGAGGTGAACGGCGCCCCGGGCCACAGCGGCTCGCCGACGTCCAACGACGCCCCGGAAGCCACGATCACGCCCTCGACCTGAGGCGACGCGGCGAGGACGGCAAGCGGCCGGAGCACCTTGTCGGTCTCCGCGCGGCCGGCCCGCACGGACAGCAGGAGTTCGGCCCGCGGGCCGCGGAGCGGGTCGGCGACCACCGCGGTGGGGTCGGCCATCGGCTGGGCGGACATCCCGAGGGTGGCGTAACGGAGCACGTCCCCGTCGACGAAGCGGAGCACCTCGATGCGGTCGGTACCGAGGAAGGTGACGGCGGCTCGCGCGTCCGGTTCGCCCAGCGCCGTGCGCAACCGGGCCTCGACCAGCTCAAGAACGTCAGACATGGGCCGAGCATAGGTGCCGCCCCGATGCCCGCCCGCCGCGCCCCGATGCGCCGGGAGGCGGCGCCTTGGCTCTGCACTTCGTATCGAACGTGCAAAGGGGAGCCCTAGTGCTTCAGGCGGCTGATAGCCTTGCCGTCTGGTCAGGGAATGACGAACGTCCCCCAGCGGGGACCGGCCGGAGGAGGTGGGGCTGCGGTGGATCCGAGTCGACCGTGCAGTACCGATAGTTCTCCCGTCATCCCGTTCGCACCGCGATCCTTCTGATCCGAGAGCTTCCGTACCCGGCCGCACCGCGGCTAAACCGTGAAGTTCTCCCGCTCCGGACGCAGATGACGGAAGAGCGCCTCCGACTCTTACTTCCGTGATGTCAGCGAACTGCCGTCAGTAGCCCCGCGCCGAGCGCCGCCCGCTTTGCGGACGTACGGCCCTTTGTCGCCTCGTACGCCCTCGTTCCGGGCCGCGTTGCGCCCGCGGCACGCACCACTGACGGCCGGCCCGAAGGAGCCTGCCATGTCGATGATCCGCGACCTGCGCGCCGCCGTCCGACCGGCTCGACGCCGCGACGACTCCCCCTACCGCACCGAATCCGCCGCCCCGGCCTGCGCCAACAGCGCCATCGTCGACTGCGGCGTGTACCGCGACGGCCAGCGGGTGCGCGGGCACCTCGCCCCGGGCGAGGCGATCGCCGGCGTCCGGGACGAGGGCGGCTTCGTCTGGATCGGCCTGCACGAGCCGACCGAGGCCGAATTCGCCGGCATCGCCCAGGAGTTCGGGCTGCACCCGCTCGCCGTGGAGGACGCCGTCCACGCCCACCAGCGGCCCAAGCTGGAGCGGTACGACGACACCCTGTTCACCGTCTTCAAGACCGTGCACTACGTCGAGCACGCCGAGCTGACCTCGACCAGCGAGGTGGTGGAGACCGGCGAGGTGATGTGTTTCACGGGCCCGAACTTCATCGTCACCGTCCGGCACGGCGGCCAGGGCTCGCTGCGCGCGCTGCGGCACCGCCTCCAGGAGGACCAGGAGCGGCTGGCCAAGGGCCCGTCCGCGGTACTGCACGCCATCGCCGACCAGGTCGTCGACGGCTACATGGCGGTGGCCGGCGCGGTCCAGGACGACATCGACGAGGTGGAGATCGACGTCTTCAGCTCGGGCACCAACGGCAAGGGCGCCGGCGGCAAGGGGGCCGCGAAGGGCGGTGACGCCGGGCGGATCTACCAACTCAAGCGTGAGGTACTGGAGTTCAAGCGCGCAGTGTCCCCGCTGCTGCGGCCGATGCAGCTGCTGAGCGAGCGCCCGATGCGGCTGGTGGACAGCGGCATCCAGAAGTACTTCCGGGACGTCGCCGACCACCTGGCGCGGGTCAACGAGCAGGTGCTGTCCTTCGACGACCTGCTGAACTCCATCCTCCAGGCCAACCTCGCGCAGGCCGCCGTCGCGCAGAACGAGGACATGCGCAAGATCACCGCCTGGGCGGCCATCTTCGCCGTCCCCACGATGATCGCCGGCATCTACGGCATGAACTTCACGTACATGCCGGAGCTGCACTGGAAGTACGGCTACCCGGCGATGATGCTCGTCACGGTCACCATCTGTCTGGGGATCCACCGCGGCTTCAAGCGCAACGGCTGGCTGTAGAGGCGGCCGGCGGCTTCTCCGGCCGGGGGCCGGGACGCGGTGTCTCACCGCCTGGGCGCCCCCGGATACCCGCCACCGGGCCGATTAGGCTGAGGCCCATGACGGAGGAGACCGTGTCGCAGGCCCTGCTGGATCAGGCGCTCGTCGAAGAGGCCACGAAGAAGTCCGGCCTGATCTGGGTGCGGGGGGCGACGGGCCCGGCCCGCGCGCTGTGGCACGTCTGGCACGACGGGGCGGTCTGCCTGGTCGGCGAGGGCACCGGTGAGCAGCCGCTGGCCGCGCTGGGGCTCACCGACGGCGGCACCGCCACGGTCACCGTCCGCAGCAAGGACAAGGGCGGCCGGCTCGTCGCCTGGCCGGCCGCGGTCCGTGAACTCCCGCCCGGCGGCGAGGAGTGGCAGGCCGCCGTCGAGGAGTTGAAGGGCAAGCGACTCAACGCGCCGGACGCCGACACCATCGCCGAGCGCTGGGCTCGGGAGTGCCGGGTGTTGCGGCTGACGCCGACCGGCGAGGCGGAGCAGCGCCCCGGCCGGATGCCGGACGGCTCGCACGCCGCACCGCCGCCGGCCTCGCCGGCGATCACCCGCCGGCCGGTGCCCGCCGCGCTGCCGAAGCTGCTGCGCCGGGGCCGCAGGGGCTGACCGGCCCGGGCCCGCGGCGGTCAGCCGCCGGTCTGCGAGATCCGCTTGCCGTAGTCGACGACCTGGCTCTGGTCGGGGGTCTTGAGGTCCACGCTCTTGCCCCAGTCGGCGAGGGTGAGTTCCCCCGCGCCGCCCGCGCGCTGGAACCGCAGCGGGTACGGGGTGCCTTCCAGGGAGACGTCGAGGGTGCCGCCGGAGCCGGAGCCGGCGGCGACCTGGACGGTGCGGACCCCGCCGACCGTCCCGCGGTTCTTGGCCGTCAGCTCGCCGTGCAGGCCGAGCAATCCGGCGAGCAGGGTGTCCTTGTCGGTGAAGCCGCTGAAGCGTTGGTAGACGGGGTCGGCGGCGGGCACCTTGACGTACTTGTTGCCGAGTTTGGCGGCGGTGGCGGCGGAGCCGCTCTTCTCCCCGGCCCAGAAGGACGCGTCCGCCTTGAGATAGAGCGCGTCGTCGATCCGCAGCAGTTGGAACGAGGTGGCCTTGGTGGTCAGCTCGCCCCGGGCGCCGTTCTTGGCCAGCCGCATGTCCAGCGTGTAGGTGGCGCCCTGGCTGACGACCTTCCCGGAGAGTCGCACGGTGTCGGTGCCCGCGGCGGCGGCCCGGGCCTTGGCCTCGATCTGCTGGGCGGGCAGCTTGCCGACCCCGTTGGTGCCGGCGTCCGGGTCCTCCGCGGCGCAGCCGGCCACCGTCGCGGTCAGCGCCGCGCACACCGCCGCCACCAGCGCCGCCCGCCCACTGCGTCGGGTGCAGGCCGGCGGTCGGCGGGTGGTGTCCGGGGGGATGGCGCTCACGTCGGCTCTGCCTCCTGATGCGGGTGACCTCGACAGCTCACGGCAGCGTACCCGGGGGCGCGGGCCCGCAGACCGGATGCCGGGCGGCCACCATACGGCCGTTCCCGTCGGGGCGCGGCCCACCCCGACGGGTTAGCCTGAACCCGGATCAATGCATTGCTCTCCGGTCTTTTATGGAGCTATCCGGACGGAAAGGGAGAAGGGCGGCGCTTTCCATGGCGGTGGTCACTCCCCGGATCTTCGTCTCCCACCTCTCCGGCATCGCCGTGTTCGACCCCAACGGCGACCAGGTCGGGCGGCTGCGGGACCTCGTCGCGCTGCTCCGGGTCGGGGACCGCCCGCCGCGGCTGCTGGGGCTGGTGGTCGAAGTGATCAGCCGGCGCCGGATCTTCGTGCCGATGACCCGGGTGACCGGCGTGGAGTCCGGCCAGATCGTCACCACCGGCGTGGTCAACATGCGGCGCTTCGAGCAGCGGGCGTCGGAGACGCTGGTCTTCGGCGAGCTGTTGGACCGGCGGGTGCGGCTGGTCGAGACCGGCGAGGAGGTCACCGTGCTCGACATCGGCATCACCCAGCTGCCGGCCCGCCGCGACTGGGAGATCGACAAGGTCTTCGTCCGGCGCGGGAAGGGCGGGGCGCTGCGGCGCAAGGGCGAGACGCTGACGGTGGAGTGGTCGGCGGTGACCGGCTTCTCCCTGGAGGAGCACGGGCAGGGCGCGGAGAACCTCCTCGCCACCTTCGAGCAGCTGCGCCCGGCGGACCTGGCCGGCGTCCTGCACCACCTGACCCCCAAGCGCCGCGCCGAGGTCGCCGCGGCGCTCGACGACGACCGGCTGGCCGACGTCATGGAGGAGCTGCCGGAGGACGACCAGGTCGAGATCATCGGCAAGCTGAAGGACGAACGGGCCGCCGACGTCCTGGAGGCGATGGACCCGGACGACGCCGCCGACCTGCTCTCCGAACTCCCCGAGGACGAGAAGGAGCGTCTGCTGACCCTGATGCGCCCGGAGGAGGCGGCGGACGTCCGGCGGCTGATGTCCTACGAGGAGCGCACCGCGGGCGGCCTGATGACCACCGAGCCGATCGTGCTGCGCCCGGACGCCACCGTCGCGGACGCGCTGGCCCGGGTGCGCGACCCGGACCTCTCCCCCGCGCTCGCCGCCCAGGTGTACGTCTGCCGCCCGCCGGACGAGACGCCGACCGGCAAGTACCTGGGCCTGGTGCACTTCCAACGGCTGTTGCGGGACCCGCCGTTCACCCTCGTCAGCTTCATCGTGGACACCGATCTGCCGGCCCTGCCGCCGGACACCCCGCTGCCCGAGGTGACCAGCTACCTGGCCGCGTACAACATGGTCGCGGCGCCGGTGGTGGACGAGGGCGGGGCGCTGCTGGGCGCGGTCACCGTCGACGACGTGCTGGATCACCTGCTGCCGGACGACTGGCGGGAGGCCGGGCTGCACGGCCGCACGGCCACCGGCGACGATGCCGTCGAGCCGCACGGGAAGACCGCCGATGGGCCCTGAGGACCGGGAGAACCCCAAGGAGCGGCGGATGCACGGTGCCTCGGCGGTGCGCCGGGGCGGCGCCGGGGAGCGGTCCCGGGGCTCCGAGCCGCGGCCGCGGGTGCGGCTGGACCTCCCGCGGGTACCGCGCCGGACGTTCTTCCCGGAGTACGACCCGGAGGCGTTCGGGCGGATGTCCGAGAAGATCGCCCGCTTCCTGGGGACCGGCCGCTTCATCGTCTGGATGACGGTCACGATCATCCTGTGGATCGGCTGGAACGTCACCGTGCCCGGCTCTCTGCGGTTCGACAACTACCCGTTCATCTTCCTGACCCTGGCGCTCTCGCTGCAGGCGTCGTACGCGGCGCCGCTGATCCTGCTGGCGCAGAACCGCCAGGACAACCGCGACCGGGTCACCCACGAGCAGGACCGCAAGCAGAACGAGCGCTCCATCGCCGACACCGAGTATCTGACCCGGGAGATCGCGGCACTGCGGATGGGCCTGGGCGAGGTCGCCACCCGCGACTGGATCCGCTCCGAACTGGAGGATCTGCTGCGGGAGCTGGAACTGCGACAGACGGCCGACGGCGAGCACCCGGAGCGTGACGAACGCGACCGCTGAGGACCTTTCCGGAGGCGGCCTCAGCCGCCGTACCATCAAGTCATGGCAACAGACACGCCCCAGCCCAACGGCTCCGCGCCGAGCGAGGACGCGATCCGCGAAGCGCTCGCGACGGTCAACGACCCCGAGATCCACCGCCCCATCACCGAACTGGGGATGGTCAAATCGGTGGATGTCGCCGCGGACGGCTCGGTGGCGGTCGTGGTCTACCTCACGGTCTCCGGCTGCCCGATGCGGGAGACGATCATCAGCAACGTCCGCGAGGCCGTCGAGCGGGTGCCCGGTGTGACCCGCGCCGCGGTCGAGCTGGACGTGATGAGCGACGAGCAGCGGCGGGAGCTGGCCACGGCGCTGCGCGGCGGCACCGCCGAGCGGGAGGTCCCCTTCGCCAAGCCCGGCTCGCTGACCCGGGTCTACGCGGTGGCCTCCGGCAAGGGCGGCGTCGGCAAGTCGTCGGTGACGGTCAACCTCGCCGCCGCGATGGCCGCCGACGGCCTCAAGGTCGGCGTGGTCGACGCCGACATCTACGGCCATTCGGTGCCCCGGATGCTCGGTGCGGACGGGCGGCCCACCCAGGTCGAGAACATGATCATGCCCCCGTCGGCCAACGGCGTGAAGGTCATCTCGATCGGCATGTTCACGCCGGGCAACGCCCCGGTCGTCTGGCGCGGCCCGATGCTGCACCGCGCCCTCCAGCAGTTCCTCGCCGACGTCTACTGGGGCGACCTGGACGTCCTCCTGCTGGACCTGCCCCCGGGCACCGGCGACATCGCCATCTCGGTGGCCCAGCTCGTCCCGAACGCCGAGATCCTGGTGGTCACCACCCCGCAGCAGGCCGCCGCCGAGGTCGCCGAGCGGGCCGGTTCGATCGCCGTGCAGACCCACCAGAAGATCGTCGGCGTGGTGGAGAACATGTCCGGGCTGCCCTGCCCGCACTGCGACGAGATGGTCGACGTCTTCGGCACCGGCGGCGGCGAGCGGGTCGCCGAGGGCCTGACGAAGACCACCGGCACGCAGGTCCCGGTGCTCGGCGCCATCCCGATCGACGTCCGGCTGCGCGAGGGCGGCGACGAGGGCAAGCCGGTGGTGCTGACCGATCCGGACTCCCCCGCCGGTGCGGCGATCCGCGCCATCGCGGGCAAGCTGGGCGGCCGTCAGCGCGGTCTGGCGGGCATGTCGCTGGGGATCACCCCGCGCAACAAGTTCTGATCGCCACGGGCCGGTCACCGGTCCCGTGCGACGCCGGGAAGGGCGGATCCGCAATGGTCCGCCCTTTTGCGTGCGCCGCGCGCGCCGCCCGAAGGGGCCGCACCTCGTCCCGCACGCGCCCCCCTGCGGGCGCTCAGCCCCCGTAGGCGCTCAGGTCCTTGATCACCGAGAAGCCCAGGCCGTACGCGCTCATCCCCCGCCCGTAGGCACCGAGGTGCACCCCCTCCGGCCCCTCCTGGCCGGCGGTCCCGGCGAGCACCCAGCCGTACTCGGACTCCCGGTAGCAGAACGGCGTCGGCACCCCGTCCACCGGCAGCATCAGCTCGCTCCAGCTCTCCTCGCCGAGGTCGTCGGCCAACTCCCAGGCGAGTGTCGTCTGCTGGTCCAGCCAGTCCTGGCGCAGCGTCCGGTCCATCTGGGTCGGCCAGGTGTGGGAGAGCAGACCGGAACCGGCCAGCCAGGCCGCCGTCGAGACCGAGGTGGCCTCCAGGACGCCGGTGCCGTCCGCGCTGCGCCGCACCGGGCGACTGGCGACCGTCACCACCACCGCGAAGCGCTCGTCCTCCGGCTTCTCGACCTTTATGGTGGGCTCCACGCCATGACCGGTCGCACCGTGCTCGACGGTGCCGTCCGCGGCCGAGCCGACCTGCATCAGCCAGCGCGGTCCGGTGAACGCCTCATCGAGGCCGTACCACGGGAATGCGGCCAGCAGATAGCCGTCGACCTTCCGGCCGGTATCGGCGGACACCTCGCGGGTGACCGCCCGACTCGTCGTCTCCATCTGCGCGGAGCCTCCTCGTTGCCCTGCGTCGTGGGCGGCCCGCCCCCCTCAGGCGACCTCACCCCGGACACCCGGAGCATAGCCAGTGGGGTCAACCCAGCCGGGCATACGAGATGTCAGGTCGCGTCGGCGTCGAACGGGGGCGGCTCCCGGCGGGACGGGTCGGCGCCCTTGGTGAACATGTCCGGTCGGCCGCCGGACGCGGCCGGGGATTCCTTGGAGAGGCTCAGGGGCGCACCACCGGACGCGGCGGGGGCAGCCGGCGCCGGACGGGGCGCGGTGGAGTCCCGGACCGCCTCGGTGACGTCGGCCATCTCCTTCTTCAGGTCGAAGCCGTCGCGGATCTCGGCGAGCTCCCGCAGGCCGTACTCGTCCTTCTCCAGCACGTGCTTGCGGACGAAGTTCCGCGGCTTGAGGTCCTCGAACTCGAAGTCCTTGAACTCCGGGCCGAGCTCGCTGCGGATGTCCTCCTTGGCGCTGTCGGAGAACGCCCGGACCTTACGGATGAACCCCGTCACGTCCTGGATGACCTTGGGCAGTTTGTCCGGGCCGAAGATGAGCACCGCGAGGACCACGATCGCAACCAGCTCTAGGGGTCCTATGTCGAAGAACACCTTGCAGCTCCTTGGGGTATCCGCGGCCTTCGAGGGCCTTTGGGCCAAGGCCGCCTCTCACGGTACCTGGCCCCGGGCGTCGGGGGGGAGTCGCCCGTACCAACACCGTACAAACGATCAGCTCCCGCTTGAGGAACCCAGTGTCAGCCGGACGGGCCGTTCCGCGCCGCCCCGCTGGACCGTCAGCGTGAGCGTGTCCCCCGGCCGGTGGCTGCGGACCTTGATGATCAGCTCCTCACCACTGTGCACCGGCGCTCCGTCCACCCGGGTGATGACGTCGCCCGGCCGGATGCCGGCCTTGGCACCGGGACCGCCGGGGGTGACCGGCGGCGCGCCCGTCTTGCCGCCCTCGGTGACCCGCGCGCCGTCGCCGGCGTACTCCATCTCCAGCGTGACGCCGATCACCGGGTGGGTGGCCCGGCCGGTGTTGATCAGCTCCTCGGCCACCCGCTTGGCCTGATTGATCGGTATGGCGAAGCCCAGCCCGATGGAGCCGCCCTGGCCGCCGCCGTCCAGCCCGCCACTGCCGCTGTCGGCCGCCCGGATCGCACTGTTGATCCCGATCACCCGGGCCTTGGCGTCCACCAGGGGCCCGCCCGAGTTGCCCGGGTTTATGGGTGCGTCGGTCTGCAGCGCGTCGACGTACGACACATCGCCGCCGTCGCCCTTCTTGCCGCCCGCGGTGATCGGTCGCTGCTTGGCGCTGATGATCCCGGACGTGACGGTGTTGGCGAGGTCGTAGGGCGCGCCGATCGCCACCACCGGGTCGCCGACCTGGGCCGCGTCCGAATCGCCGAGGGTGAGCGGGTGCAGCCCGGTGACGCCCTCGACCTGGACCACCGCGAGGTCGTAGCCGCCGTCCCGCCCGACGACCTTCGCCCGGGCGGTCTGCCCGCCGCTGAACGTCACCGATATCTCGCCGCCGGTCCCGGCCGGCTCGACGACGTGGTTGTTGGTGAGGATGTGCCCCTGCCGGTCGAGCACGAAGCCGGTGCCGGTGCCCTGCTCGGCGTTGCCCCGGACGTGCAGGGTCACCACGCCGGGCAGCGCCGCCCGGGCGATCCCGGCCACGCTCTCCGGGCTGCGGCTCCCCGCGTCCCCCGCCACCTGGGGCAGCTTGATGTCGTCGATGCCGCCGTACCGCTCGACGTATGCGCCGGCCACCCCGCCGACGCCGCCGGCCAGCAGCGCCAACGCCACGGCGCCGGCCACCAGCCCGGAGCGCCGGCCGCGCGGCCGGGGCCGGGGCGCGACGGCCGGCCCGGCGGGCCGGGGCGCGCTCCAGGGGTCGTACTGCTGCCAGGCGGCGGGCGCGGCCGGGGGCGCGGGGCGGGGGCCGCCGTCTCCGGGGTGCGGGACGAAGCCGCCCTCGGCCAGCTCGGGGCCGGTCGGCCTCGGTGCGGCGACGGGGCCGGCCGGGGCGTCCTGCGGGGCGGCGTGGGCCGCCGGCGCCGGGGCGGGCGGAGCGGGTGGCGCGGGCGGGAGCACGGTGCCGTGGGCGGGCGTGGCCGTCGGGCGCTGGACGAGCGGGGCCGGCGCCCACGGGCCGGGGCCGCCGTAGGGCGGCGTGCCGTACGGGTCCTCGGGGTGCAGTGGCCGCTGCCGCGGCACGCCGCCGGTGGGGGCGGGGGGCGCGGCAGGGGGTGCGGCGTCGGGCGCCACCGGGGGCTCGGTGCGCGGGTCGGGCAGCTGATCGGTCCGGGCACCGGCGGGCACCTGACCGAGCGTCATGGTCGCGGCGGGGCGCTCCGCGGGGGCGGGCGCGGCCGTCGCGTCCTCGACGGGGTGGGCACCGGCGGCCTCCGCCGCGGGCGCCGCCCCGGACATCTCCGCCGGCGCGGCGGCCAACTCCCGTTCTGCACCGGCCTCTTGGAAACCCGCGGCTCCCGCGGCATCCGTGCCTTCCGCGGCCTCCGTGGCCGCTGCGGCACCTGCGGCGTCCGGCGCCGTGCGGGCCGCCGCCGTGGGCGCGGGCTGCGGCGGACGGACGACCCAGTCGCCCGACGCCTCGGCCCCGGACGCACCGGGCTCCGGCTCCCCGGCCGCCGCCGGAGCGGACTGCCCGGGCCCCGGAACCTGCTCCGGGCGGCTCCACCACTTCAGCTTGGGCCCGGCGGCCTTCGCGTCGTCCATGCTCTCCCCAACAATTCACCCGCGCCCCTGCGCGGGCCACCGCCACCTGGGGCCTGTCCGGCGACAGGCCCGTGCGGTACGCGCCCCGGGCAGGGGCGCGCCGCCCGAGAAGGGATTCAACCAGTTCCGGGCGGGGACGCGCAGAGCCCGGTCAGTGCGGGCCGGAGGCGGCCTGGCCGGTGGGGGCCGGCGAGCCGAGCAGCGGCCGCATCGGCTCCAGGGGCGGCAGCGACGGCGGCACATGACTTACCGGGGCGTTGCCACTCAAGGCGGACAACTGGGCGAAGCGGAAATCCGCCGCCGGGCCCGTGGCGGCTATCAGCGGCGAGAGTCCGAAACGGCCGGGCGCGGGGCTGAACGCCGGCACCGCGTCCGAGGGGCGGCTCTCGCCCGGCGCGAGCAGGGACATCGGGCTCGGCGCGGGAGCGCCCGTGGGGTCGCTGGCGGAGGGCCAGGACCCGGGACCGGGCTCACGCGTGGTCGGGCCCTCCGCACCGCCGGAGAAGACGCCGGAGCCGGCCGCGGGACGGGCGCCGAGCGGGGTGACCGCGGTGCCGCTGCCCTCGGCGCGGGGGCCGGGCACGTCGACGGCGGCCTCCAGCGGGAGGGCGCCACCGAGCGCGAACGCCGCCAACGAGACCGCCCCGGCCGCCGCGAACGCGAGCCGGCGCCGCTGCGGGACGCCGCGCTCCGGCTCCTGCACCCGAAAGCCGCGCGCCCGGGACGGGGCGGCGACGGCCGCCATGGCACCACCGAGGTGGTCGTCCGAGGGCACGTAACGGAACGCACCGTCGCCGCGGACGAACTCGCCGCGACCGAAGGTGCCGTTGCCCAGCCGGCTGCCGGGCCCGTCGGGATCGCCGCCGGGCAACTGCTGAAGGCGCGCCAGCAGCCCCTCGGAGGGCCCGGGGGACAGCGCCTGCGCGAACACGCTTTTCAGCCGGCGCTGCGCGTCGGCCTCCGCCTTGCACTTCCCGCACGTCGCGAGGTGCGCCAGCACCCGCTCCCGTGCGTCGTGCCCCAGTTCACCGTCGACCAGGGCCGCGAGGCGGTCGCCGAGATGCTGCTCGGCGGGGGACGGACCGCCACTGCCGCTCACGCGATTCCGACCTCCCTACTGGGCACCACGGCCAGGGTCCGCTGCTCGCGCCGCTGCTCCTGGCGCTCCTCCGCGCGCGCCTCCGGCGAGCGGTGCTTGAGCGCCTTGCGCAGGTGGGAGCGGCCCCGGTGGATCCGGCTGCGGACCGTGCCGAGCTTGACGCCGAGCGTCGCGGCGATCTCCTCGTACGACAGGCCCTCGATGTCGCAGAGCACCACGGCGGCGCGGAACTCGGGCGCGAGGGTGTCCAGCGCGTGCTGGACGTCGGCGTCGAAGTGGGTGTCGTCGAACTGCTGCTGCGGTGCGGGCTCACGACTGGGGAGCTTCTCGGCGGCGTCGTCACCGAGCGCGTCGAAGCGGATGCGCTGGCGGCGGCGGACCATGTCCAGGAAGAGGTTGGTCGTGATGCGGTGCAGCCAGCCCTCGAAGGTGCCGGGGGTGTACGTCGACAGCGAGCGGAAGACGCGGACGAACACCTCCTGCGTGAGGTCCTCGGCGTCGTGCTGATTGCCGGTGAGGCGGTAGGCGAGGCGGTACACCCGTGCGCTGTGCGTGCTGACGATCTCCTCCCAGGTGGGCGGAGACCACGCCTGCACGTCCGCGTCGGCGGCGAAGGTCGCGGTGGGGGCGTCGGCGATGGGGGCCCCTCCCCTGGCCTTGGGGCCGTGAGGGCGGAATCGGTCAGCGGTGTTGGTCACGGATTTCGGCCCGGTGAACGACCGTCGCAAGCGCCTGCGCACCCTTCGGTCACCCGCCGCAGCCGCACCTCCCCTGGTGGCTCTGGTGGTGTCCAGTAGAGCCCCTACCATATCCACCTCGCCCGTTAGCTCCGGATAAGCAGTTTTGACCAGCATTTGGTCTGGCTTCTCGTCCTGCCGCGGCTCTCGCCGGGCCTCTTGCGCGGTATCCACCGGTGCGTCCCCCCGTCTCTCCCCTCGCCCTCTCCTAACGCCCGGTCCCATCTGCGGGTTCCCGCGCACAGCGGATACAGTCACGGTTGCGTCAACTACGGGGACAGGAGAGGGCCATTACCGGCAACCGGCAGACGAGCTTGGCATTCGCCGAGGCGTACGGCGCCGGAACTCTCGACGACGACGCCCACACCGCCCTGCTCTGGTGCCGCGACCGCGCCCGGGAGGTCGGTGTCCGCACGGTGACCGCCGGCACCGGCGCGGCCCTGCGGATGCTCGCCGCCACCGCCGACGCCAAGGCCGTCGCCGAGATCGGCACCGGCACCGGGGTGTCCGGCATCTACCTCCTGCACGGCATGCGCCCGGACGGCGTGCTGACCACCGTGGACCTCGAACCGGAGCGGCAGACCTTCGCCAAGCAGGCGTTCCGCGCCGCGGGCTTCGCCGGCAACCGCGCCCGCTTCATCCCGGGCCGGGCCCTGGACGTCCTGCCGCGCCTGGCGGACGGCGGCTACGACCTCGTCTTCTGCGACGGCGACCTCATGGAGTACCTGGAGTACCTCGCTGAATCGTTGCGTCTGCTGCGCCCCGGTGGCCTCGTCTGCTTCCAGGGCGTCTTCGCGGACGGCCGGACGGTGGACTCCGCGGAGCAGCCCGACGAGGTGCTGCGGGTCCGCGAGCTGCTGCGGGCCATTCGGGAGAGCAGCGCACTGGTGCCGGCCCTGCTACCGGTCGGCGACGGGCTGCTCTGCGCGGTCAAGCGCGGCTGAGCCGGTTGTCCCCGCCCCGGCCGGAGCACCGGTCCGCGACCGCGCGCGGGCACGCGAAACGGCCCCGGCACGCGGCACGCCGTTTCTTGGCGTGCCGCGTGCCGGGGCCGGGGTATCTGGCTGGAGGTACCGGGGTGGAGTCCCCGAAAACCGCAGCGGTTTCTCCGCCCTCGTCAGACGGTGACCTTCTCCAGGGCCTCACCCAGGGCCTTGGCCTCGTCGGGGGTCAGCTCGACGACGAGCCGACCGCCGCCTTCGAGCGGAACGCGCATGACGATGCCCCGCCCCTCCTTGGTCACCTCGAGCGGGCCGTCACCCGTCCGCGGCTTCATGGCCGCCATGCTCGTTCCCCTTCCTGAAACCAGCTCATCTCAGCCGACGGCCTTATTAGGCGCGTGTCACCGGCGTCGAACACATTGCTTCCAGGCCATTATCCCGCATCGAACGACCCGATGACCAACATCAGGGGGCATCCCTTTGGCAACGCGCTCCCGCAAACCCACCCAATTCGGGGAGCGCCCTGCGATACTGCGCCACTCTCCGCCACCCCTCGCGCCCACAATCTTTGACGTACGTCACATGCCGACGCCGGATGATCTCCGGCATCCTGAGCGCTGGCTGCCGTTACCGGGCAGTCCAGAGCCGCGACGGAGGGGACTCCACTATGGCCGACACCGTGCTCTACGACGTGACCGACGGACTGGCGACGGTCACTCTCAACCGCCCCGATGCCATGAACGCGATGAACACGGAGGCGAAGGTCGCACTCCGGGACATCCTCCAGGAGGCCGCCGCCGACCCGGCCGTACGGGCGGTGCTGCTGACCGCCACCGGGCGCGCGTTCTGCGTCGGACAGGACCTCAAGGAGCACATCGGACTGCTGGCCGAGGACCGGAAGACCGGTACCGGGCACACCATGAACACCGTGCGGGAGCACTACAACCCCATCGTCACGGCGCTGGCCGGGATGCCCAAGCCGGTGGTGGCCGGGGTCAACGGGGTCGCCGCGGGCGCCGGTGCCGGCTTCGCACTGGCCGCCGACTACCGGGTCGTCGCCGACACGGCCTCCTTCAACACCTCGTTCGCGGGGGTGGCACTGACCGCGGACTCCGGGATGTCCTGGACGCTGCCGCGGCTGATCGGCCAGGGCCGGGCCGCCGATCTGCTGCTCTTCCCACGCTCGGTCGGCGCCCAGGAGGCGCACGAGCTGGGCATCGCCAACAAGGTCGTCCCCGCGGACGAGCTGGCCGACGAGGCGGCGGCGGTGGCCCGCCGGCTGGCCGAGGGGCCGACCGCCGCCTACGCCGCGATCAAGGAGTCGCTGGCCTTCGGCTCCGGGCGCGCGCTCGCCGAGACCCTGGAGAAGGAGGACGAGCTCCAGGTCCGGGCCGGGGCCTCGGAGGACCACCACCGCGCGGTGGAGGCGTTCGTCAAGAAGGAGAAGCCGGTCTTCCTGGGGCGCTGAGCCCGGCGCGCGGTGAACGGGCGGCGGGCCCGGCCGGCGGTCAGGCGGCCGCCGCCTCCACCGCCGCGCGCACATGGCAGTCCGCGAGGTGGTCGTTGACCAGGCCGCACGCCTGCATCATGGCGTACGCGGTGGTCGGGCCGACGAACCGGAAGCCGCGCTTCTTGAGGTCCTTGGCGAGCGCGGTGGACTCCGGTGTCACCGGCTGGAGCTCGCCGCTGGTGCGCGGCGCCGGGCGGCCGGCCCGGGCCGGGGCGTAGGACCAGATCAGCGCGTCGAGCTCGCCGGGGGCCAGGTCGGCGGCGACCTTGGCGTTGGCGATCGTCGCGGCGATCTTGGCGCGGTTGCGGATGATGGACTGGTCGACGAGGAGTCGCTCGGCGTCCTCGTCGGTGAACCGCGCCACCTCCGCGATGCGGAAGCCGGCGAACGCGGTGCGGAACCCCTCGCGGCGCCGCAGGATCGTGATCCAGGACAGCCCGGACTGGAACGCCTCCAGGCTCATCCGCTCGAAGAGCGCGTCGTCGCCGTGGACCGGACGGCCCCACTCCGTGTCGTGGTAGACGCGGTAGTCCGCCATCTGCTCGGATTCCATGCCCCAGGGACAGCGCGGGACGCCGTCGGGCGCCGTCACCACTCCGCTCATGCCGAGAACTCGCTTCGCTCGCCCGCGCATTCGCGAGGCGCGCACCCCGTGATGATTCTCCCCCAACCTTCGGCCGGGGGGACCCCCATGCTGTGCTCGCTCATGCCTGCTCCTCGCCTTCTCCGCGCTCGGCGCGGCGGTCTCCCCGCTCGGGGCCATCCGGACTGTCGGGCTCCGCGGCACCGCCCGGCGTACCCGGCCGCCCGGCCGGTCCGACCGCGGGCGGCACCGGCGACGCACCCTCTATGAGGCCCGGCCCGCCCATCGCCGCGGCGTTGGCGCCGGCCAGCGCGGCCTCCAGCTCGGCGATCCGGGCGTCCCGCTCGGCGAGCTCGGCGCCGAGGCGGTCCAGGACGTCGTCGACGTCGTCCATGCGGTAGCCGCGGACGGCCATCGGCAGCCGGACGGCCTCGACATCGGCCCGGGCCAGCGGGCGGTCCTGGGGCAGCGGGTCGTACAGGCCCGCGGGCTCGGCCTCGCGCAGGCCGCCGCCCTCCCCGCCGGCGTCTCCCCCGCCGACGACGACCAGCGTGACCGCGGCCACCACCACGACCAGCGCGATCAGCATGAACCAGAACACGACCAACTCCCCGGACTGAGTGCCTGCACCGATCGTGCCATGCGGGTCTGACAGTTAGGGTCGCTCCCGGACCACGGAGAGGGAGTCAAGGGAATGCTGCGGCTGGGAAAACGCGAGTTCGGGGCGCATGAGCCGGTGATCATGGCGATCGTCAACAGGACGCCGGACTCCTTCTACGACCAGGGTGCGACCTTCCGCGACGAACCCGCGCTGCACCGCGTGGAACAGGCGATCGCGGAGGGCGCCGCGATCATCGACATCGGCGGCGTCAAGGCCGGCCCCGGCGAGGAGGTGGACGCCGAGGAGGAGGCCCGCCGCACGGTCGGCTTCGTGGCCGAGGTGCGGCGCCGCCACCCCGACGTGGTGATCAGCGTCGACACCTGGCGGCACGAGGTCGCCGAGGCGGTGTGCGAGGCCGGCGCCGACCTGCTCAACGACGCCTGGGGCGGGGTCGACCCGCGGCTCGCCGAGGTCGCCGCGCGGTACGGCGTGGGCCTGGTGTGCACGCACGCGGGCGGCGCCGAGCCGCGTACCCGGCCGCACCGGGTGGTCTACGACGACGTGATGGCCGACATCCTGCGGGTGACGCTCGGACTGGCCGAGCGGGCCGTGGAGTTGGGCGTCCGGCGGGACGGGATCATGATCGACCCGGGGCACGACTTCGGGAAGAACACCCGGCACAGCCTGGAGGCGACCCGGCGGCTCGGCGAGATGGCGGAGGCCGTTCCCCGAGCTCTCGGCTTCGCTCGCGCAGGGGACACCCCCTTGCCGGTGCTGGTCTCGCTGTCCAACAAGGACTTCGTCGGCGAGACGCTGGACAAGCCGGTCAAGGAGCGGGTGCTGGGCACCCTCGCGACCACCGCCGTCTCCGCCTGGCTGGGCGCCCAGGTCTACCGCGTCCACGAGGTCGCCGAGACCCGCCAGGTGCTGGACATGGTGGCCTCGATCGCCGGCCACCGCCCGCCGGCGGTCGCCCGCCGCGGCCTGGCGTAAGGAGGCGCGCCCAGAGGGCGTGCGAACGGATTCCCTAGGGGACGGCCGGGGCCGGGTCGTCGGATCGGGGGCGGGGCCGCGACGCCGTGCGCGCCCCGCCCCGGCCCTGTATCGCCACCGCCCTCGCCCCGCGTCCCCGCCCCCGGCCCCGGTCCCGGTCCTAGATCCCGACCTCCTTGGTCACCAGGGCGATCGCCTCGTCGACGTCGTCGCTGAGGTGGAACAGCTCCAGGTCGTGCACCGACGCCTTCCCCTGGGAGACCACCGTCTCGCGCAGCCAGGAGAGCAGCCCGCTCCAGTAGTCCGAGCCGAACAGCACGATCGGGAAGCGGGTGACCTTGCGGGTCTGGACGAGGGTCAGCGCCTCGAAGAGTTCGTCGAGGGTGCCGAGTCCACCGGGGAGGACGACGAAGCCGCGCGCGTACTTCACGAAACAGGTCTTCCGGACGAAGAAGTAGCGGAAGTCCACCCCGAGGTTCACGTACTCGTTCATGCCCTGCTCGAAGGGCAGCTCGATGCCGAGCCCGACGGAGGTGCCGCCGGCCTCGAAGGCGCCCTTGTTGGCGGCCTCCATGGCCCCGGGGCCACCGCCGGTGATCACGGAGAATCCGGCCTTCACCAGCGCGGCGCCGAGCCGCACGCCCGCGTCGTACTCCGCCGTGCCGCGCGGAGTGCGGGCCGAGCCGAAGACGCTGACGGCCGGGCCCAGCTCGGCCAGCGCGCCGAAGCCCTCGACGAACTCCGACTGGATCCGCATCACGCGCCAGGGGTCGGTGTGCACCCACTCGGAGGGGCCTTCGGAGTCCAGCAGCCGCTGGTCCGTCGTCGTGCCGGTCTGCACCTGGTCGTGCCGGCGCAGTACGGGGCCCAGTCGCTGCTCCTCAGGGACGTGCGCTCCCTCGGGGTCGACCATGACGTGCTCCCTCCGCTGACAGATCGTTTGCCACTTCAGCGTAGATCCGTCGGTGTGAAGCGGAGGGGAATTCGCCGGGTATGCGGGCGGTCGGCGACGGGGCCGTCAAGCCGCCGGGCCGGCGGTCAGCCAGGTGCGCAGCCGCTCCTCGCAGTGCAGGATCCGGTCGATCGCGACCCGCTCGTCCTTCTTGTGGGCCAGCAGCGCCTCGCCGGGCCCGTAGTTGACGGCCGGGACGCCGAGGGCGCTGAAGCGGGAGACGTCGGTCCAGCCGAACTTGGGCTTGGCGGTGCCGCCGACCGCCGCCATGAACGCCTGGGCCGCCGGGTGGGACAGGCCGGGCAGCGCCCCCGGGGAGTGGTCGTCGATGACGAACTCGTCCACGGGGCAGTCCGCGAAGACCTCGCGGACGTGGGCCACCGCCTCCTCGGGGGTGCGGTCGGGCGCGTAGCGGAAGTTGACGGTGACGGTGCACTCGTCGGGGACGACGTTGCCCGCCACCCCGCCCTCGACGCGGACCGCGTTGAGGCCCTCGCGGTATTCCAGGCCGTCGATGACCGGGCGGCGCGGCTCGTAGGCGGCGAGCTTCGCCAGGATGGGGGCGGCGGCGTGGATGGCGTTGGCGCCCATCCAGCTGCGCGCGGAGTGGGCGCGCTCGCCCCGGGTGCGCAGCAGGACCCGGAGGGTGCCCTGGCAGCCGCCCTCCACCTGGCCGTCGGAGGGCTCCAGGAGGACGGCGAAGTCGCCCGTGAGCCAGTCGGGATGGGCGTCGGCGACGTGGCCGAGGCCGTTGAGGTGCGCGGCGACCTCTTCGTTGTCGTAGAAGACGAAGGTCAGGTCCCGGTTGGGGGCCGGGACGGTGGCGGCCATCCGGAGCTGGACGGCGACCCCGGACTTCATGTCGCAGGTGCCGCAGCCCCACAGGACGCCGTGCTCGTCGAGCCGGGACGGGACGTTGTCGGCGATCGGCACGGTGTCGAGGTGTCCGGCGAGCACCACCCGCTCGGCGCGGCCCAGGTGCGTGCGGGCCACGACGTTGTTGCCGTACCGGTCGACGGTCAGGTGCGGCAGGGCGCGCAGGGCGTTCTCGACGGCGTCCGCGAGGTCCTTCTCGTCGCCGCTCTCGGACGGGAAGTCGACGAGCTGGGCGGTCAGCGCGGCGGCGTCCAGCGACAGGTCAAGGCCGGGGTGAGTGGTGCGCTCCATGGAGCCGACCCTATCCGGCGGCCCTCGGGTACGTTGTGCTGCGTGTCCGCCCAGCCCGTTTCCCCTGTCCGCCGCGCCCGCCTGTGGCGTACCGCCGCGGCGGTCGCCGTCCTTCTCGGGGTGGTCGCGTATCTCCTGGTGCAGTACGTCACCAGCGGCCCCGGGGCGCCGCGCTGTTCGGTGCGTGTCCAGGGCGACGGGGACCCGTACGAGCTCACCCCCGAGCAGGCCGCGAACGCCGCGACGATCTCGGCGGTGGCGGCCTCGCGCGGGCTGCCGGAGCGGGCGGTGACGATCGCGCTGGCGACCGCGATGCAGGAGTCCGGGCTGCGCAACATCAATTTCGGTGACCGGGATTCGGTGGGGCTGTTCCAGCAGCGGCCGTCGCAGGACTGGGGCACCGTGCAACAGATCATGGACCCGGTCTATTCGTCCGGGGAGTTCTACCGCCATCTGGTGAAAGTCCCCGGCTATTCCCGGCTGCCGTTGACCGTTGCCGCACAGAAGGTGCAGCGCAGCGGCTATCCGCAGGCGTACGCCAAGCACGAGGCGAATGCGGCACTGCTCACCGGGGCGCTGACCGGCCGGAACGGGGACGTGCTGAGTTGCACGGTGAGCCACCCCGTGGACGGCGCCGGGCCGGACGGCGCGACGAAGGTGCGGGAGAAGCTGGTGCGGGAGTTCGGCGCGGACGTGCTGCCGCGGACGGACGCGGCCGGCGGGCGGGCGGCGGTTTCCGGCCGCAGCCTGACGGTGCCGGTGCAGTCGGACGGGTACCAGGCGACGACCCCGGGCGATGCCGGCCAGCGTGGTTGGCAGTTGGCGAACTGGGCGCTGGCGCACGCCGCCGACCTGCACATCGAGCGGATCTCGTACGCCGGGCGGACGTGGACGGCGGCCGACTCGGACAAGGGCTGGCAGGGCGCGGCGGCAGCCGGGGACGCCGCGGGCGCGGTGCGGATCGTCACCGCGCAGTAGTCCACCGACCCCTCGGGGGACCGTGGTTGACGTCGCCGACGGGCGGCGCGGCGGCAATGCCCTTTCCCGGTCCGGGATTTCACCTGCTTGTGACCGTATCCTCGGCCAATTCCCTTGCGTTTAGAGGTCTGTGACCTTTCCGCGCGGCTTCGGCACACGCACACATTCCTCGTATTTATCGAGGGCAGATTATGTGACACGTTGCCAATTCTTTACCGGATTTCACCGCAACCTTCGGGCACCTGACGCGGTATTCAGGGCGTCCGTCCGCCCGGCGGACATGGCACATCTGTCAGAAGTACGAGTTCTTCTCCGTAAAAGGAGCACCATGTCCCTCCCCGTTACGCGTCGGATCGCCCGAGCCGCCCTGCTGGTCGCGGCGGGCGCCGCTCCCGTGGTCGCCGCGGCCGGATCCGCGAACGCTGTGAACCTGCCGCCTCAGGGCAACGAGCTGGGCGGACTGACCACCGTGGACTCCGCGAACACCGCCAAGACCCTGGACGGCGCCGCACGGACCGGCGTCGGCCTGGTCAACAAGACCGGCGACGAGGCCGCGCGCACCCTCGCCCCCGCGCTGGTCCGGACGCTGGCCCCGATCGTCGAGGAGGCCGCGCCGCTGACCCAGGAGACCGCCCGCCAGGCGGAGGACGCGGCCCGTCCGGTCGCGAAGAAGGGCGTGTCGACCAACTCGCTGGCCGGCGAGGCGGTCAAGCACCTCGTGGGCGCCCCCCAGGAGCCGCGCACGCCGGTCCACGGCCTGATCGGCGGGATCCCGATCGGCAACGGCACCCACTGACCTTCCGTACGACGCCACGGGGGCCCGGGGAACTGCTCTCCCCGGGCCCCCGTGCGTGCGGTGGTTCAGCGGCTCATGCGGTCAGGCGGCGCACCGCGGCGGCCACCCGCTCGTCGGTGGCGGTGAAGGCGATCCGGACGAACTGCTCCCCCGCGGTGCCGTAGAAGTCGCCGGGGGCGACCAGGATGCCGCGCTCGGCGAGGTCGCCGACGGTGTCCCAGCAGGGCTCGTCGCGGGTCGCCCAGAGGTAGAGCGACGCCTCGCTGTGCTCGATGCGGAAGCCCGCGGCCTCGAAGGCGGTGCGCAGCGCGGTGCGGCGGCCGGCGTAGCGCTCGCGCTGCTCGGCGACGTGCGCGCTGTCGCCGAGGGCCGCGACGGTGGCGGCCTGGACCGGCGCGGCCACCATCATCCCGCCGTGCTTGCGGATCTGGAGCAGGTCGTCGAGGACCGCGGCGTCGCCGAGCAGGAACGCGGAGCGGTAGCCGGCGAGGTTGGAGCGCTTGGACAGCGAGTGGACGGCGACGATGCCCTCGTAGGAGCCGCCGCAGACGTCCGGGTGCAGGACGGAGACCGGCTCGGCGTCCCAGCCCAGTTCGAGGTAGCACTCGTCGCTGAAGACCAGGACGCCGTGCTCGCGGGCCCAGGCGACGGTGCGGCGCAGCTCGTCGACGGTGAGCACCTGACCGGTGGGGTTGGACGGGGAGTTGAGCCAGAGGAGCCTCAGGCCGGTCGGGTCCAGGTCGACGCCCGCGTCGGAGGACGCGAACGTCTCGGCGTCGTAGACGACCGGCTCGGCGCCGGCCAGGCGGGCGCCGACCTCGTAGGTGGGGTAGGCCAGCCGCGGGTAGGCCACCTTGTCGCCGGGGCCCAGGCCCAGCTGGGTCGGCAGCCAGGCGACGAGTTCCTTGGAGCCGACGACCGGCAGCACGTTGGTGTGCGCGAGGTCGGGGGCGCCGAGGCGGTCGGCGGCCCAGCCGGTGAGCGCGTCCCGGAGGGCGGTCGTGCCCCACACCGTGGGGTAGCCGGGGCTGTCCACCGCGTCGGTGAGCGCGCGCTGGACCAGCGCGGGCACCGGGTCGACCGGGGTGCCGACGGAGAGGTCGACGATGCCGTCCGGATGGGCGGCGGCGGTCGCCTTGTACGGCTCCAGGCGGTCCCACGGGAAGGCCGGAAGGCGGTCGCGAAGCGACGTCCCCGAAGGGCGGCGGTGGGAGACGGGCGGGAGGTCGCGGAGGGTCGCGCCCGACGGGTGGCGAGGGGAGACTGCGCCCACGGTGCTCTCTTTCTCGTACGGGGTGGCGCGGGGGACGTCGGCGCGCGAAAACGCCGCGGTCCCGTACAGCGGGTGGGCCGTACGGGACCGGGCGGCGCCGTATGGCCTTCCCCAGCTCATGCCGGGGCTACCCCCAGCGGCCTCGGAGGCACGGGAGGAGCCGGCCGGCTCCGCTCCGCCCTCCGGGGTGTCAGTGGTCCTGGTTCTGCGGCGGCAGCGCGGCGATGAACGGGTGGTCGCGCTCGATCAGGCCGAGCTTGCTGGCACCACCCGGAGAACCGAGCTCGTCGAAGAACTCCACGTTCGCCTTGTAGTAGTCCTTCCACTCCTCCGGAGTGTCGTCCTCGTAAAAGATCGCTTCGACCGGGCAGACCGGCTCACAGGCACCACAGTCGACGCATTCGTCCGGGTGGATGTACAAGGACCGGGAGCCCTCGTAGATGCAGTCGACGGGGCACTCCTCGATGCATGCCTTGTCCTTGACGTCGACACAAGGCTGCGCGATGACGTAGGTCACGCTGTCGTTCCTCCTCGTTAGGGCCGGCGGACCGATCGGCGGTACCGCCGCTGGGCGCGCGGGAGCGCGGCGTCGTCGATGCCCGCCACCTAGTATCTCCGTTCCCGGGCACGAGACGAACAAGAGGGGCGGTCAGAGATCAATGGAATTCCTCTCCGGCGGGCGCGCGGAGGTCCGGATCACCCGTGCCGACGTGGGCAAAAGGGTATCCGTCCGGCGCTTGACCGGGGCTCCGGCCGGGGAGCCCGCGTTCACCGACGCGATCGGCGTTCTCACATCATGGGACGACGGTGTGCTGAGCATCACACGGCGCGATGGCGGATCCGTGCGGGTCGAGGAGTCTTCGCTGGTAGCGGCCAAGGTTGTCCCGGCTGCGCCGGCCCGCCGGAAGGTCCCGGCGGCCACGGTCCGGGAGCTCCAGGAGGTGGCCGCCCGCGGGTGGCCTGCCGTTGAGACGGAGCGTCTCGGTGAGTGGACGTTGCGGGCGTCCGTCCAGGAGACGGCACGTGCGGCGGGCGCTCCCGGCGGACCGCAGCGGACCGGCTTCACCCGCCGCGCCAACTCCGTGCTGCCGCTCGGCGACCCCGGCGTCCCCCTGGACGACGCGTTGGGCCGGGCCACCCGGTGGTACGCCGAGCGCGGACTGCCCACCCTGGTCTCCGTCGCCACCGGGCGGGCGGACGCCGACGAGCGACTGGCCGCCGCGCTGGGCGAGCGCGGATGGCGCGACGAGGCGCACACCTCCGTGCGGATCGCGGCGCTGGCGCCGCTGGCGGACACCGAGGCGGACACCTCGGGCGTACTGCTCTCCCGGCAGCCGGACGACGGCTGGCTGGGCCTGTACAACCGGGCCGGGGCGCCCACGGCGACGGGGCTGGCGGTGCTGACCGGCGGCCCCTCGGTGTGGTTCGCACGGGTGCCGGCGCCGGGCGGCGGCACCGCGGCGATCGGACGGCTGGCCGTCGACGGGCGCTGGGCGGGGTTCGCCGCGGTGGAGACCGCGCCCGAGCGGCGGCGCGAGGGACTGGCGACACTGGTGATGGCGGCGCTCGCCGAGCGGGCCCTGACCGAGGGCGCCTCGGCGGCGTACCTCCAGGTCGAGGCGGACAACGCCGGCGGCCTGGCGCTCTACGACGGGCTGGGGTTCGTCGAGCACCACGGCTATCACTATCGACGCGGCCCGGCGGGCGGCGGGGCCGGGGCCTGAGGGGGTATCCGTCCGGTATGGGTGAGCGAGCGGAGCGCGGGGAACCGGGGCCCGAGCGGGACGCGGCGCGCGACGAGCGGCGGCGGCAGTTCGCGGCGGCGGCCCGCGAGGAGCGGCCCGACCTCGCGCTGCTGTGCCTGCTGATCGGCGCCGAGGCCGATCCCGCCCTGGACGAGGCCGGTATCGACGCGGCCCAGATCGAACTGGACCGGCTGGCCGGTCTGCTGCCGCACTCCCCCGCCGGCGGCCCCGGCGCCTGGGCCCGGAACCTCGCCGAGCTGCTGGGCACCCGGGAGGGCTTCGTGGGCTCGCCCGGCGCCTACCGCCGGCTGGAGTCGTCGCTGCTGCACGAGGTGCTGCGGCGCCGCCACGGGCTGCCGATCCTGCTGTCGGTGATCTGGTTGGAGGTCGCCCGGCGGGCCGGGGCGCCGGTGTACGGGGTGGCGCTGCCGGGCCACTTCGTCGTCGGCCTCGGGGATCCGGCCGGGCGGCATGTGCTGGCGGATCCGTTCGAGGGCGGGCGGCCGCTCACCGACCAGGACGCGGCGATGATCGTCGCGGGGGCGACCGGTGAGGCGCTGACCCCGGGGATGCTGTCCCCGGCCGGCCCGTTGGAGATCATCCAGCGGATCCTCAACAACATCCGGGCCTGGGCCCAGGCCCGGCCGGAGCACAGCGCGGTCCATCTGTGGGCGCTGGACCTGTCGCTGCTGCTGCCCAGCCATCCGGCGCGGCTGCGCCATGAACGCGCCCAACTCCTCGTCCAGCGGGGCGAGTTCCTGGCCGGGGCGGCCGAGCTGGAGGAGTACGCGCGGGTGCTGGAGCCGGTCCAGCCGGCCGCGGCGACGGCGCTGCGCCGGGAGGCCGGGGCGGCCCGGGCCCGGCTGAACTGAGGGCTCGACGGGGCCGGGCCCGGTCAGGCCGCCGCGGACCGGGCCGGCGCCGGCGCGGTCCGCTCCGCCGGGGTGCGGCGGACGACCAGCAGCGTGGCGTCGTCCTTCAGATCGCCGCCGGTGAAGTGCTCCAGGTCGGCACGGAGGGTGCGGGCCAGCTCGACCGGCTCCAGGTCGACCCAGGTGGTGAGCCGCTCGGCCAGCGGGTAGAAGCGGCCGTCGCCGCCACGGGCCTCGGTGACGCCGTCCGTGCACAGCACCACCCAGTCGTGGGGTTCGTGCTGGATACGGACGCTGCGGCGCGGCTCGCGGCTGAGTCCGCCCAGCCCCAGGGGGAGCCCGCCCTCACCGTCGGAGCGCTCCTGGACGATGCCGTTCCGCACCACGTAGTACGGGATGTGGCCGCAGGACAGGAGCCGGGCCCGGCCGGACCCGCGGACCTCCAGCAGCAGCGCGGTGACGAAGCGCTCGTCGGCGCCCTCCTTGGCGGAGCGGGCGTTGTAGCGGGTCAGGGCCTGCTCCATCCGGCCGGCCACGCCCTCCAGCGACTCCTGGTACTGCGCCGCCTCGCGGAACGACGCCAGCACCTCCAGGCCCGCGCCGATCGCCGGCATGCCCTTGCCCTGGACGTCGCCGATCATCAGCCGCAGCCCGTGCGGGGTGTCGACGGCCTCGTAGATGTCGCCGCCGACCCGGGCGCCTTCCTGGGCGGACACGTAGAAGCCGTACGCCTCCAGCGGTCCGGCGCGCAGCGGCAGCTCGCGCAGCATCGCCCGCTGCACGGTGTCGGCGACCAGGGTGGTGCGGGCGTGCAGCGCCTCGCGTTCGAGTCGGGTACGGCACAGCACCAGGGAGAAGACGCCCACCAGGAACGCGCCGAAGACGCCGACGACCCGGCTGGCCGGGGCCCAGTCCGGCACCGTCAGCAGATCGACGTAGGTGAGGCAGACGACGTAGACCACGGCCACCAGCAGCGTCCGGTGGTAGGAGCAGCGCAGCGCGGCGACCAGCGGGGCGATCCCCATGAAGGCGGAGATGTGCAGCTCCGGGCCGGTCGTCGCGTCCACGGTCGCGACGACCACGATGGCGAGGATCAGCAGCACGGGGGCGAGGAGGCCGCCCTCGGCGGGGCGATGGGCTGGCATGACACTTCAAGCCTGCGGGACGTTCCGCGAGCCCGCACAGGGGCGAAGGTCCGGCCGCGCACCGGCGAAGGTCCTGGACACGGCGCCGACGGTGCGATCGGCCGGGGCCGGCCTTGGCGCCATCGGACAGACCTAGGTGTATTGCCCTGTGAGGTTGGGGACGCGGCTGGCGGGTGGTTGGCCTGCGAGTGCGGTGTGTCCGCGGTGGTGATTGTAGGTGTGTAGCCATTGTGGGAAGGCTTCGCGTCGTTCGGTTTCCGAGCGGTAGGGGCGGGCGTAGGCCCATTCGTCGAGCAGGGTGCGGTTGAGGCGTTCGACTTTGCCGTTGGTCTGGGGTCGGTAGGGCCGGGTGCGCTTGTGGGTGATCCCGGCCGCTGCCAGCGCGTCCCGCCAGTCGTGTGAGCGGTAGCAGGAGCCGTTGTCGGTCAGGACCCGCTCGACGGTGATCCCTGCCTGGGTGAAGAACGCCTGGGCGCGTTGCCAGAAGGCGGTGGCGGTCTCTTTGCGCTCGTCGGTGTGGATCTCGCTGTAGGCGAGGCGGGAGTGGTCGTCGACGGCGGTGTGGATGTAGCTGTAGCCGGCGTTCGAGCGGGTCTTGCGGCCTGCTTGCCGGCCGAGCGCCTTGTGGCCGCCGCCGTCGGGAATGTTGCCGAGCTTCTTGATGTCCACGTGCACCAACTCTCCTGGTCGTTCACGCTCGTAGCGGCGTATCGCACGGCCGGTGGCACGGTCGAGGTGGGACAGGCGGGCCAGACCGAAGCGGGTCAGGACGCGGTGCACGGTGGACGGCACCAGGTGGAGCAGGCCCGCGATGCGGGCGGGGCCCCACCGGCGCAGGAGGCGGACCTTGATGATCCGCCGTTCGGTGCGGGTCGGGGTTCGTCCCGGGCTGCGGTGCGGGCGGCTGGAGTGGTCGGCCATGCCCGCCTCGCCGAGCTGACGGTAGCGGTCTGCCCATCGCTGGGCCGTGGTCGGGGAGACCTGGAAACGTTCGGCTGCCCTGCGCAGGGGCCAGCCGTCCTCGACCACACAGCGGGCCAGGCGCAGGCGTCCGGTCTCGGTCAGGGGTGCATTACGGTGGGGCATGAGGGCCTTTCTGTCGGTGTAGACGTCGCAATCCACACCGAACCGGAAGGCCCTCACCCGTTCAAGATCCCCCAGCCGAGACCTGGCTCACCCGTCCACAACCTCCCCGGACAGAACACCTAGGGCGCTTCTGATGGATCTCCGTGGAAGAAGGAGCGGCGCCTGGTGCGTGCGATCGCAAGGCGCCGGGATGTCTTCATAGCGGAGCTATGGGGGCATTTCGGCAACGCCGCGAGCGTGCGTGGCAGGCGCCGCGACGCCGCGGAGATCCATCAGAAGCGCCCTAGAGCCAGCCCTTGTCGCGGGCGGTGCGGACGGCCTCGGCGCGGTTGCGGGCGCCGGTCTTCTGGATGGCGAGCGAGAGGTAGTTGCGGACCGTGCCCTGGGACAGGTGCAGGGCGGCGGCGATCTCGGCGTTGGTGGAGCCGTCGGCGGCGGCCCGGAGCACCTCGCGCTCGCGGTCGGTCAGCGGGCTGGCGCCGTCGGCCAGCGCGGCCGCCGCCAGCACCGGGTCGATGACCCGCTCCCCGCGCAGCACCCGGCGCACCGCCTCCGCGAGCCGGGCCGCCGGGGCGTCCTTGACCAGGAAGGCGTCCGCGCCCGCCTCCATGGCCCGGCGCAGATAGCCGGGGCGGCCGAAGGTGGTGAGGATGACAACCTTCACGCCGGGCAGCTCCGCGCGCAGCAGGGCGGCGGCGTCGAGTCCGCTCAGGCCCGGCATCTCGATGTCCAGCAGCGCGACATCGACCTCGTGGGCCCGCGCCTGGCCGACGACCTCGTCGCCACGCGCCGCCTGGGCGACGACCTCCAGGTCGTCCTCCAGGGACAGCAGCGCTGCCAGCGCTTCCCGGACCATCGACTGGTCCTCCGCCAGCAGCAGTCTGATCATGCGGGTCAGCTTACGGCCTGGCACCGACACGGCGGCCCGCAGCCGGTGCGGGAAAAGCGGGTGGGAACGGCACGGAGGGTGCCCGGCCGCCCTGGGCCCGGCCGCACCCCGAGTCCGCCGGACACGCCCCCCCTAGGGCGCTCCGTTCGCCGCTCCGGGAGCCGTGTCCGGCACGGGTATCGGGTCGTCGGGGGACACGGTGGGACTGCTCTTGGGGACGTACGCGCGCAGGGTGAAGCCCCGCGACCCGCGGGGCTGGCCGGTCTCCAGATGGCCGTCGGCGAGTGCCAGCCGCTCGCGGAGGCCGGCGAGGCCGTTGCCGTCGTGCTGGGCGCGGGGCGGGCCGTCCCCGTCGTCGTTCACCGTGAGGCAGACGTAGTGGCGGTCGTCGGCCTCCCACTCCTCGGTGAGCAGCAGTGCGCAGCGGCCGGCGCCGCTGTGCCGGACGACGTTGGTGACCGCCTCGCGCAGCGCCCAGGCCAGGGCGCCCTCGGTGTCGGCGGTCAGTCCGCGCGGCTCGTCCTCCAGGGCCGGATCGACGGTCAGCGCGATGTCGGCGGTGCGCAGCGCGGCGCGGGCGCCGGCCAGCTCCACGGCGAGGCGGGGGCGGCGGTAGCCGGTGACCGCCTCACGGACGTCGACCAGGGCCTGGCGGCTGACCTGCTCGATGTCGGCGACCTGCTTGGCGGCGTCCTCGGGGCGACCGGGCAGCATCCGCCCGGCCAGCTCGCTCTTGAGCGTTATCAGGGAGAGCGAGTGGCCCAGGAGGTCGTGCAGATCGCGGGCGAGCCGCAGCCGCTCCTCGTTGGCGGCGAGGCGGGCGACCTCCTCCCGGGCGGCGCGGAGCTCCTGGGTGGTGCGGATCAGGTTCTGCACGCCGACCATGACGAAGCCGCTGCCGAGAGCGGGCAGGGCGTACGCGAAGAGGTAGTAGCCGCGTATCTCCGGATAGCGGGCGCCGACGGCTATCACCACCGCGGTGACGAGCGGGATGACCCAGCGGGAGCGCTGCCAGGGCAGCACCACGGCGGAGGCCACGCTGGTGAAGATGAACAGCACCAGCCAGGTGTAGCCCAGCGTCCAGGTCAGGGCGACGGACAGCACCAGCATCGCCGCCAGCGGGGTGTAGCGCTGGGAGACGGGCGGTCGGTGCCACACGTGGCGGAAGACCAGGACGCAGTAGGCGAGGACGAAGAGCGCGAGGCCGGTGATGCCCCAGATCCGCTGGGCGGTGCTGAAGCCGTGGCCGGTCAGCTCCCCCACCGGGCCGGCGAGGTAGAGCAGCCAGAGGGCGATCCACATCGCCTTGCGCAGGGCCTGGCGACGGCTGCGCGGCCGCTGTCCGATCAGCACCGGGTTCCGGTCGTCGAACGCGCTCTTCGTCTCCACCGGTCTCATGCCTTCCGAGTGTCCTTGCGATACAGCCAGGCCGCACCGCCCACGAAGAGGAGGAGGTAGCCGAGCAGGATCGCCATGTCCTTGACGTGCGGCGCGCCGCCGGCCTCAACGGCGGTGCCCAGCGCGGCGTAGGCGTGCGTCGGGAGCCACTCGGAGATGTTCTGCACCCACTGCGGCAGCAGCGTCATCGGCATCCACAGGCCGCCGAGGAAGGCCAGCGCGAAGAAGCAGAGCATCGAGATCGGGCGAACCGCGTCGCCGCTGGCCAGATAGCCGATGGCGACGCCCAGGGCGGCGAAGACGAAGCTGCCGAGCCAGGTGCCGACGGCGATGGCGATCCACTGCCAGGCTTCGAGGCGGACGCCCTTGACCGTCGCGGCGGCGATCATGACCAGCAGGATCGAGGGCAGGCTGACCGTCGCCGCGGCGGCTATCTTCGCGGCGACGTAGCCGCGGCCGGGCAGTGCGGTCAGCCGCAGCTGGCGCACCCAGCCCTGCTCGCGCTCCTTGGCGATGCGCTCGCTGTTGCCCAGCAGGACGGCGGTCATGGCGCCGAACGCGGCCATCGAGACCATGTAGTACAGGCCCATGTCGAGCCCCGTGCCGGGGATCGGCTTGCTGTCCGCGCCGCCGGCGATGATCAGGTAGAGCGCCGGCGGGTAGATCACCGAGAAGAACATGAACTTCTTGTTCCGCAGCGCGCGGATGATCTCAAGCTTGATCAGAGTGGTCATCGGGCCGCCTCCTCGGCGGTGGTGATGGCGATGAACGCCTGCTCCAGGCCGAGGCCGGAGACTTCGAGGTTGCGCGGGTAGAGGCCGAGGCCGTAGAGGGCGTGCACGGTCGCGTCGGCGTCCTGGGACTGGATGCGGACGGTGCTCCCGGAGCCGCTGGAGGACACGGTCAGCGCGGTGAGGTGCGGCAGGGCCTCCAGCGCGGCGCGGTCGGCCGGCTCGGTCAGGTCGAAGTTGATCCGGCGGGCGCCGGCACGGGCCTTGATCTCGGCGGAGGTGCCGTCGGCCAGCACCCGGCCGCGGTGCAGCACGATCACCCGGTCGGCGATCTCGTCGGCCTCTTCGAGGTAGTGCGTGGCGAAGAGGACCGTGCGGCCCTCCTGGGCCTGGCGGCGCATGGCGCCCCAGAAGGTCTGCCGGGACGAGACGTCCATGCCGGTGGTGGGCTCGTCCAGCACGATCAGGTCGTTGGCGCCGGCGGTGGCGAGGGCGAACCGCACGCGCTGCTCCTGGCCGCCGGAGAGCTTGCCGACCAGGCGGTCGGCTATGTCCGTGATGCCGGCGTTGGCCAGGATCTGGTCGACCGGATAGCCCTGCGGATGCAGATCGCGGGCCAGCTGGACCAGCTCGCGTACCTTGACGCCCTCCATGAGGCCGCCGCTCTGGAGCATCGCGCCGACCTTGCCCTGCTGTATGGCGCGCTGCGGAGTGGTGCCGAACAGGGACACCGATCCGGTGTCGGGAGTGCGGAGGCCGAGGAGCAGGTCGAGGGTGGAGGACTTGCCCGCGCCGTTGGGGCCGAGGAGTGCGACGGTCTCGCCGGGGTGCAGCTCCAGGTGCAGATCGGCCACCGCGCGCACCGCGCCGTAACTCTTGCTGACCCCCTGGAAGCTGACCACCGGGGCCCGTCCCGCGTCCTGCGCGGTGGTGGCTGTGGTGGTAGCTGTCGTCGTCATGTCCTTTAGCTTCCTGGATCGCCGGACCGTGCGGCAGTGTCAACCGTCTGCGAATCGGCATGACAGATGTCATGGGTGAGGCCCCCTAGGGGGAATCCCGGAGGACTCGCCCCAGAGGGCCTCTGACCTGCTCTTTCCGTATTCTACGGCGGCCGGTGCGCGATACCGCGGGCGTCAGCTGCCGTTGGTCTCGATGGTCTGCACGCGCTCGGCGGGGGTCTTGCCGACCAGTGCCTTGCCCACCGCGCTGGCCACCTCCTCGACGCTGACCGGGTGCTTGCTGCCGTCACCCTTGGTCACCATGACGCTGTCGAAGGTGTTGCCGTAGAGCTCCTTGAGCGCCGGCCGGTCGTAGAACGGCACCAGCTGGCCACTGATGATCTTGAAGGACAGGAACTTCGGGATGGACTTCTGCGGGCTGAAGGAGACCGTGTGCTGGGGGTCCGTCCGGACCGTGATCAGCCCGGACATCGCCGGCTCGGCGAACTGCTTGAGGGCCTTGTCCACCGCGGCCTTGTCGACCTTGGGCTGCTGGGTGGTGGCGGCGAGCACCACGGGGGTGTCGCTGCCGGTGCTGACACGCTCGAGGTAGGCGTCGGTGATCTTGCTCTCGGAGGCCGCGGCGTCGATCGCCTTGTGCGGTGCGCCGTAGTGCGGCACCGCCTTGCCGTTCTCGAACGTGATCCCGCCGTCCGCCGCCGCGTCCGCCGGCCCGGTCAGGCCCTGGAGCGCGACCGCCAGCTTCTCCTTGTCGGTGATCACCGCGGGCAGGGCGGTGCGCTTGACGCCGAAGAGCGAGCCGACGACGGAGACCGGGTTGTAGTCCCTGCCGGAGGCGTTGCGGACCGTCGCCTGCAGGTCGATGTCCAGGCCCGCCCGGGCCGGCAGCAGGGTCTCGGTCCGGCCGTCGACCGTGATCTTGAGCGGCGCGGTGCGGCGGTCCTTGAGTGCGGTCTCCAGCTTCTTGACCGCGTCGTCCTTGGAACTGCCACCGATGTCCACGCCGAGCGCGGTGGTGTTGTTGGGGACGTCGGCGTGGTCGAGCAGCAGCCCGGCGCCGTAGGCGACGCCGGCCAGGAAGACGACGGCGACGCCGATGAGCACCAGCTTGTTGCGGCCCTTCTTGGCCGGCTTGATCGGCTCGGGGATCTTGGGCCGCGGCTTGGGGGCGGCGCTCTCCTCGTCGCCACCGGACACCCCGGCGAACGGGGTGGCGCCGGTCGGTCCGGTCTTCCCGGGCACCTTGGGGATCCCGCTGACGAGGGTGTCGCCGGACACCCGGCCACCGGGGCCGCCGCTCTTCGGGCCGCCCTTGGGGCCGGTCCCGTCGCCCTTGTCCTTCCGGCCGCCCGTGATGCCGCCGGTGACACCGAGGCCGCCGGGCGGCGCCGACGGCTGCGGGGTGAGTTCGGCGGTGTCGTCGCTCATCCGGCCCGCGGCGCTCTTGCCGGCGCTGGGGTCGCTGAATCCGGGCGGGAGGTCGAGCGCCGAGTCGCCGCGCGCCGGGCCGGTCGTCGGGCCGGTGGGGGCGGCGGCGCCCGCCGGGGAGTCGAACGGGTTGCGGTCGCGGGCCGGCTGCGCCGGGGCGTCGAACGGCGAACCGCCGCGCGGGCCACCGTCGAACGGGGACGCCTCGCCCCGCGGACCACCGTCGAACGGGGAGGGCCCGGTCAGCGGATCGGCCCCGAGGGGGTCGCCACCCAGCGGGTCGCTGCCCAACGGGTCGCTCCCGAGGGAGGCACCGCCCAGGGGGTCGCTGCCCAGGGGGTTGCCGGCCAGCGGGTCGCTGCCCAGGGGGTCGCCACCGAGCGGGTCGCTCTCGTAGGGCGAACCGCCATGCCCGCGGGCGCCGTCGAAGGGCGTGCCGGGGCTCTGCGCGGCCGACCCGGAGCCCGCCGGGGCATCCGAGAAGTACGGGAGGTCCGGACGCTGCGCGGACTTGCCGCCGGTCGCCCCGGGCGCCGGGGTGGCAGCCGGCGTCGCCGGCTGCCCGCCGGCCTGACCCTGCGGCTTGCGCGGCGAGAACCAGTCGCTGGTCGTCTTCTCCTTCGGGGCGGCGGGTGCCTCGTCCGCCGTCGCCTCCGGCCGCGGCGTCTCCGCCGTGCGCTCGGCGGGCCGTTCGCCGCCGAAGGCCGGCCCGGACGTCCCCGGGGAACCGGACGGGCCGGCGGAACCGCCGGATGCAGCCGATGCGTTCATGCCGGACTCCTCACCGACGGGCTTGCGCACGACGACCGGCGGGATGGGGCGGGACCCCGGAATGTTGATCTTGATCCGCGTGGTCAGCGTGGTCTCGGTTTTGGGCTCCCCCGGCCGGTCCGCGGCTCCGGGCACCGGCGTCTCGCCGGCTTCTCCCCTGGGCGAGCCGTAGGGCGGTGTCCCCGACGGGTACACGGCTCCGCCACGGCCCCGGGGGCCGGAGGACGAACTGTCAGATTCACGACTCAAAGCAGGTTCTCCCGGTTGGCTCCGCCGCTCGTCAGAGATGATCCTCGGCCTCAGGCCGAGTGGGGGAGCCCCCAGCGTTAGCTGGGGAAGCGCCCCCAGGGCGGCGCGGCGGCGCGCACCACCATACTGGCCGCTGCCGGCCGACACTCGGGGTGCGCGGGAAGACCGCCGCACCGGGATCCGCCCCCGCACCGCGGCCGGTCACCCGGAACCGCGCAGCATCCGTCCTGGTATGAACCACGTCATCCGCCAACTCGGCCCGGGGACACGCCGGTAGCGCGCACCTGGCTCCCGGTGGCGCAGATCACAGCGATCACGATGCCGCCCAACAGGAAGGCGTACGAACCGATACCCGGCCCGAACAGGAAATCGCCCTCCGGTCGGACGTCGCTGAGCAGCAGGAACACCGTCACCAGCCAGGCGGCGCCGGGCACCAGCACCCCGCCCACGGTCCCGGTGGCCCGGGAGCCCCCGTAGAAGAGGCCGGCCGTGCCGGCCAGGGCCAGCAGCAATCCGCCCGGGAACCAGGCCGCTTGGAGAAGCGTTCCGGCGAACGCGAGCAGGACGCCCGTGACCAGCAGCAGGACGTACACGCCCACGCGACCCGGCGTCAGCGGTGCGCCCGGCGCGGGCCGGCCCGCCGGCGCCGCGGGGGTACCGCCACCGCGCGCCGCGACCGAGCCGCCGCCGGACGCCCGCGTCCGCCGCCCGTTGTCCGCCTTCTTCGCCTTCTCCGTGTCGCCGCCGTTACGGGCACCGCCCTTGTCCGCGGCCCCGCCACCCTTGGACGTCGTCATTCCGCCGCCTCCTCAATTCGGGCACTCTCCTCCATACCCACCAAATCCGCCGACTCCCCGATTCCCGCGAAGAGATCGTCCTCGCGTTCCCCGTCGGCCGCACCGGACGCCCCGTGGACCAGCCGGTAGTGCTCGGTGCCGAACAGCGGCTGGCCCAGGGCGTTGGAGAGCGCGAAGAACGCTCCGTCGACCGCGATCTGCGTCACGTGCGCGCGCATCGCCGCGGCCTTCGCATCCGCGTACGCGCCCGCACCGGCGAGCGATGCGGTGACCGCGTCGTCCGGGACCACACCGGGGACGTCGTCCACCACCGCCACCCCGGCGAAGCCGTGCCCGGCCGCGCGCACCGCGGCGAGGCCCGCCTCGACCTCCGACCGGGGAGAGCAGTTCCAGTAAATCTTTTCGATCGCATACGCGCCGCCGAGATCCGGGCGGAAGTCCGCCTCCGCGGCCAGCTCCGCGGCCCGCATCGCCACGCGGTGGGCCTGGATGTGGTCGGGGTGGCCGTATCCGCCATTCGGGTCATAGGTGACCAGGACCTGGGGGCGGACCTCGCGGATGACGGCCACCAGGTGGGCCGCCGCCTCGTCCACGGGGGCCTGCCAGAAGCAGCCCGGCCGGTCGTTCTGGGGCGCGCCCATCATCCCGGAGTCCCGGTAGCGGCCCGGGCCGCCGAGGAAGCGGTGGTCGGCGACCCCGAGGGCGGCCATCGCGTCGGCCAGTTCACCGACGCGGTAGGGACCCAGGGTGTCGTCGCGGTCCGGCGCCAGGTGGGCGAGCTCGGGCGGGATGACCTCGCCCTCCTCGCCGCGGGTGCAGGTCACCAGGGTGACCAGCGCGCCCTCGGCGGCATATCTGGCCATGGTGACGCCGTTGTTGATCGACTCGTCGTCCGGGTGCGCGTGCACCAAGAGGAGGCGGCGAGAGGGAACGGGCGCTGCGCCACGCGGCGCAGCGGCTCCGCTCGGGGTGGCGGCGGGCGACGGGTGGGAGGTCATGCGGACAGCCTACGAGCCGCCCGCCGCGCCCTCCGCAGCCGATCGGGACGGCCGCCCGTGCGCCCCGCGGGAGCGCGGGGCCGAGGGTCGGCCCGGTGGGCCGGTGTGGAACACTCCGCGGCGCGCGGAGCCGGGCGTCGCCGGGCGGAGCGCCGGCCGCGGACCGGACGTCCGCGGGCGATGCGACGACGCGGGGCGCGAACCTCTCCCCGCGTCAGCCGGGAACGTGCGACAGCGGGCCCGCGCGGATCCTCCGGACAGGCCCCCGGGACCTTCGGACCGCGGTCAGAACTTGATACCGCCGAGCATCCCCGCGACGTTGGTCGTCAGGGTCTTGATCGTCGGGGCGATGGACGAGCTGGCCAGATAGAAGCCCAGCAGCATGCAGACAAATGCATGCACCGTCTTCAGCCCGGACTTCTTGATCAACAAGAAGACGATGATCGCCAGCAGCACCACCGCCGAAATCGAGAGTGCCACGGCGGCTCACCTCCAAGTACTCATGGTCCGGACAGAGTTGACGGTACGGGAGCCGACGGGTCGGCGCCATGTACCCGGGTATGCCAAGGGCTCTTTACCCCGCACCCGCCACGCGCAAGGGATCATAACTTTCCGTCCGTGCGCATAAGTCGGTGCACCGGAGCACGACGGGGGCGCACGCCGTTTTCCACAGTCCCGCACCGGCGGGCCCCTCCCGCCGTAGGCTCGGCGGCATGACCGGACAGCTGCCCTTCCCCCGGCACTACGCGCGCACCCAGCGCTTCA
This sequence comes from Streptomyces noursei ATCC 11455, assembly GCF_001704275.1. NCBI lineage: Bacteria > Bacillati > Actinomycetota > Actinomycetes > Kitasatosporales > Streptomycetaceae > Streptomyces > Streptomyces noursei. The sequence goes on from NZ_CP011533.1 coordinate 3,645,940, forward strand.
CGCTCGGCACGCCCCGCGACTTCTCCCTCTCCCCCGACGGCGCGCGCGTCGTCTTCCTCCGATCCCGCACCGGCACCGACCGCAGTCAGCAGCTCTGGGTCCTCGATCTGGACGGTGGAGGGGAGTTCGCCGCGGCGGACCCGCACGCCCTGCTGGCCGGCGCGGACGAGGAGCTCCCCCCGGAGGAGCGGGCGCGCCGCGAGCGCAGCCGCGAGGGATCGGCGGGCATCGTCGGTTACGCCGTCGACGCCGCCGTGGAGTTGGCCGCCTTCGCGCTGTCGGGGCGGCTCTTCGTCTCGGAGCTGCGGGCCGGCACCACCCGGGAACTCCCCACGGCGGGGCCGGTGGTGGACCCCCGCCCGTCCCCCGACGGCCGCCATGTGGCCTATGTGGCGAACGGCGCGCTGCGGGTCGTCGCGGCCGACGGCGGCGGCGACGGTGCCGCGGGCGCGGACCGGGCACTGGTGGAGCCCGACGGCCCCGATGTCACCTGGGGACTGGCGGAGTTCGTGGCGGCCGAGGAGATGGACCGCCACCGGGGCTTCTGGTGGTCCCCGGAGGGAGACCGGGTGCTGGCCGCCCGGGTCGACGACGCACCGGTGACCCGCTGGTGGATCGCCGACCCCGCGCACCCGGACCGGAAGCCCGCGCGGGTGCCGTATCCGGTGGCCGGCAGCGCCAACGCCGAGGTCACTCTGGCGCTGTTCGGCCTGGACGGCTCCCGGACGGACATCCGGTGGGACACCGCGCACTACCCCTATCTGGCCCGCGTGCACTGGTCGGCGGCCGGTCCGCCGCTGCTGCTGGTCCAGACCCGGGACCAGCGCGCCCAGCGCTATCTGACGGTCGACCCGGAGACCGGCGCGACCACCGTGGTGCACGAGGACCAGGACGACGCGTGGGTCGAGCCGTTCCCGGGGGCTCCGGCCTGGACGCCGGACGGGCGACTGGTGCGGATCGCCGACGAGGGCGGCGCCCGGAAGCTGTTCGTCGGCGACCGGCCGTTGACCGGGGAGCCGCTGCACGTCCGGGCGGTGCTGGACATCGGCGAGGACGACGTCCTGTTCTCGGCGAGCGGCGCGGACACGCACGACATCGGGGTCTATCGGGCGTGGTTCCGCGGCAGCGGGGACCAGGGCGGCTGGGAGCGGGTGGGCGACCGGCCGTATCCGACGGTGTCCTCCGCGGTGCGCGGCGGGGAGCTGACGGTGCTGACCCAGGCGTCGTTGCAGCGGCCGGGCGCCCGGTCGGAGGTGGTGCGGCTGGATCCGGACGGCGGCGAGAAGGTGCTAGCCGTCATCGGCTCGTATGCCGAGACACCGCATCTCACCGCCCGGCCGCGGCTGGTGCTCGCCGGTGAGCGCCGGATCCCGTGCGCGGTGCTGCTGCCGACCGGCTATGAGGAGGGCGACGGCCCGCTGCCGGTGCTGCTCGACCCCTACGGCGGTCCGCACGGCCAGCGGGTGGTCGCCGCGCACAACGCCCATCTGACCTCGCAGTGGTTCGCCGACCAGGGCTTCGCGGTGATCGTGGCGGACGGCCGGGGCACCCCGGGCCGCTCCCCCGCGTGGGAGAAGGCGGTCTCCCGGAACCTCGGGCCGCTGGCCCTGGAGGACCAGGTGCACGCCCTGGAGGCGCTGGCCGGTTCCTTCCCGCTGGATCTGGGGCGGGTGGCGATCCGCGGGTGGTCGTTCGGCGGCTATCTGGCGGGCATGGCGGCGCTGCGCCGGCCGGAGGTCTTCCACGCCGCGGTGGTCGGGGCGCCGGTCACCGATCTACGGCTGTACGACACCCATTACCAGGAGCGGTATCTCGGCCACCCTGACGAGGAGCCAGAGGTCTACGCCTTCAACTCCCTGGTGACGGACGAGGGGTTGTCCGGGGCGGCGGAACCGCACCGTCCGATGCTGATCGTGCACGGCCTGGCCGACGACAACGTGGTGGTGGCGCACTCCCTGCGGCTCTCCTCGGCGCTGCTGGCCGCGGGCCGGCCGCACGAGGTGCTGCCGCTGTCGGGGGTGACGCACATGGCGTCCCAGGAGCAGGTGGCGGAGAACCTGCTGCTGCTCCAGGTGGACTTCCTCAAGAGGTCGTTGGGCATGGCCTGAGCGGCGCCGGGCGGCCACTGGCGCTGTCACCGGCGCGAGCGGCAGACAGGCCAGGCCACCGGTACCGCGCTCGCCGCGGCCGAGAAGGCGTTTCCGCACCGCGGAAATGGCCCGCACCCCCGTCCGCGTCGATGGCCCGCCCCTCCACGGCGCCCTCGCATACGTGAAGGCGCTACCGCAGGTCTACTCGGGTCTCCGCACGTGGACGACGGACACGGAGGAAGTGGTGCCCGAAGGACGCACAAGGCGGTGACCGGCCGGGGAGCCATCGGCGCCCCCGGCCGGCTTACGGCACCCGCACGGCCGTACGGACTCCAGCATGACGCGTCCGTATATCGGTGTTGCGACAGTCAAGTTGCCACCACGTTAAGTGGTGGTGGGTGATTTTTCCCTGAATGCCGCACATGACAACCCCATGTCAAGCACGCCTTAGCGTCAATCTGCGCAATGTTCGCTCAAGAAGCGGACGTCCTGTGCACAACCACACCTCATACCCTTGACTCCGCCGTAAATCCCTTGCGAAAGTCGCGCTCATCCAGCGGTGCGACCGGTGCCGCTTCACGTTCCAAGAGAACTCGGCGCGGGGGCACTTCGCGATGACTAGTCCATCCCAGACCGCGGCAGGCAAGCCCGATACCCCGGGACTTGCATCCAAGGGTCTGAAGAAGGAAAAGAAGGGCAAGGGCGGTGAGCTCGTAGGCCGTTCCCCCGGGCAATTGATGTGGGCGCGCTTCAAGCGCGACCGCACCGGCATGATCTGCGCGATCATCGTGCTCGCGTTCTTCGTCATCGCGGCCCTGGCCCCGGTGATCGCCTCGCTCTACGGCAAGAACCCGTACACGCTGTACGGCAGCGACAACCCCAATCTGCTGGACGAGTTCAGCTATCCGGCAGGGCCCAACGGCGGCATGTCCGGCGACTTCTGGTTCGGCATCGAGCCGCGTCTCGGCCGCGATCTGTTCACCAACCTGCTGTACGGCATGCGGACCTCGCTGGGCATCTCGCTCGCGGTCACCATCCTGGTGGTCATCACCGGCACCATCATCGGCATCACGGCGGGCTACCTGGGCGGCAAGACCGACTACTGGGTCGGCCGGCTGATCGACTTCCTGCTCGCCTTCCCCAGCCAGCTGACGTTCGTGGCGTTCATGCCCGCGGTGGTCGCGGTCTTCGTGGCGCCGGGCGACGAGACCCCCACCTATATCCGCGTGATCGCGCTGATCCTCGTGCAGTGGGCGCTGGGCTGGATGGGTCTGGCCCGTCTGCTGCGCGGACAGGTGATGTCCCTACGGGAGCGGGACTTCGTCGAGGCGGCGAGGATCACCGGCGCCTCCCCCTGGCGGATCATCACCAAGGAGCTGCTGCCCAACGTGGTGACCCCGATCCTGGTGCAAAGCACCTACATGCTCCCGCTGTTCGTGACAGCGGAGGCCGGTCTGTCCTTCCTGGGCGTCGGCATCTTGGAGCCGACTCCGGACTGGGGTCGACTGTTCAAAACGGCCGGCCAGGTGTATGAGAACGATCCGACCTTCCTCCTCTTCCCGGGCGCCGCCATGGTGATCTTCGTGCTCTGCTTCAACCTGCTCGGGGACTCGGTCCGGGACGCGTTCGACCCCAAGTCCGGGCGCTGATCGCCCTCTTGACGGGGGCAGCTGTCACCCCCGCGCCGGTGGCGCTCCGGATGCGTCAGACAGCACATCGGGACAACGACTGACAGGCAGGTGCTTGGATCCTCATGAACACACTCTCCACGCGTAGAACCCGCGCGGTGATCGTGGCCCTGGCGGCCGGTTCGCTCGCGCTCACCGGTTGCAGCGGCGGCGGCCGTGCGGGCAAGGACAACGCGCAGACCGACAAGGACGCGGCCTCCCAGTCCAAGGTGGTGCCGCTGGGCACCGCGGCGCAGTCCAACGGCCCCGCGGCCGCGGTGGCCGGCGCGCAGAACGGTGGCACCATCACCGTCTACCAGCGCGACAGCTACAACCACCTGGACCCGGCCCAGATGTACGTCAGCGACGTGGGCGACCTGGCCAAGTTGATCTTCCGTGGCCTGACCACGTACACGCAGGACGACAAGGGCAACAAGACCCTCGTCGGCGACCTCGCCACCGACGCCGGAAAGATGTCCGACGGCGGCAAGACCTGGACGTACACGCTCAAGGACGGCATCAAGTTCGAGGACGGCAAGCCGATCACCTCGAAGGACATCCGGCACTCCATCGAGCGGATGTACGCGCCGTTCATCACCGAGGGTCCGACCTACATCCAGCAGTGGCTGTCGGGCGACGGCACGACCTACCGCAAGGCGCTGCCGGACGGCCCGTACAAGGGCGACCACCTGCCCAAGTCCGTCCTGGACACCCCGGACGACAAGACCGTCGTCTTCCACTTCAAGGTGCCGCAGACGCAGCTGCCCTACGCGCTGGCGATGGCGGGCTACAGCGCCGTCCCGGACAGCGCCAAGGACACCAAGGACAGCTACGACGTCGCGCCGGTCACCAGCGGTCCGTACAAGATCGCGTCGTTCAAATCCGGCAAGTCCATGGCACTGGTGAAGAACCCGAGCTGGGACCCCAAGACCGACCCGGCGCGCCACCAGTACGTCGACGGCTACAACATCTCCTTCAACCACCAGTTCTCCGACTCCACCAAGCGGCTGATGGCCGACAAGGGCGAGGACCAGACCGCCATCAGCTTCACCAACGCCGTGGAGCCGACGCTGACCCAGCAGGTGCTGAGCGACCCCAGCGCCAGCAAGCGTCTGGTACAGGGCTACCAGCCCTACGTCTGGCAGCTGAACATGAACATGGACCGCATCAAGGACAAGCGGATCCGTGACGCGATCACCTACGCGATGCCGAGCCAGCAGGTCGTCCGGATCGAGGGCGGCAGCTACGGCGGTGAGGTCGCCGGCGGTCTGCTCTCCCCGACCGTCGCGGGCTACGAGAAGGGCTACGACCCCTACGGCAAGCTGAAGAAGCCCAACGGCGACCCGGAGAAGGCCAAGCAGCTCCTGAAGGAAGCCGGCAAGGTGGGCATGAAGCTCGTCTACGCCTACGCCAACACCGAGATCCGGCAGAACGAGGCGGTCGCCATCGCCAACGGGCTGACCAAGGCCGGCTTCGACGTACAGAAGAAGGAGGTCGACTCCTCCTCCTGGTACCAGCAGATGGGCAAGGTCGACAACGGCTTCGACGTCTACCTGACCGGCTGGGGCCAGGACTGGCCCGACGCCTCCACGGTGATCCCGCCGTCCTACGACGGCCGCATCATCGCGGACGGTGCCTCCAACTACTCGCACGTCCGTGACCCGAAGATCAGCCAGGAGATCGACCGCATCCGGCAGATCCCGGACGTGCAGAAGCAGACCGGGGAGTGGCAGAAGCTCCACCACTACATCGTGGAGAAGGTCAACCCGGCCGTCCCGGTGTTCTTCGTCAAGTCGCTCCAGCTGTACGGCTCGAAGATCGGCGGTATCCGCTACAACACGGACACCAACTACCTCGACGTGAACACGCTGTTCATCAAGAAGTAAGCAGCACACAGCCGAAGGCATTCCGGAGTGCGCGCGCAAGGTGGGGCGCGCACTCCGGGGCCTTCCCGCCACCCCTCACCCCACTGCAGCCGCCGTCCTGAGAGCAGCGAACTGTCATGCTTCCCTTCCTACTTCGCCGGACGATCGGCGCGGTCGTCATCCTCCTCCTGCTGAGCGCCTTCACCTTCTTCGTCTTCTTCTCCGTCGGTGATCCCGCGCTCATGGCGTGCGGCAAGAACTGCACCGCCGACAACGTCGCGCTCATCCACAAGAACCTGGGCCTGGACCAGCCCGTGCCCGTCCAGTACTGGCACTTCCTCGTCGGGATCTTCGCGGGCCGCGACTTCACCCTCGGCCACTGCAGCGCCCCCTGCTTCGGCTACTCCTTCGCCACCAAGCAGGACGTCTGGGCCACGATGATGGACCGGCTGCCCCTCACCGCGTCGCTGGCCTTCGGCGGTGTCGTGGCCTTCCTGTTGATCGGCGTGGGCGCCGGCCTGTTGGCCGCCTGGAAGCGCGGCTCGCTGCTGGACAAGACGGTCACGAGTCTGTCGATGATCCTCAGCTCGGTGCAGATCTACATCCTCGGCCCCGTCGTGCTGGGCATCTTCGTCTACAGCGGCATCATGGCCGCGCCCGCGTACGTGAACCTCACCAGCGATCCGGTCGGTTGGTTCATGGGTCTGCTCATCCCGTGGCTGGTGATGGCGACGATCTTCACCGCGCAGTACACCCGTATGGCGCGCTCGACGATGATCGAGCAGCTCCAGGAGGAGCACGTCCGCACCGCCAAGGCGAAGGGCATGCCGGCGCGTTACGTCTTCCTGCGGTACGCCTGGCGCGGTTCGCTGATCCCGATCGTCACCATCCTCGGTGTGGACCTGGGCTCGCTGTTCGGTGGCGCGATGATCACCGAGTTCACCTTCCAGCTGGCGGGACTCGGCCGGCTGGCGGTCGACTCGGTCACCACCCTCGACCTGCCGATGGTGATGGGCGTGATGATCTTCAGCGCCGCCCTGATCCTGGTGTTCAACATCATCGTGGATGCGGCGTACGCGTTCATCGACCCGCGCGTGCGCCTGTCCTAGGAGAGCCTGACGTGACCACACCCACCAAGACCGAGGAGACGCCGGCCCCGAACGGATCCGGCACCGGCTCCTTCCTCTCCGTCCGCGACCTGCATGTCCGCTTCTCCACCGAGGACGGCATCGTCAAGGCGGTCGACGGCCTCTCCTTCGACCTGGAGCGCGGCAAGACCCTGGGCATCGTCGGCGAGTCGGGCTCCGGCAAGTCCGTCACCAACCTCGCCGTGCTGGGGCTGCACAACCCCAAGGCCACGGAGATCACCGGTGAGATCCACCTGGAAGGCCAGGAGCTGACCGGCGCCAAGGAGAAGACCCTGGAGAAGCTCCGGGGCAACAAGATGTCGATGATCTTCCAGGACGCGCTGACCGCCCTGTCGCCGTTCTACACGGTCGGCCGGCAGATCGCCGAGCCGTTCATCAAGCACACCGGCGCGAGCAAGCGCGAGGGTCGGCAGCGCGCGATCGAGATGCTCACCAAGGTCGGCATCCCGCAGCCCAACCTGCGGGTGGACGACTACCCGCACCAGTTCTCCGGCGGTATGCGGCAGCGCGCCATGATCGCCATGGCGCTGGTCTGCAACCCGCAGCTGCTGATCGCCGACGAGCCGACCACCGCCCTGGACGTCACCGTCCAGGCGCAGATCCTGGACCTCCTCAAGGACCTCCAGCAGGAGTTCGGCTCCGCGATCATCCTGATCACCCACGACCTGGGCGTGGTCGCCGACGTCGCCGACGACCTGCTGGTGATGTACGGCGGCCGGGCGGTGGAGCGCGGTTCGGTCCGGGAGATCCTCACCGAGCCCCGGCACCCGTACACCTGGGGCCTGCTCAGCTCCATGCCGCGGCTCTCCTCGGACGTCAACGAGGAGTTGCACCCGATCCCGGGCTCGCCGCCGAGCCTGCTCAACCCACCGTCGGGCTGCGCCTTCAACCCGCGTTGCGCGTTCACCGCGGAGGTCGACGGCGGCCTGTGCACCGGCGAGCGCCCGCAGTTGGCGCCAGGCCGGGCCGCCGCCTGCCACCTCACCGCAGAGCAGAAGCAGACCTTCTTCACCGAGCAGATCAAGCCCCGGCTGGGCTAGGGAGCTACCACCATGGCCAAGAACGACACCCTGCCCGCGCCCGGCGGGACCGCGCCCGCGAAGGGCGAGCCCCTGCTCACCGCCGAGGGACTGACCAAGCACTTCCCGATCCACGGCGGCTTCCCGATCAAGCGGAAGGTCGGGGCCGTCCAGGCGGTCGACGGGGTGGACCTGACCGTCCACGCCGGTGAGAGCTTCGGCCTGGTCGGTGAGTCCGGCTGCGGCAAGTCGACCACCGGTCGGCTGCTCACCCGGCTGATGGAGCCCACCTCGGGCAAGATCACCTACGCGGGTCAGGACATCACGCACGCCAACCGCAAGCAGCTGGCGCCGATCCGCTCCGAGATCCAGATGATCTTCCAGGACCCGTACGCCTCGCTGAACCCGCGGCAGACGGTCGGCACGATCATCAGCGGGCCGATGGAGATCAACGGGATCAACCCGGTCGGCGGCCGGGAGAAGCGGGTCCGCGAACTCCTGGAGACCGTGGGTCTCAACCCCGAGCACTACAACCGCTTCCCGCACGAGTTCTCCGGCGGTCAGCGGCAGCGCATCGGCGTGGCCCGGGCGCTCGCCCTGGAGCCCAAGCTGATCGTCGCGGACGAGCCGGTCTCCGCCCTGGACGTCTCCATCCAGGCGCAGGTGGTCAACCTGCTCCAGGACCTCCAGCGCGAACTGGGCATCGCGTTCGTCTTCATCGCCCACGACCTGGCGGTCGTCCGGCACTTCAGCGAGCGGGTCGCGGTGATGTACCTCGGCAAGATCGTCGAGGTGGGTACCCGCGACGAGATCTACAACCGGCCGCGCCACCCGTACACCCACGCCCTGCTCTCGGCCGTGCCCGAGCCGAAGCTGCTGGAGGAGGGCGAGGAGGGGCGCGAGCGGATCCGGCTCGCCGGCGACGTCCCCTCCCCCGTCAACCCGCCGTCCGGCTGCCGGTTCCGCACCCGCTGCTGGAAGGCGCAGGAGAAGTGCGCGACGGAGGAGCCGCCGCTCCTCCAGATCGCCGGGAACGACGCCGGCCACCTGACGGCCTGCCACTTCCCCGAGGAGCCGACGACCGCGGCCCGCGGCGAGGACATCATCCTGGACCCGGCGCTGGCGGCGATCGAGGAGGCCGCCGGAGACGAGAGCGGGGCGACGCGCACCGACAGTTCAGAGAGCTGAACCCGCCGCACCCGTATGAATACCGCCGCCACGCAGCACTGGGGCCCGCTTCCCTTCGGGGGGAGCGGGCCCCGGCGCTAGCCAGGAGGGGGTGCGGCCGTGGCCTACGACGGGGTGGGACGACGGCTGGCTTCGCGCACGCAGCCCAGGCACATCCATTCCGCGCGGACAACGAGCCATGTCCGCTCTTGGGGGCGCTGGCCGCACCAGGCCAAAGCAGGGGCGCGGCCGGGAGGTCCCGCTTGATGTAGGATCCGATGCCTGCTCAGGACTTCTTGGCCACCGCCGCCTGCCTCGTCCTGGTTCGGGCTCCCAGCATAGGAACGGGGTCCGTCGAGTGACCGGGTCGGCAGCTACAGCCCACCGCCTTCACACCGTGGATCCAGCGCGGCCCGGCGTGGATGCTGTGCAAGGCCAACCACAACGCCCGCCTTCGACCGCGCTGCAAGCGACGCTCTCACCGTTCCTCAGGAGTGGGGACATAAGGGCGGATCAAAGCCACCTCTTCACCCCACAGCAGCCCCAACTGCCGAACGTGCATGCAGGAAAGCTCACGCGGCGGCGCGCCCTCGTACCGCGTGGCGGGTAGCGCGCCGGCCGACCCATGGCTGCCTCGTGCGGGAGCAGCAGGCGCAGCAACGGGACAAGGAATCGCGTTGTAGCGTTGAGCGCTGGCCAACCGTTGTGGTGCTCAGGTGACGATGACTCGCACTCTGCATCTGATCGCTCGTGCCGCACCTCCCGCCGGCCGGAGACCCCTGTACGCGCCGCCCAACAGGCCGGATGGGACGTCTGCTTGATTCTCACCCCGACGGCGTATCGGTGAGCGTGCGAGGACGCTGTGGGCGTGATCGAAGCCCTGAGCGAGCTCGCCGGCCACCCGATCACCCAGCGGTGCCACACAGCGTCAAGACCCTGCGTGCCCCAAGCATCAACGTACTATTCGACGACGGCGGATTCATATCACACAAGCCATAGCACGGCAATCTCGACGCCTATCACGGCACGCTGCGGTGGACACGCTCTCGTAGTCGGGGCGACGTGGGTGCATGCATCGCACCAAGGGCGGGCGGTTTCTACTGATGGAGAAGACACCGCCTAAACGGTCTTGCAGCCATAGAGCACCGGAGCCCACCCCCAATAGGGGAGGTGGGCCCGGGCTCATTGGACTACGAATGGATTCCGACTATCCGTAGATGGCCATCCACCACTGCCGTCCGTCTTGGCCCGGAGTGCAGACCGCATTACTCCCCGATACCTTCAGGTAGCACCCGGCGCCCGGGTTCGCCCACAGAGCCTTCTCCTTGTTATGGAAGGAGCTCACGACGAAAGCCGAAGACCATCCGCTGAAGTTGCAGGAATTCACATAGACATCCCCGCCGCCCCCCTTCTTGGCCAGCAGGCAGGGACCCATCGTCGGAGTGCCAGCGGCTACAGATATAATCCCGTCGGGGTGCATCGCCCATCGCTGCTGCTGAACTTCAACGTTGCACGTCTCCGCAGTCACGGGGTGGCCGATTCCGTTGAACCGGAGACACTTCCCGGTCGCGATATTCTTAACGTTGAATCCCGGGACAGGAGTGGCAGAAGCCGGCGTCGTGCCGAGCATTGCAACCCCTGCCGCAGCCACCCCGGCGACGACCGCACCAAATTTACGCTTCATACTTTTCCCCTCGTTTTTCTTGTCTGCTTGACACCGGCAGGGCGGCTTTGTCCGCGACTACCACGACGGGCGCCTGCACCCTACCCCCTCGAAGCGGTCACCTTCGCGGGAAGTGTCACGCCGACCGCTTTCCCATAGCGGCCGACGGGATCATTAAACACCAAATCGACCTCTCGCACCCGTGAACTTAACGAGCGCCTATCACGCAACTTTCAGAGTCCACGCATTACATAGATACCGCACCCATGACGCCTGAATATCCGAAATTGCCTGAATTTCCCCTTGCATCCTCATGTTGCCAAGGAAGTCAAGGAGGCAGTACGCCTGCAGCACATCTGCGGATCTGAGGCGCGATCCACTCTGGTGAAGGAGCACGAATGGTGGTAGAGGCCATCGAGAAGCGATAGGCAACGGGCCGCGATCGACGCGAACTTGGAAACAATGTGCGCCAGCGGACCGGCAGAAGTCGCCATGCGAGCTCCAGATGCCCGGGCGGCATACCGGGGTGCCGTCTACTCGCTCGGCACCACCTGGCGTTCCTCCGCGAAGTGGCAGGCCGAGGCGTGCCGCGCCGGGCCGGTGGCGTCCTGGAACGCCGCCGGGACCGCCAGCGGCGGCTCGACCCGTGCGCACAGCTCCTGCGCCTTCCAGCAGCGGGTGCGGAAGTGGCAGCCGGACGGCGGGTCGGCCGGGGAGGGGACGTCGCCGCTCAGCAGGATCCTCCCCCGGCCCTCGCCGGCAGACGCCCCCGTCCGTCGGGCGCGGGCCCCGGGGTCGGGTACCGGGACGGCGGAGAGCAGCGCCTGGGTGTACGGGTGGGTGGGGTGGTCGTAGATCTGTTCGCCGGTGCCGATCTCGGCGATCCTGCCGAGGTACATCACCGCGACCCGGTCGGAGAGGTGGCGGACGACGGACAGGTCGTGCGCGATGAAGACGTAGGAGAGCCCGAAGTCGGCCTGGAGGCGGGCCAGGAGGTTGACGACCTGGGCCTGGACGGAGACGTCGAGGGCGGAGACCGGCTCGTCGGCGACGATGATCTCCGGGCGGAGGGCCAGGCCGCGGGCGATGCCGATGCGCTGCCGCTGGCCCCCGGAGAACTGGTGCGGATACCGGTTGATGAACTCGGGGTTGAGGCCGACGACTTCGAGGAGTTCGCGGACCTTGCGCCGCCGGTCGCCCTTGGGCGCCACCTCGGGGTGGATCTCGAAGGGCTCGCCGATGATGTCGCCGACCGTCATCCGGGGGTTGAGCGAGGTGTAGGGGTCCTGGAACACCATCTGGATGTTGCGCCGGACGGCCTTCATGGCGCGCCCGGAGAGACGGGTGATGTCCTCGCCGCGGTAACGGATGTGACCGCCCGTCGGCCGTTCCAGGCCGACCAGCATCCGGGCGACGGTGGACTTGCCGCAGCCGGACTCCCCCACGATGCCCAGGGTCTCGCCCTGCCGGAGGTCGAAGGAGACCCCGTCGACGGCCTTGACCGCGCCCACCTGCTTCTTGATCAGCACGCCCTGGGTGAGCGGGTAGTGCTTGACCAGGTCGCGGACCGCGAGGAGGGGTTCACGGGGTTCAGCGGGCGCCATCGAACGCCTCCTTCCGGCCCTCGATCGTCTCTTTCCAGAAGTGGCAGGCGCTGGTCCGGCCCGGCCCGACGTCGTAGAGCGGCGGGCGGTCGGTGTGGCAGACGTCGCGGGCCAGCGGACAGCGGGGGTGGAAGGCGCAGCCCGGCGGGATGGCGGTGAGGTTCGGCGGCAGGCCCTTGATCGCGTGCAGTTCCCGGCCCTTGTGCCCCAGGCGGGGGACGGACTCCAGCAGTCCGCGGGTGTACGGGTGCGCGGGCGCCTTGTAGAGCTGGTGCACCGGGGCGGTCTCGACGACCCGGCCCGCGTACATCACGGCGATGGTGTCGGCGACGTCGGCGACCACGCCCAGGTCGTGGGTGATCAGGATCAGGCCCATCCGATATTCCCGGCGCAACTCCGCGAGCAGGTCCATGACCTGGGCCTGGACCGTGACGTCCAGGGCGGTGGTCGGCTCGTCGGCGATGATCAGGTCGGGTTCCAGGGCGAGCGCCATGGCGATCATGATGCGCTGGCGCATACCGCCGGAGAACTGGTGCGGATAGTCCCCCACCCGCGCCCGGGCCGCCGGGATGCCGACCCGTTCCATCAGCTCGACGGCCTTGGCGCGGGCTTCCTTGCGGGACGTCCCGGTGTGCACCCGGAACATCTCGCCGAGTTGGGTGCCGACGCTGAGCACCGGGTTCAGTGCGGAGAGCGCGTCCTGGAAGATCATCGCCATCTTCGCGCCGCGGATCCTCCGACGCTCCTCCTTGCCCAGGGTGAGCAGATCGCGTCCCTGGAAGAGGATCCGGCCGCCGGTGACGAAGCCCGGTGGGGAGTCGAGGATGCCCATCACGGCCTGCGCGGTGACGGACTTGCCGGAGCCGGACTCGCCGAGCACCGCCAGCGTCTGGCCGGCGGCCACGGTGTAGCTGACGCCGTTGACGGCCTTGGCCACCCCGTCCCGGGTGCGGAACTCCACCGCCAGGTCCTGGACGTCGAGCAGGGGCTGCGCCGGGGGCGCGCCGCCGTCGGTCATCTCCACCGCCTCCTCAGCGCAGCTTGGGGTCGAGGGCGTCGCGCACCGCGTCGCCGAGCATGATGAACGCCAGCACCGTGATGCTCAGCGCGCCCGCGGGCCAGAGCAGCATGTGGGGGGCGTTGCGGATGTGGGTGGAGGCGGCGGAGATGTCGATGCCCCAGGAGACGGTGGGCGGTTTCAGACCCGCGCCGAGGTAGGACAGGGTGGCCTCCAGGGCGATGTAGGTGCCCAGCGCGATGGTGGCGACGACGATGACGGGGGCGACGGCGTTGGGGGCGATGTGCCGCAGCAGCAGCCGCCCGTTGCCCGCGCCCAGGGCCCGGGCGGCCTGGACGTAGTCGTTCTGCTTGGCGGTGACGACCGAGCCGCGGGCGATCCGGGCGATCTGCGGCCAGCCGAGCAGCACGATGAAGCCGATCACCGGCCAGACGGTGGTGCTGGTGACCACGGAGAGGAAGACCAGCCCGCCGAGCAGCACCGGGATGCCGAAGAAGATGTCGGCGAGCCGGGAGAGCAGGGTGTCCGACCAGCCGCCGAAGAAGCCGGCCAGGCCGCCGAGCAGGCCACCCAGGAGGGCGACGCCGGCGGTGGCGCAGGTGCCGACCGTGATGGAGGCACGGGCGCCGTAGACGACCCGGGTGTAGACGTCCCGGCCCTGGGTGTCGTAGCCGAAGGGGTGGCCGGGGCCGGCGCCCTGCTGGGCCTTGGCGAGGTCGGCGCGGTAGGGGTTGCCGGTGGCGATCAGCTGCGGCCAGAGGGCGATGACCACCAGGAAGACGATGACCAGCGCGGAGACCACGAAGACCGGGTTGCGGCGCAGGTCGTGCCAGGCGTCGCTCCACAGGCTGCGGGGTTTGCCGGTGGGTTCGCCGCCCGGGGGCAGGGGCCCGGCGGCGGGGGCGCGTTCGAGCGATTCGGCCTCGCCGATGGCGAGCGCGGCGGTGCCACCGTCGCCGTGGCCGATGGCTTCCTTGGGCACGTGGGGCTCAGGCATAGCGGATCCTCGGGTCGAGGACGGCGTAGAGCAGGTCGACCAGCAGGTTGGCGATCAGGAAGACCAGCACCAGGATCGTCACGAAGCCCACCACGGTGGGCGAGTTCTGCCGGAGGATGCCCTGGTAGAGCTGGTAGCCGACGCCGTGGATGTTGAAGATGCGCTCGGTGACGATGGCGCCGCCCATCAGCGCGCCGATGTCGGTGCCGATGAAGGTGACGACCGGGATCAGGGAGTTCCGCAGCAGGTGACGGGTGATCACCCGGTGCCGGGGCAGGCCCTTGGCGATGGCGGTGCGGACGTAGTCGGCGCGGGCGTTCTCCGCGATCGAGGTCCGGGTCAGCCGGGTGACGTAGGCGAGCGAGACCAGCGCCAACACCAGGCCGGGCAGCAGCAGTTGGCCCAGCGGCGCGTCCAGGGCGACGGTCGGCGCGGCCCATTCCCACTTCACGCCGAAGACGTACTGGAGCAGATAGCCGCTGACGAAGGTCGGTACGGAGACCACGACGAGGGTGAGGACCAGCACGGTGGTGTCGATGCCCCGGCCGCGCCGCAGCCCGCTGAACACCCCCAGCGCGATGCCCACCACCATTTCGAGGACGATCGCGACCAGGGTGAGCCGGAGGGTGACGGAGAAGGCCGAGGACATCAGCTCGGTGACCGGTCGGCCGTTGAACGCGATGCCGAAGTTCCCCTGGAAGATCTGGCCCATGTAGTGCGGGTACTGCTTCCACAACGGCTGGTCGAGGTAGAGGTCGCGGCGGATCTGCGCCGCGGTGGCGGGGTCCGGCGCCCGGTCGCCGAACATCGCGGCGACCGGGTCGCCCAGTGCGTAGACCATCAGGAAGATCAGAAAGGTGCTGCCGATGAACACCGGGATCATCTGGAGCAGCCGCCGGATCACATAACGTCCCATGAGCGCGTCTGCCTCCGTGGTCAACCGACGGTGATCTCGTTGTAGACCGGCACGCTGAACGGATTGAGCCGGACATTGCTGATCCGTTCCGAATAGCCGGCGCTGCCGTTCTGGTACCACAGCGGGATGGCGGGCATCTCGCGAGCGAGGACCCGCTCCGCGTCCTGGAATTTCGCCACCGCCTGCCGGGTGTCCGGGGCGGCGTTCGCCTGGTTGACGAGTTTGTCGAATTCGGGGTTGCTGAATTTTCCGTCGTTGGAGGAGGCGCCGGTGTAGTACAGCGGCTGGAGGAAGTTCTGGATCAGCGGGTAGTCCATCTGCCAGCCGGCCCGGAACGGCCCGGTCAGCTGTTTGGCACTGATCTTGTTACGGAAGTCCGCGAAGGTGCCGACGGGATTCCCCACGCACGCCTTGTCGTCCCCCAGCGTCTTGTTGATGCTGTTGCAGATCGCGTCGACCCAGTCCTTGTGCGAGCCGGTGTCGGCGTTGTACGTGATCGTGGTCCGGCCGCCGGGAATTCCGCCGCCGTCCTTGATGAGTTGCCGGGCCTTCGCCGGGTTGAATTCACAGGGTTCGCCGCAGAGCCCCGGTTTGTAGCCGCCCTTGACGCCCAGTACCGGTGAGGTCCAGTCGGTGGCCGGGGTGCGGGTGTGCTGGAAGATCTCCTTGGTGATCTGCCCCCGGTCGATCGCCATCGACAGGCCGCGTCGCACCTGCGCCGTACCCGATTTGCTCCACCGCGGGTCGTACATGGGGAAGGTGAGGGTCTGGATGATCCCGGCCGGCGTGTTCAGATACCGGTCTCCCAGATCTGCCCGGACGTTCTTCAGTTGGGAGGCCGGAATGTCGTCCACCAGGTCGAGGTTCCCGGCCTGGAGGTCGGTGTAGGCGGTTTCGTTGTCGGTGTAGACGCGGAGGTCGATCCCGCCGTTCTGCGCCGGGTCGGAGCCGGGGTACCTCGTCCACTTCCGCATTTTCAGCACGCTGCCCTTGGCATACGAATCCACCAGGTACGGGCCGTTGCCGATGGGTTTCGCCAGCCAGCCGGCATGGTCGCGGAAGAACGTCTGGGGCAGCGGCATGAAAGCCGAATAGCCCAGGGTGTCCGGCCAGCTGGAGAACTTCTGGTTCAGGGCGACGGTGAAGGTGTGGTCGTCCTTCACCCGGAGTCCGGAGAGGGTCTTCGCGGTGGCCGAACCACTGTCCGGGTGCACCTTGTCGAAGCCGTCGATGTACTGGAAGAAGGGCGCGTTCTTCTGCTTGTTGTCCAGCAACGCGCCGTAATTCCAGGCGTCCACGAAGGACTTGGCGGTGACCTTCTCGCCGTTGCTGAAGGTCCAGCCGCGCTTGAGCGTCACGGTGTAGTGCTGGGCGTCGGTGGTCTCGATCTTCTCGGCGAGGACGTTCTCCGCGGCACCGGTCCCGGGGTTGTAGCGCTTGAGGCCGCGGAACAGCATTTCCAGGACCTTGCCGCCCTGCACCTCGTTGGTGTTGGCCGGCTCCAGCGGATTCTGCGGGTCCCCCCAGGAGGCGCTGACCACGGCGGAGCCGCCCGGCCCGGCGGTCCCGCCCCCGCAGGCGGTGGCCACGAGGGCCAGCACCCCCGCGCAGACGGCCCACTTCGCGCGCACGGCTCCGCGCATGGCGCCTCCTTACGGTCCGGACTCCGGGTCACACGTAGTCACGGGGACCACACGTAGCCCACATCAGAGCCCAAACCGGGGCATAGCGCACCTCGGCACCGGCCGCCACTGCTCCGAACCCCCGGGAAACCCCTCGGATGACCGACCCCCGGTCACCGCCCCGTGCCACCGGGGCCGTACCGGCATACGGCGGCGCCCCGTCGGACCATGGTCCGACGGGGCGCCGGGAAGAGCCGTGGCGCGGGTCGCGTCAGCCGTGCTTGGCGCGCGAGGCGGTGCGGCCGCGCTCCTTCTGGTCCAGGACGACCTTGCGGATGCGGACGGCCTCCGGGGTCACCTCGACGCACTCGTCGTCGCGGCAGAACTCCAGGGACTGCTCCAGCGACAGCTTGCGCGGCGGGACGATCGCCTCGAAGGAGTCGGCCGAGGAGGAGCGCATGTTCGTGAGCTTCTTCTCCTTGGTGATGTTCACGTCCATGTCGTCGGCGCGCGAGTTCTCGCCGACGATCATGCCCTCGTACACCTCGGTGCCGGGGTCGGTGAACAGCACGCCGCGCTCCTGCAGGTTCGTCATCGCGAAGGCGGTGACGGCACCGGCACGGTCGGCGACCAGCGAGCCGTTGTTACGGGTCGTCAGCGTGCCGAACCACGGCTCGTGGCCCTCGTGGATGGAGTGGCCGATGCCCGTGCCGCGGGTCTGCGTCAGGAACTCCGTACGGAAGCCGATGAGGCCGCGCGACGGGACCACGAACTCCATGCGGACCCAGCCGGAGCCGTGGTTCGACATGTTGTCCATGCGGCCCTTGCGGACACCCATGAGCTGCGTGACGGCGCCCATGTGCTCCTCGGGCACGTCGATCGTCATGCGCTCGACCGGCTCGTGGACCTTGCCGTCGATCTCCTTGGTGACCACCTGCGGCTTGCCGATGGTCAGCTCGAAGCCCTCACGGCGCATCTGCTCGACGAGGATGGCCAGCGCCAGCTCACCGCGGCCCTGCACCTCCCAGGCGTCGGGGCGCTCGGTGTCCAGGACGCGCAGCGAGACGTTACCGATCAGCTCGCGGTCCAGGCGGTCCTTCACCTGGCGGGCGGTGACCTTGCGGTCCTTGACCGCCGTCTTGGCGGCGGCGCCCTTGCCGGTGCCGCCGCGGCCGACCAGCGGCGAGGTGTTCGTGCCGATGACCATGGAGATGGCCGGCTCGTCGACCGTGATCAGCGGCAGCGCGATCGGGTTCTCCGGGTCGGCCAGCGTCTCGCCGATCATGATGTCGGGGATACCGGCGACCGCGCAGATGTCACCGGGGCCCGCGACCTCGGCGGGCTTGCGGGTGAGCGCCTCGGTCATCATCAGCTCGGAGATGCGGACGTTCGAGACCGTGCCGTCGCGCTTGATCCAGGCCACGGTCTGGCCCTTGCGCAGCTCGCCCTGCTCGACGCGCAGGAGCGCGATACGGCCGAGGAAGTTGTCGGCGTCCAGGTTCGTGACGTGCGCCTGGAGCGGGGCCGTCTCGTCGTAGGTCGGGGCCGGGACGTGCTCCAGGATCGTGGAGAAGAACGGCTCCAGGTTGGTGGAGTCGGCCGGGACCGTGCCGTCCTCCGGCTTCGTCAGCGACGCGATGCCGTCACGGCCGCACGCGTAGACGATCGGGAACTCGATCTGCTCCTCGTCCGCGTCCAGGTCCAGGAACAGGTCGTACGTCTCGTTGACGACCTCGTCGATGCGGGAGTCCGGACGGTCCGTCTTGTTGATGCACAGGATGACGGGCATCCGGGCCTGCAGCGCCTTGCGCAGCACGAAGCGGGTCTGCGGGAGCGGGCCCTCGGAGGCGTCCACCAGCAGGACCACCGCGTCGACCATCGACAGACCACGCTCGACCTCGCCACCGAAGTCGGCGTGACCGGGGGTGTCGATGATGTTGATCGTGATGGGCTCCCCGCCGTCCTTCGGGTGATACTTCACCGCGGTGTTCTTGGCGAGGATCGTGATGCCCTTTTCACGCTCCAGGTCGTTCGAGTCCATGACGCGGTCGTCGACGGACTCCAGCTGGTGCGCGGCGAAGGCGCCGGCCTGCTTGAGCATGGCGTCGACGATGGTCGTCTTGCCGTGGTCGACGTGGGCGACGATGGCGACGTTACGGATGTCGTGGCGCGTGGCCATATTGCGGCGTACTCCCGAAGTGAGTGGACGGCTGCGCGTACGTCTGTGTTACGCGGCCCTGCCGGGCTTGACACGCCACGGCCTCACCCCATGGTACGGGGCTGCGGCGGCATTGGCCGCCCCAGCCCGTACGCACTACCTCTGACCTGCGGTTCCTTATCGAACTTTAGCTCTGGCGCAACCCCTACTTCGTGTAACCGATGTCTTGGAAGCGGGGTGTGGCGAAGCCGAACGCGCCGATGTTGGCGAGTGACTTCCTAGTGGCCACCAGTTCCGGCCGCTGGTAGAGCGGGATCGAGCCGGCGGCGGCCCAGATCCGGGCGTCGGCCTGCTCGACCAGGGTGTGCTCGGCGTCCGTGTCCAGCTCCGAGGCGGCCTGCTCGAAGAGCTGGTCGATGTGGTCGGTGCCGACCCGGGTGTAGTTCTGCTCGACGGTCAGCGAGCCGTCCGGCGCCGGCTGCGGCTTGGCGAAGATCGGCCGGGCGTCGGTCGCCGGGTAGGCGGTGCCGGGCCAGGAGTACAGCGCCAGATCGAAGTCGCCGGAGGCGATGTGGTCCTGGAAGTAGCTGGAATCCGGCACCTGCTGGATCGTGGTCCGCACCCCGATCCGGTTCAGCATCCCCGAGATCCGCCGGCCGACGGTGCGCAGCTGCTCGGAGCCGGGCCCCTCGGGGAGGACGAAGCGCAGCGCCAGCGGCCGGCCGTCCTTCCGCAGCACCGGCGCCGCGCCGGGGGCCCGGCCGGCCGCCGCCTGCGGGGAGCGCCCGGCGTCGGCCGGCCGGGCGTGCAGCAGACCGGTGCCGGACCACAGGGCGGCGGCGTGGCCGGCGGCGGCGCCCGGCAGATGCGGGGCCTGCCCGGTCTCGATCCGCTCGGCGGCGCCCAGCACCTGCGCGGCCCGCTTCTTGTACCGCCGGTACCTGCGGTACGCCGGGGAAGCGGTGTCCCCGCCCGACGCCACCTTCTGCTGGGCGGCCTCGGCCTTGTAGAACCCCGCGCTCTGCCGCAGCAGGGCGGCCTGCTGGACCTCGGAGCCGACCGCCCCGGCGAAGGACAGCGGCGCCTCGGCGGCGGCCGGACGGGCGCCGTCCCGGTCGTCGACCGCGCCGGGCCGGTGCGGGTTGCGGCCGTCGCTCCCGGCGTCACCGGACTGGTCCACGGCCGTGCCGTCGCCGGGCTCGTCCGCCCGGGGGGCCTCGGAGTACCCGTCGGCGGCCCGGTCCGGCGTGACCGCCCGGCCGGCGCCGGCCTGCTCCTCCCCCGCCGGCTGCCCGGCGGACCCGCCGGACGGCTTCCAGCCGGCCTCCGCGAGCAGTTTCTTCGCCTCACCCGAGTCGGTGTCGCCCAGGGCGTCGCTGTGGTCCTCGTAGCCGTGCTGGCCGGCCATCAGCAGGTGGTTGCCGAGCGGCTTGGCGGGCAGGTCCAGCGGCTTGAGGACGGTGTCGGCGAGCGCCTGCCGGTCGATCGCGCGGGCCACCGCGCGGCGCACCCGCTGGTCGGCGAGCGGCCCGGCGCTGCCGTTGAGGGCGAGCTGGGTGTAGGCCGGCTCCAGGGCCTTGCGGATGGTGTAGCCGCGCAGCGCGGCGTTCCGGGCGGCGGCGTCCCGGCCCTCGGCCTTGGCGTCCGCGCCCTTGGCCGCGGGGGGCCCGGCGGCCTGGGCGACCCGCTTGGCGGCGACCTGGTCGACCGCGGCGACGTCGACCGCCCCGGCGGCCAGCGCCTTGGCCCGCTTGCTCCGGGGCAGCGCCGTGAGCACCAGCCGGTCGAGCTTGGCCCGCTCGCCCCACCACTGGGGGTTGCGGACGAGGGTGACGGTGCGGTGGTCGGCGTCCCGCTTCTGGACGAGGAACGGGCCGGCGCCGACCGGGAGTTTCTCCCGTACCGCGTCGTTGAAGGCGTTGGCGTCGCCCATCACGCTCTTCGGGTAGAGCGGGGTGAACAGCGACTGCCAGTCGGCGTACGGGCGGGCGAAGGTGACCTTGACCTCGCGCGGTGTGGCGCCCGCCGCGACCTTGGAGATCCGGTCGTAACCGGCGTTGCGGGCGGTCCAGTAGGCGTTGTCCTTGCCGCGCAGCGCGTTCCACTGGGCGACGAAGTCCGCGGCGGTGATCGACCGCCCGTCGCTCCAGCGGGCCTTGGCGTTGAGCTTGTAGGTGACCACCTGCCGCGGCTCGCGGGCGCTGACGTCGGCGGCGGCGAGGTAGTCGGCGTTGCGCTGCGGCCGGCCGTTGGCGTCGAGGGTGAACAGGCTGGGCAGGACGGCGCCGGTGACCCGGGCGGTGGCCGCGTCGGCGTCGCTCTGGAAGGCGTTGAAGGTGCCGGGCAGCGAGTCGATCGCCCAGCGGACCGTACCGCCGTCCTTGACCGATCCGCGCGGGGCCGGCGCGATGTCCTGGGACTGGGCGACGGAGGGCGCGGTGTCGCCCTGGCTGCATCCGGCCAGTGCCGGCAGCGGGAGCAGCACCCCCACCGCGACGAGCGCGACACAGCGGCGTCTCCGGCACACCGCGCCGCCTGGGCTGACGTGGTCGGTCATGACTGTTCCCTCCGGGCTCGCGCGCGCCGCGCCGAGCCGCAGCAACACGTTCGGCCGACTTTGCGGCTCATCACATCTATGGGCTCCCTACTGAAGGTGACCGCCCAGGCCCGGGTCGTTCGACACGTCGGGGGTCCGGGCAAGGCCACCCGCCCGGCCCAATTGCGACTCGTCCGGCTGACGGATGCGGGGAGCACGCAGGGAACTCCGCGGACCGCCGTACCGGCTCGATTCGCACCGGAGTTCGGCGTAGCGCAGGTACGGCCGTCCCGCAACGCACCGGTTCGAGTCGTACTCGCGCCTGCCCCCTTCCCAAGCCCTACTGTGACGCGCGACACTCTCGGGCGCATGAGATCGCCCACCACACTCATGAAGTGAGGGCATGTGATGTCCGTACAGGACGACTTGACGGCGGTTGAACGCAGCCTGGACGCCCTGGTCCAGGCGGTCGGAAAACTTCAGACGCGGATCGGTGGCGGGCTGGACGTCCGCCGGGTCCGCAGCGACACGGACCATCTGCGGGAGAGTCTGGCGCTGCTCAAGCAGGGCCTGGCCGGTGCCCCACCGGGCCGGCCGGACAAGGCCGAGGACGAGATGGTGCCGATCCCGGACACCCCCTACAACGCCGCGCTGTGGACGGACGCCGAGGACGAGGGCCTGGGCGCCAAGGACCGGCACGCGCCCTGAGGACGGAGACCGACGTTGGCCACTGGCATCGAACCCGCATCGCAATCGGGCCCGACCGGCGTGCACGATGCCTCGCGCGCCGCCATCCCCGCCCGCCACCTGCGCACAGACCGCTGGTGGCTGGCGCCGGCCGGCACGGCCGCCGGGCTGCTCGCGTTCGTCGTCTACTCGACCTGGCGTGCGTTCGCGAACGCCGACTACTACCACGCGCCCTATGTCTCGCCGTTCTACTCACCGTGCCTGGCGGACAACTGCCACACCATGCGCGGCGGCCCCAACTGGGCGCTCTTCGGCAGCTGGTGGGGCCTTTCGCCCGCCCTGCTGATCCTGATCTTCCCGCTGGGCTTCCGGCTGACCTGCTACTACTACCGCAAGGCGTACTACCGCGGCTTCTGGGCCTCCCCGCCGGCCTGTGCGGTCGCCGAGCCGCACCGGAAGTACACCGGCGAGACCCGCTTCCCGCTGATCCTGCAGAACGTCCACCGCTACTTCTTCTACTTCGCGGTGCTGGTCGCCGGCATCCTCACCTACGACACCGTGCTGACCTTCCGCGACGACCACTACCGCTGGGGCCATATGGGCCTGGGCTCGCTGATCTTCCTCGCCAACATCGGGCTGATCTGGGCCTACACCCTCTCCTGCCACTCCTGCCGGCACATCGTCGGCGGCCGGCTGCGGCACTTCTCCAAGCACCCGGTGCGCTACCGGCTGTGGGGCTGGGTCAGCAAGCTCAACGCGCGCCACATGCTGCTCGCCTGGTCCTCGCTGATCAGCGTGGCGCTGGCGGACTTCTACGTCTTCCTGCTGGCCAGCGGCGCGTTCGAGGATCCGCGCTTCTTCTGACGAACGACAACCGAGGGAATCCGGGGGAATCCACGGACTCCGACGAGAACCGAGGGAAGGTGTGCCGCTGATGGCGCATGTGGACCGGCAGACCTGGGACGTGGTCGTGGTGGGGGCGGGCGGCGCCGGGCTGCGTGCCGCCATCGAGGCCCGTGAGGCGGGCATGCGGACGGCGGTGATCTGCAAGTCCCTGTTCGGCAAGGCCCATACGGTGATGGCCGAGGGCGGCATCGCGGCCAGCATGGGCAATGCCAACGAGCACGACAACTGGCAGGTCCACTTCCGGGACACCATGCGCGGCGGGAAGTTCCTCAACCACTGGCGGATGGCCGAGCTGCACGCCCGCGAGGCCCCGGACCGGGTATGGGAGTTGGAGACCTGGGGCGCGCTCTTCGACCGCACCCCGGACGGCCGGATCTCCCAGCGCAACTTCGGCGGCCACGAGTACCCGCGGCTGGCGCACGTCGGCGACCGGACCGGCCTGGAGCTGATCCGCACCCTCCAGCAGAAGATCGTCTCGCTCCAGCAGGAGGACGAGCGGGTCTCCGGCTCGTACGAGGAGGGGCTGAAGGTCTTCCAGGAGTGCACCGTCACCCGCGTCCTGAAGGCCGACGGAAAGGTCTGCGGCGTCTTCTGCTACGACCGGGAGTCCGGCCGTTTCTTCGTGCTGGAGGCGCCGGCCGTGGTGCTGGCCACCGGCGGCATCGGCAAGTCCTTCAAGGTGACCTCGAACTCCTGGGAGTACACCGGCGACGGCCATGCGCTGGCGCTGCTGGCCGGCGCGCCGCTGATCAACATGGAGTTCGTCCAGTTCCACCCGACCGGGATGGTCTGGCCGCCGTCGGTCAAGGGCATCCTCGTCACCGAGTCGGTGCGCGGCGACGGCGGAGTGCTGCGCAACACCGACGGCAAGCGGTTCATGTTCGACTACATCCCGGACGTCTTCAAGGAGAAGTACGCCCAGACCGAGGCCGAGGGCGACCGCTGGTACGAGGACCCCGAGCACAACCGCCGGCCGCCCGAACTGCTGCCCCGCGACGAGGTCGCACGGGCCATCAACGCCGAGGTCAAGGCCGGCCGCGGCTCCCCGCACGGCGGGGTGTTCCTGGACGTGTCGACCCGGATGCCGGCCGAGGTGATCAAGCGCCGGCTGCCGTCCATGCACCACCAGTTCAAGGAGCTGGCGGACGTGGACATCACCGCCGAACCGATGGAGGTCGGCCCGACCTGCCACTACGTGATGGGCGGCGTGGAGGTGGACCCGGACACCGCGGCGGCGACCGGGGTGCCGGGGCTGTTCGCCGCCGGCGAGGTGGCCGGCGGGATGCACGGCTCCAACCGGCTGGGCGGCAACTCCCTCTCCGACCTGCTGGTCTTCGGCCGCCGTGCGGGGCTGTACGCGGCCGAGTACGTCAGCGGACTGCGCGCCCGGCCGGCCCCCGAACCGCGTGAGACCGACGCCGCCGAGGCGGAGGCGCTGCGCCCGTTCAGCGCCGAGGACGGCCGCGGCCCGGCGGAGAACCCGTACACCCTGCACCAGGAGCTCCAGCAGTCGATGAACGACCTGGTCGGCATCATCCGCCGGGAGGGCGAGATGGCCGAGGCGCTGGACCGGCTGGCGAAGCTGCGGGCGCGGGCCCGCCGGGCGGGCGTGGAGGGCCACCGGCAGTACAACCCGGGCTGGCACCTCTCCCTGGACCTGCGGAACATGCTGCTGGTCAGCGAGTGCGTGGCGCGGGCGGCCCTGGAGCGCACGGAGAGCCGCGGCGGACACACCCGCGACGACCATCCGCAGATGGACCGGCACTGGCGCAACGTCAACCTGGTCTGCGAACTGGCCGACTACCGGACGGATCCGGGCGAGGCGGATCCGGTGCTGGGTCAGATCCGGCTCTCCCGCCGGGAGACCCCGCCGATCCGCCGCGACCTCCTGGAACTCTTCGACAAGGACGAGCTGGTGAAGTATCTGACGGACGAGGAGCTGAGCCGGTGAGCGAGCGGCAGGCGGAGCAGCGGTCCGGCGCCTACCAGGCGCGCTTCCGGGTGTGGCGGGGCGACGCGGACGGCGGCGCGCTGCGGGACTTCGAGGTGGAGGTGCACGAGGGCGAGGTGGTGCTCGACATCATCCACCGCCTCCAGGCGACCCAGGCGCCGGACCTCGCGGTCCGGTGGAACTGCAAGGCGGGCAAGTGCGGTTCGTGCAGCGCGGAGATCAACGGGCGGCCGCGGCTGATGTGCATGACCCGGATGTCGGTCTTCGGGCGCGCCGAGACCATCACCGTCACCCCGATGCGGACCTTCCCGGTGCTGCGCGACCTGGTCACCGACGTCTCCTTCAACTACACCAAGGCGCGGGAGATCCCGGCGTTCGTGCCGCCCGCGGAACTGGGACCGGGCGAGTACCGGATGAAGCAGGAGGACGTGAACCGGTCGCAGGAGTTCCGTAAGTGCATCGAGTGCTTCCTGTGCCAGAACACCTGCCACGTCGTCCGGGACCACGAGGAGAACAAGGGCGCCTTCGCCGGCCCGCGGTTCCTGATGCGGATCGCCGAGCTGGACATGCACCCGCTGGACGCCGCGCCGGCCGGCGGGGTGGACCGCAAGCGCACCGCGCAGGACGAGCACGGGCTCGGCTACTGCAACATCACCAAGTGCTGCACGGAGGTCTGCCCGGAGAACATCAAGATCACCGACAATGCGCTGATCCCGATGAAGGAGCGCGCCGCGGACCGCAAGTACGACCCTCTGGTGTGGCTCGGGAACAAGATCCGGCGACGGGCCGAATGACCCGGCCGGCGCCCAAGTCGCCCTACTTGCCGTAGTTCTGACGCCACGTCGCATGACTGGAAACCCTCTTACGGCGCATTCGAACAGCCGCGGTATAAGAACGGAATGAATCTTCCAAGTATGAGCCGGCGGCGCGTCCTGGCCGGCCTGAGCACCGTTCCCCTGGCCGCCGCCGCCGGCTTCCCCGAGCTCGCCCAGGACCGCCCCGGCCGCCCGGCGGAGGACCCCGGCCACCGCCGCACGACCCTGCTGCGCGGCGCGGACCTGGTCCTCACCATGGACCCCCGCCTGGGCAGCGGCCCCCTGGGCCAGCTGGAGAACGGCGTGGACGTGCTGCTGCGGGACGGCACCGTCGCCGCGGTCGGCCACGGCCTGGCCGCCCCCGACGGCGCCCGTGTGCTGGACGCCCGCGGCAGGATCGTCCTGCCGGGCTTCGTCGATCTGCACAACCACCTGTGGCAGTCCAGCATCCGCGGCGGCTGCGCGGACGAGGGCCTCTACGGCTGGATGAAGGACTGCAACCGCGCCACCCTCCCCAAGATCGATCCCCAGGACATGTACCGCTTCGTCCACCTGGCCGCGCTCGACGCCCTCCAGGCGGGCGTCACCACCGTCGTCGACTGGGTGCACCCCATCCCCTACGACACCAGCGAGCGCTACATCAGGGCACTGGACGACGCCGGGCTGCGCTTCGTCTACGCCTCGGCCCAGAGCGCCGCCGACGCCCACCTCATCCCCAAGATCAAAAAGGACCTCCTGGACCCGCTCCCGCTGGCCTCCGTCCAGGTGTCGGCCCACGCCGGGATGTCACAGCTGGCGAACCTGCGCACGCTGCACGCGCTCGCCCGGGACCTCGGCGTGATGCTCAACTCCCACGTCCTGGAGAACCGCGGCGACCGCAAGGACGACCCGATCCGCTCGCTGCGCGAGGTCGGCGCGTTCGGCCCGCGGCTGCTGATGAACCACGCGATCCACCTCACCGACGAGGAGATCGCGCTGACCGGCGAGCACGACGTGCGGATCGCGCACTGCCCGCTGAGCAACATGCGGCTGGCGTCCGGCATCTGCCCGCTGCCGGCGTTCCACCGGCACGGCGTCAAGGCCGGGCTCGGCCACGACGGCGGGACCAACGACACCTCGGACATGTTCAACGTGATGAAGGCGGCGGTCGGCCTCCAGCGGGCCCGCCACGAGGACGCCGCGATCCACCCCACCATCCCGGCGGTGCTGCGGATGGCGACCCTGGGCGGCGCGGAGGCCATCGGGATGGCGGACCGGGTCGGGTCGCTGACACCGGGCAAGCGCGCCGACGTCGTCGTCCTCGACCCCGGCACCCTCAACTTCGCCCCGCGCTTCGACTGGACCAGCCAGATCGTCCTCAACGGCCAGCCGCCGAACGTCAGCGAGGTCTTCGTCGACGGCCATCTGCGCAAGGCCGGCGGCGCGCTGCTGCACGTGGACACCGCCCGCGTCGTCCGCGAGGCCGAGCTGGCCGCCGCCCACGTCCGCACCGCCTGAACCGCCCCACGGCGCCCGGGTCCGTCCACCCGGGGTCCGGCCCCGGGCGGTGTCCCGCGGGCCCTCAGAAGAGGCTCAGCAGCGCCTCTGCCGGGTCCATCGGCGTCGCGTCGCCGTCCGGCAGGGCGAGCTCGAACCAGACGGTCTTGCCGCGCGGGGTGCGCCGGCTCCCCCAGCGCTCGCTCAGCAGGCCGACGAGCTGCAGACCGCGGCCGCCCTCGTCCGTGTCCCGGGCCCGCCGTCGCCGCGGCTGGGCCAGATCGGCGTCCCAGACCTCGCAGACCAGCGTCCGGTCCAGCAGCAGTCGCAGCCGGATCTCCCCGTGCCCGTGCCGCAGGGCGTTCGTCACCAGCTCGCTGACCAGCAGCTCGGTGGTGTCGACCAGGGCCTGCAGCCCCCAGTCGTTCAGCTGGTCGCGGGCCAGTTCCCGCGCCCGGGCGACCGAACGCGGCTCCGGCGCCAGGCTCCAGTCGCCCACCGCGTCCTTGGGCAGCCCGTGCACCCGGGCCATCAGCAGCGCGATGTCGTCCTCGCCGTGCGAGGTGTCCAGGGCGCTCAGGACGTGGTCGCAGACGTCCTCCAGCGGCCGGCCGGAGTCCGACAGCGCCCGCCGGAACGCCTGCAGCCCCTCGTCCAGCGGATGGTGCCGGGACTCCACCAGGCCGTCGGTGTACAGCGCGAGCAGCGCGCCGTCCGGCACCTCGACCTCGATCTCCTCGAACGGCTCCCCGCCGACGCCCAGCGGCATCCCCGGCGGGACGTCCAACAGCAGCGCCTCCTCGCCCTCCTCGACCAGCACCGGCGGCAGATGCCCGGCGTTGGCGAAGGTGCACACCCGGGTGATCGGGTCGTAGACGGCGTAGACGCAGGTGGCGAGGTAGACCTCGGAGAGGTCGGCGGTCCGGGCCGAGCGGCCCTGGGCGGCCCCGCCGGACGCGGCGCCCGAGCGGCTGCGCGCGGCCCCCCGGTCCCCGCTGCCGCCCAGCCCCCGGGCGATCTCGTCCAGCGCTCCGAGCACCTCGGCCGGCTCCAGGTCCAGCAGCGCCAAGGTCCGCACCGCGGTGCGGAGTTCGCCCATGGCGACCGCGGCCCGCAGGCCCCGCCCCATGACGTCGCCGACCACCAACGCGGTGCGGTGCCCGGGGAGTTCGATGACGTCGAACCAGTCGCCGCCGACCTCGGTGGCGGTGGTGCCGGGCAGATAGCGGCAGGCGATGTCGAGGCCGGCCGCCTCGGGGTCGCCGGGCGGCAGCAGGCTGCGCTGCAGTATCAGGGCCCGCTCGTGCTCCCGGCGGTAGAGGCGGGCGTTGTCGATGCAGACCGCGGCCCGCGCGGCCAGTTCCACCGCCAGCGCGGTGTCCCGCTCGCCGAACGGCTCGCTGCCCTTCGTACGGGAGAACTGCACCAGGCCGACGACGGTGTCCCGGGCGACCATCGGCACCGCGAGGGTGGAGTGCACCACCGCGCCCAGCTCCGGCCCCTCGTCGCTCTCCCGGCCGGGGATGATCTGCGCCTGGGCGGTCCGCAGGGCGGCCGCGCACGGGGAGTTGAACGGGTAGCGGTGGACCGCGCCGACCGCGACCGGGTCCTCCTCCGGCGTCTTGCCGGGGAGCGGGGCGTCGGAGACCGCGCTGGCGAAGGCGACCCGGCGCAGCTCCGCGCTGCCGTCGCTCATCCCCGGCTGCTCCTCGTCGCCGGCCAGCAGCCCCTGGTAGAGGTCCACCGACGCCAGGTCGCAGAACTGCGGTACCGCGACGTCCAGCAGGGTGCGGGCGGTGGTCTCCAGGTCGAGCGAATTGCCTATCCGGGCACCGGCCTCGTTGAGCAGCGCGAGATTGCGGCGGGCGTTGGCCGCCTCGCGTTCGGCGCGGCGGCGGCCGGTGACGTCGGAGGCGAGCGCGGCGACGCCGATGGGACGGCCGCTGGCGCCGTGCAGCCGGTACAGCGAGACCGACCAGCGGCGGCGGTCCTCCTCGCCGGGGACGCGGCCGACCAGTTGCATCTCGCTGACCGGTTCGCCGGTCTCCAGCACCCGGCGCAGCGCGACGGTCATCCGCTCGGCCTCGGGGCGGGGCAGGAAGTCGTGCGGTGTGCCGCCGCGGTACTTGCCGGCCGGGCCGCCGAAGACGGTGGCGAAGCGCTCGTTGACCCGCAGCAGCTTCAGGTCGGTGCCGAACAGGGTGAAGCCCATGGGGGATTGACCGAAAACGGCCTGCGCGGCGGCGAGGTCGGTCTCGATGCCGCGGAGCGCCCGGACGTCGACGACCAGGCAGACCGCGCCGCGTTCGCCGTCCTCGTTCTCGGCCGGCATCACATAGATCTCGGCGAGCCCTTCGGCCGCGCCGCCCGCTTCCCTGCGGTAGGGCACCAGACCGGTCCACTCCCGGCCGTCGAGGATCTCGCACACCTTGCGGCGCCCGGTCTCCCGGAACTCGCTGGGGACGAAAGCCTCGACGGGGTCCTTGCCGAGGGCGTGGCGGGCCGGGATGCCGAGCATCTGCTCGGCCCGCTCGCTCCACTGGTCGATGTGCCCGTCGGGCCCGAGCGAGAACGAGGCGACCTTGATGTAGTCGTAGATCGATCCGGGCCGGCTGCTCTGCCACACGGGCGCGCCCTGCGGCTCGCGGGCATGGCGACGTTCGCCAGGGTCCACCGGACCGACCGCACCGCCCCGGCCACCGTCCTGCGCAGGTACCACCCCGCCAGATGACTTCTCGCTCACGAGCCCCGTCCCCTCCAGCTCATCGTGCCCGGACCGGACCTGCCGAGTATTCCAGCACCTCGGCTATCCGGAACACGGTCTTCACGATCACAGCACAGTCTCGATCGCAGGCCATCTACAAAATGTCGATGAAATGGCAACGATCAGGACTCCTCATGAGTCCTAACCAGCCACAGCCAGCTCGAACCACACTGTCTTGCCGCTCTTTCCCTGCCGGGTGCCCCAGCGCCGCGAACTGTGCGCGACCAGCTGGAGTCCGCGTCCCCCCTCGTCGTCGGGGGCGGCGTTACGGGTCCGCGGCGGGTCGGGCAGCGGATCGGAGACCTCAACGAGCAGCGCCCCGGCGCCGAGCAGCACCATGCGCACGCCGATGGGACCGCTGGCATAGCGGAGGGAGTTGGTGACCAGCTCGCTGACCAGCAGCACCGCGACGTCCGCGGCGCCGTTCAGCCCCCAGTCGTCGAGCACCTGACGGACCATGGTGCGGGCGGTGCGCACCGCGCCGGGATCGGCGGGGAAGCTCCATTCCGCGCTCGGTGCACCGGAGATCCTGCCGCGCTTGCGGACATCGGCGGGGTCGGGATCCGGGGCCTCTGCCGCTGCGCTGTCACTCACGCCGATCACTTCCCAGGCCGAGGGGTCCCCCGTCGTACCCGACCCACGCCGAACGGGGCCAATCAGGACATACCCGATATCGAGCGGCAAGTACCGCCTTCAACCGTGCACTGTGGCACAAATGGCCCATATCCCGGCAAAGTGTCGCCGTGTCGCGCACACCCGCGGAACGGCGGAGCCCGACGGCCCACCGCGAGCGCCACCGGCCCGCGCCCACGAAGGCACACCGGACGGCGCCCCGGCCCGCTACAGCCGGGCGCCCGGGATCCCGACCGCGGGCCTGGAGCCCAGCCGGCGCATCACCTCGGCGACCGCCGGGCGGTCCTGGTCCAGCCAGTCCACCTCGCGCTCCTCGCCGGGCCGCAGCCAGCGCAGCTCGTCGTGGTCCTGGAGCGTCTCCGGCCGGCCGGAGACCAGCCGGGCGGTCCACACCTGGAGCACGAAGCCGGGCCGCAGCACCCACTCACCCGGGATCCGCTCCACGGGGGCGACGTCCACGCCCAGCTCCTCGCGCAGCTCGCGGACCAGCGCCTGCTCCGGCGTCTCGCCGTCCTCCACCTTGCCGCCGGGCAGCTCCCAGCGGCCGGCCAACGCGGGCGGCGCGCTCCGTCGGGCGGCCAGCAACCGCCCCCGCTCACACACCGCACCGCCCACCACTACGCGCACCGTCGTCATGCGCGGCAGCCTACGTCCCCCGCCGGACTCCCGCTCCCCGCTCCGCTCCCCTCATGCCACTCCTTACGAGGCCCCCTGCCCGACCCGCTCGACCACGTAGAGCCGCTGATTGCCACGGGTGTCCAGGCGCTCGGCGACCCGCTCCGCCTCCGCTCGGGTGGCATAGCGGCCGACGCGATAGCGGTTACCGCCTTCGTCCTGGCGGATGACGAGCCAGGGCAGCGCGGTCTCGTTATCGGTCATTGCGCCCCTCCGTCCGCCGCGCAGCGCGCCGCGGCGGCGCGCCCCTCCTGTGCTGATGCCGAAATCGCAATCCGCATATGCCCGAGCCTACGCCCGACCTTCACGCACCGGTTATGGATTTACACAAAGAGAAACCGAACCGGCCACTCGCGGGCCCTGGGTGCACCAGGGGCGGCCCGCGAGTGGCCGGTGAAGGTTTGTGCGCTGAGGGAAGAAAGCGCGCCGCGAACGGCCGCTCAGGCGGTGGTCGGGGCCTTGTCGCCCTCGGCCTCCCCGGCGCTCTCCTCCGCGGCCAGTTCGGCCTCGACGGCGACCAGCGAGGGGTTGCGCCAGGCGCTGCGCACGCCCCAGTAGTAGAAGGCGAGCGCGATCACCGCGACCACCGCGAGGTCGAGGCCCGGCGGCAGGTAGCCCTTGCCGCCGAACTCCTTGCCGCCCAGGTAGGAGACGGCCGCCATGACCACCAGGTAGACCACCATCCAGGCGCCCGCCTTCAGGTGCGGCAGCAGCTCCCGCAGCGGGCTGCGGCCCTGCCTCCACGGCCGGACGATCTCGTACCACGCCCAGACCGGCAGGCCGATGGCCATGATGAAGATGACCTTGCCGGTGAGCGGCCACTTACCCCAGTACAGGACCAGCGAACCGAAGATCATCGCGATCGGCGCGATGACCGGCATGGCGCGCAGCTTCACCGGCCGCTTCATCTGCGGCGCCAGCCGCCGCAGACCCATCACCGCGACCGGCCCGGTGATGTACGAGATGACGGTCGCGACCGAGACGATCTCGGCGAGCGAACCCCAGCCGCGGAAGACCGCGAGGAACATGAACGCGACGACGAGGTTGAGCACCAGCGCCGGGCGCGGAATGCCGGTCTTGGCGTCCACCTTGCCGAAGACGCCCGGCAGGTGACCGTTCTCCTGGACACCCTGGATCATGCGCGAGGTGGTGGCGGCGTAGATCATGCCCGTGCCGGACGGCGAGACGAACGCGTCCGCGTACAGCAGCAGCGCCAGCCAGTTCAGACCCCAGGCGAGGCCCAGCTCGGCGAGCGGCGAGTGGTAGGACAGACCGCCCCAGCCCTTGCTCAGGTCGGCGGCGGGCACCGCGAAGAGGAAGGCGACCTGCAGCGCGAGGTAGATGACCAGCGCGATGACGATCGAGAAGGCGACGGCCTTGGGCAGCGAACGGCCCGGGTTGCGCGCCTCACCGGCGAGGTTGAGCGGCGACTGGAAGCCGTTGTAGGCCCAGACGATGCCGGAGAGCGCCACACAGCTGAAGACCGCGCTCCAGCCGTTGGGGGCGAAGCCGCCGGCGCGCTGGATGTTGCTGGTGTCGAAGTGCGCGAAGATCAGGGCGCCCGCGGTGAGGATCGGCACCACGACCTTGAAGACCGTGATCGCGGTGTTGGTCTTGGCGAACAGCGAGACCGCGAACCAGTTCATGAAGAAGTAGAAGATCAGCAGGACGCTGGCCACCGCGACACCGGAGCCGGTGAGCTCCGTGCCGTCGTACAGCGCCTTCGCCCAGCCGAACTCCCAGGAGCTCATGTACTGGACCGAGGCGGTGGCCTCGCCCGGGATCACCGAGACGATGGCGATCCAGTTGGCCCAGGCCGCCAGATAGCCCGCGAGCGAGCCGTGCGAGTACTGGCCGTAGCGGACCATGCCGCCCGCCTTGGGGAACATCGAGCCGAGCTCGGTGTAGGTCAGCGCGATGGTCAGGGCGACGACCGCGCCGATGACCCAGGCGATGATCGCGGCCGGACCGGCGATGGCGGCGGCGCGCTCGGCCCCGAACAGCCAGCCGGAACCGATGATGGACCCGAGACCAGTGGCGGTCAGGGCGATGGTCCCGAGGGACCGACGGTAATTCGACGAGTGCGAGCCCTGCTCCGCACTCGTCGTCTTCGTCGTGGTCACGTGCTGGTCTCCTGATCTTCCCCCGTGCCGTGCACAAACTTCGCCATCGTATGAGCGAATCCGAAGATCCGGTTCCCACACCGGCCAAAAAATCCCGCCGAGTTGAGCCTCTGTGAGGTTTCCAACACCGATATCCGGACGACTTTCTGGAGCGAACTCCCGCAAATCGGACAGCAAAGTCGGCCGAATGTCATGCCCAACAGACTTTGCGGATAGCGCAGGATCCCCATACCGGCCGTCGACTTGACGAACACAGGGAGTGCGCAGGGCGCTCACCGGCCCCCGGAACGCCCCCGAAGACCGCCGCCTTCCCCGCCCCACCGGCGGCCGGGCGACCGACCGGTCACTTCACCGGCAGGTGGTAGGCCACCCGATGGCGCGCCGCGAGCGCGATCACGTCCGCCGTCTCGACCGGCCGGCCGCCCGCGAAGTACGTGCGCGAGATGACCAGCACCGCATGGCCCGGCACCCCGCCCAGCGCCATCGCCTCCTCGGCCAGGCCCGGCCGCGCCCCGACCTCCTCGACGACGTTGTCCACCACCACGTCGATGGCCGCCATCCGCTCGACCACCCCGCGCCCCGCCAGCGGGCCCTCCTCGGGCAGCATCACCGGCGTGCGCCCCGTGATCTCCAGCGGCTCCCAGGAGGTGGAGAGCATCGACGGCTCCCCCTCCGCGCGGAACACGTACCGCGTGCGCATCACACGGGCGCCCACCGGGATCCGCAACCGGGCCGCCACCGCCGAACCGGCCGCCTCCTGCTCACTGTTGGACTCCCAGGTGCCCCGCACCCGCTCGTCCGTCTGCTCCTGGCGGAACGGCGTGCACCCCAGGGTGTGGTAGCCGCCGCGGGCGATCCGGCGCGGCACCGGATGCTCCCGCACATACGTCCCGGACCCGGACCGGCCCTCCACCAGACCCTCGGCCATCAGAACCTTGCGCGCCTCCAGCGCGACGGTGTCCGAGACGCCGTACTCCTCACGGATGCGGGCCTGGGAAGGGAGCCGGGTGTGCGGGGCCAGCACCCCGTCGACGATCTTCTGACGCAGGTCACCGGCGACGCGGAGGTACGCGGGCTGCTCACCGAAAGGCACAGGCCCCTCCCAACAGCTTGACAGTCAGCGACAGCGTGGCAACCGCGCGTCGCCGACCGCAAGCTCTGGCCAAATCTTCACTACCGGCAATGAATGCAGCTCAACGCCGCCTCATGTGCCCACCCCATCCGCACCGAAACACCCGTTCCACCACGGTCCGTGGCTGTCTGTCCGTGACCGGCCGTGCCACCATCGTCACCGACCAGAAAGGGGCCGCGATGCCGACCGAGAACGCCGCCGTCAGCTCCCTCCGGCCGATGCCCGACGACTGGCAGCGGGCACTGGCCGTCGTCGCCCACCCCGACGACCTCGAATACGGTGCGGCGGCCGCCATCGCCGAATGGGCCGACGCCGGCCGGGAGATCCGCTACCTCCTGGTCACCCGCGGCGAGGCCGGCATCGACGGCCTGGCGCCGCCCGCGTGCGCTGCGGTCCGCGAGGCCGAGCAGCGCGCCGCCGCGGCCCATGTCGGCGCGCACACCGTCGAGTTCCTCGACGGCCACCGGGACGGCGTGATCGAGGCCGGCACGGCGCTCCGCCGCGACCTGGCCGCCGCGGTCCGCCGACACCGCCCCGAGCTGCTGATCACCCTCAACCACCGCGACACCTGGTTCGGCACGCAGTGGAACACCCCCGACCACCGGGTGGTGGGCCGCGCCGTCCTGGACGCCCCGGCCGACGCCGGCAACCGCTGGATCTTCCCCGAACTCACCGACGCCCAGGGCCTCGCCCCCTGGTCCGGCGTCCGCTGGACCGCCGTGGCCGGCTCCCCGCGCCCCACCCACGCCGCCGAAGTGGGCCCCGGCATCCCCCGCGCCGTCGCCTCCCTGGCCGCCCACACCACCTACATCAAGGCGCTCACCGCCCCCGACCAGGACCCGCACGCCTACGCCCGCGACTTCCTCGACCGCTCCTTCGCCAGGGCCGCCGCCCGCCACCACGGCCGCCCCGCGGTCCTCTTCGAGGTGTTCGGGCACTAGCGCCTGTCCGATGGGTCAGGGTCGGCAAGGCCGTGGCGTCTGGTGCGGTGCATCGCAAGGTGCCGGAGCGGCTCGATAGCGGAGTTATTGGGGCGTTTCGGCAACGCGGCGAGGTGCCGTACCAGACGCCACGGACCCGGCCACGACCCATCGGACAGCCCTAGCGGCCCCCACCGGACCAACGGAAACGGAAGGGGCGGGACGCCCCGGCGTCCCGCCCCACTCACCCTTCCCGGTCCGATCCAGCACGTGTCCAGCGGTCGGCGATGGCCGCTGCCATGCCGCTCACGGAGCGAAATCCGGCGGCGGGGAAGTATGGCGCGGGGGCCTCCGCGGCGTCGCCCGGTTCACAGATGGTGCTCGTCCATCAGGCGCATCAGGTTCCGCTTGCGTTTCTGGGCGGTACGCAGGGCGGTGACGTATCCGGTGAACTCCTCCGGCGATTCCAGGCGGCGGTGGCAGTCCCGGATGCTCAGGAGCAGGCTGACGAGCTGTTCGTAGATCGCGTTGCCGGTCTGTGCGGTCAGCGGCTCTACCAGGCGTAGGTAGACGCCGAGCGCGTCGGTGGGGCGGGTGGCTCGGGCGTGGTCGGCGAGGGTGAGCCACTGTCGGTCATCGGCACCGGTCTCGGTGGCGGCCTGCCAGGCGGCGTCGACGTCCTTGTCGTCGAGCAGGGCGTCGACCAGGGCAGGACCACCACACCGGCCCGGTTGCCGCTGCTCCGCGTCGGCACGCAGGAGGGCCAGCGCGCCCTCGCGCTCGGCCGGCCAGCAGTCCGCGGCCCGGGCGGCGGCACGCAGCTGCTGGTACGTGAGCAGGGTGCGGCGGGCGCAGAAGTGATCGCGACGCAGGGCGACGGCCTCGGCGAGCCGCTCCGCCTGTGTGTAACGGTCGCAGAGATGGTCGACGAGGGCGGTGTCGACCGCGGCGAGGTCCCTGGCCTCCCGGATGCCGCGCTCCGCCCAGCACAGGGCCTCGGCGGGGCGCCGGGCGGTGTCCAGCTCGCGAGCGATGACCAGATGCGTGTGCCCGTTCGGCGCGAGGTCGGCCGCATAGACGGCGATCACTGCGTCGACGTCGCCTCCCGCCTTGGCCAGACGCTCCATCAGATACTTCTCCGCCCAGCCACGGCGGTTGCCCTGCCACGCCTGGACCGCCAACTTCCGCAGGACGACCAGCCCCTCCGTGCCGAGCACGTCCGCGTAGTCGAGCGGATCGATGTCGGTGAGACCGTCGTCCGACTCGCCGAGCGCATGGCCGATCAGCCAGCGCGCGAGCTCCTCCGGATCGGGGCGCGCCGCACGGCACGCGGCGAGGTGGGCGTCGGCGAGGCCGGCGCCCACCTCGCCGAGCCACCCGTCGGAGTCGTCGACGCTCTCCACCGCCCCGGCCAGCAGCTTCATCGCCTCCCGCACCAGGATGATCGCGTCGGCTGCCCGTCCGGAGCCGGTGAGCCCGCCGATCGCCGACACCGCCTGCCCGGCCTGGTCCGCATAGGCGCGGGCATCGGCGTACTCGACGTACCCGTACTGTGCGAACGGACCGATGTCGAGCAGTTCCCGGATGCGGGCCCGGACCGAGGCGATATCCCCGCGGGCGCTCGCGGCACGCAGCTCCAGGCGGCGCCGCAACCGCCGGTCCTCGCCGACCTGTTCCCGCACCAGAGCGAGCAACTCGTCCTTCGACAGGGCACACAGCCATGTGTCGAGGTCCAGTGCCCGGTCCCGCGCCGCCTTCCGCTGCCGCGGCAGGCTCTCCGGCCGGGCGAGCACCGTCAGGCCGAGAGCGACCAGGTGCTTGCAGAAATTGCCCTCCCGGCCATACGGGCAGTCGCACTCGCCGGACAGCCCGCCGGGCCCGTCCAGGAACAGCTCCACCTCATACCGCTCCGTGCCGTGGACGCTCGCGGTGACCCATCCCTCACCGACCTCGACCCCGGACACCGCATCCAGATACCCGCGCCCGCGCTCGAAGGAACGGGCACCAGCCAACATCTTGAGGTTCGCCTCGGTGAGGCCGCTCATGGTCTCCTTCACCCTGCTCCTGGTCCTGTTCACTGCACGAGAAGAGCCCCCATGCCTCATGAGGCGCTTCCACGCTACTCAGATGACCCCATGCTCGCGAACGTCGGCAGGAACCCGACCTCGCTCGTTGACCTCGAAGAAACCCAACGCGGCGCAACGAGGACACGCATACACACCGATTCGCTTCCCTGGCCGTACCTCGACGCAGAGAGTCAGCTCCACTACAACCTGCACCGTTGTTGCGACGCGGAGACCACGCGCTACACCGCGCCGCATCCCTGGCCCTCGCGCCGGAGCCCACCCTCTTGACCTACGTCCACAGTCCGCACACTTGGGCGGACCCCTCGGTCTCTCCCTCGACCACATCACCGTCTACCGGGAGCAGACCGGTCACCCTGGGAGTCAGCGCATCGAGATCGGCTCCACTGTCTACGACGCCTGAACCATCCTGACGCCAGGTCAGAACATCCGGTACCGATCCAGCGCGGGATCGAAGAAGGGGTTGGGCTCCCAGGAGCCCAACCCCTTCTCACCAGCATGTTCGCCACGCCGACAACGTGGTGCCATGCCATCC
Organism: Streptomyces noursei ATCC 11455; assembly: GCF_001704275.1. Taxonomy (NCBI): domain Bacteria; kingdom Bacillati; phylum Actinomycetota; class Actinomycetes; order Kitasatosporales; family Streptomycetaceae; genus Streptomyces; species Streptomyces noursei. The sequence goes on from NZ_CP011533.1 coordinate 3,684,111, forward strand.
GCTCAGACGTTGCAGCGGGATTCCACCACAAGGCTCTGACCTGCGGAAATGCAGGCGGATCCCAGCACCGTCCCAGCACGGGAATCGCTGCAAAGTACAAGTGGGCTCAGGGCCGCCAACGCTACACAACCTGGTCGACCCACGAACTGAGATCCGACGGACTGCGCAAGTAGTGCGTCGGCGAGACGCATGAGGTTGGCCAACGCGGCGGCGATGGGGACGGCCTCGGGGTCCAGCAGCGATTGATGGACGGCACCGCGCAACGCGCCGACGATCAGCATCGCGGTCGCGGGCACATCGACACCGGTCGCCCCTCCGCGGTCCCGCTCTCAATCCTGCGGCGCAGGTCGCGATGGAGGACGGCCATCTGGTCACGCAGGAACGGTGCAGGAAGCACCACCTCGAACGTGAGTACGTACAGCGCGCGCATCTGGTGCAGTTTGCGGCTCCAGCTGGTGCGCAGTTCATCGAAGAAGCGGTGCAGTCCTTCGGCTCCGGTCCGGTCGCCGACCGCCGGCGTCAGGGCTCGTTCGCGCGGCCCCGCGACCGCCGCGAAGGCTCGGCAGGCGCATCACTGGCACGCCATTCTGTTGTCATGACGCACCCTGGCCAGGACGACTCAGCAAGGATCACAGCGGTGACACGGCGCGATGTCTTCGACTTGCTACGCGCTACGGAGGGCGGCTGGTGGGACGCCTGGACGAAGTCGCCTTCCTGGGCGGCCTGTACGACCTGGACGCCCTCCCATCAACCGACTCGCGCCACCCGACCGCCCGCACCGACATCATCCAGCACCGGTTCAACAACTACGACTGCGAGGACGATTGGGTCTTCGAGGACCCGCGGTTTGGGCTTCTCGATGGCCCGGACGAGGTGCTGCTGGCATTCCTCGCACGGCTGGTACATCCCGAGGTACGCCCCGACGCCGACGAGGCGGCCAGGCGCGTCGATGAGCTGAACCGGCTTCTGGCAGCGGATGGCTGGGCGCTGCGCCCTCGAGACTTCGTGTCCGGGCGGCCCGTCTATGCACCGCTTCCAGAGAGCGCCGTCACTCCGACGGCCGCCTGACCGAATACATCACAGCAGTACGCGACCACACCACATCACTCCCGCCCGGGCAGGAGCGGACCGAGATCGAGGCGTGGCTCGCGTTCGCGGACGCGCACCTCCAAAACCTCACCGAATCGGTATCAGCGCTGAAACTGCCCACGCCGCCGAAGCCAAGCGGCGACGACCGCAAGCCCTTCCTCGGTCACTGGAGCCCCTACGGGCCCCGCTCCTATTGAGCCTTGGCTCCGCCCGCGACCTACGGAATTTCACCAGGCGGAGGAGCGGCAACATAGCGGCGGATCGCCGGATACCGAAGCTGGTGGTCCGCCGAATACTGGTAGCTCCACCGCCACTCACTGATCAACCGTCGAAAGGCAGAAGCCGGACCAGGGGAAATCACACCGCCACGAGCCGGACCCGCTCGCCGCACAGCTTGGCCATGTCGTCAATATCGGAAGTCAGCATGACCACGGGGCGGTGCTGTCGCAGTGCGGCCTCGGCGACGGCCGCATCGATCGCGTACTTGTGTCCGTCCAACCTGGCATTCATCAGCAACTTCGAGGCAGCCCTCGCCTCCTCGTCACCGACGGGGACGACTCGCAGCCCGGAAAGCACCCAGTTCAGGTGGGACTTGTTCGTACGGGCGTGGACGGCTTCGATGATGGTGAGCGCACTGATCACGACCTCCATGCCGCGCGAGCGCGCCTCAGCGATCAGAGCCACCACCTGCTCGTCGTCGGCGAGTAGCTTCGAGAACCCCTCGCTGTCGAGGACCAGCGTCCCCTCGTGACTCAACCTGCGGCGGGCCACTCGGCCTCCTCGGCGAACACCTCGTCGAAGACCTGCCGCGCCCGCTGACGAGCCGGCTCGGAGACCGGCCCCTTGCGGCTCTCGTAGTCCGCCAGGTACTCGTCCAGGACCTGCCCGCGCAGCTCACGCTCGACCGCCTCGGCGATGAATGCGGAGAACTCCCGCTTGCCCACCCGCGCCCGGATCGCCTCCGCAGTCCCCTCCGGCAGCGACAGACTCACCCGCGTAGCCGGGCCTTCCCCGATGCTGTACGTCGTCTCAGCCATGCCCCCGATTGTGTCAAACGAGTAGGAAAAGTGCCACGTCCGCACTACCTTCACAGCTTGGTCAGCGCCCTGCTCGCACAAATCCCAGCACGGGCACCCTCATCCCATCCCAGCGCGATCCCAGCACGGTAGGGATGAGCAGGGGCGAGGACAGGTGACGAGGGGTCAGCTATCCCAGCACCATCCCAGCACGGGAAAAAACTAAGGGCCGACCCCGAAGAGCCGGACCCTCTCTGACCTGCACATTTGCCAGATCAGCGACGGGGTGATAAGTCAGCCGCTACACGTTGAACCGGAACATTTTGCGCAGAGCTCCCACCTGCGGAAACGCCGTTTTGGACGGGGTCATCCCAGCACAATCCCAGCACGGGAGATCCATCCCAGCACCAGCGGACGCAGACGCCCCTTGGCGCCACAACGAGGCTTGTGTAGCCGTGGCCCCTCACCCCAAGCCGGCTTCGCTCGTCCAAGCCTCGTTGAGACGGACCGTGACGCCCGGACCGCCTTCCGGCGTACTGCGTCACCCAGAGGAGTCAGAGTCTCCACCGCCGGCCGCCCCACCCAGCACCCGCTCAAGCCTGCGCGCCTCGTCGGCCAAGCGCAGAGTGACAGCCTCGCTGCCATAACCCTCGTGGGCGAGATGGCCGGCGAGTGTCTCCAGGAGGGTGATGCCGGAGCGCACCCGCGCCTCGACACCTGCGCCCTCCCCTGCGAGGGCATGGTCCTGCCCGCGCAGTGCCGACAGAGCGAGTCTCGTTTCCTCGCGTACATCGACCGGCAGTCCCGATCGCCCAAGGTGGCGGAGTAGACGCTGCATCACGCGATCTACCTCCTCAAGGAGGCGCACATCGCGATCAACGGTGAACCCTGCGTCCGTCACGGCGATGTTACGCAGAAAGCTGGTGTGCGTGCCGCTCGGCAGCGGGGTCTGCAGGGCTAGGTCCGCCGCCGTCGATCTTGCCGTAGTGCCCTCCCTGCAGTTCAGTGCTTGGCGGAAACAGGGATGGACGTGGAGATCGTCCTCGTAGAGTTGGACGGGCAGCGATGTTGAACCCGCATACGCGACGCTGTCGCCCCGCCGCACACCGAGGAAACCGACGGCGAAGAGGGCCGCCACCATGGCTTGTGCGGTGAGGTGTTCCGTGTAGGCGGAGTGCGCCTCGTGCAAGTTTGTGTGGATGGCCGAAAAGCGCTCGCCGAACTCCTCCCGGGAGACACGAGGTTCGCCGTTCTCGAACAAGGCGAAGACTTGGCGCAGAAACGGAAATCCGACGTTGTATTCCCTGGCAAGATCCTCCAGCTTCCACTGCGAGAAGCGCTTGGTCGCAGCCAGCACATCGGACTCGCGCACCGTGCTGTGCCCCCGTTCCCATGCGACGTCACGGCAGAGGGTGAGGAATTGGATGGCGTCGCGCGGGCGAGGCAGGCAGTGACGTTCAAGATAGTCAGCCGTCGGCTCGCCGCAGACGGAGCTGGGGAAGACATCGCCCCACAACTGCTCATGGCTGAGCTGTCGCCTCAAGGAAACAGAGGCTCGGGCGAGTGCCAAGCGACGCAGGGCCTCCGGGGTCCAGGTGATCTGCATCTCCTCACTGCGGAACTTGTCACCGTCCGCGAAGTTGAGGGTGTCGTAGATGTCGGAGCGGATGAACAGCACGCAGCGAGCCGACGTGGCATAGGTCCTTGCGAGGTGCTTGGAAGCCAGAAGCAGCCCAGTGACCAGGGCATGGCTGTCGGGGTCCGCCTCCCACACCAGTTCCAGCTGGTCGACAAGAATGAGCAGAGGCGGGTGCCCGTCAGTGGCACAGTCCAACACTCTTTGAGCCGCTAGGACGCCGGCCTCGAGCGCGTCGAGTTGGTGCATCGCGCGGGCGCCCTCGGAGCCGAGCCCGGCTGTGCCGTCGCCAGTCGCCACACTGGCCTCGATCCCGAACATCTTCAGGGACAGTGTCGCCGACTGCAGGCGACTCGTGCCACGCCTGAGCCTGTCCGTGAGGCGTGCCTCGTGCTCCTCGCCGTTGATCCGCAGAAATTCGCGCAGCGCGCGGACCGGCGCGGGTTGCCGTAACGACCGGCTGTGCCGGGCGCGCGCATGGTCGACGACATACCGGGCGACCTGTACAGCGAACAGATAGCGCCAGATCAGCGACTTGGCGGTGTCCGACGTGATGCCCTGAAGATCGAACCGGCGGATCTCATCGCCCGCAGCGCTGTCCGGCATGATCTCGGCCGTCGGACCGGGATACATGCCCCCGTGGGCGAGTTGAGCGCAGATGGCACTCTTACCCGAACCCTTTCTGCCAATGACCAGCGACTTACGCCCGTGGAGTGCCGCTTCATAGGCGAGCGTCCGCTGGAAGCCTTGCCTCAGCAGGCCATCGGCGAAGTCATGTTCGGCGTCATCACGCCCAAAGAAGAGATCACGTACGGGCTGGTGCACCTGATCCACGATGTCTGCGACTCCTCCTGTGCCGGTGGCTCCTTGACGGGTGCCGCGGCTGCCCCTGCGGTACGGATCCGCGCCGACAGCCCGCCCAGATTAACCGTTCATAAGCCCAGTGGCGCAGGCGTACGCATAATGAGCAAGACAGACGCGAGTCTTATGCGATGCCGAGTGAGGAGCCTCGTCGACGGAGGCATCATCCAATTCCGGGGGACGACGTGGAAGAGTACGGGGACACGGAGGCGCCTCTCAATGAAGTCGCGGGAGCGTTACGCCGGCTGGACGGAGATGTCGACGCCCTGGGAACGCGGGTCGAAGCAGTGCAGGGCAATGTCACAGCGCTACGAGGCGAGCTGCGGACCATGGCCTCTGAACTCGGTGACGTCTCGCACACCATCGACCGGGTCGAAGGTTCCGTACGTCAGCTTGAGCATAAGTTAGTTGAGTTCACGGATCAGTACACCAGAGATCAGGTCCGGGCGCGTGCTGAGGCAGAGTTGGCCCGGCTGACGACTGAGTGGCACGCACGGTTCGAACAGCGCCGACAAACACGCGCCCTGGCTCACGGACTCGTCCACGCGCTGACGAAGGACGCTCTGGAGAAGGGCATGGTGGACAAAGACCTGGTAGCCGCCTGCGCCCAGGAACGCATGCTCATGGACCGTGGATTCTGGCTCGGCCCGGCGGTGGTAGCTCTCGCGGCCCGCCATCTCGACAAAGAACCACAGATGCACCGTGCCCGGGCTCAGGCGTACTCGATCGACCAGGCCCGTGCCAACCTCTTCTTCACCTTGACCTGTACACGCCTGGGCGAATTGGACGAAGCCGCCCGCTGGATGGACCGCTATCTGCAGTCACTCGACCCCTACGCCTTGGACGAGGACTTCCACGTCGTACTCGACGCCGTCGCTTGCAACGAGCTGGGGGCACAAGCACATGCATACACCCGGCAGGCAATGCGGCAGTGGCTCAGCCGTCTTGAGCTGGCGCAGGCGACCACACTTGAGACTCAAGTCGCCCGTCACATGGGTGACTTGGGGAAGGCCCTGCCAACACAGCGATACCAGGAACTAGGCAGCTTGTGCACCGACGGTTGGGATGGCCTGCGCAGCGGCTGGGAGTGGGCGACCGTCCCGAAGGCCACGCTCGCCCATCTGCGCCGCGCCTTCCCCGGTGACCTAGACGACGGTCCGGCAGGACACGTCGACAGCGCTCTCGACGCGCTCATCGACCGACATGACACCGACGAGGCACAGCTCGCGTCACGCATCCGCTATCTCGAACTCGTCGTCGAGCACAGTGGTGACGAGAAGACAGCACGCCAGGAGCACACGGCACAGCGGAACGCCGCAAAGCCGGTGAACCTCCGGACACTGCTGGTGAACGCTGTCTTCATGCCGGAAGCCGTGCATCTTGGAGAGGAGGCACGCTTGTTGGCACTCCGTGCAGTGTGGCCCCACGTGCTGAACTCGTCCGAAGCCTACGTGCAACGCTCCCGGTCACTACTCCCCCGGCAGATCGACGTCAGCTGGGGTGAGTGGAATCGCCCGCTTCCCGCAGACCCGACCGCGCCCGTCCCAGAACAGCAACTGGTCGACGAAGTGCGGGAGCTGATAGAGGAGCGCACCCATCAGAAGGTCGAATCCGTCCGGCTCAATCGGTTCCGGTTCCTCGCCGCTGCCGTGACGACCGTGGTGGGCGTGATCACGGCGTTCCTCCTTCCACAAGGCGTACCGCGGGTCATCGCCGCCACACTCGCAACCGCTGCCGTCATTCTGACGATCGCCGAGTGGCGGCGAGTCCCGGCACGCAAGCAGGAACTCAGCCGTGAAGGCCGAGACAGTGCCCAGACCGCCGCCGCCGTCCTGAACCAGGCGTTGACCCAACGCGTCACGTTCTTCACTACATGGCATGAGAACCTCGATGTTGCTCCCCAACTGGCAACCTGGGCGAACCAGGCGTGGCGGCGCGAGGCGGGTGTGCTCGAAGGAGGCACTCGGGACGCAAGCAGCGACAACAGGGAGAACGAATGATGATGGGTCCCCGCGACGGCCGCCGCTTCGTCGGTCTGGGCGGCCGCTTCGAACTGGTCGACCACATGGGTAGCGGCGGATTCGGAGACGTTTGGCGTGCCCGCGACGCGATGCTCGGCCGCGAAGTAGCTCTGAAATTCCTCGCCTTAGACAGGCTGGCGGGGCCGCGGCCGGATCCGGAGCGGGTCCGGCAAATACGTGAGCGGTTCGCGCGCGAGAGCCTGATCGCTGCCAAGGTCGACAGCCCGTATGTCGCCAGCATTTACGACTGTGACATGGACAACGAGACGCCATTCCTCGTCATGGAATACGTGGACGGTGAGCCGCTGAACGCCCATGTGGGCATCACCCCCCTACCACTGGCACGTACCTGTCGTTGGAGCGGTCAGATTGCCCAGGGCCTCGCCGCCGCTCACGACCAGAGCGTCGTCCACCGTGACATCAAACCCGGCAATGTGCTCGTGCGGGAGGCCGACAGCGACGTACGCCTCGTCGACTTCGGTCTGTCCCGTTTCGTCGACGCTACCGAGACACGCAGCGCGGCTGGCACACCGCTGTACATGTCACCCGAGCGGTGCCGCGCCGAGCCTGGCGACGAACGCAGCGACCTGTACTCACTCGGCTGCGTGATGTACGAAATGGTCACTGGATGGCCACCATTCGGCGACACCCGCGCCGATCCCGTCGCTCTCACCCAAGCCCACCAGAACAAGGCGCCCACGCCGCCGCGAGCGCGGGTGGCAGGAGTGCCACCGACACTCGAAAAACTGATCATGACACTACTCGCCAAGGATCCCCAGCACCGGCCCCGCAACGCGCGCGCGGTCGTCCATGCGATCAAGGAGATCGAACAGGACCTCGACGCTTCCGGAGCAGAGCAACGTGCTCACGGCCCCGCACCGGGCTCGGACGCGTCCGGCAACGGCTTTGCGGATCAACTCAGCGCTGCCGAACTCACCGTACGGCGGCTTATCTGGAAGCACGGCCAAGACCATGCTCTGGTCATCACAGCGCGCATGGAACTTGCCGACCTCACCGGGCATAGCGGTGACGTGCGCGGAGCCGCCGAACTGTACGACCGTCTCGGTCAGGACTGCAGCACCTGGTTCGGTCCGGGGCACAGTCGCACGCTCGACGCCTTTGAAGGTATGGCGCGGTGGGTCAGCGCTTAAGGCGAGGAAACCCAGAGCACTGCCCTCGGATCCCGACCTTCCCCTCCGGAAACCTCCCCCTCGATCGCCCCCAGCATCAATCCGGCACGAGAGCGGCAACCCAGCACGGATGGCCCCGCGGTCAGTAGTGATAGCGCGCCGCGAGGATCACGATCTCTTTGTCCGTGACCAGGTATACGAGGCGGTGTTCGTCGTCGATCCGCCTCGACCATGCCCCAGGCAAGTGGTACTTGAGTGGCTCGGGCTTGCCGATCCCCGTGAAGGGATCGCGCTTGACGTCCTCGATGAGCTTGTTGATCCGAGCGAGCATCTTGCGGTCGTTCTTGAGCCAGGACGTGTAGTCCTCCCAGCCCTGATCCTCGAAGACAAGCCTCACGCAGCACCCTCAGCAGGATCCGTAGCATCCGGATCGATCAGCTCGCGCTCCGAGACGTTGATGTCGCCCAGGGCGTTCTCGTACGCCTTGAGCAGTCGCCGCGCGTTCGCAGGGGAACGCAGCAGGTACGAGCCCTCGCGCAGTGCCGCGTAATCCTCGGCCGAGACGAGCACAGCATTGCCGTGCTTGGAGACAATCTCGATGGCCTCGTGATCGTCATTGACCTTCTTGATCAGTGGAAAGAGAGCCTTGCGGGCTTCGCTCGCAGTTATCGACATGAACTGACCCCCTACCTCGAGTGGTACTGAATAACGTACCACTCACGGCCACCTCAAGCGAAGTCAATAAGTGACGATCCGTCATGAAACCCAGCACCATCCCAGCACGGGAAACAGCAGGGGGTCGACTCCTTGAAGAGTCGACCCCGTTTTACCTGCATGTTTGCCAGGTCGCCAACGTGGTGTTATTTCATCCGCTCACACATTGAAGCGGAACTCCACCACGTCCCCGTCCTGCATGATGTATTCCTTGCCCTCCATGCGGGCCTTGCCGGCGGAGCGGGCTTCGGCGACGGAGCCGGTCTCGACCAGGTCGGCGAAGGAGACGACCTCGGCCTTGATGAAGCCCTTCTGGAAGTCGGTGTGGATGACTCCGGCGGCCTCGGGGGCGGTGGCGCCCTTCTTGATCGTCCAGGCGCGGCTCTCCTTGGGACCGGCGGTCAGGTACGTCTGCAGCCCCAGGGTGTCGAAGCCGACGCGGGCGAGGGTGGCCAGGCCGGGCTCCTCCTGGCCGACGGACTGCAGGAGTTCCAGGGCCTCCTCGTCGTCCAGCTCGGCGAGGTCGGCCTCCAGCTTGGCGTTGAGGAAGATCGCCTCGGCGGGGGCGACCAGGGCCCGCTGCTCGTTCTTGAAGTCCTCGTCGGTGAGCTCTTCCTCGTCGACGTTGAAGACGTAGAGGAAGGGCTTGGTGGTGAGGAGGTGCAGGTCGTGCAGCAGCTCGGTCTTCTCCGTGCCCTGGACGTAGCCGGCGGCGAAGAGGGTGCGGCCCTCCTCCAGGATGGCCTTGACCTCCTCGACGGCCTTGACCTTGGGGGCCACGTCCTTCTTGATCCGCGACTCCTTCTGGAGGCGCGGCAGCACCTTCTCGATGGTCTGGAGGTCGGCGAGGATCAGCTCGGTGTTGATGGTCTCGATGTCGCTCTTGGGCGAGACCTTGCCGTCGACGTGGACGACGTTCTCGTCCTTGAAGGCGCGGATGACCTGGCAGATCGCGTCGGACTCGCGGATGTTGGCGAGGAACTTGTTGCCCAGGCCCTCGCCCTCGGAGGCGCCCCGGACGATGCCGGCGATGTCGACGAAGTCGACGGTGGCGGGCAGCACCCGCGCGGAGCCGAAGATCTCGGCGAGCTTGGTGAGGCGGGCATCGGGGACGCCGACCACGCCGACGTTCGGCTCGATGGTGGCGAACGGGTAGTTGGCCGCCAGCACGTCGTTCTTGGTCAGGGCGTTGAACAGGGTCGACTTGCCGACATTGGGCAGACCGACGATTCCGATCGTGAGCGACACGGTGGCGACTTCCCGGAGCTGGAGGTGGGCGAAGGGCGGGCCGCTTCCCGGATCCGGCCGGTGGGACCGGGCCTGGCCGAGGAGGGCCGATCCACCAGTCTACTGGGCGGGCCCCGCCGGGCCGGGCGGACCGCACGCGGCGCCGGGGAGGGCGCCCGCCGCGCCGCGTGCCCCGGTGGCGTGCGCCGGGCCGCCTAACAGTGCCCCCAAGGGAGGTCAAAGCGCGTGTCCCATGACCGATTAATCCCACTTAGCGGCCTACCGTTGCCGAGTGGAGCAAGACGTGGAGCAATACACGGAGGAACGCGAAGCGCGCACGGCCCCGTGCGGTCGGCCGCACGACGGCGGCCCGGACCCGGGGCGGGACGCCCGGCTCCCACGCCCCGCGGAGGCCGTGGGACCCGATCCCGACGACGCCTTCCTGTCCGCGATGCGGGCGTCGGGCTATGCGTCGGTACCGGCCGGCACCGAGGTCACGGCCCGCGGCTACGCCCCCACGCCGGCGGAGTTCCGGGCGTCGGCCGTGCGGGCGGGCGAGTGGATGCCGCGGCCGGCCGCCGGGCCGCCCACCGAGGGCGAGGAGGTCGCGGCCGTCTACCGGGCGGGCCCGCGGCGTCCCCCGGCGCCCGCCCCGGTGGCCGGGCTGCTCCGCCGGATGCCGGCCGCCAAGCTGACCGGCCTCGGCTGCGGGCTGCTGGCCACCGCCGCGCTGCTGGCCTTCGGGTTCCTGGACCGCTGGCTGTTCGGCGGCACACAGACCGCGTACGGGGTGTTCTTCCTGCTGGTCAGCGTGGCGGCCGGGGCGTGGGTGCGGCCCCTGGACCTGGTCGCGGCGCCGGTCGCGCTGCCGATCGCGTTCGCCGTCGGCACGCTGCCGGTGCAGCACGGTCCCGCGGGCCTCACCGGGCTGCTGATCGGCGTCTTCACCGTCCTGGCCCTGAACGCCGGGTGGCTCTACGGGGGCACGCTGGTCTGCGGGCTGCTGGTGCTGGTCCGTAAGGCGCTGCTCATCGCCGGCCGTCGGGCCAGCCGACCGGTGAGTCGACAGCGGCGCTCGGGGCCCGGTCCGCGGGCGTCGGCCCCGGGGCCGGACGGGTCCGCGCCGCGGGCCCCGGACCGTTCCCGGCCGGGGAGCCGCCCGCGGCAGGCGGCGCGCCGGTAGCGGGCGCGGCCTGGGCGGCTCCGGTGGAGCCGGCGGCGGAGGGCCGCGCGGCCATGGCGGCCCCCACGATCCCCGCGTCGTTCTGCAGCCGCGCCGGCACGATCTCGGCCCTGATCCCCTCGATCAGCGGCAGGAACTTCTCCGCCTTGCGGCTCACCCCGCCGCCGATCACGAACAGGGCGGGCGAGAAGAGCATCTCCACGTGGGCAAGGTACTTCTGGACCCGGTGCGCCCACTGCTGCCAGTTGAGCTCCTCGTCCTCCTTGGCCTTGGTGGAGGCACGCTTCTCGGCGTCGTGGCCGTGCAGCTCCAGGTGGCCCAGCTCGGTGTTGGGGACCAGCCGGCCGTCGATGAAGACGGCGCTGCCGATGCCGGTGCCGAAGGTGAGGACGACGACCGTGCCATTGCGGCCCCGGCCGGCGCCGAACTGCATCTCGGCCAGGCCCGCGGCGTCCGCGTCGTTGAGCAGGGTGACCGGGCTGCCGCCGGTGTCGCCGCCGAGCCGGCCGGTGAGCAGCGCGGCGGCGTCCGTGCCGATCCAGCGCTTGTCGACGTTGGCGGCCGTCCTGGTCGTCCCGCCGGTGACCACACCGGGGAAGGTCGCGCCGACCGGGCCGGTCCACCCGAAGTGGTCCACGACCTCCCTGACGCAGTCGGCGACCGCCTCGGGGGTGGCCGGGTGCGGCGTCAGTACCTTGTAACGCTCGTCGGCCAGCTCGCCGCGTTCCAGATCGACCGGGGCGCCTTTGATGCCCGATCCGCCGATGTCCACACCGAAGACCCTCATGAGAAAAGGCTAGGCGCGTACTCCGCCCGCCGCTCCCGGTATGGCGGGACGGCGGGCGGGCGACGGTGGTCGATCAGTCCTCGACGGCGGCCTTGGCCTCGGCGCGCAGGTCGCGGCGGAGCTCCTTGGGCAGCGAGAAGGCGATCGACTCCTCGGCGGCGGTGATCGTCTCGACGTCGTCGAAGCCGCGGGCGGCCAGCCACTCCAGGACCCCGTCGACCAGGATCTCGGGGACGGAGGCGCCGGAGGTGACACCGACCGTGGTCACGCCCTCCAGCCAGCTCTCGTCGATCTCCTCGGCGTAGTCGACCAGGTAGGACGCGGTGGCGCCGGCGCCGAGGGCGACCTCGACCAGGCGCTTGGAGTTCGAGGAGTTCCGGGAGCCGACGACGATGACGAGGTCGGCGTGGGCGCCCATCTGCTTGACCGCGATCTGACGGTTCTGGGTGGCGTAGCAGATGTCGTCGCTGGGCGGCGAGAGGAGGTTGGGGAAGCGGCCCTTGAGGGCGTCGACGGTCTCCATGGTCTCGTCCACGGAGAGCGTGGTCTGGGAGAGCCAGACGACCTTTTCCGGGTCGCGGACCTCGACGTTCGCGACGTCCTTGGGGCCGTCGACGAGCTGGATGTGCTCGGGGGCCTCGCCACTGGTGCCGATGACCTCCTCATGGCCCTCGTGGCCGATCAGGAGGATGTCGTAGTCCTCGTTGGCGAAGCGGACGGCCTCCTTGTGGACCTTGGTGACCAGGGGGCAGGTCGCGTCGATGGTGGCGAGCTTGCCGCGCGCGGCCTCCTCGTGGACGACGGGGGCGACGCCGTGCGCGGAGAAGATGACGATGTTGCCCTCGGGCACCTCCTCCGTCTCCTCGACGAAGATCGCGCCCTTCTTCTCCAGGGTCTTCACCACGTACTTGTTGTGGACGATCTCGTGGCGCACGTAGACCGGGGCGCCGTACTGCTCGAGGGCTTTCTCGACGGCGATCACGGCGCGGTCCACGCCCGCGCAGTAGCCGCGCGGGGCGGCGAGGAGGACCTTGCGGCTGGGCTGCGGACCGGGAGTAGCAGACATGGGTCCCATCGTACGGCCGCGCCCCGGCAGGGGGTGATCGCGGCGGTGGCCCAGACTGGTGCGGAGCACGGGTGAGGAGGCGGGATGCCGGGTATGGACGGCGCGACCGTTGGTGAGAGGGCGCACGACGACACCGGAGCGCTGCGCCGGACGCTGTCGTTCCGGGATCTGGTCGTGTACGGGCTGCTGTTCATCGCCCCGATGGCGCCGGTGGGGATCTTCGGCACCCTCCAGGCCACGTCGCACGGCGCGATCACGGCCGTCTACGTCGTCGCCACGGTGGCGATGGCCTTCACCGCGTATTCCTATGCCCAGATGGTGCGGGTCGTCCCGAAGGCCGGCTCGGTCTACGCGTACGCCCGGGTCGGCCTGGGCCGGGGCGCGGGGTTCGTCGCCGGATGGATGGCGATGTTGGACTACCTGCTGATCCCGGCGGTGGCGTACCTGTTCTCCGGGATCGCGCTGCACGCCCTGGTGCCGCAGGTGCACCAGTGGGTGTGGACGGCGGTCGCTGTGGTGGTCACCACACTGCTGAACCTCTGGGGGGTGCGGACCGCGGCGGTGGTCGGGTTCGCGGTGCTGGCGCTGGAGATCGCGGTGCTGGTGGTCTTCGTGGTGGCGGCGGTGTGGGCGCTGGCCGCACACGGGGCGCAGCGCGGCTGGGCGGTGCCGCTGACCGGGGAGGGCGGCTTCTCGCTCGACGCGGTGCTGGCGGCGGTGTCGGTGGCGGTGCTGTCGTATCTGGGCTTCGACGCGATCGCGTCGTTCGCGGAGGAGGCTTCCGGAGGTTCGCGGCGGGTGGCGCGGGCGGTGGTGACGTGCCTGGTGGTGGCCGGGGTGCTGTTCGCGGTGCAGACGTACCTGGCGGCGCTGCTGGCCCCGATGAGCGCCGCGGAACTGGCCGCCCGTCCGGGCGAGCAGGGAGCCGCGTTCTATACGACGGTGGACTCCGCGGTGGGCGGCTGGCTGCACGACCTGGTGGCGGTGAGCAAGGCGATCGGGGCGGCGTTCGCGGCGCTGGCCGGGCAGGCCGCGGCCGGCCGGCTGCTGTTCGCGATGGCCCGGGACCGGCGGCTGCCGGGGGCGATGGCGAAGGTGGACGCGGGCAGCGGGGTGCCGCGCCGGGCGCTGCTGGGGGCGGCACTGGTGACGCTGGTGGCGGCGGTCTGGGCGGCCGCCCGGGACGACGGTCTGGACCGGCTGTCGTCGATCGTGAACGTCGGCGCGCTGAGCGCGTTCGCGCTGCTGCACGCCTCGGTGATCGGGTGGTTCCGGTTCCGCCGGCAGGGGGCGCCGCCGAGCGTGCTCCGGCATGTGGTGGTGCCGCTGCTGGGGCTGGCGGTGGTGGTCGCGGTGGTCGTCGAGGCGTCCCCGACCGCGCAGATCGTGGGCGGCGTCTGGCTGTTGGTGGGTCTGGTGGTGCTGGCGGTGCAGTACGCGAGGGCCGGCGCCGGTCCGTCCGACGCGTGAGGCCCGGCACTGTCGGTGGCCGCCGCTACTCTCGCTCGTATGGCTGTCTCTACGTCTCCGGAAGCGCCGATCCCGGTCGGCGAGGTGTCCCGACTCATCGGCGGGTGGATCGACCGACTCGGCGCGGTGTGGGTCGAGGGGCAGATCACCCAGCTCTCGCGGCGGCCGGGCGCGGGCGTGGTGTTCCTGACGCTGCGCGACCCGTCGCACGACATCTCGGTGAGCGTGACGTGCTACCGCCAGGTCTTCGACAAGGTCTCCGAGGTGGTGAGCGAGGGCGCCCGGGTGGTGGTGCACGCCAAGCCGGAGTGGTACGCCCCGCGCGGTCAGCTGTCGCTGCGGGCCGCCGAGATCCGACCGGTCGGGGTGGGTGAACTCCTCGCCAGGCTGGAGCAGTTGAAGCGGACGCTGACCGCCGAGGGGCTGTTCGCGGCGGAGCGCAAGCGCCCGCTGCCGTTCCTGCCGCAGCTGATCGGGCTGGTCTGCGGCCGGGCCAGCGCCGCCGAGCGCGATGTGCTGGAGAACGCCCGGCACCGTTGGCCGGCGGTCCGCTTCGAGGTGCGCAATGTGCCGGTGCAGGGGGTGCACGCGGTGCCGCAGGTGATCGCCGCGGTGCAGGAGCTGGACGCACTGCCCGAGGTGGACGTGATCATCGTGGCGCGCGGCGGCGGCAGCGTGGAGGACCTGCTGCCGTTCTCCGACGAGCAGTTGGTGCGGGCGGTGGCGGAGGCGCGCACGCCGGTGGTCTCGGCGATCGGCCACGAGCCGGACAGCCCGCTGCTGGACCTGGTTGCCGACCTGCGCGCCTCGACGCCGACGGACGCGGCGAAGAAGGTGGTGCCGGACGTGGGCGAGGAGCTGGCCCGGGTCCGTCAACTGCGGGAGCGGGCCCGGCGCGCGCTCGGCGGCTTCCTGGACCGCGAGGAGCGGGGCCTTGCGGCGGCGCTGCAGCGCCCGTCGATACAGCATCCGCAGCGGATGGTGGAGCAGCGCGAGGAGCAGGTCACCGCCCTGCTGGAGCGCGGCCGCCGGACGCTGGGCCATCTGCTGGACCGCGCGGACTCCGAGCTGGTGCACACGTTGGCGCGGGTGGTGGCGCTCTCCCCCAAGGCGACTCTCCAGCGTGGTTACGCGGTGCTCCAGCGGCCGGACGGGGCGGCGGTGCGCGCGCCGTCCGAGGTGGCGGTGGACGAGGAGCTGCGGGCCCGGGTGGCCGAGGGCGAGTTCCGGGTGCGGGTGGCCGCGGTCCCGGGTGCGGATTTCGAGCAGACGGTTCCGACCAGGGCGGACTCATAGGGTGGGAGACATGGCGAAGACGGATGACGTGGTGGACGAGGCGGCCGGCGGAGCGCCGGTGGATTCCACCCTCGGCTACGAGCAGGCGCGGGACGAGCTGATCGAGGTCGTCCGCCGCCTGGAGGCGGGCGGCACGACACTGGAGGAGTCGCTCGCCCTGTGGGAGCGCGGCGAGGAGCTGGCGAAGGTGTGCCGCCGCTGGCTGGACGGCGCCCGGGCGCGCCTGGACGCGGCGCTGGCGGAGGGGTCGCCGGAGAACGGCGAAGCGGAGCAGGAGTAGGCGTAGGAGTACGCGTAGGGCCGAACCAAGGGCGGACCCGAGCCCCTCGTCCCGAGCGGCGGCGAACCCGAGTGGCCTTCCGTATTCCGGATTCCGGAAGGTCGCTCCCGCCTTGTGAAGCGCCTCACACTTTCCAGCCGTTAGTTGAACTTTAATCTATCTCGGTTAGAGTGGTTCCCGTAGACAGCACAGTCTTCGAAGATCCGTAACCACCCCAAGCCCGAGGTGCCCCGATGTCTCTCGCCCTTGACGCAGCCGCCCAGGACCTCCTCTTCCGCGAGGCCCAGACCGCCAACACGTTCACGGACGAGCCGGTGACGGACGAGCAGGTCCAGGCCATCTACGACCTGGTGAAGTACGCCCCGACCGCCTTCAACCAGTCGCCGCTGCGGATCACCCTGGTCCGTTCCGAGGACGCCCGCAAGCGCCTGGTCGCGCACGCCATGGGCGCCAACGGCCCGAAGACCCTGGCCGCGCCGCTGACCGTGGTGCTCTCCGTCGACCTGGACTTCCACGAGAAGCTGCCGCGGCTCTTCCCGGCCCTGCCGAACGTCAAGGACGACTTCTTCTCCGAGGCCGGGTACCGCGAGGTCGCCGGCACCCAGAACGCCACCCTCCAGGCCGGCTACTTCATCCTCGGCATCCGCGCCGCCGGCCTGGCCGCCGGCCCGATGACCGGCTTCGACTTCACCGGCGTCGACAAGGAGTTCTTCGGCGACGGCAAGCAGAAGTCCTTCCTGGTCATCAACCTCGGCAAGCCCGCCGCCGACGCCTTCTTCCCGCGCTCCCCCCGCCTGTCCTTCGACGAGGCCGCGACCACCGTCTGAGCCGCCCCCGGCCCGACGCATCACGAGGCCGCCGCACCCCAACCGGGTGCGGCGGCCTCGTCGTTGCTCCTGCGGCGTGCCCGGCGAACGGGGCGGGCCGGCCGCTCAGCCCTTCTTGGCGACCAGGGCCGCGGCCAGCTCCGCCAGCCGCCCGTACGGCGCGGTGCCGGTGACGACCGTGGTCACCCCCGGCTCCTCGTTGACCAGCGCCTTGTAGGTGTCGCCCTGGTAGCGGTCCCACTTCTTGCCGCCGACGGCCTGCTGGCCGGCGACCTTGGCCGCGCCCAGTGTCACGTCCTGGATGAACTGCTTGGCGGGCGCATCGCTCTGCTCGACGGCCGCGTACTGCTGCTCCGGGTCGAGCAGCCCCAGGTGCCAGGCGCCGCCCTTGCCGTCGTTGCTGGCCTGGTAGCTCACGGAGGTGGTCCGCCAGGTCTTGGGCAGGCCCTCGGGGGCGGCGACCGGGTACGGGGCGGCGCGTCGGGCGGTGATGATCTCGACGCGGGTGTCGACGGTCTGCACCGCGTTCTTCTCCGCGGTCGCGCTGTCGTCGTGCGGGATGAAGAAGTAGATCGCCCCGACCAGGACGCCGATCACCGCCAGCGACAGAACCATGTCCGTCACTCTTTGCCTGCCTCGCATACCAGCCACGTCCCTATGGTCCCCTATGCCCGTCGGCGACCGGACGCGGCCCCCTCGGACCCCACCCACCTGCCCAAACGGAGCGGCGTCCGGATAACGGGCGGCGGGGGCGCTACCCAGCCAGTGGCTTGCTCATGCGAAGGCCCCCCTGCTCATTTTCGCGACCTACCGATAAAGTCATGAGCACCCTCATCAATCCGGCCGTCGCCGTACAGAAAGGTGCGCTCGATGACCGAGCATCATCTCCCGTCCCAACTCGAGGTCAGCCCGGA
The DNA here is from genome assembly GCF_001704275.1 of Streptomyces noursei ATCC 11455. Lineage (NCBI taxonomy): Bacteria > Bacillati > Actinomycetota > Actinomycetes > Kitasatosporales > Streptomycetaceae > Streptomyces > Streptomyces noursei. Next base: position 3,701,628 of record NZ_CP011533.1, read on the forward strand.
GGCCCCGGACCGCAACCTCGCCCTGGAGCTGGTCCGGGTGACCGAGGCCGGCGCCATGGCATCGGGCCGCTGGGTCGGACGTGGTGACAAGAACGGCGCGGACGGCGCGGCGGTGAAGGCCATGCGCGCCCTGATCCACACCGTCTCCATGAACGGCGTCGTGGTCATCGGGGAGGGCGAGAAGGACAACGCCCCGATGCTCTACAACGGCGAGCGGGTCGGCGACGGCACCGGCCCGGAGTGCGACGTGGCCGTGGACCCGGTGGACGGCACCACGCTGACCGCCAAGGGCATGGCCAACGCGGTCTCCGTGATGGCGGTCGCCGAGCGGGGCTCGATGTTCGACCCGTCCGCGGTCTTCTACATGGACAAGCTCGCCACCGGCCCGGAGGCGGCGGACTTCGTCGACATCACCGCCCCGGTCGCGGTGAACATCAAGCGGATCGCCAAGGCGAAGAAGTCCGCCGTCGAGGACGTCACCGTCGTCATCCTGGACCGGCCGCGCCACGAGGGCCTGGTCAAGGAGGTCCGGGAGGCCGGCGCGCGGATCAAGTTCATCTCCGACGGCGATGTCGCCGGCGCGATCATGGCGGCCCGCGAGGGCACCGGCGTGGACCTGCTGCTGGGCATCGGCGGCACGCCCGAGGGCATCATCGCGGCCTGTGCGCTGAAGTGCATGGGCGGCACCTTCCAGGGGAAGCTGTGGCCCAAGGACGACGACGAGCGGCAGCGCGCCATCGACGCCGGCCACGACCTGGACAAGGTCCTGCAGATCGAGGACCTGGTCCGCGGTGACAACGTCTTCTTCGTCGCCACCGGCATCACCGACGGCGAGCTGCTGCGCGGCGTCCGCTACCGCGCGGAGACCGCCTACACCCAGTCCCTGGTGATGCGCTCCAAGTCCGGCACCATCCGCCAGATCGACTCCGAGCACCGCCTCTCCAAGCTGCGGGCCTACAGCTCGATCGACTTCGAGCGCCCGAGCTGATCCGGGCCGTCCCGGCACGCAACTCGCCCCCGTCGGAAGCGACTTCCGGCGGGGGCGAGCTGCTCCCCCAGCTGCCGCCGGGGGGTGCGCCCAGCCGCGGGTGCGGGAGCCCGTGCGGACTCGCGTGCGGTCAGCCGGCCGCGGGCATCGGGGCGGCGGCCCGCTGCAGTTCGTTCTCCCGGCGCCGCCTGCGGGTCAGCACCACCCGGCGCTCGGCGGCCGTCAGCCCGCCCCAGACGCCGTACGGCTCCGGCTGGAGCAGGGCGTGCTCCCGGCACTCGACCATCACCGGGCAGCGGGCGCAGACCCGCTTCGCGGCTTCCTCCCTGGCCAGCCGTGCGGCGGTGGGCTCCTTGGAGGGGGCGAAGAAGAGCCCGGCCTCGTCCCGGCGGCACACCGCCTCCGAATGCCAGGGGCCGGCCTCGTCACGAGCGTGCCCTCGCTGGGACGGGACGACAGCGGCATCCTGCAGGGGCTGATGCGGTAGCAGCACGGTCTACTCCTGACGACGGCTTCGGCGAGAGAAATCACCCTTGCCCGTCTCGCTGCGCACGGCCTTTTTCGCACCCCGCAGCCGTACGAGAGACGATGCACCAGCCCTACCCGCTGTACGCGGGCTTATGCACACCGTGGCGATCGAGGACGTGACGACCGGTGCCGCAACGGCCCCTGCGACTAGCCGAGTCGGCGGCGCCGGCGCTCCTCCCACCGCTCGTGGCGCTCCGCCCGCAGTCGGTCCATCCGCTCGTGCCGCTCGGCGCGGAGCTCGTCCATCCGTTCGTGCCGCTCGGCACGCAGCTCGTCCAACCGCTCGCGCCGGTCGCCGCGCAGCCGGTCCCGCAGATCGCGGATCCAGGCGCCGCGCTTGGGCTTGGCCTCCACGCTGCCCAGCAGCGCGAAGCCGTTCACGTCCACCTCGGGTGCGTTGCCGTCCTCCGCCTCGTGGGTCTCCACCTCGAAGGAGCCCAGGATGCCGGAGCCGCTGCTGCGCAGGGTGATGTTCTCCGGCACCCGGACCTCGACGCTGCCGAAGACGGAGGCGACGTTGATCTGCACCCGCTGCTGCGGGAAGACCGCCTCGGTCAGGTCGATCTCCACACTGCCGAAGATCGCGACCGCGTTGATCCGCCGCGGGACCCGCCAGCGGCCCTTGCGGTTGGCCGCGCTGAAGATCGCGACGAGGTTCTGGTCGGCCTCCGGGCCGGCCGGGCCGTACTCATAGGGATCCGCGGCCGGCTGCGGCCGGGCGCCGACGGCGGGCAGGTCCCGCACGACGGGCTCCAACTCGCCGAGGGTCTTGGCGCGGTAGACCGCGTCGATCCGCTCGGCGTGCTCCTCGGCGTCCAGCCGGCCCTCGGCCAGCGCCTCCCGCAGGATCTCCGCGACCCGGTCGCGGTCCGCGTCCGAGGCGCGCATCTCGGCCTGGGCCACCGGCCTGCCCTGCGGCTTCGCCTCACCCTTGGTCAGTTTCACCGCCTGCTGATCCGGCTGTGCAAGCGGCCCGGGCGGGGTCTCGGGGCCCGGTCGTCCCCCGTTTCCTGAAGCGTCCACGACCACAGCGTACCGAAACGCGATAGATCGCGACTAGTGGAACGGGGGCGCGTCCGCAGGGACTGAGCCCTACCTCACAGCGGCGGCCCGACGCCGGGGTTCTACGCTGTTCAGGCGCTGCCGTAGAAGTCAGCCACCACCCCTCCGAGTAAGGACATATCCCCCATGCCGGAATTCGCCTATACCGACCTGCTCCCCACCGGCGAGGACAACACCCCCTACCGTCTGGTCACTTCGGAGGGCGTCAGCACCTTCGAAGCCGACGGCCGGACGTTCCTCAAGGTCGAGCCGGAGGCGCTGCGCAAGCTCGCCGCCGAGGCGATGCACGACATTGCGCACTACCTGCGCCCGACCCACCTGGCCCAGCTGCGCAAGATCCTGGACGACCCGGAGGCCAGCGCCAACGACCGCTTCGTCGCCCTGGACCTACTCAAGAACGCCAACATCGCCGCCGCCGGCGTGCTGCCGATGTGCCAGGACACCGGCACCGCGATCGTCATGGGCAAGCGCGGTCAGCACGTGCTGACCGAGGGCGGTGACGAGGCGGCCCTCTCCCGCGGCATCTACGACGCCTACACCCAGCTCAACCTGCGCTACTCGCAGATGGCGCCGCTGACCATGTGGGAGGAGAAGAACACCGGCTCCAACCTCCCGGCCCAGATCGAGCTGTACGCGACCGACGGCGGCGCCTACAAGTTCCTCTTCATGGCCAAGGGCGGCGGCTCGGCCAACAAGTCCTTCCTGTTCCAGGAGACCAAGGCCGTCCTCAACGAGGCGTCCATGATGAAGTTCCTGGAGCAGAAGATCCGCTCCCTCGGCACGGCCGCCTGCCCGCCGTACCACCTGGCCATCGTCGTCGGCGGCACCTCGGCCGAGTACGCGCTGAAGACCGCCAAGTACGCCTCCGCGCACTACCTGGACGAGCTGCCGGCCGAGGGCTCCCCGACCGGCCACGGCTTCCGTGACAAGGAGCTGGAGGAGAAGGTCTTCGAGCTGACCCAGAAGATCGGCATCGGCGCCCAGTTCGGCGGCAAGTACTTCTGCCACGACGTCCGCGTGGTCCGTCTGCCGCGGCACGGCGCCTCCTGCCCGGTCGCCATCGCCGTCTCCTGCTCCGCCGACCGCCAGGCCGTCGCCAAGATCACCGCCGAGGGCGTCTTCCTGGAGCAGCTGGAGACCGACCCGGCCCGCTTCCTCCCGGACACCACCGACGAGGAGCTGACCAAGGGCGCCGGAGCCGACCTCGACGCGGTCGCCATCGACCTCAACCGCCCGATGGCCGACGTCCTCGCCGAGCTGACCAAGCACCCGGTCAAGACCCGGCTCTCGCTCACCGGCACCCTGGTCGTCGCCCGCGACATCGCCCACGCCAAGATCAAGGAACGGCTGGACGCCGGCGAGGAGATGCCGCAGTACCTCAAGGACCACCCGGTCTACTACGCCGGTCCGGCCAAAACCCCCGAGGGCTACGCCTCCGGCTCCTTCGGCCCGACCACCGCCGGCCGGATGGACGCCTACGTCGAGCAGTTCCAGGCCGCCGGCGGCTCCAAGATCATGCTGGCCAAGGGCAACCGCTCCCAGCAGGTCACCGACGCCTGCGGCACGCACGGCGGCTTCTACCTGGGCTCCATCGGCGGCCCGGCCGCCCGCCTCGCCCAGGACTGCATCAAGAAGGTCGAGGTGCTCGAATACGAGGAGCTCGGCATGGAAGCCGTCTGGAAGATCGAGGTCGAGGACTTCCCCGCCTTCATCGTCGTCGACGACAAGGGCAACGACTTCTTCCAGGACCCGGCGCCGACGACGCCGACGTTCACCAGCATTCCGATGCGACCGGGGGCGTGACGACCCGGCGCCACTTCCGGCACCACGTCCTGACGTAACGTCCGGTATCACGTCCCACATAACGTCCCGGACGGTACGGTTCAACGGCCGTCATTCGCAGCGCGCGAATGACGGCCGTTAATTTTTCGCTAATTCACCCGGTCACGGCCATGGCTGGAATCTTTCCCCCTCCTCGCCGCCACCGGAACGCTCTCTCTCATGCGCTTGACCCGCGGAATTACGCACGTGTTACTCTCGCCGGCCACGCGATGGATGACGACATGTCAAGGGGGCGGAACGGATGTCGGGGGCAGGGGAATTCACGGTCGACGTCGAGGAGTTGGGTTCCCTGGCGACGCGATTGGAGCGCTGCACGGAGTCGATGAAGCACGCGAGCGGCGATCTGCGGAGCGCGACCACCGGAGATCTCGGCAACGACCAGATCGACAAGGCCGGGGCGGAGTTCAAAAGCTCCTGGGAATACGGCATCGACCAGATCACGCAGCTGACCGACGCCATCAAGCAGGGCTTGGAGACCACGGCCCGGGCATACAACGAGACGGACGACGCGGTACGGCAGGCGTTCACGAAGGGCGTCCGCCAGGGCGGCGGGGGCCCGGCCACCAGTCCGTTCGGCTGAGCGGCCGGTCGCAGTGCATGGCTTGGACGTCGACCAGAGACATGGGGGAAATGAGCAGTGTCGCTCGGTGAGCAGCTGTGGGGGTACGGCGGCGACCCGTACGAGGACAACGGCAACTTTCCCGGATTGCAGTTCAATCCGGCGCCCGGGGTCCCGCAGGCGGTCAGTGACCTGGTCGAGGACCTGAACCGGGCACAGAAGAACATCACGAGTGCGTCGGAGACGCTGCACAACATCGGCGACGGCGACTGGACCGGAACCGCCGCAGAAGCGTTCCGCGCCAAGACCCAGGCGCTTCCCAAACTCCTTGACGACGCCGGCAAGAGCTTCGAACTGGCTCACGGTGTGCTGCAGAAATGGCAGAACCAGCTGGGCGCGATGCAGTCCAAGGCGCATGCGTACGAGGCCGAGGCCAAGACCGCCCGCAAACGCGCCGAACGGGCCGAACGGAACGACGACCTGAACCTCTTCCGTTTCGGCGGAATCGGAATGACGGACGAGGAGGCCGCGGACGCCAAACAGCGCTACAGCGCGGCGCTCAACGAACTCGGCACGGCCCGCGAGGAACTGTCCGGCATCGTCTCCTCGGCCAACAACATCCGCAGCCAGCACGAGGAGCTCGCCGGAACCGTCGCCTCGGTACTCAAACTCGCCGCCGAACAGGCCCCCAAGGAACCGGGCTTCTTCGACAACCTCAAGAACGGCCTGGAGCAGCTGGTCAAAGACCACGAGGCCCTCTTCCACGCGGTCGGGCGTTGGGCCCAGGAACACGCCAACGCGATCGCGGCCATCGGGGATGTGTTGTCGACGCTCAGTACGCTCACCGGGCTGGTTGGATTCTGCTTCCCGCCGGCGGAAGAAGTCATGGCACCGATTTCCGGGCTGAGTTCGCTGGCCGCGTTTGCACTGCACAAGACGGCACAAGGCTTCGGCGGCAAAGACGTCGTCAGCGACCGGACACTGCTGGAGGACGAGCTGGGGATCGCCTCGTTCGGCCTGAGCAAGGGCGCCACAGTGGCGGAGAAGGTCGGCGGAGCGGTCCTGGGGGAGAAGGTCGACGAGCTCAGCAAGGCCGCTGGGTGGGGATCGACCGGCAAGACCGTGGTGGATTGGAAGCACGACCTGACGAGCCTTGGCTACTTCCTCCCCCACAACGCGGGCGAGGCCCTTGCGGTGGGCGGTTCCCTGCTGCTGGGCGGCACGGCGCCGCCGCTGGGCGGTCTAGTGGTCGCGTTCAAGCACGCCTGGGAAAACGGCAGCGAGAAGGACTCGGCCGCGGCACGGCAGCAAGCGGGCTGAGGAGATCACGCATTGCTTTCCGACATCTTCCTCGTGGTGGTCCTGACCGGCACGCCGGTGATCGTCATCGCCATTGTCGTCACCACCCTTTCCGATCTCGGCGCAACAGCGGACCAGCGACGCAGGAACTTCGAAAAGGTTTGCCGTGCATTCGACGGGAGGCCGGAAGTCAAAGTCCAGGTGCACGGCGCCGGAATGACGGCCGAGCAGACCGCATGGTTGGGCTATCAATACGGGTATTCCGTATCGCACTTCGAGACCCATCGAGGTTCGCCTCGCCGCCTCGTCATGCGTAGGACCAACACTGCCGTCCCACCGAACACGGGTGGCACGCCGGGATGGCCCACACCACCCGTTTCCGTTCGCATGGAACACATCCAAGAGGAACTCCGCCAAGCACCCGATCCGGTCGCCCGGGAGAGGCAGTTCTGGGGCCTCCTGGCCTTCGGTGCCGGATCGGCGATAGTGGCCGTTCGCGAGTTCCACGCCGGGCGCCCCTACGCTCTGGCCGCCGCCACGGTCTCGGCCGTCTTCCTGGCCGGCGCCGCGGTGCTCGCCCGGTACGCGCGGCGCGCCAACCAGCGGAAGCGTAAGGCCGCCCCACCGCGTGCACATCCCGGTCCCGTTCCTGGCGCCCCACTGCCGCCGCCACCGGCGAACAACCCCTACATGGCACCTCCCCCACCGGGATACGGCCCGCCACCGGGCCACTGGCCCCCCGGCGGACAACAGCCGCCGCAATCCCCCTGAGCCCAGCGAGCACGGTGAATCCAGATGAGCACGGAACAGCCGGTAGAGATCGCCTTCGAGATCTCCTCGATCTTCCGGAAGACGACCCCAGGGCTGAATGTCGACCAGGCACGGGCCGAGGTCGCCGCCCACGCGCAAGCGCGCGGCGCGACACCGTCCGAGGCGCAGCTCGACGAGATGGCAGCGGAGTACGCAAAGGTCTCGCAGCTCCTCGCGGAGAACGGCGTGCGCTATTCCGCCACCTGTTTCGGGACGTTCGACGACGGCGACTGGTCCACGGGGACGGTCACCATCGCACTCCAGCCGCTCACCTATCAGGCCCCGGAGATCGCCGTCTCCGGCATGACCAAGATCCTCGCCGCCCACCACGGGCCGACCGCCGAGGTCAGCGCGATCGACCTGCCCTGCGGTCAGGCCACGCTCGTCCTCCGTCAGTCACCCGAGCTGCGCATACCCGCCGAATTCACGGCCTCGGGGGACGACATTCCGATCGATGTCGCACAGTTGCAGGCGTTCATCCCCGTTCCGCGGAGCGCGGTTCCGGGAGCCCAGGCTCTGGTCACGGTCACCTTCAGCACACCCAGCACGGACCACTGGGCCGATTACTGCGAGGTGTTGGCTCCCTTCCTCCGCAGCTTGCGCTTCGCGCCGGAGGGGGTTCCGGCTCCGCGGGACCTCTTCGGTTAGCGGGCCTCCCGTGCGGCGGCGCCGAACGGCTCGGCATCAACAGCTCTTGTGGCGCGGGCAAGCACACGGTGGCCACGCCTGGGAGAGGCCGTAGAGGTCGAAGCGGTCGCCGGCTACGACGTGGATCTGGGCGCGTTCCTGGACGACCATGCCGTCGCGGGTCGTGGTGTAGACGCGCAGGGTCATCAGCGATTGCCGGGACCGCGGGCCCGGTGAGGTGTGGCCGGCGCTCGTGGCCATGGATGACGCTCCTGTTCGGTGGGGGGTGTCGGTGCTGTCCCGTGGGTGGCGAGGGCGACTGCCGGGTTCCGTCGTGGGATGCCCCTAACTTTCAGCGGATCGTTACTTTCCGTGTTCCCATCGTTGCTCTCCGACGTAACCTTGAGAAGGGAGTGAGAGCTGATTCCTACAGACGTAAGAATGGGAAGTGAGGCCGTGGCCAAGGAAATTGAACCGGCGTCATCGATGGCAGCGCTGTTCGGGACGCGGCTGCGGAAACTCCGGCTCGCCGCCGGGCTGACACAGGATGCGCTGGGCCGCCGCGTGCGCACGCACAGCACGCGCATCAACCAGGTCGAGCGGTGCACGGGCGCCAAGCCGACGCTGGAGCTGGCCCGGGCGTTGGACGAGGCGGTGGGGGCGGACGGCTTGCTCATCGACCTCTGGCCGTACGTCTACCGGGAGACGTTCCCGGACTGGTCGCGGAAGTTCATGGCGTTGGCGGAGCGGGCGGTGGTGATCCGTGAGTACGCGGCTGCCGTGGTGCCCGGCCTGCTGCAGACCGAAGAGTATGCGCGGGATTTGCTGAGCCTCGATCACACGCTCGCCTCCGCGGAGCAGTTGGAGGAGCGGGTGGCCGGCCGCCTCGGGAGGCAAGCCCGGCTGGAGGGGCCGGACTGCCCTGAGCTGGCGGTCGTCCTTGACGAAGCGGTGCTGGTGCGGCCCGTCGGCGAACCCTCCGTGATGCGGGCGCAGTTCGCGCGGTTGCTGGAAGCTGCGGACAATCCGCGCATCACGGTGCAGGTCCTGCCGTTCAGCAGCGGCAAGCACGAGGCAATGGGCGGATCGCTCACGGTGCTGTCCATGCCGGACGGCTGCCATGCGGCCTATCTTGAAGGTGCCGACTACGGCCAACTCGTCGAGGAACCAGAGGAAGTGAAGTCGTACCGTGTGGCCTACGAACGGCTCGGGGTACTGGCCCTGCCGCCGAATATGTCGCTCGATGTGATCCGATCCGCAATGGAGGGCACCTACCGTGGCGAGCACATCCCATCCCGATCTGAGCGCCGCCGTCTGGCGCAGGTCCAGCTACAGCAATCAGGCGGGTGGCAACTGCGTGGAGGTGTCGCCAGGGCACCCCGACCTCGTCCCCGTCCGGGACAGTAAGCATCCCGAGGGGCCCGTGCTGGTGTTTCCGGGCCGTGTCTGGGCGGCGTTCGTCGATGTAGTACGGGCGTGAGCGACTGGCGCTCCCTGAGCGCAGAGCCCGCGCAAGATCGGTAACGTGTGCGAGTGGCAGTCCTCGACCAAGGACGTGCCGTCGAACCTGACCGTGGGTCATGGCCGGACGACCGGTGCATGACCGTCGGGCACACCACCACCATGCACAGGGGGAAGCGAATCATGCGCAAGATCAGTCGCTCGTTGGCCGCGGCCGTCACCACCTTGGCGGTCGCCGGCATCACCGTCGCCGGGGCCGTTCCCGCCACTGCCGCGCCGGCCAAGGCGGCGGCCGCGAGCAGCGCGCAGTGCGACAGCATCCGGGATGCGATCCGGCAGCACGCGGAGGCCGGGGACAAGTACACGGGGCTGGCCAAGGTGGAGGCCAGCAAGGCAAACCCGGACCAGGACAAGGTCGCCCAGTACAACGCGAAGGCGAAGGCGGAGTACCAGGCCGCCGACGCGTACCAGGTGAAGTACGCCCAGCAGTGTTCATGACGGTCACCGTTCATGGCCGGGCGGTCTTCGGGCCCGGTCGGTGATGTCGCGGTGTGACCGCTGAGCGGCGTCGTTGCGGGCCCGGCTCCCCGAGCCGGGCCCGTGGCATGCCACCGGTGCGCCCGTTGGGTGCGCGGATCGGTGGATACGGGAACAGATCCCGGGGCGCGGGCACTGTCATAGACATGAGCGAAAACAGCGCATTCAGGATCGAGCACGACTCGATGGGCCAGGTGCGGGTTCCGGCGCATGCCAAGTGGCGGGCCCAGACCCAGCGGGCCGTGGAGAATTTCCCGATTTCCGGGCAGCGGCTGGAGCGGGCGCACATCGAGGCGCTGGCGCGGATCAAGGGGGCCGCCGCCAAGGTCAATGCCGAGCTGGGCGTGCTGGGCAAGGACGTCGCGGAGGCCATCGCGGAGGCGGCCGCCGAGGTGGCCGAGGGGCGGTGGGACGAGGACTTCCCGATCGACGTGTTCCAGACGGGGTCGGGGACGTCGTCGAACATGAATGCCAATGAGGTGATCGCGACCCTCGCCGGTGAGCGGCTGGGGCGGGACGTGCACCCCAACGATCACGTCAATGCGAGCCAGTCGTCCAACGACGTCTTCCCCTCGTCGATCCACATCGCGGCGACGTCGGCCGTCCTGAACGACCTGATTCCGGCGCTGGAGCATCTGGCCGCGGCGCTGGAGCGGAAGGCGACGGAGTTCGCCGAGGTGGTGAAGTCGGGGCGGACGCATCTGATGGATGCGACGCCGGTGACGTTGGGGCAGGAGTTCGGGGGGTACGCGGCGCAGGTACGGTACGGCGTCGAGCGGTTGCGGGCTTCGTTGCCGCGGCTGGCCGAACTGCCGTTGGGGGGAACGGCGGTGGGGACGGGCATCAATACGCCGCCGGGGTTCTCGGCGGCGGTGATCGCCGAGGTGGCGCGGACGACCGGGCTGCCGTTGACCGAGGCGCGCGATCACTTCGAGGCGCAGGGGGCGCGGGACGGGATCGTGGAGACCAGCGGTCAGTTGCGGACCATCGCGGTCGGGCTGACGAAGATCGCCAATGACCTGCGGTGGATGGCGTCCGGGCCGCGTACGGGGCTCGCCGAGATCAATCTGCCGGATCTCCAGCCCGGCTCGTCGATCATGCCGGGGAAGGTCAATCCGGTGATTCCGGAGGCGGTGCTGATGGTCGCCGCGCAGGTCACCGGCAACGACGCGACGGTGGCCACGGCCGGGGCGGCCGGCAATTTCGAGCTGAACGTGATGCTGCCGGTGATCGCCCGGAACGTACTGGAGTCGGTGCGGCTGCTCGGCAACGTGTCGCGGTTGCTGGCCGACCGGACGGTGGACGGGATCACCGCGAACGTGGGGCGGGCCCGGGAGTACGCCGAGTCGTCGCCGTCGGTGGTGACGCCGCTGAACAAGTACCTCGGTTACGAGGAGGCCGCGAAGGTCGCCAAGCGGTCGTTGGCGGAGCGGAAGACGATCCGAGAGGTGGTGGTCGAGAGCGGTTACGTCGAGCGCGGTCTGCTCACGGTGGAACAGCTCGACGAGGCGCTGGACGTGCTGCGGATGACCCACCCGTAACGCTCGCCGTCATCGCCTTCGTAACCACGGGTGCGGCGCATGTCACCGCGCGCGTAACGCGACGCCCCTAAGATCTGCGCATGACAGCGGACATGGTGGAGACGACGGAAGGCGAGACGGCCGGTGTGCCCGGGCCGACGGCCGGGGCGGAGCAGACGGCGGCCGAGCGGGGGCGCTGGGCCCCCGGGGACCACATCCTGTGGCGCTATCGCGACAACTCCGACCCCCGCCGGTTCCACATCTGTCGTCCGATGACCGTTGTGCAGGACACCGAGGAACTGCTCGCGGTGTGGATGGCGCCGGGCACACCGTGCATCAAGCCGGTGCTCGCCGACGGGACGCCGGTGCACCGCGAGCCGCTCGCCACCCGCTACACCAAACCGCGGCGGACGCTGCGCGACCAGTGGTTCGGCAGCGGCGTGTTGAAGCTGGCCCGGCCGGAGGATCCGTGGTCGGTCTGGCTGTTCTGGGAGAGCGGCTGGCACTTCAAGAATTGGTACGTCAATCTGGAGGAGCCGCGCCGCCGTTGGTCGGGCGGAATCGACTCGCTCGACCATTTTCTCGACATCTGCGTCTATCCGGACCGGCGCTGGGAGTGGCGGGACGAGGACGAGTTCGCACAGGCACGGCGGGACGGGCTGATGACGGACGCGCAGGTGTCCGAGGTCAGAGCCGCCGGACGCGCCGCGGTCGCACAGATCGCGGCGTGGGGCGGGCCGTTCGCCGACGGCTGGGAGGATTGGCGGCCCGATCCGGCCTGGGAGGTTCCCGCGCTTCCGGAGGACTGGGAACGCCTGCCAGATCATTTGCTGCCGTGAGGTTGCAAACGCGAAAAGAACTGCAGGAAGAGAGTGAAGGGGGCGAACGGTGGAAAGGTGCGCCTATGGGCAAAGCTGTTTCCCGCCGGGTGCCCCCGGGGTTCCCGCCGGACGAGAAGCGGCACCCAGCCCCCTTGCTGCGCCCTGGGCCTTCAAACGTAGGATCGTCCTCCGCAAGACTGCACAGGCGCAACTCCAGAACGGGAAAACGAACTTGACCGCGGTCGCAGGAGGGGCGAGGTCGTGAGCGCGACAAGCTACGACACGTATGAGGGCCTGAATCGGTTAGCACTCGACCGGGCCGGACAGGCCGAGGCGTTCGACGCGATCGGGAACCAGTACGAAACGGCTTTTCCACATAAGGAAGGCCAGATCGCCTCGGGCGTATGGTTGAGCGGGGAACTGCCGGCCGGGTCACGGATCCTCGACGCCGGATGCGGTACGGGACTGCCGACCGCCCGTCAACTCTGCGACGCGGGCCACCGGGTCGTGGGAATCGACCTCTCCCCCGGGATGGTCAAACTGGCCCGGGAGAACGCACCGGGTGCCGAATTCCACCGGTTGGACATCGCCGATCTGCGCGGTGGCCGCCTGGGCGGACCGGGTTCCTTCGACGGAATCACCGCCTATTTCTCACTGTTGATGATGCCCCGTGCGGAAATCCCCTGTGCCCTGGGCATGCTGCACGACCTCCTGCGACCCGGCGGGCTGATGGCCCTGGCAATGGTCGAGGGCGATATCGACGACTTCCCCATTCCGTTCCTCGGCAGCATGATCCGGGTATCGGGATATCTGCGGGACGACCTGCGCCGGGTCGTGTGCGACGCGGGTTTCGACATCGTCGGGGAGGACTCGTATGCGTATGCCCCGGCGAGTACGGACGTACCACCCGAAATCCAGCTCTTCCTGCACCTGCGACGCGCTTGAGACGCACCGCGTCAGGCGCGTCCGCTCGGGCGGCGCGCACCGAACGCGGCGCGCCGGCGCCAGCCCCGGACGGATGGAATCCCACGCGTGACGGAGCATCCCACCTCCCACGAAACGCGGCAGTCGGCCCCGACCGCCGCGTCCTCGGCATCCCCTGCTGCGGGGACGGCCGGGACGGCGCCGCTCGGCGGCGTACCCGACCCGCGCAGCGCCCTCCAGCAGCCCGTCGGCACCGGCCACGATCCGGCGCCGGGTACGGGGTTCGCCGTGCGCGGGGGTGACGACAACGGCCTCGGCGGCGCGACCGGCACGTCGGCCGCCACGGCCTCCGCGGGGCCGCCGGCCGGGCAGGGGGACGCCGAGCCGGCAGCCGACCACGGCCCGGCCGGTGACGGCGCACGGGCGTACGGCGCCGCCCGCGCGCCCCGCGACAGTTCCTACGGTGGATACACCGGGTCGTACGGGGGCTCGTACGACCCGTACGGGGAGGTGGCCATGCCCGCGGAGGGACGGCCGGATACGGAGTCGGGCACGGAGCGCGCGGCGGTACGCGCGGGCCGGCCGGTGGCGCAGGGCGCGGTGGATCGCGCCGGGGCGCCGGAGCCGGACGAGGAGCCGGGGCATGCACAGCCGCGCCACGGCGGTGAGGGTGTCGGGCGGCCCCGCGAGGGCGAAGGGGCGGCCTGCGCGCACGGCGGTGAGCCGGGCGCGGGCGGGCTGCCGCCGGGGCCGCCGGGTGCCCGGGGCGGCGGGCGATCCGGTCCGGCCGATGCGGAGTTGCCGCCTCCGGCGGGGCCGCCGCACCCGCCCGTGGTGCCGCCCGCGCGGTCGGCGCACCCCGGCGAGAGCAGCGAGGTGACCGCGGCGCGGCAGGCGAGCGGCGACCGGCTGCGGTTCATCGGGGCGGCGACCCGGCGGATCGCCCGCGGCATCGACCTCGACGAGATCGTGCTGGGGCTGTGCCGGGCGACGGTGCCGACCTTCGCCGACGCGATCCTGGTCTATCTGCGCGATCCGCTGCCGGTGGGCGACGAGCGGCCGACCGGCCCGGTGGTGCTGCGGCTGCGCCGTACCGACCGGATCCCGGAGGAGCCGGACACCAACGGGCTGCGGCTGCCGGTGCTGCCCGCGCAGCCGGATCTGGGTCCGGCGATGGGCGGCAGCGCCGCGGAGCTGGCCGAGGTGCGGCCGGGCGGTCCGCTGGCGGAGGTGCTGCGCGGGGTCCGGCCGCTGTTCGGCGAGGCGCAGGCGGCGCGGACCGCGCTGCCGGAGCTGCTGGGTCCGGACACCCGGCTGCCGGGCGGCCACCGGGTGATCCTGGCGCCGCTGCGCGGGCGCCGGCGGGTGATCGGCGCGGCGGTGTTCCTGCGCCGCCCGGACCGGCCGGCGTTCGAGCCGGACGACCTGCTGGTGGCGGCGCAGCTGGCCACCCACACCGCGCTGGGCGTGGACAAGGCGGTGCTCTACGGCCGCGAGGCGTACATCGCCGACGCCCTGCAGCGCACCATGCTGCCGGACTCGCTGCCGCAGCCCACCGGCGTGCGGCTGGCCAGCCGCTATCTGCCGGCCGCGGAGACCGCCCGGGTCGGTGGCGACTGGTACGACGCGATCCCGCTGCCGGGCAGCCGGGTGGCGCTGGTGGTCGGCGACGTGATGGGTCACTCGATGACGTCGGCCGCGATCATGGGTCAGCTGCGGACCACCGCGCAGACCCTGGCGGGGCTGGACCTGCCGCCGCAGGAGGTGCTGCACCACCTCGACGAGCAGGCCCAGCGGCTGGGCTCGGACCGGATGGCGACCTGCCTGTACGCGGTCTACGACCCGGTGGCGCACCGGATCATCGTCGCCAACGCCGGGCATCCGCCGCCGGTGATGCTGCACCGCGGCGGGCGCGCGGAGGTGCTGCGGGTGCCGCCGGGCGCGCCGATCGGCGTCGGCGGGGTGGACTTCGAGGCGGTGGAGCTGGACGCCCCGGCGGGCGCCACGCTGGTGCTGTACACCGACGGCCTGGTGGAGTCGCGGATCCGGGACGTGTGGACCGGCATCGAGCAGCTGCGCGAGCGGCTGGCCGAGACGGCCCGGCTGACCGGGCCCAATCCGCCGCCGCTGGAGCCGCTGTGCGACGAGGTGTTGGACATGCTCGGGCCCGGCGACCGCGATGACGACATCGCGCTGCTGGCGGCCCGGTTCGACGGGATCGCACCGAGCGACGTGGCGTACTGGTACCTCGATCCGAAGGCGCAGACGGCCGGGCAGGCGCGCCGGCTGGCCCGGCGGGCGCTGGCCCGCTGGGGCCTGGACGAGCTGTCCGACCAGCTGGAGCTGCTGGTCAGCGAGGTGGTGACCAATGCGGTGCGGTACGCCGAGCGGCCGGTGACGCTGCGGCTGCTGCGCACCGACGTGCTGCGCTGCGAGGTCGGGGACGATGTGCCGCAGCTCCCGCGGCTGCGGCAGGCCCGGCCGTCCGACGAGGGCGGGCGGGGGCTGTACCTGGTCAACCGGATGGCCCGGCGGTGGGGCGCGACCCGGCTGAGCATGGGCAAGGTCGTCTGGTTCGAGCTGTCGATGCCACCGGGGACGCGGCGCTGAGCCGGCCGCACCGGCACGCTCCGGGAGGACCTCGTCCGGGATCGGGCGGGGTCCTCCGGTGCGTGCGGGCCCGGACAAGCTGCTGCTCGGCCGGCTGTTCTCGTACCCGGACACCCACCGGTACCGGATCGGTCCGAACCACGCACAGCTGCCGCCCAACCGGCCGCACGTGACGGCCCGTTCGTACGCCAAGGAGAAAACGCGGCGGCCCGCACCCCCTTGGGGCGCGGGCCGCTGCGGTGCCGGGTGGCCGGGCGGGTCAGTTGCCGAAGTTCGGCACGGTGTTGCCGCCGGCGCCGTTGGCCCCACCGGGAGTGCCGGTGGTACCTCCGTTGCCGGTAGTGCCTCCGTTGCCGGTGGTGCCTCCGGTGCCGGTGGTCCCACCATTGCCGGTGGTGCCCCCGTTGCCGGTGGTGCCGCCGTTCGGCGGGCCGCCCGCGGTGCCGCCGGTCGGCGGCGTGGGCCGGTCGGTCGGGCGGCCGGTCACGCTGTCCGACGGGGTACCGGTCGGCGTCGGGGGGCCCGACGGCGTACGGGTCGGCGTCGGGGTCGGGGTGACCGGCGCGGACGGGGTCGGCGTCGGGGTGCTGGGCGGCGGCACCGCGGCACCCATGTCGGTCTCCAGGCTGAAGTCGCCGCCGGCGCCGTCGCCGACCGCGTCCTGGGTGTAGTCGGCCCAGACCCGGGCCGGGTAGCCGCCGCCGTTGACCCGGCCGCCGCCGCCGGTGCCCTTGAGGGTGACCTGCTTGCCGCCGTTGGGCGACTCGCCGAACATGCCGACCGCGGTGACCAGCTTGGGCGTGTAGCCCACGAACCAGGCCGACTTGTTGTCGTCGGAGGTACCGGTCTTGCCCGCCGCCTTGTAGCTGGTGTTCTTCACCGCTTCCGAGGCGGTGCCGTCGTCGACCACGCCGGTCAGCACGGAGGTGATGGTGTCGGCCGTCGTCCGGGACAGCACCTGGTCGCCGATCGGGTCCTTGAGCTTGACCTCCTTGTCGACGCCGTCCTGGGTGTGGACGGCCTTGACGACCATGGTCGGGGTGACCTTCGTGCCGTGGTTGTCGAACGTGGCGTACGCCCCGGCCATCTGGAGCGGGCTGGCGCCCATGGTGCCCAGCGTCATGGCCGGCTGCACGTCCATCTTGGCGCCGTTCATGCCCAGGCTGACCGCGGTCTTCTTGACCTGGTCCAGGCCGACGTCGGCGCCCATCTGCGCGAAGACGGAGTTGACGGAGTTGTTGGTCGCGGTCTGAACGGTGATCCGCCCGTAGGTGTGCTCGTCCTCGTTCGGCGGGGCGAAGGGCTTGGTGCCGCCGACCACCGGACGGCGGTTGCGGCCGTCGTAGATCGCGTTCGGGGTGATCGGGACGCCGCTCTGCGTGGCCGCGTGGTTCTCCATGGCCGACGCCAGGATGATCGGCTTGAAGGTGGAGGCCGGCTGGTAGTCGGAGCGGGTGGCGTTGTTGGTGTAGTGCTTGGGGTAGCCTGCACCGCCGTACAGCGCCACGACGTAACCGGTCTTGGGGTCCACCGAGGCGGCGCCGAGCTGGGCGTCCCGGTCGACCGAGCGGCTGTCGGGCTTGAGGTCGTCGGTGAGCTTCTGCTTGACCGCGCCCTCCAGCGACTTCTGCCGCTTCTTGTCGATGCCGAGGGTGACGGTCCAGCCGCCGGCCTCGAATTCGTTCTCGTCGACGCCCTGGGCGAAGAGCTCCTTCTTGGCCGCGTCGATGATGTAGCTGGCCTGGCCGGTCAGACCGGGCAGCGGCTTGGGCGGCTGGGGCACCGGGAACTTCTGCTTGGCGCGCTCCTCGGGCGTGAGCCACTTCATCTCGACCATGTTGTCGAGCGTGTACGCCCAGCGCTCCTGGACCCGCTGCTTGCCGGCGTCGGAGGCGATGGCCCAGTCGTACTGGTTGGGCGCCTGCAGCAGCGAGGCGAGGTAGGCGCCCTGCGCGACGGTGAGCTTGTCGGAGTCCACGCCGTAGTACGCCTGCGCGGCGGCCTGGATGCCGTAGGCGCCGCGGCCGTAGAAGCTGGTGTTGATGTAACCGGCGAGGATGTCGTCCTTGGAGAACTTCTGGTCCACCTTGAGGGAGATGACGATCTCCTGGAGCTTGCGGGAGACCGTCTGCTCCTGGCTCAGGTAGTAGTTCTTGACGTACTGCTGAGTGATCGTGGAGCCACCCTGCTTGCCCTTGCCGCTCAGGGTGTTGATGACGCCGCGGAGGGTGCCCTTCAGGTCCACGCCGGAGTCGTTGTAGAACGTCTTGTTCTCGGCGGCGACGAAGGTGTGCTGGACTTCCTTGGGTATCCGGCTCAGCGGGACGGTCTCGCGGTTGACCTGGCCGACCCGCGCCATGACCGAGCCGTCCGCGTACTTGAAGACGTTGCTCTGGAGCTTGGCTTCCTTGTTGCCGGCCGGGACGTCCACGTAGAGGTAGAGCCCGATGAAGCCGAGGATGCCCAACAGGCAGAAGCCGAGGACGGTCCCGAGGATCTTCTTCCAGGTGAAGAAGCGGCGTATGCCGGACTTCTTCTCGTTCTTTCCGGCCTGGCGGGCGCCGCCCTGCCGCGCCCGCCTCGCGTTCGCTCGGCCCATCGCTCGTGCAACTCCAGTCGTTCCGCCCCCGGCATAACTCAGCTGTTGAAGCTAACACCGCAACTGACAACAAATACTCATCGATCAAGGCTTTTCCCTACGTGACATACAGCACGGGGAAGGAGCGCAACCCTCGCGGCACCTGGCCGTATCCCGCTGGACCCCAGCAGGCCAGCACGTTAAAGTGATATCACTTTGCTAGACCAGCGAAAGCACGCGCTGCGGCACACATCACGTGCCGCGGCACGCGTCGTCCGAGAAACGGGGACCCCATGACCGATACGACACCCGCCACCCCGACACCCGCCGCCTCCACGGACGCCCCGGAGATGCCGGCGCCGCAGGTCCGCGAGCGTGCCGCGCACAGCATTCCGGGCGGACTGGCCCTGCTGCTGACCGTCCTGGGCGTCGCCCTCGGCGTCGTCGTGATCATCGTCGGTGCCGTCCTGGGCGACGCCGGCCACGGTGCGGTCGCCGTCCCCCTGGTGCTCGTCGGGATCCTGCTCCTGGTCGGCTCGCTCTTCTGCATGACCGGCGTGAAGATGGTCGCGCCCGGCGAGGCCCGGGTGATCCAGCTCTTCGGGCGGTACGTCGGCACCATCCGCACCGACGGCCTGCGGTGGGTCAACCCGCTCACCTCGGCCCGCAGGATCTCCACCCGGGTCCGCAACCACGAGACCTCGGTCCTCAAGGTCAACGACGCCTACGGCAACCCGATCGAACTGGCCGCGATCGTCGTGTGGAAGGTCGAGGACACCGCCCAGGCGCTCTTCGAGGTCGACGACTTCCTGGAGTTCGTCGCCACCCAGACCGAGGCGGCCGTCCGGCACATCGCCATCGAGTACCCCTACGACGCGCACGACGAGGGCGACCTCTCGCTGCGCGGCAACGCCGAGGAGATCACCGAGAAGCTCGCCGCGGAGCTGACCGCCCGGGTCCAGGCCGCCGGCGTGCAGATCATCGAGACCCGCTTCAGCCACCTCGCCTACGCCCCGGAGATCGCCTCCGCGATGCTCCAGCGCCAGCAGGCCGGCGCGGTCGTCGCGGCCCGCCAGCAGATCGTCGAGGGCGCGGTGGGCATGGTCGAGTCGGCCCTGGAGCGCATCAACGAGCAGGGCATCGTCGAGCTGGACGAGGAGCGCAAGGCCGCCATGGTCAGCAATCTGATGGTGGTGCTGTGCGGCGACCGTGCCGCCCAGCCGGTCCTGAACACGGGCTCGCTCTACCAGTGAGCGAGCGCAGCGAGCGAGCCATTGAGGGGTGCGCGCCGAGCGTATGCGAGGCCGAGCGAAGCGAGGTCTCGGCATGAGCACCGACAGCCCCCAGGGGGCCGGCGCGGACCGCGAACGGCCCGCCGGCCGCCGGCCGCAGCAGCGCAAGCAGGTGCTGCTGCGGCTGGACCCGCTCCTCCACGACGCCCTCACCCGCTGGGCCGACGACGAACTCCGCAGCGCCAACGCACAGATCGAGTTCCTGCTCCGCAAGGCCCTGTCCGACGCCGGACGGCTGCCGCGGGGCGCGGGCGCCCCGCCCCGCCGGGGACGCCCGCCCAAGCGCCGGGAGCCGGAGGACGGGACGGACGGACCGGCGGAGTGAGCCGACACGGGGCGTCGCCTTCCGGGGGCGACGGTCGGACGACGGGGTTTCCGGTGACAGGCGGACGCATGCCCCACCGCCACTAGAAACTCCATCTATACATACCGCGTATACACCTCATGTAGAGTTCGGTCGTGCTCATGGGACGGCGCCGCCATCGGTGCGCCCTGCCCTTGCCATGCCCTGCCCGTACTCCCGGAGGCCCGTGTATGACCCCGGCCGGTTCCCTGCTCGAAGCCCGCGCGCTGCACAAGGCGTACGGCCCGACACCCGCACTCGACGGCGCGGACTTCTCCATCCACCCCGGTGAGGTGGTCGCCGTCATGGGCCCCTCCGGCTCCGGCAAGTCCACGCTGCTGCACTGCCTCGCCGGGATCATCCGCCCCGACTCCGGCACCGTCCGGTACGGGACGCACACCCTGACCGAGCTCAGTGACGCGCGGTGCAGCGCGCTGCGCCGCACCGACTTCGGGTTCGTCTTCCAATTCGGCCAGCTCGTACCGGAGTTGTCCGCCCTGGAGAACGTCGCGCTGCCGCTGCGACTGAACGGCACCAAGCGCAAGGACGCCGAGCGGCAGGCCCGCGACTGGCTGACGCGCCTGGAGGTCGACGGGGTCGCGGCCAAGCGGCCCGGGGAGATCTCCGGCGGCCAGGGCCAGCGGGTCGCGGTCGCCCGCGCACTGGCCGCCCGACCGCGGGTGATCTTCGCCGACGAACCCACCGGCGCCCTGGACTCCCTCAACGGCGAGCGCGTGATGGGCCTGCTGACCGACGCCGCCCGGGACACCGAAGCGGCCGTGGTGCTGGTCACCCACGAGTCGCGGGTCGCCGCGTACGCCGACCGCGAGGTCGTGGTGCGGGACGGCATCGCCCGGGAGACGGTGGGCGCGGCGTGAGCACCGACACGACGACGATCATCGGGGGCGGGCCGCGCGGCTGGGCCCGGGACCTCGGCATGGGGGTACGGTTCGCGGTCGGCGGCGGGCGCGAGGGGTGGATCCGCACCCTGCTCACCGCCGTGGGCGTGGGGCTGGGCGTGATGCTGCTGCTGGGCGCCGCGTCGATACCGACCATGATGGAGGGGCGGTCGCAGCGCGGCGAGGCCCGGCTGCCGCTGGAGGGCGACCAGCCGGTACCGCGCTCGGCGGCGACGCTGGTCGAGGCGGGGGCGGACACCAACTTCCGCGGCGATGCCGTACGGGGATGGCTGCTGCGGCCCGACGGCGACCGGGCACCCACCCCGCCCGGGGTGAGCGCGCTGCCGGGGCCGGGCGAGATGGTGGTCTCCCCCGCGCTGCGCGAGCTGATCAACTCGCCGGAGGGCGTGCTGCTGCGGGAGCGGCTGCACTTCAAGGACGTCGGAACGATCGCCCCGCCCGGCCTGATCGGGCCCCGCGAACTCGTCTACTACGCCGGCAGCGCCACGCTGACCACGGACGACGGGGGCTGGCGGATCGCCGGGTTCGGCACGACCGTCAAGAGCGACCCACTGGACCCGGCGCTGCTGACGCTGCTGATCGTGGGCTGTGTGGTGATGCTGATGCCGGTGGCCATCTTCATCGCGACCGCGGTCCGGTTCGGCGGGGAGCGCCGGGACCGGCGGCTGGCGGCGCTGCGGCTGATCGGCGCCGACGTCCGGATGACCCGGCGGACGGCGGCCGGCGAGGCGCTCTTCGGTGCGCTCTGCGGGCTGCTGGTGGGGGCCGTACTGTTCCTCGCGGCCCGACAGCTCATCGGCGGCGTCACCGTCTGGGACATCAACGTCTTCCCGTCCGACGTGACCCCCGTTCCGGGACTGGCGGCGCTGGTCCTGCTCGCCGTACCGCTCTGCGCGATCGGCGTCACGCTGCTCGCGCTGCGCCGGGTCGGCATCGAGCCGCTGGGCGTCGCCCGCGACAGTGCCGGGCGCCGGCGCCGGCTGTGGTGGCGACTGCCGCTGCCGTTGGGCGGGCTGGCGCTGATGCTCCTCAACGGGAGGGTCACCGGGCGCGGCGCCCAGGTCGATCCGTATCTGGTGGCGGGCGGCGCGGCGCTGTTCCTGCTGGGGGTGACGCTGCTGCTGCCGTGGGCCGTGGACGCCGCGGTGGCGCGGTTCCGGGGCGGGCCGGTGCCCTGGCAGCTGGCCGTGCGGCGGCTCCAGCTCAGCGGGAGTGCGGCGGCCCGCGCGGTCAGCGGGATCAGCGTCGCGGTGGCCGGGGCGATCGCGCTCCAGCTGTTCTTCGCCGCGATCCAGGACGACTTCATGAAGGTCACCGGGCAGGACGCGAGCCGGGCACAGCTGCAGACCACGCTGCCGTCCCACGACATCGGCTCGATCCGGAAGATGATCAGCGAGTTCCGTACGACCGAGGGCGTCCGGGGCGTCATCGCGTCCATCGACGCCTCCGCCTCCCGGCCCGGCCCGCTCCGCCGGGGCGAGGAGTTCCGCCCCAGCACCCGGGTCACCGTCGGCGACTGCGGCACCCTGCGCGAACTGGCGCACACCGGCCCCTGCAAGGACGGCGACGTCTTCGTCGTCAAGGACAGCAGCGGCGCGGTCGAGGCCGACTACATCGCCAAGACGGCACGGCCCGGCGCCACGGTGGACTTCGCCCCGGAGGACGAGTCCGGCAGTCCGTCGTCCCACCCGCGACTGTGGACCATCCCCCGGTCGGCCCGCACGGTCGAGTCCCGTCAAGACCCCTCCGGGCAGATGGCCTTCGGCCTGATGGCCACGCCGGGCGCACTGGACCCGAAGCTGCTGCACCAGCCGATGGCCCGGGCCATGGTCAAGATCGACCCGACGGTCCCGGACGCCGTCGAGCACGTCCGGAACACCGCGGCCCGGATCGATCCGCGGACGCAGGTGTACGCGCTGCAGAACACCGCCCGCGACAAGCAGTTCACCAGCCTGCGGACCGGCCTGCTGGTCGCCGCCACCGCCACCCTGGCGCTGATCGCCGCCAGCATGCTGGTGACGATGGTGGAGCAGCTGCGCGAGCGCCGCCGACTGCTGTCCGTCCTGGTCGCCTTCGGCACCCGGCGG
Organism: Streptomyces noursei ATCC 11455; assembly: GCF_001704275.1. Taxonomy (NCBI): domain Bacteria; kingdom Bacillati; phylum Actinomycetota; class Actinomycetes; order Kitasatosporales; family Streptomycetaceae; genus Streptomyces; species Streptomyces noursei. Next base: position 3,724,436 of record NZ_CP011533.1, read on the forward strand.
GCCACGCTGGCCTGGTCGGTGCTGTGGCAGACCGCCGTCCCGGTGGCCCTGGGGCTGGCCCTGGCGGTGGCCGGCGGCGCCGGGCTGGGCCTGGCGCTGCTGCGGATGGCCGGGAAGACCGCCTTCGACTGGTCGGTGGTCTGGCCGCTGATGGCCGCCGGGGGCGCCCTCGTCCTGGTGGTGACGCTGCTCAGCCTGCCGCCGCTGTGGCGGATGATGCGGCCGGACGGGCTGCGCACGGAGTGAGCGCACGCGGTCCGGGGCGGTCGCCGGCGGCACACCGCGGCGACCGCCCCGCACCGCCGCCGCCCACCGCCGCCGCCCCGCACCTCCCCGCGCGGACCGAGCCGGTATGCAACGTGCGTATACACCAGCGTTACAGCCCCGAGTAAGGTGGTCGTCATGTCAATCGGTCATACGCTGCTGGGCCTCCTGGAGTCCGGCCCCCGCCATGGCTACGACCTCAAGCGGGCCTTCGACGAGCACTTCGGGCAGGACCGCCCGCTGCACTACGGGCAGGTCTACTCCACGATGTCCCGGCTGCTGAAGAACGGCCTGGTCGAGGTGGACGGCGTGGAGGCCGGGGCGGGCCCGGAGCGTAAGCGGTACGCCATCACCGACGCCGGGATCACCGACGTCGCCCAGTGGCTGGCCCGGCCGGAGAAGCCCGAGCCCTACCTCCAGTCCACGCTCTACACCAAGGTCGTCCTGGCCCTGATGACCGACCGGGACGCCGCCGAACTCCTCGACACCCAGCGCGCCGAGCACCTGCGGCTGATGCGCGGCCTGACCGAGCGCAAGCGCGCCGGGGACCTCGCCGACCAGCTGATCTGCGACCACGCGCTGTTCCACCTGGAAGCCGATCTGCGCTGGCTGGAGCTGACCGCCGCCCGCCTGGACAAACTGGCGGAGGCGGTCGGCGGATGACGCCCGAGGGATCCCTGCTCGCCGCCGAGGGGCTGCGCAAGGCGTACGGCTCCACGCCCGCGCTGGACGGCGCGGACTTCTCCATCCACCCCGGTGAGGTGGTCGCCGTCATGGGCCCCTCCGGCTCCGGCAAGTCCACGCTGCTGCACTGCCTCGCCGGGATCATCCACCCCGACTCCGGCACCGTCCGCTACGGCACACACACCCTGACCGAGCTGACCGACGCCCAGCGCAGCGCACTGCGCCGCACCGACTTCGGGTTCGTCTTCCAATTCGGCCAGCTCGTACCGGAGTTGACGTGCCTGGAGAACGTCGCGCTGCCGCTGCGACTGAACGGCACCAAGCGCAAGGACGCCGAGCGGCAGGCCCGCGACTGGCTGGAGCAGCTGGAGGTCGACGGCGTGGACGGGCAGCGTCCCGGAGAGATCTCCGGCGGCCAGGGCCAGCGGGTCGCGGTCGCCCGCGCGCTGGCCACCCGACCGCGGGTGATCTTCGCCGACGAACCCACCGGCGCCCTGGACTCCCTCAACGGCGAGCGGGTGCTGACGCTGCTGACCAACGCCGCCCGGGACACCAATGCGGCCGTGGTGCTGGTCACCCACGAGGCCCGGGTCGCCGCCTACTCCGACCGGGAGATCGTCGTCCGGGACGGCCGGGTGAAGGACATGGCGGGCCGGATATGACCCTGCTCCGCTCGCGCCCCCATGGCGAGCGGGACACCGCCGTACCCGCACCGCCGCCCGCGACCCCGCGCACCGGCCCGGCCCGCTGGGCCCGCGACCTCGCCATGGGCATGCGGTTCGCGGCCGGCGGCGGGCGGGAGGGCTGGATCCGCACCGCCCTGACCGCCGCCGGGGTCGCCCTCGGCGTGGCGGTGCTGCTGTTCTGCGCCTCCGCCCCGACCCTGATGAACGCCTGGCACGGCCGGGAGAAGGCCCGCGAGAACCTCGGCCAGGAACACCCGCCGCCGCGCAGCGACCGCACCCTCCTGTACGCCCACACGGACACCGTCTTCCGCGGCACCACCATCCGCGGCCGACTGGTCCGCCCGGACGGCGCGCACCCGCCGGCGCCACCCGGCATGCGCCACCTCCCCGGCCCGGGCGAGATGGTGGTCTCGCCGGCCCTGAAGGAGCTGCTGGCCGCCCCCGACAACGCACTGCTGCGCGCCCGCCTGAGCAGCTACCGGATCGTCGGCGTGATCGGCGACGAGGGCCTGCAGGGCCCGCGGGAACTCGCCTACCTCGCGCACAGCGACGCCCTCGGCGAGGGCACCGGCTACCGCATCGACCACTTCGGCAAGAGCTGGGACCCAAAGCCGCTGACCACGCCCGGCCTGGTCCTGGTGATCATGACGTGTGTGGCGCTGATGACGCCGGTGATGGTCTTCATCGGCACCTCCGTGCGCTTCGGCAACGAACGCCGGGAGCGCCGCCTGGCCGCCCTCCGCCTGGTCGGCGCCGACGTCCGCACCACCCGGCGGATCGCCTCCGGCGAGGTGCTGTTCGGCTCGCTGCTCGGTCTGCTGGGCGGCGGCGCGCTGTTCCTCGCCGGCCGTCTGCTGGCCCCGTTCATCACCCTGTGGGACATCAACGTCTACCCCTCGGACGTCACCCCCGGCCCGCTCGCCGCGCTGCTGATCACCGTCCTGGTGCCGACCGCCGCCGTCCTGGTCACCCTGGTCGCCCAGCGCGGCGTCACCGTCGAGCCGCTCGGCATCGTCCGCAACCGCCCACCGGTCCGCCGCCGGCTGTGGTGGCGCGTCGCACTGCCGGTCGCCGGCACGGCCCTGCTGGTCCCGATGGCGATCCGGCCGGGCCCGATCGACAATCCGCTCGCCACCGGCCGCCTCGCCGCCGGCTCCACGCTGCTGTTGTTCGGCGTCACCACGCTGCTGCCCTGGCTGGTCGACCGGGTCGTCGGCCGGCTGCGCGGCGGCCCGGTCACCTGGCAGCTGGCGGTCCGCCGGCTCCAGCTGAGCAGCGGCCCGGCGACCCGCGCGGTCAGCGGCATCACCGTCGCGCTGGCCGGCGCCGTCGCCATCCACATGCTGATGACCGGCTCGCAGGCCGGCTACGCCGCCGCGTACGCCGAGTCCGGGCGGGAGCCGCAGATCGGCTTCACGGGCCAGACGGACAGCTGGCGGCACGCCGAACGGACACTGGACGCGCTGCGCGACACCTCCGGGGTCGCCTCCGCCCGCGGCCTCCTCATCGCCGACGCCGACCCGCCGCCCGCCCCGGGCCGCGATCCCCGCTCCGACTACCACGCCATCATCGCCGTCGGCAGCTGCGCCGAGCTGCGCAAGGTGGCCGAGCTGCCGTCCTGCCGGGACGGCGACGCCTTCGTCACCGACGCCGAACGCACCGTGCGGGGCCAGACCCGGATCACTCCCGGCGCCACCATCGACCTCAACCCGTCGGAGAACTACGGCGAGCCCAGCAAGGCACCCCGCCCCTGGACGATCCCTTCATCCGCCCGCGCCGCCCACCTCACCGCGGTCGAGGACGGCCACCGCCTCTTCTACGACCTGCTCCTGACCCCCTCGGTCCTCGACGCGGCCCACCTCAACAGGCCCGACATGCAGCTCCTCGTCCGCTTCGACCGCGGCACCCCCGACGCCGTCGAGCACATCCGCAACACCGCGGCCCGGATCGACCCGACGATGCTGGTGGGCTCCTCCCTCGACAACCCGCACGACCGGCAGTACGAGGGCATCCGCACCACGATCTTCATCGGCGCGGTGATCACCCTGCTGCTGATCGGCGCGGGCCTGATCATCTCCACCGTCGAGCAGCTCCACGAACGCCGCCGGCTGCTCTCCACCCTCGACGCGTACGGCACCCGCCGCGCCACCCTCGGCTGGTCCGTCCTGTGGCAGACGGCACTGCCGGTCGCCCTCGGCCTGGCCCTGGCGCTGGCCTGCGGGCTGTCCCTGGGCTCCCTGCTGCTCAGCGTCATCGGCAGCGGCGTGATCGTCGACTGGCCGGTGGTCGCCGGCATGACCGCCATCGGCGGCGGCGTCATCCTCTTCGTCACCGCCCTGAGCCTGCCGCCGCTGTGGCGGATGATGCGGCCCGACGGCCTGCGCACGGAGTGACTTCCCTCGTGTCCCCGAACGAATGAGCATTGTCGTACGGGACGAGAGCGGCCGCCTCTGCCTACGATGATGGTCTCGACACCAGCCTGTGGGAGGCATGCAATGTCCGCAGCAGCTGTCGAGCGTCGACACGCGCCTGCCCACAAGCCGCTGACGCTCCTTGAGCAGGCCGACCAGCTCATGGAGCAGCTTCCGGGCTTCCGCGTCGAGATTCTCGGTGGCGTTCTCACCGTGACCCCACCCTCAGACCCCGGCCACGCGCACGGGCTTTCCCAACTCCGGGACACCTTCGCCGCGGCGGGAATGAACCGCGGCGAGACCCGAGTCGTTGAAGCCCTCGGCCTGTGGTTGCCGAACGGCCCGGAGAACTACGCCGTTCCTCACCCTGGACGTCACGCAGATCCTGGACGATTCCAGGTTCATCACCCCGCGCCGCTGACGTTCCTCACCCCTCCACCACCCGCACCGGCAACCCCCGCATAGCCCCCCGCAGCGCCGCCGCGAACTCCTCGAACTCCGGTTGCCGGGCCGAGCCGCTGCGCATGGCCAGGGCGATCCGCCGGGAAGGGGCCGGGTCCGCGAAGTAGCCCGTGGTCAGAAGGTCGTTGCGGGCGGTTTCGACGCGAAGGGCCGTACGCGGCAGGAGAGTCACCCCCAGACCGCCGGCCACCAACTGCACCAGCGTGGAGAGCCCGGCCGCACTCGTCGTCACCGGTGTGTTCTCGTCCCGCCCCGCCTCGCGGCAGATGTCCAGCGCCTGGTCGCGCAGGCAGTGCCCCTCGTCCAACAGCAGCAGGTCGAGTTGTTTCAGGGCCGCGCGGGGGATGTCGCCGCGCCCGCCGAGCCAGTGCTCCTTCGGGGCCACCAGCACGAAGTCCTCGTCGAACAGCGGGATTTCGGCGACCTGGGGGACGCCGAGCGGCACCGCGAGCAACAGCAGGTCCAGCCGGCCGTGCGCCAGTCCGTCCAGCAGCGAGGTGGTCTGCTCCTCGTGCACCTGGAGGTCCAGCTCCGGGTAGGTGTCGTGGACCAGCCGCAGGACGGCGGGGAGCAGATACGGGGCGACGGTCGGGATGACGCCGAGGCGGAGCACGCCGGTGAACGGCGCGCGGGCCGCCTCCGCCTCCTCCATCAGCGCGCCGACCGCGTCCAGGACGGCCCGGGCGCGGACCGCCACCCGCTCCCCCGCCGGCGAGAGCAGCACCTTGCGGGTCGTACGCTCCAGGAGTTGGACGCCCAGGGTCTCCTCCAGCGCGGAGACGGCTCCGGAGAGCGCGGGCTGGCTCATGCCGATCTCGGCCGCCGCCTCCCGAAAGTGCAGGTGCTCGGCGACCGCGGCGAAGGCCCTCAGCTGGGCCAGGCTCGGCTGGCGGGGCCGTCCGCCGGGGTTCGTGGGGGATGCCACTGATAACCACCTCCGATCAACATCCACGAGTCTAACTATTTCCCTGATCAATGCCTGCTGTGGCACTGTGGATCCCGTCCAAGCCTCAAGGAAAGACCAGAAAGAGCCCCACAAGGGACTTTCTTGTAACAAGGAGAGCGCGTGCTCACTGTTGGTGACAAGTTCCCCGAGTTCGACCTGACCGCCTGTGTCTCGCTGGAGAAGGGCAAGGAGTTCGGGCAGATCGACCACAAGACCTACGAGGGCAAGTGGAAGATCGTCTTCGCCTGGCCCAAGGACTTCACCTTCGTGTGCCCGACCGAGATCGCCGCGTTCGGCAAGCTGAACGACGAGTTCGCCGACCGTGACGCCCAGATCCTCGGCTTCTCCGGCGACTCCGAGTTCGTGCACCACGCCTGGCGCAAGGACCACCCGGACCTGACCGACCTGCCCTTCCCGATGCTCGCCGACTCGAAGCACGAGCTCATGCGCGACCTCGGCATCGAGGGCGAGGACGGCTTCGCGCAGCGCGCCGTCTTCATCGTCGACCCGAACAACGAGATCCAGTTCACCATGGTGACCGCCGGCTCCGTCGGCCGTAACCCCAAGGAGGTCCTGCGGGTCCTGGACGCCCTGCAGACCGACGAGCTGTGCCCCTGCAACTGGAGCAAGGGCGAGGACACCCTGGACCCGGTCGCCCTGCTGGCTGGTGAGTGACACCCATGGCTCTCGATGACCTCAAGTCCGCCGTTCCGGACTACGCCAAGGACCTGAAGCTGAACCTCGGTTCGGTGATCGGCAACTCCGACCTTCCGCAGCAGCAGCTGTGGGGCACGGTGCTCGCCTGCGCGATCGCCTCGCGCTCGCCCAAGGTGCTGCGCGAGCTGGAGCCGGAGGCGAAGGCGAACCTCTCCGCCGAGGCGTACACCGCCGCCAAGTCGGCCGCGGCCATCATGGCGATGAACAACGTCTTCTACCGGACGCGCCACCTGCTCTCCGACCCGGAGTACGGCAACCTGCGCGCCGGTCTGCGGATGAACGTCATCGGCAACCCCGGCGTGGACAAGGTCGACTTCGAGCTGTGGTCGCTGGCCGTCTCCGCCATCAACGGCTGCGGCATGTGCCTGGACTCGCACGAGCAGGTGCTGCGCAAGGCCGGTGTCGAGCGCGAGACGATCCAGGAGGCCGTCAAGATCGCGGCCGTCCTGCAGGCCGTCGGCGCCACCCTCGACGCCGAGGCCGCCCTCGCCGAGTAAGGCACGGCGGAGCGGGCGGCGCACGCCCCCGCACCCCGCAACGCACGGAACCCCCGCGGACACGAGGTCCGCGGGGGTTCCGTGCGTTGCGGGGGCCGCCGGCCGTTACTCGTCCGCCGGGTGCTCGGAGTGCCGCGGCGGCGGGGTCGGTGCCACCGCGAGCGCGGTCGCGCCGCGCGGCGGCACCGTCATCCGCAGCGCCTGCTCCCGGGAGTACGAACGGAGGTAGCCGACGACGGTATTGGTCACGGCCACCAGGGGCACCGCCACCACCGCGCCGCCGATACCGCCGATCAGACTGCCCGCGGCGACCGAGAGGATCACCGCCAGCGGGTGCACCCGGACCGCCCGGCCCAGGATGAACGGCTGGAGCACATGGCTCTCGATCTGGTTCACCGCCAACACCACCGCCAACACCAGCAACGCCGTGAAGACGCCCTGGGTGACCAGCGCGACCACGCACGCCAACGCGCCCGAGACCACCGCGCCGATCAGCGGGACGAAGGCGAACAGGAAGATGAAGACGGCGAGCGGGACGGCCAGTGGCACATCGAGGAAGTAGAGCCCGATGCCGATGAAGATGGCGTCGATCAGCGCGACCAGGACCGTGCCGCGGATATAGGCGGTCAGCGTCCGCCAGGCGCGCGGTCCGGCGCCCGCCACCCCCTCCCGGGCCGGGCCCGGGACGAGCTTGAGCGTCCACTCCCAGATGCGCCGGCCGTCGTAGAGCAGGAAGAGCGTGGTGAACATCGCCAGCAGGATGCCGGTGAGCACCTCCAGGACGACCGTGACGCCCTCCAGCCCGGCCGACGTTATCGCCTCGGTGTTGGCGCCGACCGCGTCCTGGAGGTTCTTGGCGATGTGGTTGATCTGGCCCTCGGTCACATGGAACGGACTCTTGAGCAGCCAGCCCTTCAGCTCGGTGATGCCCTCCTGGATGCGGCTGGACACCGAGTCGATGTTGTCCTGGACCTGCCACACGACGAACCAGCCGACGAGGCCCATCACCACGAAGCCGCCGATGAAGGTCAGCGCGGTGGCCGGCCCGCGCGGCACGTTGCGCTGCCGCAGCCACGCCACGGTGGGCTGGAGCAGCGCCGTGATCAACAGCGCCGCGACGAAGGCCAGCACCACCAACGAGATGGTGGTGATCACCCTCGCCAGCACCCACAACGTCCCGGCCAGCACCAGCAGCCGCCAGCCGGCCTCGGCCGCGACCCGGACGCCCCAGGGCACCGCGGCCACCGGATCCGGACGGGCCGCGACGGCCGGCGCATAGGTCGGCGGCGCGGGGACCGACTCGGGCGCCCGGACTGCGGGGGTCCGGACCGGCTCCGCCGGCTCCTCGGGCTCCGCCGGCGCACTCGCCGCCCGCTCCGGCGCACCCTCCACCGTGGCCACGGCATCGGCGGCGGTCATCGCGGCCGGCCCCCATGCGGCCGGCACGGTGCGCCCGTCGGGCCCGCCCTCCGCGGCGAGGCTCTTGGTCGGGACCCGCAGGGCGTACCCGTCCAGGCCGTTGGCGCGGCCGGCCGGCACCGGCGCATCCGTGTCGCCGGCCGCCTCGGCGGCCTCCGCACGGCGGCGCTGTTCCTCCAGCCGTTGTGAGAGCCGCGTCAGACCGGCGCCTAGGCCGCCGACCCACTGAGGCAATCTGGACATGTCGCTTCCTCTTCCCCGGCCTTACGGCATTGTGACGCCACGACGTTACCTGTGCCGGATGCGCGAAACCCCCGACGCGTCGCGTTCGGGGGTTTCGGAGCGCTGTGGCACGGCCGGCGAGGGCCTCGGAGCGGCCTAGTACCAGCTGTTCGCCTGCCAGAACGACCAGGCACCGCAGGGGCTGCCGTACCGGCTGTTCATGTAGTTCAGGCCCCACTTGATCTGGGTGGCCGGGTTGGTCTGCCAGTCGGAGCCCGCGGAGGACATCTTCGAGCCGGGCAGTGCCTGGACCAGGCCGTAGGCGCCGGAAGAGGCGTTGGTGGCGCGGTAGTTCCAGCCGGACTCGCGCTCCACTATGTTGCTGAAGCACTGGAACTGGTCGGACGCGATCATCTGGCGCGCCATCGCCTGGGTCTCGGCGATGGAGTAGGAAGCCTTGGCGACGAAGTCGCTGGCGTCGCGGACGGCCGAGCGGGAGGCGACCTGCGCCTTCTCACGCTCCTTGGCGTCCTTCTCCGCCTTCGCCTTGTCCGCGGCGTCCTTCTTGCTCTGCGCGGTCTCCGCGGCTGCCTTGCGGGCCGACTCCTGTGCGGACTTCAGGGCCGCCGTGTCCGCCTGGGTGGACGCCGAGTCTGCCTGCTGCGTCAACGACGCCGTCTGCACCTGGGCCTGTTGGCCCGCGGGGATGTCGGCGATCGTCGCGTCGGCCGCGGTGGCCTCGGTGTTGCTGACCGATGCCTGGCTGCCCGACGCAACGCCGACGACGGCGCCGACGGTGGTGACCGCGGTGGCGGAGGCCACTGCGAATCCCCGGACCGAGATCCGGCTCACACGTTTTCCTTCCAGCATCGCCCGCTTAGGTGACCTCGCGGACGCAATCGTGCCCCTGGCGCTGGCCTCCCCTTGTTCCGGCGCCTGTTGAGCGGTGGCGTCGGCTGGTCACGGGAGGCACTGACCCGGTACGTCCCCCTCGGGGGTCCGCGTGGTGCTTGGGCGGCATACGGCAACTCGCTATGAAGTTCGGGTCGTCCATACACCTCGAGGGTGCGTCTGGGCCGTATGCGGGGCCTGACAGGACCCAGACTCTGCCCGAACGGGCTACCGGGAAGCAATTCCCCACCGGGTGTGAAAGCTCACACCTCGTTTGCCTCTCGGGATTTCCGGATATCCGAGCGCACACGCGCGCCGCCCGGCTAAGCTCCTTCGCTTCGCCGGGCGGCGCGCCGTTCCACAACAGGTCAGATCCTGCCGTCCTCCAGCATTTCGGTCACCAGTGCGGCGATCGGCGAACGCTCCGAACGATTGAGCGTGACGTGCGCGAAGAGCGGATGCCCCTTCAGTTTCTCGACGACGGCCACCACTCCGTCGTACCGCCCGACCCGGAGGTTGTCGCGCTGGGCGACGTCATGGGTCAGCACGACCCGGGAATTGGCCCCGATGCGGGACAGAACGGTCAACAGGACGTTCCGCTCCAGCGACTGGGCCTCGTCCACGATCACGAACGCGTCGTGCAGCGATCGGCCGCGGATGTGGGTCAGCGGCAGCACCTCCAGCATCCCGCGGGCGACCACCTCCTCGATGACGTCCTTGGTGGTCACCGCGGACAGCGTGTCGAAGACGGCCTGCGCCCAGGGGCTCATCTTCTCCGCCTCGCTGCCCGGCAGATAGCCCAGCTCCTGCCCGCCGACCGCGTACAGCGGCCGGAAGACCATCACCTTGCTGTGCTGCCGGCGCTCCAGCACCGCCTCCAGCCCGGCGCACAGCGCCAGCGCCGACTTGCCCGTACCGGCCCGGCCGCCCAACGACACGATGCCGAGCTCCGGATCGAGCAGCAGGTCCAGCGCGATCCGCTGCTCGGCACTGCGACCGTGGATCCCGAACGCCTCCCGGTCGCCGCGCACCAGCCGGACCGCGCCCTCCGGGGTGACCCGGCCCAGCGCCCTGCCGCGCTCGGACTGCAGGACCAGCCCGGTGTGCACCGGGAATTCCTCCGCGCCCGGAATGTGCGCGGTCTCGGCCGCGAACAGGTCGTCCACCTGCTCTGCGGAGAGGGCGAGTTCGGCCATGCCGGTCCAGCCGGAGTCGGTGATCGCCAACTCCGCGCGGTACTCCTCGGCCAGCAGACCCACCGAGGACGCCTTGATGCGCATCGGCAGGTCCTTGGAGACGACGGTGACGTCGAACCCCTCGGCCTGGAGGTTGCGGGCGACCGCGAGGATCCGCGAGTCGTTGTCGCCGAACCTGCTGGGACCGCTCAGGAAGGCGGCGGGCAGCAGTCCCGGGTCGGAGTGGTTCAGTTCGACCCGGAGCGTCCCGCCGAGTTCCCCGATGGGGATGGGGGCGTCCAGTCGCCCGTATTGCACGCGGTACTCGTCCAGCCGGCGCAGCGCCTGCCGCGCGAAGTAACCCAGTTCGGGATGGTGCCGCTTGGCCTCCAACTCCGTGACCACGACGACCGGCAACACCACCTCGTGCTCGTCGAAGCGGGACATGGCGGACGGATCCGCCAACAGGACGCTGGTGTCGAGTACATAGGTGCGCCGGTCGCTCTCACGGCGCTTCTTGCTGTTCACCACGGGTGGACGAACCCCCTCGGATGAGGTCGGGGTGCGACGACGTCGCCGGGGACAGGACCGGGTTCTGACCGCGCTGCGCGGGCCGAACGCCGGCCCTCCGCGTCGTCCGTGCGGTACGCACGATCGTCCGTGATGCGCAAAGGGCCTCCCGGGCGGACGGCCCCATGCCGCCCGCTGAGATCCGGCACCCGATGGCTTGTTTGTTCCGGGCACCGACCTGCCAGGGATATTCCCTTCAACCCCCGCGCCCATGCCACGGCATATGACACACGCTCGATGAACCTTTGGTTACAGATGCCCGCTGACCGGCGGAAAGACGGGCGAAGCACCCTCCGAACAGGGACGCGGCACCAAAGGCGCCCCCGAAGGAGGGGCGCCGGAGGGGGCGTCAGGAGAGGCACCGTCAGAGCGCGGAAGACGCGCCATCGGGGACGTGCGCCCGGGCGCCGGCGGGGCACGCACGGCGCCCCGCCGCCCGGGACCACCCCCGAAGACGGCCGAATCGCACCGGGCAACGCGACCGGAATCCGACCCCGCGAGCGAAGCGGGACCCCGATCGTGTCCACGAAGTCCGGTCGTGCGCCCGGAGGGACCGCCGGACGCCGCCCGGCAGCCGGGAGCGTTGTGGAGACTAGAGCCCGAGGCGTCGGTGCCGGGCCGCGTAGTCGCGCAGGGCCCGCAGGAAGTCGACCTTCCGGAACGCCGGCCAGAAGACCTCGCAGAAGTAGTACTCCGAGTGGGCGCTCTGCCAGAGCATGAAGCCGGACAGCCGCTGCTCACCGCTGGTGCGGATCACCAGGTCCGGGTCCGGCTGACCCCGGGTGTAGAGGTGCTCCGAGATCAGGTCGATGTCGACGATCTCGGCCAGTTCCTCGAAGGTCGTGCCGCGCTCGGCGTGCTCCAGCAGCAGCGAGCGCACCGCGTCCGCGATCTCCTGCCGGCCGCCGTAGCCGACCGCGACGTTCACCAGGACGCCCTTGTTGTCGAGGGTGTCCTGCTCGGCCCGCTTGAGCACCCGCTGGGTCGCGTCGGGCAGCAGGTCGCGGTTGCCGACGTGATGGACCCGCCAGCGGCCGTCCGCGGCCAGGTTGCGCACGGTGTTCTCGATGATCCCCAGCAGCGGGGTCAGCTCGGCCGCCGGCCGGTCGAGGTTGTCCGTCGAGAGCAGCCAGAGCGTGACGACCTCCACATCGGTCTCCGCGCACCACCCCAGCAGCTCGTCGATCTTGGCCGCACCCGCCAGGTGGCCCTGCTCGGTCGACAACCCGTCGGCCCGCGCCCAGCGCCGGTTGCCGTCCAGGATGACGCCGATGTGCTTGGGCACCTGGGTGTGGTCCAGACGGCCCTCCACCCTGCGGGCGTACAGCCGGTAGACGAGGTCGCGCAGTGCAGGCGGATACGGGATGCGCATCCCGGAAGATCGCAGCATGTGTGGTCCAGCCCCTCCGTACCGATGGCCATCGCCCCGTCGCCTAAAGGGGCAACTTTACTTCTCGGCTGTCTCAACAGCCCAATCAGGTATGTCACAAGTCCGTGATAGGGAGAGGACCATGACCACTGGCACTGACTACCGCGCCGCGGATTCACGCTATGCCTCCATGGAGTACCGGCGCACCGGCCGCAGCGGCCTCAAACTCCCCGCTATCTCTCTCGGACTCTGGCACAACTTCGGGGACGATCGCACCCTCAGCTCCCAGCGGGCGATTCTGCGTCGCGCCTTCGACCTGGGCATCACCCACTTCGACCTGGCCAACAACTACGGACCGCCGCCAGGGTCCGCCGAGCTGAACTTCGGCAAGATCTTCGGGCAGGACTTCCGCGGCTACCGCGACGAGCTCGTTCTCTCGACAAAAGCCGGATATCTGATGCACCCCGGCCCCTACGGCGAATGGGGCTCCCGGAAATATCTGCTCTCGTCGCTGGATGCCTCGCTCAAGCGGATGGGCGTCGATTACGTCGATATCTTCTACTCGCACCGCTTCGACCCGGAAACCCCGCTGGAGGAGACGATGGGCGCGCTGGCGTCCGCCGTCCAGCAGGGCAAGGCGCTGTACGTCGGGGTCTCCTCCTACAACGCGGAACAGACCCGCGAGGCCGTCCGGATCCTGCGCGAGATGGGCGTGCGCCCGCTGATCCACCAGCCCTCGTACTCCATGATCAACCGCTGGATCGAGGACGACGGGCTGCTGGACGTCCTGGACGACGCGGGCATGGGCTGCATCGCCTTCGCGCCGCTGGCCCAGGGCATGCTCACCGACAAGTACCTGAACGGCGTCCCCGAGGGCTCGCGCGCCTCTCAGGGCAAGTCCCTGGACCCGAACCTCCTCACCGACGAGGTCGTCCGGCGCCTCCGCGGACTCAACGAGATCGCGACCCGCCGCGGCCAGTCGCTGGCCCAGCTCGCGCTGAACTGGGTCCTGCGGGACCAGCGCATGACCTCCGCGCTGATCGGCGCCAGCAGCGTCGCCCAGCTGGAGGCCAATGTCGCGGCGCTCGACGGAGCCGCGATCACGGACGCGGAACTGGCCGAGATCGACACGTTCGCCGAGACGACGGAGGGCGTGAACATCTGGGCCCGCCGCTGAGCGCTGCCCGCCTGACGGCGGGGTGGTGCCGACACGCCGGTCCGCCTGACGGCGGGTGGTTGCGGGTCCGCTGCGCCTGTCCGCCTGGCGGCGGGGGGGCCCGACACGCCTGCGGCGGTACCGCTGCGCGGGGCTGTTCGGCCGCGGTGCCGGGGCTGCGGGGGTGGGGTTGTCCGGACTGCTGCGCTTTACGTCCGGACAACCCCACCCCCGCAGCCCCGTCCCCTCCCGTGGGTGGTCATGGGAACTGGTGGGTGGGGGCGTAGCCCGGTAGTCCCCTGCGGGTTCGTTGTCGAGTGGCGACCGCCACCGGACCACCGGCGTCAGCTCCCACTCAGCGTCTTCATGACCCTCAACGGGAGGGGACGGGCCGGAGGGGGTGGTGTGCAGGACGTAAAGCGCCAGCAGTCCTGCACACCACCCCCGCAGGCCCGGCACCGCACCCAACAGCCCCGCGCAGCGGACAACGCAACAGACAACGGCCCAGCCCCGCGCAGCGGCACCGCAGCGGACAACGGAACAACCCGCCGTCGGGCGGACACGCACCGCAGGCGCAAAAGGCGAACCCCCACGGCGGGGACGCCGACAACGTGGGAAGCAAAAGCCAAGCGCCGCGGACGGGCAACGAAAAGCGGGCCGGTCCGTGGGGGGGATACGGACCGGCCCGAGGGGGGGCTTCCACCATAACCCCGCGGGAGGGGTGCTTCGTGCATCGCGGGGTGGTCGGCGTGGCTCGGGGTGGGGTCAGGGGGATGCCGCGGCGCCCAGGAGGAGGCCGCAGAAGGCTCCGATGATCATGAAGGGGCCGAGCGGGAGGGTGGCCTTGCGGTCCGTGCGGCGGGCCAGGAGGAGGCCGGCCGCGAAGAGCGCGCCGATCAGGAGGCCGGCCGCGCCGCCGGTGAGCAGGGTGGGCCAGCCGTACCACCCAAGGGCGATGCCCAGGCCGAGCGCCAGCTTGACGTCGCCGCGGCCGAGGCCGGCGGGGTTGAGGAGGTGGAGGAGCAGGTAGAAGGCGGCCAGGGCCGGGCCGCCGAGGAGGGCGCGCAGCCAGCTGCCGGTGTCGCCGGTGAGCCAGCCGACGGCGCCGAGGGCGATGGCCGCGGTGCCGGCCAGGGGCAGGGTCAGTACGTCGGGGAGGCGCTGCACTCGGTGGTCGACGAGCGTCAGGAGGACCGCGAGGGGCGTCATGAGCAGCCAGACGGCGAGTTCCGGGCGGGCTCCGGTGACCGTGGCGAGCGCCGCGCAGGCGAGGGCGGTGGCGGTCGCGATCGGCGGCGCGGGCGGCCCGTACGGTGCCCGGCAGTGCGGGCAGTGGCCGCGGCCCAGCCAGCCCCGGGCCGCGCCGGTGAGCGGATGGCCGTCCGGGCAGTGCGCGCGCCAGTCCTCTTCGGGGTCCACGGCGAGGCGGTGCGCGGGCCGCGGTATGAGGAGGCCGGTGGCGGCTCCGTAGGCGGCGGCGAGGGCGATCAGCGTGACGGACACGGCTCGACCCTAGAGCGCGGCGGTTGGTACAACGGCGGGCATGGGGAGTTGGGTGGACGGGCGGGGCGTTCTGGAGGTCGCGGGCGTCGAGGTTCCGGTGGAGGTCGCGGCGTCCTACCGGGCCCGGACCCGGGGGTTGTTGGGCCGGGACGGGATCGTGGGGGCGCTGCTGCTGACGCCGGCGAGCGGGGTGCACACGTTCGGGATGCGGTTCGCGATCGATGTGGCCTATCTGAACCGGGACTTCGTGGTGGTCGACGTGTGCACCATGCGGCCGGGGCGGTTGGGGCGGCCGCGGCTGCGGGCCCGGCACGTGGTGGAGGCGGAGGCCGGGGCGATGGCCGGGTGGGGACTGCGCCCGGGAGTGCGGGTGCGGGTCGGGGGCGCCCGGGGGTGATCGCCCTTGGGGCGTGGGGTGTCGGGTCAGCGCTCGGTGGTGACGCTCGCCGGGGTGCGCGGTGGGACCGGGAGCGGTGCGGGCGCGGTGCGGGCGCGGCGTTGGAGGGCGGCGGCCCAGGCTGTGGCGATGAGGCCGAGCAGGCCGGTGGCGGCGCCGACCCAGGCGACGGAGGGGTAGCCGAGTCCGGCGTCGATGGTCGCTCCGCCGAGCATGGGGGTGAGGGTGATGCCGACGTTGAAGGCCGAGGTGTTCACGGCGGGGACCAGGGTGGGGGCGTCGGGGGCCAGGCGGAAGACCCGGGACTGGACGACGGGGTTGACGAGGTAGGCGGTGAAGCCGAGGAGGAGGACCAGGGCGAGGGTGGCGGTGAGGTCGGCGGCGGCGAGGGCCAGGGCGGCGGAGGCGAGGGTGAGGAGGGCGGCGCCGAGGGTGAGGGTGCGCAGCGGCGCGGAGTCGGCGTATCGGCCGCCGACGGTGATGCCGATCAGGCCGCCGACGCCGTAGAGCGAGAGGACGGCGGGGACCCAGCCCGCGGGGAGTCCGGTCACCTCGGTCAGGAGCGGGGCGAGGTAGCTGAAGGTGACCACGCCGGCGCCGAAGGTCAGGGTGGTGACGAGGTAGGAGAGCCAGAGCTGGGGGCGGGCCAGGCCGGTCAACTCACGCCGTACGGAGGGGATGTGGGTGGTGCGGCGGGCGGTGGGGAGAGCGGTCAGGAGGGAGAGGGCGCTGAGGACGGTCAGGGCCGCCACCGCCCAGAACGCCGCGCGCCAGCCGGCGTGTTGGCTGAGGAGGGTGCCGGCGGGCACGCCCACGACGGTGGCGAGGGTGAGCCCCATGCCGACCACGGACATCGCCCTGCCCCGTGATTCCGCCGGGACCAGGCTCACCGCGGTGGCGGCGGCGACCGCCCAGAAGCCGGCGTAGGCGAGGGCGCTGAGGATGCGGGTGGCGAAGAGGACGCCGTAGGCGGGTGCCAGCGCGCCGATCACATGGCCGGCGACGAAGACCAGTTGGAAGCCGATCAGAGCGGTGCGGCGTGGGACCCGGAGGGTGGCGACGGCGAGTACCGGGGCGCCGACGACCATGCCGATGGCGAAGGCGGAGACCAGCAGGCCGGCGTCGGGGATGGAGACGCCGAGGTCGGTGGCGACGTCGGGGAGGAGTCCGGAGAGCATGAACTCGGAGGTGCCCTGGGCGAAGATCGCCAGGCCCAGGAGGTGGACTGCGAGGGGCATGGGGTCCTTCTCGGTGCGTGGTTCCATTTTGGATAGATCGGTACAAAACTGGGGTGGGGGGCGACCAGGGGTGGGACCGTGGCCGGGCAGGCAGGGGGCTTCGGCGGGGCGGTACCGGCGGTACTAGAAGGCCGTGAGGGTGGCGTCGGCGACGCCCTCCAGGGCGGCGCGGTCGACGCCGGCGCGGGCCGAGACGCGAATGCCGCCGATCGCGGCGATGAGGAGGTGGGCGAGCGTGCGGGAGTCCCGGTCGGCGGCGATGTCGCCGTCGCGCTGACCGCGCTCGATCACCGCGCGGACCATTTCCAGGCGCACGCCGTAGTCCCGCTCCAGGGTGGCGGCCACCGGGGCGTCGTGGGACGCGACCTCGATGGCGGTGTTGACGACGAGACAGCCGCGACCGTCGGGGTGGCGGGTGAACTCCTCGTCGATGATGCGCTGGAGGATGCCGCGCAGCTTCTGGCGGGCGGTGCGGGTGTCGTCGTCGAGGAACTCGGTGAGTTCGCCGTTCTTGCGCTCCATGTAGCGGGCCAGGGCGCGCTCGAAGAGGTCGTGCTTGCTCTTGAAGGTGTTGTAGATGCTGCTGCGGCCCAGGCCGGTGGCGTCGCACAGGTCCTGGGTGGACGTCGCTTCATAGCCGGCGGCCCAGAACGCCTCCATCGCGGCGTCGACCGCCCGCCCCTCGTCGAACTTCCTGGGTCGGGCCATGGGGCAACGGTAACAGTTATTGGATCAGTCGGTCCAATACGGAGGTCGTCAGCCGCCGCTGCGCGGGAAGCTGACCTCGACGCGGCGGTTCTTCCGACGGCCGGCCTCGGTGCTGTTGTCGGCGATCGGGTACTGCTCGCCGTAGCCGCGGATCTCGAAGGTGATCCCGGAGCCGAGGTCGACGGCGAGTTCCTGCTGGACGGCGTTGGCGCGCTGCTTGGACAGGACCAGGCCGTGCGCGGCGGAGCCGAGGTTGTCGGTGAAGCCGAAGACCCGCAGGTGGGTGGCGTGTTGCTTCCTGACCTCGTCGGCGATGGCGCTGATCCGGGCCAGCGCGTCGGTCGACAGGTCGGCGCTGTCCTTGCCGAAGAGGACCTCGGCCTGGAGCGCGAAGGTGATGTTGTCGTTGGTGTCCTGCCGGCGCTCGGAGCCGTCGTCGGTCTCGACGATGGACTTGATGTTGAGGACCTTGGGCGGGGCGAGCGTGGCGCCCTGGACCATCCGCAGGTTGGGGTTGGTGGGGTCGATGCGGACCGGTGCGGTGGTGTCCTCGGTGATGCCCGGCGGGTCGGCGTGGGCGGCGGGGGCGGTCAGGGCGACGGTCAGCAGGAGCGCGGCGGCGGCCGTGAGGGCCGTGCGGGAGGCGGTCATGGCGGGCGGCTCAATCGGAGATCTTGATGGTGGCCGGCGGCAGGGTCGGCAGCTGGAAGTCGACCTCGGTCACCTTGGCGGGCGGGGCCGGGAACTGCGCGAAGATCGGGCGGCTCTGGCCCGGCAGCAGTCCACTCAGGCCCGTCGTGCACAGGCATTCGCCGTTGGTGTCGCGGAGGACGAGATAGCGCTTCTTGCCCGTCTTGTCGACCAGGGTGGCGCCCGAGACGGACGAACGCGACTTCAGCTCGGTCTCGTTGGAGCGCCAGTCGATGGCGTTGAAGGCGCGGGTGCCGTGGTTGGTGACGGTGCCCTCGACGGTGACGAAGCCGCCGGCGTCGCGAACCGCGGAACTCAAGGTGACCACGACGCCGTCCGGGCCCTTCATCTCGCCGATGACCTTGTCGGCGTCGGCCGCCGGGGAGCCGGCGCCGCCGTCGTCGGGGGTGGCGCTGTGGGCGGCCGGTTTCTTGTGGTCCGATGCCTGCGCGCCGCCGTCGTCGCCACCACCGCAGCCGGCCACGAGGAGGGCCAGGCCGACCGCGCTCGCCGTGGCGACCGCTCCCCTGGCGGCCTTCGTGGTGCGCCGAATGCTCATGGATCCGTTCCTTCGGTGAGTGCGATCGGGAGGTCGGTGGGGGTCACGGGGCGGCGGGTCTCGGAGCGGGCGGCGGTCACCGGGCCAGGCGTACGGAGAACAGATCGGCGGCCGTGGGGAAGTCCTGGAGGTGGTCGGGGTCGAGCGTCCGGCCCTTGCCGTCGCAGGTGAGCGTGCGGGGGGCGGGCCTGGGGTCCTTGCCGCCGCCGGGAGTGGGGGTGGGCGTGGAGGCGGGGGTGGGGGTGGGGGTGGGCCGGGTCGACGGGGTGTCGGCGGCGAAGGTGCAGCGGGGGACGACGACCGCCTTCGCCTCGGCGGCGGCGTGGGTGCTCCCGGTGCCCGGGATGACCGAATCGCCCACGGGGCGGCGGGACTTCACGGTGACGGCGAAGGACGTCGGCCAGGAGTCGGGGGTGCAGGACGAGACCGCGGCGCCGTTGCGTCCGGCGTACCAGCCGGCGTTCGTGCAGGCCGGGTCGGAGGGGGCGCCGCGGCCGGCGAGGAGTTCCTCCCAGGCCGTCGGATCGCCGGTGCCGTCGCGGAATCCGGCGAGGAAGCCCTCGCGCAGGTCCTCGCGGTACTTCTGGCCGGCGGCGAGCGCGGCGGCGTCGGCGGCGGTCTGCGCGCCGTTGCGGCTGGCCGCCGCCTGGCCCACGGCGAAGAAGGCGAGCGCGAGGAAGAGCAGGCCGCCGATCGCGACGAGGTAGATCGGCAGCGTCTGCCCGGCGTCGCGCCGGCGGCGGGGCGTGACGGTGGTGGCCGGCACGGGCGGAGTGTCGGGAGCTAGATCCCGACGACGTCGGAGATCTTGTTGGCGATGGCGTTGGCGATCTGGCTGCCGAAGTCCGTGGTCGACAGCACCAGGACGATCGCCACGACCACCGCGATGATGCCGAGGTACTCGATCGAGGTCTGTCCCCGGTCGTTCCTCACGATCCGCTTCGCCATCGTCTTCCCCTCCATGGGCCGCCGTCCCGCTCTGGTCCGGCCGGTGTGTCCCCGTGGTGCGCTCGTCCGCGCTCATGACACGAGAAAAGTACGCCGGAACGGCGTTCCCGGAACAGAGGTTCCGAACCTCCCCCTCGTCCGAAACCACCAACGAGGGAAGGGGCGTCGTGTTTCGGCCATCGCGCGTCACCTCGGCCACCCCCGCTCCCCCTCCGAAATCCCCCTGCCCATGCGCTCCGGTCGCCGCTCGCACCGCGGTGCGGACGGCCGCCAGGCGCCACCACTGTGGCACAACTCGTTGCGCTTGCGAAGGCGTTGGAGGGGACGCGGCCCGCGGACCGGTCTCATCCGGCCGGGAGGGCGGCCGGGCCCGGTGCCGCCAGACCCGAGCAGTCGTAGCCGCCGGACGGGTCGGGCGCGTAGAGCACCCAGACCCCGAACACCTCCAGCAGCAACGGGAGTACGCCCAGGATCAGGACGGCCAGGGCGAGGCCGGAGGCGCGGGTGGCGGTGTGGTCCCAGCCGCGCCGGGCCGCGCCGCGGCACAGCGCCACATACAGCATCGGCGCGGCGAGTCCGCAGGCCAGCCCCGCCCAGGCGGCGATGTGCATCCGCAAGGACGGGCCGAAGTAGTGGCAGTCGTGGAAGGTGTCGTGCGCGAACGCGGTGCCCTGGAGGAGGGCGAGGGCGGTGCCGAGGGCGACCAGGCCGGGGACGCCGAGGGCGGTCCAGCGGCGCCAGGTCGCCGGGGGTGCGTCCGGGACGGATGCGGAGGGTGTGGTGCGGGTCATGGTCACTTGCCCATCAGGGAGCCGAAGTCGGTGCCGGAGCCCAGGAAGAAGCCGGCGATGAGCAGGATCATCGTGGCCGGGACCATGAACGTGGTGACGACCATGGTGGCCTTGGGGACCGCGCGGGCGGCCCGCCGGCGGGCGTTCTGGGCGTCCGTGCGGCGCATGTCGTTGGCGATCTGGATCAGCGTCTCGACGATCGGCGAGCCCAGTTCCTCGCCCTGTTGGAGGGCGGTGACGAACTGCGCGACCTGCTCGGAGTCGTTGCGTTTGCGCAGCTCCTCGAAGGCGGCACGGCGGCTGACGCCCATGTCCATCTGGCGCAGCGTGATGCGGAGTTCGTCGGCCCAGGGGCCCTCGTACCGCTCGGCGACCCGGTCCAGCGCCTGGCGGAAGCCCAGACCGGCGCTCACCACGACGGCCAGCACGTCGAGAAAGTCCGGAAGCGTGCGCTCGATGGTGTCCTTGCGCTGGCGGATGGCCGCCCAGATGCCCACCTCCGTCCAGAACAGGCCGAACAGCACCATCAGGACGCCCAGCACCGGCTGGCCCTTGAGGAACATCACCAGCGCGCCGAAGAACCCCAGGCCGCCGTAGACCGCGCGGCGGGCGGCGTAGCGGTCGACGGTGAGGCCGCCGGGGTTGCCCGCCAGGTCGATCCGGCGGCGGATCCGCGCCACCCGCTTCTCGCCCATCAGCCGCAGGACGAGCGGGGCGTAGCGCATGCCGGTGCGGTCCACGGCCGAGCCGACGGCGGTGGTCCGGGGCGCGCCGACCTCCAGGGACAGCGCGAGGTCGGGCGGCAGCCGGGCCTCGCGGCGGTAGAGCGCGATCCCGCAGCAGATGCCGACGACCGACAGGGCGAGCGCGAGGGCCAGCAGGGTTCCGATTGCCATCAGTCCTTCTTTCGGCAGCTGACAGGCCCTGGGGCCTGCCCGATGGGTCAGGCCCTAGACGTCGATCTTGGAGAGCCGGCGGATGAGGAAGAAGCCGAGTCCGTAGAGGACGAAGGCCGCCACGACCGCGAGCTGGCCGAGGAAGGAGGAGGTCATCCGGTCGATGGCGCCCGGGGCGATGCGGTTCATCAGCAGCAGGGTGCCGATGCCGAGCAGCGGGACGACATAGGCGGTGACCACGATCTGGGAGAGCTGGGTGCGGACCTCGCGACGGGTCTCCTTGCGCTCCTCCAGGGTCTTGGTGAGGTTGCGCAGCGAGCCGACGACGGTGCCGCCGGCGCGGTTGGCGAGCACCAACGTGGTGACCAGGACGACCAGTTCGCGGGAGGGCAGGCGTTCGGCCAGCTCCCCGAGGGCGTCGTCGATGGAGTGGCCGACGGCGAGCTTGTCGGAGACCTTCGCCAACTCCTCGCCGGCCGGGGCCTCCAGTTCCTCGGCCGCCATGGCCAGCGCGGTGCGCAGGGCGAGGCCGGCCTGGGTGGCGTTGGCGAGGATCCGGGAGAGTTCGGGGAGCTGGTTGATGAACCGCTCGATCCGCTTCTGCCGCTGCCAGTTGAGGAAGGCGAACGCCGCCCAGACCGCGATCACCGCGGCGATCGGCCCGAAGAACGGGGCGAGGACGGCCTGCGCGGCCACCCACAGTCCGACCACCGTGGCGACCATGTAGACGAAGAACTCGCCGGGGGTGAGCTCCAGTCCGGTGGCGGCCAGTCGGAGTTCCAGTCGGCGGCCGAACCGGGTGCTGCGCAGGGTGCGGTCGACGGACGGGAAGCGGCGGCGCCGGTCGGCGACCGGCAGCCCCCGCGCGTCGTCCAGCCGGTCGACGATGGCCTGGCGCTGGGCGCGCCCGGAGGCGTAGACGCGGACGCCGGCGACGGCGAGCGCGCCGCCGAGCACGGTGGCGCCGAGGGCGAGCAGGGCGAGGGCGTTCCCGCCGGTCATGAGGTGGCCTTCCGGGTGGCGAGTTGGTCGTCGGTGGCCGCCACGCCGAAGGCGGGCGGGGCGGCCTCGCCGGCCATGAAGAGGCGTTCGGCGACCCGGCGGGGCAGCGGGAAGTAGCGGAAGGCGCCTTTCACCACGCGGTCGGCGCCCATCGGGTCGGCCTCGAAGCGGCAGACCGTGACGATGCGGTAGTCCTCGTGGCCGCGCGAGTCCAGCAGGGCGATCTCACTGATCCGGCGGGAGCCGTCGGCGTGCCGGGTGAGCTGGACGAGGCAGTCGACGGCGCTGTTGATCTGGTCGCGCAGCGCCTCGAAGGGGATGGTGACGTCGGACATGGAGGCCAGCGTCTGGAGCCGCGTCAGGGCGTCCTCGGCGCTGTTGGCGTGGACGGTGGCGAGCGAGCCGTCGTGGCCGGTGGACATCGCCTGGAGCATGTCGAGGGTCTCGCCGCCGCGGACCTCGCCGACGATGATCCGGTCGGGGCGCATCCGCAGCGAGTTGCGGACCAGGTCGCGGATGGTGATCCGGCCCTTGCCCTCGACGTTGGGCGGGCGAGATTCGAGCCGGATGACGTGGCTCTGCTGGAGCTGGAGTTCGGCGGCGTCCTCGACGGTGATGATCCGCTCGCCGTCCGGGATCAGGCCGGAGAGGGCGTTGAGGAGGGTGGTCTTGCCGGCGCCGGTGGCCCCGGAGACGACGACGTTGAACTTGGCGCGGACCAGCCCGGCCAGCAGCATCAGCGTCTGCTCGTCGAGGGTGCCGATGCCGATCAGCTCGGCGAGGGTGTAGGCGCGCGGGAAGCGACGGATGGTGAGGGTGGCGCCGTTGAGGGCCAGCGGCGGGATGATGACGTTGACCCGCTCGCCGGTGGGCAGGCGGGCGTCGACCATCGGATTGGACTCGTCCACACGGCGGTTGACGGTGGAGACGATCCGCTCGATGGTCTGCATGAGCTGTTCGTGGGAGGCGAAGCGGACGGGTACCTGCTCGACCCGGCCGTGCCGTTCGACGTAGACCTGGTCCGGGCCGTTGACCATGATCTCGGTGATCGAGGAGTCCTCCAGGAGCGGTTCGAGGACCCCGAGGCCGAGTGCCTCGTCGACCACCCGGCGGATGAGCTGGGCGCGTTCGGCGGTGGACAGTACCGGGCCCTCGCGGCTGACGATGTGCCCCAGGACGCGTTCCAGCCGGGAGCGGCGCTCGGCGGCGGACAGCGAGGACATCTCGGCGAGGTCGATCTCCTCCAGCAGCTTGGCGCGGTAGACGGCGACCAGGTGGCCGTCCTGGCGGGCCTCGCCGGCCGGTTCGGGCGCGACGATCCGGGCTTTCAGGCTCATCGCGACGGTGCTCCTTCGGGGCGGGGCATGGTGGCGCTGCGGCGCGCGGAGCCGAAGTCGGCGCCGGGGACGATCGAGGGGATCCGCACGGTCGCGGTGGCGCTGACCGTGTCACCGGAGCCGGCGACGGAGATGGTGGCGCGGTGGGCGACCCAGGCGCTGATCGCGGCCCGACCTGCGCTCTGCGGGTCGGTCTCCTGGTCGACGCGGTCCATGGCGGCGGTGCGGGCCGCGGCGCGCGCGGCGGTGCCGGCCTGCTGGACGGCGTAGACGGCCAGGCCCAGTTGGACGGTGGCGAGGGCGACGACCAGCAGGACCGGGAGGATGCCGAGGAACTCCAGGGAGGCGGAGCCGCGGTCGCGGGGGCGCCGGCGGGTCCGGGAGCGGGCGGCGGGGGGCCGGTGGGTCATCGGTCTGCTGCCTCCTTGGCGGCGCCGGCGGTGCCGGTGACCGTCCAGGGGAAGGCACCGGCGCCGGGGAAGAGCACCGGGACCTTGATCTGGACCGTGGCCTTCCACAGGCCCGGCTGGGCGGCGCAACTGGTGCTGGAGCCGCCCCGCCAGGCGCGCGGGAGCTGGTGCGCGGCGGCGGTGCGGCAGGCGCCGGCGCCGCCGCCGTCGAGGGCGGTGGCGGCCCGCGCGCCCCGGTCGGCGGCGTGCGCGGCGAGCGCGTAGGTGTAGCCGACCAGCGCGAACTGCCAGAGCAGGACGAGCACGACGAGGATCAGCGGGAGGAGCCCGAGGAACTCGACGGAGATCTGGCCGCGGTCGCGGTGGCGACTGCCCGGCGCCCGGCCGGGCCCTGCGGGACGCCGCATCGGTCAGCCCTCCTCGTAGGGGCCGGCCTGGTCGTACGGGCCGGGGCCGCCGGTCCGGGGGCCGAACCGGCCGGTGGGGCCGGGGCCGGCGCCCGGTGCGGCCCCTGGGGGCAGCCCCTGAACCGTCCCGGAGCCGGGAGCCGCCCCGGTGGTGAGCGCCTTGCGCTTGCGCCCGGTGAGCATGGGGCGGGTGCGGTGGCCGCCGCGGCCGGGCCGGACGGCCGGGGTGCCGGCCAGGCCCAGTTCTCCGGCGAGCTCCCACAGGGCCGCGCGGACCGTCGAGCGGGCGTCGAGGTCCTGCATGCGGCCCGCGTCGACGCAGGGCTGGAGCTCCTTGTAGGCCGCCGGCACCAGGGTCCGGGCGACCTGGGTGCCGGTGGCCTTGGCGACCAGCGACGGCTGGATCTCGGTGTGTCGGGTGAAGCGGTTGACGACCGTGGTGGTGTCCTCGGCCTTGCGGATCCGCAGCCGGTCCCACAGCCGCACCTGGCGTTTGGCGGCCCGCACGCAGACCACGTCCGGGGTGGTCACCAGCAGGGCCACGTCGGCGAGTTCGACGGCGGCGGCGTTGGCGGACTGCATCTGGGAGCCGCAGTCCGCGACGACCACGTCGTAGCGGGAGCGCAGGGCGGAGACGATCTGCCGGGCCGCCCGGTCGTCGACCTCCTCGCCCCGTTCGCCCTCCTCGGGTGCCAGCAGCAGTCCCAGTCCGGTGTGGTGGGCGTGGACCGCGTCCTGGAGGACCCGGGCGGAGAGGTCCTGGATCCCGGCGAGGTCCACGACCGAGCGGCGGAACTGGACGTCGAGGTAGGAGCCGATGTCGCCGGACTGGAGGTCGAGGTCGACCAGGGCGACCCGGCGGCCGGCGGCCCGTGCGGCGAGCGCCAGTTGGACCGCGGTGACGGTGGTGCCGACGCCGCCCTTGGCGCCGGTGACGGTGACGAGGGTGCCGGTCGGCGCGGGCAGTGCGTCCGGGTTGCCACCCAGGTGGACGCGCACCCCGGCCGCCCACTGGGCCGCGGCCTGCACCCGGGCGGCCAACTCGTCGTACGCCAGCGGCAGTCCGACGATGCCCCGGGCGCCGGCGTCCATCGCGGCGGAGAACAGCGCGGGGCCGGCGTCGGCGGTGATCAGGACGACGCCGACGGCCGGGAAGCGCAGCGCCACCTCGCGGATCAGCTCCAGCGCGGGCACCGGGCCGATCCGCTCGTGGACCAGGACGACCTCGGGGAGCGCCTGGACGGCGGCGGCCGGTCCGGCGGGCGCGCCGCCGTCGGGGGGCTGCGTCGCGACGGGCGGTCCGGCGGCCCCGGCCAGCGCGTTGAGCAGCGCGGTGGAGTCGGCGACGGCGGGCGCCGGTTCGGCGTCCGGCAACTGGCCGAGGAGGGCGGCCACGGCGCGGGCCGCGTCGGGGTCGCCGACGGCCGGGAGGATGCGGATGGTCACCTGGGCCTCCAGGTCACTTGTCGCCGTCGAGGGTGTAGGTGCGCTCGCCGGGCGGGACGGTGGGCTGGGTGCCGGGGGCGAGCAGGGCGAGTCGCACGTGGGTGGCGAACGACTCGGCGTAGGCGACGCGTTGGGCGTCCTCGGTGTCGAGCGCGAAGGTGATCGGGACGGCCTGGCCGGGCTGGCGGCCGGTGGCGGTGGTGTTGCCGGGGTCCTTGGCCTCCAGGGGCGTCAGCTTGCCCACGTCGATGACCTGGGCACCGGCGACGATGACCTTGGAGACCGGCTTGTCCTCGGGACGGCGGCCGTCGAAGGTGGCGTAGATGTTCACCCGGGAGCCGGGGTCGATCTTGCCGGCCACGCCGGTGGCGGCGTCGATCATGATGGCGATCTCCTGCTGTCCGGGCTTGAGCGCCGGCCGATCGACGATCATGTCGTCCTGGAGGAGCGAGCCCTTCCTGAGCGGGGTCACCGCGATCTTGCCGCTGACCTTGTCCAGGTCGGTCACGGCGGTGGGCGGCAGCCACCGCTGCGGAATCCTCACCTCTTCGAACTGCCCGGGATCCAGCGATTTATAGGCCGCGACATCCGACTTGAGCCGATAGGCGGTCCGCTCCGCCCCGACCTTGGACTCGACGTTCCGGATCACCGACAGCACGCCGATGAAGGCGCCGACCGCACACAGGACGGACAGGAGCAGCAGGATCACTCCGCGGCGCTGGCGTGAGTTCATGGGTGGGGGACCTCGATCGGGACGGGGGCGGATCGGTCGGGGCGGGTGATGGACGGGACCGGGCGCCGGGCGGCGGGGCCGGGCGCCGGGCGCGTCGGAGGGGGCGTCGGAGGTTCAGCGCACGTGGGCCACCCTCCGCGCGCCGCCGGGGAGGGTGCGGAGGTCGGGGTGGTCCGGGTCGCCGGTCAGGCCGGGCGGTGGGGCGGTCGGCCGCTGGACCGCGCCGGCCATGACGTCCGGGCCGCGGACGTCGAGGGGGCCGGGGCCGCCGCGGACACCGGGCACGCCGGGGCCGTACCGGACGCCCGTGCCGTGGGGCGCTCCCGTGGCGGGCGGTACGCCGGTGATCTGGGGCGGGCCGGGCACCTGCGGCGCGCCGTCCGGACTCGGCACTCCCGAGATGCCGACCACCCCGGGGACGCCGGCGGGCGCCACGGGTGACAGACCGCGCTGCCGCAGCGGTGAGCAGCCGGACGGATCGGGGGCGGGGGCCGCGGGGGGCGGAGGCGCACCCGGGGCGGGCGCCGGCGCCGCGAGCGCGGCCGGCGCCCCGGCTATGGCGGCGGGTTCCCGCCCGGCGGAGCCGCCGCCCGCCCGGTCGCGGGCCAGTGGCGCGGCGCAGAACGCGCAGCGGTCGCCGATGACTTCCTGGCCGCACCAGCCGCACTCCTCCCGCCGGACCGAGGCCACCAGGCGGCTGAGCAGCGCCGGGTCGGGGATGGCGGCGGCGAACTCGATCAGCTTCTGGGTGCCCCACCAGCGGGCGGACTCGGTGGGCAGGTGCGCCTCGTAGACGCCCTGCACCTGCCAGGCCGGGGCGAGCGCGGAGGTGACCCAGTCGGCGGTGAGCTGGCCGCGGGCGACGGCGAGTTGGGTGGCGAAGCCGGGCGGGCGGAGTCCGGCGTCGGTGCGGTGCCGGTCGACGTGGAGCAGTTGGGGCTGCGGGGTGGCCAGCACCGCGAAGTGCGCGCCGGGCAGCCAGGACTTCATGTGGGAGCGCAGGTCCACCTCGACCCGGTCCAGCCCGGTGACGCTGCCCAGCAGGGCGCCGGCGTGGACGTAGTGCGTCAGCAGCCGGGCCGCGCAGGCCAGTACGCCGGGGCTGAAGCCGCAGACCGACAACTGGCGGAGCTGGCGGGCGAGCACCGCGACGCCGAGCGGCGGCAGGGCGCTGGGCAGGATCGCGATCCGGTCGCTCTCCAGGACGGCGCGCAGGGTGTGCAGCCGACGGACGTGCTCCGGCGGGCAGGCGGCGGAGTACAGGACGACGAGGTGGCCGTGGTGTTCGAGGACCGCGCTGGTCTCCGTCAGGGCCTCGTCCAGCGGCTGCTGGTGCGGGGCGCGGAGGACGACCGCGGCGGGGGTCGGCCGATCGACGGGGGCACCTCCCTGCCCGAGCCAGTTCGCGGGCTCGGCGGCGGGCAGCGCGAGGTCCGGGCTGGTGACTGCAATCGCGGTCGGCACGTCGCTCCCCCACTCCTTCCGGCCTCCGGGGTTCCCGGGACCGCGGATCGGCACAGCTCTGCGCCATCGGCGCCATACGCTCAGCACTTTATCCACAGAGATACGCCCCGGAGAACACGTTCTGGGCTACTCGTCTTGCCCGTCGTTCCACCGGGCGACCCCGCATGCCGCCCGAGCGGCGAACATCGGAACTCCCTCTTCCGACCGGACCCTTGACACCGTTTATTGGTCTGGACCACCTTGTACGGCAAGCCCAGGGCCCCTGAACGCACACGGCACCACTCCCCCAACCACCCCCCACACGGAGGCAGTCGTGGCTCGCGCACGCGGAGAAAGAAGCGGAGAAAGAACCGGCATCGGAACGAGGAAGCGGACCCGGATCGACCGCGGACGGCTGCTTGCCGGGTTGGCCGCCGCCGTGCTGGCGTCCGGCGGTCTGGTCGCCGCCGGCCCCGCCGGCCCCGCCGGAGCGACCGGTCCGTCGGCGCAGCGGCCCGCCCCGGCGGCCGGCGCCGCGGCCGTCCCCAAGCACGCCCTCACGGGCTACTGGCAGAACTTCGACAACGGCGCGACGGTACAGAAGTTGAAGGACGTGGACGACGCCTACGACATCATCGCGGTGGCCTTCGCCGAGGCGACCGGTCAGCCGGGCGCCGTCACCTTCACCCTCGACCCGGCGCTCGGCTACGGTTCGGCGGCCGACTTCAAGGCGGACATCAAGGCCAAGCAGGCGGCCGGCAAGTCGGTGGTCCTCTCGGTCGGCGGCGAGAAGGGCTCGGTGGCGGTCGGCGACGACGCCTCCGCCCGGAACTTCGCCGACTCGATCAACGGCCTGATGGACGAGTACGGCTTCGACGGCGTCGACATCGACCTGGAGAACGGCCTCAACTCGACCTATATGACGCAGGCGCTGAAGGCCGTCCACGCCAAGCATCCGGACGTCGTGGTGACCATGGCCCCGCAGACCATCGACATGCTGTCGCCGCAGAACGAGTACTTCAAGACGGCGCTGGCCATCAAGGACTTCCTGACCGTCGTCAACACGCAGTTCTACAACAGTGGTTCCATGAACGGCTGCGACGGCAAGGTCTACGCCCAGGGCTCGGTGGACTTCCTCACCGCGCTCGCCTGCACCCAGCTGGAGGGCGGGCTGGACCCGTCGCAGGTCGGTCTCGGCGTGCCGGCCTCGCCCCGCGCGGCGGGCGGCGGTTACGTCTCCCCGTCCGTGGTGAACGCCGCGCTGGACTGCCTGACCGCGGGCACCAACTGCGGCTCGTTCAAGCCGTCCCGGACGTATCCGGGGCTGCGGGGCGCGATGGCCTGGTCGACGAACTGGGACGCCGCGAACGGCGGCGCCTTCGCGAGCCAGGTGGGCGGGCACGTCCACCAACTGCCCTAGTCGGCCCCCTCAAGAGCCCCCCGAGACGCCACCCCCCAAAAAAAGAGGGCCGGGTCCCGTGCACGTGGTGCACGGGACCCGGTTCCTCACCTTCCGCTGCGGCGGCCCCCGGTCAGCGGCGCAGGCCCGACGGCTTGGGCAGGGTGCAGCCCGCGGCGTTCAGGTCGAGCTTGTTGCCGGTGCCGAAGCACTTGGGGATGCCGTAGGTCTCCTCGGCGTAGTTGATGCCCTTGTGGACGGTGACGTTGCCGTTCTCGTCCACCTCGCACGGGTTGTTCTCGGTGCAGCGCTCACCGTTCTCGTTGCCCGTGTTGTTGATGGCGGTGACCTTGCCGGTGGAGTTGTCGATCACCGGCGACCCGGAGGTGCCACCGATCGTCTTGCACTCGGGGGTGTAGCGGACGGAGTCCTTCCAGGCCCAGCCGCCCTCCTTGAGGGTGGGCACGAACCCGTCGATGCTGCAGGTGTAGGTCTTCTTCCAGTAGCCGGAGACGACGGTGATCCCGGCCCCCTTGGCGGGGTGGTCGGTGGACAGCTCCAGCGGCTTGATCCCGTACTTCTGCTCGATCTGCGCGTAGGTCGAGCCGGTCTCGTAGAGCGTCACATCGGTGTCGGTCATGGTCGCGTAGACGACCTTGGTGGCCTGGATCGAGCCCAGGTCGCCGGCCGACTTGTCCAGGACGGTGAAGCCGCGACTGGAGGGCTGGTCGACTATCACCTGCCCCGGTGAGGGCATCCCGCTCTCCAGGCAGTGGCCGTTGGTCATCACCAGCGCCGGGTCGTCCGGCTGCGAGGTGGGCATCTTGACGATCGATCCGGAACAGTCGTCCAGCGCCACCGTGCCCGCGAAGTCGACGGCCTGGGTCCGCGGCGGCTTGGGCTTGTGGTGCGCGGCGGCGCCGACCGGGGCCGCGCCCGCCGGGGCGGCGGCGGTCACCAGGGCGGCCGCGCCCAGGACCGCGGTGGCCAGGGTGCCGACGAGAGGTCGATACATGTGGGGGTCCTCTCAGTTCTGTGTCCGGAGTCGCACGGCGTCGGTCGCCCTCCGCCGCTCCGGATTTGTCACGCGCATTGTTCGCCGAGCCCGGCTCCACGGCAATGAATTTGCGGGAAGAGAGAGGAAGTTGACCCTTCGCCGACGCCGCGCGCCGATTTCCCCCTACCCCACGCCACCCCCTCGGCCACCTTGACTTGACCACATCTTGACCAGCTCATGCCAAGCCCCAAAACTGAGGGTGTCGCTTCGCCTCACACCCCACAGGAGGACCGCATGCGACCACGTCCACGCGGCGCCCGGACCACCGTCCTCGCCGCGGCCTTCGCTCTCGCCCTCGCCGCCCCGCTCGCCGCGCAGGCACAGGGCACCCCGCCGGCCGGCCCCGCGGACGGCACCGGACGTCCGCACCAGTACGAGGTGACCGGCCTCGCCACCCCCTCGGACCGCTCCGCCCTCGCCGCCACCGGCGTCTCCGTCGACGAGGTGCACGGCCGCGCCACGGTCATCACCGCCGACCGCGGCCAACTCGCCCTCGTCCGCGCGCTCGGCCACCCGGTCAGGCGACTGCCCGACCCGCCGGCCTACGCGGCCACCACCGCCCCCGGCGTCAAGGGCTTCCCGCCCGGATACACCAAGTACCACACCTACGAACAGGCGACCAGAGAGATCAACGCCCTGGTCGCCGCGTATCCGAGCATCCTCACCAGGACCGTCATCGGGAAGTCGTACGAGGGCCGGGACATCGTCGCCCTCAAACTCAGCAAGAACGCCGCCAAGGACGAGGCGGAGCCCGAGGTCCTCTTCACCGCGCACCAACACGCCCGGGAACACCTCACGGTGGAGATGTCCCTTTACCTCCTGAAGGAACTCACCTCGAAATACGGCTCCGACCCACGCATCACCAAACTCCTGGACTCCCGCGAGATCTGGATCATCCCGGACCTGAATCCGGACGGCGGCGCCTACGACATCGCCTCCGGGCAGTTCCGCAGCTGGCGCAAGAACCGGCAGCCCAACTCCGGTTCGGGCAGCGTGGGCACCGACCTCAACCGCAACTGGGAATTCAACTGGGGCTGCTGCGGCGGCTCGTCCGGTTCGCCCTCCAGCGAGACCTACCGCGGCCCCTCGGCGGCGTCCTCGCCCGAGGTGCAGGTCGTCGCCCGGTTCGTGCGCGGCCGGGTGGTCGGCGGCCGGCAACAGATCACCGCCGCCATCGACTTCCACACCTACAGCGAACTGGTGATGTGGCCCTTCGGGTTCACCGACGACCCGACCGGACCCGGCATGACCCAGGACGACCACGACGCCTTCGCCGCGGTCGGCAGGAAGATGGCCGCCGGCAACGGCTACACCCCCGAGCAGTCCAGCGAGCTGTACATCACCGACGGGGCGATCGACGACTGGCTGTGGGGCGACCAGAAGATCTTCGCCTACACCTTCGAGATGTATCCGCCGTCGGCCGGTGCGGGCGGTTTCTACCCCAAGGACACGGTGATTCCGCGGGAGACCGCGCGCAATCGCGAGGCGGTGCTCCAACTGCTGGAGAACGCGGACTGCATGTACCGCTCGATCGGCAAGGAAGGGCAGTACTGCAAGGCCAGGTGAATCGCGGCGCGGCGAAGGACCGGGCGACCACCCGCGCCTCCCGCGGGACGGCGTCCCGGAACACTTCCTCGTGTTCCGGGACACCGTCCCGCGGGACGGCTCACCCGTCCGCCGATGGCCGAACCCGTGGAGCGGTTCGCTAGGGCCTGTCCGATGGGTCATGGCCGGGTCCGCGGCCTTGCCGACCCTGACCCATCGGACAGGCCCTAGAAGACCAGGCTGAGCACCGCCGCCGCCGCGAATCCGACGACCGAGAGCACCGATTCCAGGACCGTCCAGGACTTCAGGGTGTCGCGTTCGGATATCCCGAAGTACTTGCTGACCATCCAGAACCCGCCGTCGTTGACGTGCGAGGCGAAGATCGAGCCCGCCGAGATCGCCATGATGACCAGCGCCAACCGGGCCTGGGAGAAGCCCTGCGCCTCGACCAGCGGCAGCACGATCCCGGCGGTGGTCACGATCGCCACCGTCGCCGAGCCCTGGGCCACCCGCAGGACCAGCGAGAGCAGATAGGCCAGCACGATCACCGGCAGGCCGACGTGGTGGAAGGTGTCCGACAGCGCGGTGGCCACCCCGCTGCCCTTGAGGACCGCGCCGAAGATCCCGCCCGCGCCGACGACCAGCAGGATGTTGCCGACCGGCTTGAGGGAGGAGGTGGAGACCTTCTCCAGGGACGTGCGGGACCAGCCGCGGCGCACGCCGAGCAGGTAGTACGCCAGCAGCAGGGCGAGGGTCAGGGCGACGAAGGGGTGGCCGAAGAACTCGATGACCGAGCGGCCGGCGGACGGGGCCAGCACGATGGAGGAGAAGGTCGCCAGCAGGATCAGCACCAGCGGGGTGCCGATGATGGCGAGGACGGTGCCCAGCGCGACCGGCTTCTCCGGCGAGGTGCCTCCCCCAAGCTCTCCGGCAGGCTCCGAGCAGCGGGAACCCCCACCCGTGGCCTGCTCGGCGGCGACCGCGGCCCGGGCCTCCTCGGCGGCCTCGGCCATGTCCTGCGGCACGGGCACGAACAGCCGCTTGCCGATCCACGCGGCGTACCCCCAGGCCGCGAGCACCGCGGGCACCCCGCACAGCACGCCCATGAGGATCACCCAGCCCAGGTCGACCTTGAACAGGCCGGCCGCGGCCACCGGTCCGGGGTGCGGCGGCAGGAAGGCATGGGTCATGGACAGTCCGGCCAGCAGCGGCATGGCGTAGAGCACGATCGACTTGCCGCTCTTCTTGGCGGCGGCGTAGACGATCGGCGCCAAGACGAAGATGCCGACGTCGAAGAAGACCGGGATGCCGAAGATCAGGCCGGTCAGGCCCATCGCCAGCGGTGCCCGCCGCTCGCCGAAGAGGGCCAGCAGCCGGGCGCTCAACACCGCGGCCCCGCCGGAGACTTCGAGGATCGC
The DNA here is from genome assembly GCF_001704275.1 of Streptomyces noursei ATCC 11455. Taxonomy (NCBI): domain Bacteria; kingdom Bacillati; phylum Actinomycetota; class Actinomycetes; order Kitasatosporales; family Streptomycetaceae; genus Streptomyces; species Streptomyces noursei. Next base: position 3,757,832 of record NZ_CP011533.1, read on the forward strand.
GCCGAGCATGGTGCCCAGGCCGATGATGACGGCGACATGACCGAGGATCCCGCCCATGCCGGTCTCGATCATGGAGACCGCGTCGGCCCGCGCGGAATGCGCTGATGGATGCAGCTGGACCGTGCCGAAGAGTTCGGTGACCGAGAGGCCGGCGGCCAGGCCGACCGCGATGGAGACGCCGAGCAGGGCGACGAAGGGCTGCAGCCTGACCTTCATGATCAGGAAGAGCAGCAGGGCGATGCCGAGGGCGGCGACGGTCAGCAGGCCGGGCGTGCCCGGTATCAGGGCGAGCAGTCCGCCGGTGTGGGGTGGCGGTGGGGCGGTGGGCGCGGCGAGGACCATGGGTGACTCCGTTGTCAGGCGGGATGTGTCCAGGCAGGGGGGACCGCGGCACGGCGCCCCGGTCGGACGGGGCGCCGTGCCGTGCGGCGGGCGGTGCGCTAACGGCGGGCGGTGCAAGGGGTGTTGATGCCTCAGCTCAGGACGGCGAGCGCGTCGATCTCGATGAGCAGGCCCCTGGGCAGGCCGACGTAGACGGTGGTCCGGGCGGCCGGGGCCGCCTTGAGGCCCTGCTCCTCGAAGTAGGCGTTGTAGATCTCGTTCATCTCGGCGAAGTGGTCCACGTCGGTGAGGTAGACGCGCATCATCATCACGTCGTCCCAGGTGGCGCCGCCCTCTTCGAGGATCGCCCGGACGTTGGCGAAGGTCTGGAGGGTCTGCTCGCGCAGCGTCGGGCCGGCCGGCGTCGGGGGCTGGCCCTCGACGGCGGGCAGGAAGCCGACCTGGCCGGCGACCTGGAGGATGTTGCCCTTCTTGACGCCGTGCGAGAACTTCGCGGGCGGGGTGGTGTGGGTGGCCGGGGTGAGGGCGATCTTCTCGCTCATATGTGTCCTTCAGACGTGCTTCACGGGGCCGGCTCGTGGCCGGGGCTTGTGGTGCCGGAGTACTCCCGGCTGATGGCGTCGGCGGTGCGGCGCACCAGCGGGAGCAGGCCGAGGAGTTCCTGCGCGCTGACGACGACGTTGGGTGCGGAGACCGACATGGCGGCCGCGACCCGTCCGTCCGCGCCCCGGATGGGGGCGCCGATGCAGTTGATGGACTCCTCGTGGCCACCGAGGTCGGTGGCCCAGCCCTGTTCGCGCACCGTGGCCAGTTCGGCCAGGAAGGCCGCGGCGTCGGGCGTCGAACGGGACGTGTAGCGGGGGTAGTCGAGCTTCGAGGCGAGGGCGCGGCGCTCGGGCTCGGGCAGGTCGGCCAGGAGCAGCTTGGCGACCGCGGCGACGGTGATCGCCACCGGCTTGCCGATCCGGGAGTACATCCGGACCGGGTAGCGGCTGTCGACCTTGTCGATGTAGAGGACCTCGTTCTCCTCGTAGACCGCGAGGTGGACGGTGTGGCCGCACGTCTCGTTGAGTTCGACGAGGTGGGGGTGGGCGATCTCGCGGACGTCGAGGTTCTCCACGGCCTCCTGGGCCAGGGCGATGAGCCGCGCGCCGAGGCGGTAGCGCTGGTCGGGCTGGCGGTAGACGAGGCCGTGCTCGTGCAGGGTGCGCAGCAGGCGCAGCGCGGTGGACTTGTGGACGCCGAGCCGGTCGGCGACCTGCCCCAGGTCGGCGGGGCCCTCGGCGAGCAGCGGCAGGATGCTCAGCGCACGGTCGACGGTCTGGCTCATGCCCGTGCCTCGCTTCGCTCGACCCCGCCGGCGCCGGGGGCGTGCCTCTCGTCGGTCGTCCCGCTGCGCTCGTCCACTGCGTGTCCCTCCTGGTCCGCGGCCACCATGGCGTCCGTCCAGCCGGGGCCGAGGTGCAGTGTCCCCCAGGCACCGTCGTCGAGCGCGGCCAATCGGTCGGCCAGGGCCCGGACGGGGGGCGCGGCGAGGTCGCCCGGGACGGTGAGGGCGGCGGCGGCCCACAGGTGGCCGTGCCGGACCCGGGTGGGCAGCGGCAGTCCGCGCAGGGCGGCGGAGAGGAAGCCGGCGGCGAAGGCGTCGCCGGCGCCGACCGCGGCGACCACGTCGACGGTGGGGGCGGGGACGAGGGTGCCGGCGGGGGCCTCGTCGCGGTCGGCGGCGCCGGGGGCGCGGCGGAAGACCAGCGCCCCGGCCGCGCCGAGCTTGACGACCAGGGTCTCCGGCTCGGGCAGTGCCGCGCGGACCGCCCTGGGGTCGGGCAGGCCCCAGGCGGCCTGGGCCTCGTCGGCGCCGACGAACACCACGTCGGCGGTGCGGGCCAGGTCGAGGAGGACCCGCGGGCCCTGCGTGCCGGACCACAGGTGCGGCCGGTAGTTGACGTCGAAGGAGAGCAGCGGGCGGGTGGCGCCGGCCGGCGGGTCGCCGTGGGCGTGCGGCGCCGGGGCCATCAGGGCGCGCAGCAGGCCGAGGCAGTCCGCGGAGAGCGCGGCGGTGATCCCGGAGAGGTGGAGCACCCGGCCGGAGCGGATGGCGGCAAGGTCCATGGTGGCGGGGGCCATCGCGGAGGCGGCCGAGCCGGCGCGGTAGTAGGCGACCTCGTGGGCGGCGGTGGCGCGGTCGCCGGCGGTGCGGAAGTAGATGCCGGTGGGACGGAGCGGGTCGCGCCGGACCGCGCGGGTGTCCACGCCGTACCCGGCGATCTCGCGGACGAGGTGGTCGCCGAAGCCGTCCGCGCCGACCCGGGAGATCCAGCGGGTGGGGTGGCCGGCCCGGGCGAGGGCGCAGGCGACGTTGGACTCCGCGCCGCCGATGGCGCGCTCGAAGGCGGGGACGTCGGCGAGCGGCCCGGGGACGGTGGGCAGGAAGGTGACCATGGACTCGCCGAGGCAGACGACATCGACGTCCGGGGCGGCGCCGGCCGCCGGGACGGGGGTGTCGTTGACGTTCGAGGACCTGGTCACGATCGGTTGCGCTCCTTCGCTGTGCCGCCGACGCTGCGGGATCTCCCCGCTCGACGCGCTCGGGGAGGGTTCGCCGTACCGCGGGGCGGGGCGGGCCGGCTCCCGGCCCGGATGTCCCTCCGGTCCTCGGCCCGGCTCCCGTACCGGCTCCGGTGCCGGGGGGCCGGCCTCCGTCGGCCGGATTTCCGTGCGGTTTTCCGTCCGCCCGCGGCGCGTTTCGCCCTGCCTCGCCCCGTGTTTTCCCACCATTGACCGGGCGATGGCTCGGATGTTAGACAGCTGTAAGCGTTATGCGCAACGGTTGTTGCAGAGGGTGCAACACGGTCTTTGAGGAGGCTCCATGGCCGGCGAGCGGCTCGCGCAGGAACTCACCGACCTCGCGGACGAGAAGGTCGACCACCGCTTCAAGGCACTCCCCCCGGATGCCGCCGGACGCACCGTCGGGGAGCTGGCGGCCGAGCGCCGCAACCTCTTCACCGACGGCTTCACCACGCCCGTGCTGGCCCTCTCCGCCGCATCGGTCGAGCACAACCTCGCCCTCCTGGAGACCTACACCGCCCGGCACGGCCTGGCCTTCGCCCCGCACGGCAAGACCTCCATGGCCCCGCAGCTCTTCGCCCGCCAGCTGGCGCACGGCGCCTGGGGGATCACCGCCGCCGTCCCCCACCAGGCCCGCGTCTACCGCGACTTCGGCATCCAGCGGATCTTCCTGGCCAACGAGGTCGTCGACGCCGCCGCGCTGCACTGGCTCGCCGGCGAGCTGGCCGCCGACCCGGACTTCCGCTTCATCTGCTACGTCGACTCGGTGCGCGGCATCGAGCTGATGGACGCCGCGCTGCGCGCCGCCGAGGCCACCCGCCCGGTGGACGTCGTCATCGAACTGGGCGCCGGCGAGGGGGCCCGCACGGGGGCCCGCACCGAGGCCGAGTGCCGCGAACTGGCCGACGCCATCGCGGGCGTGGACACCCTCCGTCTGGTCGGCGTCGCCGGCTACGAGGGCGAGGTGCCGGGCGCGGACCAGGAGCGGGTCACCGCCTGGCTGCGCCGGCTGGTCGCGCTCGCCGCCGACCTCGACGCCTGCGGCCGCTTCACCGACCTCGACGAGATCGTGGTCAGCGCCGGCGGCAGCGCGTGGTTCGACACCGTCGCCGAGGTCTTCGCCGACCTCCCCGAGCTCTCCGCGCCTATCCTCAAACTGCTGCGCTCGGGCGCGTACGTCTCGCACGACGACGGGCACTACCGCCACCTCACCCCCTTCAACCGGGTGCCGGACGAGGGGGCGCTGCAGCCCGCCTTCCGGCTCTGGGCGCAGGTCGTCTCCCGGCCCACCCCCGAGCAGGCGTTCCTCAACGCGGGCAAGCGGGACGCGGCGTACGACCTCGATCTGCCGCAGGCCCAGACCGTGCGCTCCGGCCGGGACGGCACCCTGCGTCCGGCGGCCGGCATCACCGTCACCGGCCTGTCCGACCAGCACGCCTGGCTACGCACCGAGCACGCCGGGGACCTGGAGGTCGGCGACTGGGTCGCCCTGGGCCTGTCGCACCCGTGCACCTCCTTCGACAAGTGGCAGTTGATCCCGCTGGTCGAGGAGGACGGAACGGTCGTCGACTTCATCCGCACGTTCTTCTGATACCCGCGGGGGCGGTCCGGCCGCCCCCGCCCGCCTCCCGAGCAGGCCCGAGAACGGCAGCGAGAAAGGCAGCCCGCCCATGGACACCGTGTTCCGCGACGTACGCGTCATCGACGGGTCCGGCGGGCCCTCCTACCGTGCCGACGTCGCCCTGGCCGACGGCCGGATAGCCGCGCTCCACCGCGCGTCGGACGCCGGCCCCCGCCCGTCCGCCGCCCGCACCGTCGACGCCGCCGGCCTCGCCCTCGCCCCCGGCTTCATCGACATGCACGCGCACAGCGACCTGGCGCTGCTGCGCGACCCGGAGCACACCGCCAAGGCCGCCCAGGGCGTCACCCTCGAAGTCCTCGGCCAGGACGGCCTGTCCTACGCCCCGGTCGACGACCGCACGCTCGCCGAGGTCCGCCGGGCCATCACCGGCTGGAACGGCGACGGCGCGGACATCGACTTCTCCTGGCGCACGGTCGGCGGCTATCTCGACGCCCTCGACACCGCCCACGGCGGCCGGGGCATCGCGGTCAACGCCGCCTACCTCGTCCCGCAGGGCACGGTCCGGATGTACGCCGTCGGCTGGGACGACCGCGCCCCCTCCCCCGCCGAACTCGACGCGATGCGGCAGCTCGTCGCCGAGGGCCTGGCGCAGGGCGCCGTCGGCATGTCCTCCGGCCTGACCTACACCCCCGGCATGTACGCCGAGAACGCCGAACTCACCGCACTGTGCCGGGTGGTGGCCGCGTACGACGGCTACTACTGTCCGCACCACCGCAGCTACGGAGCCGGGGCGCTGGCCGCCTACGAGGAGATGGTCGAGCTCACCCGGGACGCGGGCTGCGCCCTGCACCTCGCGCACGCCACGATGAACTTCGGGGTGAACAAGGGAAGGGCCGCCGAGCTGCTCGCCCTGCTCGACGCGGCGCTCGCCGGCGGCGCCGACATCAGTCTCGACACCTACCCCTACACCCCGGGCTCCACCACCCTCGTCGCGATGCTGCCGAGCTGGGCCAACGAGGGCGGTCCGGAGGCGACCCTGGCCCGCCTGCGGGACGCGGGGACCGCCGAGCGGATCCGCCACCACGTCGAGGAGGTCGGCTCGGACGGCTGCCACGGGGTACCGATCGAGTGGGACACCATCGAGATCTCCGGGGTGAGCGACCCCGGGCTCGGCTCGTACGTCGGGCGGACCGTCGCCCGGTCCGCGGCGCTGCGCGGCGAGGCCCCCTGGGTCACCGCCCGTCGCCTGCTGATCGACGACCGCCTCGGCTCGACGATCCTCCAGCACGTCGGCCACGAGGAGAACGTCCGCGCCATCATGCGGCACCCCATCCACACGGGCGGCAGCGACGGCATCCTCCAGGGCACCAAGCCGCACCCGCGGGCGTACGGGACGTTTCCGCACTACCTCGGCCACTACGCCCGCGACCTCGGCGTCCTCTCCCTGGAGGAGACCGTCGCCCACCTGACCTCCCGCCCCGCCGCCCGGCTGCGGCTGCCCGACCGCGGCCTGGTCCGCGAGGGGTACCGCGCCGACCTGGTCCTCTTCGATCCGGAGACGGTCGCCGCGGGCTCCACCTTCGACGCCCCGCGGGCCCTGCCGGTCGGCATCCCGCACGTCCTGATCGACGGCCGCTTCGTCGTCGAGGACGGCCGCCGCACCGATGTCCTGGCGGGCCGCGCGATCCGGCGCATGCCGGGCCGGCGCCGCTGACCGCGCCGGCGCGGGCCGCCGGCCGACCCCGCCACGAAATCAGCACCCACCCCACCCGTCACGCCATGTAACGGATGCCACACGCTCCGCCACATCGTGGCGAAAACCACCCGGCGCGCACCGCTACGCGCCCGTAGAGTGGCCGTCATGCAGGTGATCCAGTCAACGAAGCTCGCCAACGTCTGCTACGAAATCCGCGGCCCGGTCCTCGAAGAGGCCATGCGGCTGGAGGCGGCGGGTCACCGCATCCTCAAGCTGAACACCGGGAACCCGGCGGCCTTCGGATTCGAGTGCCCGCCGGAGATCCTGGAGGACATCGTCCGCTCGGTCGGCACCGCGCACGGCTACGGCGACGCCAAGGGCCTGCTCTCGGCCCGCCGCGCGGTGGTGCAGCACTACGAGACCCAGGGCATCGAGCTCTCCGTCGACGACGTCTACCTCGGCAACGGCGTCTCCGAGCTGATCCAGATGTCCATGCAGGCGCTGCTGGACGACGGCGACGAGGTACTGGTCCCGGCGCCGGACTACCCGCTGTGGACGGCCTCGGTCTCGCTCTCCGGCGGCACCGCCGTCCACTACCGCTGCGACGAGCAGGCCGACTGGATGCCGGACCTGGCCGACATCGAGCGCAAGGTCACCGACCGCACCAAGGCCATCGTCGTCATCAACCCCAACAACCCCACCGGCGCGGTCTACGACGACGAACTGCTGCGCGGGATCGCCGAGATAGCCCGCCGGCACAACCTGATCGTCTGCGCCGACGAGATCTACGACAAGATCCTCTACGACGGCGTCACCCACACCCCGTTCGCCTCGCTCGCCCCGGACCTGCTGACACTGACCTTCAACGGGCTGTCCAAGGCGTACCGGGTCGCGGGCTACCGCAGCGGCTGGCTGGCGGTCTGCGGTCCGAAGGCGCACGCCTCCTCCTACATCGAGGGGCTGACGATCCTGGCGAACATGCGGCTGTGCGCCAACATGCCGGTGCAGCACGCGGTGGCCACCGCCCTCGGCGGCCGGCAGTCGATCAACGACCTGGTGCTGCCCGGCGGCCGGCTCCTGGAGCAGCGGGACACCGCCTACGAGCTGCTCACACAGATACCGGGCGTCAGCTGCGTCAAGCCGAAGGGCGCGCTCTACGCCTTCCCCCGGCTGGATCCCGCGGTGTACAAGGTCAAGGACGACCGGCGGATGGTGCTGGACCTGCTGCGCGCCGAGAAGATCATGATCGTCCACGGCACCGGCTTCAACTGGCCCGAGCCGGATCACTTCCGTCTGGTGACGCTGCCGAACAAGGACGATCTGGCGGACGCCGTCACCCGAATTGGCGCCTTCCTCGACGGTTACGGACAGTACTGAGGCGCAGTAAGTTCTGTACAGGCCATAACTTTAGACAGCGTCTAAGCTAGGATGGCCTCCTAGACGTTTTCAGGAGGCCGTCCCATGTACGAACCGATCCGCACCAAGTCGGTCCACACCATGGCCGTCGCCCCGGGGATCCCGCACCGCTCCCGTGAGGAGGAGCTGGACATCCGGCTCGCCGGGCAGCTGACCGCCCTGCTCACCGTCACCGACGAGCTGCACGCCCTGACCGAGTGCGGCGCCGAGCGGGCCGCCCTGGCCTCGGCGGCCGACCGCATCGCCGTCGAGGTCGCCCGGCTGAGCGGCCACTATCCGCTGCGCGCCGAGCCCACCGACGGCGGCGACCGGAGCCGGGTACCGGCCCTCCGACAGCGCGCCCACACCCTCGCCGGGAACGCCCTGGCCGTCGCCACGTCCCGGAACGACGCCGGCGCCGTCGCCCTGGCCGAGGAGCGGCTGGCCGCCCACGACGCGAGCAGCCCGGACCTCGCCACCGCCTGACCGTCCGCGCACGCGTCGGGGCCCCGCGCATCGCGCACGGGACCCCGGACGGGTGAGGTACGCGCCGGGCGGTACGCATCGCGCCGCCCGGCGGACAGGCACTAGCCGAGCCGCTGCACCAGCGCGCGGTACTCGTCCCACAGCTCCTTCGGCGTGTGGTCGCCGAAGGTGTTCAGGTGCTCGGGGACCAGCGCCGCCTCCTCGCGCCAGACCTCCTTGTCGACGGTGAGCAGGAAGTCCAGGTCCTTGTCGGAGAGTTCGAGGCCCTCGGTGTCCAGCGCGTCCTTGGTGGGCAGCACGCCGATCGGGGTCTCGACGCCCTCGGCCGTGCCCGCCAGCCGCTCGACGATCCACTTGAGCACCCGGCTGTTCTCGCCGAAGCCCGGCCACACGAAGCGGCCCTCGTCGTCCTTGCGGAACCAGTTGACGTAGTAGATCTTCGGCAGCTTGGCCTGGTCCTTGTCGGCCCCGACCTTGATCCAGTGCGCCATGTAGTCGCCCATGTTGTAGCCGCAGAACGGCAGCATGGCGAACGGGTCGCGGCGCAGCTCGCCGACCTTGCCCTCGGCCGCGGCGGTCTTCTCCGAGGCCACGTTGGCGCCGAGGAAGACACCGTGCTGCCAGCTCAGCGACTCGGTCACCAGCGGCACCGCGCTGGCCCGGCGACCGCCGAAGAGGATGGCCGAGATCGGCACGCCCTTGGGGTCCTCCCACTCGGGCGCGATGGTCGGGCACTGGGCGGCGGGCACGGTGAAGCGGGCGTTGGGGTGCGCGGCCGGGACACCCGACTCGGGCGTCCAGTCGTTGCCCTTCCAGTCCGTGAGGTGCTTCGGGGTCTCCTCCGTCATGCCCTCCCACCACACGTCGCCGTCGTCGGTCAGGGCGACGTTGGTGAAGACCGAGTTGCCCCAGAGGGTCTTCATGGCGTTGGCGTTGGTGTGCTCGCCGGTGCCGGGCGCGACGCCGAAGAAACCGGCCTCGGGGTTGATCGCGTAGAGCCGGCCGTCCTGGCCGAACCGCATCCAGGCGATGTCGTCGCCGATGGTCTCGACCGTCCAGCCCGGGATCGTCGGCTCCAGCATGGCGAGGTTGGTCTTACCGCAGGCGCTCGGGAACGCCGCGGCGACGTACTTGGCCTCACCCTGCGGCGGGGTCAGCTTGAGCACGAGCATGTGCTCGGCCAGCCAGCCCTCGTCACGGGCCATGACGGAGGCGATCCGCAGCGCGTAGCACTTCTTGCCGAGCAGGGCGTTGCCGCCGTAGCCGGAGCCGTAGGACCAGATCTCGCGGGACTCGGGGAAGTGCGAGATGTACTTGGTGGAGTTGCACGGCCACGGCACGTCCTGCTCGCCCTCGGCGAGCGGGGCGCCGAGGGTGTGCACGGCCTTGACGAAGAAGCCGTCCTCACCGAGCTCGTCGAGGACCGCCTGGCCCATCCGCGTCATGGTGCGCATCGACACGGCGACGTACGCGGAGTCGGTGATCTCCACTCCGATGGCGGAGAGCGGGGAGCCGACCGGCCCCATGCAGAACGGGACGACGTACATCGTCCGGCCCTTCATCGCGCCGCGGAAGACGCCCTGCTCCCCCACGAAGATCTCCCGCATCTCGGCGGGCGCCTTCCAGTGGTTGGTGGGGCCGGCGTCCTCTTCCTTCTCCGAGCAGATGAAGGTGCGGTCCTCGACACGCGCCACGTCCGTCGGGTCGGACGCGGCGTAGTACGAGTTGGGGCGCTTGATCGGGTCGAGCTTCTTGAAGGTGCCCTTCTCGACGAGCTCTTCGCACAGCCGCTCGTACTCCGCCTCCGAGCCGTCGCACCAGACGACCCGGTCGGGCTGGGTGATCGCCGCTATCTCGCCGACCCAGTCGCGCAGGGCCTGGTGCCGGGTCGGGGTGGGAGCCGCGTTGTCGCGCGCCACGATCGCTCCTAGATGAGGGGTTTGGTCGACTTCCTGCACACAAGGCAAGAAGACCGCTTCTTTTACTTATCTGCCCCTTGGGGGCTGCGACCCGGATGCTTCGTGACCGCTCATCCGGTGCCGACCGCACTCATTTGATCATCCGACCCTGATTCGGATCTGTCCAGGGGGCACCGTGGTGACCGTCACCACTTCCGGACGAATCCGTAACTTACGGTTGCGTAGGTAGCATTGCGCCATGACTTCCGCGCCCGACGCCGCTGAAAGCCGCCCCCCTGTCGCGCCGTCCGGGACCGATACCGGGTCCCCCGTCGCCACGGCGGTCGCCGCCGCGACGGCGCCGCTCAAGCCGAAGCTGCGCGGCTGGCTGCATGCCGGGATGTTCCCGGCCGTCCTGCTCTCCGGCATCGTGCTGACGGCGCTCGCCGACAGCCCCCGCGGCCGACTGGCCTGCGCGATCTACACCATCACCGCCTGCCTGCTGTTCGGCGTCAGCGCCCTGTACCACCGCGGCAATTGGAGCCCGCGGATCGACGGAGTGCTGCGCCGGCTCGACCACGCCAACATCTTCCTGATCATCGCCGGCACCTATACGCCGCTGACGCTGCTCCTGGTGACGGGCACCCGCGGGCAGGTGCTGCTCTGGGCGGTCTGGGCCGCCGCACTGGCCGGCATCGCCTTCCGGGTCTTCTGGGTCGGCGCCCCGCGCTGGCTGTACACCCCCTGCTACATCGCGATGGGCTGGGCCGCCGTCTTCTTCCTGCCCGACTTCCTGCGCACCGGCGGCATCGCCGTCCTCGTCCTCGTCATCGTCGGCGGGCTGCTCTACAGCGCGGGCGGCGTGATCTACGGCATCAAGCGCCCCAACCCCTCACCGCGGTGGTTCGGCTTCCATGAGGTCTTCCACTCCTTCACCCTTGCGGCCTTCGTCGTGCACTACGTCGGCATCTCGCTCGTCGCGTATACGCATTCCTGAGGCGGGCCGGAGCCGCGCGACCCGCCCCACGGGTCTCCGCTCCGCCCTCCCGACCGCCACCCGGCGGCCTCTCGGTCGCGGCCGAGAGGCCGCGGCCACGTGCCACGTCAGGGCCGTCAGTCCGGCCAGCACCAGGGCCGTCACCAGCAGGCCGCCACCCAGCAGGAAGCCACCGACGCACAGCGCGGCGGCGAACGCGGTGTACACATGCATCACGGGTCGCACCACGAACCTCCTTTCGAATGTCACCGTCGGTAATCATTCCCCTGTCGCAGCGTGACACACCCCACTGACAGTCAGAGCCCTGTCAATGCACCGCCCATCCACCACAGGGTGGATGGGGACAATGGGCCGCATGGTCCCCGCACACACCCCCGCCGCAGCGCGGCCCGGCACACCGAAACCCGGGCTGCGCGAGCGGAAGAAGCTCCAGACCCGGCAGGCGATCCGCCGCGCCGCCTTCCGGCTCTTCGCGGAGCGGGGCTACGACGCGACCCCGGTCGACCGGATCGCCCAGGCGGCGGAGGTCTCCCCCAGCACGGTCTTCCGCTACTTCCCGGCCAAGGAGGACATCGTGCTCACCGGTGAGTACGACGCCCTGCTGGAGTGCGGAATCCGGGCCCGCCCGCCCGGCGAACCGATAGCCGAGACGCTGCGGCACGTCACCGTCGGGATCATGCACGACATCAGCGCGGCCGACCGCGACGAACTCCTCCAGCGGATCCGGCTGATCCGGGACGTGCCCGCGGTCCGGGGCCGCACCGCCGAACTCACCGCCCGCCACATCGACGTCATCAGCGCCGCGCTGGCCGAGCGCACCGGTCGCCCGGCGGACGACCTGGGGATCCGCGTCATCAGCGCGGCGGCCCTGGCCGCCCTCCAGGAGGCACTGCTGCGCTGGGCCGAGGACTGTCGGGCGGCGAGCCCGGAGGAGCTGATCCACCGCTCGATGGACGTCCTGGCCCGCGGGCTCACCCTCTGAGCGAACGGTCCCCCGCCCCGGAGCCGGGCCGCCCGCCGGACTCCCCCAGGCGCGCCGCCAAGCGCTCCCGCAACCGGGACAACCGCCCGATATGCCCGTCCAGTTCGGCCAGCCGGCGCCGGGCCACCACCTCGGCGGCCCGATGGCCCGACGGCGTCCTCCGGGCCGTCACCAGCCCCTGCTGCTCGTAGTAGCGCAACGCCCGCGGCGTCAGTCCGGCCGCCACCGCCGCGTCCCCGATACGCATCCGCCCCCGCCCTTCGTCCCCCGTGGCGCCCGCGGCGTCAGCGTGCGCCCGTCGATGCGCCGGTGGCCCCGGCCGCTCCGTTCAGTACGCGCTCGACGCCCCTCGCCCAGGACAGCAGCGACTCGTCCGCGCCGGACCGGCCCACCAACTGGAGCCCCAACGGAAGCCCGTTGGCGGCCCGGCCGGCGGGCAGGCTCAGCGACGGCAGCCCGGCGTTGCTCCACGGCAGGCACATGATCGAGGTACCGGTGGTGGTCAGGTCGGCCGGCGCGGGGCCGGTGGCCGCGGGGGTGATCCACACGTCGATGCCGGCGTCCGCGCCGTCGGCCGCGAGCCGTTCGCGGAAGGCGGCACGACGCTCCCGGGCGGCCTCGTAGGCGGCGTCCCCGATCGTCCGGCCCTCGCGGATGGCGGCCGTGGTCTGCTCCCGGTAGAGGTCGGCGTGGCGCGCGAACCACTGGGCGTGGGCACGGGCGACCTCGTAGCGGTTCATGGTGAAGAGCTGCTCGACGATCGCCGCGAAGTCGGCCATCACGGGCACCTCGCGCACCTCGTAGCCGGCCGCCGCCAGCGCCGTGCGCTGGGCCTCGAAGGCCCTGCGTGCCTCGTCGTCGGCGCGCTCCAGATAGGGGCCGGACGGTACGCCCAGCACCGGCGGACGGTCCGGGCGGTCCGCATCCGCGGCCCCGTCGCCGTCCGCCGGCCGCCACCCGTCGCAGAGCACCGGCGCGGCCAGCGCGATCCCCGCCACATCCGTCGCATAGCACCCGAGGGTGTCGAAACTGAGCGCGTTCGGGATGACCCCGTCGAGCGGAATGCGCCCGTAGGTCGGCTTGAAACCGACCACTCCGCAGTAGGCGGCGGGCCGGATCACCGAGCCGACGGTCTGCGTCCCGATGGCCAGCGGGACCATCCCGGCGGCCACCGCGGCCGCCGAGCCGCTGCTCGACCCCCCGGGCGTGTGCGCCGGGTTGTGCGGGTTGCGGGTCGGCCCGGGGGCGGTCACCGCGAACTCCGCGGTCACGGTCTTGCCCGCGATCAGCGCCCCCGCGGCCCGCAGCCGGTCCACGACGGCCGCCTGCGGGCCGGTGAGCTCCTCGGGCGGCAGCGCCGAACCGGCCCGCGTGGGCAGCCCGTCGACGTGCACGATGTCCTTGATCCCGACCGGCACGCCGTACAGGGCGGGGCGTCCGGCGGATCCCGGCGGGCCGGCCGCGGCCAACTCCCGGGCCGCCGCCAGCAGCCGGGCGCGGCGCCCCGGCTCCGGCACGAAAGCCTGGAGGCGGGGATCCACGGCGTCGATGCGGTCACAGGTGCGGCGCACCGCGTCGGCGGGATCGTCCGCGCCGGACCGCAGCGCCGCGGCCTCCTGGACGAGAGAACGGCACCCGAGCAAGGTCGTCACCCGTGCAGGCTACCTCCGGGGCGGAGACCTTTCCGGCTCCTTTCCGGGGAACGACGGGGAACGACGGGGAACGACATTGCCGGATGCCGCCGCGTCCGCCGCTCCGCGCGGACCGCCGTGCCGCATGCCGGCCTCACAACTCCACGAGTACCGAGCCCAGATGCTTCCCGGCAAGAAGTTCCTGCAGGGCCCGCGGGGCCTGCTCGATGCCCTGGAGCCGGGCGTGCGGGAAGGCGAGGGTGCCCTCGCGCAGCCCCTGGGCGAACAGTTCGTGCCACTGCGGGACGATGTCCAGGTGGTCGTAGAGGGCCACGCCGCGCATCGTGATGCCCCGGGAGAGCAGCGACAGGGTGTCGATCGGCGTGGTGGTCGCGGCCCCGTCGGAGAGCTGGGTGGCGAGCGCGCCCACGAGGGCGAGTCGGGCGCCGCGCCGGGCGACGGCGATCGCGGCCTGGAGCTGTTCGCCGCCCACGTTGTCGAAGAGGACGTCGATGCCCTCGGGGGCGGCCGCGCGCAGCTGCTCCTCGATGGGCCCGGCGCCGCGAATGACCACCGCGTCGAAGCCGAATTCCTTGACGAGCCGGTCGGCCTTCTCCCGCGAGCCCGTACTGCCGATGACCCGGGAGGCGCCGCGGAGCTTGGCGATCTGGCCGGCCAGGGAGCCCACGCCGCCGGCCGCCCCGGTGACGAACACGGTGTCCCCGGGGCGCACTCCGGCGCCGCGGTCGATGCCCATCAGGGCGGTGGGCCCCTGCGAGAGGTAGCCGGCCGGGTCGGGCAGCAGACCGGGGTCGAGGCGCTGCGCCTGCGCGGCGTCCACGAGGGCGTACTCGCGCCAGCCGAGGCGGTGCTGGACCAGGTCGCCGGGCCGGAGGTCGGTCCCCGGGGCAGCGACCACCTCGCCGACGGCGGCCCCGTGGAGCGGCTCGCCGACCACGAAGGACGGCATGGGGACGTCGGTGACCTCGTTCATCAGGGTGCGCATCACGGCGGTGACGGACATCAGGGAGTTGCGTACGAGTACCTGGCCGTCCGCCGGTTCCGGAACGGGGACCTCCACGATCTCGAAGAGGTCGTCGGTGACCGGTCCCGTCGGGCGGGCGGTCAGGCGGACTTCGCGGTGCGTGCGGTTCGTCATGCCCCGAGGCTAGAACCTGACGCCCACGTCAAGTTCAAGCCGGTCGCTGGCCCTAGGTGTTCTGTCCGGGGAGGTTGTCCTGAGACGGGACAGTCGCCCGGATCCGGGGCAGCCGACCGGAACCGGGCGGGAGGGGCCGGCCTACGGGCCACGGCCCCTCCGCACGCCCTCAGGAGCGCAGTCGCTCCGCCAGCTCCTCCGGGTCCGTCGTGGGCCGCTCGCAGGTGAAGTGGCGGCACACGTAGGCGGCCGGCCGGTCGTCGACCAGGGGGCGCGCCATGAGCAGCGGCACCTCCGCTGCGGCGTCCTCCCCCGGGGCGCCCAGGGCCACCACCGCCCCGGGGGCGGTGCCCAGCAGCGCGGCCCGGTGCAGTGCGCGGGTGGCCGGATCGTCCGCCGGGCCGACCACCGCGACCTCGCGCGGCCCGTCCAGCGCGGCCTCGGCGACGGCCAGCCCCCAGCCGATGAAGCGCGGCGCCCGGCCGCCCAGGGCGGTCACCACGCCCAGGGCGCGCTCCGCGGCGTCCCGGTGCAGTGCACTGCCGGTCAGCGCCGCGTACGAGAGCAGCGCGCCGGCCGCGGCGGTCCACCCGGAGGGCGTGGCGTTGTCGGTCGGGTCCTGGGGACGCCGGATGAGCCGCTCGGCGTCGGCGGCGGTGTCGTAGAGCGTGCCGTCCGGGGCGGTGAACTGCACCAGGACGGTGTCCAGGAAGAAACCCGCGAACTCCACCCAGACGCCCTCCCCGGTGACCGAGGCCAGCGTGAGCAGGCCCTCGGCGACGTTCGCGTAGTCCTCCAGGACACCGGCGTTGGGGCCGACCGCGCCGTCCCGGGAGGTGCGGTGCAGCCGGGCCTGCCAGTCCATGTGGACGCGGACGAGCAGGTCGGCGGCGTCGGTGGCGGCCTGGATCAGATCGGGCCGGTCGAAGTAGGCGCCGGTCTCGGCGAGCGCGGCGATGGCCAGGCCGTTCCAGGAGGCGACGACCTTGTCGTCGCGCTCCGGGCGGGGTCGCTCCGCACGCGCCGCGAGCAGCCGCTGCTTCACCGACGCCACCCGCGCCACCTCGACCAGGCCGCCGGTGTCGGGGAGTTGCAGCACGGAGGCGCCCTCCTCGAAGGTGCCCTCCTCGGTGACGCCGAAATACGTGGCGGCGAACTCGGCGTCCTGCTCCCCCAGTACGGTGCGCAGCTGCTCCGGCGTCCAGACGTAGTAGGCGCCCTCGGCGTGCCGGCCGGTCCCGTCGTCGCTGTCGGCGTCCAGCGCGGAGGCGAAGCCGCCCTGGTCGGTGCGGAGTTCGCGGACCATGAAGTCGGCGGTCTCCAGGGCGACCCGCCGGGCCAGGTCGCTGATTCCCTCAGCGCCTCCGTCCTGGGCGGTGGCGCGCCACAGGTGGGCGTAGACGCGGCACAGCAGGGCGTTGTCGTAGAGCATCTTCTCGAAGTGCGGAACGACCCATTCCCGATCGACGGAGTAGCGGGCGAACCCTCCGCCGAGCTGGTCGTAGAGCCCGCCGCGGGCCATCGCCGCGCAGGTCGCCTCGACCATCTCCAGGGCGCCCGCGGAGCCGGTCCGGGCGTGGTGACGGAGCAGGAACTCCAGGGCCATGGACGGCGGGAACTTGGGTGCGCCGCCGAACCCGCCGTGCACCGCGTCGAATTCACGGGTCAGGCCCAACAGGGCGGCGGCCAGCTCCTCGGGGCGCGGGGGGCGCTGCTCGCCCTTGTCCAGCGACTCGGCCAGCGAGCGGCCCGCGAGGTCGGCCACGATCCGGCCGGCGACCTCGCCGACCTCGTCGCGCCGGTCGGCCCAGGCACTGCGGACCCCTTCGAGGACCTGCCGGAAGGACGGCATGCCGTGGCGCGGCTCGGGCGGGAAGTACGTGCCGAAGTAGAAGGGCTCGGCGTCGGGGGTGAGGAAGACGGTCATCGGCCAGCCGCCCTGACCAGTGGCGGCCTGCACGGCCTCCATGTAGACGGCGTCGACGTCCGGGCGCTCCTCGCGATCGACCTTGACCGCCACGAAGTGCTCATTGAGCAGCGCGGCGAGCGCCGGGTCCGCGAAACTCTCCCGGGCCATGACATGGCACCAGTGGCACGCGGAGTAGCCGACCGACAGCAGAACGGGCACATCGCGCCGCCGCGCTTCCTCGAAAGCCTCCGGCGTCCACGGCCACCAGTCGACGGGATTGTCGGCATGCTGAAGCAGATAAGGCGAGGTCACACCAGCCAACCGGTTCATACGGCCCAGCCTCTCACAATGCCCACCCCCGTCCATGAGGCCCGGTCGAGCCGCGTGGCGTCCGCGACCGCGACACCAACGACGAGGCCGACGGCGGTCCACAGACACCAGGGACTGCCAGTCACCGGTGTCCGGCGATCCCCGATGACTGGCGAAGCCTCCGTAGGGTTGGCGGCCCCCGGTGTCTGGCGATCCTCGGGTCGGACGGACATCGAGTCGATCTTCCCTTTCGGATACGGCCCGTTGTACACCGCATCCGTCCACAGTGATCTTGCTGTACAGCGCGCCGACAACGGTCCGACGGCCGTGGTGACCGTACGCAACACCGGCGACCGCGCGGGCGAGGGGACCGTGCACGCATATCTCGGCGTCAGCACCGACGCCACCATGCCGCAGGTGAAGAAGTAGCTCGCCGGCTGCGCGAAGTCGGCCTTCCAGTCCGGTGAGAGCAAGCCGGTCGCGGTCACGATCGACGAACAACAGCAGCGGCACCGGAACGCCCGGGTGCACGACTGGCGGCGGGCCCTGCGCGAAGCGCACCGTCCGGGTCGGCGCATCGGCGACCGCCCTCACGGCATCCCGGAGCGTCACCGTGCCGTGCCCACGGCCGCGACCCCGACCGACCCCAGTATCGGGCCCCTGTCCCCCCTTGGAACTTTCTGAGAGCGAGGAACTATTCGTGGAACCACGGCAGTTGCTGCGCAACATGGTGCGCATCCGGTGCGCCGAGGAAGTCATAGCCGACGTCTACCGCGATGAGCAGGAGATGCGCACGCCCGTGCACTTCTCCATCGGTCAGGAGGCCACCGCCGTCGGCGTGTGTACCGCGCTGCGCCGCGAGGACGTCGCCTACAGCGGTCACCGCTGTCACGCCCACTACCTGGCCAAGGGCGGCGATCTGCGCGCCATGGTCGCCGAGTTCTACGGCAAGGAGTCCGGCTGCGCGTCGGGCCGCGGCGGCTCGGTGCACCTGACCGACCAGGAGGCGGGCTTCGCGGCCTCGTCGGCGATCCTCGGCGAGATGATCTCGGTGGCCACCGGTGCCGCCTGGGCCTTCGCCCGCGAAGGGGCGCCCCGTGTGGCGGCCACCTTCTTCGGCGACGGCGCCTCCGAAGAGGGCGTCTTCCACGAGTCGTTGAACTTCGCCGCCCTGCACCGGTTGCCTGTGATCTTCGTCTGTGAGAACAACCAGTACGCGCTGGGTTCGCCGGTCACCGCCCGCCAGCCGTCGGGCACCAGCATCACCGGCCGGGCCCGCGGCTACGGCATCCGCGCCGAGCAGGTCGACGGCAACGACGTCCAGGCCGTGTACGAGGCCGCGCACAAGGCGGCGCTGCACTGCCGTGAGGGCAACGGCCCGTACTTCCTGGAGCTGGACACCTACCGCTGGCGCGAGCACGTCGGCCCGCACTGGGACCACGAGCTCGGCGTCCGCCCCCAGGACGAGGTGGAGTCCTGGATCGAGCGCTGCCCCATCCGCCGGACCACTCAGGCACTGCGCGCCACCGACCCCGGTATCGAGGACGCGGTGGCCGCCTGGGACCGGGAGTTCCGCGCCGAGGTGCGCGAGGCGATCGCGCTGGCGAAGGCGAGCCCGTTCCCCCGTGTCGAGGACCTGCTCTGCGGGACGTACGAGAACCGAAGGGGTAGCGGACAATGCGGAAACTCACCTACTGCCAGGCGATCAGCGAGGCGACGGCCCAGTGAGGCCGACCCGTCCATCGTGCTGGCCGGCCAGAGCGTCGACGACCACAAGGGCGTCTACGGCACCACGGGCGACGCCTTCGCGCGCTTCGGGTCCGCGCGGGTGATGGACATCCCCAACGGCGAGAACACCTTCGCGGGCATCGCCGTCGGCGCCGCGTCGATGGGACTGCGGCCCCTGGTGGTGCACACCCGGGACGACTTCATGTTCCGGCCATGGACGGCATCTTCAACCTCGCCGCGAAGTGGCGCTACATGTACGGGAACCGGGGCAGCGCGCCGGTCGTGATGCGCGGGATCATCGGCCGCGGCTGGGGCCAGGGCGCCACCCACTCGCAGAGCCTCCAGTCGCTGTTCGGCCACTTCCCCGGCCTGTACGTGGCGACCCCGGATTCGCCCGCCGACGCCAAGGGTCTGCTGATCAGCGCGCTGCGGGCGGACACCCCCGTCATCCTGCTGGAGAACCGCGGGCTGTACGGCCTAGAGGGCGAGGTCCCCGAGGAGCCGGTGGCGGTCCCGTTCGGCAAGGGGCGGATCGCCCGGGCCGGCGACGACATCACCATCGTGGCGGCCTCGCTGATGGTCCACGAGGCCGAGCAGGCCGCCGAGGTGCTGGCCGGCCACGGCGTCAGCGCCGAGGTGGTCGATGTGCGCAGTATCCGGCCGCTCGACGACGCGATGATCTGCGAATCGGTCGCGAAGACCGGCCACTTGGTGGTCGCGGACACCAGCTGGGCCCGCTACGGATTCTCGGCGGAGGTCGCCGCCGTGGTGGCGGAGAACGTGCCGCAGGCGCTGCGGGCGCCGGTCCGCCGGGTCACCCCGCCGGACTGCCCGGCGCCGGTGTCCTGGCCGCTGGAGAACGCGTTCAACCCCGGCGCCGAGACGATCACCCGGGCCTGCCTGGAAACGCTGCGCTCCGCGCAGGGCTCCGTGCCGGAGATCGAGGACGTGGAGGACGTGATGGCCGGCTTCATCGGCCCGTACTGATCGGCCCCTGCTGATCGGCCCCCGCTGACGGTCGTCGGACCGCCGGACCGCCGGTTCACGGTCGCCCGCGGCGGCCACCGTGGACCGGCCCCCTCGGCACCACGTGCCTGGCACGGCAGCGCGAAGCCCACCTCCCGCGGGGTCGTTCCCCACCGGCCGTCGGTAGTCTCCAGGCGGAAACCTGGATCAGGAGGAACCGAATGGCGCAGTGTGACCGGACCACCTTCGCGCTGGGTGGAGACCTTCCAGTTCACCGGATGGGATTCGGCGCCCTGCGGCTGACCGGCCCGGGCTACTGGGGCCCGCCGGAGGACCGTGCGGCGGCGCTCGAAATAGCTCGGCTGGCCGTCGACCTCGGCGTGTCCTTCATCGACACCGCCGACTCCTACGGGCTGGGAGCCAGCGAGGAAGTGCTGGCCGAGGCGCTGCGCCCGTACCGCGACGGCCTGGTGATCGCGACGAAGGCCGGCCAGTGCCGCCCCCGTCCCGAGCAGTGGGTACCGCTGGGCCGGCCCGAGTATCTGCGTCAGCAGGCCGAGTTGAGCCTGCGCCGGCTCGGGCTCGACCGCATCGACCTCTTCCAGCTGCACCGGATCGATCCGAAGGTGCCGGCGGCCGAGCAGTTCGGCGCGCTCAAGGAGCTGCAGGACGAGGGGAAGATCCGGCACATCGGGCTGTCCAAGGTCACCGTCGAGGAGCTGGAGCAGGCCCGTGAGCAGATCACCGTGGCCAGCGTGCAGAACCTGTACAACCTGACCGACCGGCACAACGACGAGGTCGTCGACTACTGCGAGAAGCACGCGATCGCGTTCGTCGCGTGGCTGCCGATCGCCCGCGGTGAACTGGCCGCAGAGGGCAGCCCGGTGACCGCCGTCGCCACCGAACTGGGCGTGTCCACGGGCCAGGTGGCGCTGGCCTGGCTGCTGCACCGCTCCCCTACGGTGATCCCCATTCCCGGCACCAGCTCGCCGGTGCATCTCAAGGAGAACTTCGCGGCGTCGGACATCGTGTTCTCCGACGACCAGTTGGCCCGGCTCGACGCCCTCGGATGACCGAGCGCCCCGGGGGAAGTGCGAAGACACTTCCCCCGGGGCGGGTGGTGGGACGGTCGGTCAGGAGGAGGGCACCACGACCTTCGTCTCCAGCGGAAGGCTCGTCGAGGAGGAGCCGACGTACACCGACCTGGTGCCGGCGCCGGTGGACCACCCGTGGGTGGTGCTGTTCCAGTACTTCAGCTGCTGTCCGGCGACGTGGACGGTCACCCGCCGGCTCTGGCCCGGCGCCAGTTCGACCTTGGCGTATCCGGCGAGCGCCTTGTCCGCCTGCGGTGCCTTCACCTCGGGGCTCGCCCCCAGGTACACCTGCGCGACCTCCTTGCCGGCGCGCTGCCCACTGTTGCGCAGCAGCACCGCGCCGTCCTCGGCGACCTGCTGAACGAGCCGGAGAACGTCACCGTCCAGTGCACGAAGGACAGTTTCTCGTCCAGCGTCATCTTGCTCACCAGCGGGTGCCTGCAACGTGGCAAGTGGGGCGACCAGTTCGTGATGCCCGCCCCCTTGCAGGGGCACGGCTTCGGCGCGGCGCGGATCGAAGCGCTCGGGGTCGGCGAAGACCTCGGGGTCCCGGTTGGCAGCGGCCAGCAGAACAACCAACTGGCTGCCCGCAGCGAGGTGTTGACCGGCGATCTCGACGTCCTCGCGGGCAACCAGGGCGCACAGGTGCACCGGCGGATCGCTGCGCAGCGTCTCGTCGATCACCCGGGGCAGCAGGCCGGGTTCGGCGCGCACCGCGTCCCGTCGTGCGGGGTCGGCCAGCAGCGCCAGCACCTCGTTGCACACCAGACTCGACGTGGTCTGGACACCGATGGCGGCCAGCAGCATCGCCGTCGCCACCGGTCGCCGCCACCTCGCCGAGCAGACCCCCGTCAGGGCGTCCGGCGAACTGGCCGCGCAGCCGATCCAACGCGGTGATCAGGGCGCGGGTCGGGACGAGCTGCTGCGGGCACACCTCGGCGTCCAGCGCGTTGCCGAGGGCGGTGCAGTGCTCGGGGAGGCCCGGCCGGTCCGCGGCCGGCACGGCGAGGAGTTCGGCCAGCACGCCGACGTACCACTGAGTCCCGCGGACCAGCTGCATCATGCCGCCGAGTTAGCTGTCCGTCAGATTTTTCATTACGCCCCAGGCCGCCGGGAATCCGCCGCGAGAAGCTTCCCGGAAATCTGGTCGCAAATCGCTTCGCGGTGCTCGTTCACGTAGAAATGGCCACCGGTGAAAACCTTCATGTCGAATTCCCCGGTGGTGTGCTCACGCCAGGCCCGGGCGTCCTCGATGCTCACCCTGGGATCCTCGTCACCGATGAACGAGGTGATCGGGCAGGAGAGCGGCGGACCCGGCCGATAGACATAGGTCTCGATCGCCTTGTAATCGCCGCGGATGGCGGGCAGTGCCATCCGCAGAATTTCCTCGTCGTCCAGCGCCTGGCTGTTGGTTCCGGCCAGCCGCCGCACCTCCGCGATGAGTCCGGCGTCATCGCGCCGATGGACCGACTCCGGCCGGTGGATCGACGGCGCGCGGCGGCCGGACACGAAGAGGTGGGCGGGAGTGACGCCGGCCTCCTGCTCCAGCATCCTGGCCACCTCGAAGGCCAGTACCGCCCCCATGCTGTGCCCGAACAGGGCAGGTCGGGCGCCCGTGATCGGGCGCAGCGCCTCGAAGACCCGGCGGGCGAGCGTCAACAGGTCTTCCGCGCAAGGCTCCCTCAGCCGGTCCTGTCGCCCCGGATACTGCACCGCGCGCACCGCGAGCGCCGGTGACAGCTGCCGGGAGAAGGGGAAGTAGAAGCTCGCCGAACCGCCCGCGTGCGGGAAGCAGGAGAGCGTGGCCGCAGCTGGCGAAGCAGGATGGAACTCCCGCACCCACAGGCCCGTGAACTCGTCGAAGACCGCCATCACCGCTCCCCCGTTTCCACGCACACCGACTGCCCCAACGGCGTGGGCAGACCAGTTCCAAACATACTCGCAAACGGTTTACTGAGTCCGTCAGCGGATACTTCGAATGAGTTTGTACGGCCGATCGGAACCGAACGGGTCATCACACGACCCCCGTCAGCCACTGGTTAATCGAATCCGCTGTCACGCTAGCGTACTCGGCCATCATGGTGAAGTGGTTTCCAGGCACATCAACCGTGGTGTGAGCGAAGTCCCAAGAAGACCGCCAGTCACGTTCTCCGGACCATTCGGCCATCGGCTCGCTGGCGCGGACCAGCAGCGTCGGCGCCTTTGTGAACCGCTGCCTGGTTGCCAGGAATTGGTCGTACGCACCCATCGCGGTGAGCCGGAAGTCATCCATCGCCACGTACGCCGACTCCCGTTCGAACGTCCACCTCGCCAGGTCCTGCTGCCACTCCACGAGCAGCTCCAGGTCGTCCGACGAGTAGATGTCCGCCAGCACCACGGCGGCCGGCGCGGTGCCGGCCTCCTCCAGGTGGCAGGCGAGCGCGTTCGCCATGGTCGCCCCTCCGGAGTGCCCGAACGGCACGAACGGCCGTCCCGCCGTGTGCGCGCGCACGGCCTCGGCCTGCACGCGCAGCGCGTCCTCCAGGTCCACGGGGAGCGGTTCGTCCCTGCCGTAGCCGGGCAGCGGAAGCGCCGGGACGTCCCGCACCCCGCGCATCGCCGAGGCGAACCTCGCGAACTCGTGCGGCCCGGCGATGGCCGCGGTACCGCTGCAGCAGATCAGCTCCGGCTTCGCCGGCCCTTCGGCCAGCCGCACCAGGGCCGGTGGCCGCGGCGCCGAGGACGCGTCGAACCTCGGCCGGAACCGCGCCGCGTCGGCGAGCAGCGTGACGAAGTCGGAGAGCGTGCCCTGCTGCACCGCCTGCCGGTACAGCGACCCCAGGAACCCGGATGCGGCGCCTTCCACCGGCGCCGCTTCGGCACCGACCAGCTCGGCGTGCAGGAAGTCCGTCAGCGCACCGAGGGTCGGGTGGTCGAAGGTCAGGGTCGCCGGGAGGTCCAGACCGGTGGCGGCGGCGATGCGGTTGCGGAGTTCGACCGCGGTGAGCGAGTCGAAGCCCCGCTCCAGGAACGCCTGCTCCGGCCGGACCCGGTCGGCCGACGCATAGCCCAGCACGGCGGCCACCTCGGTCCGCACCAACTCACCGACCACTGCGCCCCGTTCGGCTTCGGGCAGCTTCGCCAGGCGCTCGGCCAGCGGCACACCGTCCGCCGCCGACGCCGACTGGGCCACCGGCCGGGTCGGGAGCAGCCCGTCGAGCAGCGGGCTCGGCCGCAGCGCGGTGAACGCCGGGCCGAACGCGGCCCAGTCGACGTCCGCGACGACGACGGCCGGCTCGGTCCGCCCCAGCGCCTCCCGCAGCCCGGCCAGGGCCAGTTGCGGGGACATCGCGGGCCGTCCGCCACGGCGCAGCCGCTCCTCGTGCGCGCCGTCCTCGGCCATCCCCGCCTCGGCCCATGGGCCCCATGCGACGGACGTGGCCACCAGCCCGTCCGCCCGGCGCTGCTCGGCCGGTGCGTCCAAGTAGGCGTTGGCGGCGGCATAGTTGCCCTGTCCGGCCGCGCCCACCGTGCTGGCGAACGACGAGAACAGGACGAACGCAGACAGGTCGAGGTCGCGGGTCAGCTCGTGCAGGTTCCGCGTCGCGTCCACCTTGGGCCGCAGCACCCTGGCCGTCTGCTCGGCGGTGAGGGTGTCCAGCAGTCCCGGATCCAGCACCCCCGCCGCGTGCACCACCGCGGTCAGCGGCGGACCGGACAGCCCGGCGAGCAGCGCGGCCAGCGCACCGGAGTCGGCCTCATCGCAGGCCCCGACGGTGACTTCGGCGCCACGCTCGCGCAAACCCGACTGATCGACCTCGGCCGCGGCTCCGCCTGGTTCGACACCGGTACGCACGAAAGTCTCATGGACGCCGCACTGTTCGTGCAGGTCCTGGCCAAACGCCAGGGCATCCGGCTGGCGTGCATCGAGGAGGTCGCCTTCCGCATGGGCTTCATCGACGAGGACCAGCTCGCCTCGCTCGGCAAGGAGTTCGTCGCCAACTCCGCCTCCGGCTACGGCCACTACCTCATGGACCTCGCCGGCACCTGACGTCGCGTCCCGTCGGCGCGGGAGCCGGGACTCGGGACAGCACGCCGAACCGCCCCGTCCGACCGCCCCGTCCGACCGCCGGGGCCGGCGTGCCGGAGCGGATACGGGGAAGTCTCATGAGCCAGGTGGTTCGGCATGAGGCCGTCCTCCCCCTCTGGGGCCGCGGGTGCCGGGCGGGGCGGGAGTTATCCACAGCCCTGCCGGGAACTGCCTGGGAGCGGAACACTGTCCGTACGGCGATGACCACGCCGGGGGCGGGCCGCGGCGGCGGGTTCCGGTGATCCGCCGACGACTGCTGGACCGCCAGGACTACTGGCGACTGCTGGAGGGGACGGGCATGCCGGGCGAACTGGCTGGGCTGCGGGACGGCCACCGGAAGGAAGCGGACGGGCTGCTGACGCGGACCGTCGAGGAGGAGGCGCGCCGCTCGGGCGGCCGGATCGACGGCGCGGCGCTGCTCGGCAGGGCCCGGGCGGCGCTGGACGAGCTGGCCGCCTCGGCGGAGGAGGAGTACGGGGCGTACGTCCGCGCACTGGACGAGGCTGCGGCCGGCCGACGGCCGCTCGGGGAGCGGCTGTCGCGCAAGGAGTTGGGCACCCCGGTGGTGGCGTCCGCGGTGGCCGCGGTGGCCGCGTTCGGTGCGGACCTGGCGGCGGGCACGGGCGGCGGCCCGGCGCTCGGGGCGGGCGCCGCGGCGCTGGTGGCGGGCGCGGCGGCCACGGTCGTGAAGCTGACCGCCGGCCATCTCCCGGCGGCGCACCGCCACGCCGGGATGCGGGGCCAGCCCGGCGGGCCCGAGCAGTTGCGGCTCCAGTGGTTGACGGCACTGGAGGTGCGGGGCATCCGGCCGTTCCTCGACCAGCAGCGGATGCTGGCCGCGGCATCCCGGGGCGGCGGTTCGTCCGCCGCCCGGCCGGCGGGGAAGGGCACCCGGGGGCCGCAGCTGCGCGGCGCGGACCGCAGCGCGGCGGCCCGCAGGCGCTCGGTCCTGGAGCGGTCTTTCGCCCAACTCCCCCAGCCGGACGGCCCGTTCGCCGGGCGCCGGACGGAGCTGGCGCAGCTCGCCCAGTGGGTGCAGGCCGGCCGGGCGAGCACCGAGACCCGGCCGATCGTGGTGGTGCTGCACGGCGAGCCGGGCTCGGGGCGGACGGCGCTGGCGGTGCGGGCGGCGCACCAGCTGCGCGATCAGTTCCGCGGCGCGTGTCTGGTGGATCTGCGCGGCGACACCCCGGGCGAGGTACCACTGCCGACCCGGGACGCCCTGCTGCACCTGCTCAACCGCCTGGGCGCGCCGCGCGAACAGCTGCTGTTCCGCGAGCGGCCCGCCCAGGAGCAGCACGTCAAACGACTCACCGAGGTCTACCACCAGCATCTGACCGGCCTCCCGGTGACGCTGCTGCTGGACGATGCCTCGGACGCCGAGCAGGTCCGGGCCCTGGTGCCGGACCGCTCCGACAGCCTGGTCCTGGTCACCTCCCGCACGCCGCTGGAACTTCCCGCGGACCTTCAGGCGCGGGTGCACCACCTCCCGGTGGCGGCACTGGACGCGGCGGGCACCGAGGAACTCCTGCGGTCGGCGGCGCCCGCCGGGGAGGCCCCGGCGGACGGCACGGCACCGTACGACGCACAGTCGATCGACCGGATCTCCGAGCTGTGCGCCGGACTGCCGCTGGCGCTGCGGGTGGCCGGCTCGTCGCTGGGCAGCCGCTCCCCCGCGGTGCTGGCCCGGGAGCTGGCCGCGGTCGACGAAGCGGCGCCGGTGGAGCGGGCGTTGTCGCTGCGCTACGCCGACCAGCCGCCGCAGGCCCGGCAGTTGCTGCGCCGGTTGGCCCTGGTGGGCCGGGCGAGCCTGGGGGTGGCCGCCGCGGCGGCGCTGCTGGGCGTCCCGGACGCGGAGGCGAAGCGCCAGCTGACGGCGCTGGCCGAGGCCGGGCTGATCGAGCACGTCCGCAGCGCGCGCTACCGCCTGCACCCCCTGGTGCACCGCTTCGCGCACGCCCGGTTGGCCGTCGAGGAGGAGCCGGCCGAGCGCGCCGCGGCCCAGGAGCGGCTGATCCGCGGCTATGCGGAACTGGCCGACGCGGTGATCCGGCTGGTCGACGGCAACACGTCCACCCGCGCCGACCGCTTCGGCCCGCACGGCTTCGCGTCCCTGGACGCGGCCCTGCAGTGGCTGGACGACGAGACCAGCTTCATCACCGCCGCCCTGCGCCACGCCGATCAGGACGTCGACCAGGACACCGTCTCGCACCTGCTGGGCGCGCTGTGCGACTACTGCCTGCTGCGCGGCGACCTCTACCGCCTGGGCGAGCTGAGCGAACTGACCCGGGCCGCCGGCCAGGGTCTGCTGGTGCGCTCGGTGCAGTGGCGCACCGGCGTCGCGGCCCGTCAGCTGGGCGAGCTGGACCGGGCCCGGACGACGCTGTCATCGGTGGTCGATCTCTACTTCGAGGCGCAGCACCCGGTGGGCGCCGCCCGCGCGCTGCGCGATCTGGGCATCACGCTCCAGCAGCAGGGCAGTCTCACCGAGGCCGCGGCCAAGCTGCGGGAGGCGCTGGACCTCCAGACCGGCCCCGAGATGCGCGGCGACCGCGCCTGGACGCTGCACGCCCTGGCGGCGGTGGAGCGGGACCGCGCCCGGCTCCCCGAGGCGTTGGAGATGCTGCGGGAGTCGCTGGCCCTCCATGAGGAGAGCGAGAGCCTGCACGGCCAGGCGTGGGCGCACTTCCAGCTCGGCCAGGTGCATCTGCGCCGGGGCGATGTGCCGAGCGCCGAGGCCGCGCTGGGCGCCGCACTGGAGCTGTACGGCCGGACGCACGACGACCGCGGCACGGCCTGGGCGATGACCCAGCTGGCGCGGGCCCGTCTGGTGGCCGGCGACACCGGCCCGGCCGTGGACCAGCTGCGCCAGGCGCAGCCGCTGCACCGCCAGCACGAGGACGCCCGCGGTGAGGCGTGGACGATGTACTACCTGGGCCAGGCGCTGGAGGAGCGTGGTGAGCGCGACGAGGCACTGCGGCAGCTGGAGCGCGCGCGGAACATGTTCAGTCGGATGCAGGACGGCTACGGCCTGGCCTGCGCCCGGCACCACGCGGGCCGGGTGACCCGGGATCTGCGGGCCGAGCAGACGGGTTCGCTGCGCAACAGCGGCTTCGCCCGCCAGCTGCTCCAGGACGCCCGGAAGGACTTCCAGCGGATCGGGGTGGCGCACGGCGAGGCGTGGTCCGTGCTGGAGTTGGTGATCATCGACGCGGGCAACGGCCGGACGGCCCAGGCGCTGGCGCTGGCCGACGAGGCCGCGCAGCTCTTCGCGGGCTACGGCGACCGGCGCGGTGAGGACTGGGCGCGGTTCCTGCGGTGCACGCTGCTGCCGTTCGCCTCACCGGGTGGTTCGGTGGTCGGCTCGGCGGTGGCGCAGGAGGAGCTGGCGCAGCTCGTGCGGGAGCGGCACGACGGCCGGGACGCCAAGCTGGCGGACTCGGCGGGGACCTTCGCGCTGCTGCTGGAGCGTGGGGTGGAGCCGGAGTCGGGGTGGCAGGGCTGGCGGCTGGGCATGGTGCCGGACCGCCACGCCAGGGAGGTCATGGCGGTGTCCGCGACGACGGAGTGACGGTGCCGGCCCACGCCGGCCCGCGACCGCGGCGTCCGGCCCGCGGCACGGCTCGCCGACCGCTTGGGTCAGCGAGCCGCCGGGCCGGTCGGCCGGCCGCTGCCAGACGGCCGGTTCACTGACCGCCACCCGGTCCTCGTGCCCGTGCGCCGTGCGCCGCGTCCGCGGCCCGGCGCCGGGCCGTCAGCTGGTCTTCGGCTTCGGTGCCGCGGCGGCCGGGGCGGTGGTGGCCGCCTGGCCGTCCTCGGGGGTCTCCTCGAAGTCCACCTTGCGCATGTGCTTGTTCATGGACTTCATCAGCAGCCATACGGCACCGCCGATGACCGCGAAGACGATGAAGCCGAGGACGCCGGGGGTCACCTTGTCCTTGTCGAAGCTGTCGGCAAGGGTGACGAAGTGCGTCAGGGCGAGGGTGCTGGTCGCGCTCATCATGGGCTCAATTGTTGCGGATGCCCGCGAAGAGGTCGTCCTCGGGGAGCGAAGTGTCCACGAGCGACTTCGCGAGCTCGTATTCCTCCGTCGGCCAGACCTCGCGCTGGATGTCCATCGGCACCCGGAACCACCCGCCGTCGGGGTCGATCTGGGTGGCGTGGGCGATCAGTGCCTTGTCGCGGATCTCGAAGAAGTCGGCGCAGGGGATGTAGGTGGTCAGCGTGCGCTCACGCCGCTCGAACTGCTTCCACCGCTCCAGCCACTCGCCGTAGGGCGACTCCATGCCGCGCTCCAGCAGCGCCTCGTGCAGCGCGATGGTCCGCGGCTTGTTGAAGCCCTGGTTGTAGTAGAGCTTCTGCGGCTGCCAGGGCTCGCCGGCCTCCGGGTACTTCGCCGGGTCGCCGGCCGCCTCGAAGGCCACCATCGTGATCTTGTGGGTCATGATGTGGTCCGGGTGCGGGTAGCCGCCGTTCTCGTCGTAGGTCGTGATGACCTGCGGCTTGAACTTCCGGATCAGCTTCACCAGGGGCTCGGCCGCGGCCTCGACGTCCTGGAGGGCGAAGCAGCCCTCGGGCAGCGGCGGCAGCGGGTCGCCCTCGGGGAGCCCGGAGTCGACGAAGCCCAGCCACTCCTGCTTGACGCCCAGGATCTCCCGGGCCTCGTCCATTTCCTTCCGGCGTACCTCGTGGATGTGCTCCTCGATGTACGGGTCCCCCTGGAGTTTGGGGTTGAGGATGGAGCCTCGCTCGCCGCCTGTGCAGGTGACGACCAGCACGTCCACCCCCTCGGACACGTACTTGGCCATGGTGGCCGCACCCTTGCTCGACTCGTCGTCGGGGTGTGCGTGGACCGCCATCAATCGCAGCTGCTCAGTCAAGACTCGATCCTCAGTGAAAGGCCGGAGAAGATGCCTCCTATAGTGACCGAAGCGAGGGGGCGCTGTATTCCCTGGGGCGGGGACCCCTCAGGGGTCTGATGGTTCCCGGTCCCCTACCAGGAGGATGGATCATGACCGCGGTGCGCGAAGGGCTCCCGGACGGACGCTACGGCCGTTCCGCCGACCAGCGCGCGGACCGCAAGCTCAAGATCATCGGGGCGGTGCTCGGCGTGGTGCTGCTCGGCGTGGTCGGCTGGCTGGGCGTCTCGTACATCTCCGGGCAGGACCTCAGCGGCCGGATCATCACCTGGCAGGCGGTCTCCGACCACGAGGTCAAGGTCCACCTCGAAGTGGTCAAGGGCGCGGACGACACCGGGGTGTGCACGCTGCGTTCCCAGGCCACCGACGGTTCCGAGGTCGGCCGCAAGGACGTGACCATCGACCAGCGCACCGGACAGGTCGACACCGAGGTCACGGTGCGGACGACGAAGCGGGCGACCAACGCCATCCTGGTCGGCTGCACGGGCTCCGCGGCCGGCACCGGCTGATCACGGCGGCGCGCCCCCGGCGCTCACCGTCCGCAAGATCCCGGTGACTCGAACGGCCGACCCCCGTGTCCCGTCCGATCGCCTCTGATCAGCGGCGATGCACTCTCGTGCAACCACTGTGAATTTCCTCTTCCCCCTTTTGTGCCGGAATTGTTAGGCTCGTGGTTTCGCCCACCTGTGAAGGCGCAAACCTTCCTGGTAGGGCGTTTGATTTATCCCCAGTACCGACGAGGAGCACCTGTGACCCAGACCAGTGAGAACGTCACCTGGCTGACCCAGGAGGCGTATGACCAGCTCAAGAAAGAGCTGGAGTACCTGTCTGGTCCCGCACGCGCCGAGATCACCGAGAAGATCCAGGCGGCCCGCGAGGAAGGTGACCTGAAGGAGAACGCCGGGTACCACGCGGCCAAGGAAGAGCAGGGCAAGCAGGAGCTCCGCGTCCGTCAGCTCAAGCAGCTGCTGGAGAGCGCGAAGGTCGGCGAGGCCCCCGCGGCGAACGGCGTGGTCGCTCCCGGCATGGTCGTCACCATCGCGTTCGACGGGGACCCGGACGACACCCTGGAGTTCCTGCTGGCCTCGCGGGAGTACGCGAGCGAGGACATCGAGACCTACTCCCCGCAGTCGCCCCTGGGAACCGGCGTGAACGGCAAGAAGATCGGTGCCGACGCCGAGTACGAGCTGCCCAACGGCAAGAAGGCGTCCGTGAAGATCCTCGACGCCAAGCCCTACACCGGCTGAGCCTCGGGGCGCACGGAGATCAAGCGCAGCGGAAGCGGCCCGGAGCACAGGCTCCGGGCCGCTTCCGCGTGTGCGGGCGGGCCGCCGGGGACTTCAGGCGGTCGCCGAGCGGTACTTGCGGACCGCCAGCGTGCGGAAGACCGCGATGATCAGGACCGACCAGAGCACCGAGGCCAGCACCGGGTGCTCCATCGGCCAGGCACCGGTCACCGACCGGGGCACGCTGTCGATGGTGTTGCCGAACAGCTGCCGGGCGCCGGCGACCGTGGCGCTGAACGGGTTCCACTCCGCGATGTGCTGGAGGACCGCCGGCATGCCGTTGACCGGTACGAAGGCGTTGGAGATGAACGTCAGCGGGAAGAGCCAGATCAGCCCGCCGGAGGTGGCGGCCTCGGGCGTGCGGACCGTGAGGCCGATGAGCGCGCCGATCCAGGAGAAGGCGTAGCCGAGCAGGAGCAGCAGCGCGAAGCCGGCCAGCACGCTCGCCGGGTTCTCGTGGCTGCGCCAGCCGATCAGCAGCGCGACCACCGCCAGCACCACCAGGGTCAGCGCGGTCTGCACCAGGTCGGCGAGGGTCCGGCCGGTGAGGACCGCGCCGCGGGACATCGGCAGCGAGCGGAACCGGTCGATCAGCCCCTTGTGCATGTCGTCCGCGATGCCCGCGCCGGCACCGGCGGTGGCGAACGTGACGGTCTGCGCGAAGATCCCGGCCATCAGGAACTCCCGGTACGCCTGGGTGTCGCCGGCCTGGGCGCCGGGGAGGGCGATGGATCCGCCGAAGACGTAGGTGAACAGCACCACGAACATGATCGGTTGGATCAGTCCGAAGATCACGACCTCGGGGATGCGCAGCATCCGGATCAGATTGCGCTGGGCGACCACCAGGGAGTCGCGCACGGACCGCGTGAGGCCGCCGCGCGACCGCGGGGTCCGGGTGGGGGCCTCGTCGGCCGCG
Source organism: Streptomyces noursei ATCC 11455 (assembly GCF_001704275.1). NCBI lineage: Bacteria > Bacillati > Actinomycetota > Actinomycetes > Kitasatosporales > Streptomycetaceae > Streptomyces > Streptomyces noursei. The sequence continues at coordinate 3,789,764 of NZ_CP011533.1, forward strand.
TGACCGACCGCACTCATCGCACACCCTCCTTCGTCGTGGCCGCGCCGGCCCGGTCGCCGCTCGCGCCTCTCTTGCCGTTCCCCTGCCCGTTCCCCTTGCCGTCGCCGTTCTCCGCCGCCTCGGCGACGTGCCCGGTCAGCGCGATGAAGACGTCGTCGAGGGTCGGGCGGCGCAGCCCGATGTCGTCGATCTCCACCCCGCGGGTGTCCAGTTCGCGGATGACCTCGGCGAGCAGCCTGGCGCCGCCGGCCACCGGGAACGTGAGCTTCCGGGTGTGCGGATCGACCGCGCCCTCGCCCTTGGCGACCGCGCGCAACACCCCTTCCGCCACGGTGAGCTGGTCGGCCGCGTGCACCACGACCTCGATCCGCTCGCCACCGGTGCGGGCCTTGAGCTGGTCGGAGGTGCCGCGGGCGATGACCTTGCCGTGGTCCACGACGCAGATGTCGTGCGCGAGCCGGTCGGCCTCCTCCAGGTACTGGGTGGTGAGCAGCAGGGTGGTACCGCCGGCGACCAGTTCCTGGATGACGTCCCAGAGCGCCTGGCGGTTGCGCGGGTCCAGGCCGGTGGTCGGCTCGTCCATGAACATCACGGGCGGGCTGACGACCAGGGCGGCGGCGAGGTCGAGCCGGCGGCGCATCCCGCCTGAGTAGGTCTTGGCGGTGCGGTCGGCGGCGTCGCCGAGGTTGAACCGCTCCAGCAGTTCCTCGGCCCGGCGCTTGGCCTCGCGCCCGCCCATCTGGTAGAGCCGGCCGACCATCACGAGGTTCTCCCGGCCGGTCAAGTACTCGTCGACGGCGGCGAATTGACCGGACAGGCCGATGGAGCGGCGCACCGCGTCGGGGTGCGCGAGGACATCGATGCCGGCGACCCGCGCCGTGCCCCGGTCGGGTCGGAGCAGGGTCGTCAGGACCCGCACGGCGGTGGTTTTGCCGGCACCGTTCGGGCCGAGCATTCCGAGGACGGTTCCTTCGGGAACGTCGAGATCGACGCCGTCCAGTGCCCTCACCTCGCCGAAGGTCTTCACCAGACCTTCGGCATAAATGGCGCCTGGCATGTGGCTACCCCCATGGCATGGAGTCGGTGGGTTCCAGGTCGGATACGACGGATAAGCCGAATAGTACGTTTTTGCGGCGTTCGCAGCCCGGCTTTCGAGAGATCCCGGACGATCGGTGGAGCCGGGTGCATCCGGGGGGCGCATGATCCGGGCGCGCGCCTCGGGGCGCTCGTCCGCGGCGGGGCGCCATGGCCGTGGCGCGGCACCCCCGCGTCCGCGCCGACACTCTACTCCCGAACGCGATACATCGCGTTACGAATGGCGATGATGCGCCTGCGCCGCCCGGACCCGGCGGGAACGGCCGGGCGCCCGTGGCTCAGACCGCGAGCACGTCGTACCCCGCCTCGCGCAGCGCCGTGGTCACCTCGGCGCAGTGCTCGGGCCCCTTGGTCTCCAGGTGGAGCTCGACCTCGACCTCGGTGAGCCCGAGCCGGGGGTCGATGCGGACGTGTCCGACGTCGAGGACGTTGGCGTCCGCCACCGTGAGGACGCCGAGGAGGTTGGCCAGCGCCCCCGGGCGGTCGGTGAGGCGGACCCGGAAGGAGAGGTAGCGGCCGGCCGCGACCATGCCGTGGCGGAGGATCCGCTGCATCAGGAGCGGATCCACGTTGCCGCCGGAGAGCACCGCGACGACCGGCCCCTCGAAGGAACCGGGCGAGGACAGCAGCGCCGCGACCGGGCTCGCGCCCGCCGGCTCCACCACCAACTTCGCCCGCTCCAGGCAGAGCAACAGGGCGCTGGACAACGCGTTCTCGGTGACCGTGACGACCTCGTCCACCAGCTCGCGCACGACGCCGAACGGCACGTCGCCGGGCCGCCCCACCTTGATCCCGTCCGCCATCGTGGCCAGCGGCTCGATCGCCACCGGGCGCCCCACCGCCAGCGACGGCGGATAGCAGGCAGCGGCCGCCGCCTGCACCCCGACCACCCGCACATCCGGCCGCAGCGCCTTGACCGCGAGGGAGATGCCGGCCGCCAGCCCGCCACCGCCCATCCCCACGACGACGGTGCGCACCTCGGGGCACTGTTCGAGGATCTCCAGCCCGACCGTGCCCTGGCCCGCGATGATGTCGCGGTGGTCGAAGGGGTGGATGAAGACCGCACCGGTCCGCCGCGCGTACTCCTCGGCGGCGGCCAGCGTCTCGTCCACGACCTGCCCGTGCAGCCGGACCTCGGCGCCGTACTCGCGGGTCGCGGCGACCTTCGGCAGCGGGGCGCCGACCGGCATGAAGACCGTCGAGGCCACCCCGAGCAGGGACGCCGCGAGGGCCACGCCCTGCGCGTGGTTGCCGGCGCTCGCCGCCACCACTCCGGCGGATCGTTCCTCCGCCGAGAGGCCGGCGATCCGCACATACGCGCCGCGGATCTTGAACGAGCCGGTGCGCTGGAGGTTCTCGCACTTCAGATGGACGGGGGCGCCCACCAGCTCCGACAGATAGCGACTGCCCTCCATGGCGGTGGCCCGGGACACCCCGGAGAGCAGCTTCTGTGCCGCGCGCACGTCGTCGACCGTGATCCCGGCGAGCGCCGCCGGTGCGGCGGCCCCGGAGCCGGCGGGCTGGTGCGGCGTACGCGGCGTGTGGTCGGCCATGCGGCCAGTCTCGCAGTTCGGCCACCCGCGGGACGTTTCCGGCCGGATGGCGGACACCCGCGGGCCCGGAGGGCCACTTCGCCGGCCCCGGCGCGGGCCGTACGCGCCTGCGCCGGTACGGCCCGCGCCGGGGCCGCGTACCCTGTCTTCCCATCCATGCCCACTTCCATGAAGCGAGCCCCGACCATGCCCACCCCTTCGGACATGTCGACCCACTCCGACACTGCTCTTCTCGACGCGCTGCAGCACCAGGTGGCCGTCTTCGCACGCCGCGCCGAACAGAGCCGGCTCGGCGGCGTCGGGCAGGCGCGCAACTCCATGGACCGCGCCGCCTATCTGCTCCTCAACCGCCTGGACCAGGAAGGCCCGATGGGCGTCAAGGCCCTGGCCTGCGGGATGGGGATCGACTCCTCCACCGTCACCCGGCAGGTCGCGCCCCTGGTCGACGCCGGCCTGGTCGACCGCGCCACCCACCCCGAGGACGGCCGCGCCGTGGTCCTCGAACTGTCCGAGCGCGGCCACGCCCGGCTGGACGAGGTACGGGCCTCGCGGCGGGCGCTGATGGCGATGGTGACGGAGAAGTGGACCGACGAGGAGCGCGACGCGTTCACCGCGCTCCTGACGCGCTTCAACACCTCGCTCGCCGAGATCACCGCACTGGCACCGGGCGGGCCCGCACTGGCACCGGGCGGGCCCGCACTGGCACCCGGCGGGCCCGCACCGTCCTGACGGGTCCGGCCGGATCCGACGGGGACCCGGCGGTCATCCGGCGGACACCAACCGACGGGCATCTGACGGTGCGTCCGCGTGCGGGGTCCGCCAACTCCCCACGTCCCGGCGGGAGTCGTGCAGCCCTGGCGCCCGCCACCCGCCACCGGCTCGTACCACCCGCCCGTAGAGGGGTGTTGAAGCGGTGGCGAGCGGACCGGACCGCCCCGGCACGAAGGCGGACCGGTCGGCGGAAGGACGGATCAGCCCAGCGCCTGCGTGAGGTCGGCCAGCAGGTCGTCGGCGGACTCGATGCCCACCGAGAGGCGCACCAGGTCCGCGGGGACCTCCAGCGCCGAACCGGCCGTCGAGGCGTGCGTCATCCGACCCGGGTGCTCGATCAGCGACTCCACGCCGCCCAGCGACTCCCCGAGGGTGAACAGCTTGGCGCGGTTGCAGACCTCCACCGCCGCCTCCTCGCCGCCCGCCACCTGGAACGACACCATGCCGCCGAAGGACCGCATCTGCTTGGCGGCGACCTCGTGGCCGGGGTGCTCGGACAGCCCCGGGTAGTAGACCCGGGTGACCTTCTTGTGGGAGGTCAGCAGCTCGGCGACGCGTGCCGCGTTGGCGCTGTGCCGGTCCATCCGGACGGCCAGCGTCTTGATGCCGCGCATCACCAGCCAGGCGTCGAAGGGGCCGGCGATCGCGCCCATCGCGTTCTGGTGGTACGCCAGCTCCTCGCCCAGGGTGTCGTCGTTCACGACCAGCGCGCCGCCGACCACGTCCGAGTGACCGCCCATGTACTTGGTGGTGGAGTAGACCACCACGTCGGCCCCGAGGGAGAGCGGCTGCTGGAGGTAGGGGCTGGCGAAGGTGTTGTCGACCACCAGGCGGGCCCCGGCGTCCCGGGCCACGCCGGCGAGCGCCGCGATGTCGCTGATGCCGAGCAGCGGGTTGCTGGGCGTCTCCACCCAGATCACCTTCGTACGGGGCCGCAGCGCGTCCCGCACGGCCTGCGGGTCGGAGGTGTCGGCCACCGACCACTCCACGCCCCACCGCTCGACGACCTTCGCGAACAGGCGGAACGTGCCGCCGTAGGCGTCGTTGGGGATCACGACGTGGTCACCCGGCGCGAGCAGGGTGCGCAGCAGGCAGTCCTCGGCGGCGAGGCCGGAGGCGAAGGCCAGGCCGCGGCGACCGCCGTCGAGGGCGGCGAGGTTCTCCTCCAGGGCGGTGCGGGTCGGGTTGGCGCTGCGGCTGTACTCGTAGCCGCCGCGGAGCCCGCCCACGCCGTCCTGCTTGTAAGTGGACACCTGGTAGATGGGCGGTACCACCGCGCCGGTGGCCTGGTCAGGCTCCTGACCTGCGTGGATGGCAAGGGTTTCGAAGTGCTGGTGGCGCTTGTCGCGCTGTTCGCTCATGCCTGCCGAGGGTAGTCGGCCGCGCGGCCGAACTTTCCGGAACTTATCCGTTCGCTCGATAGTGGATACATAAGAGAGAACGGGAGACCGCGCCGCGACCGGCACCGGGGCCTCGGCCCGCACCACGGGCCACCGCCGCGCCACCGCCCACCGGACCCCTCCCGCCCGCCGCCCTGCCCCTCCGACCAGGACACACGACATGGACGTTCTGCTGCTTCTCTTCGCCGCGATCGCGCTCGGCGGTCTGGTCTTCCTGCCCTGGATGCGGCGCCGGAAGGCCGTACAGCACGCCGAACGGGGCCTCGCGGTGGCCGCCGACCCGATGGCCGGCTACGGCTTCGTGCCCCTGGAGCAGCTCGACGTGCGGCTGCCCGGCCCCGACGAGCAGCTGGCCGAGGCGCTCGCCGAGATGCGTCGGACGCGCGACTGGCGCCCGGCCGCCGAACTGCTGCGGTCCACCGGTGACGACTGGGAGCTGCGCTGGCAGCGGGTGCAGACGCTGGCCGGCGCGGCCGCGTTCGAGCTTGCGGACACGCCGCCGGCGACCGCGGCCCCCGGCGGCGTGCGGACCGGCGGCATCTGGCTGCGCACCTGGCGCGCGGAGGACCCCAAGGACCCCGGTGGCGCCCAGACGCACGCCCAGTTCCTGGTCGTCCAGGCCCTGCGCGACCCCGGCTCGCAGGACTTCCGGATGATCCTGGAGGAGGCCCGCACGGTCTGCCGGGAGGCGGCGCTGCTGGCCCCCGGCAGCCCGATCCCGTACATCACGGAGCTGGCCGTCGCCCGCGGCCTGGGCGAGCGGCCCGCCGACTACGAAGAGCTGTGGAACAAGGTCCGCCAGCGGGCGCCGCACCACATGGGCGCGCATCTGGCGGCGCTCTCGTACTGGTCGGAGAAGTGGCACGGCTCCCGTGAGCAGGCCGAGGAGTTCGCCGCGCGCGCCGCCGCCGGGGCCCCGGCGAAGAGCCTGCTGCCGGCCCTCCCGCTGTTCGCGGTCTACGAGCACCTCCCCGAGGCCAACATGGTCCGCAGCCTCTTCCAGAGCGCGGTCGTCGAACGCGCCATAGAGGGCGCCCACTTCGCCCTCCGGGAGGCCCCCGCCGACCACCCCATGGCACCGCACGTCCGCCACCTGCTGGTCTGGTTCCTGGTCCGCGCGGAACGCTACGCCGAGGCGATGGAGCAGCTCCGCCTCGTCGACGGCCACGTGGGTGCCGTCCCCTGGTCCTACGGGCGCAGCCCGGCCGCCGAGTACGCCGCGTACCGCGCCTTGGCCATCGCGGGCTGGGAACAGCTCGGCGGCACCTCGGCGAACTTCCGCGCACAGGACTAACGCGCAGGGCCAGCGCGAAGGGCCAGCGCGAACGAGCCCGGAATGCCCACCACTCCCCGAACGTTCCACAGAAACCGGGACCGGGACCGGAAGCGAACCCGAACCTGACCCCAGGACCGGACCCCGGGCCCGGAACAGAAACGAATACCGACGCCGCCCCGCCCCGCACCTCCCGCCGCCCCGTCCCGCCCGCCCTCTCCCTGGAGCACGATCCTGATGCTGTTCTCCCGCTTCAAGACCCACCTCCCCACCGCCGAGGAAGCGCTGAAGGGGCGCCCCGAGCGGGCCTTCGCCGTCCCCGACCGGCACACCGTCCTCGGCAACCCGCTGCTCGGCCCGTACCCGGAGGGCCTGGAAGTCGCCGACTTCGGGCTGGGCTGCTTCTGGGGCGCCGAGCGGAAGTTCTGGCAGACCGACGGCGTCTGGACCACCCTCGTCGGCTACCAGGGCGGCCACACCCCGAACCCCACCTACGAAGAGGTCTGCAGCGGCCACACCGGCCACACCGAGGCCGTCCGCGTCGTCTTCGACCCCGCGGTCGTCCCGTACACGTCCCTCTTGAAGCTGTTCTGGGAGTCCCACGACCCCACCCAGGGCTTCCGCCAGGGCAACGACGTCGGCACCCAGTACCGCTCGGCGATCTACACCCACTCCCCCGCCCAGCAGCAGGCCGCCGAAGCCTCCCGCGACGCCTACCGCACCGTCCTCCACTCCTCCGGCTACGGCGACATCACCACCGAGATCCTCCCCGCCGACACCACCCGCCCCTTCCACCCGGCCGAGGCTTACCACCAGCAGTACCTCGACAAAAATCCGGCCGGCTACTGCGGCATCGGTGGGACGGGGGTCAAGCTAAGCGGCCCGTCGGGGGAGAGCTGGGGCGGGTCGTGCCCGACGGGAATCGCGCCGACCGATAGCTGAGAGCGCCTGCGCAACGGCTTGATCCATGTCAAGCGGTGTTCGTAGTCTTTTCTCGGCTGGTCTTCTCGCCGACGTCCAGCTGGGCGAGGGGCAGGCCGATGGTGTGGTCCAGCGCGGCGAGTAGGTGGGCGTCGGCCGTCCGATGGCGACTGTGGGTGATCTGCGGAGGCATACCGGCTCCAGGTCTCTCCAGGTTGAGGAGATAACAGTGCACGTCTCTCCAGGTTGAGGAGATAACAGTGCACGAGTCTGCGCGACCGGGTCGCTCCCATCGGTCTTGAGCCGTCGCCTACCCCTGTGCAGGGCGTACCGCGCAATCGTCCTGCTTGAGGTAGTTGTCGTCGTTTTGCTTCGTCACCACAATGTCCCCCCGCGCGCTCTTCACCCGGGCGAGCGAGACGGGCACCGTCGAGTCCACCATCCCCTCCGTGGCGTTCGCGCTGACCTGAACCTGCCCCTGGTTAACCGTGAACCAGTCGGAGCCGCCGTTGTCCGCAGCGGTCCTGGAGCCGCTGCCGAGGAACTCGTTGACGGCGTAATGCGTACCGTCCGTGCCGGTTACCGTCATCTCGTAGACCACGCTGTAGGGGTCGCTGTCTGCTGGCGCGTAGGCCTTGCCCGAGTCGTCCAGTACGAGCGCGCTGAACGTGGACGTTCCCCGCCCCATCTGAGCGTCCTTGTACATGATGATGCAGTTCCCGAGCCCCTGCTGCGCACCGTGCTCCAGTCGATTGACGTCGCCACTGTTTTGATGCGGCGTAGGACTGGGCTTGTGTGACGGTGCAGCCGTGGATCGCTTCGTCGTGGTCGGGCTGGCCGGCGGTGCACTGCTTGCGGCGCTGGAGATGGTCGGCGCAGCCTTCGCTGCGCTGGGGGTCTGCTTCTGCGGGCCGACGATGAGTCCGATGATCACGAGGAGGACGAAGGCGCCGACGGCTGCTCCGCCACAGCCGAGGCAGCCCTTCTTCCGAGGAGACATGCCGGACGCTTGCGATGCCGACTGCGGCGGCTGTCCCCAGGCGGGTGTGGCCATGAGATCCCTGCCGATCACGCGTTGATGCTGTGCGGGCAGCGTGACAGCTGCGGGAGTTTAGATGGGCACCTTTTGCTGTAGCGTGATAGATCGTCGCCGAACAACCCTTTTACCTCAGTGAGATACCAAAGTTGCTGATAGCCACCATGGGTACGCCAACACGCACCCCAGGGGGCCTCACGCTGGCCGCGCATCGGGCTGGCTCCTGGCATGCTGAGGTCGGTTCGCCAAATGCTCGGAGGGTGCGCCCCTGATCACCGAGCGGCCGTGGCGACCCGCTCAGCTCTTGAGCGCCTGCTCGGCGGCGCCGAGTGCGAGGTGCCACGGATAGGCGCCGGGCCGCCCCTCGCCAGGCTTGTTCGGTACGAACCCTCCAGAGCCGTAGAGCACTTGCACGCCCATGGCGCGGAGAGTGTCGACGCTGCGCCCGAACTGGGTGTGCTCGACGAAGGCGGCATTGACGCACGGCATTGTCACCAAGGGGATCTTCTTGCCGATGGCCTCGGCGACGAACCCCACAATGAATTTTTCAGTGATCCCGAGGGCCCACTGATTGATCGTGTTGAACGTGGCCGGCGCCACCACGGCAACGTCTGCCGGAGGCCACACGTCCGGCTCGGTGGGGAGCTTGTACTGACTGCGGACGGGGTGGCCCGTGAGCTTCTCCAGGGCGGGCAGCTCATCGGCGAGCCACCGTGCAGCTGTGGGCGTCAGCCCGAGGCATACGTCCCAGCCTTGTCGCTTCGCCCGCTCCACGACGTCGGCGACATGGAGCACGGGCGGGGCAGCGCTGCCCAGCAGGTAGAGAACTCGTTGCGTGGCCACGGTGGCAGTCCACAGCCTGTGGGCCCGGCAGTGCAAGCGCGGTTTGCGTCGGGGCAGCCGCCTGATTGTTCGTCTCGCTCGTTGTGGGAGGGGTAGCGTTCTAGACAGCACGCCACGGATTGGAGCCCTGCATGCCCTTCTCCGGCGACGAACACACGGGAACCCGCATCGCGTCTCAGCGCAAGCGCGCCGGCTTCACGCAACGCGGGCTCACAGCGAAGATCCCGTTCTCGTACAGCCTGCTGATTCAGGTGGAGACAGGGGCACAAGCCGGCGAGCCCTGACCTGGTGGCTGCGATCGCGAAGGTGCTGTGCGTCGACGTCACAGCGCTGACCGGTCAGCCTTACGTCTCCGAGCTGCAACAAGATCGGCTGGCCGAGTTGATCAGGCCGATCCGGGAAGCGCTCGACCTCTACGACCTTGGGGCCGATCCGTCCATCAGCCCTCGGGCGACTGCTCAACTGGTCGCTGATGCCGAGACTCTGTGCCATCAAGTGCGTGCGACGAAGCTGCATGACGCGGCGCGCGGCCTTCCGGGTGTGATCGCGGAGATCACCACGGCGGCGCACCGTGCTCCGTCGTCGGAGCTGTGGGCGGCCTTGGCCAGCACCTACCGCACCGCCCATGACGTCTCTGTGAAGCTGGGCTACTTCGACCTCTCGACGGTGGCACTCGACCGTATGGCCTGGGCGGCACACCGCGCGTCTGATCCGCTCTTGGGCGCCGTGCGCCAGTACATGAGGGCCTTGGTCTACTTCCGCGAAGGCGAGTACACCATCGGGCAACGGCTGATCGGCTCCGGTCACGGCCTGACGGAACAGACACCTGACTCGCGTGAGCGCTCTGCCGTTGCCGGTCAACTGCACTTGGGCGCAAGCGTCATCGCTGCGCGTGCGGAGGATGCGGACCTGGTGCACGCCCACCTCGACAGGGCACGGTCGTACGCGGAGCAGGTCGGTGAGGCGGTGGACGTCCACTGGCTCTCGTTCGGGCCGACGAATGTCACGGCCCATGCCGTGTCCGCGAACGTCGAGCTTCGGGATTACGGGGAAGCTCTGCGGCACGCTGCCGACATGCGCATTCCTGCTGACTGGGCCGTGTCCCGTGCTTCTCACTTCTACGTGGACATCGCACGGGCGCAGATGGAGGCCGGGCGTTCGGAGACGGCGTTGAAGTCGCTCCTTACTGCACGGCAGTTGGCGCCGCAGCAGACCCGGTATCACCCTGGGGCGCGCGAGGCCATCAGGGGCCTTGTCCAACAGCGTCGCCGGACCCCGGACACCCTCGATCACCTCGCAGCCTGGGTGGGTCTGTAGATCTTTCACCGCTCAGCCCCCGGCTTTCACCCAAGTGTGAAAGTTGGGGGCTTCTGCTGTCGCCAGCATGGAAGCTCAACCGATCTGAAGACGGCGGTAGCCGGGGGCAGGCGATGTGCGATGGCGAGTATGACGGCACTGCGGGTGCGAAAACAGCAGTTGAGCCGACCGCGGGAAGGGATTGTTCAGATGTGCGGCGATAACGGGAAGTTCGACGTAGAAGAGGCTCTTTGGGTCCGTGGGGTGGACTATGTGACCGGCTGGCGTGAGGCGGCGCGGGCGGGGGCAGAGCTGGGCGACGCGTTGACGGCGGCTGGTGCGGAGATGGCGGGAGCGAAGCTCCGGGCGGTCTCTGCCGCAGACGGTTCCGGTGTGGTGCGCCTGGAGGTGTCGACGGCGACGGCGCGTGAGGTGGCCATGCTGGCGCGCGTGGCGGCGGCGAAGTGGCGCAAGGGGGGGGACGGGCGGCCGGCATCGGGGCGCGCGGTACCTGGGTGGCGCGCTGTGGGCACGCGGGTGGACTCCGAGAGTTGGGCCGGCGTCCTGCCCGGATGGGGGGCAGGGCCGGCTGCGGCTGCGGCTGCGCGGCGATCGGTCTCGCTCCTGGAGGTCTGCTCGTCCTCCAGTGACCCGATCACCGCCTGGCCGGAGCCGCGTTTCCTGGACCGCTGAGCGTCTGCTGCCGCCGCCGGATCCGGAAAGTAGTCGGACGAGACGGTTCGTCTTGTTTAGTGTGATGGACATGGCGAACCGAACGCACGGTGGGCGTGCCCATATCGCCATGTTCTCCATTGCCGCCTACGGGCATGTGAACCCGAGCCTCGAAGTGATCCGGGAGCTCGTCGCGCGGGGGCACCGCGTGACGTACGCGATTCCTCCCCGCTTAGCGGAGGTGATCGCCGAGACCGGAGCCGAGCCGGTCCCGTACCGCACGACGCTGCCGTCACCCGACAGCGACCCGTCGGCATGGGGGACCACCCTGCTCGACAACGTCGAGCCGTTCCTGGACGACGCGATGCAGGCGTTGCCGCAGCTCATCGAGGCATACCAGGGGGACGAACCGGACCTGGTGCTGCATGACATCACCTCGTATCCGGCGCGCGTCCTCGCGCACCGCTGGGGCGTGCCCGCGATCTCCCTCTCGCCGAACCTCGTCGCGTGGGAGGGGTACGAGGAGGAGGTCGCCGAGCCGATGTGGGCCGAAGCCAAGGCGACCGAGCGCGGCAGGGCGTACTACGAGAAGTTCACCGACTGGCTTGCGGAGAACGGGATCACGCAGCACCCCGACCGGTTCGTCGGCCGCCCCGGACGGTCGATCGTGCTCATCCCCAAGGCGCTGCAGCCGCACGCCGACCGGGTCGACGAACGCGTCCACTCCTTCGTCGGCGCCTGCCAGAGCGGCGACCGCACGGCGCAGGGTGGATGGGAACGGCCCGCGGGCGCCGAGCGGGTGCTGCTCGTCTCGCTCGGCTCGTCCATCACCAAACAGCCCGGTTTCTACCGCGAGCGCGTCAAGGCGTTCGGCGGCCTGCCGGGCTGGCACGTCGTACTCCAGGTGGGCAGGCACGTCACCGCCGACGAGCTCGGGGAGACCCCCGGGAACGTCGAAGTGCACCAATGGGTGCCGCAGTTGGCGATCCTGAAGCAGGCCGATGCCTTCATCACGCACGCCGGCGCAGGAGCCAGCCAGGAGGGCCTGGCCACCGCCACGCCCATGGTGGCCGTCCCGCAGGCCGTCGACCAGTTCGGCAATGCGGACGTGCTCCAGGGGCTCGGTATGGCCCGCCACGTGCCGATGGACCAGGCGGACGCCGGCACGCTCCGTGCGGCGGTGCTCGCGCTCGTCGCCGACCCGGAGGTGGGACGCCGCCTCGCGGCCATCCAGCGGGAGATGGCCACCGAGGGCGGCACCCGGCGGGCGGCCGACCTCATCGAGGCCGAACTGACCGCCGAGTGCTGAGCGTTGAATGCTCGGCGTTGAATGCCGAGGGCTGAGCAAGGGGAGCAGCGGTGGCTATTGGTCTGTGGCGCGCGTGAAGCCGAGACCGGTCGCCCGGTAGTCGTCAACCTGCTCCATCATGTAGATCCCGCCGCTGTCGCCGGAGTAGCGGTAGACCAGTGAACGCTGCAAAATCCGCAGGATGGACCGCTCGTCCTGCATGTTCTGCGCCGCGCAGGTGCGGTGGGTGGTGAGTCGGGCGGCTCGGAAGAAGACGTCGGAGCCGTTGAAGACGGCTTCTGCCGTGAAGTCGTTGCAGCCGAGCTTTCCGGTGACGGTGCCGTCGCGATGGAACGTGAAGGAAGTGTCCTTGGTGGACTTCACCGTGTCGGAGCTGTCGCCGACCATCCACTGGCGCAGTCGGAACGCGGTGTCGAAGATGCTCGGGGACCTGACGACGGTGAGGGTGGCCACGTCACCGTGTTCGTTGCGCAGTTGCGGCAACGTGCGGGGCGGCGGCCCTCCGACTTCCTGCTGCAGTTTCTTCTCGGTGAGCCTCAGCGGGCCCCGGTGGAAGAACTTCCTGACCTGCGCCTCGGAGTCCGTCAGCTCCCGGCCCGCATCGTCCTTCTCCCGACTCGGCGGTTTCGGGCACACGGTCGTCTCGTCGGTCGGAGCGGGCGTCGCCGAAGGAGGGGGCAGCGGCGGAAGGTCTTCTCCCAAGGTCAGCGTGGTCGCCGTCAGGTCGGCTTTCATACGGAACGGCGTGCAGCCGTAGTCCCCCGCAATTGTCCCGTCGTCACGGAACTCCACCCAGGGGCGGGTGGCGTCGGGCAAATGCACCTCTTTCCCGTCCACCGTGAGGTTGAATTCGAAGAAGGTCCAGATCCCGTCGAACAGCCTGCCGCCGAGACCTCCCGGCCCCTTCTTCGTGGGGGAGGCGGAAGCCGTGGCGCCTCCGTTCCGACCGCCCGTGTCGCCCGCGGCCGCCCCGCAGGCCGAGAGCCCGCCACAGGCCACCGCCACACCGGCCACAACCCCCGCAACGCGTCTTGGAGAGATCCACATGCCTACCCACACGCCCCAGATGGAACTTCAGTTCCAGAGTTCCAGCGCGGGTGGTCGTCTTTGAGGGGATCAGGGCCGGGCTTCGGCGGGGCCAAATCGCGGGACCGGCAGGTCAGTTGCCGTCCGAGTGTCGGGGGCGGGCGAGGTGGGCGCGGTCGGCGGCGGCGGTGCCCTGGTCCCAGCCGGCGGCGTCGCGGATGCCGCGCAGGCGGACCGGGGCGGTGTCGGGGAAGAGCGTGCCGGTGGTCTCCTCGACGGCGAGTTCGCGGGCGGCGAGGACCGGGAGGAGCCGGTCCGAGGCGGCGGGTTCGGCGGAGGCCGCGGCCGTGGCGGCGGCGGTGGCCGCGGAGAGGCGGGTGCGGATGCGGTCCGCGTACGCCACGAGGAAGGTCTGGCGGAAGTCGCGGGTGCGGCGGGAGCGGCCGCGGGCGTGGTGCTCGTCGGCCGCGCGGTGCATCGCGGCGGTGGCCTGGAGGAGCAGCGAGGTGTAGAGGAGTTCGGTCGCCTCCAGATCGGGCGGGAAGCCGACGGCGGTGGAGAAGCCGAGTTCGGCGGCCCAGACGGCCTGGCAGCGGTTGGCGGCCGCGACGGCGTCGAGGAGCAGCGCCTTGCCCTGTTCGTAGGGGCCCTCGATGCCGATGCGGATCGCCGAGGGGCCGTCGGCGGGCTGGTTCCCCCCGGGGCCGTGGGTGTGGGCGAGGAGGGCCTCGTCGATGCTGTGACGGGCCATCAGTTCCTGGGCCTTGGCGGACAGTGCCTCGGCCTCCTCGGCGAAGGTGGTCGCCTCGGCCTTGGCGAGCAGGCCGCGGATCCGGCCGAGCACCCGGGAGGCGGGCGCGCCGCCGGCCCCGCTCCCGCCGGACGGACCGGACGGGGCCGGCAGCGGAGTGATCCGGGGCAGCCGGGCGAGCAGGCGCAGCGCGGTCAGGACGTCGCAGGCGGTCTCGAAGCGGGTGGCGCGACGGCGGGCCGTCAGGGCGTCCAGATAGGCGGGGTCGGCGCCCCACCAGACGTGGGCGTCGAGGCGGTCGAGCTGGGCGCGCCAGCGGGGGTCCCGGGCCGGGCCGGACGAGCTCGGGCGGCGGGCCTCCTCGGCGGCGACGGCGTCGACGACCAGGGCCGCCGCCGCGGCGTCCGGAGCGTCCCGCCGGACGATCCGCTCCAGGTCGGCGGGTTGCCAGCCGCCCGCCCAGCACCGCCGGACGGCGTCCACGGCGGCGGTGACCACGGCCGCGCTCATCGCCTCCCAGCCGGGCGCCGCGGCAGCCAGCATCGAGGCACCCGCCTCGACGGCGTCCTCGGCGGCCGGGCCGTCCGCGGCGTAGCGGACGCTGCCGAGGATGGTGCCGAGCAGGTCGGCGGCCTGGCGGGCGGGGTCGCCGCCGGGCCGGGCTCCCGCGCCCGTTCCGCCGTCGCGTCCGCGGCCCCGCCGATCGCGCTTCCCACCGTCGTTCCTCGCGTGCTCGCTCACCCGGCCACTGTACGGACGGCCACCGGCGCCGCCCGCCCCGGACTCCGGGCCCGTGCCGCGGGCCCCGTATGCAGCGACCGGCGCCCGGCGCCCCGCGTGGTCTGCGGGGTGCCGGGCGCCGGTCGTCTCGGTGGTGCGCGCGTCGGGCGGGTGCGCGGGGCGGGTGTCACCGCCCGCCGTGTCGGGTCAGACGGCGCTGCCCGCGAGCCACTGGGACCAGGACATGTTCCATCCGTTGAGCCCGTTGTCCGGCTTGATGGTCTTGTCCGGGGAGTTGATCACCTTGACGACGTCGCCGAGCTGCGAGTGGGCGAAGAACCACGCGGCGTTGGTGGACGGGTCGTTGCCGCCCTTGACGTCCTCCAGGCCGATGCAGCCGTGGCTGGTGTTGGCCTTGCCGAAGATGCCCTTGCCCCAGTAGTTGCCGTGGATGAAGGTGCCGGAGCTCGACAGCCGCATGGCGTGCGGGACGTCGGGGATGTCGTACTCGCCCTTGCCGTCGTTGTTGGTGAAGCCGACGGTGGAGCCGTCCATCCGGGTCTGCTTGAACTTCTCGGAGATGACCATCTGGCCGTTGTAGGTCGGGTGGTCGTCGCTGCCCGAGGAGATCGGGATGGTCTTGACGACCTTGCCGTCGCGGACCACCGTCATCAGGTGCGTCTTGGCGTCGACGGTGCTGACCTGGGAGTGGCCGACGGTGAAGCGGACGGTCTTGTTCTGGATGCCCTTCACGCCCGGCGACGCCTCGACGCCGTCGAGCGCGAGCTTCATCGTGACCTGGGAGTTCGGCTTCCAGTAGTCCTTGGGCCGGAAGTCCAGCCGCTTGTTGCCGAACCAGTGGCCGACGACCTGCTGGTTGCTGCTGGACGCGACCGTGATCGCCGACTGGACGGCCTGGCGGTTCTTGACCGGCTTGTCGAAGTTGATCGACACCGGCATGCCGACGCCGACCGTCGAGCCGTCTTCGGGGGTGAAGTTCCCGAGGAAGCTGTTGGTCGGGGAGACCGTGGTGAAGGTGGAGTTCTCCACCGCCGTGCGGCCCTGGGCGTCCACCGCGTGGGCGGTGACCTGGTAGGTCGTCGCGCGGGACAGCGCCTGCTTGGGCTTCCAGGAGGAGCCGTCGGCGGAGAGGGTGCCCTCGACGGTCTTCCGCTGGGTCTTCTCGTTCTGGTGCGCGACGACCGTGGTCATGGTGACGTCGGTGAGCTTGCCGCCGCTGGCGGTCACCGCCACGGCGCTGAGGCCGGCGTCCGTCGAACCGTCCCTCGGCGTAATGGTGATCTTCGCCTGCGAGGCGTCCTGGGCGGCCGCCTCGTCGACCTGCTGGGTGCTCTCGTGCCGGGTGCCGTCCGAGCGTCCGGTGTCCGCACCGCCACCGTGCGCGGTGGCGCTGCCGCCACACGCGGCGACCGTGAGAACGCCCCCGATCAGCGCGGCACTGGCTATGAGGCCCTTGCGGCGCTTGCGGTCCGTCATCACACGCTTCTCCATTGCTACCGATTTGCGAAAAATCCCCGAGCGGGCCGCCAACCGAACGCAGACATATCTGGACGCAGGCATTCCGGCCGACTCCCCATGGAACGCCATATCCCTTTCGTCCACTCCATTCCTGGCGGAATTGTGGGGAAGGACACGTAATGGCGGGCAAAACAACCATCACGCGGCGAATGGAGCAGATCACGCATATAGCTGCGAGGTGCTGCATAACGCTTGGCTGCGGCATGGCCGAGAGCGGGCTTGCGCCCCGGCGCACGACCCGCCTCCGATTCCTCCGATTCACCGCCCCACACCCCCTGCCCCATTCGGCGTCCCGGCCGGGACAACGAGCGGGCGCCCCACACGTCATCGGCCCCCGCACGGCGTGCCGTGCGGGGGCCTCGGTGGGGGCGGTGGAGCCGGGGTCAGCCCTCCCCGTCCGCGTCGTCCGCAAGGTCCCACTCCGCCGCGTCCCACTCGGCGTCCGGGTCGTAGTCGGTCATCTCCTCACTGCTCCAGGACGCCTGGGCGAGTTCGGTGCCCGGCACCTCGGTGACCAGGTCGAAGGGATCGATGAGGTGGGCCAGCGCCTCCGCCGGATCGTCTCTGACCGTCTCCTGCGACTGCCTGCGTTCCTCTTCGGGGAGCGCGGGGTCGGCGGTGATGCGGTCGAAGGCGGCGCCGGTCAGCTGCGCGGCGTCGGTGACCTCCATGACCAGTTCGACGTGAAGCCGTACAAAGCGTGATGTCTCGCCATTGCTCATGAACGGAGGGTATGCACGTCCGGGTCCCGACTACCGCGCGACCCGCGGCGGTCACTAACATCTGCGGTCAACGGCCAATTCGCCGAACCCACAAGGGGGATAGCTTTCGTGACCGCACGACGACCACTACTGACCGCCGCTGCCGCGGGATCGGTGCTGTTCGCCCTGTGGTTCGTGCCGTCCGCCAACGCGCTCGTGGAAGATGACGGAGCGACACATTCCGGCCTGCGGACGCAATCCGCGCCGGCCGCTCCGGGGCAGGCGAATGTGTCGGACCCGTCCGGCGCCGAGAGGCATACCGGCGACGGATCCGCCGAAAAGAAGAATTCCGATACGCGGGAGTCCGGCATCGGTTCGACCACCACCCGGCCCGGCGGCGCGCCGGCCGAGAACGGCGGACCGGCCCACTACCTCGCCGACACCGGCAGCCCCGACACCACGCCCTACGCGGTCGGCGGCGCGGCCTGCCTGGTGCTCGGCGCGGCGCTGGTCGGCTACTCCGTGCACCGCACCCGCGACGAGACCGCCTGAGCCGGGCGCGCACCCGCCGGCCCGCGCGGATCGGAGGGGGCGGTCCGCGGACCGCCCCGCCCCGGATGCCGGCCGCGGCCGACGCGCGGCCCCGTGCCGCCGAGTTGAGGTGCCGTCAGGCCAGTCGGCCGGTGACCGACTCCGCCGCCGCCACCAGCTTCCCGTCCCGCACGAAGGCGTACGCCGCCTCCAGGTCCGGCGCCAGGAAGCGGTCCTCGCCCGGCCCCTGGACGCCCGCTGCGCGCAGCGCGTCCAGCACCGCGCGGGTCGCCGGCGCGGGCGTCAGTCCCTCGCGCAGCTCGACGGCGCGGGTCGCGGCGTAGAGCTCGACGGCGACGACCCGGGTGAGGTTGTCCACCGCGGTGCGCAGCTTGCGCGCCGCCGACCAGCCCATCGAGACGTGGTCCTCCTGCATGGCGGAGGACGGGATGGAGTCCACCGACGCCGGTGCGGCCAGCCGCTTCAGTTCGCTGACCAGCGCGGCCTGCGTGTACTGGGCGATCATCAGGCCCGAGTCGACGCCCGGGTCGCCGGCCAGGAAGGCGGGCAGCCCGTGCGAGCGGTTCTTGTCCAGCAGGCGGTCGGTGCGGCGCTCGGCGATCGAGCCGAGGTCGGCCGCGGCGATGGCCAGGAAGTCCAGCGCGTAGGCGACCGGTGCGCCGTGGAAGTTGCCGTTGGACTCCACCCGGCCGTCGGGCAGCACGACGGGGTTGTCGACGGCGGCGGCCAGCTCCCGGTCGGCGACCAGACGGGCGTGCGCGAGGGTGTCCCGGCCGGCGCCGGCGACCTGCGGGGCGCAGCGGATGGAGTAGGCGTCCTGGACGCGCGGGGCATCGTCCTGGTGGTGGCCGGTGAGGCCGGAACCGGCCAGGAACGTCAGCATGTTGGCGGCCGAGGCGGCCTGGCCCGGGTGCGGCCGGATGGCGTGCAGCTCGGGCGCGAGGACCTTGTCGGTGCCCAGCAGGGCCTCCATGGAGAGCGCGGCGGTGATGTCCGCGGAGGTGAACAGCCGGGCCAGGTCGGCGCAGGCCATCACCAGCATGCCGAGCATGCCGTCGGTGCCGTTGAGGAGCGCCAGCCCCTCCTTCTCGCGGAGCTCGACGGGCGCTATGCCGTGCGCGGCCAGCAGCTCGCCGGAGGGCCGGACGACGCCGTCGGGGCCCTCCGCCTCGCCCTCGCCCATCAGCGTCAGCGCGCAGTGCGAGAGCGGCGCGAGGTCGCCGGAGCAGCCGAGCGAGCCGTACTCGTGGACGACCGGGGTGATCCCGGCGTTCAGGAGGGCGGCCATGGTCTCGACGACCACCGGGCGGACGCCGGTGTGCCCCGAGGCGAGGGTCTTCAGCCGCAGGAACATCAGGGCGCGGACCACCTCGCGCTCGACCCGCGGGCCCATGCCGGCCGCGTGCGAGCGCACGATGTTGCGCTGGAGCTGGGCCCGCAGTTCGGGGCTGATGTGCCGGACGGCGAGGGCGCCGAAGCCGGTGGAGACGCCGTAGACCGGGTCGGGCTTGGCGGCGAGTTCGTCGATGAAGGCGCGCGAGGCGGCGACGGCGGCGCGGGCCTCCTCGGACAGCTCGATCCGCGCCGCGCCGCGGGCCACCGCGATGACGTCCTGTGCGGTGGTGCCGGACGTCCCCAGCACCACAGTGTGCATATCCATATTCAGGCACCCTAGAGACTGAATCGCCAGATGTCACCACCGGATTTCGGGATCACCCCTTACCGATCATCGCCCGCGCCGACCGCGCCTCGTCACCCGGCACCCCGCGTCACCTCCGGAACCTCCGTCGCTCCGGCCCCGGCGGCGGCTCCGGCGAGTCCGCCAGCCGCACCACCGGGTCGTCCGCGCCGCCGAGCCGCCCGGCCACCACCGGCCCAGCGGACTTCGCCGCCTTGGCCCGGTACTGGGCGGCGTCCGCGAGCCGGAAGAGGCGGCGGGCGCTGTGCACCGGCCCGATCGGGTCGCCGGTCGAGGCGACCCCGACCGCGACCCCCTCGCCGAGGTCCAGCTCACCGGCCCGCCGGCACAGCTCACCGGCCACCTTGGCCACCTCCTCGCTCCCCGGACCGACCGCCAGCAGGCAGAACTCGTCGCCGCCCAGCCGCGCCACGAGCGTCCCCGGCAGCATCGCGCCGCACAGCGACAGCACCGACCCGAAGCGCTCCAGCAGCCGGTCGCCGACCGCGTGCCCGCGCGAGTCGTTCACCTGCTTCAGCCCGTTCAGATCGCACACCACCAGGCTGACCGCCACACCGTCCACGCGGTGCCGCTCCAACGCCTCGTCCAGTCGCATGTCGACGGCCCGACGGTTGGCCAGGCCGGTCAGCGCGTCGGTGAACGCCAGTCGGCGGGCCTCCGCGAGCCGCTCGGTCTGGGCGATCCCGGCGGCCGTGACGGCGGCCAGCACGGTCGCGAAATCGACGTCCGCCCGCCCGAACACCGGCTCCCCGGCCCGCCGCGCCACATACAGCTCGCCCCATGCCCGGCCGTGCAGCACGATCGGGGCCACCACGCAGCAGCCCCGGCCGCGCCGGCGCAGCGCGGCCACCCGCTGATGGTTGTACGAGCCCCCCACCGGCCCGCCCTCCCGCGGCCCGCCCTCAGCGAACTCCACCCACGCGCCGGGCTCCCCGCCACCGGCCCACTGCTCGTGCAGGAACTCGACGACCTCCGGGAACTCGTGCACCGGATACGCCTCGTCGTCGGGGAACTCCCGCTCCCCCGGGGCGAGTTCGCCGACGTTCGCCAGCACCCGCAGCCGCCCGCGCTCACGCTCCCACTTGGAGAGGGCCGCGAAGGAGCCCGCCAGCGCCCGCCGTGCGCCCTGCGCGGCGGCCCGGGCCGAGTCGCGCAGCGCCGGCGCGGCGGCCATCGCCTGCGCCAGCTCCACCACGGCCCGCAGCCTCGCGTCAGCCTCGCCCGTCACCGGATCCTCACATTCCGTCACCGTGAGCACGCTCCGTACTACAGCGTAGGAATGATTGACCCGATTCGCCCCTTCCGCTGGTCAGCGACCGGACGGGGCGGGGCGGAGCGTCACTCCCCCGGCCAGTTCGGGTCCCGCTTCTCGTTGAAGGCCGCGACCCCCTCGGCCCGGTCCCCGGAGAACGCCACGCTGCGCCAGGCGCCGTCCTCCAGGTCCAGCCCGGCCCGCAGATCCAGGCCCTGGCCGAGCCGCATGGCGCGCTTGGCCGCGCGCAGCCCCACCGGCGAGTTACGGGCCATCGCGGCGGCCAGCTCCAGCGCCTCCGTCCGGTCCTGCCCGTCCGCCACCACCCGGTCCACCAGCCCCAGCTCGCCGGCCTCGGCCGCCGGCACCCGGCGCGCGGTGAACACCAGCTCGGCGGCGCGCGCCGCGCCCACCCGGCGCGGCAGCAGCTGCGTCCCGCCCCCGCCGGGGATGACGCCCACCGACACCTCCGGCAGCCCCACCACCGCGGTGCCGTCCGCGACGATCAGATCGCAGGCCAGCGCCAACTCGTAACCGCCACCGAGCGCGAAGCCGTGCACCGCCGCGATCGTCGGCATCGGCAGCTCCAGCACCCCGGTGTACGCGGCCCGGGTGCGCGGCCGCTGCCGCATCAGATCGGCGTCGGTGAAGGAGTTCCGCTCCTTGAGGTCGGCCCCCACGCAGAACGCCCGCTCATGGGTGGAGGTGAGCACCACCGCCCGCACGGAACGGTCGGCGGCCAGCTCGGCGCACGCCTGTGCCAGCGCGTCGGCCATCGCCGTCGACACCGCGTTCATCGCCTTCGGCCGGTCCATGACCAGCTCCGCCACGAAGCCGTGCCGCGCCACGCCGACCCACTCGTCCGCACCGAACCGCCGCATACCGCTCATGCCGCCCTCCCGATTCCCGGTTAACGATCGTTGACCCGACCGCTGAGGATCATGTCAGCTCGCGCCGGTTTACGGCAGGGCCCACCGCGGCCGTGCACCTCACCCGCGCCGGGTCAACATCCACGGCTCGACGACGCCCAGACCGCGCACCGGCCGCTGCCACATCGGCTGCAGCGCGAAGCGGTACGGGGGCGGCGGGCTGCCGGTGCCCTCCTGGGCGGCCTTCTCCGCCGCCGCGGCATCCGCCTCGGAGACCGGTGCGTCGCCCGTACGCCCCAGTTCCTCCGCGAACGCCTGGTCCACCAGCACGGTGTCCTTCGGTGCTATCGAGGTCAGCCGGCTGGCCAGGTTGACGGTCGTCCCGAAGACATCGCCCATACGGGTCGTGACCGTGCCGAACGCGATGCCCACCCGCAGCTCGGGCATCGTCTCGTCGTGGCCCATGGTCTCGATCAGCCGCAGCCCGATCTCGGCGGCGATGCCCGCGTCGTCCGCCGCGAAGAGCACCTCGTCGCCCAGGGTCTTGATGAGCCGGCCGCCGTGCGCGGCGACCAGATCGGCGGCGGTGGTCTCGAACGCCTCGACCAGCTCGCCCAGTTCCTCTTCCTCCAGCCGCCGCGTCAGTCGGGTGAACCCGACCAGGTCGGCGAACCCGACGGCCAGTCGCCGGTCCACCATCTCCGCGTCGTCCTGCGCCTGGACCACCCGCCCGGTGGCCGCGGCCAGCTGCCGCCGCCACACGTAGACCAGGAACTCCTCCAACTCCGGGAGCAGCAGCTCGACCAGCGGATAGGTGATCTCCGTACGGGTCAGGCCGGAGTCCTGGGGCTCGGTCAGCCCCTCCAGGAACGAGTCGATCTGCCAGTCGGCGAGCCGCGCGGTGGTCTGACCGGTGGAACGGGCGACCTGCACCGCCATCGCCTCGCTCAGCAGCCCCGCCTCGACGAGACCGGCTAGCCGGCGCAGCGCCAGCACGTCGGCCTCGGTGAGGGCCTTGACCTGGCCGATGTCCGCGAAGCCCATGGCCCGCCAGAAGCGGGCCGCGAGGTCCATGGAGACGCCGGCGCTGCGGGCCGCCTGGAACGGCGTGTAGCGGCGCTCGGCCCCGAGGATGAGCTGTTCGAGCTTCACGGCGATGTTGTTCTCGCCGGTCTCGCCGTTGTCTTCGACGACGCCGTCGCCCGCTTCGGGACCGCCTGCGGGATCGCCCGCAGGGGCCTCACCCACCGCCTCGCCCTCGGCGTCCGCGCCGCGCGGGGTGGCCCCCGACTCGTCGGCCGTCACCGACCGCTCCCTGTCCGTTCCCTGCGCACGGCCCTTCCGATCTCGCTGCTCGCCCATGATCCGCTCCCTGCCGACGGACCGCCTCAACGATACGGCAGGTGTGCTCTGCCTCACGTAGCCGCTGCGCTCGGCTTCTTCCCACGTTGGGGTCGTGGTGGTGGCCGATTCCGCCGAACCACCTCCCCCCGCCGCGGCGGGCGACCCGCGACCGCCAGGGTCCGGTGGAACGAAGGAACCCACCGCAACCCCGACGAGGACGGACCGACCTACGCCGGTCGGAGGTGCACGATGTCGCCGGCGTCCACCGGTTGTTGGACGCCGTCCGACGTGGCGAGGACGAGGCGGCCGTCGGCGTCGAGCGCGACCGCCTCGCCGTCGATCGAGCGGTCGCCCGGCAGGTGCGCCCGCACCTTGCGCCCCAGCGTCGCGCAGCCCGCCGCGTACGCCGTCTGGAGGCGGCACGCGCCCGGATCGCCGTCCGCTTCCTGCCATTCGCCGTACCACTGCTCCAGCGAGCGGAGGACGGCCCGCAGCAGCGGGTCCCGGTCGGTGTTGGCGGCGCCCGCGAGGGCCAGCGAGCCGGCGGTGGGGACGGGGAGTTCGTCGGCGGTGAGCGAGACGTTGAGGCCCATGCCGATGACGACGCCGTCGGCGGCGCGTTCGGCGAGGATGCCGCCGAGCTTGCGTTCCGCGCCGTCCACCGTGATCAGCAGGTCGTTGGGCCACTTGAGCGCGGTGTCGACGCCGGCGGAGCGGGCGATCGCGGTGGCCGCGGCCACCCCGGTGAGGAGGGGGAGCCAGCCCCAGCGGGCCGGCGGCACGGTCGGCGTGAGGTAGACGGAGAAGAAGAGCCCGGAGCGGGGCGGCGCCGACCAGCGGCGGTCGAGCCGGCCGCGGGCGGCGGACTGTTCCTCGGCGATGAGGACGGCGCCCTCGCGCAGGCCGCCGGCCGCCGCCCGCTCGACGAGGTCGGTGTTGGTGGACCCGGTGGCGGGGACGACGTCCAGTGAGGACCAGAGCGAGCCGGGGCGGACGAGGGCCCGGCGCAGCGCGTTCGCGTTCAGCGGCGGGCGGCTCAGATCACTCCAGCGACCGGCGTCTTTGTCCCGGTTTTCCGGTGGTTGAGGCGTCATGGCCCCAGCCTAGGTGTGGTCAACGACGCAGTGCCGCAGAGCAGTCCCGCCGATACGCTACGAGTCGGTAGCCACACCCGTACCTCCCCCAGTACGAGTGCCAGTCCAGGACGAGCAGGAGCCGCATCCCGATGTCCGAACCGGAAGCAAACATCCACACCACCGCGGGCAAATTGGCGGATCTGCAGCGACGGGTCGAGGAAGCCACGCATGCCGGCTCCGCCCGTGCGGTGGAAAAGCAGCACGCCAAGGGGAAGTTGACGGCGCGTGAGCGCATCGATCTCCTGCTGGACGAGGGCTCGTTCGTCGAGCTCGACGAGTTCGCCCGGCACCGGTCGACGAATTTCGGGATCGAGAAGAACCGGCCGTACGGCGATGGCGTGGTCACGGGTTACGGAACGGTCGACGGGCGGCCGGTCTGTGTGTATTCACAGGACTTCACGATCTTCGGCGGGTCGCTCGGCGAGGTCTACGGCGAGAAGATCGTCAAGGTGATGGACTTCGCGCTGAAGAACGGCTGTCCGGTCATCGGGATCAATGACGGCGGCGGTGCCCGCATTCAGGAGGGCGTGGCCGCCCTCGGGCTGTTCGCAGAGATTTTCCGGCGGAATGTGCACGCGTCGGGCGTGGTGCCGCAGATTTCCCTGATCGTGGGTCCGTGCGCGGGTGGCGCGGTGTATTCGCCGGCCATCACGGATTTCACGGTGATGGTCGACCAGACCTCGCACATGTTCATCACCGGGCCGGACGTCATCAAGACGGTGACGGGCGAGGACGTCGGTTTCGAGGAGCTGGGCGGGGCCCGTACGCACAACACCACCTCGGGCGTGGCGCACCACATGGCGGGCGACGAGAAGGACGCCATCGAGTACGTCAAGGGGCTGCTGTCGTACCTGCCGTCGAACAACCTCTCCGATCCGCCGGCCTTCCCGGAGGACGCGGACCTGGCGGTCACCGACGCGGACCGTGAGCTGGACACGCTGATCCCGGACTCGGCCAACCAGCCGTACGACATGCACACCGCGATCGAGCACGTGCTGGACGACGGCGAATTCCTGGAGACCCAGGCGCTGTTCGCGCCGAACATCCTCACCGGGTTCGGGCGGGTCGAGGGGCACTCGGTCGGCGTGGTGGCCAACCAGCCGATGCAGTTCGCGGGCTGTCTGGACATCAACGCGAGCGAGAAGGCCGCGCGGTTCGTGCGCACCTGCGACGCGTTCAACATCCCGGTGCTGACGTTCGTCGACGTCCCGGGCTTCCTGCCGGGCACGGACCAGGAGTACGACGGGATCATCCGGCGCGGCGCCAAGCTGATCTACGCCTACGCGGAGGCGACGGTTCCGCTGATCACCGTGATCACCCGGAAGGCGTTCGGCGGCGCGTACGACGTCATGGGCTCCAAGCACCTGGGCGCGGACCTGAACCTCGCCTGGCCGACCGCGCAGATCGCCGTGATGGGCGCCCAGGGCGCGGTCAACATCCTGCACCGCCGGACGCTGGCGGCGATCGAGGACCCGGCCGCGCAGGAGACCCGCCGCCAGGAGCTGATCCAGGAGTACGAGGACACCCTGCTGAACCCCTACGTCGCGGCCGAGCGGGGCTATGTCGACGCGGTGATCATGCCGTCCGACACCCGGCGGCACATCGTCCGCGGGCTGCGCACGCTGCGCAACAAGCGGGAGGCGCTGCCGCCGAAGAAGCACGGCAACATCCCGCTGTAGTCCCCGCCGTAGGAGGTCGATGACGATGATCAAGGTCGTACGGGGCAATCCCACGCCCGAGGAGCTGGCCGCCGCGCTGGCGGTGGTCAAGGCCCGGGCGGCGGCGGTGGCCGCCGGCGCCGCGCCGGACAGCGGTGGGCGCGGCAGCGAGTGGTCGGATCCGGCGGCGACGGTTCCGGCCCGGTCCCGGATGCCCCATCCGGGACCGCGGGCCTGGCGGACCAGCTTCTGGCCGCGATGACCCGCGGAACAGATCGGTGCATTGTGCACTGACTAGTCCTTGGCGGTGCGGCGCCTGAGTATGCGTACTCAGGCGCCGTCGCCGTCGAGGGCGGGAGGATCGAGGCCATGCTGTGGTCCGATCCGCCCGATGAACCGCCCGAGGAGCTGCGCGAGGTGCAGGCGAAGCTCCGTCGGATGGGCTTCGTGCTCGCCACGGCGATCATGGTGGGGACGCTGGTGCTCCTGATCAGGTGACGCCCTCACGGGACCGGTGGTTCCCGCGGGTCCGGCACCCCATCCGCCCCACGGACCTCACCTCTCTCCGCAACCGCAGCGGCCGAATTTGCATCTTTCTCTCTCGACAGTGCAATTCGGGCATGCGGCCGTGGAGTGACCGGCCGGCCGCCGTGCCGGCCGGGAGGGAAGATCATGAACAGGCCGCTCAGACACATAGCCGTCTTCTGCGGGGTGCTGGTGCTCGCCCTGCTGGTCCGGGTGACCTGGGTGCAGTTCCTGCAGGCCGATCAGCTCGCGAACGACGCCAACAACCGGCGGGTCAAGATCGAGGCGTACTCGTATCCGCTCGGCAACATCATCGTCGACGGCAAGCCGATCACCGGGTCCACGGAGACCAGCGGCGACTTCAAGTACAAGCGGACCTACACCGACGGCGCGATGTACGCCCCGGTCACCGGGTACGCCCGGCAGGCGGCGGGCGAGACGATGCTGGAGGGCGTCTACCGCAAGGTGCTCAGCGGCAAGGACGACCGGCTGTTCTTCAACCGCGCGCGGGGCATGCTGACCGGCGAGAAGCCGCGCGGCGGCGACGTCCTGACCACCATCAGCGAGAAGGCGCAGAAGGCCGCGTACAAGGGGCTGACCGATCTGCACGCGACCGGCGCGGTGGTCGCCCTGGACCCGCGGAGCGGCAAGATCCTGGCGATGGCGAGCACGCCGTCCTACGACCCGTCGACGTTCGCGGGGCTGTCCGGCGCGGAGGGCGAGAAGTACCTCGCCCTCGACCGGGACAAGTCCAAGCCGATGAACAACCGGGCGCTGCGCGAGATCTACCCGCCCGGCTCGACCTTCAAGGTGCTCACCGCGGCCGCGGCCCTGGAGCACGGCACCGTCACCGACATCAACGCCTCCTCCGGCGCCCCGGCCCCGTACACGCTGCCGCAGACCCACACCCAGGTCGGCAACGACGTCGTGGGGGCGCCCTGCGACAAGGCGTCGCTGAAGACCGGCATGCAGTGGTCCTGCAACAACGTCTTCCTGGACGCCGCGCACAAGCTGGGCACGGACAAGATGCGGGAGACCGCGGAGAAATTCGGATTCAACTCGGAGCACTTCGTTCCGGTGCGTTCCGCGGTGAGCGGATATCCGAAGAAGCTCGACCAGCCGCAGACCGCGCTGACCGGTATGGGGCAGGGCAGCCTGACCAGCACCCCGTTGCAGATGGCGATGGTCGCCGCCGGAATCGCCAACAACGGCAAGGTGATGAAGCCGTACCTGGTCGAGGAGCTGCGCGGCCCGGACCTGTCCACGATCGAGAAGTTCGATCCGGCGCCGCTGAATTCCGGGGACCCGCAGGCGGTCTCCGAGAGCACCGCGAAAAAGGTGCAGGAAATGATGGAGTACACCGTTTCGGACGGCACCGCCTCGAAGGCGAAGATCGACGGGGTGACGGTCGGCGGCAAGACCGGTACCGCGCAGCACGGCGCGGACGTGAACGACGAGCGGCCCTACGCCTGGTTCGTCTCCTACGCGAAGCTTCCCGACGGGAGTTCGCCGGTGGCGGTGGCGGTCTTCGTCGACCCGAAGGACATGGACATCCCGCGCTCGGAGATCGCCGGTGGAAAGCTGGGCGGACCGATCGCGAAGTCGGTGATGCAGGCCGTCCTGAACAAGTGAGGTCGCGCTGAACGACCGGAACGGCGCCGGAGCGCGAAACGCCTGACATGGCGAGCGGGCCGGACGACCGGAGAAGGGGAATTGCCCCCTTTCCCTCCGGGCGTCCGGCCCGTTTTCCTTGCATGCCCGACACCCCCTTATGGAGGCTTTAGGCCGCCTCCCACTACCGCCCTGATGCCCGGCATTGACAAGCCCTCGCGAAGGAGCCGCGCAGGTGTCCTCGACGGCGCACGCCCTCGTCATGGCCGCCCTCGGTGCGGCGGCGATCCTGACGGGGCTGCTGGGGTGGCTGGCGCTGCGGGCCGCCGACCGTCGGACCCCGGCCCACTGACCGCCGCCGGCTCCGTACGATGGCGGGCATGACCGAAGCTCCCGGCCCCCGCCGCCTCGTCCTCGCCTCCCAGTCCCCGGCCCGTCTCGGTCTGCTCCGGCAGGCCGGGCTGGCACCCGAGGTCGTGATAAGCGGGGTCGACGAGGACGCGCTCACCGCCGCCACCCCGGAGGAGCTGGCCCGCGTGCTGGCCGAGGCGAAGGCCGCCGCGGTCGCGGCCCGGCCGGAGGCCGCCGGTGCGCTGGTCGTCGGCTGCGACTCGGTGCTGGAGCTGGACGGGCGGGCGCTCGGCAAGCCGGCGGACGCCGAGGACGCCACGGCCCGCTGGAAGTCGATGCGCGGCCGGTCCGGGATCCTGCGCACCGGTCACTGCGTGATCGACACCGCGTCGGGCCGTCAGGTTTCGGCCACCGCGTCCACCACGGTCCGGTTCGGCGAGCCCGGCGACGCCGAGATCGCCGCGTACGTGGCGAGCGGTGAACCGCTGTACGTGGCGGGCGCGTTCACCCTCGACGGCCGCTCGGCGCCGTTCATCGACGGGATCGACGGCGACCCGGGCAACGTCATCGGCCTGTCCCTGCCGCTGTTCCGCCGCCTGCTGGCCGACCTGGGCATCGCGATCACCGATCTGTGGGCCTGAGCCGCCCGGGACGCCGATCGCCCGCCGCGGGCGTGCCCTCCCGCCGGTGATTTTCGGCCGGGTGGTGAGCGCTGCGCATCGTCGGGGAACCGATGGTTCCGAGACGACCGCCAGCGCGAGGAGTGTTCCGAATGGCCAAGATCCTGATCGTCGCCGGAGACGCGAGCGAGGACCTGGAGTTCTTCTACCCGTACCAGCGGCTGCTGGAGGAGGGGTACGAGGTCCTGGTCGCGGCACCGTCGCGGAAGAAGCTGCGGTTCGTCACGCATGACTTCGTCGAGGGCTTCGACACCTACACCGAGTCGGCGGGCCACTCCTGGCCGGCCGACCTCGCACTGTCCGAGGTCGATCCGGCGGAGTACGCGGCGCTGGTCCTGCCCGGTGGCCGGGCGCCCGAATACCTGCGGCACGACCCGGACTTCGGTCGGGTGGTCACGCACTTCTTCGACGCGGACAAGCCGGTCGCGCACATCTGCCACGCGGCCATCGCGCTGGCGCCGATCGGGGTGCTGAAGGGCCGCCGGACCTCCGCCTACCCCGCCTGCGCGGCGGAGGTGGAGCTGGGCGGCGGGGACTTCGTCGACGGGTCGGCGGTGGTGGACGGCAAGGTCGTCTCGGCCCGTGCCTGGCCGGACCAGCCGGAGTGGATGCGGGCGTTCGTCGAGATCCTGCGGGAGCACGCGCCGGCGGGGCGGCCCGCGGGGAGCTGAGGGCCCGGGTGGCGGCCCCGCGGCCGCCACGTCCGGTCGGGCAGCGCGCCGGGGCACCGTCGGCGGCGCACCACGAGGCGTCGGACGCCCCGACGCGAGACCCAACACCCCCCGCCACACCCCGAGTTAGGGACGCGAACGGGGTCGACGGGGTCAGGCGGGGGCGCCGCCCGTGGCGGGGTCCTCGGCCGGCGCCCGGTCCGGGCGCGGTTCGCCGTAGGCGACCAGGGTCAGCACGAGCAGCGCGAGCACCACCATCAGGGCGGCGAACGCCGGCCAGCCGACCAGGCCGACGACGAGCGCGCCGACGACGCCGTGCGCCACCGCGCAGCAGATCAGCGCGATGCGCGTCAGGCGGCCGGGCGCCCGGTCCCGCAGCGCGGCGCGCAGCAGCACCGCGGCGCAGAAGAGGAGGAAGAGTGCGGCGACCGCGGCGCCGCCCCAGGCACCGACGGACATCGCGTCCGGCCGCAGCCCGGCCAGGGACATCTGCTGCCGGTCGACCACGATGCTCAGGATCCAGTTCAGCAGCAGGATCCCGACCGTCTCCAGGACCAGGACCACCGCCGCCGCCAGGGCCACCGGTCTGCGTGCCGCGATCATCGCGCCCACCCCACTTCCGCCGTCGTGCGCTCTCCGCGCCGCCGTCCGCCGCCGTCCGCCGCCGTCCGCCGCCGTTACGAACTGTTACCAGGAGTACAGAAGGCATCCCGCACGCTACTAACGGGTAACGGTCACGGCAAGGGGTCTGCACCACCGCGTCCGACCCCCCGTCGGCATGCCCCCGCCCGCCGCGCCCACCCAAAAACTTTCACTCGCCCATTCGTAGGGACTCCACAAAGAATTGACGGTTCGCCGGGCGTCCACAGCCCGAGACCTAGGCCACACCGCGCCGCGCGCCGAAGCCCGGGAATCCGGGCCTACCCTGGGATTCCAACGGGCTTTGGCCCCTCACCATCGCCGCGTGCACGCTCCGTGTGGGCAAGCTCACCCCAGGGAACGGGTCGGCACGCGGTGTCGCCAGTCCCTAAACTCGCTGCGTTCAGTGTGTTGCGGCGTAGCGCCAAGGAAGGACCCATCGTGCGCAAGGTGCTCATCGCCAACCGTGGCGAAATCGCTGTCCGCGTTGCCCGTGCATGTCGGGACGCCGGGATCGGGAGCGTAGCCGTCTACGCCGACCCGGACCGGGACGCCCTGCACGTCCGCGCCGCGGACGAGGCCTACGCCTTGGGCGGTGACACCCCTGCCACCAGCTACCTGGACATCGCCAAGGTCCTCCAGGCGGCCGCCGATTCCGGTGCGGACGCCATCCACCCCGGCTACGGCTTCCTCTCCGAGAACGCCGAGTTCGCGCAGGCCGTGCTCGACGCCGGCCTGACCTGGATCGGCCCGCCGCCGCACGCCATCCGCGACCTCGGCGACAAGGTCGCGGCCCGGCACATCGCGCAGCGCGCCGGTGCCCCGCTGGTCGCCGGCACCCCGGACCCGGTCTCCGGCTCCGACGAGGTCGTCGCCTTCGCCAAGGAGCACGGGCTGCCGATCGCGATCAAGGCGGCGTTCGGCGGCGGCGGCCGCGGCCTGAAGGTCGCCCGGACCCTGGACGAGGTCCCCGAGCTCTACGACTCCGCGGTGCGCGAGGCGGTCGCCGCCTTCGGCCGCGGCGAGTGCTTCGTCGAGCGCTACCTCGACCGCCCCCGGCACGTCGAGACCCAGTGCCTGGCCGACAAGCACGGCAACGTCGTGGTCGTCTCCACCCGCGACTGCTCGCTGCAGCGCCGCCACCAGAAGCTCGTCGAGGAGGCCCCCGCGCCGTTCCTGAGCGACGAGCAGAACGCCGAGCTGTACCGCGCGTCCAAGGCCATCCTCAAGGAGGCCGGCTACGAGGGCGCCGGCACCTGCGAGTTCCTCGTCGGCCAGGACGGCACCATCTCCTTCCTGGAGGTCAACACCCGCCTCCAGGTGGAGCACCCGGTCACCGAGGAGGTCACCGGCCTGGACCTGGTCCGCGAGATGTTCCGGATCGCCGACGGCGAGGAGCTGGGCTACGACGACCCGGCCGTGCGCGGCCACTCCTTCGAGTTCCGGATCAACGGCGAGGACCCGGGCCGCAACTTCCTCCCCGCGCCCGGCACGGTCACGCGGTTCGACGCGCCGTCGGGTCCGGGCGTCCGCCTGGACGCGGGCGTGGAGGCCGGCTCGGTCATCGGCCCCGCCTGGGACTCCCTGCTGGCCAAGCTGATCATCACCGGCGCCACCCGCGAGCAGGCCCTCCAGCGGGCCGCCCGGGCGCTGAACGAGTTCCAGGTGGAGGGCATGGCCACCGCCATCCCGTTCCACCGCACGGTCGTCAAGGACCCGGCGTTCGCGCCCGAACTCACCGGCTCCACCGAGCCGTTCACGGTCCACACCCGCTGGATCGAGACCGAGTTCGCCAACGAGATCCCGCCGTTCGCCTCGCCCGGCGGCGAGGAGGCCGAGGCGGACAGCCGCGAGACGGTCGTGGTCGAGGTCGGCGGCAAGCGCCTGGAGGTCTCGCTGCCGGCGTCGCTCGGCATGCCGCTGGCCCGCGCCGCGGTCGCCGGGGGTGCCAAGCCCAAGCGCAAGGCCACCAAGAAGACCGGCAGCGCGGTCTCCGGTGACACCCTGGCCTCCCCGATGCAGGGCACCATCGTCAAGGTCGCCGTCGAGGAGGGCCAGCAGGTCACCGAGGGCGAGCTGATCGTCGTCCTGGAGGCGATGAAGATGGAGCAGCCGATCAACGCGCACCGCTCGGGCACCGTCAAGGGCCTGAGTGCCGAGGTGGGCGCGGCCCTCACCTCCGGCGCGGCGATCTGCGAGATCAAGGACTGAAGCGTCCACCGACCGGCATAGGGGCGGGCTCCCGGTACACCGCGTACTTGGGAGCCCGCCCCTTTTTGCTTTCTTTCCCGCCCGGCCTCCCGCCGGTGTCGCGGACACGACCTACGACTTCCCCACGACCTCCTCGGGGAACATCAGCGTCCGGCTCATCCACTGGAGCGCGGCGGGAAGTTCGCGGCGCCAGGTGGCGAAGTTGTGGCTGCCGTGGTCGAGGACGATGGAGTCCGCCTTCATGGGCGGGCGGACCGCGGCCAGGAACGCGCGGGCCGCCGGGTAGTTCTTCTCGCCGCTGCGGCTGGTGCCGATCAGGACGTTGACGTCGGGGGCGGGCAGGTTCTTCAGCCGCCACATCAGGTCGTGCTCCGAGCGGCGCTGGCCGCGTGCCTTGTCGTCGCCGAAGAGGTTGCCTGTGGTGGGGTCGTTGGAGACCTTGTAGTCGGGCGAGAGGGCCGCCGCGGCGGTGTAGGTGCGCGGGTGGCGCATGGCGAGCTGGAGGGCGCAACTGCCGCCGGAGGAGTAGCCGAGCACGCCCCAGGCGCCCGGGTCGTGACCCACCCGGTAGTGCGACTTCAGGGCGTCCGGGACGTCCTGCGCGAAGAAGGTCTCGGCCTGCGGGCCGCCGGGAACGTCGACGCACTGGGTGTCCCGCGGCGGCGCGATGGTGGGCCGCAGCATCACGATGACCGTCGGCTGGAGGGTGCCGTTGCGGACCAGCTTCGCGGCGGTCTCCGGCAGCCGGAGGTGCTGGCCCAGCAGGAATATCCCGCCCGGATAGCCGCTGAGCGCGACGACGACGGGGAATCTCTGCCGGGCGTACTGCTTCTGGAAGTACTGCGGCGGCAGGTAGACGTACGCCGGGTCCACCACCCGGGTCCGCTTGCCGACGATCCGTACGGTCTCGACCTTGCCGTTCTTCTCCGGCGGGCCCTTGGGCACCCCGTGCACCTTGTCCAGCCCCTCCGGGCCGGACGCCTGCACCAGGCCCTTGGACGGGTCGCCGGCGGGCCCGGCGGCGCCCTCGTTGCCCCACTTGCCGACCGCGGCGGGCGCCCCGTCGTACAGGCCGAGCAGTTCGTGCCAGGAGGCGTAGAACTGGAAGTTGGTGTTCACCACCAGACCGAGCGCGGCCACGACGGCCAGCTGGGTCCCGGCGATCACGCCGAGCCGCCCCAGCACCGCCCGTGGGCCCCGTCCCGAGAGCCGCGGCCAGATCCAGACCGTGAGCCCCACACAGGCCAAAGCGAGGGCGATCATGGCGTACAGCAGTGGCCGGCTGGTCAGTCCCATGCGATGTTCCCCAGACTTCCTGGACGGCTCCGGACGTCCCCGGAAGCCCTCTTTGCGCCTGGTTTGATGGCCCTTGGAGGGGGGACGTTGCAGCCTTTCCCAGGAGTTCGCCGGCCCGACGGGCGCGATACCCCGAACGGTCACCGGCCGGCCGCCACCCGGCCACCGGCGCCGCCGGACGGACGCCCCGGTCCGCCCCCGGCACGGCGATGGCATGCTGGACGCGGGATCGAGGAGGGACGGCGGATGGCGACCGAGACGGCAGGGCAGCGACGGGCGGAGCGGGCCGCCGCGGCGCACGCACCGGCGGGGAAGCCGGCGTCCCCGGACGCGCCCGCGGTACGCCCCATGCGGGCCGACGCGCGCCGGAACTACGAGCGGCTGCTGGCCGAGGCCCGGACCGCCTTCACGGAGCACGGCACGGACAGCTCGCTGGAGGACATCGCGCGCCGGGCCGGCGTCGGCATCGGCACCCTCTACCGGCACTTCCCCAACCGCACCGCCCTGATGGGCGCGGTCTTCCAGGGCGAGGTGGAGGCCCTGCTCTGCTACGCCCGGGAGCTGGCCGACGCCCCCCAGCCGTGCACCGCGCTGGTGGACTGGCTGCGCGCGCTGATCACCCACGCCAGCACCTACCGGGGCCTGTCGCGGGCCCTGATGACCGCGTACGCGGACGAGAGCTCGGGGATGGCGCGCTGCCGCGTCCCGCTCGGCGAGGCCGGGTCCGCGCTGCTGGCCCGGGCCCAGCAGGCCGGGGCGGTGCGCCGGGACGTCGTCATCGGCGATCTGCTCCAGCTCACCAACGGCATCGCGCTGGCCGCCGAGGAGTCCCCGGACGATCCGGAGCTGGCCGACCGGCTGCTGACGCTGACCCTGCGCGGGCTGAAGGCCGGCGGGACGGGCCGGGAGGCGGGGGCGTAGGCCGCCGCCGGCGCAGCGGTGCGCACCCCGGCAGCCCCGGGCCGGACTCTCCGGCCCGCCGGCGCCCGCGCTCCCGCCCGGCACAGGACCCGGGGCGGGACCGCGAAGTCCCGCCTGCCGGCCTCCGGCCGGACGACGGGACTTCGCCGGACCCGGCCCGGGGCGACAGGTCCTAGCGGCGCCGGGGCGCCAGATCCGCCACCCGGCCGTCCCCGAGCGAACCCGCCGAGCGCAGCTGCGGCGCCCCGGGCGCGGCGCCCGGGTGGTTGCGCCGCTGACCCGGCAGCGGCACGTCCCGCCGTGGACCCCGGCGCTCCGGCGGGGCGGCCTCCATGCCCGGCTGGGCCGGCGGCTGCCCGGGGAGCGAGCCGCTGGCGACGGCGATCTGGACGCCCTGGTCGGCCAGCGCCTGCAACTCCGTGGCGGCACGGTCGTCGTGGGCGGGCGGTTCGTCCGTCACGAGCCGGGTGATGACGTCCGTCGGCACGGTCTGGAACATGGTGTCGGAGCCGAGCTTGGTGTGGTCGGCGAGCACCACCACCTCCCCCGCCGCCTGCACCAGCGCCCGGTCGACGCTGGCGGAGAGCATGTTGGAGGTGGACAGCCCGCGTTCGGCGGTCAGGCCGCTGCCCGACAGGAAGGCGCGGGAGACCCGCAGCCCCTGGAGGGACTGCTCGGCACCGCTGCCGACCAGCGCGTAGTTGGAACCGCGCAGGGTCCCGCCGGTCATCACCACCTCCACGCGGTTGGCATGGGCCAGCGCCTGGGCGACCAGGAGCGAGTTGGTGACGACGGTCAGGCCGGGGACCCGGGCGAGCCGGCGGGCCAGCTCCTGGGTGGTGGTCCCGGCACCGACGACGATGGCCTCGCCCTCTTCGACGAAGCCTGCCGCGAGATCGGCGATGGCCGTCTTCTCCGCGGTTGCGAGGTGGGACTTCTGTGGGAAGCCGGACTCGCGGGTGAAACCTCCCGGTAGGACCGCACCGCCGTGCCGGCGGTCCAGCAGTCCCTCTGCCTCCAGCGCCCGCACGTCGCGCCGTACGGTTACTTCGGAGGTCTGGACGACACGGGCGAGCTCACGGAGCGACACCGCTCCGTTTGCGCGCACCATTTCTAGGATCAATTGGCGACGTTCTGCAGCGAACACGAAACTGACAGTAACGCCAACGACCGTCTGTTTTCAGCAGGTTGCACCAATTAACGGAAGTTGTTCACACGGCATCGCTTCACGTGGTAAGCGGCATGCACATGCCTCACTCCCCGTCACCGTGTGTGCTCAAACCCGCTCGACGCCTGGTCAGTTGCGCTCTTGGGCAATCGACCACCGCACCCCGGGCGAGGCGCTCGGTCCTGACCATGCAGGACCGTTTCACCCCAAGTGCCCACCGTAGGCACAAATGTTTCATGCGCCTGCTTGCGGAACGCCGGTCAGTCGCCGGCCGCCTTCCGGGTGTGCAGCTGCCGGGCGACCTCGGCGATCGAGCCGGACAGCGACGGGTAGACGGTGAAGGCACTGGCGATCTGCTCGACCGTCAGGTTGTTGTCGACCGCGATCGAAATCGGGTGGATCAGCTCACTGGCCCGCGGCGAGACCACCACGCCGCCGACCACGATGCCGGTGCCGGGGCGGCAGAACAGCTTCACGAAACCGTCGCGGATGCCCTGCATCTTGGCGCGCGGGTTGCGCAGCAGTGGGAGCTTGACCGCCCGGGCGTCGATCACGCCGTTGTCGATGTCGGCCTGGGAGTAGCCGACGGTGGCGATCTCGGGGTCGGTGAAGACGTTGGCGGAGACGGTCTTGAGGTTGAGCGGGGTGACCGCGTCGCCGAGGAAGTGGTACATCGCGATCCGGCCCTGCATGGCGGCGACCGACGCCAGCGCGAAGACGCCGGTGCAGTCGCCGGCGGCGTAGACGCCGGGGGCGGTGGTCCGCGAGACCTTGTCGGTCCAGATGTGCCCGGACTCCTTCAGCTTGACGCCGGCGCCCTCCAGGCCGATCCCCTCAGTGTTCGGGATGGAGCCCACCGCCATCAGGCAGTGCGTGCCGGAGATCGTCCGGCCGTCGGCGAGGGTGACCTCGACCCGGTCGCCCACCCGCTTGGCGGACTGCGCCCGGGACCGCGCCATGACGTTCATCCCGCGGCGGCGGAAGACGTCCTCCAGCACGGCGGCGGCGTCCGGGTCCTCGCCCGGCAGCACCCGGTCGCGCGAGGAGACCAGGGTGACCCGGGACCCCAGCGCCTGGTACGCGCCGGCGAACTCGGCACCGGTGACGCCGGATCCGACGACGATGAGTTCCTCGGGCAGCTCGGTGAGGTCGTAGACCTGCGTCCAGTTCAGGATCCGCTCGCCGTCCGGCTGGGCGTCCGGGATCTCACGCGGGTGGGCGCCGGTGGCGATCAGCACCGCGTCGGCGATCAGGCCCTCGGTCGAGCCGTCGGCGGCGGTGACCGTGACCTTGCGGGAGCCGTCCGGGGCCTGGCCCGGCTCCAGCCGGCCGCGACCGCGCATCACCCGGCCGCCGGCACGGGTGACCGAGGCGGTGATGTCGTGGGACTGGGCCAGCGCCAGCCGCTTGACCCGTCGGTTGACCTTGCCGAGATCGACCCCGACGACCCGCGCGGGACGCTCCTTGAACGGGGTGTCGTCCTCGACGATGATGCCGAGCTCTTCGTAGGAGGAGTCGAAGGTCGTCATCACCTCGGCCGTGGCGATGAGGGTCTTCGACGGGACGCAGTCGGTCAGTACCGACGCTCCCCCCAGACCGTCGCAGTCGACGACGGTCACCTCCGCGCCGAGCGAGGCCGCCACCAGGGCCGCTTCGTATCCGCCGGGCCCACCACCGATGATCACGATCCGAGTCACGTACTCCATTGTCCCGCACGCCCGTCGGTGCCTCTCCCCCGGGGGCGCGGAGGTCACCGGGCGGGCGCCGGGCGTGTGCTCTCGCCAGCCGGTTGTACGAATCTCCGGTACCACGAGCCCAACGGGGAACCTCCCGTACCCTCGGAAGCATGTCGCTCTACGCCGCGTACGCCGGCAACCTCGACGCGCGGCTGATGTCCCGCCGCGCACCGCACTCGCCGCTGCGCGGCACCGGCTGGCTGAACGGCTGGCGGCTCACGTTCGGCGGGGAGCAGATGGGCTGGGAGGGCGCCCTGGCGACGGTCGTCGAGGACCCCGGTTCCCAGCTCTTCGTCGCGCTCTACGACATCGCTCCCATGGACGAGGAGTCGATGGACCGTTGGGAGGGCGTCGGCCTGGACATCTACCGCCGGATGCGGGTCCGGGTGCACACCCTCGACGGCGACGAGGCCGCGTGGATCTACGTCCTCAACGGCTACGAGGGCGGCCTCCCCTCGGCCCGCTATCTGGGCGAGATCGCCGACGCGGCCGAATCCGCCGGCGCCCCGCACGACTACGTCATGGAGATCCGCAAGCGCCCGTGCTGAGGTGGCCGCTCCCCCCGGGCCGCGAGACCGCCCGGGAACGCTTTGGCAAAAGCCACAAGCCGACGCCCACCGGCCCGTGGACAGCGACATCTACGCGCGTAGGGGATTACCGGCTACCCTCGTCCGCGTGAACGCATCTGTTACCCCGGACATCGACCCGAAGGGCGCCGCCGACGCCGCGGCGGCCCGCCTCCGCGAGCTCACCGGAGCCGAGCAGCACGACGTCGCCCTGGTCATGGGCTCCGGCTGGGCCCCGGCTGCCGAGGCCCTGGGCGCCCCCGATCACGAGTTCCCGGTCACCGAGCTGCCCGGCTTCCCGCCGCCGGCCGTCGCCGGCCACGGCGGCAAGATCCGCTCGTACAAGATCGGCGAGAAGCGCGCCCTGGTCTTCCTCGGCCGCACCCACTTCTACGAGGGCCGCGGGGTCGCCGCGGTCGCGCACGGCGTCCGCACCGCCGTCGCGGCCGGCTGCAAGACCGTGGTGCTCACCAACGGCTGCGGCGGCCTGCGCGACGGCATGCGCCCCGGCCAGCCGGTCCTCATCGGCGACCACCTCAACCTCACCGCCACCTCCCCGATCGCCGGCGCCAACTTCGTCGACCTGACCGACCTGTACTCGCCGCGGCTGCGCGCGCTGTGCAAGGAGGTCGACGCGAGCCTGGAGGAGGGCGTCTACGCCCAGCTCCCCGGCCCGCACTACGAGACCCCGGCCGAGATCCGGATGCTGCGGACCATGGGCGCCGACCTGGTCGGCATGTCCACCGTCCTGGAGGCGATCGCGGCCCGCGAGGCCGGCGCCGAGGTGCTGGGCATCTCGCTGGTG
Source organism: Streptomyces noursei ATCC 11455 (assembly GCF_001704275.1). Taxonomy (NCBI): domain Bacteria; kingdom Bacillati; phylum Actinomycetota; class Actinomycetes; order Kitasatosporales; family Streptomycetaceae; genus Streptomyces; species Streptomyces noursei. Next base: position 3,828,360 of record NZ_CP011533.1, read on the forward strand.
ACGAACCTCGCCGCCGGCATGACGGGCGAGCCGCTGAACCACGAGGAGGTGCTCCAGGCAGGCCGCGACTCCGCGATCGCGATGGGCACGCTGCTCGGCCAGGTCCTCAGCAAGATCTAGCCGATACCGGCACCCGGACAGGCCCGGGGCCCGTCCGGGCGGCAGGATCCCGCTGCCGGCCCGAGCCGGCGGGCGGGACCGGCGGACGCCGTCGCGCCCGCCCGGCCGGCCGCACGCATCCCCCACATCGCATCCACAGGCAGGAGCATCACGTGGCTACCGTTCCCGCGGAGCTGATCAGCCGGGCACAGGCGTGGCTGGCCGAGGACCCCGACCCGGAGACCCGGGAGGAGCTGGCCGGGCTCATCGAGGCGGACCGGCACGAGGAGCTGGCGGCGCGGTTCGCCGGCACCCTCCAGTTCGGCACCGCCGGGCTGCGCGGCGAGCTGGGCGCCGGCCCGATGCGGATGAACCGGTCGGTGGTCATCCGGGCCGCGGCCGGCCTCGCCGCATACCTGAAGGACAGCGAGCCGGACGGTGGCGGGCTGGTCGTCATCGGCTACGACGCCCGCTACAAGAGCGCCGACTTCGCGCGGGACACCGCGGCGGTCATGGTCGGCGCGGGTCTGCGTGCGGCGCTCCTGCCCCGCCCCCTGCCGACCCCCGTGCTGGCGTTCGCCATCCGGCACCTGGGCGCGGTGGCCGGGATCGAGGTGACCGCCAGCCACAACCCGCCGCGGGACAACGGCTACAAGGTCTACCTGGGCGACGGCTCGCAGATCGTGCCGCCCGCGGACGGCGAGATCGCCGACCGGATCGCCGCGGTCCGCTCGCTGGCCGACGTGCCCCGCCCCGAGGCCGGCTGGGACACCCTGGACGACAGCGTCCTGGCCGCCTATCTGGAGCGCACCGACGCGGTCCTCACGCCCGGCTCCGCCCGCGACATCGACGTCGTCTACACCCCGATGCACGGCGTCGGCCGGGACACCCTGGTCGCCGCCTTCGCGCGGGCCGGCTTCCCGGCCCCGACGGTCGTCGCCGAGCAGGCCGAGCCGGACCCGGACTTCCCGACGGTCGCCTTCCCCAACCCGGAGGAGCCGGGCGCGATGGACCTCGCGTTCGCCACCGCCCGGTCCCGGGCCCCGGGCAGCGTCGACATCGTCATCGCCAACGACCCGGACGCGGACCGCTGCGCCGTCGCCGTCCCCGCCCCCGGTACGCCGGAGGGCTGGCGGATGCTGCGCGGCGACGAGGTCGGCGCGCTGCTCGCCGCGCACCTGGTGCGCAAGGGCGCCGCCGGGACGTTCGCGACGACGATCGTCTCCTCCCAGCTGATGTCCCGTATCGCGGACGGTGCCGCGCTCCCCTACAAGGAGACGCTGACCGGCTTCAAGTGGCTGGCCCGGGTGGACGGCCTGCGCTACGCCTACGAGGAGGCGCTGGGCTACTGCGTCGACCCCGAGGGCGTCCGCGACAAGGACGGCATCACCGCCGCCCTGCTGATCACCGAGCTGGCCGCCGAGCTGAAGCAGGCCGGCCGCGGCCTCGCCGACCTCCTCGACGACCTGGCCGTGGAGTTCGGCCTGCACGCCACCGACCAGCTCTCGGTGCGGGTCACGGACCTGTCGCTGATCTCCGACGCGATGCGCCGGCTGCGCGCCGAGCCGCCGGTGGCCCTGGCGGGCCTGTCGGTGGCCCGCGCGGACGACCTGAACGCGGGCAGCGCCGACCTCCCGCCGACCGACGGCCTGCGCTACTACCTCGCGGGCTCCCCGGCGGACGGCATCGAGGCGGCCCGGGTCGTGGTCCGGCCCAGCGGCACCGAGCCCAAGCTCAAGTGCTACCTGGAGGTCGTGGTGCCGGTGGCCGACGCGAGCGGCCTGCCCGACGCCCGCGCCAAGGCGACGGCCACCCTGACGGCGCTCAAGAAGGATCTGTCGGCGGCGGCCGGCATCTGACGCATCGTCAGGACATGACGGCGGGGGCCGGGCTCGTGCGAGCCCGGCCCCCGTTCGCCGTCCCGACGCCCCGCCGGGCGGCGAAGCCGGAGGGCGGCGACGCGCCCTACAGCGCCAGCATCACCGCCAGCCCCACCGCCCCCACCAGGCTCGGCACCAGGACCGCGTACGACCAGCGCACCCGCGGCTCGCCCCGGGCGGTCTCCCGGTGGGCCGCCCGCTCCTTGATCTCGCGCAGTTCGGCGAGGGTCTGGTCGGCCATCGCCTTGGGGACCGGTCCGGCGTCCACGTTGAGCCCGAAGCGCGGCCGGTCGGCGCCGGCACCGCGCGCCGCCTGCCGGGTGGCCTTCTTGCGCTGGCGGAGGGAGACCGGAATGGCCCACAGCTGGTACTTGGCGCCGGCGCCGGTGACGACCTCGGCGGAGAACGTCGCACGCAGGCCCTCGACGGCCGACCAGGGCAGCGCGATGGTGCGGAACGGGTTGCGCACCAACAGCCGGTCCTCGCTCGCCCGGACCAGCGGCCGCAGCGAGAAGGCGGCGACCAGCGGCACCCCGAGCAGCAGCGCGAAGAGCGCGGTGAGCCTGGTGGCGGCGGTGCCGCGCAGCAGCGCGTCGACGCCGAGCCAGAGGCCGAGCAGGATGAGCAGCGCGCCGCCGACCAGGGCCGCCGGCGAGCGGTAGCTGCGTTCCGCGTACTGCTGCGGCGGCGAGGTGGACCGTTCCGGGCTCGTCATGCCGCCGATTCTGCCCGACCGTCCGGATGCCGGACATTGCGTTACGGCATCAATGCGGACGCCGCGCGCATCCGGCCGTTCCCAGGCGGTTCCGGCCGGGGGCTGGCATGTCGCTACGCGCGTAGATATGCTCCCCTCGTGACCATGCCCACCACTGTTCCCGCATACGGCAAAGAGGCCGCGGGGCGCCTGGCGTCGATGGCGGACGTGACCGCCTCGGACGGAGCGCTGCGCCGCTTCCTGCACGGACTCCCCGGCGTCGACGCGGTAGGGCTCCAGGCCCGCGCCGCCACGCTCGGCACCCGCTCGATCAAGACCACGGCGAAGGCGTACGCCATCGATCTCGCCATCTCGATGATCGACCTGACGACGCTCGAAGGCGCGGACACCCCCGGCAAGGTCCGGGCGCTGTGCGCCAAGGGCGTCCACCCCGACCCCACCGACCGCACCGCGCCCAAGGTCGCCGCGATCTGTGTCTACCCGGACATGGTCGCGACCGCCAAGGAGGCGCTCGGCGACTCCGGCATCCACGTCGCCTCGGTCGCCACCGCCTTCCCGGCGGGCCGGGCCGCGCTGCCGGTCAAGCTGGCCGACACCCGGGACGCGGTGGCCGCCGGCGCCGACGAGATCGACATGGTGATCGACCGCGGCGCCTTCCTCTCCGGCCGCTACCTGGAGGTCTTCGAGGAGATCAAGGCCGTGAAGGAGGCGTGCGCCCGGCCCGACGGGAGCGCCGCGCACCTCAAGGTCATCTTCGAGACCGGCGAGCTGCAGACCTACGACAACGTCCGCCGGGTCTCCTGGCTGTCGATGCTGGCCGGCGCCGACTTCATCAAGACCTCGACGGGCAAGGTGGCGGTGAACGCCACTCCCCCGGTCACGCTGCTGATGCTGGAGGCGGTCCGGGACTTCCGCGCCACCACCGGCGTCCAGGTCGGCGTCAAGCCGGCCGGCGGCATCCGGACGACCAAGGACGCGATCAAGTACCTGGTGATGGTCAACGAGACGCTGGGCGAGGAGTGGCTGACCGCCGACTGGTTCCGCTTCGGTGCGTCCAGCCTCCTCAACGACCTGCTGATGCAGCGTCAGAAGCTCAGCACCGGCCGCTACTCCGGCCCCGACTACGTCACGGTGGACTGACCATGACCTTTGACTACGCACCGGCGCCCGAGTCGCGCTCCGTCGTGGACCTCGCGCCCTCCTACGGGCTGTTCATCGACGGCGAGTTCGCCGAGGGCGCGGGCGGCGGCCTGCGCAAGACCGTCTCGCCCGCCACCGAGGAAGTGCTGGCCGAGTACACCCAGGGCACCGCCGAGGACGTCGACCGCGCGGTGCAGGCGGCCCGCAGGGCGTTCGAGAAGTGGTCGGCGCTGCCGGGCGCCGAGCGCGCCAAGTACCTCTTCCGGATCGCCCGGATCATCCAGGAGCGCTCGCGCGAGCTGGCCGTCCTGGAGACGCTCGACAACGGCAAGCCGATCCGCGAGGCGCGGGACGCCGACCTGCCGCTGGTGGCCGCGCACTTCTTCTACTACGCGGGCTGGGCGGACAAGCTGGGGCACGCGGGCTTCGGCCCGGACCCCAAGCCGCTGGGCGTGGCCGGCCAGGTCATCCCGTGGAACTTCCCGCTGCTGATGCTGGCGTGGAAGGTCGCTCCGGCGCTGGCCTGCGGCAACACCGTCGTCCTCAAGCCCGCCGAGACCACCCCGCTCTCCGCGCTGTTCTTCGCGGACATCTGCCGCCAGGCCGGGCTCCCCAAGGGCGTCGTCAACATCGTCACCGGTGACGGCTCGACCGGCGCGTCGCTGGTGGCGCACCCGGGCATCGACAAGGTCGCGTTCACCGGCTCCACCGAGGTGGGCAAGGCGATCGCCCGCACGGTCGCCGGTACGGACAAGAAGCTCACCCTCGAACTGGGCGGCAAGGCGGCCAACATCGTCTTCGACGACGCAGCCGTGGACCAGGCAGTCGAGGGGATCGTCAACGGGATCTTCTTCAACCAGGGGCACGTGTGCTGCGCGGGCTCCCGGCTGCTGGTCCAGGAGTCGATCCAGGACGAGCTGCTGGACGCGCTCAAGCGCCGGATGGCCACCCTGCGGGTCGGCGACCCGCTGGACAAGAACACCGACATCGGCGCGATCAACTCCGCCGAGCAGCTGGCCCGGATCACCGAGCTGGCCGCCGCGGGCGAGGCCGAGGGCGCCGAGCGCTGGTCCCCGTCCTGCGAACTGCCCGGCTCCGGCTACTGGTTCGCGCCGACGCTGTTCACCGGCGTCACCCAGGCGCACCGGATCGCCCGCGAGGAGGTCTTCGGCCCGGTGCTCTCGGTGCTGACCTTCCGCACGCCGGAGGAGGCGGTGGCCAAGGCCAACAACACCCCCTACGGCCTGTCGGCGGGCATCTGGACCGAGAAGGGCTCCCGGATGCTGTGGATGGCGAACCAGCTGCGCGCGGGCGTCATCTGGTCCAACACGTTCAACAAGTTCGATCCGGCCTCGCCGTTCGGCGGCTACAAGGAGTCCGGTTTTGGTCGCGAGGGCGGCCGGCACGGTCTGGAGGCGTACCTCAATGTCTGAGCGTCTGAGCGTTCTCAAGACCTACAAGCTGTACGTGGGCGGGAAGTTCCCGCGTTCCGAGAGCGGCCGGGTGTACGAAGTGACGACAGCAACTTCAGCTGCTGACGCGGCGGGCAAGGGCACCTGGCTCGCCAACGCCCCGCTGGCCTCCCGCAAGGACGCCCGGGACGCGGTGGTCGCCGCCCGCAAGGCGTTCGGCGGCTGGTCGGGCGCCACGGCCTACAACCGCGGCCAGATCCTCTACCGCGTCGCGGAGATGCTGGAGGGCCGCCGGGAGCAGTTCGTCGCCGAGGTGGCGGACGCCGAGGGGCTGTCGAAGGCCAAGGCCGCGGCGCAGGTGGACGCGGCGATCGACCGCTGGGTCTGGTACGCGGGCTGGTCCGACAAGGTCGCCCAGATCGCCGGGTCGTCGAACCCGGTGGCGGGGCCGTACTTCAACCTCTCCGCCCCGGAGCCGACCGGTGTGGTGGCCGTGGTGGCCCCGCAGGAGTCGTCGTTCCTGGGCCTGGTCTCGGTGCTCGCCCCGGTGATCGTCACGGGCAACACCGCGGTGGTCGTCGCGGCGGAGCGGGCCCCGCTGCCGGCGCTGTCGCTGGCCGAGGTGCTGGCCACCTCCGACCTGCCGGGCGGAGTGGTCAACCTGCTCTCCGGCCGGACCACGGAACTGGCCGCTCCGCTCGCCGCCCACCAGGACGTCAACGCCCTCGACCTCACCGGCGCCGACGCCGAGTCGGCGAAGGAGTTGGAGACGGCGGCGGCCGACAACCTCAAGCGGGTGCTGCGCCCGCGGGCACAGGACTGGTCCGCCGACCCGGGCACCGACCGGCTGCTGGCCTTCCTGGAGACCAAGACGGTGTGGCACCCGATGGGGGTCTGACGCCCTCCGGCCCCCGTCCGGGCCGGCAGGGACGAACGGCGCGGGACCTCGCCCCTGGGGGCGGGTCCCGCGCCGTTCCGCGTGGCCGGGGCGGCGGGCCGTCAGCCGGGCAGCAGCCCCATCGCGGTGCCGGTCACCGGCAGGCTCCGCAGCGAGCCGCCCTTGGTCACCGGGTCGGTCACCTGCTTGGTGCTCACCGGCTTGAAGTCGGCGACCTGGGTGCCGACGCCGTTGTCGAGCGGGTCGACGCCGGTGTTGTTCATCGGGTCCAGCTTGAGGTTCTTGACGGGACCCAGGCCGCGGCCCGTGGAGTCCGTCATCGCGCGGGTCAGGGCGTGCCCCACGACGCCGTCTTCGGCCGCGGGCCGGTGCGGGGCGGCCGCGCCGCCGGGCATGGGGGCGGCCGCGCTCGCCGCCGCCGCGCCGCCCGTGAGTGCGGCGCCGGCCGCGGAGATCACCAGCCCGGCGCGCAACACGCCGCGGGGAACGCGGCTGGGCTTGGGACGTGCGTGGGAGGGCATCTGTGCCACCTGCCTGTGGATCGGGAGCGGAGCGGACGTACGGATGTCGCCCTCTACGGGGCGAGCCGTCCGAGCCGGCTGTGTAATCGGTCGATTGCGTAGCGTAGTTGAGCGGTGGCGGGGGTTCCACCTCGCGCGCCAGGGGTACCCCTCCCGGCGCAATGCCCGACAATGAGTACCCGTGAATTCCCACTCGCCCGCCCGGGCCACCGCCCGGGTCCTCCTGTTGACCGGCCCCTCCGGCTCCGGAAAGACCTCGCTGGCCGCGCTGACCGGTCTGCCCGTCCTCAATCTCGACGACTTCTACAAGGAGGCCGCGGACCCCTCGCTGCCCCGACTGCCCGACGGCGGCGGCGCGGACTGGGACTCGCCGCTCTCCTGGGACGCGGGCGCCGCGGTCGCCGCCATCGAGGAGCTGTGCCGCACGGGGCGGACCGCGGTGCCGGTCTACGACATCGCGACCAGCGCCCGGACCGGCGCCGCCGAACTCGCGCTCGACGGGGCGCCGCTGTTCATCGCGGAGGGCATCTTCGCCGCCGACGTCATCGAACGGTGCCGGGAGGCCGGGCTGCTGGCCGACGCGCTGTGCCTGCGCGGGCGTCCGACCACCACGTTCCGGCGGCGGCTGGCCCGGGATCTGCGGGAGGGCCGCAAGCCGGCGGTGTATCTGGTGCGCCGGGGGCTGCGGTTGCTGCGCAGCGAGCGGACGATCGTGGCCCGGCACACCGCGCTGGGCGCCCATCCGTGCGCCCGGCCGGAGGCGCTGGCCCGGATAGCGACGGCGCGGACCGAGGACCCGGTGGAGGCGGCCGCGCGGCCCTGAGCGGACCGGCGGGCGCCGACCGGCGGCGTGCGCGTACACGGAAGAGCGGGTTCGGACAGACCCCCCGGCCGCCCGAACCCGCTCGCTTCCCCCGTGTTCCCCCGTACCCCCCTCGGGCTCTCCCCCCGGATCCCCCTCGGGCGTTACCCCCCGTCCTCAGGCGACCAGTGCGCCGAAGGACTCCTCCTCGTCACGGCCGAAGCTGAGGACCTCGTCCTCGCGCAGCCGGCGCAGCGAGCGCCAGATGCTGGACTTCACCGTGCCGACACTGATGTTGAGGATGTCCGCGATCTCCGGGTCCGTGCGGCCCTCGTAGTAGCGCAGCACCAGCATGGTGCGCTGCGTCTCGGGCAGCCGGGCCAGCGCCTGCCACAGGACGGCGCGCAGCTCGGTGCCGCGCATGGCATCCGTGTCAGCGGCGGTCTCGGGCAGTTCCTCGGTCGGGTACTCGTTGAGCCTGCGCCGGCGCCAGGCGCTGATGTGCAGGTTCGTCATGGTGCGGCGCAGGTACCCGCCGAGCGCCGCCTTGTCGCTGATCCGGTCCCAGGCCCGGTAGGTCGAGAACAGCGCGCTCTGCAGCAGGTCCTCGGCCTCGTAGCGGTCACCGGTCAGGTGGTACGCCGTGGCGTACAGGGAGGCGCGGCGTTCCTGGACGTAGGCGGTGAAGGCCGCTTCGGCCTCGGCCGCTTCCGTCGCGGTGCGCCGGTCCCCCGTCTCCCTGTACTCCACTCCCCCGTCGGTGCTCTCCTGGCCCCCGTTTCCCCCGTTGGGCCCCTTGGGCACCACCATCGCGTCAATGGCCACCATGTACGGCGGCCGCTGACGCCCGGTGCCGCGAGCGCACCCCCGCCCTCCCCCAAACCCTCGGCTTCGCTCGGGCAGGGTGGTACCCCCGTCGGCACCGGACTTCTCCTGCCCGATGTCGTGGAGCCGCGTGACGACTGCGCCGGATGCCGTGCCGTGCAGGGTGTTCTTCATCGTGCTGCCCCCCGTCGATCGAGCCAGTTCGTTCGGTGTGTCCCGGTCGAGATCCCGCCTCTGCGGTGTTGATCTCTCCCGGCTGACCAAAAGACTGCCAACCCAGTTTCATCGCGTTGTCCGCCGACTGTCACAGGCGTGTCACAGGGGTGATCGCGGTCCGGCGTGGCTCCGATGGGGGCACCTCCCTGCCCGAGCGGAGCCGAGAGCTTGGGGGAGTGCCGGGCGGCCACCGGTCGATCTCCCGGCGTCCCATGGGCCAGAATGGCGGGCGTGCCTTTCCTGTTGCTGATCGAGGACGACGACGCCATCCGCACGGCCCTCGAACTCTCGCTGTCCCGCCAGGGTCACCGTGTGATGACCGCGGCGACGGGCGAGGACGGCCTGAAGCTGCTGCGCGAGCAGCGGCCGGACCTGATCGTGCTGGACGTGATGCTGCCCGGCATCGACGGCTTCGAGGTGTGCCGGCGGATCCGGCGCACGGACCAGCTGCCGATCATCCTGCTCACCGCGCGCAGCGACGACATCGACGTGGTGGTGGGCCTGGAGTCCGGCGCGGACGACTATGTCGTCAAGCCGGTGCAGGGCCGGGTGCTGGACGCCCGGATCCGGGCGGTGCTGCGGCGCGGCGAGCGGGAGTCCAGCGATTCGGCGACGTTCGGCTCGCTGGTGATCGACCGGTCGGCGATGACCGTCACCAAGAACGGCCAGGATCTGCAACTGACGCCGACCGAGCTGCGGTTGCTGCTGGAGCTGAGCCGGCGGCCGGGGCAGGCGCTGTCCCGGCAGCAGCTGCTGCGGCTGGTGTGGGAGCACGACTACCTCGGTGACTCGCGGCTGGTGGACGCCTGTGTGCAGCGGCTGCGCGCGAAGGTGGAGGACGTCCCGTCCTCGCCGACGCTGATCCGCACGGTCCGCGGTGTCGGCTACCGACTGGACGCGCCCCAGTGACGGCAGGGAGCACGCACGGCGGCGGGGCCGGGGAAGAGAACATGGGCGCGGAGGACGACGCACCGTCGTCCGGCGGCCGGCTCGGGCGGCTGCTGCGCCGGGCCGCGGGCCTGCTGCGCCTGACGAGTCTGCGGCTGCGGCTGGTCGTGGTGTTCGCGCTGGTGGCGCTCACCGCGGCGGTCTCGGCGTCCGGCATCGCGTACTGGCTCAACCGCAACACGGTCCTGGACCGCACCCAGAACGCCGCGCTGAAGGACTTCCGCAAGTCGCTGGAGGACAGCGCCCACACGCTGCCGCTGCACCCGCAGTGCTCCGAACTCCAGGACGCCGCACGGCAGATGGCGGCCGGCCCGCAGAACTACGCGGTGCTGCTGATCGGGGTGGACCGCGAGGGCAAGGAGTGCGCGGCCACCACCGAGAAGGACCTGCTGACGCTGCAGGGCGTCCCGCAGTCGCTGCGCAACGCCGTCGAGCAGGTGCGCCCGGTCGACGAGAACAACCACGCCACGCACCACCTGTACTGGCAGCGCAAGGAGGTCGGGGACGTCCCGTACCTGGTCGCCGGGGCGAAGGTGATCGGCGGCGGGCCGACCGGCTACATGATGAAGTCGCTGGCCACCGAGCGGCAGGACCTGACCTCGCTGGGCTGGTCGCTGGGGATCGCGACCGCGCTGGCGCTGGTCGGCTCGGCGCTGCTGGCGCAGGCCGCCGCGACGACCGTGCTGCGGCCGGTGCAGCGGCTCGGGCACGCGGCGCGGCAGCTGGGCGAGGGACGGCTGGACACCCGGCTGCGGGTGACCGGCACCGACGAACTGGCCGATCTGTCGCGGACCTTCAACCGCACCGCGGAGCGGCTCCAGCAGCGGGTCGAGGAGCTGAGCGGGCGGGAGGCGGCGTCCCGCCGGTTCGTCGCCGACATGTCGCACGAGCTGCGGACGCCGCTGACCGCGATCACCGCGGTGACCGAGGTGCTGGAGGAGGAGGCGGACTCCCTCGACCCGATGATCGCGCCGGCCGTGCAGCTGGTGGTCAGCGAGACCCGGCGGCTGAACGACCTCGTGGAGAACCTCATGGAGGTCACCCGCTTCGACGCGGGCACCGCCCGGCTGGTGCTCGACGACGTCGACGTCGCCGACCAGGTGACCGCCTGCATCGACGCCCGGGCCTGGCTGGACGCGGTGGAGCTGGACGCCGACCGCGGCATCGTGGCCCGTCTGGACCCGCGGCGGCTGGACGTCATCCTGGCCAACCTGATCGGCAACGCCCTCAAGCACGGCGGTTCGCCGGTGCGGGTGTCGGTCCGCACGGAGCCGGCGGAGCCCGCGGCGGCGGTGCCGGCGACGGAGGGCGCTGAGCCGGCCGAGGGCCCGGCGGCGGAGGCCGGCCCCGACGAGGAGGCGGCCCGGTTCGAGCAGGGGCGGGAGATCGCCGGCGGGGAGCTGGTGATCCGGGTGCGGGACCACGGTCCGGGCATCCCGGAGGACGTGCTGCCGCACGTCTTCGACCGCTTCTACAAGGCGAGCGCGTCCCGCCCGCGGTCCGAGGGCAGCGGGCTGGGCCTGTCGATCGCGCAGGAGAACGCGCACATCCACGGCGGCCGGATCAGCGCCGCCAACCACCCCGAGGGCGGCGCGGTGTTCACGCTGCGGCTGCCGATGGACGCCTCCCGACTGGCCGACGACGACCGGCCGACGGACCGCGGACAGCGGCCGAAGGGCGCCGGCGAGGGCACGGAGGGCAGGCGGTGATCCGGCCCTCCCGGCCCGCTGCCGCACGGCGTGCGGCAGCGGTGACCGTCCTGGCGCTGGCCGCCGCCGGCTGCGGGATCCGCGGCACGTCCGTACCGGTCGACGCGGGCGACGCGCCGTCGCGGGTGAGCTGTCACGCGCCGGAGGCGGGCGCGCCGGTGGTGGAGCGGGTCCGGGTGTATCTGGTGTGCGGTTCGACGCTGGTCCCGGTGGAGCGGGCGGTGCCCCGTCCGCAGGGCACGCCGGGGGCCGCGGTCCGGCTGCCCGCGGCCCGTGCGCTGCTGGCGGAGTTGCAGAAGCCGCCGACGGCCGAGGAGACCCGGGCCGGTTTCACCAGCGCCGTGCCCGAGGCACTGCAGGTGGACGGGCCGCGCGCCGGGGACGCCCCGGAGGCGCTGCGGCTGTCCGTCGAACCGGACGACCTGCCGTCGTTCGCGCTGGCGCAGCTGGTGTGCACCTACGGGCGGAGCGCCGCGCTGGGCCGTACCGGGGGCGCACTGCTGGGCGGCCCGGGCGGGGCGGCGGCGCACCGCTACGACTGCTCGCCGGACGTGCAGGCCAATCCGAACGTCGCCCAGCAGGCGGGCTGGGGCGACCCGCAGTCCCAGGAGGGTTAGGGCGCTTCTGACGGATCTCCGCGGCGCTTCCGGCGCAAGACGGGCGCAACGGGGCGGAACCGTGGCCCCCGCAACCGGCGTCCTGGCCTGTGTGCAGCGTCATGGCCCCGGCGATACCGTCGCCCCCCGTTTGCGCGCCGCGGGGATTCTCCTCCTCGTGGTGCATCTGCTGATCGTCGGCTGGCTGATGTTGGTTCCCCGCACGGTGCCCTGGGTGCCGGCCGCGAATCTGGAGCCGCTGGCGTCGATCCATGCCGAGCTGGCGCGGGGCGGCTGGTCGGCGGTGTGGCACCTGGGGGCGCCGGTGCTGATGCTGGCGCCGCTGGGGGTGCTGCTGCCACTGGCCGGCGGGCGCCTGGACGTCTCCCCCCTGGGTTCGATGGCCCGTACGGTCTTCGGCGGCGCGATGATCTCGCTGACGATCGAGCTGTTGCAGACCGCGGTGCCGGGGCAGGTGCCGGACGTCGACGCGGTGCTGCTGAACACGCTCGGGGTGGCACTGGCGCATCTGCTGATCGTCCCTGGGGCCCGGTCGCGGCTCCGCCGGCGGGACGAGCGGCACAGGGGCACGACCCCGAGAATCCCCAGGGTCGGCCTGGCCCCGCAGGCTGACGTTTTCTCCGGCGGCCGGACCTACTTTTGAGACATCGGGGCAACCGCCCCGGATCGTCGAGAAGGAGTAGCCCGACATGGCCGCCGCACTGGTCCGCCCCACCAACAACCGCATGATCGCCGGTGTCTGCGCCGGCCTCGCCCGCCGCTTCGGGACGTCCCCGGCGACGATGCGGGTGATCTTCCTGCTCTCCTGTCTGCTGCCCGGTCCGCAGTTCCTGGTCTACCTGGCGCTGTGGATCCTGCTCCCCTCGGAGGACAAGGCGCGCAGCGCCGCGGCCTGGTGACCGGGCGCGCCCCGGACATGAGGGTGCCCCGGCCCGTACGGGATACCGCGTACGGACCGGGGCGGTCCTGAAGGGTTGTCCCCTAGGGGACTTCGGGCCGGGTCAGCCGATCGGGAGCTTGGCGACCTGGCCGGTGGGCAGGCCGCCGAGCAGCTGGTTGCCCTTGTGGGTCATGGGGGTCCTGACGTCGTTGCCGGGGCCCTGGTTGCTGGTCACCCCGGAGAGGGTGGTGGCGGCGTCCCTCACCACGCCGTTGGCACCGATCGAGTTGCCCGCCGGGGCAACCGGGGCGACCGGGGCGGCGGAGGCCGTGCCCGCGCCGGTGGCGGCGATGGCGGCACCGAGCGCGACGGCGCCGAGAGTCTTGACCGTTCCCTGCTTCATTGCATTACGTCCTCGTGATGGGGGCTTGACCGGCTAAAAAACCTAGTGATTCGGCCATGGCCGCCGCAAACACTCCCGGCACACCGGAAAACGGCCGGTGGACAATCCACCGGCCGTTGCGCTAGCCCCCCGCACGGAGCACTTACTCAGCGTCAGATCCCCTGCTGGGAGCGGGGGTTGCCGCCGACTGCCGGAAGAGCCATTCGGAGCGCAATTCCGCATATCCGGGCTTGATGACGTCATTGATCATGGCGAGACGTTCATCGAAAGGAAGGAAAGCAGACTTCATACCATTGACCGTGAACCACTGCAGGTCATCGAGCGTGTAACGGAATGTCTTGACCAGGTGCTCGAATTCCCGGGACATGTTCGTACCGCTCATGAGGCGGTTGTCGGTGTTGACCGTGCAGCGGAACTGCAGCCGGCGCAGCAGCCCGATGGGGTGCTCCGCGTAGGAGGCCGCGGCCCCCGTCTGGAGGTTGGAGGTCGGGCACAGTTCCAGCGGGATGCGCTTGTCCCGGACGTAGGAGGCGAGCCGGCCGAGGGTGACCGAGCCGTCGTCGGCGACCTCGATGTCGTCGATGATGCGGACACCGTGGCCGAGCCGGTCGGCGCCGCACCACTGGAGCGCCTGCCAGATGGACGGCAGGCCGAAGGCTTCGCCGGCGTGGATGGTGAAGTGGTTGTTCTCCCGCTTGAGGTACTCGAAGGCGTCGAGGTGGCGGGTGGGCGGGTAGCCGGCCTCGGCGCCCGCGATGTCGAAGCCGACCACGCCCAGGTCGCGGTAGCGGTTGGCGAGTTCGGCGATCTCCAGGGCACGGGCGGCGTGCCGCATGGCGGTGAGCAGGGCGCCGACGCGGATCCGGTGGCCGTTCGCGCGGGCCCGTCGCTCGCCTTCCCGGAAGCCCTCGTTGACCGCCTCGACGACCTCTTCGAGGCTGAGCCCGGCCTCCAGGTGCTGCTCCGGCGCGTACCGGACCTCGGCGTAGACGACGCCGTCCGCCGCCAGGTCCTCGGCGCACTCGGCGGCGACCCGGAAGAGCGCCTCGCGGGTCTGCATGACGGCGCAGGTGTGCGCGAAGGTCTCCAGATAGCGTTCCAGCGAGCCGGAGTCGGCGGCCTCCCGGAACCAGATCCCGAGCTTCTCCGGGTCGGTCTCGGGGAGCCCCTGGTAGCCGTTCTCGCGGGCCAGGTCGACGACGGTGCCGGGGCGCAGTCCGCCGTCGAGGTGGTCGTGGAGGAGCACCTTGGGGGCGCGGCGGATCTGTTCGGCGGTGGGGAGGTTGCTGATCTCGCTCGTCATTTCCGCACTGTAGCCCCTACGCGCGTAGATCACGCCGAACGATACGTAACAGTGACCCGTCGGCAGGGTGGACAGCGCGCCTCGTTCTGTCATCGTTCTCGTCATGGCTCAGCAAGCGCTGCCGGTGCGCGAGGCCCGGCTGGGAAAACCGCTGGGAGCGGACGGCACGGTCCGGACGGTGAACGCCGTCGCCCTCCTGCTACCGGGGTGCGGACCGACCGGGCTGCGCCGGCCGTCGCCGGTGCACGCGCTGACCGTGCGCCCGCTGGCCGCCCGGCTGGCGCGCGCCGGCCGCGCCGAGGGACTGACCGCCCACGTGGTGCACTACCGCTGCCGCGGCTGGAACGGCGCCGACGCACACCCGGCGCGGGACGCCACCTGGGCGCTGGAGGAGGTGGTCCGGCGCTACGGCGACGTCCCGGTCGCGCTGGTGGGCACCGGCATGGGCGCCCGCGCCGCGCTGCACGCCGCCGGCCACCCGGCCGTCCACGCCGTGCTGGCCCTCGCGCCCTGGCTGCCCGACCCGCGCCGGTTCGGCGCCGAGCCGGAACCCGTCAAGCAGTTGATCGGCCGTCAGGTCCTCCTGGTGCACGGCACCAACGACGAGCGCGTGGACCCCGACCTCTCCTACCGCTACGCCCAGCGCGCCAAGAAGATCAACCGCGACACCTGCCGCTTCGAGGTGCACTCCGACAGCCACTCCCTCCACCAGCACCGCGCCGAGGTGCACGCCCTGGCCACCGACTTCGTCCTCGGCGCCCTCTTCGCCCGCGCCTACGCCCGCCCCGTCAAGGACGCCCTGGCCGCTCCCCCGCCCCTGGGCCTGCGCATGCCCCTGGCGTCGGGTTTCGGGGCGTCGCTGCGCCACTGACCGAACGGTCGACTCCGGTGCGGGGCCCGGACGTCGGGGGTACCCTCCCCGGCAACCGAGAGCAACGGGGGGATTCGGCATGCCCATTGGGCCGCGCTACCGACGGGTGTCCGCACTACAACGCCAGTTCTTCGACCGCGAGGCCGCCCTGACCGCCTACGACGAGGCCCTGCGGGGGGTGCGGCCGACCAGTGGGGCCCAGGCCCCCGACCGGGTCACGACAGCAGGGCACCCCGCCGGCTCAGGAGGAACTTCTTGAAGGCGGCCACCGGTGGGGTGTCCGTGCGGCCGTCGAGCCAGGCCACGCCGATCTCACGGACCGCCCGCGGGGCGGTGACGGTCAGTTCCGCGACGCCGGGCCGGGGCACCGCGGGCGGCGGGAGCAGTGCGACGCCCAGGCCGGCGGCGACCAGTCCGCGCAGCGTCTCGGCCTCCTCGCCCTCGAACGCCACCCGCGGGATGAAACCGGCCTCGGCGCACAGCGCGTCGGTGATCCGGCGGAGGCCGTAGCCCGGTTCGAGGGTGACGAAGAGTTCGCCGGCGGCTTCCGCGAGGCGGATCCGCTTGCGGGCGGCCAGCGGGTGGTCGTCCGGGACGACCAGCCGGAGCTTCTGTTCGTCGAGGCGGCGCGCCACCAGGTCCGGGTAGTCCGGGACCGGCGAGGTCAGGCACAGGTCGAGGTCCCCGGCCCGGAGCCGTTCGATCATCGCCTCGCCGTAGTTCTGGACGAGTTGGAAGCGGATGCCGGGGTGGTCGGCGCGGAAGCTGCGGATCAGGCCGGGGACGGTCTCCGAGCCGAGGGTGTGCAGGAAGCCGAAGGCGACCTTGCCGGCGGCCGGGTCGGCGTCGGCGCGGACCGCTTCGGTGGCTCGTTCCAGCTCGCCCAGGGACCGCTCGGCCGCGGCGCGGAAGGCGCGCCCGGCCGGGGTGAGGGAGAGCGTGCGACCGTGCCGGGTGAACAGGGCCACACCGAGGTCGTCCTCCAGCCGGACCAGGGCGCGGCTGAGGGTGGGCTGGGGCATGCCGAGTTCGTGGGCGGCGCGGGTGACGTGCTCGTGCCGGGCGACGGCGGCGAACTGGGCGAGCCGCGGGGCGAGGGTCAACGCCCAGGAGTCGGGCCCCAGCTCGACCGCCTCGGGCGCGGTCGGCGGGACCGGGCCGAGGCGTTCCGGAATGTCTTTTCTGTTGCGAGCTTGCAACAGAGACCCTTGTGAACTGCGATCATGTGCCACGGCATCGATTATGGCGTTTTGATGCATTGGACGCATGAGATGCCGTCGTCCTACCTTCGAAGCATGCCTCCCGCTGATACCGGGGCGTCCGTCACCGACCGTGCGGCCGCCTCTCCCCAGTCGTCCACAGACTCCTCCTCTTCCGTCGCGCCGACCGACCCCGAGTCGGACAAGCTGCGGCCGGGCGGCCCCGGCTACCGCCGGATGAGCTTCGCCCTCTTCGCCGCCGGAGTGGCCACCTTCGCCCTCCTGTACTCCACGCAGGCACTGCTGCCGGCCATCTCCGCCGACCTCGACGTCGCCCCGGACCAGGCCAGTTGGACCGTCTCCGCGGCCACCTTCGGGCTGGCCCTCGGGGTGATCCCGCTCAGTGCGCTCTCCGAGCGGTTCGGCCGCCGCACGATGATGACGGCCTCCCTCACCGTCGCCGCGGTGATCGCGCTGCTGGTGCCGTTCGCGCCCTCGCTCGGCACGCTGATCGCGCTGCGCGCCGTCCAGGGCGTCGCGCTGGCCGGGCTGCCCGCCTCGGCGATGGCGTTCCTGGCCGAGGAGGTACGCGCCAAGGCGCTGGTGGGCGCGATCGGCCTGTTCGTGGCCGGCAACAGCATCGGCGGGATGTCCGGGCGGATCGTCACCGGCTGGGTCGCCCAGGCGTGGGGCTGGCGGGCCGCGCTCGGCGCGGTGGGCGTGCTGGCCGTGGTCTGCGCGGTGGCGTTCCGGCTGCTGGTGCCCCGGGCCCGCCACTTCGTGCCGCGCGCGGTGGGCCCGCGGACGCTGGCCCGTACGCTCGGCGGCCATCTCGCCGACCCGCTGCTGCGCCGCCTCTACGCCATCGGCGCCCTGTTCATGACGGTCTTCGGCGCGGTCTACACCGTGATCGGCTACCGCCTGGTCTCCGAGCCGTTCGACCTGCCCCAGGGCATCGTCGGCTCGATCTTCGTGATCTACCTGGTCGGCACGGTCTCCTCGGCCGCGGCCGGCACGCTGGTCGGCCGGATGGGCCGCCGCGGCGCGCTCTACCTCGCGGTCGGCACCACCACCGCGGGCCTGCTGCTGACCCTGTCCTCCTCGATCGGCGCGGTACTGGCGGGCCTGGTCCTGATCACCGCGGGCTTCTTCGCGGGCCACGCGGTCGCCTCGTCCTCGGTCAGCCGCACCGCCAAGACCGCCCGGGCCCAGGCGTCCGCCCTCTACCAGTGCGCGTACTACATCGGCAGCAGCCTGGGCGGCGCGCTCGGCGCCGCCGCCTTCCACGCCGCCGGCTGGTCGGGCACCGTCCTGCTCGGCCTGGCCGCGATGGCCGGCGCCGTCGGCATCACCCTCTACGCCACCCGCCGGGCGATGACCGAACGGCGGCTGCTGAGCCTGGGCAAGGCCGCGTAACCCGGCCCCCAGCCCGGCCGCACCACGCGGCCCCGCGAACCGAAGGGCCCGCCCCACCACCTGTCCTGGTGGGGCGGGCCTTTCGTCGTCCTACGGCTCGTCGCGTCCAGCACCGACCGGCCACACCACGTCAACGGGAAGTCCCGCACTCCGCGCCTGCTCGACCGTGTCCGCGGTCCCGCCTCCCTTTCCCGAAGGCGGCGTTCCGTCCCACACGGCCACAAGTCGGTCGGCTCGCTTGAGCAGTTCGCCGTTGGCTGCCTCGTATGCCTGCCGGTTCGCGGTGTCGTAGGGCATGGTCACGATCTCGGCCTCGGCGGCAAGGCGGTCGAAAGCCGGCGCGTGGTCGGGCTTGACCTTGGTCTGGCGGTAGTCCCGTGAGGGGAGGACGACAACGAGCCCCCCACCGGCCTCTACAACAGCCTCGGCGAAAAGGGTGTCGGAACCGCGGGCGAGACAGGTGACGCCGACCAGTCCATCCCGGGCGTATTCACACAGAAGCCTTCGCAGAGCTTCTTGCACGAGCGGCACAGTGCCCGCGGTCAGGTTCATGTGCCCGGTTACGGCGATGGTGACCATTGTGGGTCTCTTTCAGGCGGCGGCGAGCAGTGAACGGATCTGGTCTCGGACCTCGCGGAGAGAGCCAGGAACCTCTCTTCCGACGGTATAGGGGTAGAGCCGGGACAGCTGATGGCGGACGCGGGCAGACTGCGTCAACCCAGCGACATTGACCGCTTGCCGCGTACTGCGAACTGCCTCGGTGGTGTCTCCGACGAGGAAATGGCACTCAGCGAGACCGATCCAATCGAGCGCATAGCTCCGGCGTGCGTCGGGGGCACGCTGCTCAAGAGCGGTATGGATCGCTTCCGCTGCGCTCAGCGCATGTTCTCGGGGAGCTTGCCTGGCCAGTTCGAGTAGCCGACCACCGGTGACACCTGCCAGTTCGGCAGCGTCGAAGTAGTTGATCCAGTAGGGCTCATCGCTGAGGCTGGTGGCCGCCAGCGCCTCCTGAGCCTGTCCAGTGGCACGTTGGAAGTCCGTGCCTCGCCCCATGACCGCATAGGCCCATGCCTCACGGGTGTGAAGCATCGCGCGCAAACGCGCCCCCGCTGTGGCACGGACTCGGTCTTGGGCGAGACGAACCAGTTCAAGCGCATCTTGCGGGCGGTCTCCGTAGAGCATCTGGCGTGCCATGCCGGCGAGCACGTTGGCACCGAATGCAGTGTCGCCAGCCGCATGCGCCGAGCGGAGAGCAAGCAAATAGTAGTCCTGAGCGCGGCGTTGAAGCCCTGAGTCCCAAGCCATCGTGGCCGCGGTGCCGGCGAGTTGAGCCATGACGCCGTACAGCCGCCGTTCGATGGAGTGGGGCTGATTCTCGTTGAGCGCGGAGGCAACCTCGTTCAGCTGCCCGAGGACCGCCTTATGGCGCAGTCCTCCGCCGTATTTGTGATCCCAGGCGCGGAAGGTTCGCGCGGTGGTTTCCAGGTCGTCCAGGTCACGTGCTCCCAGACGCTCGGGGCATCGATCACGGTCGTCCGCAGTGGCAGGTTGCAGCCGGCCTTCGACGGAGTCGAGCAGCGCGGCCCCAGTGGTGCAGCATCTGGACCTTCAAGACCCGGAAGGGCTCCGGCATGGTCAGGCCGAGCGCCTGAGGAGGATCCGCAGCGGCATGAGGGGGACGCCCCCGTCGGCAAACGCAACCGCTCCCCCTGCCCCTGGACGCGCCGCGGCGCGAGCCCTGACGTTCGGGGAACACATCAAGCCCCCGTCCCGGCCGGCGATTCCTTGGCCGGACATCCGGCCGGGACGGGTCCGGGCCTCCTCCGGAGGCCCAGCCAGCGCACGCCGACGCGGGGACGGACCCCGCGTCGCTCACGCACCAGGAGGTGCAGCATGCGATATCGGTTCGATCCGGTCAAGGCCGACGGAGGCGACGAGGACGAGGGCCAGGACGGCAACCCGTCCGGGGGTTGCGGCGACGGGGACGGGTGCGGTCGCCAATATCCCAGTGCAGTAGCACTCCGGTGCCACGCCAGTGAGACAGGGCGGCCCCCGATCGTTTGATCCCGGGCCGCCCTCCATCAGGAGGAATCCTTGAACGTTCACTGCCACGGATACACCTGGGTCGGATCAGGGACGGAGTACAGCACCGATGCGCTTCGACGGCCCGGCAACCCCCAGTTCGCCTCAGCATCAGTGGTTCCGCTGGAACCGGCCAACTGGCTGCTGAAAAACGCCTCGTTCGTGAAGGAGACGTTCCACGACGCCGGCGAAGCGGCCGCCTGGTTCGGGAAGCAGATCGCCGACTACGCCGACCGGTTCGACGGATTCCACGCGAAGGACCCCGGGACCGTCCAGGCCCAGGTCGACAGTGCGCGGGAAACGGTGGAGCAGGGCCGTGATGTCGTCGGCGGCTGGTGCATCAACGGGGGGGCACCACCTTCTACGCGGTGCATCTGATCGCCTGCCCGAACTTCTTCAGGCCGGAGCATCCGTGCCCGAAGCGGATGCGTTGACCTCCGACGACTAACGACTCTCGGATAACGGCTCTCGGACCGGTACGGGAGGCTCCACCTCATACCGGACCGCCGGCGCCCCCACCCATACGAGTCCCACCACCCCGGCGGGGGTGGGTGGCGGGGATGCCGTGCCCCTCAAGGCAACGGCACCCCCACACACACTCAGGCAATCCGCTCCAGCACCACCGGCCGGGTCTCGAACGGGGTGTCCGACGGGGCGATCTCCACCCCGCCGTCCAGCGCCGCGAGGGCGTAGTCGAACTTCTCGGGGGTGTCGGTGTGGAGGGTGAGGAGGGGCTGGCCGGCGGTGACCCGGTCGCCGGGCTTGGCGTGGAGTTCGATGCCGGCGCCGGCCTGCACCGGGTCCTCCTTGCGGGCGCGGCCGGCGCCCAGGCGCCAGGCGGCGAGGCCGACGGCGTAGGCGTCGAGGGTCCGCAACATGCCGGAGGCGGGGGCGGGGACGACGTGGGTCTCGCGGGCCACCGGGAGCGCGGCGTCCGGGTCGCCGCCCTGGGCGGTGATCATGCGGCGCCAGTGGTCCATCGCGGAGCCGTCGGCCAGCGCCTTGGCCGGGTCGGCGTCCTTCAGGCCGGCCGCGTCGAGCATCTCGCGGGCGAGGGCGAGGGTGAGGTCGACGACGTCGGAGGGGCCGCCGCCGGCCAACACCTCGACGGATTCGCGGACTTCGAGGGCGTTGCCGGCGGTGCGGCCGAGCGGGGTGGCCATGTCGGTGAGCAGGGCGACCGTGCGCACGCCGTGGTCGGTGCCCAACCCGACCATGGTGGAGGCCAGTTCGCGGGCGTCGTCGAGGTTCTTCATGAAGGCGCCGGAGCCGACCTTGACGTCCAGGACCAGCGAACCGGTGCCCTCGGCGATCTTCTTGGACATGATGGAGGAGGCGATCAGCGGGATCGACTCGACGGTGCCGGTGACGTCGCGGAGGGCGTAGAGCTTCTTGTCGGCGGGGGCGAGGCCGTCGCCGGCGGCGCAGATGACCGAGCCGACGGTGCGCAGGACGTCGAGCATCTCGTCGTTGCTCAGGGTGGCGCGCCAGCCGGGGATGGACTCCAGCTTGTCGAGGGTGCCGCCGGTGTGGCCCAGGCCGCGGCCGGAGAGCTGCGGGACGGCGGCGCCGCAGGCGGCGACCAGCGGGGCGAGCGGCAGGGTGATCTTGTCGCCGACGCCGCCGGTGGAGTGCTTGTCGGCGGTGGGGCGGGCGAGCGAGGAGAAGTCCATCCGCTCGCCGGAGGAGATCATGGCGGCGGTCCAGCGGGCGATCTCCTGACGGTTCATGCCGTTGAGGAAGATGGCCATGGCGAGGGACGACATCTGTTCGTGGGCGACCTCGCCGCGGGTGTACGCGTCGATGACCCAGTCGATCTGTTCCGGGGTCAGCTCACCGCGGTCGCGCTTGGTACGGATGACGGAGATGGCGTCCATGGACGGGTTCCTTTCGAACGGGTAGGTCCCGTTCTACACGCATAGACGCCACGGTCGCCAGGGCGGGCGGCGGGCGGCGGCACCCGCCGCCCGCGGGGCCCCGCCCGCCGTCACCGCGTCAGGTGTCCCGGGCCGAAGGCGTCCGGGAGCAGTTCCGCCAGCGGTCGGACCCCGGCCGCGGTGTCCACCAGCAGCTCCGGGCCGCCGTGCTCGTAGAGGAGCTGCCGGCAGCGACCGCACGGGACGAGCAGCTCGCCCTTGCCGTCGACGCAGGTGAACGCGGTCAGTCGGCCGCCGCCGCCGGCGAACAGGGCGGAGATCAGGCCGCATTCGGCGCACAGCGCCAGGCCGTAGGAGGCGTTCTCGACATTGCAGCCGGTGACCGTGCGGCCGTCGTCCACCAGAGCGGCGGCGCCGACGGGGTAGCCGGAATAAGGGGCGTAGGCCCGAGACATCGCGTCCCGGGCCTGCGTCCGCAGTGCGGTCCAGTCGACCGGCACTTCGTGCGTCATACGTGCTGTCTTCCTTCGTGTCTTCCTTCGCGCGCGGTGCGGGGGTCCGCGCGCGTCAGTGGCCCTGGCCCCGGCGGTAGGGCTTGCCTATCGCCTTCGGGGACCGCAGGCGCTGCGAGAAGAGCGCCAGGACCAGCAGCGTAGCGATGTAGGGGCTGGCCTCGACCAGTTCCAGCGGGACGCTGTCGGAGAGCGCGTACCAGACCAACAGGACGACGGCGGCGACCGCGGCGACCGCGGCCTGGGCCCGCTTGGCGGCCCGCAGCCGCACCAGCGCCAGGCCGGCGAGCAGCGCGGCCAGGCCCAGCAGCAGGGCGTGCACGGTCGGGCCGCCGCTGCGCAGCTGCATGGCGTCCATGAAGCCGAACAGGCCCGCGCCGAGGGCGACGCCGCCCGGCCGCCAGTTGCCGAAGATCATCGTGGCCAGGCCGATGTAGCCGCGCCCGCCGGTCTGACCGTCCTGGTAGAAGTGCACGCTGATCGCCAGGAAGGCGCCGCCGAGACCGGCCAGCGCGCCGGAGACCAGCACCGCGGCGTACTTGTACGCGTAGACGTTGACGCCGAGGGTCTCGGCGGAGAGCGGGGCCTCGCCGCAGGACCGCAGCCGCAGGCCGAACGACGAGCGCCAGAGCAGGAAGAAGGTGCCGACGAAGAGGACGACGGTCAGGACGGTGAGCCAGGAGACGCCGGTGACCGCGGCGCCGAGCACCCCGGCGACGTCGGAGACCAGGAACCAGTGGTGGCCCTCGATCCCGTTCAGCCAGTCCGCGAGGCCGGGGACGGTGAAGGTCGGCATGTCGGACATCGGCGGGGACTGCTTGTCGTTGCCGCCGGCCACCATCGCCGCGCTGCCCTCCTGGCCGAACCAGAGGGTGGCGAGGTACTGGGTGGCGCCCAGCGCCAGGATGTTGATCGCGACACCGGAGACGATGTGGTCCACGCCGAAGGTCACGGTGGCGACGGCGTGCACCAGGCCGCCGAGCGCGCCACCGAGGATGCCGGCCGCGGCCGCCGCCCAGGGGCCGTGCTGCCAGCCCACCCAGCCGGCCGCGAACGAGCCGAGCATCATCATGCCTTCGAGACCGATGTTGATCACGCCGGCCCGCTCGGCCCACAGACCGCCCAGACCGGCCAGCCCGATCGGTACCGCGGCGCTGAGCGCGGCCCCGAACTGGCCGGCGGACGTGAGGTCCGCGGCGCCGCTGACGGCCCGCAGGGCGGAGACCGCCAACAGCGCGCCGGCGACGATCAGCATGATCCAGGGGTAGGTCAGCTTCCGCTTCCCGCCGCCCGTGCCGGGGGCCGCGGGTCGCGCCGCGGACTTGAGCTCCGTACTCACGCCGTCACCTCCGGCTTGTCACTGTTGCCGGCGACGCCGGTCCCGTTCGTGCCGTCGCCGGTCCGGGCCAGCACGGCCAGTTCCTCGCCGACCTTGCGCTGCTGGAGGCGCAGCCCGTAGCGGCGGACGACCTCGTAGGCGATGACCACGCAGAGCACGATCACGCCCTGGATGACGCCGACGATCTCCTGGGCGTAGCCCTCGAACTCCAGCCGGGAGCCGGTGCGGTCGAGGAACGCCCACAGCAGTGCGCCGAACGCCATCCCCATCGGGTGGTTGCGGCCGAGCAGCGCGATGGCGATACCGGTGAAGCCGATACCGGCCGGGAAGTCCGTGCCGTACTGGAACGATTCGCCGAGCAGGGTCGGCATCCCGACCAGGCCGGCCGCGGCACCGGACAGCAGCATGCTGATGACGATCATCCGCTTGACGCTGACGCCGCTGGCCTCGGCGGCCGACTCGGAGGCACCCACCGCCCGCAGGTCGAAACCGAAGCGGGTGCGGTTGATCAGGAACCAGTACAGGGCACCGGCCACCACCGCGACCACCACGAAGCCCTCGACCGGCTTGGGGTGGGTCGGGAAGGAGAAGAAGTGGCTGGACTCCGGCAGGAACTTGGTGTGCAGGAGGTTGCCGTCCTTGACGGCGAGCCGGCCGTCCTGGAGGAAGTAGCCGATCACCGAGGCCGCGATGGAGTTCAGCATGATCGTGGTGATCACCTCGCTGACCCCGCGGGTGGTCCGCAGCAGCCCCGCGATGCCGGACCAGATCGCGCCCACCAGCATCGCGATGACGATGAGCAGGATGATCTGGAGGGCGCCGGGCAGCGCGATGGCGCCGCCGACCGCCGCCGCGGCGAAGGCGGCCAGCCGGTACTGCCCGTCCACACCGATGTTGAACAGGTTCATCCGGAAGCCGATGGCCACCGCGAGCGCCGAAAGGTAGTACGGCACCGCCTTGTTGACGATCCAGACCTGGCTGTCGCTGTAGTGGCCGTAGTCGGCCATGATCCCGTAGGCCCGGAACGGGTTCTCGCCGGACGCCAGGAAGACCAGCGAGCTGATCACTATCGCGGCGACGATCGCCAGCGCCGGCGCGGCGATGCCCAGCAGGATCTTGTCCCGGGCGGCGCTGCGCGCGATGGCGTCGACGGCCGGGTTCTTCTTGGTCGTCGGCGTGGTGGTGGACGTGCTCACTTCTCGCCACCCCCCTGGGCGACGGCGCTGTCGTCCGACGCGCTGAGGTGGCCGCTGGCGGCACCGGTCATGGCGGAGCCCAACTCCTCCGGGGTGATCACTGCGGGATCGGCGTCCGCGACCAGCCGGCCGCGGTACATCACCCGCAGGGTGTCGGACAGCCCGATCAGCTCGTCCAGGTCGGCAGAGATCAGCAGGACCGCCAGCCCCTCCCGGCGCGCGGCGCGGATCTGCTCCCAGATCTGCGCCTGCGCGCCGACGTCGACCCCGCGGGTGGGGTGGGCGGCGATCAGCAGCTTGGGGTGGTGGCTCATCTCGCGGCCGACGATCAGCTTCTGCTGGTTGCCGCCGGAGAGCGAGGCCGCGGTGACCTCGATGCCGGGGGTGCGGACGTCGTACTCGGCGACGATCCGCTCGGTGTCCTTGCGGGCACCGGCCAGGTCGAGCAGCTTGCCCTTGCTGTTGGGGCGCTCGGTGACGTGACCGAGGATGCGGTTCTCCCACAGCGGGGCGTCCAGCAGCAGGCCGTGCCGGTGGCGGTCCTCGGGGATGTAGCCGATGCCGCCCTCGCGGCGGGCGCGGGTGGAGGACCGCGACAGGTCCCGGCCGTCCAGGGTGATGGTCCCGCCGTCGGGCGTGCGGGTGCCCATGACGGCCTCGACCAGCTCGGCCTGCCCGTTGCCCTCGACGCCGGCGACGCCCAGCACCTCGCCCTTGCGGATGGTGAACGAGATGCCGTCCAGCACCGTGCGGACCACGCCGTCGGAGTCCGTGGCGGACAGCCGTACGTCGCTGACCTTCAGCATCTCCACGTCGGTGACGGTGGACTCGCGGGTCTCCGGGGAGGGCAGCTCGCTGCCGACCATCAACTCGGCCAGCTGCTTGGGGGTGGTCCTCGACGGCTCGACGGACGCCACCGTCGTGCCGCGCCGGATGACGGTGATGTCGTCGGCGACCGACAGCACCTCGCCCAGCTTGTGCGAGATGAAGATGACGGTCAGGCCCTCGGACTTGAGCTCGCGGAGGTTGTCGAAGAGCGCGTCGACCTCCTGCGGGACGAGGACCGCGGTCGGCTCGTCGAGGATCAGCGTCCGGGCGCCCCGGTAGAGGACCTTGAGGATCTCCACCCGCTGGCGGTCGGCGACGCCCAGGTCCTCGATGAGCACGTCCGGCCGGATGTTCAGCCCGTACGCGTCGGAGATCTCACGTATCCGTGCGCGGGCGCCGGCACCGATGCCGTGCAGCTTCTCCGCGCCGAGGACGGTGTTCTCCAGGACGGTGAGGTTGTCGGCGAGCATGAAGTGCTGGTGCACCATGCCGATGCCGCGGGCGATGGCGTCGCCCGGGGAGTGCAGGGCGACCTGCTCGCCGTCGAGCGCGATGGTGCCCTCGTCCGGCTTCTGCATGCCGTAGAGGATCTTCATCAGGGTCGACTTGCCGGCGCCGTTCTCACCGCACAGGGCGTGGACGGTACCGCGGCGGACGGTGAGATGGATGTCGTGGTTGGCCACGACGCCGGGGAACCTTTTGGTGATCCCGCGGAGTTCTACAGCAGGGGCGTCCTGGCCGGGCGGGCTGCTGCTGGTGGGCGCTGCGTTGATGGCGCACTCCCCTCAGGGGCGAAGGAGCGGAAGAAGCGGACGAGTGGGGGAAAACCAGGGAAAAGAGGGGGGAGAGGGGCCTGCGGCGGCCCCGTGGGGCTGCCGGGTGCGGCCCCCGGAGGCTACGGCTACGGCGTCTCCTTGACCTTCACCTGACCCTCGATGATCTTCTTCCGGGCCGCGTCGATCTGCGGCTGGATGTCCTTGATGAAACCGCCCGAGGTGGCGAGCGAGACGCCGCCGTGCTTCAGGTCGTAGGTGTGGATGCCGGTCAGCGGCTTGTGCTGCTCGCAGCTCTTGATGAGGTCGAAGACCGCCACGTCCACGTTCTTCACCACGGAGGTCAGGATGTGGTCCTTGTAGCGGGCCAGTCCCGGCTGCCGGTACTGGTCGGAGTCCACCCCGATCGCCCAGGCGCCCTTGACCTTGCTGATCGCCTCGATCGAGCCGGCGCCGGACTGGCCGGCGGCCGTGTAGATCACGTCGATGCCGCTGTCGAGCATGCCCTGAGCCTTGGCGTTGGCGGCGGCCGGGTCGTTGAAGCCCTTGTCGTTGTTGGGGTACAGGTACTGCGAGACGACCTTGGCCTTCGGGTCGGTGTCGCGCACGCCCTGCTCGAAGCCGGCCTGGAACTTCTGGATCAGCGCGTTGTTGACCCCGCCGATGAAGCCGACCTTGTGGGTCTTGCTCTTCAGCGCGGCCGCGACGCCGGCCAGGTACGACCCCTCGTGCTCGGCGAACACCATCGCGTCGACGTTCTTGCCGGTCGGCACCGCGTCGACCACGCCGAAGGTGGTGTCCGGGAAGTCCTTGGCGACGTTCTGCACGGACTGGCTGTAGGCGAAGCCCACCCCGATCACCGGGTTGTACCCGGCCTCGGCGAACGAGGTCAGCCGCTGCTCGCGGTCGGCCTCGGTCTCGCCGTTCTTCGCGGTGAGCATTTTGACGTTCACGCCCAGTTGCCGGCGGGCGTTCTCGGTACCGCGGGCGGCCGCCTCGTTGAACGAGTGATCGTCCCGCCCGCCGATGTCGAAGGCCAGCCCGACGCCCGCGTGTTTCGCGCGGTTGGCCTCGGCGAAACTCTGGCCGCAAGCGGTGGCGGTGAGCCCGAGACACGCGGTGGCGGTGGCCGCGGCGACAACCCTGATGACCCGACGCACGGGGCCTTCCCTTCGCTGTAAGCGCCCCCAGTGGCGCTGGCTTGTCGGGAGATTAACGCGCGTAGACCTGGCGCAAAACCCTCCATGGCGTCGCCGTTATCGATTCGTCTCTCACGACCTGCCCCGGCAACACGGCGGGCGGTCGGCGCAGGGCCGACCGCCCGGGGTGGTGGGATGTGGCGGGATCTTTACGGTCCGCGGGCCTCAGAGCAGCGCCGCCGCCGTGAACAGCTCGACCCCGACGGTGATCGCGTGCTCGTCGACGTCGAAGTCGCCGCGGTGCAGGTCGAGGCTGCTCAGCTCGCCGGGCGGACGGACGCCCAGCCGGGCCATGGCGCCCGGGACGTGTTCGAGGTACCAGGAGAAGTCCTCGCCGCCGAGGGACTGCTCGGTGCCCTCGACGGCCTCGGCACCGCGGCGGGCGGCCATCGCGTCGTGCAGCAGCTGGACGCTGTCCGCCTCGTTGACGACGGGCGGGACGCCGCGGACGTAGTCGATCTGGGACTTGGCGCCGTGCAGGGTGGCGACCTCGTCGATCGCCGCGTGGACGAGGTCCGGCGCCTGCCGCCAGGCGTTCAGGTCCAGGCAGCGGATGGTGCCGGCGAGCGCGGCGCGCTGCGGGATGACGTTGCAGGCGTGGCCGGTCTCCATCCGGCCCCAGGTGATCGCGAGGCCGGCTCGGGCGTCCACCCGGCGGGAGATCACCGCCGGGACGTCGATGGCGACCCGGGCGGCGGCGGTGACCATGTCCGTGGTCAGGTGCGGACGGGCGGTGTGGCCGCCGGGCCCTTCGAGGGTGATCTCCAGGCGGTCGCAGGCGGAGGTGATCGCGCCCGTGCGCAGGCCGATCCGGCCGGCGTCCACCCGGGGGTCGCAGTGCACGGCGAGGATCTGCCCGACGCCGTCCAGCACACCGCTCTCGACGGCCTCGGCGGCACCGCCGGGCAGGACCTCCTCGGCGGGCTGGAAGAGCAGCCGCACCGGCCGGGGCAGCCGGCCCGCCCGGTCCAGCTCGGCCAGGACCAGGCCGGCGCCGAGCACGACGGTGGTGTGCACGTCGTGGCCGCAGGCATGGGCGCGACCGGGGACCGTGGAGGCGTAGTCGACGGTCTTGGTGTCGGGGATGGGGAGGGCGTCGATGTCCGCGCGGAGGGCGAGCCGCCCGCCCGCTGTGGTGCCGTCGTCCGTACCGATGTCACAGATGAGGCCGGTGCCGGTGCTGAGGGCCCGCGGGCGGAGCCCGGCCTTCTCCAGTCGGTCCTTGATCGCCGCGGTGGTCCGGAACTCCTGGTTGCCGAGCTCCGGGTGCATGTGCAAGTCGCGGCGGAACGTGATGAGTTCGGCGCGTAGTGCCTCGGAGAGCGTGCCGGGCAGGGCGGAGGCGTGCGGAACGTCGGCGGCGCGAGACATCAGTTGGTTCACCCGTTGAAGGTTACGGGGCCGAACGGGGCAACTGTCCCTCGATCAACAAAAGTTCAGCCCGTCAGGGGAAGAAATTTTAGGCAGCCGGGTGCATGGACGGTTTTTGGTACGGGTATGAAGGAGGGCTTTATCAGGGCCTCATCAGGGCTTCATCACTCACCGTCAGGTTCGGTCAGGTCCTCCCTCGCAAACGGGTGGGGGCACCTCCCGCTTGCGGGGGAGCGCCCCCATCCCGGGCAGTCGCCGTACGTCCTGGGCGGTGCCGGTGACGTCGTCGAGGAACCCCTGGGCGCGCGGGGAGGCGTGCGCGGTGAGCCAGGCGGGGTCGATGTCGCAGACCGCGACCTGGACTCCGGTTCCCTGGAGGGCCAGTGGCAGGGTGTGGACGACGGTGGAGGGGAAGCTGAGGACCAGCCGGCCCACCGGGCCGCGGCGCGCGATCAGTTCCAGGGGGAGGTCGGGGCGGACCACCTCCAGCCCGGTCTCGGTGGCCAGGCGGTGGAGCTTGCCGGTGCGTTCCCGGCGGTGGGCGAAGTAGCGGGTGGCGCCGTGCGCACGGGCCAGGTCGGCGACCGCGGCCAGGTAGCGGTCGGTGTCGACGACGCCGGTCTCCACCAGCGAGGTGCCGACGATGTCGGCGGTGCGGGTCAGGCGGGGCGGGCCGAAGCGGCCGCGGGTCCAGGCGAAGTCGTTGGCGGTGACCGCCATGCCCTCGGGCGCCTGGACCGGCATGGAGCTGAAGAGGGCGACGGTGCGGCGGCGCCGGGCGCCCTCGGGGCCGGGGGTCAGACGGCGGCGGGCCGCGGCGGCGAACGGTGCGAAGACCAGGTCGCGGGGGCCGCGCCCGGAGCCGTGCCGGTGCCAGCGCACCAGCCTTTCGCCGCGGGCGAGTTGGCCGATGAACTCCATGGTGGCGGTGCCGTCGTCGACCACGACCAGGTCGCGGGCCCGGGTGAGGCCGAGGAGCAGTTGGACGTAGCGGGAGAAGGGGTCGCCGAGGACGATCCGGCCGGCCCGGCGGAGCAGCGGGGTGAGACCGCCGATGGTGCGCAGCGGGGCGGTGGTGCCGCCGCGGGCCTCCTCCCAGCGGACGGTGTGGCCCTCGTCGCGGGCGAGTTCGACCATCCGGCGCAGCTGACCGCGGGTCATCGGGTCGTGCGGGGCGAGCACCACGACGGTGAGCGCGGCGGGCTGGTCGGCGCCGACCCGGGTGTGCGCCCATTCGAGGACGTTCAGCAGCTGGACCGGGCTCTCGACGAAGGCGAGGGTGCCGGTGTCCGCACCGGCGGTGTCCGCAGAGGCCGTGGTCATGTCGTCACCGGTGGGTTCGGTCCGCTTGCGCTGCCGGGGGACGCCGAGGAGACGGCGGGTGGGAGTCCCCGCCGTCTCCTCGGGCGGGACCTCGGCGCCGGCGGCGCAGGTCCCTTCGGGTGAGCTCACGTGGCGAACTCCTGTCGGCGTGGGGCCGGTCAGACGGCGGCCGGCTCGCGGTCGGCGGCCTCGGCGGCCTCCTCCTCGGCGACCACGCCGGCGACCCGGCGCAGCTTCTTCATCGGGCCGAGCTCGCTCTCGTAGACCTTCTTGACGCCGTCGCCGAGGGACTCCTCGATGGTGCGGATGTCGCGGACCAGGCGGGTCAGGCCCTGCGGCTCGACGGAGGCGGCCTGGTCGGAGCCCCACATGGCACGGTCGAGGGTGATGTGCCGCTCGACGAAGGTGGCGCCGAGGGCGACCGCGGCGAGGGTGGTCTGCAGGCCGGTCTCGTGGCCGCTGTAGCCGATCGGCACGTTGGGGTACTCGGCCTGGAGGGTGTGGATCATGCGGAGGTTGAGCTCTTCGGCCTTGGCCGGGTAGGTGCTGGTGGCGTGGCAGAGGACGATGTTGTCGCTGCCCAGAACCTCGACGGCGTGCCGGATCTGCTTGGGGGTGGACATCCCGGTGGAGAGGATGACGGCGCGGCCGGTGGCGCGCAGGGCGCGCAGCAGCTCGTCGTCGGTGAGCGAGGCGGAGGCCACCTTGTAGCAGGGCACGTCGAACTTCTCCAGGAAGGCGACGGACTCGACGTCCCAGGGGGAGGCGAACCACGCGATGCCGCGCTTCCTGGAGTACTCGTCGATGGCGCGGTAGCCGTCCTCGTCGAACTCCACGCGGTGGCGGTAGTCGATGTAGGTCATCCGGCCCCAGGGGGTGTCGCGCTCGATGTCCCACTGATCGCGCGGGGTGCAGATCTCGGGGGTCCGCTTCTGGAACTTGACCGCGTCGCAGCCGGCGTCCGCGGCGGCGTCGATCAGCGCGAAGGCGTTCTCCAGGTCGCCGTTGTGGTTGATGCCGATCTCGCCGGTGACGTAGACGGGGCGGCCGGGGCCGACCAGGCGGTCGCCGAGGGAGCGGAGGCGGGCGTTGCTGCTCATGGGAGGTTCCTTCGTTCTGTTCGGGGAGGTGCTTCGGGGGTGGTGGCTGGGGGCGGTGGTTCGGGGGCGGTGTCGGGGGTGCGGGCGGGACGGGTGCCTGTAACGGCGTTACAGGGACGGGCCGAGGAGCCAGCCGGCGATCTCGCGGATGGCGCCGCTGCCGCCGGGGGTGGCGGTGACCGCGCGGGCCGCGCCGCGCACCACGTCGTGGGCGGAGGCGACCGCCACCGGCCAGCCGACGAGGTCGAAGCAGGGCAGGTCGTTGACGTCGTTGCCGACGTAGAGCACCCGCTCGGGGGTGACACCGGACTCCTCGCACCACTGTTTGAGGGCGACGTCCTTGCGGTCGATGCCGTGCAGGACGGGCACCTTCAGCTTCCGCGCGCGGGCGGCGACCACCGGGTTCTGCTCGGTGGAGAGGATCAGCAGCTTCAGCCCGGAGCGGCGGAGCGCGGCGATCCCCAGGCCGTCGCCGCGGTGCACGGCGACGGTCTCCCGGCCCTCGGCGTCGACCAGCACCCGGTCGTCGGTCTGGGTGCCGTCGAAGTCGAGGACGACGGCGTCGATGTCGTCGCTCGTCGGGAGGGCGCCGGGGCGCGGAGCGTCCAGCAGCGGGGCCAGGGCGCGGGCCCGGGCCAGGTCGTGCGGGTCGTCGATCTCCAGCACCCGGGCCGGGTCGGTGCGGACCAGCTCGGTGCGGCCGAAGAAGCGGTGGCCGCTGGTGCGGAAGCCGGCCGCGTCCATGGCGTAGGCGGCGCCGGTCTCCAGCAGGTCCTGCGGGCGGTCCTGGCGGCGCGGCCGGAAGGACTTGTCGTGGTTGACGCCGTGGCCGCCGCCGTCGGGGTCGGCCGCCTCCTGGGGAGCGGCGCCCGCAGCGTCCTTCGCGGTCTCGGCGTCCCGCCAGACGAAGCCGTGGAAGGGGGCGACGGTCAGCGCGCTGTCCGCGCCGCCCTCGACGACCGCCGCGGCCACCGCGTCGATGTCCTCGCTGACCAGGAACGGGCTGGTGCACTGGACGAGCAGCACCGCGTCGACCCGGCGGCCCTGTTCGGCCTCGTAGGTGTCCATGGCGTGTCGGACCGCGGCCTCGCTGGTGGCGGTGTCGCCGGCGATCTCGCCGGGCCGGCGTATGACCATCGCTCCGGCGCCGCGCGCGGCGGCGGCGATCCCGGCGTCGTCGGTGGAGACGACCACGTCGGTGACGAGCCGGGCGGCGCGGCACTCGCGGACCGCGCGGGCCACCAGGGGCACGCCCCCGACGGCGGCGAGGTTCTTGGCGGGGACGCCCTTGGAGCCGCCGCGGGCGGGGATGACGGCCACAACGGTGGGGGGCATGGGGCTCTCCTCGGTCGAGTGGGGGCCGAACGCGGTTCCTGGTCGTGCGTCGCTCACAGCTGCCCCCAGCGGCGGATGGCGGGGGCGACGCGCTGGACGCCGTGCCGGTAGGCGCCCCGGGCGGCCTCGCGGACCGTGTCGCGGGCGAACTGCCGTAGCCCGCCGGTCTCCTGGGGCGCGTCGGGGTACCCGGCGAGCGGTGCGCCCTGCGCGTCCAGGCCGTAGCGGGCGAGGATGCCGGGCAGATAGCCGGGGGCGGTGCGGGGCGTGTAGTACGGGGTGAGCGGCGGCAGGTGGTCGGCGGCGACCAGCTCGGCGACCCGGTCGCGGGCGGCGTCGAAGGCGTGCTCGTACGCCCCTCCCCCGGTCTCGGGGGCCGGCGGGACCGCCGGGGCGACACCTTGGCGGGCCAGCCAGTCGGGGTCGGGCTCCGGGCGGTGGCCGGCGTCGAGTTCGTCCCAGGAGGCCAGACAGCCGGAGCCGAGGAAGTGGTGGTTGCCG
The DNA here is from genome assembly GCF_001704275.1 of Streptomyces noursei ATCC 11455. Taxonomy (NCBI): domain Bacteria; kingdom Bacillati; phylum Actinomycetota; class Actinomycetes; order Kitasatosporales; family Streptomycetaceae; genus Streptomyces; species Streptomyces noursei. The sequence goes on from NZ_CP011533.1 coordinate 3,861,650, forward strand.
AGCGCCTCGCGGATACCGAGGTCGGTGAGGACCGCGGTGGGGATGCCGCGGTGCAGCGACTCCAGGGCGGCGGTGGAACTGACCGTGACCATCAGGTCGGTGCGGTCCAGGACCTCGCCCATGTTGCCGTACACCAGGCGGCAGTTGGCGGGCAGTCCGCCGGGGACCTTGGCGGCGAGCTTCTGGTAGGGAAGTTCCTCGATGTGCGTGGTGTGCTCGCCGGGCCTGCTGCGGAGCTTGATCAGCACCTCGCGGTCGGGGTGCCGGCGGGCGTGCTCAACTGCCCGGCGCAGCAGGTACGTTCGCCCCTCGCGGTGCTCCGGGACGGAGGGCTGGGCGGCGAACACCACCGTGTACGGGGTGTGCGGGGCCTCGTAGGGGGCGCCGCCGAGGAAGGGCAGGGCGCACTCCACCACACTGTCGTCCGGCGCGCCCACGCCACGGTAGACCGCGCGGAACCGGTCCGCGTCGTGGCGGGAGTTGGCGAGCACCACGTCCGCGCCGTGCCGCAGCAGCAGGCCGTCGGCGAGCTTCTCGTAGACCACGCCGACATAGCCGGTGACGACGACGGGGCGGCGCCCGCCGGCCCGCCAGGCGTGCCCGAGGCCGTGCAGCATCGCCTGGACGGCGCCGCCGACGCAGGCCAGCACCAGCACGTCGTGGCGGGTGCGGTCCGCCGCCTCCGGGCCGCGCTCCATCAGTTCGAGGAAGTCCACTCCCCTGATCTCCCGCAGCGAGTCCGCGCGGGCTCCGACCTCGCCGAGCTGGCGGACGGTGGGGGTGGCGCGACCGCGGAGCAGGTAGCCGTCGAGCCGGGCGTCCGGCTGGAGTCGGCGCGCGGTCAGGGCGCCCCACTTCCACCGGGTGTCCGAGTCGGCGAGCACCGCGACCCGCGGCGCCGAATGGGTAGGTGATGGCACGTCGAAGACGCTAGAAAGGCGCGACGGGCGGCGGACCAACTGAGGAGCAACAACGGGTTAACAGCCGACCGACGAACACCGAACCCACCCGGATACCGTCCGGTCACCGAACTGGTTAACCATCCCGCCATTCTTCGTTCACCGCCAAGTACGCACCGCGTCAAGACGAATGCCGGGCGCCGCACCTAACGTCATGGGGGTGGTCAAGCTCTCCGTCGTCGTGCCGTTCTACAACGTGCAGACATACGCGCCCGATACTCTGAAAAGCCTCGCGGCGAACTCCCGTGAGGATTTCGAATTCCTGCTCGTCGACGACTGTTCACGCGACGAGACGCCGGAGATCCTCGCGCGCGCCGCGACGGACCTCCCGGGCGCCCGGGTGCTGCGACACGAGAAGAACGGCGGCCTGGCCACCGCCCGCAACACCGGTCTGGACGCGGCCCGCGGCGAGTACCTCGCCTTCCTCGACGGGGACGACTGGCTGGCCCCCGGCTATCTCCCCGAACTCCTCTCCGTCATCGAGGAGTTGGGGTGCGACTTCGTGCGGACGGACCACGTCCAGTGCACCGCCAAGGCGCGCACCGTGCACCGGGTCCCGCACGGCCGGCGGGGGGTGGTGATGGATCCGCGGAGCGTGATCCTGCCCGCCGACCGCTCCACCTCGGTCGACTACGCCTACGCCTGGGCCGGGATCTACCACCGCCGGCTGCTCGACGACGGCCTGCTGCACTTCACCGACGGGCTGCGCACCGCGGAGGACCGGCCGTGGATCTGGCGGCTGCACCGCGAGGCGAAATCCATGGCGGTGACCGGTCTGCTGGGGGTTTTCTACCGGCGTGGAGTGGCGTCCTCATTGACCCAGATCGGCGATGTCCGGCAATTGGACTTCATCCGCGCTTTCGATCAGGTGATCGAGGAAACGGCACGGGACCCCGAGGCGCATCTGCTGCTGCCGAAGGCGGTGCGCACCTATTGCGCGATCATTTCCCATCATCTCGGTTCGATCGAACGATTCGAGCCGGCGGTCGCCCGTAAATTGCGGGTGATGAGCGCCGCGGCCATGAAACGCATGCCGCAGGACGTACTGAAGGAAGCCCTGGATTCCATGGATGTACAGCGCGCGTCCCGGCTGCGACGGCTGCGCCGCCGCCCCTCCGCCACGGCGGAGGTCGCCGCCTGATGCCTGCCCGGCCCCGTACCCAGATCTTTCTGGCGTCCACGCTCTACGGCGCGGCGACCCTGGCCGCCGCCCTGGACGCCGACCTGTTCCCCCCGGCCGACCGCCGACTGCTGCTGATCAGCAACAACGCGACGACCCCGGAGACCACCCCGGCCCTGGACGCCATGCCCGGCTTCGCGTCGTTGCGCGGCCGCTTCGACCGCCTGCTGTCCTGGAATGAGACGATCCGCCCGTTCCACCCCGGCGGCTGGTCCCCGCGCCCCAACGACGTGCCGCTGTGGGAACGCCATCTGCGGCTGCTGTGGGGGCTGGGGGACGACCAGGTCGAGCTGGTCGTGGAGTCGATCCAGGTCAACCCGGCCATGGCGCTGGCCCAGTTGTTCCCCGACGCCCCCGTGGACGTCTACGCCGACGGGCTGATGAGCTACGGCCCCACCCGCAACAAGCTCGACCCGCTGGTCGGCACCCGGATCGGCCGACTGCTCCACCTGGACCTGGTGCCGGGCCTGAAGCCGCTGCTGCTGACCGAGTTCGGGGTGGAGCCGGTGATCGTGCCGACCGACGCCTTCACCAAGGTGCTGACCGAACTCGCCGACGACGGCGAGGCGTCGGGCGACCTGTCCGGCGTCCCCGAGGGGGCGGCGCTGCTGCTCGGCCAGTACCTCTCCGCCCTCTCCATCCTCACCCCGCAGGAGGAAGAGGAACTGCACGTCCGGATGGTGCGCGGGGCGGTCGAGCGGGGCCACCGCGAGATCGTCTTCAAGCCGCACCCGTCGGCGCCGGCCCGCTGGTCGCACCTGCTGGAGCGGGAGGCCGAGAAGCTGGGGATCTCGCTGACCGTGCTGGACCGGCCGGTGCTCGCCGAGGTCCTCTACCAGCGGGTCCGGCCCGCGCTGGTGGCCGGGTGCTTCTCCACCGCACTGTTCACCGCGTCCGCCTTCTACGACCTGCCGGTCGCCCGGACCGGCACCGGGCTGCTGCTGGAGCGGCTGACGCCGTACGAGAACAGCAACCGGGTGCCGGTGACGCTGGTGGACGCGCTGGTGCCGGACCTCGCCGACCGGGGCGCGGCGCCGCGCGCCACCGCCACCCCGCAGGACGTCGGCCCGCTGGTCACCGCCGTCGGCTATGCGATGCAGCACCAGATCTACCCGCACCTGCGCCGGGCCGCCGAACGCTACCTGGCCGCCCATCTGGACCCGCACACCCAGCGCTACTTCAAGCGCCGCCGGCTCACCGTGCTGGCACTGCCCGGCGCGCTGCCGTCCCAGCTGTCGTTCATCCCGCGCAACGCCGCGGTCCGCCGGGTGGCGCGCCGGGCCCGGGCCGTGCAGCGCCGACTGAGGAAGCGGACCGCCGCCTGATGACCACCACCTCTCCGCCGCCCGGGGCGCCCCCGGTGTCGTCCGACCGCACCGCGGGCGGCGCGCCGGGCGCCGGGCCGGCCGCCGCCCGGGACACCGCGACGCCGGGCCGCGACCGGGCCGGCGGCGCCGCCCGGCTGCGCGCCCTGGACGGGTTGCGCCTGGTCGCCGCCCTGATGGTCGCCGCGTACCACTACGGCGGCCGGAACGGCGATATCTCCCGGGCCTGGGGCGGCTCCCCGACGCACCAGTTCCCGTACCTCTCCAACGCGTTCGCGTACGGCTGCCTGGGCGTCCAGATCTTCTTCGTGATCAGCGGCTTCGTCATCTGCCTCAGCGGCTGGGGCCGGACCCTGCGCTCCTTCGTCGCGAGCCGTGTCTCCCGCCTCTATCCCGCCTACTGGGCGGCGATCCTCCTCGTCACCGCCGTCTTCGCGCTCCCCTGGGTCGCCTTCAAGGCGCTCGCGCCCAGCGAGGTGCTGACGAACCTCACCATGCTCCAGTACCCGTTGGGCGTGCACCGGGTCCTCGGCGTCTGCTGGACCCTCTGGGCCGAGATGCGCTTCTACGCCCTCTTCGCGCTGTGCGTGGTGCTGCCGGGCGCCACCCGCGGCCGGGTGGTCCTGTTCTGCGCCGGCTGGACGCTGGCCGCCGCGCTGGCCCAGTCCTCCCACGAGCCGTTCCTCACCACCGTGCTGATGCCCCAGTACGCCCCGTTCTTCATCGGCGGCGTGGGGCTGTACCTGCTGCACCGGTTCGGCCGTCGGGACCCGGTCGCCTGGACGATCGTGCTGGTCAGCTGGCTGATCGGACAGCATTACGCGGTCGCCGGACTGTGGCACGCACCGTCCGTGCACGCCTTCTCCTACCGCTCGACGACCGTCATCATCGCCATCGTGACCCTCGGGTTCGCCGCGGTCGCCGCCGTCGCCCTGGGCGCGTTCCGCTGGGCCGACTGGCGCTGGCTGACCGTCGCCGGGGCGCTGACCTACCCGTTCTACCTCGTCCACGAGCATCTGGGCTGGGTCGTGATAGGCGCACTGCACCGCGGCGCCGGGCTGCCCTCGTACGCCACGCTCCTGTTGACCGTCGGGCTGATGCTGCTGCTCGCGTGGGTGCTCCACCGCTGGGTCGAGCGCCCGCTGACCCCGCGCCTGCGCCGGGCGATCGACCCGCGGCGCTAGCGTCCCACCGCGGGGCCACCCCTGCGCTCCTCTCTTCCCCTCAACTCCCCAGCCGCTTGAGGTGGTTGGCCTCGATGCCGGCCACGATGATCTGCAGCCCGGCCTCGAACGCCTCCTCGACGTCACCGAAGAGCGTCCGGCCGGCCCGCGCAGCGAGCGGGTACGTCTTGCCCAGCCGGCGCTCGCGCTCGCCCTGGTCGTAGGAGGGATCGCGGACTTCCGGGTGCGCGGGGTCGGGGTGCACCGACTGCTCCTCGATGACCAGCCCGACCGTGTAGTTGTACGCGGTCCACCAGGCGCGGGACGCCTCGGGCAGGGTGTAGCCGGCCGCGACGAAGTGGCTGAGGAAGAGCTCCATCGGGGCCGCGAAGGTGTCGTCCGTCATCCGGGTGCCGCTGACGACCTTGCCGCCGTCGCGGTAACGGAGCAGTTCGCGGCGGAGCACGACACAGGTCTGGTGGAGCATCTCCCGCCAGGACGGCCACCGGCCGTCCGCCCCGGGCCCGCCCTCCGGCATGGTGGCCCGGAACAGCCGCCGGAAGATCTCGGTGGCCATCTCGTCCAGCAGTTCCTGCTTGTTCTTGAAGTGCCAGTAGAGCGCCGGGGCCTGGACGCCGAGCTCCTTGGCGATCCGCCGCAGGGTCAGCCCATCCAGCCCGCTCTCGTTCAGCAGCCGCAGGGCGGTCTCCACCACCACGTCCCGGTCGATACGCGAAACCATGTTGACAACTTAACACCGTTAAAGGCAGTCTCCTAAGCATGGCACTTAACAGCGTTAAGGAAACCCTCGCCAACGCCGCCACGGACGCCTTCGAGGCCACCGCCCCGGACCCCATCGCGCCACCCGTCGAGGTCCTGATCTCCGGCGCCGGCCCGACCGGCCTCGCGCTCGGCATCGACCTCGCCCGCCGGGGCGTGACCGCCCTGCTCGTCGAGCGGCAGCCCACGCTCTCCCGCGGCGCCCGCGGCACCGGCATCCAGCCGCGCACCCAGGAGGTCTACGACGACCTCGGCGTGCTCCACGCCGCGCGGGCCGCCGGCGGCATCTACCCGCCCGTGGCGCTGTGGGAGGACGGCCGGATCGCCCACAGCCACCAGATGATCGAACGGGTCGCCCCGACCCCGTCCACGCCCCACTCCGAGGCCCTGATGCTCCCCCAGTGGCGCAACGTCGAGCTGCTCCACGACCGCCTCGGGGAACTGGGCGGCAGCGTCCAACTGGCCGCCGAACTCACCGACTTCACCCAGGACCCGGACGGCGTCACCGCCCACCTCACCGGCCCCGACACCGTCCGTCGCACCGTCCGCGCCCGCTACCTCGTCGCCTGCGACGGCGGCGGCAGCACCATCCGCAAGCAGCTCGCCGTCCCCATGAGCGGCCCCGAGCTGGCCCCCGGCCACGCCGTCCTCGCCGACGTCCGCCTCGACGGCCTCGACCGGGACCACTGGCACCGCTGGACGCTGCCGACCGGCGGCTTCCTCACCCTCCTCCCGCTGGCCGGCACGGACGACTTCCAGATGCTCGCCGCCGCGGCCTCCGACGAGCCGGACACCTCCCCCGAGGCGGTCCGCGGCCTGATCGCCGAGCACACCCACCTCACCCGCGACCACGTCCGCGAGGTGCTGTGGACCTCGCTCTACCGCCCCAAGGCGGGCATGGCCGACGCCTACCGCCACGGCCGGGTCTTCCTGGCCGGCGACGCCGCGCACATCCACTCCCCGGCCGGCGGCCAGGGCCTGAACACCAGCGTCCAGGACGGCTACAACCTCGGCTGGAAGCTCGGCCAGGTGCTCCGCCACGGCGCACCCGACGCCCTCCTGGACACCTACGAGGCCGAGCGCCGCCCGATCGCCGCCCGCATCCTGGAGACCAGCACCCGCCTGCACCGCTCCGGCAGCCTCCGCCGCGGCCGCGACCTGCACCAACTCGACGTCGGCTACCGGGAAAGCCCGCTCTCCCGCGAACTGCGCACCGCCCTCCCCGACGGCGCCCTCACCGCCGGCGACCGCGCCCCCGACGCGCCCTGCACCATCGCCGACGGCACCCCCACCCACCTCTTCGACGTCTTCCGCGGCCCCCACTTCACCGTGCTCGCCCTCGACGCCCCGGACCTCGACCCCGCCCCCCTCACCAGGGCCGCCGGCTCCACCCCCGTCCGTACCGTCCGCACCGCCGGCCCCGCCCCCGACCTCCTCGACCCCGACGGCCACCTGCACGCCGCCTACGGCACCACCCCGACCGTCTTCCTCATCCGCCCCGACGGCTACGTGGCGGTGGCGGCACCGCCCGAGACCGCGCAGGCCGCGATCACGGAGGCACTGGAGACGCACTTCGGCACGGCCCCGGTCGCGGTCTGAGGCAGGCCGGACCACACCGCCCGCGACGCCGGTTCGGGGCCCGCCTCTTCCCCTGCGACCAGGAGAGGACGGGCCCCGGTGTCCCTCACCGCGCGCGCGACCCCTGCGCGGCGCCCTTCAGGGCAGCGCCCGGGACGCTCCCCGCCGCCTCGGCGTCCTCGGCGAGACCACCGGCCAACTGGAGCAGCCGAACACCCCGGCTCTCCGAGACCCGGTGGACCCTGGCCAGATGAGCAGTCAACTCGACGGCCAGCAGGTGGATTTCACCGGGTGTCCAACACCGTCCGGCGAGGATGTCACCGGCTTCCTCGATGAACTCGGCCGCCGCGTCCATGTGCTCCGCCTCCACCCGGTCGGCGAGCCGGGAGACGTATCCGGTGCCGGTCCCGCCGAGGAGGTAGCACGGCTTCCCCTCCGGGCTGTTCCATGGCAACAGCCGCACGGTGTCCATGGGGTTCATCGCGCGGCCACCTCCGCGGCGTGGAACCGGCGGGGCCGACCCGCGTCGGGACCGCCGACCGGCAGCCACAGCGTCCGTCGGTGCCCGCACCGCCCGACGGGCACGCGGGAAGTCGCCGACGCCGGAGCATCGCAGCCCCGCACGGTAGTTCGCGCACCGACCGACCGATGGCGACCCCGCCCGGGCGACATCAGCCCCGGCAGTGGGACCAGTGATCTCGCGAGAACGTCGGTCATGTCGTCAACTCCTTGCCGTTTGATGGCCATGCCTCGGGCCGGGCGGACGGTCGCGGGGGTCCTGCACATGGCCCGTTGCGCCTTCGGAGAGCACCTTCGGGCGCGCTTCACGCCGGGCAGCTCGGTCCGGTCATGACCGTGCCCTTGTCCACTGCTCCGCCCGAGTGAACTAGTTCAGTATCCGAGTGGCCGAAGCACTTTCGCTACGGTTCCCGGTGCCCTAGTGTGCTGAGCTACTTCGGCGCTCAACTCACGTGAGGGGTAAGGGAGATGGCAGGTCCGAAAACATTCACGAAGATCGCGGATCACTTCCGGGAGCGGATCCTGTCGGGCGATCTGGAGCCGGGGGCGAAGCTGCCCACGAACCGGGAGATCTCGGGGCAGTGGCAGGTGGCCGCCGCCACGGTCTCCCGCGCCCTCCAGGCGCTCCAGGTGGAGGGGTACATCCGGACCACTCCACGGGGTACGTACGTCGCCGACGACCCGGTATGGACGCTTTCGGCTCGCGACCGGCTCGCCAGGGTGCAGCGCGTGAAATCGTTCCTCGCGGACGGCGAGACAAGCCGGGTCACGGCCGCTGAGCTGATCACCCCTCCCCTGTACGTCGCCGAGATCTTCGACCTGAATACGGGAGATCAGGTGGTGCGCCGGGAATGGCTGGCGGGTCGGGGCAAGACCCGGACGGTGTTCGCGGTGACGTGGTATCCGGCGCCGTTCGCCGCCCTCGTGCCCGACCTGCTGAACACCGCACCAGAACGTAATCACGGCTTGTCGGCAAAGGTGCTGGAGACCACGGGACGCACCGTCACGCACGCCAGGGACGACATGCACGCACGGGCTGCGGACGCGCGCGAGGCCAGCGCCCTGGGCCTCCCCGTGGGCTCTCCGATCCTGGCGGGTGCGCACCGCTGGTCGGACGCCGATGGCGTCATCGAGTATGGGGAATGGTGCCTGCCGCCCCGGTTCACGATCGGGTACGAGCACCAGCCCTGAAGACCATCGGGGCCGACACTGCACCTCAGCAGCATCACCCGTGCGACACGGCTGCAACTCGGCCTGAAACAGCAGCCGTAGGGCCGCGACGAAGCGGCAACGGGCCCCCGCCGACCGCAAGTTGAGGCAGTCGGCGAGGGCCCGTCCACGCATCGGCCCGTCGCGGCGTCCTAGACCACCAGCGACAGCAACAGCACCCCCACGATCCCGACGACCGAGATCAGCGTCTCCATCACCGACCAGGTCTTCAGGGTCTGGCCGACGTCCATGCCGAAGTACTCCTTGACCATCCAGAAGCCGGCGTCGTTGACGTGGCTGAAGAAGAGGGAGCCGGCGCCGATGGCGAGGACGAGGAGGGCGGCGTGGGTGGTGCTCATCTCCGCGGCGAGCGGGGCGACCAGGCCGGCCGCGGAGATGGTGGCGACCGTGGCGGAGCCGGTGGCGAGGCGGATGGCGACCGCGATCAGCCAGGCCAGCAGCAGCGCGGAGATGTTCCAGTGCCGGGAGATCTCCAGGATCATCTGGCCGATGCCGGAGTCCACCAGCGTCTGCTTGAAGCCGCCGCCCGCGCCGACGATCAGCAGCACCCCGGCGATCGGGCCGAGCGAGGACTCGACGGTGGAGGCGATCCGGCCGCGGGTGAAGCCGGCCGCCCGGCCGAGCGTGAACATCCCGACGACGACGGCGGTGAGCAGCGCGATCAGCGGCGAGCCGACGACGTCGAAGACCCGCTGGAGGGAGTCCTTGGGGTCGTCCACGACGACGTCCACCAGGGCCTTGGCCAGCATCATCACCACCGGCAGCAGCACGGTGGCGATGGTGATCCCGAAGCCGGGCCGCTTGTCCGGCCCGTCGGAGGCGTGCTGCGCCGGGGAGTCCGGGGTCTCCCGGGAGGAGAGCAGCATCTTCTCCGGCGGGGCGATGTCGACCCAGCAGGCCGCGTAACGGGAGAACAGCGGGCCGGCGATGATCGCCGTGGGTATGGCGATGACGACGCCCAGCGCCAGCGTGACGCCGAGGTTGGCCTTGACCGCGTCGATCGCGGCCAGCGGCCCCGGGTGTGGAGGGATCAGCCCGTGCATCACGGATAGTCCGGCCAGCGCCGGGATGCCGATGCGCATGAGGGAGAAGTTGCCGCGCTTGGCGACGAGGAGCACCACGGGAATCAGCAGCACGATGCCGACCTCGAAGAAGATCGGCAGTCCGACGACCCCGGCGATCAGCACCATCGCCCAGGGCATCGCCCGCTGTCCGGCCTTCGCCAGGATCGTGTCCACGATCCGGTCCGCGCCGCCGGAGTCGGCGAGCAGCTTGCCCAGGACGGCGCCCAGCGCGATCAGCACGCCGGTGCCCGCGACCGTCGTGCCCAGCCCGGTGGAGAAGCTGGCGATGGCTTTGTCGAGCGGGGCGCCGGCCACCGCGCCGAGCACCAGCGAGCCGATGATCAACGACAGGAAGGCGTGCAGCTTGAACTTGGTGATCAGCAGGACGATGACGGCGATACCCGCCAGGACGGCGATGCCCAGCTGTGCGTGACCGGCCGAGGTGATGGGCGCGGTCGCGTCCGCTGCGAGCATCTCGACGCTGAGATGTGGCACGGCGATTCCCTTGGTTGGAGAGGGGAGATCCCTTGGTTGGAGGGGGAGGGTGGCCGGGCCCCGTGGGGGAGACGGGGCCCGGCCGGCCCGGGTCCGGCCGGCGCGTTGGGGGGGGTTACGCGGCCGGAGCCGGGCGGCGCAGGGCGCTGACGGCCCGGTCGGCGATCTGCTCCGGGGTGCCGGAGACATCGACGGCCACGCCCGCCTCGTCCGCTCCGAGGGGTTCGAGCGTGGCGAACTGGGAGTCCAGCAGCGCGGTGGGCATGAAGTGGCCCTTGCGTTCGGCCATCCGCGCCTCGATGAGCGCGCGGTCGCCGGCGAGGTGGAGGAAGACCACGCCCGGCGCGGCGGCCCGCAGCCGGTCGCGGTAGGCGCGCTTGAGCGCGGAGCAGCTGACCACGCCGCCGTGGTCGGCGCGGCCGTGCGCCCAGGAGCCGATGGCGTCGAGCCAGGGGCCGCGGTCGGCGTCGTCCAGGGGGATGCCGGCCGACATCTTGGCGATGTTGGCCGGCGGGTGGAAGTCGTCGCCCTCGGCGTAGGGGACGTCGAGCGCGTCGGCCACCAGGGGACCGATCGTCGTCTTGCCGGTCCCGGCCACACCCATGACGACGATGACGTCGGCGCTGCCCATCCCGATTACCTCGATACCTCGTATGCAGGACATTGCGCGCCAGACCGCCGATACAGCCGTTATCGGCGCTATCGGTACGACGCTGTCCTCTTCGACCTCGTGCGCCCCCACTGAAACTCATTAGGTACGACGTATTCAAGCCCCTGTGACGCAAACGTCATACTTAATTGGCCGAGAGGCGGGACCGTAGGCTTGGCCCATGGAAGCGACCGGGAACGGGGAGAAGGGGCTGCACGCCCGCGTGCTGGAGTCCCTGGGGCCCGCGATCACCGCGGGCGACCACCCTCCGGGCACGGTCCTGCGCACCGATGAGCTGGCCGAGCGGTTCGACGTCTCGCGCACGGTGATCCGCGAGGCGATCCGGGTCCTGGAGTCCATGCACCTGGTCTCCTCCCGGCGCCGGGTCGGGGTGACCGTCCGCCCGACCGAGGAGTGGAACGTCTACGACCCGCGGGTGATCGGCTGGCGACTGGCCGGCCGGGACCGCCCCCGGCAGCTGCGGTCGCTGACCGTGCTGCGCTCGGCCGTCGAGCCGGTGGCGGCCGGTCTCGCCGCCCGCCACGCCACCCCCGCCCAGTGCGCCGAACTCACCGAGCACGCCATGGGCATGGTGGCCACCTCGCGCGGCCAGCAGCTCGACGCGTACCTCGTCCACGACATGGCGTTCCACCGGGTGGTGCTGACCTCCTCCGGCAACGAGATGTTCGCCCGGCTCGCGGAGGTCGTCGCGGCCGTCCTCACCGGCCGCACCCAGCACCATGTGATGTTCACCGACCCCGACCCGGCCGCGGTCACCCTGCACGTCCAGGTCGCCGAGGCGATCCGCACCGGGGACGCGGCCCGGGCGGAGGCCCTCACCCGGGAGATCACCACCGGCGCGATGGCCGAACTGGACGTGCTGGCGCCGTAGTCGATGCCGTCCCGGCACCCCGCGCGCCCGGGAGGCTGCGTCAGAACAGCGGCTGCTGGCCGGGCATCGGCGGCTCCTCGGGGTCGAAGAGCTTCTCCGCGGGCGCCATCATCGGCGCGGTCCGCCGCGATCCCGGGCAGGAGATCAGCTCGATCCCGGTCCGCCGCCCCGGCGGGTCGTGGCGGGCGTACCGGCCGCCGACCACGGCGATCTCTCGGGTGCAGATGGGACAGCGACGGCGGGGTGCGGACATGCCTCCAGTTTGACGGACGCGTTCCGGGCGCCACACCCGGCACCCGGCACGGCCTCAGAACGCGTCCGTCGGCACATACGTCCCCCACACCTCGCGCAGCGCGTCGGACACCTCGCCCAGCGTGGCCCGGGCGCGCAGCGCCTCCCGCATCGGGTAGAGCACGTTGTCCGGCCCCTCGGCGGCCTTGCGCAGCGCGCCGAGGGCCGCGGTGACCGCGCGGCCGTTGCGGCGGGCGCGCAGCCGGGCCAGCCGCTCGGCCTGCTGCGCCTCGATGGCGGGGTCCACCCGCAGCGGCTCGTAGGGCTCCTCCTCCTCGGTCCGGAAGCGGTTGACGCCGACCGCCACCCGCTCGCCGGCGTCGGTCTCCCGCGCGATCCGGTAGGCGTTGCGCTCGATCTCGTCCTTCTGGAAGCCCTGTTCGATGGCGGCGACCGCGCCGCCCAGGTCCTCCACCCGCCCCATCAGCGCCCGCGCGGCGTCCTCGACGGCGTCCGTCAGCGACTCCACGGCGTACGAACCGGCGAACGGATCGACGGTGGCGGTGACGTCCGTCTCGTGCGCCAGCACCTGCTGTGTGCGCAGGGCGAGCCGGGCCGCCTTCTCGGTCGGCAGCGCGATCGCCTCGTCGAAGGAGTTGGTGTGCAGCGACTGGGTCCCGCCGAGCACCGCGGCCAGCGCCTGCACGGTGACCCGGGCGAGGTTCACCTCCGGCTGCTGGGCGGTCAGCGCCACCCCCGCGGTCTGGGTGTGGAAGCGCAGCATCTGCGACTTGGGGTTCCGCGCCCCGAACCCGTCCCGCATCACCCGCGCCCAGATCCGCCGCGCGGCCCGGAACTTGGCGACCTCCTCCAGCAGCGTCGTGCGGGCGACGAAGAAGAACGACAGCCGGGGCGCGAAGTCGTCGACGTCCATGCCGGCGGCGAGCGCGGTGCGGACGTAGGCGATGCCGTTGGCCAGGGTGAAGGCGATCTCCTGGGCGGGCGAGGCGCCGGCCTCCGCCATGTGGTAGCCGGAGATGGAGATGGTGTTCCAGCGGGGGATCTCGGCCCGGCAGTAGCGGAAGATGTCCGCGGTCAGCCGCAGCGACGGCTGCGGCGGGTAGATGTACGTGCCCCGCGCGATGTACTCCTTCAGCACGTCGTTCTGCACCGTGCCGTTGAGCTGATGCCCCTTCACCTCCTGTTCCTCGCCCACGAGTTGGTACATCAGGAGCAGCAGCGCGGCCGGCGCGTTGATGGTCATCGACGTCGAGACCGTCCCCAGCGGGATCCCGCCGAACAGCACCTCCATGTCCTCGACGGAGTCGATCGCCACCCCGACCTTGCCCACCTCGCCCGCCGCGATCGGGGTGTCGGAGTCGTGCCCCATCTGCGTCGGCAGGTCGAACGCGACGGACAGCCCGGTGGTGCCGTGCTCGATCAGCCGCCGGTACCGCGCGTTGGACTCCCGCGCCGTGCCGAACCCGGCGTACTGCCGCATGGTCCAGGCCCGTCCGGTGTACATCGTCGGGTAGACCCCGCGTGTGTACGGGAAGGCGCCCGGCTCGCCCAGCCCGGCGTCCGGGTCCCATCCGGCCAGCGCCTCCGGCCCGTACACCGGCTCGATGGGCAGCCCGCTCTCGCTGTACCGCACCATGTCCGCTACGCCTCCAAACGAGTGAACAGTGCCGGTTTGCACCGCATGCACAGCATGCCTGGAGGTTCACCGCGGCGCAGCGTCGAGAAGGGGCCTGTCATACGGCGGATCCCGGGAGGCCAACACCGGCGGCACTGACAGCTCGGGCCGCCGATCCCCCACCCCCGCCCCCGCAAGCCGAAATCCGGCCGCAGACCACCGAGGGAATCTCTGACGGAAGCGAAAATTGAGCAACCCCCACCAACAGCAAACCCCCTCCGCGAAAGCGCGCGCCGGCTTAGGCGCAAAGAGGGGGGACGGCGCGGGCAGGGCCGGGGGAACGTGCCCCGCCCGCGCCATGTGCGCTGAGCCACGGGTACGGGGGGAACCCTGGCTCGTGCGCCGCCGATGACCAGTCGGCTCATTTCTTACTGCGTCACGGCGTCAAAAAACGTCACACCTGACCGGCGGGAAGGGTTCCGGTAGGAGTCGGCACGGCCGTGCTGGGGGTCGGTGCGGGGGTGCTGCTGGCGGGCGGCGCGCTCCGTGTGGGCGAGGCGGAGGGGGAAGAGTCGCCCTCCTCGTCGCCGCTGCCGCCGCCGTTGTGGCCGCCGCCGTTGCCGCCGTTCTCGCCCTGGCCGCCGCCCTGGCCGCCGCCCCCGCCATCGTTGTCACCCGAGCCGCCGCCCTGGCCGCCGTCGCCGAGGTACTGGCGGCAGAAGGCGTGCACCTTCTCCGCGCCGCCGGCGGTGGCCTCCAGTCGCCGCAGCGTGTCGCGGTCCATGTCGCCGCGCTTGCCGGCCTCGTAGTCCTTGCAGAGGGCCAGCAGCAGCTTCCGCTTCTGGTTCCGGCCGTCGCCGCCGCCCGGCAGCGGCTTGCCGTCGTTGCCGGAAGTGCCGGCGCCCGGAGTCCGGCTGCCCGGCGCCGGGTCGGTGCCGTGACTGCTGTCGGGGGTGGGGGTGGGACCGGGTACGGTGCTCCGCCCGCCGGGCGGGGTGGCCGGGATCCGGCCGGTCTCGCCGGTGGTGGCGGCGGGCTCCTCGCTCCCGAAGACGCTGGGCGACTCGGCCGCCGAGACGCTGGCCCCGGGCCGGGGCTCGCCGCCGCGGAACGGGGTGGGCAGCACACCGGTGCCGGCGGCGACCGCGATGCCGCCGATCGCGCAGACCGCGAGGGCGACCGCGAAGCCGCGTCTGAAGGGGCGGGCGAGCCCGGTGCGTTCGACGACGTGGTGGGTGCGGGTGGTGCGCGTGCCGGGCGCCGTCGCGCCGCGGGCGGCGGGACCGGGCCGGGCCTGCCGGAAGGCGGCCAGCGCGGCCTCCTCGCCGGGCGCCGCGGCGGTTTCGGGCAGGCCGGAGCCGGCCGCGGCGGCGGCCTTCAGCAGTTGTTCGAGTTCGCGTGCGCCGTCACCGACCTGGGAACCGGCCGGCTCACCACGCAGCAGTCGCTCCGCGGCGTCCTTGTCGAGCCAGCTATACCGGTCGTCGGCCATCACATGTCCTTCTGCGTTCGTGCGGCCGTTTCCGTCACACCTGGTACGTACGATTCCGCCACGCCGTTATGGCGTCTTCGGTCCTGTATGGGCAGCTCTCCCGCCATTCCACCACCCTTGCCGGAACCTCCGGACGGCCCCCCTGATTCCCCGTCGTCGTCCCCGCTGCCGTCGTCCGTGAGCAGTTCGGCCAGTTTCTTCAGGCCCCGGTGGGCGGCGGTGCGGACCGCGCCCGGCCGCTTGCCCAGGACCTGCGCCGCGCTCTTGGCGTCCAGTCCGACGACCACCCGCAGGGTCACCGCCTCGGCCTGGTCCTGCGGCAGTCGGCCTATCAGCCGGAAGGTGTGACCGGTGCCCAGCGCCTCCAGCGCCTCGCCCGCGGTGTCGGACGCCGCGGGGGTGTCGGTGAGTTCGGTCTCGTCGCCCCCGATGGCCGGCCGTCGGCCGCGCATCCGGATGTGGTCCAGCGCACGGTTGCGGGCGATCCGGGCGGTCCAGCCGCGGAAGCGGTCCGCGTCGCCGCTGAAGCGGACGAGGTCGCGGGTGATCTGGAGCCACGCCTCGGACGCCACGTCCTCGGCGTCCGCCTCGCCCACCAGGGTCCGGACGTACCCGAGCAGCCGGGGGTGTATGGCGCGGTAGACGAGCCGGAACGCGGTCTCGTCACCCTCCTGCGCCGCCTGCACGGCAACCGTCAGCCGTCCGTCGTCCGGCTGAATGTCGTCCCCTCGCACGGGTCCATCCTGTCGCACGCTGAATGTCCGCCGCCCGGTCCTTGCCGCTTTGCGCTGTCGCTGTTTCTTCGTGTGGTTCGTCGGTCGTCCGGTCCGCCGTGGTCGGCGCCCGACCGGTCCGGGTCGCCCCCGCGCCGTCCACCGGCCGTCCGGCCGTTCCTGCTGACCGTAACGGGTCAGACCGGGGTTCCGGCACCCGGGCCACCCCTTGGGGCGGACGACACATCGGTGCGCGGTGCCCGCGCGTTCCTCGAACTCCCCGGTAACCAGCCGTTCTTCCGGTCGCCGGGACGCCCCGACCGGTCCGCCGGTCGGCGCGTTCCGGCACGTTACGGGGCCTGCCGGGCCCGCGTCCAGGCCACTGGCCGTGCCGTCGCCCGTACCCCGTGTGACGCTTTCGGGACCGTTGGCGCTGTATCGATTAGGAGCCCGTCGCGGGCTCCTACGTGAGCGACGGCCGGGGCCTCTCCTGTGGGGGGTGGCGGCCCCGGCCGTCTCTCGTATCTCTCCCGCCCGGCCCTCAGAGCCGGTTCACCAGCGCCTTGAAGTCCGGCCAGGACAGCGCGGGGGTGCGCGGGTCCCAGGTCTTCTGCGCCAGCGCCGCGAGCGGCATCCTGATGCCGGCCGCGATCTGCTGCGCGGTCTGCGCCTGTGCGCGGTCGTTCCAGATCGCGAACCGGGCCCCGGGGATGCGGTCGGCCCCGGTCAGGCTCGCCGGTACGGACACCGGCGAGGTGTGGCGCAGCACCAGCGGGGTCCAGCTCTTGTAGATCCGCTCGCCGGTCGGGTACGTGAAGTTGTTGGGCTCGCCGAGCACGTAGTAGAGGTACTCGTCGTTGAGGTTGAGCACGGTGCGGCCCTCGCGGAGGAACTCGGCGGGGTCGCGGGCGCCGATCTCCTTGCCGGTCCAGTAGGCGACCGTGCGGTTCTTGTCCGCGGCCACCTTGCCGCCGGCGAAGAAGCCGTCGTTCCAGGCTTCGATCCGGGTCTTGCCGGCGGCCTGGACGGTCTTCTGCCGGTCGTTGAGCCAACCGGTCGCCAGGTCCTTGATGGTGGCGCCGGGGCCGTACTTGTCCTGCGCGGCCTTGGCGAGCTGCGGGTAGGACGCCTCGGGGTTCGAGGCCATCAGCACCTGGTACTCGTCGCCGCCAAGGTGCCAGTACGGGCCGGGGAAGAGCTGCGCGTACTCCTTCAGCAGCGAGTCGACGAGCTCGCCCGCCTGGGGCTTGGAGATGTCGATGGCGCCGCGGAGCACCTTGCCGGAGGCGTTGCGCAGTTGCAGGTCGGGGTAGTGGTCGAGGACGGCGCCGAGGTGGCCGGGCGAGTCGATCTCCGGGATGAGGGTGACGTGCAGGCTCTGCCCGACCTTGATCAGGTGGCGGACCTGGTCCTTGGTCAGGTGGTCCGCGGAGACGATGTCGGGGTGGCTGTCGCTCTGGATGCGGAAGCCCTGGTCGTCGGAGAAGTGCAGCTGGAGCTGGTTGAGCTTGAGGTCGGCGAGCTGCCGGATGCGGGCCTCGATCCAGTCCGCGGTGAACGACTTGCGGGCGTTGTCGAGCAGCATGCCGCGCTGGGGGCGGTCCGGACGGTCCTCGATGGTGCCCTCGGGGAGGCCGCCGGCGTTGCGGACGGCCTGCTTGACGGTCCGTGTGCCGTAGAAGACCCCGGCGTCGGTGGGGGCGGTGAGGGTGAGCCGGCCGCCGCGGGCGGCGAGGGTGTAGGACTCGTCGACGGTGCTGCCGGGCGCGTTGTCGGGCCCCTTGGCGCCGCCGCTGAGCTTCACCTCGACGTCGCCGGGCCGGACGTCCTGGTTTCCCCAGACCACGGCCAACCCGCCGAGATCTTTGGCCATAAGTTGCGCCTCATCGGCGACGGTGCTCTTCTCCCCGGCCGGTACCACGATCCGGGCGCCCTTGGTCGGTCGCCAGCCGATTCCGTTCGCCGGGCGGAAGTCCCGTACGGCCGGGACGATGTGTGGCGGACCGGTCACCTTGGCCCAGCTGGGGATGGGCGCGGCGGGGCTGGAGGAGCTGGGAGCAGCGCCGGGAGCCTGGGAATCGGCCCCTTGCGCGCAGCCGCCGAGCGCCAGCGCGCCGGCCAGCACCGGGACGGCCAGCAGTGCGCGGCGGGCCTCCGGGCCGGCGGCCCGACGGGCCGGAGGCGGGTCCTGAGGGGAGGCTGAGGACCGCGGGAAACGCGGCGGCCGCATCGGGTTCGACATCGTGCAATCCTCACTTTTCGGGGCGAAGGTATTGCCAGGGGGCGGAACAGGTCGTCCACCGAGCGCGCGAGAGCTCTCTCATCCGGGTGAAAATCGCGCATCCGTCGGACAGTGGCCGGCGGGCGTCGTTAGCGTGGCCTCGCCGTCGCTCACTCCGTTCCGGGGCGCGTGGACCGCCGGACAACCGCCGGGTGCCACCTCATGTGACGTATCACCACACCTGCCTCCACTTCCGTACGTATCAGACTTTTCATCCATTTCGCCCCACGCGTCGCTCGGATTCCGCCAGTCGTCCGCCGCCCATCCGCCCTCTCCCTCACCACCGCACCCGCCGTTCACCTCCGCCCCAGCCACCACGCCGATCACACTCGACTGCTTCCGCCCGAGGAGCCCACGCTGTCCGGTGACACTCCGGCCGTCCGACCGACGGCGCGGCCCCAACCGCCCGCTCCGCGGTGCGGCATACCTTGGCAGAACCGGCTCGCCCCGGCTCCGGCGGCCGGCCTCGACCGCTTCCACGCACTCCCCCACCACCAGGCCGTCGTCACCCTGCTGACCTGCTGCGGCTGCCTCCGCTGGGGCGAACGGCTCGCCGGCCACCGCCCCTACCCGGACCCGGAGTCCCTGCTGGCCGCCGGCGACGAGGCCAGCTACGACCTCACCTCGGCCGAGCAGGTCGAGGCGCTGGCCCAGGAGGCGCCCGCGCCGCTCCCACCGGCTCGCCCCGGCCCCGGCGCCCTCGCCGCCCACACCGCACTGCGCGCCGCGCACGCCGCGTACGAGCTCCGCTTCCGGTACGCCTTCGTCATCTGCCTGGACGGCTACCGTGCCGACGAGCTGATGGACCAGACCCTGCACGCCATCCGCACCCGCCTGGCACACGAACCGGACGAGGAGCGGTCGGTCGCCGCGGAGGAATTACGGCGGCTGGCGCGCGCCAGGCTCGCGCGACTCGCGGCCGGATGTCCTTGATGGACGGGTTCGGACTTGTGTGATAGCCCGTTGGTGCCTGTTTGATCACACCTAAGGACCCCCGCGCGAGGAACCGACAACTCGTCGATACGATGACGAGCGGCCGGTGGACCGTACCCGGCCGGGCCCGACCGACAGAGAAGCCGGCGCGGCCCTAGTCCCCGCTCCCGGAGGGTTCTTCCGTGCCGGCTGGAACGCTGTACCGCGGCCGGGAAGGCATGTGGTCCTGGGTGGCTCATCGAGTCACTGGCGTCCTCATCTTCTTCTTCCTGTTCGTACACGTCCTCGACACCGCTCTCGTCCGTGTCTCCCCCGACGCGTACGACAACGTCGTAGCGACTTACAAGACGCCCATCGTCAACGTGATGGAGTACGGCCTGGTGGCCGCCATCCTCTTCCACGCGCTCAACGGCCTGCGGGTCATCGCTGTGGACTTCTGGTCCAAGGGCCCGAAGTACCAGAAGCAGATGCTGTGGACCGTCGTCGGCGTCTGGGTCGTGCTGATGGCTGGTGCCTTCTACCCCGTGCTGCAGCACACCCTGCGCACGCTGTTCGGGAGCTGACGCGTGATGTCTGCTGAATCCACCACCGCCGAGAACGTCGCGCTCTACGACGCGGACAATCCCGCTCCGGTCATCGAGGCGCCGCGCAAGCGCACCGGGAGGACCCCGAAGTCGACCCGCACCAACTTCGAGCTGTACGGCTGGCTGTTCATGCGGCTGTCCGGCATCGTCCTGGTCGTCCTCGTCCTCGGCCACCTGCTGATCCAGCTGGTGCTCGACGGCGGCGTCTCCAAGATCGGCTTCGCCTTCGTGGCCGGCCGCTGGGCCTCGCCCTTCTGGCAGGTCTGGGACCTGCTGATGCTGTGGCTGGCCATGCTGCACGGAGCCAACGGCCTGCGCACCGTCATCAACGACTACGCGCAGCGGGACAACACCCGCTTCTGGCTGAAGATGCTCCTCTACACCGCCACGGTGTTCACCGTCCTTCTGGGCACGCTGGTGATCTTCACCTTCGACCCGAACATCCGCTAGGCCCCGGGCTGAGGGACTGAGGTATCCACCCATGCAGATCCACAAGTACGACACCGTCATCGTCGGCGCCGGCGGCGCCGGCATGCGCGCCGCCATCGAGGCGACGAAGCGCAGCCGCACCGCCGTGCTGACCAAGCTCTACCCGACCCGCTCCCACACCGGTGCCGCCCAGGGCGGCATGGCCGCGGCCCTCGCCAACGTCGAGGAGGACAACTGGGAGTGGCACACCTTCGACACGGTCAAGGGCGGTGACTACCTGGTCGACCAGGACGCCGCCGAGATCCTGGCGAAGGAGGCCATCGACTCGGTCCTCGACCTGGAGAAGATGGGCCTGCCCTTCAACCGCACGCCGGAGGGCCGGATCGACCAGCGCCGGTTCGGCGGTCACTCCCGCAACCACGGCGAGGCCCCGGTCCGCCGGTCCTGCTACGCCGCGGACCGCACCGGCCACATGATCCTCCAGACGCTGTACCAGAACTGCGTCAAGGAGGGCGTGGAGTTCTTCAACGAGTTCTACGTCCTGGACCAGCTGATCACCGAGGTCGACGGCGTCAAGAAGTCGGCCGGTGTGGTCGCCTACGAGCTGGCCACCGGCGAGATCCACGTCTTCCAGGCGAAGTCGGTCATCTACGCCTCGGGCGGCACCGGCAAGTTCTTCAAGGTGACGTCGAACGCGCACACCCTGACCGGTGACGGCCAGGCCGCGTGCTACCGGCGCGGGCTGCCGCTGGAGGACATGGAGTTCTTCCAGTTCCACCCGACCGGCATCTGGCGGATGGGCATCCTGCTGACGGAGGGCGCCCGCGGTGAGGGCGGCATCCTCCGCAACAAGGACGGCGAGCGCTTCATGGAGAAGTACGCGCCCGTCATGAAGGACCTCGCCTCGCGTGACGTCGTCTCGCGCTCCATCTACACGGAGATCCGCGAGGGCCGCGGCTGCGGTCCCGACGGCGACCACGTCTACCTGGACCTGACGCACCTGCCGCCGGAGCAGCTGGACGCCAAGCTGCCGGACATCACCGAGTTCGCGCGCACCTACCTCGGCATCGAGCCCTACACGGACCCGATCCCGATCCAGCCGACCGCGCACTACGCCATGGGCGGCATCCCGACCAACGTCGAGGGTGAGGTCCTGGCGGACAACACCACCGTCGTGCCGGGCCTGTTCGCCGCCGGCGAGGTCGCCTGCGTCTCCGTGCACGGCGCCAACCGCCTGGGCACCAACTCGCTGCTGGACATCAACGTCTTCGGCCGCCGGGCCGGCATCGCGGCCGCGGAGTACTCGGCCACCGCCGACTTCGTCGAGCTGCCCGAGAACCCGGCGTCGCTGGTCGCCGAGCAGGTCGAGCGGCTGCGCAACTCCACCGGTGGCGAGCGGGTCGCGGAGCTGCGCAAGGAGCTCCAGGAGTGCATGGACGCCAACGTGATGGTGTTCCGCACCGAGCAGACGATCAAGACCGCGGTCGAGAAGATCGCCGAGCTGCGCGAGCGCTACCGGAACGTGGCGATCCAGGACAAGGGCAAGCGCTTCAACACCGACCTGCTGGAGGCCATCGAGCTGGGCAACCTGCTCGACCTGGCCGAGGTCATGGCGGTGTCCGCGCTGGCCCGCAAGGAGTCCCGCGGCGGTCACTACCGCGAGGACTACCCCAACCGCGACGACGTCAACTTCATGCGGCACACCATGGCGTACCGCGAGGTGGGCGCCGACGGTTCCGAGTCGATCCGGCTCGACTACAAGCCGGTCGTGCAGACCCGCTACCAGCCGATGGAGCGTAAGTACTGATGAGCACCCCGACCATCGACAAGCACTCCGCGGCCCTGGACGCGGCCGAGAACGACGCTGCGCACCTGATCAGCGTCACCTTCCGGATCCGCCGGTTCAACCCGGAGGTCTCCGAGGAGGCCGGCTGGCAGGACTTCCAGCTGGAGATCGACCCCAAGGAGCGCGTCCTGGACGCCCTCCACAAGATCAAGTGGGACCAGGACGGCTCGCTCACCTTCCGCCGCTCCTGCGCGCACGGCATCTGCGGCTCGGACGCCATGCGGATCAACGGTCGCAACCGGCTGGCCTGCAAGACGCTGATCAAGGACATCAACCCCGAGAAGCCGATCACCGTCGAGGCCATCAAGGGCCTGACGGTGCTGAAGGACCTTGTCGTCGACATGGAGCCCTTCTTCCAGGCGTACCGGGACGTGATGCCGTTCCTGATCACCACCGGCAACGAGCCGACCCGCGAGCGCCTGCAGTCCTCCGAGGACCGCGAGCGCTTCGACGACACCACCAAGTGCATCCTGTGCGCGGCCTGCACCAGCTCGTGCCCCGTGTTCTGGAACGACGGCCAGTACTTCGGCCCGGCGGCGATCGTCAACGCGCACCGCTTCATCTTCGACTCGCGTGACGAGGGCGGCGAGCAGCGGCTGGAGATCCTCAACGACAAGGACGGCGTCTGGCGCTGCCGGACGACCTTCAACTGCACGGACGCCTGCCCGCGCGGTATCGAGGTCACCAAGGCGATCCAGGAGGTCAAGCGGGCCCTGATCACCCGGCGGTTCTGATCCGTCGGGCCCGACCCGGGCCGCTTGCTTCCCAGGGCCCCGCCCCCGTTCGTACGGGGGCGGGGCCCTTCGCCGTCTCCGGGCTCGGCCGCGGGCCGGTGCCGGTCAGTCCGACCGCAGGGCCATCGCGGCCAGTGCCTCGTCCTGGGCACGCCGTTCCCGCATAACCTGGGCGTAGGCTCCCAGGGCCGCCCGGCGTCGCTGCAACTCGGCTATCTCGGCGTCGAGTTGGGCCATCTGCCGCTCCACCACGCCGCACGAGAAGCTGCACGACATCAGGCCGGGACCGCCCTGGGCGCAGGGCAGCAGGTCGCGGATGGAGTCGGTGTTCAGACCGGTGGCGAGCAGTTCGCGGATGCGGGCGACGGTCGCGACGGCTCCTGCGTCATAGGTGCGGTAGCCGTTCGTGTCGCGTCCGGCGCAGAGCAGGCCGCGCTGCTCGTAGTAGCGCAGCACTCGGGTGCTGACGCCGGCGCGGCGGGCCAGTTCGCCGATCCGCATCGGTCCCGTCGGCCGCGGATCCGTCCCCGTGCCGTCCGCCATGTGACGCCCCTCTCCCCCGCTTCTTCCCGGTGTCGGCTTGACCTTGACACCAGTGTCAAAGGGCAACCTCTCGGGCATGACGCAGATTCCCGTAGCGCAGACCCCGTCCGTTTCCCTTCCCCGTCTCTCCACCACCGTCGCCGGCCCGGCCGACGGCCCCGGCGTCCTGCTGGCGCACGGCGCGACCGGCAGCGTCCGGGACAACTACGGCACGCTGATCCCGGCCCTGACCGCCACCGGCCACCGGGTGGTGGCGCCGGACTACCCCGGTTCGGGCGAAACCCCGCGCGCCGCCGGCCCGTTGGAGCTGGACGCGCTGGCCGACGCGGTGGTCGCCGAGGCGGTCGCGGCCGGGCTGGAGACCTTCACCGTGATCGGCTTCTCGATGGGCACCGCGGTGTCCGTGCGGGCCGCGGCCCGCCATCCGGAGCGGGTGCGGGGGCTGGTCCTGACCGCCGGGCTGGCCAAGGCGGACGCCCGCGCCAACGTCTGGCTGGACCTGTGGCTGCGGCTCCTGGACCGCGGCGACTACCAGGGCTTCGCCCAGGCGCGGGCGCTCAGCGGGCTGTCGCCGGAGCGCCTGAACGCGCTGCCGCCGGCCGAGCTGGCCGCCGTGCTGGACCCGGACCCGACGCTGCCGCCGGTCGGCTCGGCGGAGCAGGCGGCCCTGGTGAAGGCCCTGGACACCACCGCCGACCTGCCGGGCATCACGGTCCCGACCCTGGTCGTCGCCACGACCCTGGACGCGCTGCTGGACCCGGCCAACTCCCGCTATCTGGCGGACCACATCCCGGGCGCGGAGTACGTCGAGATCGCCACCGGGCATCTGCCGATGGTCGAGCGGAACGCGGAGTGGCTGGCGCTGATCGGGGACTTCCTGGCCGCGCGGGGCCTGTGACCTGCGGTCCGTCCCCGGGCCCGCCGCGTCCTCATGCCGGCTCGCCGGCCAGCACCTTGTCGAGGAAGGCGTCCAGATTCCCCACGGTGCGCGCGATCCGGTCCGCCAGCGGAAGGGTCTCCTCGTGCCGCCCGGCGAGCTGGGACTTCTTGCGGCCGCGGACGTAGAGGGAGCAGGCGAGGTCGGCGCACAGATAGGTGCCGACGGTGTTGCCCTGCCGGCCCGCGACCCCGGCACGGCGGGCGGCGAGCAGGCTGACGCCGGAGCCCGGGTGCCCGGTCAGGCAGATCGAGCAGACCGTCGTCTTGGTGAAGCTGCGCCGTACGCCCTGCGGCACCCGCAGGGTCACACCCATCAGGCCGTCGGCCCGCGGGGCGACCAGGTAGCTACGGTCCGGCGCTCCCCGGTCGCGCCACCCGAGGAAGTCGAGGTCCGCCCAGGGGAGTTCGGCCAGCCCCACGGGGAGGTTGAGCCTGCTCGCCTCGCCCTTCGAGCAGTTCACGAAGGACGCGCGTATCTGTTTTTCGCCAACCGGATCCATGGCTCGGGACGCTAACAGCGGGGTCCGGGGCGCGTCGTCCGATTTTCCGGTGCCCCGTCCCCGCCGGTCGTCACTCGATCACCGGCGGCGGGATCTTCCGCGGCGGGGTCCCGGTGCTCTCGTCCTCGTCGGGGTGGCGGGACCGCGGTCCTCCGGAGCGGCGCCGGCCGCCCTTGTCGGACTGCTCCGCCTTGCCCCGGCCGCCCTTGCCCTCGGTGGACGCCGGGTCGGCCGCGGTGGCCCGGGCGCCGCCGCGGCTGCGGTGGAGTCCGGCGCCGCCCTGCTTGCTGCCGCCGGCCGGGCCGGCCGGGCCCTCGGGCCGGGCGGTCGGGGCGCCGGGGGTGCGGGGCGGCGTCGCGGCGCGGGCGGCGACCGCGTCGGGGCTGCCCGCCGTGCCGCCGGCGCTCCGGCGGGCCTTGCCGGAGCCGCGCCCGGCACGGCGCGTCCCACCGGTGGGCAGCCCGCCGCCCGTCACCCCGATGACGCCCGACACGACCGCGCTGTTCGGCAGGCCACCGCCGGCGGGCGCGGGGCCGCTCTGGCCGCCGGGCGGCGTGCCCGCGCCGACGGCGTGGCCGCCGGCCGGCGGTGCGGCGAGGGTGCCGCCGCCGATGCTCTCCAGTCCGGTGGTCACCGGCCGGTCGGCCCGGGGACTGTCGAAGCCGGCCGGTACCGCGCCGCCGCCCGCGCCGTTGGGCCGCTGCGCCGTCGGCGGGTGCTGCGGGGCGGGGCCGCCGGTCACCTCGGCGTTCACCGGCGGCGGGGCCGGGCTGCCGGACGGGGCGACCGGCCAGTCGCCCTCGACGCCCTGCCCGGTGCCCTCCCGGAGCCGCTCCCCCTGCGCCTCGTAGTGGGCGGCCAGTTCGTCCATCACGATGACGGCCTCGATCTGGCGCTGCTTGCTCGGGGGGAGGCTGCCGCGGTTGAGCTCCAGCGCCATCCGGGTGTCGAGCTTGGGATTGGCCATGTCCCGCTTGAACTGGCTCTCGTCGCCGGCCGCCTCCATCGGGTCGGCCGCGGCGCCGGCGAGCTGGAGCTTGGCCAGGGCCTTCTGTGCCTCGCGGAGGTTGTGCGCGACGCCGACCTCCGGGCCCGAGGAGCGGGTGCCGATCAGGGTGGACTCGACGTTGCGGGCGTGCTGGTAGCTCCGGTCGATCTTCGCCAGCACCTTGGCGGCCTCCCGGCGGAACGCCTCGGCCGCCGAGCCCTCCCAGTGCGCCGAGGCGTGCTCCACGGCGTCCTGGAACGCCTTGCGGATCCCGCCGTGTCCGTCGTCGCCGCCCAGCCGGTCGGCGGAGGACCGCCAGTGCCGGCCGGAGGTCTCGATCGCCCCGGCGCTGGCGTGCTCGATCATCGCCCGGAGCGCGGGCAGGCCGTGCTGCTGGAAGTCGGAGGGGGACCGCGGGGTCAGCCGGTGTCCGCGGAGCGACTTCAGCCGCTCCGCCCGCTCGTGCTCGGTCCGCCGGCGCGCCATCTCCGCGGCGCCGTCGCGCGCCTGCCCGGTCTCCGTCATACCGGTCCCCCTCCCTCGAACTCGCCGTCGTCATGTCCGCCCGGTGCGGGCCGCGCTGTCCCGCCCGGTGCCGGGCGGGGGTGGGACATCAGTGCTCGGGGGGCCGGGTCTCGTGCTCCTGGTCCTCGTAGGCGCCGCGGCTGGCCTCGGTCTTCTCGCCGAAGGTGCGGATCAGGTCCTGGAGCGCGCCGAGCACGTCCGCCATGTACGTCTGCATGCCGTCGTGCGCGCCGGCGAGCTTTCCGGCCTCGACGAAATCGACCCCGAACGCCGACTTCGGGATCGCCGTGGCGTATTTGACCGTCTGATGGGGATCGTCCATATCGCGCTGCAGGTGACGCAGCTGCCGCACGACGACGTCCAGTTCCTCCAGGTCGACCCTGAACTGCTCGGCCATGTACCGCTTCTCCCCGTTGCCCCGCGGGCTTTCGCCACCAAGCTATCAAGCCATTCGGGCTCCCCGTACGCCCGTTCTCCTGATACCCGCGCCGGGGCGGGTTGTAGCGCGGATCGGAAGCCTCTGAGCAGCCAATTCACAGAACGGAAAAGAAATCTGACGTAGCCTCAGCGAATTCCGCATCAGGGGGCGGGGGCGAGGCGGTGCCGACAGTTCCAGACGCGGGACGAGAGGCGGGCCAGCAGGCGGGCCGCGGGGTCGTCGACGTCCTGGCCGTTGGCCAGCGGGCCGGTGTAGCAGACGGCGAGGGCGTAGGGCGGGGCGTCGGGCGGGTGGACCAGCCCGACGCCGTGCCGCACCCCGGGGAACCAGCCGTTCTTGCTGGCCAGACGGGTGCCGGGCGGCAGGCCCGCGGCCAGGTCGACCCGGTGGGCGTTGTGCTCCAACCGGGCCAGCACCTCCGGTTCGAGCGATGTCAGCAGCCGGATCAGGTCGTGGGCGGTGACGCGGTTGTCGAGGCCGGCGGCGCGGGCCGGGGCGTCCTCGACGCCGCGCGGGCTCCGGGAGGCGGCCGACGCCCCGGCCCGCCGCCACACCTCGGCCACCGCGGCATGGCCCACCGCGGTCAGGCAGAGGCTGGTGGCCAGGTTGGAGGAGTGGCTGACCATCCGGCCGGCGAGCCAGCCGAGCGGCGCGGTGCGGCCCAGCAGCTCCCAGGGCGCCGGATCGCTGTCGTCCACCCGGGAGTGGGTGTAGCTGCCGTCGGCCGCCGAGGCGAAGCGGTTGACGACGGGGACCTCCCGGTCGGGGTCGAGTCCGCTGCGGTGGACGGCGGCGAGCACGGCGACCTTCATCGTGCTGGCCGCGTAGTGCGGGACGTCCGCGTTCCGCAGGATCACCGGGGGGCGCTGCCAGGGGGCGACGGCGACGGAGAGCATGGCCCATCTTGGCATCCGCCACCCGCGAAACGGGGCGGCCGGGCCGGTCGCGGACGCCCCCGTGCGCCCCGCTCGTTCCGTACGCCCCGCGCGTCGATCACCGCGACGACTGACGGTCCGTCATCGCTCGGCACCGTCCCGCAGCCGTGCCGCCT
Source organism: Streptomyces noursei ATCC 11455 (assembly GCF_001704275.1). Classification (NCBI taxonomy): domain Bacteria; kingdom Bacillati; phylum Actinomycetota; class Actinomycetes; order Kitasatosporales; family Streptomycetaceae; genus Streptomyces; species Streptomyces noursei. Next base: position 3,889,348 of record NZ_CP011533.1, read on the forward strand.
CCGCCGCCAGGGTGGCCATCGCCGCGTGGTGCAGGCCGCCGCCGAAGGTGATCCGGGTCGCGCCGAGGGCGCCCAGCTCGCGCGGGGCGGGGCCGCCGGCCCTGGCCAGGGCGTTGAGCGGGAGGGGGGCCGCCGCGGCCAGCTCGGGCAGCAGCTCCGGCGGGACGAGGATCGGGTAGAGGCAGTCCGCGCCGGCGGCGGCGTAGCGGTGGGCCCGCTCCAGCGCCGCGTCGAGGTCCGTCCCGCCGCGCAGGAAGGTGTCGATCCGGGCGTTGACGACCAGCGCCTCGCCCGCCTCGGCCCGTACCTCGGCCAGCCAGTCGGCCTGCTCCCGCGGGTCGCGGAGGGCACCGGTGGCGTGGTCGGAGTCCTCCAGGTTGCAGCCGACCGCGCCGGCCTCGGCGAGCCGGCCGACCAACTCCTCGGCGGACAGCCCGTACCCGGCCTCCACGTCCGCCGTCACCGGGACGTCCACGGCCCGGACGATCCGGGCGATCGCCGCGAACATCTCGTCGGCCGGGGTCTCGCCGTCCGCGTAGCCCAGGGACGCGGCGATGCCCGCGCTGGGCGTGGCCAGCGCCGGGAAGCCGGCGTCGGCGAAGACCCGGGCGCTGGCGGCGTCCCAGACGTTGGGGAGGATCAGCGGGTCGCCCGGCCGGCGGTCGTGGTGCAGGGCGCGCAGGGTCGCCGCGCGGGCGGCGGTCACAGCTCCGCCCCGGGCGGCTGGCGGACCGTGACGTTGACGCGGTTCCAGTTGTTGATGGCGACGATCACGGCGAGCAGGTGGGCGAGTTCGGTCTCGTCGAACTGCGCGGCGGCCCGCTCGTAGACGGCGTCCGGCACGAAGCCTTCGGTGAGCACGGTGACCGCCTCGGTGAAGGCCAGGGCCGCCCGCTCCCGCTCGGAGTAGAGGTCGCCGGCCTCCTCCCAGGCCGGCAGCAGGTCGATCCGCCGCTGCTCGACACCGGCCGCACGGAGGTTGGTGACGTGCATGTCGATGCAGAACGCGCACCTGTTCAGCTGGGAGGCGCGGAGCACGACCAGCTCCGCCAGGACGTCGTCGCCCAGCCCCTTCTTGGCGGCCTGGGTGAGCTTGAGCTGGGCCTGGAAGAAGGCGGGGACCCGGCTCCAGTACTTCATGCGGTGGCTCATCGCGTTCACACCTGACCCGGGACGAGGCGGGTGGTCACGCCGAAGCGGTTCCAGGCGTTGATGGTGGTGATCTGGGCGATCAGCTGGGCCAGTTCGGCCTCCTCGAAGACGGCGGCGGCCTGCTCGTAGACGGCGTCCGGCACAAAGCCTTCGGTGAGCACGGTGATCGCCTCGGTGAGGGCCAGGGCGGCGCGCTCCCGGTCGGTGTAGAAGCCGGCGGCCTCCTCCCAGGCGTTGAGGAGGGCGATCCGCTCCTCGGTCTCGCCGGCCTTCCGGGCGTCGGCGGTGTGCATGTGGAGGCAGAAGGCGCACCTGTTGAGCTGCGAGGCGCGGATGTTGACCAGCTCGATCAGGGTCCCGTCGAGGCCCTTCTTGGCCGCCGCGTCCAGCGCGATCATGGCCTTGTAGACCTCGGGGGCGAGCTTGGCCCAGCGCATCCGGGGGCCGTGGTGGTGGCCCGCCCCGGCGGGGGCCTGCTGGGTTGCGGAAGGTGTCGTCGGGTTCGTCATGACCTTGACGCTACGGGGTGAGTGGCGCAGGAGTATGGTCCACTTCCATGGAGAAATCGCGGGCCACTTTCGGTCGGGATCTCGGGCGGGACCTGCATCTGGACCTCGACGGGCCGGGCGGGGTGCGGGCCTCCCTGATGAGCGCGCTGCGCGAAGCCGTGCGGTCCGGGCGGCTGACCCCCGGCACCCGGCTGCCGTCCTCCCGTTCCCTCGCCACCGACCTCGGCATCGCCCGCAACACCGTCGCCGACGCCTACGCGGAACTGGTCGCCGAGGGCTGGCTGTGCGCCCGACAGGGCTCCGGCACCGAGGTCGCCGAGCGGGTGCTGCCGCGGGCCGGCGGCGGGGCGCCCCGGCGCACCCCGGCCCCGCCGTCCCCGACCGCCGCCGGGCCGCGCTTCGACCTCACCCCCGGCACCCCGGACGTCTCGGCCTTCCCCCGGACCGCCTGGCTGGCGGCGGCCCGCCGGGCGCTGACCGCCGCGCCCAACGAGGCGTTCGGATACGGCACCGCGGCCGGCCGCCCCGAACTGCGCGCGGTGCTCGCCGACTACCTCGCCCGGGTCCGCGGCGTCCGCACCGATCCGGACCGGATCGTGATCTGCGCGGGGTTCATGCAGGGGTTGGGGCTGCTGTGCCGGGCGCTGAAGCCGCGCGGCGGCACGCCCGGCCGGGTCGCCACCGAGTCCTACGGACTGCCCTTCCACCGCGACGTCATCACCCGCGCCGGGCTCGGCACCGTCCCGCTCCCGGTCGACGCCCACGGCGCGGACACCGGCCGACTGGCCGACCTGGACCACCTGCGGGCGGCCCTGCTCACCCCCGCGCACCAGTTCCCCACCGGCGTCCCGCTGCACCCGGACCGGCGGGCCGCCGCGGTCAACTGGGCCCGTTCCAGAGGTGGTTACGTCCTGGAGGACGACTACGACGGCGAGTTCCGCTACGACCGGCAGCCGGTCGGCGCCCTCCAGGGGCTCGACCCCGACCACGTCGTCTATCTGGGCACCGCGAGCAAGAGCCTCGCCCCGGCGCTGCGGCTGGCCTGGATGGTGGTGCCGGACCGGCTGATCGACCGGGTGCTGGAGATCAAGTCGACCGGCGAGTGGCAGTCCGGGTCGCTGGACCAGCTCACCCTGGCCGAGTTCATGTCCTCGGGGGCGTACGACCGGCACGTCCGCGGGATGCGGCTGCGCTACCGGCGGCGGCGCGACCAGCTGGTGGCCGCGCTGGCCGAGCGCGCCCCGCATGTGCACGTCTCGGGGATCGCCGCCGGGCTGCACGCCGTGCTGGAACTCCCCGCCGGGACCGAGCAGTCCATCACCCGGGCCGCGCTGTGGCAGGGGCTGGCGGTGCAGGGGCTGGCGCAGTTCACCGACCCGGCGGGCCCCGCGGTCGCCCGGGACGCGCTGGTCATCCCCTACGGCCGCCCGCCGGAGCACTCCTTCGCGACCATCCTGGACGCCCTGCTGCGGGCGCTGCCGCCGGGCGACTGACCGGGCCCGCTCAGGGGCGTTCCGCGGCCAACGGGGCGGGACCGGGTTCGGCCACCGGCTCGGCGGGGTGCGCGGCCGGCGCCTCGCCGAACCGGGCCAGGGCCAGCGCCCCCGCGACGGCCAGCGCGAAACCGGCGACGGCCAGCGGGGCCAGCCCCTCGCGGGTGCGGTCGCCGAGCCAGGCGACGCCGACCACGGCCGGGCCGAGCGTCTCGCCGATCACCATGCCGGCGGTGGCGGTGGTGACCGCGCCGCGCTGCAGGGCGGCGGTCAGCAGCAGGAAGGCCGCGGCCCCGCCGATCAGCAGCGCGTAGCTGGCGGGATTGGTGAGCAGGTCGGCCGGCCCGAAGCCGTCGATGAGCCGCACCGCCACCTCGACGACACCGAAGCCGAAGCCCGCGCCGAGGCCGAGCACGGCGGCGCGGGCCCGGTCCGGGAGACGGCCGGCCAGGGCGCCGCCGGCCAGCAGGGCGAGCGCGCAGACCAGCACCCCGATCCGCAGCGCGGGGGTGCCGGCGCGGTGCCCCTCGGCGCCGGACGACAGCGCCAGCAGGGCCAGGCCGCCGCAGACCACCGCGACCGCGCCCCACTCCGCACGCCGGAGGCGGACGCCCAGGACCGGCGCGGCGACCACCGCGGTCACCGCCAGGGTCGCCGCCAGCGCCGCGCCGACCGTGTAGATCGGCAGCGTCCGCAGCGCCACCAGCTCCAGCAGGAACCCCAGCCCGTCCAGCGCCAGTCCGAGCAGATACCGCCACTGCGTCAGCACCCGCAGCAGCAGCCGGGCGTCGACGCCGGACCCGGTGCCGGTCGGGGTGTCCCGGGCCGCCACGGCCTGGAACACGGACGCGGTGCCGAAGCACACGGCGGAGGCCAGTGCACAGATCATCCCGAGCAACATGGCCCGACTGTACGGGGCCACCGGGCCACGGGGGCAGGGGGCACCCGACCGGGTGCCCGGCGCGCATGCTCCACCCGCACGCCGGACAGGCCCTAGACGCCCAGCACCTCGCGGAGTCGGGCCAGGCCCCAGTCGAGGTCCTCCTCGCTGATGACCAGCGGCGGGGCGATCCGGATCGTCGCGCCGTGGGTCTCCTTGACCAGGACGCCGCGGGCCAGCAGCCGTTCGGCCACGGCCCGGCCGTCTCCGCGGGAGGGGTGGACGTCGATGCCGGCCCACAGGCCCCGGCCGCGGACCGCGTCCACCGCGCCGCCGCCCACCAGCGGCGCCAGCGCGCGGTGCAGGTGGTCGCCGAGTTCGGCGGCCCGCCGCTGGTACTCGCCGGTGCGCAGCAGCGCGATCACCTCCAGCCCGACCGCGCAGGCCAACGGGTTGCCGCCGAACGTCGAGCCGTGCTCGCCGGGCCGGAAGACCCCCAGCACCTCGCGGGAGGACACCACGGCGGACACCGGCACCACCCCGCCGCCCAGCGCCTTGCCCAGCACGTACACGTCGGGCACCACGCCCTCGTGTTCGCAGGCGAAGGTGGTCCCGGTGCGGCCGAGCCCGGACTGGATCTCGTCGGCGACGAAGAGCACGTTCCGGGCCCGGGTCAGCTCGCGCACGCCGGCCAGGTAGCCGCGCGGCGGCACCACGACGCCGGCCTCGCCCTGGATCGGCTCCAGCAGCACGGCGACGGTGTCCGCGTCGACGGCCGCGTCCAGGGCGGCCAGGTCGCCGTAGGGGACGACGGTGAAGCCGGGGGTGTACGGGCCGAAGTCGGCGCGGGCCTCGGGGTCGGTGGAGAAGGAGACGACGGTGGTGGACCGGCCGTGGAAGTTGTTCTCCGCGACGACGATCCGGGCCCGGCCGTCGGGGACGCCCTTGACCTTGTAGCCCCACTTGCGGGCCGTCTTGACGGCGGTCTCCACCGCCTCCGTGCCGGTGTTCATCGGCAGGACGAGTTCCATCCCGCACAGGTCGGCGAGCTGGGTGCAGAAGTCGGCGAAACGGTCGTGGTGGAAGGCGCGGGAGGTGAGCGTGACCCGCTCCAGCTGGGCGCGCGCGGCGTCCAGCAGGCGGCGGTTGCCGTGGCCGAAGTTGAGCGCGGAGTACCCGGCGAGCAGGTCCAGGTAGCGGCGGCCGGTGACGTCGGTCATCCAGGCGCCCTCGGCGGTGGCCACGACGACGGGGAGCGGCTGGTAGTTGTGCGCGCTGTGGGCCTCGGCGGCGGCGATGAACGCTTCCGTGGATGTCACGGCTGACTCCGTCCGGTGGGCCGGACCGGCGGGCCCGACCGTATCGGCGGGGGCCGGCCCCGCCGTCGTGCTCTCCGGCCTCTCGTTGCTCCTGCGGCCTCCCCCGTCCCTTCCCTTCCATTGTCGGGCCCGGGGGCAAGCGCCCGCAGACCATGCGCCGGTCCCCCGGCCGGCCCTCCGCCCGGTGCGGCGGGGGCGCGTGCCGGGGCAGTTCGCGGCGTCGGCCGGGGCGCGCCGCACAGCGGGCGGGACGTCGCGGACAGGCCCTAGACTTCCGGTGCGCAGCCGCGACTGGCGTACGGGGAACGGACCCCGAGGGAGCGGTGCGCGGCCACACGCCTACGAGGTGCCGCCCGCCTGGGTACCCCGGGACCACGACCGACCACCGATCGATCGCCCCGGAGGACGCCATGACGGCCCATCCCGCCACCCATCCCGCCCTGCACGCCACCGACCCCGAACTCGCCGCGCTGGTCGACGCCGAGGAGCGGCTCCAGGCCGACACCCTGCGGCTGATCCCCAGTGAGAACTACGTCTCCGCGGCCGTGCTGGAGGCCACCGGAACGGTCCTGCAGAACAAGTACAGCGAGGGCTACCCGGGCCGCCGCTACTACGAGGGCCAGCAGAACATCGACCTCGTGGAGACGCTGGCCGTCGAGCGCGCCAAGGCCCTCTTCGGCGTCGAGCACGCCAACGTCCAGCCGTACTCCGGCTCGCCCGCGAACCTCGCCGTGTACCTCGCCTTCGCCTCCCCCGGCGACACGGTGCTGGGCATGTCGCTGCCGATGGGCGGGCACCTCACGCACGGCTGGGGCGTCTCGGCGACCGGGACGTGGTTCAACGGGGTGCGGTACGGCGTACGGGCCGACACCGGGCGGATCGACTTCGACCAGGTGCGCGACCTGGCCCTGAAGGAGCGCCCGAAGATCATCTTCTGTGGCGGCACGGCCGTTCCGCGGACCATCGACTTCGCCGCCTTCGGCGCGATCGCGCGGGAGGTCGACGCGGTGCTCGTCGCGGACATCGCGCACATCGCCGGTCTGGTGGCGGGCGGCGCGCACCCCTCCCCCGTGCCGCACGCCGACGTCGTGGCGACCACCACCCACAAGACGCTGCGCGGCCCGCGCGGCGCGATGCTGATGTCCCGCGCCACCCACGCCAAGGCGATCGACAAGGCGGTCTTCCCGGGCCTGCAGGGCGGGCCGCACAACCACACCACGGCCGCCATCGCGGTGGCGCTGCGCGAGGCGTCCGCGCCGTCCTTCCGGGAGTACGCGCACGCCGTCGTCGCCAACGCCAAGGCGCTCGCCGAGGCGCTGCTGGCGCGCGGCTTCGACCTGGTCTCCGGCGGCACCGACAACCACCTGGTGCTGATCGACCTGACGTCGAAGGAGGTGCCCGGCAAGGTCGCCGCCAAGGCCCTGGACCGGGCCGGGATCGTGGTGAACTACAACACCGTGCCGTTCGACCCGCGCAAGCCGTTCGACCCGTCCGGGATCCGGATCGGCACCCCGTCGCTGACCTCGCGCGGGCTGGGGACGGCGGACATGCCGAAGGTCGCGGAGTGGATCGACCGCGGCGTGCGGGCCGCGGCCGGCGCCGACGAGGAGGCGCTGGCGACGATCCGCAAGGAGGTGGCGGACCTGATGGCCGCCCATCCGGCCCCGGGCCTGCCCCTGGGCGGCTGACCCCCGGAGCCCCGCGAGCACCCGGAGCACCCGGAGCACGGGAGCACCGGGAATACCCCTCACCACCCCCACGTTGTGGCCCCGTAGGGGGCGCCTGCGTCCCCTACGGGATGTGTTCGGCCACCCCCTGCGGGCCTCCACGCCCGGGCCCCCGGCGGACCTGAGACAATGCTTGCCATGGCTCTCGATCGCCCGTCCGCCACCCACCACCACCCCAAGGGGAATGGCTCCGCCATGCCGCGTCCGCCTCGTGTGCTCTCCGGAATCCAGCCCACCGCCGGCTCCTTCCACCTCGGCAACTACCTCGGTGCGGTGCGCCAGTGGGTGGCGCTCCAGGAGTCCCACGACGCGTTCTACATGGTGGTCGACCTGCACGCGATCACCGTTCCGCAGGACCCCGCCGAGCTCCGCCGCAACACCCGGATCGCCGCGGCCCAGCTGCTGGCCGCCGGTCTCGACCCGGAGCGCTGCACGCTCTTCGTGCAGAGCCACGTCCCCGAGCACGCCCAGCTCGCCTGGGTGATGAACTGCGTCACCGGCTTCGGTGAGGCGTCCCGGATGACGCAGTTCAAGGACAAGTCGGCGAAGCAGGGCACGGACCGGACGACGGTCGGCCTGTTCACCTACCCCGTCCTGATGGTCGCCGACATCCTGCTGTACCAGGCCGACCAGGTCCCGGTCGGCGAGGACCAGCGCCAGCACCTGGAGCTCACCCGCGACCTCGCGGACCGCTTCAACACCCGCTTCGGCGACACCTTCACGGTCCCGAACCCGTACATCGTCAAGGAGACGGCGAAGATCTTCGATCTTCAGGACCCGTCGATCAAGATGAGCAAGTCGGCGTCCTCGCCGAAGGGCATCATCGACCTCCTCGACGACCCCAAGGTCACCGCGAAGAAGATCAAGAGCGCCGTGACGGACACCGACACGGTGATCCGCTTCGACCGGGAGGCCAAGCCCGGCGTCAGCAACCTCCTCACCATCCTGTCCACCCTCACCGGCGAGGACATCCCCTCGCTGGAGCGCTCCTACGAGGGCAAGATGTACGGCGCGCTGAAGACGGACCTGGCCGAGACGATGGTCGACTTCGTCACACCGTTCCGGACCCGTACGCAGGAATACCTCGACGACCCGGAGACGCTGGACACGATCCTGGCCAAGGGCGCCGAGAAGGCCCGTGCGGTGGCGGCCGAGACGCTGGCCGCCACGTACGACCGGATCGGGTTCCTGCCGGCCAAGGGCTGACCGTCCGGGGACGGCCGGGGACGCGCCTTCGGGTCCGTCCCCGGCACACTGGGAAGGGTGCGCGCCCACGCGGCGCGCATGCACACGTCAGGAGGGAGAACGCAGTGGGGACCGTCACGCTCGGCGTTTCGCTCGCGGTCCCGGAGCCGCACGGCAGCTTCCTCCAACGGAAGCGCGAGGACTTCGGCGACCCGGCCGCCCGCGGCATCCCCACGCACATCACCCTCCTCCCACCGACCGAGGTGGACGCCGACGCGCTGCCCGGCATCGAGCGGCACCTCGCCACGGTCGCCGCCGTCTGCCGGCCGTTCCCGCTGCGGCTGGAGGGCACCGGCACCTTCCGCCCGCTCTCGCCGGTGGTCTTCGTCAAGGTCGTCGAGGGCGCCCGCGGCTGCGCCGTCCTCCAGGAGCGGGTCCGCGCCGCGTCCGGGCCGTGCGCCCGTGAGCTGCAGTTCCCGTACCACCCGCACGTGACGGTCGCGCACGCCATCGACGAGGCGGCCATGGACCGCGCCCAGACGGAGCTCGCGGACTACTCGGCAGCCTGGACGATCGGCGGCTTCGCGCTCTACGAGAAGGGCGACGACGAGGTCTGGCGGCTGGAGCGGGAGTACCCGTTCGGGTCCGGCGGCGGGTCGGTGACGCTGCCCCGGCAGGCCGCGGAGTCCGCCGAGCTGTCCCGGCCGCCCGCCGCGTCCTCCTCCTGAGGCGTCGCCGCGTCGGGCCCGCCGCGCGCACCTGCCCGGTGCTCCGGGTGGCAGCCGCACTCCGGGGTGGCCGGAGGCTAGTGTTCCGGATCAGCCGGAGCGGTCGGCGCGGGAGGGCGGTACGGGGATGACTGGCGGACGGGGCATGCGGGGGAACGGCGAAGACGGGGGCACGCCCGCGGACGACGGCCCCACGGACAAGCGCTCCACGGACGACGACCCCGCGGAGAAGGGCCCCGCGGAGAAGGACCCCGCGGAGGAGCGCCCCGGCGCCGATGGCGGGATGCTGAAGCGGGTCTCCCGGCTGCCGCTCGTCGGCCCGCCGCTCGTCCCGGTCGTCCGCCGGGTGCTCGCCACCCACCTGTGGCGCAGCTACGAACGGATACAGCGGGTCCACTGGACCCGGCTGGCCGCGGCCATCACCTTCACCAGCTTCATCGCGCTGTTCCCGCTGCTGACCGTCGGGGCCGCGATCGTCGCCGCCACCATCGGCAAGGACCGGCTGCACAACCTGGAGGACAAGCTCTCCGAGCAGGTCCCCGGCATCGCCGCTCAGCTCGACCTCGCCGCGCTGGTGGAGAACGCCGGCACGGTCGGCCTGATCGCCGGTGCCGTGCTGCTGTTCACCGGCATCGGCTGGGTGCAGTCCCTGCGCGACTGCCTGCGGGCCGTGTGGGAGGCGCCCGCCGAGGACGTCAACTTTCTGTTCGGCAAGGTCCGCGACGGCGTGCTGCTGCTCGGCCTCGGCGGGGTGGCGCTGGTCTCCCTGGGCTCCTCGGCGTTCGCCTCCGCGGCGGTCGACCGGGCGGTGGCGGCGATCGGCCTGCCCCAGGGCGGCGCGGTCAGCATCCTGCTCACCGTCGCCGGGTTCTGCACCGCGGTGCTCGCCGACTTCCTGATGCTGGCCTACATCCTGACCAAGCTCGCCGGCGCCCATCCGCCGCGGCGCGCTCTGGTCGTCGCCTCGCTGATCGGCGCGATCGGCTTCGAGGTGCTGAAGCTGCTGCTCAGCGGCTATCTGCGGGGCGTCGCCGCACGCAACATGTACGGCGCGTTCGGCACCCCGGTCGCGCTGCTGCTGTGGATCAACTTCACCGCGAAGCTGCTGGTCTTCTGCGCGTCCTGGACGGCCACCCATCGGGTGGGGCCGGAGGCGGGGACGGAGCCGGCGGCGGCCACCGGGACGTGACGCCCGCGGGGAGGTGACCGGCGCGGGGACGTGCCGGCCGTGCCGGGTGCCGGCCGCCGCCTCCCGGCCGGCGGCCGGCGGGCCCGGCCCCCGGTCTCAGTCCCGCGCGGTCACTTCTTCCGCCGGCCCCCGCCGGCGCCCCGACGCCCCCGCTCGCCGGCCGGCAGCGCCCGCCGCCGGCGGGCGAAGAACACCACCGCGCCCAGCAGGACCACCACCGCGCCGCCGATGCCGGCGGCCGTCCACGGTCCGCCCCAGCCGCCGGCGGAGTCCAGCGCGGCCTGGGTCTCCTTGTCGCCGTCCTTGGCGCCGCCGGTGCCGTTGCCCGCGCCCTTGGGGTCGACGAGGCTGCCGACCGGGTCCACCTTGCCGTCCGCGGCGAAGCCCCAGTCGAAGAGCTTGGCGGCCTCCCGGTACGCCTCGTTGTGCTGCTTCTTCTCCGGGTTCATGACGGTGACCAGCAGCTTGCGGTCACCGTGCTGGGCGACCCCGGTGAACGTGGACCCGGCGTTGGTCGTGGAGCCGTTCTTCACGCCCGCGATGCCCGGGTACGGCTTGATGTCGAAGTCGCCGCTGAGCAGGCGGTTGGTGTTCTGGATGCCGAAGGTCGCCCGCTTGCCGTCCTTGCCCATGTCGCCCGGGAACTGCGCGCTCGCCGTGGAGCAGTACTCCCGGAAGTCCGGGTTCTTGAGCCCGGCCCGGGCGAACAGGCTCAGGTCGTAGGCGCTGGACACCTGCCCCGGTGCGTCGTAGCCGTCCGGTGTGATCACGTGCGTGTCGGTGGCGTTCAGCTCCACCGCCCGCTTCTGCATCTCCTTGACGGTGGCCTCGGTGCCGCCGTTCATCGCCGAGAGCGTGTGCACCGCGTCGTTCCCGGACCGCAGGAAGACCCCCAGCCACAGGTCGTGCACGGTGTACGTGAGGTTCTCCTTTATCCCGACCAGGCTGCTGCCGGTGCCCATACCGGCCAGGTCGGCCGGCTTGACCTTGTACGTCTGGGTCTTGGGGAACTTCGGCAGCACGGTGTCGGCGAACAGCATCTTCAGCGTGCTGGCCGGCGCCAGCTGCCAGTGCGGATTCTTCGCGGCCAGCACCTCGCCGGACTCGGCGTCGGAGATGATCCACGAGCGGGCGGTGAGCTCCTTGGGGAGCGCGGGCGCGCCCGCCTTGAGCTGCACCTGGACACCGGGCTGGCCCAGCCGCTCGCCGCCGACCTGTGACATCTTCGCGGGCGGCACGGGGGCCTTGGGCGGCTGCCCCCCGTCCGCGGGGGCGGCGTGCGCGGTGCCGGCCAGCAGGGGCGACACCAGCAGCGCGGAGGACGCCAACGCGGCGACGGTACGAACGGCGGAGGGGGACGCGGAGGCACTCTTGGTCGTCGGCACGTCCGTGAACGTACCCGTCTGCGACCGCCTCTTAGAACGCGCCCCACGGAAGAGTGCCCCTCCGAACGGCCGGATGGAGCCGCCGCCCATACTGGAACCCATGAAGCTCTCTCGCCCCGTGTCCTGGTTCCTGCTCGCCTTCGGGGTGTGGAGCTGGTGCATCTGGTTCACTTTCGTCAAAAATTTGATCAAGGATGCCAGCGGTCTTGCCTTCGACTCGGCCGGCGATCCGACCGCGTACTTCTGGGTCCACCTGCTGCTCGCCGTGGTGTCCTTTCTTCTGGGGACGGCAATCGGCGTGATCGGGTTCCGGGGCGTCCGCGCCCTGCGCCGCGAGGCGGCGGCCGGGACAGCCGCCAAGGGCTGACGGGGACGGGGCGGGCCGCCGCACGACAGGCCCCCGGTACCCGCTCAACTGCGGGCCGGGGGCGGTGCGTTGCGGTCGGGGCCGGGCGGCTTCTACTGCCCCGCGAACTTCGCGCTGATCGTGTTGAAGACGCGTTGCGCCTCCGGGCCCAGGTACGGGCCGGCCAGCCAGGTGTGGGCGTTGGAGCTGATCGAGGTGTTGGAGATCAGCGTGAGCTTGCCGCCGCGGCCGACGAACCAGCCGCCGCCGGACGTGCCGCCGGTCATGGTGCAGCCGATCCGGTCCATGGCGGGCGTGCCCTGCTGCATGGTGAGGCGGCCGGGGCGGTCGAGGCACGCCATCATCCGGGCGCCGTCGTAGGGCGGCGCGGCCGGGTAGCCGAACGCCTTGACGGAGCTGATGCCGTCGGCGTGCGGGGCGTTGAACCACACCTGGGCCGCGGCGCCGACGGTCTCCTGGAGGGACTTGCCGCCGCCGTTCTCCGGCCGGACGTGCAGCACCGCGAAGTCGTAGGCGGAGCCGCCGTTGCCGGACGAGGAGCTGCCCATGTCTATCCACTCGCCGGAGGTCGTGATCCAGTCGGCCCAGAAGCGGCCGTACGGGGTGACCTGGTCGGTGGGGGCGGTGCCGACCTGGCTCATCGGCACGCCGTGGTCGTTGTACGACGGCACGAAGACGATGTTGCGCATCCAGCCGCCCTGCCGGCCGGAGTGGACGCAGTGGCCCGCGGTCCACACGAGGTTGGACTTCCCCGGGTGCGCCGGGTCCTCGACGATGGTGCCGGAGCAGACCATCGGGCCCTTGGGGCTGTCGAAGAAGATCTTCCCGACCGGGGCCATGTTGCGGTGGTAGGGGCGGGCCACCTCTTCGGCGTTGACCGGGCGGGGTTCGGGGTCGGTGGCGCCGCTGCCGCCGACCGCCTCGGAGGCCCGCACGCCGACGTCCGGCGCGGCCTGGGCCTGCGCCATCCGGTCGGCCTTCCAGTGATCCTTGATGATCGGGTTGGCGAAGTCCTGGGCCTTATGGGCCCATTTCTCCCAGTTCTTCCAGCCGCCGTCCTGCCACTTCTTGAGGTCGTCGAGGCTGGTCGGCGCCCCGTCGGGCAGCCGCGGGCCGCCGGCCTTCTGCTCCCCGGCGGCCGAACTCCCGGCCCCGGACGCGGCGTTGCCGTCGGGACCGCAGGCGGTCGCGGCGACGGCGAGCAGCACTGCGGCCGCCGCGGCGGCCAGCCCGGTCCGGCGACGGGAACGGGCCCGGACCGCCCCCGCGGCCGGCCGGCGGCACTCCTGCGAGGCCGATGGTGTGGACGGGATGGGCGGGACGGGTGGTGTGGACGGCACGGTGCGGTTCCCCCCTGGTGCGTACGGGCGTGCGGGCGCGGCACGGGACGGCTGGCGGCCGACACCGGCTGGTGCGCCGTGGTGACTGTCATGCCCCTGCAGGGGCCGCGCCCTACTATGCCGGTCCGCCGCGCCGGACGGGGGCGGGGGAGGCGACCGCGAAAAGATCGGGACAATCAGTGGTGTCCTGTCCGAACCGTCCCAAGGACCCTCACGTGACCGAGCGCGTCATCGACCGTCCCCGCAGCCGCGGGTTCCTCTTCCTCGACTCCCACCCCGCCGGGTGCCGACAGCTGGTCTCCGACATGTGGGAGGCCGTGGACGCCCCGGCCGCACCGCCGTCGGCCGACGGCCCGGTGGCCCTCGTCATCGGCTCGTCCGCCGGTTACGGGCTGGCCGCCACCTTGGCCGGTCTCAAGCGCGCCGGGATCCGCGGCATCGGCGTCTGCTTCGAGAAGCCGGCCACCGCCCGACGCACCGCCACCGCCGGCTGGTACCGCACCGCCGCGACCGCCGAGCTGGCCCGCGAGGCCGGGCGGGACATGGTCTTCCTCAACGGGGACGCGTTCTCCGACGCGATGAAGGAGCAGGTCGCCGACCTGCTGGTGGAGCGGTTCGGCGGCAAGCTGGACTACCTGATCTACTCGGTGGCCGCGCCGCGGCGCACCGACCCCGAGACCGGCACCGTGCATGCCTCGGTCCTCCAGCCGATCGGCACGTCGTCCCGCACCAAGACCCTGGTCTTCGACGACGAGGGGGCGCCCGAGGTCAAGGAGGTGGAGACCGCGCCGGCCGCCGAGGAGGACATCGCGCAGACCGTGGCGGTCATGGGCGGCGCCGACTGGGAGCGCTGGATCGACCACCTGGCCGGCCGCGGTCTGCTCGCCGACGGCTTCGCCACCGCGGCGCTCTCCTACATCGGCTCGACGCTGACCGAGGCGATCTACCGCAAGGGCACCATCGGCGCCGCCAAGGCGCACCTGGAGGGCACCGCGCGCGCCCTCGACAAGCGGCTGTCCGAGCTGGTCGGCGGGCGCGCGGTGACCTCCGTCAACGGCGCCGCGGTCACCCAGTCCTCCACCGCCATCCCCGGCATCGCGCTCTACGTCGGGCTGCTGCGCGGCGTCCTCGACGAGCGGATGGTGCCGCCGACCGCGCAGCTGAGCGCCCTGTGGGACCAGCTCACCGGGGTCCGCCCGCTCGACCTGGACGAGGAGGGCCGGATCCGCCTGGACACCTGGGAGTTGGACCCGGAGATCCAGGCCGCGGTCGCCGAGCGCTGGCAGGCGGCCACGACGGAGGACATCGCGCACCTCGCCGACCTGGGCTGGTTCCACGGCGAGGTGCACCGCCTCTACGGCTTCGCGGTCCCCGGCGTCGACTACGGCGCGCCGGTCGACATCGAGGTGCCGTGGCCGGGGCAGCCCGCCTGACGGCCGCGGCCCCGGCCAGGAGCCCTCGGACGGGCCCTGACTAGGGCCTGGCCGCCACCCGGGGATCCCGGCGGCCCGCCCCGACCGCGTGCCGGTACTCCTCGATCTGCTCGCGGGTCGGGTACCACTTCTTGTCGCAACGGTGGCAACGCCAGCGCCAGTTGTCCCAGTGGAACTCGGTGGTGGTGGTGTCCTTCCACAGGTGGTCGTCGCAGTCGGGCGTCGGGCAGTGCGGCGGCGGCAGGGGCATGACGGGCCGGGCCTTCCGTGGGCCGGGGCGGGTCCCCGGCTCGGTCGGGGACGGGCCCCGGGTGGGGTGGGGGCGCCTCCCAGCCTGGAGCGCGAAGGCGTGCGTGGTGGCCCGGCGTGACCGCGGCCATACGATCGGGTGACCGCTGGTGTCGCGGCTGACGGGCCCCGCCCGGCCCGCGGTTCGCCCCGGACGAGCAGGTCGGCCGGGCCGTCGCGGGACCGGACATGCGATCACGGATGATCGGCGATGCGATGGAGTCATGACCACGACCAGGCGGGTCGCGGCGCGGCTGCACCGCCTCTTCGAAGCCACCTGTGACCGCATGCCGTCGGCGACGGCGCTGGAATGCGGGCCGCACGTGCACACCTACGCCGAACTCGACGCCCGCGCCAACCGGCTCGCCCACCACCTGCGGGCACGGGGCATCGGCGAGGGGTCCCGGGTCGCGATCCTGGTGCCGCGGTCGGTGGACATGTACGCCGCGCTGCTGGCCGTGGGCAAGGCGGGCGGGACGTTCGTCCCGATCGACCCGGCGGCGCCCGCCGAGCGGGTCGCCTTCATCGTGACGGACGCCGAGGTGGACGCGGTGCTGACGGTGGCGGCGCTGGCGGCGACGGTGGACGGCCTGCGGGCGCGGGTGGTGGCGCTGGACGCGGCGGCGGCGGAGCTGGCCGCCGCCCCGGCCACCCGGCCGCTGCCGGCCCCGGCGCGGCGCACCGCCCCGGCGGGGCCCCCGGGCCGGGAGGCCGACGACCCCACCGACCCGCTCGCGTACATCATGTACACCTCGGGCTCCAGCGGCCGGCCCAAGGGCGTGGCCATCGCCCACTCCAGCATCTGCAACTTCCTCGCCGTCGTCCCCGCCGTCTACGACGTGCGCCCGGACGACCGGGTCTACCAGGGCATGACGCTCTCCTTCGACTTCTCCGTCGAGGAGATCTGGCCCACGTGGACGGTCGGCGGGACCGTCGTCGCGGGGCCCCCCGGCACCGGATCGGCGCGGCTGGGCACCGAACTCGCCGACCTCCTGGAGGAATCCGGCGTCACGGTCTTCTACTGCGTGCCGACGCTGCTGGCCACGATCCCCCGGGACCTGCCGGCGGTGCGCAGCATCGTGGTGGGCGGCGAGGCATGCCCGGCCCGGCTCGTCGAGCGGTGGAGCCGGCCGGGCCGGCGGATCCTGAACACCTACGGGCCGACCGAGATCACCGTCACCGCCACCGTCGGCGAACTCCGGCCGGGCCGGCCGGTCACCATCGGCCGGCCGCTGCCCACGTACACGGTGGTGCTCCTCGACGACCTGCTGCGGCGGGTCCCGGACGGGGCGGTCGGCGAGATCTGCGTGGGCGGCCCCGGCCTCGCCCGCGGCTATGTGGGACGCCCGGACCTGACCGCGGAGCGCTTCATCGTGCACCCGCTGGCGCCCCGCGGCGGCCGGCTCTACCGCACCGGCGACCTCGGCCGGATCACCGCGGACGGGGAGATCGAGTTCCTGGGGCGGGCCGACGACGAGGTGAAGGTCCGGGGCTACCGGGTGGACCTCGGCGAGATCGACAACGTGCTGCTGGAGGACCCCGGGGTGGCCGAGGCGGCCACCGCGCTGGTGGCGCTGCCGAACCGGAACGGCGAGGGCGAGGGCCGGGAGTTGTCCGCCTACGTGGTGCCGGCGCCGGACCGCGGCGGGCAGGCGGGCACGGCGGACGGGGACGCGCTGGTGGCCCGGCTGCACCAGCGCCTGCGGCACCGGCTGCCGGCCTACATGGTGCCGCCCTTTCTGGACATCCTCCCCCGGTTGCCGGCGATGCCCAGCGGCAAGGTGGACCGCAGACGGCTGCCCGCGCCCACCGGCCGCAGGCTGGGCAGCGGCGGCCGGCCGGTGGTGCCGCCGCGGGACGAGACGGAGAGCCGGGTACGGGACGTGTGGGCCGAGGTGTTCGGCATGGGACCGGACGCGCTGTCCACCGACGCGGACTTCTTCGGCGATCTCGGCGGGCACTCGCTGCTCGCCGCCCAGGTCGTCTCGCTGCTCCGCAGCCGCGGCATCGGCGGCGACACCGGCGCCACCCTGCGCGACGTCTACGCCCACCCGACGGTCCGGGGCCTGGCGGCCCGACTGGGCGCTCCCGGCGCCACGGAGGCCGTGGGCGGCGGCGCGGCGGCGCGCGACGGCACCGGCGCCGCCCCCGCCGGCCCGCTGCCGGTCCGCCCCCGTCCGCTGCGGCACAGCGGTGCCCGGGTGACCGCCGCGGGCCTGGTCCAGGCCGTGGTGCTCTACGTCCAGCTCTTCGTCCTCACCCTGCCGCTCGCCACCGTCTTCAGCTGGCAGGACGGCACGTTCACCAGCCGGGCCCCGGTCCCGGTGCGGCCCGTACTGGCCGTGCTGGTCGGCTACTTCGGCATCCGCTGGCTGCTGCCGGTGGTCCTCGCCCGCCCGCTGGCCGCCGGGATCCGGCCGGGCCGCTACCCGTTGTGGGGCGCGACCTACCTCCGCCTGTGGACGCTCACCCTCCTCCTGGCCGCCAGCCCGCTCCCCACGCTCGGCGGCTCCCCCCTGATGGGCCGCTACCTGCGGCTGCTGGGCGCCCGGATCGGGCCGCGGACGACCATCGCCACCGGCGTCGTGCCGCTGCCGTCCCTGGTCCGGATCGGCGCGGACACCTCGGTCGGCTACGGCGCCACCCTGCGCGCCTGGCGGGTCGCGGACGGCTGGGTGACCGTCGCCCCGATAGACATCGGCCCCCGCGCCTACGTGGGAGCCCATGCGGTGCTGGAGCCGGGCGCCCGCATGGCGGCCGGCGCCGGACTCGGCGAGCAGTCGGTGATCGGCCAGGGCCAGGCGGTGCCGCCCGGCGCCCGCTGGGCCGGCTCCCCGCCCTCCCCGGTGGCCGCACTGGCCCCGCACATCGAGGACATGCTGCGCGCCGGCGGCCCGACGGAGCGCGGGCGGGCACGGCATCTGGCCGCCGCGGCACTGGGCGTCGTCCTCCTCGAATTCCTCGCGCTGGCCGTCGTGGTCCCGAGCGCGGCACTGATGTGGTGCACCTGGCTGGCCTGGGGCAGCGGGCCCACCGTCCTGGTCGCCCTGACCCTGGCGGCCCCCCTCTACGTCCTCTCCGTGTGCGCCGCGATCGCCGGCGCCAAGCATCTGGTGCTGCGCCGCACCCCGGTCGGCGTCCACCCGGTCCGCTCCGGCCTCGGCGTGCGCAAGTGGCTCTCCGACAAGCTGCTGGAATTCAGCCTCACCTTCACCAACTCCCTTTACGCCACCCTCTACACCGTCCCCTGGCTGCGGCTGCTGGGCGCCCGGATCGGCCCCGGCGCGGAGGTCTCCACCGCCGCCCACCTCGACCCGGACCTGCTCACCCTCGGCGAGGGCAGCTTCGTCGCGGACATGGCGGGGGTCGGCGGCGCGGCGTTCGCCGGCGGCCATGTCGCCTGCCGCCGCACCGAGGTCGGCCGCCGCGCGTTCGTCGGCAACGCCGCCTACCTGCCGGCCGGGACGCGGACCGGGCCCAACTCCCTGATCGGCGTCGGCACCGTCCCCCCCGAGGACGAGGTGCCGGCCGGCACCTTCTGGCTGGGCTCCCCCGCCATCCACCTCCCGCAGCGCCAGAGCAGCGGCACCTTCCCCGAGGAGCTGACCTTCCGCCCCACCCGCAAGGCGGTCCGCCGCCGCCTGGCCATCGAGTACTTCCGCGCCACCATGCCGGCGTCCCTCCTGGGCACCGCCGCCTTCCTCTTCCTCCTCGCCCTGGCCGCCCTCGCCCACAGCCCCTCCCCGGCCCTCCCCCTCCTCCTGGCCCCGCTCCTGCTCATGGCGTCCGGCCTGACCGTCATCGCCGCCTGCGCGCTGCTCAAACTCCTGGTCGTGGGCCACTACCGGCCGCGCGTCGAACCCCTGTGGAGCTGGTTCGTCCGCCGCACCGAGTTCGTCACCGGCCTCTACGAGGCGGCGGCCGTCCCGGCCGGCCTCGCCGCCCTCGCCGGCACCCCGTTCCTGCCGCCGGCGCTGCGCCTGTTCGGCGCCCGGATCGGCCGCCGGACATGGCTCGGCACCACCTTCCTCACCGAGTTCGACCTGGTCGACGTGGGCGACGACGCGGCGATCGGCCCCGGCGTAAGCTTGCAGACGCACCTGTTCGAGGACCGGGTGATGAAGATGTCGAAGGTCACCGTCCGGGCGGGCGCCACCGTCGGCAGCCGCGCGGTCGTGCTCTACGACGGCATCGTCGGCGAAGGCGTCTGGCTCGACGCGCTCTCCCTGGTCATGAAGGGCGAGTACCTCGTCCCCGGCACCGCATGGCACGGCATCCCCGCCCAGGGCCTGGCCCTGCGGCCCGCCGCCCCCTCGCCCGCCGACCCGACCCCGCACCCCACCAGCCCCTCACGGTGAGTCCCATGCCTCCCCCCAACGGCTTCCTCGGCTCCCTCCGCCGGCTCCTCGGCGGCGGCGCACCCCCGACCCCGCCCCTGCCCACACCCGACGGACGCCGGCTGGCCCTGGTCTACCGCGGCCCGGCCGCCCGCCCCGCCGGCTGCTCCGAGGCGGTCGCCTCGCTGCTGTCCTCCGGCCCCTGGAACCTCGACGTCCGCTACATCGGCCCGCACGAGGACATCCCGCTCTCCGCCACGTCCCTGGCACACGCCCATCTCTACGCCCAGCCCGGCGGCGGCTCCCTGGACCCCGCCTACCGCCGCCTGCGCAAGCACGCCGACGAGATCCGCGACTACGTCCGGGGCGGCGGCCGCTACCTGGGCTTCTGCCTGGGCGGCTACCTGGCCGGCGACGACCCGGGCTTCGACCTGCTCCCCGGCGACACCGACCAGTACATCGTCACGCCCGGCGCCACCATCACCCACGACGGCGACACCGTCGTCGAGACCCGCTGGCGCGGCCTCCCCCGCACCGTCTACTTCCAGGACGGCCCGCACTTCCTCCTCGACGAGGGCGCCGACGCCACCGTCCTCGCCACCTACCCCAACGGCACCGTCGCCGCCGTCGTCGCCCCCTGCGGCGCCGGCAAGGTCGCCGTGGTCGGCCCCCACCCCGAGGCCACCGACGACTGGTTCCTCGACGAGGGCCTCCCCGTCCACCAGACCCAGGACCTGGCGGTCGACCTGGTCAACGAGTTGCTGGAGGACTGAGCGAGCGGGCACGCCGCCGGGCGGGGCCGATCGATGTCGGTCCCGCCCGGCGGCGTGGAGGTGTGGTGGTGCGGTGGCTACTTCTTCGGGGCGTTCGGCAGCCAGCTCTTCCACACGTCGGGGTGTTCGTCCACCCACTTCTTGGCGGCCTCGTCGGCCGGCAGGCCGTTGGAGGCGATCATTTCGGAGACCTCGTTCTGGTCCTTCTTGTCCCAGCGGAAGTTCTTCAGGAACCGCGCCGCGGAGCTGCCGCTCTCGGCGAAGTCGGTGTTGAAGTACTTCTGGAGGGGGGTGGTGGGGTACGCGCAGTCGACGGACGCCGGGTCCTTGGCGCCCTTCGCCGCGCAGGCGTCGGTGTACGCGGGGAGTTTGACCTCCACCATCGGCACCTGGTTGAAGAGCCACTGGGGTTCGTACCAGTAGGTGAGGAAGGGCTTCTTCTGCTTGGCGAACTGCTGGATCTGGGTGATCTGGGCGGCCTCGGAGCCGGCGAAGACGACCTGGTAGTTCAGGCCGAGGTTCTTCACCAGCGCCTTGTCGTTGGTGACGTAGGACGGCGAGCCGTCCATCAGCTGGCCCTTGTCGCCGCTCTCCGAGGTACGGAGTTGGTCGGCGTACTTGTTGAGGTTCTTCCAGTTGAGGACGTCGGGGTGGGCGTCGGCCCAGTACTTGGGGACCCACCAGCCGATGTGGCCGGTGACGCCGTTGCCGCCGCCCGCCGTGATGGTCTTCTTGTCCTGGACGTAGCGCTTCTCCTGGTCGGGGTGGCCCCAGTCCTCCAGGATCGCGTCGACCCGGCCCTGGCTGAGCGCGTCCCAGGCGGGGATCTCGTCC
This sequence comes from Streptomyces noursei ATCC 11455, assembly GCF_001704275.1. Lineage (NCBI taxonomy): Bacteria > Bacillati > Actinomycetota > Actinomycetes > Kitasatosporales > Streptomycetaceae > Streptomyces > Streptomyces noursei. The sequence goes on from NZ_CP011533.1 coordinate 3,910,287, forward strand.
ACCTGGACGGTGTCGACGTGGTAGCCCAGTTCGTGTTCGAGCAGGTACTTCGCCACCGCCACGTTGGCCTGGGCGCCGACCCAGGTCTGGACGGACAGGGTGACGGACTTCGAGCCCTTGGCGGCGGCGAACGGCGACGCCTGCTTGGTCATGTCGGCCTTGCCGCAGGCGGAGAGCGAGACCAGCAGCGCGCCGGTCGCGGCCGTGGCCGCGAGCGCCTTGGCGAGGGTGCGCGGGCGTATCGGTGTGCGGGACATGGTCAGGCTCCCTTCCCGGTCGTGCGCCGTTCCGTGGGCTGGGTGACCCGGTCGAGCATCAGGCCCAGGCACACGATGGCGACGCCGGCGACCAGGCCGATGGCGAGGTTGCCGGTGGCCAGGCCGGTGACCACGTCGTAGCCGAGGGCACCGCCGCCGACCAGGCCGCCGATGATGACGACGGCGAGGACGAGCACCACGCCCTGGTTGACGGCCAGCAGCAACGCCGGCCGAGCGAGCGGGAGTTGGACCTGGAGGAGGGTCTGCCAGCGGGTGGCGCCCAACGAGCGGGCGGACTCCATGGCGCCGGGGTCCACCTGGCGCAGGCCCTGCGTGGTGATCCGGATGACGGCCGGCAGCGCGTAGACCACGGCAGCGGCGGCGGCCGGGGCGCGCCCCACCGCGAACAGCGCCACGACGGGGATCAGGTAGACGAACTGCGGCATGGTCTGCATGACGTCCAGGACCGGCCGCAGCACGGCCTCGAAGCGCTTGCTGCCGGCCGCGAGGATGCCGACGCCGAGGCCCACCACCAGGGTCAGCGCCAGGGCGGCGAGGACCTGGGAGAGGGTGTCCATCGACGGCTTCCACACGCCCAGGACGCCGATGGCGGCCATCGCCAGGACGGCGGTGAGCGCCGTGCGCCAGGTGCCGATGAGCCAGGCCAGCGCGGCGACGATGAGCAGCACGCCGTACCAGGGCAGCGCGGTCAGGCCGTCGCGCAGCGGGTTGAGCACCCAGTTGGTGAAGTGCGCGGCCCAGTCGGCGGTGCCGCCGACGACCGGGACACCGGAGTAGAGGTGGTTGACCATCCACTCCTTGGCCTCGTTGACCGGGCGGGCGATGGCGAGCGTGGCACCGGCGGGCCAGATCGCTCCGCCGGCCAGCCGGCCGGCGAGCGCGGCCACGGCGGTGATCACGGCGATCCCTGCCCAGGCGGGCCAGCCGCGCAGCAGCCGCGGGCCGGCGGCGGCCGGGGTCGCGCCCAGCTTCTCGCCGGCCGCGGCGGTGGTGCGGTCCATGACGATGGCCAGCAGCACGATCGGGACGGCGGCGGCGAGCGCGGCGCCCACGTCGACGGAGGCGAGCGCCTGGTAGACGCGGTCACCGAGGCCGGCGGCGCCGATCATCGAGGCGATCACGGCCATGGACAGCGCCATCATGATCGTCTGGTTGACGCCGAGGAGGAGTTCCTTGCGGGCCAGCGGGAGGCGGGCGGTCAGCAGCCGCTGGCGTCCGGTGGCGCCGAGCGAGGAGACCGCCTCCAGCACGCCGGCGTCCGCGCCGCGCAGCCCGAGCGCGGTGAGCCGGGCCATCGGCGGCGCCGCGTAGATCACGGTGGCCAGCAGCGCGGCCGGCACGCCGATGCCGAAGATCATGACGACCGGCAGGAGGTAGGCGAAGGCCGGGAGCACCTGCATGGTGTCGAGGACCGGGCGGAGGATCTTGAACAGCCGCGGGGAGAGGCCGGCGGCGAGCCCGAGCAGCGCGCCGACGACGACCGAGGCGAGGACCGCCACGATCATCAGCGCCAGCGTCTGCATGGTCGGGACCCACATCCCCAGGGCACCGCTGACCAGGAAGGACACCAGCGCGATGGCGGCGATGCGGAGGCCGGCGACGCGCCAGGCCAGCAGCGTCACGCCGGCCGTCACACCGGTCCAGCCGAGCGCGAGCAGCAGCAGGTAGACACCGCGGACGGAGAGCACCACGGCGTTGCTGAGGTGGCCGAGGACGTAGACGAACAGCCAGTGGCTGTCGCGGTTGTCGATGATCCAGTTGCTGGCGTGGTCGAGCGGTCCTGAGACGTCCACGGTCAGCGCGCCGGGCCAGGAGGCGCCGGGCCACGCGGACCGGACGAGCGGGACCAGGACCGCCGCGGCGACGGCGAGCAGCAGGAGCTTGGCGAGGCCACGGCGACGCAGCAGGCCCTGTATCGGACTGAGCCTCCCGGCGCCGAGCGCGCCGGGAGTGGTGGGGGGTGCGGCGGTACTCATGCCGACACCTCGCTTCGCGAGGCCCTGCATTCGCACGGCACACACCTTTTGACGATTCTCCCCCAGCCTTCGGCCGGGGGGACCCCCATGCTGCGCTCGCTCATGCGCGGCCTCGCTTCACCGTGCCGACCGGCACGTTCAGCGCGGCGGCGCGCTGGGCCTGGCGCCACTGGCGGAACAGGGCGGCGCGCAGCCGGGCCCGGGGGCTCGCGGCGGGCGCGCGGGGAACGACGGCGCGGCCGGCGCCGCGGTAGGGGGCGGCGGCGTACATCAGGCGGCCACCTCCCCCGGGGCGTCGTGGTGCGGCTGCGGGATCCGGGCCACCACGTTCAGCAGGCAGGCGCTGTCGACGATGCCCAGGCAGCGGCCGCCGTCGACGACCCGGGCGGGCCCGCCGGAGCGGGCGACCGCCTCGATGGCGTCGGCGATCAGGGTGTCGGGGGCGAGCGCGGGACCGTCGGCGGCCTCGCCGTCCTCGGCCGGGCGCATCGCGCGGCGCACGGTCAGCACCTGCTCGCGCGGGACGTCCCGGACGAAGTCGCGGACGTAGTCGTCGGCCGGCGAGCCGACGATCTCCTCGGGCGTGCCGAGCTGAACGATCTGCCCGTCGCGCATCAGGGCGATCCGGTCGCCGATCCGCAGCGCCTCGGCGAGGTCGTGGGTGATGAAGACCATGGTCCGCCCCTCCTCGCGGTGCAGGCGGACGACCTCTTCCTGCATGTCGCGCCGGATGAGCGGGTCGAGCGCGCTGAACGGCTCGTCGAACAGCAGGACTTCGGGGTCCACGGCGAGCGCGCGGGCCAGGCCGACGCGCTGCTGCTGGCCGCCGGAGAGCTGGCCGGGGCGGCGCTTCTCCAGGCCGGCCAGGCCGACCTTGTCGACCATCTCGGCGGCCCGCTCGCGGCGTTCGGACTTGCCGACGCCCTGGATCTCCAGCCCGTAGGCGACGTTGTCGACGACGGTGCGGTGCGGCAGCAGGCCGAAGTGCTGGAAGACCATGGCGGCCCGGCGGCGGCGCAGTTCCCGCAGCGCGGTGCGGTCCATGGCGCGGACGTCCTCGCCGTCCATCTCCAGGTCGCCGCTGGTCGGCTCGATCAGTCGGGTCAGGCAGCGGACGAGGGTGGACTTGCCGGAGCCGGAGAGCCCCATGACCACGAAGACCTCGCCCTTGCGGACGTCGAAGGAGACGTCGCGGACGGCGGCCGTGCAGCCGGTCTGTTCGCGCAGCTCCCGGGCGCTCAGGTCGGTGACCGAGGCGTCCTCGGGGATCCGCTCGGCCTTGGGGCCGAAGACCTTCCACAGGTTCCGTACGGAGAACACCACGGGCTGCGTGCCCATGTCGTCCGCCGCGGAACCCTGCCCGGACTCGCGGGGGGTGGGGACCGCGGTGGTGTCGGCGGCAGTACCGGTCATCACGCATCACCCCCCTGGGCCGGGGCCGCGCGGAGCAGTTCGACGCACTTCTCCCCCACCATCAGCACGCCGATCATCGGGTTCACCGCGGGCATCGTCGGGAAGACCGAGGCGTCGGCGATCCGGATGCCGTGCAGGCCGCGGATCTTCAACTCCGGGTCGACGACGGCGAGTCGGTCGTCCTTGGCGCCCATCTTGCAGGTGCCGGCCGGGTGGTAGACGGTGTGCGCGGCCTTGCGGACCAGCTCACTGATCTCCGCGTCGTCGGTGACCTCGGGGCCGGGGAAGACCTCGCGCTTGAGCCACTTCTTGAACGGCTCGGCCTGCGCGACCTTGCGCGCCAGCTTGATGCCGTCGACGAGGGTCTGCCCGTCGTAGTCGCCTTCATCCTCGAAGTACTTGAAGTCCAGGGCGGGCTTGACCTCGGGGTCGGCGGAGGTCAGGTAGAGCCGGCCGCGGGCGCGGGACTTGGGGATGTTGGGGGTCATCGAGACGCCGTGCTCGGGGCGCTCGTAGCCCAGTCGCTCGGGGTTGTCGGTGAACGGGATCTGGTAGAAGTGGAACATCAGGTCCGGGCCCTTGTGTCCCGGGTCCCGCTTCACGAACAGACCGGCGTCGGAGTCCATCGCGGAGTTGCCGGGGATCGGCCCGTCGGTCTCCCAGACGATGACCGACTCGGGGTGGTCGATCAGGTTCTCCCCGACGCCCGGCAGGTCCAGGACGCACTCGATGCCCAGCGCCTCCAGGTCCGCCTTCGGGCCGATGCCGGAGTGCATCAGCAGCCGCGGGGTGTCCACCGCGCCGGCGCACACCAGCACCTCGCGGGCGGCCTCGACGTAGACCTCCTCGCCGTCCTTGGTGCGGACGTGGACGCCCTTGGCGGTGGTGCCGTCCAGCTCCAGCTTCTGCGCCCAGGTCTCCAGCATCAGCGTGAGGTTGGGGCGGTCGCCGGCCTCCATGTGGGGGTGGAGGTAGGCGACGGAGGCGGAGGACCGCTTGTTGTTCTCCGGGTGGTAGGAGAGGTCGAAGAAGCCGACGCCCTCCTCGAAGGGCCGGTCGTTGAAGCCGACGACCTCGGGGACGCCGAGCGCCGTCTTGGTGGCCTCGATCCAGTCCGTGGCGATCTGGTTCTGGTCCTTCTTGGCCACCCGCACGATGTTGTTGCGCAGCTTGCCGTAGTAGGGGTCCATCTGCTCGGCGCCCCAGCCGGTGGCGCCGGCCGCCTCCCACTCGTCCCAGTCGGACGGCAGCGGCTTGAAGGAGATCAGGGTGTTGTGGGACGAACAGCCGCCGAGGACCTTGGCGCGGCTGTGCAGGATGTGCGAGTTGCCGCGGGGCTGCTCGGTGGTCGTGTACTCGTAGTCCAGATCGCCGCCGAGCAGGCCGAGCCACTTGCGCAGCGTCAGGACGTCCTCGCGGTCGATGTCGGAGGGGCCGCCCTCGATGACGGCGACGGTGGTGTCGGGGTCCTCTGCGAGGCGGGAGGCGATGACGGAACCGGCGGTTCCTCCACCGACGACGACGTAGTCGTACACGGGCATGAGGGGTGCTCCTTACTGCGAAGTGCGCGCTGAGGCCCGGGGGCCTGGATCCCGGGCCGGAGACGTGACGGGTGGGTACCGGTCAGCCGGCGAACCAGCGGACGGGCTGGGGCCGCAGGTTCTCGTAGATGTGCTTGCTCTCCCGGTACTCGTCGAGTCCGCTCGGGCCGAGTTCGCGCCCGATGCCGGACTTCCCGAAGCCGCCCCATTCGGCCTGCGGCAGGTAGGGGTGGTAGTCGTTGATCCACACGGTGCCGTGCCGCAGCCGGGCGGCCACCCGGCGCGCGCGGGCGGTGTCGGCGGAGAACACCGCGCCGGCCAGTCCGTACTCGGTGTCGTTGGCGAGCGCGACGGCCTCGTCCTCGGTGCGGAAGGTCTCGACGGTGAGGATCGGCCCGAAGGTCTCCTCCCGGACCACCTTCATCCCGCGGTGGCAGCCGTCCAGCACGGTCGGCCGGTAGAAGTAGCCGCCGGCGGGACGGACGTCGCTGGGCTCGGGGCGGGCGCCGCCGCAACGCAGGCTCGCCCCCTCGGTCAGCGCGGAGGCGACGTACGCCTCGACCTTCTCCAACTGCTGCTGGGAGACCAGCGGGCCGCACTCCACGCCCGGCTCGGTCCCCCGGCCGAGCGTGATCTTCTCGGCGCGGCGGGCGAGTTCGGCGACGAAGCGGTCCCGCACGGACTCCTCGATGATCAGCCGGGCGCCGGCCGAGCACACCTGCCCGCTGTGGATGAACGCCGCGTTCAGCGCCTGGTCGACGGCGGTGTCGAAGCCCTCGTCGGTGGCGCAGGCGTCGGCGAAGACCACGTTGGGGTTCTTCCCGCCCAGCTCCAGGGCGATCTTCTTGGCGCCGGAGACCGCCGCCGCGCCCGCCTTCGTGCCGCTGGCCAGCCCGCCGGTGAACGAGAAGAGGTCCACGTCGGGGTGGTCGGCCAGCCGCTGGCCGACCGGCAGCCCGGCGCCGGTGACGATGTTGGCGACGCCCTCCGGCAGACCCGCCTCGACCAGCAGCCGGATCAGGTACACCGTCGAGAGCGGGGTGACCTCGCTCGGCTTGATCACGAAGGTGTTGCCGGCCGCCAGCGCCGGGGCGATCTTCCAACTCGCCTGGAGCAGCGGGTAGTTCCAGGGCGTGATCAGCGCGCACACGCCGACCGGTTCGTGGACGACGACACTGTGCACGTCCGCGCTGCCCGCGTCCACGACCCGGCCGCCGCTGTCGTTGGCGACCAGGTCGGCGAAGTAGCGGAAGGCGTTGGTGACGTCGTCGACGTCGACCCCGCCCTCTTCCAGGGTCTTGCCGGTGTCCCGGCTCTCGATCAGGGCGATCTGCTCGCGGTCGCGCTGGAGCAGGTCGGCGACCCGGCGCAGCAGCGCCGCCCGCTCGGCGACCGGCGTGCGGGGCCACACCCCGGCGCCGCCGTCGAAGGCCGCCTTGGCCGCCGCGACCGCCGCGTCGGCGTCCTCGGCGCCGCCCTCGGCGACCACCTGCAGCGTCGTGGCGTCGGCGGGGTCCAGGACCTCGCGCGTGGCGCCGGAGACGGCCGCCCGCCACACCCCGCCTACGTGAATGGTCTCGCTTGTCTCGGTTGCCGCCACGACGATCTTCTGCCTTCCGCTTACCGATGTGTTGCGCCGGCGGCCCGGGGCCTCGGTGATCGCCACTGAGGCAACCGCCGGCCCGCCAGCAACGGGGACCCCTAACCCAAAGCTCCGTTCCTATGCGCAAACATTCATCGAAAGTGACACGAGTCACCGCCGAGTGCCCGACTCCTCCGCATGCGCCCGAATAGACCGGAACGTACGCTAAATAGCCGTATGCCCACCCCGGAGCCTTCCGAGCGGCCCACCGCGGCCCCGGGAGCCCCTCCGGACGGGAGGTGCTGAGATGACCCGCAGACGCCGCTCCCTCACCGCCCTGGCCTGCGGCGCGGCCGGGGCGGCCCTGACCGCCACCTGCATCGCCGCGGTCCCGGCCGACGACCCGGGCGACGAGGGCGACCTCGCCCACAAATCCGCCCAGGAGATCTCCGACGACGCCCTGCACAGCCTCCTCGGCGCGAAGTCCCTGCGCATGCGCACCGAGACCTCCACCGACGACACCAAGCTCGACCTCACCCTCGACCAGGACGGGAACTGCAACGGCAACATCGACAAGGGCAAGCTCGGCCGGGTCGACCTGATCAAACGCGGCAAGGACGTGTGGCTGAAGCCCGACGCCGCCTACTGGAAGAGCCAGCTGCCCGGCGACGAGGGCACCACCGCGGCCCGCAACTACCAGGACCGCTTCCTCCACGGCACCACCGACGACACCTTCCTCCAGAGCCTGGCCATCGCCTGCGACCTGCACGCCTTCCAGAAGTCGGTGACCCCGCAGCCCCCCGCGCCCGATCAGCCCTCACCCCCCGCGGTCACCCTCAGCAAGGGCCGACCCACCACCCACGAAGGCACCCGGGTCCTGCCCATCGTCAAGAAGACCGAGGACGCCACCCAGACCGTCTACGTCGCGATCAAGGGCACCCACTACCCACTGAAGATCACCACCCAGGTCGACGACGAGAGCAGCACCATCCTGCTCAGCGACTACGACCGGCCGGTCCCCCCGCACACCCCGGCCCCCGGCCAGACCGTCGACATCAACGCCCTGGAGAACCGCACCCAGGCCGCGTGACGTTCGCCCCACGTGACGTTCGTACATACGTATCGTTGAAGCGTGCGGCTCCCCGCATCCCGCGGCGGAGCGGGGAGGAGCGGCACGATGACCATCAGCCTTGAGCGGACCGAACGGATCGAGATGGCCGAGCCCGGTGAGCTGACGTTGGACCAGTTGTTCGATCTACTGGAGCGGATGCCCGTCCCCGAGGGATACAAGGTCGAGATCGTCGAGGGGACCGTTTACATGGCGCCGCAGCGGGACGTCCACTGGGACACCATTTTCGAGGTCGCGACGGCGCTCCGAGAGCGCTTCGGCGGGAAGAAAAGGCTGGTGAAGTCGGACGTACGGATCGACTTCCCCGGCGAAAAGAACGGCTTCTGCCCGGACATCGCCAAGCTCGCCGAGAACGCCAAGAAGGAGAACGGCCGCTGGCGCTGCCAGGACGTCGAGTTCGTGGCGGAGGTCATCTCCAAGGGAACCGGGACCAACGATTACGGTCCCAAGAAGGCGGCGTACGCCGCCGCAGAAATCGCCGTCTATCTCATCATCGACCCCTACCTCGGCCGCTGCCGCGTCTTCACGCACCCCCAGGACGGCGAGTACAAGCGCGACCTCACCCTCGCCTACGGCGAACCGATCGACCTCACCGACACCGTCCTCGGCATGACCCTCCAGACCGAGGATTTCCCGCGCGACTGACGGGCGGCCCGGCGAGCCGTCCCGGACGGCCGCGGACCGCGCGAGACACTGCCGCCATGGCGAGCAAGGCACCCAAGGCAGTACTCCAGGGCGGTCCCGAGGGGATCAGCGAGCGGATCGTCGAGGTGGAGCCCGGAGGGGGCGACCTGAAGGTCGCGTACCGCGGCGGCTACGAGCACTTCCGGCCGACCGCGCGGGAGTGGGACACCGCCGACGGCCGACTGCCGGTCTACGAGTGGTGGGAGCGGACCGAGCTGCCCGGCTAGGGCCTGTCGGCGACGGCGGCCCGGAGGACCCGGGCCGCGGGCGCTCAGCCGGTGGGTGCGAACGACTCCAGTGCGACCTGCTGGACCCCCTCCTGCCGGGGCCAGTCGGATTCCGGCCCCAGGGCGAGGATCGCGAACTGGCGGCCGTCGGGGACGGTGAAGGCGCAGTCCACGGCCTGGACCCGGATGCCCAGGCGGTCGCTGTCGTAGGCGTAGGTCAGCTGGACGGCGCCGGCGCCGGCCGGACCCTGGCGCGGTTCGATGCCCAGTTCCTTGTAGCCGGGGTTGCCGGAGAGCCCCTTGGACGCCTGCTCCAGGGCCTGCCGCGGGGTGAGGTCGGGCTCGGTGATCTGGAAGATCTGCAGCAGGCTGCGGGAGTCCGGCGAGGTGTAGAAGACCCCGGTGGGGCGGAGCTCGCGCTGCCAGCCGTCGGGGACCGCGAGCGTGAAGCCCTTCTCGTCGTGGACGAGGTGGTAGCCGCTGGGGACGGGCGTGGCGGACGCGGAGGCGGTGGGCGACGCGGAGGCCGTTGCGCGGCCGGTCGGGGCGGCGGCGGTGGCGCTGCTCGCCGAGGCCGTCGGCCGGGCGGCCGGCCGGACGTCGGCACCCCGGCCCCACAGGAGGTAGCCGCCGCCGGCACCGACCACGACGACGGCGGCCACCGCACCGGCGATCAGGATCCGGGTCCGGCGGCCGGCGGCCGGGTCGGGGACGGGCCCGCCCGGGGTGTCGGCGCCCGGGTCGTACGACGGGCCGGGCGGGTACTCGGGCGCGGCGGGGCCGGCCGTCGGCCCGGGGGCGGTCGGCGGCGCGGGGGCGGTCGGCGGCGCGGCCGGGCGGGGCGGCATCGGGCCGGTGTACGGGCGGGTGGGACGCGTGGGGCCGGTCTCCCAGGACTGGGTGTCGGGGTTCCAGCGCGGTCCGGAGCCTGCGGGCACGGCCGGTCAGCCCCCCAGGAGGGCGGCGACCGACTGCACCACCGCCGCACCGGAGGACAGCAGCCCCACCACGGCGCTCGCGTCGGTCAGCACCTCGCGCAGCCGGGCCAGCCGGCCGGGGGCGGCGGTGCCGGTGCCGGTGATCTCCTCCTCGGCGCCGGCGAGTTCGGCGGTCAGCGCCCGGACCTCGGGGGTCTCCACGGCCCGGCCGAGGTCCTCGCGCAGGGCGCGGACGGCCCGCAGCAGCTCCTCGTGGGCCGGGTCGGGGGTCACGCCGGCGCCCTGGACGTTGGCGCCGTGGTGGGTGACGGTGTTGTGGTCGCCAATGGCCAAGGCCCCCTGGACGCTGCCGATGTGGATGCCCTTGCCGGATGTGTCGTCTGATGCCACGTCAGGACCTGCCCTTCGGGGAAGCGGAGTCGCTCTTGGGAGCGGGGTCGCCGTTGTTGGTGATGGTGTTGTGGTCGCCGATGCCGACGGCGCCCTGCGCGGACTCGACGTAGACCCCGCCGTCGGCGACGTGCACGATGCGCTGCTCGAACTCGGCGGTCTGGTACCCCGCCTCGTGCAGGGCGCTCTTCACCCCGGCCGCCACCCGCTGCTGGATGGTCTTCAAGTAGCGGGCGACGTCCATGTACTGGAAGAGCGACGCCTCGCCGATCGAGCCCAGTTCGCGGACGGCCGCGGCGGGGCCCTCCGGAAGGGCGGCGCCGTGGCCCTCGGTGGCCAGGCGCCATGCGCCGCCCACCCCGCGCAGCAGGGTGAGCAGCGCCTCGCCGGCGGTGCGGGGGCTGCGGGTCAGCGCCCAGACCGCCTTGCCGAAGTGGTGGTGGTGACGGTACTGGTGGGCGATCCGGTCGGCGTCCTGGAAGAGCGGGCGCAGCGGCCACAGCACGTGCGGCGCCACCTCCATCATCAGCATGCCGCCCTGGGTGTGGACCCGGACGAAGACCGTGGTGACCACGCCCTCGTGCCAACCGCCGACCCGGATCCGCAGGAAGTGCCGGCGGGTCTCGCCGCCCTCCTCCAGGGCGGCGAGACGGTGCGCCTCGAAGGCCACCGGGTCGTACGGCGCGGCGGCGCGGGTCGGCAGGCCGTCGACCGGCAGGAAGACGCACTGGTCGATTTCCAGGGCGCGCAGCCGGTCGCGGACCGCGTCCGCCATCGCCGGTGAGCCGGACGGCACCCGCAGCGCCTCGACGAGGGGGACGATCCGGGCGAGGATCTCGCCGTTGTCCAGCGGCACGGCGGTGCCGTCGGTGCGGGGGACCAACTCCACCGACAGCGACCAGGGTTTGAACGGCTCGCCGGCGCCGCAGAACGGGTCACCGGGGCGGTACATCACCAGCGGCCCGTGCTGCTCGGTCCGCACCCGCTCGCGCAGCCGCTGGAAGCGCAGGCCCTCGGCGCGCTCGGCCGGGTCGGCCATCACGTCGGGGAAGCGCTCCCGGGACAGTTCGCGGGCCAGCGCGCGGGCGAACTGGCCCCGCTGGAGCGCGACCAGGACGGCCACCAGCACCGGCAGCAGCAGCGCCACCCAGATCGCGAACACGGCCGGAACGCCCGTGTCCGAGGTGCCCAGGGCGCCGCCCAGGTCGCTCCATCCGCCGCCGTAGGACGACGACGGGGTGGCGCCGATCTCGGCGAGCAGGGCGTCGATCAGGGCGAGCGGCGACAGCGCCGGCAGGATCCGCGGGAGGCTGCTGGCGAAGGCCAGCAGCGCCAAGCCCACCACGAAGAGCGTCAGCGAGATCCGGGCGTACCACCGCAGGACGAAGGAGACGGACCGGGCCCACCACGACGTCGCCGACAACCTGCGGACGAAACGGGCCAGGCCCAGCAGGACGACCGGGCCGAGGTAGGCCGTCGCCATCCCCTGGGACAGCGGGATGGCGACGATCCACACCAGCAGGATCGCCGCCGACCAGCCGAGTTCGAGCCGGCGGGCGCGCAGGGCGTGGGCGAGCACCCGGGCCGCGTCGATGCCCAGGGAGGGGGCGGCGAACCGCTCCTCGTGGACGTAGAGCTCGTCGATGACGGCGTCGCGGAAGGTCTCGTCGAGGTACGTCCCGGCGCACAGCAGGCGGGTGGCCTCGCTGGCCCCGGGCGGGGTCGTGTGGAGCGGTGCGGGCGCCGCAGCGCCCGCGGATTCCTTGCGCAGTCGTGGCCGGCCCCCCGGCTCCCCCGGCTGCGCGGGCACCTCGTTGCCAGTCATCGGCCTCCCCCGTACCTGCCGTTGCGTGCCACCGCGTATCCGTCACAACGCGCCGGCGCGGTGGGGCGGTTCCGCCGGCGCGCACCGTCACCCGGACGTGTGAAGGCATCGCAGCATAGAGGAGCGGAGGCCATCGTGTCAGCGCGTTATCGGCTCACGACGGGCCGTCAACGGGACGAGCCCGTACGGCCGTTGGGCCGTACGGGCTCGGTGGGGTGGTGTTGCGGCGGGCGCCGGCTCAGATCAGGCCGAGCGCGCGAACCGCCTCGCGCTCCTCCGTCAGCTCCTTGACGGAGGCGTCGATGCGCGTGCGGGAGAACTCGTTGATCTCCAGGCCCTGGACGATCTCGTACTTGCCGTCCTTGGTGGTGACGGGGAAGGAGGAGATCAGGCCCTCCGGGACGCCGTAGGAGCCGTCCGAGGGGATGCCCATGGAGGTCCAGTCGCCGTCGGCGGTGCCGTTGACCCAGGTGTGGACGTGGTCGATGGCGGCGTTGGCCGCGGAGGCGGCGGAGGACGCGCCGCGCGCCTCGATGATCGCCGCGCCGCGCTTGGCGACGGTCGGGATGAAGGTGTCGGCCAGCCACTTCTCGTCGTTGACGGTCTCGGCGGCGTTCTTGCCGGCGACCGTGGCGTGGAAGATGTCCGGGTACTGGGTGGCCGAGTGGTTGCCCCAGATGGTCAGGCGGTGGATCTCGGACACCGGGGTGCCGGTCTTCTGGGCGAGCTGGGTGACCGCGCGGTTGTGGTCCAGGCGGGTCATCGCGGTGAAGCGCTCGCGCGGTACGTCCGGGGCGGCGGCCTGGGCGATCAGCGCGTTGGTGTTGGCGGGGTTGCCGACGACCAGGACCTTGATGTCGTCCGCGGCGTGGTCGTTGATGGCCTTGCCCTGCGGCTTGAAGATGCCGCCGTTGGCCTCCAGCAGGTCGCCGCGCTCCATGCCCTTGGTGCGGGGGCGGGCGCCGACCAGCAGCGCGACGTTGGCGCCGGCGAAGGCCACGTTCGGGTCGTCGGTGATGTCGATGCCCCGGAGCAGGGGGAAGGCGCAGTCGTCCAGCTCCATCGCGGTGCCCTCGGCGGCCTTGAGACCCTGCGGGATCTCCAGCAGGCGCAGCTTGACCGGCACGTCCGCGCCGAGCAGATGGCCGGAGGCGATGCGGAAGAGGAGGGCGTAACCGATCTGGCCGGCGGCGCCGGTCACGGTGACGTTGACGGGAGTGCGGGTCATGGCGATCTCCTGCGCGGTATTCCGGGGGCAAGCCCCTGGACCACCTTGGGTGGCGGTGGGTGTCCCTGCCCATCTATCGAGGTCTCTTGGTATCGAGAGACCCGGCCGTCAGGCTATCGGACCCCCGCCCGGCCCACGTGACGGGCCGGTGTGGGACACCTCACCGGCCGCCACGCCGACCCCGACCGGACCGCCTCGGCGACCGCCGCGCGGGCGGCCGGCGGAGCGGCCCGATCAGGGGGCGACGGCCGCCCGCTCGTGGGAGGGGGAGCGCGGGCGGCCGGCGGTTGTGCCACACCCGTGGGGGGTTGTGGTGCGCATTCCCGGGATCCGCGAGGGCAATCCCCCCTTTTCCGTGCCGGCTCTCCACGGAGGGCGAATCCCGGCCAGGCACGGCGGCCGGCGCCGGCGCGGACTCAGGACGGCGCCATCGCCTTCTGGAGGGCGGCGTCCAGGGCCTCCAGAAACTGGTCGGTGGTGAGCCAGGGCTGGGCGGGGCCGATGAGCAGGGCCAGGTCCCTGGTCATCTGGCCGCCCTCGACGGTCTCCACGCAGACCCGCTCCAGGGTCTGCGCGAAGCGGGTCACCTCGGGGGTGTCGTCGAGCTTGCCGCGGTGCGCCAGGCCGCGGGTCCAGGCGAAGACCGAAGCGACGGGGTTGGTGGAGGTGGCCTTGCCCTGCTGGTGCTGGCGGTAGTGGCGGGTGACGGTGCCGTGCGCCGCCTCGGCCTCGATGGTCCGGCCGTCGGGCGTCATCAGCACCGACGTCATCAGGCCGAGCGAGCCGAAGCCCTGGGCGACGATGTCGGACTGGACGTCGCCGTCGTAGTTCTTGCAGGCCCAGACGTAGCCGCCGGACGACTTCAGGGCGGCGGCCACCATGTCGTCGATCAGCCGGTGCTCGTAGGTCAGGCCGCGGGTCTCGAAGTCGGTCCGGAACTCGCTGTCGAAGACCTCCTGGAAGAGGTCCTTGAAACGGCCGTCGTACTTCTTCAGGATCGTGTTCTTCGTGGACAGGTAGACCGGATAGTTGCGGTCCAGTCCGTAGCGGAACGACGCCCGGGCGAAGTCGCGGATCGAGTCGTCGTGGTTGTACATCGCCAGGGCCACGCCGGCACCCGGGAATTCGTGCACCTCCAGCTCGGTCGGCTCGCCGCCGTCCGCCGGGGCGAAGGTCAGGGTGAGCACGCCGGGGCCGGGGACCTTCAGCTCGGTGGCGCGGTACTGGTCGCCGAAGGCGTGGCGGCCGACGACGATGGGCCGGGTCCAGCCGGGCACCAGCCGGGGCACGTTCTCCATGATGATGGGCTCGCGGAAGATCACGCCGCCGAGGATGTTGCGGATGGTGCCGTTCGGCGAGCGGTACATCGCCTTGAGGTTGAACTCCTCGACCCGGGCCTCGTCCGGGGTGATCGTCGCGCACTTCACCCCGACTCCGTACCGCTGGATGGCGTGCGCGGCGTCGACGGTCACCTGGTCGCTGGTGGCGTCCCGGTGCTCGATGCCGAGGTCGAAGTACTTCAGCTCGATGTCGAGGTACGGGAGGATCAGCCGGTCCCTGATGGACGACCAGATGATGCGGGTCATCTCGTCGCCATCGATGTCGACGACGGGGTTGGCAACCTTGATCTTGGCCATGAGATGGACGTCCCTCTCGCGGTTGGGGCACCCCCCGGACGTCGCCAAGTTACCCGCGTCACACAAGCACGCGGCGCTACGGCACGAGGTGTGCCGCAGCGCCGCGGGACGCTTCCGGACCGGCCCTAACGGACCGTGAAGTGGACGATGTCGTCCAGGAACGGGATGTGGATCCACGGCTTGGGCTGCACCATCATGGCCAGGATCACGATCACGAAGCCCAGTCCGCCGTAGGTGATCAGGTCGGTGAAGCGGGAGCGGACGGCCAGCATCCCCACCGACGGCAGCGCCCACCGCAGCACCGCGCTGCCCAGCAGGGACAGCCCGATCACGATCGAGCCGATCCGGAAGGCGTCCAGCGCGACCAGCAGCAGCCCGAGGCCGACCCCGCCCAGTACGGAGAGCAGCGGCCACTGTCGGGCCGGCGCCGGATAGTCGCCCGAAGCAGCCCGGCCGCCGCCTTCGGGGCGGGCGGTGTCGCGGGTCAGCTGCGGAAAGCGGCGCGAGGTGCGCTGCGGCTCGGACGCACCCTCCGAGTGCGCTTCGGCAGCCATGTGTGGCGGTCAGCCCCTTCCGGTGTCCAGGTCGGTGTCAAGAACGGGTCGAGAGTGCGGGACCGCGGGCGGCGGCCCCTTCCAGGCTCGCACGTCCGGGCCGGTGTGGCCCTTCCCCGTCGGGTGTGGGGCCGGGCCGTGCGGACTAGCCCTGGGCCGCGCGCTCCGCCGCCTCGACGACGTTGACCAGCAGCTGGGCGCGGGTCATCGGGCCGACGCCGCCCGGGTTGGGGGCGACCCAGCCGGCCACCTCGGCGACGCCGGGGTGCACATCGCCGACGATCTTGCCGTTCTCGTCCCGGCTGACGCCGACGTCCAGCACGGCCGCGCCGGGCTTGACGTCCTCGGGCTTGATGATGTGCGGCACACCGGCCGCGGCGACGATGATGTCGGCCTGCTTCAGGTGCGCGGACAGGTCGCGGGTGCCGGTGTGGCACTGGGTGACCGTGGCGTTCTCGGACTTGCGGGTCAGCACCAGCGGCATCGGCCGGCCGATGGTGATGCCCCGGCCGACGACGACCACGTGCGCGCCCTTGATCTCGACGTCGTGCCGCCGCAGCAGCTGGACGATGCCGTACGGGGTGCACGGCAGCGGGCCCTCGATGCCGAGGACCAGGCGGCCCAGGCTCATCGGGTGCAGCCCGTCGGCGTCCTTGGCCGGATCCATCAGCTCCAGCACGCGGTTGGCGTCGATGCCCTTGGGGAGCGGGAGTTGGACGATGTAGCCGGTGCAGGCCGGGTCCTCGTTGAGCTCCCGGACGACGGCCTCGATCTCCTCCTGGGTGGCGGTCTCCGGCAGTTCGCGCTGGATGGACGCGATGCCCACCTGGGCGCAGTCCCGGTGCTTGCCGTTGACGTACCAGCGGCTGCCCGGGTCGTCCCCGACCAGCAGGGTGCCCAGGCCGGGGGTGACACCCTTGGCCTTCAGCGCCTCGACGCGGGCGGTGAGCTCGGACTTGATCGCGGCGGCGGTGGCCTTGCCATCCAGAATCTGGGCAGTCATACCCCCATCCTCCCGGATAGAGGCTCCCGGGTTCCAATCAGGGCGCGCGAACGGCAGTTGTCCTGAAATGATCATTGCGGTTGGACAAAGGCTGACCCCCTTGACTGGACAGAGGGAATCCTCACCTAGAAGGATTGACGCCGCAGTGCCGCAGGCATCGTCGGGGGCGGGCCATGAAAGAACCTGTTTTTCCTCCGAGTCACGCCGCGTCGTCCCCCACTGACACCAACGGAGGAAAGCAGCACCATGAGCTTCGGTGACCCGAACAACCCGTACGGCCAGCAGCCGCAGGCCCCCCAGGGGCCGTACGGCCAGCAGCCGCCGGTCCCGCCGCAGGGCGGTCAGCCGGGCTACGGCTACCCGCAGGGCGCCCCGCAGCAGCCCCAGCAGCCGTACGGCTACCCGCAGCAGGGCCAGGTCCCGCCGCAGGGCCAGCCTGGCTACGGCGGCTACCCGCAGCAGCCGGCGGCCCCGTACGGCCAGCCCGGCATGCCGGGGATGGGGATGGGGATGCCGATGGGTTACGCGAGCTGGGGAGCGCGGGTCGGCGCCCTGCTGGTCGACGGCCTCATCATCGCCGCCGTGCCGATCATCCTGTACATCATCGCCGCGGTCATGGCTGCCAGCTCGGTCTCCTCGGTCACCCCGGACTACTCCCACTGCCCGACGGGCGACTACACCTGCATCCGGGACGCGGCCAACAGCGCCGTGTCGAGCAGCACGCCGGTCGGCGCCATCATCATGATGGCGCTGGCGTGGCTGATCATGGTGGGTGGCAGCTTCTTCCTCATCGCCAAGGAAGGCGCCACCGGCCAGACCCCGGGCAAGAAGGCGCTGGGCATCAAGGTCATCAAGGAGACCACCGTCCAGCCCATGGGCTTCGGCATGACCTTCGTGCGCTACCTCTGCCGCTACCTGAACGGTCTGCTGTGCGGCATCGGCTGGCTGTGGCCGCTGTGGGACGAGAAGAACCAGACGTTCGCGGACAAGATCGTCGGCACCGTGGTCGTGCAGGTTCCCAAGTAATGCCGTAACGGGCCGCACGCAACGCCCCGCACAGCCCAGTGAAGGCCCCCCTCGCAGCAGCGATCGGGGGCCTTCGCGGCGCTCGCCGATACCGCCTCAAGTCGCCTGAAGGACACCGCTCGTGAGCTATCCGAACCCCAACAACCCCTACGGCCCCCCGCCCGGCCAGCAGCCCGGCTACGGCTACCCCCAGCAGCCCCCGCAGCCGCAGCAGCCGATGGCCCCGTACGGCGCCTACCCCGGTGGTGCGATGCCGCCGGCGCAGATGCCGTACCCGACGGTGATGCCGGGCAGCGCCAAGGCGGCCCGGGTGATGATGTTCGTGCTCGCCGCGCTGAACCTCATCGGGCTGGTCCTGGCGGTGCTGGGACTGGGCGGCGTCACCAAGGCGTCGCACCAGGCCTCGTCCTCGCCCTACGCGGACATGTCGGCGTTCAACGTCGGCAAGGGCCTGCTGATCGCGGTCATCGTCATCATCGTGATCTTCACGGTGGCCGGGATCGCGCTCGCCTCCCAGTTCGGCAACGGCGGCGGCGGGGTCCGCGTCGGCAGCATCATCTTCGGCGTCGGCACCATCCTGGTGAGCCTCTTCAGCTTCCCGATCGGCCTGGTCCACACGGTGCTGGGCATCCTGGTGACGGTCTTCGTCTCCAAGGACGAGTCCAACGCCTGGTTCAGCCGGCCGCGTTACTGACCGCGGCGGTACCGCGCACGGCGGAGGGCCGCACCCCGGGCAAGGGGTGCGGCCCTCCGCGCTGTCCGGCCCCGCGGGGCCGGTCGGACCTCAGTGGAAGAAGTGCCGGGTGCCGGTGAAGTACATCGTCACGCCGGCCTTCTGGGCGGCCTCGACGACGAGTTCGTCGCGGATCGAACCGCCGGGCTGGACGATCGCCTTGACGCCGGCGGCGATCAGGATCTCCGGGCCGTCGGGGAACGGGAAGAAGGCGTCCGACGCGGCGTAGGAGCCGCACGCCCGCTCCTCGCCGGCACGCTCCACGGCGAGCTTGCAGGAGTCGACGCGGTTGACCTGGCCCATGCCCACGCCCACCGACGCGCCGTCCTTGGCGAGCAGGATCGCGTTGGACTTCACCGCGCGGCACGCCTTCCAGGCGAACGCCAGCTCGGCCAACTCCTCGGCGGACAGCGCCTCTCCGGTGGCCAGGGTCCAGGTGGCGGGGTCGTCGCCCTCGGCCTGGAAGACGTCGGTGTGCTGGAGCACCGCGCCGCCCGAGAGCAGCTTGAGGTCGCCGGGCTGGTGCGGGGTGCCGTCGACCTTCAGGACCCGGATGTTCTTCTTGCGGGCGAGGATCTCGACCGCGCCGTCCTCGTACGCCGGGGCCGCGATGACCTCGGTGAAGATCTCCGCGACCTGCTCGGCGAGGGCGACGGTCACCGGGCGGTTCACCGCGATCACGCCGCCGTACGCGGACACCGGGTCGCAGGCGTGCGCCTTGCGGTGCGCCTCGGCGACGTCCGCGCCGATCGCGATGCCGCACGGGTTGGCGTGCTTGATGATCGCCACGCAGGGCTCATCGTGGTCGTAGGCGGCGCGGCGGGCGGCCTCGGTGTCCACGTAGTTGTTGAAGGACATCTCCTTGCCGTGCAGCTGCTCGGCGTTGGCGATGCCGCCCGGCTGGCCGTCCACGTAGAGGGCGGCGGCCTGGTGCGGGTTCTCGCCGTAGCGCAGGGTGCTGCGGCGCTCCCAGGTCTCGCCGAGGAACTCGGGCAGCGCGGCCCCGTCCGCCTCCGGCGCGTAGACGTTGGTCATCCAGGCGGCGACGGCCACGTCGTAGGCGGCGGTGTGCTGGAACGCCTCGGCGGCCAGCCGCTTGCGGGCGGCCAGGTCGAAGCCGCCGCCGTTGACCGCGGCGAGGACGTCGGCGTACCGCTCGGGGCTGGTGACCACGGCGACCGAGGGGTGGTTCTTGGCGGCGGCGCGGACCATCGAGGGGCCGCCGATGTCGATCTGCTCGACGCACTCGTCCGGGGTGGCGCCGGAGGCGACGGTCTCCTTGAACGGGTAGAGGTTCACCACCACCAGGTCGAACGGCTCGACGCCGAGGTCGGCCAGCTGCTGCTGGTGGTCCGCGAGGCGCAGGTCGGCGAGGATGCCGGCGTGGACCTTGGGGTGCAGGGTCTTGACCCGGCCGTCGAGGCACTCCGGGAAGCCGGTGAGTTCCTCGACCTTGGTGACCGGCACCCCGGCGGCGGCGATCTTCCCGGCCGTCGATCCGGTCGAGACCAGCTGGACGCCCGCCGCGTGCAGCCCCTGGGCCAGCTCCTCCAGCCCGGACTTGTCGTAGACGCTGACCAGCGCGCGGCGGATGGGCCGCTGCGTACCTTCGGTGGCGGTCACGAGATACGTACCTTTCGTCCCTCTATGTGGTAGCCGTGACGGGCCAGGCGCCCCACGACCTCGACGAGCAGCGATCGCTCGACTTCCTTGATGCGCTCATGCAGCGCGGGTTCGTCGTCCTCTTCCCGGACCTCGACCACGCCCTGGGCGATGATCGGGCCGGTGTCGACGCCGTCGTCGACGAAGTGGACGGTGCAGCCGGTGACCTTCGCGCCGTACGCGAGGGCGTCGCGGACGCCGTGGGCACCGGGAAAGCTGGGCAGCAGCGCCGGGTGGGTGTTGATCGTCCGGCCGCCGAAGCGGGCCAGGAACTCCTTGCCGAGGATCTTCATGAAGCCGGCCGAGACCACCAGGTCCGGGGCGTGCGCGGCGGTCGCCTCGGTGAGCGCCGCGTCCCAGGCCGCGCGGTCCGGGTGGTCCTTGACCCGGCAGACGAACGTCGGCAGCCCGGCCCGCTCGGCGCGCTCCAGACCGACGATCCCGGCGCGGTCGGCGCCCACGGCCACGATCTCGGCGCCGTACTCCGCGGCGCCCTCCTCGGCGATGGCGTCGAGCAGCGCCTGGAGGTTGGTGCCCGAACCGGAGACGAGTACCACGATGCGGGCCGGGGCGGAGCGAGCGGGAAGAGAAGAGGAGGCCACGGTGGGGTCTTTCTCGCCAGGTCTTGCGGGTCTGGGGGCTGTGCGGGGCTCTACAGGGCTTTGTGCGGTCGTACAAAGCGAGGGGTTCCGTGAATCCGGGGAACCCTACGAAGGCGCCGACCGTCAGCAACGATACCGGCACACCGCGCGGCCCCCGCGGGACGGGGGCGGACACGGGAGGTAGCGTCAGGCGAGAGATCGCATGCAGTTCATGGTGACCGCACGCCCGGCCCACCCGCCGGACGGACGCCCACGACAAGGGGAAGACTCACTCCAGATGCCGGACCGACGCCGCCGCGCGGCTCTCCTCCTCCCTCCCCCGGCCATCGCCGGGTGGCACCCCCAGCCCACCACCGCCCCGGGGCTGGTCCTCCTGCCGCGCGAGCGCAAGTCGTCGTCCGACCCGGACGCACCGTCCGACGGCACCCCGGGCCCGTCCACCTCCGCCGGGCAGGACGACAACCCGTTCGCGCCGCCGCCGGCCGACGCCCCCGACCAGGAGTGGCGCCCGCGCCCGCACCTCACCGGGCAGGCGCAGGGGGACGCGGGCGACGGCGAGGAGCAGCGGCCGCAGGACCAGCCCCCGGCATGGGGCAGCCAGTGGAGCAGCCGCCAGCCGGGCCGGCAGGGCGGCGGCTTCGGCAGCCGGCCGGGCCGGGGCGGCGGCCAGGGCGGGCCCGGCGGACCGGGCGGCGGCGGCCCCGGCGGGCTGCGCTGGGACCCGACCGACCCGCTCCAGCGACGGGCCCGCTACGCCCTGCTGGCAGGCATGTGGGCGTTCTTCTTCGTGCTCTTCAGCCTGCCGGAGGTGGCGCTGCTGCTGGGCTCGCTCTCCCTCTACTGGGGCATCAGCGCGCTGCGCGGCAAGCCCGTCCCGAAGAAGGCGGGCGCCGCGGCGCCCGAGGGGAACCCGGCCGGCGGCGCCACCCCGCCCCCGCCGGGGCGTCCGGGCGGTGTCGCGGGCCCGGCGACCCGGCCGCAGACCACCGCCGCGATCGCCGGTCTGGTGACCGCCTCGCTGGCGCTGATGATGGTGGCCGCGACCTTCACCGTCCAGGTCGTCTACCGCGACTACTTCACCTGCGTGAACGATGCGCTGACCCAGTCGGCGAGCAAGTCCTGCGAGAACCTCCTCCCGCCGCAGCTCCGACCGCTGCTCAGCCAGCAGCAGCAGTAGCGGCCGTTTCCGTCAGCGGTCGTTCCCGTCGTGGTGGTGGGAACGGCCGGTGGCCGGTGGCCCGGAGCGGGTGGGGGGGCGTCGGGGCGTGCGCCGTCAGGCGGCGGTCCCCCGGCCCTTCGCCCGACCTTCCCGGCCGCCTTTCCTGCCGCCGCCCCCGGCACCGTCCCCCTCGGCGGCACCGCCTGGCACCTCCTCGGGCCGGACGTCGTGGCCCTCCTGCCGGCCCGTGTCCCCCGTGCCCTCCGTCCGCTCGCCCTCCTCCCGGCGGTTGCGCCGGCCGGTGCCGGTGGCCCGGAGAACGCCCCGGCCGATCCGCCGCCCGGCCCTCCGTCCCGTCTCCGGGCCCGGCTGTCCGTGGCCCGCCCGGGTGCGGCGGAACAGGAGGCCGGGCAGGGCGCGGAGGCGCACCGACCGGCCCTCCGCCACCCGTCGCCCGGCCCGTCGCCAGGCGCGCAGGCCCAGCGCCCCGGGCACCCCGGCCAGCGCCGTCCAACCCGCCGCCGCCAGGCCGATCAGCCAGCCGCGGGGGCCGAACGAGGCGAGTGCGCCCCGGCCCAGCGCGCCGCCGGCCAGCATCCCGAGCACCGCCGTCGCCAGGCCGCACAGGGCGGCCGCCACGGCCGCCGTCCCGGCCGTCCGTCCCCACGAACGGTGCCCCTCGCCGGCCGCGTACCGGGTCAGCAGCACCACCGCGGCGGCCGGCACCACCAGGGCCGGCGCCTCCGACCACCAACTTCCAGGGCCCGGGTCCGGCAGGCCGCTGAGCAGCGGGAAGTGCGGCAGCGCGGGGCGCGGTGAGGTGCCCAGCGGCCCGACGGTGCTGCCCGCGCCGACGGTGAAGCCGGGCCCCAGGCCGTAGGCGGCGCCCCAGACGGCCGCGTTGGGGAGCAGGGTGAGGCAGAGCAGCAGCACCGTGCAGCAACCGGCCCAGTCGGGGGCGAGCTGGCTCAGGTCGTCGGCGAGCCGGCCGGGGTGCAGGGCCAGGCCGAGGAGGGTGAGCGTCGCGCCGGAGGCGAGCAGGGCGAGGGTGGCGGCGGCGGCCGCTTTGAGGGCGGTGTCGAGGCGGGGGCCGGTGAGCGCGGCGCGGAGGCCGGCCGGCAACCTCCGGAAGGCGCGCGGCACACGGGCCGGCAGGAGGGCCACGGCGTCCGGTCCGAGGATGTGCCAGGCGGTGCCGCCGAGGGTGGCGGCGGCGGTGCCGGGGACGGCCAGCAGCGCGGCGAGCGGCGCGGCGGTCAGCCGGCCGGTGGAGGTGTAGAGCAGCGCCCCGGCGGCGACCGCCAGGTACCCGGCCAGCAGGGCGCCGAGCAGGGTGCGCGGGGCGACCGCGGAGCCGTCGTCGGGGCGCTGCTCGGCGGCCGAGGCCAGGGTGTCCCGGGCGGCGCGGTGGAGCAGCCAGACCGGGAGTGTGGCCAGCAGCAGCGGGGTCACGCCGACCGGCGCCGGGACGCCGGACGCCGTCGCCTCACGGACCAGGCCCCCGCCGTGCGCCATGAACCACAGGCCGGCGGCCAGGTGCAGCGCCCGTGAGGGACCGCTGTCCGGGTACGGGGAGACGACCCAGAGCAGCAGGACGGCGACCGCGAGCGCGCCGAGGCCGAGGCCGGCGGCGGTCACCCCGCTGACGACGGCGGTGCCGATCGCCGAGGAGCGCTGCGCGGCGGTCCGGCCGTGTGAGGACAACGTGGTACCGCGTTCGGTCAATTGACTCACGCCGCCATGCTGCCAATAACATCGCTTTCCACCACGTATCGGGCATCCGTCCGACGTGTCGCGCGAGATCCACGGCCCGGCGTTTTCAGACTTCCGGTATGAGCGAGCGCGACCGGAGGCAGCCCGAGAAATTTTCCGACGTCACATCAGAGAGCCGTGGCCAGAACAGACTTGACTGTCCGTCAGTCGACTTCGACGCGCTGCACGGCGCGCACGCCGGGCCGTTGATCCAGCAGGCGACGCTGCTCACCGGGCGGGCCCGGCTCGCCCGGCGGGCCGTCGAGCGGGCGTTCCAGTCGGCCTGGCAGCGCTGGCCGGAGGTGCGGGCGGATCCGGATCCGGTGGGGTGGGTGCGGGCGGCGGCGTACGAGTACGCGCTGGCGCCCTGGCGGCGGCTGTTCCCCGGGCTGCGGCCCGCCGAGCGGCCCCGGCCCGGGACACCCGCGCCGCCGCCGGCCGCGCCGCGGGACCATGCGCTGCTGACGGCCGTGCTCGCGCTGCCCGTCCCCTACCGTCGCACCCTGCTGCTGCACGACGGGGTCGGGCTGGGGCTGCACGAGACCGCGGCCGAGGTGGAGGCCAGTACACCGGCGGCGACCGGGCGGCTGACGCACGCCCGGGAGTGCCTGGCCGAGCAGTTGCCGGAACTGGGGCTCAAGGGGCTGCCGCCGGACCGTCAGGGCGCGGTGCTGCACGCCCGGCTGGGCGCGCTGGCGGCGTCCCGCCCGGCGGTGCCGCCGCCCGCGCACGACGTCCGGGCCGGCGCGGAGCGGCGGGCCCGGCTGACCACCCGCGCCGGGTTCGGGGCGACCGGGCTGCTGGCGGTGGTGGCGCTGGCGGTGTCGCTCGGCACACCGGACGGCTATCGCCCGCCGCCGCGGCGGCCGGCCATGGCCGCCTCGTACGCACCGGCCGCGCCGTCCGCCGCCGGCCGACCGGCGGATCCCTCAGTGGTCCGGCACACGCACCGGCCGAGCCACCACCGCGAGGCCGGGCGGCCCGGGCGGCCCGGGAAGTCCCGGCACCGCTCGCTGCCGCCCGGCGCCCGGCTCCGCCCGGACGTCCGCTGAGCGCTTCGCCCGTAGCGGAAACGGCCGTGGGCCCGCACCCGGGAGGGGTGCGGGCCCACGGCCGTGGTACAGCGGGCGCCGCGTCAGCCGTTGAGGATCTCGCGGGCCAGCAGCGCGGTCTCGGACGGGGTCTTGCCGACCTTCACGCCCGCGGCCTCCAGGGCCTCCTTCTTCGCCTGGGCGGTGCCGGACGAGCCGGACACGATGGCGCCGGCGTGGCCCATCGTCTTGCCCTCGGGCGCGGTGAAGCCCGCCACGTAGCCGACGACCGGCTTGGTGACGTGCTCCTTGATGAAGTCGGCGGCCCGCTCCTCGGCGTCGCCGCCGATCTCACCGATCATCACGATCAGGTCGGTGTCGGGGTCCTCCTGGAACGCCGCCAGGGCGTCGATGTGGGTGGTGCCGATGACCGGGTCGCCACCGATGCCGACGGCCGAGGAGAAGCCGATGTCGCGCAGCTCGTACATCATCTGGTACGTCAGCGTGCCGGACTTCGACACCAGGCCGATGCGGCCCGGCTTGGTGATGTCGCCCGGGATGATGCCGGCGTTGGACTGGCCGGGGGTGATCAGGCCGGGGCAGTTCGGGCCGATGATCCGGGTCGTGTCGCCCTTCGACTTCGCGTACGCGTAGAACGCGGCGGAGTCGTGGACGGCGATGCCCTCGGTGATGACGACGGCGAGCGGGATCTCGGCGTCGATCGCCTCGACGACGGCGGCCTTGGCGAAGGCCGGCGGCACGAAGAGGACGGAGACGTTGGCGCCCGTCTTCTCCATCGCCTCCTTGACGGAGCCGAAGACCGGGACCTCGGTGCCGTCGAAGTCGACGCTGGTGCCGGCCTTGCGCGGGTTGACACCACCGACGATGTTGGTGCCGTCACCGAGCATGAGCTTGGTGTGCTTCATGCCGGTGGCGCCGGTCATCCCCTGGACGATGACCTTGCTGTCCTTGGTGAGGAAGATAGCCATGGTTGTTGGAGTCCTCGTCCCTTACTTGGCCGCGGCCAGCTCGGCGGCCTTGTCGGCCGCACCGTCCATCGTGTCCACACGCTGCACCAGCGGGTGGTTGGCGTCCGAGAGGATCTTGCGACCCAGCTCGGCGTTGTTGCCGTCGAGGCGGACGACCAGCGGCTTGCTGACGTTCTCGCCCTTGGACTTCAGGAGCTCCAGGGCCTGCACGATGCCGTTGGCGACCTCGTCGCACGCGGTGATGCCACCGAAGACGTTGACGAACACGGACTTCACGTCCGGGTCGCCGAGGATGATCTCCAGGCCGTTCGCCATGACCTCGGCGGAGGCGCCGCCACCGATGTCGAGGAAGTTGGCGGGCTTGACGCCACCGTGGTTCTCACCGGCGTAGGCGACGACGTCCAGGGTGCTCATGACGAGACCCGCGCCGTTGCCGATGATGCCGACCTGGCCGTCGAGCTTGACGTAGTTCAGGCCCTTGGCCTTGGCCGCGGCTTCGAGCGGGTTAGCCGCGTCCTTGTCCTCCAGGGCCTCGTGCTCCGGCTGGCGGAACTCGGCGTTGGCGTCCAGGGAGACCTTGCCGTCGAGGGCGAGGACGTCACCGGAGGCGACCTTGGCCAGCGGGTTGACCTCGACCAGGAGGGCGTCCTCCTTGACGAAGGTCTGCCACAGGGTGACCAGCACCTCGGCGACCTGCTCGGCGACCTCGGCCGGGAACTTCGCCTGGGCGACGATCTCGCGGGCCTTCTCGATGGAGACGCCCTCGTTGGCGTCGACCGGGACCTTGGCGAGCTTCTCGGGGGTCGTCGCGGCGACCTCCTCGATGTCCATGCCGCCCGCGACCGAGGCCATGGCCAGGAAGGTGCGGTTGGTGCGGTCCAGGAGGTAGGAGACGTAGTACTCCTCGACGATCTCCGGGGCCGTCTCGGCGATCATCACCTTGTGGACCGTGTGGCCCTTGATGTCCATGCCGAGGATGTCCGTCGCGCGGGCGACGGCCTCGTCCGGCGTGGCGGCCAGCTTCACGCCGCCGGCCTTGCCACGGCCACCGACCTTCACCTGCGCCTTGACGACCGACTTGCCGCCAAGGCGCTCAGTCGCCGCGCGCGCCGCCTCAGGCGTGTCGATGACTTCACCGGCCAGCACCGGTACACCGTGCTTGGCGAAGAGGTCCCTCGCCTGGTACTCGAACAGGTCCACGCGCGTCCGTCCCTTGTCTTCTCAGAATCGCCGTAGTGATCGCGGTTCGTTCGTCTGCGATGGGCGTGCCGCGAAGGGCAACGTGACGGCGCTGTCACTGGGGAGGCGTATACACGGTGTCCGGATACGCGGCATGTCCGTCTCGCAGGGTATCGCCGCTGGACATGCGTCCCTAAATCGCAGATCACACTCCGGCGGTGATTACGGTCACAGATCTTTTGGTCAACGTACTGCGCCGCCCCTTTTCCGCAGGGGCGCTCCGGCGCGCCGGAGGCATTTCGCAGGGCCGTCCGAGTGCCGGGCGACTTCGCGGTCATCCGCCGTGCACTCCGTCGCCGTGCGCCGTTCGGGCGCCGGGCACCGGCGACCCGGTGCGCCCGAGCGCACCCGGCCCGTCCGGTTCCGGTTGCGGGGAAGCGGGAAACCGTTCGGGAAGAAGCCGCAACGCGCCCGCACAAGACCTCCGCAGGCGGTGTCCGGAAAGCTCCTTGACCCTCCAACTCCCCCTGAAAGAAACTGCGTTGAGCACTTACGCATCAGGAGTCACAGGCCGGAGTCGCGCACTTCCGGGCTTGGTCCCGTGCGGGTCGGACCGCGGATCACGGACCGCCTCGCACCGGACGCGGACGGGGGAACTTGATGGGTAGTGGGGGGATGCACGACCACGATCACCGCTTCGTGCGGTCGTGGACTCTTCCGCGCCTGTCGTCCCTCCCCCTTCTCCCCGCCCACCCCTCCCGGTTTTCTCGATTTCTTGGTGTCCTCACACTCGGTGCCTGAAGGGATTGGAGGGGGAATGCCGACACATACGACCTATCCCGGCGTCTATGTCGAAGAGCTTCCCAGCAGCATCCGCAGCATCACCACCGTGACGACCTCGGTGACCGCGTTCGTCGGCCACACCCGGCGCGGCCCGCTCAACCAGCCGGTCCGGATCACCAGCTTCGCCGACTTCGAGCGCCGCTTCGGCGGCCTGACCTCGCGCAGCCCGGTCTCCTACGCCGTCCACCAGTTCTTCGGCAACGGCGGCGCCGTCGCGGTGATCGTCCGGGTCGCCAAGGCCGGCAGCGGCAAGGAGGCCCAGGTCACCCTGGAGTCCACCGAGGGCCGCAGCCAGTGCCCGGTCCTGGAGGTGCACGCCAAGGAGCCGGGCATCTGGGGCGACGGCCTGCGGGTCGCCGTGGACCACGAGACCCCGTGCCCGGACGACACCTTCAACCTCCAGGTCCTCGACGCGCACGGCGCCGCCCGCGAGTCCTTCGCCGGCCTGTCCATGGCCCCCGGCAGCGGCCGGTTCGTGGAGACGGTGGTCAACGCCGGCTCGTCGCTGATCCGCGTGGCGGCCGTGGGCGAGGACCGCCCGGACCCCTCCGGCACCGTCTCCAAGCCGTTCCACCACGAACTCCCCGATCTGAACGTGGAGTTGACGGTGAAGATCGGCGAGGTGGAGCGGGAGTTCACGCTCTACGACCCGGACTGCGACGGCGAGCCGCCGTGCGACGTCACCGAGCTGGCGCTGCTGCTGGAGCACAAGCTGCGCTCCCTGCCGGACGCCCCCGGCAAGCACGCCTTCGCGGGCGCCCAGGTGATCGCCTTCGGTCGCCGCGTCCAGGTCGTGGCCGGCTCCACCGACCCCGGCGACGTGGTCCGCTTCCTCGGCGAGTGCGCCAACGACCTGGGGCTGGAGGCATCGGTCAATCCGCCGGTCTTCCCGCTGTGCGGCGGCGAGGACGGCGACCCGCCGGGACCGCGCGACCTCATCGGCAGCGAGGCCCGCAAGAGCGGCCTCCAGGCGCTGCGCGACATCCCCGACGTCAATCTGCTCGCGCTGCCCGAGCTGGCCTCGTACGAGTCCGTCGACGACATGCTCACGGTGATCTCGGCGGCCCAGCGGCTGTGCCAGGAGCGGCGGATGTTCCTGCTGGTGGACGCACCCGCGGCGTGGGGCAGCGTGGACGCCGCACGGGCCGGGATCGGCGCCTTCGACGCGGTCCGCGACAACCACGCGGCCCTGTACTTCCCGCACCTGAAGCTCACCGACCCGCTCACCGGCCGACTGCGCTCCTTCCCGCCGTCCGGCGCGCTGGCCGGCGTGATCGCCCGTACGGACGGCGAGCGCGGGGTGTGGAAGGCCCCGGCCGGCACCGAGGCCCGGCTGACCGGCGTGCACGGGCTGACCGTCAAGCTCACCGACCGCGAGAACGGCCTGCTGAACCCGCTCGGCATCAACTGCCTGCGGACCTTCCCGATGGTCGGCCCGCTGGTGTGGGGCGCCCGCACGCTCCAGGGCGCGGACGCCCTGGACAGCGAGTGGAAGTACGTCCCGGTGCGCCGGCTGGCCCTGCACGTCGAGGAGAGCCTGCTGCGCGGCCTGCAGTGGGTGGTCTTCGAGCCCAACAACGAGCAGCTCTGGCAGCAGATCCGTCTCAACGCCTCCGCCTACCTGCACTCCCTCTTCGAGAAGGGCGCCTTCAAGGGCAGCACCCCGCGGCAGGCGTACTTCGTCAAGTGCGACAAGGACACCACGACCGAGGCGGACATCGAGAACGGGATCGTCAACGTCGTGGTCGGCATCGCGCCCGTCAAACCGGCCGAGTTCGTGATCGTCAAGATCCAGCAGCTGGCCGGCCAATTCGACCTCTAGGGCGCGGGGCACCGGGCCCGGCGGACGGGCCGGCCCCCGGTGCGCCCCACGACGCCGACGTGCAGGAATCCGATGTGAAGGAATCCGATGGCTGAGTTCAGAATCAACGCCCATCGCTTCGACCCGTACAAGAACTTCAAGTTCCTGGTCCTGTGGGACGGCCGTACGGTCGCCGGGGTCAGCAAGATCAGCCCGCTCAAGCGCACCACCGAGGTCGTCAAGCACCGCAACGGCGGCGACCCCAGCTCGCCGCGCAAGTCCCCGGGCCGCTCGGAGTTCGAGGGCATCACCCTGGAGCGCGGGGTCACCCACGACCCGGAGTTCGACCGCTGGGCCAACAAGGTCTGGCAGGTCGGCGCCGGCCTGGGCTCGGAGGTGTCGCTGGCCGACTTCCGCAAGGACATCGTCATCCAGGTCCTCAACGAGGCCGGGCAGGTCGCCGTCTCGCACAAGATCTACCGCTCCTGGCCCAGCGAGTACCAGGTCCTGGGCGAGATGGACGCCAACGCCAACGCGGTGGCCATCCAGAGCCTGAAGCTCGAATGCGAGGGCTGGGAACGCGACTACGAGGTGCCCGAGCCGGAGGAACCCTCGTTCACCCACCCGGCCTGACCCGCGACGACGGGAACGCGCATGGCGGTCACCGGGCCGGCGGAACTGCTGGCCACCTGGGAGGCCGGGCTGGCCGAACGGGAGGCCGGCCGGGCCCTGTTGCTGCATCGGGCGGCCCGCCCCGGAGCGGCCCCCGAGGCCCTGCTGTCGGCACCGCTCGGGGAACGGGCGGCCGACCTCTTCGCCCTGCGCCGGGCACTGTTCGGCGACCGGCTGGAGGTCACGCTCGACTGCACGGCGGCGGAGTGCGGCACGGCGATGGAGTTCGAGCTGGACGCCGGGGAGTTGGCGGCCGCCCGTCCGCGCCCGCCGGAGGGCGGACTGCGGGTGGCGGAGGGCGCGTGGACGGTGCGGTTCCGGCTGCCCGGCCCCGCGGACCTGGCCGCGGTGGCCGCCGCCCGCCCGGCGGACGCCACCGCCGCCCGGCGGCTGCTCGCGGCCCGCTGTGCCCTCGTCGCCCACCGGGCCGGCCGGGAGGCCACCGCCGAACAGCTCGCCGACCTGCCCGACCCGGTGCTCAAGCGCTTCGCCGAGGCCGCCGAGGAGGCCGACCCCGGCGCGGAGCTGACCTTGGAGATCGCCTGCCCGGAGTGCGGCGCCGCCACCTCGGCGGAGCTGGACATCGCCGCGTACCTGTGGACCGAACTCGACGCCTGGGCCCGTGACCTGCTCCTGGACGTCCATCTGCTCGCCTCGGCCTACGGCTGGAGCGAGCCCGAGATCCTGGCGCTCAGCCCGCTGCGGCGCCGCTACTACCTGGAGCTGTGCGCGGATGCCTGAGATGCCCGAGCGGACGCCCGCCGCGTCCGGCGACTACCTCGGCCGACTGCTGGCCCGGTACGCCCCGGCGCCGCCCGCCGATCCCTTCGGCCCACCCGACGGCGCCGACGCACCCGGGCGGCGGACGCGCGTCCGGCCGCGGCTGCCGGGCCCGTTCGAGCGGGTCGAGGCGCTGCGCGGACCGGCCGCCGTCGAGCCGGACGACGGCGGGCCGGCGGCCCTCCGGCCGTCCGGTTGGCCCGCCCCGTCGCCGGGCGCCGCCGAACCGCCGCGCGCCGAGCCGTGGTCGGAGATCCACACCCGGCACGAACGGGAGACGGTGCTCCGCACCGAGGCGGCACCGGTGGCGGGCCCGGACCGCGCGGCCGACCGAGGGCCGGGCCCGGCCCCGCTGCTGCGCCCCGCCGCGACGGCCGTGCCCGGGACCCGGGCCGCCGCCGAGGGCGTCCGGCCGCGGGGGCGGTCGACGGCGCCCGGCGGGGAGCGGACGGCGGCGGGCCGCGGGGCATCGCCGGGCGGCCCGGAGGCGGCCGAGCCGGCCACCGGCGTCCTGCGGCCGCGCACCGACGCCGTACCGGCGCCCCGCCGGCCCGTGCCGCCCCGCGCCGGTTCCGCGGGCGGCCGACGCGGACCGCGCGGCCCCGCCGAGCGGGTGGTGCACGTACAGATCGGCCGGCTGGAGGTCAGCGCCGCCGGCGCAGCCGACTCCCGAAGGCCCGCGGCGGACGGCCGCCCGGCGCGCCCCGAGCGGCGCGCGCCCGCGCTGAGCCTCGCGGACTACTTGGCTTCCCAGCAACGGACTTCAGGGGGACGGTCCACATGAGCAACGCACTCGCCCTCGCGACGGTCACCCAGGCCCTCGCGCTGCTGATCGAGCACAACCTCCACCCCGAGATCGACCTGGCCGTCTCGGTGGAGACCCGCAAACCGCCGACCGATCCCCCGACCGACCCGACGATCACCGTCTTCCTCTACCAGGTCACCCACAACCCCTCGATGCGCAACAACGACCTGGTCACCCGCGCCTCCGACGGCACGCTGCTCAAGCGCCCGGCCGCGGCGATCGACCTGCACTTCCTGATCAGCGCGTACGGGGAGGAACAGGAGCTGGTCGGCCAGCGGCTGATCGGCAGCGTGGTGCGGACGCTGCACGAAATCCCGGTCCTGCCGAAGGAGTTGATCGAGGAGGCCGCCGACCGCCCCTATCTGGCCGGGAGCGACCTGGCCGAGTCGCCGCAGAAGGTCCGCTTCACTCCGACCCAGATGGACGTGGACGAGACCTCCAAGCTCTGGGGCATGCTCAACAACACCCCGTACGCCCTGTCGGTGGCCTACCAGGCGTCGCTGGTGCTGCTGGACGGCCACCAGAAGCCGGCACCGGCCCGCCCGGTGAAGCGGCCGGAGGTGACGGTGGTGCCGGAGGTACCGCCCGAGGTGCCGTTG
This sequence comes from Streptomyces noursei ATCC 11455, assembly GCF_001704275.1. NCBI lineage: Bacteria > Bacillati > Actinomycetota > Actinomycetes > Kitasatosporales > Streptomycetaceae > Streptomyces > Streptomyces noursei. The sequence continues at coordinate 3,942,325 of NZ_CP011533.1, forward strand.
GGGACGCTGACGGGAGGCGCGGCGGATCCCGCGAGGACGGCCGGTGCTTCGGGGGTCGGGGCGGCCGGGTCGACTGAACCGCCTGGATCGGCTGAACCGGCTGGAACAGGTGAATCGGCTGGGGCGACCGCGGGCGCCATGGCGAAGGCGGCCGAGGACGCGACCGCGACCGCGAAGGATGCCGCGACGAACGCCGCGAGAAAGCCCGCGAAGCGGACGGGCGGCGGCAAACCCCAGCCGACCAAGACCGCTACCACGCACGGGAGTTCGGACGCCGGCCGGCCTGGCCCCCGGACCCGCACCCGGACGCGCAAGACGGCCGACGGCGGCCCGCAGGACACCGAACGGCCCCGTCGGACCGGCCGGGCCGGCCACACGGACGACACGGGCGGTACCGACGACGGCGGGGAGAGCTGAGGCGCGGTGCGAGGAACGGGGGCGGAGAAGGAGATGGCAGGCGGCGGCAGCGGCGGGAACGGGCCGGGGGCGGCGGACGGGCGGACGTCCGGCGGGGCGGACGGCGCGGCGCTGTCCGCGGCCGTCCGGGCCGTCCTCGCGCGCCTGGACGCGCACGCGGCCCGCGTCCAGGGGAGCCCGGCGGGCGCGGAGACGGATACGGACACCGGCGCGGGTGCACCCCCCTCCTCGCGCACCCCCGACGCCCTCAACGCCCTCGATGCCCTCGATGCCCTCAGCGCTCTCGGCACCCTCGCCGCGTGCTTCGGGCTGACCCCCTTCGAGCAGGAGGTCGTGCTGCTCACCGCCGCCGCCGAGCTGGACCCGACCACCGGCGTGCGCTGCGCCGCCGCCTGCGGCGATCCGGCCCGCCCGTACCCCACGTTCTCGCTCGCCCTGGCGGCGCTCGGCGACCCCCACTGGAGCGCCCTCACCCCGGTCGCCCCGCTGCGCCGCTGGCAGCTGGTCGAGCTGGACGACGCGACCCATCTGACCACCGGCCGGCTGCGGCTCGACGAGCGCATCCTGCACTTCCTGGCCGGCGCGCCCTACCTGGACGCCCGGTTGCACGGCCAACTGCGCCGCACCGTCCCGCCCGAGACGCTGCCGCCCGCCTACGAGACGGCCGCCCGGCGGGTGGCTGCCGGCTGGGCGGGCGCCGGCCCCGACGCCCCGCTGCGCGTCGAACTGGTCGGCGGGGATCTGCGCACCCGCGCCGACATCGCGGCCACCGCTGCCCGCCGCTGCGGGCTCGGCCTGTACTCCATGGCCGCCGAGGACATCCCGGCCGACCCGGCCGCGCGGGACCGGCTGGCCCGGCTCTGGCAACGGGAGGCGATCCTGCTGCCGGCCGCGCTGCTCGTCGAGGTCGGCGAGCTGGACCGCGAGCAGTACGCCGCCGCGGACGCCTTCGTCGCGGGTGCCGCCGTCCCGCTGGTCGTCTCCGGCCGGGAACCGCGGCAGACCGGCCATCCGCGCGGCGAGCGGGTCACCGTCCCCAAGCTCTCCGACGAGGAGCAGCTGGGCCTGTGGACCGACGCCTTCGCCGACGTACCAGAGGTGACGGGTCGTCATCTCGCAGCCCTCGTCGCACAGTTCCACCTCCCACCGCACGTCGTCCGCGCCGCCGCCGCGTCCGTCCGGCGTGATCTGCCCGCGGCCTCCGACGCCCCCGACGCCCCCGACGCCGCCGAGCTGGCCTGGCGGGCCGGCCTCACCGAGGCACGGATGGGCCTGGACGAACTGGGTCGCCGCATCGAGCCTCGGGCCGGCTGGCACGACCTCGTGCTGGCCGACCGCCAACTGCGCGTCCTCCAGGAGATCGTCGCGCATGTCCGCCAGCGCGGCACCGTCTACCAGGACTGGGGCTTCGCGCAGGCGCTGCGCAGCGGCCTCGGCGTCACCGCGCTCTTCGCCGGCGGCTCCGGCACCGGCAAGACCCTGGCCGCCGAGGTGATGGCCAAGGAGCTGGGTCTGGACCTCTTCGTCATCGACCTCTCCCAGGTCGTCAGCAAATACATCGGCGAGACGGAGAAGAACCTCAGCCGGGTCTTCGACGCGGCCGAGCGCGGCGGGGCGCTGCTCCTCTTCGACGAGGCGGACGCGCTGTTCGGCAAGCGCAGCGAGGTCAAGGACAGCCACGACCGCTACGCCAACCTGGAGGTCAGCTACCTCCTGATGCGCATGGAGGCGTACCGCGGGCTGGCCGTCCTCACCACCAACATGAAGAAGGCCCTGGACTCGGCCTTCATGCGCCGCATCCGCTTCGTCGTCGACTTCCCCTTCCCCGGGGAGAAGGAGCGGGCGGAGATCTGGCGCCGGGTGCTGCCCGCCCAGGCCCCGACGAAGGGCATCGAACCGTCCCTGCTGGCCCAACTCACCGTCGCCGGCGGCTCGATCCGCAACATCGCGCTCTCCGGCGCCTTCCTCGCCGCGGAGGAGGGCGACCGCCTCCAGATGCGTCACATGCTGGCCGCGGCGCGCACCGAGTACCTGAAGCTGGAACGCTCTCTGACGCCGTCGGAGGTCCACGGATGGGTCTGAAGCACGAGGTCGGCAACGCCACGGTGCGGGAATCCGCGGCACCGGAGCGCACGGCGCGGGAGGCGGGGGCGCCCGCTCCCCGCACCTTCCGCATCGACATCGGCGAACTCGTCCTGGACGGCTTCGACGCCCGGACCACCGACCCGGACCGGGTATCGGCCGCGTTCCAGGCCGAGTTGACCCGTCTCGTACGGGACCGCGGCGTGCCCCTGGCGGCGGCCGGCGACGGCTCGGGCCTCGCCCTCGACGGGCTCGCCGGCCTGCCGCCGCTGCCGGCCACCGCGCACCCCGTACGGCTGGGCGAGGCGCTGGCCCGCGCGGTGCACGCGGGGCTGACCGGACGGGGGGAGGCGCGATGAGCAGTTCCTCCCAGTCCGCCGCCCAGTCCGACCGGTCCGGCCGGTCCGCCCGCGACGCACGGCGCCGCAAGCGCAGGGAACGGTCCGCCAGGTCCGCCGCCCCCGAGCCCAAGAACATCGTCAGCGGCGCCGGCCAGCCCCTCGACCTCAGCGTCCGCCGCGAGCTGGAGGAGCAGCTCGGCCACGACTTCAGCCGGGTCCGCCTGCACACCGACCGCGACTCCGGGCAGCTCGCCGAGCTGATGGGCGCCGACGCCTTCGCCGTCGGCCAGGACGTCTTCTTCCGCGAGGGCACCTACCGCCCCGGCACCGCCGACGGCCAACGCCTCCTCGCCCACGAACTCCTGCACACCGTCCAGAACCCGCACGGCCTGGGCGCCCTGCGCGCCGGCCGCGACCTGGGCACGGTCAGCCTCCCCCAGGAGACCGTCGAACGCGAGGCGGAGTCCGCGGCCCAGGAGTCCCTCCGCTCCACGATGCTCGGCGCCACGCGCGGGGACGACACGACGACGGAGGTGGCACCGGGCCGGTCCACACCGGGCTGGCTCCGCTACGCCACGGTGGACGCCGACCGCCACCGCCTGGAACTGGTCGACCCGGCAACACTGGTGGACCGCCTGGCCAACGGGGTACTGCGGTCGTTGCGGGGGGATCCGGAGGATCGGTCCAAGCGCGCCCGGATGCAACTGGCGCAGCTGCCCGACGAGTTGCAGGACGCGGTCCTGGAGCGGCTGGAGCGGCGGCTGCTCAGCTCGGAGCAGGAGCGACTGCTCGACCTCGTCGAGGAGATCGAGTCCGACGACGCACTGGAGCGCGGTTCGCTCGATGCGCCGATGGTCGAGACGGACCCCGCCGAGGAGTTGCGGTTCACCCGCGAAAGCGAGCGGCGGGCCGCGGAGGAACAGCGGGAGCAGGAGCGGAAGCCTGGCCTGGCACCCGGGCCGGAGAAGGACGAGCAGGAGGCGGCGGGGGCCGCAGGGAGCACCCCGCGGAACGGCGGGACCCGGGCGGACGGCACCACTCCGCAGGGCGGCGAAGCCCCGGGCGGACCCGTCGCGCAGGACCGGAACGCCGGCCGCGGCGGGCAGGCGGAGCAGCAGCCCGGCGGCGGGGGCGCGGCCCCGGCGAACTCTTCCCCGGCGCCGGGTGCCGCACCTGCGCAACCGGCGGCGGAGGCCGCGCCCGCGGCGTCGGGCGGTCGGCCGGCGGACAAGGCGGCCGGCGGTGAGCGGTCCGCCGACGGGAAGTCCTCCGGCGGCGCGCAGGAGGGCGGGCAGCAGGCCGGAGGCAGGGAGGACAAGAAGGACGCCGCCGCCGACGGCAAGGAGGGCACCGAGCGCGCGGGCACGCCGGTGGCCAGCAAGGAGGAGTCCGCGGCCAAGAACCGTCCGGGCGCGGTCGATGCGCTGGTGGCGGGCAAACAGCTGAACCCCGCGGACAAGCGGGGGCAGGAGAAGCCCTCGGGCACGCCGTCGGCGGCGGGGGCCCAGGCGCAGCAGCCCGGCGCGGTGAGCACCCTCGACGGCGTCCGCACCCAGGACCTCGAAGGGCCGGACGAACACGTCGACGAGGACCCGTTCGGTACCGGCAGCGAGTCCGAGGTGGACGTCGGCGGCGGGGAGCCGAGCGCCTGGGACATCACGCTGCAGCCGGACGACTACCTCCCCGCCCAGGATCCGGACGTGTCCGCCGTGCCGACCGCGGACACCCTGGACCCGTCCTCACCCGACGACCGGGCGGCCCCGTCGTTCCCGGCTCCCCCGGTGACCAAGGCCGACAAGGTGCAGGCGGAGCGCGATGCCGAGGACGCCGAGGACACGGCGGCGGAGGCCGATCCCGAGGAGGGTGTCGACGAGGCGCCCGCCGGTGCGGAGACGGCGGCCGAGACGGACGCCGCGGGACCGGGCGGCGGGCCGGAGGAGCTCGCCCCGGATCGGGCCGCCGAGGCGCGGACGGCGCCCGGCTCCACGTCGAAGGACCCCAAGAGCGGTGCCGACCCCAAGGCCGGTCCGGTGGCCGCGCAGGTGACGGTCCAGGAGGCGCCGGGCCGGCCGGAGGACGGCGGCGAGGCCAAGGAGCCGGCGGCCAAGGCGGAGCAGGGCACACCGGCCGCGGGCGACGCGCCGGGCGCCGGGCAGGAGAAGGGGGCCCCGCAGACGGCCGGCAAGCCGGCGGCGGCGCAGTCCGCGGGCAGCGGTGAGCAGAAGCAGGCCACGGCGGCACCGGCGGACAAGGGCGAGGCCGCGGGCGGTACCCAGACGTCGTCGCCGGGGCGCGACAGCCACGTCTCCGGCGGGTCCAACGCCGACGCCTCCGGTGGGGCGAGCGCGGATGCGGCTGCCGGGGCGCAGCGCGAGCCGTCGGGCGCGGGAGCCGAGTCCCGCGCGCAGGCGCCGGCGGAGAAGAGCGCCCCGGCGGGTGGGGAACACGGAACGGGCGGTGCGGCGCCGGCCGCGGCTCCGCAGCCGGCCAAGGGCGCTCCCGAGGCTCCGGCAGGGGCCGCACCGGCGCCGGGACCTGCGGCGCCGGCGGCACCGACGGCCAAGGAGCAGCAGGCGCCCAGGGCGGCCGGTGCGGCACCCGCCGCCAAGGGCGGGGGCGGAGGCAGTGCGGCCGTGCCCGTGAAGAAGGCCAAGAAGGACTCCGGGCCGGCCCCGAACCTGTCGAACGTCTCCCCCGAGGCCGGCCTGTCGACCGCGTCGAAGCTCAAGCCGCACAAGGCACTTGAGGCCATGGGCGGGGTGGGCGGCTCGGTGGACCGCACGGTCGGCGACGAGCACAAGGCGCTGGCCGCGGCACCGCCGTCGATGCAGCGCCCGGCCGGTGCGCCGCAAACCCTCCAGGGCAAGCCGAAGGCCGACGCACCGGCGCAGTACGACCAGAACCCGGCGCAGAAGAGCGACGCGCCCGGCGCGGACAAGGCCGAGGTCAGCGGCGCCAAGGAGCCGGAAGGCCAGATCGAGGCGGAGAAGGCCGAGGAGCCGGGCGGCTGGCAGACCTTCAAGATGGCGCTGGGCTTCGGCATCGGGTGGGTGGCCGAGAAGCTCGGCTTCAAGGTCGACAAGCAGGAGCTGGCCGCCAAGTTCGCCGGGCTGCCCACGAAGGACGAGGCGCTCAAGAAGGCCCAGGCGGGCAACGCACCGGGCGTGCAGATGCAGGGCGCCGCCGGGGAGAAGGCCGACGAGCAGGGCGGCGCCGTCGACGCCAAGGGCCAGGACACCGTCGCGACCGGCCGGGACGACGCGGGCCGGCCGATGGGCGAGGACCAGGTCTACCCGGACGCCCCCAAGGAGCAGATGACCGCCAAGGTGCCCGGCGCCCAGGGCGGCAAGGGCGGCGGGCCGCAGGGGGCGGCGAACACCGGGGCGGTACCGCCCGAGGCGGCCTCCGAGGTGGCCGAGCACGACCGGGGCCCCCAGTTCCAGGCCGCGTTCAGCGACGGCCAGAAGGACATGTCCAAGGGCCGTCAGAAGAAGGACCAGGACTTCCGCGACTCCCAGGAGAAGCACAAGAAGCAGGTCGACACCGAGGTCGACGGCAACACCAAGAGCCAGGCGGACGAACGCCGGAAGGCGATGAGCGAGGTCACCGACCACCGCTCGGACTGGCGCAAGGAACAGGACACGGAGCTCAAGAAGCTCGGCGACAAGAAGAGCGAGCGGCACGACAAGGTCCGCAAGGACGTCAAGGACAAGGAAGAGAAGACCGACAAGGACGCCGCGAAGGAAAAGGACGACGGCGACAAGAAGATCCAGGACAAGAACACCGAGGCCGAGAACGACGCGAAGAAGAAGCGCGACGACAGCGTCAACGAATCGGGCAACTGGCTTTCCAAGGCGTTCGACTGGATCAAGCAGAAGGTCATCGAGATCAAGAACGCGATCGTCGATGTCATCAAGCGGGCCCGCGAGGCCGTCGTCGGCTTCATCAAGCACTTCAAGGAAACGGTCGAACGCTGGATCAACGAGGCGCGCCAGTCCATCGCGGACGCCATCAAGACCCTGATCAACGATCTGATCGAGTTCGCCGTGGCCATGGTCCGCGCGGTCATCGAGCTGGCCCTGCGCATCCGCAAGATGATCGCCGAACTCATCTCCGCCGCGATCGCTCTCGTCAACAAGCTCGCCACGATGCTGAAGAAGGCCCTCTCCGACCTTCTCGACGCCCTGGGCAAGCTGCTCAGCGGCATCCTTGACATCCTCAAACAGGTACTCGACGAAGCGATCAAGCAGGTTATCGGGGCCATCAAGGCGGTCCTGGACTTCGCGTCCAAGCTCCTGAGCGCGCTCGGCGACTGGATGCTGATCGCGGTCGACTTCCTCTCCGACCCGGGCGGTTGGCTCAGCGGCGCCAAGAACTCCGCGGTGGACGGCGCCAAGAACCACCTCTTCCGCGAGATCTCCAGTGCGGTCAAGCAATGGTTCAAGGACAAGATCCAGGAAATCATCGGCGTCCCGAAGGCCATCCTGGACAAACTCCTCAACGGTGGCTTCAAACTCGACGACATCGTCAAGGAAGCCTGGGACGCGGTCCTCCCCCAACTCCCCCTCATCATCGGCGAACTGGTCATGACCAAGATCGTGGCCAAGCTGATTCCGGGGGCCGGCTGGGTGATGGCGGCCATCGACGCCATCCGCACCGCGTGGGGCGCACTGAGCGCGATCCTGCGCGCACTGTCCATGGTCCTCGACTGGTTGAAGGCGGTCCGCGCGGGCGGCGCCGGCATCCTCTTCGCCAAGGCCGTCGCGGCGGGCGTGGTGGCCCTCCTCGAAACCCTCTACCAATGGCTGCTGAACGGCATCGGCAAGTACGTCGCCAAGGTCGGCCAGCGCCTCAAGGGCGTCGCCGCACGCCTCGGCAAGGGCTTCGGGAAGGAAGGCCGCGGCGGCCGGAAGGGCGCGGCCGGCGAGGGCTCAGGCGGCAAGGGCAAACCCGGCGACAAAAAGCCCCGGACCGACGACACCCCGACCAGGGAACCGGCCCCGAAGTCCGCCGGTGCCCCGACCACCCGCCCGACGACCGCCAAGCCCCACGAGGGCAAACCGGGCGAGAAGCCGACCGCCACCAAACCGGGCACCGACAAGCCCCCGTCCAAACCCGGCGAAACCCCGGAACGGCCGGCCACCGGCAAGCCCAGGACCCCCACCGACGAGCCCAGGAGGCCCGCCGGCAACGACAAGAACGGCAAGCCCAGGTCCAAGGCCGACGAGACCCCCGACACCCGCCCCACCCCGTCCGCCAAGCCCAAGCCCGAACCGGAACCCCGACCCAAGCCCAAGCAGGACCCGGAGCCCAAAGCCAAGCCCAAGGACGACGGAAAGCCCGGCACCAAACCCAAGGAGGACGAGCCCGGAGCCGACAAGCCCAACAAACCCAAGGAAGAAGACCCCACCAGGCCCAAGCCCAAGGACGACAAGGACACCCCCGGCAAACCCAAGCCCGACAAGGACGGCGACCGCCCCCACAAGCCCAACGACAAACACCCCGACCACGACCCCAAGAACCCCAAACACAAGCCCGACAAGGACCACGACCCACACGACCCCAAGAAGCCCAAGGAAGACCACAACAAAAACCCCAAACACAAGCCCGGCGAAAAGGGCCCGCACAAACCCAAGGAAGACCACCCGAAGAACAAGGACTCCAAAAAAGAAAACCAGGACAAGAAAGACAAGAAAAAAGAGGACGAAAACAAGAAGGATTCGAAGGATGCGCGACTCAGGAAGATCGTTTCGCGCATAAAACCGAAGGTCGACGGATTTCTTCGGCGCGGAGTCAAGAAGCCGGTCCTCAAGGGTGCACTATTCGGCATGCGCGCCTGGTACAGGCTTACGCAACTCGACATTGAGGGGGCGCGGAATTTCAAGATTATCGCCGCACTGAACCCTCGCATGGGTGTAGACGAGGGAGTCGCCAAACAGATAAAAGCAAAAATCGATGGACTCGACAGGAAGACCAGAGATGGGCTGCAGCGGGAGATTCAGATCCGGGATTTCGAAGACTGGCTACTCTTCGTCGACGGGGAAAAACCACAGGCTGCCATCTCCAAGTTCACCAAAATCCTCGAAGGGATCGTCGAGGAGTACGAAAATCGACCGGAAAACGAAAGGAAGATCCGAAACACAGCCCAATCGGCCGAGGATAAAATCCAGGACGCCTTGCGCAGCATGCCTGCCAAGGGTGCGACGTCGAACAACCCCTCGGAGAGGGGCTGGAAGAATACGGTCGGCATTCCCGAGGATGCAGCAAAGGCACTGTTGCGCGGGCGCGACTATTCAGCCGCACAAGCCGCCAAGCGGGAACCGGGGAACGTCCATGCCCCGCAGCCGGCACCGAACCCCGGTGCGCCGGCCACCGAGGCCCATCTGTACTTCAACGATCCAAAGTGGTCAAAGATTCAGTACACCAGGAAGGCTCTCGACTTCATCAGGTGGAACGTGGATCCGGACCCGGACAAGGCGCCTATAAGGCGACCCACTCCGCTGCCTTCCGACCTCCGGAACTCGAAGATTCAAGGCGCCTACAAGGATGCCGTCTACAAGACCGCGCACGCCGACTGGAAAATTAGAGAGGGACATAAAGCGGCGGACGAAGCCGAACGCGATAGGATACTCAATGAAATCATGAAAACGAAGCACCCGGATCACCGTCGAGAACTCCAGTTCAACGGCCTGGACGACATACGCAGCCTTTCGCTGCTCGACGGAAATGTGAATACGAGCTCCGGCAGTCAACTCGAGAAGGAAGTGAAGGCAGTGGACGACTGGAGCACTCTCACATTCGTGATCCATTATTGGTGGGAGGGTGCCAAGCCTAAGTCCAAGTAGCACGAAAATAACCAGGCGCGGCTCACGAAATACCACCCCGGAAGGTACGCATGGCAAGCAAGAAGCAGTTCCAGGATTTCTTCGGAGAGCAAGGATTGATCACTGCATCGCTCGGCCCAGAGAGTGCACGGACCTTGCCCTCCAAGTTGGGTGAATATATTCAAGAAATCGGATTCCCCGCAACAGTCGAAGGAATTTACTGCGCACTCCCCGAAAGCGCCCCGAAGGGGTTCTCGCTGCTTGCCACAGAAACGGATGGAACCTCTGTCGAGATCCTCTGCCTGGGGGCGCCGAACCCGAGCACAGATCTCAGGTACGTGGTCGACATCAAGACCGGATATGTGCTCCTAATGGACACCGCCGAAGGCAACGCCCAAATGATCAACAACAGCGTTGAGAATTTCGGAGAGTTCCTGTACCGCCTTGGCAAGTTTCTTCATTTTCGGGACTCATCGACACGCGAGCAGGACGAAGCGTACGTCGAGCTCCTCACCGCATTCCTGGAAGAACGGGACCCCAGCTCGTTTGGAGAGCCTCCGGGCTGGTGGCCCATGGTCTTGGAACACCTGCTGGCCTACTAGACAGAGGGAACGCCCGTGGCACCGTATCGAGACATCCCCAAACCCATTCGTTCCGGGATCGTTGTGGTTGATCCTGAGCTCGGTGTTCCGCAGCGGATCATCGTGTTGCAGTTCAATCCGGACACGTTGGAGCGGCAGGTGGCGCCGCAGGCGGCCGGGGGTGAAGGCGACAGTGGTGGGGGCGGCGGTGGGAGCGGTGGGGGCGATCGGAACGAGGCGCTGCGACTCAAAGGGCCCGCGCAGGAGACGTGGAAGTTCACCGCGGAGATCGATGCCACCGATCAGTTGGACGTAGCGGCGCCGGAGGGGATTCATCCGGAGTTGGCGGTGCTGGAGATGTTGGTGCAGCCGACGACCGCGCAGTTGCTGGCGGCGTCGAAGTTGACCAAGAAAGGGACCATCGAGATCAGTCCCATCGAGATGCCGTTGACGCTGTTCACGTGGGGGAGCAAGCGCATCATGCCGGTGCGGTTGACGGAGTTGTCGGTCAACGAGTCGGCGTTCGACGTGAATCTCTGTCCGATACGGGCCTCGCTGAGCATCGGGCTGAAGGTGTTGACGGTGAGTGATCTGCCGGCCGGGCATCCCGGGGCGGCGCTGTATCTCGCGCACCTGGCGCAGAAGGAGCAGTTGGCGCGGCGGGCGCGGGGTGGCACGTTGGCGCAGTTGGGGCTGGGGAGGGGGATCTGAGGCGTGGGCATCGAACCGTACGAGAGTGCGTTGGACGACGTGCCGGGGGCGCATCCGTATCCGCGGAGCAGTCGGTACGCGGGGATCGACATCGGGGTGCACACCCTGCCCGACGGGACCGAAGTCCGGTATGCCAAACGGCGGTTGTTGCCGTCGTTGGCCACGGCCGCGGAGGACGCCGTGCCGCATGTCGTCGGCAGCGGGGAGCGGGCCGATCAGCTGGGGCAGCGGTATTTCGGGGATCCGGGGCAGTGGTGGCGGATCGCGGACGCCAATCCGGTGTTGGAGCCGCGGGAGTTGACGGCGGAGCCCGGGGTGGAGATAGCCGTGCCGTTGCCGGGAGGGTTCGCCGGGGGCGTCGGCGGCGGGCCGGGTGTGGTGCGGCATGGCTGAGGGGGACGAGCCGGTCGGGCGGGGGCCCATTCACGTCTCGCTGTACATGGGGCCGAAGTCGGCGCGGTTGGTCCCGCAGGAGGTGGTGGAGGCGCTGTTGTCCGCGCAGATCACCAGCACGGCCGGTGAACGGAGCGGGTTCCAGCTGGCGTTCGACCTGACGAAGAAGGGGGCGATCGTCGAGCGGTTGCTGCCGGAGGGGTTCTTCGACCCGAAGACGCGGGTCATCGTCACCGTTGCCCTCAAAGGGACGCCGGTGGTGTTGCTGGACGGCGTGATCGTGCGCCAGGAGGTGGGGAGCAGCAACCATCCCGGGCAGAGCACGCTGACGGTGACGGGTGAGGACCTGACGCTGTTGATGGATCTGGAGGAGCGGACGGACCGCTATCCGAATCTGGCGCCCTCGCAGCGGGTCGAGCGGATTCTGTCCAAGTACGCCGATTACGGGATCGACGCGCGGATCATCAGGGAGCAGATTCCGCAACCGCCGCGGGAGCAGGTGCGGGTCGACTACCAGACGGGGACGGATCTGCAGTACGTGAACGAGCTGGCGCGGGCCAACGGGTACACGTTCTATCTGGAGCCGGGTCCCGTGCCGGGGCGCTCGACGGCCTTCTGGGGGCCGGAGCAGCGGCTCGGGCAGCGGCAGCACGCCCTGAACGTGAACATGGACGCGAACTCGACCGTCGACCAGCTCACGTTCGCCTACGACGGGACGGCGCGGGAGGAGCCGCAGGCCCGGGTGCAGGATCCCGTGACGCGGCAGGCGCCGTTGTTGGCGCAGCCCGACATCAGCCCGCTGCGGCCGCCGTTGGGGCTGCGGGGCTCGCCGGCGCTCAAGCGCAGGACGCTGAGCGGGACGGCGAAGATGGACGAGGGGCTGGCGAAGGCGGAGGCGTTGGGGCGGGCCGCCACGAGTGCCGATGCCATCTCGGGGTCGGGGTCGTTGGATGTCACCCGGCATGGATATGTGCTCCGGCCGCGGGAGTTGGTGGGCGTGCGGGGCGCCGGGGTCACGTATGACGGCGACTACTACGTGAAGTCCGTGACGCACAATGTGCGGCTCGGTTCGTACCTGCAGAACTTCACGTTGTCCAGGGAGGGGCTGATCGCCCGCAGCGGCACCGTTCGGCCCTAGCCGCACCAGCATCCGTCACCGTCACCCGTCCATGGGGACGTAAGGAGAGAAGCCACGCATGGCTGCTGCACCGAACAACCGCTTCCTCGGCAAATTCCGGGGCCGGGTGGCGGCGAACGACGACCCGATGGGAGTCGGGCGGTTGAAGGTCCAGGTCCCGGACGTGTTGGGCGATGAGGTGTCGACCTGGGCACTGCCGTGTTTCCCGTTCACCGGTGAGCAGGCCGGGCAGGTGGTGGTGCCGTCGGTCGGGGCCGGTGTGTGGGTGGAGTTCGAGCAGGGGGACCCCAGCTTCCCGGTGTGGGTGGGGTGTTGGTACGGGCGGCGGGAGGAGTTGCCGGAGGACGCGCGGCGGGATCCGGCGATCGCGCATCCGGTGGTGATCCAGACGCCGGGGAAGCACAAGATCGTGATGTCCGACGTGCCGACCGAGGGGATCTTGCTGGAGGCGCCGAGCGGCGCGTATGTGCGGATCGACGCCACCGGGGTCCACATCAGCAACGGGCTCGGGGCGTCGGTCTCCCTGGTCGGGGAGCACGTCGACATGAACGACGGCCGGCTGACCGTGCAGAGGAAACGCTGACGGGAACGGGGGTGGCAGGGCAGATGGCGAGCGGAAATCTTCTCCATGGCGGAATGGCCATGGGCTGTCCGCACGGCGGGCTGGTGGCGCAGGTCTCGGCCGGCGGCGCGGCGGTGCGGATCGACGGTGCGCCGGTGGCGACCGCCGCGGATCTCTTCACGGTGAGCGGGTGCGCGCATGTCGTGGCGGGGCGCCCGCAGCCCTGTACGAGTGTGCGGTGGGCGCCGGACGGCGGTGGCCGGGACGTGTGCGTCGACGGTGTGCCGGTGCTGTTGGACTCCACGGCGGCGATGTGTTTCAGCGCCGGGCTGGTGCCGCAGGGGCCGCCGGTGGTGGTCGCCGTCCATCAGGTGAGCGGAGCGCGACAGGGGGTCTTCAGCCGATGAGGGCGGCAGCAGGGCAGGTACGGCGGACGGACATCGCCTTCCCGTATCGCGTCGACCGGCGGGGGCGGACCGCGCACGCCCGTTACGACGCGCATGTGCGGGATCTGATCGAGCAGTTGCTGTTCACCAGTCCCGGCGAGCGGGTGATGCGGCCCGACTTCGGATGCGGGCTGCTGGATCTGGTCTTCACGCCGAACAGTCCGGAACTGGCCTCGGCCATCGAACTGTCCGTGCAGGCCGCGCTCCAGCGCTGGTTGGGCGAGCTGATCGAGGTGGAGTCGTTGGACGTGGTGAGCGAGGAGAACGTGGTGCGGGTGTCGCTGCGGTACGTGGTGCGCGCCACCGCCAGCCGCCGCGACGAGGTGTTCGAGGGGCGGGGGGCGGAATGACGGTCGCGGACACGGACGGGTCCGGGCGCCGGGCGCTGATCCGGGAGGCGATGCGCAACGGTCTGGACGCGGTGGAGGTCGGCGAGGACGGGCGGACGCTCACCGTCACCTTCCTGGGGAAGGCGCCGCACGGGCTGCGTCCGGAGAACGTCCGGATCGACGGCGGACGGCGGATCACCGGCATCGAGGCGCTGGAGATCGCCGTCGAGCGGGAGGAGGACCCCGAGCTCGACGACCGGCTGGTGGTGGTGCTGGACCGGGCCGGTGACTTCTCGCCCTACCGGCTGTCGGTGGTGGAGACCGATCCGTACGGGCGGCCGGGCACCGAGCCGTTCCCCGGATTCGACCAGCGGTACTTCTCGGCGGAGTTCTCGTTCCGGCCGAACTGCCCGACCCCGTTCGACTGCGTGGAAGGCGACGGCGGCGACGGGGCGGGGCGGCCGCCGGACGCCTTCCGCCCGGCCGCCCCCGTCATCGACTACACCGCGCGGGACTACGACACCCTCCGGCAGGTCGTCCTGGACCGGCTGCGGCTGACGACCCCGGAGTGGGTGGAGCGGAATCCGGCCGACCTCGGGACGACGCTGGTCGAGCTGCTCGCCTACACCGCCGACCAGATCAGCTACCAGCAGGACGCGGTGGCCACCGAGGCGTATCTGGACACCGCGCGGCGCCGGGTGTCGGTCCGGCGCCATGTGCGGCTGATCGACTACCCGATGCACGACGGCTGCACGGCGCGGGCGTTCGTGGCGCTGTCGGTGGTGGCGGAGCTGACGCTGCTGCCGGGGACCTTCCGGTTCGCGGCCGTGGACCACCGCACTCCCCCAGCTACCGCCGGGAGGTACCCCCACGGGCCGCGGGACCGGCCGGAGCTCGGGGCGGTGCTCGACGACCGGGAGCTGGCGGTGCTGGCCGAGCGTGGGGCGCTGGAGGTGTTCGAGCCGGTGGTGCGGGACGCGCCGCTGCGGCTGCTGCCCCGGCACAACGCCATCGGGCTGTGGACGTGGGGCGGGGAGGTCTGCGGGCTGCCGAAGGGCGCCACCGCCGCCACCCTCACCGACGGCTGGGCCGACGAGGAGTGCGGGCAGCGGGAGTTGGCGTTGGCGCCGGGTGATCTGCTGCTCTTCGAGGAGGTCAAGGGGCCACGGACCGGGACGCCGGGCGACCAGGATCCGACGCACCGTCAGGTGGTGCGGCTGACGTCCGTCACCCCGGCCGTCGATCGGCTCGTCGGGCAGCCCGTCCTGGAGGTCGCCTGGGCCGCGGAGGACGCGCTGGCGTTCCCGCTGCGACTGACCACGCGGGGCGGCCGGGACTGTGTGCCGGTCGCGGACGTGAGCGTGGCGCGCGGGAACGTGGTGCTGGTGGACCACGGGCGGACGCTGGACGCGGACGGGGACGACGGGGACGTCCCGGAGACCGTCACCGTGCCGCCCGTGCCCGCAGTGCTGGCGTCCTGCGACCCGCCGGCGTTCGGCTGCTGGGACGGCGGACACGGCGGCAACGCGGTCGGGCAGCTGGTGAACGACCTGATCGACCGGGCGGAGGGAGGCCGGGAGCTGTCCCCCGACGACGTCCGGCGGCTGTTCACCGCCGTCGGCGAAGAGGCCGCCGAGCGGGCCGGGATCGGGCTGGAGTCGGCCGGGCTGCGCACCGTGGGGGCACCTCCCGGCGGTAGCCGGGGGAGGGTGGTACCGGGCACGGCGTACGCGCAGGCCGCGGCGTTGCGGACGCTGCTGGCGCAGTCGGTGTACCCGGGGATCGTGCCGCGCTTCCGGCCGGTGCTGGGCCGGTCGCCGGTCGTCCAGGCGGTGCCGTTCCCGCAGCCGCGGTTCGTCGCGGCCGGGCAGGCGGAGCGGCTGGCGGCGATCCCGGATCGGGTGCGGGAGCGGCTGCTGGAGCTGTGGCGCAGCGCCCGCGACCACGACGGGCTGGACGAGGCCGAGATCGCCGAGCTGACCGTGCTGTTCGGACCGAAGCCGCTGGAGGTCCTGGAGCTGGCCCGGCACCCGGTGCGGGCGCTGCGGGACCTGCTGCACCGCAGTGCGCAGCTGCTGGACGGCAAGCTGCGGCGGCTGGCGGTGCTGGCGGCGCGGGCGCGGGCCGGGACGGTGCTGGACGGACGGACCGCGTGGGAGATCGCGCAGACCTGGGGGCCGGCGTACGCGGCCGGTCTGCATCCGGACGAGCCGGTGCTGCACGGCCCGGCCGCCGCCGTCCTCCAGGACCCTCGGGAGGCGCTGCCGGCGATCCGCCTCCGCGCGCTCCCGGACACCGGCGGGGGCGACGGCGAGGGCACCGGGGACGGGACCTGGGCGGCGGACACCGACTGGGTCCCCCGTCGCGATCTGCTGCGCAGCGGTCCGCGCGACCGGCACTTCGTCGGGGAGCTGGAGGACGACCGGCGGCTGGCGCTGCGGTTCGGAGACG
Source organism: Streptomyces noursei ATCC 11455 (assembly GCF_001704275.1). Lineage (NCBI taxonomy): Bacteria > Bacillati > Actinomycetota > Actinomycetes > Kitasatosporales > Streptomycetaceae > Streptomyces > Streptomyces noursei. Next base: position 3,958,600 of record NZ_CP011533.1, read on the forward strand.
GGCGCTACGGGGCCCGCCCGGCGCCCGGCGGCCGGTTCGCCGTCCACTACCGGATCGGCGGCGGCACGGCCGGCAACGTCGGCGCGGAGGCGATCGGCCATCTGGTGCTGCGGCGCGACCCGGAGGAGTCCGAGGCCGCCGGGCCCCTCCCGGTGGCCGGGGTCCGCAACCCGCTGCCCGCGGTGGGCGGGACCGAGCCCGAACCGGTCGATCAGGTACGGCAGTTGGCACCGTTGGACCTGAAGCGGGCCCGGCTGCGGGCGGTCACCGCGGAGGACTACGCGGCGCTGGCCGGCGGGCTGTCGGGCGTGCAGCGGGCGGCGGCGGAGATCCGGTGGACCGGCAGCGTCCAGGAGGCGCACGTCGCCGTCGACGCGTACGGGACCGAGGACCCCTCACCGGCCCTGCTGGACGCCGTCGGCTACGCGCTGGAGGGCTACCGCAGGATCGGGCACGACCTGGTGGTGCGGCCGGCGCGGTGGGTACCGCTGGACGTGGCGCTGGAGGTCTGTGCCGCACCGGGGCATCAACACGGGCAGATCCTGGCCGAGTTGTACCGGGTGCTGGGCCGCGGGGCGCGCTCCGGCGGGCGGCTGGGCTTCTTCCATCCGGACGCGCTGACGTTCGGGGAGCCGGTCCGACTGAGCCGGCTGGTCGCGGTGGCCGCGGCGGTGCCGGGCGTGCGGAGCGTGGCGGTGACCCGGTTGCGCCGGATGTTCCATGAGGACCAAGGGGAACGGGAGGCGGGGGTGTTGCGGCTGGGGCCGCTGGAGATCGCCCGCTGCGACAACGACCCGGACCGGCCCGAGAACGGCCGGCTGGCCATCGAGCTCGGGGGTGGGCGATGACGGAGCACGAGACGACGGGCTGCGGATGCGGCTGCGGCGGGGCGGACGCGGGCGGCGGCGGGCACGACGAGCGCCGCGCCGATCCCGTGCTGTACAACCCGCCGGGCCGCGCCGCGCTGAACTACCGGGTCGGGGACCACGGTTCGTTCCTGGCCGCGATGGTGGACCGGCTGGCCTCGCCGGCCTATCCGGCGCTGCGCGGGCTGACCGTCCGCACCACCGACGACCCGTCCATCGGGCTGCTGGACTCCTGGGCCGTGCTGGGCGACCTGCTGACGTTCCACAGCGAGCGGATCGCCGACGAGGGGTATCTGCGGACCGCCGACGAGCACCGGTCGCTGGCGCTGCTGGGCCGGCTGGTCGGGCACCGGCCGCGGCCGGGCGTCGCCGCCGACACCTTTCTCGCCTACACCCTGGACCGCGATCCGCGGGCCGGTGACCTGCCGGTGGTGATCCCGCGCGGGGCGCGCAGCCACAGCGTGCCGGCCGGGTCGGACGAGGAGTCGCAGACCTTCGAGACCGACGAGGACCTGACGGCGCGCTGGGCGTGGAACACGTTGGCGGTGCGGCAGCGGCGGCCCGCGCTGCTCACCGCGGACGACCTGATGACCCGGCCGGAGCTGCTGGTCGCGGGGACGTCCACGGGGCTGACCGTCGGCGACCGGCTGCTGTTCGACTTCGGGGCGCAGCGGGTGCTGCTGCCGGTGGCGTCGGTGCGGCCGGACCGCACGGAGGACGTGACCGGGCTGGGGCTGCCCAAGGCGGCGCCGGCCTCGCTGCCGGAGCTGATCACCGAGCTGCGGGCGTGGATCACCGAACCCCCTCTGTCCGTGGACCCCGACGACCCGGACTATCCGCCGCCGGCCACCCCGCAGGCCCCCAACCCGCGCCCGGTCAGCAGGTTCGTCGCCGATTTCGACGCGCAGGTGCTGGTGCCGCTGCGGAAGGACCTGGACGGGATCGCCGACCCGGACGCGTTCGTCGCGCGGCTGGCCGGGCCGCACGAGCGGCTGGCGGAGGCACAGGCGGTGGCGGCCGGCTATCCGGAGGTCGTCGCGTGGTTCGAGGAGCTCCAGGCGGTGGTGGGCGAACTGGCGCGGCGGGCCGGCCAGTTGGCCGGGGAGCCGGCGCAGCCGCAGCCGCCGGGGACGACGGCCCCCGCCGCGGGACCCGACCCGGTCGCGGCCGACGCCGCCCCCTCGTTGCCCACCGCGCTCGCCGCCCTCGCCACCGTGCTGCCGGCGCTGCGGACCCGGGTCGTCCGCCCGCCGTCCGCCGCCCGGGAGGCCGCCGGCGACCCCCGGCGGGCGTTCGGCGCCGGCGCGGACCTGGGCGCGCGGCTGCTGTCCGCGCTGGACCCGCGGATCGGCGACGGCCTCTACCCGGCGTGGCGGCGGGCCACCGTGCCGGCCGCCGCCCCGACCACCGCCACCGGCCGCCTCGCGCGGGCCGCGGAGAAGCCCCTGCTGCGCGCCCTCCTGGCCATGCGGGTCACCGCCACCCCGTTCGGGGCGACGGCGCCGCTGAAGTCCGTGCAGGACGACCGGGGCCGGGTCATCAGGACCGCGGACTGGCCGCTGACCGGCGCCGCGCTGACCACCATGCGGGTGGTGTTCGACACCGCGGGGAAGGTCCCGGTGCGGGCCGAGTTCCAGCACGCCGAGACCGGCAGTTCGGATCAGCGGGCGGAGAACCTGCCCGCCTCCGAGGTCGGCTTCGCGCTCGGTCCGGGCCGGGTCGAGCTGCACAGCCGTACCGGCCAGGACCACGATCTGAGCTGGCTGGGCCGCCGCCCGGTGGACTCGCAGGAGCCGGGGGTCACCGCCCGGCTGCTGTCCGGGCTGCCGGAGCGCACGCTGTTCGTCTCCCGTCCGGCAGAGGACGGGAGGATCCACGTCTCGGTGGACAACGGGTCCTCGCAGTCCTGGCAGCTGGCCCCCGGCGAGCACCGGCAGGTCACGCAGGACGGGTACGAGGTGCGGGTGCGGGTGGCGGCCGGCGGGGAGCCGCCGGGCGTGGAGATCGGGATCTCGACGGTCCCCGAGCCCGCCGACCGGCACGCACTGGCGCTGGACGCGGTGTACGACGGGATCACGGTCGGCAGCTGGGTGGCGATCGAGCGGCCCCGCAAGGGCGCGGACGGCCCGGACGGCATCCCGGGCGACAAGAAGCTGGCGTTCGTCACCACCCGGGTCACCGCGGTGCGCACCACGACGCACACCCAGTACGGGATCACCGGCCGGGGCACGGTCCTCACGCTGGCCGACCCGTGGTTGGACGAGCACGACGTCACCCTGGACGCGATCCGGGACACCACCGTGCACGCCGCGGGCCAGGACCTCCAGCAGGCCGACGACCCGGTGGGCGAGGACGTCCACGGCGACCGGCTGGAACTCGCCGAGCTGTACGACGGGTTGCGCCCCGGCCGCACTCTGATCGTCTCCGGCGAGCGGACCGACATCCCCGGCGTGACCGGGGTGCAAGGCACCGAACCGGCGGTGATCGCGGGCGTGGAACAGACCCTGGATCCGGCGCTGCCCGGGGACCGGGTGCACACCACGCTGACCCTGACCCGCGATCTGACGCACCGCTACCGGCGGGAGTCGGTCCGGGTGCAGGGCAACGTCGTCCCGGCCTCGCACGGCGAGAGCCGCGACGAGGCGATCGGCAGCGGCGACGCGGCGCGCGCCAACCAGACCTTCACGCTCTGGCAGTCGCCGCTGACCTGGTTGCCGTCCGACAACCCGTTGGGGGCCGTCCCGCAGCTGGAGATCCGGGTGGACGGACTGCGCTGGCACCCGGTGGACAGCCTGGCCGGCCGCGGCCCCGACGAGCGGGCGTACGTCACCGGGACCACCGGTGGGGACACCTCCCGTCCGGGGGGAACCGGGAGCGGGGGCAGCCGGACGACGGTGACCTTCGGCGACGGGGTGCACGGCGCCCGGCTGCCGACCGGCCACGACAACGTGCGGGCGCGCTACCGCTTCGGCACCGGCCGGGCCGCCAATGTCGCGGCGGACCGGATCACCCAGGCGGTCACCCGCCCGCTGGGCGTCACCGCCGTCACCAATCCGCAGCCGGCCACCGGCGGCGCGGACGCGGACGGCCCGGCGCTGACCCGGCGCACCATCCCGCTGGCGGTCTCCGCCCTGGACCGGCTGGTGTCCCTGGCGGACCACGAGGACTTCGCGCGCTCCCGGGCGGGCATCGGCCGGGCCGCGGCCCGCGAGGTGTTCGACGGCCGGCGGCAGGTGCTGCACGTGACGGTGGCCGGCGTGGACGACATCCCGATCGCTCCCGACGCGGAGGTACTGCGGGCGCTGCGCGCGTCGCTGGCGGAGTACGGCGACGGCCACCTGCCGGTGCGGGTGGACGTCCACGAACCGGTGCTGCTGCTGTGCGCGGCGAAGATCAAGGTCGCGCCGGACCATGCCTGGTCGCTGGTCGAGCCGCGGGTCCGGCAGGCACTGCTGGCCCGCCTCGGCTACGACGGGCGGGAGCTCGGCCAGCCGGCGCAGCTGTCGGAGGTGCTGGCCGCCGCCCAGGCGGTGCCCGGCGTGGACCGGGTGGACGTGGACGCCTTCACCGGCGTCCCGGCGTCCGTCACCCCGGACGAACTGGCCGCACTGACCGGCGAGTTGGCCGGTCCCCCTGCCGCCTCGGTGGCGTCCCGGCTCGCCCGCTTCGACGAGCGGATCCACGAGGTCACCGCGGACGGCGGCCAGACCCTGACCTCCGTCGCCGCCCACTACGGCATCCCGCTGGCGGAACTCCTGCGCCTCAACCCCGACCTCACCGACACCCGCCCGCTGCCCAAGGGCCGCGCGGTCTGTGTCTTCCGCGGCATCCGGCCGGCCCAACTCGCGCTGTTCTCGCCGCGGGTCGCGGACACGCTGATCCTGATGGAGGAGATCCGATGACCACCAACAGGGAGCCGGACGGGCTCGCGGAGCTGCTCCCGCAGTGGCACCGGCTGCGCGACTCCGAGGACCCCGCGCGCGGCGAGCCCCTGCGGGCGCTGCTGGCGGTGATCGCCGAGCAGGTGGACCGGGTCCGGGACGGCGTCGCCCAGCAGTACGACGACTGGTTCGTGGAGACCGCGGCGGAATGGGTGCTGCCCTACCTCGGCGACCTGGTGGGCTACCGTCCGCTGCCCGGCTACGAGCGGGTGCTGGCCACCGGGCTGCGGGACGGCGGACTGCCGGACTCCTCGCGGCGGCGGCTGGCGGAGGCGCTGGCGCCGCGCCGCGACGTGGCCGCCACGGTCGGCAACCGGCGGCGCAAGGGCACCCTGGCGCTGCTGGAGGAGCTGTCCGAGGAGGTGGCGGGCTGGCCGGCGCGGGCGGTGGAGTTCTCCCGGCTGGTCGCCCACCAGCAGCCGGTGCGGCTCTACGGCTCGGCCACCGAGGCGGCCGACGCCCGACGGCGCGGGCGCGGCCGGCTGGTGGACGTCCGGGACGGCGCGGCGCTGGACCTGGCCGGCGGCCCGTTCGGCACCGTCGCCCGCGCGGTGGACGTGCGGCGGGTCGCCTCCCGCCACTCCCAAGGGGGTTACTCGCCGGCCGGCGTCGGCCTGTTCGTCTGGCGGCTGAAGCCGTACGCGGTGACCCGGGCGCCGGCGTACTGCCTGGACCGGGCCCGCAACCTCTACACCTTCTCGATCCTCGGCAACGACTCTCCGCTGGTGACCCGCCCGGAGCCGGAGCCGTCGGCGACCCACCTCGCCACGGTCGACAACGTCCCGGCGCTGATCACCCGCCGCCAGCTGCACGACCGGCTCGCGGACTACTACGGCCCGGGCAAGAGCTTCGTCATCCGGCGGGACGGCGAGGACCGGCCGGTCCCGCTCGCCGACATCGTCGTCGCCGACCTCGGCCAGTGGCGCTACCGGCCCGGGCGCGGCCAGATCGCCGTCGACCCGGAGCTGGGGCGGATGGCGTTCGGCGCCCGCTCGGCACCGCGGCAGGGCGTCTGGGTGGACTACCACTACGGCTTCGGCGACGACCTGGGCGGCGGGGAGTACGTCCGCGAGCGCGGCGGGACGGGGATCCCCCCGGTCGACGACCGGGGCAGGGCGACCCCGCCGGGCGCCGCCGTCTACCGCGTCGGCCCCGGCGCGCCGTTCCACCGGATCACGGACGCCTACGCGGCCTGGCAGCACGACCGGCGCACCGGCGCCTGCGGCCCCGATGGCGTCATCGAGATCACCCACAGCGGCGCCTACCAGGAGCAGTTGGACTTCGACCTGGAGCCGGACGACCGGCTGGAGCTGCGCGCCGCCGAGGGCACCCGCCCGGTGATCCGGCTGCTGGACTGGTACAGCAACCGCCCGGACGCGCTCAACATCCGCGCCGTGGACGCGGAGTGCGCGCCCGGCCGTCGGCCCCGCATGGTGCTGGACGGGCTGCTGGTCACCGGCCGCGGCCTCAACGTCACCGGACCGCTGGGGTCGTTGGTGCTGCGGCACTGCACCCTCGTGCCGGGCTGGTCGCTGGAACCGGAGTGCCACCCGGCCTCCCCCGAGGAGCCGAGCCTGGTCCTGGACCGCACGACGGCCTGTGTGGAGATCGACCGCACGATCCTCGGCACCATCGAGGTGATCGGCGACGAGGTCGGCACCGACCCGCTCCCGATCCACCTGCGCGACAGCATCCTGGACGCCACCGGCACCGACCGGGCGGCACTGTCGGCACCGGACTGCCGCCACGCGCACGCGGAGTTGTCCGCGCACCGCACCACGGTCCTCGGCGAGGTGCACGTCCACGCCGTGCGGCTCGCCGAGAACAGCCTGTTCACCGGGCGGGTGCGGGTGGCCCGGCGCGGCGTGGGCTGTGTCCGCTTCAGCTACCTCCCGCCCGGGTCGCGGACCCCGCGCCGCTACCGCTGCCAGCCGGACCTGGTCGGCCCCGGTGAAACCGCCCGGGTCCGTCCGCAGCTGCGCAGCGAGCGCTACGGCACGCCGTGGTACGGGCAGTTGGCGGCGGGCTGCGCCGAGGAGATCGTCCGCGGCGCGGAGGACGGCGCGGAACTGGGCGCGTACCACGACCTCTACCTGCCGCAGCGCACGGACAGCCTGCGGGCCCGGCTCGCGGAGTACACCCCGGCGGGCACCGACGCGGGGATCGTGTTCGTCACTTGAGCCGCCGACCACCCCGACGCCCGCCCACCGAACGCCCGTTGCGCCGCCGCACCGCCCACCACCGACCGCCAGAGCTTCCGTACGAGGGGGACCCCTTCCATGCACGCTGACCTCTCCCGCATCACCCACCGGCCGGAGCGCCACTACTCCGCGGTGGTGGCGCAGCAGGGCCGGGTCCAGCTGGACGCCGACGCCAACGAGCAGACCGCCATCCAGCTGTTCCAGGCCCGCACCCTGGCCGCCGACCTGATCGGCGCGCACGGCGGGCCGCACGGCGCCACCGGCTTCAAGATCGACCTCCGGGGCGGCCCGCACGAGCTGGACGACCTCGTCATCGGCGGCGGCCGCTACTACGTCGACGGGATCCTGTGCGACGCCACCCGCCCGCGGCCGGGAACACCGGTGCCGACGGCCACCGCCCCCAAGAAGGAGGGCGGGGAGGACGAGGAGGAGGCGGACGGCGACGCCCCCACCACCCCCGCCGTGTCCGAGACCTGGACGTACTGGGACCAGCCGGACGGCCACCGCGACCCGGAGCGCCCCGGCGACCGGCTGCCCTCCCACTTCCCGTACCTGGTCTATCTGAAGGTGTGGGAGCGGCTGGTCACCGCCGCCGAGGACCCGGCGCTGCGCGAGGTGGCGCTGGGCGCCGCACTGCCGGACACCGCGGCCCGCGCCAAGGTGGTCTGGCAGGTGCTGCCGCTGCCGGCGTCCGAGCTGGGGCTGGACGGCGACAACCCGCCGGCCGACGACATCCGCACCGCGTTCGACCGCTGGGCGCGGCAGGCCGCCGCCCCCGGCTGCCGGCTGGCCGCCCGCAGCGAACGCCCCGACCACGCCGACGACGACCCCTGCCTGGTCGCGCCCGAGGCCCGCTACCGCGGCCCGGAGAACCAGCTGTACCGGGTCGAGGTGCACGAGGGCGGCACCGCCAAGGACGCCACCTTCAAGTGGTCCCGGGAGAACGGCTCGCCCACCTTCCCGGTCGACGAACTCGACGGCACCTGGGTGCAGTTGGCATCCCTGGCCAACGACGACAAGCTCTCCCTCCACGTCGGCGACTGGGTCGAGTTCGTGGACACCGGATACGCCAGCCGGGGCGAGGCGGCGCCGCTGCTGCGGGTGGCGGAGGTCGATCTGCCCGGCCGCCGGGTACGGCTCTCCGACGAGCCCGCGCCGGGCGTGGGCCGTCGCCCCGAACTGCACCCGTTCCTGCGCCGCTGGGACCACCAGGAGGCCGGCCGGAAGACGGTGCGCCGCGGCGACCGGCCCGGGCGGCTCCGGCACGGCGCGGTCCCGGTGGAGGAGGGCGGCTGGCTGCCGCTGGAGGACGGCGTCGAGGTCTACTTCGAGGCCGGCGGCAACTACCGCACCGGCGACTTCTGGCTGATCCCGGCCCGCACCGCCACCGGCGGCGTCGAGTGGCCCACCGACCGGGCGCGCCGCCCGCTGCTCCAGCACCCTTCCGGCATCGTCGTGCACCACGCGCCGCTGGCCTGGGTGCACGGCGAACAGGCCGTGCCCGACCTGCGGTTCGCGTTCCGCCCGCTGGCGACCGGCATCCAGGCGGCGGACGCCGCGCAGCCCCAGGGGTCCGGCGGCGTCGGGACGCTGTCGACCGGCGCGGCGGGCGGGGCCGGCCCGAAGCAGCCCCGGTCGCAGACCACCGCGGAGGCCGAGGCGCAGGTGGACGAGCAGGGGGTGGCGGACTGATGGCCACGCCGCTGACCGGCAGCCAGTTGCTGGCCGCGCTGCGCGCGGAGGGGCTGGTCGTCCACGAGGTCCGCGACTGGCGCCGGCACAACCGGAACACCAAGGGCCACTGGGGCCCGATGAACGGGGTGGTCGTCCACCACACCGCCACCGAGGGCACCGAGCCCTCGGTGGACCTCTGCTACGACGGGCGCCCGGACCTGCCGGGGCCGCTCTGCCACGGCGTGATCGACAAGGCCGGCGAGGTGTATCTGGTCGGCAACGGCCGCGCCAACCACGCCGGCCTCGGCGACCGCGACGTCCTCCAGGCGGTGATCGACGAGGTCGAGCTCCCCGAGGACCGGCTCGCCGACACCGACGGCAACCGCCACTTCTACGGCTTCGAGTGCATCAACCTCGGCGACGGCCAGGACCCGTGGCCGGAGGCCCAGTTGTCGGCGGTGGAGAAGGCCGCGGCGGCGATCTGCCGGGCGCACGGGTGGGGCGAGCGCTCGGTGATCGGCCACAAGGAATGGCAACCGGGGAAGATCGATCCGCTCGGCTTCACCATGGACGCGCTGCGCGACCGCATCAAGTCCCGCCTCGCCGAACCGCCGGAGGGCCCGGTGGACCCGGTGGACCCGGCCGGGGGCGCCCAGGGGGCGGGGCCCGGCACCGGTCCGACCGCGGCGAACGGCAGCCGCGGCAGCGCCGGTGACGTCGGAGCCGCCGGTGGCACCGGCGGCGCTCCCGACGACGGCCGCACCCCACCCGTCCCACCGATGCCGCAACACCCGCCCTACGAGCCGTTCCCCGGCGGCGGGTTCTTCCGCCCCGGGGCTCGCGACCCGGTGATCGCGGCGATGGGCGAGCGGCTGATCGCCGAGGGCTGCGACCACTACCGGCAGGGCCCCGGCCCGGAGTGGAACGAGGCCCACCGCAAGTCGTACGCCTCCTGGCAACGCAAACTCGGCTTCCACGGCAAGGACGCGGACGGCGTCCCGGGCCGCGTCACCTGGGACCGCCTCCGCGTACCGAACACACAGGCCCGACCGCCCGGTTGAGGGGACGGGGCGACGGGCGGATCGTGGGGGTAGCCCTACCCGGAGCCCGGCGGACAGCAGGATCGTCCCGGCCGGTCGCCGCCGGACATGCTGGGACCCGGCACATGCCGCTGATTCCCAGGATTTCCGGAGGCGTTGACTCGTGCGTGAACAAGCAGGACAGAGGTCCCGTTCGTCCGGGCGACGGTCGGGCGGCGGTCGGCGCAGGGCCGTGACGGCCGCCGCCGCGGTGGCCGTCGGCGTGGTGGCGGTGGGCGCTCCGGCGTCGCCCGCGGCGTCGGCGGCACCGGCCTCCGCGCCGCACTCCGTGCAGAAGCAACTGAACCGACTGGTACGCGAGGACGGTGTGCCCGCTGCGCTGGCGAGCGTCCAAGACCGCCACGGTCACACCCGTCTCTACACCACGGGCGTCGGCGACGTGGCCACGGGCGCGAAGGTCCCCAGGGACGGCCAGGTCCGCATCGGCAGCAACACCAAGACCTTCACGGCCGTGGTCGTGCTGCAACTGGTCGCCGAGGGCAAGGTCGGACTCGACGCTTCCGTCGACACCTACCTGCCCGGCCTGTTGCGCGGGGACGGCATCGACGGCCGCCGCATCACCGTCCGCCAACTCCTCCAGCACACCAGCGGGCTTCCCAGCTACGTGGACCACCTCGGCGACGACATCCGCTTCTACGAGCCCGGCGAACTCCTGGACCTCGCCCTGAAGCACAAGGCCCACTTCGCCCCCGGAGCGAAGTGGGAGTACAACAACACGAACTACCTCGTGGCGGGCCTGCTCGTCCAGAAGGTCACCGGCCACACCGTCGCCGAAGAGATCGACCGCCGCGTCGTCCGACGCATCGGCCTGCGCCACACCTACTTCCCCGCGCCCGGCGACACGACCATCCGGGAGCGCCACCCCAAGGGCTACTACCAGGAGTCGGCGGGCGCACCCCTGGTCGACGCCACGGAATGGGACCCGTCCTGGGCATGGGCGGCAGGCCAGATGATCTCCACCAACTCCGACCTCGACCGCTTCTTCAGCGCGCTGCTGTCCGGCCGCCTCCTGCCGAAGGCCCAGCTCGACCAGATGCGCACCACCGTCTCCGCCGCCTCCCCGTTCCCCGCCGGTGCCCGCTACGGCCTGGGCATCGTGAGCAGACCGCTGTCGTGCGGCGGCGTCTACTGGGGCCACGGCGGCAGCATGACGGGATACGAGACCCGAGGCGGCGTCACCGGGAACGGCCGCGCCGCCAACGTCACGGTGACCACGCAGCCGAGCCGGACGGCCAAGGAACACATGGACAGCGTGGTGGACGCGGCCCTGTGCCGCTGAACCGAACGACCCCCGGACACGGAAAAGGCCGGGTGACCCTCCCCCACAGAGGGCCACCCGGCGTCTTTCATGCGGCGGGACGAGATGACCCCCACGTCACCTCGTCCGCCTCATCCGGCGTTCCGATGGGCCCGGGTCCCGACCGCCGCCGCGGTCGGTCCACCGGTGCACACCGTGCGGTTCGCCGGACGGATCAGAGGCCCTGCACCGGAAGGGCGGGCACCGCCGGGATGTTGGCGGCGTTGGTCAGGTCGGCGACGTTGGCGGGCACGACCGGGGCCAGGCCCTGGGCGCCGGCGACGGCGGCGGTCGCGGTGCCCTTGGCGTCCGTCACCACGACGGTCACCAGGCCCTGCGCGAACGGCACCGCGTCGCTGCCCACGCCCTGCGCGAGGACGGTGGCCTGCCCGGCGACACCCTGCGCGAACGGCACGGCCTCGCCCTGGACGTTCTGCGCGAACATCTGGACGCGGCCGTCGACGACGGTCACGAACGGGGTGGTCCGACGCGCGGCGTCACCGGCGAGCGCGCCCACGTTGCCGACCGCGCCCTGGGCGACCGGCAGGACCTTGGCGACCGTCCGGGCGGCGACCGGCGGCAGCACGTCGGCGGCGGTGCGGTCGACGACCGGACGCGCGGTGGCCAGCGCACCCTGCGCCTGCTTGGTCAGCTGCTCGGGACGCAGGCCCGCACCGGCGAGGCCGGCCAGCAGGTTGTCGACCGAACCCGGGGCCTTCGGCAGACCCGGGGTCTTGGGCAGCGCCGGGACGCCGGGCAGGCCCGTGGGCAGACCGCCGGGCAGCTTGGCGGCGGGGACGCCCGGGACGGCGGGCAGCTTCGGCAGCGCGGGCAGCTTGCCGTTCACCAGCTTGCCGGCCTTGCCCAGGTCAGCGGTCTTGGCGACCTTGGAGAGCTGCTTGACGGCCTGCTTCGCCTGCTTGCCGTCGACGGCCTTCTGCACGTCACCGGCGTTCGCGTCGGGCAGCCCGGCGCCGCCGACGAGCTGGCGCACACCGTCCACGATGCCGCCGGCCTGCGGCAGCTGACCGGTGGGCAGCTTGTCGGCGGACACGCCGCCGCCGAGGACCCCGGTCGCCTTGCCGGCCGCGCCGCGCACGGTCTTGGTGGCGGTGCCGGCGGCCTTCTGGACGGTGCCGGTGACCGCGCCGGTGGGCAGGTGCTGGGCGGCACCGGTGACCGTGCCGACGGCCGGCAGGTCCGGGGTGGCCGGCAGCTGGGCGGCGTTGGCGGCGACGGAGCCGAGGGCCCACAGGCCGGTGGCGGTGGCGGCGACGGCGATGGAACGGCGGATGTTGGAGCGCATGGTGGTGATGTCCTTCGAATTCGGGAGGTTCAACGGGCAGACCTGTGCCACCCCCGCGTGGCAGGTCGTTTCAGACGCGGAGCGGTCTGCCCTAGCCGGGGAATTCGAGGATTTCTTCGGCCCGTCGGCGCGTCGGGGCGCCATCGGCCGTACGGACGCAACCGGGCAGCAGCCGGAAGCGCGGGGAGTCCGCCGGAGCGGCGGCGTGCTGGTCGCCGCCACGGGGACCGTGGCCGTCGCCCGTGGTGTGCGCGGGCGGCGCGACCGGGCCCAGCGGGCCCTGGCCCGGCAGGCCGTGGTGGCCGGCGTCCCGCTGCGGCTGGGCGACGGGACGCGGCTGTGCGGCGGCGGCCGGGTGGTGCGGTGCGTCGCCGCAGTGCGCCGGGCGGAGCAGCTGCGACGCGGCCGGGCCGTCGCCGACGGGAACAGCGCCGGGACCGGCCTGGGCGCCACCGGGCACCCCGCCGTGCGCGGGCGTGCCGCCGTCGCCGGGTCGTCCCGGGTGGGTGCCGACGGGGAGGTGGACGGGCAGCGCGCCGCCGACCGTGTCCCCGATCCCGCCGATCGCCTTGACCAGGCCGGTCACCGCGTCCACCGGCTCGGTGAGCCGGCCGGTGACCGGTGCGGCGGCCTGCTCGGCGGGGCGCATCGTGCCCTCGACCGCGGCCGCCTCGGTGTCCGCGCGCCGGGTGAGTCCGGCGCCCTCCGCCTCGCCCTGGTGTGCCAACGTCGCCCCGGACTGCGGCAGTTTGCCGAGGTGCCGGGGGGTGTCGGCGCGCTGCGGGGTCTGGGCCCCGGTCAGCGCGGGTGCGGCCGGGTGGCCGTCGGCCGGCGTCCGGTCGGCGGCGTGTGCGCCGGTGCCGAAGCCGATGCCGAGGAGGACGAAGCCGACCAGGAAGAGCCCCGCCAGCAGCGCGCGCCGCACGGCCACGGTGCGCGGCAGGCGCACGGCGGCAGGCAGGGCGAACACAGCGGACAAGGAGGGGACCTTCCCATGCGGACGGGGACAGCCGGGCACAGCGCCACGGTGTCGGACCCGTCACGGGTGATCGAGCGATGCCCTGATCCTTGCACGACGGGGCAGGTATCCCGCAAGTCCCCTCGGGTTTCCTGTCACCGTTGCTCCGCCATGTCCGGTATGGGCAGCGGCCGTTTCTCCAGTGCGGCCGCCATCACCTCCGGAAACCGGTCGGGCGTGCAGGCGAACGCCGGTGCCCCGAGGGCGGCCAGGGCCGCCGCGTGCTCCCGGTCGTAGGCGGGCGCTCCTTCGTCGGAGAGCGCGAGCAGGGTCACGAACCGCACCCCGGACGCCGTCATCGCGGCGACCCGCTTGAGCATCTCGTCGCGGATGCCGCCCTCGTAGAGGTCGCTGATGAGGACGACCACGGTGTCGGCGGGGCGGCGGATCCGGGACTGGCAGTAGGCCAGCGCCCGGTTGATGTCCGTGCCGCCGCCGAGCTGGGTGCCGAACAGCAGCTCCACCGGGTCGTCCAGGTGGTCCGTCAGATCGGTCACGGCGGTGTCGAAGACGACCAGCCGGGTGTCGAGGGCCCGCATCGAGGCCAGCACCGCCCCGAACACCGAGGCGTACACCACGGACGCGGCCATCGACCCGGACTGGTCGATGCAGAGCACCACGTCCTTCTTCGCCGACTGTGCGGAGCGCCCGTATCCGATCAGCCGCTCGGGGACGACGGTGCGGTGTTCCGGGAGGTAGTGCTTGAGGTTGGCGCGGAGGGTGCGGTCCCAGTCGATGGCGCGGTGCCGCGGGCGGCGGATCCGGGCGGCGCGGTCCAGCGCCCCGGTGAGCGTGGCCCGGGTGCGGGTCGCCAGCCGCTGCTCCAGCTCTCCGACGACCTTGCGGACGACCGCCCGCGCGGTCTCCCTGGTGGTCTGCGGCATCACCTTGTTCAGGGAGAGCAGGGTTCCCACCAGGTGGACATCCGCCTCGACGGCCTCCAGCATCTCCGGCTCCAGCAGCAGCGCGGACAGCCCGAGCCGGTCGATGGCGTCACGCTGCATCACCCGCACCACGGAGGACGGGAAGTAGCTGCGGATGTCGCCCAGCCAGCGGGCCACTTGGGGGGCCGACGCGCCGAGGCCGGCCGCCCGGGCGCCGCCGCCGTCGCGCGGTCCGCGGCCCAGCCGCGGGTGTGGTCGCTGCCCGTAGAGGGACTCCAGTGCGCCGTCCATCGCGGCGTCCCTGCCGCGCAGTTCGCAGCCGGTGCCGTCCGCGCCGGCGCCGCCCAGCGCCAGTCGCCAGCGGCGCAGCCGCTCCGCGTCCCGGTCCGTCGTGCTGGTCATCTTCCCACTCCCGTCGGCTTGTTGATCACTGGGGCGGTGCCTTCGGTCCCCGTGGTCCCGGCTCCGTTCCCCACGCCGTCCGCGCCCCCGCTCGTACCGTCCCGCCCGCTCCCGACCCGCTCCTTCCCGTTCTCGTCGTGCCCGTCCCCGTCCCCGTCCCCGTCCCCGTCCCCGTCCTCGTAGCCGCGCTGGGGTATGCCCAGCAGGAGTCGCAGGGTGGGCAGGACGGCGGCGGCGCGGTCGCGGTCCAGGCCGGGGCCGAAGCCGGGCGCCGCCGCGTCCACGGGGCCGGCCGCCGGGTGGCGGGATCCGCCGGACGGGCCGCGGCGGACGAGTTCGCCGAGGGTGCGCCGCACCCCGGTGTCGTATCCGCCGAAGGTCCGCCGCAGCAGCGGCAGGACGTCGACGAACGCGGCGTCCGGTACCCGCGTCAGCCAGCCGTCCACCAGTGCCAGCAGCCGTTCGTCGTGGACCAGCAGCAGGCCGCCGTCCGGGCCGCCCACGAAGCCCTCGACCCATCCGGCGGCGTCGGCGGGCGGGGTGCCGGGCGAGAGGGCGAGCCCCATCAGCCGCTCCGCGCCGTCGCCGGGCAACCGTCCGTCGTCCAGCAGCAGCCGGGCGGCCCGCCCGCGGAGCAGGCCGGGGGCGGTGTCCCGTTCGGCGAGCGTCCGGAGGACCGCCGCCCAGCGCTCCCGCAGGGGCGGGGCGGACGGCTCGGCGGTCGCCCGGTCCGGTGCCCCGGTCTCCTTCGCGACCTGCCCGAGGAGTCCGACGGCCCGGTGGGTGGCGTCGAGGTGGCCGCGCAGCTCCGCCGCGCCGTCGGCGTCCAGGCCCGCGCAGGCCGGGGGCAGCCCGACGAAGATCCGGCCGGCCAGGCCCAGCGCCACCGCGCGGAGCGCGCCGGCGTCGGTGCCGCGGACGTCCCCGTAGCGCACCGCGCGGACCAGGGCGGGCAGGGCCTGGGCGAGGTGGCCGACGTCCGCGTCGAGGGCGGCGCGGTCGGCCAGCGCCCGCATCACCACCGGCAGGGCGTCGGGCAGCCCGGCGAGCAGGCAGCGCTCGGCGAGGGCGGTGACCTCGGCGAGGACGGTGGCCTCCGCGGCGTCCGAGGCGGCCTTGGCGGTGGCCGCGGTGAGCACCGTGGTGCCCCAGACGCCGGCCTCCGCGACCCGCACGGACAACTCCGGCTCCCAGCGCAGCCGCCAGGTCTCCCGGAAGGTGCCGGTGCTGCCCCGGGAGCGGGCGGGCTCGCCCCAGGGGACGCCGAGCAGCCGCAGCCGGTGCAGCAGGCCGCTGCGGCCGGCGTCGGTCTCCTTGCGGAGGTCCAGTTCCAGCTCCCGCTCGGCCGCCTCGGGCTTGAGGCGCAGCGTCCGCTGGCAGCGGGCGAGGTCCCGTTGGAGCGGGACGGCCGGGGCGTCCTCGGGCACCTGGCCCAGCACCTCGCCGACCACCAGCCGGTCGCGGATCAGCGCGGCGGGCACGTCGGAGCCGTCGGCCATGACGGCCCGGACCGCGTCGTCGAGTTCGGCGAGGCCGGCGAGCGGACGACCGCGGATCGCGGCGAGCCCTTCGGCGAGCCGCACCGCCTCGATGACGTGCGCCGACGAGACGGCGTGGTCCTCCTCGCGGAGCAGTCGGGCGGCCTTGGTCAGCCAGCGCTCCACGGGGCGGTCGGGGACCTCGAAGAGGTGGCCGTACCACCCGGGGGAGGTGATGCCGGCGCCGTAGCCGCTGCGCCGGGCCAGCCGCCGGTGAGTCCACGGCACCCAGGTCAGCGCCGTCTTCACCTTCGGCAGGCCCTTGAGGAGCTGTCGGTCGGCGGCCACCGTGGGCGGGGCGGGGCTCCCGCCGGAGCCGGGGCGGGCGGCGGCGGGGGCCAGTGCGGGGACGTGCCAGGCCCCGCAGACCACGGCCACCGGGTCGCCGAACTCCCGCCGCGCGGCGCGCAGTCGGAGCCGCATATGGGCCTCCCGGACCGCGTCGCGGTCGGATCCGTCGTTGCCGTGGGCCGCGCGCAGTGCCGCCATGGCCTCGGCGAGCGCGACGAACGGAGCCAGCGCGTCCGCCTCGGGTCCTCCCCCGCCGTCGGCGCCTCCCCCGCCCCCGGCTCCCCTCGCGCGGGGGGACCCCCATGGCCGGCCGGCACCCCCCGGGCCGCGGTGCTCGACCACGTCCTCCCACCAGCGCTCGGGGTCGTCGTGGCCGGCGGTCCCGGCGAGTACCCGGAGGGGGTCCAGCCGCATGGCGGCGGCCGACGCCGGCGCCCCCCGCTCCCCCGTTCCCTCGCCCGTTCCCGTGCCGGGCGCGGACCCTCCTCCTCGTTCCGGCCGTTCGTCGGTCTCCGGTTCCCCGTCCGCCATGGCCAGTGAATGTGCCGCCGGAAGGTCGATGAAGCGCACCGGAACGTCGTGCTCCAGGGCCCAGCGCAGCGCCACCCACTCGGGGGAGAAGGCGGCCAGCGGCCAGAACGCCGCGCGGCCGGGGTCGTCCACGGCGTGGGCGAGCAGGGCGACCGGTGGCCGCATCTCCGGGTGGGCGGCGAGCGGCGCCAGCGCGTCCGCCTCCGGCGGCCCCTCGATCAGCACCGCGCGGGGTGCGCACTGCTCCAGTGCGGCCCGCACCGCCCGCGCCGAACCCGGGCCGTGGTGCCGCACCCCGAGCAGCACCGGCCCGGTCCCGCTTCCGCCGGTCATGCGCCCACCTCCCGGCAGGCGCGGTAGAAGTCCTTCCAGCCGTCCCGCTCGCGCACCACGGTCTCCAGGTACTCCTGCCAGACGACGCGGTCCGCGGCCGGATCGCGGACCACCGCGCCGAGGATGCCGGCGGCCACGTCCCCGGGGCGCAGCACGCCGTCCCCGAAGTGGGTGGCCAGTGCCAGGCCGCTGGTGACGACCGAGATGGCCTCGGCCGTGGAGAGCGTCCCGGACGGCGACTTGAGCTTGGTGCGGCCGTCGGTCGTGACGCCGTCCCGCAGCTCGCGGAAGACCGTCACCACGCGGCGGATCTCGTCCATCCCCTGGGGCGCGGGCGGGAGTCGGAGCGAACTCCCGATCTGTGCGACGCGCCGCGCGACGATGTCCACCTCGTCCTCCGGGGTGGCGGGCAGCGGCAGGACGACGGTGTTGAAGCGGCGGCGCAGCGCGCTGGAGAGGTCGTTGACGCCGCGGTCGCGGTCGTTGGCCGTGGCGATCAGGTTGAAGCCGTGGACGGCCTGGACCTCCTGCCCCAACTCCGGTATCGGCAGGGTCTTCTCCGACAGGAGGGTGATGAGGGTGTCCTGGACGTCGGCCGGGATCCGGGTCAGCTCCTCGACCCGCGCGGTCATCCCCTGTGCCATCGCCCGCATGACGGGGCCGGGCACCAGGGCGTCGGCGCTGGGGCCCTGGGCGAGCAACCGGGCGTAGTTCCAGCCGTAGCGGATCGCCTCCTCGGGGGTGCCGGCGGTGCCCTGCACCAGCAGGGTGGAGTCGCCGCTGACCGCCGCCGCCAGGTGCTCCGACACCCAGGTCTTGGCGGTGCCGGGCACGCCGAGCAGCAGCAGCGCGCGATCGGTGGCGAGGGTCGTCACCGCGACTTCGACGATCCGCCGCGGGCCGACGTACTTGGGCGTGATGACCGTGCCGTCGGCGAGCGTGCCGCCGAGCAGATACGTCGCGACCGCCCAGGGCGAGAGCCGCCAGCGCTCCGGCCGGGGCCGGTCGTCGGCCGCGGCGAGCGCCGCCAGCTCGTGCGCGAAGGCGACTTCGGCGTGCGGTCGCAGTGCCTCCCCGGACCCGCCGTGCGCCCCACCCGCTGTGGTGATGCCGTTCTCGGACATGCTTCCCCCTCGTCGCGCGATGTGCGGCCGGCGCCCCGCGCGGATCCCGCCGGCGACTTGCGGTTCCCAGCCTGCACCAGACCACTGACAACGCCCTCGAAAATCGTTGCTGACCTGCGGAGTTGCCGACGGGCGAGGGCGATTGTCAGTGCCGCGTCGTAGCGTCGGAGACAGTGAATCCGCAGGGGTTCGACGGCAGGGGTTCGACGGGAGTCCGCAGGGGGTCGGATGAGTCCGCACGGGGAGCGTTGGACGAGGGACCGGGTGTTCGCGCTGGCGCCGGACGAGGCGTCGCGGGCGGCGGGCGAGCGGCTCGCCGCGGCCGGCCGGTGGTCGGGGACGGGCGCGGGCGGGGGCGCGGTATGGGGGATGTGCGAGGGCGGCGACGGCGCGCGGTACGGCACGGTCGTGGATCTCGACGGGCCGGCGTTCCAGTGCAGTTGCCCGAGCAGGAAGTTCCCGTGCAAGCACGCGCTGGGGCTGTTGCTGCGGTGGGCCGGGGGCGAGGCCGGGGAGCCGGCGCGGCCGGGGGACGGTCCGGCCGCGGGCGGGGAGCCGCCGCCGTGGGCGGCCGGGTGGCTGGCGGCGCGCCGGGAGCGGTCCGACCGCCCGCCGGACGGCGCGGGGGCCGGCGGTCCAGGAGCCGGCGGTTCCGAGGCCGACGGCCCGGGCGCGGCCTCCCGCGCGCCCGCGGATCCGGAGGCGGCCCGGCGGCGGGCGGCCCGCCGGATGCAGCGGATCGCCGCCGGCGCAACGGAGTTGGAGCAGCGCCTGGAGGATCTGCTGCACTCGGGCCTCGCGGCGGCCGGCCCAGCCGCCGGGGCCGCCGCCCGCACCGGCGCGGACGACCCCGGTGGCGGGCGGGGTTCCTGGGAGGAGACCGCCGCCCGCATGGTGGACGCCCAGGCGCCCGGACTCGCCTCGCGGGTGAGGGAGTTGGGCGCGATCGCGACCTCCGGCCCCGACTGGCCGTCCCGCCTGCTGGAGGAGTGCGCCCTGCTGCACCTCCTCGACCAGGGTTTCCTGGGCATCGACCGGCTCCCGCCCCCGCTCGCGGCGACGGTCCGCGCCCGGGTCGGACTGACCACGGACGCCGCGGACGTCCGGTCCGACCCGGAGACGGTGACGATCCGGGACCGCTGGCTGGTCCTCGCCCAACAGGACGGCGCCGAGGGCCCGTTGACCACCCGCCGGATCTTCCTGCGCGGCGAGCGGACCGGCCGGATGGCGCTGCACCGCTCCTTCGGCGGCGCCCACCGCCCCCTGGAGGTGTCGCTCCCGCCCGGCCTGCTGCTCGACGCCGACCTGGCCTACTACCCGGGCGCCCGGCCGCTGCGCGTCGCCCTCGGTGAGCGGCACGCCCCCGCGACCCCGGGGCCGGTCCCGACCGGTTGCGGCATCGACGCCGCGCTGGCCGCGTACGGCCATGCGCTGCGCGACGACCCCTGGCTCGACGCCTGGCCGGTGGTCCTGGCCGATGTCACGCCGATACCGGGCGGCGCGGGCGGCGGCTGGCAACTGGCCGACGCCGACGGCGAGTCCGCCCTCCCGCTGGATCCGCGTTGCCTGGGCCGTCCGGCCCTGTGGCAGCTGGCGGCCGTATCGGGCGGCGCGCCGGTCACGGTCTTCGGCGAATGCGGCCACCGGGGTTTCCTGCCGCTGACGGTCTGGGACCCCGCACCGGTGTCGCTGTCCCCGTGACCCACCGCCCGGCCCGCAGCCGCGCGAGGCCCCCTCACCCGTGCACCACCCTCATCCGGAGGCAGGGCATGCCGACCACACCCACCCCATCCCCCACCCCCAGCACGACCATCCCCACCGTGGCCGCCCCCGGCGCCTGGCCCGACCTGGTGAGCGCCGCGCTCCTCGGTGCCGAGCGGCGCACCCCGCCGGTGGCCGTGCGGGAGGGGCAGACCCCCGCGGCGGCGCTGCTGGACGCGGCGGCGCTCGGCACCGTGCGGCGGCGCTCCGCACTCCGCCCCGCCCCGGCCGCCGAGCGGCCCGCCCCGGCCCCCGCCGATCCGCGGCCCCCGCTGCCGCCGGCCGCCCGGCGCCGGCTCGCGCTGCTGCTCGCCGACCGCGCCCCCGGCTCCGGCAGCCGGCGCGGCACCGATCCCGACCTCACCGAGCTGCTGCCCCAGTGGCTGGCCGCCGCCGACGGACGCGGTTACCGCGCCCCCGAGGCACTGCTGCCCGCACTGCTGGACGCCGCCCGGTCCCGCACCGACCTACGGCCCGCCGCGCTCGCCCTGGCGGGCCCCCGCGGCCTGTGGCTGGCCCGGCTCAACGACGACTGGAGGTTCGCCCTCCGCGGCATCGGCGGGCCGCTGTCGCTGCCGGGCGCCGACGCCCCCGAGGCGGTCCGGCGGCTGTGGGAGGAGGGGCTGTTCGCGGAGCGGGTCGCGCTGCTGACGTCGCTGCGGCGCCGCGATCCGCGGGCCGGCCTGGCGCTGCTCGCGGCCACCTGGGCGACCGAGCGCGCCGAGGACCGTCTGATGTTCCTGGATTCCCTCGGCGAGGCGCTCACGCCGAGCGACGAGCCGTTCCTGGAGCAGGCCCTCTCCGACCGCAGCCGCAATGTCCGCACCACCGCCGCGGAGCTCCTCTCCGCCCTGCCCGGCTCCGCGCTCGCGGCCCGGATGGCCGAGCGCAGCCTGGTCTGCGTCCGCCTGGCCCGCCCGGCCCCCGGGGACGCCACCGCCGCCGAGGTCCTCGTGGTCGATCCGCCGGGCGCCTGCGACGCCGGGATGCAGCGGGACGGCGTCGCCCCCCAGCCGCCCTCCGGAAGGGGGGAACGCGCCTGGTGGCTGGGCCAGTTGGTGGAGGCGACGCCGCTGGACCGCTGGCTCGGCCGTCTGGGCCGGCGCTCCCCGGCGGAGCTCGTCGCACTCCCGGTGGCCGGCGACTGGCGCACGGAGCTGCACGACGCCTGGTGCCGGGCCGCGGTGCGCCAGCGGCACGCGGACTGGGCGCGGGCCCTGTTGGGCGCACCCGGCGACCCCGGCCAGGCCGCCGCCGAGCTGGCGCCGGCCGGTTCCTCCCGGGATCTGACGAAGCTGTTGGCGGTGCTCCCGGACGACGAACGGGCGTGCTGGGTGGCCGAGTTCATCGCCGTCCACGGCCTCGCGGACGCGTTCCGGATGCTGGGCGTCTGCGCGGTGCCGTGGTCCGAGCCGCTGGGCCGGGCGGTGGTCGACGCACTGGACATCGCCCGGGACGCGGGCAGCTATCCGTGGAGCTTCAGCGGGGTGATGGGCCTGGCCGAGCGCTGCCTGGATCCGGCGGCGGCCGACCGCCTGCAGATGCTCACGGCGGTCACGGACGAGCCCGAGGGCGCCTCCCCGGGCTCCGGCGGCTATTGGTCCGAGGCGTTCCAGCGCCTGGTCGGCACCCTCCGCCTGCGCGCCGCCATGCACGCCGAACTCGCCGGGGAGGCGTCATGACGCCGGCGACCGCCCGCCGCCCCGCGCGGACGGCGGGCCCGCTCCCCCGGCGGCCGGCGCCGCCCGCGGCAACGGGCCGGGCCGTCCCGTACGGCTCGTCGGGCGCGGGCCGCTCAGACGGCCAGCGGGCGGACGTTCGCGTTGACCCACTCCACGATCGAGGCGGTGGTCGCCCCCGGCGTGAAGATCTCCGCGACGCCCTGCTGCTTCAGCGGGGCGATGTCCGCCTCCGGGATGATGCCGCCGCCGAAGACCTTGATGTCCGTCGCGTCCCGCTCCTCCAGGAGGGCGAGCACCTTCGCGAAGAGGGTGTTGTGGGCACCGGAGAGGATCGACAGCCCGATGGCGTCGGCGTCCTCCTGGATCGCGGTGTCGACGATCTGCTCCGGCGTCTGGTGCAGCCCGGTGTAGATCACCTCCATACCGGCGTCCCGCAGCGCCCGGGCGATGACCTTGGCGCCCCGGTCGTGCCCGTCGAGCCCCGGCTTGGCGACGACGACCCGGATCGGCCCCGACCGGCCCGCCGCGCCCTGGCCCTCCGCCTGCGCCCCGTCTTGCCGCGCCACACTCATCACTGCCTCCAAGCCATGCGCGGCACCGCCAGGGCGATGCCGCCGAGCCGACATCCGGTCGCGCCACCGCGAACCGGCGGCCACGAGCGTGAACGAACGTTATCTACAGCATCCCGTACGCAGCCGTTTCGTGACATCCGGCGAGGGGGAAATCACACACGGGACACATTCGCCACGCGCCGCGTTCCGCGTGTCCGCCGCCGCCAGGGACGGCCGGCGCCGCACACACGGGCCGGGCGCCCGGGGAGCCGCAGCCCGGTCGGCCCGCGGGGCCGCCGCACCACCATCGCCGCTCGCGGCTTCCCACAAGGGCATTCGGGGGTCGTCGTCACCTCCCGCATGCCGTTCGGGAGGTCGGCCATGGGGGCTCTGCCTGTTCTCTCCACACCTCTTCTGCTGCGCACCACGCTCGTGGAGCTGGGCGTGCTCACCGCTCATCTCCTCCTCTATCCGACCGGGATCGCCCAGGAGCGCCCGCCGACCGCGTCCCCCGCGGCCGGCCCCCCGACCCGCCTCCCCACCGAGGGCCGCGCCCATCCGCCGGTCCTGCTCCTCCACGGCTTCGTGGACAACCGCTCGGTCTTCGTCCTGTTGCGCCGCTCCCTGTACCGCCACGGCTGGCGCCATGTCGAGGCGCTCAACTACTCCCCGTTGACCTGCGATCTGCGCCGCGCCGCCGAGCTGTTGGGCCACCATGTGGAAGAGGTCTGCGCCCGGACCGGACACCGCCGGGTGGATCTCGTCGGGCACAGTCTCGGCGGCCTGATCGCCCGCTATTACGTACAGCGGCGCGGCGGCGACGAGCGGGTCCGGACGCTGGTCACGCTCGGCACCCCGCATGCCGGCACCCGCGTCGCGCCCCTGATGTCGGCGCATCCGATCGTCCGGCAGATGCGCCCCGACTCCACCGTGATCGCGGAGTTGGCGCTGCCGGCGCCGCGCTGCCGGACGCGCTTCGTGGCCTTCTGGAGCGAGGAGGACCAGGTGATGGTGCCGGCCACGACCGCCCGGATCGATCATCCGGACCTGCACGTGGAGAACGTCCGGGTCAGCGGCGTCGGGCACCTCGCGCTGCCGGTCAACGCGGCCGTGGCGGCGCGGATTCGGGAGGTGCTGGCGGCCACGGAAGCGGCCCCGTCCGCGCGGGGCGCGATATCGGTGGCCTGACCGACGCCCGGAGTGGCGATCCCCCGACGCCCGCGCGACCGCCCCTCGTCATACCCCGGCCACCTCGTCGAACAATCTTCGAACGACCCGCCAAGAACGCGCAAGAAGTGGCCTGTGTCCTGCCGAAAGGCGGCCAAATGCCCGGCCTCGCCGAGCCCGGGACTTCGGGAAGATTGTCGCCGTCGTGTACCGCCGGGTACAGTCGCCGCTAATTCTCCTGCAGCCGAGGCGAAAGAGAAGTTGGTGGACGACCGTCACCCGTCGGGGGCTCAGCTTCCGACCGCCCCCGCTTCCGATGCGTCCTACGCGCACGCGGCATACGGCGACGGTGACCCCCTCTTCGGCGCACACCCCGGCGGCCACGGCGGCTACGGCACCGGCGGCCACCCCGTGGGCGACCACCTCACCGACGCCTACGGAACCGGCAGTCACCCCACCACCGGGTACGACACCACCGCCTACGACACCGGCTACGACCCGTACGCGCACACCGGATACGACGCCCCCGGCTACGGCACCACCGCCCCGTATGGCGCCGGGTACGACACCGCGGCCTACGGGCCCGCCGGAGGCTACGACTCCGCCGCCCACGGGAGCGGCGCCGCATACGGCACCGGAAGCTACGACACCGGTGGCTTCCAGGCGCACGGCTTCGACGGCGGGGCGTACGACACCGGCGGCTACGACACCGGCGCCGCGTACGGCTCCGGGGGCGGCCTCACCGGCGGCTACGACACCGGCAGTTACCCCACCACCGGGTACGACACCACCGCCTACGACACCGGCTACGGCACCGCGGCCTACGACACCGCTTCCTTCGCGGCCGCCGCCACCGCCGTCCAGGAGCCGATCGGCTACGAGGCCACCGCGGTCTGGTCGACCGCGGACTACGCCGACCACGCCGACCGCACCGCCCCGTCGCCCGCCCCGGCCCCGGGCATCCCGGCCCAGGCGGGCCCGCCCGCGGACGACACCGTCCCGGTCGAGGACACCGTCCTGTGGGACCAGCCCCTCGCGGCGTTCGCCCCCGCGACCGCCTGCGCCGCCGACGAGCACGACGCCACCGACGCGTCCGCCACCCAGGCCCTTGCGCCCGACCCCTCGTCGATCGCCGACGCGATGACCCAGGCGATGCCCGTCACCGCCGTCCCGGACGACGACGCCCCCCTGCGGGTCGACGGTCCCCCGGCGGGCAAGGCGGTCCGCGGTCGCGGCCGGCGCCGCCAGGCCAAGCGCTCGGCGCTGCTGACCGTCGCGGTGCCCTCGGTAGCCGCGATGGGCGTCTGCGCGGCGGCCGCGGCCTCGGTCAGCCAGTTCGGCGGGGACGACAAGGACGGCACGACGACCCAGGCCGCACCGGACGCCGGTGCCGCGAAGCGGACGACTGCGGCCAACAAGAAGCTCGACAGCCAGCTCGCCGGACTCAGTGCCAGCGCCCAGGACTTCCGCGAGCGGGCCAGCCGCACCCAGGAGCGACTGGACCTCAAGCAACGGCAGGCGGACGAACGCAAGCGCAAGGAAGAAGAGGCGGCCCGCAAGGAGGCGCTGCGCCCCAAGTTCGTCCTGCCGGTCACCCAGCACGGTCTGAGCGCGCTCTTCGGCCAGGCCGGGGTGAACTGGATGTCGGTGCACACCGGCATCGACTTCCCGGTCAGCTACGGCACCCCGGTCATGTCGGCCACCGACGGCACCGTCCGCACCCAGTGGAACTCCGCCTACGGCAACATGGCGATCGTGACCTCGCCCGACGGCACCGAGACCTGGTACTGCCACCTGAGCAGCACCAAGATCCGCTCCGGCACGGTCAAGGCCGGCGACACCATCGCCTACTCCGGCAACTCCGGCAACTCCACCGGCCCGCACCTGCACTTCGAGGTCAGGCCGGGCGGCGGCTCGGCGATCGACCCGATACCGTGGCTCCGCTCCCACGACCTCAACCCGTACTGAATCCCCGGTACGAGCGCGCAGGGGCCTGCCGCACACCGCGGCAGGCCCCTGCGCGTTCCCGCTGCCCGCGCGGTTAGAGCTTCTCCACCGGTGCGTACCGCAGCAGCAGCCGCTTGGGCTTCTCGCCGCCGAAGTCGATGGTCGCCTCGGCGTTGTCCCCGCTGCCCTTGACGGCGACGACCGTGCCGAGCCCGAAGCTGTCGTGGGTGACGCGGTCGCCGATGGCCAGCGCGACCACCGGGCGGTCCGCCGCGCGCCGGGTCGCGAACCCGCTCGGCCCCTTGGCACGCGCCGACGACAGCGACGCCCCGATGCCGCCGCCGAGCCCTCCGCCGCCCGAGGAACCGCGCGACGACAGGCCGCCCATGGACGCCGACGGCGTCGCGGGGCCCGTGCGCCGCCACTCCACGTACGCGTCGGGGATCTCCTCCAGGAAGCGGGAGGCCGGGTTGTACGAGGGCTGGCCCCAGGCGCTGCGCATCGTGGAGCGGGTGACGTAGAGCCGCTCGCGGGCGCGGGTGATGCCGACGTAGGCGAGCCGGCGCTCCTCCTCCAGCTCCTTGGTCTGGCCGAGCGCCCGCATGTGCGGGAAGACGCCGTCCTCCATGCCGGTCAGGAAGACCACCGGGAACTCCAGGCCCTTGGCGGTGTGCAGGGTCATCAGCGTGATGACGCCGGAGCCCTCCTCGTCCTCGTCCGGGATCTGGTCGGAGTCGGCGACCAGGGCGACCTGCTCCAGGAACTCGGCGAGCGTGCCGGGGCCCGCGGCGGCGCCCTCCGGCGGCGCGCCCTCGCCGCGCTCCTGCTCGAACTCCAGGGCCACGGAGGCGAGTTCCTGGAGGTTCTCGATCCGGGTCTCGTCCTGGGGGTCGGTGGACGCCTGGAGTTCGGCCAGATAGCCGGTGCGCTCCATGACCGCTTCCAGGACCGTGGCGGGGCCGGCCCCGGACTCCACGATCGTGCGCAGCTCCTCCATCAGGGCGTTGAACCGCTTGACGGCGTTGGCGGAGCGGGCGGCCATCCCATACGCCTCGTCGACCCGGCGCAGCGCCTGCGGGAAGGTGATCTTCTCGCGCAGCGCCAGGGCCTCGATCATGGCCTCGGCGCGGTCGCCGATGCCGCGCTTGGGGACGTTGAGGATCCGGCGGAGCGGGACGGCGTCCTCGGGGTTGGCGAGCACCCTGAGGTAGGCGAGGATGTCGCGGACCTCCTTGCGCTCGTAGAAGCGCACGCCGCCGACGACCTTGTAGGGCAGCCCGACCCGGATGAAGATCTCCTCGAAGACCCGGGACTGGGCGTTGGTGCGGTAGAAGACCGCGACGTCGCCGGCCTTGGCGTCGCCGGCGTCGGTGAGCCGGTCGATCTCGTCGGCGACGAACTGGGCCTCGTCGTGCTCGGTGTCGGCGACATAGCCGGTGATCTTGGGGCCGGCGCCGGCGTCCGTCCAGAGGTTCTTGGGGCGGCGGTTCTCGTTGCGCTCGATGACGGCGTTGGCGGCGGAGAGGATCGTCTGCGAGGAGCGGTAGTTCTGCTCCAGCAGGATCGTGGTGGCGTCCGGGTAGTCCTCCTCGAACTGGAGGATGTTGCGGATCGTGGCACCGCGGAAGGCGTAGATCGACTGGTCGGCGTCACCGACCACGCACAGCTCGGCGGCGGGGGTGTCGACCGTGCCGGGGCCGACCAGCTCGCGGACGAGGGTGTACTGGGCGTGGTTGGTGTCCTGGTACTCGTCGACCAGGACGTGGCGGAAGCGGCGGCGGTAGTGCTCGGCGACGTCCGGGAACGCCTGGAGCAGGTGGACCGTCGTCATGATGATGTCGTCGAAGTCCAGGGCGTTGGCCTCGCGCAGCCGCGCCTGGTACATCGCGTACGCCTGGGCCAGGGTTTTCTCGAAACCGTCGGCCGCCGTCCCGGCGAAGGTCTCCTCGTCGATGAGCTCGTTCTTGAGGTTGGAGATCTTCGCGCTGAAGGACTTGGGCGGGAAGCGCTTGGGGTCCAGGTCGAGGTCGCGGCAGACCAGGGCCATCAGGCGCTTGGAGTCGGCCGCGTCGTAGATCGAGAAGGACGACGTGAAGCCCAGCCTCTTGGACTCCCGGCGCAGGATCCGCACGCAGGCGCTGTGGAACGTGGAGACCCACATGGCGTTGGCGCGCGGGCCGACCAGCTCCTCGACGCGCTCCTTCATCTCGCCCGCGGCCTTGTTGGTGAAGGTGATCGCGAGGATCTGGCCGGGGTGGACGTGGCGCTCGGCGAGCAGGTGGGCGATCCGGTGGGTGAGCACCCGGGTCTTGCCGGAGCCGGCGCCGGCGACGATCAGCAGCGGGCTGCCGCTGTGCGCCACGGCGGCCTTCTGCTGGTCGTTGAGCCCCTCCAGGAGCGCCGCCGGGTCGATGGCCGGGCGGGCGGCACCGTCGCGGTAGTAGGACTCCCTGGTCATGGGCGCGTCGAACTTCCCACCGAAGAGGTCGGCGGGCACGTCCTCGGGGGCCGGGCCGGGCTCGTCCTCGGGCGGGGGCGGGGGCTCCTCGTCCGGGGGGCCGAGGTCCGCCAGGAAGCTGTCGTCAAAGAGGCTGCTCATCGCCCACCGAGTCTAGGCCGCCGCACTGACAACCGGTCCCGGAGTGGCGGATTGCCCCGGTACCGCGCCGGCGGGGGCGGCGACTTGTGCGCTCGTGCCCGGAAACGTGGCGACGCCCACCTTCAGGTCACGAAAAGGTTTCGGGCATATCGAACATCAGCCTTCACAGAAGCCACACGCGTTGGCTACGGTCTCGCTCGGGCAGCCCGCTGTCCCCGCGGACGACAGCGTCCGCACGGGCCGCCTCCGCCGAGTCCGGTCCTGCCGTCAGGCACCCGGAGCCGGGGACCCACAAGCACCACTGGGGTGAATCGACCCGGTGCGGCCCGTCGCCAGGCGGACGCAGCGGTCGTAGGGCAAGCCTTCCGTCAGCACACCGCCCGAACCCGACAGCTAACCCGGTAGGCGGTCCACGGAAGGAGTCGCCGGCCTTGGCGTCCCATCGCAAGCCGCGCACCCCCATACTCGCCACGCCCGGCGGCCGTCGCACCGCGGCCGGGCTCACCACCGCGGCGCTGGCCTCGGTCACGCTGCTCTCGCAGACCGCGAACGCCGCCCCGAATGCGCCGCAGCCCTCCATCGGAGAGGTCAAGCAGAAGGTCGACGACCTCTACCGGCAGGCCGAGGTGGCCACCCAGAAGTACAACGGCGCCAAGGAGAAGGCGGACGGCCAGCAGCGCACCGTGAACCGCCTCCTCGACGAGGCGGCCCGGCTCGCGGACAAGATGAACGAGTCCCGCCGCCGGCTGGGCGCGTTCGCCTCGGCGCAGTACCAGGCCGGCGGGATCAGCCCCACCGCCCAGCTGATGCTCGCCAAGGACCCGCAGCAGTTCGTCGACCGCAACCACCTGATGGAGCAGTTGACCGGACGGCAGAAGCAGGCGATCACCGACTACGAGGACCAGGCCGCGACCGCCGCCCGTCAGCGGGCGGAGGCCACCCACAGCCTGGAGGCCCTCCAGCAGTCGCAGGAGACCCTGAAGCAGACCAAGCGAAACGTTCAGTCCAAGCTGGCCGAGGCCCAGCAGCTGCTGTCCCGGCTGACCGCCCAGGAGAAGGCGCGGCTGGCCGAACTGGAGCGCCAGAAGGAGGCGGAGGCCCAGCGCAAGGCCGCCGAGGAGGCCCGCAAGGAGGCCCAGCAGCGCCAGCAGCAGCCCAGCGGCGGTACCGGCACCGGTTCGGGGGGCGGCACCTCCGACAGCGGCTCGTACTCCACCAAGGCCGGGAAGGCGCTCGCCTTCGCCCGCTCCCAGATAGGCAAGCCGTACGTCTGGGGCGCGACCGGGCCCAGCTCCTACGACTGCTCGGGGCTGACGCAGGCCGCCTGGCGGGCCGCCGGGGTCGATCTGCCGCGCACGACCTGGGACCAGGTCAAGGTCGGCACCCGGGTCTCCAGCAGCGATCTCCAACCCGGTGACCTGGTGTTCTTCTTCAACGACATCAGCCACGTCGGGATGTACATCGGCGGCGGCGAGATGATCCACGCCCCGCACCCGGGCGCCAGCGTCCGGGTGGAGTCGATCTACGGCATGCCGATCTACGGCAGCGTCCGGCCCGCGTAGCCGGCGCACGGGCGCCCCGCGCCCGTCATGAACCACCCCCCACACGCCACCGCGCGGTCATCCGCCGTCTCCGGAAGTACGGAGCGGGATGACCGCGCGGTGAGTCGTCGCTGCGGCGATGCGGGGCCCGGGGCGGGGCGGGCGGCTCAGGTCCAGAGCACCGCGATGAAGATGTTGAGCATGGTGAGTCCGCCGACCGCGCCGAAGAGCGGCTTGGGGAGCTTCTCCTCGTCGCGCTTGACGTAGACCAGCGCCAGGATCACCACCAGGACGGCCATCTTGACGCCGATCTTGATGTTGTTGAGCGAGTGGTCCTGCATCTGGTTCAGGCCGACCAGGACGATGCCGGTGACCAGCATCGTCAGCGCGCCGTGCAGCATGGCCGGCACGAAGCGGGCGGTGCCCGCGCCCATCGCCTTCATCTGGGTCAGGAAGCCGCCCAGGAGGGAGGCGATGCCGATGATGTGCAGGGCGACGAAGACATTGATTACTACGTCCATAGTGCTGGATCGTATCCGCCCCATAGCACGCCCTTTCCGGCAGGGCGCCCGTGATGCCCGCTTCGGTCAGGGCCCACCGCCCCTCGGCCCTCCCCCGACCTTGGGGCCGGTCATCCCCCGCACGGTGGCGGTCGGAATCGGGCAATGCCGGGCAAGGGGGTTCCCGACGGCGACACCGGGCCTAGCTTCCTCCTGCAGGCGACCGGGCCCGTACCCCGCCGGTCGTATCCGCCCGCAGGGAAGGAAGTGACGGCCGCCATGGCGTCGCACCACACGGCCGGTGAGCGGCCGCCGCTCGCACCCCCGCCGGCCGGGCCCCGTACGGCCCGCGCCGCCCGCACCGGGCTGCTGCTCGCCGCGGACCCGCAGCGCTACCTGGACGGCGCCACGGTCCTGGAGCGCACCGGGAGCCACCAGGCGACCGCGGTCTCCGGCTGGGCCCGCCGGCTGGGCAGCGTCCGCCGACTCGGCGGCCACCCCGTCGCCACCGCGGAGCGCTCCCCGGAGGCCGCCGCCCCGCGCCTCCCGGCGTACGCGTTGCCGCGCGCCCCGGAACCGGCCGTCGCCGCACCCGCGCCGCCCGCCCCGGCACCCGGCGACCGCGCCGCCCGGGCGGTGGCCTTCGCCCACGGCGCCCTCGGCAAGCCCTACGCCTGGGGCGCGACCGGCCCGGCCGCCTACGACTGCTCCGGCCTGACCCTGGCCGCGTGGCGGGCCGGCGGCGTCACCCTGCCCCGGACGACCTACACCCAGATCACCTCCGGCACCCGCGTCGACTGGCCCCGACTCGCCCCCGGGGACCTGGTGTTCTTCTACTCCGGCATCAGCCACGTGGGCCTCTACATCGGCGGTGGCGAGATGATCCACGCCCCGCACCCGGGGACACCCGTCGAGATCGCCCCGCTCGACCGCCTGCCCTTCGCGGGCGCGACCCGCCCGGCATAGGGGACGCCCCGCGCGAACGCCCCACAGAGCAGAAACCCGCCCGTCCGGCCCGGACAGCCCCACACGAACGCGTCGGGGCGCCGGCCGGCGGGCGGGCGAGCGAGCGGGGGGCGGCAGCCCCTAGCCCCGCAGGTACAGACCGAACCAGCGGAAGATCTCCGGCACTTGGCGCTTCCACACCGGCACGGTGTGGCCGCCCGCGCCCGAGGAGATCTGCTGGACGGTCACCGTCGTCGGGTTCTTCGCGAGCTCCTTGAGGCCCGTGCCGGCCTGGTAGCCGTCACCGCTCGCGCCCGAGATGTACAGCGCGGTGCGGGGCGGCTTCCCGGCCTCGTTGGCGGCCTTGAGGATGTGCATCGGGTTGGTCTCGACGCGCAGCTTGGGGTCCTTGCCGGCGAGCGAATCACGCTCTATGGCCGGGTCGTTGTAGCCGGACATGCCGACGGCCGCGCGGTAGCGGTCCGGGTGGGCGAGCGCCAGCTTGGTGGCGCAGTGGGCGCCCGCCGAGTAGCCGGCCAGGCCCCAGGAGTCCGGCTTGTCGCCGGCCCGGAAGTTGTCGATCACCATCTGGCGGACGTCGACGGTCAGCCAGCTGTCGGCGTTGACCTTGCCGGGGATGTTGACGCAGCCGCTGTCGGCGTTGGACAGCACGTTGGTCCGCGGCGCCACCAGGATGAACGGCTTGACCGCCCCGCTCTGCATCAGCGAGCCGAGCTGCTCGTTGGCCTTGAGCGAGCCGAACCAGGACTTGGCGGAGCCGGGGTAGCCGGGCAGCAGCTCGACCACCGGGAACTTCTTGTTCTTGTAGGCGGGGTCGTTGTACTGCGGCGGCAGCCAGACGTACACCTCGCCGTTGACGCCCGAGATCTGGCCCTTGAGGTCGGTCATCTGGACGCCGGCGCCCAGCACCGGGTCGTCGGCCGGCCGGAAGTGCTGCAGCACCTTGGGCTCGTCCTTGAGGTTCTTGCCGCCCAGGCCGTCCGCGCCGAGGTTCCGGGCCTGGTCGATGTGGTTGCCGGTGCCGAGCAGATCGCCCCAGCTGTCGTAGAGGTTGTTGGCGTTGTTGACCATGACGAACACCACCGTGATGGCGGTGATCTGGGCGAACAGCAGCATCAACAGCCGTGCCGCGATCCGTACCAGGCGCGGCCCGGCCACTCGTCCCCACAGGGCGAACGGCAGCACGACGGCGACGATCAGCAGCAGGATCGAGAAGAGGAAGAAGGGCGTACCCGTCAGGCTCATCGGGATCTCGTTTCCAGGGATGTGTGCGCGCAGGGCGTGGGCGTGGTTCCGGCCCCGCCTTCGGGCAGCGAGCCTCTCCGGGCCCTTAGATGGCGATCCGCGCGATCCTGGTTGCCCGGCTTGAGCGCTTCTTTACACGCCCCGTCGGCGCCCCGCGCTCCGGGGGCGGCTCCCGATCGTCCGCCCCCGTGCACCCCCTGCACGACGAAACCGCAGGTCAGACCAGTCGCCGCGCGGCCGCCCAGCGGGTGAGCTCATGGCGGTTGGAGAGCTGGAGCTTGCGCAGGACGGCCGAGACATGTGACTCAACCGTCTTCACGGAGATGAACAACTGCTTGGCGATCTCCTTGTACGCGTACCCGCGGGCGATCAGCCGGAGCACCTCGCGCTCGCGCTGGGTGAGGCGGTCCATGTCCTCGTCCACCGGCGGGGCGTCCGTCGAGGCGAAGGCGTCCAGGACGAAGCCGGCCAGCCGCGGCGAGAAGACCGCGTCGCCGTCGGCCACCCGGAAGATCGCGTCCACGAGGTCGGTGCCGGTGATCGTCTTGGTGACATAGCCGCGGGCGCCGCCGCGGATGACGCCGATGACGTCCTCGGCCGCGTCGGAGACGGAAAGCGCCAGGAACCGCACCGGCCGCTCGGGGTCGACCATCATCGCGGCGCTGCGGCGCAGCACCTCGACGCCGCCGCCCCCGGGGAGGTGCACGTCCAGGAGGACGACCTCGGGGCGGGTGGCGGTGATGACCGTGATCGCCTGGTCGACGTCGGCGGCCTCGCCGACCACCTCGACCCGGGTCTGCTCGGTCCGGCCGATCTCCGCCTGGACGCCGGTCCGGAACATCCGGTGGTCGTCGACCAGCACGACCCGTACGGTGCGGCCCTGGTCCTCGCCGCCGGCCTCGCCCTGCTGTGCGTCGTCGCTGCTCATGTCGTCCGTCCGTCCTTCGGTGTCTGCCCCGTCATGATCCCCCGGCCCCGGGATGCGGTGTCCCAGGGGCCCGTGGCCGCCCGCGTCGCCCCCGGGGGCGGGTCGGAAGTGCGCCGCGCTCATTCCGGCTCCGCCTCCCCCGTGGTGCGGCGCTCGGTGCGCTCGCGGTCCTCGGCGCGCTCCATCTCCAGCTCGACGACCGTGCCGCCGTCGGGCGCGGCGCGCAGCCGGGCGGTGCCGCCGTGGCGCTCCATCCGGCCGATGATGGATTCCCGTACCCCCATCCGGTCCGCGGGGACCGCGTCCAGGTCGAAGCCCGGGCCGTGGTCGCGCACCGAGACGAAGACCGTGCGGCCCTCCACCTCGGCGAAGACCTGGACCGCGCCGCCCTCGCCACCGTACTTGGCGGCGTTGACCATCGCCTCGCGTGCGGCCTGCATCTGGGCGCCGAGCGCCTCGTCCAGCGGGCAGTCGCCGACCACGACGACCTCCAGGGGGACGCCGTGGTGGTCCTCGACCTCGGCGGCGGCGGCCCGCACGGCCTCGGCCAGCGTCGTCGGCTCCTCGTCCTCGTCCTTGCCGCGGCCCTCGGGCTTGTAGAGCCAGGCGCGCAGCTCGCGCTCCTGGGCGCGGGCCAGCCGGGCCACCTCCCGGGGGTCGTCGGCGTTGCGCTGGATCAGGGTGAGGGTGTGCAGGACGGAGTCGTGGACGTGCGCGGCGACCTCGGCGCGCTCCTGGGCCCGGATGCGCATCAGCCGCTCCTCGGAGAGGTCCTGCGTGATCCGGACGAGGTAGGGGCCGGCGAGCAGGGCGATGCCGACGACGACGGCGAGCGCGGCCTGGAGCACCGAGCCGAGGTTCTGCACCGAGCCCTGGAGCACGACGATGCCGGTGACCCCGGCGCCGACCAGGAGCACCCCGGCGGCGCCCCGCACCATCGGCACCAGGCCCTTGTTGCGGCGTCCGAGCTCCAGCCACTGGGCGCGCCGGGAGTTGTCCGCCTGGCGCCAGACCAGGGCCACACCGGCGCCGATCAACAGCACCGGCCAGAGGTAGACGTTGGCCCGGCCCGGCTGGAACCGGGAGGCCACGATCGCCGCTCCCACCAGAAGCGCGATCAGCGCGACGAGTTGCCCCTTGTCGGGCCTGCGGCCCAGCAGTCGCCGCCGGTCCTCCCCGGCCACCGGCTGCCGGGTCTCGACGCCGCCGACGCCCAGCGGCACGAAGAACCAGAACGCGGCGTAGAGCAGGGCGCCCATGCCGTCGGCCATGAAGAGCGCGGCGAAGACGATCCGCACCCAGGTGACCGGGAGCCCGAGGTGCCCCGCGAGACCGCGCGCGACACCGCCGAGGAGCCGCCCCTCGGCGCTGCGGTAGAGCTTGCGCACGGGCGGGTCGTCGGGGTCCGGCGCCGGGGCGTAGATCGTCTCGGCGCGGGGGGGCGCTGTGGTCATGCCTCAGATCGTCACACGCCGGCCGGGTCCGGGACATCAGGGTCGACCCTGAACCCGTCCCTGAGCTTGCTCGGGGTTCCCTGCGGGCCGCTCAGCCCGCCGGCGACGTCCTCCGGAACCCGTCCTTGACGTTCGCGAAGACCTGCTCGTACTTCGACCAGTTCGCGGACGGCGCGGAGACGTAGATGGCGTACTCCTTGCCGCCCTCGCGGCCGAAGCCCAGGTCGATGCCGCGGTACTCGCGGGCCCGGCCCTGGAAGGAGAACTCCCAGATGGCGGCCGGGTCGCCCTGGAAGATGGTGTCCTGGAGGCGGAGCCGCGTGTAGATGGCGTACCGGCTCTTGACGTCCGATTCCAGGCTCTTGAAGTGCTGCACCTGGTCCGCCGAGGCGAAGTCCAGGCAGCTGATCGTCAGCTGGGCCAGTCCGTCCTCGGAGATGTAGAAGAGCTGCCGGCCGTTGTCCTGGACCTGCCGCTTCCAGCCGGACGGCACGGGGAAGGAGGCCCCGATGTCCTTCTCCGTGGCCCGGCGGTAGCCGTGGGGCGTGGGCGGTGGCGGGGAGACGCTGGTGTGCGGCACCACGGGCGCGACGGAGGTTCCGTCGCTGGCCTCGGCGGCGGTTCCGTCGTCGCGGTGGGTCAGGTACCAGGCCGTGCCCCCACCGCCCCCGGTGACGAGGAGGCCGGTGAGGACCCAGGCCACGATCCGGCCCCGGCGCTTACGGGGAGCCGGGCCGGACGGGAGCACGTCCGGACGGTCGCCGGTGGCCGTGGCGGGGGCCGCGCCGTCGGTCACGGCCACCGGGCCGGTCGCCTCGGTCGCCGCGGCGTCGGGCGCCGCCGTCTGGCTGGTGGCCTCGGCGGCGTTCCCGGTGGTCGCGCCGGTGTCCGTGCGTCCCTTCGTCCCGGTGCCGCTCTCGGCGGCCACCGGTGTGCCGGCGTGCGCCACGGTCCGGGTGGGCATCTCGGAGATCCCGCCCCCCGTGGACCGACCGCGGCCGACCGTGCCCAGGGCCAGCGTGGGCCAGCCCATCAACGCCGTGTCCGCCTCGGCCTCGGCGGCCCGCAGCGCCTGCTCGACGACCTCGGCGGTGGGCCGGTCGCCGGGCTCCTTGGCGAGCAGCGCCTCGATCAGCGCGGTGAGCTGACCGGCGTTGCGCGGCGCCTCCAGCGGATCGACGGCGATCGAGTACGCGGTCTCCACCGCGGTGTTCTTACGGAACGGGGGCTTGCCCTCGACCGCCTGATAGAGCGTCGCGCCCAGCGCCCACAGGTCCGAAGCGGGCCCCGGCGTCGAGCCCTTGACCCGCTCGGGGGCCAGGTAGTCGATGGAGCCGACCAGTTCACCGGTCTTGGTGAGAGTGGTGGTCCCGGTGGCGACGGCGATCCCGAAGTCGGTGAGGACGACCCGGCCGTCCTCGCCGAGCAGCACGTTGCCCGGCTTGACGTCGCGGTGCAGCACACCGGCGGAGTGCGCGGCACGCAGCGCGGCGATCATGCCGCGGCCGATCCGGGCGGTCTCCCGCGGCGTGAGGTAAGTGCCGGACCCGGTGGCCTCCTTGATGGCGTCGCCGAGCGTCGCGGAGGGGACGTACTCCATGACGATGCACGGCGACCCCTCGTCGTCCACGACGTCGTGGACGCTGACGACGTTGGGGTGGTTGATCCGCGCCGCGGCCTGCGCCTCCCGGGTGGTGCGTTCGTGACGGGTGGCCAGTTCGTCCGCGTCCAGTTGGGGCGAAACGTGCAGACGCTTGACCGCCACCTGACGACCGAGGACTTCGTCCCGGGCCCGCCAGACGGTGCCCATCCCGCCCTGACCTATCCGCTCAACCAGGCGATATCGCCCGGCGACCAGTCGCCCCTCATCCACCGACGCCGCTTCCGCCACCGCACGCCCCTCCGGAAACCCGTACGTATTCAGGGCGCAACGATAGTCTTCAGCAGGACGGAAAAGCCCTTCGGCCACCGCCGCGACAAGTCTTTTTCCGGCGCGCGCCCCCACGCGCGGGGCGTTCGCGGCCCGTTCCGGGACATGTCCGGCGTCGCCGCGCGCGCCCGGAGCCGCCGCTCCGGCGGCGCGAGGGGCCGCGGCGACGGCCCCGAGGGAGGCATCCGGGGGACGTCGGGGTCGCCTCGGGGGATATCAGGGATCAGCCAGGGTTCTCACCGATACCGCGGCCCGGCCGCACTTGTCACCATGGCTCCATGAACGATGCACCCACCGCCGCGGAGCCGGCGGACTCCGGCGCCGCGGGCCCTCCCGGTGCAAGCACCGGCTCCACCGGAGCGGCCGGCGCCGCGCCGTCCTCCGGCGCCCCGCTGCGCCGCAGCCGGCGGCACAAGGTCGTCGCGGGCGTGTGCGGCGGCCTGGGCCGGCAGTGGGACATCGATCCGGTGATCTTCCGGGTCGTGCTCGCCGTGCTCTCCATCGGCGGCCTCGGCCTGATCTTCTACGGCTTCGCCTGGCTGCTCGTCCCCCTCGACGGCGAGGAGGAGAACGAGGGCCGCCGGCTGCTCTCCGGCCGTGTCGAGGGCTCGGCCCTGACGGCGCTGCTCTGCGCGCTGGCCGGCTGCGCGCTGTTCCTGACCACCCTCGGCAAGGGCAGCATGATGTCCTTCGCGATCATGGTGACGCTGGCCGTGGCCGGCGCCGCCTACTGGTCGCGCCGGCGCCGGCGCGCCCAGGCCGAGGGCCTGGGATCCGTGGACGCCGCCACCGCCCAGGCGGTCGCCGACGCCCCGCCGGAGGCCACCGCTCCGCCGGCGCCCAACACCCCCTCCTGGTGGCGCGATCCGCGCACCGAGGCGCTGCTGCGCCGGGGCTACCTCTGGGGCCCGGAGGACACCCGGCTCGACATCACCTACGAGTTCACCCACGGGGTCTCCGACGGCCCCCGCCCGCGCGGCAGCTGGTCCCCCGGCCCCGCGCCCGCCCCGCGCACCGACGTCGTCCCGCCCCGGCCCGCCCGGCCCGCCCTGGGCCGGGGCATCGGCGGCCGCACCTTCGTGCTGGCCGTCCTGGCGGGCACCGGCACCGCCCTGGCCGTCTCCCGGCACGCCGCGCCGGCCCCGTCCCTCCAGGCGGGCCTGGCCTGCGCGCTGGTCGTCTTCGGGCTGGGCCTCGTGCTGAGCGCCTGGTGGGGGCGCACGGGCGGCGGCACGGTCTTCATGACGGTGCTGACCACCGCGCTGTTGGCCGGCGCGATGGCGCTGCCCGCCAACATCACCGCCGACTGGCAGCACCGCACCTGGGCCCCGACCACCGTCGCCGCCGTGCAGCCGCACTACGCCGTCGGCTCCGGCGAGGGCCTGCTCGACCTCGCCCGACTCCCCCTGAAGCCCGGCACCACGGTCCGCACCGGCGCGGAAGTCGGCGCCGGCCGGCTCCGGGTGACGCTGCCGCAGGGCACCACCGCGATCCTCCGCCTCCGGCTCGGCGTCGGCGACATCCAACTGCCCGGCGACGCCGCCAACGACGTGGAGATCGTCGCCGGCCACCGCGAGCGGCGGGTCACCCTGCCCGCCGAGGGCCTGAAGAAAGGCGAGCAGCCGCACGGCACGGTCGAGCTCGACCTGGAGGTCGGCGCCGGCCAGATCGCCGTCGAGCGCGCCACCGCGGCCCCACCGGCCACCCCGTTCCCGGTCTCTCCCCCGACCCCGCAGGGAGCCCCCCAGTGAAGCGCCACCCCTTCGAGCCCGGCCGGCTGATCACCGGTGCCGCCACCCTCGCCGTCGGCACCGGCTACGGCCTCGACGCCCTCGGCCTCTGGCACGCCCCCCGCCCCTGGCTGTTCCTGGCCCTCCCCGCCGGCCTGCTGGTCGCCGGGATCACCACCGCCGTCTGGGCCACCGTCCGCCGCCACCACCAGCGGGACGCCCCGCCCCCGCAGCCGTCATGACCCGCGGCCTGCGGCCCGCGCACGAGGCCCGGCCCGCAGGCCCACCCCGTCATCCGTAGAGCTGCGTCCCGTGCCGCTGGCGGCGGTTGGCCAGTGCCGCGTCCAGCGAGAAGGCGGGCGCGCCGGCCAGCACCAGCGGTGTCCAGGCCATCAGGTAGGCCAGGTCGTTGCCGTAGTAGTAGGGGGTGGACGGCCAGCTCACGGTGAGCCACAGCGTCAGCGAGATCAGCGCGCCGCCCAGGGCCGCCAGCCGCCCCAGCAGCCCGATCAGCGTCCCGATGCCGACCAGCACCTCGCCGCCGGCGACGGCATAGCCGAAGCCCACCGTGCTGTGCTGGGCCAGCTCCACCAGTTGGGGCAGCGCGGCGGTGTCGTGCACCTGCCGCAGCAGGTCGCTCAGCGAGCCCTTCGCGCCACCGGACAGGAACGCCCGGTCCGTCAGTTTCTGGAGTCCGGCGTAGAGGAAGGTGGCGCCCAGGAAGAGCCGCAGCGGGAGCAGCGCGTGCCGCCCCAGTCCGCTCCGGAGCCCGACGGGTCGGGCAGCGCCCACGTCGACCGGGCGTGTGCGGTGTGCGTGAGCCATGACGTCGCCTCTCCGTTGCCACCGGGAGCAGCCGATTGTGCCGCCGCCCGCACGGCTTGGCGAGATGCGTACGCATGGACGCGCGAGATTCCCTCCCACGCCGACCCCCGGGGCCGCGGCGCGCCGTCGCGACGGCCGCCGGGGCGCCTGCCGCCCGCCCCTCAGGAACGGGGGCGGACGCGGCCGCCCGGCCCGCTCAGTCCTGGACCTCGATGCGGTAGCCGCGGGTCTCCGCCCCGGCCGCCGTGATCACCCGGACCTCCACCGGCCCCGGCTCCACGTCGACCGGCACCGGCACGGTCAGCACCCCGTCCGTCGGATTGGCGAAGCCCCCGGGCACCGGCACCAGCGGGACCGGCACATGCACCCCGCCGATCCGGACGACCGTACGGGCCAGCCGGTCCGGGGTGGTCGCACCGGGCGGCACGAAGCCGGTACCGCGGATCTCGATGTCGTCGCCGGTGCGGATCGGCGCGGCGAGATCGCCCAGCTCCCGGGAGCGGACGACGGAGAGGATCACCGGCCGACCGCCGGCGACGGCCTTGCCCGCCAGATACGTCATCGCCGAGAGCGCCACCAGGACGACCAACACCCAGGGCAGCGCGGGCAGTCGGGTCGGGTCGGCGGCCAGGCGCACCTGCGCGAAGCCCAGCACCGCGATGTTCACCAGCACGTACTGCGCGTCGGTGAAGCTGCCGCGGCCGGCGTCGTCCGCCAGCAGGTCGGCGGCCCGGGGCCGGTCCGCCGGGATCTTCTGCACCCGCCCGGAACGGACCCGTCCGGCGGTCATCCCGTAGGCCAGCACCGCCACCGCGCAGCCGATGGCCAGTATGGCCAGCAGCCCTCCCGAGGCGGCGAGTCCGAGCCCGGAGAGCAGCCGGCGCCGGGCGTCCGGGCCCGCGGCCACCGCCAGTTGGACGGCGAGCGTCAGGACGGCGTAGAGCACCGCCGCCACCCAGGCCGCGGCGATCGCGCGGGAGGTGGACAGCCGGTGGTCCTCGCCGACCAACGGGGCCAGCGCGCCGCCCTGTTCACGGTGGAGCCAGGCCGCCCCGGTCACCCCGAGGGCCAGCACGGCGGCCGCGACCAGGGTGGCCGTGCGGCCCGTCGTCCAGCCGGTGCCGACGGCGGTGAGCGCCTGCCCGAGCAGCAGCGCCAGCACCGCGGCCCACACCACGACCACGGTGCGCCGACGGACGGCCGCCGGCCAGGAGGCGCCCTCGGCGGCGCCGCGCTCGGCCAGCATCCGGGCGGAGAGGGACAGTTCGTCCGACACCCACTGCCGGGCGGCGCCCGGGGAGCGTGCCAGCCCGGCCGGCACCCCGCGCCCGGCGGCGAACTCCTCCCGCAGCGCGACGAACGCGGCGACCGCCTGCCGGTGCCCCTCGCGGGCGCCGTGCGGGCACCGTCCGCACCGGCACGCGCCACCGTCGCCGGGCCGCCCGCCGCCCCCGGGCTCGCCCCTTCCGGCCACTGTGCTCGCCGAATCCACCGACACGTCCGTACCGCCCCGCCGCCGCTTGTATCAACTTCTCGTCTCTCAACGGGAATTGTGCCCCAGGGCACCGGGCCGGCCGGTAATCGTCCTGGTCACGGAAGTCCCGTGCGGCGGCAGCAGGTTGACGCTCACCTGTCCACCGGGCGGTGCGGCGGCCCGTACGGTGTCCGGACAGCCCGGCCCGCGCTTCCCCCGTTCGGGCGAATCGCCGTCGATCGGCGGCTGCCCGGCCCGGCCGCTGCGCAAGCTCCCGCCGTGCGCGAGAGACACGATCCCGTCCGAACCGGCGCCGGCGCCGCCCCGCGCCGGACCCGGCCCCCGTTCGCCACCCTGGCCCGTGCCGCGGCGCTGTCACTGGCCGCGGCGTCGACGCTCGCGGCGGCCCTGGCCCTGGCCGGCTCCGCGCCGGCCGCCGCCCGTCCAGGGGCCCTCCAGCGGTCGTCCGACGACAACTGCGCCTTCGCCGGCACCTCACCCCCCGTCGAGCTGCCCACCGATTTCCCCGTGCCGCCGGGCTGGCACATCCCCTGCACCACGCCCACGCCCACCCCCACCCCCACGCACCGGCCCGCACCGCCGTCCCCGGCACCCGCGCGGACCGAAGCGCCACGCCCCCGACCGCGGCCCACCCCGAAGGCCGCCCCCGTGCCGCGGCCGTCGCCGCCGTCGCCGCCCGCTCCGCCCGCGCGCCCCGCGCCCCCCGATCCACCGCCGCCGGCCCCCACGCCGCAACCCGTGCACCGCCTGGCGCTGCCGGTCCCCGCCCGCCCGCTCGGCTACACCCCGGCCCGCCACCAGCCGCACCGCGGGCACTCCGTGGTGACCAGGACGCTGCTGGTCACCACCCCGGCGGTGCTGGCCGGCGCCGCGCTCCGTCCCCGTTCGCGTTCCGCGTCCCGTTCCGCGTCCCGCTCCGCCGGGCGCGGCTCCTCGTAGGAGGTCTCCATGTCGCAATGGCTGGTGTTGACCATCGCCATGGCCGCGGTCTGCGGCGTCGTCCTGACCATCACCGTCCTCAAGGAGCGCCGGATCGGCGAGGACGACGACCCGTCCGAGACGCCCGATGTGATCGAGTACCTGACGATGATGGTGGGGGTGGTCTACGCGATCGTGCTGGGCCTGGCCATCGCCGGCGTCTGGGAGGCCCGGAACACCGCCGAGGACACCGTGCGGGTCGAGGCGCAGGCGCTGCACGAGGTCAGTGAACGGGCCCGGGTCTGGCCGGCGCCCGTACGGGACACCATCCGCGCGGACGTCAACTCCTATGTGGACTACGTGGTCCACAAGGAATGGCCGGTGATGGCCGAGCGCGGGGAGCTCACCCAACGGGGCGCCGACCTCCTGGCGAAGGTCCGTACGGACGTCATGGAGTACCACCCGCGCGACGACTTCGAGCGGGAGTCCTACCAGCCGCTCGTCGACCAGGTCGCGGCCGCGGACAGCGCCCGGATGGCCCGTGCGGACGCGGCGGACTCGACGCTCCCGGGGGTGGTGTGGTTCGGGCTGATCATCGGGGGCGCGATCTCCATCGGGGTGATGTACACGCTCCAGATCCGGCGCTCGGGACGGGAGATGCTGATGGCCGGCCTGTTCAGCGCGCTGATCGCGTTCCTGCTGTTCCTCGTCTGGGACTTCGACGCCCCGTTCAGCCGCGGCCTGCCGGCGGCGGCGGACCCGTTCCTGCAGCTGTTCCCGCAGAAGTGACGTACGAGGGGCGGCGTTTCGTGGCCGGCCGGGCCGCGTGGCGCCGCCCCTCCCGTCGTGCCGGCGGCGCGGCTCAGCCGAACATCTCCGGCTCGCTCCGCGCGATCTGCTGGTACAGCGGCTGGTAGTTGATCCACGCGACCAGGTCGTTGCCCAGCTGCTCGCGGGTGCGCACCGCGTCCTGATGGGAGATCAGCACCGGTTTGCCGGCCGCCTTCGCCGCCAGCTGCACCTGGCAGCAGCGCTCCATGGCGAGGAACCACCAGGCCGCCGCGTCGACCGAGTCGGCCACCGTCAGCGTGGAGCTGGAGGTCCAGCGCCTGGAGGACGGGCAGGACGTGACTACGTACGTCTACCTGGCCCCGGAGACCGCCCGCCGGTTCGCGCGATCGGTCACCCTCGCATCCATAGCGGCCGACGGAGAGACCGTTCCGACGGCGCCCGAGGAGCGGACCGTGGAGCCGTGCCCGAACGACAACGCCGCCTGTCGCGCGGATTGCGGAGCCGCTCGGCCTGCCATCGGGAAGCCATGGCGGATCTGTTCCGCTCCGTCGAACCCGACACCGGCGACGAAGCGTTCACCCGGGAAGAGCTGTTCTTGGCTGCCCGGGAGCTGGCCGGCCCGGCGGCCGGCCTGGACGACGTGCTGAAGGTGGCCGCCTACCTCGCTTCCCAATCTGGAAGTCAAGCCGCATGAGTGACTGGAGGTATCACTTGGTAACACCGACGGTCACGGATCAGAGCCCAGAAGACGTTGACTCGTCGGCGGGCAAGCGCGAGGACGGCTTGGATGTGGCGCTTCCCCTCAGCGCGTTTGCGGTCGTAAAAGCGGCGCGAGTTCGGGTCGCTGCGGATGCTGATCAGCGCGGAGGTGTAGAAGACCCGCTGG
Organism: Streptomyces noursei ATCC 11455; assembly: GCF_001704275.1. NCBI lineage: Bacteria > Bacillati > Actinomycetota > Actinomycetes > Kitasatosporales > Streptomycetaceae > Streptomyces > Streptomyces noursei. The sequence goes on from NZ_CP011533.1 coordinate 4,002,023, forward strand.
AGGCCGCGGTGGTACTGCTGCGGTCGGTGCAGGTTGCCGTGGGACTTCCCGGAGTCGTGCGGGGCGGGAGCCAGGCCGGCGAAGGCGGCCAGCCGGTCCGGGGTGGCGAAGGATGCCATGTCGCTGCCCACGGCGGCCAGGAATTCTGCGCCCAGCAGGGAGCCAATTCCCGGCATGCTGGTGATCACTTCGGCGAGTTCGTGGCGGCGAAACCGGCCCTCGATGAGCTTGTCGACGTCCGCGATCTTCTCGTTGAGGGCCATCACCTCCTCGACCAGCGCACCCACCAGCGAGGCGATGGCCGCTTCGCCGGGGACGGCGGTGTGCTGCCGCTCGGCGGCTCTGACCGCAGCGGTGGCCAGGGACTCCGCATTGCGAACGTTGCGGACGCTCAGCCACTTGGTGAGACGGGTCAGGCCCACGCGACGGATTGCCAGCGGGGTCTGATAGCCCGTCAGCAGCACCAGCGGCCCCTTGGTGGTCAGATCCAGCGCGCGTTCCAGTGCGGGAAACATGCTGGTCAGCGTGGCACGCAAGCGGTTGATCGACCGGTTACGGTCGCATGCGAGGTCGGTGCGGCGCGCGGTGAACAGCTTCAGCTCCGCGGTGATCTCGTCGCTGGGACGTATGGGCTTCAGGTCACGGCGGACGCGGGCCTGGTCGGCGATGACGAGCGCGTCGCGGGCGTCGGTCTTGCCTTCGCCTCGGTAGCCGTCGGCGGCCCGGTTGACCGCGCGGCCGGGGATGTAGAGCAGTTCCTGATCGTGGTTGACCAGCAGTGCAATCAGCAGTGCGGCACCGCCGTCGGCCATGTCCACCGCCCACGTTGCGTCGTCCGCGAGTCCGAGGACGTCTGCAAGGAGCTGGAGGAGCTCCGGCTCGTCGTTGGCCACCCGGCGCGACAGCAGCTTGGCGCCGTCGGCGTCCAGGACGACGCAATGGTGGTGGGTCTTGCCGCTGTCGATCCCGGCCCATACCCGGCTCATCATGCTCCAGACGGTCGTCGTTGCAGTGCGTACCACAGACGACCTCGCCGGCATTGCCTTACACAGCGACTCGTTCGCACTTCCCAATCAGCGGCCTGGTCGTCGTGGGGTGCCGGGCGGCGAAGCGAGTTCAGCCACGGACGGCAGCCGCCTGATAGCCACACCCAGCACCCCTGGGCGACCCAACCCTACGAATGGCTCGATCAACCCGCCCAACAACGTAAGGCCACCTGACACGAAACGGCCCCCTTCGCCATCGCGCTTGGTGAAGGGGGCCGTTCTGCTGCGCCAGGATGCGTACGGGTCATCCGGTGAAGGCGTCGCCCTTGACAGCTGCGATGAAGGAGGAAAACGACGTGGTGGAGACGGCGAAGGTGGGGCCCTCCGGGATCTTGCTGTCCCGGATCGGAACGACACCGTGAGAAGGCACGAGATTAGTGGCGACCTCGACGCACTGCCCGCCGTTCTCGCTGTATGAGGATTTGATCCATCGGAGGGAGGATTCAGTCACGGGGTGCCCTTTCGAAGCTGTTCGATCAAAGCCACAGACGCAGCCTGAGGCAGCGCGTTGGCTTGCATCTGATAGTAGGCCGTCAGTATGGGCAGCACTGCGGTGCTTTCCCGCTCAAGATGCGCCCGTTGAGCCGACTCGGCATACGACATGAACGAGCAGTCGGGCAGCGTTAGCACCGTGATCGGCAGGGTGAACGGCCTGTCTTCCCCATGGCGAACGGAGCCACCTGAAGCACCGTGTGCGGCAACGCAGCGAACTCAAGGAGACGGGTCAACTGCGCACCCATGGTGACAGGGCCTCCAACAGGTCGGCGAAGGCAGCTTTCGTCAAGCACAGCCAGGATCATGGGAGGTTGCGGACGGGCAATCGCTGCTTGCCGCTTGACGACGAGCGAGACCCGCTCATCCGCTTCATCGAGGGTGATCGCTCCGCGCTTGACCGCGCTCCTAGCGATCGTTGTTGCGTACTCCGGTGTCTGGAGCAGCCCCGGAATGACACCCACCTCGTACAGGCGGATCTCCACTGCGCGTCCCTCATGGTCTACGAACTCGGGGAACCCTTCCAGCAAGGCACTACCCCGGGTCGCGTGGCTCTGTCGTTCGAGACGATCGCCAGTGCCGAGTGCCTTATCAGCAGCTTTCGCAAAGCGGGGAGTTGGGGAGCGGTTCCCATTTTCCACAGCCGAGATGTGTGTATCGGAGTACCCCATACGTTCGGCTAACTCTTCCTGAGTCAACCCTCGTTCATCCCGTAGCCTGCGCAGACGCTCCCCGAAGCGCGCGTTAGGCGACTCATCAGGCTTGAGTTCCTTGCGGTTGACCATGTGGATTCCAACTCCCCCCTCAGGCTCTGCAAGTTGAGGACTTCCTGACTGTAGGCCACGCTGAGGGCTGTCGGTAGCGGAAGCGCTACGGAAAGGCAAGGAGGGCTCCATGACCAGTCCTGCCCGCACGCCGTACCAGGCGTGCGCCGACGCGGGCACGCAGTTCGACGACGCCCTGAGGGCGATCGGCGTCAAGACGGACCCGAGCACGGTGCAGGTGACGGAGTGGGAGGACGGAATGCGCCTTCACCGCGTCGCCCCGCCGCAGCTCACCCCGAGCCAGACCGCTCGCCTGACCCGTTGCCTGAAGGCGGCGCGCCAGTGAGCGGCCAGCCGGACGACCTGAGCGAGAAGAACGGCAAGCGGAACGAGCAGTCGCAGGGCCCGAACGGCGGCAAGAAGACCGATGGTCGGGGGCGACCGTGCAGCGCCTACTAGCCCGCCTGCTCGCTGACCAGCGGGCCACCGAATCGGAGGTAACGGTGATCGACGGGGCGGACCCCGTTACCTGCCCGTTCGGTTGGCACGACATGCCCCAGGAATCGGCCACCGTGTGGACCTGCGAACAGGACGGAGCCACGCTGGTCGTCGGTGCCCCCGGCGCGGCCGCCAAGGTGGCGCCGCGGGTCGTGCGAGCCCCCGAACTGGTTCCGCAGCAGACCATCTTGCGCGGTCGCCACCGGCGGCCCTGAAGCCCCCGGCGGCCTGATCCCGCCGGGCACGCTCCCCGCGGTTGAGCCCACACCCCCGCTCGTGGGCTCCCGGTCTCTCGCCGCAGGAGAGACACGGGGAGCACAGAGTCCACCTGACGGCTCCGGTCGGGCAGGCCACGTCAGGTGGACTCCCACGCCGCCCCGGCCCATCCCAGCCCGGCCGGGGCGGCCACCACCCCCGCCCCGGCACCCCGTGGGTACGTCACTGCCGGGGCGGCCCCCACCACCACAGGGAAGACGCCATGCGCTTCGCCGAACGAGAAATCGTGCTGGATACGACCCGAGGCCACGTCGGCCGCATCACCACCATCAACGGGGACTGCCTCGTGATCGCCCGGCCGGGCCGCGCCCCATGGGATGCCCTCACCTCCTGGTGCATGCCCGCGACGCCGGCCGAACGCCAGACGCTGGAGCGCCAGGAGCAGGGCCAACAGGAGGCCGCAGCATGAGCCCACAAGCCCCCCGGTGAACTGAACGGCGCCCGGACGGGCCCGGCCGCTGGCCGGGAAGCGCTCCATGCATCCTTCATGTGCGGAAGGATCGGAGCCGGGGCTGCCTGCGAGAACTGGGGAGTTACGGGTCAGGCGGCCCCACCACGAACACCGCTCCCCTGCCGGATGACCGATCACGAGGTCCCCCACCAAGTGAGATACCGGCAGGGGAACGGTTCAACGCCCCCGCAAGGATTCTGCAGGGGCTTCCTCCTGTCCAAAGCGCCCTCTTGACGGCCAACACCAGTAGGGCGATGGTCATGCAATCGACTGCAATCGCATCGACAGAGGGAGACGGACGTGCAGCTACGCTTCCTGGGAATCATCCCGAACACCCCCGTTGACGACTCGCCCACCATCTGGATAGACGACGACACCGGGGACCTGCTGATCCAGTCCTACAAGGCCACGGAGGATGAGGTGAAGGCATGCCAGGAAGTCGGATCCATCCCCAGCCACTCCACGAGCGTGCCGGAGCACGAGACAATCATCCGGCTCCCCGCCGTGATGCTGAAGTACATCCCCCAAACGGAGGACCGGCACAGTGAAGTACCCCGTACGTGAAGGGATCACCAACGCGCGCCACTCCGCCGTTCACCTAGAGATGCGCGACAGGTACACCCCGGATGACCCGGAGTTCGCACGGTGGCGGGCGGGGCACAGGTACGAGGGCGACCCCGGCAAGTTGCCGGACTGGTGGGATTCTTGGCGGGACCTTGTGGCAGAGACAACGGCCCGTGGTGTCGTCATGCGCCGGGCCCGCGTCGTCAGCGAACCGGTAACCGACTACATCCGCTACGAGCACGACATGACGTTCGCCAACGTCGCGGCCGGCGAACTGGTCCGATGGCTGCCCCGCCGCCAAGCCGCCGACCTCGTCCTCCCCGGAACAGACCTCTGGATGTTCGACGGGACCGCCGTCCTCTTCACCTACTTCTCCGGCGATGGCAACGTAGTTGACCGTGAGTGGCGTACTGACGCCCCTGTCGTCGAGCAAGTACGAACAGCCTTTGAAGCGGTCTGGCAGCGGGCCACCCCGCACGAGGAATACAAGCCAGCTTGACCGTCCCGCACCATGCCGACACCAGGGTCCTCCAGCGTTCATGAAGCCCGGAAAGTCCTTGCAGATCGCCTTCGGGAGATGTGCAAGGACGCCGGGCTCGAAGGCCAGCAACTCGCCGCAGCCTGCGGCTGGCACCCCTCCAAAGTCTCGCGAATAGTCACCGCCAAGACATCGCCGACCGCTGACGACATCCGCGCATGGTGCCGCGCCTGCAACCGGGAAGACCAAACCGACGACCTGATCGCCTCTCTCCGGACCGTCGAAGGCATGTGGATCGAGTGGCGTCGGATGGAACGCGGCGGACTCCGCCGCGCCCAAGAAGCCGTCCGGCCGCTGTTCGAACGAACTCAGTGGTTCCGCGCCTACTCCTCCTGGCTCGTTCCAGGACTACTCCAAACCCACGGTTATACCGAAGACGTACTGCGTGCAGTCCAACGCCGACGCGTCACCGCAGATGACGTTGCCGATGCTGTGGCCGTGCGGATGGAGCGTCAACGAGTGCTACACGAAGGCTCCGCCACATTCGCGTTCCTGGTGGAGGAGTCGGTCCTGCGGACCAGCCTTGGCAGTGTGGATACGCAAGTTGAGCAACTGGAACATTTGCTCACGGTTGGCGCATCGCCTCGTGTCAGTCTGGGAGTGGTCCCCATGCGCACCGGCCGGCCCCGGATGCCCGTAGAGGGCTTCTGGATCTATGACAAAGCCCAGGTCAACGTCGAACTCGTCTCGGGATACCTCACGCTCACCCAGCCAACCGAGGTGCGCGCCTATGCCGAAACATTTGCCACGCTGGCCGATACCGCGGTCTACGGAGCCTCAGCCCACCGGCTGATCAAGGCGGCAATCCGCTCACTCGGGTGATCCACCTGCAATCGAGTGCAATCGAGTGGGCGCGGCCCCGGCAACCTTCCTAGGGTTTCCGTCACCCGCACGACGCCAGGCCCCGCGGAGATGGCATGACTTCCCCAACCCGGTACAGCCCCAAGCCCATTGAGCTGTCGATCGACAAGTGGCTCCTGGAGGGCACACCGGCCCCTGGTTGTGACGACTGCGCGACGCGGGCCGAGATGCGGGACCGAGCGCTGAAGGCCGGCGACTGGCGAACCGCAGGCAACGCCGCCCGGGGAATCCGGCACCACCACGACGGACACCGGGAGACGCCGTGACCCACCCCACGCCGGCCGACCACCCCAACAAGTCGGCCCGAACCAAAGCGCCCCAGCGGGGCCCCTCCGGAACCACAGCGATCCCCCGGGGCCAGCCGGTGCCCGCATGCCCCTACCCGTGCGCCACCTGCCGAGCCAAGGGCCGTCAGTAAGTGCTCTGCCGACACCGGCACCAGATGGCAGAAGAGACACCCGGCATGTGGGTCTGCCACGCCTGCGCCCAAATGACCGGCACATGAGACTCCCGCCCCGGCGGCGGAAACCTGGACAGTCGAGCAGCCGGGACGGGTGACCCAACCGCAGGAAACCTGCGGACCGTCGGGCCGTGCCATCGACGGTACGGCGGCGCGGCCCCTCACGAAAGAGGAGGTTGGTACATGAGCGCTCAAGCAGTGGAGACGTACGAGACGCGCACCCCCGACTCTGAAGGCTGGCGCGGCATCCCCTTCCGACACCCCCGAGACATGGCCGTCGCCCACGGCGGCGAAGACGACGGGGGCCACGGAAGCGACAACACCGACATTGAGGACGGCGACGGAGGCTGCGGTTCCGGCTCGCCCGGCCACCTCCACTGATCTGAACGAGCGACCTACGCCCGGTCGCGGAATTCCCGACCGGGCGTAGCCGGTTCCGAGTGGCCGATAGCCACTCGACGGAAACCCGAGGGCGGCGGCGTGCACCTACTAGTAGTGGACTGGGACTACTTCTTCCCGACCCCGGACGCCGGGGGCCCGGACGGCGGCCATCCCGAGCTGTTCGGCTGGCCCGTGGCCGAGGACGAACACCACACAGAGGTCGTGTGGCTGGAGCGGGCGGAGCGCTTCCGGGCGGCGGGGGTCGAGCTGCCGACCGTGAGCGGCTGGGAAGGCTTCTGGGACCGCTTCGCCTTCACCCCCGGTGCCCCGTTGATCTACGCCGACAGCAACGCGTGGGCTGGGCAGTTGTGGCCGTCGAACGTCGGCGGCGATGGCGCGTGGGAGTCGGTCCACCTATACGACGCGCATCATGACGCCGGGTACCGAACGAACCACAGCAGCTTCGAGCATTGGAAGACCAGCGGCGACGGCATCCGGTGTGAAAACTGGATGTTGGCGCACTACTGGGCAGGCACCCAGCTACACGTCCATTTCCCGCCATGGCGCGAATCCATGGATCGCCCCCGCGAAGACCCGCTGGTGGACGTAGCCATGACCATCGACGACGGCAGCCCACCCCCCACCACCTTCAATCTCGCCTACGTCTGCCGATCCGGGGCCTGGGTGCCACCATGGGCCGACCAGACCTTCACCGACTTCCTCCGCTCCGCCCCGCTCCCGAAATCCGCCCACCCTCAGAACCAGTGGATACACCCCCGACCGGACCCGCTTCGCATGACAGAGGTGACAGCGGCCCTGCGCGCCAAGGCGGAAGACCTGGCAGCTGACTAACCCCGTCAAGTTCCGAGAGATCGGAAGTGTCGGAATACGTCTCAGCGACGATGAATCGAACACCACTTACCATCCACCTCTGACTAAATGTGGCCGAGTTGACGCCGCGTCTTGTTGACGATCTCGCGACGGGTGGACCCTTGGCGCGGGGCGCACTGGTGGGAGCGGGCCGATTGGCCGCGAACGCGTTGCGGCGCCGGCGGTAGCCGTGAAGGTCATGGCCAATGACATCGCCCGGCAGGTAGCCAACCGGGCCCAGGCCACCGCGCACCGCACCAAGGTGATGCACAGCCTGCCCCAGGACCACACGGTCGCGACGAAGGTGGCAGTCCAAAGACCCTATCCCCGGCGCATTGAGGCAAGCCGAGGTCTGGCTTTCGGCAACCCGTCAAGGAAAGGACGTGATCAGTCATGAAAGTCACGATCCGCAGCCGTCTGGCCCTACTCTCCCTGTTCTCCGTCATCTTCGCCTTCTGCGGGCCTGCCGCCACCGCCGATTTCCCGGCCTACGCAATCGAAGGGACTAGCCAAGCCGCCCAGCCGACAGAAGTGCCCAATCAAGCAACTATCTTCCTGCGGAGCGGAACCAGGTACCATCTCCGATGCGGCGGCGCGATCATCTCGAACAGATACATCCTCACCAGCGCTCAGTGCGCATACCGCACCAACGTTGCCGACCTGCAGGTGATTGTGGGGGTCACCCAGACGAAAGATTTCCAAACAGCACCCAAACACCATGTCCAGGCAATCAAGATCCATCCCGGATTCACGCCCGACCCCAGCCGTGGAATCCGTAACGACATCGCATTGCTGCGACTGCCAGCTGCTCTCCGGTTCAGCAATCAAGTCCAACCGGTGGCGCTGGACGGCACTTCGAATTCATGGGTTGGCCACGAGGCTCGCATCAGTGGGTTTGGTCGAACAGACCCCAACAATCCCAACGTTTACTCAACAAACCTGCGAGTAGCACGCGTCCGGGTCGTCAGCACCGACACATGCCAGCGCGCCGCAGGCAGCAACATCCCCCTCAATCCGAACACCCAGTCGTGCATCGAAAGCCCCACGTCAGCAGTCGCCCTCGGGGACTTCGGCGGCCCCGTGGAATTCATCCACAACAACCGGCTCCTAGACATCGGAGTGACATCCTTCGGCTTCGGCAACTATCTGGGGTATCCGACCGTTGTCACCCGAATCGGCGCTTATCAAGCCTGGATCAGGGCCAACGCTAGCTGACGGCCAGCTCCTCCAGGTGCCGGCGGGCCCGTCCGGTCAGGCACATTCAGGTGAGCGGCCAACATGGAGCCGTTGACCGGGCGTCCGACCGCCTCCCTGACGTTCACTCGTGGCCTCCGTCATTCTGACGGCCGTCGCCGAGGCGGACGGCGGGAAACACGACGGCGGCCCCATGCCCCCGGAGGCACCCCGCGACCCCGCACCCCAGCCCAGCGGCGGAGACAAGAAGTAAGCCGCTGAAGGCCAACGCCGAAGCATGTTGCCCTGCCTCTTCTCGACTCACGCTGGTCATGCCAAGGTGTCTCGGCGCTTCAGCATGCACAGCAACCGTGGAGGTGGAAGGTGGCGGCGCACGACAGGACTCAGATCTACCTTGCGCATCGGGAGACTTACGCCCGTTTCCTTGCAGCCGCCGATGCCGAAGCGCGTTGCGATTGGCGTCGATGGCGCGGTGACTACACCAAGGATGAAGCCCTCAAGGCAACCGATCGGGCGTACACCGAGACGCAGAGCGCGTACAACCTCATTGACCTTGAGGGGATCGGGCCTGCGGCAGAGGCCGAGAGGCTGACTGCCTGCGTCCGGTTCATGCATGAGCAGGATGAGGAGCCGGAAGGCATCTGGGAGACGTTCAAGGGGTACCGTGCCGCCTTCGTGGAAGCGGCACGCATACATCTGGGCGCGCACTGAATGCGCAACGGGCCCCCACCGTGTGGTGGGGGCCCGTTGGCGGTGGCAAGTGCTCTAGTCCAGCTCGATGCCGAGGGTGCGGGCCAGGTCTCGCAGCGCCTCGTCCGGGATCTGCGGTGCGCGGGCGACCTGTTCGGCAATCCACTGGTCCAACGTCTCATCCATGGCATGTCCCTTCGGCTACCGCAGGCCGCTGACCTGCGGAAACGTGTGCTACTTTGACCTCGTAAGGCGTAGTCCTCGTAGAAGGCGCAGGCGTCCTGGGTGATCGGGTCCAGCGGCTCCCCGAGGGCGGCGAGCGCCCGGCCGTGGGTGGAGTGGCTGTGGGCGACGGCGACGACGTCCGGGCGGGCCCGGTGGACCTGCGCGTGGATGGTGAACGCCGCCTGGTTGACGTGGTGGCGGCCCTCGACGACCTTTCCCTCGCCGTTGACCAGGATCAGGTCGCCGACGGTCATCAGCGCGAAGGAGACGCCGAAGGGGTTGACCCAGAAGCAGTCGGTGAACTCCGGGTCCCGCACGGTGATGTGGCCCGAGACGCCCTCCTCGAAGCCGTACCGCGCGAAGAGGCGCAGCGCCGCGGTCAGGCGTTCCTTGCGGTGCCGCCGCTCCTCCTCGACCCCGGTGTGCCGCGGCGGCATCGCGAACTGCAGCTGCTCGGTGGGTATCGGCGTCGGCTCGGGCATCGCGGTTCTCCTCCTGGCGCGTACGGCTCACGGCGCTCGGGCGGAAGCTACCCTCCGCTTGCATCGGAGACCAGGCCCGCGTCGTCACAAAACGCGCCGCCGCGTCGTCTTCCTGTTCGCCGCCCTCCGCGGCACGAGGAGAGACGAGGCACCCCATGCGCACCACCACGGCCCTGGCCACCCCCACCCCCGCCCGCGCCCGTTCCGTCACCCGGGAGCTCGCGGCCACCCCGCAGCAGATCTTCGCCGTCCTCCGGGACCCGGCCCGGCACGCCGCGCTGGACGGCTCGGGCATGCTGCGCGGGCACCCCGACGGGCCGGCGCCGCTGGGTCCGGGCGACCGGTTCGGCATGGCGATGGCACAGGCCGGGGTCGCCTACCGCTCAGTGAACGTGGTGGTGGAGTACGCGCCGGACCGGCTGATCGCCTGGGAGACCTGGGGCGAGTTCCGTGGCCGGCGGCTGGTCGGCGGCCAGCGCTGGCGGTTCGCGCTGCACGAGCTGTCCGCCGGGGACGGCTCCCGCCCGGCCCGGACCCGGGTCACCCACACCTACGACTGGTCGCGGGCTCGGCTTCCCCGCCTGACCATCGAACTCCCCGGCTATCCGCGGCGGATGGTCCCGGCGATGGCGACGACGCTGGACCGGCTGGCGGTGGCCGTGGAGGCCCGACCGGCCGGTTCCGGCCCTGCGGCCGGGCCTGCCGCGCGCGCCGGTGACCGCTGAGCGGTTCCACGCCGCGCAGCGGCGCCGAGTGGTCGGGCGCGCCGCCGCCCCGGGTCACCGCGGAGGCGATGAGCCGGGCCGTACCGCCGGCGTAACGAGCGGAAACGGCGACGCCGCCGCTCAAACCGATGAGCGGCGGCGTCGCCGTCGGGCGTCAGCGGGAGGTCACTCCCACTCGATGGTGCCCGGCGGCTTGCTGGTGACGTCCAGGACGACGCGGTTGACGTCCGCGACCTCGTTGGTGATCCGGGTGGAGATCCGGGCCAGGGCCTCGTACGGCATCCGCGTCCAGTCCGCGGTCATGGCGTCCTCGGAGGAGACCGGGCGCAGCACGATCGGGTGGCCGTAGGTGCGGCCGTCGCCCTGGACGCCGACCGAGCGGACGTCGGCGAGCAGGACCACCGGGCACTGCCAGATCTCGCGGTCCAGACCGGCCGCGGTCAGTTCCTCGCGGGCGATGGCGTCGGCCTCGCGCAGCAGGTCCAGGCGCTCCTGGGTGACCTCGCCGACGATGCGGATGCCCAGGCCCGGACCGGGGAACGGCTGGCGGTGGACGATCTCGTCCGGCAGGCCCAGCTCGGAGCCGACCATCCGGACCTCGTCCTTGAACAGCTGGCGCAGCGGCTCGACGAGCTCGAACTCGATGTCGTCGGGGAGACCGCCGACGTTGTGGTGCGACTTGATGTTCGCGGTGCCGGTGCCGCCGCCGGACTCGACGATGTCCGGGTAGAGCGTGCCCTGGACCAGGAAGGCCACTTCCTCGCCCTCGGCGCCGGCCTCGGCGACCAGCTCGGCCTGGGCCTGCTCGAAGACCCGGATGAACTCCCGGCCGATGATCTTCCGCTTCTGCTCGGGGTCGGAGACCCCCTTGAGCGCGTTCAGGAAGCGCTCGGCGGCGTCGACGACCTTCAGCTGCACGCCGGTCGCCGCCACGAAGTCCTTCTCGACCTGCTCGGTCTCGCCCTTGCGCATCAGGCCGTGGTCGACGTAGACGCAGGTGAGCTGGTCGCCGATGGCCTTCTGGACCAGGGCGGCGGCCACCGCGGAGTCCACGCCGCCGGACAGCCCGCAGATCGCCCGCTTGCTGCCGACCTGCTCACGGATCGCGGCCACCTGCTCCTCGACCACGCTGGTGGTCGTCCAGGTCGGCTCGATGCCCGCGCCGCGGTAGAGGAAGTGCTCCAGGACCTGCTGGCCGTGGGTGGAGTGCAGTACCTCGGGGTGGTACTGGACGCCGTAGAGCTTCTTCTCGTCGTTCTCGAAGGCGGCGACCGGGACCAGGTCGGTGGACGCGGTGACGGTGAAGCCCTCGGGGGCGGCGGAGCAGGCGTCGCCGTGCGACATCCACACCGACTGCTCGGCGGGGGTGCCCTCGAAGAGGGTGGAGCCGGGCTTGCTGACGGTCAGCGCGGTGCGGCCGTACTCACGGGCACCGTTGTTGTCGACCGTGCCACCGAGGGTGGTGGCCATCAGCTGGAAGCCGTAGCACATGCCGAAGACCGGGACACCGGCCTCGAACAGGGCGCGGTCGAGGCTGGGGGCGCCGGCGGCGTAGACCGACGACGGACCGCCGGAGAGGATGATCGCGCTGGGGTTCTTGGCGAGCATCTCGGCCACCGGCATGGTGGACGGCACGATCTCGCTGTAGACCCGGGCCTCTCGGACCCGTCGGGCGATGAGCTGGGCGTACTGTGCGCCGAAGTCGACAACGAGGACGACGTCCGGTGCGGCGGCAGGGGGCGCTGATGGCACTTCGGCGGCCTTCCGGCGGTGTGGAGCGGGGTTGGACTTTCGATTCTAACGGGCTCATACTGAACGCCATGTTCCAGCAGTACAGCTTCGCTTTTACCTATGGCACCGGCCCGTCCGGCTGCCATGGTCGTGCTGCTTGATCGACTTACCACACGACTTCCCCAGGCGCCCCGGGCCGATGACGGTCCGGGGCGCTGGTGTTTGTCCGGGACCGTAGCGGTCGCCAGGGCTCCAGGGGCCCTCACCCCAGGAGGAACGGACATGACCACGCCGAACAACACCGCGCGGACGACGCCCGCCACCACCGTCACCGCCGCCCCGGACTCCGGTGCGCACACCCCTGCGGCGACCGAGGTGATCCGGGACGCCCGGCATCGGATCGATGATCTCGACGGGCGGATCATCGGGCTGATCCAAGAACGGATGGCCGTCTCGGCGGTCATCCAACGCGAGCGGATCGCCTCCGGCGGGCCCCGGCTGAACCTCTCCCGGGAGATGGAGGTGCTGGCGCACTACAGCGACCAGCTCGGCCGGTCGGGCACCGCGCTGGCGATGACCCTGCTGGAGCTCTCCCGGGGCCGGGTCTGAGGTCGGTGCCCCGGGCCGGACGCACGGCCGGGCTTGAGGCCGGGCGCGAGGCCGGATTCGATCGGTCCCGCGGCCCGTTTCCGGGTGGGAGCCGAGTGGGGGCCCGGCTGGAACTGAGTTCGGGTGCCCTCTCACCCGTACGGCGCGTGACCGGGCGCCGAGAGGGTTCGTTGTTCCCGGTGCCACGCCAGCCAGGCGCGGCCTGCAGGACTACGCGTAGACGCCGCCCCACGGGCGGAAAGCCGGAGCGATGAGACGCCGGCCGCTGGCAGCGGTCCGCGTCGTGGGACCTCGTTCCGGTCCGTGACCGGTCAGCAGGGGACAGCAGCCCGGTCACACCGATGGGGTGGTCGGTCCTGGGGACGCCCGGGACCGACCGCATCCGGTCGAAACGGTTGCGCCAGGTGAGGCGCATCCTGGACGATGCTTGACGAACCGCAGACCGCTTCCGGTGCGAGCCTTCACCTCGCACGCCATTGGTCCAGACCAGAGCGCGAGCGGGACACCGCGCACCACCCCGCACCGATCCGCACCACCCCGATGAGCCAGCGGCGCTACCCCCCCCCCAGCGCCGCACGTCGGTGCCGGCGCTGCCCTGACGCCGGCACCGAAAGCCAAGGGCCCCGCAGCCTCCGCGTTCCCCCCTCGCGGACGGATTCCGGGGCCCTTCGCTGTGGGCCGGTTGTGCGTTGCCCATGGGGCGACCGTGAAACGTGTGACCGGGATCACGGCGATCTTTTCAGTTGAGCGAACAACTTTTTTCGGCCAAGCGTGGTCACGTACCTGACAACGCACGGCCATACCGCGCCCCACCGCGACGGCCGGCACCCCGATGTGCCACGCCACGGCACCGTGGACCCGAGAGGTCTTCTGGATGAAGCTCCGCCGTGCCCTGACGGCCGTCGCCGCGACGGCCGTCATAGCCCCCGCCGCCCTCATGGCGGCTCCCGCCGCCCACGCGACCGGTCCCGACGCCGAGCCCAGCGCGAGCGTCACCGCGACGCCGTCCGCCCCCGGACCGGAGCGGAGCAGCACCCCCACCCCGACGGCCGAGACCCCCGCCGGCGGCGCGGAGGCCACCTCGGGCGGTGAGACCCCGCCCGGCGGCGAGGGCGGCGCCACGCCGTCGGCCTCGGCCACCCCGGGCGGCACCAGCACGCCGACCCCCACCGCCGGGCCCACCGCGTCGGCCACCCCGACCGCGCCGGGCACCCCGTCGGCCACCCCCTCCGACGAGCCCGAGTGCACCATCGACGACGCGTCCCTCGACGTCACCGTGGCGAACCTGCCCTCGAAGCTGGTCGCCGGCGGCGACTGGTCGCGGTTCACCATCAAGCTGGCGAACACCACCGACAAGAAGCTCGACGAGGTCTACCCATTCGTCCTCGCGGTGCCGCCGAAGGACGGCGCGGACCGCCCCGGGGCCTCGCTGCACCTGGAGTACCAGGACCCGAACACCGGCAGGTGGACCGCGTTCGGCGAGTGGTCCGACGGCGACTACTTCGGCTGGTTCGCGCTGGAAGCGCACCGGACCGCCGAGTTGACGATGCGGATCCGCGCCGACGAGAGCGCCCCGCCCGGTGACGGGTTCGCACTGGTCGCGGGCGACTACTACAACGAGGACGGGTCCTGCGGCTCGTCACAGGAGCAGTGGTACGACTTCGCGGTGCTGCCCGCCGGCAGCAGGCCCGGCGAGGTCCCGCCGGCCGAGCCCGGCAAGCCGGGCAACAAGCCGGGCCCGCAGGGCGACGTCAGGCCGGTCGCCACCGGCAGGCCCGGGAAGGACCTGGACAGGCTGCCGGTGACCGGCAACCTCGCCGCGACCGGTTCCTCGTCGGCACTGCCGACGATCGGCCTGGTGGGCGGCGTGGCGATGGCCGTCGGCGCCGGGGCGGTCTTCGCCGTCCGGCGGCGCGGGGCGACCGGCGGCACGGGCGCGTGACGCGCCGCGGAGCGCATGAGGCGTACTGCCCGACGCGCACCGCACCGTAGGACGGGCGGAGGGTCGCCCCGCGGGGCGCGGCTCTCCGCCCGTCCGCGGCTACTCCTTGGGCGGGACCGAAGGGACCGGCAGGAACGGCAGTTTGAGCGCGCCGAAGGCCGATGCCGGGACGGCCGGGCGGACCGGCTCGACCGGCGCCACCCGCACGTACGGCCGCCCGGGGGCCGGACGGGGGTCCGCCTCTCCCTTGTTGGGCCACAGGGACATGGCGCGCTCGGCCTGGGCGGTGATCGTCAGGGAGGGGTTGACGCCGAGGTTGGCGGAGACCGCGGACCCGTCGACGACCGAGATGCCCGGGTGGCCGTAGAGGCGGTGGTAGGCGTCGATGACGCCGTGGTCGGCGTCCGCGCCGATGGGGCAGCCGCCGAGGAAGTGCGCGGTCAGCGGGGTGCCCATCAGCTCGCCGACGTTGCTGCCCGCGAAGCCGTTGATCTCCTGGGCGAGCAGGGTGGCGGCCTCGGTGGCCTCGGGGATCTGGTCGGGGTTGGGGGCGCCGTGGCCCTGCCGGGCGGTGAGCAGGCCCTTCCCCAGGCCGCGCGGTTTGCGGTACGTGGTCAGGGAGTTGTCCAGGGACTGCATCACCAGGCCGATGATGGTGCGCTCGGACCAGCGGCGGTTGGAGAGTGAGCGGAGCGCCAGCACCGGGTGGCGGACCATGTTGCCGGCCCAGCCCAGGACCCGGCCGGCCGGCCGGTACGGGACCTGAAGGATCGTCAGGCCGCCCATGGAGTTGGAGCCCTTGCCGTAGCGGACCGGCTCGATGTGGGTGTTCTCGTCGGGATGGATGGACGAGGTGATCGCCACGCCCTTGGTGAAGTCGACCCGGTCGGCGCCGTGCCGTTGGCGGTAGCGGCGGCTGGTGGTCTGGGCGCCCACCAGCGCCTCGGAGTTGGTGCGGGTCAGCGCGCCGAGGCGGTCGGAGAGGTACGGCAGCAGCCCGCTGTCCTTCATGCGGTGCAGCAGCGTCTGGGTGCCGTAGGTGCCGGCGGCCAGCACCACCCGCCGGGCGGTGAAGGTCCGCCCACCCGTCTCCCGACCACCACTCCTCACCGAGGCTCCCCCAGACTTCGTCCGGGGGGACCCCCATCGCGCCGCCCCTCCTCGTCGGCCCTTCTTCTTGTTGTCGGTGGGCAGCGTCCTGACCGCGAAGCCGCCTCGGGAGTCCTCGGTGAGCGTGACGACCGAGGTCATCGGGTGGATCACCGCGCCGGCCTTCTCGGCGAGGTGGAGGTAGTTCTCGGTGAGGGTGTTCTTGGCGCCGTGCCGGCAGCCGGTCATGCACTCGCCGCATTCGGTGCACGCCCGGCGGGACGGGCCCGCGCCGCCGAAGTACGGGTCGGGGACCTCCTCGCCCGGCCTCGCCCGGGCCGAGCCGGCGGCGTCCTCGCCGTCCCCGAAGAACACCCCGACCGGCGCCATGTGGAAGGAGTCGCCGACGCCCATGGCCTGCGCGGTCGCCTTCAGGTGGACGTCCGACGGGGTCATCGTCGGGTTGAGCCGGACCCCGAGCATCCGCCGGGCCTGGTCGTAGTACGGCTTCAACTCCTGCTGCCAGTCGGTGATCCGGCGCCACTGGGGGTCGTCGAAGAACGCCTTCGGCGGGACGTAGAGGGTGTTGGCGTAGTTGAGCGAGCCGCCGCCCACCCCGGCGCCGGCCAGCACCATCACCTTGCCCAGCAGGTGGATGCGCTGGATGCCGTAGAGGCCGAGCGCCGGGGCCCACAGGTAGTTCCTGAGGTCCCAGGAGTTCTTCGGCAGGGTCTCGCGGGTGAACCGCCGGCCGGCTTCGAGGACGCCGACGCGGTAGCCCTTCTCGGTCAGGCGGAGGGCGGAGACGGAGCCGCCGAAGCCGGAGCCGATGACGATCACGTCGTAGTCGTAGTCGTGCTCGTACTCGTGGCCGGGGTCCTCGGCGGCGTCCTCGGGGGCGGCGCCCACGTGGCCGGTGGTCCTGTGGTCGGCTTCGGTGGACTCCCCGTCCGGGGTGGGGTGTTGAGCAGCGTTCTCCTGTGGCACCGGTACCTCCGTATCCGTATTCGGGGCTCCGCCCCGGACCCCGCTCCTCAATCGCCGGAGGGGCTGAATGTGCGGCTGCGCGCGGGCCCCGCTCCTCGATCGTCGGAGGGGCTGAATCTGCGGCTGCGCGCGGGCCCCGCCCCTCGCGCGCCCGAGGGGCTGAATGCCGTTCAGCGCAGGCGGAGGGCCTTCATCGCGCGCAGGCTGCGGGTCATGAAGGCGGCGTACTTCTCGTCGTCCATCCCGAAGGCCGGCGCCAGCGGCATCAGCCTCTGCTGGGCGACGGTCTGCGCCTCGGTGTACTTGAGGATGCCCTCGGAGCCGTGCCGGCGTCCCAGACCCGAGTCGCCCATTCCGCCCATCGGCGACTGCACGCTGCCGTAGCCGGCCGCGTACGACTCGTTGACGTTGACCGTGCCGGTGCGCAGCCGCGCCGCGATCGCCCGGCCGCGCCGGCCGTCCTTGGTCCACACGCTGGAATTCAGGCCGTAGGGCGTGGCGTTGGCGCGGGCCACCGCCTCGTCCTCGTCGCGGAAGCGGTAGATCGAGACGACCGGGCCGAAGGTCTCCTCGCCGCAGACGGCCATCGGGGACTCGACGCCGTCCAGGATGGTCGGCTCGTAGAAGAGCGGGCCGATGTCGGGGCGGGGCCGGCCGCCGGCGACCACCCGGGCGCCCTTGGCCACCGCCTCGTCGACGTGCCGGGTGACGGTCTCCAGCTGGCGCGCGCCGACCAGCGAGCCCATGTCGGCGCCGTAGGCCAGGGCGTTGCCCAGCCGCATCGCCTTCGTCCGGGCCGCGAACCGCTCGACGAAGGCGTCGGCGATGGATTCGTGGACGTAGAGGCGCTCGATGGAGATGCAGAGCTGGCCCGCGGAGGAGAAGCAGCCGCGGATGGCGCCGGCGGCGGCCTTCTCCACGTCGGCGTCGTGCAGCACCAACATGGCGTTCTTGCCGCCGAGTTCGAGGGAGACGCCGACGAGCCGGGCGGCGGCGCCCTGGGCGACCTCGCGGCCGGTGCGGGTCGAGCCGGTGAACGAGACGTAGTCGGCGTGCCGGACGACCTCCGGGCCGACGACCGGACCGTCGCCGATCACCACCTGCCAGACGTCCTCCGGGAGCCCGGCCTCGATCAGCTGCTCGCGTGCCCACAGGGCGGTCAGCGCGGTCTCCGTGTCGGGCTTCATGACGACGGCGTTGCCCGCGACGAAGGCCGGCAGGGCGTCGCCCACGGTCAGTTCGAAGGGGTAGTTCCAGGGGGCGATCTGCCCCACCACGCCGCGCGGCTGGCGGAGTTCGGTGACCTTGGTCAGCGTCGGCACGACGCCGGTGTGGCCCTTGGGACGGAGGTAGGCGGGGGCCTTGCGGCCGTAGTGGCGGGCGGCGACGGCGACCGCCTGCACCTCCTCGTGGGCGTGCAGCCGCGCCTTGCCGGTCTCCAGCTGGATCAGGTCCAGCACCTCGGCCTGGCGGCGCAGGACCAGGTCGTGGAAGCGCAGCAGGACCGCGGCGCGCTGCTTGACCGGGACCTTCGCCCAGCGCTCCTGTGCGGCGCGGGCCCGCTCGAAGGCGGTGGCGACGTCCTCGGGGGTGGACTCGGGCAGGTCCGCCAGCTTCTCCCCGGTGAACGGGGTGTGGTTGGCGGTGCTTCCCCTGCCTACCACGCACCGGGTGAGGCGGGCGGCCACCTCCGGGGGGACCACGTCCGCGGCGGTGCGGGTGCCGGCTGCGGCGAGCACGACCGGGTTGCCGCCGGAGGGCGCCTGAAGGGCGGCCGGGGGCGCCGGGGCGTCCAGGTGGGCCTCGTCGGTGGCGGAGGCGGTTCCGGTGTCCTGCGAGTCCGTCATGCGGGCGAGCGTATTCGCCCGGGACCGCTTTGTGTACCCGGGAGTAACAGGTTTTCACCCGCTTCGCACAATCGCGCCAGTATTCACTGGCCGTAAGCGGGCTGGTCTGGGGAGATGGGGCGACGGCGACGGTCCCGGCACCGCGGCCCGGCGGGCCGGGGGTGGCGGGGCGGGCCGGCGCCGCCGGGCGCTCACCGGCCGGACAGCTGGAAGGACGCGGTCGCGGTGTCGAACTGTCGCTTGGCGTCCGCGTGGGAGGCGACCGGGGAGGAGATCCAGATGTCCATCATCCTGCCGCCCTCGTTCCAGCTGAGGTCGTAGGTGTAGCGGGCGCCGGCATCCTGGGCACTGCCGTCCCAGACGAACTCCCAGCGCCCGGCCTGGAGTCCGTTGTGCGTGGTCTCGACGACCTTTCCGCCCCGGTATCCGGGATAGCTGTCGGACCCCTTGGCGTCCGCCTTGCGCATCGCCCCGATGGGCCCCTCGGGCACCGGCTTCTGCAGCTGCACCCCGATCCGGAAGCGCCTGCCCTCGGAGTAGTAGTAGACCCGCGAGTTCTCGTAGGAGCGGGTGAAGCCGGTCGGTACTGCCATGGTGAAGCCGGCCGGGTCGCGGACGATCTGGTAGCCGGACGGGGCCTGCCCGCCGTCGACCGGCCCGGCGGAGGTGGTCACCGTGGCCGTGGGGGTCGGTCCGGGCCCGCCCGGCGCGATGCCCCGCGGATCCGACGGGCCCCGGCCCGACGGCCCCTGGGCGCCCCCCTGCCCCTTCTTCCCCTTGTGGGCGGTGGCCTGTGCCGAGGCCCCGGGGTGCGCGGCGGTCAGGTCGTCGTCGATGCCGTCGCCGCCCCCGGGCGCCAGCAGGGCGACGAGGCCCGCCGCGGCGCCACCGAGGACGACCACGGCGGCGGCGACCACCAGGGGGAGGTTCTTGCGGCGGTCCGCCGGGCGGGCGGTGGCCGATGCCGGGGTGCCGGGCGCGGCGCCCCCGTGGCCGGGGACCGCGGCGAGCGCCACCGGGGGCCCGGCGAAGCCCCCGGCCCCGGGGCGCACCGCACCGCCCGGGGTGGGCAGCACCGGCGTGCCGCCGGGCCGGAAGGGGGCGCCACGGTCCCCGGCCACCGGGGCACCCGGGCGGACCGCCGCGGCCGGCGGCCGGAACGGGTCCCCCTGCGGCGGGCGGGCCCCACGGCGGACGCCGTCGCCCGGCTCCCCGAAGGGGTCGCGCCCCGGCGCCGTGACACCGCTCAGCAGCCGCTCCGTCGCGTCCATGTCCAACCGCCGCTGCGGATCGCGCTCCAGCAGCCCGCCGAGCGCCTCCGCCAACGGCCCGTCCACCGGGGGTAGTTCGATCTCCTCGTAGACCACGGCGTGCAGCACCCCGGCCATCGAGTCCCGGCGGAACGGTGTCGCCCCACTGAGGGCGGCGCACAGCAGCACCCCCAGCGACCACAGATCGGCCTCCGGGCCGGCGTCCCGCCCGGCCATCCGCTCCGGCGCGGTGTACTCGGGCGAGCCGACGAAGCCGCCGGCGTCGGTCAGCGTCGTCGCGCCCGGCACCTGGGCGATCCCGAAGTCCGTCAGCACCACCCGCTCGCCGCCGTCCTCCAGCAGCACGTTGGCCGGTTTGATGTCGCGGTGCAGCACGTCCCGGGCGTGCGCGGCGCGCAGCGCGCCCAGCAGCGCCAGGCCGATCCGGGCCGCCTCGTCCGGCGCGAGCGGCCCGGCGGAGGCCAGCAGGTCGGCCAGCGACGGGCCCTCCACTAGCTCCATCACGATCCACGGCCGCCCGTCCTGCTCGACCACGTCGTGCACCACGATCACGTTCGGGTGCTTGACCTGGGCGACCGTGCGCGCCTCCCGCATCGCCCGGTCGCGCTGCACCCGCGCCTCGGGCTCGGCCGTCATGTCGTCCAAGTGCAGTTCCTTGACGGCTACTTGGCGGCCGAGCAGTTCGTCCGTGGCCCGCCAGACCGTTCCCATGCCGCCACGGCCCAGGCGTATGCCGAGCCGATACCGATCGCCGATCAGACGGCCTTCTCCCCCGAAGATGCCCATGGCGACATCTTGCCGCACGCCCACCGGTCGCCCGGGGGCGACTCCCGCCCCAACACCCGCCCGATCACGGTCCGTTACCGCAGGTAGTCCTACAACACCGCCGCCACCTGCACCAGTTGGGAAAATGACCGGGATCCTCCTTCCCTTGTGGTCCACTGTCTGTCATGGAGGCAGTCATAGCGAGCGTCGTCGCCGTCTTCGGGACCCTGCTGGGTTCCGCCGTCACCCACCACTTCCAGAGCCGGTCCGCCGACCGCAGCGAGGGGTTCGCCCGCGCGCAGCGGCTGCGGCAGGAGCGGATCGATGCCTACTGCGCGTACGCGGGAGCGCTGCTGGACTACCGCCGGGTCCTCGTCCACAGCTGGTTCGTGCGGCACGAGGACGACCGCTGCGGCGAGGACACCCCGGAGCTGCGCGAGGAGGTGTACAAGAGCCGTTACGCGGCCCAGGAGGCCATGTTCCGGGCCCAGATGGTGAGCGACGACCCGGACGTCCTCGATCTCAGCGAGCGGATCATGGCCGAGGTGACCGAGATCCACTGGGTCGAGGACCGCGAGGCCCTCACCGAGCGGCGGGCGGCGACCCGAGCGGGCATCCGCGACTTCGTGGCGGCCACGGCCCGCCGCGTACGGTGAACGGCCCCGGCGCGCGCCCCGCCCCTCGCGCGGGGCAGGATCCACCATTTCTTGATCAACTCGCGACACACGGAGCGGAACCTCCCCCGCCCCTCCGCCCGTCCTTGACACAGTGAGGCGGCGGCAGCGGCGCCACCGGCGACAGTTCCGCCACGGCGACGCACGGCACGGAATCGGGGATCGGGCATGGTGATGCGGGACGGCGACGCGCTGGACGTACGTCCGGGCGGCGATCCGGCCCGCGCCGCCCCTCAGCACCACGGCGCCTACCACACCACCGCGTTCTTCCTCACCCTCTACGCGACCGCGCTCACCGCCTGGACGGTGTACGGGATCGTCCAAGGGGACGGCTCCGTATGGGACTTCGTCGAAGGACTGTTCAACCCGGGCGCTTCCCCCGCGTCCCAACTGGTCGGCCCCTACGAGTGGGCGTTCGCCGCCGCCTTCCTCGCCACCGCCGGGCTCGCCGTCGCCCACCGCCGGCCGGCCCGCAGCGCCGCCCTGTTCTCCGGGTTCTTCCTGCTGGCCGTGTCGCTGCGCGAGGCGGTCGGCCTCTGCGACGCCGCCTACCGCGACCAGTACGCCACCGACCCGCTCGGCGGGTGGGCGCTGGCCACCCGCGTGCTGGGCCTGGTGGTCGCGGTGGTCGTGCTGACCACGATGCTCCCGGCGACGGAGGGCCGGGAGCGGCCCCGGACCGGCTCACGGACGGGCAGTGGCGGCGCGTCGGGGGCCGCCTCCACCCCGTGCCCCGTACCCAGCGCCCGGGACCGCCGGCTCTCCCGCATCTGCGGCGTCCTCTTCCTGGCGATGGGCGTGACCCGGCTCGTCTGGACCGTCCACGACCTGACCCTGACCGGGATGGACACCTTCCGGTACCTCCGCGGCGCGGTGGACGGCTCGGTGCTGGGCACCCTCAACCTCGCCGCGTCCACCGAGTTCACCACCCTCGGCTCGGTGCTGGCCTTCTTCCTCCTGGGCTGGCTGGCCTTCCGCGCCCGCCGCGACCTGCGCGGCGCGCTCCTGGTCTTCGCCTCGGTCGAGCTGTACCTCACGGTCCGCACGGTGGTCTGGCTGACCGTCACCGACTTCTTCAACCAGTCCTTCGAGACACCACAGGGCGCGCTGTCCATGGCCACCACGGCGTTCGGCCTGGCGGCGATGACGTCGGTGGTGGTGCTGGTGATGGGGTGGCGGTCGGAACGGGATTCCCCTGTCGACGAGTCGACGACGTAAGCGCCACACCCGACGCCGGGATGCGGCGAGTTGCCGTGGGCGGTCAGTCGTGCGCCTGCAACGCGTCCGTCAGCTCGCGCCCCTCCGCCGCGCCCCGGCGCAGCAGGACGGCCGCGGTGGTGTGGAGTTCGTGCCACGCGTGCGGGCGGCCGACACCGGAGGCGTCGGGAACGCTCGCGAGGGCTGCGGCCAGGGATTGTTCGGCTTCGCCCGCGGCGGCGTGCGCGTGCGCGAGGCATGAGCGGTACCAGGCCCGGTCACGGCGGTAGTTGGGCGGTAGGGCGGCGAGGCCGGAGGTGAGGTGCCGGGTGGCGGTGCGCCACGCGCCGAGGTGCATGGCGGCCATGCCGTGTTGCAGGGTGAACCAGGTGTCGTCGTAGAAGTACATCCACGGCGGCTCGTCTTCGGGACGCGTGGCAGCGTGGGTGATCAGTTCCTGGGCCTCGTCCAGGAGGCGGCGGGCGGCGTCGCCCTCCTGGTTGAGCGCATGGCCGCGGGCCGCCATCTGAGCCGCCATGCCCCGTACGCCCGGGGACGCACCCGGCGCCGACCAGCGAGCGGCCTCCGCGAGCCGTACGCACCGCCGCCCCCGCCCCCCGGACCAGGCCATGTGCGCCTTCATGCTGAGCGTCGTCGCGGCCATGTCGGTGTCCCCGGCCTCCAACGCCCATTCGTGGGACCGGTCGTACCAGGCCAGCGCGGCGGCCGATCGCCCCTGGTCCTGCGCCATCCAGGCCAGGAACTGGGCGTGCTCGGAGGCCAGTCGGATCACTCGCCCCGCCAACGGGCCGCACGCTCCGGCGTAGAGGTTGACCACCGTGCGGAGTTGCTGGCCCATCACCTCGACTAGCGGGGCCGAGCCGATGAAGTCCTCGGCCCTGCGGTGTTCGGCCAGCAGGCGGTCGAGCCAGTCAAGCGTCGCGCCGTCGACACGGTGCGCGCCGTCCACCGCGGTGGTGACCCGCGCGAGGAGATCCTCGTCCGGGGTGACGCCCGCGAAGGCGAGCCCGGGGACGGGCAGTGCGTCGCCTTCCGCCGCGGCGCCCGGTAACCGCTCCGGCGGAATACCGAGCCCCGCGACGATGCGCTGCCGCACCTCCACCGAGGTGACCCGCCGTCGCCCGCGCTCGATCTCCGAGACGTCCGGCTGCACCAGCCCCACGCGCGCGCCGAGGGTCATCTGGCTGACGCCGGTGAGCCGCCGGTACGTGCGGAAGACCGCGCCCCAGTCCTCCTCGACGACCGCCGCCATGAGCCGGGGATGTGTCCACACGTCCGGAGCAAAGTCGCCCATGGCTCCAATATAGGGCGGCCGGTATAGGGCCGTCCTATAGGAAGTTGGGCTGGGATCGGGCCGCGATCGGCGCGAGGGTCGTCCACGAGACGACGGGCCCGGCCGCGCGCCGGCCCGCCCCGCCCACCTGAAGAAAGCAGGCCGACGTGTCGCACCCTTCCGCTCGTCCCGTTGCCCGGTTGCTGCCCTGGACCGGCTCCGCCGACCAGCCCTGCTATCTGCTCACCGACCAGACGGGCGACGGCCCCGTCTCCCGGTACGCGGACCGGGTCGAGGCCCTCCAGTTGGCGATGAGCATCGGACTGCTGGATCACGCCGAGCCCCTCATCGACGACCCCTCGGCCGATGCCGGGCAGTTGCGGTTCCTGTCGGCGCAACTGAGGACGGCGCTGCGGGACACCGTGCGGGTCGCGGAGAGCCGGGGCGAGCGGCTGGCGGCGTATCAGTGGTCCCAG
Organism: Streptomyces noursei ATCC 11455; assembly: GCF_001704275.1. Classification (NCBI taxonomy): domain Bacteria; kingdom Bacillati; phylum Actinomycetota; class Actinomycetes; order Kitasatosporales; family Streptomycetaceae; genus Streptomyces; species Streptomyces noursei. Next base: position 4,026,422 of record NZ_CP011533.1, read on the forward strand.
GAGCCGGATGAGCCGGATCCCGAAGGCCGCGCAGCCGAAGGGGACGAGGCCGAAGGCGACCAACGCGCACGCAAAGGACATGAATCCGGTGAATCGGAAGAACCGAACAAGTCGTCCCTGACGCGCACGCGCAAAGCTGAACAATCAGGTGAAAACGGCGGCGGGGGAGGCGGCGACGGGGCCTCGTAGGCCCCCGCGACCAGGCGGGGAAGGTTCCCCTTCGGGCCACCCCCGCGCGCCGGGGGACGTCCGTCGCGTGTGGGGGCCGCGGCGGCCGTCGATGTGAACTGCAACGCGTCCTGGGCTTGTGGCCTCTTCAGTGGTGCAGCATGAGAACCACTCTGCCCGCGGGGTCCGCCCCGCGCCATCGTCCGCAGGTCGGGCGAGGACCCCCGCCGCTCGGCGGGGGTGTGGGGCCCTCTGAAGGGGGAACCGGCGGCAGGGACGGAGTCGCGCAACGCCGGGCGGTTCCGAGGCTCGGACGGGTGTGTGGGAGAAAGGGGCGGCCGGTGATCCGTGTCGCTGTGGTGGACGACGAGCGGCTCGTCAGGTCCGGACTGCGGATGATCCTGGGGACCGCCCCGGACATCGAGATGGTGGCGGACTGCGGCGGCGCAGAGGCCGTGGAGACCGTGCTGAGCTGCGCGGCCGAGGTCGTCCTGCTCGACATCCGGATGCCGGACGTGGACGGGCTGACCGTGCTGCGCGGGCTGCGCGCCGCCCCGGACCCGCCGGCCGTGGCGATGCTCACCACCTTCGACGCGCAGGAGTACCTGACCGCGGCGCTCCGGGAGGGCGCGGCGGGGTTCCTGCTCAAGGACTCCGACCCGGAGCAGTTGGTGCGGGCGGTGCGGACGCTGGCGGCGGGCGGCAGCGTGCTGGACCCCGGGGTGACCCGGGCGGTGATCGGCGGCTATCTGACGTCCGAGGACCAGGCCGCCGCGGCCCGGGCGGTGAGCGGGCTGACGCCGCGCGAGTCGCAGGTCCTGGCGCTGCTGGGCGAGGGCCTGGGCAATGCGCAGATCGCGGAGCGGATGGGGCTGGCGTCCAGCACGGTGAAGGACCATGTGCGGGCACTGCTGGCCAAGTTGGGCGGAATCAACCGCATACAGGCGGCGATCGTCGCGGACCGGGCGGGCCTGGTGGCAGGGGTTCCGCGGGGGACCGGGTGATATCCGGCCGGGAGACCCCGGCGGGCCGGGACGCAGCCATGGGCGCGGTCGGAGGCGCGGCCGGGGACGCGGCCGCGAGCGCGGCCGGGGACGTAATCGGGGACGCGCCCGGAGAGGGGACGGCGGGACCGGGCGGCATACGGGGCCGCGACCGGTCCGGCACCCGCGTGCTCGTCCGCCACGTCGTCCGCCGGACCGCCCGCCGGGCCGTGCGCCGGCTGCTGTGCGGGCCGCTGGGCCGACGGCTGCGCCGGGTCGGCCCGGTGCTGGTCCCGATGCTGCTCTCGATCGCCGACGCGCTGCTCGTCAACGGCCTGGGGATGGCGCTGGAGCTGGGCGTCTCGGTGGTCGCTGCGGCGGCCCTGCTGCTGCGCCGCCGCTGGCCGCTGCTGGTGTTCCTGGTGACGCTGCCGGGGCTCTACATCGGCTACATCTGGTTCGCGCCGATGATCGCCCTCTACACCCTCGCCGCGCTGCGGCCCGGCCGCGCCCGGCTCGGCGTCTGCGCGCTGCTGCTGGTCGCCGCGCACTTCCTGCCGTATCCGATCTCCGACTTCGAGCCGACCGCGTACCGGGAGAACACCCTGGTCCTGATCGACGCCTGCGTCACCTCCGCGGCCCCGATCGCGCTCGGTCTGCTGGTCCGGACCCGGCGCGAACTCGCCTCCCGCGTCGAGGACCTGACCCGCAGCCTGCGCCGCGAGGACCGGCTGCTGGCGGAGCGGGTGAAGGCAACCGAACGGGCCCGGCTGGCCCGGGAGATGCACGACGTGGTGGCCCACCAGGTCAGCCTGATCAGCCTGCAGGCCGGTGCCGTACAGGTCAGCACGGGGGACGCGGCGGCGCGGGACGGCGCCCGGACGATCCGTGAGCTGTCCGTCCGCACGCTGGAGGAGCTGCGGCACATGGTCGGCGTCCTCCGGGCGGCCGGCGGCGACGCCCAGGAGGCGGGCGAACTGGCGCCGCAGCCGGATCTGGACGAGCTGCCCCGGCTGATCGAGATGAGCGCGCTGGACGTGACGTACGAGGGGCTGCGGACCGCGCACGACGGCGCCGCGGGGTCCGGCGCGGACCGGCCGCGCGGCGGCAGGACGGTCGAGCGGGCCGCCTTCCGCACCGTCCAGGAGGCGCTCACCAACGTCCGCAAGCACGCGCCGGGGGCGCAGGTACGGGTCCGGGTCGACGCGGTGGAGCTGGCCGCGCCGGGCGATCCGGAGGCGGTGGAGCGGGGCCGGGCCGGGCTGCGGGTGGAGATCCGCAACGGGCCGCCGGACGCGACGGTGCCGGTCCCCGCGCTGCCCGGGGGCGGGCACGGGCTGGTGGGGCTGCGCGAGCGCGCACAGAGCCTCGGCGGCACGCTGGAGGCGCGTCCCACGGCCGAGGGAGGCTTCGTCGTACGGGCGGAGTTCCCGTACGGGGCGGGGTGAGGACGGGGTTCCGCCGCGGCGGAACGCAGGTGGGCGACCGGTGCGGCCGGCCGGCTCAGGCCGACAGCGGGGCCGCCGCCTCGTCCACCGCCGTGGGCAGGTCCGGGTAGACCTCGAAGAGCCGGCGGACCCCGAGGGCGGCCAGCACACGGTTGACGTGCGAGCCGTCGACGGCGCCCTGGGCGGGCAGGATCAGCCGCAGTCTCCCCTGACAGGAACGCATCAGGCGGCGGGCGGCGATCAGCACGCCCACCCCGCTGGAGTCACAGAACCGGACCTCGGAGAGATCGAGGACCAGGGACCGCCGGCCCTCGGCCACCGCGTCGTGCACGTGCTGACGCACCGCGGGCGATGTGACCAGGTCCATCTCGCCCGAGACCTGAAGTACGGCCCAGGGGCCCTTTTCGTCCTCTGCCACCTTCAACGACACGCGCTCGAAGCCTTTCGCTCGCTTTCGGACCGGATGGGCCCCGATTGCAATCCGGAACCCACCCTTCCCGGCTCGACTGCCCGGCCTCTCCCCCGTGAAACGCTGTCGATTCCATGGCGCGGCGGGCTCCTCCCGCCCAAGGCTATGCCCAGAGGGCAGCGGGTTTTCGCCCGCAACCGGTCACACCCGCATAACACATGGGTAGATACGGTCACAAACGGTCCACATCGATCCACTTCGAACCGGAAGTGTCACCAGATCCACCACAACGTCACCACGCCCTTACCACCTGCGACGCCCTCGCGACCGGCTTTGCCGCAAAGGCGCCTGCACTGTCGGACCCGCCCACTACATTCGAGGACACGGCGACCGTCACGCCGTGCGCACATCCGGTGCCACGGCGTCCGCACGCCGCCGGATCGGGTGATGACCTGGCATTCGTGAGCGAAGGGGCGAGTACGGGTACGACAGTGAGCGGGAGTGACGACACAGGGTCCTGCGGCGCGCGGGCCCTTCGTGCAGGCCGAGGTCGCGGCGGAGCGCGCGGCGGAGGTCTCGGCAGAGCGCCGGCCGAGGTGTGAGCCCGGCCGCGACGGGCAGGGATGGGGGTCCCATGGCACATGACGCACCACCGCGCTGGGACAGGCGGATGCAGCAGCGACTCGCCCGCGGCGAGGCCGCGGCACTCGGTGAGCTCTACGACCGTTTCGCCTCGCTCGTGCACAGCCTCGCCTACCGCGTCCTGGACGACGAGGACGCCGCCGACCGCATCACCCGCGAGGTGTTCGGCTACGTCTGGGAGCACCCGGACTCCTACGACCCCAAGCAGGGCTCGCTGCGCTCCTGGGTGGCCGGGATCACCCGCCACCAGGCCGTCCAGCGGCTGCGCCAGACCGAGGCCGACTCGGCGCGCGACCGCGGCGAGGCCGGGCCCGCGTCCGCCGAGTCGGAGCGCGAGCTGGAGCGGAAGATCCACGAGGCGTCCACCGCCGCCCGCGCCGACTACATCGTCACGTCCATGCCCGCCCCGCTGCGCGAGGCCCTGGAACTGGCGTACTTCCAGCGCCGGGACTACCGCCAGACCGCCGCCGACCTCGGCGTCACCGAGGACGAGGCGCGGCGCCGGCTCCGCCTGGGCCTCCAGCTGCTGTCCACCGCCCACAACCACCAGGCCCTGCCGGCCGTCCCGATGCGCCGCGTCGCCCGCGGGCCGCACACCCCGCGCCCGCCGCACCCCGCACCGCCCGGTCCGGGCCACGGACGGTCGCTGTGAGGGGCCCGGACGAGTGGGACGGCCGCGAGCGCTCCGGCGGCCCCGGTGAAAGACCGCGGATACCGTCACCGCGCCCCGCCGCGGAGGACCACGGCCCGCTGCCGGACCTCCCACCGGTCCCCCACCGGGGGCTCGGTCCCGTCCCGGCCCCCGCCCCGCCCCACCACGCCCCTGCGGAGTACGAGAGCGATGACGACCCCGTGATCGGCGACGACACCGGCCCGCGCTACCCACCACCGGCCGCCCCGTCCCACAAGGTGCTCAAGTCCCTGCTGGGGGCCTGGGCGCTGTCCGCCTGCTCGTCGGAGGAGACGACCGCCGTCGAGGCGCACCTGACGGACTGCGCCACCTGCGCCGAGGAGGCGCTGCGGCTGCGCGACGCGGTGGGGCTGCTGCACCCCGCGGACAGCCTCGACCTCGACCCGCTGCTGCGGTCGCGGGTGCTGGAGGGCTGCCTGGGCCGCCGGCCGCCGCGCATCCCGGTTCCGGAGTGGGCGACGCCGTTCGACGCCGAGGCCGCCAAACTGGACGCCCTGCTGCGCGACATGGGCGAGTCGGAGTGGCGGGCCCCGGTGCGGCTGCGCTGGTTCGACGGCCGGGAGCCGGTGGAGCGCGACACCACCGTCGCCGGGGTGATCGGGCACCTGATGGCGGTGGACGGCATGGTCGCGACGTCCCTCGGGCTGCCCGACCCGCTGGGCCCCGCCGCCCCGGAACACCCCGGCCCGCGCCGCCGCACCGAGGCGTACTGGCGCACCCTGGGCGAGGAACCGGACCCGCGGGCGCCGCACGACCCGTGGCGCGAGCAGAGCCAGGCGCTGATAAGGACCGCCTCGTTCGCCGGCGGCGGGGTCGCCGAACTCTCCGTCCCGTACGGCAAGTTCGACCTCGCGCTGCGCGACGCTTTCCTGGACCGGGCCTTCGAGACGTGGGTGCACGCCGGGGACATCGCCGACGCGGTGGACTACCCGTACAAGCCGCCGGCCACCTCCACCTGCTCGTCGACCTCGCGGCCCGGCTGCTGCCGACCACGCTCGCCCAGCGGCGGCGGGACGGGCTGGCCGCGCCGCCGCAGCAGTTGGTCGCCGCGGGCGCCCCGGGCCGCTCGCTCCACCTGGAGGTCGAGGGCAGCGGCGGCGGGGACTGGTACATAGCGCTGGACTCCCCGGCGGCGGTGGGCTCACCGGAGTGCACCGTCGCCCACCTCGCGCTGGACAGCGACGAGTTCTGCCAGCTGGCCGCCGGGCACATCTCGCCGGAGGAGACCGCGGCGGGTCAGACCGGCGAGCGCGAGGCGATCCGCGAGGTGCTGTTCGCGACGGCGGCGCTGTCGCGGCTGTGAGCCGGACCGCCGCCGGACCGGCCGCGGCGCCCGGGTCGGACCCGGGCGCCGCGGCCTTAGGGCCTGTCCTCGTCAGGCGAAGACCACTGTCCGGGTGCCGTTGAGCAGCACTCGGCGCTCGCTGTGCCACTTCACGGCCCGCGCCAGCGCCTGGCACTCCACGTCGCGGCCGATCGCCACCAGCTGGTCCGGCGTGACCTCGTGGCCGACGCGCTCGACCTCCTGCTCGATGATCGGGCCCTCGTCGAGGTCCGCGGTCACGTAGTGCGCGGTGGCGCCGATGAGCTTGACGCCGCGGGCGTGCGCCTGGTGGTAGGGCCGGGCGCCCTTGAAGCTCGGCAGGAAGGAGTGGTGGATGTTGATGACGCGGCCGGACAGGGCCTTGCAGAGGTCGTCGGAGAGGACCTGCATGTAGCGGGCGAGCACGACCAGCTCGACCCGCTCCTTCTCCACCAGCTCCAGCAGCTGGGCCTCGGCCTGTGCCTTGGTGTCCCGGGTGACCGGGATGTGGTGGAAGGGGATGCCGTACGAGCCGACCAGCTCGGCGAAGTCGGTGTGGTTGGAGACCACGGCCGCGATCTCGACCGGCAGCGCGCCGATCCGCGAGCGGAAGAGCAGGTCGTTCAGGCAGTGCCCGAACTTCGACACCATCAGGACGACCCGCATCTTCTCGTCGGCCCGGTGGATCTGCCAGTCCATCGCGAAGGAGTCGCCCACCGCCGCGAAGCTGGCCCGCAGCTTCTCGACGTCGACCGGCGCGTCCGCGGTGAAATGGACCCGCATGAAGAACAGCCCGGTGTCCCGGTCGCCGAACTGCTGGCTGTCCTCGATGTTGCAGCCGGTGATGAACAGATAGCTGGACACGGCGTGCACGATGCCCTGCTTGTCCGGGCAGGAGAGGGTGAGGACGTACTGATCGTTCCGATCGTGCTGACCGGACTGGGTGGGCTGCGACTCGCTCATGACCTCATAGGGTCCCATATCCGCCGGGCGGCTCGGACCGGGGCGCCCCGGCCACCGGTCAGACCGGCACCTGGAGGGTGCCCGCCATGACGGCCAGCGCTTCGAGGGAGTGCGGGGCGGTGTCCGGGTCCTCGCCGTCCGCGGTGGCCAGGTGGACGTGCGCCTCGCGGGCGGCCCGTACGGCGTCGGGCCAGCCGGGGTGCTCCATGTAGGCGGTCACCGGGGCGTCCGCCCCCACCTGGTGCATGATGCGCAGCACCCGCAGGACGGCGGCGTCGACCAGCTGCGCCTCCTGGGCGTCGCGGAAGATCGTGCCGATGTACTTCTCGGCGGACCAGTTGTCGAGCCAGGTGTCCTCGACGAGCCGGTAGACGGCGTCGGTGACGTCTCCGTACCCGGGACGGCCGGCGAGCCAGGTGTGCTGCTGGAAGACGGGGTCGGAGAGCATGTGCAGCGCGGAGCGCACATTGCTGCGCCAGCGCCACCACGGCATGTCAGAGAGCGGCATACCGCCCATGGTGGTCGAGCGGCGGCCGCGACGGGAAGACTTCTCCGAACCTTGCACAGCAAGCGATCGTACGTTCCGTCCGAATGATCTCGATCGGCCCCCCGGAGTTCACCGCGGCGTCACCGTACGTTGACCGCGCGTCACTCGCCCGTTCCGCCCCGGGCGGAAGGCTGCGGGGTCATGACCGGACGGCGACGCTCCTCCCCCCGCCACTTCCCGCGCGCCTCGGCGACGGCCGCGGCGGCGTGCACGGCGGTCATCGCGTCACTGCTGTCCGGCTGCGGCTCCCTCCCCGGAGCGGGTTCCGGGGAGCAGGAGCCGATCACGGTGATGACCTGGGCACCCGAGGGCACCCGGACGACCAATATGCCGGGAATGCCGGCCATGGCGCAGGCGTACGCCCGCTGGGTCAACTCCCGCGGCGGCATCGCCGGCCACCCCCTGAAGGTCCTCACCTGCAACGAGCGCAACGACTCGGTGGAGGCCGCCCGGTGCGCCCAGCGGGCGGTGGACGCCGGGGCGGTCGCCGTGGTCGGCTCCTACAGCCAGTGGGGCCGCTCGTTCATGTCGCCGCTGGAGGTGGCGGGCATCCCGTTCATCGGCGGGTACGGCGCCTCCGCCGAGGAGTTCTCCAGCCCGCTCTCCTACCCCGTCAACGGCGGCCAGGCCGCCCTCCTGGCGGGGAACGGGCGACAGTTGGCGGCGGACTGCCGGCGGGTGGCGCTGGTCCGCCCGGACACCATCCAGGGCGACCAGATGCCCGCGCTGCTCGACGCCGGACTCGGCGGCGGCCGCGACCGGGCCGCGGACATCAAGGCGCCGGAGACCGGCACGGACTACTCGCGGCAGGTGGCCGCCGCCCTGGAGGCGGTCGGCGCGGACCCGGCCCGCTACGGGACGGCGAAGGCCGGCGGCGAGGCGCCCGGCTCCTGCGTGGCCGCCTCGTTGGGCGACAGCACGGACACCTTCTTCGACTCCTTCCGCCGCCTCCAGGAGAGCAGCCCCAAGGTGCAGGTCGGGTCCGTCCTGGGCAGCGTGGACCAGTCGATGGTCAACCGCAGCGGCGGCGTCTCCGGCCCGCTGGAGGGCGCGGACGTCACCGGCTGGTACCCGGCCGCCGGCGATCCGCGCTGGGCGCCGATGCGCAGGGTGATCACCCAGGAGGCGTTCGACGACAACCGCATCGACCCGGCCGACCAGGGCGTCCAGACGACCTGGATCGCCTACACGGTGCTGAGCGCGGTGATCCGGCAACTGGCCGACCAGGGCGTGGAGGACATCACCGCGCACGCCCTGCAGACCGCCCTGGACCGCGGCGACCGGACCATCGACACCGGCGGTCTGACGCCCATGCTGCGCTGGCGCGACGACGACATGCTGGCCGTCACGGACTTCCCGCGCATCGTCAACGCGGACGTGACGTACCAGGTCGTCCGGCACGGTCAACTGGTCGCCGCCCAGGAGGGGTTCGTCGACGTCACCGCGACGCTGGAGCGGCGGCCCACGGACGACGGCTGACGCGCCGGCACGCCGGCCGGCGGCTCACAGCTGCTCGGGCTGGTGCTCCCGCAGGCCGTACTTCTGCGCGATCGGGTTCCACAGGCCCGCCGCCTGCCGCTTGGCCTGGGTGGCCGCACCGCTGGCGGCGTTCCCCTGGCCGGCCTCCTTGCCGCCCTTGGCGTGGCCCTTGTCGCAGCCGCCCTTGCCGGCGGCCTTGTCGGCCCAGGCCGCGTAGTGGTTGTCGGCGGCGGCCGAGGACTGCCACGCCTTGGTCAGCGCGGCGGTCAGCTCGCCGCTGTTCGGGAGCTTGTCCACGGGGAGCTGCTGGAGCCGCTTGACCAGGTCGTTGCGCTGCCCCGCGGCGGACCGCAGGTCGCCGGCCGCGCCGTCGAGGTTGTTGCAGCCCTTGATGTTCTGGACGGCGCCGATGACCGCGGAGCGGCTGTTGTTGCTGTCGGCGAGCAGCGCGTCCAGGCCCTTGGCCTGACTGGCGGCCGGGTCGTCGGCTGACTTGGAGGCGTCGCCGCCCGCCGTCTTGGCCTTGGTGGTGCCGGTGTCCTGCTTCTTCGGGCCGGCGTCGTCGTCGCTGCCGCCGCTGAGCGCCCAGCCGACGCCGAGGCCGACGCCCGCCAGCGCGACCACGATCACGCCGACGATCGCCGCGGCGGGTATCTTGCGACGCCCGCCGCCGTCCTCCTCGTAGGAGGCGTACTGACCCTGACCGCCACCGGGGGCGAACGGGCCGCCGGGGCCGCCCTGTTGGCCGTAGGGCGGGTGGGCCGCCTGGCTGTCGAAGCGCGGCAGCTGCGCGGTGGAGTCCGGGGCGGCGGACGCGCCCGGACCGGCCGGTCCGTCGCGGAACAGGCCGTCGAACTCGGCGGGGGTCGGGCGTTCGCCAGGCACGCCCGGCCCGGCGCCGAACGGCGTACCGGGCGGCGGGGTGGGCATCCCGACACCGGGGGCGCCGCCCCCGACCGGCGGTATCAGCTGGGTGGCCTCGGAGCCGTCCGCACTGCCGGGCAGGGGCTGGCCGCCCCGCGGCGGCGCGTCGGTCGGCTTGATCGCCCGCAGCATCTGGGTGGCGGCGTCGCGGGGCTCCGCGGCGGCCGACGCCTCGGGCGGCAGCGGGGCGGCACCGGGGCCGCCGGCGACGGGCGGCAGGAGGGTGGTCGCCTCGGCGTCCCCGGCGGCCGGCGGCAGCGGCGCGCCGGCCTGCGGGGTCGCACGGACCAGTTCACCGGCCGGGGCGGGCTGCCGGCCGGCGTACGGGGCGTTCTGGGGCGGCAGGGCGCCGGGCACGGACTGCCGGCCCGACTGGCCGCCGAGGGAGAGGATGGTGGTCGCGTCGGCGCCGGCGGCGTGGGGCGGCAGCGGCCCGGCGGCCGGCGGGCCCGCCTGGGGCGGCAGCGCGGGGGGAGCGCCCGGCATGGGCGGCGTCTGCGGCTGTTCCTGGGGCTGCTGCGGGAAGCCCGGGTTCTGCGGGGGCAGCTGCTGCCCGCCGGGCTGCGGGAACGGCGATGGGGGTACCTCCCACTCGAGCGGAGCCGAGAGCGGGGGAGCCTGCGGAGCCGGTGCGTGTGCCGGGGGAGCGGCCGGGTAGCCCTGTGCCGGGCCCTGGTCGTACGGCTGCGGCCCGCCCGGCGCGCCGCCGGGCTGGGCGGCCGGCTGCTGGCCCGGTCCCCAGGGCTGCCCCCAGGGCCGGCCGGCCGGGGGCGCGGCCTGCTGGTCGGGCGCCCATGCGTCGCCGCCGACGGCGGGCAGCACTATGCCCTCCCTGGCCGGGCCTGCCGCAGAATTCTGCGGGTCGTTGCCCTGTCCGCTCTGCGTCACCGGGACTCCTACCATCGTGCAGACCTACGGAATCGTCGGCTGCACGCTACCGGTTCGCAGCAACGTTCGACCATGTGTCCTGGTCACCGCACCGGTCGCCGGCGGACCGCGCCCGCAGCGCCGCCGACCGCGCGACGGGCGGGCCGGAATCCCGGCCCGCCCCGGCAGCGCACGGCCGAACGCCCTTCGGCCGATTCCTCCTTCCACCCGTCCACGACCCTCGTCGCGGCGGCTCACCGCCTCTTCTTGAGGCGTTGCTCACGCCGCGGCGCGGAGTTCCATCCGGGCGGTGAATTCCCTTACGACTGGTTCGTCCTGATACGGCACCAAACGGTGCCGGAATTCCTCCAGGTATTCCGCGCCGCGATCCGTGCGCAGCCCGCCCAGCAGCTCGATCGCCTGGGTGCCCGTATGGCAGGCCAACTCCACCTCCCGTTGCTGCACCTGGGCGCTGGCCAGCAGTGCCAGCCCGATGGCGCGGCGGCGCGCCCGGCCCGCCGGATGGCCGTCGAGCGCCTCTTGCGCACGCTGCGCGGCCGGGATCGGCTGCCCCAAGTCACGGTGGCAGTGGGCCAGTTCGTCGGCCAGGTAGGCCGGGTCGAAGTGGCCGATCCAGGCCGGGTCGTCGCCCGTTTCGGTCACCGCCTCGGCGCGCTCCATCGCGGCGACCGCCCGGCCCGCCACCGACTGGAAGGCCCGGGCGTCGCCCATCAGGGCGTGACCGCGCGCCTCCGCGGCGAAGAACATCGCCTCCGCCCTGGGTGTGACCTGCCCCCGCGCCCCCTCCTGGGCGGCCCGCGCCAGCTGGGCGATCTCCCGCGGGTTCCCCAGCGAGGCGGCCAGGTGGCTCATGCTGGCGGCCAGCACATAGCCGCCGTAGCCGCGGTCGCCGGCCGCCTGCGCCAGCCGCAGCGCCTGGATGTAGTAGCGCTGCGCCAGGCCCGGCTGTCCGGTGTCGACGGCCATGTAGCCGCCCAGTTCGGTCAACCGCGCGACGGCCGCGAAGAGTTCCCGCCCCACCGCCTCCCGGTACGACCCCGCCAGCAGCCCGGAGACCACGCTGTTGAGGTAGTGCACGACGACCGGCCGGACGTGCCCCGAGCCGAAGCGGTGGTCCAGTTCACTGAGCGCCGACGTCATGGCCCGTACGGCCGCGACATCCGAAATGCCCACTCTTGCGCCGGCGTTGCGGGACACCTGGGTGTCCGCCCCGGTGATCAGCCAGTCCCTGCTGGGCTCGACCAGCGCGGAGGCGGCGACCGTGGACCCGCTGAGGAAGTCCCGCCGTCCGACGTCGCTGCGCCATAGTTCACAGACCTGCTCGATGGCCCCGAGGACGGTCGGCGAGAACTGCAGCCCCACCCCGGACGCGAGGTTCTTCCCGTCGGCCATCCCGATCTCGTCGATGGTGACCGTGCGGCCCAGTTTGCGGCCCAGCGCCTCGGCGATGATGGCCGGGGCGCGGCCCCGCGGCTGCTGTCCGCGCAGCCAGCGGGCCACGGATGTCTTGTCGTAGCGCAGGTCTAGACCGTGTTCCGCGCCGCACATGTTGACGCGGCGGGCCAGCCCCGCGTTGGAGCACGCGGCTTCTTGGATGAGCGCCTGCAGCCGTTCATTGGGCTGGCGCGCGACGAGTGGCCTGGCGGCCATGGTGTGTACCCCCTGTACTGCTGCTGCGCGTTCACCGGCGAACGCCGTCCCCGCGATCAATTCCCCGTACATATCCCGGATATCCGAGACATCCGGGATATACGCAGTACGAACCGGGCGACGCGCTTCGCAGCCGATGCCCGGGATGCCTGTGATGTGGGCGATGCCCGTGCGTCGTCGTGCGAAGCGCGGCATCCCGACGTCCGTGCCGCGAAGGGCTGGTTCACGAGGAGGGGGGCGCTCGGTGCCCGTGCACCGGTCACGGCGGGCGATGCAGCTCTCCCCTGCTGCATCGGCCGTCCGCCGGGCGGCCTCTCCGCCCGTCACGCAGGTGGCTACCCGCTCCGCGGGCCCCATCCGCACACGCGCCCCCACTGGTGCATCCATGCGCCCCACGTGCTGGAACGATGCGCCGGGGCAGTCACCCATTCGGCCGTAACCCTTGGTGACACGTGCAGTTGTCATCTGCGTGGAAGAGACCATCGGAGTCACAGGAGCCCCGCAGATCCCCAAACAGCGCGGCGAGCAACTCATCGAAACTGCGGTGCGTTACGCGGAGGAGCGCCATTGGGAGGTGTTCCCCGGCGCATGGCTGGAGCACGACGGCGACCGGCCGCGCTGCTCGTGCGACGCGGCCAACTGCCCCTTGCCCGGCGCCCATCCGACCGCGCCGGGCTGGGCCGGCACGGCCACCGGCAGCGCCAGCGCGGTCCGCCGGATGTGGAGCAAGCACCCGCGGGCATCGATCCTGCTGCCCACGGGCCGGACGTTCGAGGCTCTCGACGTGCCGGAGATGGCGGGCTGCCTGGCGCTGGCCCGTATGGAGCGGCTGGGCGTGACACTCGGCCCGGTGACCCGCACCCCCGACCGCCGGATGCTCTTCCTCGTCCTGCCCGGCGCCTCCGCGAAGGTCCCGGACCTGGTGCGGAACCTCGGCTGGGCGCCGGCCGCCCTCGACCTGATCTGCCGCGGCGAGGGCGAGTACATCGCCGCCCCGCCGACCCGGGTGGGGCCGCACGGCGCGGTGCAGTGGGCGCGCCGCCCCACCGCCACCAACCGCTGGCTGCCCGACGCGGAAGAGCTGATCAGCCCGCTGGCGTACGCCTGCGCCCGCGACGCGGCGGCGATCCGCGCCCGCTGACACAGGTCCGAACCGGTTTGTCAGCGCCTGCCCGTATCGTGGGATGCCTGGACGGGGGCCAGGTCCCGGCCCCTGCGGGGACGTCGAAGGGCAGGCCGTGGCCAGCGAACCGGAGAAGAAGCAAGAGCAATACGGGTCGGTCGCGACCCCGGGCGGTGCCCTGGCCGGCCCGCCCGCGGTCCGCATCGAGGGCCTGTGGAAGCGGTTCGGCGAGCAGACCGCCGTCCACGGCATCGACCTGACCCTGCCCGCGGGCCACTTCATCGGCCTGGTCGGCCCCAACGGCGCGGGCAAGACCACCACGCTCTCCATGGTGACGGGCCTGCTGCGGCCCGATTCCGGACGGGTCGAGATCGGCGGGCACGACGTCTGGCAGGACCCGGTGGGGGTCAAGTCCCGGATCGGCGTGCTGCCCGAGGGACTGCGCCTGTTCGAGCGGCTCTCCGGGCGCGAACTCCTCGCCTACATAGGCAGGTTGCGCGGCCTCCCGGGCGCCGAGGTGGACAAGCGGGCCGGCCAGCTGCTCGACGTGCTCGACCTGTCCGGCTCCCAGCACAAGCTCGTCGTGGACTACTCCACGGGCATGCGCAAGAAGATCGGGCTGGCCGCCGCGCTGCTGCACAACCCGGAGATCCTCTTCCTGGACGAGCCCTTCGAGGGCGTCGACCCGGTGTCGGCGCAGACCATCCGCGGCGTCCTGGAGCGCTACACCTCCTCCGGGGCGACGGTGATCTTCTCCAGCCATGTCATGGAGCTGGTCGAGTCGCTCTGCGACTGGGTCGCGGTGATGGCCGCCGGCCGGATCCGCGCACAGGGTCCGCTGGCCGAGGTGCGCGGCGCCGCACCCTCGCTCCAGGACGCGTTCCTCGAACTGGTCGGCGCGCGTGGCCGCGGCGCCGGGCAGAACCTCGACTGGCTGGGCGGCGGCGCCCGATGAGCACCGAAGCCACCGCCCCCGCCGCACTGGTCCCGGTCTTCGTCCGGCTCAAGCTGACGCTGCTGCGCAACGGCCTGCGCCAGTCGACGGGACGCACCGCCGCCTACGTCCTCTCGGCCGTGGTCGGCCTGCTCTTCACCGCCGCGATCGCGCTCGGTCTGCTGGCGCTGCGCGGCAATCCGCACGCCGGGACGCTCGCCGTCGTCCTCACCGGGATCCTCACCCTGGGATGGGCGGTGATGCCGCTGTTCTTCCCCACCGGCGACGAGACGCTGGACCCGACCCGGCTGGTGATGCTGCCGCTGCGGCCCCGCCCGTTGATCCGTGCGCTGCTGGTGACGTCGCTGGTCGGCCTCGGCCCGCTCACCACCCTGGTCCTGGCGACCGGCGCGGTGATCGCGGTCGCGGACGGGCCGGCCGCCGCGGTCGTCGGCGTCCTGGCCGTCGCCCTGGTGGTGCTGGTGTGCGTCGCCCTGGCACGGGCCGTCGCCACCGCCTCGGTGCGGCTGCTGACCAGCCGCCGGGGCCGCGACCTCGCCGTCCTCGGCGGCCTGTTCGTCGCGTTCGGCGCCCAGGGCGTCAACATCGCCGCGCGGCAACTGGGCAGCCCGGACGGCCTGTCCGTCCTGGAGCCGCTGGGCGAGGTGCTGCGCTGGATGCCGCCGGCCTCCGCGCTCGGCGCCGTGGACGACGCCGGGCACGGCGCGTACGGGCGCGCGGCGGCCGGCCTGGCACTGGCGATAGCGGCCCTGGCGCTGCTCCTGTGGTGGTGGCAGCGGACCCTGACCGCCCTGATGACCTCGCCGGACTCCTCGACCCTCCAGGCCGTGGAGAAGGACAGCGCACGCCGGCCCGCCGGCGAGCAGCGCGGGCTCGCGCGACTGCTGCCCGACGGGCGCACGGGCACCGTCATGCTGCGGACGCTGCGCTACGCCTGGCGCGACCCGAAGTCGAAGATGTCCTGGGCGATGGCGCTCGGCCTCGGCCTGCTGCTGCCGGTCGTCTACGCCGCCCAGGGCAACGGCAGCATCTACACCTCGTTCTCGGCGTCCGCGCTGCTCGGCCTGCAGATGTACAACCAGTTCGGGCAGGACACCTCGGCGTTCTGGATGGTGGCCTCGACGATCGCCACCCCGCGCGACGCCTTCCTGGAGCTGCGGGCCCGGGCGCTGACCCTGATGCTGGTGGCCGTCCCGTACGTCACGCTGGTCGTCGTCGGCGCCGCCGCCTTCATCGGCCCGTGGTCGTCCTTCCTGGAGGTCTACGGGCTCTCGCTGGGCCTCCTGGGCGCGCTGGTCGCCACGGGGGCGATGGCATCGGCGCTGTTCCCGTATTCCATCCCGTCGGACGGCAACAAGAACGTGGCACCCGGCCAGGCCGGCATCGCCTGGATCAGCCTGTTCGGCGGCTTCCTCACCGCCGCGGCACTGACCTCCCCGCTGCTGGCCCTGACCGTCTGGCTCCATGTGGCGGGCCTCTCGGGCCTGTTGTGGGTGCTGCTGCCGGCCGGTGCGGTGTACGGACTCGGGGTCGCGACGCTCGGGCTGCGCCTGGCGGCTCCCCGGGTGGCGGCGCGGCTGCCGGAGATCCTGGCGGCGGTCAGCAAGGGGTGATCCGACGGCCTCCTCGGGGCCGCACTCGACCGCTTGACATCAAGTTTGGTTGAGGTTCGAGGGTGTGGGGGTGCCGGCCGGTGAACGGGCCGGCACCCCCACTCGTCTCTCCGCCCGGGAGCCCACCATGCCGCCGACGCCCGCCCCCAGCCCCGACACCACCACCGCACCGACCACCGCGCCCGGCAGCGCAGTTGACGGACCCGACCGGACCGGACCGCCGGGCCCGACCGCCCGGCACACCCGCCGCCACGGCACGCCCCGCATCGCCGCCCTGGCCTCCGTCGTGGTGCTGGGCTCGCTGATGACCGTCCTGGACACCACGGTCGTCAACGTCGCACTCAACCGCCTCTCCGCCGACTTCCACGCGCCGCTGGCGGCCATCCAGTGGGTGGTCACCGGCTACACGCTCGCGCTGGCCGCCGTCATCCCGCTCACCGCCTGGGCGATCGGCCGATTCGGCACCAAGCGCCTGTACTTGCTGGCGATCGGGGCGTTCGCCCTGGGGTCCGCGCTGGCCGGGCTCGCCTGGAACATCGAGTCGCTGATCGCCTTCCGGGTGCTTCAGGGACTGGCCGGCGGCGCGGTCTCCCCGGTCGGCATGACCATCCTGATCCGGGCCTCCGACCCGGCGCACCGCGGCCGGATCATGAGCATCCTCGGCATACCCGTCCTCGTCGGCCCGTTGATCGGCCCGGTCCTGGGCGGCTACCTGGTCGACCAGGTCTCCTGGCGCTGGATCTTCCTGATCAACGTCCCGATCGGCCTGCTCGCCCTCCTGCTGGGCGCCCGCCTCTTCCCCCGGGACACCCCGCAGCCCACCCGCCGGCTCGACGTGCCCGGCCTGCTGGCCCTCTCCCCCGGTCTCGCGCTGCTCCTCTACGGCCTGAGCACCGGCGCCGAACGCCACGCCTTCGCCTCCCCCGGCGCACTGCTGCCGACCCTGCTCGGGGCCGCCCTCGTCGCGGCCTTCGTGGTCCGCGCACTGACCGCGGCCGAGCCGCTGCTCGATCTGCGCCTGCTGCGGCACCGCCCGTTCGGCACGGCGGTCGCGACCCTGGCGCTGTTCACCTGCGGCTACTTCGGCTCGATGATGCTGCTGCCGCTCTACTACCAGGTCGTCCGCGGCCAGAGCGCCACCGGCGCCGGGCTGCTGGGCATTCCGCAGGTGCTGGCCACCGGCATCACCATGCAGTTCGCCGGCCGGCTCGGCGACAAGGTGGCACCGGGCAAACTCGTGCCCACGGGAGTGGTGTTGGCCGCCACCGGCTTCCTCGCTTTCACCACCCAGGTGGCCGCCGACACCCCGTACGCGGTCCTGATGGCCGCGCTCGCCCTGATGGGCATCGGCGTCGGCATGACGATCATGCCGACCATGGCCGCGGCGACCCGGAGCGTCGACGCCGACCGCATCCCGGTCGCCTCGACCACGATGACGATCATTCCGCAGCTCGGGGCCTCGGTGGGCGGCGCGCTGATGTCCGTCCTCCTGGCCGGGGCGCTGACCGACCGCCTCCCCCGCTCGCTGTCCGGGGGCCTGGAAGCCGTCCACGCCCTGCCGCGTACCGCGGTGCGGCACCTCGCGCCGCAACTGGCCGACGCGTTCCAGCACACGTATGTCTGGGCGGTGGGTTTCGTGGCACTGGCGGTCCTCCCGGCCGTGTTCCTGCCGCGACGGCGGTAGGGGGTTGTTGGGGCGGGGGCCGCCAGCGCGGATGCTGGTGGTGGGTGCCGGATGCGGGGCCTCCGGGGTCACCACGACGGCCCTGGTTCCCCTCACCCCCACCGGGCGGGGGCCGTCCGACACACGGGAGGGGGCCTGTGGGGCCGGGACGTTTTCCACAGCCTTCCCCGCCCCCGCACAACCGCTGTAGCGTCAACGCCGACGTCAACATCAACGTCAACGTCAACGCGACGACGTGAACGAGGGGTGGTGGAAGCGGTGCCGCGCGCCGGAGTGGTGCTCGTGACGAGGTGGTTGGCGGCACTCTTCGCCGTCGGCACGGTGCTGCTCACCGCCGGCGGCGCGCACGCCGCACCCGCAGGCTCGGCCGCACCCGCAGGCTCGACCCCAGGTGCGGATGCCCCAAGCCAGTCCGCCTATCTCGCCGAGCAACTGCGGCGCGATCCGGTCTACATCAGCGACCAACTGCCGCGCGCCGTGCCCCGGTCGACGGCCCCCGCCTTCGCCGCGGAGGCAAAGCGACTGCACGTTCCGACATACCTCGTCGTGCTCCCGTTCCACACGTCCGGCGGCCCGGATTCCGGGCTGCTCGCGGGGATCCACGACCGCCTCGGGCGCAAGGGGCTGTATGTCTCGCTGTCCGAGATGGGCCTGATGGACGTGCAGACCTACGGGGTGAGCGTGCCGGGCGCACAGGACGCGCAGACCGCGACCACCTACGAGATGCCCATGGATGCCACGCCCCGCGAGGAGTTCCGGCACTTCGTCGACGTGCTCGCCTCGGGCCAGGCCAACCAGCGCGCCGACAAGGCCCGCGCCGCATACGGCGGCGCGTACAACTCCCATGAGCCGTCCGCGCTGCACACCTCGCAGACGGATCGGGAGGACCAGAGCTTCCTGACCGGCGTCGCGGTCACCGGGGTGCCGCTGTCCGCGCTGCTGATCGCGAAGTACACGGTGCGCAGGCGCCGGCTCCGGCGCGAGGAGGGCGAAGCGGGTTCCCCCGGCGGCCGGCGGTGGCCGCTGCTGGAGCTCGGCGCGCTGGCGCTCGCGGGACTGCTGGCCTTCACCGCGTCACGGGTGTTCGACGACACCACCACCGGGGACGGTTCGGTGCCGACGGCCGCCGACATGCGGGCCCGTGTCGACCGGGTCGCCGAGGGGCTCCGCCATGACCCGCTCTACGTCGACCCCGAGAGCCCGTCCTCCCTGGACGCCGGCCGGCGCGCCGAGTTGCGCAAGCGGATCGGCGCCCTGCCCGTCCCCGTCCTGATCGCCGTCGTGCCCACCTCGACGGACGACGAGTCGCAGGGCGACGAGGACCGCCTGGCGAAGGCGCTGCACGACCGGCTGCACCGTGACGCCCTGTTCGTCGTCACCGAACCGACGGGCGGCGGCATCGAGATCGTCAACTACGGCACCCCGGTGGACTCCGCGTATCTCTACGGCCGTCCCCGCGACCTCGTCTACGCGGATCCCACCACCGGCCCGCTCGGCTCCCAGCTGGACAAGCTGGTCACCTACCTCTCCAAGGCCCCCGAGTCCCCGCACGCCGACCAGCCGTACCCACCGCGGCCCGCGCCGGACCCGGCCGCGGAGCAGAGGCTTCCCGGCCTGTTCAGCGGGGACTTCCGGGCCGGGCTGTTCATCGGCGGACTGGCCGCGCTGCTGCTCTTCGGACTGGTGGTGGCGGTCTGGACGCTCGCCCGCTCGCTGGCCCGGGGCCGCGCCCGGTCCCTGGCCGCCGCGGCGGCGCCCGTCCAGCCCCGGCAGTCGTGGCTGCGGCGCACCGCACGGGAGGAAGTGGCGGCGCTCACCGGCGAGTTGGAGCCGGCGAGCGACCTCCCGGAGCAGGCCCGGCGCCGAGCCTGGGAGTGCCTGGACGCGGCCGCGCTGCTGGTCGACGGCGACAGCGACGGCCTCATCGACGATGATGCCACCCCGGCCAGCCTGGCCTGCGCGATCGTGCTGGCCCGGGCCGGCCGGGCCGCGGTCCGGGAGCCGTCCGCCGCGGCGCACATCTGCCACCGCAATCCGCTGCACGGCACGGCCGTCGAGCGGGCACCGAAGCCGCCGGCCGGCAGTCGCCGGGCGCCCCGGGGCCCGGTGTGCGCGGCCTGCCTGGAGACGCCCGGCGAGATATTGCGGCTGTACGGTGCGGACGGTTCCGGGCGCCAGGGCTACGGCCCCTATCCCCAGCATCCCGGTCCGCTGGCGTCGCTCGCCAAGGGCGCCGGCATAGATCAACTCACCCGCGAGGTACGGGAGTCCTTCGGTGTCCACTGACCTTCGCCGCCGTCGTTCGCTGCGGTCCGCCCTTGCCGTCGGGGCGGCCTCCGTCGCGCTGCTCTGCGCCGTCGCGGGGCCCGCCACGGCCGCCGAGAGCCCGGGGCAGAAGATCGCCGACGCGCTGCGCACCTCGCCGGTGTACGTCGATCCGTCCCTCTCCTCGGCGGTCGGGCCGGACGACCAGCGCACGCTGGTGCAGAAGATCCGGCAGAGCCGACTCCCGATCCGGGTCGTGCTGGTCCCGCTGGTCGAGGGCGACAACTGGGGCGGCAAGCCGGAGCAGCTGATCGAGGTGGTGCACGAGCGAATGGGCGGTGGGCCGGCCATCCTCATCGCTCCCGGGCACTACCCCGACGACATCGAGGCCCGAGAGTGGCCCTCCGACGCCCACCAGGCGGAGCGCGCCGCCGCGTCGGTGTTCTTCGACGACGCCATGAAGGGCGCCGGGCTGACCAAGCGGATATCCCGGGCGATCGACCTCATCGAGGCCGGCGACGGCAACGCGGAATACGAGCGACGCACCGCCGGTCTCGGCACCTCGGGCGGCGCCTCGCCGAAGAAGCCCGCGGCGCAGGGGACTTCCCCGGTCGTCCGGATCGTGACGCTGGCCGTCGGGCCGGTGCTGGTGCTCGCCGCGGCCTGGCTGCTGCTGCGGCGCCGGTCCCGGCTGCGCGACTTCGGGACGCCGTTCGCGATGCCCCGGTCCGTCTTCGCCGCCGCCCACCGGGCCGACGAGGAGGGGCTGCGCGAGCGGGCCGGCGAGGAGGTGGTGCGGCTCGGCGAGGAGGCCCGTGCCGCCACCGGCGATCCGGCGGCCATCGAGCGCGCCCTGGACGCCTATGCCGCGGCCGGCACGGTGCTGGACCGTGCCCGCGGCGTCCCGGATCTGGCGGGCGTGTTCGCGCTGGTCGCCGAGGGCCGGGCGGCGCTCTCCCCCGCCCGCGCCACGCTGCCGCTGTGCTTCTTCCACCCGCTGCACGGCCCGGCGACCCGCCGCATACCCTGGCGGCCCCTGGGCCGCCGGGAGCAACTCCGGGTCGCCGCCTGCGACGCCTGCCTCCGTGCCGTACGCACCCGCCGCGCGCCCGAGGTCCTCACGGACCGCCTGGACGACCGCCCGGTGCCGTACTTCGAGGTGCCCGCGGAGAAGAGCCTCTGGGCGGCCACCGGTTACGGCTCCCTGCTGTCGGGCGCCTCGCTCGCCGCGCGGGTCCAACGCGGGGACTTCACCCGCACCTTGGAGTGAGCGAACCGCCCTCGCGCAGCGCGACGGTGCCTCCGTCGGCACGGCGACACCCACCCGGCCCACCCCTTGCCCAAAACCCGGCACAACTTTTGTCCGGGGATTACCGTCGGGGGCTTCGACGGACTGTAATTCCTCTGAATTCGCCTTCAATTGGGCGAGGGTGGCGCCGAACCCTCGGGCCGTTATGCAGGAATTGCGGCGAAAGAGCCGGGACGCTCCCGTGTCGGCTGAATGGAAAGCGACGAGCACCCGCATTCCACGTTTCGACACGGCGGAAATCACACTCCTATGCTCCGCTCTCACAGTCGTTCGCACGCACTGGGCAACGGTGCTGTGCAACGGGGGAAGCAAGGACCTGGAGAGCGTTGTGCTGCACACGAGGAGCGCCTGGCTGCGCGCCGCCGCACCGGTTGCCGTACTGGCACTGACACTGACCGCCTGCGGCGGGAACAAGGACACGCCGAGCTCCGCTCCCGGTTCCGCTTCCGGTTCCGGTTCCGGTTCCGGGATGGACGACGGGAAGAACTCCGCGGACACCGTGGCGGCGGCCGACGAGAAGTCGGCCCAGTCGCCCGAGTCGTCCGGCGGCGTACTGCGACCCGGCCGGAGCGGCACCGGGCAGTACAAGGAAGAGTCCGGGAAAACCACCTACGAGGTCGTCGCGCAGAAGGTTCACGTCGGCACCGAGGCCGAGGCGAGGAAAGTGGTCCAGAGCCCGGAGGACGCCAAGGGCCTGGTCGCCGTGACCGCCTATGTGAAGTTCACCAACAAGGGCCCCGGCATCGTCAAGGGTCTGCCGAAGGTGGACAACGGCACCGAGATCTACGCGGACGGGCAGCGCGGCGGGCTGCTCATCGGCGCCCCGGAGGGCCTTCCCGGCTGCGAGGACCCGATCGACATCGACAACTGGCAGGTCGGCGAGAGCCACGTCATCTGCCAGACGTACATGATTCCCGAGCACTCCACGTCCCTGGAGGTCCACTGGGGCGAGGAGGGCGCCGCCCGGCCGTTCATCTGGAAGTTCGACGGCGCCGGCTGACGGCGGCCCGCCCCTCGTCGACAGCACCTGACTTCACGTCAATATCTTCGCGAGGGGCGGCGATTGAGCCATCGGCGCGCGTACGGCCGCATCGACGGCCGGGGCCCCGCCGCACCCGTCCGGGGCGGTCAGGGCTGGGGTGTCAGCGCGCCGAGGAACGGCTCGATGACCCGGCACCAGGCGTCGGGCTGCTCCCAGGGCAGCAGATGGCCGGCCTCGGGGATCTCGGCGTACTCGCCGCGCGACAGCACCCGGACCATCTCCTGGGCCTCGGCGCGGCCCAGCTCGGCGTCGAGGCCCCGGACGACGAGGGTGGGGCAGGCGACCTGGGCGAGCTCTTCCCAGTGGGCGTCGTGCACCCAGGTCTCGCGGGCGCTGAGCATCTGACGGCGGGAGAAGACCGGACGCCAGCCGTCGGCACGCTCGGCCATCACCTCGGCGAAGAACTCCCCGCGGGCCGGCCGGGGGCGCTCCAGCGTCGGGTCGTCCTCGCCGAACCACTTGCGGACGTCCGCGAGCGTGGCGAACGGCACCGGCCAGGAGCGGAACCACTCCGCCCACTCGCGCTGCGAGGCCGCCCCCAGCGCCGAGGCGCGCATATCGCAGATCACCAGGGCCCGGACCAGATCCGGGCGCCGGGCCGCGACCTGCCAGGCCGTCAGGGCGCCCATGGCGTGGCCGACCAGGGCGGCCGGGGCCAGCTCCAGCTGCTCGATGGCGGCGATGGCGTCCTCGACATAGGCGGCGCGGTCGAGCGGCCCCTCGACGGGCTTGTCGCTGCGGCCGTGGCCGCGCTGGTCGAGGGCGACCGCGCGGTGCGCCGCGCTCAGCCGGCGCGCGGTGTCCGCCCAGTGGGAGGCCCGCCCCATCAGGCCGTGGAGCAGCAGCACACCCGGCCGCCGCCCGTCCCCCTCCAGCCCGCCGCCGCTCTTGGGCGGGTCGGTGAATTCCCAGGCCGCGAGCCGCACGCCGCCGGACCCCGTCACATCGATACGCCGCACCATGTGCCCTGGCACCCCCAATCGTCCCCTGGTCAGCCCCGTACGCCCCACATTATCGAATGCATATTCGAACAGGCCGCTGTCGCGCCCAACACCCCACTTTCGAGTGACCATGCTGCGGGATTGGCCACGCCCACCACGGGGAGACATCTGCCGGGAGGCGGGCCCTACCGGGAAGGGGGCCCGTGGGGAACGACCCTGAGAGCTCGGGGCTCCGGGTCGCGGTGGGGGGACATGGGGAGGCAGGGCCCCGGCAGCTCGCAGCGCCGGGGCCCTGACCGTCCTCGACCGGACTCAGTGGACGCATCCGAGCCCCCTCGGCCGTCAGCGCATCACGCGGGAGTGACGACGCATGGCCATGCGTCAGCGCCAGAGTGACACGAGAGCGGCCGATCCGCACGGATTCGCACAAGACCGTTCATCGCACCGGGAGTTGACGAGCCCGCCGCCCTCCGCGTCGGCGCAGGTCAGCGGGCTCATGGGGCGCTGTGGGAGGAGAGAGTGAATGTGCCGGAGGCCCATGCCGCTCGGGCCCATGCCGCTCGGGCCCGTGGCCCCGACGGGCCCGTGGCCCCGACGGGCCCGGTGCGCGGCGGCGCGGGCTCAGCGCTTGGCGACGAAGACGTGGTTGGCGATTTCGGCGTCCAGCTCGGCGGCCTCGCCGCTGCTGCCGACCAGCACCCCGCCCGGGGACTCCGTCACGCTGACCACCGCGCCCGGCTGCACCCCGGCCCGCCGCAGCGTGTACATCAGCTGGGCGTCGGCCTGGATGGGCTCGCCGATCCGGCGCACCACGGCCGTCTTGCCGTCGGAGCCCGCGTCCAGATCCATCAGGCTCACCATGCCGGCGTCCAGGAACGGGTCGGCCTCGGCCTTCTCGCCCAGCTCCTCCAGGCCCGGGATGGGGTTGCCGTACGGGGACTCGGTGGGGTGGCGCAGCAGTTCCACGACGCGGCGCTCGACCGCCTCGCTCATCACGTGCTCCCAGCGGCACGCCTCGGCGTGCACCTGCTCCCACTCCAGCCCGATGACGTCGACCAGCAGGCACTCGGCGAGGCGGTGCTTGCGCATCACCCGCGTCGCCAGCCGGCGGCCCTCCTCCGTCAGCTCCAGGTGCCGGTCGCCCGCCACCGTCAGCAGGCCGTCTCGCTCCATGCGGGCCACGGTCTGGCTGACCGTCGGGCCGCTCTGTTCCAGCCGCTCCGCGATGCGGGCGCGCATGGGGACCACACCCTCCTCTTCCAGTTCGAGGATGGTGCGGAGATACATCTCCGTGGTGTCGATCAGTCCGGACATGCGTGCCCCTCGATATGTCGTGCGGTGGCCCTGGACTCAATTCTGACGCATCCCACTGACAAGGGTGCGTCCTCGTCCACGCTGCGGACGTTCCGCGACGGGTTCAACGGGTGCATTGCCCGGCGTATTGACAGCGCACTGGTCCAGACCGCAACGTGATCCGGGCCACTGATCCACGAGGCGGCGACAGGACGCCGACAAACCGGCTCCGTCCCGCCACGGATCCCATCCAGACGCGACGAGAGGAGCCCGCGGCCATGGCTGAGAGCGACCGGAGCGAGGGGCTGGCCGGGCGGTACTTCGACGCCGCGATCGACCTGCTGCGGCAGGTCCGCGACACGGAGGGGGACCGGATCACCGCGGCCGGCCGGCTGATCGCGGACACCGTGGCGGCGGGCGGCCGGGTCTTCTCCTTCGGGGCCGGGCACTCCTCGCTGCCGGCCCAGGACACCGTGTACCGCGCCGGCGGCCTGGCGATCATGAACCTGCTCTCCGTCCCCGGGGTCGTCGGGGTGGACGTCCGGCCGGCGACGCTGGGCAGCGCGCTGGAGCGGGTCGACGGACTGGCCGGGGCGGTGCTGGACACCAGCCCGCTGGAGCGCGGCGACGTGCTGGTGATCATCTCGCTCTCCGGGCGGAACGCGCTGCCGGTCGAGATGGCGATCAACGCGCGGGCCCTGGGCATCAGGGTCATCGGCCTGACGTCGGTGGCCTACGCGGGCGCCACCAAGTCCCGGCACTCCTCGGGCACATACCTCAAGGACCACTGCGACATCGTGCTGGACAGCCGGATCCCGGTCGGCGACGCGGAGCTGACGCTGCCCGGCATCGAGGCGCCGTTCGCCCCCGCCTCGACGGTCGTCACCAGCGCGATCATGCAGGCCGTGGTGGCGACCGCGGCCGGCACGCTGGCCGAGCGCGGGGTGCAGCCGCCGCTGCTGCGCTCGGGCAACGTGGACGGCGGGCACGAGTGGAACGGCCGGGTGATGCGGGAGTACGCGGACCGGATCTTCTACCGGCACTGAGGGGCACCGTCCGGGCACCGGACAGCCGAACGCCCGCCCGCCGACGCTCCCCGGCCCGCTCACGCCCCCGCCGCCCCCGCGAGGTCCAGCGCGGCGGCGATGCGGGCGGCGACCTCCTCGGCGTAGTCGGCGTCCGCGCGGTCGAAGGGGCGGCGGGCGGGCATCCGCAGGAAGGTGGCGACCCCGAGGGTGCGGCCCCGACTGCGGAGCACCACGCACAGCCCGTGCACCGTGCCGTCCGGCCAGTTGCGGGCCGCCGCCCAGCCCTCGGCCGGGTCCTGACCGGCGCTGGCCCGCACCGAGCCGCGCCGCGCGTACGCCTGGAGCGCCGGGTGGCCCGCCACGTAGGCCACCGGGATGCCGGCCGCCGGGACGGCCTCCGAGGGGCCGGGCGCGCCCGCCGGGGAGGCCAGCGCCCGCACCAGTCGGGGCGCCCGGGCCGGGGCGCCCGGACCGCCGTCCGGGGCGGGCGGGTCCGCGTCCCATGCGGCGTCCGCGTCCACCGCGCCGTACGGGGCCGGGGCCGGGGTGCGGGCCAGATCGACCAGGGCGTGGTCGGCGAAGCCCGCCAGCGCGAAGTCGAGGTGGACCGCGGCGGCCTCGGCCGGGTCCGGGCACTCGGCGGCGGCCCGGCCCGCGCGGTGCAGTTGATGGGCCCGGAAGCGCAGCAGGGAGCCGTCCTGCTCGGTGCGCTTGAGTTCGGTGACGTCCTGGAAGAGCCAGGCCACGCCGAGCGGGACGGGTTCCTCGGCCAGCGGCGAGGCCAGTCGGACGAAGCCGCTGCGCCAGCACCGGCGCGGGAGTTCGCACTCGCCGTCCCGCAGCGTCACCCACAGCTCCGCGATCGCCGGCGGCGCGCCCTCGGCCAGGACGTGCTGGAAGGCGTTCTCCAGCTCCTCGACGCCCTGCGCCAGGACATCGCCCAGCGGGCGGCCCAACAGCGCGGTACGGCCCCTGCCGAAGGCGCGGGCGGCGTGTCCGTTGACGACCGCGGGCCGCAGGTCGGCGTCGATCAGCACCACGCCCCAGGTGGCGTCCTCGAAGAGCGCCTCGCTCAGCGCCACGGCCCGTTCCAGGTCGAGCTGGGTGTGCGACTCGCTGAAGGCGCAGTAGACCCCGGCGACCCGCCCGTCGGCGGCGTGCACCGCGGAGGACTGGGTGCGGACCAGGACGCGGTGGCCGTCCTTGGCCAGCAGGGCGAAGTCGTGCACCTGACGGCCCGGGGCGCGCATCGCGGCGGCCAGCGCGGACTGCACGCCCTCGGCGTCCTCCGCGCGGACCGCCCAGCCCGTCAGACCGGGGCGGCCGACCGCCTCCTGTGGCGTCCAGCCGAGGATGCGGGCGGCCTCGTGGTTCCAGTGCGTGACCGTGCCGTCGGCGGCGAAGGCCATCAGGGCGGCGTCCATGCCGTCCAGGAGGGCGGCGAGCAGCCCGGAGTCGTCGGCGTCCGGAGGTCGGTCGGGCTCGGTGTCCACGCCGGTCCGCGGGGGCCCGGAGGCCGCCTGTCCGGGCCCGTCCACCGGGCCGGGCGAGCCGCCGGAGGCAGGCCGCCTCGACGACGAGGCCGACGAGGCCGAAGAAGCTGACGAGGCAGTCACTGGCACCCCTTACGAACGCGGCCGCACGTGCTCCACGTGGGGTCATTCAACTGGAACGTGACGTGGGACACACCCCATTCGCGGAAATCGCCGCCCGGTAAGTTCCGCCCCCGGAAAAAACCGGTTGTGCGGCGCCGGGCGGGTTCCTAACGTGTGGGGTACACGAGAAGGGAGGTGGTTCGGCAGATGATTTCGCACCGGACGCGTGAGGTGGCTGCGGGCTAGCGCCCGACGCTCCACCGAAGTGCAGCGCCGGATCCGCGCATACTGCAGATGCGCAGCCGGCCCAATCCCACAGCAGTCACCCGACCCGCGGGCTGCCGGTTCGTCCGACCGGCCCTTCGCGCCACCGAGCGCGGAGGAAACAGCCCGCGGGTCGTCTGCGTGTGCGGCCGGCGCCGACCGCACCAGCGCCCCTAGGGCGCGAGGCGCTCCACCCGCCACTGGCCCGCCTCGGGATCGCCCTCGCGGACGTACCGCAGTCGGTCGTGGAGGCGGTTCAGACGGCCCTGCCAGAACTCGACCGTCTCGGGGGTGACGCGGTAGCCGCCCCAGTGCGGGGGCGCCGGCACCTGCTCGCCCTCCGGGTAGCGGGCCGCCAACTCCTCATAGGCACGCTCCAGTTCGTCGCGGGAGGCGATCGGCGCGGACTGCTCGCTGGCCCAGGCACCCAGTTGGGAGCCGTGCGGGCGGGTGCGGAAGTAGGCGGCGGTCTCGTCCCGGCCGATGCGCTCGGCGGTCCCGATCACGATGACCTGGCGGGCCAGCGGGTGCC
Organism: Streptomyces noursei ATCC 11455; assembly: GCF_001704275.1. Taxonomy (NCBI): domain Bacteria; kingdom Bacillati; phylum Actinomycetota; class Actinomycetes; order Kitasatosporales; family Streptomycetaceae; genus Streptomyces; species Streptomyces noursei. The sequence continues at coordinate 4,054,161 of NZ_CP011533.1, forward strand.
AGGGGAACAGCAGGGAGACGTGCGGGTTCTCGGCCAGTTCGCGGCCCTTGCGGCTGGTGTAGTTGGTGAAGAAGACGAAGCCGCGCTCGTCGAATGCCTTGAGCAGCACGGTTCTTGAGCTGGGCCGGCCGGCGGCGTCCGCCGTCGAGACGACCATGGCGTTCGGCTCGTGCAGGCCGGCCACCGCCGCGTCCTTGAACCAGCGTCCGAACTGGTCGTAGGGGCTCGCGGCGAGGTCGGACTCGGCGATTCCCTCGGCGCGGTAGTGCGCACGCATGGACGAGGGGTCGGGGGTTTCGGCGGAGGGCATGTCGGCGGGATGCACGGCCTCATCTTGCAGCATCCGCCCCGCGCCAGACAGCCCGGTGGGCTGGAAGTCTGCCCCTCGTCGCCCGGGCGTAACCCTCCCGTCGGCAAATCGCCCAGTGTGCCGGATGTCACGCTTCCCCGCTGCTGATGAACCCGCCAAAATCATGGCCCGGCCCACTGTGGCCCTCGGACACCGGGAGTTATCGTGTCCGTCTTCAGGCCGCCGCGGGCAGCATGCGTGGCGGCCCGCGTCCGTGGACCGACCTCCCGCGGGCGGAACCGTCGCGTGGCCCCTGCCCCGGCGGGGCATCACCGGGGTGACCGGTACGGACCGCGAGCTGCCCGGCGCAGCCGCGTAGCCGCACCGGCACCGCACCTGACTCGACCGCACGGCAGCCGGTCACCGGTTGCCGTCCCCATCTTGAGGAGCCGCCTGATGTCCGACTTCGTTCCCGGGCTTGAGGGAGTCGTCGCGTTCGAGACGGAGATCGCCGAACCCGATAAGGAGGGCGGCGCGCTCCGCTACCGCGGGGTGGACATCGAGGACCTCGTCGGGCACGTGTCCTTCGAGAACGTCTGGGGGCTGCTGGTCGACGGGGCGTTCAAGCCGGGGCTGCCGCCCGCCGAGCCCTTCCCGATCCCGGTGCACTCGGGTGACATCCGGGTCGATGTACAGTCCGCGCTCGCCATGTTGGCGCCCGTATGGGGCCTGAAACCACTGCTCGACATCGACGAGCAGACCGCCCGCGACAACCTCGCCCGGGCCGCCGTGATGGCGCTGTCCTACGTCGCCCAGTCGGCGCGCGGCCAGGGCCTGCCGATGGTGCCGCAGAAGGAGATCGACAAGGCGGAGACCGTCGTGGAGCGCTTCATGAAGCGCTGGCGCGGGGAGCCCGACCCCAAGCACGTCAAGGCCGTCGACGCCTACTGGACCTCGGCCGCCGAGCACGGCATGAACGCCTCGACCTTCACCGCCCGGGTCATCGCCTCGACAGGCGCGGACGTGGCGGCGGCGCTGTCCGGCGCCGTCGGCGCCATGTCCGGCCCGCTGCACGGCGGCGCGCCCTCCCGCGTCCTCGGCATGATCGAGGAGATCGAGCGGACCGGTGACGCCGGCGCCTACGTCCGACAGGCGCTGGACCGCGGCGAGCGGCTGATGGGCTTCGGCCACCGCGTCTACCGCGCCGAGGACCCGCGGGCGCGGGTGCTGCGACGGACCGCCAAGGAACTGGGCGCCCCGCGCTTCGAAGTCGCCGAGGCCCTGGAGAAGGCCGCCCTGGAGGAGTTGCACAACCGCCGCCCCGACCGGGTGCTGGCCACCAACGTGGAGTTCTGGGCGGCCATCGTCCTGGACTTCGCGGAGGTCCCGGCGCACATGTTCACCTCCATGTTCACCTGCGCCCGCACGGCGGGCTGGAGCGCCCACGTCCTGGAGCAGAAGCGGACGGGACGCCTGGTCCGCCCGTCCGCCCGATACGTGGGCCCGGCGGCGCGGAGCCCGCAGTCGATCGCGGGCTATGAGGACATCGCCCAACGCTGAGCGCTGCGCTTGGCTGGCTTCCCACGTTGTCGGCGGTCCCGCCGTGGGGGTTGCTCGCTTTTGCGCCTGCGGCGCCGGGCCGCCTGACGGCGGATGTTGTTCCGCTGCGCGGGGCCGAGCCGCTGCGCGGGGCGGTTCCGCTGCGCGGGGCGGTTCCGCTGCGCGGGGCGGTTCCGCTGCGCGGGGCTGTTGGGTGCGGTGACGGGCCGGAGGGGGTGGTGTGCAGGACTGCTGCGCTTTACGTCCTGCACACCACCCCCTCCGGCCCGTCACCTCCCGTTGAGGGTCATGAAGACGGTGAGTGGGGGCCGACGTGAGTGGTCCGGTGACGGCCGTCAGCACACTCCACCAACGCACCACCGGCAGGGACCCACCAAGGCGCACCCCTACGGTCCGGAATCCACCCATCAACGGGAGGGGACGGGTCTGTGGGGTGGGGGATGTGCGGACGTAAAGCGCAGCAGTCCGCACATCCCCCACCCCACAGACCCGGCACCGCACCCGACCAGCCCCGCGCAGCGGAACCGCCCCGCGCAGCGGACACCGCACCACCCCGCCGTCAGGCGGGCACGGCGGACACCGCACCACCCCGCCGTCAGGCGGACAGCACCGCGTCGATGTTCTTGGCCCATTGGGCCACGACCCGGTCCCGCCGTGCCGAGTCGTCCGTCAGCAGGTTCGCGAGGCCGAGGCCGCGGGCCATGTCCAGGAGGCCCTGGACGGTCTCCCGGACGCCGGGGACGGACTCGTCGGCGGCGAGCAGCGCCACCGTCGTGCGGTGCGCCTCGCGGCCCACTCGGGCCTCCAGGGCGGTGACCCGGTCGCGGAGTTGTTCCTCGTCGGAGGCGGCCACCCACAGGTGGAGCGCGGCCCGGAACAGCGGGCCCGTGTAGAGGCCGACCACCTCCTCGACGATCATCCAGGTGCGGGCGATGGAGCCGGCCGGCGGGAGGTCGTGCGCCAGGGCCTTGAGCGCGCCCTGGCGCTTCTCCGCGACGTGCTCGACGGCGGCGGTGAACAGGTCCTCGCGGGTGCGGAAGTGGTGCTGGGCGGCGCCGCGGGAGACGCCCGCCCGTTCGGCGACGACGGCGACCGTGCTGCCGGTCCAGCCGCGTTCGGCGAGGCAGGCGACGGCGGCCTCCAGCAGCTTGAGCCGGGTGGCGCGGCTGCGCTCCTGCTGGGGCTCCTTGGCGCCGCGGGCCGGGGTCAGCGCACCCATGCCGGGTCCCGTCGCTCCAGGAAGGCGGTCATGCCCTCGCGGGCCTCGGCGGAGCCGAAGAGCCGGGCGGACCGGGCGGCGAGCGCGTCGGTGTCCCGGTCGAAGGCGGCCAGGACGTGCGCCGTGACGAGTTTCTTGGACTCGGCCAGGCCCTGCGGGGAGCCCTTGCGCAGGCCGTCCAACAGGGGCGCCAGGCCCGCGTCGACGTCGTCGGCGGCGAGGGTGACCAGGCCGATCCGGGCCGCCTCGGTGGGGCCGAACTTCTCGCCGGTGAGGTAGTAGCGGGCGGCGGCGCGGGCGTCCATACGGGGCAGCAGCGGCATCGAGATCACGGCGGGGGCGAGGCCGAGCCGCGCCTCGGTGAACGCGAAGGTGGTCTGCGGGCCGGCGACGGAGAGGTCGCAGGCGCCGAGCAGTCCGAGCCCGCCGGCGCGGACGTGGCCGGTCACCCGGGCGACCACCGGCTTGGGCAGTTCCACGAGGGCGCGCAGCAGTCGGGTGAGCTCCAGGGGGCCGTCCTTGGCGTCGCCGGTGGTGGCCTCGGAGAGGTCCGCGCCGGCGCAGAACGTGCCGCCGGTGTGGGCGAGCAGCACGGCCCGGACGGCGTCGTCGGCGGCGGCGTCCGCGAGGGCCTGGTGCAGTTCGGCGACCAGGCGGGTGGAGAGGGCGTTGCGGTTGTGGGGGGAGTTGAGGGTGAGGGTGGTGATTCCGCGCTCGTGGGCGCGCTCCACGTACGTCATCGGACCGTCGAACTCCTTTCCCTGGCGCGGAGTTCGCGCCGGAGGATCTTTCCGGTGGTGGCGCGCGGGACGCTGTCCAGGAATTCCACGCGGCGCACCTTCTTGTACGGGGCAACTCGTTCTGCAACGTAGGCGATGACCTCGTCCGCGGTGAGCGCGGCCCCCTGCCGGCGGACCACGAACGCCTTGGGGATCTCGTTGCCGTCGTCGTCGGTGACACCGATGACGGCCGCGTCCGCGACGGCCTCGTGGGCGAGCAGCAGCGCCTCCAGGTCGGCGGGGGCGACCTGGTAGCCCTTGTATTTGATCAACTCCTTGACGCGGTCGACGACATGGAGCCAGCCGGCGGCGTCGGTCCGCCCGATGTCGCCGGTGTGCAGCCAGCCGTCGGGGTCGATCATCGCGTCGGTCTCGGCGGGGCGTCCCAGGTAGCCGCGCATCACCTGCGGGCCCCGGATGAGGATCTCGCCGGTCTCCCCCGGTCCCAGGTCCCGCCCCGTCTCCAGGGAGACGATCCGCAGTTCCGTACTGGGCAGCAGGGTGCCGACCGCTCCCGGGGGAGGGCCTGCGGCGCGTGGCGCCGTCGTCGCGGGGCCGGCGGTGTCGGGCGGCACCACATGGGTGGCCGGGGAGAGTTCGGTCATCCCGTATGCCTGGAGGACGGCGGGCAGGCCGAGCCGTCGGGCGCAGGCGGCGGCCAGGCCGGCGTCCAGCGGCGCGGCGGCGCACAGCACGCGGCGGAGGGAGGACAGGTCGAACTCCTCGACCATCGGGTGTTTGGCGAGTGCCAGCACGATCGGGGGTGCGGTGTAGATCTCGGTGATGCGGTGCCGCTCGACGGCGGTGAGGAACTGGCGGAGGTCGAAGCGGGGCAGGACGACGACGGTGGCGCCGTTGCGCAGCGGGGCGTTCATCAGGGCGGTGAGCCCGTAGATGTGGAAGAAGGGGAGCACGGCCAGGATGCGGTCGCCGGGGCCGTTGGCCATCAGCGGGGCCAGTTGGGCGAGGTTGGTGGCGATGTTGCGGTGGGTGAGCATCACGCCCTTGGGGGCGCCGGTGGTGCCGGAGGAATACGGGAGCGCGGCCAGGTCGGTCGCCGGGTCGATCTCCGGGGCGGGGTCGGGGTGGTCCTCGGCGGTCAGGTCGAGGACGGAGCGGTGGCCGTCGGCGCGGTCGCACAGGAGGATCTCGGTGATGCCGCCGGCCCGTCGGGCGGCGGCCCGAGCGGTGTCCAGCAGTGCCGCCACGGTGACGATCCGGGACGCCCGGGAGTCGGCCAGCTGGCGGGCGAACTCGGCCTCGGTGGCGAGCGGGTGGACGGTGGTGACCGCCGCCCCGCAGCGCGACGCGGCGTAGAACACCACCGGGAAGAGGACCGAGTTGGGGCTGTGCAGGGCCAGCACGTCGCCCTTGCGGAGCCCGGAGGCGGCCAGGGCGGCGGCCAGGCGGCGGCTGAGGTGGTCGAGGCGGGCGTAGTCGAGCGTGGTGCCGGTGAGGGCGTCGACGAGGGCGGGGCGCGCGCCGTGCTCGGCCGCCCGCCCGAGGACGGCCTCGTGGATCGGCAGCTCCACGGGGGCGACGTCGGGGTACGCGCTGCGGAAGACGTGGGAGTCGTGGGAGTCGTGGGACGTCGGGGACGCCATGGGGTCCTTCCCTGGTGCGGCGGTGGGTGCGGCGGCGGGCCGCCGTGGACCTTCCTTCCCGTGTTCCGGGCCGTGGTACGCCGGGCCGGTGGGAGCCGGGCCCGGCGCACCGCCCGTTTCCTCAGTACGACTTGGGCAGCCCCAGGGACTGGTGCGAGACGAAGTTGAGGATCATCTCCCGGCTGACCGGGGCGATCCGCGCCACCCGGGCGGCGGTGACCAGGGACGCCAGCCCGTATTCCCGGGTGAGGCCGTTGCCGCCCAGGGTGTGCACGGCCTGGTCGACGGTGTGCACCGCAGCCTCGGCCGCCGCGTACTTGGCCATGTTGGCGGCCTCGCCGGCGGCCATGTCGTCGCCCGCGTCGTAGAGCAGCGCCGCCTTCCGCATCATCAGCGCGGCCAGTTCCAGTTCGATGTGGCACTGGGCGAGCGGGTGGGCGAGGGCCTGGTGGGCGCCGATCGGCTCCTTCCAGACCTGCCGGGTGCGGGCGTAGTCCACGGCCCTGGCCAGCGCGTAGCGGCCCATGCCGAGGGCGAACGCGGCGGTCATGATGCGTTCCGGGTTGAGGCCGGCGAACAGTTGGAGCAGTCCGGCGTCTTCTTCGCCCACCAGGGCGTCGGCGGGCAGCCGCACGTCGTCCAGGGTCAGCTCGAACTGCTTCTCCGGCGCGGCCAGTTCCATCGGGACCGGGCTGCGGCCGAAGCCGGGGGTCTCGCGCGGGACGATGAACAGGCAGGGCTTGAGCTTCCCGGTGCGGGCGTCCTCGGTGCGGCCGACGATCAGTGTCGCGTCGGCGATGTCCACACCGGAGACGAAGATCTTCCGCCCGTTGAGGACCCAGTCTCCGCCGTCCTTGCGGGCGGTGGTGGTGATGCGGTGCGAGTTGGATCCGGCGTCCGGCTCGGTGATGCCGAAGGCCATCTTGCGGCTGCCGTCGGCCAGTCCGGGCAGCCAGGTGCGCTTCTGCTCCTCGGTGCCGAAGCGGGCGATGACCGTGCCGCAGATCGCCGGCGAGACCACCAGCATCAGCAGCGGGCAGCCGGCTGCCCCCAACTCCTCCAGGACCAGGGAGAGTTCGGTGATGCCGGCGCCTCCGCCGCCGTACTCCTCGGGCAGGTTCACGCCGAGGTAGCCGGCCTTGGCGGCCTCCTGCCACAGCTCGTCGGTGTGCCGGCCCTCGGCGACGACGGTGGCGAAGTACTCCCGGCCGTAGCGCTTGGCGAGGGCGGCGACGGCGGCGCGCAGGGCGCGGTGTTCCTCGGACTCGATCACGGGGTTGCTCAGGGCGTTGCTCATGACGGCTCCTGGGGCGGTGAGTGAGTGCCTGCGGGTAACGGGTGGGGCGGGTGCGCCGGGTGCGCCGGGTGCGCCCGGGCGTCAGTCGGCGACGACGGCGAGCAGGGTGCCCACCTCGACCTGCTGGCCCGTGCGGGCGGGGAGAGCGGTCAGGGTGCCGGCCGCCGGTGCGGTGATCTTGTGCTCCATCTTCATGGCCTCCAGCCACAGCAGCGGCTGGCCGGCCTCGACACGGTCGCCCTCGGCCAGCCCGTCCGCGATCCGGACGACCGTGCCGGGCATCGGGGCGAGCAGCGAACCGGGCTCCGTACGGGCGGCGGGGTCGGGAAAACGGGGCAGCGCGGTGAGGGTGCGGGCGCCCAGGGGCGAGTCGACGTGGACCTGGTCGCCGTAGCGGGCGACCGCGAACGTCCGCCGCAGCCCGTCGACGTCCAGCACCACCTCGTCCGCGGCCAGGGCGACCAGTCGGACGCCGGGGAAGTCCGCGGCGTCCAGTCCCTCGCGCCCGAGCCGGTAGCGCACCTCGTGCGTGGTGCCCGCGCGGGCGAAGCTCTTGACCTGCGGGCCGGCGGGGACGTTGCGGAAGCCCCCGAAGCGGGAGCGGCCGTGGGCGTCGGCGAGCGCGGCGGCCAGCGCGCACAGCCCGTCCCCGGTGGCCTCCGCCGCGGTCAGGGCGCCGAGGTTGCGGTCGTAGAACCCGGTGTCCAGCCCGGTGGCGGCGGCGAACTCCGGATGCCGCAGCGAGCGGACCAGCAGCTCGCGGTTGGTGACCGGGCCGTGGACGCGGGCCCGTTCCAGGGCGCCGGCCAGCTTGCGCACGGCCTCGGCGCGGGTGGGCGCCCAGGCGATCACCTTGGCCAGCATCGGGTCGTAGTGGACGCTGACGGTGTCGCCGTCGGTCACGCCGGAGTCCAGCCGGACGCCGTCCGGTACGGCGATCCGGTGCACGGTGCCGGTCTGCGGCTGCCAGTCGGCCGCGGGGTCCTCCGCGTAGAGCCGGGCCTCGACGGCATGGCCGTGCGGCGCGGGCAGCGCGGCCGGCAGCGGCCGGCCCTCGGCGACGGCGATCTGCAGGGCCACCAGGTCGATCCGGTAGATCTCCTCGGTGACCGGGTGCTCCACCTGGAGGCGGGTGTTCATCTCCAGGAAGTACGCCCGGCCGGAGGCGGCGGCCCCCTCGCCGGGGGCGGCGGGAGACACCAGGAACTCGACGGTGCCCGCGCCCCGGTAGTCGATGGCCCGCGCGGCCTGCGCGGCGGCCCGGTGCAGGGTGTCCCGGAGCGCCTCGGGCAGGCCGGGCGCCGGGGCCTCCTCGATGACCTTCTGGTGGCGCCGCTGGAGGGAGCAGTCGCGGGTGCCGAGCGTCCAGACGTTGCCGTGGGCGTCGGCGAGGACCTGCACCTCGACGTGCCGCCCGCCCTCGACGTACGGCTCGACGAACACCTCGCCGTCCCCGAACGCGGCGATCGCCTCGGCCCGGGCCGACGCCAACTCGCCGTCCAGCGACGTCAGTTCGCGGACGACGCGCATGCCGCGCCCGCCCCCGCCGGCCGCCGCCTTCACCAGCAGCGGAAGGTCCCCTGCGGTGGCCGCGGCCGGATCGACCGGCGCCAGCAGCGGCACCCCGGCCGCCGCCATCAGCTCCTTGGCGCGGGTCTTGGAGGCCATCGCCGCGATGGCGGCCGGCGGCGGCCCGATCCACACCAGTCCCGCGTTCGCCACCGCGGCGGCGAACGCGCCGCTCTCGGAGAGGAACCCGTACCCCGGGTGGACCGCGTCCGCCCCGGCCGCCAGCGCCGCCTTCACGATCAGCTCGCCGCGCAGATAGGTCTGCGCGGGCGCCTCGCCGGGCAGCCGGACCGCGACGTCCGCCTCCCGTACGTGCGCGGCCTCGGCGTCCGCGTCGGAGTACACCGCCACGGTGGCGACGCCCAGTTCGCGGCAGGTGCGGAAGATGCGGCGGGCGATCTCGCCGCGGTTGGCGACGAGCACCGAACGGATCTCCACGAAGTCCTCCCCGCCCTCGGCCGTGGTCGCGGCCCCGGAATCGATCGTTGTCACAGGAACCTCACCCCTCACATCCGGAAGACGCCGAAACCGCCCCGCGCGCCCTCGACCGGCGCGGTGTGGACGGCGGACAGGCACAGGCCGAGGACGGTTCGGGTGTCGCGCGGGTCGATGACGCCGTCGTCGTACAGCCGCCCGGACAGGAACATCGGCAGCGACTCGGCCTCGATCTGCTGCTCCACCATGGCGCGCAGCGCCGCGTCGCCCGCCGCGTCGTACGGCTGCCCCTTCGCGGCGGCGGAGGCCCGCGCCACGATGGAGAGCACCCCGGCGAGCTGCTGCGGCCCCATCACCGCCGACTTGGCGCTCGGCCAGGCGAACAGGAACCGCGGGTCGTAGGCCCGGCCGCACATCCCGTAGTGCCCGGCCCCGTACGACGCGCCCATCAGCACCGAGAGGTGCGGCACCCGCGAGTTCGACACCGCGTTGATCATCATCGCGCCGTGCTTGATGATGCCGCCCTGTTCGTACTCCTTGCCGACCATGTAGCCGGTGGTGTTGTGCAGGAAGATCAACGGGATGTCCCGCTGGTTGGCCAACTGGATGAACTGTGCGGCCTTCTGGCTCTCCGCGCTGAACAGCACGCCCTGCGCGTTGGCGAGGATGCCGACCGGATAGCCGTGCAGCTCCGCCCACCCCGTCGCCAAGCTCGACCCGTACAGCGGCTTGAACTCGTCGAAGTCCGACCCGTCGACGATCCGGGCGATCACCTCGCGCGGATCGAACGGCGCCTTGAGATCGCCCGGAACGATCCCCAGCAGCTCCTCCTGGTCGTACTTCGGCGGCGCGGCCGGGCCCGGATCGGGGTGCGCCTTGCGCCAGTTGAGCCGGGCCACCACCCGGCGCGCCTGTCGCAGCGCGTCCGGTTCGTCGACCGCGAAGTAGTCCGCGAGCCCCGAGGTCCGGGCGTGCATCTCGGCCCCGCCCAGCGACTCGTCGTCGCTCTCCTCGCCGGTCGCCATCTTCACCAGCGGCGGCCCGCCGAGGAAGACCTTGGCCCGCTCCTTCACCATGATCACGTGGTCCGACATCCCGGGGACGTACGCGCCCCCGGCCGTCGAGTTCCCGAAGACCACCGCCACCGTCGGAATGCCCGCGGCGGACAGTCGCGTCAGGTCCTTGAAGAGCGCCCCGCCGGGGATGAAGATCTCCTTCTGGCTCGGCAGGTCGGCCCCGCCCGACTCCACCAGGCTGACCACCGGCAGCCGATCGGCGAACGCGATCTCATTGGCCCGCAGCGCCTTCTTGAGCGTCCACGGATTGCTCGCCCCGCCCCGCACGGTCGGATCGTTCGCGGTGATCAGGCACTCCACGCCCTCGATCACCCCGATCCCGGTGACCAGCGAGGCCCCCACCGCGTAGTCGCTGCCCCACCCGGCGAGCGGCGACAGCTCCAGGAACGGCGTATCGGGGTCCAGCAGCAGCTCGATCCGCTCCCGGGCCAGCAGCTTGCCCCGCTCACGGTGCCGGGCGACGTACTTCTCCCCGCCGCCGGCGAGCGCCTTGGCGTGCTCGCCGGCCAGCTCCCCCAACTTCTCCAGCATCGCCGCCCGCCGCTCGGCGTACTCGGCACCGGACGGATCCAGCGCGCTCCCCAGGACGGTCAAAGCAACACCTCCGGTATCTCCACATGGCGGGAGCGCAGCCACTCCCCCAGCGCCTTGGCCTGCGGATCGAACCGGGCCTGCGAGGCGACGCCCTCGCCGAGCAGTCCGTCCACCGTGAAGTTCAGCGCCCGCAGATTGGGCAGGTCCTCTCGACACACCGTCAACTTCTCGGTCTCCGGCATGAGTTGACGGAATCTCGACACCGTCAGCTCGTGCGCGAGCCATCGCCACGCCCGGTCCGTCCGGACCCACACCCCGACGTTCGCCGACCCGCCCTTGTCGCCGCTGCGGGCCCCGGCGACGAGCCCCAGGGGCGCCCGCCGGGTCGGCCCCGCCGGCAACGGCTCCGGCAGCTCCGCGGGCACGGCGGCCGGCTCGCCCGCCGCCCCCGGCGCGGGCGGGATCCGCACCCGCTCCCCGTCCGGCAGCACCGCCACCTGCCGCACGTCCTCGGCCGCCGCATACGCCGCCTCGAACACCCCGTACGGGGCGCCCTTGCCCGGCGGCGCCGTCACATGGAAGCCCGGGTAACTGGCCAGCGCCAGCTCGATCGCCGCCCCGCTCACGGCCCGCCCCACGGCCTCGGCGTCCGGATCGCGCACCACCAGCCGCAGCAGCGCACTCGCCTCCTCCTGCACCCCGGCGTCCCCGTGGTCGGTCCGCGCCAGCGACCAGCTCACCTCCCTCGGACGGCGCCCGGCGCGCTCCAGCGCCTCCTCCAACTGCCCGCGCACCAGCCGCGCCTTGGCCTCGATGTCCAGTCCGGTGAGCACGAACACCACCTCGTTGCGCCAGCCGCCCATCCGGGTCAGCCCGACCTTCAACGTCGCCGGTGGCGCCTCGCCCCGCACCCCCTCGATCCGCACCCGGTCCGGTCCGTCCTCCGTCAGCCGTACGGTGTCCAGCCGCGCCGTCACGTCCGGCCCCGGGTAGCGCGCCCCCGCCGTCTCGTAGAGCAGCTGGGCGGTCACCGTCCCCGTCGTGACCGCGCCCCCGGTCCCCGGGTGCTTGGTGATCACGGCGCTGCCGTCGGAGTGGATCTCGGCCAGCGGGAACCCGGGCCGCCGCACGTCACCCAACTCGCCGAAGAACGCGTAGTTCCCGCCCGTCGCCTGCGTCCCGCACTCCAGCACGTGCCCCGCGACCACCGCTCCCGCCAACCGGTCGTGGTCGTCCGCCGCCCAGCCGAAGTGCGCCGCGGCCGGCCCGCTGACCAGCGCCGCGTCCGCCACCCGACCGGTGACCACGACGTCCGCCCCGCCCCGCAGGCACGCCGCGATCCCCGCGCCGCCCAGGTAGGCGTTGGCGGTGAGCACGCCCTCGCCCCAGCCGCGCCCCACCAGGTCGTCGCCCTCGACGTGCGCGACCCGCACCGGGACGCCGACCCGTGCGCTCAACTCCCGTACCGCATCGGCCAGTCCCGCCGGATGGAGCCCGCCCGCATTCGTCACGATCTTCACGCCGTGCTCGACGGCGAGCCCCAGCCCCTCCTCCAGCTGCCGCAGGAAGGTCTTGGCGTATCCCAGCCGCGGGTCCTTCAGCCGGTCCCGCCCCAGGATCAGCATCGTCAGCTCGGCGAGGTAGTCCCCGGTCAGCACGTCCAGCGGCCCGCCGGTCAGCATCTCCCGCACGGCCTCGAACCGGTCGCCGTAGAACCCCGAGGCATTCCCGATCCGCAGCGGCGCGGCGCTCCCCCGCGCCGTCATCGCCGCACCTCGCCCGGCGCCCGCCCGGCCCCCGCCGGCCCCGCGAAGGACTGCGCGATGCCCAACCACCGCTCGGCGTCCGCCCCCACCGCCACCAGGGAGACATCGTCCGGATGCGCCCGCTGCGTCACCAACAGGCAGAAGTCCCACGCCGTCCCGCTCACCCGCTGCGCGGCCCCCGCCGGCCCGAACGCCCACTCCTCGCCCCCGGGCCCGACCAGCTCGACCCGGAACTCCTCCGCCGGCGGCGTCAGCCCGTGCACCGTGTACGCGTAGTCCCTGGCCCGCACCCCGATCCGGGCGACGTGCCGCAGCCGCGCGGTCGGCACCCGCCGCGCCCCCAGCGCGTCCGCCACGTCCTGCCCGTGCGCCCAGGTCTCCATCAGCCGCCCGGTGGCCACCGACGCCACACTCATCGGCGGCCCGTACCAGGGCAGCTTCGCGCCCGGGGACTGCGCCGCCAGCACCTCCAGCAGCTCGGCCCGGCTCGCCCGCCACCGCGCCAGCAGCTCGGCGGGGGCCAGCCGGGCCCCGCGCTCGGCCCCCTCGTCCACGAACGTCTCCGGCGAGGCGAGCGCCGCCGCCACCTCCCGCCCGAACCCCTCGGGATCGACCGCGGACTGCACGGCCCGCTCGTCCGTCCACAGCAGGTGTGCGATCTGGTGCGCGATGCTCCATCCGGCGGCCGGGGTCGCCCGCCCCCACTCCGCTTCCGGCAGCCCCGCCACCAGTCCGTCGACTTCCTCACCCTCGGCCCGTAGGTCCGCCAGGACCTCCCGAACCTCCCGAACCTCCCGCGGATCGGCCATCGCGCGCTCTCCTCATCCACGCCGGACGCCCATGTCCCTTACGGACAGGGCACGTTGACAGCTGCGGTGATGCGAGAACCGAGGGTGGCAGCGCACCGGGAAACAATCAAGCACGCATGCATGATTTCTTGCCATGCCGCGCCACGGTGCCCGGCCCGGCGCGGAAGCCACGGGCAGACGACCCGACCTGCGCATACCCCGGTTGCCCGGCAACGCCACGACTCAGGACCAAAGTCCCTATGTGCGGCGGAAGATCACCGATTGCATGGCTTCCCAAGACGATTCCCTCGTTCCGCCCCCTCGGATTGGGACCCTCATGAGCCATGTCTCCCGACGGCGCCTCCTCGCCGCCGTACCCGTCGCCGGCCTCGCGGCGGCCGTCCCCGTCACCCTCTCGACCGCCGGCACCGCGCTCGCGGCGCCCGGCAGGCCGAACGCCCCGCAGCGCAAGGCGGCCGCCCGCTCGCTCCAGGACATCACCGACGAGTGGGGGAAGTGGATGGCCCGGGAACGGTTCCCCGCCTCCAACGGCTGCCGCTTCACCGCGTCCACGGACTACGGAAAGCGCGGCGAACTGGGCGACTACCACAAGTACCAGGTCGGCACGGAATACCGCGGCATCACCTACGACCCCAGCGCCCCCACGCCCATACCGGGTCAGGTCAGCTCCGTCACCACCAACTACCGCAACGGCTCCTCGGTCGAGCAGCAGGTCACCTACAAGCAGACCAAGACGACCGAGCAGGACCTGCGCATCTCCGTGACCGAGTCACTGAAGATCGGCATCTCCATGGAGGTCTCGGCCGAGATCCCGGCCGTCGCCAAGGTCTCCGAGACCACCTCCATCGAGACCAACCTCTCCTCCACCCAGGAGTACGCCCACAAGGAGATCCAGAACTGGGGCGTCGACCTCCCGATCAAGATCCCGGCCAAGTCGGCGATCGAGGCGTCCCTCGTCATCGGCACCCAGAAGTACGACATCAACTGGACGGCCACCGTCAGCATGACGGGCGCCGTGGCGATCTGGTTCAACGACAAGGTCGATCTCAACCACGACGGGGACCGCCACTGGCTCTGGTTCGTCCCCATCGAGGAGGTCTTCCGCGACTGCCGCGCCCACGCCATCATCGACACCTCCGGCTACGAGATCACCGGCGGCGGCGTGGACGCCTTCGCGAGCGGCAAGTTCGGCGGGGGCCAGGGCGTGTCCGTCAACGTGAACGTGGTGCAGAAGGACCTCGACGGCCGCACGAAGCGCAGCGCGCCCCAGTCGATCCCGGTCCCCCTCGACCAGAACGGCAAGAAGGTCATCCACGCCGGCCGCTGATCCCCCACCCGCGTCGACCATGCGAACGGCCACCTCCGTGACGGGGGTGGCCGTTGCGTCGTCAGGCGAGCCAAGAAGAGGGGGTAACCGATCGCGCCCGCTCGTAGAGTTCCCGTGCGGCATGGTTTTTGAGGTGGGGACGAATTCGCGTGTACATGGATCGAACGCGATCGTCCGCACGGCCGGACTGAACGCTCGGGTAGTCGTCGAGAGCGAGATTCCAGGTCTCGCAGGCGGCTTCAAGGTGTCCCAGTTCCAGCTGACGCTCGGCCAGAGTGCACCGGTGCCGGACGCGTGCGCGTCGATATACACCATGCCGTTGCCGGTCCGACTGCTCCAATGCACTGATCGATCCGGCCGTGTCGCCGAGTTCATACCGCACCTGACTCACGTGGTACAGCAGCGACGACGGGTCGTACGAACCGAACGCCTTTGCCCGGGACTCCGCCTTTTCCATGGCCGCCTCAGCTTCGCGCATGTACGTCAAGGCGCTTTTGCTGTCGCCGATTTGCGCTGACGCGTGGGCCTGTTGGCCAGCGAGGAAGGCACGCATTCTCGGGCCGGCGTTCGGTGATGCGGACGCGGCGGCGTCGGCAAGTCGCATGGCCTGTCGCCCGTGTCCGAGGTCCACCGCCTGAACACTCATGCCCCGCAGCGTGGTGCAGTACGTCAAGTGGTCCTCGGACGCACCGGCAAGTTCCAGCGCCTTCACGTAGTACTGCTGGGCCAGCCCGTGAACCCCCTCGTCCACCGCCATGTACCCGGTGAGGTAGCACAAGTCGGATGCGGCCGACATCATCGCCTTACGCACCGGGTCCGGGGCATCGGCCCTGAGATACGGGGTGACCGTATTCACGAGGAACGCCGCAGCCATCGGCCGAGCATGGCGACCGCCGAACTGATCGTCGAGGTCGGAAAGTCGCTCGGTCATCGCGATGACCATTTCGACTTCCGGCATCCCTACGCGCTGCACCTGGCCCGTCTGGACGGCTTCCATTCGGCCGACCACGTCAGACCAACCAGGCACGTTGAGGGCGACGGAGAACAGCCCGGCCTCAATGACACTGCGGCGTGAAGGGTCCATGTCTCCCCTGCCGAGGTCGACAAGCCCCTCCACGGCACCCGGACGGGCGTGCGAGTGATCGGGAGGCGGTGGGAACCCCGCCTCATGGTGCGTGACTGGGCGACCAAGCTTGCGGGCCAAGGCTTCCAAGACCAGCGATCGGGTGCCCTCCCTTGGCATATGGCCCTTGAGCCATTGATGAACGGACGGCTCCCGGTACTTCACGGGAGTTCGCCGTTCGGTGCCAATGCGGTTGACCTCCTGTGCGAACTGCCGGAGCGTCCAGCCCGTCTCGCGGTGCAGCCGCTCAAGACCTCTGTTCGGTTCGGGCGTACCCACGTGCGCTCAACTCCTCGGACTGGTCTGCTCTTAAAGCTCTTTAAAACCACTCCTGTTGCCACGGTACCGCTGCGTGTGGCGGGCCAGTTGCCTAGAGCGAGCACAGTTCGCCCGTCAAAGCGTCACCCCACACCAGACGTGGGGCGGCAGATACGGAACACCCCGGCGACCGTCCGCACGGTCCCGGGGCATGGCCACCAACCCTCTGGAGGTTGACGACATGCGCAAACATAGCGCCCGGATCTTCGCATCGCTGCTGCGGGTGTTACCGCCCGCACGGGGCCGGCATCGTGCGGGCGACGCACCGCCCATGCCCGAGTGTCCGGACATCCCGACCGTCGCCCTCCCCCGCGTCCCCGTCGAACGGCGGTTGCTGCGGGGTGAGGACGTGGCCCTGATCCGTCCGTATGTCCTGTCCCCACGGGAGCGCCGGGAGCGCCGGTTGCAACGGGGGCGGTGCCGGGCCCCGTGGCTCTCGACGTACGGCGTCGATGCGGGGCCGCGTCGGATTCACGGGGTCGAGGTGGGGTGCTGATGCCGAGCCTGAGTGGCCCGGTACACCTGAGGTACTCGTTTCCGTTGCCGCAGCCTGAACCCGTGGCCGGATGCGACGTGTGCGGCGCTCTGGCGAAGCAGCGGGCAGCGGCCCGTGCTGCCGGGAACGAGTCGAAGGTGATCGACTGCAACATCGAGATGCGTCGTCATCCGCACCCGAAGGCGGCGCGATGACAGCCTGGACGCAGTGGCGCGACCGGATAGGGCAAGCGTGGAACCGGCACGTCAGGTATCGGGAGTCGTACCGACAGCTCGATGCCGTGCGCGATGCCCTCAAGGCCCGTACCGCGTGGGTCGATGCGCTGACCGAGGAAGAACTCGCGGAGATGCAGCGTGGGGTGGCCGAGTACGTCGAAGCGTTGCGGTCGGCGAGCGGTGATGCTCCGGAACGTCCGGAGGGCACGTCATGAGGGGGCGTAAGGGAGTGCAACAGGGACCTGTACGAAACGCGGGTAGCGTGCGGTGCGGGCAGGAGATGACTCCGAACCAGGACGGTTGGTGGATTTGCTACCCGTGCGGGACCAGCAAGCCTGCGTAGACCAGCCATGCCCCCGATGCGGCAGTCGTCTTGTCAGCACTACGGGGGTGTGGTGGCGGTGCAGCTTGGGCACTTGCCCGTACGAGATGCCGGAGGAGGCATACAAGCTGTACTGCGAACTGTCAGAGATGGTCGATCGCGACCCTGAAGCGTTCTTCAAGATCGTGAGCGCGTACTGCTCTGAGGTTCGGGCGCTGGAGCCGGCCTGGATGCGGTGACCGAAGGTCCCGTCCGTGCACCCCCGTGGCGTGCGCGGACGGAACTGCGTGCTGTCCTTGTGATCAATCCTCAGAGCTCGGGTCCCGCACGTATGTGCCTCGCTGGGGCACCGTGATCAGCCGCAAGAGTGGCCGTCTACGCCTGTCCCGATCAATCCGTACGGCTCGGCGCGGGACTGATCCCGGACGACGTGATCCGGACCTGCTGAACGCGTTACCTCGTCCCGTCCGGGCTGGCTCCGGACGGGGCTCTCTCAGGCCCGTCACAGAAGTACCCGTCAAGGGCTTCGGGAAGCCGACAACGTGGGAAGCCTGAAAAGGACTCAGCGACGCGCCCCGCTCAGCACCGCCCCCGCGCTGGCCACCACCACCAGACCGATGGCGACCAACTCGACCCACCCCAGCGCCTGCCCCAGCACCAGGAACCCGGCCGTGGCCGCCGCGGCCGGCTCCAGGCTCATCATCACCGCGAACCCCGAGGCGGGCAGCTTCCGCAGCGCCAGCAGCTCCAGCGTGTACGGCAGCACCGACGACATCAGCGCCACGGCCGCGCCGAGCCCCACCGTCACCGGGTCGAGCAGCGCCGTCCCGGCGGTGAGCGCCCCGAGCGGCAGGCTCAGCACCGCCGCCACCGTCATCGCCAACGCCAGCCCGTCCGCCTGCGGGAACCGCTGCCCGGTCCGTGCCGACAGCAGGATGTAGGCGGCCCACAGCCCACCGGCGGCCAGCGCGCATCCGGCCCCGGCGAAGTTCAGCCCGTCGAAGCCCGCGCGCCCCAGCAGCACCACACCGCCCAGCGCCAGCGCCGCCCACACCACGCTCAGCAGCCGCCGCGACGTCGCCACCGACAGGATCAGCGGTCCGAGGAACTCCAGGGTGACCGCGGCCCCCAGCGGAATCCGGTCGATCGCCTGGTAGAAGAGCGAATTCATCCCGGCCAGCGCCACACCGAAGGCGACGACCGTGGCCCAGTCCGCCCGCCCGTAGCCCCGCACCTTCGGCCGGCAGGCGACGAGCAGCACCAGCGCCGCCACGACCAGCCGCAGCGTGACGACACCCAGCGCGCCGGCCCGCGGGAACAGCAGCACCGCGACCGACGACCCGAACTGCAGCGAGACGATCCCGCCGATGACCAGCCCCACCGACACCAGCCGGCCCCGCGCCCGCGCCGCACCCGTATCGCCCAGCCGGTGGGCCGCGGCCCGGGCCTCGGCCGACAACACCTCGGGCGAGGGCGGCACGGGCCCGGGTATCCCGGAGTCGAACGCTCCGGAGGAGGACTCTGCGGACGAGGACGCTGCGGACGAGGACTCTGCGGACGACCCGAACGGCACGGGGGAAGCATTCACACCACCACGCTACGACCCGCGTTCCCGCACGTGAAATGCCTTTTCGCCGGTTGTTATGCTCCGCACGCATGAGCATCGAGCTGCGTCATTTCCGCTGCTTCCTCGCCATCGCCGACACCCTCAGCGTGACCCGCGCCGCCGAACGCCTGCACCTCACCCAGCCCGCCGTCTCCCGCACCCTCCGCCAGCTGGAGAACGCCCTGGACGTCCGCCTCGTCGAGCGCTCCACCCACCACCTGGCCCTCACCCCGGACGGCCTCGCCTTCCGCGACCAGGCCGCCCTCGCGGTCGCCGCCTTCGACCGCGCGCTGACCTACGGCCGGCGCTCCGGCTGGCCGCTCCGGCTGGGCCACGCCTGGTCGGCGGCCGGCGCGGACACCACCACCCTGCTGCGCCGCTGGCGCGAGGAGCACCCGGAGACACCGCTGGAACTCCTCCGCATCGACGACCGCACGGCCGGCCTCGCCCGCGGGGACGTGGACGCCGCCCTCCTCCGCGGCGACATCGACACCCCCGGCCTGATCACCGAGCAGCTGACGACCGAGCCCCGGGTGGTCGGCCTGCCCGCCGACGACCCCCTGGCCGCCCGCCCCGCCCTCTCGCTCGCCGACCTCGCCACCCGCACCATCGCCCTCAACACGGTCTCCGGCATCACCACCCTCGCCCTCTGGCCCGCCGACGCCCGCCCCTCGTCGACGATCACCATCGGCAACACCGACGACTGGATCGCCGCCATCACCGGCGGCCGGGCGGTGGGTGTCACCACCACCGCCACCGCCGGCATGCACCCGCACCCGGCGATGGCCTACGTCCCGCTCACCGACGCCCCGCCCGTCCCCGTCGTCCTCGCCCGGCGCGCCGGCCCCGGCCACCCGAGCATCCCGGACCTGATCGCCCTGGCCCACGAGGTCATGGGCTAGGCGGGGCTGGGCGGCCACCTCACTCCCCGGCCGCACCCCCCTTCCCCGGCTCCCCCGCCTCCAGGGCCTCCGCGTCCAGGGCCTCCGCCAGTACCTCCGCCAGGTGCCGTCCCCGGCGCTCGCCCAGTTGGGCGAGTTGGGTCCGGCAGGAGAAGCCGTCCGCGAGGATCTCGGTGTGCGGGGGCGCCTTGCGCACGGCGGGGAGGAGTTGGTCCTCCGCGCAGGCGACGGAGACGTCGTAGTGGCCGCGTTCGAAGCCGAAGTTGCCAGCCAGGCCGCAGCAGCCACCGCTCAAGTCACCGGTCAGGCCGGCGCGTTCGCGGAGTCGGCGGTCGGCGGCGTCGCCGAGGACCGCGTGCTGGTGGCAGTGGGTCTGGCCGGCGACGGGGCGGTCGAGGCGGGGCGGGGTCCAGTCGGGGGCCAGTTCCTCCAGGACCTCGGCGAAGGTGCGGACGGAGGCGGCGAGCCGGGCGGCCCGGGGGTCGTCGGAGAGGAGTTCCGGCAGGTCCGTGCGGAGCGCCGCGGCACAGCTCGGTTCGAGGACGACCAGGGGGCGGTCGGGGCGCACCAGGGGGCCGAGCACCTCGACCGTGCGGCGCATGACGGCCCGGGCCCGGGTGAGCTGGCCGGTGGAGACATAGGTCAGGCCGCAGCACAGGCCGGGGCGGTGGCGGCGGGGCAGCGGGAGCGACGGGCGCTTCGCCAGGGGCGCGGTGGGCGGGAGCAGGGGCCGCAGTCCGGCGGCCTCCAGGACGCGGACGGCGGCCCGGCCCACCTCCGGGGACAGGTGGTCGGTGAAGGTGTCGGGCCACAGGACGACGGTCCGGCCGCCCGTCGGCGCGCCCCCGGCGGCGCGCCGGCGCCACCACCAGCGCCGGAACGTCTCCCCCGCCAGCGCCGGGATCTCCCGCTCCGGCGCGATCCCGGCGAGCCGCTTGGCGACCGCGGCGAGCGGGGTGCGGGCGAGGGCGTTGAGGAGCGGCGCCGCGGGGGCGGCGGCGCGCAGCCACTGCGGCAGGCGGCCCATGGCGTAGTGGGCGGCGGGGCGGATCCGGCCCGCGTAGTGGTGGTGCAGGAACTCCGCCTTGTAGGTGGCCATGTCGACCCCCACGGGGCAGTCGCTGCGGCAGCCCTTGCAGGAGAGGCAGAGGTCGAGGGCGTCGCGCACCTCCGGGGAGCGCCAGCCGTCGGTGATCACCTCGCCGGCGAGCATCTCGTGCAGCAGCCGGGCGCGTCCGCGGGTGGAGTGCCGCTCCTCGCCGGTGGCGCGGTACGACGGGCACATGACGTCGGACGATCCCGAACCGAGCTTTTCGGTACGGCACTTGGCGACGCCGACGCAGCGGCGGACGGCGGCCGGGAAGTCGCCGTGATCGTGCGGGTAGCCGAACTCCACCGGGACCGGGCCCTTCGGCAGCGGGGCGAAGCGGAGGTTGTCGTCGAGGCGGGCGGGGCGGACCAGCATGCCGGGGTTGAGGCCCCCGGCCGGGTCCCAGAGGTCCTTGAACGCGCCGAAGAGGCCGACCAGTTCGTCGCCGTACATCGCGGGGAGGAGTTCGGCGCGGGCCTGGCCGTCGCCGTGCTCGCCGGAGAGCGACCCGCCGTGCGCCACCACCAGGGCGGCCAGGTCGGTGGAGAAGTCCCTGAAGCGGCGGATGCCGGGCGGGGTGAGCAGGTCGAAGTCGATCCGGACGTGGATGCAGCCGTCGCCGAAGTGGCCGTAGGGGGTGCCGCGCAGGCCGTGCTGGGCGAGCAGGGCGCGGAAGTCCCGCAGATACGGGCCGAGTCGGGCGGGCGGGACGGCGCAGTCCTCCCAGCCGGGCCATGCCTCCGTGCCGTCGGGCATCCGGGTCGCGGTGCCGGAGGCGTCCTCGCGGATCCGCCAGAGGGCGCGCTGGCCGGCCGGGTCGGCGACGAGGGCGTGGCCGGTGGCACCGTCCGCGGTCGCGGCACGGCACAGCGCCTCGGCGCGGGCGGCGGCCTCGGCGCGGCTCGCCCCGCCCATCTCGACGAACAGCCAGGCGCCGCCGTCGGGCAGCCCGGCGGCGTCCTTGCCGACCAGGTCGGCGGCCATCCCCTCGACGGTCAGCGGACGGCTCCACTGCGTTCCGCCTCCGCTCCATTCGAAGCCCTTGGATGCGGAGCCCGGGAGGAGGGTGTGCGCGGCCTCGGCGGCGGCGCTCTCGTCGGGGTAGGCCAGGACGGCCAGGGCGCGGGCCGCGGGGGTCTCGACGAGTCGGACGGCGGCCTCGGTGACGACGCCGAGGGTGCCCTCGCTGCCGGTGAGGGCGCGGGCCAGGTCGGTGCCCGCCTCGGGGAGCAGCGCGTCCAGTGCGTAGCCGGAGATGCGGCGCGGGAGGCCGGTGGGGTAGCCGGTGCGCAGCAGCGCCAACTCCCGGCCCACCAGGGCCTGGACGCCGTCGCGCAGGCGGGGCGGGAGGCCGGTGGGGCGGCCCTCGGGGTCGGTGCCGCGGCCGGCCCGGACCGCCTCGCCGCCGTAGGTGAGCAGGTCCAGGGTGTGGACGTTGTCGGCGGTGGTGCCCCAGGCGACGGAGTGCGAGCCGCAGGAGTTGTTGCCGATCATGCCGCCGAGGGTGCAGCGGCTGTGGGTGGAGGGGTCGGGGCCGAAGGTCAGCCCGTGCGGGGCGGCGGCGGCCCGGAGGTCGTCGAGGACGACGCCGGGCTGGACGACGGCCGTGCGGGCCTCGGGGTCCAGCGCGACGATCCGGCGCATATGGCGGGTGAAGTCCAGGACGACGCCGGTGCCGGTGGCCTGCCCGGCGATGCTGGTGCCGCCGCCGCGCGGCACCACCGGGACACCGCGCTCCCGGCAGACCCGCAGGGTCGCGGCGACGTCCTCGGCGTCCCGGGGCGCGACCACCGCGTCCGGGACCCGCCGGTAGTTGGACGCGTCCATCGTCATCAGCGCCCGGTCCCCGGCGGTGGCCGAGACCTCGCCCCGCACCACCGCGGCCAGTTCACGCGCCAGGTCCGCCCGGTCGGCGGCCGCCCGGTCGGTCGCCCGCCCGCGCCCGCCGCCGGTGCCCGATGCACTGGTGCCCGATCCGCCCGCACCAGATCCGTCGTCGTTCCGCTTGTCCGTCTCCCTGCGATCAGCCATGAGTCCAGAGTGCCCGGAAAGGGCGGGGGTCGATCAAGGGCTGTGGACAACGTGGCTCACGGTGTCGCCGGTTAACGTGGACGCATGAGCGACGACACCTCCGGGGGCGGCTCCCACCACACCGCCCACCACGTCTCCCACCACGCGTCGGACGATGCCGCGTCCTGGCAGCCGCACCGTTCGTCCGGCGGTCTGCCCTCGCTGGACACCCTGCGCCGCGCGGCCCGGTGGGAGACGCTCGCCCTCCTCGTGGCGCTGATCGTCCTGGCGGCCGTCTTCAGCTAGTCGTGCGGGGGCCGGTCGGCGACGGCCGGACGGACGGCCGGAAGACGTACCCGCAGCGGGCCGGGCGCAGGAGGCCGCCGGAGTACGGCACGGCTCACGCCTCGTACGGGTGGAAGCGGAAGACGTTCTCCGGGTCGTGGGCGGCCTTGAGGTCCGCCAGCCGGGCCCGGGCCGCCGCGCCGTGGGTGCTGCGGGCCACCTCCGCGGCGTCCGCCCGCCCGCGCTGCTCGCCGAGGAGGAAGTTGACGTTGCGGCCGAGCCGCCAGGGCTCCACGGCCGCCAACACCTCGGCGTGCACCTTCCGGACGGTCGCCAGGTCGCCCTCGGGGTCGGCGTCGCCCAGCGGGGACAGCACCCGCAGCGCGAACCGGGCGTCCCGGTGGCCGACCGCGCCGGCGCCGGCGCCGCCCTTCGGGCCGGTCGCGAGCGCGCCGCCCAGGTGGTTCAGCTGCGTCACCACCATCACCGGCGCGGCCGGCCCGGCCAGCGCCGCCACCCGGTGCAGCGCCGCCGCGTCCAACCCGTCGAGCAGCACGTTGTCGCCGTTGTAGGCGTGCGGGTCGCTGGGGTCGCGGTGGATGGTGTGGGACTCCTCGTAGGGCATCTCGCGCAGGTCGTCGCCGACCGTCGGGCCGACCGCGCGCAGCGGCGCCACCAGGCGCTCGCCCTCCTCGGCGCCGCCGGTGAACGCGATCCGGATCTGGAGGAGATGGCGTCCGCGCAGCGCGGCTGGCAGCTGCGGCAGGTCGGGGTAGACGATCAGGCCGAGCGAGGAGGTCAGGGTGTCCGGCACGGTCCCGGTCCAGCGCAGGTACGCGGTCAGCGCGTCGTCGATCCGCTCGGCGCCGAAGACGAGTTGCCCGCCGTAGAGCCGCGCCACCGGCACCAGCCCGAACTCCAGGCCGGTGACCACTCCGAGGCCGTGCCCACCGCCGAGCAGCCCCCAGAAGAGGTCGGGGTCGCGGTCGGCGGTCACCCGTACCCGGCGCGCGTCGGCGGTGACCAGGTCGACGGCCCGGACGTGGTCGGCGGCGAACCCGTAGGTGCGGGCCAGCACCCCGACGCCGCCCCCGAGGGTGTACGAGACCACGCCGACGCCGGGCGAGGAGCCGTTGAGCGGGGCGAGCCCGTGCGGGGCGGCGGCCTCGACGACCTGGCCCCAGACGGCGCCCGCGGCGACCCGGGCGGTGGCCGTCGCGGGGTCCACGGTGACGTCGGTCATCCGCCGGGTGCTGATCAGCAGTCCGCCGTCGGTGGCGGCGGAGAGGCCGTGCCCGGTGGCCTGGACGGCGACCGGCAGGTGCCGGGCGCGGGCGAAGGCGACCGCGGCGGCCACGTCGGCGGCGTCGGTCGCGCCGACGATGACGGCGGGGCGGTGCCGGTGGCCGGCCTGGAAGCCGGACCGCTCGGCGTCGTAGCCCTCGTCGCCGGGGCGGAACACGGGGCCGGCGACCCGCCGCGCGAGGTCCGCCACGGCGTCCGGGGCGGGCGGGGTGAGCGGGGCGGGCGGGGTGAGCGGGGCGGGCGAGCCGGTCGGGTCGAGCGGGGCGGTCGGGTCGAGCGGGGCGGTCGGGTCGAGCGGGGCGGTGGCGAGTGCGTCGGTCGTCGTCATGCGCCGCACTCTCGGGCAATAACTTGACACCTGCCGTCATATTTAGATTGCCGTCATAGTGAGAACGTGGCCGAGGAGCGGGATATAAACCGGGGGTGAAGGCCGACCGACTGCTCTCGATCCTGCTGCTGCTCCAGACCCGCGGCCGGGTTCCGGCGAGCGAACTGGCCGCGCGCCTGGAGGTCTCCACCCGCACCGTCTACCGGGATGTCGAAGCGCTGTCGGCGTCCGGGGTGCCGGTCTACGCCGAGCGCGGCCGGCACGGCGGGATCGCGCTGCTGCCCGGCTTCCGGACCGACGTCACGGGGCTGACCGGTGACGAGGCCCGGGCGCTGTTCATCCTGGCCGCGCAGGGCGCGCACCAGGCGCTCGGCCTGGACGAGGCACTGGGCTCGGCGCTGCGCAAGGTGATGGCGGCGCTGCCGGCCCCGCACCGCCCGGCCGCCGAACTGACCGGCCGCCGGATCCTGGTGGACCCCGACCGCTGGCTCGGCGGGCCCCGCCCGGCGGCGGACCTGGACGAGTTGCAGACCGCCGTCTTCACCGACCAGCGGCTGCGGATCCGCTACCGGCACGGCGGCGAGACCCGGTTGCGCACGTACACCGTCGATCCCTACGGGCTGGTCGCCAAGGCCGGGACCTGGTACCTGGTCGCCGACCGGCGCGGTCGGCCCCAGCTGTTCCGGGCCGACCGGGTGGCGTCCGCGACCGTCACCGACGCGCCGGTGCGGCGGCGGCCGGGCGCGGAACTGGCCGAGGTCTGGGCGCAGTTGCGACGCCAGGTGGAGGAGCGGCCGGCACCGGTCCGGGTGACCGCCCGGATCCGCCGGGAGCGGCTGGATCTCGCGGTGCGGATCCTCGGCAGCGCGCTGACCGGACCGCCTCGGACGGCGGACGGGGAGCACGGGACACCCGGGGAGTACAGGGCGGACGTTGCGGACGGGGCCGGGGACGGCTGGGCGATCCTGGAACTCGGCTACCCGGTGCTCCCCGCCGTCCGCCAACTGCTCCAGTTCGGCGACTCCCTGGAGGTGCTGGACCCGCCCGAGGCCCGCCGGGTGCTGGCCGACGCCGCGGCGGCACTCGGGGACCTCTACGCGGCGGACCGCCCGTAGCCGGCGGTGACCGCCGGTGCGGCCCCGGTCACCTCACGCGTCCACACTCCGACCGCCCGTCATCTCACCGGCTGGACGCTCCGCCGGGCCCCCGTGCGACCCTTTAGGCTGCCCCCGTGGCTGATATCGAGATCCCCGCTGACCTCAAGCCCGCCGACGGACGCTTCGGCGCGGGCCCCTCCAAGGTGCGTACGGAGGCGCTCGACGCGCTGGCCGCCACCGGTACTTCCCTGCTCGGCACCTCCCACCGCCAGGCCCCGGTCAAGAACCTGGTCGGCAAGGTGCGGCAGGGCGTGCGCGACCTCTTCCAGCTCCCCGAGGGCTACGAGGTCGTCCTCGGCAACGGCGGCTCCACCGCCTTCTGGGACGTCGCGACGCACGGTCTGATCGCGAACAAGTCGCAGCACCTCTCGTTCGGCGAGTTCTCCTCGAAGTTCGCCAAGGCCGCCAAGCTGGCGCCGTGGCTGGCCGAACCCACCGTCATCTCCGCCGACCCGGGCACCCACCCGGAGCCGGTCGCCGAGGCCGGCGTGGACGTCTACGCCTTCACCCACAACGAGACCTCGACCGGTGTCGCGGCCCCGATCCGACGGGTGGCCGGCGCCGACGAGGGCGCCCTGGTGCTGGTCGACGCGACCTCCGGCGCCGGCGGCCTCCCGGTGGACATCACCGAGACCGACGTCTACTACTTCGCGCCGCAGAAGTCCTTCGCCTCCGACGGCGGCCTCTGGCTCGGCGTCTTCTCCCCGGCCGCCCTGGAGCGCGCCCGCGCCGTCCACGCGTCCGGCCGCCACGTCCCGGAGTTCTTCTCGCTCCCCACGGCGATCGACAACTCCCTGAAGAACCAGACGTACAACACCCCGTCCCTCGCCACCCTCTTCCTGCTCAACGAGCAGCTGGAGTGGATCAACGGCCAGGGCGGCCTGGACTGGGCGGTCGGCCGCACCGCCGCCTCCTCGCGCATCCTCTACGGCTGGGCCGAGGACTCCAAGCACGCCACCCCGTTCGTCACCGACCCGGCCAAGCGCTCGCAGGTCATCGGCACGATCGACTTCAGCGCCGACATCGACGCGGCGGCCATCGCCAAGGCGCTGCGCGCCAACGGCATCGTCGACACCGAGCCGTACCGCAAGCTCGGCCGCAACCAGCTGCGGGTCGCGATGTTCCCGGCGATCGACCCGGCGGACGTCGAGGCGCTGACGGCCTGCATCGACTACGTGGTCGGCCGGCTCTGACGGCACCACCGCACCGACGCGGAAGGGCCCCGGCACGGCGCGCAGCGCCCCACCGGGGCCCTTCCGCATGCCGGGGCCCGGAGCCCGCCGCACCCCCGAACGGGCGCATCGCCACCGGCCGCCGCACCGGCCGCCGCGCCGGACGCAGCGCGCCGAGGCGTAACGCGACGCGACGAAACGGTCCGGATGTGTCTCCATGGAGGCATGCGGACCTCTCCCAGCCCCGGCCTCGCCCCCTTCGAAGACCAGGGGACGATCCTGCTGACCACGTACAAGAAGGACGGCACCGGCGTCGACACCCCGGTCAACTTCGCGGTGGACGGCGACCACGCCTACTTCCGCACCTTCGGCAGCGCCTGGAAGGTCAGGCGGATGCGGAACTTCCCCGAGGTGGAGTTCTGCGCCTCGACCTGGCGCGGCAGGCCCACCGGTCCCACCGTCCGGGCCCGGGCCCGGCTGCTGGACCCGGCCACCCGTGAATACCGGCGCGCGGAACGGTCGTTGACGCGCAAGTACCCGCTGATCCACGGGCTGGTGGTGCCGCTCGTGCACCGGCTGCGGCGGGAGCCGACGCTCCACTACGAGCTGCGGCTGATCGACGAGGAACCGCCGTCGGCGTAGGTCGCGGTGGACGGCCCTACCGGCGCCGCCGCAGCAGGCTCCGGATCGCCAGCACCAGCGCGGTCGCGCCCGCCAACACCAGCGCGCCCTTGCCGTAACTGGGCGCCGTACCGCCGGCCCGGTCCCCCGGCCGGCCATCCGTCGCGCCCCCGCCGGACGCGTCGCCCTGCGGCGCGTCGTCGTCCCGCCGGGCCGCGTCGGGGAGTTGTTCGCCGCTGAGCGCCACCGGCTCGACCTGACTGTGGCGCCCCTCCGACCCGTACATCAGCGTCCGTCCGTCGGGGGTGAAGCTCACCGACTCGCCCTGCCGCTGGAGCGGCACCGACACCCCGCCGAGGTCCTGCGGGCGGCCGTCCCGCCAGCGGTACATCCGCGCCCCGAAGTAGCCGCGCAGCACCAGCCGGGTGCCGTCCGGGGAGAACGCGCCGTCGGTCACCCACAGGTCGATCGGGGCGACCTTGCGGAAGGTGTTGACGCCGGCGGCGGACAGCCGGGCCGGCCCCTCGTAGAGCGCGGCCCCGCCGCCCTGCTTCTTGCTGACCAGGTAGACCCGGCCGGTCCGCGGATGCACCATCAGCGCCTCGGCGTCCCGCGGCCCGTCCGCGTACCGGACGGTGAACTGCTCGGCGGTGACGGTGGCGTCGCGCAGCCGCGCCGGCTCGGGGAAGCGGTAGATCCAGACGTGGTCCCAGCTGCCGCCGAGGTTGTCGCCGATGTCGCCGACGTAGATCCGGCCGTCCGGGCCGACCGAGATGGCCTCGACGTCGCGGGGCGTGCCGATGCCGCGCAGGGTGATCGTGGCGACCGTGCGGCCGGTGGCGGCGTCGACGGCGTAGACGTAGGGGCCGTCGTCGCTGTCGTTGTGGGTCCAGTAGACGCCCGGGTGGGCGCGGCTGGCGGCCAGGCCGCTGGACTCGGTGATCCGCGGGTCGGTGAGGGTGAAGCCGGCCGGGTCGGCGGCGGCCGGACCGCCGGCCGCGGTCAGCAGCGCGAGCGCCGCGGCGGCCACCCCCGCCGCGTACGGGAGCGGACGTCCGGGACACCTGGGGCGACGCACGGCGGCACACATGGGGCACAGCCTCCCATGGCGCCCGGCGGCCGGGGGCGGCGTGGCCAGCGTCACGTACCCGCCGGTAGCGGTCTCGGCCGTCCTGGCCGGATCATTGCCGGATGAGGATCATGTGCGTCGGGGACTCGATGACGATCGGCAGCTCCGGCGACTTCACGTGGCGCTACCGGATGTGGCAGCACCTCAACGCGACCTACCCCGGCCCGTACCAGCTCGTCGGGCCGCGCGACACCCTGTACGACCCCGCCACCGACGCCGCGGACTCGGTCGCCTACGCCGACCCGGCCTTCCCCGCGAAGGCGCGGCGCCACCTCGCCGGCTGGGGCGAGGGCTGGCTGCACATGGCGCCGCTGATCGAGGACGCGGTCCGCGCGCACCGGGCCGACACCCTGCTGGTCTCGCTGGGGCTGATCGACCTCGGGTTCTACACCGACCCGGAGCAGACCGCGGAGAACGTGCGGCGCTTCGTGGCCGGGGCGCGGGCCGCCCGACCGCACGTCCGGGCGGTGCTGATGCCGGTCATACCCAACGTACGGGCGCTGGTGGACGCGGACTTCGGCGCCCAGTGCACGCGCTTCAACGAGCTGCTGGCGAAGGCGGTGGCCGACCTCTCCACCCCGGGCTCGCCGCTGCTGCTGGCCTCCGAGCCGGCGGACTGGCGGATCGACGGGTCCACCTACGACGGCACCCACCCGTCGGCGCCGGGCGAGCACCTGCTGGCCGGCGCGTTCGCCGACGCGATGCACCAGGCGTGGGAAATCGGCGGCCCGTACGTCCACTGAACCCTTGCTTCGAGCGGACTCCAACGGCTTGGCTGGACGACCATGGAGTACACGCAGCTGGGACGGACCGGACTCAAGGTCAGCCGCATCGTCCTCGGGACGATGAACTTCGGGCCGCAGACCGACGAGACCGACAGCCACCACATCATGGACGCCGCGCTGGACGCGGGCATCAACTTCTTCGACACCGCCAACGTCTACGGCTGGGGCGCCGAGAAGGGCCGCACGGAGGAGATCATCGGCTCGTGGTTCGCCCGCGGCGGCGGGCGGCGGGAGAAGACCGTGCTGGCCACCAAGGTGTACGGCAACATGGGGCCGGACGGCGAGCGGGTCTGGCCCAACGACGACAAGCTCTCCGCGCTCAACATCCGTCGGGCGGTGGACGCCAGCCTGAAGCGGCTGGGCACCGACCACATCGACCTCTACCAGTTCCACCACGTCGACCGGAACACGCCCTGGGACGAGATCTGGCAGGCGATCGACGTCCTCGTCCAACAGGGGAAGATCCTCTACGCGGGCTCCTCCAACCACGCCGGCTGGCACCTCGCCCAGGCCAACGAGGCCGCCGCGCGCCGGGGTTCGTACGGCCTGGTCAGCGAGCAGTGCCTGTACAACCTCGCCGAGCGGCGGGCCGAGATGGAGGTCATCCCGGCCGCCCAGGGCTACGGGCTGGGCGTGATCCCCTGGTCGCCGCTGCACGGCGGGCTGCTGGGCGGCGTGCTCCGCAAGGAGCGGGAGGGCACCGGGGCGGCCCGCTCGACCTCCGGCCGGTCCGCCAACGCCCTGGCCGACTCGGCGATCCGGGCGCGGATCCAGTCCTACGAGGACCTGGTCGACAAGCACGGCCTGGTGCCGGGCGAGGTGGCGCTGGCGTGGCTGCTCACCCGCCCCGGGGTGACCGGCCCGATCGTCGGTCCGCGCACCGCCGACCAGCTCGCCTCCGCACTGCGCGCGGTGGAGCTGGAGCTGCCGGCGGAGCTGCTGGCGGGCCTGGACGAGGTCTTCCCCGGACCGGGGCCGTCGCCGGAGGCGTTCGCCTGGTGAGCCGGGTGGGCCTGGGGAGCCGGGCGGGCGGGGTCAGCGCAGTGCCGCCGCCACGACGACGACGATCAGCAGCACGGCGAGCAGCCCGGACATGATCCGGTTACGGGTCTTGGGATCCACCCTTTGAGCGTAACCGGGGCGGAACCCGGCGCCGCACCGGCCCGGGCGGGTGCGGCGTCCGGGCCCGGCTCAGCGCCCCAGCGGCCAGCGCGCGACCGGTTCGTAGCGCGGCTGGGCGCCCGGCGCCCCG
Organism: Streptomyces noursei ATCC 11455; assembly: GCF_001704275.1. Lineage (NCBI taxonomy): Bacteria > Bacillati > Actinomycetota > Actinomycetes > Kitasatosporales > Streptomycetaceae > Streptomyces > Streptomyces noursei. The sequence goes on from NZ_CP011533.1 coordinate 4,084,541, forward strand.
GGCGCCGGCGGGTGGCTGCGCATCAGGGCGATCTCCTCGACCGTCCAGGGGCTGCCGGCGAAGTCGGACAGGGCCGTGGCGTACGGGACGAGGTCCAGTCGGCCGGTGCGGTTCCGGGCGAGGGTCAGGTGCGGGGTGTACGGGCGGTGCTCGCCCATCCGCAGGCCGAGCCGGCGGCCGGTGGCCTCGGCGGCGTCCGCGAGGTGCCGCATGGCGGGCCGGTCGCCGTCCGCCCCGGCCCACACCACCCGGTCGCCGAACCGGCCGCCGCCGGCGATCCGCAGCTCGTACGGGGCGTGCCGGTGGGCGGCGCGGGCCAGCCGCTCGTGCAGCTCGGGCAGGGCGTCCTCGGGCACCTCGCCGTAGAAGGCGAGAGTGAAGTGCCAGCCGTCGTGCCCGGTCCAGCGCAGCCGTTCGGCGCCCGGAAGCTTCTTCAACTGCCCCACTTCCACGGCTAGTTGACCGAGCGAGCGGGCCGGGGGCAGCACGGCGACGAAGAGTCTCATGGGGCCAGTCTTGCCCCCGGACCGCCGCCGTGCCCGGCGAATCCAAAGTCGGGTCCGGCCCAGGCCGGGTCCGCCTCAGGCCGCCGCCGCCAGTTTCTTCTCCGGTGCCTCGTCGGACGCCCCGGCGGTGCGCATCCGCGGGACGAACGCCACGTGCTGGTGCCCGCGCCGCAGGTCGATCTTGAGCCGCAGTCCGCCGGACCGGGCCAGGAACAGGCCGACCAGGGCCGCGGCCGCCATGGAGACCACCCCGCCGGCGAGGAAGCCGACCCGGGGGCCGTAGGTGTCGGTGACCCAGCCGACCAGCGGCGCACCCAGCGGCGTGCCGCCCATGAAGACCATCATGAACAGGCTCATCACCCGGCCGCGCATCGCCGGGTCGGTGGCCATCTGGACGCTGGAGTTGGCGGTGACGTTGATCGTCAGGCCGACCATGCCGATCGGGGCGAGCAGCGCCGCGAAGACCCAGAAGCCCGGCGCCAGGGCGGCCACGCACTCCAGCAGGCCGAAGACCAGTGCCGCGCCGACCAGCATCCGCAGCCGGGAGCCGGCCCGGCGGGCCGCGAGCAGCGCGCCGATCAGCGAACCGGCCGCCATCAGGCCGTTGAACAGCGCGTACGTACCGGCGCCGGCATGGAAGACCTTGTAGGTGAAGGCGGTCAGCCAGATCGGGAAGTTGAAGCCGAAGGTCCCGATGAAGCCGACCAGGACGATGGGCCAGATCAGTTCGGGGTGCCGGCGGACGTAGGCCAGGCCCTCCCGCAGCTGCCCCTTGCTGCGCGGGACCCGGTCGACCTTGTGGAGTTCGGCGGCGCGCATCATCAGCAGGCCGGTGAGCGGGGCGAGGAACGACAGGCCGTTGAAGAGGAAGGCCCAGCCGCTGCCGAAGGCGGTGATCAGGACGCCGGCGACGGCCGGCCCGATCAGCCGGGCGGACTGGAAGTTGGCGGAGTTCAGGCTGACCGCGTTGCGCAGGTCGCGCTGGCCGACCATCTCGGAGACGAACGCCTGCCGGGCCGGGTTGTCGACGACGGTGACCAGGCCGAGGAGGAAGGCGCCGGCGTAGACGTGCCAGACCTGCACCTGGCCGCTGAGGGTGAGGCCGGCCAGTGCCAGACCGGTCAGCCCCATCGCGGACTGGGTGCACAGCAGCAGCTTGCGCTTGGCGAAGCGGTCGGTGAGGACGCCGCCGTAGAGGCCGAAGAGGAGCATCGGCAGGAACTGGAGCGCGGTGGTGATGCCGACCGCGCCGGACGAGCCGGTGAGGCTGAGCACCAGCCAGTCCTGAGCGATGCGCTGCATCCAGGTGCCGGTGTTGGAGACCACCTGGCCGGTGGCGAAGAGACGGTAGTTGCGTATGCGGAGGGAGCTGAACATGCCCGTGCGCGGTGTGGCGGCGTGGCCGGTGGCGACACCGGGGGCCTCGGTGGGGCCCGGGGTGGTCGCGGTCGCGTCGTCGGTGACCGTGTCGTCGTGGGAGTTCGGTGCGGGTGCGGAGGGTGCTCCGTTTCCCGTACTCAAAGTGGGTTCGCCTCCTTAAGCCTGGGGTCTACAGCTGCGCGAGTTTCTCCAGTACGGGCGCGGCGTCCCGCAGCTTGGCCCACTCGTCCTCGTCCAGCCCGGAGGCCAGTTCGGCGAGCCAGGCGTTGCGCTTGCGGCGGCTCTCCTCGAGCATCGCCTCGGCCTGTTCGGTCTGGGTGACCACCTTCTGGCGGCGGTCGTCGGGGTGCGCCTCCAGCCGGACCAGTCCCTTGGCCTCCAACATCGCCACGATCCGGGTCATGGACGGCGGCTGGACGTGCTCCTTGCGGGCCAGTTCGCCGGGGGTGGCGCGGCCGCACCGGGCGAGGGTGCCGAGCACCGACATCTCGGTGGGGCTCAGCGACTCGTCGACCCGCTGGTGTTTCAGACGGCGCGACAGCCGCATCACGGCGGACCGCAGCGCGTTCACGGCATCAGCGTCGACGCCGTTGGACAGTTCCGGCATGGTCTTTAGCATAGCTCATTAGCCTTTCTAAGGAAAGCGGCGGTCCGGGGCCCTCCGGGGAACACCCCGGGATCACCCATATGAGTGAGGACGTCGCGGAAAGCGACACACCTGACCGCACCGTGCAGGGACCGTGTCGGTATGGGATCGAGAGTGCTCAGCCTGCGCGTGGACGGGGAGCTGCTGGAGCGCCTTGGGCAGCACGCCGCAAAACGCGGAATGAGCGTCCAGGACTATGTCGTCCGGACGCTCATCCGCGAGGACTTCGATGAACGGTTGTCGAGCTCGGTCGACGCGACCGAGCGGCTGCACGGCTGGGGGCCGGCGCCCGGGCCCTCCTAACGGGGCCGGCCCTCCCGCTACTTGACCCCGAGCACCTGCTCGATCGGGTTGAGCAGGAAGTAGACCAGGAAGCAGAGCCCGACCGCGTTCAGCAGCCACGGGATCTCCTTGACGCGGCCGGTGGCCGCCCGCAGCAGGATGAAGGCCAGCACTCCGATGCCGATGCCGTTGGTGATGCTGTAGGTGAACGGCATGGTGGCGATGGTCAGGAACGCCGGGATCGCGACGGTGAAGTCGCTCCAGTCGATGTCCCGGACGTTCGAGGCCATGATCAGGAAGCCGACGACCAGCAGCGCGGGCGTGGCGGCCTGCGAGGGGACGACCGTCGCCAGCGGCGTGAAGATCAGCGCGAGCAGGAACAGTCCGCCGGTGACCAGGTTGGCCAGGCCCGTGCGGGCGCCCTCGCCGACGCCGGCGGTGGACTCCACGAAGCAGGTGTTGGCGGAGGCCGAGCCGAAGCCGCCGCCGGCGACCGCGATGCCGTCCGCCATCAGGATCCGGCCCATGTTCGGCAGGTTGCCGGTCTCGTTGTCCAGCAGACCGGCCTCCTCGCCGACGCCGATGATGGTGCCCATCGCGTCGAAGAAGCCGGACAGCAGGACGGTGAAGACGAACAGGCAGCCGGTCAGCACGCCGACTTCCTTGAAGCCGCCGAAGAGGCTGATGTGCCCGATCAGCCCGAAGTCGGGCGCGCCGACGATCTTGTCCGGGACGTTCGGGACGGCCAGCCCCCAGGACGCGTCCGGGATGTTCGCCACCGCGTTGATGATGATCGCGACGACGGCCATGGTGACCATCCCGATCAGGATCGCGCCCTTGGTCTTGCGCACGGTCAGCACGAACATCAGCGCCAGGCCGAGCACGAAGACCAGCACCGGCCAGCCCTTGAGCTGACCGCCCTGGCCCAGGCTGAGCGGGACGGTGGTGTGCGCGGCGTCCGGGTTGCGGCTGACGAAGCCCGCGTCGACCAGGCCGACCAGCGAGATGAACAGGCCGATGCCGATCGCGATGGCCCGCCGCAGCCCGCCCGGGATGGCGTCCATGACCCGCTGCCGGAGCCCGGAGGCCACCAGGATCATCAGCACCAGGCCGGCGAGCACCACCATGCCCATCGCGTCCGGCCAGCTCATCTTGGGCGCGAGCTGGAGCGAGACCACGGCGTTGATGCCCAGGCCGGCGGCGATGGCGATCGGGACGTTGCCCATCAGGCCCATCAGGATCGTGCCCAGACCGGCCATCAGGGCGGTGGCGGTGACCAGCTGGCCGTTGTCGAGGTGGTGGCCGTATTTGTCGACGCCGGCACCGAGGATGATCGGGTTCAGCACGATGATGTAGGCCATCGCGAAGAACGTGGCCAGTCCGCCGCGCAGTTCGCGGCCGACCGTCGACCCCCGCTCGGAGATCTTGAAGAAGCGGTCGAGGCCGTTCTTGGGCGGCTGGGGGCCAGGACTCTTCAGGGCGTCGACCGGCGTGGTGGTCGAGGGCGACATGCGGGACCTCAGTCGTACGGGCCGGGGCAGGCGCGGGATCTCGGGACGGCGCCCGGTGGATCAGGTCCGGCCATGATCCACCGGGTGCGCCCGAGGCCGGGACACGCACAGGCGGCGGGAGAGCAACCAATGAACTGGAACAGTCTGAAGGGATCAGATTGGAGGAATCAACGATCCGAACCAGTCAGTTCCGGAAAGGTTCAGTATGAATAAACAATTCGTTGATCGCTATCTCCGCGCGTAGACCCTTATGGGGCCGCGGGATCGCCCTCGGGGGCGGGCCCGGAACGACGCCGCCCCCGGCCCCGTAAGCTGAGCCCCATGTGGAAGAAGTCCGAACTGCGCGCGGCCCCGGCGCCCCTCGAAGGTCCCGTCGTCGGCACGATCACCGGCGGCACCGTCATCTGGTTCGTGCTCTTCCTCGCCCAGCTGCCCTTCTACGGCTGGTACGCCGACCACGACCGCACCTGGCTCGTGTGGACCTGCCTGGCCGGCGGCGGGCTCGGCCTGCTGGGCATCTGGTACGTGCGCAAGCGGGACGCCGCGATCAAGCGGGCGGCGGCCGCGGCGACCGACGCCTCCTGACGCGCCCGCCGCCTTCCGACGCACCCCCACACCTCCCCCGGGGCGCGACCGGACGCCGTCCGCCCGCCCAGGGTTGCCGCGAAACCGGACAGAACACCTATACCGCTTCTGTCGACCGCCAGCGGGTGAAGCACGCAATTCGCCCGTAACGTCTACGGCATGACGGACCCGGCGCAGACCGAAGTCGAGCAACCGGAGCCCGGCGGGCGGCGCGCCGGCGAGGCCGACCTGGAGGTGGCGCGGCGCGGCCTGACCGCCGCCGAGGTCGCCGAACGAGTGGCCAGGGGCGAGGTCAACGACGTCCCGGCGCGATCCTCCCGCTCGACCGCGGACATCGTCCGCGGCAACGTCTTCACCCGGTTCAACGCCATCATCGGCGTACTCTTCGTGATCATCCTGATCGTCGGGCCGATCCAGGACGGCCTGTTCGGCTTCGTCATCATCGCCAACACCGGCATCGGCATCCTCCAGGAACTGCGCGCCAAGAAGACCCTGGACAGCCTGGCCCTGATCGGCGAGGCCCGGCCGACCGTCCGCCGCGACGGGAGGGCCGCCGAGATCCCCACCTCCGAGGTGGTCCTCGACGACGTCATCGAGCTCGGCCCGGGCGACAAGGTGATCGTCGACGGCGAGGTGCTGGAGACCGACGGCCTGGAGATCGACGAGTCGCTGCTGACCGGCGAGGCGGACCCGGTGCTGAAGAAGCCGGGCGACCCGGTGATGTCCGGCAGCTTCGTCGTCGCGGGCGGCGGCGCGTTCACCGCGACCAAGGTCGGCCGGGCGGCGTACGCGACGCAGCTCGCCGAGGAGGCCAGCCGGTTCACCCTGGTCCACTCCGAACTGCGCTCCGGCATCAGCCAGATCCTCAAGTACGTGACCTGGATGATGATCCCGACCGCGCTGGGGCTGATCTGCAGTCATCTGCTGACCCTGGGGCTGCCGGTCGACGCCGCGGTCCGGCGGATGGTCGCCGGGATCGTGCCGATGATCCCCGAGGGGCTGGTGCTGCTGACCTCGGTCGCCTTCGCCATCGGCGTCGTCCGGCTCGGCCGCCAGCAGTGCCTGGTGCAGGAGCTGCCGGCGATCGAGGGGCTGGCCCGGGTGGACGTGGTCTGCCTGGACAAGACCGGCACGCTGACCGAGGGCGGCATGGACGTCAGCGAACTGCGCCCCCTGGGCGACGGCGCTCCGCGGCCGCAAGGCGACAGTGCTCCGCGGCCGCAGAGCGGCCACGAAACGACCCGCCTGCGGCAGGTGCTCGGCGCCTTCGGTGCCTCCGACCCGCGCCCCAACGCCTCCCTCCAGGCCGTCGTCGACGCCTACCCGGCCCCCGACTCCTGGCGGTGCACCGGCACCCTGCCCTTCTCCTCCGCCCGCAAGTACAGCGGAGCGGCCTTCGAGGAGCCCGACGGGCAGCGCTCGTCCTGGCTGCTGGGTGCGCCGGACGTGCTGCTCCCCGACGACGACCCGGCGCTGCCCGAGATCGACCGGCTCAACTCCCAGGGCCTGCGCGTCCTGCTGCTGGCCGGCGCCACCCGGCCGCTGGACCACCCCGACGTCGCCCACGAGGTGCGGCCGGCCGCCCTGGTCGTCCTGGAGCAGCGGCTGCGCCCGGACGCCCCCGAGACCCTGCGCTACTTCGCCGAACAGGGCGTCCAGGCCAAGGTGATCTCCGGCGACAACGCGGTGTCGGTGGGCGCGGTCGCCGGCAAACTGGGGCTGCCCGGTGCCGACGCGCCGGTGGACGCCCGGCACCTGCCGCACGACGACCCCGACGCGATGGCCCGGGCCCTCGAAGAGGGCGCCGTCTTCGGCCGGGTCACGCCCCAACAGAAGCGGGACATGGTCGGCGCGCTGCAGTCCCGCGGTCACCACGTGGCGATGACCGGCGACGGCGTCAACGACGTGCTGGCGCTCAAGGACGCCGACATCGGCGTCGCCATGGGCTCCGGCTCCGAGGCGACCCGGGCGGTGGCCCAGATCGTGCTGCTGAACAACAGCTTCGCGACCCTGCCGTCGGTGGTGGCGGAGGGCCGCCGGGTGATCGGCAACATCACCCGGGTCGCGACCCTCTTCCTCACCAAGACCGTCTACTCGGTGCTGCTGGCCATCTTGGTGGCCTGCTGCCAGATCCCCTACCCGTACCTGCCCCGGCACCTGACGCTGCTGTCGACGCTGACCATCGGCGTCCCCGCCTTCTTCCTGGCGCTGGCGCCCAACAAGGAGCGCGCCCGCCCGCACTTCGTCCGCCGGGTGATGCGCTACGCCATCCCCTCCGGCCTCATCACCGGCCTCGCGGCGTTCACCACCTATCTGCTGGCCCGCGCCTACTACTCCGGCCCGGACGCCCTCTCCGCGCAGACCAGCGCCGCCACCCTGACCCTCTTCCTGGCCGCCCTGTACGTCCTGGGGATCATCGCCCGCCCGTACACCTGGTGGCGGATCGGCCTGGTGCTGCTGATGGGGCTGGGCTTCCTGATCGTCCTGGCGACGCCGTGGCTGCAGACCTTCTTCGCGCTGCGGCTGGTGGGGACGACGATGCCGTGGACGGCGGTGGCGATCGCGGCGGTGGCGGCGCTGCTGCTGGAGGTCACCTGGCGGTGGGTGGGGAAGCGGTTCCCGGCCTGAGCGGGGGCCGGCCGGGTCAGGCCGCGGGGCGGCGCAGCACCTCGACGACGCTGGCGTAGCTGTCGGGGCCGTGCCCGGCCGCGGCGGCCCGCTCCATCAGTCCCTTGAGCAGTTCCGGCAGCGCGGTGTCCACCCCGCGCGCCGCCGCGGCGTGCAGCAGGTGCCCGACCGCGGCGATCTGGACGTCGACGGTGGCGTCGTCGCCCGGGTAGCGGCCGGCGTCGACCTGGGGCGCGTAGGTGTTCATGAAGCCGGTCACCGCGGTCAGCCAGCGGGTGGCGACCGGGGTGAAGGCGGTGGCCGCGGCCTGCCCGGTCGCCGCGGTCGGCCCGGCGCCGACCAGGGCGGTGCCGTGCAGCCAGCCGGTCAGGGTGGACCACATCAGGCCCAGCAGCGCGGCGTCGTAGAGGGACGCGAGCCCGGGGTCGGTGCCCAGGTGGAGCGGGTCGCCCAGGGCCTCCAGGGTGGCGCGGTGGGCGTCGAAGACCGCGCGTTCGCCGCTGTAGAGGAACATCATCTCCGGGCTGCCGACCCCGGGCGGGGTGGTCATCACGGCGCCGTCGAGGTAGCCGATGCCGTGCCCGGCGGCCCAGGCCGCGGCCTCGTCGGCCTGCTCGGGCGCTCCGGAGGTGAGGTTGACCAGCTGCCTGCCGGCGAGTTTCCCGGCGACCGGGTCGAGGACGGCGTGCACCGCCGGGTAGTCCAGGACGCACACCAGGGTCAGCGGACTGGCCGCGACCGCCTCGGCGACGCTCCCGGCCACCCGTGCGCCCCGCGCGGCCAGTGCCTCGGCCCGGCCCGGGGAACGGTTCCAGACGGTGGTCGGGTGTCCCCGGTCCAGCAGCGCGCCGGCCAGTGCCGAGCCCATCGAACCCAGTCCGACGACGGTCACGGCCGGTCGGTCATTTTGCGTGCGCATCCCACAACTCCCTTGTTCCTGCGTCAAGATCACGTACCGGAACGTTCGCAGCCGTGGGGCCGTCGGCGACAGTGACGGGAATGACGCCCGGCACCAAATTCCTGCCACCCCGCCGGCCCGTACGCTCCCCTCATGAACCCCGTACGTCCCACCGGCCCCGGGCCGGCCGCCCGCCCCGCCGGCCCGGGGACCGTCGCCGTGGTCGTCCCCGCCGGCATCGGCCTCCCCTCCTGGGACCTCTACGAACTGAGCATCCCGTGCACGGTCTTCGGGAAGCCCCAGCCGGACCTGGCCGACCCCTGGTACGACCTGCGGCTGTGCACCTACGACGACGGGACCGGACCCGCGCCGGCCGGGCTGACCCTGCACACCCCGCACGGGCTCGACGACCTGGCCGGCGCCGCCACCGTCATCGTCCCCTCCGTCCCCGACGCCTGCGTGGAGGACGGCGTTCCGCTACCCGTGCCGCTGGTCGCCGCCCTGCGCCGGGCCCACCGGGCCGGCGCGCGCGTGGTGTCGCTGTGCACCGGCGCCTTCGCGCTCGCCGAGGCGGGACTGCTCGACGGGCGGCGGGCCACCGCCCACTGGCAGCACACCGCCCAACTCGCCGCCCGCTACCCGGAGGTGACGGTCGACGACGCGGTCCTCTATGTGGACGAGGGCGACGTCCTGACCAGTGCCGGGCTCACCGCCGGGCTCGACCTGTGCCTCCACCTCGTCCGCCGGGACCTGGGCGCCAAGGTCGCCAACCAGCTCGCCCGCCGGATGGTCGTGCCGGCCCACCGACCCGGCGGCCAGGCCCAGTTCATCGACCTGTCGGTCCCCGCCGCCGACGACGAGGGCCTGGCCCCGGTACTGGACTGGGCGCGCGCCCGCTTGGACCGGCCGCTGACCGTCGACGACCTGGCCCGCCGGGCGGCGCTGAGCCCCCGGACCCTCTACCGGCGCCTCCAGGCCGCGACCGGCACCACCCCGCTGCAGTGGCTGCTCAACCAGCGGCTGGCACGCGCCCAGTCGCTGCTGGAATCCACCGGCCTGCCCATCGAGAAGGTCGCCGCGCTGAGCGGCCTGGGGACGGCCAACAACCTCCGCCACCACTTCCTGCGGCACCTCGGCGTCTCCCCGGGGGAGTACCGCCGTTCCTTCCCCGGCCGTTGAACCGTCGGCGCGCTGCCGGCCGAGGCCGAGGCCGAGATGGGCGTGTCCCAGCCGCCGGAGACGCTGCCGGATCCGACGGTGGCACCGGGAGGGAGGCGCCCGGCGCGCGCCGGAACGACCGGAGGCGGCCACCGGACACCATGTCCGACGACCGCCTCCGCCCTGCCTCCCTCACGCCCGGCGGGGCACCGGGCTCAGTCGAACCACCGCGCCCGGGCCAGCTCGTCGCCCCGCTCCGGGTCCTCCAGCAGCGCCGCGACCTCGAAGCGGCGCGGCCACTGGCCGGCCGCCCATGCCAGGCCGGCCGCCACGCCCTCCAGCGTCGCGGCGTGCAGCGTGCCGTCCGGGGTCCACCGCCAGTCCAGTTCGACGCCGCCGTCGGCGCCCTCGACCAGCAGTTCCTCGTGTTCGACGTAGGCGTCCGGGGCGGCCGGGCCGAGCAGCGCGCGGACCGCCTCCGGGACGTCGTGCGCCGCGCCGTCGGAGCGGACCTCCGCGGCGACCGCCTCGCTCAGCCGACCGACCTGGAACAGCTCTGCCAGCTCCGCGGCGCGGGCCGGCCGCACCGGCAGCAGCGCACGACCGGCCGCCAGCGGCATCAGGTCCGGGGCGTCCGCGACCAGCACGTCCGCCGCGTCCGCCACCTGGATCTCGCCGTCCACGACCGCCCGCAGCTCGTCGGGCAGCGTCACCTGATCCGGATCCAGCTCGGTCAACATCCCGTACAGCGCGTGGAGTTGGGAGATCCCCACGGGCAGCTCGGGGTCGGCGAGCCGGGTCAGCAGTTCGGCCGCGCCGCCGGGCTCGTCGAGCAGCGCGCCGACCGAGGTGCGGACGCCGAGGGCGCGCAGCACCTGGGCGTCGACCCGGCCCGCGTCCGCCGCCTCGTACAGCCCGGCCAGCAGCGGGTCGCCGCCCGCGGCGCGCAGCCCGGCGGGGCGGCGCCCGTCCAGCACCGGGTGGCCGCGCAGCCACCAGGCGGTGTACGGCCGCACCGACTCCGTGGTGCCGTCGGGCAGCAGCACCCGCACCGGCGCGGTCAGGGCGTCCCGCAGCGGCGGCCGGGAGAGCATCTCCAGGACCCGCGGCCAGGCGTCGTCGGCGACCAGGTCGAGGTCGCGGACCGCGACCAGTTCGGTGACGACCGGCGGCACCGGGGCCTCCGGGAGGGTGTCGAGGATGTCCTCGCACCACACGTCGACCGCGTCCAGCAGGCCCGCGTCGTCGGGCTCGGGGAAGTCCCCGTCGCGCGGCTCCAGTTCGTCCGGATCGAGCACCACGTCCGCGGCCCGGACCAGCGCGAAGGTGGCCAGCACCCCCACCGCGGTGAGCGGCTGCTCCCCCCACCGCTCCGCCAACTCCGCCTCACAGGCCGCGAGTTCACCCTCGCGGATGACCCGTTCGAAGTCACTGCCGGGGAAGACCAGTTCACCCGCCGGCGCCAGCTCGCCGTCCTCGTCGGGCAGCGCCAGCGCGGCCAGCCAGGGCTCGTCGCCGGGCGCCAGATTGGCGTCCCGGACCAGCCCGAGGACCGTCTCGGCCAGCTCCTCGGCGCCCAACGGCACCCCGGCGCCCGGCGCCAGCTCGTCCTCGAAGACGTCGTAGGCGTCCTCATCGGCGTCGAGCGAATGGGCGACCGCCGCCCGTACCTGAGGGGTCGTCAGCACGGCGCGGGGGGCGGCGGGCGTGGCCCCGAGCTTCTCCAGGAGCGGGTGCACCGCATCGGGATGGGCGACCTTGAGCCCGAGCCGGGTCAGGGTGCGGTGCCGGTCGGCGGCCTCGCCGCCGGCGTCCGGGCCGCCGTCGGGCAGCGGCAGCAGCACCTGGCGCGGTCCGATCGTGGTCCGCCCGGTGCCCACCAGCGGCACCGGCAGGCCGCTGAGCCGGTCCGGGTCGGTGCCGGCCAGCGCGTCGTAGAGCCGCCACCACCACTCCGGCGACCGCTCCACGCCCGCCAGCCGGTCGATCATCTCGGTGAGCGGCACCCGGGCCACACCCAACGCCCGCAGCTCCGAACGCCGTTCCAGACCGGCCGGCAGCAGACTGGGGAACAGCTCGGCCAGCACCCCGACGGTCGCCGCGCCGGCGCCCTCCACCAACTCCGCGTCCACCGGCCGCAGGACGTAGCGCTCCCCGTCCTCGCCCTCGCCGTCGCCCTCGGCCCACGCGGCGGTCTCCGCCGCCCCACCGTCGGCCGCCGCGCTCGGCAGGAACCGCACCCGCGGCAGCAACTCCACCACCTGGCGCCGCAGTTCGCCGTCCAGCCAGCCCTTGCCCAGCGGCCCCGGGACGAGGTCCAGGGTGCCGGCCGACACCGGCTGCCAGTCGCCGAGCAGCCCCGCGTACCCGGCGGCCGCCCGGCCCACCAGGAAGTCCGCGAGCGGTCCGGGCGCGACATGACGCCGGGTCGGCTCCAGCGGGAACGACGCGATGAGCAGCGCGGGCAGCCCGAGCGGTTCGTCGGTCGGGGTCGGCGCGTGCAGCACCGGCGCGGTGCCCGGCCGCGCCGGCGCCCCCGCCTCGTCCACCGGCACCGCCCAGGTCACCGACCAGAACGGCCGCAGCCGCTCCTCGACCGGCCGGTCCGCCAGCAGCGCCGGGTCCAACGGGCCGCCGTCGGTCGCCACCCGCCACCGGGTTGCCCCCCGCCGGCTGTCCTCGATCAGGACATACGTCTCGTCCTGACGTCGCGTCAGCGTCCGGGCGCCCTCCGGCGTCTCCACCACGACCTCGGCCAACCCCGGCAGGGTCAGCAGCAGCGCCGCGTCGATCCCGGCCAACAGCCGCTCGGCGAGGTCCTGCGCGGCACCGTCGCGCAGCGGCAGCACCACCGCGGTGTCGTAGCCCTCCGGCGCGGTGCCCGCAGCGGGCAGCGGCAGCCGCAGCAGCGGTACGTGGCCCTCGCGGCGGCGGAGTTCGCCGCCCAGCCCCGGGCTGTGCGCGGCCACCGCCTCGGCCAGCTCCCGGGCCTCGGCGAGCGACCAGCGGACGCCGCCGGTGCGGCCCACCAGCGCCGGTTCGTCGCTGACCGCCAGCACCGCGGCGAACCCGACGCCGAACCGGCCCACCGCGCCGACCGCCACGCTGGTCTCCCGCTTCGCGGAGGCGCGCAGCGTGGAGAGCGATTCGACGCCGGTGGCGTCCAACGGGGCACCGGTGTTGGAGGCGACGAGCACCGCGGGCGCGTCGCCGTCGGCCGCGTGCAGGGTCAGCCGCAGCCGGCCGGGGACGCCGGCCCGGGCCGCCGCGTCCGCCGCGTTCTGCGCCAGCTCCACGGCGAGGCGGTCGCGGTAGCCGCCGAGCGCGAGGTCCTCCTCGGTGTTGGCGTCCTCCCGGAACCGGGCCGGCGAGGCGGCCCAGGCATCGAGCACGCCGCGCCGCAACCGGGCCGTACCGAATGGGTCGGCACCCTCGTCGGCGCCCCGCACCCACGGCATACCTGCCACGTTTCTCGTCTCCCTCATCAGACGTGTCTGTCCCGACGGTACCGCTACGCCTGACGGCGGGGGCGACCCCACGTTGTCGGCCTTGCCGTCGTGGTTCTTCCGCCTTCCGCCTTCGGCGGAGGGGTGTGCGGGGGCTGCCGCCGCTGCTGCCCGTGGTGGGTGCCGGGTGCGGGGCCACCACGACGGCCCTGCATTCCCCACCCCCACCGGGCGGGAGCGGTCCGACGCACGGGAGGGGGCCTGCGGGGCGGGCCGGAGGGGGTGGTTGTCGGACGTAAGCGCAGCAGTCCGACAACCACCCCCGTAGGCCCGCCCCACAGGCCCCCGAAACCCACCACAAGCAACAGCAGGCGAAGGCGAAGCGGCGAACCCGCCCCACCACAACCCCTAGGGCCTGTCCGATGGGCCCTAGCTGTGACCCAACTCCTCCGCCGGCCCGCCGTCCTCCACGGACCCCCCGTCGGCCGCCGGCCGGATGGCCACCGGCTCGACCACGGTCTCGTCGAGCACCGGCTCCGCCGGCTTCGGCGGCTTCGGCATCACGGCGGCCTCCGAGTGCGCGCCGCAGCCGTACGACAGCGAGACGACGCGGCCGTCCGCCGGCGAGAACTCGTTCGCGCAGACCCCGAACGCCTGCCGCAGCGAGCCGGCAATCGGCGTCAGGAAGCCGCAGCTCACGCAGCTGGCGGGGGCCGCCTGGGCCATCGGGGTCTTGGGGCCGAAGGCTTCTTCCCAGCGGTCGGCGGCGGCGTGCAGGCCGTAGCGGGACAGGACCCGGGCGCGGGCCATGCCCAGTTCCTCGGCGACCGCGCCGATGCCGCCGCGGGCGGGCGCCGGCTGGATCGCGGGCGAACCGGGGACGACGTCCGCTTCCTCGGTGTCGGCGACGTCGGCGGCCATGCCCTCGGCTACCGGCGAGTTCGGCGGCGGAGTGTCCTCACCGCTGAACCCGGGCTCCAGCCGCAGGTCGTCGGCCTCGGTGGGCAGCAGGTCGCCGGGGCCCATGTCGCCGGGGCGCAGCCGTTCGCTCCAGGGCACCCACTCGGGTGCCAGCAGCGCGTCGGGGCCGGGCAGCAGGACCGACTCGTCGAGGGTGACGATCTTGCCGCGGGAGGCGCGGGCGACCGTCACCGCCCAGCGCCAACCGCGGTAGCCGGGCTCCCTGCAGTCGAAGAGATGGGTGACGACGCGGTCCGCCTCGGCGACGGCATCGATGTGCTCACCGACCATGCCGGGCGTGGCGACCTCTTCGGCCGCCGCGCGGGCGAGGTCGACCGCCTCGGCGCACAGGCGGTCAGGGGTACGGCTTCGCATCGCAGCACTCACAAGAATCGATTCTCTCTTCCACGCCGTCTCACGAGTGCGCCAGCCGGGGCTGTCCTGGTCCTGTCTGGACGACCTGCGGGGGCCGGGGCGGGCGGAGCGGACCTGGGGACCGCGTCGACGTCCGCGCCCAACTGGTTCGTTCGGTCGAGCGCACCTCTTACGTCCTATTCTGCGCGATCGCAGGGAAATGAGGTACGCGGCCGAAACAGACCGCCGGTGGCGCTCTGGACACGCTACCCCTTCAACGCTGCACGACCCCTCGGCGGGAGCAGCAAATCTCACCGATCGCGGTCGGGCGGGGGTATCGCGGTGACCGCCAGGAGGCCGATGCGCCCCGCCCGCCCAGGAGGAGAAACCGCCCTAGATGGGGCGAGTTGGGGCAGTATGACCAGGTGGCAGCCGTCAGGGCGTCGAGGACGTCGAAGGTCCGCCGGGCGGGCCGGGCGGCCGGGCGCGCGCTGCACCGGCCGCTGGCCGCCGCGGCCCGGGGCGTGCGGCGCGCCACCCACGCACAGGGCGCGGGCGAATCGGGACTGGCGAAGCTGATCGAGTTGCACGCGGTGAACGCCGCGGGTGACGTGATGATCACGGTCGCGCTGGCCTCCACGGTGTTCTTCTCGGTGCCGACGCATCAGGCACGGGGGCGGGTGGCCCTGTACCTGGCGGTCACCATGGCGCCGTTCGCGCTGCTGGCGCCGGTGGTGGGGCCGCTGCTGGACCGGTTGCCGCACGGCCGCCGGGCGGCGATGGCCGGCTCGATGCTGGCCCGGGCGGTGCTGGCGCTGACCATGTCGGGGGCGGTGGCCGGCGGCGGGCTGGAGCTGTATCCGGCGGCGCTGGGGGTGCTGGTGTCGTCGAAGGCGTACGGGGTGGTGCGCAGCGCGGTGGTGCCGCGGCTGCTGCCACCGCGGGTCTCACTGGTGAAGGCCAATTCCCGGGTGACGCTGGCGGGGCTGCTGGCGACCGGGGTGGCCGCGCCGGTGGGGGCCGGGCTGCACCTGATCGGGCCCGCCTGGCCGCTGTACGGGGCGTGCGCGGTGTTCCTGACCGGGGCGTTCCTGTCGTTCTCGCTGCCGCACACGGTGGACTCGGGCAAGGGCGAGGCCCGGGCCCGGCTGGCGTCCCGGGACGGCACGTTCCCCACCGGGCCGGGCGGACGGCGGCCGGGGCTGCGCACGGTCGGCCCGTCCGTCCTGCACGGCCTCCAGGCGAACGCGGCGCTGCGCTCGCTCTCCGGCTTCCTCACCTTCTTCCTGGCGTTCCTGCTGCGCGAGCACCCGTTGGGCGGGCTGGGGGCGGCGGCGTCACTGGGACTGGTCGCGGTGGCCGCCGGGACCGGGAACGCGCTGGGCACGGCGGTCGGCGCCGGGCTGAAGGCGCGCGGACCGGAGCGGATCGTCGCCGCGATACTGGGTCTGGCACTGGGCGCGACGGTGCTGGCGGCGCTGTTCTACGAGGTGCTGGCGCCCGTGGTGGTGACCGCGGCGGCGGCCACCGCGGGGCTGTGCCAGGCGCTGGCCAAGCTGTCGCTGGACGCGATGATCCAGCGGGACGTGCCGGAGGCGGTGCGGACCTCGGCGTTCGCCCGGTCCGAGACGGTGCTCCAGCTGGCGTGGGTGGTGGGCGGCGCGCTCGGGATCGCGCTGCCGCTGATCGGCACGCTGGGCATGACGGCGGCCGCCGGCCTGGTGGCGCTGGGCGCCGCACTGGCCGTGCGGGGGCTGCTCGACGCGGCCCGGAGCGGCGGCCGGCCGGCCCCGCGGGTGGTGTGACGGGACGCGCGGGCCACCCCGTGCGGCGGGCCGGGTCGCGGCGCGCCGCACCCGCGCGTGGCGCGCGCCGGGACGCCCGATAGCCTGCCCCGTATGACCGCTGCGTTGATCTCCCGGGGCAAGGGCCGCCGCGCCGCCGCTGCCCTCGGTGCCATGACCCTGGGCCTGCTCACCCTCTCCGCCTGCCAGCAGCCGACCTCGCTGGCCACCGTGACCGTCGGCTCGAAGACGGTGACGGCGGAGGTGACCCCCGGATGTGACGGCAACGGCAAGTCCCTCGACCAGAAGACCGTCAAGGACTGCATCTCCAAGAAGGGCGCCGACACCCTCACGGTGCAGCCGGGCGAGAAGATCCGGGTGGGCGTCGACCCGAAGGTGGCCAAGTCCGGCTGGTTCGTCGTCGGCGGGCAGCCCTTCATGCAGCCCACCACCGAGACCTACCGCTCGTTCAGCGTGGACGAGATCTTCAAGCAGACCAACCCGATGACCGGCCAGAGCGGTTACCTCCCCGAGGTCACCCTGCTGGTCGCCGAGGCCGGCAAGGCCCAGGGCGAGGGCCCGACGGCCCTGTGGCACGTCAACCTGAAGCTGAAGGACTGAGCGGCGCTGCGCGCGGGGGCCGGGGACCGGCGGCACACGGTGCGGGGCGTCTGATGCGGGCGCTGGTGGTCACCGCGGTGGCCGCGGAGCGCGACGCGGTGTGCGCCGCCGGGGACGGCTACGCGCACCGCCCGCTGCCCGGCGGCCACACGCTGCACCAGGCGCCCACCAGGTCGTACGGGGTGCCGGCCCCGGACGTCCTGGCGGCCGGCGTCGGCCCGGCCGCCGCGGCCGCCGGCACCGCCACCGCGCTCACCGCCGCCGCCCTCGCCGGCACCCCGTACGACCTGGTCGTCTCGGCCGGCATCGGCGGCGGCTTCGCCCCCGGTCCCGGCTCCTCCCCCGGCCACCCGTCCGGCGCGCCCCTGGGCTCGGTGGTCGTCGCGGACGCGATCGTCGCCGCCGACCTGGGCGCCGAGACCCCCGACGGCTTCGTCCCGGTCACCGAACTCGGCTTCGGGACCACGGTGCACCTGCCCGACCCGGCGCTGGTCGCGGCCGTCGCGGCGGCGACCGGCGGGGCGGTCGGACCGGTCGTCACGGTCTCCACGGTCACCGGCAGCGCCGCCCGTGCCGCCGAGCTGGCGGCACGTCACCCGGGGGTGCTGGCCGAGGCGATGGAGGGGTTCGGCGTCGCCGAGGCGGCCGCCGCGCACGGCTTGCCCGTGCTGGAGCTGCGCACGATCTCCAACACGGTGGGCCCCCGGGACCGCGCCGCCTGGCGGATCGGTCCTGCCCTCGCCGCGCTGACCGACGCCTTCCGCACGTTCCCCGGAGCCCTGGCGGGCGCCCCAGCGGCGACGTCGCCCGGGGCTCCGGCATCGCCACCCCACACCCTCCGGAGGACCCCGTGACCCGGCCGCTGTCCATCGCCTACTCCCCGTGCCCGAACGACACCTTCGTCTTCGACGCCCTGGTGCACGGCCGGGTCCCGGACGCGCCGGAGCTGGCGGTCACCCTCGCCGACATCGACGTCACCAACGGCCTGGCCGAGCGCGGCGAGCTGGACGTGCTGAAGGTGTCCTACGCGGTCCTGCCGTGGGTGCTGGAGGAGTACACGCTGCTGCCCTGCGGCGGGGCGCTGGGGCGCGGCTGCGGCCCGCTGGTGCTGACCCGTCGGCCCGGGGCGGCGGCGGACCTGGCGGGCAAGACGGTCGCGGTGCCCAGCGAGCGGTCCACCGCGTACCTGCTGTTCCGGCTGTGGCTGGCGGAGGCGGTGCCGGGCGGGGTCGGCGAGGTCGTGGTGCTGCCGTTCGACGAGATCATGCCGGCCGTGCGGGACGGCAAGGTCGATGCCGGCCTGGTGATCCACGAGGCCCGTTTCACGTACCAGGACTACGGGCTGCACTGCCTGGCGGACATGGGCGAGCACTGGGAGCTGACCACCGGTCTGCCGATCCCGCTGGGCGCGATCATCGCCAAGCGGTCGCTGGGCGAGCCGGTGCTGCGCCGGCTGGCGGAGGCGGTCCGCACGTCGGTCCGGATGGCCTGGGACGACCCGGAGGTCTCCCGTCCGTACGTCCTGGAGCACGCCCAGGAGATGGACCCGAAGGTGACCGACCAGCACATCGGGCTGTACGTCACCGAGTTCACCGCCGACCTCGGCGAGGACGGCTACGCCGCGGTGCGCGGGCTGCTCACCCGCGCCGCGGCCGAGGGGCTCGTTCCGCCCCTCGGCCGCGATGCGCTGAAGTTCCTCTGAAGGATGTCGGTGCGGCCGCCCGCGGCCGCTTCGGGAGCGCGGGCGGTCCGGCTCAGACGTCGAGCTGGTCGGCGACCGCCCGCAGCATGCCGGCGATCTTGCCGCCGTGCGCCTTGTCGGGGTAACGCCCGCGCTCCAGCTGCTGGGTGACGTTCTCCAGGAGCGTGGTGAGGTCCTGCACGATCGAGGCGAGCTCGTCGGGCTTGCGCCGCTGGGCCGCGGCGAGCGAGGGGGTCGGATCGAGGAGGATGACGCTCAGTGCCTGGTCTCCGCGCTGGCCTGCGACGACACCGAATTCGACGCGCTGGCCGGGCTTGAGCGCCTCCACGCCGTCGGGCAGCACCGACGAATGTACGAAGACGTCACCGCCGTCGTCGCGGGAGAGAAAGCCGAAGCCCTTCTCGCTGTTGAACCACTTGACCTTGCCGGTAGGCACGTCTGTCCTCGTCCTCGTACTCGTCGGGAAATGCGGGCTGGTCCGCGGCAGGCAGCGTGTGGAGCCGCGGCGTTGAGAAAATTGGTCCGGATAACAGTGCAGCGGGCCACCGAGCCCGCCTCCCCCAAGGCTAATGGTCCGGGGCCCGGTGACAAGACGTCGCCAGGGGGATCCTCGGCGCCTCTCGCCCGGACTTACCCTGGTCAGGTGTCTGATGAAACGCCCCAGGCCGGGGATCTGATGGTCCGAATCGGCGCGATCGTGTTCCTAGTTGGCGCACTGGCCACTCTCGTCACGGTGCTACCGCTGTTCCTCGGCACGAAGCCGTTGCCGTGGGAGTTCTACTGGGTGTCCATGCTGATGGGCGCCGGTTTCCTGATCGCGGGCTACGGAGTGCTGCGTTCCGTGGTCGCCCAACGCCGTCAGGCGGAGGCGGCCCTCGCGCCATCCCCGTCGACGCCACCCGCCGGGTAACGATCCGGATCCGCTACGTAACGATCCAGCCACGACGGGAAAGCGGTCAGGTCGTCGAGCAGGACCTGGGCGCCGGCCGCGCGGAGTTCGTCGGCGCCGCACGGGCCGGTGGCGACCGCGACGGACAGCGCGCCCGCGGCCCTCGCGCCGCGCACGTCGCCGGTGTGGTCGCCGACGTAGACGCGCGCGCCGTGCTCGCGCAGCGCCTCGGCCTTGGCCTCCGCCCACAGTGAGCCGATGACCGCGTCCGCGGCGATGCCCAGGTGGGCCAGGTGCAGCTTCGCGTTGGGCTCGTACTTGGCGGTGACGACGACGGCCCGGCCGCCGGCCGCGTGCACCGCGTCGACCGCCTCCCGCGCGCCGGGCATCGCCAGGGTGCCGGCGACGGCGTGCGCGGGGTACAGCTCCCGGTAGACGTCGCTGATCTCGGCCACCCGCTCCTCGGGGAACCACCGGCGGATCTCCTGCTCCAGCGGCGGCCCGAGCCGGGTCACCGCGGCGTCCGCGTCGATGTACGTACCGGTGCGGGCGGCGAGCGCCTCGTAGGCGGCCTTGATGCCCGGGCGGGAGTCGATCAGCGTCATGTCGAGGTCGAACCCGACGGTCAGGGGATGCGCAGCCATGCCTGCCATTGTGCCCACGCCCCCGCGGACCGCGGCGACCAGGACGTAGCGTTAGCCTTGCCTTACCTAACCGCGGGCCCCACCGGGTGCCCGCGGTCGCCCGTCCGACAGCTCCAGACCGCGCGAATGGACCCGACGCCCGTGATGCCATGCCCGTGACGCAACGGAAACGGAGCCGACGGCTCGGCCTGACCGCGGTGGCGGTGCTGGCGCTGTTGCTCGCGGTGGTCCTCTCGCTCGCCGTCGGCAGCCGCGCGTTCGCGCCGTCCGCGGTGCTCGACGCCCTCGTCCACGGCGGCACCGACGACGCCGCGCAGGTCGTGCGGTACCTGCGGCTGCCGCGCACCCTGATCGGGCTGATGGTGGGCGCCGCGCTGGCGATGGCCGGCACGGTCATGCAGGGCATCACCCGCAACCCGATCGCCGACCCCGGCATCCTCGGCATCAGCCAGGGCGCCGCGGCCGCCGTGGTCTGTGCCATCGCCTTCGCCGGGGTGCACACCCTCACCGGCTACGTCTGGTTCGCGTTCGCCGGCGCGGGGATCGCCGCCGTCGTCGTCTACGGCGTCGCCACCCGCGGCCGGGGCGGCGCCACCCCGGTCAAGCTGGCGCTCTCCGGCGCCGCGATCAACGCGCTGCTGGTGTCGGTGTCGATGGCGGTCCTCACCACCAGGGCCGCGGCGCTGGACGAGTTCCGCTTCTGGCAGGTGGGTTCGCTCACCGGCCGGGATGCCGCGGTGGCCGCCCAGATCTGGCCGTTCCTGCTGGTCGGCGCGGTGCTGGTGCTGTCGGTGGCGCGTGGACTGGACGCCCTGGCGCTCGGCGAGGACGTCGCCCGGGGACTGGGCCAGAACGTCGCCGCGGTGCGGATCGTGGGCGGGCTCGGCGCGACCGTGCTGACCGGCGCGGGGGTGGCCGCGGCCGGCCCGATCGCCTTCGTCGGCCTGGCCGTCCCGCACCTGGCCCGCGCCCTGGTGGGCGGCGACCACCGCTGGGCGCTGCCGATGGCCGCACTGCTCGGCCCGGTCGTCGTGCTGGTCTCGGACACCGTCGGGCGGGTGCTCTTCCCGCCGTCGGAGGTCCCGGCGGGCGTGATGACCGCGCTGATCGGCGTGCCGTTCCTGGTGACCCTGGTCCGGCGGCGGGCGGTGGCGGCATGACGGCCCCCGGGATCTCCCCCGCCACCCGCCCCGGCGCGGTCCGCCCCGCCGGGTACGCGCTGGTCCGGGCCGGCCGCGGCTCCTTCCTGCTGCACCGGCGCGCCACCGTGGTCGCCGCCGTGCTCGCGGTCCTCCTGGCCGTGGTGTCCGTGGCGTACCTGTGTGCCGGCGAGAGCTGGGTGGCGCCCTCCGAGGTGCTCAAGGTGCTGACGGGCCGGCCGTCCGCGCAGGAACTCGTCGTGGGGACGCTGCGGCTGCCCCGGATGGTGGTCGGGCTGCTGGTCGGCGCGGCCTTCGGGGTCGCCGGCGGGCTGATCCAGACCGTCGCCCGCAATCCGCTGGCCAGCCCGGACATCATCGGCGTCACCCAGGGCGCCGGGGCGGTGACGGTCGGCGCGATGACCTTCGGCGTCACCTCGTTCGCGGTCCTGCCCTACGTCTCGGTCGCCGGCGGGGTGCTGGCCGCCGTCCTGGTCTACGTCTTCGCCTGGCGCGGCGGGCTGCACGCCACCCGCTTCGTACTGATCGGCATCGGCTTCGCGGTGGCGCTGCGCTCGGTCACCCAGCTGTTCCTCACCAAGGGCGACTACCTGGTGGCCCAGCAGGCCCAGGTCTGGATGACCGGCTCGCTCAACGGACGCGGCTGGGCGGAGGCGGCGCCCCTGGGGTGGGCGCTGCTGGTGCTGCTGCCGGCCGTCCTGTGGGCGGCCCGCGCCCAGCGCACGGTGTCCCTGGACGACGACACCGCGACCGCGCTGGGCATCCGGCTGGGCCGCACCCGGCTGGGGCTGGTGGCGGTCGGCGTGGTGCTGGCGTCGATGGCGACCGGCGCCGCCGGGCCGGTGGACTTCGTCGCCCTGCTCGCCCCGCAGATCGCCCGCCGGCTGACCCGGACCGCGCAGATCCCGCTGCTGAACTCCGCCCTGCTGGGCGCCGTCATCGTCGTCCTCGGCGACCTGCTCGCCCGCAAGCTGCTCGCGCCGACCGAGCTGCCGGTGGGCGTGCTGACCGCCGCGGTCGGCGCCCCGTATCTGATCTGGCTGATCGTCAGGGGCCACCGGGCCCGTGGCCGGGCCACAGGAGGAAACGCGTGACCGGTACCGGCACACCGCGGCCGGCGGCCGGGACGGGCCCCGCCGCCCCGGAGACCACCGCCGAGGAACCCATCGCCCAGGGGACCACCGCACCACAGACCACCGCCCGTCTGACGGCCCGCGACCTGACCCTCTCCTACGAGGAGCGCACCGTCGTCGAGGGCCTGGACGTGGACGTGCCCGACGGCGCGGTCACCGTCGTCGTCGGCCCCAACGCCTGCGGCAAGTCGACACTGCTGCGCGCCCTGGGGCGGCTGCTGCGACCGCGCCGCGGCACGGTCCTGCTGGACGGCACGGACCTGGCAAAGATCCCCACCCGGAAGATCGCCCAGTCGCTCGGCCTGCTGCCGCAGACCCCGGTCGCACCGGAGGCGATCACCGTCGCGGACCTGGTGGCCCGCGGTCGCCAGCCGCACCAGCGGTGGTGGCAGCAGTGGTCGACGGAGGACGAACGGGCGGTCTCCGAGGCGATGGCGCGGACCGACGTGGCGGCGCTGGCGGACCGCGCGGTCGACGAGCTCTCCGGCGGCCAGCGCCAGCGGGTCTGGATCGCCATGGCGCTGGCCCAGGAGACCGATCTGCTCCTGCTGGACGAGCCGACCACCTATCTGGACATCGCCCACCAGGTGGAGGTCCTGGACCTGGTGCGCCAGCTCAACCACGAGCGCGGACGGACCGTCGTCGCCGTCCTGCACGACCTCAACCAGGCCGCCCGCTACGCCGACCACCTGGTGGCCATGAAGGCGGGCCGGATCGTCGCCCAGGGCCGCCCCGGGCAGGTCGTCACGGCCGACCTGGTCCGGGAGGTCTTCGGCCTGGACGCGGTGGTCGTCCCGGACCCGGTGACCGGCTCGCCCCTGGTGGTTCCGGGCCGTCCCTGGGAAAGGGAACCCCGGCAGTGACGTCTGCTCGGCGAGGCTCCCGCCCCGCCGACCTCCCCGCCGCCGAGCCGAAAGGGCCGCCATGACCCGCTCCACCCACCCGGCTACGTCCCGCTCGCACCTTTCCTCCCACCCGGCCCCGTGCGTCCCCACAGCCGGCGCGCGGCCGCGCCGCGGCGGCACCGCCCGGGCCGCCGCGGTCGCCGCCGCCGGCGCGCTCCTGCTCACCGCCTGCGGCAGCGGCACGGACTCCGGCGCCTCCGCCGCCGGCCCCGACGGCACCTTCAAGGCGGCCACCTGCCCCGCGCAGCCCACCACCACCTGGCCCGAGCCGGCCCCCCAGGGCGGCGGCAGCCACCCGGTCCGCACCGCGGCGGGCGAGGTCACCGTCCCCGACACCCCGCGGCGCGTCGTCGTCCTGGACAGCGCCGAGCTGGACTCCGCGCTCACCCTCGGCGTCACCCCCGTCGGCGCGACCCGCTCCGACGTCGACTCCGGCTTCCTCGACTACCTGCCGCAGCAGAAGCTCGCCGGCATCAAGGACGTCGGCAGGATCGGCGCCCCCAACCTGGAGGCGATCGCCGCCCTCAAGCCCGATCTGATCCTCACCAGCAAGGTCCGCGACGGCCAGCGCTACGCCGAGCTGAAGAAGATCGCCCCCACCGTCATGACCGAGACCACCGGCTACCCGTGGAAGCAGAACTTCGCCGTCCACGCCGCCGCGCTGAACAAGATCCCCGAGGCCGAGCGCGTCGTCGCGGCCTACCGGTCGCACGCCGAGCGCGTCACCCAGGCCCTGGGCGGCCCGGCCAAGGCCCGCGCCCTGCGCGCCAACGTCGTCCGCTTCGTCGAGGGCGCCGACACCCGCATCTACGGCTGCCAGAGCTACATCGGCACGGTCCTCGACGACATCGGCACCGGCCCCACCTCCGTCGTCGACGGCGCACGGAACGGCCTGATGGTCGAGGTCGGCCCCGAGCAGATCACCAAGGCCGACGCCAACGCCGTCTTCTACTCCACCTACGGCAGCCCCGAGAAGTCCAAGGAGGCCCAGATCACCGCCGGCCCCCTGTGGAAGAACCTCCGGGCCGTCAAGGACGGCAGGTCGATCCGCGTCGACGACCAGCTGTGGATCCAGGGCATCGGCTACACCGCGGCCGACAAGATCCTGGACGAGATCCAGCAGCGGCTGGCCAAGAAGTAGCGGTGGCACGGGCGGCGGCCGGCCCCGGCGGTCGGGTGTCGGCACGGCCGCGGGGCGCGGCGCCCGCCCCGGCGCGCGCCGCCCGCGCCTCAGCCGGCCGCCCGCCGCATCCGCCACAGCAGGAACAGCGCCGAGGCGACCGCCGCCACCCGCACCACGCCCGGCAGGCCGGCGAGCAGTTCCCCGCCCAGGTGGCCCGGGGCGATCGGGGCGCCCCAGCGGCCGTCGTTGCGGCCCCAGATCCAGATCACCAGGCCGCCGGCGACGATGCCCGGGACGCCCAGCGCGGCGAACTTGGTCTCCGTGCGGCTGAGCCGGCGCGAGACGTAGGCGAGGCCCCAGCCGCCGGCCAGCGCCAGCCAGGAGCCGACCACCGCACCGGCCACCAGCAGCAGCACCGCCAGCGTCAACACCGGGCTGAGCCACGCCCGCAGGGGTACCGGTGCGGGCGTCCCGTCCGCCGCGTCCTCCGGCTCGCCCGCCGACTCGGCCGCCGCCTCCTGGGCGGGCCGCCGGCCCAGCGTCCGCCGCAGCAGGCCCGGCGGCACCCGCCGGCGCCCGGTGCCGCCCTCCTCCTCCGCCGGCGCGCCCTCGCCGCCCTTGTCCTTCTCCTCCGGCCGCTCCCAGACCTCCGGGATCTCGATACCGCCGACGAACCCGGGCACCGCGTCCGCCGTGTCCGCCGCCTCGTGGGGCGCGGCCTCCAGCCGCCACCAGTCGGGCGGGTCCTCCGCGTCCCCCAGTTCGTCGGCGCCGGCCAGATGGGGCGGTGCGGCGGCCGGCTGCGCCTCCGGGACGGCCGGCCGGGCACCGCGCTTCTTGAGGAAACCCGGCCGCCGCCCGCCCTCCTGCGGCACGGCCTCGTCGCGCGGCCCGGGGACCTTGCCGATCAGCCCGCCGAATTTCTCGCGGGCGCCGCCCCACTGCGCGGGTCGGGCCGGCTCCGCGGGCCCTCCCTGCGGCCCGACCGGCCGCGCCGCGGCCCCGCCGCCGGCACCGTCCGCGTCGGCCGCGGCCCGCACCACCGCCTCCGGCGTGCCCAGCCGGGCCAGCATCCGCTTCACCCCGGGCACCGAATCGGCCTTCTGGTCGGCCTTCTGCGCGTCGATCTCGGCGCGCAGCGAGATCACCAGCCGCATCCGGGCGCCGGACGACAGCCCCCGCTGCTGGGCCAGGTCGCCCACCCGGCTCAGATAGTCAAAGACGAGCTGCTCGCTCTCGATCCCCACGAAATCCCCTGCGGCGTGCGCTGGTTGCTGCCCCGACGGTACCGCGCGGGCCCGCGCCACCGCCCCGGGCCGCCCGCGGAGGGGCGCACGGACCGGGGGCGGGCCACCGCGCACCGCGGTCACCTCCTCCCGCCGTCTTCCCGGCCCGGCTAACGTAGGACGAATGACCACCGCTACCCCCCGCACCCTCGCCGAGGAGCTCAGGACCCGCTCGGACCGCGGGCTCGCCGGCCTGCTGCGGGCCCGGCCCGACCTGCTCAACCCGGTGCCGGGCGATCTGACGCAGCTGGCCACCCGGGCCGGGACCCGGGCGTCGGTGGTCCGGGCGGTGGAGCGGCTGGACACCTTCGCCCTGCAGACCGCCGAGGCGCTGGCGATCGCCCCGGACCCCTGCCCGTACCCGACGCTGGCGGCGCTGATGGCCGGGGACGCCGGGGACACCGCGGTCGCCGCGGCGCTGCCCCGGGCGGTGGCGGCGCTGCGCGCCCAGGCCCTGGTGTGGGGCCCGGACGACCGGCTGCGGCTGGTGCGCACCGCCCGGGAACTCCTCACCCCGAGCCCCGCCCGCCCCTCCCCGACCGGGCTGGGCCCGACCGTCGCCGAGGCCACCGCCGGGATGTCGCCGGGCCGCATCCAGGAGATCCTGGATGCGGCCGGCCTGCCCGCCACGCACGACCCGGTGTCCGCGGTCGCCGCCCTCACCGGCCTCTTCCGCGACCGCGCCCGGATGGCCGCGCTGCTGGACACCGCGCCCGCCGAGGCCGTCGCCGTCCTGGACAAGCTGCTGTGGGGCCCGCCGTACGGGGCGGTCACCGACCGACCGGCCGCGCATCTGCAGTGGCTGCTGGACCGCGGGCTGCTGCTCCCGGCGGGCGCCCGCAACGTCGTGCTGCCCCGGGAGGCGGCGCTCCACCTGCGCGCCGGGCGTGCGCACCACGCGCCCGAGCCGGTGCCGCCCGCCCTCGAACCGGCCACCGCCCGCGATCCACAGCTTGTGGACAACGCCGCCGCGAGCCAGGCGTTCACCGCCCTGGCCACCGTCGAGGAGCTGCTCAAGGAGTGGGACCTCGGCGGCCCGCCCGTCCTGCGCGCCGGCGGTCTGAGCGTCCGCGACCTCAAGCGGACCGCGGTCGCCCTGGACACCACCGAGCCGCTCGCCGCCTTCTGGCTCGAACTCGCCCACGCGGCCGGGCTGATCGCCTCCGACGGCGAGGCCGACGAGCGCTACGCCGCCACCCCGGCCGCCGAGGACTGGCTGCAGCTGCCCGACCACCAGCGCTGGGCGGCCCTGGTCGCCGCCTGGCTCCCCGCCACCCGCACCCCCGGCGTGGTCGGCACCGCCGACGCCAAGGGCCGTGCCCTGGCCGCCCTCGGCCCGCACCTGGACCGCTCCCCGGCCCCCGAGGTCCGCCACCGGGTACTGACCCTGCTGGCCACCCTCCCGCCCGGCACCTCCGTACCGGAACGGGCCCTGCTCTCCCGACTGCGCTGGGAACGCCCGCTGCGCGCCGCCGCCCCCGCCACCCAGCCCCCGGCCGCGTCGTCCCCGCCCCAGGGACCGGCCCAGGCCGCGCCCCCGTCCACCGCGGCGGACGGCGCCGCCGGCCCCACCCCCACCGACGACCTCCGCTCCCGACTCGCCCAATGGACCCTCGTCGAGGCCGAGTTGCTGGGCGTCACGGGCCGCGGCGCACTCGCCGCCCACGGCCGCACCCTGCTCCGCACCACCGGCGACACGGGCCCGAGCGCGGAAGCGGACACCGGACCACGCGCGGACACGGACGCGGACACGGACGCGAGCACGACCGCGGCCGCCCTCACCCCCCTCACCCCCCTCACCCCCGCCGAGGCGACCGCCACCGCGGTCCGCGCCGCCGCCCTGCTCGCCCCGCTGCTCCCCGAACCGCTCGACCACATCCTGCTCCAGGCCGACCTGACCGCCGTCGCGCCCGGCCCGCTGCGCCGCCCGCTCGCCGAGGCGCTCGCGGTGCTGGCCGACATCGAGTCCAAGGGCGGCGCCACGGTCTACCGCTTCACCCCGGCCTCGGTGCGCCGCGCCCTGGACGCCGGCCGGTCCGCCGCCGAGCTCCAGGAGTTCCTCACCACCCACTCCCGCACCCCGGTCCCCCAGCCGCTCGCGTACCTCATCGACGATGTGGCCCGCAAACACGGCCAGTTGCGGGTCGGCGCGGCCAGCGCCTACGTCCGCTGCGACGACGACGCGCTGCTCTCCGAGATCCTCGCCGACCGCCGCGCCGCCGCCCTGCGGCTGCGCCGGCTGGCCCCGACCGTGCTGGCCGCCCAGTCCGCCCCCGAGCAACTCCTCGACGGCCTGCGGGCGATGGGCTACGCCCCGGCCGCCGAATCCGCCGCCGGCGACGTCCTGGTGGCCCGCGCCGACTCCTACCGCACCCCGCCCCGGACGGCCCCGACCCCGGTGCCCGACGGCCCGCCACCGCCCGACCGCACCCTGCTGGAGGCGGCGGTGCGCGCCATCCGCGCCGGCGACCTCGCCGCCACCGCCGCACGCAAGCCCGCCGCCGCACCCGCCGACACCGCGCCGTCGACCCCGGGCGCACTGCCCCGCACCACCTCCGCCGAGACGCTGGCCACCATGCAGGCCGCGGTCCTCACCAGCTCCCCCGTCTGGATCGGCTACGTCAACGCGGACGGCGCCGCCAGCCAGCGGGTGATCGCCCCCGTCCGCGTCGAAGGCGGCTACGTCACCGCCTACGACCACACCTCCGACGAGGTCCGCACCTACCCCCTACACCGCATCACCGGCGTCTCGGAACTGGCCGACGACGCGGTCTGACCTGCGCGGGAACAGACCCTCCCGCGGACCGGGCCACCGTGTCGGCGCAATGCGGCACACTGGACGTTTGGCACGTTCGGCCGTTCCGGCGGCCGCGGCCCGACGGTTCGGCCCCGGAAAGCGAAAGGCGAGGCGCGTGAACGGACCCCTCATCGTCCAGAGCGACAAGACGCTGCTGCTGGAGGTGGACCACGAGCTGGCGGACGCCTGCCGGCGGGCCATCGCGCCGTTCGCCGAGTTGGAGCGGGCGCCGGAGCACATCCACACCTACCGGCTGACGCCGCTCGGACTGTGGAACGCGCGGGCCGCCGGCCACGACGCCGAGCAGGTCGTCGACGCGCTGGTGCAGTACTCGCGGTATCCGGTGCCGCACGCCCTGCTCGTCGACGTCGCCGAGACCATGTCGCGGTACGGCCGGCTGACCCTCACCAAGCACCCCGCGCACGGCCTGGTGCTGTCCAGCACCGACCGCCCGGTGCTGGAGGAGATCCTCCGCTCGAAGAAGGTGCAGCCACTGGTCGGCGCGCGGATCGACCCGGACAGCGTCGTGGTGCACCCCTCCGAGCGCGGGCAGATCAAGCAGACGCTGCTCAAGCTCGGCTGGCCGGCCGAGGACCTGGCCGGCTACGTCGACGGCGAGGCGCACCCGATCGAGCTGGACGAGAACGGCTGGGCGCTGCGCCCCTATCAGTCGCAGGCCGTGGAGGGCTTCTGGCACGGCGGCTCGGGCGTCGTGGTGCTGCCCTGCGGCGCCGGCAAGACGCTGGTCGGCGCGGGCGCCATGGCGCAGGCCAAGGCCACCACGCTGATCCTCGTCACCAACACCGTCTCGGCCCGCCAGTGGAAGCACGAGCTGGTCAAGCGCACCTCGCTGACCGAGGACGAGATCGGCGAGTACAGCGGGACGAAGAAGGAGATCCGTCCCGTCACCATCGCCACCTACCAGGTGCTGACGACCAAGCGGAAGGGCGTCTACCCGCACCTGGAGCTGTTCGACTCCCGGGACTGGGGCCTGATCGTCTACGACGAGGTGCACCTGCTGCCCGCGCCGGTCTTCAAGTTCACCGCCGACCTCCAGGCGCGGCGGCGGCTGGGGCTCACCGCGACGCTGGTGCGGGAGGACGGCCGGGAGTCGGACGTCTTCTCGCTGATCGGGCCCAAGCGCTTCGACGCCCCGTGGAAGGAGATCGAGGCGCAGGGCTACATCGCGCCGGCCGACTGCGTCGAGGTGCGGGTGGACCTGACCGACTCGGAGCGGCTGGCGTACGCCACGGCCGAGGCGGAGGAGAAGTACCGCTTCTGTGCGACCACGGACAGCAAGCAGCGGGTGACCGAGGCGCTGGTGCGCCGGCACGCGGGCGAGCAGACCCTGGTCATCGGGCAGTACATCGACCAGCTCGACGAGTTGGGCGAGCACCTCGACGCGCCGGTGATCAAGGGCGAGACGAGCAACGCGCAGCGCGAGAAGCTCTTCGACGCCTTCCGGGAGGGCGAGATCTCGGTGCTGGTGGTGTCCAAGGTCGCGAACTTCTCCATCGACCTGCCGGAGGCCACGGTCGCGATCCAGGTGTCCGGCACCTTCGGCTCCCGCCAGGAGGAGGCCCAGCGGCTGGGCCGGGTGCTGCGCCCCAAGGCCGACGGCCACGAGGCCCGCTTCTACTCGGTGGTCGCCCGCGACACCATCGACCAGGACTTCGCCGCGCACCGCCAGCGTTTCCTGGCCGAACAGGGCTACGCCTACCGGATCATGGACGCCCACGAACTGCTGACCACCGGTGGGGACGACCTCACCGCCGGGGAGGACGATCCCGCCCCGGCGTGATGCCGGGCGGCGGCGGGGTCAGCTCGTCGGGCTGCCGGTGGGTCGGCGGGCGTCGACGCGCGGCGCGGGGACGCGGGCGGCCGAGCGGCCTCGGGGGGCGTCGGCACGGCCGGGCGCCCCGCGCGTCCACCAGGCCAGCGCGGCCAGCAGGGCCAGCCCGAGCACCGGGTAGGGGGCGGCGAGCGGCTGCTGCCACCAGCTGAAGTGCAGGGCCAGGGTGCCCCGGTGGTGGAGCGCCCACATCGAACGGGCGGCGAAGGCGACCGTGACGGCGGTGGCCAGCGCCCAGCGCCACACATCCCGCCGGGCGTGCGCGACCAGCGCGGCCACCAGGGGTATGCACCAGACCCAGTGGTGCGACCAGCTGATCGGCGAGACCAGCAGCGCGACGACGGCGGTGGCGAGCACGCCCCACAGGTCCAGGCCGCGGCGGACATATACCCGGCGGGCGATCCAGAGCCCGGCCGCGCCGGTGACCGCGGCCGCCGCCAGCCACCACATCCCGGGTTCGGTGGTGTGCAGGAGCCGCGCCAGCAGCCCCTGGAGCGACTGGTCGTCGACGATCCACACCTTGCCGACCCGCTGCGTCTCGAACATCCGCCGCGTCCAGAACTCGACGCTCGCCGCGGGCAGCACCAGCGCGCCCAGCAGCACCGACACCACGAATCCGGCGAGGGCGGTGAACGCCGCCTTCACCCGCCCGGTGATCAGCAGATAGACCGCGAAGATCGCGGGGGTGAGCTTGATGCCCGCGGCGAGGCCGGTGGCGAAGCCCTTGAAGCGGGCGCCGTCCGGCCGCGAGAGGTCCCACAGGACCAGGCAGGCCAGGGCCAGGTTGATCTGCCCGAAGACCACGGTCTGGAAGACCGGTTCGAGCCAGAGGCCGAGGGCGGTGGTGACGAGGACGAGCGGCGCGGAGTACGCGGCCCGGCGCAGCCCGGCGGCCCTGCAGGAGAGGTGGATCAGCAGCGCCAGCAGGGCGGCGTTGACCAGGACGCAGGTGACCTTGAGGGTGGTCAGCGAGACCCAGGTGGTGGGGATGAACAGCAGGGCGGCGAACGGCGGGTACGTCGCCGGGAGCGCCCACTTGGTGACCGTGAAGCCGTAGAGATCACCGCCGGTCGCGGCGGCCTGGCCCTCGGCGCGGTACACCTCTATGTCGGACATCGGGAGCTGCACGACCAGGGAGAGCGCATAGAGCGCGGCGAAGGACAGCACCAGCAGGCCCGCCCCCAGCGCCAGTCGGCCGGGGCTGGCGATGCTCTGCGCCCAGGTGCGTCTCCACGTCCACGTCCCCGTCCCGTCGGCGGCAGACACCGTTGACCCCTCCTCGTCGCCCTGAGCGCGCTCTCTGTGGCGACGCTAACGGACAGAGACCGACCGCCCGTAACGCTTTCCGGTCAACCGGATGTCCATGCGGAATCGGCGCTCACGCACACGAATGGTGCGTAATTCCGATCCTGCCCGACCGTTCGGTGCCCGTGACGGTGGCAGGACGCGCGTGGCTAGAAGGTTCGCCGGCGGCGCGCGGTGGTGCTTCCCGCGGCGTGCCGCGCCTCATCCCTCGGCGTACTCGCCCATCACCACCACACTGAACGCGGCTGCGGCGAAGACCTTCACCGCGCGAAGGGCGCCGCCCACCGGGTGACGGTGCTCGCGGACGGCCGCCGAACCGGTGGCGGCATCGGTGCCGAGAGCCGTGGCACCGTTGGCCGAGCGGCGGGGGACGGCGTGGACGGAGACTGAGGAGATCGTTGCGCTGCTCATGTCTCCATCATCCGTTTCACGCGATCGGCGCACATCGCCCCACGGTTCCATCTCCCGGCGCCCCGGCATCCACCTCTGGGTCCACACCGTCCCCTACGGGAGACCTACGCTCCTGGCGCGCTCTCCCTCCCGAGCACGGTGATCCGCCACCGGGGCGGGGCCCGGCACAAATCCGTTGGCGCCCCGGATAGCTGCGCACTACAATCGCCCGCCTGCCTGCCTCCCGTCAGGGGAGTGCCACCGTCCGGTCGGAAACCGGTCGGCCTTCGCACCACGCCGTCGCACGCCGTCGCCCCGTCGCCGGACGCCTGCCGTCGCGCCGCACACCAAGGAAAGACCCGCTATCGGAGGCAAGCCGTGCCCTCGCACGCCCACCCGTCACCCGACCACCACCCCTCCACGCCGGCGCCAAGCGCCGAAAGCCTCATCCCGCCACCCGACCACCGCCCCCCCACGCCGGCGCCAAGCGCCGAAAGCCTCATCCCGCCACCCGACCACCGCCCCTCCCAGGACGCCGCGCAGGACGCCGGCCCGCTGCGGCGGGAGCGCGCGCACCTCGCCGCCTCCCGTGCCGCCCTCCGCGCCATGCGCGAGGACGCCGAGTCCCTGAACATCGCGGACGTCACCGCGAACTGGGTCAACGCCGAGGTCCTCCAGGGCGAGATCGACGCCCGCATCAAGGCCCTCGCGGACCTCTCCGGCACCCCGCTGTTCTTCGGCCGGCTCGACTACCTCCACGCCCCCGGCGTCGATCTCGCCGAGGGCGCCGCCGGGGAAAGCTTCTACGTCGGCCGGCGCCATGTCCACGACGCCGACGGCGACCCCATGGTCATCGACTGGCGCGCGCCGGTCTCCCAGCCGTTCTACCGGGCCTCCAAGAAGGACCCGATGGACCTCAGGCTGCGCCGCCGCTTCGGCTACACCGGCGGCGAGCTGACCGCCTACGAGGACGAGCACCTCACCGACCCGGCCGAGGCCGAGACCACCAGCGCCCTCCTCCAGGCGGAGATCGAGCGCCCGCGCGTCGGCCCGATGCGGGACATCGTCGCCACCATCCAGCCCGAGCAGGACGAGATCGTCCGGGCCGGCATCGGCGGCACGGTCTGCGTCCAGGGGGCACCCGGTACGGGCAAGACCGCGGTGGGCCTGCACCGGGTCGCGTACCTGCTGTACGCCCACCGGGAGCGGCTGGCCCGTTCCGGCACCCTGGTGATCGGCCCGAACCGCTCCTTCCTCCAGTACATCGAGCAGGTGCTGCCCGCCCTGGGGGAGTTGGAGGTCAAGCAGGCCACGATCGACGACCTGGTCGACCACGTGGAGGTGCGCGGCACGGACGACGCCACCGCGGCCACGGTCAAGGGCGACGCGCGGATGGCGGAGGTGCTGCGTCGGGCGCTCCGTTCGCACATCGCGTCGCCGCAGGAGCCCTGTGTGGTGATCCGCGGGTCCCGCCGCTGGCGTGTTCCGGCGTATGAACTCGAAGAGATCGTGCAGGAGTTGCGGGACCGCGACATCCGTTACGGCGCGGCCCGCGAGGCGCTGCCGCAGCGGATCGCGCACGCCGTCCTGGTGCGGATGGAGCAGGCCGGCGAGGCGCCCGACGACCGGGTGCAGGACGCGGTGGCCCGTAATGCCGCGGTGAAGGCGGCGGTCAAGGCGATCTGGCCGCCGGTCGATCCGGCGAAGCTGGTGCTGCGGCTGCTGAGCGACGCCGACTTCCTCGCCGCGCACGCGGACGGGATCCTCACCGACGAGGAGCAGAAGGCGATCCTGTGGCCGCTGCCCGGATCGGGAAAGCGGGCGCCGCGCAGCGTCAAGAGCGCCAAGTGGTCCTCGGCGGACGCGGTGTTGGTCGACGAGGCGACGGACCTGGTGACCCGCACGCACTCGCTGGGCCATGTGGTGCTGGACGAGGCGCAGGACCTGTCCCCCATGCAGTACCGCGCGGTGGGCCGCCGCTGCACCACGGGCTCGGCGACGATCCTGGGCGACATCGCCCAGGGCACCACCCCCTGGTCGACCGACACCTGGCAGCAGGCGCTGGCCCATCTGGGCAAGCCCGGTGCCGCCGTCGAGGAGCTGACCCAGGGCTTCCGTGTGCCGCGCGAGGTCATCGCCTACGCGTCCCGTCTGCTGCCGGCGATCGCGCCCGACCTGAAGGAGGCCACCTCCATCCGCGAGTCGGCGGGCGACTTCGCGATCCGTACGGTGCGGCCCGCGGACCTGGACGCGACGGTCCTCGCGGCCTGCCACGACGCGCTGGCCAAGGAGGGCTCGATCGGCCTGATCGCCGCGGACGCCCGTATTCCGGTGCTGCGTGCGGCACTTGAGGAGGCGGGCATCAGCGCTCTGCCCCCGGGGGCGGAGACCTCGGCCGACGCCCGGCTGACGCTGGTGCCGGCCACCCTGGCCAAGGGCCTGGAGTACGACTACGTGGTGGTCGACGAGCCGGCGGCGATCGTGGACGGCGAACCGGACCAGCGGACCGGCCTGCGCCGCCTGTACGTGTGCCTGACCCGCCCGGTCTCCGGCCTGACGATCGTCCACGCGGCGGACCTGCCGGAGCAGTTGGGGAACGCCTGACGGCGGGCGGGGGCCGGTTCCCGACGGCCGTCAGTTCCCGGCGGCCGGCCCGTCGCCGGCCTCCATCGCCCGTACCAGCGTGTCCACCAGCCCGGGGAACCGTGCGTCGAGTTCGGCGCGGCGCAGCCGCACATAGCGGTTGCGCCCGACCACCCGGGTCGAGGTGATCCCGGCCTGCCGCATGATCCGCATGTGGTGCGACACCGTCGACTTGTGCAGGTGCGCGACGCCCAGCCGCTCCGACGAGCAGTCGTACCGCCCGCCGTTCGCGTAGACCCCGAGCAGGTGCAGCCGCGTCGGGTCCCCGAGCGCGTGCAGCACCTTCACCAGCTCGATGTCCGCGACGTCCGGCTGCTCCAGCAGCTCGCCCTCGCCCCTGTCCTCAGCCATGGAATCCGGCCTCACCGATAGAGAACACGACCTCTCCCCCGCGCCCACCCTAGGGCTCGGCACGGCGCCCTCCGGCTGCGGACGGGGCGCGCGCCCGGCAGGCGCCCGCCCCCCAACTCCCTTGTTCAGGACAGCGTCTGGCCCGGATAGACCGAGATCCCCGTCTGCTCGCGCGGGGCGAACGGCGCGCCCCGGTCGCCGGTGCCGTGGTAGACGTACGCGTCGCCGCCCGACGAGGTGACCAGGAGGTCGGCCTTGCCGTCGCTGTTCGCGTCACCGATGCCGATCATCTGGGTGTACCCGCCCCAGCCGCCGCCGATCTTCACCCGGCCCTCGAAGTTGCCGTCGCCCTTGCCCGGGTACAACCACAGCACCCCGCTCTTGTCGCGGGCCACCACGTCGCCCGCGGGCCCGCCGGCCACGTCGCCGACCGAGGTGATCCGGTCGTAGACGTTCCAGCCACCGCCGATCTTCACCCGGGGGGCGAACGGCGCCTTCCAGCTGCCGGTGCCCTTGTAGAGCCAGAGCACCCCGGCGGAGTCACGGGCCAGCAGGTCGCCGCGGCCGTCGCCGTCGACGTCGCCTCCGCCGGTGAGCTGGGTGTAGTCGCCCCAGCCGGCGCCGATCCGGACGCGGCCGTCGAAGTTGCCGTCGCCCTTGCCCAGGTACAGCCACAGCACGCCGGCCTTGTCCCGGGCGACCAGGTCGCCGTGGACCGCTCCGGCGACGTTCCCGACGGCCGTGACCTGGTCGTAGATGTCCCAGCCGCCGCCTATCCGGGCCGCGTCCCGGCCCTTGAGCCGTGCGTCCTCGGGGTCGCGGTAGGTGTCCTGGCGCTCCATGTCCCCCCAGCTGTTGCGGAGCAGCAGGTCCGGCGTGCCGTTGTCGTCGTAGTCGTGCGGGGCGGGCCGGCGCGTCACCGTGAAGGTGCCGCCGGCGTCGAGGACCGGGCCGATGCCGTTGCGCGGCTTGGCCGTCAGCTTCCAGGTGTAACCGCCGTTGGGGGCGGCCCGGTCGGGGGCGTAGGAGGGGCCGAGCAGGCCGTCCCAGTCCAGGTCCACCCAGGTCGGGCCCTTGTCCTCCCACTTGGCGGGGTCGATCCGGAGCTCGAACTCCCGGGTGGCGCCGGAGGCGGTGTGGCGCAGGGTGACGGTCACGTCGGCGTTGCCGTGCGACAGCTGCCAACGCGGCCGCCAGTGGCCCTTGTCCAGTTCGGCCACGGCCGGGGCCTCGGTCCCGACCAGGGTGAGGCCGGTCCGCTCGCCGGTGCTCGCCATCAGCTTGGCGACGGGGGCGCCGTCGGCCCCGGGGGAGACGCGGTAGAGCCCCTCCCCGTTCTCCACCGTGCCGCCCATCACCAGCAGGTCGCCGTCCGGGGTGGGCGCGGCGGAGCTGGCGTGCTCCAGGAGCGTGCGGGGGGTGCCGCCACCGATCGGTACGGCGCGGATCCGCCCGTCCGCCCCGGTGTAGGTGGTGCCCTCGTTGAGCTGCCAGCTGTTCCCGTACAGCGCCCAGTCGCCCACCAGGCCGACCAGCGGGCCGACGACATGGTTGAGGTCCATGCTCCAGCGCTTGTGGTCCCCGCCGAGCTCCATGGTGCGCAACGACGACTCGCCGTCGAGCATGAACAGGCCGCCGGCGAGCGCCAGGTGCGTGCTGGACAGTGCGGTCCGGGAGGTGTAGCCGCCGACCATGCCGTGGTCGGTGTCGACCGTGGCGGCGGCCAGGTCGGCCACCGCGTAGTCGTACATGCCCCGGTCGTCCACGCCGGGCGCCGTCGTCGAGTAGCGCAGCACGGCACGGTCGCCGAGGCCCGACTCCAGGTCGACCTCCCGCGTCCTGTCGGGCAGTCCGGTGATCACCCGGTCGGTCACCGTCCCGCCCGTGGCCTGCAGGACGTGCGCCCGCACGGTGCCCTTGTCCTTGTCCCGCTCGTACGCCAGGACCCGCGATCCCACGGTGCCCAGGTAGAAGTAGCCGTACGTGGTGAGGTCGACGAGAGTGGACGACCCGGTGGTCATGTCCCGCAGGGTGATCTTGCGGGAGGCGCCCATGACCGGGTTGTCGCCGAGGGCCACGACGTCGGACGCGGTGCCGTGCTCCGTGTCGTACCGGGACGTGGGGTCGTCCTGGGCCAGCTTCGTCGTCACGCCGTCCGCGTACCGCGTCCACAGCACGTGGTGCTGGGCGTCGACGGAGAGGAAGCCGGTGCGGCCCGCGCTCACGATCTGGGAACCGGCGGCGATCTTCAGCGTCCGGGCGGGGGCTTCGGTGCTCGCGGAGGCGGCGGGGGCGGCGACGGCGGGCGCGACGAACGGACCGGCGGTGACCGCCAGGGCCAGTGCGACGGCAGTGGTCACCAGCCGGCGCGAACGGCCGGCCGGCCCCTGGGTGCGCGGGCGACGAGGTACGGCGGAACGGGGCATCTGCCCTCCTGGCAAGGCGCGTGCGGGCCGGAGGGCGGCCGGAAGGAAGCGAATCCCCCCGAGCCGACGGAATGCGCTCCCCCCTGCTGATTCGCACAAATCCTACCAACAGGTAGTTCCGGCGCGCTTGCCCTTTTCCGTGCACCGCCCCGGGGTTTGCGGCACTGGCGCACCGCGCCGCGCCGCCACCGCCGATCCGGGCCGCGCCCCGGCTCCGACGTCGGGCCTCCGCCCTCCGGTGCTCGTCAGACCCTCGACGCCACCGGCGCGTCCAGCGCCGCCCGCCACTCCCGTACGGCTGCCGCGGCCACCGGCGCGGACCACCCTCCGGGGCGGGCCGCGCCACCGATGTGGAACGCGTCGAGCCCGGCCGCCCGCAGCTCCGGCAGGTGGTCGAGCCGGAGCCCGCCGCCCACCAGGATCCGCGGTGCGTACCCGGGCTCGCCCGCCGCGGTGCGCGCCTGCTCGGCGACCAGCGTCGCCAGCCCCGCGTCGACGCCGTCCGCGGAACCGGCGGTCAGGTAGGTGTCGAGCCCGGCCGCCCCGGCGGAGCCCGCCAGTTCCTTGCGGAGCGCGTCCCGGTCGGCGGCCCGGTCGACGGCCCGGTGGAACGTCCACCGGCATCCGTCGATCACCTCGGTCAGCGCCTTCACCGCCGCGAGGTCCGGCCGCCCCTGCGGCGTCAGGAAGCCCAGCACGAACTCCTCGGCGCCCTCCGCGCGCAGCGCCCGCGCCTGTGCGCACAGCGCGCCCACGTCGCCCGCGGCGAAGCCGTCGGCGGCGCGCAGCATCACCCGCAGCGGAATGTCGACGGCCGCCCGGATCGCGGCGAACGTGGCGCGCGGCGGCGTCAGCCCGTCCGCCGCCATGTCCGCGACCAGTTCCAGGCGGTCGGCACCGCCGGCCTGCGCGGCGACCGCGTCCTCGGGACCGAGCGCGATCACCTCCAGGAGCGCGCGCTGATTCATACGACCCAACCTTCCGATGACGAGCGACGTGGCGAGAGCGCGCGGGACGTGCGGCCGGAGCGGCGCCGCGCGCTGTCGCCGCGGCCCACCGTCCCGCCCTCGCATCCCACACAGGTCTAGTCCAATACCCAGCCTAAGCGCTCCCCGACCACCACACCGCCATCCGCCCCGCGACGCGGCCCGAATCCACCCGCACCCCTCCCCCCTCACCGCCCCGAAACCACCCGATGATGCGAGTGTGGATCACCCCTCACATGGGTAACACGCCCTTCCCATAAGGGTGTTGCCACACCATCACGCCCACCCATGGCCCCAGCACGGAGGAACCGGATGCCCGACCTCGCGACCGTCTCAGCCGAAATAGCGCCCTATCTCGCCCTGGCGGCCAACAGCCTGGGCACCTCCGTCCTCACCGCCGCCCAGGACCGGATCGCCGAACACACCGTGACCGCCGGCTAGGGCTTCTTCCGCCGCCTGCTGCACCGCCGCGACAACACCACGGCCCCCCTCGACGACCCGAGCGGCACCACCCGGCCACCCCTCGACACCACCCGCGCCGACGCCCTCGACCACCTGCTGGCCACCCTCGACGACCACGACCGCCAACTGCTCGCCGACGCCCTCACCGCCTGGCTGAACGCCCCCGACGCCGACCGCGACGCCGCCGGCTTCCGCCACCACGTCGACCGGCTCGCCGCGTCCACCGGCCCGCGGACCGTCCACCACCACGTCACCGCGACCGGCGACCACTCCCTCGCCGCCGGCGAGATCCACGGCACCATCACCATGGGAGGCGCCCCCCGCCCCCGGGACGACGCATGACCCCCCGGAGACCGCCCCGGCCCGAGCCGGAGCACCTCCACAACGAGGCCACCGCGACCGGCGACCACTCCATCGCCGCCGGCAACATCCGGAACGTCGTCATCCGCTGGGCCCTCCAACACCCCAGCGCCCGCTGGCTGCCCCTGCTCCTGGCCTGCGCCGCCCTGGTCGTCACCGGCACCACCTGGCCGGACGGCCCGGCCTCCCAGTACGTCCTCTGGGGCGCGCTGGTCGCCGTCGCCCTCGGCACCGCCGCCGCCCGCGTCCTCGTCCAGCGGCCCCGCGACGCCCGGATCGTGGCCACGCTCTCCCTCGTCTCCGTCCTGGCCACCGTCGGCGCCTGGCTGGCCTTCCGGGACGTCGCCACCCACGGCGAGATCGACGCCACGGGCAAGATCACCTCGAAAGCGCCGGACCTCGTCGACGGCGCCCCCCTCACCCTGACCCTGCGCGTCTCCCCCGGGGAAGCCCGCGACGCCCTCCGCCTCACCCTGGCCATCGACGACCACGACCCCACCGCCCCGGCCTGCCGCCCGGTCTCCTCCGTCGCCCTCACCTCGCCGCCCTACGGGGGCGCCGCCACACCGGCGGCCATCCACGACGGCGGCACCTTCGACATCCCCGTCGACCCCCAGGCCCGCACCGTGCGCATCGACCTCACCCTCCACACCGACCACGGCTGCCGCATGGACGTCACCACGACGGAGGCCACACTCCACGACACCTGACCCGCACCGCCCGCGGCGGAAGAACACACCACCCCGCACCCGGCGACGAAAGTGACAGAAAACGGGGACCATGACCACACGCATCACCAGAACCGCGGCCCTGCTCGCACTCGCCACGCTCACCGCGACCGCCTGCGGAACGAACCAGCCACCCTCCCTCTTCACCAAAGGACAGGTCTCGGTCGGCGTGAAGAGCGACCAACCCGGCACCAGCTATCTCGACGGCTACGACTTCAACGGCTTCGACATCACCGTCGCCAGGCAACTCCTCAAGAAACTCGGCACCGAACCCAATTTCGCCGCCGTACCCTCCGAACGCCGCACCACCGCGGTCACCGAAGGACGCCAGGACCTGGTCATCGCGACCTTCTCCATCACCGACGAACGCAGCGCGAAAGTCGACTTCGTCGGCCCCTACGCCACCACCCCCCAAGGCGTCATGGTCCGCGCGGACGACCACCGCATCAACAACCTCTCCGACCTCCGCGGCAAATCCGTCTGCGCATGGTCAGGCACCACCTCCGGCACCGCGCTGCAGAAGATCCCGGGACTCGTCTTCTCCGGGAAGACCACCGCCGACGGCTGCGTCCGCGCCCTGGAGAACCACCAGGTCGACGCGGTCTCCACCGACACGCTGATCCTCTACGGATTCGCACAGAGCAAGCAGTACCCCAACCTCAAGGTCGTCCCCGGCATCGACATCGATTCCACCAACCGCTACGGAATCGCCATGCCAAAAGGCCACCGGGAAGACTGCTACAAACTCCGGGACGCCCTCCGCGACTACCTCAACAGCAGCGACTGGAAAAGGGACTTCACCACCGAACTCCACGCCGTACCCGACGCCGACGCCCACTGGGAAGCGCACTACAAACCCAACGCGGACGACCTCGACAAATACTCCTGCCGCGACAAGTCGGCCCCCTGACCCGGCACAATGACGCCATGACCGAGTCCCGCCCCGACCTGGCCGCCCGCTGGGCCGCCACCG
This sequence comes from Streptomyces noursei ATCC 11455, assembly GCF_001704275.1. Taxonomy (NCBI): domain Bacteria; kingdom Bacillati; phylum Actinomycetota; class Actinomycetes; order Kitasatosporales; family Streptomycetaceae; genus Streptomyces; species Streptomyces noursei. The sequence goes on from NZ_CP011533.1 coordinate 4,125,415, forward strand.
TGGCCCAGGCCCGCGGCACCCAGGAAGGCCCCGACCCCGCCCCGTACGCCGCCAACCTCCTCCGCCGCTGGGCCGAGCCACAGCGCCACTACCACACCACCGACCACCTCACCGCCGTCCTCGACCGGATCGACGAACTCGCCGCGCACGCCGAGGACCTGCCCGCCGTCCAACTGGCGGCCTGGTTCCACGACGCGGTGTACCGGCCCGACCGCTCCGAGAACGAGGAACGCAGCGCCGCCCTCGCCGAACGCGCCCTCCCCGAACTGGGCATCGCCGCCCCGCGCACGGCCGAGGTCGCCCGCCTCGTCCGGCTCACCGTCACCCACGACCCGGCCCCCGACGACCGCAACGGCGCCGTCCTGTGCGACGCCGACCTGGCCGTCCTGGCCGGCTCCCCCGACGCCTACGCCGACTACGCCGCCGCGGTCCGCGCCGAGTACGCCTTCGTCCCCGACCCGGACTTCCGGGCCGGCCGCGCCGCCGTCCTCCGCCAACTCCTCGCGCTCCCCCGGCTGTTCATGACCGCACAGGCACACGACCGCTGGGAGACCGCGGCCCGCCACAACCTCTCCACGGAACTCACCCTCCTGGAGGGCGGCGGCGCCTGAACGGGCCCGACCGGGAGCAGCACACACCGTCACCGCCGGCGAACCGCCCCACCGCCCCACCGGCGAACCGTCCGCCACGTGGCGAACGACACCCCTCGACGCGGGAATGACGGCACCCATTCCCGCGTTCACACCTGTCATGCCAGCACCATCCGCCCCCCGTCCCCACGCCCGCCTCCCCCTCGCCGTCTACGTCCTCGGCCTGTCCGTATTCGCCCTGGGCACCAGCGAGTTCATGCTCTCCGGCATCCTCCAGCCACTCGCCCGCGATCTTCAGGTCTCCATCCCGCAAGCCGGACTGCTGGTCTCCGCCTTCGCCATCGGCATGGTCGTCGGCGCCCCCGTACTGGCCGCCGCGACGCTCCGCCTCCCCCGCCGCACCACCCTCATCGCCCTGCTCGCGATCTTCGGCCTCGGCCAGGCCGCTGGCGCCCTGGCCCCCTCCTACGCCGTCCTCTTCGCGTCCCGAGTGATCAGCGCCCTGGCCTGCGCAGGCTTCTGGGCGGTGGGCGCCGCCGTGGCCGTCTCGCTCGTCCCGGTCACCGCCCGGGCCCGCGCCATGGCCGTCATGGTCGGCGGCCTGAGCATCGCCAACATCGCCGGCGTCCCCGCCGGCGCACTCCTCGGCCAGCACGCCGGCTGGCGCTCCGCCTTCTGGGCCGTCGCCGGGCTCACCGTGATCGGCCTCATCGGCGTCATCACCCTCGTACCGCGCACCGAGGTCCCCACCGGCGAGGACCGCCCCCAGCTCCGCCGCGAGCTGTCCATCTACAAGGACAAGCAGGTCTGGCTGGCACTGATCGCCACCGCCATGAACGGCGCCGCGGTCTTCGCCCTCTTCTCGTACCTCTCGCCGCTCCTGACCGACACCGCCGGCCTCGCCGAGAGCTGGGTCCCGACGGTGCTCGCCCTCTTCGGCGTCGGCGCGCTGATCGGCACCTTCATCGGCGGCCGGATCGCCGACGCCCACCTCTTCGGCACGCTCTTCGGCGGCATCTCGGCCTCCACCATCGTCCTCGCCGTCCTGGCGCTGACCGCACACAGCCCGATCGCCGCCGTGGCCCTCTCCCTGATGCTCGGCGTCACGGCCTTCACCACGGCCCCGGCCCTCAACGCCCGGATGTTCAACGTGGCGAACGCGGCCCCGACCCTCGCCGGCGCCACCACCACCGCCGCCTTCAACATCGGCAACACCCTCGGCCCCTGGCTGGGCGGCCTGGCCATCAGTGCCCACTGGGGCTACCCCTCGGTCGCCTGGACCGGCTCGGCCCTCGCCGCCGTCGCCGTCCTCACCACGGCCCTGGCCTACCGCCTCCACCACACGTCGACCCGCTCCCGCGTGGTCGCGGCCTCCGCACCCACGACCACCACCGACACCGACGCCGGCAGCCGCTCCGGCGCCAGTGCCATCGCCGACGCCGACGCCGACTCCCGCTCCAGCGCCATCGCCGACGCCGGCAGCCGCTCCAGTGCCACCGCCGGCGACACCTTGCCCCCGGCGTCCGCCGGTCGCTCCTCGGAGGCCGCGGAGCACCACTGACGGCTACATGCGTCGGCAGAACGCCACTGGTGGGGCGGGGCGGGGCGGGAGGCTTGAGCAGCTCGCGGTCGCCCTGCCCCCCAGGGGCCCGGGGGGCTCCCCCGCCCCCCGCCCCGCCCCACCCCTCACCTCCCCTTCGGCCGCCGCAGCCCCGCCTCGGTGAGGCGGCGCACCAGCTCCTTCGAGCCGACCTCCACCGCCCCCGCCCGCACGGCGTCGTCGTACCGCTCGGCCGGGAGGTCGTAGTGGTCGCGTTCGAAGGCCCGGGGCGGCGCGCCGAGCACCGCCGCGAAGCGGTGCAGTTCGTCGAAGGACCGGTCACTCACCAGGTGTGACCACATACGACCGTGCCCTGGCCAGATAGGCGGGTCGATGTAGATCGTCACCTCAGCCCTCCGTCGGCGTGCGCAGCCGCCCGACGGGGGCGACGGCGACCGCCGTCTTCGGGCACACCCAGTGCGGATCCGGTCCCAACTCCGGCTCCACATCGAGCGCATGCGGATCGCCGGAGTCCGCGCACACCGGACACAGCGGCCAGCGACCGTACCGCTCCAGCAGTGCGTCCTGGACGTCCTGCGCTATCAGTCCCGCGACGAACGAAGCGCCTTCAGGCCACTGCTCCACCCACCATCGGCGATGCGCGACCGCATTCTCGACGAGCGAGACGATCTCGGCGTCGGCTACGTCATCCGCTATCAGGTCGGCGAGCACCAGCGCCCGCGCGGCGTGCAATGCCTGTTCAAGCTCCATGACCTCATTCTCGCGCGGAGCCGCGGACCGGCCGAAGTTGTCCACAGGCGGCCGGGGTGGCCGTGCCGGCCTGTCCACAGGCTTCACGGAGGGTGTTGACGCACCACCGCACTGAAAATATCTTTCAGTCATGAATAGCGGAGTGAAGGAAACTTTCATCGGCGCCAGACCGGCCTCGGCTCCGACATCGCCCCCCGCCCCACCGGCCCCCGCGGCCCTGGCCGCCAAGGTCCGCACGCTCGCGCCGACGATGACCCGCTCCATGCAGCGGGTCGCGGAGACCGTTGCCGGCGACCCGGCCGGCTGCGCCGCCCTCACCGTCACCGGCCTGGCCGAGCGCACCGGCACCAGCGAGGCCACCGTCGTCCGCACTTCCCGCCTGCTCGGCTATCCGGGCTATCGCGATCTGCGCCTCGCTCTCGCCGCGCTCGCCGCGCAGCAGGCGACGGGCAGCGCACCCGCCGTCACGGCGGACATAGCGGTCGACGACTCCCTGATCGACGTCGTCACCAAGCTCGCGCAGGAAGAGCAGCAGTGTCTCGCCGACACCGCCGCCGCGCTGGACGTCACCCAGCTGGAAGCGGCCGTCGCCGCCCTCGCCTCCGCCCGCCGGATCGACGTCTACGGCATAGGCGCCTCCAACCTCGTCGCCCAGGACCTGGTCCAGAAGCTGCTGCGCATCGGCCTGATCGCGCATGCCCACTCCGACCCGCACCTCGCCGTGACCAACGCCGTGCAGATGCGGGCCCGTGACGTGGCCATCGCCATCACGCACTCCGGCCGCACGACGGACGTCATAGAGCCGCTGCGAGTCGCCTTCGACCACGGCGCGACGACGATCGCCATCACCGGCCGCCCGGACGGTGAGATCGCCGCCTACGCCGACCACATCCTGACGACCTCCACGGCCCGCGAGAGCGAGCTGCGCCCCGCGGCGATGTCCTCCCGCACCAGCCAACTCCTCGTCATCGACTGCCTCTTCATAGGCGTCGCCCAGCGCACCTACGAGACCGCCGCCCCCGCCCTCTCCGCCTCCTACGAGGCCCTGGCCCACCGCCACAACCCCCGCCACTGACCACACCGGGGCCCCGCGGCACACCACCCCGCCCGCCGCAGACAGCCGTGCCGCCCGGCCGTGACGGCCGCGCCTCCCGGGCCATGCAGGTCCCCCGCTCACCCAAAGCCCGGAGGAGGGCGAGCGCAGCTTCACCCCGCCGGCAGCTTCACCCCGCCGACGGGCAGCCGACAGCAACCCGTCGGCGTACCCACCGAGCAGCCACACGGAAGCCACCGCCCCTCCGCCGTCCCCCCGACACAGCCCCCGCCCCTCCGCCAAGGAGCCACCCATGCCACCCATCGACCCCAACTACACGACCCTTCGTACCCAGTTGGCGACGCTCACCACGGAGGCGTTCCGCTCGGACCTCGCCGACGTCGACCGCCGCGCCACCCTCGACATCGCCCGCCTGATGAACGACGAGGACGCCACCGTCCCCGCCGCCGTCGCCGAGCGCCTCCCCGAGATCGCCGCCGCGATCGACGCCGCCGCAGCCCGGATGGCCCGCGGCGGCCGACTGATCTATGCCGGAGCCGGTACGGCCGGCCGCCTCGGCGTCCTGGACGCCAGTGAATGCCCGCCCACCTTCAACACCGACCCCTCCGAGGTGCTCGGCCTGATCGCGGGTGGCCCGTCCGCGATGGTCACCGCAGTCGAAGGCGCCGAGGACAGCAAGGAGTTGGCCGCCGGCGACCTCACCGCGCTCGCCGTCGCCGATCGCGACATCGTTGTCGGCGTCTCCGCCTCCGGCCGCACCCCCTACGCCGTCGGCGCGGTCGAACACGCCCGTGCCATCGGCGCTCTGACCATCGGCCTTTCCTGCAACGCCGATTCGGCCCTCGCCTCGGCCGCCGAGCACGGCATCGAGGTCGTCGTCGGCCCCGAGCTGATCACCGGTTCCACCCGCCTCAAGGCCGGCACCGCCCAGAAGCTCGTCCTCAACATGATCTCGACGATCACCATGATCCGCCTGGGCAAGACCTACGGGAATCTGATGGTCGACGTCCGCGCCTCCAACGACAAGCTGCGGGCCCGCTCGCGCCGCATCGTCGCGCTCGCCACCGGCGCCACCGACCTGGAGATCGAGGCCGCCCTCGTCGAGACCGACGGCGAGGTGAAGAACGCCATCCTCGTCCTGCTGGCCGGCGTCGACGGCCACGAGGCCACCCGCCTCCTCAACGCCTCCAAGGGCCACCTCCGCGCCGCCCTCCAGTCCGCCACCACCCCCACTCCCTGACCCATCATCAGCCCACCCCACCAGCCCATCCACCACACCACACCCCATCCCATCCCAGAGGTCACCCCCACCCCGTTGTCCACACAGCAAGGCGCCACACATGACCGCAGACAAGAACCGCGCCACCGCCGCCGCCCTCCTCCCCCTGGTCGGCGGCGCCGACAACGTCACCTCCGTCGCCCACTGCATGACCCGCCTCCGCCTGGGCATCCGGGACCGCTCCCTCGTCCAGGACGCCGCCCTCATGGCGCTCCCCGTCGTCCTGGGCCTGGTCGAGGACGACACCTACCAAATCGTGCTGGGACCCGGCACCGTCGCCCGGGTCACCCCCGAGTTCGAACGCCTACTGGCCGGCTCCGGCGACCTCGCCGCCTCCCCCGCCACCTCCCCCGCGGACACCCAACACATCGGTGACACTCCGCAGGAACAAATCACGCTCCGTAATCGTTGCCGTAATAAGGAAGACGGCAGCGCCCCCCAGGCAGGCCCCCCAAATCCCGCCCCCCAAAGCACCACGCCCCCGACCGAGACCACCGCCGCCGACCTCGCCACCCAAGGCGCCACCCTCAAGGCCCGCCAGAAGGCCCGCAACGCCACCCCCGTCAAACTCTTCCTCCGCCGCGTCGCCAACATCTTCGTCCCGCTCATCCCCGCACTGATCGGCTGCGGCGTCATCGCCGGCCTCAACGGCCTGCTCACCAACGCCGGTTGGCTCCCCGCGCTGGTGCCGGCCCTGACCGCCATCGCCTCCGGCTTCATGTCGCTGATCGCGGTCTTCGTCGGCTACAACACCGCCAAGGAATTCGGCGGCACCCCGGTCCTCGGCGGCGCGGTCGCCGCGGTGATCGTCTTCCCCGGCATCGCCAACGTCACTGCCTTCGGCCAGAAGCTCGCGCCCGGGCAGGGCGGCGTCCTCGGCGCCCTGGCCGCCGCGCTCCTCGCCGCACAGTTGGAGAAGCGGCTCCGACGACGCGTCCCCGAGGCCCTGGACGTCCTCCTCACCCCCACCCTCACCGTCCTCCTCACCGGCCTGGTCACCGTCTTCGGCCTGATGTACGCCGCGGGTGAGGTCTCCCTCGCCATCGGCACCGCCTCCAACTGGCTGCTCGCCCACGGCGGCGCGCTCGCCGGATTCCTCCTCGGCGGCCTGTTCCTCCCCCTCGTGATGCTGGGCCTCCACCAGGCCCTCATCCCGATCCACACCACCCTGATCCAGCAGCAGGGCTATACGACCCTCCTCCCGATCCTCGCCATGGCCGGCGCGGGCCAGGTGGGTGCCGCCCTCGCCCTGTACGCGCGCCTCCGCCGCAACCACTCGATCCGCACGACGATCCGCTCCGCCCTCCCCGCGGGCTTCCTCGGTGTCGGCGAGCCCCTGATCTACGGCGTCTCGCTGCCGCTCGGCCGCCCCTTCGTCACCGCCTGCGTCGGCGGCGCGTTCGGCGGCGGCTTCGTCGGCCTGTTCAACCAACTCGGTGACGCCGTCGGCTCCACCGCCATCGGCCCGTCCGGCCTGGCCCTCTTCCCGCTGGTCAAGGGCAACCACGCACTCGGCACGACGATCACCGTCTACGCCTTCGGCCTCCTCGTCGGCTACGCGGTCGGCTTCGCCGGCACCTACCTCTTCGGCCTCAGCAGACAGCAGCGCGCGGACCTCAACACGCCCCACGACACGCCCCGCACGCGGGGAGAGGACGAAACGCAGGGAGAGGGCGAAGCCGACGTCCCGGCTCCCGGCACGCCCCGAGGAGGGAGCCCGGAGGCCCGGGGCCCCGCCTTCGAAGGCGTCGGATAGCCGCCCACGAGTCCTCCCCCTCGCCCCGCACGGAGCAACCCCGAGGGAGGCCGATGGCAGGACCGACGGCAGCAGCCCCAGGGGGCAGTTGCGCTGCGCCCGGCGCCCGGCGTCCGGCGCTCGCGCTTCGGGCGGCGGCGGGGGCGCGTTCATCGACGCCGTCAAGGCGTCAAAGCACCAAAAGGCGTCGTGGCGTCAAGGCGTCAAGGCGGTCGCAGCGTCAAAAGGCGTCGAGGCTTCGTGGCGTCAAGGCGGGCCGACCCGCCCCCGTCGGCCGCAGGCCAGCCGCGGCCTGGTCGCAGGTCGGCCTCGGCCCAGCCGCGGTCCGGCCGCAGGCGTCCCGGAGTGACGGGGCATCGCCCGGGGCTCAAGCCTCGTCGTTCGAGCCCTCTTTCCAAGGAACGGGTGGACGGGCCAGTACCCACCCACCCTCCCCCTCCGCCTCAACTGCCTCGCATACCAGGCGAGATGACGTTCCGTAGCGGGCTTGCCACGTGGCGTCCCGCCCGTCTAGCGTGCGCAGCAACAAATCAACCCCGGCAGGTGCGCCAACACCACGCCGGGGTCTCGCCACAAGATCGAAAGCAGCGATCTCATGACGTACGAAAACTCTAGCTTTCCTGCGCGCGCGTCCGCAGCCCCCCACCCCCGTGCCAAACCAGGTTTCGGCAAACGTGGCGCACCGGACCAACGTCCGGCCCACCCCACCGACTTCGACCACCTCCCCCGCCGCGAGGCGTCGATCGCCGCGTACCTCGACCGACTCCCCGAAGGGGCCGACGTCTCCGTGAAGACGCTGGCCAAGGTGTTACCGGACTACGGGCAGTGCGCCCTGCGGACCGCCCTTCGGCGCCTCTCCGAGGCCGGCCACCTGCGGCGGATCACCGAGACGTACATCGGCACCGCCGGCAGCCCCCAGTGGGTGACCCGGACGTACTTCTCCCGTACAGCGCGGGACGACACCTGGTGGGCGGCCCTGCACGCCGGGAACGTACCCGGGAACGTGCCCGGAGACGTACCCGTGGGCGTAGCGATCGCGCAGGTCGGTGGCTCCCCCGAGGCGCACGCCGGGAGCGCGCCGCACCTGCCGCACATGCCGCAGGAGAGCGACCGGCCGGAGCACCCAGCCGCCGTCCCCTCTCCCTCGCCCTTCCCCTCTCCCGCACCCTCCCCCTCGTCCTCCCTCTCCCCGTCCAGCCCCCGCAGCGCCGCCTACGGCCTCCTCGCGGGCCTCGGGCGGGCCGAGCCGCGCCTGACGCTCTCCGCGGTCGACTGCGCGGCCCTGGAGCCGTTCGCGGCGGACTGGCTGGCCAGGGGCGCCTCGCCGGAACAAGTCCTGGCCGCGTTGACGGCCGGGCTACCGGCCCACGTCCACCACCCGGCCCGGTTCGCGCTGTCCCGGCTGACGGCCAAGCTGCCGCCCGTCAGCCAGGTCCCGATCCCGGCCCCGGGCACACCGGCTGCCAGGCCGGCCGGACCGCGCATCATGGAGTGCACGGTCTGTCGCGTGCCAGGGCGCCCCGAAGCGCTCCCCGGCGGCATCTGCCGCGACTGCCGGGGAGAAACCCCACCCGACCGGCACGTCGACCGGCACGCCGAAGCCCCCCGCACAGGGGGTCGACTCACCGGAAACCAACTCGCCGGGGAGCGAATCACCGGGGATCGACCCACTGGAGATCGACCCACTGGAGATCGACCCACCGGCGACCAGCCCACCGGAGCTCAGTTCACCGACGACCGGCCCACCGGGGATCGCCCCACCGAGGGCCGTCTCACCGAGGACCGTCTCCCCGGGGACCGCCCCGCACCGGACCGCCACCGCGCTTCGCATCGGCTCACTCCGGGGCGTTCGGATGCGTTGGTCCTGCCCCCGGTGTCCCCGGTCCCGGATTCCGCGGTCCCGGATTCCCCGGTCCCGGGTTCCCCTGCTCCGCAGCTCCCGGCCCCGCAGTTCCCGGCTCCGGGGTGGCTGGCTCCCCAGCAGGTCCGTTCGCGCGCCCGGCGGGTTCGGTCCGCCATGCGCGCCTGAGTCCCTCCACGTAGCGGGCCCAGGGGCCGTCCCAGTGGCCGGCCCAGCGGCGTCGGCGGCGGGCCGAGCGGCCCAACTCCCAGGCCAGGAGGGCGAACCACGCGCCGACCAGGGTGAGGTGGACGCGTTGTGGGACGCCGTGCCAGCCGGGGTGGCCGACGAGCGGGCCGACGGTGAGGATCGCGGCGGGCATGGCCACGGCCAGGACGCGTGGGCCCCAGCGGCGGACCGCCGGCATGGGGGGACGTTGGACGGCGGCGGCCCTGCTGAGGAAGGCCATCGAGGCGAAGAGGAAGAAGTGGGCGAAGGCGCTGGTGGCGGTGTGCCAGGGGTGGACGGCGATGCAGTCGTGTTCCACCGAGGGGGCGCAGGCCATGGGCAGCAGGACGTCGGCCAGTGAGGAGAGGGCGAGGCCGACCAGGGAGAGCCAGCCCGCGCGGGCCCAGCGGCCGTGGCCCGAGGGTGTGCTGCGGGCGAGCAGGGCGCCGGTGATGACGAGGAGGGCGCAGGCCCCTTCCAGGCTGCCGAAGAGGCGGCGCAGTGGCTGGTCGGCGGCGTAGAGCTCGCTGACGTAGGAGTGGCGAGGGTCGAGGCCGGTGGGGAGGAGGAATTCCAGCGGCCACCAGTTGTAGAGCAGGGCGGCGGCGGCGAAGAGGAGGGCCGCCGTCGCCTCCCGTCCGGCGTAGCGGGTGGTGGGGGCGACCACGGGCTCGTAGACGGTGCGGGCACCGGTCGTCGTGGGGTTGGGGACGTTCGGCACGGGCGGGTCCTGTTCCGGGTGGGGGCGGGGGTCCTGGGGCCTGTCGTCGGGCTCCCGTCGTTCGCCGGGAGGGCGGGCCGGGCGGTGGGTGGCGTGCGGGAGTGTGACGACGGGCCCTAGGCGAGGTTCCCCCCGGTGGGGCCCGCCACGTTGGCGCGCCGTTCGGAGGCGCGCCGAGCCGCCACTCGACAGGCGGAACATGTCCCCTGATCGACTGATCCGGCCATTTACGGCATCGGGTTTGAAGCGTCGTCGGCGAGTCGGGCGATCGTCGGCCGTGCGGTTGCCGACTGTTCCTGATCGAACGAACGGGCGTTCGCGTGAGCAATGCACCATTCCCGATCGGTCGACGATCGCTCTTCCGTATAGCGGCGATCGTGACTGTCCACATACGGACTGGCGCGGAGCGTGACCATGCCGCTGTCATTGCCTCGCCGGGAACGGACGCGACGGCGAAGGGCCCGCGCACCGGCATCGGCTCCACGGGGCAGGAACAGGGGGAGGAACAGCGGCAATGGTCCAGACACGGGGCATCGTCCGGCAGCGCGCGGCGGGGTGGGTGGGGGAGGGTCGACCGCCGCGTCGGCGCGGTCGTGGTCTGCGCGGCGGTCGTCGGCTCGGTGGTGACGACGCCGTCCGGGCCCGTCCGGGCACCCCGGTCACCGTCGACGTGCTCGCCGACGACACCGACGGCGCTTACAGCTCGGCCCGCGGCCTGACCGTCAGCGGGCTGGACGCGCCCGCCGACGGCACCGCCGCCGTGCCGGACGGCACGGTCGCCCACACCCCCGACTCCGGTTTCTCCGGCTGCGATTCCTTCGCCCACGCGGTCGCCGACAGCCGCGGCCTGACCGCCACCGCCGCGGCCTTCGTCGTCACCCCCGCGAAGTGGCCAGCTCCTCAAGGGAAGTAGCCGACTCCTCAAGGAAGGAACACGTATGGACATCACCGAAGAGCAGGCCGCCGGGGCCCTGCGGGCCGCCGCCGCGGTCCTCCTGACGACCGGCGCCAGGACCGCCACCGAAGCGGCCCCCGGCTCCTGGCCCTCGCCAACGGGCCCGGCGACGGCTCCGGCAACGGCATCCGGCCCGGTGTGGAAGCCGTCATCGGCAGGGGCCACGCAGTCAGCGGTACGGAGCTGCGCACCCAGTCCGAGGGCGACGAGGCCCTGGTGGCCAAGTTCCGGGTGGTCACCGTCCCGACCCGTGAGGTCCGTACCAGCGGGCTGCCGGACATCGACGGCGCGCCCGGCGGCACCCTGGAAGGCTTCGGCATCCTCGCCGACGCGCTCAACGAGCTAAAGCCCCTCTACGGCTTCGCCGTGGACAATCCGATCCGGGAGCACTGCTTCGTCCCGGCGGTGAGCGCCGTCGCCGTGCGGGAGCCGGCCCACCACGCCGACCTCTACACCCCGATCGACGACCTGACGCCGGCCGGGAGCCCCCTGGACGACTCCGTCCTGGCCTCGCGGAGCGAGGAGCACACCCTGATCACCGAGGAGCTGTCCGCCTGGCTCCTGGACCGCCTGCCGTGACGCCCGGTGCACAACGCCGCCGGGGCGGTACCCCTGGGAGAGGGGTACCGCCCCGGCGAACGAGCGGACGTTGATCAACCAGAGGTCGATCAGAAGTCCATGTCACCGCCCGGCATGCCGCCCGGAGCGGCCGCGGCGGCCTTCTCCGGCTTGTCGGCGATGACGGCCTCGGTGGTGAGGAACAGCGCCGCGATGGAGGCGGCGTTCTGCAGCGCGGAGCGCGTCACCTTGGCGGGGTCGATGATGCCTTCGGCGATCATGTCGACGTACTCGCCGGTCGCGGCGTTCAGGCCGTGACCCGGGGTCAGGTTGCGCACCTTCTCCACGATGACGCCACCCTCGAGGCCGGCGTTCACGGAGATCTGCTTGAGCGGGGCTTCCAGGGCCAGCTTCACGGCGGCGGCACCGGTGGCCTCGTCGCCGTCCAGCTCCAGCTTCTCGAAGACCGAGGAAGCCTGCAGCAGGGCCACGCCACCGCCGGCGACGATGCCCTCCTCGACGGCCGCCTTCGCGTTGCGAACGGCGTCCTCGATGCGGTGCTTGCGCTCCTTGAGCTCGACCTCGGTCGCGGCACCGGCCTTGATGACGGCCACGCCGCCGGCCAGCTTCGCGAGGCGCTCCTGGAGCTTCTCGCGGTCGTAGTCCGAGTCGCTGTTCTCGATCTCGGCGCGGATCTGGTTGACGCGACCCTGGACCTGCTCGCTGTCACCGGCACCGTCGACGATGGTGGTCTCGTCCTTGGTGATGACGACCTTGCGGGCGCGGCCGAGCAGGTCGAGACCGGCGTTCTCCAGCTTGAGGCCGACCTCCTCGGAGATGACGGTGCCACCGGTGAGGATGGCGATGTCGCCGAGCATGGCCTTGCGGCGGTCACCGAAGCCGGGCGCCTTGACCGCGACGGACTTGAAGGTGCCGCGGATCTTGTTGACGACCAGGGTCGACAGGGCCTCGCCCTCGACGTCCTCGGCGATGATCAGCAGCGGCTTGCCGGACTGCATGACCTTCTCCAGCAGCGGAAGGAGGTCCTTCACGTTGCTGACCTTGGAGTTGACGATGAGGATGTAGGGGTCCTCGAGCGCCGCCTCCATGCGCTCCATGTCGGTCGCGAAGTACGCCGAGATGTAGCCCTTGTCGAAGCGCATACCCTCGGTGAGTTCCAGCTCCAGACCGAAGGTCTGGGACTCCTCGACGGTGATGACGCCTTCCTTGCCGACCTTGTCCATGGCCTCGGCGATGAGCTCGCCGATCTGCGGGTCGGCGGCGGAGATGGAGGCGGTGGAGGCGATCTGCTCCTTGGTCTCGATCTCCTTGGCCTGGTCGAGCAGCGCACCGGAGACGGCCTCGACGGCCTTCTCGATGCCGCGCTTCAGGGCCATCGGGTTGGCGCCGGCGGCGACGTTGCGCAGGCCCTCGCGGACCAGCGCCTGGGCCAGAACGGTCGCGGTCGTCGTGCCGTCACCGGCGACGTCGTCCGTCTTCTTCGCGACCTCCTTGACCAGCTCGGCGCCGATCTTCTCGTACGGGTCCTCCAGCTCGATCTCCTTGGCGATGGAAACACCATCGTTGGTGATCGTGGGGGCGCCCCACTTCTTCTCAAGGACGACGTTGCGGCCCTTGGGGCCGAGGGTGACCTTGACGGCGTCGGCGAGCTGGTTCATACCGCGCTCAAGGCCGCGCCGCGCCTCCTCGTCGAACGCGATGATCTTGGCCATGTGAAGTGGTCCCTCCGGGCTGATGGGGGTACCCCCTGGCTCGAACGAAGTCGAGTTCGGGGGAGGAAAGCTCGGACCGCGCTGGCGCCCGCGACGGACGGCCTGCATGCCGTGTGGTTCCTTGCCCCACCTGGCGTGCGGGCCTCACCGACCCGGTCCGTATTCAGCACTCTCACGGGGAGAGTGCTAACGCAATGATTAGCACTCGCACCCATCGAGTGCAAGCGGCTCCGGAGATGTCTCCCATGGTGGTGACACTCGGGCCGGGGGTGGGTACAGGTGCCTGACGGGCGGTGGGCCGCCCGCCCGCGAGAGGGCCGGGCCCCGTCCGTGGGACGAGCGCCAGCCCCTGCTCACCGCCCCTTGGCTCCGCCCGCGCGCGCCCGCGAGGCGCGCGGCCCCCGGGAACGACAGAAGGCCCGCAACCCCGTACTCGGGGATGCGGGCCTTCCGCGAAACGATGCAGTCGGCCGCCGCCTCAGGCGGTGACCCGGACCATGTCCGCCTGTGGCCCCTTCTGGCCCTGCGAGATCTCGAACTCGACCCGCTGACCCTCCTCCAGGGTGCGGTACCCGTCCATCTGGATCGCGCTGTAGTGGACGAAAACATCCGCACCACCGTCGACCGCGATGAAGCCGTACCCCTTCTCCGCGTTGAACCACTTGACGGTGCCCTGAGCCATGCCTAACTCCCCTATTACTGGCCCTTGCACAGGACCGCACTCCGCGGACCCGGGTCAGACCTCACCCCCCGGGAATGGCCCGTGGGGCGTGCGCCGGAACGCGTCGACCGCCGCTGAATGTATCCGGACCAATGCCCAGCGCAACAGGTCAATCGGACGAGAATTCTTGCGCCAGAGAAACGGCCGTATGCACTCAAATCCCGTTATCTCAGGCCAAGTCGGGCCGGGAATAGGCGGCACAAACGACAAATCGCGCACACAACTTGCGCACAAGTCACCGCGATCTCATATGCGTTCGGCATGCGCACGGAGATAACCGGAGGGGGATCACCCCAATGGTATCGCCTTTCACAACACGGAATTGCCCCGTCCGTTTAGCTCGGACGGGGCAATTTCCGGTCACTACCGGCAAAGAGTTGGCGCGAATACGATCCATATCGCGCCGCACCGGACAGTCGTCGGGCGTATCAGCAGCCTCCGGCGACCGCCGGGATGATGGAGACGCCCGCGCCTTCCGGGGTCGGCGTCTGGAGTCCCTGCTCGAAACGGACGTCGTCGTCGTTGACGTAGACATTCACGAAGCGGCGCAGCTTGCCCGCGTCGTCGAGCACCCGGGCCGCGATGCCCTGGTGGTTCTTCTCCAGGTCGGCGATCACCTCGGAGAGGGTCGCGCCCTCGGCGGTGACCTCGGCCTCGCCGCCGGTGTACGTGCGCAGGATGGTGGGGATGCGGACCTTGACGCTCATGGTTCTGCCTTCCAGGAGGTACGGGGGGTGCGGAACGGGCGGGCGGAGGGACGGCTCAGCCGGCCAGGCCGGCCGCGCGGAACGCGTCCAGGTCCGGCCGGATGGTGGCGGTGGGCCCGGCGGCGACGGCGTCGAGGGTCTTCAGGCCGTCACCGGTGTTCAGCACGACGGTGGTCAGCGACGGGTCCAGCACGCCGTTCTCGATGAGCTTCCTGGTCACGCCGACGGTCACGCCGCCCGCGGTCTCCGCGAAGATCCCCTCCGTACGGGCCAGCAGCCTGATCGCGTCCACGATCTGCGGGTCGGTGACGTCCTCGACGGCCCCGCCGGTGCGGCGCGCGATGTCGAGCACGTACGGGCCGTCCGCCGGGTTGCCGATCGCCAGCGACTTGGCGATGGTGTTCGGCTTCTGCGGCCTGACGACCTCGTGCCCGGCCTTGAAGGCCGCGGACACCGGCGAGCAGCCCTCGGCCTGCGCCCCGAAGATCTTGTACGGCTTGTCCTCGACCAGGCCGAGGGCGATCAGCTCCTTCAGCCCCTTGTCGATCTTGGTGAGCTGGGAGCCGGACGCGATGGGGATGACCAGCTGGTCCGGCAGCCGCCAGCCGAGCTGCTCGCAGATCTCGTACGCCAGCGTCTTGGAGCCCTCGCCGTAGTACGGGCGGAGGTTGACGTTGACGAAGCCCCAGCCCTCGCCCAGCGGGTCGCCGATGAGCTCGGAGCAGAAGCGGTTGACGTCGTCGTAGTTGCCCTCGATGGCGACCAGGTCACCGCCGTAGACCGCGGCCATCACGACCTTGCCGGGCTCCAGGTCGTGCGGGATGAAGACGCAGGACTTCAGGCCCGCGCGGCGCGCCGCGGCGCCGACCGCACCGGCGAGGTTGCCGGTCGAGGAGCAGGAGAGGGTGGTGAAGCCGAAGGCGCGGGCGGCCTCGACGGCGATCGCCACGACCCGGTCCTTGAAGGAGTGGGTGGGGTTGCCGGAGTCGTCCTTGACGTACAGGCCGCCGGTGACACCCAGCTCGGCGGCGAGCCGGTCGGCCTTGACGAGCTTGGTGAAACCGGGGTTGAGGTTGGGCTTGTCGGCCACGTCCGCGGGGACGGGCAGCAGCGGCGCATAGCGCCAGATGTTGGCGGGACCGGCCTCGATCTGCTTCTTCAGTGCCTCGGGGTCGCCGGTGGGAAGCGCGTAGGCGACTTCCAGCGGGCCGAAACACTCCTGGCACGCGAAGATCGGGCCGAGCGGGAAGCGCTCGCCGCATTCGCGACAGGACAGGGCGACGGCGGGACCGAGTGCGACAGAAGGCGTGGATTCGGTTGCTTGCACAGCCATGGAGGCGAGGCCCTTTCTCCTCATCTTCCTCACGACGCATTTCGCCGTGAGACGGATTTGGCACCTTCCCTAGCCGGGAGCCTCGCGCGCACTGTGCTGCCGTGCGGCGGAGACCGGCTGGAGGGTTGCCGGGGCTTCAACGGGCCGTGTCCCTCTGCCCCTCTGGATGAGCGGTATGGCACTGGGTGGAACCCAGGCGTTTGTTGCGCGGCGACCCCGACATGCGAGGGTCCTCCGCGTTGTTCAAGACTGTAACCGAAGGCACTCACCGTTGAGATAGTCGTCCGGTCCGCGAGATGGATCACATAACGGGCTCCCGTTCGGGGGGCCGCCGAGGAGAGTCGTAGACGTGCTGGAAGAAGTGGAGCGCTGGCTGGCCGGCCGCTCCTGGTCCGCCGCGGACCGCCCCCTGGAGCAGCTGTTGGAGGCCAAGCGCCAGACGGGGCGGACGGTCAGCGTGGTGCTGCCCGCGCTCGACGAGGAGGCGACGGTCGGCGCGATCGTCGCGGCGATCCGCGCCGATCTGATGACCGAGGAGGTGCCGCTGGTCGACGAGCTGGTGGTGCTGGATTCGGGCTCCACCGACCGCACCGCCGAGGTCGCCGCGGCGGCCGGCGCCCGGGTCGTCCACCGGGACAGCGTGCTGCCCCGGATCCCGGCGCTGCCCGGCAAGGGCGAGGTGCTGTGGCGCTCACTGCTGGTGACCAGCGGCGACATCGTCTGCTTCGTCGACGCCGACCTGCGGGAGTTCTCCTCCACCTTCGTCTCGGGGATCGTCGGGCCGCTGCTGACCGACCCGGAGGTCCAGTTCGTCAAGGCGATGTACGACCGGCCGCTGGACACCGGCCAGGGCGGGCGTCCCGCCGGAGGCGAGCAGGGCGGCAGGGTCACCGAGCTGGTCGCCCGGCCGCTGCTCAACCTCCACTGGCCGCGGCTGGCCGGGTTCGTGCAGCCGCTGGGCGGGGAGTACGCGGCGCGCCGCTCGCTGCTGGAGCGGCTGCCGTTCCCGGTCGGCTACGGCGTGGAGCTGGGTCTGCTGGTGGACGCGCTGCACACCGTCGGGCTGGACGCCCTGGCGCAGGTGGACGTCGGGGTGCGCAGGCACCGCCACCAGGGCGGCCAGGCGCTCGGCCGGATGGCCGCGGCGATCTACCGCACCGCCCAACTCCGGCTGGCCCGCGGCCATTTGGTGCGGCCCCGGCTGACCCAGTTCGAGCGCGGCGAGCACGGCTTCGTGCCGCGGACGACGGGGGTGGACACCGAGGAGCGTCCGCCGATGGCCGAAATACCGGAGTACGCGGAACGGCGGGCGGCCTGAGGGGCGATCCGTACGTTTGCGCGGATCCGTGACGGGTTAATGTCGCGACATGGTCTCCGAGCGCAGTGCGGTCCAGCCAGGTGCCGAGGTCCTCGTCGCGTCCAACCGCGGGCCCGTGTCGTACGCCCTGGGAGAGGGCGGTGAGCTGAGCGCCAAGCGGGGTGGCGGGGGGCTGGTGTCGGGGCTCTCGGCGATCGGGGCCGACACCGATGCGCTGTGGGTGTGCTCGGCGCTGGGGGACGGCGACCGGGAGGCGGCTCGGCGGACCGGCGGGCTGCTGGACGTGGCGGACGCCGGTGGGCAGCGCGTCCGGATGTTGGACATCCCGGCGGATGTGCACGCCGCGGCCTACAACGGCGTCGCCAACTCCGTGCTGTGGTTCGTCCACCACATGCTGTACCAGACGCCGCTGGAGCCGGTGTTCGACGCCGACTTCCGGGGCCAGTGGGCGGCGTACGAGGCGTACAACGCCGCGTTCGCCTCGGCGCTGGCGGACAGTGCGGGCCCGGGGGCGGCGGTGCTGGTGCAGGACTACCACCTGGCGCTGGTGCCGGCGATGCTGCGCGCGGTGCGGCCGGACGTCCGGATCGCGCACTTCTCGCACACCCCGTGGGCGCCGCCGGAGTACTTCGCGATGCTGCCCGACGACGTCCAGCGGCAGCTGCTGCTGGGCATTCTCGGCGCCGACCGGGCGAACTTCCTGACCGAGCGGTGGGCGCGGGCGTTCACCGCGTGCTGCGAGCGGGCGCTGGGGCCGGACTGCACGGCGCACTGGCCGCGGCACGAGGCGCCCAGCGTGGTCGCGGTGCCGCCGGACCGGAAGGCGCACCGGACCCGGATCGGGGTCCATGGGCTCGGGGCGGACGCGGAGTTCCTGCGGGAGCGCTCCCGGCGGCCGGACGTCGAGGAGCGGATGGCGGCGCTGCGCGGGCAGATCGGCGGCACCGACCGGAAGACGGTCGTCCGGGTGGATCGGACGGAGCTGTCCAAGAACATCGTGCGCGGGCTGCTGGCCTTCCGGCGGCTGCTGGCCGACCGGCCGGAGTGGCGCGAGCGGGTGGTGCACCTGGCGTTCGCCTATCCCTCGCGGCAGGACCTGGCCGTCTACCGCGACTACACCGCGCAGGTCGGCGCGCTCGCCGAGGAGATCAACGCGGAATACGGGACGGCGGGCTGGCAGCCGGTCGTGCTGCACGTCAAGGACGACTTCGCGCGGTCGCTGGCGGCGTACCGGCTGGCGGACGTGGCGCTGGTCAACCCGATCCGGGACGGGATGAACCTCGTCGCGAAGGAGGTCCCGGTGGTCTCCGACGCCGGGTGCGCCCTGGTGCTCTCCCGGGAGGCCGGTGCCTGGGAGGAGCTCGGTGCGGACGCGCTGACGGTCAACCCCTACGACGTGGGGCAGACCGCCGAGGCGCTGCACACCGCGCTGTCCATGTCGGCCGAGGAGCGGGCCGCGCGCACCGCCCGGCTGGCCGCGGCGGCGACCGCGCTGCCGCCGGCGCGGTGGTTCCTGGAGCAGTTGCAGGCGCTGGGCGAGTGACCGGCGGGCGGGCGCCGGCCGGGCCGCCGGCCCCGGGGGCGGGCGAGAGGGAACCCCGCCGGTAGATCGTCGACGCGCGGGTCTAGCGTGGTGGGCCGTGACAGTGACAACGCTTGCTTCGACGACGGTCGCGTCCGGTCTGCCGGAGCTGACCGCCGGGCGGCTGATCGACAGCTGGCGGCTCGACCCGTACGCGCTGGTGCTGATCCTCGTGCTGGGCGGCCTCTACGCCTGGGGCGTGGTGCGGCTGGCGCGGCGCGGGGAGCGCTGGCCGGTGGCCCGGACGGTGGCGTTCGCCGGGCTGGGGCTGGGCGCGATCGCGCTGGCCACCATGTCGGGGCTGGCGGTCTACGACCATGAGCTGTTCTGGCCGGCCGCGGTGCAGAACATCGTGCTGGACCTGATCGCGCCGTTGGGGCTGGCGCTGGGCGACCCGTTGTCGCTGGCGCTCGCCGCGCTGTCGCAGGAGCGGCCGGCGGCCCGCCGGCTGCGCGCGGCGCTCTCCGGTCGACTCCTCCGCTTCCTGACGTTTCCGCTGGTCAGCACGGTGTTGGTGCTCTCCTCCGAGCTGGCGATCTACTTCACGCCGTACTTCCCGACCGCGCTGCGGCACGGTCCGCTGCACGAGCTGATGTATCTGCAACTGCTCGTCACCGGCAGCCTCTTCGTGCTGCCGATGCTCACCCGCCAGGAGCTGCTGCCGTCGTGGTGCAGCCATCCGGTGCGGGCGCTGCTGGTGCTGCTGGACGGCCTGGTGGACGCGGTGCCGGGGATCGTGGTGATGACCAGCGGGACGCTGATCGCGGGCGGTTGGTACGCGTCCCAGCACCGGCCGTGGGATCCGAGCCCGCAGCAGGACCAGATGATCGGCGGCGGGCTGATGCTGACCATCGCCGAGCTGGTCGGACTGCCGTTCCTGATCGCGGTGTTCGCGGAGTGGGTGCGCGACGAGCGGCGCAGGACGCGGGCGCTGGACGAGCGGCTGGACCGGGAGCTGGCGGTGGCCGCGGCGACGCCCACGACGACCGCGACGACCACGACGACGGCCGCGTCCACGGCTACGACCACGGCCACGGCCACGGCCACGTCGCCGGGCGAGGCGGCCGTGCCGCAGCCGGAGTTGACGCGGCCCTGGTGGGAGACCGACCAGGGGGAGGTCGGGGAACGGTTCCGGCGGGGGCGCTAGGACCTGTCGTCCCGCCTCGTCCGCCCCTTCGGGGCTCCCCCGCGCTCCCGTGCCGTGGCTGCGGCGGGCCGGAACGGGGTAGTTCTTTCCCATGCGCCTCAGCACACGTTCATACTCCGCACGGTGGGCCGCGGTTGCGGCCGTCACCGTCCTGGCGACCGCGGTCGCCGGCTGTTCGTCCGGGAAGACCGGGAAGGGCGGCACCGACCCGAAGGGCGGCACGCCGCCGTCCGGGTCGGCGTCCGCCTCCGCACCGTCGGGGTCGATACCCGTCGGCCCCGGGCCGCAGTCGGCGTACACGGTGCAGCGCCAACCCGCCCCCGGCACCTGCCACTTCCGCTACACCGCGGACAAGCAGCCCCTGCCCGACCCCACGTGCACCCCCGGGGCGACCAACCCCAAGGTCACCCCGCAGACGCTGAAGACCACGATCTGCCAGAGCGGGTACACCAAGGGCATCCGGCCGCCGGTGAGCATCACCGGGCGCGAGAAGACCGCCAACGCCAAGTCCTACGGCTACACCGGCTCGCCGCACGACGCCGAGTACGACCACCTCATCAGCCTCCAGCTGGGCGGCGACCCCAACGACCCGCGCAACCTCTGGGTCGAGCCGCCGTCCCCGGGGCACAAGCCGGGCGCCGGGCCCAACAACCCCAAGGACGGCGTGGAGAACAAGCTCAAGGCTGCCATCTGCTCCGGCAAGGCCGATCTGGGCAAGGCGCAGCAGGCCATCGCGCACGACTGGACGACGGCGCTGTCCTCCCTGGGCCTCAAGGAGTAGCCCCGGGCCCTTCCCGCAGGCTCCCTCCGCCCCCTAGGGCCTGTCCGGCTCGTCCGTCCCATGCGGCTCGTCCGACTCACCCGGCCCGTCCGGCTGCTGTGGCGGGTTCTCGATGTGGTCCGCGAGGGCGTTGAGCAGGGCCACCACGCCCTTCGGGCCGTCGACGACCAGGTCGGCGCGCTCGGCGAGTTCGGTGACCTCGCTGCTGCCGCTGCACACCAGCACGCCGGCCGTGCCGTCGGAGCGCAGCTTCTCGACGGCGGCGAAGGCGGCCAGGTCACCGAGGTCGTCGCCGGCGTACAGGACGGCGGCGGCCCCGGTCTCCGCGACCCACTCGGCGAGCGCGACGCCCTTGTCCATCCCGGGCGGGCGCAGCTCCAGCACCAGCCGGCCCGGTTCGACGATCAGGCCGTGGCGCTCGGCGAGCGCGGTGAGCGGTTCCCGCAGCCGCTCGAAGGCGCGCTGCGGATCGGCGGCGCGGCGGGTGTGCACGGCGATGGCCCGGCCGCCCTTGCGCTCGACGGCGGTCTCGACCCAGGTGCCGTGCCAGACGCCGGATCGGTCCAGTACGCCGGGGAGTTCGGCCTGTATGGCGGCGATGCCCGGGTGCGGGGCGGGGGCGTGCAGGGCGCCGGTCGCGGCGTCCCAGCGTTCGGCACCGTAGTGGCCGAGGACGACGAGGTGGGTCAGGCCCGGCACTTTGTCGAAGCCGCCGAGGCGGACCGCGACGCCGGCCGGACGGCCGGTGATCACCGCGATCGCGCGCAGGTGCGGGGCGAGTCGGGCCAGGGCCTCGGGGGCGCCGGGGTGGGCGCGGGCCTTGGCGGGGTCGGGGACGATGTCGGCGAGGGTGCCGTCGAAGTCGAGGGCGACGACGGCGCGTTCGGGGTGGGCCAGCAGGGCGGCGAGGCCCGCCCGGCCGGCGGGGGCGTCCGGGATCGGGACGGCGGGCGGCGCCGGCGCGGGGTCCGGCGCTGGTTCGGGAGGTGGCGCGGCGTTCGGGGTGCCCATGACGCCGACCCTACCGGCGGGACACGGGCGCACGGCGGGTGTACGGGCGCATCGGGCGGGGGATGCGGCGCGCGGTGCGGAGACGGGGGCCGGCTCGGGTCAGCGCCGCGCCCGTCGCGCGTCCCGTACGCGGCGCAGCCGGTTGATCGTCACCGGGTCGTGCGCCAGTGCCCGGGGGTCGTCGAGCAGGGCGTTGAGGAGTTGGTAGTAGCGGGTCGGGGAGATGCCGAGCTGCTCGCGGATGGCGCGTTCCTTGGCGCCGGGGCCGGGCCAGGAGCGGCGTTCGACGGCGAGCACCGCCTCGTCACGGGCCGAGAGCCCGCGCTCGGTGCCCGCATCGGTGCCGTCCGTCATCCCACTCCACCGTCCGTCGTCTGTTTCCCACGATAAGCCCACCGCGGACACGGGCCCGGGGGTGGTCCGCCGGGCCCGCGGGCGGCGCTATTCGGTGGAGTTGTCGGCGGTGTCCGCGATGTTCTGGATGTCGGTGAGGGTCGCCGAGGGGTTGCCCTGCGGGCCGACCGCGGCGCCCATCCGGGCCTTGACGGTCTTGGAGACCAGCGGCCAGGACGTCTTGTTGGACGGGTAGAAGTGGGCGTTGGGCAGCTGGTTGAGGAAGCCGTGCAGCTTGCTGAAGCGGTCGTCGGCGAGCATCGCCTGGGAGGCGGAGCTGGTGACCGGCAGCAGGTTGTAGTCGGCGGAGAACGTGAGGACGTTCTTCTTGCTGTAGACGAAGTCCAGGAACTTGCCGACCTCGGTGCGGTGGCCGTTCTGCTTGAACGCCATCATCCAGTCGGCGACTCCCATGGTGGCCTTCGCCTTGCCGGTGGTGCCGGGGAGTTCGACGGTGCCGTAGTCGATGCCCTTGGCCTCGGCCTGCTTCATGAGGGTGGGGTGGCCGTTGAGCATGCCGACGTCGCCGTCGGCGAAGCCGGCGAAGGCGTCCTCGCGGTTGAGCTTGGCGGGGTCGCCTCCGGTGAGGTCCTTGCCGACGAGTTCCTTCTGGAGCCACTCGAAGGTCTTGACGTTCTCGGGCGAGTTGACGGTGTACTTGCCGATTTGATCGGTGTAGTCGCCGCCGCCGGCGAGCATCCACTCCAGCGTCTCGGCCTGGGTCTCCTCGGGGCCGAGCGGCAGCGCGAAGGGGATCTTCACGCCGTGCGCCTTGAGCGCCTGGGCGTCGCTGAGGATGTCGCTCCAGTTCTGCGGCGGCGCGGTGATGCCGGCGGCGGCGAACAGCTTCTTGTTATAGAAGAGGCGCCGGGTGCTGGCCCCGAAGGGCATGCCGTACTGCTTGCGCTGGTATTCGCCGGCCTCCGCGAGGGAGGGGGTGAAGTCGGCCTGGACGGGGATGGAGAGCAGGTCGTCGGCGCCGTAGAGCTTGCCGCGGGCGGCGTAGTCGGCGTACGCGCCGACCTGCGCCATGTCGGGGGCCTTGCCGGAGTCGACCAGTTCCTCGACCTTCTTGTCGACGTCGGTCCAGCTGTAGACCTTGACGTCGACCTTGATGCCGGGGTTCTGCTCCTCGAAGGCGCGGACCAGTCCGTCCCAGTAGTGCTGCGAGCTGTTGGTCTTGCTGTCGCCGTAGTCCGCGGCGATCAGCGTGAGGGCGACGTCCTTGCCCCCGGAGCCGCTGCCGCAGCCGGTGAGAGTCAGTGTCATGGTGGCGGCCAGTCCTGCCGCCGCCAGGCTCACGTACCGCCGTCGCACCGCTGTTACCGCCCCTTTGTCCCGAAAATTCCGTGCTTGCGGGTGTTCCCTCCGCCGTCTCGGGGATCGCCCGCGATCGACGCAGAGCAGCGGATCTCCCCACTGTCCCCCACAAGGTCTACACCACCCTCCCCCCACCTTCCGTATCGGCCCGCCCTTGCGCAGGTCAGAGGCCCGCGGGAGGGCTGAACACAGAGGCTACCGGCGCGTATCCGTGTCCGGACGCGGGCGGCGGCGTCCGGACACGGCCGACCGCCGACGAACGGGTGGGTGACGTTTCGGTACGTGGTGATCAGCACGGTGAGTGGACTAGACCTTTATTGGCCGATCGCGCGACACTGTCCCCCGTGAAACACGTCATCGCCCTTGATGTGGGCGGCACCGGAATGAAGGCCGCCCTCGCCGGGGCGGACGGCACCCTCCTGTACGAGGCGCGGCGCCCCACCGGGCGCGACCGCGGCCCCGAGGCGGTCGTCGAGACGATCCTCGGCTTCGCCGCCGAGCTGCGCGACGTCGGCCGGGAGCGGTTCGGCAGCACCGCGCTGGCCGCCGGCGTCGCCGTCCCCGGCATCGTCGACGAGACCACCGGCACCGCCGTCTACGCCGCCAACCTCGGCTGGCGGGACGTGCCCATGCGGGCGCTGCTCTCCGAACGCCTCGGCGGAGTGCCGGTCGCGCTCGGCCACGACGTCCGCACCGGCGGCCTGGCCGAGGGCCGGATCGGCGCCGGACGGAACGCCGACCGCTTCCTGTTCGTCCCCCTGGGCACCGGGATCGCCGGCGCCATCGGACTCGACGGCCGCATCGAGGCCGGTGCCCACGGGAGCGCCGGCGAGATCGGCCACCTCGTCGTCCGGCCGGGGGGTCACACCTGCGGCTGCGGTCAGCGCGGCTGCCTGGAGACGGTGGCCTCGGCCGCGGCGGTGGGCCGCGACTGGGCCGCGGTCTGCGGCGATCCGCGGGCCGGCGCCGCCGACTGCGCCAAGGCCGTGGAGTCCGGCGACCCGCGCGCCCGGGAGGTCTGGCAGGGCGCCGTGGACGCGCTCGCCGACGGCCTGGTCGCCGGGCTCACCCTGCTCGACCCGCGGATGCTGATCATCGGCGGCGGGCTGGCGGAGGCCGGCGACACGCTGTTCGCGCCACTGCGGGAGGCGGTCCGCGCGCGCGTCACCTTCCAGCAGCTCCCCACGATCGTCCCGGCGGCCCTCGGGGACGCCGCCGGCTGCCTGGGCGCAGGACTGCTCGCCTGGGATCTTCTCTCCACGGAGGTAACCGCCTGATGGCACAGCAACAGTCCGCGGGACGGCCCTCGGACGCCGGGCGCACCATCCTGGCCGGCGCCCGGATCGCCCGGCCCTCCGGCGTCACCGACCACGGCCGGATCACCATCGAGGGCACCCGGATCACCGCCGTCCACAGTCGCGACAAGGACCGCGGCCGGTCGCCGGACGCGACCGAGCCGCAGGACCTCCACGACGACACCGCGACCGTCCTCGACCTGACGGGGCATCTGATCGTCCCCGGCTTCGTCGATCTGCACGTGCACGGCGGGGGCGGCGGCTCCTTCTCGTCCGCCGACCCCGAGGAGTGCCTGACCGTCGTCGACACCCACCGCCGGCACGGCACCACCTCGATGGTGGCCTCCACCGTCACCGGCGACCTGGACGACCTGGCCCGACAGGCCGCGGTCCTGGCCGAGTTGGTGCAGCAGGGCGACCTGGCCGGCATCCACTTCGAGGGGCCGTTCATCTCCCCGCACCGCTGCGGCGCCCACCAGCCCGAGCTGCTGCGCGACCCGGACCCCGCGGACGTCCGCCGGCTGGTCGAGGCCGCCCGCGGCACCGCCGCGATGATGACCGTCGCCCCCGAACTGCCGGGCGGGCTGGACTCCGTGCGGCTGCTCGCCGACGCCGGGGTGATCGCCGCCATCGGCCACACCGACTCCGACTACGACGCCACCCGCCGGGCCATCGACGCCGGTGCCACCGTCGCCACCCACCTGTTCAACGCGATGCCCGCGCTCAGCCACCGTGCCCCCGGCCCGGTCGCCGCGCTCCTGGAGGACGAGCGGATCACCGTCGAGCTGATCAACGACGGCACCCATCTGCACCCGTCGATCCTCCAGATGGCGTTCCGCTCGGCGGGCGCCGAACGGGTCGCCTTCATCACCGACGCGATGGGCGCGGCCGGCATGAGCGACGGGATGTATCCGCTCGGCCCCATGCGGGTCGAGGTCAAGGACGGCGTCGCGCGGATCAGCGAGGGCCCCACCGCCGGCTCCATCGCGGGCTCCACGCTCACCCTGGACCGCGCCTTCAAACGGGCCGTCACCCTCGACGGCCTCACCGTCGAGCAGGCCGTGCAGGCGCTCTCCGCCAACCCCGCCCGGCTGCTGGGCATCGCCGACCGGACCGGCTCGCTGGAGACCGGCAAGGACGCCGACCTGGTCGTCCTGGACGCCGCCCACGACGTGGTGGGCGTGCTGCGGCAGGGCTCCTGGCTGCGCCGCCCGCCCGGCGTCTGACCGACCGGACCGGCGCTCCCCCGCCACCACCGGGGGCACCCCCGGCCCGACCGCCGCCCCGGCGGCCGGGCCGGGCAGGGTGGCCGACCCGGGTCTGGGCCTACGGCCGTCCGCGATGGCATGATCGCTCGCGCACTTGTCCGTATGCCGCCGCGGAACGCGGGGCCCTCACCCACGGCCGTCCGGCCGGCCTCCTCCCGGAGGGGAGACCATGATCCTCACGGTCACGCTGAACGCCGCCCTGGACATCACCTACCGCGTCCCCCGGCTCCGTCCGCACACCACGCACCGCGTCACCGAGGTCGCCGAACGCCCCGGCGGCAAGGGCCTGAACGTCGCCCGCGTGCTGGCCGCGCTCGGCCACCGCACCGTCGCCACCGGCTTCGCGGGCGGCGGCACCGGCGAGGCGCTGCGCGCCCTGCTCGCCCAGGAGACCGCCGTCACCGACGCGCTGGTCCCGGTCGGCGGCGCCACCCGCCGCACCGTCGCCGTCGTGGACGCCGGCACCGGCGACACCACCCAGCTCAACGAGCCGGGCCCGACGGTCTCCCCGACCGAGTGGGCCGCCTTCCTCGGCACCTACCGCGAACTGCTGGGCGAGGCACGGGCGGTGGCGCTCTGCGGCAGCCTGCCGCCCGGCGTCCCGGTGGACGTCTACGCCCGGCTCACCCGCGCCGCCCACGCCGCCGGGGTCCCCGTCCTGCTGGACACCAGCGGCGAACCACTGCGCCGCGGCCTGGCCGCCCGCCCCGACCTCGCCAAGCCCAACGCCGACGAACTGGCCGCCCTCACCGGCAGCACCGAACCGCTGCGGGCCGCTCGCGACGCCCGCCGCCGCGGCGCCCACGCGGTGGCCGCCTCACTCGGCCCGGACGGGATGCTCGCGGTGACCGCCGACGGTGCCTGGCAGGCCACCCCGCCCCGCCGGTTCGCCGGCAACCCCACCGGGGCCGGCGACTCCGCGGTGGCCGGCCTGCTGTCCGGACTGGTCGAGGAGCTGCCCTGGCCGGACCGGCTGTGCCGCGCGGTGGCACTGTCCGCCGCGACCGTACGGTCCCCCGCCGCGGGCGAGTTCGACGCCACGACCTATCAGGAACTGCTGCCCCACGTGGTGGTGACGGCCCGTCCCGCGGCGGCCTGAGCGCCCCTCGGGGCCGCGCTCCTCGGGTGGGACCGCCGGCCCCGTCCCGCGGGGTGCGGCGCCGTCAGGGCCGGGCGAGCCAGACCTGGTCGAGGTTGACCTCGCACTGGTTGCCGTTCTCGCAGGACAGCTTGATGGTGTTGGTGCCCTTGTTGAGCTGGATGAGCGACCAGGACTTGGTCCAGCCCTTGTCCCAGGCGCCCTCGGGGGCGTGGGCGAAGTTGTGCAGGCTTATCGGCCGGGTCAGCGCCTGCCCGTTGATGTTGAGCGTGAGGTTGGCGTCCTTGCCCGGTACGCCGTAGCCGACCCAGAGCTTGTACTGGCCGGCGGTTTCCACGTCGAGGGTCCAAGTGGCCGACGCGCCGGGGGTGTTCATGCCGGCGACGTACGAGCCGCTGGCGGTGCGGGCACCGGGGACGTCCTTGGCGGTGGTCGCGCCGCCTTCGAGGCGCAGCGCGCCCGCGTCGTCCTTGGGGAGGGCGCCCGGAGTGGGCTTGCTGGAGGGCTGCTTGCTGGGCTCGACCGAGTCCGCGGCCGTCGGGCCCGGGTCCTTCGCGCCGCTCTCGTCCTTGGACTGACCGGAGTTGGTCAGCATTGCCGCGCCGATGCCTATGCACACCACCGCGACCACCGCGACCGCGCCGATCAGCAGGCCGTTGCGGCTCTTGCGGGGCTCGGGGGCCATCGGGGCCGGACGGGTGCGGTCGGCGGCACCGCCGCCGGGCAGCGTCTCGGGGGCCGCGTAGTGCGCCGAGGCGGAGCGCGGGTTCTGCCGGCCGTAGCCGGGCTGGCCCTGCTGGGTGCCGTACTGGCGCTCGCCGACCGCGCGCACCTGGTTGTAGGAGGTTCGCGGGACGCCTGGCTGCCGCGGTGTGCCGGCGCCCGACGCGCCCGCGCCGCCCTCGCCGCCCTCCGAGCGGTACAGGTGGGCGAAGGGGTCGTCGTTCTCCGGCGTGTCCGCGCCGTTGTTGCCGGCCGTCATTCCGTGTCACTCCCAAGCGGTCTCTACGCGTCTGTGCGCGTCCGTACGCGTGCGCGGGGCTCCGCGCGAACTGCCTCTTCCGGGCCTCCCGGCGCCGCCGCGCCGCATCGGCGCAGCCTACCCCGTCGGGGCCGGGCCACGCCGTCCCCGGAGGTTCACAAGATCGCTACAGATCGGTGAACGTGCGATGCCCAGGCAGGACACCGCGGGTGTGAGATGCGCGGCATCGGGCCGGGCGGCCGGTGCCGGGCGGTCGCGGGCGGCTCAGCCGGCCGCCCGCCGGCCGCTCTTCGAGCGCCGCTTCTCGACGTACATCCGCTGGTCGGCCGACTCCAGCACCTCCTCGGCCGTCATCCCGCAGCTCGCCCAGCCGATGCCGAAGCTGGCGCCGACCCGGACGGCCCGGCCCTCGACCCGGATCGGCGGGATGATCGCGTTCCGCAGCCGGACCGCGAGGTCCTGGGCGTCGGCCGTGCCCAGCCCGTCGGCGAGCACCACGAACTCGTCGCCGCCGAGCCGGGCGACGGTGTCGCCGTCGCGGACACCGCTGGTCAGCCGGCGAGCGACCTCGATCAGCACCGCGTCACCGGTGTTGTGGCCGAAGCGGTCGTTGATCGACTTGAAGCCGTCCAGGTCGCAGAAGAGCACCGCGAGGCCCTTGGCGCCGTCGTCCTCGGCGCCGTCGGCGAGCGCGGAGAGGTGGACGTGGTGGTCGAAGGGGAGGGCGCCGCGGGGCGTCGGCTCGCCCTCGAAGCCGTCGAGCCCCTCGAACGCCTCCGAACCGTCTCCCACGAAGCCGTGCGGGGCGCGCGGGTCGGCGCCGCCTCCCGAGGCGGCGTAGGCGTCGGCGGGCGCACTCGGCGGGCGGGAGCACAGCCGGGCGGAGAGCCGGGCCCGCAGCTCGGCGCTGTTGGGCAGGCCGGTCAGCGAGTCGTGGCTGGCCCGGTGCGCGAGTTGGAGTTCGTGCCGTTTGCGTTCCTCGATGTCCTCGACGTGGGTGAGCAGGTAGCGGGGGCCGTCGGTGGTGTCGGCGACCACCGAGTTGCGCAGCGAGACCCACACATAGGTGCTGTCCCGGCGCTGGAGCCGCAGTTCGGCCCGGCCGCCCTCCGCGGAGGTGCGCAGCAGCGTGCCGATGTCCTCGGGGTGGCAGATGTCGGAGAACGACAGCCGGCGCATCCCGGAGGCCGGGCGGCCCAGCAGCCGGCACAGCGCGTCGTTGGTGCGCAGCAGTCGTCCGTGCTGGTCGCCGCCCATCTCGGCGACGGCCATCCCGCTCGGCGCGTACTCGAACGCCTGCCGGAAGCTTTCCTCGCTCGCCCGCAGCGCCTGCTGCTCGCGTTCCAGGCGGACCAGCGCCCGCTGCATGTTGGCCCGCAGCCGGGCGTTGCTGATCGCGATGGCGGACTGGAACGCGTACATCTGGAGCGCCTCCTGGCCCCAGGGGCCGGGGCGCCGGCCGTTGCGCGGCCGGTCCACGGAGAGCACGCCGAGCAGTTCGCCGTTGCCGTTGGCGGCGGTGTACATGGGCGCGAAGAGGCGGTCCATCGGGTGCCACTCGTCGGGGAACCGCGGTGCCGGCCCGGCGGTGTGCCACTGCGGCACGTCGTCGTCGTCCAGCACCCAGCCCTCGGTGTACGGGATGAAGCACAGCTCGCCCCAGCGCTCCCCCATGGACAGCCGGCGCTCCCATGAGGCGCGCGAGCCCACCCGCCCGGCCATCAGCGCCTCCGCGCCCGCGCTGCCGGCCACCGCGGCGACCACGAGATCACCGTCCGGCCGTACGAGGTTGACCGCGGCGAGCTCGTAGCCGAGCCCGGCGATCGCCCCGTCGGCGACGCACTGCAAGGTGTCCGCAAGGCTGCGTGCGGTGTTCAGTTCGGCGACCACTTGGTGCAGCTGCCGCAGGGTCGCAAGACGGACATAGGGCTCCGACTCGGTCTCCATCGCTCGCTCTCCCTGAGACCTCGACAGCAACTCCACCGGTTTCTTCGTCGTCCGATTCCACGCTCACTGAATCACAGTGAGCTGTTCACCCGGTACACAGGGTCAACAATTAGCGGCCCATGTGACTCAAGTCACAAGCAGTGACGGGTCGTTACGGATCGCCGACCAGGGGCTCGTCCGAGCGTGCGAACGGCGTCCGGACACCTCCTGAAAACTTCCTGAACGCAAATTCCGGCCACCCGGCGGCGTGATCCACACCCCGGACCCGCCGGCCGCCGCCTCCGCCGCGGGACCTAGGACGCGGGTGGTCCGGAGGCCCGATGCGCGCCCCGCCCGAGCGGCGTTAGCGTTCGTGGCGTGTTCACGAAGACTCCTGCCACCACCCCGGCCGCCGGCTCCGCCGCCACCGCCGCCCCCACCGTCGCCCTCGCCTCCCTGCCGGGCGACGGGTCGATCGCGCATGCTGTTGGGGTGAGTGACGACGAGTTCCGCGCCGCCCTGTCCCGCCTCGCCGCCGGCGTGGTGCTGATCACCGCCCACGATCCGGACGCCGGACCGCGCGGCGAGGGCGTCGGGATGACCGCGACGGCGTTCCTCTCCGTGTCGCTCGATCCGCCGCTGGTGATGGTGAGCGTTCGCAACGACTCGCGGATGGACGACCTGCTGGCGCAGCAGCCGCTGTGGGCGGTCTCGGTGCTGTCGGGCCACCAACGACAGGTAGCGGCGCGATTCGCCATGAAGGGCCGGATCAGCGACCGACTGCTCTTCCAGGACATTCCCTCCGTACAGGGCGAAGCGTCCGGTGCGCCGCTCATCGAGGGCGCGCTGGCGACGCTGGAGTGCCGGACCGAGCAGCGGGTGGTGGCCGGGGACCACACCCTCGTCATCGGCCGTGTCCTGGCGACGACCACGTCCGGGGAGGACGACGGTCCGCTGACGTACTTCCGGGGGAAGTACCGACAGCTGGGGTGAACGGGAGCCCGACGTGGCGGTCCGGTGCGGGGCGGTCCGGTGCGGTCCGACGCAGGGGCCGGGCGCGGGGCGGCCCGGCGCCGAGCAGGGACGCCGCCGTCAGCCCCAATCGCGGCCGGAGCGGCCCCGCTTGGTGTCGCCGCGCTGCTTCTTCTCGCGCAGCCGGCGCTCGTTGATGCCGCGCGGGATGCGGGTCTTGCGGCGCGGCGCGGGCGGCGGGGCGGTGGCCTCGGCAAGCAGCGCGGTCAGCCGCACGGCCGCGATCTCGCGGTTGCGCCACTGCGAGCGGTGTTCGGAGGCGCGCACCGTCAGCACCCCGTCGACCAGCCGGCCCGCCAGCCGCTCCACGGCACGCTCGCGCCACACCGGCGGCAGCGCCTTCGTCCGCGCCAGGTCGAAGCGCAACTCGACCTGGCTGTCGCTGGTGTTGACGTGCTGGCCGCCCGGGCCGGAGGAGCGCGAGAACCGCCAGACCAGCTCGGCCTCCGGGAGGACGACCGAACCTCGGATGACATGGGGCCCGGACATGCCCCCCATGATCCCGCGCCCACGGCCGTCCGTCACCTCGGTTTTCCTGGTCGGAACGGGCCGCCGCCTTCGAGGAGCGGGCACGGCACGGCCATCAGGATTCGGCAAAGAAAGTAAAGAGAGCTGGAACCACCCGGTCGTCCCGGGGCGTTGAGGTGGGTGACGGCGGCTCCGCTCCCGGGCGGGTCCGCCGCGGCATCACCACACCACCCGCAGCAGCGGCACCACCGGCCCCAGGTCGGCGCGACTCGACGAGGAAAGGGACTTCCCATGGCTGTAAGCCTGTCCAAGGGCGGCAACGTCTCGCTCACCAAGGAGGCACCGGGCCTGTCCGCCGTCACGGTCGGCCTCGGCTGGGACGTCCGCACGACCACGGGCACGGACTTCGACCTCGACGCCAGCGCCATCGCGGTCAACGCGACCGGCAAGGTCCACTCCGACCAGCACTTCATCTTCTTCAACAACAAGGCGACGCCGGACCAGACCATCGTCCACACCGGCGACAACACCACCGGCCAGGGCGAGGGCGACGACGAGTCGATCAACGTCAACCTCGGCGCGCTGCCGGCCGAGATCGACAAGATCGTCTTCCCGGTCTCCATCTACGACGCGGAGAACCGCGGCCAGAACTTCGGCCAGGTACGGAACGCCTTCATCCGCATCATCAACCAGGCCGGCGGCGCCGAGATCGCGCGCTACGACCTGAGCGAGGACGCCGCCACCGAGACCGCCATGGTCTTCGGCGAGCTGTACCGCAACGGCGCGGAGTGGAAGTTCCGCGCCGTGGGTCAGGGTTACGCGTCCGGCCTGCGCGGCATCGCGCAGGACTTCGGCGTCAACGTCTGAGACACCACGCCACCGAGGCGCGGCCGCACCGCGGCACACCACCGCCGGAAACCTCCGGCACCAAGGGCCGGCTCCCGAGAGGGGCCGGCCCTCGGCGTTCGCGCCCCCCGGAAGAGCCCTAGGCGGCCGCGCTGCCGTGTCCGGTGTCGTCGGCGGTCCCGGGGGGCGATTCCGCCGGCGTGGCGAGCACGGCCACCTCGTCCAGCGACAGGCCGAGCGTCCCGGCGAGCGCGGCGACCGTGAAGAACGCCGGCGTCGGCGCCCGGCCGGTCTCGATCTTCCGCAGCGTCTCCGCCGACAGCCCGGCCGCCGCGGCGACCTCGACCATGCTGCGCTCGCCGCGTGCCGCGCGCAGCAGCATGCCCAGCCGCTCGCCGCGTTCGCGCTCCCAGGGGGTCAGTGGAGTTCGCACCATGCCCGTGATACTAATACCGGTAAACAAATACCGGTAAACAAATACCGGCCCGATGGCGGAACACGCGGTTCCGACCCCGGGGACGGAACGCCGTCCGGGCGCAGCGCCGGGTGGCGGAAAGGGAGGGCGTACCGATGGTGGAGATCAAGAGCGACGCGTCACTGGACGCGATGCGGGTGGCCGGCCGGGTGGTCGCGGACGCGCTGGCCGCGGCCCGGGCCGCGGCCGCCCCCGGGATGCGGCTGACCGAACTGGACGAGGTGGCCCGCACGGTGCTGCGCGAGGCCGGCGCCACCTCGCCGTTCCTCGGTTACCGCCCCTCCTTCGCCCCCACCCCCTTCCCCGCGGTGATCTGCGCGTCCGTCAACGACGCGATCGTGCACGGCATCCCGAACGGCTACCGGCTGCGCGACGGCGACCTGGTCAGCATCGACTGCGGCGCGATCGTCGACGGCTGGGCCGGGGACGCGGCCCTCAGCTTCACGGTCGGCACCGAGCGGCCCGAGGACCGCCGGCTGATG
Organism: Streptomyces noursei ATCC 11455; assembly: GCF_001704275.1. NCBI lineage: Bacteria > Bacillati > Actinomycetota > Actinomycetes > Kitasatosporales > Streptomycetaceae > Streptomyces > Streptomyces noursei. Next base: position 4,158,626 of record NZ_CP011533.1, read on the forward strand.
GAGACCACCCGGCGGGCCCTGGAGGCGGGCATCGCGGCGGCCGTGGTCGGCGCCCGGATCGGCGACGTCGCACACGCCATCGGCAGCATCGGCCGCGCGGCCGGCTACGGCATCCCCGAGGACTTCGGCGGCCACGGCATCGGGCGGGCGATGCACGAGGACCCGCCGGTCCCCAACGACGGCCGGCCGGGCCGCGGCCTCGTGCTCCGCCACGGCCTGGTCATCGCCATCGAGCCGATGTTCCTGGCCGGCGGCAGCAACCACTACGCCGCCGACGCCGACGGCTGGACCCTGCGCACCATCGACGGCAGCCGGGCGGCCCACTTCGAGCACACCGTCGCGGTGACGGACGAGGGGCCGCGCGTCCTCACCCTGCCGTAGGGGAGCCGCGGGCGTGCGGCACGCGACCGGGTGCGGCGCGCGGACCGGGGTACGGCGCGGGCCGGGGCGGCGGGCCGGGGAGCGGCACGCCGCGCGGTACGTCGCCCGCCCCCACCCGTGAGTGCCGCCACGCCCCGCCGGTGAGTGCCTCCCGTCCCGCCTCAGACCGCGTCGAGGTCGATCGCCCGGGCCATCGCGCGGTACCCGGCGTCGTTCGGGTGCAGATGGTCCCCCTGGTCGTACGCGGCGGCCATCCGCCCCCGGTCGGCGGGGTCGGACAGCGCCCGGTCCAGGTCGACCACCCCGTCGAACTCGCCGGAGGTGCGTATCCAGCGGTTGAGCGCCTCGCGCTTGATCTCGCCGCGCTCGGTGTAATACGCCGCCCCCTTGAACGGCGCCAGCGTCGCGCCGATCACCTTGACGCCCCGGCGGTGCGCCTGGCGTATCAACTCCCGCTGTGCGTCGATCAGTTGCCGCACCGACACCTCAGGGGTCGGCCCGCCCGGCCCGACCGCCACCTCGCTCATCCCGATGTCGTTGATGCCCTCCAGCAGGATGACGGTGCCCACGTCCGGCCCGTTGAGCGCGTCCTTGGCGAAGCGGGCCGTCGCCTTCTCGCCGAAGTCCGCGGTGGTGTTGACCAGTTGATTGCCGGCGATGCCCTCGTTGAGGACGCCGCGCGGGCGCCCCGCGGCGGCGAACCGGTCGGCCAGGGCGTCCGGATAGCGGCGGTTGGTGCCGAAGGTGGAGCCGTACCCGTCCGTGATGGAGTCCCCGAACGCGACGATGCCGTCCCGCCGGGCGGGCCCGCCGCCGGCGAACTCGACGCCCGAGAGGTAGTACCAGGACTGCGAGGTCTCGGTGAACGCCGCGGCGCCCACGTCGGACCGGTGGTCACCGGCCGCGCGGTAGCTGGTGGCGCCGGCCAGCGCGTGGAGGGTGGCCGGACCGGTCGGCGCGTCGAAATACAGCGTGACGGTGACCGACTCCAGGGCGCGCACCCGCAGGCCCACCCCGTCGCTGAGCAGCTCGCCGCCGACCGGTATCGTCGCCGACTTCCCGTGCCCGAAGGTCAGTTGTCGCACCGAGCCGGCCCGCACGGCGGCGCCCTGGTCGGCCCGCGCGAGGGTCGCCCCGGCGACCTTCAGCGGCGCCGTGCCGTAGCGGTTCGACAGCCTGATCCGGGCCTGCGCGCCGCCCGCGCCGACCCGGACGACCTGGCGGACGGTCTGCCGCGCGAAGCCTTCCCCGGACCAGTTCTTCCCGAACACCTCGGTCGGTCGCTGCGGCGCGGCGGCCCAGCCACCGCGCCAGTGCTCCCCGGCCTGCGCGGCACCACCGCGGTCCGCGGCGCCCGCCCGACCTGCCGCATACGCCGCACCCGGCGCCCCCGTCCCGTCCGGCAGCGCCGGCAAGGCCGGCAGCGCCACCAGCGCGGCCGCCGACACCAGCGCGACCCCCGAACGCCGCACCAAGGAACCAGACATGATCATTGCCCCACCCTCCGCCCGTTCGCCGTTGCGTCGGCGCGCCGCCGGTCGCGTGGGCCGGCCGTCCGGACCCTCCGCCGCGTCGGCGCGCGAGCGCGCGTGACACCATCAAGAGGTGATCGACCTCGGCTATTCCCTCTCCCGCCGCTTTCCGGACCCTCCGCAGACCGACTACCGGACCGCGGACGTGCACGCCCTGCGGCACGACCTCTTCTGCGGCGATGTCTACATCGCGGACACCGAGACCGACCGCGAGCTGTCCACAGCCTGGGGATGGGTACCGGTGCTCGACTTCGCCTGGGCGCTGTGCGACATCGTCGAGCAGCTCGACACCGACCCCCGCGGCAGCCGCTCCGCCCGCCCGATCCACGCCGAGCTGGACTTCACCGAATCCACCGACCGGATGCTCTTCGAGCGGCGCTTCGGCTGGGTCGACGTCGCCGCCGACTGGATGCCGGTCGAGGAAGCCCCCCTCACCTTCAATCACGCCGCGCTGCGCCGCGAGGCCCGCGACTTCCTGCACGACCTGATCGCCGACCTCGCCGATATGCACGAGGGCCTGGCCGACAACGCCGCCGTCTGGGCGCTCCAGGCCCGCTTCCCCCGCATCTGATCCACCCCCGCCCCCGTCACCGTCCTCCGGCTCACTCCACCCGCACGCCCACCTGGGCCGCGAACGCCGGCGCCAGATCCATCAGTTGAGCGGTGCTGATCACGGCGCCGCCCAGCGAGTCGATGCCCCGTGCGACGTCCAGCCCGACCGCCCCGCGCAGATCGACGTCCGTCATCCGCACCGCCGAGAAATCCACCCGCGTCAGGGTGCAGTCCTCGAAGGACACCCGCTCCAGCTGCGCGCCCCCGAAGTCCGCCTCGACCAGCACGCACCCCTCGAACGCGACGTCCCGCAGCCTGGCCTTGCGCAGATTGGCGAAGTCGATCTTCCCGCCGCGCACCACCACCCGCTCCAGCACCGCACCGTGCAGCTGTATCCCGCCGAGCCGGGCGTCCACCACCTCCACGTCGCGCAACGACGCCTGCGACAGGTCCGTGCCCACCCCGCGCACCCCGCTCAGCACGCAGTCGATGAGCCGCCCCCGGCTCAGCACCGCCTCGTCCAGCGCGCACCGCCGCAGCGCGCAGTCCATGAACCGGGCGCCCCGCGCTGACTGCCCCGCGAAGTCCACCTCGGTGAACTCCAGGCCGTCGTAGTCCCCCTCGGGCTCCAGCTCCCCGCCGTCGTACGCCCGCAGCTCCGGCAACCGCACCTCGGGCCGCCGCACCGGCCGCACCGCCGCCTCCTTGCCACGCCCTGCCATGCGCGCACCGCCTCCCATCCGTACCGACCCGCCCCGGTCTCGTCCCCGTGCCGCGGACCGGCTCGGCCGCCCGCACTCCGCGGACCGCTCCACATCCACCCCCATCCTGGACCACCCCACTGACAATCCCCCTGAAACCCCGATGACCTGCGAAATCCCTCTCCGGTGCGGCGGCATGTCACATCCGTGGCACCCCCATCCGTCCCCTCAGCGAGCGCCCGCCCGCCGGCGGACGCCGCCCCCTCGCCCCACCCACGACCGAAGGAACTGCCATGAACCGCCGCCCGCTCACCGTCATCGGAGGCGGTTTCGCCGGCCTCACCGCGGCCATCTCCGCGGCCGAGGCCGGCGCCACCGTCACCCTCTACGAAGCCCACCGCACGCTCGGCGGCCGCGCCCGCACCGCCGAGGGCCCCTACCTCACCAACGACGGCCCGCACGCCCTCTACAACCGCGGCCCGCACTGGCCCTGGCTCCGGCAGCGCGGCCTGCTCAAGCCGCTCGCCCCGCTGCCCCTCCGGGACGCCGCCCGGCTGCGCTTCTTCCACCGCGGCACCCTGCACCGGCTGCCCCCGCTCGGCATGCTCGGGCTGCGCAGGCACCGCGACGCCCCCGTCGACCAGGACTTCCTCACCTGGGCGCGCACCCACGCCGGCGAGAGCACCGTCCGCGCCGCGGCGCACTACGTCGGCGTCGCCACCTTCCACCACGACCCCGGCAGCCTCTCCGCCGCCTTCGTCCAGGAACGCCTGCGCCGCACCACCAGCCTGCCGCCGGAGGCCCACTACCTCGCCGGCGGCTGGGGCACGCTCATCGAGCGGATGGCGCACCACGCCCGCGACCTGGGCGTACGCATCGAGACGGGGGCCCGCGTCGATGCCCTCCCGGAGGACGCCCCGGTCATCGTCGCCACCCACCTCGACTCCGCCCGCGCTCTCCTCCGCGACGACCGCCTCAGCTGGACCGGCGCGCGGACGGTGCTGCTCGACCTCGCCGTCCGGACCCGGCGCGGCGATCCGTTCGCGCTGTCCGGGCTCGACTTCCCTGGCTGGATCGAGCGGTTCACCAGCCAGGACCCGGGCCTCGCGCCCCGCGGCGAACAACTCCTCCAGGGCCAGATCGGCATCGGCCCGGACGAGACCCGCGCCGACGGCGTGGCCCGCGCCGAACGCCTCCTGGACGCCGGTTTCCCGCACTGGCGCGAGCGCACCACCTGGCGCCGCACCGCACTGTCCACCGGCCGTACGGGAGCGGTGGACCTGCCGGGCACCACCTGGCGCGACCGCCCGGCGATCGACCGCGGCGACGGGGTCTATCTGGCCGGCGACCAGGTCGCGGCTCCCGGCGTGCTGTGCGAGGTGTCCTTCACCAGCGCCCTGGAAGCGGTCTCGCTCGCACTGCAGGCCAACCCCCGCCGCCCGACCCCCGCCCCTGTCGACCGCACGCGCTGATCCCCCCACCGCCTCCAGGACGCCCACGGCGCCATCCCACCCAAGACGCGACGACACCCACGGCGCGACAGCACCCACGACACCCACAACACCCACGAACCCCGGGAGTCGCCCCTCGTCCCAACTCCACCGCCCGCACCCCGGCGTTGACCTCAACTCAGCTTGAGGTACCAGAGTGGCGGCAGTCGATCATCCCCCGCGGCGGGGCGGTCGTCCTTCACCGGTGCCCGCCCCACCGCCCTCCTCCAAAGGAAACGACTCCGCCATGCGCGCAATACGGCTGCACACCTTCGGCCCCGCGGAAAACCTCGTCCACGAGACCCTCGACGACCCCGCCCCGGGGCCGGGCGAGGTCCGTATCGCGGTGGCCGCGGCGGGCGTCCACCTCCTGGACACCGCCCTGCGCGAGGGCCTGGAAGGCGGCCCCGCGCCGCTGCCCGACCTGCCGACCGTGCCCGGCCGGGAGGTGGCCGGCACCGTCGACGCCATCGGCGAGGGCACCGATCCCGGCTGGCTCGGCCGACCCGTCGTCGCCCACCTCGGCATGGTCCCGGGCGGCTACGCCGAACTGGCCGTGACCGGCACCGACCGGCTGCACGCCATCCCCGAGGGGCTGGATCCGGCCCAGGCCGTCGCCATGATCGGCACCGGCCGCACCACCATGGGCATCCTGCTCTTCGCCGCCCTCACCCCCGACGACATCGCGATCGTCCCGGCGGCCGCCGGCGGCATCGGCTCGCTGCTCGTCCAGTACGCCAGGAACGTCGGCGCGACCGTCATCGGCCTGGCCGGCGGCCCCGCCAAGGTGGCCCACGTCCGCGACCTGGGCGCCGACCTCGCCCTCGACTACACCGAGGCCGACTGGCCGACCCGCACCCGCCGCTTCCTCGACGAGCGCGGCGCCACCGGGGCCACCCTCGTCTTCGACTCGGTGGGCGGCGCCGCGGGCCGCGCCGCCGTGGACCTCCTCGCCCGCGGCGGTCGCCACCTGGTCTTCGGCTGGTCCTCCGGCGGGCCGCTGCACCTCACGGACGCCGAACGCGCCGAACGCGGCATCACCTCCGAAACCGTCCTCGGCCCCCCGATGCTGGCCCGGGTGGGCGGCATCAACCCGATCCGCACCCTGGAGACCGCCGCCCTGGCCGAAGCCGCCGCCGGCCGGCTCGTCCCCACCGTCCACCGCTTCCCCCTCTCCGAGGCCGCGGCCGCGCACCGCGCCCTGGAGTCCCGCGGCACGATGGGCAAGGTCGTCCTGGTGCCGTAGGCCGGCCGCGCACCGGCCCCGGCCCGGCCGCCGTCGAGGTGCCACGGCCCGCCACCAGCGCGGGCCCCACCCCGCCCCGCGCGGCGGCCCAGGACGCCGCGGAGATCCGTCAGAAGCGGCCTAGCTCACCACCGCCAACTCCCTCCCCGTCACGTTCAGCCGCCGCCCGCCGGTCTCCGTACACGCCACGATGTCCTCGATCCGCACCCCGAACCGCCCCGGCAAGTAGATCCCCGGCTCGATGGAGAAGCACATCCCCGGTACCAGCGGCAGATGCTCGCCCTCCACCATGTAGGGCGGCTCATGGGTGGTGACCCCGATGCCGTGCCCGGTCCGATGGATGAAGTACTCGCCGTAGCCCGCCGCCTTGATCACCCGCCGGGCCACCCGGTCGATCTCCTGGCACGCGACACCCGGCCGCACCGCCTCGAACGCCGCCTGCTGGGCCTCCCGCACGATCTCGTGCACCGTCCGCTCCTCGGCGCTCGGCTCCCCGACGTGCACGGTCCGCGTGGTGTCCGACCCGTAGCCGTCCTTCAACCCGCCGAAGTCGAGCACGACCATGTCGCCGTCCTCGATGACCCGCTCCCCCGCCTCATGGTGCGGATTGGCCCCGTTGGGCCCCGACCCGACGACCGTGAAGTCCACCTGGCTGTGCCCGTGCTCGGTCAGCAGCCGCGCCAGATCCGCCGCCACGTCGCGCTCCCGCCGCCCGGCGAACCGCACCCCCAGGATGTCCTGGTACGTCGCGTCCGCGGCCGCCCCCGCCGCCGCCAGCCGCTCCACCTCGTACGCGTCCTTCACGGCCCGCAGCATCGGCAGCGCCTCCGTCAGCGCCGCGTAGCCGCCCCCGGGGACCGTGCGCTGCAACCCGAGCAGATGCAGCGCCCACATCCCGTCCGACACCCCGTAACGCCCCTGCGGCGCCAGCCACTTGGCCAGCTCGGCGTAGGGGTCCGCCCCGTCGGACCACCCCGCCACCTCCAGCGCCCCGGCCCCCGCGGCGCGCTCCGCGTCCGGCCGCTCCAGTACGGGTACCAGCAGCCGCCCGGCCCGCCCCGGCTCGATCACCAACGCCGTCAGCCGCTCGGTCACGGCCGTCGGCCGGTACCCGCACAGCCACACCAGGTCCGGTCCCGGCGTCACGATCACCCCGGCCAGCCCGGCCGCCGCCGCGGCCTGCCCGGCCCGCGCCATCCGCTGCTCGTACGCGTCCCGCGTCATCGAAGTCACCATGCCGCGAAATCTACGCCGCCCTGCCCGTCGGCCCCGGCGATCTCGACAAGGTCAACAGATCAACAGGCCGGTCCGGGCCGACGCCTCGGATCGGGTCGACACCCCGGTCCGGGCCAGGAGGTCATGCCGTCCGCTCTCGCGGCCCCGGCCTCCGCGTCGCCAGAAACAACTGGCGCCCGCCCGCCCCGACTTCCCCCCCCCCCGGGACACCCACCCCACCGGACAACAAAAAGCCCAGGTCAACATAGCTGTGACCTGGGCTTCCCAGAGCCCCCTGTCGGATTCGAACCGACGACCTTCGCTTTACAAGAGCGGCGCTCTGACCAGCTGAGCTAAGGAGGCGTACCGGAAGAAGTGTACCTAGGCGCACCCGGTGCCGGTTGCCTTATTCGGGGACGCCTGGTTCAGGCGTCACCCGGACACCGTTCGCGCCGCCCACCTCGCTCCGGCCCGCCCGGGCGTCGCCCGGCGATTTCGTGACCGCGGACCTACTGACACCCGGCCCCGGCGCAGGTAGCGTCACCAGCGGCTTGCCGCTGTGGACTACACCACTTCGTGTGGTGGGCCCCGGGGGTGGGCCGCGCGCACTCCTCCATGGGGCGCGCTCTCCTTTACTCGGATCGTCCGGCACGTTCCTGCCGGTGAAGGGACACACCATGGCAACGGTCACCTACGACCAGGCAACCCGGATCTACCCGGGCTCCGACAAGCCCGCCGTCGACAAGCTCGACATCACCATCGAGGACGGCGAGTTCCTCGTGCTCGTCGGGCCCTCCGGATGCGGCAAGTCCACCTCGTTGCGGATGCTCGCGGGACTGGAGGACGTCGACGGGGGCGCGATCCGCATCGGCGACCGGGACGTCACCCACCTGCCGCCCAAGGACCGGGACATCGCCATGGTGTTCCAGAACTACGCGCTCTACCCGCACATGACGGTCGCCGACAACATGGGCTTCGCGCTCAAGATCGCCGGCGTGCCGAAGGCCGAGATCCGGCAGAAGGTCGAGGACGCGGCGAAGATCCTGGACCTGACGGAGTACCTGGGGCGCAAGCCGAAGGCGCTCTCGGGCGGCCAGCGCCAGCGGGTCGCGATGGGCCGCGCCATCGTCCGCGAGCCCCAGGTGTTCCTCATGGACGAGCCGCTGTCCAACCTGGACGCCAAGCTGCGGGTGCAGACCCGTACGCAGATCGCCGGGCTCCAGCGCCGCCTGGGCATCACCACCGTCTACGTCACCCACGACCAGGTCGAGGCCATGACCATGGGCGACCGGGTCGCGGTCCTCAAGGACGGGCTGCTCCAGCAGGTCGACTCGCCGCGCAACATGTACGACCGCCCGGCCAACCTCTTCGTCGCGGGCTTCATCGGCTCGCCCGCCATGAACCTCATCGAGGTGCCGATCACCGACGGCGGGGTGAAGTTCGGCAACAGCGTGGTGCCGGTCGGTCGGGAGGCGCTCGCCGGCGCCGAGGGCGAGCGCACGGTGACGGTCGGCATCCGGCCGGAACACTTCGACATCGTCGAGCAGAACGGCGCGGCCACCAAGTCGCTGTCCAAGGAGGCCACGGACTCCCCGGCCGGCCTGGCGGTGACGGTCAACGTCGTCGAGGAGTTGGGCGCCGACGGCTACGTCTACGGGACGGCCGAGGTCGGCGGGGCGGTCAAGGACCTGGTCGTCAGGGTCAACGGCCGCCAGGTACCGGCCAAGGGGACCCAGTTGCACGTCGTGCCGCAGCCGGGCGAGACGCACGTCTTCTCCACCTCGACGGGCAAGCGGCTCACCGACTGACCGGCCGGCGGACGGGCGGAGCCGGGCGGCGGGGGTGCTTCTCCGGCCCGCTCCGGCCTGATCCGCCCGCCCCCGACCCATCTGGTTTACCGCGGCGGCGGTGTGGGGTACTGCGCGTCCCCGCACCGCCGCCGCGGCGCGTCCGGGCCGCGGCGGACCAGCGCTCCCAAGCCCGGGAACGGGACGACGGGCGCCCTCGCCGCACCCCGCGAAGCCCGCCCGGAAGCGGCTTTTCGCATCAATCCGTCAACCCAACAACCGCACCGACGAGCCATTCCGTCCCCCGATAAGGTGACCAAATGTCGCCAAATCATCACCCCTCGCTACCATCACGACCGTGAACTCCGCAGCCCGCCGTATCGGCCGAACTCTCGCCCTCGTCCTGCCCGTCGTCCTCGTGCTCTCCGGGACCCTCGCGGTCACCCGCGTCCCGTGGGCATCGAAGACCACCGAGTCGCAGGTGCTCGCCGCGTCCTCCGGCAAGGTCTCCACCAAGGCCGGCCCCCGCGCCGCCCAGGACGTGCTCCGGGACCGTCTCCTCGTCGAACTCCAGGAGAAGGACCCCGGCGTCGCCCTGACGCACCTCCAGGAGGCCACCACCGCCCGGCCCTCGCTGGCCAAGCACTGCGCCTCCATCGCCCGTGCCCTCGGCCGTGCCGCGGTCGCCAAGTACGGTGCCGCACACCGCGCCCAGGCGTTCTCCCGGCCGGTCTGCGACACCTCCTTCGCCTCCGGTGTGGCCGCCGCCCAGTGACCGCCGCTCGCACCGCATAGGGTGCGAAACATGACAGGTGCCCCGCATTCCCACCCCACGCAGGCCGTGGTCCTGGCCGGCGGCCAGGGCTCCCGTCTTCGCCCGTATACCGACGACCGCCCCAAGCCGATGGTCGAGATTCCCGGTACCGGAACCCCGATCATCGGCCATCAGCTGAACTGGCTCGCCGAAGAGGGCGTCACCGACGTCGTCATCTCCTGCGGGCACCTCGCCGAGGTCCTCCAGGACTGGCTGGACCAGGCCCAACTCCCCTTGTGCGTCACGACTGTTGTCGAGACCGAGCCGCTGGGTCGCGGCGGCGGCCTGAAGTACGCCGCCGGCTCCCTGCCCCGCCCGGACGAGCCCTGGTACGCCACCAACGGCGACATCTGGACCCGTTTCCCGCTGCGCGAGATGGCCGCCTTCCACGACGAGCGCGACGCCGCGGCCACTCTGGCACTCGCCCGCCCGCGCATCCCCTGGGGCGCCGTCGAGACCGACGCCTTCGGGCACGTCGTGGATTTCATCGAGGCCCCGCCCTCCCCGTATCTGATCAATGCGGGCGTCTACGTCTTCGCCGCGACCTTCGCCGAGCTGCTGCCCGCCCGGGGCGACCACGAGCGCACCACCTTCCCGCGCCTCGCCAGGGAACGCCGGCTGGCCGGCTATCCGCTGCCCCAGGGCGCCTACTGGCGCGCCATCGACACCGCCAAGGACCTCACCGAGGCCGCCGAGGAAATGGCCGCACACGGCCGCTGAGCCGCCGTCGACGGCGGCGGCGGGCCTTCGGATGCTTCGGGGGTGCTTCGGATGCCGGCGGCGCGTCGAACTCGCCGAGCCCCCGCCCACGACGCGCTCCCCGCCCCCTGCCGCGACGAGAAGCGGCCCGCATCACTGGTCCCCGACCGCTCGCCCCGGCCTGAGGCCGTGAAGGGGGCGGAGCGATCGGGGACCGGTGAGGCGGGCGGTGTGGGGGAGCGGGGCGGCGTGGGCCCGGGTGGGTCAGCCCAGCAGGCCGCCGAGGGTGCTGCCGCGGCCGGAGTCGCTTCCGGGGGCGCCGCTGCTGGAGCTGCCGCTCGTGCCCCCGCCGGTGCCGCCCGAGCCGGTCGGCGACTGGGTGCGGCCGGGGGTGCGGCTCGGGCCGGACAGCTGCGGGGCGCTGCTGGTCGCGCCGGGCCGGCGGGCCGAGCTGCCCGTGTGACCGCCCGCCGACGGACTGCCGGGGGCCGAGGCCGACGGCGTGCCCGGCTTGTGGGCCTTGTGGGAGGCGCTCGTGGAGGGCGCGCCGGGGTGGCCGGGGATGTGGTGGCCGGGGCGGGCGGCGTGGTGGCCGGGGCGGGGCAGGGGCGAGCCGGGGAGGTTGTTGATGGCGGGCTCGCCGGGCCGCGGCACGGTCGGCACCCGCGCGGTCCGTACGGCGCCGCCCAGCAGGGAACCGATGAGCAGGGTCAGCCCGGCCACCACCGCGGTCATCACGGCGCCGCGGCGCAGCACCCGGCGGCGCAGCGCACCGACCTCGACGCGCGGGCCCAGCCGCCGCCATGCCTCACCGGCCAGCCGGGCGTCCATGGAGTAGACGGGGGCGCCGGCGATGATCAGCGGGCTCCAGGCGGCGAGGTAGATGATGTCGGGGGCGTCGTAGGCGGGCAGGGTGCGCCAGCTGACGGTCATCAGCAGCGCCGCGGAGAGCAGCGCGCCGAACGAGGCGGCGACCCGCTGCCACAGTCCGCAGATGGTCAGCACGCCCACCACGACCTGGAGGAAGGCCACCGTCAGCCCGGCGCCGACGGGGTGCGCGACCGCGAAGTCCCGCAGCGGCACGGCCAGTTCCCAGGGGTGGAGGGAGAGCAGCCAGGTGACCATCGAGCCGCGCTGGCCGCCGTCGAAGTAGACGGGGTCGCAGAGCTTGCCCATGCCGGCGTAGACGGAGATCAGCCCGAGGAAGATCCGCAGCGGGAGCAGCACCACGCCGAGGTTCATCCGGCGGCCGGGGTAGTAGGCGTGCCGGACGCTGTCGCCGCCGCGCCGCCGGACCCCGGTGTCGTAGCTGTCGCGCGTCTCGAAGCGCTCGTCGTCGCGGCCGTCCTCGTCGTCGTACCGCTGGCCGGGCAACCGGGCGGCGACGGCGCGGGTGCCGCGCGGCAGGGTGTCCTCGCCGTCGGCGGGGCCGCGCGGGCCGACGACGGTGGAGGCGGGGGAGCCACCGAGCCTGACCCGGGGCAGGACCTGGGTCGTGCCGACGTCCTCGGCCGGTCCGCGGTCCAGGCCGACGCTGGCGTCGCGCACCGCGTGCAGGAGCTGGGTGGTGGCGCCGGCGGTACCGCCCGGCTCGGTGCGACCGCTCCAGACCACGGGCGTGCGGCGTCTGGGCGGCGATCCCCGGAGGGCGGGGACGCGCGTGGTCTCTGCCAGGCGGCCGGCGACCACGGGAGCGGCGAGCTGCACGCGGAAGCTGGCGTGGTTGACGATGACCTGCGCGGGATCGCACGGCACCTTGACCGAGCTCAGGACCGGCTCGTCGTCGAAGGTCGACGACGAGCGTCCCCCCGTAGGCGTGCGGGGTGTTCTGGTGTCCACGCTCATCTAACCGAGTGACCCGCGGTTAAGACACTGCCTTGACCGGCCCGATCTGTCCGAGACCCGTCAAAAGATCACGTGATACGGCAGAGGCGTACGGAGCGTCATGCTGTGCCCCGGACCGGGCGGCGGTGCGGCCCGCCCGGCCCGGGGCACCGCCGGAAGCACCCGGCGGCGGCCGCCTCAGCCGCGGCGGCGGGCCGCCTCCCACAGGACCACACCGGCGGCGACACCGGCGTTCAGCGACTCCGCGCCACCCGGCATCGGGATCCGCACGCGCAGGTCGCAGGTCTCGCCGACCAGCCGCGACAGGCCCTTGCCCTCGCTGCCGACGACGATGACGACCGGGCCGTCCAGGACCTCCAGGTCCTGCAGCTCCACATCGCCGTCCGCGGCCAGGCCGACCACCGTCAGCCCGGCCTTCTGGTACGACTCCAGGGCCCGGGTGAGGTTGGTGGCGCGGGCGACCGGCGTACGGGCCGCGGTGCCCGCGGAGGTCTTCCAGGCGCCGGCCGTCATCCCGGCGGCGCGGCGCTCCGGCACGACCACGCCGTGGCCGCCGAAGGCGGAGACGGAGCGGACGACGGCGCCGAGGTTGCGCGGGTCGGTCACGCCGTCCAGCGCGACGATCAGCGGGTCCTCGCCGGCGTCGAGGGCGGCGGCGGAGAGGTCCTCGGGGTGCGCGTAGTCGTACGGCGGGATCTGGGCGACCAGGCCCTGGTGGTTCAGGCCGTTCGTCATCCGGTCCAGCTCGGCGCGCGGCGCCTCCAGGAGGTTCAGCCCGAGCTCGGTGGCGAGCTGGAGCGCCTCGCGCACCCGCTCGTCGTTGTCGATGAACTGCTGCACGTACAGGGTGGTCGCGGGGACGCCCTCGCGCAGCGCCTCGACGACCGGGTTGCGGCCCACGACCAGCTCCGCGGTGCCCTTGGCGCCGCCGCGCCGCGGCGCCGGCCGGCGGTTCGCGGCCTGCTTCGCCTGGGCGTTGGCGACGCGGTTCTTCACGTGCCCCTTGCGGGCGGACGCGGGCGGGGTCGGGCCCTTGCCCTCCAGGGACCGGCGCCGCTTACCGCCACTGCCGACCTGAGCGCCCTTCTTGTTCGACGTGCGGCGGTTCCTGCGCTGGCTGTTGCCGGCCATGGGTCACCTGTTTCTTCACTGCTCTCGACGTCTCGCGACGTGGAGTGGGTACGTACGTATGGATTGAGTGTCGCCCGTGGCCACCGGGAAGGGCGAATCCGGCTGGTGGCCGGGGGTACGGCCGGTCCCCGGGGAACCCCCGGGGACGGGCTCAGGACAGCGACCAGCGCGGGCCGGAGGGGGTGTCCTCGATGGTCAGACCGGACTGCTGGAGCTGGTCGCGGATGGCGTCGGCGGTGGCGTAGTCCTTGCGGGTGCGGGCGCTCTGCCGCTGCTCCAGGACGAGGCGGACGAGGGAGTCCACGACCCCGTGCAGGTCCTCGCCGCGGTCCGCGCCGCCGCTCGACCAGCGCTCGTCGAGCGGGTCCAGGCCGAGCACCCCGAGCATGGCGCGCAGCTCGGCCAGCCGGGCCACCGCGGACTCCTTGTCGTCGGCGGTCAGCGCGGAATTGCCCTGCCGGACGGTGGTGTGCACGATCGCCAGCGCCTGCGGGACGCCCAGGTCGTCGTCCATCGCCTCGGCGAACGCCGGCGGCACCTCGGCCGCGGGCTCGACGACGCCGACCTTCTCGACGACCCGCTGGACGAAGCCCTCGATCCGGGCGAACGCCGACTCGGCCTCGCGCAGCGCCTCCTCGCTGTACTCGATCATCGAGCGGTAGTGCGGGGTGCCGAGGTAGTAGCGCAGCACGATCGGCCGCCAGCGCTTGACCATCTCCGAGACCAGCACGGAGTTGCCCAGCGACTTGGACATCTTCTCGCCGCTCATGGTCACCCAGGCGTTGTGCGACCAGTACCGGGCGAAGTCGTCCCCGTACGCCTTGGCCTGCGCGATCTCGTTCTCGTGGTGCGGGAAGACCAGGTCGACGCCGCCGCCGTGGATGTCGAAGACCGTGCCCAGGTACTTGTGGGCCATCGCCGAGCACTCCAGGTGCCAGCCCGGCCGGCCGCGGCCCCAGGGGGTCTCCCAGCTGGGCTCGCCCTCCTTGGCCGCCTTCCACATGGCGAAGTCGCGCGGGTCCCGCTTGCCGGTCTCGCCCTCGCCGGACGGCTGGAGGAGGTTGGCCAACTCCTGGTTGGAGAGCTGGAGATACTCCGGGAAGGACTTCACGTCGAAGTAGACGTTGCCGTCGGCGGCGTAGGCGTGGCCGCGCTCGATCAGGCCGCGCATCATCTCGATCATCTCGGGGATGTGGCCGGTGGCGCGCGGCTCGTAGGTGGGGCGCAGGCAGCCGAGGGCATCGTAGGCCGTGTTGAAGGCGACCTCGTTCTCGTAGCCGATCGACCACCACGGGCGGCCCTGCTCGACCGACTTCTGGATGATCTTGTCGTCGATGTCCGTGACGTTGCGGACGAACGTCACGTCGTAGCCGCGGTGGGCGAACCAGCGGCGCATGATGTCGAAGTTGAGTCCGGAGCGGATGTGTCCGATATGCGGCGCGGCCTGCACGGTCGCGCCACAGAGGTAGATCGAGACACAGCCCGGCCGGAGCGGGGTGAAATCGCGAATCTGCCGGGCGCTGGTGTCGTACAGGCGAATCGTCACGGGACCAGGGTAGTCGGAACGCGGCAGTGCCCCGTGCCCTCTTGGACACGGGGACACCGAAGCGTCACAGCCGTCCGATTCGCCCGTACTTGCGGACGCGCCTTCGCGGGCGGCTCAGATCCGGCCGACCACCTTGCGCGGGGTGATCCGGACCACGACGCGCTGGTCGTCGTCGGCCGAGGCCGGGTTGAACTCCGCGTACGGCTTGCCGGTGTACTTCCTCGACAGCTCGTCGATCAGCTCCTGCCCGCCCTCGGTGCTGAGGCTGGCGGTGCCGCGGATCTCGGCGTAGCCGTACGGCGCGTCGAAGGGCTGGAGGACGACCGAGACCCGCGGGTCGCGGCGGATGTTCCGCTCCTTGCGCCGGCCGACGGTCGTCGAGATCAGCAGGTCGTCGCCGTCCCGCTTGACCCAGACCGGGGAGAGCTGGGGGCTGCCGTCCGGCTGGATCGTCCCCACCGTCACGAAGACGGGAGAGTCGAGCAGCTCCTTGAGCGCGTCGGAGAGCGTTGCAGTCACGAAGGATCCTTCCCGCGGGCCGAACCGAGGACTTCCGATGGACACGACTACCCGGATTCTTCCTCAACGCCCTTTGCTGCGCCGGGCATTCCCGAGCGGTACGGCCGATCGGCGGAACCTCGTCCCGGCCCGCCGGCGGCCTCAGCCGGTGCGCACCACCAGGGCGGTCGCGATCGCGGCTAGCCCCTCGGCGCGACCGGTCAGCCCCAGCCCGTCGGTCGTGGTGCCGGAGACCGAGACCGGCGCCCCGACCGCCGCGGACAGCGCCCGCTGCGCCTCGTCCCGGCGCTTGCCGATCTTCGGGCGGACGCCGATGACCTGCACCGCGACATTGCCGATGGCGAAACCCTCGGCCCGGACGATCCGTGCCGCCTCGGCCAGCAGCGTCACCCCGGAGGCACCGGACCACTCCGGGCGGGAGGTGCCGAAGTGCGCGCCGAGGTCGCCGACGCCGGCCGCGGAGAACAGCGCGTCGCACGCGGCGTGCGCGGCCACGTCGCCGTCGCTGTGCCCGGCCAGGCCGTAGCCGTCGCTCTCCGCGGCGCCCCAGAGCAGTCCGGCGCACCACAGCTCGCGCCCCCGTTCGAAGGCGTGCACGTCGGTGCCGACCCCGACGAGCGGGATGCCGGGCACCGCGGGCGGCGCGGGAACGGTCCCGGACGGATCAGACATAGCCATCGGTGGCCCTCCTGCGGGCGAGTACGGCCTCGGCCAGGACGAGGTCCAGCGGCCGGGTCACCTTGAACGCTTCCTCGTGGCCCGGGACGAGCACCACCGGCTTCCCGAGCCGCTCCACCAGCCCGGCGTCGTCGGTGGCGCCCTCGCCCTCCACGACGACCTCGTGCGCCGCCAGCAGCGTCGGCAGGTCGAAGCCCTGCGGGGTCTGCACGGCGCGCAGCAGCGACCGCTCCGGGGTGCCGACCACCGGCTCCGGGGTGCCCTGGGGGCGCGGTTCGACCTGCTTGACGGTGTCGGCCAGCGGCAGCGCGGGGACGACGGCCGGGGCGCCGTCGCGGACCGCCGCGATCACCGCGTCCACCGTCTCGACCGGCACCAGCGGGCGGGCCGCGTCGTGGACCAGCACCACGTCGATGCCGTCCGGCAGCGCGGCCAGCCCGCGCCGGACGGATTCCTGGCGGGTGGTCCCGCCGGGGACCACGGTCAGCCCGGTGCGGTCGGCGAGCGGATGGGCGTCGAGCAGGCGGCGGACCTCTTCGGGGTCGTCCTGCGGGGCGACCACGACGATGTGCGTGACGGCGCGCGAGGCGGCCATCGCGCGGACCGCGTGGACCAGCATCGGGGTGCCGCCGAGGGTGCGCAGGGCCTTGGGGGCGCCGGGACCGAGCCGGACGCCGAGGCCGGCTGCGGGGATGACCGCCGCGGTACGGACCGGGCGGGAAGGATCTGACATCGATGGCTCCGGAGTCCGGGCTCGGCCCGGAATTGGGGCAGACAGGTTTGTTTCCTCGGGCGAGGTGGGTATGGCCTGGGAGTGCCGGGCGTTACGCCTTGACCGGAACCCTTCCGTGACATCGGTCGGGGCATCAGCCCGAGCCCGGCACGCCACCATGGGGCCCGGCGGGCTTCACCGAGGAAGCCGCCGCCGGCTCGACCTCCGGCCTTCCCACGCACCGCCCGCAGATATGCCGCAGCGCCCGGCAACAGACCCTCCGTTTCCGGAAGACGGTCGTCACTCGGGCACCGCGGCATTGCTACGTTGCTGCTGCGTCGTCACACCGCTGTGTCGCAGTCAGCGTGCTGCGCGTCGTCAGGACGCGAGGACCTCGTCCAGCAGGGCCTCGGCCTTGTCTTCGTTGGTGTTCTCCGCGAGGGCCAGCTCGCTCACCAGGATCTGGCGGGCCTTGGCGAGCATCCTCTTCTCACCGGCGGAAAGTCCGCGCTCACGCTCGCGCCGCCACAGGTCGCGAACGACCTCGGCGACCTTGATCACGTCGCCGGAAGCGAGCTTCTCAAGATTTGCCTTGTAGCGACGGGACCAGTTCGTCGGCTCTTCCGCATACGGTGCACGCAGCACCTCGAAGACCCGGTCCAGCCCGTCCTGACCGACCACGTCGCGTACGCCGACGAACTCCGCGTTGTCCGCTGGCACACGAACAGTCAAGTCGCCCTGCGCGACCTTCAGCACCAAGTAGGTCTTGTCCACGCCTTTGATCTGGCGAGTTTCGATGGCCTCGATCAGCGCGGCCCCGTGATGGGGATAGACCACGGTGTCGCCAACCTTGAACGTCATGTGACAGGTACCCCTTCCGTGGCTATCCATGCTAACACGGGAACGGGCCGTTCTGAATGGCGTTTTCGCAGGTCAGGGCATATCTCGGGGCTTGACAACAGCGCCCGGAACGTGCTGCGAGGGGGCACTCGGTGCAGGTATTCGCAGGTGGGAGGGGCTTCACGGGTGCCCGGAATGCCACCCGCGGCACACCGGAAACCCGGTGATCAATGAGTTGTACGTCCCGATTTGCACCGATCCGCATGAGCGAGTTCCGCTACTCCGTTCGGACGCTTGGTGACGAGTCGGGTGCGTTTCCCGGAATTGATCAACACTCCCGCGCGCCGGTGTGTGATCAATTTCGGGCGGCATGTGCATTCCTTGTGAATACCGCTTTTCACCGGGGGAAACACCACGGCCGCCACTCGAACGGCCGCGCACCGGAATATGCCTCCCAGTTCTCCGGAGATCGCCACCGAGATCCGCCCGAGATCGACTTCCGGAAATCCCGTCCGGGGGGGACGTTCGGACCGTCCGGCCGGCACCCCCGTCGCGGGCCGGCCGGGCCGGGCGCCGGGTGCGTGATCGCGCAGGAGGCGGGTCGGGTGCGGCACCGCGAGGACGGCTCGGTAACCTAGCGGCGCTGACCAACCCTTAGGGCGGCTTTACGTGCGCGTCGCCATGACGCGTACGCGAGTCCGCCCACAGCCGTCCATCCGCGACCGGGCACGAACGTTCGGCCGCCGTAGCTCGTCAAGGAGATGCCGCCGCCGTGAGCCGCAGCCTTCGACGCGGCGTCCTCGCCGCCACCGTCCTCTCGCTCTCGATCGCCACGCTCTCCGCGTGCGGCGCCGGGAACGACGCCCAGACGCTGGGGGTCAAGCCGGACAACGCCGAGACCAGCGTCGGCACGATCAAGGTCCAGAACGCCAACGTCGTCACCCAGCCCGACCCCAAGGCCAAGGGGCCGGCCGCGATCACCGCGACGCTGTTCAACTCCGGCGACAAGGACCAGCAGCTGACCGGGATCTCGGTCGACGGCACGGGCCAGTCCGCCAAGCTGTCGTCCGCCAAGATCAACGTGCCGGCCGGCGGCTCCGTCGTGATCGGCGGCCAGGGCAACCCCAGCGCCGTCCTGGCGAGCGGCCGGGAGGCCGTCCAGGACGGCAACGCCCAGCCGCTGACCTTCACCTTCAGCTCGACCGGCAAGGTGACGCTGAACGCCTTCGTCGTCCCGGCGAAGAACATCTTCGAGAACTACGGCCCGTCGGTGACGCCGCAGCCGTCCACCTCCGCGAGCGGCAAGCCCTCGGAGTCGGCCTCCCCGTCGACCTCCGCCTCGCCCTCGGAGTCGGCGCACGCCGGCCACTGAGGCCCGCAGCAACAGGTGAAGGGGCGCCCCTCCGGTCGGGAGGGGCGCCCCTTCACGCACATCGCTCGCGGGCGGCGGCCTACGGCTCGAACTTGTAGCCCAGGCCGCGGACCGTCACCAGATAGCGCGGGGCGCCCGGGTCGGGCTCGATCTTGGCGCGCAGCCGCTTCACATGGACGTCGAGGGTCTTGGTGTCGCCCACATAGTCGGCACCCCAGACGCGGTCGATCAGCTGCATCCGGGTCAGCACCCGGCCGGCGTTGCGCAGCAGCATCTCCAGCAGGTCGAACTCCTTGAGCGGCAGGTCCACCTTGCCGCCGGAGACCGTGACGACGTGGCGGTCCACGTCCATCCGGACCGGGCCGGCCTCCAGGGCCTGCGGGGCGACCTCCTCCGGCTCGCCGCGGCGGCGCAGCACGGCGCGGATCCGGGCGACCAGTTCCCGGGAGGAGAAGGGCTTGGTGACGTAGTCGTCGGCCCCTATTTCGAGACCGACGACCTTGTCGATCTCGCTGTCCTTGGCGGTCACCATGATGACGGGGACGTTGGAGCGGCCGCGCAGCTGGCGGCAGACCTCGGTGCCGGGCAGGCCCGGCAGCATCAGGTCCAGCAGGACGAGGTCGGCGCCGTTGCGCTCGAACTCGTCCAGGCCGTCGGGCCCGGTGGCCGCCACGGCGACCTCGAAGCCCTCCTTGCGAAGCATGTACGACAGTGCGTCGCTGAACGATTCCTCGTCCTCGACGACAAGCACTCGGGTCACGGAAGGACCTCCGGGGCTGGGTGAGCTGGGAGCGGATCGTTGAAGGTCTCGTACGGGCGGTCCTCGTCGTCGAGGCCCTCCGCGGTGAGGTCCGAGGGCCGCTCGCGGTCGCGGACGGCCCCGGCTTCCGGGAGACGCAAGGTGAAGGTGGAGCCCTGTCCCTCAGCGCTCCACACCGTGACCTCCCCGCCGTGCGAGGCGGCCACGTGTTTGACGATGGCGAGTCCGAGGCCGGTCCCGCCGGTGGCGCGCGAGCGCGCCGGGTCCACGCGATAGAACCGCTCGAAGATGCGGTCCCGGTCCTTTTCGGATATCCCGATGCCCTGGTCGGTCACCGCGATCTCGATCAGGTCGCCGCCCGGTACGGAGACCCGGCGGCCGGCGATCCCGACGCGGGTGCGCGCCGGGGAGTAGTTGACGGCGTTCTCGACGAGGTTGCCCAGGGCGGCGGCGAGCTGACCGCGGTTCCCCCAGACGGTGAGGTCGGCGGTGCCGCCGGCGGCGATGGTGATCTGCTTGGTGCCGGCCTGCTGGCGGCAGCGGTCGACGGCCTCGGCGACCAGTTCGTCGACCGGCACGGGCTCGGAGTCCTCCAGCGGGTCGTCGTTCTGCACCCGGGAGAGGTCGATGAGCTCCTGGACGAGGTTGGTCAGGCGGGTGGCCTCGTTCTGCATCCGGCCGGCGAAGCGGGTGACCGCCTCCGGGTCGTCGCTGGCGTCCATCACGGCCTCGGAGAGGAGCGAGAGGGCGCCGACGGGGGTCTTGAGCTCATGGCTGACGTTGGCCACGAAGTCCCGGCGGACCGCCTCGATGCGGCGGGCCTCCGTCAGGTCCTCGACCAGCAGCAGGACCAGCCGGGAGCCGAGCGGGGCGACCCGGGCGGAGACCGCGAGGGCGTCCCCGCGGCCGGTGCCGCGGCGCGGAAGGTCCAGTTCCACCTGGCGTATCTCCCCGTCGCGACGGGTGTCGCGGGCCATCTGGAGCATCGGTTCGACGGCGAGCCGACCGCCGCGGACCAGCCCGAGGGCGTACGCGGCGGAGCTCGCCTTGACCACCGTGTCGGCCTCGTCGAGGACGACGGCGGAGGAGCGCAGCACCGACAGGACGGTGTCGACACCGGGCGGCAGGACCGCCTCGGTGTGCAGGGACGTACGGGTGGGCTTGGCCTGATCCCGCTCACTCCAGCGGAACGCCAGCATGGCGAAGACGCCGGTGCAGAGCCCAGCGATCGCTGCCATCGCGGCGACGGCCGCGTCCACGTTCATGAATCCAGAGTATGTGCCGATTCCGACACTCCCCCAGCGGTCGGAGGTGCTGCTCGGCCACCCTTCGCCCAGAGTTCACCGAGGCGTCGGTGACGGTTCACTCACCGCGACGGCCGGGCCGGCCGGGCGCCCTCGCGGCTGCGGCGGCGTCTCCCAGAGTTCACCTTCAGGTCGGTGGTGGTTCACCCCGGGTGGTCCCGTACGTCGCGATCCGGCCGCACATTGAGGGTGCGGGGACCTCCCGGCGCCCGGTCCGTGGGAGCGTAGGCGCCACGGCCACCTCCCATTCATCACCACGCAACGCCCCCCGGAATCCCCCGGGAGCACTCGGAATCCTCGAAGCGAGAGAAGGTCACTGATGCGGGACGCGTACCACGAGGAGCTGGACTCGATCAGCGAGGGCCTGGTCGAGATGGCCCGGCTCGTCGGCTCCGCGATCGGGCGCGCCACCACGGCGATACTCGACGCGGACCTGAAGCTGGCTGAGAACGTCATCGCCGCCGACGAGAAGGTCGACGACCTCCACCGCGACCTGGAGGCGCGGGCCATCGCCCTGCTCGCCCGCCAGCAGCCGGTCGCCACCGACCTGCGGATCGTCGTCACCTCGCTCCGGATGAGCGCCGACCTGGAGCGCTCCGGCGACCTGGCCCAGCACGTCGCCAAGCTGGCCCGGCTGCGCTTCCCGGAGCGGGCGGTGCCGCGCGATCTGCACGCCACCATCCTGGAGATGGGGCAGCTGGCGCAGCGCCTGATGGCCAAGGCCGGCGAGGTCATCATCACCAAGGACGTCGACCTCGCGCTCCAGCTGGAGCAGGACGACGACGCGATGGACCTGCTCCACCGCACGCTCTTCCAGCACCTGATGGACGACCGCTGGAAGCACGGCATCGAGACGGCCGTGGACGTGACCCTGCTGGGCCGCTATTACGAGCGTTTCGCGGACCACGCGGTGTCCGTGGCCAAGCGGGTCGTCTACCTCGTGACCGGCGAACACGCCGACGAGATCGCCTCGTCGACGGGGGTGGAGGGCGCGTAACGTGCGCCCACGCGCCGTTGACGCGCCTGTGCACCCGGGCTTGCAATAAGCACCAGGTGACCCCTAGGAGGCGAATACATGGCACTCATGGCGGACTCCCCCATCCCCGCGTCCCCGAACGAGCCGCCGGCCGCCGGCCGGCCGCTGCTCCCGCTCCTGAGCGGATGCAGCTGCGGACCGGGCTGTGGCTGCGGCTGCCAGTCCGGCGGCCCGTGCCAATGCGGCGGCAGCTGCTGACGAGCGGCAGCCACCGACAGCACGGAAGCAAGCCCCCTGCCTGCGGCGAAACCGCAGGCAGGGGGCTTGTGCGTGCGGGCTTACTTCTTCTTGCCCTGGTTCTTCACGGCCTCGATGGCGGCCTTGGCGGCCTCCGGGTCGAGGTAGGTGCCGCCGGGGGTGAGCGGGCGGAAGTCGGCGTCGAGCTCGTAGGAGAGCGGGATGCCGGTGGGGATGTTCAGGCCGGCGATGTCCGCGTCGGAGATCTGGTCGAGGTGCTTGACCAGGGCGCGCAGGCTGTTGCCGTGCGCGGCGACGAGGACCGTGCGGCCGGCCAGCAGGTCCGGGACGATGCCGTCGTACCAGTACGGGAGCATGCGGGTGACGACGTCCTTCAGGCACTCCGTCTTCGGGCGGAGCTCCGGCGGGATCGACGCGTAGCGCGCGTCGCCGCTCTGGGAGAACTCGGTGCCGTCGGCCAGCGGGGGCGGCGGGGTGTCGTACGAACGGCGCCAGAGCATGAACTGCTCCTCGCCGAACTCGGCCAGGGTCTGCGCCTTGTCCTTGCCCTGGAGGGCGCCGTAGTGCCGCTCGTTCAGGCGCCAGCTGCGGTGGACCGGGATCCAGTGGCGGTCGGCGGCCTCCAGGGACAGCTGCGCGGTGCGGATCGCGCGCTTCTGGAGGGAGGTGTGGACGACGTCGGGGAGCAGGCCGGCTTCCTTGAGCAGCTCTCCGCCGCGGACCGCCTCCTTCTCGCCCTTCTCGTTGAGGTTGACGTCCACCCAGCCGGTGAACAGGTTCTTCGCGTTCCACTCGCTCTCGCCGTGGCGGAGCAGGATCAGCTTGTACGGTGCGGTGGCCATGCCGTCGAGCGTAATCGACGTCGGGGGTGACCCCGCGTGCGGCCGTCACCTGCGCGGATCCGGGGGCGGCGGGGTCGTTGACGTTTGACGTTTCCCGTCAAACGAGTGGCTGGCCGACCCGTCGGTTTGTAGTGTGCGCTTGGCGCTTTCGCCACTTACTGCATCGAACGTCGTCGCACGCCGTCCGGCCGTCGCGGTTACCCGCCCGTGCGGGTGCGGGCCGGCATCCGAGGGGGAAATGTCATGTCCGCGCCTATCAGTGAGCCCCGGGGGCGGGGCCCGTCCCGGATACGGCGGGCCGCCGTGGAGAGCGTCTCCGGTCTGCCCCCGCAGTTCTGGTGGCTCTGGACCAGCACGCTGGTCAACCGGCTGGGGGCGTTCGTCGCCACGTTCCTGGCCCTCTACCTCACCGTGGAGCGCGGCTACTCGGCCTCGTACGCGGGCCTGGTCGGGGCGCTGTACGGGCTGGGCGGGGTGGTCTCGTCGGTGGGCGCCGGGGTGCTCACCGACCGGCTCGGGCGGCGGCCGACGATGCTGATCGGGCAGGTGTCCACGGCGGTGACGGTGGCGCTGCTGGGCTTCATGACCGACCCGGTGGCGATCGCGGTGGTGGCCGGCCTGGTCGGCATGGCGACCAACGCCTCGCGCCCCGCCGTGCAGGCGATGATGGCCGACATCGTCGCCCCGGAGGACCGCGTCCGCGCGTTCTCCCTGAACTACTGGGCGATCAACCTCGGCTTCGCCTTCTCCTCCACCGCCGCCGGACTCATCGCCGAACACGGCTATCTGGCCCTCTTCCTGGGCGAGGCCACGCTGGTGCTGGCCTGCGCGCTGGTGGTGTTCTTCAAGCTGCCGGAGTCCCGGCCGGAGCCGGGCGGGACGGCGGACGACGCGGCGTCCACCGGGGCGTCGGCCGCCGGCGCCGAGCGGGTCTCGATGCTGACCGTGCTGCGCGACGGCCGCTTCATGACCGTCGTCGGGCTGAACCTCCTGCTGGCGCTGCTGTTCCAGCAGGCGTACGTCTCGATGCCGGTGTCGATGGGCCGGGCCGGCTTCTCCAGCGCCGACTTCGGGCTGGTCATCGCGGTGAACGGGGTGCTGATCGTGCTGCTCCAGATCCCGGTCACCCGCTTCATCGAGCACCGCAGCCCGGCCGTGCTGCTCATCGGCTCGGCGCTGCTCGCCGGCTACGGCTTCGGGATGACGGCGCTGGCCGGCTCGGTCGCCCTGTACGCGGTCGCGGTCGCGGTCTGGACCCTCGGCGAGATCATCAACTCGCCCACCCAGATGGGGCTGGTGATCCGCCTGTCGCCGCTCCACGGCCGCGGTCGCTACCAGGGCATGTACGCGCTGTCCTGGTCCGTCGCCTCGCTGGCCGCCCCGTTGCTCGGCGGCACGGTCATCGACCGCTACGGCCCCGACGCGCTCTGGGCCGGCTGCGCGGCCGTCGGCACGGTGGCGGCGCTGGGGTACGGGCTGCTGCTGCGCCGGCTGCCGGGGAAGCCGGCACCGTCCGGCGGCACGGCCACCGTCGCCGGCAACCGGGCGGAACCCGCCGGCCAGGACCCCGCCGACGCGACGCCGCCCGCCGACGAGCGGACCGGGACCGGGCGGGCGGAAATCCCGTCGAGCTCGTAGGACGGCGCGCGCTGGCCTCCCCGCATGCCGCCTCGGAAGTCGTGCTTCGTCTGCCTCCCCTGCCGGGCCTCCTGCAAACAGCCGCCCCCCGAGGCCCGTGCGGGCGGCCGTCCGCGGCACCGTCCGCGGTGCGCGCGGCAGTTGATCCATGTGGGGTCGGCGTTCGCCGCGCCGCCGCGCCGCGACGCCGAGGGCCGGCGGGTGCTCGACGTCCTGCTGACCGCGGGAGTCCGCTTCCCCACCACGGGCTGCTGCGGCGAGGGGCCCGGCTACCGCCCGCGCACGCTCCGCGAGGCCCGCGAGGTCCGCGAGCGGCGGGCGTACGCGGACGCCACCGGCGAGCCGCTGGTCCGGCGCGCGCTCCCGGAGACGGCGGGCGCCGCCCGCGGGACGCGGGGCCGGCGATGACCGCGACGGCGTTCACCCCGGAGGACCGCGCGGCCGGGCGAGGTGGCCGCGGGGCCCGCCGGACCGCGCGGCGGGCGCGGCTCTTCGTGGTGGCCACACCCCGAAGACGGGTGCCGGCACGGTCGATCGGGGCGCGCCGACCGGGAATCGTGCTGCGTACGGGCGGTGAGCCGCGCGTCGGGCGCACACCGCGCCCGAGGACCGAGCCACGGGGAGCGGCGATGGGCAGCAGGGTGCGGCGGGGGGCCGCGGGCATCGGGGCACTGACGGCGATCGCGGTGGCGGTCGCGGCGGCGGCCGGGGCGCCGGGGGCGGAGCCGGGGAGGGCGAGCGGGGCGGGGGCCGCGCGGGCGTCGGCCGGCGCGCCGGCACTGACGCTCCCGGCGCCCACCGGGCGGTATCCCGTCGGCACCACCGCCCTGCATCTGACGGACCGTCACCGCTCGGATCCCTGGGTCGCGGCGCGGCGGCACCGGGAGCTGATGGTGAGCGTGCGCTACCCGGCCACCCGGGACGCCGGGCGGTTCCCGCGGGCGCCGCAGATGACGCGGGCCGAGGCGGCCGGGTTCGACGGGCTGAACAACTTCGCCGACCACGTCCCGGCGGGAAAGGTGGCCTGGGGCGCCACCCTCACCCACGCGCACCAGGGCGCCCCGGCGGCCCGGCCGGCCGGGCGCCGGCTGCCGGTGGTCCTCTACTCCCCCGGCGCCGGCGACCCCCGCGCGCTCGGCAGCACGCTCTGCGACGAACTGGCCTCCCGCGGCTACGCGGTGGTGACCGTCGACCACACCTACGAGGCGCCCGCCGTGCAGTTCCCGGACGGCCGGCTGGCGCACAGCGTGATGCGGGCGGAGCTGGCGACGGCACAGCGAACCGGGCGGATCACCGAGCTGCTGGAGAAGGTCGGTGCGGTGCGGGTCGCCGACACCCGGTTCGTCCTCGACGCGCTGGCCCGGACGGGGCGGGACACGGTGCTGCCGCCCGGACTGCGCGGCGTGCTGGACCTGACCGCGGTGGGGATGTTCGGGCAGTCGGCGGGCGGCTTCACCGCCGCGCAGACGATGCACGACGACCGGCGGATCAGGGCCGCGGTGAACATGGACGGGGTGATGGGCTACACCCAGCGCGACGACGATCCGTCCCATCCGTCCACCGTGGGACGGGACGGGGTGGACCGCCCGCTGCTGCTGATGGGCATGGCCGGGGACGATCACCACTCGGTCGCGTCCTGGGACGCGGTGTGGCGGCACGGCGCGGCGCGCGGAACCTGGCTGCGGGACCTGACGCTGCGGGGCGGCCGGCACGCCTCCTTCACCGACGCCGAGGCGCTGATCCCGCAGGTCGCCCGGCAGTTGGGGCTGTCCCGCAAGGACGTCACGGAGATGATCGGGACGGTCCGGCCGGAGCGCGCGGTCGCCGCCGAGCGGGCCTACGTCACCGCGTTCTTCGACCGTTGGCTGCGCGGCCGGGACCGGGGGGACCTGCTGGACGGGCCGTCCGCGCGCCACCCGGAGGTGCGGTTCGTACCGTGAGCCGCCACCGCCGGGCGGCTACTCCTGCTCGTCGCCCCGCGTCAGCCGCTCGAACGCGGCCAGGTTGCGGGTGGACTCGCCGCGCGCCACCCGCCAGGCGTACTCCTTGCGGATCGCCGAGGCGAAGCCCATCTCCAGCAGGGTGTTGAAACTGCCGTCGGCGTTCTCCAGGACGGTGCCGAGGATCCGGTCCAGCTCGGCGGGGGTGACGGCGACCAGCGGGAGCTTGCCGACGAGGTAGATGTCGCCGAGCTTGTCGATCGCGTAACTGACGCCGTAGAGGCGGGTGTTGCGCTCGAGCAGCCAGCGGTGGACGGCCTCGTGGTTCTCGTCCGGCCGGCGGACGACGAAGGCGTTGACGGAGAGCGAGTGGCGGCCGACCACCAGCGAGCAGGTCGTGGACAGCTTGCGGGTGCCGGGCAGCTTGACGACGTAGTTGCCGGCGGCCGGCGACTCCCAGTCGAGGTCCGCGTCCTTCAGGGTGCGCTCGATGACCGCACCGGCGTCCGTCGCCTGCCGTTCGCCCTCGGCGGGCCGCCGTTCCTCACCCATGCAGTGATCGTAGGTGACGGCGGCGCTCCTGCATCGCCGCGGTGTAGACGTCCGCGGTCGCCCCGGCTGCGGTGTCCCAGCCGAAGGACTGGGCGTGCCGGGCCGCGGCGCCGCCCATCCGGGCGGCCAGCGAGGCGTCGTCGACGAAACGGCGCAGCGCGCGGGCGTAGTCGGCCGGGTCGTGGCCGGCGACCAGGAAGCCACTGACGCCGTCCCGCACGGCCACCGGCAGGCCGCCGACCGCCGCCGCGACGACCGGGGTGCCGCACGCCTGGGCCTCGATCGCCACCAGCCCGAACGATTCGCTGTACGAGGGCATGACCAGCACGGACGCGGCGCGGTACCAGTCGGCGAGCTGCTCCTGGCCGACCGGCGGGTGGAACCGGACCAGATCGGCGATGCCCAGCCGGGCGGCCAGCTTCTGCAGGCCCTCGGGCTTGGCCAGGCCGCTGCCGCTGGGCCCGCCGACCACCGGGACGACCAGCCGGGAGCGCAGCGACGGGTCCGCGTCGACCAGCGCGGCGGTGGCGCGCAGCAGGATGTCGGGGGCCTTCAGCGGCTGTATCCGACCGGCGAAGAGCGGGATGACCGCGTCCTGCGGCAGCCCCAGGCGGGCCCGGGCGGCGGCCCGGCTGGCCGCTACGCTGCCGGCGCTGCCCCCGCCGCCGTCCGTCAGCGGCCGGAAGCGGTCGAGGTTGACGCCGGGGTGGACCACCGCGACCTTGCCGGGGTCGGCGTCGTAGTGCCGGACCAGCTCGTCCGCCTCCTCGGCGGTGTTGGCTATCAGGCGGTCGGCGGCCCCGACGATCTGGGTCTCGCCGATCACCCGGGCGGCCGGCTCGGGGGTGTCGCCGTCGGCCAGCGCGGCGTTCTTGACCTTGGCCATGGTGTGCATGGCGTGCACCAGGGGGACCCGCCAGCGGTCCGCGGCGAGCCAGCCGACGTGGCCGGAGAGCCAGTAGTGGGAGTGCACCAGGTCGTAGTAGCCGGGGCCGTGGCCGGCCCACGCCTGCATCACGCCGTGCGTGAAAGCGCACAGCTGGGCCGGCAGCTCCTCCTTGGCCAGCCCCTCGTACGGGCCCGCGGCGACGTGCCGGACCAGCACGCCGGGGACCAGCTCGACGGCGGGCGGCAGGGCCGCGGTGGTGGCCCGGGTGAAGATCTCCACCTCGATGCCGAGCACGGCGAGCTTGCGGGCCAGCTCGACGATGTAGACGTTCATCCCGCCGGCGTCGCCGGTGCCGGGCTGGTGGAGCGGGGAGGTGTGCACGCTGAGCATCGCCACCCGGCGGGGGCGGCGGGCTCCGGGCAGGCGCAGCCGCGACGGGCCCGCGAACTGCCTGGACGGCCCCGGGGGACCCCCATGCCGGCTGCGGAGCCTGGACACGTATTGGCTCACTGCGAGCTACCTCCTAGGCGAGGCGGGCGGTGCGCCTCCGCCCCCCTCCAACAACACCGGACCGCCATCCATTTCCGTCCGGCCCGACGTCTTCGAAATTTGTTCGTGGTGGTCCGTGTACTTCCCTTCGTACTCTGCCAAAGCATGCCCGCGCCCCGCAGAGCGGCCCAGGTCAGGGCTCCCGAGCGGCCCTCCCGCCGGGACCCCATACCCTCGATGCATGGCCCGCCGCTCCCCCGTTTCCGCCTCCCGCACCGCCGCCGCCCCGGCCCCCGCGCCGTCCCGGCCGGTCGGAAACGCCACCCGCGGCACCACCAACCCCAACCGGCTGCGCCGCATGGACCGCTGGATCGCCGCCGAGCACGGCGCGGAGCTGCGCCGCACCGCCGACCCGGTCGCCGTCGACCTCGGCTACGGCGCCGCCCCGTGGACCGCGCTGGAGCTGCTCGGGCGGCTGCGCACGGTGCGGCCGGACGCCCGGGTCGTCGGCATCGAGATAGACCCGGCCCGGGTGGCCGCCGCCCTGCCGTACGCCCGCGCCGGGCTGGACTTCGTCCACGGCGGCTTCGAGGTGCCGCTGCCCGGCGGGCCCGGCCGCGCCCCGGTCCTCATCCGGGCCGCGAACGTGCTGCGCCAGTACGACGAGGACGAGGTCGCCGCCGTCTGGGCGCGGCTGTGCGCCCGGCTGGCGCCCGGCGGGCTGCTGGTGGAGGGCACCTGTGACGAGATCGGGCGGCGCCACGTCTGGGTCGCGCTGGGTCCCGAGGGCCCCCGCACGGTCACCTTCGCGACCCGGCTCGGCTCCCTCGACACCCCCTCCGACCTGGCCGAACGTCTTCCCAAGGCGCTGATCCACCGCAATGTCCCGGGCGAGCCGGTGCATGCCTTCCTGCGCGACTTCGACCGGGCCTGGGCGAGCGCCGCCCCGCTCGGCGCGCTGGGCGCCCGCCAGCGGTGGCGCGCCGCCGTCGCCTCGCTGGCCGCGGACTGGCCGCTGGCCGGGGACCCCCGCCGGCGGCGCCAGGGCGAGGTCACGGTGCGGTGGGAGGCGCTGGCCCCGCGCCGGGGCCTGTCCGACGGGTAGGGACTTTAGGGTCTGCTCCCGGCCGGGACGGCCGTGCCCGCCGCCAGCTCGCGCAACCGGTCCTCGGAGACCGAGCCGGCCGGCGCGGTGTACGTCACCAGCACCTGCTCCGGGTCCACGGGCAGCCGGAAGCTCTCGAAGGTGACGGTCAGCTCGCCGACCGCCGGGTGCCGCACCCGCTTGGTGCCGCGCAGGCACTCGCGCACCCCCTGCGCCGCCCACAGCCGCCGGAACTCCGGGCTGCGGTCGAGGAGTTCGTGGACCACCTCGCAGATCCGCGGGTCGTCCGGGTGCCGGCCGCTCTCGGCGCGCAGATTGCCGACGACCTCCTCGGCCTTGTTCTCCCAGTCCGGGTACCGCTCCCGCGAGGCCGGTTCGAGGAAGACCAGCAGTGCGGTGTTCCGCCGCTCGGGGGCCAGCGTCTCGATGTCCCAGGAGAGCCGGCCGCCGGTGGTGTTCCAGGCCAGGATGTCCAGACCGCGGCCCAGCACCACGGCGCCGACGGTCGGGGCCATCGCCGCCAGCAGTCGCCGGATCTCCGGGCGGACGGTCTGCGCCGGCAGCGGCGGGCAGCAGTCGCCGGCCCCCTCGGCCGGCCGGCGGCGCGGCACCGCGACGTTCCGCAGATACGCCACCTCGCCGTCCGACAGCCGCAGCGCCCGCGCGACGGCGTCCAGGACGGAGTCGGAGACCGCGGGCGCCCGGCCCTGTTCGATCCGGGTGTAGTAGTCCACGCTGATCCCGGCGAGCTGGGCGACCTCCTCGCGCCGCAGCCCGCGCACCCGGCGGCGGCCGAACCCGTCGGGCAGGCCGACCTCGGCCGGATCGAGCGCGGCACGGCGCGCCTTGAGGAAGGCGCTGATCTCGATTTCCCCGTGCAGCATCACTCCAGTATGCGCCGAGGGGCGGAACGAGAAATTCCGTGGTGTCGCTCAGCCGTCCTCGTCCGGCACCCGGCCGGTCGCGTGCAGCGCGCTGAGCAGGGCCGCCACCAGTTCCTTGTCGCGGTCCCGGGTGAGCAGGTCGCGGGCCACGTCCGGCGGCAGCCACAGCATCCGGTCCACCTCCTTGTTGGGGATGAACCCGCCGCCGGTGGCCTCGGCCGCCCAGTAGCGCACCTCCTTGGGGCGACCGCCGACGAGATAGCGGACGGTGGGGAGTTCCGGGCCGATCTCGCAGGTCGCCCCGGTCTCCTCCAGCACCTCGCGCAGCGCGCCCCGCCGCGGGTCCTCGCGCGGCTTCAGCTTGCCCTTCGGGTGCGACCAGTCGCCCCACTTGGGCCGGTGCACCAGTGCCAGCCGTATCCCGTCGCCGCCGGGCGCACGGCGCCACAGCACACAGCCCGCCGCCCGGATCGGCCCGGCCGGCGGCCGGTCACCGGCCGCCCCGCCGTCCTTGCGGCCCGCCGTCCTGGCCATCGCTCCCCTCGCCCCGCTTCAGCCGGTGCGCTCGACGGACGGGCCCGGCAGCCACACCCGGCCGAAGGCGTAGCGGGCCGCCTCGACCTCGTGGCGCTGGTCGGCGTGGAGCACGCCCAGTGCGTAGGCGGTGGCCGGCGCGATCCGCGGCGTACGGGCCGCGGCGGCGGCAGCGGCGGCGGCCTCGGCGGCGTCCCGGTGGTGCTCCAGGGCCCGGCCGGACTCGGTCAGCCGGGAGTCGATCGCGTCCGGGGCGACCACCTCCTGGCCGTAGTGGCTCAGCCGGACCAGCAGCCGCACCTGGTGCCAGGGCACGTCCTGGTGCGGGTCCACGGCGAGCGCGGCGGCGTTGTACGGGTGGCCGGCGCGGGCCAGCGGCAGGGTGGCGACCGCCTCGGCGAGCCGTCGGTGCGCCTGTTCGGCGAGCGGCGGCAGCGCCTCCGCTGCGGACACCTCACCGGCCCGGCGGGCCAGCGGCGCCTCGGAGGCCAGCACCGCGAGCGCGTCCGCGACGGCGTGGAAGCGGGACGAGCCGAGCGCCTGGAGGGCGGCGGAGTGCGCCCGCGTACGGGCGAGGGTGAGCTGCCGGTCGAGCAGGGCACCGGCGCGGGCCGCACCGGCGGCGAGCGCGCTCTCGGCGCCCGGCTCGGTGGCGGCGGCCGGCACGGTGGCGGCAGGGGGCGCGGCGTAAACCGCTCCAGTGGAGCCGGTGCTTGCACCCGGCGCGACGGACGCGGCCGGGCGGGCCTCCCGGGCGCTCCGGGCGCCCCGTCCGCCCCGGCCGCCGCGCTCCGCCGCCCGCTCGGTCCGCTCGCCCCGCCCGGTCAGCCGCTGCAACGCCGCCATCAGCCGGTCGCGGCGCGCCGTGCACGCCTGCTCCCGGGCCAGCGTGCCGCTCAACCAGCCAAGTTCGGCGCGGAGTTGGTCGGCCCAGATCTCCTCGGTCAGCGGCCGGAAGGTGTGCAGCGTGGCGCTGATCCGGCGGGCGGCGCGGCGCAGTTGCCGGGCCGCCTCGCCCGCGCCCGCCGCGTCCGGGCCGGCCTCCCGATGGAGCCGCAGACTGCGCAGGAACTCCGCGGACTGCCGGTGCAGATAGCCGGCCAGCACCTCCTCGGCCGTCCGTCCGGCGAGTTCCACCCCGCCGCCGTGGACCGGCCCTTCGGCCAGCCCGTACGGCGCCCCGGCGCCGTAACCCCCCACCGCCCCGAACGGACCGCCGTCCGCCCCGTGCAGCGCCTCCCCGTACATCCCGTCCCCGTACACACCGTCCCCCGGCCCGTCCACTACTGCCGCACGGGCCCCCGGCGCGCGGCCGGGCTCGTATCCGATTCCGCTGACCATTCCGCTCCCCGAGCCGGTACCGAGGTGACCGGGCCACGGCCCCCCGGCCGGCTGGTCATGTCGCTGGGCCACGCCGGCGCCTCCGGGCGTCGATGAGCATTTCCTGTACGTTCCGCAGCGGGGTGCCGTCCGCGTCCACCGCGTGCCGGGTCCAGTTGCCGTCCGGGCCCAGGTGCCAGGACGAGGTGGAGTCCGAAGTACCGGTCTCCAGCAGCCGGTTGAGGGCCGCCCGGTGGGCCGGGTCGGTGACCCGTACCAGCGCCTCGATCCGCCGGTCGAGGTTGCGGTGCATCATGTCGGCGCTGCCCAGCCACACCTCGGGCTCGCCGCCGTTGCCGAAGGCGAAGACCCGGGAGTGCTCCAGGAAGCGACCCAGCACGCTGCGGACACGGATGGTCTCGCTCAGCCCGGCGACCCCGGGGCGCAGCGCGCAGATGCCGCGCACCCAGATGTCGACCGGCACACCGGCCTGCGAGGCCCGGTAGAGCGCGTCGATGACCGCCTCGTCGACCATCGAGTTGACCTTGATGCGGACATAGGCGGGGCGGCCCGCCCGGTGGTGCGCGGCCTCCTTGTTGATCCGCTGGATCAGCCCGTCGCGCAGCGAGGTGGGCGCCACCAGCAGCCGGCGGTAGGTCTCCCGCCGGGAGTAGCCGCTGAGCCGGTTGAAGAGGTCGGAGAGGTCGGCTCCCACCTGGGGGTCCGCGGTCAGCAGCCCCAGGTCCTCGTACAACCTGGCCGTCTTGGGGTGGTAGTTGCCGGTCCCCACGTGGGAGTACCGGCGCAGGGTCTCGCCCTCCTGGCGGACCACCAGGGACAGCTTGCAGTGCGTCTTCAGCCCGACCAGGCCGTAGACGACGTGGCAGCCGGCCTCCTCCAGCTTGCGGGCCCACTTGATGTTGGCCTGCTCGTCGAAGCGCGCCTTGATCTCGACCAGGACCAGCACCTGTTTGCCGGACTCCGCGGCGTCTATCAGGGCGTCCACGATCGGGGAGTGGTCGGAGGTGCGGTAGAGGGTCTGCTTGATGGCGAGCACGTTCGGGTCGGCCGCGGCCTGCTCCAGGAACGCCTGCACGGAGGTGGAGAACGAGTCGTAGGGGTGGTGCAGCAGGACGTCGCGGGCGCGCAGCGCGGCGAAGACGTCGGGCGCGGACGCCGACTCCACCTCCGCCAGGTCGCGGTGGGTGCCCGCCACGAACTTGGGGTACTTCAGCTCCGGGCGGTCCAGTGCCCCTATGCCGAACAGGCCGGTCAGGTCGAGCGGGCCGGGCAGCGGGTAGACCTCGGACTCGGAGACCTTCAGCTCCTGGACCAGCAGGTCCAGCACGGCCGGGTCGATGGACTCCTCGACCTCCAGGCGGACGGGCGGCCCGAAGCGCCGCCGCATCAGCTCCTTCTCCAGGGCCTGGAGGAGGTTCTCGGCGTCGTCCTCCTCCACCTCCAGGTCCTCGTTGCGGGTCACCCGGAACATGTGGTGCGCCCGCACCTCCATCCCCGGGAACAGCTCCTCCAGGTGGGCGGCGATCACGTCCTCGATGGGGACGTAGCGCTGCGGGGAGGCTTCCAGGAAGCGGGAGAGCAGCGGCGGAACCTTCACTCTCGCAAAGTGATCATGCCCGCTGACCGGGTTGCGGACGACCACGGCGAGGTTCAGCGACAGCCCGGAGATGTACGGGAAGGGGTGCGCCGGGTCCACCGCCAGCGGCGTGAGCACCGGGAAGATCTGCTGCCGGAACAGCGTGAACAGCCGGGCCTGCTCCTTCTCGGTCAGTTCGGGCCAGCGGATCAGGTGAATGCCCTGGTCAGCGAGTTCCGGGGCGATGTCCTGCTGGAAGCAGGCGGCGTGCCGCGCCATCAGCTCCCGGGAGCGCGTCCAGATCTGCTCCAGCACCTCGCGGGGCTGGAGCCCGGAGGCGGAGCGGGTGGCGACCCCGGTCGCGATCCGCCGCTTGAGGCCGGCGACCCGGACCATGAAGAACTCGTCCAGATTGCTGGCGAAAATCGCAAGGAAGTTCGCCCGTTCGAGCAGCGGGGTGGCCGGGTCCTCGGCCAGCTCCAGCACCCGCTCGTTGAACGCCAGCCAGCTGCGCTCCCGGTCCAGGAAACGCCCGCTGGGCAGCTCCTCGCCGTTCGCACCCGGGACGCCGTGGTCGTCGTAGGCATCCGGATCGGCGTCCAGGTCGGGCTCCAGCCCGGAGATGGCGCGACGAACGGCGTTCGGGCGGTGCGCGGCGATCGAGCCCACCGACGGCTGCACCGAGGGCTGCTGCACCGAGGAGTCTGCCACCCTCGGCGATTCCTGGGACGGCATCTCAGGCTGGGCCGGGGCCTGAGCGCTGCGCTGCTGGGTCATGTCCTTATTCTTCCGCGCTCGGGCGCTTCCAGGCGCGTCAGGAGGAGACGGCGCGATCGCGATCTCCGGCCGCGGTTTCGGGACGTTCGGCACAGCGGGCTGCATTCAGTGATGCTTGCAAGCGATATTGAATGGCCGGTAACGCGAACATGGCGGCCAGGGAAGCGGGAAACCACTCCGAGGTGATTTCCGGTCACCCGCCCGCCGGCGATCTTCACACCCGCCAATCCGGGCGAAGCACCGGAAGCCGGACCGGCACCGCCGCCGGTATCCGGAAAGTCCGCTGCGCGGCCCGCCCCCGCTCCCTAGGCTGAGCGCGTGCTCAGACCTTCCACACCGCCCATACCGCCGCTCCCCCCGCTGCCGCCGCTCCCGTTCACCCCCGCCTACCCACTGCGGACCGAGCGCCTGGACCTCCGCCCCGTACGCCACGACGACTTCGACGCCGTCTACGCCTACCAGCGTCGCCCCGAGGTCTGCCGTTACCTCTACTGGGGCCCGCACGACGAGGCCGCCTCCCGCGCCTCCGTCGCCGACAAGACGACCCGCACCACGCTGCGCGAGTCCGGCGACTACCTCCAGCTCGCCGTCGTCGTCCATGAGACCGGCACCCTGGTCGGCGACGTCACCTTCTTCTACACCAGCCGCCGGCACCGCCAGGGCGGCATCGGCTATGTCTTCAACCCCGAGCACGCCGGTCGGGGCTACGCCACCGAGGCCGCCCGCGCCCTGCTGGAGCTGGGCTTCGAGCAGCTCGGACTGCACCGCATCCAGGCCGAGTTGGACGGTCGCAACACCGCCTCCGCCGCACTGCTGGAGCGCCTGGGCATGCGCCGCGAGGGCCATCTGCGGGAGAACGAGTTCCTGGACGGCGAGTGGAGCGACGAGGTGGTCTACGCGATGCTGGCGCGCGAGTGGCGCGCCGGGCGGGAGCGCCCCTCGGAGTCCCCCTGACCGTGACGGCGGGTGCGGGGCGGGCCCAGGTGCCCGCCCCGCACCGCACCGGTCACGTCTCCGACCGGTACATCAGGTCGGTCTCGTGGGTGACGAACCCCAGCCGCTCATAGACCGTCACCGCGGCCACGTTGTCCGCGTCCACGTAGAGCATCGCGGTCGCCAGCCCCTGCGCCGCCAGGTGCCGCAGCCCGATCGCGGTCAGCGCCTTGCCCAGGCCGCCGCCCTGCGCGCCCGGCTGCACCCCGAGGACGTACACCTCGCCCAGGCCCTCCTCGGCGTGCACCTTCGTCCAGTGGAAGCCGACCAGCGAGCCCTCCCGCTCCGCGAGGAAGAAGCCCTTGGGGTCGAACCACGGCTCGCCCTTACGGTCGTCGAGGTCGCGCTGGGTCAGCGAGCCCTGCTCGGGGTGGTGCGCGAAGGCCGCCGCGTTGACCTCCAGCCAGGCCGCGTCGTCGGTCTCCGGCTGGAAGGTCCGCACCGTCACCCCGTCGGGGAGCACCGGCTCCGGCAGGTCCAGGTCCGCCAGCGACCGCCGCATCTGCCGCAGCTCGCGGAACATCGTCAGCCCCAGGGTCTGCGCCAGGTGCCGGGCGGCCGGGTGCCCGCCGTGCGCCCACACCCGCAGCCGGCGCCCGGACTGGACGAGCAGCTCGCCGCCGAGCGCCCGGCCGTGGCCGCGACCGCGGTACCCCGGGTGGACGACCAGCTCGGCGGCCGGCGCCTCCACCGGGTCGGTGTCCTCCAGCTGCCCGTACCCGACCAGCTCCTCACCGCTCTCGCCGGGCGCGTACACCATCAGATGCCGCACGCCCTCGCGCCGACCGCCCCGCAGCTGGAGCCGCCCCTGCTCGGACACGGCCGGTTGCCCGTCCGTCCGCGCGGCCCGTTCGATCAGCTCAAGGACGGCCGCGGCCCCTTCCGGCGCGAGCTCGTCGACCACCTGGATCCTGCGACCGGTCCGACCCATCTCCTGTGCAGCGTCAGTCATGCCTGAAGCGTACGACGCTGCCGCGGCGTCACGCGGGTGTCGCGGGCGCCGCCGCGTTCCGCATCGCCACCGCAGGGTCACCGAGCCGTAAACCGCACCCCCTGTACCTCTACGCGCGTCGACAATATGCTGCCGTCCGCTCAGCACCATCCATGGAGGGGAACCATGCCACCGACACCTCAACGGCGCCGTCTCGCCCGCGGATTGGCGGCCGGCGCCGCCGTGCTCGCCACCGCCGCGGGCGTCACCCTGACCACCACCGCCCTGCCCGCCGGCGCCGACAGCGGCCGCGCGCACCGCCCGGCCGGCACGGTCGACGTCCAGTTGCTCTCCTTCAACGACTTCCACGGCAACCTCGAACCGCCGCAGGGCTCCTCCGGCACCGTCGAGGAGCTCCAGGCCGACGGCACCAAGAAGACCGTCCCGGCCGGCGGCGTCGAGTACCTGGCGCAGTCCCTCCGCACCGCCCGCAAGGGCCACCCGTACTCCGTCACCGCGGCGGCCGGCGACATGATCGGCGCCAGCCCGCTGCTCTCCGGCCTCTTCCACGACGAGCCGACCATCGAGGCGATGAACAAGCTCGGCCTCGACGTCACCTCCGTCGGCAACCACGAATTCGACGAGGGCCGGACCGAGTTGACGCGGATGCAGCACGGCGGCTGCCATCCCAAGGACGGCTGCTACGAGAAGGGGAAGACCTTCAAGGGCGCCGACTTCCCCTACCTCGCCGCCAACGTCACCGACGACCGGACCGGCAAGCCGATCCTCAAGCCGTACACGGTCTGGCAGCACAAGGGCGTCAAGATCGGCTTCATCGGTGTGACGCTCAAGGGCACGCCGGACATCGTCAACGCCGACGGCGTCAAGGGCCTGACCTTCCACGGCGAGGTCGAGACGATCAACAAGTACGCCAAGGTCCTCGACCGCCAGGGCGTCAAGGCGATCGTCGCCCTCATCCACGAGGGCGGCCTGCCCGCCTCCACGTCCTACAACGCCAACTGCGACAGCCCCGGCCCGGGCGCGGGCATCTCGGGCCCGATCGTCGACATCGCCAAGCACGTCAGCCCCACGGTCGACGCCCTCGTCACCGGCCACACCCACCAGTCCTACACCTGCACCATCCCCGACCCGGCCGGTCACCCCCGCACGGTCACCTCCGCCGCCTCCTACGGCCGCCTCTACACCGACACCACCCTCACCTACGACCGCCGGACCCACGACATCGTCCGCACCGCGGTGCACGGCCCGCACGCGGCCAACCACGTGGTCGACCGCACCCAGCCCAAGGCCGCGGACATGACGTCCCTGATCGCCCGCTGGAACAAGCTGGCCGCCCCGGTCGCCGACAAGCCCGTCGGCTACATCTCCGCCGACATCAACGGCCGCGGCGCCGGCACCCCCGAGGAACCCCTGGGCGACGTCATCGCCGACGCCCAACTGGCGGCCACCCAGGACACCGGCAAGGGCGGCGCCCAGCTCGCGCTGATGAACCCCGGCGGCATCCGCTCCGACCTCGCCTACAAGGCGTCGGGCGACGAGGGCGACGGCGTCGTCACCTACGCCGAGGCGTTCACCGTCCAGCCGTTCACCAACATGACCAACGTCGTGGACCTGACCGGCGCCCAGCTGCTGACCGCCCTCCAGCAGCAGGTCAGCGGCCCCAACGAGGCTTCCCCCAAGATCCTCCAGATCTCCCGGGGCCTCACCTACACCCTCGACATGACCAAGACCGGCGCCGCCCGCGTCGTCGCCGACTCCGTCAAGCTCGACGGCGCCGCCCTGGACCCCGCCAAGACCTACCGGGTCGCCATGAACGAGTTCCTGGCCGGCGGCGGCGACGGCTTCCCCGCCCTCAAGCAGGGCACGAACAAGTACGTCGGCCCGTCGGACCTCGACGCCCTCACCGCCTACCTGACGGCCCACTCGTCCCCGACCGACCCGCTGGCCCCGCCGAAGGCGGACCGCATTACCGTGGTGAAGTAGCCGCCTGTGGCCGGCCGTTCGGCTCGCCTATCCCTATGCCTACGGCCCCGGTCGTCCGCCTGTACGGCGGGCAGCCGGGGCCGCCGCGCTCGACGCACGCCTCACAGCAGGTGGAAGGCGAAGCAGAGGGAGGGGACGGCGATGGCGAAGCCGATGGCGAGGACCACCGGCCCGAGCACGTAGAAGAGCCAGGGCTTCTCGCCTTCGAAACGCCAGAGGCCGTTGGGCAAGTAGGCACCTGCCCACACGAGCAGGCACCCGAAGACCCCAAGGAGCACCAGGAAAAAGGAACCCCAGCCAGGGTCAGGGTGATTCGGGTCGATGCGCACGACTGCCGCAAGGATCACGCCGCAGACAGCCCCATCACAGCAGCCCGAAGGAGAAGCCGAAGCCGACGACGGTCATGGCGAGACCCATGGCGAAGATCACCGGCCCGACTGCACAGCCGACCCAGTTCTTCTCGCCCT
The DNA here is from genome assembly GCF_001704275.1 of Streptomyces noursei ATCC 11455. NCBI lineage: Bacteria > Bacillati > Actinomycetota > Actinomycetes > Kitasatosporales > Streptomycetaceae > Streptomyces > Streptomyces noursei. Next base: position 4,197,946 of record NZ_CP011533.1, read on the forward strand.
CGACACGCAGGAGGGCCCTGGTCACGGCGACACCGGCACAGACGACCAGGCCCCCGAAGACCCCGAGGATCAGGAGCAGTCCGGGGCCCCAGCCTGCGTCATAGTTCGGCTTGACGTGCGCGACGCCGGCCAGAATCAGGCCACCGACTTCACCCGGCACGGGTCACTCGTCCCCCTTCTGGGCTTCCTTGGCCAGGTCCTGCAGATCCGACTCGATCCCCGAGCCACCTGAGTAGATAGCCGTGTTGAGGCCGGTTCCGAAGCCGTCCCGGTACGCCACATCAAAGACCTCATGCCCCTCGGCGACGTTCTCTCCGCCGAGACTGTGCCGCTCCATCTTTCCGAGGAGCGTGCCGCCGACGTGGTTCCCGAGGGCGCCGGTAGCGGCATTCGTACCCGCGTCCCACAGGGTGGTCCCGCCGTCCTTCTCGTTCCACACGTCGGTGGTGAGGCCACCGGCGATGTTGCCGAGTGCACCGTTGACGGCGTTGCCGGCCCGGCCTTCGCCGCTGAGCATCCTGCCGACCGCGCCCGTCAGCTTGGCACCTTCCGCCAGCGACGCGCCACCCGCCGTGAACGCGGCCGTGCCCAGGGCCTCCTGGTTGGCGGTGGCGAAATCCTTGCCCACCGTCACCGGCTGCCCCGTGAGCGCCTGGTTGAGCATCTGGCTGCCAGAGTCGGCCACGAAGTTCGTGGCGTAGCTCTCCACACCCTTCGCGAGGAACTTGCCACTGAATCGGGCGATGGCGGTGAGCATCCTCTCCAGCGTCGCCGCCGTCTCCGCGCTCATCCCGCCGAACCGCTCCAGCAGCGCCGCCACCTTCTCCGCCGCCGACGTGAACAGCTTGACCAGGTCCATGATCTTGGTGACCTTCGCGGCCACGGCAGCATTGGCGACGAGGTCGGAGAGGAATCCGGTGAACACGGACAGTGCGGCGCCGAGCACTTCCATCTCGGCGATCTGGACGCAGATGTCGATGATCTCTTCGTTGATCTTGTCGATCTCGTCGGCGAACTCCCGCAGACCGTCCGCGACATGGTGGAAGTTCTTCGCGATGTCGGTGATGGTCTTCTTCTGGTCCTGCCAGTGCTTCTCGAAGGCGTCGCGGGCCGCGCCGTGCCAGCCCTGCTTGTCGACGCCATCGATGGCTCGGTCGAGGGCCCCTACGACCTTGGTCAGGTCGTTACCCATGGAGTCCCAGGCGTGCGCGATGGAGCGCAGGGTGTCGCCGTTGCCACCCGGGAGCTCCACCCCGAACGCCTGGAGGATCTCCAGCACCTTGCCGTCGATCCAGCCGTTGATGTTCACCGTCACACCGCCTGGTAACGGGGCACGGACTGCAGGTGTCCGACGGCCGCCTGGTCGGCATCCGCGTATTGGGACGCGTTGATCCGCAGCCGGTCGGCGTCGCTGGTGAGCACCTGGGGCAGCTGGCTCAGCGCCTCGACCGTGCTGTTCAGCAGCTTCTGGTACTTCTGCATCGCGCCGTCGCAGGCGCCGAGGATCCCGAACGCCTCCCCGACCTCCGCCGATGTCGCGGCGAAGGAACGGATCGGGCCGTCGAGGTCCTTCGCCTGAAGGTCGAACTTGCCGGCCAGATCCGTCAGCGCCGTCGGCTCCACGCCGAACTGCCCGCTCATCCCGCTCCCCCTGTTCGCTCACCTACGTGACTCCAGGAGTACGTCGGGGGGCGACCGCGGGGAAAGGATCTTTAACGGGTTTCGAATACGGGATTGGGGTGCGCTTTACGTTCATGGCCCTGCCCATACCCGAGCGTGGTTAAATCCGGCCTCGGGCCCGCGCCTTCTGCGTGGCCGCGCGCTCAGGCGCCGCGACGCCTGTTCATCGAGCACCACATCCCAGATTTCCTGGAAAGCGGCGCCGTACTGTTTCACTTCCTTCGGCTTGTCGAGGGCATCGAAGTCAAACCGCCGTTGCCCCCGTCCACAGCTGCTCCGCGTGCTCCGCGAACCGGTCGAACATCCCGCCCGGCTCGTACCGCTTCAGGTGCAGCAACGGTGAGTCATGGCCGACCAGACGGGCAAGGTGCGGGGTGACCAGTGCTTCGTCATCGAACCGGAAGACCGACAGCGCGATGTGCGACGGCGCATCCACGGCCGCGGAGGTCCGCACCTCCAGTCCCTCCACTGCGCCCATCTTCTCCAGCTCGTCCAGCGTCATCCTGATCCTCGCGGAAACCGAGAGGGCGACGTCCTCCACCGCCTCACGCTGACGCGCCGCCTCCCCCTCCGGATCCCCGACCAGGAAGCGGACTCGACAGCCGGCCTTGACCTTGGTCCGCAACGTCGCCGCAAACGCGGGCTGTTGCGTCCAAAGGAAGTAGTTCGTGTACCCGGCGAAGAACAGCTCGTCGTTCGCCCGGCCGACCAGATCCGCCCACACCGTGGACGGACACGCCGAACGGTACGGGTAGCTACGGACGATCTCCCGGTCAGCGCCGATCTTCACTCTCTCCGCGACGGACTTCGGCCACAGCATTTCAACGTCAACTCCCAGCGCCTGAGCGGCATCCTCGCGATTTCGGGCATGCGGTATGAGCTCGACATCTGCCAGCCATCGTTCAATGGTCTTGGTGGACACACCGACCCGCATGGCGAGCTGACGGGGCGATAAACCAGCGGCCTGCATAGCAGACCTCAATGTCGCGTTCAAGGCACTCCCCACGGACATTTGGGCGTTCTTCACCGTACTGCCGATACGGCCCAACTGTCCGCTCCCTGCCCATCAAGTGCCTCATATGGGCAGCCAGGATCAGCTCTCGATGATCGGCCCACGGGCGACGATTCACGAACAGCCCCGGTTCACGGAAGGACACCTCCATGCCGAAACCCCTCACCCCGGTCCCGGCCCCCTGGCCCGCCCCGCACCACCCGCGGCCCGACTGCGCGCGTTGCGCCGAGCTCGAAGCCCGGCGCGCCACTGCCCGGAACGAGTACGACCGCAGCGTCGAAACCGACTGCAACGTCATGCTGCGCCGGCATCTTCGGGAGGCGCACTCGTGATCGTCTCGCTGCCCGTTCGCGGCACCGAACCGCTGGACGGTGATGCGGTCCCGTGGCGCGGTTGATGGGGGACACGGGGTTGCCGGAGCGCCCGAGACGGGTCGTGATCGGAGAGCGGGCCGTCCCGACGCCTTCTGCCTGGCCTATCCGCCATGCCGGTGCCCACGGTGTATGGGCACACCGTGGGCACCGGCAGAACAGGCGACGACGACGTGGTCGTCACCGGGTGCGAGCGCCGCCGTCAGGAGAAGTCGCCCGCGTGGTCCCGCGCCCACTGGGCGAAGGGGCGGGCCGGGTGGCCGGTGACGCGTTCGACGGTGTCCGTGACGGGGAAGACGGGGGCGTCCACCGCCCGGCCGAAGAGGCCGATGAGTTCGCGGGCGGCCGCCAGCGGGAGGTGGGGGCCAGCCATCGCCTCGGCGGCCTCGTCCTCCGGGATCTGCTCGATGCGCACCGGGCGGCCGATGGCCTCGGCGATGGCGGCGACCTGCTGGGCGTTGGTGAGCACCTCGGGGCCGGTCAGGCGGTGCACCTGGTGAACGTGGGCGCCGGTGCGGTCCAGGAGGGCGACGGCGGCGGCGTCCGCGAGGTCGGCCTCGTGGATCGGCGCGCCCTGGGAGCCCGGGTGCGGGTCGCGCACCACGCCGTTGCCGCGGATCGCCGGGGCCCAACCGAGGGCGTTGGTGGCGTAGTTGCCCCCGCGCAGGAAGGTCCATTCCAGGCCGGACGCGCGTACCGCGCGCTCCACCGCGGCGTGCGAGCGGGAGATGAAGTTGGTCTCGTCGACGGGGGTGTCCGTCACCCCGAGGGAGGAGTTGAAGACCAGGCGCGGGACCTTCGCCTCGACGGCGGCGTCGATCAGCCGCCGCGCGGACTCGCCGTCGCCGGCCGCGAGGTTGAGGAAGAGGGCATCGGCACCGCTGAGCAGCGGGACGAGGGCGGTGTCCGTCGTGAGGTCGGCGCGGACCACCTCGGTCCGGGCGGGGAGGCCGGCGCGGGCCGGGTCCCGAGTGAGCGCGCGAACCGGAACACCTTCCTCCAGAAGGCGGCCCACAAGACTGCGGCCGATATTGCCGGTTGCTCCGGTTACGACGATCACGGTGCCCCTCCAGAGGAACGCGAGCGCGGCGGCGGACGCCTGCCGGGAGATTCGCTGAAGATTGACGGTAGTTCAGCGAGGCACAAGGACGCGGCAAGATTTCGCCAAGGACGCCGGGACGACTTTCGCGTTCCTCACATTCCGCGGGTGCGACTTGCGCTCCTGGGTCCCGCTCGTGGTGGGATGTGCGGATGCGAACCCCCACACGCATAGCTTCACCCTCGTCCCCACCTGCCCGTCCGACCGCCTCCGCTCCCGAGGCCGGTGACCGGCCCCACATAGCCGGGCACCCGGACGATCCGCAGGGCGACACCAGGGAGCTCCCGCCGGTCGACGCCGCCAATCCGTACGCGGATCTGGCCGCGCTCGCCGACCCGGAACCCAGAGCGGACGACGCGTACGCCCGGGAGGCCGGGGCGGGGTACGGCCCGTCGCCCGTGCGGCGCACCTACCTCAACGAGCGGGACCACAGCGACGATCCGCTGGGCCTGGGCCTGCGTTCGGACGACGAGGGCGACGAGGACACCTGGGCGCCCCCGAACCACCGGAAGTCGAAGCGGGGCATCAGCCGCTTCGCCGCCGTCCCGCGCACCATCAAGGCGCTGGTCGCGCTGACGGCCTGCGCGGGGGTCCTCGCGCTCGCCGACCGGTTCGCCGTGCTGTACGCGCAGAACAAGGCCGAGGAGCAGGTGAAGACGGCGCTGCACCTGCACGCCCGGCCCGAGGTGGACATCCACGGGTTCCCGTTCCTCACCCAGGTCTTCGACAAGCGGCTCGACCAGGTCGACGTGGTGATCCCGGACGTCGCCGCGGACCGGGTCTCGCTGGCGAAGGTGGAGGCCACGGCCCGGGACATCCGGCTCAACGGCGATCTGCCGACCGCCATCAAGGGCGCCACCATCGGCTCGATGCACGGCAGTGTGCTGCTCGCCTTCGACGACATGAACCGTGAACTGGGCGCGTCCCAGGTCAAGTTCAGCGGGATGGGGAGCAACGGGGTGCGTGCGGTCGGCGAGCTGCCGATCGCCGGACACACCCTGCGCGTGCGGGCCGAGGCGCGCATCCAGCGCAACGGAGAGCGGGGGATCTCCACCGACATCGGGCAGATGCGGCTGGACATCGGCGATGTCGCGGTCTACCGCCCGGGCACCGGCAAGGAGGAGGGCCTGCGGCTGACCCAGAAGGGCGCCGCCGAGCTCAGCCGGCAGGCGGCCAAGGTCAAGTCGATGCTCAGCATCCCGGCGATCGCCCAGCGGATCGGCATCCCCAAGGAGTACATCGACGACGCCCTGCGCAGCGACGACAAGCTGCACGAGCTGATCGGCTCGCCGCGCTTCGTCCATCAGCTGATGCAGGTCAACCTCGTCGACGTGGTGATGGAGCACCCCTGGCTGCTCCAGAAGGTCGGCCTCGACGCGAAGATGCTCGGCGCCCTGACCGACCTGACGAAGCCCCAGCTGGCGGACCGGCTGTCGCTCTCCTTCCAGCTTCCCAAGACGCCGGGGGACGTGCGGCTGCGCGACATCACCGTGGAGAGCGACGGCATCCGGGTCGATCTGACCGGCGCGAACCTGCCGTTCGGCGACGCGGCGAAGGGCGGGGGGAAGGGGAAGTAACGGCCCCGCCCGGACCGCGCCTACGCGCCCGGCGGCGCCCCCTGCTCCCCCGACTGCGCACCGTCCCCCGGCGCGGCCTGACGGCCCGGCGCGCCCGGCTCGCCGGCCGGCCCGTCGGCCGCCCCCGGTATGTCCGGCGGCGGTGCGGGCGCACCCGGCATGGTCAGCAGGGCCTCCGTACCGCCGCCGGGGGCGTTGCGCAGGCGCACGCCGCCGCCGGCCTGCTCCGCCGTGCGGGCCACGATGGACAGGCCCAGTCCGCTGCCGGGCAGACTGCGGGCGGAGGGGGAACGCCAGAAGCGTTCGAAGACGTGCGGGAGTTCCTCGAGCGGGATGCCGGGGCCGTGGTCCCGGACGGTGAGCGCGCCGCCCGCCAAGCGGACCTCGACCGTGCCGCCGGAGGGGCTGAACTTCACCGCGTTGTCGAGGAGGTTGACCACCGCACGCTCCAGCGCGGCCGGTTCGGCACGGACGTACCACGGGTCGAGGTCGGCGGTGATGGTGAGGGAGGGGCCGCGCAGCCGGGCCCGTTCGAGTGCGGTGCCGACGATGTCGTGGAGGGCGACCACCCGGACGGACGCCGCGCCGTCGCCGGCTCCTGCCTCCGGTGGGCGGGAGAGCACCTGGAGGTCGCCGATGAGCGCCGCCAGCTCGCCCATCTGGGCCTTGACCGACGCGAGCAGCGCCTCCTTGTCCGCGGCCGGGATCGGCCTACCGGAGCGCTCGCTGCGCTCCAGGAGGTCGATGTTGGTCCGCAGGGACGTCAGGGGCGTGCGCAGCTCATGGCCGGCGTCGGCGATCAGCTGTTGCTGGAGGTCGCGGGAGGCGGCCAGCGCGGCGGTCATCGCGTTGAACGACCGGGAGAGGCGGGCGATCTCGTCCTCGCCGTCGGTGGGGATGCGGATGGTGAGGTCCTGGGTGCGGGCGACGTGCTCGACGGCGGCGGTCAGCCGGTCGACGGGCTTGAGGCCCGCCCGTGCCACCCACAGGCCGGCGGTCGCCGCGCCCAGCACCCCGACCCCGGCGACCACCAGCAGCACCAGCGCGAGCTGGTTGAGCGGGTCGGTGACCTGGTCCATCGGCGCGGCCACCGAGATCGCCACCCGGTTCCCCTGGGCGTCGGCGACCGGGCCGCGGTAGGGGACGGTCGAGACCCGCATCGAGGCGCCGTTCTCGTCCTTGGTGGTGTGGACGGCTCTGGCCAGCCGCCCGTCGGCGACCGCCTGGTCCACGCGCTGGGCGGGGATGGGTGCCTTGTTGGGCGAGGTGCAGACGTAACCGCTCGCGGAGACCAGCTGGATGGTGTACGGCGTGGGCAGGAAGCGGGCGTTCAGCGGGCTGCCGGCGCAGCGGGCGCTGATCGCCTGGACGTAGTCGGAGTTCACCTCGACCGTGCCGAGGCTGGTGTCGAGCTGCTCGGTGAGCCGGTCGCGGGTGATCAGCCAGCAGGCGGCGGCCGACAGCGCCACCGCGAACGCGACCGCGACGGCGGTGAGCAGCGCCAGCCGGGAGCGCAGCGGCAGTTGGTGGAACCGCGTCAGGCCGAAGGAGCCGCCCGCCCGGGGCGCCGCGCCCCCGCCGCCCGCGTCGTGCGTCTCATGACCGTGCGCCTCATGACCGTGCGTCTCGCGGCCGTGCGGGGCGTGGACGTCGCCGGTGCCGCTCATTCCGGACCGCCCCCCAGCCGCAGTACGTAGCCGACCCCGCGCACGGTGTGGACCAGCCGCGGCTCGCCGCCCGCCTCCGTCTTGCGGCGGAGGTACATCACATACACGTCGAGGGAGTTGGAGGTCGGCTCGAAGTCGAAGCCCCAGACGGCCTTGAGGATCTGCTCGCGGGTGAGGACCTGCCGGGGGTGGCCCAGGAACATCTCCAGGAGCGTGAACTCCGTACGGGTCAGCTCGACCGGGCGGTCGCCGCGGGTGACCTCGCGGGTGGCCAGATTCATCCGCAGATCGGCGAAGCCCAGCAGCTCGCTCTCGTCCGGGCGGGCGGTGCCGGCCGCCGTCGCGTACGAGCTGCGGCGCAGCAGCGCGCGGATCCGGGCCAGCAGTTCGTCCAGTTCGAAGGGCTTGACGAGATAGTCGTCGGCGCCGGCGTCCAGGCCGGTGACCCGGTCGCCGACGGTGTCCCGCGCGGTCAGCATGAGGATCGGTACGGTCACCCCGCTCGCCCGCAGTCGGCGGGCCGCGGTCAGCCCGTCCATCCGGGGCATCAGCACGTCCAGCACGATCAGTTCGGGGTCGTAGGCGGCGACCTTCTCCACCGCGTCCAGGCCGTCGACGGCCTGTTCGGTGCCGTACCCCTCGAAGGCGAGCGAACGCTGCAGCGCCTCGCGGACCGCGGGCTCGTCGTCGACGATGAGGATGCGGGCGGGGTGATCACCGTGCTCGGCGGGGCTCATGTGCGTGACTACCTCGGATGACATTGCGAACGACCGGCTGGACCTTTGCTGGCTTCAGCCTGACACGGATGCCGCACGGACGGACGACCTGTGGACGACCGCCTGTGGATATCCACCGCCCGGCGGCGGCCCGGCCCGGAGCCGGCCGCCCTCAGACCCCGCTGTTCCCGCCCCCGCTGCCGCCGCCGCGCAGCGCGTCGAGGTCGGCCTTGACGGTGTTGATCGGGATCGCGAAGCCGAGGCCGACGCTGCCCGCCTGGCTGCTGTCCGACGAACCCGGCGCGTACATGGCCGAGTTGATGCCGATGATCTGCCCCTGCATGTTGATCAGGGCACCGCCGGAGTTGCCCGGGTTGAGCGCGGCGTCGGTCTGTATCGCCTTGTAGGTGGTCTTGGACGAGCCGGTGTCGCCGTTGTACTGGTTGCCGCCGAACTCGAACGGCCAGCCACCGCCGCCGCCGAAGCCCCCGCGACCGCCCTGGCCCTGGCCCTGGCCCTGGCCCTGCCCCTGGCCGTCCTCCTTGGGGACGGTGACATCACGGTTGAGCGAGGAGACGATGCCGCTGGTCACCGAGCCGGTCAGGCCCTCCGGCGAGCCGATCGCGACGACCGGGTCGCCGACCGCGAGCTTGTTGGAGTCGCCGAGCACCGCGTGCGTCAGCCCCTTGGCGCCCTGGACCTTGATCAGCGCGAGGTCCTTGTCCGGGTCGGTGCCGACGACCGTCGCGGTCTTCTTGCTGCCGTCGCTGAAGGTGACGCTCACCTGGCGCGCGCCGGCCACCACGTGGTTGTTGGTGATGATCTCGCCGCTGCTGGTGATCACCACGCCGGAGCCGGTGGACTCGCCGCCCCCGGTACGCGCCTTGATCTCCACGATGGCCGGGCTGACCGCCTTGGCCACCCCGGCGACCCCGGTGCCGCCGGAGTTCTGCCCGGCGTTGACCAGCGGGGTGGAGATGCCGCCGGACGTGCTGCCCTGCTGCGTGGCACCGGCGATCAGCGCCGCGCTGCCACCGCCGATCAGACCCGAGGCCAGCGCCACCGCCGCGATCAGCGCGATCGGTCGGCGGGCCCGGCGCCGCGGCTCGCCCGCGCCGGGGCCGTCGGCCGCGGGCATGCCCGGCGCGTACGGGGGCGGCGGCGGTACGTCGCCGCGCGCGCGGTCCGCGCCGTGGTCGCTGCTGTGGTGGCCGGTGCCGTATTCGGTGCCGTAGGCGTACGGCCGGTCCTGGGGCATCTCTTCGCCGCTGCGGCGGTAGCTCTCGGTCATGCCCACGACTCTGCGGCCGCTGCATGAGAACCGTCTGAGAAGGCCCTGAGAGACCCAACAGAAGTGGGTATGCCCGGTATAAGGAAGCCCCCGGCGCGGCCCCGTTCAGCGGCCCGCTCAGCCGCCGCAGCCGCAGGAGCGCCGCACCACCAGCCGCGACGGGAACTGCCGCAGCCGCTCGCGGCGCGAGTTGACCACCCGCAGCCCGTCGTCCAGCACCAGGTCGACCGCGGCCCGGGCCATCGCCTGCCGGTCCGAGGCCACCGTCGTCAGCGGCGGATCGGTGAGCGCCGCTTCCTTCACGTCGTCGAAGCCGGCCACCGCCAGCTCGCCGGGGACGTCGATCCGCAGCTCGCGGGCGGCCCGCAGCACCCCGATGGCCTGGTCGTCGGTGGCGCACATGATGGCCGGCGGCCGGTCCGGCCCGGCCAGCACCCGCAGCGCGACCTGGTAGGCGTCGTAGCGGTTGTACGGCGCCTGGAAGTAGCACCCCTCCGGCGACCGCCCGAACTCCAGCATGGCCCGCCGCCAGCCCTCGACGTGGTCGGTGACCGGGTCGCCGGACTTCGGGGTCTCCTCCGTGCCGCCCAGGAAGGCGACGTAGGGGTGGCCGTGCTCCAGGAGGTGCCGGGTCGCCAGCTGCGCGCCCCAGATGTCGTCGGTCATCACCGCGACGTCGTCGATGGCGTCCGGCCGGCGGTGCAGCAGCACCACCCGGGCGTCCCACGCCTCGATCTCCGCGGCGGCGTGCTCGCTGGGGCCCTGGCTGATCAGGATCAGCCCGGCCACCCGCATCCCGAGGAACGCGCGGAGGTAGTGCACCTCGCGCTCGTCGATGTAGTTGGCGTTGCCGACCAGCACCATCTTGCCCCGCTCGGAGGCGGCCTGTTCGACGGCGTGCGCCATCTCCGCGAAGAACGGCTGTCGGGTGTCCGGCACGATCAGACCTATGAGGTCCGTACGGCGGGACGCCATCGCCTGCGCGACCCGGTCGGGCCGGTAGCCGAGCTCCTTGATGGCGGCGAGCACCCGCTCGCGCGTGGCCGGGGCGACCGGCCTCGGTCCGTTGTTGATGACGTAACTGACGACGGCGGTGGACGTCCCCGCCAGTTTTGCCACATCATCCCGCGTCACCTTGGCCACGCGCGGCAGTCTACGCGGGTGGTCCTACCGGCGGGCAGGCTGCGCGGACGTGGATCCCGCGCCCGACGAGGACGAACGCACCGACGCCGGCCCGTCGGCCCGTGTGCCCCCGTCGCCGTCCCCGACCGGCTTCGCCGCTTTCGCCGCCTTCGTGGTGTCCGCCTGGGCCTGGGCCTCCGCGGCCGCCCGCTCCACCTTCTCCGGTACCACGAAGCGGTAGCCGACGTTCCGGACCGTGCCGATCAGCGACTCGTGCTCGGGGCCTAGCTTGGCGCGCAGCCGCCGGACGTGCACGTCCACCGTCCGCGTACCGCCGAAGTAGTCGTAGCCCCACACCTCCTGGAGGAGCTGGGCGCGGGTGAAGACCCGGCCCGGGTGCTGCGCCAGGTACTTCAGCAGCTCGAACTCCTTGAAGGTCAGGTCCAGGACCCGGCCCTTGAGCTTGGCGCTGTAGGTGGCCTCGTCCACCGACAGGTCGCCGGTGCGGATCTCCATGGGCCCGTTGTCGGTGGTGATCTGCTGGCGGCCCATCGCCAGCCGCAGCCGCGCCTCGACCTCGGCCGGACCGGCCGTGTCCAGCATCACGTCGTCGACACCCCAGTCGGCGGTGACGGCGGCCAGCCCGCCCTCGGTGACCACCAGCACCAGCGGACAGCCCGGCCCGGTGGACCGCAGCAGCTGGCACAAGGACCGCACATGTGGAAGATCGCGGCGGCCGTCGATCAGTATGACGTCGGCCCCTGGGGTGTCGATCAGGGCCGGGCCCTCGGCGGGGGCCACCCGGACGCTGTGCAGCAGCAAGCCGAGCGCCGGAAGCACCTCCGTCGACGGCTGGAGAGCATTGGTCAGCAGCAGAAGCGAACTCACTTCCGACCACCTACCCGGTTTCCGACGAGCTTCATCCTGTGCGGCTCACTGTCCTGCACGCTTCGCTTGCCCATGACGTCTGGTTCCTCCTCGGTCCCTGCGACGGGGGCACCACCCGGCCTGGCCGGGGGTCTGCGGCACTGCTTCGTACGGGGTGCTTCCGATCACACTCTTCGCGTGCGTGAAAGCACAAAAGGACCCGGGGGCGACGCTGCCCGGATCCTTCTTGTCCAGCAGAATAGCTCACCTGAGTTGTGGACCCGAGGCCGATTTTGCCCGTTCTTGTGTTCCGTCGATCACTTCGAGTGGTCACCGCGCGATCCTGTTGACGGCCGACGGTGTCCGTGTCGAGGCCGCCCGCAGCCCCCGAATTCCGCTCGCGGCAGGGCCTTCCGGGCCCTCGTCGACCCCCTCCGCCGCCCCGCGAGCGGCCTCGCCTCCGTCCTCGCGCAGGGCTTCACCGGCTCCCTCGAACGGCCCGCGCTCCGCCGCGCCGCCGCCGCGTTGTCCCAGCATGCGGACGTGATCACGTTCTCCCTCCGGGGCCACGGCGGCGGCGCCGGCCGGTCCACCGCCGGCGGCCACGAGAGCCACGCCCCGACCGCCGCGGTCCGCCGGGCCCGCTCCCCGGGCCACCGCCGGACCGGCACCGTCGGCGCCTCCCCGGGCGGCCCGGTCGCGCTCCGGCGGGCCGCCCCGCACGGCCGCCGGCGGGCCGCCGACGGCCGGGGGGAGCACGGGGAGCGCACGGATGCGTTCCCCGATGTCGTGGCCGCTGTCAGTGCCCCGCCCCGGTGGCACCACCGGGGCACGGCGTCGCTACCCCGCCTCCGTCACGGCCTCCGCGAACTGGGCCGCGTACAGGCGGGCGTAGGCACCGTCCGCGGACAACAGGGTGTCGTGGGTGCCCTGTTCGACGATCGAGCCGTTCTCCATCACCAGGATGACGTCGGCGTCCCGGATGGTGGAGAGGCGGTGCGCGATGACGAAGCTGGTGCGGCCGCTGCGGAGTTGGGCCATGGCGTGCTGGATCAGCACCTCGGTGCGGGTGTCGACCGAGCTGGTGGCCTCGTCCAGGACGAGGATGGCCGGCTCGGCGAGGAAGGCCCGGGCGATGGTGATGAGCTGCTTCTCGCCCACCGAGACGTTGGCGCCCTCCTCGTCGATGACGGTGTCGTAGCCGTCGGGAAGGGTGCGGACGAAGCGGTCGACGTGGGTGGCCCTGGCGGCCTCGACGACCTTGTCGCGGGAGGTCCCCTCGGGGGCGCCGTAGGCGATGTTCTCGGCGATGGTGCCGCCGAAGAGCCAGGTGTCCTGGAGGACCATGCCGATGTGGCCGCGCAGCTCCTCACGGGACATCTCCGCGATGTCCACGCCGTCGAGGGTGATCCGGCCGTCGCGGACCTCGTAGAACCGCATCAGGAGGTTGACCAGGGTGGTCTTGCCGGCGCCGGTCGGGCCGACGATGGCGACGGTCTGGCCGGGGCGGACGGACAGCGAGAGGTCCTCGATGAGCGGCTTGTTCTCGTCGTAGCGGAAGGAGACGCCCTCGAAGGCGACCCGGCCGGTGACCTGCTCCGGGCGGGCGGGCCGCTCGGCGTCGGGGTGCTGCTCCTCGGCGTCGAGGAGTTCGAAGACCCGCTCGGCGGAGGCCACGCCGGACTGGACGAGGTTGGCCATCGAGGCGACCTGGGTCAGCGGCTGGCTGAACTGGCGGCTGTACTGGACGAACGCCTGGACGTCGCCGATGGACAGCGCGCCGGAGGCGACGCGCAGGCCGCCGACCACGGCCACCAGGACGTAGTTGAGGTTGCCGATGAACATCATCGCGGGCTGGATGATGCCGGAGATGAACTGGGCCTTGAAGCCCGCGGAGTAGAGCGCGTCGTTCTGCTCGCGGAACAGCGCGGCGGACTCCTTCTGCCGGCCGAAGACCTTGACCAGGGAGTGTCCGGTGTACATCTCCTCGATGTGCGCGTTGAGCTTGCCGGTGGTCTTCCACTGCTGGACGAACTGGGGCTGGGCGCGCTTGCCGACCTTGGTGGCGACGACGACCGAGACCGGCACCGTGACCAGGGCGACCAGGGCCAGCAGCCAGGAGATCCAGAACATCATGCCCAGCACGCCCACGATCGTCAGCAGCGAGGCCACTATCTGGCTGAGGGTCTGCTGGAGCGTCTGCTGGATGTTGTCGATGTCGTTGGTGGCGCGGGAGAGCACCTCGCCGCGCTGCTGCTTGTCGAAGTAGCTCAGCGGCAGCCGGGCGAGCTTCTCCTCGACCTGCTCGCGCAGCCGGAAGACGGTGCGCTGCACGACGCGGGTGGCGATCCGGGCCTGGACGAAGCCGAAGACGGAGGAGCCGACGTAGATCAGCGCGACGAAGAGCAGGACCATGCCCACCGCGCCGAAGTCGGTGTGCGGGCCGGGGGCCACCGGCATGCTGGCGACCAGGTCGGCGAGCCCGCCCTGGCCGTGCGCCCGCAGCAGGTCGGCGGCCTGCTCCTTGGTCAGCCCCGCGGGCAGGTCGCGGCCGACGATGCCGGCCATGATCAGGTCGGTGGCCCGGCCCAGCACCTTGGGGCCGACGACGGTCAGCGCCACGCTGAGCACGCCGAGCAGCAGCGCGACCGTGATCAGGCCGCGCTCCGGCCGCATCTGGGCCAGCAGCCGCTTGCCGGAGCCCTTGAAGTTCAGGGACTTGTCGATCGGGCCGCCCATCATGCGGGCCATCGGACCGCCGCCGGGGGCCGGGCCGCGGCGGGGGGCCGACGTGGGCGCCTCCGGGGAGGCACCGGCGGGCGTCGCCCCCGGGGCCCGGTCGGTGGCCAAGCCCTGTTTGTCCGCGGTGGTCATGCCGCCTCCTGCTCGGTGAGCTGGGAGAGCACGATCTCCCGGTAGGTCTCGTTGCCGGCCATCAACTCGCCGTGGGTGCCGGTGCCCACGATCCGGCCCTCGTCCAGGACCACGATCCGGTCGGCGCCGCGGATCGTGGAGACCCGCTGGGCGACGATCACCACGGTGGCCCGGTCGGTCTCCCGGGCCAGTGCGGCGCGCAGAGCCGCGTCGGTGGCGTAGTCCAGGGCCGAGAAGGAGTCGTCGAAGAGGTAGATCTCCGGCTTGCGGACCAGGGCGCGGGCGATCGCCAGGCGCTGTCGCTGACCGCCGGAGACGTTGGTGCCCCCTTGCGCGATCGGCGCGTGCAGGCCGCCCTCCATCCGCTCGACGAAGTCCCGGGCCTGCGCGATCTCCAGGGCGTGCCACAGCTCGTCGTCGGTGGCGTCCGGGTTGCCGTACCGCAGGTTGCTGGCGACCGTGCCGGAGAAGAGGTACGGCTTCTGCGGCACCAGGCCGATCACCGCGGCCAGCGTCTCCGGGGCCAGGGTGCGCACGTCCTCGCCGTCGACCAGGACCGTGCCGCCGGTGGCGTCGAAGAGCCGGGGCACCAGCCCGAGGAGGGTGGACTTGCCGGAGCCGGTGGAGCCGATGACGGCGGTGGTCTCGCCGGGGCGGGCGGTCAGGGAGATGTCCTTCAGGACCGGCTGCTCGGCGCCGGGGAAGCGGAACTCCACGTCCCGCAGCTCCAGTTCGCCGTGCCGGCGCAGCGTGCCGACCGGTGCGGCGGGCGGGGTGACGCTGGACTCGGTCGTCAGCACCTCCTGGATGCGCTCGGCGCAGACCTCGGCGCGCGGCAGCATCATCACCATGAACGTCGCCATCATGATCGACATCAGGATGTACATCAGGTAGCTGAGGAAGGCCGTCAGCGCCCCGATCTCCATCTCCTTGGCGTCGATGCGCAGCCCGCCGAACCAGACCACGGCCACGCTGGAGAGGTTCACGATCAGCATGACCAGCGGGAACATCATCGACATCAGCCGGCCGGCGCGGATCGAGATGTCGTAGAGACCGGTGTTGGCCCCGGCGAACCGCTCGCGCTCGTACCGGTCACGGACGAAGGCGCGGATGACGCGGATGCCGGCGATCTGCTCGCGCAGCACGCGGTTGACGGTGTCGATGCGCTCCTGCACGCCGCGGAACAGCGGACGCATCCGACGCACGATCAGTGAGACGAGGATCCCGAGGACCGGGACGATGACCAGGAGGAGCGCCGACAGCGGCACGTCCTGGTTGAGCGCCATGGCGATGCCGCCGACGCACATGATCGGCGCCGAGACCATCATCGTGAACGTCATCAGGACCAGCATCTGGACCTGCTGGACGTCGTTGGTGGTGCGGGTGATCAGCGACGGCGCGCCGAAGCGCCCCACCTCGCGGGCGGAGAACGACTGCACCCGGTCGAAGACCGCGGCCCGGATGTCCCGGCCCAGCGCCATGGCCGTGCGGGCGCCGAAGTACACCGCGCCGATCGCGCAGGCGATCTGGAGCACCGTCACCGCGATCATGAAGCCGCCGACGCGGAAGATGTAGCCCGTGTCGCCGGCCACGACACCGTTGTCGATGATGTCGGCGTTGAGGGTCGGCAGATAGAGCGTGGCCAGCGTCTGTATCAGCTGGAGCAGGACGATCAGGGATATGGAGCGCCTGTAGGGCCGCAGATGCGCCCGCGCGAGTCGGACCAACACAGGCCGGAGCCTATGCGAACACTTGCCTTCGGCAATCGAATTTCCCCGAACCGTGCAGGAATCGTCCCGGACCGCCGCAAACTCTTTACCCGAACTTGCCCGGAACCGGGCCGGCCGCCGCGTACGCCATCATGGAGGCGGCAAGAGCCCCCCGACGTGAAGAGGCCGCCGTGACAACAACTGGCACCGTGCGCTACTGGGCCGCGGCCAAGGCCGCCGCCGGCGCCGCAGAGGAGCCGTACGCGGCGGCGACGCTCGCCGAGGCACTGGACGCGGCGCGCACCGCGCACACCGCGAACCCGGAGTTCGCCCGCGTCCTGCTGCGCTGCTCCTTCCTGGTGGACGGCGTCCAGGTCGGCTCCCGCGATCATGCGGAGGTACCGCTGACCCAGGGCGGCACCGTCGAGGTCCTGCCGCCGTTCGCCGGAGGATGAGCAGAGGGTCATGAGCGACAACCAGCCGCAGCACCAGAACCCGTACGACCCGTACACCGACCCGTCACCCGGCCACCACCCCACGGCGCCGCCGCACGGCGACACCCCCGGCTACGCTCCCCCGTCCCCGCACCCCGGGTACGACCCGCAGACGGCCTACGGCACCCCGTACGGGCAGCAGCCCTACGACCCCTATATGCAGCAGCAGCCGCAGCAGCCGACCCAACCGGCCCCGCAGCACCGGCATCCCCAACAGGCGCAGCACGCACAGCAGCCCTACGGCTACGACGCGTACGGGCAGCCGCAGCACCAGTCCGCCGCCCCCTACGGGCAGGACGGCTACGGACCGGACGCCTACGGGAACGACGCCTACGGTTCGGACGCCTACGCGGCCCCGGTCCCGGCAGCCGCACAGCAGCACGGCGCGCACCAGGGTGCCCACGGCGCCGCGCACGGGACCACCGCCACCGCCGAGCCGGTGCCGGTCGAGCCGGTGCCGGTCGGCCACCCGGAGGCGGAGGCCGCCGCGCCCGCCCCCGCCGCGCCGCTCAAGCCCAACCAGATCGCCCGCGCCGAGGGCCGCTCGCCGATCATCCCGCCGGGCATCCAGCCGGCCGCGCTGACCGCGCTACTCGCCCTGCTGCTGGCGCTGGCCGCGCCGGTGGCCCGCCCGGTCCTGGTGGTCCCGGTGGTGCTGCTCCAGGCCGTCACCGCCGCCGGCTGGTTCCGGCTCAACGGCATGTGGCCGGCCCGCCAGGGCATCGCGCTGGCCTTCCTGGGCGGCGTGGCCACCGACGTCGGTCTGCTGGCCACCCCGCACGAGGACGCGCCGCTGGTGGCCATCGGCACGCTCGGCGTGTGGTGCCTGCTGGTCATCGTCCTCCAGCTGCGCAACCGCAGCAGCGCGGACGAGCGGATGTACGCGCTGACCGCGGGCCTGACCTCGTCCGCGCTGGCCGTGCTCGCCTCCGGCCACCTGGCCGCCGACCCGGACGCGGTGGCGGTCGGCGCCGCCGCGGTCGCCCTGGCGACGCTCGCCCGGGCGCTGCCGCTGCCCGGCCCGCTCACCCTGGTGCTCGGCCTGCTGGCCGGCGCCGGCGGCGGCATCGCGGCCGGCCAGCTGACCGGCATGGGGGCCACCGCGGCACTGCTGGGCCTGGCCGCCGGCGGCTGCGCCCTGATCGGCCTGCGGGTGGCCAGCTACGACTACCCGTCGAAGTTCGTCCACATGACCGCGGGCGTCGCCCTGCCGCTGGCCCTCGCGGCCCCGGCGGTCTACGTGCTGGGCCGGGCGCTGGGGTAGCCCCAGGCCCGCCACGCAGCGCCGCGGCGGCCGTACGGAGCGCAGGGTTCGGCGCTCGGTACGGCCGCCGCTCCCGTTCCGGCGACCGGTTCGTCTAGGGTTCCCGGAGCGCGGGCTGGGGGCTCGCGTACCGGATTGGACGAATCGGCCGACGGGACGCACCCCGGCCCGGCGGCCACAAGTGGGGGTAGTGGTTCGATGCGCGCACTGAAGGTGCTGCTGGTGCTCGTCGTGATATTCGGCGGGCTGTTCGTGGCGGCCGACCGCGTCGCGGTCAATCTCGCCGAGAGCAAGGCCGCGGACAAGCTCCGCAGTATGAACGGGATCACCTCGACGCCCGAGGTCTCCATCAAGGGCTTCCCGTTCCTGACCCAGGTCGCCGGGCGGAACCTCGACGAGGTCGACGCCGAACTCGACCATGTGGCGGCCCGTTCCGAGGGGCGCACGCTGACCCTCAAGCATCTCTCGGCGCAGTTCCACGACGTCGCGCTGACCAGCGACTACACCTCCATCCAGAGCGCCGCCTCGGCCACCGCCACGGCCGAGATCTCCTACGCGGACATGACCAACGCGGCCGGCGGCGGCGTCAAGATCTCCTACGGCGGCGAGAAGAACGGCCGCGCCCAGGTCAAGATCTCCCCCAACATCCCGCTGCTCAGCTCGTTCGACGTCACCGGCACGATCGACATCGTCCACGGCGACACCGTCCAGGTGCGGGCCGAGCGCATCCCCGCGATGTGCCAGGCGATCCCCGGCTGCGAGCGCAAGGTGCGGGCCCAGACCGACCACGGCTGGAAGCTGGACCAGCTGCCGGGCAGCCTGAAGCTGGAGAAGGTCACCACGACCGCGCAGGGCATCACGGTCACCGCGTCCGGCACCGACGTCAAGCTCACCGGCTGACCCGCCCCGGCGGGTGGCGGACCGCCCCACCGGACCGCCACCCGTCCACACCCTGAGACATCCCAGTCCGTAAACCAGACCCCCTCATCGGCGGCGCCCCCGCCGGGCCCTCCCGGCCTCGTTTCCCGGCACACGCATCCCGTATCGCGGACAATCACATCTCGCCATTTGACACACCGGTGACATGCCGCGCTCTCCCTCCCTACGATCGGTGCCATGCAGAGCGCATTGAGCGGTCTCCGTCCACGGAGACAGGCGGTACTGACGAAGCGGCGGGCAGTCGACCTGTGCCGCGTCGCCGCCATGCTCTGTCGCCCTGTCTGACGGGCCGTTGGCTCCCTCCCCGCGCTCTTCCGCAACGGAAGCGGGGGTGACCCACCGTCCCGGCCGGCCGTCTCCCCAAGGCCGCGCCCCTTCACGTGTCCCCAGCACAGCGCCGCGCGCATCCCGTCGCGCCGCGCCGTCCGGCGTACCCGTGTGCACCCCTCAATCCCCCCCCCCCCCCCCGCAACTGCCCCGGAGGAGAGAACGACATGAGCCGTAGCGACGTCCTGGTAGACGCCGACTGGGTCGAGGCCCACCTGGAGGACCCGAAGGTCGTCATCGTCGAGGTCGACGAGGACACCTCGGCCTACGACAAGAACCACATCAAGAACGCCGTCCGGATCGACTGGAAGAAGGACCTCCAGGACCCGGTCCGCCGCGACTTCGTCGACCAGGAGGGCTTCGAGAAGCTGCTCTCCGCGAAGGGCATCGCCAACGACGACACCGTCGTCCTCTACGGCGGCAACAACAACTGGTTCGCGTCCTACGCCTACTGGTACTTCAAGCTCTACGGGCACGACAGCGTCAAGCTGCTCGACGGCGGCCGCAAGAAGTGGGAGCTGGACTCCCGCGACCTGGTCGACGGCGCCGAGGTCCCCGCCCGCCCGGCCACCGCGTACAAGGCCCAGGCCCAGGACACCTCGATCCGCGCCTTCCGCGACGACGTGGTCGCCGCGATCGGCACCAAGAACCTGGTCGACGTCCGCTCCCCCGACGAGTTCAGCGGCAAGCTGCTGGCCCCGGCGCACCTCCCGCAGGAGCAGTCGCAGCGCCCCGGCCACGTGCCCAGCGCCCGCAACATCCCGTGGTCGAAGAACGCCAACGACGACGGCACCTTCAAGTCGGACGAGGAGCTCACCGCCCTCTACCAGCAGGAGGCCGTGGACCTGGCGAAGGACACCATCGCCTACTGCCGCATCGGTGAGCGCTCCGCGCTGACCTGGTTCGTGCTGCACGAGCTGCTCGGCCAGACCAACGTCAAGAACTACGACGGTTCCTGGACCGAGTACGGCTCGCTGGTCGGCGTCCCGATCGAGCTCGGCGCCAACAAGTAAGCCCGAGAGCCCCCTCTCCTCCCTACCCCTCAAGGAAGTACCGCTATGTGTGGAGCACAGGCCGGCGGCCCGGACGCCTCGACCATCAAGCCCGGTGAGACCACCATCCAGGGCAGCGTGACCCGCGACGGCCAGCCCGTCACCGGTTACGTCCGCCTGCTGGACAGCACCGGCGAGTTCACCGCCGAGGTCCCCACCTCCGCGACCGGACAGTTCCGCTTCTACGCGGCCGAGGGCACCTGGACGGTGCGCGCCCTCGTGCCGGGCGGCAGCGCGGACCGCAAGGTCGTCGCCCAGAAGGGCGGGCTGTCGGAGGTCGCCATCGCCGTCTGACGGCAACGCGCGTACGGACCCGGGACCCGGGTCCGTACGGCCGGAGGGCCGCGCCCCAGGGGTTTGGACGCCTTGGCTGAGGGGTGCGGCCCTCCGTGTCGCCCCGGCGCGGAAGGGCCCGTCCGGGCTTCTTTCCGGGCCGCGACGGACTTACCGTGGACGTATGTACGCGCATGCGCACCGCCGGCTCACCCCGCCGCAGCGCCGCCATCGCCGGTACTTCGTCCTGATGGGCGTGTGCCTGGTGCTGTTCGTGCTGGCGTGGAGCGTGGTGCGGCTGTGGTCCGTGCCGGTCGCGGTCGCGATGTGCGTCGTCGCCATGGTCATCCCGCCCGTCGCGGCCGTCATCGGCAACCGCCGGGAACCGGGCGAGCGCTGGTGGGACGAGTCCGGTGACCCGGAGTCCGACCGCTGGTGGCGCGAGCTGGACGACCGCGACGACGAGGACCGCCGCCGGAGCTGACGCCCGATCGCCCGGCCCGCTCCGGCAGCCGGCCCGCTTCCGTAGACGACTTCAGTAGACGAGCGCCTGCACGCCCTCCGGCATGATCTCGCTGACGAACAGCTGGGAACCGGCGATGCCCGCCCCCTCGATCAGGTCCTTCTCCTCGATACCGCGGCGCGCCGCGCACTGTGTGCAGACCGTGATCGCCCCGCCGCCCGCGCGGATCCCGTCGATCAGCTCCGGCAGCGGCGCCGCGTGCGGCAGCTCGAACTCCGCCGCCCGCCCCGGCATCGCGAACCACACCGACTCCCCGGTCAGCCACAGCGACACCTCGACGCCGCTGGCCACCGCCACCGCCGCCACCGTGAACGCCTGCGAGCACCGCTCGGGCGCGTCCGCGCCCGCCGTCACCTTGATCACCAGCTTCTTCGCCATGGGCCCAGCGTAGGCGCGACCGGGCCGCCGGGGCGCGCACGCCCTGCGGGGAGTCCGACGACCGGACGCACGGCCACGGTGGACCTCACAGCGCCGCCCCCGACGGCGCCGACTAGACTCGCAGGCGGTCCGTAACACCTCACTCCGCCCAAGGAGCGCGCTCGTGCTTGAGGCATTCTTCACCACCCTGCTGGTTCTGGTCGCCGTCGGCGTGATCGCGTTCGCCGGGCTGACCTGGAAGAAGCTGTACCAGGGCCAGCGCTGACCCACGTCCCCACTACAGATCGCCTGAGCTCATGATCGAGATCCCGTCCGACCTGAACCCGTCGCTGGTCCCGCTGGCCTTCCTCCTCGGCCGCTGGGAGGGCGCCGGCGTCTTCGACTTCCCCGGCGCCGAGAAGTGCAACTTCGGTCAGGAAGTCGTCTTCTCCCACGACGGCCGCGACTTCCTCGAATACACCTCGCGCACATGGGTGCTCGACAGCGAGGGCAAGCAGGTCCACGCGCTGGAGACCGAGACCGGCTTCTGGCGGGTCGACGAGGGCCGCAAGGTCGAGGTCGTGATGACCCGCGACCAGGGCGTCGTCGAGATCTGGTACGGCGAGCTGGCCGACAAGAAGCCGCAGATCGACCTCGCCACCGACGCCATCGCGCGGACCGCCGCGGCCAGCCCGTACAGCGGGGGCAAGCGGCTCTACGGCTACGTCAAGGGCGACCTGATGTGGGTGGGCGAGAAGTCCACTCCGGAGGTCCCGCTGCGCCCCTACATGTCCGCGCAGCTGAAGAAGGTCGCCGACCTCAAGGAGTGGGCCGAGAGCCTGCCCGACGACATGCCCGACGGCGTCTCCTTCTTCCGCCCGGACGGCACGCCGTACGAGGGCTGAGCTCCCCCGGCCACCGCCGGGGTGCCCCGCGGGCCGACCGGTCCGCACCACAACTGCATGACGCGCCCCGCGGGGGAAGTCCGGTGAGAGTCCGGCGCTGACCCGCAACGGTATGCGGACGTCCCGAAGGGGCACCGTTCCGCAAGCCCGATCACCCGCGGCGGCGCCGGATCCTCATCAACTCGCCGTGGACTGCGAGGGGACGCCGCCGTCGCCTGGCTCGGGCCGTCGCTCCTTGTCCTCCCCCAAGCTCTTGAGGAGCAGGGGGACCCCCACGCACACGGCCCGAGCCGAAGGCTTGACCACCCTTGGCACGTCCCGTCCGCACCCTTCCCCTGGCCGTCGCCCTGGCCGCCGTCCTGGCCGGCTCGCTGCTGTGCGGGACCGCCCTCGGCGCCGCCGGGATCGGCTGGCCGCAGGTACTGCGCTATCTGGGCGCCGGACTGACCGGCGGCACCATCCGACCCGACGAGGTCGCCGCGTACACCATCGTCTGGGAGCTGCGGTTCCCCCGCGCGGTGCTCGCCGCGGTCGTCGGCGCCGGCCTCTCCGCCATCGGCGTCGCCGTCCAGGCCCTGGTCCGCAACGCCCTCGCCGACCCCTTCGTGCTCGGCATATCCTCCGGCGCGGCGGTCGGCGCCAACGCCGTCCTGCTCTTCGGGACGCTCACCGCACTCGGCGTCTGGGCACTGTCCGTCGCCGCCTTCGGCTCCGCGCTGCTCGCCATGGTCCTGGTCTACGCCGCCGCCCGGACCGCCCACGGGCTGACCCCGATGCGGCTGGTGCTGACCGGCACCGCGATGTACTACGGCTTCTCCGCGATCACCACCCTGATGGTGTTCACCGCCGACCGCGGCGAATCGGCCCGCTCGGCGATGATGTGGCTGCTCGGCAGCCTCAGCGGCGCCGGCTGGGGCTCGGTGCCGATCGCCGGGCTGGCCGTCGCCGCGGCCCTCACCCACCTGCTGCTCTCCGCCGGCCGGCTGAACGCCCTGGCCATGGGCGACGAGACCGCCGCCGCGCTGGGCGTGGACCCCGAACGGCTGCGCCGCGAGCTGTTCGTAGTGGCCGCCGCGGCCACCGGCGCGGTGGTCGCGGTCAGCGGCGCGATCGGTTTCGTCGGGCTGATGGTGCCGCACGCCACCCGGATGCTGGTCGGCGCCGACCACCGCCGGGTGCTGGCCGTCGCGCCGCTGCTGGGCGCGGTGCTGCTGGTCTGGGTCGATCTGCTCTCCCGGGTGCTGATGGCGCCCGTGGAACTGCCCGTCGGGGTGATCACCGCGGTGATCGGCGTGCCCTGCTTCGTCCTGCTGATGCGGCGCCGCCGCTACACCTTCGGAGGCGGTGCCTGATGCGGCTCGACATCTCCGGGCTGTCGGTGGCGGTGGCCGGGCAGCGGCTCGTCCACGACGTCACCCTGACCGCCGGCAGCGGCCGGCTCATCGGGCTGGTCGGCCCCAACGGCAGCGGCAAGTCGACCCTGTTGCGGTGCGTCTACCGCGCCCTGCGGCCGGCCGCCGGCACCGTCCACCTGGACGGCACCGACCTGCACGCGCTGACCGCCCGGGAGGCCGCCCGGCTACTGGCCGCGCTGCCCCAAGAGGCGGGCACCGACTTCGACTTCACCGCCGCCGAGGTCGTCGCGATGGGACGGCTGCCGCACCAGCGCGGCTCGGGGCGGCCCAGGGCCGCGGACCGCGCGCTCTGCGACCGGGCGCTGGCCCGGGTCGGCGCCGCCCACCTGGCCGAGCGGGGCTTCCTGCGGCTCTCCGGCGGCGAGAAGCAGCGCGTCCTGATCGCCCGCGCCCTCGCCCAGGAACCGCGGGTGCTGGTCCTGGACGAGCCCACCAACCACCTCGACATCGCCCAGCAGTTGGACGTCCTGGCGCTGGTCCGGGACAGCGGGCTGACCGTGCTCGCCGCGCTGCACGACCTCAACCTCGCCGCGGTGCACTGCGACGAGCTGCACGTCATCGCCGACGGCCGGATCGTCGCCTCCGGCCCGCCGCACGACGTCCTCACCGCGGAGCTGCTCGCCGAGGTCTTCGGCGTCCGTGCGCACCGCGTGCGGCACCCCGAAACCGGCGCCGTCCAGCTGCTGTTCGACCGCCTGCCCGCCGCCTGAGCCCGCTCCCCGAGGAACCCGGACCCCATGCCCCACGCCCCGCGCCCCGCCCGCCGCGCCCCGCGCCCCGCCGCCCTGCTCGCCGCCCTGGCCCTGGCCGTCACCGGCTGCGGCGCCCACGTCGCCGACCCGACCCACGACACCGCCGAACGCGCCTCCGGGCACTACCCCGTCACCGTCACCAACTGCGGCACCCGGACCACCTACCCGCACGCCCCGCGCCGCGTGGTCACCAACGACGTCGGCATCACCGAGATCATGTTCGCGCTGGGCCTGGAGGACCGGATGGCCGGTTACGCCATGCCCGACGACAAGGGCGACCTCACCAAGGTCCCCTGGAAGGCCGCCTACGACAAGGTCCCCTGGCTGTCGAAGAAGGCCCTCACCAAGGAGACGGCCCTGGCCGCCAAGGCCGACCTGGTCTTCGCCGGCTGGAACTACGGCTTCAGCGAGGGCAACGGCCTGACCCCCGCCGCCCTGAAGAAGCTCGGCATCGGCTCCTACGTCCTGACCGAGTCCTGCCACAACGGCACCGGCGCCGGCGCCCGCGGCGTGATGCCGCCCCTGGAGGCGCTCTACACCGACCTCACCGCCCTCGGGAAGATCTTCGACGTCGAGGACCGCGCCCAGGCCCTGATCCGCACGTACAAGAAGCAGATCGCCGACGCCGCCGCCCGGACCCCGGCCCAACGCCCCACCGTCTTCCTCTACGACGACGGCCGCGACAAGCCGCTGACCGCCGGCAAGTACGCCGCCCCGCACGACATCATCACCAAGGCCGGCGGCGACCACGTCATGAAGGACCTCGAGGACTCCTGGACCACCGTCGGCTGGGAGACCGTCGTCGCCCGCGATCCCGACGTCATCGTCATCAACAACTACGGCGACACCTCCGCCGCGCAGAAGAAGGCGTTCCTGGAGTCCTACGCCCCGATCGCCGGCGTCTCGGCGATCAAGCACCACCGCATCTACGTGATGGATTACGCCGAACTCGTCGAAAGCCCCCGCAACCCCACCGCCATCAGCGACCTCGCCCGATATCTGCGGGGCGTGCGCACCGACTGACCGCCCTCCTACACTGGCCGTGTGGTGACCACCGACTGGCAGAGCGACCTCCGCAGGCGCGGATACCGCCTGACCCCGCAGCGACAACTCGTGCTGGAGGCGGTGGACAGGCTGGAGCACGCCACCCCGGACGACATCCTCACCGAGGTGCGCAAGACCGCCGGCGGCATCAACATCTCCACCGTCTACCGCACCCTGGAACTCCTCGAGGAGCTGGAGCTGGTCAGCCACGCCCACCTCGGGCACGGCGCGCCCACCTACCACCTCGCCGACCGCCACCACCACCTCCACCTGGTGTGCCGGGACTGCACCGACGTCATCGAGGCGGACCTGTCGGTGGCCGCGCCGTTCGCGGCCACCCTCCGCAAGCAGTTCGGCTTCGAGACCGACATGAAGCACTTCGCGATCTTCGGCCGGTGCACGGGCTGCGCGGCCCGGGCCGCGCAGGGCGGCGGTACGGCCGAGGGAAACGGGTAGCACACCGCCCGCTGGTCGTAGGCTGGCCCCATGCTGCGACATTCATCCGCCAGCCCCCTGCTGTCGCTGCCCGGCGCCGTCCCCGCCGAGGCCCCCGACGAAGGCGTCGCCGCGCACTACGGCGACCTGTTCCGGGAGCAACGCGCCCTCGCCGACGGATCCGGCTTCGTGGACCTCTCGCACCGCGGCGTGCTGACCGTCAGCGGCCCCGAGCGGCTGAGCTGGCTGCATCTGCTGCTGACCCAGCACGTCAGCGAACTCCCGCCCGGGCAGGCCACCGAGGCCCTGATCCTCTCCGCGAACGGCCACGTCGAGCACGCGGTCTACCTGGTCGACGACGGCGAGACGACCTGGCTGCACACCGAGCCCGGCAAACAGGAGGCGCTGATCGCCTACCTGGAGAGCATGAAGTTCTTCTACCGGGTCGAGGTCGCCGACCGCACCGACGACTTCGCCGTCGTCCACCTCCCGGCCGGCTCCATCGTCGACGCCCCCGAGGGCACCACCGTGCGGGAGACCCCGCACGGCCGCGACCTGTTCCTGCCGCGCGCCGAGCTGGAGTCCTTCGCCGCCGCTGAGGGTCCCGCGATCGGCATCCTCGCCCTGGAGGCGCTGCGCGTCGAGGCGCACCGCCCGCGGCTCGGCCTGGAGACCGACCACCGCACCATCCCGCACGAGGTCGGCTGGATCGGCGGCGCGGTCCACCTCCAGAAGGGCTGCTACCGCGGCCAGGAGACCGTCGCCCGGGTCCAGAACCTCGGCAAGCCGCCGCGCCGCCTGGTCTTCCTCCACCTCGACGGCAGCGAGGTCCACCTCCCGCCGCACGGGACGCCGGTCCGGCTGGCCGCGGACGGCGAGGAGGGCCGCCAGCTGGGCTTCATCACCACCTCGGCCCGCCACCACGAACTCGGCCCGATCGCCCTGGCCCTCGTCAAGCGCAACGTCCCGACCGACGCCCCGCTGCTCGCGGGCAGCACGGCGGCGGCCCAGGAGGTCGTGGTCGAACCGTAGGAACGGGGCGCACGGGGCGCACGGGGCGCCCTACGGGGTGGGCCGTCTCGTGCCCCACCCGGTGAGGCGCCCCGGAATGCATGTCCGGGAATGCGCTCCCTGGAACGCGCCCCGCGGATGCGCGTCCGGGAACGCGCTCCCGGGAACGCGCCACGCGGATGCGTATCCGGGAATACGCGTCCGGGCCCGTCACGTTGTGGCCCCGCAGGGGGCCTTCGCGTCCCCTAGGGGATCCGTTCCCTCCCCCTCGGGAGCCCCCAGGAGCCGTTCAGACCTCCAGCAGCACCGTGAACGGCCCGTCGTTCGTCAGCGACACCTTCATGTCGGCGCCGAACCGCCCGGTCTCCACCTGTGCGCCCAACGCCCGCAGCCTGGCGACCACCTCGTCGACCAGCGGCTCGGCGACCGGGCCCGGCGCAGCCGCCTGCCAGGTGGGACGACGGCCCTTGCGCGCGTCACCGTAGAGAGTGAACTGGCTGATCACCAGGAGCGGCGCGCCGTTGTCCGAACAGGACTTCTCGCCCTGCAGGATCCGCACCGACCACAGCTTCCGGGCGAGCTGCGCGGCCTTCTCCGGGGTGTCGTCGTGCGTGACGCCCACCAGGGCGCACAGCCCCTCACCGACGATCTCGCCGACCGTCTCGCCCGCCACCTCGACGCGTGCGCCGTTCACCCTCTGCACCACAGCTCGCATACCCGCCATCATGCCGGGCCGCCCCGGCGCCGCGGCCCGGGTACCCCCACAAGGGCCGTTCGAGTGCCATGGCCCTGCACACGGGCCGCACAGAGTGGCACGATGCGTGCACGCGGTGCGTTTCACGGACAACATGCCCTGGACGCGGCACCGGACGAGGGGACGGAACGATCCATGACCACACTCGGCGCCGGCCAGACTCCCGGCCCCGTGCCAACCGCCCGTACGGCACCCGTCGGCGGCCCGCCGCCGGCCCGCCCCGTCCCGCCGTCCAGCCCTCCCAGACCGGTCGTCCCGGAGACCCCGACCGCCCCGGAGGCCCCGCGGGCCCTGACCACCACCACCCCGGCGCCGGCTCCCGTCGAGCCCGCCCGTACCAAGGACGACCCCATGCTCCAGGCAGGCCAGGCACAGACCGCCCGCCCCCCGCAGCAGCGCGACCGCTTCCGTCCGGCCGGCCCACCGGAGCTGTCCGGCCTGAGCCTGCCCGAGCTGCGCGTGGTGCGCCGCGACTGCCAGCAGGAGGAGGCCGACCTCAGCTATCTGCGGCGGCTGCTCCAGGGCCGGATCGACATCCTCCGCGCCGAGATCGCCCGCCGCACCGGGCCGCACTCGCCGCTGCTGGACCGGCTGCCCGAGATCCTCACCGACCTCCCGTCGCGCCAGCGCTCGTCCGCCCGGCATGTGACGCTCGGCACCCCGCACAGCGAGGAGTACCGCCGGCTCGCCGACGAGATGCTCGGCGAGGTCGAGCTGTCGGACCTCACGGCCCGTACGGACGAGGAGCTGCACGACGGGATGGCGCGGCTGATCAGCTACGAGCGGCAGATCTCGCAGCGCCGTCAGTCCCTGCAGCGCACGACCGACGATTGCAGTGCGGAAATCGCACGCAGGTACCGTGAAGGCGAAGCCCAAGTAGACGACCTGCTCTCCTGATCGGCCACGAGCCGCCTGCGGGAGCGGGTCCCCGTCCCCCGGAAGGCCGGCCTTGACCTCGTCGAAGACCTCGTCCTCGTCCTCGCCCACCCCGATACCCGAGCAGTCGTCGTCCGCGGCGGCACCCGGGACGCCGGTCGCCCCGGTGCCGTCGCCGGTGCTCGCCGAGGTCGTCCGCTCCGGCTTCGTCGAGGGCCGGCACCGGGGCTCGCTGGTGGTGCTGGCGACCGACGGGAGCATCGAGCAGGCCCTCGGTGACGTCGCGGCGCCGGTCTTCCCGCGTTCGACGAACAAGCCGATGCAGGCGGCGGCGATCCTGCGGGCGGGCCTGGACCTCTCCGGGGAGCGGCTGGCGCTGGCCGCGGCGAGCCACTCCGGCGAGGCGTTCCACCTCGACCTGGTGCGGACCATGCTCGCCGAGCACGGGCTCTCCGCGGAGCTGCTGCAGACGCCGCCGGACCTGCCGCTGGACCCGCAGGAGGCGGAGCACTACCTGGCGGCCGGCAACGTCCGGGACCCGCTCACCATGAACTGCTCCGGCAAGCACACCGCGATGCTCGCGGCCTGCGCGCTGAACGGGTGGCCGCTGGAGACGTACCTGGCGCAGGACCACCCGCTCCAGCAGCTGATCCTGGACGTCGTCCGCACGGCGGGCGGCGAGGACGTCGCCCACATCGGCACCGACGGCTGCGGGGCGCCGCTGATGTCGCTGTCGCTGACCGGGCTGGCGCGGGCCTACCGGCACTTCGTGCTCGCCGAGCCGGGGACGCCGGAGCGGCGCGTGGCGGATGCGATGCGGGCGCACCCGGAGTACGTCGCGGGCACCCGCCGGCCGGACACCTGGCTGATGCGGGCCCTTCCCGGCACCCTCTCCAAGATGGGCGCCGAGGCGGTGCAGGCACTGGCCCTGCCGGACGGGCGGGCGCTGGCCTTCAAGATCGACGATGGTGCGGGGCGCACGCTGGGGCCCGTTCTGGCCCGTGTGCTGCGCGGGATGGGCGTCGAGGACGCGGTGCTCGCGCGGATCGAGGACGTTCCGCTGCACGGGGGCGCGAGCCGGGTGGGGGAGATCCGGGCGGCCTTCTGAGCGGGCTCCGGGTCGTCCCACGTGGTGGTTCCGGGCGGCGGTCCCTGCCGCCCGTGCCGGTCCTCGGGCCGGCCGGTCGGTGGGCGCCCCGCCGCGGTCCGGCCCCGCGCCCGGGCGGACCCGGCGGAATCCGCGCCCCCGCATCCGTCACGCAGGGGGCCGGGAAAACCTAAAGTGGCGGTGCATCCGTAATGGCTACTCACCACCACAGCAGGAGGCCGGCGACCATGAGTGACGCGAATTCCGAGCCGCAGGGGCCCGAGGCGATCGAGCACGCGCACGACCCCGAGGTGCTGCAGCTCGCGGCCAAGGTGTTCGACCTGGCGCGGCACGGTGACACCGACACCGTCGCCGCCTATGTGGACGCGGGCGTGCCCGCCAACCTGACGAACGACAGGGGCGACTCCCTGGTGATGCTCGCCGCCTACCACGGTCACCCGGCCACCGTGGAGGCCCTGTTGCAGCGCGGCGGGGACGTCGATCGGGCCAACGACCGGGGGCAGACCCCCCTTGCCGGTGCGGTGTTCAAGGGGGCGGACGAGGTCGTGAAGGTCCTGCTGGCGCACGGTGCCGATCCGGCGGCCGGTGCGCCGTCGGCGATCGAGACGGCGCGGATGTTCCAGAAGACGGAGTTGCTGGAGCTGTTCGGCGCGGAGTGACGGCCCCGGGGGCGGGCCGTCCCTGCTCGCCCCCCGCCGCTTGACCTCATGTTTGATTGAGGTTTTAACGTCGTGGCCGTCGCACTCCACTCCGCCACGAAGGGCCTCACATGTCCGCAGAGCGCTACACCCTCGCCGTGATCGTCGCCAGCACCCGGGAGGGCCGGTTCGCCCCGGTCGTCACCGAGTGGTTCACCCGGCACATCGGCGCCGCCCACCCGCACCTCGCGGTCGACGTCATCGATCTGGAGGCCGTCCGGCCCTACGAA
The DNA here is from genome assembly GCF_001704275.1 of Streptomyces noursei ATCC 11455. Taxonomy (NCBI): domain Bacteria; kingdom Bacillati; phylum Actinomycetota; class Actinomycetes; order Kitasatosporales; family Streptomycetaceae; genus Streptomyces; species Streptomyces noursei. The sequence continues at coordinate 4,228,388 of NZ_CP011533.1, forward strand.
CTCCGGCACGGGAGCGCGGAGTTGATCGCGTACGCCAAGCGCGTGGAGCAGGCGGACGCGTTCGTCGTGATCACGCCGGAGTACAACCACTCCTTCCCGGCCCCGCTCAAGCACGCCATCGACCTGCTGCGCGCCGAGTGGCAGGCCAAGCCGGTCGGCTTCGTCTCCTACGGCGGGATCTCCGGCGGCCTGCGCGCGGTCGAGCAACTGCGGCTGGTGTTCGCCGAGTTGCACGCCACGACGGTGCGCGAGACGGTCAGCTTCGCGCTCACCGGCGGCCCCTTCGACGACCAGGGGCAGCTGCGCGACCCGGAGCCGCCGGCCCGGGCCGCGGACGCGCTGCTGAACCAGCTGGCCTGGTGGGCGCTGGCCCTGCGGGAGGCGCGCACGGCCCGTCCGTACGGCAACTGAGCCGACCCGGCCGGGCGTTCCGCGCGACACGGCGGCGCTCCCGGTCGCGCCGCCGCGGCCATGGGCACCGCAGCGCGATCGTCGATACTTGAGGCGGGTGCGCACGGAGGCGCGCCGGTGTCGCGGGGAACGTGGAGGGGGTTGGCGTGGGCGGACGGAAGGGCCCCTACGAGTGCGGGCTGGACGCCGCCGTGGACGTCATCGGCGGCAAGTGGAAGGTGCTGCTCCTGTGGGCGCTCGCCCAGGGCCCGCGGCGGTTCGGCCGGTTGCGCCGGGAACTGCCGGGGATCAGCGAGAAGGTGCTCGTCCAGCAGCTCCGCGAGCTGGAGGCCGACGGCATCGTCCACCGCGAGGTGTTCGCACAGGTCCCCCCGAAGGTCGAGTACGCGCTGACCGGGCTCGGCATGTCGCTCAACGAGGCGCTGGCCCCGCTGGGCGCCTGGGGGCGGCAGCACATGGCCCATCTGGAGGCCACCCACGGGCAGCGCCATCCGGACGCGGTCTGATCCCGACCGGCGGCGCGCCGGCCGTCGCCGTCATCGCCGTCATCACCGGTCGGCGGGGTCGACCGGGCCCTCCTGCACGGCCCAGCCGTTCCCGTCCGGGTCGCTGAAGTAGACGAACGAGTTCCACGCCCCGCCGGGGCCGTCGGCGAGTGCCCCGTTCTCCACGTGCCGCACGGGGCCGACCGGCACCCCGCGGGCGAGCAACTCGCCGCGGGCCGCGGCCACATCGGGCACCACCAGCTGCACCCCCTGCACCGAGCCGGGGCGCACCGGCGTCACCCCGTCGCCCGCTCCCAGGACGATCGAGCAGTCCGATCCGGGCGGGGTCAGCTGGACGATCCGCACGCCGTCGTCGAGCCGGACGTCGAAGTCGACGGCGAAGCCGACCCGCTCGCTGTAGAACCGCTTCGCGCGTTCCACGTCGCTCACCGGAATCGGCACCAGCGCGAGCTTCCATTCCATGGTGTGCCGCCCCTCGGGGATCTCGCCGGCCGGCCGCCTGTCCCGCCGGTCGTCGTCGCGCGTCGGGCCGGGTGTCGGCGGGCCGCCGACGGTGTGGCCGGCGCGCGTCGCCCGCCTGCGTGAAGGCCGTCGCTCGCCTTTCAGAAGTCTAGGGACGGGGCGGCGGGTGCGCCTCCCGCGGCATTGCCCATTGACGGAGTGAGCACTCACTCCGTACCGTGGTGACATGTCGCCCACCACCTCTTCCGCCGAGAGCAAGCCGCCGCGCCGCCGGGCCCCCGGCATGAGCGTCGAACAGCGGCGAGCCATGATCGTTTCCGCCGCCCTCCCTCTGATCGGGGAGCACGGGGCGGCCGTCACCACCAGTCAGATCGCCCGCGCCGCCGGGATCGGCGAGGCCACGATCTTCCGTGCGTTCAAGGACAAGGACGAGTTGCTGGACGCCTGCGTGGCCGAGGCCGTGGGCGTCGATCACGTGCTGCGCGAACTCGCCTCCGTCCCCCTCGACCAGCCGCTGGTCACGCGGCTCACCGAAGCCGCCGAGGCCCTCTGCGCCCACATGGAGCGCATGGGCACCGTCGTCAGAAGCCTCTACGCCACCGGGCACCGCCGCGAGCGCGGGCTCCCGCCGGGGACCCGGGCGGACGGCGCTCCGCCCGAGGACGCCCGGACGCGGTCCTTCCACGCCATGCAGGACGCCGTGGTCGAGCTGATCGAGCCGGACCGGGAGGTGCTGCGACTGAGCCCCGAGCGGGTCGCCGCCGCCTTCCTGGGGCTGCTCTTCAGCCGGCTGCCCTCGCCCGCCGGCCCGGGCCACAGCCCCCTCACCACCGAGGAACTCGTCTCCGTGCTGCTCCGCGGCACCCTCACCGACCCCGGGAGCGCCTAATGCCCGTCAGCCTCAACCACACCATCGTCCCGGCCACCGACCACCGCGCGGCGGCCCGCTTCTTCGCCTCGGTGATGGGCCTGCCGGAGCTCCCGCCGGCCGGCCGCGACGGCCACTTCGCCCCGGTCCGGGTCAACGAGACGCTCACCCTGGACTTCATGGCCGTCCCCGACCCCGAGGGCCACCACCTGGCCTTCGACGTCGATCCCGAGACCTTCGACGGGGTCCTCGCCCGCCTCCGGTCGGCCGGCATCCCCTACGGCAACGCCCCGGACCACCTGGACAACGGCCGGATCGACCACCCGCTGTGCCCCCGCGGCCTGTTCTTCGTCGACGCCGACCGCAATCTCTACGAGGTGATGTCGCCGGCATGAGACCAGCGGCGGTGGGGCTCCCCCGTCGGCCCCACCGCCTCACCCGCCGGCGCACCGCTCGGGCGCGCCGGCCGGTGGTCTCACTTGCCGACGAAGGTCAGGCTCCCGGCGTCGTACCGGGTGCCGGCGACCAGGCCGGCCGGGGCCGCGGCGTCGATGGCGCCGAGCTCCTCGGCGGAGAGCCGCACCTCCAGGGCCCCGAGGTTCTCCACCAGGTACTTCTGGCGGCGGGTGCCCGGGATCGGCACGACGTCGTCGCCCCGGTGCTGCACCCAGGCCAGCGCCAACTGGCCTGCGGTGACGCCCTTCTCGGCGGCGAGCTCGTCGAGCTTCTCCACGATCGCGAGGTTCTGCTCCAGGTTGCCGTCCGCGAAGCGCGGCTGGGTGCGGCGCACATCGGACTCCGACAGGCCCTCGACCGAGGTGTAGCGCCCCGTCAGGAAGCCGCGGCCGAGCGGCGAGAACGGCACCAGGCCGATGCCGAGCTCGCGGCAGACCGGGGCGATCTCCTCCTCCAGATCGCGGGTCCACAGCGACCATTCGCTCTGCAGCGCGGCGATCGGGTGGACCGCGTGGGCCCGCCGGATGGTCTCCGCGCCCGCCTCGGACAGGCCGAGGTGGCGCACCTTGCCCGCCGCGACCAGCTCGGCCATCGCGCCGACGGTCTCCTCGATCGGCACGTCGGGGTCGACCCGGTGCTGGTAGTAGAGGTCGATGTGGTCGACGCCGAGCCGGCGCAGCGAGGCGTCGCACGCCTGGCGGACGTAGGCGGCGTCGCCGCGGATCTCGACCGGCTCGCCGAGCCGGTTGGCGAAGCCGAACTTGGTGGCCAGCACCACCTCGTCGCGCCGCCCGGCGACCGCCCGGCCGATCAACTCCTCGTTGTGGCCCGACCCGTAGAAGTCGGCGGTGTCCAGGAGGGTGACGCCGAGGTCGAGCGCGTGGCGGATGGTCGCGATCGACTGGTCGTCGTCCGAGGCGCCGTAGCCGTGGCTCATCCCCATGCACCCGAGCCCCTGCGCGGACACCGCGAGTCCCCCGAGGTGACGGGTGGGAATCTCCATCATGTTGCTGCCTCCTGGTGCGTACGACGAACGGGACGGGAGGGGGCGGGAGGCCCAGTGCCGCCGCCCCTCGATCCGTTCACGACGGTATGAGTTGGAGCGCGCTCCAAGTCAACTGATCTACGGGGCGGCCCTCGTCACGGCTCCCTCGTCGCAACTCGCTCAGCGCGTCCTCCCCGTCGCAGCCTCCCCGTAGCAGCCTCCCCGTCGCGGCCTCCTCATCGCTGTTTCCTCGTCGCGGTCCCCTGATCGCCGCGGCGCCGGGTCAGCCTTCGGTGCCCGCTATGGCCCGCAGGGCCCGGCAGTGCGCGGCGAAGGCGGCCCGGCCGTCCGCCGTGAGGGCGAGCCAGGTGCGCGGGCGCTTGCCGACGTATCCCTTGGTGACGGCGACATAGCCGGCCTTCTCCAGGGTGGCGACCTGCCGCGACAGGACCGAGTCGCTCACCTCGACCGTGTCGCGCACGAACGCGAACTCGGCCTTCTCCGCGGCGGCCAGGGTCGCCACGATGGAGAAGCGGACGGGGGCGTGGATGACCTCGTCCAGCCCGTGGCGCGGGTGGCTTCCGGGCGGCGGGGCGGCCCCGTCCGCCGGGGCGGCATCCGAGGCCGCCGGCGTCGCCTCGTGCGTCTCCGTCACTTCCGGGCCTCCAGATATCCGCCTATCAGGCCCGGCAGGGAGACCACCACCGCGCCGGGCACCCACCAGGACGCATCCCCCCGGAAGAAGACCAGTCCGAGCCACAGCACCGCGGAGTAGAGCAGTGCCCAGGTGCCGATCAGGATGCCGTGCCAGCGGCCGAACCCCCGCCGGGCGACGGGCTGTCGGGCCGCGTAGACCGAGAGCGCGGCGATCGTGGCGACCCAGCCCCCGCTGCCGATCGCCGGCCCGAACGGGGCCTTCACCAGGCCGATGACGAGCACCAGCAGACCGGCCGCGCAGCCGTAGACGACTTGGTACCGCACGTACCACGCGGTGCGCTTGCGGACCATCGAACTCAGCTCCTGCGCGCGGGCCAACGCGGCCGCCGCGTCGCTGGATGCGTACTCCCCCATGTCCGTCCCCCTCATCCGTCATGGCGAGCGAGGTCTTCGCTCACTCATTCGACACTCATCATGCTGACAAGAACTTTCCAATCTGACAAGTACTTTCCGGCTGCTCTTCGCGAGCGGGCAGACGCCGCCCGCGGCACGAACGCGAACGCGAACGGCACCGGGACGCCCCCTCCTGACTGTCGATCACCTGGTCGGGTACTGTTGCCCCGGCCGTCGGCGCCCGACGTGGTGCCGGCCCGCGTCCGTTCCGTGCACGCGCCCGCTCCAAGGAGGTGAGACCGATTCCCCGCCAGACCAGGCAGGTGCTCCCGTCTCACGTCCGTGCGTCCACCCGACTTAGGTGACCGCCCGACATCCGTGACCCGGGAAGCGCCCCTCGGCATCCCGAAAGGCTCACCACCATGTCGTTGCCCCATCCGTCTCCCAAGTCCCTTGCCGAATCGGGCACTTACTCCTCCGCCGAGACGGCGGAGCCGTCCCGTTCCGCCGTCGTCACCCGACTCCGCGCCGCCGGCTGCGTCTTCGCCGAGGACGAGGCCGCGCTCCTGATCGCCGCCGCCCCCACCCCGGACGACCTCGCCGCCCTGGTGGAGCGGCGGGCGGCCGGCCATCCCCTGGAACACGTCCTCGGCTGGGCCGAGTTCGGAGGGTTGCGGATCGCCGTGGACCCCGGGGTCTTCGTGCCGCGCCGCCGCACCGAGTTCCTGCTCGGCCAGGCCGTCGCCCTCGGACGCCGGCTCTCCGGGCGGACCGGGCGGGCTGGGCGGCGCATCGTGGCGGTGGACCTGTGCTGCGGCTCCGGCGCGGTGGGGGCCGCGCTGGCCGCGGCGTTGGGCGGCGTCGAACTGCACGCCTGCGACATCGAACCGGCCGCGGTGCGCTGCGCCCGCCGCAATGTCGCAGCCGCCGGCGGCCGGGTCCACGAGGGCGACCTGTTCGCCCCGCTCCCCGTCCACCTCCGGGGACGCATCGACGTCCTGACGGCCAACGTCCCCTACGTGCCCACCGAGGAGGTCGGCCTGTTGCCGCCGGAGGCCCGCGAGCACGAGCCGCTGGTGGCGCTCGACGGCGGCGCGGACGGGCTCGACGTGCTGAGGCGGGTGACCGCGGCGGCGCCGCGGTGGCTGGCGCCGGGCGGCCACCTACTGATCGAGACCGGCGAGCGCCAGGCAGCCCGGGCCGTGGAGACCTTCCGGCGCGGCGGGCTGATCCCCCGGGTGGCCGCCTCCGACGAGCTCTACGCCACCGTCGTGATCGGCACCCGCCCGCCCGACCCGACCCGACCGACCGGAACGCCCCGTCCGACCGGGACGACCGACCCGACGGGGACGACCGACCCGACCGGGACGAAAACCGCTTAAGCATCGTCCGCGGCAGGCCGTACGGTGAGCCCATGGCCTCGATGAGCTACGACCGCCACTGTGCCGAAATCGTCGCCCAGACCGCCCTGTTGAGGACCCGGCTCGACGATGCGGACCTCTCCGCGCCGGTTCCCACCTGCCCCGGTTGGACGCTCGCCCAGTTGGTGCGCCACCTCGGCGGCGCCCACCGCTGGGCCGAGACGATCATCCGGACGAGGGCGGCCGACCCGGTCCCCGACGACCTGGTCAACGACGTCTCCGGTCACCCCGACGTGGACGCGGTCACGCTCGGCGCCTGGCTCACCGACGGCGCCGAGCGGTTGGCCGACGCCCTGCGCGCCGCCGGCCCGGACGTCCCGGTGTGGACGGTGGCCCCGGGCGGCACCCCGGCCTTCTGGGCGCGCCGGATGACGCACGAGACGGTGGTCCACCGCGCGGACGCCGCCTTCGTGGCCGCGCGGGCCCCCGGCGGATCCACCGGGGCCGACCGCCCGTTCGCCGTCGTCGAGGACGTCGCCGTGGACGCGCTCGACGAGTGGATGTCCTTCGGCTCCCTGCCGGTGGTGCGGGAGACCACGCCCCGGATCGCCGATTTCATGGGCCGGGGCCACACCCTCCGCTTCCAGGCCACCGACGCCGCCCCCGAGGCCGTGGCGGACTGGCTGATCGCCCTCGAAGCCGACGCCCTCACCTGGCGCCGGCCGTCCTCCTCCGCGCTCTCGCCCCCGCTCGCGCGGGCAGGCGCCCCCACCGCCCTCGCCGCACCGGCCACCACCACCGTCCGCGGCGCCCTGAGCGATCTGCTGCTGCTCGTCTACGGCCGCATCCCCACCCGCGGCACCGCGCCCGCCCCGGTCGGTGCCGGCACCGGCCCGGTCGAGATCAGCGGCGACGTCCCGCTGCTCGACGCCTGGCTGCACGCCGTCAGCTTCTGGCTCAGGGAGTGAGGCGACGCGGGGAGGGGGGCGCGGGGCCGCTCCCCACCACGGCGTCGAACAGCGGCCAGCCGTCGAGCTCCCGCTCCCGCGCCCCGGCGGTCGTCGGCAGTCCGCCGCGCTCCCCCGAGCCCTCGGTCCGGTCGGGCAGGGCGGCGTCCCCCACCGCGGCGTCCAGCAACTTCCTTACGACGCCCGGCTCATGGAGGTTGAGCGACCGGCGCCGGTCGTCCATGACCGCGCCGGAGTGCAGAAAGCCGTCGGGGACGAAGCGCCCGGGGCCGGGGCGGAAGACGATCCGCAGGACCTCCCGCCTGCCCTCGCGGCGCAGGGAGAGCACCTCCCGGCACTCGGGGTGCCGGTGGCGCACGGTCCACAGCCAGCGCTGACCGCCCACTACGAGCCGGCGGGGCCGGTGTGTCTTCCGCATCCGCCCGACAATAGCCAGCCGGGAGCCCCGGCGGGAGTCCGGCGGGAGTCCGGCGGCAGCCCCTCAGGCGTCCGCCCACAGCTCCCCCCGGCGCTCCGCCACCACCGCCCCGATACGGGCCAGCGCCTCGGTGGCGGGCAGCGGTGCGGGGCGGCGGCCGTCGCGGAGACGGAGCGCGACGAGGTCGGCGGGGGCCTCCCGGGGGCCGATGACGGCCTGGTAGGGGACGTGCCGGGCGGCCCGGATACGGGCGCCGAGGGTGCCCTGCGCCGGCTCTGCGAGGGCGGCGCGCAGACCGCGTTCGAGGCACCGCCGCACGAGGTCGGCGGCCTGCGGCAGCTCGTCCTCGGAGAGCGGGAGCACCGCCAGCTGGACGGGGGCGAGCCAGGCCGGGAAGGCGCCGCCGTGCTCCTCGATGAGGTGGGCGACGGCGCGTTCGACGCTGCCGATGACGGCGCGGTGGACCATCACGGGCCGGTGCCGGGTGCCGTCGGGGCCCACGTAGGACAGGTCGAAGCGGCGCGGCTGGTGGAGGTCGACCTGGACGGTGGAGAGGGTCGCCTCGCGGCCGGCGCGGTCGGCGATCTGCACATCGATCTTGGGGCCGTAGAAGGCGGCCTCGCCCTCGACGGCCTCGTAGGGCACGCCGGAGGCGTCCAGGACCTCGGTCAGCAGGGCCGCGGCGCGTCGCCACATCGCGGGGTCGGCGACGTACTTGCCGCCCTCGCCGGGGAGCGAGAGGCGGTAGCGGGCGGCCCGGATGCCGAGGTCCGCGTAGGCGCGGCGGATCAGGTCCAGGGCGGCGCGGGCCTCGTCCGCGACCTGGTCGAGGGTGCAGAAGATGTGCGCGTCGTTGAGCTGGATGGCCCGGACGCGGGTGAGGCCGCCGAGCACCCCGGAGCGTTCCGAGCGGTACATCCCGCCCAACTCGGCGATTCTGAGCGGGAGTTCGCGGTAGCTGTGGGAGCGGGAGCGGTAGATGAGGGCGTGGTGGGGGCACAGGCTGGGGCGCAGCACGACCTGCTCGCCGCCGATGTCCATGGGCGGGAACATGTCGTCGCGGTAGTGGTCCCAGTGCCCGGAGATCTCGTAGAGCTCGCGCTTGCCGAGGACCGGCGAGTAGACGTGCCGGTAGCCGGCGCGGTGCTCGGTCTCGCGGATGTACTCCTCCAGGGCGTGCCGCACCGCCGCGCCGTCCGGCAGCCAGTAGGGCAGCCCGGCGCCCATCAGCGGATCGGTGTCGAAGAGGTCCAGCTCGCGGCCGAGCCGGCGGTGGTCGTGGACGGGGGTGGCGTTCATCGGGATCTCCTCGTGTGTCACGGGAGGAGCGAGTGACCACACGGCGAAGCCCCGGGGCACTCGCCCCGGGGCTCTACGACTCGATGGTCAGCAGTCAGCGCGCCGGGACTCTCTCCGGCGTCGTCGTGAAGGACAGACCAGCGCGCTGCATGCGGCAGACGGTAGCAGCGCGCCACCGGGCCCGCACGGCATTTCTCACCCGATGATGTGCGGCAGGAACCGCGCGTACCCGTCGGTGACCAGGCCGGCCGACTCCCGGATGCCGAGCCCGGCCGCCTCGTCCTCGACGACCCAGGCGCCGAGCACCACCCGGTTGCCGTCGAAGTCCGGCAGCGGCGCCAACTCCTGGTAGCAGCACGGTTCGTCGCGCCGGACGGCGGCGGATCCCGCCGGGTGGACGGTGACCCCCTCGCCCTCTCTTCCCAGCAGCGGCTTGGCGACGTAACCGGGGCCGGCGGCCAGGTCGTGGGGGCCGTCCAGGTGGGCGGCCAGGAGGTTGGGGTGGCCGGGGAAGAGCTCCCAGAGGATCGCCAGCAGCGCCTTGTTGGAGAGCAGCATCTTCCAGGCGGGCTCGATCCACAGGGTGGAGCCGGTGGCGCCGCCGTTGTCGAGGGTGTCCAGGACGTGCGGGCCGAAGCCGTCGGAGGCCAGCCACTCCCAGGGGTAGAGCTTGAAGCAGGCCCGGATGAAGCGCAGCCGCTGGTCGACGAAGCGGCCGGAGAGCCGGTCCCAGCCGATCTCCTCCATGGCGATCGCCTCGGTCGCCAGGCCGGCCTGTTCGGCCGTCTCCCGCAGGTAGGCGACGGTCATCAGGTCCTCGCCCAGCTCGTCGGCGGCCGAGTGCGCGAAGTGCAGCGGGGCGCCGGGCGGCAGCAGCGCCGCCTGCCGCTTCCAGGCGTCCACCAGCCGCTCGTGCAGCGAGTTCCACTGGTCGGCGGCCGGGAACCGGTCCTCCATCCAGAACCACTGCGGGCTGGCGGCCTCCACCAGGGAGGTGGGGGTATCGGCGTTGTACTCCAGCATCTTGGCCGGGCCGTCGCCGTCGTAGCGCAGGTCGAACCGGCCGTAGACGGAGGGGAGTTCGGCGCGCCGGTGCCATGCCTCGGTGATCCGGGCGGCCAGGCGCAGATCGGTGACGCCGAGGTCGGCGAACCGGTCGTGGGCGACGATGTGCTCGGCGGCGGCCAGGCACATGCCGTGCAGCTCCTCGACGACCCCTTCCAGCTCCTCGATCTCGTCGGCCGAGAAGGAGTAGTAGGCGCTCTCGTCCCAGTAGGGGCGCAGCGAGTCGTCGGGGTACCGGGTGAGCGGGTAGATCAGGCCCTGGGCCTCGACGAGGGCCTGCCAGTCGGGGCGGGGCTCGATGGTGTGGCGGCGCATCGCGTGGTCAGCCGCCCGAGGAGCCGTGCCCGGAGCCGAAGCCCCCGCGGGTGACGGCGCCGCTCTTGTCGAACGTGCCGCCCTTGACGTAGCGGCCGGAGCCGCCGGACCCGTAGTACCAGCGGCCGGTCGTGGTGGTGCCGGACGTCCCCTTGGCCGGCGAGCACTGGGCCGCGCTGACCACCCGGTAACCCAGGGCGCTGTCGTAGCTCTTGGGGTCCACGCAGCGCTTGTCCGGTTCCGATCCGCAGGAGGTGAGGGCCGCGGCGAGCGCCCCCATGCCGCCGAGGACGACGGCGCCGGAGCGCAGCCGTCGCCGTGTCTGTCCTGATTCCGTCTTGTGTGCCATGTCTGACGCCCCCGTCCGGCCGTACGCGAACACGCATTTGCCCGCCCACCCTAGGTGTCCACCCCGGCCGGCGATACCGCGGGCGGGTACTCGTTTTCCGCCACCGGACACCCCCCCGGGGCACCGTGCGCAACCGCCCCCGACATGGTGCGCGCCACTATTGCTAGCACTTGCTTGCAATAGTTAGCGCTACCGTGCAGTATCGAGACATGGCCTCTCTCAATGTCGGCAATCTCGGCGAGTTCCTGCGGGAGCAGCGGCGCACCGCGCAGCTGAGCCTGCGGCAGCTGGCGGATGCCGCGGGGGTGTCCAACCCGTACCTCAGCCAGATCGAGCGCGGTCTGCGCAAACCGAGTGCGGAGATCCTCCAGCAGCTCGCCAAGGCGCTGCGGATATCCGCCGAAACGCTGTACGTCCAGGCCGGGATCCTGGACGAGCGGCGCAGCCCGGACGGCGCCGGGGTGCAGACCGCGATACTCACCGACCCGTCGCTGAACGAGCGGCAGAAGCAGGTCCTGCTGCAGATCTACGAGTCCTTCCGCAAGGAGAACGGACACGGCGGCGACCCGGACGGCGACACCGCGCACCGGTCCGACGACGGACCCGAGGACGGGGACGACCCCCACGAGCCAGAAGCCGACGGCGGCCCGCACGCCACCTGAGCAACCCCAACGTTTCCAGGAGGAACCACGTCATGGCCATCACCACCGATGACCTCCGCAAGGCCCTGACCGACGCGACCCCGCTGTACGCCCTGGCCGGTACCGCCGACCTGGCCGCCGAGAAGCTCGGCGAGGTGCCGCAGCTGGTCGAGAAGATCAAGGCCGAGGCGCCCAAGCACTTCGAGTCGGTCCGCAGCACCGACCCCAAGGACATCCAGGCCCTGGTCACCAAGCAGGCCAAGGAGGCCCAGGAGAAGCTGACCGTGCTGCTCGGGTCGCTCGACGGGGACCTGAAGAAGTTCCGCGACCAGGCGCAGGAGCTGGCGCTGCGCGGCGTCGGCCGGGCCGCCGAGGTCGCCGTGCAGGCCCGGGAGACCTACGACGAGCTGGCCGAGCGCGGCCGGGGCGCGGTGCAGAACTGGCGCGGCGGCGCCGCCGAGCAGGTCGAGGAGCTGGCGGTGGCGATCGAGCCGGAGCCGGCGCCGAAGGCCGAGGCCAAGAACGGCACCGAGACCGGCGGCCGGGCCAAGACCGTGCCGGCCACCGGGGCCCGCACCGAGGCCAAGGCCACCGCCTCGACCGAGCCGAAGACCGCCGGGGCGAAGAAGCCGACCGCGTCGCGCAAGCCCGCGGCGGGCCCGGCGAAGAAGAGCACCCCGCCGTCGTCCGCGAAGTGAGCCGCCGGTGAGCGGTGGCCTTCGGGCGGGCCGGGCACTTCCCACGTGCCCGGCCCGTTGTCCGGGTACGGTGGGGCCTTCAGGAGCCACACGAACCGCGATGACAGACCGAGTTTCCAGGGCGAATGGCTGACGGCAGGTGGACGGCGTGCTGATTTACGGATTCCAGAGCATTCTGAGCTGGGTTCAGCTCGGCCTCGGCGTCTACTCCGCCGTGATGCTGATCGACGCGGCCGTCCGCCGCGAGGACGCCTACCGCGCGGCCGACAAGCAGAGCAAGCCGATGTGGCTGATCTTCCTGGGCATCGCCACCGCGCTGATGTTCCTGCTGCCGCTGCTGTCGTTCCTGCCGATCATCGGCATGATCGCGGTGATCGTCTACACCGTCGACGTCCGCCCGGCGCTGCGCGCGGTGGCCGGCGGCGGCCGCGGCCCGCGCCGCGGCTCCAGCTCGGACGGCCCCTACGGCCCGTACAACGGCGGTCGCTGAGGCCGGTCGGGCCCGACTCCGCTCCGGGCCCGGCCGGGCCCGGAGGCCCGCGCGGCCTACCGCCGGTCCAGCAGCAGGACCGCCACGTCGTCCGTGAGCTCCCCGCCGTTGAGGGCCCGGACCTCCCGCACCGACGCCTCCAGCAGCTCCTCGCCCTGGAGGCCGCTCGCCATCTGACGGGCGACGAGTTCGGTCATGCCCTCCTGGCCCAGGCGCCGGTTGCCCTCGCCGATGCGGCCCTCGATGAGGCCGTCGGTGTACATCAGCAGGCTCCAGGCGGGGCCCAGCTCGACCTGGCGGCGCGGCCAGCGGGCCTCCGGCAGCAGGCCGAGCGCCGGGCCGCCGAACTCGTACGGCAGCAGCTCGGGCGGCTCCCCGGCGCGGGCCAGCAGCGGCGCGGGGTGGCCGGCCAGGCACACACCGGCCCGGTGGCCGTCCTCGGAGATGTCGACGGTGCACAGCGTCGCGAAGATCTCGTCGTCGGAGCGCTCGTTCTCCAGCACCTTCTGGAGCGTGGCCAGCAGCTCGTCGCCGTAGAGCCCGGCGAAGGTCAACGCCCGCCAGGCGATGCGGAGTTCGACGCCGAGCGCGGCCTCGTCGGGGCCGTGGCCGCAGACGTCGCCGATCATGGCGTGCACGGTGCCGTCCGGGGTGCGGACGGTGTCGTAGAAGTCGCCGCCCAGCAGGGCGCGGCTGCGGCCGGGCCGGTAGCAGGTCGCGAAGCGCAGCTCCGAGCCGTCGAGCAGCGGCGTGGGCAGCAGGCCGCGCTCCAGGCGGGCGTTCTCCTGGGCGCGCAGCCGGGACTCGGTGAGCTGGCGCTGGGCGAGGTCGGCACGCTTGCGTTCCACGGCGTAGCGCACCGCGCGGCTGAGCACCTTGCCGTCGAGCTCGTCGCGGAAGAGGTAGTCCTGGGCGCCCACCCGCACCGCGTCGGCGGCCCGCTCGGCGTCCGTCTCGCAGGTGAGCACGAGGACGGCGTGCGAGGGCGCCATCCGCAGCACGGCCCGCAGCACGGCCAGTTCGTCGCCGGGGGCGCCCGGGGCGTCGGCCCGGGAGTGCGCGGGAGTCCCCGCCGGAGCGAAGCGCGTCGGAGATCCTTGGGGGAGCTCCTCGCGGCCGTGCGGATCGGCGGGAGTGAGGTCGAGCAGGATGCAGTGCACGTCGTCGGTGAGCAGCCGCTCGGCCTCGGTGAGGTTGCGGGCGGTGCGCAGCCGGACCTTGCGGCCGGCCCAGTCCCACATCTCCGGGACGTGGCTGTTGGGGTCCTCGCCGATCAGGAGCAGGGTCAGCCCCTGGGCGGGCTGCGACGCCGGTTCCGGGGAGGCGGCGGCCGTCGGGTCCTCGGGTGTGGCGGAGGACACGTCGTCGGCCACGTCGGCGGACGCATGACCGGACGCCGGGCGGGCAGCAGCCCATCCGGCCGGAAGTCGACGGTCCGCGGCCGGCCGCGGCAGCTCGGCCGCCGGCAGGTCCCGGGGCAGCGGCGCGGAGTCGACGGAGCCGTGGGACGCCTCCAGGGGCGCCGCCTGCGGCGGAGCGGAAGCCTCCGGGCAGCCCCCGTGCGCGGGCATGCCGACGGCGGCGGCGCGGGCGGTTTCCGCGCAGCCGTGGTCCACCGGTCCTGCCTGGTGCGGCAGCACGGCCGTCCGCTGGTGCGGTACGGGTACGGGCATCGGTCTGCTTCCTTCCCTCCCCCGAGGGGCGCGGTGGGGTACCGACCGGTACACCACCGTGCTCGGCGCGACCCTTGCTCGTCGGTCGGCTGAGCGGGGGCTACCGGGCATCGAAGGGCGACCATAGCGTCCGGACCGCCGCGCACGGAATGCCCTTTGGCACGCGGCCTTCGTCATATGCCGGTACGGATAAGCCATTTCACCTGGGGCGGCATGGAAGGGGAATGACGAACATCACCCCCGGCGAGCGCATTCCGCTACCAGATCACTACGGAAGGGCATCTTTCGGTCGATCCCACGGCCTGCCCTACGAAATTGAACAATCCGGCCGCGGGCCGTCGTCCGACAATGCCGCGCATCCGCTCGAAAGGAACGGAATGCGCGGAATGGGCACCCGAAGAATGTCCGGAATCACTCCGTACGGCCTTGGGCGGGCGCGTGGGAACGGACACCGCGCACCCACCGGCTCAGTCGGCGGTGCCCCCGTCCGGGCGGACGACGCCGAGGATCGGCATCGAGCCGGCGCCCGTGATCGTCACCTGCCGGCCCGGCCTCGGGGCGTGCACGATCGCGCCGTCGCCGAGGTACATCCCGACGTGGCTGGCATCGGAGAAATAGATGATGAGGTCGCCCGGACGCATATCCTTGAGCGGCACCCGGGGCAGCACTCGCCACTGCTCCTGCGAGGTCCGCGGAATCGTGTGGCCGGCGGCCTGCCAGGAGCGCAGGGTCAGCCCGGAGCAGTCGAAGGTGTCCGGGCCCACGGCGCCCCAGACGTAATCCTTGCCGATCTGCGAAGTGGCGTACGAAATAGCCTTCTTGCCCTGCTCGGACGCTTTGTTGCTGATGTCTTTGAGTACGCCGGAGTCGAGCCATTTCTGCTGGGCCAGCAGCGCCTGGTCGTCCTCCAGTTTCCGCAGCCGTTCCTTTTCCTTGGCGGCCAGCCGGGATTCCAGTTCTTTCGCCGCGTCGATCTTGTCGTTGATCTCCTTACGGGCGGCGTCCTTCTTCTTGCGGTTGGCCTCCAGCTCCTCCCAGCGGTGACTGGCGTCCTCGGCGTAATCCTGCAAGTCGCTTTTGAGGTGCGTGAGTTGACTGATCACGCCCTTGACGGCCTGTTGCCCCTTGCGGGCGAGATCGGCATTGGCGAGAAAGATCTCCGGGTCGGCGCTGAGCACCAGCTTCGCCTCGGGGGGAATGCCCCCGGTGCGGTACTGGGCACTGGCCAGCGCGCCGGCCCGGCGCTTCAGGGCGGCCAGCCGCTGCTGGGCGGCGTCGATGGTGCGGGCCAGCTCGACGATCTTCTTCTGCTGGAGCTGGACCTGCTCCTCGGCGGCGTTGTACTCCTCGGTGGCCCGCTCCGCCGTGCGGTAGAGGCCCTCGATCTCCTTGCGCACCTCGTCGAGGTGGCGGGCGTCGCCCCCGGGGGGCGGCGTCGGGGCCGGGGTCCGCTGCGCCGCCGTCGCCGTCCCGCCGAGCAACCCCGTGGCACAGAGCACGACCGCGGTGCAGACCGCCAGCCGACCGCCCCGTACGCCCCGTACGCCCCGCCCCGCACCTGCGTCCCGAACGCCCTGTTGTGCCCCCTGGCTCCCCACCAGTCACCTCCGGTCGTTCCGCACCGATTCGCGTGCTCGTCTCGGCGCGGATGCTGCCATACCGGCCGGTAATTCGACAGGGCGACGGGCCGTTTCGCGGGAGGGAAGGGGAGAGGTCCGAACGGAATACAGCGCTCCGGGCGGCGCCGCCCAGCGGAACCGGGCGCTCCACGGCGCCGTTCCGCGACCGCGCCCGCGGACCGCACACGCCCCGGCGGCGACCGCACGCGCCCACTCCGCGCCGCACTCAGCCGACGGCCGAGGTTCACCGTGTGTTCACTCCCGTCCATCGGCTGCTTCACCTGATCTGCCTAATTTCGGCCGTACCGAGGGTGCCGCGCGCCGTCAGGCAACGCGACCGCGCCCCCATCCGTCACCACCCGCACGCCGAGGAAACGGCGCGCACCAGGAAGGAACTCTCGACAGTGAAGCTTCAGCGCAAGAACCGGGTTCGCGCCCTCGCCGTTGGCGCTCTCGCCGTCTCCGGTGCCCTGGCCCTGACCGCGTGCGGCTCCGACAACACCAGCGGCGGCAGTGGCGGCAGCGGCAGCTCCGCCAAGGCGGCCAACATCAAGTGCGAGGGCAAGGGCAAGCTGCTCGCCTCCGGCTCGTCGGCGCAGAAGAACGCCATGGACGTCTGGGTGCAGAACTACTCGGGCGCCTGCCAGGGCACCGAGATCAACTACCAGCCCACCGGCTCCGGTGCCGGCGTCACCACCTTCCTCCAGGGCCAGACCGCGTTCGCCGGTTCCGACTCGGCGCTCAAGCCCGAGGAGATCACCAAGTCCAAGGCGCTCTGCAAGGGCGGCCAGGCGATCGACCTGCCGATGGTCGGCGGCCCGATCGCGGTCGGCTACAACGTCCCGGGCGTGGACAACCTGGTGCTCGACGCGCCGACCCTGGCGAAGATCTTCGACTCGCAGATCACCAACTGGAACGACGCCGCGATCAAGAAGCTCAACCCGGGTGCCAAGCTCCCCGACCTGAAGATCCAGGCGTTCCACCGCTCCGACGACTCGGGCACCACCGACAACTTCACCAAGTACCTCAAGGCCGCCTCCGGCGGTGCCTGGAAGCACGAGCCGGGCAAGAAGTGGGAGGGCACCGGCGGCCAGGCGGCGTCCGGCTCGGCCGGCGTCTCCTCGCAGGTCAAGCAGACCAGCGGCGCGATCTCCTACTTCGAGCTGTCGTACGCCACCTCCGGCAAGATCCCGACGGTCAAGATCAACACCGGCGCCAAGGTCCCGGTCGAGGCCACCGTCGACAACGCCTCCAAGGCGATCTCCGAGGCCCAGCCGGCCGGCCAGGGCGCCAACGACCTGGCGCTGAAGCTCAACTACGCCACCAAGGCCGAGGGCGCGTACCCGATCACCCTGGTGACCTACGAGATCGCCTGCGACAAGGGCAACAAGGCCGAGACCCTGCCGGCTGCCAAGTCCTTCCTCACCTACGTCTCCAGCAAGGACGGCCAGGACGCCCTCAAGGCCCTCGGCTACGCCCCGCTCCCGACCGAGATCGCCGACAAGGTCCGCAAGACCGTCGCGACGCTCTCCTGACCCGCCGGCGGCGGCCCCGGTCCCCCGGGGCCGCCGCCCATCCGGTGCACCGCCGCGCCGGAGCCCCCCAGGGCTCCGCAGACCGGAGAAACCCATGGACTACTCCACATCGCCACTATCCGAAACACCGCCACCGCCACCGGCCGCCGCCTCGGTGTCCGGCCGGACGGTCCGCCCGGGTGACCGGATCTTCCTCGGGCTCTCCCGGGGCTCCGGCATCGCCCTCCTGGTGATCATGGCCGCCATCGCGGCCTTCCTCACCTACCGCTCGGTGCTCGCCATATCCGGCGACAAGAGCAACTTCTTCACCACCCTCGACTGGAACGCCACCGGCACCGAGCCCAAGTTCGGCATCGCGGTGCTGGCCTTCGGCACGGTCGTCAGCTCGGTGATCGCGATGGCCATCGCGGTACCGGTCGCGGTCGGCATCGCGCTGTTCATCTCGCACTACGCACCGCGCAAGCTGGCCTCCCCGCTGGGCTACGTCATCGACCTGCTCGCCGCCGTCCCCAGCATCGTCTACGGCCTGTGGGGCGCGCTCTTCCTCGTGCCGCACCTGAGCGGCCTGTACGGCTGGCTGAACGACTACCTCGGCTGGACCGGGATCTTCAGCTACGGCAACGGCGCCGCCCGTTCGCTGTTCACCGTCGGCATCCTGCTCGCGATCATGATCCTGCCGATCGTGACCAGCGTCAGCCGGGAAGTCTTCCTCCAGGTCCCGCGGATGCACGAGGAGGCCGCGCTGGCCCTCGGCGCCACCCGCTGGGAAGTCATCCGGATGTCGGTGCTCCCCTTCGGCCGCTCCGGCGTCATCAGCGCCTCCATGCTCGGCCTGGGCCGCGCGCTGGGCGAGACGATGGCGGTCGCCACGGTCCTCTCCCCGAGCTTCCTGATCAGCGCCAGCCTGCTGGACCCGGGCGGCGGCACCTTCGCGCAGAACATCGCCAGCAAGTTCAGCGAGGCCGACACCTTCGGCCAGGACGCCCTGATCGCCTCCGGCCTCGTCCTCTTCGTGATCACCCTGCTCGTCAACGGCGCCGCACGGCTGATCATCGCCCGCCGCAAGGAGTACTCGGGGGCCTCCTCATGACCGTCGCCACCAGCCACCGCCACCGCAAGGTCGCCGGGTCCCGCCCCCCGCTCGCGCTCCAGCAGTCCCGGCTGCCCCGCTGGACCCTGCCGGTCCTCGCCCTGGTCGCCGTCGGCGCCGGCTGCGGCATCGGCCTGGCCGCCGGCCTGGACTCGACCGTCCAGTGGGGCCTGATCGCCGCGCTGCTCTTCGTCGTCGTGACGTTTCTGCTGACCACGGCCGTCGAGGGCACCCGCCAGGCCAAGGACCGGCTGGCCACCAGCGTCGTGTGGACCGCCTTCCTGCTCGCCGTGGTCCCGCTCGCCTCCCTGCTGTGGGAGACCGTCGCCCGCGGCACCAAGGTCCTGGACGGCTACTTCCTGTCCCACTCGATGGGCACGCTCCCCGACGCGCTGCCGGGCGGCGGCGTGTACCACGCGATCATCGGCACTCTGGAGCAGGTCGGCCTGGCGACCCTGATCGCCGCCCCGCTCGGCCTGCTGACCGCGATCTACCTCGTCGAGTACGGCCGCGGCAGGCTCGCGAAGGTCGTCACCTTCTTCGTGGACGTGATGACCGGCATCCCGTCGATCGTCGCCGGCCTGTTCGTCCTCTCCGTGTGGATCCTGATCCTCGGCTTCGGCCCGTCCGGCTTCGCCGGCTCGATGGCCCTGGCGATCCTCATGATGCCGGTCGTGGTCCGCTCCACCGAGGAGATGCTCAAGCTCGTCCCGAACGAGCTGCGCGAGGCGTCCCTGGCCCTCGGCGTCCCCAAGTGGCGCACGATCCTCAAGGTCGTCCTGCCCACGTCGATCGGCGGCATCACCACCGGCGTGATGCTCGCCATCGCCCGCATCACCGGCGAGACCGCCCCGGTGCTGCTGCTGGTGTGGGGCGCCAAGACGATCAACAACAACCCCTTCGACGGCGCCCAGCAGTCCCTGCCGCTCTACGTCTTCCAGCAGTGGCAGCAGGGCTCCGACGCCTCCTACGACCGGGCCTGGGCCGCGGCACTCGTGCTGATCGCCTTCGTCATGGTCCTCAATCTGGTGGCCCGCGGCATCGCCCGCTGGAAGGCCCCCAAAGCCGGCCGCTGACCGAGCCGCGAACAGAAAGAAGCAGTGATCCCCATGGCCAAGCGAATCGACGTCAGCGGCCTGAACGCGTACTACGGTGCCCACAAGGCCATCGACGACATCTCCATGACCGTCGAGCCCCGCTCGGTGACCGCCTTCATCGGCCCCTCCGGCTGCGGCAAGTCGACCTTCCTGCGCACCCTGAACCGGATGCACGAGGTCACCCCCGGCGGCCGCGTCGAGGGCAAGGTGCTGCTGGACGACGAGAACCTCTACGGCGCCGGCGTCGACCCGGTCGCCGTCCGCCGCACCGTCGGCATGGTCTTCCAGCGCCCCAACCCGTTCCCGACGATGTCGATCTTCGACAACGTCGCGGCCGGCCTCCGCCTCAACGGCAAGTACCGCAAGAGCGAGCTGAAGGACATCGTCGAGCGCTCCCTCAAGGGCGCCAACCTCTGGAACGAGGTCAAGGACCGCCTGAACAAGCCCGGCTCGGGCCTGTCCGGCGGCCAGCAGCAGCGGCTGTGCATCGCCCGCGCCATCGCGGTCGAGCCGCAGGTGCTGCTGATGGACGAGCCCTGCTCGGCGCTCGACCCGATCTCCACCCTCGCCATCGAGGACCTGATCGGGGAGCTCAAGGAGCGCTTCACGATCGTCATCGTGACGCACAACATGCAGCAGGCCGCGCGCGTCTCGGACCGCACGGCGTTCTTCAACCTCGCGGCCGTCGGCAAGCCCGGCAAGCTCATCGAGATCGACGAGACCGAGCGGATCTTCTCCAACCCCTCGGTCCAGGCCACGGAGGACTACATCTCCGGCCGCTTCGGCTAGGCCGTCGAGCCTCCCGTCGGCCGCCCACCGGTGTCCTGCGGTGCTGCATGGCGGTGCCACCGCAGGACGAAGGGCCCGCCCCCTCGATCAGGGGGCGGGCCCTTTCGCCGTCCTACGGGTGTCGGCTCCCGGCCGTCAGCCGAACGCCAGCTTGATCAGCCAGAACGCCAGACCGGCGACCAGCGCCGCGGCCGGCATGGTGATGAACCAGCCCATCACGATGTTCTTGGCCACGCCCCAGCGCACCGCGCGCGGGCGCTTGGTCGAGCCCACGCCCATGATCGAGGCGGTGATCACGTGCGTGGTGGAGATCGGCGCGTGGAACATGAAGGACGCCACGTACATCACCGAGGCGGACGTGGTCTCCGCGGCGAAGCCCTGCGGCGGGTCCAGCTCGATGATCCGCCGGCCCAGCGTCCGCATGATGCGCCAACCGCCCGCGTAGGTACCGAGCGACATGGTGATCGCGCAGGCCAGCTTGACCCACAGCGGAATGGCGTCGTCGGCCTTCTCGACATCGGCGATGACCAGGGCCATCACCACGATGCCCATGGTCTTCTGGGCGTCCTGCAGGCCGTGCCCGAGTGCCATGCCCGCGGCCGAGACGGTCTGCGCTATGCGGAAGCCGCGCTTGGCCTTGTGCGGGTTGGCCTTCCGGAACAGCCACAGGATCACGACCATCACGAGGTAGCCGAGCACCAGCCCGATCACCGGCGAGATGAACATCGGCAGGACGACCTTCTCGACCACGCCGGACCAGATCACCTGCGTCCCGCCGGCCAGCGCCGCCCCGACCATGCCGCCGAACAGCGCGTGCGAGGAGGACGACGGCAGGCCGAAGTACCAGGTGACGAGGTTCCAGACCACCGCGCCGAGCAGCGCGGCGAAGAGGATGCCCATCCCCTTGTCGCCGTGCGGGGTCGCGATCAGCCCCTCGCTGACCGTCTTGGCGACGCCGCTGCCCAGGAAGGCACCGGCGAGGTTCATCACGGCCGCCATCGCCAGCGCGGCGCGCGGGGTCAGGGCCCGCGTCGAGACCGAGGTCGCGATCGCGTTCGCCGAGTCGTGGAAGCCGTTGGTATAGGTGAAACCGAGTGCGACCGCAATGGTCACGACGAGTGCGAAGGTGTCCATGGCTGAGGGCTCAGGACTCCTTGACCGCGATGGTCTCGACGGTGTTGGCGACGTGCTCGAAGGCGTCCGCCGCCTCCTCCAGGATGTCCACGATCTGCTTGAGCTTGAGCACCTCGATGGCGTCGTACTTGCCGTTGAAGAGGTGCGCGAGCAGCTTGCGGTGGATCTGGTCGGCCTGGTTCTCCAGGCGGTTGACCTCGATCCAGTACTCGGTGAGGTTCGACATCGTGCGGAGGTTCGGCATGGCCTCGGCGGTCAGTTCGGCCGCCCGCGCCAGCACCTCGATCTGCTGCTCGATGCCCTTGGGGAGCTCCTCGATCTTGTAGAGGACGACCAGGTCGACGGCCTCCTCCATGAAGTCCATGATGTCGTCGAGCGACGAGGCGAGGGCGTAGATGTCCTCGCGGTCGAACGGCGTGATGAACGAGGAGTTCAGCTGGTGGAAGATCGCGTGCGTCGCGTCGTCCCCCGCGTGCTCCGCCGCCCGCATCCGTTCGGCGATCTCGGCCCGTGCGGAGGCGTCCGCCCCGAGCAGTTCCATCAGGAGCTTGGAGCCGGTGACGATGTTGTCGGCGGACGCCGCGAACATGTCATAGAAGCTCGTCTCCCTGGGGGTCAGACGAAAGCGCACGTGTAATCCTCGGGGTACAGCGGATTCGGTCGAGTTGATGCTAGGCGCATCATCCAGCCACAGCTAACCGGCATTCCTTCAGTGTCGCCCATCGGGCAGCATGCTCTGCACGGGGTACCGCGGGTGCCCGCAAACTTCGGTACGATATACCCGCCGGGGGTATACGGATCGCCTCAATACCACGGGAGATGGCCATGACGACCACGGACGCGGGCACCAGCGGCGGCACCGCAGCCGCCGCGGCCTGCCACGGCCCCCAGTCGGAATCCGACCCCCGCCTCGGAGCCGGATCTGTGACCGATACCGCTGCGGAGAGTCCGGCACCCGGCGGCCACGGCTACGCCAAGCAAAAGGACGCGCACATCAAGCGACTGCGCCGCATCGAGGGCCAGATCCGCGGCCTCCAGCGCATGCTCGAAGAAGACGTCTACTGCATCGACATACTCACCCAGGTCTCGGCGAGCACGAAGGGCCTGCAGTCCTTCGGCCTGCAACTGCTGGAGGAGCACCTGCGGCACTGCGTCGCCGACGCGGCCGCCAAGGGCCCGGACGCCATCGACGCCAAGGTCCAGGAGGCGACCAAGGCCATCGAGCGGATGCTGCGGAGCTGACCGCGGAGCCGGTCGAGACCGTCCGCCGGGCGCGTCAGGGCGTGTCCGGCGCCTCCCGGTCGGCCCCGTCCCCCCGCGGGGGTCCGGCCACGTGCAGCAGTTCGTCGATCCGGTCGGTACTGAGCCGGTCCTCGCTCGCGGCCGCCGCCGCGATCATCAACTCACCGGTGAGGTCGATCTCGGCGAGGGCCACCTGGTCCTGAACGGTCGGATGGCGATGGGCGGGCACGTCCGACACCTCCTCCCTTCGAGCGCCTTCCCACGCCGCGGTGGTTACCGCCAGCGTAGGGAGGGCCGCCCGCCCCGCACATGGCACGGAAGGACCATTTCCGGTCCGCGAGTCCACCGGGGCGCCCTACGAGGACGCCGAGGCGATCTTCCCGGTGTAGATGTCGCGCCGGTCCGGCAGCCGCACCACGACCTTGGTGCCGAACCCGTACAACTCGGTCGTGGAGACCACCGGCGCCCCCTGCGGCACACCGTTGGCGAAGCGGAACCGCTGGCGGAGCTTGCGCAGCCGCCCGGCGGTGTCCACATACGCGTCGAACGGCACCACGACGGTGGTGAACCCTTTTTCCGCCGCCACCAGCGCGGGCCTGCTGCGCGCCGACGCCACCCCGGCGGCCACGGCCAGGTCGGTCGTGCCGCGGTAGTGCCGCACCAGCACACCGCCCAGCCGCTCCTCCCCCTGGTACGCCACCTCCCGCGCGCCGCGCAGCAGTTCGGCGGCGGCCAGCGGATCGGTCGCGCCACCGGTGACCAGATTCCCGTCGGACAGCGTCGCGGTGTCCACCCGCACCCACTTGTCGGCCGGCACCCCCGCCCCGCGGTTCTTCATGAACAGCGCGCCCGGCGCCAGGATCTCGGTGATCGGCTGGTGACCGCCGCTGGGCTTGCCCTTCAGATCCGGCAGCACCATCCGCAACTGCCCGCTGGCGGCCGCGAAGTCGTAGCCGCCGGCGCCCCGGATCGCCACCCGCGTCCCACCGCTGACCGTCTCCATCGCCGTCCGCAGCTTGGCGGTCCCCGCCCGGACCAGCGCCTCGGCGCTGCGCCGCAGCTGCACCGCGGCCGCCACCCGCCCCGGCACCACCTGGTCGTCGGCCGCGGCCCCGTCCGGTGAACAGCCCGCCGTCGCCAGCAGCCCCGCCATCAGCCCCGTCCCGCACGCCACGGCCGCGGCGACCGTCCCGCCTCGTCTGTCCTGCACCACCATGCGTACGAGCCCCCTCGGCCGCTGTGTTCGGGACCGCCTGGGCCGGCCGGTCCGCTCGGGACGGTCGGACGTCCCGCCCCCGCTCCTCCGACGGTGCGTCGACCGATCCGTTCAACGACCGTTACGGGGGCTCGTCACGCAACGGGCCGTGCGGCGCGTAGCGTGGGCGGGTGCCCGAACAAGCCCCCCACCGCACGTTCACCACCGAGCGCGGCTCGTTCTGCCTGGCCCGCTGCGCGTGCGGCTGGACCGGGATGGCCCGCCGCGCCCGCTCCCAGGCACGCACCGACGCCGAGCGCCACCAGGCGGACGTGCACAGCGGCCCTGACGCCGCCCCGGAGCGCCCCGTGGAATGACCCGGTCCGTTCCGGGAACCCACCACCCCCCGCGCCGCATCTGGGTAGTGAGGGACACAACGGCACCACGCGGCAACGGACTTCACTCGGGTACCGGACGGCACGGCACGACGGGGGCGTGCCCGGCCCACCCCGCCCGGTGCGGTGTCCCGGCACAGCGCCCCGCGCCCACCGGCCGGACGACCGGCGGGCCGGGGCCGGACCGTACGACAACCAAGGGGGATTCATCCCAGTGAAGCGGCGCACACTCCTGACGGCCGGCGGCGGAATCGCGGCCACCTCCCTCGCCTGGGCCACCGGCTGCGGCTCGGGCGGGCGCCCCGCCGCGGCGGCCTCCTCCACCGGCACCACCACAGGAGCCATGAGCACCGCGGCCACCGCCAAGAGCCCCGCCACCCAGGCCGCCTGGAGCGCGCTCGGCAAGGGCCTGGACGGCGACCTGATACGCACGACCGACGCTGCCTACGCCTCCGCCCGCCGCCTGTACAACACCCGCTTCGACAACCTGAAGCCGTCCGCCATCGCCTACGTCGAGCACCCCGGCGACATCGCCGAGTGCCTGGCCTTCGCCCGGCGTTACAACGCCCCCGTCGCCATCCGCAGCGGCGGCCACTCCTACGCCGGCTTCTCCAGCGGCGACGGCAAGCTCGTCATCGACGTCTCGGCGCTGAACAAGGTCGGCGCGCCGTCCGGCGGGACCACCCGGATCGGCGCCGGCGCCAAGCTCATCGACGTCTACGAGGGACTCGCCCCGCACGGCGTCACGGTCCCCGGCGGCTCCTGCCCCACCGTCGGCATATCCGGGCTGACGCTCGGCGGCGGCCACGGCGTGGTCTCCCGCGCGTACGGCCTGACCTGCGACAGCCTGGTCGGCGCGACCGTCGTCACGGCCGACGGCAAGACCGTCGACTGCGACCAGGACCACCACCCCGACCTCTTCTGGGCGCTGCGCGGCGCCGGCAACGGCAACTTCGGCGTGGTCACCGAGCTCCGCTTCCGCACCCACCCGGCGCCCCGCGCGGTGATGGCGTACATGACCTGGCCGTGGGCGAAGGCCGCGGCGGTGCTGGGCTCCTGGCAGAAGTGGGGCCCGGACCAGGCCGACGAGATATGGTCCGCCGCCCACTTCGACGCCCGCCCCGGCGGCACCCCGGCCGTCTCCGTCGCGGCCTTCTCCCTCGGCGGCTACCGCGACCTGCAGAACGCCGTGGACAAGCTCGCCGACCAGCCCGGCGGCCCCGGCCCCGCCACCCGCGTCAGCCTCACCCCGATCGGCTACCTGGACGCGATGGAGGCGTACGCGGGCTGCTCCTCCAAGTCCACCGCGCAGTGCCACATGCCGGGCACGCTCCCCGGCCACACCGGGGACGGAAAGCTGGGCCGGGAGACCTACGCCGCCCGCTCGCACTTCTTCGACCGCTCGCTGTCCGCGGCGGGCATCCAGACCCTGCTGGCGCAGATCGAGAGCGGCGGCCGCAAGGGCGTCACCGGCAACGTCGCGCTGACCGCGCTGGGCGGCGCGATCAACCGCGTGGGCACCGGCGACACCGCCTTCGTCCACCGCCGGTCCCGCTTCCTCGCCCAGTACCTGGCGTCCTGGCCGGCCGGCGGCTCCGGCGCCACCCGCACCGCCTGGCTGGACGCCTTCCACGGCGCGATGCGCCGCCACTCCTCGGGCGCGGCGTACCAGAACTACACCGACCCCGGCCTGTCCGACTGGAAGTCGGCCTACTACGGCGCGGGCGCCGCCCGCCTCGACAAGGTCAAGCAGACCTACGACCCGCAGCGGCTGTTCAGCACCTTCGCCCAGGCCCTCTGACGCTCCCCCGACCCGCGCCCGGAACGCCGAGGGCCCGGCCCCTTCCCCAGGGGCCGGGCCCTCGCCCTGCGCGTCCGGCGCGCCGTCGCACCGTCCTGCCGTCGTGCCGCGGCGGACGGCCTCAGGCCGCCAGGTCCTTGTCCCGCTCGTGGTGGCGCAGCGCCGGCTCGGCGGCCATCATCGGGCCGGGCTCGGCGTCGCGGCCGTCCGCCGCCCGCTCCGTCGACCGGCCCCCGGCCCGGACCAGCCAGGCCAGCGGCGACCGCTCGATCGCCGTCGTCAGCGGCACCAGCAGCGCCTGCGCGAGCGGCGCCAGCAGCAGCGCGACGGCCGTGCCGAGGGCGAACCCGCCAATCACGTCCGTCGGGTAGTGCACGCCCATGTAGACCCGACAGAAGCCCTCCAGCAGCGCCAGCCCGATCCCGATCAGGCCGAACCGGCGGTGCGCGATGAACAGGCCGACGCCGACGGCCATGGTGAGCGTGGCGTGGTCGCTGACGAACGAGAAGTCGCTCTTGCCGGGGATCAGCACCGCGAGCCCGGCGTGGTCCTTGAACGGCCGGGGGCGCTCGACGAACCCGCGGATCGGGATGTTGGCCAGCAGCGCCAACCCGGCGGCCAGCGGCGCCCAGACCAGTCCGGCGATCGCGGCCGGCCCTCGCTCGGGCCGACGGCGGGCGACCCACCAGGCGATCAGACACAGCACTCCGAGGGCGGCGATGATGCCGTACTCACCGATGAACTCCATCGCGCGGTTCACCCACTGCGGGGCGTCCTTCGCGAGGCCGTTGATGCCGTCGAGCACGTCGACATCGGGGTTCGGCCCCTCGAATGCGAGTCCAGCCATCTGCCGTGGCCCCTTATCTTCCGCGCGCCCTGCGAGCGCCGCCCAGTGCTACCAACCCCCGTTGCCGATCTGTGTGGCCGTCGAGCCCGTGCTGCCGCGGGCGCTGCTGTGTCCCCACGCCAAGGAAACGCGCGGCCCACCCCCGTCGTTCCACTCTCCACGGGATGATCACCAGGACGTTATCGAAGCTTGACACGTCGCCGCAGCTCAGGACTTATGTTCACCCGGCGTTCCCGGTGGGGAGCGCTTTCGCGCCATCCGACGTCACGCGGGTGGCGCCGATGTAGTCCGGTGTGTCGATCTTGTCGAACCGGATCACCGCGCCGGTGTAGGGCGCGTTGATCATGTATCCACCGCCGACATAGAGGCCCACGTGGTGGATGGACCGCGGGTCGTTCAGGTCGTAGGCGAAGAACACCAGGTCGCCGGGGAGCAGCTCGTTCCGTTTCGGGTGCGCACCGGCGTTCCACTGGTCGTTGGCCACCCGCGGCAGCTCGATGCCCACCGACTCGTACGCGGCCTTGGTCAGGCCGGAGCAGTCGAACCGCCCGCCCTGGTCCGCCGTTCCGTTGCCGCCCCACAGATAGGGCGTGCCGAGCTTCCCCTGCGCGAAGTAGATGGCCGCCGCGGCCTGCCGGGACGGCGCCACCGGGCCGACCGGCGCCTCGAAGCTCTTGGCCAGCGTCGTGATGGTCTTCACGTAGTTCTGCGTCTCCTGGTAGGGCGGGACGCCGTTGTACTGGATGACCCGGTACGCGCCCGCGTTGTACGCCGCGAGCATGTTCGCGGTGGCGTTGCCCGCCGCGTCCTTCACATAACTGGCCAGTTCACAGTCGTACGAGGCGGCCGACGGAATGGCGTCCTCCGGATCCCAGATGTCCTTCTTGCCGTCGCCGTTGCCGTCGATGCCGTGGGTGGCCCACGTCCCCGGGATGAACTGCGCTATGCCGCGCGCGTCCGCGGGGCTCTGCGCATGCGCGTTCCAGCCGCTCTCCTGATAGAGCTGGGCCGCCAGCAGCGCCGGGTTGATGGCCGGGCAGAGCGTCCCCCACTTCTGGACCAGCGACTGGTACGCGGCCGGCACCGCCCCCTTGGCCAGCCCGACCGCCCGGCCGGCGGCGCCCGCCAGTCCGGCCGCCGCCCCGTACGTCCCGATCACGAGCAGCCCGACCAGGAGGAGCAACAGCCCCACCCCGAGCCCGCCGGTCGTCCAGAATTTCCGCACCCCACAACCCTCCCCCATTCAGGCCCGGTTCACAGCCCTTTCGTCGGCCACCGCGCGCCCTGCCGCCGCACCGAGGCGCACGGAGCAGCGCACGGGGCGCTTCGAACGGTGTGCGATTCCCGTCACATCCGCCGCCCCCACGCTCCGGCGCGGCCGACCCTCCGGCGCGTCAGGCCACCGTCCCGCACCGCGCCTTGGCGACACCGCCCCTCAAGTACACACCGCCCAGGGGCCGTCCCCCGCCCCGCCCCTCGCCCCGTTCCCGCCCCACCCCGACAGTCATTGCTCAGCGTTATCACCCGTGATACACACGGTGAGACAAGGAGGGGGCGACGGGCGACGGACGGGGCCGCACACACCACACCCCCACCGGATCCGTCAAAGAAAGCCGCCAAGTCGACATCTGATGGCGTCTTTGTCGGCGAAGATAGAGACTGAGTCCGTGCCGCACGGCACGGCCCGGCAACTACCCATAATGGGGCGGTGAGTTCTCACATGTTCATTGCGGCCGAAAAAGGCGACATCACCACCATCATCGGCGGCATCGCCCCGGACTGGGGGCCGTTCGGCACCCTGGGCAACGAGGCCCGTGTGATGGTGCAGGTCATCATGGCGGTGGCGATCCTGATCTGCCTCGGCATCGCCATCTGGGGCGCCGCCAAGCAGCGCATCGGTGCCACCGCGCTCCGCGACACCTTCAGCGCCGAGCAGGGCAAGGGCCTGATCGTGGCCGGCCTCACCGGCGTCTTCATCATCGGCTCGCTGGGCACGCTGTTCACCATCGTCTACGGCATGGCCGTCTAGCCGCCGGGCGACGCGGGCCGGCGCCCGCCCTCCCGGCCGCCGGACGGCGCGGGCGCCCCGGCGGGACGGGCCCCACCTCCAACCCTGCCCGCCGCCACCGGTCACCACACCGCGCACGTCGGCACGCGCCCGTCCCCGCGCCGCTCCCCCTGCGCCCCCACCCGACCTCCCTCCGCCGCCCCGTGCCCTCCCGTACCCCGACATGCCCCACCCCCCTGCCCGAGGCCCCATGCTGACGCCCCTTCACCCCGTCCCGAGGGGCCCTGAGCCGCGCCGTGACCACGCCCGCCACCAGCGGGCCGATTGGGTTGCCCGCGCCGCGGGGACAGGTGGTTCCGGAGACAAGCAGGCCGCGGCGGGCGTTCGGCGGACGAGGGGCACAAACCGCCCAGAGTCCCCCATTCGCCTCTGCCGCCCAGCAACTGAGGAACCGTCACGGTGAGATGTACTCGTACCACTTCACCCGAGCCGCCGCCCACGCAGCTACGGTCATATGAAGGCGGCACACCAACGGCGAGGGCGGCAGCGGCGATGGCGGCAGAGGGGGCACAGGCGCGATGAGTATCGGCGACGACGGAGGCTACGGCGACGGCCGTGGCACCGGCACGGGTCAGACCCGGACCAGACTTCCCGACGGCGAGAGCGACACCTACGGCGCGCCCCGCCGCGCCCGGTCCGGCCTCTCCAGCCGCAACCTCATCACGGTCGTCGGCGTGGTCGTCCTGCTGATCGCGGCCATCGCCTTCGCCAACCGCGGCGGCAGCGGCAACGACGAGAGCGGCGCCGGCACCGGCACCGGCGCCTCCACCAAGGACCAGGCCGCGGCCCGACCGACCGCCCCCACCGGCACCAAGCCGGTCACCGGCAAGACCGGCGGCATCGCCTCGGGCTTCCCGCAGACGGAACAGGGGGCGCAGTCGGCGGCGGCCAATTACGTGGTGGCGCTGGGCTCCAGCACCATGTTCAACCGCGACCAGCGGCACCAGATCGTCAGCACGGTCATGGCACCGTCGGCCGTGGCCGCCCTCCAGAGCAAGCTCGACAGCGCGTACTCGCCGGCGTTCTTCAAGAACGCGGGGCTGAAGCCCGACGGCACCGCCCCGGCCGGGATGACCTTCGTCAACCGCACCATCCCGGTCGGCACCAAGGCCACGGCCTTCTCGCCCACCGAGGCGACCGTCGAGGTGTGGTGCACCGGCCTGCTCGGCCTGGCCGGCGAGGGCTCCACCAAGCCGGTCACCACGGACTGGCTGACCTTCACCATGAAGCTGACGTGGACCGGCACCGACTGGAAGACGCTGAGCTACGCGCAGAAGAACGGTCCGGCGCCGGTCAGCGGTGACGTTCCCGCGTCCGGGGCGAAGGAGATCGCGGGAGCGGTCGCAGGGTACGGAGGTTTCACCTATGCCCGGTAGTCCGCTCGGCCGCCGCGCCCTGTCCCGCGTGTCCGTGGTGACGGCAGTGCAAACCTCACTGGTCCTCTTCGCCACCCGCGCCTTCGCCGACCCGAGCCCCAAGCCCTCCGGTGACGCCTGCGACCTCGTCCCCGGCGCGCAGAAGCAGTTCTGCCAGACCGGCGACACGGCCGGCACCGGCGCGCCGAAGCTACCGAGCAACCCCCTCGACAACAACCCCCTCGACCCCCTCGGTTCGCTTGCGCAGGGATGTGGCAAAGCGGCCGCGTGGATTGTCGATAAATTGTCGGGGGCCGTGAAGGCGACCTCTCAGGTGGACTTCACGAATGCGGCGTTCCTGCGGCAGTACGCGGTGGTCTTCGCCGCGTCCACGGTGCTCACGCTGGTGCTGTGGCTGCTGGCCGTCGCCAAGCGGGCCGTGCGGGGCGTGCGGCTGACCGAGGCGATCAGCGAGGCGGTCGGGTTCCTCTGGCTGACGGTGCTGGCGTCCGCGTTCACGCCGTTGATCCTGTACACGGTGGTGTCGGCGACCGACGGGGTCACCGAGATCATCGCGAAGGGGACGGGGGCGCAGACCGACACGTTCTTCGGGGCGTTCTCGCAGGCGCTGACCAAGGGGACGGACATCGGCGGCGGCCCGATCATGCTGATCGTGGTGTCGCTGGTGTCCGTGCTGGCCGCCGGTGTGCTGTGGCTGGAGCTGGTGATCCGGGCCGCGCTGCTGTACGTCGGGGCGCTGCTGGGGACGGTGGTGTACGCCGGGCTGGTCGACAAGAACATGTGGGGCCACGTCCGCCGCTGGGCCGGCATCATGATCGCGGTGATCATGGTGAAGCCGGTGATCGTGATCGTGCTGGGGATCGCCGGCGCGCTCTCCGGGGACAAGGGGCCGAACGCCTTCTCGGCCGTGGTGTCCGGGCTGGCCATCATCATCC
The DNA here is from genome assembly GCF_001704275.1 of Streptomyces noursei ATCC 11455. Classification (NCBI taxonomy): domain Bacteria; kingdom Bacillati; phylum Actinomycetota; class Actinomycetes; order Kitasatosporales; family Streptomycetaceae; genus Streptomyces; species Streptomyces noursei. The sequence goes on from NZ_CP011533.1 coordinate 4,259,526, forward strand.
TGGCGATCTTCGCGAGTGCGGTGATCTACCGCTTCGTGCCGGGCTTCGGCGACGAGATGGTCTCGGCGCGGTCGAGCAAGGGACGGGCCACCGACGGCAGTCAGGCGGCCGCCATGATCTCGTCGCCCGCGGCGCTGGTCTCGCAGGGCATCAAGACGCACAGCGCCCGCCGGTCGGGCGGGGACGGCGGCGGCGCGGCGCAGGGCGGGCAGTCCCGGCCGGCCGACGCGGTCTCCGGCGGCGTCGCCGCGCACGGCTCCCGTGCGACCCCGGCGGCGCCGGCACCGCGGACCAACCCCGGCACCGGCGGCCCCCGCACCGGCAAGACTCCTGGAGGTGAGGGGCGTTGAGCACGCCGTCCCAGCCGATCGCGCCGCGGCGCACGTATCTGATCGGCCGTGCCCGGCCCAATGCCGTCGTCGGCAAGAACCGGGAGACCGGCGAGATCACGCTGATCATCGTCGGCGCGTTCCTCGGGATGGTGTGCGGGCTGCTGGTGCCGTCGCTGCCGCTGCGGATCGCCTCGCTGACGGGGTTCCCGATGCTGGGGCTGGCCGTGGTCTACGTGCCCTACAAGGGGCGTACGTACTACAAGTGGTTCGAGGTCCGGCGGAGTTTCCGGCGTACGGTGCGCAAGGGAGGGGCGGTGTACCGCTCCGGGGCCATGGAAGCCGGGGTACGGCTGGACGGGAGGGAAGTGGAGATCGGGCCGCCGCCCGGGATCGGGCGGATCAGTTGGCTGTCGGCGCCGTTCGGGCCGGACGAGATCGCGGTGCTGCTGCACGCCGACCGGCGGACGGTGACCGCGGCGATCGAGATCGAGGGGCCGGGCGTCGGCCTGCGGGACAGCGAGGACCAGGAGGCGCTGGTCGACCGGTTCGGCACGCTGCTGAAGCACGTCGCCAACGGGGACGGCTTCGTGACGCGGCTGCAGATGCTGGCGCGCACGCTGCCCGCCGACCCGGACGCGCACGCCAAGGACGTCACCCAGCGGGGCGACGTCGACTCCCCGCGGTGGCTGCAGGAGTCCTACGACCAGTTGCAGTCGATGGTGTCCACGTCGTCCGAGCAGCACCGGGCCTATCTGGTCGCGTGCATGCACTACAACCGGGAACTGGCCGCCGAGGCGGTCACCATGGCCCGCGCCGCGGCCGCCCAGCGCGGCGGGCTGCTGCGCCGGAAGCTGGACCGGGACGCCGGGCTGGCGGTGGTGATGGCCCGTGAGCTGACCGACATCTGCGCCCGGTTGACGGAGGCCGACATCCGGGTGCGCCAGCCGCTCGGGCAGGCGCGCCTGGCGTCCCTGGTGCACTCCATGTACGACCCGGACCACCCGATCGACCACATCCAGGCGATGAGCAGGCGCAACGCCTGGCCGGCCGAGCTGGACGCGACCGAGCCGACGTACCTCCAGGCCAAGACCCGGGAGTCCTCGACGCGGGCGCCGTGGTGCCACTCCACCGCGTGGATCAAGGAGTGGCCGCTGACCCCGGTGGGCGTCAACTTCCTCGCGCCGCTGCTCGTGCACACCCCGGACGTGATCCGGACGGTCGCGGTCTGCATGGATCTGGAGCCCACCGAGGTGGCCATCGAGCGGATGCTGACGGAGAAGACCAACGACGACGCGGAGGCCAGTCGCGCGGCGAAGATGAACCGGGTGGTGGACCCGCGGGACGTGGCGCACCACGGCCGGGTGGACCAGCGCGGCGAGGACCTGGCGTCCGGCGCGGCCGGCGTCAACCTCGTCGGCTACCTCACCGTCTCGTCCCGGTCGCCCGAGGCGCTGGCCCGCGACAAGCGGACCATCCGCGCCTCGGCGGGCAAGTCCTACCTCAAGCTGGAGTGGTGCGACCGTGAACACCATCGGGCGTTCGTGAACACCCTGCCGTTCGCGACCGGTATCCGCCGCTAACGCCGCCAACGCCGCTGAAGCCCTGGGAGGCGCGTACGTCATGGCCATGTTCGACCCGCTCGGTGCCCTCACCGAAGCCTTCACCAGCTTCCTGTACGGGAAGGTGGAGACGACACGGCTGCCCGTACGCACCTCCACCGGTCAGGCGCAGGCGGTCTACCTGCCGACGGCGGCTCCCGGGCTCGGCGACTCGGGCGTGATCATCGGGCGCGAGGTGTACTCCGGCAAGGGGTACATCTACGACCCCTTCCAGCTGTACGGGCAGCAGCTGCCGGCGCCGCACTGGCTGGTGCTCGGCGAGTCCGGCAACGGCAAGTCCGCGCTGGAGAAGACCTACGTGCTGCGGCAGCTGCGGTTCCGCGACCGGCAGGTCGTGGTGCTGGACGCGCAGGGCGAGGACGGCGTCGGCGAGTGGAACCTCATCGCCCAGCAGCTGGGGATAACGCCCATCCGCCTGGACCCGACCGCCGCCCTCAACGGCGGCATCCGCCTCAACCCGCTCGACCCCTCGATCACCACCACCGGTCAGCTGGCCCTGCTCCGGACGATCATCGAGGTCGCCATGGGGCACGGTCTGGACGAACGCGCCGGCTTCGCCCTGAAGGTGGCGCACGCGGCGGTGCTGAGCACCTACGAGGACGGCACGGACGGCCTGTCCCGCAGCCGGCAGCCGGTGCTGTCCGACATCGTCGAGCAGCTGCGGCACCCCGAGCCGGCGTCCGCGGAGGCGATGAACGTCGACATAGACGACGTCCGCGCCTGGGGCCTGGACGTGGCGCTGGTGCTGGACCGGCTGGTCGACGGCGACCTGCGCGGGATGTTCGACGGCCCGACCACGGCCGGCATCGACCTGGACGCGCCGCTGATCGTCTTCGACCTCTCGCACATCGACCGGAACTCCATCGCGATGCCGATCCTGATGGCGATCGTGGGGGTGTGGCTGGAGCACACCTGGATCCGGCCCGACCGCAAGAAGCGGATCTTCCTGGTCGAGGAAGCCTGGCACATCATCAACTCGCCGTTCGTGGCCCAGCTCTTCCAGCGGCTGCTGAAGTTCGGTCGCCGGCTGGGCCTGTCCTTCGTGGCCGTCGTCCACCACCTCAGCGACGTGGTGGACGGCGCGGCGGCGCGGGAGGCCGCGGCGATCCTGAAGATGGCGTCCACCCGGACCATCTACGCCCAGAAGGCCGACGAGGCGCGGGCCACCGGGCGGGTGCTCGGGCTGCCGCGCTGGGCGGTGGAGATCATCCCGACCCTGACCCCCGGTATCGCCGTCTGGGACGTCAACGGCAATGTGCAGGTCGTCAAGCACCTCATCACCGAGGCCGAACGGCCGCTGGTCTACACCGACCGGGCGATGACCGAGTCGGCCTCCCTGCCGACGGACGAGGCGCGCGCGCTGGCGCTGGCGGCGGACGCCGAGGCCGAGGCGCGCGCCGAGGCCATCGCGATGGAACGGCAGTTGCGGGACGAGTCGAGCGAGACGGTGGCGTGACGCGCGGATATGACGATGAGGGCGCAGGCGCAGGCGCCGGCTACCGCCCGCGGGACGGCCGCGGCTACGACGGTGGCCACGACGGCGCGGCCGGCCGACCGGGCGGGCGGCCCAGGAACCGGGGCGTCCCCGACGCCCTGCTGGTGGGGCTGATCGGCTTCCTGCTGGGCTTGACCCTGGTGGTGTGGACGGCGACCGGGCTGGCCGGGCTGCTCGCGCACGGCGGCTGGCCGTCGGGGGTGACGTACACCGGTACGCCGCTGGCGCTGCGGCACTTGATCGGCGCGCCGCACGACATCGCGGCGGCCTGGCCGGACGCCCCGAAGGAGCAGCTGTCGGGCTACGGCCTGTTCTGGGGGCTGTTCGTCGGCGAGCTGATGGTGCTGCTGGTGCTGTCGATCTTCGTGTTGGGGACGGTGACGCGGTACCGGGCCGTGCGGGCGACGCGGCGGGCCGAGCGGCGCGCGCGGGCGGGGGCCGGCCGGACGGGCGCCCCCGCGGTGGCCGAGACGGCCGCGCCGACCGCCCCACAAGCCGCTCCACGGCCCCCCTCGCCGCCCGTGACGGGCCCGGCGGCCCCCGGGTCCGGGGTGGCGCCCGCCGTCCCGCAGACGCCGGCCCCGGCACCGCTGCCGGTCCCCGGCCCGCTCCCCGAGCAGCGCGGCACCGCCGCCCCGCCCCCGCCGGAACCGTTCTCGGAGCCCGAATCGGCCCTTCCACGCGTCCAGTTCGGCCGCGACCGGGCCGCCGCCCGCGCCGCGGCGCTGGCCGCCGCCACCGCCGCGCCCGGCCCGCTGGTGCTCGCCACCACCGATCCCGCCCTGTGGGCCGAGACCAAGGACGCCCGCGCCAAGCTGGGCCCGCTGCTGGCCTACGACCCCACGCACCTCCTGGACACCCCGGCCCGGCTGCGCTGGTCGCCCACCGCGGGCTGCGAGGACATCGGCACCGCGGCGGCCCGAGCCGTCGCGCTGCTGGCCCCGGTCCGCCCGGCCAGCGCGCTGGACTCGGCCGTCGCGGACGCCGCACAGACCCTGCTGCGCTGCTGGCTGCACGCCGCCGCGCTGGACGACCGCCCGTTCCGTCAGCTGCACCGCTGGGCGCACGCCGCGGGCGGCGCCCAGGAGCCGGTCCGCATCCTGCGCACCCACGCCGGGGCGTCCGCCGGGCAGGCCGGCGAGCTGGAGTCGGTGCTCACCGCGCACGCCGAACGCCGGGAACTGGCCAAGGAGTTGCTCGGCCGGGCGCTGGCCGCACTGTCCTCGGTGCACATCCGTGACGCCAGCAATCCGCTGCGAGCCGATGCGCTCGTCCTCGAATCATTCATCGCCGAGGGGGGAACGCTGTACCTGGTGGGCGAGTCCATCGAGGACCCGCGCACCGACCCGGGTGCGATGCCGCTGCTCACCGCACTCCTCTCGCACGTGGTCGAGCACGGCCGCCGCATGGCCGAACGGTCATCCGCCGGTCGGCTCGACCCACCACTCACCCTCGTCCTGGACGACATCGCCGCGCTCGCCCCGCTGCCCGCCCTGCCGGGCCTGCTTCAAACGGGGCGGGAGCGCGGCCTGCTGACGTTGGCCACCATGCGCTCACGCGAGCAGGCCCGCGCCCGCTGGCCGCAGGACTTCGCACCGGCCTGACGGGCGCGGCGGGGCGGTGACCAGGTGGTCCGCCAACTCCGGCCAGTGCCCGGTGAGGTAGAAGTGGTCGCCGCCGGGGAAGACCCGCAGCCGGAAGCCGCCGGCGGTGTGCTCCGCCCAGGCCGCCGCCTCCTCGACGGTGACCAGCGGGTCGCGGTCGCCGGTCAGCGCGGTGACCGGGGTGGCCAGCGCCGGGCCGGGCCGGTGCCGGTAGGTCTCCACGGCCTTGTAGTCGCTGCGGACCACGGGCAGCGCCATGGCCAGCACGTCCCGGTTGTCCAGCAGCCGTGGGTCGGTGCCCCGGGTGCGCCGGATCTCGTCGATCAGCCCGTCGTCGTCCCTGAGGTGGACCGTGCCGCCGCGCACCCGGGAGGGCGCCCAGGCGCCGGAGACGACCAGGTGCGCCGGGCCGGTCCCGTCGCGTTCCAGGAGGCGGGCCACCTCGTAGGCCACCAGGGCGCCCATGCTGTGGCCCAACAGGACCAGCGGGCGGTCGGCCAGCGCCGCGACCTCCCGGTGGGCGCCGGCCGCCAGCGTCCGCAGGTCCTCGACGCGGGCCTCCCGGATCCGGTCGTTCCGCCCCGGGTACTGGACCGCCAGCACCTCGTGGGGGCGGTCGCCGACGGTGCGGGCGGCGACGGCGGTGGCCAGCGGCCGGTAGGTGCCGGCGCCGCCGCCCGCGTGCGGGAAGCAGACGACCCGGGCGGCGCCGGCCGCGGGGTGCGCCGGCCCCGGGCGCAGCCGCCGCAGCCACGGGTCCGCGGCGGGCGCCGGCCGCGGCCGGGGCAGGGCGACCGTCCCGGTGTCACATCCCACGGGTGTAGCCCCCGTCGACGGTGAGGGACTGCGCCGTGATGGCGGCCGCCCGGTCGGACGCCAGGAAGCCGATGAGTTCGGCGGCCTCCCGCGCCTCGACCAGCCGCCGCAGCGGGACGGACTTGCGCGCCTGGCGCAGCATCCGGGCCGGGTCGGCGCCGATCTCCGCGGCGGAGGCGGCGATCTCGCGGCGCAGCATCGGGGTGTCGATCCAGCCCGGCAGCACGGCGTTGACGGTGATGCCGCGGGACGCCAGGTCCAGGGCGAGGCCCTTGGTGTAGCCGATCAGGCCGTGCTTGGAGGCGCAGTAGGCGGTGTTCCGCATCTTGCCGGCCTTGCCGAGGATCGAGGAGACGTTGACGATCCGGCCCTTGTCGACGAGGTACTCCAGGCAGGCGGCGGTGACCGCGAAGGTGCCGTGCAGGTTGATGTCGAGCACCCGCAGCCAGGTGTCCTCGTCGTCCGGGCCGTTCTCGTCGGCGACGCCGGCGTTGTTGACCAGGATGTGCAGCTGCCCGGCGGCGCGCAGCGCGGTGCGCAGCCCGGTGCGGACCGCCGCCCGGTCGCGCAGGTCCACGGCGAGCGCGGTGGCCTGCGCGCCGAGGTCGCGCACCTCCTTGGCTACGGTGTCCAGTGGGGCGGCGTCCCGGTCGAGCAGGATCAGGTGGGCGGCGCCGGACTCGGCCAGCAGCAGCGCCACTTCGCGGCCGATGCCCTGGGCGGCGCCGGTGACCACCGCGGTCCGGCCGGCCAGTTCGCCCGGTGCCGGGGCGGCGACGGAGGTGTCCGGTTCGGTCATGTCCGCTCCCTCACGCCATCTTCAGGCCGCCGTCGACGTGCAGTACCTCGCCCGTGGTGTAGGTGTTGCGCGGGCTGGCGAGGTACGCCACGGCGTCGGCGATCGTCTCGGGTTCGGCGTACTTCTTCAGCAGCAGCCGGCTCATGATCTCGTCCTCGCCATGGGCGCGGATGGTGTCGGTCATGTCGGTGTTGATCACGCCCGGGGCGACCGCGTTGACGAGGATGTTCCGGGAGGCCAGCTCCACCGCCATCGCCTTGGTGAAGGACTCCAGACCGCCCTTGGCCGCCGCGTAGTTGGACTGCCCGCGGCCCGGCTTGGAGGCGGCGGACGAGGAGAGGTTGACGATCCGGCCGTAGCGCTGGCGCAGCATCGCGGGCGCCGCCGCCCGGACGGTGAGCATCGGGCCGACGAGGTTGGTGCGCAGCACGTCCTCGATGTCGGCGAGGCCCTGATTGACCAGCAGTTCGTCGCGGGTGATCCCGGCGTTGTTCACCAGGACGTCGATCCGCCCGAAGGAGGAGCGGACGCCGGAGACCACCGTGTGGGGCACCTCGGGGTCGGCGATGTCCCCCTGGAACAGCTCGACCTTGCGGCCCAGCTTCGCGATCTGCTCGGCGACCTGTTCCGCCTCGGCTGTCGCGCTGCGGTAGTTGAGGGCGATGTCGCACCCCTCCTCCGCCAGTTTGACGGCGATGGCGCGGCCGATGCCCCGGCTGCCGCCGGTCACCAGTGCCACCTGGCCTGCGAATTCCATGACGCTGTCGTCCTCTCGGGTTCGGTGGGGAAATGCGGCGTGGGGACCGGGCGCCGCACGCGGTGGATGCCTGCGACGGGTCACGTGCGGCGCCCGGGGGTCCCCCCAGCGTGAGCTGGGGGGGAGGCTCACACCGAGTGCGCGCTCTTGTAGTCGGCGAGCCGCAGCCCGTGCGCGTCGGCCAGCGCGGCGATGTCGAGGACCTGCTGGCGGCTGATGTTCCCGTAGGAGTAGTGCCGGTCGATGCCGGCCAGGCCCATCAGCGCGGTCTCCGCCATGCAGGCGAAGAGCTGGCCGGCCTCCAGGAAGGCCCGCGCCGAGGGGTGCAGGCTCTCGCCGTTGGGGGTCGCGACGATGCCGCCGAGCATGTACGCCAGGTCCGGGCGCCGGACGGTCAGGTCCGGCACCGCGTTGTTGGGGACCGCGATGTCGCAGACCACCGCGTCGGGCGCGAAGTGCTCCCCGGTCAGGAACGGCTCGGGGCTGTTGGAGGCGCACAGCACCAGCTGCGCCTCGCGGAGCGCGTCGGTGTCCTGGGTGACGGTCAGGAACGGGTCCTGCCCGTACCGCTCCTCCAGGTGGGCGGCGATCGCCTTGCCGCGCTCGGCGTCGTCCGCGCCCTCGGGGGACGGTCCGTCGGCCAGCCACTTGGTGATCAGCGGCTCCTCGGCGAGCCGGGCCGGGATGCCGGTCAGTTCGCCGCCGGCCGCGATCCGCGCCCAGACCTCCTGGTAGATGCCGTGCACGGTGCCGCGCAGCCGACGCGCCGAGCCGTCCCTCCGGCTGCCCACCAGCACGATCCGCTCCAGCTTCTCGGCGAACAGCTGGCTGTAGACGGACGCGATGTTGCCGGCCGCGCCGACCACCGCCAGGGTGGCGTCGGCGACCGCGAAGCCGCGGTCACGCGCGCCGCGCTCCATGGCCCGTACGCCCATCGCGACGGTCAGCGCGTTCCCGGAGGTCAGCGCGATGCCGGGGACGTTCAGGGAGGTGCAGTTGTGGGTGACGATCGAGGTGTACATGCCGAGCCCGGCGACCTCGCAGCCGTCCTCGCGGGCCGCCCGCACCCGCTCCTCGACGTCCGCCCGGATCCCGGCGACGTCCCCGGACGCCAGGTAGCCGCCCATCTGCTCGGAGCCCACCATCAGCGGGTAGAGCGCGAACTCCACGGCGCTGCCCAGCGGCGAGTCGATCCGCACGCCCGGGTAGGGCGCGGCCTTCTTCACCGGGTCCATACCGAGGACGAACGAGCGCAGCGCGGCGTCGTCGAAGTCGGCCAGCGCCGGGTCCACCTGCCGCAGATGCGCCGGGGTGATCAGGTGGTTGATGAACGCCACCTTGCGGACCGGGCCGGTCACCGGGCGCGGCGCGCCCTGCTCGTAGCCCTCGACGGCGCCGCGGAAGTCGCGGATCTCCGCCCGCGGCTTGGGGATCGTCCGGTCGCTGGCCGGGTGGACCAGGTGCAGGGTGTCCTCGTAGCGCAGGATGCGGCAGAGCCGGTCCAGCGCACCGCGCAGCCGCTCGATCTCCTCGTCGGTGAGGTGCGCGGACGGCTGGATGCGCAGCACGTTGCCGGCACTGCCGGTCGGCGCGATCCGGATCCGCTCCTGGCGCAGCAGGTAGCCGGAGAGCAGATAGCCCAGCGCACCGGTGTAGGCGCTGCCGCGCAGCACCATGGAGCGGGCCTCGCCCTGGTCGCGCAGTTGGACGCCGACGAACAGGCCCTTGCCGCGGATCTCCTCGATGACGTCCGGGTAGGCCGACTTGAGGTCGGCCAGCATCTCCACCAGCCGCTCGCCGCGCTCGGTGACCTGGCGGTACACCCGTCCGTCGTCGGCCTCCAGCATCTCGACGACCTTGCGGGCGACGGACGAGGAGAAGTCGTCCATGGCGAACGTCGAGCTGTGGATCAGGTCGAACTCGCCCTGGTACAGCGACCGGCGGACCAGCATCGCGGAGACCTTGGCCAGTCCGCCGCCCAGCGACTTGGACAGCGTGTAGTAGTCGCCGCGCAGCCCGATCAGCGAGCTGGCCAGGAAGGCGCCGCAGCGGCCCATGCCGCTCTGCACCTCGTCGATGATCAGCGCGGTGCCGACCTTGTTGCAGAACAGCCGGATGGCGCGGCCCTGTTCGGCGGTGAGCGCGTGGATGCCGCCCTCGCCCTGCACGGGCTCGACCATGAAGGCGGTGATGGCGGGGAAGTCCCGTTCGACGACCCGCACCCGGCCGTCGGCCAGCTCGGTGTCGAGCAGCACCACCCGCTCGTCCTCGGCGATCCGGTCCAGCAGCTCCGGCCGGTCCATGGGGACGAAGCGGACCCGCGTGCCCAGGTTCTGGAACGGCGCGCGGAAGCCTGCGTTGTAGGTGAGCTGGACGCTGCCGACGAGCTTGCCGTGGAAGGACCGCTCCAGCGCCAGGAAGAGCGGCTTGGTGGCCAGCACCGCCGCGTTGTGCGCGCCGATCGCGGCCAGCAGCCCCTCGATGCCGGCGGCCGGGGCGGCCTGCCCCTGGAGGGCGGGCAGTTGGTGGGCGTCCGGGTCGACGGTGGCCGTGCCGCCGCGGACCGCGTCCCGGGCCGCCTGGAGGTGGGCCGCGATCTCCTCGGCGAGCGCCGCCGCCTTCGTCACCCGGACCAGCTCGGCGTGTTTGACGGCCGCCTCGACGGCCTCGGCGCCGCTGTTGCCGAAGGTGGCCAGGTACGGCTCCTTGATGCCGGTCTCCCGGCGGACCACGTCGCTGAGCGCGGCGCCGAGCCGGCCGGCCTCGCCGCGCAGCGAGAACTGGGCGTGCACCGCCCGGTTCTGGTCCAGCAGCTCCTTGGCGTGCGCGACGATCTCCGGGTGGTTGTGGCCGAGGATCAGCGAGCCGTAGCCGCCCATCAGGTCCAGGACCGGCACCAGCTCGCCCTGGTCGTCGCGGTGGTAGAGGGTGTTGCCCTCGGCCCGCTCGTACTCCACGTCCAGCCCCAGGGCGGTGAACACCCGGCCCATCTGGGGCTGTACGAACTCGGTGAACGCTGAGGTAGCTGACATTGGCTGGTGGTCTCCTAGACGAGGTGCGGCCGCTTGGCGAGCAGTGCTCCGGCGAACCCGTTGAAACTGCTGTGCAGGCTGAGGACGGAGTCGATCCGCCGCTTGCGGGCCGTCCCGGTGACGAAGTCGGTGCCGTCGTCCGGCGGGGTCGCCAGGTGCGCGATCGGCGGCAGCTCCCCGGCGGCGAACAGGCTGGGCGCCAGCGCCAGTTCGGCCAGCGGCCCGGCGGCCCCCAGGGTGCCCACGACCGGCCGCACGGAGCTGACCGGGACGCCGCTGTCCTTCAGCAGCGCGCGCAGCAGCTCGGCCTCGGCGGCGTCGTGGTGGACGGTGCCCTTGCCGTCGGCCAGCACGGCGCCGAGGGAGTCCGGCATCACCCCGTGCGCGGCCATCAGGCCACGGGCGCTCTCGGCCAGCGCGGCCGGGCCGACGCCGCTGTCCACCGCGGGCCGCAGCGCCGCGCCCAGCACCTCCACCAGCGGGCGGGCCCCGCGCGCCGCGGCGTCCCCGGCCCGCTCCAGGACCAGCGCCACCGCGCCCTCGGCCAGCACCGTGCCGTCCCGGCCGGCGTCGAAGCTGCGCAGCGGGGCCGCGTCGTGGTCGCCGGCGGTGAGGTTGCCGGCGCGGTACTGCGCCGCCAGCTTCAGCGGCTCGTTGTAGCTGCCGGCGCCGACGACCAGCGCGGTGTCGCAGTCGCCCTGGCGGAGGCTGAACGCGGCCCGCTGGAGGGCGCCCAGCGCGGCGCCGGCGTCCTGGACGAACGCCGCGCAGTCGCCGCGGAACCGCTGGGCGATGCTGACCAGCGCCAGGGTGTTGTTGTTCAGCGCCCGGATGACGGTGAACGGGTTGAACGTCGCGGCGTTGCCGAACGCCTCCGCCACCACCCGGGTGAGGTCCGCGCCGACCTGCGGCGAGGTGTCGGTACGGGCCCGGTCGAGCGCCTTGTGGAAGGCGGCCACGCTCAGTTCGGTGGAGTCGTCCTGGGCGACGTAGAGCCCGCGCCGCTCCTCGGGGATGGCCTGCCAGCTCTCGCCGGCCTGCCGCATGGCGTCCTCGGCGGCCAGCACCGCGTCGAAGGTGAACCCGGTGCCGAACTTCCGCAGCTTGTGGGGGACGCTGTCCCGGCTGAGCTGCTGGAGGTCGGCCGGGACGTGCCCGAAGTGGGTGATCTTCTTCGTCCGGACGTAGGGGTCCTGGTAGGGCGTGAGCGCCGGCCGCGCCTCGCGCCAGGCCGTCCACAGGGCCTCGGGCCCGCGGCCGGTGGGCAGCACGGCACCGATGCCGGTGACGACGACCGCGTCGGGGTCGAAGGACGGGTCGGACGCCGGCGCGAGCCCGGCGTCGTCTCCGCGGGAAGCGATGTCAGTGCTCATAACCACGCACCACCAGACTGGCGTTGAGTCCGCCGAAGCCGAAGGAATTGCTCACAGCCACCGACACCTCCTGGTACCGCGCCTTCTCCGGCACGTAGTCCAGGTCGCAGGCCGGATCCGGGTTCTCCAGATTCAGCGTCGGCGGCACGATGCCGTCCCGCACGGACAGCACGGTGGCGATCAGCTCGGGGGCGCCGGCGGCGGCGATCAGGTGCCCGAGCATCGTCTTGTTGGCGGTGACCGCCAGCTTCCGGTAGTGCGCGCCGGCCGCGAACACGTCCTTGATCGCCCGGGTCTCGATCGGGTCGTTCAGGGGGGTGGAGGTGCCGTGCGCGTTGATGGAGTCCACCGCGTCCGGCGCCACCTGGCCGTCCGCCAGCGCCCGGCTCATCGCCAGCGCCGCGCCGTGCCCCTCCGGGTGCGGGGCGGTGACCTGGTAGGCGTCCAACGAGCTGCCGAAACCGGCCAGTTCGGCGTAGATCGTGGCGCCCCGCCGCCGGGCGCTCTCCTCGCTCTCCAGCACCACCATGGCCGCGCCCTCGGCGGCCACCAGCCCGCTGCGGTCCCGGTCGAAGGCCCGGCACAGCCGGTCCCCGAACAGCTCGGACGTGGACGGCGCGCCCAACAGGTGCAGCCCGGTCATGGTCGGCAGGTTCAGCACCGAGTCGGCGCCGCCCACCACCATCGCGTCCACCTCCCCGCGCCGGATCATCCGAAAGCCGTGGCCGACGGCGTGGGTGGCCCCGGCACAGGCGGTGGAGAAGTTCAGCGCCGGCCCGCGCAGCCGGTGCCGCGCCGCGATCCCGGCCGCCAGCGCGTCGTTGGTGCAGAACAGCCCGCTGGCCCGGTCCAGCCGGTCGCGCCGCCCGAAGAGCGTCTGCCAGCCGGGCTGCCCGTCCTCGCCGATCGCGTGCAGCAGCTCGTAGGGGTCGCGCTCCGGCACGCCCGAGCCGACCGCGGTGCCGATCCGGCCCACCGTGCCCGGCCCGTCGATCCCGGCGTCGGCCAACGCCTGCGCGGCGGCGGCCAGCCCGAACCGGGCGCGCCGCTCCAACGGCCGGTCCGGGTCCGCCTCGGCGCCGTACCGCGCGGCGAACCCCGCGTCGTCGACCGGCGCCGCGTAGCGCACCGGGAAGTCCTCGACGCCGGGCAGCTGCCAGGCGCGGATCGCCGACCGGCCCGCGGTCAGGCCCTCCCACATGGTCTGCCAGTCGAGCCCCAGTCCGCAGACGGCGCCCAGCCCGGTCACCACGACGCGGCGGCTCATTTCTCGGCTCCTTCCAGTACGACGGCGCACACCTGGCCGCGTGCGCCACAGGCCAGCACCAGGGCCCGCGGGGCGGGCAGCGCCTCCTCGCGCACCGCGTCGCCGTCGGCGACCAGCCGCCGCCCGGCGGCCAGGCCGTGCAGCGCCAGCACCGCGTGCGCCAACGGGTGGGCGGGGCCCAGCACCCCGGTGGCCGGCTCGCTGGTGAACCGCGCGGGCCGGTCCGCGGCGCCCGCGAAGACCCGGTCCAGCGCGGCGTCCTGGGCCCGCGCGCCGTCCGCCGTCCAGGCGGCGTCGGGCAACACCCAGCCGATCCCGGCGGCGTCCGTGCCGGCCGTCTCCAGCGCCGCGTGCACGGCCTCGACGAGCGCCTCGGCACGGTCCTGCGGCCCGGCACCGAAGGCCCGCCCGTAGCCGGCCAGCCGCGCCCCGAGGGCCCCGGAGCCGGCCACCGGGCCGACGGGGCCGACGGAGCCGACGGGGCCGTCAGCGGCCCGCTCGGCGAGCAGGAAGGCCGCCCCCTCGCCCGGTACCGCGCCGTTCCACCCCAGCTCCTCGTACTGCGCGAAGAGCAGCGGATGCACCTTGGGGCTCACCGCCCCGACCAGCGCCGCCTCGTTCTCCCCCTCGGCGACCGACAGCGCCCCGTCGATCAGGGCCGTCAGGCCCGCGTCCGAGAACGGCGAGTACGCGGCCATGGCCCCGGTGAGCCCGAAGACCGCCGAGATGTGCGCGGCCGCGGTGCTGTTGAGGTGCGACAGCCCGCTGAACGGCGGGACCTCCCGGCCGTAGAGGGCGGCGACCTCCGCCGGCGAACCGGCGGCCTTGTGCAGTCGGTCCAGGGCACCGAACCGGAGTAACTCCTCGTCCACCGTGGGCAGTCCGAGGTAGAGCCCCCAACCGGGGCCGCCCACCGGGCCGCGCTCCGCCGGGCCCGCCAGCGCCAGCCGCGCCCCGTGGAGCGCCATCCGGGCCTGCTTCTCCGAGGTCCGCAGCACCCTGCGGTGCACCCCGAGGGTGGCCGCGTCCGGGTCGTCCACCAGGTAGGCGGTGTCGAACTCCGGCCACGGGCCCGCCAGGGCCTCGGTCGGCCGGCGGGTGTCCTTGCCGGCGACCAGCGCCTCCCACAGATCGCCCGGGTCGGTGCCGGCCGCGGTGAGCAGGCCGGGCGCGGTCAGTCGCACGTCGTGTGTCGTCATGGCCGCGCTCACCCCGCCTCGGCCAGGATCAGGGAGCAGTTCTGGCCCCCGAAGCCGAAGGAGTTGGACAGCACCGCGGTCACCCGCGCCGGGCGCCGCTCGGTGACGATGTCCAACCCGCCGGTGACCTCGTCCGGTTCGGTGAAGTTCAGCGTCGGCAGCAGCGTCTGCCGCTGGAGGCTGAGCACCGACAGCACCGCCTCGGCCGCCCCGCTGTTCGCCAGCGAGTGCCCCATGGCGGACTTGTTGCCGGTGACCGGGAGCCGCGCGGCGCGCGCCCCGAAGACGGTGTGCAGGGCCGCCGCCTCACAGGTGTCGTTGGCCTCGGTGGAGGTGCCGTGCGCGTTGACGTGGTCGATGTCCTCCGGGGCGAGCCCGGCGTCGCCGAGCGCGGCCCGCATGCACTGCGCGTAGTCCGAGCCGTCCCGCGAACTGGACGTCATCTTCACCGCCTCGGTCACCCCGGCGTACCCGGCGACCGTGGCCAGGACGCGGGCGCCGCGCGCCTCGGCGTGCGCCCGGGACTCCAGGACGAGGAAGGCCGCGCCGTCCCCGATGACGAAGCCGGAGCGGTCCTTGTCGAACGGGCGGCTGATCTGCGCCGGGTCCCGCCCGTCCGCCGGGGCGAGCGCCCCCACCCCGTAGAAGGCGGTGACCGAGGTCAGCGTGGTCAGGCTCTCGGCGCCCCCGGCGAGCGCCACGTCGAGCGCGCCGCTGCGGATGTACCGGTAGGCGCTGCCGATCGCCATGCCGCCGGCGGCGCAGGCGTCCGCGTGGGTCTCCAGGACACCGACCGCGCCGAAGTAGTCGGCGAGCGCGGCGGTGGCGGAGTCCGGCTGGATCCTCTCGTGCCGCCGCGGATCGAGTCCGCCGTCCGCGGCGGGCCCCGCGGGGTCGTCGAGCCGCTCCAGGTAGCCGTCCAGGTCCAGGGCCCCCGCCTCGTGGTCCACATGGGCGGCCAGCGCGGTGAGTTCGGCCGGCTCCATGACCATGCGGTTGCAGGCCAGGAAGACGCCGCCGCGCTCGGTGTCCAGCCGCCGCGGCAGTCCGCTGCGCTGCCATGCCTGGGCGGCGGCGTGCCAGGCGAGGACGCCGGCCGGCCCCAGCGGCCCGGCCTCTTCGGGCGCCGCGTCCGTCAGCGCCTGCCGGACCTGCGGGTCGATGTGCGCCGAGACGGCACAGGGGACGCCCCACTCCTTGTGGCGGGGGTGCTCGGTGATGAGCGTGCGTCCTTCCGCGAGGTGGTCGAACAGCGCCTCCGGGTCCGTCAGTTCCCCGGCGACCAGGCCGATCCCGGTCACCACGACCTCGTGTTCGGCCCCGTTGGGTATGTGGGGTGTCACTTGCTTTCCTTTCGCACTACTCGCACGACGAGCGACGCCTTCCGCACCGGCCGCGGACGGTCAGCCGACGGGCTGGGCGTGCCCCAGGGCGGCGAGCGCGGCCCGTACGCCCTCGGCCATCACCTCGTCGCCGGTGGCCGCCTCCAGCGCGGCGCCGCAGCCGGCGCAGATCGCCTTGCCGGACGCGGCCGGTTCGGCCTTGTCGGCACCGCACTCGGTGCAGTTCTCGGGCAGGTGGTCGAAGATCGCGTGGGTGAAGGCGGCCCAGTGCGCGCTGGTGGCCGCCGCGGCGACCTCGTACGGCCGCTGGCCGGCGTGCACCTGCTCCGCGGAGTAGCCGAACGCGCTGCGGCGCAGCACCTCGGCGGCCAGTTCGGTGATGCCGCCGCGCTCGTCGTAGAGCTGCTCGGAGCCGCCGAGCGTGGTGGCGAGCTGGTCCAGGACGTTCGACTTGGGCAGCGCCACGCCGAGCTTGGTCTCCATTTCGAAGCGGAATTCGACCAGGTCGAGGGATTCCGCACCCAGGTCGGCGACGAGGGTGGCATCCGCGGTGATCTCGTCGACATCGGTGCCCAGGACCTGGGCCAGGCCCTCCCGCACGATGTCGTGGATCTGCTCGGCCTGATAGGGGTTCTGCATGGCTCTCTCCTCGTTTTTGAGCGCTCTGGGACACCACCGTCGACCAGCCGTGAAAATTCCCGGAAAACGGCAGCAGAAATACTCGGCAGCGCATTGTCGACGCATTCGCGATAAGGTCGCCAAAAGCGCCGGACATCGCATATGCGTGAGGACGTGATTCCGCTCGGCACGCCTTTCGCGACGTCGCTCGAAACCTCGGTCGGCGACCGTCACGGCAGGCTGCCGCTCGGTGAAGAAGTTGTTGGATTGCCCGCCCAGGGCATGACATCAGGTCGTGGGTACGACCGGTTCACGCTGCGGACACAAGAGAACGGGAAAACTTCCGAACCTCAGGAAGCCCCGATTTCAGACGCCTTCGAAGGCGCTACACATGACCATCCCCCGTAGCAAATGATCCCCCGACACCTGCTTGCAAAAGAACAGGCCGTAATCATCGGCGATCACCTCGTTGTGACGCACTCGCAAAGCCCGTCCCGCCTCTCCCGGAGGCGCGGTAAAAACGCTACCAGAGCCACTTAGGGGCGTCACTCGTTTGTGCGATAGGTCACTTGACCCAGATGCCGCCGGAAGAGGTCAGCCATAAATGTTCCGTGGTAATGGGAAACTTAACGCGCCATTCACGTGGGGCGGGTTTGCTGTCCGGGCCCGCGACACAGCGGGTTACCGGCCGAAAACCTACTCGGTATCCCAACACTTTCCGGCCACCGCACCGTATTCCGGCCAGCGGCCGGATAGCGCCTCACTCGAGGGCCCCGCTCCCGGCCGACGCCCCACCGGCCGCCCCGGACCCATCGGCCCCACCGGCCGCCCCCGTCACCTCGCCCCGCTCCTCCTGGAGCCGCCGCGCGTACCCCGCCAACCGCTTCCCCAGATTCACACTCACCGCACCGACCAACCGGCCCTCCCGGTAGTGCGCCTCCACCACCTTCTCCGCACCCGGCTCCCCCTCCTCGACGACCACCCGGTCCCCGGTCCCCGGCAGCCCCACCGACTTGATCCGCAGCCCGAACGCCGACGTCCAGAACGACGGCACATGCTCGTACGGCTCGGCCGCGGCCGGCCCCGCCAACAGGTTCCGCGCCGCCAACTCCCCCTGCGCCGCCGCATTGCTCCAGTGCTCCAACGGCACCGGCCCGTCCACCGACCGCACCGCGTCGCACCACGCCACGTCCCCGGCCACCACGATCCGCCGATCGGGCACCCCGGCCACCCCCGCCGTCCGCGCGAACAGCCGCTCGTCGCAGTGCACCCGCCCGGACGGCAGCGCCAACCCGGACCCCACCAGCCACCCGGTCGCCGGCACCATCCCGATCGCCACCACCGCCACCTCGGCCGGCAGCACGCCCCCGTCGGCCAACCCGACCCCGGCGACCCGCCCGCCCTCGGCACGAAAACCCGTCACCCCGGTGCCCAGCCGCAGGACGACCCCGGCCCGCCGCGCCGCCCGCGCCACCACATCCGGCACCGTCCCGCCCAGCGCCCGCAACGGCCGCCCGAACGGCTCCACCAACGTCACCCGCACCCCGAGCCCCAGCCCGACCAGCGACGACGCCAGCTCCACCCCGACGAAACCCGCCCCGACGACGACCACCTCACGGGCCCCGCCGTCGACCGCCGCACGCAGCGCCCGGACGTCGTCCAGCCCCCGCACCGTCAGCACCCCGGCCGGCACCTCCCCGGGCCAGACCCGCGCCCGCGCCCCGGTCGCCAACACCAGCCCGTCGTACGGCACCTCCGCACCGTCGGCCAGCCGCACCCGACGCCGCTCCCGATCCAGCCCGACGGCCCCGGTCCCCCGGATCCAGCGGGCACCGAAGTCCTCGGCGCCGGCCAGCCGGATGTCGTCCGCCGT
The DNA here is from genome assembly GCF_001704275.1 of Streptomyces noursei ATCC 11455. NCBI lineage: Bacteria > Bacillati > Actinomycetota > Actinomycetes > Kitasatosporales > Streptomycetaceae > Streptomyces > Streptomyces noursei. The sequence goes on from NZ_CP011533.1 coordinate 4,277,653, forward strand.
GCGGGTCCCGGCCACCACCTGCTTGGTCAACGGCGGCCGGTCATACGGGAGTTCCGCCTCGTCCGACACCACGGTCAACGCCCCGCGGAACCCCCGCGCACGCAGCGACTCACCGGCCCGGACACCCGCCAGACCCGCGCCCACCACGACGACCTCGCGCACCGCTCAGGCCCGCTCGACCGAGATCGCCCGCACCGGGCACGCCCGCGCCGCGGCCACCACCTTGTCCGCGAGCTCCGGCGCCGGGTCCGACGCGACCTGCAACCGCTCGTCGTCGTCCAGCGCAAAGACCTCCGGCGCCACCAGAGCACACTGCCCCAGCCCGTCGCACGCCTCGTGATCGACCGTGATCCGCATGCCCGACTCCCCCACTTCCCCTATGGATCAAGCAGTTGACGCGACGCGGAAGCCCCCGCCGCCCCGCCCGCGGCCGGCGGCGCCACCCCACCGGGCCCACCCCACCGACCGCCCGGGCGTCCTCACACCGTCACACCGTCTCCCGCGCATACCGCAGCGGCAGCGCCTCCAGCCCCCGGATCGCGTCCGAGGCCAGCCAGCGCACCTCACCCGCCGGAACGCCCAACTCCAGCGTCGGGAAGCGGTCCAGGATCTCGGTCAGCGCGATCGTCGCCTCCTGCCGGGCCAACCGCTGCCCCAGGCAGAAGTGCGGCCCCATCCCGAACGCGACGTGCCGCGCGGTGGCCCGCCCGATGTCGAACGTGTGGCCGTCCTCCCGCACCTCCGCGTCCCGATTGGCCGCGTTCAGCAGGAACCGCACCAGCTCGCCCTCGCGAATGGTCACCCCGCCGGCCTCGATGTCCGTAAGCGCCACCCGGTTCACCGTGGTCATCGCCGACCCCCGGAACCGCAGCGCCTCCTCCACCGCCTGGCCCACCAGCGACCGGTCCGCGCGCAGCGCGGCCAGCTGCTCCGGATGCGTCAACAGCTCATGCAACGCGTTGGCCAGCAGGTTCGTCACCGTGTCATGGCCGGCGATCAGCAGCACCGCGGCGAACGACGACAGCTCCTCGTCCGACAGCCCGGTCCCGTCCTCGAACCGCGCCGCGATCAGCTCACCGAGCAGGTCCTCCGTCGGCCGCTCCCGCTTGGCCCCGATCAGCCCGATGCAGTACGCGAACAGCTCGCCCGCCGCCGTCTGCATCGCCTCCGCCGACGGCGCCGCGGAGATGTCCATCGCCCACTTCCGGAACGGATCCCGGTCCTCGCCCGGCACCCCCAGCAGATCGCAGATCACCTCCAGCGGCATCGGGTAGGTGAACGCGTCGATGAAGTCCACCGTCCCGCTGTCGCCCAGCTTCTCCAGCAACTGCCGGGTGACCTCCACGATGCGCGGCTCCAACTGCCGCACCGCCTTCGACGCGAACGCCGCGGAGACCAGCCGCCGGTAACGGGCGTGCCCCGGGTCGTCCTGCTCCAGCAGCATCACCTGCAACCCCGGGACCAGCGCCCCGTGCGGCGCATGGGTGTGTACGTCGTTGGACAGCCGCGGATCGCTCAACAGCTCCCGGGTCAGCGCCGCACTCAGCACCGTCCACGTCTCCTGCTGGTTCAGCTGCCGGGTACGGATGATCCCGTGGTCCGCGGCGAGCCGCCCCAACTCCCGCTCCAGATCCGCCGAAGCCGCCAGCTCGGCAAGATCGAACACCTCGGACATGACACATTCCCCCCATGTCTGCCATGGATGACGGGCCGCCGGCCCACGCCGCAGCCCACACGCCACGCCACGGGCCGACCGGCCCCGAAGAAACCCGCCCCGGACCTCGACGGCCGGCGCCTGCTCCGCCCGGACTCAGTCCCGGAGCAACTGCACGGCCTGCTGCGCGAGTTGCTGATCCATCGCGCCCGACCGGCTCCCGGCGATCCCCGACCTCATCAGGGCCGCCCCCTCGACCAACGCCACGAACGTCTCGGCCCGCGCGCGACAGAAACCGGCGGACCACTCCGGCCGCCCCTGCTGCACGAACGCCTCCACATGGGCCACGTACTTCTGGTAGAACTCCCGGACCACCGCGGCGATCTCGTCGTCCCGCGCCGCCAGCGCCCACACCTCGACGTACAACCGGACCAGTTGCGGATCATCCTGCTCGGCGAGCACCACCGCCACCACCTCGGCGGGTTCCGCCCGGCCGCCCTCCGGCACCTCGATGGCCGACGGGTCCTCCCGGTCCAGCCGCAGCCCCGTCGTCTCCGCCAGCCGCTCCAGCGAACGGTCCAACGCCCGCTCCAGCACGGCCTTTATCAGGTCGGCCCGGGTCGGGAAGTAGTGCTGCAGATGCCCGACCCGCACCCCCGCCTCACCGGCGATGGCCCGCAACGAGGCATCCGCGTTGCCCTTGGCGACCAGTACGGTCTCGGCGGCATCCAGCAGACTCGTCCGCCGCAGGCTCCCCTGCCGCGTCAGCTGCGGCTTGCCGCCGCCCTTCTCCTCGCTCATGACACCGTGACCTCGACCCCGGCCTTCTCCAGCGCGGACACGACGTCCTGCGGCAGCGGCGTCATCTCGGGGAAGACCACCCCGGTCGGCGCCTGCGCACCATCCTCCCCCAGCACCCGACGCAGCCCCAACAGCCCGCCCAGCGCGGTGAGATGGGCCTGCCCGGCAGCGTCCTCGACCACCGCGGTGCGCCGCTCGCCGCCCCGCCCGCGGACATCGATCCGCAGCAGCGCCGACCCGCCCTCACCGGGCGAGTACAGCATCCCCCGCCGGGTCTTCTCGAACGCGTCGCCCCGCCCCCACCGGAAGAACCCGGTCTTCTTCAGCGCCAGCAGCGTCGACGTCGACGAGTTCGCGCTGAACCCGATCCGCGTGATCGCGGTGTCCAGCCCCAGCACCAGCGGCAGCGTGAACTGCTCCGGCGTGTCGATCCGCGCCACCTTCGTCCGGTGCTCGCCGATCTGGACGAACCCGGCGTCGCTCAACGGCATGATCATCCGCCGCTGACCGTTCTCGGTCACCTCGTAGTCCAAGCCCAGCCGGTCCATGAACTCCACCGAGTCCGTCCCGGCCCGGTCCTTCAGGTCGTACCGGATGGCGATCTGCACCCCGGACGCACCGCCGAGCTCGGCCGCCAGCGCCGCGGTGACCAGCGCGCTGACCCCGCCCATCCAACTCGACGAGAGCAGCACCGGCGCCTTCGGCGGGTTGACCGCGGCAACCGCCGTGGCCCGCTGCAACCGCGCCGTCCACCGCGTGATGTCCACATACGGCACCCCGCCCCGGACGGCGGCCAGCATCACCCGGTCGTCCGGGTCGTTCACCGTGCTGATCACGGCCCGGACCCTCGCCGCGAACGGCTCCGGATCACTCAGGTCCCAGCGCCGCACCTCCGCCCCGACCTCATCGGCCAACGCCCGCCCCTTCTCGGGCGTACGCCCGGTCAGCAGCAAGGGCCAGGAAGGAGCGGCGAGCCGGGCCAGATCGCCGCCGACGGTCCCATAACCGCCGACCACAAGCACCGGACCATTCACATCAAGCTGGAGGTCATCGTCCACACCGCAGACACTAGGTCACGCGACCTAGACTCGGCAACGACCTTCTTTGTAGCCCCCGTCACATAGAGTCGTCCCCCCACGGCCCCTCACCTCCGGCCCCCACCCGAGGAGTTGACCCCCATGCTCATCGAGCACGTCCTCCCCCCGCACGCCGTAGGAGAGGACGCCCTCGGGGACCCCCCGGCCACTGCCCCCAACGGCCTCTTCCCGATCGAGGAACGCGAGATCGCCCACGCCGGCGAGAAACGCCGCCGCGAATTCACCACCGCCCGCCAGTGCGCCCACCGCGCCCTGACCCGCCTGGGCCTCCCCCCGACCCCGGTCCCCCCGGGCCCCACCGGCGCCCCCGCCTGGCCCCCCGGCATCACCGGCAGCATCACCCACTGCGACGGCTACCGCGCCGCCGCCGTGGCCCACTCGGCCGACCTCCCCCACCTGGGCATCGACGCCGAACCCCACGCCCCCCTGCCCGCCACCGTCCGCGCCGGCATCACCACCCCCACCGAACGCACCCACCTCCAGGACCTCGCCACCACCCACCCCGACATCCCCTGGGACCGCCTCCTCTTCAGCGCCAAGGAATCCGTCTACAAGACCTGCGCCCCGCTCGCCCCCCGGCCCCTCCAATTCGACGACGCCGAGATCACGTTCACCCCCACCACCGGCACCTTCATCGCCCGGCTCCTCCTCCCCTGGCCGGCCGACGTCCCGGCCCCCGTGCTCCCCGGCCGCTGGCACGCCTCCCACGGCATCCTGCTCACCGCCACCACCTTCCCGCGCCCCACCTGATCCCCCCGGATGCCCCCACACCCCCGCAGGACAACGCAAAAAAGCCCCGTTGGGAACCGAGGTTCCCAACGGGGCTTCTTCTAAAATTAGTTCGGCGGCGTCCTACTCTCCCACAGGGTCCCCCCTGCAGTACCATCGGCGCTGAAAGGCTTAGCTTCCGGGTTCGGAATGTAACCGGGCGTTTCCCTAACGCTATAACCACCGAAACACTATGAAACAAAGAACAACCGTTGGTCTGTTCGTGGCTTCAGAACCAACACAGTGGACGCGAGCAACTGAGGACAAGCCCTCGGCCTATTAGTACCAGTCAACTCCACACCTTACGGCGCTTCCATATCTGGCCTATCAACCCAGTCATCTACTGGGAGCCTTACCCCATCAAGTGGGTGGGAGCCCTCATCTCGAAGCAGGCTTCCCGCTTAGATGCTTTCAGCGGTTATCCTTTCCGAACGTAGCCAACCAGCCATGCCCTTGGCAGAACAACTGGCACACCAGAGGTCCGTCCGTCCCGGTCCTCTCGTACTAGGGACAGCCCTTCTCAAGACTCCTACGCGCGCAGCGGATAGGGACCGAACTGTCTCACGACGTTCTAAACCCAGCTCGCGTACCGCTTTAATGGGCGAACAGCCCAACCCTTGGGACCGACTCCAGCCCCAGGATGCGACGAGCCGACATCGAGGTGCCAAACCATCCCGTCGATATGGACTCTTGGGGAAGATCAGCCTGTTATCCCCGGGGTACCTTTTATCCGTTGAGCGACGGCGCTTCCACAAGCCACCGCCGGATCACTAGTCCCTACTTTCGTACCTGCTCGACCCGTCAGTCTCACAGTCAAGCTCCCTTGTGCACTTACACTCAACACCTGATTACCAACCAGGCTGAGGGAACCTTTGGGCGCCTCCGTTACCCTTTAGGAGGCAACCGCCCCAGTTAAACTACCCACCAGACACTGTCCCTGATCCGGATCACGGACCCAGGTTAGACATCCAGCACGACCAGAGTGGTATTTCAACAACGACTCCACACCAACTGGCGTTGGCGCTTCAAAGTCTCCCACCTATCCTACACAAGCCGAACCGAACACCAATATCAAGCTATAGTAAAGGTCCCGGGGTCTTTCCGTCCTGCTGCGCGAAACGAGCATCTTTACTCGTAATGCAATTTCACCGGGCCTATGGTTGAGACAGTCGAGAAGTCGTTACGCCATTCGTGCAGGTCGGAACTTACCCGACAAGGAATTTCGCTACCTTAGGATGGTTATAGTTACCACCGCCGTTTACTGGCGCTTAAGTTCTCAGCTTCGCCCCACCGAAATGGAGCTAACCGGTCCCCTTAACGTTCCAGCACCGGGCAGGCGTCAGTCCGTATACATCGCCTTACGGCTTCGCACGGACCTGTGTTTTTAGTAAACAGTCGCTTCTCGCTGGTCTCTGCGGCCACCCCCAGCTCAGACAGTAAATGTCATCACCAGAAATGGCCCCCCTTCTCCCGAAGTTACGGGGGCATTTTGCCGAGTTCCTTAACCATAGTTCACCCGAACGCCTCGGTATTCTCTACCTGACCACCTGAGTCGGTTTAGGGTACGGGCCGCCTTGAAACTCACTAGAGGCTTTTCTCGACAGCATAGGATCATCCACTTCACCACAATCGGCTCGGCATCAGGTCTCAGCCTTAACGTGTGACGGATTTGCCTACCACACGGCCTACACCCTTACCCCGGGACAACCACCGCCCGGGCTGGACTACCTTCCTGCGTCACCCCATCGCTTACCTACTACAAGTCTGGTCCGTCGGCTCCACCACTCCCCTCAACTCCGAAGAGATCAGGGCGGCTTCACGGACTTAGCATCGCCTGATTCAGTATTGGGCGCTTCAAAGCGGGTACCGGAATATCAACCGGTTGTCCATCGACTACGCCTGTCGGCCTCGCCTTAGGTCCCGACTTACCCTGGGCAGATCAGCTTGACCCAGGAACCCTTAGTCAATCGGCGCAAGAGTTTCCCACTCTTGTATCGCTACTCATGCCTGCATTCTCACTCGTGAACCGTCCACAACTCGTTTCCACGGCTGCTTCACCCGGCACACGACGCTCCCCTACCCATCACAACAGGCGTTAGCCCTCATGCTGCAATGACACGACTTCGGCGGTGTACTTGAGCCCCGCTACATTGTCGGCGCGGAATCACTTGACCAGTGAGCTATTACGCACTCTTTCAAGGGTGGCTGCTTCTAAGCCAACCTCCTGGTTGTCTCTGCGACTCCACATCCTTTCCCACTTAGCACACGCTTAGGGGCCTTAGTCGATGCTCTGGGCTGTTTCCCTCTCGACCATGGAGCTTATCCCCCACAGTCTCACTGCCGCGCTCTCACTTACCGGCATTCGGAGTTTGGCTAAGGTCAGTAACCCGGTAGGGCCCATCGCCTATCCAGTGCTCTACCTCCGGCAAGAAACACACGACGCTGCACCTAAATGCATTTCGGGGAGAACCAGCTATCACGGAGTTTGATTGGCCTTTCACCCCTAACCACAGGTCATCCCCCAGGTTTTCAACCCTGGTGGGTTCGGTCCTCCACGAAGTCTTACCTCCGCTTCAACCTGCCCATGGCTAGATCACTCCGCTTCGGGTCTTGAGCATGCTACTCCAACGCCCTATTCGGACTCGCTTTCGCTACGGCTTCCCCACACGGGTTAACCTCGCAACATACCGCAAACTCGCAGGCTCATTCTTCAAAAGGCACGCAGTCACGACCACACAGCAAGCTGCATGGCGACGCTCCCACGGCTTGTAGGCACACGGTTTCAGGTACTATTTCACTCCGCTCCCGCGGTACTTTTCACCATTCCCTCACGGTACTATCCGCTATCGGTCACCAGGGAATATTTAGGCTTAACGGGTGGTCCCGCCAGATTCACACGGGATTTCTCGGGCCCCGTGCTACTTGGGTGGCTCTCAAGCAAGCCGCTGACATTTCAGCTACGGGGGTCTTACCCTCTACGCCGGACCTTTCGCATGTCCTTCGCCTATATCAACGGTTTCTGACTCACCGACCGGCCGGCAGACCGATCAAGAAAGCTCCCACAACCCCAACCACGCAACCCCTGCCGGGTATCACACGTGACTGGTTTAGCCTCATCCAGTTTCGCTCGCCACTACTCCCGGAATCACGGTTGTTTTCTCTTCCTGCGGGTACTGAGATGTTTCACTTCCCCGCGTTCCCTCCACACTGCCTATGTGTTCAGCAGCGGGTGACAGCCCATGACGACTGCCGGGTTTCCCCATTCGGACACCCCCGGATCAAAGCTCGGTTGACAGCTCCCCGGGGCCTATCGCGGCCTCCCACGTCCTTCATCGGTTCCTGGTGCCAAGGCATCCACCGTGCGCCCTTAAAAACTTGGCCACAGATGCTCGCGTCCACTGTGCAGTTCTCAAACAACGACCAGCCACCCACCACCCCAACCCGAAGGCTGAGTTCACTGGGACCGGCATCCCGAAGGTTCAGACCGTAGTCCGTACCCTCAGACACCCAACAGCGTGCCCGACCCGACCAGATGAGACCCTGCGTTCCACGCCGAAGCAGTACTAACAGTCCTCACACCAATCGCGCCGAGTAGTCAACGTTCCACCCATGAGCAACCAGCATCAGACACTCGCTGATGTACTGGCCTCTGACCAAGCAAAGCTCGGTAAGAAGTGCTCCTTAGAAAGGAGGTGATCCAGCCGCACCTTCCGGTACGGCTACCTTGTTACGACTTCGTCCCAATCGCCAGTCCCACCTTCGACGATTCCCTCCCACAAGGGGTTGGGCCACCGGCTTCGGGTGTTACCGACTTTCGTGACGTGACGGGCGGTGTGTACAAGGCCCGGGAACGTATTCACCGCAGCAATGCTGATCTGCGATTACTAGCAACTCCGACTTCATGGGGTCGAGTTGCAGACCCCAATCCGAACTGAGACCGGCTTTTTGAGATTCGCTCCACCTCGCGGTATCGCAGCTCATTGTACCGGCCATTGTAGCACGTGTGCAGCCCAAGACATAAGGGGCATGATGACTTGACGTCGTCCCCACCTTCCTCCGAGTTGACCCCGGCAGTCTCCTGTGAGTCCCCATCACCCCGAAAGGCATGCTGGCAACACAGAACAAGGGTTGCGCTCGTTGCGGGACTTAACCCAACATCTCACGACACGAGCTGACGACAGCCATGCACCACCTGTACACCGACCACAAGGGGGGCACTATCTCTAATGCTTTCCGGTGTATGTCAAGCCTTGGTAAGGTTCTTCGCGTTGCGTCGAATTAAGCCACATGCTCCGCTGCTTGTGCGGGCCCCCGTCAATTCCTTTGAGTTTTAGCCTTGCGGCCGTACTCCCCAGGCGGGGAACTTAATGCGTTAGCTGCGGCACGGACGACGTGGAATGTCGCCCACACCTAGTTCCCAACGTTTACGGCGTGGACTACCAGGGTATCTAATCCTGTTCGCTCCCCACGCTTTCGCTCCTCAGCGTCAGTATCGGCCCAGAGATCCGCCTTCGCCACCGGTGTTCCTCCTGATATCTGCGCATTTCACCGCTACACCAGGAATTCCGATCTCCCCTACCGAACTCTAGCCTGCCCGTATCGAATGCAGACCCGGGGTTAAGCCCCGGGCTTTCACATCCGACGCGACAAGCCGCCTACGAGCTCTTTACGCCCAATAATTCCGGACAACGCTCGCGCCCTACGTATTACCGCGGCTGCTGGCACGTAGTTAGCCGGCGCTTCTTCTGCAGGTACCGTCACTCTCGCTTCTTCCCTGCTGAAAGAGGTTTACAACCCGAAGGCCGTCATCCCTCACGCGGCGTCGCTGCATCAGGCTTTCGCCCATTGTGCAATATTCCCCACTGCTGCCTCCCGTAGGAGTCTGGGCCGTGTCTCAGTCCCAGTGTGGCCGGTCGCCCTCTCAGGCCGGCTACCCGTCGTCGCCTTGGTGAGCCATTACCTCACCAACAAGCTGATAGGCCGCGGGCTCATCCTTCACCGCCGGAGCTTTCCACACGGAGATCATGCGACCCCGTGTCATATCCGGTATTAGACCCCGTTTCCAGGGCTTGTCCCAGAGTGAAGGGCAGATTGCCCACGTGTTACTCACCCGTTCGCCACTAATCCCCGACCGAAGCCGGTTCATCGTTCGACTTGCATGTGTTAAGCACGCCGCCAGCGTTCGTCCTGAGCCAGGATCAAACTCTCCGTGAATGCTTTCCGGACTGCGTTTAATGAAAAACTGCCGGTATCAACACTCGCGTTGAGCGGAACCACAAGGAGGAATAATCCTCGCGGTTCACAGCGTCCTCGCTGTGCGCCTCCCAAAGCTATTGGAAGGACTTTTCAAAGGAACCTCATCTCCATGATGGAGACGGGGTATCAACATATCTGGCGTTGACTTTTGGCACGCTGTTGAGTTCTCAAGGAACGGACGCTTCCTTCGGCCACCCTCTCGGGCTTCCTCCGGGCGCTTCCCTTCGGTCTTGCGTCTCCGACTCTATCAGATCCTTTCGGCTCCGATTTTCGCCGGTGCGATTCGACCTTTCGGTTTCCTCGCGGTTCCAACCTTACCAGATCCGTTTCCGTCTCTGGCCCCCTGTTGGAGCGGGGTCCGGCCGCTTCGCTTTCGCTTTTCGGCCTTTCCGACTTTATCAGATCTTCTTTCCGTCCCGGCCCGCTTCTCAGTGAGTTGCGGTCGGTTCGAATTTCGATCCGATTCCCCGTCGGCGGGGTGTTCACTACGTTAGCGGAATTCCTCGCTGACGCCTAATCAGACGCCCGGAATGAATTTCGGCATGCGAAATTCGCTCCCGTTGAGGGGCCGTGCAGTGGTGGGTTGCCGCGAAGCGGCGGGATGGCTGTCCGGGGCCGTCGGCTCCGTGACAACTCGGAGAACACTACACGAGGGGGTGGGGTGGTTCAAATCCCTGCGGGGGACGGGTGCGGCCGGTACTTTGAGGGGCATGACTGCGCATGTGCTCGTACAGCTGTGGTGGCCCGCCTGACGGCGGCCGTACCAACAGCGCATGCATGACCACGGCCGCCGCTTCGGCGGCCGTTCGCGTATCTCCCTTCGTCACCGGCCGACGCAGGCGGCGGTCCCGGTGAGAGTGAGGGACGGATGAGCGAGAAGGTCGGGACGTCGGGGACGGTCGCGCGGGTGTTCAGCGGGGTGCAGCCGACGGGGCATCTGACGCTGGGGAACTACCTCGGGGCGGTGCGGCGGTGGGTCGACGAGGAGCAGCACCGGGCGGATGCGCTGTTCTGCGTGGTGGATCTGCACGCGCTGACCGTGGAGCACGATCCGGCGCGGGTGCGCCGACTCAGTCGGCAGGCGGCGACCCTGTTGTTGGCGGCGGGGCTGGATCCGGAGCGATGCACGGTGTTCGTGCAGAGCCATGTCGTCGAGCACGTGCGGCTCTCGTATCTGATGGAGTGCACCGCCGGTGTCGGTGAGATGCGGCGGATGGTGCAGTTCAAGGAGAAGGCCGCCCGCGAGGAGGCGGCCGGGGTGCGGCTGTCGCTGCTGACGTATCCGGCGCTGATGGCGGCGGACATCCTGGCGTACGGGACGGACGAGGTGCCCGTGGGTGAGGACCAGACGCAGCACGTGGAGCTCACGCGGGATCTGGCGGTGCGGTTCAACCGGCGGTACGGGCGGGTGTTCGTGGTGCCGCGGGCGTCGGTTCCGCCGGTGGCTGCGCGGGTGATGGACCTTCAGGATCCCCGGTCGAAGATGGGCAAGACGGCGGCCCTGCGGAACGGCGGTGCCGGGGTGGTCCATCTCTTGGACGAGCCGGACACGGTGCGGCGGAAGGTGATGCGCGCCGTGACGGACGGCGGGACGGACGTGGCGTACGACCGGGACGAGCGGCCGGGGGTGGCGAATCTGCTGGACGTCCTCGCGGCCTGCCGTGGGGACGGTGATCCGGCCGGGCTGGCGGAAGCGTACGGGTCGTACGGGGTGTTGAAGCGGGACACCGCGGAGGCGGTGGTGGAACTGCTGCGGCCGGTGCGGGAGCGGCACGCGGAGCTGGCGGCCGATCCCGGGTACGTCGACGGGGTGCTGCGGGCGGGGGCCGAGCGGGCGCGGGGGATGGCGCGGCCGCGGGTGGACGCGGCGTACGAGGCGGTGGGGCTGTTGCCGGTGGGCTCGTGAGTCCGTAGGCCCTTACGCCCGTAGGGGGGAGGCGAACGGATCCCGTAGGGGGCAGGGGCGCCCCCTACGGGCCACAACGGGGTGGGGTGGGGGTGGTGTTCCCGTTCGGTGGTCGGTCCGTGGCGAGGCCCACGGTTGTCATCCCCGGCTGTCGTCCCGGTCGTCGTCGCCGGCTGTTGTCCACGGTCGTCGTCGCCGGTTGTGCTCAGGTGCTCTCAGTTGCCGTTGGCCAGTTCGCGGCTGCGGTCGCGGGCGGCCTCCAGGGCGGCGATCAGGGCTGCGCGTACGCCGTGGTTCTCCAGTTCGCGGATGGCGTTGATGGTGGTGCCCGCGGGGGAGGTGACGTTCTCTCGGAGCTTGACCGGGTGTTCGCCGCTGTCGCGGAGCATCACCGCGGCGCCGATGGCGGCCTGGACGATCAGGTCGTGGGCCTTGTCGCGGGGCAGGCCGAGCAGGATGCCGGCGTCGGTCATCGCCTCGACGAGGAAGTAGAAGTAGGCCGGGCCGGAGCCGGACAGGGCGGTGGCGGCGTCCTGCTGGGACTCCGGGACGCGCAGCGTCTTACCGACCGTGGAGAAGATCTCTTCGGCGAGGGTGAGGTGCGCGGCGGTGGCGTGGGTGCCGGCGGAGATGACGGACATCGCCTCGTCGACGAGGGCGGGGGTGTTCGTCATGACCCGGACGACCGGGGTGTCGGGGGCCAGCCGCTCCTCGAAGAAGGAGGTCGGGATGCCGGCGGCGCCGCTGATCACCAGGCGGTCGGCGGGGACGTGCGGGGCCAGCTCGGTCAGCAGGGTGCCCATGTCCTGGGGCTTGACGGTGAGGATCAGGGTGTCGGCGGCCTTGGCGGCCTCGGCGTTGCTGACCGCCTCGACGCCGTAGCGGGTGCGGAGCTGTTCGGCGCGCTCCTGGCGGCGGGCGGTGACCAACAGGTCGGAGGGCGCCCAGCCGCCGCGGATCATGCCGCTGAGCAGGGCTTCGCCGATTTTTCCGGTGCCGAGTACGGCGACCTTCTGGGCCATGCGTTCACCTCGCCGGTGGTGCGTGAGCTGTTCGGAGCCATCCTCGCACCGGTGGGCGGGCGGATGCGGAGGGTGTCCACGGAGCGGGCGGCCCGCGGGTGGCCCGCGGGTGGCGTTCCCTTGCGTGATTCGCGTCGCATTCGGATCGAGGACCGAGGAATTTGCCGGAATTGACCGTAAGGTCGGTGAACTTCTGTTCGCTTTCTGTATTCGCCCGAGGAGCGCCTTGATTCGTCGCCCCTTCCGCAGATGCGGTGCCGTCGCCGCGCTGTCCGTCGCCCTGCTGCTGTCCTCGTGCACGTCCGGCGGCACGGCCGTCAAGGGGAAGGCGGGCGGCGGCGGGGTGGGCGACCCGCTCTTCCCGGCGCTCGGCAACGGCGGCTACGACGTCCGGCACTACGGCCTCGACCTCCGCTACGACGTGGCCGAGCAGCATCTGGACGGCACCGCGACGATCACCGCCAAGGCCGGCGAGGACCTGCGGTCCTTCCAGCTCGACCTCCAGGGGATGACGGTGACCGGCGTCCGGGTCGACGACCGGGACGCCGAGTTCAGCCGCAAGGGGCACAAGCTGGTGGTCCGACCGGCCGCCGGGATCGGCAAGGGCAAGGAGTTCCGGACGACCGTCCGGTACCGCGGGACGCCGGAGGAGATGGAGGACGAGGGCGGCGGGTACGAGGGCTGGGTCAAGACCGCCGACGGCGCGTTCGTCGTCGGGGAGCCGGCCGGCACGATGACGTGGTTCCCCGGCAACAACCACCCCGGCGACAAGGCCGCCTACGACTTCCGGATCACCGTGCCGGAGCACTACACCGCGGTCGCCAACGGCGAGTTGAAGTCCAAGCGGACCACGGGCGGGCGGACCACCTACGAGTGGCACAACGCGGAGCCGATGGCCAGCTACCTCGCCACCGCGACGATCGGCAGGTTCGACGTCCAGGAGTCCCGCACGCCGCAGGGGCTGCCGCTCTACGTCGCGGTGGATCCGAAGGAGGCCGAGGCCAGCAAGGAACCGCTGTCCCGGTTGCCGGAGATCCTCGCGTGGAGCACCAAGCTGTTCGGCCCGTACCCGTTCTCGTCGGCCGGCGCGATAGTCGACCACACCCCGGACCGGATCGACTGGGGCGCGCTGGAGACCCAGACCAAGCCGGTCTACGCCGGGGCGCCGGACACCTCGACGGTGGTGCACGAGACCGCCCACCAGTGGTTCGGCGACTCGGTGACGCCGAAGACCTGGCAGGACACCTGGCTCAACGAGGGCTTCGCGACCTACGCCGAGTGGCTGTGGGAGGAGCACGAGGGCGGCCGGACCCCGCAGGAGCAGTTCGACGCGCTCTACCACTCCGACGAGGACGACCCGCGCTGGGACTTCCCGCCGGGCAAGGTGCCGACGGCGGCGGACGTCACCGAGCCGCCGGTCTACGAGCGCGGCGCGATGGTGCTCCAGCAGCTGCGGAACGCCGTCGGCGACAAGACGTTCTTCTCGATCCTCAAGGAGTGGCCCGCGAAGTACCGGCACGCCAACGCCGACAGCGCGGACTTCGTCGCCTTCTGCCAGCAGCGCACGGACGAGGACCTGACGGACCTGTTCGACGACTGGCTCTACGGGGAGGGCGCGCCGGACTGGGAGTACGAGGCCGCCTGAGCGCGGCCGGGCCCGGAGGCCCGCGGGCTCGCGGGCCCGGGGGCCTCCGCCCACCGCTCACAGGTCCGAGAAGTCCAGGTGCCCGAGCTTGTCCGGGTTGAGCACGGCGTCCACCTCGGTGATCAACCCGTCGTGCACCGTGAAGCCGAAGACCCCGGCCGGGTACTCCCCCGACGGGTCGGCGAAGACCATCCCCAGGGAGCCGTTGACCTCCCGGACCGCCAGCCGCATGGTCGCCGGGGTGAAGTTGCGGGTGACCAGGCCCTGGACGTAGCGGGCGACCTTGTCCCGGCCCAGCACCGGCCGGCGGGCCGCGGACACCTTGCCGCCGCCGTCGGAACGCCACACCACCTCCGGGTCCAGGACGTTCAGCAGCGCCTCGAAGTCCCCGCCCATGACGGCCGCCAGGAACGCCTCCACGGTGCGCCGGTGCTCGGCCCGGTCCACGGTGCGGCGCGGCGCCTCGGCCCGTACCCGGCGGCGGCCGCGCGAGGCCAGCTGCCGTACCGATTCCGGGGTCCGGCCGACCGCCTCGGCGATCTCCGGGAACGGCACCGCGAAGACGTCGTGGAGGACGAAGGCGGTGCGTTCGGCCGGGGTGAGCCGCTCCAGGACGGTGAGCAGCGCCATGCCGACCGACTCGTCGAGGGTCACCCGGTCCTCGGGGCCGTCCGGGACGCCGGCCCGGCCGTCGCCGACGGACCCGCCGGCGGCCCCGTCGAGCACCGGCTCGGGCAACCAGGGCCCCACGTACAGCTCGCGACGGGCCCGGGCCGACCCCAGCAGGTCGTAGCAGATCCGGCTCACCACGGTGGTGAGGAACGCGCGGGGGCTCTCCACCGGCGGCTCGTCGGGGAGCGCCTGCCAGCGCAGCCAGGTCTCCTGCACCGCGTCGTCGGCGTCGCTGACCGTCCCCATGATCCGGTACGCCACGGCCCACAGCCGGCCCCGCTGCTCCTCGAACTGCGCCAGCCGCTCCGCCCGGACCCGCTCGTCGGTCGCCCCGCGTCCCCGCTCCGCCATCGTGTCCTCCCGCCTCCCCGCCCCTCGGCCGCGGCCCGTGCGCCGGCGGCCTCCGGGATGGGGACGACGCTACGGGGTGGGGTGGGATCGGGCCGGGCGGGGGTGCCGGGGAGCGGGGGTACGGGCGCGGGGTGACGGTGGCTCAGGAGGCCGGCACGGACCCCGGCATGGATGTGGAGATCCCGCCGTACGCACCGGAACCCAACATTCCTCCCGGAGAATGTGCCGGCGGGCACCACATCCGACGGGGAAACGAGGAAGACGCCATGCGCGCACGCGGCATCAACTACGACACCGGGTTCCTGCCGGCGGAGGACCTCTCGCGCAAGAGCTTCGACGAGGCGGTGGTGCGCCGCGACATGGGCGTGATCGCCCGGGAGCTGCACTGCGACGCGGTGCGGATCTCCGGCGGGCGGCCCGAGCGGCTGAGCACCGCGGCGGGGTGCGCGGCGGAGGCCGGCCTGGAGGTGTGGTTCGCGCCGTTCCCCGTGGACCTCACGCCCGAGGAACTGCTGCCGTTCTTCGCGGAGTGCGCCGAGCGGGCGGAGCGGGTCCGGCGCTCCGGGGCCGAGGTGGTCTTCGTCGCCGGGTGCGAGCTCAGCGCGTTCTGCAAGGGCTTCCTCCCCGGGGAGGGCTACGGCGACCGGCTCCGGGCGATGGCCACCGCCGATGTGGACTGGTGGATGTCGCTGGGCCCGGTGGCGGAGCGGCTGAACGCCTTCCTCGCCCAGGTGGCCACGACCGTGCGGGCCCACTTCGGTGGCCGGATCACCTACGCCTCCGGGCCCTGGGAGGCGATCGACTGGACGCCGTTCGACCTGGTCGGGGTGGACGCGTACCGGGCCGCGTACAACGCCGACACCTTCCGGGAGGAGCTGCGCGGGCACGCGGCGCACGGCAAGCCGGTCGCGGTGACCGAGTTCGGGACGTGCCCCTACACGGGTGCGGGCGAGCTGGGCGGCATGGCCTGGCAGCCGCCGGCCGACGCGGTGCCGGGCGAGGGCGAGCAGGTGCGGTACTTCCACGAACTCCTCGACGCCTTCGAGGCGGAGGGGGTGGACACCGCGCTGTGGTTCACCTTCGCCGGCTTCGGCAAGGTGGACCGGGATGCCGACCTCTCCTCGTACGGCGTGGTGCGGATGACCGACGAGGAGGCGCACTGGGAGCCACGGGAGGTGTTCCGGGCGATGGCCGAGCGCTACGCCGGCCAGGGCGGACCGGCCCAGGGCTTCGCCTAGCGGCGCTTCCTGCCCGGCTTCGTCCCCGATCCCGCGCCCGTCCCGTTCGGCTTCGACGGCGCCTTCGACTTCGACGTGGACGTCGGCTTGGACGTCGGCTTGGACGTCGGCTTCGGCTTGCGTGCCGCCGGGTTCCCGGCGCGGGATTCCCGGCGCCGGGAGTACCGCTCCCGCGCCGCCTCGTACTCGGTCCGGCGCAGTTTCTCACCGGGCGCCTCGGCCAGGCTGCGGCAGAAGTAGGCGAGCAGCGTGCCGATGAAGCCGATCATCATCAGGCTCTGCATCGACCGCTCGGCACCGCTGTCGGCCGACGGGTCCGCGCGGCGCACGAACCCGTCCCAGGTGCGGCGGAAGGCCAGCGCGCTGCAGACGGCGAAGCCGGCCACCACGAGAACGTTGACGAACGAGCCGACCTCGGCGATCTCCAGTCCCTGGAAGGCGAACCGCAGCACCGCCGCCCCGGCCGCGGCGAGCACCAGCGAGCCCACCGCGACGCCGACCCGGCGCAGGCCGTAGCCGCCGTCGTGCTCGACCCAGGTGGTGCCGAAGAAACGGATCTCCTCCGGCTCCGGGCCGCCCTGGGCCGCCGTCCGCTGCGCATCGCTCATGGTGTCGATTATCCCCGGGGCCCGGCGGCCGGCCCGTAGAGCCCGCCGGGCCGCCGGCCGCCATGGCGGCCGGCGGCTCACGCCCGGGCCCGCTCGGGTGCGGCCGGCGCAGGACCGACCCGCTCGGGTCAGCCCGGGTCAGCTCATGCAGCTGGGCGCGACCATGCCGTCACTGCCCGTGTGGACGTAGGTGTCGGAGATGTACTCGCCGGGCGCGATGTTGTCCCAGATGTTGGAGGAGCCGTAGGGGCCGGCCACCCACTGGCCGCGCGTCTGGCAGCGGATCTGGACCTGGGCGCCGGCCGGGAGCTGGCGGACCAGCGCGGTGTTGGTGCCGGCCCCCTGGCGGACGTTGACGCGGTAGCCGGGCGCGAGGGGGTAGGTGGTCCGGCCGGCGAGCGCGGCGGCGAGCGGTGCGGCGCCGGCCGCCGCCTCGGTCGGCGTCTCCGCCGCCGGGTCCGTCACAGCGGTGTTCGCGGCCCCGTCGACGTCCGTGGCCGCCCCGGTGTCCGGCCCGGCGCTCCCGGCGAATTCCTGTGTGGTCATTTCTGCTTCCCCCCGTTTGGTCGGTGCCTTGCGTGGCTGGTTCTGGTCGTCGGCTGCCCGCGGTTGCCGGGCAGCGCGTCTGCGGGCGCCTGTTCGACGCCCGCGACGCGCACGCTAGCAAGCCTCACCCGTCCCGGACGTGCCATGGACTAGGCTCCGCGCGTCGCACCTGCGACCGATTTGGCAAGGGGAAGACTCGGGGGTGGAACGATGCCGCCGCTGCGCGATTCCGGGCCCGGCCCGGAAGCGGAGCGTCCGGAATACGCCGGGCACTACCCTCTGGAGGCACGGCTGGGCTCCGGGGGAATGGGCGTGGTCCATCTGGCCCGGTCCTCCTCCGGACTGCTGCTCGCGGTCAAGGTCATCCACGCCGAATTCGCCCAAGACCCGGAGTTCCGGGGGCGATTCCGACAGGAGGTGGCCGCCGCCCGACGGGTCAGCGGGGCCTTCACGGCACCCGTCGTCGATGCCGACCCGGACGCCGAACGGCCCTGGATGGCGACCCTCCACATCGCCGGCCCGACCCTCTCCGAACACGTCAAGCGGAACGGCCCGCTGACCCCCGGCGAGGTGCGGCAGCTGGGTGCGGGCCTCGCCGAGGCGCTGCGCGACATCCACCGCGCGGGAGTGGTGCACCGCGATCTCAAGCCCGGCAATGTGCTGCTCGCCGCCGACGGCCCGAAAGTCATCGACTTCGGCATCTCCCGGCCGTCGGACAGCGAGATGCGCACCGAGACCGGGAAGCTGATCGGCACCCCGCCGTTCATGGCCCCCGAGCAGTTCCAGCGCCCGCGCGAGGTCGGACCGGCGGCGGACGTCTTCGCCCTGGGGTCGGTGCTGGTGCACGCCGCGACCGGCCGCGGCCCGTTCGACTCGGAGAGCCCCTACCTCGTCGCGTACCAGGTGGTGCACGACGACGCGGATCTGTCGGGCGTGCCGGAGGAACTGGTGCCGCTCGTCGAGAGCTGCCTGGCCAAGGACCCGGCGGACCGCCCGACGCCGGACCGGCTGATGCAACTGCTGCACACGGATGCGCCGATGACGCTGCCGGCCCCCCGTCCGGCCCCCGGCGAGGCGCTTCCGCAGACGGTGCAGGGCACCCGGATAGCCGCCCAACGGCAGCCGGTCCGCGCCGAGGCCACCCCGCCGCGCGCCGAGACCACCCATGTCCGCGCCCGCACCCCGGACGTGGCCCGCGCCCCGGACGTGCCGCGCGCTCCGGACGCGCGCCACGAGCCCGCCGACCCGCCGCCCCCGCCGCCCGCTCCCGAGGACGCCTCCGGCGCCGCCCCGGCCCCCCGAAGGGCGGGTATCCGTCGCCGCCTCCTCTGGGCCGCCGCGGCCCTCGCCGTCGCCGTCGCCGCGCTCGGCGGCGCCTGGGCCCTCACCTCGGACGCGCCGGACGATCCGGCCCTCCAGACGCACGCCCCGCGCACCCCTCGCGCCGCCTTCCATCCCTGGCGCACCACGATCGTCGAGCGCCCCGCCGGTCATGACGCCGAGATGCCGTACTGCACGGCCGGTGCCGGTGCGGTCTTCTGCGGCCAGTCCGGACTGCCGGCCGCCCGCCTCGCCCCCGGCACGGGTGCGGTGACCTGGCGTCACACCGGTGCCCCGGGGGGCCCGGAGGCCGTCTCCCCCACCGCCCCGGTCCTCTCCGGCGGCCTCCTCTACGTCTTCACCGGCGACGGCAAGCGCCTGCTGGCCCTCGATCCGTCCCAGGACGGCAAGGGCGCCCTCCGCTGGAGCCTGGACGTCTCCCGCTACGAGGGCGGCGCCGCGGTCGTCGCCGACCGCGTCCTCCTGACCGCCGCCGACGGCACGGTCACCGCCCTGGACACCACCACGCACGCCCAGCGGTGGAGCAAGCGCTTCCCCGGCCACCGGCTCCCCCACTTCACCAGCCACGGCGACCCGCACACCGCCTACGCCGCCGAGACCCTCACCACCGGCCCCGCCCCCGCCACCCAACTCACCGCCATCGACCCGGCCGACGGCTCGGTCCACTGGTCCCACCGGCTCCCCGGCACGCTCACCCTGGCCGGCCCCACCGCATCCGGCGCGCTCTTCCTCACCATCGGCGACCCGACCTACGACGGCTACGTCTCCGGCGTGCTCCGCTACGACCCGGCCACCCGCCGGAGCCGGAAGTTCCCGCTGGCCGCGCCGCTGCCCGGGGTCTCGTCCGCCGTCCACGGCGAGACGGTGTACGTGTTGGCCGAGGGCGGCGCCCTCCAGGCCGTCGGCGAACGCACCTGGGACACCGAGACCTCCGTCAGCCGCGGCTCGACCCCCGTCGTCAGCGGCGACCGCCTCTACTTCACGGCCGCGGACGGCCGACTGCTCGCCGTCGACACCACCACCGGCGCCCTCCTCGGCCAGACCCCGCCCCGGCTCGCCGCCACCCGCCACAACGGCTTCCTCCAGGCCGTCCCCGCCCCCACCCTGGACACCGCCCACGGCCGCGTCTACGCCGCCTCCCCCGACGGCACGGTCTTCGGCGTGAGCACGGAGAAACCGGAGCGCTGGTGAGCCGCCGGGGGTGCGGGCACGAGGGCCGACGGCGCCCCAACTCCCGGGCCATCAAGGGTTCGTGAATTCCGCGGCCGGTGCGCCCCATCCGTGGGGTCCGTCTGCCTAGCCTCCCTGGGCACGTTGATCACACACGACATCACCACGGGGGCCAGCTGTGCCGCACCAGCTCCTTTCCTTCCGTCCCGAACCGGTCACCGCACTGGCCGAGGGCTTCACCACCGCCGCCGACCATCTCGACGACCGCATCGGCGCGTTCGCCTCGCGGACCTTGAACGTGCCCGACCCCGTCGGCATGAGACCCGAGCCCGGCGAGGCCCTCTCCCCGTACCGGGAGATGACCCACGGCACCGCGACGGCCCTCCGGGAGATATCCGCGGACCTGCGGGACCACGCCGCCGGTCTGCACCACGCCGTCGCCGCCTACCAGGGCGCCGAGGACGCGCGGGCCCAGCGGTTCCGGGGGAAGTGACATGGCCGACCACCCGCAGGAACACATGACGCGGATCGAGACGGGCTTCGACGTGTTCGCCCCCGGCGCGGATCCGTCCGCCCTACGGGCCTGCGCCGACGTATGGCGGCGCATGGCCCACGACCTGAAGAGCACCATCGAGGCCCGGGACCGGGAGGTCGCCCGCCTCGGCGACAACTGGACCGGCGCGGCGGCCGACGGCTTCCACGCCCGCTGGAACCGCACCAGAGCGAAGGCGGAGAAGGCCCTGCCGCACCTGGCCGCCGTCGCCGAGCAGTTGGACCACACCGCCGACGCCCTCCAGGAGGTCGACGACCGGACCCGGAAGTTTTGACGCGATCATGACATCATGCTGTCGGCGGAGTTCCCGGCGGGCGCTCAGACCCGGGCGCGCAGGATGTCGATGTTGCCGTGCCGGGTCCGGGCGCGGACCTCGACGGTGTCCTCGGACCCCTCCGGGGCGTCGGACGCGGCGAGCATGTTGCGCACCTGCCCGGAGCCGGCGCTGACGTCGAGCCAGGCGGCCGTGCCCTCGCGGATGCCGACCTCGATGGCACCGTAGGAGGTCTCCAACTGGACGGTGCCGCGGGCGACTTCGGCGACCCGCAGGGTGCCGTGGGCGGTGGTGGCGGCGACCGAGCCCTCGGCGCGCGCGATGTCGATGTCGCCGGTGGCGTTCTTCACCTTCAGGTCGCCGGTCACGGCGCCGACGGTCGTCGTGCCGTGCGAGTTCTTCAGGACGGCGGGGCCGTCGACGGCGCCGACGCGCAGGCTGCCGGTGCTGGTGGTGATCTCGGCCAGGCCCTCGACGCGGTCCACCGCGATCGAGCCGTGCGACGCGGTCAGTTGCAGCGGTCCGGTCGCGTCGAGGCGGACGTCGCCGGACGAGGTCTTCACGCGGACCTCGCCGAGCCGACCCTCACCGAGCACCTGGGCCCAGGCGCCGGTCATGTCGACACGCGAGCCCGCGGGCAGTTCGACCGTCACATCGACGGTGCCGGGGCGGCGCAGCGAATTGCGCAGCCTGGGGGTCCGGACGGTCAGGGTGCCGCCCGCATAGGTGACCTCGGTCTGCTCGGCCGACCGCACGTCCCGGTCCTGCTCGGGGTCGCGGGGCCGCACCTCGACGACCGCGTCGGGGCGGTCGCCCGCGGTGAAGCGGATGGAGCCGGCCTCCACGTGGGCGGTGACGGCGATCGGTCCGGAGGTGTCGAAAGAAGGCATGGCTGTACCGTCCTCTTGGGTCCTGGGAGCGTCCCTGCTGGTGGGACGTGGTGTGGGAAAAGAAGTGGTGCGGGGCTGGGCGCGGCTAGCGCACCCAGCCCGTGAAGCTCTGTCCCATGGTCTGGGTCTGCTGCGTCGCCCGCGGCTGCGTGCCGCCGGAGACCGCGGCCGAAACGGCCCGCACCAGCCATGCGTTGACCGACAGGCCCTCGCGGCTCGCGGCCTCCTCGGCGCGCGCCTTGAGATGGGCCGGCAGCCGCAGATTGACGCGGGCGGTGCCGCCCTCGTCGCCGTCGGCGGGCGCCTGCGCCCTGAGTGGTTCGACGGGCAGGGCGGCGGCTTCCGCGGGGCCGCCGCCGGTGGGCGGCGGCGTCACCACGAAGTCGGGGTCCAGCCCGCGCAGCCGTACGTCGACCGAGCCGGGGGCGAGTTCACGGGTGATCTCGTCCATCGCGGCGGAGAGCACGTTGAGCATGGTCAGGCGGGTCGCCGACTCCAGAGGAGCGGTGAGTCGCTCGGCCATCTCACGGGCGTCTTCCCCGCCGGCTTCGGCGGCCACCGCGAGTTCACGGCGGAGAGTGTCGACATACGGGGTGAGGTCCATGACGCCATCATGGCACCATGATGGCGTCATGGGCA
The DNA here is from genome assembly GCF_001704275.1 of Streptomyces noursei ATCC 11455. Lineage (NCBI taxonomy): Bacteria > Bacillati > Actinomycetota > Actinomycetes > Kitasatosporales > Streptomycetaceae > Streptomyces > Streptomyces noursei. The sequence goes on from NZ_CP011533.1 coordinate 4,300,084, forward strand.
AGCCCAAGCGGCGCCGGACATGGGTCACCCCTCAAGACAATCGCCCTGACCTGGGAAAACGCAAAGAAATCAGCCTGAGTCACCGCGGCGCCACGTGCGCCCACACGCACTCGATGGCACGCAGCGGCACGCAATGGCGCCACGTGACGCCACATGGCACCACTCGACACCCCGCCCACACGTCCGCAACAGCAAAACCCCCACGGTCCGGCGCTCCCCTTCGGAGCGGCGACCTGGGGGTCGTTCGTCACGGCTTTCACCCGGGGCGAGTTGGCGGGTCGACGGCCACAACGGCCGGGCGACGGCTCCCGTCTCGGCGGGAAACCGTCGCCGCTCTCACTTCCAGTCCGCGTAACCGGGCTCCGCCTGCCATCCTTGCGGCGGCTCCAGATACGGCGATACGCGCCCGCAGGCCGTGCACGCCCACCTGCCGTGCAGCCCCTCGACGACGGCACCGCACTCGCAGACGTGCGACGTCACCACTGCCAACGCGTCGGCAGGACCAGGCTCGGCAGGACCAGGTTCGTCAGCCATCATGCCCTCAGTATCTCACTGGGTATGACCACAATTAGGGCACACGTTCTGTGAACCTTGACTCCGCATCATCGCGCCATATTCCGGACAGTTCACGCCTTCTGCTCCCCCCTCCTCGGGAGAGGGGAGACTATCGGGGGTGTTCGCCGCGGGGGAAGGGCGCCGCGTGACGCTCCCGGCCGGTCGGCCGGGCTCAGCCCAGCTTGCTCACGTCGCGCACCGCGCCCTTGTCCGCACTGGTGGCCATGGCCGCGTAGGCGCGCAGGGCCGCGGAGACCTTGCGGTCGCGGTTCTTCGGCGCGTAGACGCCGCCGAGGGCCTCCCGGCGGGCGGCCAACTCCTCCTCGCCGACGAGGAGTTCGATCGAGCGGTTGGGGATGTCGATGCGGATGCGGTCGCCGTCCTCGACGAGGGCGATGGTGCCGCCGGAGGCCGCCTCGGGGGAGGCGTGGCCGATGGAGAGGCCGGACGTGCCGCCGGAGAACCGGCCGTCGGTGACCAGGGCGCACGTCTTGCCCAGGCCGCGGCCCTTCAGGAACGAGGTCGGGTAGAGCATCTCCTGCATGCCCGGGCCGCCCTTGGGTCCCTCGTAGCGGATGACGACGACGTCGCCCTCCTTGACCTGCTTGTCGAGGATCTTCTCGACGGCCTCGTCCTGGGACTCGCAGACGACGGCGGGACCCTCGAAGGTCCAGATGGACTCGTCGACGCCGGCGGTCTTCACCACGCACCCGTCGAGGGCGATGTTGCCCTTGAGGACGGCCAGGCCGCCGTCCTTGGAGTAGGCGTGCTCGACGGAGCGGATGCAGCCGCCGGCGGCGTCCACGTCCAGGGTCTCCCAGCGCTCGGACTGGGAGAAGGCGGTGGCCGAGCGCTTGCAGCCGGGGGCGGCGTGCCACAGCTCGACGGCCTCGGCGGACGGCGAACCGCCGCGCACGTCCCAGGTCTTGAGCCACTCGGCGAGGGTGGTGGCGTGGACGGAGTGGACGTCCTCGCTGAGCATGCCGCCGCGGTACAGCTCGCCGAGGATGGCGGGGATGCCGCCGGCGCGGTGCACGTCCTCCATGTAGTACGTGCCGCCGGGGGCGATGTTCGGGGCGACCTTGGCCAGGCACGGGACGCGGCGGGAGACCGCGTCGATGTCCCTGAGGTCGTAGTCCAGACCGGCCTCCTGGGCGGCGGCCAGCAGGTGCAGGATCGTGTTGGTCGAGCCGCCCATGGCGATGTCCAGGGCCATGGCGTTCTCGAAGGCGTCGCGGGTGGCGATGTTGCGCGGCAGGACGGACTCGTCGCCGTCCTCGTAGTAGCGCTTGGTGATCTCGACGACCGTGCGGCCGGCGTTCTCGTAGAGGGCGCGGCGGGCGGTGTGGGTGGCGAGGACCGAGCCGTTGCCGGGGAGGCTCAAGCCGATGGCCTCGGTCAGGCAGTTCATGGAGTTGGCGGTGAACATGCCGGAACAGGAGCCGCAGGTGGGGCAGGCGTTCTCCTCGATGCGCAAGACGTCCGCGTCGGAGACGCTGTCGTTGGAGGCGTCCACCATCGCGTCGATCAGGTCGAGCTTGCGGACCGTGCCGTCGACGAGGGTGGCCTGGCCGGCCTCCATCGGGCCGCCGGAGACGAAGACCACCGGGATGTTGAGGCGCAGCGCGGCCATCAGCATGCCGGGGGTGATCTTGTCGCAGTTGGAGATGCAGATCAGCGCGTCGGCACAGTGCGCCTCGACCATGTACTCGACCGAGTCCGCGATCAGGTCGCGGGACGGCAGCGAGTACAGCATGCCGCCGTGGCCCATCGCGATGCCGTCGTCGACCGCGATGGTGTTGAACTCGCGGGGGACGGCGCCGGCGGCACGGATGGCGTCGGAGACGATCCGGCCGACCGGGGCGAGGTGGGTGTGGCCGGGCACGAACTCGGTGAAGGAGTTGGCGACCGCGACGATCGGCTTGCCGATGTCCTCGCTCGCTACGCCCGAGGCCCGCATAAGGGCGCGGGCGCCCGCCATGTTGCGGCCATGGGTAACGGTGCGGGACCTCAGCTCGGGCACGATGGTCACTCCCTCGGGATACGGACGTACGGCGCGGCGCCATACAACAGGCACAGCAGGTACGGCAGGCCATACAGCAGCTGATCCCGAGATTACGCTCTTGATCCAAGATCCGGACACCGACTCCGGTATGTGAGATGACCGACCGGAGTGCGGACGGGCGGTGCCACGGCGCGGCACCCGGCGGGGCGGTCGGCTACTTGCCGGGGACCCAGGTCGGGGACGCCAGGTGGAGGCGGGTGAAGGCCAGTGCCTCGGCCAGGTCGGCCTCGCGTTCGGCTGCGGACATCGCCCGGCGGGTGTTGACCTCGACCACCACGTGACCGTCGAACCCGGTGGTCGCCAGCCGCTCCAGCAGCTCCGCGCAGGGCTGGCTGCCGCGGCCCGGCACCAGGTGCTCGTCCTTGGCGGAGCCGTTGCCGTCCGCGAGGTGGACGTGGGCCAGCCGGTCGCCCATCCGCTCCACCATCGCCAGCGCGTCGTGGCGGGCGGTGGCGGTGTGCGAGAGGTCGACGGTGAAGTGCCGGTAGTCGTCGTTGGTGGGGTCCCAGTCGGGGGCGTAGGCGAGCATCTCGCGGTCGCGGTAGCGCCAGGGGTACATGTTCTCCACCGCGAACCGGACGTCGGTCTCGCCCTCCATCCGCCAGATGCCGCGGACGAACTCCCGTGCGTAGTTGCGTTGCCAGCGGAACGGCGGGTGCACCACGACCGTGGAGGCGCCGAGCTTCTCGGCCGCGACGCGGGCGCGCTGGAGCTTGACCCACGGGTCGGTGGACCAGACCCGTTGGGTGATCAGCAGGCAGGGCGCGTGGACGGCCAGCACCGGCACGCCGTGGTAGTCCGAGAGCCGGCGCAGCGCCTCTATGTCCTGGCTGACCGGGTCGGTCCACACCATGACCTCGACGCCGTCGTAGCCCAGGCGCGCGGCGATCTCGAAGGCCGTCGCCGTCGACTCCGGATAGACCGAAGCCGTGGACAGCGCGACCTTCGCATCGGGGATGCGCACCACTGGCTCTGTCACGAGGGACAGCGTACGGGCCGGAAACCGGCACGGGGCAGGACGTGAGAACCGCCACGGCGACCCGACGGGACGCCTGTGACGCACGAGGCCCCGTGCAACGCCTGTGGCGCCCCGGCTCCACGGCGCACGATGTGATCTCCACCGCATTCGGGCAGGCCGGGCGCACCCGCACGCTCCGGGGCGCGCCCGGCCGCGCCGCCGCGGGGGACGGGCCCGCGCGGCCGTCCCCCCGTCGCAGAGGCGGGGCAGCCGCCTACGGAAGATGGTCCAACCGCCGCAGGATGACCCCTTCCCGCAGCGCCCAGGGACAGATCTCCAAGGTCTCCACCCCGAACAGGTCCATCGTCGCCTCGGCCACCAGCGCCCCCGCCAGCAGCTGCCGCGAGCGCCCCTCGGACACCCCCGGGAGCCCGGACCGCTCCCGGGAGCTCATCTGGGCCAGCCGCGGCACCCACTCCTCCAGCTTCTTGCGGGACAGCTCGCGCTGGACGTACAGCCCCTCCGCGGAGCGCGCCGCGCCCGCGATCCGGGCCAGCTGCTTGAAGGTCTTGGACGTCCCGACCACCTGGTCGGGGGTGCCGTGCCGGGCGAAGTCGCTGACCGTGCGGGCGATCCCGGCGCGCACCCGACGGCGCAGCGCCCGGATGTCCTCCGGGTCCGGCGGGTCGGCCCGCAGGTCGGCGCCGGTCAGCCGGCCCGCGCCGTACGGCAGCGAGACCGCCACGTCCGGGTCCTCGTCGAGGCCGTAGGCGATCTCCAGCGAGCCGCCGCCGATGTCCAGGACGAGCAGCCGGCCGGCCGACCAGCCCAGCCAGCGGCGGGCGGCCAGGAAGGTCAGCCGCGCCTCGTCCTCGCCGGAGAGGACCTGGAGGGTGACCCCGGTCTCCTCGGTGAGGTGGCGCAGCACCTCCTCGCCGTTGGTGGCCTCGCGGATCGCGGAGGTGGCGAACGGGAGCACGTCCTCCACGCCCTTGTCCTCGGCGACCTGCATCGCCTCCCGGATGGTGAGCACCAGGCGGTGGACGCCGGCCTCGTTTATGGCGCCGCCCTCGTCGAGGAGTTCGGCCAGGCGCAGTTCCGCCTTGTGCGAGTAGGCGGGCAACGGGCGCGCGCCGGGGTGTGCGTCCACCACCAGGAGGTGGACGGTATTCGAACCCACATCGAGGACACCGAGTCTCATACGTGGAAACCTACTGCCGCGACAGGGCACACTCGGTGCCGGCCGTACGCTGGACCCGTGGCAAAGACGAAACAGGCGAAGCACGAAAAAGCCCTGAAGAAGGAAGAAAAGCGGCGCGCCAAGGCCGCCGCGGCCGCGCAGTCCGGCGACGGGGCCACGGCCGACGAGGTCGGCCTCGACTTCGCCCGCGCCTGGGTCACCTTCCCCGACCCGGGCGACGACGAACAGCTCTTCCGCTGCGACCTGACCTGGCTGACCTCCCGCTGGACCTGCATCTTCGGCAGCGGCTGCCAGGGCATCCAGGCCGGCCGCGCGGACGACGGCTGCTGCACGCTGGGCGCGCACTTCTCCGACGAGGAGGACGAGGAGCGGGTCGCGCGGCACGTGGCGCGGCTCACCCCCGACCTGTGGCAGTTCCACGACGTCGGCACCGACACCGGGTGGATCGAGGAGGACGAGGACGGCGAGCGGCAGACCCGCCGCTGGCAGGGCTCCTGCATCTTCCAGAACCGCCCCGGCTTCCAGGGCGGCGCCGGCTGCTCGCTGCACATCCTCGCGCTCCGCGAGGGCCGCGAGCCGCTGGAGACCAAGCCGGACGTCTGCTGGCAGCTGCCGGTCCGGCGCACCTACGACTGGATCGACCGGCCGGACGACACCCAGATCCTCCAGGTCACCATCGGCGAGTACGACCGCCGCGGCTGGGGCCCCGGCGGCCACGACCTGCACTGGTGGTGCACCTCCGCGACCTCCGCGCACGGCGCCGGCGACCCGGTCTACGTCACCTACAGGCCGGAGCTGACCGAGCTGATGGGCAAGGCCGGCTACGCCAAGCTCGTCGAGCTGTGCGAGCAGCGGCTGGCCTCGGAGCTGCCGCTGGCGCCGCACCCGGCCGACCCGAAGCCGCGGGCCGCCGACGCGACGTAGTCGGCGGCGCGGCGGCCCGCCGGGTCAGTCCGGCGGGCGGGTGGTGTGCTTCGGCGTCGGCGGCGGGGTGGGTCCCGTGGTCGGCGCCGGGGTCCCGGTCGGTCCGGGGTGCGTGGGCGTCGGGGACGGCGCCGGTGGCGTCGGGGCGGGCCTGGTGGGCCGCGGCGACGGCTGCGGCGCCGGGTGGCTGGGCCGCGGGCGCACGGTGCCCGACGAGGGCCGGCCCGGCCCGGGAGCGGGCTCGGTCGCCCCGTGCCCCTTCAGGGTGACGACGCGACCGCCGGGCTCGATGGCGATCGCGGACCGCCAGTTCCCGTCGGGCTCCCGGTCGTGGTCCACCGAGACCGTGATCCTCGCGACCTGCCCCGGCTCCAACTGCCCGGCGGTGTGGCTCAGCTGGAGCCAGGGCGCGTCGGCCGCCGCCCGCCAGCGCACCGGGGTGCCGCCGGAGGCGCGGATCGTGACGACCGTGGTGTCCTCGACCGGCTGCGCGTCGATCGTCAGCCGGCCCGGGCCCTTCTCCTCCTGTCCGCCGGGCGGCGTCGGGCCGTCGTCCGCGCCCAGCACCGCGACCGAGACGTCCGGTGCCTCGTCGTCGAGCGGGAGCTCGGGGCGCGGATACCGCGACCGGGTGTTGCCCGCGTTCTCGTAGGGACGGCCGTCGAGCTTGTCGCCCGGCATCGCCCCCACCGCGTTGGCCGCCACGGTCGGCATGACGTCCGTCTCGCCGGTCTCCGGGGCGCCGCGGTACGCCGCCCACAGCGCGAGCACCGGCGCCGCCAGCACGGTCGCCACGACGGTGGTGGTCAGCGCGCGGTTGCGCAGCCGCCGGCGACGGGCGGAGCGGTCCGTGGGGGCGACCGGGAAGCCCTTGCGGTCATAGCGTGGAGAACCGTTTGCTCCACCGCTCCGGCCGGCCGTGGCGAGGGCGGCCCCGGGCACGCCCTCGGCCCGCCCCGACCGGGACGTCCCGGCCGCCACCAGCGCCGCGCAGATCGCCGCCCGGTCCGCGGTGACCAGCGGCAGCCCGCCCTGCTCGGCCGGTGCGGTGCCCGGCCAGGGCCCGGCGGCGGTGGCCCGCTCGGCGGTCCGGCGGCACTCCGCACAGTCGTCGACGTGGCGCACCAACTCCCGGCGGAGCGCCGCGCCCAACAGCATCTGACCGTCCCCGGCCAACCGGGCCACGTCCGGACATCGCCCGAACTCGACCACCGCCAGCGCCGCCCGGGTCCGCTCCACCTCGCAGGAGGCGGCGGCCAGCAGTGTGCGGGTGGCGGCCGGGTCGGCCCCGGTCACCGCGGCGATCTCCTCCGGCGCCAGCCGGTGCCGGACCGACAGCTCCAGCACCTCGCGCTGCTCGGGCGTGGTGCCGGCCGCCTCCGGCCAGGCCAGTGCGGCCAGTTCCCGCTGCCGGGCCGGTGTGCGCCCGGAGTCGGGCGGGCCGATCGCGTCCGGGGCGGCCTGCTCGGCGAGCCGGCGCAGGCACGCCCAACGGGCCAGTGCATAGAGCCAGGGGCGGAAGAGTGCCGGGTCGCCGGGGCGGCGGCCGTACTGGCGCTCGGCGAGCGCCAGGGTCTCGCCGAGGACCACAGCTGCCGTGTCGTGCTCGCACAGCACGGACAGGCAGTAGGTGAACAGCCCGTCCAGATGGGGCTCGTAGCGGTCCTGGTGCTCGGGGCGGGTGGGCCGCCCGTCGGTCTGCGTCCGGTGCCGGCGCGGCGCGGCGGTGCGCGACCGGAGTGCGCCGGTGGTGTGCGTAGGGTGCTCGGGCCTGCTGCTCATCACCCCGGCGACGGTAGGCGGATGATGCAGCCGCTCCTGTGTAGCAGGGTCACTTTTAACCCTTACGGGTGACCATCTCCCTCAAAAGGGGACACGGATCTGCTAAATGCCCGTCGACCGCGCGCGGCGCACGCCACCCGGTGGGGGTCCCCGCTCGTCGAGAGCTCGGGGGGACGCCCGCTGTCACACCCCGCCGCTACGGTGGCGGCATGGCAACTCGTAAATCGTCGGCCAAGGATCGCCCCTCGTACCGCTGCACCGAGTGCGGCTGGACCACCGCCAAGTGGCTCGGCCGCTGCCCGGAGTGCCAGGCGTGGGGCACGGTCGAGGAGTTCGGCGGCGCCCCCGCGGTGCGCACCACCGCGCCCGGCCGGGTCACCACCGCCGCCCTGCCCATCGGCCAGGTCGACGGCAGGCAGGCCACCGCCCGCTCGACCGGCGTGCCCGAGCTGGACCGCGTCCTGGGCGGCGGGCTGGTCCCCGGCGCGGTCGTGCTGCTGGCCGGCGAGCCCGGCGTCGGCAAGTCCACCCTCCTGCTGGACGTCGCCGCCAAGGCCGCCTCCGCCGACCACCGCACGCTCTATGTGACCGGCGAGGAGTCCGCCAGCCAGGTCCGGCTGCGCGCCGACCGCATCGGCGCCCTCGACGAGGATCTCTATCTGGCCGCCGAGACGGACCTGTCCGCCGTCCTCGGCCATCTGGACAGCGTCAAGCCCTCGCTGCTCGTCCTGGACTCCGTGCAGACCGTCGCCTCTCCGGAGATCGACGGCGCCCCCGGCGGCATGGCCCAGGTCCGCGAGGTCGCCGGCGCCCTGATCCGGGCGTCCAAGGAGCGCGGCATGTCCACCCTGCTGGTCGGCCACGTCACCAAGGACGGCGCCATCGCCGGCCCCCGCCTCCTGGAGCACCTGGTCGACGTCGTCCTCCACTTCGAGGGCGACCGGCACGCCCGCCTCCGCCTCGTCCGCGGCGTGAAGAACCGCTACGGCACCACCGACGAGGTCGGCTGCTTCGAGCTGCACGACGAGGGCATCACCGGCCTCGCCGACCCCTCCGGCCTCTTCTTGACCCGCCGCGCCGAGCCGGTGCCCGGGACGTGCCTGACGGTCACCCTGGAGGGCCGCCGCCCGCTGGTCGCCGAGGTCCAGGCGCTGACCGTCGACTCCCAGATCCCCTCGCCCCGGCGCACCACCTCCGGCCTGGAGACCTCCCGGGTCTCGATGATGCTCGCCGTCCTGGAGCAGCGCGGCCGGATCAGCGCCCTGGGCAAGCGCGACATCTACAGCGCCACGGTCGGCGGGGTGAAGCTCAGCGAGCCGGCCGCCGACCTCGCCGTCGCCCTCGCGCTGGCCAGCGCCGCCAGCGACACCCCGCTGCCCAAGAACCTCGTCGCCATCGGCGAGGTCGGGCTGGCCGGGGAGGTCCGGCGGGTCACCGGCGTCCAGCGCCGCCTGTCGGAGGCCGCCCGGCTCGGCTTCACGCACGCCCTGGTCCCCACCGACCCCGGCAAGATCCCCGACGGGATGCGGGTCATGGAGGTCGCCGACGTCGGGCAGGCGTTGTCCGTGCTGCCCAAGCGGGTCCGGCGGGAGGCCCCGCGGGAGGAGGAAGCGCGCCGGTAGACTTTGCCCCGGTCTCGGCCGTCACCGCCGTCCCACCGCCGGCTGCGTAGCTCCTGGGTACTCTCCGTGTGGTACGCACCGCGGCACCGGCCGGGCGGCCCGGACCGACAGACCATGCGACGGAGGAGTGCAGTGGCAGCGAACGACCGGGCGTCGTCTCCCGGCAGGTCCGCGGGGACCGGCACCGAGAGCCTGATGCGCGCCTCGCTGAGCGCCGTCGCGCCCGGTACGGCCCTGCGGGACGGCCTGGAGCGCATCCTCCGCGGCAATACGGGCGGCCTGATCGTCCTCGGCTTCGACAAGACCGTCGAGTCCATGTGCTCCGGCGGCTTCGTCCTCGACGTCGAGTTCACCGCGACCCGCCTGCGCGAGCTGTGCAAGCTCGACGGCGCGCTGGTCCTCGACAAGGACATCACCAAGATCCTCCGGGCCGGGGTCCAGCTGGTGCCGGACGCCTCGATCCCCACCGAGGAGACCGGCACCCGCCACCGCACCGCCCAGCGGGTCTCCATCCAGACCAACTTCCCGGTGGTCTCGGTCAGCCAGTCGATGCGCCTGATCGCGCTCTACGTGGACGGCGAGCGCCGCGTCCTGGAGGAGTCCGCCGCGATCCTCTCCCGCGCCAATCAGGCGCTGGCCACCCTGGAGCGCTACAAGCTCCGCCTCGACGAGGTCGCCGGCACCCTCTCCGCCCTGGAGATCGAGGACCTGGTCACGGTCCGCGACGTCTCCGCGGTCGCCCAGCGCCTGGAGATGGTCCGCCGGATCGCCACCGAGATCGCCGAGTACGTCGTCGAACTGGGCACCGACGGCCGCCTGCTGGCCCTCCAGCTCGAAGAGCTGATCGCCGGGGTGGAACCGGAGCGCGAACTGGTCGCCCGGGACTACGTCCCCGAGCCCACCGCCAAGCGCTCCCGCACGGTCGCCGAGGCACTGGCCGAGCTGGACGCCCTCACCCACACCGAGCTGCTCGAACTCCCCATAGTGGCCCGCGCGTTGGGCTACAGCGGCTCGCCCGAGACGCTGGACTCGGCGGTCTCGCCGCGCGGCTTCCGGCTGCTGGCGAAGGTCCCCCGCCTCCCCGGCGCCGTCATCGACCGCCTGGTCGACCACTTCGGCGGCCTGCAGAAGCTCCTCGCCGCCAGCGTCGACGACCTCCAGGCGGTCGAGGGCGTCGGCGAGACCCGCGCCCGCTCGGTCCGCGAGGGCCTCTCCCGCCTGGCGGAGTCGTCGATCCTGGAGCGGTACGTCTAGGGCCTGTCCGACGGGTCAGGGTCGGCAAGGCCGCGGCGTCTGGTGCGGTGCATCGCAAGGCGCCGGAGCGGCTCGATAGCGGAGCTATCGGGGCGTTTCGGCAACGCGGCGAGGGGCCGTGCCAGACGCCGCGGACCCGGCCATGACCCATCGAACAGGTCCTAGGGCCTGACCGATGGGACAGGCCCTAGGAGGTTTCCGCCGTGGGGCCCCGGGCCCCACGGCCCTGCCCCCTACACCTCCCGCCCCAGCACCGCCGTCTCCTTCTCCGTCGGCAGCCCCAGGGCCGGCCGGTCCGGGCGCTGTGGTGCCACCCCGCCGATGCCGCGCAACCACTCCCAGGTGTCCGCCACCGTCTCACCGACCGGCCGGCAACGCAGCCCCGCCGCCAGCGCCTTGGAGACGTCACCGCCGTGCATCGCGTCGTGCAGCTCGCCGAGCGGCAGCCAGATCGGCAGCTCCGTCCACGGCTCGATGCCCGCCGCCAGCACGTCCTCCGGCGCCGTCCACCGCAGTTCGGCCGACGAGCCGGTGACCCGCGCACAGCTCTCCAGCAGCTCGCCCATGGTGGCGTGCCCCGACTCGCTCACCAGGCTGTACGCGCCGGACCGCCCGTCCCGTACGGCATCCAGGGTCCACTCCGCGAGGTCGCGGGCGTCGATGTACTGCAAAGGCAGATCACGCGGGCCGGGCGCCAGGACCGGGCCGCCGCGCGCGATCCGGTTCAGCCACCACGGCAACCGCCCGATGTTCTCGTACGGGCCGAGGATCAGCCCCGCGCGGACCAGCAGCGCCCGGTCCTCCCCGAACGCGTCGACGGCGGCGAGTTCACCGCCCCGCTTGGCGCGCGCGTAGTCGTCGGCGTCGGTCGCGGCCGGGTCGGCGCCCGCCACCACCGGCGCGGACTCGCTGATCCGCCGGGTGGGCGGGAAGGCGTAGACCGAGCCGCTGGAGATGTACGCGTAGACGCCCGCCCGGCCGGCCAGCAGGCGGGCCGCGTCCCGGACCGCCACCGGTGCGGCGCTCCAGGTGTCCACGACGGCGTCCCACGCGCCGCCCTCCAGGGCAGCCAGCCCGCCCTCCGCCAGCCGGTCGCCGTGCAGCACGGTGACCCCCTCGGGCGCCGCGTGCCGCCCCCGGTGGAAGACCGTGACGTCCCAGTTCCGGGCCAGCGCCGCCTCGGCCAGCGCCCGCCCCACGAACTCCGTACCGCCCAGAATCAGTAGCCTCATGGCGGCGACTGTGCCCCAGCGGCCGGGCCGCCACCAGTGGTGCACGCTGTGAGCGGATCACCTACGGGCGGAACTTCCGGAGGCGGCTCTTCCGTGCACCGCCGCGCCGCGCCGTCCCGCGCCGGGCGTCAGTCCTTGGCCAGGACGAACGACGCGTGGACCGCGCTCAGTCCCGGCACCTTCGCCTGGACCAGGTACCTGCCGGCCGGCACCGCGGCCGCGCTCGGCGTCTCGCACTGGGGGCCGCTGGCCCGCCGGTCCCACTCGACGGTGCGGCTCACCGTGGCCTTGGCGGGCACCTGGAGCAGCGCCGGGCTCGCGCCGGTCGCGCAGTCGTCGGAGGCCCACACCCGGTCGTCGCCCGCGGTGTCGGTGATGGTGAGCACCGCCGCCTTGCGTCCGAGGTCCACCTTGCACGCCGTGCCCCCGGTGTTCTGCACGGCCAGCTGGAACTTCGGCTTGTCGTCGGGCGCGTAGGACTCCTTGACGCTCTTCAGCGTCAACTTCACCGTCTCGGAGCCGCAGTTGGGGAGCGACGGGCCCGCCGCGACGATGTCGCCGCCCGCGGGCTGCCCGATCGGCGCGCCGCCGGAGCCGGCACCGCCCGTGCCGGAACCGCCGCCGGAGCCCCCGCTCCCGCCGTCCGCCCCCGCGCCGCCCCCGGAGCTCGAACCGCCGCCCGATCCCGAACCGCCGCCGGACCCCGACTCATCGCGGCCGCCCGGCTTTTGACTGATCGCGGGGCCACTGGGCGCAGGCCCGGGCGTGATGGAGGCGGCGGGTCCGGATCCCGCTGCGCCCTTGCCCTCGTTGCCCGTCTTCCCGTCGCTTCCGCCCATGGTGAGCACCCACACCACCAGGGCGGTGAGGAGGACGACGACGGCCAGCGCAACGGCCCTCCGCCGCCAGTAGATGGAGGAGGGAAGCGGCCCGATCGGATTGCGCAGTGATCCCACGCGAAAACTCTACGAGAGATCCGCACCGGCACCGGCCAGTACCCGCCGCATCGGGCCGCAACTTTTCACATCATCAGCCCGGTGACCGTCCGTGGTCGTCCACCCCCGCGCTTCTCCGCCCGGACCGCGGCGCGCACCGCTCGTCGCACCGCTCGTCGCCAACCCCGCCCACACGCCTGACATTTCGTCAGATTCCGCCCCCGGTAGCCGACTCCGTCCTCACCTCACCACGGAACGGCGCGGTTCCCCTCCGCGCCCACGGGACGCCCGCCGGCACACCCCCGACGCCGGCATCACCGCTCTCCGGCCGAGCCCTCACCGCTCCGCCCGGCAGCACCGGCCCCGCCCTCGGAGGCGCGCCGCCCCCGCCACTCCTCCTTGTGGCCGAATCCCTGCGCATTGTCGATCAGCCGCAGCCAGTCCGGGCGCAGCTCCCACAGCGCGGTCCGCTCCAGCGCCGCGCGCAGTCGCTCGTCGGCCGCGACGAAGGGGAAGCGCGCGGTGTAGGCGCGCCATCCGGCGGCCCGTTCGTCGCCGTCCAAGGGGCGGCAGCTCCCCCGCCCCTGGATCCCGGTCAGCCCGCTCCACTCCTGGCCGTCCCGCTGTACCGTGAACGCCACCCGCGCGCCGGGCTCCCCCAGGGCCCGGCCGTGCCGGGTGCTCGCGGCGGTGACGAAGTACAGGACCGGCGCCCCGTCGGCGGCCTCCCCCGCGGCGTAGAGCACCGCGCACGCCTGCGGCCCGTCCTCGTCCGCGTACGCCAGCGTCATCGTGGTGTGCCCGTCCAGCGCCCGCCGGATCCCGGCCGGACAGCCCGCGTCGCCGACGGACCTGCCGGCCGCTCTCCCTCCCGCTCCCGCTGCCGCGCCGGCCGTCCCGACCGCCGTCCCGACCGCGTCACCGGACTCCGCCGCCCGTCCCCCGACGCCCTGTGCACCGCTCGTCTCCGCCATGTCTGCATCCTCGTACGCCACCGCCACGCCCGGCGCACCGGCCCGTGGCCCGGTGGTGTTGCGACCGCCGGTAGCCCCCGCCCGCCGCCGGCCGGCCTTCCTGCGTGTGGGTGGGCGTGCGGCGGGGCGGGGCCGGTGCGTTCCCCGGGGGCGGGCGGGCGTGCCAGGATCGGCAGTGCCATGACTTCCACGCCTGCCATTTCCAGTGCCATGACCGCCGTCGCCGAGAACGCCTCCGCCGCCGCATCGGCCGCGGAGGCCACGGACGGGACCGGGCTGCACGGCCCGGTCACCGACTGGTTCGCCGAGCACGCTCGCGACCTGCCCTGGCGCCGCCCCGAGGCGGGCGCCTGGGGGGTGATGGTGAGCGAGTTCATGCTCCAGCAGACGCCGGTCAGCCGTGTGCTGCCGGTGTACGAGCAGTGGCTGGCCCGCTGGCCGCGGCCCGCCGACCTCGCCGCCGAGCCACCGGGCGAGGCGGTGCGCGCCTGGGGCCGGCTCGGCTATCCGCGGCGCGCGCTGCGGCTGCACGCCGCGGCCTCCGCCATACAGGAGCGCCACGGCGGCGACGTCCCCCGTGAACACGCCCAGCTGCTGGCGCTGCCCGGCGTCGGCGAGTACACCGCGGCGGCCGTCGCCTCCTTCGCCTACGGGCAGCGACACGCGGTGCTGGACACCAATGTCCGGCGGGTCTTCGCCCGCTCCGTCACCGGCCGCCAGTACCCGCCGAACGCCACCACCGCCGCCGAACGCAAGCTCGCCCGTGCCCTGCTCCCCGACGACGAGGACCTCGCCGCGCGCTGGGCGGCGGCCACGATGGAGCTGGGCGCCCTGATCTGCACCGCCCGCGGTCCGGAGTGCCACCGCTGCCCGATCGCCGCGCAGTGCGCCTGGCGACTGGCGGGGGCGCCGGCCCACGACGGTCCGCCGCGCCGCACCCAGGCGTACGCCGGCACCGACCGCCAGGTGCGCGGCAAGCTGCTGGCCGTCCTGCGCGAGGCGGTGGCGCCGGTGCCGCAGGGCGCGCTGGACGCGGTGTGGGACGAGCCGGTGCAGCGGGCCCGCGCGCTCGACGGGCTGGTGTCGGACGGCCTGGTGGAGCCGTTGGGCGGTGGCCGCTACCGGCTGCCGCACTCCTGAGCGGTGACCGCAGGTCGCTCCGGTGGTCACCTGGGCGGGTGACCGGCGCGGTGGCGACACGGGCGCGTCGGCGGTGAGCGCCTTCGTCGGCGCCCGCCGGCCCGGGTCGTCGTCACGTCACCGTCATCTATGTCACGGTGCCGTCATGTAACGCCCGCACCGTTCCGCGCATCTACACGGGCGCGATCCCTCCTCATCGGGGTCGCGCCCGTCGGCTTGCCGGCGCCGCACGGCCACCGGATCGGCGACCGCGACGGCCCGCGCAACGGCGGGCCGGGTGCGGATGCCGACCGAAACCGAGCAATCGGTGATCTGGCCGAAAAGCGCCCCGATAAGGCGGGTTCTGTCCCTCCGCGGCGGTCTCGGGCGTCTCACGAGCCCTCCGCGGGACCTTCGTCCCTCCTGGTGGGGGCCTCTCATCCGCCGGGAGTATGACGCCGCTCCGGCCCCTGTCCGTCCGAGGTATGACCCCCAGCGGGCTGTTACACAACCGAGTGTTTTCCGTGCACTCCCTGAGGGGCCGACGCACATTACGCCGCAACACCCCCTCCGTAGCGTCATTCCCGTGCTGGAGATGACCGCCGGCACGGACAACGTGGGGAAACGAAAGCGGATCGGAGGCGTCGGGATGGCGACCAGCGGCGGCAAGGTACTGGACTTCGAAGAGTACGTGCGGACCCGGCAGGATGCCCTGCTGCGCAGCGCCCGGCGCCTGGTGCCGGACCCGGTCGACGCCCAGGACCTGCTCCAGACGGCCCTCGTCCGCACCTACGGCCGCTGGGACGGCATCGCCGACAAGTCGCTGGCGGACGCCTACCTCCGCCGCGTCATGATCAACACCCGCACCGAGTGGTGGCGCGCCCGCAAGCTCGAAGAGGTGCCCACCGAGCAGCTCCCGGACGCCAGCGTCGACGACGGCACCGAGCAGCGCGCCGACCGCGCCCTGCTGATGGACATCCTCGGCGTGCTCGCCCCCAAGCAGCGCAGCGTCGTCGTGCTGCGGCACTGGGAGCAGATGAGCACCGAGGAGACCGCCGCCGCCCTCGGCATGTCGACCGGCACCGTCAAGAGCACCCTGCACCGGGCCCTCGCCCGGCTCCGCCAGGAGCTGGAGAACCGCGACATAGACGCCCGGATCCTGGAGCGCGGGGAGCAGGAGCGGGAGCGTTGCGCGGCCTGACCGGCGGCGCGACGGGGAGCACTTCCGCCGGCGCGGCCGGCGACGTAACCAAGCCCACAGCCCGGCTCGCGGCCCGGCGCGCGACAATCTCCTCAGGAGCAGCGGTCGAGCGCGCGGCGACAAGGGGAGCGGCGGCTGTGCGAGCGGCACGGTGAGCAGGAGCGGATTGTCCAGATACAGGCTGACCAGGGGCCTGGCCAGAAACGGTTGGACCAAGGGCGGCACGGCCACAGCGGGCGTGGCCGCCGTTGGTCTTTTGCTCGCCGGATGCACCCCCGGGGGCGAGGGCATACGCAAGGAGGGCACGGCCAGCAGTACTCCCGCGCCCCGGGGCGCAGTGAGTTCCACGCCGGCGCCCACGCCCAGCACGCACTACAAGAAGGTCAACGCCGTCAAGCTGCTCGCCGCCGACCCGAAGGTCAGCGCGGACGTGAAGCGGGCCGT
Source organism: Streptomyces noursei ATCC 11455 (assembly GCF_001704275.1). Lineage (NCBI taxonomy): Bacteria > Bacillati > Actinomycetota > Actinomycetes > Kitasatosporales > Streptomycetaceae > Streptomyces > Streptomyces noursei. The sequence goes on from NZ_CP011533.1 coordinate 4,316,350, forward strand.
CGCCAAGCCGTGCGCGGCGGACGAGTACCCGATCGAGGTGACCTACGCCTCACTGACCGGCAGCAAGTCCCCCGACGTCATCGTCAACGTGATGACCTGCGCGGACTCCGTCGGCCTCGGCGCGTACGTCTACCGCGAGCGCGCCGGCTCCCAGGACGGGTATGACAACGTGTACGCGAACGAGCAGCCGTCGGTCTACGCCGGGGTGAGCAAGGGCGAGCTGGAGGTCTCCAAGCAGACCTATGACACGGGCGACAAGGTGTGCTGCCCCTCGGGGGAAGATGTGATGACGTACCGCTGGGCGAACGACCACTTCACCGAGTACGACCGGTACCACACCGACTACAGCAAGACCACCGTCGACGATGACACCACCGTCGACGGAACCATGTGAGCGGAGGGCGAGACAACCGCATGGCCGACACCCACGTGCTCTTCGTCGAGGACGACGACGTCATCCGTGAAGCCACCCAGCTCGCACTGGAGCGGGACGGCTTCGTGGTCACCGCGATGCCCGACGGGCTCGCGGGCCTGGAGGCGTTCCGCGCCAACCGTCCCGACATCGCCCTGCTCGACGTGATGGTCCCCGGGCTCGACGGCGTCAGCCTGTGCCGCCGGATCCGTGACGAGTCCACGGTCCCCGTGATCATGCTGTCGGCGCGCGCCGACTCGATCGACGTGGTGCTGGGCCTGGAGGCCGGCGCCGACGACTACGTCACCAAGCCGTTCGACGGCGCGGTGCTGGTCGCCCGGATCCGCGCCGTGCTGCGCCGCTTCGGCCACGCCAGCGGCCCGGACGACCGTGCCGGCGCCGGCGCGGCGGACGGCGACGGCCCGGCGGAGGCGGTGCTGCGCTTCGGCGACCTGGAGGTCGACACCGAGGGCATGGAGGTCCGCAAGGGCGGCGAGACGGTCGCGCTGACGCCGACCGAGATGCGGCTGCTGCTGGAGTTCTCCACCGCCCCGAACACCGTCCTCTCCCGCGACCGGCTGCTGGAGCGGGTGTGGGACTACGGCTGGGGCGGCGACACCCGGGTCGTGGACGTCCACGTCCAGCGGCTGCGCGGCAAGATCGGCCAGGACCGGATCGAGACGGTCCGCGGCTTCGGATACAAGCTGAGAGGCTGACACCTCCGGTGGTCAGGCTGGCCCTGCGAACGGGTCTGAGATGGAAACTCAGCGCCGCGATCGCGCTCGTCGGGGCGCTGGTCGCGGTGGCGTTGAGCCTTGTCGTGCACAACGCCGCCCGGGTCTCCATGCTCGACAACAGCCGTGACGTCCAGATAGAGCGCCTCAACTTCACGCAGAAGATCTTCGAGTCCACCAACCGCCTCCAGTTCGGCGCGAAGATCGACGATCCGGCGCTGCCCAAGGCCCTCCGCAAGGAGGTCAAGGAGGGCGACCGGGCCACCTACCTGGAGGACACCGGCCAGACCGCCCCCGAGGTCTGGGCCGCCTCCCCGCTCAGCAACGGCCGTGTGCTCTCCATCCACGACCGCTTCCCCGACCGCTTCGCCGTTCTCGACGACCTCGACCAGGCGCTGCTGATCGGCTCCACGGCCGTGGTGGTCGGCGGCTGCGCGCTGGGCGTCCTGGTCGGCGGCCGGCTCTCCCAGCGGCTGCGGAAGGCCGCCGCGGCCGCCGGGAAGCTCGCCGACGGCGACACCTCCGTCCGGGTCCGCGACGAGGTCGGCGGCGGCCGGGTCCGCGACGAGACGGACGACCTGGCGTGGGCGGTGGACGCCATGTCCGACGCGCTCCAGCAACGCATCGAGGCCGAGCGGCGGGTGACCGCCGACATCGCGCACGAGCTCCGCACCCCGGTGACGGGCCTGCTGACCGCCGCCGAACTCCTTCCCCCCGGCCGCCCCTCCGAACTGGTTCGCGACCGCGCCCAGGCCATGCGCACCCTCGTCGAGGACGTGCTGGAGGTGGCCCGTCTCGACGGCCACGCCGAGCGCGCCGAGCTCCAGGACGTCGCGCTGGGCGAGTTCGTCACCCGTCGGGTGCGCGCCCTCGACTCCGGCGTCACCGTCGAGGTCATCCGCGACGCCGAGGTCTCCACCGACCCCCGCCGCCTCGAACGCATCCTGGGCAACCTCATCGCGAACGCCTCCCGGCACGGCAAGCCGCCCATCGAGGTCAGCGTCGAGGGCCGCGTCATCCGGGTCCGCGACCACGGCACCGGCTTCCCGGAGGCTCTGCTGCGCGAGGGCCCCAGCCGTTTCCGCACCGGCAGCAGCGACCGCGCCGGCGTCGGCCACGGCCTGGGCCTGACCATCGCCGTGGGGCAGGCGCGGGTGTTGGGCGCGCGGTTGACCTTCCGCAACGCCGACGAGCTGACGGACGGCTCGACGGGCGCGGTCTCGGTGCTGTGGCTCCCGGAGAACGCACCGACGTCCACCGGGAGCTTCCCGGTGATCCAGCTGCCGGATCGCTGACGGCCCGCTTGCGGGCGCTGCCCCGTGGGGCTGGGGGGTTCTCGTCTGCGGCTCCGGTGGGGGCCAGGAGTTCGTCTGCTGCCCCCGTGGGGGCGCGCCTTTGCGGCTTCCCACCGTGGGTGGGGCCGGAGGGGCTGCCCCGGGGTTCGTCCTCGGTGCGGGCGCATCTGGTCAGTCAATGAGGAATACCCCGGCGTTCGCTCCAGATCCTGCGGGCGCACCCCGGGACATCCCCTCCGGCCTACGCCGTCGCCGACTCTCCCGCCACCTCGCACCAGACCGTCTTACGGGCCTCCTCCTGCCGCACGCCCCACCGCAGCGCGACGGCGTCCAACAGCGCTATCCCCCGCCCGCTCTCGTCGTCCACAGCGGCCCGCAGCAGCACGGGCAGGGCGCGCGGGTCCGGATCGGTCACCTCGACACGCGTCCGCCCGTCCCCCGTCCTGCGGACGTGCACGGTGACGGGTGTGCCCTCGCCCACGTGCCGAATCACGTTGCCGACCAACTCGCTGACGCACAGCTCGACTTCACAGGTCGCCGCCGTCCCCAGGTGCGCCCGCACGGCCCGTCGCAACAGCGGGACCTCCTTCGGCACGGCGAGCAGCCGGACGGTCATCACCGCGCCGCTGCCTTCCACAGCACCTCGGCCAGCTTCCTGGCGGTGGCCATGTTGCAGTTGCCGAGCGCGACGAGGGGCGGTGGATAGACCCCGGCGAACGAGGGGAGTTCGATGCCGAGGGAAGGGAGCGTGATGCCGTGGACCTTCAGCGCGTCCTTGAGTTCCTCGGCGCATTCGTGCACGTCGTTCATGGTCCTTCACCTTCCAGTGGCGCATCGTGACGAAACGCTCACAGCGTGACGGGAACGGGCCTAACTTTGGAAGGCAGTCCGGCTTGCACGCCCAGCCAGCAAGTGGTGGTGATGAGTTCGTGTCCCCTCGCAAGGAGCCCGACCCGTCGGTGAACGTTCCGTCCTTCTACGGCGCCGAGTTGCGCTTCCTGCGGGAAAGCGCGGGCTTCACCCTCGAACAGTTACTGGAGGGCAGCTACCGCGGCGCCCCGCTGCTGAGCCGCATCGAACGCGGCGAACTCGGCATGCCGATGGACCTGGCCGCCCACATCGACAAGAAGCTGCAGACCAACGGCTTCTTCGAGCGCCACTGCGAAGCGGTTCACAAGGCGCGTGTGGCGGGACACCCGCCGTACTTCGCGAAGATCCCGGACTTGGAGAAGTCCGCAACGACGATCGAAGATTGGGCGCCGTTTCTCATTCCGGGCCTACTTCAGACCAAGGCATACGCCCGACATCTCGCAGAGTCGAAGGCGGCATGGGCCTCGCCCGAGACCGTCGATGAACGCGTCCGTGCGAGGCTGGCGCGCGCTGAATTCTGGGAGCGCGACGATCGCGCCACATACTGGGGGATCCTGCACGAGCCGTTGATCCGCAAGCCCTTGCTCCCGCCCGACGAGATGGCCGAGCAACTGGAGCACATCGCGACGCTGATGCGGGCCAGTCAGACCGTTGTGCAGATCCTTCCGGAATCGGAGACTGATCGCTCTCTCATGATGGGCCTGCTCAAGATCCTCACCTTCCCCGACGCCCCACCGCTGGCCTACACAGAGGGCGTTCACAGCGGCCAGGTCATCGACTATCCGGCGCTCGTGGCCAACTACCGAAGGTCGTACGATCTGCTGAGGGCCGCCGCACTGTCACCTAGGGCGTCCTTGGCCATGATCGAGAAATCGGCAAGGGGCTACAGAGATGAAGCGCAACAAGGGCATTGACCTGGCGTCTGCCACGTGGCGCAAGAGCAGCTACAGCAACGCCGAAGGCGGCGAGTGCATCGAGGTCTCGGACGACTTCCTCTCGGCCGCCACCTGGCGCAAGAGCAGCTACAGCAACGGTGACGGCGCGAACTGCGTCGAGATTGCCGACACCCTCCCCGGCCTCGTCCCCGTCCGCGACAGCAAGGACCCGCACGGGCCCGCGCTCGTGTTCCCCGCCGCCAACTGGGCGGCGTTCGTCGCGGCCGTCAAGAACAGCCAACTGCCCGGCGCCTGAACGGAAAACGGCCCCTGGTGCACGTAACGCACGTGCACCAGGGGCCGTTCGCCGTCCGCGGGCCGTCAGGCCATCAGACGGCCTCGACAACCATCGGCTTCTCGGCGGCCGTATCGGCCGCCTTGGCCGACGGGCCGCTCCCCCGCAGCGGGACCTCCTTGAGGAACCACGCCGCGACGAAGCCGACGACGCTGATGATCGCGCCCCACAGGAACACCTGGTGCGAGCCGGACGCCACCGCGTGCGCGTACGCGTCCTTCACCGGGGCCGGCAGGCTGGGCAGCGTCTTCGGGTCCATCTGGGCGCCGCCGCCGGTCATCTTCGCGCCGGCCGCGGGGCCGAGCTTCTCGATCATCGTGTCCTTCACCTGGTTGGTGAAGACCGCACCCATGATCGCGACGCCGAACGAGCCGCCGATCGTCCGGAACAGGGTCGCGGACGAGGAGCCGACGCCCAGGTCCTTCATCTCGACGCTGTTCTGCGCGATCAGCATCGTGGTCTGCATCAGGAAGCCCATGCCGGCGCCGAGCACCGCCATGTAGAGGCCCGAGGTGAAGCGCGTGGTGCCGACGTCCATCAGGGCCAGCAGGGCCAGGCCGATGGTGATCAGGGCGCCGCCGCCGGTGACGAAGATCTTGTACTTGCCGTACTGGGTGGTGACCCGGCCCGCGATCAGCGACACCACCATCATCGACAACATCATCGGCAGGAGCAGCAGGCCGGAGTTGGTCGCCGAGGCGCCCTGCACGGTCTGCTGGAACAGCGGCAGGAAGGTCATCGCGCCGAACATCACGAAGCCGACCAGGAAGACGACGACCGTGACGAGCGAGAAGTTGGCGTTCCGGAAGACCCGGAGCGGGATGACCGGGTCGCTGACCTTGCGCTCGACGAGGACGAAGGCGACGAGCGCGACGACGGCCAGGATGCCCAGGCCCACGATCTGCTTCGACAGCCAGTCGTACTCGGTGCCGCCCCAGGTGGTCAGCAGCACCAGCGAGGTGATGCCGATGGTCAGCAGGGCCGCGCCCGCGTAGTCGATCCGGGTCTGCGACCGCTTCTTCGGCAGGTGCAGCACCGCGGTGACCATGATCAGCGCGATCGCGCCGAGCGGCAGGTTGATGTAGAAGCTCCAGCGCCAGCCGAGGTGGTCGGTGATGGTGCCGCCGACCAGCGGTCCGCCGATCATCGCGATGGCCATGACGCTGGCCATCATGCCCTGGTACTTGCCGCGCTCCCGCGGCGGGATCAGCTCGCCGATGATGGCCATGACGCCCACCATCAGACCGCCCGCGCCCAGGCCCTGCACGGCGCGGAAGCCGATCAACTGGCCCATGTCCTGGGCCATGCCGGACAGCGCGGAACCGATCAGGAAGATCACGATGGACGTCAGGAAGACGCCCTTCCGGCCGTACATGTCGCCGAGCTTGCCCCAGATCGGCGTGGACGCCGCGGTGGCCAGCGTGTAGGCCGTGACGACCCAGGACAGGTGCTCCAGCCCGCCCAGTTCACCGACGATCGTGGGCATCGCGGTGCCGACGATCATGTTGTCCAGCATCGCGAGAAGCATCGCGATCATGAGTGCGAAGAGCACCATCCGCACGCTGGCGGGCGCTCTGCCCGTGCCCTGCGCCGGCTCCTGTATTTCCCCCGTCGGGGTCGCCTTCCGCGACATCCCCATCACTTCCCCATCGTTTCTTACTTACTTGCCGCCCGGCTAGTTTTGTACAGTGAGAAGGTAGAAGAGCTACTAGTCGGGCGTCAAGTAAGTTTTTGACGCCCGGGTGGGTAGGTCCGTGACCAGCGGGGCAGCAGATGATTGCCGGGACACGGGCCGCGCCCGGCCCCGCACCGACACCGCCGTCACGCAGGAGAGCAGCATGAGCAGCGCAACACAGCCGCGCCGGGGGAACACCCGCCAGCGCATCCAGGACGTCGCCCTGGAGCTGTTCTCCGAACACGGCTACGAGAAGACCTCGCTGCGCGAGATCGCCGAGCGGCTGGACGTCACCAAGGCCGCCCTCTACTACCACTTCAAAACCAAGGAAGACATCGTCATCAGCCTCTTCGAGGACCTGTGCCGGCCCATCGACGAGCTGATCGCCTGGGCGCAGGAGCAGCCGCGCACCTTGGAGACCAAGCAGGAGGTGATCCGCCGCTACCACGAGTCGCTGCGGTCCTCCGAGGCCCTTTTCCGTTTCATGCAGGAAAATCAGGCCACCGTCCGTGACCTGACCATCGGGCTGCGCTTCAAGGAGCGGATGCTGACCCTCTACGACCTGCTGAAGGACGACGACGCCGAGCTGGTGGACCAGGTGCGCTGCATCACGGCGCTGTTCGCCATGCACGCGGGCATGTTCGCGATGCAGAACGTGGAGGGCGACCCCGAGGAGAAGCGCAAGGCCATCCTCAGGGTCGCCACAGAACTGGTCACGGCGGCGAACCCGCCGGGCCGCCGGCCAGCCCGGCCGGATTCAGCTCAGACGGCGTCGCCGTGAGCCCGCAGGAATCCGGTCGGCTCGATGCCCGACCCGTAGTTGGGGCCGGTGCGGACCTCGAAGTGCAGGTGCGGGCCGGTGGAGTTGCCGGTGCTGCCGGACAGGCCGATCTGCTGGCCGGTGGAGACCTGCTGACCCACGTGGACCTGGATCTGTGACAGGTGCGCGTACTGGGTGTACATGCCGTCGGCGTGCTTGATCACGATCGCGTTGCCGTAGGCCGGGCCGTCGCCGCCACCCCACGGACCGGCCTTGACGACCGTGCCCTTGTGGACGGCGTGGACCGCGGTGCCGGTCGGCACGACGAAGTCCTGACCGCTGTGCTTGTGGGCCCAGTGGCTGCCGGCGATGCCGAACGGCTCGCCCAGGACGTAGTTGTTGACCGGCTTCACCCAGGCGTTGGCCTTCTTCGCCGCGTCCACCTTGGCCTTCGCCGCGGTGACCTTGGCGTCCGTGGCGGCCTTGGCCTGCGCGTCGGCCTGCGCGGCGACGGCCTTGCTGACGCCCGCGGTCAGGTGCAGCAGCCCGCCGTCGGCGGCGGTGGCGACACCGGCACCCAGCGCGGCGGTGACACCGGCACCGGCGGCCACGACGGCCACCCGGTGACGCAGCGCGTACTTACCGGCCTTGGCGGAGTTCTTGGAATTGCGTATCGCGGCAAACTTCGACATGCGGGTTTTGTCTCCAGGGAGGAAGTGAATGGGTTTTCCCGGCTGCGGCCCGGGATCGCCATTCCTTGGTAACCCGCCTCCGCCCTGGCGCCAAGGCCCCCTTTCTACTACCGGGACCCGTAATAGCCGGCACGCTCACCGACCGCCGCGAACCCACCCCATCCCACCCGCCACACCCCCTCCCACCTGCCCATCCACCCTCCCCTCCCCCCATCCCCGCACCCCCCGAAATCCCCCTACTCCAACTAGTAGGACCCAAATCCCTGTGCGCCATGTCACGAGATCCAAGAGCCACCAGGTGACCCGCATTACACAATTCCGAGAGGCAATGTGACCCGCGTTACGAGAAAAGCTGTGACCCGCGTTACGTAATTCCCGATCCACGACCACCGGGAAATCAGAAAACGCCTGACCGGGCCCCGCCCGCCCCTCTAACCTGATCCGGACAACATCACAGCCAGCAGCCGACAGGCAGCACCGGCCAGGGGGGAACGGACCGCACATGGACCCGTCAGCACTGGGCGCCCGGCTCGCGTCCGGCGTCGTCGCACCACTCGTCAAGAAACTCTTCGTCCAGGAGGGCCCGGGCGCCGGCCTCGTCGACGCCCCGGTCCGCATCTCCGCCCTCGTCTCCTTCAAGGGCGAGCGGCGCACCCTCACCGACAAGGACCTGCACAAGCTCGCCGCCGAGTTGGTCCGCCGGGCCGTGCGCTCCGCGGCACCCGGCGAACGCCCGATACCCGAGGACGAGGAGGCCGCGGTGGCCGCGGCCCTGGCCGGCACCCTCGCCGCCCTCTCCACCGTGACCATGGACGACGTCCAGGCCGTCCGGCTGGGCCCGGCAGCCCTCGCGGAGTGCCTGACCGCCGCGGCCCCTCAGGCCACCCGCGACCTCTCCCAGGACGCCGAACTCCTCCACCAGACCCTTCTCACCACCGCCTGCCTGCACGTCATCCACTTCTTCACCCAGCGCTCCACCTTCATCGCGCGCACTCTGGTCCAGCAGAGCCACACCCTGGACACCCTGGTCACGAAGATCGACGACTTCCTCGCCCGGCACCCGTCCCCCCGCGCCGCCGACCTCGCCTTCGAGCGGACCTACCTCTCCCATCTCGCCCGCAAGCACGGCCGACTCACCATCTACGGCATCGACCTGCACAACTCCCCGGACCGCTGGCCCCTGGACGCCGCGTACATGAGCCTCCAGGTGACCAGTCCGGGCCGCGCCGAGGACCCGTTCGAGGACCTGCCGCCGCGCGCCCCCGTCCCAGCCGACCAGGCCCTCGCCGGGCGCGACAGGGTGCTGCTCCGCGGCGTCGCCGGCTCCGGCAAGAGCACCCTCGTCCAGTGGCTCGCCGTCTCCTGCACCAAACCCCTCGGCACCACCGCCCTCCCCCACCTCTACGGCCGCATCCCCTTCGTCCTCCCGCTGCGCACCCTCACCCGCGCCGGTGCCGCCCTGCCCACCCCGGACCGCTTCCTCGCGGCCACCGGCTGCCCGGTCTCCGGCACCCAGCCCGCCGGCTGGGCCGACCGCGTCCTGACCGCCGGCCGCGCGCTCCTCCTCGTCGACGGCCTGGACGAGATCCCGGAACGCGAACGCGAGGCCACCCGCCGCTGGCTGCGCGACCTCCTCGACGCCTTCCCCGGCAACCTCTGGCTGGCCACCACCCGCCCCTCCGCGGTCCGCGGCGACTGGCTCGCCCCCGACGGCTTCGACGAACTGGCCCTCTCCCCGATGAGCCGCGACGAGGTCGCCGCCTTCATCGCCCGCTGGCACCGCGCCGCCCGCCACGACGCCGACGACCCCGACCTCCTGGACGCCTACGAGCAGTCGCTGCTGACCGCCGTCCGCACCAAGCCCGACCTCGGCCGCCTCGCCACCAACCCCCTGATGTGCGGCCTGATCTGCGCCCTGCACCGCGACCGCCGCGGCTACCTCCCGCACGGCCGCAAGGAGCTCTACGACGCCGCCCTGAGCATGCTGCTCTCCCGCCGCGACCGGGAACGCGACATGCGCGGCCCGGACGGCATCGAGCTGGCCGACGAGCCGCAGATCCAGCTCCTCCAGCGCCTCGCCTACTGGCTGATCCGCAACGGCCGCACGGAACTCGACCGCGACCGCGCCGAACGCATCCTGGCCGACATCCTCCCGGCCGTCCCCGCCGCGGCCTCCCAGGGCCCCGCCCCGGCCGTCTTCCGCCACCTCCTCCACCGCAGCGGCCTGCTCCGCGAACCGGCCCCCGGCACCGTGGACTTCATCCACCGCACCTTCCAGGACTACCTGGGCGCCAAGGCCGCCGTGGAGGTGGGCGACTTCGGCCTCCTGATCCAGCACGCCCCGGATTCCCAATGGGCCGACGTGATCCGCATGGCAGTGGCCCACGCCCGCCCCCGCGAACGCGCCGAGCTCTTACGGGGGTTACTCGCCCGAGCCGAACTGCGCACCGACCTGCTGGCAATGGCCTGCCTGGAGCACGCGACGGAGATCGATCCCTCGGTCCGGGATGAGGTCAATGCGCGGACGCGGGCGATCCTGCCCCCACGCACCCGCGAGGAATCGCAACTGCTCATCGAGGCGGGCCCACTCGTCCTGGAACTACTGCCGGGCCCGGACGGGTTGGAAGAGGATGAGGCCCAGGAGGTGATCTTCACCGCCTCGAACATCGGCACCGACGCCGCCCTGGAGTACCTCAAGCCGTTCCGGAACCACCGTTCACTCTCGGCGCATGTTCAACTGGGTTACCAGTGGCCGCTGTTCGACACCGATCGCTACGCGGACGACATCATCCGGCACCTCGGCCCCGACGTGAACATCACCGTCTCCTCCCCCGCCGAACTCCGTGCCCTCAAGGCCCTCGGGGGACACCCCCGCACAACCGTCAGCGGCTCGTTCACCACCGAGGAACTCCTCAACGCCCTCCACCCTCACCAGGTCACACACCTCATGCTGGCCGACAACCCGGACCTCGACGATCTCGCCTTCCTCCGGGACTTCTCGGCCCTGGAATCCCTCACGCTCCGGGACTGCCCCGGCATCACGACCCTCGCCCCGCTCGCCGAGCTGCCCCTGCGCCAGCTCGGAATCTCCGGCAGCAGCGACACTGGAGTACGCACCCCGCGCGCACTCGACCGCCTGTGCCGGCTGGAATCCCTGATGCTCTATGTCCCACTCCCGCCGAAGGGCCTGGCCGCCTTCCCCGCGGACGCCCCCTTGACGACGCTCGTCCTCGGCCAGCGCATTCTCCCCGACTTCTCCCGCCTCACGTCCTGGCCGGGTCTGAAACACATCCAGTTCCAACGAATCACAGACGCTTTCGCCGCGGAACGCTGGCAGGCACTCTCACTCCTCGACAATCTGGAGAGCTTCTCCTTCGGCCTGGCGGAGGGAGAGACCTCCCTCGGCATTCCCTCGGGCCTCCAGCTCCCTCGGGTAGAGATCCTCAGCCTCCTCAACACGGGACGCCGCTCCCCCACGGAATTCGCCGAGCAGCTGCGCACCGCCCTCCGAGCCTTCCCCAACATCCGCACGCTCCAGCTCTACGGCATGGTCGACGGCCCCATCGACCTTTCCCCCGTGGCGTCCCTCCCCGCCCTCCAGGGCCTCTACCTCTCCTACCTCACCCCCTCCCCCGACCACCCCCTCCCGCCCCACCTCAAAGTCACCCGCTACCCCCGCCCCCGCACATAAGAGGGCGCAGGGCACACACAAAACCGCCCCGGACCCGTCGATCGAACGGTTCCGGGGCGGCTGCGTGTCTCAGGTACGGACTACGCGTCCTTGCTCAGGTTGGGACCCGAGCCACCCGTCGCGGACTCCACCGGCGGGGCGCTGGGCACCGCCGACTTCTCCTCGCCGCGGAAGGTGAACTTGGCGGACTCGCCTTCGCCCTCCACGTCGACGACCACGATGTGGCCCGGACGCAGCTCGCTGAAGAGGATCTTCTCCGAGAGGGCGTCCTCGATCTCGCGCTGGATCGTGCGGCGCAGCGGACGGGCGCCGAGCACCGGGTCGTACCCGCGCTTGGCCAGCAGCGACTTGGCCTCGCCGCTGAGCTCGATGCCCATGTCGCGGTCCTTGAGCCGCTCGTCCACCTTGTTGATCATGAGGTCGACGATCTGGATGATGTCTTCCTCGGTGAGCTGGTGGAAGACGACGGTGTCGTCGACACGGTTGAGGAACTCGGGCCGGAAGTGCTGCTTGAGCTCTTCGTTGACCTTCGCCTTCATCCGCTCGTAGCCGGTCTTGACGTCGCCCTGGGCGGCGAAGCCCAGGTTGAAGCCCTTGGAGATGTCCCGGGTGCCGAGGTTGGTGGTCATGATGATGACCGTGTTCTTGAAGTCCACGACCCGGCCCTGGGAGTCGGTCAGACGACCGTCCTCCAGGATCTGCAACAGCGAGTTGAAGATGTCCGGGTGGGCCTTCTCGACCTCGTCGAAGAGGACGACCGAGAACGGCTTGCGGCGGACCTTCTCGGTCAGCTGGCCGCCCTCTTCGTAGCCCACGTAGCCGGGGGGCGAACCGAAGAGCCGGGAGACCGTGTGCTTCTCGCTGAACTCCGACATGTCGAGGGAGATCAGGGCGTCCTCGTCGCCGAAGAGGAACTCGGCGAGCGTCTTGGAGAGCTCGGTCTTACCGACACCGGACGGGCCGGCGAAGATGAACGAGCCACCGGGACGCTTGGGGTCCTTCAGACCGGCACGGGTGCGGCGGATCGCCTGCGAGAGCGCCTTGATGGCGTCCTTCTGGCCGATGACGCGCTTGTGCAGCTCGTCTTCCATCCGCAGGAGCCGGCTGGACTCCTCCTCGGTGAGCTTGAAGACCGGGATGCCCGTGGCCGTGGCCAGGACCTCGGCGATCAGCTCCTCGTCAACCTCGGCGACGACGTCCATGTCGCCGGCCTTCCACTCCTTCTCCCGCTTCGCCTTCGCGGCCAGGAGCTGCTTCTCCTTGTCGCGCAGGCCGGCGGCCATCTCGAAGTCCTGCGAGTCGATCGCGGACTCCTTCTCGCGGCGCACGTCGGCGATCTTCTCGTCGAACTCGCGCAGGTCCGGCGGCGCGGTCATCCGGCGGATGCGCATCCGGGAGCCGGCCTCGTCGATCAGGTCGATCGCCTTGTCCGGGAGGAAGCGGTCGGAGATGTAGCGGTCGGCCAGGGTGGCCGCGGCGACCAGCGCGGCGTCCGTGATGGACACCCGGTGGTGCGCCTCGTAGCGGTCCCGCAGGCCCTTGAGGATCTCGATGGTGTGCGGCAGCGACGGCTCCGCGACCTGGATCGGCTGGAAGCGGCGCTCCAGGGCCGCGTCCTTCTCCAGGTGCTTGCGGTACTCGTCGAGCGTCGTGGCACCGATGGTCTGCAGCTCGCCGCGCGCCAGCATGGGCTTGAGGATGCTGGCCGCGTCGATGGCGCCCTCGGCGGCGCCCGCGCCGACCAGGGTGTGCAGCTCGTCGATGAACAGGATGATGTCGCCGCGGGTGCGGATCTCCTTGAGGACCTTCTTCAGGCGCTCTTCGAAGTCACCGCGGTAGCGGGAGCCGGCGACCAGCGCGCCCAGGTCGAGGGTGTAGAGGTGCTTGTCCTTGAGGGTCTCGGGCACCTCGCCCTTGACGATGGCCTGCGCCAGGCCCTCCACGACCGCCGTCTTGCCGACGCCGGGCTCGCCGATGAGGACCGGGTTGTTCTTGGTGCGGCGGGACAGCACCTGCATGACCCGCTCGATTTCCTTCTCGCGCCCGATGACCGGGTCGAGCTTGGTCTCCCGTGCGGCCTGCGTGAGGTTGCGGCCGAACTGGTCCAGGACCAGGGAGGTCGAGGGCGTGCCCTCGGCGGGGCCGCCGGCGGTGGCGGCTTCCTTGCCCTGGTAGCCGGAGAGCAGCTGGATGACCTGCTGGCGCACCCGGTTCAGGTCGGCGCCCAGCTTCACGAGGACCTGGGCGGCGACGCCCTCGCCCTCGCGGATCAGGCCGAGCAGGATGTGCTCGGTGCCGATGTAGTTGTGGCCGAGCTGGAGGGCCTCGCGGAGCGACAGCTCCAGGACCTTCTTGGCACGGGGCGTGAAGGGGATGTGACCGGACGGGGCCTGCTGGCCCTGGCCGATGATCTCCTCCACCTGCTGGCGGACCGCCTCGAGCGAAATGCCGAGGCTCTCCAGGGCCTTAGCGGCGACACCCTCACCCTCGTGGATCAGACCCAGGAGGATGTGTTCGGTGCCGATGTAGTTGTGGTTGAGCATCCGGGCTTCTTCCTGAGCCAGGACGACAACCCGCCGCGCACGGTCGGTGAACCTCTCGAACATCGTTAATCGCTCCTCAGAGCGGTCAGGCAGTTAGGGGTCGGTCCCCTCCCTGTCCTTCCGCATGCTAGTCCCGCAGGGCGGGACAGCTCATTCCAACTGCCGACACCCGTCCGGATCACCCCGCTCCGACGGGGAAATTTACTGCCGAACAGCTGACATCTGCTCCAACTCGATGGTGCGAGACGATGTTCCCGCAGGCCAGGCATATACGCATGCCGCCACTACGCCCGTGGCGAACGCGGGCCTCGCCGACACACCGTCCACCACCGGTCAAAGACGGCGGCGAACTGCCGAGGGCGCCGGTCACAGCGTCTCTTCCCACTGAGACTGTCTTACCCGCTGCCACTGACACTCCATGCGGCGCGGCCCTTTTCCCTCCGCTACGGGCGAACACCCACACATCCCGGGATGCCCCCACACTCCCCATCGCAATATACGGAATGCAACACTCCATACACGCAACGTAACCTTCCGCGATGCCGGGAGTTGCACCGGACATGGCCTGCGCGCTTCCGCGACCCCGCCCCCCGCTCTCCACTGTCCGCCGGTGGTACGAGGAGGAGCTCGGCTGGCCGTCCACCGGCACGGATCCGGTGGAACTCCTCACGGGCCTGCGCTTCGACGTCCTGGAGATGCCCGCCGACGCAGGACGCGCCGTTCTGCAGCGGATGCCACGCACCGGCCCGGTCGCCCTGTTGCGGCCCGGACCGGGCGGAAACAGTGCGGCGGATCGACCGAAACTGCTCCTACTCATCGCGGCCGGCGGCGCGGAGGAGCTCCCGGAAATCCTGGAATGGCTGGAGTGGGGCACGCTCGCGGCGGATCTCACCGCACGTGGGGCCGGGGGGCGGATGCCCGCACCGGCGCCCCCCTCAAGGGGCCGGGCGCCCGATGACTGCGGCGCGCGGGAGGCCGCGGGGTGGGTGCGGCCTCCCCGGCCTGGGTACGAGGTGGAGAATTCTCTGCCCACCACGGGGATCGGGGCAGGAATCGGGGACGTTGGGGGCGCCCCCGACCTCGTACGGCTCGTGAGCGCGGCGGCAACGGAGTGCCACCGGGCCCGGTTGGTACGTGCTCGTAACGGCCAATCTGATCGCGCGTACGGCGATCAGCCGTTGGCCTTCTCGAATGCCTCGCGAATGTCGGCGGGGACACGGCCACGGTCATTCACGTTGTAGCCGTTCTCCTTCGCCCACGCACGGATCTTCGCGGTGTCCGGGGAGCCCGCGGAAGCCGCACGGGCCTTCCCGCGGCCGGCGGAACGGCCACCGGTCTTGCGGCCGGCCTTCACGAAGTCGGCCAGCGACTCGCGCAGCTTGTCCGCGTTGGCGTCGGAGAGGTCGATCTCGTAGGACTTGCCGTCGAGAGCGAACGTCACGGTCTCGTTGGCCTCGCCACCGTCGAGGTCGTCGACAAGAAGAACCTGAACCTTCTGTGCCACCAGGATTCCCTTTCATCGAATGTGGATTACGACGGAAAGCAAACCGCTTTTCCGGGAAAAACACAAACCCTTGGGTAGGGTTCACTTGCCCACAGAGCGGGGAACGCATGCTTCCGTAGCCATGAGATAGGGGAGCGATTCGGACATAGAACGCTGATCACAGGTGCAGAAGCATGCGGCTGTTGCCCAGGGTGTTGGGCTTCACTCGTTCGAGACCGAGGAACTCGGCAACGCCCTCGTCATAGGAACGCAGCAGTTCGCTGTAGACATCCCCGTCTACGGGAGTCTCGCCGATCTCCACGAACCCGTGCTTGGCGAAGAAGTCGACTTCGAAGGTGAGACAGAAAATTCGCCGCACTCCCAGCCACCGCGCGGTGGCCAGCAGCTTGTCCAGGACCTGGTGGCCGACTCCGGTTCCCCGCCGCGTCCGGTCCACCGCCAGGGTGCGGACCTCGGCCAGGTCTTCCCACATGACGTGCAGTGCTCCGCAACCGACGACCTCGGCGTCTTCGTCCCGCTCGGCCACCCAGAACTCCTGGATGTCCTCGTAAAGCGTGACGGTCGCTTTGTCGAGCAGGATCCCATCCTGCGCGTAGGCGTCGATGAGGCGGCGGACGGCCGGTACATCGCTGGTCCGGGCACGGCGGACGGTGAGCCCTTTTGAATGCGCTGGCATGCCCGGACGCTATCGCTCCTTGCCGCCGGCCTCCGCTCCGGGTTCATCTCCTTCGCCGGCCGGCGCTTCATCCGCGGCTTGCGGCTGTTCTTCCCGGGCCTGTTCCCCGGCGCCTTCGCGGGCCGCCGCCTGTTCTTCCTCTGCGTCGGGGCGATCGTCGACCTGCACCATCCGCACGGCGTCGCGGAGGGCTTGCCGCTGTTCCGGCGACATCATGCCGAAGAAGGCCACTAGTGCGGCGGCGGGGTTGTCACTGGCGGACCATGCTTCGTTCATGAGTGCGGCCGAGTAGGCGGCGCGAGTGGAGACCGCCTCATATCGATAGGCGCGGCCTTCGGCTTCGCGGCGCACCCAGCCCTTCTGATGGAGGTTGTCCAATACGGTCATGACCGTGGTGTAGGCGATCGACCGTTCCTTCTGGAGATCCTCCAGAACTTCTCGAACAGTGACCGGGCGGTTCCACTCCCAGACCCGCGTCATCACCGCGTCTTCCAGATCACCCAAGCGTCTCGGCACACAAGAAGAATAGTGGGAGATGTCGCGAATGCCGGTTGATCTCGTTGCGTTTGGTCCGGAAAAAGGAAGTACGGCCCGGGACGGTCAATCCCGAGCCGTACTGAGCGGGCGGCCCGCCGGAAATGGCGGAAGTTCAGGTGCGGAACGCCTTGGGCTCCTGCCCGGCGGCCTCGGCACGGGCGAACGCCTCGTCGACGGCCGCGTCCTCCTTCGACTTGTTCTGCCCACCCTGGCTCCTGATCATCGTGACGATCAGGCAGGTGAAGGCGACTGCCATCACTACGGGCGGGAGCAGCGCGGCGACGTAATCCATGGCATGGGCCTCCTTCAAGGCGTAAGCCCGCGACAGTACCCAGCCAGGGTACGCAGCGCTCAAGCGGTGCGGGTCTCCGGGGGCGGAACAGGCTTCCGACGGGGCGGAAACACCTCACCGGGGGTGGGGATCGGCCGGTCGGGCCGCGGCGCCTTGGGGCGCGGGGCGGGCTTGGGCGGTTCCCGGCGGGGCTCCGGTCGCGGCTCCTGTTGGGGATCCCGATTGGGGTCCGCACCGGAGTCCGCGCCGGGGTCCGCCACGCTCCGGGGCGCCGCGGCGGAGGGGCGCGGACGGCCGCCGGTGCGGCCACCGGAGAGGGCGTCCGGGGAGGCGCTCGAACGCCCGCCCGGCAGCGCGCGCAGGCGGACCCTGACGGTGTGCTCGGCCAGCCGCTCGCAGTGCCGCAGCAGTGCGGTGCGGCGCTTCCGCTCGGCCTCGGCGGCGGGCCGGGCGAGCAGCGAGCGCAGCGCGGCGAGGTCGTCGGGGCCGGGGACGTGGCCGGCCGCCAGCGCCTCCTTGAGCCGCGTGAGATAGCCGGCGGCGGCACCGGGCAGGGCTTCGCGGTAGCGGGCGAGGTCGGCCAGCAGGAAGGCGCGCAGGCGGGCGCCCTCGCGGACCGCCTCGTCCACCGCCTCGGCCAGCCGGAGGTATTCCTGGACGTCCTGCGACCGGTCCGCACCGAGGGCGCTCAGGGGCGCGGTGGGAGAGGTCGTCTGGAGGGCATGGGCGAGGGCGCGACGGAGTACACGCAACTCATCGGCGCCGAAGGCCATGCCGCCGCGGGATCCGTATGGCATTGGCATGGGGCGACTTTACGACCAATTCGGAAAAAAGCCGCTTAATTCGCATGCGGTGGCGCGGCAGCGGGGCGCGCGTCACACGGGCGCCCCAGTACGGAACCGACCGCGCCCCGTCCGCCGCCCCGGTTACAGCCGCCCGACGTTCCGCTCGTACACCAGCCGCAGGCCGATCAGGGTCAGCCAGGGCTCGTGCTCGTCGATCACCGAGGACTCGCCGAGGACCATCGGCGCCAGCCCGCCGGTGGCGATCACCGTCACGTCGTCCGGGTCGTCCGCCAGCTCCCGGGCCATCCGCTGCACCACGCCGTCCACCTGGCCGGCGAAGCCGTAGAGGATGCCGGACTGCATCGCCTCGACGGTGTTCTTCCCGATGACGCTGCGCGGCCGGGCCAGCTCGATCTTGCGGAGCTGGGCGCCCTTGACGCCGAGCGCGTCCACGGAGATCTCGATACCCGGGGCGATCACGCCGCCCACGTATTCCCCGCGGGCGCTCACCGCGTCGAACGTGGTCGCGGTGCCGAAGTCGACGACGACGGCGGGGCCGCCGTACAGCTCGACGGCCGCGAGGGCGTTGATGATCCGGTCGGCGCCGACCTCCTTGGGGTTGTCCATGAGGATCGGCACGCCCGTCTTGACGCCCGGTTCCACCAGGACCGCCGGGACGTCCCCGTAATAGCGACGGGTCACCTCGCGCAGCTCGTGGAGCACCGAGGGGACCGTGGAGCAGATGGAGATGCCCTCGATGTTGTCGCCCAGGTCTTCCCCGAGCAGCGGGTGCATGCCCATCAGGCCCTGGAGGAGCACCGCCAGTTCGTCGGCGGTGCGGCGGGCGTCGGTCGAGATCCGCCAGTGCTCGACGATCTCGTCACCGTCGAACAGGCCCAACACGGTGTGGGTGTTGCCCACGTCGATGGTCAGCAGCATGGCGATCAGAGGCTCTCGTCGTCGCTCTCGCGCAGGTCCAGACCGATGTCGAGGACCCGGGCGGAGTGGGTGAGCGCGCCCACGGCCAGGTAGTCGATGCCGGTCTCCGCGTACGAGCGGGCGTTGTCGAGGGTGAGGCGGCCCGAGGACTCCAGGATCGCGCGGCCGGCGACCAGTTCCACGGCCTCCCGGGTCTGCTCGGGCGTGAAGTTGTCCAGCAGGATCAGGTCGGCGCCCTCGGCGAGGATCGGCGGGATCTGGTCGAGCCGGTCGACCTCCACCTCGATCGGCACTCCGGGGAACTCACGCCGCACGGCGGTGAACGCCTCCGCGACGCCGCCCGCCGCCACGACGTGGTTGTCCTTGATGAGCGCCGCGTCGGACAGCGACATCCGGTGGTTGACGCCGCCGCCGCAGCGCACCGCGTACTTCTCCAGGGCGCGCAGGCCCGGCGTCGTCTTACGGGTGTCGCGGACCTTGGCCTCGGTGCCTTCGAGGACGTCCGCCCAGGCGCGGGTCAGGGTGGCGATCCCGGACAGCCGGCCCAGGAGGTTCAGCGCGCTGCGCTCGGCGGTGAGCAGGTCGCGGGTGCGGGTGGTGACGGACAGCAGCTTCTGTCCGGCCTCGACCCGCTCGCCGTCCTCCACGTGCCGCTCGACCGCGAACTCGTCGGTGCAGACGACGGAGAGCACCGCCTCGGCGATCCGCAGACCGGCGACCGTGCCGGGCTCCCGGGCCGTGAAGTCCCCGGTGGCGAAGGCGTCTTCGGGGACGGTGGCCACGGTGGTGACGTCCACGCCCTGGTCGAGGTCCTCCTCGATGGCCATGTGCGCGATGTCCTCGACCTGGACGGGGTCGAGGCCGGCGGCCACCAGGAGCGCGGCCAGGTCCGGGTCGAGCCCACAGGTCAGCGGGTCCAGCTCGTAGGCGTCGCCGTCGCCGGCGCACCCACAGGCGTCGCCACAGCCGCCTTCGGGGGCGGCGCCGGGCCGGCCGATCTGCAGGAGGGGGAGGTCGGGGGTGCTGCTCACGGGGTGGGCTCCGTATCGGGAAGAGGGGCGGGCTGAGGGGTGGGACCGACGGTCGACGGGAAGCCGGCGGTCTGTGTGGTGTGGACGCTCAGGGTGCGGTCGGCACCGAGGGTGATGCGGAAGTGCCGGCGCCAGGAGGCATCGTCGCGGTCCGGGTGGTCCTCCCGCCAATGGCAGCCACGGGTCTCCTCACGCCGCCGCGCGGCGGCGACCAGGACCCGGGCGACACACAGCAGGTTGGTGGCCTCCCAGGCTTCCACACCGGGCTCGGGGGCCTTGACAGATGCGGGAGTGGGGTCCGACGCCGCCTCGACGGCCTCCTGGTGGAGGCGGTCGAGGTCCTCGGCGGCCCGGGCCAGGCTGGCCGCGCTGCGCAGCACACCGGCGCCGGCGGTCATGATCCGTTGGACGGCGACGTGCGCCTCGGGCTGGAGGAGGGGCAGCGGGGCGCGGGTCTCCACCGGGGCGGAGGCCGGGACCGCCGGCCCGTGGGCGGCGATGTCCGCGGCGATCCGCTCCGCGAACACCAGGCCCTCCAGAAGGGAGTTGGAGGCCAGCCGGTTGGCGCCGTGCACGCCGGTGCAGGCCACCTCGCCGCACGCGTACAGGCCGGGGACGGTGGTCCGGCCGTACAGGTCGGTACGGACGCCGCCGGAGGCGTAGTGGGCGGCCGGGGCGACCGGGATCGGCTCGGTTACCGGGTCGATGCCGTGCGCGCGGCAGGCGGCCAGGATGGTCGGGAAACGGCGCTCCCACATCTCGGCGCCGAAGTGGCGGGCGTCCAGGTACATGTGCTCGACGCCCTGCTCCAGGGACCGGCGCGTGATCGCCTTGGCCACGATGTCGCGCGGGGCCAGCTCGGCGAGTTCGTGCTGTCCGACCATGAAACGGGTGCCGTCCGCGTCGACCAGGTGGGCACCCTCGCCGCGCACGGCCTCGGAGATCAGCGGCTGTTGGCCCTCCGCCTCCGGTCCCAGATAGAGCACGGTCGGGTGGAACTGGACGAATTCGAGGTCCGAGACCTCGGCTCCGGCGCGCAGCGCCAGGGCCACCCCGTCGCCGGTGGAGACGGCCGGGTTGGTGGTCGCGGAGAACACCTGGCCCATGCCCCCGGTGGCGAGCACCACCGCCGGCGCGTGTACGGCACCGACGCCGTCGTGCTGGCCTTCCCCCATGACGTGCAGGGTGACGCCGGCCGTCCGGCCCTCGGCGTCCGTGAGGAGGTCCAGGACCAGCGCGTTCTCGATGGTGCGCAGTCCCGCGGAGCGGACCGCGGTGACCAGTGCGCGGGAGATCTCCGCGCCGGTGGCGTCGCCGCCGGCGTGCGCGATCCGGCTGCGGTGGTGGCCGCCCTCCCTGGTGAGCGCGATCTCGTCGCTCCCGGGGGCGGTGTCGAAGCGGGCGCCCGCCTCGATCAGCCGGTGGACGGCGTCCGGGCCCTCGGTCACCAGGGCCCGCACGGCCTCCTCGTCGCACAGGCCGGCGCCCGCGACGAGGGTGTCGGCCAGGTGCTGCTCGGGGGTGTCGCCGTCCCCCAGGGCCGCGGCTATCCCGCCCTGCGCCCAACGGGTGGAGCCGTCGTCGAGGCGGGCCTTGGTGACGACGACGGTCCGGCGGCCGGCGGCGGCGCAGCGCAGCGCGGCGGTCAGCCCGGCGACGCCGGAGCCCACGACGACGACGTCCGCCGTGATGGACCACCCGGGGGCGGGGGCGGTGAGTCGTATGCCGGTGGGTCCGGTGGCGGTTCCGGTAGCGGTCATCGGGGCGCTCCGAGGGGGCCTTGGGGTGGGGTGGACTTCCTGCTCTTGCGGGTGGTTCCGGAGACCGGCGCGGGCGCGGACTTCCCCTGGGGGCCGCCGTGCCGTTCCTGGGCGGCGGCCGGATACGGGGCAGGGCCCGCGGTGAACACGAGCCGGATGTTGTCGATGAGCCGGGTGGTGCCCACCTTGGCGGCCACCGCGAGGATCGCCTCGCCCTCGTGGTCGTCCGGGACCTCGGTGAAGTCGCGCGGGTCGATCAGGGCCAGGTAGTCCAGGTGGAGCGGCGGGTCCAGGTGGGCCGCGTCCTCCAGCACCGCGCCGGCGGCCGCGCGGGCCACCGACGGGCCGTGCGGCGGGCCCGAGGCGGCGTAGGCGACGGCGTGCGCGTCGGCGGCCGCCCGGTCCTCCCCGAGGGCGGCCAGCGCCGCGGAACGGTCCTGCACGGGGTGCCCGGCGGAGGCGGCGCGGGCGCGCAGCGCCTCTTCGGCGGTGAGCCGGTCGCGGGCCGCGAAGAGCGCCGCGGACAGCGCGAGCGCGGTGCGCCGCTCCGGGCCGGACAGATAGCGGTTGCGGCTGGAACGGGCCAGCCCGTCGGCCTCCCGGACCGTCGGGACGCCGACGACCTCGACGGGGAAATTCAGGTCGGCGGCCATCCGCCTGATCACGGCGAGCTGCTGGGCGTCCTTCTCCCCGAAGAACGCCAGGTCCGGCGCGGTCAGATGGAGCAGCTTGGCGACGACGGTGAGCACCCCGTCGAAGTGCCCGGGGCGGCTGGCGCCCTCCAGGACCGTGCCCATGGGGCCGGCGGAAACACGGACCTGCGGTTCCCCGCCCGGGTAGACCTCGTCGACCGACGGCGCGAAGACGGCGTCCGCGCCCGCCCGGGCGGCCAGCAGCACGTCCTCGTCCAGGGTCCGCGGGTAGCGGTCCAGGTCCTCGCCCGCCCCGAACTGCAGCGGATTGACGAACACCGTGACGACGACCTGGCCCTGCGGCCCGACCCGCTCCCGGGCGGCCCGGACCAGGGCGGCGTGCCCCTCGTGCAGCGCCCCCATGGTCATGACGACGGCCCGTACACCGCTGCGGCGCGGCAGCGCGCGCAGGGCCGCGGCGGTGCGCACGAGCTGGGGTTCCGGCGCCGTGCGAGCGGCGTCCGGGGTCGGGCTGACGGGCGAGGAGGTCATGCGTCGCCTCCGTGGGGGCCGAGGTCGGGGGATGCGGAATCGGGCGAGTCGGGCCGGGGGCCGGCGGACTCCGGGCCGGCGGATTCCGGACGGGTGGATTCCGGACGGGTGGGACCGGGGGCGGGATCGGTGTCCACGGACCGGTCGGGGTGATCGGCATCCGTGGACCGCTCGGCGCCCTCGGGACGGTCGCGATCACGATCCCGTTCGCCCTCGGCCTCGCCCTCGGGTTCGGGTTCGCCCTCGGTCCCGGGCGGCGGGTCGGACGGCGCCTGCCCTCCGGAGGATGCGGCCGGACCGGCAGCGCCGCCGTCGGGAGCCGGGCCCGCGAGCACGTCCAGCAACTCCGCTGCCAGCTCCGGCTTGAGCAGGCCGTGCGTCAGCGCCCGGTCGGCCGTCGTACGGGCCATGGCCAGATAGCCGGCGACGGCCTGCGGGGCGTGCTTGCGCAGCTCCGCCACATGGGCCGCGACGGTCCCCGCGTCACCCCGGGCGACCGGGCCCGTCAGGGCGGCGTCACCGGAGCGCAACGCGTTGTCCAGGGCCGCGCCGAGCAACGGGCCGAGCATCCGGTCCGGGGCCCGCACGCCGGCCTTCGTCAGCAGCTCCATGGCCTGCGCCACGAGCGTGACCAGGTAGTTCGCGCCGATGGCGAGCGCCGCGTGATACAGCGGACGGGCGGATTCCGCGATCCACTCGG
Source organism: Streptomyces noursei ATCC 11455 (assembly GCF_001704275.1). Classification (NCBI taxonomy): domain Bacteria; kingdom Bacillati; phylum Actinomycetota; class Actinomycetes; order Kitasatosporales; family Streptomycetaceae; genus Streptomyces; species Streptomyces noursei. The sequence goes on from NZ_CP011533.1 coordinate 4,339,660, forward strand.
GCTCTCCGCCCATCTCGATGACCAGTGCCTCGGCGGCCATCCGGAGCTCCTCGGGCGCGGTCACCCCGAAGGCGCAGCCGGCCAGCCGCTGCACGTCCACGGACGTGCCGGTGAACGTCATGGCCGGGTGCAGCGCCAGAGGCAGCGCGCCGGCCCGGGTCGCCGGCTCCAGCACCGCCGTGCCGAAGCGCCCGGAGGTGTGCACCAGCAGCTGGCCCGCCCGTACGGCGCCGGTCTCGGCGAGGCCGTGCACCAGGTCGGCCAGCGCGTCGTCGGGGACGGTCAGCAGCACGAGGTCCGCACGGGCGAGCACCTCGGCCGGGGGGACCAGCGGGACGCCGGGCAGCAGGTCGGCGGCGCGCCGCACCGAGGCGTCGGAGACCCCCGAGACGGCCACCGGGCGATGCCCCGCGAGCTGCAGCGACGCGGCGAGCGCCGGCCCGACGCGGCCGGCCCCGACGACTCCGACGGTGAGCCGGGCGGGCCTGTCCTGGGCCTCGATGGAGGGATGTGGGTTCACGTGGCGACGGCCTTCCGTTCCAGTCCGCGAGGGGTACCGGACGATTCGTCGCCATGCTACGCGAGTGCCTCCCACCGCCCGGAGAGCTGTACGGAGGGTGAGACGAGGGTCTCCGAGCAGAAACGGAACACCTCACTCCGGCCTGGTTCGGAGAGTTTTCCACAGGGCTCGCCGCGCCGGCGGCGCTCGCGCGATGATCGATACGACACCACGCGCGGACGGCGCGGGACGAAGCAGAGGTGGGGGACATGATCGAGGGCGGAAAGCACCCGGCAGGCGGCGGACAGCACACCGGCGGGGACGGCGCGGTGGAGGACACGGTGGTCGCCGCGGCCGACGACCGGGAGCGGCGGTTCGCCGCCTACCGCGGCTCGGTGCGGACGTTGTCCGGCGCTCGCCCGCCGGAGACGATCGCCGAGCGGCTGGCCCGTCTGACGGCCGACTCCCCCGGCGTCTACGGCCTCGACGACTGGACGGACGTCTACGGCAACGACGACGGCATCGTCGGGGAGCTGGAGCGTCGGACGGCCGACGCGCTGGGCACCGGGGCCGCCGTGTTCTTCCCGACCGGCACGATGGCGCAGCAGGTGGCGCTGCGCTGCTGGGCGGGCCGCACGGGCAGTACGACGGTCGCCGGTCACCCGCTGTCCCACCTGGAGGTGCATGAGCGCGACGCCTACGCGGTGGTCAGCGGGCTGCGCATGGTGCATCCGACGGGCGCCCCGCGCCTGCCGACCGCCGGCGAGATCTACGACCTCCAGGAACCCTTCGGCACCCTCGCACTCGAACTCCCGCTGCGGGACGCCGGATACGTCCTGCCCAGCTGGGAGGAGCTGTCGTCGGCGGTCGCCGCGGCGCGGGACCTGGACGCGGTGGTGCACTTCGACGGCGCCCGGCTGTGGCAGTGCGCACCGCACTTCGGCAGGGGGCTGCCGGAGATCGCCGCCCTCGCGGACAGCGTCTATGTCTCGTTCTACAAATCGCTGGGCGGGATAGCGGGTGCCGCTCTGGCCGGCACCGAGGAGTTCGTCGAGGAGGCCCGGGCCTGGCGGCACCGCTACGGCGGTCAGCTCTTCCAGCAGTGGCCGACCGCTCTCGCCGCGCTGGTCGGGTTGGAGCAGGAGCTTCCGCGACTGCCGCGGTACGTGGCCCAGGCCAAGGTCGTCGCCCGGGCGCTGCGGGAGGGTCTGGCGGAGGCCGGCGTGCCCTGGTTCCGGATCCACCCCGAGGAGCCGCACACCCATGAGTTCCAGGTATGGCTGCCGCATCCACCGGAGGTTCTGAACGAGGCGGGCACCCGTCAGGCGGAGGAGACCCGGACGACGCTGTTCGGCAGGTGGTTCGAGCCGGCCTCGGCCGGACCGCCGGGCGTGGCGATGACGGAGGTGACGGTCGCCTCCCCCGCGCTGGAGTGGACGGCGGAGGAGATACGCACGGCGGTGGGCGACTTCGTCCGGCGCATCGACGGCTGACGTCGGCCGGCACGGCCCCCTGGGCGACCCGGCGACGCATCTCGCGCGGACCTCGGCGAGGACCGCCGCGAAACCCGCCACGAGCTCCCGGCAGGACCGCTCGTGCCCGTGCGGGTCGTGCCCATGCGGGTCGTGCCCATGCGGCCCGGGGGTTTGCTGCGCGGACGGTTCGCGCTCGTGCCGTTGCCGCCGGGGCGGTTCATGCTCGGGCCGTTCCCGCGCGGTGCCGGCCGTCGTGCTCGGCGGGGAGCCGTCCGGCGACGGACCGGGCCGGTCCGGCCGGGCGGCCGTCCAGCGGGCGGGGGCCGTGGGCCAGCAGTGCCGCGGTGGCGCGTGCCAGCCGTCCGCCGCGCCCCCACCAGCGCTCGGCGGGTTCGCTGACCACGGCCTGGAAGCGGCGCCACTGCCGGACCTCCCGGACGGTGCGGGTGGTTTCCGCGTACGGTGCGGGCGGGGCGGCCTCGCCTCGCTGGGCGGCGCGGTAGCTGTCGAGGAGATGCTGCTGCATGGCGTTCATGTCCCTCACTGTGGGACGGCGGAGCGGCCTCTGGCGCGTCGATTGACGAGAGCCGTCAATCGACGACACCGCAGGTCACGGCCTCGCGCATGATAGGTCCATGGCCAACGTCATCGACATCACCGGGCTGCCGCCGGAGCGCGTCGTCTTCACGCCCTCCCCGCTGGCCGAGCTGAGTGCGGCGCTGCACGCGCTGTCCGAGCCGGGCCACCATCCGGGGCTGCACGGCTGGGTCACCGCGACCAACGCCGGGCTGAAGACCGACCTGGCGGACCGGCTGTGCGAGGCGGACTTCCTGTGGCGGTCCTCCCGCTCCGACATCCTGCTGCCCGCCCACCCCAAGGCGACGCTGCGGGAGGAGCTGGACGCGCTGGACAAGATCGACGACGAGCGGTTCGTGGCCGCCTTCTTCGAGATCAACTGCTCGGCCAGGTACACGCTTCCCACACCGTCGCCCCTGGTCGACGCCGGCGAACGGGCGCGCGTACGGGAGATGGCGGCGGCCCGCGGCCCGCGGCAGGCGGCGTTCACGGATCGGATGCTGACCGACCCCGACGGGCTGCGGGTGTGGCTGCGCCGCCTGTTCGAGGACTGCGAGGACGCCTTCTTCGGGGACATCTGGCGGCGGGTGGGCATCCAACTCGCCGCCGACGCCCGGCACAAGACCGAGCTGCTGCGGCACAAGGGCCTGGCCGAGACGCTGGCCGCGACCTCGCGGGCGTTGACGCTGGACGAGGCGCAGGACGGCAGCGGCACCACCCGGATCCTGGTCGACAAGCTGGCCAGCGGGCGCACGACGGCGTTCGCCGACCCCGCCGATCCCGGGCTCACCCTGCTCCCGACCTCGTTCGGCTGGCCGCACCTGCTGTTCAGTCACGCGCCCGGCTGGCGTCCGGTGCTCCAATACCCGGTCGCCAGCCCGGAGTTGCCCGCCCCGGCCACGCTGGAGCTCGTCCAGCAACGGCTGGAGGCGCTCGGCCACCCGATGCGGATGCAGCTGTGCCGCACCCTGTCGCGGGGGCCGCACACGACGGGGGAGCTGGCGACGGCGTTCGGCATCACGCCGCCGGAGGTGTCGCGGCACATCGCGGTACTGAAGAAGGCGGGGCTGCTGCAGACCCGGCGCCGCGGGCGCTATGTGCTGCACCAGCTGGACCTCCAGGTGGTGGCCCGGCTGGGCAGCGACTTCCTTGAGGGCGTGCTGCGCTGAGGGGCGGCAGCTACGGCGCGGGCCGCCGCCCCACCGCCCGTCAGTTCTGTTGCAGGAAGGTCTTCGCCAGGGCGTCGCCACGGCCGACCGCGTCGGCGTGGCTCTCGATCGGCGATGCCCGGGAGTCCTTGAACAGCAGGTAGGTGACGCCCGCATCCGCGCCGCCGGTCTCGGGGTTGGGGTCGATGCCCAGCCCCTTGGCGGCCGCGTAGGACGCCTCGCCGATGATCTTCTCCGGTCCGGTGTCGCCGACGGCGGCGTATTCGACCTGGTTGTTGTAGATGATGGCGACCACGCCGCCGCCCTTGATGCCCGCGGACTCGTAGTTCCAGATGCCGCTGACGCTGGGCACCACGACATAGGGGAGCTTCGCGGCGTTCAACGGCTTGCCGTCGGACTGGTGGAAGCGGGTGTCGTCCTGGAACCAGGGGTCGGTGTCGGCGTTGCACTGCGCGGTGATCTGCCCGTCGCAGTCGATGTCCATGTCGGCCTTCCAGAAGACGGCGCCGTTCTTGCCGCAGACCGGGACGGTGGCCGAAGTCTCCTCGTCGGTCCGGTACTTGCCGTTGGATATCTGCTTGCAGTCCTTGAGTTTGGCGAGCAGTTGGGCCGCGGAGACCGAGCCTTCCTGGAGGGCGGCGTGCGGCGCGGCCCGGTGGGCGGCCGGCTGGGCGGTGGCGGGAAGGGCCGCGGCGGTGAGGAGGGCGGCGCCGGAGGCGGTGGCGAGGGCGAGCGTTCTGCTGCGCACAGGGAACCCTTCTGTTAGGAAAGTTTCCTTACCGCGCGCCAATCTGCCGCCATTTACGTGTTCACGTCAATACTCGTGCCGGACGTCGCCCGTACCGCGACGACCGGGCCGGGCCGGCCCCGCACCCGCCCCGCCCGGTCCGCCGCGCTACGCCCCGGCGCCCCCGGCCCGGACCAACCCCGTCTCGTACGCGAGCACCACCGCCTGGACCCGGTCCCGCAGGCTCAACTTCGTCAGGATCCGGCCCACATGGGTCTTGACCGTGGCCTCGGACAGCACCAGCCGCGCGGCGATCTCGCCGTTCGACAGCCCCTGCGCGACGAGCAGCAGCACCTCCCGCTCGCGATCGGTCAGCCGCTCCAACTCGGGCCGCGCGGGCTCACCGGCAGTGGCGGGCAGCATCGGCGTGAAGCGGTCCAGCAGGCGGCGGGTGGTGGACGGGGCGACGACCGCGTCCCCGCTGTGCACCGACCGGATCGCGGCGAGGAGTTCGCTCGGCGGGACGTCCTTGAGCATGAAGCCGCTGGCCCCGGCCTTCAGTGCGGAGAAGGCGTACTCGTCCAGGTCGAAGGTGGTCAGGATGAGCACCTTCGGGGCGCCCTCGGGCTGTCCGCCCCCGCAGATCCGGCGGGTGGTCTCGACCCCGTCGAGATGCGGCATCCGGACGTCCATGAGGATCACGTCCACGTCGGTGGAACGCAGCACCTCCAGGGCCTGCACCCCGTCGCCCGCCTCGGCGACGACCTCCATGTCGGGCTGTGCGGCCAGCACCATCCGGAAGCCGGTGCGCAGCAGCACCTGGTCGTCGACGAGCATCACGCGGATGGTCATGGCAGGGGAATCCCTTCACAGGTTGCCTGGGTCGGCTGGGTCGGCTGGGGCTAGTGGGACGGAAGCGAGCGGGATGGCCCCGAACGGGACCACGACGGACGGAGCCGGGCCGCGCGGGACCCCATCGTCCTACGGGAGCGGCCCCGTGACGTGCCGGGCCGGCGCGGCGGCGGCGCGGACGGGCCCCTCACCGCTCCGCCTTGAGCGGCAGCACGGCGTTGACCCGGAAGCCGCCGCCCGGCCGCGGCCCGGCGTCGAGGATCCCACCGACCATGCCCACCCGCTCGCGCATACCGATCAGGCCGTGGCCGAGCCCGTCCTCGCCGCCCGACTCGTAGAGCTCGTGCCGCGCGCCGCGGCCGTCGTCCTCGACGAGCAGATCGAGGTCGTCGTCCCGGTAGGTGAGGCGGACGGTGGCGCTGACACCGGAGCCGCCGTGCTTGCGGGTGTTGGTCAGCGCCTCCTGGACGATGCGGTACGCGGTCAGTTCGACGCTGCTGGGCAACGGGCGTGGCTCGCCGACCACCCGGAAGTCGACCGGCAGCCCCGCGCCCCGGACCTGGTCTATGAGATCGGCGAGCTGCTCGACGCCGGGCTGCGGCACATACTCCCCGCCCTCGGCCTGCTCGCCGGTGCGCAGCACGCCCAGCAGCCGGCGCATCTCGGCCAGCGCCTGCCGACCCGTGCCGGAGATCGTCTCCAGTGCCTGCCGGGCCTGATCGGGCGCGGCATCGAGGACGTAGGCGGCGCCGTCGGCCTGGACGACCATCACCGAGACGTTGTGCGCGACGACGTCGTGCAGCTCGCGGGCGATCCGGGCGCGCTCGGCCGCGACCGCGATCCGGGACTGGGCCTCGCGCTCCTTCTCCAGGCGGGTGGCCTTCTCCTCCAACTGCGCCCAGTAGGCGCGGCGGGTGCGGATCGAATCGCCCAGCACCCAGGCCAGCACGAACGGCACGGTGAGCAGCACCGCGAAGAACGCCATCGCCCACAACGGCGTTGCGACCGGTCCCTCCCGGAAGCGGAGTTGGGACAGCCCGGGGCCGATCAGCGCGGCGGCCAGTGCGAAGCGTGAGGCCCAGCGGCGGGCCGAGGTCTCCGAGGCGACGGTGTAGATGATCACCAGCATCGCGAAGTCGCCCGTGTTGGGCGGCACGTCGAAGATCAGCTGGCCGATGCCGAGGGCGGCGGTCAGCAGCAGCATCTTGACCGGGTACTTCCGGCGCAGGGCGATGACCAGGCACAGCCCGATGCTGAAGAACAGGCCGAGGAACTTGCCCTCGATGCCCGACCGGGAGATGACCCACAACCCGGTGAGCCCGAAGAGGAGGAAAGCCCAGAAGCTGTCCACTCCCGTCGGGTGCCTGCGGAGGAAGTCATAGAGGCGCTGCACGTAACCCAGCGTAGGCAGCGCAGAGGGGTAGCGGAGTCAACCGGAGGGGCGATCCTCTTCGGTGGGGCCTACTCCGCTAGGTGGAGGCCCCATGCGCCAATTGCGTCGACCCCAGGGGCGACACATGATCACAAAGCCCACGCGCCCCCCGCGGCACCCCCGGAGGAACGCCCGCCACCAGCGGCTTTCCTCCCCGCCCAGGCTCATACCGCAGGCCGACCGTCACACCACGGGGCGACCCTCCTCGCCCCGTGCCGCCCCCGTACCGTGGTGCGTGTGACGACACAGGGACGCGGGCCGGCGGCGAACGAGCACCGGCACGCCCGGCCGGCGACCGCCGAGGACCACCACCCCGCCGCGCCCTCCGGCCCCGGCACCGACGGCTCCGCCGACCCGGCCGCCGCCGACGGCACCTGGCGCGGCTGGCGGGAGGCGACCGAGCACGCGCTCTACGGTCCCGACGGCTTCTACACCCGCCCCGGCGGCCCCGGCCCCGCCGGCCACTTCCGCACCTCCGTCCACGCCTCCCCGCTGTACGCCGGCGCCGTCGCCACCCTCCTCCGCCGGGTCGACGCCGCACTCGGGCACCCCGACGAGCTGGCCCTGGTCGACGTCGGCGCGGGCCGCGGCGAGCTGCTCACCGGCGTGCTGGCCGCCCTGCCCGAGGACGTGCGCGCACGGCTGCGCCCGTACGCCGTCGAACGCGCCGCGCGCCCCCAGGGCCTCGACCCCCGCATCGCCTGGCGCGCCGAGCTGCCCGCCCCGGGCTCTCTCACCGGCCTGCTCTTCGCCAACGAGTGGCTGGACAACGTCCCGGTGGACGTCGTCGAGACGGACGCCGACGGCGTACCGCGCCGGGTCCTGGTCCGGGCCGACGGCACGGAACGGCTGGGTCCGCCCGTCGACGGCCCGGACGCGGAGTGGCTCGCCCGCTGGTGGCCGCCCGTCGCGCCGGAGGCCGACGCCGGCCCCGCCACCGGGTCGCGCGCCGAGATCGGCCGCCCCCGGGACGCCGCCTGGGCGCGCGCCGTCCGCACCCTCCGCGCCGGGCTCGCGGTCGCCGTCGACTACGCCCACCACCGCGCCGACCGGCCCCCCTTCGGCACCCTCACCGGCTTCCGGGAAGGTCGCGAGGTCCGCCCCGTCCCGGACGGCAGCTGCGACCTCACCGCGCACGTCGCGCTGGACGCCTGCGCCGGCCCGGCCGCCGAGCGACTGACCCAGCGCGCCGCGCTGCACGCCCTCGGCGTGGCCGGTCGCCGCCCGCCGCTGTCCCTGGCCGGCACCGACCCGGCCGGCTACCTACGGGCGCTCGGCGCGGCCGGGGACGCCGCGGAACTGACCGATCCGGCGGGCCTGGGCGGCTTCGGCTGGCTGCTGGAGCCGGTCGGCGGCACCGCGTGCGCCGGCCTGCTCACCTCCGACGGCCCGGACCGACCGCACCCCACGGCCTGACCGCACGGCCGCCGCGTGGCCGCGCCCCATGACCCGACCCCGCCGCCCGGCCCTCGGTCGGGCCCGTTCCACACCACGGACCACCCAGCTCCGCTTCGCCCCGCCCTGCGACACTGTCCCCATGACGGAGACGACGGTCGGCATCGGCGGCGCGGCGGAGAGCACCGACATGGTGCTGAACATCGGCCCGCAGCACCCCTCCACGCACGGCGTGCTGCGGCTGCGCCTCGTCCTGGACGGCGAGCGCATCCGGCACGCCGAGCCGGTGATCGGCTACATGCACCGCGGCGCCGAGAAGCTCTTCGAGGCCCGCGACTACCGCCAGATCATCATGCTCGCCAACCGCCACGACTGGCTGTCGGCGTTCTCCAACGAGCTGGGCGTGGTGCTCGGCGTCGAGCGGATGCTCGGCATGGAGGTCCCCGAACGCGCGGTGTGGACCCGCACGCTGCTCGCCGAGCTGAACCGCGTCCTGAACCACCTGATGTTCCTCGGCTCGTACCCGCTGGAGCTCGGCGGCATCACCCCCGTCTTCTACGCGTTCCGGGAGCGCGAGGAGCTGCAGACCGTCATGGAGGAGATCTCCGGCGGCCGGATGCACTACATGTTCAACCGGGTCGGCGGCCTCAAGGAGGACCTGCCCGCCGGCTGGCTCGGCCGGGCCCGGCAGGCCGTCGCCGACGTCCGCTCCCGTATGGGCGTCTTCGACGACCTGGTGCTGGGCAACGAGATCTTCCGCGGTCGCACCCGCGGCGTCGGCGTGCTGACCCGTGAGACGGTGCACGCCTATGGTGTCTCCGGGCCGATCGCCCGCGCGTCCGGCGTCGACTTCGACCTGCGGCGCGACGAGCCGTACCTCGCCTACGGGGAGCTGCAGTCCACGCTCAGGGTCGTCACCAAGGAGGAGGGCGACTGCCTGGCCCGCTTCGAGTGCCTGCTGGAGCAGACCCACAACTCCCTCGACCTGGCCGACGCCTGCCTGGACCGGATCGCGGAGCTGCCGCCCGGTCCGATCAACCAGCGTCTGCCCAAGGTCCTCAAGGCCCCCGAGGGCGCGACCTACGCCTGGACCGAGAACCCGCTCGGCATCAACGGCTACTACCTGGTCTCCAAGGGCGAGAAGACCCCCTACCGCCTGAAGTTGCGCTCCGCGTCGTACAACAACATCCAGGCGCTGACGGAGCTGTTGCCGGGGACCCTGATCGCCGACATGGTCGCCATCCTGGGGTCGATGTTCTTCGTGGTCGGGGACATCGACAAGTAGCCGGACCGCCGGGGGCCTCGACGCGTCGCCGGCGCACGACGGCCCGCGGCGGTCGCCCCCGTACGACACGGCGGCGGGGAGCCCGTCCACAGGCTGTGGACGAACTCCCCGCCGCTCGGTGCGTTCTGCCGCCTTCCGGCGCTCAGGAGATGGCGCTGCGCAGTTCGGCGAGATCGAGCTGCTCGGTCTCGTCGTGCGCGGTCAGGTCGATGACCTCGCCGGCGCCGTGCGTGGTCTCCCCGTCGACGACCGTCTTGCCGGGTGCCTCCTCGCCGGACGCCTCGCCGTCGGCCGCGGTGTCGTGTTCCGCGGCCGCCGGCTCCGTGGCGTCGGACTCCGTGGCGTCAGGCTCCGTGTGCGCCGCGGTGGTGGTCCCACCGGCGGCCTGCGGAAGCGCCGCACGCGCCTGAGCCCGCGCCGACTGCTCGGCGACCGCCTCGTCGCCGACGACGTCCGCCAGGTCCTCCTCCAGCGGCGCGGTCAACTGCTGGCGCGGCACGGTGGTGTTGCCGAAGAAGTCGAAGCCGCCCAGCGTGCGGGGCACGGGCGGGCGGGTCGGGGCGATGGCGGCGGCGGCCGGCACCGGGCGGAGCGCCGGTCCGCCCACCCCCTGCGCGGCCGCCGCCCCGGTCTTCCCCTGGTCGGTCGCCTCGGGCTTCCCCTCGGCGCTGCCGCCGTCCTGGCCGGCGTGCTCTGCGGCGGCGCGCTGCCGGGCGGCGTTGCGGGCCAGCTCGCGCAGCGCCCGGTCCGCCTCCGCGAACGTGGCGGCCGGACGGGCCGAGGCCGCGCCGTCCGCGTCCCGGGCGGCCGGCACCGGGCGACCGCCGCCGGTCGCCGGCTCGCGCCGGGCCGGGACGAGTTCGCCGCCGGAGGACGGCTGCCCGGCCTCGATGGCGAGCAGTCGGCGGCCCTCCAGGGCGCTGGCCCGCTCGGTCTCGGCGGTGGCGTAGCGGCGCAGCAGCGCGGCGTGCTCGCTGCGCAACCGGGCGAGTTCGGCGCGCTTGGCGCGGAGCTTGGCGTCCAGGCCGGCGCGGATCTCGCGCGCCTCCTCGACGTCCGTCTCCAGCTCCGCGACCCGCTCCTCGGTGCGCCACTCGTCGCGCGCCCGGGCGCGCGTCAGCTCGGCGACCCGCTTACCGGCCTTGCGGTCCCATGAGCGCAGCAGGACCGCACCGGTGACCGCGGCGGCCGCGGCACCGGCGGCGAGCACCCGTTGCACGAGGTCGTCGCCGACGAACCAGGCGCCCGTGGCGCAGGCAATTGACGCACCGGCGACCGTCGACGGAGGAAGCAGCCGGTGGAGGGGTGGGGAATGGCGGTGGCGTCCTCGTGGCATGGCCAGAAACTTACCGTGCGTTCGAGACCTATGGGGCCTCGCCTACGGATCCGTTCCCCGCTGGTTACTTCTTGACCAACCCCTTGGACTCCAAATATGCCTGCGCGACATCGGCGGGCTTCAAACGCTCGGCGTCGACCTTGCGGTTCAAGTTGATCAAGTCCTCGGTGGTGAGCACGTTCGTGATCTTGTTGAGGGCGGTCTCGATCTCCTTGTCACCGGCGCTCTTGGCATTCAGCACCGGCAGGACATTGTCGGCGTTCTGCAGCTTCTTGTCGTCCTGGAGAAGCACCAGACCGAAGTTGTCGAGAGTGGCGTCCGTGGTCGTGGTGAGCACGAGCTGATCGGTGCCGTCCTTGACGGCCTGCTTGGCCTGGGGGGTCCCCACGCCCTTGGGGTCGATGCCCTCGACGGTGATGCCGTAGGTCTTCTCCAGGCCGGGCTTGCAGAAGACCCGGGTCTCGCACTCCTCCCCCGCGGCGAGTTTGATCTTCTGCTGGGAACGGCCCAGGTCGGAGAGCGTCTTGAGCGTGTGCTGGGCGGCGAATTCCTTGGTCACCGCGAACGCGTTCTGGTCGGTGGCCGCGCCCGCCGGCAGCACCTTCAGTCCGCGCGGCTCGGCCAGCTTCTTCAGCTCCGCCACCGTCGTGCCGATGTCGCTGGACGCCACCGGCTTCGCCTTGGCGCCGTTCTTCTTCGCGTTGAGGAATTCCGCAAGCGTGGAGGCATATTCCGGAACGACATCGATCTGGCCCTTCTCAAGGGCCGGTTCATACAGCTCACGATTGGTCAGCGTCTGAACCCGCGGGCGGTAACCGGCATCGGCGAGGACCCGCGAATAGATCTCGGCGAGCACCTTCGACTCGGTGAAACCCGCCGAGCCGATGACGATCTCGCCCTTCCCGCCGCCCTTGCCCTGGCCGCCCTTCTCCTCCAGGCTCTGCCCGCCGCACGCGGCCAGCCCGGCCGCCAGCGCCACCACCGTCCCCGCGGCGAGCGCGGTACGCGCCGTGCGGGTCGTGCGTGCTGTGCTGCTCATGGAATTCCACTCCGTCCGTTCGGATCAGGTCGGTTGACCGGTTGAGACGTCTCGGGTCGGGGCCGCGGCGGGCGGGAGTTCCTCGACCGGGCCCCGGCCCCTCTTGCGCTGCCCGCGCCGCCGTCCGCGCATCGGGTCGCAGGCCCGGTCCAGCAGCACCAGCGCCCCCTCCACCACCAGGGCCAGCAGCGCCACCAGCACCGCACCGGCGACCACCTGCGCGGTGTCGTAGTTGCCGAAGCCGGCGGTGATGATCCGGCCCAGGCCCCCTCCGCCGGCCAGCGCGGCCAGCGTCGCGGTGGCCACCACCTGGACCGCGGCCGAGCGCAGGCCCGTCATGATCAGCGGGTAGGCGAGGGGTATCTCCACCCGCCGCAGCAGCTGCGGACCCGACATGCCCATCCCGCGCGCCGCCTCGACCACGTCGCGGTCCGCCTCGCGGATGCCCAGATAGACGTTGGTCAGCAGCGGCGGCACCGCGAACAGCACCAGCGCGATGATCGTCGGCCAGTCGCCGTGCTTCCCCAACGGGCTCAGCGTCAGCAGCACCAGCACCGCGAAGGTCGGCACCGCGCGCCCCACGTTGGAGACGTTGACCGCCAGCGTCCCGCCCTTGCCGATGTGCCCGAGCCACAGCGCCAGCGGCAGTGCGATCAGACAGGACAGCAGCAGGCACAGCCCGCTCAGCCAGAGGTGCTCGCCGAGGCGGTGCCACACGCCCTTCTCACCGGCCCAGTTGGCGGCCGTGCCCAGCCACTGCCAGGCCCCCGTGATCGCGTCCACGCTCACCCCACCGCCTTCGCCACGGCCGCCCCGCGGCGCACCCGGCGGCCTCCGGAGCGGGGCCGCGTCCACGGCGTCAGCAGCCGCTGCAGCCCGAGCAGGAGCAGATCCGCCACCAGCGCCAGCAGCACGCACAGCACCGACGCGGTCAGCACCTCCGCCTTGAAGAAGCCCTCCATGCCGCTGGCTATGAGATTGCCCAGCCCGCCGTAGCCGACGACCGAGCCGATCGTCGTCATCGCCACCGTCGAGACCGTGGCGATCCGCACACCGGCCACCAACGCGGGCAGCGCGAGGGGGAGTTCCACCTCGAACAGCAGCCGGGCGGACCCGTACCCCATCCCGCGGGCGGCCTCCCGCACCTCGGCGGGCACCCCGTCCAGCCCCGCGAGGATGTTGCGCACCAGGATCGTCAGCGAATACAGCACCAGGCCCGTGACGACGACCGACGGCGACACCCCGAAGACCGGCGTCAGCAGCGCGAACATCGCCAGCGACGGCACGGTGTACAACACCGTCGTCAGCCCCAGGACCGGACCCGCGACGCCCCGCCGGTGCCGCGCCAGCAGCGCCAGCGGAAAGGCGACCAGCAGCCCGAGGAGCACCGACACCACCGTGATGCCGACGTGCTGGAGCGTGGCGTCCAACAACTCCTGGCTCCGGGTGCGGAGGTACTCCCCGCATATCCAGTCGTTCCGCTCCAGGCAGCCGGGCCCGCCGCCCTGCGCCATGAACCGACTGCCCGTCAGAACTTCCGTCGCGCGCACCGGTGCCTCCACCGCCGTCACCTCCCCCGCTCGCCGATACCGTGGTGACTGTCTGCGACCCTAACCCCCACCACTGACAATCGCCTCGGCCCACCCTCCACTCGCAACATCGCGTTCATGCCACCCACGCACGACGCGTACACAATGGGGCCCGTCCACACAGGGGGAATTCATGATCCGCTTCGAGCACGTCACCAAGCGCTACGCCGACGGCACCACGGCCGTCGACGACCTCTCCTTCGAGGTCGCCAAGGGTGAACTCATCACCCTCGTAGGCCCCTCGGGCTGTGGCAAGACGACCACGATGAAGATGGTGAACCGGCTCATCGAACCCACCGACGGCCGGATCCTCCTCGACGGCGAGGACATCGCCGACGCCGACCCGGTCGAACTCCGCCGCCACATCGGCTACGTCATCCAGCAGGTCGGGCTCTTCCCCCACAAGACCGTCCTGGACAACACCGCCACCGTCCCCCACCTCCTCGGCCGGCCGCGCAAAGCGGCCCGGGCCCGCGCCGCCGAACTCCTGGACCTGGTCGGCCTGGACCCGTCCGTCTACGGCGACCGCTACCCCGACCAGCTCTCCGGCGGCCAGCGGCAGCGCGTGGGCGTGGCCCGCGCGCTCGCCGCCGACCCACCCGTGCTGCTGATGGACGAGCCCTTCGGCGCGGTCGACCCGGTCGTCCGCGAGCACCTCCAGAACGAGTTCCTGCGGCTCCAGTCCACGCTCCACAAGACGGTGCTCTTCGTCACCCACGACATCGAGGAGGCGGTCCGGCTCGGCGACCGCATCGCCGTCTACGGCGCCGGACGGATCGAGCAGCTGGACACCCCGGCGACGGTCCTGGGCGCCCCGGCGACCCCGTACACCGCCGAGTTCGTGGGCGCCGACCGGGGTCTGAAGCGGCTCGCGGTCACCCCCGTCGAGGCCGCCGACCTCGACGAGCCGCCGGTGGTCCGCCTGGACGACCCGGCCTCCCGGGCCGCCGACGCGCTCTCCGCCGCCGACGCCCCCTGGGCCGTCGTCCTGGACACCGACGGATCGCCCTACGGCTGGGTGGCGGCCGACGCGCTCACCGGCCCCGCCGCGGACCGCACCGCCGGCGTCCGCGATCTGGCCCGCCCGATGACCGCCGCGGTGCCGCTCGGCACCCCGCTCCGGCAGGCGCTGAGCACGCTGCTCCAGCACGACGCGGGCTGGCTCGCGGTCCTCGACGGCGACCGCTACCGGGGCGTCCTCACGCCCGGCGCCCTGCACGGCGCACTGCGCCGCGCCACCACCGCGGACGCCGCCGACCTCCCGCGCGACGAGGTCGGCCTGGACACCGTCCCGCGGGCCTGAAGCGCACGGGGGCCCCGGTCGGACCGCGTCGGTCCGGCCGGGGCTCCCGTCACGTCGGCGTCGCGGTCAGGCCCGCGTCGCGCCGGGGCCGTCGTCGCCGTCCTCGCCCTCGGGCAGCTTGCAGACCCGTTCCAAGAAGATCGCCGCGGCGATCACGCCGGCCCCGGCGACCACCGAGAGCCCGGCGTACACCGCCTGGCTGCTGCGCGCGTCGTCCACCCCCGACGTCAACAGGAAGGCCCCGACGCCGCCGTACAAACCGGCGACCAGCGACGCCACCAGGGCGCTCGCCTGGCCGAAGACCACCGCCCGGGCGGCCACCAGCGGTTCGACGCCCTTCGCCCCGGGCCGCCGCTCGCGCTGCGCCCGCAGCCGGGACCGCAGCGAGAAGGCCGTGCCCGCCAGCACCGCGGCGATCAGCGCCAACACGATCGGCGCCGCCACCGGCACGCTGGGAAGGGTCCCGAACGAGTCCCACAACCGGGCGCCCGCCCAGGCCAGGATCCCCACCACCAGGAACAGCCCGACCAGGACCTTGATCCGTAGCTGCTTCACCGCGCGATCGCCCCTCGCACCGTCCCGGTCATCCCTGCCGCGATGACCGAGTCCGCTCTCATGGCCGCACCCACCGGTGCGGCCGCCGTATCCGTCCGGCCGCCTGCGTACGCGCGAGCGCGCCACCGCCGACGTCCATACGCCAGTACATCAGCGCACCCGGCGTCCCGAACGCATCGCCACCGTACGCGACCGGCCCGCAACCCTAACGACTACTCGGGCAGCCGCAGTTCCAGGTCCGCCCGGAGGTTCACACCCTCGGCGCCGACCCCCGACAGCAGGGCGGCCACCGCGCCGCGCCCCGGAACCTCCGCCTCCGGGTCGATGTCGTACCACGGCACCAGGACGAAAGCCCGCTCGTGGGCGCGCGGGTGCGGCAGCGTCAGCCGCGGGTCGTCGGAGACCACGTCCTGGTAGGCGAGGATGTCCACGTCGATGGTGCGCGGGCCCCAGCGCTCGTCCCGCACCCGCTCGAAGGCTTCCTCGATGGCGTGCCCGCGCTCCAGCAGGGACTCCGGCGGCAGCGTCGTCTTGATCAGCACCACGGCGTTGAAATACGAGGGCTGCGAGTCGGGGGCGACACCCCACGGCTCGGTCTCGTACACCGGGGAGACCGCCTTGACCCGGACACCGGGGGTGTCCTCCAGCGCGTCGACGGCGCCCTGGAGGGTCTCCAGGCGGTTGCCGAGGTTGCTCCCCAGCGAGATCACCGCGCGCTTGGGGTTGGAGAGCGTGACGTCCGCCGCGTCCACCTGCTCCACCACGGAAGCGGGGACCGGCTGGACGGTCGGGTCGTTGACGGGGTTGACGTGGGAGGAGCGGGAGGGGGTGGCGGGGGCCGGCTGCTGGGTGGTTTTCATACTCGGCTCCGAGTGATGGTGATGGTCACGTCATCGAAGGGGACGGTGATCGGTGCGTCCGGCTTGTGGACCACCACTTCCACCTCCTGCACCCCCTCGTGCTTCAGGCACTGGTCGGCGATGCGCTCCGCCAGGGTCTCGATGAGGTCGACGGGCTCGCCTTCGACGACGGCCACCACCTCCTCGGCGACGATGCCGTAGTGGACGGTCTTCGCGAGATCGTCGGAGGCCGCCGCCGGGCGGGTGTCCAGGCCGAGGACCAGGTCGACGATGAAGGTCTGGCCTTCCTCGCGCTCCCGGGGGAACACCCCGTGGTGGCCTCTGGCCTTCAGCCCACTCAGCGCGACACGATCCACGCGAATCACTCCCACTGGTCCGGCGGCACCCTTGGCGCCATTTGTTCGTCGGATTCGGGCAGGCGCCAGAGTCGGCCGGCGACGCTGCCCCATTCGAATCTACCTGCGAGCACCGACAGCGCTCGCCCATGGGGGCTATGGACAAGGCCCCGTTCCGCTGCTAGGCCGCGTCGCGCAGACAGCCTCGCAGAGCACGGGAGATCGCCCGCGCGGCCTCTTACCCGCGCACACCCGCCCCACCCCTACCCATGCCGCGCTTGGCTCGAACGGGTGCGCCCCGCCCGGGCCGCTGACGCCGGGCACGCCGGCGCACTCCCCCGGGACGGGCACGCTTGTGAAGCCACTCACATGTCCGCGGAGTGGGACTACAACCGGCCGGCGGGTCCGCTCTCCTCGTCCTCGTCCGCGTCGTCGTCCCCTTCGTCGTCCTCGCGGTCCGCGAGCACCGGCGAGCCGTGGTGCGACCAGACCCGCCAGCCGTCCTCGGTCCGTTTGAAGACATTGGTCGCCACGACCAACTGGCCGATCAGCGGCCCCACCGAGCCGTCGTCCTCGGCGGGCCCCCCGCTGAGGATGTTCTCCGTACAGGTCACCAGCGCGGTGTCGCCTATGACGTCGATCTCCACATCGGTCAGGAAGAACTGGATGTACTCGGTGTTCGCCATGATCAGCGCGTACGAGCGGAGCACCTCCCCGCGCCCGCGCAACACCGGCCACCCCGGGTGCACCACGCTCACCTGACCGTCCAACCACAACTCGGACAACGCCTCGTGGTCGCCGCGCTCGATGGTCTCGTACAGCGCGGTGTTCGCCTGCTCGACCAGCTCGATGTCCGTCCGTGGGCCCAAGCCGCTCACTTCGTCCCCGTCGTCGTCGCCGTACCGCTCACCCGGCCCGCACCGGACGCCCCGGCGCTCCCGGCCACCGCGCCCTCGACGGCGCGGGCCACCCGCACCGCGTCCGCGCTCGCCCTGACCTCATGCACCCGCACCGCCCAGGCCCCCTCTCGCGCCACGATCGCCGACACCGCCGCCGTCGCGGCGTCCCGCTCCCGGGCCGGCGGTGGAGCGGCACCCTCGCCGCCTGCCAGCACCCTGCCCAGGAACCGTTTCCTCGAAGCGGCCACCAGCAGCGGTCGGCCAAGCGCCCGCAGCCGGTTCAGCTGGGCGACCAGCGCCAGGTCGTGCCCGGCCTCCTTGGCGAAGCCCAGCCCGGGATCGATGACGATCCGCTCCGGGTCCACCCCGCCGGCGACCGCGCGCTCCACGCTCGCCGCCAGCTCGTCGACCACCTCGCCGACGACGTCCGCGTAGACCGCCCGGTTGTTCATGTCGATCGACTGGCCCCGCCAGTGCATCACCACGAACGGGACGTGGTGGGCGGCGACCACCGGCACCATCGCCGGGTCGGCCAGCCCGCCGCTGACGTCGTTGACCAGCCACGCGCCGGCCTCCACGGCCTGCTCGGCCACCGCGGCGCGCATGGTGTCGACGGAGACCACGACGCCCGCCGAGGCCAGTTCCCGGACCACCGGGACGACCCGGCGCAGCTCCTCGGCCTCGTCCACCCGGGCCGCGCCGGGGCGCGTCGACTCGCCGCCGACGTCCACTATGTCGGCGCCCTGGGCCACCAGGTCCAGACCGTGTTTGACGGCGAGCTCGGTGTCGAACCACTCGCCGCCGTCGGAGAACGAATCGGGCGTCACATTCACGACGCCCATCACCGCGCAGCGGTCCCAGTCCGGCAGTCCGGCCACCCGGCCGCGCAAGGTACTCATGGCACCAGCGTAGGCCGTGTGCCGACCGGCCGGATTGCCCCCGCCGACCTGCGCGGCCGACGTCCGACGGGCCGCCCGCGCACCCCCTGCGGGGCGCCCGAACGGCCCGATCGTCGCGGTTGCGGACGCGGACTAGGCGACCTTCTCCAGCGTCCCGGCCGCCAGCACCGACTCCTCCAGGTGCGCGCAGGGCCGCGGCTCGGCGGCCTTCCGGCGGCGCAGCACCCGCGGCAGCTCCAGATACCCCTCGGCCTGGAGCGTCGCCAGGCCGATCCGCGGGATGTCCCGGCTGTTGCGGAACACCACGAACCGCGGCTCCCAGCGCGGCTGGAACTTGTCGTTGAACTTGTACAGCGACTCGATCTGGTACCAGCGGGACAGGAAGATCAACATGCCCCGCCAGACCCGCAGCACCGGCCCCGCGCCCAGCTTCTCGCCGCGCTCCAGGGACGAGCGGAACACCGCGAAGTTCAGCGACACCTGCTTGATCCGCAGCTCCGGCGCCGCCTGCAGCGCCGCGACGATCAGCAGCTCGTTCATCCCCGGGTCCGCGCTGCGGTCCCGCCGCATCAGCTCCAACGAGATCCCGTCGCCGCCCCACGGGACGAAGTGCTGCATCGCCTTCAGGTCCCCGAACGGGCCCGGCTCCTCGCCCTCGGCCGGCGCCTGGTGCGCGGTGGCGATCACCGCGTCGCCGTCGGCCACCGCGTCGATCCGCCCCAGCGCCATGGAGAAGCCGCGCTCGGTGTCGGTGTCCCGCCAGGCGTCCGCCGCCTTCTGGACGCGGGCCAGCTCCTCCGGCTCCAGGTCGCGCACCCGCCGCACCCGGGTCTCGTAGCCGTTCCGCTCGATCCGCTTGACCATCTGCCGCACATTGCGCATCGACCGGCCGGACAGGGTGAAGTCGGCGACGTCCACGATCGCCTCGTCGCCCAGCTCCAACGCGTCCATCCCGGTCTCCCGGGTCCATACCTGGCCGCCGGTCTCGCTGCACCCGGTGACCGCGGGGGTCCAGGAGTGCGCCCGCGCCTCCTCCATGAAGCGCTCGATGGCGCCCGGCCACGCCTCGACGTCCCCTATCGGGTCGCCGCTGGCGAGCATCACCCCGGAGATCACCCGGTAGCAGACCGCGGCCTTGCCGGACGGCGAGAACACCACGCCCTTGTCCCGGCGCAGCGCGAAGTAGCCCAGCGAGTCCCGGCCGCCGTGCTTGGCCAGCAGCTCCCGCAGCCGCTGCTCGTCCTCGTCCGTCAGCCGGGCCGCGGGGTGCTCGGGCCGGAAGGCGAGGTACGCGGTGGTGGCCACGGTCAGCAGGCCCAGCGCACCGAGCGAGTAGCCCACGGTGTAGTCCACGCCGTGGGTGTAGGCGACCGGCCCCTCGAAGCCGAAGAGCCCCCACAGCACGTGCTCGGCGCGCGCGCCGAACGACGGCGAGCCGACGATCTTGTGCGGGTGGGAGCTGACGATCACCATCCCGAGGGCGAAGCTGACCCCACCGAGGACGACGAAGTTGGCCACCGCCCGCCAGCGGCTGCGCGGGTCCGGCAGCGCCGCGAACTCCCGCCGGTGCCGGATCAGGAACCCCAGCAGCAGCAACGACAGCACGGCCCCGAAGATCGAGTGCCGGTACACCACCTGGGCGGCGATCCCCACCGGCAGCAGCGCCACCGCCGCCACCCAGGCCCGCCGCTTGCGCCGCTTGAGCCCGTGGGCCAGGAGCAGCAGCAGGATCCCGACGACGAGCGAGGCGGAGGCCGCCAGCGGGCTCACCGCGCCCGGCAGCACCTCGGCCACCGCGTGCACCCGGCTGTGCCGGAAGCGCGGGAAGAGTCCGGATGTGAGATTGAGCAGGCCGACCACCGCGCCTGCCGTGCCGATCAGCCCGGGTACAGCCGCCGGCCGCGGGCCGCGGAGCCAGCGTGGCGCAGACCACGCAACCTTCTCCGACTTTTCCCCATCTAGCCTGTCAGACATCACTTTCCCGTCGCCCCGGTCGAGAGAACGTGCGAGCCTAGTCGCAGCATCTGGACTTTTGCGCCCTGTATGACGGCGTCTCAGGGCTCGGGGTTCCACTTGCGGTCCGGATGGCCCGGCCGCCCGGAAGAAAGCACCACATGGGTCTCACCAGCAAGAAAGTGTTGCTGCTCGCCGTACTCGTCGCGGTGGCACTGTTCGTTCTCACGATCTGGCTCTGGCCGCGGCTCTCCAAGGGCAACTGGCGCGCCGTGCTCGGCCGCATCGGCCTGCTCTTCGCCACCCAGCTCTCGCTCTTCGCGGCGATCGGCCTGTTCGCCAACAACACCTTCGGCTTCTACGCCTCCTGGGCCGACCTCTTCGGCCAGGAGCAGGAACCGGGCGTGGTCACCAACTACAAGTCCGGCCCGAACGGCACCAACCTCAAGATGCTGGGCACCGAGCGCCTGAGCATCCAGGGCGCCTCGGTCCCGACGTCCGCCGGCCGGCTGGACAAGGTCCTGATCCGCGGCGAGAAGTCCAAGATCGCCAGCCCGGCGTACGTCTACCTGCCGCCGCAGTACTTCCAGAAGAAGTACGCGCACAAGAAGTTCCCCGCGGCGGTGGTCCTGACCGGCTACCCCGGCACCGCCGAGGCGCTCTACAAGAAGCTGCACTACCCGCAGACCCAGTACGACCTGCTCCAGAACAACCGCATCCAGCCCACCGTCCTGGTGATGATGCGCCCGACGGTCGCCCCGCCCCGTGACACCGAGTGCGTGGACATACCCAACGGCCCCCAGACCGAGACGTTCTTCGCCCACGACCTGCGGCACGACATCAGCGGCCAGTACCGCGTCGGCAAGGACGCCGAGAGCTGGGGCATCATGGGCGACTCCACCGGCGGCTACTGCGCGCTGAAGCTGACCATGCGCAACCCGCAGTCGTACTCCACCGCGGTCTCCCTCTCCGGTGACTACAAGGCGCCGATCGACGCCACCACCGGCGCCCTGTTCGGCGGGAGCAAGCAGCTGGAGCGGGAGAACGACCTGCACTGGCGGCAGAAGCACATGCCCGCTCCCCCGGTGAACCTGCTGGTCACCAGCAGCAAGCACGGCGAGAGCAACTACAAGCCCACCCTGAAGTTCATCGAGGGCACCAAGTCGCCGTCCAAGGTCGCGTCGATCATCCTGGACAGCGGCGGCCACAACTTCAACACCTGGCGCCGCGAGATCCCCGCCGCGCTGGAGTGGATGGGCGGCCACCTGAGGGCCTGACCAGGCCCCTCGGCGACCCGGCACAGCGGCCCGGGGTCCCGGCGATACCGCCGCGGACCCCGGGCCGCTCCTCGTTACGGGCCGTGGCACCCCGCACAGGGCGCCGACGACCGCCTTCCCGTCTCTTCCCGGCCTCCCGGCCTCAGCGGGCCAGTATCAGGCTCATCGCCTCGGCCCGCGTCGCGGGATCGCGCAGCTGCCCGCGCACCGCGGAGGTCGTCGTCTTCGCCCCCGGCTTGCGCACCCCGCGCATGGTCATGCACATGTGCTCGCACTCGATGACCACGATCACCCCGCGCGGCTCCAGGATCTGCATCAGCGATTCGGCGATCTGGGTGGTCAGCCGCTCCTGCACCTGGGGGCGCCGGGCGAACACGTCGACCAACCGGGCCAGCTTGGACAGCCCGGTGATCTTGCCGTCGGTGGACGGGATGTAGCCGACGTGGGCCACGCCGACGAACGGCACCAGGTGGTGCTCGCAGTTCGAGACCACCTCGATGTCCTTGACCAGCACCATTTCGTCATGACCGAGGTCGAAGGTGGTGGTCAGCACGTCTTCGGGCTTCTGCCACAGTCCGGCGAAGAGCTCCTTGTACGCCCGCGCCACCCGCGCGGGCGTCTGAAGCAGGCCCTCGCGGTCCGGGTCCTCGCCCACCGCGATGAGCAGCTCGCGCACGGCGTTCTCGGCGCGCTTCTCGTCAAACGTGCCGATCGCGCCCTCGACGTCCAGCGTCACAGGGTCCGTCATTGGTGCCTCGTTCCTTCTGGGCCCGCTCGAAACGCGGAAAGCCGCGCCCCCCAGGCTAAAACCTTGGGGGGCGCGGCGCGTATTCCGGGGCCCTGGGCCCCCTGGCTCAGCTCTCCGAGCGCGGTTCCTCGGACGTGTCCGTCTTCTCCATGGAGACCGACGGTGCCGCGGAGCCGTTGGCCGGGGCCAGCTCCTTGGGCGTCAGCACCGGCGGACGGGTCGAGGGCGTACGGCGCGAGGAGCCGGTCCACGCCGGGCGGGCCGGGCGCTTCACGATGTGCTTGAAGACCTCGGCGATCTGCTCCTTGTTCAGGGTCTCCTTCTCCAGGAGCTCCAGAACGAGGTTGTCGAGCACGTCGCGGTTCTCGACCAGGATCTCCCACGCCTCGTTGTGCGCGGTCTCGATGAGCTTCTTGACCTCCTCGTCGACCAGCGCGGCGACCTCCTCGGAGTAGTCGCGCTGGTGCGCCATCTCACGACCCAGGAACGGCTCGGAGTTGTCCGTGCCGAACTTGATCGCGCCGAGCCGCTCGGTCATGCCGTACTGCGTGACCATCGCGCGGGCGGTGGCGGTCGCCTTCTCGATGTCGTTGGCGGCACCGGTGGTCGGGTCGTGGAAGACCAGCTCCTCCGCCGCACGCCCGCCCAGCATGTACGCCAGCTGGTCGAGCATCTCGTTACGGGTGGTGGAGTACTTGTCCTCGTCGGGCAGGACCATGGTGTAGCCCAGAGCCCGACCGCGGGACAGGATCGTGATCTTGTGGACCGGGTCGGAGTTCGGCGAAGCCGCCGCGACCAGGGCGTGCCCGCCCTCGTGGTACGCGGTGATCTTCTTCTCCTTCTCGGACATGATCCGGGTCCGCTTCTGCGGACCGGCCACGACGCGGTCGATCGCCTCGTCCAGGAAGTGGTTGTCGATCAGCTTCTTGTCGCTGCGGGCCGTCAGCAGGGCGGCCTCGTTCAGGACGTTGGACAGATCGGCACCGGTGAAGCCGGGGGTGCGCTTGGCGACGGCCGAGAGGTCGACGTCCGGCGCGACCGGCTTGCCCTTCTGGTGGACCTTGAGGATCTCCAGCCGGCCCTGCAGGTCCGGACGGTCGACGGCGATCTGCCGGTCGAAACGGCCGGGGCGCAGCAGCGCCGGGTCGAGGATGTCCGGGCGGTTGGTGGCGGCGATCAGGATCACGCCGCCCTTCACGTCGAAGCCGTCCATCTCGACGAGGAGCTGGTTGAGGGTCTGCTCGCGCTCGTCGTGGCCACCGCCGAGACCCGCACCGCGGTGCCGGCCGACGGCGTCGATCTCGTCGACGAAGACGATCGCCGGGGCGTTCGCCTTGGCCTGCTCGAAGAGGTCACGGACCCGGGAGGCACCGACACCGACGAACATCTCGACGAAGTCGGAGCCGGAGATCGAGTAGAACGGGACGCCGGCCTCGCCCGCGACGGCGCGCGCGAGCAGCGTCTTGCCCGTACCGGGCGGGCCGTACAGCAGCACGCCCTTGGGGATCTTGGCGCCGACGGCCTGGAACTTCGCCGGCTCCTGGAGGAACTCCTTGATCTCGTGGAGCTCCTCGACGGCCTCGTCGGCACCCGCGACGTCCGCGAAGGTCGTCTTGGGGGTGTCCTTGGTGATCAGCTTCGCCTTCGACTTGCCGAAGTTCATCACCCTGGACCCGCCGCCCTGCATCTGGTTCATCAGGATCAGGAAGATGACCGGGATGAGGATGAAGGGGAGCAGCGTGATGATCACGCTGACGAACGGGTTCTGCTTCGACGGGGAGACGGTGTAGCCGTCCTTGATCTCACCCGTCTGGTACTTGGCCTGCAGGTTCTTCGCCAGGTCAACGCCCTGGTCGCCGATGTAGCTGGCCTGAATCTTGTTGGAGCCGGCGATCTTGTTGTCGCCCGACAGCTCGATCTTGATCTTGTTCTCGTCGCCGGTGGTCAGCTCGGCGGACTTCACCTTGTTGTCAGCGATCGCCTTGACGACCTGACCGGTGTCCACCGTCTTATAGCCGCCGGACGAGCCGACGACCTGCATCAACACGACCACGGCGAGGACGGCCAGCACGATCCACATGACCGGCCCACGGAAGTATCGCTTCACGTCCATCCACACGGAGCCACCTAAGGCCCCGTCCCTCCTGCCACAGTGAGGCACAACGCCCTCTGGAGGGCTGGTCGTGCGTACGGTGTGTATTACTGGCCCGAAAACCGACTGCCTTCGGACGGTACCCCAGCATTGTCACCCGGCGCCCGTGCCGGTGCGGAACAATGAAGCCCGGGATTCCCCTCTCCCTGCTCCAACGGCGGGAATCCCCGAAGGGTTCCCGACGCCCGACACGGGCCATCCGGGTCCCCGTCCGACGCGGCGGCCGGGGGACGCGGAGGTGCTCTCAGCCGCCGTACACGTGGGGCGAGAGAGTACCGACGAACGGCAGGTTGCGGTACTTCTCCGCGAAGTCCAGGCCGTAACCCACGACGAATTCGTTGGGGATGTCGAAGCCGATCCACTTCACGTCGATGGCGACCTTGGCCGCGTCCGGCTTGCGCAGCAGCGTGCAGACCTCCAGCGAGGCGGGCTCGCGCGAGCCGAGGTTCGACAGCAGCCACGACAGCGTCAGACCCGAGTCGATGATGTCCTCGACGATCAGGACGTGCTTGCCCTTGATGTCGGTGTCCAGGTCCTTGAGGATGCGGACCACACCGGAGGACTGGGTGCCCGCGCCGTAGGAGGACACGGCCATCCAGTCCATCGTGACGGGGTTGGACAGCGCACGCGCCAGGTCCGCCATCACCATCACCGCGCCCTTGAGGACACCGACGATGAGCAGGTCCTTGCCCGCGTACTCCGCGTCGATCTTCGCAGCCAGCTCGGCCAGCTTGGCGTCGATCTCTTCCTTAGTGATGAGCACCGACTGAAGGTCGGCGCCCATGTCCTTGTCGTCCACCCGTGCCACTCTCGTTCGGTTACGTGTGCAGATCGGTCGTGGAGCTCACGAAACGGGAACCGGTCGTGAGATCACAAGGCAGGGCGCGATCTCTGCCGCTCAGCCCTGCCGAATGACCAGTCTGCCACCCTGCCGTCGCACACCCACGCGCCCGGGGAGGTTGATGGCACCCTGCCCCCTCCAGGCCGTGATCAGTCGGTCCACTTCCTCGATGTGGCGGGCGAAGAGCGAACCGGCCGGCGAACCGGCCGCGATGACCGCCCGGCGCAGCACCCGACGGCGCACCGCGGCCGGCAGCGCGAAGAGTCCGGCCACGTCGAGGGTGCCGGCCTCGTCGAGCACCGTCGCCTCGGCGTCGGCGGCCCAGCCGTCCAGTGCGTCGGCGTCGTCGCGGGAGAGCTGGGCGGTCCGCGCCAGCGCCTCGACGACGCCCTTGCCCAGGCACTTCTCCAGGGCGGGCAGCCCCTCGTGCCGCAGCCGTGAGCGGGTGTAGGCGGGGTCGGTGTTGTGGGGGTCGTCCCAGACGGGCAGCGCCTGGATGAGGCATGCCGTACGGGCGGTCTGTCGGTCCACGTCCAGGAAGGGGCGGCGGTAGCGGCCGTTCGTCCCGGTGGCCGCGGCCATCCCGGAGAGCGAGCGGATCCCGGAACCGCGGGCCAGCCCGAGGAGCACGGTCTCCGCCTGGTCGTCGCGGGTGTGGCCGAGGAGGATCGCGCTGGCGCCGTGGCGGTCGGCGGTGGCGTCCAGGGCGGCGTAGCGGGCATCGCGGGCGGCCGCTTCGGGGCCGCCGACCCGGCCCACCTCGACGCTGACGATGTCGACGGGGTCGAGCTTGAGGGCCCGCAGCCGCAGGGCGACCTCGGCGGCGCGGAGGTCGGAGCCCTCCTGCAGGCCGTGGTCGATGGTCACGCCCCCGGCGCGGACACCCAGTTTGGGCGCTTCGAAGGCGAGGGCGGAGGCGAGCGCCATGGAGTCGGCGCCGCCGGAGCAGGCGACGAGCACGAGCGGTGCCTCGCGCCGGTCCTGCGCGCAGTGGTGGGTGAGCACGTCGTGGAGTACGCGGCGGACCGCCAGGCGTATCGCGGCGACCGCTGGATGGGGACCCATGTCCGTTTCCAATCGTTCAGCTGGGGACGAGCCTCAAGCATGGACGGCACTTCGTCACAGAGAGTGCCTAGATGGTGACAGAGGCGAGCAGTTCCCCGAGCATTGCACGCCTATCCATCGGTCACGGTCCCTCAGACGGGTGATTGAAGGGGCGCTCTACTGCCGCATGGCGTGCCCGGCTCACATCCTGTGCTTACGGTGCCCCGTCGACCTTCCGGTGCACCCGCGCGACCCAGTCCGCCGGTTTGGCGATCTCCTGTTTGGTGGGGAGGGTGTTGGGCGACGTCCAGACGCGGTTGAAGCCGTCCATGCCGACCTCCTCGACGACGGACCGCACGAACCGCTCACCGTCACGGTACTGCCGCAGTTTCGCGTCCAGCCCCAGCAGCTTCCGCAGCGCCTGGTCCAGCCGGCCGGCGCCGCTGGCCCGCCGCTTCTGGAACTTCTCCCGGATCTCCGCCACCGAGGGCACCACCTCGGGCCCCACCCCGTCCATGACGTAGTCGGCGTGCCCCTCCAGCAGCGACATCACCGTGGTCAGCCGCCCGAGGATCTCCCGCTGCACGGGCGTCTGCACCAGGTCCACCAGCGACCGGCTCTCCTCGCCCTCCTCGCCCTCCGGCCTGGCGCCGGCCAGCGACTGGGCGGCCTCCCGCAGCCGCTCCAGCAGCGTGCCCGGGTCGATGTCGGTCTCCGCGAGGAAGGACTGGATCTCGCCCTCGACGTGGTCCCGCAGCCAGGGCACGGCGCTGAACTGGGTCCGGTGGGTCTCCTCGTGCAGGCACACCCACAGCCGGAAGTCGTGCGGCGCCACGTCGAGCTCCCGCTCCACATGGACGATGTTCGGCGCCACCAGCAGCAGCCGGCCGCCCTGCGTCCCGGCCGGCAGGTCCCGCGAGGCCGGGGCGAACGTCTCGTACTGGCCCAGCACCCGCGACGCCAGGAACGACAGCAGCATGCCCAGCTCCACGCCGGTCACCTTGCCGCCGACCGCGCCGAGCACCGCACCGCCGGGCGTCGAGGACCGCCGGTCCTCCATCTTGGCGAGCAGCGGCTTGAGCACCGCCCGGAAGCCGGCGACGTTGGCCCGGATCCAGCCGGGCCGGTCCACCACCAGGACCGGCGTGTCGTGCGGCACCGCCCCGCCCTCCGCGCCGGGTTGCGCCATTCGGGTGAACCCCCGGACGTGCTCCTCGGACGACTTGGCGTGCCGGCGCAGCTCGGCGACGATCGCCCGCGCCTCGTCCCGGCTCACCTCCGGACCGGGCCGTACGAATCGGGTCGCGGTCGTGACCGCGAGATTCCAGTCGACCATCTCGACACCACCGATGCTCGTCATGGGTTCACGGTACGGGGACGCTGCGCCTGCTGGTAGCCGACGGGGGTGGTTGGCCCCGCCTGGTCGCCGCGCCCGGCGCGGGGGTCGTCGGGCGCGGTGGGCGGGTGGGGAGGACGGTGGGTGGGCCCGGCTCGTGGGTCGTTCAGCGGCAGCCGCAGTTGGCCACCGTGGAGGCCATGCGGTCCAGGGCCTTCTGGGCGGCCTGGGGGTCGGTGGTGCCGGTGGTCATGAAGGCGAAGGCCAGGAGGCGGCCGTCGGCGTCGACGACGGTGCCGGCGAGGCTGTTGACGCCGGTGAGGGTGCCGGTCTTGGCGCGCACGGTGCCGGCGCCGGCGGTGTCGCCCACGTAGCGGCCCCTGAGGGTGCCGGTGAAGGCGGCCACCGGGAGGCCGGTGAGGACCGGGCGGAGTTCGGGCTTGTCGGGTGCGGCGGCGGCCAGCAGGAGGCGGGAGAGCAGGTTCGCGGAGACCTTGTCGTCCCGGTCCAGGCCGCTGCCGTCCTCGAAGACGGCGTCGGCCAGCGGGAGGTGCTGGGCGGCCAGCGCGTCGCGCACGGCCTTGGCGGCGCCGTCGAAGCTGGCCGGCTGGTGGGCGGCGAGGGCGGTCTGACGGGCCAGCGCCTCGGCGATGTCGTTGTCGCTGTAGGTCAGCATCCGCTCGACGAGGGCGGAGAGCGGCAGGGAACGGACGACGGCGATCCGGTCGGGGTTCTTCGGGGCGCGGGCCTCGGCCGGGTCGCCGGTGACGGTGATGCCGCGTTCCTTGAGGAGGCCGGCGAAGGTGCGGGCGGCGTCGCCGGCGGGGTCGGTGGAGCGCGGTGCGGTGCCGTGGTCGCTGTCGTCGAGGCGGGCCTCGTCGGTCATCAGGGCGGCGACCGGGGCGATGTTCTCGTTGGGGCCGATGGGGTGCTCGGCGGGGCCCGTGTAGGCGGAGGTGTCGTAACCGAGGCCGACGGTGGTCAGCTTGCGCTGCTGGAGGGCGTGGGCGGTGGCATCGGCGAGGTCGCGCAGACTGGCCGGCCGTTCGTCGGGGCCCGGGCCGCCCGCGCGGGCGGTCAGGGTCGGGTCGCCGCCGCCGACCAGGACGATCCGGTCCTTGCCGGCCAGCACGACGGCGGTGTCGATGCGGTGGTCGGCGCCGAGCCGGGAGAGCGCGGCCACGGCGGTGGCGAGCTTGACCGTGGAGGCGGGGGTGGCCGCCTCGTCCTGCTTCTCGCCGAAGACCTGTCGGCCGGCCGCGACGTCCACCACGGACGCGGTCCGCAGCGGACCGAGCGCGGGGTCCGACAGGAGCGGGGACAGGGCGTCGGCCAGCCCGGCGTCGGTGGGCGCCGGCGCCGCGCCGCCGCGGCCCACCGCGCCGCGCGCGGGCCCGCCGAGCGCGGTCAGCACGGCCGGCGCGCTGGGCGCGGGGCGGGGCGCCCGGCCGTCATCGTGATGCTCGCCACCTGTTGCCGGAGCGGGGACCGCGGCCGCCCGCTCGGCCGTACGCTGACCGGAGTCCCACGGCCCGGCCGCCGCCACCGCGACGACCGCGACCGCCAGACCCGTGGCGGCGGACACCGCTGTCAGCTGCCAGGTCTGCCGCGTCTGCTGCGGTGCGGCCTGCCATGCGTGCTGTGCGGCGCCCGTCGTCGCCTGCGCGGCGCGCTGTGCGGTCCGTGCCGCGGTGCGTGCGGAACGCCCCGCCCGGCGTGCCGCCACCCGCGCGGAACGCTGCGCCGACTGCCATTTGACCTGCCATGTTCGGGTCTCGGGCACTTCGGACCAGCCCCTTTCGCCACCACACACCTGCGTGGGGGACACTTAATCACCAGACGTATGTGTTGATCATGGAGGAGCCACCCGTGGAGTTCGACGTCACCATCGAGATCCCGAAGGGTTCGCGGAACAAGTACGAGGTGGACCACGAGACCGGTCGGATCCGCCTGGACCGTCGACTCTTCACCTCGACCAGCTACCCGGCCGACTACGGCTTCGTCGAGAACACCCTCGGCGAGGACGGCGACCCGCTGGACGCGCTGGTCATCCTGGACGAGCCGACCTTCCCCGGTTGCCTGATCAAGTGCCGTGCCATCGGCATGTTCCGGATGACGGACGAGGCCGGCGGCGACGACAAGCTGCTGTGCGTGCCCGCCTCGGACCCGCGCGTGGAGCACCTCCGCGACATCCACCACGTCTCGGAGTTCGACCGCCTGGAGATCCAGCACTTCTTCGAGGTCTACAAGGACCTGGAGCCCGGCAAGTCCGTCGAGGGCGCCAACTGGGTCGGCCGCACCGACGCCGAGGCCGAGATCGAGCGCTCGTACAAGCGCTTCGAGGCGCACGGCGGGCACTGACCCGACCGGCGGAGCGGGTCCGGCGGCGGACGGGGTTCTCAGGGGCCCCGCACGCCCGTCGGCGCGCTCTGATTTTCGTACGCGAACGGGCGGCACCCATCTGGGGCCGCCCGTCGTACGTGTCGCGGGGTCCGCGACCTGGTTCTCCTACCTTCCTCTACTTCTTGACGTAGAGGAACTGGAAGAGCATCCAGGTGTCGGTGAGCTTCACCATCTGCTCGTGGCAGACGTATTGCCGCCACTTCCCCGCGGCCACCCCCGCGTCCCCTTCCTTACGGCAGGAGGCGCTGTCGCCCAGGAACGAGCGCTCCAGGGTGTAGCCGGCCGGCGGGTTCCAGTCGCCCTGCGCCGCCGATGGCGCGACGGCCGCGGCGTCCGCCACGGTCGTCCGCGGCAGCGGCGCGGCCTGTGCGCCGACCTGAGCGGACACGGCGAGCATGGCGCCCGCCACCGCGACGCCCGCGGCCATGGTGATGCGCTTCATGAGTGCGTCTCCCCTGAAAGTCGAGACCCCGTACGGGAGTTCATCCCGTCATCACGGGGATTTCCTCGGCCCGGTACATGGCACGCCGCCACGTCCCACCGGACCCGGAAGCAGTATTTTCGGCGGCACTGAATGGAACGTTGAATTTCAACTTCGCGAACGGCAAAGGGAGCCCATCGGGCAGGAATTCCTCAGGCGCGGGCCCCGACAGGGGCGGACGTCACGGCCGCCACGGTCCTCCCCGTCAGCTCCGCACGCTTCTCGTTCTGGGCGAAGACGTAGAGGAGCGCCGGGTGCGTGGCACCGAAGGCCAGCACGAAGCGGTTGAGGCCCATGAACTGCCCGATTCCCAGGTGGAACAGCGTCATCGAGCCGAGAAACGCCTTCGCCGCGGGCTTCGGCAGCACGAAGACGAGCGGGAAGGACACCTCTGCGGCGACCGTCCCCCAGGTGATGAGCTTGCCCACCATCGGATACTTGTGGACGAGCCGGTAGATGCGCTGGTCACCGTAGTTGTGCGTACGGATGACGCCGCTGAACGCCTCGCCGCTGAGCCACACCGGGGAGACGAGCTTGACCACGCCGGACGCGACATAGGAGATGGTCGTCTCCAGAGCCAGTGCGCGCATGGCCACGTCGCGGGCCTTCTCGCCGTCCTTGAAGGTGCCGGTCGAGGCGAGGACGACGTTGATCACCTGTTGGAGCTGGTCGGCGCCGTCCCCACCGAAGGGGGAGCGCAACCGTCCGGCCGCGCCGGTGACCGCCAGCACGGCGCTGCCCGCCGTGCGCACCGCGCGCTTGTGGCCCCAGATCAGCGTGGCGGCGGAAGCACCCGCCTGCACCCCGTACAGCGCGACCGCCGCCTTCTTGGATTCGAGGGCACGAGTCAGCCGGGGAAAACGCTTGGCGAACTTGGGGCGCATGTTCGCCACCTGGCCGCTCAGCATTTCGCCTTCTTCGAACTTGCGCGTCTGGCTCAGCATTTCCAGTGCGGAGACCAGCGTACCCAGCGAAGCCACTCGGCGTGCCGTGACCTCGGGCGGAGCGCTGAGGAACATGGTTGGGTGCTCCCGATGATGTGATGCGAGTACGGTGGATATGGAAAACGGCGGCACGGTATGCGTATCGGGCGTACCGTGCCGCCGCGTCCTTCATCGGACGGGGCTAACGATGCCGGTCGGCATCGACTGCCGGCCGACGGTTCAGCGCTGGATGTCCTTGGTGACCTCGTGCAGCGCGTACGCGGTCGCGGAGGTCACCGCGACGCCCTCGGGGGTCGCGAGGGTGGCCAGCGGGGTGAGCATGGTCGGGGTCGCGTCGTTGCCGATGCGGCCCGGCTCCACGTCGACCAGCTCGGTGTTGGCGAAATCAGCAACAATGGACATTGTTTCCTCTTTCTCTCAGGATTCAGCGAGTTCTCCAGCCGTTCGGCGGGAGGGCGCGGACTCACGCGGCACAGGAGTGCCGAGTGAGCTCGCAGCTTCCAGTCGAGAGGGTCGATCGGCTCGCTATGCGGTTGCCAGAGACGGAGCCATGGCAGGGGTGACGTCTCCCTCCAGTGGGAATTCCATGGAGACGAAGACGGGGTCGATGTGCCGGTCCTCCGGGCTGGTGGGGTACGAATGCAGCAGCATGAACTGGCTGTGCGAGGCCCCATCGGTGTGCGGCAGGTGGAGCTGGATGTAGCGGGCCAGCAGCCGGTATCCGGACGCCGTGGTCACGGGGAGCACTGCCGCTCCGAAGGCGACCGCCTGGGCGAGGACGTGCTGGCTCGCGTCGAACAGGGCCTTCGGCGACCGGTTCCGTGCGTTCCACGCCAGTGCGTACCACGGCCGGTCGCGGGTGATCGGGATCTCCGTCCACTCGCCGGGCTTGCCGTCCGTGATGTCGCGGTAGAGAAGGTGGTTGTCCTTCGTTCCCGGGTTCGGCCCGAAGAAGCGCCAGTTCGGGGTCGGTATCCGCAGCTTCCCGCGGCTCAGGAGACCGTCGAAGCGCTGCTCGGGAATCTGCGCCACGGCAGTCGCGGCCAGCCAGCCGGCGAGTGCCGCCGTGACAGCGGCCGTCTTCACGCGTTCCGTGTTCACGCTCACCATCACCTCGGTTCCCTTTCCCGCTCCGCGACGCCCTCGGCGTCCTGGCGACTCTTGGTGGAGGGCTGCCACGACTCTCCGAGCCGCTCGGAGGGCGGTTCGCCGACGATCAGCTCCGTCACCTCTTCGGCGTGCTGCTGCACGGCGAGCAGCGACTCGTGATCGGAGCCGTCGACGAAGTGGTGCCTGGCCCGGTCCGAGATGACCGCCAGCCTGGCCTGGATCCCGTGGTGTCGGGCGTTGTCACCGGCGTTGTTCTCCGCCGTGACGACGGTCAACGGGCAGTCCAGGTCGGCCAGTTCCGGATAGGTCATCGCGTCCCGGTACTCCCGGTAGGACGTGGCCCACGTACGGGGCGTCGCCAGGAACGCCGTGTAGCTCCGGTTGATCTCCGGGCGGTACTGCTTGTTCACGTTCATCGCGGGACGGAAGACCGAGAGGCCCGTCGCCGCGAACGCCTGCTCCATCACCATCGACTGGTGCGACCACCGGTCGACATCGGTACGACGGGAGTGGCGCAGACTGACCACTTCGGTGGCGTCGATCATGACGACGTGGGTCACGCCCTTCGTCGCGTCCGGATGCAGCGACGCATAGGCCGCGACGAGGTATCCGCCCAGGGAGTGGCCCGCCAGCACGAGCGGAAGGCCGCCGGCGTACGTGTCGCGCAGCTCCTGCAGCAGTTCGAAGTGCGGCTCCAGGCCGTATTTCGTGTCCGGCGTGCTGAGCCCGTACCCGGGACGGTTGAACCGCACGTACCCCACGTCCGCGGGAAGTGCGCCGCAGACCCAGTCCCAGTATTCGTGCGGCGTACCCAGCCCGTTTTCGAGCAGGACGACGCGCCGGGCCTGAGAAGGAATACTGACGTCGACCTCTACGAGGCTGCCGTCGGGCCGCTCGTGCATCATGTAGCGACGTGCACGTTCACGTTTGCCCGCGTATCGCGTTACTGCACCGGTCAGAAGGCTTGCGCCGGCGAGTCCAGCAATGCCGACGGCAAACTGGCGCTCCAAAGACGCCACATTCCCTCCCCCGTGGTTTGAAGTGGCTGTTGGCCGAAAAGCTAACACGTGCTGCCGGGCTAAAATAATGAGTTAGTTGACTCTCGGGCCCGGGTGAACCTTGCCGCGACGCACCGGCGGACGGACTGCCGCACCCCGGGAATACTTCCGGAGTTCTATGTACAGCTCGCCTATGGTGGCCTTAAGGGTGGCGTTTTCCTGGGTCAGTTCGGCCATCAGGGATTCGGTCTCGGCGTCCCTGCCGCCCTCACCGGCGAGACCGTTACGGCCTCCCTCAATAAACTGGCGGCGCCAGTTCGATACCGACTGTTCGGAGACTCCGACTTCCCGTGCGGCCTCGGCCGCGGTCAGTTCACCGGTCACCACTCTCAGTACAAGAGCGAACTTCTGATCCGTCGGCAGTATCGGCGGACGTCCCATGTGTGGCCCCCTTCTGAAATCCGCGCTGGGCTGTGTGTGCCTTCAGGGTTTGATGTAGCAACACATGAAAAGGGGCGCCTGTTCGCTGTAAGGGGTGCCGTCCCATCGGGACATGTGGGCCTCGGGCTCCAGCCCGGCCGCGCGGGCGTAGCCGTCGACGTCCTCCGGCGTGGTCAGCCGGGTGAGTTCGTTACCCACCCTGGTGGTGCCGTCGGCCTGGTACAGGATGTGCGAGCAGTGCCACAGGCCGCCGTCGAGCAGGGTGGAGTGGGTCTGCACGCCCGTCCCCGGCTCCGGGTAGGGGACGAAGTAGGTGGTGCGGGCCCGGCCCTCGTGAAGTTCCAGGATCGCCGGCTTGTTGTGCGTCTCGATCACCAGCCGGCCGCCGGGGACCAGCAGGTCGGCGGCGCGCTGAACGGCCCGCCGCTGGTCCTCGGGAGTGGTCAGGCACGACAGGGTCGCGCACACGCAGTACACCAGCCCGTACCGGGATTCCGAGGTGTAGGTGCGGATGTCCCCGTGCTCCGGCGTGACGTCGCCGCCGTCCTTCAGCTTGACGCGCAGGGCGTCGAGCATCTCCGGCGAGGAGTCCACGCCGGTCACATGGCCCACGTGCCGGGAGAGCGGGATGGCGATCCGCCCGGTGCCGACACCGAATTCGAGAGTCCCCGCCTCGGGAGCGGGATGGCAGGCCAGCAGCCCCTCCACCGCCTCGGCGGCAATCCTGTCGTCCGGTATCAGCCTGTCGTACCAGCCCTCGAACTGCCGGCCATAGCCGATGTCTTCAACCCCGTTAGTCACCGAACCCCCTCATTTTGTCCCCACATTCGATCCCTAGGGAACGCCATGAAGCCGAAAGCCGGAGCGAGGAAGGACGTCACAGGCCAACACAACTGCACAGTGGAACTGCAGTCGTTGCGCATGGTTGGTCAGACCAGCACGCCTGTCGATCCAGTGGTAACGCCTCAACGAAGTGTGGGGAACTTCAGGTTATGTCGTGTGAGTCCATCATATACACCGGGATGAGCGCCAGTGAATATGTGTGATACCACAAGGAAGTGAACCTTCCGGCATGTGCGATTGCCGCCCCGACGCGCATCCGGATTGGCCCGCGTCACGGCTTCGGCGCAGGCCAACGCACCTGGCCTGAACCGGCGTTCCGTACGGCCTTCATCTTGCCTCGGCCGGCCCCGCCGCGCACCGCTTCGGAACATCCGAAGAGTCGGGTACGGATTGCCGACGAACAGAAAGTTGTCGCTACTTTAACGAGTGTGGGCACTCACCAATGGCACCGCATCCGGGCCCAGGTCGGGTACGTCGCATATCCCGAAACGATGGCGCAATGCCGAAACAGCCGCTAGATAACCGGACATGCCGTGCACGCTGGGCCCCGGAGGGGTGGCCGAGGAACAGAGGAAGACGCCGGGCAGCGGGGTGCGGTAGGGGTCGATGCGGGGGACGGGCCGCGCGAGGCTCTGGTACAGCGTCATCGCGCCCGAACCGATGTCGCCGCCCACGTAGTTGGGGTTGTACGTCTCGTACGCGGCGGCGGGCACCGAGCGGTGGGCGAGGACCGTGTCCCCGAACCCCGGGGCGTAGCGCTCGATGCGGGCGCGCACCAACTCGTGGGGATCGGTGGGATCCCCGTTCGGCACGTGCGCGTACGCCCACACGGGGCGCTTCCCGGGCAGCGCGCGCCCCGGATCGGCCACCGCGGGGTCCACGAGGAGGACGAACGGCTCCCGGGTCCGCACCCGGCGCGCGTTCTTCGTCTCCTGGCGGACCATCTCGGCGTGGGTACCGCCCAGATGGACCGTCCCGGCGCGGCCCACGGCGGGATCGGACCAGGGGATCGGCTCGGAGACCAGGAAGTCGACCTTGGCCGCGCCCGGACCGTAGCGGAAGCGCGCGAGGCCGCGCGCGTAGGAGCGGGGCAGCCGGTCGCCCGCGAGGGCCAGGAAGCCCTTGGGGCTGGTGTCAAGCAACACCGCCCGCGCGCCGCGGAGTTCCGCCAGGTCCGTCACCGGGTGACCGGTGTGGAAGACGCCACCGTGCGCGGTGATGTCCCGGGCCATCGCCTCCGCGATCCGGCCGCTGCCCCCGCGCGGCAGCGGCCACCCCGTCCCGTGCGCGAGGTGGCCCAGCAGCATGGCCACCGCGCCGCCCGCGAAACTGGGCAGCTTGCCGACCGCGTGCGCGGCGACGCCGGTGAGCAGGGCCGCCGCCTCCTCGCCCTGGAAGGACGCCGCGCCGAGCCGGGTGCCGTGGACCGCCACCCGGCCGGCCAGCAGCAGGGCGGCGGCGGGGTCCCGCGGCAGGCTGCGCTGCCCGGAGAGGATCAGGTCGACGACGGCCTCGCTGTGCTCCAGCAGCGGGGCCATCAGCCGGCGCCAGCGCGGGCCGTCGGGGCCCAGGTGCGCGCAGGTGTCCGCCAGCGAGCGGTACGCCAGGGCGGCGCGGCCCCCGTCCAGCGGATGGGCGTAGCTGATCTCGGGGTGCAGCAGCTCGACCCCGCGGGCCGCCAGGTCGAACGCCCGGAAGAACGGGGAGGCGGCGGCCATCGGATGGACGGCGGAGCAGATGTCGTGCACGACGTCGGTGTCGAAGAGCGACGTGGTGCGCAGCCCGCCGCCGATGGCCCCGGCCGCTTCGTGGAGCTCGACCCTCAGGCCGGCCCGGGCCAGGACCACGCCGGCCGCCAGGCCGTTGGGGCCGGTGCCGACGATCGCCACATCGGTGCTGTTCACCACTGCTCCTCGATCCTGATGGGCCGAAGCCGCACCGTCTGCTCGTTGCGGCCGCCCCACGGGGGCCGGCCGACCCCGGACGGGAGCGGCCCCTCCCCCCGTTCCCCGCGCGTCCGGTCGGCCGCCGTGGCGACCGGGCCGGGCCCGGCGTGCAGTTGGGAGCCCGCCAGCCGCCGGTACAGCGCGTCGTTCTCCATCAGGTCCCGGTGCACGCCGGTGGCCCGGACCCGGCCGTCCTCCAGCACCACGATCTTCTCGGCGTCGATCACCGTGGAGATGCGGTGGGCGATGGCGATGACGGCGCATTGCCGGGAGACCCGGCGCAGCACGTCGCGGAAGTCCCGCTCGGAGTCGGAATCCAGGTGGGAGGTGGCCTCGTCCAGCAGCATCACCGCGGGCCTCTGGAGCAGCGTGCGGGCGATGCACAGCCGCTGGCGCTGGCCGCCGGACAGTCCGCTGCCCTGGTCGCCGAGTTCGGTGTCGAGCCCCTGGGGAAGCCCTGCGACCACGGCGCTGAGGCCGGCCATCTCCAGGGCTTCCCGGACGGCGTCCTCGCCGGCGTGCGGTTGGGCGTACGTCAGGTTCTCCCGGATCGTGCCCCGCATGGCCGCGTTGTCCTGCTGGACGTACCCCACCAGCCCGCGAACCGTCTCCAGCGGCAGCCCCGCGACGTCCCGTCCCCCCAGCAGGATGCGGCCGCCGTCCACCTGGTAGAAGCGCTCGATCAGTTGGAACAGGGTGGTCTTGCCCGCACCCGACGGGCCGACCACCGCCGTCAGCCCGCGCGCCGGCACGCTGAGCGAGACGCCGTGCAGGACCGGCGTCTTCACCTCCGGCTGTCCGCGCCGATAGGCGAAGCGCACGTCGCGGAACTCGATCGCGGGGTGGTGCGGGGGCAGCGGCCCGGTCGGCGCGAGGCCCTGCTCCACGTCCACCGCCCCGCCGCCTTCCTGGGGCAGGCCGGTGAGCTTGTCCACTCTCTCGATGGCGGCTCGGCCCTGGACGAACTGGCCGATGGCCATGAAGACCATCACCAGGGGCGAGACCAACTGGAACAGGTACATCACGAACGTGGTCAGGTCGGCCATGGTCATCTCGCCCCGCGCGACCCAGGCCATGCCCGCGCCGACGACGACGGCGAGTGCGCCCTGGGTGCCGACGTTCATCGAGGGAACCAGCAGGGAGTTGTAGGCGTTGACCCGGATTCCCGAGCGTCGTGCCTGCGCGGCCAGTTCGCCGATGCGGGCGGTCTCGCGCGGCTCGGCCCGGGACGCCTTGACCGTGGGCAGCGCGGCGAGCACACGCTGGACGCCGCTGCCGAAGGCCCCGGTGTCGTCACGGTTCTGCAGGGCCGCTCCGCGGAGCTTGCGCGCGAGCACGATGGCGAGGGTGCTGGCGATGCCGAGGCTGGCCAGGGTGATGAGCATCAGCGGCAGGTCGATGGTGCACATCAGCACGATGCAGCCGACCGCCGTGGCACCGCTGATGATCAACTGTGCCAGGCTCTGCGAGAGGGCGATCTTCACCAGCGACGTGTCGGTGACCGTACGCGTGACGATGTCGCCCTGCGGCCATTTCCCGAATTCCGCGAGATCGGCCCGCAGCAGTCTTCCGACGAGCGTGTGACGGACGTCGTGGACGATATTCTCCCCGGCCCGCCCAATTGCGTAGGACTGGAGCGACGAAAAGATTGCGCCCAGGCAGAAGAGGGCGGCGACCATGATGATGGGCGGGGTCAGCGATTCTCCCGCGGACACCGCCCCGATCAGTTTTCCGATGGCCCACGGTTGGGCGAGTGTGGCTCCGACTCCCAGGAGTCCCAGTGCCACTCCCGTGCCGAGCAGTGCGGTGTGCCGCTTGGCGACACTCGCGACCCGGCCGGCACCGGATCCGGCCCCGCCCCTCTGGTTCGTGTTGGCGACGTGCCTCGCCATGAGCGCACTCCCCCCGTTTCGACAAACGGCCACGACGGTGCGCGGCCAAGAGAACGGATCCGATCTCAGAGGTTTGTCGTCAAGGTGACCGAAACTAGCACGGCATCCGGCATAAAATTTCGGGTTACTTGATTCCCGGGAACACCCTGCCCGGCCGGCCACCGCCTTCGCCCCGCCGACGTAAACAAAAGCGTTTGTTGTTTCCTTGGCGCGGCCTTCGAAGGGGCGCCGGCGGACGGGCCCCAGGGCGCGATGCCGCGGAGATCCGTCAGAAGCGCCCTAGAAGCCGCGGGTCCGCTTGGCGGCCCGGCGCTCGCCGCCCGGCTCGACGGCCAGCGGCGCCCGCAGGAACAGCCGGGCGACCTCGCCGCCGAGGTTCACACCGACCGCGATCGCCAGCGCCAGCGAGGCTGCCTTGATCAGCGACGAGAAGCCCTCCAGCAGATTGCCCTGGGCGAAGTTCAACAGCCCGAAGTAGGTCGCGCTACCAGGGAGCAACGGGCCGATCGCCGCCGTCACATAGGGCAGCGCGGAGGCGTAGCGGTACCGGGAGAGCAACTGCCCGAAGAGGCCGACGAGCCCGGCGGCGATGGCCGTGGAGGGCACCGCGTTGAAGCCGGCGGTGGCGGTCAGCGCCCCGTACACCACCCAGGCGACCCCGCCGTTGAGCGTCGCGAACGCCACCGTGTGCCGCTCCTGTTGGAGCAGGACACAGAACGACAGCGCCAGCAGCATCGACGCTATGGTCTGCACCACCGGCTCGTTGTACAGCTGCAGCGCCTGCTCGGGATTGAGCCGCTGCAGACCGGGATCGGCCTGCAGCCCGAGGTAGAGCACGGACAGCACGCCGACGACGATGCCGACGATCAGATAGCCGACCTCCAGCAGTCGCGCGGAGGCGGTGATGTAGTAACCGGTCAGCCCGTCCTGCACGCTGGCGACCAGCGCCCGCCCCGGGATCAGGGCGAACAGCCCACCGGTGATCACCGCGGAGGACTGCACATTGGAATGGGCCAGGGCGAAGACGAGCCCTATCGCGGCGGGCGGCATCGCCGCGACCACGAACTGGTAGAACTCCGGCAGCCCGCGCGCCGACGCCAACCAGGCCAGCCGGTCGCCGAGCATCGAGCCGATCGCCGCCGCGATGAACACCAGCACCCCGCCGCCGACCAGCATGCTCGCCGCGCCGGAGAGCAGCCCGGAGGACACCGTCAGCGCCCAGCTCGGGTACGGGTGCCGGTTACGGCGGATCTCCGCCAGCCCGCGGTACGCCTCTTCGAGGCTGATCCCCTCCGAAGTGATCTCGTCCACCAGCCGG
The DNA here is from genome assembly GCF_001704275.1 of Streptomyces noursei ATCC 11455. Classification (NCBI taxonomy): domain Bacteria; kingdom Bacillati; phylum Actinomycetota; class Actinomycetes; order Kitasatosporales; family Streptomycetaceae; genus Streptomyces; species Streptomyces noursei. Next base: position 4,379,612 of record NZ_CP011533.1, read on the forward strand.
AAAACGGCCGACAACCGGTTGTAGTCCACGCCGCGCCGCCGCACCGTCCGGCTGGCGGTGAGCGGGTCCTCCACCAGGGACGGCTGGTACGAGATCGACAGCAGGGTGAAGGTGACGGTCGGCTCGACCCGCTCCAGCCCGTAGGCGTGCGCCACACCGAACATCGCCGCCTCGACGTCCTCGGCCCCCTCGCCACCGGCCAGCAGGATCTCGCCGATACGCAGCGTCAGGTCCAGGACGCGGGGAACGGCGGGGCCGCCGCCCTCCTCCTCGGTGCGCTCCGCACGCTCGGGCACCGGTCGCTCGTGGATCGGCATCCGCAGCATGGTGCGCATCCGGTCCTGCCACGGCGCTTCCTTGGTCAGGCTGAGGACCGGTATGCCGTGCGGCGGCGTGAACGTCGGCAGCGGGGTCTGCCCGGTGGTGCCCCCCGGCGGGGCGAACGCCGACCCCTCGGGCTCGGCCGGCGTCTCCGGCCGGAGCCCCTCGGGCAACGCGAACTCCGAGGTCGGGTGCTCCTCTTCGGGCGTCGGCGGCAACGGCACACCCAACGGCGGTGTGAAGGCGCTGTGCGCCTCGTCCGACTGCGGCTTGCGGTCCTCGGGAAGACCGGCCTGCTCCGAGATGCCGCTGCCCTTGCCGTTACCGCTGCCGCGGGGTGGATCCGACGCCACGTGTCTCCGCTCCTCGTACGTACGCCTCCTGCCGACTGGTCATGCACACGATGCCGCATGGCTGCGTCCGGCGCTTCTCCGGGGCCCCACGTTGTCGAGCTTCCCCGCCGTGGGCCTGCCGACCGGCTGCCTCCCACGGTGTCGGCTACCCCGCCGCGGGGTTCGTGTCACGCGCCTGCGGCGCGGGGCGATTCCGCTGCGCGGGGCTGTTCGGCAGCGGTGCCGGGGCTGTGGGGTGGGGGCACGCCTTTGTGGGCCAGTACCGGTCGTGGACCAAGGGGCGACCCGCACCGGCCCCCTGACGCCTGCCCCCACCCACCGTCTTTATGACCCACCCACGGGAGGGGACGGGTCGGAGGGGCACGAGGTGTCCGGACGTGAAGCGCAGCAGTCCGGACACCTCGTGCCCCTCCGACCCGTCACCGCACCCGACAGCCCCGCGCAGCGGCCCGGCGCCGCAGGCGCGTAACACGAACCCCTACGGCGGGGCAGCCGACAACGCGGGAAACGCGCCAAGCGCCAAGCGTCACCGCTTGGCGTGGCGCCCCCGCGTCTGCGATCGCCCCGTGGGCACCGGCGTGGGCGCCGTCGCCGACGCCGCCGGCTCCTTCTTGCCCTTGGCGCGCGCCCGCAGGAACTCGATGACGACCGGCACCACGGAGATGAGCACGATCGCCACGAGGATCAGCTCGATGTGCTTGTGCACGAACTCGACGTTGCCCAGCGCGGCGCCCAGCAGCGTCACGCCGGCGCCCCACAGCGTCCCGCCGATGATGTTGAAGATGATGAAGGAGCGGTACTGCATCCGGCTCACGCCCGCGATGATCGGCGTGAACGTCCGCACGATCGGGACGAACCGGGCCAGGATCAGCGACTTCGGACCGTGCTTCTCGAAGAAGGCGTGCGCCTTCTCGACGTTCTCCTGCTTGAAGAGGCGGGAGTCGGGCCGCTTGAAGAGCGAGGGGCCGACCTTGCGGCCGAAGAGGTATCCGGCCTGGTCACCCAGGACGGCCGCCAGCACCACCAGCGCACACACCATCCACAGCGGCTTGTCGATCTTGTTCGTCGTCACCATCAGGCCGGTGGTGAACAGCAGCGAGTCCCCGGGCAGGAAGAAACCGATCAGCAGCCCCGACTCCGCGAACACGATGAGCAGGACGCCGATCAGGCCGAATGTCGTGATCAAGTAGTCCGAGTTCAGCCACTGGGGGCCGAGCGCGAGAGTATTCACGGGGTGAAAGCTCCTGGGTCGAGGGCGCCCGGCTCGCGCGGCGCGGCGAGCGGAAGCGAGGGGTGCAGGCGCAGTGTGCGGCCCAAAGCTATCAACGGACTATGACGTCCCGTGGTTCCAGGAGCACCCCCGGCCATGGCCTCCCGGGCCGCCCCCGCCCCGCCTCGACGCCGGCCGCCGACCCCCACCCGACCGCCCCCGAGCGCTGGCCGCTCCGGCCGCCCCGGGTGATCCTGACCGCAAGGACAGGAGGTGCGGACCATGGGCATCGAGGAGTACGGCGGCGGACAGCACGAGCAGTCCGACGTCCTGGTGGTGACGACCAACGACGTGCCGGGGTTTCACGTGAAACAAGTGATCGGCGAGGTCTTCGGCCTCACCGTGCGCTCCCGGCACCTCGGCAGCCAGATCGGCGCGGGCCTGAAGTCGATGATCGGCGGTGAGCTGCGCGGTCTGACCAAGACCCTCGTCCAGACCCGCAACCAGGCCATGGAACGCCTGGTGGAGCAGGCCCGCTCCCGCGGCGCCAACGCCGTGCTCATGTTCCGCTTCGACGTCACCGAGGCCGCCGACGTCGGCACCGAGGTCTGCGCCTACGGCACGGCCGTGGTGCTGGAACCCCAGGGCTGACCGCGACCGGCTCCGCGGGGCGCCCCCGCGTCCGCACCGTCGCTCCGGCGGACCCGGCGGCCCGGCCCACCGAACAGCTCGCTCCCACTCCCCCGTCGGTCATCGGTACGCGCGTCACGATGGCTCCTCACGCCGCGTGAGGTGCAGGTCCGGATCCTGAAAAGCGGCGAGGCGCCGGGTCCGCGGGTGAGATCCTCCGCGCATGCTCGGAATAACGGATCTGTCCACGTACCTGGCGGGCCTCGCCCTGATCATCCTGCTGCCGGGGCCGAATTCGCTGTACGTCGTCTCGGTCGCCGCCCGGCGGGGCCGTCGGGTGGCGTACCGGGCGGCGGCGGGCGTGCTGTGCGGTGACACGGTGCTGATGACGCTGTCCGCGGGCGGGGTGGCCTCGCTGCTGAAGGCCAGCCCGCTGCTGTTCGGCCTCGTGAAGTTCGCCGGCGCGGGCTATCTGACGTGGCTGGCCGTCGGGATGCTGCGCGGCGCGTGGTCCCTGTGGCGCGGCGGCCGGGCGTCCGGCAAGGCCCTGCGGAGCGCGACGCCGGAGCAGGCGGCCGGAGCGGCACCGGCGGCTGCGGCGACCCCGGCGGAGAACGGGGCCGCCCCGAAGGTCGAGCGGCCGTTCCGCCGCGCGTTCGTGGTCAGCCTGCTCAACCCGAAGGCGATCTTGTTCTTCATCTCCTTCTTCGTGCAGTTCGTGGACCCCTCCTACGCCCACCCGGTGCTGTCGTTCGTGGCGCTCGGCGCCTGGGCGCAGCTCTTCAGCTTCAGCTACCTCTCGCTGCTGATCTTCAGCGGGACGTTCCTGGCGGCCACCTTCCGCCGCCGCAAGCGCCTGACCGCCGGCCTGTCCGCCGGCGCCGGCGCCGCCTTCCTCGGCTTCGCCGCCAAGCTGTCGCTGGCCAGCGCGAGCTGACCGGTACGGGCCGGGTCCACGGGGCCCGGCCCGGCCGCGCTTCCACCGGGGGAACCCTGGAGGCCGTTCGCACCTTATGCCCTTATTGTCGGGTTCCAGGAGGTGCGTCCATGCCGCTGCACGACGTCAACGTCGCCGTCATCTACTACTCGTCGACCGGCACCGTCGCCGAGATGGCCCGGCTGATCGCCGACGCCGCCGAGCACGCGGGCGCCGACGTACGGCTGCGCCGGGTCGCCGAGCTCGCCCCGCAGTCCGCCATCGACTCCAACCCCGCCTGGGCCGCCAACGTCACCGCCACCGCCGACATCCTGGAGGCGACCCACGACGACATCCTCTGGGCGGACGCGGTGCTCTTCGGCACCCCCACCCGCTTCGGCAATGTGACGTCCCAGCTCAAGCAGTTCATGGACACCCTGGGCGGCCTCTGGCAGCAGGGTCGGCTGGCCGACAAGGTCTACAGCGGCTTCACCGCCACCCAGTCCAAGCACGGCGGCCAGGAGTCCACCCTCCTCGCGCTCTACCACACCGTCCACCACTTCGGCGGCATCCTCATCACCCCCGGTTACACGGACCCGGTGAAGTTCGCCGACGGCAACCCCTACGGCACCTCGCACGTCGGCGGCCCGGAAACCCTGGTCGACGCCGACGCCCGCAGTGCCGCCCGCGTCCAGGCGGAGCGGGTGGTGAAGTTCACGAAGGCCATCAAAGCCGGCCTGGCCGCCACGAGTTGAGAGAAGGCCGCAGCCGATGACCCTGCACAAAGGCGGCTCCGAACGGGAGCCCCGGCGCCGCACCCACCCGGTCAACCCCTTCTACGGCGAGGCCGACCCGGTCGCCGGGATGGAGACCTCTCCCCCGCGGCACACCCTCCCCGCGGGCCCCATCTCCCCGCACACCGCCTACCAGTTCGTCCACGACGAACTGATGCTGGACGGCAACGCCCGGCTCAACCTCGCCACCTTCGTCACCACCTGGATGGAGCCGCAGGCCGACGTCCTGATGTCGGAGTGCCAGGCCAAGAACATGATCGACAAGGACGAGTACCCGCGCACCGCCGAACTGGAACGGCGCTGCGTGGCGATGCTCGCCCACCTCTGGCACGCCCCCGACCCGTCCGCCGCCATGGGCTGCTCCACCACCGGCTCCAGCGAAGCCTGCATGCTCGCCGGCATGGCCCTCAAGCGCCGCTGGGCCCGGCGCAACCCCGACCGCTATCCCGGCACCGCCCGCCCCAACCTCGTCATGGGCGCCAACGTCCAGGTCTGCTGGGAGAAGTTCTGCAACTTCTGGGAGGTGGAGACCCGCCAGGTCCCCATGGAGGGCGACCGCTTCCACCTGGACGCGGACTCCGCCACCGCGCTCTGCGACGAGAACACCATCGGTGTCGTCGCCGTCCTGGGCTCGACCTTCGACGGCTCCTACGAGCCGGTGGCGGAGATCTGCACCGCCCTCGACGCGCTCCAGGAGCGCACCGGCCTGGACGTCCCCGTCCACGTGGACGGCGCGTCCGGCGGCATGATCGCACCGTTCCTCGACCCCGACCTGCTGTGGGACTTCCGCCTCCCCCGGGTCGCCTCCATCAACACCTCCGGCCACAAGTACGGCCTGGTCTACCCCGGCGTCGGCTGGGCGCTCTGGCGCGACCAGGACGCGCTCCCCGAGGAGCTGGTCTTCCGCGTCAACTACCTGGGCGGCGACATGCCGACCTTCGCCCTCAACTTCTCCCGCCCCGGCGCCCAGGTCGCCGCCCAGTACTACACCTTCCTCCGGCTGGGCCGGGAGGGCTTCCGCGCCGTCCAGCAGGCCACCCGCGACGTGGCCGGCTCGATGGCCGAACGGATCGGCGCGCTGGGCGACTTCCGTCTGCTCACCCAGGGCGACCAGCTGCCGGTCTTCGCCTTCACCACCGCCGACGACGTCACGTCCTTCGACGTCTTCGACGTGTCCCGGCGACTGCGGGAGCGCGGCTGGCTGGTCCCCGCCTACACCTTCCCGCCCAACCGCCAGGACCTCTCCGTCCTCCGGGTGGTCTGCCGCAACGGCTTCTCGCTGGACCTGGCCGACAGCTTCCTGGCCGACCTGGAGCAGCTGCTCCCCGAACTCCGCCGACAGCCCGCCCCGTTGGACCGCCCGGAGAACATCGCCACCGCCTTCCACCACTGACGACCGACCGCGGGTCCCGGACGCCACCGGGGACGCCGCCCGCGGCCCTCAGCCGGCGTCGTCGGGCCCGTCCTCGCCGTCGGCGGCCTCCGGTGCCCGGGCGGCGTCCCGCGGCGCGTAGGGGTTCTCCTGGCCGTCCGCGAGCACCCCCACGAACGGCTCCCCCTCGCCGGCGAAGACATACGCCCCGCCCTCGATCCGCTCGATCAGCCCGCGGGTCCACTCCGCGCCGCTGTCCGCCGCGTGCACCCACATGTGCATGATCTCCCCGATGTGGCCGAGCTGTCCGGGCCCGCCCTCGGGCGTGTAGTACGAGGTGACCGTGGCCCGCCACTCCGCGAGCGCCCGCACCCGCTCCTTGAGCAGTGCCACCGCCTCGTCCCGCGGCAGATCGACGATGAAGCCGATCCCGGCGCTGAGCAGGTCGGTCTTCGGGTCGCGCTGCACCAGCGCCGCCCGCAGCAGCCGGAAGTACTCCTCCTCGCCCGCCGGCGTCAGCTCGTACTCGGTGCGTGGCGGACCGCCGGCGGTGCTCGGCGCGATGTCGTGGGCGCGCAGCAGCCCCTGCTTGTCCATCTGCTTGAGCGCGTGGTAGATGGACCCCGGCTTGGCGTTGGACCACTCGTGCGCGCCCCAGAACTCCAGGTCGTTGCGGACCTGATAGCCGTGCGCCCGACCGTGCTGCCGCACGGCCCCCAGCACCAGCAGCCGGATCGCCGACATCGCCACCTCAATCCCGGCACGCATCCCGCACGCGGCCTGCCGCCAGACTAGGGCCTGTCGCCGTGCCAGGGCCCGCCGCCGGCTACCCCTGCGCCCCCTTGCGCTCCTCGTCCGCCAGGGCGACGGCCGTCTTGCCGTCCAGGGACTCCCGGACGATGTCGGCGTGGCCGGCGTGCCGGGCGAACTCCTCGATCAGGTGCAGCACCAGCCACCGCATCGACTGCCGGGCGTCCTTCGGGAACCACGGGGCCGGCGGCAGCGGGAAGGTGTCGTCCAGGCTCGGCACGGAGCGGATGAACTTCTCCGTCTCGGCCGCGGCCTCCTCCCAGAGCTCCAGCATTCCCGCGGCGGTCTCGCCGTCCTGCAGCTGGAAGCCCAGGAGCCACTCGCTCTCGCTGGGCCGCTCGCCGAGATCCCGCTGCTGCGCGATGGCCAGCCAGTTCCGTTCGACCTGCTGGGCGTGCTTGAGCAGCCCGCCCAGCGACAGGTCGCTGGCGCTCGGCCGCTGCTTGGTCTGCTCGTCGGTCAGCCCCAGGACGGCCCGGCGCAGCCCGCCGCGCTGCGCCTCCAGGAAGGCCAGCAGCGCACCGCGCTCGTCGCCGTGGGCCTCGGCCAGAACATGAGCGGGCATGGGTTCCACCTTTCATCACGCCGGCGGCAGGGCACCGCGGGCCGGCCGGTACCGAACCGTCCGGCCGCTTCGACTCCACCCACGCTACGGATCGCCTAGGACAGCAGGTGTCCTAGATCCGGACGGACTTGTCGTCCGCCGCACCGGATGACGCCCGCCTCACAGCGAGAACGGCGACCGCTCGTGCTGGATGGACACCCACTTCTGGGTCGTGAACGCCTCGACCGTGGACTCGCCGTTCAACCGCCCGGTCCCGGAGAACTTCTCCCCGCCGAACGCCACCTGCGGCTCGTCGTGGACCGTTCCGTCGTTGACGTGGATCATGCCGGTCACGATCCGTTGGGCGATCCGCACCCCGCGCTCCACATTGGCGGTGTGCACCGCCCCGCTGAGTCCGTACGGGGTGTCATTGGCGATCCGCACCGCCTCTTCCTCGCCGTCGAACGGCACCAACAGGGCCACCGGCCCGAACAGTTCCTGGCCGTGCAGCGCGGAGTCCGCCGGCAGCCCGGCCAGCACGCTGGGCTCGACGAGGTTGCCCTCCGTACGGCCGCGGAGCAGCGGCGTGGCCCCCTCGGCTATCGCCCGGTCGACCACCGAGGTCAGCGCCTCCGCCTGGAAGGTGTTGATCAGCGGCCCGATCTGGGTGCGCGGATCGCGCGGGTCACCGGTCCGCAGCGCCGCCACCTTGGCCACGAACTTCTCGGTGAACTCGGCCTCCACCGCGCGGTCCAGCAGCACCCTGTTGGCCGCCATGCAGACCTGCCCCTGATAGACGAACCGGCTGAAGACCGCGGCCTCCACCGCGTAGTCCACGTCGGCGTCGTCCATCACGATCAGCGCGCTGTTGCCGCTGAGTTCGAGGATCACCCGCTTGAAGTGCCCGGCGCTGACCGCCGCGACGTGCCGGCCGACCTTGTCCGACCCGGCGAACGAGATCACCCGCGGCACCGGGTGCTCGATCAGCGCGTCCCCGATCTCCGCGATGTCGGTGATCAGCACGTTGAGCAGCCCGGCCGGCAGCCCCGCGTCCTGGAACAGCTTGGCGATCAGGCCGCCGCCGGTGATGGGGGCGTTCTGGTTGGGCTTGATGACCACCGCGTTGCCCAGCGCCAGCGCCGGCGCCACGGACTTCATCGAGATCAGGAACGGGAAGTTGAACGGGCTGATCACCCCGATGACCCCGGCCGGCTGGGTGTAGACGCGGTTCTCCTTGCCGTCCACCGGCGACGGCAGTATCCGCCCCTGCGGACGCAACGCCAGCTGGATCGCCTCGCGGACGAACTCCTTGGCGAGCCGGACCTCGTACGCGGCCTTGATCCGGGTGCCGCCCAGTTCGAGGACGAGCGCCTCGACGATCTCCTCCTCGCGCTCCTCGATCAGCCGCAGCAGCCGCTCGGTGACCTGCCGCCGGTCGTAGGGGTTGCGCAGCGCCCAGTCCCGCTGCGCCCGCTCGGCGGCGCGGTAGGCCGCATCGACCTGGTCCACGCCGGCGACCGTGATCGACGCCAGCTTCTCCTGGTCGTAGGGGTTGAAATCGATGATGTCCCACGAGCCACTGCCGGCCCGCCACTCACCGTCGATGAACTGGCAGGCCAGGTCTGCGAAGATGGACATGGCATCCCTACTCTGTGCGGCACTGCTCTGCGGGGGGGCTGATCCAGCGTCATCCTACTGCTGGGTCACGTGAGTTGGAGCAGACCACGCAAGAGATCCCGGGTTTCGGCAGGGTCCGGACTGTCCTCCTGGAGCCGCTCCATCGCCCGCTCGTACTGCGCGACCTCCTCCGGCTTGTCCACGTAGAGGGCGCTGGTGAGCTGCTCCAGATAGACGACGTCGGAGAGATCGGACTCCGGGAAGCGCAGCATGGTGAACGCACCGCTCTCCCCCGCGTGCCCGCCGAAGTTGAACGGCATCACCTGGAGCCGCACATTGGGCCGCTCCGAGATGTCGATCAGATGCTTCAACTGCCCGCGCATCACGGACCGTCCACCATAGGGGCGGCGCAGCGCGGCCTCGTCCAGGACGCAGTGCAGCTGCGGTGCCCGTTCCGATATCAGCAGCTTCTGCCGCTCCTGGCGCAGCGCGACCCGTCGCTGGATCTCGGCGGCCGGCGCACCCGGCATGCCGCGGGAGACGACGGCGTGTGCGTACTCCTCCGTCTGCAACAGACCGTGGACGAACTGGACTTCGTAGACCCGCAGGAGGGAGGCGGCCCCCTCCAGACCCACATACGTCTGGAACCAACCGGGGAGCACATCGCTGTAACTGTGCCACCAGCCCGCGACGTTCGCCTCCTTGGCCAGCCCGAGCAACGCCTCGCGTTCCTGCTCGTCGCTCACGCCGTAGAGCGTGAGCAGATCTGCGACATCGCGTGCCTTGAAGCTCACCCTGCCCAACTCCATGCGGCTGATCTTCGATTCGGACGCACGGATCGAGTAGCCGGCCGCTTCACGGGTTATCCCGCGCGATTCACGCAGCCGACGGAGCTGGGATCCGAGCAGGATCCGCCGCACCACCGACCCGCCCGACTCACTTGCGGACACCTCTCTGACCCTCCTGTGACCCCACCCCGTCCAACAGTGGAAGCGCAGTCTGCCATGTTCAGGCTTCGTTCAGTGCTCATCTGGTTACTGATATGTGCGGCCCCCGCAAGCCCTCCACAAGAAATCACAGGAAGAATACGGTGCTTATGCGCCCACCCCCACGCAATCACGTCAGCTGCACGTGCATCTGCCCTTGCATCTGCCCTACGCATTGGGAACCATAGGCATCGCACGCATGCACGCTCGTGAAAGATCCGCCAGATCCGGCTGACCTGCCTGGGTCATGACGTCCGCGAACGCCAGGAGTGCCTCGCATGGGGACCAAGGTTTCGACCATGCTCGACTTCGAGCCGTTATGGCAGGACTTTCCTCCCGTCGACCCCTTGGCCGTCTCCGGATCCGTGTCCTGCCCGCTCCCGCCGCGCTACGAATCGGTCGGCGGCGCCCGGAAGTTCACCCGCGAAACGCTCACCGGTTGGGGCCTGGAGGAACTCTTCGACGGCGTCGGCCTGGTGGTCTCCGAACTCGTCACCAACGCCCTGCGGCACGCGGTCCTGGCCGCCCCGGAACACCCGGAATTCGGCGCGGACTTCATGGACGGCTGTCTGCCCGCCCGACTCCATCTGATGCGCTGGTCCTCCCGCCTGGTCTGTGCGGTACGGGACCCCAGCGACGCCTCACCGGAGGCCGGCGAGGCGGACTCCGTCGCCGAATCGGGCCGCGGGCTCTATCTGGTGGAGTCCTTCAGCGACAGCTGGGGCTGGCACCGGCTGCCCGGTGGCCGGCACGGCAAGATCGTGTGGGCCCTCTTCCGGCTGCCGTGACGGCCGGCCCGTCGTGGCCACCCGCCCCATACGCCGGGCGCCCGCTCTTCGCGGGCGCCCGTTTTTTCGTATGCGGGCCCACAGGGCCGGAGCCCGGGGCCGCGGTGCGCTCAGTCCCGCACCAGGTGGTCGAACTCCCCGTCCTTGACGCCCAGCAGCATCGCCTCGACCTCGGCCGGCGTGTAGACCAGCGCCGGGCCGTCCGGGAAACGGGAGTTGCGGACCGCGATGTCACCGCCGGGCAGCTTCGCGAACTCCACGCAGGACCCCTGGGAATTGCTGTGCCGGCTCTTCTGCCATGTCACGTCACGGAGATCCGTTGCGGCCATGCCGTTGTATGCGTGGGGCACAGGGCTCTCCCGGTGGTGAACGCGGTGATAAATGGTGTCAACTGCCCGGGATCATAGCTGCGTTCACATGCGGATGCATGCGCAGATGCACGTGCACGACAGGGGGTGCCGGGCCGGTCACATTTTGTTGAGCACCTTCCCCAAAGCTTCCGTCACAATCGACCGCCAGCCGCCGCCCATGATGCGGTGCGCCTGCACCTGGTACGGGTCGTCCGGGTCGAAGCCCTCGTGGACGAGGAAGAGACGTGTGCCACGTCCTTCGGGTTCCAAGATCCAGGTGATGGTCCAGTCGGCGCGGTTGCCCTGGCCCTCGTCGGCATCCTGCCAGCGCAGCCGCAGCATCCGCTCCGCCTCGAAGTCGACGACCTCGGCGACGACCGTGCCGGAGAAGTTGCTGTTCGGCCGGGGCAGCGTCCGCATCTCGTAGCAGTGGCCGACCTCCAGTCGGAAGTCGCCCGGCATCATCCACTGGGCGATCAGTTCCGGCTCGGTCAGCGCCCGCCAGACCCTGGCCGGCGAGTGCGGCAGGAAGTGGTCGAGGCGGATCGTCGTCGCGTCCGCCGGGTCGTCGTCGAGGGCCGGGAAGTCATCGGTGTTCATTGCGCCTCTTCGTGGGGGATGCGGTCGAGCAGTTCGCCCAGGCTCGCGAGCTTCGCGCGCCAGAACCGCTCGTAGGGTCCGAGCCAGTCCTGCACCTCACTGAGCGGGGCCGCCTCCAGGCGGTAGATCCGCTGCCGGCCGGCCCGCTGCTCGCTCACCAGCCCGGCCTGGCGCAGCACCTTCAGATGCTCGGACAGGCTCGGCCGACTCATCGCGAAGTGGTCGGCCAGCCGCTGGACGGGCTGCGGCCCGTCGTCCCGCAGCAGGCGGAGCACCTCGCGCCGGGTGGCGTTGGCGAGCGCCGCGAAGACCCGGTCCTGGTCCGGTGCGGACAGGGCGGTGCGCGGCGGTACAGGAGTGGCGTTCACACCCCCAAAATACGTAGGAGATTCCCTACTCGTCAAACGTAGGGAATCTCCTACTGATCGCGGATGCGGTCGCGACCGGGGCCCGCTCGCGCGGTGTCGTCACCGCGCGGCGTACGGCAGCAGCGCCATCTCCCGGGCGTTCTTGATCGCGCGGGCCAGCTGCCGCTGCTGCTGGGCGGTGACCCGGGTGACCCGGCGGCTGCGGATCTTGCCGCGGTCCGAGATGAACTTCCGCAGCAGATCGGTGTCCTTGTAGTCGATGTACGTGATGCCCGCCGCGTCGAGCGGGTTGGGGCGGGGGGCGGCCTTACGCCGCACGTCGTTCCGTCGGGGCATGGCGGAGGTTCCTTACTGAGGGCGGAGGGTCCGGTTCCGGGCGGAGAAACGGCCGGTTCACGGCGGTGAGCGGTACGGACCGCGGATCACGGCACCGGCGTGCGGCGCGGCGTCACGACACCGGGTCGAGCAGTTCGTCGAAGGCCGGCGGCAGGCCCTTCCAGGCCGTCGGACCGCCCGCGTACTCGGCGTCGGTGAGCAGACAGGACTCCAACAGGGCGCGCAGCCCGTCGCGGTCCAGGCCGGGCGAGGTGAAGACCAGGTGCTGGCCCCGGTCGCCGTGTTCGGGGTGCCAGTCCAGCGCGGCGGCGGCCCGGCGCATCGGCGGCACCATCTCCCAGGCGGCGTCCGGCAGCGCGGCCAGCCACGGCCCGGCGTTCTCCACGCACAGCGCGCCGCCCGCGGCGTCCCAGGACAGCAGCGTGTCCGGCCGGTCGGCCAGCCAGAACCGGCCCCGGCTGCGCGCCGCCGCGCACGAGAGGTCCTCCAGTGCCGCGTACAGCCGCTCGGGGTGGAAGGGCCGGGCGCCGCGCCAGACGAGCGTGGCCACGCCGGCCGCCTCGGCCTCCTGCGGCAGCAGCGCGCACGCCGGGTGCTGCCGGCCCGCGGCGGCCGCCACGTCGAAGCCGGCCAGCGCGGCGGCGGCCAACTCCACCGAGTCCACGGCCACTTGGCGCGCCATCGGGTGCAGCTGCGCCAGCAGCGCGCGGTCGGCGTCGTCGGCGGGCTCCTCCCCCGTGGCCAGCGCCAGCACCGGCGCGTACTCCAGCTGCCGCGCCCAGGTGTCGGCGACCGTCCGCTGGTCGGAGGCGGCGGCCGCCAGCCCGACCTCGGCCAGGTCGTCGCCGTTGGCGAGGCAGGGCAGCAGCAGCGCCGGATCGACCGCGGTGATCACACCGGTCAGCTCCAGGTCGTCGCCCCCGTGCGAGGTGATCACCTCGGCCATCGCCTTCGGCTCGACCGAGTCCCACAGCTCGACGATCGCCAGCCGGCAGGTCCGTCCCGCGGCCAGCCGCGCCAGCTCGGGCACCAGGTCCTCGCGCAGTGCGCAGCAGGCGCAGTCGTTGACCAGCGGCGCCTCGCCGGTGTCCAGCGTGCCGCCGGCGTCGCGGACGGTGCGCCGCACCGTGCCGTCGACCGCGGAGGCCAGGTCGTGGTGGAGGGCGACGCTGCCGGGGACGGTCTCCAGCAACCGCTCGACGGCGGCCCGCCGGGCGTCCGCGTGCAGCCCGCCCACCAGCACGACGCTCAGCCGCTGCATCAGCGGGCCCCGCGCCTGCCGTAGCGGCGCTCGAACCGCTCGACCCGGCCGGCGGTGTCCAGCACCCGGGCGGTGCCCGTGTAGAAGGGGTGGCTCGCCGAGGAGATCTCGACGTCGACGACGGGATAGGTGTTCCCGTCCTCCCATTCCACCGTCTTGTCGCTGGTCATGGTCGAGCGGGTGAGGAAGGCGAAGTCGCCGGCCCGGTCGCGGAAGACGACCGGCCCGTAGGCGGGGTGGATTCCGGGCTTCATCGGGCTCAGCGCTCCTCTCGGAAGGTGACGTGCCGACCGGCGACCGGGTCGTACTTGCGCAGTTCCAGGCGGTCGGGGTCGTTACGGCGGTTCTTGCGGGTGACGTAGGTGAACCCGGTGCCGGCGGTGGACCGGAGCTTGATGACCGGGCGGAGTTCGTTGCGAGCCATACGGGTAGTATACGCAAATGGTTTCCATTTTCAATAAGCCCTTGGAGGGCCCGACCACCGGAGGGACCGCACCATGTCCGCCCACTGCCAGCTGACCGGCCGCGCGCCGGGCTTCGGCAAGACCGTCTCCCACTCGCACCGCCGCACCTCCCGGCGCTTCGACCCGAACATCCAGCGCAAGCGCTACTGGCTGGAGAGCGAGGGGAGGCACGTCCGGCTGCCCCTGAGCGCCAAGGGGATCAAGACCGTCGACACGATCGGCATCGAGGCCGCCGTCGTCCGCATCCGCGCCCGAGGGGGGAAGGTCTGATGGCCAAGAAGAGCAAGATCGCCAAGAACGAGCGGCGGCGCGCCACGGTGGCCCGCTACGCCGCCCGCCGAGCCCTCCTGAAGGCCGTGATCCGCGACCCGCACACCTCCGACGAGGAGCGCGGCGCGGCCCGCCGGGAGCTCTCCCGCCAGCCACGGGACGCCAGCGCCACCCGCGTCCGCAACCGCGACAGCATCGACGGCCGCCCGCGCGGCTACCTCGGCGCCTTCGGCCTCTCCCGGATCAACCTCCGCGAGCAGGCGCACAAGGGCCACCTGCCGGGGGTCACCAAGTCCAGCTGGTGACCCCCGCCCCGGCCGCCCGTCCCGGGCACGCCCCCTGGACCGGGCGGCCGGGCCGTTCGGGTCATACTGGACGGACCTCCGCAGGCACCCCGACGAAATCGAGACCCCATGCTGCGCAACGCCCTGGAGCCCTGGCACCTGATCCTGATCGTGGCCGTCCTCGTGCTGGTCTTCGGTTCCAAGAAGCTCCCCGACATGGCGCGCGGCCTGGGCCGCTCCATGCGGATCCTGAAGTCGGAGGCCAAGGCCCTCAAGGACGAGCGCGCCACCGAGTCCACCGGCGCGGAGCAGCCCGCCGGCCACTGACCCGGCCCGGCGCGGTCAGTGGTCGCCGCCCTCGTCGATCAACCGCCGCACCTCGCGGTCGATCAGCCCCAGCCGGGCCTCCGCGACCAGCGGCACCGCCCGCCGCTGCCGCCGCGCCTCGGACGGATCGATCTCCACCGTGACCAGCGAGGGCTCCCACTTGGGTGCCTGGGCCACCACCGCCCCCCGCGGGTCCACCACCCGCGAGCCGCCCCAGAACGACGCCCCGTGCTCGTTGCCGACCCGGTTGACGAAGACCACCCAGCACTGGAGCATTCGCGCCGTGTAGGACAGCAGCGTGTCCCAGTACAGCCCGGTGTCCATCGCCTCCGGGTCCAGGCTCGCCGCGCTGTTGGTCGGCACGAACAGCACCTCCGCCCCGTCCTGCACCGCCAGCCACGGCAGCACGGGCTGCCAGGCGTCGTTGCACACCAACGTCGCCGCCCGCCCCCCGTTCTCGGACTTCGCCAGCTCGTAAGCGCGCAGCGACTGCCCCGGACTGACGTGCTTGCGCTCCTCCCAGGCCAGATAGTTCGGCAGGTAGAGCTTGCGGTGCGCGTGCGCCAGCGCACCGTCCACGTAATACGCGGACGTGTTGTACGCCCGCAGACTGGTGTGCTCGTGGAACCCGACCAGCACGGCGGGCCCCAGGGTGCTCAGCTCCCGCAGCCGCGGATCGGCCGCCTCGACGGACTCGTCCCGCTCGAGCGCCCCCAAGTGGTAGCCGTGCAGGCTGAGTTCGGGAAAGACGACGAGATCCGCCCCCTGGGCCGCCGCCTGCTCGATCTGCACCCGTGCGACCCGCAGGTTCTCCGGCACGTCCCCCAGCACGCAGTCCGTCTGCGCCAGCGCGACAAGCATGCCCCATTCCCCCTCGATCAACCACCATTAATACCTTTTATTACTCTTCACCCGATTCTTCCCCAAACATCCGGTTAAGACGCATCCCACCAACGAGCGAAAGAACGATCCTTCCCGTGCCGGGCATCGCCATCGCGCGTTGATCCGCACGATCCGTCGTACCCCGGGCGACTTCCAGCCGCAGCGCCGCCCGACACCAGCGGTACGACGGCCGCGGTCGGGACGTCCGGCGCCCCGGGCGCCGCCTCGACCGGGCGGCCCCGGCCGAGCGGCCCGCCGCACCCGCTCGGCCGGCCGCCGAGCCCCACGGACGCCGCCCGGCTCAGCCCCGGCGCCTACGGGCCCGGCGCAGCAGCACCGCCCCGGTGGCCAGCAGCCCGCCACCGGCTCCGGCCGCCAGCCCCAGCCGCTCCGTCCCGGTGGACGCCAGCAGTGCCTCCCCGGCCGACTTCCCGGCCCGCGCCACCGCGCCCACCCGACGGTCGTGATCGCCGCGCGGCACCGACCGCCGCACCGGTCGGCCCCGGTGCCCCTCCGGCCGCGGCCCGCCCGCCGGCGCCTGCCGCAGCACCGGCCCGGGCACCGTGCCGGTCCCGCACCGGTTCCCCGTGTCCGGGCTCAACAGCCCCACCACGAGCACCGAGTTGCCGCACACATCGGCCGGCGCGTTCACCTCCATCCGGACCGCGTTCCCGGACAGCACGCCCGGCGCGTCCGCGGCGCCGCCCGGCGCACCGGCATCCGCGAACACCGGCCCGACACCCGCCCCCAGCACCCCCGACGCCGCCGCAACGAGCAGGCACGTCCTCAGGCCCTGTCGCATATCCCCTCTCCTCACTCCGCAGCTCACGTACGGGCGCCCGCCCGCACCCCCGTGGTGCACACACGACCGGGCGGCCGGCGGCGTACACGCCCGCCGACCGCCCGGTGTCGCAAACGGTGGCCCGGCCGAAGCCGAGGACGTCAGCGACGCTTGCCGTGATGCTTGCCGTGGTGCTTGCCGTAGTGCTTGGCTCCGTTGCCCACGCCGTTGCCCGAGAAGATCGGGATGTCGTCCACGAGGTGCGACAGCGCCTCGTCGCCCTTGGCCTGGGTCGAGTTCTCGGTGCACTGCTGGTTCTGCGGCGACGACAGCACGTTGATGTCCTGCACCGTGACCGGGACGAACCCGAACAGCGAGCCGAAGTTCCCCTTGGCCGGCAGACCGACGCACAGGTCGTTCAGGCTGCCCTGGAACAGTCCGAGCTGGGTGCTGAGCTTCCCGTGCGTCCGGGAGTTGCCGTACACCGCCTTGGCGCCGTTGCCGTTGACGGTGCTGGTGCCGTGGCGGTTGCCGTCCGCCAGAGCCGCTGGAGCCGCCGCGGCCGAAATTCCGACGAGCGATGCCGCGATCGTCGCGGCCGCCATCATTTTCTTCATCGCGCTAACCCTTCAGGAGAAGGAACTCCCGGCACGGGAGCCCTGTTTCAAACAACCGATCACGGGCGCCCGAGTTCCGCGCCATCACCCAAATAGATGGCAATCATTCTCCCGAAAAGACCTACTGCAGACCATCGGGCCCACAAAACCACGAGGATATTTCTCGGGTACTACGCAGCATTTTCACCGGCATGCCAATGCCCAGGCAGCCCCATCATCTCGCGAGGGCATTGGCATGCATCCCTCCACACGCCATTCCTAACGAGTCGACGGAACCGCATAAGGTCACGAGCGAATAACAATTACCGGCCGGTCGGGCGATAAAAATGAAAAATCCGGGCCGCCCAGACTCGAAAAATCTGGGCGGCCCGGTTGTTCCTCGGCCGATCAGCGGCGGTTGTGCTTGCCGTTCCCGGAGAGGATCGGGATGTCGTCCAGGATGTGCGACAGCGGCTCGTCACCCTTGGCCTGGGTCGAGTTCTCGGTGCACTGCTGGTTCTGCGGCGACGACAGGACGTTGATGTCCTGCACGGTGACCGGGATGCCGCCGACCAGCGAGCCGAGGTTCAGCTTGGCCGGCAGACCGACGCAGGGCTTGTTGAGCGAGCCCTGGATCAGGCCGATCTGCGGGCTCATGTAGCCGTACGTCGTCGAGTTGCCGAAGACCTGCTTCGCGCCGTTGCCGTTGACGGTCGACGTCCCGTGCCGGTTGCCCGCGGCCATCGCGTGGGGAGCGGCGGCCGCGGCCACCCCGACAATGGACGCAGCCGCGGCTGCGGTTGCCAGCGTCTTTTTGATCATTGTTGATCCTTCGTGTTTCGGGATGCCCTTGAGCCGAGCGATCCGGCCCACTCGCAAGGGCGCATTCGGTTGTGCTCATTAGCGCGCAATGAGCTGGATACGCCGATCCGTCCTGCCGATCGGGTACCCCAGCCGGAATTCCGCGACCGTGCTCCACCATCCGAATCAGCCCGCCGACCGTCGAAGTCGATCGGCGCCTATCTGCCTGATCCGGCGGCTGAGGCTTCACACGGCCACTGCCGATTCCCCGGGCGATCCCGCGGAACAGTGAAATCCGGTTCGCCGGCCCGTCACTTGGCGAGCGGCAACCCGCCCAGCAGCGGAACGTCCTTGGTGGCCCCCGTGGCACCACCGAGAAGCTGCCTGGGATGCTTGGCCGTCTTTTCCACACCCCGGACCGTGTCGACCAGCGGCTTGATCTGGCGACTGTCCAATTGGCCACTGCCGTTCAGCAGATCCATCAGCCCGCCGTTGAGGCTCATGGAGGGCGAGGTCGGATTCGGCGCACCGGATTCGGCAGCGAAAGCGGGCACCGCCGCGCCCAGCGCCATGACGGAGCCGGCGACAGCCGCGGCAGACTTCGCGTACTTCACTTCCCACTGTCCCTTCTGGTGCGGTGCTCGATGGAATCGCGACATCGCTGCCGCGCGAGCAATCGCTTCGCTGCTCGGATCACCGCTTTCCCCGTGCCTAACGAGTGCCATCGCCCGGAGAAACCGTGCAGTGCCGATTCTTCAGGTATGCCACCCGAAAGATTCCGGGCCGCCCGGCACGCCGCCGCAATGCGGTTGAAAACCACCGACCCCGACACGCGGCGATGGCGGGCCGGGGCCGGTTACCACGACACGGCTCGGATTTCTGCAGTCAGCGGTTGATGCAGCGGTTGCCGAACGCCGGGTTGAGGATCCCGATGATGTCGATGGTGTTGCCGCACACGTTGATCGGCACGTGGATCGGCACCTGGATGACATTTCCGGAGAGAACACCCGGGGAGCGCTTGGCGACACCACCGGCGTGCGCGTCGGCGAAAGCCGGCGCAGCAGCGCCCACTGCCATCAGCGTGCCGGCAGTGACGGCTGCAACCTTTGCGTACTTCACTTTCAGCCCTTCCCGCAGCGGGATCCGTAGCGCACACGACCATCGTGCCGCACGGGCGCGGATCTGGCCGCCCGTAACTCCGCTGTCGATATTGGTAACGATTTGTCCGGGTCGACGAAACTCCCATGGGGAAGTTTTCGGAGGAATCGCCCGAATGGCACAGGCAATTCCGGATGTGCCCGTACATAAAAACCGCAAAAAAACACCGTCATTCGAGCGGACGGTGCGCCCGCCGAATACGAATTCCCGCCGACCGGGGAATCAGGAACTCCGGGCCCGCGGCCGACGGCCGACTCAGCGGATGCGGTTCCGGACGCCGTTGCCGGAGACGATCGGGATGTCGTCCAGGATGTGCGACAGCGCCTCGTCGCCCTTGGCCTGGGTCGAGTTCTCGGTGCACTGCTGGTTCTGCGGCGACGACAGGACGTTGATGTCCTGCACCGTGACCGGGAAGAGCCCGAACAGCGAGCCGAAGTTCCCCTTGAGCGGCAGGCCGACGCAGGGCTTGTTCAGCGAGCCCTGGACGAGTTCCAGCTGCGGGCTCATCCTGCCGTGCGTGGTGGAGTTGCCGAACGCGGAAACGGCGCGATTGCCGTTGACCGTGGCGGTGCCGCGGTGCTTGCCGCCCGCCATCGCCTGGGGGGCCACCGTCGCCGAGACGCCGACCAGGGAAGCGGCTACCGCCGTCGTGGCCAGGACCTTTTTGATCACTGTTTACCCTTCTGGGAGCGGAGTGCCCGTATCCGGAGCGCACTGGTCAACTCGCTTCCCAGAATGCGGTTTCGCGGATTCACTCGGATGCCGCGGAACCATAGACACATATCACCGCGCCCGTCCGCCGACGCGTCGGCCCTTCGCGGCAGGGCGGCACGATGCTGCGCAACTCCCCAGCCCAGCAGGGTAATTACGCATATGAAAGGCCCGCCCCGAGCGGGACGGGCCTCGATCACCTTACGAAGATCACTCGTTGACGCAGAGGTTACCGAACGCCGGGTTGAGGATCCCGATAAAGTCGACGGTGTTGCCGCACACGTTGATCGGGACGTGGATCGGCATCTGGATAAGGTTTCCGGAGAGCACACCGGGCGAACCCACCGCACTCCCCTTGGCGTGGGCACCACCACCGTGCCCGGAAGCACTGGCGATTCCGGCCCCGCCCACCACGGCGATGCCCGCGGCGGCGGACAGGACGACGGCCTTGGAGACAAACTTCACGGCGTACCTCTTCACTGAGCAGCATTCAGGATTTCTGTGCGCGCCGCCTGGAGCGACAAGAAGTTCAACGCAACAAAGCCGGGAAAAGTAGTGGAGCCAAATGGGTGATGATAGGCGGGAGTTGCACCATAGGCTCCCCAATAGTGGCGTGGGTCGGCGGCCCTGCGGCGCCGCGTCGTTCCGGCACGGGCCCCGTCGTCGTCGCGCCTCGACGGGCGCGCGGCAGTGATCCACGCGAGGCGGGTGGCCGGGGTGTGGGGGTGCCGGGAGCGCCGGTCGGGGCCGTTGTCAGACCCTGGTGCGAGACTCGGGGCCATGAGATGGGCGGTGGCGGAGACGGGCGACGGGGGTGCTCGTCTCTGCCCGCTCGCTCCGGACGGCCGGCCCGCCGGACCAGTGGTGTCGGAGCCCTCGCTCGTCGAGGCAGTGCGGTCGCGCCCCGAGGTCGAGCGGTGGGTGTGGCGGTCCACGGCGGAGATCTACCGGCGACTGCTGGACGCCGGTATGCGGGTCGAGCGCTGCTACGACGTCGAGGCCGCGGAGGCGCTGCTGATCGGCCACGAGGAGGGCCAGTCCGGCCAGCCGCGCTCGCTGGCCGCCGCCTGGGCGCGGCTGCACGGCCTGCCGGTGCCGACGGACGCGCCGGTGCGCGCCGCCGAGACCCAGCCCTCCCTGTTCGAGCCGGGCCCGGTGCCGCTGCCGCCCGGCACCGACGAGCTCACCGCGCTGCTGGAGGTCTACGCCCACCAGGCGGCCCGAGCCGCGCGGGCCGAGCATCCGGACCGGATGCGACTGCTGTTGGCGTCGGAGTCGGCGGGCATGCTGGTCGCCGCGGAGATGTCGCGGACGGGGATCCCCTGGCGCGCGGACGTGCACCGCGAGGTGCTGGACGGCCTGCTGGGCGAGCGCTTTCCGGGCGGGCTGGAGCCACGGCGGATGGCGGAGCTGGCCGACGAGGTGTCGCGGGCCTTCGGGGAGGGCGCGCGGGTCCGCCCCGACCTGCCCAACGACATCATCAGGGCCTTCGCCCGCGCCGGCATCGCCCTCTCCTCGACCCGCAAGTGGGAGCTCCAGCAGATCGACCACCCCGCGGTGGCGCCGCTGCTGGCGTACAAGTCGCTGTACCGCCTGCACACCGCCCACGGCTGGTCCTGGCTCCAGCAGTGGGTGCACGACGGCCGGTTCCACCCCGAGTACCTGCCCGGCGGCACGGTCTCCGGCCGGTGGACGACCAACGGCGGCGGCGCCCTGCAGATCCCCAAGGTGATCCGGCAGGCGGTGCGCGCTGATCCGGGGTGGCGGCTGGTGGTCGCCGACGTCGACCAGATGGAGCCGCGGGTGCTGGCCGCGGTCTCCCGCGACCGGGGCCTGATGGAGGTGGCCGGCACCGGCGAGGACCTCTACGCGGATCTGGCCGCCCGCGCCTTCGGCGGCGACCGCGCCCAGGCCAAACTCGCCCTGCTGGGCGCCATCTACGGGCAGACGTCGGGCGACGCCCTCAAGCACATGGCCGACCTGCGCCGGCGCTATCCGGCCGCGGTGGCGTACGTCGACGACGCGGCCCGGGCGGGTGAGGAGGGCCGCCTGGTGCGCACCTGGATGGGCCGCACCTGCCCGCCCGCCTCGATGGTGGCGCCCGACGAGGCGGGCCTGCCCCAGGAGGAGGAGCGGTCCGGCGGCTACGGCAGCAGTTCGGCGGCCCGCGCCCGCGGCCGCTTCACCCGCAACTTCGTGGTGCAGGGCAGCGCCGCCGACTGGGCCCTGCTGGTGCTGGCCGCTCTGCGCCATGCGCTGACCCGCGGCGGGCTCCGCGCCGAGCTGGTCTTCTTCCAGCACGACGAGGTGATCGTGCACTGCCCGGCGGACGAGGCCGCGACGGTCGCCGAGGCCATCACGGCGGCGGCGGCCACCGCGGGCCGGATCGCCTTCGGCCCCACCCCGGTGCGGTTCCCGTTCACCACGGCGGTGGTGGAGTGCTACGGGGACGCGAAGTGACGGCACCGCGCACCGCGATGTGCCGGAACTCCCCTGGCGCGCCGAGGGTCCGCCGTTCCATCGTTGATCGCCCGTGAGGTCCCGCGGCGTCCCGCCGCACGCGCAGAGAAGAGGCAGCCGATGCCCGTCCCGCCCGGCTTGGCGGTCCACCCCGAACTCCTGCCGTATGTCGGCCCGTTGGGGCCGTTCTCCGACCCGTACGAGGACATCGTGGCCACCCGCGCGCAGTTCGACGCGATGCTGGCCGCGCACCCCGCCGACCGCTCGGGCGTGCGCAGCGAGCGCCACGACATCCCGCGGCCGGACGGCAGCGCGCTGGCCGTCGAGGTCTACCACCCGAAGCCCGCGGCGGGCCCCGCGCCCACCGGGCCGCTGCCCGCCGTGCTGAACCTCCACGGCGGCGGCTTCGCCGTCGGCCGCTCGCTCCCCGGGCAGGACCGGACCGCGCTCACGCTCTGCCGCGAACTGCGCACCGTCGCGATCGCCGTCGAGTACCGGCTGGCGCCCGAGCACCGCTATCCGGCCGGTGTGGAGGACTGCTACCGCGCCCTGGAGTGGACGGCCGCGCACGCCGCCGACCTGGGCATCGATCCCCAGCGGATCGCCGTCCACGGCACGTCGGCGGGCGGCGGGCTCACCGCGGCGGTCGCGCTGATCGCCCGGGACCGCGGCGGCCCGGCGATCGCCTACCAGTCGATGTGCGTCCCGGACGTGGACGACCGGATCGCCGACGAACCGATCCCGGCAGACGCCGACGGGCCGGGTGGGGACGCCGGGCCACAGCTGCGCCTGCACATCCTGCGCATGGTCCGGCTGGCGTGGCGGCACTACCTCCCGGAGGGCGCGTTCGCGGCGGAGCGACGGTCCGCGCCGGACGCGTACGCCTCACCGGGCCGCGCCACCGACCTGTCGGGCCTGCCGCCGGCGTACATCCTGGTCTGCGGCCTCGACGCGCTGCGCGAACCGGCCCTGGCGTATGCCCGGCGCCTGATGGACGCGGGCGTGGGTGTGACGGTCCACCAGGTGCCCGGTGCCTGGCACGGCTTCGAGTCCAGCGCCCCCGGCACCCGGCTCGCACGGGAGACGACGGCCCACTGGAAAGGCCACCTGCGGGCGGCGCTGCACGGGACGTTCTAGGGGCGGTCCGCCCCTGACGCCAGGGCGCGTCGGGCCTCGGCGCGCCCGACGGGCGCCGGCCGCGCCCCCGCCACGTCCTAAACTCGCCGGGTAGGGGACCGCCGGCAGGCGAACGCCGGCCGTCCGAGCCGTTCGGACCAGCCGAGCCGTTCGAGTCATCCGAGCCGCGAAGGGATCAGCGTTGACCGACACCGAAGGGGCAGCCGACGCCCCGGACGCCAGCCAGGCGCCGGTCACCAAGCTGAGCCCCAAGGACCGCCACGAGCGGATCAGCGACCGGGTGCTGGCCGAGGGGCAGGTGACCATCGAGGAGCTGGTCCAGGAGCTCGGCGTCAGCCAGATGACGGTCCATCGCGACCTGGACACCCTTGAGCACCAGGGCTGGCTGCGCAAGGTGCGCGGCGGCGCCACGGCCGCCCCCAGCGCGCTGTTCGAGTCCACGGCGCGCTGGCGGGGCAACGAGCAGGTGGCCGCGAAGGAGGCCATCTGCGAGGCGGCGCTGGCCCTGGCCGAGCCGGGCCAGGCCGTGATCATCGACGACTCCAGTACGGCGCTGCCGCTGGCCCGTTCGCTCGCCTCGCGCGGTGCGTTCACCGTGATCACCAACTCCCTCCAGGTCATCAACGAGCTGGCGGAGGAGCCCGATATCCGGGTGATCGCGCTGGGCGGCGAGTACCACGCGGCGTTCAACGCCTTCCTCGGCATGTCCACCGCGGACATCGCCCGCAGCTTCCGCGCGGACATCGCCTTCCTGTCCACCTCCGCGGTCGACAACGGCCACTGCTACCACCAGGCGCAGGAGAACGTCCTGGTCAAGCGCGCGCTGATGGCCGCCGCCCGGCGCAAGGTGCTGCTGGTGGACCACTCCAAGTTCGGCCGTCAGGCGCTGTACGAGCTGGCGCCGCTGGCCGACTTCGATCTCGTCATCTCCGATGAGCACCTTCCCCAGGAGGAGCAGGAGGCGCTTCAATCCCTGGGAGTGCGTTACGAGTTGGCGACGGAGAGGAGCCGGCGGGGATGAGCGGCAGCAACGACGACAGCGGCGACGGCCTGGAGCGCATCAACCCGCCCCACCTCGCGCCGCCGACCGGCTTCAGCCACGCCGTGCGCGTCACCGCCCCCGGCACCCTGGTCTTCCTCGCCGGGCAGACCGCACTCGACGGCGCGGGCCGGATCGTCGGGGACGGCATCGTCGAGCAGTTCGAGCGGGCGCTGGGCAACCTCCTCCAGGCGGCGGCCGCCGCCGGGGCGGCCCCTTCCGACCTGGCCAAGCTGACCGTCTTCGCGGTCGACGTCGCCGACTACCGCCGTCACGCCAAGGAGCTCGGCCGGGCGTGGAAGCGGCTGGTCGGCAGCGACTTCCCGGCCATGGCCGTGATCGGCGCCGACCGCCTGTGGGACGAGGCGGCCCTGGTCGAGATCGAGGGCATCGCGGTGGTGCGGTAGCCCGCCCGGCCACTCACCGCCCGTACGTCGCCACCAGCGCCTCGGCGTCCGCCGCGGACAGCGTGATCCCGAACTCGGTGTCCAGCAGGCCCGGGATCTCCTCCGGGGCGACCTCGCGCACCTCGCGCGACCAGTCCGGCCGGGTGCGGGTCAGCTCCCGGCCGACCAGCGTGCTGCGCAGTTCGGGCCCGGGCTTCTGCACCACGATCCGGCCCGTGAACGGCGACCGCGGGTGGGTCGATATGTAGTGGTTGGAGACGGTGTAGTCGACCGGGAAGCGCTGCTCGGCACCGAAGGCGTAGAGGTCGAACCACCCGTCCGCATGGCGCGAGCGCAGCACCCACGCCTCGGTCTCCTTCTCGTGGACCACGCCGAAGGTCCAGGCGCCCTGCCGTTCCTCGACGCCGTCCCGCAGCGGGATCGGGGCGAGCAGCGCCTCGCCGCCGAAGCCGACGTCGGTGATCCAGTCCGTGCCGTCCAGCTCCACCTTCAACAGGGCGTGGGTGACCGGGCGGACCTTGTCCTCGCCCATCCGGATCCGGGCGCCGAGCCCGCGGACGCGGAAGCCGAGGCGCTCCAGGGCGGCGGCGTAGAGGAGGTTCTGCTCGTAGCAGTAGCCGCCGCGCCGCTGCCGGACCATCTTGGCCTGGAGCGCCTCCAGGTCCAGCAGGATCGGGCGGCCCAGCACGATCTCGATGTTCTCGAAGCCGAGGGAGTCGCTGTGCGCGGCGTGCAGTCCGCGCAGGGTCTCCAGGGTCGGCCGGCGGTCGCCCTCGTAGCCGATGCGCGTCAGGTAGGCGTCCAGGTCGAGCTGGTCGCCGCCCCAGGTGGATCCGGTCATGGTGTCTCCCCCTTCGTCGTGGCGTCCCCCTCCCGGGGAAGCCGCAACGGAGCCTATGAGACAGCGGCACCGCGACGAATCGGCCAACGGTACGACGTCGCGCCGCGGACACGACCTAGGACCCGCGACGGATGGCCCTCCTCCCGCGGGCTCACCGGTGGGCCGGCACCGTTCACCTCCGCCCGCGCGCCGTCCCCACCGGGTCGGGCTTGAACGCCCAGGCCATCCTGGGCTCCACGGCGAACCGGAAGATCCGCTGCACCGGCGGCGTGCACAGCAGGGTGACGAGGGCGCCCGCGAGCAGGGTCAGCAGCACCTGACCCCACGGCGTGTGCAGCCAGGCGTTGTCGTACCAGTGCCAGAAGCGCGACCCCTTGGCGAGGAAGCCGTGCAGCAGATAGCCGTAGAGGGTGCCCGCGCCCAGCACCGTGAACCACGTCCGGCGGCCCGGCACCCAGGCGAAGAAGCAGGCCACCAGCACCAGCGAGCAGCCGAACATCGCCAGTGTCATCACCGCCCCGCTCCACCAGGGGGCGCCCAGCTCCTGGGCGCTGTCGCGGTGGTAGAACCACGCGGCGTTCATCCGCGGCGCGGCCCAGTAGGCGAAGACCAGCGCGCCGGCGACGACCGGCAGCGCGGCGAGCCGCACCGACCGGCCGCGCAGGAGCTGGAAGTGCTCGGGCCGCAGGGTGAGCCCCAGCACGAAGAACGGCAGGAACTGGAGCACGCGTTGGAGGTTGAGGTCGTCGCCGATCTCCGGTGAGAAGGAGGCCAGGACCGCGATCGTCAGCGCGAGCGGCAGCGGCCAGCGCACGATCTTCCACAGCGGGGTGGTCAGCCGCCAGATGAAGAGGGCGACCAGGAACCACGTCAGGTACCAGGGTTGCAGGAGGGTGATCGGGTAGCCCGGGTCGTCGTCCGCCCAGCGCTTGAAGAAGGTGTAGGCGACCTCGAAGAGGACGTAGGGGACGGCGACCCCGGTGATCAACCGCCGCAACCGGTCCTTGCGCATGTCGAAACTGCGCGAGAAATAGCCGGAGATGATGATGAAGGCCGGCATGTGGAAGGCGTAGACGGCGAGGTAGAGCGCCGCCGCCGACCGGCTGCCGGAGCGCAGCGGCTCCCAGGAGTGGCCCATCGCCACCAGCACGATCGCCAGGTACTTGGCGTTGTCGAAGAACGCGTCACGGGTCGTGCTCCGCGCACCGCCGCGCGCCGCCCGGCCGGTGCCGGCGTGCGCCCGGCCGGCGCGCCCCTTGGCGTGCCGTCTGCTCCCTCCTCCGCCCTCGCCCGCCACCGGCCCGGGGGGCGGGACCGGGGGGATCGTGGCCGTCGACACACGTGCCCCGTCCACCCGCTCGGCCGCACCCGCCGTGTGCAGCGGGTCCTGCGGCATCTGCCGCGGCGCGGGCAGCGGCACCCGCCGCCGGCCGTACGCCGGAAACTCGTTCGTCAACGGCCCTCCCGGAAAGCGCCTGCGGGAGGATCCGGACGCACCGAATCAACCGGCTCCACAACGGAACCCACAGGCCGAATCCAGCGTCTTAGTCGGTTTACGGGGAGTGTGGCGGCGAACATCCCTGGCACCTTAGCCGCGCCGACGGAATCCCGTAAATCCCGCTCGGGCGGCACCGCCCACCGGGTTCACACCCTCACCACAGTCGGGCGAATCGCCGCAAAACGTGGGCGGGAGACTACACCCGTAGCGGGCGGACGAGCGGTCGCAACTCCGGCAGACACGAAAAACCCACCCGCTCCAGAACAACTCCGCACGTTCGGGAACGCCCCGCGGCCTCTTCCGCATGCCACGGGTCCGCGCCGGGCCCGCCGCGCATCCCCCACGGAACGGGTGATCAGTCGATAACGCCTTCTACGCCCTGTGCCCGTACGGCCCGCACGCTCGCCTCCGGGCCGACGCCCCACGCGTAGATCTCCAGCGGCCGGCCGTGCGGCCCGCTCAGCCGGTGCACGGCCCGGGTCCACCGCGAACCGACCTCGGACATCCGTGGATTGATCTGGTCGGCGAAGCGCGCATAACGCCGCAGTTTGCTGATCGGGGGCCGCCCCAGAATCCCCGTCCGCACCTGCGGCATCAGCTTGTGTACCCGCTTCACACAGCGCACGCAGAAGCTTTGGATCACCAGCCGATTACGGATGTGCGCACGGTTCAGCCAGCCCAGCTCCCGCAGTTCACGGAGGGCCTGCGCCTCGATTCCCGGATACAGCTCGGGCTGCTTCAGCTCCAGCAGCAGGCCCTGCTGATTGCGGTCCAGCCTGTGCAGATAGTCGGCGAGCGTGGGCACCCGCTCACCGGCGAACCGTTTCCCGAACCAGCTCCCGGCGTCCAGCCGCGCGATCTCCGCCGCGGTGAAGTCCCGCACCCGCCACGGCGCCCGGTGCGGGAACACCCGCGCGGCGTCGGTGGTCCGGTTGAGCGTGTCGTCGTGCATCACGATCAGCCGGCCGTCCTTGGTCCGCTGCACGTCGTTCTCGACCCACACCAGCCCCCGGCTGTGCGCCGCGTCGATCGCCGCGAGGGTGTTCTCCGGTGCGTACCGGGACGCGCCCCGGTGCGCGATCACGAACGGTTCGCGCTGCCCCACCCGGAGGCTCACCAGCGTCCCGCCCCGGGTGGCCAGCTGCTGCCGCTCGTCCGGGCCGGAGGCCAGCGCGGACGACGCCATGGTCGCCGTGATGACGAACGCGAGGGCACCGGACGCGCCCCGCAACGGCTGCCGGATCCGCACCGTTCTCCGAAGCATGCGGAGCCTCCAGGTCACTCGCGCAGAATGTGCCATCTGCGTCAGGTACGCCCCCTAGGGCTCCGGATCCGCCCTGCCTACCGACCTTGCCCCCATCCCGGCACCGCCGCCACGCGAGGGCTCCCGCCGGCGCTCCCCCGTGGCTCCCCTCCTCCGCTCTTTTCGCAGGTCAGCGACGTCCCGCGGCGGCCGCGCCCGGAGGCCTCCATCCGTGCGGGCCCGCCGGGCGCGGCCCCGCCACAGCTCCGCGTCCCGCACCAGCGGATTGGCCACCGCCCGCAGGCACCCCGGCACCGCACTGCCCAGACCCAGGAATCCGCAGGTCACACCCACTCCCCGGGCAGCACGGCGGACCGCCCGACCGGGCCGCGGACCGCCCGCAGGCACCCGCCCAACGCCCCCTCGGGCGAGGGCCGTTCCCCTACCATGGGACGGTGATCAACTCTCCGACCACGCCGTTCGGCCGATTCGAAGCAGCCTGGCGAGCCGTCGACCGTCCGGAACTGGTGGCGGACCCCACCGCCGCGGCCCTGCGCACGTGGGCCGGAGCCGAGCCGGTGGAGTCGGTGCTGGTCGTCGACACCGATCCGGAGAAGGCCGACACCTCCGTCTTCTGCGACAGCTACGACGTACCGCTGGAGCTCTCCGCGAACTGCGTGATCGTCAGCGCCAAGCGCGGCGAGAACGTCACCTTCGCCGCCTGCGTCGCGCTGGCGACCACCCGGGTCGACGTCAACAGGACCGTCCGCAAGCACCTCGGCGCCCGCAAGGCCAGCTTCGCCCCCATGGAGACCGCCGTCGCGGAAACCGGCATGGAATACGGCGGCATCTCCCCGCTCGGCCTGCCGGCGGACTGGCCCGTCCTGATCGACGAGGCGGTCGCCGCCATCCCCCACGTCCTCATCGGCAGCGGCCGCCGCCGCGGCAAGATCATCCTGTCTGGCCGCTTCCTGACCCAACTCCCCGGCGCCGAGGTCCTCCCCCAACTGGCCACCTGAGACCCACCAACCACAAAACCCCGGCCCGGAAAGGATCCGAGCCGGGGTTTCCGCTGTGCGGCGCCGTGCTCAGAACAGCAGCGGCAGTTCCCGGACCCCGGTCATGCTCAGGCTGGGAAGGAACCGCGGCGGCCTGTCCGGATCGCTCCGCAGGTTCGGGAAGCGGTCCAGCAGGATGTTCAGCGCCACCCTGCCTTCCAGCCTTGCCAGCGGCGCTCCGATGCAGAAGTGCGCCCCACGGCCGAACGCCAGGTGCGGGTTCGGGTCCCGCGTCGGGTCGAAGGTGTCCGGATCGGTGAACTGCTTCGGATCCCGGTTCGCCACACCGAGGAAAGTCACCACCAAGGAGTCGGCGGGGATGCGCTCGCCGCCGAGTTCGACCTCGGTCGTGGTGGCCCGCGCCGTCCCCGCGAACGGGCTGTAGTACCGCAGTGCTTCCTCGATGGCCGCGGGGATCAGGCTCCGGTCCGCGCGAACTCTGGAGAGCCACTCCGGATGGGTGTCCAGGCACAGGATCGAATTGCCCAGCAGCATCGTGGTGGTGATGTGCCCGGCGATCAGCAGAACGTTGGAGAAGTTCACCACTTCGTTGTCGCTGAGGCGTTCACCGCCCACTTCGGCCTGGACCAGCTTGGAGATCAGGTCCTCGCGGGGGTTCCTCCTGCGGTCCACCACGTGTTCGCGCAGGTAGTCGCCGAGTTTCGCAACCTGCTGCATCGCGTCCTGAAGCCGCTTCCGCTGTGTTTCGGTCCGCTCGACGAAGGAGAACTCCTGGGTGCTCTCCATCAGCGCGGTCCCCCATTCCCGGAACTTGTCCCGGTCGGAAGCCGGCACTCCGAGCAGTTCGGCGATGACGATGACCGGAAGCGGATAGGCCAGGTCGTCGACCAATTCCATCCGGTCGCCGTCGGCCACGGCGTCGAGTAGCTCGTGGGTCAGCTCGGCGATGCGTGGCTCCATATCGGCCACCACCTTCGGGGTGAAGGCATGGCTGATCAGCCCGCGGAGCTTCTTGTGCTCCAGCGCATCCATCTGAATGAGGTTGCCCTCGCTGAACTCGTCCATGCCGTCCAACATGTCCCGGGGTACGACGCGCTGGGTGTTCGAGGAGAACGTCGCGGGGTTGGCCAGGACATGCTGGACCTCCCGATAGCCGTAGACGCACCAGATCCCGGCCTGCGCGTCGTAGCGCACCGGGGCTTCCGGCGCCTGGCCGCGTAGCCAGAACTGCGCCTCGTGAATTCCCCAGGTGTCGGCCACGGAAGTCATGTTTCGCCGTCCTTTGCTAGATCGTGGGTATGGATCCGCTCGCGGAAGCTCGGAAGTAAATCCGCGAATATCGCGCTGATCTCCTGCGAAGCCATCCGCGGGGCGCTGCCGGAGGGCTTCGTCGTGGGTTCAAAGGATTGCTTGACGAGACGCACCGAGGAATCGGCCGTCCGTCCGCTGGTCGACTCGGCGCCCGCCGGGTCAAACCGGTCGAGGACGAAGAAGCCGAGCATCGACGCGTTCATCATGTGCACCAGGTGCGGGATACCGTCCCGCAGTTGGCCGTGTTTGATCATTTCCTGGTGGAGCCGATCGCGCGCGAGCACGTCCTCGCCGCTGCAAAGTTCCGGGGAAAACTCGGTTCCCGGAGGGAAGTTGCCGGTGAATTTCCCGAACACGGCCACCGGGATGGCATGTCCAGGCGGATGGTCGGCTGCCCGTCAGGTCGGCAGTCGAGCGGAGCGAAGGCCGGAAAGCGGCATGCGGCGCGGGGAGATCCCGCTGTCCGTCAGCCACGCGCGGCGCTGCGAGGCCGCTACGCCTCGGGCTTGCGTGCGGCGACCCGCTCGACGACCCCCAACTTGCGCCGCTCCTGGTGCTCGATGATGAATCCGGCCTGCTTGACCAGCGGAAACGGCCTACGGGTCTGATGGTCCCCACACTGTCGCAGCATGGACTTCTCCAGCAGGCGTTGCCAGAAAAGGATCAACCGATGGTGACTGCCCACATGGTCGAGCAACAGCAACCGTCCCCCGGGACGGAGCACCCGATACATGTCGGCGATCACCGCCCGGTGATCGGGCACGCTGCACAGCCCGAGCGTGCAGACAACCGTGTCGAACGAGCCGTCCGGAAGCGGCATCGCGTGGGCCTCTCCTTCCCGCAACTCGACCTCCCGGCCCAATGCAGCGGCATGCTTCCGAGCCAGGTCCAGCATTTCCGGACTCAAGTCGAGCCCGGTCACCGATATCCCGGCCGGATAGAATTCCAGATTCCGGCCGCTGCCGATGGCGACTTCGAGGACTTCCCCTTTGACCTGGCCGCAAACCCAGGCACGCCCGTCATCGAGCAGCATGCGTTCGAGACGCACCATGTCACGGTCATAGCGGGGCGCGTATTGCTTCCACAGTGTGCGGAGCCGCTCGTTCTCTACGGTCACGTCGGTCACGTCGTTCCCCCTGTCAATCCGCCCCACGCCCACTCGGGCTGGAACCTATCCGCAGCAGTGGGCTCCGCGCACCGGTACGCAGCATGAAGGGCATGCGAACCAGCCAGATTCGGTTCGTGCCAGCAGACTGTGCCAGAAAGTGTCGTGATCGGCTAGGTTCGCACTTCCTTCTCTTCGAAGGCTCCGCCACGCGGGCCCTTTCGACCGCCTTCTCACCTGTGGCGCATCGGCCGCGGGTTCCCGTTACGCGAACCGGATATCGGGCCGCACCTCGTCTTGCACGACCAGCGCAAAGGCACCACCGCACCCGCAGGTCACGAGCTTCCGACAGGTGCCGGCACACCAGCTCGCCACACCGAGAAAAAGCCTTATAACCAGCAAGAATGACAGTACGTAACTGAGATGATCGATCGTTAGCGGACTTCTTGACAGCCCCGGGCCCTTTCGGTAACGATCAGCCCACGGCGGTCAGCTGTCGGTGTCTGGGATTCTCAACGGGGGAGAGCCTGTGGACGTCAGTAAGCCTGAGTTACAGCAAATAACTTCTCTGGTCTCTCCGTACGGCCTCGTATCCCGCACCACGGCCCTTCCGGTGGCCGACGGCGATCCGGACTTCGCCGTCCGTGTTTCCAGCATCGGAGACATCTCGAAGGTCCTGCACAGCATGCGGGGCTGGAGCAACGACGGTGACACGGGGAACCTCAACGGTGCCGGCAGCGCGCTGGCCGGCGAGCGGGCCAGGCTGATCTCGATCGCCGAGGCTCTGGAGCGGTACTCGATCTGCTCCTGGCACGACGACGAGATCACTGTCGCCGCCGAGGACGAACTCACCGAGGACTTCGTTTCGCCCACGCGGTGGCCCCGGTGTTCTGCGCGTGAGTTCGCTCGTGACGACTGCGGTCTGGTCCCGTACGACCCGGCCGTCCCGATCAGGTGGGTTCGGGCCTGGTCGCTGACCCGACGGTGCCCCGTCCTCGTGCCGGCCATCGCGGTGTACCTGCACATGGCACCGCAGTCACCGTCGGAACGCTTCACCCGGGGCATCACCACGGGAGCGGCCGTTCATTCCGACCTCCGCAGCGCGGTTCTCGGCGGGCTGCTCGAGGTCGTGGAGCGGGATGCGCTCTCGCTCGCGTGGTTGCACCGCCTGCGGTTGCCGCAACTGTCGGTCGATCCGGAGCTCCTGGAGCCGTCCGTGCGCGCCCACCATGCGACCGGGACCGGACGTCACCTTGAGGTCCGGCTCTTCGACGCGACGACCGACTTCGGTATCCCCGTGGTGTACGCCGTGCAGCTTTCCCCCCACGAGGAGCAGCTGGCGCAGATCGTCTGCGCGACGTGCGACGTCGATCCACAGCGCGCCGTGGGCAAGATCTACCGCGAACTCGCCTCCATACGTGTGGCGCTGCGCGGCAGCATGGATCTCCGGTCGGCGCGACGCCCCGAGGACGGGACCGTCAGCGTGGTCGGCTCGGCCGCGTACAACGCCTCGGCCGAGCGGCGGCACGTCTTTCGGCACCTGCTGGAAGGGGAGCGGGACGTACGACGTCTCGAAGAGCTCCCCGACCTGTCCGCCGAGGCCGACCCGCTGGCGACCGCGGTGTCCCAACTGGCCGCGCGGGGTGCCGAAACGCTCGTCGTCGACATCACCACGGACGAGGCGCGGCAGGTGGGCATGCACGCCGTCAAGGTGCTGGTGCCCGAGGCCATGCCGCTGTCGTTCGTCCACAGCGAGCGCTACCTCGGCACGCCCCGGCTCTACACCGCACCGACGGCGATGGGCCACGAGAGCCACGGCGAACTGTCGCTGAATCCGGAACCGCAGCCGGCCGCGTAGCCGGTGGACAGGAGACACAGCACGTGTTGTCCGAACAGTTGGTGGATTGCCTGTACCTGGTGAGGGACGCCTTCGGGGAGCAGTACGCCGACGCGTACCGGCCGGCGGCATGGAGCCGGGTGACCGGCAGTGAACTTCCCGACGACGCCCGGCTGTCGAGCGCCGCGATGGTCGTGGCCGTGCACTCCGGGCGGGACGAGGAACTGCGGGACGCGCTCGACCGGTTCGGGTTCGAGCGGGGCGTCCCGACGGTCGGGGTCGAACTGCATCCCACCCGGATCGTGTGCGGACCGGCCGTGATCCCCGGGGCCACCGCCTGCTACTCCTGCCACCTGCGACGCGCCGAGCAGCACCAGGATCCCGCGCGGACCGATCGCGTGGCCGAGGCGACCCGGGACCTGCCCGAGGGCTTCGGCCGGATGCACCTCGCGATCGCTCACGGTCTGCTGACGCTGGCCAGGGCCGAGCTGCGCGGCGGACCGGACGGACTCGGCGGCACGGTACGGAAGTTCGACCTGGTCACGGGCGTGACGTCGACGGCGTCGACGGTCGCCGTGGACCGCTGCCCGCGGTGCAGCGCCCGATGGGCCGATCGGCGCACGGGGCTCGACGCGCTGGCGGGTCTTGTCTGAGTGGTCACGACCTCTTCGTCATGGGGGAAGGAGCGCAATCGATGGGTGTGGAGCTGAAGGCCGAGACCCTTGGGCGGGCCGCCGGTCGGGACAAGCAGATCGCCGTCCCGGAACGCCCCGTTCTCCGCAGGGGCGTTCGGCTCCGTCAGGTCGACGACGCCTTGATGCTCGACGGCGCGGACAAGCGGCAGGTGTTCACCGGGAGGTTCGCGCGCGAGGACCTCGGCCGCCTGGTCGCCGCCTGTGACGGCAGCACCACGCATGCCGGCATCGCCGCCGCGGTGCATCTCGACGAGGCGATCGTCCTCAAGTCCCTGGCCCTGCTCTGGGCGTCGGGTGCCTTGGAGGAGGGTGCCCGGCCCGGCGACACCCCGACGGTGGCGCCCGAGCTCGCCTGCCTGCTGTCCCGACTCGGCAACTCCACCGGGGTGAACCCGTCCTGGACCGACGCCGCGGCGCGGCTCGATCGCGCCACCGTTCACCTGGCGGGGGACAGCGTCCTGGCGGACGCCACGGCACGCTGTCTGGACGGCGTGTGCGAGGTGGTCGGCGACCTCGACGAACTGCCGATCACCGACGACGCCCTCGTCGTCTTCTTCGAGACCCGGCGGTCCCGGCCGGAGCTCGCCGAGCTGCGGAACCGATGTTGGCTGGAGCGACGGTCCCTGTTGCGCGTGCGTGCCGACGGCGCCTCGATGACCCTGGGCCCGTACGTGGACCCCGCGTTCACACCGTGCCTCGAATGCGGCGTCGCGGGCGAGGGGGACGATCTGCCGGACGATCCGCCGCAGCAGGCGCACGACCTCGTCGCGGGCATCGTCGCCCACCACCTCCTCGCGCTCTCCTCCCGTTCGATCCGGACCTACCTGCCGCTCGACGCCGGCGTCATCGACCTGACCACCCTGTCGACGCGCTACCGGCCGAGTGCCACCCGCCCCGGGTGTCCCACCTGCTCGTTCAGCAAGGGCACCACGGCGTCCGCACCGCCGCCCAGCGCGGTCTACGAAGCCTCGATCGCCCTGCCGGTACGCAAGTTCCTGGACACCAACGGGCATCTGGCCCACTTCCATTCGAAGAACATGAACCTCCAGTGGCAGTTCCGCGACTGGCCCAGTTGCCCGCGGGTGGCGCTGCCCGGAGCGGACGTGTCGAGGCTGGCAGGAGCACCGTCGCCCACGGCCGACCGCGCCGCCGTCGGCCGGCCCGAGGTCGCCCTCATGCTCGCGGTCGCCTTCGGCATCCGCACGCGGGACGACGGCTGGGTGCAGCGGTGGACCGCGGCCGGCGGCAACATCGGCTCCGCGACCGCCTACGTGGTGAGTCGCGACGCGTCCGTGCTGCCCGTGGGCGGGTACGCGTACCGCGAACGGGACCACGACCTCGCCCGGCTCACCGGCAAGGCACTACCGGGCGAGCGGCCGCTGCTGCTGGTCGTCACCGCCAACCTCAAGAAGATGGGTGCCAAGTACGGCACGTTCGGGCTTCGGATCTCCTTCTGCGACGGCGGCGTCGCCCTGTCCGCCGCCCGGAAGGTCGCCGACCGGCTGAACCTGGCCTACTCACTGGCCACGGACTGGGACGACCGCGCCCTGAGCGCGTACCTGGGCCTCTCCCCCGCCGAAGAACCCATCACGGCCGTCATGGAGGTGGGCTGAACCATGCGAACCGACTCCTCCATGATGGAGCCGCTGCTCGAAGCCTTCGCCGAGCGGACCCCCACGAGCGACGGCCTCGCGGCGGACCGGTCGCCGATGCCGTTCGCGGATGCCGTGCCCGTCGACATCGACGAGCGGGCGACCGGTTCCGGCGACCCCTTCGATCTGCACGACACACTGCAGGCGCGCCGGTCGTCCCTGCGGTACGGGGACGCGCCCGTGCGCACGGACCTGATCCTGGGGTTGGTGCGCGAGGCGTTGTCACGCGATGCCGGCGACTGGGCGCTCGACGACGACATGGGCCCGCTGGAGGCGTTCGTCTTCGCGCTGCGCAGCGAGGGCGAGCCGGCCGGGGTGTACCGGGTCACCGCGCGGGAGGCGTCGTTCCTCGCCCCGGCCTCGGCCATCGGCGATCCCGAACTGCTCGGCATCCAGCGGGAGTTCGCCGACGCGGCCGGGATCGTCACCGTCTGCGGGAATCTCGACGCCGCGGACTCGTGGGCGGGAGCGCACGGATTCCGCCTGTGCGCGGTACGCGCCTCCATGGCGCTCTACGACTTCCATCTTCGCTGCCAGTCCCACCGGCTCGCCGGCACCGTTTTCGGTGGCTTCATCGGCGCGGCCGTCCGGAACCTGATCCAGAGCGACGGTGTGACAAGGCACCCGCTGCTTGCCGCCACCTATGCCCACCCGGTGTCTTGATCGCTGCGCCACGAAAGTGAGTGATTCGATGTCCTCTGGGGGTCCTGCATCGGCCACCGGCGTCCTTCTCGCCCGGCCCGATGTCTCGACGCTGCGGACGAAGCAGGGTGCCTGGATCGGAGTCGGTGCCTCTTCGTTCACCGTGCGGGGCGCGTCCGCCTTCCAGGTCGTCTCGACGTTGCTGAGCCGGTCGGACGGCAGTCGTACCGGGCGTGAAGTGGTGGACGAGTTCCCGGCCGGGTCGCGCCCGGCGGTGTCGCGCGTGCTCGACGCGTTGGTGGCGCGTCGGTGCGTGACCGTCCTGGACGCCCCGATGTCGCAGCAGGCCGCGGCCAAAGGGCCGGCGTCGGAGTGGCTGATCCCGTACCTGTCGCAGCTGACGGACGCACCGGAGCGCGCACTGGACCGCCTCCTCGCCACCACCCTCCACCTCTACGGTCGCCCCGAGTGGCTCGACCGGTTGCGCCAACTGCTCGACGCGGCACCCCTGTTCGGCCTGCGGACCGCGTTTCACGCGGTCTCGGCCGAGGAACCGGTGGCGCGGTGGGAGAACGCCGGACTGGTCGTCGTCGACGCGGACGGCCTTTCGTACGAGCGCACCGTGCGGCTCCAGGACGCACTGCTCGAACGCGGTGTTCCGCACGGCGTCGTGGGCGAGGTCCGCGGGCGCCGCTGGATCCTCTGGTCCGACGACACGGCGACCGGCTGCTGGGAGTGCCTGTGCCGATACGGGCGCACGGCACCGTCGGCCGCTCCGGTCGACACCGCGTCCACGGCGTCCACGGCGTCCACGGCGTCGGACGACGCCACCACGGCGGCGCTGATCCACGCGATCCACCTGCGCGGCGCCGGACTCGGCGGGCACGCGGCAGCGGCGGTGTCCATGCCCCTCGACACGAACCCGCCGACGGTGAAGGAACATCCGGCGTGGTCGGCGGCGGGGTGCCGGT
Organism: Streptomyces noursei ATCC 11455; assembly: GCF_001704275.1. NCBI lineage: Bacteria > Bacillati > Actinomycetota > Actinomycetes > Kitasatosporales > Streptomycetaceae > Streptomyces > Streptomyces noursei. The sequence goes on from NZ_CP011533.1 coordinate 4,416,999, forward strand.
GCCACCGGGCGGTGGCGCCCTCGGTCACCGGTGGTGCGCGCGACGACGCGGCCGAGACGCTGGTCCGCAGAAACATCGTCGGCCCCGAGGACGACGGCCGACTGGACGACGTCCACGAGCGGATCGTCGACACCCTGCGCGGCTGGACCGACGAATTCGCCGGCCCCTTCCGTTACTTGGACGGCGGCGATCTGTCGCAGGTCCCCTTCGGACAGGCCAGGGCCACGGCACTCGTCGGGCTGGCCGGCGAGTGCCGGGTCCATGAGCTCACCACCGCCACCTTGTCGCCCCGGGAGGCGATCTATCAGGCGGCGCTCAACGCACTCGAATTGTTCGGGCAGCCCGCGGTGGGCGCCGGATGGTCGCTGGACGAGGCGGTCTACCGCGCCCTGCTGAAGTGGTCGTTGGCACAGCCTCCGGACCCTGCCGCCTGGGTGCGCCTATCCGATGACGACCTGGGGCACGGCGAGTGCGCCGGATTCAGCCGGTACGTCCAGCGGACGGTCGTCCGCAGCCGTGGTGGGGAGCCATGGGAGTGGACCGGTACCCGGCTGCCGAACGGCATCCACCGGGTCACCGGTCGTACCGCCGGCCAGCCGGTCGTGCAGGGCGCGGGCGCCTGTTACGCGGAAGCGGTCTGCATGGCGCTGCTCGGGCTGGTCAACGACGACGGCGCCCTGGTTCCGCTCAACCCGCACTTCCTCACCTGGCCGGAGGTGTGGCGGCACATCGCCCGACCGGAGTGTGCCGAGGTCACCACGCGAGCGGTTCCGTTCGCTCGCGGCAGGGTCCGACTGGTGGAGGTCATATGAGTGCCCAGCAGCAGGCTGCCGCACCGGCTGCCGACCTGGTCTCCGCCCTGTCGGCCGATGCCGGCGCACCGGAGCCGGCGGAGGTGCTCCTGGGGCCGCTGACCGACCCCACCCGGATACACGCCGACGGAAGCGGGTCGGGGCGCGGCCTGGCGGTGTTGTTCTGGTGCGGCAGCGTCCACGTCCTGGTCTACGACCTGGCACACGAGCGCGACGGCGGCTGCCCCCGGTGCCTGGCATGGTTCCTCAGCAGGAACGTGGAAGCCGCCGAGCTGTCGTTCGGGGAGGTGTCCGGGAGCGATTCCGCGGGAGCCGCGCGCAGCCACGCGCTCTGGCAGCAGCTCGGTCCGGCATCGCGCGCGACCGTCACCCGGCTCGCGGCCCAGCTCCTCCGAGCGCCCTCCGCCGGCGGCACGCTCGCCACGGTCGACCGGGCCGGCGGCACCGTGCGACAAGGACACGTACCTCCGAGAACAGGCTGCCCGGCGCGTCGGCCCGCGACGGCCACGACCACGATCGCCTTCGGCTCCGCGCCCGAGCTGCTGGAGAAGTCCGACGGGGCGCTCCGGGCCCGACGTCCGCTGCCGCCGACGCTCACGGCCGACTACCTGGGACCGCACGCGCTGTTCCGGGAGCCACTCGTCGACCTGGACGGCCCCCTGCCCCAGGCGCAGGTGGGCCTGCCACTGGGCAACGGCATGCTGGAGCCCGGGGTCGGGCGCACCCGCAGCTTCGCCAAGAGCAGGACGACCGCGGTGCTGGAGGGCCTGGAGCGGCACACCGGCTTCTGTCACCAGCCGGCCGACGGCATCGTGCGGGCCTCGCTCGCGGAGCTGGGGACACAGGGCATCGATCCCCGCACCCTCGGATGTCACTCCGCCGACCAGTACGCGCGCGACGGCTTTCTCTGGTCGCCCTTGGGCGCGGCCGAATCGGTGGAATGGGTCCCGGTCACACCGCTCGGCGACGGCCCTGCCCGGTACCTGCCGGAAGTGGCGCTCTCGTGGGTGCGCCGCGCCGGAGCCCGGAAGCCGTTCTTCTACGACACGTCGAACGGTTTCGCGCTGGGCCAGAGTCACGAGGAAGCGACTCTGCACGGACTGTTCGAGATCGTGGAACGGGACGCGTTCCTGCTCACCTGGTACCGCAAACTGCTCCTGCCCGAACTCACGTTGGGGCCGGCCGACGGCGACATCAGGGAGCTGATGGACCGCGTCGAGGTGGTGACGGGGTTTCGCGTCCGCCTTTTCTGGGCGACGCTGGACATCGACATCCCGGTCGTGCTGGCGCTCGCCCAGCGCGACGCGGACTCCGGTCCCTGCACTCTCGTGTCGACCGCGGCCAGCCTGTACCCGCGGGCGGCGGCCGAGTCGGCCATCTTCGAGGTGTCCGCGCGCGTGGCGTCCTTGCGCCATGCGTTCGACGACGACCCGGTGCACAGGCAGCGGCTTGCGGAGGACTTCGACTCGCTGGTCGACATGGACGACCACAGTCTGCTCGGCGCCCTGCCTTCGTCCCGGGAGTGGTTCGCGTTCCTGACGACACCGGACAGGCCCGAAATCCCACTCACCGCGGCGGCCGCGGCGGCCCCGGAGTTCGACTCCCTCGACAAGGATCTCGACCACGTGCGGGCACAGATCGAGGCCACCGGCACGCACGCGTACGCGGCCGATGTCACCACGCCGGAGCTGCGCTGGCGCGGACTGGTCTGTACGCGCAGCTTCGTCCCCGGATGCGTGCCGATGACGTTCGGGCAGGCCACTCGCCGTCTTGAGGGGCTGCCGCGACTCCACGGTGGATCGCTCCCCCATGCCTCCCAGTTGCCCGACGACATGACCCCGGCGGACGTTCCGCCCCACCCCTTTGCCTAGCCCGCTGGTAAGACGAGGAGTATCTTTCGTGCGATCGGATGAGCCTTCACAGTCCCCGGCCGGGCCCACGGCGAGGGTCAGCCCCTACGTCCTGTTCCGGCGTAGTCGACTGCCTGTGGCCGGACTGGAGGACCTCCGGTTCGACGAGCCATGGGCCCGGATCGAGGAGAGCCGCCGCCTCCGGGAGGACTGTGCACGGCGGGCGGGCGACGTGTCCGACCGGCTGGCCGGATGCGTACCGCACGTGGATGCGTCGGTGCGATCCGAGCTCGTCCGGCTGCGCCGTGACATCTACAACCAGCGTGCCGAGCCGGCGGCTCGGCGGCTCGGCGTCGTGGAACCGCACCTCGACGCGGACACGCTCGCCGGGGTGCGGGAGTGGTCCGACCTCGTGCAGCGGACACGACGGTGCGAGGACGAGGCGCGGACGCTGTTCGAGGACAGGATGCGATCGGCGCGCGCCGGTTTCGCCCGCATCCTCGAACACGACTCGATGGCGAGGAGCATCCAGCTCTCGGGCGAGCAGCTCTACGAGAGCCTGCGCCGGTACACCTCGGGCGAAATGGGTTCGGTCAAGCCGAGCCGATCCCGGGTTCTGGAGTCCTCGCTGGTGAACTTCGCCTACCGCGCCGCGCTGAAGCCGTCTCCCTTCGGCCGGTTCACCGAGGTCGGAGCCTTCCCACCGGACCTGCCCGAGGTCGGCACCGCCGTGCCGGAGTCCCGCGCGTACTCGACGTCGACGCTGAACCGGGTGCTGGTGAACTGGCTGGCCGCCGGATTGCGACGGGCCGACGGTGGCATCGACCTCTGCAAGGTGCTGCTGAACTCGTCCCTGCGCGTGGACGACAAGAAGATCGAGTTCATCGGCCTCGTACCCGACTCCTCCGAGTACGGCCTCTCGGAGTCGGTCGTCCGGCTCAAGCGCGACAAGGTCGTCGACTGCCTCCTGACCGTCCTGGCCTCCGGCACGGCGTCGGTGCCGGAGGTGCTCCGTGCGCTGACCGTGTTGACCGGCAGCGACGCGACCAGCAGGAAGGCCCTGCGGGCCATGATGCGGATCGAGTTGCTGTACGTCAGCCCCGGCTTCGACGAGCAGGACCCCGAGTATTCCGAGAAGGTCGCCGGCGTCCTGCGCACCGGCACGACCCGGCCCGTATCCGTCCTGAGCGGTCATCTCGACACCCTCCGCGAAGTGGAGACGGAGCTCTCCGACGCGCCTGCGGAGAAGCGCGGGCTGCTGCTGAAGGCCGCGGAGCATGCGCTCACCGACATCGCCGAGGTCTGCAAGATGGACCCGCCCCCCGCGGAGATCTCCCGGGCACCGGTCTACGAGGACCTCTGGACGCCCGATCGGCCCGCGACCTGGAGCCAGGACGCCGTGGCCGCGAGCGTCCCCGCGCTGGAGAGCCTGTGGCGGCTGTCGTCGCTGCTCGACTACGGCCACACGAAGCGGTTGGGGATGTACCACTTCGCGGCCACCACGTACGGCGACCGCGAGACCGTGCCGTTCCTGACGTTCTTCGACAGGCTCGTATCGCTGTCCGAGAGCGAGCAGGACGCGGTGTTCTGGGGACATGAATCCGCCGCGGCCGAGGTCTTCGTCGCACAGCGCGCCCAGGCCCTGCGCGACATCGGCGAACAGCTCGTGCCCGAGGACGGCGTCGTCCGGATGACGCCCGAGGCACTCAAGGCCGCGTGCGCGGGAGTGGAGGACTGCGTCGACCCGGACTCGATCACCTTCCGCGTCCAGTTCGCGGGCGGCACACCGTCGCCGGACGTCGTGGTGAACGGCGTCCTGACCGGATACGGCGTCTACTTCTCACGCTTCAGCTCGTTCGTACAGGGATCCGCCGCCGACGACTGGACGCTTCGGACCGCCGTCCGGGAACACCTCCGGAAGGCATTCCCGGGGCAGGTGGACCTGAACATGGTCGCCGGCCTCAACTTCAACCTGCACCCGCCGCTCACCGACCGGGTGCTGAACTACCCCGGCACCTGGCCCACCTCACCGGAGATGAGGGCCTACAGCCTCGACAGGCTCGCGATCCGGATCGATCACGCCAACCGCGGTGTGCTCCTCTGGGACCCCGAGCTCGACGAGCAGGTTCACCTGGCCCCCATGAACTTCATGCTCCCCATCGTGGTTCCGGTCCTCTACAACCTGTTGGAAGTCCTGAGTCCGACGATCCGGTACAACTACGCGCCGATGGACGACATCGGCCGGGCGATGGGGCATCGCGGGTACCCCGGATCCTCGCCGCGGCTGGTGGTCGGTGAGGTCGTCGCCAGCCGGCGCACCTGGACGGTGCCCGCACGCGACATCCCCGAACTGGTCGAGCTGAGCAAGGACTCCTACCCGGCACTGCTCCGATTCGACCAGTGGCGCCGCGAACGGGGTCTGCCCCAGCACGCGTTCGTACTGACGCAGCGTCTGGACGAGTACAACCTGCTGTCCGGGCAGGTGGAGGAGATCCCGAGGGACTGGTCCGATTTCAGACATCTGACGCGGGCCAGTGTCCACAAGCCCATGTACGTCGACTTCCGCAACCCGTACCTGGTGCGGAGCTTCGCGAAGTCCGCGCTGACGCGGGACGACGTCTACGCGTCCATTCGAGAGTGCGTACCGGCCCCCGACGAGTACGGCGGTTCCGGGCCGGCGGCAGCAGAGGAGTTTTTCGTTGAGCTCTACCGAGACTGAGCGGACCGGTGAGTGGTCGCCGCTCCACATCCATCTGCCGATGTCGCTGCAGCCCGGCTTCCTGCGGGATGTGCTCCACCCCGTCGTGCGCGAGGCCGGGATCCGGAACCGCTTCTGGTACCTGCGGTACTGGCAGGGCGGTCCGCACATCAGAGTGCGGCTCCACGAGGCTTCGGAGGAGACCGTCGAGTCGGTACGCGGCAGGCTGGTCGCGGCGATGCCGGCCCTCGACGCCGAGCAGACCGCCGAGTACGCACAGCAGTCCTCCCACCAACCCGGCCTGGCCGCACTCGAAGGGGCGGAGCCCGTGGCGGTCAGGGCAGCGGGCACCGTCGAAGCAGCCGTCTACGCACCCGAGTACGCGAAGTACGGCGGCATCACGGGACTCCGCATCGCCGAAGAGCTCTTCCGCTCGACGTCGACCGCGGTCCTCGACCTCCTCGCCGGCCTGACGGATCGCCAACTCGCGGCCTCGCCGGCCGGGCCGGCCATGCGCGTCATGGCCATGTCCCTCAGGGGCTCCGGGCTGGACCCGGAGCAGAGCCAGGACTTCCTCAGCCGTTACGAGGAGGACTGGCGAAGATGGGTGCCGCCCGGCTATGACGAGAAGTGGGCCGGGATGTACGAGAAGACGCGAAGCAGGGTGACGAGCCTGTGCAGTGCGGTCTGGCGGGACGGGGTCACCGACGTTTTCCACGAGACCTATGCCAGAGCTTTGAAGTCCACCCAGGCTGCACAGGTCACCTCGGCGGGCGATGACCTCGCGGAACTCGTCCTCGAAGAAACGCCGTATGCCCACTGCCTGGCCAACTACATTCACACCACCAACAACCGCCTCGGGATCCTTCCGGTTGCCGAGGCGTTTCTGGCCTATGTCATCCGTCGTTCCCTGGCGGAAATGGAGGCGGCGTGACGCAGCATGGGCTTTCGTTTGCCGTCGGGCCGAATGAAAGCAATCTTTTTCCTGAAAGGGTCTTCCCATACGACCGTCCTATTCTGGTACGGTGAAAATCTAGTCGCGGAGGGGGGTGATTCCAAGTGGATTCCACGCAGGAGCTCGACCTGAACGCGCTGGAGATCTCGGATCTGATTGAGGATTCGAACTACAGTGATGAGACGCTGTCGCAGGCCATGGCAGCGTCGACCACGACCACCGGCTGCACGACCAGTTCGTGTTCGTCTTCGTCGTCCTGACCTGGCACCTAGACGGGTCGCTGCCACCGGGCACTGAAATACGCGCCCGCCGGCAGTCGCCTTTCCGAATAAAGGAAAGGAGGTGATTTCGAATGGATTCCACGCAGGAGCTGGACCTCAACGCGCTGGAGATCTCGGATCTGATTGAGGATTCGAACTACAGTGATGAGACGCTGTCGCAGGCTATGGCAGCGTCGACCACGACCACCGGCTGCACGACCAGTTCGTGTTCGTCTTCGTCGTCCTGACCGGCAGCTAGAAATGCCGCTGCCGTCGGGCGCCATTCGACGAGTGCGCGCCCGACGGCGGCGACCTTTCCGGGTACAGGAAGGGGGGTAATTCCGTGGATTCCATGCAGGAGCTCGACCTGAACGCGCTGGAGATCTCGGATCTGATTGACGATCTGGGCCACAGCGAAGAGGAGCTGTCGCAGGTCATGGCGGCGTCGTGCGTGGGCTGCGCCGGCTCGTGCAGCTCGACGTCCTCGTCGTCCTGACCGGCGGCTGGGAAGGTCGCTGCCGCCGGGCACTGTCGGACCAGTGCGCGCCCGCCGGCAGCGACGCACCGGGGGCCTTTGATTCTCCTCGGCAAGGCGCATCGTGACTGTGGAGGTTCGTGTGCACGTCTTTGTGACGATCCCCCTCGACGAGGGTGGCGCGACGGTGACGCGGAGCATCCGCGGTTTCCTCACCGACCTGTTCGGGCCGGAGCAGCCGGCCTGGCCCGGTGACTACTACTTCGTGCGCACCTGGGACCGGGCGAGTGGGCGCGACTGCCTCCAGGTCAGCCTCCAGTCGGACACGGCCACGGCCGACGAGGCGCGTGACCGGCTCCAACGCGCGGCGGACGCCCACGACTTGCGGCCGACCGTGGCGGAGCTCCCCTTCGAGGAGATCCCCTCACCGTTGTGGAACTCCGGGATCGGCGGGGACGGGTTCGACGCCGCGGCCAAGAGCCTCTACCGCGCCGTGGCGCCCCTCCTCTCCCGGAGCGTGTCGGCGATCGGCGACGACACCACGAAGGCGTACCTGCTGGCGCTGAACCTGATGGTCGCGAACGCGGGCGCCACCGTGCTGGAGTCCGAACAGCGACGGCTGTCCTCCCGCGGCTTCGACGAGCTGCTCAGTCTGCGCATGCTCAGCTATCGCTCGCACTACGAGGGCGCCAAGAACGCGCTGGCCAAGGACCCCGATTCCTTCGAGCGTCGCTGCGCGGCGTACTACGACAAACTCGGCACACATGTCCGGGAATCCATCCGTAGCTGGGCGGCGTCACCGGTGCCCGCCCTCGATGACGAGCCGGCACGCGCCTGGGTGGATGTCGTACGGCAACACTTCGGAGCATTGCGCGAGGAGTGCCGCGCCGGCCGCATCGCCCATTTCGGCCGCACCCTCGACGACTTCCACGAGCACCCCGACGATCACCTGCCGCCCAGCAGCTTCCACGCGAAGAAGCTGTCTGCGGAAATGTCGGATCTGCTGCATCGGAGCCCGGATTTCCTGGCGTACCGAATTCAGGCGAGCCTGCTGTACAGCTGCCTCCACACGATGGGGTTCAGCCTGGCCGAACGGTTCCTGTTCTGCTATCTCCTCGCGCGCGCCAACGAGGAAGTTTCGGGAAGGACCACCGAGGAGTTGGCGCAGGGACTCGACGCCGTCGCCCGGGAGATCGCGAATCGGCAGCCTGTCACCACGGGCCGCCGGGATCAGGCGCACCATGAATCCGGTGAAGAAATTGTCAAGCAGATCTAGGAATTAGCGGGGGGAGAATCATGCGCATTACGCTCGTCAATGTTCCGTGGAGTCCGATCGGGTTTCCGTCGGTGGCTCTCGGCCTGCTCAAGAGCCTCACCCTCAAGGAGTTTCCCGACGCCCAGGTCGACGTGGTGTACGGCAACCTCGACTTCGTCGACTGGATCACCTCTCGCCGCCCCGACTTCAATTACGAGGACTACCGCTACTACGACCTCGAAAGCTGCTACATCGGGACCGGGGACTGGGTGTTCTCCTCGGCCCTCTATCACGATCCGAAGTGGAAGGTGCCGGAGTTCCTGGAGCAGTTCGGCCCGCGGTCGGAGACCGTGCACGGACAGGAGCTGGCGCACGGCACGACCGAGGAAAACCAGATGCAGACCACGCTCTGGCTGCACGAACACGTCGAGGAGTTCACCGACGAACTCGCCCGCCGGATCGTCGCCGGCGAACCCGATATCGTCGGCTTCACGACCACGTTCCAGACCCTCACCGCATCGATGGCGGTCGCCCGGCGGGTCAAGGAACTCTCGCCCCGTACGGTGACCGTGTTCGGCGGCGCCAACTGCGAAGGGTCGATGGGCGAGGCGCTGCACCGCAACTTCGACTTCGTCGACTACGTGGTCCGCGGCGAGGGCGAGCTGGCCTGGCCGGGGCTGCTGCGCTCGCTGACCGCGGACGAGGCGGCCTTCGAGACCGTACCGGGGCTGTGCTGGCGGGACGAGAGCGGATCCTCGGTGCACAACGCGGTGAGCACCAAGCCACTGCCACCCGCCGCGATGGTGCTGCCTCACTACGACGAATACGTCGAGCAGTTCACGAAGTCACACGCCCGGTTCTGGCTGGAGCCCAGGCTGATCCTCGAGAGTTCCCGCGGCTGCTGGTGGGGCGAGAAGCACCACTGCACCTTCTGCGGCCTGAATGGCGCCAGCATGATGTTCCGCAGCAAGCGGCCCGACCAGTTCATCGACGACCTCGTGACGCTCGCCAGGCGCCACCGGATCCTCGACGTGATGCTCGTGGACAACATCCTGGACATGGCCTACCTGGACTCGATGCTTCCCGCGCTCGCCGAGGCCGAGATCGACCTGCGGCTGATGTACGAGATCAAGGCCAATCTGCGCTACGAGCAACTCGAGGTCATCTCGAAGGCCGGCGTGGTCTGCGTCCAGCCCGGGATCGAGAGCCTGAACAGCAAGGTGCTCAAGCTCATGGACAAGGGCGTCTCCGGCTGCCTGAACGTGCGCGTGCTCCGGGACGCCGAGTCGCTGGGCCTGACCGTCGCATGGGCCTACCTCTACGGCTTCCCCGGGGAGACCGACGAGGACTACGCCAAGGTCATCGAGCAGTTCCCCGCGCTGCACCACCTGGAGCCGGCCGGCGGCGACGACCGGCTCGCGGTCCAGCGCTTCGCTCCGTACTTCGAGAACCCCTCGCTCGGCTTCCACGAGCGGTGGGCGGCCCCTCAGTACGGACTCACCTACGACCTTCCCGAGAAGGAACTGTTCGACATCGCGTACATCTTCAAAGCGACGCACCAAGGCATCGGGAACGACATGGCGTGGAAACTGCGCGCCGCCATGGACACATGGCGCGACGCGCACTGGCACAGCCAACTGTCGTACTTCGAGACCGAGGAGAGCATCACGCTCACCAACACCCGGCCGGGCTTCGACTGGGACGTCGTCCAGCTCACCACCGACGTCGAGATCGCGCTCTTCCGACTGCTCGACCAGCCGAGGTCGCTCCCGTACCTGGAGCGCGAGTGCGCGAAGCGGTTCGGGCAGACGGACGTCGGCGCCGTGATCGACCGGTGGATGGAGCTGGGTCTGCTCTTCACGGACGACGGCCGCCTGATCCACGTCGTCACCAAGGACCGCAACCAGAGGTTCATGCAGATCCGGGTGGGCCAGGGACTGGCGGCGCGGTCGGAGGCCGACCGCCCGTCCCCCGAGTCCGTAGCAGTGTGAGAGGCAAGACTGCCATGCCGACGATGAACGATGCCGCGACCGTTCCCGACAACGGGTTCGACGTCCGGTTCAGCATGTGGCGCCACGGTGAGCCGACGGTACGCGCGTTGCCGCACATGCACCTCGGCGACCGCGTGCTGGGCGGGGACGTCGCGGACGAGGCGCGCCGGGTCCACGAGTCCGGCGCGCGGTTCGTGTCGATCGAGCCCGTCGTCGATCTCGGTGGACGAGTCGGGACGGAGCACGTCATCCCCGCGCTCTCCTTCATCCGCGATCTCACCAGCTACGGCGTGGAAGTGGACTGGCGGGCACAGCTGACGGTGCCGGACGGTCCCGAGTGGTGGGTGTTCAGCCACCTCTTCCCCCCGTCGGACCTGGAGGGGCCGCGCGGCGCCGAGGCACTGAAGATATGGCGGGCGAGGTACCACGTGGGCAGGTGCTTCTTCCGTCGCGGTCCCGGGTTCCTGCAGATCCGGGACCGGCGCCACGCCGGTCTGCGCCGGCTCACGGTCTCGGACGCCGCCTATGTCTCCGCGGTCGAGTCGCTGGCGGCCGACCGCGGAGCGGACTCCGTGCCGGCCGCGGCGATGTCGGCGTTCGAGAAGCATCACCTGGCCATCCGGATCGGCGCCGGCGTCTGGTGGGCGCCGTACCGTCTGCGGCGCTGGGCTTCGCCGTCCTGGGAGGTATGAGCATGTACGTCAGCATCGTCCTCTGGAACCTGAAGAACTCGAAAGCCACGGTCGAGGACCTTCGCGAGTACCTGCGTGACTACGCGGTGGACGCGTTCTCCACGCTCAAGGGGATGCGGATGAAGACCTGGTTCGCGGACGCCGAGAGGGGCTACTGGGGGGCGGTGTACCTCTGGGACGGCGTCAACATGCAGAACCCGCTGTCGGTCAGCCGGGCGATCGACATCATCGGCTACCCGCCGACGTCCACGAGCGTCTTCGCGGTCGAGGCGATCGCGGAAGGCGACAGCGTGATCGAGTCGTTCGCGGGCATCGGCCGCGCCTTCGAGGAGGCGTCCACCACGGACCCTGTCGGTGAATCGGCGTAACCGTTCCTGACACCGTCGGCTTCGACCTGGCGGAAAAACCCGTCGACCTCGATACGTCGGTGGTGATCACTGCTCTACGAGGTGGTCACCACCGACGAATCGAGGTCGAGGAACCGAATGTCCCAGAGAACCTAGGCGCTCATCGGTGGGCCGCGAGATTCCTGTCGATCCTCTCGTGCAGCGCGATACCGAGCGAGACGGAGACATTGAGGGACTCGGTCGCGCTGATCATGGGAATCGAAACCGAGGCGGAAGCTGCTTTCTCGAACAGCTCGGAAGGCCCTTCCTTCTCGCTGCCGAACAACAAGGCCAGCCGATCGGGAATGTCCCCGAGGTCCTTCACGGAAAGCTTGCCGCTTGCGGTGAGCGTCGTCAGCCGCATACCGCTGTCCCGAATGAAGGCGATGGCCTCCTCGCGACCGGAGAGGACGACGGGAAGCGAGAAGACGTAACCTCGACTGGCCCTTTGCAGACGCCGGTCCGCGATGCTGGTGATATCGCTGTCGACCAGGATGATCCCCGACGCTCCGAGCGCGAGCGACGTGCGCACTATCGCGCCGATGTTCCCGACGATCTTCACCCCGTCGAGAACGACGACGTCCCCGCTGAGGTCTGCGATATCACTGAACTTGGCCGGGCGAGGAACGCGGGCGATGCCGAACGTCTTGGGCTTCCGGTCCCCCTTGAACAACTGATTGACGATCGACGAGTCGATGAGGCGGACCGCGATGTTCTGCCGCCTGCACAGAGCCAGCAACTCGGCTGAAAAAGGAGTGCTGTCGCTACCGTAGACCTCGATGAACTGCACTCCGGCCGAGATGGACTGCATGAGGGTCTCGGTGTCCTCGATCAACGTTGTCTTTATGTTGGATCGCGAGGACTTGGTGACATCGATGATCCGCTGCACCGCGGGATCGGATGCATGTGTGATGGTGTCCAACTCAGTCATGGTCGTCCTACCGGCTGCTGTGTTCAGTGAGGCGATTCCTGGGGTGCGACGCCCTCGTGACGATGGCCCGCGGATGGCTGCGCTGACTGGGCATCACAAACGCGAGGGGAATTCGTCGCGATCTGGCAAAAATCCCCGCTCTCCCCATCCGAGGCCCGCGCGGTCTCTCCCCGCACACGAAGTATTCGCCCAGGTCATACATTCCTGGGCTGCATCGAGCCAGTTCTTTTGATGCTAGCAAGGTCTCGTTCGCCCCGCGAGCGCCCGGGGCCGTCGCGGCCGCCCCGACCACGACGACGAGTTCGTCGCCGTCGCCCCCCAGGGGCCACACCGGTAAGCGCCGGGGCCAACTCACCGGCCCGACAACGGAGTTCGTCCGACCTGACGCGCTCCATGCCGAGTGACGACTCCATGAACCGGAAACCAGCGCCCCCCGTTCCACGGGCCCCCCTAAGAGCGCTTCAACCACACGCCTTTGATGCCCCGTGGACGCACTCCGGGACCGCCCACTCGCCACCCAACGGCAATCACCCGCCCGCCCACCGCCCTGGACGCTCGCCGCACGTCCGCCGCACGCTTCGCTGCACACCTGTTCACCGGCCGCCCGCCGGCGGCGATCACGACGCCCCAGAAGGCGCCCCAGAAGTGGGGACCCATCGCCACACAGCGATCCCTCCCGAAAAGCACAAACCCCAGGTCACAGGGTATGTGACCTGGGGTTTCCCTGAGCCGCCTTCGGGATTCGAACCCGAGACCTACGCATTACGAGTGCGTTGCTCTGGCCAACTGAGCTAAGGCGGCGTGGTGCGCGGCCCAGTCTACACAGGAGCGAGGGGTGCTCTGTACTCGGTTCGGGCGAGGGTCAGGCTGGTGTGGGGCGGGTCACGTGCAGCGTTTGTTCTTGGCGGGCGGGGTGCCTTCGAGGAGGTAGGTGTTGACGGCGGTGTCGACGCAGTCGCTGCCGCGGCCGTAGGCGGTGTGGCCGTCGCCGACGTAGGTGAGGAGGGTGGCGCTGGAGAGCTGGGCGGACAGGCCCTTGGCCCAGGTGTACGGGGTGGCCGGGTCGCGGGTGGTGCCGACGACGACGATCGGGTCGGCGCCCTTGGCCTCGATGCGGTGGGTCTGGCCGCTGGACTTGACCGGCCAGTACGCGCAGCTCAGGGCGGACCAGGCGAAGTTGTCGCCGAAGACCGGGGATGCCTTGCGGAAGGCGGGCAGGGCGGCGTGGACCTGGTCGGCGCCGGTGAAGGCCGGCGGGAGGTCGAGGCAGTTGACGGCCGGGTTGGCGTACATCTGGTTGGCGTAGTGGCCCGAGGCGTTGCGCTCGTAGTAGCTGTCGGAGAGGGCCAGCAGCCCGCGGCCGTCGCCGGCCTTGGCCTGGGCGAGGGACGCGCGCAGCAGCGGCCAGGTCCCCTGGTCGTACATCGCGGCGATCACGCCCGTGGTGGCGAGGGACTCGGTGAGCTTGCGGTCCTGGCCGGTCTCGGCCGGGTGGGCGTCCAGCTTCTTGAAGAGGGCGGAGAGCTGTCGGCCGGCGTCCTCGGCGCTCTTGGTGCCGAGCGGGCAGTCCTTCTTCTTGACGCACTCGGCGGCGAACGCGGTGAAGGCGGTGTTGAAGCCGGCGGTCTGGTCGAGGTTGATGGTGCGGGAGTCCAGCGACGGGTTCATCGCGCCGTCGAGGACCAGGCGGCCGGCGCGGGTCGGGTAGAGGCCAGCGTAGGTCGCGCCGAGGAAGGTGCCGTAGGAGGCGCCCATGTAGGTCAGTTTCCTGTCGCCCAGGACGGCGCGCAGGACGTCCATGTCGCGGGCCGCCTCGACGGTGGAGACGTGCGGCAGCAGCTTGCCGGACCGGGCCTCGCAGCCCTTGGCGAAGTTGCGGTCGGCGGTGACGAGCTGGGAGACCTCGGCGGGGGTGTCGGGAGTGGTGTCGGTCTGGGTGAAGCGGTCCATCTGCGGGTCGGTGAGGCATTCGACCGGCTCGCTGCGGGCGACGCCGCGCGGGTCCATGGCGACCAGGTCGTAGCGCGCCCGGACCGCGGCCGGCTGGGGCGCGTACTTCTGGAGGTAGTCGATCGCCGAGCCGCCGGGGCCGCCCGGATTGATCATGAGGGAGCCGAGCCGGTCACCGGGGCCGGTGGCCTGCTTGCGAGCCACCGCCAGCTTCAGGTCGGTGGCCGTGCTGGGCTTGGCGTAGTCCAGGGGCGCCTTCATCGTCGCGCACTGGAAGCCCGCCACTCCGCAGTCGTGCCAGCTCAGCTTCTGGTCGTAGTACGGGCGGAGGTTGTCCGGGATGGCCGTGGGGAGCGGTTGGAGCGGGGAGGCGGCGGACCCCGGGCGGTCGGCGCCGGCCTCCGTCGAACGGTCCGGGGATCCGGCGGAACCGGGGGACGACGACGTCCCCGACGAACAGCCGGAGAGCAGCAGGGCGAGGGCCGCGGCGGCAGCGGCCGCGGTGGTGGCGGTGGAGCGGAACAGGCGGCTGGGCGGCATGGCGGTCCCTTGGTGTCGGTCCCAGGTGGCGGGGTTCCCGGTGGTGGCCTGTGTGGCGTTCCTGGTGGCGGTGGTGGCTCCTCGACGGTGGCGGTCCGGCGCTCGGCACCCGTCCCGGTTCCCCGGGACCGGTTCGTCGGCCCCGGTCTCCCGGTCCCGGTTCTCCGGTTGTGGATGCGTAGTTGTGGATGCGCGGCCCCGGCTCCCCGTCGTCGGTTCGCGGCTTCAGGTCACCAACGGAGCGTATCCATACATGAACGATGTGTGCGCGGCGATCGTGCGACCGGTGGACCGACGGGCGACTCAGCCCGCCCGCAGCGCGACCGTCATGGCTTCGACGGCGAGCAGCGGGGCGACGTTGCGCTCCAGGGCCTCCCGGCAGGCGATCACCGCTTCTATACGGCGCAGGGTGCGCTCGGCGGTGGAGGTGGTGGCGATGCGTCGGACGCTGTCGCCGACCTCGTCGTTGGAGAGCGGGACGGATGCCCCCATCTGGACGGCGAGGACATCGCGGTAGAAGGCGGTGAGGTCGACCAGGGCGAGGTCGAGGCTGTCGCGCTGGGTACGGGTCGAGCGGCGCTTCTGCTTGTCCTGGAGCTCCTTCATGGCGCCCGCGGTGCCCCGGGGCAGCCGACCGCCGGTGCCGGCCGCGGCGCCGAGGGCGGCGCGCATCTCCTCGGTCTCCTTGGCGTCGATCTCCTCGGCGACCTGCTTGGCGTCCTCGCCGGCGGCGTCGATCAGCTCCTGGGCGGCCTTGAGGCAGCCGCCGATGTCGTCGATGCGGAGCGGAAGCTTCAGGACGGCCGCCCGGCGGGTCCGGGCCCGCTCGTCGGTGGCGAGCCGGCGGGCCCGGTCGATGTGTCCCTGGGTGGCGCGGGCGGCGCGGGCGGCGGTCTCCGGGTCGATGCCGTCGCGCCGCACCAGGAGCTCGGCGACCGCGCCGACCGACGGCGTGCGGAGAGAGAGGTGGCGGCAGCGCGAGCGGATCGTGGGGAGGACGTCCTCGATGGAGGGCGCGCACAGCAGCCAGACCGTACGGGGCGCGGGCTCCTCGACGGCCTTCAGGAGGACGTTGCCCGCGCCCTCGGTGAGGCGGTCGGCGTCCTCCAGGACGATCACCTGCCAGCGACCGCCGGCCGGGGAGAGCGAGGCCCGGCGGACCAGGTCGCGGGTCTCTTTGACGCCGATGGAGAGCAGGTCGGTACGGACGATCTCGACGTCGGCGTGGGTGCCGACCAGGCTGGTGTGGCAGCCGTCGCAGAAGCCGCAGCCGGGGCCGCCCCCGAGGGCGCGGTCCGGGCTGACGCACTGGAGGGCCGCCGCGAAGGCGCGGGCGGCGGTGGCCCGGCCGGCACCGGGCGGGCCCGTGAACAGCCAGGCGTGCGTCATCTGGGAGGCGCCGGTCCGCTCCGGCGCGGCCGTCGCCGGCGCGCCGGCCGCGGCCTGCCGCGCCGCGCTCTCGGCGGTCACGAGGGCGTCCGCATCGCGTGCGGCGGCGTCGAGCTGCGCCGTCACCCGGTCCTGGCCGACCACGTCGTCCCATACCGCCATCGCTGCTGCCGTCCTGTCCGTTCCGCGTGTGTGCTGCTGGGGTCGCCGCACGGCCGCACCGACCCGACCGTGCCGCGGGAAGGTCGCGCGAGCGCCGCCGCGGGCCCGTCGCCGCGCCGGGCCCGCCCGGACCCGTCCGTCACGACCCGTTCCCTACCCATTGTGGTGCACCCCACTGACAACCGGTCCCCCGCCGGTCCGGCCCCGCGCCCGGCACGAGGAACGGCCGTGGCCGCAGCGCGAATGCTGCGGCCACGGCCGTTCCTGCGTCATCCCGGGGCTGCCGGCCCCCGTCCGGTCAGCCGCGCCGGCCCCGGCGGCCGTTGCCGCCCGTGCCGTGGTCGGCGTCGTCGTCCGCGCGCGGGCCGAGGAGCTCGTCGGCGAGGGTCGGCAGGTCGTCCAGCGGCGTCTCCTCCGCCCACTCGGGGCGGGGGCGTCCGCGCCGCGGGGACTCCGCGGGACGGCCGGTCTCCGGATCGACCTGCGGCAGCTCCCGGGTCCGCTCGGCACCCCGCTCGGCCGCGCCGGCGTCCCGGCCCGCGCCGTTCTCCTGGGCGAACATCCACGGCGGCACCCGGTCCGCCGGGTCGTCCTCCCGGACCGGCGGCAGCACGGCGGTCTCCTCGGAGTCCGCGCCGCCTCCCTGGTGCGCGCGCCGGGCGTCGTCCCGTACGGGCGGCAGGACCGCGGTCTCGTCCGCCTGGCCGTGCGCCTCCCGCGGCTCGGGCCGCGGCAGCGCCGCCGTCCGCTCGCCGTCCGGGGCGGCGCCGGAGCCGGTGCCCGCATCGGAGCGGCTCTCGGCCACGGCCCCGGAAGCACCCGACGAACCGGCAGAACCGTCGGAACCCGCAGAACCGGAGGCCCCGGAGGAAGACCCACCGCGTCCGGCACTCGTCCCCGGGTCGCCCTCCGCCGCGATCCGCTTCCGCAGCTGCGTCACGTCCGTCTCCGCGGTCGGCGCCTCGGCCGCCTGGCGGGCCTCCGCCTTGGCCTTCGCCTCGGCGGCGGCCGCCGCCTCCGCCGCCGCGATCCGGGCCTGCTCGGCGCGCAGCAGCGCCTCCTCGGCCTTGCGCTGCTTCTCCAGGCGGCGCTCCTCGGCCTCCTGGCGCAGCCGCACCTGCTCCTCGTGCTCCTTGCGCAGCCGCTCTTGCTCGGCCTGGCGGGCCTTCTCCTCGGCCTCGCGCCGCTTGCGCTCCTCCTCCGCCGCCTGGCGGGCCTCCTCGGCGCGCTTGCGGGCCTCCTCGGCCTGGCGGGCGGCCTCCCGGGCCTTGGCCTCCTCGGCCTCCCGCCGCTTGCGCTCCTCCTCTTCGGCGCGCAGCTTGGCGAGCTGCTCCTGGCGCTCCCGCTCCCGGCGCTCCTCCTCGGCCTTGCGCGCGGCCTCCTCCTCGGCCTTGCGGCGGGCCTCCTCCTCGGCCGCCTTACGGGCCTCTTCCCGGGCCTCGATCTCGGCCTCGGACAGCGGGAGGACCTGGTCGAGCCGGTGCCGGAGGACGGTGGTGATGGCCTCCGGCTCCTGGGCGGCGTCGACGACCAGATAGCGCGCGGGGTCGGCGGCGGCCAGGGTGAGGAAGCCGCTGCGCACCCGCTCGTGGAACTCGGCCGGCTCCGACTCCATGCGGTCCGGCGCCTCGGTGAAGCGCTCGCGGGCCGCGTCCGGGGCGATGTCCAGCAGGACGGTCAGGTGCGGGACCAGGCCGCCGGTCGCCCAGCGGTTGATCCGGGCGATCTCCGTGGGCGCGAGGTTGCGGCCAGCGCCCTGGTAGGCCACCGAGGAGTCGATGTAGCGGTCGGTGATCACCACCGCGCCGCGCTCCAGCGCGGGCCGGACGACGCTGTCGACGTGCTCGGCCCGGTCGGCGGCGAACATCAGCGCCTCGGCGCGGTCGGAGAGACCGGACGTGGACACGTCCAGGATGATCGCGCGCAGCCGCTTGCCGATGGCGGTGGCGCCCGGCTCCCGGGTCACCACGACCTCGTGGCCCTTGCCGCGGATCCACTCCGCCAGCGCCTCGACCTGGGTGGACTTCCCGGCCCCGTCGCCGCCCTCCAGGGCGATGAAGAAGCCGGTGGCCGCGGTGGTCTGCGCCGGGTCGCCGCCGCGCACCGCCTCCCGCAGGTCGTGCCGGAGCGGAACGCCCTGCCGGTCGTCGGTCTTGCCCAGCACCCAGGCGGCGACCGGCAGCAGCAGCGCGCCGACCAGCATCAGCGTGTACGCGGCGCCGCCGTGCGCGAAGACGAAGGCTCCGCTGCCGATCTGGTGCCGGCCGATGAGCCCGGCCAGCAGGGGCGCGACGATCGCGGCCAGCCCGATGGCGAGCCGGACGACGGCCTGCAGGTGCTCGGTCGTCCGGGCGGTGCGGAACGCCTCGGTCTCCTGGTCCAGCAGGGCGTGGCCCGTATTGGCGGCGACGCCGGCGCCGAGCCCGGCCAGCAGCGCGAGCAGCAGCACCGTCGTGGTGTCCGGGACCAGCCCCATGGCCAACAGCAGCAGACCGGTGGCGGCGATCGCCAGGGCGAGCAGCCGGCGCCGGGAGAACCCGGGCAGCACCTTGCGGGCGCCGCGGATACCGAGGGCCGTACCGCCGGTCAGCGCGAGCACCAGCAGCGCGTAGCCGGCCGGCCCGGCGCCCAGGTCGGCGGCGTGCAGGACGGCGAGCACGGCGGCCGCGGCGATCGCGGCGGCCACCGCGGCGCAGGCCAGCACCAGCAGTGGGATGGCGCCGGTACGGCCCCGCTCCGAGCCGGAGCCGGTGCTGGCCGCGGCCGAGGTGCCCTTCGGACGGCGCAGCCCCTCCAGCGGGGAGCGCGGCCGCGGCGTCTGCCCGTCGGGCAGCTCGATGAAGTAGAGGATCGACACGGACGCGGCGAACAGTCCGGCCGCGAGGTACGAGCCGAGCGCCGCCTGGTGCAGGTGGAACCACTCCACGCCGGTCCCCAGCAGCCTCCCGACCAGCGCGCAGACCACCAGGGCGGCGGCCGCGATCGGCATGGCGACGAAGCTGGTGCGCAGCGACAGCCGGCGCAGTGCGTCCATGTTGTCGGGCAGCGGCCGGACGGCGGCGCCCTCCAGGGGCGGCGCGGGCAGCAGGGCCGGCGCGGCGCTCTCCCGGGCGACCGTCCAGAAGCGCTCGGCGACGCCGCTGACGAAGACCGTCACCAGCAGCCAGGCCAGGGCGCTGGTGGGCGTCCAGTCGATCCACAGGGGGGCGATGATCAGCAGCGCGAGCCGCAGCCCGTCCGCGACGATCATCGTCCAGCGGCGGTCCAGCGGCCCGTCGGACGGGGGTCCCCCCGCGCGTTTGGCAGCGGGGGAGGTGAGCGCGGACAGCGGCCCCAGCAGGACGGCCCCGAAGAGCAACGTCGCCAGCATCCGTACGCCGAAGACGGCGGTGACCGCGAGGGCGGCGCCGCGGTAGCCGCCGCCGAACACGGCCTGGCCGCCCAGCGGTACGTACAGCGCCGCCTGAAGGGCGAGGAGTACCAGGACAAGCAAGGACAGGGCATCGCCGATACCCCCGACGAACTGGGCGCTCCACAGCCGCTTCAGTGGGGGGAAGCGGAGCAGGGCTCGTACGGCGCGCTCGCGGGAATCGGCTGCGAGGGCGTCTGCGGTGGGGGTCACGACCGTTGGCTGCTCGGCACGCGTCATCTCGCCAGCCTATCGGGACGGAACACTCCACTGGGCGCCTGCCCGAACAAACGGGCGGCTGAGCGGGAGCGCGAAAGGGCGGGCCGGCGGAGGGTGTCCGCCGGCCCGCCCTTGTCCCGCGCCGGACCACGCCGGGCAGGCGCGGCCCCGGGCGGGGCTCAGTCCTCGGCCGGGGCGGCGGTCTTCTTCGCCGCCGTCTTGGCCGCCGTCTTCGTGGCGGCCTTCTTGGCGGTGGTCTTCTTGGCCGTCGTCTTCTTCGCCGCGGTCTTCTTGGCGGTCTTCTTCGCCGGGCCCTTGGCGCGCTTCTCCGCCAGCAGCTCGTAACCGCGCTCGGGGGTGATCGTCTCGACGTCGTCGTCCCGCCGCAGCGTCGCGTTGGTCTCGCCGTCGGTGACGTACGCGCCGAACCGGCCGTCCTTGACCACCACCGGCTTGCCGCTCACCGGGTCCGTGCCCAACTCCTTCAGCGGCGGCTTGGCGGCGGCCCGGCCGCGCTGCTTGGGCTGGGCGTAGATCGCCAGCGCCTCGTCGAGGGTGATCGTGAAGAGCTGCTCCTCGCGCTCCAGGGAACGCGAGTCGGTGCCCTTCTTGAGGTACGGGCCGTAGCGGCCGTTCTGCGCGGTGATCTCCACGCCCTCGGCGTCGGTGCCGACCACGCGCGGCAGCGACATCAGCTTGAGCGCGTCCGCCAGCGTCACGGTGTCCAGGGACATCGACTTGAAGAGCGAGGCGGTGCGCGGCTTGACCGCGTTCTTGCCGGTCTTCGGGGTGCCCTCGGGCAGCACCTCGGTGACGTACGGGCCGTAGCGGCCGTCCTTCGCCACGATCTGGTGCCCGGACTCGGGGTCCATGCCCAGCTCGTAGTCGCCGCTCGGCTTCGCCAGCAGTTCCTCGGCGTACTCCACGGTCAGCTCGTCGGGCGCCAGGTCGTCGGGGACGTCGGCCCGCTGGTGGCCCTCCTCGTCCTTCTCGCCGCGCTCGACGTACGGGCCGTAGCGGCCGACCCGCAGCGTGACGCCGTTGCCCACCGGGAACGACGAGATCTCCCGGGCGTCGATCGCGCCGAGGTCGGTGACCAGTTCCTTCAGGCCGCCGAGGTGGTCGCCGTCGCCGTTGCCGGCGTCCGCCGCACCGCTCTCGCCGGCACCGGCGCCCTCGCCGAAGTAGAAGCGCCGCAGCCACGGCACGGCCTGCGCCTCGCCGCGGGCGATGCGGTCGAGGTCGTCCTCCATCTTGGCGGTGAAGTCGTAGTCGACGAGCCGGCCGAAGTGCTTCTCCAGGAGGTTGACCACGGCGAAGGAGAGGAACGACGGGACGAGCGCGGTGCCCTTCTTGAAGACGTAGCCGCGGTCCAGGATCGTGCCGATGATCGACGCGTACGTCGACGGGCGGCCGATCTCCCGCTCCTCCAGCTCCTTGACCAGGGTGGCCTCGGTGTAGCGGGCGGGCGGCTTGGTGGCGTGGCCGTCGGCGGTGATCTCCTCGGCCGCCAGCGCGTCGCCCTCGGCGACCTGCGGCAGCCGCCGCTCGCGGTCGTCCAGCTCGGCGTTCGGGTCGTCGGCGCCCTCCACGTAGGCCTTGAGGAAGCCGTGGAAGGTGATGGTCTTGCCGGACGCGCTGAACTCGGCGTTCCGGCCGTCCGCGGCCTGCCCGCCGATCTTGACGGTGACGGAGTTGCCGGTCGCGTCCTTCATCTGGGAGGCGACGGTCCGCTTCCAGATCAGCTCGTAGAGCCGGAACTGGTCGCCGGTCAGCCCGGTCTCGGCGGGCGTGCGGAAGCGGTCGCCGGAGGGGCGGATCGCCTCGTGCGCCTCCTGCGCGTTCTTGACCTTGCCGGCGTACGTCCGCGGCTTGTCGGGGAGGTACCCGGCGCCGTACAGCTGCGTCACCTGCGCCCGGGCCGCGGCGACCGCGGTGTCCGAGAGCGTGGTGGAGTCCGTACGCATATAGGTGATGAAGCCGTTCTCGTACAGCTTCTGCGCGACCTGCATGGTGGCCTTGGCGCCGAAGCCGAGCTTGCGGCTGGCCTCCTGCTGGAGGGTGGTCGTCCGGAACGGCGCGTACGGCGAGCGGCGGTAGGGCTTGGACTCGACCGAACGCACCGAGAACCGCGTGTCCGCCAGGGCGGCGGCGAGCGCCCGGGCGTTCGCCTCGTCCAGGTGGAGCACGTCGGCGTTCTTGAGCTGCCCGGTGGAGCCGAAGTCCCGCCCCTGCGCGACCCGGCGGCCGTCGACCGTCGTCAGCCGCGCGGTCAGCGACGACGGGTCGCTCGCGTCACCGGCCCGCCCGGTGGAGAAGGTGCCGGTCAGGTCCCAGTACTCGGCGGAGCGGAAGGCGATGCGCTCGCGCTCCCGCTCGACGACGAGCCGGGTCGCCACCGACTGCACCCGGCCGGCGGACAACCGGGGCATGACCTTCTTCCACAGCACCGGGGAGACCTCGTAGCCGTAGAGGCGGTCGAGGATCCGGCGGGTCTCCTGGGCGTCGACCAGCTTCTGGTTGAGGTCGCGGGGGTTGGCGACGGCCTCGCGGATGGCGTCCTTGGTGATCTCGTGGAAGACCATCCGGTGGACCGGGACCTTCGGCTTGAGGATCTCCTGGAGGTGCCACGCGATGGCCTCGCCCTCGCGGTCCTCATCGGTGGCGAGGAAGAGTTCGTCGGACTCGGCCAGCAGCGCCTTGAGCTTCTTGACCTGGTCCTTCTTATCCGTGTTGACCACGTAGATCGGCTGGAAGTCGGCGTCGACGTTCACGCCGAGGCGGGCCCAGGACTCGCCCTTGTACTTCGCCGGGACCTCGGCCGCGCCGTTCGGGAGGTCGCGGATGTGCCCGACGCTGGCCTCGACCACATAGCCGGGGCCGAGGTAGCCCTTGATCGTCTTCGCCTTGGCAGGCGACTCGACGATGACGAGTCGGCGGCCGCCGCCCTCTGCGGTCTCGCTGGTCGGGGACAACTTCGCTCTTCTCTCCGGTCGACGCTGGGGATGCTCCTGGGCCGGACGCCCGGGGCGCACTGCGGTGACGCTTGACGCTGCGGAGTGTGACGGTACCTCCCGCCCCCGTGTCAAACGGAAAAACCCCGCAACGCCACTCGAACGGTAACCCGACTACATGCCTTCGCGCCGCCCCGACCGCTCCGGGCGCTCCCCGACGGCCCTGCGACACCCCCTCGTGGAGCACCCCGGCCCCGCTCCGCCCCGCCGTCCGACGCCGGCCGGCCACCGCCTCCGGCCTGCCACCGATCTCGCAGAGTAACCATCCGCTCCCCGGCCCCGTCCACCGGTCGGACACACGCCGTGCGGCGACTGTCACAGGGCGGCCGCGAATGCCGTCATCACCTTGCTACGGCGGGTGAGCCGGCTGGCAGGATGGATGCGGCACGGCTCACCGGGTGGGCCGGGAGCCGTCGACGTCACGCACTCGGGGGGAAACGACACCCATGGCGCACCAGTACCCCGGACCGCCACCGGAGCAGCCGCCCGGCGGGCCCGGCCAGAACCCGTACGCGGCCCCGGACGGCGGCCGGCCCGCCGAGGCCGGCTACGGCTACCCGCAGGGCGGCCTCCCCGGCGAGCCCGGGTACGGCTACCCGCAGGCCGCCCCGCCCCCGCCCGTCTTCACGCCCGGCACCCCGCCGCCCCCGCCCGTCGGCCTGCCGATCCAGCCGCCGCAGGCCATGGGCCTGGCGCTGGCCCTCGGCGACATCGCGGTCAACGGCGACACGATCGTCACGCCGGCCGGTCCGATGCCCCTCAAGGGCGCGGTCTGGACGGCCACGGACATGTCGCGCACGGAGGAGCGGATGCCCACGCACGCGGTCGTGCTCGCCATCGTCTTTTTCTTCTTCTGCCTCCTCGGGCTGCTCTTCCTCCTGATGAAGGAGCGCATCACGACCGGCTTCGTGCAGGTCGCGGTGAACAGCGGGGGCCGGCACCACTCCACGATGGTCCCGGTGCAGTCGCGCGAGCAGGTCATGTTCGTCCTGAACCAGGTCAACTACGCCAGGTCGCTGAGCGTGTGAGCACCGACGAGCCCCGGGAGGCCGCCGACGCGGCGACCGTGCGCAGGCGCACCCTCCGCCAGGCGGCCCTCGCGCTCGGCACCGGCGCGCTGGGCGCCGGCTACCTCTGGCACACCGATCCGCACCAGCCCGGTCAGCTGCTGATCCCCTGCCCCTTCCGCATGCTGACCGGACTGCTCTGCCCGTTCTGCGGCGGGACGCGGATGGCGTACGACCTGATGCACGGCGACGTCCCGACGGCCTTCCAGGACAACGCCGTCCTCCTGGCGCTCGGCGTCCCCGCCCTCGCCTACGTCCTGGTGCGCTGGCTGCTCGCGGGGGTGCGCGGGCGGCGCCGCTCGCTGAAGCTGACGGCCCGCGGCAATGCCGTGGTCCTCGGCATCGCCGCGGTCTGGATGGTCGGCCGCAACCTCGTCCACCTCATCGGCTGACGGCCGGGCCCCCGGGCGTCAGCGGACGGTGACCTTCACGACCGGGGAGAGGGTGCTCCCCGACGCGATCCGCAGCTGGTTGACGCCCTTGATGCCGAGCTTGACGCGTATCGCGTAGCTGCCGTTGGCGTGGACCGGCGCCTGCGCCGGCAGCGACACCCACTTCGTGCCCTGCTTTTGCTGGACCGTGACCTTGGCGCCCGACGTGAGGCCCTTGCCGGCGCCGGTGATCCGGAACTCCTGCCAGGCGCGGACCGTCGTCGCGCTGGCCTTGGCGGTCAGCGTCGCCTTCGCGGGCGCGGTGGCCACGACCGCGGCGGGCGTGTGGACCTGCTGCGGCGCGGCGAAGGCGGCGGCCGAACCGCCGGCGAGCAGGGCGGCGGCTACCATCCCGACGGTGGCGTAACGCAGTGCACGGTTCATGTCGGATTCCTCACTGATGGGCCAATGGGTTGGTTGGTGACCTTCCCTCAGGAATACGGGCATCGGCACACGGAGGTTCCCCCTCCACCGCACAATCCGCCCAACTCGCCGAAACTGGCCGGAACTGAACGTCCGCCCCGGGAAGGGCCGTTGCCCCCTGGGAACACACCCGGCGGCCGGTGTCCCCGCACCGACCGACCGCCGCCCGCCGCCGCGCCCCCGCGCCCCCGCGCCCCCGGCTCAGCCGACCGGCTCCAGGAAGCCCTGCTCGACCAGCATCCGGATCGAGGCTGGCGTACGGTCCCGCAGCAGCACCGGGTCCTCGCCGACGAGCTGGGCGATGGCGTCCAGGATCCGCCCGGCGGGCAGCGACCCGTCGCAGACGCCCGCGAAACCGGCGCCGACCGTGTCCACCTTCGTGGCCCGCCGCATACCGCGGTTCTGACGGAGCACCACGTGCTCCGGGTCCTCCGCGCCGGGCAGTCCGACCTGCTCCTGCACCACCTCGTCGGCCAACCGGAAGCGGCCGGCCAGCAGCGCCGCGTCATCGGTGGCCCGCAGGTAGTCCTGCCGGTCGAAGTGGCGCAGCACCGCCTCGCCCAGGGGCTGTTCGACCGGGTGCGGCCATTCCTCGACCGTGACGGACGGGTCCTCGGCGCCGGACTTGCGCAGCGTGATCCAGCCGAAGCCGACGGCCTTGGTCCTGCGCGCCTCGAACTCGTCGAGCCAGGCGTCGTACCGCGCGGCGTACTCCTCCTGGCCGGCGCGGTGGTCGCCGCCGTCGCGCAGCCACAGCTCGGCGTACTGGGTGATGTCCTGCACCTCGCGCTGGACGATCCAGGCGTCGCAGCCGCGCGGCACCCACGAGCGCACCCGGTCCTGCCACTCCTCGCCGGCCACGTGCTGCCAGTTGGCCAGCAGCTGGCAGTACCCGCCGTCGTTGAGGTGCGCGGCGGCCTGCTGGACGAGGGTGCGGCACAGGTCGTCGCCGCCCATCCCGCCGTCCCGGTAGGTGAGCCGGGCCCCCGGCGAGATCACGAACGGCGGGTTGGAGACGATCAGGTCGTAGGTCTCCTCCCCCACCGGCGCGAAGAGCGAGCCCTCGCGCAGATCGGCCGGGCCGGCCCCGGAGAGCGCCAGGGTCAGCGCGGTGATCCGCAGCGCTCGGGGGTTGAGGTCGGTGGCGGTGACCCGGGTGGCGTGCTGCGCGGCGTGCAGCGCCTGGATGCCGGAGCCCGTGCCGAGGTCGAGCGCCCTGGCCACCGGGCGGCGCGCGGTGATCCCGGCGAGGGTCGTGGACGCCCCGCCGACGCCGAGCACCAGCTCGGCGCGGTCCGCCTCGGCGGCGCCCCGGATGCCGCCGGCGCCGCCGACCGCGCAGCCGAGGTCGGAGACGATCCACCAGTCCTGCCCCTCGGGGCCGCCGTAGGGCCGCACGTCCACCGTGGCGCGCAGTGCGTCGTCGTCCCGCACCAGCCAGCCGTCGGCGAGGCAGTCCGCCACCGGCAGCGCCGCGGCCACCCGCGCCTCGGGCACCGGGCACTGCAGCAAGAACAGCCGCACCAGGGTCTCCAGGGGCCCGTCGCCCCGGGTGGCGCGCAGCGCGGGGACGGTCTCGCTGCGGGCCAGCGCGGCGTACGCGGGCGCGCCGAGCAGGTCCAGCAGCCCGTCGGCGGTGAAGGCGGCGGCCAGCAGCGCGTCGCGCAGCCGGCTCGTGCGGGCGTTGCTCTCGGGGTCCTGGGCATCTGCGGTGGGGAGGTGCGTTGTCACCCCTCCATTGTCGGCCCTGCCACCGACAATCGGCGACGGCCCGGCACCCCGCCCGTCCTCGGGCGCGTCGCCGGGCCGTCGGCCCACGCGGGGGAGGCGCTACGCGCTCTTGGACGGCGCCGCGGACGGCCCGCTCGACCCGCCCTGGTTCTGACAGCCCTTCTGCCGGGCCATCGCCTTGCCCACGTCGCCGGCCTCCAGCTTCTTGAAGGCCTGCTCGCTCTTGGCGTTGAGCTTGTTGATCCCGTTGGAGAGGTTGCGCAGCCCGTCCGCGAACTTCAGCTTGTCGCCGGTGTTCAGGCCGTCCACCTGCTTCTTGAGGTCCTGGTATCCCGCGGAGAGGGAGTTGAGCTCCTTGACTGCGTTCTTCTGGGCGTCCGCGCCGCCCTCGGTGGGCGGCGCGCCCGCCTTGTCCAGGGACTTGGCCAGCTGACCGTACGCGTCGGAGATCTTCTGGAAGGCCGCCGAGTCCGTCTGCTGGACCTTCTTGGAGTCCGTGTTGCCGCTGTCGGCCGTCTGCATGGCCGCGTTGGCGTCCTGGATCTGCTTGAACGGACCCTGCGCGGGGTCGCAGAACGTCTTCGCCCAGTTGTCGAGCTTCTGAGTGTTGTCGCTGCTGCAACCGGTCAGCGCGAGCAGGAGTGCGGCACCGCCGGACAGGGCAGCCACAAGCTTCTTGTTCACCGGATTGGTCCCTTCCATGGCTCTCGGCCCCGGAACATACACGTCCGAACGGCTTCGCCCATGGGTCGGGCAACGACCCCGGCCCGCATTGCAGCCATTTGCACCAAGGACCGCGACCCCCGCCGGGCACGCCGCGGGCGGGTGTCCGGCGCGCGCAATAAGCGCCGTACACCCGCCCGTTGAGCGGTCAGCAGGCCGATCTGACGGCCCGTCCGGTCAGGACACCACGGCGGTCCTGGTCGACTTGGCGACGCCTTCGGGATCCTCGGAGTTGTTGTCTTCATCACCCACGGCGATCCCCCGCCGCTTGGAGACGTAGACCGCGCCGACGATGATGACGAGCGCCAACAGCGCGACCCCGGCGCGCACGCCGAGGCTCTTGTCGTGGCCGTACGAGAACTTCACCACGGCCGGCGCGATCAGCAGCGCGACCAGGTTCATCACCTTCAGCAGCGGGTTGATCGCCGGACCGGCGGTGTCCTTGAACGGGTCGCCGACGGTGTCGCCGATGACCGTCGCGGCATGCGCCTCGCTGCCCTTGCCCCCGTGGTGGCCGTCCTCGACCAGCTTCTTGGCGTTGTCCCATGCGCCACCGGAGTTGGCGAGGAAGACCGCCATCAGGGTGCCGGTGCCGATCGCGCCGGCCAGGAACGAGCCGAGCGCCCCGACGCCGAGCGCGAAGCCGACCAGGATGGGCGTGAGCACCGCCAGCAGCCCCGGCGTGGCCAGTTCGCGCAGCGCGTCCTTGGTGCAGATGTCGACCACCCGCCCGTACTCGGGCTTCTCGGTGTAGTCCATGATCCCCGGGCGCTCGCGGAACTGCCGGCGCACCTCGAAGACCACCGCTCCGGCCGACCGCGAGACCGCGTTGATCGCCAGCCCCGAGAACAGGAAGACGACCGAGGCCCCGAGGATCAGCCCCACCAGGTTGTTCGGCTGCGAGATGTCCAGGCTCAGGCTCAGCCCGCCGGCCGCGTGGCCGATCTCCCGTACGGCGTTGGCGATCGCGTCCCGGTACGAGCCGAACAGCGCGGAGGCCGCGAGCACCGCGGTCGCGATGGCGATCCCCTTCGTGATGGCCTTGGTGGTGTTGCCCACCGCGTCCAGGTCGGTCAGCACCTGCGCGCCGTCCCCGGTGACGTCGCCGGACATCTCGGCGATGCCCTGCGCGTTGTCGGAGACCGGCCCGAAGGTGTCCATCGCCACGATCACCCCGACGGTGGTCAGCAGGCCGGTCCCGGCCAGCGCCACCGCGAACAGCGCCAGCGTGATCGAGGCGCCGCCCAGCAGGAACGCCCCGTAGACCGCCAACCCGATCAGCACCGCCGAGTAGACCGCCGACTCCAGGCCGACCGAGATGCCGGCGAGCACGACGGTGGCCGGGCCGGTCAGGGAGGTCTTGCCGATGTCCCGGACGGGCCGCCGGCTGGTCTCGGTGAAGTAGCCGGTCAGCTGCTGGATCAGGGCGGCCAGCACGATGCCGATGGCGACCGCGACCAGCGCCAGCACCCGCGGGTCGCCGCTGCGGCCCAGGATCTCCGGGTCGCTGACGCCGCTGAGGTCCTTGTAGCTCGACGGCAGGTAGACGAAGACCGCGGCGGCCACCAGGACCAGCGAGATGCCGGCGGAGACGAAGAAGCCGCGGTTGATGGCGGTCATCCCGCTGCGGTCCCGGCGCCGGGGCGACACGACGAAGATGCCGACCATCGCGGTGAGCACGCCGATCGCCGGCACCAGAAGCGGGAAGGCCAGTCCGGCGTCCCCGAAGGCCGCGGTGCCCAGGATGAGCGCGGCGACCAGCGTCACCGCGTACGACTCGAAGAGGTCGGCCGCCATACCGGCGCAGTCGCCCACGTTGTCGCCGACGTTGTCCGCGATGGTGGCGGCGTTGCGCGGGTCGTCCTCCGGGATGCCCTGCTCGACCTTGCCGACGAGGTCGGCGCCGACGTCCGCGGCCTTGGTGAAGATGCCGCCGCCGACCCGCATGAACATCGCGATCAGCGCGGCGCCGAGTCCGAAGCCCTCCAGCACCTTGGGCGCGTCGACCGCGTACACGAGCACCACGCAGGACGCACCGAGCAGGCCGAGGCCCACGGTGAACATGCCGACGACGCCTCCGGTACGGAAAGCGATCTTCATCGCTTTGTGGGCGACCGCCGTAAGATCCTTTTGCTCTGCCGCGCCGTCATCCGGAGTGGCCTCCCGGGCGGCCGCCGCCACTCGCACATTGCTGCGCACCGCCAGCCACATGCCGATATAGCCGGTGGCCGCCGAGAATGCCGCGCCGATCAAGAAGAACGCACTGCGTCCGGCCCGCTGCGTCCAATTGTCCGCGGGCAGCAACATGAGCAGGAAGAACACGACGACGGCGAATACGCCGAGGGTCCGCAACTGCCGTGCCAGGTAGGCATTCGCGCCCTCCTGCACCGCCGCCGCGATCTTCTTCATACTGTCGGTTCCCTCACCGGCCGCGAGCACTTGGCGGACCAGCACCGCCGCGACCGCCAGCGCGGCCAGGGCGACGACGGCGATCACCAGCACGATGCCGCGGTTGTCCGCGGTGAGTGACGGGACGGCCAGAAAAGTGGGGGTGTCCATCGACTGAGGGGTGTAAGGCCCCGCCATTCGTCCTCCTTGACGTTATGGCACATGGGCGCGCGGAAGCACGCTCAGGCGTCCTGAGCAAGATGTGGACGGATTGTAGGGAGCGACGGTTGATCAAAACAGGGCGCCTCAAAGGGAATTCGCCTGTTCCCGGCGAAGATCGAAAGGCCGATGGTCCGCCGAATTCGTCCGGACGAAGGAAACCCCGTAATTCACTGACCCTGGACGGATGATCTATCCGTACTATTGATCTACTTGCGATCGCCGCTGCTCAACGACCTCGTGCCGCACCCCGTTCCGCCTGTGACCGCCGTGAAACGGGAGGGAATTGAGCCGCCCGACGCCCTCCCCGGACCACCGCAAGACCCCTTCGCCGGCCTCCCGCGCCCGCCGCCGTCCCGATGACGGACCATCAGATCCCGGCCGGATCGCATCGCCCGCACCAGGGCGCGGCGCCCCTGAGGACGCCACCGCGGGGTCGGGGTGGACGGGGTGGAAGGGATGGCGGGGCCGAGGACACGAGCATCGGAACCCCAGGATCACGGCCCGCCCACGGGACACCCACCACGGCCGACAGCCCCCGGCACACCCCCACACGCCCGGCCCGCCGAGCCGGCACCGTACGGAATTCCCCACGCGACCGGACCACACCGGCCTGCTGCGGCGCCGCACCGGCCTGCCGCCACACAGGAAGCCGGGCGCGCGAACACTCAAAAACAGGCACGCGACACGGTGAACACAGGGCAGCACGGCAAACGCCCACGCCCGCACCCGTACGCATCACGACAGGTGCCCCACCCGCTACGGAACAGCACCGACCGACCGGCCGGCGCCGAGCCCTCCGCTCGACGGCCCTACGGCAGGACCGGAGCCGGGTGTGCGGGCCAGCTCATCCGGATCCGCCCGCCGGCCTCGCCGGAGGTCACCTCGACGTCGTCGACGAGCCCACTGATGACCGCGAGGCCCATCTCGTCCTCACCCTCGGCGTCGTTCTCCCCGACGCCCTCGGCATCGGCACCGCCCGCGGCGGCACCGCCGGGGCCGGGAACCTCGTCGCCGACCTCGATCGAGAACTGCTTCTCGTCCTCGACCAGCACCACCCGCACCGGCGCCGTGATGCCGTGGATCTCGTGCAGCCCCACGGCCCGGCTGCACGCCTCGCCCACGGCGAGCCGCACCTCGTCCAGCACGGCCTCGTCCACCCCCGCACGCCGTGCCACGGCAGCCGCGACCAGACGCGCGGTCCGGACGTGCTCGGGAAGGGCGCTGAAGCGAAGTTCGACGGTGGCCATGCCATCCCCCTCGTGATGCGGGCGTGCAACGCGGGGGGCCGGACGGGTGCGCCCGGTACCCCCCACTCTTCCACCCCCGCGCCCGGGGCGCGGGGGACCGGCAAACCGTCAGTCAGTGGCTGCGACGGCTTCGTCGACCGAGGTGTGGATCGGGAACACCTTGGTCAGACCGGTGATTCGGAAGATCTTGAGAATGCGCTCCTGATTGCAGACCAGGCGCAGCGAGCCCTCATGGGCACGCACCCGCTTCAGTCCGCCCACCAGGACGCCGAGCCCTGTGGAGTCCAGGAAGTCGACACGCTCCATGTCCACCACGAGGTGGTAGCTTCCGTCGTTCACAAGCTCGACCAGCTGCTCCCGCAGCTTGGGCGCGGTGTATACATCAATCTCGCCACCGACCTCGACGACCGTACGGTCGCCAACGGTCCGGGTCGACAGGGACAGGTCCACGGATCCTCCAGCACCTTGCTATCGAGCGGTCGCCCCCCTGGGGCCTCCCCACCGAGGTAGGGGCGGATCGGCAGCCGCCATGGCATTCAATCACTTACCAGCAGGCGTGCACGACGCCTTGTGAGCATTGTCCGTCACACCGGTGACACACTCGGTGCCGATGGCCTCCAATCGACTCCCGCCGGATCCTGGCGCGCGCACTTCCCCAGGCATGATTCTCGACCGTCTCGCCCGGGGCGCGACCCGCGCTGCGCGCATCACTCATACGGAGCACTTGCCCCCGCGCATCGGCACCCATGCCGACTGGCCGGCACAGATCCGACCGGAAGTGATCGACGCCATCCGTTCGGCCGGAATCGATCGCCCCTGGGCCCACCAGGCACGCGCGTCCGAACACGCACTGCGCGGCGAATCGGTCGTGGTCGCCACCGGCACCGCCTCCGGCAAGTCGCTGTCCTATCTGGCGCCCGTGCTCTCCACCCTCCTGGACGGCTCCGAGGCGCCCAACGGCCGGGGGGCCACGGCCCTGTACCTGGCGCCCACCAAGGCCCTGGCGGCCGACCAGCGGCGGGCCGTGCGCGAGCTGGCCGCCCCGCTCGGCACGGCCGTCCGGCCCGCCGTCTACGACGGTGACACCCCGGTCGAGGAGCGCGAGTGGGTCCGCCAGTACGCCAACTACGTGCTGACCAACCCGGACATGCTGCACCGTGGCATCCTCCCGGCCCACCCCCGCTGGTCCTCCTTCCTGCGCGCACTGCGGTACGTCGTCATCGACGAATGCCACACCTACCGCGGCGTCTTCGGCTCCCATGTCGCACAGGTCGTCCGCCGGCTGCGCCGGGTCTGCGCCCGCTACGGCGCCGAGCCGGTCTTCCTGCTGGCCTCCGCGACCGCCGCGGAGCCGGCGCAGGCCGCGTCCCGGCTCACCGGGCTGCCCGTGGCCGAGATCACTCAGGACACCTCGCCGCGCGGCGAGTTGGTCTTCGCGCTGTGGGAGCCGCCGCTGACGGAACTCCACGGCGAGCAGGGCGCCCCGGTCCGCCGCACCGCGACCGCCGAGTCCGCGGACCTGCTCACCGACCTCGCCGTCCAGGGCGTGCGGACGGTCGCCTTCGTCCGCTCCCGGCGCGGCGCCGAACTGATCGCCTTGATCGCACAAGAGCGGCTCGCGGAGGTGGACCGCTCGCTGCCCGCACGGATCGCCGCGTACCGGGGCGGCTATCTGCCCGAGGAGCGCCGGGCCCTCGAACGCGCCCTGCACAGCGGTGAACTCCTCGGGCTGGCCGCCACCACCGCGCTGGAACTGGGCGTGGACGTCTCCGGCCTGGACGCCGTGGTCATCGCGGGCTATCCCGGCACGCGCGCCTCCCTGTGGCAGCAGGCCGGCCGGGCGGGTCGGGCCGGACAGGGCGCGCTGGCCGTCCTGGTGGCCCGTGACGACCCGCTGGACACCTATCTCGTCCACCACCCCGAGGCGCTCTTCGACCAGCCCGTCGAGTCGACCGTGCTCGACCCGGACAACCCCTACGTCCTCGCCCCGCACCTCTGCGCGGCCGCCTCCGAACTGCCGCTCACCGAGGCCGACTTCCCGCTCTTCGGCCCGGCCGCCCCCGGGCTGATGCCCCAGCTGGAGGCCGCGAACCTGCTGCGCCGGCGCGCCACCGCCTGGTACTGGACGCGCCGCGAGCGGGCCGCCGACCTCACCGACATCCGCGGCCAGGGCGGCTCGCCGGTGCAGGTCGTGGAGGGCGGCACCGGGCGGCTGCTGGGCACCGTCGACGCCGCGGCGGCGCACACCACCGTCCACGACGGGGCGGTCCACCTCCACCAGGGCCGCAGCTATCTCGTCCGGCACCTGGACCTGGAGGACAACGTCGCCCTCGTGGAGGAGGCCGATCCGCCGTACTCCACCACCGCCCGCGACACCACCGCGATCTCGATCCTGGAGACCGAAACCGAGGTCCCCTGGGGCGACGCCCGACTGTGCTTCGGCTCCGTGGAGGTCACCAATCAGGTCGTCTCCTTCCTGCGCCGCAAACTGATCACCGGGGAGGTCCTGGGCGAGACCAAGCTCGACCTGCCGCCCCGTACGCTGCGCACCCGCGCGGTGTGGTGGACGGTCACCGAGGACCAGCTCGACGCCGCCCGGGTCAACCCCGAGCAGCTGGGCGGTGCCCTGCACGCCGCCGAGCACGCCTCCATCGGCATGCTGCCCCTCTTCGCCACCTGCGACCGCTGGGACATCGGCGGCGTCTCCGTCCCCCTGCACCCGGACACCCTGCTCCCGACGGTCTTCGTCTACGACGGTCACCCCGGTGGCGCGGGCTTCGCCGAACGCGCCTTCCACACGGCCGCCGACTGGCTCGCCGCCACCCGCGGCGCCATCGCCGCCTGCGAGTGCGAGGCCGGTTGCCCGTCCTGCATCCAGTCCCCCAAGTGCGGCAACGGGAACGACCCGCTCCACAAACGGGGCGCCATCCGACTGCTCGGGGAACTGTTGCGCGGGGTGCCCGGCGACTGAGCCGGGACGGCCCGGCACCCGGGCGGGTCCGCCCCCGCCGGGCAGCGGACGTGTCCGGGGCGGCGGCCCGGCCCACGCCGCCGGTACGGGCCCGGCGTCCGCGCGCGGGCCGGTTTCCCGGACCGTGCCGGACCCCGCTTCCGTCTCGGCGTCCGGTGCGGCAGCGGCGGGGCCGGCCCGGGACCGTACCCGCGCCGTGAACGGGCCGCCGCCGGCCTCGGCCGTGACATCGGCGATCAGCGCGTCCACGGCGCAGCGCACCAGACGGGTGTGTTGCGCGGCGACCACCCGACGTGCCGTGGCGCACGCCGCCACCGGGCCGCGGAGCGCCTGGTCCGCGGCTGCCAGCGCCGCCAGGTCCGCCGCGCCGCCCGCCCGGTGCCGGGCGGTGACCGCCTGCCCGACGGCCACCAGCGCGGCGAAGACCGCGCACAGGGCCGCCGCCGCGAAGACCGTCCACACCGTGGCGGAGCCCTCGTCACCGCACCGTTTCCTCCGCAAGAGCCACCGCCTCTCCACCGACCCGCACCGGCAGCCGGGCCCCTCCGGGCAACGCGGCCTCGACCCGTACGCGCACCAGGTCGCCCTCGCGCGCCACCGTGATCCGCGCGCCCCGGGGAGCCGCCCCACGGGCCGCGGCGAGCACCTGCGCCGCCGGCTCCTGACGCGCCGCCGCACGGGCGGCGGCCCGTGCGGCGTCCACGCAGGCGATCCGGGCGCAGGCGGCCAGCAGCCCCCAGATCAGCGCCGCCGCGACCGCCACCAGCACCGGCAGCACCACCGCCGCCTCCGCCGTCACGAACCCGGCGTCCGGTGCGCCGCGCCCGCCGGGCGGGCCCGCACCGGCACGCGTGGCCCGGACCCGCCCGCTGCCCTCAGAACGGCACATCGAGCGCCCTCTGGAGCACGGACCGCAGCGCGGCGGCCACCGGTCCGCTCGTCACGAGCTTGTAGAGCACCGCCGCGAACGCGCACGCCGCCAGCGTCCCCACGGCGTACTCCGCGGTGCTCATCCCGCGGTCCGCCCCGGCCGCGCGCACCCGCGCCCACCATCGACCGAACATCTGCTGCCTCCTTGGCATCTCCCGGATCCCGAACTCCCGGGGAGTCCGCGATTCCGTGCATGTGAACCCGTCATTCCGTGGATCCATCGATCCATCGATCCGTGCGGCGGTGAAGCCGCGGGGCCCATGGGCCCGGTGAAGTCCCTTCCGCGGTCGGGCCTCGGCCTCGGCCTCGGCCGACGCGTCTGCTCCCGCTTCCGTACGCCGGACCGCACGACCGCCGCGCCACCGGACCGCCGGGCCGCCGGACCGCCGGGCCGCCACATCGCTGTGTCGCCGCATCGCTGTCTCACCTTGTCGCCGTGTCGGCTCAGCCATCACCTCCCAGCAGTCCGCCCGCCAGCCCGAGCAGCACCGGTGCCACCCCGAGCACCAGGAAGGCCGGCAGGAAGCACCCGGACAGCGGGAGGGTGACCAGCACCCCCGCCCGCCGGGCCCGCGCGGTCGCGGCCCGGCCCCACTCGGCACGTAGCTCGGCCGCGATCCGGGAGGCCGGCTCCACGGCCGGGGCCCCCGATATCCCGGCGCGCTCCATGCAGCGCGCCAGCGCCCCGGCTCCCGGGAGTTCCGCCAACCGCGGCCATACCGCGGTCGGTTCACCGCCCAGCCGCAGCTCCGCCGCGACGTGGCGCAAGCGCTCGGCGACCGTCCCGTCCAGCGACCGACCCACCGCTTCGGCCGCCTCCCGTGGACCGGCCCCCGCCGCCAGACAGGCCGCCAGGAGATCGCCGGCCGGGGCCAGTTCGGCGGCCACCCGCGCCGCCGTGCCGCGGTCGGCCGCCGCGGCCCGTTGCCGCCGCAGCCAGTGGTACGCGCCCCAACCGGCGGCGGGCCCCACCAGCAGCCCGGTGACGCCGCCCAGAAGGACGACCAGGCATCCGGCGACTCCCAGGGGCCCGACCCACTTCTTCAGCCGTTCGCCCCGTGAGCCGCTCCATGGGCCGCCTCCTCGGGCCGCTGCCCGCCTCCGCCACCGGCCTCGGACGACCCACCGCCCCCGTGCCCGCGGGCCCTCCTCGCCGCCGTACAGCCCGCTGGCGGCACCTTCCAGGACCATCGGCATCCGCCGCCGCACGGCACTCTCGCCATGCAGCAGCCGCCCCAGCGCCGCCGCACACAGCACGGCCGCCGCGGCCAGCACCGCCATCCCCACCCTGTGGACAACTTCCGGGCTCACCACCCCCACCTCCCCCTCACTTCCGCTCCGCCGACGCCTCGGCGACGATCCGGGCCGTCCAGGCCACCCCGCCCCACTCCAGTAGTCCGCCGGCGGCCAGGCACCCCCAGCCGGCCGGGGTGTGCAGCAGCACCCCGAGGGGATCGGCACCGAGCGCACCGCCCATCAGGAGCCCGCCCGCCGGCAGCAGGGCGAGCATCAGGGCGGTGGCCCGCGGCCCGGCCAACTGGGCTTGTAGCTCCTCCCGTTGGTCGCGCTGCGCGGCGAGCCCGGACGCGATCCGCTCCAGCCCGCGGGCCAGCCCCGCACCGCCCTCCAGGGCCACCTGCCAGCACGCCGCCGCCCCGGCGAGCCCCTCGGCGCCGGGCTGCCGCGCCGCCGCCCGCAGCGCCCCGGGGACGTCCCCGCCGTACCGCGCCGCCGCCAGCACCGCAGGCCCCGTCTCCCCCAGCCCCGACGCCCCGGCCACGACCAGGGCCCGATCCGGCTGCCGGCCGGCCCGCAGTTCCGCCGCCACCGCCCCGCAGAACCCGATCACCGCCGCCGCCCGCCGGTCCGCCGTACGCTGCCGCGCCCGCGCCGCCAGCCACCGCTGTACGACGACCAGCGCCACCACGGAACCCAGCACCGGCACCATCGACCGCCCCAGCACCCCCAGCGCGACCCCGACCGGCACGCACCAGACCTCCGCGCCGACCTCACGCCGGTGCCCCAGCCGCCACCGCCGGCCACCTTCGCCGTCGACCGCGCGCCCGGCACACCACTTCCGCAGCGCCGCACCGCGCCCCCGCTCCGGCCGTCCCGCCGCGACGGACACCGCGCCGGCGTCCCCCAGGAGCGCCGCCATCCGCCGCCGCAGGGCGCGACCACGCCGCAGCCGCCGCGCCAGCACCGCCGCACATCCCACCGCGGCCGGCACCGCCACCGGCCCCACCGCGTCCCTCAGCACCCCTCGCCACCCCTCTCGCACAGCCGCGCCAACCGCCCCCAGCCACGGGCCTCCTGGAACCCCTCCGGGCTCCAGATCGCCGCCGGGACGGTCACCACGAAGCCGTCCCGGTCCCGCTCCAGGACGTGGATCTCGGCGATCCGACGCCGCCCGGCCCGGTCGCGCACGAGGTGCAGCACGACGGACAACCCGGCCGCCAACTGGCTGTGCAGGGCCGCGCGATCCAGCCCCGCGGTGCACCCCAGCGCCTCCAGACGGGCCGGCACATCGCACGCGGCATTGGCATGGACCGTGCAACAGCCGCCCTCATGGCCCGTGTTGAGGGCCGCCAGCAGATCGGTGACCTCGGTGCCGCGCACCTCACCGACCACCAACCGGTCCGGCCGCATCCGCAGCGCCTGCCGCACCAGGTCCCGCAGGGTCACCCGGCCGACGCCCTCCTGATTGGCGGGCCGGGTCTCCAGCCGCACCACATGGGGGTGGTCCGGCCGCAGCTCCGCCGAGTCCTCGGCCAGCACGATCCGCTCGGCCGGGCCGACCAGCCCGAGCAGCGCGCTGAGCAACGTGGTCTTGCCAGAGCCCGTACCCCCGCTGACCAGGAACGACAGTCGCGCGTCCAGCAGCGCCCGGAGCAGTCGGTCACCACCCGGCGGAACCGTCCCTGCCGCCACCAGCTCCGGAAGGGCGAAGGCACGGGGCCGCAGCACCCGTAAGGACAGGCACGTCCCGGCGACCGCCACCGGGGGCAGCACGGCGTGCAGCCGCGTGCCGTCCGGGAGCCGGGCGTCCACCCACGGCCGGGCGTCGTCCAGCCGCCGCCCGGCGACCGCCGCCAGCCGCTGGGCCAGTCTGCGGACCTCGGCCGCGTCCCGGAAGCGGATGTCGGTGCGCTCCAGTCCGCCGCCCCGGTCCACCCACACCGCGTCCGGGGCGGTCACCAGCACGTCCGTCACGTCGGGCGCGGCCAACAGCGGCTCCAGCGGGCCGCTGCCCACCATTTCCGAGCGCAACGCGCCTACCACGCCGAGCACTTCGGAGTCCCCGAGGAGGCGCCCCTCCTCGCGCAGCGCCACCGCGACCCGGGCCGGCGTCGGTTCCGCCCCGGCCTCGGCGAGCCGTCGGCGCACCACATCCAGTAGTTCCCGGCTCATCCCGCGCCACCGCCCCCGGCCGCCGCCGACCACGCGGCCCCGAAGGGCCCGACGGCACCCCCGCTCCTACGGGACCACCACCCCGCCCCGCACAGCAGTCCGTCCCACCACCAGTCCCCGAACCGCGGACCGCGCCGCCCACCGGCCGCCCGGCTCCGGGGCCGCACCACTCCCGTCTTCCGCCACCTCATTCCGGCGCACCCCCCGGCCCCGGCTCAGCCCCGCGCCCCGCGTCCACGGCGGTCACCGCGCCGGGCTCTCCTCCTCTTCCCCCTCCGCCGCCCCTGGCCCGTCCCCAGAACCCCGCGCAGAACCGCGCCAGCGGCCCCCGCGCCCGTGCACCGGGCACCCGCCCCCGCGCCAGGTCCTCCAACAGCCCCGTCTCCCACGGCAGTTCACCCGCCAACGGCAGCCCCACCAGGCGCGCGATCTCCTCGGCCGTCGGCCCGCCACCGCACCCCGGTCCGGGATGCCCGCAGGCCACCACCCGGACGTCGCGGAGCACCGCCCGCACCCCGTCGGCCACCCGGCGGGCCGCCGCCACCGCGCGCAGCTCCGCGGGAACGAGCAGCAGCCCGACGTCCACCTGCGCCAGCGCCTCGGCCACCGTCCCGTCGACCCTGCGCGGCAGGTCGACGACCACCACCCCGCCGCGCCGCCGGGCCGCGGCCAGTACCGCCCGCATGGCCGGCGGCGGGATCGCCACCTCCGCGCCCCGGTCCCAGCTCAGGACCCGTAAGGAGTGCAGCCGGGGCAGCGACTCGGCGAGCGCGCCACCCGCCACCCGGCCGCGCGACTCGGCGAAGGCGGGCCAGCGCAGCCCCTTCTCCTGCTCGCCGCCCAGCAGGACGTCGAGCCCACCGCCCAGGGGGTCGCCGTCCACGAGCAGGGTGCGCTCCCCCGTGCGGGCGGCGGTGACGGCCAGCGCGGCCGCCAGGGTGCTCGCCCCGGCGCCGCCGCGCCCGCCGATGACCCCGACCGTCAGTGCCGGCGGCCCGGCCCCCTCGACCGCGTCGGCGATCCGGTCCACCAGCCAGCGCTCGCCGTCGGGGAGGGCCAGTACCCGCTCGGCCCCGATCGCCACCGCCTGGCGCAGCACGGCGACGTCGTCGGCGTCGCGGCCGGCGATGATGACGCCCGCCCGGCGGCCGGTGGCGGACAACCGACCGGCGGCGTCCGCCCCGACGACCACCAGCGGTGCCGATTCCCACTCCTCTTTCCGCGGCGGCGGCCGGTGCGCCACATGGGGCAGCGCGCCGGCCGCCGCGCACAGCCGCAGAAGGTCGTCGAGGAGCTCTTCGTCCTCGGTGATCAGCAGCGGACCGTCCCGCTCTTCACCGCTTCGCACCAGCTGGTCGGAAGTAGATGATCCGGACACGTTCTGTCCCCCTATCGCTACGCAACTCGCGCTTCCGCGAACTT
Organism: Streptomyces noursei ATCC 11455; assembly: GCF_001704275.1. Classification (NCBI taxonomy): domain Bacteria; kingdom Bacillati; phylum Actinomycetota; class Actinomycetes; order Kitasatosporales; family Streptomycetaceae; genus Streptomyces; species Streptomyces noursei. The sequence goes on from NZ_CP011533.1 coordinate 4,456,953, forward strand.
CGCGGACTTTTACGGTGCAGCGATCGGGAAATCTCTGTGGATCTTGACCCAAATCTGTGGACAACTCCGCGGCTGTGAATATCCCCGTCACCTATTCCAGCGACGGAGGGCCACTTCTGAGGCGCATGGGAAGCCTCCGCAGAGCAGCCCAACAACTACCCTGCGTGATGGCATATGCATGACAGAAGCGCACGCCGACAACGTGCGAAGAACGGCTGCATCAGGGGCCCACGGCAGAAAAAGCGTCCGGACATGCGACGACCCCCGCCGGGGGGGAGAGCGGGGGTCGTCCCCACGGCCGACTCGGGGGGGGAGGAGCCGGACCGGGTTAGCACGGTCGCGAACGATCCGTGACTTCCATGGTGTACCCGAGAGCCTTCTCAGGCAAACCCACGCGCCACACCTTACGCCGAATGGTGGGCGCCTATGCTCGCCCCGTGGAAAACCACTCCGTGCCTCACTCGACTCCCCGTACTGCCGCGTTCTTCGACTTGGACAAGACCGTCATTGCAAAGTCGAGCACGCTGACCTTCAGCAAGTCCTTCTACCAAGGCGGCCTGATCAATCGGCGGGCCGTACTGCGCACCGCGTACGCCCAGTTCGTGTTCCTCGCGGGCGGCGCCGATCACGACCAGATGGAGCGGATGCGCGAATATCTCTCGTCGCTGTGCCGCGGCTGGGACGTGGCCCAGGTCCGGGAGATCGTCGCCGAAACCCTGCACGATCTCATCGACCCGATCATTTACGACGAAGCCGCCTCGCTCATCGAGGAACACCACGCGGCCGGACGGGACGTCGTGATCGTCTCCACCTCCGGCGCCGAGGTCGTCGAGCCGATCGGTGAACTCCTGGGCGCGGACCGGGTGGTGGCCACCAGAATGGTGGTCGGCGACGACGGCCGCTTCACCGGAGAAGTGGAGTATTACGCCTACGGGCCCACCAAGGCGGAGGCCGTCCGGGAACTCGCCGCGTCCGAGGGATACGACCTCCAGCGCTGCTACGCGTACAGCGACTCGATCACCGATGTGCCGATGCTGGAAACGGTCGGCAACCCCTGCGCGGTCAATCCGGACCGGGCGCTGCGCCGCGAGGCGACCGCCCGCGGCTGGCCGGTGGTCACCTTCAGCCGACCGGTGCCGCTCAAGAAGCGGCTGCCCACCCTGGCGATGCCCTCCCGCCCGGTGATCACCGCCGTCGCCGCGGTCGGCGCGGCGGCCGCCACCGCAACCCTGGTCTGGTACGCGAGCCGCCGCAATACGGGAAAGAAACGGCTTGCCGTATTGCCCGTATTTGCGGGCAAACGTAAAGATCTGCGGGCTGGGGTTCCGCTCCTCCCCCATGAGTAGTACAAAGGACTTAACGGCCCGCGAGACCAAGGACATCCGAGAGGAACGCCTTTAACGCATCGAGGCCCACGGACCGACGCATGAATGCCGAGCACCCACGCGACGCCGACCCGTCGATTACGGGCCAGCCGCACCAGGTAAGCGGACAACGAATCCGACCTGATGGGCAAAAATCCGTGCACGCTTGGTAACTCGACAGACGTGCCAGCGGCGGTACCTCAGGGTTGGTACCGCCGCAACCCGTGTCGGGGCCGTGCGCCGCGTCGTTACGCCGCACCGCGCTGCAGCGCCTCGCAGACCGCCGTGCTCTCCCGTACACCCAGCTCGACCGCGCGCCCGCAGTGGGCGATCCACTGCGCCATGCCTTCCGGGGTGCCCGAGACGTACCCCTGGAGGGCCGCCGTGTAGGCCGCGCTCCCCTGTTCCGCGTGCCCGACCTCGGCCGGGCAGATCGCCTTCGGGTCCAGACCGCTGCCGACCAGCACGATCCGCTCCGCCGTCCGCGCGACCAGCCCGTTGTACGAGCCGAAGGGCCGCAGCGCCATCAGTTCGCCGTGCACCACCGCGGCCGTCACCAGGGCCGGCGCCGCGGTGCCCGCCAGCAGCAGCCGGGACAGCCCGTCCAACCGCCCTGCGACCTCGTCGGCGTCCGGCAACGGCAGCTCGACCAGCGGCTCGTCCACCGGCTCGGCACCCTGCCGGGGCCGCCCTACCGTCTCGTCGTCCACACCGCCGCCGGCCGCGACCAGATGGAGCCGGGCCAGCACCCGCAGCGGCGACTGCCGCCAGACGCTCAGCAGTTGGCCCGCCTCGGCGGTCAGCCGCAGCGCCGCGCCGACCGTGCGCGGCTCGCCCCCGGCACCGAAGTCGGTGCGCCGCCGGACCTCTTCCAGCGCCCAGTCCGCCCCGGAGAGCGCCGCGGAGGCCCGGGCCCCGCGCAGCGCCGCCTCGGCGGTGATCTCGGTGCTGCGGCGTCGCATGACCCGGTGCCCGTAGACCCGGTCGACGGCCTTGCGGACGGAGTCCACGGAGTCGGCGACCCCCGGGAGCGACGCCAGGGGCGCGAGCGGGTCGTTGCTCGCCTGCGGGGGTTCGGGGGGCGTCCCCCCGGAGATTCCAGCCATGAGGACGACCCTACGCACCACCAGGCCGGACCCCTCGAAGGAGTGGTCTTCTTCACGTAAACCACCCGCCGAGAGGTTTGCCACACCTAGCCTGCCGAACATGAAGATCGCTTTCGTAGGCAAGGGCGGCAGTGGCAAGACCACGCTGTCCTCCCTGTTCATCCGGCACCTCGCCGCGGCCCGGATCCCCGTCATCGCGGTGGACGCCGACATCAACCAGCACCTGGGCGTCGCGCTCGGCATGGACGAGGCGGAGGCCGCCGCACTGCCCGCGATGGGCGCTCAGCTCCCGTTGATCAAGGACTACTTGCGTGGCGACAACCCCCGCATCCCGTCCACCGAGACGATGATCAAGACCACTCCTCCCGGTGAGGGGTCGCGGCTGCTGCGGGTCTGCGAGGACAACCCGGTCTACGACGCCTGCGCGCGGGCGCTGGCCCTCGACGACGGGGCGGTGCGGCTGCTGGCCACCGGCCCGTTCACCGAGTCCGATCTGGGCGTGGCCTGCTACCACTCCAAGGTCGGCGCGGTCGAGCTGTACCTGAACCACCTCGTCGACGGCCGCAGGGAGTACGTCGTCGTCGACATGACCGCCGGATCGGACTCCTTCGCCTCCGGGATGTTCACCCGTTTCGACATGACCTTCCTGGTCGCCGAGCCGACCCGTAAGGGCATCGCGGTCTACCGCCAGTACAAGGAGTACGCGCGGGACTTCGGCGTCCCGTTGAAGGTCGTCGGAAACAAGGTCCAGGGGGCGGACGATCTGGCGTTCCTGCGTGCCGAGGTGGGCGAGGACCTGCTGGTGTGCGTCGGTCACTCGGACTGGGTGCGGGCCGTGGAGAAGGGGCGTCCGGCCCCCTTCGCCCTCCTGGAGGAGGCCAACCGCCGTGCCCTGGAGGGCCTGCACGACACCGCCGATGCCTCCTACGAGCGCCGCGACTGGGAGCGCTACACACGCCAGATGGTGCACTTCCACCTGAAGAACGCGGAGAGCTGGGGCAACGCCAAGACCGGGGCCGACCTGGCGGCCCAGGTCGACCCCGCCTTCGTGCTCTTCGAGGGGGCGGCTACCCCACAACCGGCGTGATCCGGGCGGCCGGCGCCGGACCGGATGCCTCCGGGGTATCGGAGAGGTACACCGCCCAGCCGTCCTCCGGCGCCCGGCCCACCGGCAGGTCCTGGAGCTTGGCCAGCACCTGCGGGTCCTGGACGTCCAGCCAGTCGCTCAACTGCTTGAAGCTGACACAGCGCACGCCTTCACGGGGGCAGATCTCCTTGATCGCCTCTTCGACGGCCTTCATGTAGGTGCCGCCGTTCCACGACTCGAAGTGGTCGCCGACGAACAGCGGGGCGCGATTGCCCTGGAAGGCCCGCTCGAAGGCGTCCAGGATGCCGTCGCGCATCTGCCGGCCCCAGATGGCGTGCATCGCGCGGTTGCCATGGGTGGAGCCGGACTGGTTGGCCAGGAAGTTGTAGTCCATCGAGAGCGCCTCGTAGCCCCGGCCGGGGAACGGTATCTGCTGGAGCGGGAAGTTCCACAGGCCGTCGATCTTCCGTGGCCAGATCTGCAGACCGCCCGACGAGCTGGCGTCGTAGCGGAAGCCCATCTCCTTGGCCGCGGGTATCAGATTGCGCTGCCCCTCCAGACAGGGGGCGCGCCCGCCGACCAGCTCCTTGGCGTAGTCGAACGGGAGCGGCGGCTCGTCCCTGAGGCCGGAGTTGGTCTTCCAGTTCCGGACGAACGACACGGCCTGTTCGATCTCGCTGTGCCAGTCCTCCGGCGTCCACCTGCCGACCCCGTTGCGGCCGCAGAAGTGGCCGTTGAAGTGGGTGCCTATCTCGTTGCCGTCCTCCCAGGCACCGCGCATCTGGGCCAGGGTGTCCTTGATCCCCCGGAGGTCGTTGAAGCCGATCGCCGAGGAGCCGACGGGGTGGCCGGGCGGTTCGTAGAGCTCCGCCTTCGCGCTGGGGAGCAGATAGACGCCGCTGAGGAAGTACGTCATCGTCGCGCTGTATTTCTTGCCGACGGCGCGGAAGTGGGAGAACAGCTTCTGGCCGTCCTCGCCGGCGCCGTCCCAGGAGAACACCACGAACTGCGGTGGTCGGCTGCCCGGATCGAGGCGCATGGGCCGGGGTTGGTGGGGCTGCGCCCCGGTGTACGCGGTGGAGCCGTCGCCTATGAGGCGGAGCGGGTGGGCGGCCGGACCTCCGGCGGGTTCCGCGCGCCCTTTGGTGGTGCTCTGCCACGGCCCGTCCTGGGTCGCCGCGGAGCAGCCGGCTATCGCCGCCAGTGCCACCGCCGCCGCGATGCGCACTGTCGTCTTCGATATGACTGGCATCGGCCACCTCATTCCTGGTGCACACGGCACCATGGGATAAATCAGGACGAACCTGAAGAAACTCCTATATCCATTAACAGGTGAACAAAAGAGCACGACGAAAGTCGGCTTATTCACTCGATAGATGGAATGACTGCGCCATTTGCCCCAAAAGCCTTCTCGGGGTCTTTACGCATCATTACGATTCATTTACCGATGCTTGAGAGTCACCGGCCCGTCACCCACCGCGGCGCCCGCCGGCCGGCTCGCTCCCGCCGCAGCACACCGCCGCCCCGCGATCGCGCCCGAGGCCGACCGCGCCGCCCCGGAGGAGACGGGAATGTCGCAGATCCAGAAGTCACCGCAACCGCCGACCGAGCTCCCGCCGGAGCCCCACACCCGCTCCACGGCCGCACCTCGCCGAAGGCCGGCAGCCGCGGCCTGGCGGCGGGACCTCTCCGCCTCGGCCGTGGTCTTCCTGCTGGCCGTCCCGCTGTCGCTGGGCGTTGCCCTGGCCACCGGAGCCCCGCTCCAGGCCGGGCTGGTCGCCGCGGCCGTCGGCGGGATCGTCGCCGGGCTCCTGGGCGGCGCGCCGCTCCAGGTGACCGGCGCCGCCACTGGCCTTCTGGTGGTCACCGCCGACCTCGTCCAGCGCTTCGGCTGGCGGGCCACCTGCCTGGTCACGATCCTGGCCGGGCTGGCGCAACTCGCCCTCGGGGCGCTGCGGGTGGCCCGCGCGGCGCTCGCCGTCAGCCCGGCGATCGTGCACGGCATGCTCGCCGGCATCGGCGTCACCATCGCCATCGGGCAGCTCCACGTGGTGCTCGGCGGCAGCCCCGACAGCTCGGCCGTCGACAACGCCGCCGCGCTGCCCGACCAGCTGGCGCATCCGCACGCCACCGCGCTGCTGATCGGGGCCGTCACGGTCGCCGTGCTGGCCGGCTGGCCGCGGCTGCCGGGCCGCGCCGGGCGCTGGGCGCGGCTGCTGCCGGCGCCGCTGGCCGCGGTGCTCGCCGCGACCGCGGTCGGCATGGGGGCGACGGTGCCGCGCGTCGAGCTGCCGTCCTGGCGGCTGCCCGAGCCGCCCGTGTTGCCCGACGCCTCGCTCGCCGCCCTGGTCACGGCCGTGCTGACGGTCACCCTCGTCGCCAGCATGGAGTCGCTGCTGTCCGCGGTGGCGGTGGATCGGCTGGCCGCCGAACGACCGGGGACGCCTCCGGGACGGCCCCGACTCAACCGCGAGCTGGCCGCTCAGGGCCTGGCGAACGTCGTTTCCGGCCTTCTGGGGGGCCTTCCGGTCTCCGGCGGCGCGATCCGCGGCTCGGCCAATGTGCGGGCCGGTGCGGCCACCCGCCGGGCGACCGTGCTGCACGGCGTCTGGGTGCTGCTCTGCGCGGGGCTGCTGGCCGGGGTGCTGGAGCTGATCCCGCTGGCCGCCCTGGCCGCACTGGTGATGGTCGTCGGGGTGCGGATGGTCAGCTTCGCGCACCTCAAGCACGTGCAGCGGCACCGCGAATTCCCGGTGTACGCAGCCACGCTGGGCGCCGTGGCGCTCTTCGGCGTGCTGCCCGGGGTCGTGACGGGCATCGCGGTCGGGATCTTCCTGGCGCTGCGGCGGCTGACCCACACCCGGGTCCGGGTGACGGAGGAGGCCGGCCGCCACCGGGTGTGCGTCAGCGGCCAGTTGACCTTCCTGGCGGTGCCGCGGCTGACCCGGGGCCTGGCGCAGGTGCCGCCGGGCGCCGACGCCGTCGTCGAGCTGTGCGGGTCGTTCATGGACCACGCCGCCTACGAGGCGCTGCAGTCCTGGGCGATCGCCCATCGGGCGACCGGGGGATCAGTGACCCTCGGGGGCCGCTCCGGCCGCCCGCTCGCCGAGCCGGCCAGCACGCACTCCTGCCGGCCGTGGACACCCTGGCGCAACCACCACTGCACCCGCCCCGCCCCTGACCGCACGGCGGCGCGGCACAGCGGCAGCCAACTGCTGGGCGGGGTCAGCGCGTTCCAGCGGCACACCGCCCCGCTGGTGCGCGAGGAGCTGGCCCGGCTGGCGCGGGAGGGCCAGCGCCCCACCCAGCTCTTCCTGACCTGCGCCGATTCCCGGCTGGTGACGAGCATGATCACGTCGAGCGGGCCGGGCGATCTGTTCACCGTGCGCAACGTCGGCAATCTGATGCCGCCGCCCGGCGCGGACGCCTCCTGCGACTCCGTGGGCGCCGCGGTCGAGTACGCGGTCGAGGTGCTGCGGGTCGACTCGATCACCGTCTGCGGGCACTCCGGCTGTGGCGCCATGGCGGCACTCCTCGACGCGGCCGGCTCCCCGCCGCCGTCAAACGACGCCACCCCGCTCGCCCGTTGGCTGCGGCACGGCCGCCCGAGCCTGGCCCGGATGGCGCGGATCGGGCGGTTGGGCCGGGGCGAAGTCGCCCTCGCCGAGCGGCCGGTGGCCGACGACCAGGAGCGACTGGCGCTGGTCAACGTGCGGCAGCAGCTGGACCACCTACGGGCGCACCCGTGCGTCGCCCGCCGGATGGCCGAGGGAACCCTCACCCTGCACGGCATGTACTTCCACGTCGCCGAGGCCCAGGCGTACCTGTTGGACGAGCGCAGCGGACGGTTCCGCGCGGTGCGCGCCGACGTCCCGGCGATCGGCGTCTGACCTGCGCAGGGACACCCGAACGGCCCTCCGAGGGACCAGATTCGGACAGGTCTACACCAATAGTTGTCCACAGACCTTGTCAGGGTCGGCCGCGGGCTGATGAGCTATGACCCGGGACACATCGCACGCCCTGGGATTGGGAGATGTCGTGAGCAACGAGAGCCTGGCCAACCTCTTGAAGGAGGAGCGGCGGTTCGCACCGCCCGCCGAGCTGGCCACGGACGCCAACGTCACGGCCGCCGCGTACGAACAGGCCGCGGCGGACCGGCTGGGCTTCTGGGCCGAGCAGGCCAAACGCCTGACCTGGGAGACCGAGCCGATTGAGACCCTCGACTGGTCCAACCCGCCGTTCGCGAAGTGGTTCGCCGACGGCAGACTCAACGTCGCCTACAACTGCGTGGACCGCCATGTGGAGAACGGCCTCGGCGACCGGGTCGCGATCCACTTCGAGGGCGAGCCCGGCGACAGCCGCGCGATCACCTACGCCGAGCTCCAGCGCGAGGTCTGCAGGGCCGCCAACGCCCTGACGGAGCTGGGTGTTCGGGCCGGTGACCGGGTCGCCATCTACCTGCCGATGATCCCGGAGGCGGTGATCGCCATGCTGGCCTGCGCCCGGCTCGGCGCGCCGCACTCCGTGGTCTTCGGCGGCTTCTCCGCGGACGCGCTGGCGACGCGGATCAACGACGCCGACGCCCGGGTGGTGATCACCGCCGACGGCGGCTACCGCCGCGGCAAGCCCTCCGCCCTCAAGCCGGCCGTCGACGAGGCGCTGACCAAGTCCGGCACGGAGGACGTCCGCAGCGTGCTGGTCGTCCGTCGCACCGGCCAGGACGTCGGCTGGACCGAGGGCCGGGATGTGTGGTGGCACGACCTCGTCGAGCGGCAGAGCGAGCAGCACACCCCCGAGGCGTTCGACGCCGAGCACCCGCTGTTCATCCTCTACACCTCCGGGACGACGGGTAAGCCCAAGGGCATCCTGCACACCACCGGCGGCTACCTCACCCAGGTCTCGTACACCCACCACGCGGTCTTCGACCTGAAGCCGGAGACCGACGTCTACTGGTGCACCGCCGACGTCGGCTGGGTGACGGGCCACTCCTACATCACCTACGGCCCGCTCTCCAACGGTGCCACCGAGGTGCTCTACGAGGGCACCCCGGACACCCCCCACCAGGGCCGCTGGTGGGAGATCGTCCAGAAATACGGCGTGACGATCCTGTACACCGCGCCGACCGCGATCCGCGCCTGCATGAAGTGGGGCGACGACATCCCGGCGAAGTTCGACCTGTCGTCGCTGCGCGTCCTGGGATCGGTCGGCGAGCCGATCAACCCCGAGGCGTGGATCTGGTACCGCAAGCACATCGGGGCGGACCGGGCACCGATCGTCGACACCTGGTGGCAGACCGAGACCGGCGCGATGATGCTCAGCCCGCTGCCCGGCGTCACGACGACCAAGCCCGGCTCGGCACAGCTGCCGCTGCCCGGCATCGCCGCCACGGTGGTCGACGACGACGCCAACGAGGTGCCCGACGGCGCCGGCGGCTACCTCGTCCTGACCGAGCCCTGGCCGTCGATGCTGCGCACCATCTGGGGCGACGACCAGCGCTACCTGGACACCTACTGGTCCCGCTTCGAGGGCAAGTACTTCGCCGGTGACGGCGCCAAGAAGGACGAGGACGGCGACATCTGGCTGCTGGGCCGGGTGGACGACGTGATGCTGGTCTCCGGCCACAACATCTCCACCACCGAGGTGGAGTCCGCGCTGGTCTCGCACCCGAAGGTGGCCGAGGCCGCCGTGGTGGGCGCCACCGACCCGCAGACGACCCAGGCCATCTGCGCCTTCGTCATCCTGCGCGGCGGCGCCACTGCCGAGGACGAGGGACTGGTCGACGAGCTGCGCGCCCACGTGGCCCAGCAGCTCGGCCCGATCGCCAAGCCCAAGCGGATCCTGCCGGTCGCGGAGCTGCCCAAGACCCGCTCCGGCAAGATCATGCGGCGACTGCTGCGCGACGTCGCGGAGAACCGCACCCTCGGCGATGTCACCACGCTCACCGACTCCTCCGTCATGGACCTCATCCAGTCGAAGCTGCCGAGCGCGCAGAGCGAGGACTGACGCACCGGGCGAGGCCCCGCCGCGACGGCGGCGGGCCGCGCCCCCGCGCCCCCGCACTCAGGGAGGGGGCACCGGCCGCGACGGCCCGGTGCCCCCTCCGCCGTTCCCGCGGCCGGCCCGTCTCCCCCGGCAGCCCGGCGCCCGAATTGCCCGTAAAGTTATCCCCACGCATTAACCCCTTGCACCCACCCGTTAGGGTTAGGGCAGCGTCAATGTGGCGCTAAGAAACTCTGGGTGCGCCGGGAAGTCTGGTCGGCAACTGCTACTGCCGTTCTCAGCTGCCGGAGGTCGTCGCGTGACTGCGCCCAGCAACCGTCGCTCCATATTCCTGGGCCGGATGCCCTTGCCGGAGCGGAATTTCATCGCCGAAGCACTGCGCACCGAAACCGTCGGCGGGGTCCTTCTCCTCGCCGCCGCCATCGCCGCCCTGATCTGGGCCAACACCCTGGGCGGCAGCTACGAGGCGGTCCGCGGCCTGCACATCGGCCCGGAATCGCTCGGCCTGGACCTCTCGCTCCAGCACTGGGCCGCCAACGGCCTGCTCGCGATCTTCTTCTTCGTCGCCGGCATCGAGCTCAAGCGCGAACTGGTCGCCGGCGAACTCCGCGACCCCAAGGCCGCCGCCCTCCCGGTGATCGCCGCGATCTGCGGCATGGCGACCCCGGCCATCGTCTACTTCGTCGTCAACGCCACCGGCAGCGGCTCCCTCCAGGGCTGGGCGGTCCCCACGGCCACCGACATCGCCTTCGCGCTCGCCGTCCTCGCGGTCATCGGCACCTCCCTGCCGTCCGCGCTGCGCGCCTTCCTGCTCACCCTCGCCGTCGTCGACGACCTCTTCGCGATCCTGATCATCGCGATCTTCTTCACCTCGAAGATCGACTTCCTCGCCCTCGGCCTGGCCGTCGCCGGCCTGGTGCTCTTCTACCTGCTGCTGCGCAAGGGCGTCCGCGGCTGGTACGTGTACGTGCCGCTCGGCGTGACGATCTGGGCGCTGATGGAGAACAGCGGCGTGCACGCCACCATCGCCGGCGTGGCCATGGGCCTGATGCTGCGCTGCCACCGCCGGGACGGCGAGCGGCAGTCCCCCGGCGAGCACATCGAGCACCTGGTCCGCCCGCTGTCGGCCGGACTGGCGGTGCCGCTGTTCGCGCTGCTCTCCGCGGGGGTGTCCATATCCGGCGGCGCCGTCCACGACGTCTTCACCCGGCCGGAGACCCTCGGCGTGGTCCTCGGCCTGATAGTGGGCAAGGCGGTGGGCATATTCGGCGGCACCTGGTGCACCGCCCGCTTCACCAGGGCCGAGCTCAACCCCGATCTGAAGTGGCCGGACGTCTTCGGCGTCGCCGCCCTGGCCGGCATCGGCTTCACCGTCTCCCTGCTCATCGGCGAACTGGCCTTCGCCGGCGACACCACCCTGACGGACGAGATCAAGGCGTCGGTGCTGATCGGCTCGCTGCTCGCGGCCGTCTTCGCCGGCATCCTCCTCAAGATCCGCAACAACAAGTACCGCGTCCTGTGCGACGAGGAGGAGCGCGACGACGACCAGGACGGCATCCCCGACGTCTACGAACGGGACCAGCCGGAGTACCACCTCCGGATGGCCGCGATCCACGAGGCGAAGGCCGCGGAGCATCGCAAGCTTGCCGAAATGGCCGCCCACGCCCGCTCCGGGGACCATGGTCCGGCATGATCTGAGAGGCTTTGCATCCAGGTGAAGAGAAGAGGGAGACGGCGATGAGCGCAGCCGACGACGGTGCGGACCGCAGCCTCGGGCAGCTGGTGGCCACGGCGACCGCCGAGATGTCCGCGCTGGTGCACGACGAGATCGCACTGGCCAAGGCAGAACTGCGGGAGGACGCCAAGCGGGCGGGCATCGGCGGTGCCGCGTTCATCGTGGCGGGCGTCCTGGCTCTGTTCGCGCTGCCGGTGCTGAGTTTCGCGGCGGCCTACGGCATCCACAACCTCGGCCTCGGGCTCGCCTGGTCCTTCCTGATCGTCGGCGGCGCCTTCCTGGTGATCGCCGCGCTGCTGATCCTGATCGCGATGGCCAAGATCAAGAAGATCAGCAAGCCGGAGAAGTCGATCGCCTCCGCCAAGGAGACCGCGGCCGTGCTGCAGAAGGCCAGGCCGCACCCGCGGGCGTCGGAAGCGGACCACCCGGTCCTGGAGTCTGTGACACGCTCGTCGGTATGACAGCCCCTGACAGCACCGCCTCGATCGTGCGGCTCGCCCTCCCGGGCGGGCAAGAGGTGACGCACCGGGACGTCGCGGCCAACGGTGCACGCTTCCACATCGCCGAGCTGGGTGACGGCCCCCTCGTGCTGCTGCTGCACGGCTTCCCGCAGTTCTGGTGGACCTGGCGGCACCAGCTGCCCGCGCTGGCCGACGCGGGCTTCCGCGCGGTCGCCATGGACCTGCGGGGCGTCGGCGGCAGCGACCGCACCCCGCGCGGCTACGACCCGGCGAACCTCGCCCTCGACATCACCGGCGTCATCCGCTCCCTGGGCGAACCGGACGCCGCGCTGGTCGGGCACGATCTGGGCGGCTACCTCGCCTGGACGGCCGCGGTGATGCGGCCCAAGCTGGTCCGCCGGCTCGCGGTGTCCTCGATGCCGCACCCGCGGCGCTGGCGGGCCGCGATGCTCGCCGACGTCCGCCGCAGCTCCCACATCTGGAGCTTCCAGCGGCCCTGGCTGCCCGAGCGCCGGCTGACCGCGGACGACGCGGCGCTGGTGGGCCGGATGCTCCGCGACTGGTCCGGGCCCGGGCTCCCCGAGGACGAGACCGTCGAGGTCTACCAGCGGGCAATGGGCATCCCGTCCACGGCGCACTGCTCGATCGAGCCGTACCGCTGGATGGTGCGCTCGATGGCCCGCCCCGACGGCATCCTGTTCAACCGCCGGATGAAGCTGCCCGTCCGGGTCCCCACCCTGCATCTGCACGGCTCCCTGGACCCGGTGATGCGCACCCGCAGCGCCGCCGGCTCCGGCGAGTACGTCGAGGCCCCCTACCGCTGGCGGCTCTTCGACGGCCTGGGGCACTGGCCGCACGAGGAGGACCCAGCCGCCTTCTCCACCGAACTCATCAACTGGCTGAAGGACCCCGAACCGGACCGCTGACGGCGGGTGCACCCCGGCTGGCCGGGGGTCCGGGGGTCGTCCCCCGGGGCGGCACAGTAACTGGCTGAAGGACCCCGAACCGGACCGCTGACGGCGGTGCACCCCGGCTGGCCGGGGGTCCGGGGGTCGTCCCCCGGGGCGGCACAGTAACTGGCTGAAGGACCCCGAACCGGACCGCTGACGGCGGTGCACCCCGGCTGGCCGGGGGTCCGGGGGTCGTCCCCCGGAGCGGCACAGTAACTGGCTGAAGGACTCCGAACCGGACCGCTGACGGCCCGCGCATGCGCGTCCGGCACCCACTGCCCACCTCGGGACCGGTCCATCCCGCCGCGTCACACGAACGTTCGTCTGACGAACGGCCAATTGCCTGACGCATAGGCCAATTGGCCGTCTCCCGAGCGGTTACGGACCTTGGGCCCCGGGCAGAGTCGAGGGTATGGGCTGGACGCACGACTACCGTGACGTGGCACGCAACCGCCGCAGCAGTGCCGCTGCAGTGGGCACGCAGGACAGGGGTACCCCGGATCTCCGATCCGACGGGTCCCCGGATCCGGCGCACCCCATGGGCATCCCCCGCATCCTGCGCCGCAGAGCGCGCTGGATGAGCGCACGCCTGCGCCATTCCCGAAGCTGACCCCGGCGCGCCTGCCCGGCGCGACCGCCGGGCCGTGTCCCGTCCGCAAGCGAGCGGTGCACGGCCCAGCGCCCGGCCTCAGATCGCGCACCCCTGGGTGTCGACCTGCCGGCTCGCGACCCGGCCCCGGACGGCGTCCTGCCGGACCTCGTCGGCGGTCAGCGCATAGCCGGTCCGGGCGTCGTCCCGCGACTTGGCGAAGACCACTCCGTAGACCTCGCCCTGAGGGGTGAGCAGCGGGCCGCCGGAGTTGCCCTCCCGGACGGTGGCGTAGAGCGAGTAGACGTCGCGACCGACGGTGCCGCGGTGGTAGATGTCCGCGCCGTCGGCCTGGATGCGGCCGCGGATCCGGGCCGGGCGGACGTCGTAGCCGCCGTTCTCCGGGAAGCCGGCGACGATGGCGCTCTTGCCGCTGCCGGCGTCCTTGGCGGCGAACTTCAGCGCCGGGGCACGGAGCTGCGGGACGTCCAGGACGGCGATGTCGCGCTCCCAGTCGTAGAGCACGACCTTGGCGTTCACCGGGAGGCCCTCGCCGCCCACCTGGACGGTGGGGTCGCTGACGCCGCCGACGACGTGCGCGTTGGTCATCACCCGGTGCGGCGCGAAGACGAAGCCGGTGCCTTCGAGGATCTTGCCGCAGCTGGGCGCCCGTCCGACGATCTTGACGATGCTGTGCCGGGCGTCGGCCGCCACGGGGCTGTTGGCCAGCGCCGGGTCCGGCGGGCGCACCGGCCGGATCGGCTCGTTGGAGAACGGCGTGAAGACCTGCGGGAAGCCGTTCTGCGCCAGCGCCGAGGAGAAGTCGGCGAACCAGGTGCTGGCCTGCGGCGGCATGACCTGGGAGACCCCGAGCAGCACCTTGGAGTTGCGGACCTCCTTGCTGAGCGTCGGCAGGGACGTGCCCGCCAGCGCGGAGCCGATCAGCCAGGCCACCAGCAGCATCGCCATGACGTTGACCAGCGCCCCGCCGGTCGCGTCCAGCGCGCGCGCCGGTGTCCAGGTGATGTGGCGGCGGAGCTTGTTGCCGAGGTGGGTGGTGAGCGCCTGGCCCACCGAGGCGCAGACGATCACGATGGCGACCGCCGCGATCACCGCGAAGGTGCCCGGTTTGGCATCGTCGGTGACCCCGTTCCAGATCACCGGCAGCACATAGACCGCGATCAGTCCTCCCCCGAGGAAGCCGATCACGGACAGGATGCCGACGAGGAAGCCTTGCCGGTAACCGACGATCGCGAACCACACGGCCGCGACCAACAGCAGGATGTCCAGGACGTTCACGCCGGACACCGTCTCACGAGCGCCAGTCGAGCGGGACCTGCTTCTCGCGGTCCCATGGGATCTCCCAGCCCGCGTAGTGCAGGATCCGGTCGATCACCCCGGCGGTGAAACCCCAGACCAGCGCGTCCTCCACGAGGAAGGCGGGGCCGACGTGGCCGCTGGGGTGACGGGTGGTGACCCGGTGTCCCGGGTCCGTGAGATCCGCCACGGGAACCGTGAAGACCCGGGCGGTCTCGCCGCGGTCCACCACGCCCACCGGGCTCGGCCGCCGCCACCACCCCAGCACGGGCGTCACGACGAAACCGCTGACGGGGATGTAGAGCCGCGGCAGCACCCCGAAGACCTGGACGCCGGCCGGGTCCAGCCCGGTCTCCTCCTGGGCCTCGCGCAGCGCCGCGCGGACCGGACCCGGCCCGTCCGGATCACCGTCCTGCGGATCGAGCGACCCGCCGGGGAAGGAGGGCTGCCCGGCGTGCGAGCGCAGGGTGCCGGCGCGCTCCATCAGGAGCAGCTCGGGCCCGCGGGCGCCGTGCCCGAAGAGGATCAGCACGGCGGACTGCCGGCCGCCGCGCTCCGGCGGCAGGAAGCGGCTGAGCTGGCGCGGCTCCACCGTGGCGGCCGCGCGGGCCACCGGGTCCAGCCACTCGGGCAGCCCCTCGGTCGTCACCGCAACCTCCCGCCCGGCCGCCGCCGGACGGGCACCCGTCGTCTCGCCGTACTGCTCCCGTGCACTCGTCATCCGCGCCCCCTTGAGGCTCACGTCGATGGTCGGTCCGCCAGTGGAGTCGTGCTCGCCGTCGCCGCCCTAGGAGGCCGCCAGCGGGAGCGCGGGCTGTCCTGGATAGTCGGCCGGCGGCTTCAGCCGCTGCCCGGGCTGGCCGCCCAGCTCGTACTTGAGCAGCTTCTTCGCCTTCTCCGGGTCGGTCTCGCCCTCACCGTACGAGGGGCACAGCGGAGCGACGGGGCAGGCCCCGCAGGCGGGCTTGCGGGAGTGGCAGACGCGGCGGCCGTGGAAGACCACGCGGTGCGAGAGCATCGTCCACTCGCTCTTGGGGAAGATCTCGGCGACGTCGGCCTCGACCTTCTCGGCGTCCTGCGCGGTCGTCCAGCCGAAGCGGCGCGCCAGCCGGCCGAAGTGCGTGTCCACGGTGATGCCGGGGACGCCGAAGGCGTTGCCCAACACGACATTGGCGGTCTTGCGGCCGACGCCGGGGAGCGTGACGAGGTCCTCCAGACGGCCCGGCACCTCGCCGCCGAAGCGGTCGCGCAGCGCCGTGGAGAGGCCGATCAGCGACTTCGCCTTGGCCCGGAAGAAGCCGGTGGGGCGGATCAGCTCCTCCAGCTGCTCCGGGGGGATCGCGGCCATGTCCTCGGGCGTGGGGCAGACGGCGAAGAGCCGAGGGGTGGTCTGGTTGACCCGCAGGTCGGTGGTCTGGGCGGACAGGACCGTGGCGACCAGCAGCTCGAAGGGGTTGCCGAAGTCCAGCTCGGGGTGGGCGTAGGGATACAGCTCGGCCAGCTCGCGGTTGATCCGCCGGGCCCGGCGCACCATCGCGACCCGGGACTCGGGCTTGCGGGCGGGGGCGGCCTTCTTGGCGGTGGCCTTCGCGGGGGCCTTCTTGGCGGTCGTCTTCTTCGCCGCCGCCGGCTTCGCGGCCGCGGTCTTCTTGGCGGGTGCCTTCTCGGCGGTGGTCTTCCTGGCCGCGGTGGTCGTCTTGGTCGCGGTGGTCGTCTTGGTCGCGGTCTTGGTCGCGGTCTTGGTCGCGGCCTTCTTCGCCGTCGGCTTCGCGGGGGTCTCCGTCACGGCCGCCTCCTTCGCCTCGGGTGCGACGCGCCGGTGGCGGGCGCCGTCGGCCTCCGCCCGGTCGTCACCCCGGGGGACGATTTGTTACTTTTGTCGGTATTCGAGGCGCCTGTGGGCAGCTGTTCGCCCACAGCGGAATCGCGCCGTGCGCTCACTCTGTCGGCCCCCAGTCCTCTGCTCTCACCGGCGTATTGGACACTCGGCCAGACTAAGGCCCCCCACTGACATCCGACCCGATCACCGAGATTCGTGACCCCAATCGGCCCCCTGCCGTATGGCTCGGACCGCGGGTCCGGCAAACTTGTGATTGATCGCACTGTTTTGCATTCCGGCATGATGGGGACCACAGTCCTCCGGAGCATGTCGACAAGGAGAGAACTCGTGGACGACGTTCTGCGGCGCGCCCCGCTCTTCGCGGCGCTCGACGACGAGCAGGCGGCCGAGCTTCGCGCCTCGATGGGAGAGGTCACGCTCGCCCGCGGCGACGCCCTGTTCCACGAAGGGGACCCGGGCGACCGCCTGTACGTGGTCACCGAAGGCAAGGTGAAGCTCCACCGCACCTCCCCCGACGGCCGCGAAAACATGCTGGCCGTCCTCGGTCCCGGCGAGCTCATCGGCGAACTGTCCCTCTTCGACCCCGGACCGCGCACGGCCACGGCCACCGCGCTCACCGAGGTCAAGCTGCTCGGCCTGGGCCACGGCGACCTCCAGCCCTGGCTGAACGCCCGCCCCGAGGTGGCCACCGCCCTGCTGCGTGCGGTCGCCCGCCGGCTGCGCAAGACCAACGACCAGATGTCCGACCTGGTCTTCTCGGACGTGCCGGGCCGTGTGGCGCGCGCCCTCCTGGACCTGTCGCGCCGCTTCGGCGTGCAGTCCGAGGAAGGCATCCACGTCGTGCACGACCTCACGCAGGAGGAGCTGGCCCAGCTGGTCGGCGCCTCCCGGGAGACCGTCAACAAGGCACTCGCGGACTTCGCGGGACGCGGCTGGCTGCGCCTGGAGGCGCGCGCGGTGATCCTGCTGGACGTCGAGCGGCTGGCCAAGCGCTCGCGCTGACGCCCGCGGCCACGCGACCGCGCCGAAGGCCCCGCTCCGGCGGGGCCTTCGCCGTACCCGGGGCGCGCCGGGCAGCCGCCCGTAATCGGCTCGCCACCCGCCGTTCCGCCGCTCCATAGTGAGCGCCATGACGACCGACGGTGGATCCGGGGGCCGCGGCAAGGGCCTCGACGAGGACGGCTGCTTCGTACGGGAGGTTCCCTGGAGCGGGTGCCCGCGCCGTTCGCGCCCGTCGTGGCGGGGCTGAGCGCCCGCCTGGCCGACCGCTTCGCGCCCGACAGGCTGCTCAGCGCGTACCTCTACGGCAGCATCCCGCGCGGCACCGCCGTCCCCGGGGTGTCCGACCTCGACGCGCTGCTCGTCCTGCGGACCGCCCCCACCGACGCCGATCGGGCCGCCACCCGGGCGATCGAGGCCGAGCTGGACGCCGCCTTCCCGCAGATCGACGGCGCCGGGATCCTGCTGATGGCCGTGGACCGGCTGCTCGGCGCGGAGGAGCGGTACGACGGGGCGTGGTTCGTGGCCTGTCTGTGCACGCCGCTCAGCGGGCCCGACGTGACCGCGTCGCTGCCCCGTTACCGGCCCACCTCGCTCCTCGCCCGGGAGACCAACGGCGACCTCCACCGCCGGCTGCCCGGCCTGCGCGAGCGGGCCGCCGCGGCCACCACCGCCGAGGAGCGCGCCCGGCTGACCAGAGGGGTCGCGCGCAATCTCGTCCGCACCGGATTCACGCTGGTCATGCCCCGCTGGGGCGGCTGGACCAGTGATCTCGTCGAGTCCGCCGAGGTGTTCGGGCGCTACTACCCGGCGCACGCCGAGCAGATGCACGCCGCAGCGCGCGCCGCCCGGAGCCCCGCCGCGCATCCCGAGCTGCTCGACGAGCTGTTGAGCGGGCTCGCCCCCTGGCTGGCCGACGAATACCTGGCCGTCCACGGGGCGAAGGCGCTCCCCCCGCAGGGGCCCTGACCCTCCGGCAGGGCCCCGGGCCCGCCCGAAGGCCGTGGACAGCCCTAGATCAGCCCGTGCTCGCCCAGGTAGTCCAGCTGCGCCCGCACCGACAGTTCGGCGGCCGGCCACAGCGAGCGGTCGACGTCCGCGTACACGCTCGCCACGACCTCGGCGGGGGTACGGTGGCCGGCCTCCACCGCGGTCTCCACCTGGGCGAGCCGGTGCGCCCGGTGCGCCAGGTAGAACTCGACCGCCCCCTGGGCGTCGTTCAGCACCGGCCCGTGGCCCGGGAGGACCGTCGAGACCCCGTCGTCCACGGTGAGGGAGCGCAGCCGGCGCAGCGAGTCCAGGTAGTCGCCCAGCCGGCCGTCGGGGTGCGCGACCACGGTGGTGCCGCGCCCCAGGATCGTGTCGCCCGTCAGGACCGCCCCGTCGGCGGGCAGATGGAAGGAGAGCGAGTCCGCGGTGTGCCCCGGGGTGGGCACCACCCGCAGCTCCAGGCCCCCGGTGGTGATGACGTCGCCCGCGCCGAGCCCCTCGTCCCCCAGGCGCAGCGCCGGGTCCAGCGCCCGTACGGAGGTGCCGGTCAGCTCGGCGAACCGGGCCGCCCCGTCGGCGTGGTCCGGGTGCCCGTGGGTGAGCAGGGTCAGCGCGACCCGGTGCCCGGCCCGCTCCGCGGTCTCGACGACGGCCCGGAGGTGGGCGTCGTCCAGCGGTCCGGGGTCGATGACGACGGCCAGGTCGGAGTCCGGCTCGGCGACGATCCAGGTATTGGTGCCGTCCAGCGTCATCGGGGACGGGTTCGGGGCCAGCACGCAGTGGGCGCGCGCGGTGGCCCGCCCCGAGATGACACCGCCGCGGGGCTGGCCGGGGAGGGCGGCTGCTTCGGTCATGCGGAAGGACCTCCCGGGGCGTCGGCAGGGCCGTCGTCCGTCGTCGCGATGTGCTTGGTGAACTCGTCGTGGCCGGGCCAGCTGAGCACGATCTCGCCGGCCACCAGGCGGGCGCGGGCCAGCACCGGCGTCAGGTCCTGCCCCTCGGCCCCGGCCAGCGCCTCGGTGACGCCGGCGTACGGCTGGAGGGAGCGCAGCGTGGAGATCGTCGGCGGCATCATCAGCAGCTCGCCGCGGTCGTAGCCGGCCGCGGCCTCCTCCGGGCGGATCCACACCGTGCGGTCCGCCTCCGTGGAGACGTTGAGGGCGCGCTGGCCCTCCGGGAGCGCGGCGACGAAGAAGAACGTGTCGTAGCGGCGCGGTTCGAACTCCGGGGTGATCCAGCGCGCCCAGGCGGCCAGCAGGTCGGAGCGCAGCACCAGGCCGCGGCGGGCCAGGAAGTCGGCGAAGGACAGCTCGTGGCCGACCAGCGCCGCGCGGTCGGCCTCCCAGTCCTCGCCGGTGGTGTCCGCGACGACCGTGCTGGCCGAGTCGCCGGCGAGCAGCACCCCGGCCTCCTCGAAGGTCTCGCGCACCGCGGCGCAGATGATGGCCTGCGCGGTGGACGGGTCGACGCCCAGTCGCACCGCCCATGCGGCGCGCGAGGGGCCCGCCCACCCCACGGGGCGCTCGTCGCGGGGATCCACGGAACCGCCCGGATAGGCGTACGCGCCTCCGGCGAAGGCCATGGAGGCGCGTCTGCGCAGCATGTGGACGGCGGGGCCGCCGTGATCGGTGTCCCGCAGCAGCAGGACCGTCGCGGCCCGCCGCGGCGCGGGCGGCGTCAGTTCGCCGTTCGTCAGGGCCCGGATGCGGGCCGGCCAGTCCGGCGGGTACCACTGACCGTTCGTCGTCGACGCCATGGCCGGATGCTATGCGCTCGCGTGCGGATGTTCGAGGGGCCCTCCGGGGAGAGGGCCCGATCCGGACGCGAGCGCACCGCTCGTGCCGCGTCAGTCGGCGATCTCGACCTGGATCTCGACCTCGACCGGGGCGTCGATGGGCAGCACCGCCACGCCCACCGCGGAGCGGGCGTGCACGCCCTTCTCGCCCAGGATCTCGCCGAGCAGCTCGCTGGCGCCGTTGACGACGCCCGGCTGGCCGGTGAACTCCGGCGCGGAGGCCACGAAACCGACGACCTTCACGACCCGGACGATCTTGTCGAGGTCGCCGGTGACGGACTTCACGGCGGCCAGCGCGTTCAGCGCGCAGACCGCGGCGAGCTCCTTGGCCTGCTCGGGGCTGACCTCGGCACCCACCTTGCCGGTGACCGGCAGCGCGCCGTCCACCATGGGCAGTTGGCCGGAGGTGTGGACGTACGAGCCGGAGCGCACCGCGGGCTGGTAGGAGGCCAGCGGCGGCACGACCTCCGGCAGCTTCAGACCGAGCGACGCGATCTTCTCCTCTACGGCGCTCACGCCTTCTCCCGCTTCAGGTAGGCCACCAGCTGCTCGGGGTTGTTCGGGCCCGGCACGACCTGGACCAGCTCCCAGCCGTCCTCGCCCCAGGTGTCCAGAATCTGCTTCGTCGCGTGCACGAGGAGCGGCACGGTTGCGTATTCCCACTTGGTCATGGGCCGAGCGTAATGCCTGTCCCGGGGGCTCCGGGCCCGCAGCCCCCGGGGCACGTCCCGGACGCCGCCCCCGACCGCGCGCGGGCGGATCTCCGGGGGTTCCCAGGCGTATCCCGTGCGTGAGCCGGACGCGGACTGGTTAGGCTCCTTGCCGTGAGCAGGCTCCATGTCGTCAGCGGCAAGGGCGGCACCGGCAAGACCACGGTCGCCGCTGCCCTCGCCCTCGCCCTGGCCACCGAGGGGCGCCGTACCCTCCTGGTCGAGGTCGAGGGCCGGCAGGGCATTGCCCAGCTGTTCGAGACCGAAGCGCTTCCCTACGAGGAGCGCAAGATCGCGGTGGCCCCCGGGGGCGGTGAGGTGCACGCCCTGGCCATCGACGCCGAGCGCGCCCTGCTGGACTACCTCCAGATGTTCTACAAGCTCGGCAGCGCCGGCCGGGCCCTGAAGAAGCTCGGCGCCATCGACTTCGCCACCACCATCGCCCCCGGCCTGCGGGACGTCCTGCTGACCGGCAAGGCGTGCGAGGCCGTCCGCCGCAAGGACAAGAGCGGCGCGTTCGTCTATGACGCGGTCGTGATGGACGCCCCGCCCACCGGCCGCGTCACCCGCTTCCTGAACGTCAACGACGAGGTCGCCGGCCTGGCCAAGATCGGCCCGATCCACAATCAAGCCCAGGCCGTGATGCGGGTCCTGAAGTCCCCCGAGACCGCGGTGCACCTGGTGACGCTCCTGGAGGAGATGCCCGTCCAGGAGACCGCCGACGGCATCGCCGAGCTGCGCGGGGCCGGCATCCCGGTGGGCGGCGTCGTGATCAACATGACCCGCCCCGCGCTGTTGGACAACGGCGATCTGGAGGTCGCCGCCCGCGGCGCCCGGGCCGGCATCGCCAAGGCGCTCTCCCAGGCCGGCCTGGGCGGCGCCCGCCGCGGCGGCCTCGCCGAGCGCCTGATCGACCCCCTGCTGGAGCAGGCGCGCGAGCACGCCGAGCGGGTCGAGCTGGAGCGCGCCCAGCACGCCGCCCTCACCGCCCTGGGCCTGCCCACCTACGAGCTGGGGCTGCTCCCCGAGGGAGTGGACCTCGCCGGGCTCTACGGCCTGGCCAGAGACCTGCGGAAACAGGGGCCCATATGACCTCCGACGACACGACGCTGGACGCCTCGGCCCCGTGGCTGGAGGTCGACGCCCTGATCGACGACCCGCGCACCCGCATCGTGGTGTGCTGCGGCTCGGGCGGCGTCGGCAAGACCACTACCGCCGCGGCACTGGGCGTGCGCGCCGCCGAGCGCGGCCGCAAGGTCGTGGTGCTGACGATCGACCCGGCCCGCCGCCTGGCGCAGTCGATGGGCATCTCCGAGCTCGACAACGTCCCCCGCCGGGTGAAGGGCGTCGACGAGAGTGCCGGCGGCGAACTCCACGCGATGATGCTGGACATGAAGCGCACCTTCGACGAGATCGTCGAGGGCCATGCGGACGCCGAGCGGGCCCGCGCCATCCTGGAGAACCCGTTCTACCAGTCCCTGTCGGCCGGTTTCGCCGGCACGCAGGAGTACATGGCGATGGAGAAGCTCGGCCAGCTCCGCGCCGGCGACGCGTGGGACCTGATCGTCGTGGACACCCCGCCGAGCCGCTCCGCGCTGGACTTCCTGGACGCACCCAAGCGCCTGGGGTCCTTCCTGGACGGCAAGTTCATCCGCGTCCTGATGGCGCCGGCGAAGGTCGGCGGTCGGGCCGGCATGAAGTTCCTCAATGTCGGCATGTCGATGATGACCGGCACCCTCAGCAAGCTGATGGGCGGTCAACTCCTGCGCGACGTGCAGACGTTCGTGGCCGCGATGGACACCATGTTCGGCGGCTTCCGCACCCGCGCGGACGCCACGTACCGCCTGCTCCAGGCGCCCGGCACGGCGTTCCTGGTGGTCGCCGCGCCGGAGCGGGACGCGCTGCGCGAGGCGGCGTACTTCGTCGAGCGGCTGGCGGCCGAGCAGATGCCGCTGGCCGGACTGGTGCTCAACCGCGTCCACGGCAGCGGCGCGGCCCAACTCAGCGCGGAGCGCGCGCTGGCCGCCGCGGAGGTGCTGACGGAGGACCTCGCCGACCACGCGCCGCAGGACGCGGAGGAGGCTCCGCAGGGGCCGAACGACGACCCCAACTCGCCCTACGGCGAGGCCGGTTCACCGCTCGCGGAAAATCTTGGTTCGGACGGCATTGTGGATCTCGCCGACGGGAAGACTGGATCACGTATCCCCGGCGGCCCCTCCCCCGCCGCCGCGGAGCATGCGGCATCCCCATCGACCCCGGCAGCGCAACTCGCCGCCGGTCTCCTGCGGCTGCACGCGGAACGCATGCAGGTCCTGGCGCGCGAACGACGCACCCGCGACCGCTTCACCGCACTGCACCCCGAGGTGCCGGTGGCGGAGGTCGCCGCGTTGCCCGGCGACGTCCACGACCTCGCGGGCCTGCGTGCGATCGGCGACCGCCTCACGCTGCGCCCGGCCGCGACCGACGACTGACCGACGGCCGCCCCGCGGCCTGCCGACGACCGGTCGGCGACGGACGGATCCTCCCCGGCCGACGGGCCTATCCGACCGCCGCGTACGCGTCGTCGAAGGCGTCGTCCGAGCAGTCCACCGGCAACATGCCCGTGCTGCGCTCGTATTCCGTACGCGCGGTTTCCAACAGGCGACGCCATGACGTGACCGTCGGACGGCGGCGCAGCAGCGCCCTCCGCTCGCGTTCCGTCATGCCGCCCCACACGCCGAACTCCACCCGGTTGTCCAGGGCGTCGGCCAGGCACTCCGTGCGCACCGGACACCCGGTGCACACCGCCTTGGCGCGGTTCTGCGCCGCCCCTTGCACGAATAGTTCGTCCGGATCGGTAGTGCGGCAGGCTGCCTGTGCACTCCAGTCGGTTACCCAGCCCATGCTGGCGCCGTCCTCTCCCCAAATCGAGGCTCCCCCACGGCGGCAAACGGCATATTCACCGTTGCCAGTTGAGGACGTTACGGAAGGCAGGCAGGGCGCAACACCCCCTTCGGGCCCAATCTTGAATGGCCCGAACGGACTATGCGTACGCGGCAGATCACCCAACGGAGTGACCGTGCGACATACGTCACTTCCCTCCCAAGCGGGACACTTCGCTGCGGTGGCAAGGGATTTCTGGCGCACAGCGGACATGTGGGACAGTGCCCAACCGGGGAGTAGGGGTTGACGAACTGAGGCGAAACCGTTCCGCTGCTGCAGGTGGGAACAGGCTAAACGAACAGGTGCGCCCCTGTCCGGCGAATGAGAACGTAGGGTGCCCTCATGGCTAAGAAGCGCGCGGGCGGGGGTCGGTCCAGGACCCAGCAGGCCGCCAAGTTCCTCGGTGTCAGCGTCCTCGCCGGAGCGGTCCTCGCCGGGATCGCGCTCCCGGCGGCCGGTGCGCTCGGCCTCGCGGCCAAGACGTCCGTCGAGGGATTCGACGACATCCCGGCCAACCTCCGGACCCCGCCGCTCAGTCAGCGCACCACCATCCTCGACTCCGACGGCGGCGAGATCGCCTCGGTCTACTCCCGCGACCGCACCGTCGTCCCCCTCAAGGACATGTCGCGGTACGTCCAGCAGGCGATCGTCGCCATCGAGGACGCCCGCTTCTACTCGCACGGCGCGATCGACGTGAAGGGCATCCTGCGCGCGGTCAACAAGAACGCCCAGTCCGGCGGCGTCTCCCAGGGCGCGTCCACCCTGACCCAGCAGTACGTGAAGAACGTCTTCATCGAGGAGGCCGGCGACGACCCGGACAAGGTCGCGCAGGCCACCCAGCAGACGCTCGGCCGCAAGGTCAAGGAGCTGAAGTACGCGATCAAGTTGGAGGACAAGCTCGGCAAGCGCAAGATCCTCCAGAACTACCTCAACATCACCTTCTTCGGCGAGCAGGCGTACGGCGTCGAGTCCGCCGCCCAGCGCTACTTCAGCAAGCACGCCAAGGACCTGACCCTGGAGGAGTCGGCGCTGCTCGCCGGCATCGTCCAGTCCCCGACGCGGTACGACCCGGTCAACCACCCGCAGGCGGCGACCGCGCGGCGCAACACCGTCCTGCGGCGGATGGCCGACCTGAAGAACATCACCCGGGCCGAGGCCGACGCGGCCGCCGCCCTGCCGATCAAGCTCAAGATCAGCCGCCCGCAGAACGGTTGCATCACCGCCACCGACGGCGCCGGCTTCTTCTGCGACTACGTCCGCGAGGTGCTGCTGAACGACAAGACGTTCGGCGCGACCCGTGAGATCCGTTCGCAGCGCTGGATGCAGGGCGGTCTGACCATCCGCACCACCCTGGACCGGCAGTCCCAGAAGGCGATCCAGGCGTCGCTGAGCAAGCACGTCTACGAGGACGACCCGGTCGCCGCGGCCGGCGCCGTCGTCCAGCCGGGCACCGGCAAGATCCTCGGCATGGGCCAGTCCCGGCCGTACGGCTTCGGCACCAACCAGACCCAGATCAACCTCTCGGTCAACCGCAAGATGGGCGGCGGGGCCGGCTACCAGCCCGGTTCGACCTTCAAGCCGATCATCGCGGCGGCCGCGCTGGAGCAGGGCATCAGCCCGTACCAGCAGTACTCCTCGCCGTTCAAGATGGCCTACCCGCGGCCGGTCCAGACCTGCACCGGCGAGTGGAACGGCACCGACACCGTCCAGAACGAGGACCCCAAGGAGGTCGGCCCGTACGCCATGAAGGAGGCGACCGCGAAGTCGGTCAACACCTACTACGTGCAGCTGATCAGCGACATGGGCGTCTGCCCCGCGGTCACCATGGCCAAGAAGATGGGCATCCAACCGGCCGACGGCAAACCGCTGAAGCAGGTGCCGTCCATGGCTCTCGGCATCCAGGAGATGTCCCCGCTGACGATGGCCACGGCCTACGCCACGTTCGCCAACGAGGGCACCTACTGCTCCCCCGTCGCCATCGAGTCGATCACCGACGCGCAGGGCAAGGCGCTGAACGTCCCCAGGACCAGCTGCCACAGCGCGATGTCCAAGAAGACCGCGGACACCGTCAACGCCCTCCTCAAGGGCGTCGTCGAGGACGGCACCGGCAAGCAGGCCGGCCTCAAGGGCCGCGACAGCGCGGGCAAGACCGGCACCACGGACAGCCGCTACGCCGCCTGGTTCGTCGGGTACACCCCGAACGCGGCCGGCGCGGTCTGGGTCGGCGACCCGCGGCACCAGCGCCAGATGTACGACATCACCATCGGCGGTGTCGCGCACGACAAGGTCTACGGCGCCGACACCCCCGGCCCCATCTGGCGCGACATGATGGCCGGTGCGCTGGACGGCCGCCCGGCCCCGGCCCTGCCGACCGTCCCGCTCGACGACCCCAAGGGCAACGGCGACGACGGCGACAAGGGCAAGGACAAGCCCCAGCAGAAGCCGAAGCCCCAGCCCGGCGGTGGCGACAACAAGCCCGGCGGCGGCTGGCACATCCCCGGCTTCCCGGACATCCTCGGCGGCGGGAACGGCGGTTGGTGAGCGCGGCCTGACCGGCACGGCGAACACGAGGAAGGGGCGCCCCCACGACGAGGGCGCCCCTTCTCCATGCCACGACGACCGGCCGCGCGGGCCGGCCGTCGCCTCCGGCCTCAGCCGGCCAGCAGCTTCTTCACCATCGCGGCGATCCGGCCGCCGTCGGCCCGACCCGCCACCTGCGGGTTGACGATCTTCATCACGGCGCCCATGGCCCGCGGCCCCTCGGCCCCGGCCCCGGCGGCCTCCGCCACGGCCGCGGCGACCAGCGACTCCAGCTCCTCGTCCGTCAGCGGCTTGGGCAGGTACCCGGCGAGCACCTCGCCCTCGGCCCGCTCGCGCTCGGCCTGCTCGGCCCGGCCGCCCTTGTCGAACGCCTCCGCGGCCTCGCGGCGCTTCTTGGCCTCCCGTGCGATGACCTTCTCGACCTCGCCGTCGGACAGCTCGCGCGCCTGGCTGCCCGCCACCTCCTCCTTGTTGATCGCGGTCAGCGTCAGACGGAGGGTGGAGGAACGCAGCTCGTCGCGCGCCTTGATCGCGGCGGTGAGGTCGTCCCTGAGCTTGTCCTTGAGCGTGGTCATGCCGTCGAGTATGCCCCGCCCCACCGACAACCGCCGCGCCTTTTCCCGCCGCGCGCCCCACGACACCCGCCCGCCTCCGCACGACCCACCCGTCCCACCGCCCCCGCCAAGATCACGTCTCCCCGTCCCCCGTCCTCTCTGCGACGATGGACCCATGCGCGCGCGATACGGAGTTCCCCTGTCCCTTGCCGCGGTCGGCGCGGCCGGCCTGGCCTACGCCGCCGGCTTCGAAGTCCGCTCCTTCCGCCTGCGACGCGTCACCGTGCCCGTACTGCCCCACGGCATGCGGCCGTTGCGCGTCCTGCAGGTCTCCGACATCCACATGGTCGGCGGGCAGCGCAAGAAACAGCGCTGGCTCCAGTCGCTCGCAGGGCTCCGCCCCGACTTCGTCGTCAACACCGGCGACAACCTCTCCGACCCCGACGGCGTCCCGGAGACCCTGGACGCCCTGGGCCCCCTGATGGAGTTCCCCGGCGCCTACGTCTTCGGCTCCAACGACTACTACGGCCCCCGGCTGCGCAACCCCGCCCGCTATCTCGTCGAGAAGGTCCAGGGCCGGCACGGTCTGAACGGCAACGCCCCCGTCGTCGGCGCCGTCCACAACCCGTGGGAGGACCTCCGCGACGCCTTCGACGCGGCGGGCTGGGTCAACCTCTCCAACACCCGCGGCCGTCTGAAGCTGGAAGGCGCCGAGATCGCGCTGACCGGCCTCGACGACCCGCACATCAAGCGCGACCGCTACGCCGAGGTCGCCGGCGGCCCGGAGTCCGACGCCGACCTCTCGCTGGCCGTCGTCCACGCCCCGTACCTGCGCTCCCTGGACGCCTTCACCGCCGACCGCTATCCGCTGATCCTCGCCGGTCACACCCACGGCGGCCAGCTGTGCGTCCCCTTCTACGGCGCCCTCGTCACCAACTGCGACATCGACACCCAGCGCGTCAAGGGCCTCTCCACCCACACCGCCGACGGCCACACCTCCTACCTCCACGTCTCCGCCGGCTGCGGCACCAACCGCTACACCCCGGTCCGCTTCGCCTGCCCCCCGGAGGCCACCCTGCTGACGCTGACGCCGCGCGGCTGACGCCCCGCCGTCCGCCCGGCCCCGGTCCCCGACTCCCCTCCAGGAGCCGGGGACCGCGCCATTTCAGCGTGACCTCGGTCACTTCACCCCCTTTCACCCCTCGCTCCTCCCCTCCCTCACCCCTCGCCCCCTCCGACCCGCCCCGACAAAACCGCAGGTCAGCCCGGTTTCCACCACCGACCGAAACCGGATTTCACCTACGGGGATCAGTCCGCTAAAGTAGAGCTCGTTGCTTCGGGGTGTAGCGCAGCTTGGCAGCGCGCTTCGTTCGGGACGAAGAGGTCGTGGGTTCAAATCCCGCCACCCCGACTGAAGGAACACCAGGTCAGGGGCCTGATCCGAGAAATCGGATCAGGCCCCTGATTCGTTCCTGGAGATTGTTTGGGAGAAATCCGGGAGACGATCTTGGTCGGGCTCCCCCGGCATCCGATCGCGGGGAAGGTGTGGTGCGCGTCTCACGCGGCGGCCCACGCCTGCACGTTCGCAGGCCCGGCCGCCAACTCGCCCCCGAGGACTGCTGGTGGACCAACACTTAACACCTGATGATGCCGACGCTGCAGAACCGTCGGATCACCCCTGCGCGATCTGCGGCACGGCGATGGAGCACTGACGGCCACGCAGTCAGAAGTACTGCTCCGACCCGTGCCGCGCTGTCGCTGCAAAGAAGCAGCGGACCGAACGGCCGAAGGACTCGTCGAAGGTGGCCCGCCCCAAGGCGACGATTCCAGCCGGTGCAACGACACCCTGAAGCGCCCCCGCGAAGGTCAGGATCCACCGCGGCGAGATCGGCCTCCTTGCCGTACCCGAGCTAGCCGCCCGGGCCGCGGTCAAGTCCGAGCAACGCACTCAGCTCGGCCGGGAACGGGCTCCGCAGGTCTTTCGTACGCGGGAAGCGGATGCCGAATTCCCCACGAGTTTCACGGGCTCGGGCCGATGCCGGGCGACGTCGCGGAACGGAGCGGGTCCGTCACCGCCTACGCCACCGCCGCCGCCCTGGCCGCCGACCACATCATCGCTCTGGTGCGAAACCACTCGGACGGCGACGAGGAGCCGATGATCGCGCTCCACGAGCAGAGCGGCCCACACAGCTGCGGCAGTTCGATCGTCGCAGCCATCACAACGGCGGCGGCGCTGATCACGCTGGTGCAGACACACAGGGTATGAGCAGTTCCAGCGCCTCCTCCCATGGGAACGGTCAGCCCCGCCACCGGCCTTCGGCCGGTGCGGCTGGTAGGAGCCGAATGAACCGCCCGTCCCCACCAAGGCCGGTCATCAACGCGCTTCGGCGCCGGGAGGACACGGGCCGGCTATGCGGCTCGGGTGAGTTCGGCGCGGCCGAACAGCAGCGCGTAGCCGGAGGGGAGTTGGCGCAGGATGCGGGTGAGGAGGCCGGGGCCGGCCAGGGCCGCGACGGCGGCGAGGACGGAGCCGGTGTCCCAGCGGGTGGTGGCCGGGGTGGCACCGCTGCGGGTGGCGAGGTCCTTGACGAAGGCCCAGCCGGTGAGGGGCTGGGTGTCGGGGATCTGTGCGGTGAGGATGCGTGCGGCTTCGAGGGGCAGGCGTGCGGCCAGTTCGACGCGTTCGTCGCCCGTCAGCTGGCGTCCGAGTCCTGCGAGGACCAGGCGGACGGCTTCCTCGGCCCGTTCCCGGGTGGGATAGGCGCCTTCGTAGCGGACCTTCTCCAGCAGCTGCGGGTACGTCATCACGGGCGGGTGCTGGAGCGGTGCACGCCGGTCGGACATCACTGCGGTGTTCGCCTTTCTGTCGATGAGGTCTTGTGGTGCCGGTGTGGGGCACCGGCCGTGTGGGTGGTCAGGTGGGCTGGGGGTGGCCGAAGAGGAGGTCGTAGCCCGCGGGGAGCTGGAGCAGGACCTGGCTGAGCAGGTCCTCGCCGGCCGCGTCGGCGACCATGCTGAGGACGGCGCTGACGTCCCAGGCCGCGGTCTGTTCGGTGGCTCCCTCGATCCAGGCCGCCGTCGCCCGCACGAACCGCTCCGGTGACAGCGGTTCGGCGCTTTGCAGCGGGTTGAGGAGGATCAGGGCGAAGCCTTCCGGTAGGCGCGCCGCCAGCTGGGCGCGCACCTCACCGACCAGGTGCGCGCCCAGCAGTGCGAGCACCACGCGGGCCGCGCGGTCTGCTTCCTGCCGGCTGTCGTACTCGCCGCGTTCCTTGACACGGTCGAGGAACGCTTCCCATCGCAGGGGCACGTCGGCCGCCCCCCTTCTGTAATCCAGTGGGTGCGGAGGACGGGCGAAGGGGAGATCAGATGCCCGTCCTCCGCCGCTGATCGGCCCGGGTCTCCGGCTCAGCCGGAGATCTCCTTGCGGGAGGACTCCCCGCCGACGGCGATCTTGCGGGGCTTGGCCCGTTCGGCGATCGGGATGCGCAGGGTGAGCACCCCGGCGTCGTAGTCGGCCTTGATGTGCTCGGTGTCCAGCGTGTCGGCCAGCACGATCTGGCGGGAGAAAACGCCCAGCGGCCGCTCCGACAGCTCCATCTGCACGTCGGCGGCCTTCGCCACGGGCCGCCGCTCGGCCTTGACGGTCAGCATGTTCCGCTCGACATCGATATCGATCGCGTCCGAGCTGACGCCGGGGAGGTCGAAGGCCACGACGTACTCGTCGCCCTCACGGTAGGCATCCATCGCCATCGCGGCAGGCCGCGACCAGGTTCCCTGGCCCATCAGCTGCTGAGCCAGCCGGTCGAGCTCACGGAAAGGGTCAGTGCGCATCAACATCGCGAAACACCTCCAGCAGGTTCGGGCAGTTACTGCCAATGCGCCTCACTGAAACCGTTGTAACATGTCATCCAATGGATGACAAACATGGCGTCGTCCACAGGATGACAGCCCGAGGGTGGTGCCCATGACAGCAGCTGACCAGCCGGCCTCTTCCGGCGCCGACGCCCGGAGCCCGGCTTCGTTTCTCGCCGCCGCGGCGGCCCTGGAAGCCGCGGACGATGCCCTGCGCGCCGCCCAGCACAAGGCCCCCGATGCCCCCCACACCGACCCCGGCCCGGAGCAGGCCCTGGCCTCCCTCCTCCTGCTGCGGCAGGTCCGCGAGCAACTCGCCGGATGGGAAACCGGTCTGATCGAAACGGCCCGCCACGCAGGCGCCAGCTGGGCCGACCTCGCCCACCCCCTCGGCGTCGCCAGCCGCCAGGCCGCCGAACGCCGCTACCTGCGCAACCGGCCCGGCCCCGCCGGAACCACCGGCGAACAGCGCGTCCAGGCCACCCGCGAACGCCGCGCCGCCGAACGCACCGCCGTCACCTGGGCCCGCCGCAACGCCGCCGACCTGCGCCGCATCGCCGGCCAGATCACCGCCCTCACCGACCTCCCCACAGCGGCCCGTCTCCCGCTCAGCCAACTCCACGCGGCCCTCGGTCACGACGACCCCGCCGCCCTCGTTCACCCTCTGAACGCCACCCGCCCCCACCTGACCACCACCCACCCCGACCTCGCCGCCCAACTCGACACCCTCACGAACTCCGCCACGCCCCCAGCCACCCCCGACTGACCGATGCACAGCGGTATGCACCCAGTCGGACCACAAGCCTTGCCCATTTCGTCTGCGTCTCATTGCGCGGGCTTGAGCATGGCGCGCGGCCACTGCGGGATCCTCCTCGGTCGACGACACACCGCGTCGAGGCCGCTGCCAGGCTCCACAAGGCAGGCTGAGGCAACACGCTGGAACTGTCCCCACAAAGGAAACTGGACGCAGCGCACAGCTCGTCGTCGTCACGGAGCTGATGCAGTCTGCGTCGCGCGGAGACCACCTCCTACGTGTTTTCGACAGGGCGTGGGGGGCCACTCGGGCGGTGAGATCGGGGACCGCCCTCTGGGCAACGAGAATGGGGACCACCCGATCTGATCGTGTGCGACATGCCGCTTTCGGCGCATTGGAGGTCTTGGGCCGTTTGGCCGTTCATGCTGTGCGCGTTGGTCAAGGTCGTCGTGTCAGGAGACCTTTTCGTGTACCGATCGCGTGAGTGGATCTTCGAGCGGATCCGCCGGGACCGCCGACTGGATCCGATGGTGTCGCAGCGGACGCCGGCCCAGCGGTACAGAGTCTCGTGCAAGACGGTCGTCAAGACCCTCCACCATCCGGCGCCACCGGTGCGGAAGCCCCCTCTCGGCTATCTCGACCTGGACACGAAGGGCGCCAAGCTGCTGTTCCAGATCTTCAACGAGCCGCGGCTCTGCGCGGCCATCGCTGACCGGATCACCTTCCGCTGCACCTTCAGCCAGACCGGCACCGAGTCCTACCGGCTCCAGGCCACAGAAGCCGAACACCACACCGCCCGGTGAATCGCCCCTGTGTCATGCGAAATGAGGCCAGCGGGATGGAAGGACATGGCTATGGCGGAAGGTGAACGGCAGCCGGACAAGGGCGTGGTGGACCGGTCGGAGGGTTTTGGCGAGCGGCTGCTCGGCCTGCTGCTGGACAGGGCGCGGCTGTTGCCGCCGCAGCAGATCGCCCCCCTGATCGCGGAAGAGGTGGCCGGGATCGGCGGCCGTGACGTCTCCATCCTGCTCCAGGACTACGCGCAGGAGCTGCTGGTGCCGCTGCCCGGCAGGAAACTGCACGTGGGCCAGCCCGAGCCGGTGACCGGCTCCCCCGCCGGCCGGGCCTTCCTGCGCGCGGCTGCCGTCGAGGTACCACAGGCCGGCGGCAGCGTCCGGATGTATCTGCCCCTGCTGGACGGAAGCGACCAAGTGGGCGTCATGGCCCTGACGCTGGACGCCGTCGACGACGATGACCGGCGCTTGCTGGGCCGGCTCGCCGGCCTGGTTGCCGACCTGCTGGTCACCAAGAACGCCTACACCGACCAGTTCTTCCTGGTCCGGCGTCGGGAGCCGATGAGCGTGTCTGCGGAGATCCAGTGGGGCCTGCTGCCGCCGCTGACGATGTCCGTGCCGCAGGTCGAGGTGGCCGGCATCTTAGAGCCCGCCTACCGCGTCGCCGGTGACAGCTTCGACTACGCCCTCAACGACAACATCCTGCACACGGCCGTCATCGACGCGATGGGCCACGGCCTGGACGCCGCCGCGATGGCGACCGTCGTCATCGGCGCCTACCGCCATGCCCGGCGCGTGTTCGTCAGCCTGGCCGAGAAGTACGCGTTCATGGACGATGCCATCTCCCAGCAGTTCGGGCCCGACCACTTCGTCACGGCGCAGCTGATGCACATGAACATCTCCACCGGGGAGATGGAGCTGGTCAACGCGGGCCACCCCGCGCCGCTGCTGATCCGCGGGGGCCGGGTCCTGCGGCAGCTGGAGAGCGCGACGACGCTGCCCGTCGGCTTCGGAGGTGAGGCGCCCCAGGTCAGAGAGCACACGCTTCAGCAGGGCGACCGGGTGCTGTGCTACACCGACGGCATCATCGAGGAGCATGTCGCCGGCGGGGAGCCGTTCGGCGAGGAACGCCTCATCGGCTGCGTCAACCGCCTGGGGGAAGAGCCGTCAGAGGGGCTGCGGGCGGACCTGCGCCGGCTCTCCCACACGCTGAAGAGGGAACGAGGCGGGCGCACCAGCGACGACGCCACACTCTTCATGATCGAGTGGCACGGTGGCGCCGCCGACCACTTCGCCACCATGGAGTGAACCGACACCCGCACCATCGCTGACGGAGCCGACAGGCACAGCCCCGCAGCCCGGTCGGCTGCCACGCGCTCGACCGCGGCCACACGGAGCCGGGTCCTCACGCGCCGTGCCCGGCAGGGACGCGGCCCGAGGAGACCCGGGAACATCAGCCCATCCGGCCCCACTCCCGCTGATGCCGCGGACACTCCCGAGCCATCACGGCCACAACCAGAAGTCACCCGATCGGGGTGGCTCTCATTCACCCCGTCGAAAACACCCTTCGCCTCGCACCACGCCACCTGGGCGGCAGCACCGGAGCCTGCCCGGTCCCCAGGACTGCCGGCGGGCGGCCATGCGTGAGGGCGTGGCGAGTTGGCCAGGCGACGCAAGGCTCTCCTGAACCTCGGTGCGGTGGACGGGCCTGGTTCACGGTGCTGGCCCGGCCGCCGGGACAACGTCTGCCGTCGCGGGTCAGGTCGCGGCCGCAGCGGAACTCAGCTCGGGCGGATCGGTCTCGAAACGCCGTTACGACGTAGCGCCGCGGGTGCGCAGTTCTTCGTTGATGCGCTGGGCTTCTTCGAGCTGGTCTTCGAGAATGACGATGCGGCAGGCGGCTTCGATGGGGGTGCCGGAGTCGACGAGTTCGCGGGCGCGGGCGGCGATGCGCAGCTGGTAGCGGGAGTAGCGGCGGTGGCCGCCTTCGGAGCGCAGCGGGGTGATCAGGCGGTGCTCACCAAGGGCGCGGAGGAAGGCGGGGGTGGCACCGAGCATCTCGGCGGCCCGGCCCATGGTGTAGGCGGGGTAATCGTCGTCGTCGAACTTGTCGGCGGGGCGGGAACTGCGAGGGGGCATAGACCTCTTCTTTCGGGGATGCGTCGAGGGGCCCGAGTGCCGTACTGGCACCCGGGCCCCGAGCTTTCAACACCATCTACCGGCTGACTGCGCCGGCTCTCTTGTTCCGCTGGTCCGCCTGGGAGGGCGGAGGTGCGGGGATCGCGGATGCGTGACCGGGGACCACCTTCCAATCCGGGGCCTGCGGTACCCGAGCGGTGTTCTTCCTCGCCCGGGCGATCCTGATGGCGTCTGCTCCTTACCTTGTTCGGTTGCTCGTTGTACTGCTGGGTATCGCGGGTACTGCATGCGGCCCCTGGGGCCGCTCGGCCCGGCAGCCAGTGAAGGAACCCACCGTTTCCGGCCCCGCCACTCCACTGCCGTTCCGCATCCTGCCTGACCTGCTCGCACGGCAGTTCATCTCTGCCGTGCCCTCTTCGACTTCTTGGGTACGAGGAAACACTAACCCCCGCACACACCCATGTCTACTCTCGACGTGACAGATTTTCTCAACATCCAGTGAGTGGCCTTCTGCTTCATGCGCACCCGGAAGTTTGCCATCAGGATTGAAGGCCGGCCCGGCGGCACAAGCTGAGCCCGGCGGCACAACCGACCCAAGCGGGGCGTGAGCACGCTCCCGCGGCGTCACCCGCTCACCAACGTCCTGCGCCACGGAGGCGGCCACCATACCCTCGAACTCGGCGCAACCGCCGATGCGGCGAACGTCGCCTTCAGCGACCTCAACCCGGCGCCCCCGCGCGAACGCACCCCTGACTCAACGGCAGCACCGGCGGCTTCGGATGGCACATGATCCGCCGCCCCACCGACAACATCGCCACCACCCCCGGCCCCAGGCTCCGGTCGGGAAAGTCCCCGATCGTGTCACAAGCCGGCGTCACACGGTGACGCCTGTTGAATGCGAACGCCACAGCGAAGTCCAGCGGCTGATCGACCCGTCCAACGCCCCTCGTGGCGGAGACGACCTTCGGACTCCTTCCCGCCGAGTCCGCCGAACAAGTTTTACTACACCCGCGACCGAAACCCGATGTCCTGATTCGCAACGCTTTCCGCAACGCCCGCATTCCTGTAGCGGCGGCCAGCGGCAGACCATATGTCGATGAGCCGCGGGGCAACGCCAAAACGCCCTGATATCCGTCACCCCGAAACCGTCCGACGGGGCCGTATTCGGGAGCACCCGGAAATTACCGAGGGCATTTCGCATAAGAGCCTCTGAGCTCCTGTCGTTCTCGGCGATTCACAACACCGGGCCGGTGTGCACCGGCCCGGGGACAGGTCAGCGTCATGACCGCGACCATTCTGTATACGCCGTCGGTGGTGGAGGAGCGGACCTTTTTGCTGCCGCTGCGCCTCGCGCTCGCCTCAGCGGACACCCCTGGTGCTCTTCTGGACGGTGCCTGGTGGCCCCGCTCCCGCGACCTGGCGGCGGAACTTCCTGCGTTGACAGCGGTACCGGATCCCCTTTGGGGGCGCATCACGCATGTCACGGTGAACCCGACCCTGTGGCCGGTCATCCCACGGAAGGTGCCCGTTGAGGGACACGTGGTGAGCGTCGGCTGGTTCAAGGCCGAGCAAGACCCCCACAAGCTGTTGCTGCTCTCCTACACCGTCGGCCGCTGGGACCTGCTGGTGATTCCGCCGCAGACGGATCCGGCCATCGCCGCCTGGCTGATGGCCGCGGCTACCGGCCCGCCGCGCAGCCACACAGCGAGTGATCTGCTGGCGAGGGCCGAATTCCAACGGATCGTGACAGAAGCCGACGAGTTCCGCAGGCTGACGCGAAGTGGGGCGCACATTGCGCTCGGACCTGAAGCACCGGCGACCGGGCTCGGCAGCCGGAGGCCCCGGCCACCGGCAATGTTCCGCACTACTCCGCGTTACCGTGCCACTGCCCACGGACGCGGAACCAGAGTCCCGGAGCGTAGATCGAATCGACGACAGCGGCTTCGCCTTTGGTCACCTTGAGGATCCGCAATGCGCCGCCCGGAAGCAGGTCGTACTCGTACGTCGCGGGCGACTCGTCCTCGGTGATGTCGTCGTAGGAGATATCTGCAGCCACCAGCTCCGCGTATTCCTTGGGGGGCCGGTTCTCCACCAGCTTGATGAACACGCTCATACCTTCACGATAGATCGCTCGCGGATTTCTCGCGTGACATGCCGCCTGCGGAGCAATGGGCCAGGCAAATCCGACAACCGCTGCACGCTGCTCTCATCGATCACTGCCATGCCGGGAGTTCATGTGCGCACATCCTTCAAGAGGATTCCTGAGAACGTCCGCCCGCGTATGGCCCGCCCCACCGCGGGCACCGCCCCTGCAGGCTGCCGGCAAAGGGCCGGCGATGGCCGGAGGTGAACGCCGGCCCCGGACAGGGGGCCCGGGCCGGTCGGAAGCGTTCGCGGAACAACTTCTGGGGACCTTGTTGGACCGGGGGCACGAGTCCCCGCCGCATCTGCTCGGTCCGCTGGTCGCGGAAGTGGTGGGCAGGCTCGGTGGCCGCGAGATCGGCATCCTGCTGCAGGACTACGGACAGCTGGTGCTGGTGCCGGTGCCCGGCGAGGGGCTGGTGACCGGTGAGCCGCAGCCGATCGACGATTCCGACGCCGGCCGGGCCTTCCTGGACGGGCGTCGCGTCGAGGTGGAGCAGGCCGACGGCGTGCGGGTCTACCTGCCGCTGCTGGACGGCGGGGACCACGTCGGCGTCATGGCCGTCACCCTGGACAGCGTCGACGACGACGACCGGCGGCTGCTGCGCAGGATCACCGCCCTGGCGGCCGACATGCTGGTGACCAAGCACGGCTACACCGATCTGTTCTTCCGGGTCCGGCGCAGGGAACCGATGAGCGTCGCCGCGGAGATCCAGTGGTCGGTCCTGCCGCCGCTGGCGATGTCCGTGCCCCGGGTCTCGGTGGCCGGGATGCTGGAGCCCGCGTACGACGTCGCGGGCGACAGCTTCGACTACGCCCTCAACGGCGACGTCCTGCACGTGGCCGTCGTCGACGCGATGGGCCACGGTCTCGATGCCGCCACGATGGCCACGGTGGCCATCGGCGCCTACCGGCACGCCCGGCGCATCAGCATCGGAATCTCCGAGATCTACGCGTTCATGGACCGGGCGATCGCCGGCCAGTTCGGACCCGACCACTTCGTGACCGCTCAGATGATGCGGCTCAACACCGTGACCGGACACCTCCAGTGGGTCAACGCGGGACATCCCGCGCCCATGCTCATCCGCGGCGAGCACGTCATCCGGCGGCTCCACAGCCCGACCACCCTGCCGGTCGGTTTCGGTGGCCAGGAACCCCTGATCAGCGAGCTGGCCCTGGAGCCGAGCGACCGCGTCCTGTGCTTCACGGACGGGTTGATCGAGGAGCACGAAACCGGCGGGGAGGAGTTCGGCGAAGAACAGCTCATCGACTGGGTGGACCGCATCGCGCGCACCGGGACGGAAGTGCGGACGGCAGTCCGCTCCCTCTCCCACACCCTCATGCGGGAACGGGGCGGAATCACCACGGACGATGCGACTCTCCTCCTGATCGAGTGGCGCGGCGCCACGGACTGCCACCAAAGCTCCCGATAGGGGAGCAGGTCGGCCTCGTACCGCCGGGCCCGCATTGTCGGGCATGGACTGTCACAACATCGCCGGCAGGATGGAGTCGGAACGGCTTCGTCCGCTTTCCGCTCTCTTCTCACCGGCCGACGAGGCACCTCACTTGCCGAACCGGAACGAGCCCCCTACGTATCTGCATTCCCATGCCACGCGGCCCCCGCAGGGAAGTCCCGGTCTTCCCGAGACGGGCGGTATGTGACGCTTCGCCACAGGGCATGCCGGCGCCTGGAAGGAGGAGCCTTGGGCTCTTCCGACCGCTGAGTTGGCAGCTGCGGGGCGGGTTCTTCGCCCACAGCGGTCCGGTCAGGCTCGGGCCGGGTGCCCCAGCAAGGCGGACGCCGTCTCCAGTGGTGTGAGACCGGTCGGTGGCACGAGCGCGGCAGCCGGGCGGCACACGAAGCCGAGGCGGCTCAGGGCTCGGGTCACTTCGCAGGCGGAGAAGTCACGGCGATCCTGCCGGGTGATGATCTCCCCGACCTGCTTGACGGGGTAATGGCGGCGACCGATGAGCACGGACTCACCCGTGACGGGTTCGGCTTCGACGCCCTTCATCGCATCCTGCACCTCGGTCTTGAGCAGCTCGAAAGGAAAGCGGGCGATGACGACGCGCATCGTGCCTCCACAAGGTCGAAGAGAAGCCGGAAACGGATCGCCGGCCCGAACGGAGAGGGATCAACGGGTGAGGACGACGACGCCCAGGGCGTGCCCGTCCTCACCGATCACGGGTGAGGCCCACAGCGCGCGTTGACGCATGGCGCGTTCCGCGTCGTGTGCAGACATCACGGGCGAAGTGAAGGGCCCACGGTCGTAGACGAGGTCCCGCAACCGGGTCTCCTCGGTGTACCAGGAGCCTTGGTGATGGTCTGTCATCTGGGAACGGGTGATCAGGCCCGTACACCGCCCGTCCTCGTCACGGACGAGGAGATGGTCGGCACCGGCCCCGATGAGGACGGACAGGGCCACGTCGACGATCATGTCGTCGCCGACCTGTGGTCCCGGCGACGACATGACGTCGCCGGCTGCCTTGCCGGGGAAGTCCCCCTGGGGGTAGCTCTGGAGCATCAACGAAAGCCTCCGTGACGATGGTGATCCGACAAGCCGAACGTGATCGTCCTGACCGGCCTAGGTGGTCTGCCGCGCAGCCGGTGTCCCGGTACGGGCTGATCCGGCGGCACGACGGGCCTGGGCGGGGCGGCTGCGGCGGCCTCGCGTGGAGGAGCCGCTGCGCTTGGCACGTTCGACAACTGGTGCGGCGATGGTGACCGGGGTGCCGGAGGGTGCCCGGGCACCGGTGATGCGGCTCAGTTCGGCCTCGCCGGAGCGGACCTGGGTGGTCTGCGGGGTGATGCCCGCGTCCGCCATCAGGCGGTTCATGGTGCGGCGCTGGTTGGGCAGGACGAGGGTGACGACGCTGCCGGACTCGCCGGCGCGCGCGGTACGGCCACCGCGGTGCAGGTAGTCCTTGTGGTCGCTGGGCGGGTCGACGTTGACGACGAGATCGAGGTTGTCGACGTGGATGCCGCGGGCGGCGACGTTGGTGGCCACCAGGACGGTGACATGGCCGGTCTTGAACTGGGCCAGGGTGCGGGTGCGCTGGGACTGGGACTTGCCACCGTGCAGGGCCGCGGCGCGGACACCGCTGTTCAGCAGGTGTTCGGTGAGGTTGTCCACGGCGTGCTTGGTATCCAGGAACATGATCGACCGACCTTCGCGGGCGGCGATCTCGGTGGTGGTGGCGTGCTTGTCGGCGCCGTGGACGTGCAGCACGTGGTGCTCCATCGTCGTGACCGCGCCCGCCGAAGGATCGACGGAGTGGACCACCGGGTCCGTCAGGTAGCGCCGGACCAGGAGGTCGACGTTGCGGTCCAGGGTGGCCGAGAAGAGCATCCGCTGCCCCTCGGGCCGAACCTGGTCGAGCAGCGCGGTGACCTGGGGCATGAAGCCCATGTCGGCCATCTGGTCCGCCTCGTCCAGCACGGTGACAGCGACCTGGTTCAGCCTGCAGTCACCGCGCTCGATGAGGTCCTTGAGCCGTCCCGGCGTGGCGACGACCACCTCGACCCCGCCGCGCAGTGCGCTGGACTGGCGGCCGATCGACATTCCGCCGACGACGGTGGCCAGCCGCAGCTTGAGCGACCGGCCATAGGGGGCGAGGGCGTCGGTGACCTGCTGGGCCAGTTCCCGGGTCGGGACCAGGACCAGTGCCAGCGGCTGGCGGGGCTCCGCGCGCTGCCCGGCGGTACGGGCCAGCAGGGCCAGACCGAAGGCCAGCGTCTTGCCCGATCCGGTGCGACCGCGGCCGAGAACATCGCGCCCGGCCAGCGAGTTCGGCAGCGTGGCGGCCTGGATGGGGAACGGGGCGGACACACCTTCCGCGCTGAGGGCCGCCAGCAGCTGCGACGGCATGTCCAGCTCGGCGAAAGCCTCGGCCGGGGGCAGGGCGGGAGTATGGGTGACGGGCAGGGCGAACTCTCCCTGCGGTGTCGCGGGACGCCGTCCGGGGCCCCCGGAACCACCCGTGCCCGAGCGGTTCGGCCGACCGGAGCGGTAGCCGCCGCGGCCTGAGCCGGACGAGCGGGCGGAGCGGGAGTAGCGGTCATTCGTGCGAGCTGTGCGGTTCATGGAGAACCTTCCTCGATGCGGTGCGTCGAGGAAGTCCCGGCGGCGATGAGCCGCACACAGAGAATCGCAAGAACGAACCGATGAAATGAGAGGGAATGAAGCGGGGCGGAAATATGTCGACCCTGCACGCCGAAACGGGACCGGCAACGCCGCAAAGAAGAGCAACTGGCTGCCCGCACGCCACGTGTGCGGCCGTTGTGGGACACGCGGGAAACACCGAAAAGCAACGAGCTG
This sequence comes from Streptomyces noursei ATCC 11455, assembly GCF_001704275.1. Taxonomy (NCBI): domain Bacteria; kingdom Bacillati; phylum Actinomycetota; class Actinomycetes; order Kitasatosporales; family Streptomycetaceae; genus Streptomyces; species Streptomyces noursei. The sequence goes on from NZ_CP011533.1 coordinate 4,497,916, forward strand.
GGGCCCGCACCCAAGGTGCGGGCCCCAGCTACAGCGTTACGCGTCAGCGTCAGCGTCAGGCGGGAACGATGTTCTCGGCCTGCGGGCCCTTCTGGCCCTGCGTGACGTCGAAGCTCACCTTCTGGCCTTCCTGCAGCTCGCGGAAGCCCTGGGCGGCGATGTTCGAGTAGTGGGCGAAGACGTCGGCGCCGCCGCCCTCCTGCTCGATGAAGCCGAAACCCTTTTCCGCGTTGAACCACTTCACGGTGCCAGTAGCCATGTCATATCTCCTTCGGGGCAGTGCCCGGAACCCGCACCGTGCGAGCTCCGTATCGCTGCGTTGATTGCCCGTCCGGGGATAAACACCGGCAATACGAAAGCGTTCCGCCGTGTACGACGGCGAGCACGCTTGAAGTCTTGGGAACCACAACTGCAACTGAGATCGAAGGTAGCACGGTACTGGTGGCCATGCGCGGCAGATGATCCCGAAGTTTTCGAGAGCGTAAAAAACCCCTACCGCGCCAGTGGCCATTTCTGTAGCTGCGGCATGAGATATTCAGGATCGGCGCTCGCCCGTATTCGAGCGGAAATACGTCGACCTCCTCGGCCACCACCCGGGCTCCGCAGGCACGAGCCGGGTACCAACCACGCCTGGCCGAACCGCACCGCACAACCGTCGGGGACGGTTCGCGGCGCGGCACGCCAGGCGTGCCGGGTGAGATCGCGGGGCCAGGGCATGACGTCTTTCCCGCTCGGCCCGCTGGGCATCTCCGGAGTCATGAGCGCACGCAAGCAACCGTCTCATCTCGGAGGACGGGTGCCGGAGAAACCGCGGCTGCGCAGTCCGAGGGCAACCCGAGCGGGCAGCGGGACGGAAAACACTGCCCACAGGCCGACCCAGGGCAGCGGAGCCAGCCTGGCACGCGACGCTCGGCCATTGCGGGTACCGTTGATCCCTTTGCCACAGCCGAGGAAAAACTGCACTGCCAGCAGCAGACAGTCATAGTTCGCATGGCCAGTTTCTGTCATAGCTCGCGGATGCGCCGTCCAGGACATGCGCACGTTTCGCAGACCAGATGCGAGAGCAGCGCGGCCGGGGCATCGCGGGCAGCGGTGGCCGGGGAAGTGCGACCGGAGAGGACGGAACGACCTACACGTTCCGAGCGCGCCGCAAGAGCCTGGCATCCTGACCCGTGAGCACCCGCGCGCCTTCCCTGTCACCGGGTGCGGCTCGCCCGGTCCTGCCGAGCGGGAGCGGAGGCGGTTCAGGTGGTCGACCACTGCGGGGGGGATGACTGCTGGACGGCGGGGTTCCGCTGGTCGGGCCGCTGCCCCCCATCGCCAACAGTGCGGCAATTGCCGCTAAAGCCGGTTTCGTTCGGGGGTTCCTCAACGATGAGCGGGCCGACACCGAAACCTGAACGGGCTGGCGCGGCACGTCCGCTCCGCGCGCTCCGGCTGAGCGTGTCCGGCCGCCCGCGCCATGCGGCGCCGGTCCCTCCCCTCGTGGGGACCGGTGCCGCATGGCGCGGGCGGCGTCGATCCGCGCCCCCCGTACCGGCGCGGATCCGGGAACAGCCGGACCCGTGGTCGACGTGGTGGTCCGGCGAGGACCTCGGCTTCTCGGGTGACCGGCGCTCGTGCGCCGGGCCCGTCACCACCGGCCCGCGGCTCCGGCGGCCGATGGCCGGGAGAATGCGGAGGGATGCGATTGCTCGCCCGCGGATCCGGTGGCCCGTCCCGCGTCCGGGTAGTACCGGTTGGTGTGCCGTTGCGTCGTGATCCTGCCAGCTGTGGCTTCCCCCGAGGAGGTTCCGGTATCGAGCCGAGGGCTTAACCGCAGGTCAGCCAGTTAAGGTTGGTTTTCCGGTCCGGATGTCCAGGTGCGGGGGAAGTAAGGGGTAGAACCTTGAGTTCCGACTCAGGGGCACGCACAGCCTTCGCCGAACGTCTCGCCTTGCTGTACAAGGAGGCCGGCAACCCGCCCCTCAAGAAGGTGGCCGAGGGGGTTGTCCGACTCCAGCGGGTCGACGAGCGAGGGCGGCCCGTGCGGGTCTCCGTCCAGCGGATCAGCGACTGGCGACGGGCCAAGAACGTGCCGGCGCAGTTCGCCGCCCTCGCGGCCGTGCTGCACATCCTCATCCCCCAGGCCCGGCGCCTGCGGTCGACACCGGTGTCCGCCGGTCTGTACGACCTGGCGCAGTGGCAGCGCCTCTGGGAGCGCGCGGTCGCGGACCCGGTCGGCGACCGCGCCGCGCCCGCCGCGCAGGCGGAGGAGCGGCCCGCGGCCGACGCCCCGACCGTCACCGGTGTGTGCCCGTACCGGGGGCTCGCCCCGTATCGCCAGCAGGACGCCCGGTGGTTCTTCGGCCGGGAGCGGAGCACCGAGGCGCTCGTCGCCCAGCTCCGCGCGGCGGAGGACACCGGCGGCCTGATCATGCTCGTGGGCGCCTCGGGGGCGGGGAAGTCCTCCTTGTTGAGCGCCGGCCTGGTGCCCGCGCTGCGCGGCGGCGCACCGGGCGACGGGGACGGCCGGGAGCGGGTCGTGCTGCAGCTCGTACCGGGCGGCGATCCGCTCGGGGAGCTGACCGGCAAGATCCCCGAGCTCGCCGCCGTCCTCGCCGCCGAGGACGGATCGGCCGAGCGCCGGCCCGGTACCCCGCGGTTCGCGCGCGCGGTACAAGAGGCCGTCGCGGCGTGGGCCCGCCGCGAGGGGACCTCCGCCGCCGCGCGTCCGGTCGTGATCGTGGACCAGTTCGAGGAGGCGTTCACCCTCTGCTCCGACGAGACGGCCAGACGCACCTTCATCCAGCTCCTGCACGCGGCGTGTACGCCCTCCCCCACGTTCTCCGCTTCGCTCGAACAGGGAGGACCCCCGTCCGCCGACGCGGACGCCCCGGCCCCCGTCCTCGTCATCATCGGCATACGCGCCGACTTCTACGAACAGTGCCTGGGCCACACCGAACTGGCCGACGCGCTGCAGCACCGGCACATGGTGCTCGGGCCGCTGACCACGACGGAGCTGCGCGAGGCGGTGACCGGCCCGGCCAAGGCGGTGGGGCTGGAGCTCGAACCGGGCCTGGCCGAGCTGATCGTCCGGGAGGTCAGCGCCGACGGCCCCGGCGGGGCGCACGACGCGGGCGTGCTGCCGCTGCTCTCGCACGCCCTGCTCGCCACCTGGCAGCGGCGGAAGGCGGGACGGCTGACGCTGGCCGGCTACCGCGCGGCGGGCGGGATCCAGGGCGCGGTGGCGGCGACCGCCGAGCGGGCCTGGAGCGGCCTCGACCCGACGGGGCGCACCGCCGCGCGGCTGCTGCTCCTGCGGCTGGTGCGGCTGGGCGAGGACACCCAGGCCACCCGCCGGCGCGGGACCCGGCGCCAGCTGTCGGAGGAGTCGACCGACCCCGGCAAGACGGAGGAGTCGCTGGAGGCGCTGGTGCACGCCCGCCTGGTGACGCTCGACGCGGACGCCGTGGAGATCACCCACGAGGCGCTGCTGCACGCCTGGCCGCGGCTGCGCGACTGGATCGACGAGGACCGCAACGGCAATCTGCTGCGCCAGCGGCTGGAGGAGGACGGTCGGGCCTGGGAGGGCTCGGACCGCGACCCGTCGCTGCTGTACCGGGGCTCCCGTCTGGAGCAGGCCCGTACCTGGGCGCGGTCCGCCGGCGACACCTCGCTGACCCGCAGCGCGGTGGAGTTCCTGGCCGCCTCGGTCCGGCTGCGCAAGCGCATCGTCTGGCTCAGCCGCGGCGCGGTGGCGGCGCTGGTGGTCATGGCGATGCTGGCCGTCGGTTCCGCGGTGGTGGCGTGGCAGCAGCGGGACGACACCGTCTTCCAGCAGGTGCTCGCCGAGGCCGATCGCGCCCAGGACGCCGATCCGTCCCTGTCGGCCCAGCTCGATCTGGTGGCGCACCGTCTGCGGCCCGGCGACAAGGGCACGACCAACCGGCTCATCTCGATCGTGAACGCCCCGCTGGCCACGCCCCTGCTGGGCCACACCGGCGCCGTCTACCTCACCTCGTTCAGCCCGAACGGGCGGGTCCTGGCCACCGCCAGCTACGACCGGACCGTCCGGCTGTGGGACGTGTCGGACCGGGCGCGCCCCCGTCCCCTGGGCGAGCCCCTCACCGGCCACACGAGCTGGGTGAGCACCGCCGTCTTCAGCCCGGACGGGCACACCCTGGCCAGCGCGTCGGACGACGGCACGTTCCGGCTGTGGGACGTGCGGGACCCCGCCCACCCGCGCGCGCTGGGCACCCCGTCGACCGGCCATGACGGCACGATCTACCTGCTCGCCTTCAGCCCGGACGGGAAGACGCTGGCGTCCGCCACCGAGGACCACACCGTGCGCCTGTGGGACATGGCCGCCCCGGGCCGGCCGAGGCCGCTGGGCGCCCTGACCGGCCACTCGGCCGCGGTGCGCTCGGTGGCGTTCAGCCCCGACGGGCGGACGCTGGCGGCCGGTGGCGACGACGCCACGATCCGGCTGTGGGACATGGCCGATCGCCAACACCCGGAGCCGATCGACACGGTGCTGACCGGCCACTCCGCCACGGTGCACTCGGTGGCGTTCAGCCCCGACGGCCACACCCTCGCCAGCGGCAGCGCGGACAACACCATCCGGCTGTGGGACGTGGCCGACCCGCGGCAGGCGAAGCCGATCGGCGAGCCGCTCACCGGCCACACCGGGCCCCTGTGGTCCGTGGCGTTCAGCCCCGACGGCAACATGCTCGCCGCGGGCAGCGCGGACAGCACGGCGACGCTGTGGAACGTCAGCGACCCGGAGTACCCCTCACAGGTCGGCGAGTCCCTCGCCGGCGGCAGCGGTGAGATGTACGCCGTGGGCTTCAGCCCCGACGGGCGCACCCTCGCGACGGGGAGCGGCGACGGCAAGGCGCGGCTGTGGTCGATCCCGACGACGGACATGGTCGGCCGGTTCGGCGCGTTCCGTCCGGACGGACGGGTGCTCGCCACGTCCGCCCGGGACGGCCGGGTCCGGCTGTGGAACGTGGCGAACCCCGACCGCCCGGTGCCGCTCAGCGCACCCTTCATGCCGCGGGACGGCGCCGACCGCGCCCTGAAGTTCTCCCCCGACGGCCGCGTCCTCGCCATGCACACGGCGCACCGGAAGGTGTACCTGTGGAACGTCACCGACCCGACCCGGCCGGTCTCCTACGGTCCGCCCATCATGCTGCGGACGCGCTACGCGGGCTCCCAGGCCATGGCGTTCAGCCCGAACGGCCGCACGCTGGCGACCGCCATGGACGACCGCACCATCCAGCTGTGGAACGTCACCGACCCCTCCCGTGTCGTCCCGCTCGGCACGCCGCTCACCGGCCACCAGGGCTACGTCAACGCCCTCGCCTTCGCCCCCGACGGCCGCACGCTCGTCAGCGGCAGCGCGGACGCCACCATGCGGCTGTGGAACACCGCCGACCCGCGGCACGCCACGCCGCTCGGCAAGCCCCTGACGGGGCACCTGGGCCCGGTCGGGGTGCTCGCCTTCAGCCCGGACGGCCGCACGTTGGCCAGCGGCAGCGACGACGACACCGTCCGGCTCTGGAACCTCGCCGACCCCAGCCGGGTGACCCGGTTGGGGTCCCCCCTCACGGGCCACACCGAGGCGGTGGTGTCGCTGACGTTCAACGAGAGCGGCCGGACGCTGGCCAGCGGCGGCAGCGACAACACGGTCCGGTTCTGGAACGTCGCGGACCCGTCCCGGGCCAGCGCCATCGGGCAGTCGACGAGCCCGCGCGCCAAGGCGGGCAGCTTCCTGGCGTTCAGCCCTCAGAGCCGCATGCTCGGCGTGGCGAGCGGCGCCGGTACCGTCCGGCTGTGGAACCTGGACACCGACACCGCCGTGCGTCGTATCTGTTCGACCACGCGGGGCGTGCTGACGCCGGAGAAGTGGCATGAGTACCTGCCCCAGCTCTCCTACGCGCCGCCGTGCAGCGAGTGACGAGGGCGAGGGGCCCGACGATCGGCGCCGGCGCGAAGTGCCAGGCGGGGCGCCGCCGGCCGGCGCCGGGGCCCCCGCGGCGGTGACGCCGGGTGAGACCGGTCACAACTCCGCACTTGAATTCGGCAGTTGACTCCCGCCGCGGGGACAGCCTTGCTAGGCTGGGGCACAGCCCGATCGCTGGTGCATCCCCCGTCGCCAGCGATCGGGCGTTCTGTTCTCTCATGCGGGCACGAAAATGGCCGCGCGCCGGCCGCGCGCGAAGGCCGCGCATGGTCCTGACAAAGCACCGGACCGCCGGCCGGTGGCCCGCGTAGGGTCGGTCCCCGTGACTTCTGCGAAGAGTTCCGAGACGCGTCCGAGTGCAGCGACGGCTTCGGAGCCGGTGACGGGTACGGGGTCCGCGACGGCCCCGGACACGGACCGGCGGCCCGCGACGTCGAACCCGTTCTTCTCGGCCAGTGAACTTCCCTACGGGCTACCGCCCTTCGCCCGTATCCGGCACGAGCACTTCCGGCCCGCCTTCGAACGGGGCATCGCCGAGCAGCTGGCCGAAGTGGCCGCCGTCGGGGCCGACTCCGATCCGCCGACGTTCGAGAACACCGTGGCGGCGCTGGAGCGCAGCGGCGCGGTGCTGCGGCGGGTGTCCGCGGTGTTCTTCAACAAGGCCAACGCGGACACCGACGAGGCCACGCAGGAGCTGGAGGCGGAGATCGTGCCGCGGCTGGCCGCCCACGAGGACGCCGTGCTGCTCGATCCCGCCCTGTTCGCCCGTCTGGAGACGCTGCACGAGGCGCGGGCCGGACTCGGGCTGGACGGTGAGCAGTTGCGGCTGCTGGAGCGCCACCACGCGGCGCGGGTGCGGGCCGGGGCGCGGCTGGCCCCCGAGCAGCAGCGCCGGCTGCGGGAGTTGAACGCCGAGATCGCCACCCTGTGCACCGACTTCCGGCGGAATCTGCGGGCCGACAACGCGGCGGCCGCGCTGGTGGTGGACCGCGCCGAGGAACTGGCCGGACTGCCCGACGACGAGATCGCCACGGCCGCCGAGAACGCCCGGGCGCTGGGGCACGACGGCCGCTTCGCACTGAGCCTGCTGAACTTCACCAACCAGCCGCAGCTCGCCGCGCTGGAGGACCCCGCCCTGCGGGAGCGGCTGCTGACCGCCTCCATGGGGCGGGGCAGGGCCGCCAACGGGTCCGTCGCGATCGCCGTGGCCCGGTTGCGGGCCGAGCGCGCCGCCCTCCTCGGGCACTCCAGCCACGCGTCCTGGCAGGTCGCCGACCAGACCGCGGGGACGACCGACGCCGTGGCGGAGATGTTCGGGAAGCTGATCGGCCCGGCCCTGGTCCACGCCGAGCGGGAGGGCGCGGCGCTGGCGGAGGCCGCCGGCGTCGCGGAGGTCGGCGCGGCCGACTGGCAGTTCTACGCCGAGCGGGTGCGCCGGCAGCGGTTCGACCTCGACGCGGCGGCGCTGCGCCCCTACCTGGAGCTGGAGGCCGTCCTGCGGGACGGCGTCTTCCACGCCGCGACCCTGGTGTACGGGATCACCTTCGCCGAGCGCCCCGATCTGGTCGCCTACCACCCGGACGCCCGGGTCTTCGAGGTGCACAACGCCGACGGCAGCCCCCTCGGCCTGTATGTCGGCGACTTCCACGCCCGGGAATCCAAGCGCGGCGGTGCCTGGATGAACGAACTGGTCACGCAGTCGCACCTGTTGGGGCAGCGGCCCGTGGTGGTCAACAACCTGAACATCGCCAAGCCGGCGGCGGGCGAACCGGTGCTCCTGAACTGGAGCGAGGTCACCACGCTCTTCCACGAGTTCGGGCACGCGCTGCACGGGCTGTTCTCCGACGTCCGCTATCCGCTGCTGGCCGGCACCGAAGTGCCGCGCGACTTCGTCGAGTTCCCCTCGCAGGTGAACGAGATGTGGGCGGAGTGGCCCGAGGTCCTGGCCCGTTACGCCCGGCACCACCGCACCGGGGAGCCGATGCCGCCCGAACTGCCGGCCAGGCTGCGGGAGGCGGAACGATTCGGCGAGGGTTTCGACAGCGTCGAGCACCTGGCCGCCGCCGTCCTGGACTGGACCTGGCACACGGTGCCCGCCGACGAACTGCCCACCCCGGACGGCGTCGAGGCGTTCGAGGCGGCCGCGCTGGCACGCCACGGACTGGCCCACCCGGCGATCCCGCCCCGCTACCGGACCGGCTACTTCGCCCATGTCTTCGGCGGCGGCTACGCGGCCGGGTACTACGGGTACCGCTGGGCGGAAGTACTGGACGCGGACACCGTGCGCTGGTTCCGCGAGAACGGCCGGACGGTCCGCGAGAGCGGCGAGATCTTCCGCCGGGAACTCCTCAGCCGGGGCAACAGCGTCGACCCCATGGCGGCGTTCCGCGCGGTGCTGGGACGCGACCCGGACTTCGGGCCGCTGCTGGCGCGGCGAGGGGCCGGGCCCGCGGAGTAGCCGACCGGGCGCCGGCGGCCCCGGCCCGGCCCCGGCGCCCGGGCGCCGCTCCTACTCCCCGTCGTCCGCCACCGCCCGCCAGGTGACCGGGCGCGCGCCGTCACCGTCGCCCTGGAAGGTCAGCGAGGCCGGCGGGTCGCCCTTCGGCAGCATGTGGATGGTGCACTCGGCCACCGAGGCACCCGGCTTGACCATCTTGTGGGGGACCGCTTCGGGGCACTGGGGAACACCGGGGCCGCCGATGTCCAGCAGGATCATCTTCCGTGCCTGCTGGCCACTGACGCCGGTCAGCGTCAGGTTGTCGTTGAGGCCCGGGTAGAGCTCGTACTGACCGGTGTTCCGGTACTCCACCGTCACGTAATACGGGACGAGCTTCTTCTGGTCCGCCTTCAGGTCGAAGCGGCTCAGATCGTCCAGGGAACCGGTGCGGACGCTCTTGGGCGTGGCCAGGACGGTCGCCGTGTGACGGTCGCTGTCCGTGGTGACCGCGTCGGTGGGCTGGTGCGGGGGCAGCACCCCGGGCGCGCCCTGCCGGGCACCGCCGATCTGCCAGATCAGGGTGTCGCCGCCGTCGTCCTTGTAGGAGACGTTCCCCGGCTTCAGCCCCTTGGGGAGCATGAAGATCTGGCAGAACGACGTGGTCTCGCCGGCCGCCAACGTGTCCTTGCCGGACTCCTGACACTCGGGCGGCAGACCGTTGCCGGTGGCCAGCGGGTTGGTGCGGAACAGCGAGACCTGCTCGCCGGCCCGGCCGTCCACCCCGTTGACGGAGAAGTTCCGCTCCGGATACAGCCCGCTCAGCGGCCCCTTGCCGGTGTTGGTGTAGGAGACGGTGAGGTAGTACGGAGCGAGCCCCTTGAGATTGTCGTCCAACCGGATGTGCGCGAGGTCCGCGGGGTGGCCGAGGGCCAGGCGGGTGGGCTTGAGCCGCAGCGGATGCGCCTTGTGGTCGGAACCGGTCCAGGTGCCGGCGCGGGACGCGGACTCCATCGGCTGCGGCGCGGCGGGCAGCACGCCGGCGGACGCCTCCGCCTGCGGCGTTCTGCTCGGCGCTCCCCCGCATCCCACGGCCAGCAGCATGAGCACGCCCGCACCCGCGGCACCGGCCATCCGTGTGCGTACCCGCACGGAAAACCCCCGTTGTCGACAATGCCCGGCCCGAACCGGCCGGGCAGTCCGCCACATTAACGGGCCGGACGCGACGCCCCCACGGCGGGCCCGACGGACGGACCCGCCCCTCCTCAAACCGGCTTGCTCGCCTTCAGGGAATACATGAGCGGGATGCGGGGCCGGTCGTCCGGGAAACGGTAGTAACCGTCCGCGCCCCGCCGCAGCACACCGAAACGCTGGAAAAGCGTCATGTCGTGCTCGTGCAGGAACTCAAGGCGCAACCCGGCCCCGACCACCGCACTGACCACATCCCCCAGGGAATGCTGCCATTCGACGCTCCTGTTGTGGACCGTCCGCGCCTCGAAGTCCGTATAGCTGCCGGGGGCTTCCTCGTCCCACGCCTCGGTGCGGAAATAGTCGTGGGCGACCTGCGAGCCGGTCCTGTCGTCCAACACATCGCCCAGCGGGTGGAATTCGGCGAGATAGAGGAATCCGCCGGGCGCCACCAGCGACGCGACCGTCTCGGCCCAACCGACCAGGTCCGGGAGCCAGTTCACCGCCCCTATGCCGGTGTAGACGATGTCGTACGCGGCGTCGGGCACCGCTTCGGCGGCGTCGTAGACGTCGGCGGCGACGAAGGCCGCACGATCCGGGCCGTAGCCGAATTCGGCGGCCAGATCGCGGGCCGTCTCGATCGCCGGTTCGGAGAAGTCGAGTCCGACGACCCGGGCGGCGCCGCGGTACGCCCACGACAGCGTGTCCTGGCCGAAGTGACACTGAAGATGGAGCAGGCTCCGGCCGGTGACGTCGCCGACCTCCGCCGCCTCGAAGTCGCGGATCACATCCCGGGTCCGCCGGAATTCGTCCTGGTCGTAATAATCGCTCGCGGTGTGGAGGGCGACGCGCTCGTCCCACCTCGCGCGATTCGCCTCACGCCAGCCGTCGGGACCCGTCTGTTCTCGCATAGCCCGAAGTTATCCACAGCCCTTCGGCCTCGCCAACGGAAATTTCCCCGCCGGGCGCAGAATGGCCCCATGACTGACGAGACCACAGGCCCCGGCCGCACCCCCGCCGATCCGTCCCCCGCCCTCCCCCATTCCACCGACGCCACGAAGGGAACGGCGGACCCGACCGCCACCATGCCGGACTGGGAGAAGCGCTTCCGCGCCCCGCGGATCGGGCTGCCGGAATGGGCCGAGTACGCCCCGGACCGCTCCCTGTTCGTCTCGAACGCCACCGGCACCTTCGAGCTCTACACCTGGGACCGCGCGACCGGCACCCAGCGGCAGGCCACGGACCGCCCGCACGGCACCACGGACGGGACGCTGTCGCCGGACGGCGAGTGGGTCTGGTGGTTCTCGGACACCGACGGGGACGAGTTCGGCGTCTGGATGCGGCAGCCCTTCGCCGGCGGCCCGGACGAACCGGCCGTACCGGGGCTCGCCCCCTCCTACCCGGGCGGGCTGGCCATCAGCCGGGACGGCACCGTGGTGGTCGGCTGCTCCACCGACGAGGACGGCTCGACGGTCCACGTCGCACGGCCCGGCCAGCCGCCGGTGGAGATCTACCGGCACCGCGAGTCGGCCGGCGTCGGCGACCTCTCCCACGACGGATCGCTGATCGCCATCGAGCACACCGAGCACGGCGACGCGATGCACTCCGCCATCCGCGTCGTGCGGCCGGACGGCACGACGGTCGCCGAGTTGGACGACACCAACGGCGGCACCGAGGAACTGGGCCTGTCGGTGATGGGTTTCGCGCCGGTGGACGGCGACAGCCGACTCCTGGTGGGGCATCAGCGGCGGGGCCGCTGGGAGCCGATGATCTGGGACCCGCTGACGGGCGGGGAGACCGCACTGGAGATCGACCTGCCCGGCGACGTGGGCGCCGACTGGTACCCGGACGGCTCGGCCCTGCTGGTGGAGCACGAGTACCAGGCCCGCAGCGAACTGTGGCGCTATGAGCTGGCCACGCCACCGGCCGGCGCGGACGCCCAGGGCGCTCCCCTCACCCGGGTCGAGACCCCCGCGGGCACGGTCTCGGGCGCCACCGCCCGCCCCGACGGGACGGTGGAGTTCCTGTGGTCGTCCGCCGCCCAGCCGCCGGAGGTGCGCTCGACGGCCGGCACGGTGGTCCTGGACCCGCCCGGTATGAAGGCCCCCGGATCAGTCCCCGTGACGGACGCCTGGGTGGACGGCCCCGGCGGCCGCATCCACGCCCTGGTGCAGCAGCCGCCCGGCGCGGGGCCCTTCCCCACCGTCTTCGAAATCCACGGCGGCCCGACCTGGCACGACAGCGACGCCTTCGCCTCGTCGCCGGCGGCCTGGGTCGATCACGGCTTCGCGGTCGTCCGCGTCAACTACCGGGGCTCGACCGGCTACGGCCGCGCCTGGACGGACGCGCTCAAGCACCGCGTCGGCCTGATCGAGCTGGAGGACATCGCCGCGGTGCGGGAGTGGGCGATCGCCTCCGGTCTCGCGGATCCGCAGCGACTGGTGCTCGCCGGCGGCTCGTGGGGCGGCTATCTGACCCTGCTGGGCCTGGGCACCCAGCCGGACGCCTGGGCGCTCGGGCTGGCCGCGGTCCCGGTGGCGGACTACGTCACGGCGTACCACGACGAGATGGAAGCCCTGAAGGCCATGGACCGCACCCTCCTGGGCGGGACGCCGGAGGAGGTCCCCGAGCGCTTCGAGGCGTCCTCCCCGCTGACGTATGTCGACGCGGTGCGGGCCCCCGTCTACATCTCCGCCGGCGTCAACGACCCGCGCTGCCCGATCCAGCAGGTGGAGAACTACGTCCAGCGCCTGGAGAAGCGCGGCCACCCCCACGAGGTCTACCGCTACGACGCCGGCCACGGCTCGCTCGTCGTGGAGGAGCGCATCAAGCAGGTCCGCCTGGAGCTGGACTTCGCCCACCGCCACCTGACGAGCGCGGGGGCCACGGAGTCCGAGTCGAGCGAGAAGGTCGAGTAGCGACGCTGCGGGGGAGGTGGGGGCGGGTGGGGCGGGGGGGGAGGGGAAGCCCCCCGGGGGAGCCCCCTACCTGCTGGCCGTGACTTCGGTTCCGGTCGCGCCCTCGCCGCTCGCGCCCTCCTCGGCCGCCGCCCCCACGGACCCCTCAGGCCCCACGGACCCCTCAAGCTCCTCAGGGAGGATGCCCAGGGCGGCGTCCTTGGCGGCCTCGGCCTCGCGACGGACCAGACGGAACCACATGAAGACGACAAAACCCGCGAAGACGAACCATTCGCCGGTGTACCCGAGGTTCTGGAACGCCTTCATGTCCAGGCCGGTGCCCTCCACGGCGGCCGGCGGGACGGCGCGCAGCGGGGCGGGCGGTTCGGTGAGCGTGATCCAGGCGTCGTAGACGCCGTACGGCACGATGTTGACCAGCGACGCCGCGCTGATCATGCCGAGCTGCCCCTTCGGCAGACCGCCGCCCGCCCGGACCCCGGCCGTGCCCTCGTTCTCGGACGCCTGCAGCGCGCCGACCACGGTGACCTCCCCGGTGGGCGGCGCGGGCACCTTCGCGGTGTCGGCCGTGGCGTTCGCGTCGCCGGGCAGCCAGCCGCGGACGACCGGGAGGGCCTTGCCCCCGTCCGTACGCAGCAGGGTCAGGACGTAGAAGCCCTGCTGGTCGCCGTTCTTGCCCTGGAGGGTGCGGCCCGGGACCAGTAGTTGGTGCGTGGCGTCGAAGCGGCCACGGGCGCTGGCCTGGCGGCCGGAGGTGACCTGGTCGACCGGCAGCAGGCTCTGCAACGGCCGGGGAGCCGCGGCCTTGGCGTCGGCGGTTCGGTTCTCCTGCTGGTGGTGTGAGGCGACCCGGGCGTCGAAGCGGCTCAGCTGCCAGCTGCCCATGAAGATGCAGAAGGGGATCGCCAGCACGGCGAAGACGTTGATTCCCCACCACCGCGGGGTCAGCAGGAACCGGTACACCCCACCAACGGTACGGGGCCCGCGCCGCGCGGCCGCACCGCCCCCTCCCCGCCGCGGTTCCGGCCCCGGGACCTGGGCGGTTGCCGTTCCGGGCCCGGTGCCCGACAGCCGTCCCTCGTCCATACCGACCGCCCTCCGCGCATGCCGCACCGCACCACCCCGCGCCCGTACCGAACGGACAAGGGCCCCTTCTGGTTCCCCAGGTGAAGCCTCCGACCCCTCAGGTGCCCCTTCGCCCCAGGCAGCTCTCCGGGTTGCTCCCCGGACGGAGTTACTCCCCGGCAGCCGAGGCTCCGTCAGGTGCTCCTGGCGAACGATCCGTCATCAGGCCAGCCGCACGACCATGGCATCATCAGGCCAGCCGCACGACCACGGCATCACCAGGTCTGCCGGGTCGCCGAAGCCCCGTCAGGTCTGCCATGCGGCCGAGGCGCCATCAGGTCTCCGGACGGCCATGGCGCCATCACGTCTTCGGGCGCGGCACCGCCCGTTCTCCGGGGAGCGCGCCGCAGGGCCCCGTCCTCGGGCAGGGGCACCGCTCGGCCTACGGTGCGGCCAGCGGTGCCGTGCGGTACACCGTGCCCGCACAGGCGTCGGGGATCTTGGTGTCGGCCGCGGTGGGCGGACCCGCCTCCGGCGTATGGGTCAGGAGCACGCCGCCGGCCGCCGCCCCGCCGTCACCGGAGCCGTCACCGCCGCCGGCCTGGCCGCCGGTGCCGCTGCCGCTCGTCGTCGCCGCCGCGGCGGCCGGCGAGTCCCCCGGCGCCTTGGACGGGTCGGGCGTCGGCGACGGTCCGGGGCTGACGCATCCGGTCGTGCCACCGCCGGCCGCCGGGATCCAGGCGAACTTGACCTCGTACGCCTGCCCCGGCTTCAGCACCAGTTGGTCCGGGGTGGTCGCCGGGTCCGGCAGCCCGGTGGCGTCGTCACCCGAGGTGTGGTCGACGACATGGATCTTGTCCGCCTTGGTGGAGCCCTGCGGGGTGAGGTCGACGGTCCCGCCGCCCTCCACGGAGCAAGCGGAATCGGACGTGTTCACCACCCGGAACGCGCCGTAGACCCGGCCCGACGCGTCGGCCGGGCGGACCGTTCCGGTGCCCTTGCCGAGCTGATCGCGCCCACAGACCGGTGAGGTGACGTCCATCGTCGTGTCCGGTGCGGGTGTGCCGGCGCCGGCGCCGGGCAGGCCCGCACCGGGCTTCTCGGCGTCCTTGCCCGCCTTGTCCGCCGGCCGGTCAGCGGTGGGCTTCCCACCGCCCCCGCCGGTCGGCCGGGTGCTGGCCTTCTCGGTGCCTTCGCCGCGCGTGCCGCTGGTGTCGTGCTCGGCGTCCCGGCTGCTGGCGGCGTTGGCCGGACGGTCGCCGGGGCCGTCGCTGAGGCTCGCCACGTGGACCATCGCCGGGATCGCCGTACCGCCGAGCAGCAGCGCGGCGGCCGCGCCCACCACGGCATGGCGCCGCCGCTGACGACGGGCCGGGACCGCCTGCCGCAACCGCTCCAGGGCGTCCGGCGCGGGCTCCAGGTCGACGACGCGGGACTGCAACAGCCGCCGCAACTCGTCCTCACCGCCGAAGCCTTCACCACCGCGCCCGAAAGCGTCGTCGACGATCAACCGGTCGCCGCCGAAGCCATCGCCGCCGAAACGGCCACCGGCGAAGTCGTCACCCGCGAAGCCGTCGCCGTCGGACCGGCCGCCGGCCCGCCGACCGGTCTTCTTCCCCCGGCTGTCCCAGCCGTCCCCGCCGTCCCGGCCGTCGCCCTCGCGCCAGTCCCAGTCGTACCCGTCGTGCCCGTCGTGCCCGGTGTTCTCCCGGTCGGGTCCTGCCGCACTC
The DNA here is from genome assembly GCF_001704275.1 of Streptomyces noursei ATCC 11455. NCBI lineage: Bacteria > Bacillati > Actinomycetota > Actinomycetes > Kitasatosporales > Streptomycetaceae > Streptomyces > Streptomyces noursei. The sequence continues at coordinate 4,513,195 of NZ_CP011533.1, forward strand.
ACGCCGGAGCCTCCATGGCAACGCGGAGCGCCGCTATCCCCCGCGAGCCGTACGCCTTGACCGAGCCGAGCGATATGCCCAGCGTCTCGGCGACCTGAGCCTCCGTCATATCGGCGAAGTAGCGGAGCACCAGCACCTCGCGCTGACGCCGTTGCAGCCCGCGCATGGCCTTGATGAGCTGATCCCGCTCCAGCAGGTCGTACGCGCCCTCCTCGGCGCTCGCCATGTCGGGCATGGGCTTGGAGAGCAGCTTCAGCCCGAGGATGCGCCGACGCAGCGCGGAGCGCGAGAGGTTGACGACCGTCTGCCGCAGGTAGGCCAGTGTGGTGCCGGCTGCCATCGCGTCGTCAGTGTCCCCACGCTGCGTCGAGAGCTGCGCGGGGCGCGCGGCGGACCAGGGGGCGATCACCGGCATGCCCCCGGATACCCGTGGGTGCTGCGGGCGCACTGCCGCGCCTGCCGCTCCCGCCGGGGCGATGGTGAATCCGAGTACCTCTGCCACGCTTGTTGGACACGCTTCCCCCCAAAAGGGTTGTACGCGCAAGGCACCGCTTGTGGCGATGCGTCGAATGCCCTCATGCGCACCAGCTCTTCCCAAATGCCCCAATTGCCCTGATGCGACTGTGTCGGCACAGTCGCCCCGCCACCCCAGGGCCCCGGAAGCGGCCCACGAAGACCGCGGACCACCCCGAGAGGTGACCCGGAAAGACGCCACCCACCGGCCGGCGGTTGCAGCCTCGCGGGAAGCGAATGATCGAACAGAACATCAGCCCAGATCAAGTGGCTCGGACCAGCACCTCATACACGAAATCTTCACACGTCCCACAAATTATGTCGCAGGCGGCCACCCCACCGCAGCCACTCCCGCCAACTACCGCACCCCCGCACGAAGATCAGCGCCCGAAGCCCCCGGGAGCGCCGAGCGCACGCACAACGGAACAGGAGCAGGAGAAGAAACAGAAACAGGAACAGGAGCAGGAACAGAGAAAGCAATAGGGACAGCAGCGGACAAATCCACGAAAACAACCGCAGAACGCCACCCGGCAGACCATCACCCGGCAGACGACCACCACCCGGCAACCCCGGCCCGCCCTACCCCCGCAACTCCCCCACCACCAACTCCCCGATCTGCGCCGCGTTCAGGGCCGCGCCCTTGCGCAAGTTGTCCCCGCACACGAACAGCTCCAGCGCCCGCGGATCGTCCAGCGAGCGCCGCACCCGCCCCACCCACGTGGGGTCCGTCCCGACCACGTCCGACGGGGTCGGGTACTCGCCCGCCGCCGGGTCGTCGAACAGGACGACTCCGGGCGCGGCCGCCAGGATCTCGTGCGCGCCGGCGACCGTGACCTCGTTCTCGAAGCGGGCGTGCACGGCCATCGAGTGCGTGGTGAGCACCGGCACCCGTACGCAGGTCGCGGTGACCGGGAGTTCGGGCAGCCCCAGGACCTTCCGGGACTCGTCGCGGATCTTCAGTTCCTCCGAGGACCAGCCGTCCGCCTGGAGCGACCCGGCCCACGGCACGACGTTGAGGGCGAGCGGGGCGGGGAACGGCCCCAGGGTGTCGCCGATCGCCCGCCGGACGTCGCCGGGCGCGGCGCCCAGTTCCGTACCGGACACGGCCGAGAGTTGCGCCCGCAGCGTCTCGGCGCCGGCCTGCCCGACCCCGGACGCGGCCTGGTACGAGGAGACGACCAGTTCGCTCAGCCCGTACTCGGCGTGCAGCGCGCCGAGCGCGACGATCATCGACAGGGTGGTGCAGTTCGGGTTGGCGATGATCCCGCGGGGGCGCATCCGCGCCGCGCACCCGTTGACCTCGGGGACGACCAGCGGCACGTCCGGATCTCCCCGGAACGCGCCCGAATTGTCCACCACGACCGCGCCCTTGGACACCGCGACCGGCACCCACTGCGCGGCGACCTCGTCCGGCAGGTCGAACATCGCGACGTCGATGCCGTCGAAGGCGTCCTCGCTCAGCGCGACGACCTCGACCTCCTCGCCGCGCACGGTCAGCTTGCGGCCGGCCGAACGGGCGGAGGCGATCAGCCGGATCTCGCCCCAGACGTCGGCCCGCTCGGAGAGGATCCCGAGCAGGACGCGGCCGACGGCACCGGTGGCGCCGACGACCGCGAGGTGCGGCTTGGCGGCCGGGCGGGCCCCCGCCCCAGCCGTGTCGGCGAGGGACGGGCGGCCCGCCTCGGCCGGGATCATCGTCCCGTGCCGCCGTAGACGATCGCCTCGTCGCTCTCGCTGTCGAGGCCGAAGGCGCTGTGCACCGCCTGGACGGCCTCGTTGACGTCATCGGCACGGGTGACGACCGAGATGCGGATCTCGGAGGTCGAGATGAGCTCGATGTTCACGCCCGCGTTCGACAGCGCCTCGAAGAACGCCGCGGTCACGCCGGGGTTGGTCTTCATGCCGGCGCCGACCAGCGAGATCTTGGCGATCTGGTCGTCGTAGCGGAGCGAGTCGAAGCCGACCGCGGCGCGGGTCTTCTCCAGCGCCGCGACGGCCTTGCGGCCCTCCGCCTTCGGCAGCGTGAAGGAGATGTCCGTCAGCCCGGTGGAGGCCGCCGACACGTTCTGGACGACCATGTCGATGTTGACCTCGGAGTCGGCGATGGCACGGAAGATCCGCGCGGCCTCGCCCGGCTTGTCCGGGACCCCGACGACCGTGACCTTCGCCTCGGAGGTGTCGTGCGCGACGCCCGAGATGATTGCCTGCTCCATCGGCCTGTCCCCTTGCGGTTCGTTGCTGACCCACGTGCCCTTCAGCCCCGAGAAGGACGAGCGGACGTGGATCGGGATGTTGTAACGGCGTGCGTACTCGACGCAGCGGTGCAGCAGCACCTTGGAGCCGGAGCTGGCCAGCTCCAGCATGTCCTCGAAGGAGATCCAGTCGATCTTCCGGGCCTTCTTCACGACCCGCGGGTCGGCGGTGAAGACACCGTCCACGTCGGTGTAGATCTCACAGACATCGGCGTCCAGGGCGGCGGCCAGCGCCACCGCGGTGGTGTCCGAACCGCCGCGCCCCAGCGTCGTGATGTCCTTCTTGTCCTGGGACACGCCCTGGAATCCGGCGACGATGGCGATGTTGCCCTCGTCGATCGACGCCTTGATGCGGCCGGGCGTGACATCGATGATCCGTGCCTTGTTGTGCACGGAGTCGGTGATCACACCGGCCTGGCTGCCGGTGAAGGACTGCGCCTCATGGCCGAGGTTTTTGATCGCCATCGCCAGCAGGGCCATGGAGATCCGCTCTCCGGCGGTCAGCAGCATGTCGAACTCGCGCCCCGACGGGATCGGGGACACTTCCTGCGCGAGATCGATCAGCTCGTCCGTCGTGTCGCCCATCGCCGAGACCACCACGACAACCTGGTTGCCGTTCTTCTTGGCCTCGACGATTCGCTTGGCAACGCGCTTGATGCCCTCGGCATCCGCAACGGATGAGCCGCCGTACTTCTGCACGACAAGGCCCACGTGCGCTCCTCGCAACTGTCTCTGCGGGAGGGAGTCCCTCCCGGACCCCCGGAAATGGGGGTACTGCGGTCGGCTCAGTCTAACGAGCGGGCGGAATCCGCCCCGCTACCACCACATCGTGAGACACCGAACCCAACGTTCTGATCAACTCGCCCACCCGGGCTCCCTCCTGCGGAAGGTGCCCCATGAGCGTGCCGAACGCGGTCCGTGAACACGGTGTCCCTCGCCGGTCCAGCGCGGCGCTCCGTCGCACCGGCTCGGCCTGCACCTGCCCGCTTCACCTCCGGGCACACGGGAACGTAACCCAGGTCACACCCGCGCCCGGCTTCAGCGTACGGCGGTGCGGCCGTCGCTCACACCCCGTGCAGCCCCAGCGGGCCGGCGATCTCGGCCGCCATGACCTTGCCCGCCTCCTCGGCGAGCCGGTCCTCGTCCCCGGCGGCGTCGCTGTCGGTGTCCAGGCCGTCCAGCGCGTCCAGCGGCTGGTCGAGGCGTACGTGGGCGACCAGCGACTGCAGGGCCCGCAGGGCGGCCGAGGCGGTCGGCCCCCAGTTGGCGAGGTAGGAGAACTGCCACCACCACAGGGCCTCGGTGACCCGGCCCTCCCGGTAGTGCGCCAGCCCGTGCCGCAGGTCGGTGATGATGTCGGCGAGGTCGTCGGAGATCCGGGAGGCCACCGGCTCGCTGCGCGGCACGTACGGGTCGAAGACCTCGGAGTACACGTCCACCGGGTCCAGCAGGCGCGCGAACCGCTCGCGCAGCTCGTCCACGTCCGGCTCCGGGCCGGTGTCCGGTTCGTACCGCTCGTCGGGAACGATGTCCTCGTGGGCGCCCAGCCGGCCGCCGGTGAGCAGCAGCTGGGAGATCTCCAGGAGCAGGAAAGGCACCGCGCTGTCCGGCTCGTCGCCCTTGGCGACCTCGGTTACCGCGACGATGAAACTCTCGATCGAGTCGGAGATCGAAACGGCGAAGTCGTCCGGGTTCTGTGTCGTGTCGTGCAGCGTGGCGTCAGACATCGAGAAGTCTCCTCCCTTCGAAGGCCCGCCCGAGCGTGACCTCGTCCGCGTACTCCAGATCGCCTCCGACCGGCAGCCCACTGGCCAGTCGCGTCACTTTGAGGCCCATCGGCTTGATCATCCGGGCCAGGTACGTGGCCGTGGCCTCGCCCTCCAGATTCGGGTCGGTGGCCAGGATCAGCTCGGTGACCGTGCCGTCCGCGAGTCTGGCCAGGAGTTCCCGTATCCGCAGGTCGTCGGGGCCGACGCCCTCGATCGGACTGATCGCCCCGCCGAGGACGTGGTAGCGGCCGCGGAACTCCCTCGTCCGCTCGATCGCCACGACGTCCTTGGGCTCCTCCACGACGCAGATGACCGCCGGATCGCGCCGCGGGTCGAGGCAGACCCGGCACTGCTCCTCCTGCGCGACATTGCCGCACACGCTGCAGAACCGGACCTTCGCCTTGACCTCCATCAGCGCGTTCGCGAGCCGGCGGACATCGGTCGGCTCGGCCTGAAGGATGTGGAAGGCGATCCGCTGCGCGCTCTTGGGACCGACGCCGGGCAGCCTGCCCAACTCGTCGATCAGGTCCTGGACCACGCCTTCATACACGGAACGTCTTCTCTCTCTTCTGCCGTGCTGCGTACGCTAGTTGGCTACTCCTCAGAAGGGGAGGCCGGGGATGCCGCCGCCTCCGCCGCCCAGCGCCTGGGCGAGCGGGCCGAGCTTCTGCTGCTGGAGCTTCTGCGCGGTCGCGTTGGCGTCGCGGACCGCCGCGAGGACGAGATCGGCGAGGGTCTCGGCGGTCTCCTCCGCCGAGTCGGTGTCGACCGCCTTGGGGTCGATCACCAGGCCCTTGAGCTCACCGGAGCCGGTCACCGTGGCCTTGACCAGGCCACCCCCCGCGGAACCCTCCACGGGCGTCTCCGCCAGCTCCTGCTGGGCGGCCGCGAGATCCTGTTGCATCTTCTGGGCCTGCTGGAGCAGCTGCTGCATATTGGGCTGACCACCGGGGATCACGACATGACTCCTGCCGTACGACAACGATTGGTGCGGTAGCCCGAGCCTACGTGTTTCCCGCGCCCGGCGCCCTACACCGCAGGGAGGAGCACTTATGTGCGCCGTACGCCCCTGGGACGGGGCGTGGCTCACTCGTTGTCGAACTCCTCCAGGACCGTCGCCCCCAGCTCCCGCACGATCAGTTCGTGCCCGCTGAGCGCGGAGTCGACGAGATCCGGGTCGTCCTCCGCCGGCATGTCGTACTCGATCGACATCGAGGAGTCCGGCGCGGTGTGCGCGGGCTCCGCCGCGGGGCCGCCCTGGCCGCCGCCGGTGGACGGCTTGGCGGCCACCGCCTCGCGCGCCATCCGGGCGCCCTGGCCGCCACCGCTGCCGGCGCCGCCCGAACCGTGCTGCTCGGGGGCGGCCGGGGCGCTCTGCCGGGCGGCCGGGGCCTGCGGCGCCGGCTGTTGGGGGGCGGCGGCGCCGAAGCCGCCGTTCGCCCCGCCACCGAAGCCGCCCCCGCCGCCGCGGGCGCCACCGGCCGGCGCATTGGCGCCACCGGACGGATCGACGATCGCCTCGACCCGCCACTGGAGCTGGAAGTGCTCGGCGAGCACCTCCTTGAGGACGTCCTCGCTGCCGCCGTTGGCGAAGCTGTCCCGGGCCCCCGCGTTGGGGAACCCGATCTGCAGCGTGGTGCCGTCGAAGCCGGAGACCTGGGCGTTCTGACTCAGCAGGATCCAGGTGAAGCGCCGCCGGCCCTTGACCGCGTCCAGGATCTGCGGCCAGAGCTGCCGCACCTGCGCGGCACCCTGCGCCGCCCCGCCGGACACCGGCTGAGCGGGCGCGGCGGGCACACCGCCGGCGGGCGCGGCCGGTGCCTCCGGACCGGCCGGGGGCGCACCGGGCGCGGGCGCATCGGTCCCACCGGCCGCCGGCTGACCGCCCTGCCCCGGTGCCACGGCCGACGGCCAGCTGCCGGGCTGCCGCGCGGCAGCGCCCTGGCCCCCGGCCGCCTGGCCCGCGGCACCCTGGCCGGCGCCCGTCGCACCGGCACCACGGGTGCCACCGGGCCACGCACCGGGGCGCGCCGCCCCGCCCTGAGGGGCCTCCGCCTGTCCGGCCGGGGTGCCGCCGTACGCACCGGGGCCGACGGCCGCGTCACCGGGACCGGTGGGCGCCACCGGAGCCGCGGGGGCACCGGCCGCGTCCGCCATCGGGCCCGGGTCGGGTGCCGGGGCCGGCGCCGGAGCCGCGCCCGTGGTCGCCGGGGAGCCCGTCGCCCCGCGCACCGCGGCCCGCGCCGCCGCCGGTCCGGACGGCCCGGCCGGCATCGGCGGATGCGCCTCGGCGCCCGGTGCGTACCCGATCGCGGGCCCACCGGACTCCAGCACGGCCCCACCGGGAACGATGCCGCCGACGCCGCCTGCCGGGCCCGGCCCGGCGCCCAGCGCCATGGCCGCCGTCCCGGCGCCCGCTCCGCGCTCCAGGCGGTCCAGCCGCGCCTGTACCGACCGCTCGTCGTCGTACGCCGCCGGGAGCAGCACCCGGGCGCAGATCAGCTCCAGCTGGAGCCGCGGGGAGGTCGCGCCGCGCATCTCCGTCAGCCCCGCGTTGACCAGGTCGGCGGCGCGGCTCAGCTCGGCCGCGCCGAACACCGACGCCTGGGCCGTCATCCGCTCCACGACGTCGGCCGGGGCGTCGATCAGCCCCTTCTCCCCGGCGTCCGGCACCGCCGCCAGGATCACCAGGTCCCGCAGCCGCTCCAGCAGGTCGGCCACGAACCGCCGCGGGTCGTTCCCGCCCTCGATGACCCGGTCGACGACCTCGAAGGCCGCCGCCCCGTCGCCGGCCGCGAACGCCTCGACGACGGAATCCAGCAACGACCCGTCGGTGTAGCCGAGCAGCGACGTCGCCATGGCATATGTCACACCGTCCGCGCCGGCGCCGGCGAGCAGCTGGTCCATCACCGACATCGAGTCACGCACCGAACCGGCGCCGGCCCGCACCACCAGCGGCAGCACGCCGTCCTCGACCGGGATGTCCTCCCGTCCGCAGACCTCCCCGAGGTACTCCCGCAGGGTCCCGGGCGGCACCAGCCGGAACGGGTAGTGGTGCGTCCGCGACCGGATCGTCCCGATGACCTTTTCCGGCTCGGTCGTGGCGAAGATGAACTTCAGGTGCTCCGGCGGCTCCTCGACGACCTTCAGCAGGGCGTTGAAGCCCGCCGAGGTCACCATGTGCGCCTCGTCGATGATGTAGATCTTGTACCGGCTGCTGGCCGGCCCGAAGAACGCCTTCTCCCGCAGCTCACGGGCGTCGTCGACGCCACCGTGCGAGGCCGCGTCGATCTCGATCACATCGATCGAGCCCCGGCCGTTGCGCGCGAGGTCCACGCACGACTGGCACGTCCCGCAGGGCGTGGGGGTGGGACCTTCCTCACAGTTCAAACAGCGCGCCAGGATCCGCGCGCTCGTCGTCTTGCCGCAGCCGCGCGGTCCACTGAACAGATACGCATGGTTGACCCGGTTGTTCCGCAACGCCTGCTGCAGCGGGTCGGTCACGTGCTCTTGCCCGATGACCTCGGCGAAGGTCTCGGGGCGGTAGCGGCGGTACAGCGCAAGGGACGACACGCATACGACGATATCGGGCCCCACTGACAATCGGCGGTCCCCGAGCTCCCGGCTCCGCTCGGGCAGGGGAGGCCCCGTCCGCACACGCAAGCGCCCCTCACGCACCCGCCAGAGCCGACCTACCCTTGCTGCCTTCCGGCCCTGGGGGAGTTCAGTCAGATAGCGCCACGTGAGGGGCTGCGCTCCACACTAGCGGATCCCCCGCCCAACAAACGACCCGCACCCCCACCGAACCCTCTCGCCGCCCCCTCCCCCGGATCATGTTCGCGAGCACTGCCCAACGTCTTGTATTGTTTGCGGCGGAGGATTCGCCTAGTGGCCTAGGGCGCACGCTTGGAAAGCGTGTTGGGGGCAACCCCTCACGAGTTCGAATCTCGTATCCTCCGCCAGTGCCTTCACCGGGCACGATGTCGAAGGGCCCCACCGTTCGCGGTGGGGCCCTTCGTGCATGTTCCGGCTCCGGTGCGGGCGGTCCGCGGGCGGGCCGCGGGCGGGACCTCAACACCTCTTGAGGAGTCGTACGCTGGAACTGGCCGGTTGATCACGGGATCGACCGCCGGTCGCCCCGCCGGGCCGTAGGGCCCCGGGGCCGGGCGCCGAGCGACGGAACGGTGGGTGCCGATGGCAGCGGCGTACGAGCGGATCGCGGACGACCTCCGCACCGCCATCCGCGCCGGGCACCTGCGTCCCGGTGACCGGCTGCCGGCCGAGACGAAGCTCGCGGAGCGGTTCGGCCGCAGCGTGCCCACCGTCCGGGAGGCGCTCCGCGCGCTGCGCGACGAGGGCCTGATCGAGAAGCGGCACGGCATCGGCACCTTCGTCCGGTGCCGGCGCACCCCCGCCCGGCGCTCCAACCTCCGGCACCAGTGGGAGAAGGACCGGGTGCGCGCCTCCCCGGAGCAGCGGGCGCGGACCGGGGCGACCGAGCACGACACCGGCCTGGAGGTCGACGAGCTGGTGATCCGTGCCCGGTACCGCGAGGTCGCGGCGGACGCGGATGTCGCCGGGGCCTTCGGCGTCCCCGAGGGCACGACCCTGCTCGAACGCCGCTATCGGACCCGGTGCGCCGCCGAGAGCGCCCCCTTCGGCCTGACGACGTCCTACCTCGTCCGCGACATGATCGCGGGCAATCCCGATCTGCTGGACGCGTCCAAGGAGCCGTGGCCCGGAGGGTCGCAGAGCCAGCTGTACTCCGTCGGGATCGAGCTGGACCGCGTCGAGGAGCGGGTCACCGCCCGTCCGCCGACGCCCGAGGAGGCCGCGGAGCTGGAGGTGCCGCCCGGCACGTCCGTGCTGGTGCTCCGGAAGGTCTCGTACGACGTGCTCGGCCGCGTCGTGGACGTCGCCGATCTCGTGCTGCCCGGCGATCGCACGGAACTGCTGTTCACTACTTCCCTGGAAAGGTGGTGAGCCGTGCCCCGGCGCATCATCGTCGTCACGGCCGTCCATGCCCCGTCCGCGCGGTTCCTGCCGGACGCCTACGCCTCGCTGTGCCGGCAGGAGTTGCCCCGGGGGTGGGAGTGGCGCTGGGTCGTCCAGGAGGACGGCAAGAGCGATGCGGTCGCTCCGCACGTGCCGGACGATCCGCGGGTGACGTTCCGGCAGGGGCGGCCCGGGGGGCCGGGGGTGGCGCGCACCATCGCCCTCTCCCGGGCGGACGGCGACTACGTCAAAGTCCTGGACGCCGACGACCAGTTGACGCCCGGCACGCTCGCCCGTGACCTGGCCGCCCTGGAGGGCGACCGCGACCTCGGCTGGGCGACCTCGCGCGTCCTGGATCTGTTGCCGGACGGCTCCACCGTCGGTTTCGAGGGGGATCCGGAGGCCGGGCCGATCGAGCGCGGCGCCGTCCTCGACTTCTGGACGGCGCATGATTTCCGCGCGCAGGTCCACCCGGCGTCCCTGTGTGTCCGCCGCGATCTGCTGCTCGCCCTGGGCGGTTGGATGGCCCTCCCGGCCTCCGAGGACACCGGGCTGCTGCTGGCGCTGAACGCCACCAGTCGCGGCTGGTTCTCCTCGGAGGTGGGGCTCCTCTACCGGAAGTGGCCCGGGCAGGTGACCAGTCAGGCGTCGCACGTCGAGGCGGCCGAGCGGGCGGCCCGGATGGCCGTCGTGGCGGCCCGGGCCCGTGAACTGGCCCGTTTCCCGTGGCGGTACCCGGCCGGCGACTGACCGGCGGCGGCCGACCGGCGCGCACGGCCCGGTCGGCCCCGGTCGGCCGCTCACGGTCGGGCGGCCGCCCGCTCGCGGTCGAACGGCAGGTCCAGCATGCGGATCGCGTTGCCGCGGAGCAGCTTGTAGGCCACGTCCTTCGGGAGGTGGCCCACGTGGTCGGCGGCGACGTCCCTGGTGTGCGGCCAGGTGGAGTCGACGTGCGGGTAGTCGGTCTCGAAGGTCGCGTTGTCGACCCCGACCGTTTCGATCGCCTCGATGCCGTGCTTGTCACGGAAGAAGCAGCAGAAGACCTGCCGGTAGTAGTACACCGAGGGCGGCTCCGGGATCAGGTCCTTCACCCCGCCCCACGCCCGGTGCTCCTCCCAGACGTCGTCGGCCCGTTCCAGGGCGTACGGGATCCAGCCCATCTGGCCCTCGCTGTAGGCGAGTTTCAGCCGGGGGAACTTCACCAGCACACCGCTGAACAGGAAGTCCATCATCGAGGCCATCGCGTTGTTGAAGCTCAGCGACGCCTGCACGGCCGGCGGCGCGTCCGGGGAGGCCGCCGGCATCTGCGACGACGACCCGATGTGCATGTTCACCACCGTCCCGGTCTCCTCGCAGGCCGCGAAGAACGGGTCCCAGTAGCCGGAGTGGATGGACGGCAGACCCAGGTAGGTGGGGATCTCGCTGAAGGTGACCGCCCGGACGCCGCGCGCGGCGTTGCGCTTGATCTCGGCGACGGCGAGGTCGATGTCCCACAGGGGGATCAGGCACAGCGGGATCAGCCGGCCGCCGCTGTCGCCGCACCACTCCTCCACCATCCAGTCGTTGTAGGCGCGGACGCAGGCCAGCCCGACCTCCTTGTCCTCCGCCTCGGCGAAGGTCTGGCCGCAGAACCGCGGGAAGGTCGGGAAGCAGAGCGACGCCTCGACGTGGTTGACGTCCATGTCCGCCAGCCGGGCCTTGGGGTCCCAGCAGCCGCGCCGCATCTGGTCGCGCGTGATGCCGTCGAGCGTCATCTCGTCGCGGGAGAAGCCCACGGCCGCGATGATGCGCTTGTACGGGAACAGCTGCCCCTCGTACTCCCACCAGTCGGTGATCTGGCCCTCCGGGTCCGTGGTGAAGCGGTACTTGCCGCCGACGTACGCCAGCTCACCGATGCCGGCGGTGAGGGGTTTCGGGCCGCGGTCCCGGTACTTCCGCGGGAGCCACGTCTCGAAGAGGTGCGCCGGCTCGATCACGTGGTCGTCCACGCTGATGACCTTCGGAAGCTCCGCCGTGCCGCCGTTGTCGCCGTTGCCGCTGGTCACGCTCTACCCCCAACTGCCGTGCCGGTGAGTCACGCCGGCCCGAAATCTGACGACCCATCAGTTCGGAGGTTAGGAGTTCCCCCTTGCAACCACAAGGGAGGGCCGGAAACTCGACCCCTTGCGCGTTCGCGCACCGTCCGCTGAACTGACGCCCCATCAGATCCCGTGCGGGGTCGAGAGGAGCGGTTCGCATGCAGACGACCTGGCTCACCGGTGCCGAGTGGTTCGCGGTGCTACGCATCGGCCTCGGCCTGTGGTGGCTGGAGAGCTGGCGCCACAAGGACAAGAAGACCTGGTTCACCGGCGGCGGCATCACCTGGGCGGCGGGCATCGCCGCCAAACACCGCTGGCCCGTGGTCCGCACCGGTTTCGACCGCATTGTGCGGCCCCGCCCGCGACTGATGGCCTACGTCGTCGCCTACGCGGAACTCGCGCTCGGGCTCGGGCTGATCGTCGGGCTGCTGACGCCGATCGCCCTGGTCGCGGGGCTGCTGCTCAACCTGATCTACCTCGTGCTGATGATCCACGACTGGGCGGAGCAGGGCCAGAACCTCATGATGGCGCTGATCTCCGCCGTCGGCTTCTGCGCACTGTGCTGGCAGAGCTGGTCACTGGACGCCGCCTGGGGGCTGTTCCTGTGACGGCGGCCAGGGCGGGGCAACTCCGCCCGCGACGGCGGCGGGTGGGGGCTCCGCCCGCCCCGGCCCCCCTCTCCCAGGGCAGCCCCTAGGGCGCTTCTGATGGATCTCCGCGGCGTCGCGGCGCCTGCCACGCACGCTCGCGGCGTTGCCGAAATGCCCCCATAGCTCCGCTATGAAGACATCCCGGCGCCTTGCGATCGCACGCACCAGGCGCCGCTCCTTCTTCCACGGAGATCCATCAGAAGCGCCCTAGACCCACCACCCCGCCGCCTTGGCCGCGGCCACCGCCGCCGCCTCCGCCTCGTCCGCCGCACGGTTCAGCGCCTCGTCCCGGCCCAGGCCCCCCTGGCCCGCCGCCTGCCCGCTGGCCAGGGAAGCCCGCACGGCGGCGGCGTGCGCGGCGTCCGGGAGCTCGCCGGCCGCCGCGCGGGCCCGGGCGGCCGTGGCGACGACCGTCGCGGCCGCGGCCGCGTTCCGCGCGCAACGGGCGTCGGCCGCCGGGTCGAGGGGCGCCTCGGCGACCCGCGCGAGCGCCTGGGCCGACAGCCGGACGGCCGTGGCCGCCTTCGAGGCGGGATCCGTCGGCACCGGGCGTGCGTCCCGCTCCCCGATGCCGGCGAAACGGCACAGGGCCCTCGCGCGGTCGATCGCACTCCGCCCCCTGGCGAGGTGCCGCCTCCTCAGGTCCCGCAAGGCTTCCTCGGAGGTCGTCACCCCGCCGCGGGACGGCGCCTCCGCATCGAGCGACGCGAGTTGCGACTTCTCACCATCGGATGCACTCATGGCCGCCTCCTTGTCCGTTGGGCCCACTCGGGCTCGGGCGCACCGCGGCGCGGAGCCGTGTCAAAGGCGCCGACGGTGCGCCGGGCAGGGTGCCACGCGGGGCGCGAAGAGACCAGGGGCATGCCCGGCCGGTCAGGAGCCGGGCGTGATGCGGAAGACGGGGTGCTTGGGCGCGATGCCCAGCAGCACCTCGTCGGAGGAGTCCGGGCCGACGCCGCCGAAGAAGACGCCGACCTCGGCCTTCCAGCGCTTGAGGTAGGCGCGCAGCAGCTCGGGCTTCTCGGCGTCCGGGACCTCGGTGGCGGTGAACGGCCGCGCCGTCTTCCCGATGCGGAGTTCGCCGCCGCCTGCGGCGCGCATGTTGTGGGTCCACTGCACATGGCCGCGCGGCGCGACGAGGTACTGCCGACCGTCCACGGTGAGCGGGTTCACCGGGGTGCACCGCCACTCCCCGCTCTTGCGGCCGCGCACCGCGAGCTCCTGGGAGCCGAGCACGCTGATGCCGCGCCGGGTGAGCGCGGCGACGAGCCGGTTGAACACGTTGCGGGTGAACCAGCCCGGCTTGATGACGTGCTGCTCGACGCCTGCGCTCATGGGGATCCTCCCGGAGAAGTAAAAGTGTGAGCGGTGCTCTCTCTGTAGAGCAGTGTGCACGGCATGGCTCCGCAAAGCAAGAGCAGTGCTCTCGATATTGGTCGCTGCTCGCCCCGATGGCAGACTGGCCCCATGAGCGTCATCCAGGGAGCGCGGGAACGCGCACGCAGGGAAGTCACCGCCGCCATCAAGGACGCGGCCCGCCGGCAGCTCGCCACCGAGGGCGCCGCCAAGCTGTCGCTCCGCGCCGTCGCCCGCGAGCTCGGGATGGTCTCCTCCGCGCTGTACCGGTACTTCCCCAGCCGCGACGACCTGCTCACGGCGCTGATCATCGACGCCTACGACGCGGTGGGCGAGGCGGCCGAGCACGCCCTCGCCGAGACCGGCGCCGCACCCGTCGCCCGGTGGACCGCGGTCTGCCGCGCCGTCCGTGCCTGGGCGTTGGAGCACCCGCACGAGTACGCGCTCATCTACGGCTCACCCGTCCCCGGCTACGCCGCGCCCCAGGCCACCACCGCGTCCGCCGCCCGCGTCGGCCTCGCCCTGATCGGCGTGGTCGAGGACGCGTACCCGGCCGACGTCTCCCCCGCGCCGGCCGCCCCGTCGCTTCCGCAAGAGGTGCTGGACGACGCCGAGGAGCTGCGCAGGACCCTCGGCGTACGCCTGCCCGCCCCCGTCCTGGCGGAGATCGCCGCCGCCTGGGCCGAACTCTTCGGCCTGGTGAGCTTCGAGGTCTTCGGCCAGTTCAACCGCGTCATCGAGGCCCGCGACGCCTTCTTCGCACGCGCCGCCACCCGACTCGCCCAGAACGTCGGCCTCACGGTCGGCGGGGAGTAGCGCGACGGGGCACGGGGCGCCGCCCCGTTCAGCCGCGGCCGCTTTCGAAGAGTTCCGTGTACAGGCCGCCGCGGGCGAGGAGGTCGGGGTGGGTGCCGGATTCGGTGAGGTGGCCCTCGTCGAAGACGAGAACGAGGTCGGCGCCGGTGGCGAGGTCGAGGTCGTGGCTGATGACGAGGGTGGTGCGGCCGGCGGCGAGGCGGTGGAGGGGGCCGAGGATGCGCTGGGCGGCGAGGGTGTCCAGGCCGGTGGTGGGCTCGTCGAGGATGAGGACCGGGGCGTCGCGGAGCATGGCGCGGGCGATGGCGATGCGTTGCAGCTGGCCGCCGGAGAGGGCGGCGGTGGCGGGCGCGATGACCGTGTCGTAGCCGTGCGGGAGGGCGGTGATGAAGGCGTGGGCGTCGGCGGCCCGGGCGGCCTGGACGACTTCCTCGTGGGTCGGGACGGGGTGGTCCCGGCCGCAGGCGATGTTGCGCTCGATGGTGTCGTGCAGGACGAGGGTCTCCTGGGGGAGCAGGGTGATGTTGCGGCGGAGGTCGGCCAGGGAGAGCCGGTCGACCTCGATGCCGTCGAGCCGGATGGTGCCCTCGTCCGGGTCGTAGAAGCGCAGCAGGAGCGCGGCGAGGGTGGACTTCCCGGCGCCGCTGGGGCCGGTGACGACCAGGAACGCGCCCGGCCGCGCGGTGAAGGAGAGCGCGGCGAGGGCGTGGTGACCGGGGGCGGCGTTCGGGTAGCGGAAGGTGACGTCCCGGACGGCGAGTTCGCCGCGGGCACGGTGCGGGAAGGGCGTGGTGCGCTCGGGTGGCGGGTCGGTGACGGCCGGGCGGGCGTCGAGGATCTCCAGCAGCCGGTCGGCGGCCGCGGTGGCGGCGGTGGCGGTCAGGCCGAGTTGGCCCAGGGAGCGGATCGGCGGGTAGAGGTAGCCGATGAAGGCGGCGAAGGCGAGGAGTTGGCCGAGGGTCATCCGGCCGGCCGAGATCTCCCAGGCGCCGAGGCCGATGATGGCCAGCACGCAGAGGGTCTCCAGGACCTCGATGAGCTGCTCGTAGAGGGCGTTGAGGCGGGCGCTGGCGACCGAGGCGCGGAGCCAGCGCAGGGCCTCCCGGCTCAGCCGGGTCTCCTCGTCGCGCTGCCGGTTGTACGCCTGGGTGAGGACGACGTTGACCAGCGTCTCCTCGACGACGGAGGTGAGGGCGCCGTCGGCCGCCCGCAGGCGGCGGGAGACCTCGCGCAGTCGGCTGGTGAAGCGGCGGGTGGCGGCGAGGAAGATCGGCGCGGCGACGAAGGTGGCCAGCGCCAGTTCCCAGCGCAGCCAGAGCGCGGCGGCGCCGTAGAAGAGCGTGCTGAAGACGGCCGTGCAGGCGCTCACCAGGCCGCTGACCACGAGGTGTTCGATGGCGTCGACGTCACCGGTCAGTCGTTCCACCAGGTCGCCGCGGCGGTTGCGTTGGAAGAAGTGCGGCGGCAGCGTCTGGAGGTGGGTGAAGACCCGGGCCCGTAGGCGCAGCAGGAAGCGTTCCGCGGTCCAGGCGGCGAGGGAGCTGCCGAGGTAGCCCACCACCGCGCCGAGGAGCGCGACCGTGAGCCAGGTGCCGGCGGGTTCCCAGAAGGCGCTGACCGAGCCCTGCGCGAGGGCCTGGTCGGTGAGTTGCGCGAAGAGGAGGATCGTGACGGTCTCGGCGAGCGCGGCGACGATGGCGCACACTCCCACCAGCAGCATCCAGCGGCGGTCGCCCTTGGTCAGCGGCCAGAAGCGGTGGAACGCCTCGACGGCGCCGACATGGCGGGTCAGGATGGGCGCTTCGGTGGGGAGTTGACCGCGGATGCCGGCGGGAGCGGGGGCCTGCGGCCGCTCCTGTCCCTGCGCCGGTGACGGTGGCCGCTGCGGTGTCGGCGAGCGGTCCTGGGCCGGTGCCGGTTCACGCTGCCGCGACGGGTCCGGTGCCGGCTCCGGGCCGGTGGACTCCGGTACGGGGTAGGGCAGTTCTGCCTTACGGGGATGCATGGTCGCCACGTGTGGTGCGGGCCGTCGATCACGGGGTCCGGCAGCCCACGAGGCCGGCTCGCGTCGCACGTGCGAGCCCGCCTCGGGCTGTGCGTCGGGTCCGTTGGCCCGAATCACATGTCAGTGATCGTCCGTTGTCGTGTTCCGCGTCACCGGCACGGCAACGGGTCGGATCTCACCGGAAGAAGCCGAAGCCACGTCCGCCGCGTCCGCCGCGGAATCCGTAGCCGTAGCCGCCGCGCCCATAGAAGCCGCGTCCGTAGAAGCCGCGTCCGTAGAAGCCGCCGCGTCCATATCCGCGGCCCCAGCCTCCGTGTCCGCCGCCTCCGCCGCCGCCGTTGATCCGATTGCGGGGGAAGAATGCCGAGAAGGTCATCTTCGCCTCCTGAGAATGAGGACTTTCGCCGCGGCCTTCAGCCGGACCGTGCTCTGTACGGCGATTCGGCGCGTTCCCGCCGGGGCGTCCCGTGCGGTGCGTTCCGGAGGAACGTTCTGTCCGCGACACCTCCGACACTACGTCGGTCACCCATCACCAACAAGGGTTTTATGTGAAAATTCAGACATACAACACAAGTCACTGTGGGTGGGAGGGCGGTCGCTCACGGTCTACCTGATGGGCCGAAACCGCGTCAGGGGCGCCGCCTTTCGCGCATCAGGAACAGGACCACGGCCGAGGCGATGACGACCGTGCCGGTGCCGACGCTCAGCACGACCTGCTGAGCGCCGTCGAAGGCGAGGCCGGTGAAGGCGTTGACGACGGCGGCGAGGGCCAGTACGCACCAGAGCGCGGCTTTCAGGGCGTTCATCGGTGACGGTGTCCTTCCGGGCGCGATTGATCCGAGGGGCACGAGGCGCGCGGGCGCGTCGCGGACGCCGCGTCAGCGACGGTGACCCTGTGCGCTCGACCCGTCTCCACGATGCCCGGCGCGCGGGCCGGGGACGAGGGGGAGCGCCCCCGGATCGGGGGTACATCGAGCTGCACCCCCGAGGTACTTCGAGGTGCGCCGAGGTGTGTCGCGGTACGTCGCGGTACGTCGTGCGGCGCCACCGCCCGTTCGTTCGCCCGGAGGGGGGCGTGAACTGCGCGACGGCGGCGGGATGTTGACGGCGCCTGGGCAGTGGCGGCGGCGAGAGCGGCGGCTGCCGCACGGCTGCTGACGATACGTCACCTCGCGCCGTGCGGGGCGGGGACGGGCGGCGCCGGCTCCCCCGGCGTCTCCCCCGGCGCCTCCCCCGAGGACTCCCGCCGCGGTTCCCCCTGCCCCTGCTCCGCCCAGATGATCTTTCCGTTGGTCGTGTAGCGGGTGCCCCAGCGGCGGGTGAGCTGGGCGACGATCAGCAGCCCGCGGCCGCCCTCGTCCGTGGTCCGGGCGTGCCGCAGGTGCGGGGCGGTGCTGCCGGTGTCGAAGACCTCGCAGATCAGCGCGGCGTCCTGGCGGATCAGGCGCAGGGTGATCGGGCCGCTGCCGTGCCGGATGGCGTTGGTGACCAGTTCGCTGACGACCAGTTCGGTGGTGAAGCGCAGCGGCTCCAGCCCCCACGCCGCCAGCTGCCGCCCGGCGAGATTGCGGGCGCCGGCGACCACCGCCGGGTCGGCGGACAGGTCCCAGGAGGCGACCTGGCTGGCGTCCAGGGCGTGCGTGCGGGCCAGCAGCAGCGCGGCGTCGTCGGACGGCGGGCCGGTCAGCAGTGCCGACACGACGTTCCCGCCGATCTCGTCGAGCGTCGTGCCGGGCTCCGCGAGGGCGCGACCGAGCCGAGTCATGCCCACCCCGATGTCCCGGTCGTAGGTCTGCAGCAGTCCGTTGGTGTAGAGCGCCAGCAAGCTGCCCTCGGCCAGCTCCAGTTCGACCGATTCGAAGGGCAGCGCGCCCAGGCCGAGCGGCGGTCCGGCGGGCAGGTCGGGGAACTCCACGGCGCCGTCGGGGGCGAGGACCGCGGGCGGCAGATGGCTGGCGCGGGCCATCGTGCAGGACCGGCTGACCGGGTCGTACACCGCGTACAGACAGGTGGCACCCATGAATCCCAGCGCGGTGGCGGCCGTGCCGTCGTCGGCGGCCGCGCCGTCGTCCCGGCGGTTCTCCATCAGGCCGATCACCAAGTCGTCGAGGCGGGCGAGGAGTTCGTCCGGCGGCAGGTCCAGGTTGGCCAGGGTCCGGACCGCGGTCCGCAGCCGGCCCATGGTGGCCGCGGCGTCGATGCCGTGCCCGACGACGTCCCCGACCACCAGCGCCACCCGCGCCCCCGACAGCGGGATCACGTCGAACCAGTCGCCGCCCACCCCGCTCGGGACGTCCGCCGGGAAGTACCAGGACGCCACGTCCAGAGCCACCCCGCCGGCCAGCGCGTGCGGCAGCAGATTGCGCTGCATCAACCGGGCCGCGGTGCGCTCGCGGGTGAAGCGCCGCGCGTTGTCGAGGCAGACCGCGGCGCGGGCGACCAACTCCTCGGCCAGCCGCACGTCGTCCGCGTCGAAGAGCCCCTGCCGGCGGGAGCGGACGAAGGTCGCCGCGCCGAGCGTGATGCCGCGGGCCCGGACCGGCGCCACCATCACCGACCGGAACCCGTATTCCCGCACCACGTCGGCCCGCCGCGGGTCCTCGGCCACCCAGGTGCTGTCGGCGTTCGGCAACGACTCCACCACCGACTCCCCGGTGAGCAGGCACCGCGCAATCGCCGACCACGGCTGCCGCCGGACCGCCTCGCCGACCGCCAGCGCGGCCTCCGGGCACCCCTCGCGGACCGACCGCTGCCCGGTCCGCCGCATCGTCGGGGTGCTGTCCACCGGTCCGGGCTCCGGCTCCTCGCCGCGCAGCACGGAGTCCAGCAGATCGACCGCCACGAAGTCGGCCAGCGGCGGCACCGCCACGTCGGCCAGCTCCTGCGCGGTCCGCGTCACGTCGAGGGTGCTGCCGATCCGGGCGCTGGCGTCGTTCAGCAGCGCCAGCCCTTCCTGGGCCCGCCAGCGCTCGGTGACGTCGATGACCATGTACCAGATGCCCACGCCCCGCCCCTTGGGGCCGGCGAGCCGGAAGAACGACGCCGAGTAGGCCCGCTCCTGGTTGGGGTCGGCGTAGTTGCGGGTGCGGAACTCGTAGTCCATGACCGGCTTCCCGGTCTTCAGCACCTGCCCCATCCGCTCCTCGAAGGCGTCGGCCTCGTCCCGCGGCAGCACCTGGGCGACCGTGCGCCCCAGCCGCTGCTCCAGCGGGACCAGGCGCTCCAGCACCGCGTTCACCCAGACGTAGCGCAGGTCGGTGTCCAGGACGGCCATGCCGACCGGGGCGTGGGCCAGAAACGGTTCCAGCATCAGCTGGTTCACCCCGCCGCCGGGCACCCGCCACTCCTCCAGCGCGATCACCGACCACCGCTCGGGCGCGGCCGTCCCGCCGGTCGCCGCGGTGATCACCGGCGACACCTCCACCGCGAGCTGGATCGCGTGCCCGTCCCGGTGCCGGGCCGCCACCGACCCGCTCCACCCGTCCCCCGCCCAGTGGGCCACCGCGGCGACCCGCGCCGCGTCCCCCGGTACGGCCAGCAGCGTCACCGCACTGCGCCCCAGGACCTCCGTCGCCGGGTAACCCAGCAGCCGTTCCGCCGCCCGCGTCCAGGAGACCACCACGCCGCGGCCGTCCAGCTCGGCCGCGGCCGCGGTGGCGATGTCACAGGCCCGGCCCGGCCCCTCGCCCACCCCGCCGCCCGACCTGTCCGGCCGGTCATTCTCCGAGGTCATCGCATCGCCAGTCCGTCGCAGCCGGTTCCGTCCCGGGCGCTGCCGCCGCCGCGGCGTGGCTGCCGCCGCGGTCCACCGGCGTCCTCGGCGGTGTCGAAGGCGCCCGCATCATGCCCATTTTAGAAGCAATGCGACATATGGGATCATTCGCCGCGGGTCGGCCCTCCCCGGGATCAGTCACCCTGCGCGGCCCCCCGCCCGCGCTCCGTCACCACCCCGCCCGCCCGCACGTCCACCTCGACGGCGTCACGGACGCGGAGGGACCCGGCGCGCCACCTGACCGCCGGGCCCCGCCCCGACCCCCTTCTCCTAGCGGGCCGCCCCCAGCACCTCCGTCAGGCGCGCCGACGACGTCCCCAGGCCCGTCGGCCCCGGCGTCCAGCCGGGGGTACCGGGCCGGTGGCGGAGGTGTTCGGGGCGGTAGCGGCCGCACTCGCGGTGCCAGGTGAGGATGCCGGCGAGCCAGTTCTCCAGTTCCCCGACATAGCCGTCGAGGGTGGCGCGGGCCTCGGCGGAGAGGTCGAAGTCGTCGTAGAGGATGGGGAGTTGGTTCTGCGCGACGTGCTGGAACTCGCGCATGCGGGAGGTCATCAGGTCGTGGACGATGGCCAGCGCGGTGGGGTGGTCGCAGTCGAAGAAGTTCTGCACGACGAGGATGCCGTTGTGGACCTCGCCCTCGTACTCGATCTCCTTCTGGTACGAGAAGACGTCGTTGAGCAGGCAGGCGTAGTCGGCGGCGGCGTTCTCCAGCGACCGCATCGGGCCGCTGCGGTGGATCTCCGGCGGCACCCGGCGGCCGTGGCCGAGCCGGCTCAGGCTCATGGTGAGGTCGGAGCCGAAGGTGGCGCGGCGCATCTCGATGTAGTCGACCGGGTCCGGGATGCGGTGCAGCACCATGTTGTCCAGCTCCCAGAGCCAGCTGGCGGTCATCGCGTCGACGGTGGCCTTGAAGTCGCGGCGCGCGTCCGGGGCCATCGGCCCGGCCGTGCGGGCCCAGAGGTCGGCGAGGCCGCGTTCGAGGGCGTTGGTCGGTTCCGGGGCCCGGTCGGCGGCGTCGACCGGCATCAGGGCGGACAGCCGCCGGGTGGTGGCCATGGCGCCGGCGACGTCGCCGGTCCGGCCGAAGACCGCGGGGTAGTAGTCGTCGGCGTAGGTGCCCCAGGTCAGCCACTGGGTGCCGAGGTCGAGCTCGTCGAGGGTGGCGTCGGGGTGCAGACCGGCCGCGCACAGCGCGAAGTCGAAGCGGACCAGGGCGTCCTCGTCCCAGACGTCGGACAGCGGCACGCCGGGCTGCGGCTGGAGCATTCCCATCCGGTGCGCCCAGGCGACGACGTTGCGCCGGGCCGCCTCCAGGTGGGGGCTGCGGGCGGTGGTGAACGGCATGCAGAAGTCGGGGAGTTGCGCCGGGCCGACCTTCTCGTACGGGGCGTGGGAGCGGCGGCGGAGCCGCTGGGCGCCGGCCGCGGCCAGGGCCGTCGCCAGGTCGGCGGCCGAGGCGCCCGGGCCCGACGCCCCGGCGGCCGGCGCGCCCAGCCCCTCGGTGCCCAGCCCGCCGAAGACCAGCGGCGACCAGGGGGCCGCGGCGCTGCCGGGCGCGCCCGCCCCGCCGCCGTTCATGTAGCGGCTGGAGCGCATGTGCCACTCGTGGCCGCCGGACTGCCAGTCCTGGAGTCCCTTGGCGTACGCGAGGACGGCGGCGCGGCCGGCCGGGTCCAGGCCCTTTTCGGCGAAGAGCGTCGGCAGTTCGGTGAAGACGGTGTCCTCGAACTGCTGCAACCGCGAGGTGATCATCTCGTTGACCGCGTCCGCGGCCTCCTGGGTGGTGCAGTCCAGGAACGTCTCCAGCACCAGGACGCCGTTGCTCAACTCCCCCTCCTCCTCGGTCTCGCGCTGGTACGAGAAGAGGTCGTTCCGCAGGTGGACGGCGTCGGCGAAGGTGTCCTTGAGGACCCGGAGGGGGCGGGAGCCGGCGACCGCCGCCGGGACCTCGGCACCGGTCGCGTACTCCACCAGCCCCGCCGACCAGGGGGCGCCGCCCACCTTGCGGCGCATCTCGATGTACTCGACGGGGTTGGGGATCCGGTTGATGTTGATGTTGGAGAGTTCCCAGAGGGACTCGTTCAGCAGGTGCTCGGTGCTCTCGGCGAACCGGCGGCGCCAGTCCGGCGACATCGCGGGCACGGTGCGCCGCCACAGGTCCGCCAGCCCCGCCTCGACCGGGTTGGTCGGCTCCGGCACGGGCGCGTCCAGATCCATCGGCATGAACGCCGGCAGCCGGTCGAGGTACGCCTTCCCGCCCTCCCGGTCCAGGGTGCGCTTGAACTTCTCCAGGAAGTGGTCGTCGAAGAAGAAGACCCAGACGTACCAGTCGGTGACGAGGTCGAGCGCCTCCTGGGAGCACTCCGGGTGGGTGTAGGCGCACAGCAACGCGTAGTCGTGGGCGTCGAGATCCCGCTCGTCCCAGATGCCGGAACCTTCCAGCATGTTCATCTCCCGGGCCCACTTCCTGGAGTGTGCCCGCGCGGCCTCCAGGTGCGGGTTCAGCCGGGCCGGATGCGGCAGGTAGAAGTGCGGCAAGGTGAACGGCTGCGACGTGGACGACGTGGGCTGCGACTGTGACTGCGTCACCGCTGGTGGCCTCTCCCGATACCGATGCCCCTCCGCACGGACGGTGCGTACGGAAGGAGGGCGCGCCGAGGCACCCCCATTGACGGCGCAGCTCTACCCCGGGGTCCGCCTCCGTAGGCTCATCGCGTCACACCCACGCTGAACTGGCACTCTTTCGGGTTGAGTTGGCGATGAAGGGGTGTGACGGGTGGGTCGCGTGGGCTATACAGGACCGCTCTCGGCCCGGCGGAGCGCCAGCGCCGCCAGCGCCTCCGGGGCGCCCACCTGGCCGCGGACGCCCGGGAAGGCGTTGACGTCCACGATCACCGCGGCGCCGGCCCCGGCGTGCAGCACGTCCACGCCGTAGACCTCCAGGCCGAAGACCGCACCGATGTGCAGCGCGGCCTCGATCCAGGCGAAGGGGAGGGCGGCGGGCGGCAGCGGCTGGTTCGGGCCGCGCCCGCCCGGGGACAGTTCGGAGCGGCGGCGGGCGGCGAAGAGCTGCCCGTCGACGACCCACAGCTTGTGGTCCCAGCCGCTGTTGGCGGTGAACTCCTGGACGATCACGGGCTCGTCGGGCCGGGCCGCGGCCAGCTCCGCCAGGTCGGCGGGGGTGTCGACGCGCGCCACGAGGTCGCCCCGGCGGCTGCGGCGGCTCTTGAGGACGAGCGGGAAGCCGAGGTCCGGCCCGGCCGCCGCCAGCTCGCCGACCGTCGCCGTCCGCAGCGTCTCCGCGAACGGCAGTCCGGCCGCCCGGGCCACCGCGGCCATCTCCACCCGGTCCTGGCAACGGGCCGTCGCCGCGACGGAGTTGACGACCGGCGCGCCCCGGCCCTCCAGCCGGCCGGCGAGCGCGAGGGCTTGCGGCGTCCGCGCCTTGAGCAGATAGACGTCGGCGAGCGCCCCGGGCGCGGCGCCCCCGCCCGGCTCCGCTCCCCCGGCGAGGGGCACGCCGTCCGGGCCGACGAAGGCGACGTGGTGGCCGTCCCCGCGCAGCACCGCCGCCGTCGCCGCCAGCAGCGGGTGCCCGGGATCGGCGCTGATCACGCCGACCCTCATCGTGCGCCTCCGACCGCCCCGGCGGCCTCCGCCGCCGGCCGCGGGGTCCGCTGGTGGCCGATGAACGGCAGCGCCGGCACCGGATCGCGGTCGGTGCCGCGCCGGGCCAGCCGCAGCACCGCCGCGGAGACCCGGGCGACCGCGTCCGGCACCTGCCGGAAGCTCGGGAAGTCGTTGATGTCGACCACCACCGGCCCGTCCGGCCCCAGCAGCACGTCGACCCCGTACAGATCGAGGCCGAAGACCTCGCCGATCTCTGCGGCGATCCGGGCGACCTCGGCCGGCAGCGGCACCTGCCGTTCCGTCACGGCCCGCCCCGGGTGCAGCGGGGAGCAGCGCTCGGTCGCGTAGAGGTCGCCGGCGACGCAGTAGACCTTCAGGTCGGTACCGGAGTTGGGGACGTAGGGCTGGGCGATCAGCATGCCGTCGCCGGTGCCGCCGGCCGCCGCCACGGCCCCGGCGGCCAGCTCCTCGGGCCGTTCCACCAGCCGCACCGCGCGCCCCGAACTGCCGTCCGCGGGCTTCACCACCAGCGGGAACTCCGCCTCGGGCACCTCGGCGAACTCCTCGGCCCGGACCGCCGCGTACGTCATCGGCACCGGCAGCCCGCTGGTCCGCGCGATCACCGCGGCGAGCGCCTTGTCCCGTACGCCCCGTATGGCGCGTACGTCGTTCACGGTGGTCAGTCCGGTGGTCGCGGCGGCCTCCAGAAGCGTCAGACCGGGCCCGCCGGAGACGGTCTTGAGGACCCAGGCGTCATGGTCGCCCTCCGCCACCGCGCCGGACAACTCGGACATCCGGATCAGCGAACGGCCCGGCCAGAGCACATCCACCCGGTGTCCCCACGCACGGAGTTGACCGATCACGTCCTGCGGCATGCCGTCGTGGCGGTACTGCTCCTCCACCAGGAAGCAGAGTCTCATCGATGCACCCTTGTATCGCCGCACGTCCACCCGTATCGCCAACCCGCCCACCACAGCAGCGGACGTCCTCCCCGTGTCGCCGTACGCACACCGTCCGCCCGGCGGAAACATGACGCACCAGGATCCCATGTGGCGATCAGGCGTTCGGCCATGGCCCGGCCGCCGCCCCGGAGGTCGCATTTCGGCGACGTTACGCCACCGGACGGGACCTCGGCACACGCCGTGAGCTGGGACGCGCCACGCCCCTCGCGGGGTTGCGCCACTCCTCCCCGACCTCGCCGAATCCCGTATGTCGAAAGCCTTGTTCCGCTTTATGGCCCGACCCTGGGGTCGGGCCACCCATCGCGGCCGACCCGATCACGGGCCCGGCCGCGCCTACGTACGCGGCGACGGAAGCAGGCGAGCGGGTTGGCGAACGAGCAGCGGGGCCGGGAGCCCCAGGAGGCCGGGGCTCCCGGCGGGTGTCCGGACGCGGAACGGCCGGCGCCCCGGCGGCCGCACGCGGAACGGCCGGATGGCCAACGGCCTGACGGCGAACGGCCGGACGGGATACGGAGCGCAGCGGCCCACGACGGGGAGTCCGGCGCGATATCCGGCGCGGCATCCGACGCGGCGCCCGAAGGGTCCGTCCCCCGCGGCGGCCTCGGTCGGCGCGGCTTCCTCGCCGGGGTGGCCGGGCTGACCGGCGTCGGCGCCGGCGGTCTGCTCGGCGGACCGGGCGCCGGCACCGCCTCCGCGCAGTCCCGGGACGCCCACCCCGCCCTCCGCCCCGACCACTTCGCCGGTCCCCGACAACTCCTCGTCCCGGATGTGGTGCTGCTGCCGGACGGCCCGGTGCGCGACCACGCCGTCCTCGTCGAGCACGGCACCTTCCGCGAGGTCGGCCCGGCGGCCCGGCTCCTCGCCGCGCACCACACCGGCCCCGCCCCGATCCGCCTGCCCGGCCACCTCCTGATGCCCGGCTTCGTCGACGCCCACCACCACCTGACCCAGAGCTTCGGCAAGGCCCAGTCGTTCGGCCAGCCGTCGGAGATCTTCAAGACCGTCTGGGAGCCGCTGGAACACGCCCTGGACGAGGAGAGCGCCTATCTGTCGGCGAAGCTGGCCGCGCTGGAGGCGCTGCGCGGCGGCTTCACCACCGTCGCCGACGCCGGAACCCGGGCGCCGGTCGACGTGGCCGCGATCGCCAAGGGCACCGAGGAGGCCGGCATCCGGTGCGTCCTGGGAAAGATCGTCTCCGCCGGGACCGGCGGCCCGGCCCACCTGGCGCGCTGGCACGGCCATCCGCTGGTCCACCCCTCCCTGGCCATCGCCGTCCCCGAGGACGCCACCGGCCCGGTCATCAAACGGACCGCCGACCTCTGCGCCGAGGCCGGGGCGGTGCTCCAGATCCACGTCAACGAGCACCTGGCCTCCGTGGAGCGCTCGTTGAAGAGCGTCGGCCGCCGCCCGGTGGACTATCTGCACCACCTCGGCGCCCTCGGCCCGCACACCCTGGGCGCGCACGCCACCCTCCTGACGCCCACGGAGATGCGGCAGCTGGCCGACACCGGCGCGGCGATCAGCTACAACCCGGTGGCCAGCGCCTGGAAGGGCAACGCCGTCGCGCACGCCACCATGCTGGCCGCGCTGGGCATCCGCTTCGGCATCGGTACGGACGGCACCCGCGGCGACGGCTTCCGGCTGGTCGACGCGGCCGAGACGGCCCAGCGGCTGGCCTACGGGCTGGCCTCGGGCGACTCGGTGTGCGGCGCCGGGCACCTGTGGCTGGCGCACGCCACCGCGGGCGGCGCCGACGCCCTCGGGCTGGGCCGCGTCACGGGCCGGATCGCCGCCGGCCAGGCCGCCGACTACCTCCTCGTGGACCTCGCCGTCCCCGAACTCACCCCCTCCTACGACCTGCGCTGGGAACTCGTCCGGCTGGCCGGCCGCGACCAGATCCGCGCCGTGGTGGTCGGCGGCCGGCTCCGCATCTGGGAGGGCTGGCCGCCCGACTGGGACGCCCGCGCGCTGATCGCCCGCGCCGCGACGGTGGGGCCGGAGGTGGTCGCGCGGGCCAGGATCCAGCGGGTGGGGCCGTAGGCCCCTTCGGGCCGGTGTCCCCACGTTGTCGGCTGTCCCGCCGTGTTGGGTTTCCGCCCTTGGCGGAGGGGTTGTTGGGGCGGGGCCGCCGATGCTGCTGGTACCCGTGGTGGGTGCCGGGTGCGGGGCCTCCGGGGTGGGTGGTTCGGACTGCTTCGCTTCACGTCCGAACCACCCACCCCTCCGGCCCCGCACCCTCCCCGCCGTCGTCGTCCGCGGCGGCCCCCGCCCCTTGCGGGGAAAGAGGAGGTCAGGGGTGCTCACCCTCAACCCGCACTTCTGGCTTCGGGGCCACCACGACGGCCCTGCATTCGCCGCCCCCCACCGGGCGGGGGCCGCCGGCATACGGGAGGGGGCCTGCGGGGCGGGCCGGAGGGGGTGGTTGTCGGACGTAAGCGCAGCAGTCCGACAACCACCCCCGTAGGCCCGCCCCACAGGCCCCCGAAACCCACCACAAGCAACAGGCGAAACGGCGCCCCCGCCCTAACCCCCACACCCCCCGTCGCCCACCGGCCGAACGGCCCCCCGCATCCAGCGGAAGATCACCACACCCACCGCCCCCACCCCCACCGCCAACACCAACGTCGCCACCTGCAACCCGTCCGTGAACGCACCGACCACCGCCGGACGCAGCCCCTCACCCCGGCCCGGCAGGTCCCCGAGCGCGGCCTGTGCCGCCGCGACCGTCGTCGGCGCCCCGGGCCCCGCCAGCGGCGCCGGCAGCCGGGCGGTGAACACCGCCGTGGTCAGCGTCCCGGTCACCGCGATCCCCAGCGCGCTCCCCAACTCCCGGGTCAGGCTCTGCAGTCCGGAGCCGACCCCGGCGGCCTCCGGCGGCAGCGCGGACATCATCGCGTGCGAGAGCAGCGGGGTCGCGATGCCGCAGCCCAGCGCGGTCAGCCCGGCCCCGGCGGCGTAGAGCGCGTACGGCGTACCGGCATCGGCGGCCGACACCGTGGCCAGCCCGCCGGCCAGCACGAGCATCCCGGCGGCGACCGTGCCGCGCCGCCCGCACCGGCGCTCCAGCACCAGTCCGCACCGGGGCCCCGCCAGCAGCGCCGCCGCCATCGGCAACAGCCGCACACCCGCGCCGAACGGCCCGTACCCCTTCGCGTACTGGAGGTACTGGCCGTTGAGGTAGAACAGCCCGAACATGCCCAGAAACAGCACCGCCATCCCGACCGCCCCGGCCCGGACGGCGGGGCGGGCGAACACCCTGGGGTCCAACAGGGGCCGTGCGGAGCGCAGTTCGCACCGGACCCAGCCCGTCAGCAGCAGCCCGGCCACCCCGAACGACCCGAGCACCCACGGGCCGAGCCACCCCTCCCCCGGCCCGCTCACGATCCCGTTGAGCAGCGCCAGGAACCCACCGGTGAACAGGACCGCGGCCAGCGGCGCGACCGGTCCCGGATGCCGCGCCGCCACCGGCGCGACCACCGCCACCAGCACCGACGCGCCCACCGCCACCGGCACCACGCACACGAACAGCGCCCGCCAGCTCCCGTACTGGATCGCCGCGCCCCCGCCCACATTGCCCAGTACCGCGGCGAGCCCCGTCATGGCCGCCCAGACCGCGATCGCCCGGCGGCGCGGCCCGTCCGGCAGTCCGTCCACCAGCAGCGCGAGGGTGTTCGGCAGCACCGCCGCGGCCCCCACCCCGCTGATCATCCGCCCCGCGATCAGCACCCCGACGTGCGGCGCCACCGCGCACACCGCCGAGCCGAGGACGAACACCGCCATCCCGCACAGCAGCGTGCCCTTGCGCCCGCGCCGGTCGGCCAGCGCCCCGGCCGGCACCAGCAGACAGGCGAACACCACCACATAGCCGTCCACCACCCACACCACCGCCGCCGCGGACGGGTGCAACGGCCCGGCGGACAGATCCGGGATGGCCAGATTGACCGCCGAGACCATGCCGACGACCAGCGTCACGCACAGGCACATCGCGCACGTCACCGGTGCCCGCGCGGGCACCCGACCCGACCGCACCGGCTCACCCCTCCCGGACCCGGTCCAGCCGCGCCCGCAGCGTCAGCCGGTCCCCGCGCAGATGGATGAACTCCAGGTCGGCCGGCCGCCCGTCCGCCAGCCGCGTCAGCCGGTCCACGGCCAGCACCGCGCCGCCCGCCGTCATCCCCAGCACCGCGCAGGTCGCCGGGTCCGCGACCACCGCCCGCACGGCCACCTCCGCCGAGCCCAGCGGCCGCCCGGCCGCGCGCTCGATCAGCTCGAAGACGTCCCGGTTCTCCAGCCGCTCCGTCCCCAACGCCAGCAGTGGCTCGCCCACTTCGGGGATGAGGTACGTGCAGTCGAGGGACAGCGGCATCCCGTCCACCCGCCGCAGCCGCTCCAGATAGACCGCCCGGCTCCCCTCCGGCAGCTCCAGTCGGCGCGCCACCGACCCCGGTGCCCGCACGATCCGCGCCGCCCGGACCTCGTTCACCACCGTCCCGTGCCGCTGCAACACCTCGGCCAGCCCGGACAGCTCCCCCAGCGGATGCTCGTAGGTCCGGCCGACGACCACCGTCCCCACCCCGCGCCGCCGCTCCACCAGCCCCTCGTCGCGCAGCAGCCCCAGCGCCTCCCGGACCGTGTTGCGCGAGGTCCCGAACTCCGCGACCAGCGACCGCTCGTCGGGCAGCACGCCCCCGGGGAACGCGCCCCGCACCACCTGCCCGCGCAGCACATGCGCCACCCGCCGCGCCCGGTCCGCCCGCGTCGGCCCGTCGCCGACCGCGCCACCGCGGTGGCCGTCCCCGCCGTCGTCCGCGTCCATGCCCGCCCTCCTCACGCCCCGCCGCGCCGCCTCCGTTGCGCCCCGACGAGCGAACGCCGGGCCCCCGACGCTAAGCAAGCCCCGTTACGGCGGAGTTACGCCACCATCATTGACCTGCACGGATGCCTGACCTGGGGATTCATCGGGGCGCCCGGGCGCTGCGCCACCACCCGCCGGTCCCGGTTACCGTGACTGCACTCCCACGCCCCGGGGACGGGTAACGCCCCGGCCCGGGGTCGCGAGGAGGAGAGGAAGAAAGGGCCGCCCCATGAGCACCAAGTCCGCGCCGTTCGACGAGCTGGACCGCAAGATCGTCGCCGCGCTGATCGAGAACGGCCGCGCCAGCTTCGCCGAGATCGGCTCGGCCATCGGCCTGTCCCCCACCGCCGTCAAACGCCGCGTGGACCGCCTCCGCGAGACCAACGTCATCACCGGCTTCTCCGCCACCGTCCGCCCCGCCGCCCTGGGGTGGCTCACCGAGGCGTACGTGGAGGTCTACTGCGACGGCGCCGCCCCGCCCCGGCGGCTGGCCGAGGTCGTCCGCAACCACCCGGAGATCGCCGCCGCGATGACCGTCACCGGCGGCGCCGACGCCCTGCTGCACGTCCGCGCCACCGACGTCGAGCACTTCGAGGAGGTCCTCGAACGGATCCGTACCGAGCCGTTCATCCGGAAGACGATCAGCTACATGGTGCTCTCGCACCTCCTCCCGGACAGCCCCGAGGCCGGCGCCCGCCGCCCTTCCGACGACCGTTCCGCCGCCCGCCCCGACGACCGGGCGGCCCACCAGGCCGCCGGCCGGGTCGGCGACGGCGCTCGGGTCCATCCTCAGCCGCTCCGACGCGCAGCAAACCAACGGTAGCCAGCCGCCACAAGCAGCATTCCTGCGTAACTGCGCAGCATTCATTTCTTGTGGCCGGAATCCGCCGCTTCGTACCGTGTATTGCCCCCGGTGACGACCCATAACGGACCGTGCGGACCCACGGAGCGTGCGGACCGTCGTGCCTTCCGGCGGGCAGTGGATACGGACCCCAGGAAGCGGAGGCCCTTTCTGTGCCCATGACCCACCCCGGCGGCGCGCTCACCCGGGCGCCCCGGACCCCGCGCGCCCGGCGCTATCTGCTCTGCCGACCCACCCACTTCGCCGTCGAGTACGCCATCAACCCCTGGATGCGCGAGGACGCCGACGTCGATACCGCACTCGCCCTGCGGCAGTGGGAGAACCTGGTCCGCGCCTACCGCGACCACGGCCACACCGTCGAGACCGTCCGACCGGCCCCCGGCCTGCCCGACATGGTCTTCGCCGCCAACTCCGCCGTCGTCGTGGGCGGTCGCGCCTTCGGCTCGCTCTTCCACGCCCCGCAGCGCCGGCCCGAGTCCCATGAGTACGAGCTCTGGTTCAAGGGCGCCGGCTACGACCTCCACCGGCCCGAGTCGCCCTGCGAGGGCGAGGGCGACCTCGTCCCCGTCGGCCGCTACCTCCTCGCCGGCACCGGCTTCCGCACCACCCGCGACGCACACGCCGAGGTCCAGGAGTTCTTCGGCCGCCCGGTGATCAGCCTCCAGCTGACCGACCCGTACTTCTACCACCTGGACACCGCCCTCTTCGTCCTCGACGACGGCCTCACCGCCGACGGCCTCATCGCCGACGGAAGCGGCACCGACGGAAGCGGCGCCGGCGGCAACGGGGCCGGCGGCGCCGGCGGGGCAGCCGTCGCCTACTACCCCGAAGCCTTCTCCCCCGGCAGCCGCGAAGTGCTCCGCCAGCTCTTCCCGGACGCCGTCCTGGCCACCCGCGACGACGCCCTGGCCTTCGGCCTCAACTCGGTCTCCGACGGCCGCCACGTCTTCGTCGCCCCCCGGGCCACGCACCTCATCGACCAACTCACCGCCCGCGGATATGTCCCCGTCCCCGTCGACCTCTCCGAGTTCCACAAGGCCGGCGGCGGCATCAAGTGCTGCACCCAGGAGCTTCGCCCATGACGACTGCGCCCACCGACACCCGCCGCTCCTCCGCCTCCCTCATCGAGGCCGAGGCCCCGGTCCTGGCCCACAACTACCACCCCCTCCCCGTGGTCATCTCCCGCGCCGAGGGCGTCTGGGTCGAAGACGTCGAGGGCCGCCGCTACCTCGACATGCTGGCCGGCTACTCGGCGCTCAATTTCGGCCACCGCCACCCGGCCCTCATCGAGGCCGCCCACCGCCAGCTGGACGCCCTCACCCTCACCTCCCGCGCCTTCCACCACGACCGCCTCGGGCAGTTCGCCGGCGCGCTGGCCGAGCTCACCGGCCTGGACATGGTCCTCCCCATGAACACCGGCGCCGAGGCCGTCGAGAGCGGCATCAAGCTCGCCCGCAAATGGGCCTACGAGGTCAAGGGCGTCCCCGCCGACCAGGCCACCATCGTCGTCGCCGGCGGCAACTTCCACGGCCGCACCACGACCATCATCAGCTTCTCCGACGACGAGGAGGCCCGCGCCAACTTCGGCCCCTACACCCCGGGCTTCCGCACCGTCCCCTACAACGACCTGGCCGCCCTCGAAGCCGCCATCGACGACACCACCGCCGCCGTGCTGATCGAGCCCATCCAGGGTGAGGCCGGCGTCATCATCCCCGACGACGGCTACCTCGCCGGCGTCCGCGCCGCGACCAGCCGCGCGAACTGCCTCTTCATCGCCGACGAAATCCAGTCCGGCCTCGGCCGCACCGGCACCACCCTCGCCGTCGAACACGAGCACGTCGTCCCCGACGTCATCCTCCTCGGCAAGGCCCTGGGCGGCGGCATCGTCCCCGTCTCCGCCGTCGTCGCCCGCCGCGAGGTCATGTCCGTCCTCGGCCCGGGCCAACACGGCTCCACCTTCGGCGGCAACCCGCTCGCCGCCGCCGTCGGCACGGCCGTCGTCGACCTCCTCACCACCGGCGAGTTCCAATCCCACGCCGCCGACCTGGGCAAGGTCCTGCACTCCGCCCTCACCGACCTCCTCGGCAAGGGCGTCACCGCGTTCCGCTCCCGCGGTCTGTGGGCCGGCGTCGACATCGACCCCGCCCTGGGCACCGGCCGCACCATCAGCGAACGCCTCATGTCCGAGGGCGTGTTGGTCAAGGACACCCACGGCTCCACCATCCGCCTGGCCCCGCCCCTGACCATCACCGAGCGCGAACTGACCATGGCCCTGGCGGCATTGGGACGCGTACTGACCTAACCCTCGTCGAGCGCCCCACCCTTGACGGCATCCACAAACGCACTCCAAGCCCCCGCCGGGACCACGATCACCGGCCCGCGCGGGGCCTTGGAGTCCCGGACGGGTATGCCGTGGGGGTAGCCGTCCACGACCTCCATGCATTCGGCCCCTTCGCCGTCGCTGTACGACGACTTGCGCCAGCCGCTCAGTGCGGCAGCATTCGCGATGACGCGCTCAGTCATGGTGCCCGTACTCCTTTGCTGTTGCCCTCATCAGGGCCAGGGACTGCTGTCGCGGCAGTGCATCGCCCAGCACGAGAGCGTAGGCGCTCTGGAGCCGCTGAACCACGGCTGGGGAATCGTGAAGGTGGCTACTGGACACGCCCTCGGTATATCCCGCCGGTGGTTGGTCCTCGAACCACATCAGCTTCAACAGCCCCTGCATGAGCGGTTGCGGACCCGCGCTGTTCGGCAACACATGCACCCGCACTCGCCCGCTCTCGGACAAGCGGATCACGTGCCTGATCTGCTCCGCCATGACCGCCGAGCTGCCAATCTGATGGCGCAACACCCCCTCGCTCAGCAATGCGCACGCTACCGGCATCACGGGGTTGTCGAGGATCTTCGCTCGCTCCAGCCGTGTGCGAACGAGTTTGTCGCACTCCTCCGCACTCCACGGGGGGACCGTGGCGCCCATCACCGCACGCGCGTATCCGTCGGTCTGAAGGAGTCCGGGCATCAGCGTTGTCGCGAAGTCCCAGATCATGGTCGCCTGTTGTTCGAGCGCCAGGGCGTCCGCAAACCGGTCAGCGACCGCCGGCTCGCCCCCTGGCCGGAAACTGCTGAGCATGTTCCCCGTGTTGAGCGCCCCGTCCAGTCGCCGCGCGTCCTCCTTGGACGGGATGCGCCGCCCTGCCTCAATGTGCGCGATATGCGAACGCGTCATGATCGCCACGTCCGCCAACTGCTGCTGCGTAAGGCCCGCCAACTCCCGTTGCTGCTTGAGCCAGTCTCCGTACGTATTGCCCATGTGCACGCACCACCCCTCGTGACGAAGCCGAAGACACACCCTCCGTACTTCCGAGGCTACTTGCCGTCACTGACACTCGTGGCTGTACGCACGAAGGACCCCACGACGGAGGCAAATCCGACCATGCCCTACGACCCCGACAACGCCCAGCAACCCGGCTCACCCCTCCGCCTACTGCCATGGGAAACATGGGACGGGAGGCCCTGCTACCTGGCCGCCTCCGGCTCCGGCAACGGCTACCTCACCCGCAAAGCGGACCGCATGGAGGACCAACAAATGCGCAACGCCGCCGTCGCCTACACCGACGCCGAAACAACCCTCCACAACGCCGCCGCCGGCCCCCTCCTCCTCCGCCTCATGCTCATGCGCACCACCGCCGCCCTCGGCAACACCCTCCGCATCGCCGACAGCCGCCTCGGCCGCCTGCCCGCGGCCTCAGGCCACGACCCGGACGACGAGGGCCCAGCCCTCCCTACATCTCACTGAACAAGGCGAGCGGCGCCAACATCGCGGAGATCACCCTCAACGCATCACGGCGCCGCCGGCTCACCCTTCGCCTCACTCCCGCCTCACGGCCACCGCACCATCGCCATGCAGGCAACAAACAACACCACAACCGCCAACGGAGCCGTCAGCGCAAGCAACGCCCGCTGCCCAGCCTTCCGCCGCTCCCACGGCAACCCCCAAGCCGCCACAAGCAACCCCGCCGGCCCCAAAAACCCAACCTTCAACACCATCAAGGCAGTCGAGATACTCGCATCAAACCCATGCGCCTTCTCGCCACTGCACGAATCGCAAGCCATCGCCGAGAACCCCAGCACAGCCAGCGCAAAGAACCCCGCCACCACCGTGACCACACTCGAAACCAACGGCCCCACCCACGCCCGCGAGTCCCGCTCTTCCCCCAGCGGCAACAACATCTCCTCCATACCCACCAGCCAACCCACACCCCCACCCGCGCGCATGAGTAGCCATACTCAGAACACCCAAGCACCCCAGGCAGCGCCAGGCGACAGCTAATTCCCAGCAGGGACCAGACACAGTCGCAGCGTCACCAGGCTCCCTCGGGTCTTCTCATATTCACTGAAGCCCTCGGGACACCTGTCGCCAGCGGGCCTCCGGATCGCAACCTTGTACTCCGCCTCACTGCTGGAGCATTCGACGACCTTGAGCACCACATCATCGCCCGACCCTGACTTCTCCACACAGTCACCAACACGCGCCGAATCGGCAAACTTGGTGCTAGGCGAATGGCTCCCACTGCTCAGAAACCAGAAGGCAACTGCGAGAACGACGAACACAAGGAGAGCAATTATGCGCGCCCTTTTGGTGTTAGTAGGACGACTGCCCGGCGGCAACACACCCGGCGTTGCCATACCCCCCTGCTGAGCCTGCACCTGCCCGTACGCCTGCGGCGTCGGCTGGTACGGAGCCCCGTAGGGAGCCTGCGCCGGCGCTCCATAAGCCCCTTGGCCGGGCTGACCGTACGGGCCTTGATGGGGTTGGGGTGGGCCATAGGGCCCAGCGCCGGGCTGCCCATAGGGCTGAGGGCCGCTCGGGGGCGGCACATGCGTAGACAAGAAACCTCCTAGCCCTCACTCCTGGTTGAAAATGCTGCGCCTAGCTGACTTCCCGACAGACGCTGATCGAGCATCTCAAATCAGGAAAAATGCGAGATCGCTCAGCAACAGCCCAGAAGGGAAAACACCTTTCGGGCCCTTTCCAGCACCCTTGCCACCCCTCAAGAGAGTTATTAGCGTGACCTGATCCACGTCCACTCAAGCGCGCGTTACGACCTTGAGCGAAGGAAACGATGCGGCTCACGGCCACAACTTTTAGCTAACATCCAATACTATTGAGAACCTTCGGACCGAAGGCGCCTCGCGATTTCAATGTCACTTTCCAAAGCACTCAACCGAGGAGGGTTTCTGGAGCCATCCAGCACCACCACGTGAATGCATTCGCCAACTTCAGGCGGCTCGGCATCACACCACCAGGATGGATGTTTGGTCTGGTCGATGAAACCTTGAATACCGTCGATATCCACAACCACCCCGACTACGGTCGCGGCCGTCACCACGGCGTCAAACTCGCAATTATCACTCAGCATTACCTCACCCTTCCTCCCCGAACGGAACCCAAGTCCTTTCGATAGTTAGCTCATTGAACCTACCCAGCTTATCTACCGGAATCACAAACTCAATCCTCGGCGACCCGTTCGGCCCCTTCCGGTCATACCTTTCCGCATGGCCCCCAAATTCCTTCAGGAAGTCTTCACGATGCATATCGTAGCGCACCATTCCGTTCGCATAATGCCTGCCGGCTGGGTTGATGTATTCAGCGGCCACGCTTCGTTCTCCAAAATATATAGTCCCTTCGGACAGATAGCCTCCGCCTAGATCAACTCCGGGTTGATGATTGGCGGGATTGGGGCCATGGAGTCGCTCATATGCGGCATCCGCAGCTTTGGGCGTTCGATAGACAGGGAAAGGTCTTCCGCAACCCTCGGGCGCCAATCCCAGCTGATCAAACCAAGTGTGGGGATTATGGACATATGAAACAGGATTGGACGCGGGAGCGAGACCCAGGGGATCTACAGAAGCATATCGCCCGCTTTCGGGGGCATAGTAACGGTGACAGTTATAGTGAAGACCACTTTCGGGATCGAAGTATTGACCTGGGAAACGGAGTGGCGTATAGGCAATGCTGCTACGAGTCCAAGCGGTGGCACCCCAAACGGTGTTTTGG
Source organism: Streptomyces noursei ATCC 11455 (assembly GCF_001704275.1). Classification (NCBI taxonomy): domain Bacteria; kingdom Bacillati; phylum Actinomycetota; class Actinomycetes; order Kitasatosporales; family Streptomycetaceae; genus Streptomyces; species Streptomyces noursei. The sequence goes on from NZ_CP011533.1 coordinate 4,549,768, forward strand.
GTCCGCCAAGCTGAGGTCCCGACTTCGTCCACGAGGTCGGTAGGCGTGCCCACAAGGTCCGTGACAATGGCGAAGAAACGCTGATCGATATCTTGCTGAGGAGCTTGGGCCAGCGACTTCCGCTCAGTCTGCGCAATGGGTCGCAGGCCGTCGTGATCCCAGGTGAGGGTGATCGGGTAGGGCGAACGAGGGGACGTTGTGGTCTCTTCGGCGACAGTGGTGCCGTCCCAGGCGAAGTCGATCTGTTCAGCAATGGTTACGCTATCGCAGGTGAGGCGTTGTTTAGCTACGCGGCGAGCCAAAGGATCGTAGAGGTACCGCCAAGTAGTGCCGTCGGGCGTAGTGACCGACGTCAAGCGGTCTTCTGAATTCCAGGCGTAGCGCCAAGTATCTGGCTTGCGGGATACGCGGCTCTTCTGCCGAAGAGTTACTCGTCCCAGGACATCATGTTCGTAACGAATACGCCCCGCCCGTGTAATGCGGGTGCCCTCGTATGTGCGGGTGCCTCGGGCTGAAGGGTTGGGGTGGCGGTCCGGCCATGTGGCGTTGGTTTGGTTGCCCGCCGCGTCGTACGCGTACGTCTCCGTCCAGTCCGTGGCGTGGACTGCCGTGACACGGCCCGCACGGTCGAGGTCGAAGGTGCGGCGGCCCGTGTGGGAGTCGTCGATGGCGGTGAGGTGGCCGTCGGCGCGGTAGGTGTAGGCGCGTTGGAGGACCTGGTGGAGCTCGGTCTGGGCGGTGCCGGTGGGGTCGGTGGCGGCGGCTGACAACGACTGGCCGGTCAGGCGGCCGGTGGGGTCCCAGGTGTGGGTGAGGTGGAGGGTGCCGCCGATGGTACGGGTGAGTTCCTGGCCGGCGGCGTCGTACTCGAAGGAGAGCGGGTGGCCGGCGATGTCCATGCCGGTGCGGTTGCCGGCGGCGTCGTAGGTGTAGGTGGTGTGGTGGCCGGTGGGGGTGGTGCGGGAGGTGCGGCGGCCCAGGATGTCGTAGGTGAACGTCATGGTGCGGCCGTTGACCGTTTCGGTCAGTACGCGGCCCAGGGCGTCGCGGGTGTAGGTGACGGTGGCGTCGGGGTTGGTCGCCTGGTGGAGGTGGCCGGCGGGGTCGTGGGAGTAGGTCGTGACCAACCCTGCGGCGTTCTTCTCAGTGATCCGGCCGAGGGCGTCGCGGGCGTAGGTGGTCACCTCGCCCAACCCATTGGTCCGCGAGGCCAGTTGGCCCGCCGCGTCGTGGACGTAGGACAGGACGCGGTCGTCGAAGTCGGATTCGGATATCAGGCGGCCGGCGCCGTCGTAGGTGTAGTTCCAGGTGAGGCCCTGGGGGTTGGTGACCTGGGTGAGGCGGAGTTCGGTGTCGTGGGCGAACTCGTAGCGGACGCCGTCCGGGTCGGTGCGGGCGGCGAGCAGGTCGAAGTGGGTGTAGGAGAAGTGGGTCGTCTGGCCGGCGGCGTCGGTGTGGGTGAGGCGGTTGCCTTCGCCGTCGTAGGTCCACTCCTCCCGTGCGCCGGTGGGGTCGGTGCGGGCGGCGAGTTTGCCTTCGACGGTCCACTGGAGGTGGGTGGTTGCGCCGAGGGGGTCCGTTACGGACGTGGTGCGGCCGAAGGCGTCGCGGTGGTAGTGGGTGGTGTGGCCGAGGGGGTCGGTGACGGCGAGGGGGAGGCCGGCTGCGTCGCAGGTGATGCGGGTGGTGTGGCCGAGGGCGTCGGTGACGGAGGCGAGGTTGCCGCGGGCGTCGTGGGTGTAGGTGGTGGTGGCACCGGCGGGGTCGGTGGTGGCGACGCGGTGGCCACGGGCGTCGTAGGTGTGGGTCCAGGTGGTGCCGTCCGGGCCGGTGACGGTGCGGGGGTTGCCGTGGGAGTCGTACTCGGTGGTCGACGTGGTGCCGTCGGGGAGGGTGACCGCCACCGGGCGGCCCTCGTCGTCATAGGTGAAGCGGGTGGTGCGGCCGAGGGCGTCGGTGGTGGTGAGGATGCGGTGCTTGGTGTCGCGGGTGGTGCGGGTGGTGGCGCCGGTCGGGTCGGTGGTCGCGACGATCTGGTGGTGGTCGTTGACCTGGTAAGTGGTCAGCTGGTCCTGGGAGTTGAAGAAGCGGTTGGTGCGCAGGCCGGTGTCCGGTGCCGGGTCGCCCCAGATGTAGCGGGCACGGAGGTGGCCGGCGATACCGCCCTGTGAGGTGCAGCGGTCCGCCTCGTCGTAGGCGTAGGTGTAGCTGCTGCCGTTGGTGTCGGTCCAGGAGGTGATGCGGCCGGCGTCGTCGTAGGTGAAGCGGAGGGGGCGGTCGGAGGCGGGCTTGGTGACGGTGGTGAGGTGGCCGAAGGCGTCGTAGCCGTAGGTGGCCAGGAGTTGGTCGCTGCCGTCGGGGGCGGCGCCGGCGAGGTGGAGGGCGGTGATGCGGGCGCCCTCGGTGGTCCCGTCGGCGGTCCCGTGGGCGATCTCCTCGGTGGTCAGCAGCAGGCGGTAGCCGGCGCTGTGGGTGATCGCGGTGGGGGTGCCGTCCTCGGTGTAGTCGAAGGTCTGGTGGTTGCCGTGGCGGTCGGAGATCTCGTCGAGGAGGGCGAGGTTCTCGGTGTGGGCGGTGAAGTAGCGGCGGATGCCGGTGGCCGGGTCGACGAGGAAGTAGTCGCCGTCCGGGGTACGGGACAGGGGCGCGCCGTCGCCTTCGAGGGGGAGGGTCGGAACGCCCACGGCCGGGTGCGGGTAGAGGAGGAAGTTGCCCTCCTCGCCGATGAGGATGATGCCCTCGGCGTCGATCTCCAGGCGCTGGTCGAGGGTGCTCATCCACGTCCGGCCGAACCAGCGGCCGGTGCGGTAGGACGACTCGAAGGTGCGGGTGAAGGAGAGGGGGAGGCTACCGGGCAGGCTGATGTCCGTCTGCGGCAGGATCATGCGGCCGGTGGCCATGTCGATGGGGTCGCTGCCGAACGTCTTGCACCAGCCCGTACGCAGGCGGTCGCGGATCGTTCGCTTGCCGCCCTCCTTGGCGGCGTTCCGGGCGGCGCCCTCTAGGGCGTCCTTCGCGCCCGCCTTCACCGCCCCCTTGGCCAACCCCCCGGCCCCCTTGCCGCCGACCATGTTGCCGAGCAGCGTCCCGTACGCCTCCACCGGGTCGCTGCCCCAGCCGGAGCCGAGCATGCCCTTGGCCATCTCGACGGGGTGCGTGGCCGCCTGGCCCAGGCCGAGGAGGGTGGTGGAGACGTTCGAGGCGTACTGGAAGGGGTGGGCGACGTTGTAGGGGTCGAGGGGATTGACCGTGCGCGCGAGGTTCAGGGTCTCGATGCCGGCCTTCGCGATGCCGCCGGCCAGGTGCATGTGCTCGATGGCGAACGCCTTGGCCCCGTCCTTCAGGCCCGCGCTCGCCAGGTCGGTGAACTGCGGCTTGTCGGGGGCGTGCGCCAGGGCGCTCCGGATGGCGCTGCGGGCCCGCTCGGCGGCCTCGTCGCGCTGGCTGCGGGCGTTCTTGACCATGTCCTGCGCGGCATCCCGGCCCTCGGTGCCCGGGTCCACGAAGTCGCCGGGCGGGGTCGGCTGCGGGCCGGGGTCCTCGCCGCGCTGGACGGCGGCGTTGTAGCTGTTTCCCTGCGCCACATACGTGTCGACCTTCGACTTCCAGGCGTGCAGGGCGTTTTCGCGGTCCTGCTGTGCCCGGCGGTACTTCTCGATCGCCTCGGACGCCTTGCCCTGTGCCCAGGAGATCGTCTCCGCGTACGCCTTCAGCGCCTGGTATGCGTCCTCGCAGGCGTCGGCGGCGTGCATCCACTGCTTGGGGTGCATCTCGAACGCCTCGCGGAAGGCGTCCGCGGCCTGCCCGCTCCAGCCTCGGCCGGACCCCAGCTTGCGCATGCCGTCGGCGACGCGGTTGAACGCCGCCGCGAAGTCCTTCAGATGGGAGACGGTCTCGTTGAGCTTCTCGACGTCCCCGTGGACGAGTTGCTTGGGGTCCTCGGTCTCGCCCAGCTGTCGCTCGTCGACGTGGGCGCCCAGCGCGCCGGCGAGCTCGTCCCCGCCCGAGCGGACCTTCGCCGCGGCCCCGTCCGCGCCGATCGCCTCCAGGCCGTCGCCCAGCTTGTCGGCACCGAACTCGACGACCTCACCGGCGCCGCGCTCCACGGCGTCCGTGAGCTCGCCCACCCCCTCGGCGACCTTGTTGACGCCGTCCCCCAGCCAGTTCACTTGTCGCTACCCCCGTGGTTCCGCCCCGGTTCCTCCAGCTTTGACGTGGTCTCCGATGGGTCCTTGCCGCCGTTCATCAGGCGGTCGGGAATCGAGGTGACGTCGTGTCCGAACTGCTGCGCGGCGTCGCTCGTCCGCTGGAACGACTTCTGCGAGGCCGCCGAATCCGGGTTCCAGTCGAAGTCCGTGTTCGCGTCGATGGCGTCGTCCTTGAGCTTGCTCCAGGACGTGTGGTGCAGTTGCTCCGCCGTCTTGGTCGGGTCGCCGAACGCGGCGTTCGCGCCCTGCTTGAGGATGTCGGAGGCGTATTGCTCCTGCTCGTAATAGAGACCGGCGGTGATACCCAGTTTCTTGGAGAAGCTGTTGGCGTCCTGCATCAGGTGGTGGACGCCCCAGCCCCAGCGGTCGCAGAACGAGGAGAAGACCGACGCCAGGCCGTCGTCGCCGCACTCCATGGCGTCGAGAGACAACTTGTCGAAACCGCGGCCGAGTTGGGCCTCGATATCGAAACCCAGCTCCTTCAGTTCGCTCGTCGCGGCTTTTATGCCCTTGGTGAGCTGTTCGAAAGCCTCGGGGTCGGCGCTGTAACCGCTTCCTTCGATAAGCCCCATGGACGTTCTCCCCCTAGACGTTCGTGGTGCCCGACGTGCCGGCTGATGAGGCCGTGGATATGTCTTCGCTCGCGTCCACGGCGACGCGATCCGGCACGATTCCGGATACCGGTGGGAAAAGCATGCCCTGCACGCTGCCGGCATCCAGGGCCACACCCACCGGCCCCTCGATGGCGGGAATCACCACGTCGAGGACCCTGGCGCCGACCACGGTGACGTACTGCCGGTCCGCCCCCAGTTCGCTCTCGCGGGTCGCCGCAAAACGGGACAGGGCATCCTCGTCGCTGAATGCGTAGAGCCAGCGGATACCGTCCAACTCGGCGGAGATAAAGCTGTCGTTGACGACCGGAAGCATCACGGCCGCGCGCCGGAATTCACCGATCAGCGCGGCCGGATTCGGCCGCCCTTCATGGAACGCCGCTACCTCTTCCGCCAACGGCATGGCGAGCCCCTCCCCCGTTGCGGTTCAACTCGTCAACTCATCTGCTGGGTCAACTTTGGCATACGGCACTGACAACGCCGCCGAGCGATCTCCGAATAAACCGGCCGGGAGTTCTTTTTATTTTCAAATATTGGGGGTGGTCGTGGTCGCGTCGATGAGCGCCGCCGCCGCCGTGCGGGCGGTGTGGGCGGTGTGGGCTGAGGCCGGTTCGCCGGATATGGCGGCTGCGGTGATCGCGCCGTCGATCAGGAGCGCCAACTGTGCAGCGAGGGTGGCCGGGTCGGGGTGGCCCAAGGGACGGGCGAGGTCCGCGAGGTAGGCGCGCAGGGCCTGTTTGTGGTCGCGGGTGACGCGGGCGACGCCCTCCGAGGTGGCACCGAGCTCGCCGTAGGCGTTGATGAACGCGCAGCCGCGGAAGTCCTGGGCGGCGAACCAGCCGCCGAGCCAGTCGAAGACGGCGAGGAGGCGGTCCGCCGGAGCCACGGCGGCGCCACCCGCCGCCGCGTCCACGTAGGCGGCCAGGTCGGCCCGCCAGCGCGCGTCGCGGCGGCGGAGGTACGCCTCGACGAGGTCGTGCTTGGCGGGAAAGGTGCCGTAGAGGCGCTTGAGGGACACGCCGGCGGCGGTGCGGAGCTCGTCCATGCCGACGGCCTGGATGCCGCGCTCGTAGAAGAGCCTCTCCGCGGCGTCGAGGATCCGCGTCCGTACCTCGTCGTGGACGCCTTCGGGGGCGCTGCCATGGGCCGTCACAGGGGCCGCCTTCCGTGGAGAACGATCGTTCTCTAGACTAGCCGAGCGGGTGGAGAACGAGCGTTCTCCACCTGGTCGCCGCTCGCGCTCACACTCGCGCTCGCACCGCGTTGGCGCCCGCGTTGGCGCCCGCGTTGGCGCCCGCGCTCGTATCCGCACAGACAGGAGTCACGCCATGACCGCACCCCGGCCCCCCTTCCCCCCGTTCGACGAGGAGAGTGCGCGGCAGAAGGTCCAGGCCGCCGAGGACGCCTGGAACACCCGTGATCCCGAGCGGGTGGCCCTCGCGTACACCGAGGACTCGGTGTGGCGGAACCGGGACGCCTTCCTCGCCGGGCGCACCGAGATCGTCGCGTTCCTTCGCCGGAAGTGGGAGCGGGAGCGGGACTACGCGCTCCGCAAGGAGCTCTGGTCGTATGCGGGGAACCGGATCGCGGTGCGGTTCCAGTACGAGAGCCGGGACGCCGGCGGCCAGTGGTGGCGGAGTCACGGCAATGAGCTGTGGGAGTTCGACGCGTCGGGGCTGATGGGGCGGCGGGAGGCCGGGATCCACGACGTCCGGATCGAGAAGGCGGAGCGGCGGATCTTCGGGTCGCGGCCGGAGGCGGAACGCGGGCTGCCGATTCCGTTCCGCTGAGGGCTTCATGGCCCGCCCCGGCCGCCGCTCTCGTCCCGGCCGTCCCGGCCGCTGTTGCCACCCCCTCCGCCCCGGCCGCCGACGGCCCGGGTCACCTCCCCCAGGACGGCGACGCCCTCCGCCAACTCCCCCGGTGTGCGCGCCGCGTAGCCGAGGACCAGGCCCGGCCGGCCGTAGGGGCGCTGGCTGTGCCAGGACAGCGGATGGACCTTGACGCCTCGGGCGAGGGCGGCGGCTGCCAGTTCGGTGTCGGGCGGGGCGTCGGGCGGGAAGGTGATCGTCAGGTGCAGGCCGGCCGCGGCGCCGTGTACGGCCGCGGCCGGGAGGTGGCGGCGGACGGCGGCGATCACGGCGTCCCGACGCGCCCGGTGGCGGCGTCGCAACTGCCGGATCAGACGCTCCAGTTCACCGGACTCCATCAACCGGGCCAGTACCAGCTGCGGCAGCGCGGCGTTGCCGAGGTCGGCGAACCGCTTGGCGTCCACCAGCGCCTCCTGGTAGCGGGGCGGGGCCAGCAGCCAGCCGACCCGCAGGGCGGGAGCCAGCAGTTTGGAGACGCTGCCCGCGTAGCAGACGTGGTCGGCGAGGAGGGAGCGCAGGGCGGGGGCCGGCGGGCGGTCGTAGCGGTGTTCGGCGTCGTAGTCGTCCTCGACGATCAGGCCGCCGGTGTCGCTCGCCCAGCGGAGCAGGTCGCGGCGGCGGGCCCCGCCCAGCACCACGCCGGTCGGGAACTGGTGGGCCGGGGTCAGCAGGGCGGCCCGCGCGCCGGTCGCCCGCAGCGCATCGACCCGGACGCCGTCCTCGTCCACCGGGACCGGCGGGGTCGCCGCGCCCCAGTACTGGAGGTGCTGGCGGGCGCCGAGCGAACCGGGGTCCTCCACGGCGATGGCGTCGATGCCGTCGCGGAGCAGCACCTGGGTGATCAGGCCGAGTGCCTGTGCCGTACCGGAGACGATCAGGACGTCGGCGGGGTCGGCCCGGATGCCGCGGTTGCGGGCCAGCCAGTGGACGACCGCCCGGCGCAGTTCGGGGGTGCCCCGGGGGTCGCCGTAGCCGAGGGCAGCCGACGGGAGCCCGGCGAGCACCGCGCGTTCGGCGCGCAGCCAGGCGGCGCGGGGGAACGAGGCCAGGTCCGGCAGGCCGGGCGTGAGGTCGATCCGTGCGGGGGCCGCGCGCAGGGCGTCGAAGACGTCGCTGCGGGGTGGGGCGTCGAAGGCGGCGGGGCCCGGCCCCGGCGCGTCCCGGTCCGGCATCGCCCCCGCGCCCGCGCCCGACGACGGCCCCGCGCCGGCCGCCACGGGTGCCGCGACCACCACCGTGCCGCCGCGGCCCCGCCCGGCCACCTGGCCGTCCTCGCGCAGCCGTTGGTACGCCTCGGTGACCAGGCCGCGGGAGACCCGCAGGTCGGCGGCGAGCACCCGGGTCGCGGGCAGCCTGCTCCCGACCGGCAGCCGGCCGTCCGCGATCGCCCGCCGCAGCTCACCGGCCAGCCAGTCCGCCCGGCCGCCCGCCGGCGCTGCCGCGATCCTCAGCTGGAGGAAATCGGAACCGGTGGCGGACCCCGACGTTATGGACCCTTCGATCAGACGCTCTTTGGACCTGTCCACCGGACCATTATCCGGCGACGGTTGCTCCATGAACGCGCCGGACCAGCCCCAACGCCCCGACGGATCAACGGACTTCCCTGCCACCTCGGCCCCGGGCACGCCACCGCCCCCGTACTCGCACTCGTCACCGTCCCCGTCCTCGTCCCTGCACCCGTCCCCCTCCCCGTCCCCGCGCCCGTCCCGACTCCTCTCCCCCGCCTACGTCCACGGCTACTCGGACCGGGAGGCGCGTCGCCTCGGCGACCAGGCCGACACCCTGGCGCAGTTGCTCCACGCCGGGACCTCCTACCCGGCCGGGAGCACCGTCCTGGAGGTCGGCTGCGGGGTCGGCGCGCAGACCCTGCACCTGGTCAACGGCAGTCCGGGTGCCCGCATCGCCGCCCTCGACCGCTCCGCGGCCTCCCTCGACCAGGCCCGCGCCCAACTTGCCGCGCAGGCCCCGCACGCGGCGGCCAACGTCACCTGGCACCGCGCCGACCTGCATCGACTCCCCTTCTCCGACGCCTCCTTCGACCACGTCTTCCTCTGCTTCGTCCTGGAGCACCTCCCCGACCCCGTCCGCGCGCTGACCGGGCTGCGCCGCGTACTGCGCCCCGGCGGCACCCTCACCGTCATCGAGGGCGACCACGGCTCGGTGCTCTTCCACCCGGACAGCCCGGCCGCCCGTCGGGTGATCGACCACCAGGTCCGCCTGCAGGCGGAGGCCGGCGGAAACGCCCTGGTCGGGCGGCAGTTGCACCCCCTCCTCACCGGTGCCGGTTTCTCGGACGTCGCCGTCCGGCCCCGTACCGTCTACGCGGACGCGAGCCGGCCCGGCCTCGTCTCCGGCTTCACCCGCCGCACCTTCATCGCCATGATCGAATCCGTCCGGGACGAGGCTCTCGCCGCCGGGCTGGCCGCGCCCGCCGACTGGGACCGCGGCATCACCGACCTACGGCGCTCCGCGGAGCCCGGTGGCAGCTTCCACTACACGTTCTTCAAGGCCGTGGCCGTGCGGCCCGCCGACGGCCCGGCGGACGGGGACGGTCGGGGTCGGTCGGGTCAGCACTCCCGCAGCGCGGGCAGCTTCTCCCGCGTCGGCTCGTCGTGCGGCATGCACACGAACAGCTTGACCCCGGGCGCCTCCAACGCCGCCAGCTTCACATAGTCGAAGGTCAGCTCCCCGACCCGCGGATGGCGGAACTCCCGCCGGGTGCTTCCGAAGTCCGCGAGGTGGTGCGCCTGCCACCACCGGGTGAACTCCTGGCTGCACGCGGAGAGTTCCCGGATCAGCCGTTCGGCCCGCGGATCGCCGAACCGCTCGCCGGCGTCCGCCCGGAACTGGGCGACGAGGTCCCGCGCCTGCCCCTCCCAGTCGACCAGGAGCGTCCGCATCGCCGGGTCGGTGAACACCACCCGGAGCAGGTTCCGCTCGTCGGGCGCCAACCGGCCGGGATCGCCGATCAGCCCGGCCTCGGCGCGGTTCCAGGCCACCAGGTCCCAGTTGGCGTCGAGCAGGTAGGCCGGGTGCGGGTCCAGTGCGTCCACCAGCCGCTGGAGGGCCGGCCCGGGGCCGGAGCGGCCCGGCTGCTCCGGGGGCAGCTCGCCGGCCAGTGCGTACAGATGGCGCTGCTCGACCGGGCCGAGCATCAGGGCCCGCGCCAGGCTGGCCAGGACCTGCCGGCTGACGCCGATGTCCCGGGCCTGTTCCAGCCAGGTGTACCAGGTGACGCTGACGCCGGACAGCTGGGCGACCTCTTCGCGCCGCAGCCCGGGGGTCCGCCGCCGGGGCCCGGCCAGGATGCCCGCCTCCCGCGGGGTGATCCGCTCCCGGCGCGCGCGCAGGAACTCCGCCAGGGCGCGCCGCCGGTCCTCGTCGGCCATGGCCCTCCCCCAGGGCGGCGGCGCCCGGCCGGTGACAGGTGTCCGGCCCGTGGTGCGCGCGCGGTCGGTGGTAGCGAAAACACCAGCATAATCGGTCTCTGTACGGCCGTTCGGGGCTGCGCGAGCGTTGCGGCATGGCTCAGACATCACGTCCGGCCGGGGCCGTGCACAGCGCCCCGGCCCCTCTTCCCACGCCGCCCGCTGCGGCTTCCCGGGGCGCCCTCGCGCTCATCCTCACCGGCGCCTTCGTGGCCGTCCTGGACACCTTCATCGTGCTGGTGGCGGCCCCGGCCATCCAGGCGGACCTGCACGCCTCCGACGCCGACGTCCAGCTGATCCTGGCCGGCTACCAACTCACCTACGCCATCGCGCTGATCACCGGCGCCCGGCTCGGCGACCGCTTCGGCCGCAAGCGGCTGTTCCAGTGGGGGATGGCGCTGTTCACCGTCTCCTCCGTGGGCTGCGCGCTGGCGCCCGACGCGGGCGTGCTGATCGCCGCCCGGCTCGTCCAGGGGCTCTCCGCGGCCGCGATGTTCCCGCAGGTCTTCGCGATGCTCCAGGTGCTGGTGCCGGCCGAGCGGCGGTCCCGGGCGTTCGGGGCGCTGGGGGCGGTGATCGGCATCGCCGGTGCGGTGGGGCAGTTGCTGGGCGGCGTCCTGGTCTCCGCCGACCTGTTCGGCTCCTCCTGGCGCCCGGTCTTCTGGGTCAACGTGCCCGTCGGCCTGGTGGCGCTGGCGCTCACCGCGCGGTACGTGCCCGAGACGCGCGCCCCGCGGGCGCACCGCCTGGACCTGCCCGGGGCCGGGGTACTGACCCTGGCGCTGGCGCTGCTGGTCGTGCCGCTGGTCGAGGGGCGGGCCGCCGGCTGGCCCCGGTGGACGTGGTTCAGCCTGGCCGCCAGTGTGCTGGCGTTCGTGGTGTTCGCCCTGGTGGAGCGGCGGGTGGACGCGTCCGGTGGGGCGCCGCTGGTGCGGCTGCGGCTGTTCCGGGAGCGGCCCTTCGCGGTCGGCATGAGCCTGGTGCTCCTCGCCTACGCCGGCATCAACTCCTTCTTCCTGGTCTTCTCGCTCACCCTCCAGGACGGACTGGGGCAGGACGCCCTCGGCGCCGGGCTGTTCTACCTGCCGTTCGCGGTGGTCTTCCTCGCCACCAGCCTGCTGGCCGGGCGGCTCGCCCGCTTCGGGCGGCGGGTGCTGCAGGTCGGCGCCCTGATCACCTTCCTCGGCTTCGGCAGCACCGTCGTGGCGGCCGCCACCGCCGGCTCGGAACTGACCGCCTGGCAGCTGGTCCCGACCCTGGCCCTGGTCGGCGCCGGCAACGGCCTGCTGGTCACCCCGCTGCTGAGCGCGGTCCTCGCCGGCGTCCGCCCCGAGGAGACCGGGATGGCCTCCGGCCTGCTCTCCACCGGCCAGCAGGTCGGCGGCGCGGTCGGCGTGGCCGTCCTCGGCGTCGTCTTCTACGGTGCTCTCGGCCCCGCCGCCCACCAGGACACCGCCGCCTACGGCCACGCCATGATGTGGGCCCTGACCGCCAACGCCGCCCTCGCCGGGCTGGTCTCGCTGCTGCTGCCGTTCCTCCCAGACCCGGCGGCCCGCCCCAGGGCCTGACCGGGCGCACCACCGCAACGGCGCACCAACTCGCCGCCGTCCCGCCATAGGCCGCCGTGCACCGGAGCGCTATCGTCAGATCGAATAGAACGTAACGGGGGAGGGCAGCGATCGATGGCCCGGGATGAAGCCGTGATCGGCTGTACCGGAGTGCTGCTGATCGGCACGCGTGGAGCTGCCGGCCCCGGTGAGGTTCTGGTGCGGATCCGAGGCGGCTCCGAGACGTTCCTCGCCTGGTCCGCCGAGCCCCTTCCCGTCGGGGCGACCGTGCTCGTGATCGAGTCCCGTGGCCATCGCCAGGTCAACGTCATGGAGTGGGTCGATCCGTTGGACGCGTCGGCCGGCGACCCCGGCGACGCCGGTTGAGGAGACGAGTGATGTTCGGTTACCGCGTTCCTGCCCCTGATCAAGCCATGCTGATCTCCGGTGGCAGGCGGGGGCAGGGCGGTGCGCCATTTCGGGTGGTGACCGGCCACGGCAAGTTCGTGCTGCCGGTCTTCCGCAAGGTCCGCTTCCTGACGCTGGCGCTGTGCGAGTCCGAGGTCGCCGAGAAGTGCGTGACCCGGCAGGGCATCGCGCTCACGGTGCGTGCCGTGATCGCTTTCAAGGTCGGCAACGACACCGAGAGCATCGTCAACGCCGGCCAGCGCTTCCTGTCCGACCAGGACCAGATGTCGATCCTGACCGGCCGGATCTTCGCCGGTCATCTGCGCTCCATCATCGGCTCGATGACGGTCGAGGAGATCGTCACCGAACGGCAGAAGCTGGCCACCGAGGTCCTGGAGACGTCCAAGACCGAAATGGCCAAGATCGGCCTGATCGTGGACTCGTTGCAGATCCAGTCGATCGACGACGGCGACACCGGCTACATTGAGGCGATGTCCGCCCCGCACAAGGCGGCCATCCAGCGCCAGGCGCAGATCGCCCAGGCCCAGGCCACCCAGGCGTCCGTCGAGGCGCAGCAGGAGGCGGCGCGCAATCAGGCCGAGTACTCCCGCCAGACCGCGGTGGTCCAGGCCGAGTACTCCGCCGAGGTGGACCGCGCGCAGGCCCGCGCCGCGCAGGCCGGCCCGCTCGCCCAGGCCCACGCCCAGCAGGAGGTGTTGGCCGCCCAGACCGAGCTGGCCGAACGCCGCGCCCGGCTGCGCCAGCAGGAACTGGTCGCCGAGGTCGTCAAGCCCGCCGAGGCGGAGGCCGAGCGCATCAAGCTGCTGGCCACGGCCGAGGCCGAGCGGATGAAGATCCAGGCCGAGGCCGCCGCCTCGCACGACCGGGTGGCCCTGGACCGGATGCTGATCGACCAGCTCCCGCAGATCGTCAAGGAGGCGTCCGCGGGCCTGGCCAACGCCAACGTCAACGTCCTCAACGGCACCGACGGCCTGGGCGAGATCGCCGCCGGCCTGGTCGGCCAGGGCCTGACCATCCTGGACTCGGTCCGCCGCAACCTCGGCACCCCGGCCTCGTCCGACACCGCGGGCGGCGGGACCGGCTCCGGCAACGGGACCGGCACCGCGCACAGCGGCCGCGTCGAGATCGAGTAACTCCGGCGCCGGCCGACCGGCACCCGGGGCGGTCGCCTCGCGGCCGGTCCCACGCCGCTCGCCGCGGGACCGCGGGACGCTACGCCCCGCGGCCCCGCGGCTCCTCCATGTGCGACTCGCGGACATAGACCACGAGGCGGTCCAGCACCGCCCTGGTGGTGTCCAGGTCGGCGTCGTCGAAGTCGCTGAGCGCCTGGCGCAATCCGTCCAGCCTGGCCTGCCGGAAGCTCTCCAGGACAGCCCTGCCGTGCGGTGTGATCGCGATCCGGCGGACCCGCCGGTCCAGCTCGTCCAGGGTGCGCTCGACGAGGTTCTGCGCCTCCAACTGGCTGATCTGCCGGGTGACATGCGGCGGTTCGACCATCATCTGCACCGCGAGGTCGCCGACCCGGCTGACGCCTCCGCTGTCCTCCAGCGCCATCAGCAGATACAGGTCGGAGCGGCCGGCCGTGACCCCCGCCCGGCTCGCCTGCCGCTCGTGCGCCTGCGAGCGGGTGAGCAGATAGGACAGCGTGGCCAGCACTTTTTGCAGGGCGATGGTGGAGTCCTGGTGGAGCGCGGGGTCCGGCATGGGGGAACTGTAGCGGGCCCGATCCTCGGACCGGCCGCTTCTCATACCAGGATCCGTACCCCCCGGGCCCCTGCCCCGAGGACCGGCCGACGGCGGTGCGCCGTCGCCCGTCTTCGGCCCCTGCACCATGCGGTTTGAGCCAACATCGGACCGGTCGCGTTCCATCCTTCCCTCCTCCACCCGACCTGGGTTAGCGTGACGAACAACTTAGTTACCTAAGTTAGGTAATTAACTCACGCGGAAGGACCGGCCGCATGACGACCGCAGAACGCACCGCTCCCCCCGACGCCCTCTCCGTCCCGGCCAGCCGCGCCCCGGGCTGCCCCTTCGACCCCGCCCCGGGCATCACCGACGCGGCCCGCACCGAACCGATCACCCGGGCGACGCTCTGGGACGGCTCCGCATGCTGGTTGGTGACGAACCATCAGGACGTCCGGACGGTGCTCGGCGACCCGCGCTTCAGCGCCGACGCCCACCGCCCCGGTTTCCCCTTCCTCACCGCCGGCGCCCGCGAAATCGTCGGCTCCGGCCGGACGTTCATCCGCATGGACGACCCGGACCACGCCCGGCTGCGCCGGATGCTCACCGCCGACTTCATGGTCAAGAAGGTCGAGGCGATGCGCCCGGAGGTGCAGCAGCTCGCCGACGACCTGCTCGACCGGATGACCGCCGGGCGCACCTCAGCCGACCTGGTCACCGACTTCGCGCTGCCGCTGCCGTCCCTGGTGATCTGCCTGCTGCTCGGCGTCCCCTACGAGGACCACGAGTTCTTCCAGGAGCGGAGCCGGATCCTGCTCTCCCTGCGGTCGACGCCCGAAGAGGTCCGGGCCTCCCAGGACGAGTTGGTGGAGTACCTGACCCGACTGGCCCAGGCCAAGCGGGAGAAGCCGGACGACGGCATCGTCAGCCGCCTGGTCGCCCGCGGCGAACTCGCCGACGGGGACATCGCCACCATGGGGCGCCTGCTGCTGGTCGCCGGCCACGAGACGACCGCCAACATGACCGCCCTGTCCACCCTCGCGCTGCTCCGCAACCCCGACCAACTCGCCCGGCTGCGCGCCGAGCCCGCCCTCGTCAAGGGCGCCGTCGAGGAGCTGCTGCGCTATCTGACGATCGTGCACAACGGCGTCCCCCGGATCGCCACCGAGGACGTCGTCGTCGGCGGGCGCACCATCCGCGCCGGCGAAGGCGTCCTGTGCATGATCAACTCCGCCAACCGGGACGCCGGCGTCTTCCCCGACGCCGATGCCCTCGACGTGGCCCGGGACGCCCGCCGCCACGTGGCCTTCGGCTTCGGCGTCCACCAGTGCCTGGGGCAGCCGCTGGCCAGGGTGGAGCTCCAGATCGCCGTGGAGACCCTGCTCCGCCGGCTGCCGGACCTGCGGCTGGCCGTGCCCTACGAGGAGATCCCGTTCCGCGACGACATGGCGATCTACGGGGTCCACTCGCTGCCGATCGCCTGGTAGTCCCGGCGTCCCGCCCCTCGACCACCGTTCACCACGCACCACTTGGGAGCATCATGCGCATCCACGCCGACCAGGAGAAGTGCTGCGGCGCCGGCAGCTGCGTCCTCGCCGCGCCGGACGTCTTCGACCAGCGGGAGGAGGACGGCATCGTGGTCGTCCTCGACCCCGCGCCGCCGGCCGCGCTCCACGACGCGGTCCGCGAGGCGGCGGCCATCTGCCCGGCCGCCGCGATCACGGTGACCGACTGACCCACCGCCGGGCCGACCCACCGACCGGCCCACCGGCGCCCCGCTTCCCGGTTCCCGCCCTGGCCGCGGGACCCGGGGCGGGCCGCCGAAACCCCTCCCGGCCGAGGGATCGATTCGGCGCCCTCCCTTCGAGGGACGGCAGGCATCACCGGACGTCCGAGCGGGCAGCGAACCAGCCGTACCACGCCAACTTCCTTGGCCCGAAAGGACGTTATGATGCGCCGCCTCCGTCGCACGCTGGCCGCCGCGGCCGGCTCGGCGGCCCTCGCGCTGGCCCTGCCCACCGCCTCGGCCCACGCCGCCACCGGCTACTTCAGCTACGTCTACGAGGCCCCGGGCGGCGGGGCGCGACCCGGCTTCCTCGTCGCCCCTCCGAGCGGGAAGTGCGTCACGCTCCCCGAGGCGATCCAGGAGTACCTGCCGCCCGCGCACTCGCCGCGCAACCACACCGCGTCCACCGCCACGGTCTTCGCCGGCCCCTACTGCACCGGCGCCCACTTCACCCTGCGCCCGGAGGGCGGCCACGGCTCGGAGCGGCTCAAGCTCCGTTCGGTGCGCTTCTCCTGAGCCCCAGCCCTCCCCGACCCGGGCCCGTCCGAGGGGCGTACAGCCGCCACGCCCCTCGGACGGGCCCGCCCACGTCTCGACGCCCCTACGGCTCGGCGGCCCTACGCCGGCAGGCCGGCCGTCAGCGTCCGCAGCGCCGCCTCGGACGGCGAGCCCGGCGCGGCGTGGTGGGTCACCAGCGTCTGCCCCGGTTCGGCCGCCACGAGCAGCGTCTCGTAGGTGAGGGTCAGCGGGCCCACCACCGGGTGGTCCAGCTGCTTCACGCCGAAGCCCTTGTCCCTGATGTCGTGCCGGGCCCAGAACCGTCGGAACTCCTCGCTGGACACGGTCAGTTCGGTGATCCGCGCGGTCAGCGCGGGGTCGTCCGGGATCCGCGCCAGCTCCTGCCGGAGCAGCGAGACCGTCACCTCCGCCTTGTCCTCCCAGTTCACGTACAGCGCACGGGTGGCCGGGTCCAGGAAGACCTGCCAGGCCAGGTTGCGCCGCTCGGGCGGCAGCGCCGGGAAGTCGCCGAACACGGCGCGGCCCAGCCCGTTCCAGCCGATGATGTCCAGCCGTCGGCCCACCACGAACGCGGGGACCAGCTCCAACGCGTCCAGCAGTTGCCGGCACGCGGGCCCCACCCGCTGCGGGCCGGCGACCGGCCGGGCCCGGCGGGGGACCGGGCGGACCAGGTGCCGGAGGTGGTCGCGCTCGGCCGGGGTCAGCCGCAGCGCGGTGCCGAGCGCCGCCAGCACGGCGTCCGAGACGTTCTGGCCGTGGCCCTGCTCCAGCCGCGTGTAGTACGCCACGCTCACCCCGGCCAGCTGCGCCAGCTCCTCGCGGCGCAGCCCCGGCACCCGGCGCCGCGCGCCGCGCTCGGGCAGCCCGACGTCCCCGGGCCGCAGCCGGGCCCGCCGCGAGCGCAGGAAGTCGCTCAGCTCGGTGCGCCGGTCGACGACCACCGGCGCCGGCCGCCCCGCCCGGTCGCCGGGCCCCGCGGGCTTCCCGCCCCCCAAGGGGGTTCCGTCAGTAGTAGGCACGCCATGCATACGTTCAAGGGTGCACTGGTTGGGCGGGGCGGAACGACACATCCTCGGTGGCATGACCCACACCTCTGTCGCCGCGTACGCCGCGCCCGCACCGAAGGCACCGCTGGAGCGGATCACGATCCCGCGCCGCGAGCTGGGTGCCCACGACATCCTGATCGACATCAAGTTCTCCGGCATCTGCCACTCCGACATCCACACCGTGCGCGCCGAGTGGGGCGACGGCGGGAACTTCCCGATCGTGCCCGGCCACGAGATAGCGGGCGTGGTCGCCGCGACCGGCTCCGAGGTCACCCGCTACCGGGTGGGCGACCGGGTCGGCGTCGGCTGCTTCGTCGACTCCTGCCGCGACTGCGAGAACTGCCGGGCCGGCCTGGAGCAGTACTGCACCGGCGAGCTCGGCACCGTCAACACGTACAACGACACCGACCGGCACGGTGAGATCACCCACGGCGGCTACGCCAGCCACCTGGTCGTCGACGAGAACTACGCGCTGCGCATCCCCGACGCGCTCCCGCTGGACGCCGCGGCCCCGCTGCTGTGCGCCGGCATCACCCTCTACTCCCCGCTCGCCCACTGGCAGGCGGGCCCCGGCAAGAAGGTCGCCGTGGTCGGCCTGGGCGGCCTGGGCCACATGGGCGTCAAGATCGCGCACGCCATGGGCGCCGAGGTCACCGTCCTGAGCCAGTCGCTCCGCAAGAAGGACGACGGCCTGCGGCTCGGCGCCGACCACTACTACGCGACCAGCGACCCGGCCACCTTCGAGGCGCTGGCCGGCACCTTCGACCTGATCGTCAACACCGTCTCGGCCGACCTGGACCTCAACGCCTACCTCGGGCTGCTGCGCACCGACGGCACCCTGGTCCAGCTCGGCGCCCCCGAGAACCCGCTTCCCATCGCCCCGTTCGCGCTGATCGGCGGCCGGCGGTCGTTCGCCGGGTCGCTGATCGGCGGCATCGCGGAGACCCAGGAGATGCTCGACTTCTGCGCCGAGCACGGCCTGACCGCGGACATCGAGGTGATCGGCGCGGACCGGATCAACGAGGCGTACGAGCGGGTGCTGGCGAGCGACGTCCGCTACCGCTTCGTCATCGACGCCTCGACGATCTGAGCCGTCGCGCCGCGCACCGGCGCGCCGACCCGTCCTGCCGACGACCCGACGCACCGTGCGCGGGACGAGCGCCCGGGGCCGCCCCCACTGGCCGCCCCGGGCGTTTCGCGTGCCGTGACCCCAGGCACCGCACCAACACTCTACTTGGAAATGGTAGCCATTTCCATATAGCCTCCGTCCCGACCGGCACCCACCCGATTCCCGGAGGCCCGCCACCATGGCCGTACCCAAGCGCAAGCTCTCCCGCAGCAACACCCGCCACCGCCGCGCCCAGTGGAAGGCCAGCGCCCCGCGACTGGTGCCGCTCACCCTGGACGGCGTCGTGTACCAGGTGCCGCAGCACCTGGTGAAGGCGTACCGGCTCGGCCTGCTCGACCCGAAGGGCTGACCGGGCCATGACCCACCCCCGGCTGCCCGTCACCGTGCTCTCCGGCTTCCTGGGCGCGGGCAAGACCACCCTGCTCAACCACATCCTGGGCAACCGGGAGGGCCTGCGGGTCGCGGTGATCGTCAACGACATGAGCGAGGTCAACATCGACGCCGCGCTGGTCCGCGGCGGCGACGCGGCGCTCTCCCGCACCGAGGAACGGCTGGTCGAGATGACCAACGGGTGCATCTGCTGCACCCTCCGCGACGACCTGCTGGAAGAGGTCGACCGCCTCGCCCGGGCCGGCCGCTTCGACTACCTGCTGATCGAGTCCAGCGGGATCTCCGAGCCGATGCCGGTCGCCGCCACCTTCGCCTTCCCGCGCGACGACGGCGCCACCCTGGGCGACCTGGCCCGCCTGGACACCATGGTCACGGTCGTCGACGCGGCCAACTTCCTGCCCGAACTGGCCGGCGGCGACGCCCTGGTCGAGCGCGGCCTGGACCAGTACGAGGACGACGAGCGCACGGTCAGCGACCTCCTCATGGACCAGATCGAGTTCGCCGACGTCCTCGTCCTCAACAAGACCGACCTGGTCGACCCGGCCACCGCCGAACGCCTCCGCGCCACCCTCGCCCGCCTCAACCCGGCCGCCCGGGTCGTCCCCGCCCGGCGCGGCCGGGTGCCGCTCGCCGAGGTCCTGGGCACCGGCCGCTTCGACCTCGAACGCGCCCAGCAGGCGCCCGGCTGGGTGCGGGAGCTCAACGGCGACCACGTCCCGGAGACCGAGGAGTACGGCATCTCCAGCACCGTCTTCCGGGCCGACCGCCCCTTCCACCCGGGCCGCCTCTGGCGGTTCGTCACCGAGCGGATGGACAGCGGCGACTACGGCGACGTGCTCCGCTCCAAGGGCTTCTTCCGCCTCGCCACCCGGCCCGGCATCACCGGACTGTGGTCCCAGGCGGGCGCGGTAGCCCGCTTCGAGCCGTCCGGGACGGACGCCGACGACGCCTCCGACGGGACCGCCGGCGCCCCCGCCGAGCCGCTCGGCCCGTCCGGCCAGGAACTCGTCTTCATCGGCACCGGCCTGCGCCCGGAGCCGCTGCGCTCCGCCCTCGCCGCCTGCCTGCTCGACCCCGGCGAGCCGGCGCCCACCGCGGCCGAGGACCCGTTCCCGGCCTGGGCGGTGCACGGCCCGGACGACGTCTGCGCGTCCGCCCCCGGGACGGCGGAGGTGCCCGCCGCCGTGCCCCGGCCCGCGGCGGCCGGCTGACCTGCGGCGGCAGCCCCGGCCGGGGCACGGAGCGCCGGGCCCCACCCGGCCACCGGATACGGTCACGGGAGCGCCGGCGGCCCGCCGAAAGTTTTTCGCGCCGGGCGGCAACCCCGCCCCAGGCCGCACGTCGTCTCGGGTGAGGGCGCCCTCGGGCGCCACCCGTTGACGAACTGGAGCAGCCGACCGTGAACCCGTCCCGTACCGCGCGCACCTCCCGCACCGTCCGCCACCGTCTGAGCCGTTCGGCCGGTGCCGGTCTGCTCGCCGCGATAGCGCTCACCACCGTCGCGACGGCCGGTACCGCCCAGGCCGCCACCGCCTCCTCGGGCCCGGCCGCCAGCGCCACGCCGTCGCCGGCCCCGACCAACCCCCCGGGCCACAGCGCCTCCCCCGTCCCCTCCCCCACCCTGCCGTCCGGCCACAGCGCCACCCCCTCGCCGGCCCCGACCCACCCCGGCGGCCACCGGCCGACCCCCACCCCGTCCTCGCCCGGCGACCGGCCGAGCCCCGTCCCCAGCCACCCCGGCAGCCACCCCGCGCCGGCCCCCGACGGCGGCGACCGCAAGCAGCTCGCCAAGACCGGCGCCTCCTCGGCGACCACCCTCGCCCTGGGCGGCGGCGCGGCCGCCCTGATGCTCGCGGGCGGCGGCGCGCTCTACGCGGTCCGCCGGAACCGCGCCTGACCCCGCCCCGGTCCGCCCGAGGAACGATGGCCCACTACGCCCCGCACCCGACCCCGGCACGGTTCGCCCTGCCGGGGCTCCGGCCTGCCGCCTGGCGCCGGCTGCTGCGCGCCGTCCGCCGCGAGTCGCCGCCCCGCCACCCCGCGGCCGTCCACCAACTCCCGCCGCCCGCACGGCAGTCGACCCGCGAACGGGACGGCGCGCCGCCCCCGGAACCGCACCGCCCCACCCTCACCGAGCTGTACCACGCCCACCGGCTGAACATGGTCCGGCTGGCCGTCCTCCTCGTCGACGACCGGGCCACCGCCGAGGACGTCGTCCAGGACGCGTTCACCGCCCTCTACAAACGCCACGGCGAACAGCTCGGCGAGGTCGACAACGCCCTCGCCTACCTGCGCACCGCGGTGGTCAACGCCGCCCGCTCGGTGCTGCGCCGCCGCCGCACCGCCCGCGACTACACCCCGCCGCACGAGGCCGCCGCGCCGTCCGCCGAGGAGCGGGTGGTCCTCGACGAGGAACACCGCGAGGTCTTCGCCGCGCTCGGCGGGCTCACCGCGCGCCGCCGCGAGGTCCTGGTCCTGCGCTACTGGGGCGACCTCACCGAAGCGCAGATCGCCGCGACCCTGGGCATCAGCCGCGGCGCGGTGAAGTCCCTGGCCAGCCGCGCCCTGGACGCGCTGGAGAAGATCCTGGAGGAACGGTCTTGAGCACCCGCGACCCCGCCCCCTGGGACACCGCCCCGCAACGGCCCGTCGAGGACCGACTGCGCCGCGCCCTCGCGGCCCGCGCCGACGCCGTCGACGCCCACGACCTCCGCCCGGCGGCGCCGCCCGGCCCCCACCTGCGCCGCGCCCGCCTCCCCCGGCCCGCCTTCCTCAGCCGGTTCCGGCCGCGCCGCCTCGTCCTGCCGCTGGCCGCCGCGGCGGGCGCCGCCGCCCTCGCCCTGGCCGCGCACCTCGCCACCACCCCCGAGCGCCCGCCGGCCCGTCCGCTGCCCGCGTCCCCGCCGAGCCCCGCCACGCCCTCCCCGGGCACCGGCACCCCGGCCCCGTCCCCGTCCGTCCCCGACGCGTCCCCGGACACCGCCCCCGGCGCCACCCGCACCGGCCCGGGCACCCCCTCCGGCCGCCCGCCGCACCGCACCGCGCCCCCCGTGCCCCGCACGCACCCGACCGGCCGGGCGGGCCGCGCCACCACCCCGACGCCGTCCGCGTCCGCCCCGCCGACCGGGAAGGCGACTCCCAGCGTTCGCTGACCGACCCTTGCCCGCACCGTCCCCCCGTGCCCGAGAATCGTGCCCATGCCCTTCCGGCCCGCCCCCGCGTCCCCGGCCCCGCCCCGCCGCACCGACGCCGCCCGCCGCGCCCGCACCCTCGCCGCCGCCCTCCTGGCCGCCACCGCCCTGCCGCTCACCGCCTGCCAGGACGGCGGCGGCTACCGCGCCGCCCTCCCGCGCGCCGTCTCCCCCGCCCCGTCCCCGCCCTCCGGCCCCGCCCCCCGCGCCCGGGACGCCTGTACCCCCGAGATGCTGCGCTTCCACGCCGGCGCCGAGCCGCACCGCGCCCGCCACATGCTGCTGACCGTCACCAACATCTCGGACCGCACCTGCACCTTCGCCGCCCAGCCCTACCCCCTGCTGCATTTCGGCGACCACCGCCCGGGCCCCGTCCCGCCCCTCCCGTACAGCCGGCCGCACGCCCCCGTCGCGCTGCCGCCCGACGGCACCGCCTACGCCGTGGTGCTCACCGACGCCCAACCCGGCGGGCCGGGCGGCCGGAGCGCCCCGCGCAGCACGGCCGAAAAGGCGTCCCAGTTCGGGGTCGCACTGGCCGAGCGCACCACCCCCGCGCAGGTCGGCGTCGACGACCACGGCCCGGTCCGGGTGGATCCGGACACCGCCGCGGTCACGTACTGGCAGCCGAGTCTGGCGGACGCCGGGCGGTGGTGAGCCGACCGGGCTCGCGGCGCCGCGCGACCACCGCGACCGGACGAGCGAGCGATAGCCCGTTCGTGCCGTATCAGCCAGCTCATCACCCACCAATGATCCGAAATTGCCGTGATTGATCTCGTTTGCTCCACCGCCTCCTGGCTGCGCCCGGTGCCCCCAGCCCGGTAGGCTTTCCGTGTGATCTTCAAGCGCATCGGAAATGGGCGGCCGTACCCGGACCACGGTCGGGAGAGCACCCGCCAGTGGGCGGACGTCGCCCCGCGCCCGGTACGCCTCGACCAGTTGGTGACCACCAAGCAGCAGCTCGACCTCGAAACGCTGCTCGCCGAGGACTCCACGTTCTACGGCGACCTCTTCGCGCACGTCGTGAAGTGGGAGGGTGACCTGTATCTGGAGGACGGCCTGCACCGGGCGGTCCGCGCTGCGCTCCAGCAGCGCCAGGTGCTGCACGCCCGCGTCCTCGAACTCGGCTGACGGCTTCCCCGCCGCCCGCGTCCACCCCGACCACCGGCGTGGACGCCAGCTGAATTGGCCCACTCGGGTTTCCCGCACACAACGCACTGATCATCTAGTAGGCACGGCACACGCCCGGCACTACGCTGCGGCCATGAGCATGCTGACGCCTCCCGGCATGGGCGGTAAATACCGCATCAAAGGCGACAGGTACCCGCGGATGCGCCGTCCCCGTCACCGTCGTCGCATCGTCCTCGGCATCGTGGCCGGCGCCTGCGCCCTGGGGCTGGTCGGCTGGGGAACCCTGCAGCTCATCGACGTCTTCGGCGGCAAGGGCAGTACGGCCCAGGCCGCGCAGGACAAGAGACATTGCCCGTCCGGCACCGCCGGCCGCGCGAGCGCCGCCCCGCCCGCCGCCAAGCCGCCCGCCCCGGCGTCCCTGACCGTCAACGTCTACAACGCCACCGAGCGCGCCGGACTCGCCAAGCGCACCGCAGACGAACTCCAAAAGCGCGGCTTCAAGATCGGCAAGGTGGGCAACGCCCCGGCCGCCTACGACAAGAAGGTCAACGGCACCGGCATACTGATCGGCCCCACGGCCGCCACCGCCGGCCCGCTGAAGGTGCTGGCCACCCAGCTGGCCGGGGCCCAGCTGAAGACCGACGGCCGGCAGACCGCCGACCTCGACCTGATCCTCGGCGGCGGCTTCAAGGCCCTCGCCACCCCGCAGGAGGCCACCGCGGCCCTGTCCCTGCTGACCCGCCCGGCTCAGCCCCCGGCCACCGCCACGTGCTGAGCACGCCACGGGGCCCCGCACCGGGTTCGTGGTGCGGGGCCCCGTGGCACGCCGGGAAGGGGTGCTTCAGCCGGCGGTGCCGTACATCCGGTCGCCCGCGTCGCCCAGGCCCGGGACGATGTAGCGGTCCGCGTTGAGGTGCTCATCGACGGCGGCGGTGACCACCGTGACCGGCGTACCGGCCAGCTCGCGCTCCATGACCTCGACGCCCTCGGGCGCGGCCAGCAGACAGATCGCGGTGACGTCGTCCGCCCCACGCTTGATGAGTTCCCTGATCGCCGCGACCAGCGTGCCGCCGGTGGCCAGCATCGGGTCGACGACGTACACCTGTCGACCCGACAGGTCGTCGGGCATCCGCGTGGCGTACGTGTGCGCCTCGTAGGTCTCCTCGTTGCGGACCATGCCCATGAAGCCGACCTCGGCGGTGGGCAGCAGCCGGACCATGCCGTCGAGCATCCCCAGACCGGCCCGCAGGATCGGCACGACCATGGGTCGGGGGTGGGACAGCCGCACGCCGGTGGTCGCCGTCACCGGCGTCTCGATGTCGACCTGCTCGGTGCGCACATCACGGGTGGCCTCGTAGGCGAGCAGGGTGACCAGCTCGTCGGCGAGCCGCCGGAAAGTCGGGGAGTCGGTGCGCTTGTCGCGCAGAGTGGTGAGTTTGTGCGCCACCAGCGGGTGGTCGACGACATGGATCCGCATGACGTCGACAGTAACCGAGCCGCGGGGCCCCGGCGCCCGTCGCGCACCGCCCACGCTCCGGCACGTGAGCGACATCTCTCACAACGTCCGCACGACGCAGCGTCGAAGACGGCGCGCGGACGCGATGTTTCTGCCACGATTCCGAAGGGGCGGGAAGCAGCGGCGTGCAGCGCCGCCCCGCCCGGCCCGGCACGCCCCTGACCAGTGGGAGAGTCACGGTGTACTTCGCCGCACTGCTCGCGCGCACCGAAGACGGGTGGGAAGCGAGCGATACAGAGCTCGACGATGTGGAAACGCTGACCGATCTGGCCGACCTGGCCCGAGAGGCAGCGGTCGAAGACGACACGGTGGTGGTCCTCATCGAGCAGGAGGACGCCTGGTTCGGCATCATCCGGGTCGACGGCGAGGAGGACCCCAGGGTCTTCGTCTCCAACGCCGCGGTGGCCGCCAGGAGCTCGTACGGCACGATGTTGACCGACGAACTCCTCGGCCGCGACGACAGCGCTGGCGACGAACTCGACAGCCTCGACCTGGACGGCACCGAGGACGGCGAACCCGAAGCGGACCACGACCTCGACGACGACGCCGAGACGGCCATGGTGAGCGGCCCGCTCGGCGACGCCGGGCTGCTCGGCGACCTCGGCGTCACGGAGAAGGAACTGCTCACCCTCGACGGCGACGCGCTCGGCGCGATCGCCGACGCCCTCGGCTGCACGGACCTGCTGGAAGCCGTGCGCTGAGCCCCGCCGGGCCCACGTTCCGCCCCTGGGCCCGGCCCCCGGCCACGTCCCCGACACTGGGGACATGACCGTCCCCCCATCAGCCCCCCTCCCCTCCGCCGCACCCGACCCGCTGCGCGCCCCCTGGATCGCGCCGATGCGTCGGGCCCTGGTGGAGGCCGCCCGCGCCCCCGGGACCGGTGACGTCCCGGTGGGCGCCGTCGTGCTGTCCGCGGACGGCACGGTCCTGGGCACCGGCCACAACGAACGCGAGGCCACCGGCGACCCCACCGCGCACGCCGAGGTCCTCGCCCTGCGCGCCGCCGCCGAGACCCTACGGAAGGAAGCCTCGCGAGCGGGGTCCCTCCGGGCGGAGTCCGGGGGAGGTTCCGGCCAGGGTGGTGGGCGACGGGCCGGAGAATGGCGCCTGACCGGCTGCACCCTCGTCGTCACCCTCGAACCCTGCACGATGTGCGCCGGCGCGATCGTCCTCTCCCGCGTCGACCGGGTCGTCTACGGCGCCCGCGACGCCAAGGCCGGCGCCGTCGGCTCGCTGTGGGACGTGGTCCGCGACCGCCGCCTCAACCACCGCCCCGAGGTCATCACCGGCGTCCTGGAGCCCGACTGCGCCGCCCTCCTCACCGCGTTCTTCCGCGACCGCTGACCGCCGCGCGACGCCCGTCCCGCCATCCGATTTCGGCGCACGGGGCCCTTTGGGCTAAGCTCTCTCTCGGTAGCGTGTCCGAGCGGCCGAAGGAGCTCGCCTCGAAAGCGAGTGTGGCGCAAGTCACCGAGGGTTCAAATCCCTCCGCTACCGCTTTCAGAACCGCCTCCGATCTGCGCGAGCAGGTCGGAGGCGGTTTTTGCGTTGCCGCCGCCCCGCACCGCGGAAGACCGCTCTGAGGGGACGTCAGGCTCCGGGGCGGGCGTCGGTGGGGCGGACCTGGCCGCGGCGGCGGCGCGCGCCCGTCGGCCGCGCGCCCGTCGTGGCAAGCGGAGGGAATACCAAGGGCATTGGCGACAGGGCATGGGCGACCGTGCCGCGGTAGCGGGCGTACGGCCGGTCCCGCGTCGGCCCGTTGGGCGGGCGGCGGCGCCAAGGGGCGGCGGCAGGCGGCAGTTGCCGGGCCGACGACGGAAAACGGGGGCGGCCGGAGCCCGGTGTGGACTCCGGCCGCCCCCGCGGTGCGCGCAAGGTGCGGAAAACCGACCTGATCCGTCAGCCCCGACGGCGGAAAGCCTTCCGGATGAAGTGCACGATCATCCAGATCAGCAGGATCACGATGACGATGATCACCACGATGATCACGATCAGGAAGATGCCGAGCTTCTTGAAGAAGCCCATCTTCTTCTTCGGCTTGTCGTGGGACTTGAACGACGCCTGCTGCGTGACGTGGTGGTAGCTGCTGCTGTGCGTGGTGTGCCGCCACTTCAGGGCGGTCGCGGGGGCCGCCTCGACGCGCGCGGCGTCGGTGGCGGCCGTCCGGGCGCCCGGCGCGGCCTGCGCGGCGGTCACGGCGGCGGGGCGGGCCGCGGCGGCCTCGGCCAGTCCGGCGGCGGCGGCCGGACCGGCGGCCGCGGCCAACATGCCGAACAGCAGCGCCAGCACGACCATCGGGCGGCGGCGGGCCACGGCCCGACGGCCGGGTGCGTGCGGCGAACCGGACTGCCGGTGTGCGGAGTTCATGAGCGTGAGTCGCATGGGATTCGCTTTCCCCCTCGTACGGTGCGTTCAGCCATTATGGGCGGGTGTGGGCATTCCGGCGGACGTCTCGACCTCCAGCAGGGAGGCGCTCCGGCGCTCCTCGTCGAAGGCCGCGCGGCCGCCCCGCAGCCCGAACAGCCGCTTGCCGATGGCGATGTAGAGCACCGCGAGGATGTTGATGGCCAGGGTGGCGATCTTGAGCCAGCTGACCTTCTCGGTCAGCTCGTAGATCTCCAGCGGCAGGAACGCGGCGGTCGCCACCACCGCCAGGTACTCCGCCCAGCGCTTGGACATCCACAGTCCGACGCCCTCGACGATCTCCACCAGCGCGTACGCGAGCAGGAGCGCGGCCACCACCATCAGGGTGGAGTGCTTGTAGCCGAAGGTCTTCCGGATGGTGTCGACGATCGGGGAGTGGTCCAGGTCGTAGTGGAAGTGGACGGCGATCGGGCGGACCACGTCCAGGTTCTTGTCGAAGAACTGGCGGACGGCGTCCTGGCTGTTGCTGAACTGCCACACGGCGAGCGCCGCCAGCACCACGAACACCCCGCGCAGCGCCCGCTCCACGGCCAGGAACCGCAGGAGGAACAGGTCCCGCAGCACCTTGCCGCGCGGGACCAGCGGGGCGCCGGCGGCCGGCCCGGAGCCGTGCGGCTCGCCGAGCACGAAGTCGCCGCAGCGCAGACAGCGCCAGGCCGCGCCCAGGGCGGTACTGGCGTGCAGTTTCGCCTCCAGGTGCGCCTCGTGCGGACGGTAGGTGATGTGCCCGCGCCGCGCGCAGGTACGTCGGTTCCAGTCGATGCTCATCGCGGGAGCCCCCGGTTTTCCTCTCGTCGTTCCGCGCGGGCCGGTGCCACGGCGGTCGGCCGCCGCGGGCCGGCCCGCGCTCCGTGCCGGCCGATTGTCGCGTACATGAGGTGATCCGCGACCTACGGGGATGCCTTACGGGGAGAGGGACGAGAAGAACGGTCCTGAGGTTGCCGGAGAACGGCCCGGACCGGTGCGCGCGCCCGGCGCGCGGGGGTATGGCCGGGGGAGGCGGGCCAGGGGGTTGGAGCCGCCTCCCCCGATGAGGACCGGGCCCCGAGTCCACGCCGCGCTGTCAGGGAGCACGCGGCACGGACCCCGCAGTGGGGCGCTGGTCCCGGGGCCCCGCGGATTCCTGCCAGACCCGCGGTGGCCTCATGACCCATCCTGCCTCCCGCGGTCCGCCCCAACAGCCGGGCGAAGGGCCCTCCTTGGAGGGCCTTTGGTCCATAAGACCCGTGTGAAGGACAGGGCCGGACGGGGTGCGCCGCCTCGCCCGGTCGAACACGTGTGGTTACACTCGCCCGACCGCACCGGCAACCGGGGCGGCCACCGGGGCCAGGGGGGTCGCGGGGGAACGCCGTAGGGCGCAGGGACCTGCCGCAGGGGAGACGGAACTGATGGCGACAGCGAAAAAGGTCGCGTTGTACCTGGTCGTCATCTTCGTGCTCTGGACGATCATCGCCACCCCCAAACGGGCCGCCGGCCTCGTCCAGATAGGCTTCGAGGGCATCTCGTCGGCCGCGCAGAGCGTCGGCGAGTTCATGACCCAGCTGGTCAGCTAGGTCCCAGTCGGCCCACCGGACCGGCTGCGCATCGTCCCGCCGTACGGAGGTCGCTGTGATCCGCCACCTGGTCCTGTTCAAGCTCAACGAGGGCGTCTCGCGCGACGAGGAGCGGGTGCAGGCCGGCGTCCGGGCCTTCGCCGCGCTGGAGAAGGAGATCCCGGAGCTGACGTTCTGGGAGTGCGCCTGGAACATCACCGACCGCCCGATCGCCTACGACTTCGCGATCAACTCGGCCGTCGCCGACACCGACGCCCTCAAGCGCTACCTGGAGCATCCTGCCCACCAGGCGGCTGCCGCCCAGTGGCGCGAATTCGCCACCTGGGTGATCGCCGACTACGCGATCTGAAACGCCCCGGCGCCACCCGCGCCGCCGCACCCACCCAGAGCCCCTCGCCCCGCGGGGGGCTTCGCCGTGCGGCCGGACGGCCCGTCGCACCCCTCGCGCGCCCCCGGTATCCGCCAACTCTCTCTTCAACACGGCGTTATGAGGTGCTTGCACACAGTGGACATGTCTTGTGATGCTATGACCGCTTTTGCCGGATACATGCGATGCGCGAAACATGCTGCGAAAAATGCACTGTGAAGGGTGGCGTGACCGTGACGGCCCGTACTGCACCCAAGGCTCCTGCCCGCGAGAGCCGTAGTGCGGACACCCGGGCGCTGACGCAGGTGCTCTTCGCCGAGCTGGCGGGCCTGGAACCCGGCACCCCCGAGCACTCCCGCGTCCGCGCCGCCCTGATCGAGGCCAACCTCCCGCTGGTCCGCTACGCCGCGGCCCGCTTCCGCAGCCGCAACGAGCCGATGGAGGACGTGATCCAGGTCGGCACCATCGGCCTGATCAACGCCATCGACCGGTTCGACCCGGAGCGCGGCGTCCAGTTCCCGACCTTCGCCATGCCCACCGTCGTCGGCGAGATCAAGCGCTACTTCCGGGACAACGTCCGCACCGTCCACGTCCCGCGCCGCCTCCACGAGCTGTGGGTCCAGGTCAACGGCGCCACCGAGGACCTCACCGTGCTGCACGGCCGCTCCCCGACCACCGCGGAGATCGCCGAGCGGCTGAAGATCGGCGAGGACGAGGTGCTGGCCTGCCTGGAGGCGGGGCGTTCGTATCACGCCACATCCCTGGAGGCCGCTCAGGAGGGCGACGGCCTGCCCGGCCTGCTGGACCGCCTCGGCTACGAGGACCCCGAGCTGGCCGGCGTCGAGCACCGGGACCTCGTACGGCACCTCCTCGTCCAGCTCCCCGAGCGCGAGCAACGCATCCTTCTGCTCCGTTACTACAGCAATCTGACGCAGTCCCAGATCAGTGCGGAGCTCGGGGTTTCGCAGATGCACGTCTCCCGGCTACTGTCGCGGAGCTTCGCCCGCCTGCGATCCGCAAACAGGATCGACGCCTAACCGGCACGGGCGACCCGTTCCTGCACAGATATGTCGACAAGACGCTACAGCGCGTTGCCGACATGTGACATTCTGCAGGAACCGCGTTTGCCGTGGTGCTGCCTCCGGTATTCAGGTGGAGGTATACCTCCTCGGTCCGCCCTGGGCCGGGGACGCCGCAGCGACCCGTCCGCGACCTCAAGGGGGTGGCATGTCCGTAGAACTGGGCAGCTCGAAGGTGCTTCCCGCGATTCCCGCGCCGGCACCACACGTGCATGACGACGTCGACGCCATCAACACCCGCTCGCTCTCCCGGTCCCTGTTCCTGCGGCTCGCCACGCTCGACAAGGACTCCGCCGAGCGCGCGTACGTGCGCGACACGCTCATCGAACTGAACCTCCCGCTCGTGCGGTACGCCGCCGCGCGCTTCCGCAGCCGCAACGAGCCGATGGAGGACATCGTCCAGGTCGGCACCATCGGCCTGATCAAGGCCATCGACCGTTTCGACTGCGAACGCGGGGTGGAATTCCCGACGTTCGCGATGCCGACGGTGGTCGGCGAGATCAAGCGGTTCTTCCGCGACACCTCCTGGTCCGTGCGCGTCCCGCGCCGCCTCCAGGAGCTCCGCCTGGCCCTCACCAAGGCCAGCGACGAGCTCTCCCAGAAGCTGGACCGCTCGCCGACGGTGCCCGAACTCGCCCTGTGCCTGGGGGTGTCGGAGGAGGACGTCGTCGACGGCCTGGCGGTGGGCAACGCCTACACCGCCTCCTCGCTCGACTCCCCCTCCCCCGAGGACGACGGCGGCGAGGGCTCCCTCGCGGACCGCCTCGGCTACGAGGACACCGCGCTGGAGGGCGTGGAGTACCGCGAGTCCCTCAAGCCGCTGCTGGCCAAACTCCCGCCCCGGGAGCGCCAGATCATCATGTTGCGCTTCTTCGCCAACATGACGCAGTCGCAGATCGGCGAGGAGGTCGGCATCTCCCAGATGCACGTCTCCCGGCTGCTCACCCGCACGCTGGCGCAGCTCCGGGAAGGGCTGATCTCGGACTGAGGAACGGTCCGCCGAGGGACAGCCGTTCCCCGGTCGCTCGGCGGACAGCAAGAAGGACGGCGCCGCACGTCCGCGGACCGACCGGCTCCGCCCCACCGGCCGCGTGCCGGCCCGCGCTCCGCGCACCTCTCTTCACACCTGATGCTCCGTCAGCAACACTGTCCCGATGCGACGGACGACGACTGTTGCCTCCGCCTCGGCGGCCGTGCTCTGCCTGGGCGTCCTCCTCACCGGCTGCGCCGACGCGGCCGGTTCCGGCTATGCCGCGGTGGGCGCGGCAGGCCCCTCGGACGACACCGCGGCGACGAAGCCCGCACCCCCACCGGGCGGCGTCGAGCTGACGCCCCTGGACGGCGGCGGTGACGGCTCCGGGCCCTCCGACCGCTCCGGCCCGCCCGAGTCCCCCGGCCCGGCCGACCCGGGCCCCTCTCCGGCCCCGACGGGCAGCAGCCCCTCCGGCGCCCCCACCGCGTCGCCCCCGACCACCCCGCCCGGCTCCTCGGCGGGCACCCCGGCCGGCCACGGCGACGACGGCACCCCCGGCTCCAACCCCCCGTCCGCGCCCGGCGGTTCCCCCGCGCCGCGGCCGCCCTCCCCCACACTCCCGGCCGGTCCCGGCGCCCCGTCCGGCCTGGTGGTGGGCAAGCCGGTGCTCGCCGACACGGACGTCCGCTGGTGCCAGCAGATCACCATCGCCTTCCTCGACACCGGCGACCGCCCGGTCACCGCCGGCACGGTCACCTTCGGCAGCCATGTCATCGGCGCCCTCGGGATCGACTGGGCGACGCTGGAGTCCACCCGCCCCCTCCCGCTCCCGCTCGCCCCCGGCACGCCGGCGACCGGCCGCTGGCGGGTGTGCGTGGACGCCTGGCGGGTCCCGTTGGGGATGCACCTGGACACCCGGGACGTGACCTTCAAGTGGAAATGACAGCACGGTAGTTAACGGCGATTTTCGGTCAATGACGGCGACCGTGGGACGGCCGCCCGGTCGGCTCGGGAGAGGGGGCCGCGGCGGGCGGTCCGGCGGCCGCGGAATTCCCCACCCGAATGGCGATGAGTCCGGCACCGCACGGCGGTCGATACAGAGAGTCGATGCACAAGAGCGGCCCCCGGCCGTCATCGCCGACCACGACCGCCCGGCCGTCCGGCCCGAACACCAGGAGCGCGCCATGCCGAAGATCACGCCCAACCTCTGGTTCGACACCCAGAGCGTGGAGGCCGCCGAGTTCTACTGCTCGGTCTTCCCGAACTCACGGATCACCAACATCACGCACTACACCGAGGCCGGCCCGCGTCCGGCCGGCACCGTGCTGACCGTCGAGTTCGAGCTCGACGGCCAGGAGTACCTCGCGATCAACGGCGGTCCGGAGTTCACCTTCGACGAGGCGATCTCACTGGCCGTCACCTGCGCCGACCAGGAGGAGGTCGACCACTACTGGACCCGGCTCTCCGAGGGCGGCCAGGAGGGCCCCTGCGGCTGGCTCAAGGACAAGTACGGACTGTCCTGGCAGATCGTCCCGGAGGCGATGGCCGGCCTCCTCCAGGACGCCGACCCGGCCCGCGCGACCCGCGCGATGCGGGCCATGCTGGGCATGAAGAAGCTGGACCTCGCGGCCCTGCGGGCGGCCGCCGACGGCGCGACGGGCTGACGACGGGGGCACCGACGCGCGGGGCCCGGGTCGCCGCGCCCGCCGCGGCCTCCCGGGCCCCGCGCGCGGCCGGCGCCGCACCGTCATGTCGTCAGTTCGCCGCCGTACGGCCGGAGTTCGTCGGCGGGAGCGGGGCGTTCGGCCCCGCGCCGTCGTGTCGTCAGCTCAGGGCCAGCCAGGCGGCGCCGGCGATCACCACGAGGGCGACGATCACGCCGACGATCAGGCCGACGCGCGGGCCGCTCGACGCCTGTTGGGGCGCGGGGGCGCGGCGGGCGCCCTGCGGGGTGCCGCCCTCGTCGACGAAGGCTTGGAACATCTGCGTGTTGCCCGCCGGGTCGTAGTTGCCCCCGGCCTGGTTCTGCGGGTTGGTCGCCATGATGGAGGACCCTAGCGAACCCCGGGCCCGGGGGCACCCCGGGGTCGCGTATCCTCCGCGAGCGGGCGCGGGCGCGGGCACGGACGGTCGGGCCGGCGCGCCTACCGAGCGCATACCCGCCGGTCACGGAGTGCAGGCGTGGGGTCTACGCGGGGCCGCGTGACGCGTACATGGCGTGAGATGCGGGACGGGCATGAGGGGCAGGGCGGCACAAAGGTCGCGCACCCATCGCCGGATCGCTCATTTACCGCACTGACCAGCACCTTTACACGCCAAAACGGCTCCCTTGGGTTACCCGTGACCCAGACTTT
The DNA here is from genome assembly GCF_001704275.1 of Streptomyces noursei ATCC 11455. Taxonomy (NCBI): domain Bacteria; kingdom Bacillati; phylum Actinomycetota; class Actinomycetes; order Kitasatosporales; family Streptomycetaceae; genus Streptomyces; species Streptomyces noursei. The sequence goes on from NZ_CP011533.1 coordinate 4,583,000, forward strand.
GCCAGTCCCATACCACTCCCGCCGAGCAAATCGTTTGCCTTCAGCAACCAACTTTGCCTATGGTTGCCCCAAGCAACAAAACACCGCGAAGGTTGCGCAGGTGAAGAGGCGTGGAGGAGCCGGTGGCCGCTCGAAGTCAATACGAAGAGCTGGCCCGGCAACTCAGCGCCATCGGGGCCGTCAAGCGGGAGATGGGGCGGATGCTGCCCCAGGACTGCCCGCCGGCGTCGGCCGGGGTGCTCACGCTCCTCGACCGGCACGGCGAGATGCGGATGAGCCAGCTGGCCGAGCTGCTCGCGATCGACATGTCGGTGACCAGCCGGCACGTCGCCCATGTCGCCGAGCGCGGCTGGATCGAGCGCAAGCCCGATCCGGTGGACAAGCGGTCGCGGCTGCTGCGGCTGACCCCGAGTGGCAGGGAGCTCCTGGCGGAGCTCGCCGAGCGCTACACCCAGACGCTCGCCCGGTACTTGGACGACTGGACCGACACCGACGTCGGACACCTCGTCGAGCTGCTCGCCAGGCTCCGCACGAGCTTCGGCGACTGCCGCATCCGGGCACATCACGACTCCCCCGCCACCACCCGTACCCCCGCAGCAGGATGAAAAGGAAGTAAAGGAACCACATGGCTACGACCTCACCAGCAGGTGTGCGGGGCGGGCATGCCAAGCATGGGGGCGGCCACGGCGCTTCCCATGACGGCCCCATGACACACCGTCAGATCATGGAGGCGCTGTCCGGGCTGCTGCTCGGCATGTTCGTCGCCATCCTGTCGTCGACGATCGTCTCCAACGCGCTGCCGCACATCATCCATGACCTGGGCGGCGGCCAGAGCGCGTACACCTGGGTCGTCACCGCGGCACTGCTGTCGATGACCGCGACCACACCGCTGTGGGGCAAGCTCTCCGATCTGTTCAGCAAGAAGGCGCTCGTCCAGATCGCGCTGGTCATCTACGTCGGCGGCTCGGTCGTCGCCGGTCTGTCGCAGAACACCGGCATGCTGATCGCCTGCCGTGTGGTGCAGGGCATAGGCGTGGGCGGTCTGTCCGCCCTGGCCCAGATCGTCATGGCCGCGATGATCTCCCCGCGCGAGCGCGGGCGTTACAGCGGCTACCTGGGCGCGACCTTCGCGGTCGCGACCGTCGGCGGCCCGCTGCTCGGCGGCGTCATCACCGACACCAGCTGGCTCGGCTGGCGCTGGTGCTTCTACGTCGGCGTGCCGTTCGCCGTCATCGCGCTGATCGTGCTCCAGAAGACCCTCAAGCTCCCGGTCGTCAAGCGCGCGGGCGTCAAGGTCGACTGGGCCGGCTCGTTCTTCATCGCCGGCGCGGTCACCCTGCTGCTGGTGTGGGTCACCCTGGCCGGCAAGAACTACGACTGGATCTCCTGGCAGACCTTCGCCATGGTCGGCGGCGCGCTGGTGCTCGCGGTCATCTTCGTGATCATCGAGAACAAGGCCGCGGAACCCCTGATCCCGCTGCGGCTGTTCCGCAACAAGACGATCACCCTGGCCACCGTCGCCTCGATGTTCGTCGGCATCTCGATGTACAGCGGCACGGTCTTCTTCTCGCAGTACTTCCAGCTGGCCGAGGGCAAGAGCCCGACGATGTCCGGCGTCATGACCATCCCGATGGTCATGGGCCTGTTCCTCTCCTCGATGATCTCCGGCCAGATCATCACCCGCACCGGGCGCTGGAAAATCTTCCTCGTCAGCGGCGGTGTGCTGCTCACCGCGGGCCTCGGCCTGCTGGGCACGCTGCGCACGGACACCCCGTACTGGCACGCCGCGATCTATATGGCGCTGATGGGCCTCGGCGTCGGCATGATGATGCAGAACCTGGTCCTGGCGACCCAGAACCAGGTGGCGCCCCAGGACATCGGATCCGCCAGCTCGCTGGTCACCTTCTTCCGTACCCTCGGTGGTGCGGTGGGCGTCTCGGCGCTCGGCGCAGCACTCGCCAACCGCGTCACGCACTACGTGACCGACGGGCTGACCGCCCTCGGTCCCAAGGCCGCCGCGGCGGCGAGCCACGGCGGCGGCAGCAGCGACGGCATCCCCGACCTGTCGGCGCTGCCGGCCCCGATCCGGTCGATCATGGAGGACGCGTACGGGCACGGCGTCGGCGATGTCTTCCTCTACGCGGCTCCGTTCGCCCTACTCGCCCTGATCATCACCCTGTTCATCAAGGAGGTCGCCTTGCGCAGCAAGTCCGGTTCGGAGCGCGCCCTCGCCGGAGACGGCGACGGCGACGCGTCCCAGGCCCCCGCGGCCGCCGCGGCACCGGCCCCGCTCGCCGCGTCCGCCCCGGCCCCGGCGTCCGCCGCCGCGGCCGAGGAGCGCGAGCCCGCCCTGGTCGGCGCCGCCCCCTCCATATCCGACTCCCTGTCCGACGACGACCTGCACACCCCCTCCTGGGCCAAGCCGGCCCCGGCGGCCCAGCCCCTGGCGGCGTACGCGTCGGCCGGCGGCGACGCCCTCCCGGCCGGGCCCTCGATCCACGGCTTCGTCCGCAACGCCGAGGGCAACCCGGTGCCCCGCTCCGCCGTCACGCTGATCTCGCTCAGCGGCCGGCAGTTGGGCCGCTCGGTCGCCCAGGCCAACGGCTCGTACGTGCTCGGCGCCCCGGGTGCCGGCTCCTACGTCCTGATCGCGGCGGCCGACGGCCACCAGCCGCAGGCGTCCACGGTCGTCGTCGGCGACCAGCCCTACGGCTACGACATCCTGCTCAGCGGCACCAGCGGCCTGACCGGCCAGGTCCGCAGCGCGGTCACCGGCGCGCCGGTGGGCGGCGCGATGGTCGTCGTCACCGATGTCCGCGGCGAGGTGCTGGCCACCGGCCGGACCACCGCCGAGGGGTCCTTCTCCTTCGGCGAACTGGCCCCCGGCACCTACACCCTGGCGGTCAACGCGGCCGACTACCGGCCCACCGCCCAGCCCGTCGAGATCGGCGGCCAGGGCACCACCCGGACCGAGATCGAGCTGCTGTCCGGCGCTCGGGTGCAGGGTGTGGTCCGGGCCGGGGCGCAGCGCGCGCCGCTGGCCGACGCCCGGGTCACCCTGGTCGACGCGGCGGGCAACGTCGTGGCCACCTCCACCACCGGTGCGGACGGCGCGTACGCCTTCACCGACCTGGACGCCGGCGACTACACGGTCATCGCGAGCGGCTACCCGCCGGTCGCCTCCGGCCTGGCCATCGAGGCCGGCGGTGTGGACGGCTACGACGTCCAGCTCGCCCACCCCGGGGACTGACCCCGGACCCGGGCCCCGCGACCGCGGCGGCCCGGGCGACACACCCCGGACCGGGGCGCGCATCGAGCGGAGACGCGCCCCGGGCCGGACCCGGGGCTCCGGCAGCGGCGCTGCGCACAGGCAGGGGACGGCCTGCAGCGCCGCCGCCGGGGCCCGACACCTCCACCGGCCGGCCGGGGAACGGTACCCACCGGTGCCGGACCGGGCTCACCGGGCCCACGCGGCCCGACGGACCACCCGCTCACACGGACACACGCACGGACAGGCACGGCACGCACCCGCACCGCGGGGCGCGTGCCGGCACTGAACGGGAGAGGCACGTACATGACTTCGACGGGCGCGGGAGCTGCGGGCGTACGGGCGCAGGTCCGCACGCGGGACGGCTGGGCGGTACAGCACGCCGTGCTGACCGTCACCGACATGACGGGCGCGCAGGTGCTGCGCGCCAACGCCGACGAGGACGGCGCGGTCCGCAGCGCGGAGCCGCTGCCCGCCGGCCCCTACACGGTCATCGTGACCGCCGTCGGCTACGCACCGGTCGCCTCCAGCGCGATCGTCACCACCAGCGGCCGGATGGACGTCGGGACCGTCGTGCTGGCCCGCCAGGGCGGCGTGGAACTCCCGCCGCCCGGCCCCTGGACCATCGACCCCATGCACTCCACGGTGGGCGCGGTCGCCCAGCACCTGGGCATCTCCAGCGTGCACGGCCGGTTCACCGAGTTCAGCGGCCGGATCGACATCGCCGAGGACGTCGAGAAGTCCCGCGTGGAGGCGGTCATCAAGGCCGCGTCGATCGACACCGGCAACGGCATGCGCGACGGCCATCTGCGCAACGAGGACTTCCTCAACGTCGAGGTCTACCCGCAGATCACCTACCGCAGCACCGGCCTGGCGCCGGCCGGCCCGGACCGCTGGACGGTGCACGGCGACCTCTCGCTGCACGGCGTGGTCCGCCCGGTGGACCTCGACCTCAGCTACCTCGGCACCGGCCCGGACCCGTGGGGCGGCGTCCGCGCCGCGTTCCGCGCCACCGCCGAACTGCGCCGCGAGGACTTCAAGATGAACTACAACCAGGTCGTGGCGGCCGGCATCGCGGCCATCGGCACCACCCTGAAGGTCGAACTGGACATCCAGGCCGTCCAGGGCGAGAGCCTGCCCATGGCCTGAGCGGTCCTCCGACCGGCGGCCCGACGCGAGTCCGTGTGCGCGTGTGGGGGCGGGCCCGGCGCCGTCGTGCGCCGGGCCCGCTCCCTTTTTTTCCGCTGCCGCCGGGGCCGCCTTCGGGCTCCCGTCGCCCCGGACCCGCGCCCCCCACTACGACCGGAGCGCCTCGCGCGGCTCGGGTGCGGTCGCGGCGGTCTCCCACACCGTCAGGAAGGCCAGCCGCAGACACGCCGCGAGGGCCGGGTGCTCGATGACCAGGGCGGTGGTGGAGTCCGCGCCGGCGACCGGATCGGGCATGTCGCACAGGACCAACGAGGCGTCCGCGATGACGAGTTTGAGCGGCAGGTCCGCGGTGAAGCGGGCCTCCTCGCCGGCCGCCGCGAAACTGCGGACGTTGGCGAGCATGCCGGCGTCCTCCAGGGCACCGGAGGAGTAGATGGCGCGGACCGTGCCGCCGGCCCCGTGCAGCCGGCGGGCGGCCTCGATGCCCTCGGCGTTCTCCGCCGGGGCGACGAACGGCGGCTTGCAGAAGCTCAGCAGCTCGCGGCGGGCCTGCCGTTGGATGTCGGCGAACCGCTCTGCGATGACGGTCGGATCGCGCAGGATCTCCACGTAGTCGAGCGGGTCGTTGTGCCGGCGCCCGTCCGCCCACAGCGGCTGGAGCGACGCTGCCAGGGTGTCGGAGGCGCGTTCCAGCCGCTCCAGGGACTCGCGTTGCAGCGCCACCAGGCGGGCGACGGCCAGTTCGGGGGCGACGGCCGAGTAGGTGGCCACCCGCCCGGGGCGCGCGTTGGCGAGCCGGCGCCGGACGAGCGCGTCCAGCACGTCGTACACGCGCTGGCGTGGCACGTCCGCCTCGCGGGCGACCTCGGCGGCGGTGTACGACTCCCGTCTGATCAGGGCGAGGTAGACCCGCGCCTCGTAGCGGGCCAGTCCCAGCGCGACGAGATTGCCGACCGCGTCTTCTTCCAACTCCATGAGGCAAGAAGGTATCGGGCCCGGGCGACGAACGCGCCGGTGTCCGGAAGGCCACCACAAGCGGACCGGAAGCGGACCAGAAGAAGGCTTTGCCCTAACCCGGTGTCCCTTTGACGTTCTGTTCACTACTTTCCTTGTGAGCCACCACTGACCGGGGTGGCACCAACCGAGTGCACGTGCGCAACGCACCACCGGAGTCGTACGGAGCCCACGGGGGGCCGGGCGTCCTGCCCATGTCGCGCGTACTCCCCCACGGAGGCACGCGCGCCCCGCGCTGAGCGACCTGTCATGTTCGCGACATGCAGGGAGCGAGGCGCACCCGGCGCCGCCGCCCGGACCACGCGACCGAACGGCTCCACCTCCCGGCACCGCCCCGCAGGACCGCACCTCCCGGCACCACCGCACCACCCCCACAACCCCCCACCCGGCGCCGGCGGAACGCCGGCCACCGGCCCCCTCCCCCTCTCCCCCACGGAGGTACCTCCCTTGCCTTCCCTGCGAAAGAACACCGCGGACAGTGGACGGGCGGACCGCACCGGAGGGCTGGCGCGCCGCGGCGTCCCGGCCCTGCTCTCGGCGGCCACCCTCGTCATCGGCGGTCTGATCGCCGCCGTCCCGGCGGGCGCCGCCCCGGCCCCGGCCGCCCCGCACGCCGCCCCCGCCGCGTCCGGCTCCACCGCCGTCCCCACCCACCGCCTGTGCGCGGAGCCGGCCAAGCCCGGCTACATGGCCTGCAACGCGGTGGCCCGTACGGACGTCAAGCAGAGCCTGGCCCTGGGCCGCCACATCACGCCGTCCGGCTTCGGCCCCGCCGACCTGCAGGGCGCCTACAAGCTGCCGAAGACCGGCGGCTCCGGCCAGACCGTCGCCATCATCGACGCCAACGACGACCCCAACGCCGAGAAGGACCTGGCCACTTACCGCAAGCAGTACGGCCTGCCGGACTGCACCACCGCCAACGGCTGCTTCAAGAAGGTGGACCAGAACGGCGGCACCAAGTACCCGGCGCCGGACTCGGGTTGGGCCGGTGAGATATCCCTCGACGTCGACATGGTCAGCGCCGCCTGCCCGCAGTGCCACATCCTGCTGGTCGAGGCGAACAGCGCCAGCATGGACGACCTGGGCGCGGCCGTGAACCGCGCGGTCACCATGGGCGCCAAGTTCGTCTCCAACAGCTACGGCGGCGGCGAGGACTCCACCGACGCCACCTCGGACGAGAAGTACTTCAAGCACCCGGGCGTCGCGATCACCGTCAGCTCCGGTGACAGCGGCTACGGCGTCGAGTACCCGGCGGCCTCGCAGTACGTCACCGCGGTCGGCGGCACCTCGCTCAAGAAGGACAGCAGCGCGCGCGGCTGGAGCGAGTCGGTCTGGGGCACCAAGGCGGGCGGCGAGGGCGCCGGTTCCGGCTGCTCCCAGTACGACGCCAAGCCGTCCTGGCAGAAGGACACCGGCTGCGCCAAGCGCACCGTGGCGGACGTCGCCTCGGTCGCCGACCCGGCCACCGGCCTCGCGGTCTACGACAGCTACCAGGCCAGCGGCTGGAACGTCTACGGCGGCACCAGCGCCTCGGCCCCGTTCATCGCCGGCGTCTACGCCCTCGCGGGCGCCCCGGGCGCGAGCGACACCCCCGCCTCCTACCCGTACACCCACACCTCCGCGCTGAACGACGTCACCAGCGGTGCCAACGGCTCCTGCTCCCCGTCGTACCTCTGCACGGCGGGCAACGGCTACGACGGCCCGACCGGCCTCGGCACCCCGAACGGCACCGCGGCCTTCACCAAGTGACCACCGCCGCGTAGGCCCCACCGACCGTCGCAGTCCGGCGCCCGCCCGACGAACCGGACTGCGACCCTCAACCCGTGGACCCGGACCGTTTCCCAACGGTCCGGGTCCACGGCGTTGCCGGCGGCGCCGCTCAGTCCGCCGCTTCCCGCGCCAGCCGCGCCCGCATCGCGTCGATGCCCGCGATCTGCAGGTCGAGCGCGAAGTCGAAGTCGCGGTTGAGCATGTCGAGGGCGCTGGCGTCGCTCTTGGCGTAGCCGGCGCGGGTGGAGAGTTCCATCGTCTCGGCGAAGTCGGGGCGGTCCGAGATCGCGGCGATGACCTGGGTGAAGTAGTCGTCGATGCTGATGCCGGCGGCGCGGCAGCGGGCCTCGTGGAGGCTGCGGATGGTGGAGAAGCCGTAGACGAAGTTGAAGACGGAGGCCAGGGCGCCGGAGGTGTGGTCCGGGTCCAGGCCGCTGCGGGCCATCACACGCAGGGTGGCGTTGGAGAAGGCCGTGGCGTGCGGGCCGATGTTGACGACCTCGCCCAGCAGGCGGGGCGCCCAGGGGTGCCGCAGCAGGCCGTCGCGGTAGGTGGTGGCCAGGCCGCGCAGCTGGTCGCGCCAGTCGGCGTCGGGGTCGGACTCGTCGGGCAGCGCCATCTCGCCGGCCACCGCGTCCACGGCGAGTTCGAGGAGGTCGCCCTTGGTGTCGACGTACCAGTAGAGGGACATCGCGGTGACGCCGAGATCGGCGGCGAGGCGGCGCATGGAGAACTTGGCCAGGCCCTCGGTGTCGAGCAGCCGGACGGTGCTGGCGACGATCTTGTCGAGACCGAGGCCGGCCGGCTGTTCCGCCTTCCTCCGCAGCGGAGGGCGATCGGTCAGCCAGACGCTGTGCGGTAGTTGCGGCTCGGCGCGCCCGTTCGTCGTTGGTGCCATGGCGCCCTTCCTTGGGTCTTGCGGGAGTGCGGTTCCGCGGGACCGCCGGTCCGATCCGCCGGGACGGCGGTCGGTCCGGAGGCCGGTCCGGACGGGACGGGCGATGGCGTCCCGTCCGGAACCGATGCTATTCCGCCGCGCCGGTGGCCGGATCGTGACCGGTGGGCGCCGCCGCGGTGCCGTCGGCCGCGCTCCCGGTGCGTTCCGCCCGGCGCAGCAGGACCGCGGCGAGCAGCCCGCCGAGGAAGACCGCCGTCGCGCCGACCAGCTGGCTGGTGCCGATGCCGGACGCGAAGGCGTCGTGGACGGCGGCGCGCTCCGCCGCGGTGTGCGTACGGGCGAGGGCCGCGGAGAGCGAGCCGGCGCCCGCGGCGGCCAGCGGAAGCAGCGCGGCGAAGCGGGAGTTGAGGACCGCGCCGAGCACCGCGACGCCCAGGCCCTGGCCGAACTCCATCAGGGTGCCGTTGACGCCGGCGCCGACGCCGGCCTTGGCGGGCGGGATCGCGGACATGATGGCGTTGGCCATCGTGGGCATCGCGATCGCCACGCCGACGCCCATCACGATCAGGCCGAACAGCATGCCGCCGTAGCTTTCGCCGCCGAGCAGCGATATCGCCGTCAGGCCGCCCGCCAGCAGGGTCATCCCGGAGACGATCATGCCGGGAGTGCCGAAGCGCGGCAGCAGCCGGGCACTGAGGCCGGTGAAGTTGATCAGCACGACGGTGAGCGCGAGCGGCGCCATCCGCAGACCGGCGTCCAACGGGCCGTAGCCGAGCACCAGTTGGATGTGCTGGGTGAGCAGGAACATCGAGCCGCCCATCCCGAAGGCCACGAGGATGCCGCCGGAGACCGCGCCGATGAACCGGCGGTTGCGGAAGAAGTGCATGTCCAGCATGGGGTGCGGGATGCGCAGCTCCCAGAAGGCGAAGAGCGCCAGGCCGGCGATGCCGACGACGGCCGAGATCAGCACCTGACCCGACAGCCAGCCGGTCACCGGGCCGGAGATGATCGCGAAGACCACTCCGACCATGCCGACCATCGACAGCAGGGCGCCGAGCACGTCCGGTCGCTCGCCGCCGCGGCTCTTGGACTCGGGCACGAGGGCGAGGACGGCCACCAGCGCTATCACCGCGACCGGGATGTTGACCAGGAACAGCGAACCCCACCAGAAGTGGTCGAGCAGCGTGCCGCCGATCAGCGGCCCGGCGGCGAAGCCCAGGGAGTTCACCGAGCTCCAGATGCCGATGGCCTTGGGGCGCTCCGCGTCGTCGAAGATCTGCATCACGACGGCGAGGGTGGTGGTCATCAGCAGCGCGCCGCCGATGCCCATGCCGGCGCGGGCGCCGATCAGTTGGCCGGGCGAATGGGCGAGGGCGGCCACGAGCGAGGCGATGCCGAACAGCGCCAGGCCGATGGCCAGCATCTTCTTGCGGCCGTAGCGGTCGGCGGAGTTGCCCGCGATCAGCAGCAGGCCGGACTGGACCAGCGAATAGGCGTTGATCATCCACTGGACGTCGGCGGTGGTCGCGCCCAGTTCCTCGGTGAGGGACGGGACGGCGACGTTGAGCACGGTGTTGTCGAGGACGACGGTGAGCTGGGCGATGCAGATGACGGCCAGGATCAGCCAGCGGGTGGCGTGCCGACCCGGCGGCTGGAGGGTGGTGGTGGCGGCGTCGGGGGCCACGGCGGACATACGAGCTCCCTGTACGGTGCGAGCGGAGGCTTACACCGTACAGGGGTTCTTATACGCCGTACATTTCCTTTTTCGGGGCTATGGCCCGCGTCGGGTCAGGACGCCTTCCGCCGGGTCAGGTCGTAGAAGGTGGCATCGCCGACGGTGACCTTCGTGAAGGTCTTCTCGATCCAGGCGCTGATCTGGGACGAGGTGCCCCGCTCCCCCGGACCGCCGCCGAAACCGCCGGCCTGTTTGCCGCCGGCCTGCTGACCACCGGTCTGCTTGCCGCCGGCGCCGCCCCGGGTGGTGCGGCCGGCGGGGAAGCCGTCCCGCCCGCCGGCGATGAAGTAGTGGATCTTCCCCTCCGCCACATAGCGCTGGAACTGGGCGAGGGTCGGCGACGGGTCGCTCCCGTTGAAGCCGCCGATCGCCATCACCGGCTTCTGGGTGGCCAGTTGGTAGCTCGCGGCGTTCTGCGAACCGATCGCCGCGGCGGCCCAGGTGTAGTGGTCGGCGTTCCGCTCCACCAGGCGCTTGGCCCGGTCGCTCACCGTGGCGCCCTCCAGCAGGCCGCCCATACCGCCGGCGCCGCGCATCCGGCCGGCGCGCTCGGCGCCGGCACCACCTGGCTGGCCGGGCCAGCCGCCCGTCCGCCCGGCGCCGGGGAAGCCCTGCCCCCCGGGGAAGCCCCCGCCCGGGAAGCCCCGGCCCGCGGAGCCCCGCCCGCCGGTGGTACCGCCCGGCACGGCGCCCTTGCCGCCGCCCCGCCCGAACATCCGCCCCGGGCCGCCGCCGAAGCCCCGGCCGCCCTGGACCGCCGGGCCGGCGGTGATGATCGAGCCGCCCTTGGGGGTGTTGATGGTGTCCAGGGTGTACGCGAGGGGCCCGGCCAGCGCCGTCGCCACCCCGAGCCCGGCCGCGACGCCGGCCACGACCCCGGCGCGCCGCCGCACCCGCGCGTCCGCCCCCGCCGACAGCAGAAGTCCCAGCGCCGCCAGCAGTCCGAGCACCAGCACCGTCCAGCGCAGCCACGGCAGCCACTGCGGCGACCGGTCCAGCAGGACGTACGACCAGACCGCCGTCACCGCGGCGACCCCGGCCAGCACGCCCCGCGCCAACCACCCGCCGCGCCGCCACACCAGCACCGAACCCATGCCGACCAGCGCCGCGATGTACGGGGACAGCGCGATGTTGTAGTACTGGTGGAAGATCCCGGACATGAAGCTGAAGATCGTGAAGGTCATCAGCAGCGCGCCGCCCCAGACCAGGAACTCCGCCCGCTGGGCCGCCTGTTCGGCGGCGACCGCGCGCCGCGCCCGCCACAACACGCACACCGCCACCACCAGCAGGATCAGTGCGGCGGGCAGCAGCCAGGAGATCTGGCCGCCCATGTCGGAGGAGAACAGCCGGGTGATGCCGGTCTGGCCCCAGCCACCGCCCCGGCCGCCGGCCCCGCCGTGGCCACCGCCGACACTGCCCCGCTCGTTGCCGTCGATCCGCCCCAGGCCGTTGTAGCCGAAGGTCAGCTCCAGGAAGCTGTTGGTCTGCGAACCGCCCACATAGGGGCGCGCCGACGCCGGCAGCAGTTCGACGATCGCCACCCACCAACCGCCGCTGACCACGAGCGCCGCCCCGGCCAGCAGCAGCTGCCCCAGCCGCTTGCGCACCGCGACCGGCGCACAGCACGCGTAGACCACCGCCAGCGCCGGCAGGATCAGCCACGCCTGGAGGGTCTTGGTGAGGAAGCCCAGCCCGAAGCAGACGCCGGCCAGCACCAGCCACTTCGTCCGGCCCGCCTCCAGCGCGCGCAGCACACAGGCGACCGCGCAGACCATCAGCAGGCACAGCATCGCGTCGGGGTTGTTGAAGCGGAACATCAGCACGGCGACCGGCGTGATCGCCAGCGCCCCGGCCGACAACAAGCCCGCCGCCGCCCCGAACCGGCGCCGCACGGTTGCGTACAGCACGCCGACCGTGGTGACGCCCATCAGCGCCTCGGGCACCAGGATCGCCCACGAGCTCAGCCCGAAGAGCCGTACGGAGAGCTCCATCGGCCAGAGCGAGGCCGGCGGCTTGTCCACGGTGATGGCGTTGGCCGCGTCCGAGGAGCCGAAGAAGAACGCCTTCCAACTGACGCTGCCGGCCTGGACGGCGGCCGAGTAGAACTGGTTGGCGTACTTGGACGCCGACAGGTCCCACACGTAGAGCGCCGCCGTGACCGCCAGCAGCGCCAGCAGCGCCGGCCGGGCCCAGCGCGGGTCCGCCGGGCGCCCCCGCACGATCCGCCGGACGAGACCGGACCGCGCCGGGGACTCTCCGGGCGCGGTCTGCGGGCCGGTCGACGTGTCGGCCTGCGGACCGCCGTCCGGCGCGTGGTGCGCTGCCGTCTCCGGGGCCATCGACTGCTCCTGATCTGTGGGGGCCCCGGGGGTGTCGCCCTGTTGCGCAGAGCCTGGGCGGGACGGGCGGGACGGGCGGGACGGAGGGGGCGGAGGGGAGGGACGGGGGCTCATCGAGCGCTCCTGCTGAAGTCGTTCCGGTCGTGCGGGGCCTGCCGGGCCTGCGGGTCTTCCGCGCCGCGCGCCTCGGTCGCCTCGGTCGCCTCGGTGCCCTCCGCCGCCCGCCGCTCGCGCTCCGGGAACACCCAGGCGCGGAAGAGCAGGAAGCGCAGCACCGTGGCCGCGAGGTTGGCGGCCACCAGCACCGTCAGCTCGCTGGTGTGCGAGGGGCTGACGGTGGCGGCGTCGAGGGCCGCCAGCGAACCGCTGGTCAGCGCCAGTCCGATGGCGAAGACCACCAGGCCCTGCGCCTGATGGCGGACCGCCCGCTCCCGCCCCCGCACCCCGAAGGTCAGCCGCCGGTTCGCGGCCGTATTGGCGAGGGCCGACACCAACAGGGCCGCGGCGTTGGACACCTGGGGGCCGACGCCCAGCCGGCAGAGCGAGTAGAGGCCGAGGTAGAGCAGCGTGCTGAACGCCCCGACGGCGGCGAACCCGACGACCTGCCGGGCCAGCCCGCCCGGCACCCCGGAGAGCTGCCGGTCCCGGGGATCGTCGCCGAACGGGCGGGCGAGCCGGTCCAGCGGCAGCGCGCCGGTCGCCAGCGCCCGCCCCACCCGCCAGACGCCCTTGAGGTCGTCGGTCGCGGTCCGCACCAGGTGCACGGTGCTGTCGGGGTCGTCCACCCAGTCCACCGGCACCTCGTGGATGCGCAGCCCGGCGCGCTCGGCCAGCACCAGCATCTCGGTGTCGAAGAACCAGCCGGTGTCCTCGACCAGCGGCAGCAACCGGCTCGCGACATCGCCGCGGATCGCCTTGAAGCCGCACTGCGCGTCGGAGAAGCGCGCGGCGAGCGAGCCCCGCAGGATGAGGTTGTAACTGCGGGAGATGAACTCGCGCTTGGGCCCGCGGACCACCCGGGCGCTCCGGCTGAGCCGGGACCCGATCGCCAGGTCCGAATGCCCGGAGATCAGGGGCGCCACCAGCGGCAGCAGCGCATTGAGGTCGGTGGACAGATCGACGTCCATATAGGCCAGCACCGGCGCCTCGGACAGCGACCACACCGTGCGCAGCGCCCGCCCGCGCCCCTTCTGCTCCAGCCGCACGGCGGTGACATGGTCCATCCCGTCGTCCAGCCGGGCGGCGATCCGGGGCGTGTCGTCGGTGCTCGCGTTGTCCGCGATGGTGATCCGGAACCCGTAGGGGAAGGTGCGGGTCAGGTGGTCGTGCAGCCGACGCACACAGGACTCCAGGTCCTTCTCCTCGTTGTAGACGGGGATCACGACATCGAGGACGATCTCGGTCTGGCCGAGGCGCAGATGCTCACGTGGTGGCAGGGAACCCAGCGGCGTCGGGGTCGGCGGAGGCGTCGTCATGCCCACGACGGTCGCCAACCGGCCTGTCACGGCCGTGTGGTGAAGCTGTGGGCCACCTGTGAGTCGGTACGGGCGGACGGGTCCGGCCGCCCCCGTGCCCGCCCCCGGCTACCGGCGCCCCGCCTCCGGCAGCGTCACCGTGAACACCGTCCGTCCCGGCCCGCTCGCCACCGCGACCGTCCCACCGTGCGCGGCCACCACCGCCTCCACGATGGCCAGCCCCAGCCCCGTACTGCCCCCGCTCCCCGCGGCCCGTGAACGGGACGCGTCGCCCCGCGCGAACCGTTCGAAGACGTGCGGCAGCAGCGCGGCCGGGATGCCCGGCCCGTCGTCCTGGACCTCCAGCTGGACCGCGTCGCCCGGGCCGCCACCGGGCACGGCCCCCGGGCCGCCACCGCGCGCCCGTCGCACCGCCCGGACCCGGGCCGTCACCGTCGTCCCCTCCGGTGTGTGCGTCCGCGCGTTGGCCAGCAGGTTGACCAGGACCTGGTGCAGCCGGTCGGCGTCCCCGCGGACCAGCGCGGGCGCGTCCGCGTCCGGCAGTTCCAGGCGCCAGCGGTGCGCGGGCCCGGCCGCCCGCGCGTCGCTCACCGCGTCCACCACCAGCGGCGAGAGGTCGACCGTCCCGTAGGAGAGCGGGCGCCCGGAGTCGAGCCGGGCGAGCAGCAACAGGTCCTCCACCAGACCGGTCATCCGCTCCGCCTCGGACTCGATCCGCCCCAGCGCGTGCCGGGTCTCCGGACCGGGCCGCTCCGTCCCGCGCCGGGTCAGCTCGGCATAGCCCCGTATCGACGCCAACGGGGTGCGCAGCTCGTGACTGGCGTCGGCGACGAAGCGCCGCACCCGCGTCTCGCTCTCCTGCCGCGCCGAGAGCGCCGAGCCGACGTGCCCCAGCATCCGGTTGAGCGCCGCCCCGACCTGCCCCACCTCCGTACGGGCGTCGGCCTCGGCCGCCGGGACGCGCACGTGCAGCGCCACCTCGCCCTGGTGGAGGGGGAGTTCGGAGACCCGGGTCGCGGTCGCGGCCACCCGCCGCAGCGGGCGCAGCGCGATCTCGACCATGGCCGAGCCCGCGATCCCGGCCGCCACCAGCCCGGCCACCGTCACACAGCACTCGATGAGCACCAGCCGGCCGACCGTGTCGTCCACCTCGTTCTGCGGCATCCCCAGCACCAGCGCGCCGTCCTTGGCGTACCGCACCCGGTACGAGCCGAGCCCGGGCAGGTCCGCGCTGTACGCATCGCCGTCCCGGGGCACCGCGGCCAGCGCCGCGAGCTGATCCGCGGTCAACGAGGTCAGCCGCTCGGACGGCACCCGGCTCTTCAGACGGTTCAGCCGCGCACCGGAATCGAGCCTGCCGTCCGGAGCGATCCGCGCCCCCACCGTCCCGGGAGGCTGGCCGGGCATGGCGACGAACTCCAGCCCGTTGTCCCGCATCGGGTCGTGCGGCCACGGACCCACCGCCCGCCCGATGCCGTCGACCAGCCGATGGTCCAACTGCCCCTGGAGATACGAATGCAGCGCGATCGCGGTGACCGTGCTGATCACCGCTGCCACGACGG
This sequence comes from Streptomyces noursei ATCC 11455, assembly GCF_001704275.1. Taxonomy (NCBI): domain Bacteria; kingdom Bacillati; phylum Actinomycetota; class Actinomycetes; order Kitasatosporales; family Streptomycetaceae; genus Streptomyces; species Streptomyces noursei. Next base: position 4,598,210 of record NZ_CP011533.1, read on the forward strand.
CGATCAACGCCACCGCCGACACCACGAGCCGGGTGCGCAGCGTCCAGCGCCGCCGCGCCCGCCCGCCGACACCGGAACCGGAACCGGAACCGGAACCGGAACCGGCCACAGTCTCGGCCCTGCCCCCGGCGGCCTCCGCGCCCCCCTCGGTGGCCGCACGGTCGCCGCCGGCACCCGTCACCGACCCGCCGGCACCCGCCACGGACGCGGGCACGGGCACGGGCACGGAAGACCCCACGACCCGCTACCCGGCCGGCTTGATCAGATAGCCCGCACCCCGCCGGGTGTGGATCATCGGCTGCCGCCCGACATCGATCTTCCGCCTCAGGTACGAGATATACAGTTCGACGACATTGGCCTGCCCCCCGAAGTCATAGCTCCACACCCGGTCCAGAATCTGCGTCTTGCTCAGCACCCGCCGCGGATTCCGCATCAGATACCGCAGCAGCTCGAACTCCGTGGCGGTCAGATGGATGTCCTGGCCGTCCCGCCACACCTCGTGGCTGTCCTCGTCCAGCACCAGATCGCCCACGGTCAGCAGCGACTCGCTGCGCACCGCGGCCGCGCCCGCCCGCCGCAGCAGCCCGCGCAGCCGGGCCACCACCTCCTCCAGGCTGAACGGCTTGGTGACATAGTCGTCGCCCCCCGCCGTCAGCCCGGCGATCCGGTCCTCGACCGCGTCCTTGGCGGTCAGGAACAGCACCGGCACGTCCGGCAGTTCGTTCCGCAGCCGGCCCAGGACGGTCAGCCCGTCCATGTCCGGCAGCATCACATCGAGCACCACCGCGTCCGGCCGCCAGCTCCTGGCGCAGCGCAGCGCACCCGCGCCGTCGCCCTCCGCCCGGATGTCCCACCCCTCGTAACGCAACGCCAGCGACAGCAGGTCCGCGAGCGCGGACTCGTCATCGACGACCAGCACCCGCACGGGGCTGCCGTCGGCCCGCGACAACTCCGGCTGTTTGCCCGGCCCCTGGCCGGGTGCCCTGCCGGACGCCCTACCGATGGCCCCCCTGGAGGACGGGCCCGAGGCCGGCGCACGGTTCGAAGCTGAGGACGTCGACGAAGTCACGGTCATGGCAGGCAGCCTGACCTGGCCCTCTGAAAGCTCCCTTGCCGGTTTCTGTGAATCTCCTGAGAATCTCCCCTCCCTTCGGTCAAGACCTCAACCGCCCCACGGGCCCCACCGGCCGCCATCCGCTCGACACCGGACCCAAGGGCGGACACCACACCCCTCACGACCGGTCTGGACCGCCCCCCGCGCGGCCCAGACCGATCACCATGTCCTCAGCATGGCACCCCCCACTGACAATCCCTCCGACCTGCACTTTCACCGAACTCGACGGCACCGACGGCCCCTCCCCCGGCCCTCCTTCAGCCCTTCCTCGGCCCTCTCCCGGCCCTCCCCTGAACGCACTCCCGCCCCACCACCCCGCCCCGTGACGTCACCCGTAACGTCATCCGTAACGTCATCCCCATGACCCGACTTCTGGCCCTCTCCGGCAGCCTCCGCGCCCGCTCCTCCAACGGCGCCGTCCTGCGCTCCGCCCTGGAACTCTTCGACGGCCCCACCGCCACCGCGGACATCGGCGCGCTGCCGCACTTCAACCCCGACCTGGACGGCGAGGACGCCACCCCGCCCGCCCCCGTCGCCGCCCTGCGCGCCGCCGTCGCCGCGGCCGACGCGGTGCTCCTCGTCAGCCCGGAGTACGCGCACGGCGTCCCCGGCGTCCTCAAGAACGCCCTCGACTGGCTGGTCAGCAGCGGCGAATGCGTCGACAAGCCGATCTCCGTGATCACCGCCTCCCCGTTCCCCACCGGCGGCGACCACGCCAACGCCCAACTCCGCGAAACCCTGCGCATGATGACCGGCAACGTCATCGCGGACGCCTGCCGCGAGATCCCCGCCATCGGCCCGAAGATCGACCCCGGCACCGAACGCGTCACCGACGAGCCCACCCTCGCCGACCTCCGCACGGCCATGGCCCACCTGGCCGCCGCGGCCACCACCCCCACCGCATAGCCGGAACGGAACGGCCCCCACCGGCTCGCCCCACCCCGCGCACCACCCGCCGTCCTCCCGCCTCCCCTCCCTTCCCGGCCTCGACTACCCCACCCCGAACAGCCGCGCCCCGTTCCCGTAACAGACGGCCCGCAGCCACTCCTCCCCCAACTCCAGCCGCGCCAGCACCTCCAGCGCATGCGCGTACCCGTACGGGATGTTGGGGAAATCGCTCCCGAACAGCACCCGGTCGCCCACGTCCAGCAGGCGCCCCCGCTCCGCCCTCGGGAACGGCGCGGCCTGCTCGACGAAGTCCGTGAAGGCCATCGTGGTGTCCAGGCAGACCCGCGGATACCGCGCGGCCAACTCCAGGAAGTCGACGTACTCCGGCATCCCCATGTGCGCGACGACCAGCCGCAACCGGGGGTGCCGGGCCAGCACCCGGGCGATCGGCTCCGGCCCGGTGTACTTGCCCGGCACCGGCCCCGAACCGCAGTGGACGACGACCGGAACCCCGGCCTCCGCCAGTACGCCCCACACCGGGTCCAACACCGGGTCCGTCGGGTCGTACCCGCCCACCTGCACATGCGCCTTGAAGACCCGTGCGCCACCGGCGAGTTCCTCCGCCACGTACGCGGCGACACCGTCCTCCGGGAAGAACGTCGCGGTCCGCAGGCAGTCCGGAATACGGGCCGCGAAGTCCGCCGCCCACCCGTTCAGCCAGCGCGCCATACCGGGCTTGTGCGGATAGATCATCGAGGTGAACGCCCGCACCCCGAAGCCCCGCAGCACCGCCAGCCGCTCGTCCTCCTCAAGGCGGTAGGCGATCGGCCAGTGCCGCCCCACCAACGGCCCGGCGGCGTCGAAATACGCCCACACCTTCGCCATCACCCGCTCGGGCATGAAGTGCGTGTGCACATCGATCAGCCCCGGCAGCCCCAGCCCCCGCCAGAACTCCCCGACCCGCCCGTCCCCGTCCCCATCCCCGTCCACCGCCACGAGCCCGCTCACGCACCCTCCCGCACTTCCGCTCGCCCGCCACCACCCGCACGGACTCCCGCACCGATCCGCCCCCGCCGGCCCTCGCTCACCGACTGCCGCACGGACGCCCCGAGAACACCTCCCGGCCCATGCACCACACAACCCCCACGCCGCCCGCGGAACAACCCCCGCCGCAGACGAACCCCCGCCTCAGAACAGCCCCTCCTGCTTCCCTCCCCGCTCGTCGCCACCCGCCGCGGGCCACCGCACCGGCGCCGTCGTCACCCGCCCCCGGGCCGCCCCCAGCACCCAGCCCGACAGCAACCGCGCATCCAGGACGGCGACCACCGCGCCCGCGCCGCCCTCGGCCGAGGCATCCCGCGCACCGCCGGACCCGCCCCCACCACCCCCGCCCCGCAGCCACAGATAGACATCCGCCCCCACCCCGGCCACGACCTCCCCCACGATCTCCGCCCCGGCCGTCAGCCCGCCCAGCTCGGCGACCTCGCCCACCGCCGGAATCCGCGCCAGCCCGAACAGCTCCGTATGGTCCACACACGCGAACGCCACCGGCTCCAACGTCTCCGGCCACCCCGCCAACCCTCGTGCCACCCGGTGCAGTTCGCCCACCTCGGCGACCCGCTCCGGCACCGGCGGCAGCGCCCCGCGCGCCGCCCGCTTCGCCTCCTTCGCGAACCGGTCCGGCACCCCCAGCGCGCTCCCCAACAGCGCCTCCGCCCGCCGCGCCGCCATCAGCGGCCCGCGCCCCAGCCAGGCGTACGCCACCGCCCCCTGCTCCACCAGCCGCGCCGCCCCGCGCTCCGCCGCCGTGATCCCCACCTTCACCAGCCCGGGCCCGAAGTACGCCAGATAGACGCCGTACGGACGCGGATCATCGGCCATGGTGTCCGCCGCCACCGACCGCGACCGGTCCAGTTGCGCACACCGCGGGCACTGGTCCTTCACCCCCTCGCCCTCCAGCACCGCGCCATACGGGCAGACGATCCACCGCCCGGCCCGCCGCACCCCCAGACACCGCCGCTCTCCGACCGCCCCGAACGCCAGCGCCCGCCCCGGCGGCAACGGACTCACCCGCTCGGCGCCCCGCTCCGCGCAGTACCAACCGAGCCGCTGCCCGAAGGCCCCCGGCTCACCGCCCGACCACCGCGGTCCCGTACATCGCCACACACCGTCAGCGTACGACCGCCCACCGACAACACCCCTACCACCAGCCGAGAGCACCCCTCCCAGTACTCCCGCAACGCCACCACCGCGCCCCGTGAACCGAGCAGCCCACCGAGGCCACCAAGCCGACCAGCGCTATCGACGGGGACTCTCTCCCTCCGCCCGCAACAGAAGGCACAACGACACCGGCCCACAACAGGGGCAACTCCCCTCCGAATAAACGCTGTTGCGCACCACCGCTGTGCCCTACGGTCCCGCCGTGGGGAACGCAACGGAGGAACCCTCAACCGTCACGTCCGGCATCATCACAGGCCAGCGGCTGGCCCCGCCTCCGCTTTCCCCCATCAGCGCGGTCGCGCTCTACCGATGGATCACGCCCTCTGGCTGCGACGGCTACGACAGCCACGACGAGGTGACAGGCACCGTCCACGAGTACCGGGAAACGTAGGAGTACTCGGAGCACTGGGAGCGGACGACCTGGGAGGAAGAATGACGGCGACCGGCCGACCCGGTCGCCGCGCCGCACTGCCGTACGCCACGACAGAGCCCCCGCCCGGGAAACCCGGCGGGGGCTTTGGTGGTTGCTGCGGTTGCTGTACTTCGCTGCTGTACAGCGCAGCAGGCTGCCCCAGGCATTACGAGGCGGGCCCCTTTGCCTCCTCGAGCAGGAAGGTCTCGTCGTCCCCGAAGTCCGGGGCCTGGAAAGGGTTTGTCGTCGGAGGCGGCGATGCTGCAGTGGAACAGCGGGGTTGCCCTTCCAGGGCGGAGAACAGCGACGTCAGATCGATGGGAGACCTCCCTTGCGTTACAGGTCCCTGAAGGAGCCTGGCGTGCCGTGACCGGGCACAGCGGTCCTACAGCTTGGTCATCTTGGCGTACGGGCTCAAGATCCGCATTTGCGCCGAGCCGAAATCCACGAGCGCCGCGATTCCATCCTCGATGTGGATCACCCGACCGAGGCCGTAGACGTCGTGTGTGACCTGGTCGCCCTTGGCGAAGTGCTTGGGCGCAAGCGTGACCGGGGCCTTGAAGGGGCTGGTAGGCAAATGACGCTTCGGTGCATCGGGCTTTGTCATTGCCCCCAGTATGCGCCTATCTGCATCCCGTTGGCTGCGGCCGTCCGTGGCCGATGCTCGGCACCGCCCCGGACGACAACCCCCCGCTTTAGCGGCGAGGTTGGGCGATCATGGATCTGACCTGCGGTTTTCCGGGCCTGACGACGTCTGTCCGCGCTGGGTTGGTGGGGTGTTGCGCTCGTTCCGGTGCTGCTTTGGGCGGGACAAAGCGTCTGGCGGGTCACCCTGCGGGCACTGCGTGGCGGGGGGCCGGGGGCCGGGCGGAGCGGGCCGGAGGCACGAGCGGCGCCCGAGCCCCCGTGCCCGCGCCGGCCCGTGTGAGGGGCCGGTGGAGTGTGATCCGTAGTCAGTCCCCGACTGAGTACGGTCTCTGACCGCGCGGCCTCGACGTAGCACCCTGGAATAGTGGGCGGCGCCGGCTGACCCCGTTGCTGTACTTCACTGCTGTACCCCACGACAAAGCCCCCACCCGGAGAACCCGGCGGGGGCTTTTGTCTGCTGTGCGCTCGGCAGGATTCGAACCTGCAACCTTCTGATCCGTAGTCAGATGCTCTATCCGTTAAGCTACGAGCGCTTGGCTTTCCGGCGGTTTTTCTTGCCGGTCGGCGTTGCGGGAACAACATTACATGACCTGCGCCGTTAGGCGAAATCCGATTGCTGCACCCGCTCTGACCTGCGAAAACGCCCTTTCGCCCGGATGTGGAGGATCAGGCCGGCCAGGGGGAGTCTTCGATGATCTGGACGAAGTTCGGGCGGGTGTAGTCCGCTTCGAAGCGGTCCAGGACGTCCGCCTTGACGTTGCCGAAGGTGGTCTGGGGGCGGTGGGCCAGCCCGGTGTGGAAGGCGCGGAGGATGTGGCGCTTGAAGTCGGGGCGCGGGTGGGCGGCGACGACCGCCTCGCGGGTTTCCGGGGGCAGGGTGTCGTAGCCGATGCCGAGGACGTCGAGTTCGACGCCGGCCGTGACGAGGGCCACCTCGGGGGCCATGTGGTGCGGGATCTCCGGGGTGGTGTGCAGGGCGATGCCCTCCCAGACGAGGCGGGCGCGGTCCTCGGGGATGCCGCGCGCGATCAGGAAGGCGCGGGCCTCGTCGGCGCCGTCGAGTTCGAAGCGCTGCTGGGAGGTGCGGAACTTCTCGGTGAGGCCCAGGTCGTGGAAGAGGGCGCCCACGTAGAGCAGCTCGGGGTCGAAGGCCAGGTTGTGGCGGAGGCCGTGGTGGGCGCCGAAGAGGTAGACCCGGTGGGAGTGGTGGTAGATCAGGTCGTCGGTGAGGTCGCGGACCAGTTCGGTGGCCTCGCGGGCCAGCCGGCTGTCCGGGACCGGGATCCCGGCAAGGGCGAGAGCGCGGGCACGGGACGACATGGTGGAGGGGGTGGAGGGGGTGGAGGAGGCAGACGGGGCAGTGGGGGCGGAGGCGGTGGTGTTGGTGTTCATGGGGGAAGCGTCGCCCGGTGGGGGTGGCCGGCGCCCGGTGCGTACGGGCCAGGGAGCCCACGGATAGGGACATGCGGGCGGGCCCGCCGGCCGTGTCAGCGGGCGGTGGTGTGGAAGCGGGAGCGGTAGGCGGAGGGGGTCACGCCCAGGTGGCGGAGGAAGAGACGGCGGAGGGACTCGTCGCTGCCGACGCCGGTCCGGCGGGCGGTGACGGTGACCGTCTCGCCGTTCGCGAGGAAGGTCTGGGCGGCCTCCAGGCGCACCGCCTCGACATGGCCGGCCGGGGTGGTGCCCAGGTGCTCGCGGAAGAGCCGGGTCAGATGGCGGGGGCTGAGGCCGGCGCGGGCGGCCAGCGCGGTGTTGGAGTGGTCGGCGGCCGGGTCGGTGGCGATCGCGTCCAGGAGGGCGCGCAGCGCGTCGTGGCGGGGCCGCGGTGTGCGGGCGGGCACCGAGAACTGTGACTGGCCGCCCGGCCGCTGCATGAAGACCACCAGGTCGCGGGCGACCTCACGGGCCAGGTCGGGGCCCTCGTCGGCCTCCACGAGGGCCAGCGCGAGGTCGATGCCGGCGGAGACCCCGGCGGAGGTGAAGAGGTCGCCGTCCCGGACGTAGAGGGCGTCCGGGTCGACGGTGAGGGTGGGGTGGCGGGCCGCGAGGGTGGCGGTGTGGCGCCAGTGGGTGGTGGCCCGCCGCCCGTCCAGCAGCCCGGCCGCGGCCAGGGCGAACGTCCCGGAGCAGACGGACGCGACCCGGCGGGAGCGGCCGGCGAGGGCGCGGACGGAGTCCAGCAGGCCGGGCGGGAATCGGCCCTGGGTGAGTTCCTCGGCCCCGGGGACGAGGACGGTGTCCACGGGGCCGGCGGTGTCCGGCACCGCCGCGTCGACCGCCAGGCGGGTGCCCGAGGCGGTGGTGACGGACCGGCCGTCGGGCGAACAGATGTGGATCTCGTAGCGGCCACCGAGGCGGGCGGCGGCGCTGAAGACCTCCAACGGGCCGGTGACGTCGAGCAGTCGGGCGCCCTCGAAGGCCAGCATCACGATGCGGCGGGGAGCGGGGCCGCGCCTCTCGGACGCGGACCGGGGCGGCGGCGTCGACCTCGGCAGGGGCATGGCGATCAGCGTAGGACGGCGGAGGGGGAGAGGAGAGGAGGAGAGGCCGGGCCACGGGGAGGGAGCGAGGCGGCCAGGGCCGGCCGGGGTGGGCCGTGGCGGTCGTGGCCGCCGTGGCCGCCGGGAAACAGATCGGGCCCGGTCGTGATGACCGGGCCCGGGTGTTACGCATGAGCGGAGGCGGAGGGATTTGAACCCTCGATGGGCGTTAAAACCCAAACCGCATTAGCAGTGCGGCGCCATAGACCGGACTAGGCGACGCCTCCACACACCTCACACGCGCGAACGCGATGTGGCGTGGACAGATGATGACACAGCTCCAGGGCCTGTCACCAATCGCCCCCTACGGTACTAGGCCCGCGGCCTACCCGGCAAAGACGTTCCTGCGGCGCAACGTCGGGCGCGGCGACGCGTTAAAGAGGCGGGCGGCACCGATGCTCATGTGTGGTGCGCCCCCGGTGTGTACGGATCGCGTACCGCCGTCCGTCCCGTCCGGGCCCCACCGCCCGCACTCGCCCCCAGGAGTCCGTGATGTCCCGTCGCCGGATCCCGTCCCGGTCGCTGTCGCTGTTCGCCGCCGCCGCGGCCGCCCTGTGCGCGGTCCCCGCGCTCGTCGCGGCGCCGTCCGCCTCGGCCGCCCCGCTCCCGCTGCCGTACCACCACGACGTCCTGCCGTACCTGGGCCACCTGGCGCCCGATGCCGCCGCGCACCGGCCGGCCGGGCGGCGCGGGGACCACCTCACGATCACCGTCCGCCACTCCGGTGCGGGCCGGACGGACGGCAGGTTCGAGCTGTACTGCCACCCGCGCGGCGGGAGCCACTTCGACGCCCGGCACGCCTGCGACCGGCTGGACCGGATGACGCGGTGGGGCAAGGACCTGTTCGCCCCCGTGCCGCAGGGCGCGCAGTGCACGATGATGTACGGCGGTCCGGCGCAGGCACACGTCACCGGGACCTGGTCCGGGCGCCAGGTCAACGCGGACTTCCGGCGCACCAACGGGTGTGAGATCGAACGCTGGGGCCGCTTCGAACCCATGCTCCCCAAGACCGTTTCCTGACCCGGTTCGTGCCGGAGTAGCGCGCCAGGTCAGGACGAGTGGGCACATGTCGGGCGTGCGGTGAGTCGCGTCGGGCCGCGGCATTGCCGGGGCGTCATCCGCCTCCGCGTCCCCGGCATGTGCCCGTAGACTCCATCCCAGCGGTCCGCCATGGTGGGTCGGCAAGGTGCGGTAACAGGGAGGAAGCGTCTCGTGAGCAGCAGGCCATCCCGAGGCGCTGCTCGCCTCGCAGCCATACTGGACGCCCTCCCCGACGCGTTGTTGCTCGTCAACTGCAACGGCACCGTCGTCAACGCCAACGCCATCGCCCTGGAGATGTTCCAGGCCCCGGGCACGGCCCTGGTCGGCCGGGGTCTGCTCGACCTGTTGCCGACCTTCGACTCCAAGCGGATCCCCGGTTCCATGCGGCGCCGCGACGAGGAGGTCGAGGGCCGGACGAAGCCGACGCGGATGATCGCGCGGCGCACCGACGGCAACGAGCTGCTGGTCGAGGTGACCAGCGCCAATCTGGAGGACGGCCGCACCCCGTACGAGTCCGCCTTCGAGGCCGCCTACGCCGACCACCGCGGCTACACCGGCGACGAGCTGCTGATGCTCGTGGTGCGCGATCTGACCGGGACGGTGGACACCGAGACCGAGCTGGCGCGCCAGCAGCGGCAGACGGAGATGATCCTGCGGGCCGCGGCGGAGGGCGTGGTCGGCGTCGACTCCGAGGGCCGGGTGGTCCTCGTCAACCCGTCCGCGGCGCAGATCCTCGGGTACCGGGCGAGCGAGTTGGGCGGCAAGGAGCTGCACCCGCTGATCCACCACTCGCGGCCGGACGGCTCGGCGCTGCCCTGGGAGGACACCCCGCTCGCCGACACCCTCAAGTCCGGCCGCAAGCACCGGGTGCGCGGGCAGGTGCTGTGGTCCAAGGACGGCCGCTCGGTCGCCGTCGATCTGACCACGGCGCCGGTGCGGGACGGCGACCAGTTGGTGGGCGCGGTGATGACGTTCACCGACCGGCGGCCGTACGACGCGCTGGAGGCCCGGCACACCCAGCTGCTGGCCGTCCTGGGGCAGTCGCTGCGCGGGCCGCTCACGGAGCTGAGCGGCGAACTGGGCGCCCTGGCCTCCGACCCGGCGGGCCAGTTGTGGCCCGAGGCGAACCAGATCCTGCACCACCTCGCGGCCGGCCACGCCCGGATGACGACGCTGGTCGACAACGTGCTCAGCTACCAGCGGCTGGACTCCGGCAAGGAGAAGCTCAACCGCACCAAGGTGTCGCTGGACAAGGTGGTGGCGGCCGGTGTGGAGGGCGCGGTCGAGCTGATCGGGCCGGGCCGGGCGCAGTTCGCGGTGCACGCGCCGCCGATAGCGGCCCTGGTCGACGCGGAGCGGCTGGCGCAGGCGCTGTCGCACCTGATCGCGGACGTCGCCGGGGTGGACTCCACCGGCCGGCAGGTCGCCGGTGACGGCACCGCCGGGCCGGGCGGGCGTCCGGTGCCCGGCGACTCGACGATCGTGGTGGCCGCGGCCAAGCGCGGCGAGGTGGTGCGCATCGAGGTGCGCGGGCCGTTCGGCGGCGGCGATCCGGTGCACGGGCCGATCGTCCGCGGGATCGTGCGGATGCACGACGGGTTGATCCAGACGCATGCGGTGCCGGGCGGTTCCGGCGCGACCGGCAGCGCGTACGTGCTGGAACTCCCGGTGCTAATCGACGAACCGGAGCCGGCGCCCGAGGAGCCGGCGGCCGAGGAGGACAAGACCCCGGACGGCGAGGCGAAGTCCGACGGGGACGGCGCCGCCGCGGGCGGTCCGGGGACGGACGGCGGCGGGCGGCCCGGCGCGGCGGAGACCGCCTCGGGTGCGGAGGCGAAGAGCGGTACGGCCGGCGCGCAGCCGACCGGCCGACGGCGGGCCCGGCACTCGGGCGCGGCGCCGGCCGTCGCGGCGGACGGCACCCAGGGCGCGGGGCTGCCGGCGGACGCCGAGGCGGCGCCGCCGAGCGGCCGTCGCCGGGCGCGGCCGGCGCCGGAGGGCTCGGCGCTGCCCGCGCTGCCGTCCGGAGCCGGTGACGGGGCTCCGGCCGGCACTCCGGCGCACGGTCTGACGCCCGCGGTGAGCCCGGCGCTCGGGCCGGTGCCGCCACAGGGCCAGGCCCAGGGCCAGCCCCAGGGACAGCAGGCGGGGCCGCCGCAGGGACAGCAGCTCGCGGCGCGTGCGCAAGGTCCGGTGCCGGCCGGTGGCCGGCGGGCCCGGCGGGCGCTGGCCGAGGCGCCCGAGCGGGCCGCCGAGCCGGACGGGGCCGGTGCCGCCGCCCAGCCGCCGGCCGCTCCGCGCTCGGCGTTCGCGCTGCCGCCCGCCGCGGCGGACCGGGCGCCGCAGCCGCCGACCGCGCAGCCGGCGCTGCCCGCGATCGCCGGCGGGATGCCCGTCGCGCCGGAGGGCGGATCGCAGGACGCGGCCGGTACGGGGCGGCGCCGGGCGCGCCGTCCGGTGGCCACCGGCCCCGAGCCGACCCCCGAGCCCCCGGCCGGACAGCCGGCCGAGACGCCCGACTCCCCCGAGGCGCAAGGCACTTGGGGCGGCGAGCCGACCGGTCGGCGGCGCGCCCGGCGGGCCGCCGCCGAGGAGCGCGCGGCCGCGGCGATGGCCGATGCCGAGGCGTCCGGCACGTTCGTCGCGGGCCCCGAGGGCCTGGTCGCCCAGCCGGCCGGGCCGACGGATCAGGACGTGCCGGCCGCGGCGACCGGCACGGCCACCGGCAGCGCGCCCGGGATCGCCGGCGCCGCCGCCCCGGCCACGCCCACCGGCCGCCGCCGGGGCCGGCCCAGCGCCACCGAGGAGACCGCGGCCGGCCCGGCCGCCGGCCCCGCGCAGGGCGGGCCGGTGCCGCCGCAGGGCGTCGCCGTGCCCCCGCAGACCCGGCAGCCGCTGCCGCCCGCCGAGGACGACGGGCACACCGCCGGGCGGGCGTTCAGCGTGCGCACGCTCGGCCAGGGGGTGCCGTTCGCCCAGCAGTTGGCCGACCCGAAGCGTCCGGCGCCGCAGCCGGGCATCCCCGCCCAGGGCGGCACCGCCACGCCGCCGGGCGGCACCGCCACGGGCTCGGGCCGCCGCCGCAAGCTCGCCGCGCCCCCGCCGGAGGGCGAGCGCGGCACCGCCGCCGAGGCCGCGGCGTCCGGTGCCCTGCCGCCGCAGGCCGCCGGGCCGCAGCCGCCCGCCCGGACCAAACAGCCGGGCCCGCAGCCGCACCTCATGGACGCCGGCGAGGGCCGGACGTTCGCCGTCTCCGCGCCCGACGAGGGCAGCGAGGGGCCCGAGCCGCTGGACGGGCCGAACGGCGCGATCGAGGTGATGGAGCGTCAGCGGCCGCCGATGGACGACGAGTTGCCGCCGGAGCCGCTGGACAACCCGCGCCGGCTGCTGGTCTGGCCGGCGCCCGACGTCGCCACCCAGCAGGCGCTCAGCGACCGCGGCTACCGCCCGGTGATCGTCAACTCCCGCGAGGAGGTGGACGCGCAGATCGCCGCGTATCCGGCGGCGCTCTTCGTGGACCCGCTGACCGGCCCGATCACCCGCACCGCGCTCCAGTCGCTGCGCCAGGCCGCCGGCGCCGCCGAGGTGCCCGTGCTGGTCACCGCCGGGCTGGGGCAGGCGACACGGGAGGCCGCGTACGGCGCCGATCCGGCCGTGCTGCTCAAGGCGCTCGCGCCGCGGGACGGCGAGGACCAGCCGCCGCGGGTGCTGCTCATCGAGCAGAACGACGCCGTCGCGGGCGCGCTGACCGCTTCGCTGGAGCGGCGCGGCATGCAGGTGGGCCGGGCCGGGGCGGACACCGACGCGGTCGCCCTCGCGACGCAGCTGCGGCCCAACCTCGTCGTGATGGACCTGATGCAGGTGCGGCGCCGCCGGGCCGGCATCGTGGACTGGCTGCGCGCCAACGGGCTGCTGGACCGCACCCCGCTGGTCGTCTACACCGCCGCCGACCTGGATCCGACCCAGCTGCCGGGGCTCGCCTCCGGGGAGAGCGTGCTCTTCCTGGCGGAGCGCTCCACCAGCGCCGAGGTGCAGGGCCGGATCGTGGACCTGCTGGCGAAGATCGGGACGAACTGAGGGTGGGCCCGAGGGCGGGCCCACCCCTCGGGGTCAGCTCAGCAGCGTCACGTCCAGCTCGCCGTCCGCGTACTGGCGCCGCAGCACCTTCTTGTCGAACTTGCCGACACTCGTCTTCGGCACCGACGGGATCACCGCCCACCGCTCCGGCAGCTGCCAGCGCGCGATCCGCTCGCCGAGGAACGCCCGCAGCTCCTCGTAGGTGATCGCCGATCCGTCGGTCAACACCACGGTGGCCAGCGGCCGTTCGCCCCACTTCTCGTCCGGCACGGCCACCACCGCGGCCTCGGCGACGCCCGGGTGGGCCATCAGGTGGTTCTCCAGCTCGACCGACGAGATCCACTCGCCGCCCGACTTGATGACGTCCTTGGCCCGGTCGGTCAGGGTCAGATAGCCGTCCGGCGTGATCGTGCCCACGTCGCCGGTGCGCAGCCAGCCGTCGGGGCTGAACTTGTCCTCCGGGCGCAGCACCGCGCCCTGAGCGCCGCCGTAGTAGGCGCCCGCGATCCACGGGCCGCGCACCTCCAGCTCGCCCGCCGCGGTGCCGTCCCAGGGCAGTTCCTCACCGTCCGGGCCGATCAGCCGGGCCTCGACGGAGGCCGGGAAGCGGCCCTGGGTGGCGCGGTAGGCCCACTCCTCCTCGTCGTCCACCCCGGCCGGCGGGTGGGAGACGCAGCCCAGCGGCGAGGTCTCGGTCATCCCCCAGGCGTGCACCACGCGGATCCCGTGCCGCTCCTGGAAGCCCCGCATCAGGGCCGGCGGGCAGGCCGAGCCGCCGATGACGACGGTGTGCAGGCAGGCCACGTCCCGCTTGTGGGCGTCGAGTTCGGCCAGCAGGCCCTGCCAGATGGTCGGTACCGCGGCTCCTATGGTCGGCCGGATCGTCTCGATCATCTCGGCGAGCGGCGCCGGCTGCAGGAAGCGGTCCGGCATCAGCAGCGACGCGCCGGCCATGAACGCCGCGTGCGGCAGTCCCCAGGCGTTGACGTGGAACATCGGCACCACCGGCAGCGCGATGTCGCGGGAGCCGAGGGCGAACGCCTCCGCGGTGTTGACCTGGAGCGAGTGGAGGTAGAGCGAACGGTGGCTGTAGAGCACGCCCTTGGGCTCGCCGGTCGTGCCGGAGGTGTAGCAGAGCGCTGCGGCCTCCCGCTCGTCGATCTCCGGCCAGTCGTAGCGTTCCGCGCGCCCGGCGAGCAGTTCCTCGTAGTCGTGGACCTGGGCGTGGGCGTCGGCCAGCGGGGTGCGGTCGCCGGGGCCGACGACGACCACGTGCGCCACCGTGGGCAGTTGCGGCAGCAGGGGCGCCAGCAGCGGGATCAGGGTGCCGTTGACGAGCACCACCCGGTCCTCGGCGTGGTTGACGATCCAGGCGAGCTGTTCGGCCGGGAGGCGCAGGTTGAGGGTGTGCAGCACCGCCCCCATGGACGGGATGCCCAGGTACGCCTCCATGTGTTCGCTGTTGTTCCACATGAGGGTTCCGACCCGCTCCTCGGCGGCCACCCCGAGGGTGTCGCGGAGCGCGTGCGCGAGCTGGGCGGCCCGGCGGCCGATCTCGGCGAAGGTGCGGCGGTGCGGCTCGGCCTCGCCGGTCCAGGTGATGACCTGCGACTTTCCATGGACCGTGGATCCATGGGTGAGGATTCGCGAGACCGTGAGCGGTACGTCCTGCATCGTGCTGAGCACCGGGTTGCCTCCGCTTTGTTACGGGCGGGTAGTGGTGCTGCGATTGTCGATGCGTACCAGGCGGTATGTCACGCCTCCATGGCGTGTTCTTTTCCTCTCAGCGGCGGAAACGGCCGGGAACACGCCCAGCGCGCGGCGCCGCGCACTCCCGCGCGTCACCACCGTCGTGCAGACCACCGTCGCCCTCGCCGTCCTGCTCCCGGCCATCGTCGACGCCTCCGGCATCCCCGCATCCCTGCCGTGGGTCGCCGGCTCCCTCGCCGTCGCCGGCGGCCTGGCCCGCGTGATGGCACTGCCAGGCGTGCAGGCCCTACTCCCCGGCTGGCTCCGCAGCGCACCGCCCGGCCGCACCGACGGCACCGGGGGCGGCGCGTGACCGACCATGACCCCGGCGACGTCGCCCTCGAACTCGAACGACTTCGGGGAGCCGTCGAGGCAGGGTTCGCCCGCGTCGACGGTGCCCTCGCCCTCGTCGTCCAACGCTCCGACCAGACCGACCGGCGCCTCGCCGACCTCGACACCCGCCTCGACGCCGTCGAACGCCGCCGCTGGCCCCTACCCAGCATCGCCGCGCTGGTCGGCGTCGTCGGCTTGTTCATGACCGTCTGGCAAGCCACCGCCACCCGGTGAACTCGCGTCTCCTCAGCAATTAGCGGCCCGCCCCGATGCATCAGGGCGGGCCGCTTTTGCCGTATCCAGCTCTAACCGTGGCGCCTGCCGCCTGGTAGCACCGCGACGGTTGTTGCCGGTCGCCACTGGCGGCTAGCCCTACGTGCTAGGCGTCGGCTGGTGCAATGCCTCGATGGCTGAGGACCTGCCGGGCCAGCGCCAATGTGTAGTCCTGCCCTGCTGCTGCGCTGTCCGACTTCTCGGGATCCTTGATTGTCAGCCGGCCAACGTGCAGTCCCTCATGGCCATAGATCATTTTGGCGGGCTGGCTACTCCCGTCCACCTCCAGTTCCCATTCCGCGTCCCGGAGTTCCACCGATCCCGGTTTCAGGACCACGCGGCTACTCCATCCGGTGCACAGCACCCACTCAGTTGGGTGTGGGCTGTGGCGCGCCGCCACGTCCATGAGGTGCACGTCCGGCACCTCCGGGACAGCGAGGTACCCCACCACGGCATCAATGCCGAACTGGCCGGTGGTCGTGTATGCGACAGCCCCGACCACGTCCGGCCAGAAATGAAGCAGGGGGAAGATCGTCACACGACCGGTGCCCGACATCATCCTTCTTGCCACGGTTCTCCCTCATAGTTCCGAACGCGAACGGCCCCGCGCCAGTCTTCCAGCGCGGGGCCGCTCGTACTAGTCGATCACCGTGCTACGGCGCCTAGTTGTCGCCGCACCCCTGGCTAGGGTTCCCCTCCTGACCGTCTGAGCCATCGCCAGCTTCACCCTGCGAGTTCTCCTCGTCGCCCCTGACGATGACCGTCCGCTGTAGTGCTTCCTTGAGCGTCACGTGCTGTGCCTCCTCAAAGATGACCAGTACGAGGCGGTTTCCTCGAACTGTCGTGCACTTGCTGACCCGGCCGACTGTCGCTGTCCGTGGAAATAGCCAACCGGGGTCTTACCCGCCCCCCGCCGAGACTCGCGACTCGGGGGAATGTCGATTGTCGTTAACAGGGGACGGAGCCTAAAGGGTGTTATTCGCCATCTACGACGCATCAACCTGCGCGCGTTACCCCACTATGGCCGGCCTCATTCACCTTCGAGTCTTTGTATGGGCGCTTCGGCTGGTCTCTTGTGCACAAGTTGCAGTGAGGGCAATTCTTGATGGCACGCGGACATTCATTGATGGCTGCGGACGCAGCCATCCTTTCCTAGTTGGTACCCCGCCCCGGGAAACCGAACATGTCTGGAATCGCGGGGCGGGAGTTTAGCGCCGCCTCGGGAGCACCCAGCCCCGAGGCGGCGTTTTGCGCTCCCCCCTGTGTCCACTGATGCGCAGGACCGGGGCCGAGGGGGTTTTAGGGCCCACCGTGAGGAGCGCACCCGGTAGTGCTACCGGGGGTCTACTGTGGGACACAAGCGGCACGGCCGTCTGTGGTAGGCCAGCGCCTTTTTCAGCGACCAGACTTCTACGCGCTGCGTGGTGTGTTTACCCATTTCAGCGCAATCGTTGACGGTGTGGTAACTCTTGCCGGCAGGAGTGACGTAGACCGAGGTGGTGATGGCCGGATTACTCATGAGGCGCCCTACTGGTCGTCTATCTCGGCGGCCTGCGCGTTTCTGGCCGTCCAATGTCGCTGGATTGCCAACAAGACGTCGATTTTATGGTTAATGGTCTGCACCATTTCCCGGGCTTCTTCGACCCTGACGCGTCCGAGGTCCATCGAATACGACTCATCGCATGTGATGCACTCGTTTCGGATCTGGATATCCGAAAGATCCACACCCAGGCGGCGAAACGCGTTGACCAGATCCAGTCCTGCGGCTACTGCCTCTTCGCGTTTTTCATCGCGAAAGAACGACGCATCTACCGGCTCAATCTCCTGATACACCGCGAGCCTCTCAGACCGGGGGAAGATGTTTACTAGGGATAAGGGGGGTGTCCCAGTCATGGCCCCCTTTACACGACGGGGATGCCTGGCAGAAAAACCCTCTGCGGCTGCATGACCAGCACCCGTGATGCCCCACACCATTTATCCCGGTGTGCTGAGGCGTGAGCAGTAGGACGAATTCCCTCGTCCACGTTGCGCCCCCGCACCCCCGGCACACGAGATGAGGGCCGGGGCAGCTACCACCCAATGGACCCGATTACGAACAGAATGACGCCAGACACGATGAACGCAAACCCCGCGCCGACAACCCACCCGTCGATGGAGAACCACCAGCGCCAACGCTTTTGACTCTTTTCCAGCGCTTTGGCGATGCGTTGAGTGGTATCGGGGTCAACCGTCCCCAATACAACGCGGTCATGGTCGGCGGTCACGGTCAGTTCGGGCAGGTGCAACCGCACGGCCGCAAGTGCCTCGCGTAGTCGCGTCAGTGACGCATCTACGGATCCTTGGGTGCAGGTCATACGGGGGGCTCGGTGCGTGCCGTGGCCGGTCAAGACTCTCACCGTCCGTACCTCCTTCGGGCATTTCCCTCACGCACACGGGCCCGTAGCGAGCGCAGCGTGGGCGAGTCGTGGTCCTGGTGCTGCTTCTCGTCGGCCGGCGCCGAGTCAGGACACGACGCGCCGCCGCAGCGGCAAGGGGGGAAGTTAAGCGCCGACCGGATCGGTGCTTCGCTGCACTCGGAGGTTTCAGACATGGTCCACCAACTTGCGAAGATCCGCCTCAACAACCCGCGGGATGGAGCATGTTGGGGGCCTATAGGGTCCACGTGGGACGCCAGGGGGCAAGATGGCCCACTTGTTGAACCAGACGTGCCTGTCGTCGCCTTCCCTGGGGACCAGGGGAGAGCCTCCGAGCATGGATCGGCTCCTCTCCGTAGCGGGGGCGCTACCGGGGAGGTTCAGAGTGGACTACAGTCGGCACACCCATCAACTAGGGAAACCTGATTGCTGAGTTGAGGTCGATCACGGTGAACCGCAAGGAGCTGGACCCCGAAGCGTCACCCGGTGCCCGTTTCGGGGATCGTTTGCGCAGGTTACGGGACGAACACGGCTGGACGCAGGATGAGTTGGGGGAGCGTATCGGGTGCACGGGGGCGCATGTTTCGGCCGTAGAAACTGGTCGGAGGCCACCAACTCAACAGTTCGCGATTGGAGCCGACAAGGCCCTTGGGACCGGTGACCTGTTCGAGCGTGAGTGGCGCGAGATCAGGCACGGCAGCCTGTTGGAAGGGTTCCCGGAGTACGTCAGGCACGAGGGCCAGGCCGCAGAGATCCGGCTCTTTGAAATGGGTGTGATCCCCGGCCCGCTTCAGACTCGGGAGTACGCGGAAGCTCTGGAGGCGGTCAACGTACAGAGAGGGGACCTCACTGCTGAGCAGGCTGCCGAACGGGTGGACTTCTTGATAAAGCGGCAATCAGCGCTTGTCCGCCCCCAGGCCCCGTTGGTGATTGTGGTCCTGGATGAGAGCTGCATCCGAAGGCCGGTCGGAGGCCCCGCAGTCATGGGGAGCCAGTTGGCCCATCTGATCGAGTTCGCCGAGCAGCCAAACACGTCGCTACAGGTAGCCCCGTTCACCATGGGGGAGCGACAGCCGTTCCGCCGGCTGGTGCACCTGCTCACGCTGGCGGACCGGTCTGCGGTTTCCTACGTCGAGTCGCAAACTCAAGGACACCTAGACCGCGAACTCGCCACTGTGTTGCCCCTGGTGAGGGCCTACCATCAGCTACAGACCGAAGCGCTCTCTCAAGCGGATTCCGTTGCCATGATTGAGCAGGCACGAAAGGGCACCCCGTGACGACCGAACCCCTCAACTGGATCAAGTCCTCCTACAGCGGTAGCAACGGTGGATCCTGCATCGAATGGGCCCCAAAGCACGCGGCGGCCACGGGTGAAGTGTGGGTCCGGGACAGCAAGAACCCGGACGGCCCGCACCTGACTCTGACCGCCGATGCCTTCGCCGGGTTGGTTGCCTTCGCCAAGTCCCAAGACTGATGGTTCCAATCAGTCGGCCGAGCCCCGCCACTCCATGTCGTCGGAGCGGCGGGGCTTTCGCATGACCGCATCAAGGCTGGCGGGGGGGCTCGCCGCTGACCGCCACGTACGGCAGCGGCGCCCCCGTCGGGATCTCTCCCGGCGGGGGCGCCGTATTTCTGGGCGCAGATCACGCCCGGCGGTGGTGCCCCTTTAGATGCACTGACGTGAGTCAATGCCCCCGACGGAGGGAACTCCGTCGGGGGCGCCTTGTCGCGTTTTCCCAGGTCACAGGCCGAGTGTTTTACCCCCACTGCTGCACATGAGGGTTCCGACCCGCTCCTCGGCGGCCACCCCGAGGGTGTCGCGGAGCGCGTGCGCGAGCTGGGCGGCCCGGCGGCCGATCTCGGCGAAGGTGCGGCGGTGCGGCTCGGCCTCGCCGGTCCAGGTGATGACCTGCGACTTTCCATGGACCGTGGATCCATGGGTGAGGATTCGCGAGACCGTGAGCGGTACGTCCTGCATCGTGCTGAGCACCGGGTTGCCTCCGCTTTGTTACGGGCGGGTAGTGGTGCTGCGATTGCCGATGCGTACCAGGCGGTATGTCACGCCTCCATGGCGTGTTCTTTTCCTCTCAGCGGCGGAAACGGCCGGGAACACGCCCAGCGCGCGGCGCCGCGCACCCCCCGCACCCCCCGCGCCCCCGCGCCCCCCGCGTCACCCGTGCGGGCGCGGCGGCTACACCACCGGCGCCGGCTTCGGGGCCACCGTCTGGAGGACGAGGACCGAGAGGTCGTCCTCGACCGGACCGGTGCCGAAGTCGTGCGCGGCCCGCCGGATGTGTTCCGCGAGCGCCTTGGCGCCCAGCCCGAGGCCGTCCCGCAGGACCTCGATCAGCCCGTCGTTGTCGTCCAACTGCCAGTTGCCGCAGCGGCGTTCGGTGACCCCGTCGGTGACGCACAGCAGCGTCTCGCCGGGGGCGAGGGTGAAGGTGCTGGCGTGGTACTCGGTGCCCTCGTCGATGCCCAGCAGCATCTGCGGGTCGGCGGCCGGCTCCACCGCGCCGTCGGTGAACATGTGGAGCGGCGGCGGGTGCCCGGCGCTGGCGACGGTGCAACGGGTCCCGGGGACGCCCGGATCGACGGCCAGCTCCCCGTACAGCAGGCTCAGAAAGCGGGAGCTGGCCTGTTCACCGCCGAGCTCCACCGCCTCCGCGCTCTCCTCGGCCATGGCCAGGTTCAACCGCCCGAGGACCGATTCGACGCCGTGGCCCTCACGGGCCAGCAGGCGCACCAGGTGGCGGGCCAGTCCGGTCACCGACATCGCCTCGGGGTCCTTGCCCTGGACGTCCCCCAGCAGGAAGCACCAGCGGCACTCGCCCATCGGGAAGATGTCGTAGAAGTCGCCGCCGACGGTCTGCCCCTCGCCGTGCGGTTCGTAGACGATCGCGGTGTCCACGCCGGGGATGCTGGCCAGCGAAGCGGGCAGCTGACGGCGCTGGAGCGCCAGGCTGATGGTGGTCTGGCGGGTGTACTGGCGGGCGGTGTGCACGGCCTGGGCGACCCGCCGGGCGACGTCCTCCACCATGCGGACGACGGTGTCGGTCATCTTCAGCCGGCCCGCCCGGCCCAGCAGCAGGACTCCCTGGAGTTCACCGCGCGCCACCAGGGGGAAAGCCAGTGACGACCCGCCCGCCGAGGACGCGCCGGCGCATTCCGGCCAGGGCCAGGCGGTGCCGCCGGGGCGGACGATGTCGGTGGGCGGATCGCGCACCAGGTCGGTGCGGAGCGGCCCGATCCGCCGCTCGTCGACGTGCCAGACCCGGGAGAGCTCCATCCCGCCGCCCTCGACGCTCAGCCAGATCGCGCACCAGTCGGCGAGGCGGGGCACCAGCAGCTGGGCGGCGAGCGCGGTGACCATGTCCTGGTCCAGCTGGCCGGCCAGCAGCTCGCTGGTCTCGGCGAGGAACGACGGGCCGCCGCGGTCGGCCCACTCGGCGGCGTCGCCGTGCGGCGGGCCGTCGTGCCCGCCCGGCACCCGGACCGGGGTCGCGGCCCCGTGCGGGTGCCGGGCGGGCCCGCGCGGCGCGGCCGTCTCGCCCTCGGTGGCCTCCAGGCGGAACCAGACCGTCTTGGTCGCCTTGCGGTACGTCACACCCCAGGACTCGGCAAGCGCGCTGACCAGTTGGAGGCCGTAGCCGGGCTCGCCGCTGCGGGCGTCCACCCCGCCGCGCACCACCCGCGAGGGGTGCCGGTCGGAGACCTCCAGGACGACGGCGACGGTGGCCGGGCCCGGCGGCGCGGAGCCGCCCCCGCGGGCCTCGCCGCGGGCGGCGCCGGCCGGCTTGCGCCCGTACTCCAGCCGGCAGGTCACGTCGATGTCGGTGCCCGCGTACATCACGGCGTTGGTGACCAGTTCGCTGACGAGGAGGACGGCCTGGTCGATGAGTTCCTGGCTGATCGCCGCGGCGCCGGGGGCGGCGTCGGGGGCGGCGGCCCGCTCGGTCAGCAGCGTGCGCACGAAGCGACGGGCGCCGGAGGCGGCCAGCTGGTTCGCCGGCAATCCGGTGCGGGAGACCGTTTCGGTCTCGTGCGGCGTCGTCGTCCGCGGGGACAGCGTGGTCACTGCGCCCCCTGAAGAACCTGGGCAAAGCGTCTCATTACGGGCGCTTTATACTATGACATATCTGACCAATACGATCAGTTCCGGACCTCCTCCGGAACCCGTCGGGGCGCCAGCGGATCCGGCTCCGGAGCGCCCCCCGGACGAGCCGGACGGCCCTGCACCGGCCGGCCGGCTCGCCATCCGTTCGCTACGAGTTCGGTCTCGATCACTGGGGGGATGGTGTGCCATGACGCCCGACCCGCCCCGGCCCGAGTCCGCGGCGTCCCCGCCGGACCCCCGCCCCGACGGCCCGTGGGTGCGCACCAGTGAGCTGCGCCCCCTGCTGGCCGCCATGAACGCCCTACGGGACGGCGACTTCGCAGCCCGGACCGGACACGCCCCGGGCGATCCCCCGGCCGACGGCGTGCTGGCCGACATGACCGACGTCTTCGCCCAGATCGTCGCCCGCAACGCCCACCTCGCCACCGAACTCCAGCGGCTGCGCCACGAGGTCATCCGCCAGGGCCGGCTGGACGAGCGGATCAGCGCCAGCCCCGGCCAGGGCGGCTGGTCCACCAACGTCGAGGCCGCCAACGCCGTCCTGGAAGCGCTGGTCACCCCGGTCGCCAAGGCCACCCGGGTGCTGGACTCGATCGCCGACGGCGACCTGACCCGCCATGTCGATCTGCACGACGGCAGCCGCCAGCTCCGCGGCGACCTGCGCCGCCTGGGCAGCTGCGTCAACCGCGTGGTCGACCAGCTCTCGCTGTTCACCGGCGAGGTCACCCGGGTCGCCCGCGAGGTCGGCACCGAGGGCCGGCTCGGCGGACGCGCCAAGGTCCAGGACCTCTCCGGCGACTGGCTGCACGTGACCGAGGCGGTCAACACCATGGCGTCCCGGCTGACCGCCCAGGTCCGGGACATCGCCGTGGTGACCACCGCGGTGGCCCGCGGCGACCTCACCCAGCAGGTGACCGTCGAGGCCACCGGCGAGCTGCTGGAACTCAAGCTCACCGTGAACACCATGGTCGACCAGCTGCGGGCGTTCGCCGACGAGGTCACCCGGGTCGCCCGCGAGGTCGGCACGGAAGGCCGGCTCGGCGGACGCGCCCAGGTCCGCGGCGTCTCCGGCGTCTGGAAGGACCTCACCGACAACGTCAACTCCATGGCGTCCAACCTGACCTGGCAGGTCCGCAACATCGCCCAGGTCACCACCGCCGTCGCCAACGGCGACCTCAGCCAGAAGATCACCGTGGACGCCCGCGGCGAGATCCTGGAACTCAAGTCGACGATCAACACCATGGTCGACCAGCTCTCCGCCTTCGCCGACGAGGTCACCCGGGTCGCCCGCGAGGTCGGCACCGAGGGCCAGCTCGGCGGACGCGCCCAGGTCCGCGGCGTCTCCGGCGTCTGGAAGGACCTCACCGAGAGCGTCAACTTCATGGCGGACAACCTCACCACCCAGGTCCGCAACATCGCCCTGGTCGCCACCGCCGTCGCCGAGGGCGACCTCGGCAGGAAGATCACCGTCGAGGCGAAGGGCGAGATCCTGGAACTCAAGTCGACGATCAACACCATGGTCGACCAGCTCTCCGCCTTCGCCGACGAGGTCACCCGGGTCGCCCGCGAGGTCGGCACCGAGGGCAACCTCGGCGGTCAGGCGCAGGTCCGGGGCGCCTCCGGGGTCTGGAAGGAGCTCACCGACAACGTCAACTTCATGGCGCTGAACCTCACTTCGCAGGTCCGCAACATCGCCCAGGTGACCACCGCCGTCGCCAACGGCGACCTGACCAAGAAGATCGACGTGGACGCCCGCGGCGAGATCCTGGAGCTGAAGGACACCGTGAACACCATGGTGAAGCAGCTGCGGGCGTTCGCCGACGAGGTCACCCGGGTCGCCCGCGAGGTCGGCACCGAGGGCCGGCTCGGCGGACGCGCCCAGGTCCACGGCGTCTCCGGCGTCTGGAAGAACCTCACCGACAACGTCAACTCCATGGCGGACAACCTCACCTCCCAGGTCCGCAACATCGCCGAGGTGGCGACGTCGGTGGCCCGCGGCGACCTCTCCAAGAAGATCGACGTGGACGCCCGCGGCGAGATCCTGGAACTCAAGACCACCATCAACACCATGGTCGACACCCTGTCCTCGTTCGCCTCCGAGGTGACCCGGGTGGCCCGCGAGGTCGGCAGCGAGGGCCAGCTCGGCGGCCAGGCCCGGGTCGAGGGCGTCTACGGCACCTGGAAGCAGCTCACCACCAGCGTCAACGAGCTGGCGCTCAACCTCACCACCCAGGTGCGGGCGATCGCCGAGGTGACCGACGCGGTCACCCAGGGCGACATGTCCGGCTCGATCACCGTCGACGCCCGGGGCGAGGTCGCCGCCCTGAAGAACAACATCAACCTCATGGTCGCCAACCTCCGCGAGACCACCCGCGCCAAGGACTGGCTGGAGTCCAACCTGACCCGCATCGCCGGCCTGATGCAGGGCCACCGCGACCTGGTCGAAGTCGCCGACCTGATCCTGCGCGAGCTGACCCCGCTGGTGAACGCGCAGTTCGGCGCGTTCTTCCTGGCCGAGGCGGGCGCCCTGCCGGGCGAGGGCCTGGAGCTGATCGCCGGCTACGGCACCGGCCACCCCGAGGGCCGCAGGTCACTGCCCCGGATGCGGATGGGCACCCCCGGCTGGGGCCTGATCACCCAGGCCGCGACGGAGAAGAAGCGGATCCTCGTCGAGAACGTCCCCGCCGACTACCTCACCATCAGCTCCGGACTCGGCGCCGCCGCCCCCGCCAGCGTCGTCATCCTGCCGATCCTCTTCGAGGACCAGGTGCTCGGCGTGATCGAACTGGCCTCCTTCAGCCGCTTCAGCGATGTCCACCTCGCCTTCATCGACCAGTTCGTCAACACCATCGGCGTCTCCGTCAACACCATCATCGCCAACTCCCGCACCGAATCGCTGCTCTCGGAGTCCCAGCGGCTGACCGCCGAACTCCGCCAGCGCTCCGACGAGCTCCAACTCACCAACGCCGAGCTGGAGGAGAAGGCCGCACTCCTCGCCACCTCCTCGCAGTACAAGTCCGAGTTCCTGGCCAACATGTCGCACGAGCTGCGGACCCCCCTCAACTCCCTGCTCGTCCTCTCCCGCCTGCTCGCGGACAACCCCGAGAGCCACCTCAGCCCGCAGGAGGTGGAATTCGCCGTCACCATCCACCGCGCCGGCTCCGACCTGCTCCAACTCATCAACGACATCCTCGACCTGTCGAAGATCGAGGCCGGGCGGATGGACGTCCACCCCAAGTCCCTGCCGCTGAAGAAACTCCTCGACTACGTCCGCGCCACCTTCCGCCCGCTCACCGTCGACCGCGGCCTCAGCTTCGACGTCCGGGTCGGCGACGACGTCCCCGAGGAGCTCTTCTCCGACGAACAGCGCCTCCAGCAGATCCTGCGCAACCTGCTGTCCAACGCGGTGAAGTTCACCTCCACCGGCGGCGTGGAGCTCATCGTCGAACGCGTCCCCGGCGACCAGTGCGACCGGTTCCAGGAGGAGACCCTGCGCACCGCCGACACCGTCCTCGCCCTCTCCGTCAAGGACACCGGCATCGGCATCCCCCCGCAGAAACTCGACGGGATCTTCGAGGCGTTCCAGCAGTCCGACGGCACCACCAGCCGCAAATACGGCGGCACCGGCCTCGGCCTGTCCATCAGCCGCGACATGGCCGCCCTGCTCGGCGGACGCATCAAGGCCGAGAGCCAGGTGGACGTCGGCTCCACCTTCACCCTCTACGTCCCCGCCCGCTACACCGGACCGTCCACCGCACCGGCCACCGGCCTGTCGGCCCGCCCCGACGAGACCGCGGAGGCCCTCCTGAGCGACGGCAGCGGCCCCGCCGCCCCCGCCCTCCCCACCGTCCCCGACGGCACCCACCCGGCACCCGTCGCCGCTCCGCCCCCCTCCGACACCTTCCCGAGCCAGGAGGGCCTCGCCCCGCGTTCCGCCCTCCGCCCCGGCGACGGCGGCGACGTCACCTGGCCCGAGGCCACCCGCCTGAAGGACTGGCTCGGCGGACGCCCCGGACGCGTGCTCGCCAACCGGCGGATCCTGATCGTGGACGACGACATCCGCAACGTCTTCGCGCTCACCCACGTCCTCGGCCGGGTCGGCATCAAGGTCAAGTACGCCGAGGACGGCCGCGAGGGCCTAGAGGTCCTCGACCGGACCCCCGATGTCTCCCTCGTCCTGATGGACATCATGATGCCGGGGATGGACGGCTACGAGATGATCCGGGCCATCCGCAGCACCCCCCGCTTCGCCGCCCTCCCGATCGTCGCCCTCACCGCCAAGGCCATGCCCGGCGACCGGGAGAAGGCCATCGACAGCGGCGCCGACGACTACATCCCCAAACCGGTCGACGTGGACCGCCTGTTGTCGGTCATCTGCGGCCTGCTCGACCCGAAGATCAGGCCACCGGCCGAAGCCGACCTCCCCGGGACCCCGCTCCCGGCCGACGCACCGGCCCCGGACCCGACCGCCGAACCGGCCGCCGACCCTCCGCACCCCACCTCCGACGAGGGAAGGGAAGGGCCGCAGTCATGACACCGACCGCACCCGACACCGCGCCGATCCTCATCGTCGACGACATGGAGGAGAACCTCGTCGCCCTCGAAGCGGTCCTCAGCTCCCTCACCTCCAAGGTCGTCCGCGCCCGCTCCGGCGAGGAGGCCCTCAAGGCCATGCTCCGCGAGGAGTTCGCGGTCGTCCTCATCGACGTCCTGATGCCCGGCATGAACGGCTTCGAGACCGCCGCCAACATCAAGGGGCTGGACCAGACGAAGGACGTGCCGATCATCCTGCTCACCGGCGCCTCCGTGGATCCCAACTACGCCTACCGCGGCTACACCGTCGGCGCCGCCGACTTCCTCATCAAGCCCTTCGACCCCTGGCTCCTGCGCACCAAGGTCAACGTCTTCCTCGACCTCTACCGCAAGAACCACCAACTCGCCTCCCAAGCCGACCAGTTGAAGCGCCTGCTGACCGGCCCCAGCTCCACGGAGGCCCCGACGGCACCCACCGAACCCCGTGGCTCCGCCCCGCACGCGTCCGAGGACGCTCCCCCTTCGGCACCGCAACCGTCATCACCCACCGACGACGACGCCACCCTCTCCGACATCGCCAGCCGACTCGCCCAGATCGAACTCCTGCTCCGCGACGCCCGCGACCTCGAATCCACCGGCCTCGCCGACCGGATCGCCGCCCTGGAACAGTCGGTGGAACGTCTGATGGCGGGACGGGAGGCGTAGGGCGCGTGCACCTGTGCGCCTGTGCGCCTGCCCCGACTACGCGTACCGGGGCAGGTCCCGCGTCGAGATCGTCCACTCGGCGATGGTCACGTCCTCCCCGTAGACGAAGTCCTTGCGGACGGCGTACCGCGGGCCGTCCGGGGTCGAGTGGATATCCGTGAAGACGGCGCCGCTGCCGGTACGGGGATCGAAGATCGCGTAGACCGGGATGCCCATCAGGGGGTAGTCGCGGACCTTGCCCACCCAGTCGTTGTCGGGGTTGGAGCGGGAGACGACTTCGATGGCGGCGACGAGGGTGCGGGGGTCGATGGAGCCGTCACACTCCATGTCCGACTCGGCGATCACCATGATCTCCGGACACCGCAGAACGCCGATCTCCTCGTCCTCGACGTCCGGCGTACCCGAGTGGACCGCCAGGCGTTCCGGCGTCAGCTTCTCCAACAGCCGCCTGATCCGGGCAACCGTCAATTCGTGCCGCCCCAACGGCGTCGGCACGTCGTGGACGATGCCTTCCCTCGTGATCTCCAGCTTGCCCGGGATGCATTTCTGCGAGCTCTCGACTAACGCCCGCAGAGCTCGATACCCACGGCACCTCACTCCACTCATCAGGTCACACCCCGCTCGGGAGGCGGGCCCAGCCGTTGCCCATCCTGGCGACAGTCCCGACAGAGTCCCGCTTCTCTGGCTCTGAAGGCCCGTTCGCAGCCGTCGCAGGTCTGGAATGGGGCAAGGCCGGGGGCCGTGGGCTCCGGAGGCGGTGGCGTCTCGGGGAGGGGCGGCGGCAGCAGGGCCGTGAGGCGGTGCGCGATCAGGCCCGCTGAATTCCGGACGGGGTCCGGGAGATCCGTGCTCAGCGCTCTTCGGACGGCCTCCGGGGCCACCCCGCGTTCCAGCCAGGCGGCGACGCCCGGAGCGAGGCGGTCGATGTCCCGTACGGGGAGGAGAAGGCGGGCGTCGTCCCGTCGCAGGTTGGCGAGGAGCGCGGTGGCGGTGGTGAGGTGCTGGGCGGAGCGGGAGCGGGGCAGAGGCGGCCGGGCCGCCGGTGGGCGCCGTGGGGCCTCGGCCCGAGGTGGGGTCGGGGGCGAGGGCGGCGGCGAGGGCGGGGGCGGCGGCGGGGGCGGCGGGGGCGGCGGTGAGGCCGGTTTCCGTTCCGGTGCGGGCTTCGGGCGCGCCGCCCGCTCGACCGGCTTCGCCTCCCCGGCCAGCCGTTCCTTCGTCGCCGCCGGGTTGTTGTAGCTGATCGTCACGGTCACCATCCGCCCGTCCTCCAGGCGCTTGGCGACGCGCTTGAGGTACCCGTGCTTCTCCAGTTCCCGCAGGCCGGCGGCGATCCGCTGCCGTCCCTCCGGGAACCTGTTCGCCAACGTACGGATGTCGACCCGCGAGCCCTCGGGCAGGGAGAGGATGTGCACGCCGAGACCGATCGCCGTCATGGACAACTCACGGTGCTGGGCGAGGTGATCGCCGATGATCGTGTAGCCGGGACGCTGGAACTCCACGACTTTTTGCACACCTACGGGGGATCGGCGATCCGTGTACGAAGGGCACTGGTGCGCATTAAACTGCTTCATAGCCATCGGGAAGGTTTGGCTTCCTAGGTGGTTAGGCCCTCGACCGGGATGCCAGTCCCGCCGGGGGCCCATTGCTTGTTCGGGGTTGCTCGTCGCCGAGCCTGCACCGCGACGCCGCCGGAAATCCAGCCCAGAGCCACTGGATCACCCCACCGGGTGACACGGGTGTGCGAACCCGGGCGGTTCGGTTCGGTTGGTGGGTTATTCCCCTGCAGTTATGAGTTGTTGGAGCAGCCCGCCTCACCGGAGCCCGGTTCCCCGGCTCCCGGTCGGTCCCACATCGGCAGATCGAATTCCGCCCACACGGTCTTGCACGGGAACGGCCCCCGGACCGTGCCCCAGCGGTGCGCGAGCGCGCCGACGATGAGCAGCCCGTGGCCCGACTCACCCTCCGCCGGAGCCCGTTGAGCCGGGAGCCGTTCGCCGCGCGCGTCCGTGACGCCGATACAGAGCGTGTCCGCGTCAGCCGCCAACGCGAGGCGGAAATCCCGACCGGGAACGTGTCCGTGCGAGACGGCGTTCGCGGCCAGCTCGGCGATCACCTGGCCTGGCTCCTCGAACGGGAGCCCCCAGGAACGGAGTTGTTCGGTGCCGAGGAGGCGCGCCAGGCGTGCGCCCCGGCGCGTGGCGGACAGCTGGATCCGGAAGAGCAGCTTGGGTTCGGCAATTTGCTGATTCACGTGACTCAGCGTGGTCGCGCACACCTACCCTGAAAAGTAGTGACGCCAATACATTCAGTGATGTCCAGGGACTGGACAGGATGTCTTGGCTGTCCAGGAGGTGGAGGTCATGCAAAGCGACTCATCGGACGACTCAAGTTGGCCGCTTGCTCCAGGTGACGACGACCAGCCGTCGGTCGTGTTGGTAGGACGCCAGCTCAAGCTGTGGCGGACAGCTGCTGGCCTGCGCGTCCCCGACTTTGCCAAGTCCATGGGGTACAGCGCTGACCTGGTCTACAAGATTGAGCGTGGCGCGCGTATCCCGCGCCCGGACTACCTGGACAAGGCGGACAGAGTCCTGAACGCGGGCGGCAAGATCGCCGCGATGGCGGAGGACATGGAGAGCGCCCGGTATCCGAAGAAGGTCAGGGACCTGAAGCGGTGGGAGGACGAAGCGGTCGAGCTCGGCTCCTACGAAAACCACAACCTCCATGGACTGCTGCAAACCGAGGAACACATGCGGGCGCTGTACGAGATGAGGCGGCCCGCCTACACGTCGGAGGAAGTCGATCTCCGGGTGTCCGCCCGCATGACCCGCCGCTCGATCTTCGATCGCACCCCGGCGCCCGCGCTCACCTTCGTCCAGGAAGAGGTGACACTGCGCCGCCCCATCGGGGGGAGAATGGTGCACCAGCGGCAGCTCGAACGGTTGTTGGAGGTGGGCCAGTTGCGGAACGTCGAGATCCAGGTAATGCCGACGAACCGTGATGACCACGCAAGCATGGACGGCCGGATCCAACTGCTGAAGTTCGGGGACGGCTCGATTGTGGGGCACTCGATGAGCCAATACGGCAGCCGTCCGGTCGAGGACCCGAAGCTGATCCAAGTCCTTGAGCTGCGCTATGGGATCATCCGGGCCCAGGCTCTCACGCCCAGGGAGTCTCTGGCCTTCGTCGAGAAACTGCTGGGAGAGACATGAGCCTCAAGCCCTCCATCGGAAACTCCACCGAACTGGCGTGGGTCAAGAGCAGCTACAGCAACAGCAACGAAGACCACGACTGCGTAGAGGTCGCCTGGACCAAGAGCAGCTACAGCGGCCAGGGCAACGGCAACGAGTGCGTCGAGGTCGCATCCACCCCTGACACCATCCACATCCGCGACTCCAAGAACGCCAACGGCCCCCACCTGCACGTCCCCCCGGCCGCCTGGGCCGACTTCGTCGCGTTCACCCGCCGTTAGGCGGCTACGCGGCTCAGGCCCAGGACCGCCAGTTCCGGGTCGTCCCGGAGTTTGGCCAGGGCGCGTGAGACGGCGCTCTTGACCGTGCCGATCGAGACCTCCATGACCTCGGCGGTCTGGGCCTCGCTGAGGTCCTCGTAATACCTGAGGACGACCATCGCGCGCTGCCGGGCCGGCAGCCGCATGATCGCGCGCCACATCGCGTCGCGCAGGCCCTGGAGCTCGGCCGGGTCGGGCGCGGGCGTCGGGTCCGGCTCGGGCAGCTCGTCGCAGGCGAACTCCTCGACCTTGCGCTTGCGCCACTGGGAGGTGCGGGTGTTGATCAGCGCGCGGCGGACGTAGCCGTCCAGCGCGCGGTGGTCCTCGATGCGCTCCCAGGCCACGTACGTCTTGGTGAGCGCGGTCTGGAGGAGGTCCTCGGCGTCGTTGGGGTTCGAGGACAGGGACCGCGCGGCACGCAGCAGAACCGGCCCCCGGGCCCGTACGTAGGACGCGAACGACGGGAACGTCGCGGCCGTCGAGGCGGTTGTGCACGCAGTCGTGGTCATGTGTTCCACGCTAGGAGCGGGGGTGGGGCGCGGGCGTCGGCCCAGGGTGCCGAAGCGGGGTCCCCCTGAAGTTGTACGGATGGCGCCCCCTGCACCTCCTTAGGGGGGAGCGCGCGGGATGCTCCCCTAGGGGCGTACCGGTCGCCGGCCCGGCCGCTCCCCTATCCCTCCCGCCCCAGCACCAACCCCGACGTGGGCACCCCGGTGCCCGCCGTGACCAGGGTGTGGGCGGGGGTGCCGGCCTGGTTGACGCTGGTGCCGCGGAGCTGGCGGACGGCCTCGGCGATGCCGTTCATACCGTGCAGGTACGCCTCGCCGAGCTGGCCGCCGTGGGTGTTGAGGGGGAGCGTGTCGGCGGCGACGAAGTCGGCGGCCGCGCCGCGGTCGCAGAAGCCGAACTCCTCCAGTTGCATGAGGACGAAGGGCGTGAAGTGGTCGTAGAGGATGGCGACGTCGATGTCGGCGGGGGTGAGGCCGGAGGTGCGCCAGAGCTGGCGGGCGACCACGTTCATCTCGGGGAGGCCGGTGAGGTCGTCGCGGTAGAAGCTGGTCATCTGCTCCTGGGCGCGGCCGGCGCCCTGGGCCGCGGCGGTGATCACCGCGGGTGGGTGGGGGAGGTCGCGGGCCCGTTCGGCGGAGGTCACCACGATCGCCTGGGCGCCGTCGGTCTCCTGGCAGCAGTCCAGCAGCCGCAGCGGTTCGACGATCCAGCGGGACGCGGCGTGGTCGGCGAGGGTGATCGGCTTGCCGTGGAAGTACGCGGCCGGGTTGCGGGCGGCGTGCCGGCGGTCGGTGACCGCGACATGGCCGAAGGCGTCCGGGGTCAGGCCGTAGGCGTGCAGGTAGCGCTGGGCGGCCATGGCGACCCAGGAGGCGGGGGTGAGCAGGCCGAAGGGGAGGTTCCAGCCGAGCGCGGTGCCCTCGGCGGAGGGTTCGCGCTGCTGGACGCCGGCGCCGAAGCGGCGGCCGGAGCGCTCGTTGAAGGCGCGGTAGCAGACCACGACGTCGGCGAGGCCGGTGGCGACCGCGAGGGCCGCCTGCTGGACGGTGGCGCAGGCCGCGCCGCCGCCGTAGTGGACGCGGGAGAAGTAGGTCAGCTCGCCGATGCCGGCCGCCTGGGCGACGGTGATCTCCGGGTTGGTGTCCATGGTGAACGTGACCAGGCCGTCCACGTCGTCCGGGGCCAGCCCGGCGTCGGCCAGGGCGGCGTGCACGGCCTCGACGGCGAGCTTGAGTTCGCTGCGGCCGGAGTCCTTGGAGAAATCGGTGGCGCCGATGCCGACGATCGCGGCCCGGCCGCCGAGGGCGTCGGGGCGGTGGCGGGTCATCGGGCGACCGCCGCCAGCTCGACGGTGACGGTGCCGGTGACGTGGTTGCCGAGGCCGTTCGCCCCGACCACCCGCACCTGGACCGTGACGCCGTCGCCGTCGGTGCCGCCGCCGGTGTCCACGTCGGTGATCGTGCCGCGCAACACCATGGTGTCTCCCGGGTAGTTGGGCGCGCCGAGGCGGATGGCGACCTTGCGCAGGACGGAGTGCGGGCCGAAGTGGTCGGTGAGGTAGCGGCCGACCAGGCCATTGGTGGTGAGGATGTTCATGAAGATGTCCGGGGAGCCCTTCTCCCCGGCCGCCTCGGCGTCGTGGTGGACGTCCTGGTAGTCGCGCGAGGCGATGGCCCCGGAGACGATCAGGGTGCGGGTGATCGGGAGGGTGAGGGGCGGGAGCTCCAGGCCCGGGCGGGGCGCGGCGGCCGGGTCCGCGTCCCGGGCGGCGCGGGTCCCGGCGGCGTCGGCGTCGGCTTCGGTGGTCATGCGTGGGGCTCCTTCGTCAGCAACGCGCCCAGTTCTTCGAGGAGTTCGGCGCCGGCGCCCAGGTGGGCGTCGAGCTGCCGGCCCCACAGGAAGTGCCGGTGCACGGGGTGGTCGAGGTCGGCGCCGATGCCGCCGTGCAGATGCTGGCCGGTGTGCACCACCCGCGTGCCAGCCTCGGACGCCCACCAGGCGGCGGTCAGCGCGTGCGGGGCGGCGTCCATGCCGGCGTCCCGGCGCCAGGCCGCCTCGTAGGCGGTGACCCGGATCGCCTCGATGTCCATGTACGCCTCGGCGGCCCGCAGTTGGACGCCCTGGTTGGCGGCGAGCGGCCGGCCGAACTGCTCCCGGGTGGTGGTGTGTGCCACCGCCCGGGCCAGCGCGCCCGCGCACACCCCCGCCTGGAGGCCGGCGAAGGCGATCCGGGCGGTGGCCAGCACCTCGGCGTACGGGTCGTGCGGGGCGGGGCCGTCGGCGGGGTGCGGGGCGGGGCCGTCGAGGGGCTCGGCGGGGGCGTCGCGCAGCGTCAGCCGGCCCGCCGACCAGGGCGCGGTGGTCGCCACCGGCTCGACACCGACCCCGGGATCGCCGACCCGTACGAGCCACAGCCCCCGCCGCGCGTCCGGCACCAGCACCAGCGTGGCCTCGCACAGCCAGGGGACGACGGGCACGGTGCCGGTGAGCCGGCCCGGGGCGCCGGTCGTGGGCGGCCCGGAGGGAACGGGCCGGGGCACGCCGGCCCCCGCCGTCCGCGCGAACGCGCCCGCGGCCACCTCCGTCCCGTCCCGCAGGCCGGGCAGCAGCCGCGCCCGCTGCTCCGCGCTCCCGTACGCGCCGAGGGCCAGCAGCCCGTACACGCAGCTGGCCGCGAACGGCACCTGTGCGGTCGTCCGACCCTGCTCCTCCAGCATCAGGACCAGGCCCAACAGCCCGGTCTCCGCCACCGCGCCCGGCAGCCCGGCCGCGCACAGGGCCTTCCACAGGTCGGCGTCGGCGGACGTGCCGAGGGCGGCCAGCCGCTCCGGCGTGGACAGGTCGCCGAAGATCTCCGCCGCCAGGAGGCTCGCGGCCCGCTGCTCCTCGGTGGGGGTGAAGTCCATGTCAGCGCTCCCCGTCCGCGTCCGGTGCGCCGCCGCCCGCGTCCGGCGCGGCCCGGAAGACCGGCAGCAGCAACTCCTCGTCCGCCTGGAGGAATTCCAGCCGCACCGGCATCCCGATCCGGACCCGGTCGGGCGGCACGCCGATCACGTTGCTGACCATCCGGACCCCCTCGGCCAGTTCGATCAGCCCGACCGCGTACGGCCCGGCCGCGCCTTCGGCGGCACCGGCTCCGGGTGCGGCACCGGCGTCGGCTTCGACTGCGGGCTCGCTGAAGGCCGGGAACGGCGGGTGGTGCATCACCACGTACGAATAGACCGTCCCGGCGCCGCTCGCCTCGACGGTGTCCCAGTCCGCCGAGCCGCAGCCGTTGCACCCGGGCAGCCAGGGGAAACGCAGCGTCCCGCAACCGCCGCAGCGCTGGACGAGCAGTCTGCGGTCGGCCACGCCGGCCCAGAATCCGGCGTTGTCGCGGTTGACCACCGGACGGGGCCGCTTCGGGCGGGGCCGGGACGGACCGCCGCGGCCCGGCCCCCGGCCCCCGGGGCTGTGCCGGGCCGCCGGCGCGTACTTCAGGACCCGGAAGCGGTGCGTCCCGGCCGGCTCCCCGTTCGCCCGGACGTCCATCCGGGTCGTGACGAAGTGGCCGGTGCCCAGCTTGGTGGTCTTGCGCGCCGACACCGACTCGATCACCGCGTCGAAGGTGATCACGTCCCCGGGGCGCAGCGGGCGGAGGTACTCCTGCTCGCAGTCGGTGGCCACGATCGAGGTGTAACCGGCGTCGTCGAGAAGGGCGGACAGCTCGTCGTACGCGCCGCCGCGGCCCCGGTGTCCGGAGAGCCCGCCCATCGTCCACGCCTGGAGCATGGTCGGCGGGGCGACGGCGTCCGGCCCCCGGTAGGCGGGGTGGGCGTCGCCCATCGCCTCGCACCAGTGCCGGATCATCGTCTCGTTGACCGGGTCCTTTCCCACGCCCGCGGTCGACGCCGGGCGGCCCTCGAACGCCTTGAGTGCCCGCTCGTACGAGGCGCCACCGGGCGCTCCGGCGCCCGAGGTCCCGGCGTCCCGTCCGGCGTCCCGCCCCGAGGTCCCTGCATCCCCACTCACCGCTGCCGCCCCCTCCGCATCCCCAGTCGCATCGTGGCCACGATCTCCCTCTGCACCTCGCCGACCCCGCCCCCGAACGTGTTGATCTGGGCGGCGCGGTTCATCCGCTCCAACGCGCCGTCCCCGTGGGCGCCCGGCGAGCCCGCCCGGACGAGCGCGGTGTCGCCGACCACCTCCTGGCACATCCGGTAGACCTCGACCGTGCTCTCCGTCCCGGCGAACTTGACCCCGCTGGCGTCCCCGGGGCTCAGCGTCCCGGCGCCCACGTCCCCGACCAGCCGCCAGTTGAGCAACCGGGTGGCGGCCAGCCGGGCGTGCGCCTCGGCGAGCCGGGCCCGCACCCAGGGCCGGTCGGCGGGCCGCTCCCCGGTCTCCGGGTCCGGCGTACGGGCGTGGGCCAGCGCGGCCTCGTAGGCGTCCTCGGCCTGCATCCCGAGGGCGGCCAACGCGACCCGCTCGTGGTTGAGTTGGTTGGTGATCAGCCCCCAGCCGCCGTTCTCCTCCCCCACGAGGTTCCCGTACGGGACGCGCACCCCGTCGTAGTAGGTCGCGGTGGTCATCAGTCCGCCGACCGTCTCGATGGGGGTCCAGGAGAAGCCGGGCGCATCGGTCGGCACGAGGATGATCGAGATGCCGCGGTGCTTGGGGGCGTCGGGGTCGGTGCGGCAGGCGAGCCAGATCCAGTCGGCCTGGTGGGCGTTGCTGGTGAAGCTCTTGCTGCCGCTGATCAGCCAGTCGGGGCCCTCCGAACCGCCCGCCGGGCCCTCCGCTTTCACCGCTCGCGTCCGTAGCGACGCCAGATCGGTGCCGGCCTCCGGCTCCGTGTAGCCGATCGCGAAGACCAGCTCGCCCGTGAGGATGCGCGGCAGGAAGAAGTCCTTCTGGGCCTGCGTCCCGTACTTCATCAGCGTCGGGCCGACGGTGTTCAGCGTGACCATCGAGACCGGGGCGCCCGCGCGGTACGCCTCGTCGAAGAAGACGAACTGCTCGTCGGGGCCGCGCCCCTGCCCTCCGTAGGCGGTCGGCCAGCCCAGGCCCAACAGGCCGTCGGCGCCGATCCGGCGCAGCACCGCGCGCTGCGCGACCGGGTCCGCGACCGGCCCGTCCGGCAGCACGTCGCGGAAGTACGCACGGAGTTCGGCGCGCAGGCGCCGCTGGCGCGGAGTGGGGGCGAGATGCACGTCGGCGGGCCTTCCTTCGGGTGACGGCCGTACGAACGAGCGAGCGGGTTTCTGACTGTCCGTCAGAAACCCGCTCGCTGTCAAGGTCCGCGCGGTGAACCCCAGAGCGGCCCACTTGTCCGCCGCGCGGCACCTCGTCTCACCCTCCGGTCAACCGCCGCACCCGTGCGCGGCGGACCGACTCACCAGATCTGGTCGAAGTCGACGTCGGGGTTGCTCTGGTCGATCACCGTGACGCCGCTGCCGTTCACACTCGCGGTGTTGTTCCGGTTGGACGCCCCGGGACCGTTGGCGACCTGCTGGCCGGTGGTGGAGTTGCCGTTGTTGATGCCGCCGACGCCGCCCACCTGGCTGGTGGAGGCCGCGCTCGACCCGTTGTTCGCGAAGCCACCGTTGTCGGCCTGCGCCACACCGGCACAGAGCGCCGCGGCGAAGGGCAACGCGAGCGCGACAGCCATGACGCGGGCGGTACGGGTGCTTGCCATGTCTTCCTCCTACGGAACGCAACCTCTGGGTTGTGACCTGCATGGATCCGGTAAGTGGACCCGGTCGCCGGACCGCTCCCGGACCGGACCCGCATTCCCGGGCCCCGCTCCGGATCGCCGGCCCCGACCGGTCCGTAAAGTGCTAACTCCAGCTGCTCACCGGGTAGTTGGCCGACCACCCCGGTTCCTGCCTCGACGTCGCGACCACAGGATTGCCCACCCGGTCCCCGGCGAACCCACGAGGAAAGGTCGGTTCCCCCGCAAGCATGAGAGGCCCCGGGTAAACCCCGACGCCTCCACTCGCACCACCCGCACGCCCCCGCGGACCTCGGACGATGCACCGCGACCCGCTCCCCCAAGGGAAAGTGCGCCCCTCGTCCGCCCGGCGGACCCGGCGCACTTGTGATCTTCGTCGCGCGCCCACGCTCCCCCCCTTCCCTTTCTCGAACATCCGTACGAAAATGAAGCCATGGCCACGCCCCACCGCCATACCGCATTGACCACCGCACACCCGGCGACGCCCGCGTTCCCGCCTGACCCCCCGGCCGACCTCAGGCCCACCCCCCGGCCGGACCCGCCCCCGGCCCGGCTCCTCGCCCCGGCCGACGCCCACCACGCCGCCCTCGCCCACGCCCTGCGCGCCGCCGAGCACGGCTACCCGGTCATCCCCCTGACCCGCACCAAACTCCCCGCGCTGCGCTCCCCGCACCACGACCACCGCGCCCACGGCACCCACCACACCCGCAGCACCCACGACGAACCGGTGGCCCCGCCCTGCCACGGCTCCTGCGGACGCCTCGGCCACGGCGTCCACGACGCCACCACCGACCCGCTCGCCATCCGCCGGATGTTCGCCGCCGCCCCCTGGGCCACCGGCTACGGCATCGCCTGCGGCCGGGCCCCGCACCACCTCGTCGGCATCGACCTCGACACCAAGCACGGCGCGGACGGCCACACCGCCCTGCGCCTGATCGCCGCGGCCCACGGCTTCCCGCTCCCCCCGACGGTCACCGTCCTGACCCCCAGCGGCGGCCGTCACCTCTGGTTCACCGGCCCGCCCGCGCCGCCGGTCCCCAACTCCGCCGGCCGGCTCGCCCCGGGCATCGACGTCCGCGGCGCGGGCGGCTATCTGGTCGGCCCCGGCTCCCTCACCACCCACGGCCGGTACGTCCTCGCGCCGGACGCACCCCGCCGCCCCGCCCCGGCCCCGCCCGCCCTGCTGGCGCTCCTGCTCCCCCCGCTCGGCACCCCGCCCCCGCCTCCGTACGCCACCCCGCGCGGCCACCGTCAGCCGCCCGCCGACGCCCTCCTCCGCTTCGTCCGCGCCTCCCCGAGCGGACAGCGCAACACCCGCCTCTTCTGGGCCGCTTGCCGCGCGTACGAGGCCGGGCTCGGGCCGGAGCTCGCCGAACGCCTGGTCGCCGCGGCCCGCCACACCGGCCTCTCGGAGTCCGAGGCCCGCGCCACCCTCGCCTCGGCATCCCGCCACTGACCCCGGGCCGACCCACTGCCCGGACCCCGAGGAGGGGCCTCTAGACCACCGGCTTGCGCGCCTCGATCAGGAACCGCGTCGTGTGCGCCACAAAGGCGCCCTCCCGCCGGATCCGCCGGTCCAACTCCCTCAGCCGCTCCCGGTATTGCTCGACGGTGAAGCCCGGCACCATCCACACCACCTTCCGCAGGAAGTAGACGACGGCCCCGATGTCGAAGAACTCCGTCCGCAGCGTCTCGTGCCGCAGATCGACGACCTCCAGCCCCGCCGCCTCCGCGTCCCGCCGCGCGTCCTCGGGGTGCCGGGCCCGCCGGACCTCCTCCGGCTGCGGCCCCAGGAAGTACTCCACCAGCTCGAACACGCTGGACGGCCCGACCTGTTGGGAGAGATAGACACCCCCCGGCCGCAGCACCCGGGCGATCTCCGCCCACCACACCGTCACCGGATGCCGACTGGTCACCAGGTCGAACGCGGCGTCCCCGAACGGCAACGGCGGCTCGTCCTCGTCCGCCACCACCACCGCGCCCAACGGATGCAGCAGCGCGGTCGCCCTGGCGACGTTCGGCGGCCAGGACTCCGTCGCCACCATGAGCGGCGGAAGCGCCCCCGCCCCGGCGAGCACCTCGCCACCGCCGGTCTGGATGTCCAGCGCCGCCGACGCCCGCGCCAGCCGCTCCCCCATCAACCGCTGATAGCCCCACGAAGGCCGCTGCTCGGTGGCCCGCCCGTCCAGCCAGGAGAAGTCCCAGCCCGCCACCGACACCGCCTCGGCCTCCGCCACCAGCTCCTCAAAAGAACGCTCCATGCCCCCACCCTCACCGCCCCCGACCCTCCTCGCCAGCCTTTTCTCCCCCACCGCCGCCACCACAGCCCCCGCCCACCAACCGGGTGAAGCCCCCGACACCACCCGCGCCACCCCGCCAGAATCGAACGAGTGAGCGGTATCCTTTCGCTGTGGCTGACAAGCAGAAGACCTACGACTTCCCCCAGGACCTGCGGGAAGCACAGCTGGAGCTGCACCAGGTCCAGTCCGCCCTCGCGGACCTCTACAAGCGCCTTCCGTGGTCGGTCGCCCCCCTCCCCGGCTGGACGCACACCAAGGAGAACGGTCACTTCCACGAGACCGAACGCGCCGAGTCCCCGGGCTGGACCGACGAGGAAAAGGCCCAGGTGGCCGACTTGCGCGCCCGCACCCTCGACCTCGCCGAACGCGTCGTCACCCACGACTTCTGGTCCGCCTGCGACGACGCCCCCGCCGCCCGCTCCGCCCTCAAACACCTCCACGAGCAGGAAGAGGCCGCGGAGGAACACCAGGCCCTCGGCGAATAGCCCCACCGACCACCCCACACGGAAGGGGCGCCCGGCCTCTGGCCGGACGCCCCTTCCCGTTCACGGCAAGGCACCGCGGGACGGCCGCTGGCCCTCCTCTCAGCCCTCCTTGGCGAGGGCCGGGACGAAGCGGGCCGCGTCGATCGTGCCGACGCCGGTCGCCATGTCGTAGCCCTTCACCGCGGTGTAGCCGGCGACTCCCGCGTGGCTGTTGTTCGTGCCGTCCTTCACATCCACGATCCCGGTGGACGGGTTCCGCGAGGACTTCGCGGACAGCGAGTACAGCGCCTGGTGGATGTCGCCCAGCCGGTGGCCGGCGACCTGGTCGGCCAGGGCCACGATGCCCGCGAAGAGCGGACTGGCCTCGCTGGTGCCGGTGTAGACGTCCCAGCCGACCCGCTTCGGGTTGTAGCTGGAGTACACCCACGCGCCGCCGTTCAGCGCGGCGGACATCGAGACGTCGGGGGTGCCGCGGTGGGCGCCGACCATCTGCCCGACCCCGTTCTGGTACGAGGGGCGGGCGAAGACATGGGACGGGCCGCCGCCGCTCGCGCCCTCGTCGTTGTAGACACTGTCCGGCGCGATGCGGTCACCCTTGGCGTCCAGGTGCAGCTGGGTGCCGCCGACCGAGACGGCCAGCGGGTCGGAGGACGGCCAGGCGTTGACCTTGTACGGGTAGTCGGCGTTGCCGTCCGCGGTGGTGTTGGTGGCTCCGCCGTCGCCGGAGGCGGCGAGGACGGTCACCTTGTGCTCGGCCGCGTCCTTGAAGGCGTACCGCAGGTTCTCGATGCTGGAGAAGTCACCCTTGCGGAAGCCGGGGAAGGTGTTCTCCGTCGCACCGAAACTCTGGCTGATCACATCGCCCACACCGCGGTCGACGAGCGACTTCTCGGCGTCCATCATCTCTCGCAGACCGGTGGCGCCGTCCCCGTTCTGGTCGGCGCCGGACTCCACCAGCACGATGTGCGCGTCCGGGGCGACGGCATGCGCCATCTCCACGTCGAGGGTGCTCTCCCCGGCCCAGCTGACCTGGGCGGAGTTGTTGGGGTCGAAGGACGGGACGTTGCCCCACTTGACCACGTCGACATGGGTGCTCTTCATGCCGAAGCGGGCGCTGTAGACATCCAGATCATGCTGGATGGTCGGCGAGCCGAAGGAATCCACGATCACGATCGTGCGCCCCTTGCCGGTGACTCCCGCCTGGTACAGCGGGTCCAGGTGGTACGCCTGCCGGTACTGGTTCGGGGTGTAGCAGGAGATCTGCCACTTCGCCCGGCACTGCTCGGTGGTCAGCAGGCTTTGGGCCGCGTTCTCCGATTGCGCCCCGGCCGTCGCTGGCACGACCGTGACTCCCCGCCCCGCGTGCACAGGTGCGGCGACCGCGGAACCGGACAGAACCGGGGATATGAGTGCGACATTGGCGAGGGTGGTGGCCCCGGCCGCTGCGGCCACGATGCGGCGCCGCGCACGAATTCTGCGCATGGTTATTCCCCTTGCAAGGCGATACCCCCACTCAACAGTTGTGGCGATCCCACCCCGAGGCCGCGCG
Organism: Streptomyces noursei ATCC 11455; assembly: GCF_001704275.1. Lineage (NCBI taxonomy): Bacteria > Bacillati > Actinomycetota > Actinomycetes > Kitasatosporales > Streptomycetaceae > Streptomyces > Streptomyces noursei. The sequence goes on from NZ_CP011533.1 coordinate 4,639,339, forward strand.
CAGAGCAAGCATTTCCCCCTGTGCGACTTCTCACTGATGTGTCACTTGTCACTGTTGTCCGATTCGGGACCATGTGCCCGCGCCACCCCCGAAGCCCCACCGGGCCCGCTGGAATTCGGGGCCAGGCCGCAGGCTCACCCCCAAGCCCGAACTCACCGCCCCCCAGCCACAGTTGACGTGGTTCGATCACGCCGAGGACTACGCCGAGATGAAGTGCCCCGAGGCGGCATCGGCAAAGGGCCGGGCCACACGTACCGATGCTCCAGGCTCACGTCGCGTGCCGACGGGGCCTGATCCCCGTCCACGCCTCGTCGGCACAGGCCGGTCAGCGGTGCGACGGACCTGCGCGAAGCGCGCCAGGAAAACGGATGGGCGGGGGCCCCGGATCGTTCCGGGACCCCCGCCCATCCACATGTTCGTTCACCTGCGCGGAGGCTGTGGGATTTGAACCCACGGTGACGTCGCCGCCACGACAGTTTTCAAGACTGTTCCCTTAGGCCGCTCGGGCAAGCCTCCCCGCGGCACCGGAGTGCGGTGTCGCGGGGATCAGACTAGCGCGTCACTTGTCGCCCGTGCGCTGTCCCAGGGTGACCTGGGTGGTGTGCTCCTTGCCGCCCCGCTTGAAGGTGAGGGTGACGCGGTCACCGGGCTTGTGCTGCCAGATCTCGCTGATGAGGGTCGGGCCGCTGTCGATGATGGTGTCGTCGAGCTTGGTGATGGTGTCGCCGGGCTTCAGGCCCGCCTTGTCGGCGGGGCCGCCCGCGGTCACCGCCTCGCTGCCGTTGTTGCCGGTCTGGGCGATCGTCGCGCCGTCGCCGCTCTCCCGCATGCCGACCTGGACGCCTATCTGCGGATAGACCGGCTGACCCGTCTTGATCAGGTCCTGCGCCACCCGGTTCGCCTGGTCGATGGGGATCGCGAAGCCCAGGCCGATGCTGCCGGCCTGGCCGGAGTCGCCACCCATCCCACCGCCGTTGCCGGCCGACTGGATCGCGGAGTTGATGCCGATGACGTTGCCGCCGGCGTCCAGCAGCGGACCGCCGGAGTTGCCGGGGTTTATCGACGCGTCGGTCTGCAGGGCGCTCATGTACGAGGCGCTGCTGCCGCCGCCGTCGCTGGAGGCCACCGGGCGGTCCTTGGCGCTGATGATGCCGGTGGTGACCGTGCCGGACAGGCCGAAGGGCGCGCCGATGGCGATCGTGGCGTCGCCGACCTGGACGTTGGCGGACTTGCCCAGCGGCAGCGGGTTGAGCGTGGCGCCGGCGGCGTTCTTGAGCTTGATCACGGCGACGTCGTAGCCCTGGGCGTGCCCGATGACCTCGGCGTCGTACTTCTTGCCGTTGGAGAACGTCGCGGTGAGCCGGCCGCCGTCGGCCGCGCTGGCGACCACGTGGTTGTTGGTGAGGATGTGGCCCTGCTTGTCGTAGACGAAGCCGGTGCCGGTGCCGCCGTCGCCGCTGGCGCCCTGCGCCTCGATGGTCACGACGCTGGGCAGCGCCCGCTGCGCTATCCCGGAGACGGAGGTGGGCTTGCGGTTGAGCGCCTCGGGGTCGCCGGAGGCGGAGACCGTCGTCGAGGAGCCGTCGTTGCGGCCCGCGGCCCAGTAGCCGATGCCGCCGCCGACGCCGCCCGCGACCAGCGCGGCGACCAGCACCGCGGCGATCAGGCCGCCGTTGCGCTTCTGCGGGACCGGCTGGTGCCCGGGCACCGCCCACGGGTCACCGCCGCCGGGCGGGGGCGCGCCCCAGCCACCGGCCGGACCGTGCCCGGACGCGGCATACGGGGCGGAGGGGGTGGCGGGCGGAGCCGGGTGCGCGGCCGGGGTCGGGGGGAGCGGCTGCGTCCGGTCGTGGTCGGCCGGGCCGGGGGCGGCGTCGGCGGCCTGCGGGGCGTAGTCCGGCGGCGGGGGCGCCGTGGGAGGCGCGGCCGGCGCGGTCGGGGCGTCCTGAGACCGTTCGCCGGAGGCGGGCGCGGGAGCGCTGTCCGGCTGCGGTCCGGTCGGCGACTTGACCTCCGACGGGACGCCGGCTCCCTCGTTCTCGGTGCTCACAGCTCTCTCCTCAGTCGCGTGCTTCACGGCGGGTGCCGGCCCGGGAGACCGGACCCCGGTATTCCAGCATCCGGGATCCCGCGGTACTCCAGCATCCGCGATCCCGCCGCTCCGGGCGAGTCCCGGCCGTCCCGGTGGTGGTCCCGCGGTGGTCCGGCGGCCCGCTCGGGGCCGGCCGCGCGGCTCGCCGCCCGGGCCCATCGTCCCCGCCCAGCATTCCCAAGCCTTCCGCACGGCCCGTCAGGGCACCGTAAGCCGAACCTGTGACTTATTCCCCACGTTGCAGGGCAGACGGCATTAAATGCACCATATGCGGCGATTGGGTGACATAGCGCCGACGTGACAGACGGCCGCGCCAAGCCGTGGATCTTCTCGCGGGCGGGCCGGGGACGGCGGATGGGACGATGACGCGGTGACCCACCCACGCCCCGCCGAGGACGCCCGAGCAGGTCGGCCCGCCATCGCCGTCGTCGCCCACCGCGGCGCGTCCGAGGACGCGCCGGAGCACACCCTGGCCGCCTACCGGAAGGCGATCGAGGACGGTGCGGACGCCCTGGAGTGCGATGTCCGCCTGACCGCGGACGGACATCTGGTCTGTGTCCACGACCGGCGGGTGAACCGCACGTCCAACGGGCGCGGGGCGGTCTCGGCGCTGGAGCTGTCCGACCTCGCCGCGCTGGACTTCGGCTCCTGGAAGGACGTCCTGGAGGGAAGGGGCGTACTGGAGGACGTGGCGCGGGTCGACGGCCGGCCGGTGGACGCGGGCGAGGAACCGGACTGGCAGCAGGAGAACGCCGAGCGGACGTCCGTACTGACCCTGGAGCGGCTGCTGGAGCTGGTCGCGGACGCGAACCGGCGGGTCGAGCTGGCCATCGAGACGAAGCATCCGACCCGCTGGGCCGGGCAGGTGGAGGAGCGGTTGGTCGAGCTGCTCGCCCGCTTCGGCCATACGAAACCGGCCACCCCCAACTGGACGCCGCCGGTCCGCGTCATGAGCTTCTCCGCGCGCTCCCTGCACCGCGTACGGGCCGCCGCACCGGACATCCCCGGCGTCTATCTGATGCAGTTCCTCACCCCCCGTCACCGTGACGGCCGGCTGCCGCCCGGTGTCCGCATCGCCGGCCCCGGCGTACGGATCCTCCGCGCGCACCCGGAGTACGTCGCCAGGGCACACCGGGCGGGCCACCAGGTCCATGTCTGGACGGTCAACGAAGAGGCCGACGTGGAGATGTGCCGCGACCTCGGCGTCGACGCAATCATCACGAACCGCCCCAAGCAGGTACGAAACCAACTCGGCCTTAGGTAAGGCTCATCACAGGGTGTGCACCGGCGCATTCGGCCCGTATGTGACGGTGTCGAGTGCGTCACTGCGTGCCGGTTGGCCGGTTTCCGGTCCAGTCCATTGGGGCATCCATCCCGTGGCGTGGGGCAAAGGAGGTCTCGGGGGTGGCGTTGGTGGTGGCACAAGAGGTGCCGACGTCGTCGATCATGGCCGTACCCCATGGTCCAGCGGGTGTCGGCATGGCCAGGCGGCGCATGCGAGAAGAGCTGTCGGCAAGGGGAGTTCAGGACAGCGTCGTCGATGACGCGATCCTGGTCCTGTCGGAACTACTGAGCAATGCGTGTCGCCATGCGCGTCCGATATACGAGGACCGCTCGCCGGATTCCGTGTCGTCGGGCTCCCTGTCGTCGGATCCCGCGGCGGGCCGCGCGTCCGATGGTGCGTCAGGCGGGGCGCGGCAGTCCGTCTCCGGCGGCCCCTTCGCCGCCGTGCGCGCCTCCTGGCGCATCGACGGTCAGGGCCGACTGATCATCGCGGTCACCGACGGCGGCGGCCCGACCCGCCCGATTCCGGCCACGCCGTCCGTCACCGCCCGCGGCGGCCGCGGGCTGGCCATCATCCGCTCGCTCGCCAAGGACTGGGGCGTCCGCGACACCGTGCCCGGCGAGGTGACGGTCTGGGCCGCACTCTCCCTTCAAGGCGCGTTCGCTACGCGCGTGGATCTGACGGCCGACCTGACGGCCGAGTTGGCGACCGACCGGACGCCCGAGCTGGCCGCCGGCCGTCCGCTCTCGCTGCGGAAGGGCCCGCGCACCGGCACCGTCCGCCCGGCCCGGACCGGCCGCGGCCCGGCCCGGGGCACGCCGGGCCTGGCCTTCGCGGAACTCGACGAGTTGCCGTAGCGGAGGGAGCGGCCCCCCGCCCCCGCACACTCGCCCTGACGTACTCGCGACGCTTACGGCGCTGTTGGTGGCGCCCCGGGCACCGGTCTCCTTTAGGCTCGCGCCGGAACGCGTCCGTACGACCAGGAACCACCAGGAGACACCGTCGCCATGGCCAAGAAGCGCCGTCCCCAGCCCCGCGCCGCAGCAGTACAGATCAAGGACGGCGAGGTGCCGGTGGTCGGCGCCCGCGAGCCCTGTCCGTGTGGTTCCGGCCGCCGCTACAAGGCGTGCCACGGCCGGCAGGCCGCACACGCCGCCACCGAACTGGTGCGGCGCCCGTTCGAGGGGCTGCCCGGCGAGTGCGACTGGGTGGCGCTGCGCGAGCTGGTGCCCGCCGCCACCGCGCCGTTGACGCTCAAGGGCGGCCTGCCCGAGGGCGTCCCGTCGGTGACGCTGGCGACCGTGCTCCCGATGGCCTGGCCCGCGCTGCGCCGGGACAACGGCGCGGTGCTGCTCGGGCTGCAGAACGACACCGCGTCCGGCGACATCAGCCGGGACCTCGCCGACACCCTCCAGCGGGCGCTGGTGACCGAGCCCGGCCACCCGGTCGTCGCCGGGCGGGCCCCCGTCGACGGGCCGCGCCTACAGGATCTGCTGGACCTGAACGCACCTTTTGAGCCGACCGTCCACACCGGCTTCGAGTTCTGGGTGGAGAACGCCGAGAACGCCACCGGCGAGGTCGCCGCCTCCCTGGAGCGGGCCAACGCCGCGGCCATCCCGACCGCCCGGATTCCCGGCCTGGAGGGCGCGTACTGGTGCGAGGCCCCGGAGAAGAACCACCTGCGCTGGGTCACCGCGCACCCCGAGGAGCAGCTGCTCGACGCGCTCGCCCGGCTGCACGCCGCCGGCACCTCCTCGTTGGTCGAAGGCACCCGGCTGGTGGGCTCGTTCCGGGCGCACGGCCTGATCGTCCCGGTGTGGGACCTGCCGTCCTCGATGGGCGCCGACGAGATCGCCGAGCCGGCCGCCGCCTTCCAGGAGCGGCTGGCCAAGGCGCTCGCCACGGACACCCCGCTGACCGCCGAGGAGCGCCGGGCCCGCGGCGGGCTCACCAACCGTCAGATCACCCTGAGCTGACCGCCCGCCCGAATCGCCCGCAGACGTGACGCCCGTCACAAGATCCGCGGCAACTCCGGGTACGTGCCGATAAATACGCGTCCGGAATTCCACGATCGAATTTGCGAACCGCCGATCTCTTGTTACGGTTCTAAGAGCCCGGTCGCTGGTGCATCCCCCGTCGCCAGCGACCGGGCGCTTCCATGTCCGGACGCGGTCCGTCCGACGTCGCCCCGCCGCCCCGTCGCAGCCGGGCCCTCATCTCCCCGAACTCCCGCCGCCCGGCGTCCAGTTGCCGCTGGAGCGCAGCAGCAGCCGCTCCCCCGCCGCGTCGGTGAACTCCGCCACCGCGCCGTACGGCAGCCGTGCCCCGCCCACCGTCGGGCCGTCCGGCGTCTCGCACTCGCCCGGCGCCCCGTCCGCCGGCACCGCGCACTCCGTCTGGACGCTCCGGCCGTCCGGGCGCAGCAACGTCAACGCGGCGCGCAGCGGGTCACCCGTGGAGTTCCGGAAGAAGGTGCGCGCCCAGGTGCGGCCGCCCTCGGTGAGCACACAGGTCTGGGCCGTGATCCCTTCCTGGGAGGTGAGTTCGGGGCCGCAGTGGGTGGCGCGGGGCGCGGGGGCGGCGGAGGCGGTGCGCCCGGCACCGGGGAGGAGCGGGAGGGCGAGGCCGGTGAGCGGGTCGGTGACCGTGCCGGCGGGTGCCCTCGGGGCATCGGGGGCGTCCGGCGCCCCCGGCGGGAGGAGGGAGTCCGCCGGGCCGGCCGTCGCGGCGGCCAGAGGAACGGCGAGGGCGAGCACGGCGGTGCCGGCGAGCCCGGTCAGGCGGAGAATCCGCGCACGCTGCATGGGACCCACTTGCGAGAGTTACGAGGAATGCGGGAGGGGGGAGAAATGCCGGGGAAGCACCGTTCGCGGCCTGGCGGACGGTGTGCCGAACCTATCGGGCGCCGGGGGTGACACCGGGTGCCCGCGCACGCGATTCCTGTAGATATCGGGACAGCTCATACCCTTACGGGTGAACCGGATATGCGCGCTTTCCGGCCACCCGTCGTCGTCCGCGAGCAGCGGCTCAGTAGGCGAGCCGGCTGCCGCCGTCGGGGGTGCTGGTGCTCGCCGTCACCAGCGCGTCGACGATCGTGGCCACCTTCGGCAGCCAGGGCGCGGCCCGACTGGTCGCCGGCGGGCGCTCCCAACGGACCTTGCCGGCGCCGGTCGGGGACGGCGGCAGGACGAGGTAGCCGCCCTCGCCGTGGAACCGCAGCGAGCTGGGCACCCAGTCCTGGGAGCTGAGCAGCTCGCCCAACTCCGGCAGCCCGTACGGCGATACGAGCAGCGACCAGCGGGTCGGGGTGGCCACCACGGGGCCGGTGCGGACGCCGAAGTGGTCCAGCGCGGCCAGCGCGCGGGCGCCCGCGACGGCCGGCAGGCTCACCGCGCACGGCGCCCGGCCACCGGTCGCCAGGACGATCGGCGCGTCCGGACGGTTGGTCCACCACCAGCGGACCATACGGGCGTCGGTGGTCGCCGCCAGCAGTCCGGGGTCGAAGGGGTGGGCACCCGGCACCACGCAGTCGGCGTCGGGGCAGTTGCAGCGGCGGGGCGCCCGCTCGCCGAGGCCGAGCCGACCGCCGGCCGGCTGTCGGCCGGCTGGCCGCAGTCCGACGCCCGGGAGGACGGGCCACTGCCACTCGGTGGCGCAATGGAGCGCCGCACCGAGCAGCGCCGACCTCCCGCTGCGCCGGAACAGGGGCTTGCGTCGCCTTCCGAGGATCTCGCGCATGAGCGCTCGTTCCTTTCCGTTACACCGAGGGCTGGTCCGTCACGTCCTTCGCACTGCATGCCGATGCGCTGGGACATCGTTGGTGCATGCCGTTCGCAACTGCGGTTGTACTGCTCCGGGCTGGTGCGGGGTGGTGCTGCGGTCCGGTCGTGCAGTCGTGGCCGGCCTGGTGGTGCGACCCGGAGGTCCTTCGCGCTCGATCACCACACACGGCGCTCTGGTCACCGCGTGTACGAGGCAGCGCATCACGCCGTACACCGGGCGTGGAACGTGGCGGAGGGTGGCGCGCGCATGGCGCTTGCGCTTCCGGTGGTGCCATCCCGCCACTGGGGAGTGCGTCGCGGTGGTCGCCGTATAGGACGCCGGTGCCGGCCGGAGAGTTCCGGTGCGGCCCCAACTACCCCCGCACCTATCCGAGTACGTACCCGCCACGGTGGATATGACGCGCTGCTGATCGCCGCCAGCAGACCTCAAATTGACGCCCGGGGGGCTGTTTTCAGGCCAATCTACAGACCTCGCTGACACCACAAACCCCAAGGGGACAGTGCTGGACATCACATCACTGGTGCGTGTACATGTGGAGGCATTGATAGCGGAGCAGCATGACATGGGGGTTTGCGATGCTATTGAGGAAATTGAGCGGACAGCCGTACCGCACAACATCACTCAACAAAACGCCGCACTCCCTGCCACATCGCGGCCTGACCTGGGGATTTGCCGGGCGCGACGTGGGTTGTCGGCCATGAGCGCCCCGCACCTCCCGAAAGTGGCTGGAATCGAACCAGCGCTTCCCGCTCCCGCGCACACTACCGACCCGCGCGCGACACCCGCTTCCGCCGAATCCGCCTCCGAAACCACCGCTGACGACCCGTCCGGCGCCGCCGACCTCTCCACCGTGGACCGGATCGCCGCCGTCCAGGACCGGCTGGCCGGCTGGATCTCCGACCTCAGCACCCTGCACGACCTCACCGAACAGCTCGCCCGCACCCGCACCTTGGAGGACGCGCTCCGCGAACTGCTGCGGGCCGGCGCCTTCCTCGTCGGCGCCCGCCGCGGGCTGGTCGTCCTGGCGCCCCAGGACGGACTCGGCCCGGAGACCACCGTCGGCCTGGGCCTGGGCCACGCCGAGATCGGCCACATCGAGACCGTGCCGCGCCGCGCCCTGTCGTACGCACGGATACTGGACGGCCTCCCCGAGCCCGGCGCGGGCGACGACGCCGAGGCCCGTACCGAGATCGCCGAGCCGGACATCCCCGGGGAGAAGGACCTCGACCCCCGCCTGCGCGAGGTCGCCGCCCGCCTCGGCTACGCCGCCAGTTACGCCGTACCGCTCACCGCCGGCCCGGTCGGCCGGCTCGGCGCCGCGGTCTGGCTCTACGACGAACCGGCCGAGCCCGGCGACCGCCGGCGCCACCTCGTCGGCCTCTACCGTGCGCACGCCGCCGAGCACCTCGCACGACTCCTCGAACTCCACCGCAGCCGGCAGGCCGCCCGCACCCTCCGCGAAGAACTGCTGCCCAGCCGGCTGCCGCGGATCCCCGGCGTCCGGCTCGCGGTGCGGCACGCCGCCGGGCCGCGCGGCGGCGGCGACTGGTACGACGCGCTGCCACTGCCGGACGGCGCGCTGGGCCTGGCCGTGGGCTCGGTCACCGGGGCCGGGCCGAGCGCGGTGGCCGCCATGGGACGGCTGCGGGCCTCGCTGCGCGCGTACGCCGTCATGGAGGGCGAGGACCCGGTCGCGGTCCTCTCCGACCTCGAACTGCTGATGCGGCTGACCGAGCCGGCCCGCAGCGCCACCGCGCTGTTCGCCTTCACCGAGCGGCCGTCGGGCGAGTCCGGCGGGCCCGGCGGGGCCGGCGGGGCCCCGATGCCGGCCGGGATCGGGGGGCCGGCGCCGCGCAAGATGATGCTGGCCGGCGCCGGCCACTGTCCGCCGCTGGTCCTCGGCGATCTGCGGGCGGAGTTCGTGGAGACCTCGCTCTCCGCGCCGCTGGGCATGCTGGCCTGCTGGGAGGCGCCCAGCGTGGAGATCGAACCGGCCTGCGGCGAGACCGTGCTCCTCTACAGCGACGGGCTGCTGCACCGCACCGGCGAGCCGATGGACCGGGCCTTCGCCCGTCTGCACTCCGCGGCGGCCGGCGTCCCCCGGGCCAGTCGGCACGACCCGGAGGCGGTGGTGGACCACATCGTGCGGGCCATGCTGCCGCAGGGCCTGGACGACCCCGCCTCCGAGGAGGACGTGGTCCTGCTCGCGGCGTACTTCGAGGAGTAGCGGCATAGCACTTCGACGAACAGCGGCATAGCGGAGTAGCGCCTGTAACGGCGTAACCGCAGGTCACAGGGGGTGGGTGCGGCGGCACCCACCCCCTTTCCCCGTGCTCCCGGACAGCTCGTGGCCACCGACCCCTGGACCGATTCCCGCTCGCACTTACGATGGAATGCGGTTCAGTCTGAAAAGCCTTAAAAGGAGGCATGGTGACCGACGAGCTGACTCCGGAGACCCCGGACGAGGAAGAGCAGCCGATCAAGCAGCGCAAGAACGGCCTGTACCCGGGCGTTTCGGATGAGCTCGCCGAGAACATGAAGAGCGGCTGGGCCGACACCGAGCTGCACGACCTGGAGCCGATCGAGCAGGCGCCGCACGCCGCCCGTCGCCGCGCCGCGCTCTCCGCGCGCTTCCCCGGCGAGCGCCTGGTGGTCCCCGCGGGCCTGCTGAAGACCCGCTCCAACGACACCGAGTACTCCTTCCGGGCCGCGACCGAGTACGTCTACCTCACCGGTGACCAGACCGACGGCAGCGTGCTCGTCCTGGAGCCCCGCGACACCCCGGCCGACGGCCACGACGCCACGCTCTACCGCCTGCCCCGCTCCAACCGCGAGAACGGCGAGTTCTGGCTGAACGGGATGGGCGAGCTGTGGGTCGGCCGCCGCAACAGCCTCGACGAGTCCGCGGCGCTGCTCGGCGTCCCCTGCAAGGACGTCCGCGAGCTGTCCGAGCTGCTCAAGGAGGCCACCGGCCCGGTCCGGGTCGTCCGCGGCCACGACGCGACCATCGAGCAGGCGCTGCACGACAAGGTCACCGCGGAGCGGGACGAAGAGCTGCGGGTGTACCTCTCCGAGGCCCGCCTGGTGAAGGACGACTTCGAGGTCGCCGAGCTGCAGAAGGCCGTCGACTCGACGGCGCGCGGCTTCGAGGACGTGGTCAAGGTCCTGGACAAGGCCGAGGCGACCAGCGAGCGCTACATCGAGGGCACCTTCTTCCTGCGCGCCCGGGTCGAGGGCAACGACGTCGGCTACGGCTCCATCTGCGCCGCCGGCCCGCACGCCACCACCCTGCACTGGGTCCGCAACGACGGCGCGGTCCGCTCCGGCGACCTGCTGCTGCTGGACGCGGGCGTGGAGACCACCACGCTCTACACCGCCGACGTCACCCGCACCCTGCCGATCAACGGCCGCTACACCGACTTCCAGCGCAAGATCTACGACGCGGTGTACGAGGCCCAGGAGGCCGGCATCGCGGCGGTGAAGCCGGGCGCCGCGTTCCGTGACTTCCACGACGCCGCCCAGCGGGTGCTCGCCGCGAAGCTGGTGGAGTGGGGCCTGGTCGAGGGACCGGTGGAGCGCGTCCTGGAGCTGGGGCTGCAGCGCCGCTGGACCCTGCACGGCACCGGCCACATGCTCGGCCTGGACGTCCACGACTGCGCCGCGGCGCGCACCGACAGCTACGTCAACGGCACCCTGGAGCCCGGCATGGTGCTGACCGTCGAGCCCGGCCTGTACTTCCAGGCGGACGACCTGACGGTGCCCGAGGAGTACCGCGGCATCGGTGTCCGGATCGAGGACGACATCCTGGTGACGGAGAGCGGCAACCGCAATCTGTCGGCGGCGCTGCCGCGCCGGTCGGACGAGGTCGAGGCATGGATGGCGGGGCTGCTCGGCAAGTAGGCCCCGACGCGTGACCGGCGCGCCGGGGCGGGTGGCTCAGTCCGCCCGCCCCAGCGCGCCGGCGTCTTCCGCGCCGCCGCTCCGCCCGCCACCCCCGGTGCCGTACGCACCGGCGCGGGCCGCGGCCCAGACGGCGAGGGCGGCCGACTCGGCGAGCGCGGGCTCCACGGGGCGACGGGCGATCAGGATCTGGTAGTAGAAGGGCGCGCCGAGCGCCGCCATCACGGCCTTGGGGTCGGTGTCCTCGGGCAGTTCGCCGCGCTCGACGGCGCGCACCACCATCGCCCCGGCGAGGACCAGCCGCTCGTCGAAGAAGTCCCGCAGCGCGGTCGCGGCCTGGGGGTCGCGGGCCGCGGCGGCGACCACCGCCTCGATCAGGCCGCGGGCCCGGGCGGCCCCGTAGAACCGCGCTATGCCGTGGGCCAGCGCCCGCAGGTCGCCGGGGAGGGTGCCGGTGTCCGGCAGCGGCACCCCACTGCTCATGTCGGTCAGCAGCTCGCAGACGATCTTGTCGACGCTGCGCCAGCGGCGGTAGAGCGTCGCGAGGTGCACCCCGGAGCGCTGGGCGACCCGCTCCATGGTCAGCGTGGCGAAGCCGTCCTCGCCCAACTCCTCGAAGACGGCGTCCAGTACGGCTCGGCGGGTGCGTGCCGTACGTCCTCCGGGGCGGGTCTCGCCCGGGGCCTGGTGCGCGGTCGTCACAGCGGCTCCGTTGCGGGGGTCGAGGTGCGGATCGCAGCGCGGATTGCAGTGCGGGTTCTGGCCAAGTATTGTCCAGGACAGATTAACGCGAGCTACTTCGCGTTAATCGTGGTGCCGCGCTGGTCTCGCTGGAAGAGGGGACGCCGCGGGGGAGGTCCTCCCACCGCGAGACCGCGCAGCCCACCTTTTCAAGGCCGAATTCCGGCCATTTTTGCGGCCTTTCCCGCTCTCCCGACTTGCCCGATCCGGCCCGGTCCGTCATCCCGTCGGCTGCGCTCGGTACAGCTCCGCTCACGCCCCGGCGTCGCCCCGTCCGCCCGCGGGCCGGAACGACGGCCGGACCCGCTCAGCGCAGCCCGTGCCTGCGGGCCACCATCCGCTCCACCGCCGCGTCGGGCAGCAGCCGCCGCAGCAGGAAGACCGCGGGGGCGTTGCTGCCGACCGCGTAGTGCGGCCGGGGCCGGGCCGCCTCGACCGCCTTCAGGACGGTGGCGGCGACCTTCTCCGGCGGGATGCCGCGCGCCTCGTTGGCGTCGAGGGCGGCCAGCATCGTCCGGTACTCGTCCGCGAACGGCGAGCCGTCGGCCACGTAGTGGGTGCGCCGGGCGCTGATGCCGGTGGCGATCGAGCCCGGCTCGACGGTGCTGAGCGCCACGCCGTGGGGCGCGAACTCCCGCCGGGCGGCGTCCGCGAAGCCCTTGAGCGCGGCCTTGGAGGCCACATAGGAGGAGCGGTAGGCGAGCGGGAAGCTGGCCAGCATGGAGCCGATCATCACCACCCGGCCGTGGCCGCGCTCCCGCATCCCGGGCAGGACGAGCTGGGTGAGCCGCACGGCGCCGAAGACGTTCAACTGGAAGAGCCGGCGGACCGCGGCCATCGGGAGCTCTTCGAAGGGGCCGTTCTGGCTCTCGCCGGCGTTGTTGACCAGCACGTCGACCGGGCCCGCGGCGGCGGCGCACGCCTCGATGCCCGCGTCGTCCGCCAGGTCGAGCGGGAGGTACTCGACGCCGGGCAGCGGCGCGGCGACCGCCGAGGGGTCACGGCTGGTCCCCAGGACGCGGTGGCCGCGGGCGACGAGCGCCGCGGCCACCGCGGCGCCGATGCCGGAGGAGGCGCCGGTCACCAGCGCGGTGCGCCCGCGCCCGCTGCCGCCGCCGGTCGCCGGGCCGGTCACGCCAGGCTCCGGGCCAGCGCCCGCCCGGCCGCGCGGCCGGAGAAGATGCAGCCGCCCAGGAAGGTGCCCTCCAGGGCGTTGTAGCCGTGCACCCCGCCACCGCCGAAGCCGGCGACCTCCCCGGCCGCGTACAGCCCGTCGAAGGGCGTGCCGTCCGGCCGGACCACCTGCGAGTCCAAGGTGGTCTCCAGGCCGCCCAGCGTCTTACGGGTCAGCAGGTGCAGCCGGACCGCGATCAGCGGGCCGTGCGCCGGGTCGAGCAGCCGGTGCGGCTTGGCGACCCGGGTCAGCTTGTCCGGCCAGTACGCGCGGGCGTTGCGCACCGCCATCAGCTGGAGGTCCTTGGAGTAGGGGTGGGCCACCGCCCGGTCGCGGGCCACCACTTCCCGTTCGACCGTCGCGTAGTCGAGGGGGGTCGACGGCTCCAGCGCGTTCATTCCGGCGACCAGTTCGCGCAGCGTGCGCCGGACGACGAAGTCCTCCCCGCGGTCCAGGAACGCCTGGACCGGGCCGGGCGCGCCCTTCTTCACCCGTGCCAGCGCGAGCTTGAGGTCCTTGCCGGTGATGTCCGGGTTCTGCTCCGAGCCGGAGAGCGCGAACTCCTTCTCCACGATGGAACGGGTCAGGAGGAACCAGGTGTGGTCGTGTCCGGTGTGCACGATGTGGCGCAGGGTGGCCAGGGTGTCGTGGCCGGGGAAGAGCGGCGCGGGCAGCCGCCGGCCGGTGGCGTCCAGCCACAGCGACGACGGGCCGGGGATGATCCGGATCGCGTGGTCGGGCCAGATCGGGTCCCAGTTCTTGATGCCCTCGGTGTAGTGCCACATCCGGTCGCGGTTGACCAGCGAGCCGCCGGCCCGTTCGGTGATCTGGAGCATCCGCCCGTCCACGTAGGCGGGCACGCCGGTGATCATCGACTTGGGGGCCGGGCCGAGCCGGTCCACCGGCCAGTTCCCGCGGACCAGTTCCTGATTGCCGCCGATGCCGCCGGAGGTCACCACCACCGCCTGCGCCCGGAACGCGAACTCGCCCGCCGCCTCGCGCGCCGAGGCCACCCCGCGCGGAAGGTCCGAGGGCACCAGCGTGGTGCCGCGCACCCCGACCGCCGCGCCGTCCTCCACGATCAGTTCGTCGACCCGGTGCCGGTGCCGGAAGACCACCAGCCCGCGCTCGGCCGCGGCCCGCACCGGCTCGGCGAAGACCCGGACGACCTCCGGGCCGGTGCCCCAGGTGAGGTGGAAGCGGGGGACGGAGTTGCCGTGCCCGGTCGCCAGGCCGGCGCCGCGCTCGGCCCAGCCGACGGTGGGGGTCAGCCGCAGCCCGAGGTCGTACAGGTAGCGACGCTTCTCGCCGGCGGCGAAGTGCACGTACGCCTGCGCCCACTGCCGGGGCCAGTGGTCCTCGCGGTCCCGGTCGAAGCCGGCCGAATCCAGCCAGTCGGACAGCGCGAGTTCGGGCGAGTCCTTGATGCCGGCCCGCCGCTGCTCGGGGCTGTCGACCAGGAACAGCCCGCCCAGCGACCAGAACGCCTGGCCGCCGAGGTTGGCCTCGCTCTCCTGGTCGACGACGAGCACCCGGCGCCCCGCACGGGTGAGTTCGTAGGTGGCGACCAGCCCGGCCAGCCCGGCTCCTACGACGATGACGTCGGCGTCGTCGCTCATACGGCCACCTCGTTGCGCTCGCTCATGGGGAGCTCCTCTACGGTCCCGCGGCGGCCGTCGACACCCGACAGCCTTGTCGCGTCCATGCCCGTAACAACCGATACAGGAACGTATCCGATGCGCCGGTGCCGCAACAAGGACCGCCGGAGGCCGATCGCCGGCCGGCCGCCCCGGTGCGCCTCGTCCGCACCGCTGCGGGACACCTCGGGGACCGGCTTCTACTATGACGTGGACATCTGAGTGGACGTACTCCGTCATCGCCACCGCCGGCAGCGGCCCGGCCGGGCGTCCGGAGCGAACAGGGGGACCTGTCGTGGGCTTCATGGACCGCGTACGCGGCGAATTCATCGACATCATCGAGTGGACCGACGACAGTCGGGACACGATCGTCTGGCGCTTCCCGCGCTACGAGAACGAGATCAAGATGGGCGCCAAGCTCATCGTGCGCGAGTCGCAGGTCGCCGTCTTCGTCAACCAGGGCCGGATCGCGGACGTCTTCGCGCCGGGCATGCACGAGCTGCAGACGGGGAACCTGCCGATCCTGTCCACGCTCCAGGGCTGGAAGTACGGCTTCCACTCGCCGTTCAAGGCGGAGGTCTACTTCGTCACCACCCGGCAGTTCACGGACCTGAAGTGGGGCACGCAGAACCCGGTCACGGTGCGGGACCCGGAGTTCGGCATGGTGCGGCTGCGGGCGTTCGGCGGCTACGCGGCGCGGGTGTCCGACCCCGCCAGGCTGATCACCGAACTCGCCGGCACCGACCCGCAGTTCCGCACCGAAGAGGTCGAGGAGTACCTGCGGCAGCTGATCGTGGGACGGCTCGGCACGCTGCTGGCCAGCTCGGGCATCCCCATGCTCGACCTCGCCGCGCGCCAGGCCGAGCTCGGCGACCGGCTGGCCAAGGGGCTGACCGACGAGCTGGCGGCGTCGCACGGCATCGCGATCCCGAAGTTCATCATCGAGAACATCTCGCTGCCGCCCGAGGTCGAGCAGGCCATCGACGCCCGCAGCCGCATGGGCATCCTCGGCAACGTCGACAACTACGCCCGCCTCCAGGCGGCGGACGCGATCCGGGACGCGGCGAACAACCCCGGCGGCGCCGGCGAGGGCATGGGTCTGGGGCTCGGCATGGCCGTCGGCCAGCAGATGGCGCAGGCGTTCACGCCCCAGCAGAACCAGCAGCAGGCGCCCGCCGCGCCGGCCCCCGGCGGCGCGGCCGTTCCGCCGCCGCTGCCCGGCCAGCAGCAGTACCAGTGGTACGTGGCCGTGGACGGGCAGCAGCAGGGCCCCTACGACCACGCGACGTTCACCGGGCACATCGGTTCGGGTGCGATCCGGCCCGGCATGCTCGCCTGGCGGGAGGGCATGGGGGCATGGCAGCCGGTGGAGAACGTGCCGGAGCTCGCCCAGCACTTCCGCGCCACCCCGCCGCCGCTGCCGCCGCAGGCGTGACCCACCGCCAGGAGGCCGTGACCCCATGAGCTACCAGCCGTACCAGCCGCAGCAGCCCTACCCACCTCAGCAGCCCTACCCGCAACAGCCCTACCCCCAGCAGGCACCGCAACCGCCCTACCAGCAGCAGCCGTACCCGCAGCAGGCGCCGCAGCAGCCCTATCCGCAGCAGCCGCAACAGCCGTACCAGCAGCCGGCGCAGCAGTACCCGCCGCAGCAGCCCCAGCAGTACCAACAGCCGCCGCAGCCACAGCAGTCGCAGCCCCCACAGCCGCCGGCGCAGCAACAGCCCCCGCAGCAGTCCGAGCAGCAGCAGCCGCAGTCCTACGCCTGCCCGAGCTGTGGTTCCACCGCCGAGTACGCCCCCGGCAAGAACGCGCTGCGCTGCCCGAACTGCGGCTTCGAGCAGCCCATCGCCCCCGTCAACCGCGAGGTGCGGGAGCACGCCTGGGAGGAGCTGGCGACGCTGGCTCCCAAGCCGATGGCGGCCGGCGGGCACGTCCTGAAGTGCCCCGGCTGCGGCGCGACCAACGAGACCACCGCGCTCTCCGGCCGCTGCCAGTTCTGCGCCACGCCCCTGGTCGCCTCGGCCGCCACCGACCGGATCGTCCCCGAGGGCCTGGTGCCGTTCCGGGTGAACAAGCGGGACGTGCACGACAACCTGCGCAAGTGGGCCCGCTCGCGCTGGTTCGCGCCGAACAACCTCAAGACGGTGAGCTCGGCGGAGACCCTGCACGGGACGTATGTGCCGCACTGGACGTACGACGCCGCGACCGCGTCCGCCTACCACGGCGAACGCGGCGAGGAGTACACGGTCGGGAGCGGGGACGACAAGGAGACCAAGGTCCGCTGGTACCGCGTCAACGGCACGGTCCAGCGGTTCTTCGACGACATCCTCGTCCCCGGTGTCGGACACCTCCCGTCCGACAAGCTCACCGCCCTGGAGCCCTGGCCGCTGAAGCAGGCGGTGGCGTACCAGGAGGAGTACCTGGCCGGCTTCCGGACCCTGCGGTACGACATCGAGCCGGAGTCGGGCTTCCAGACCGCCCAGGACAAGATGTCCAAGGTGATCGAGGAGGACTGCAAGCGGGACATCGGCGGCGACCGCCAGCGGGTGCACTCGGTCGACACCAACTACGGGTCGGTGACGTACAAGCTCCTGCTGCTCCCGGTGTGGTTCGCCTCGTACGTCTACAACGGCAAGCAGTGGCAGGTCATGGTCAACGCCGAGACCGGCGAGGTGACCGGCGACCGCCCCTACAGCCCCTGGAAGATCGCCTTCTTCATCCTCATCGTGGCGGTGGTGGCGACGCTCGCCCTCGTCCTGGGCAGGCACCACCACTGACGGGACGCCCCGTCCGACCCGCCGGCCGTGCCCCGAAGGGAGCGCGGCCGGCACGGCCGCCCTCGGGAGGCAGACGGGAACTCCCGGCCTACGACGCCAGCGGCAGCGCCGCCCCCTCGCGCCACTTGAGGATCTTGTCGAAGCTGACCACCGCGCCGGCCCGGCCGGTGCGGTTGCGGTACTGGACGTGGTCGGTGAGCGCCTCGATCAGAAAAAGCCCCCGGCCGTCCTCGGCGTCGCCGGGGGCCTGCGCGGGGGCGGGGACGGAGACCGGCGGCAGCGCGCGGTCCGCGGCGGTATGCGGCGGGGCGGGGCGGCGGAAGCCGGGGCCGGAGTCGGTGACCTCGATGCGACAGGTGTCGCCGTCGATGTAGGCGGTGACGCGGTAGTCGTCGGTGGCGTCGCCGCCGTGCTCGACGGCGTTGGCACAGGCTTCGGAGAGGGCGACCGAGAGGTCGTAGCAGATGTCCGGGTCGACGCCGGCGGTCTCCATCGCCCCCAGCAGCAGGCGCCGGGCGAGCGGCACACTCGCGGCCTCACGCCGCAGATGGAGGGACCACCAGATGCTCATCGCTCCTGCCTCCTGGCCGCGGCTCGACATACCGATACCTATTGCCGGGCCGCAAGGTCGGTAAGCATCTCCGGGACGTGATGCCGCTCATTCGGCGGATGCGAAAAGTGAGCGCACAGGTGTAGGCGTGGTACCGGGTATGCGCCTCCGCGCGCCCGGTCCGGGACTCCGAACGCCCCTGGCGGGCGCCCCCGTGAGCCCGTCGCGCCGTAGCCGGGTGAAACCCTGCCGTACGCGGCGAACAGGGGCAGTGGGATGATGGCGCCCGCCATGACTGCCCCCTCCGTCCCCACAGCGCGAGCAGCCGCCGATCTGCGGCTGCTCCGGGCCGCGGTGTTCACCGCGGTCTGCGTCACGCTGTCCGCGGCCGGACACATGGCCGCGTCGTGGGCGACGGTGCCGCTGTGGACGCTCGGGCTCGCCGCGGTCGCGGTGTTCGCGGTGGCGGCCCCACTGGCCGGCCGGGAGCGCTCGCTGCCCGGTATCGCGGCCGGACTGGCGGTCGGCCAACTCGCGCTGCACGCGCTCTTCGCCATGGGTCAGCACCCGATGCCGGTGCTGTCCGGGCGGACGTCCGGTCTCTCCGACGAGGCGGCGGTGGCGCTGGCCCGGCACCTGACGTGCGGGCTGGACGGCGTCCGGCTCGACGGCGGCACGGCGCGGCGGCTGATCGGCCCCGGCGGGATGGACCTGGCCGGCAACGCCGGGCTGACCGGAGGGGCCGGCGGGCACGCGATGAGCGATGCCGGCGTCCCGATGATGTCGCACTGCCTGGCACCGTCGGTGCCCATGCTGCTCGGGCACCTGCTGGCCGCGCTGGGCCTGGGCTGGCTGCTGCGGCGCGGCGAGGCCGCCCTGTGGCGGCTGGTGCGGCTGTCCGCGCCGGCGGCGCACGAGGTCGCGGCGCGGGCGCTGGTCGGCGCGGTGCGCCGGTCGCTCGCGCTGGTCCGGGTGCTGCTCGCGGCCCTCGGCGCGGCGCAGGAGGAGGGGCGGCGCGCCCGCTCGGCGCAGGAGGACGGGCCCGGTCCGCAGGGTCCGGCGCTCCGGCACAGCGTCATACGGCGCGGCCCGCCGGTGGCCGGCCGTCTCGGCCGCCTGGCCATCGCGGTCTGACGCCACGCGCAGCACGCTCCCGGAGTCGAACGGGGGACGGACGGCGGCGCGCGGCGGCAGCGTGCGCCGGGGTCGGGCCGGGCCACACCGTCACCCGCAGTCGTCCCCCTCCTCTCCCAGTGGAGCGTTTCCCCATGACCAATAAGTCCGGTATGTCAGAGATTTCGGGCGGAGCGTCATCCTCCGCCGTGTCCGTCGCGCCGTCGTCGGGCGCGGCCCGTCGGCTGGTCCGCCGGCTCCCCGTCGTCGGCGGGATCGCCGCCGGCAGCGTGCTGCTGCTGGCCGGCCCGGCCTTCGCGCACGTCACCGTGCAGCCGGGCACCGCCCCCAAGGGCGGCTACGCCACCGTCAACATCAAGGTGCCCAACGAGCGCGACAACGCCTCGACCGTGAAGGTCGAGGTCTCCCTGCCGACCGACCACCCGCTGGCGTCCGTCATGCCGCAGCCGGTGCCCGGTTGGAAGGTGGACGTCACCAAGTCCAAGCTCGCCAAGCCCCTGGAGATGGAGGGCGAGAAGATCAACGAGGCGCCCTCGAAGATCACCTGGACCGCGGACGGCAAGGGCATCGAGCCCGGCCAGTTCCAGCAGTTCCCGCTCTCCGTGGGCCAGCTGCCCAGCGACACCGACCAGCTGGTCTTCAAGGCCCTCCAGACGTACGACGACAAGGAAGTCGTGCGCTGGATCGAGCCGGCCAAGGAGGGCGGCCCGGAGCCGGAGAGCCCGGCCCCGGTGCTCAAGCTCGTCTCGGCCGACGCCCAGGGCACCGGCCAGGGCCCGGCCGACGGCAAGAACGGCAAGAACGGCGCCAAGGACGGCAGCACGGACACCGCGGCGGCCACCAGCGACACCACCGCGCGGGTGCTGGCCGTCGGCGGGATCGTCGTCGGCATCGTCGGCGTCGCCGTCGGCGTGCTCGCCGGCCGGCGCCGCAACGCCTGATCCGCCCCCGCCGCCGGGCGCGGCCGGACCGGCGCACCCCACGCACCGGTCCGGCACCCTTCGGCACGACCCTCCCGACGCACGCCGCCCACGGGCGTCGGGCCGCCAGAACACCCCGACCCCACCGGCCCCGAGCCATGGAAAGACCGGTACACATCCGTCATGCGTAGAAGAAAACTGCTGCTGTCCGCCCTGGGGGCGGCGACCGCCCTCGGCCTCACCCTGACCGCCTGCGGCAGCGGCGACGGCGACAAGGCCGTCGCCGAGGTCTCCGGCGGGACGGCGGCCAAGCCGATCGTCACCCTCGACAGCCCGTCGGAGAAGCCGGACCTCACCCTGACCGACACCGACGGCAAGTCCTACGACCTGCTGGAGAAGACCAAGGGCCACCCGACCCTGATCTACTTCGGCTACACCAACTGCCCGGACGTCTGCCCGACGACGATGGCCAACATCGCGGTGGCCGTGAAGCAGTTGCCGCAGGCCGAACGCGACGACCTGCGGGTGGTCTTCGTGACCTCCGACCCCGAGCGCGACACGCCGGCCCAGCTCAAGAAGTGGCTCGGCGGCATCAACAAGGACTTCATCGGGCTCACCGGCCCGTTCAACAAGATCCAGCAGGCCGCCCGGGGCGTGAACATCGGCATCGAGGCCCCGGTCAAGAAGAAGAACGGCGACGTGGTCTCCACCCACGGCGCCCAGGTCCTGCTGAGCTCCCCCAAGGACGACAAGATCCACTGGATGGGGATGCAGGAGGCCACCTCCGACAACTACACCGCCGCACTTCCGAAGATCATCAAGGGACAGAACCCGTGAACCGCCGCACCACCCCCCTCGCCCCCGTCAGCCGCCGAATAGCCGTCGGCGCCGCGCTCGCCCTCACCGCCGGCCTCGCCCTCACGGGCTGCGGCGGCGCGGACGGCAAGCCCCAGCTCTCGGTCAGCGGCGCCTACATGCCGCAGCCGATCACGGCGCAGATGGCCGGCGCCTACTTCGTGGTCAAGAACACCGGCTCCACGGCCGACAAGCTGACCTCGGTCACCAGCGACCTGTCCAAGGACATCACCATCCACAAGACCACCGGCAACAAGATGGAGCAGGTCGACTCCCTGCCGGTGCCCGCCAACGGGGAGCTCACGCTCAGCGCCGGCGGCAACCACGTGATGTTCATGGGCCTGACCCACAAGCCCACCGCGGGCCAGAAGGTCACCGTCGAACTGCACTTCGCCACCGCCGACCCGGTCAAGGTCGAGGTCCCGGTGAAGCCCGCCGACTACCGGCCGGGGAAGTGACGGCCGCGGCAGCACCGACGACATGACGCGACGGGCCCCCGAGCGGGCCCGGTGAAGGAACGGACACCTCATGGCAACGGGAAGGGGAGCGAGCATCATGGCCCTCACCGGCTTCCGGCCACGGCGGCTGCTGGTCGTCCTGGCGGTGCTGTGCGGCGTGTTGGCCGCGGGCATCGCACCGGCCGCCGCCCACGCCGCACTGACCGGCAGCGATCCCGCGCCGGGCTCGGTGGTGGCACACGCCCCCGAGCAGGTCGCGCTCACCTTCTCCGAGGGCGTGGCGATGGGCGACGACTCGCTGCGCGTCCTGGACCCGCAGGGCAGGCGGGTGGACCGCGGCAAGCTGCGCGACCTGTGCAGCGGCAGCGTCGTCAAATACGGGGCGGGGCTGCCGCCGGGGCTCGCCGACGGGACGTACACCGTCGCCTGGCAGGCCGTCTCGGCGGACAGCCACCCGGTGTCCGGTGCCTTCACGTTCTCCATCGGGGCGCCGTCCAAGACCGCCGCCGCCGTCCCGCAGCAGCAGGTCGGCGGCGGCCTGGTGGGCGCCCTCTACGAGATCGCCCGCTACCTCGCCTACGCCGGGTTCGTGCTGTTGGCCGGCGGCGCGGCGTTCGTGCTGGCGTGCCGGCCGGACGGCGCCCGGGTGCGGTCGGTGCAGCGGCTGGTGGTCCACGGCTGGGCGCTGCTGACCGGCGCCACGCTGGCGATGCTGCTGCTGCGCACCCCGTACACCGGCTCCGGGAAGCTCGCCGACGTCTTCGACCTCGGCGGGCTCCAGCAGGTGGTGCTGTCCAAGCCGGGGGCCGCGCTGCTCGCCCGTCTGCTGCTGCTCGCCGCCGCGGCGCTGTTCGTGGCGGTGCTCTTCGGGGCGTACGCCCGGGCCCACCGGCCGGAGGACGACGGGCCGGACGGCGACGGGCCGGACGGCGACGACACGACGGGCGCGGGCAAGCAGCGCAGGGACCTCACGCTCGGCCTCGCCGTCGGCGGGGTGGCCCTCGCCGCCGGGCTCGCCACCACCTGGGCGATCGCCGAGCACGCCTCGACCGGGTTGCAGCCCGCCGTCGCCATGCCCGTCGACGTCCTGCACCTGCTCGCGGTCGCCGCCTGGCTCGGCGGGCTGGCGGCCCTGCTGGTGTCCCTCTACGGGGGCCCGCCGATCGAGCGGACCGCCGTCCGCCGCTTCTCCCGGATCGCCTTCGGCTCCGTCCTGGTGCTGGTCGCCACCGGCACCTACCAGTCCTGGCGCCAGGTCGGCTCCTGGCGCGCGCTGACCGACACCTCCTACGGGCAGCTGCTGCTGGTCAAGGTGGGCCTGGTCGTGGTCATGGTGGCCGTCGCGGGGCTGTCACGGCGGTGGACGAACCGGCTGGCGGCCACCGCCACCACCGACACCGCCGCCGCCGTGGCCGTCCCCGCCGCCGTCCCCGCCGCCGGAGCGGACGCCGAGGCCGAGGCCGACTCGGCCCGCCCCGGCGCCCCGACCGCCCCCGCCGACCCGGACCGGGCCGCCCAACTCGCCCGCCAGCAGGCCGCGTTGGCCACCGCCCGCAAGAAGCGGGCCCGGGACGCCGACCCGGTGCGACGGAGCTTGCGGCAGTCCGTGCTGACCGAGGCCGCGATCGCGGTGGTGCTGCTCGTGGTCACCACCGCCCTGACCACCACCGAACCGGCCCGCACCGAGGAGGCCGTGAAGGTCGCCACGGCCGGTCAGTCCCCCGACGCCAACCAGCCGCGGGTGCTGACCGTCCCGTTCGACACCGGCGGCCCGGGCGGCAAGGGCAGCGCCCGGATCGACCTCGACCCCGGACACAGCGGCGGCGGCAACGAGCTGCGACTGCGGATCTCCGACCCCTCGGGGAAGACCCGGGACGTCCCCGAGGTGAAGGTCTCCTTCACACTCGACGCCAAGAAGCTGGGGCCGCTCCCGGTCGCGCTGCACCACAGCGGGACCGGCCACTGGGCCGCGAGCGGCGTCCAGCTCCCCGTCCCGGGGCAGTGGCAGCTCTCACTGCTCGTGCGGACCTCCGACATCGACCAGGTGACCGAGACCAGGAACGTGACAATCAACTGATGAGCAAGCAGCAGGACATCACGGACGCGGCGACGGACGGGCCCCCCGCCGAGGGCGGCGCCACCCTGGAACTCTCCCGCCGCCGCCTCCTGGGGACCGTCGGCGCGGCCGGCGCGGCCGGGCTGGTCGTCGGCGGGGCCGGCGGCGCGCTCGGCGCCTCGGCCGCGCAGGCCGACGCCCCTCAGGCGCTGAGCGCGATCGGGACGACCGAGGTCCCGTTCCGGGCGGCGGGCGCCAAGCACCAGGCGGGCATCACCACGCCGTTGCAGGCCAGCGGCCACCTCGTCGCCTTCGATCTGGTGCCCGGCGCCGGCCGCAAGGAGGCCGCCGCGCTGCTGCGCCGCTGGTCGCGGACGGCCGAGAAGCTGATGGCCGGGCGCGCCCCGGACGCCGACACCGGCGTGGCACTGGACGCCGGCCCGTCCTCGCTGACCGTCACCTTCGGCCTGGGCCGCAGCTTCTTCGACCGGACCGGCCTGACCGCGCGCCGCCCGGTCCAGCTCGACCCGCTGCCCACCTTCTCCGCCGACGCCCTCGACCCCCACCGCGGCGAAGGCGACCTGTGGGTCCAGATCGGCGCCGACGACGCGCTGGTCGCCTTCCACGCGCTGCGCACGCTCCAGAAGGAGACGGCGGGGGCCGCCCGGCTGCGCTGGCAGATGAACGGCTTCAACCGCACCCCGGGCGCCACCGCGCACCCGATGACCGCCCGCAACCTGATGGGCCAGGTCGACGGCACCAACAACCCCAAGCCGTCCGACCCGGACTTCGACCGGCGGATCTTCGTCGGCGCGGACACCGCGCAGGAGTGGATGCGCGGCGGCTCGTACGCGGTGGTGCGCCGGATCCGGATGCTGCTGGACGACTGGGAGAAGCGTTCCCGCACCCAGCAGGAGCGGGTGATAGGACGGCGCAAGGACAACGGCGCCCCGCTGACCGGCGGCACCGAGACCACCCCGATGAACCTCGACGCCACCGGCCCCGACGGGCTCCCGGTGATCCCCGCCAACGCGCACGCCCGGATCGCCGCCCCCGAGGCCAACCAGGGCGCGGCGATGCTGCGCCGCCCGTTCTCCTACCACGACGGCTTCCGCGAGGACGGCGCCCCGGACGCCGGGCTGCTCTTCGTCTGCTGGCAGGCCGACCCGCTGCGCGCGTTCACCCAGATCCAGCGGAAGCTGGACCGCGGCGACGCGCTCTCGCCGTTCCTGCGGCACGAGGCCAGCGGCCTGTACGCGGTGCCACCGGCCCCGTCGTCCGGCGACTACGTGGCCCAGCCGCTGTTGGAGGGCTGACCCGGCCCGGGCGGGGGACCACTCTTCGGAACGCGTCCGCCCGCCCCCGGGCCGCTCGGTATCGTGGCAGGGGCAGGGCGGAAGACGGCGGGGCACTCCCGCAGGCGCGCGAGGGAGTCCACAGCATGTCGGCCAGTCGCTACACCTATCTCGGTCCCGCGGGCACCTTCACCGAGGCCGCGCTGCGCACCCTCCCCGAGGCGGCGACCCGGGAGCTGGTGCCGATGGTGTCGGTGCCGGCCGCGCTGGACGCGGTGCGGGCCGGCGAGGCCGCGGCGGCGCTGGTGCCGATCGAGAACTCCGTCGAGGGCGGGGTGACCACCACCCTCGACGAACTGGCCTCCGGCGAACCGCTGATGATCTACCGCGAGGTGCTGCTGCCGATCGCCTTCGCGCTCCTGGTGCGCCCTGGCACGGAGCTGACCGACGTGAAGACGGTGACCGGGCACCCGGTCGCCCAGCCCCAGGTCCGCAAGTGGCTGGCCACCCAACTCCCGGACGCGGTCTGGGAGTCGGCGGCCTCCAACGCCGACGGTGCCCGGCTGGTCCAGGAGGGCCGCTACGACGGCGCCTTCGCCGGTGAGTTCGCGGCGACGACATACGGCCTCGCCCCGCTGGTCACCGACATCCACGACGCGCAGAACGCCGCCACCCGCTTCGTCCTGGTCGGCCGCCCGGCCCGGCCCGCCGCGCCCACCGGCGCGGACAAGACCTCGGTGGTGCTGTGGCTGGCCGCCGACCACCCCGGTGCGCTGCTGGAGCTGCTCCAGGAGTACGCGGTCCGCGGGGTCAACATGATGCGGATCGAGTCCCGGCCGACGGGCGAGGGCATCGGCCGCTACTGCTTCTCGGTGGACTGCGAGGGCCATGTCACCGATCGCCGGGTGGGCGAGGTGCTGATGGGCCTCAAGCGGGTCTGCCGCGATGTGCGGTTCCTCGGCTCGTATCCGCGGGCGGACGAGGTGAGCGCGAACGTGCGGCCGCAGGTGACCGACGCGGCGTTCACCGACGCCTCGGACTGGCTGGCCCGCTGCCTGGACGGGCGGGGCTGAGCACACCACCGCCCGCTCCCTGCGGGTTACAGGCTGTGACCTGCGCCTTCAGCGGGGCCGGAAGGACCGGTCCGCGGCGCCGTCCGACGGCCGCTCCGGTTGTCCACAAAGTTATCCACAGGCTCGCTTCTCGACCTGTGGGTAAGTCGACATGCGAGTCGGACAGAGTCGACATATCCCTCTAGTGACCCCACACCCGTCCACAGTCCCACACAGGGGATCGCCCCGGACCTCGTCAGCACAATTCCAGCAATCAATCCTTTAGGGCGAGGTAATCCCACACGAAAGAGTGCGTGAACAAGGTTTGGGCCGAGAATCCATAGGTGACCATTTCGGGCACAGAATGATCAATTCCGGCTTCCACAGATCTCACGCACAGCCTGTGGATAAGAATCCCCAACCCCCTCCCCCTGTGGACAACCCGGGGGACAACCTGGGTATGACCCCGTGGGCGCACCCCCGGCCGCCGGGAATCCATCGCCACGAATGCCCCCTTTCACACCTTGGGCGAGGAAATCCGCAGGGCCTCACTATGCGTCACGACGGCCGCCTGGAAAGAGTTCCGACGGGTCGGAAAACGCGATTCCCCGCAATGGAATAAATAACCCCAAAACGGGCAAATGGGTGCGCCCGTGAATATCACGTCGAGTGCCGGCTGCCGTCCCCGGTAGCCTGGTGGGGTGATTGACCTTCGCCTGCTTCGTGAGGACCCCGACCGTGTGCGCGCCTCCCAGCGCGCCCGTGGAGAGGACGTCGCGCTCGTCGACGCACTCCTCTCCGCCGACGAGCGGCGCAGGTCGTCCGGCGTCCGCTTCGACGAGCTGCGCTCCGAGCAGAAGGCGCTCGGCAAGCTCATCCCCAAGGCCAGCGGCGACGAGAAGGCCGAGCTGCTGAAGAAGGCCGGCGAGCTGGCCGCCGCCGTCAAGGCCGCCGACGCCGCGCAGGACGAGGCCAACGACGAGACCCAGGCACTGCTGCTCAAGCTCGGCAACCTCGTCCACCCCGACGTCCCCGTGGGCGGCGAGGAGGACTTCACGGTCCTGGAGACGCACGGCACCGTCCGCGACTTCGCCGCCGAGGGCTTCGCGCCCAAGGACCACCTGGAGATCGGCGAGCTGCTCGGCGCCATCGACGTCGAGCGCGGCGCCAAGGTCTCCGGCTCGCGCTTCTACTACCTCACCGGCGTCGGCGCCCTGCTGGAGCTCGCGCTGGTCAACGCCGCGATCGCGCAGGCCACCGAGGCCGGCTTCACGCCGATGCTGACCCCCGCCCTGGTGCGCCCGCGCGCCATGGAGGGCACCGGCTTCCTCGGCCAGGCCGCCGAGAACGTCTACCACCTGGAGCGCGACGACTTCTATCTGGTCGGCACCTCCGAGGTCCCGCTCGCCGCGTACCACATGGACGAGATCGTCGACGCCGAGCAACTGCCGCTGCGCTACGCCGGGTTCTCGCCGTGCTTCCGCCGCGAGGCCGGCACCTACGGCAAGGACACCCGGGGCATCTTCCGGGTTCACCAGTTCGACAAGGTGGAGATGTTCTCCTACGTCGCGCCGGAGGACGCCGAGGCGGAGCACCGGCGGCTGCTGGACTGGGAGAAGCAGTGGCTGACCAGCCTGGAGCTGCCGTTCCAGGTGATCGACGTCGCCACCGGTGACCTGGGCGCCTCCGCCTCCCGCAAGTTCGACTGCGAGGCGTGGATCCCGACCCAGGGCAAGTACCGCGAGCTGACCTCGGCGTCCAACTGCAACGAGTTCCAGGCGCGCCGGCTCTCGGTCCGGATGCGCGAGACCGTCGACGGCAAGCCGAAGGTCAAGCCGCTGGCGACGCTGAACGGCACGCTCTGCGCCGTCCCGCGCACCATCGTGGCGATCTTCGAGAACCACCAGCGGCCGGACGGCTCGGTCCACGTCCCCCAGGCGCTCCGCCCGTACCTGGGCGGCCGTGAGGTGCTGGAGCCCGTCGCCAAGTGAGTTCCCCCACCCCGGCGGGTTCGCCGCTGCCGTACAAGCTCATCGCGACGGACCTCGACGGGACGCTGCTGCGTCACGACGAGTCCGTCTCCGAGCGCACCCGCCGGGCGCTCGCCGTGGCCACCGCGGCGGGCGCGGCGCACATCGTCGTCACCGGCCGGGCGGTGCCCTGGACCCGGCACATCCTCGACGCCCTCGACTACCAGGGCCTGGCGGTGTGCGGGCAGGGCGCGCAGGTCTACCACGCCGGCGAGCGGCGGCTGTTGACGTCGGTGACGCTCGACCGCCAGCTGGCCGGCCTCGCGCTGTCCAAGATCGAGGCCGAGGTCGGGCCGCTCCACCTGGCGGCGAGCCGGGACGGCCTGGCCGGCGAGGTGCTGGTCGGCCCGGGCTACCAGGTCCAGGAGGGCCCGCTGCCCAACGTCCCGATCGACGACCCGGGCGAGCTGTGGTCCGCCCCGCTCAACAAGGTCTACATACAGCACCCGACGCTGGACGACGACGCGCTGGCGCGGGCCGCCCGCCAGGTCGCCGGGGACCTGGTCGGCGTCATGGTCGCCGGGCCCCGCGTCGTCGAACTGCTGCCGCTGGGCCTGACCAAGGCCACCGGGCTGTCGCTGGCCGCCCGCCGGCTGGGCATCACCGCCAAGGAGACCCTGGCGTTCGGCGACATGCCCAACGACGTCCCGATGTTCGCCTGGGCCGCGCACGGCGTGGCGATGGCGGGCGCCCACGACGAGCTCAAGGCCGTCGCCGACGAGATCACCGCCTCCAACGAGGACGACGGCGTCGCGGTGGTGCTGGAGCGGCTCTACTCCTGAGGCCCCCCGGGCGGCGGCCCCGGATAGTCGGCACCGCCGCCCTCCCCCGGGCTCTCGACTCCGCCCGCGGCGCCGTCGGTGCGGGGACCGGCGTCCTGCTCCCACCCCTCGACGCGCGCCGCCGGGGTCAGCGGCCAGCACGCGAACCCCATCGACAGCGCTATGGCGTGCCCGAAGTCCGTGAAGGTCGCGCCGGTCACCAGCGGCACCCCGAAGAAGACCAGCACGCCGACGAGGTAGCCGTAGCGCCACGGCGGCGGCAGCCGGTAGGTCAGCACCCCGGCCGCGGCGGCCAGTCCGTAGGAGACGCCGATGTCCACGACGTGGGTCATCGAGCGCGGCAGCCGGTGGCCCTCGATGGCGAGCAGCACCAGTTCCTGGCTGGCCAGGGTGGCCGCGACGTGCGCCGCGCCGACCGTCAGCAACCAGCGCCAACTCCCCATCCACCGCTCGACGTTGGCGTGCACCAGCTCGAACATCGCCGCGTAGAGCAGGAACGACCCCGGCTTCTCGATCCAGAAACCGCTGATCAGCAGCGAGGTCAGCGGATGCTCGTTCAGCTCGTGGATGTTGCTGCTGTTGCGGTGCAGCAGGAACTGCTCCAGCCCCTCGGAGGCCGAGGCGATCACCAGGCTGGTGATGCCGATGATCAGCAGCCAGATGTGGGTGCCGGGCGTGGACCGGACCCAGTCCCACACCCAGGTCCTCGCCCGGCCGGCCAGGGCCCGGGGCGACGGTGGTTTCATCGGCGGCTCCTCGGAGCGGCGGGGGAGAACGCGAGATACGGGCCCGGCCCCTTGAGGTGCCGGATACGGGGCGAGCTCTCCATCGTCCGCACGCCCGGCAGCGCCGCGACCCGGGTCGTCAGATAGGTGTAGAGCGCGCTGGTGTCCCGGCACAGGACGGACGCGAAGAGGTTGTTCGGCCCGGTGGTGGCGCCGGCGAAGGCGACCTCCGGGTGCGTGGCCAACGCCTCGCCGGTGGCGGCGAGTTCGGCCGGCTCGACGGACAGCCACAGCGCCACCATCACCCCGTACCCGAACAGCCGCAGATCGTAGTCGACGTCGTAATACAGCACGCCGTCCGCGCGCAGCGCCGCCAGCCGGCGGCGGACGGTGGTGGGCGACCAGCCGGTGACCGCGGCGAGTTCGTCGAGCGGGGCCCGGCCGTCCCGGCCTAGCGCCTCGAACAGCCGCCGGTCGGCGTCGGAGAGCACCACCGGGAGTGGGGGTGCCCCCTGCGAATGGGGGTCCCCCCTGCTCGAACGCAGCTGAGAGCTTGGGGGAGGAGTTGAGGGCTTGGGGGACGGCCGCCGGGGCGGAGGCGGGCTCAGCCGGGCGGTCTCCTCGGCGGTCAGCGCGCCGGACTTGCTGACCATGCTCTGCGGGCCGCCGTAGAACTCGTGCAGCAGGCAGTGCGCGGCCACCCCGACCACGCTCGGGGTGCGCGGCAGCTTCTGGAGCAGCAGCGCGTCGCTGTGCTCGCTGCTCCCCGAGCGGCAGACCGCGGCGATCTCGGTGCCGCCGGACATCAGGCTGACCCAGGAGGTGTCCGGGCGGCGGGCCAGCGCCTCGGCGACCGGCAGCGCGGCGTCCGGCGCGCACTGCACCCGCACCAGCCACTCCACCTCGCCCAGCGCCCGCGGCTCGGCCAGTCCCAGCACCCGGAACGCGCCGGAGCCGCGGTGCCGGGTGTAGCGGCGGGCCACCGTCTGGTCGGAGACGCCGAGGACCGCGGCGATCCGGCTGAAGGGGGCCCGGCCGTCGGTCTGCAGGGCGTGGATCAGCCGCCGGTCGAATTCGTCGAAGAGCGCGGGCCGGCCCGTGGTTCCGTCGGTTTTCACCGTTGGAGGCTAACCCGTGTCGGAATCCGCCGCCGGGAGCGCCGTGACTGGGGGAACGGGCGGGGTGCGACGCAGAGTGGGCCGTCGGCCGGGCGCCCTGCCCGGACCCCACACCGGAGCACCACCCAACGGAGGACTTGATCATGCGGTACGCACCGGGCAACGCTCCCGGCGGGGGCGGCGGCCGTAGTGCCACAGGCACCGGGCGCGGCAAGTGGTGGCCCCTGGTCGCCATCACACTCGGCAACTTCATGCTGCTCGTCGACGTGACGATCGTGAACACCGCGCTGCCCCGGATAGCCGACGGCCTCGGCGCCTCCTTCACCTCGCTCCAGTGGGTGATGGACGGCTATGCGCTGGCGCTGGCCGCGCTCCTGATGGTGGCGGGCTCGGCGGCCGACCTCTATGGCCGGCGCCGCCTCTACGTCGCCGGGCTGGCGGTCTTCGCGCTCGCCTCGCTGGCCTGCGGGCTGGCCCCCGGCGCGGAGCTGCTGGTCGCCGCCCGGGTCGTCCAGGGCATCGGCGCCGCGGCGATGTTCGCCACCAACACCCCGCTGCTGATGGCCGCCTACCAGGGCCGGGACCGCGGGGTGGCGTTCGGCGTCTGGGGCGGCACCAGCGGCGCGGCGGCGGCCGTCGGCCCGGTCCTGGGCGGAATGCTCACCGAGTGGACCGACTGGCGGGCGATCTTCCTGGTCAACCTGCCGCTGACCGCCGTCGCGGTCTGGCTGACCCTGCGGTACGTGGGCGAGTCCTACGGCGACCTCGGTGCGCGGATCGACTGGCCGGGCGCGGCGTCCTTCACGGTGTGCGCGGGCACGCTGACGTACGGGCTGATGCGCGGCGGCGAACACGGCTGGACCGAGACCGGGACGCTGGCCGCGCTGGCGGTCGCCGTCCTCGCCCTGCTGGTGTTCGCGGTCGCCGAGCGGCGCGCCGCGCACCCGCTGCTGGACCTGCGGCTGCTGCGCCGCCCGTCGTTCGCGGTGCTGATGGCGGCGGCGCTGCTGATGCAGGCGGCGGCCTTCCCCTACCTGACGTTCGTGGGCCTGTGGGCGCAGGACATCCTCGGTCTGAGCCCGATCGGGGCGGGCCTGGCGGTGACCCCGTTGGCGCTGATGTCCCTGCTGGTCGGTGTGCTGGGCGGCCGGGCGCTGCAGCGGATGGCGCCGCAACTCCCGCTCGGCATCGGCCTGTTGCTGATCGGCGCGGGCAGCCTGCTGCACGTCGTACTGCTCGGCTCCGGCGCGAGCTGGCCCGCGCTGGTGCCGGGCCTGGCGGTGAGCGGACTCGGCGTCGGCGCGGCGATGCCGGTGCTGGTGTCGGCGGCGCTCGGCGCGGCCCCGCCGCAGCGGGCCGGAATGGCGAGCGGGGCGGTGAACACCTTCCGGCAGCTGGGGTTCGCGTTCGGGATCGCGGTCCTGGGGACGGTGTTCGGCACCGCGCTGCGGGACTCCGGGGCGCGCGCCGGCGGCCGGGACGCGCTCGCCGCCGGCTACCTCTCCGGGCTGCGGGAGATCACCCTGATCTCCGGTCTGGTGGCGCTGGCCACCGGTCTGCTGGTGCTCGCGGTGGTCCGGCGCGCGCCGGGGTCGGACGGCGGACGGCCGGGAGCGGCGGACGGCGCGGACGCCGGGCCCGCCGACGCCCGGCCGCGGGCCCAGGCGCCGGCGGGGGCCTGACGCCGGCGGTACCCGCGGCCCCCGCGGACGGGGCCGTGCGGGCAGCATCGCGAGAGGGCGGGTCGGCACCCGGAACCGCACGGCCGTCCACGGTTCCGGGTTGCCGCCCTTGGGCCCTGGAACGATCGTCCCGGGGCGGCACACCCAAGTCAATCCTCGGGTTTCCTTGCAAACTCCTTAGCCACAACTTGGGTTGGCGGGCGACGGCACCGTAGCGTGACGGGGTGACTCTCGACGATCTGCGCGCCTTCGTGGCGGTCTGCGAGGCGGGCAGCCTCAGCGCCGTCGCCCGCGACCTCGGCTGCACCCAGTCCGCCGTCAGCCAACGCGTCAAACGCCTCGAACGAGAGGCGGGCGTCGACCTGTTGGAGCGCCGGCCGCGCGGCGTGGCACCGACCGCCGCCGGCCGGATCCTGCACCGCGCCGCCGCCGACGGCCTGGGCGGACTGGACCTGGCCCTGCGCCGGCTGGCCGACCTGCGGCGGGGCGACGGCGGGACGGTCCGGGTCACCACCGGCGCCACCACCGTCCGGCACTTCATGTCCGACGCGGTGGTCGCCTTCCGGGACCGTCACCCGCACGTCAACCTGGAGTTCCACACCGAGAGTTCCAGCCGCCGCTGCTTCGAGGCGGTCGCGGACGGCGACTCCGAACTGGCCTGGATCACCATCGGCCCGCCCGTGCGGGGCATCGAACAACACCCGGTGATCGGCCTGCCGTGGGTGCTCGCGGTCCGGGCGGGCGATCCGCTCGCCGCCCGCGACCGCATCGAACCGGACGAACTGGCCGGCCTCCGCCTCATCCGGCTGCCGGAGAACTCCACGTCCCGTATGCGCCTCGACGGACACCTCGGCCATCGGGACGGCGCCCCGGCACCGGATCCCGCGGTGCCCGGCCCCAGCGCCACCAGCGTCGCCGACTGGGACACCGCGCTGCTCCTCGCCGAACTCGGCGTCGGCCCCGCCGTCGTCCCCCGCCTCCCCGGCCACCGGGCCACCGCCGACCACCCCGGCCTGCGGCTGGTGCCGGTCCCGGCGCTGCCGCCGCTGACGACCGGCTGGGCGGTGCGGCAGTGGGCCGCGCTCAGCCCCGCGGCCGTGGAGTTCGCCGAGACGGTGAACCGGCATCTGGTGGGCGGGACTTCGGCCGCCGCGACCGGGCGCCGGAACCCGGCCGCGGCGCTCGGCAGCACCCTCCCCGGGCCTCGTCCTCAGGCCCGGACGACCGGTTCCTGAATCTCGGTGACCCACTTCTCCTTGTCGTCCGGGCACTCCAGATACAGCTCGCGGGCATACCCGGCCGAGCGGTAACCGTTGGTGTCCATCCAGTGCGCGAGGTGCTGCGCGGTCGGCACGATCCGGCTCATCGGGCCGTGGTGGACGACGGTCGCGGCGAGGTCGAGCCCCGGCAGCGTGACGGCGTCGAAGCCGAGCCCGGTGGCCGGCGCCGCGGCGGAGACGGAAGCAGGGGCGGCGGGGGCCGCGGGCTCGACTCCCTTCCGCCGCAGGGCCCTTGTCAGCTCCTCCGGCGCGATCACGATGCCGGCGTGCACCACGACCGCGTCCCCGGCGCCCGCCCCCTCGGCGCCGGCGGCCTCCGGCGCGGCCTCGTAGTACTTCCCCAAGCTCTTAAGGAGCAGGGGAGACCCCATCGGCCCGGCCCGGCCGGGGTCACCCCCGCCTCCGCCAGCCGGCGGACCAGCTCCTCGTAGAGCGGTGTGATGACCGGTCCGATGTCCTCGGGACCGTAGCCGGCGGCGATCCCGCTCAGCTCCGCGAGCAGGACCGGCTCCGTGCTCTTGAGCACCACGTCGTCGGCGGACATGCTTCCCTCACTCTCGATCGTCCGGAGCCTCGCCTCGACCTGGGCCAGCCGCGCCTCGGTGGCGGCCCGCGCGGCGGCCAGCTCCGCCTGCCGCAGGCGCAGCATGCCGCGCAGCTCCGCCACGTCCACCTGCTCGTCCAGGATGGCCGCCACCTGGTGGAGGCTGAATCCGAGGTCCTTGAGCGCGATGACGCGGTTGAGCCGGGCGAGTTGGGCCGCCGCGTAGAAGCGGTAGCCGGTGACGGGGTCGGTACGGGCGGGCCGCAGCAGTCCGAACGCGTCGTAGTGACGCAGCATGCGGGCCGAGACACGGCCGTACCGGGCGAAGTCTCCGATGGTGAACATGACGCCTTCCAGTGGAGTGGTTTCCACAGTGTCAAGGTCAAGGACGGCCGCAACCCCACGGGGGACGTAGCGGACGCGGTCACGGTCCGTTGCCCGCCCGGGACCGCTCCGCGACCGGAATGCGCCACTCGACGACGCGCTCCGGCCAGCGGCGGCATCATCGCGTCAAGTCCGGTCCGCAAAACGTCAACGAAGCGTCATGGAGCGGAGGGAAGCCCCCGGAGCCGGGCATAGCGTCTGTGCCGAGCCCCGGCGCACGCCTAGTCCATCGGTCCGGGGCCGCCGTCCCGTCGAGGAGCAACGCCGTGTCCCACCATCTCCACGCGGAAGACCCCGAGCCTGCTGATCGTGTCCCGGCCGGGCCTCTCTTCGTCCCCGTCCGGCCGGGCCCCGCGGGCTGCACCGCCCGCCTGTTCCGCACCCCGCTCGGCGGCCGCACGGCCGTCGGCTTCACCTCACCGCAGCGGCTGGCCGAGGTTCTCGGCGGCGGCCAGCCCTGGGTGCGGCTCTCCGAGTCCGCGCTGCGCGCGCTGGCCGAGCCGGTCGGCGCGACCACCGTGACTGTCGATCCGCGCTTCGCCCCCGAGGCTCCCCGCGAGCCCCGCCGCACCCCCGACGCCGCCCGTGACCCGCGGTTCGCGCCCGGCGTCGTGCGCACCACCCGTGACCCGCTGATCGGCCGCGACGCTCCCCGTGAGCCGCTTTTCACCCCCGACGTCCGCCGCGAACCACGGCTCGCCCCGGGAGTTCCCCGCGCCTCCCGCAGCAGCCACCTCCGCCCGGCCGTCTGAGGAAGGGGCACCCCACCATGACCCACACCACGCTGCCCCGGACCACCCGGACCACGACGCCGCCCGCACCACGGACGACCGGGACCCGACCGTCCCCCGCGCCGTCGGCGGCGACCCCCGACCAGGGCCCGGACCCGCTCGACATCTGGCCCGCGTCCACCGTGCCGCTCCCCGGCGAGGACCTCGCCGTCGGCGGCGTCCCGCTGACCGAACTCGCCGAGCGCTTCGGCACCCCCGCCTACGTCCTGGACGAGGACGAGGTGCGCCGCCGCTGCCGCACCTACCTCCGCGCCTTTCCCGACGCCGACGTCTACTACGCGGCCAAGGCGTTCCTGTGCCGCGCCATGGCGCACTGGGTCGCGGAGGAGGGCCTGGGCCTCGACGTCTGCTCCGCCGGCGAACTGGAACTCGCCGTCACCACCGGCTTCCCGCCCGAGCGGATCGTGCTGCACGGCAACGCCAAGAGCCCGGCCGACCTGCAGGCCGCGCTCCGGCTCGGCGTCGGCCGGATCGTCATCGACAGCACCTCCGAGATCGCCCGGCTGGCCGCCGCGGTCCCGGCCGGCAGCCGGCAGAAGGTGCTGATCCGGGTCGTCCCGGGGATCGCCGCCGGCGGGCACGCCAAGATCCGCACCGGTACCGACGACCAGAAGTTCGGGCTGTCCCTCGCCGACGGTTCCGCGCAGCACGCCATCACCCGCGTACTGGGCCAGCAGCGCCTCGAACTCGTCGGCCTGCACTGCCACTTGGGCTCCCAGATCACCGCCGTCAAGCCCTACCTCTCGGCGGTGCGGCGACTGGTCGGCCTGCTGGCCCGCGTCCACGAACAGCACGGGATCACCCTCCCCGAACTGGACCTGGGCGGCGGCCACGGCGTCGCCTACCGGCCGGGCGAGCCCGCCCTCGACATCACCGGACTCGCCGCCAAGATCCGCGCCGAACTGGCCGGCGGCTGTGCGGCGGCCGGCCTCCCGGTGCCGCGGCTGGCCGTCGAGCCGGGCCGCGCCATCGCCGGCCCGTCCGGCGTCGTCCTCTACCGGGTGCTCTCCGTCAAGCGCACCGGCGTCCACACCTTCGTGGCGGTGGACGGCGGGATGAGCGACAACCCGCGGCCGGCGCTGTACGGGGTGCGCTACGCGCCCCGGCTGGTCGGGCGCCACTCGACCGTCGCGACCGAGCCGGTGACCGTCGTCGGCCGGCACTGCGAGGCCGGCGACATCCTCGCCTCCGACGTCCAACTGCCCGGCGACATCCGCCCCGGCGACCTCGTCGCCGTCCCGGTGGCCGGCGCGTACCACCTGTCGATGGCCTCCGGCTACAACCTCGTCGGCCGCCCGCCGGTCGTCGCGGTCACATCGGGCCACGCCCGGCTCCTGGTCCGCCGGGAATCCCTGGCCGACATCCAGGAACGCGACATCGGCCTGTGAGGGGCTGAGGGGGCGGGGGCCGGCCGGTTCGGGGCAGGGGCTGGGGCTGGGGCCGGTTCGGTGCGGGGCCGGTTCGGGCTCGGGTCCCGGCCTCGGCCTCTGCCCCGGCCTCTGCCCTGGGGCCGAGGTCGCGGGCCTCCGGGGTGGGGCGGCTGCCTGCGGGTGGGGCTGCCTGCGGGTGGGGCTGCCCGTGAGTGGGCGGCTGCCCGTTCCTGCCGCTGGCCCGACGCCTCCTCTTCCGACGCCTTCTCTTCCGACGCCTTCTCTTCCGACATCTTCTCTTCCGACGCCTTCGCGTCTCGCCGTAGGGCCCCGCACGGTCCGGTGTGGGACCCTACGCCGGCCCTTTTAGCTGCACCGTGAAACAATCGGTTGTAGGATGACTGGGCAACCGGGCAAACACGCGCGGGCGGAACCAACAGGAACGGGCACGGGACCACGGCGATGACGCTCAAGGCAGCAGGACGGCAATCCCTCGTCGACACGGTCGTCGAGGCCCTCCGCTCCCAGCTGGCCGCCGGTGAGTGGCAGGTCGGCACCCGCATCCCCACCGAGCACGCCCTCGCCGAACAGCTCCAGGTCGGCCGCAACACCATCCGCGAAGCGGTACGCGTCCTCGTCCACGCCGGGATGCTGCGCTCGCGCCAGGGCGAGGGCACCTTCGTCGTCTCCACCGCGGACCCGGCCGAGATCATGCGCGGCATCCAACGGGCCGGCATCCGGGACGTCCTGGAACTGCGCATCGCCCTGGAGGCGGAGGCCGCCCGGCTGGCCGCACTCCGCCACGAGCCCGCCGACCTGGAACGCATGCGGGCGGCCCTGGACGCGCAGGTCGAGCTGGAGGACGCCGAGGGCCGGCCGCACTCCGGAAGCCTGGAGCTCTACGCCGACCACGACATCGCCTTCCACAAGGCCGTCGTCGAGGCCGCGCACAACACCGCGCTGACGGCGACCTACGGCTGGTTCAGCAGCTCCGTACGGGAGGCGCTGGTCACCGCCCTCGACGACCAGGCGATGCCGAAGGTCGTGCACGGCGACCACCGCGCCGTCCTGGACGCGATCGCCCACGGCGACCCGGACGCCGCCGAACGCGCCACCCGCGCCCTCCTGGAGAAGCCCAAACGGGCCGTCGAGGCCCTCCTCGCCGGCGACTGACACCCGAGCCCGGCCTTTCTCCGCCTTCTCCGGCCCTCTCCCGCCTGTTCCGGCCCTCTCACCCCGCTCTCCCTCTCCCTCTCCCTCTCCCTCTCCCTTTCCGTTTC
This sequence comes from Streptomyces noursei ATCC 11455, assembly GCF_001704275.1. Classification (NCBI taxonomy): domain Bacteria; kingdom Bacillati; phylum Actinomycetota; class Actinomycetes; order Kitasatosporales; family Streptomycetaceae; genus Streptomyces; species Streptomyces noursei. Next base: position 4,677,037 of record NZ_CP011533.1, read on the forward strand.
CTTCCCCTCCCCCGTACGAAGTGCACGATTGGCCAGGTACGCACGCATGTCAGGGACCGACTCGACCACCCCGGTCGACCTCATCGACGCCGAGGAAGACCTCATCCCGGCCCCGCAGGTGGCCACCGCCCGGCGCCGGCTGCGGACCCATCCCGCCCTCCTCCTCGCCGGCATCGTGCTCGCCGCGGTGAACATGCGCGCGGCGCTCGCCGGGGTCTCGCCGCTGCTCAGCGAGATGGCGCAGCACTTCCATCTGGCCGCCACCGCCAGCAGCCTGGTGACCACCATCCCGCTCGTCTTCATGGGCCTGGGGTCGATCATCGCGCCGCGGGTGGCGCGCCGTTGGGGCACCGAGGCGGCGCTGTGCGGTGCGTTGATCGCGCTGTGCGGCGGCATCGTGCTGCGGATCGCACCGCCGGTCGCCGCGCTGTTCGCCGGCTGCGCGGTGGTGGGCGCGTCGATAGCCCTGCTCAACGTGCTGATGCCGGGCCTGATCAAGCGGGACTTCCCGGAGCGGGCGGCCAGCATGACGGCGCTCTACTCGACCGCGATGATCCTGGGCGCGACCGTCTCGGCCGCCTCCGCCGTCCCCTTGGAGAACGCGCTCGGCAGTTGGCAGGGCTCCCTGGTCTCCTGGTCGCTGCTGGCCGCCGTCGCCGCCCTCGTCTGGCTCCCGCAGGTCGTGATCGCCCGCCGGGGGACGCACCACGGCGAGGCCGCGGCGACGCCCGCCCACACCACCGGGCGCGGCCCGACGCTGACCCGCTCCCCGCTCGCCTGGCAGGTGACGCTGTTCATGGGCTCGCAGTCGCTGATCGCGTACGTGATCATCGCCTGGATGCCGACGATCTTCACCGACCACGGCATGGGCAAGAGCGAGGCGGGGCTGGTCTTCGCCTTCAGCACGCTGGTGCAGATGGTCGGTTCGTTCGTGGTGCCGATGCTCGCCGGTCGGATGCGCCGTCAGCGGCTGCTGGGCGTGGCGGTCTCCGCCCTGATGGCCTGCGGTGTCACGGGGTTGCTGATCGCGCCGGTGGCCGGTGCCTGGCTGTGGGCGGCGATCCTCGGCGTCGGCCAGGGCGGCGCCCTCGGCCTGGCCCTGACGATGATGGTGCTGCGGTCCGGCGACGCGCACACCGCGGCCCGGCTCTCCGGCATGTCCCAGACCGGCGGCTACCTCCTCGCCGCCGTCGGCCCGCTGGCCCTGGGCGCCGTCCACCAGGCCACCGCCGGCTGGACCGTGCCGCTCGTCCTGCTCCTCGCCGTCTGCGCCGGCCTCGCCCTCCTGGGCCTGGGCGCCGGCCGCGACCGCCGCATCGGGGAGACCCTGGCCGGCTGACGGCGACTGCTGACGGGGCGGGCGACGGGGCGGGCGACGGGCCCCGCGGTCGGACCTCGACAGTCGGACCCGGCGGTCGGGGCCAGGTAGTCGGGGCCGCCACCGCCGCACGCCCCGGCCGCCCCACCAACGGGCTAGCCGCACACCCGCAACACGCCGCACGCCCTGCCGACCCGCGCGCGAGCGCCGGGACCGGTCGGGTGGGCGGGCGCCGCCCACTCCGGCCCCGCCACCAGCCATGATCCACCGTGATCCGGTGCGACGGGATGGCCCCACATCGCATCCGGCTGCCCTACCGTGCCCCCATGAGCGATGTTCAGCACGCCGGTCGCCGGCCCGGACCGCGGTTCTCCCGCGTCGGCTGGCTCATCCTTGTCGCCGTCCTGTGTGTCGTGGTCATCCTCGCCGTGCTGTTCGTGCCACGGCTGCTGCGCGAGCGGCAGTACGGGCAGCTCACGGTCCCGGAGGGGCAGCGGGCCTCCCAGATCTACGCTGCCGTCGACCAGGCCCTGAAGGTGCCCGAGGGGACCACCGCACAGGCCGCCAGGACCACGCACCTCGGCCTGCCCGCCGCGGCGAAGGGCAACCCCGAGGGCTACCTCTTCCCGGCGACCTATCCCCTCCGCGAGGACACCACCCCGGCGTCGCTGCTCTCGTACATGGTCAAGACCGCCGACCAGCGGCTCACCGCCGACCGCATCACCTCCTACCGCACCGTGGTGATCGCCAGCATCGTGCAGGCCGAGGCGGACCGGCCGGCCGACATGGGCAAGGTCGCCCGGGTCATCGACAACCGGCTCGCCAAGAACATGCCGCTGCAGATGGACTCGACGATCAACTACGCGCTCGGCCGCAGCACGCTCCGCACCAGCCACGCCGACATCCGTACCAACAGCCCCTACAACACCTACAAGTTCGAGGGCCTGCCGCCGACCCCGATCGACAACCCGGGCGCCGACGCCCTGAAGGCGGCGGCCGCACCGCCCGCGGGTGACTGGCTCTACTTCGTCACCGTCAAACCGGGCGACACCCGCTTCACCGCCGACTACCAGGAGCACCAGCGGAACGTGCGGGAGTTCAACGAGGCGCAGAAGAACTCCGCGGCCGGCGCCTCCCCTTCCAGCGGCCCCGCTCCGAGTGGCTCCACTTCGGGTGGCCCGACTTCGGGTGCGTCCGCTTCGGGTGGCTCCGCCGCCGGTGGCTCCGCCAACAGTGCCGCCACCGGCGGATAGCCCCCGCCCCGCCCCGCCCCACCGCGCCCCCGGCCGACTGCTTCTCCCGGCCACCGGGGGGGGGACGGCCGTCCCCCCCCCCGGTGGCCGGAGCCGCCTACTCCTCCCCGGCCAGCGTCAGCGCCTTCAGCCGGCGCCCGGCGTACCAGGTCGCCAGTGCGGTGACGGCCACCAGCAGGCAGAGCGCGAGCGGCAGTTGGACCGCGGAGTTCAGCGCCCCCTCGGCGCCCACCTTCTGCCCCACCGCGAGCGCCCACTGCTGAACGCTGAGGGTCCGCGCCCCGGGGACGATGTTCCCCACGAACGCCTCCCAGACCAGGGCGTAGACCAGGCCGAAGACCACGGCGTGCCGGGTGACCGTGCCGAACAGCAGGAACAGGGCGCTGTAGGCGACCGAGGCGACGGCGGCCGCCACCGCGTACGCCACGGCTATCTGCTGGCTGTTGCCGTTGAGGATGAACCCGGCCACCAGGACCGGTATCGCCGAGAACGCCGCGGTCACGCCGATCGAGACCAGCAGCTTGGTGAAGATGATCGTCGAGCGGCGGACCGGCTTGGCCAGGAGGTAGATCACCGAGCCGTCGTCGATCTCCGGGCCGATCGCGCCCGTCCCCGCGATCACGCCGATCAGCGGGACCATCGTGCCCAGCGCGAACCCGCCCAGGATGCCGCCGGCCGTGGCGTCGTCGGCGCCGGTCAGCGTCCGGACGATCACCGCGATCGCCACCAGGAGGGCGGGCAGCGCGAAGAGGATCAGCGCCCGGCGCCGGCCGAGCAGCGCCCGGTAGGTGAGCCGGGCGACGGTCGGGTGGAAGAGCGTGGCCTTGGGCGCGGCGGCGGGCGCCGGCGGGGCCACGGGAGAGGTCGTGGACATGCTGCCTCAGGGCTCCTTTCTGGCCTCAGGCCGCTACGAGGTACGAGAAGACGGATTCCAACGACTCGTCGGAGGGCGAGACCGTCAGCAGGCGGATGCCGTGGTCGCGGGCGACCCGCGGCAGCAGTTCGGTGAACCGGCCGAAGTCGACGGCCTGGATGCGCAGAGCGCCCTCGACGACGTCCACCTCGATGCCGGCCGTCGACGGGTCGGTTATCAGCGCCCCGGCCAGCGCCCGGTCGTCGTCGGACCGGACGAGATAGCGGTGCGGGCGGTCGGTCATCAACCGACGGATCTTGCGGAAGTCGCCGGAGGCGGCATGCCGGCCGGCCACCACCACCTCGATGTGCGAGGCCAGTTGCTCGACCTCTTCGAGGATGTGCGAGGAGAACAGCACCGTGCGCCCCTCGTCCCCCATCCGCCGCAGCAGTTCCATCAGCTGCATCCGCTGCCGCGGGTCCATGCCGTTGAACGGCTCGTCGAGCAGCAGCACCGACGGGTCGTGGACCAGCGCCGAGGCCATCTTCACCCGCTGCCGCATGCCCTTGCTGTACGTCGAGATCTTGCGGTCCTGGGCGTACTCCATCTCGACCGTGGCCAGCGCCCGGGCCGCCGCGGCCCGGCCGAGACCGTGCAACTCGGCGTTGGCGAGCACGAATTCACGGCCGGTGAGGAAGTCGTACATCGCCTCGCGCTCCGGGACGAGGCCGATGTGGCGGTAGCTCGCCGCGTTGCGCCAGATCGTCGTGCCGTCGAGGGTGACGGTGCCGTTGGAGGGCGCGAGGAAGCCGCCCATCATGTTGATGAGGGTGGACTTGCCGGCGCCGTTGGGACCGAGCAGGCCGGTGACGCCGGGGGCGATGGTCATGGTGATGTCGTTGACGGCGACGACGTTCCCGAACCAGCGCGAGACATGGTCGATGCGAAGAGTGCTCATGGGCGCAGCCCATTCCTTGAGGGGTGGTGGGTGGCGGGAGACGGCGACGGGAAGGGGCGGCGCGCGGCGCTTCGTGCCGGGCGGGCGGTCACAGCCCGGCCTTCCGGTAGCGGCGCATCAGCAGGCCGTAGCAGCCGGCGATGACGAGCAGCGAGACGAGGAGGTAGACGAATCCGGCGCCGGTGGTGGGCGCCAGCCCGTTGGGGAAGGAACTGGTGCCGCCCAGGAACGTGGCCTGCACCCCGTCGACGAGGGTGATGGGCGAGAACAGCCCCAGCCAACCGACGGCCGATTCGCTGCCCTGGAGGCTGGCGATGCCCTGGATGGCACTGACCGCGCCGTACGGAATGGTCAGCACGGCGATCACGGCGGCGACCCCGAAGCCGCGACGCGGGGTGAGCGCCGAGACGACCAGTCCTATCCCGGCGAACAGCACCGAGAGCAGCGCGACACAGACCAGTCCCTGCCCGAACCCCTTGGTCTGGTCGACGAAGTCCAACTTCCCCAGCAGCGCCCCCACATAGAGGATCACCAGCGGGGCGGCGGTCAGGATGAACAGCGCGCTCGCCATCGCCGCGAACTTCGCCACGACGTAGTCGACCCGCTCGATCGGCCGGGAGAAATACAGCGGGATGGTCTTGAAACGCAGGTCGCGGGAGACGGACTGCGGGGCCTGGGACGCCAGGTACAGGCCGATGACGGCCTGGAGGTAGATGGCGTACCGGGTGTAGCCGATCGGGAGGCTGCTGGCCTTGGTGAACATCGTCACCGCGACCATGATCCCGGCGGGCATGCACATCACCGCGAAGAGCAGCATCGGCAGCACCTTGCTCTTCGCCGACCGCCCGAGGCCGTACGCGCCGCGCAGGCTCTGCGAGAACAGCGACCGCCGGGCGTAGGCGCGGCCCAACCGAGGGCCGTCGTAGTGGCGGTAGCCGATGTTGTGGATGTAAGCGCCACCCGGCGTCGTTTCCGTACTCATCCTGCGTTCCCTCCGCCCACGGTGGTGGGGCGATCGGTGTTCTGCCCGGTCGTCGCGGCCCTCTCCGCCGGTGCGCCGCCGGTCTGCGCCGGTGCACCGACCGCCGCCTGTGCGTCGGCGTCGCGGAACACTTCGGCGATCTGATGCCGCCGCTGCTCCATCCGCACCAGGCCGAGCCCGAGCCCGGCGACGGTGTCGCGCACCAGGTCGTACGTCGCGTCCCCGGTCGCCTCGACGAAGAGGACGTGCCCGGGGGAGGCCAGCCCCTCGGCGCCGGGTGCGCCGGTGGTCACCGCTGCGCCGGCCGCGGCCAGCGCGGCGCGCAGCGCTCCGGTGCCGTCCGGATGGGCGTCGGTGTCGGTGACCTCCACCGCCAGCGAGGTGGTGACCTTGGTGAACTCCGTGGTGGAGGACGAGCGCAGCAGCTTGCCGCCGTTGACCACGACGACGTGGTCGCAGGTGCGCTCCAGCTCCCCCAGGAGGTGGGAGGTGACCAGGACCGAGATCCCGAAGTCGGTGTGGACGCGCCGGATCAGGCCGAGCATCTCGTCCCGGCCGACCGGGTCCAGGCCGTTGGTGGGCTCGTCCAGGAACACCAGCTGGGGATCGTGCACCAACGCCTGGGCCAGCTTCACCCGCTGCTTCATGCCGGTGGAGTAGCCGCCGATGGGGCGGTACCGCTCCTCGTAGAGCCCGACGTGGCGCAGGGTGTCGGCGGTGCGCTCCCGGGCGGCGGTCGGCGGCAGGCCGGCCATCCGCGCCATGTGCACCACGAACTCGGTGGCGGAGACGTCGGGCGGCAGGCAGTCGTGCTCGGGCATATAGCCGACCCGCTCACGAATGGTGCTGCCGTCCTTGGTCACGTCCAGTCCGAGGACGTGGGCGGTCCCCTCGGTGGCCGGAGCCAGGCCGAGCAGGATCTTGATCAGGGTCGACTTTCCGGCGCCGTTGGCACCCACCAGGCCCGTTACGCCGGGGGCGATGTCAACGGAGAGCCGGTCCAGGGCGGTCACCCTCGGGTACCGCTTGGTCAGACTTTCGGTCACGATCACAGTCACGTGTTCGAAGGTAGTGGCGCCGGGCACCCCCGTCGTCAACCCCAGCGGTGGTCTTCGCGTAGCCCTCCGGTACGAGATGCCCGTAGGGGTTCTCCTGCTTCAGCGGCACAGAAGTCGGGGTCGGGCCGTGTCGTTGGCCTCGTCCGCCGCACACCTCTTGACGCAGCCGCCAACCATTGTCACATTCATCACTGGCAAGTTACGGGCACGTACCGCGATGAACCGCTTACGGACGGACGGTTGGCGATGGCCTCAGTCACCTCAGCGACCGCAGCAACGACGGGAGAACTCACCGCCGAGCTCAAGGGATTCCGGGAGGTACAACGACTCGCCTACGCCTGTGCGGAAGCCGTGGCCGCCCAGCTCAAGCCCGGGGTCACCGAGCGCGCGGCGGCGCGGATGCAGCGCGAGTGGCTGCGCGAGCGCGGCGTACGGGACTGGTTCCATCTGCCGTTCGCATGGTTCGGGGACCGCACCGCGTTCGTGAACTTCCGTGTGCCGCTGCAGTTCTTCCCCACCAACCGCGAACTGGAACCGGGCATGCCGTTCATCCTCGACATGGCTCCGGTCCACAACGGCTGCACCGCCGACATCGGCTACTCCGGCTGTCTGGGGCTCAACCCCGTGCACGACCGGCTCCTCGCCGATCTCGAAGCCCACCGCGACCTGATCCTGAGCGAGGTGCGCGAACGCCGTCCGCTGCGCGAGATCTACGAGGACGTCGACCGGCTCATGGTGCGGCAGGGGTACGCCAACCGGCACCGCGCCTATCCCTTCGGCGTCATCGCGCACAAGGTCGACCGGGTGCGGCAGCGCCGCTGGTCCCCCACCGTCTTCGGGTTCGGCACCCAGTCCCTCAGGGGCCTCGCCTCGGACGCGCTGCACGGCCACCGGGAGGGCTGGTCCCCGCTGTGGAGCCCGTACACCTTCTCCGATCACCCGCCGCAGCCCGGGCTGTGGGCGGTGGAACCCCACCTCGGCTTCCGGGGCACAGGGGCGAAGTTCGAGGAGATCCTGGCCGTCACGGACTCCAGGGACCCGCAGGAAAGCGCCTTTTGGCTGGACGACGATCTGCCGCATGTGCGGCGCTGGCAGGAGGAGAGGGCCGCGTGAAGACAGGACCTGGACGGGACGGGCGGCAGCGCCGGGGCACCGGAAGGCCGGCGCCGACCGGGACCGGGCTCCCCGAGGCCCGGGAGCGCTGGGTGCGCACCGGCGGCATCGAACTGTGCGTCGCCGAGTTCGGCGATCCGGACCGACCCACGGTGATGCTGGTGCACGGCTATCCGGACAGCAAGGAGGTCTGGTCCGAGGTCGCCCGCGGCCTGGCCGACCGCTTCCACGTGGTGCTCTACGACGTCCGGGGCTGCGGTCGCTCCACCGCGCCGCGGCCGCTGCGCGGCGGCTTCACCCTGGAGAAGCTGACCGACGACTTCCTGGCCGTCGCGGACGCGGTCAGCCCCGACCGGCCGGTCCACCTCGTGGGCCACGACTGGGGCTCCGTCCAGGCATGGGAGTTCGCGACCGTGCGGCGCACGGAGGGCCGGATCGCCTCCTTCACCTCCATGTCCGGGCCGTCCCTGGACCACTTCGGCCACTGGATCAAGAAGCGGCTCGGGCGCCCCACCCCCGGGCGGGCCGCCCAGCTGCTCAACCAGGGCGCCAAGTCCTGGTACGTCTACCTGCTGCACACCCCCGCCCTGCCCGAACTGGCCTGGAAGGGCCCGCTCGGCAAGCGGTGGCCGGGAATCCTCCAGCGGGTGGAGAAGGTGCCCGGCGGTGACTACCCCACCGCGTCACTGCCCACCGACGCGGCCCACGGCGCCTGGCTCTACCGCGACAACGTCCGCGCCCGGCTCCGCCACCCGCGCGCCGACGCCTACGCGCACTGCCCGGTCCAGCTCATCGTCCCGACCGGCGACGCGTTCCTCTCCCAGCGGCTCTACGACGACCTCGACCGGTGGGCGCCCCAACTGGTGCGCCGCACCCTCCCGGCCAAGCACTGGGTGCCGCGCACCCGCCCCGACCAACTCGCCGCCTGGATCGGTGAGTTCGTCACCGCCAAGGAGGAGGGCGACCCGACGAAGGACGTCGCGGCCTCCGGTCCGTACGCCGACCGCTTCGGCGGCCAGCTGGTACTGGTGACCGGCGCGGCCAGCGGCATCGGCCGGGCGACCGCGTTCGCGTTCGCGGAGGCCGGCGCGCGGATCATCGCCGTCGACCGGGACGCCGAGGGCGCGACCCGCACCGCCGACATGGCCCGGCTGATCGGCGCCCCGGAGGCATGGGGCGAGACCGTCGACGTCTCCGACGAGGCGGCGATGGAGAAGCTCGCCGACAAGGTCGATGCCGAGTACGGCACGGTGGACGTGCTGGTCAACAACGCCGGCATCGGACTGTCCGGCTCCTTCCTGGACACCACCTCCGAGGACTGGAAGAAGGTCCTGGACGTCAACCTGTGGGGCGTCATCCACGGCTGCCGGGCCTTCGGCCGGCGGATGGCGGACCGCGGCCAGGGCGGCCACATCGTCAACACCGCCTCGGCCGCCGCCTACCAACCGTCCCGGATCCTGCCGGCCTACAGCACCTCCAAGGCAGCCGTCCTCATGCTCAGCGAGTGCCTGCGCGCCGAGCTCGCCGGAGCGGGCATCGGCGTCACCGCCATCTGCCCCGGGCTCGTCAACACCGGTATCACCGGCACGGCCCGCTTCACCGGCGTCTCCGAGGAGGAGGAGAAGCGCCGCCAGGCCAAGGCCGCGCGGATGTACGGGATGCGCAACTACCCGCCGGAGAAGGTCGCCGACGCCATCCTGCGCGCGGTGGTCCGCAACCAGGCGGTGGTCCCGGTCACCCCCGAGGCGCGCGGCGCCCACCTGCTGTCCCGCTTCGCCCCACGGGCGCTGCGCGCCCTCGCCCGGCTCAAGCCGCCCGTGTGACCGGCCCGCGTCCCCATCCCGCACGCCCGCACCACGGTCCGCATCCGGTGTGCGGCCGGGCCGCACACCCCGGCCCGGCCGCCCGCCCCACCCAGGTCAGGAGAACCGCACACGTCAGGAGCCGCTGATGAGCACACCACGCCCCCAGGAGCACCACCCCATCGCGCCCCGTCGGGTCGCCTTCGACTGGCGCGAGACCCCGCTGCACTGGATACCGGACGAGCCCACCGCCACCCATGTGATCAATGTGCTGCACCTGCTGCTCCCTGCCGGCGAGCGGTGGTTCGTCAAGGTCTTCAAGGAAGCCCTCCCCCTGATCCGGGACGAGCACCTCCTCAAGGACGTGAAGGGCTTCATGGGCCAGGAGGCCACGCACAGCGTCCAGCACGCCCACGTCCTGGACCACCTGGCCCATCAGGGCCTCGACACCACCCCGTACACCCGGCACGTCGACTTCCTCTTCGAGCACCTCCTCGGGGAGCGGCCCCCCTTCGGCGTCCCGATCCCCGAGCAGGAGTGGCTGCGCTTCCGGCTCGCCCTGATCGCCGCCATCGAGCAGTTCACCGCCGTGCTCGGCAGCTGGGTCCTGGGCGCAGACGGCCTGGACCACGCCGGCCCCGATCCGGTGATGCTCGATCTGCTCCGCTGGCACGGCGCCGAAGAGGTCGAGCACCGCGCGGTCGCCTTCGACATGTACCAGCACACCGGCGGCGAAGAACCCGCCCGCTACGCCCGCCGCGTCCTGGCCATGGCCGTGACCGCCCCCGTCCTGCTCTACCTCTGGTGCTGGGGCGCGACCTATCTCCTGCGCCACGACCCTCGGTTGTCCGCCCCCTCCCGCTATTCGCTGCGCGCGCACAACCGCGCCGTCCGCAAGGGGCTGTTACCCAGCTGGCGGCAACTGGGCGCGGCGATCCCCCGCTATGTCCGACGCTCCTACCACCCCTCCCAGGAAGGCTCGCTGCGTGCCGCCGTCGCCTATCTCGCCTCCTCCCCGGCCGCCCGAGCCGCAGCCGGCGCGATAGGCCGCGCGGCACTCCCGTAACGGCCGTCCGTGTCGGGCGGCATCAGCCGGCCGCGTCCGCCGCCACGGACCGCCTCCGCCCGACACCCGCCCGACCACTCGCCCCCGGCTGACGTACGGGGCCCGCCCGCGTCCCCGGTCGGCGTGCCGAGCCGTCCCGTGGTCCGAGCCCGGTCGCACCGACCGTCCCGTGCGGGCGACCACCCCACCCCGACGCCGATCAGGCGGCCGTATCGTGGCACCGCCGCCCCCGGCCCGTGGCGGTACGAACGGTGGCCGGCCACGGCCGGTGGCGCGCCCGGCCCCGGCACGGCCTCCTCGGCCTCCCTGGGCCACCGCCTCGCAGCAGCCACCCCGTGATGGCTGACCGGTAACGCGGCCTCCTGAATGAGGCGGCCGTCACGTAAGGAGCACCACAGTGACGCCCGAGCAGCCGCCGACGGCCGAGTACCGCATCGAGGACCTGGCCCACCTCAGTGGCGCCACGGTCCGCACCATCCGGGCCTACCAGGACCGGGGGCTGCTGCCCCGCCCCGAGCGTCGCGGCCGTGCCAATGTGTACGGCGACGCCCACCTGGCCCGGCTGCGCCAGATCGCCGACCTGCTCGACCGCGGTTACACCCTCGCCAGCATCAAGGAACTCCTCGAAGCCTGGGACGCCGGCCGTGACCTGGGCGGGGTCCTGGGTCTGGTCGCCGAGATCGACGGGCCGTGGACCGACGAGAAGCCGACCCGGATCACCCGCGACGACCTGGACGCCGCCTTCGGCGGTACCCCCAACGAGCAGGCGGTGACCGAGGCCGTCGAGCTCGGCGTCCTGGTGCGCGTGCCGGCGCGGGACGACGAGTTCCTGGTCCCCAGTCCACAGGAGCTCGCGGTCGCCTCCGAACTCCATGCGGCGGGTGTGCCGCTGCTGGCGATCTCCGGCCACCTGCGAGAGTTGCGCGGCCAGGTCGAACACATCGCCTCCCGTTTCCTGGACTTCACCGCCGAGCACGTCTTCCAGTCGTTCCTGAACCATCCGCCCACCGAGGCGGAGACGGCGGAGGCCACGGCCCTGGTGCGTCGTCTCCGTCCCCTGGCCCAGCAGACCATCGACGCCGAACTCGCCCGCGCCATGCGGACACTGGCCACCCGGTACATCCATCACCACCTCGCCGAGGCCCTGTCGTCGGGAACGGCGGGCGCATCGGGGCCATCGGTGCCGTCCGGCCTGCAGGAGCCCACCGGACCCGTGCCGGAGCCAGAGCTCCACCCCGGGGCAGCGGTGCCCCCCGGGCCTACCGCGGCCCCCCGTCCCGCGACCGGCTCGGAGGCCGTGCTGCTCCCCATCGCGGCCGTTCAGGCCGTACGCGACCTGGTGGGCCCGGAGAACACGGCCGCTTTCATCGCCGCCGCCGCACAGCGCGAGGCGCATGCCCGCGCCATGGACGCCCTGGCCGCGGCGGCCCGGGGCACCCGGACCACCGCTGAGGACGCCCCCGGACACTGACCCGCCCGGAGACCCTCCTCCCCCGGGCGGCTCCCCCCCACGGCCGGCCGCCTCGGGGCCCGCCTCGCCTGCTTCCCTCTCCAGTTGTCAAGGATCACGCCGGGCGGCCCGCCCGCCCGGCCACCCCGACGGGCTGCCTCAACCCGTCGGATCCGGCAGCCAGTTGCCGTGGAAGCCGTACGGCACCCGGCGTGGCAGGGAAACCGTCGCGACCGGGCCGGCGGTGATGTCCTCGGCGTCGAGGATCACGAGGTCGCTGGTGTCGGTGGTGGCGTCGTAGACGTAGGTGATGAGCCAGCCGGGGCCGCCCGGACGGTCGTCGGCGGGGGCGAACGCCGCCTCGCCCGGGGTACGCCCCGGGCCGAAGCCATAGCGGGCCACCCCGCCGGTCCGCAGGTCGTAGCGGAGCAGGGCGCCGGGTATCGCACCGGTGCCCGGTGCCTCCGCGGCCGTGACATGGCCGAACCGGGCGGGCAGCCCGGCCAGGCGGTCGTCTATCCGGGGGAACTCGCCCATCTGGTCGTCGATTTGCTCCTCCGCCACCGTGCCCGCGGCGAGGTCGATCGTCCAGCGCCACAGGCAGGGCGGCGCATGACCGGCCAACGTGGCGTAGCGGGAGACATAGAGGACGATCCGCTGGTCGCCGTCGTCATGGGCGTTCAGCGAGTGGAAGACGTAGCAGGGGTCGATGTCCAGCCAGCGGACCTCGCCATGGGGGTCGTCGCGGCGCAGCACGCCCAGGCGGGCCCCGTACCCCGGATCCCAGCGGTAGGGCATGCCGGCGTGGTCGCGGTCGTAAACCATCGGCAGATCCATGAAGATCACATGGCGTGCCGTCAGATGGAAGTCGTGCATCATCGTGGCGCCGGGCACGTCGACCGGACGGCTGACCACCAACTCACCGGCCGCATCGGCCCGGTGATACGTCAGATAGGGCGCACTGGAACGGCCGTACCCGAAAAAGTGCAGCTCGCCGGTGGTGGGACAGGTCTTGGGGTGGGCGGTCATGGCAGTGGCGAGCCGGCCGCCGAAGTCATGGGGGCCGACGGTATCCAGCTCATGTCCGGGCCGACAGTCGATCTCGTAGGGGAAGGACGACTCGACCAGCGCCAGCGTGCGACCGGCGTGCCGGACGACATGGGTGTTGGCGACACCGGCGGCCAGATTGCGGCGGCCCGGCCCGTCACCGAGGCGGATGCCGTCGGTGAAGGTCGAGGTCCGGACCCAGCGATTGCGGTACGAGACGGCCCGGCCGCCCTCCAGGCGCACGCCGTGGACCATGCCGTCGCCGAAGAACCAATGCCGGCTGGCGGCGTCCTGCGGGTTGGGGCCGTTGCGCAGATACCAGCCGGTGAGCTCCGGCGGGATGGTGCCGGTGGCCGGGAGGTCGTAGGCGGTCAGTTCGTCGGTGACCGGGGCGAAGTTGCCGGCCAGATGCGGTGGCGGTGCGGAGGATTCGGATACCGCGGTGGATGGGGTGACGGTCATGAGGCCATACCTCCCTGGGCGTCGAACCGGGCGCCGGAGTGCTGCAGGAAGCGGGCGCGGGCCCGGTCGGGATACGTGGCGGTGAACCGGACAGGAAGAACGAATCCGGCGACCTGGACGACGATCGAGAAGACGATGCCGAGGCCGTAGGCGGATATGGCGACCTGGGCGAGCGCGGACAGGGTGAAGGAAAGCGCCCAGGCCGCGGTGATCACGACGTTGATGCGCCGGAACAGCGGGGTGTCCCAGACCTCGGGCGGGGCCATCCGCCGGGCGATCGCCAGGGTGAACGGGCGCCGGACGGCGATCGACACCCAGGAGATGAGCGCCAGCCAACCCACCGACATCGCACCGCTGTAGAGCTGGAGGTCGCTGTCGGGGCGCGTGAAGGCCAGCACGGAGAGACCGAGGAAGTAGACGATGCTGCCGTACTCCAGCAGCCGGTCCTCCAGCGAGAGTCCCGCCGCGCGGTCCGCTATCAGCAGCCCCGCCGAGGCCACCAGTCCGGCGAGCGCCCCCCACTGCCAGCCGGCGGTGGACACCCCCGCGAAGACCAGCCAGGGAACGAAGCTCCGCAGGTAGTTCATGATCCCCCCATTTCGGTTGCGCCCGATCACCACGGACGGCAGCTCGACGGTGCGCCAGGCCGACGAACACGGCCACAACGCGTGCTGGCTTCGGGCTCTCCCCGCCCCAGCGACATTCCAACTGTGACATGTCGAAGATGGAAAGTCCAGCTTTGACATGTCACTTGTGGAAGGTAAAGTGCGAGTCATGAGCCTGAGACACGCGGTACTGGGCCTGCTCTCCGAATCCCCGGCGAGCGGCTACGACCTGATGAAGCTGTTCAACGCCTCGCTCACCAGCGTCTGGCCGGCCACCCAGAGCCAGGTGTACGGCGAACTCAACAAGCTCACGACGGCCGGTCTGGTCGAGGTCGCCGCCCACGGCCCGCGCGGCCGCAAGGAATACGCGATCACCGACGACGGCCTGGCCGAGCTGCGCCACTGGCTCACCGAGGTCGCCCCCACCGGCCCGCAGCGCCACGACGGCCTGTTGCGGGTGTTCTTCCTCGGCATCCTCACGCCGCTGGAGGCGCAGTCGTACCTGCTCACGCAGGCCGAGACCGCCGCCCGCGCCCACACCGCGTACGAGCAGATCGACCGGACCGCGGAGTGGGACGACGAGATGATCTCCGTCTACGGGCGCATCGCCCTGGAATACGGTCTGCGGATGTCCGCGACGATGGAGGAGTGGGCCCGCTGGGCCGCCGACGAGGTGACCGGCGCGAAGGCCCGGAAGGCCGGCGAACTGGCCCGCGCACAGCGCGGCAGGGAGCGGCCGGAGCAGGACGAGCAGCCGGTGGGGGAGCGGCCCGGCGGCGACTGACGCCCGCGCCGACCCCGCGCCTCCGCCTCCGAATAGCAGGTGCCGCGGCGACCGCTCCGCGGCATCCTGAAGGCATGAACCACCAGCGCTCCGTGCGCATTTCGAAGTACCTCGCCAAACACCTGCGCCACGAACCGGAGCGGATCGGCATCACCCTCGACGCTCAGGGCTGGGTCCCGGTGGCCGCGCTGCTCGACGCTGCCGCGCGGCACGGATTCCCCTTCTCCCGAGCGGAGTTGGAGGCCGTGGTCGCCGACAACGACAAGCAGCGCTACACCCTGGAGAACGGCCGCATCCGCGCCAATCAGGGCCATTCCGTGCGCGTCGACCTCGGTCTGCCGCCGGCGGTGCCACCCGGCTTCCTCTTCCACGGCACGGTGGCCCGCAGCGTCGCCGCCATACGGGAGGAGGGGCTGCGGCCGATGTCGCGGCTGGCCGTGCACCTCTCGTCGGACCGCGAGACCGCGTCCCGGGTCGGCGCCCGGCGCGGCAAGCCGGTGGTGCTGACCGTGGACGCGGGGGCGATGCACCGGGCCGGCCATGTCTTCCGCGTCAGCGCCAACGGCGTCTGGCTGACCGGTCATGTGCCGCCGGAGTTCCTCCGTTTCCCCGGCTGACCCCTCACCTTGCGCAACGCCTCAGAAAGCCCGCAGGTCAGAGTCCTGGTGCTCCCCACACCGGGAACCACCGGGAAAGATCCTTCTCGATCGTCAGATCGTCCCCGAGCATCGCCCGCACCTGGAGTTCGAGCGGGTTGTCGCGCTTCTCTGCGTCGCCGGTGTGCGGCGCGAAGGGGTAGAACGTGCCGCGTTTGTAGAGGTAGACGAGCGCCAGTGACCGCTGTCGCGCATCGCGGAATCCCAGCAGCGAGCACAGCAGCTGCGGGCCGAACCCCGCCTCCTCCAGGGAGGTGTTGACCGCGTGCAGATCGTTGACCAGACCCGCCACGTCCTCCGAGGCGTGCCGCACCAGCAGCCATGTATAGCCGTACGCGTCCTGGGTGAACTCCACCGCGCCGTCCAGGAGCGCACGCGCCTCCTCCTGGATCCGTGCGAACGCCCCGCCCTCGACGCTCGCGAAGCACACCGATCCCAGGCCGGTCGGGGTGAATCCGGCTGCGGCCTCCAGAGTGACCGCGGCGGACGGCAGCGCGAAGAGCTGGTCCAGGTCGGGCCGTACCGGCTTGCTACGGCCGAGGATGGCGTCCAGAAATCCCATGCGCGGCTTGCTCCTTGATCCCTTGCTCCGGTGACGCGACGGCGTGTTTCACGGGAAACATCGCCACGCGCCGCTCACTGCCGTCCCTCCGACGCCGCCGCTCAGGGCCGCCCCAACTGCGCTGCTATCCGTCCCAGCTGGTCGAGCCGCTGCTCCAGCGTCGGGTGCGAGGACAGCAGCTGGTTGAAGCTCTCCTTGTTGAACGCCGGGGCGAAGTAGAACGCGTTGAACGGCTGGGCCTTGCGGAGGTCCTCCGTCGGGATCCGCGCGATCTGGCCGGTGACCTTGGTCAGAGCGGAGGCCAGCGCCGAGGGGCGGCCGGTCAGGAGGGCGGCGGCCCGGTCCGCGGACAGCTCGCGGTAGCGGGAGAGCAGTCTGGTCAGCAGGAAGCTGATGGCATAGACGACGACGCTGACGGCGGTGACGATCAGGACGGCGATGGCGGCGTTCTGATCGCGGTTGTTGCGCCCGACACCGCTCCACAGGGCGGCGCGGGTGATGATGCCGGCCAGGACCCCGAGGAACGACGCGATGGTCATCACCGCGACATCGCGATGGGCGACGTGCGACAGCTCGTGGGCCAGCACGCCCTCCAGCTCCTCCGGCTCCAGCCGCCTGAGCAACCCGGTCGTCGCGCAGACCATGGAGTTCTGCTGGTTACGGCCGGTGGCGAAGGCGTTCGGTACGTCGGATTCGGCGATCGCGACCCTCGGCTTGGGCATATCGGCCAGGGCACAGAGCCGGTCCACGGCACCGTGCAACTCGGGCGCCTGTTCCGGCGTGACCTCGTGCGCCCCCATGCTGTAGGCCGCGATCCGGTCGCTGAACCAGAACTGTGCGACGAACATGCCCCCCGCGATCAGCAGCACCACCACCCAGGCGCCCTTGAGCAGTACCACCAGCGCGCTGACCACCACGACGTACAGCAGCCCGATGAAGAACATCGTCATGACCATGCGCGAGGTCAGCCCGCGGTCCGGGGCGAATCGGGTCTGTGCCATGGCTCCTCCACAACGCACCGCATTTCGCACAGTGCGCCGGCCCGGTCACGCAGTCGTCTCCGCGCGCCGGGTCCCGCACACTGCACCGCTGTCCTAATTCTCCCTCTTGCCGGCTATATACCGGGTAAAGCCCCGGCCGGGATACCGGAGTGAATCGGGAGGTACGGCCTGAAGTCGAGGAGGGGTGGCTATGCGCCGAGCTGCGCCAGCCCCTCGGTGGCGATCCGCTCGAAGACCGCCGGGTCGGCCGCGAAGACCGAATCCGCGATCGGCCAGTGGATGACCAGTTCCTCGATGCCCAGCTCGGCGTGGCGCCCGGCGAAGTCCACGAAGGCGTCCACGGAGTCCAGCGGCTGGTCCGGGGTGAAGCCGGTCAGCATGATCTTGTGGAGCTCGGCGAAGTCCCGGCCCTGGTCGGCGCACGCCTTGGCCAGCCCCTCGACCTGCCTGCGAATGGCCTCCCGCGACTCGGCCGGGGTGCCGCCCGCGTTCGACACCTTGGGGTCACCGGTGGTCACCCACGCCTGCCCGTAGCGGGCCGCCAGCTTCAGCCCGCGCGGGCCGGTGGCCGCCACCGCGAACGGCAGCCGCGGCCGCTGCACACAGCCGGGGATGTTCCGCACCTCGTCCGCGGAGTAGTGGGTGCCTTCGTAGGAGACGGCGTCCTGGGTCAGCAACTGGTGCAGCAGCGCCGTGAACTCCGCGAAGCGGTCCGCCCGTTCGCGCGGCGACCAGGGATCCTGGCCGAGCGCGGTGGCGTCGAAGCCGTTGCCGCCGGCGCCGATGCCCAGCGTGACGCGCCCCTCGCTGATGTCGTCGAGCGAGATCAGCTCCTTGGCGAGGGTGACCGGGTGCCGGAAGTTCGGCGAGGTGACGAGGGTGCCCAGACGTATCCGCGAGGTCGCGGCGGCAGCCGCGGTCAGCGTCGGGAGGGCGCCGAACCATGCCTGGTCGCGGAAGCTCCGCCAGGACAGGTGGTCGTACGTGTACGCAGCGTGGAACCCCAGCTCCTCGGCGCGCCGCCATACCTCCTTCCCGCCATCGGACCAGCGTCGGACGGGCAGGATCACTGTGCTCAGTCGCATGTCCCCGAGCGTACGGTGACTCCGGAGAAAGCCCGCCCGGCCGCGTCCTCGCCCGGCTCATGTGTGACACCCACCGCACGCCTGTACGTGCCGGTACGCGAAGATGGCCCCGTGACTGATGCCCCCGCCGCGCCGCCCCGGCCCATCCGGCTTATCGCCACCGACCTCGACGGCACGCTGCTGCACGACGACAAGACGGTCTCCGACCGGACGATCGCCGCGCTCGCCGCCGCGGAGGCAGCAGGCATCGAGGTGTTCTTCGTCACCGGGCGCCCGGCCCGCTGGATGGACGTGGTCAGCGATCATGTGCACGGCCATGGCCTGGCGATCTGCGCGAACGGCGCGGCCGTCGTCGATCTGCACCGGGGTTCGCGCTTCGTCGAGGTCAGCCCCCTGGACCCGGGAGCGGCGCTCGACGTCGTCCACGCCCTGCGCGACGCGGCCCCCGGCACCACCTTCGCCGTCGAACGCACCGGTGGCATCCACTACGAGCCGCAGTACCCGCCCTTCCTCGTCGACCCGGCCGCGGTGATCGCACCGGCCGAGAAGCTCCTCGCCGAGGGGTTCGCCGCGTCCCCGGCCCCCGATCCGGCGGACGGCCCCGGCACCGACGGCCCGTATTCGACCGACTCCGATGTGCCCGGACCGGGCACCGCGGGCGCCACCCGCGCGCACAGCGACGACGGCACCTCCGACCAGCCCGTGCTCAAGCTGCTCGCGCACCACCCCGACCTGGACCCCGACGCCTTCCTCGCGCTGGCCCGGACCACCGCGGGCCACCTGGCGTCCTTCACCCGGTCCAGCCCCACCGCGCTCCTGGAGATCAGCGGCCTGGGCGTCAGCAAGGCCGGCACCCTCGCCCGCTGCTGCGCGGAACGCGGGATCTCACCGGAGGAGGTCGTCGCCTTCGGCGACATGCCGAACGACATCGAGATGCTCACCTGGGCCGGCACCTCGTACGCCATGGCCAACGCCCACCCGGACGTACTGGCGGCCACCACGCACCGCACGGAATCCAACAACGACGACGGCGTGGCGGTCGTGATCGAGCGGATCCTCCAGGAGCGTTGAGCCTGCTGTGACGACGGCAGGAGAGTGGCCCGTGACGGGTCCGGGGTTTCACGTGAAACCCCAACTGCGCGCCGTCCCGGACCGTTTCACGTGAAACCACGCCCCGCCCCGGTCCGCGCATGTTTCACGTGAAACGCTCAACTCCCGCGATCGGCCGTGGACATGGGGTGCGGTCCCGGCAGGGTCACGGCGCGCCTGACACAGGAACCCGCTGAAGGGGCGACCAGGACGATCGCCACCCTTCTGGCGCGGAAGCCCGAGCGATCGTCGCCCCCGCTCCCCTCACAACGGCGCCTCCCACGTCACCATCGTCCCCTTGTCACCCGCGCCCAGTCCGGGGCCGTAGGTGCTGGAGCCGCCCAGGGACTCCGCGCGCTTGGCGAGGTTCTTGAGGCCGCTGCGCCGGCCGCCTTGCGCGATGCCCACCCCGTCGTCGGCGACGGTCAGCCGGACGCCGGGGGTGCCGTCCGGCAAGTCGACCGTGGCGTCCACCACGACCTCGATCCGGGACGCCTCGGCGTGCCGGAAGGCGTTCGACAGCGCCTCGCGCAGCGCGGCGATGAGATTCTTGCCCGCCAGTTCCCCGACCCGGGAGTCGACCGGGCCGACGAACCGCGCCGACGGCTGGAAACCGAGCGGCACGGCGGCGGTGCCGACCTCCCGCAGCACCCGGGTCCGGAGCCCCGACGGTGCCTCGGCCGGGCTCTGCTGCAGGGCGAAGATCGCGGTCCTGATCTCCTGGATGGTGATGTCGAGTTCGTCGATGGCCTTGCCGACCCGCCGGGCCACCTCCGGCACCACGGTCTTGCGCTGAGCGCTCTCCAGGATCATCCCCGCCGCGAACAGCCGCTGGATCACCAGATCGTGCAGGTCGCGGGCGATCCGGTCGCGGTCCTCGTAGACCGCCAGCCGCTCCCGGTCGCGCTGTGCGTCGGCCAGCACCAGCGCCAGCGCGGCCTGCGCGGCGAACTGGGTGGCCAGGGTCCGCTCGGCGGCGGAGAACGGGCGGGCCCCACGGCCCCGCGGTGTGGCGAGCGTGCCGAGCACCCGGCCGCCGCTCTTGAGCGGCAGCATCATGCTCGGGCCGAAGCGCGGCGCGAGGTGGGTGACCATGCGCGGATCACTGGCCGAGTCGTCCACGAATACCGGCTCACCGGCGAGGAGTTGCTCGGTCACCGGGCTCTCCCGAGGGATCTGGGTCCCCATGATCCCGGTCGGGTCGTCGGCCGACACCGCGACGATCTCCAGCCCGCCGTCCTCGTCCGGCAGCAGCACGATGCCGGCCGCCGAATCCGCCAGCTTCTTCGCCTGCTCCGCGACCACCGCGAGCGCATCGTCGACATCGCTGCCGGCGAGCAGCTCGGTGGTCACCGCCACCGACCCGTCGATCCAGCGCTCCCGCTGCCGGGTCGCCGCGTACAGCCGGGCGTTGCCGATCGCGATACCGGCCTCGGTGGCCAGCACCCGCACCATGTGCAGGTCCTCTTCGCTGAACTCGCCGCCGCGTTTCTCGGTCAGATAGAGATTCCCGAAGATCTCGCCCTGGACCCGGATCGGTACCCCGAGGAACGACCGCATCGGCGGGTGGCCCGGCGGGAAGCCGGCCGAGCGCGGATCCTTGGCGAGGTCGGCCAGCCGCACCGGCTTCGGGTCGTGGATCAGCGCGCCGAGCAGGCCCTTGTGGCCGTCGGGCAGGGCGCCGATGCGCTCGTGCTGCTCCCCGGTCACGCCGTAGGTCACGAAGTCCGACAGCCCCTCCCGGGCGTCGTCGATGATCCCGATCGCGGCGTAGCGCGCATTGGCGAGCTCGGCGGCGGTCTCCACGATCCGGTCCAGCGTGATGTGCAGGTCCAGCCCGGCGCCGACCGTGCGCATCGCCTCCAGCAGCTGTGGCACCCGCGCGGTCAGCTCGGACGACAGCCCGCGGAGACTACGGGTGGCCTCGGTGGCGGCGTCCATGGGATCCGGGCGTCCGCTACCTCTCCCAATGTCCGGGGGGTCCGGGCGCGATCCTGCCGTGACTGCCATGCCCCGAGCCTAATAAGGGCCCATTTCCGGGGAAAGTGCAGCTATCCGGCGAGGCCCGGCCACAGGGAGACGGCCGGGCGGGGACGGCCGGGCGGGCGCCCCGCCGAAGGGCCTCCGGTACGTCACGCGGTCAGCGCCGACACCCCGGCGGGCGCCCGACCGGCGTCCGCCGCCGCGCCCCCGGCGGCCACCGTCCGCGGGTACGCGGCATCCACCGCCCGTTCGCGCTCCAGCATCCGCCGGAACGGACCGTCGGCCGTGGCCAGCTCCGCATAACCACCGCGCTGCACCACCCGGCCCCGGTCCAGGACCAGCACCTCGTCGACCGCGTCCAGCCCGGCGAGCCGGTGCGTGATCAACACCGTCGTACGCCCCTCGGTGGCGGCCAGCAGATCGGCGGTGAGCGCGTCGGCGGTGGCCAGGTCGAGGTGCTCGGCGGGCTCGTCCAGCACCAGCACCGGGAAGTCCGCGAGCAGCGCACGCGCCAGAGCCAGCCGCTGCCGCTGGCCGCCGGACAGCCGCGCGCCGTGCTCCCCGACCATGGTGTCCAGGCCGTCGGGCAGCCCGCGCACCCAGTCCGCCAGCCGCGCCCTGCCGAGTGCGTCCCAGAGGTCCTGGTCGTCGGTGCCGTCCGGGCCGCCGCTCCGATCCCGCCGGGCGAGCCGGAGGTTCTCCCGCAGCGAGCTGTCGAAGAGGTGCGCGTCCTGCGCACACAGCCCGACCAGCCGCCGGACCGCGTCGCCGGCCATCTCCTGGGCGTCCGTGCCGGCCAGGGCGTACGCCCCCGCTTCCCGGTCCAGGAAGCGCAGCAGCACCTGCGCGAGCGTGGTCTTGCCGGATCCGGACGGACCGACGACGGCGAGCCGGCGGCCCGCGGTCAAGGTGAAGCCGACGCCGTCCAGGGCCGGGCGGTCCTGACCGGGGTGCCGCGCGCTCAACTCGCGCACGGTCAGCGGGAACGGCTCCTCGGGCGCGGTCGCGGGGACCTCCGGTTCGCTGACCGGCGCCGGGGCGTCCAGCACCTCGAAGACCCGCTCGGCAGCGTGCCGGGTGCGGCGCCGGTACTGCGCGGCCAGCGGCAGCCCGGCCACCGCCTCGAACGCGGCGAGCGGAGTGAGCACGACGACGGCCAGTGCCACCCCCGCCAGCCGGCCCGTGTGCACCGCCTGGATGCCGACCACCGCGGCGGCGGCCACCGTCAGCCCGCACAACAATGCCGAGAGGCCGGCCCCGGCACCGGCCGCGGCGGCCGAGCGGGACGCGATCCGGGTCAGGTCCCGATCCGCCCGGCGCACCTCTTCCGTGCGCGCCCGCACGGCACCGGCGACCGTCAACTCGGCGGTTCCTGTGAGGAGATCGACGACGCGGGTGGAGAGCACCCCGCGGGCCGGTGCCAGCCGGCGCTCCGCACGCCACGCCAACGCACTCGACAGCGCCGGCACCCCGGCCCCGGCGAGCAGCAGCCCGACCGCGAGGATCACCCCGGCCTCCGGCAGCAGCCAGCCGGTGAAGGCGACGGTGCCGGCGCCGACCAGCAGTGCCGCCCCGACGGGCAGCAGCCAGCGCAGGAAGTAGTCCTGCACCGCGTCGACGTCCGCCACCAGTCGCGACAGCAGATCGCCACGGCGGCGTTCCTTCAGCCCGGCCGGGGCCAGCCGCTCCAACCGCCGGAAGACGGCCACCCGGACGTCGGCGAGCATCCGGAACACCGCGTCGTGCGCCACCAGCCGCTCGGCGTACCGGAACACCGCCCGCCCGATGCCGAACGCCCTGGTCGCGGTCACCGCCACCATCAGATACAGCACCGGCGGCTCCTGCGAGGCCCGCGAGATCAGCCAGCCGGACGTCGCCATCAGGCCCACCGCGCAGCCCAACGCGAGGCTGCCGAGCAGCAGCGCCAGCCCCAGGCGCGACCGCCGCGCACGGGCCAGCCCGCGCAGCCGCCGCAGCGCGTTGCCCGCGGCGGCACCGGGAACGGCCTCCCCGTCCGGCAACGGAGCGACGTCCGGCGTCCGGCCCGGCCCGGCGGGGGAGACCGCGGCGGCCCCCGCGCCCGGCCCGGCGGTCGCCGCGTCCGCCGACTCCACCGGCCCGGCGCCCGACTCCGGCCCCGCCAACCGCACCGTCCGGTCGGCCACCGCCAGCAGCGCCGGCCGGTGGACGACCATCAGGACCGTGCGTCCGGCCGCGAGCCGACCCACGGCCTCGACCAGGGTCTGCTCGGTCTCGCCGTCCAGATTGGCGGTGGGCTCGTCCAGCAGCACGATCGGACGGTCGGCGAGGAAGGCGCGGGCGAGCGCGATGCGCTGCCGCTGACCGGCGGAGAGACCGGCGCCGGATTCCCCGAGCCGGGTGGCCGTGCCGTCCGGCAGCGCGTCGACGAAGTCCAGCGCCCCGGCCTCGCCCAGGGCGGCGCGGACCGCCGCGTCATCGGCGTCCGGCCGCACCAGCCGGACGTTCTCGGCGATGGATCCGGCGAAGAGGTGCGGATGCTGCGGTACCCAGGCGATCCGGCCGTGCCAGCTGTCGGGGGAGAGGTCGGCGATGTCACGGCCGGCGACGAGGACCCGGCCCTCGGACGGCGCGGTGAAGCCGAGCACGGCGCTCAGCAGAGTGGACTTGCCGGCGCCCGAGGGGCCGACCAGCGCGACCGTCTCCCCGGGTCGGACCTCGAACGAGGTGGCCGGCAGCGAGGCGGCGGTGCGCCCGGGGTGGCGGACCACCAGCCCCTCGACGGTCAGTCCGGTACCGTCCGGCGCGGGCGCGGTACCGGGCGTCCGCGGCCGGGTCTCCAGTACGGCGAAGATCTCGTCCGCCGCCGAGAGCCCCTCGGCCGCGGCGTGGTACTGCGCACCGACCTGCCGCAGCGGCAGATACGCCTCGGGTGCCAGCACCAGCACCATCAGCCCCGTGGAGAGGTCGAGTTCACCGTGGACCAGGCGCATCCCGATGCCGACCGCGACCAGCGCGACGGAGATGGTGGCGAGGAGTTCGAGCGCGAAGGACGAGAGGAAGGCGATCCGCAGCGTGCGCAGGGTGGCCCGGCGGTAGGAGCTGGTGATCGCGCGGATGGAGGCGGCCTGGGCCTTGGCCCGGCCGAAGACCTTCAGCGTCGGCAGCCCCTCGACGACATCGAGGAAGTGCCCGGACAGCCGGGAGAGCAGCCGCCATTGACGGTCCATCCGCGACTGGGTGGCCCAGCCGATCAGCACCATGAAGAGCGGGATCAGCGGCAGGGTGATCACGATCGTCAGCGCGGAGATCCAGTCACCGGTGACGATCCGGGCCAGCACCGCGACCGGCACGACGACCGCCAGCCCCAACTGCGGCAGGTAGCGGGCGAAGTAGTCGTCCAGGGCGTCGATGCCGCGGGTGGCCAGCGTGGCCAGCTCCCCGGTCCGCAGCTCCAGGGTGCCGGCACCCTCCGCGCGACGGATCTCCGCCCCGGGTCCCAGCGCCGCCGCCCGCTCGACCAGTCGCATCCGCAGTTCGGACTTGACCGCCGCGCTGGCCCGGTGCGCGGCCAGTTCGGTGAGCCAGGAGACCAGCCCCCGGCCGACCGAGACCGCGGCGAGCAGCGCCACGGGGGTGGCCAACGCCCCGAGGGTGCGCTCCTGTTGGAAGGCTCCGACCACGATCTCCGCGATCAGCATGGCCTGGCCGACGACCAGGCCCGCTCCGGCAAGCCCGAGCACCACCACCGCGACGAGGAATCCGCGGGTGGCACGGGCGTATCGGAGCAGGCGCGGGTCGACCGGTTTCACGTGAAACCTTCCGTTCTCCCGAGCCCCGCCCTGGCGGGGCGGGACTCAGCTAGTGGGCTTCGGCGATGTGCTGGGTGCCGATCCGCTTGCGGAACACCCAATAGGTCCACCCTTGGTAGAGCATCACGATCGGCGCGGCGATGGCGGCGCACCACGTCATGATCTTCAGGGTGTAGGGGCTGGACGAGGCGTTGGTGACCGTGAGGCTCCAGCTCTCGTTCAGCGTGGACGGCATGACGTTCGGGAAGAGTGTCAGGAACAACATGGCGACCGCCGCCGCGATGGTGATCCCGGAGAACGCGAACGCCCAGCCCTCGCGCCCGAGCCTGTTGGCCCCGAGCGCGGCGACCAGCGCCACCACCGCGACGATCATCGCGACCAGGCTGCCGGCGTCGCCCTTGTCGGCCTGGGTCCACCCCAGGAACGCGACCGCGAGCACGGCGGTGATCAGCCCGAGGACGCCCGCCATCCGGCGCGCCCGCTCCCGGATGTCACCCACGGTCTTCAGCGACGCGAACACCGCACCGTGGAAGGTGAACAGCGCCAGCGTGACCAGGCCGCCGAGGATCGCGTACGGGTTGAGCAGGTCGAGCACGCCACCGACGTACTCCTTGTGGGCGTCGATCTTCACGCCGTGGACGATGTTGCCGAAGGCCACACCCCACAGCACCGCGGGCAGCAGCGAGGTCCAGAAGATCGCGTGCTCCCAGTTGCGCTGCCAGCGCTCCTCGGGCCGCTTGGCGCGGTACTCGAACGCGACACCGCGCACGATCAGGCAGACCAGGATCAGCAGCAGCGGCAGGTAGAAACCGGAGAAGAGGGTGGCGTACCACTCCGGGAAGGCGGCGAAGGTCGCCCCGCCCGCGCTGAGCAGCCAGACCTCGTTGCCGTCCCAGACCGGCCCGATGGTGTTGATCAGCACCCGCTTCTCGCTGCGGTTCCGGGCGAGCAGCTTGGTGAGCACGCCGATCCCGAAGTCGAAGCCTTCGAGGAAGAAGTATCCGGTCCACAGGAAGGCGATGATGACGAACCAGATGTCATGGAGTTGCATGGTCGCCCCCTAGTACGAGAAGGCCATCGGCCGGTCGGCGTCGGTGGGGTCGCCACCGATCTTGGTGGGCGGGTTGAGGTCGGACTCGGAGAGTTCCTGGGGTCCAGCCTTGATGTACTTCGCCAGCAGCTTGACCTCGACCACGGCGAGGATCGCGTAGAGCGTGGTGAAGACGACCAGCGACGTGATCACCTCGCCCTGTGTGACGCCCGGCGAGACCGCGTCCCGGGTGCGCAGCACGCCGTAGACGACCCAGGGCTGACGGCCCATCTCGGTGAAGATCCAGCCCCACGAGTTGGCGATCAGCGGGAAGCCGAGGGTGACGAAGGCCAGTCGCCAGTACCACTTGGTCAGTCGGGCGCCCAGCGTCCTGTTCTTGGTGAGCGCGAGGTGCGGTGGTTCCTCGTCACCGGTCCGCAGCCCGGGCGCCAGCCAGAACTTCTTGCGGGTGAGCCACAACCCGGCCAGACCGATGGCGAAGGACGTCATCCCGAAGCCGATCATCCAGCGGAAGCCCCAGTAGGTGACCGGGATGTTGGGCCGGTAGTCGCCGGGCCCGAACTTCTGCTGCTCGGACTTGTTGACGTCGTTGATGCCGGGGACCGGCGAGGAGAAGTCGTTGTGCGCGAGGAAGGAGAGCAGGCCGGGTATCTCGATGGCGACCTTGTTGTGCCCCTTGGCGACATCGCCGTACGAGAAGACCGAGAACGGCGCGGGCGCCGCCTTGTCCCACAACGCCTCGGCCGAGGCCATCTTCATCGGCTGCTGCTTGAACATCACCTTGCCGAGGCTGTCGCCGCTGACCGCGGTGAGCAGTCCGGCGACGACCAGGGTGACCAGCCCGAGCCGCAGCGACGTCCGCATGACCTTGATGTGCTTCTTGCGCATCAGGTGGTACGCGGAGACGCCGACCATGAACGCGGCACCGGTCAGGAAGGCGGCGGTCAGGGTGTGGAAGACGACGACCAGGGTGGTGTCCTGGGTCAGCACCTTCCAGAAGTCGGTCAGCTCGGCCCGCCCGGTGGCACGGTTGTACTTGTAGCCCACCGGGTGCTGCATCCAGGAGTTGGCCGCCAGGATGAAGTACGCGGAGAGCACGGTGCCGATCGAGACCATCCACATGCAGAAGCAGTGGAGCTTCTTGGGCAGCTTGTCCCAGCCGAAGATCCACAATCCGATGAAGGTGGATTCGAAGAAGAACGCGATCAAGGCTTCGAAGGCGAGCGGCGCACCGAAGATGTCCCCGACGAATCGCGAGTAGTCCGACCAGTTCATGCCGAACTGGAATTCCTGGACGATGCCGGTGACGACACCCATCGCGATATTGATCAGAAAGAGTTTGCCCCAGAACTTGGTGGCCTTGAGGTACTTCTGCTTACCGGTTCGCACCCATGCGGTCTCAAGCCCGGCCACCAGAGCGGCGAGGGAGATCGTCAAGGGAACGAACAGGAAGTGGTAGACGGTCGTGATGCCGAATTGCCATCGCGCCATAGTCTCTGGCGCCAACGCCAGTTCCATGTCGCGGCCTCCTTACGTCCTTGCGTCACCGTTTCGGAACGGCTATGTCCCTTTTGTGCCACATAAAGCGGCACATACCAGGACGCGAGCTTGTGAACGCGTTCACATTCACAAGCATTATCTCCCATGGGTGCTACGCCTTGAGGAAGGGGGGTACGTGACTGCGGTCACGCTCGAATCCATGGCCCGCGAATGCTTATGCCGAGGTTATGTGAACACCCTTCCCCACAGCTTCAACATATTGTTGAATGCGTCGCCATGAAGATCCGCATCTCCTGGCCCACCGGGCATGTGACCGCCACGCTCGACGACACCCCGACCGCCACCGTGCTGCTCGCCGCCCTGCCGCTTCAGGCCACCGCCCACACCTGGGGCGAGGAGGTCTACTTCGACACCGGGCTCGCCCCCGCGCTGGAGACCGACGCCCGCCAGGTCGTCGAACCCGGCACGGTCGCCTTCTGGACGGAGGGCAACGCCCTCGCGCTCCCCTACGGCACCACCCCGATATCCCGCGGCGACGAGCCCCGACTCGCCTCCCCCTGCAACGTGTTGGGCCGCATCGACGGCGACCCGCGCGCACTGGCCACCGTCCGCAGCGGCGACGCGATCCACGTCCAGAAGGTCTGACGCCACGGACGACCGAGGCCGCGGGTCCGGCGGACCCACGGCCTCAGAACACACCACCGCGCGAAGGCACGACTCCTTCCCGCGGACCGGAAACCGGCTACCGCGCCTTGCGGAACTCCTCCGCCGCCTGCAGGAACAGGTCCATCGCCGGCTTCTCCCCGATCGTCACCCGCACGCCCTCGCCCGCGAACGGCCGCACGACCACGCCGGCCCGCTCGCACGCCTCGGCGAACGCGGTCGTCCGGTCCCCCAGCCGCAGCCAGACGAAGTTCGCCTCCGACGTCGGGACGTTCCACCCCTGCGCCACCAGCGCGTCGCACACCCGGACCCGCTCGGCGACCAGCGCGTCGACCCGCTCCAGCAGCGCCGCCTCGCTCCGCAGCGACGCCACCGCGGCCTCCTGCGCGAGCTGGCTCACGCCGAACGGCACCGCGGTCTTGCGCAACGCCGCGGCCACCTCCGGGTGCGCCACCGCGAAGCCGACCCGCAGCCCCGCCAGGCCGTACGCCTTGGAGAAGGTGCGCAGCACGCACACGTTGGGGCGGTCGCGGTAGAGCTCGATCCCGTCCGGCACGTCCTCGTCGCGGATGAACTCGCGGTACGCCTCGTCCAGCACCACCAACACGTCGCTCGGCACCCGGTCCAGGAAGGACTCCAGCTCCGCACGGCGCACGACGGTGCCGGTGGGGTTGTTGGGGTTGCAGACGAAGATCAGCCGGGTCCGGTCGGTGATCGCCGCCAGCATCGCCTCCAGGTCGTGCACCTCATCGGAGGTCAGCGGCACCTGCACGGACGTCGCGCCGGAGACCTGGGTGACGATCGGGTACGCCTCGAACGACCGCCAGGCGTAGATCACTTCGTCGCCGGGGCCGGCCGTCGACTGGACCAGCTGCTGGGCCACCCCGACCGACCCGGTGCCGGTCGCCAGGTGCTCCACCGGCACCGAGAACCGGTCGGCCAGCTCCGCCATCAGTCCCGTACATGCCATGTCGGGGTAGCGGTTGAACGATCCGGCAGCCGCCACCGCACTCTCCAGGACGCCCGGCAGCGGCGGATAGGGGTTCTCGTTGGAGGACAGCTTGTAGGCGACCGGGCCGTCGACCGCCGCCGGTCGCCCCGGCTTGTAGGTGGGGATGCCGTCCAGCGCAGCACGCAGCCTCGGGGTCTTCTCGCTCACCGCAGGTCCTCCTCAACCATCCAATCGACTCCAATACTGCACACCTTATGAGGATTGCCCCGTCCGGCGTCAGGCCCGCGACGGACAGCCCTTCCGCGGGCACCCGCCGTAGTGGGCGCCGGGCGCGCACTCCGAGGGGAGCGCTATCCGGGACGCCGCGCGCCGGTGGCTCGCTCCGTGGCGCGCATCCCTCGTCAAGGTGACTTGAGACCTGTTCGAGACCTGGGCGGATCGCCAGGCGGAGCGGCCACCCCTCCCCTTGAACAACCCAAAGGTGCGACAACACCCTTACATTTGAAGGTAATTGAGGGTCAGCTGCCATGCAGAAACGTACCTTCTCAACGCCGTCGTGGGTCCACCGCGAATGGCCGTACCGAGCCCTACTATCGGCTCGCCATGACAGCAGCAGGGAAGCATCAGGTGGGCCGGTCGACCGGTCGCCGACTGGGACGCGCGGGTATCCGGGACGTGGCCGCCGCAGCCGGTGTATCGATCACGACCGTCTCCGACGCGCTCAACGGCAAGGGCCGGCTTCCGGATGCCACCCGTAGCCACGTCCGCGAGGTGGCCGACCGGCTGGGCTACCGCCCCTCCGCCGCCGCCCGCACCCTCCGTACCGGCAAGTCGGGCCTCATCGGTCTGACCGTGACCACCTACGGGGATGAACCTTTCACCTTCACCGAGTTCGCGTACTTCGCCGAGATGGCCCGAGCCGCCACCTCCGCCGCGCTGGCCCGCGGATACGCCCTGGTCATCCTGCCCGCGACCTCCCGCCACGACGTCTGGTCCAACGTCGCCCTCGACGGCACCGTCGTGATCGACCCGGCCGACGGCGACCCCGTGGTCACCGAGCTCGTCCGGCACGGCATCCCCGTCGTCTCCGACGGCCGCCCCGGCGGCTCCCTCCCGGTCACCGGCTGGGTCGACAACGATCACGAGGCGGCCGTCCTCAGTCTGCTCGACCACCTCGCCGAGGCCGGCGCCCGCCGCATCGGGCTGCTCACGGGCACCACCACCGACACCTACACCCGGCTGTCGACCACCGCGTACCTCAGCTGGTGCGAGCGGGTCGGCCAGGACCCGGTCTACGAGTCCTATCCCGCCTACGACCCGCGTGCGGGCGCGGTGGCCGCGGACCGGTTGCTGGCCCGCCCCGACCGGCCGGACGCGGTCTACGGGCTCTTCGACCCCAACGGCACCGACCTGCTCGCCGCGGCCCGCCGCTACGGCTTACGCGTGCCGGACGACCTGCTGCTGGTCTGCTGCAGCGAGTCCACCGTCTACGCCACCACCGATCCGCCGATCACCACGCTCTCCCTCAAGCCGCGGCGCATCGGCACCGCCGTGGTCCAGATCCTGATCGACGCCATCGAGGGGCTCGACGGCAGCTGCCCCGTCGAGCAGGTGATACCGACCGACCTGATCGTGCGAACCTCCTCCCAGCGCCGCTCCCCGCGGACGACGGTCAGCCCGCCACGCGGCCCGGCCGGCGACTGAGCGTGCCACCGGCACGACGGACCGGGCGTACGGGCGCTCTCCGGGCGCCCGCTCGACCGAGGAAAAAACAGGGCGATCTCGGGAGAAATCCATCGCGAACACCGGGCTTCGCGGGATTGATCACCCCCGGGTGCGTCACAACCCGCGAGCGGCGTTCCTATGATGGGCGCACGACACCGCGGACCGCCGTCGACCAGGCAAGGTCCGAGAGGTGCACGGCGGCGCAACGGTGGAGGGGTCGATGACTCAGGGGGCCAGTCAGGGACCCATGGTGTGGACCATGGGGGCACAACCTCCGGCGTCCGTTCCGCCGCCCGGAGCCCCCGCGGGACCACCGGCCGGGCAGCCGCTCGCACCGCCCTCCCCCGAGCTCTCGACGTCGGTCGAGCAGGGGGGACCCCCGGCACCCCCGGTGCAGCTGCCCGAGGCGTACACCCCGACCGCCCGCGACCTGCCGGTCATCAGTCGCACGGACACCCTCGTCGACCACCCGTCCGTGGTGCCGGCCCAGGAGCCGGCGCCCACTCCCGACGGCCCGGGCCCGCTGTACGTCGTCGGCGACGTGCACGGCTACTACGAGGAGCTGCGTGCCGCGCTGGAGGCCGAAGGGCTGATCGACGCCGACGGCACCTGGGCGGCCGGCAACGCCCGGCTCTGGTTCCTCGGCGACTTCACCGACCGCGGCCCGGACGGCATCGGCGTCATCGACCTGGTCATGCAGCTCTCCGCCGAGGCCGCCGCGGCCGGCGGCTACTGCAAGGCACTGATGGGCAACCACGAGCTGCTGCTGCTGGGCGCCAAGCGGTTCGGGGACACCCCCGTCCAGTCCGGCGCCGGCACCGCCTCCTTCCAGGCCGCGTGGCTCCTCAACGGCGGTCAGAAGACCGACATGGACCGGCTGGAGGACCACCACCTCCAGTGGATGGCCCGCCTGGACGCCGTGATGGAGGAGGACGGGCACCTGCTGGTGCACTCCGACACCACCGCCTACCTCGAATACGGCGACTCGATCGAGGCGGTCAACGACACCGTCCACGAGGTGCTGACCCGCAGCGACGCCGACGAAGTCTGGGACCTCTTCCGCAAGTTCACCAAGCGGTTCGCCTTCCGGGACGAGGCCGCCGGCGGGCAGGCCGTCCGCGAACTCCTCGACGCGTACGGCGGCCACCGCGTCGTGCACGGCCACAGCCCGATCCCGTACCTTCTGGGCGAGGTCGGTGCCGAGGACGGCGAGGGCGACGGCATCGCGGTGAACGGTCCGCACGTCTACGCCGACGGTCTGGCCATCGCGATGGACGGCGGCATCACGATGGCCGGAAAGCTGCTGGTCTGCCAACTCCCCCTGGTCGGGTGACAGTTCGCCGGAGGCGCGGATACCGCTCCGTCGGGTGACATGCCGCGGCGGGTTCCGGTCACACCATCCCGCAAATTCCGCAAACTCTCTGTCACCCCGCGCCGGAGGCCCTCTACCATCGGTCTATCCGTAGCAGGCTCTCCTCCGTTTCCGCCCGGCGCCCGGCCCTGGCCGGCCCGTACGGCCCTACGGAGCATCGGGGGATCCACATGAACAGCGCTCCGCACCTGCTGAACGAGGACCGCGCGGAATTCGCGCGGATCCTCGATGACGCGCTGCGTACCGCCGCACACCGCCCGGACGGCCTCGCCGCCACCACCGGAAACCGGCTCAGCACCGAGCAGTTGCGCACGATGGCGCTCAGCGCGACCAGCGCGATCGCCGCCTGCGCGACGGCCGAATACCAACGCTACATACAGCTGCGTGCCGAGCTGCGCACACCGGCGCCCGCCTCCGGTGCGGGCACTCCGTCAGCGGACCAGACCTCTGACGAGCAGACCGGACCGGCCACCGCGGACGACGACCCGGCCGCCGAGACGACCGGCTTCGGGCTTGCCGCGATGGCCATCGTCCTCGTTCCGGTGCTCGCCGGGATCGCAGCCGTCCTCTTCCTCGTCATCGGCTATGGGCTGCGCGCCGTCGACCCGGACCCGGCCGTCTCCCGGCCGCTGGTCAGCGTCGGGTGGATCTTCGCCGCGCTGGCCGCCGCCGGTGCGCTGGTCGCCATGGGATGCGTGGTCGTCACCGCGCTGCGCAACGGCGTCTCCCGGGACACGGCGGCCGAGGCGCGGGCCGCCGCGCTGGACAGCGCCCGTGAGACCTGGCGGCAGGCCCTGCTGGACCGCGGACTGCTGCCCTTCCTCCGTGAGGCGCTGGCCGATCCCTCGGCCGACCCCGCGGACGACCCGGTCCAGTACGTCCCCCGCCCCGTGTCGGCTCCCGAGCGGCGCACCCCCACGCTCGGCTACACCCGCCCGCGGTTCAGCAGCCCCGACGCCGGCACCTCCTGGTCCCGTCCGCGCTACTCCAGCCCGGACTTCACCAGCCCGGACTACGGCGGTCCGGACCACCGGCCCGAGTAGCGGAGCGGCGGGAACCCTGAGGGCAGGGAGGAAAAGCGGGGCAGGCCCGGCCACTTCACGGCCTGCCCCTCACGTTCCTCAGTCGGCCATCGGCAGGTACACCCGGTTGCCGGCCGCCGCGAACTCCCTGGACTTCTCCAGCATCCCGGCCTTGACCTCCTCGGGGGTCGCGCCCTCGCCGCCGCCGAACTGCTCCGTGATGCTTCGGCTGATCTTCATCGAGCAGAACTTCGGCCCGCACATCGAGCAGAAGTGGGCCGTCTTGGCCGGCTCCGCGGGCAGTGTCGCGTCGTGGAAGGCGCGGGCGGTGTCCGGGTCGAGGGCCAGGTTGAACTGGTCCTCCCAGCGGAACTCGAAGCGCGCGTCGGAGAGCGCGTCGTCCCATTCCTGGGCGCCCGGGTGGCCCTTGGCGAGGTCCGCCGCATGGGCCGCGATCTTGTAGGTGATCACGCCGGTCTTGACGTCGTCGCGGTCCGGCAGGCCCAGGTGCTCCTTGGGCGTGACGTAGCAGAGCATCGCGGTGCCCCACCAGGCGATCATCGCGGCGCCGATGCCGGAGGTGATGTGGTCGTAGGCGGGCGCGATGTCGGTGGTGAGCGGGCCGAGCGTGTAGAACGGGGCCTCCTCGCAGATCTCCTGCTGGAGGTCGATGTTCTCCTTGATCTTGTGCATCGGGACGTGGCCCGGGCCCTCGATCATGGTCTGCACGCCGTGCCGCTTGGCGATGGTGTTCAGCTCGCCGAGAGTCCTCAACTCGGCGAACTGCGCCTCGTCGTTGGCGTCCGCGATGGAGCCGGGCCGCAGACCGTCACCGAGGGAGTAGGTGACGTCGTAGGCGGCGAGGATCTCGCAGAGCTCCTCGAAGTGCGTGTAGAGGAACGACTCCTGGTGGTGCGCCAGGCACCAGGCCGCCATGATCGAACCACCGCGGGAGACGATGCCGGTCTTCCGGTTGGCGGTGAGCGGGACGTACCGGAGCAGCACACCGGCGTGCACCGTCATGTAGTCGACGCCCTGTTCGGCCTGCTCGATGACGGTGTCCTTGTAGATCTCCCAGGTCAGCTCCTCGGCCTTGCCGTCGACCTTCTCCAGCGCCTGGTAGAGGGGGACGGTGCCGATCGGGACGGGGGAGTTGCGCAGCACCCACTCGCGGGTGGTGTGGATGTTGCGGCCGGTGGAGAGGTCCATGACGGTGTCGGCACCCCAGCGGGTCGCCCAGGTCATCTTCTCCACCTCCTCCTCGATCGAGGAAGTGACCGCGGAATTGCCGATGTTGGCGTTGACCTTCACCAGGAAGTTCTTGCCGATGATCATCGGCTCGATCTCCGGGTGGTTGATGTTGGCCGGCAGCACCGCGCGGCCGGCCGCGATCTCGTCCCGCACGAACTCGGGGGAGACGTTCTCGCGGAGGGCGACGTACTCCATCTCCGCGGTGATCTCGCCGCGCCGGGCGTATGCGAGCTGGGTGACCGCGGCGCCGTCCCGACCACGGCGCGGCTGACGCGGACGGCCCGGAAAGACCGCGTCGAGGTTCCGGAGGCCACCGCGCGGTGAGGTGTGCTTGACCCCGTCGTCCTCGGGACGCATCGGACGGCCCGCGTACTCCTCGGTGTCGCCCCGGGCGATGATCCAGTTCTCCCGCAGCGGGGCCAGGCCGCGGCGGACGTCGGTTTCGATCTGAGGGTCGGTGTACGGCCCTGACGTGTCGTAGAGCGTCACGTGCTTGCCGTTGGTGAGGTGCACCCGTCGGACCGGGACCCGGAGGTCGGAACGCGTTCCGGAGACATAGCCCTTGTGCCAGCCGATGTGCGACTTTTCGCCGTCGGTCGGGCCGTTTTCAGGCGTGCGTGCATCCTGCAGAGTCATATAGACCCAACTCCCTACGCCGGCATTACCCGGTAACAGGTTCGGCGGTCGACGCAGCGGCTTCCGTCGTCCGGTGTTTCACGTGAAACACCGCTGGGACGGAGGTCAGCGCCCTCTCAGCCCGGTGCTCCGAGCTCCCGCGATTGCAAAGGTGGCACCACGGTAGCGGCCGATGCGGCGATGTGAACAGGGGGCCCACCGCTTCTTGCGATGATCGGGCGGTGAGCCCTCCCGACGCCCCGCATCCCGCCGCCGGCCACGCGCACGCGCACGGCCATGGGCCGGCCGCCCCCGTCTCCCGGCATCTGCGCAAGGTCATCGCCGCCGTGCTGATCCCGTTCGCGGCAGCGGTGGCGGTCGGCCTGATCGTCCTGTGGCCGGGCGGTGCGCCCCCGCACAAGCCGTCCGGTGTGGGCTTCGACCAGCCCACGGAGCAGGCGCGGATCATCAAGGTCGAGGAGGTGGACTGCGCGGCGGTGCACGCCGCGCAGCAGCCGCAGCCCACCGCACCCGGAGGCCAGCCGCCGGCCGGGGGAGCGGCCCCGGGCAAACCCTGTGAGCAGGTGACGGTCAAGGTCACCACCGGCGAGAACGCCGGCCGGACCTTCCAGACGGTGGTGACGCCGGACGCCCTGCGGCACTACACGACGGGCCAGGACGTCGTCGTCTCCTACTCCCCCAAGGCGCCGAAGGATCTGCAGTACGCGGTGACGGACGTCGACCGCACCGTGCCGATGTGGATGCTGGCCGCGATCTTCGCCTGTGCCGTGGTGATCGTCGGTCGACTGCGCGGGGTGCTGGCGCTGGTGGCGCTGGCCGCCAGCTTCGGCGTGCTGACGCTGTTCATCCTCCCGGCGATCCTCCAGGGCTCCGATCCGTTGGTGGTGGCGGTGATCGGCGGCAGCGCGATCATGCTGATCGCGCTCTACATGTGCCACGGGTTGACCGCCCGCACGTCCGTGGCGGTGCTCGGCACCCTCGCCTCGCTGCTGCTCATCGGGCTGCTGGGCACGGTGTTCATCAACTGGGCGCTGCTGACCGGCAATACGGACGACACCACCGGTCTGGTGCACGGGCTGTACCCGAACATCGAGATCCACGGTCTGCTGCTGGCGGGCATCATCATCGGCTCGCTGGGGGTGCTCGACGATGTGACGGTGACGCAGACGGCCGCGGTCTGGGAGCTGAAGGAGGCCGATCCGACGGCGGGTTGGCGGAAGCTGTACGGCGCGGCGATGCGGATCGGACGGGACCACATCGCTTCGGTGGTGAACACCCTCGTCATGGCCTACGCGGGCGCCTCGCTGCCGCTGCTCCTGCTGTTCTCCATCGCGCAGAGCAGCGTCGGCACGGTCGCCACCAGCGAGGTGGTCGCGGAGGAGATCGTCCGCACGCTCGTGGGCAGCATCGGGCTGGTCGCCTCGGTACCGGTGACCACGTTGCTGGCGGCTCTGGTGGTCGCGGCGGACCGCCCCGTGCCGGGCGGGGCGGGGCGGGCGCCGGCCTCCGGAGGGCGCGGAGGGCGGCGCGCGGCACACGGACGGCGCCGTAAGCGCTGAGCGCACGGCAGGCAGCACGGAGGGAGCGGGTCGGGGCGGGTGAACGCGGTGGGCGGGCAGCGGGGCAGGGGGCGCCGACGGCCGACCGGTCGGCGGTGAGGTGGGGGCGTCGTGGGATGAGCGGGCCGGCGGACGGCGGATCAGCCGGCCGGCGCCTCCGTCAGGATCCGGTCCAGCGCGGCCTCCAGGGTGTCGCAGACCTCCTCCTTGCCGAGCGGAACGATCCGGTCCGTGCGGTCCAGGAAGGCGATCAGCGGCGGCGCACTGGCCCGGAACAGGGCGCGCTCGGCGCCGACTTGCAGGCTGATGCAGACGTCGCTGAGGTGCTCTGGGGAGGTCGGCTCGACCCGGACGTCCCCCTCTCCGGCCGGCCGGCTCAGCCCGTCCAGCAGCAGCTCACGGCCGAACA
Source organism: Streptomyces noursei ATCC 11455 (assembly GCF_001704275.1). Lineage (NCBI taxonomy): Bacteria > Bacillati > Actinomycetota > Actinomycetes > Kitasatosporales > Streptomycetaceae > Streptomyces > Streptomyces noursei. The sequence continues at coordinate 4,714,095 of NZ_CP011533.1, forward strand.
CCCAGGTCACGGGCGCATCGCCGGGGAGATCGAAGGTGAGCCGGACGGCGTAGGGGTCGGCGCTGTCGAAGTCCAGCTCCACCGGAATCCGGAAGGCGAGTTCCTCCGAGACGAGGAAGCTCATGATCACTTCTGCCTGAACCGTGTCGTTCATCAACCACTGCCCCGCACTTGATCGGAGATGGCCGGGAATCATCCCCGGAAGCCCTATTGACGCCATCGTCGGTCACATGCAGGCAGATCACAAGGAGTGAGTTTTCAGATACTGATAGAGAAGGCGAGTGTCGTTAGTACCCCCTCCGCCATTTTCCGTAGTCGATCCGTAACTGGCTGCAATCGGTGCACCTCCTTCGCCGGAAGGGAAACCGCCAGCGTCGCGGCGGCCGAACCGACCCGGATGGGGATCGCCGAGCACACCGTGCCCAAGGCATATTCCTGGCGGTCGTAGGCGACCTGGCCGCGACGCACCGTAGCCAACCGGCTGAGGAGATCGTTCTCGGAGCGCACCGAAAAAGGCGTTACCGACTGCACGGGATAGCGGGCGAGATGTTCTTTCCGGGACGCCTCGTCGAGCTGCGCCAGGAGGCATTGCCCGATCGCGTGGGTATGGGCGCTGGACCGGAAGTCGACCCATTCCTCGACGGGCGGCCGCGCCGGATCGTCGGTTATCGCCACCACCTCCACCTCACCCTCGCGGTAGACGGCGAAGTAGACGGCGGCGCCGAGCTCGCGGCCGACCACGGCCAGCACGTCGGCCAGTTGCCGGCGCTGCCGCCGCCGGGCCCCGGCCCGACCGATGGACTCGGCACCCTCGCCGATGACGAAGACGCCGCTCTCCCGGCGCAGATAGCCCTCGTGGGTCAGCGTCCGCAGCAGGTGGTAGGTCGTGGGGAGCGGAAGCTGGGCCTCCCTGGCCAGTTGCTTGGCGGGCGCCCCGTCCGCGTGCGCGGCCACCGCCTCCAGGAGCCGCAGGGCCCGCTGCACCGACCCGATCAGGGTGGGATGCGAGCCGGATTGGTCGTTGCCGATCGCCAACGCAACCCCCAGGTCCGAGCGCCATGGTCCCGCGGCCCCGGCCACGGGACCCGCTCCCGCGACCGCGCGTCTCCCAGGACGTCCCGCCCGACGCCCGGCCGATCGCTCGGTACATTCCGGAACGCCAACCTCCGGAAGACGCCTACGCCCGCACTGTAACCCGGGCGATCCGGAACAGGAGCCGAAAGCCCGGGAGTTAACCCGGCCGTCCACGTCCCCCTGGGCGTAATGGCTCTACGGAGCAACGTCCACACTGTTGGTGAGCAGGGGGAACGCCTCGGGCGTCCGGCGCGCGGAAACAGTGAACGAGCCGCTTTCCGACCCACGTTCGACGCGGCGATGGGTGTGTCGGTGGGGGACGCCGAACGCCGGACGCCCCGCTCCCGGGCGGGGGCAGGGCGTCGGACGGTGCGGGTCGGACAGGACCGGTCGGTCAGGGGCTCGGCCTACCAGTCGCTCTTCGACGAGGACGAGGACGAGGAACCGGTGAACCTGCGCACGAGATAGATGACACCGGCGATCAGGGCCGCCGCGATCAGCACCTTGAAGAGCAGGCTGACCAGGAAGCCGACCGCGGTGGCGATCAGCCCGCCGAAGACGGCGATCAGGATGACGGGCACCACGACCCAGGTGACCCACCACGGAAGTCCTGCGAGTATCCCCTTACCGGCCACTGCTCTGCCCTGCTTTCTGTCTGTCGCGCTGTTGTCGGTCTCTGCCGCTCCGGTGGCACCGTCCGCGGTCTCCGCGTCTCCGGTTCCCCCTGTACACCAACGATGCTAGGGCGCCGGAGGACGCCATGGGGGCCCGACAGCCCCGGCTCTCCCCTGAGCCGACCCCTACGGGTTCCGGGGTCCGTCCCTCAGCTTTCGGGCGGAGAGAACACCACCACGACCCGGAGGTCCTCGCTGATGTGGTGGAACTTGTGGGGCACCCCGGCGGGCACATAGACCACGCTGCCACGGGCCACCGACTCCGTCTCGGTCCCCACCGTGATCGCCCCGCGACCGCTCACCACCAGATACACCTCGTCCTGGGCGTGCGGCTGCTGCGGATCGACGGTGCCGGCGTCCAGCCCGTACAGCCCGACCGACATGGTGCGCTCCCGGAGGAACTGCAGATACGCGCCGTTGTTCGCGAGCCGTTCCGCTTCCAGTTCATCCAGTCGGAAAGCCTTCATCCCGTTCGCACCTCTCACCATTAAGCAGTCGTCTGCGACGATCTCACCATGAAGCATTTCGTGGTCAAGACGCTCGCCAATGCCGCGGCCCTGGCCGTGGCCATCTGGCTCCTCAAAGGCATCACGCTCACCGGAGAGAACACCGGCCGCAAGGTGTTCACGCTGGTCCTGGTGGCGCTGATCTTCGGGTTGGTGAACTTCCTGGTCAAGCCCGTGGTGAAGGTGCTCTCGTTCCCCCTGTTCATCCTCACGCTCGGCCTGATCACGCTGGTCGTGAACGCGCTGATGCTGCTGTTGACCTCCTGGCTCGCCGGCAAGGCCGACCTCGCCTTCCACGTGGACGGCTTCTGGACGGCACTGCTCGGCGGCGTGATCGTCTCCATCGTCTCCTGGGCAATGCACGTGATCCTTCCCGACAAGGACTGACGTTTGACCACCCGCTACCGTGTCTGCTTCGTCTGCACCGGCAACATATGCCGTTCGCCGATCGCCGAGTCCGTCTTCCGTGCCCGGATCGCCGAGGACGGACTCGACGGGCTCGTCGAGATCGACAGCGCCGGCACCGGCGGCTGGCACGAGGGCGACGGAGCCGACCCCCGCACCATCGCCGTGCTGCACGCCGGCGGCTATCCGAGCACGCACACCGCCCGGCAGTTCCGCGCCTCCTGGTTCGCCCGGCGTGACCTGGTCGTCGCACTCGACGCGGGCCATCTGCGCGAGCTGCGTCGGCTGGCCCCGACCCCCGAGGACGCCGCCAAGGTCCGCCTGCTGCGCTCCTACAGCTGCCGCACCGGCCCGGCCTCGGACCCCGCGGACCTCGATGTGCCGGACCCGTACTACGGCGGCTTCGCCGGCTTCGAAGAGTGCCTGGAGATGATCGAGACGGCCTGCGACGGCCTCCTGGAGGCGGTCCGCGCCGAGGTCACCTCCGGCGCTCCGGGCCCGGCCGAGCCCCGGCCGGGCCTGCACCACCCCCACCGCAAGGAGAGCGCATGATCGGCGACGGCACCCGCGTCGTGCGGGCCGGGCTCCCGGAGGCGGCGGCCTACGAACCGGCCCTCCCCGGCCCGGTGTTCGCCGCCCACTTCCACCTGCCCGGCGAGGCCGCCGGCCCGTACACCTACGGCCGCGACAACAACCCCACCTGGACCCGGCTGGAAGCCGCCATCGGCGAACTGGAGTCGCCGGACGAGCCCGCGCACACCGTCGCCTTCGCCTCCGGGATGGCGGCGATCACCGCGGTGCTCTTCTCCCAACTGCGCGCCGGCGACGCGGTGGTGCTCCCCGGCGACGGCTATCAGCTGCTGCCCGCCGTCCGCACCCGCCTGGAGAGCTACGGCATCGAGGTCCGCACCGCCCGCCCGTCGACCGACGATCGCGCCTCGACGAGCGCGCCGTACACCCCTGTCGCTCGCGCCCACGACGCCCCACCGGACGTCCTCGACGGCGCGCGGCTGCTGTGGATCGAGACGCCCTCCAACCCGGGCCTCGACGTCCACGACATCCGGCGACTGGCCGACGCGGCGCACGCCCGCGGTGCGCTGGTCGCCGTGGACAACACCCTCGCCACCCCGCTCGGCCAGCGCCCGCTGGACCTGGGCGCGGACTTCTCGGTCGCCAGCGGCACCAAGGCGCTGACCGGCCACGGCGATGTCCTGATGGGCTACGTCAGCACCCGGGATCCGGAGCTGGCCGACGGCGTCCGGCTGTGGCGCAAGACGGTCGGCGCGATCCCCGGCCCGATGGAGAGCTGGCTCGCGCACCGCTCGCTCGCCACCCTGGCGCTGCGCATCCGCCAACAGGCCGAGGGAGCAATGGCGTTGGCCACCGCACTGGTGGACCGCCCCGAGGTCACCGGGGTGCGCCATCCCGGCCTGCCGTCGGACCCGTCCCATGCGCTCGCCGTCCGGCAGATGCGCCCCGGCCGCTTCGGCTGCGTGGTGTCCTTCGTCCTCCCGGACCGGGCACATGCGGAGCGCTTTCTGACCGCGCTGACGCTGGTGGACGACGCGACCAGCTTCGGCGGCGTGCGCTCCACCGCCGAGCGGCGCGCCCGCTGGGGCGGCGACGACGTGCCGGAGGGCTTCATCCGCTTCTCCGTCGGCGTCGAGGACCCGGAGGATCTGGTCGCCGATGTGCTGCGGGCGCTGGACGCGGCGAAGGCGTAACACCGCGGCACTACGGCGCTGAAACGGCCGGCAGGGTATCCCCCCTCAATACTCCGCCGGCCCCGGCGGAGCAGGGGAAAGATCGCCGATCAGGTCCCTGACCTGCGGCGGAGGCCGTTTCAGGGCGTTGCCCGTGTCGCGGGGTTTATGGGGACCGCACTCCCCAGAGACTCCCCAAACTCCCCAGAAACTCCCCGGGGACCGCGTTGAAACGGTCGCTGTTCACCGTCCGAAATCTAGCTTGCTTGTCGGATCTCCTTGCCGCACAGGGCAATGCCGTGATCGTCGATCTGCCAGAAATCCTGGTCTCCGCAGTCGTCCTTATTGGAGTACACGCCCGTGATCCTGACGATGTACTTGTACTTGTCGGGGATGTGACCATCGCAGGGAGTGATCTGGTTGCGCTGGAGGGCCTCCTTCTTGTCGGCGAACTCGCACTGGCCGACACGAAAGTTGCGGTTCAAGCAGAAGGCGATCTTGGTGCCGTTGTCGTTGTCGTGGGACCAGCGGTAGTCGTACGTGTCGGAGCAGCTTGCGGAGTCGTGCACGATCGACATCACACGGTAGTAGGAACCCGTACCGGTGCAGCTAGCCGCATGCGGAGTTTTGGGCGACCACGCCCCGTCGGGGTTGTTGTAGTTGTCCAGACAGTCGTCGATGCTGATGCCGGCGAATGCCTCGTCCTGTGGGCTGGGGGGAGTGGGCTCGGGGCCGGAGGGAGTGGGACTATCCTCCACTCCGCCGGAGTCGTCAGGGCTGCTGGTGTGGGTGCGCGAGGGGTCGGGCGAGTTGTTTGAGTGGTTGCCGTGGAAGTTGATGACCAAGCTGACGACAAGAGCTGCGACACCCAGCAGTGCGTAGAGGTACTCGTTCTTCCAGCCGACCCGGCGGGGCGTCGTCTCACCCGGTCCGATGCTCGGCGGCGTACTGCCGCCGGGAGCCGTGTCCGGTGGCTTCGGCTTGGAGTCCGGGCTCTGCCGGCCGGACCCCTGCCCGTTGGCTGTCGCGCTCTCCGGGCCTGTCTCCGGCTTCAGGCCCGGACCGTCCGGATCCGGCCGTCCGGACTTCCGCACCCCGTCCTGGCGGTCCTCCTCGGTGAGGTGACGGGTCCCGCCCGGGCCGACGGTCCAGCTGCGGGTGACCGTCTCGGCCTCCGCCTGGTCGGCGGCCCGCTGGAGCCGTCGGCCCTCCTCCGCGTACTGGGCGACCAGCGACGTCCAACCGGCCGACAGGGTCCGGCTGGTGCCGCTCTCGAAACGCCGGATAAGCTGCTCGGCCGTCAGCCGGTCGTCGGGCCGCGCCGCGAGGCAGTCGCCGACCACCTCGTCCAAACCCGCGGGAAGCCCGTCCAAATCGATGGCGGCCTGCCGCACATAGTTGAGCTGCTGGAGCGGCTCACTGGTCTCCGGATACGGCAGCTTTCCACAGGCCACGTAGTACAGGGTGACGCCGAGTGCGTAGATGTCCGAGGCTGGTGTGCTGGGGTGCCCCTGGGCCTGCTCGGGTGCGGCGAAGGCGATGGTGCCGAGGGTGAGTTTGGTGCTGGTGAGGTCGCTGGCATGGGAGATGCCAAAGTCGATGACCTTGGGACCATCCGAGCACAGCAGGATGTTCAGGGGCTTGACGTCCCGGTGCACGATCCCCTTGTCATGCAGCTCGGCCAGGGCCCGGACCACGCCGGAGGCGATCCAGCGCACCGCACGTTGGTCGGTCAGGGGCCCTTTCTGCACCACCAGCGCCTCCAACGACGGTGCCGGGACGTATTCCATGGCCATCCACGGCCGACCCGCGTCGACGTCGGAGTCCAGGACCCGTGCGGTGTACGAGCTCGTGACACGGTGGGCGAGCTTGACCTCGCGGTTGAAACGTTTCCGGGCCTCCTCACTGACGCCGCCCGGAGCCAGCAGCGTCTTGACGGCAGCGATCCGGCCTGAGCCCGGATCCCGTCCTAGATAGACCACGCCCATGCCGCCGGTGGCCAGTTGTCCGAGCAGCCGGTACGGGCCGAGGCTCCGTAGTTCCCCACTTAAGGCGAACACGCCCATGCCGAAAGGATCCGTCACAGAAATTCCCCCTCCATCCAGTTGACGCAGGCACTGACGAGCCCGCGTCAACCTTGGTCCCTATCCAATCCCCGGTATGCGCATGCCTGTTCACGCCCCACAGGGCTGCCGGACCGACCGAACTTCGTCAGCGAACACGCCCGACATCACCCAATCAAGTTCAGCACCTCGTGAAGGTCACAGGGATGATGGCGAACGAAGGCTGCGCCGCGCCAACCGTGCGGCTGGCGCGAGGAATTGAGCGGGTGAGAGTCCGTCCTCGCAATGACGTCCGGAACATTTTGATCTTGAGGTACGGTGTCCGGGATTCGGTTGCTTCGTGCCGGAAACGAAGCGGCCCCCGGCGGTGCTGGAACACCAATCCGAGGGCCTACACCGCCAAGGAGATAGGACCTCCCTGGGATGCTTCGGCATGCTATCGCGCCTGCGCGTTTCTTCTCGCAGGTGCCCAACGACATCATTCGCCACCCCCGCCTGTCGTCGGACGCCGTACGCCTGCTGACCTGGCAGCTGTCGCTGCCGGACGGCGTCGACGAGCCGCTGTCCACGACGGCGAAGCGGGCCGGGATCAAGAAGACGGCGTTCATCCGCGCGAAGCGGGAACTGTCCGCCGAGGGCTATCTGCACGAGTGGCGTCGCCAGGGTCCGGCAGGCCGCTGGTCCACCGTCCAGCTCGTCTCCAACGTGCCGCTCGGTGCAGCCGAGGCCGCCGGGGTGCGCGACGGTCGACCGGCGGACGGGATTCCGGCCGTCGGTGAGCCGATGGGCCGGGCGGTCGGCCGTTCCCTTGAGAACACTGTCGAGAACATCCCCAACCCACCCTCCCCCGACGAGCAGATCGACGGTCAGGCCCCCGTCCTTGGCCACGCGGCCAAGGACGACGGGCGGGAGGGCGGGCAGTCCCCGAACGACGAGAAGACCCCGGCGCCAGAGCCCGACGTCGCGCCAACGATGCCGCAGGAGTTGGTGGAACGCGCTGCTCAAGCCCTCGCTGCTGTGTCCCACGATGAGCGCCGGTTACGGCTCGGTGGGCGCGAGGTTCGGCAGCTTGCGCCGTTGGCGGGTGAATGGCTGCAACGCGGGGCCACGATTCGGGATATCCGGGAGGCATTGACGTCCGGGCTGCCGGAGACGGTGCACTGCCCGGTGGCGCTGGCACGCGATCGGCTGGTGCGGAAGATGCCGGATGCGCCGTCGTTCGCCGAACAGCGGGCGATGGCAGCGCCCGCAGCGCCACGCGTGGCCGCAATGCGGGAGTGCGCCGGCGAGCATCTCCAGCCGCTGCTGTTCCGGCCGGTGAACGACGAGAGGCTGTGTACGGCGTGCCGCAGCCAGCAGGCCGAGACGGCCACGGCCGGTGATAGGCCCGTGACCGTCGGAGCAGGGCACACGCTGTTTGCTGCGGCCCGCGCAGCCATGCGGGCAGGAGCGCCGGCGTGAAGCGATCGTGGCTGGTTCAGACCGCCGACGCGTCCAAGACGTCCTTCAGCTGTCCCGCGCCCGGTGACGTGCGGATGGCCCTGTACAGCGCGAGTGCGCGGGTACGGGTCAGGCCCGTCCGGTAGGCCGCTGGCAGTTCCCCGAATGCTTGTGCGGCGACGCGTGCGGCCTCCTCGGGCTCCCCGTCGTGGGCCAAGCACGAGGCTCGGTCGATGGAGATCAGTGCGCGGGTCATCAGGCTCGGACTGCGGGACAACTCCAGCGCGCGGGCCTGCGTGGCGTAGGCGCGCTTCGTCTCGCCGAGGATGGTCAACGCCTGGCTGAGATGGACGTGGTGTTTCTGCTCGGGGTAGCCGAACCAGGTGTCGGCGGCTTGCTGCGGGGTGAGGTGGTCCATCAGGTGTTCGGCCTCGGACACGGCCGTCAGCGCGGCGACACGGTTGCCACGGGCGGCATAGGCGCGGGCTGCGACAGCGCACGCGAGTGCAGCCGCGGCTGACGGATGGCCGCCCGCCAGATGGCGGGACTTATCGGCAAGGTCAGCTGCGGCAGCGGGGGCGCCGAAGTTGAGCGGGACCATGGCCTCACGGGCCAAAGCCCAGGCGTGGAGGCCGGTATCGCCAGACTCGCCGGCGGCGCGCCGAGCCGTGTGGAACCAGGCGTGTGCCTCGCGGTGGTCGCCGAGATCATGCAGGACGATGGCCGTCATGCCCGCCATCTGCGCCGTCACATGGCACATGCGCGTCCGCGACTTGATGGTCTGGGAGGACGTGAACAGCGGTTTCATGTCGTCGAAGTCGAGAACCAGGTCGGCCAGAACCTTGCTAGGAGCCTTGCCGTTGTAGCCGTAGCCGTACCGTTCGGCTGTGGACTCCCAATACGACAGGTCCGCGGTGGGTTGGTCGGTCAGAGCTGAATCGAGATCCTGACGGGCAGCGGTGAGCGCGGCGGCGCCGGCGCCGGTAAGACCGGCGGCGAGGGCGCCGCGCAGAAGGTTGCGGCGCTTCATCCGATCGTCTCCATCGTCGTGCTCCATGCGGGCAGGGGAGGCACTGTTGCGGCTCTCCCAGGGTCGCGCAGCTAAGCCCAAGTGTCGCCCGGGAATGCGAAGTCCGTCTGCAATCCGTTCGATTGCGGCGAGCGTGGTGACCGCTCCCTCTCCCCGGGCGAGCTTTCCAACCCGTTCCGCCTTGAGCCCACACGCTTCGGAAATCTTGTTGTAACTGATGTCTGCCGCCTCGTGGGCGAGAGCAAACACCGCCCCGAAATCGCGGCGTTGAAGAGCCTGGCCTAACCGTGGATCGGCCAGCAGAGCACGCGGCAATGCTGCCGGTGACAGCGGGTACTCCATCCCACCCCCGAGATGATGACGTTTCGTCACGGCCCGTTTCCCGCACGGAGCGTACTCCCACCCCCCACGGTGTGTACCCCTCATGGGGGCCCCAGCACGGGATTACGACGCCCCTGCCACGGGGCGTTCACTGGGCCTACCACCGCGGCGGGCCTGACTCCCGGTCTCCTGGCGGAGAGCTGGATTGGCCGCGGTGGGACAGCGGGGCTGTTCCCGTCCAGTTGCCCGTTCCCGGCGGGAACAGCCCCCACATCCGCCTGATGGAGAGGACCGTCGTCGTGTCCACTGCACAGAACCCGCGGCGTGTGACCGCGAACAGCGTGCGTAGCTGCACACTGATGGAGGCCGGATTCCGCGCGAATTTGGCCGTAACGGGTCCGGTGACGCCGGAGGCCCGTGCCTTCTACGCCCGGCACGGCGACCCGTGCCGCTGGACCGCGCACGTGTTCAAGACGTATTTCGAGCTGGGCGGCGACTCGTGCCGGGGATGACCCTCAACGTGTACCGGGTGGCGCCCGAGACGATGGCCCGCACGAAGGTCGGATCCGTCGTCGTGCTGGCGCCCTTGGCCCGGGCGAAGCCGCCGCCCATGAGCGCGGCCTTCCCGCCGTGCCGGTGCCGCCGGTGCCGGCCACGTCCCAGCCGATACGGCAGGGGGGCGGCTCGATGACCCGCCGCAGGCGACGGTACGGCCGGCTGGCACTGCCGGCATCGGCGAGGAGGCGGCGCCGGTTACACATGCCGGCCATCGATCCCGTAGAGGCGGTATGGCACGTCCTCCAGGTCTTGACCGTTCTGACGCTCGGCACCGCCATCGGGTCCGATCTGGCCCGGCCGGCGCCGGCCTCGGCGGTGGCTTCGGATGCTGAGCCACCGGCAGCCGACCACGGGCTCGGGACCCGAACCCACTGAACCCCCGCTTCGGTACCGGTGATCATCAGGCCGCGGGCGAAGACCCCCGACGTTCGCGGTGAACCGTACCGGTACCGAAGCGGGTTCCAGAGCGGGCCCAGGGGATGAACGCCCCCGCCCCTGGGCCGGTACCACCACTGGGGCTGTTGCTCCACGGAGATCACCGAGAGGAGGAACCAGATGACACAGGTCGAGCGGACACCCGACCAGGTGCGCGTGGACGACGACGCACCCGCCGTGATCGTCCTCGACAACGCGGCCACCCTGACGCAGGGCGGCCAGGGCACCAGCACTGAGGACAAGCGGTACCAGTACGGCTGATGAACCCGGCGGCGGCCTTCCCTGAGGGGAGGGCCGCCGCTCCGTTGCAGCAATCAGCGAACGGAAGGTGGGGAATGAACTGGTTCGGAGGATGCGCGCCCGGCGGGCGGTCCCTTGTTCCTGCTGGCGTGCGGTTCATCTGGGACGATCCGCCCCTGTGGACCGTGGGGGCCGGGTCTCGCCGTTTCGTGCGCACGCTCGCCGACAGCGGCGGCCGGCTTGCTGTGTTCGGGCCGTGCTCGGCGACCGAAGGCGATCTCGCCCGCGCTCTGGCGAGTCCGGACCTGGCCGCCGTATTCGGGGGCGGCTGGGCGGGAGCGCACACCATCGTCCGTGCCGGCAGCGACGGTGTGCTCGAAGTGGTCAGCGATGCTGCTGGGGGCTCCCCGGTGTACATGGCGCGCGTGCCCGGCGGCGTGGTGTGGGGGTCCAGTTCGCGGGCACTGGCCGGGTTGGCCGGCGGGCGGGTGGATACCGATTGGCTGGCTGCATACCTATGCGACGTTCAGGGGGAAATGCGGGGGCACAGCGCGTGGGCCGGCGTTGATCTCGTCCCGGCTGGCCACCAACTCATCATGCACAGTGGGGAAGTCGCGAGGGTTTCACCGTGGTGGACGAGGAAGCGACGGCCCTACGGTGAGGCCGTAGCGTCACTACGCGATGCCCTGGTCGAAGGAGTACGGGCTCGCGCCGCCGGGGCGCCGGTCTCGTCGGATGTCGCGGGGCTCGACTCCAGCACGCTTGCCGTCCTGGCTGCGCTCGAAGGCCCGGTGATGGGGATGACCGTGCACCCGGCTGGAGCCGCGGAAGGCGGCGATGTCGCCTACGCCCGGGCTCTCGCCCAGGAGCTGTCGGCGATGCGGCATGTGTTGTTCCCGCTGGACGAGCGGCACCTTCCCCTGAGTGAGGCGGAGGCGGAGTTGCCAGCAACGGACGAGCCCGCGCCATCGTCGATCACCTGGGCGCGGTGTTCGGCGCAGCTGCGGGCGATCAGTCAGGCCGGCGCCGCCTGCCACCTGACCGGAGATGGCGGGGACACGCTGTTTCAGCCGCCGCCGACGCACCTGTCCGAGCTGGCCCGCGCCGGGCAATGGGGCCGCCTCGTTGCCGATGCGCAGGCGTGGGCCTTGCTTCGTCGGGTGAGCCCATGGGGCCTGGTGAGAGCAGCGGTGCGTCGCAACACGTTCGCGCTGGTCGGAGGCGGGGGCCAACGGCCGGCGTGGGTCACCGCGGCGGCACCGGATCGGCGAACCTTGCCCGCCGTGGAGAGCACGTCCAATTCGGCGCTGCTTGCCGAAGTGCGCTACGTGGCACGGTCAGCTCATACCGAGCAACAACTCGCCGACTCGCTCGGGGTCGAGCTGCACAACCCCTACCTCGATGGCCGGGTCGTCGATGCCGTCATGTCGGCGCCGCCGCGGGAGCGTTGTTCCGTCAGCCGGTACAAACCGCTGCTCGCCGATGCTGTCGGCCCGCTCCTGCCCCAAGCCGTTCGACACCGCCGGACCAAGGGGGTCTTCGTCGGCGAGTTTCACCGCGGCATGCGGATGAACTTACGTCGTGTACTTGATCTCGCCGAGGGGCGGCTGGCCGGGCTCGGTCTTGTCACTCCTGGGCCGTTGCGAGCGGCTGTGCATGCTGCCGCTCTCGGCGCCGAGACGGCTTGGCCAGCGCTGCTGCCCACGCTGAATGCGGAGATGTGGCTCGCTGCCATCGACCGGGCACCCGTAGCCGGGTGGCACGAGAGGAGGCGCGGCTCCAGTGGCCGATAGCGATACCGTGATGGTGCTCACCGATCACTCGTGTGTGATCGTCAACTACCGAACTGGGCGTACTGAGTTACGACGTCTGACGGCACATGTAGGGGAAGCCGGCGTGGTAGTGCGGCACGGTGCAGCTGCCCCATCATGGGGGACCGTGGAAGTCCCGGCGGTGCTTCCCACGCCTGGGCCCGTGCCCACGCGGTGGTGGCTCGCCGCCATGCCGGTACTGATCGCGACCGTAGCCGTTCGGGTGATCGGCCCCAAACAGGGGCGATTCCGCCGCCTGGTTCGGCTTGGATGCTGCGGTAGTGGCCTTCCGCCCGCTACGAAGGTGCAAGCCGTGCATGCCGTTCGTGCCGTCCGCAGGGCATCGCGCCTCGTCCCTGCGCGGTGGGCCTGTCTGGAGCAGTCGGCCGCCGTCGCGCTGCTGCTGGCGAGTGCCGGACGCCGGGCAGAGTGGCGGCACGGATTCGCCGCGGACCCGGTACGGCTTCACGCATGGATAGCTGACCAGGAAGGACGACCGGTTGAGGAGCCGGCCGAGACGTCCCTCTACACCCCGATCTACACGCCCGACGGCCCCGGATCCCCCAGGGCCGCGAAGGAGGCACACCGTGAGTGACCCCCACATCGTTCTCCCCGGTGACCGGCTCGCCCTCGGCCTGCCGCGCCAGGACATGCTGCCCACGTACCACCGGTGGGAGAACAACCCTCGGACGATCCTCGGCTACGGCAACCAGATGCCGCAGAGCTGGGAAGCCCGCGCCGCCGGTTGGGACGGGCAGGCCCGCAACGGGCAACGCCCCGCGTTCGAGGTCATCCGACTTGAGGACAACGAACCGGTCGGGATGACGGTCCTGTACGTCGACCAGGCCGTCCGCAATGCGGAATACATCATGCTCATCGCCCCCGAGGCGCGGGGGAAGGGCTATGCAGCCGAAGCGACCCTCCTGACGCTCGACTGGGCGTTCCACATCAGCTCGCTGGACATGGTGTGGCTCAAGGTCCTTGAACCCAATCAGGCTGGCATCACGGCCTACGAGAAGGCCGGGTTCCGACCGGCCGGACGACTCCGGCGGTCGGGGTTCTGGCTCGGGCAGCGCGCCGACGAGCTGATCATGGATGCGCTGCCGGAGGACTTTCCTGGGCCTTCTGCCGTATCCGCTGCCGTCGGAGCTCGCACGTCCTCCTAAGGTCAGAGCGGGCTGGCCACAATGCGAAAAGGCGCCTCCGATCCGGCACATGGCCGGATCGGAGGCGCGCCGCTGCACCCGCTAGATCCACGGGTTGCGCTCGTAGCTGGGTTCCTCGTCGGGGAAGTCTTCGGGGAATACCTCGCTCACGATGTCGCCCTGCAGGACACGCAGAAGGTAGCTCTCCACAGGGCCTTCGTACAGGTCGTATTCGTCGCCCCGGCCGATCACTGTGAGGACGGCCCACCGGTCCGGATCCTCATTCGGGATCAAGAAGCACAGATCCGCGTTGTCCGTGCCTCCCCAACGAACAAGCTCGGACGGACTGGAGCCTCGCTCCATCAGCAGATCCCGGATCTCCGGACGCGTCTTTTCCATTGTGTCGCGTGCGGCCAGTGTCCGGTGGACCAGGTCCACGTTCTGATTCTCTGCTCCAGCGCGGTAGACACGCAAGAAGTCGTCGAACTTAGCGCCACCGAAGATGCCCACGAAACGCTTGAAGTGCTCAGGGAAAACCACACCGAGGCTCTTCTCCGCGTCGTCCCAATCGTTCAGGACCGGGCCTCCATCGCCATACGCGGGAAATGACGCCAAGAGATCCAGATCAGACATGCCCCACCTACTACTTGTTGATGATCGTCTGGTTGATGTTCAGCCCGGAGCCCGTCGCCTCGATGTGGATACCGGCAGGGATGAGATCACCCGGATGTGCGTAGACAGGGGTAGCAAAGTAATCCACAGGCCCCTTGTTCTTCACGGTGTCATAGATTTGCAGCTCTATGTCCTTCATGGCCTCGTTGTTGGCCTTGTCGTACATGATCGCAATGTTTGCTTCCGACCTGCCGTCGCCACCCAGGGACCGCGCTAGCAGGTGGCCGCGCGTGTGGTCCGCAGCTTCCCCTTCCCAGCCCGGTGGCTTCACCCGGCGGGAAGCTTTGGTACCGGTGTCGAGCATGTCTTGCGTGATCTTCGTTTCGACGCCGGTGGCCCGACCCATGCTGTCCAGTGGCTTGCAGTACGGGGGGATTGGCTTTTGAGGTGCCCGGCCTCCCCCTCCGCCGCCGCGCTCGACGCTGCGCATCAGGGGCTGGCCGGTCGGACCGACAGGCCCTTCACCGGCCATCGCCAGGCGCGGGCCGCCCAAGTTGGGCAGCTGTATCTGAAGGTTGGGCAGTGAGACGTTGAGGTGCCCCAAGCCGTCCAGCTTCATGTTGCCCAGGAGGTTCTTGACGCCGCCAGCGTCCACCACCGCCTTGACTCCGCGGGCGGCTCCGCCTGCGGCGCCGCCCATGAGCATGCCGGACACACCGGCGTCCTTGATCTCGGCGACGTTGATCCCGTGTTGGTCCCCGAGCAGGTTCCGACCGCCCTGGGCGACGACCACGTCCACCGTGATCGACCCGATGCTGCCGATGGCAGCCGTCGCCAGCACCGTGCCGGCGATCTCGGCGACGGTTGCCGAGACGGCCACGCCTGCCGTACTGGCAGCGGCGACGATCGCCTCGGTGGCACCCGCGGCGGCCACCTCACTGATACCGCCGGTGAAGATGGCCAGCGCCGTGCCGGCCACCAGCACCGCCCCGGCGATCTCCAGCTCGTGCTCGATCTTCTTCTTCGCCTCGGCGATCTGGTCGGCGAACTTGTCCAGCGCCTTGGCCATGTCCCGCGCGGCGGTGGCGACGTCGTCAAGGTAGCCCTTGCCACCGCCGTGGTACTTCTTCCAGAACGCGCCGAACGCCTCGATGCCGGCGCCCTTGTTGTTGTCGATGACGTCCTGGGCCTTTTTGTGGCAGGCGGCCGTGCAGTCCTCTACATCGTCGGCGAAGGCGCGCCAGGCGCGGGCGGCTTCCCGGAGTTCGTCCTCGTCGCCCTCCGGCCACCACATGCCCGTGAGGTCTTGGACGATCTCCTTGGCTTTGTCGGCAGCGCTCATCACGCACCGCCCTTAAAGCCGGACTTGGCCGACCGGTCCGCCTCCTCATGGTTGGCCGCCATGTCGTTCATGGCCTTGGTGATGCTGGACAGGCCCTTGACCAGGGCCGTGGTCGCTTTCTCGATCTCCGACCGATGTGGGGCGTAGACGTGCTCGAACTTCTTGCCCTGCTCGTCACTGCCCCACGGTTCCCCCAGCCCGCCGAGCGCATGCCGGAGCTTGGCCGCCGCCCTCTCCAGGGCAACAGACTCCCGGTGGAACGTCGGAGCGGCGGACTTGAGTTGGTCAGTGTCTATGTCAAAGCCGTCGCCAGCCATGCCTTGCCTCCCCCTTGGCCCTCGCCTCGTAACCGTCGCGAGCCGGTGCGCTACTCCCGGCTCCAGGTGGCGACGATCGCATACAGCACTGACAACAGCCCTGGTGGGAGCGCAATCCAGCCACAGAGAAGCGCTGCCCGAGGGGCTAACCCCGGACACGACTGCGGCCCCCCACCGGCCGGAAGCCGGTAGGGGGTCATTCACCGATGGCTTGATTCGATCACCTTTGAATGTCGTCACGGAGCTGGATCTTGTGCGTGGGTGTGACACGTTGGTGGGCACCAAGGCCCAGCCAGACGGAAGCAAGGGCGACGCCGGCACCGATCACGGCTTCGTTGACCGCGATGTCGGCCAGAGCCGGCACGGCGGTCCCGAGGAGGGACAGCAGGGCGACGATGATCGAGCGGACCATCACTGGGTTGTTGCGGAGGGTCTCGCGCACGTGGGCTCCATGGGTGTGGTTAGGGAAGGGCGCGGAGGAGTTCGGCCGCTGCTGTGCCGAGGGCGGTGAGTAGGGCCAGGGGCAGGGCGTACTTCCAGCGCTCCAGCGCTCGGAGGCGGTCTTCGTGGTCGGTGAGGGTGCCGCGGACGCTTTCGGAGTTCTGGACGACGGAGCGCACGTCTTCGCGGAGGCCGACGACCTCGTCGTAGATCTCGCGGGCGCCGATCGTCACGCCGAGGGGGTCGCGGTTGCTCATCGCATCAGCCTCCGCCAGGTGATCGGCCCGACGTTGCCGTCGGCGTCGGTGCCGCGCCAGCCCTGGTCGCGCTGGAACGCCTTCACACCGGCGCGGGTGGTGTGGCCGTAGTAGGCAGACGCGCCGTAGGTGAGGTAGCGGCCGTAGCTGTGTCGGATGAGGGCATGGTCGACCTTCAGGACGGCCGGGCCGCGGGCGCCGTAGCGGACGGCCGCGCGGCCGGGGAACGGCGGTGTGGTCTGCGGCTTGGCGTGGATGCCTCCGCCGAGGAGGCGGCGGAGGGACGTGGGGCCGGGGATGCCGTCGGCGTCCGGGCCGCGGAAGCCGAGGGAGCGCTGCCAGGCGGCGTAGGCGCGGGTGTCCGCGTCGGTCCAGGTGGGGCCGGGGCCTATGCGGTAGTAGCCGCCGAAGCCGTGGGCGACGAGGGCCTGGCCGACGGTCGTGATGTGGCTCCCATGTCCGCCGGGGCCGTAGGTCTTGCCGCCGATCTGGCTGTTCTGTGGGCGGTGAGGCTTGGTCGGTGGGCGGGGCTTGGCCGGGTTGGCCGGCTTCGCACTCTCGTGATCGTTGCGGTCGGGGACGGTGATCCGGTCGCCGGGGTGAATGACGTTCGGGTTCCGGATCTGGGGGTTGGCGGTGAGGAGCGCTCCGAGCGAGACCCCCGCGGCTGCGGCGATAGCCCCCAGGGTCTGCCCGGCCTTCACCGTCCAGGTGGGGCCGGAGGGCCGGGCGTGGTTGCCGCCGGTTCCCGGTGCGGCCTGGAAGAGGCTGGCCGGGTCGATGGCGCCGGGGTCCCAGTGGTCGTTGCCGGGAACGTGGCAGTGGCCGTAGTGGCCACCCTCGGCGTGCCAGACGGTGCGGTCCCGGTTGGTTGCGGCATACGCGGTACGTGCCGGGCCGCCCATGGGGAAGGTGTCGGGGACGCCCCAGGAGCGGATGGCGGACATCAGCGACCGGAAGTTCGGGCCGGGGCGCCAGTAGTCGGTGAACGGTCGGGAGGCGCGGGCCAGGACCTCGATCTGAATGCACACGCGGCCGGTGCGGTTGGTGCGGCTGGACCCGTCGTTGCGCAGGGCACGGGCCGACTCGTCCAGCGGTCCGAACTGGCCGAGGCGGTCGGTGGTCGGGTCGTAGAGGATGTGCGGCTGGGCGGCGATCTGGGTCAAGTACTGGGCGACGCTATCGAATGCCTGGTCGCCGGCACTGCTCTCGGTGGTGTGCCACACCACGCGTCCGGGGCGTCCGGGCGAGTCCATGGCTCCGCCGATGGAGCCGCTGCCCAGGCGTTCGACGCCGGGTATCCAGGTCGTGCCCATGGGTGCTGTCCTCCATGTCTCTTCCGTGCCAGCCGGATTCCTGGCGTCAGGACGGCAGGCGTGAAGATGGCCCCGAGGTACTCCTCGGGGCCGGGTGCGTGTAGGTCGTGCGGTGGTCAGTCCGCGTCGGGTGGCTGGTAGCGCAGGCTGTATTCGAGGGTGGCGAGACGGCCGTCGATGCGGCTCACTCGGCTTGAGAGTGCGGGGACTTGGGGATCCGGGGTGGTGGGCCGGAATTGGGAGCGGCCCTCGACGATGCGTAGGCGGCGTTCGATGGCGGCCAGGCGGTCGAGGAGGTCTGCGGGGAGGCGAGCCATGGCAACTCCCGTGTGTCTAGGCAGGGTTGAGATAGAGGCGGGCGGTTTCCGGGGTGGTGCGGTCCGGTGGTGTGACGGCCATGCCGACGAGCCGGTAGCGCATGGAGGCGCCGTCGGGATGCCAGGCGTCGTGGATCCGCAGCCGGATGGTGGCGCCGAGCATCGCGGGGGTGATCGGCGTGGCGTCGAGTTGGACGGTGATCTCCGGGATGGGGTCGGTGTTCCAGGCGTCGGCGAGGTCGTGGCGGGCGTGTTCGTCGAGGGTGGCGGTCTGCTCGACGGTCAGGTGATCGCTGGATCCGTCCAGCCGCGGCCAACCGTCCTCGATGGCCGTGAGCAGGGGCGGGGGCTGGGAGATCAGGGGGTAGGTCGTCTCGTCGCCCTTGGGGGTGGGGGTGGCGCCGCGGCTGGTCCAGTGGGTGGCCTTACCGGTGGCGTCCTCGGGCAGCTTGTGCTGGAGCACGGGGCCGGGGTGGTCCAGGACGATCTCGGTGTAGGCGGAGCGGATGCGTGGGTAGCCGAGGAGCAGTTCGCGGACGCGGCGCCCCGTCTCGTCGCGTCGGCCGCGGGCGCGCCACTCGAAGCCGTTCTCGACGCGGGAGAGCTGGTCGAGGAGGTCGAGGTAGCGCGGGAGGTCGTGCCATTCGTAGGTGCGGTCGCGGAGTACGCCACTGACGGCGTCACCGATGGCCACCAGGCCGATGTCGGCGCCGGGCCCTTCCTGCACTCTGTCCAGGAGGGCACGGGCGATGGCGAGTTGATCGGTCTGCACGAACGGCGGGATCGGGGAGTCGAGTTCCCGGCGCGCCAAGTAGGAGTCGAAGGTCGCGGCCTGGAGGGCCAGGGTCATGGGCTCGTTGCGGGAGGCCGACGTCGGGATGCGTTGCCAGACGATGCCGCCCCACCAGATTTCACGGTCACGCTCAACCCACACGGCGGTGCGTGCGGGGATGGTGGCCGATCGGGCGCGGGCGGCGGCGTGGGGGTCGGGGAGCGCGATCTGGGCCGAGAGCTGGCCGGTCTTGCCGATCCAGTCGTCGAGTTCGAGCTGGGTGGCGGGGAGCACGTCCAGGAGCTGGTCGGTCACCAGGTCGGTGAAGATGAGGCGGTACGCGACGGTCACCGGCCGACCTCCCGTCACTGGTGGGGCTGGTGATCAGGTGGCCGGGTAGGAGACGCCGTCGAAGGAGACCCACTTGGGCAACTCGTCGGTGGCCGGCGTATTGGGATTGCCGGACATGCAGTACAGCTCTCCGTTGGCCTTGATCTCCAGGCGGCAGGTCTCGTACTGCGCGATGCGGTTCCGGGCCGCGGCGAAGGTGAAGATGCCGCCCCCGTAAGGGCGCAGCCCCTCGGGTATGCGGGCGATCAGCTGGTCGGGCCAGATCCATTCAGCCAAGCCGGGCCGCTTCTCTGCCCGGCCCCTCAGATAGACGACGCCCCCGATGCGGCGGATGTGGCAAGGGGCGTAGCTGACGTTCTGGACGGCTCCGCCGAATGACAAGGGCTGCCAGCCAGTGTCCTCCAGGGGACTGCCCCAGCTCTGGCCGTTGAAGCGTTCCAGGGCTCGGCCGTTGTCCCGGTACTGCCCGGCGTAGCGGCCGGCCGCCGTGCCCGCGGGGACGATGCCGCCGACGGCCACGGTGGGGAGACGTCGATCGCGTAGGGCGCTGCCCCAGTCGATGCCCCCGCTGCCCGCCGACGCCCCGGCCGGAACCGCGATCTCGTACAACGGGATCGCGCACGGCGGGACTTCGGGAGGCTTGGGGCGGGGGTCGGGGATGCCCTGGAGGATTTCGACCGTGGCTTCGGTCCGGCCGCTGGAGTCGTAGGGGTCGTCGTAGACGCGCAGGGCGACCAGGTCGACGCGGGGGTTGGTGGCGTCGCCGTTCTCGACGGTCAGGTGGACCGGGCTGTCGACGAGCACCGGGTAGGCGCCCTGTTCAAGGGTTCCTTGTACGACGGCCCGCCCGCCGAGGATGCGGCAGGTCATAGGGCCGGTGCGGTACAGGCGCAGCCCGCCGATCACGGCCTCGTCGCCGCCGGCGCCGGGGAGGACTCCGGGGTCGGTCTGCCACTCGCCGACGGGCGTCATCGTCCCGAGCGGCACGCGGCGGGTGTCCTCGCGAGTCTGCCCTCCGGCGCTGTCGCCTCGGGTGGTGAGCCATGCGGCGCGTACCGCCATCGTGTTCTCTCCTCGGGGTGGGTGGTTACCAGTAGGCGTCGCGCCAGGTCACGTTCACGGTGCCGGTGGTGTTGGCGAGGGACTGGTCGCGGAGGGCGAGGGTGTTCTCGCCCGGGGCCAGGACGAAGGTGCGTTCGGGGCTGCTGTCGGCCGTGGCCGTGTGGAGGCGGGAGGCGCCCGGGCCGAGCTGGACCGTGCCGGCGACGGAGTCCACGGTCAGGGGCTCGCCGGCGGCGAGCGTCAGGTCGTAGGCGAGGGAGCGGCCGGTCTGCTGGTGCGTGAGGACCGGGCGATCGAGCGGGCCGGTGAAGGTGATGTGGGGGTGGACCGGGGCGGTGCCCGCGTTCACGGCGGTGATGCGTCCGGTGGATCCTGGCTGCCCCCACTCCAGGCCGGTGTCCGCTCCGCTCCCCCAGTCCAGTTCGCCGATCTTGCCGAACATCGGGCGTTCCCAGGCCAGCCCCGGCTCGCGTTGGGGTACGAGCGTCCACAGGCTGTGGGCAGTGATGCCGTAGCGCCGCGGATCGGTCGCCTCGAATTGCAGGGCGGCGGTGGCCTGGGTGATGCCACTGGCGGCGTAGAAGCGGTCCACGGGAAGGTTTCGCCGGATGCACCGGGCGAAAGCCACCAGGGGGCCGCGCTCGTCGAGATCGACGACGAGTTCGGCCTCGGTGTCCCGCACGGCCGTGGCCGCGTTCAGCTCCGCCACGGCCGCGCCGATCTCGCCGCGGGCCCGGATCGATATCCCCTCGACGGTGATGGTGCGGGGCTGGGCCAGCAGACGGCCGGGCCAGGCTCCGTGGGCGTCCGGCTGGAGGGTGTCGGCGGCGTCCAGGGCTGGGAGGTCTTCCCAGCCAGTGAGGGTCTGCCAGCCGAACCGGGAGTGATCGAGGACCAGGCCGCGGAAGGTGATGAGGGGCTTGGGCACGGTGTCACCTCACCTCCCCAATCGGGTGCGCAGCTTCCAGTCGAGTTCGGCGGCCACCTGGGAGGCGGAAGCGCTCCCGGCCTGGTAGTAGTGCTCGACGTGCAGCGCCGGCCCCTGCGGGCCGGCCGGCGCGGCGGTGATCGCCCCGGCGATGGCCGTCACCATCTGGTCCAGCACCCGGGCGGGCAACGCCGGCGCCGGGGCGGCCTGGCGCACGGTGGGCGTCCACGCCACCTGCCCGCCGAAACGGGCGACCACGTCCTCGGTGATCTTCTTCGAGCGGGCCCGCTTGGCCGGGCCGAGCGGTATGTACGCCTCGCCGCCGGTTTCCGGTTCACTCCAGACCCGGTAGGCGCCGGCGTGCGCGATCTGTGCGCTGTGGGCTTCCGCTCGGCGCGGGGCGCGCACGCCCCGGATGCCGCCGTCGGCGTACGCCTCGACGATGCCGCCCGCGGAGAACCCCAGGAGTTCCTTGGCCTTGCCGACCACGTCCGCGACGATGCTGATCGTCTTGGTCGGCATGACGAAGCTGGTGATCGCGCGGATGGCCGACCAGGCGGCGGAGTTGTCGCCGTCGATGTGCTGGGTCTTGCGGTCGCGTTCCAGCTGGTTGCCGCCGGCCTGGGCGGTCAGACGCGCTTGGCGGGCGCCGGACTCGTCGCCGGACAGGTGCTGGGTGAAGACCGCGTTGTTCAGCTGGGCGCCGCCGCGGTAGGCGGACTGGCGTGCCGAGGAGGCGCCGCTGCCGTCTCCGCGTAGGTGTTGCGTCGGGTTCTGGGCTTCGAGTTCCTGGCCCTTGCGGATGGCATCGGCCTGCTTGCGCAGGGCGCCCGAGGCATCGCCGTTGAACTTCTGGATCTTGTCGCCGAGGGTCAGGCCGTTGACTTCCGCGTGCTTGGCCTTCGCATCGGACGCGTCCCCCTTGAGCTTCTGGACCTTGTCGGCCAGTTCGGCGCCGTTGAGTTTCCGGAGCGCTTCCCAGGCTTCCGCGGTCTGGGCCGTGATCTTGACCGTGCCGTCGGGCAGCCGTTCCACCTTGAAGCCGAGCTGGGTGAGCAGGCCCTCGGCGTCCTTGGTGAGGGCCTGGACCGTGATGACCTTGCGGTCCTTCTGCTGGTCGAGCAGCTGCTTGATCCCGGCGAGTTCGCGGGTGACCGTGCCGGCGCCGGCCAGGGTGAGGACGGACTTCACATCGGCGGGGATGAGGCCGAGCTGGTTGACCAGCTGTTCGGCCTTGTTCCTGCTGATGCCGTAGTCACGGGCCATCTGGAGGGCGGCGTCGCGGTTGTCCTTCATCGCGGCCTCGGCGGCCTTGAGTCCGGAGGTGTACTTCGTGCCGTTGTACTCGCCCGATTCGTAGGCCGCCTGCGCCTGGGCGAGCGCGGCCTCCTTCAGCCGGTCCAGGCTGGTCTTCAGGCCGTCGGCCGCCTTGTGCGAGACATCGAGGGCGCCCTTGCTGTCCAGCAGGGCGTTGCCCCATACGGCCGTGTCCTTGGCGGCCTGCTTGACGGCCTCCTGGTGTTCGCGCACGGCCCGGCGGTGAGAGTCGGTGGCCTGCTGGGCGTCCTGCTGCTTGCCCTGAAGGATGTCCAGAGCCTGCTTGAGCGCGCTGGTCTTGTCCGCGGCGCTGGCCGAGGAGTCGCCGAGCTTCTTGAGCGCGTCGGTCAGGGTGGAGGTGTACGGGGTGGCCTCGGACAGGGCCTTGCGGTACTCCTCGGCGCCGTCGCGTCCCTCGGTGAACTTGCCGCGCAGCACCCCGAGTTCGTCGAGGAGCCGCTGTGCGGACTTCGCCGCCGCGGTCTGGACGACCTGGGTGTTGTACTGCGTGGTGTTATAGCTGGTGCCTTCCTTCACCACGTCCTGGAGGCGGACCTTGAGGTCGTTGTAGGCGGGGCCGTTGGTCATCACCGCGTCGTACAGACGGCGGTGCGCGATGCCGAGGTCATCGGCGACCCGCAGCATGTTCTTGCCGGTGTCGCCGACCTTGGTCTGCTGCATCTCCTGGATGACCAAGGACTTGACGTTGCTGGAGATGGCGCCGTTGGACTCCAGGAGCGCGTCCTTGAAGCGGGCCACGCTCTCGGCGTGCTCGGCGGCCTTCTCCTTCGCCTTGGCGTTGGCGTCCGCCCACAGTCCGGCGGCCAGGGTGGCCCCGGTGAGTGCGACGCCCATCGGGCCGCCGAGGAGCCCAACGAGTCCGGCGCCGGCGGCGCGCAGACCCACGGTCGCGGCGGCGGCCGTCCCTGCGGTGCGCCCGAACCGGTTCGCTCCCACAGCGGAGTTGATGAACGCGGACTGCATCTGGGCGATGATCGGAACGCGTTGTCCGATCGCGCCGACGGCCTGCCCGAATCGGCCCAGCTGGATCGTCCCCGCGGCGGTGGAGGTGGTCATGGTCTGTGAGGCTCGGGCGGCGTCCCGGAACTGTCCCGGGATGGCCGCGATCGAGCTGCCCATGGACTGGATGCGGTTGCGCATGAGCACGATGCCGGCGGATGCGGCTACGGAGGCCATGATCGGGCCGGGCAGGGAGGCGAAGGCGGACGCAGCGCTGCCGACGGTCGACACGACCGGCATCAGCGCCGGCTCGACGGTGTGGAACGCGTCGCCGACCAGGCCGGCGAAACCGGTCACAGCCTCCTTGGCCTTGTTGAAGGCAGCGGGGATGAGCGGGATGGCCTTGTTGACCAGGTTCCCTACGGCCCGCGTGCCCTTCTCCAGCGGCGGGGCGATGCTCTCGTAGATCGCGGTTCCGGCAGCGGTGAGCTGGGACTGTAGGCCGGCCATCGCGCCGCCCAGCCCCTTGGTCTTGGCCCGGGCCAGCTCCAGCGCAGAGCCCTGTTCGCGGATCTTGGCGGCGTTCTTGTCCCAGACACCCAGGCCCTGCTCGGCAATGGCCACCCAGCCCGTGTAGGCCTCCATGCCGAAGGTGGCCTGGGTGGCGGCGATGAACTCCTTGTCCGAGAGGTTCTTCTTCGCCTTGGTGAGCGTTTCGGTGACGTGCCGGAGGCCCTTGAAGCGGCCCTCCTGGTCGAAGGCGACCAGGCTCAGCTTCTTCATCGCCTGGTGCATCTGCCGGGTGGGCTTGGCCAGCCGGGACAGGGAGCCGCGCAGCTGGGTACCGGCCATCTCCCCCTTGACGCCCGCGTTGCCCATACCGGCGATCGCGGTCGCCACGTCCTCCAGCGAGATCTTCAGGGCCTTGGCCGGCGGGCCCGCGTACTTCATCGAGTTGTAGACGTCGACCAGGGAGATCGAGGAGGCGTTGGCCGCGTTGGTGAGCGTGTCGGTAACGCGCGCCGTCTCCTTCGCCGACAGCCCGAACTGCTGCATCATGTCCGAGGCCATCATCGCGGCGTCGCCGATCTCGACCTCGGCCGCGGTCGCCAGGACGATGGTGTCCCGGGCCGAGGCCATCGAATCCCTTGCTGTGAAGCCGGACTTCGACAGCTCCAGCATCGCCTGGGCGGCGTCCGCCGCGGTCGACTTGGGCAGGTCCATGTCGTTGCCCAGAGCCTTGGCGGTCGTGCGCATCTGCTGCAACTCGTCGCGGGTGGCCCCCGTGATCACGCCCCAGCTCTCCACCGTGGTGTTGAACTGGTTCCCCTGCTCGATGACTGTGGCCAAGCCGAGGCCGGTGCCCATGAGCGCAGCGAAGCCGGCCATCGGCGCCATTGCGCTGGTGATGCCGCCGCGCAGGGAGCCCAGCGCGCCGGTGCCGGTAGTGCCGAGGGCACTGAGGGAGCGCTCGGAAGTCGCCGCCCCCTGCGCGACCTGGTTCAGGCCGCCGCGGGCCCGGCGGGCATGACCCTCCATGCCCCGCACACCCGCGCCGGCGAAGCGGGCGGCGTCGGCCAGAGCCCGGGTGCGGGCCGCGGCCTGGGCCATACCTGCCGCGTAGTCGGCGGTGTTGGCGCGGACGAGGACGGTTATGGAGCGCTCCGCCATGGGGCGTTCTTCCTTCCCTTACGCGCCCTCGGGAAGGCGGTGAACGACGACCTTGACTCCGGCCGTGTCGCTCAACTTGCCGAGTTCTTCCGCGCGTTTCTCTTTGGCCTTGCAGCCGTGGCAGCGCACCACGGCGGTTTCGTAGCCGCCGTCGTCGGTCAGGCACTCGGCCAGCGGCTGGCCGCATCCGGCGCATGTGGTGTCCTGGATGCGTTGCCACTCGATGGCCAAGGCGGTGTCTTCTTCGGTCCACGCCGGCTCACCCGGTGCGACGTCGCGCCCCATGAACACCGAATACGGGATGCCGCGGGGCGCGCAGTACGCCATCTGTGCCCGCAGCTCGGGCGAGCGGGTCAGCCGGTCGTGGCTTTTGGGGCCAGGTCGGGGACCTGGAACTGGGCCGCGAGTGCGGTGGTGAACAGCGTGGTCACGTGCCCGTCAGAGAGGGTGTCCCACAGTTCGGCCCACTCGTCGGCGGTGCCGGCCGGGTCGGTGCACATGGCGGCCACCAGGGCCGGGGCGAAGGTGTCCGGGTCGAAGGCCGGCTCGTCGCCGTCCTTCTCGCGTACCTGGGCCAGTTGCTCGGGGGTGGGCGGATGCTCGGTGCGCAGCCGCTGGTAGACGCGGTGCGGGAGGGCCTGGAAGGTGAAGGTCTGCCGGGCGCCCTCGGCCTGCTCGTACAGCTCGTCGATCTCGGCCTGGAGGGTCGGGGCACGGTCGGGGGCGTTGGACAGCTCGTCCGTGCGCCTGGCCCGTTCCAGTTCGCGCTCCAGGCGCTCGACGCGTTCAGCCAGTTCGCCGTCGAGGAGAAGTTCCACGCTCTGGGTCGGCCGGCGCACGGCCTTACGGACCTGGGCCAGGGTGCGCGGGGCGGCGTTCGTCACGCGTTCTCCTTCGTCCGGGTGGGCGTGGTGTCGGTGACGACGGCGTCGAGCTGGGGGATGCCGCCCTGGGTCAGTGTGATGGTGCACGCGTTGGCGTCGGCGCCGATGGTGTCCATGGCGCGGGACATGACCGTGCACTGGTAGACCTCGACGCGGTCGCCCTTGGCCGGGTCGGCGGGCTTGTCGGCGCCGGCACCCAGACCAGTACGGGTGTCCTGGGCATTGCCCCAGCGGTTGACGACCAGGTAGCCGACCTCGTCCTCGATCAAGGTGTTCCAGGCGGTGTCGAAGGTCCGGTCGGAGTCGCGCCAGGCGTTGATCGTCACAGCGTCACCGCCCATGGTGCCCGGGCCGGTCTTGTTGACGCGCGAGGAAGCGTCGGAGATGTCGATCGTCTCCACGCTGCGCGGGATGTCCAGGCCGTCGCGCTTCACGCTGGTGGTGATCTCAGTGCCGGCCTTGATCTCGGCGACGGTGGGCGCGGCCGGGTCGGCGAGGGTGGGTACCCAGTAGATCCGGCCCAGGCCGGTAAAGCTCCTGCGAGCCACGGTGCAACTTCCTTATGGGGTGGGGGTGATGGTGTAGCGGTAGACGTCCGCGCGGTAGTAGGTGCGTAGTTCCGGGCGCGCGGGGTCGGTCGGGTTCTCCCGTGTGGTCGGGTTGCCGGTGACATAGGTGGCCGGGGCGAGCCAGCCGTAGCCGTCGGGCGGTGCGAAGGCGCCCAGGGCGATGCGGCGGGCCTGTTCGGCGACCTGATCGGCGGCGCGGCGAGTGGGGCCGCAGCTGGTGATCTGTACGTCCAGCGTGCGGTCCTGGTTGGGGTCCCAGGCCGTGCCGGCCGGGGCGTACTCGGCCACGGGCCACACGACGGCGTAGCGGCCGGTCAGTTCGTGGCCGTCCTGCCGGGCCTCGGCGTCTCCAGTGGGCATCCCGGCGGCGCGCAGCGCGGCGACGAGGCGATCGGTGACGTTCACGTGAGCCTCACCGGATGGCCTCGGTGACGGCGATCAGCATGCCACGCGTGAAGTCGGCCTCGTTCTCCACTAGGGCTGGCCCCATGTGCGGGTGTGGGCCGCTGGTAGGAGTACCGAACTCGATGAAGCGGCCGAGGCCCCACTGGGCCGCACGGTTGTCCGGCCCGATCTCCGCCCACACCGCGCCCGGACCGCCGTGGAGGTCGTAGCCGATGGACCGCGGGTAGTGCGGCAGGTGCTTGAAGCCGGATGCACGCTGCTTGGCGGAGTCCTTCACCTTGCGGGCCGTGATCTCCACTGCCTGCCGGGACTTGTATTGCAGGGCCAGGGCCGAGGCGATAAACGAGGCCGCGGTTTCCCGGGCGCCGATGACAGTGATGTTCATCGGGCAACCTCCTCGCAGGCCAGGCGGCGGGCGGTGATCTGTGTGCCGCGGTCGATGGACTTCACGCGCAGGCGGCGGCCGACGAGGGCCGGGTCGTCGGATGCCAGGATCTGAACGGCGTCGCCGGTACGGACGCCTGCGACGGACAGCGGTACGGAGACGGTGTACGACCAGGTCTCGACGATCACGGTTCCGGACCTGTCGGTGGTCGCGGCCTGCGCGGCGGGACGCACGCGGCACCGGCCCTCGTACATCGTCGTGATCTGTTCGATGTCCTGGCCGTCGTCGGTCGTGTCCGTCCCGGCACTGTGCTCGATCCTGCACCGGTCGGTCATCAGCTGCCGCGCTGCCATCTGCCCCTGCGCGAGGAGCCTGTCCAGTGCACTGGTCACCGTGTTTCCACCATCCAGACGTCTCTGACACCCAAGACGCTTGCCAGGGCGCGTAGTTCGCCGGGAAGAAGATCCCCAGCGGCGTCCAGTTGCTCGACGGCGTAGGTGACGGAGTAGTTGTCGATGGACTGCTGCCGGATTCCCCACTCCATGCCGGCCGAGGTGTTGGCGAGACGGTGGGCGACCTGACAGGTCAGCTCGACGATGCCGGCCGGCACGGGGTCGTAGCCGCGGCTGTAGGTGACCTCGACCAGGAGCGCGCTG
Organism: Streptomyces noursei ATCC 11455; assembly: GCF_001704275.1. NCBI lineage: Bacteria > Bacillati > Actinomycetota > Actinomycetes > Kitasatosporales > Streptomycetaceae > Streptomyces > Streptomyces noursei. Next base: position 4,742,062 of record NZ_CP011533.1, read on the forward strand.
CCCAACCCGGTCAGCCGCACGCCGTCCCATCCCCAACCCTCGACGCTGCGGGAACTGCCGTCCGCGGCGACGCCCCGGACCGCGTGCACCACGCGGACCGGCAGCGCGGGCAGCTGCACGGCCCCGTGGTCAACGGGAAGCCGCACCGCTACCTCAGCCACAGTGATCGTCTGTCCGGCGGCCCGCCGGATCCGCACCGAGGCACGCTCCAGCAGGGCGTGCGCGTCCTGCTCGGGCAGGTCGTAGCCGTATCGCGCGGCGTCGGCCGGCGTCGCCAGGGCGGGGTCAGGCACAGCAGCCTCCTTACGACCAACGGGACTACGTTTCCGCCATCTGAAGCTTGAGCCTGAACCACCCAGCGTCAGTGCGGCCACCGGGGAGGCAAGACCCCACGGCACACATGACGGCAGACCGAAACCGTGGGCTGCTTTGAGCCAGATCCGCTTGCACCTGCTGCCCACTTGGCCCTTGCGTCCCTCGGCGTCAGCGTGCGATTTCCCTGGTACGACCTACTATCAAGAGGTCCTCAAACGCACAGCCGCATGTCCTGAATCAGGTGTTAAGAAGAGGCAGCGTCGAAAACCCGCGTAATGGACCGCGCTTACCCCGGTCTCAAGGTCATGCGCATACTGTCTAATGCCGCGACCGCGACGGCCCCCGGCATCGCTGCCCTTCTCACTGGCGCACCCACGTGGATCGTCTGTACTGCCAGCGCCTTGGGCTTGGTCCTCCTCGCCCTTCCTTTGGTTGATCGGGTGACGACTTGGCTGGCTGGTAAGCCCAGCAGAGACCGCCAGAAGCTGATCAACTACACCCTCGGGCTGATCCCCGACCCGGAACGACGGCTCGAGTTGATGCAGCTCTTTGAGCGGGACACCGTCGCTCCTCCCGAACAACTTCGGTCACCTGATCAAAGCGATACCCCTTCAGGTCCGTCTCCAGATTGAGGCCAGCACCCCGCGGCCCGATTCCTACACGCGTGGACCGGTTAGTAATGTCCACAAGACGATCGCGCTCGACAACTACTTCGCGGTCTTGGTAGCCGGTGCCGGGGTGGTGTCGACGACCTTCACGGTGGCGGTGGCGAGACCCTCGGGGTGGAAGACCTTGGCGCCGTAGACGTTCAGGCCGCGCACCAGGTCGGCGAAGCGGTTCTGGGAGCGCAGGGCCTCAGTCTCGATGATCTGCTGGGCAACGCTGATGGCGTCCGGGATGCCGGCCTGAACGACGCGCTCGCCGGCCTTCGGGGCGGGAGAGTTGTTGGACTTCAGGACGTCGAATCCGGCGGCGCGGCCGACGATGCCGTTGCGCAGCCCCTGGTCGGTGCCGGCGGCGTCCACGCGCACGAACCTCTCGTCGCGCAGCAGGACCCCGTGGAACTCCGGCGGCACGATCACGTAGCGGCCGTCGGTGGGGCAGTCCGCGCTGTCCAGGGCGACGGACAGCTCGACGAGGGTGTCGTATGCCTGGCCCGGCTTGTCCTTGGCGATCTCCAGCGCGCCGAGCTGGTTGGCGGACAGGGCCTGGGTGTAAAGACCGGCGATGTACCGGTCCAGCTGGTCCTTCATCTTGAATGCGGCCCGCTGGGTGGCCGGCCCCTGGAAGTCGCCCGCGGCCTGGACCTTGTCAACGTCGTTGACGCGGAAGTTGAAGTAGTCGCCCTGGTCGATCTTCAGGTCGAGCTGGTCGTCGGTCAGGTCCTCGACCTGGAGGTCGGTGTCCTTGTCGTACTTGCGCACGGTGGGGTCCGCGATGGTGCCCACGTGCACGGTGTCGCCCATCTGCCGGATCATGCCCTCGTACTTGCGGTTCACGACGCTGGGCTGGGCATAGACGAGGGCCCGCTCGAAGGGCATCTGGACGGCTGCGGACCACAGTTCGGGTACGAACTTGGTTATCGCCATGGGGGTTTGGCCTTTCTCGGTTCAGGGGCGCCGGCCGCTCAGCCGGTCAGGTTCTTGCAGCGGCCCTCGTTGAAGGCCGTCAGCCGCTCGGCCGGCGAGAGCTTCGCCAGTTCTTCGCGGGTCAGCTGGGGCTTGGGGCTCTGGCCGGCGCGGGCGCCGCCGTCGCCCGTCCCCTCGAACCGCGGCGCCCGGCTCGCCCCGGTGCCGAGGTAGGGCTTGGTCTTCAGGAGTTCGCCGATGGCCTCGGCGATCTCGTCGGCGTCGACCGTGCCGTCCGGTCCGACCTCGAACCGGTCCAGGTCCAGGAAGGTCAGGGCGTCGGCGGGGTCGGTGAGCTGGCCCTTTGCTGCGGCCCGGATCTCGGCCCGCAGGATGCGGGCGTTCGCCTTTTCCGCCGCGGCCTGTTCCAGCTCGCGCTGCCGGTCGGACGCATCGTCAGTTCGCCGCGCGGCCTCCAAGGCGACCTCGGCCTTGCACCGGGCCTCCCGTTCCGCCTTGAAGCGCGCCTTCATCGCGTCGAGCGCGCGCTTCCCGGCGTCGCCGAGCTGGTCGGCACCGGCAGGGTCGGCCACGTCGCCGCGGTCGTCCTGGTCATGCTGGGCTGTGTCCGGCGCAGGGTCGACCAGTGGCTGGTCGTCGTTGCTGTCCGGCGTCGGGGCGGGGATGTCCATTGCGGCCCTTCCATGGCGAAGGGGCCCGCGTTGCGCAGGCCCAGGTGGACGGTCGGAGAGATCAGAAGAGGTAGCCGTGGTGCTTGAGCATCCGGATCACCTCGTCGCGGCTGTCGGCAATCTTGTAGATGGCCTCCGGCATGAGCCGCGGTGTCTGCGGGCGCCAGCCGCGGCCGGTGTGGCCGCGCGGCAGCTGTCCGCGTTCGACGGCGCGGGCCAGCTCGTGACGGACGAACGGTGACGAGCGGCGCCGGGTCCCCTCACGGGTGGCCTGCATTCGGCGACCGAAGGCGTCGGCGGTGTACAGGCCACGGCGCGCGTTGACGACCTGGGTGACGTCCGCGCCATCCCGGATCGCCCTGGCGCCGGCCGCGGTGTACAGCCGGTCCTGTTCGGCCCTGTTCAGACGGTTGAAGTGCTCGCGCGGATCCTCGACGTAGGTCTGGGCGCGCTGCTTCCAGCGGTCCTTGCGGCCCATGGGGACGTGGTAGCAGTGGCAGCGCCGGTGCCGCTTGAATCCGCGGTTGAAGGCGTAGACGCGTCCGGCCAGGACCGCGCACCGTGCGCACGCCTTCGCCGAGGCCATCCGCACGTATCCGGCGCAGGCCCGATCGGAGGCGATCCGGGCACCGGTCGCCGAGCGTCCGGCGTCCGCGATCTCGCTGTTCGTGATCGCCAGCAGCTCAGCCAGCCCGCGCTCGAACGCGGTCGATTCCGCCGCTCCCCGGCCGATCAGAGCCTTCGTGGTGATCACGGGGCGGTACAGCAGGGACTCCAGCGGCCGGCCGTCAGCCGCGCGCCCGGCGAACGCGGTGGGATCCAGGCGTCCGGCCGGTGCGGGGTCGATCTCCTGGGCGAGGAGACACGCTGACACGTAGGCGTCCGCATCCGCTGCGGCCTTCTCCTGCATCTGCGCGAACACGGCGATCAGGGCCGCGGCGTTCAGACGCCAGTAGAAGTCCACGTCCGCCCGAGGCATCGCCCGCCACCATCGGGCCGCGAGACGGGCCGCGGTGGCTGCCAGGTGGGTCTGCCGCCGGTAGTAGGCCGCGGCCAGCGTCTCCACCTGGGCGCGCTCCCGCGCCTCGATCCCCATCGGGGACCGGGTCACGCTGCGGCCTCCGTCGGCTCATCGTGGGCGGGTCCGTCCTTGGGCAGCATCAGCGCGGCCACCGGGTCGGCGGCGGCCTCCCGTTCACGCATCGCCAACAGGTCGACGACCTCGGTCGGGGAGAGCCCGTAACGCAGAGCCAGCCACTCGAAGGGGAATCCGATCTGCTTCAACTTCAGTAGTGAGTCGGAGAGTTGTGCCTGATTCCGGGACTCGGCGTCGGCCCACAGCAGGTGCCCGCCCGCCACTGCGTCCGCCCGGCCCGACTCGCCCCGGGCCAGGGCAATCAGCTGGAAGACCTCACGCAGAGCCTGGCCGTACCAGAGCTGTTTCTCCTTGACCTTCTTGACCAGGCCGGTCTCCGCGGCGATCAGGGCGTCCCCCGAGAGGTTGGCCATGCGGCCGATCAGGTAGTGCTGCGGGGTGCGGGTCTGCGCGGCGATGTGACCGACGGCAACCTCGATGACCTCGGTGTACGCCGTCAGGTTCGCCGGCGGCCAGGAATCGATCTTGGCGTCCGGATTGGAGAGCCACAGCACGCGGTTGGTGGCGAACTTCTCCAGCGGCACCGGCCGTTCGCCGACCTTCTGACCGTTCTTGTCCAGGATCGGAGTCTTGGGCACGTCGTTGCCGAGCACGACCCGGGCCGGGAAGCTGGAGAAGTCCGAGGCGGTGAACAGTTGGGACCACAGCAAGTTGATCGCGTCCTGCATCGCGACCACACCGGACACGTCCGAGATCGGGTCGTCGGCCAGCAGCGGCCGGTTGGGCAGCTCGATCATCGGCACCGTGCCCATGGGGTTGGGCTGGGGGTTCGGCTCCCCGGACACCTCCCGGGGCAACCAGACGTGCAGCAGGTCGTCGACCTCGCGTAGTGCGAGAGTCTTGCGCGTTTGTGCACTGACCTTCGGCCGCTCCAGCTTCCAGACCTCGTCCGGCAGGTAGAGCGTCGCGTACTCGCGGGAACCGTCCTGCCAGGTCTTCAGCGCGGCCCGGCGCCTGCGGCGGGATCCGGGTTCGTAGGCGACGATCGCCTGGCGGGCATCCTCGAAGGTCACCTGCGGCAGGTCCGGGTCGGCTGGGTTGCCCCACACCAGGACAAAGGTGCGCGCCCCGTAGGCGGCGCCGACGAAGCCGAGCTGGGAGTCGGCATCCAGGCCGTTGCGCTGCCACACCGACCACAGGTCGGCGTCCGCCGAGGTCTCACCGGCGGGCTTGACCCCGGTCACGGTCAGCCGCTCCACCGGGGAGTCGGCCACCGGCTGAACCCAGTTGTCAGCGAAGTCGCTGTACTGCTGCTCGAAGTACTTGCGGAACTCCGCCGAGGCGAACCTCAGCGGGTGTTTGCCGCGGTAGTAGTCGACGTGCTTCTGGACCTCCGGGGCCCGCGCGTTCAGCTCGTCGATCAGCCGGTCGGCCAGGGCCTGCGCCTGCCACAACTCCATGCCCGCGGCCTCCCCTTCAGTCGGTCCAGACGTAGTGATCGTTCTCGCGGGCGGCACCGGCCGCGATCGCGTCGCCAGCCGCTTCGTGGGCGAGGATCGAGGTGACAGCGGCGTCGATCTTCTGTGCCGGCGCGGCCTTCCTCAGCACGTACCGGTCACTGGGCCGTGCGGCCTTGCGTGCGTTGGCGACGTGCACGCCGGTGATCGCGCAGCCGTCGTGGCGGAAAGGGCTGTCCTTCTTGGTCACGTCGGTCACCAGCCGCTCCGCCGCGGCGTGCATCTGCGCCACGCGCTGGGTGTACCAGCGGACGACGACCTTGTCGCCGTACCGGTCCGCCCACGCGTCTACCTCGGACTCCCAGTAGGGCGGGTCGCAGTACATCCGCACCACGCGGTACCGGCTCATGAGGTGGTCGACTGCCGCATCGACCTCCAGGCGCGGCACCTGCCCGCCGTGGTCGTCCGGGTTCCAGACGGTGGGTTGATCGTCCGGCCCGTAGGTGGGGGTGAACTGGTAGCCGTACAGGGTCTCGGCCCGAATGGCGGTCCAGTCGTCCACGTCGCTGCCGTCGAAGCCGAGGACGACGGCGGCGCCGGCCGGGACGACTCTGCGTTCACAGCGGGCGTCCCAGGTGTCCCGGTTGAGCCAGGCCCCGGTGCCGGCCACCACGCGGTTGCCGAAGAACCGTTCCGCCTGCGCCGGGTCGGTTTCCAGTAGCTCCGCGGCCTCCGCCTCGATGGCGTCCAGGTCCACGTGCGAGGAGCCGGCGTACACGTGGCGGTGGATCTTCCGCCGGTCCGCCTTGTTGGCATACGACCAGGAGCCCGGGGCCTTGCGATGGAAGCGGAAGATATCCTTGGCCTTCGACTCCGCCGTCCGTTGGGCTACAGAGTTCTCCGACGGGTCCCAGGCGTTCGTCGTCTCGATGGCCCGGCCGCCCATGCCGGCCAGGCCGCGGCGCTGGGTGTCGGCGACGCGCGTCATCTTGTTCTCCGCCGTCCACAGGCCGACCTCGTCCTGGAAGCAGCACGTCACGGGGTTTCCGAGGCGCGACTGTGCCGAGGACGTGACGACGTCGATGCGGCCCTCCCCCGGAAGCCGGATGAACTGCTCGCCCACCCGCATCAGCTCGCCCAACGGGCCGTTGCGGATCATCGACTGGAGCGGACGGAAGATGTTGTCCGTCTGGTCCTCGGAGAACGCCGTGATCTGGATCAGCGGCGTCGGCCAGGGCCGGCCCATCGGCTCGCCCCGCTCGTACTCGTAGACCCAGCCACAGCCGCACTCCCAGTCGCGGCAGTCGTAGACCTCACCGCCGCGGGCCCACCCGGCGAACACCACCGGGCCGACGCCCTCGGCCGCGGCCAGACCCGCCGTCCACGGGCCCTTGCCGGTCTTCTGGGGCGCCACCACCTGGGAGCGCCGATGGTGGAACGCCGTCGCCAACTGCCCGACCTGGGCGCCCGGTCGAATCCGGTAGTGATTGACCGTGCACCACAGCTGCCAGTCGTAGAGCGTGAACGGCTCACCCTTGCGGAAGCCGTCCGGGACGACACAGTGCTGCTCGATCCACTCCGGTACGACCCACAGCGTCGGGAAGTCGACGACGTACTCATCCGTCATCGCCATCCGCGACGACCTTCAACCGGGACCGCGCCGAGGAGCGCGCCGCCGGCCGCGGCGCGGCAGGTCCCTCGTCGGCCGTGGCTTCGACACGCCAGCGGTTGGCGCGCATCCCGGGAACGGTCAGGCCGAGCGAGTCGGCCAACTGCCTTACCAGAGTGGACAAGTTCACCCGGGATTCGGGCTGCTCGGCCTCGGCGAACCGGCGCGCGTACATCGCCACCTCCAGCTCCAGGCCCAGCCGCTCCCACATCACCGCCTGCGGGCGCTTCCAGAGCACGTCCCACAGCTGCAATTCGCGTCCGTTCGGCTCGGTCAGCGGCCAAGCGGGTGCCGGTCCGGGTCGGCCGGCCGCAGGCAGCACCGCCCACTGGTCTCCGTCCCGGTCCCGCCGCAGCGCCGCCGGGTCCGGCGCCGGTCCGGAGCGCGCACGCGCACCTCCGCTCGCCATGCCACCTCCCGGCGCTCGTGACCCTCGGTGACGGCCCAACGTTTTGAACCTGACGGACTTGCGCGCGCCCTCCCCGGCGGTCCCTCAGCCTGGGGCCCAAGGGGTCATCCCCCGGGGGTTTCAATCACGGAGCGTGACAGCTGCCAGCCGCCGCGGGAAAGGCACGAGGAACGGCCAAGGGCCGCGGTCGCGTGCCACGTGTTGCGCGGCAGCTCAGTTGTTCGTGGCGTTCCAGCCGCCTGGCTGCGCTGCTGCTGTGTGCTTGGCGTGGCACGAGGCGCACAGCCCACGGCCGTTGCTCGGGTCGTTCGGGTCGCGGCCTTGCGCCAGCAACTCACGTCGTGACAGCGGCCAATGGTCGGCGTGGACGGACGGCCTGGTGCTACACAGCACGCAGATCGGATCGCGGGCGAGGACCGGCCGGCGGAACCGTGTCTCGTGCTCCCGTCCGTACCCGCGTTGGCGGGCACTGCCGCGCCGCTGCTCGGCGGCCCGCCGGCAGGATGGACAACGGCCACCGGAAGTGGGGGCGGGACAGCCGGGCGTGGGGCAGATCGTCATGGCCCTGCGGGGCATCGTGTAGCCCGACCTCGCTTTGGTCTCGGTGCACCACGGACAGCCCCCCTCTCAAGACGATCAACCAGAAGATCACCGTTCAATGCGACAACACCAAGCCCTAGGGTGCCAGATGGCTCAAAAGTGTGTTCTACGAATACTCGCTTGGTGATTGATTACTTTCTTGTGTCACAGGGGGCCAGTGCTGCTTCTGCTGCACGAACCCACTTGTGCTTCTTCTGTTGAACGCTCAGGGGGGATCCCATGGCAAGACTGAAGAGGATATTCCGTATCTCGCTCGCGTTAGCCGCCGCCTCGGTAGCGCTCGCCACGCCCTCACAGGCAGCTGCCGGGCACACGACCCACCCGCAAGGAAAGCTCGGCGTAGCCGACGACAACGGGATTTCGATTTACAATCGAACTCAGGAAAACATCGGCAACTACCCTTGCGTGGGGCACGACTGGAACTTCCCTAACTGGCCCATAGCCTCGATTGCAACCGACTGCAATCGGCGCGTGTGGCTTCACAGGGAAATCGACAGGTCGGACACGCCCTTGTGTGTTCCTCCCGTGGACCAGGCGTGGGTTACCAAAATCCCCGAGGCATTCCAGCATCCCGCAATCCTCGAAGTGGGTGCTGTAGGACACTGCTAGACATCAGGAAATGCACGCCGCGACGCGGTAGCCGCGTCGGACCTTGATGCATCGCCGGCCGTCGTTCTCTCAATGTGTTGAGCGGCGGCCGGTGCACCTGCACCTGCACCTCTGCCGCGCAGTGCAGTCGAGACAGTGAAAGTTGGCTAGTTAACGCCGCCCCGGGCCGGATTCCGACCTAGCTCATCACTTACCTCCCCGTCAACACCTGGCTAGACTCACCCCATGGAGAGTAGGGATATAACGCCAGGCGACATGGGCTCCCTGCGGGGGGCCGTAAAGGTCTGGGCGAGCCAGTGCGGGGAAAGCCAGCCCAAGAACGTTCGAGCCGTATACACGACCCTCAGAGAAGCCACCGAGTTGCTTCAACCGGGCGTAGGCGCAGATGACGAACCGTGCTATTTCGTAACCCTGGAAGGGAATTTCGAATTGCCGGTCCCGGCGGAAGCACCGGGACGTATAGGATCGTGGGCTGCGCTGTATATCGACCCCGACAGCATGCGTATAAGGGCTCTGACCGTGCGCCCCGACGCTTATGCGCCAAGAAACATTTCACTGGAGAATCTTGGCGCAGTCCACGCTCTTGAGTTCAGCTAAACATTCACATTCATCTGTGCGCTCCCACGGGCCCGCTAGGGGCAAGTGGGCGGGACAACAGTGTCCGGCTCTTTCCCCACCCAGGTCGGGCCCCTGGGCGGAGCTGCGCACGCCGGGCCCCGGTTACCCGCTTCAGGGCTTCTTGCAGCCGTCCAGGCTGTAGGTGTACCCACGTTGGGCAGCAACCTTCTCGTACTGCTCTCGGAAGTCATTCAGCTTCGGGCTCTTGCCCGTGGCGCGCATCATGAGCTTGAGGTTGGCCAGTTCGTCATTGCCGTCGAGCTTCGCCTGGAACATGTCCTGGTCCTGTTTGGCGTTGTCCTTAGCGCGGGTGAGGTAGTTGACCGCGAGGGATTCCATGCTCGCGGGATCAGCTTTCCTTTCCCCAATGATCTTGCGAACTTCCAACTCGGCTTTGGCGAAGGCACCCTGCTCCCGTATCGCCTTCTGCACACCTTCGCGCAGGCGGTCGTCCGAGTCCGTCAACAGCACTGCATCGTACGGTTGGTCCGGGGGACCGTAGACCCGGCAGTCAGCAGCAACGAGGGCTTCGTGGACCCGCTGGGCCGACGACTCCACCGGAGCTGCGGGTTTGCCTTCCGTCCCGGAACTGTTGCCGCACGCAGTGAGCGCGAAAGCGGCGGTGATGGTGGTGAGTAAGACGGCGGTGGCGCGGCGCATCTTGCTTCCCTGCTGTGGTCGACGACTCGGCGGGAAGCACGGTAAGCGAGGGCCGCACGGGAAACCAGGGCCGCAAGTCCTTGATCATTTCAACCTAGGCAGCGAGAGCCAATCGCTCCCGTGCGGTCTCCGCGTATCGCTCCGACAGCTCCACGCCGACGAATGAGCGGCCTGCGGTCAGTGCAGCCACCCCAGTGGATCCGGAGCCGGCGAACGGATCCAGGACGGTCCCGTCCGGCACGCAGACCTTGACCAGCTCGCGCATCAGCTCGTCGGGCTTCTGCGTGATGTGGAAGCGCTTGGAACCGCGCGGCTGGGACGCGCTGTAGAGGCCGGGCAGGTAGACCGGATTGCGGGCCGCGTCGACGGGGCCCTTGGTGGCCCAAAGGACGTACTCGCAGGCCCTCTTGAATCCGCCCTTGCTGGGGCGGGCGATGGGCTTGTGCCAGGGAACGATCCCGCGCCAAGTCCAGCCAGCCGCCTGCAACGCATCTGAGTTGACAGGGAGTTGGCGCCAGTCGGTGAAGAGAAGTAGCGGCGCGCTGGTCCGGCTGATGCGGTAGCACTGGCCGAGTACGAGGCTCATCCATGCGAAGTAACCGCGTTGGTCTCGGGTGTCGCCGTCGAAGTCCGCGAGCTGGTGCTGGGCAGTGCTGCTGACGTACTTACCGCGGGTGGACTGACCTGTGCGCTGGGCGGTGGTGAGGCCGCCGGAGCAGTAGGGCGGGTCCGTGATCACCGCATCGGCTGATCCGGTGGCCAGGGTGTGGAGAACGGTAAGCGCGTCGCCGCGGTGAAGCTGCCAGCTCGGGGAGGTCATCCAGTCCTTTCGGGTTGCCGCTGCGCAGCCTTCGGGTTGCGCAGGTAGTCACGGATCTCGTGGAGATCGACGAGAGCGCGCCCTTGCCGGTCGTGTCCGTGATGTTCGACGTGCCCCCGCCGCAGCCACGATCGGACTGTGGCAGGAGCAACGTCGAAGTGGAGGGCGGCGGCTGCGGTGTCGGTAATGATCTGGGGCACCTGTTTGCTCCTCCGCCCTCGTATGACGATGGCCCCGCCGGGGGGGGGAGTGGGCGGGGCCATCGGGATGGGGTGCACCAGTGCGTGGGTACACGGGTGGTGCTGTTGTTGAGTGTTGCACACGATCGGCCGGACGCCAGGAAGTGTCATTCCGGCTCACATGGCTTGGACCAGGGCAGCCAGATCGAGGGGGTCCCATTCGGTCCCGCACCAGCGGCAGCCAACGGTCGCTGCCCCCGGGACGTAGCGCAGGGCGGCACCGCATGCGCTGCCGCCGTCGAGCGACGTAGGACAGGTGCCGATGCGGCGAGGGCGCGCAGCCGGATCAAGGAGGCCGGTGACCGATCGGTGCAGCTCGTTGATCTCGTTCCCGAAATCGCCGATAGCGGGGTGGTGCTCCACGGCCCACGAGAGGTTGGTGCGCAGGGCGGTGGCGGCCTCCGTAAGCGGGTCGGTCCGGTACGACGGCGGAGCCCATCCGAGGTGGTTGTGCCAGTCGGCCAACCAGCTGTCGAGGGTGGCGATGGTGTGGGCGATCTGGTCCAGGACGTGAAGGTTGATCGGCGCCGGGAGTTCTGCGCTCGTGGTGACGCGCGGGCCGGCAGGCCGGGTGCCGGGGGCGAGGTGGCCGTGCAGCTCATGAACCATTTCCGGGAGTCCGGAGAGGACGTCGGCGGTGCGTCGCTCGCAGGGGCGGCAGGCGAGCCGGTGCTGCTCGTCCGCCCAGAGAACGCGGTGGCATGCGGCACAGGCGCGGCAGTTGGATTCGGTCACGGCGGTGGCTACCTCGGGGTGCGGAAGGTGGACCGGTCAGGGGGACGTGTGCTTGCGTTCCGCGGCTCTCCGGCGTGCCGCCGCGCCACAGGCAGCGCAGGGACGTTCGCCGCGGCGATAGTGGGCGCGGGCCCCGGCTTCGGTGCCGCACTTGGCCGTGCCGTGGCCGGTCCCCGGGCCGGCGCTGTGGTTACGGGGTTTGTAGCCGTTCTGCCGTTCGGTTCGGCCGCCCCAGACGCCCCATTCCCGGTTGGTACGTGCCCAGTCGGCGCAGGCGGCGCGCCGGTCCTCGTCGCAGCCGGCGCACAGGAGCTGGGCGGCGGCGATGCGGTCGAGCCTCTCCTTGTGCGATTCGCGGTTGTCCGGGGCGAAGTACACGTCAGGGCAGGTAGTACAGGGCAGGGGCGTCTCCTCGGTACGCGGGACGAAGGGCGGCGGCTTGATGGCCAGGGGGTGCACGGCGGTCTCCTGCGACAAGCGGTATCGGATGGCGTCAGAACGGGGGCTGCTGCGTATGCGGGGCGCTCGGCCCACCCCATGGCTCGCTACTCGTGCTCAAGCCGGTTCGGCCGGCCGCGCCGCTTCGGCGGCTGCCTCCGGGGCGGATGGGGCGGGCGACTTCGATCACGTCGACCTGGTAGGCGGTGTGCTTGGCGCCGTCCTTCTCGTAGTCGTCTTGCTTGAGGCGCCCGGTGATGGTGACGGTGTCGCCCTTGGTCAGCTGTTCGGCGACGAGTTCGGCGCGCTGCTGCCAGGCAGTGCAGCGCAGCCAGGTGGTGCCGACCTGCTCCCATTCGCCCCGGTCGTTCTTGCGGTTGTCGTTGCACGCGACGGTGAAGGTGGCGACGGCGGTGCCATTCGCGGTCGAGCGGAGTTCGGGGTCGGCGGCCAGGTTGCCGGTGGCGGTGATGGTGGGCAGGGCCATTACGAGACCTCCTGAAGGTGGGCGCGGGGTGGAGCGGCATCGATGCGGGCGGAGTGGTAGGTGGCTCGGCGCGCTCCGCTGGGGCGGGTGCACGCGCGGCCGACCTCGGCGCCGCAGGTGGCGCAGGGCACGCTGCGCGGGCCGGACCCGCGCGTGGGACGGGGGATTGCGCGGCCGACACCAGCCAGTAGTTCCCGGACAGGGCGGCGGGTGCCGGGCACGGCGGCGCGGTGGCGTTGTTCGCGCACCGCGGCCAGGTAGCCGGGGATGTCGTCGGGGTCGGCGTCGGGAATCTCCGGCGGGAGACCGGGGCCCTGGATGTGGGCGGCCTGGTCCTCTCGGGTGCCCGTGGCCAGGCGGAGCATGTCGGCGGGCATCATGCGGTCACGCGTAGTGCCGTAGTGGGTGACGACGGCCTGCTTGGCATCGGCGGCGTCCAGGTGGCCGACGATCAGATGCCAGGCGCGGACATCGCCTTCTCCGAGGGTGCGGTTGTCGTAGAAGGCGGCGAAGCCGAGGACTTCGGCGAGTTCGGCCTGGGTCATGGCAGGGCCTCCAGGGGCAGGGTGGTGGTGGTCTCTTGGGCGCGGAGTCGGGCGGCGAGGGCGAGGCCCTGGGCGGCGCGCTGTTCGCCCGTGGACAGCACCGGCGGCCCTGCTGTGCCGCCGGCTGTCGGGTGCAGCGGTGCGTCGGCGGGCACCGCGGGCAGGCCAGCCCAGACTTTGATCAGGTAGCGGATCGTGCGGGGCGGGTTGTTCGGGTTCCAGGCGCGCACGGCGTGCTGGACCAGGTGCTCGACTGGCACGCGGTCGAGGAGCTGGCGCAGGTCCTGGCGATCTTGGCTGTCGGTCCCCCAGGCCACGTGGACGCCGGCGCTGGCGAGCTGGTCGGCGAGCCCGCGGGCGAAGTCGGGAACGCCGGCCGCAGACGTGGCGCGAGGGGGGTGTTGGGGGGATGGTTCTCTCCCGTCAGGGAGAGAACCCGGGTCGGGTCGGGACGGGTCTACGCGCGCGCCCGCGAGGCGTCCAGCGTGACGCCCCTCGCTGACCTGGGGTTCCGTTCCGAAATCGGGGTGCGGATCGCCGTCCGGATGGCGTGCGTTTCGGTCGCCATTGGCCATCGATTCGCCAGCGTTTCGGGGACGGATGGGATCCCGTTTGCGTTCGCTGCGCTTACGCCGTGCGTCCCTGTCGCGGGCCTGCCGGACCTGGGCACGGCTGGGGTTGGAGTCCAGGAAGTCGTGCACGACGTAGTCGCCCGGGTCCGGCTGGGCGCAGGTCCCGCAGACGTGACCGTGTTCGTGGAGGAGGCCGACGGCGGTCAGCTTGCGCAGCTGCGGCGCGGTGCCGTAGTCGCGCGCCACGGCGCCGACGACGACGCCGTTGGTCATGTGCTGCCCCGCGTAGGACAGGAGGCGCGCGAACAGCCCTACGGCCGCGTTCCCCGCCTTGCGGACCTTGGGGTGCGAGTGGAAGCCGTCGTCGAGCTTCGCCCACATAGCGTGCTGGCTCCTTCCAGGGCGAGGTGTGGCCTATCGGGCTGTTGCAGATCAGCTGTCATGCGCCAACAGGTAGAGATGCAGAGCGAGTTGGCTGCCGTGCACGACCTCACCCAGGCGCATGTCGGGACCGATCACGCGGGTGTGGTCGTCGTCCTTGAGCACACCGGCGTCGACCAGGCCGTCGACCGCGGCCTTGACCGAGGGGTACCAGTTCGCCGGGTCGCGGCGTCGGCGGTCGCGCGGGTGCACGACGGCGATGATCCGTACCGGGCCGAGGTCGTCGAGGGCGGGCAGGTCGGCGGCGGCTTCCTTGGCCGCGGCCCGCAGCGCCTTGACGATCCGGGCGCGACGGTAGTGGTGCTCACGACGGTTGGAGTTCAACAGCTCCATGCCGGCCGGAAGTTCCACGGTGTACGTCGTCTCCGGCATCAGGCTGCAGCCTCCCCGTGATCAGGCGCAGTGAGCCGGTAGACGGCGATGCGGTGGCCGTGGGTGGCCGGGGCGGTACTCGGGACCGTGCGTCCGGTGTTGGTGATGGTGCGGGAGGCGGCCAGGCCGCGGATCGCCGCGCCCAGGAGCCCGTGCCGGACGCCATCGGGAAGACGGTCGCGGAAGTCGTTGGCGGAAAACTCGACACCGCCGAGGGCGTGATCGAGCACGATGCCCTGGACGAGCCCGAGCTGTTCGGCATCAGCGGCCTTCCGGATGCGCTCCAGTAGGGCGTTGGCCTTCTGCTCGGCGCGGGCTTCCGCGCGTACTGCGGCACTCATCGACGTGCCTCCTGCTCCTGGCCGTCACCGACCAGCTCGACGTCGACGACTTCCTCGACGGGCGGCGCGGAAAGTGCATCGGCCTGGCGCACGGCACGAACCTGCGCGGTGATGTACTCGGCGCTGGTCGGTACGTACTTGGCCAGCCGGTGCACCGCGGTCTTGGACCACATGGCCGCCTCGTGCTGCCGCCACGGTGAGGAGGGGCTGTCGGCGCCCTGGCTTGTCTTCTTCGCACGCTCGATGTCCTGCGCGTTCAGGACCACGACCTTGCTGGTCGCCCCGCCCTTCATGACGGCGTAGGCGTACACGAGCCGGAGCGGCCCTCGGTCGCCGGCCCACTCCACCTCGTGGAACGGGTAGGACATCGGCCCCTCCCACCGCGGCGGAGTCTCGCGGTCCACCAGGCCCGGGGTCCAGACGAACACGTCGTCCTCGCGGACCGTCTCGACGATCACGGACGAGATGGCACCAGCCCGGTACATCAGCTCGATCTCGCCCTGCCAGCCGACGATGCCCTGCACCCTGCCCTTGAACGGCACCAGGTAGTACGCCTCGGTGCCGGGTTCGAGGCCGAGGCGGGCGGCGTCCAGCAGCACGGACATGAACTGACCGGGGTCGTTCGCGGCGGCCTGGGCCAGCTTCTCGTCCCGGCGCAGGATGCCCTGGGCGAGCCGCACGAAGGTGGCGGGCTTGATGTGGGAAGGCAGAACGGCCGCGAAGTCCGCGGTGTACTGGCTGATGAGCGCGGCCGGGTCGCCGGCGCGGCGGGCCACGGCGGCCCGTATCGGGGAAGTCATGCGGCAGCCGCCTTCACGTAGCTGGGGTGGGGGATGAGAGAGCGGGTGGTGCCGTCCTCGCGGACGGTGCGAGTGGCGACCAGGAGCCCGCCGGCCTGGCACTTCTTCGCCGGCCCCATGGCTGCCAGAACGGCCGCGGACGCCGCGCGCTTGGCCTCCTCGGCGCGGCGGTGGTCCAGCAGCGCAGCGCGGTACGCCTCGGCGATCGCCGGGGAGATGTCGGCGACGACTTCCTCAACGCCGCCCGGCAGCCGCTGCGCCGTGCGGTAGGTGGCCGCATGGCCGTCCAAGGGCGGCGGGGTACCGGACGCGACGCCGGCCAGGAAGGCGGCGGCCTGCTCCCGCAGGAACGCGGCCTCGTCCTCGTCGTACCGGACGACGTACTCGCGATAGTCCTGCCCGGCGATCAGCACCGCGACGTGCGCGGTCTCCAGGCCGAGCGTGTCCAGCTGCCACAGCACCTGGCACCGGTAGTAAACGGGCACCGCGCCGGTTCCCGGCTCACCGAAGCCTTCGCCGTAGCGCGACGTCTTGATCTCCAGCACGGAGGGCAGGCCGCCAGCCGCCGGAGCGAGGATGCGGTCGGGCGTCGCCCGCTGCCACGGCCGCGCTCCGTTCTCCCAAGTCCCAGTCGCGTGGACAACGAGGTCGGGGTGTGCCTCGGCGAAGGCGTCCGCGATCACCGGCTCCAGCCGGCTTCCCCAGGACATCGCCGCGTTCGGCGCCGAGTCGGCCCGAACCGTCCCGGCCTTGTGGTGCCACAGGGAGAACGGCGACATCCAGGGAGACAGCCCGACGATCGCGGCCACGTCGGTGGCCGTCACCACGGCACCCGATCGCGCCTCCTCCCACTCCGGACTTCCCGGCTCGAAGGCTCCCAACAGCCGGGCGGCCGAGATCGGAGGCGGCGTCATCGGATTGCCCCGGCAATCGCCTGCCGGGCCTGATTGAGCGGGTCCAGCTCCGGGTTGGACCGGGAGTCGGCCGCTTCGCAGGCGTCGAGGAAGGCATCGAGCGCGGCACGGCGGTACACGACGTGCCCCTCCATACGGAAGGACTTCGGGCCCCGCCGGCGGTGGCGCCAACTGCGCATCGTCGGTATGGCGACGCCGAGGTAAGCGGCGGCCTGCTTGGTGGTCATGACTGCGGCTTCCGGGACACCGCCCTGCGGCTGCGAAGTCGAGAGGACAGCGAGAGACATGCGTAGCTCCTGGTCACCGAATAGATGGCGATCTTGAACACGCACGAAGTTAGCCAACGAAAGACAACGAAGCAAGCAAACGATGGACATTCGTTGGCCATCCATGGCAGGCTGCGTTTCAGTGCGTTTCCACGCGTTGCAGACGTAACAGGAAAGGAATTAGCGTTGCCCAATCAGGCAGGCCAACGAATGGGCAAGGATCTTGAACGAGCCATCAGGCTGGAAGCGACTGGCGGTCGCCATCCGGCGAGAGAGGGAACGTCAGGGCCTGAGCCAGGCGGAATTGGCGGAGCGGGCAGGCGTATCCGTAGGGAGCGTGAAGAACGCCGAATCCGGGACCGCGCCGAAGCGGCGGAAGCCTTACACCCTCACCCACATCGAATCGGCCCTCGGATGGCAGCCGGGCACGGTGGACGACTTCCTGAGAGGGGAAGTCATCACACCCGCCCCAGAGCTACCGCGCGTTCGGACCACGGGGGACGCCATGCAGGCCGGCCAAGCGCTGCGAGCACTGGCAGGCGCCATGGAATTCAGCCGCGTATGCGAGGAGTTGGGCGCTCCTCCGGAAGTAGTGGTCGAATTCGAAGCCGCCGCGGAAGCACTGCTGGCAGCCACCGTTTCCGCGCGGAAGGCGAAGGATCGCCTGACCCAGGAACACTTCGCAGCTGTCGCCCACTCCCCTGGTGGCGAGGGCGGCCCCGAATCAGACCGCGCCATCGTCGACGAAGTCGTCCGCTCATTTGATGAGGAGCAGGCCAAGAAGTAGCAAACTGTGACCCAAAGTTTCGACTTGCGCACAATGGATGAATCCCGACAAGATCAACATCCGTCTTGCAACAGTTGGAACGGGGACGCATGCCTTCCCATGCCTTCGACGACGCGCGCGCCACATCGCGCCGCGAGACCGTGCCTGCCCAACGTCGTCCCATCGACGCCCTTGCCGCCCCCTACTCCCCATGGGACGAAGCCGAGGCAATGGGCCTGCACATCCGGTACGCGCCGCTGCGCCACTCCTGGGCCTGGTGGGTTCCCTCACGCCGCCTGATCGTCATCGCCGACCAGCTGACAGCGGTTCAAGAGCGCTGCGGGCTCGCCCATGAGGTCGAGCACGCCCGGCGCAACGACGACGAATGCAGCGACAGGACACCCCTGGGGCGCCTGTGGGCGCGACGTCAGGAGATCTACGCCGACGAGGCCGCGGCCCGCAGACTCATCCCCGCTGTTGAACTCGAAGCTGTACTTCCTTGGGCCGCCTCACATGAGGAAGCCGCCCAGGAACTGAACGTCACCGAGCACATGCTCCGCGTCCGGCTTCGCATACGCCAAAGAGAACTGGAATGCCTGGATACATCGAGGATCGCTGGCTGACCAAAAGGAAGGACCCCAAGACCGGCAAGCGCAAGAGAACCGCCCGCTACGGCAAGGGCAAGCGCTACAGAGTCGGCGGCATACCCGGCGTTCGTGACCACTCCTTCGACGTCCACGAAGACGCCAAGACCTGGCTCGCCAACTCTCAGACGGACACCAGCCGGGGAACCTTCACCGACCCCCGCGACGGCTCCATCACGATGGACGAGTACGTCGACGAGTACTGGCTGCCAGGCCGTGCCGGGACAGCCGGCAGCAGCAAGTTCACCGACGCTCGGCTCAACTACATACGTGCCGCCTTCGGCGCGGTACCGCTCAACCTGATCGCTTCCGCTGGTATCCGCAAGTTCATCGCGTACCTGACGGACACCAAGCAGGCTGCTCTCGCCGGCAGCTACGCGCACAGCATCTGCTCGCTCCTGGCCAACATCCTCGACGTCGCGGTCGAGGACAAGCGCATCCCGTCCAATCCTGCCCGCTCCAGCTCGGTGGTCTTCCCTTCGAAGAAGACCAAGGAGAAGCGGGAAGCGTGGTCGGACGCTGTCGTCCACCGAGTGCGCGAGTGCATCGACCGCCGGCACAGGATTGCCGTGATCATCGGCGTCGGGTGCGGCTTGCGCCAGGGGGAGGTCTTCGGTCTGTCCATCGAAGACTTCGACTTCGACAACATGGTCGTCCACGTGCGCCGACAGGTGCGCATCGACAACGGGGCGAAACGCTACTTCAAGCTGCCGAAGGGCGAGAAGACCCGCGCCGCGAAGTTGCCGCGGTCAGTAGCCCAAGAAGTTCGGTCGTACATACGGGAGTTCGCCCCGGCCGAAGTGGAGCTGCCCTGGGGCGCCGAGGACGCCACGGAGACACAGAAGCATCGGCTCCTGATGACCACCACCGCGGGCAAGGCGATCAACTACAAGGACTGGAACAGCTACGTCTGGAAGCCCGCGCTCGTGGCCGCGGGAGTGATCTCCACGCCGCCGCCCGGCACCAAGCGGCGGCAGTTCCCCCACACCCGCAAGTACGGCTTCCACGCTTTGCGGCACACCTACGCCTCCAAGGTGCTCCACGCCGGCGAGTCGATCGTCACCCTCTCCGTTTGGCTCGGCCACGAGACCTCAACGATCACGCTGGAGTACTACGCCCACTTCATCCCCGATGCTGGCAGCAAGGGCGTGGCCGCCATCGACGCCCTGCTCGGCGCGACAAAGCCGGGCGCTCCCCGCGTGCTGATACTCCCCACAGACTCCCCAGCGCTGATCTGGAAGTCACTGGAGAAGACGAAAGTGCAGGTCAGCACCCCACTTAGAACGGCCGGCAGGGTATCCCCCCTCGTCACCCTGCCGGCCGGCGGTTCCGTGAGCCCGGTCCGGACGTCTCACAGACCGATGTTTCACGTGAAACGAACCGCTTCAACAAGGCTAGTTGACTGAGCGTCAGTGTCCAATCACGCTAGCGACACAGCCCTATCGACAAATTTATAGTTGGCCCGCGACCAGGCTTCCGAGGGGCGCAGGAGGTACGCGATGGATCTGGCACTGCTGCGTACCTTCGTGACGGTCCACCGGGCCGGCTCGTTCACCCGGGCCGCCGCGCTGCTCGGACTCTCCCAGCCCGCGGTGACCAGCCAAATACGTACGCTGGAACGCCGGTTGGGCCGCCCGCTCTTCGTCCGCTGCGCCCGTGGCGTCACCGCCACCACCTTCGGCGACGAACTCGCCCACAAGGCCGCGCCGCACCTCGACGCCCTCACCGAGATCACCGAGGCCGGGCTGGACCAGGACTCCCCCACCCGCACGCTCCACCTCGGCGGACCACCGGAGTTCACTGCCGAGCGCGCGTTACCCGCCCTGAGCCCGCTCATCACCCAGGGCCTGTCCATACGCACAGCCTTCGGCGACGCCGACGAGCTGCTGAACGGCCTGGCCGCCGGCCACCACGACCTGACGGTCACCACCACCCGGCCGCGCGGCGGGCTGCTCACCGCCACCCCGCTGTGCGACGAGGAACACGTGCTGGTCGCCGCGCCCCACTGGGCGGCCCGGCTGGGCGACCCTGGCGTCCTGGAGACCCGCGGCGTCCGTGCACTGGACCCGGTCCCGCTGGTCGAGGTCCACGAGAGTCTGCCGCTGATCGCCCGCTACTGGGCCGCCGTCTTCGACGCCAAGCCCACCGCCTCTGCCGCGGTCGTCGCCGGCGACCTGCGGGCGGTGCTGTCCTGCGTCACGGCGGGCGCGGGACTGGCCGTCCTGCCCCGCTATCTGTGCACCGAGGCGCTGGCCAGCGGCGCGGTGGTCGCCCTCCTCGACCCGCCGGTGCCCCCGCTGCGCACCTACTTCCTGGCCGTACGGACCGGGACGCTGGGGCTACCGCACATCGCGCGGGCGCACGAGTGGCTGCTGCGCACCGCGGCGGACTGGTGACGTAAGCGCTGGGACAGGGGTTTCACCAGGCTGCGACTGCGGCATCTGTCCCCTATGACCGTACGGCCAGTCGTCAAACGCACCGCCCGCGCGATTCTGCTCGACGGAGCGGATCTCGTACTGATCAAGCGCACCAAGCCGGGTCGAGCCCCGTACTGGATCACTCCGGGCGGCGGCGTGGAGCCCGGGGACGCCACGGTCATCGAGGCCCTCCACCGCGAACTGGACGAGGAGCTGGGCGCCAAGGTCACCGATGTGGTGCCGGTCTTCGTCGACACCGTCGAGCACATCACCGACGGCGGCGTGGACGGCGTCAAGGTGCAGCACTTCTTCGTCTGCCGGCTGGACTCGATGGATCCGTCCCGCCGGCACGGCCCCGAGGTCGAGGAGCCGTGTGGCGAGTACGAGATCGTGCGGGTGCCCTTCACCCGGGTCGGGATCGCCTCGGTCGAGGTCGTCCCGCTGTCCCTGCGGCACTACCTGGACGGCAACATCGAGGGCGTGCGCGCGATGCACGCCCCCGATCTGGGCTAGGGCCTGTCCGATGGGTCAGCCGTCGCGCCGGTCGAACCAGCCGCGGAACTCCGGGGCGTCCTCGGCGGGGCGGCGCGGCTGGGCGCGCGCCAGCACCTGCTCGACCCGGTCGAGGAACTCCCCGTTCAGCTCCGCGGCCAGGCCGTCCCGCAGGGGGCTCCGCGGGCCGGGCAGGGCCGCCGGTTCGGCCCCGTACCCGTGCTCCGGTGCGTCCTCGTGCAGCCCGCCGCGCAGATGCTCGTTGACGCGCTGCGGACGCCGGAACAGCGGCCGCCGCTCCGCCTCGGCGGCGGCCCCGAAGAAGTCGCCACCCTTGCGCCTGACGTCGTCGGTGCCCCAGGCCCGGGCGCCGCGCTCCTTCGCCGGGACCTTCTGCAGATGCGGAATGTGCTTGGCGCAGTGGATGTACGCCTCCTCGACCTCGACCGTCACCCACAGCTGCGCCCGCCGCCCGGGGACCGGGTCCACCGGCAGGCCCGGGTAGCAGGCCCGCATCTCCTCGTCGAGCACGACCCGGGCCCGGCCGTTGACGTGCAGCCCGATCCGGTCGCGGGTGAAGTCGATCATGAGGATGGCCAGTCTCGGGTTCTCCGAGATGTTGCCGATGGAGGCCATCACGCCGTTGCCGCGGTACTCCGGGTACGCCAGCAGCCGGTCGTCCAGCACCTGCACGAACCCGGGCGGCCCGGCGCGGAAGGTGGAGTCGCACTCGCCGTGCCGATCCGCCGTGGCCAGGAAGAACATCTCCTGGCGGGCGATGAACTCCCGCATCCGCACGTTGAGGTGGTCCAGGACCTGGTCCGCGTAGAAGCGGTCGGCACGCGCGGTCGTCCCGAGTCTCTGCTGCACCAGGTGCTCACCATCGCTCCCGGGCCGCTCCACCGGCAGGCGAAGACCCCGTCCCTCCTTCGCCCGGCCGTGTTCCCCGTCAACTGCCAAGATCTCAGTCTCCCGTCGATACCAGCTCTTCGATGGAGTCGTGCCGTATCCGCTCGGCCCGGACGCCGACCCCCACCAGTGCCTCCACACCGCTGCGGATCAGTCCCGGCGGACCCGAAAGGTACGCGTCGTATTCCCGGTACGGGCCGTACTTCCGGACCGCGTCGGGGAGTTGGCCGGTGACCGTGGCGGGGCCGCCCCGGGTGCCCGGCCCGATGGCGACGACCGGGCGGACGGTCAGCCAGGGGTGGGTCTGCTCCAGCCGCAGCATGGTGTCGATGTCGTAGAGCTCGTGGTCGCTGCGCGCCCCGTAGAAGACGTCCACCGTGCGCCGGGAACCGTGGCCCGCGATGTCCTCGATCAGTGCCTTGATGGGTGCGATGCCGGTGCCACCGCCGACGCACAGCAGGCCGTTGCCGGTGGAGTGGTCCACGGTCATCGAGCCGGCCGGCCCGCCGAGCCGCAGGACGTCGCCGGGCCGGGCGCGGTGCACCAGCGCGTTGGAGACCCAGCCGGCCGGCACCGCCTTCACATGGAACGAGAGCAGGCCGTCGGAGCGCGGCGCCGAGGCGAAGGAGTAGTGCCGCCAGACCCGCGGCCACCAGGGGGTCTCCAGGCTGGTGTACTGCCCGGCGCGGAACGGGTACGGCTGGTCCGGGCGGACCGTCACCACCGCGGTGTCGGGGGTGCGCAGCTCGTGCGCGACGACCTCGGCCTGCCACCAGGCCGGGGCGACGGCCTCGTTCTCGGCCGCCGCGTCGATCATGATCTGGGAGATCGCGGTGTACGCGCGCACCCACGCGTCCTCGGTCTCCCGGCTCCAGCTGGCCGTGGCATAACGGGACAGCGCGCTCAACAGGCACTCGCCGACCGCCGGGTAGTGGTCGGGCTGGGTGCCGTACTTGCGGTGCCCGCGGCCGAGTTGCGAGAGGTACTGGGTGAGCACCTCGGCGTTGTCGACGTGCTGGGCGGCGGTGAGCAGCGCCTTGAAGAGCCGGTCGCGCTGGGCGTCCATCGAGGCGGGGAACAGCGCCCGCAGATCGGGGTGCTGGACGAACAACAGCGCGTAGAAGTACGAGGTGACCTTGTCGGCCACGGGCTCGATCTCGGCCATGGTGCGGCGGATGAGGACCGCGTCGGGAGAGGCCCCCGCGTCGGACGAGCCGGTGGCCTGCAACGTGGCCAGGGAGGGTTCCGCGGCGGGGGGTGCCGGAGGTGCGGACGGCGCGGGGGAGGCCGCGGGGGCGGACGAAGCGGCGGGGGCCGCAGAGCCCTCAGGGACCGAGGGCGCGGGGGGAGCAGGGGGCCCGGAAGGAGCAGCGGGGGCAGACGGGGCCGGAGGGGCCACCGGAGCCGCGTGGGCCAGAGGGGCCGCAGGAGCCGCGTAGGCCGGAGGGGCCACCGGAGCAGGAGCAGCGGAGCCGGCCGCCGAGGTGCGCGGGTCGACGAAGCCGAAGGCGTCGAACGGGGTCCGCGCGGCGGGCTCGTGCACCGGTTCCGGCTCGGCCGCGGGGCGCGGGGCGGCGGGCTCGGGCCGCTCGACGGGAGCGGCGGTGGCGGCGGGGCCGGGCTGCTGTCCCGTATCCCACCCCGGCTGCGGACCCTGTCGCGGCACCCACTGCGGCTCCGGCTCGGTCTCCCGCTCGGCGGCGGTGCCCACCGGCCGTATCGGGTTGACTGGACGGCTGGGTATCCGTTCCCTTTCGGCGCGTTCGCCCGGCTCGTCATGGTCGCCCCGTGACGCTTGCCGCCCGTCCTGGTTGTCGTTCCGGGCCTGTTGATCTCCGGAAGATTTTTTCGCCGGCGGAGTGAACCAACCCCAATCGCCACTGCTGCCGCCAGAAGAGCCGCTATCGGCCGACGTGGTGGTCGGAGCGTCCATGGTCTGCCTCGCCTCGAACGTCTTTCGGTTGTCTTTGCCGTTCCACTGACCGGAACTGCCCGCAATTCCCCCGTCCTGCCCGGAATTCTTAATCGACTCAAGCGATTCCGGCAACATCCCTTAAAGCGGACACGTCTCACTTCCTTGCGACAAGTGGTGCAGATGCCATCCCGTCAGCATGCCACCCAGCCCCACGACACCGGACGAACAGCGGGAAGTCCGGGTACCACGGGCCGCTTCCCCGCTAGGCTGACGCGCTTTGCCCGGCTGTCCACGAGCCCACGGAGATCCTCACCCCCGCCAAGCCGGACTCGACCATACCGGCAGTAGTTGAAACCACAAGCCTCGATCTGGGAACACTCGGCGCGGCCCCGCCAATAGCGGTGATCCTCCCCACAGACCGCAATTTCCGTGCCCACAGCGGACGAATCCACCGGGGAAAGCACGTGGTCCACCGAATTACTCGCCGGTACGCACCAGTTCGTAAGCCTCACGCAGATCACGTCCCGTGTACGCATATGTGGCCAGGTCACTGACATGGTGATCCGCATTCACCGCCACCGACTCCGTTACCACCGCGAAGAGTTCGGCGTCCGACATGGAGTCGCCGTACGCCACGCAGTCGCCCCGGGTCAGCCCGTACCGCGCACAGAGGTCGTCCGTGATCCGCACCTTCGCCGACGACGAGAGGATGCCGGACGGTTCCAGCGGTTTGCGGAGCGGCACCGCGGGCCATCGGGAGCCGTGCGCGGTGTCGACACCCCACGCCAGCAGCCGTTCGACGAAGAATCCCGGCGAGAGAGAAATCACGGCACATCTCTCGCCGCGCGCCCGGATGTCGACCCACACGTCCCGGATGCCGTCCATCCACGGCGCGCCCTCGAAGGCCGCCTGCACCTGATCGTCGGTCAGGTCGGCGGCGGCCCAGAGCACGCAGGCCCGCTGCGCGAAGCCGGCCGGGGTCAGCTCTCCGGCCGCGAAGGCCCGTTCCAACTCGGCGATCTCCCGGTCCAGCCCCAGCTGCCGGGAGATCTCGACGGCGGCCGCGGAGCCATGGAGCAGGGTTCCGTCCATGTCGAACAGATGCAGCTTGCTCATGAGCGGAGCCTAGGGCCTGTCCCCTGGGCCCGGTGGGGCGGGCGGGAAACAAGTGGGCGGCGGTTCTCCGCGGCCCGTACTCGCCGCCGCGTACGCGCGGATACTCCCGTCGTCAGATGCCCGGCCGGGCGCCGCCCGCCACTGTGGAGGCATGCAGCTCAGCCGGCCCGTCCGCCGGGCCCTCCTCGTCGTCCACGTCGCCGTGTCCGTCAGCTGGCTGGGGCTCACCACCGGACTCCTCACCCTCGGCCTCGCCGGCTTCACGGCCGGCTCCGCGGAGACCGCCGTGGCCGCCTACCGGGCGATGGGGGTCCTCACGGACTTCCTGGTGCTCCCGGTGGCGGCGGCCTCACTGGCCAGCGGTGTCGCGCTCTCCCTCGGTACCCACTGGGGACTGGCCCGGTACCGCTGGGTCCTCACCAAGTTCTGGTCGACGCTGCTGGCCGTCGGGCTGACGCTGCTCGCGCTCCGTCCCGGCATCGCCGGCCTCGCCGCGGCGGCCGCCACCGGCCGTCCGGCGCCCGATCCCGGCGTCCTGGTCGCACCGGCGGTCGCCTCCGCGCTCTACCTCTTCCTCACCGCGGTCTCCGTCCTCAAGCCGTGGGGACGCACCCGACGCGGCGGCCGACCGCGCGGGGCACGGTCGGCCGGGAACCGGGAGCGGGCGGGCGCCCCGTCCTGAGCGGCCCTGGTGGCGGGCCGCTGCGGTGCGGCCCACCGGGTCGGGCGACCGGAACCCTCAGCTCCGCGCCGCCGGAACGGTCTCGTCGACGGTCACGGCCGGGCCGCCCCCGGCCACCACCCGTCCACCGCCCCGCTGCCGGCGCTCCAGGGAGGAGGCCAGCACCGCCACGCCCAGCGCCGCGACGGCCATCAGCGCGCCCACCCAGTTGGTCGCGGTCAGGCCCAGCCCGGCCGAGATCACCAGGCCACCGAGCCACGCGGCCAGCGCGTTGCCGAAGTTGAAGGCCGCGATGTTGCCGGCCGAGGCCAGGGTGGGGGCGGCGGCCGCGTGGTCGAGCACCCGCTTCTGGAGCGGCGGCACGGTCGCGAAGCCGAAGAAACCGATCAGCCCGACGGTGACGAGCGCAGCGATCTTGTAGTGCGCGGTGTAGGTGAACCCGGCCAGCACCACCGCCAGCCCGGTCAGGGACGCGTACAGCATCGGCATCATGGCGCGGTCGGTGAACCGGCCGGAGACGAGGTTGCCCCCGACCATCCCGAGGCCGAAGACCGCGATCAGCCAGATCACGGAGGACGGTGCGAAGCCGGTGACCTCGGTCATCATCGAGGCGAGGTAGGTGATGGCCGCGAAGACCCCGCCGAAACCGAGCACGGTCATCAGCATCGCCAGGCCGACCTGCGGGTTGCGGAAGACCGCCAGCTCGCTGCCGATCCGGGCGGCCGCCCTGACCCCCTGCGCCGGGACCAGCTTGACGATGCCCAGCAGCCCCAGCACCCCGAACGCGGCGATCGCGTAGAAGGTGGTGCGCCAGCCGAACTGCTGGCTGAGCAGGGTGCCGGCGGGCACGCCCACGACGTTGGCCACGGTCAGGCCGCTGAACATCAGCGAGATCGCGGCGGCCCGCTTCTCGGGGGCGACGAGGTCGGCGGCCACCAGCGAGCCGATGCCGAAGAACGCGCCGTGCGTGAACGCCGCGACGACCCGGCCGGCGAGCACCAGCCCGAAGGTGGGCGCGAGACCGGTGAGCAGGTTGCCCACGACGAACAGGCCCATCAGCAGCATCAGCATCTGCTTCCGGGTGAAGCGGGTGCCGAGCACGGTCATCAGGGGCGCGCCGACCACCACCCCGAGGGCGTAGACGGTGGTCGCGTAGCCGGCGAGCGGGATGGAGACGCCGAAGTCGGCCGCCATGTCGGGCAGCAGGCCCATGACCGCGAACTCGGTCGTGCCGATCCCGAAGGCGCCGATGGCGAGCGCCAGGAGAGCGAGAGGCATGACGGATCCTTCCAATTGATTGCACCCATCTCAAACCAGCGTTCACAATAATTGCAGACGACTTTACTTGCAAGCGCCTGATATTTCAGATGTGCCATATCCTGGTCCCACGACGGATGAGGAGGTCTGCGATGGCGCAGCGGACACGGGAGACGGCCACGACGACGCAGGGCACGGCCTCCGGGGGCCTCGCCCAGGGCTGGTGCGCGCTCTCCGCCCTGCACGGCCGCATCGAGTCGCACATCGAGCGGGCCCTCCAGGCCCGGCACGGCCTCAGCGTCCGGGAGTTCTCGGTCCTCAACGTCCTCAGCGAGCAGCACGACGGACCGGGCGGCCACCTGCGGATGCACCAGGTCGCCGACTCGGTCGTGCTCAGCCAGAGCGCCACCACCCGACTGGTCACCCGGCTGGAGGAGCGCGGGCTGCTCTCCCGCTACCTGTGCCCCGACGACCGGCGCGGCATCTACACCAACGTCACGCCCGACGGGCTGCGCCTCCTCGAAGAGGCCCGCCCCACCCACGACACCGCCCTGCGCGAGTCCCTCCAGGACGCCGCGCAGCGCCCCGAGCTGGCGCCTCTGGTGACGGCGGTCGAGACGCTGGGCGCCTCCGCGTAACGGGGCAGAACACTCCAAACCCGCCAGGATGTCGGGCAGCACCCGCCGACACCCTGGGCCGGCCCGGAGCCGCGGCATAGGGTCACGTTCATGAGCGATCTTGAGATACGACGCGCCACCGAAGCCGACCTGCCGGCCATCGTCGCGATGCTCGCCGACGACCCCCTGGGCGCCAGCCGCGAGTCCCCCGACGACCTCGCGCCCTACCGCACCGCGTTCGCCACGCTGGACGCCGACCCGAAACAGCACCTGGTCGTCGCCGAGCGGGACGGTCGCGTGATCGGCACGCTCCAGCTCACCGTGATCCCCGGCCTCTCCCGGCGCGGCGCCACCCGCACGATCATCGAAGCGGTACGGATCCACGCCGACGAGCGCGGCTCCGGCCTGGGCACCGAGCTCGTCGAGTGGGCGGTCGCGGAGTCCCGCCGCCTCGGCTGCCAGCTCGTCCAGCTCACCTCCGACGCCACCCGCCTCGACGCGCACCGCTTCTACGAGCGCCTCGGCTTCGAGGCGTCCCACCTGGGCTTCAAGCGCCAGCTCTGACCGGCCGGAAGGCGGTCAGCCGCGGTCCGGGGGAGCGGTACGACGCGCCCGCGCCCGGTGGGCCTTCTGCCGACAGGCCCCGCCGCAGTACCGCGCGGGCCGCCCGGTGCGCGCCGCCACGAGCGGCGCACCACACACCGGACACCGGGTTTCGTGACGAATCGGCGCGGCGACCGGCAGTTCCGTTACGGACCGGTCGGCGCGCAGCCCGTCGAGCATCAGCGCCGTCATCCGGCCCATCGGCGCCGCGCCGGGCGCTGGGTCCCGCCCCGCCGGGCCCCGCCCGACCGACCGCCGGCGCTCCATCGCCAGACACCCGGCCAGCAGCGTGCGGACGTCGTCCAGATCGACGTCCGCACGTACCGCGCCCGCCTGTTGGGCCCTGGACAGCAGCACGCCGAGGGCCACCAGGAACTCCAGATCCGGACCCGCCGGCCCCTCGTCCGCCGGTGCCGGGCCGCCCTCTCCGGCCGCCTCCAGCACCTCGCACAGCGCCCGGTTCGGGGCGGCCAGCCGCACCACCGACGCCAGGAAGCGGAAGAACACCCCGCCGGGGTCGTCCGCGTCGACCAAGTCCCCCGCGGCATCGGCGAACAGCCACATCCGGTCCCTGACCGCTTCCCTGAACAGGGCTTCCTTGGAGGGGAAGTGGCGGTAGACGGTCCCCGCACCGACCCCGGCACGTCGGGCGATCTCGTCGAGCGGGACCGCCAACCCCCGTTCCTCGAAGGCGGATCGGGCCGCCTGGAGCACCAGCGCACGATTCCGCCGCGCATCCGCGCGAGCGACCACCGGTCGGCCGTCCGCACTCCGCACGCCTCCTGAAACCACCCTGCTCCTCCGCATTCCACACCCGGAGGGACAACCGGGCTGAGCGTTCCGATTCTACGAGGGCGTTAAAACATGCGTGCGGATCGGCACGCGGAGGAAGGACGACCGGGCCGGGACCGGGCTTGGGGCGAGGGAAGAGGAGGCAGCTGCCGCGACGCGGAGACGAGGTGAAGGCTGCGGAGTCGGCGGAGGCAGCGGAGGCAGCGGCGCGGGATGACGAGACGGAGACGACGAGACCGGAGACGACGAGCTGGTGGCCGAGAGCTGGGCTGGGGGCCTGGAGCTGGGCGCGGAGCACGGGGCGCGGAGCACGAGCGGTGGGCACGGGCACGGGCACGGGCAGCAAAAAGGGTGTGGTCTGTTTCACGTGAAACAGACCACACCCGGGGCCCTCCTGTCGAGGGCGCGTCCGACGGCCGAGAAGACGCCCGACGAGTCAGCAGTCAGCAGTCAGTACGGCTCAGGCCGCGGCGATGACCTCGTCCCATGCCACGCCGGCCGCGCCGGCCGCCGCGTCCTCGTCGACCTCCAGCCCCAGCGCCCGCAGGCCGGCCGCCAGCGCCGCCAACGAGGCAAGCACCACCGCGCGGTCCGCGGCCTGCCCGTAGTGGTTCACCCGGATCATCTCCGCCGCCAGGGCACCGGCGGCGGCCTGCACCGGAACCGCGCCGTCGGCGGCGACCGCGGCGGCGACCACCTCACGGGCGTCCACCCCTGCCGGCGTGCGGAGCGTGGTGGCGGCCGGCGCCGCGTGCTCGTCCCGGATCACATAGGGCACCGGCCCGCCGAGCACCGCGACACCCGCCCGGACGGCCGCGGCAGCGGCCCGGTGACGGGCGATGACACGGTCCAGCCCTTCCGCCTCGATCCGGTCCACGGCCTGCTCCAGCGCCAGCATCTCCAGCTGCGCCGGGGCGTGCGGAAGGGCGGTGCGCCCGGCGTCGATCCAGCGCTCCTTCCAGTCCAGCAGCGAGAGGTACGAACGGCGCGGCGCCTGCTCATTGGCCGCGATGCGCTCCCAGGCGCGGGCGCTGACCGACACCGCGGAGACCCCGGCCGGCCCGGCCAGCGCCTTCTGACCACCGATCACACACAGATCCACTCCCCACTCGTCGGTGAGCAGCGGCTCGGCACCCACCGAGGCGACCGCGTCGAGCATCAGCAGGGCCCCGTGCTCACGCACCACCGCACCGATCTCGGCGACGGGGTTGGTGTTGCCGGTCGCCGCCTCGGCGTGCACCAGGCTCACGAAGTCGATCTCGGGGCGCTCCCGCAGGGCGTCCGCCACCTGCTCGGCGGTGACCGCGCCGGTGAAGGGCGCGCTGAGGGTGACCACCTCGGCGCCACAGGAGCGCAGCCAGCCGCCGAAGGTCTCGCCGTAGGGGCCGGTGATGATGTTGAGGGCGGTGCTGCCGGGCCGCACGGCCGAGCGGATGCACGCCTCCAGGGGCAGCAGCGCCTCGCCCTGTGTCGCGACGACATCGCAGCGGGTGCGCATCAGCGCCGCGACCTTGTCCTCGATCCGCGCGAAACGGGCGGCGTCGAGCGGAGGCAGATCGAGCAGGACCGGGGCGTCGACATTCGCAGTCACGGCAGTCACAGTGGCCTTCCAGCGGTAGCGAGCCGCGCACTGCGGCGGCTCCTGACATCTCGCTCGACTGTACGTCCGCCCGGAGAGTGCCCGCCGTACGGGCCCGGGCCGCAGCCCGGGACCCTCGGCTCACCCGCGGCGCGGAACCGGCCGCCCGGCCCCGCACCCGCTCCGCACTCCTCGCCGGGTCAGACGCCCCGCCAGCCTTCGGGGTCCACGCCACCCGGCACCGGCCCGGCGGGCTCGTAGGGTCCACGCGTGAAGACGAAGGTCCCCAGGTCGAGGTGGGTGACCGTACCGTCCGGTGCCCGCACCGCCCGCAGCGTCTCGCCCGCGTAGTAGCCGTCCAGTCCGGTCCAGGCGCCGTCGGCCTCGGCGCGGAAGCGCGAGGTGCGCCCCACACCGGAGAGCGTGACCAACTCCAGTCCGTGGGAACCCGTCAGCCGCAGCGCGAACGGGTTCGCGCCCCAGTACCAGGGCCCGGTCAGGGCCAGCAGGTCCTCGTCCACCGCGCCCGGCAGCGGGCGCCACGGCTCCGGGATCCGCGGTTCGTGGTGCGCGACGATCTTCAGGAGGTCGGCCGCCACCGTGCCGATCGGGATGCCCGAGGTGCAGTTCGCCAGCGCGAGCGCCGCGGTGTCCTCTTCCGGATCGACCCACAGCACCGCCAGGAACCCCGGCATCGACCCGGTGTGCCCGGCCAACCGGCGCCCGCTCCGCCGGACGAGCTGGGTACCCAGGCCGTAGCCCGCGTCCCAGTCGTCGCCCTCCGGCGGCACCGCGGGGGTCCGCATCTCGGCCAGGCTCGCCGCGCTCAGCACCCGCTCGTCGCCCCGCAACAGGAACGCCGCCCACCGGCACAGGTCCTCGGCCGTCGACCACAACTGCCCGGCCGGGCCCATCAGCCCGGTGTCGTGCGCCGGCTCCGGCAGCATCACATCGGCCCAGGGGTGGACCGCCCAGCCGCCCGCATGCGGCATCTCCGGCCGGAGCGTCGTACGGGCCATCCCCAGCGGCTCCAGCACCTCACGGCGCAGCACCTCGCCCCACGGCGTCCCGTCCCGCAGCCGCTCGACCAGCGCCCCGAGCACGGCGTAGCCGGGGTTGGAGTAGTGGTGCCGCCGCCCCGCCGGATGCAGCCGCGGCCGCTCGCCGAACAGATCGGCGGGCTCGGGCCGCAGTTCTCCGGCGGTCCGCTCCCACCACGGACCACGGGATTCGGCCGCCAATCCCGCGCTGTGCGACAGGAGTTGGGCGATCGTTGCCTCGGGCACCGGGACGTCCTTCAGATGGGTCCCGATGGTGTCGTCCAGCCGCAACAGTCCCTCGTCCCCCAGCCGGAGCACGAGCACAGCCACGAAGTTCTTGGTCAGCGAGCCGATCCGGTACTGCACATCGCCGTGCGGCACCTCACCGTCCACCGCACTCCGGGCACCCGTCCAGACCACCTGGCCGCCACGGACCACCGCACCCATCATCGACGGCGCCCGCCCCTCGGCCTGCGCGATCGCCAGCCGTCGCAGCAACGCCCGCCGCGTCTGCGGCATCAACTCCGCATACGCCTCGGCCGAATCGACGATGGCACCGCCGCGCGGGACCACCTCACGCGCCTCTCCCTCACGCGACTCGGGCTCCTGCGACTGCGCGGATTCCACCACCGTCATGACGCTCCTCAACAAGACTTCTCACCCAGCAGGACCGGCTCAGCGGGCCCGCGCCGGCGGCGAGCTACTACCCACCGCGCCGCCATCCTGCCCTGACCGCCGCCCCCGGCACCTCTCCGTTTCACGTGAAACAGCCACGCGTCACCGGGCCGCCGTTTCACGTGAAACATCGGCACGCCGCGGCCCCGCCGTTTCACGTGAAACCTCCACGCGTCATCGCACGGCGAAGGCCCCCATCGCCTCCTCCAGCAGGCTCTGTTCGTCCGCGGGAAGCCAGCGCGCCGCGTGCACCATGTGCAGCGCACTCCGCAGACGTACCCGGTCCTCGTCCGTCCCCAGATATCCCAGATACGCCGGGAGCGTCAGCCCCAGCGCCTTCAGGTCGCCTCGCTCGCACCACCGCAAGAACAGCTCCCGGACCGGCCGCTCGACGCCCTCCGCGACGCCCCCTCGCGCACCGGCCTCCTCGTCCCCTTCGGCAGCCACCGCGTCCGCGGTGTCCCGCAGTCCCTCCGCGATCGCGAAGCGGTTCCAGTCGCCGTACTGCCCCTCGGGCGCATCGGCCGCCCGCTCCGCCGCCCGCACGAAGTACCAGTGGGCCACGGCGAGTCGACCGAGTTCCCGATGCGCGTTCCCCATGTTCACGTACAGCGACGGATAGAAGTCCCGTACCCGCGCGTCGCCGACCCGGTCGGCACGGTCCAGGCACTCCTGGTTCCAGCGCAGCGTCTCCGCGGGCGAGCCCTGATGCCGCGCGAGATAGTGCGCGGCGATGCATGCCTCGTAGTCGTCGCGGGCACCGTCCCACGCCTGTTGGAAGAGAGCCCGCGCCACCTCCGCCCGCCCCTCCGCCTCGGCCTGCATGCCCGCCACACACAGCCGCACCACCGGCAGTTCCGGATCCATCCGCCCACTTCCTCCCTCGACCCCGGGTCGCACCCGCCGTCCCGGGCCCGTACCGTCTCCGTTTCCGCACCGTCCCGCTCCGACCGCCGCCCCTCGGCCGCCCTCCCTCAACGGCCCCGCACCGGCATCACCATCGCTGTGAAACTCCCCTGGTCCGCGGACCGGACGACGACGGGTTGGTCCTCCGACGCGATCTCCAGCAACACATCGGGCCCCACCCCGGCCTCCAGCACCGGCACCAGGACCGCCGGGTCGAAGGAGATCCGCAGCCCGGACCCGGTACGGACCGCGGGCAGCCGGACCGCGTCGGACTCCCCACCCGACACCTCCAGCGCCCCGTGCGTGGCGCCCTCCGCATCCGGCACCATGACCGCCCCGAACGCCAGCGACACCACCGCCCCACCCCGGTCCGCCACCGCGTCCCGCAGTCCTGCCCGGTCCACGATCACCCGGTGCCGCGCATCGGCCAGCCCCGTCAACATCAGCCGGTAGTCCGGGAACTCCCCCGGCTCGCCCACTCCGGCGGCCCCCGTGCCCGGGGCCCCCGGCTCCCAGGGCTCCGCCCCGCTCCACAGCCGCACCCGCGCGATACCGGAAGCGTCCACCACGGCCGGGCACTCCACCTCGACCGCCCGCTGCCGCACCGCCCACTCCGCCATCCGGCGCGCGGCATCCACCGCGATCAGCACCCGCCACGGTCCGCCCTCGAAGACCTCCGGCCGCAGCCCGCGCACCGCCAGCCGATAGCGGTCGGTGGCCACCAACCGCACCTCTCCCTCGGCGAGTTCGAGCAGAACGGACCCCAACACCGGGAACTCCTCCGCCGCCGTGCCGACCGCCGCCGCGGGCGCCACCTGCCGCACCGCGCTGGCGAGTTCCGGCCCGTCCACCCGAGCCCGCGCCGCGCCGCCGCGAGACGCCGGCTCCCCGGGCGTCCCGCTCAGAAAGCCCTCCACCACGGCCCGCGCCTCGTCTGCCGCCCGGCGGGTCCGCTCCAGGTGGGCCCGCAGCACGTTCCGGGCCGCGTCCTCGGGACCGTCGAGCACGGTCTCGACGTCCACCAACGGCAGCCCCGCCGCCCGCAGTTGCCGCAGCCGTGCCGCCCGCGCCATCTGCCGGGCCGCATAGCGCCGGTACCCCGTGGCGGCGTCCACCCGGTCCGGCCGCAGCACCCCGCAGTCGTCGTAGAAGCGCAGCGCGCTCGGCGTCAGCCCCACCCGCCGGGCGAACGCGCCGATGCCCAGGAGTTCCCCGTCGTCGTCCATGGCGGCGATTCTGGGGCTTCGACCAACCTGAAGGTCAAACCGGCCGCGGTCTGCGGCCGGCCGCGTCCCGGCGCGCCGTCCTGGCCCGCCCCGGCCGCGCCAGCAGCCGGTCGAGCGCCGCCTGGTCCGTCCCTCTCGCCTCCGCGTCAGAGCGTCTTGATCGTGCCACCGTCGATGACGTAGTCCGCGCCCGTGATGTTCCCGGCCACGTCGGAGAGCAGGAAGGTGATCAGCGCCGCCACCTCCCGCGGTTCGGTGATCCGCCCGCTGGTGATCCCGAACGCCTCCGGGAGCTGCCGGAGGAACGCCGCGTGTTCCGCGCCGACGTTCGCCGCCACCTTGCCGCCGAAGCTCTCCGGGTCCTCCCAGATGGCCGTCCGCACGACGCCCGGCGAGACGGTGTTGACGCGCACGCCCTGCGGCCCGAACTCCTCGGCCAGCGACTTCCCGACCGCGGCCAGGGCCGCCTTGGCCGCGCTGTAGGCGACCGGACCGGCGGCGGGCAGCCGGGAGTTGATGGAGGAGACGTTGACGATCGCACCACGGCGCTCGATCAGGCTGGGCAGCGCGGCGCGGGCGGCGCGGACCGCGCTCAGCAGATTGAGGTCGAAGACGGCACCCCACTGGGCGTCGTCGGTGTCCATGAATCCGACGGGCTCCACGGCGTCCCCGGCGCCGACGTTGTTCACCAGCAGGTCGATCCCGCCCAGCTCCGCGAAGGCGCTGTCCATCAGGGTCGCGACGCCGTCGGCGGTGCTCAGGTCGGCGGAGACCGCGAAGGCGCCGCTCTCCTTGAGCTCCGGGGTGAGGGTGCGGGCCGCTCCGACGACCCGCACCCCCTCGTCGATCAGCGCCCGGACGGTGGCCAGTCCGATGCCGCGGCTGGCACCGGTGACGACGGCGGTCTTGTCGGTGAGGTTGAGCTGCATGACACTCCGATCCTGACATCAATTCTTGAACTGTAGGTACAAAATTTGGGCAGCGCGGGACCCGCGGAAACCCGGAGGTCCCAACGGGTCAGAGGGAGTCGATGGTCGCTTCGATCACCCTGGAGAGCCGGTCCGGCCCCTCGGCGACCCGGGCCAGCAGCCGGAGGCCGACGGCGGTCGCCAACAACTGGCTCCCGATCGCCCGGGCGTCGCGGTCGGACGCGACCTCACCCGCCCGTTGCCCCTCCTCGATCAGCGCACGGAACGCACCCTCGGTCCGGTCGAACATCCGGCGGACCAGCTCGGTCGCGGCCTCGTCGGTCATCGCGCGCTCCGCCGCGGTGTTGACGGCCAGACAGCCACGTCGGTCCGGATCACCGAGGTCCAGCTCCACGAGAAGGCGCAACGCGTCGCGCAGCCGGTCCTTCACCGGCCCGGACCGCTCCAGCAGGTCGATCAGGGCCTGCGCCTGGCCGTCCCGGTAGCGCACCAACGCCCGCTCGAACAGCGCGTGTTTGCTGCCGAACGCGTTGTAGAGACTGCCCTTGCCGATACCGAGCGCGTCGACGAGGTCCTGCGGCGTCGTGGCGGCGTACCCCTTGCGCCAGAACACCTGCATGGCCTGCTCGACGGCGGCGTCCGGATCGAACTGCTTCGGCCTTCCCATGTGCAGCACAGTAGCACCATTCTTGACCCCGAGGTCAAAAATAGATCAGGCCCGTACTCCCCACGAGGAGCTCCCCGCTCGGCTCAGGTCTGCGCCATGTCCACGAAGCGCGAGTAGTGGCCCTGGAACGCCACGGTGATCGTCGCCGTGGGGCCGTTACGGTGCTTCGCCACGATCAGGTCGGCCTCACCGGCCCGCGGCGACTCCTTCTCGTAGGCGTCCTCGCGGTGCAACAGGATGACCATGTCGGCGTCCTGCTCGATGGAACCGGATTCACGCAGGTCGGAGACCATCGGCTTCTTGTCCGTACGCTGCTCGGGACCACGGTTCAGCTGCGAGAGCGCGATCACCGGAAGCTCCAGCTCCTTGGCGAGCAGCTTGAGGTTACGGGACATGTCCGAGACCTCCTGCTGACGGCTCTCGGCGCGCTTGGAGCCGCCGGACTGCATCAGCTGGAGGTAGTCGATGACGACCAGCTTCAGCTCGTTCCGCTGCTTCAGCCGCCGGCACTTGGCGCGGATCTCCATCATCGAGAGGTTCGGCGAATCGTCGATGTAGAGCGGGGCCGCCGAGACGTCCGGCATGCGGCGCGCCAGCCGCGTCCAGTCGTCGTCGGTCATGCTGCCGGAACGCATGTGGTGCAGCGCCACCCGCGCCTCCGCGGACAGCAGACGCATCGCGATCTCGTTGCGCCCCATTTCGAGCGAGAAGATCACGCTCGGCAGGTTGTTCTTGATCGAGCAGGCCCGCGCGAAGTCCAGCGCGAGCGTCGACTTACCCATGGCCGGACGGGCCGCGATCACGATCATCTGGCCCGGATGCAGACCATTGGTCAGCGCGTCGAGATCGGTGAACCCGGTCGGCACGCCCGTCATCTGGCCCTGCCGCGAGCCGATCGCCTCGATCTCGTCGAGCGCGCCCTCCATGATGTCGCCGAGCGGCAGATAGTCCTCGCTGGTCCGCTGCTCGGTGACGGCGTAGATCTCCGCCTGGGCCTTGTTGACGATCTCGTCGACGTCGCCGTCGGCGGCGTATCCCATCTGCGTGATCCGGGTGCCGGCCTCGACGAGGCGGCGGAGCACGGCCCGCTCGTGGACGATCTCGGCGTAGTACTCGGCGTTGGCGGCCGTCGGTACGGACTGAACAAGGGTGTGCAGATACGAGGCGCCGCCGACCCGGGCGATCTCACCGCGCTTGGTGAGCTCGGCCGCGATGGTGATCGGGTCGGCCGGCTCGCCCTTGGCGTAGAGGTCGAGGATCGCCTGGAAGACCAGCTCGTGGGCGGGACGGTAGAAGTCCTCGCCCTTGAGGACCTCGACGACGTCCGCGATGGCGTCCTTGGACAGCAGCATGCCGCCGAGCACGGACTGCTCGGCGTCGAGATCCTGCGGCGGGACCCGCTCGAAGCCACCGGCCCAGGAACCACCGCCGTCGTCGTCGCGGTCCGGGCGGTCGCCCCCCCGGCTCCGGCCCTTTCCATCGCCCCGACGGGAGCGGGCGGCCGGCAGCAGGTCGCTGGGACCGGAGTCCGCCCAGGGGTCGTCCATGGGCTCGGGAATACTCACCCCGGCTCCTCCTCCCGTCCGCGACGCGGACCTTGCTGTGCGGTTCTTTCTACGGCACAGCCCTGACATTCGAGACGCCCGACTCCGGTTACGGCGCGTCGAGTTCGGACAGGTCTCATGGCCGGAACGGGGCGGCGGGCGCCGGTCCACGGTAGGCCCGCGCGCACCGTCCGCCAATCTGGTTATCCACAGGCCATGTGGATGACTGGCCCATAGCTGTGGAGAAGTCCCCGGATCCTGTGCACGGCCTGGGGGAAACCTCTGTGGACAAGCACACAATCACGCCATCCACACCCCTCTGACCTGCACTTTTCTCATCCATAGGCTGTGGGGGAGAAAAACTTCGGCAACCTGTTCATGATCGCCGCGAACGCCACACGGAAGACACCCCCACGCAGCGCAAAGTAAGGATCACAACACAGTTGCATCTATTACCTGTGGACGATTAGATTGCCCCTCATGACACAGGCCCCCGCGACACCACGGCGCGCTCTCCGCCGCCATGACCGCGAGATCGTCGCGCTGGCTCTGCCCGCCTTCGGCTCCCTCGTCGCGGAGCCGCTCTTCGTCATGGTCGACAGCGCCGTCATCGGCCACCTCGGCACCCGCCAGCTCGCCGGTCTCGGCGTCGCCGCCGCCCTCCTCACAACCGCCGTCTCCGTCTTCGTCTTCCTCGCCTACGCCACCACCGCGGCGGTCGCCCGCCGGGTCGGCGCCGGTGACCTCCCCGCGGCGATACGCCAGGGCATGGACGGCATCTGGCTCGCCCTGCTGCTCGGCGCAGCCGTCATCGTCGTCGTCCTGCCCACCGCCCCCTGGCTCGTCGACGTCTTCGGCGCCTCCCCGGCCGCCGCCCCGTACGCCGCGACCTACCTGCGGATCAGCGCGCTCGGCATCCCCGCGATGCTGGTCGTCCTCGCCGCCACCGGAGTGCTCCGCGGCCTCCAGGACACCAGAACCCCGCTGTACGTCGCGATCGGCGGCTTCACCGCCAACGCCGCCCTCAACGCCGGACTGGTCTACCTCGCCGGACTCGGCATCGCCGGCTCCGCCTGGGGCACCGTCATCGCCCAGTGCGGCATGGCTGCCGTCTACCTCACCGTGGTGATCCGCGGCGCCCGTCGCCACGGCGCCTCGCTCCGCCCGGACGCCGCCGGGATCTGCGCCTGCGCCCAGGCCGGCGTCCCCCTGCTGATCCGTACGCTCTCGCTGCGTGCGGTGCTGATGATCGCCACCGCGGTCGCCGCCCGGCTCGGCGACGCCGAGGTCGCCGCCCACCAGATCGTCCTGTCCCTGTGGCAGCTCCTGTCCTTCGCCCTGGACGCCATCGCCATCGCCGGCCAGGCCATCATCGGGCGCTACCTCGGCGCCGGGGACCGGGGCGGCGCCCGCGCAGCCTGTCGCCGGATGGTCCAGTGGGGCATCGTCTCCGGCATCGTCCTCGGCGCGCTGGTGGTGCTCGCCCGGCCACTGTTCATCCCCCTCTTCACCACCGATCCCGATGTCCGGCACCCGCTGCTCCTCACACTTCTGGTCGTCGCGGTCACCCAGCCGGTCGCCGGCATCGTCTTCATCCTCGACGGGGTCCTCATGGGCGCGGGGGACGGGCCGTACCTCGCCGGGGCCATGGTGGTGACCCTGGCCGTGTTCGCCCCCGCGGCCCTCGCCGTACCGGCGCTGGGCGGCGGTCTGGTCGCGCTGTGGTGGGCCATGGCCCTGATGATGACCGTGCGGATGCTGACGCTTTGGCTGCGCGCTCGCTCCGGACGGTGGATTGTGACCGGAGCCTCCCGCTGAAGCACCTACCGAACCCGGCCCCCGTGCAGATAATGACCTTGTGCGCTCGCTTGCCAGGAAATCGATCCTGCCCCTGACGCTCGTCATCGTGGGGGCAGCCGCAGTGGTGGGCTACGCAGCGGAGGAAACTCACCCGAGCAGAACCACCGGCGGCCACACCGGCTACGGCAAGTCCGGCGAGTCCGGCCACGCCCCCCAGGACCAGGAGCCCTCGGCCACCGCCGTGCCTCAGGACGGCAACGCCTACACCCCGCGCAGGACCGAGGAGAACGCCCGGATCGGCACCGTCTTCGAGAAGGACGACCACGGCGCCCACTTCTGCACCGCCAGTGTGGTGCAGAGCCCGAGCCGGAACATGCTGATCACCGCGGCCCACTGCGCCTTCGACCCGGACACCGGCAAGCCGGTGGACGACTTGGTCTTCGCCCCCGACTACCGCAACGGCGACGAACCCACCGGCCTGTGGAAGGTCAACAAGGTCGTGGTCGACGACCGCTGGGCCAAGTCTCAGGACGAGGACCTCGACGTCGCCTTCCTCAGCCTCGACTCCAAGGACGGCAAGGAGATCCAGGACATCCTCGGCGGCAACACCCTAGGCATCGACCGCGGCTTCGACAACGAAGTCAAGATCACCGGCTATCCCACCAGCCGGGACACCCCGATCTCCTGCCAGAACCGCAGTACGAAGTTCAGCGACACCCAGATGCGCATCCAGTGCACCGACTTCGAGGGCGGCACCAGCGGCAGCCCCTGGCTGGCCGACTACGACCCCAAGAGCCACACCGGCACGGTCATCGGCGTCCTCGGCGGCCACGAGGGCGGCGGCGACGAGGACGACGTCTCCTATGCCGCCTACTTCGACGAGGACATCGCCAATCTCTACAAGCGCGCCCAGGACGAGGACTGACCCCCGCCCCTGGCCACCCGCCCAACGCGAAGGGCCGTACCCCACGAGGGAGTACGGCCCTTCGGCGTTCGGCTGCGAGCTACGCTCAGGCGGCGATGACCTCGACGCCGAGCTTCGCAACGACCTCGGCGTGCAGACGCACCGAGACCTGGTGCGCGCCCAGGGTCTTGATCGGCGTGCCGAGCTCAACGCGACGCTTGTCGACGTCCGGACCACCGGCGGCCTTGATCGCCGAGGCGACGTCGGCCGGGGTGACGGAGCCGAACAGACGGCCCGCGTCGCCGGCACGAACGGCCAGCTTCACGTTGACGCCCTCGAGCTGAGCCTTGACCTCGTTGGCCTGCTCGATCGTGGCGATCTCGCGGATCTTGCGACCGCGGCGGATCTGCGCGACGTCCTTCTCGCCACCCTTGGTCCAGCGGATCGCGAAACCGCGCGGAACCAGGTAGTTGCGGGCGTACCCGTCCTTGACGTCAACGACGTCGCCGGCGGTGCCGAGGCCGGAGACCTCGTGGGTGAGGATGATCTTCATTGGTCGGTCACCCTTCCCTTATCGCGCGGTGGACGTGTAGGGCAGCAGCGCCATCTCACGGCTGTTCTTCACGGCCGTGGCGACGTCACGCTGGTGCTGAGTGCAGTTGCCGGTGACACGACGGGCACGGATCTTGCCGCGGTCGGAGATGAACTTCCGCAGCAGGTTCGTGTCCTTGTAGTCGACGTAGGAGATCTTCTCCTTGCAGAACACGCAAACCTTCTTCTTAGGCTTGCGAGCAGGCGGCTTCGCCATTGTCTCTCTCCAGTGAGTTCAAGAAGTATGTGCTGACGCCCTCAGGCCCCAGGCGGCTCCCCGACCTCGTTTCACGTGAAACGTGCCGTTTCACGTGAAACCTCGGTGGAAGAACCCGTCGCCCGGACCTAGAAGGGCGGCTCGTCCGAGTAGCCGCCGCCGGAGCCGCCGGAGCCGCCGCCCCAGCCACCGCCGCCACCCTGGCCACCGCCGGAAGGACCGCCGGTCGCCCACGGGTCGTCGGCCGGAGCGCCGCCGCCCTGCTGACCGCCGCCGGGGCCACCGCCCCAGCCGCCGCCCTGCTGGCCGCCGCCCTGACCGCCGCCGAAGCCGCCACCGCCCTGGCCACCACGACCGCCGGTCTTGGTGACCTTCGCCGTGGCGTTCCGCAGGCTCGCGCCCACTTCCTCGACGTCGAGCTCGTACACCGTGCGCTTCACGCCCTCGCGATCCTCGTAGGACCGCTGCTTGAGGCGGCCCTGGACGATCACGCGGGTGCCCCGCGTAAGGGACTCGGCGACGTTCTCCGCCGCCTGACGCCACACCGAGCAGGTCAGGAACAGGCTCTCGCCGTCCTTCCACTCATTGGTCTGGCGGTCGAAGGTGCGGGGAGTGGACGCGACGCGGAACTTCGCGACCGCCGCACCGGACGGGGTGAAGCGCAGCTCGGGGTCGTCGACAAGATTGCCGACGACCGTGATGACGGTCTCGCCTGCCATTAGGGGAACCTCTCGGCGGGTGTGCTGCTGGCTGCCTGGTGTTGCTGCTACTCGAACCCGGTTACCGCTGGACGCGTACGCGCTCAGTGGGTCTCGGGACGGAGGACCTTGGTCCGAAGAACCGACTCGTTCAGGTTCATCTGACGGTCGAGCTCCTTGACGACCGCAGGCTCGGCCTGCAGGTCGATGACGGAGTAGATGCCCTCGGGCTTCTTGTTGATCTCGTACGAGAGACGACGACGGCCCCAGGTGTCGACCTTCTCCACCTTTCCGTTGCCCTCACGGACGACGGAGAGGAAGTTCTCGATCAGGGGGGCGACAGCGCGCTCCTCCAGATCGGGGTCGAGGATGACCATCACCTCGTAGTGACGCATGGTGAACCCACCTCCTTTGGACTCAGCGGCCACGGTCGTTCCGTGGCAGGAGGGTCGTGATGCGTTCCGCGCCCGGCCCGCCGGAGCGTCCGGGCAGACATGGGCGCAGACCGTACAGACTACCTGCCTCCGCGCTTCCGGTTGAAATCCGCCCACCAGACCCCCCAATCTGGAACACAACGGGTGTGAGCGGCGTTACAGTGCGCCGCCCTGTCAGTGGAGGTGCCGCATGGCACAGGCAGCACGGACCCAACGGAATCTGCTCGCGATTCTCAACAGCGACGGCCAACCCCATCCCGTAGAGAACACCCTCGCGGTCGTGACCTTGGTGTTCGGCGCGATTGCCGCCCTCACCGCGCTCTCTCCCGGCCTGCACCTGGTCAGCTCATGGGTGGGCCTGATCGGCATCGGCACGGGCCTGTGGGGCCAGTACATCTCCTCGACGACGGCGGAACGCTTCCTGTTGATCATCGGGCTCGGCGCATCGGGCGTCGGCTTCTACATCGGCCTGGCGCACGGCGGGCTCTTCGGCGGCGTCCTCGGCTAACCCGCACGCCACGGCATACGGGGCCCGGTCCCGTACGGCCCAGACGGGGCGCTCCCCGGTCACAGTAGGCTTCGGCGCGAGAGCCGGAGCCCCGACCAAGGGGACACACCAGCCGAGGAGCGCCCCGCATGAGCCTGACCCTGAGGACCATCAGTCGAGAGCAGCATCTGGCATACATCCAGAGCCTGCCCGCGGCGAGCCACATGCAGGTCCCGGCCTGGGCGGACGTGAAGGCCGAGTGGCGGTCCGAGAGCCTGGGCTGGTTCGACGCGTCCGGCGAGCTGGTCGGCGCCGGGCTGGTCCTGTACCGCCAGCTGCCCAAGATCAAGCGATACCTGGCCTATCTCCCCGAGGGCCCGGTCATCAACTGGTTCGCGCCGAATCTCGAGGAATGGCTGCGGCCGATGCTCGCCCACCTCAAGCAGCAGGGCGCCTTCTCCGTGAAGATGGGCCCGCCGGTCATCATCCGCCGCTGGGACTCCACCGCGATCAAGGCCGGCATCCAGAACCCCGACGTCAAGCGGCTGCGGGACGTCGAGGCCAGCCACATCGAACCGCGCGCCTTCGAGGTCGCCGACCGCCTGCGCCGCATGGGCTGGCAGCAGGGCGAGGACGGCGGCGCCGGCTTCGGCGATGTGCAGCCCCGCTACGTCTTCCAGGTGCCGCTGGCCGACCGCCCGCTGGAGGAGATCCACAAGGGCTTCAACCAGCTGTGGCGCCGCAACATCAAGAAGGCCGAGAAGGCCGGCGTCGAGGTCGTCCAGGGCGGCTACGAGGACCTGGCCGAATGGCAGCGGCTCTACGAGATCACCGCGAAGCGCGACCAGTTCCGGCCGCGTCCGCTCAGCTACTTCCAGCGCATGTGGTCCGCCCTCAACACCGAGGACCCCGACCGCATGCGGCTCTACTTCGCCCGCCACAACGGGGTGAACCTCTCCGCCGCGACCATGCTCATCGTCGGCGGGCACGTCTGGTACTCGTACGGCGCCTCGGACAACATCGGCCGCGAGGTCCGGCCCTCCAACGCGATGCAGTGGCGCATGCTGCAGGACTCCTACGCGGCCGGCGCCTCCGTCTACGACCTCCGCGGCATCAGCGACTCGCTGGACGAGAACGACCACCTCTTCGGTCTGATCCAGTTCAAGGTCGGCACCGGCGGGCAGGCGGCGGAGTACCTCGGTGAGTGGGACTTCCCACTCAACAAGCTCCTGCACAAGGCGCTCGACATCTACATGTCGCGTCGCTGACCGCTTCACCGCACCGTCCGCACTCCTGACACACCCCAGCCACGAGAAAGGTTCCGGGCCGGCCATGGCGCTCACCCTCTACGTCGACACCGCACGCTGGCGGGCGCATCAACAGAGCGTTCTCCAGCAGTTCCCCGGGCTGGTCCCGGTCTGCAAAGGCAACGGCTACGGCTTCGGCCACGAGCGCCTCGCCGAGGAGGCCACCCGGCTCGGCTCCGACATCCTCGCGGTCGGCACGACCTACGAAGCAGCCCAGATCAAGGACTTCTTCAGCGGCGATCTGCTGGTCCTGACCCCGTTCCGGCACGGCGAGGAGCCGGTGCCGCTGCCCGACCGGGCGATCCGCTCGGTCTCCTCGGTCGAAGGCGTGGGCGGGCTGGTCGGCGCCCGGGTCGTCATCGAGGTCATGAGCAGCATGAAGCGGCACGGCGTCAAGCCGGAGGACCTGCCGAAGCTCGCCGCGGCCATCGAGGACGTCCGGCTGGAGGGGTTCGCGATCCACCTCCCGCTGGACCGCACCGACGGCTCCGACTCGGTCGACGAGGTCATCGGGTGGATGGACGCGCTGCGCGCCAACCGCCTGCCGCTCCACACCATGTTCGTCAGCCACCTCAAGCCCGACGAGTTCGCCCGCCTCCAGCAGCAGTTCCCGCAGACCCGCTTCCGCGCGCGGATCGGCACGCGGCTGTGGCTCGGCGACCACGAGGCCACCGAGTACCGCGGCTCGGTGCTCGACGTCACCCGCGTCGCCAAGGGCGAGCGGTTCGGCTACCGCCAGCAGAAGGCGACCGCCGACGGCTACCTCGTCGTGGTGGCCGGTGGCACCTCGCACGGCGTCGGCCTGGAGTCGCCCAAGGCGCTGCACGGTGTGATGCCG
This sequence comes from Streptomyces noursei ATCC 11455, assembly GCF_001704275.1. Lineage (NCBI taxonomy): Bacteria > Bacillati > Actinomycetota > Actinomycetes > Kitasatosporales > Streptomycetaceae > Streptomyces > Streptomyces noursei. The sequence continues at coordinate 4,786,777 of NZ_CP011533.1, forward strand.
CGCGCCAAGGGCGTGGCTCGTGCCGGCCTGGCGACCGTCAACCGCAACCTCGCACCGTACGTCTGGGCCGGCAAGCAGCGCTGGTTCGCCGAGCCCCCGCACATGCAGGTGTCGATCCTGTTCGTCCCGGGGGACGCCCCCGAGCCCAAGGTGGGCGAGGAGTTGGTGGCCCACCTGCGGCACACCACCACGCAGTACGACCGCGTCGTGGAACGCTGAGCCGACCGGCCGGCGCCCACCAACGTCCGGGGCCCGGTGCAGCGGAACGATCCGCTGCACCGGGCCCCGGCGCTTTTTGGCGTCCCGCTCAGTCCCGTACGGCGCCCCAGCTCACCCGTGGCGCCCCTTCGAAGTGCACCGCGTGCTGCGGCGCGCGGTGCGTCTGCCCGAGCACGAACGCGTCGGGCCTCCGGTCCAAGACGCCCCCCGACGGGTCGTCGTCGCCGTCCCTGCGGACCACATCGCGCTCCGGCAGCAGGATGTCCCGGACGACCACGGCGCACAGGTAGAGCGTGCCGAGCAGGTGCAGCGCGATGGCCAGTTGATAGCCCTCGGGCGGCAGCCCCTGATGCTTGTCGCCGTTGCCGGTGTAGGCCAGGTACATCCAGATCCCCAGGAAGTACATGACCTCGCACCCCTGCCAGATCAAGAAGTCCCGCCAGCGCGGGCGGGCCAACGCCGCCAGCGGGACCAGCCAGAGGACGTACTGCGGCGAGTAGACCTTGTTGGTGAGGATGAACAGCGCCACGACGAGGAAGGCGAGTTGCGCGAAGCGGGGCCGGCGCGGTGCGTAGAGAGTCAGCAGCGCGAGACCGCCACAGCCCAGGATCATCAGCAGCGACGCGTAGAGGTTGGCATTCTCCAGCGGGTTGCCGGTGCGTTGCGAGATCAGCAACCAGATCGAACCGAAGTCGATGGGCCGCTCCTGGCTGAAGGTGTAGAACTTCGCCCAGCCCTCCCGGATGTGGAACCCGGACCCGTCGTGGACGAGCATCACCGGCAGGTTCACCACCAGCCAGGACACCACCGCACCGAGGACGGCCCGCCCGTACGCGCGCCACGTGCCCGCACGCCAGCACAGCACCAGCAGCGGGCCCAGCAACAGCACCGGGTACAGCTTTGCCGCGGTCGCCAGCCCGATCAGGACGCCGGCCGCCAGCGGTCGGCTGCGTGACCACAGCAGCATCCCGGCGGCCGTCAGCGCGACCGCCAGCAGGTCCCAGTTGATGGTCGCGGTCAGGGCGAAGGCCGGTGCCAGGGCCACGAGCAGCCCGTCCCAGGGGCGCCGGCGGTGGGTACGGGCCACGCACACCGCGATGACGGCCGCGCAGACCATCAGCATGCCGGCGTTGACCAGCCAGTAGATCTGCTCCCGGTCCTGGATCGCCCCGCCGTGCGGCGTCACCCAGGAGGCGATCTCCATGAAGAACCCGGTCAGCACCGGGTACTCCAGGTACTGCATATCGCCAGGGAGCTTGTCGAAGTACGGAATCAGCCCGTCGGCGAAGCCCCGGCCCGCGTAGAGGTGGGGAATGTCCGAGTAGCAGGCATGGATGTACTGGCTGGTGGCACCGAAGAACCAACCCCCGTTGTAGCAGGGCAGCTTCTGCACCATGCCGAGCGCGAACATGCCGATGGCGACGAGCGCGACGACCCGCACCGGCGTCAGCCAGTACGTCCCGAGCAGCGCGCGCCGGCCGATCGGCCCGCCGATCAGCTCGCTGCCGGCCGCGGCCACCTCATCCCGTCTCGTCGGCCGCACGGGCTCGTCCTGTCGCAGGCTCGTCATGGCCCCATCCTGCCGTACGCGACGGGGACGAACGCGACGAAGCCCCCGCCCGGTCGCACCGGGTCGGGGGCTTCGTGGAGCCGTGTTTCACGTGAAACGGCGGTCGTTTCACGTGAAACGCTCAGCGGATATCAGCCGCCCGTGGGCCCGCCGAAGATGCCTCCTCCGCCAGTGCTCCCACCGCTGGTCGGGTCGGGCGAGGTCGGCGGCGTCCCTCCGGTGTCACCACCGGGTCCGCCGGGGCCACCGCCGGTGCCCCCACCATTGTGCCCGCCGTGGTTCTTGCAGCGGACGTCCCAGGGAGAGCAGGTCTCGGTCGGAGTCGCAGTCGGGGACTGCGTCGGGGAGGCCGAGGTGCTGGGCGTACTCGACGGGGTCGGCGGCGCCAAGGTCGGGGTGGGCGTCGGCGTGGGCGACGGCATACCGGTCTCGTTGATGACCTGCCCGATCGGCTGGGCCGCGGGGAAGTCCGTCGCGGGAAGACCGTCCATCGCCTGCAGCATGTACTGCGTCCACACCTCGGTCGGCAGTGCACCACCGTGGATCGAGTCGAAACCACCGACACCGTTCATGGACAGCTGGCGCGGGTTCTGCGCGTCCTCACGGAACATGGTGATGGCCGTCGACAGCTGCTTGGTGTAGCCGACGAACCAGGCCGACTTGTTCTCGTCCGTGGTACCCGTCTTGCCCGCGGCCGGCTTCCCCAGCTTCTTGGCCGCCTTGCCCGTACCGTTCTGGATCACGTTCTCCAGCACGTCGGTGACGTTGTTGGCGATGTTCGGGTCGATCGCCGAGTGCGGCGAGGGCTTGTCGAAGCCGTCCAGTTCCTTGCCCTCGGAGATCACCTTGGTCACCGAGTAGGGCTCCGCCTGCATGCCGGAGGCGGCGAAGGTGGCGTAGGCGTCGGCCATCCGGATCGCGCTCGGCGTGGACGTGCCCAGTGCGAAGGACGGGTTGAGGTTCCTGTCGAAGCTGCTCGGCGCGATGCCCGCGGTCTGCGCCATGTCCCGCACCTTGTTCATCCCGACGTCCATGCCGAGCTGGACGAACGGGGTGTTGACCGACTGCTCCATCGCCTTCCGCAAGGTGATGTAGCCCCAGGGATGGTCGCTCTCGTTCACCTGGTAGAAGGGCGTGTTGTCCTTCTTGAGGACATAGGTGCCGTCCGGCTTCCTCACCTTGAGGTGGTCGTCGCCGTTGTACTTGCTGTCCGGCGAGAGCGCCTGACCGTCGCCGACCTTCCCGTACTTCATCGCCGCGGCGAGGACGAACGGCTTCCAGGTCGAGCCGACCGGCACGCCGTAGGTGTCGGCGTTGTTGCTGAAGTGCCCCTGGTCGTAGCCGTCACCGCCGTACAGAGCCACGATCTTGCCGTCTCCGGGCACCACCGAAGCACCGCCGAACTGGACGTACTTGTCCTTTTCCGGACGCAACTTCGGGTTGATGTAGCGGTCGTTGACCTGCTTGACCGCGGCGGCGAGTTCCTTGGTCTTCTTCTCGTCGAAGGTCGTCCGGATCGTGTAGCCGCCCTTGTCGAAGCGCGCCTCGCTGATGTCCGAACGGTGCTTGAGGACGTACTTCTTGGCGACGTCGATCAGATAGCCGATCTGGCCGCCCTTACTGGCCCCCGCCTTGGGCTTCTGCGGCATCGGGAAGCCCTTGGCCTTCCACTTGGCTGCCTCCGCCGACGACAGGTGGTGGTTCTCCACCATGCGGTCGAGGATCCACGCCCAACGGTCCTTGGCACGTGAGGTGTTCAGGGCCGGGGTGGCGTTCCCCCCTATGCCGCCCGCCGGGTCGTAAAGGTTCGCGCCCTTGAGCGTGGCGGCCAGGAAGGCCGACTCGCTCGCGTTCAACTTCGAGGCGTCCTTGCCGTAGTACGCCTGGGCCGCGGCCTGGATCCCGTAGGCACCACGACCGAAGTAGCTGGTGTTCAGGTAGCCCGCGAGGATCTCGGGCTTCGTCTGCTTCCAGCCGACCTTGATCGAGATGAAGAGTTCCTTGAACTTCCGGGACACGGTCTGTTCCTGGCTCAGCATGGCGTTCTTCACGTACTGCTGAGTGATGGTCGAGCCACCCTGGGTGTCGCCGCCCCGGGCCATGTTGAGCAGGGCCCGGAGGATACCCATGGGGTCGACGCCGTGGTCCTGCCGGAAAGACGCGTTCTCTGCCGAAATCACCGCTTCCTGCATGGACATCGGGATTTCGCTGATACCGACCACCTGGCGGTTGGTCTCGCCGTCACGGGCCATGACCTTGCCGTCGGCCCAGAGGTAGACGTTGTTCTGCGACATGGCGGCCTTGTTCACGTCGGGCACCTGCACCAACGCGAGACCGACGCCGGCCACGCCGACGACCAGACCGGCGACCGCGACGCACATGCTGGCCACCTGTTTCCAGGACGGCATCCACCGTCGCCAGCCGGTGCGGTTGGAGCGCGGGTAGTCGATGAAGCGCTTCTTGGGCGGATTGCCACCGCCACGACCGCGGCCCCGGCCGCCTTCTCCACCACCACCGCCTCCGCCACGGTGGCCCCCGCCGCCATGGCCGACGCCGCCACCGGAAGCCATCTCCGCAGCATCGGGAGCCCGCCGGCGACCGCCTCGCTGGGCAGCCCGACGGGCCTCGGCACGCCCGCCCGGCCGCGGCTGCGGCGGCGGGGGCGTGGCACCAACACCCGGCGAAGGGGCAGCGCGACGTCCGGAAGGTTGTCCGGCGCGTCTGGCAGCGGCACGCCCGCCACCTTGCGGCTGGGGTGGTTTGCGACGGTGCTCGCTCATGGAACGAATACTCCTTGGGCAGGCGCGCTCTCTCGTCGCCTGAAGGCGGCAGTTCTCTTCAGGTCCCCCCGATGCACGACCCGCTCCTGACGCGCGGGCCGCATTACACCGAGGTCAGGGACGTCACGTATAGGCCCACGGTTCCCGGCAGTCTGCATGCCGCACAGACTACGCACGGCCAAAACCTGCCCAGTGTTGAAATTCACTCCAAATCAGTCAGGTTGGATCGCACGAATAAGTGATGTGACGCCGTTCACCGTCCGACTACTTGTTCCGCCCAAGGCCCCGTTCTATCGTCTGGATGTATCGAGTCGATACATCGGCACGAGATAAAGACCGCACAGAGCCTAGGAGGCGGAGGATGAGCAGGCGTTCGGGGATCCTCGAATTCGCCGTCCTCGGTCTCCTCCGGGAATCCCCGATGCACGGTTACGAGTTGCGGAAGCGGCTCAACACCTCGCTCGGGGTCTTCCGCGCGTTCAGCTACGGCACCCTCTATCCCTGCCTCAAGGCGCTGGTCGCCAACGGCTGGTTGGTGGAGGAAACGAGCGGCGCCCCGGAGGATGTTCCCGCCACGGCGTTGACCGGACGCCGAGCCAAGATCGTCTACCGGCTGACCCCGGCGGGCAAAGAGCACTTCGAAGAGCTGCTCAGCCTCTCCGGTCCCGATGCCTGGGAGGACGAACACTTCGGTGTCCGCTTCGCGTTCTTCGGCCAGACGTCGCGGGACGTGCGGATGCGCGTGCTGGAAGGCCGCCGCAGTCGACTGGAGGAGCGCCTGGAAAAAATGCGCACCTCCCTGACCAGGACCCGCGAGCGGCTGGACGACTACACCCTCGAACTGCAGCGGCACGGCATGGAGTCCGTGGAGCGCGAAGTCCGTTGGCTGAACGAGCTCATCGAGAGTGAGCGCGCCGGGCGCGATCAGCGCGCACCGGAAGCTGCAGCGCAGGACGAGCACAACCAGTCAGGAGACACGGGCGGCCCGCCCCGGCACCGGGGCGGTTCCCGGCTGGATCCGTCCGAATGACACCACCACATGAGGCCCTGCCGTGCAGGCCCTCATCGAGATCACAGGGAGCAACCGGAATGGGTTCGGTTCGCGTAGCCATTGTCGGCGTGGGCAACTGCGCCGCCTCGCTGGTACAGGGCGTCGAGTACTACAAGGACGCCGACCCGGACAACCGCGTGCCCGGCCTCATGCACGTGCAGTTCGGCGACTACCACGTCCGTGACGTGGAGTTCGTGGCCGCCTTCGACGTCGACGCCAAGAAGGTCGGCCTGGACCTCGCGGACGCCATCGGCGCCAGCGAGAACAACACCATCAAGATCTGCGACGTGCCGAACACCGGTGTCCAGGTCCAGCGCGGCCACACCCTCGACGGGCTGGGCAAGTACTACCGGGAAACGATCGAGGAGTCCTCGGAGGCCCCGGTCGACGTCGTCCAGGTCCTGAAGGACAAGCAGGTCGACGTCCTGGTCTGCTACCTCCCCGTCGGCTCCGAGGACGCGGCGAAGTACTACGCCCAGTGCGCCATCGACGCCAAGGTCGCGTTCGTCAACGCCCTCCCGGTCTTCATCGCCGGCACCAAGGAGTGGGCGGACAAGTTCACCGAGGCCGGCGTGCCGATCGTCGGTGACGACATCAAGTCGCAGGTCGGCGCCACCATCACGCACCGTGTGATGGCCAAGCTCTTCGAGGACCGCGGCGTCATCCTCGACCGCACGATGCAGCTGAACGTCGGCGGCAACATGGACTTCAAGAACATGCTCGAGCGCGAGCGCCTGGAGTCCAAGAAGATCTCCAAGACGCAGGCGGTCACCTCCCAGATCCCCGACCGCGAGCTGGGCGAGAAGAACGTCCACATCGGCCCGTCCGACTACGTGGCCTGGCTGGACGACCGCAAGTGGGCCTACGTCCGCCTCGAAGGCCGCGCCTTCGGTGACGTCCCGCTGAACCTGGAGTACAAGCTCGAGGTCTGGGACTCCCCGAACTCCGCGGGCGTCATCATCGACGCGCTGCGCGCCGCCAAGATCGCCAAGGACCGCGGCATCGGTGGCCCGATCCTCTCGGCGTCCTCGTACTTCATGAAGTCCCCGCCGGTCCAGTACTTCGACGACGAGGCGCGGGAGAACGTCGAGAAGTTCATCCGCGGCGAGGTCGAGCGCTGACCCGCTCCCCGCACCCTCCCTCCGCCGGCCTCCGGGTATTCCTACCCGGAGGCCGGCGGGCTGTGTGAGGCTGTGCCTCATGCATGCTGTGCGCGATCTCCGCGTATTACTCCGGCTACGCGACTTCCGCTCGCTCCTGGCCGCACGGCTCCTCTCCCAGGCCGCCGACGGCGTGTTCCAGGCAGCACTCGCCACCTTCGTCATCTTCTCGCCCGAGAAACAGGCGTCCCCCGAGGCGATCGCCTCCGCCATGGCGATCCTGCTGCTGCCGTACTCCCTCCTCGGGCCGTTCACCGGTGTCCTGCTGGACCGCTGGCGCCGGCGGCAGGTCCTGCTGTACGGCAACCTGCTGCGCACCCTGCTCGCGGTGATCACCGCGGTGCTGATCGCGGCACAGGTACCGGATTGGCTCTTCTACGTCTCCGCACTGTTCGTGACCGCCGTGAATCGCTTCGTCCTGGCGGGCCTTTCCGCCGCGCTGCCGCGCGTGGTCGACGGCGGACAACAGCTGGTGATGGCCAACTCCCTTGCCCCCACGGCCGGGACGATCGCCATGACCGCCGGCGGCGGACTCGCCTTCGGCATCCGACTGGCCGGCGCGAACGTGGACACGTACGTGGTGATACTGGCCGCGCTGCTGTACCTCTGCTCCGCCCTCACCGCACTGCGGATGGCACCACAGCTGCTCGGGCCGGACACCTCGGTCCTCCAACCCCACGTGAAAGAAGCCGTGTTGAGCACCGCGCGGGGACTGATGGAGGGGTTGCGCCATCTCGCCGCGCGTCCCACCCCGGCCGGCGCGCTCGCCGTGATGACGCTGGTGCGCTTCTGCTACGGCGCGCTGACGGTCATGGTGCTGATGCTGTGCCGGTACGCCTGGTCCAGCAGCACGTCCCAGGGCCTGGCCCTGCTCGGGATGACCGTCGCGGTGTCAGGAGCCGGCTTCTTCGCCGCCGCGGTGGTCACTCCCTGGGCCGTCGCACGGCTCACCGCCTTCGGCTGGATGGCCAGTTGCACGGCGGCGGGCGCGGTGCTCGCTCCCGCGCTCGGGCTGTTCTTCCACCCGGCACCGATGCTGGTGGCCGCGTTCCTCCTCGGCCTGGGCACCCAGGGAACCAAGATCACTACGGACACGGTGGTCCAGTCCTCGGTCGATGACGCCTTCCGCGGCCGCATCTTCGCCATCTACGACGTGCTGTTCAACGTCGCCTTCGTCGGCGCCGCCGCGGTCGCCGCCCTGATGCTGCCGCCCGACGGACGGTCCACGGTACTGATCGTCGTGGTGGCCGCCCTCTACGCCGTGGTGGCCGCGGCCCTGCTCCGCTTCGGACGCCCGTTGCGCGCCGCTTCCCGGTAGACGGCCGCCTCGCCCGTGCGGCACAACACCGGAGCGGATACGTTACGGGCGTCATTCAGACGTTCGGACACATCGTTTCCGGACACACCGCTATCGGGGGAACTCGCATGACCACACCGCCGCACGGGCACAACCCATACGGCCAGAACCCATACGGGCAGCAGCCATACGGACAGCAGCCATACGGCCAAGCTCCCTATCCGCAGGCTCCTCAGCCGCCCCAGGCTCCGTACGGTCCGCCCCCGGTCGGGCAGCCGCAGGGCGGGCCGCCGCCCCAGGGCGGGTACGCCTACCCCCAGCAGCCCCAACCGCCGTACGGGCAGCAGCCGCAGCCGGGTTACCCACAGGACCTGACCCCGCCCTACGTGCAGGGCGGGGTCCCGGTGCCTCCGCAGCCCAGCCGCCCGTCCCGGTCGCCCAAGGCCGTCCTGAAGGGCATCGTCGCGGTCGTCGCGCTGATCGGGATCGGGGTGATCTGGGTCAGCAGCTGGAGCGACGCCGACAACGCCGAGGTCGGCAACTGCATGAAGAACGAGGGCAATGAGATCAAGCCCGATCTCAAGGTGGTGGACTGCGGTACGGCAGAGGCCAAGTACAAGGTGACGGCCGTCCACTCCAACACCACGAACATGGAGCTCTGCCCCAAGAACACCACGGCCTACGCCGAGAGCCAGCACCATCGCCGGTCCACCACCCGGTTCGTGCTCTGCCTTGAGACGCTGAAGTAGAGCCCGGTCCCGACCCTCGAACGCCGCGGGGCGGTGTTTCACGTGAAACGGCCGGTCATGTGCCGCCGTGTTTCACGTGAAACACCGCCCCGTCGTGCTCAGCCCGGTTTCACGTGAAACATCGCCGGTTTCACGGTCGCGCGAGCTTCGACGTCCTCAACTCTGGGCGGCCCACCACTCCTTGAGGGCGGCCACCGCGGACTCATGCTCCATCGGGCCGTGCTCCAGCCGCAGCTCCAGCATGTGCTTGTACGCCTTGCCGACCTGCGGGCCGGGCCCGATGCCCAGGATTCCCATGATCGCGTTGCCGTCCAGGTCCGGACGGATCGCGTCCAGCTCCTCCTGCTCCTGGAGCAGCGCGATGCGGTCCTCCAGGCCGTCATAGGCCCGCGACAGGGCAGACGCCTTGCGCTTGTTGCGGGTGGTGCAGTCCGAGCGGGTCAGCTTGTGCAGGCGCTCAAGCTGCGGGCCGGCGTCCCGGACATAGCGGCGGACCGCGGAGTCCGTCCACTCGCCCGTGCCGTAGCCGTGGAACCGCAGATGCAGCTCCACCAGGTGCGAAACGTCCTTGATCAGGTCGTTGGAGTACTTCAGGGCGGTCATGCGCTTCTTGGTCATCTTTGCCCCGACCACCTCGTGGTGGTGGAAGGAGACCCGACCGTCCTTCTCGAAGCGCCGCGTCCTGGGCTTGCCGATGTCGTGCAGCAGCGCCGCCAGCCGGAGCACCAGGTCGGGCCTACCGTCCTCCAGGTCGATGGCCTGCTCCAACACCGTCAGCGTGTGCTCGTAGACGTCCTTGTGGCGGTGGTGCTCATCGCTCTCCAGACGCAGCGCGGGCAGCTCCGGCAGCACCTGGTCGGCGAGACCGGATTCGACCAGCAGCCGCAGGCCCTTGCGCGGGTTCGGGGCGAGGATCAGCTTGTTCAGCTCGTCACGGACCCGCTCCGCGGAGACGATCTCGATGCGCTCCGCCATCTCCTTCATCGCCGCGATGACCTCGGGCGCCACCTCGAAGTCCAGCTGGGCGGCGAAGCGGGCCGCCCGCATCATCCGCAGCGGATCGTCGGAGAACGACTCCTGGGGCGTCCCCGGGGTCCGCAGCACGCGGGCCGCCAGGTCCTCCAGACCGTTGTGCGGGTCGACGAACTCCTTCTGCGGCAGCAGCACCGCCATGGCGTTGACCGTGAAGTCCCGGCGGATCAGATCGTCCTCGATCGATTCGCCGTAGGACACCTCGGGCTTGCGCGAGGTCCGGTCGTACGCCTCGGAGCGGTAGGTCGTGATCTCGATGTCGAACGAGTCCTTCTTGCAGCCGACCGTCCCGAAGGCGATCCCGACCTCCCAGACCGCGTCCGCCCACGGCCGGACGATCTTCAGCACGTCCTCCGGCCGGGCATCCGTGGTGAAGTCCAGGTCGTTCCCGAGCCGGCCGAGCAGCGCGTCCCGGACCGACCCGCCGACCAGGGCAAGCGTGAACCCGGCCTCCTGGAAGCGACGGGCCAGGTCGTCAGCGACGGGGGACACCCGCAGCAGCTCGCTCACGGCACGGCGCTGGACGTGGTTCAGCGCGTCCGTCGGCTGCGGAGTCCGCTCGGGCTGCGGGGTGGGGAAGTCATTGTTGGCGTTCGGCACAACAGAAAAGGGTACGTGGCCGCGCACCACCCCGACGTCACGTTATTAAAGGGGACAAGGGTGCACGGACCCCCAACGCAATGATCATGTGGCGCAGTCCCCGGCACTACGGCGCGCCGGGTCTCGTTACCATTCGTGGACGCACATTCCGACGACCACTGACGACGACGAGGGACGGGCGAGCGCGTGGCCGATGCGGCAGGGTTCCAGGCGACTGAACGGCCGCGTGGCCGGTGGCTGCGAAGGACCGTGACGCTGCTCACCGGTGTACCCCTGCTCGTAGGAACGCTGCAGGTCCCGCACGCCTCCGCCGCCGACGCGGCCTCGGACACCTCGCACCCGGTCAACGTGACGATCAACGCGATGTCGCCGGCCGCTCCCGGCAAGGACGACACCGTCACCGTCTCCGGGACGCTGACCAACGACAGCAAGAGCGCGATCACCAACGCCCACGTCGGACTGCACCGCGGCGCCGCGCTCAACGACCGCAGCTCCATCGAGGCTGTGACCAAGCGCACCGGCTATCTGCCGGGAGCCGACGGCAAGGAAATCGGCGACCACACCGAGAAGATCGACAAGCTGGACCCGGGCACCAGCCGGACCTTCACCGTGAACGTCCCGGTCAAGGACCTCGGCCTCAGCGACGACGGTGTCTATCCGCTCGGGGTCACTCTGTCCGGCCACACCTCCGGCTCGTCCTACGACCAGGTCCTCGGCATCGACCGGACCTTCCTGCCCTGGCAGGACGCCGCCCCGGCGAAGAAGACCCAGCTCACGTACCTGTGGCCACTGATCTCCAGCACCCACCTCACGGCCGAGACCGGTGCCGACGCCCAGCAGACGCCAGTCTTCCGGAACGACGACCTCGCCGCGGAGATCGCCGACGGCGGCCGGCTCCAGAAGATGGTCGAGCTCGGCAAGAACCTCCCGGTGACCTTCGTCATCGACCCCGACCTGCTCGCGACCGTCGACGCGATGACCAAGCCGTACCGCGTGCACGGCCCGGACGGCCCGATGGGCAAGAACCAGGCCGTCGCCAAGCAGTGGCTCAACGACCTCGAGAACGCCGTGAAGGGCCATGAGGTCGTCGCCCTGCCGTTCGGCGACCCGGACCTGGCCTCGCTGGCGCACCACGGCAAGAGCGTGCCCAGCGCGCTCAGCCACCTCGGCCCGGCCACCGAACTCGCCTCGAAGACCGTGGACACCATCCTCAGCGTGAAGCCGCGAACCGACTTCACGTGGCCGGTCAACGGCGCGATCGATTCCTCGATCGTCGATGTCGCCACCTCGGCCGGCGCCCACAACGTCATCACCCGCAGCGACAGCCTCCGGGACAACAGCCTGTCGTACACCCCGACCGCGGCTCGGCCCATCGGCGGCGGCAACACCGCCATCGTCACCGACACCCAGCTGTCCCGGGCCTTCGAAGGCGACATGTCGAAGTCCGGGAACGCCAGCCTGGCGATCCAGGAGTTCCTCGCCGAGGCCCAGATGATCGGCCTGGAGAACCCCGAGCAGCAGCGCAGCATCGTGGTCGCGCCGCAGCGGATGCCCTCGGTCAGCCAGGCGCAGGCGATGGCCGGCGCGCTGCGGAACCTGGAGTCGGCCGGCTGGGCCCAGCCGACGAAGCTCGGCGACGCCGCCAAGGCCAAGCCCGACCCGGACGCCAACCGCCAGATCCCCGGCCGGGCCGCGTACCCGTCGCTGCTGCGCCAGCAGGAGCTCCCCACCGACGCCTTCCGACAAATCGAGGACACCCAGGCCGCGCTGGACGACTTCCGAGTGGTCCTGGCCCAGCCGGAACGTGTGGTCACCCCGTTCGGCAGCGCCATAATGCGCGAGATGTCCACGTCGTGGCGGGGCGACCCCAAGGGCGCGGCCGCCTTCCGTGCCTCGGTCCGCAGCTACCTCGACGGCCTGACCAAGAAGGTCCACCTGATCCCGAAGTCGGAGGCGACGCTCTCCGGGCGCAGCGCCACGATTCCGGTGACGGTCCAGAACAACCTCCTGCAGGGCGTCCAGGGCCTGACCCTGCGGCTGACCTCGTCGCAGCCAAACCGCCTGGACGTGGGGAAGTCCCAGCAGATCAAGGTGGACGGCGGACACAGCCAGTCGTTCAAGTTCGAGACCACGGCGAACGCCAACGGTCTCGCCTGGGTGACCGCCCAGCTCTACACCTCGGACGGCAAGCCCTACGGTGAGCCGATGACGTTCCGGGTGAACGTCACCGAGATCACCGCGACTGTGATGCTCGTCATCGCGGGCGGCGTCCTGCTGCTCGTGCTCGCCGGCGTCCGGATCTACCTCCAGCGCAAGCGGGCGGCGGCAGAGGACACCGAGGACGAGGAAAACGGCGAGGACAACGGCGGTTCCCCCGCCGAAGACCAGGACGGCGACAACGGCGGCACAGGCGGTGAGGGCCCCGAGCAGCCGAGTGACCCGACGCCGGACACCGGATCGGAGAAGTCCGGGCCGTCCGGCTCAGGTGAGAAAGTGGACCGTTGATAGACGACGGGGCCGGAGGGCCGGCGACGGATGAGGTGGGGCAGCGATGAATGCGCCGTATGACGGTGGCCGCGGCCGGGGCGCCCATGGCGATCCCTCGGGGGCGGTCCCTCCGACGCCGCCGTTGCCCACGGACCAGGACCACTACGTCCAGGACGCCTACCGCAACGATCCTCACCAGGAACCGGCCCCGCCGGCCCAGGGCCAGACCACCGAGCCCTTCTACGACCACGCCGCGCCCCCGCCTGCCCCGGGGCAGCCCGCGCACCCCCTCTACCAGCAGCCGCCCGGCCCACAGCAGTGGCCCGCGCCCGCGGAGCCGCAGGCACCAGCACCGGCACCGGCACACGATCTTGCGCACGGCGATGCTGACGCGACGGTGCAGTTCGCCGGCGGCGAGGCGCTGATGGCCCAGGGCGCCGAGGACCGCTCCGAGCGGGACGCCTTCGCGCACCTCTACCGCGACCAGCAGCAGCCCTACCAACCACCGCACCCCGCGCCGTCCCCCATGGCCCAGCAGGCGCCCGCGGTGGCCCCCGGCCCGGAGCCGGTGGCACAGCAGCTCACCGAGGAGCCCGAGTCGGAGCCCGCCCCGGTGGCGGCGGCCGGCAAGCAGTCCGGAGGCCGCGCCTCGGGGCTGCTGAAGTCCAGCGCCGTGATGGCCGCCGGCACGATGGTGTCCCGGCTCACCGGCTTCGTCCGCTCGGCGTTGATCGTCGCGGCGCTCGGCGGCGCGGTGCTCGGTGACTCCTGGCAGGTGGCCTACCAGCTGCCGACGATGATCTTCATCCTGACCATCGGCGGCGGTCTGAACTCCGTCTTCGTCCCCCAGCTCGTCCGCGCGATGAAGGAGGACGAGGACGGCGGCGAGGCATACGCCAACCGGCTGCTCACCCTCGTCATCGTCGTGCTGGGCATCCTGACGATACTCGCGGTGTTCGCAGCGCCACTGCTGGTGAAACTGGTCTCGTTCGACATCTCCCGCAACCCGGCGGCCAACGAAGTCGCGGTCGCCTTCACCCGCTACTGCGTGCCCACGATCTTCTTCATGGGCCTGCACGTCGTCATGGGCCAGATCCTCAACGCCCGCGGCCGCTTCGGCGCGATGATGTGGACCCCGGTCCTCAACAACATCGTCATGATCGCCACCTTCGGCCTGTTCATCTGGGTCTACGGCACGGCGAAGACCTCGCACATCGGCGTCACCACGATCCCGGACGACGGCATCAGGCTGCTCGGCATCGGCACCCTGCTGGGCCTGGTGGTCCAGGCGCTGGCGATGATCCCGTATCTGCGCGACGCCGACTTCAAGCTGCGGCTCCGGTTCGACTGGCGCGGCCACGGCCTGGGCAAGGCCGCCAAGCTCGCCAAGTGGACGGTGCTGTTCGTCCTCGCCAACCAGGCGGGCGTCCTGGTCGTCACCCAGCTCTCGACCTGGGCCGGCAACACCGCGGACCGGCAGGGCCACCCGGGCACCGGGTTCATCTCCTACGCCAGCGCCCAGCTGATCTGGAACATGCCGCAGGCGATCATCACCGTCTCCGTGATGGCCGCGCTGCTGCCGCGGCTGGCGCGCTCCGCCCACGACGGCGACACCGGAGCGGTCCGGGACGACATGTCCCAGGGGCTGCGCACCTCGGCCGTCGCCATCGTCCCGATCTCGTTCGGGTTCCTCTCCCTCGGCATCCCGCTGTGCACGCTGGTCTACGGCTCGTCCGGCGCCGGTATCCCGATGGGCTACATGCTGATGGCCTTCGGTGTGGGCCTGATCCCGTTCTCGGTGCAGTACGTCGTCCTGCGCGCCTTCTACGCGTACGAGGACACCCGCACCCCCTTCTACAACACGGTGATCGTCGCCGGCGTCAACGCCGCGGCCTCCGCCCTCTGCTTCCTGGTCCTGCCCGCCCGCTGGGCCGTGGTGGGCATGGCGGCGTCCTACGGCCTCGCCTACGTCATCGGCGTCGGCGTCGCCTGGCGACGGCTCAGCAAGCGGATGGACGGCGACCTGGACACCGCGCACGTGGTGCGGACCTACGCACGACTGGCCGGCGCCAGCATCCCGGCCACGATCGTCTCCGGCGCCCTGGTGTACGTGCTGATGCAGGCGCTCGGCACCGGATTCGTCGGCTCGCTCGCCGCGCTCATCGGCGGGGCCACCGCACTTCTGGCCGTCTTCTACCTCGCCGCCCGAAAAATGCGGATCGAGGAGCTGAACGCCCTGGTGGGCATGGTCAGGTCCAAGCTGGGACGCTGATCGGGCACAACCATCGGCTGCCACCGTGTGTCGTGCATAGTGGCGGACTGTGGGCACAATTGTCTTGGCTCATTGAGCCTGCAACGGATGGGGAGGCAGGAACGACGGTGGCGGAACGGAGCACGGCTGCCGTCGACGTGGCCGACACCAGCGGCGAGGAGTCGCTGACCGCCAAGGCGGGTCGGGCCACGGACGACGGTGCGCAGGCCGAGAAGGTATCCGGCAAGGAAAAGGACGCCGCGCGCACCGAAGGAAAGGGCGCCGAGGCAACCGATCCCAAGCCACCGGAACTCCACAGCGGCCACAAACTCGCCAGACGATACCGGCTCGAAGAGTGCGTCACCCGGCTGGACGGATTCAGCAGCTGGCGCGCCGTCGACGAAAAGCTCCGCCGGGCCGTAGGGGTGCACGTCCTCCCCGCGGACCACCCGCGGGCCCGTCCGGTGCTCTCGGCTGCCCGGGCTTCCGCGCTTCTCGGGGATCCCCGCTTCGTCCAGGTCCTCGACGCCGTCGAGGACAACGACCTCGTCTATGTCGTCCATGAGTGGCTGCCGGACGCCACCGAGCTGGCCACGGTCCTCGCCAACGGCCCGCTCGAGCCCCACGACGCCTACCAACTCGTCAACCAGGTCTCCCAGGCCATGGCCGCCGCCCACCGCGAGGGCCTGTCCCACCTGCGGCTCACTCCGAGCTCGGTGCTGCGCACGGAGTCCGGGCAGTACCGCATCCGCGGCCTCGCGGTCATGGCGGCGCTGCGCGGCATCACCTGCGAACACCCGCAGCGCACGGACACCGAGGCGATCGGCGCACTGCTGTACGCCGCCCTCACCCAGCGCTGGCCGTACGAGAACGACGCCTACGGCCTCACCGGCCTGCCCAAGGGCGTCGGCCTGATCGCACCCGACCAGGTCCGAGCCGGCGTGCACCGGGGCCTGTCCGAGCTCGCGATGCGGGCCCTGGTCAACGACGGGGCCACCGCGTCCCGCCAGGAGCCGCCGTGCACCACGCCGGAGGAGCTGACCAAAGCGGTTGCCGCGATGCCGCGCATCCGTCCTCCGGAGACGGCGTTCTCGACCCCGCCGCCATATCAGCGCGCGGGCTTCCCACAGGGTTCCTACGGCCAGGCGGCCCAGACAACGCAGCCCGTCGCCACACCGCCGCCCCCGCTCCAGAGCCGCACCGGCAAGGCGCTGAAGTGGTCCGTCTCCGCACTGCTGATCGCGGCGCTGGGTCTGGGCAGCTGGCAGCTGGCGGACACCCTGCTGAAGTGGGAGAACGACCACGACACGCCAGGGAACTCGCAGACCACCGGCGGGGGCGCCAAGAAGCCCGACGGCAAGCCGATCAAGATCGTGGACGGCACCGAGTACTACCCCGACGGCCAGCCGCAGCACCCCGACCAGGCGCGGGCCACCTACGACGGGGACCCCTCGACGTACTGGCGCAGCAAGAGCTACCGCGAAGGCCCCGATCTGAACCCGGCCTTCAAAAAGGGCGTCGGGCTTATCTACGACCTCGGCTCCGAGCAGCAGATAAGCAGCGCTTCCATCGGGCTGCACTACATCGGTGACCACACCACGCTGACGCTCTACGCCGCCGATTCCTTCTCACCGTCCGAGCCGCTGAGTTCCATGCGCGAGCTCGGTACGGCCAAGACCTCGGGCAGCACCGCCAAGGTCACGCTGAAGAAACCGGCGAAGGCGCGCTATGTCGTCGTGTGGATCACCGCGATGCCCGATTCGCCGGCGGACACCTACAGCGGCGCCGGCTTCAAGCAGGGCGTGACCGAGGTCTCCTTCACCAGCTGAGCAGGCGCACAGCCCACGAGGGGCATGGGTACGAGAGTGATCGACCGCAAGGCCGATTGCCCGTACCCACGCCCCTCGATCCATTGAGATCGTTTCCGACCGGCGAGGTGCCTTTCCCAGCATTTACTTTCGCCACCCGGCGGGCTTCAATGGGACCGAGATCAGGCAGCTACGGCCGGGGGGCCCGTGTCCACCGACAGCGACAAGGCTTCGACACCAACCGACGCCGATCTCCTCGCGCTGCACGTAAAAGGCGACCCCGATGCGTTCGGGGAGCTCGTCCGACGCCACCGAGACCGGCTGTGGGCCGTGGCCTTACGGACCCTCGGTGATCGCGAAGAGGCCGCCGATGCCGTGCAGGACGCGCTGGTCTCCGCCTATCGCGCTGCGCACTCCTTCCGCGGCCAGTCGGCCGTGACGACCTGGCTGCACCGCATCACGGTCAATGCCTGCCTGGACCGGGCCCGTAAGGCCGCCTCACGACGCACTTCCCCGGTCGCCGAGACCGAACGCCTCGAGCAGCTTCTCGAGCCCGAGGAATCCGCAGCACTCCCGGCAGAGCGCCAGGACCTGCACCGTGAACTGCTCAGCGCGCTGCGCACGCTCCCCGAGGAGCAGCGTGCCGCTCTCGTGCTCGTCGATATGCAGGGGTACTCCGTCGCGGAGGCCGCGCAGATTCTCGACGTCCCGACCGGAACGGTGAAAAGCCGCTGTTCACGCGGCAGAGCTCGGCTCCTGCCGTTGGTCACCCATCTGCGCGGCGATGACAGGGGTAGCAATCCCGCGAGCGGGGGAAGGAACCGGGCGCAGGGGACATCCGTCCCACCGACGGCAGGACCGAAGGGCACAGGTGCCGTGAAGGGCGGAGGTGGGCGAGCGTGACGTCGACGACCGGCGCAGGCGAGCACCCGGAGGTATCCGAGATCTCCGATCTCACGGACGGGCTGCTCCCTCCCTCACGCACCGCGGATCTGCGGGATCATCTCGCCGGCTGCGTCCTGTGCGAGGACGTCTATGCATCCCTGGAGGAGATCCGCGGGCTCCTGGGTACGCTCCCGGGTGCGGCGCGGATGCCGGCCGATGTCGCCGAACGCATCGATGCGGCCCTCGCCGCAGAGGCACTGTTGGACTCCACCACAGCCGAGGGCGTACCCCTCGTTTCACGTGAAACATCGCCTTCTCTCAGCTCGGTTTCACGTGAAACATCGTCGGGCGCTGTCACGGTTTCACGTGAAACATCGACCGCACCGGCCTCCGTTTCACGTGAAACCAGCGTGCAGGCACCTTCCCATGGAGCCACGTCCGCTCCGCCAGCCGGGCGCGGCCGAGGCGCTACGGGGCCAGGCCACCAAGCGCCGGGGCGCCGCACGTCCGGCGCTAGGCGGTGGCCCCGGGTACTGCTGGGCACCGCGGCCGCTGCGGCGGTACTCGGAGTGGGAGGCCTGCTCGTCCAGAGCGCCGGCACCAGCGGCGTCCAGGCCACCAAGCAGGACAGCTCCTCCGCGAGCGGAGGAGGAGCCCCCTCCGGCCTGACCGTCGCCAGGCTCGGGACGGACGTCCACAAGTTGCTTGCCACGAAAAAGGCGCACCAGGCGCCGGAGATCGGCACACGCAGTTCCCCCGAGACGCCCTTCCGAAGCGAGTCCGACGCGGTTCCGTCGTGTGTGCGTCAGGGCATCGGCCGCACCGAGAATCCGCTGGCGTCGAGTCGCAGCACCTATGAGGGCAAGGACGCATTCCTGGTCGTGCTGCCGCACCCGTCCGACCCGAAGAGCGTCTCTGCCTACGTCGTCACTGCCTCGTGTGTCTCGGCCACTCCGCCGGCTCCCGGGAAGGTTCTGCTGACCCACTCGTATCGGCGAGACTGAACCGCGGCAAGTGCGCGGTGGCGCTCCGGGAATGCTGGCCCCTTAGGATCCGTTGGGTGGGGTGAGAGTTCCGAGACCCCAGCAAGCCGTCGGCAGAGACAAGGAAGAAACCCGTGAGCGACGTCCGCAACGTGATCATCATCGGCTCCGGGCCCGCGGGCTATACCGCAGCGCTCTACACCGCCCGCGCGTCCCTGAAGCCGCTCGTCTTCGAAGGCGCCGTCACCGCTGGCGGTGCTCTGATGAACACCACCGACGTGGAGAACTTCCCCGGCTTTCGCGACGGCATCATGGGTCCGGACCTGATGGACAACATGCGTGCCCAGGCCGAGCGCTTCGGTGCCGAGCTGGTGCCGGACGACATCGTCTCGGTCGACCTCACCGAGGAGATCAAGACCGTCACCGACACCGCGGGCAACGTGCACCGTGCCAAGGCGGTCATCGTCGCCACCGGCTCCCAGCACCGCAAGCTCGGTCTGCCGCGCGAGGACGAGCTGTCCGGCCGGGGCGTTTCCTGGTGCGCGACCTGCGACGGGTTCTTCTTCAAGGACCAGGACATCGCCGTCATCGGCGGTGGCGACACCGCGATGGAGGAGGCCACCTTCCTCTCGCGCTTCGCCAAGTCCGTCACGGTCGTCCACCGCCGCGACGCCCTGCGCGCGAGCAAGGCGATGCAGGAGCGCGCCTTCGCCGACCCGAAGATCAAGTTTGTGTGGGACAGCGAGGTCGCCGAGGTCCACGGCGAGAACAAGCTCTCCGGTCTGACGCTGCGCAACGTCAAGACGGGCGAGGCCTCCGAGCTTCCGGTCACCGGCCTCTTCATCGCGATTGGCCACGACCCGCGGACCGAGCTGTTCAAGGGCCAGCTGAACCTCGACGACGAGGGTTACCTCAAGGTCGATGCGCCCAGCACCCGGACGAACCTGGCGGGCGTCTTCGCCGCCGGCGATGTCGTCGACCACACCTACCGCCAGGCGATCACCGCTGCCGGCACGGGCTGCTCCTCCGCCCTCGACGCCGAGCGGTTCCTCGCGGCCCTCTCGGACGGCGAGGCCACGGCCGAGCCGGAGAAGACCGCTTCCGCCTGACCCGCGCACCCCAGCTTTCCCACCCCACCCACCCAGTAAGGAGATTGCCATGGCCGGCGCCACGGTGACCGTGACGGACGACAACTTCGAAGAGGTCGTCCTCAAGAGCGACAAGCCCGTTCTCGTGGACTTCTGGGCCACCTGGTGCGGCCCGTGCCGTCAGGTTGCCCCGTCCCTGGAGGCCATTGCCGCCGAGCACGACGAGATCGTCATCGCCAAGCTGAACACCGACGAGAACCCGGCGACCACCGCCAAGTACGGCGTCATGTCGATCCCGACCATGAACGTCTACCAGGGCGGCGAGGTCGTGAAGACCATCGTCGGCGCCAAGCCGAAGGCTGCCATCGAGAAGGACCTCGCGGACTTCCTCGCCTGAGGCATGCCCTCACGTTTCACGTGAAACAGGCCCGCTCCCTTCGTAGGGGCGGGCCTGTTTCACGTGAAACACACGACGATGTTTCACGTGAAACACACGACGATGTTTCACGTGAAACACCGCGGACGGTCCTGCTCAGAGCGGCCGGAGCGCGGGCTCCTTCTGAACAGCTCCGAGCAGACGGTCCAGCGCAAGTTCCACATCTTCCTTCCACGAGATCGTGGTCCGCAGTTCGAGCCGCAACCGCGGAAACCGTGGATGCTGGCGGACGGTCTTGAAGCCCACCGCCAGAAGATGATCGGCGGGCAGCACACACGCCGGCTCGGTCCAGCGGGCATCGCCGAACGCTTCGATGGCCTTGAAGCCACGCTGGATGAGGTCCTTGGCCACCGTCTGCACCATCACCCGGCCCAACCCCTGGCCCTGATAACCGGGAGTCAGCCACGCCGTCAGCAGCTGCACCGCATCCGGCGACACCGGGCTGGTGGGAAAGGCCGTCGACCGTGGGACATAGGCCGGCGGGGCGTACATGACGAAACCGGCCGGCACATCGTCGACATAGACAACGCGCCCGCAGGATCCCCACTCCAGCAAGACCGCTGAGATCCAGGCTTCCTTCTCCAGCTCTGGACGCCCCGCTTTTACCGCGGCTTCGCCGCTGACGGGGTCGAGCTCCCAGAAGACACAGGAGCGACAGCGCTTGGGGAGATCCGGAAGGTTGTCCAGCGTGAGCGGTACGAGCCGACGGCCCATGGAACCAGGTCCTCGCTTCCCTCGCCTGCCACACCGCGCAGCGCTGTCAGCGCCGCCTGCTCTCTGAGCAGACCACCAACGAACCCTCCGAGGGCTGCGAGCCCGAAGCCCACTGCCAGCAGTCCGGTGCGGCTCACTGATCGCATGGCCCTCTCCTCGATGTGAGGTTTCTCCATGTGGATGCGTGCCATACCCGATCGCATCGTATCCACCCTTTACGGGCGCTGGTACTGACAGAAAGCAAAAGGCGAGCCGTGTTCCGGTATCAGTTCCGGAACACGGCTCGCCCAGAAGCCGCAGACGTCAGCTCACTCTTCTTCGCCGCTCTCGTCAGCCGGCGTGTTTCCCAGTACCGAACCCTCCCCCGGAGCAAGCGTTCCCAAGATGCGCTCCAGGTCTTCCATCGAGGCGAACTCGACGACGATCTTTCCCTTCTTCTGGCCAAGATCGACCTTCACCCGGGTTTCGAAACGGTCGGACAGCCGAGAGGCGAGACCGGTGAGCGCAGGGGACACCCGAGCACCCGCCCGGGGCTTCTTCGCCTTGCCGGCGGTCTTGGGATTCGCCCCCATGAGCGTCACGATCTCCTCGACCGAACGGACCGACAGCCCCTCCGCCACGATCCGGCGCGCCAGGTTGTCCTGCTCCTCCGGGTCCTCCACCGACAGCAGGGCCCGGGCGTGCCCCGCGGAGAGCACCCCCGCCGCGAGCCGCTTCTGCACGGCCGGAGAGAGCTTCAACAGCCTCAGCGTGTTGGTGACCTGCGGACGCGAGCGCCCGATCCGATCAGCCAGCTCGTCATGAGTGCACTTGAAGTCCTGCAACAACTGGTCGTAGGCGGCGGCCTCTTCCAGCGGATTGAGCTGTGCCCGGTGCAGATTCTCCAGAAGCGCGTCGAGCAGCAGCCGCTCGTCTTCCGTGGCCCGCACAATCGCGGGGATCTTCTCCAGCCCGGCTTCGCGGCAGGCCCGCCAGCGCCGCTCACCCATGATGAGCTCATAGCGCTCCGGCGCAGTCTGGCGGACCACCACCGGCTGGAGCAGTCCCACCTCCTTGATGGAGGTGACCAGTTCGGCGAGCGCATCCTCGTCGAACACCTCCCGAGGCTGGCGCGGGTTCGGCCTGATCGCGTCCAACGGCACCTCGGCGAAGTGCGCGCCGGCCACCTCTGCGAAATTGCCGGTGTTCTCCGTCCCGGCCGGTGCTTCCGTTTCACGTGAAACACCGGGCGTCGGCAGCGAGGCCACCTTGGCGGCCGCCACTCCTCGGTCCGGATCCAGAACCGGTACGGACGACGGCGACGTCGTGCCCCTTCCCACCGCCGGCCCGTTCGAATCCGCGCTCTGCGGTGCCGCGGGGATCAGCGCACCGAGCCCGCGGCCCAGCCCTCTACGTCGTTCACTCACTGAGTCCCCTCCGAGATGCTGTGCTGTGCTTGGTAGTTCACACTCAGGCCCTGCTCCCCGGGCTGCGGAGCGCCCCGCAGCGCAATCTCTCGGGCCGCTTCGAGATACGAGAGCGCACCACTGGATCCCGGGTCATAGGTGAGCACCGTCTGCCCATAGCTGGGCGCCTCCGAGATACGGACCGAGCGGGGGATGCTCGTCCGAAGCACCTCGTTGCCGAAGTGGCTACGCACCTCATCGGCGACCTGCGAGGCCAGGCGGGTACGTCCGTCGTACATGGTGAGCAGGATCGTCGAGACGTGGAGCTTGGGGTTGAGGTGCCCTCGCACCAGCTCCACGTTCCGCAGCAACTGCCCCAGGCCCTCCAGCGCGTAGTACTCACACTGGATGGGGATCAGCACCTCGGCACCGGCGACCAGTGCGTTGACGGTCAGCAGACCGAGGGAGGGCGGACAGTCGATGAGGATGTAGTCCAGCGGCTGTTCGTACGCCTTGATGGCGCGGTCCAGCCGGCTTTCGCGTGCCACCAGCGAGACCAGCTCGATCTCGGCACCGGCCAGGTCGATGGTCGCGGGGGCGCAGAAGAGCCCCTCCACCTCCACCACCGGCTGCACGACGTCGGAGAGTGGCTTGCTCTCGACCAGCACGTCATAGATCGACGGCACTTCGGCGTGATGGTCGATCCCCAGGGCCGTCGAAGCATTTCCCTGCGGGTCCAGGTCGATCACCAGCACCCGGGCACCGTGCAGGGCCAGCGAAGCCGCAAGGTTCACGGTGGTGGTGGTCTTGCCGACCCCGCCCTTTTGATTGGCGACCACGATGACCCGGGTCTCGTCAGGGCGGGGCAGCCCCTCGCCTGCGCGGCCCATCGCTCCTACCGCCAGCTGCGCTGCGCGACCTACCGGTGTGTTGTCCGTCAGGGGCGGCGTTTCACGTGAAACGTCATCCCCGAACGACTCGTTGCGGGGACCGGGGACCGGATCGGTCATCGGTCCCGCGATGTTGGCGTCGGACCGCAAGGATTCACTCTCCTCGACATCAGGCTCACAATGGTGAGAGCCTGCCATGCTTTCGGTATCGCGAACCAGTGAGGTCCGTTCTCCTGTGGATGAACCCACCTCTGTGGATACTTCCGTGACCCGTGTGGGTTTCCGGTCGTGCGGCTCGGCAGCCGCACGACCACGGCCGATGATCCCTTGCAGCAGAGAACGACGTTTCACGTGAAACACGATGCCAGCGCCGCGTCCGATTAAGTCGCGACACTCCGTCTTGTGGCTTTTTGTAGCGCCTGCGGAATTCGCCCTATCCGCTCTTCAGCGGACGGTTCTCCTGTATCGGAGAAATCGGGCCGGATTCGTCGCGCGGCGCATTCTCAGCGCCGCCGCCCCCTCGACGCCCGGCTGGTCCGCGCCGCCTTGGCCCGCTTCGCAGCGAACCGCACCCCACCGGGGCTCTCGCCGACCTCCACGCGCACCACGGTCGACGGCGGATCCACCACGCCTTCGCCGACGTGCACGATCGACGTATCCACCACTCCGAGCTTGCTCAGCGCGGCCCGGGCCGCCTTGAGCTCCTCTTCCGCGGTGTCGCCCTTGAGCGCCAGCATCTCGCCGTAGGGACGCAGCAGCGGCACGCCCCAGCCGGCCAGTCGGTCGAGCGGCGCAACGGCCCGCGCGGTCACCACATGCACCTGCGGAAGCTTGCCCATGACTTCTTCCGCACGGCCCCGCACGACCGTGACGTGGTCCAGCCCGAGCAGCTCGACGACCTCCTGAAGGAAGTTCGTCCGGCGCAACAACGGCTCAAGAAGCGTGATCTTGAGATCCGGGCGCACCAGCGCCAGCGGAATGCCGGGCAGCCCGGCTCCCGAACCGACGTCGCACACCGAGACGCCCTCCGGAACCACCTCGGAGAGCACCGCACAGTTCAGCAGGTGGCGCTCCCACAGCCGGGGCACCTCCCGCGGGCCGATCAGCCCGCGCCGCACGCCCGCGTCAGCGAGCAGCTCGCCGTACCGTACGGCCTCCGGAAAGCGCTCGCCGAATACCTCCTGCGCCGCTTTCGGCGCGGGAGGGAGCTCCGCTGATGCCTCCGTCACGGGAACCGCCCTTCCTCTGGACTGCTTTTCCTGCCGAGAACCCGGCGTTACGACCGGGGATAACACAGAAGGCTGAGAAGTTTTGGCCCCGCCTGCGAGCAGACGGGGCCAAAGAAAGACTGAACGCGAAGCGTCAGGCCGGGAGGACCACCACGCGGCGCTGCGGCTCCTCGCCCTCGGACTCGCTCCGCAGCCCGGCCGCGGCCACCGCGTCGTGCACGACCTTGCGCTCGAACGGCGTCATGGGGTCCAGCTTCACCGGCTGACCGGTGCTCTTGGCTTCCTCCGCCGCGCTCGCGCCGACCTTGGCGAGCTCCTCGCGCTTCTGCGCCCGGAAGCCGGCGATGTCCAGCATCAGTCGGCTGCGGTCGCCGGTCTCGCGATGCACCGCGAGCCGCGTCAGCTCCTGCAGCGCCTCCAGCACCTCGCCGTCCCGGCCGACCAGCTTCTGCAGGTCACGGCTGTTCGTCTCACCGATGATCGACACCGAGGCGCGGTCCGCCTCGACATCCATGTCGATGTCACCGTCGAGGTCCGCGATGTCCAGCAGACCTTCGAGGTAGTCGGCCGCGATCTCGCCTTCCTGCTCCAGGCGGGTCAGGGTGTCGGCGCCCTTGGTGCCAGGGGTCGTGTCCGTCACGTAAGGACTCCTTCTTACTTCTTGGACGGGTGCTTGGGGCGCTGCTGGCCCTTGCGCTGCCCGGACTTGGTGTTACGGGATCCGGAGGCGGCGCCGCCCTTGGCCGACGCACCATCCTTCCCCTTGTCGTCCTGCGCGGTGCTCTCCTCCGACGCATCGTCGGCACCCGCCGACGAGGTCGCCCGCGTGCGGTTCCCCGCGGCACCGGCCGGTGCGGTGGCGCCGGTCTGACGCTTGGCCTTGGTCTGCCGCTTGGGCTGCTGGCGGTTCTGGCGCGCCTCCTCGGCCGCCTTCTTCGCCGCGATCTCGGCGGGGCTCTCGACCAGCTTGCCCTGGGCGCGCAGCCGCTCCTGGCGGTCGGTGAACGCCTTGCTGCCCGGGGTGGGGTTGCGGCGGATGACGTACATCTGCTGGCCCATGGTCCACACGTTGGTGGTCAGCCAGTAGACGAGGACACCGACGGGGAAGTTGATGCCGAAGACGGCGAACATGACCGGGAAGACGTACATCAGCATCTTCTGCTGCTGCATGAACGGCGTCTTCACCGTCAGGTCGACGTTCTTCGTCATCAGCTGGCGCTGGGTGTAGAACTGCGACGCCGACATCAGGATGATCATGATGACCGTGACCACGCGGACGTCGGTCACCGAAGCACCCAGGGCCTCGATCTTCGAGGGGGTGTCCATGAACTTCGCCGCGAGCGGCGCACCGAAGATGTGCGCCTTCTGCGCGCTCGCCAGCAGCGTCGGGTCGATGAAGCCGACGGTCTTGTTCTGCGCGATGTGGCTGAGGACCTGGTACAGGGAGATGAAGAAGGGAGACTGCGCCAGGATCGGGAGACAGCTCGAGAGCGGGTTGGTGCCCGACTCCTTGTAGAGCTTCATCATCTCTTCGGACTGGCGCTGCTTGTCGCTCTTGTAGCGCTCCTGGATCGCCTTCATCTTCGGCTGGAGCGCCTGCATGTTCCGCGTCGACTTGATCTGCTTCACGAAGAGCGGGATCAGGCAGATACGGATCAGCACCACCAGCGAGACGATGGACAGACCCCACGCAGCTCCACTGTTCGCATTGAAGATCAAACTGTAGAACGAGTGGAACTGGACGATGATCCAGGAAACTGCGTAATAAAGAGGACTGAGGATCGTGTCCACGAATCAGGCTCCTTGGGCGTTGGGCTGAGTCTCGGGCTGGGCGACAGGCTCAGGGACGGTGGGCCCGCCCAGACGGCTCCTCAGCCGCTGATGCCAAACCGGACGCTTCCGGGGAGGGACGTGGTCGACGCCACCGAGCGACCACGGGTTGCACCGCAGAATGCGCCAGGCGGTCAGCGCAGTCCCCTTGACCGCGCCGTGCCGGTCGATGGCTGTGTAGCCATAGTGCGAACACGACGGGTAGTACTTGCAGACCGGGCCCAACAGCGGGCTGATGGTCCACTGGTAGATCTTGATCAAAAGCAACAGCGGGTACTTCACTGTGCACTCCCTCCCGGGTCCCGTCCGGGCTTCCCGGGGCCAGCGGCGCGGCCGCCGTCGGTCACCGCCCCGGTGGGATTGCAGCCTTTCGGCGCCCCTCCCAGCAGCCGCTCCAAGGCGGCGTCCAGGTCGCGGGCCAGTTGGTCGTACTCCGCCGCGCCCGCGCCGGGCAGGGCCCGTACGACAACCAGGCTACCGGCGGGCAGCCGGTCCAGCCGGTCGCGCACGAGATGGCGGAGTCTCCGCTTGACCTTTGTGCGGACAACAGCACCGCCAACGGCCTTGCTCACGACGAAACCCGCACGCGCTGGGGGAACACTTCCCCCAGCTGCGTGCGGGTCCGTTGCGCCGCTACGACAATGCACGACGAGGAGCGGGCGCCCGGCCCTGCGTCCCCTGCGTACCGCGGTCGCGAAGTCCTCGCGCCGCCTCAGCCGATGTTCGGTAGGCAGCACGTCATGGACCTAGGTTCAGGCTGCTCAGGCCGACAGGCGGCCGCGACCCTTGCTGCGGCGCGACGCGAGGATCGCGCGGCCGGCACGGGTCCGCATGCGCAGACGGAAACCGTGGGTCTTCGCGCGGCGGCGGTTGTTCGGCTGGAAGGTGCGCTTGCTCACTCGGGGGCTCCAGGAAACTTGTTGTCTCAGAGAGACAGATTTGTGGGGCGTCGACTGGCTGTCACCGTGCGCCCACGAGTAGCTCGCCACGCCCGAGTGCACCGCTTCACGATCACGAGGGCGCGATCTTTGCCCATCGGAGGCAGGCGGCAGCAGCCATCGACAACTCGACCTGGTCACGGTACGCGGGGCTACGCCATTCGGTCAAACCAGCTCCCGAACGGTGCGGAGAGCCCCCGCCAGGACACACTATGCACAGCCTGTGGACAACAACTTGAATCCCCAGGCCCGCCCTGACTACCGTGGCTGAACTCCATTTCCTTCCCGCCCGTCCTGAGAATCACACATTCGTGGGACTGTGAGAGAGCGTGCCCTGTGGCTGATGTACCTGCCGATCTTGCCGCAGTGTGGCCACGTGTACTCGATCACCTCTTGCGGGCCGAGGCCGACGGCCTCAAGCCCAAGGACCAGGACTGGCTCAAGCGGACCCAGCCCCTGGCGCTGGTTGCGGACACCGCACTGCTCGCCGTCCCCAACGAGTTCGCCAAGGGCGTGCTCGAAGGCCGGCTGGCGCCGTTGATCGGGGAGGCGCTCAGCCACGAGTGCGGACGGCCGATCCGGATCGCGATCACCGTCGACGACTCCTCGGAGGAGCCCGCGCCCCAGCCGCCCGCGCCGCCCCAGCAGCACACCCCGCAGCACTCACAGCACTCGCAACACCCCCAGCACCCTCAGCACCAGCCGGCGCAGCACGACGCGTACGACGGCTACGACGGGCGGCACGACACGCGCCAGGGCTACGGGCACCAGGGCGACGACCTGCCCACCGTTCGCCCCGCGTACCCCGACTACCCACAGCCGCGGCACGAGCCCGGGGCGTGGCCGCAGCACTCCCGCTCCGACCTGGTCGGCCCGCGCGAGGAGTACGGCTGGCAGCAACAGCAACTCGGCGGCTACCCCGACCGGGAGACGTCCACGGAGCAGTGGCGCGAGCCCTATGGCTCCTCGCCGCCGCCCCACCTCCAGCAGCACCAGAACGACTATCGGGCGCAGGGGCCCGACCGCAGCGGGCCACGCCCCTCGGACGGCCCGCGTTCCCCGTACGAGCAGCAGCACCGCGAGCTCCCCGAGCTCCCGCCCCCCGGTCCCGGCGGCCGGCCGGGCGGTCCCGGGTCCCCGCCGCCTGCGCCCAGTGGCGCCCCCGGCCCGCTCGCCGCGCAGCCCGCGCCGGCGACCGGCCCCGGCGAACCGACCGCGCGGCTGAACCCGAAGTACCTCTTCGACACCTTCGTCATCGGCGCCTCCAACCGCTTCGCGCACGCCGCGGCGGTCGCGGTCGCCGAGGCGCCGGCCAAGGCGTACAACCCGCTCTTCATCTACGGGGAGTCGGGTCTGGGCAAGACCCACCTGCTGCACGCCATCGGGCACTACGCCCGCAGCCTCTATCCCGGCACCCGGGTGCGGTACGTGAGCTCGGAGGAATTCACCAACGAGTTCATCAACTCCATCCGGGACGGCAAGGCGGACGCGTTCCGCAAGCGCTACCGGGACATGGACATCCTGCTCGTCGACGACATCCAGTTCCTGGCGAGCAAGGAGTCGACCCAGGAGGAGTTCTTCCACACCTTCAACACCCTGCACAACGCCAACAAGCAGATCGTGCTCTCCAGTGACCGGCCGCCGAAGCAGCTGGTCACCCTGGAGGACCGGCTGCGCAACCGCTTCGAGTGGGGCCTGATCACGGACGTCCAGCCGCCTGAGCTGGAGACCCGGATCGCGATCCTCCGCAAGAAGGCGGTGCAGGAGCAGCTGAACGCGCCGCCGGAGGTGCTGGAGTTCATCGCGTCCCGGATCTCGCGCAACATCCGCGAGCTGGAGGGCGCGCTCATCCGGGTCACCGCGTTCGCTTCGCTCAACCGGCAGCCGGTGGACCTGGGGCTCACCGAGATCGTGCTGAAGGACCTGATCCCCGGCGGCGAGGACACCGCGCCGGAGATCACCGCGACCGCGATCATGGCCTCGACCGCCGACTACTTCGGGCTGACCGTGGACGACCTGTGCGGCTCCTCGCGCAGCCGGGTGCTGGTGACGGCCCGCCAGATCGCGATGTACCTGTGCCGGGAGCTCACCGACCTCTCGCTGCCGAAGATCGGCGCGCAGTTCGGCGGGCGCGATCACACGACCGTGATGCACGCCGACCGCAAGATCCGCGCGCTGATGGCCGAGCGGCGCTCCATCTACAACCAGGTCACCGAGCTGACCAACCGCATCAAGAACGGCTGACGGCGGCCCGCCGCCGGCCGCGACCGCCACCAGGGCGCCCCGGGATCCGCTCCCGGGGCGCCCTTCGTCGTACAGGTCCGGGAGGGCTCTCGGAATCGCTCCGCGGCGCGTCCGCCGGCCTGCGAGGGCCTGTCGTGGGCCGGCTTCCGGGGTTTCCGGGGCGGTTCGCCGGCCGGTCGCCGAGGGTTGAGCACCGTCCGCCGGCCTCTCAAACCTGTGGAGCGCGCCGGTTCTGTTCGATTCCCGGCGAGGTCACGGCCTCTCTCCACAGATTGGGCAAGAATCTTCCGTCCACAGCCTGGGGAGAGGAAAGTTATCCCTGTGAGATCCACAGGCCCGGGTGTTGACGGACCATCGGACAAGGTCAACCGCGTGTGGATTTGTGGCCAACCGTAATCCACAGGCTGTGGACAGAGGCTTCATCCACAGGGGTGGTGATGACTTGTCCACCGGCCACCCACAGGTTGGGGGCTGTTGTCCCCAGTGATCCCCAGCTTCTCCACACCGCTGTCCACTGTTCGGCAACGCAACACCACCACTCACCACGCCGAGTGAAAGCGGTCACACCAAGGTGGTGGGTTGGGCTGTGGGGAACGTGGGTAAAGCTGGGGATGGCACTGGGGAGAAGTGCCCCGGCCCTGTGCATGGGGTGTGCAGAACTTCGCGTGGTCCACAGCTGAGGCCGCTTATCCACGGCCGCCACCCACAGGCTCGGTGGACAAAAAGTCGGCGCTGACCTGCACAAAGGAAGTTGTCCACGGTTTCCACAGGGCCTACTACTACGACCACGGATATCAACCGGGGAATTCGCTTCGAATCGGGCCCTGTGCACAACTCGGCTCGGGAGCGCTTCGCTCCGGTCGAGTCGACTTGACCCCGAGCCGCACCGACTGTCGGCGGCGTGCGTCAGACTGGTCTCCGGCAACCCAGCCGACGACGAAGAGCCAGCAGGGCGAGAGCCAGCAACAGCAGGAGGCGGTTTCCGGTGAAGATCCGGGTGGAGCGCGATGTACTCGCGGAGGCAGTGGCCTGGGCGGCCAAGAGCCTCCCGGCCCGTCCGCCGGTGCCCGTCCTCGCGGGCCTGCTGCTGAAGGCGGATGACGGCGCACTGAGCCTCTCCGGCTTCGACTACGAGGTCTCCGCACGGGTCTCGGTGGAAGCCGATGTGGAGGAAGGGGGCACCGTCCTCGTCTCCGGCCGGCTGCTCGCCGACATCTGCCGGGCGCTCCCCAACCGCCCGGTGGAGATTTCCACCGACGGTGTACGAGTGACCGTGGTGTGCGGCTCCTCCCGCTTCACCCTCCACACCCTGCCTGTGGAGGAGTACCCGTCCCTGCCGGCGATGCCCACCGCCACCGGCACCGTCGCCGCGGAGGTCTTCGCGGCGGCCGCCGCCCAGGTGGCCATCGCCGCCGGCCGCGACGACACGCTGCCGGTGCTCACCGGTGTGCGGATCGAGATCGAGGGCGACACCGTCACCCTGGCCTCCACCGACCGCTACCGCTTCGCGGTCCGCGAGTTCCTGTGGAAGCCGGAGAGCCCGGACACCTCCGCGGTCGCCCTGGTGCCCGCCAAGACGCTGCTGGACACCGCCAAGTCGCTGAGCAGCGGCGACACCGTGACGCTGGCGCTGTCCGGCTCCGGCCAGGGCGAGGGCCTGATCGGTTTCGAGGGCGCCGGCCGGCGGACCACGACCCGTCTGCTCGAAGGTGACCTGCCGAAGTACCGGACGCTCTTCCCGACCGAGTTCAACTCCGTCGCCGTGATCGAGACCGCCCCCTTCGTCGAGGCCGTCAAGCGTGTGGCGCTGGTCGCCGAGCGGAACACCCCGGTGCGGCTGAGCTTCGAGCAGGGTGTGCTGATCCTGGAGGCCGGCTCCAGCGACGACGCACAGGCTGTGGAAAGGGTCGACGCCGACCTGGACGGCGACGACATCTCGATCGCCTTCAACCCGGGCTTCCTGCTGGAGGGCCTGTCGGCGATCGACTCCCCGGTGGCCCAGCTGTCGTTCACGACCTCGACCAAGCCCGCGCTGCTCAGTGGCCGGCCGGCCAAGGACGCCGAGGCCGACGACGCCTACAAGTACCTGATCATGCCGGTCCGCCTCTCGGGCTGACGCGGCGGACGGCTTTCGTACCGACCGGGCCCCGGCTCTCCGCCGGGGCCCTTGCGGCGACCGGCTGACAGGCCCTGATGAGCGGCTGAGCCCACAGCTGTGCACAGGGTCTCGGGCGTAGGCTCGGACTCGGGTACGAACAGCAACCACTATGTGCAAAGAGGGTCTCTGATGGAGCTCGGTCTCGTCGGTCTCGGCAAGATGGGCGGCAACATGCGCGAGCGCATTCGCCGCGCCGGCCACACCGTCATCGGATACGACCGCAACCCCGACCTGGCCGACGTGGGCAGCCTGAAGGAGCTTGTGGACAGGCTCCAGGGTCCGCGGGTGGTCTGGGTCATGGTTCCGGCCGGTGCGGCCACCCAGTCGACGATCGACGAGCTGGCCGAGCTGCTCTCGCCCGGTGACCTCGTCGTGGACGGCGGCAACTCCCGCTGGACCGAGGACGAGAAGCACGCCGAGGAACTGGCCGCCAAGGGCATCGGCTTCGTCGACTGCGGCGTCTCCGGTGGCGTCTGGGGCCTGGAGAACGGCTACGCCCTGATGTACGGCGGCGACAAGGAGCACGTCGCCAAGGTGCAGCCGGTCTTCGACGCCCTCAAGCCCGAGGGCGAGTTCGGCTCCGTGCACGCCGGCAAGGTGGGCGCGGGCCACTTCGCGAAGATGGTCCACAACGGCATCGAGTACGCGATGATGCAGGCGTACGCCGAGGGCTGGGAGCTGCTGGAGAAGGTCGACTCCGTGGAGAACGTCCGCGAGGTCTTCCGCTCCTGGCAGGAGGGCACGGTCATCCGCTCCTGGCTGCTGGACCTCGCGGTCAACGCCCTCGACGAGGACGAGCACCTGAACAAGCTGCGCGGTTACGCCGAGGACTCCGGCGAGGGCCGCTGGACGGTCGAGGCCGCGATCGACAACGCCGTGCCGCTGCCGGCGATCACGGCGTCGCTCTTCGCCCGTTTCTCGTCCCGCCAGGACGACTCCCCGCAGATGAAGATGATCGCCGCGCTCCGCAACCAGTTCGGCGGCCACGCGGTCGAGACCAAGAAGTAGGCACAACCAGCTCAGCAGCCGGGGGAGGTCGGCGCGTAGTCATGCACGTATCGCATCTGTCGCTTGCCGACTTCCGCTCGTACGCCCGGGTCGAGGTCGCGCTCGATCCGGGCGTCACGGCGTTCGTGGGCCCCAACGGGCAGGGCAAGACGAACCTGGTCGAGGCGGTCGGCTATCTCGCCACGCTCGGCAGCCACCGGGTCTCCTCGGACGCGCCGCTGGTGCGGATGGGTGCGGACCGGGCGATCATCCGGGCCGCGGTCGTCCAGGGCGAACGCCAGCAGCTGGTGGAGCTCGAACTCAACCCGGGCAAGGCCAACCGCGCCCGGATCAACAGATCGTCGCAGGTCAGGCCGCGTGACGTGCTGGGGATCGTACGGACGGTGCTGTTCGCGCCCGAGGACCTGGCGCTGGTCAAGGGCGACCCCGGGGAGCGCCGGCGGTTCCTCGACGAGCTGATCACCGCCCGTGCGCCGCGGATGGCCGGCGTGCGCGCGGACTACGACCGTGTCCTGAAGCAGCGGAACACCCTGTTGAAGACGGCGGCGCTGGCCCGTCGGCACGGCGGGCGGCAGATGGACCTGTCGACGCTGGACGTCTGGGACCAGCATCTGGCCCGCGCCGGCGCCGAACTCCTGTCCCAGCGGCTCGACCTGATCGCCACGCTGCGGCCGCTGGCGGACAAGGCGTACGAGCAACTGGCGCCCGGCGGCGGACCGTTGGGGCTGGAGTACCGCGGTTCCGCGGGCGAGGCGATGGCCGCCGCCACGAACCGC
The DNA here is from genome assembly GCF_001704275.1 of Streptomyces noursei ATCC 11455. Lineage (NCBI taxonomy): Bacteria > Bacillati > Actinomycetota > Actinomycetes > Kitasatosporales > Streptomycetaceae > Streptomyces > Streptomyces noursei. The sequence continues at coordinate 4,820,345 of NZ_CP011533.1, forward strand.
GAGGAGCTGTACGGCGCGCTGTTGGCGGCGCTGGGCGAGGCCCGCAAGAGCGAGATCGAGCGCGGGGTCACGCTGGTCGGGCCGCACCGGGACGACCTGCTGCTGAAGCTCGGCCAGCTGCCGGCGAAGGGCTATGCCAGCCACGGCGAGTCCTGGTCGTACGCGCTGGCGCTGCGGCTGGCCTCGTACGAGCTGCTGCGCGCGGAGGGCAACGAGCCGGTGCTCGTGCTCGACGACGTCTTCGCCGAGCTGGACGCGCGGCGCCGGGAGCGGCTGGCGGAGCTGGTGGCACCGGGCGAACAGGTGCTGGTGACCGCGGCGGTGGACGACGATGTGCCGGGAGTGCTGGTGGGGGCGCGGTACGCGGTCTCCGGCGGCACGGTGGAGAGGGTCGACCGGTGAGCGAACCGCAGCCGGAACGGCCCAAGACTCCGGAACTGTCCGGTGTGGACCTCGCCCGCCAGGCGCTGGTGGCCGCCAAGGAGCAGGCGCGCGCCCGGGGCGCCGCCGCCCAGCAGAAGAAGCAGGCCCGCCGCGGTGGGCTGCGCTCGGGCGCGCGGGCGGACGGCCGGGACCCGCTGCCGCTGGGCGCCGCGATCAACCGCCTGATCACCGAGCGCGGTTGGGAGACCCCGGCGGCGGTCGGCGGGGTGATGGGGCGCTGGCCGCAGCTGGTGGGGCCCGAGGTGGCCCAGCACTGCGAGCCGCAGCGGTACGACGAGGACGCCCGTGTGCTGACGGTCCAGTGCGACTCGACGGCATGGGCGACGCAGCTGCGGCTGCTGGCCCCGACGCTGGTCGCCCGCCTCAACGAGGACCTGGGCCACGGCACGGTCAAGATGATCAAGGTGCTGGGGCCGGGCGGTCCCGCGCGCCGGTACGGACCGCTGCGCGCACCCGGCAGTCGGGGCCCCGGCGACACCTATGGCTGAGTGCGACGGCATGGCCGGGCGCGTGTGCCGAGGGGGGCGGTGTTTCACGTGAAACACCGCCCCCCTCGCGCTTTCTCGGCTGGTCAGGGGCTGTTTCACGTGAAACGACGCACTCTTGTGCGGGCCTTGTAAACACGTGTGACGCATGAGACTCCGCTCACGGTAGCCGGCGGTTGACAGCCCGAAGCGCTGAGTGCCCGTGTGAGCGCCCTGAGGCCCCGTCTCGCATATGGGGAGTCGGCGGACGTCAGTTCAGGGCGGCACATGACGACTCAGGTGCCTGCAAACCCCCATGAGTGTCGGCGCTACCGGTAGACTGGTAGCAATCCCGCCCACTCGCGGAACAAGTCGAACGACGAGCCGCTCCCACCTGTCCTTCGCGGGGAGATCGCAACAGGTGCGGAAGGGCTCGTGCTGTGCCAGAAAGGGCGCTTCGTGGCCGACTCCGGCGACCTCAACGAGATCAACATGGCTTCTACCGAAGAGGGGGGTTCGGCCGGCGCCGTGGGCGACTCCTCGGTGGAGAAGTCGTACGACGCCAGCGCGATCACCGTCCTTGAGGGCCTGGACGCGGTTCGTAAGCGCCCCGGCATGTACATCGGCTCAACGGGCGAGCGCGGCCTGCACCACCTCGTGCAGGAGGTCGTCGACAACTCCGTCGACGAGGCGCTGGCCGGCTACGCCGACACCATCGAGGTGACGATCCTCGCCGACGGTGGCGTGCGGGTCGACGACAACGGCCGCGGTATCCCCGTCGGCATCGTGCCGTCCGAGAACAAGCCGGCCGTCGAGGTCGTGCTGACGGTCCTGCACGCCGGCGGCAAGTTCGGCGGCGGCGGCTACGCGGTCTCCGGTGGTCTGCACGGTGTGGGTGTCTCCGTGGTGAACGCCCTGTCGACCCGGGTCGCGGTCGAGATCTGCACGGACGGCTACCGCTGGACCCAGGAGTACAAGCAGGGCGTGCCCACCGCCCCGCTGGCCAAGCACGAGGCCACCGACAGGCACGGCACCTCGGTCACCTTCTGGGCCGACCCCGAGATCTTCGAGACCACCACCTACAGCTTCGAGACGCTGTCCCGGCGCTTCCAGGAGATGGCGTTCCTCAACAAGGGGCTGACCATCTCGCTCAAGGACGAGCGCCCCGACCACGTCGACGAGGACGGCAAGCCGCTCTCGGTGCGGTACCACTACGAGGGCGGCATCGTCGACTTCGTGAAGTACCTCAACTCCCGCAAGGGCGAGCTGGTGCACCCGACGGTGGTCTCGGTGGAGGCCGAGGACAAGGAGCGGAACCTCTCCGTCGACCTCGCGATGCAGTGGAACACCCAGTACAGCGAGGGTGTCTACAGCTTCGCGAACATCATCCACACCCATGAGGGCGGTACCCACGAAGAGGGCTTCCGCGCCGCGCTGACCGGCCTGATCAACCGCTACGCGCGCGACAAGAAGCTGCTCCGCGAGAAGGACGACAACCTCACGGGCGAGGACATCCGCGAGGGTCTGACGGCGATCATCTCGGTCAAGCTCGCCGAGCCGCAGTTCGAGGGCCAGACCAAGACCAAGCTGGGCAACACCGAGGTGAAGACCTTCGTCCAGAAGGTCGTCCACGAGCACCTCAACGACTGGCTGGACCGCAACCCCAACGAGGCCGCGGACATCATCCGCAAGGGCATCCAGGCGGCCACCGCCCGGGTCGCGGCCCGCAAGGCGCGCGACCTGACCCGCCGCAAGGGGCTGCTGGAGACGGCGTCGCTGCCCGGCAAGCTGAGCGACTGCCAGTCCAACGACCCGACCAAGTGCGAGATCTTCATCGTCGAGGGTGACTCCGCCGGTGGTTCGGCCAAGTCCGGCCGGAACCCGGAGTACCAGGCGATCCTCCCGATCCGCGGCAAGATCCTCAACGTCGAGAAGGCCCGGGTCGACAAGATCCTGCAGAACAACGAGGTCCAGGCGCTGATCTCGGCGTTCGGCACGGGCGTGCACGAGGACTTCGACATCGAGAAGCTCCGGTACCACAAGATCATCTTGATGGCGGACGCCGACGTCGACGGTCAGCACATCAACACCCTGCTGCTGACCTTCCTGTTCCGCTTCATGCGCCCGCTGGTCGAGGCCGGCCACGTCTACCTCTCCCGCCCGCCGCTGTACAAGATCAAGTGGGGCCGGGACGACTTCGAGTACGCCTACTCCGACCCGGAGCGGGACACGCTGATCGAGCGCGGCAAGCAGAACGGCAAGCGGATCCGCGAGGACTCCATCCAGCGGTTCAAGGGTCTCGGCGAGATGAACGCCGAGGAGCTGCGCGTGACGACCATGGACGCCGACCACCGGGTGCTCGGCCAGGTCTCGCTGGACGACGCGGCCCGCGCGGACGACCTGTTCTCCGTCCTCATGGGCGAGGACGTCGAGGCACGCCGCTCGTTCATCCAGCGCAACGCCAAGGACGTCCGCTTCCTCGACATCTGAGCCCTGTCGGCCCGCACACCAGCCGCAGCTCGAAAGGACTTTGAACCACCATGGCCGACGAGAACCCCCCTGTGACCCCGGACGGCGTGACCGCCGAGGGCGCGCCCGCCACCATCGAAGGCGTCGGAATGCGCGTCGAGCCCGTCGGGCTCGAAACGGAGATGCAGCGCTCCTACCTCGACTACGCGATGTCCGTCATCGTCTCGCGTGCGCTGCCCGACGTCCGCGACGGCCTCAAGCCGGTGCACCGCCGCGTGCTCTACGCGATGTACGACGGCGGCTACCGCCCCGAGAAGGGCTTCTACAAGTGCGCCCGCGTCGTCGGCGACGTCATGGGTACGTACCACCCGCACGGTGACACCTCCATCTACGACGCGCTGGTCCGCCTGGCCCAGCCGTGGTCGATGCGGATGCCGCTGGTCGACTCCAACGGCAACTTCGGCTCCCCGGGCAACGACCCGGCCGCCGCCATGCGGTACACCGAGTGCAAGATGGCGCCGCTGTCGATGGAGATGCTCCGGGACATCGACGAGGAGACCGTCGACTTCCAGGACAACTACGACGGCCGCAACCAGGAGCCGACGGTCCTGCCGTCCCGCTTCCCCAACCTGTTGATCAACGGCTCGGCCGGCATCGCGGTCGGCATGGCCACCAACATCCCGCCGCACAACCTCCGCGAGGTCGCGGAGGGCGCGCAGTGGGCACTGGCCCACCCGGAGGCGTCCAGCGAGGAGCTGCTGGACGCGCTGATCGAGCGGATCAAGGGCCCCGACTTCCCCACCGGCGCGCTGGTGGTGGGCCGCAAGGGCATCGAGGAGGCGTACCGCACCGGTCGCGGCTCCATCACGATGCGCGCGGTCGTCGAGGTCGAGGAGATCCAGAACCGCCAGTGCCTGGTGGTCACCGAACTCCCCTACCAGGTCAACCCGGACAACCTCGCGCAGAAGATCGCCGACCTGGTCAAGGACGGCAGGATCGGCGGCATCGCGGACGTCCGCGACGAGACCTCCTCGCGCACCGGCCAGCGGCTGGTCATCGTCCTCAAGCGGGACGCGGTCGCCAAGGTCGTCCTCAACAACCTTTACAAGCACACCGATCTGCAGACCAACTTCGGCGCGAACATGCTCGCGCTGGTCGACGGCGTGCCGCGCACCCTCTCCCTGGACGCCTTCATCCGGAACTGGGTCACCCACCAGGTCGAGGTCATCGTCCGCCGGACGAAGTTCCGGCTGCGCAAGGCCGAGGAGCGGGCCCACATCCTGCGCGGTCTGCTCAAGGCGCTGGACGCCATCGACGAGGTCATCGCGCTGATCCGCCGCAGCGAGACGGTCGAGGTGGCCCGCGAGGGCCTGATGGGCCTGCTGCGGATCGACGAGATCCAGGCCAACGCGATCCTGGAGATGCAGCTCCGCCGGCTGGCCGCCCTGGAGCGCCAGAAGATCACCGCCGAGCACGACGAGCTCCAGCGCAAGATCAGCGAGTACAACGCGATCCTGGCCTCCCCCGAGCGGCAGCGCCAGATCATCAGCGAGGAACTGGCCGCGATCGTCGAGAAGTTCGGCGACGACCGGCGCAGCAAGCTGGTGCCCTTCGAGGGCGACATGTCCATCGAGGACCTGATCGCCGAAGAGGACATCGTCGTCACCATCACCCGTGGCGGCTATGTGAAGCGGACGAAGACCGACGACTACCGCTCGCAGAAGCGCGGCGGCAAGGGCGTACGGGGCACCAAGCTCAAGGAAGACGACATCGTCGACCACTTCTTCGTCTCCACCACCCACCACTGGCTGCTGTTCTTCACCAACAAGGGCCGGGTCTACCGCGCCAAGGCGTACGAACTCCCGGACGCCGGACGGGACGCCCGCGGCCAGCACGTGGCCAACCTCCTGGCCTTCCAGCCGGACGAGCAGATCGCGCAGATCCTGGCGATCCGCGACTACGAGGCGGCGCCGTACCTGGTCCTCGCGACCAAGGGCGGCCTGGTGAAGAAGACCCCGCTCAAGGACTACGACTCGCCCCGCTCCGGCGGCGTGATCGCGATCAACCTCCGTGAGCGGGAGGACGGCACGGATGACGAGCTGATCGGCGCCGAGCTGGTCTCGGAGACCGACGACCTGCTGCTGATCAGCAAGAAGGCCCAGTCGATCCGGTTCACCGCGACCGACGAGGCGCTGCGCCCGATGGGCCGGGCCACCTCCGGCGTGAAGGGCATGAGCTTCCGCGAGGGCGACGAGCTGCTGTCGCTGAACGTGGTCCGGGAGGGCACCTTCGTCTTCACCGCGACCGACGGCGGCTACGCCAAGCGCACCGCGGTCGACGAGTACCGCGTCCAGGGCCGTGGCGGCCTCGGCATCAAGGCCGCCAAGATCGTCGAGGACCGGGGTTCGCTGGTCGGGGCGCTGGTCGTCGAGCAGACCGACGAGATCCTCGCGATCACGCTCGGCGGTGGCGTGATCCGTACGCGGGTCAACGAGGTGCGGGAAACCGGCCGTGACACCATGGGCGTCCAACTGATCAACCTGGGCAAGCGGGATGCCGTCGTCGGCATCGCGCGCAACGCCGAGGCCGGCCGCGAGGCCGAGGAGGTCGACGGGCCCGACGGGCCCGACGGGCCCGAGGAGACCGGCGCGGCCGAGGAGTCCGGGGCCACCGCAGTCGAGGGCGGGCAGCCCGCGGCGGAGTAACACGAGGAGTAGGTCGTGAGTGGAGCCACGGGCGCTGCGACGGGAGATGCGGGAGTCACTTCGGACTCCGCGGCGGAACCCGCAACCGAAAGGGAACGCAGCGCCCGTGGCTCCGTCGCGTCCGACGGCATCCGGGACGAGGGCGCCCATGAGGGGGGAACCGTGACGAATACCCGACAGCCGCAACCCCAGCCCCAGCCACCGGCGGGGGTCGGTGGCCAGGGACAGCCGCAGGGCGGCGTACAACAGCCCTACCAGCCGCCCCAGGCGTACCACCCGGGCGAAGCCGGCCAGGCCGTGCGCAAGCCCCGTACGGGCGCCAGCACGGCGCCGAGGACGCGCAAGGCCCGCCTCCGGGTCGCGCGCACCGATCCCTGGTCGGTGATGAAGGTGAGCTTCCTGCTGTCCATCGCGCTGGGCGTCTGCACGGTGGTGGCGGTGGCGGTGCTGTGGATGGTGATGGACGCGATGGGCGTCTTCTCCACGGTCGGCAAGACCATCAGCGAGGCGACCGGCTCCGCCGAGGGCGGTGGCTTCGATCTGCAGTCGTTCCTCTCGCTGCCGCGGGTACTGCTGTTCACCTCGATCATCGCGGTGATCGACGTGGTGCTGGCGACCGCGCTGGCCACCCTCGGCTCGTTCATCTACAACCTGTCAGCGGGCTTCGTGGGCGGCGTGGAGCTGACGCTCGCGGAGGACGAGTGAGCGCTCCCGGAGGGGGGCCTGCGCCGGGCGTTCCCAAGGCATCGGGAACCGATTTTGGGAACGCCTCTGAAGTGCGCTAATCTTCTGGTGCAGCGAGCGAGCGGCTATAGCTCAGACGGTTAGAGCGCTTCCCTGATAAGGAAGAGGCCCCAGGTTCAAGTCCTGGTAGCCGCACCGCACAGTCGGCCCGGTCGGAGATTTCTCCGGCCGGGCCGATGCTTTTGCCCGCCGCGCGGTCTTTTCGGGGTGGGGGAACCGGACCCGGGTGTGATTCGTTGTGAGGGGGCGGGAGTTGGGGCCTTCGAGCACCTCCGGATGAGGTGTTGCCGAGTGCGGGCTAGATAACCGATCGGTATCGACCGGTGTGTATCATCGGCCGACATAGGGTCCCCTACGTCAACGAAAGACGAGGTCGCGCGGTGAAGAAGCTTCTCCTGGTCGCACTGGCCGCCATCGGCGGGCTCCTCGTGTACCGCCAGATCCAGGCGGATCGCGCCGAGCAGGATCTGTGGACGGAGGCGACCGACTCCGTGCCCGCAGGTTCGGGTGTGTGAGACCACACGCACAGCACATTTCGTATGGACCCCGGTTGCCCATGGGCGACCGGGGTTTCGTACGTACCGGGGCGGGAACCGGGCTTTTGAGTTTGCTATCGCACATTGATGGGTTGCAGCGGCAAAGCCGCTGGTCCTGAAGTCGATGTCCGGGCTGTGGCCGGCAGACGCGAAGGGGACGAGGACATGGCACGACCACCACGCAGGGGGGCGGTGGCGCCGGCGGTGGGGGTACCCCGTGCCCGAACCAGGGCGAGAGCCTGGGGGAGGGCGCTGCTGGCCCTGGCCGCGGCGGTGCTCCCGGTCGCGGCGGCGCTTCCGGCCACGGGGGCCCCGAGGGCAGCGCCGGCCGCCGACGGCAGTGGACTGGTGATGGTCCTCGACTCCTCCGGCTCGATGGCCGGGAGCGACGGGGCCGGCAGCACCCGCATCGCCGCCGCCCGCCGGGCCGTCGGCACACTCGTGGACGGCCTGCCCGAGGGCTATCCCACCGGCCTGCGGGTCTACGGCGCGGACAAGCCCAAGGGGTGTGACGACACCCGGCTCGCCCAGCCCGTCGCCCCGTTGGACCGGGACGGCCTCAAAAAGGCCGTGGCGGGCGTGCGTCCCCAGGGCGACACCCCCATCGGGCTCTCCCTGACCAAGGCCGCCCAGGACCTCCCCAAGCCGGCCGCCGGTGGCGTCGGCAAGCGCACCATCGTGCTGGTCTCCGACGGCGAGGACACCTGCCACACCCCGTCGCCGTGCCAGGTCGCCTCCCAACTCGCCACGTCCGGCGGCGATCTGCACATCGACGTCGTCGGCTTCCAGGTGGCCGGCAGCGCCCGCGCCCAGTTGGAGTGCATCGCCAAGTCCGGCAACGGCCAGTACTACGACGCCCCCGACGCCCGGTCGCTCTCCCGCCAGCTCCAGCGCGCCGGCCAACTCTCCGCGAACGGCTACCGGTTCCAGGGCAAGCAGGTCCGCGGCACCGACGACCGGACGGGCGCACCGGTCGTCGCCGCCGGGCAGTACCTGGACAGCATCGGGCCCAACGAGAAGCGGTACTACGCCGTCGATCTGGACGCCGCCTCGACGGCCGACTTCTCGGCCACCGTGGTGCCACCGTCCGGCGCGGCGATCGACTACCTCGACACCCTGCGCACCCAGATCGTCCGGGACAAGGACGGCAGTTGCGAGTCCTCCACCGCCCTGTTCGGGCAGCGGGAGGGCGCCACGCCGCTGACCTCGGGCGTCAGCCGCATCCCGACGCAGAGCGGCACCGGAACCTGCGACAAGGCGGGCCGGTACTGGCTGGTCGTCGAGCGCCATGCGGACACCGGATCAGACGCCGCACGCTGGCCGATGGAGCTGATGTTTCACGTGGAACATCCGCTGGCGAAGGGCACCACCCCCGCACAGTCGTCCCCGGAGTACGGTGCGGGCGGCAAGAACGCCGAGCTGCCCACCACGGCGCCCAAGGACGTCACCGGCGGCACCGGATTCAACGACGCCCGCCCGTTGAGCGCGGGCGTCTGGCGGGACCAGATCCTCCCGGCGCAGACGCTCTGGTACAAGGTGCCGGTCAGCTGGGGCCAACAGCTGCGCTACGACGTGGAGTTCGCCAGTGAACCACGATCCGAGGGCAGCTCCCACACCTCGTTCGGCAGCACCCAGGTCTACACGCCGTTCCGGGCCCCGGTCGGCAGCGGAACCGGCGTCTTCAATCCACAGGTGCCCTACAACGGGCGGCCGGCCTCGCTGAGCATGGGGACGGTGCCGGTCTCCTGGACCAACCGCTACGAGACCCACCCCAACGTCATCCCCGTCCACGCCAAGGGCGACTTCTACATCGCGGTGACGCTCGGCGCCAGGGCCGCCCAGGTCGCACAGGACCCGCGGATCGGCGTGGTGCTGCGGGTCGCCGTCCTGGGACGGGCCAAGGCCGGGCCTGAGGCCGGTGCCGCGGCGATCAAGGGGCAGGCACCCGACGGCGATTCGGGCCCCACCACCGACAGCGCGGCGGGCGGCGGCTGGTCCGGGCTCCGGGTCGCCGGGGTCTCCGTGGGCGTGGTGGGCGTCCTGATGCTGGCCGGGCTGGGCACGGCGTACGCCCGGGCCCGCCGGAAGCCGGTGCCGGGCGACGCACGGTGAGCGCACGCCCAACGGGACGGCGGGCGCTCACCGTCCCGGCGGCGCTGACCGTGCCGGCCCTCCTGCCGGGAGCGCTGGGTGCGGTGCTGTCCGCCGTCCAGCAGACCACCCAGGCGGCGCCCCGCCGGTCCGTGCCCCCGTGGGACGGGTAGCCGGCCGGGCGCGGGTCAGCCGGCGAGCAGTGACCACACCCCGATCGCGATGCACAGCAGCGCCACGATCAGGATCGGGATCGCGACCTTCGGGGGCGGTCCCGGTTTCCGTACCGGCCCGGCCGGGGGAGGCACCGCCGGCACCCCGACGCCTCCGGTCGGCGGATGCTGCCCCGGCAGCGGCGGCTGCCCGGCGGTGTACGGGCGGGTCGCGGACGGCTCCGGGCGTGCCGCGGCCGTCGGCTCGTACCGCGGCATCGGGGCCGGGGCGGCCGGCGCCGGCGGCGGGGTCCGGGGCGGGGTGGTCGGCGGGGCCGGGACGGTGCCGCGCGGCGGGGTGCTCGGCGGTGGGGCGGTCGGTGGTGGGGTGGTCGGCGGGGCGAAGGGCGGCGGGGTGCTCGGCAGTGGCGGGACGGACGGCTCCGGCGGCGCGAGGTGGAAGCTCCCGGTGTCCGACAGGGGCGCCGGGACGGCGTCCGTGCCCTGACCCCCGGTGGTCCCGACGGTCCCCGTGGCCCCGGCGGCGGCCACGCCGGTGCGCCCGGTGGTGTCCCCGCCCGGCGCGCCGCGCAGCGGCCCGTCCGGACCGAACCCCGACGGCAGCGGCCCGATGTGGTCGAAGACCTCGACGACCTCGTCCTCCAGCGTCACCTCCGGCAGCAGGTCGGCCGCCGCCAGCAGCGCCTTCCGGGCCCCCGTCGCGGTCCTGAACCGGGCGTCCGGATCCGGGTGCAGCAGCGACGCCAGCACCTGCCACAGCGGCTCCGGCACGTCCTCGGGCGCGTTCGGTATGCCGCCGTGGTCCATGAACCGCCGGACCAGCGCCTCGGTGTCCGGCTTGGCGCCGGTGATCAGGCTCAGCGCGACCAGCCCGGCCGCGAACAGGTCCGCGGGGAAGTCCGGCTCGGAACCCAGCATCTGCTCCGGCGCGAAGTAACCCGGCGTCCCCACCACGTAGTTGGTCTCGGTCAGTCGCGGCTCGCCCTTGCGCATCGCGATGCCGAAGTCGGACAGCCGCAGATGCGGACGGCCGGTGCCGGTGGCCTCCAGCAGGATGTTGGCCGGCTTGATGTCCCGGTGCACCACGCCCTCGGCGTGCACGGCGGTCAGCCCGGCCAGCAGCTGGTCCATCAGCGCACACACCATCCGCGGCGGCAACGGGCCGTAGTCACCGATCAGATGGGCCAGCGAGCCGCCGTGCACCAGATCCATGGTGAACAGCACCTTGTCGTCGTCCGCCGCCCAGCTCGCCGGGGCCAGTACGTGCGGATGGTCGATCCGCAGCGCCTGTTCGCGGACGAAGCGCAGCAGCGTGTGCGCATCGCTCTGCTGCAGCACTTTGGCCGCCACATAACGGCGGCGCCGGTGGTCCCAGGCGCGCCAGACCGCGCCCACCCCGCCCCGACCGATCGGGTCCACGAGCTCGTACCGACCGGCGAAGATCTCACCCATTGCGCCCCGTCCGCTGCTGGATCCGACTCCCTGCGGCCAACTCGCCTGCGGCCGACCGCGCTTGGCCCTAGCTCTGGTGCGACTCGTAGTGGGCGACCGCGTCGGCGGTGCGACCGGCACCGTAGACCCGGAGGAACTCTGCCAGTTCGGGGTGGGTGGCGGCGAGGTTGTTCGCCGCGTCGATGATCTCGCCGGCGTCGGAGACCGACCGCAGCAGCGACTGGATCTCCCGCACCACCCGGCGCACGGTGGTGGCGCCCGTCGACGACGTGTTCTGGGTGGTGTTGTTCAGCACCGACCCGCCCGCCGTCTTCTTGATCTCCTCCATCCGGTCGGTGGCCTCGGCGGCGCTGACCCGACCGTCCGCGACCTGACCGGCCAACTCCTGCAGCGCCTGGACCCGCTGCACCACGGCCGGGTTGCCTATCTTCGCGCGCTGCCCGCTCATCAGCTGGGACAGCATCGGCGCGGACAGACCGAGCACCGCGGCCAGCCGGGCCTGGTTCAGCCCGAGGTCGTCGATGAGACGGCGGAACAGCGCGCCCAGAGGTTCTCCGTACCAACTGCGCTGGAGCTCCCGGGCCCGCGCGGTGGCTTCCTGCTGTGCTGCATCCATGCCGTCTCCCCTGTATCCCCGATCGCGCTTCGCTGCCGCGAATCTCGCGAAGCATCCTACGGAGAGCGACGGTGCGCGGCGATACCCGGTCGGGAAAGCACCCCGACACCGGGTACCCTGTTCGGCGAAGGGGCCTTAGCTCAGTTGGTAGAGCGCTGTCTTTGCATGGCAGATGTCAGGGGTTCGACTCCCCTAGGCTCCACCCCCAAACCCCTCCGACCTGTGGGAACGCAGCCGGAGGGGTCTTTTTGTGCGCCGCTGAGGGCCGGGCCGTCGCGGCGGCCCGGCCCTCACCGCCGGCCCGTGGCGCCCGCGCGGAAGATCAGCAGGACCGCCGCGAGCCCGGCGACGACGAGCACCGCACCCGCGTCCCGCGGCCCGCCCAAGGTGCCCAGGACCGCCACGCCCAACGCCGAGCCGGCCTGCCGGATCCCGTTCAGGGCGCCCTGCGCGGTGGCGGCCAGCTCGGCCGGCGCCTCGACGGCCATCGCGGCGGCGGCACCCGGGATGGAGAGGGTGCCCGCGGCGGCGAGCGCCAGCTCGGCCACCACCAGCAGGGGCAGCGGCGGCCGGTCGCCGGCGAGCAGCAGCAGCCCGCCGGCCAGCGCGGTGGCCGCCATCCCGGCCAGCAGCACCGGACGGGCGCCGTGCCGGGCCACCAGCCGTCCGGTGAAGAACGGCATCACGCACACCGGGAAGGTGAGCGGCAGACAGGCCAGCCCGGCGGCGGGCGGCGAGAGCGCGTAGGTCCGCTGCAGCCACAGGGCGAGCAGGTACATCCCGCCGAAGTAGGCGAAGCAGGACACCGCGGCGGCCAGCATGGCGGTCCGGACCCGGGGGAGTGCGAGCAGCGCCGGTGGCAGCACGGGCGCCGCGACCCGGCGTTCCACGGTGGCCAGCGCGACGAAGGCGACCACCGCGGCCGCGAGCGGCCCCCAGGCGGACGGCGCGGACCAGCCCTCGATTCCGGCCTGGACCAGGCCGAAGGTGAGCGCGCCGAGCGCGCCGGTGGACAGCAGCAGCCCGGACCGGTCCAGGGCGCGCGGCGCGGCGCCGGCGGCCCGCGGAGCCGGCGCCGGGAGCCGGCGGGCGAGCAGCAGCGCGGCCAGCGCGATCGGCGGGTTCACCAGGAACACCAGCCGCCAGCCGCCGAGTTCGACCAGACCACCGCCCAGCACCGGGCCGGCCGCCGCGCCCAGTCCGCTCAACGCGGTCCAGACGCCGATCGCCCGGGTGCGCCGCGCGGGGTCGGGATAGAGCGCGATGAGCAGCGCCAGCGAGGCCGGCACCAGCCCGGCGCCGGCCGCACCCAGCAGCGCCCGCCCGGCGATCAGCGCGCCGGCACCGGGCGCCGCGGCACAGAGCACGGACAGCACGGCGAAGCCGCTCAACGCCCCGACGTACATCCGGCGCGCGCCCCACCGGTCGGCGAACACCCCGGCGGCGAGCAGCAGTCCGGCGAAGACCACGGTGTAGGCGTCGACCGCCCAGGGCAGCGCGGCGGCGGCCGGGTGCAGCGCGCGCCGCAGGTCGGGGAGGGCGACGTTGAGGACGGTGGTGTCGAGGAGGACGAGCAGATTGCCGGCGGCGATGCCGGCGAACGCGAGCCGGGATCGGGCGGGTGCCGGTGCGAGGGCGCCGGTGGCCGGCGCGCGGGTGTCGGTGGTCATGGCAGCACGGTCGCCCCGGACCGGCCCGGCCCGCGACGCCGCACTTCCGATGTCCCCATCGGAAACCTCGATGGCCGGTGGCATCCTTGCGGGGTGGACTCCCGCTACCTTCGCGCCTTCGTCGCCGTCGTCGAGCACGGCGGAATCTCCGCTGCCGCCCAGGAGTTGGGCTACGCCCAGTCCAGCGTGAGCGCCCAGCTCAAGCGCCTGGAGGCGGAGCTGGACGCGACGGTCCTGGTGCGGGCCGGTACGGGCGCCACACTCACCGACGCCGGCCGGCGCCTGCTGCCGCACGCCCGCGAGGCGCTGGAACTGGACGAGCGGATGCGCCGGGCCGCCCGCGGCGAACGCCCCCGACTGCGCATCGGCGCCCAGGAGTCGCTGGCGCACGCCTGGATGCCGGAGGTACTGGCGGCCCTGGAGTACGGCGCGGCCGGGCCGGGCACCAGCACCGAGGTCGAGCTGACGGTCGGCAGCCGCGAACGGCTGCAACGGGCCTTCGGCGCGGGCGAAGTGGACGTGGTGTTCCAGTACGACAACGGGCGGCGGGCGGTCGGCCCGCACGCCGTCGTCGGCCATGACCGCACGGTCCTGGTGGCGGGGCCCGGCCACCCGCTGGCCCGGCAGGAGCGGGTGACGCCGGAGCACCTCCTGGACTGCCCGTTCCTCGTCGCCGAGCGGGGCTGCACCTGCGAGATGCTGGTGGACCACCTGGGCCGGGACCTGCTCGCCGGGGCGCACACCGCGACGGTCACCGGCTCGCTGTCCGCGCTGCTCCGGCTGACCGCCCACGGCCAGGGCGTCTCGCTGCTGCCGGCGCTGGCGGTCGCCCGGGAGCTGGAACAGGGCGACCTGGTCACCCTCCGGCTCGTCGAGCCGCTCCGCCCGGTCAGCATCATCGCCCAGTGGCACCCCCGCCTCGGCCTCGCCGAACGGCCCCTGCGGGCCCTCCTCGACCTGGCCCGGCGGGCCGACCCGCTGGCCGGGCAGGGGAGCCGGGCCGAGGTGTCCTGACCTGCCGCCCACCGGGCCCGCGCCGGCACCCGCCGACGGGCCCCGCCCCGCACCAGTGCGCGGCCCGTCGACGGGTGCGAAAGGGGGTCAGGCGGTGCTGCCGCCACGCCGTTCGTCGGAGTCGGACTCGGCCTGCTTGGCCTGGACCTCGGGGTCGAGTGAGGTGCCCTGACTGCCGTCCACGGCGCTCAGGTGGCCGCGGTCGCCGACCTCGGTGGGCGCCGGCGGCTCGACCAGCCAGTCCGGGTTGGCCTGTTTGTCCCACCACTTCCAGGCGGCGACCGCACCGGCCACCACCAGGCCCAGCAGGGCCAGCCGCCGGGCGGCCTTGCCGCAGGCCGCCCGGCGGCACTGCTTCCTGTGCAGCTTCTCGACCTCCGCCGCCGTCACCTCCCCGCGGAGCGCGGCCAGCGCCACGGCACCCCGGGCCAGCGCCTCCTCGCGCACCGGCTCGGCCGCCGCCCGCGCGGTGACCATCGCGTTCTCCAGACGCGGGGCGGTGTAGTCGGCGGCCTGGCGGGCCGCCTGACGGGTGCGGACGGCGGCCCGGGTCGCCACCGCGTCCACCTTGGGCGGCAGTGCGCCGCGGGCGTGCTCGATCCGGGGCTGCAGGTGGGCGTCGTACTGGGACCGGGCCTGCTGGGCCGCCTCGGCGACCTTGGGAGCCAGCCGGGTGCGTGCCTCGTGCGAGTAGTGGACGGCGGCGTCCTTGGCCGTACCGGCATAGGGAGCCACCACCTCCGCTGCGTGCCGCACGCTGTCCTTGGCTGTGTGGGTCGCGGCGCGCACGCTGTCCTTGCGGGTCACGGGGATCCTCCTCCTCGGTGGGGTTCCTGGTCTGGGGGCTGCTCCCCCACCTGTGCTGTGTCGCCTGTCCACCCGATTGACGAGCATGCCCGCTCGCTGTCCGCACGGCATGTGCGAGCGGGCATCCGGGTCATCGGGGACTTTCCGGAGTCTTGTGACGACCATGCCACGCGGCGTTGTGTCCTGCGCGGGAAATCAGTGCGAACCCCGTCAAGTGGTGGCGGCCCGGCGCCCGGCGACGGTTCATGACAGGATCGGTGACCGTCCGCGAAGACTTATGGAAGGTAGATCGTGGCTGAGCAGCTCTACGCCACCCTGAAGACGAACCAGGGCGACATCGAACTCCGGCTTCTGCCGAACCACGCCCCCAAGACGGTCAAGAACTTCGTCGAGCTCGCCAACGGCGAGCGGGAGTGGACCGACCCGAACACCGGTCAGAAGACCACCGCCCGTCTCTACGACGGCACCGTCTTCCACCGCGTGATCAGCGGCTTCATGCTGCAGGGCGGTGACCCGCTGGGCAACGGCACCGGCGGCCCCGGCTACAAGTTCGCCGACGAGTTCCACCCCGACCTGGCGTTCAACAAGCCGTACCTGCTGGCCATGGCCAACGCCGGCCCGGGCACCAACGGCTCGCAGTTCTTCATCACCGTGGCCCCGACGGCCTGGCTGACCGGCAAGCACACCATCTTCGGCGAGGTCACCAACGAGGCCAGCAAGAAGGTCGTCGACGCCATCGCCGAGACCCAGACCAACCCGCGCACCGACCGTCCCGTGCAGGACGTCGTCATCGAGTCGGTGGTGATCGAGACCCGCTGACCCGGGTCTTGCGCCCCGGACCGATCCGGGGAACCATCGCGCCCCGTCCGGTCGTAGATGATAGAGACGGGGCGCGAAGCTCGTTGTGGGGCGGTGGCCGGGCGACGGGCGGGCGGGGCGCGAAGCTCGTTGTGGGGCGATGGCTGGGGGCGGGGTGCGCCCGCGTCCCGGCGAGAACGAGGACTTGAGGGGACCGATGGACCAGCCAGGCAGCCCGCAGGAGCCGCAGCAGGCGCACGGCCACGACGGCCTGCCCGGCTGCCACCGCCACCCGGACCGCCCGACCGGCATCCGCTGCACCCGCTGCGAGCGGCCGATCTGCCCCGAGTGCATGATCAGCGCGTCGGTCGGCTTCCAGTGCCCGGAGTGTGTCCGCACCGGCGGCGGCAGCGGCCCGGCGCCGCAGGCCAGCGCGCCGCGCACGATAGCGGGCGGCACCCTCACCGCCGACCCCCGGCTGATCACCAAGATCCTCCTGGGCCTGAACGTCGCCGTCTTCATCGCGGTGCTCGTGGCCCAACAGGCCGGTACGGACCTGGTCAACCGGCTCGACCTGATCGGCCTGGCCATCGACCCCAGCCGCTATCAGCTGGTCGGCGTCGCCCACGGCGAGTGGTACCGCCTGCTGACCGCGGTCTTCCTGCACCAGCAGATCGCCCACATCGCCTTCAACCTGCTGTCGCTGTGGTGGCTGGGCCCGCCGCTGGAGGCCGCCCTCGGCCGGCTCCGCTTCACCGCGCTCTACCTGCTCTCCGGCCTGGGCGGCAGCGCCCTGTCCTTCCTCATGGCGGCCCAGAACCAGCCCTCGCTGGGGGCGTCCGGCGCGATCTTCGGGCTGTTGGGCGCCACCGCCGTGCTGATGCGGCGGCTGCGGTACGACATGAAGCCGGTCCTGATCCTGCTCGCCCTCAACCTGGCCTTCACGTTCCTGTGGCCGAACATCGCCTGGCAGGCGCACGTCGGCGGACTGGTCGTGGGCGCCGCGGTGGCGTTCGGGATGGTGCACGCGCCGCGGGACCGCCGGACGCTGGTGCACGTCGGGACGTGCGTGGTCGCCCTGCTCGCGATCGTCGCGGTGGTGTGGGTACGGGCCCTTCAGCTGGTGGGTTGAGGCCCCGCGGGGTCACGTTGTCCACAGTCCGTGAAGGATCTTGTGCATGCTGTGCGGAAGCCGGCCCCGACACCCCGCAGAACGGCGTTTCCGCAGGAAGGGGCGGGGGCGGGGGCCGGCATCGGGGGGTACTGCCGGTCACACCGGCGTCAACCTCCCGAGGGTTATCCACAGATCTTCTGAAGTTTTCCCCGACTGTGGATAACTGTGTGGATGGCCTTGGGTAGGGCTTGCGCTATCTCCAGGAGGGGCGCGCTACTTCCACTGCGTGGAGACGCCGAAGCCCACCGCGATGAAGCCGAAGCCGCACACGATGTTCCAGTTGCCCATCGCCTTGATCGGCAGATCGCCCTCGGAGACGTAGAACAGCACGATCCAGGCGAGCCCGATCACGAACATCGCCAACATCAGCGGCGCGACCCAGCCACGACCTGAATTCATCTTCAGGCTGGTGGTCTTCGCCGGCGGCGGCGTGAAGTCGTCCTTCTTGCGGATCCGTGACTTCGGCACGAGGAACTCTCCTGTCGATGTGCTGCTCCCCCACTCCCGACGGTGAGCGGGTGGTCTCCCCGCCGCACGGGAGCGGTACGGGTCGGGAGCCAGGGTACGGACACGAGGGGAACGGATTTCCTTCCCAGGCGTCCGTTAGCGTAGTGCTTCCGCGGCGTCGTAAGGAGTAAGGGTACGTTGAGCACTTCCGCCGGCTCCCCCGGGCGCCCTCCACGTCCCCGGCTGCGGCCCGTCCGACTCCTCACCCTCCTCGTCTTCGCGCTCGCCGGCCTGATGTTCTGGCTGAGCTTCGACACCGCCCGCGGCACCAACCTCCGCTCGGACGACTCGATGCTGCGGCTGTCCGACCTCATCCAGGAACGCAGCCACAAGAACGGCGCCCAGGACGAGCGCAACGCCGGCCTGCGCGCCGAGGTCGACGCCCTCGCCCGCCGCGACACCAGCCCCTCCGCCACGGGAGAGGCCATGCTCAAGGGCCTGGAGCAGAGCGCCGGCACCAAGCCGCTGTCCGGCCAGGGCCTGACCGTCACCCTCACCGACGCCCCGCCGAACGCCACCGCCAAGATCCCCGGCATCCCCGAACCCCAGCCCAACGACCTGGTCATCCACCAACAGGACCTCCAGGCCGTGGTCAACGCCCTGTGGAACGGCGGCGCCAAGGGCATCAAGGTCATGGACCAGCGGCTGATCTCCACCAGCGCGGTCCGCTGCGTCGGCAACACCCTGATCCTCCAGGGCCGGGTCTACTCCCCGCCCTACAAGATCACCGCGGTCGGCGACCGGGAGGCTCTCAACCAGGCGCTGACCGCGTCCCCCGCCATCCAGAACTACCTCCAGTACGTCAACGCCTACGGGCTCGGCTGGAAAGTCGACCAGCACGAGGCGGTGACTCTTCCCGGCTACTCCGGCACAGTGGATCTCCACTACGCACAGCCTGTGAAGCCGTAGCCCGCGGACCGCGGGCCGGCGGGGAGGGGCGGTCCGATGACGACGCGCTGGATCGTACGGACGGCCAGCGAAATCTGCCTCACCGCCGGCACACTGATCGTCCTCTTCGTCGTCTACCTCCTCTACTGGACCGGCGTCCGGGCGGACAGCGCGATGGACAGCGAGATCGGCCGGCTCCAGGACCAGTGGTCCACCGGCCCGGTCGCCGCCGGCGCCCCCGCCCCCACACCCACCGCCCCGCCCCGCCGCTACGAGCCCGGCCGCTCCTTCGCCGTCATGTACATCCCCCGCTTCGGGCCGGACTGGGCCAAGCCCGTCCTGGAAGGCACCGGAACCGGCGTCCTCCAACGCGGCCTGGGCCACTACGACCGCACCGCCCGGCTCGGCGCCACCGGCAACTTCGCCGTGGCCGGCCACCGCCGCACCTACGGCGACCCCTTCAAGGACTTCCCCCGGCTGCGCCCCGGGGACGCCGTGGTCCTCACCGACGGCACCACCTGGTTCACGTACCGCATCGACAACCAGCCCTACACGACGCTGCCCACCGACATCGGCGTCATCGACCCGGTGCCGCGGAAGTCCGGCTTCACCGGCCCCGGCCGCTATCTCACCCTCACCACCTGCGAACCGGAGTGGGGCCACAGCCACCGGCTGATCGCCTGGGCACACCTCGATTCCACCCAACCCGTCACACAAGGAAGGCCATCGGCTTTGACCGGCTGACCCACGTGCGCACAGCCTCTCCCCTTACTCTGGTGTCGCAATCGACATCGTCAACGGCATCGGCAAGGGGACAGCGACACCATGTACGGCTGGATCTGGCGGCATCTGCCGGGCAACACGTGGGTGAAGGCGCTGATTTCCGTGGTGCTCGTCCTGGCGGTGGTCTTCGTGCTCTTCCAGTGGGTCTTTCCGTGGGCGGAGCCACTGCTCCCCTTCAATGACGTCACTGTCGACCAAGGGATGGCAGCCACCCGATGACCGCACGGATTCTCGTCGTCGACAACTACGACAGCTTCGTCTTCAACCTCGTCCAGTACCTCTACCAGCTCGGTGCCGAATGCGAGGTACTGCGCAACGACGAGGTCGCCCCGCGCCACGCCCAGGACGGCTTCGACGGCGTGCTGCTGTCCCCGGGACCCGGTACCCCCGAGCAGGCCGGCGTCTGTGTCGACATGGTCCGGCACTGCGCCGACACCGGCGTCCCGGTGTTCGGCGTCTGCCTGGGCCTGCAGTCGATGGCCGTCGCCTACGGCGGAGTGGTGGACCGCGCCCCCGAACTGCTGCACGGCAAGACCTCGCCCGTCCTCCACGAAGGCGCCGGCGTCTTCGCCGGACTGCCCTCGCCCTTCACCGCCACCCGCTACCACTCCCTGGCCGTCGAACCGGACACCGTCCCCGACGAACTGGCCGTCACCGCCTGGACGGAGGCCGACGACGCCCCCGGCGGCCGGATCATCATGGGGCTGCGGCACCGTGAACTCCCCGTGGAGGGCGTGCAGTTCCACCCCGAGTCGGTACTGACGGAATGGGGACACCGGATGCTGGCCAACTGGCTGGTGGAGTGCGGCGACAAGGAAGCAGTGGAGCGTTCGGCGGGGCTTGCCCCGGTGGTCGGCAAGGCCGGCGCGTGACCGCGCTACGCCCCGAGCACGGAGGACGGCCCTACGAGCCGTACGAGGAGCAGCCGTACGCGCCATCCGACCCGTACGGGCAGTCCGACGCGTTCGAAACGGCCGTGGGGCGGCTCGACGACCCGCTGAACGACCCCCTGCCCGGCCGCTCCCCGGCACCCCACCCGGCCCCCTACGGGCAGCAGGCACCGACCGCCCCCGCCGGCGGAGGCACCGCGGCAGAGGGCTCCCCCTGGTTCCGGCCCCGCCAGGACCCCGCGGCCTCCGGCCGCCCCGAGCCGCCGCCGACTCCGACGCCGCCGCGCAGACCGGCCCGGCACCGCAAGCCCGGCCCCGAGGACGCGACGCCCGGCCCGCTGCCCTCGCGCACCTACGGCTCCGAAGCCGACGCCTACGGTCAGGTGAACGGCGGCCTCGGCCACGGCAGATACGCCCCGCCCGCGGAGCCGATACCCGATCCACGTGGCGTCGCGGAGGCCCTCACCGCGCCCCTCCCCACGATCCCCCCACTGCTTCCCTCCCGGTCCGGCCGCCCCGTGCGCCCGGCGCCGGCCGGGGTTCCCTCACAGTCGGACGACGCGACCATGGCGCTGCGTCAGGCCGAGCAGTCCGGCGACGACACCGTTTCACGTGAAACCAGCGCGACCGTTTCACGTGAAACCGACGCCGACACCGCCGTTTCACGTGAAACCACGACCGCCGCCCTGGCGACGGGTGGCCGCGCGGCCCGCCGCAAGGCCGCCCAGGCCGCCGCCAAACGCGGTGGGCGCCACGGCCGTCGCAGTGCCCGCACCGCCTCCGCCTCGGCCGCCACGACGGACGCCGAGGCGCCCAAGGTCCCCATGACCCGGGTCGAGGCCCGCCGGGCACAGCGCGCCGCCAAGGACAGCCCCGGCCTGATCGCCAGCCGCGCACTGGGCGAAGTGTTCATCACCCTCGGCGTGTTGATGCTGCTGTTCGTCACCTACCAGCTGTGGTGGACCAACGTGATGGCCGACGAGGAGGCCGGCGGCGCCGCCAACAACCTTCAGCACCAGTGGGAGCAGGGCGGCGGCGAGAAGAAGAACCTCGCGGACGGCGAGCGCTTCGGCATCATGTACATCCCCAAGCTCGACGTGAAGGCCCCGATCGCCCAGGGCATCGACAAGCACTCCGTTCTCGACCACGGCATGATCGGCCACTACGACGCCGCCAGCGGCATCAAGACCGCGATGCCCTGGGACAAGGCCGGCAACTTCGCCGTCGCCGCCCACCGCAACACCCATGGCGAGCCGTTCCGTTACATCAACCGCCTCACCAAGGGCGACAAGATCGTCGTCGAGACGCAGAGCGCCTACTACACCTACGAGATGGAGAGCGTCCTCCCACAGACCTCTCCCAGCAACACCAGCGTGATCGGCCCGGTCCCGCCCGGCTCGGGATTCACCGGCCCGGGACGGTACATCACCCTGACCACGTGCACCCCGGAGTTCACCAGTACCTATCGGTTGATCGTCTGGGGCAAGATGGTGGACGAGCGGCCACGGAGCAAGGGCAAACCGGAAGCGCTCGCCGGCTGAGCGGACAACTGAAGGGGAGCTAACCGGTGACTGCCAGCGGAATCGACGAGGACCGCGACCGGTCCGCGATGTCACCGGAGCCACGCCGGGGGTGGCGCACCTTCGCCTCCGTCGTCAGCGTCATTGGTGAACTCCTCATCACGACCGGGCTGATCCTGGGCCTGTTCGTCGTCTACTCGCTGTGGTGGACCAACGTCCTCGCCGACCGCGAATCCCACAAGCAGAGCGACCAGGTCCGCAAGCACTGGGCCGCCGCGCCACCGGGCCCCAAGGGGCCGGGAGCGCTGGACACCAAGGACGGCATCGGCTTCCTGCACGTACCGGCGATGGACAACGGCGAGGTGCTGGTCAAGAAGGGCACCGACAACGACATCCTCAACGAAGGAGTCGCCGGCTACTACACCAAGCCCGTCACGTCCGCCCTGCCGCAGGACAAGCAGGGCAACTTCACCCTCGCCGCGCACCGCGACGGCCACGGCGCGAAGTTCCACAACATCGACAAGCTCAAGGTCGGCGACCCGATCGTCTTCGAGACCAAGGACACCTGGTACGTCTACAAGGTCTACGCGACGCTCCCGCAGACCTCCAAGTACAACGTGAACGTCCTCGACAAGATCCCGGCCGAATCCGGCAAGCACAAGGCCGGCCGCTACATCACCCTCACCACCTGCACCCCGGTCTACACCTCGGACTACCGCTACATCGTCTGGGGCGAACTGGAACGCACCGAAAAGGTCGACGCGGACCGCACACCCCCCGAGGAACTCCGCTGACCGACCACCCCGCACACGACGGAGCCCCGGCCGCCCTCCAAGGGCAGCCGGGGCTCCGTCGTACGGGGCCGTGCGGGGGCTAGTGCTTCTTCCCCCAGCCGAACGGTCCGCCGAAGATGCCGCCGTCGTTGTTGTTCCCGTTGTCGCCGCCCATGGTGGTCAGGTTCACGGTGGTCGACGCGGGGTCACCCTGCGTCCCCGGCTGCGGGTCCTGGCCCGTGACCACGGCGTTGTCGTCCTGCGGACTGTTGTTGGCGAACTGGATGCTGGTGTAGCCCGCCTGCTGCAGCATCTGCTTGGCGTCCTTCACCTTCTTGCCCGTCACCATGGGCATCTGCGCCTGCGCGGCCTTGCCCACCGTCAGCGTGACCGTCGAGCCCTGGGCCACCTGCTGGTTCCCGTCCGGACTCTCACCGACGACCTTGCCGTTCTGCGCCGGGTCGGTCACGTTCTGGTCGGGTCCCCGCCTGACGATGAAACCCTGGTCCTGGAGTTGCTTCTGCGCCGCGGCGTAGTCCTGGCCCTTGACGTCCGGCACGGTCGCCTTCGGCGCCGCCTTGGCCACGGTCAGCGTGATCTGGGTGTCCTTGGTCACCTGGGACTGCGCCTTGGGGTCCTGGTCCATGACAACGCCCTGCGTCCGGTCGGACTCCTTCTCCGCCTTGGTGACGTTCTTGAAGCCCTTCTTGTTGAGCTCCTTCTGCGCGTCCTCGAACGGCATGCCCTGCACGTCCGGCACGGCCACCTTCACCGCACCCGAGCACATCGTCACGTGGACCGTGGCGCCCTTGTCGATCTTGGTGTCGGCTGCCGGGTCCTGCGAGGTGATCTGGCCCTTCTGGGCGTTGTCGCACTCCTTGCTGCCGTCCTTGACGACCTTGAAGGAGCTGTTCTCGCCGTAGGACTTCGCCTCCGCCAGCGACTTGCCCTCAAGGTTGGGCACCGTGATGGAGTTGCTCTTGTTCCCGCTGAACATCGCCTTGCCGATGAAGATCGCACCGACCAGGACCAGGACCGCGGCCAGCGCCAGCAGGATCGTGGAGACGTTGCTCTTCTTGCCGCCGCCCCGCCGCCGGTCGCCGCGCTCCTCGTAGCCGAAGCCCCCGTCGTCCGGGCTCATCGGCGGCAGCATCGACGTCTTCGGGCCGCCCGGGTCCTGTGCCCGCAGCAGCGTCGTCGGCTGGTCCTGCTCGCCGTAACCCACCGCACCCAGCGCGGTGGTCGCCGCGACCGGCTGGCCGTCCAGCGCCGCCTCGATGTCGGCCCGCATCTCGTCCGCCGACTGATAGCGGTAGTCCGGGTCCTTGACCAGCGCCTTCAGGACGATCGCGTCCATCTCCGGGGAGATCTCCGGATCGAAGGTGCTCGGCGGCTGCGGCTCCTCCCGCACGTGCTGGTAGGCCACCGCGACCGGGGAGTCCCCGACGAACGGCGGCCGCACGGTCAGCAGCTCATAGAGCAGACAGCCCGTCGAGTACAGGTCGGAGCGGGCATCGACCTGCTCGCCCTTGGCCTGCTCCGGCGACAGGTACTGCGCGGTACCGATCACCGCCGCGGTCTGCGTCATGGTCATACCGGCATCGCCCATGGCCCGGGCGATACCGAAGTCCATCACCTTGACCTGGCCGGTACGGGTCAGCATCACGTTGGCCGGCTTGATGTCGCGGTGCACGATGCCGGCGCGGTGCGAGTACTCCAGCGCCTGCAGCACACCGATCGTCATCTCCAACGACCGCTCGGGCAGCAGCTTCCGCCCGGAGTGCAACAGCTCACGCAGCGTCGACCCGTCCACGTACTCCATGACGATGTACGGGATCGACACCCCGTCGACGTAGTCCTCGCCGGTGTCGTAGACCGCGACGATCGACGGATGGTTCAGCGAGGCGGCCGACTGGGCCTCACGGCGGAACCGGGCCTGGAAAGACGGATCGCGGGCGAGATCCGCCCGCAGGGTCTTCACCGCCACGGTGCGGCCGAGACGGGTGTCATGCGCGAGGTAGACCTCCGCCATGCCACCACGGCCGAGCACCGAGCCCAGCTCGTACCGGCCGCCGAGGCGACGCGGCTCTTCCATAAGCTTCTCCAGCCCTCTCCGTCAGTCCCGACCGCACCCGTGTGTGGTCCGGCGGTGTGCTGCCCGGGCATACCGTACCCGGCACGCCGGACCGGACCGGACCGGAGCCGCAACCTGATACGTGACCGGTATCGCCATGACCCGCGTCACCGCTGGCCTTCGATGACCGCCTCCATCACGCCCTTCGCGATCGGAGCGGCGAGCTTGCCACCGGCGATGTCGTCACGGAGGGTGTCCGACCCCTCGATCACCACCGCCACCGCGACCGGAGTGCCCTTCGCGGTCTTCGCATACGAGATGAACCAGGCGTACGGATTGTCCTTGTTGTTCTCACCGTGCTGCGCGGTACCGGTCTTGCCACCGACCGTCACGCCGTCGATCTGCGCCGACTGACCCGTGCCGTCCTTGACCACGGTCTCCATCATGCTCTGGAGCTTCTGCGCGTTCTCCGGCTTCAGCGGCCGGCCCAGCTCCTGCGGCGTGTGCTGCTGCACGACGTTGAGGTTCGGCGCCACCAGCGACTCGACCATGTACGGCTTCATCAGCTTCCCGCCGTTGGCGACCGCCGACGCCACCATTGCCATCTGCAACGGCGTGGCACGGTTCGACGCCTGCCCGATACCGGCCATCGCATTCTGCGGCCGGTTGTCCTTCGGGAAGACGCTCTCCGCGGCCCGCACCGGAGTGTCGATCTTCGCGTCGTTGAAGCCGAACTTCTCCGCCTCGGCCTTCATCTTCGCGTTGCCGAGATCCGCACTGATCTTGCCGAAGACGGTGTTGCAGGAGTACTGCAGCGCCACCCGCAGCGTCGCGTTCTCGCAGGGGATGTTGCCCTCGTTGTTCAGCGGCTGGTGCACGGTGTCCGGCAGGATGTACGGCACCGGCGAGTCCGTCTTGGCGTCCGGGTCGGTGTACAGGCCGTTCTCCAGCGCCGCCGCCGCGGTGACCACCTTGAACGTCGAACCGGGCGGGTACGTCTGCCGCAGCGCCCGGTTCAGCATCGGCTCGTCCGGGTTGTTCTTCTTCTGCAGCGCGTTGTACGCCTCGGCGTCCTTGTCCGTCATCCCCGCGAACGTCGACGGGTCGTACGACGGCGTGCTGGCCAGCGCCAGGATCGCCCCGGTCTCTGGGTTGAGCGCCACCACCGCGCCCTTCTTGTCCCCGAGCCCGTCGAAGGCCGCCTTCTGCGCCTTGGCGTCGAGGGTGGTCACCACGTTCCCGCCCTTCTGCTTGCCACCGGTGAACATGTCCACCGTGCGGCTGAAGAAGAGCCGGTCGTCAGTGCCCGTCAGGATCGCGTCGTTCAGCTTCTCCAACTGGTTGGAGTCGAAGGCCTGCGATGCGTAGCCGGTGACCGGCGCCCACATCTTGCCGTTCTTGTACGTCCGCTTGTACTTGAAGTCACCACTGTCCGTCGTCGTCGAACCGGTGATGGCCTTGCCGTCGACGATGATGTTGCCGCGCGGCGTGCTGTACCGCTCGATCGCCACCCGCCTGTTGTGCGGATCGTTCTTGAGCTGGTCGCTCTGGACGAACTGCACCCAGTTCACACGGACGAGCAGGGCGAGGACGAGCAGGCCGCAGAAGACCGCGACCCGTCGCAGGGGCTTGTTCACGGGCGGACCACCTGGGTCATCTCGGCGTCGGTGGACGGAGCGGGGGCGGGAGCGGGACGGCGCGCGGTGTCACTGATCCGAAGCAGGATCCCCACCAGCGCCCAGTTGGCGATCACGGACGAGCCACCTTGGGCCAGGAACGGCATCGTCATACCCGTCAGCGGGATGAGCCCCGTCACACCGCCCGCGACGACGAAGACCTGCAGCGCGAAGGCTCCCGACAGGCCGACCGCCAGCAGCTTGCCGAACGGGTCGCGCGCCGCCAGCGCCGTACGGATACCGCGCTCGATGAGCAGGCCGTACAGCAGCAGGATCCCCATCAGACCGGCCAGGCCGATCTCTTCGCCGACGGTGGCGAGGATGTAGTCGCTCTTCGGGGCGATACCGCCGATGAGCCGGGAGTAGCCCTGTCCGAGACCGGACCCGAGGATGCCGCCGGAGCCGAAGGAGTACATCGCCTGCGCGGTCTCCGTCACACCGCCGTTCTGCAGCTCCAACGGGTTGAGCCAGTTGTGGACACGCACCTGCACATGCGACTCGAAGGTGGCCACGGCGACCGCACCACCGGCGCTCAACAGCAGACCGAAAACGATCCAGCTGGTGCGCTCGGTGGCGACGTACAGCATGATCACGAAGAGGCCGAAGAAGAGCAGCGAGGTGCCCAGGTCGGTCTCGAAGACCAGGATCATCAGGCTGAGCGCCCAGATGACCAGAATCGGGCCGAGGTCCCGGCCGCGCGGCAGATACATGCCCATGAAGCGGCGGCTGGCCAGCGCCAGCGCGTCCCGCTTCACCATCAGATAGCCCGCGAAGAAGATCGCGATGATGATCTTCGCGAACTCGCCGGGCTGCAGCGAACCGACACCGGGAATCGTGATCCAGATGCGCGCGCCGAACCGGGCCGGGAAGAAGATCGGGGCGATCAGCAGGACCAGCGCCACCACCATCGAGATGTAGGTGTAGCGCTGCAGGACCCGGTGATCCTTGAGGAAGACCAGCACACCGAGGAAGAGCGCGACGCCCAGCGTCGACCACATCAACTGACCCGGTGCCATGGCACCGCCCAGCTGCGGGGTGCTGATCTTCGGCTCCTGGTCCAGCCGCCAGATGAACACCAGCCCCAGGCCGTTCAGCAACGTCGCGATGGGCAGCATCAGCGGGTCCGCATACGGCGCCCACTTACGGACGACCAGGTGCGTGACCCCCGCCAGCAACCCCAGCCCCAGCGTGTAGCCCAGCGCCCCCGCGGGCACCGAACCGTCCTTCGCCAGGCCGACGTTGACGTAGGCGAACACCGGGATCAGCACCGCGAAGACGAGCAGGGCCAGCTCGGTGTTGCGACGACTCGGGGCGGCGAACGTGCCCACAGTCGTCGTGGTGGTTGTACTGCTCATGAAATCTCCGGCCCTCTACGCCCTCACTGCTGGGTGCTGCAATTCTTCTCCAGCTTCTGCTGCTCCTCGGAGGGCGTCTGGCTGGGGGTCGGTGTGGGGGTCGTGCCGGCCGTCGCGGACAGTGTGCCGGCCACGCCGTTACCGGCGGTGCCCGGCTTGGCGCCGGTCGTCGGCGTGCCACCGGGCTTACCGGCCTGGCCGCCCTTGCCCTTGGCGGCCCCGGCCGCCCGCTCGGCGGCCTCGCGCTGCTCCTTCGCCTGACAGGCGCCGGCCTGCTTGCCGAGCTCGACGACCTTCTCGCTCGCCTGGTTGCGGTTGTCGACCGCGATGGTCTCCTTGACCTGGTTGCGCTGGTACACCGGCAGGTACTTGAGTTCGATCTCGGGGTGGTCCTCGTCGACCGCGTTCAGCTTGATCCACGCCAGGTCCTGGCTGATGCCCCGGTACAGCGCGACATGATCGTCCTTGGCGCCGACGAAATACTGCGTCTGCGTCCACTGGTAGCCCCCGTACAGCCCTCCGCCGATCACCCCCAGCGCCAGCACCGTGAACAGCGACGCCTTCAGCCACTTGCCGCGCCGCCGCGGCTTGAGGAAGTCCTCGTCCGTGAACGCCCCGAACGAGCCCTGCGGCATCCCGCCGACCTCCGGGTCCCCGCTGCCGGGCGGCCCGAAGGCACCCCCCGGCGCGGGCTGCGCGTCCCGGCGGCCCAGCTCGGCGGCGCGCGCCGCCGGCGTCTGGAGCGTGCTGGGGTCGTTCAGCTGGTGCTGGTTCTCGGCGACCGCACCGACCACCACCGGGGTGTCGTTGAGCTGCCCGGCCGCCGCCTCGTTGCCGTCCACGTCCAGGACGTCGGCGACGATGCAGGTGATGTTGTCCGGCCCACCGCCGCGCAGCGCGAGCTGGATCAGCTCCTGCACCGTCTCGTGCGGCCCCTGGTAACCGGCCAGGGTCTCTTCCAGCGTCTGGTGGCTGACCACCCCGGACAACCCGTCCGAGCAGATCAGGTACCGGTCCCCGGCCCGCACCTCGCGGATCGACAGGTCCGGTTCGACATGATCGCCACTGCCCAGCGCCCGCATCAGCAGCGACCGCTGCGGATGGGTGGTGGCCTCCTCCTCGGTGATCCGGCCCTCGTCGACCAGCCGCTGCACCCACGTGTGGTCCTGCGTGATCTGGGTGAGCATCCCGTCCCGCAGCAGATACGCCCGGGAGTCACCGACGTGCACCAGACCGAGCCGCTGGCCCGTCCACAGCAGCGCGGTCAGGGTCGTGCCCATGCCCTCCAGCTGCGGATCCTCCTCGACCATCACCCGCAGCTGGTCGTTGGCGCGCTGCACCGCGGTGCCCAGCGAGGTGAGGATGTCGGAGCCGGGAACGTCGTCGTCGAGCTGGACGAGCGTGGAGATCACCTCGGACGAGGCGACCTCACCGGCGGCCTGGCCGCCCATGCCGTCCGCGATGGCGAGCAGCCGGGGCCCGGCATAGCCGGAGTCCTCGTTGCCCTCGCGGATCATGCCCTTGTGCGATCCGGCGGCGAAGCGCAGCGACAGACTCATGCGCACCTCACCCGTCGGCTCGGGGTACAGCCGGTCTCGTCGAGCCACACTGCCCACCCTCCGGTCGGGAGCACGCCCGGGTCCGCCGAGTGGACCGTTACGGCTCGCTCGCTCCGCTCGCTCATTGTCGTACTACTTCCGCAGCTCGATGACGGTCTTGCCGATGCGGATCGGGGCTCCCAGGGGAATCGGAGTCGCGGTCGTCAGTCGGGTCCGGTCAAGGTACGTGCCGTTCGTGGAACCGAGGTCCTCGACGATCCACTGGCCGTCGCGGTCCGGGTAGATCCTGGCATGCCTGCTGGACGCGTAGTCGTCGTCCAGCACGATGGTGGAGTCGTGCGCCCGCCCCAGGGTGATCGTCTGGCCCTGGAGGGCGACGGTCGTACCGGCCAGCGTGCCCTCGGAGACCACCAGCTTGGTGGGGGCCCCGCGCCGCTGCCGGTTCCCGCCGCGACCGCCGCTCTCCTGGCGGCGCTGCTGCTGGGGGGCAGCCTGGCGCTGGGTGCGCGGTTCCGGCCCGCCGCGGCGGGCGGCGCCGCGCTGTGTGACACGCGTGCCGAACAGATCGCTGCGGATGACCTGAACGGCCACGATGACGAACAGCCACAGTACGGCGAGGAAACCCAACCGCATGACCGTGAGGGTCAGCTCTGACATTGCCCCCGCTTCACCCTTCGGCTTGCCGGTAAACGATGGTGGTACTGCCCACGACGATCCGCGAGCCGTCGCGGAGACTAGCGCGGGTGGTGTGCTGCCCGTCCACCACGATGCCGTTGGTGGAACCCAGATCCTGGACCGTGGCGGGCGTGCCGACCCGGATCTCACAGTGCCGCCGGGAGACCCCGGGGTCGTCGATCCGCACGTCGGCGTCGGTGCTGCGGCCCAGCACCATGGTCGGGCGGGAAATCTGGTGACGGGTGCCGTTGATCTCGATCCAGCGCCGGGTCTGCGCGTGCGGCTGCGGCCCGGCACCGGGCGCTCCCGTACGGGGCACGGGCGCCGCACCGGGCGGCGGGGACGACGGCATGGGCGGCGCCACATGACCACCGGGAGGGTTCGGCGCCCCGGTGGCGCGGGCCGCCGCGGCCTGACCGGGACGGTCCTGGGACGTGCTGGACGCGAGGGTGCGGCTGCGGACGCGGTACAGACCGGTGTCGAGATCCTCGGCCTTCTCCAGATGGACCTTGATCGGGCCCATGAAGGTGTACCGCTGCTGCTTGGCGTAGTCGCGGACCATGCCCGACAGCTCGTCGCCGAGCTGGCCGCTGTACGGGCTCAGCCGCTCGTAGTCCGGAGTGCTCAGCTCGACGATGAAGTCGTTGGGGACGACCGTGCGGTCGCGGTTCCAGATGCTGGCGTTGTTGTCGCACTCGCGCTGCAGCGCGCCGGCGATCTCGACGGGCTGCACTTCGGACTTGAACACCTTGGCGAAGGTGCCGTTGACGAGACCTTCGAGACGCTGCTCGAAACGCTTCAGTACTCCCACGGGGCACCTCCTTCCTCAGTCTTCGTCAGGGTCGCCCTGATACTGCTTACTGATCGTATCCACGCGCCGGGAAATCGGCTGGTTCCCCTTTCCTGCCTGGAGGACGAGTGTCGCCCACCACAGGGTTGCCCGGTGCCCGTCGTCCTCCTCGTCGCCTCCCTACGCCGCTTCCTGTGCACTGCGATCGTAGATGTGCCCCGTTAACAGTGTCCCGCAACCGCCGACCCGACCGAGGGGGCGGGGGCCGACTCAGGCCAGCGTCGCAGGTGGCCCTCCGGAGAACGCGCGGAGTCGCCTCCGAGTGCCCTCGCACTCCCGCAGGCCGGGGACCGGGGAAAAGGCGTGTGAAGACACCCCCAACAGCGTGCTAGTGTTCTCGATGTCGGAAGGCGCTCCCGCAAGACCCGGACCGAACGGCCCGGATCGCGTGAGAGAATAAACCGACAGCACCCATGCGCGGGTGGCGGAATAGGCAGACGCGCTGGATTCAGGTTCCAGTGCCCGAAAGGGCGTGGGGGTTCAACTCCCCCCTCGCGCACAGATGGTCATCTGACCATACGAGGCCGGTTGGTTCGACGGAAGTCGGATCAACCGGCCTCGTTGTTTATGTGGTTCGGCGGCGGCCTCCCTGCGAACGGCGGGGGGCCGCCGCTGTTCTGTCGGCCGGTGCCGCGGCTGTGTTCGAGGTGGCGGCCGGGCGGATGCCGACTGCCGCGGGCGCAGACAGGGCTGTCGTGGTGGAGGCGGCGAGCCGGCCCCGCCGGGGTGTGACATTGACTACAGGCAAGGCGGGTTCGGGCCGGAGGGAGGACGTCGGCCGCCATGCGGCGGACGAAGGCGCGCGGCCGTCGCCGACATCGACCGCGGCCCGTCCGCCCCTGCACGCAACTCCTGCGCCCCCTGATGCCTCGCCGGAGACGCCGCGCGGGCACTGCCCGCGGAACCGGATCGACGCCGCGCTCCCGCCCGCCGCCGGCACCGCTGGCTGAACGGTTACGGCATCTCCGCCCTGGACCTCGACGCCTCCCGCTGCGCGCTGCTGACCGGGACCGCCGGGCGGGACCCCCTGCTGCGCTCGGCGTTCGCCGCGTCACATCCCTCCATCACCCCCCTTGCCGTGCTTCGCCGTTCACGGTGTCCGGCCGGTGGCGCGGGCGCGGGGAGGTACCGGCCGCCGTCACCTCCCGCACCGCGGCGGTGAAGGCCCGGACCCGGGCGGTTTCCCGGGCCGCGTGGTGCACCACGCCCAGCACCGAGTCGGGGAGGCCGGTGACCGGGACGAAGACCACGTCACGGCGCCCGTGGTAGTCCGCCGTCGGCCGGCACAGCAGCATCCCGCCCCGGCCCGCCGCGGTCAGCGTCAACCCCTCCTGCAACGTGCTGACCCGGGGACCGGCCGGAACGGGCCGGCCCTCAGGGGTCGCGAGGGGCGCCTGCGCGGTGCGCCAGTACACCGGCGCCGGCCCGTCCGGGGCAATCAGGGGCAGCCCCGCCAGCTCCTCGGCACTCAGGGACGCACGGGACGCCAGCGGATGCCGCACGGACAGCGCGACCGTCTGCCGCTGCGCCGAGAACACCGGACCCAGGACGAGATCCGGCTCGGCCACCGGGAGCAGCGTCACCGCCACGTCCACCGCACCGCTGCGCAGCGCACCGAACGGGTCGCACAGCGGGATCTCCACGATCTGCGTGGCGCACCCCGGATGCCGGGCGTGGAAGGCGTCGATCGCCCGCATGACCCGGTCGTCGGCGGTGCCCTGGAAGCCGACGGTCAACCGGCCCTCGATGCCGCGGGCGGCCGTACGGGCGCCCTCCACCGTGGCGCGCAGCGCGTCGTAGGCCGGGCGCAGGGACGCGTGGAACTCCTCGCCCAGCGGCGTCAGACGGACCCGGCGGCTGGTGCGGTCCACCAGCCGCGCCCCGATCCGGGACTCCAGGGCGCGCAGCAGCTGACTGACCCGGCTCTGGGAGACGTAGAGGCGCTCCCCGGTACGGCCGAAGTGCAGCTCCTCGGAGAGCACCAGGAAGCACTCCAACTCGCGGAGTTCGAGGCCGGGAGCGCCGGCGGGGCCGGCGGGGGCGGTCGGGCCGCTCATGCGCTCCTCCTCCAGGTGCGGTCGATCGATGAGTCCTGCTCATAGAAGGGTGAGGAGTTCGCCGTTGTTCCCCCGCGGCGGCGCCGGAACGCTGGGAGCCATGGCGAAGAGCGAGAGTGCGGTGACCGGCGCGGCTGCCACCGGCACGGTGAAGGATCTCCAACGGGACGCGGCAGACGGAGAGTCGAGGCGCCGGCGCGGTGGGTGGGCGGCGGTCGGGGCGCTGGCGGCGGGGACGTTCACGGTGGTGACATCGGAGATGCTGCCGGTGGGCCTGCTGACGCCGATCGGCCGGGACCTGGGGGTGTCGGACGGGACGGCCGGGCTGACGGTGACCGTCACCGGCGTGGTCGCCGCCCTCGCCGCACCGGTGCTGACGCTGCTGATCGGGCGCCGGGACCGGCGCACCGTCCTGGCCGCCCTGATGGGCACGTTGACCGTGGCGAACCTGCTGGCCGTCTACGCCCCCAACGTCGCGGTGCTGCTGGTGGCCCGGGTACTGGTGGGGCTCGGGATGGGCGGGGTGTGGGCGATCGCCTCGGGGCTCGCGGTACGGCTGGTGCCCGAGCGGCGGGTGGCCGCGGCCACGTCCCTGATATTCAGCGGGGTCGCCGCGGCATCCGTCCTGGGTGTGCCGGCCGGCGCGTTGGTGGGTGAACTGGGCGGCTGGCGCGCGGCGTTCGCGGCGATGGCCGGGGTCTGCACCGTGGTCCTGGTCGCGCTGGTCGTGCTGCTGCCACCGTTGCCGGCGCCCCGCGCGGTGCGGCTGGACGGGGTGCTGGGGCTGCTGCGCCGTCCTCCGTTGCGCACCGGACTGGTGCTCGTCGCGCTCCTGGTGGCGGGGCACTTCGCCGCGTACACCTATGTGCGGCCGGTCCTGGAGGCGGTGGCCGGTGCGCGGCCCGGACAGGTCGGCACCGTGCTGCTCGCCTTCGGGGTCGCCGGGCTGGTGGGAAACTTCCTGGCCGGCGCCGGCGCGGCCCGCGCCCCGCGGGCCACACTGCTGGCGATCTGCGCGGTGCTGACCACCGCGGTCCTGCTGGTGCCCCCGATGGGGCACGCCGCCGGTGTCCTGGGCGCCGCGGCCCTGGTGGCCGTCTGGGGCCTGGCCTACGGGGGCGTCTCGGTCAGTACGCAGACCTGGCTGATGGCGGCTGCGCCGGACGCCCGGGAGGCGGCCTCGGCGCTGTTCGTGGCGGTGTTCAACGCAGCCATCGCGCTGGGCGCGCTGATCGGCGGGCTGGCCGCGGACGGCTGGGGGACCGGCGGCGTGATCGGGCTGGGCGGCGGGCTCGCGGCGGGCGCGCTGCTGGCCGCGGCGCTGGGCAGGAGCCCGGGCCGGGGGGCGGCGGCCACGGGGTGACGCCAGCGCCGTGGGGTGGTGTCAGGGGGACGAGGTGACGCCACGGGGGCGAGATGGTGCCACGGCCACGGGGTGAGGTGGACGGGACGCGGGCCCGGGCGGGGGCGGAACCACAGGCCGGGAGCGGTCAGCCCCGCCCAGGGGGCAGGCGGGGCACAACCGTTCCCCCTCGGGGCGCCGGACGGCGCGGCCCACGGATCGGACCGGCTCGGTCCGGGCGAGCCTCCCGTCAGGCGGCGCGGTCCCCGCTCAGGCGGCGAAGCGCGCGATCAGCTCCTTGGCCTTGGCCTCCGCCTGCTCGTGGGCCTCGGCGCGGGAGGTCTCGAACAGCGGGACCAGCTCGGCCATCGCCGGGTTGCTGGGGGCCATGGTCAGCTCCGGCACGATGAACTCCACCTCCAGGCCGAAGCCGCCGTTCAGGACGGCCTCCAGGTAGTTCTGGACGTACTCGAAAGGCTCGCGCGGGGTGCCCGGCGCGTAGGAGCCGCCGCGGCTGGCGACCACCACGACCGGCTTGCCCTTCGCCGACGCGTTCTCGCCGGCGGTGCGGCCCATGATGATCGTCTGGTCGAGCCACGCCTTCAGGGTCGAGGGGATCGTGAAGTTGTACATGGGCGCGCCTATGACGATGGCGTCGGCCTGCTCCAGTTCCTCGGCCAGCTGGGTGCGCAGCGCGAAGGCGGCCTGCTGTTCCGGGGTGTGCGTGGCCGGGTCGGAGAAGCCGGCGGAGGCGGCGACGGCGTCGAGGTGCGGCAGCGGGTCGGCGGCCAGGTCGCGGTGGATGACGGTGCCGTCGGGGTGCTGCTCCTCCCAGGTCTTGCGGAACGCGGCGGTCACCGCACGGGAGGCGGAGCCGCCCTCGGGGAAGACGGAAGAGTCGATGAGCAGAAGCGTGGCCATGGGGATCGGTCCTTCGCTATGTGGCCGGGCGGGACCGACCACTAGTTGAATTCCGTACGTCACTATTCATAGCACAGGAACTTACTTTTCTGCAGTAGCCAACGGGAGGGCGGTACCCTGGGTGTATGGCGGACCACGGTGAGGCGATGTGCAGGCAGGTCGACGGCGGTATGACGCGCGTCTTCGAACTGTTCGGAAAGCGCTGGACGGGCCTGATCGTGGCCACTCTCATGCCCGGCCCCGTCCACTTCGCCGACCTGCGGCGCGCCATCCCCGGCATCAGTGAGCGGATGCTCTCCGACCGCCTGATGGAGCTGGCGGCGACCGGCCTGGTCGTCCGCGAGGTCGACGCCGGACCGCCGCTGCGGGTCTCCTACCGGCTCACCGAGGCCGGCCGCGCCATGGAGCCCGCCCTCAAGGAACTGGGCCGCTGGGCCGAGACCTACCTCGCCGACGGGGGACAGTGCCCGGAGCGCTTCCGGAAGTAGCGCCGCGGGCCGGGCTCCGCTCCCGAGACGGTGGTCGAGTCGCTCCCCGTGGGGCGGTCGCACCCCTTCCGGCGGTTCGGTCGAGGCCTCTACGGGAGGGTCGGTCGCGCCCCTCCCGCTGGGTCAACCGAGCCGCTCCTGGGCGGCGTTGTAGCGCACCAGGTACGAGGCGAACCGGTCGAGGTCCTCCTCGCCCCAGTCGGCGAGCCGCTCGTGGAACGCCTGGCGGCGGCTGGCGGTCACCTGGGCGAGCACCTGGGCGCCCTCCTCGGTGGGGTGCAGGACCTGGACGCGGTGGTCGTCCGGATCGACGCGCCGCTCGACGAATCCGAGCTTCTCCAGCGCCGCGATCTGTCGGCTGACCGTGGACTTGTCCAGGTAGTAGTGCGCCGCCAGATCGGTGGCGCGGCATCCCTGCTGGTCATCGAGGTGCGCGAGCAGGGTGTAGGACACCAGGGAGAGCTCGGGGTGCATCCGGGCGGCGGTCGCGCGGGCGCGCCGGGCGAACGCGGTCATCTCCTGCTGGATGGTCTCGACGGAAGCGTCGCGGTGGGTCACGGGGGTCGCCTTTGCCTTTCGGGAAACTAGTTGTATAGTACAACGTGACCTGAGAGTTGTAGTAGCCAACTATTGGCGGGGCGTCCGCCCGCTCGCCCGGGCACCGGAGCCACAACCCACCGGCCACAGCTGAACGACGACCGGCCCACCACACAACCGGCCCGGACGACTACTGAGAAGGCTTGCCCATGACCGCGGACCGACGACGTCCCGACCACCGAAGCGACCACCGCAGCGACCGGCACCCGGTCCGGCCCGGCGACCTGCGCCACGTGGTGACACACCTGATCACCCCGCTCCTGATGTGCATCGGGATGGGACTCGCCTACCTGGGCGCCTTCGCCAACCCGTCACCGCACCACCTGCCCGTCGCCATCGTCGGAACCGGCACGCACGCCCAAGTACTCGCCCAGACCATCAACGACAAGGCACACGGCGAACTCGAAGCACGCACCGTCCCCGACCGGGCCACCGCCGTCGGCCAGTTGAAGAACCAGGAGATCTTCGGCGCCTACCTGGCCGGCGGCAACCAAGCCAACGGCAACGGCACCACCAACCGGGCCGCCCTCTCCCGAACAGGCGACGCACCACACGGCCCCGAACTCCTGGTGGCCACCGCCGGATCCGACACCAGCGCCACCGTCGTCCAGAAGATCTTCACCCCGCTCGCCGCCCGACAAGGCGACCCGCTGAAGGTCACCGACATCGCACCGACCGCCGCGCACGACCCCACCGGACAGGGCATCTTCTTCCTGCTCGTCGCCCTCAGCATCGGCTCCTACGCCTCCGTCGCGGTCATCGGCGGCGCCGGCGCCGTCCTCCCGATGCGGATCCGCGCCGCCCTGGCGACCGGCACATCCCTCGTGGTCGCCGTCATCGGGACCCTCTTCGCCGGACCGGTCTTCCACCTCGTCGACCACGGCCTGTGGGCACTGTGGGGCATGGCCTGGCTGTACTCCGCCGGCATCCTGCTCATCGGCACCGGCCTGCACACCTTCCTCAAGCGCTGGACCACGCTCGGCGTGATGGTGCTCTTCGTGATGCTCAACTTCACCTCCTCCGGCGGCATCTTCCGCCCCGAGATGCAGAACGGCTTCTTCGCCGCCCTGCACTCCTTCTGGAACGGCGCCGGCTTCGTGGAAGGCACCCGCAGCCACGTCTACTTCGCCGGCCACGGCCTCGCCGGCCACGTCTGGACGCTCGCGGGATGGCTGCTCGTCGGCCTGCTGATGGTCGCCGCGGCGGCTCTCACCGAGCAGCGGCGACGCACGGCCGAGGCCGAAGCAGTGGCCAACGCCGGCGCGGTGGCCGCCGCCGCGGTAGCCGCCACGATGCCGGAACGCACCCCCGAACGAGCCCCGGGACGCACCCCGGAACGGGCCTCTGCACGGCCCACCGCGCAGCGCGACAGCGAAACGGAAGAGGAGATGGAAGAGGAGATGGAAGAGGAGATGGAAGAGGCCGTGGGCGTCTAGCCGACGCCGCCAACGCTGAAGCGGCCGGGCCATTTCGCCCGGCCGCTTCCGCCTCCGCTTGCTTCTCCGCTTGCTTCGCCCCTTTTGTTGCCTCTTCCCCGCTTTTCCTCGCTCCCTTCGTCGCCCCCTTCCTCGCTCTCGCCCTCGCTTCCGCCTGTCCTTTCTGGGAGTGCCCGGCGGTCCGATCTGTGCCCTCCGGCCGTCCCCCCCCGTCCGCCTCCGAGAGCTATCCACAGGCCCGACGGACGCCGGGCCGTTGTCGGTAACGTCAGTGCCCGGCGAGCCGCACAGGCCGCCGAGTCGGACGGACGCGGGGGATGCCGGTGTGCCGGGGCACACCAGGGATGCCGCGCGAAACCAAGGGCACGAAGGGGGAGGTGGCCGCCATGACACGCGTGCCATACGTACCGGGGTTCGCAAAGGCGGACGCGGAAGGGCCGTCGGCCAAGGCCGTGGGCCGGGCACTGCGGGACCAACTGCCCCGCGACGCACAGGCCGTTCTGCGGATCACGGCCGGGCGCCCCGACGCGGTGGCGTCGGTCGAGGAATCCAACGCCGGGCGGCTGCCCGAGCTGACGCCCATCAGGGTCGGGCGGATGGCCGCCAGCCCCTTCGCCTTCCTCCGCGGCTCGGCCGGACTCATGGCCCACGACCTGGCGGAAAGCCCTGTCACCGGCATCGGGGCCCAGATCTGCGGAGACGCGCACGCCGCGAACTTCGGCCTCTACGCGGACGCCCGCGGCGGCCTGGTCATCGACCTCAACGACTTCGACGAAACCGTCCACGGCCCCTGGGAATGGGACGTCAAACGGCTCGCGACGTCGATAGTCCTCGCCGGCCGGGAGGCGGGCGCGAGCGAGGACGACTGCAAGGCCGCGGCGCAGGACGCCGCCGGCGCCTACCGGCGCACCATGCGGCTGCTGGCAAAGCTCCCGGTGACCGAAGCGTGGAACGCCATCGCCGACGAGGAACTGGTCTCGCACACCGATGCCCGGGACCTGCTGGGCACCCTCGAACGGGTCGAGGCCAAGGCACGCAAGAACACCAGCGCACGGTTCGCGGCGAAATCCACCGAGCGCGGACCGGACGGCGGCATACGGTTCGTCGACGCGCCGCCGGTGCTGCGCCGGGTACCGGACGCGGAGGCGGCAGCGGTCGCCTCGTCGCTCGCCGGCTATCTGGAGACGCTTCCCGAGGACCGACTGCCGCTGCTGGCCCGGTACGCGGTGCACGACGTCGCCTTCCGGATAGTCGGCACCGGCAGCGTCGGACTGCGGTCATACGTGGTGCTGCTGCTGGACCACCGTGGCGAGCCCTTGGTCCTCCAGGTGAAGGAGGCCCGCCGCTCGATACTGGCGCCCTATGTGGCGAAGGTCGGCTTCCCCGCACCCCCGGCGGAACACGAGGGCCGGCGCGTGGTGCTCGGACAGCGACGGATGCAGGTGGTCAGCGACCTGCTGCTGGGATGGACGACGGTACGGGAGGGCACGACGGACGGTATACACGGCGCACACGGCATACGCGGTGCATCCGGCGTCCATGGCGTCGCCGGGAAGGAACGGTCGAGTGGCGCGGGGGCGCCGGACGGTCTGGGCACGGGACTGCCTTTCCAGGTACGGCAGTTCCGGAACCGCAAGGGCAGCGTGGATCCGGCCCGGCTGTCGGACGGGCAACTCGACGACTACGCCCGGATGACCGGTGCACTCCTGGCACGCGCACACGCCCACAGTGCCGACCCTCGTGTAGTGGCCGGCTACTGCGGCAAGGGCGAGGCACTCGATGAGGCGATAGCGGCCTTCGCGCTGGCCTACGCGGAGCGCACGGAAGCGGATCACGCGGACCTGGTCGCGGCGATACGCAGCGGTCGCGTCGCGGCGGAGAGCGGGGTGTAACGGCGAGGGAGTCCTTCCGGGGCCTTCCGGGGGCTTTGCGGGGCGGGGTGGTGGTGAGGGCGAGGCGTGGGGGTGGGTGGGGAGGGGGCCGGGTGGGGAGGGGCCCCGAGGCCCCCCGGTGCGGTCAGGTGGCTGCACCCCCCGGG
Source organism: Streptomyces noursei ATCC 11455 (assembly GCF_001704275.1). Taxonomy (NCBI): domain Bacteria; kingdom Bacillati; phylum Actinomycetota; class Actinomycetes; order Kitasatosporales; family Streptomycetaceae; genus Streptomyces; species Streptomyces noursei. Next base: position 4,859,931 of record NZ_CP011533.1, read on the forward strand.
CCGTACGCTGACCAGGTGACGAACTCGCACGCGGAGAACGCGCAGGACGGCCAGGACCGATCGGACGTACCGGGGACACCCGGCGCCCCGGCCGAACCGCGGGCGGCGGATGCCCGCGGGGCGGTGCCGGGCGCCGAGCGGGGCGACGGGGATGCCCCCGCTCCCGGCGGGGGCCCGCAGGGCGCGGGTGAGAGCGCGGATGGTCGGGACGAGGCGACCCGGCGGCTGGCGAAGGCCGTGCTGGCGGCCGAGCAGGCCCTGATCGAGTTCGAGATCGCGGTGGAGACCTTCCGGGTGGAGGTGGAGAACTTCTCCCGGCTGCACCACCAGCGGCTCGGCCCCATGTACGCGTGGCTGGACGAGCTGGATGCGCAGATCGCGGAGGCCGTGGCGGCGCGCTCCGGCGACCCCGAGGACATCCGTAAGGCCCGCGAGGCACGTGCGTCGGTGCTGCCGATGCCGCAGGTGGAGGAGCTGTTCCACGGCTGGCTCGGGTCGGAGGGGCTGTTCCCCGAGGCGCAGGCGATGCTCACGGATCAGCCGGTTCAGCCGCCGCCGAAGGTGCGGCCCGGCGAGGAGGCCCGCAAGCTCTACCGCGACCTGGTGCGCCGGGCGCATCCGGACCTGGCGCGGGACGACGCGGAGCGGGCCCGTCGGGACGGGTTCATCGCGCGGGTCAACGCTGCGTACGGGCGGGGCGACGAGGCGTTGCTGCGGGAGCTGGTGCGGGAGTGGGAGGCCGGTCCGGCGCCCGCCGAGCGTCGGCCGAGCGAGAGCGAGGAGCTCTATGCCCGGCTGGAGTGGCTGGCCGAGCGCAAGGAGCTGCTGGCTTCCGTCGTCGCGGAGCTGGAGGCCAGCGCGATCGGCTCGATGATCAGGATGGCGCCGGACGATCCGGATGCTCTGCTGGACGAGATCGCCGAGAAGCTGATGGCCGATGTCCGGGAACGCGAGGCGTACCTCGCCCAGCTGGTCGGGTAGCGTCGGGAGTATGCATTTTGGTTCTGTGCCCACGGTCGGTGTCGATGTCCTCACGCCCGAGGACTTCCTCCTGGACGTCCGTGAGGACGACGAGTGGGCGGCCGGGCACGCCGAGGGCGCGCTGCACATTCCGATGAGCGAATTCGTCGCCCGTTACGGGGAGTTGACGGAGGCGGCGCCGGACAGCGGAAAGATCTATGTGATGTGCCGGGTCGGCGGTCGGTCGGCTCAGGTCGCGCAGTATTTGATCCAGCAGGGCATCGACGCGGTGAATGTCGCGGGCGGTATGCAGGCGTGGGAGGCGGCCGGGCGTCCGGTGTCGGACGGCAAGGGTGGCGTGGGGACCGTCATCTAGGTCCTCGGGGCTCTCCTTCAGGCCCTCGGGGGCTCTCCCCGCAGGGCCTGGTCTTCTTCGGCGGCCCGTGTCGCGTGGGTTTTCAGCTGAGCGGGTGTGCGGCGAGGAGTTCGCCGAGTGCCTCCTCGTGGGCGGCGGCGGGGCCCAGGGAGAGTTCGAGTTGTTTGGCCCAGGCGTGGTAGCGGTGCAGCGGGTAGTCGGTGTCGGCGCCGAAGCCGCCGTGCAGGTGCTGGGCGGTCTGGACGACGCGGCGGACGCCTTCGGAGGCCCAGATCTTGGCGACCGCGATGTCTCCGGCGGGCGGTAGGGGGCCGCTCGCTCCGGTGGTGAGGCGCCAGGCGGCCTGCCAGAGGGTGGCTTCCATGGCGCGCAGGTCGATGAAGCGGTCGGCGGCCTGGACGGCGACGGCCTGGAAGGTGGCCAGGGGGAAGCCGAACTGTTCGCGTTTCCCGGTGTAGTCGCTGGTCATGGTCAGGACGCGTTCGCCGAGGCCCAGGGCCAGTGCGCAGGTGCCGGTGGTGAGCAGGTCGCGCAGGGTGTTCCAGGCGGCGGGGTCGGTGAGTGTTTCCCGGGTGTCGGTGCGTACGGAGTCGAGGTGGACCTCGGCGTGGCGCTCGCCGTTGGTGGATGTCTGGTCGTGCAGGGTGAGGCCGGTGCGGTCCCGGGGGACGAGTGCGAGGACGGTGTGGCCGTCGGGGGTGTGGGCGGGGAGCAGGATCCGGTCGGCGGTGGGGGCCCAGGGGACGGCGGTGTGGGTGCCGTCGAGGGTCCAGGTGGTGCCGTCCTGGCGGGCGGTGACGGCGAGTTCGGCCGGGTCGTGGCCGGTGCGGCCGTGGGAGGCGGCGGTGACGACGAGGTCGCCGGTGGTGATGTGGGGGAGGATCTCGGCGCGGAGGTCGTCGGTGGCGTGGCGTTGGAGGGTGTGCGCGGCGGCGTAGGACTCCAGGAGCGGGACGCGGGCGAGGACCTTGGCGGATTCGCGGAGGACGAGGCAGAGGGCGAGGGGGTCGAGTCCCGCGCCGTTGTGTTCGGGGGCGATGGGGAGGCCGAGCAGGTCGGCGTTGGCGAGTGTGCGCCAGAGGGGGCGGTCGAAGTCGTCGGCCACGGGGCCGTGGGTGAGTGCCGGGCTGGGTGTGTTGTCCGGGGTGACTGCTGAGAAGACGGCTTGTGCCGCTTCGACGGCTGCCTGTTGTTCTTCGGTGAAGGTGAAGTCCACGGTCCGTCCTCCCGCGCGCCGTCGGATTCCGACAGTGATATCTGACGAGGCGTCAAGGTAGAACATGTTGCAGGAATTGGGAATGGCGCGGACGGTGGTGGGCGGTTCTCAGCGGTCGAAGTCCAGCTCGACCTGTTCGGTGGCGGGGTGGGACTGGCAGGCCAGTACGTATCCGGCGTCGACCTCGTCGGATTCCAGGGCGAAGTTGCGGTCCATCCGGATCTCGCCGGAGACGAGGAAGGCGCGGCAGGTGCCGCAGACGCCGCCCTTGCAGGCGTAGGGGGCGTCGGGGCGGTTGCGGAGTACGGCTTCCAGGAGCGATTCGCCGTCGTGGACGGGCCAGGTGCCGGAGCGGCTGTCGAGGGTGGCGGTCACCGTGCTGTGTGCGGGCGCGGTGGCGGCGGGGACGGGGGCCGCGGCGCCGTTGTCTATGTGGAAGATCTCTTCGTGGATGTGGGTGCGCGGTACGCCGAGGGCGCGCAGGGCTCGTTCGGCGCCCTGGACGAGGCCGAAGGGGCCGCAGAGGTACCAGCCGTCGACGGCGTCGGTCCGCAGCAGTGCGGGCAGCAGGGTGTGCAGGCGTTCCTGGTCGAGGCGGCCGGAGGGGAGGCCGGCCTGGCGTTCCTCGCGGGAGAGCACGTGCACCAGCTGGAACCGTTCGGGGTAGCGGTCCTTGAGGTCGGCCACCTCCTCCAGGAACATCGTGGAGGCCGTGGTGCGGTCGCTGCGGATCAGGCAGAAGCGGGCGTGTGGTTCGCGGGCGAGCAGGGTGGTGGCGATGGAGAGCACCGGGGTGATGCCGCTGCCGCCGACGATGCCCACGAACTGGCCGGGGCGGGGGGCGAGGGTGAAGCGGCCGGCCGGGGCCATGACGTCGACGGTGTCGCCGACGGCGAGTTCCTTGAGGGCGTAGGTGGAGAAGGCGCCGTCCTCGACCAGGCGGATGCCCACCCGCAGGACGGGGTCGTCGGTGGCGGGGGTGCAGATGGAGTAGGTGCGGCGGATCTCCTGGCCGTCGATCGTTCTGCGCAGTGCGATGTGCTGCCCGGGGGTGTGCCGGAAGGTCGTGCGGAGTGCGGGCGGGACGGTGAAGGTGACGGCCACCGCGTCGTCCGTGAGTCGCTCGATCTCCCGCACTCGGAGCGGGTGGAACATCACAACTCCTTGAAGTGGTCGAAGGGTTCGCGGCAGGACTCGCAGCGGCGCAGTGCCTTGCAGGCCGTGGAGGAGAACCGGCTGAGCAGGGTGGTGTCGGTCGATCCGCAGTGTGGGCAGCGGAGGGTGAGGTCGAGGGGTATCGGTCCGCGGGCGGGGCCGGTGGGGCGGGGTGGGGCGATGCCGAACGCTTCGAGTTTGCGGCGGCCTTCGTCGGTGATCGCGTCGGTCGTCCAGGGCGGGCTGAGGACGGTGTGGACCTCGACGTGGGGTATGCCGTGGTCGTGGAGGACGCGTTGGACGTCGGCGGACATCGTTTCGATGGCGGGGCAGCCGGTGTAGGTGGGGGTGAGGGTGACCTCGACGCGGTCGGGGGCGGTGAGCCGTACGTCGCGCAGGATGCCGAGTTCGGCGAGGGTGAGGACGGGCAGCTCGGGGTCGGGGACGGAGCCGGCGAGTGCCAGGAGTTCCGCTTCCAGGGTGGTGGGGGTGGTCACCATGTCGCCCCCGGGTGGCTGCGGTGGAGGTGCTGCATTTCGGCGAGCAGTCGGCCGAAGGGTTCGGTGTGGATTCCTTGGCGTCCGCCGCCGGCGGTCCAGGCGCTGTGTCGGGGGCCTTCGGGGACGGTGAGGGTGGCGCGCTCCAGGGTGCTGGTGATGCGGGTGGTCCACTCGTCGCGGAGGGGCTGCCAGGGGACGTCGTCCAGTCCGTCGACGGGGTCGAAGAGTTCGCCGGTGAACCGCCAGAGGGTGTCCAGGGCGCGCTGCATCCGGGTGTGGCTCTCGTCGGTGCCGTCGCCGAGGCGCAGGGTCCACTGCGTGGCGTGGTCGCGGTGGTAGGCGGTCTCCTTGACGGCTTTTCCGGCGAGGGGCGTCAACGGGGTGTCGGTGGTGGCGAGGTGGTCGTAGAGCAGCTCTTGGTAGGTGGAGAAGTAGAGCTGGCGGGCGATGGTGTGGGCGAAGTCGCCGTTGGGCTGCTCGACGAGTTGGACGTTGCGGAAGTGGCGTTCCTCGCGGAGGTAGGCGAGTGCGTCCTCGTCGCCGGCGAGGGAGAGCAGGATCCGGGCCTGGCCGAGGAGGTCCAGCGCGATGTTGGCGAGGGCGACTTCCTCTTCGAGGACGGGGGCGTTGCCCGCCCATTCGCCGAGGCGGTGGGAGAGGATCAGGGCGTCGTCCCCGAGGGGCAGGGCGGGGGTGGTGGGGTGCGGTGTCATAGGTGGTGCACCCCCTCGGGGATTTCGTAGAAGGTGGGGTGGCGGTAGGGCTTGTCGCCGGCCGGTTCGAAGAAGGTGTCCTTCTCGTCCGGGGAGGAGGCGGTGATCTGGGTGGAGGGGACGACCCAGAGGGAGACGCCTTCGGAGCGCCGGGTGTAGAGGTCGCGGGCGTTGCGCAGGGCCATCTGGGCGTCGGGGGCGTGGAGGCTGCCGGCGTGGGTGTGGGACAGGCCGCGGCGGCTGCGGACGAAGACTTCCCACAGGGGCCAGTCGGTGGGGCCGGTGGTGGCCGTGGGGTCGGTGGTGGTGTGCGGCCGGGTCGGTTCGGTGGGTGCGGCCGGGGCGTGCGTGGGGCGTGGTGTCGTCATCGGGCCGCCTCCTCCTGGTCGGTGCCGGCGTGCGGTGTGTGGGCCGGGTGTTTGGCGGCGTGTGCCGCGGCGGCCTCGCGGACCCAGGCGCCTTCTTGGTGGGCGCGGCGGCGGCGGCCGATCCGTTCGTCGTTGCAGGGGCCGTTGCCCTTGAGGACCTCGCGGAATTCGGTCCAGTCGATGGGGCCGAAGTCCCAGTGGCCTCGTTCTTCGTTCCACCGGAGGTCGGGGTCGGGGAGGGTCAGTCCGAGGGTTTCGGCCTGGGGGACGCAGATGTCGACGAAGCGTTGGCGCAGTTCGTCGTTGGAGTGGCGCTTGATCTTCCAGGCCATGGACTGGGCGGAGTGGGCGGATTCGTCGTCGGGTGGGCCGAACATCATCAGCGAGGGCCACCACCAGCGGTCGATGGCGTCCTGGGCCATGGTGTGCTGGGCCTCGGTGCCGCGGCTGAGGGTGAGCAGGAGCTCGTATCCCTGGCGCTGGTGGAAGGACTCCTCTTTGCAGATGCGGACCATGGCGCGGGCGTAGGGGCCGTAGGAGCAGCGGCAGAGCGGGACTTGGTTGGTGATGGCGGCGCCGTCCACGAGCCAGCCGATGGCGCCGACGTCGGCCCAGGTCAGGGCGGGGTAGTTGAAGATCGAGGAGTATTTCTGGCGGCCGGTGTGGAGCTTGTCGAGGAGTTCGTCGCGGCCGGTGCCGAGGGTTTCGGCGGCGCTGTAGAGGTACAGGCCGTGGCCGGCTTCGTCCTGCACCTTGGCCATGAGGATGGCTTTGCGGCGCAGGGACGGTGCTCTGGTGATCCAGTTTGCTTCCGGCTGCATGCCGATGATCTCGGAGTGGGCGTGCTGGGCGATCTGGCGCACCAGTGAGGCGCGGTAGTCGTCCGGCATCCAGTCGCGTGGTTCGATCCGCTCGTCCGCGGCGATGGTTGCGTCGAACAGGGCTTCTTGGCCCGTGTCCTCCGGCGCGATCGTCGTCATGTGGTGCCCCCTCCTCCCGACCGACCGATCGTTCGGTTCAATGGTGAGTGGGCGGACCGCGGGTGTCAAGCCTGTGGATATCCAGGGGAAGGTGTGCTCGGGCCGGCCGCATAGGTACCGTTCCGGGGCGGAGTCGGCCGTTACGAGGACGGGGAACGGGGCGGGAATGCAGTCATACGGGGACGAATCGCGGCCATTGGCCACGCTGTCGCTGCCCTCGCGGATCGTCATAGGCACGGCGGCCAGCGGCATCGCGGTCGCCGTCCTGATCCATCTCGCGATGATGTTCCTGCACATCGCACCGTCGAACACGCTCAGTAAGCAGCAGGCCGGGCTGATCAACGACTACGTCTATCCCGAGTACGAGCAGAACTGGAAGCTGTTCGCCCCCAACCCCCTCCAGCAGAACACCGACGTCCAGGTCCGCGCACAGCTGCGCACCCAGGACGGCACGGCGCGGACCACCGGCTGGACCGATCTGACCGCCCGCGACGGGCGGGCCATCCTCCACAACCCGCTGCCCAGCCACACCCAGCAGAACCAGCTGCGCCGCGGCTGGGAGCTGCTCTCCAGCAACCTCGACGCACAGAACCGCCCGACCGGCGAGCGCGGCGAGAGCTTCGCCCGCTACCTGCGGCGGATCGTGATGCTCCGGATGTCCGGTGAGTGGACCAAGGGCGGCGACCGGGTCGAGCAGGTCCAGATCCGCTCGCGGACCACCTCGGTGCTCCCGCCGCCGTGGAGCGCCGAGAAGGTCAGCGACCAGCCCGTCTACCGCGTCCTGCCCTGGTGGCCGATCACCGCGAACGACCTGCCCGAGGGGGCGACGAACAAGTGACGTCACCGACGCCGCAGCAGCCGCGCACCGCCGCCCGGACCCCCGACGCCCCCGCACGGACTCGGCAGGAGGCCCCCGCGGCCTACCAGGAGACCCGCATCGAGCGCGCCGTCGGTCGCGGCTTCGCCCGGGTCGCCGCCCGGGCGCTGGCCCCGTACCAGACCGCCGTCATCCGGATCGGCTTCGCCGGCACCTGGCTGCTGTTCCTGCTGCGCGAATGGCCCCACCGGCAGCAGCTCTACGGGCCCGCCGGCCCCTGGGACTTCGGCATGGCGCGCCAGCTGCTCAACGGCAACCACGGCTTCTCCGTCCTGGTGTGGTCCGACGGCCGCGGCTGGTTCGAGTGCGTCTACGTCCTCGCAATCGTGGTCAGCGCGCTGCTGATGCTCGGCTGGCGCACCCGCACCATGTCGGTGCTGTTCATGGTCGGCGTGCTCTCGCTGCAGAACCGCAGCGTCTTCATCGGGGACGGCGGCGACAACGTCATCCACCTGATGGCGATCTACCTCGTGCTGACCCGGTGCGGCCAGGTGTGGTCGCTGGACGCCCGGCGCGCCCGGCGGGCGGCCGCCGCCCCCGGCGGAGACGCCGCGGTCCCGTCCCGCGACCTGACCGGCATCGTCCTGTGGGCGGTGCTCGGCCTCGCTCTCGCCGTGGCTCAGCTGTCCGGCGCCCCCGGCCTCACCTGGTTCGGACACGGGCCGTTCCCGCACTTCGGCTGGAGCCTGGCCCTGTGGGGACTGTGGGCGACGCACGGCCTGTGGTGGGCGGTGCGACGGCACGCCCCCGGGGAGCCCCGGATCGTCCTCGACACCCTCGCCAAGCTGGCGCACAACGCCGCCCTGCTGGTGATCATGGTCGAGGTGTGCCTGGTCTACGCCACCGCCGGCTGGTACAAGATCCAGGGCTCGCGCTGGCAGGACGGCACGGCCGTCTACTACCCGATGCACCTGGACTACTTCTCCCCCTGGCCGGAGCTGTCCCGGCTGCTCGGCGGCAACGGCCTGGTGATCATGCTGATCACCTACGGGACGGTGATCTTCCAGGTCGCCTTCCCGTTCACCGTCTTCAACCGGCGCCTGAAGAACGCGCTGCTGGTCGTCATGATCTGCGAGCATCTCTCGATCGCGTTCCTGCTGGGGCTGCCGTTCTTCTCCCTGGCGATGATCACCGCCGACGCCGTCTTCCTGCCGACCAACTTCCTGACCTGGCTCGGCGGCCGGCTCACCCGCCTGCGCCGCCGGCTGTTCCCGCGCACCGGCGACCACGGCCCGGGCACCGCCGCCGAGGGCGCCGGGCTGGAGGCCGCCGCCCGGTCCGGCAGCGATGGCCGGACGCTCATGGAGTGAGCAGCGGAACGACCGCCCCCGCCGTGCCCCTCCAGGACGACGAGGGGCACGGGCCCGAGGTCGGCGTCGGGCCGCACCCGTGGCCCCGGCCGCGGGGCGGCCGCTGCGCCCCCGGGCCGCTGGCCCACGGCGACCGCCGCGACGTCGTCGGTCGCCACCGCTGCTGGACGCGGGAGGCGATCGCCGCGCCCCCGGAGCGTCGCATCGCGTGACGGCAAGCCTCCCGACAGGAGCGGACCCGGAAGAAAACTCCGGGTCCGTCATTTTTGCTTCCGGGGAGTGCTCCCCGATCGCCCCACGGGCCAGGGTGAGTTGATGCGCATCCCGCCGCCGCGTGCGCCTGTGCGGCAGCGGTCCCACCCCTGACTCAGGCGCCGCGCTCCCGCCTCCGCCGGCGGCCGTCCGGGCCACGTCGGCCGGCAAGTCGGACAGCCGGTCCGCACGAGCGGCGAACGACGGCAGGCGGTGAAGCGCCGCGGAGCCGTTCCGTGCGGGCGTGCGAGGATTGTTCGATATGGACGGCCGCATGAGCAGCAGGAACCCCTTGTACAACTCCGCGACCGCGATCATCTCTCTCGCGTTCGCAGTCATCTGCGTGGGCGCCTCCGTGTGGTTGATGAGCGTCTGGGTGCCGGAGCAGATCGCCGACGAGCGTGCGTACCGGTCCGCGCCGGTCTGCGCACCGGCGACCCGGACGGATGACTGTGTCCGGGACCAGGAGTTCACCGTCTCGGACATCCGCCTCGGGAAGGACCAGCACAAGGCCACCCTGACCGACTCCGCTGGCACGGCCCGGCGGATCGGATTCGCCGACGACGACCCGCTGTTGAGCACGCTGCGCGACGGGGACCGGGTGACCGGCACCGTCTGGCAGGGCGCCGTCCAGGAGGTCACGGCCAAGGGGATCAACCAGAAGACCTGGGCACGTCCCGCCAATCCCCCCGGCGCCGATCTGGCCGCCGCCCTCGGCATGGGCGTTGCGGGACTGACCCTGAGCACCGTGTGCGTATGGCGGCTGCGACAGGGAGCCGACAGGCACGAGCCGACCCGGCGCATGCGCTATCTCGTCCGGCTCGCCGCCGGCCTGGGAGTGGCCGGGATCGCCGCGGCCGTGATCACCGCATATTTCGACCTCGGGCTCTGGACGGGCCCGGCGCTCTGGGCACTGTTCACCGCGCCGATGGTGGCCTTCACCGTGCACGTGTGGCGGCGGGCCCCGTTCCTGCCTCCCGAGCCGTGGAAGCCGACGCCCCTGTGATCCACGGGTGTCCGGTGAGCCGGATTTCTTCGAGCTTGCCGCTCGTTTTTCTTTGAGCTTCCCGCTCGTTGCCAGAACCGGCGTTGCGGGCTCCTGTCGCCGTCGTCGCCCCTCGCCGGACGGCTGTGGTGCAGGGCCCAGGCCCTGGTGACGGCCGTGAGCCGTAGTCTGATGTGGTGAGCGAGGACGAGATCACCGCAGTCGCGCGACAGTGGCGGGACGCTGCCCAGGAGACGGTGCTGCTGGACGGCTTTCATGCCGTGAAGCACGCTCTCCGCTTCGGTGCGGACGTCAGCCTGGCGATCTCCAGTGACAAGGGCTCCGTCCTGGCGTTGGCCGACGAGTTGGCCGACGACCTCACTCGGCGGATCGGCGATCTCGTGACCGAGGTGCCGGTCAGAACCCTCCGGGATCTCGTGCCGAGGGTGCATCCCACCCACGTGGCCGGCCTGGCCGCTCGCCCCGACCTCCACCGCAATCTGGAGACCCTGTCGAGGACCCCGCGGCCGGCTCCGATCGTCGTCCTGGAGAACCCCCGCAACCTCGGGAACGTCGGCGCCGTGGTCCGGCTCGCGGCGGGGTTCGGCGCCACCGGCGTGGTCACCACCGGCGACATGGACCCGTGGCACCCCAACGTGGTGCGGGCAGCGGCGGGCCTCCACTACGCGACCGCGGTCGAGAGTCTCCCGCTCGACGCTCTGCCGCCGGGGCCGATGTACGCACTGGACCCGGAGGGGGACGACATCAGATCCGTGGTGCTTCCCGATGACGCGCTGCTGGCGTTCGGGTCGGAGCGGCATGGCATCTCGCCGGAACTCCGGAAGCGGGCCACCCGGCTCGTAGCCCTCCCGATGAGGCCCCAGGTGTCCAGCTACAACCTGGCCACGAGCGTCGCCATGGCTCTCTTCCACTGGGGTGGCCCGCCTCCGGCGCCGTGAGCAGTCGTGGCGGCGCCGTGGCGCGAGGGTGACCGACCGCCGGCACGTCCGCCACCACCCGGGCACCGTGGAACCGGCCTCCTGGGCCGTCGCCGAGGGGCTGCCGATCATCGGGAACGGGGCCCGGAACTCGCCCGGGCCCCGGGGCCTCACACCTCCCGCCGCACCTCCACCGTCCGGAACCGGTTCGCCACGAAGGCGCCGTCGCACAGCGCCGCGTTGGCCGCCGGATTGCCGCCCGAGCCGTGGAAGTCGGAGAACGCCGCCGTCTGGTTCACATACACGCCGCCGGTCAGGTTCACCGACAGCTGGGCGCACTCCTCCAGGCAGACGTCCTCCACCATCCGCTCCACGTCGGCCGAGGTGGTGTACGCACCGACCGTCATGGCGCCCTTCTCCCGGACCGTGCGACGCAGCAGCGCCACCGCGTCGACGGCGGAATCGACCGCCACCGCGAAGGACACCGGGCCGAAGCACTCCGACAGATACGCCGCCTCGGACTCCGGCTTGGCGCCGTCGAGCTTGACGATCAGCGGCGTGCGGACCGTGGCCGCCGGGAACTCCGGGTTCGCCACCTCACGGGAGGCCAGCGCCACCTCGCCGAACCCGGAAGCCTCGTCGATCCGCGCCTTGACCTGCGGATTGACGATCGCGCCGAGCAGTGCGTTGGCCCGCGCGTCGTCGCCCAGCAGACCGCCGACCGCGCCGGCCAGATCACTGACGACCTCGTCGTACGACTTAGGGCCGGCGTCCGTGTCGATGCCCTCGCGCGGGATCAGCAGATTCTGCGGGGTGGTGCACATCTGGCCGCTGTAGAGCGACAGCGAGAAGGCGAGGTTGCTGAGCATGCCCTTGTAGTTGTCCGTGGACTCGATGACCACGGTGTTGACGCCGGCCTTCTCGGTGTAGACCTGCGCCTGGCGGGCGTTCGCCTCCAGCCAGTCGCCGAAGGCGGTCGAGCCCGTGTAGTCGATGATCCGGACCTCGGGCCGGACCGCCAGCGTCTTGGCCAGCCCCTCGCCCGGCTTGTCCACCGCCAGGCACACCAGGTCGGCGGGGAAACCGGCCTCGGCGAGCACCTCCCGGGCCACCTGGACCGTCAGGGCCAGCGGCAGCACGGCGCGCGGATGCGGCTTGACCAGCACCGGATTGCCGGTCGCCAGCGAGGCGAACAGGCCCGGATAGCCGTTCCACGTCGGGAAGGTGTTGCAGCCGATCACCAGGGCCACGCCGCGCGGCACCGCCGTGAAGCTCTTGGTCAGCTCCAGCGGGTCCCGCTTGCCCTGCGGCTTGGTCCATGCCGCCTTCTCCGGGGTGCGGGTCTGCTCCTCGTAGGCGTACGCCACGGCCTCCAGGCCGCGGTCCTGGGCGTGCGGCCCGCCCGCCTGGAACGCCATCATGAACGCCTGGCCGCTGGTGTGCATCACGGCCTGCGCGAACTCGTGGGTGCGGTTGCTGATCCGCGCCAGGATCTCCAGACACACCGCGGCGCGCGCCTCCGGCCCGGCGTCCCGCCACGCGGGGAGCGCGGCCCGCATGGCCGGCAGCAGCACCGAGGCGTCCGGGTGCGGATAGGTGATGCCCAACTCCGGCCCGTAGGGCGAGACTTCCTCGCCCGCCCAGTCGTCCGTGCCGGGCTGGTCGAGCGCGAAACGAGTGCCGCGCAGCGCCTCGAAGGCGGCGAGTCCGTCCGGGGCGGCGCTCTCGCCGTACGCCTTGGGGTGCTCGGGATGCGGGGACCAGTACGCGCGGGTGCGGATGGCTTCCAGCGCCTTGTCGAGGGTCGGGCGGTGCTTCTCGATCAACTGGGCTGCGGTCATTTCGGCGGCCATCGATGACCAACTCCTCGTCGACTGCGCGGAAAGTGGATAGGGGCTGGGAGTGACACAGCAACGGAGTTAGAGTAACCGAACGATCGGTCGGGGCAAGAGGGTCCGGCCATCCTGTGGAAAACTCGGTCGGGGAGGATCAGCTGCCATGACGGCAATCGGCACCGACACCACCGTGGCAGTGGTGGGCACCGGCACCATGGGGCAGGGAATCGCGCAGGTGGCACTGGTCGCCGGCCACCCCGTACGGCTCTACGACAGCGCCCCGGGCCGCGCCGCGCAGGCCGCCGAGGCCATCGTGCGGCGGCTGGACCGACTGGTGGAGAAAGGCCGGATCCCGACGGCCGAACGGGACGCCGCCCGCGCCCGCCTCTCCCCCGCCGAAGGGCTCGCCGAACTCTCCGACGCGGCGCTGGTCGTCGAGGCGATCCTGGAGCAACTCCCTGCCAAACAGGAGCTGTTCCGCTCCCTGGAGGACGTCGTCCCGGCGGACTGCCTGCTGGCCACCAACACCTCCTCGCTGTCCGTCACCGCGGTCGCCGGCGCGCTCCGGCACCCCGGTCGCTGCGTGGGCATGCACTTCTTCAACCCCGCCCCGCTGCTCCCCCTGGTGGAGATCGTCAGCGGCTTCGCCACCGACGACACCGCCGCGGCGATCGCCTACGACACCGCCGCGGCCTGGGGAAAGACCCCCGTGCGCTGCGCCGACACCCCCGGCTTCATCGTCAACCGCATCGCCCGCCCCTTCTACGCCGAGGCGCTGCGCGTCCACGAGGAGCGGGCCGCCGACCCCGTCACCATCGACGCCGTCCTGCGCGAGGGCAGCGGCTTCCGGATGGGCCCGTTCGAACTCACCGACCTCATCGGACAGGACGTGAACGAGGCGGTCACCCACTCGGTGTGGACGGCCTTCTTCCAGGACCCGAAGTTCACGCCGTCCCTGGCACAGCGCCGCCTGGTGGAGTCCGGTCTGCACGGCCGCAAGTCGGGGCGCGGCTGGTTCGACTACGCCGAGGGCGCCGCGCGGCCCGCGCCGGCGACCGCCGCGCCCTGCCCGCCCCCGGCCTCGGTCGCCCTGCACGGGGAGCTGCCCGGCCCCGCCACCGTGCTGCCCGCGCTGATCGAGGACGCCGGGATCAAGGTCGTCCGCAGCGGCGCACCGGGGGAGTCCGAAGGCTTCGTCCGGCTGCCCGGCGGGGCCCGGCTCGCCCTGACCGACGGCGATCCGGCCACGCGCCGGGACCGCTGCCCCGGTCTCCGCTTCGACCTCTCGCTCGACTACCGGGCCGCGACCCGGATCGCCCTGGCCCCCTCGGCGACGGCCTCGAAAGCGGACCTCGCCGAGGCCGTCGGCCTCTTCCAGGCGCTCGGCAAGCAGGTCAGCGTGATCGACGACGTCCCCGGCATGATCGTCGCCCGCACGGTCGCGATGATCGTCGACTTCGCCGTGGACGCCGCGGCCCGTGGCGTCGCGACCCCCGAGGACATCGACACCGCGATGCGGCTCGGCGTGAACTACCCCGGTGGCCCCATGGAGTGGGTCGATCGGCTCGGTGCCCGCTGGGTCAGCACGCTGCTGGACTCCCTGCACCGCCAGAATGCCGGGGGACGCTACGTACCGTCCCGGGCGCTGCGGCGCCGTGCGGACCTCGAGGAATTGGTGCTCTAATCATGACCATGGCCAAGCGCGACGCCTACACGCCCGATTCGCTGCTCGCGGTCTCCGTCGAGGTGTTCATCGAGCGCGGCTACGACGGCACCTCCATGGAGCACCTCTCCAAGGCGGCCGGCATCTCGAAGTCCTCGATCTACCACCATGTGCGCAGCAAGGAAGAGCTGCTCCGCCGCGCGATAAGCCGCGCCCTGGACGGGCTCTTCGGTGTGCTGGCGGAACCCGGCGCCCAGGAGGGGCGGGCGATCGAGCGGCTGGAGTACGTCACCCGGCGCGAGGCCGAGGTGCTAATGGACGAACTTCCCTACGTGACGCTGCTGTTGCGGGTGCGGGGGAACACCGACACCGAGCGGTGGGCCATGGAGCGCCGCCGCGAGTTCGACCACCGGGTCGCGGCGCTGCTGAAGGAGGCCGCGGCCGACGGCGACCTCCGGGACGACGTGGACGTCCGGCTCGCCACCCGCCTGCTCTTCGGCATGATCAATTCGATCGTGGAGTGGTACCGGCCCGGGCGCGGTGACGCCGCGAGCCGCGACGAGGTCGCGGAGGCCGTGGTGCGGACGGCGTTCACGGGGTTGCGCACGGTCTGAACGGGGCCGCGTCCACCGGGGCCGCCTCAGTCCCCTGCCCGCCCCTCCTCCAGCCCCAGGTCCGTCTCCTCGAAGACCAGCAGCGTGCGGGTGCTCAGCACCTCCGGTATGGACTGGATCCGGGTCAGGACCAGCTCCCGCAGTTCGCGATTGTCCTTGGTGTGGACCAGCAGCAGCACGTCGAAGTCGCCGCTGACCAGCGCGATGTGGGCGGCCCCGGGCAGCGCGGTGAGCTGCTTGCGCACGGTCCGCCAGGAGTTCTGGACGATCTTCAAGGTGACGTAGGCGGAGGCCCCCTGACCGGCCCTTTCCTGGTCGACGAGGGCGCTGAAGCCGCGTATGACGCCGTCGTCGAGCAGCCGGTTGATCCGCGCGTAGGCGTTGGCCCGGGAGACGTGCACCTGCTCGGCGACGGAGCGTATCGAGGCCCGGCCGTCGGTCCGCAGCAGGCGCAGGATGGCGCGGTCGATGGTGTCCAGGGGGCGGGCGGCCGGAGCAGACGGGGCGGGTGCCGCCGACGGTTGCCCGCCCGGATTGGCCATCTGTTCCTCCGGCATGTGCTCTCGCCTCCCCTTGATGGACTCCCTGTCTTCATCACAGGCCGTGGAGGACCGTTTGTCCACAGGCTGAACCCGGCTGTAGCCAAAATGCATCGACGACCGAACAATCGGTAGGGAGGGGTCACCCGCCCCGACTGTTCGCGTTCCGCCCGGCCTCCCCAGCCACCGCCGGGAGGCATCCCCGCTCGCCCCCACCCCGTGAGGCGCATCGCGCCACCCCTTCGATGACGAGGAGGTGCCCGTCATGACGGTCCTTGAGCAGCCCGGCAGCAGCAGGCACACCAGTGGCCCTGCCGGCCCGCCGCCCGCCTGGCGGCCGCGCGTCGATCCCGCGCCCCTGCTGCCCGAGGCCGAGCCGCATCGCCTCCTGGGCACGGACGCCGCCCGCCGGCTCGACCCCGCGCTGTTGAAGCGGCTCTACACCGAGCTGGTGCGCGGCCGCCGGTACAACACCCAGGCCACCGCCCTGACCCGGCAGGGCCGGCTGGCGGTCTACCCCTCGTCCGCGGGCCAGGAAGCCTGCCAGGTCGCCGCGGCCCTCGCCCTCGACGAGCAGGACTGGCTCTTCCCCAGCTACCGCGACACCCTCGCCGCCGTCGCCCGCGGCCTCGACCCGGTACAGGCCCTGACCCTCCTGCGCGGAGACTGGCACACCGGCTACGACCCGTACGAGCACCGCATCGCCCCCCTGTGCACCCCGCTCGCCACCCAACTCCCGCACGCCGTGGGCCTGGCGCACGCCGCCCGCCTCAAGGGCGACGACGTGGTCGCCCTGGCGATGGTCGGCGACGGCGGCACCAGCGAGGGCGACTTCCACGAGGCGCTCAACTTCGCGGCCGTCTGGCAGGCACCGGTCGTCTTCCTCGTGCAGAACAACGGCTTCGCGATCTCCGTGCCGCTGGCCAAGCAGACCGCCGCGCCGACCCTCGCCCACAAGGCGGTCGGCTACGGCATGCCCGGCCGCCTGGTGGACGGCAACGACGCCCCCGCCCTGCACGAGGTCCTCACCGAAGCGGTCCGGCGGGCCCGCGAGGGCGGCGGCCCCACCCTCGTCGAGGCCGTCACCTACCGCATCGACGCCCACACCAACGCCGACGACGCCACCCGCTACCGCACCCAGGCCGAGGTCGAGTCCTGGCGGGCCCACGATCCGATAGCCCTCCTGGAGCGCGAGCTGACCGACCGCGACCTGCTCACCGAAGAGTTCGCCACCGCCACCCGGGACGGCGCCGAACGACTCGCCGCCGACCTCCGGGAGCGGATGCACACCGAACCGCCGCTCGACCCGATGGACCTGTTCGACCACGTCTTCACCCAGCAGACCGGTCAACTGCGGGCCCAGGCAGCCCAGTTGCGCGCCGAGCTGGACGCCGAGGCCGAAGGACACCCCGAGACCACCACGGGCACCGCCACGCCCGCCCAGGAGGCCAGGCCATGACGACCACCACCGCGCCGACCGCGCGCAAACCGGCCACCATGGCGCAGGCGCTCACCCGCGCGCTGCGCGACGCCATGGCCGAGGACCCCGCCGTCCATGTGATGGGCGAGGACGTCGGCACCCTGGGCGGCGTCTTCCGGGTCACCGACGGCCTGGCCGAGGAGTTCGGCGAGGACCGCTGCAGCGACACCCCCCTCGCCGAGGCCGGCATCCTGGGCACCGCCGTCGGCATGGCGATGTACGGGCTGCGGCCGGTCGTGGAGATGCAGTTCGACGCCTTCGCCTACCCGGCGTTCGAGCAACTGATCAGCCATGTCGCCCGGATGCGCAACCGCACCCGCGGCGCGGTCGCCATGCCGCTGACCATCCGCATCCCCTACGGCGGCGGGATCGGCGGCGTCGAGCACCACAGCGACTCCTCCGAGGCGTACTACCTCGCCACCCCCGGCCTCCAGGTCGTCACTCCCGCGACCGTCGAGGACGCCTACGGGCTGCTGCGCGCCTCCATCGCCTCCGACGACCCGGTCGTCTTCCTCGAACCCAAGCGGCTCTACTGGACCAAGGCCGACTGGTCGCCGGACGCGCCGGCCCCGGTCGCCCCCCTGGGCCGGGCCGAGATCCGTCGCCGCGGCAGCAGCGCCACCCTCATCACCTACGGCCCGTCGCTGCCCGTCTGCCTGGAGGCCGCCGAGGCCGCCCGCGCCGAGGGCTGGGACCTGGAGGTCCTCGATCTGCGCACGCTGGTGCCGTTCGACGACGACACGGTCTGCGCGTCCGTGCGGCGCACCGGCCGGGCCGTGATCGTCCACGAGTCCAACGGCTTCGGCGGCCCCGGCGGCGAGATCGCCGCGCGGATCACCGAGCGCTGCTTCCACTATCTGGAGGCGCCGGTGCTGCGCGTCGCCGGTTTCGACATCCCCTACCCGCCGCCCATGCTGGAGCGGCATCACCTCCCCGGTGTGGACCGGATCCTGGACACCGTCGCCCGCCTCCAGTGGGAGTCGCGCTGGACCGAAGGACGTGGTGCGTGATGGCCGAGGTGCGCGAGTTCACCCTGCCCGACCTGGGGGAGGGCCTCACCGAAGCGGTGATCGTGCAGTGGCTGGTCGAGGTCGGCGACGTGGTGGCCGTGGACCAGCCGGTGGTGGAGGTCGAGACCGCCAAGGCGATGGTCGAGGTGCCGTGCCCGTACGGCGGGGTGGTCACCGCCCGCTTCGGCGAGGAGGGGGCCGAAGTCCCGGTGGGGGCACCCCTGGTGACGGTCGCGGTCGGAGCGGCGCCGGACGACCTCGCCGGGGACGCGGGGGGTACCCCCCGCGCATGGGGGTCCCCCCGGTCGAGCGGAGCCGGGAGTGGGGGAGGAGTCGAGAGCTTGGTGGCGGGCCCCGGCGGCCCCGCCACCGCGCCGGCCCCGACGTCCCCCGAGACCGGGGAAGCGCAGGACTCCGGTTCGGGGAACGTCCTGGTCGGCTACGGGACGAGCAACTCCTCGGCCCGACGCCGCAGGATCCGGCCGGGCGCCCCCGAGGGCCCCGCGCCCCTCGCCGCCGCGGCCGGACCCGCCCCCACCACCGAGGCCGACGGCACCCGCACGGTGGCCGTCATCTCGCCGCTGGTCCGCCGCCTCGCCCGCGAGCACGGCCTGGACCTGCGGGACGTGCGCGGCACCGGACGCGAGGGGCTGATCCTCCGCACGGACGTCGAGTCCGAGGTCCGGGCGCGGGCGGCGCGCGAGCCGGTCGCCGGCGCGGCGGCCGGGCCCGTCCCCGGGGAGGAGCGGATCCCGCTCAAGGGCCTGCGCGGCGCCGCGGCCGAGAAGTTCCGCCGCAGCCGCCACGAGATCCCCGACGCCACGTGCTGGGTGGACGCCGACGCCACCGAACTCCTCGCCGTCCGCCGGGCGATGAACGTGCCGGGTGCCCCCAAGGTGTCGCTGCTGGCGCTGCTGGCCCGCATCTGCACGGCCGCACTCGCCCGCTACCCCGAGCTCAACGCGACCGTCGACACCGCGGCCCAGGAGATCGTCCGGCTGCCCGCGGTCCATCTGGGCTTCGCGGCGCAGACCGACCGCGGCCTGGTGGTGCCGGTCGTCCGGGACGCCCAGGACCGCACCGTCGAGCAGCTGTCCGCCGAGATCGCCCGGCTCACCGACGCCGCACGGGCCGGAAAGCTGTCCCCCGCCGAGCTCTCGCACGGCACGTTCACCCTCAACAACTACGGCGTCTTCGGCGTCGACGGCTCCACCCCGATCCTCAACCACCCCGAGGCGGCGATGCTCGGCGTCGGCCGGATAGCCGCCAAACCGTGGGTGCACGAGGGCGAGTTGGCGGTCCGGCAGGTGGTCCAGCTGTCGTTCACCTTCGACCACCGGGTGTGCGACGGCGGCACCGCGGGCGGTTTCCTGCGCTATGTCGCCGACTGCGTCGAGCGGCCCGCGCTGCTGCTGCGCGGGATGTGACGACCCCGCGGCGGCCGGCGGTGTGAGCGCGCGGCACCCGGCGATACTCAAGGGGTGAGCGAGCACCCCGACTACGACGCGATCGTGCTGGCCGGAGGGGCGGCCCGACGGCTCGGCGGGGCGGACAAACCCGCCCTGCCGGTCGGCGGCCGCGCCCTCCTGGACCGGGTCCTGGCCACCTGCCCCGACGCCGCGGCCACCGTCGTCGTCGGCCCCGCGCGCCCGACCGCCCGCCCCGTGGTCCAGGCCCTCGAAGACCCGCCCGGCGGCGGCCCGCTCGCCGCACTCGACGCCGGGCTGCGGCACACCACCGCCCCCACCGTGCTGGTGCTCTCCGCCGACCTGCCGTTCCTGACGGCCGGGACGGTCCGCGCCCTCCTCGAAGCGGCGACCGCCGGCGGCGATCCACCGCCGGAAGGGGCGCTGCTGCGCGATGCGGAAGGGCGGGACCAGCCGCTGGTGGCCGCGTACCGAACGGCCCCGCTGCGCCGCGCGCTGGACCGGCTGCGGTCCGTCCACGGCGCCCTGACCGGCCTGCCGCTGCGGCCGTTGCTGTCCGCGCTGGCGCTCGTCCGCGTCCCGGACGCCACGTCCACGGCGTCCTTCGACTGCGACACCTGGGAGGACATCGGCACGGCACGTGCCCGGATCAGGGAGCATGGACACGTGTTGGACGAATGGATCACGGCAGTCAAGGCCGAACTGGGCATCGACCTCGATGTCGACACGGCGGCACTCCTCGACCTCGCGCGGGACGCGGCGCACGGCGTCGCCCGCCCGGCCGCGCCGCTGACGACCTTCCTGGTCGGCTACGCGGCGGGCCGTCAGGGAGGCGACGTGGCG
The DNA here is from genome assembly GCF_001704275.1 of Streptomyces noursei ATCC 11455. Classification (NCBI taxonomy): domain Bacteria; kingdom Bacillati; phylum Actinomycetota; class Actinomycetes; order Kitasatosporales; family Streptomycetaceae; genus Streptomyces; species Streptomyces noursei. The sequence goes on from NZ_CP011533.1 coordinate 4,879,972, forward strand.
GAGCTGTCGCGGCAGGTCGCCGCGCTGGCCGACCGCTGGGCGGCGGAGGCCGCGGCCGAAGAGGCCAGGACGGCGCCGGCGACCGGCTCCCCGGCTGACGAAGCGCAGTCCGCGGAATGACCGAGGGCGAGCACGGCGACCCGTTCGGCGACGAGTTCGCCGACGCGCTCGCCCTGGCCAACGGCACCCCGCCGGGCCGCCGACCCACCGGATCCGGCGACCGGACGCCCGGCGGCGCGACGCCCGGCCCGTACCCCGTCGCCCGCGCGGGATCGCCGCGGCCCGGCGATGATCCGGCGCCCGGCGGCACCGACCGGGACCGCCCCGCCGGGCCCGGCGACGCCCGCGACACCGCCCCCGCCCGCCCCGGCAGGCGGTCCACCGGCCGCTCCGGCACGCCGTGGCGCACGGCCCGAGACATCGCCGAACACGCGGTGCACGAACCGCCCGGCCCCGGGGCGGCCGCGCTCGCCGACGCGCTCGGCCGCACGCTCGCCGCTCCCCTCACGGCCCTCACCGACCTGCCCTCGTTCGACACCTCGGCGATGGACGGCTGGGCGGTCTCCGGCCCCGGCCCCTGGCGCCTGGACCACGCGGCGGACGACACCGGCACCGACCCGGACACCGGCATCCTCGCCGGCCACGCCACCACCGCGGCGCTCCCCGACGGCCATGCCCTGCCCATCGCCACCGGAGCCCGCATCCCGGCCGGCGCCACCGCGGTGCTGCGCAGCGAACACGGCGAGGTCCTCGAACTCCCCGACGGCCGGGCCCGGCTGTACGCGCCGCGGCCGGTGCCACCGGGCCAGGACATCCGCCCGCGCGGCCAGGAGTGCCGGTGCGGCGACCACCTGCTGCCCGCCGGCACGCTGGTGACCCCCGCGATCCTCGGCCTGGCCGCGGCGGCCGGCTACGACGAACTCTCCGTCCACCCCCGGCCCCGCGTCGAGGTGCTCGTCCTCGGCGACGAACTGCTGCGCAGCGGACTGCCCGAGGGCGGCCGGATCCGCGACGCGCTCGGCCCGATGCTGGTGCCCTGGCTGCACGCACTGGGAGCCGAGGCGGCGCCTGTGCGGCACCTCGGCGACGACGCCGACGCGCTGCACGACGCCCTCGCCGGGTCCACCGCCGACGTGGTCCTCACCACCGGTGGCACCGCGTCGGGCCCCGTCGACCATGTGCACCCCACCCTCCGGCGGCTCGGCGCGGAACTCCTGGTGGACGGCGTGGCGGTGCGCCCGGGCCATCCGATGCTGCTGGCCCGCCTCGCCCCGCGCCGGCACCTCGTCGGCCTCCCCGGCAACCCGCTGGCCGCCGTGTCCGGTCTGCTCACCCTCGCCGAGCCGCTGCTCCGTACGCTCGCCGCCCGCCACCCCGCCGCGCCTTACCGGGTGCCGCTGGCCGCCGCGGTCTACGGGCATCCGCACGACACCCGGCTCGTCCCGGTGGCCTACCGCGACGACGACCGGCACGGGCTGGTCGCCGCGCCGCTGCACTTCCACGGGCCCGCCATGCTGCGCGGGATCGCCGCCGCCGACGCGATGGCCGTCGTCCCGCCGGGCGGCGCGGAGCCCGGCACCGAGGTCGAACTCCTCGAACTGCCCTGGCCGGCGGGCTGGTCGGCGGGTTGGCCGACCCCGGACACCTCCTACGACCCCGCAGCCCCCTCCGGAGGCGCCGCGTGAAGCTCCCGTCCCACGACGCCGCGGCCCGCGAGGTCCCCGAGGACCGCTCCCACCGGGTGATACTGCCCCGCCGCACCCCGAAGGCGCCGATACGGCAGGTCGCCCGGCGGCTGACGATGGCCCTGCTGGTGCTCGTCGCGACGGTCTTCATCGTCTGGATCGACCGCGAGGGGTACCACGACAACGCCGGTGGTTCCCTGGACCTGCTCGACTGCGTCTACTACGCCACCGTCACGCTCTCCACCACGGGTTACGGCGACATCGTCCCCTACAGCGCCAGCGCCCGGTTGCTGAACATCCTGCTGGTCACGCCGCTGCGCGTGCTGTTCCTGATCATCCTGGTCGGCACCACGCTGGAGGTGCTGACCGAGCGCACCCGTGAGCAGTGGAAATTGACACGCTGGAGAAACGCCTTGCGCGATCACACCGTCATCGTCGGCTTCGGGACCAAGGGCCGGTCCGCCGTCCAGACCCTGTGCGCCACGGGTCTGCCCCGGGACCGGATCGTCATCGTCGACCCCAGCACCAAGGTCGTCGAGTCCGCGGTGTCCGAGGGGTTCGCGGGCGTGGTCGGCGACGCGACGCGCAGCGATGTGCTGCTGAGGGCCGAGATCCAGCGCGCGCACCAGATCGTCATCGCCACCCAGCGCGATGACACCGCCGTCCTGGTCTCGTTGACCGCGCGTCAGCTCAACAAGCGCGCCAACATCGTCGCCGCGGTGCGGGAGGAGGAGAACGCGCCGCTGCTGCGGCAGTCCGGTGCCGACGCGGTGATCACCTCGGCCAGCGCGGCCGGGCGGCTGTTGGGCCTCTCGGTGCACAGCCCCAGCGCGGGCGCCGTCATGGAGGACCTGATCCAACAGGGCAGCGGCCTGGACCTGGTGGAGCGGCCGGTGGTCAAGTCCGAGGTCGGCAAGTCCGTCCGGGAGACCGGCGACCTGGTCGTCTCCGTCCTGCGCGGCCACCGGCTGCTGGGGTACGACGACCCGGTGGCGAGCCCGCTGCAGGCCGCGGACCGTCTGATCACCATCGTCCGCGCCGCCGCGGAGGAGCCCGCCGTCCCCGGCAAGCCGCCCGGCAAACCGACGCTGCCCGGCACCGGGGTCTCCCCCATGCGTCCGGCGGACGAGTGACGGATCGTGGGACGGGGAGGGCTGCGGACCGGACGTGACGGGCCGTGACCTGTAGCGAAGCCCCGCCCTGCCCTTTCGCCCCATGGCCGGTCGGCGAGTAGCCTCGCGCCCATGCGAGCGATCACAATCCCCGAGCCCGGTGGCCCCGAAGCCCTCGTCTGGGCCGAAGTGCCCGATCCACAGCCCGCAGAGGGAGAGGTCCTGATCGAGGTCGCGGCCAGCGCCGTGAACCGCGCCGACCTGCTCCAGCGCCAGGGCTTCTACGACCCGCCGCCCGGCGCCTCCCCGTACCCCGGCCTGGAGTGCGCGGGGCGGATCGCGGCGGTCGGGCCCGGCGTGCACGGCTGGGCGGTCGGCGACGAGGTGTGCGCGCTGCTGGCGGGCGGCGGCTATGCCGAGAAGGTCGCCGTCCCGGCCGGCCAGGTGCTGCCGCTGCCGGCCGGCGTCGACCTCGTCACGGCCGCCTCGCTCCCCGAAGTCGCCTGCACGGTCTGGTCGAACGTCTTCATGATCGCGCACCTGCGGCCCGGCGAGACCCTGCTGGTCCACGGCGGCGCCAGCGGCATCGGCACCATGGCGATCCAGCTGGCCAAGGCCGTCGGCGCGCGGGTCGCGGTCACCGCCGGTGGCCCCGAAAAGCTGGCCCGCTGCGCCGAGTTGGGCGCCGACATCCTCATCGACTACCGCGAGCAGGACTTCGTCCAGGAGATCCGCAAGGCCACCGACGGCAAGGGCGCGGACGTCATCCTCGACATCATCGGCGCCAAGTACCTCCAGCGGAACGTCAAGGCGCTGGCGGTCGCCGGCCGGCTGGCGATCATCGGCCTGCAGGGCGGTGTGAAGGCCGAGCTCAACCTCGCCGCGCTGATCTCCAAACGCGCCGCGATCACCGGCACGGGTCTGCGGGCCCGCCCGGTGAGCGAGAAGTCCGCGATCGTCGCCGCGGTCCGGGAGCACGTCTGGCCGCTGATCGGCAACGGCCAGGTCCGCCCGATCGTGGACCGGACCCTGCCGATGGCGGAGGCCGCCGAGGCGCATCGCGTCGTGGACGCCAGCAGCCACTTCGGCAAGGTCGTCCTGACCGTCTGAGCGCCGCCCGCCCGTCGCCCCCGGGGCTCCGAACGCCCCTCGCCCCTCCCCGTGCCGGCAGGTCACTCCGCCGATCTGCCCGAGATGCCGCGGTCCCACCGCTGTGTGACGCTGGGCACGTCACTCGACGGCTCGGCACGGGAGGGGCACCGTGGTCGCTGCAGGATTCCGTTCGCGCATTGCCTCAAGTCTGCTGGTGGTCGCCGCCGCCCTGCCCGTCTCCCTGACCGCCGGCCCCGCGCTGGCGCTGGACAGCCAGGCCACCCCGGCCGCCCGCCCCGATGGCCCCACGGACGACCACGCGACGGATCGCGCACTGCCCGCCGGCCGCCTGGGGGAGCTGCACCCCGGCCGTCCCGGCGTGCCCGACCGCCTACCGGACTTCCCCAGCGCCGACGACTTCCGGGACCTTCCGGACCACGCCCTGGGCCTCGCCGGCACCCTGCCCGGTTTCCCGCACCACCCGGGCGGGCCGTTCCTCCATGGATCGCGCCACCACCGGCATCACCCGTTCGGCAGAGTCTTCCCTTGGCGTTCGGACCCTCCGGTCCCCGGTGACAGTGTCAGGGACGACTCCGCGGACGCGGGCGCCCCCGAGCCGTCCGACTCGCCGAGCGCCCCCGTGATCGACCCCGTGCAGCTGCCGCCCGGCCGGTCCGAGCGGCCGACCTCGCACGACGGCGCTCCCTCGACCTCCTCGGAGCCCGGCCCGGCCCCGGCCGAGTCGGCGCTGCCGTCCTCCGAGCGCCCGCGTGACCTCGCCGGCGCCCCCGCTCCGAGCCCCTACGGGCAGGCACCTTCGCCCTCCCCCGAGCGGGAACCGGACAACTCCCTGGCCGGTCCGGAGCCGGCGGCCAGCCCCTACGCCATCGACGCCCCCGGAACCAAGGTCGAGCGGGTTCTCCCGATGGGCGCCGGGATGGCACTCACGGGGCTGGGTCTCGCCTTCCTCGGCCTCCGTCTGCGGCGTCGCTGAGGCCCCGTTCCCGGCGAAACGACGCAACGACGCACCGTGGTTTCACGTGAAACAGCCGGGATGCTGGGGTTTCACGTGAAACCGCACGCCGAGGGAGCCGGGTGAAAGCGGTGTGGCCGCCCGAAGCCGATCCGCCGTTCCGGAAAGGGTGGATCACCTTTTGACAGGGGCACCACCGTTCTAGACGTGCTCGTACGAGAGAATGGCGGCATGGATATGCCGATGAACGAACGGTCGCAGGAGAACCAGCACGTCCTGGTCGTCGGCCCGGACGGCATGGCGCTCGGCAGCGCCGGCTCCGGTGGCGGGGACGAGGGCGACGAGCCCCGTGAGGTGCCGGTGACGGACATGGTCGAGCAGCCTGCGAAGGTCATGCGCATCGGCAGCATGATCAAGCAACTGCTGGAAGAGGTGAAGGCCGCCCCCCTCGACGAGGCGAGCCGGGTGCGCCTCAAGGAGATCCACGCCAGTTCGGTCAAGGAGCTGGAGGACGGGCTGGCGCCTGAGCTGGTCGAGGAGCTGGAGCGGCTCTCGCTGCCCTTCACCGAGGAGTCGGTGCCGACCGAGGCCGAGCTGCGGATCGCCCAGGCCCAGCTGGTCGGCTGGTTGGAGGGACTCTTCCACGGCATCCAGACCGCGCTCTTCGCCCAGCAGATGGCCGCCCGCGCCCAGTTGGAGCAGATGCGTCGTGCGCTGCCACCGGGCATCCCCGCGGACGGGCACCAGGAGCAGCCCGGTCACGGCGGCGCCCGCTCGGGCCCCTATCTCTGATCGCGGCGTCCGGACGCCCACAACGGCCGGAGGGGCCGGCACGCATCACGCGTGCCGGCCCCTCCGCTGTCAGGGTCTGCTGTGGTCAGCTGCTGCGACCGGTCGAGACGGTCAGCTCGATGGTGTCGCCGCTGCGCGGGTCCCACCAACTGACGGCATTGGGCGTCTGGTCCGTGACGGTGTTCTTGGGCCAGAGGCCGTCGTTCACTTCCCTGACCACCCGGTACTTCCACCCGGCGGCCTCGATGCACTGCTTGACCGACTCCAGGTTCTTGCCCTTGAAGTAGGGGAAGAGGACCTTGCCCTTCAGGCTGTCGCTGACGGCCGGCGTCGGGTTGGTGCACTCGGTGACCCGGATCGTCGCCGTCTTGTCTTCGGGGCGCGTGCTGGCGGTGGGCGACGAGGAGTAGGAGTACGAGGACGTCGGGGTGTCGGTGCCACCGCCGCCGCCATCGCTGCCGGCGCTCAGGCCGATGCCGATCGCTATCGCGGTGACCACGACCACGCCCACCACCGCCGAGACGATGACCACCGGGCTGTTGTTCTTCCGGGGCCGTGCCGGCGGCATCGAGCCCGTCACCGGCGCGGGCGGGCCGGGGAACGGCGGCGGCGGGGCCTGGAAACCGGCGCCGACGAACGGCGCGGGCGTCGGGGCCGGGCCGGGCGCCGGCGTGGGGTAGGCGTTGTTCACCGGCGGCGGCGTTGAAGGACCGAAGGCCGCCTGCGTCGGCTGGTACGGCTGCTGGACGTTCGGCGGTGCCGGGGTCTGCGGGTTTCCGGAGGCGGTGGGGAACACCGCGGAGGAGACCGAGGCGCCGCTGGTGCGGGCCCGCGGGCCCTCGCTGATGATCAGCGGCGTCGCCCCGGACTGGCCGGAGCCGGCGATCCGCAGGCACTCGTCCCGCATCGCCTCGGCGGTGGGGAACCGTTCGTTGGGGTTCTTCTTCAGCGCCCGGGTCACCAGCGCGTCCACCGCGGGCGGCAGCGAGCGGTTGATGCTCGACGGGACCGGCGGCTCTTCCTGGACGTGGGCGTAGGCGATGGCCAGCGGGGAGTCCGCGTCGAACGGCAGCTGGCCGGTCAGCAGCTCGAAGAGCATGATGCCGACCGAGTACAGGTCGGAGCGGGCGTCCACGCCGCGGCCGAGCGCCTGCTCGGGCGAGAGGTACTGCGGGGTGCCGACGACCATGCCGGTCTGCGTCATCGACGTCACGCCGGACTGCATGGCGCGGGCGATACCGAAGTCCATGACCTTGACGACATTGCGCTTGGTCATCATGACGTTGCCCGGCTTGATGTCCCGGTGGACCAGGCCCATCTCGTGGCTCGCCTCCAGCGCGGCGAGCACGTCGGCGGTGATTTTCAGCGCCTTTTCCGTCGGCATCGCGCCGTGCTGGGCGATGTCGCCGTCGAGCACGGAGCGCAGCGGCTGGCCGGAGACGTACTCCATGATGATGTACGGGACCATGCCGCCGTCGAGCTCGTCCTCGCCGGAGTCGAAGACCGAGACGATGTTGGTGTGGGTGAGCTTCGCCACTGACTGCGCCTCGCGGCGGAAGCGCTCGCGGAACGCCTGCTCGCGGCCGAGCTCGGTGTGCAGGGTCTTGATTGCGACCTCGCGGTCCAGCACGCTGTCATAGGCGAGGTGCACGGAGGCCATGCCACCTGCACCAAGAAGATCACGAAGCTGGTAACGTCCACCGCCGACCGAACGGCCCTCGAATTGGCCCTGAGCGCCGTCCTGGCTCATCGTCCCGCTTCCCCCTGGGCGCACTGCCCGTATGTCCAGCGATCAAATCTAGAATTCCGCAGCCAAGTCTGCCCCAGGCCACGGACACGTCAAGCTGTGTGCCCGTTCCGTGACCAGATGTGCAAGATCCGGGCACGATCGTGGAGGGTTCGGTCCCTCCGGTCACCCCTGGTGAACTTGCCACTCTTGGTAAGAGGAAGGTTTGATGGCCGGTCCACGACGGACCGGTGGGTGCCGCGGAACCTGTAGCGTGCTCTAGCGAAGACCGAGACCTTACCGCTGTGATGCGGATCGATTCGACGGCGAGGACCGATGGCACCGACGCAGAGCCCCCAGGGGCCGTCCGATCCTGACGCCACCGGCTCCAACGTCCCGGACGCACCGGAGATGTGGGGCAACGGCGGACTGGTCGGTGACGGCCGCTACCGGCTGACGCGCCGGCTGGGCCGTGGCGGCATGGCGGAGGTGTTCGCCGCCGAGGACGTACGCCTGGGCCGTACCGTCGCCGTGAAGCTGCTGCGCGCCGACCTCGCCGAGGATCCGGTGTCCAAGGCCCGCTTCACCCGCGAGGCACAGTCGGTGGCCGGCCTGAACCACCACGCGGTCGTGGCCGTGTACGACTCCGGCGAGGACTTCGTCGGCGGCAACACCGTGCCCTACATCGTGATGGAGCTGGTCGAGGGCCACACCATCCGCGATCTGCTGCTCAACGCCGACGCCCCGCCGCCGGACCAGGCGCTGATCATCGTCTCCGGGGTGCTGGAGGCGCTGGCCTACAGCCACCAGCACGGCATCGTGCACCGTGACATCAAGCCCGCGAACGTGATCATCACCAACAGCGGCGCCGTGAAGGTGATGGACTTCGGCATCGCCCGTGCCCTGCACGGCGCGCAGTCGACCATGACGCAGACCGGCATGGTCATGGGCACCCCGCAGTACCTGTCCCCGGAGCAGGCGCTCGGCAAGACCGTCGACACCCGCTCCGACCTCTACGCCACCGGCTGCCTGCTCTACGAACTCCTCGCGCAGCGGCCGCCGTTCACCGGTGAGACCCCGCTCTCGGTCGTCTACCAGCACGTCCAGGACATGCCGGTGGCGCCCTCCCAGGTCGCCGACTCGGTGCCGCCGGAGCTGGACGGCCTGGTCATGCGGTCGCTGGCCAAGGACCCCGACGACCGTTTCCAGAGCGCCGAGGAGATGCGCGGTCTGGTCCAGTACTCGCTGCAGATGCTGCACGAGCAGGGTGGCCACACCGGCACCTGGAACACCGGTCCGGTCGCGATGCCCGAGGGCGGCCACACCATGGCCCTCCGCGGCGGTGTCGCCGAGACCACCGCGCTGTCCCACCCCGACGCCGGGCAGACCGCGGCGCAGCCGATGCTGGCACCCGGGATGCGGGACGACGACGGCGGTTTCGAGGGCGGCTACCGCCAGGCCAAGGGCGGCCGCGGCAAGGCGTGGCTGATCGCGGTGCTCGCGCTGATCGCCATCGGCGTGGGCGTGGCCTTCGCGCTGCAGAACACCAGCGACAGCGGGCACAAGCCCAAGACGCCGATCACGCAGTCCCCGCAGCCCTCGGAGTCGGACCAGACCACCGAGCCGCCGACGGACGAGCAGACCACCCCGGAGACCTACCCGGGCGGCACCAGCGGTGGCGGGAACACCTACACCCACCGGCCGAGCCGTGAGCCCAGCACCCGGCCGTCGTCCGAGCCGCCCAGCTCGGAGCCGCCGAGCTCGGAGCCGCCGACCAGCACCACCGGCGGGACGACCACCGGCGGGACCACCGACGGCGGCACCACCACCGGCGGTACGACGGACGGTGGCACCACGGACGGCGGGACCACCAACGGTGGGACGACCAACGGTGGCACCACCAACGGTGGGACGACCAATGGCGGGACGACCAACGGTGGTACCAACAACGGCGGCACCACCACCGGCGGCGGTACGACGCCGCTGGGCGGGGCGACCGGCGGCTGACCGAGGACGGGCTGACGCCTCGCGCGTCAGCCCGTGAACGCCCTCCGCACGGCCGGATACGCGCGGGTCCACCACACCGCCAGCGCGGCCGCGGCGGGGAACTGCGGATCGGTGCGTCGGTCGCCGAGCCGGTAGCGCCAGGTGAGCATCCAGAAGTCGTTCAGCCGCTCCCACCAGACCCGGTGGACGGCCGCGGCCAGCTCGTCGGCACCGGCGCCGCACACCCTGCGGTAGGCGCCCGCGTACGCGGCGACCTTCGCCAGGTCCAGCGTCCCGCAGGGGCGGACGAAGAAGATCGCGGCGGCGCGCACCGCCTCCTCGGCGCGGGGCTGGACGCCCAGCCGGTCCCAGTCGACGATCGCGGCCGGTTCGGTGCCGCGGTAGAGCACGTTCAGCGGGTGGAAGTCGCCGTGCACCCAGCCCGCCGGGGGCTCCGCGCCGGGCGCCGGCCGGCGGTGCGCCTGCCGCTCCAGCAGGGTCCGGCGCTCCAGCAGACGGTGCTCGGCGAGCTCGTCGAAGCTGGTGCGGGGACGGGCGCCGCGGGTCAGTGCCAGCAGCTCGTCGATCGTCTCGAAGGTCCGCTCGGGGTCGGCGGCGGCGTCCGTGCCGGGCGGCCGCGGCGGCGCCGGCTCATCGGCCATGACCTGCTCCAGCGTGGTGTGGACGAGCCCGAGCAGGGCGCCGAGCCGGCACGACTGACCGACGGTCAGCACCGCGCCGCTCAGATGCCGGCCCTCGATCCAGGGGTGCAGGGCGTAGCAGCGGCCGTCCAGCACGGTGAAGGTCCGGCCGTCCGCGCCCGTCACGGGAGGGACGACCGGCAGACCGAGCCCGGCCAGCCGGCGGGTGGCGCGGTGCTGCCGGGTGAGGGCGGCGCGGTCGCCGTCGAGGTGGTGTTTGAGGAAGTAGCGGCCGCGGGTCGTGGCGAGGAAGTAGCCGTGGTTGAGCAGCCCCTCGGCGACGGGCTCGCAGGACAGCGGTGCCCCGGCGCTGTCGTAGTGGCGCAGCAGGGATCCGAGGGTGTCGCGATCGGGCGTCGCCGCCGACCGGACTACAGATGAGCGCAGCACGCGCCAGATGTTAGATCAACGTCGCCCAGTGGAGTGGGTGTACCGGAAAGCCTTACAGAGGGTGTGCATATCCGAAGACCGGGACATCCGTGAGGTGATGCAGCGTCACGAACTCCGGCTCTATCCGCAGGAAGACCGGGTCGTACGGGACCCCGTCGGCCAGCCGCGGGGTGCGGCCGAACAACTCCCGTTCGGCCGGGGTGGGTTCGATGACCCGGGCGGTGCCGGTGAACTGCACGGACCAGGTGTCGCGGGCGCCGCTGTTGACGTTGTCGGCCTCGTACGCGACGACGCTGCCGTCCAGTGCGCGGTGGTAGTCGTAGCCGCGGTGCAGCCGCAGGATCACGCGGTCGTCGACGACGATGTGCCGGGTGACGGTGGTGAAGGGGAGCGCCCGGCGGCTCGCCGACACCCGGCCGTAGGGGGTCCTGCTGAGCAGCTCGATGGCACGGAAGACGTCGGTGGGCATGGTCCCACCCTGCCCGCCCGGTGGGGCGGCGGATAGGGGCGGCAGCCCCAGGTCGGAGGGACGTTGGTCCCTGTGTCCGGCCGCGGAATCGCCGCCTCCGCGGCCGTGGCCGGAGTTTTTCTCCTGGTCAGCGCCGTTCGGCCTGCATGCGGGCAACATACGCGGCGGCCTGCGAGCGGCGTTCCATGCCGAGCTTGGAAAGCAGGCTGGAAACGTAATTCTTGATCGTTTTTTCGGCGAGATGGAGCCGTTCGCCGATTGCGCGATTGGTCAGTCCTTCGCCGATCAGATCGAGGATCTTGCGTTCCTGCTCGGTGAGGTTCGCCAGCCGGTCGTCGCCCTTGGCGGTGCTGCCGTCGCGGAGTCGTTCCAGGACGCGGGCGGTGGCCACCGGATCGAGCAGTGATTTGCCGGCCGCCACGTCGCGGACCGCCGAGAGGAGTTCGCTGCCCCGGATGGCCTTGAGGACATAACCGGACGCACCGGCCATGATCGCATCGAAGAGGGCCTCGTCGTCGGCGAACGAGGTGAGCATCAGGCATTTGATGTCCTCGTTCTGCGAGCGGATCTCACGGCAGACCTCGACACCGCTGCCGTCCGGGAGCCGGACGTCGAGCACGGCCACGTCCGGACGCGTCGCAGGGATCCTGACCAGCGCATCAGCCGCGGTGCCGGCCTCGCCGACCACCTCGATGTCTTCCTCGACCGTGAGCATTTCGTGGACGCCCCGCCGGACCACTTCGTGGTCATCGAGCAGGAAAACCGTGATTTTTCCGTCTTCGCGCACATCCCCAGTCTCACACATCGACTCTTCCCGTGCTCCAGGTCACCGATATAACGTGCCGTTGTCCCGGCGGCCTGCAACGCTGTGACCAGGAGTTGTTCCCAGCCTTCGCGATTTACTTGGAAATCCAAGCAAAATCGCAGGTCAGCGCCATTTTCACTTCGGCTTTGACAATGGGTAACGTGCAATGAGCAGGCCACTCCGGGGCGCTTTGTTCCACCCGGATCCGGCCGCGTTCGCACACACCCCGTGCGCCGTATCGGATACCGGGTGAGCCGCAAACGGCCACCGGCGGACCCCGGGGGCCGGACAGACGGAGGAGCAGCACGTGACCGTGGAAGGCACTGCCGAGCGGAAAACCGCCCGCGGCGGCAGCAAGCGCACCACCGCCAAAAAGGCGACGCCGACGAAAAAGGCGACGCAGTCCGGGACCAGGAACAGCGCCCAGCCGGACGAGGCGGAGCAGGACCAGCTCGTACAACTGCTGACCCCCGAAGGGAAGCGGGTCGAGCACCCGGATTACGCGATCGACCTCTCTCCCGAGGAACTGCGAGGTCTGTACCGCGACATGGTGCTGACCCGGCGTTTCGACGCCGAGGCGACCACCCTCCAGCGTCAGGGCGAGCTGGGCCTGTGGGCCTCGCTGCTGGGCCAGGAAGCCGCCCAGATCGGCTCGGGCCGCGCGCTGCGCGACGACGACTATGTCTTCCCCACCTACCGGGAGCACGGCGTGGCATGGTGCCGCGGCGTCGACCCGACGAACCTGCTGGGCATGTTCCGCGGTGTCAACAACGGCGGCTGGGACCCCAACAGCAACAACTTCCACCTCTACACCATCGTCATCGGGTCGCAGACGCTGCACGCGACCGGCTATGCGATGGGCGTGCAGAAGGACGGCGCGGATTCCGCGGTCATCGCGTATTTCGGTGACGGCGCCTCCAGCCAGGGCGACGTCGCCGAGTCCTTCACCTTCTCCGCGGTCTACAACGCCCCGGTCGTCTTCTTCTGTCAGAACAACCAGTGGGCGATCTCCGAGCCCACCGAGAAGCAGACCCGTGTCCCGCTCTACCAGCGCGCCCGCGGCTTCGGCTTCCCCGGCGTCCGGGTCGACGGCAACGACGTCCTGGCGTGCCTGGCGGTGACCAAGGCGGCACTGGACCGGGCGCGCACCGGCCAAGGCCCCATGCTCGTCGAGGCGTTCACCTACCGGATGGGTGCCCACACCACCTCCGACGACCCGACGCGGTACCGCGCCGACGAGGAGCGGCTGGCCTGGGAGGCCAAGGACCCGATCCTGCGGCTGCGGAAGTACCTGGAGGCCGAGGGCTTCGTCGACGACGCGTACCTCGCGGCGATCGACGAGGAGAGCGAGACCCTGGGCAAGCGGGTCCGCGATGCCGTACGGGCGATGCCCGACCCGGACCACATGGCGATCTTCGAGAACGCCTATGCAGACGGGCACGCGCTCGTCGACGAGGAGCGCGCGCAGTTCGCCGCCTACCAGGCGTCGTTCGCCGACGCCGAAGCCGCCGCGGAGGGGAACTGACCATGGCCGTCCACGAGAAGATCACCATCGCCAAGGCGATCAACGCGTCGCTGCGCGCCTCCATGGAGGCCGACCCCAAGGTCCTCGTGATGGGCGAGGACGTCGGAAAGCTCGGCGGCGTCTTCCGGGTCACCGACGGACTCCAGAAGGACTTCGGCGAGGACCGGGTGATCGACACCCCGCTCGCCGAGTCCGGCATCATCGGCACCGCGATCGGCCTGGCCCTGCGCGGCTACCGTCCGGTCGCCGAGATCCAGTTCGACGGCTTCGTCTTCCCCGCCTACGACCAGATCGTCACCCAGCTCGCGAAGATGCACGCGCGGGCGCTGGGCAAGGTCAAGGTCCCGGTCGTCATCCGCATCCCCTACGGCGGCGGCATCGGCGCGGTCGAGCACCACTCCGAGTCCCCCGAGTCGCTCTTCGCGCATGTCGCGGGCCTCAAGATCGTTTCTCCCTCGAACTCCTCCGACGCCTACTGGATGCTCCAGCAGGCCATCGCCGGCGACGACCCGGTCATCTACTTCGAGCCCAAGCGCCGCTACCACGACAAGTCGCGCCTGGACACCGAGTCGATCCCGGACCCGCTGCACAAGGCCCGGATCACCCGGCCCGGCTCCGACCTCACGCTGGTCGGCTACGGCCCGATGGTGAAGGTCTGCGAGGACGTCGCCAAGGTCGCCGCCGAGGAGGGCAAGTCGGTCGAGGTCGTCGACCTGCGCTCGATCTCCCCGATCGACTTCGACACCGTGCAGTCCTCGGTCGAGAAGACCGGCCGGCTGGTCGTGGTCCACGAGGCGCCGGTCTTCTTCGGCTCGGGCGCGGAGATCGCCGCCCGGATCACCGAGCGCTGCTTCTACCACTTGGAAGCACCGGTGCTGCGGGTCGGCGGCTTCCACGCCCCCTATCCGCCGTCCAGGCTGGAGGACGAGTACCTTCCGGGGCTGGACCGGGTGCTCGACGCCGTTGACCGCGCGTTGGCGTACTGAGGGCTGAGGAGAGTCGTGACCATGACTGCAGGGACCGCCGGCGCCGCGAACACGCAGCGCATCCGCGAGTTCAAGATGCCCGACGTGGGCGAGGGCCTCACCGAGGCGGAGATCCTCAAGTGGTATGTCCAGCCCGGTGACACCGTCACCGACGGCCAGGTCGTGTGCGAGGTCGAGACCGCCAAGGCCGCCGTCGAACTGCCCATCCCCTACGACGGGGTGGTGCACGCGGTGAACTTCGACGAGGGCACCACCGTCGACGTCGGCACCGTGATCATCTCGGTCGACACCGACCCGGGTGCCGGGCCCGTCGCGGACCAGCCCGGTGCCGCGGCGTCCACCGCGACCGCGGAGGAGGACGAGGAGCCGCAGGGCCGGCAGGCGGTGTTGGTCGGCTACGGCGCCGCGCCGTCCTCGACCAAGCGTCGGGCCCGCAAGCCGCAGCCCGCGGTGCCGGCCCAGACCGAGCCGGTGAGTGTCGGCCTCCAGGCCGAGCTGAACGGGCGCTCCGCGCCGGCGCCGGTCGCCACCCCGGTGGCCGTGCCCGCGCCGCCGGTGGTGCCCGCCGCCTCCGCGCCGGTCGCCGAGCGGCCGCTGGCCAAGCCCCCGGTCCGCAAGCTCGCCAAGGATCTGGGTATCGACCTGGCGACGGTCGCCCCGACCGGGCCGGGCGGCGTCATCACCCGTGACGACGTCTACGCGGCCGCCGCACCGACCGCGGCGGCACCGGCCGTCGTGCCCGCCGCACCCGAGGTGGGCGTCCCGGCCACGGCTCCCGTGGTCGCCTTCGACGCCGCCCGTGAGCGGCGGGTGCCGGTCAAGGGCGTGCGCAAGGCCACCGCGCAGGCGATGGTCGCCAGTGCCTTCAGTGCGCCGCACGTCACGGAGTTCATCACCGTCGACGTGACCCGGACGATGAAGCTCGTCCAGGACCTGAAGCAGGACCCGGACATGGCGGGGCTGCGGGTCAATCCGCTGCTGCTGGTCGCCAAGGCGTTCCTGGTCGCGATCAAGCGCCACCCGGAGGTCAACGCCTCCTGGGACGAGGCGAACCAGGAGATCGTCTACAAGGACTACATCAACCTCGGGATCGCCGCGGCCACCCCGCGCGGCCTGATCGTCCCGAACATCAAGGACGCGGGCGTCAAGACGCTTCCCCAGCTCGCCACGGAGCTGGGCGAGCTGGTGGCCACCGCCCGCGAGGGCAAGACCTCTCCGGCGGCGATGTCCGGCGGCACGGTCACCATCACCAACGTCGGCGTCTTCGGCGTCGACACCGGGACCCCGATCCTCAACCCGGGGGAGTCGGCGATCCTCGCCGTCGGCGCGATCAAGCTCCAGCCGTGGGTCCACAAGGGCGAGGTCAAGCCGCGCCAGGTCACCACCCTCGCGCTCTCCTTCGACCACCGTCTGATCGACGGCGAGCTGGGCTCCAAGCTGCTCGCGGACATCGCGGCGATCCTGGAGCGGCCCAAGCGGCTGATCACCTGGGGGTGAGCCGCCGGGACTGACCGTCCGGGCCGAGCCCGTGACGGCGGCAGGGGCGGTGTTTCACGTGAAACGGTCGGTGCGTTTCACGTGAAACACCGCCCCTTGTCGTTGCTCAGCCCCGAACGAGCTCGACCGCGCGGCTGAAGTGCGCCACCGGTCCGGTCGGAGCGGACGGGTCCGCCTGCGCGGCGCCACGGGTCAGTGCGGCGCCCGCCCATACGGCGGCGACGATCAGGGCCAGCACGACGGCGTTGCGGGCGCGGTGGCCGGTGTGCGTCCTGGACTGCATGGTCAACTCCCCTTGTCCGGTGGGCCGTATCGGCTCCGTACCTCTATTCACCCATGGGATTCGGGCCCGATCCGTACGCGTCAGGTACGGACTCGCCTACGCCTTGAGTCGGACCGGGGATCCCCCTGGGGTCCCCCCTCTCGGCAGGGGCGGGCCCCCGGAAAGGGGTTTGCCGCAGCTGCCCCGGCTGTTTACGGTCGGTGAAATGAGCAGTCACACGGTCATTCGGCGCTATCGGGAAGCAGATCAGGACGCGGTGTGCGACCTGTGGTCCAGGGCGTCGCGGCAGGCGCATCCGTTCATCGAGGGGGAAGGCGAAGGAGAACGGGCCCGGGTCCTCCGCGAGGTGTATCTCGTCCAGGCGGAGAACTGGGTCGCCGAGCGGGACGGGTCCGTCATCGGACTGCTCGGCCTGTTGGGCGGCGGCGAGGACGGCGGTGTCGAGATCGGCGGGCTGTTCGTGGCGCCCGAGGCGCAGGGCGTCGGCGTCGGCCGGGAGCTGGTGGAGCACGCGGCGGCGCGCTACGGCGCGCTCACCCTTGAGGTCTTCGAGGAGAACGCCGGCGGGCGGCGGTTCTACGCGGGCCTGGGCTTCACCGAGCGCGGGCGGCGGATCGACGACCGGACCGGCCACCCGCTGATCGCCGTGGCACGCGAGGCGCCGCTGCGCTCGGTGTCCTGGCTGCATGTCCGTGACGGGCGGCTGCTGAGCGTCCGGACGCGGGGGAACGACACCTTCTACCTCCCCGGCGGCAAGTACGAGCCGGGGGAGACCGCGCGCCAGGCGCTCGCCCGGGAGCTCTCCGAGGAACTCGGCCTGCGCATTCCCGCCGAGGAGCTGTCGGAGGCGTTCGTCGTCCATGACGTCGCGCACGGCAAGAACGGCCGGCGGCTGCACATGACCTGCTTCACCGGCGGTCCCCAGGACATCGACCCGGCTCCCGGCCGGGAGATCGCCGAGTACGCGTGGTTCGACCGCGAGGAGTCCTTCGTGCGCTGTGCGCCGGCCCACCGCCAGGTGGTGGACCGTCTGGTCGCGCAGGGGCGGATGGCGGCCTGAGCCCGCGCCGGCCGGCGCCCCGGTAGGGTACCGGCCGGCCCCCCATAACGCTCCTACCAGGACAAATGCCCCGCTGATCGTCCGCATCGCGGAACGGCGTATCGGACGCATACCTGTTGTATCTATCCTGTGCACATGCCATCAGCGTCCACCTCCACCGCCCCCACAAGGGAGACCGGTCCCGTTCCCGCGAAACAGCCGCCCGCCGCCGAGCGGGTCTACACCCACATCAAGGACGCCGTCCTGGAACGCCGCTACGAGGGCGGGATGCTGCTCACCGAAGGCGAGCTCGCCGACGCGGTGGGGGTCTCGCGCACCCCGGTCCGCGAGGCGCTGCTGCGGCTGGAGGTCGAAGGGCTGATCAAGCTCTACCCGAAGAAGGGCGCGCTGGTCCTGCCGGTCTCCGCGCAGGAGATCGCCGATGTCGTCGAGACCCGGCTGCTGGTGGAGAAGCACGCGGCGGCCAAGGCCGTGCCCGCCGGCGAGGCACTGATCAACGAGCTGAGCGAACTGGTGGAGACCATGCGGGAGCAGGCCGCGGCGGGCGACCTGGCCGCCGTGTCGGTCACCGACCGCGCCTTCCACGCCGCCATCGTGCGCAGCGCCGGCAACCAGATCCTGGATCGGCTCTACGAGCAACTGCGCGACCGACAGCTGCGGATGGGCGTCGCGGTGATGCACGCCCACCCCGACCGGATCGCCAAGAACATCGCCGAGCACACCGAAATCCTTGAGGCGCTGCGGGCCGGTGACGCCGAGGCCGCCACCGACGCCGTACACCGGCACGTCAGCTGGGTCCGCAATCTCGCGCAGGGGGACCAGCGATGAGCAGCAGTGCCGACGGCATCGCCGGAAGCAGCGGTTCCACCGGAGGGGGCATAGGTGGCGGCATAGTCGGGGGCGGCGCCCGGCTGCTGCCCTCGGATCCGCCCGGCGGCCGGAAGGCCATAGCCGTCTGGGGCATCGGCGTCGCGGTCTACTTCGTCGCGATCACCTACCGCACCAGCCTCGGCGTGGCCGGCCTGGATGCCGCCCACCGCTTCCACATCAACGCCTCCGCGCTCTCTACCTTCTCGATCCTCCAACTGCTGGTGTACGCCGGGATGCAGATACCCGTCGGCCTGCTGGTCGACCGGCTGGGCGCGAAGAAGGTCCTGGCCCTCGGCGTGGTCCTCTACACCGCCGGCCAGTTCGGCTTCGCGTTCTCGGACGCGTACGGCATGGCGCTCGGCTCGCGGGCGCTGCTGGGCTGCGGTGACGCGATGACCTTCATCAGCGTGCTGCGGCTGGGGGCCCGATGGTTCCCGGCCCGCCGCGGGCCGATGATCGCCCAGATCGCGGCCCTGGTCGGGATGGCGGGCAACCTGATCTCCACGCTCGTGCTGGCCCGGCTGCTGCACACCTTCGGATGGACGACGACCTTCGCCGGCAGTGCCCTGGGCGGCATCGCCGTGCTGGCCCTGCTGTTGCTCTTCCTCAAGGACCACCCCGAGGGGTTCGCCCCGCCGCCCGCGCCCCGCGAGCACAGCGGTGCGGCGTTCGTCCGCCGGCAGATCGCGAACGCCTGGTGCGAGCCCGGCACCCGGCTGGGCATGTGGGTGCACTTCACCACCCAGTTCCCGGCGATGGTCTTCCTGCTGCTGTGGGGACTGCCGTTCCTCGTGGAGGCACAGGGCCTCTCCCGCGGTATGGCCGGTGAACTGCTGACCCTCGTCGTGCTCTCGAACATGGCCGTGGGCCTGGTCTACGGGCAGATCATCGCCCGCCATCACGCGGCCCGCCTGCCGCTGGCGCTGGGCACCGTCGCGGCGACCGCGCTGGTGTGGGCGCTCACCTTGTGCTGGCCCACCACACACGCCCCGATGGGCCTGTTGGTCATGCTCTGTGTGGTGTTGGGCGCCTGCGGCCCCGCTTCGATGATCGGCTTCGACTTCGCGCGGCCGGCCAATCCGCCGGAGCGTCAGGGCACCGCGTCCGGCATCGTCAACATGGGCGGCTTCACCGCCTCGATGACCACCCTGCTCGCCGTCGGCATCCTGCTCGACGCCACCGGAGACAACTACCGGATCGCGTTCGCCTCGGTCTTCGTGCTGGAGGCGCTCGGTGTCACGCAGATCCTCCGGCTGCGCAGCCGTGCGGCCCGGCGTGAGCGGGAACGTCTGGTCGTCAGCAGGGTCGAGGCCGTCCACGTCCCGGCCTGACGCGGCCGAGGCCGGTGTGCCACCGCGGCAACCGTTTCACGTGAAACCAAGGAGATCGTTTCACGTGAAACGGGTAACTCCCTGCGCACCGTCCGGCCGACGGCCCGTGGTTCGGGCCGGCTGAGGACCGCGTCCGGTCAGCGCCGCCGGTTGTCCGCCGGCTGCCGTCGCGGGCTCCGTTACGGCGTCACCGCGAGGTTGTCGAGGATGGCTCGGGCCAGCTCGTGGTCACCGTCGATCTTGACCTGCTCGGCGACCGTCGACGGACGGACCCGGCCGCAGGCCAGCTGGTGGAAGGTGTCCCAGTCCATCGCCAGCGTCACCGTCGGGCCCAGCGAGACGCTGCCGTCGACGGTCGCCTTCCCCTCGGCGTCGACCCGGACGGTGCGCATGAACTCCACCGGACCGCTGATGTCGAAGACCACCGTCGAACTGGCCGGCGCCTTGGCCCGGTTGGTGACGATGCCGGGCAGGACCCGCACCAGCAGATCGCGGGCCACCAGTGCACCGGGCGAGTCGAGGTTGCCGGGCTGCCCGAGCGTGCGGCGCAGGTCCTGCTCGTGCGCCCAGACGTCGAACGCCCGCTGCTCCAGGATGAATTCGAGCGTGCGGTCCTCACCGAGCGGGCTGCGCACCACGGTGTCCGGCTGGCGGGTCTCGTTCCGCAACTGCCGGGAACGCCGGATGACGGTGTACTCGAGCTCGCTGAGCATCTCCGGTGCGGTGTGGTGCCGACGGACGTCGACCTGGACCTCCATCCGGCGGGCCGACTCGCTGCGGACGTGGTAGAGGTCGCGGGGCAGCGTGTGGATCGGCCGGGGGTCGCCCAACATCTCGCATTCCAGGCCGATGACATGGGAGACGATGTCGCGCACGGACCAGCCTGGGAGGTCCGTCGCCCTGTTCCACTCACCCTCGACGAGCGGCGTCACCAGCTCGGTTATCGCTTCTATGGAGTGCGTCCAGGCATCGATGGAGGACTGAAGGCTGGGATGGACGGTCACGGGACCCCTCGAACGGTTCGTACGCGGGCTGCTGTCTGGCAGTTAAGTTACGCTGCGCACGGGCACCCCGGCAGTGCTTTCGGGTGACCATCGTAGGCGGATGTTCGACGGCCGGGCCGGTCGAAAGCGTTGCCGGTGGTACTGTGCGCGATTCGCCTCCCCGGATTGGTGCGGAGCCGACGAAACCGGTCAACCGGCGCCCGATTCGGGGGGTTTGACCGGTACGCCTGGCACCTCCTCAGTCGTCCTCGCGCTCCCGCTCCGCCATCCGGATCACCGAGACCGCGACGGCGATCAGCAGCGCCGGATCCGCGTCCTCCCGTACGACGTTGACCGCGTAGGTTTCGCGCATGGTCAGCCAGCGCCGCGAGATCTCGGCGAGCAGCTCACCGTCGTACTCGACCGCGAACTCCCGGTCCAGGATCTTGCCGCTGACGTCCAACTCGGTGCCGTCGACCAGCTCGACGCGGTAGTGATGGCGCAGCAGCGACAGCCGCTTGCGCTTGATCGTCGCCAGCGGCTGGTCGTCCCGCTCGATGGTCATCGCATCGCGCAGGCTGAACATCTTCTTGCGGATGGTGATCAGCACCCGCCGCTCGGTGTCCTTGAGCTCGAAGGTCTCCCGCAGGCGGAGCGCCTTCCCGTCCACGAGGAAGGCGTGCCGCCCGTGGTCGTCGTCGACCCAGTAGTCCTCGCCGATGCCGAAGATCCGGTCGTGCACGAAGTACTTGCGGGAGCGCGGGGAGTGCCCCCCATGGGATTGCAGCATGGGTGACGTGTTCCCCCTGCCCCCTGCGGAATGCGTGCGCACCGGAGTGACGTTGAATGTCCACATGGCTTCACGTGCGCGCGTCCGGGCCCCCGAGCTGATCGGCAAGGGCGGCTGGCTCAACACCGGCGGAACTGACCTCACCCTCTCTGACCTGCGGGGACGCATTGTCATCCTCGACTTCTGGACGTTCTGTTGTGTGAACTGCCTGCATGTCCTGGACGAGCTGCGGGAGCTGGAGGAGCGGCACCGCGACTCGGTCGTGATCATCGGCGTGCACTCCCCGAAGTTCGTCCACGAGGCCGAGCACCAGGCCGTGGTGGACGCCGTCGAGCGGTACGGCGTCGAGCACCCCGTCCTCGACGACCCCGAGCTGGCGACCTGGAAGCAGTACGCGGTGCGGGCCTGGCCGACGCTGGTGGTGATCGACCCCGAGGGCTACGTCGTGGCCCAGCACGCGGGCGAGGGCCATGCGCACGCCATCGAGAAGCTCGTCGAGGAGCTGATCGCCGAGCACACCGCGAAGGGCACGCTGCGGCGCGGCGACGGGCCGTACGTACCGCCGGAGCCGGTCGCCACCGACCTCCGCTTCCCCGGCAAGGCGGTGCGGCTGCCCGGCGGCACCTTCCTGGTCTCCGACACCACCCGGCACCAGCTGGTGGAGCTGGCGGCCGGCGGCGAGCAGGTGGTGCGCCGGATCGGGACCGGCGAGCGCGGGCTGGGCCCGGACTCCTTCAACGAGCCGCAGGGGCTGGCGCTGCTGCCGGACGGCACGGTCGCCGTCGCGGACACCGTCAACCACGCCATCCGGGTCTTCGACCCCGCGACCGGCACCCTGGAGACCGTGGCCGGCACCGGCAAGCAGTGGTGGCAGGGCTCGCCGACCTCGGGCCCGGCGCGCGAGGTGGACCTCTCCTCGCCGTGGGACCTCGCCTGGTGGCAGGACCGGCTGTGGATCGCGATGGCCGGGGTGCACCAGATCTGGACCTACGACCCGGCCGACGGCACGGTGGCGGTGGCGGCCGGCACCACCAACGAGGGGCTGGTGGACGGCCCCGCCGCCGAGGCGTGGTTCGCCCAGCCGTCCGGGCTCGCGGCGGCCGGCGACCGGCTGTGGATCGCCGACTCGGAGACCAGCGCGGTGCGCTGGATCGAGCGCGCCGCGCACGGCGACCCGGCCGCCCCGGGTGACGGCTACGTCGTCCGCACGGCCGTCGGCACCGGGCTCTTCGACTTCGGGCACCGCGACGGCGCGGCCGAGCAGGCCCTCCTCCAGCACCCGCTGGGGGTGACCGCGCTGCCCGACGGCTCGGTCGCCGTCGCGGACACCTACAACCACGCGCTGCGCCGCTACGACCCGACGAGTGGCGAGGTCACCACGCTCGCGACGGATCTGCGGGAACCTTCCGCGGCGGTCCTCGTCGACGACGACATCGTGGTGGTGGAGTCCGCGCGCCACCGGCTGACCCGGCTCCGGCTCCCCGAGGAGGCGGTCCGCGTGGAGTCGGTGGCGCACCGCACCCAGCGCGCCGCCATCGACGTCGCCCCCGGCACGCTCCGCCTGGACGTGGTCTTCCAGGCCCCGGCCGGCCAGAAGCTCGACACCCGCTTCGGCCCCTCGACGCGGCTGCTGGTCAGCGCCACGCCGCCGGAGCTGCTCGCCGACGGGTCGGGCGCGGGTACGGATCTGGCGCGGGACCTGGTCCTCGCGGACGGCGTGACCGAGGGCGTGCTGCACGTCTCGGCGATGGCCGCGTCCTGTGACGACGCCCCGGACATCGAGTACCCGGCCTGCCATGTGCACCAGCAGGACTGGGGCGTTCCGGTCCGGATCGCCGAGGACGGCGCGGCCCGCCTGGGGCTGGTGCTGGCGGGGCTGGACGCGGAATAGCCCCGGCCGGGGCCGGGCCAGGCCGACCCGTGGGGAGTGCGGGAGGCCGGTGCGCGGGGTCCGTTACCCGACGCCGGCTTCCAGCTTGGCGGCGGACAGGCTGCTGTACCAGTTGGTGACCTTGCTCTGGCCGACGGAGATCGTGGTGCGCTTCTCCGCGAAGTCGTACGTCACCGGCGACCCGGTGGTCCGGGAACCCTCGGACCGGCCCATGAACTGGACGGCGACGTTCTTCTGCGTGGTGCCCAGCGCCGCGGGCGTGGTGGTCGGGATGACCGCGTAGGCGGTGCTGTGCGGGCGGAGGGTGACGAGGTGACCCGAGCCCGGCTTCACCATCGGCAGCGGCGTCTTCGCCTGGTTGAAGGACAGCAGTGGCGCGTTGTACAGCGTGCAGCTCAGCGTGCTGGAGGAGTTCTGGTATCGCACGGTCACGTAGCCCTGGGGCCTCGTCTGCTGGCTGAACTGGAGCCGGGCCGTGGTGAGGTTGCAGTTCGACACGTGCCGGCCGGCCACCGCGCCGGCGCCCGCACCCGCCGCCGCACCGCCGATGATCTTGCGCTTCTTGCTCTTGGAGGACGAGGAGGACGAGCTCTTCTTCGACTTCGAGGAGGTGCTGTTGCAGCCGGTCAGGGCGAGCGAGCCGGCCAGGCCGAGAGCCAACGCGGCGTACGCGGCGGAGCGGCGGCGGGTGCGGCGTGCGGTCATGGAAGGTTCCCCCAGAGAGGTACTGCGGACAGCGAGGCGGCTAGGGCGCTTCTGATGGATCTCCGCGGCGTCGCGGCGCCTGCCACGCACGCTCGCGGCGTTGCCGAAATGCCCCCATAGCTCCGCTATGAAGACATCCCGGCGCCTTGCGATCGCACGCACCAGGCGCCGCTCCTTCTTCCACGGAGATCCATCAGAAGCGCCCTAGGTCATGGCACGGGCCACCATAGCGACTGCCGTTTTCAAGGCCAGGACGGGTTTGTTCCGCGCGGCCCTGGGCTCGTCTTTCCCCGGCGCGCACGGCTAAACCCGGTCCCCGTCAGTTCCGGCAGCGGGGCAGTTCGTCGTCGAGCTGGTCCGGCCGGACGCGGATGCCCGGCATCCAGGCCGGGCCGCCGTCGTGGTCGACCCGGAACCAGATGCTGCTGTGTCCGCCGGCCTCGTCGGTGACGGCGATCCCGTCGGCGATCTTGCACACGGCGCGCAGCACCTCGCCGTGCCAGACGTGCCCCACGACGTTGCGCCGGTCATACGGCGCATAGGGGTCGTGTGCCAGGCCGAGCGCGCAGTAGTCGGTGTGGCTGTGCTGGCAGGCCCGTTCGACGTTGTTCACGGTGATCCGGGCGGATCCGGCGGTCGGCCCCGGGGCCGAGGCGGCCGGCTCCCGGCCGTCGCCCCCGTCCGCCCGGCTGCCGGCATCCGCACCGGTCAGTGCCAGGACGGCGAATGCGGCGCCGGCGAGCACGGCGGCGGTGCCGAGCCCGGCGAGCACCAGGCGCAGCCGGCGCCGTCCGGACGGGGCGTCCCCGGGTTCCGCGTCCCCCGGTCCCGCCGGCTCCTCGGCGCCCGGTCCGGTCCCGGTGTGCGGCCCCGCGATGGGCACCGGTGGCTCGTCCGCCGCCTCCTGGGCGCGGTGCAGCAGCTCCACCAGCGCGGGCAGCCGGTCCTCGCCGGTGAACGAGAGCTTGCACCACTGCACCAGCAGCCGTTCGTCGGGCAGGCCCTGCCCGCGGAGGTACCGCGAGAGGGACGAGCGGCTGGCCGGCAGCCGTCCCGCCAACTGCTGGAGGCTGTATCCCAGTTCGCCGTGCATACGGCGCAAGGCGGCGACGAAGTCCCGTGCGGGACCGGAGAGTTCTGCGGGGAGCGGGGCGAGAGGCTTGCGGCGGATGTTCGTGGCGTGGTTCTCATGGCCAGGCACGTCTCGCATTCCAGCACAGTGGACATGCGCGTGCGAGGGGCACTTCCGCTCCCCTGTGACGGAAGTGCCCCTCGTTACGTGATCCGGAACGAACACGGACCGTTCGGTGACGTTTCACGTGAAACAGTGCGCCGCGGCTCCGTGAGGGTGGTGCCGGATCCGTCGGACGTACCGAGTCCGCTCGCCGGCGTCGTTCAGTCGCCGAACGCCACGGGCCGGTAGGGCGTGAACTCGGCGTCGCCGCCCGGCAGACCGTAGGTCAGGCTCCGATGGTCGGTGCCGTGACCTCCCCGCTGCTCGAAGGCGGTGTACGAGGAGTGCGCGGCGTCGTTCCACTTCTCGAAGATGACGACGTGCCGGTTGTTGTTGTCCCCCGTCGCGTCGATGAGCAGGTCGCCGCCCCGCAACGCGCCGAGCGCTATGGGTCGGGTGAGGCCGCGGTCGGAGGCCAGGCCCACGGTGTTGGTGCCCGGCGTCGGCAGCCCGAGGGCCATCGACACATAGCCGGAGCAGTCCTGCCGGTAGCCGTCCTTCCAGACCTTGGCCTGGCTGTACGGGACCTGCGCGCCGTTGTCGGCGGTCAGCCAGGTGGCGGCGCGCGCCAGCATCTCCTGGCGTGAACTGCCCGGCTGCTGCGGCGGCTGACCGCCGTGGACGGGTATGCCCGGCAGCCGGTCCTGCGGTATCGCCACCGCGACCACGGTGAGGAAGCCCTTCACCGGCCCGGTGATGTGGGCCATGAAGGTCGAGCAGGCGCTGCCCTCGCACACCCGGTGGCCGGTGTCGACCTGGTAGTCGGCGGTGATCCGGTCCCGGCCCGGCCCGGAGGTGTTGATCATTCCCACGGCGGGGGAACGCGTGTCGACGCCGGCGTGCACCACCCAACGGGTGCCCCAGGTGGGGAAGTCGGCGGGTGCGGTCCGTGGTGCGTTGCTCGCGGCACCTTGCGCGACCCCGGCGACCCCGGTGATGCCGAGACCGGCCGCGGCGGCCGCGGGAAGCACCCGGCGCAGCAGGGCCCGACGGAGTGCGGATCCCGCGCCCTCCACGGGGGTTGTGCCGTCCCCCGGTGGCGTGGTGCCGTGTTCAGCCATGCGTGCCCCTCCGCGTCATCGGTCCGTGCCGTTCGCCTGATCGGTTCGCGGCGACGGGGACCATGCTCGGGCGGGACGCGGACGACGAACGGCCGATCCCCGTCCTGTGGGACGCACCTGCCCTCTCACAAGGCTGTGACCTGCAAGGACGTGCCGGTGGGCGGGGGTTTTCGGGACGCCGTCGGGGGCGTGCTGGGACATGACGGGACAGTCGCGGGCGGCCCGGGGTCGCGCGTCGCCGACCTCCCAGGGGGAGGCCGGCACGGAGAAAGGGCGCCCGCCGGGGGATTCGCGGGCGCCCTGCTTTGGGGGCGGCGGAGTGCCTTCGGGCGATGGCCCGGATTACCAGGAGGCCGCCGTGTTCGGGTCCGTCTGCCAGTACGACACCCGCGCGTTGTCGTCGATGTACGCCGAGCCGCCGGGCAGTGCGACCTTCGCCGAGCCGCCGACGCTCCCGTTGCCGTCCCGGCCGGAGAGGCTGACGGACAGCGAGGTCGCGTTGACGCCGTTGCTGCCGCCGTCGGCCCCGGACAGCAGCACGCTGGCGTAGCCGGACTCCCCCGGGGTCAGCGTGACCACCGCCTGCGGCTTGCTGTCCGGCATCTCGGCCACCGCCGCCTGGGCGTTGTCGAACTGCAGGAAGGGGTAGGCGTAGAGGTCGCAGGTGGCGCCCGAGGTGTTGGTGGCCTGCAGCATCAGGTGGTTGATCGGGCGGGTCAGCGGCTTCGCCACGATACGGATCTTCGCCGCGTCGCAGGCGGTCCGCCGGGCACCGGAACCCGTGCCCCCGCCGTTGGCGGACGGGCCCGCACCGCCCGAGGAGCCGTGCTTACCGGCGCCGGCCGTGCTGTCCGTGACGGTGGTGCCGCCCTTGCTGCTGTTGCCGTCCTTACCGTCCTTACCGTCCTTGCCGCCCTTGCTGTCCTTACTGCCGTTCCCCGTGGGCGCGTTGCTGTCCTGTGTGCCCTGCCCGCTCTGCCCGCCGTCGGCCGCCGGGTCCTTGGAGTCCTGCGGGGCCGGGTTGAACGGCTTGGCGTCGCTGGTCTTGAGCGGGTTGTCCTGACCGCCGCAGGCGGTGAGGGTGAGCGCGGCGACGGCGGTCAGCCCGGCCGCGGCGATCCGCAGCGTACGGCGCCGGACCGTGCGGGAGCTACGGGCGGCGGTGGCGTCGGTGCGTGGCATGTCCGGTCTCCCCCGGTCGACGGGCGCTGTGCTGCGCTCCGTGGCGTGGCCGGGCGTGGTCGGCGCCCGGCGCGGTCGGTCCTGCGGTCTGACCACAAGACTGCCGACCGCCGCTGCCGTGCCACTAACGCCTGCCTAACGTCCGCCCCGCGCCGCTCAGCGGGGCGTGTCACCAGGGCGTCCGCCCTGCCCCCCGGGCTCCGTTCCGTCGCCGCTCTCCCGCCCCCGCTCGCCGTCCCCGCCCTCGTCCCGGGCGAACAGCTGGGTCAGGGTGCTGATCGTGTAGACGTCGGTGGCCTCTTCGTCCACCAGGTGCATCTCCGCGAGCCGCTCCAGGCCGTCCTGGGTGCGCTCCTGGTCGGACCCGGCGAGCGCCGCCGCAGCGGATGCGTTGAGATGTCCGTCGGGGCTGTTCGCCAGCGCCCGGAGCAGCCGCGCGTCGTCCGCGGACAGCCGGGCGACGGACATCCGCAGCGCCGCCGCGATCCCGGTGTCCTCCGCCGACAACAGTGCCAGCCGCCGCCGCTCGTCGCGCAGCGCCGAGGCCAGCCTGGCCAGCCGCCAGCGCGGCCGGGCGGTCAGCTGCGCCGCCGCGGCCCGCAGCGCCAGCGGCAGCCCGTCGCACAGATCCACCAACTCCCGGGCCGCGGCCGGGTCCTCCGCGACCCGCACCGACCCGAGCATGGCGCCGAGCAGCGCTGCGCCCTCCTCGTGGCCGAGGGCCTGGAGGCCCACCGGCCAGGCGCAGTCCGTGGCGACCAGCCCGTCGAGCCGGCTGCGGCTGGTGACGACCGTGGCGCAGTGCGGACCGCCGGGCAGCAGCGGTCGGACCTGCGCCGAACTCCGCGCGTTGTCCAGGACGACCAGCAGCCGGCGTTCGGCCACCAGCGAGCGGAACAGCGCCGAGGCGGCCTGTGCGGAGCCGGGCACCCGCTCCGGACGGGTGCCGAGCGCCAGGAGGAAGTCGCGCAGGATCTCGGCCGGCGCGGCCTCGTCGCCCTCGCCGAAGCCGCGCAGATCGGCGAAGAGCTGCCCGTCGGGGAAGGCCCCGGCATGCAGATGCGCCCACTGCACGGCACAGGCGGTCTTGCCGACGCCGGCCGGGCCCGCGACCACGGCCAGCGGGCTCTCCCCGGTCGTACGGTCCGCCAACGCTTCGGTCAGGGCCTGGAGTTGGTACTCCCGGCCCAGGAAGCGCGCGGGCGGCCGGGGAAGCAGCCGGGGCGCCGCACCGGCCCTGTCCCGACCGTTCTCCGTCCCCGCCGGCGTGGCCGTCCCGCCGGCCGCGCCGGTGCTCCCGCCTTCGGGCGACGGTGCGGCGCCATCAGGTTTCACGTGAAACGCGCGCCCCTCGGCCGACGCGTCCTTGCCCCCGCGCGCCGGCTCAGCGGCCTTCCGCCCCCTGTCCGTGGCCTCCGCCCGCAGGATCTCCTCGTACGCCGCGCGCAGCCGCTCACCCGGATCGACCCCCAGCTCCTCGCTGAGCAGCCGCCGGGTGCGGTGGTACCACTCCAGTGCGTCGGACTGCCGCCCGGTCCGGAACAGCGCCCGCATCAGCGCGGCGATCAGCCCTTCCCGCAACGGGTGGTTGACGGCCGCGGAGTACAGCAGGGCCGCGGCCTGTTCCTGCTCGCCGAGCACGCCGTACGCCCGGGCCAGGGCCTCGACGGCGGACAGCCTGCGCTCCTCCAGGGCGTGCGCGGCGGCGGCGAAGGGCGGGCTGGTGACCGTGCCGGTCAGTGCCGGCCCGCGCCACAGCCCCAGCGCCTCGCGCAGCAGCGGCACGGCATCGGCCGGCGCGGCCTCCGGTCGGGCCAACGCGACCAGCTCACCGAAGCGGTGAGCGTCGATCAGCTCCTCCGGCAGCCGCAGCAGATAGGCCGAGCCGTGCGTGGCCAGCTCGATGCCGTACGCCTCGGCTCCGCCCGCGGCCAGCGTGGCGCGCAGCCGTGAGACATGCCCCTGCACGACCGTACGGGCGTGCTCGGGTGGTTCGTCCTCCCACAGGGAGTCGATCAACTGCTCCAGTGGGACGGTGGTGTTGGGCTGCAGAAGCAGCAGTGCCAGCACACTGCGCCGTTTGGCGGGCCCGAGCGACAGCTCCTCGGAGCCGCTTGTCACGGAGATCGGGCCGAGCAGCGAGAATTCCAACTCAGCTCTCCAGGAATGCCGTAAGGGCGTTCGCCAGCAGGTACGGGTCCTGGGCGCCGCACAGTTCGCGGGCCGAGTGCATCGACAGGATCGCGACACCGATGTCGACGGTCTGGATGCCGTGCCGGGCGGCGGTGATCGGGCCGATCGTGGTGCCGCACGGCATCGAGTTGTGCGACACGAAGGACTGCCAGGGCACACCGGCCCGCTCGCAGGCCGCGGCGAACACCGCCCGCCCGCTGCCGTCGGTCGCGTACCGCTGGTTGACGTTCACCTTGAGGATCGGTCCGCCGTTGGGCATCGGGTGGTGCCCCGGTTCGTGCCGGTCGCCGTAGTTGGGGTGTACGGCGTGCCCGGTGTCCGACGACAGGCAGACGGTGCCGGCGAAGGCCCGGGCCCGGTCCTCGTACCCGCCGCCGCGGGCGAAGACCGAGCGCTCCAGCACCGTGCCGAGCAGCGGGCCGTCCGCGCCGGTGTCCGACTGGCTGCCGTTCTCCTCGTGGTCGAAGGCGGCCAGGACCGGGATGCCGGACAGTCGGCCGCCGTCGGTTGCCGCCGCGGCGAGCGCCGCCGTACCGGCGTGCACGGACAGCAGGTTGTCCATCCGCGGCCCGGCGACCAGTTCGCGGTCGCGCCCGAGGTAGGCGGGTGGTTCCACGCTGTGCACCATCAGGTCCCAGCCCTTGATGTCACCGGCCGGGACCCCGATCTCGTCCGCCACGAACGCGATCAGATCGCCCTCGGCGACCTCGCCCAGTCCCCAGATCGGCGTCATATGGCGCTGCTTGTCGAGCTTGAGGCCCTCGGTGTTCACCGATCGGTCCAGGTGTACGGCCAACTGCGGCACCCGCAGCAGCGGCCGGTCCACGTTGACGAGCCGGTTGCTGCCGTCGCTCAGGGTCACCCGGCCGCTGAGCCCCAGATCGCGGTCGAGCCAGGTGTTGAGCAGCGTCCCGCCGTAGATCTCGACGGCGATCTGCCGCCAACCGCGGGCGCCGGTGTCCGGGATCGGCTTGACGCGGAGGTTGGGGGAGTCGGTGTGCGCCCCGACGATGCGGAACGGGGTCGCGGCGCTTGCGCCCTCGGGGACGTACCAGGCGATGATCGCGCCGCCGCGCAGCACGTACTTGCCGCCGCTCCGGCCGTCCCATGCGTCGGTCTCCGCCACCTGCCGGAAGCCGGCCTTCTCCAGCCGTTCCGCCGCGTTCGCCACCGCGTGGTACGGCGAGGGGCTGGCGGCGAGGAAGGACATCAGGTCGTCGGTGTGGCCGCGGTCGAAGCGGGCGGAGTTGGTCATGGATTCAGCATAAGGAGCCAACTCCGCTCTACCGCGTGCCCCTAGGCCGCGACTCCGTTGCCTTCCGGCCACGATTTTCCCATTCCAGAGCGGATACGCCGTTGGAGCGCCCGATTCCGGTCCCACTCGGCCGCACGGGCACCGGTGGGCTCGTCCGCACCATCCGTCCCGGCATGACGATGCCCGCCTCCCCGGGGGAAGAAGAGGCGGGCACCATCAGTGTCGGCAGTGATTCTGAGAGGTTTGTGAGAACCCCGTGACGGTCCGGGAACAGCTCCCGGACCGTCAGGACTCAACAGCGGCTCAGAACGCGGCCTCGTCGAGCTCCATCAGGGACTGGTCGACGGAGTCGGCCAGCGTGCGCTGGAGCGCCACGCCGGGCAGGACGTTGTGCGCGAAGAACTTCGCGGCAGCGATCTTGCCCTCGTAGAACGGCTTGTCCTTCGACGACGCACCGGCCAGCTTCTCGGCGGCCACCGCGGCGCCCTTGAGGAGCAGGTAGCCGACGACGACGTCACCGGAGGCCATCAGCAGGCGGGTGGTGTTCAGGCCGACCTTGTAGATGGACTTGACGTCCTTCTCCGTGGCGGCGAGGTCGGTCAGCATGGCGCCGACGATGCCCTCCAGGGCCTCGGCGGCCTTGGCCAGCTCGCCGCGGGCCTGCTCCAGCTCGGCGCCGCCCTCGGCGTCGGCCAGGAACTTCTTGATCGTTTCCGCCAGCTGGGTCAGGGCGGCGCCCTGGTTGCGGACGATCTTCCGGAAGAAGAAGTCCTGCCCCTGGATGGCGGTGGTGCCCTCGTAGAGGGTGTCGATCTTGGAGTCCCGGATGTACTGCTCGATCGGGTACTCCTGGAGGTAGCCGGAGCCACCGAAGGTCTGCAGCGACTGGGCCAGCTGCTCGTAGGACCGCTCCGAGCCGTAGCCCTTGACGATCGGCAGCAGCAGGTCGTTCAGCGCGTGCGCGGCGGACGCGTCCTCGCCGGCGGCCTCCTTGATCAGGATCTCGTCCTGAACGGTGGCGGTGTACAGCACCAGGGCGCGCATGCCCTCGGCGTACGCCTTCTGCGTCATCAGCGAGCGGCGCACGTCCGGGTGGTGGGTGATCGTGACGCGCGGGGCGGACTTGTCGGTGAACGCCGCCAGGTCTGCGCCCTGCACGCGCTCCTTGGCGTACTCCAGGGCGTTGAGGTAGCCGGTGGAGAGGGTCGCTATCGCCTTGGTGCCGACCATCATCCGGGCGAACTCGATGATCCGGAACATCTGGCGGATGCCGTCGTGCTTCTCGCCGATCAGCCAGCCCTTGGCGGGGTGGCGGTCGCCGAAGGTCATCTCGCAGGTGTTGGACGCCTTCAGGCCCATCTTGTGCTCGACGTTGGTGGCGTAGACGCCGTTGCGCTCGCCCAGCTCGCCGGTCTCGAAGTCGAACTCGTACTTCGGCACGAGGAAGAGGGAGAGGCCCTTGGTGCCGGGGCCGTGACCCTCGGGACGGGCGAGGACGTAGTGGAGGATGTTGTCCGCCATGTCGTGCTCACCGGAGGTGATGAAGCGCTTCACACCCTCGATGTGCCAGGAGCCGTCCTCCTGCTTGACCGCCTTGGTGCGGCCGGCGCCGACGTCCGAGCCGGCGTCGGGCTCGGTCAGCACCATGGTGGAGCCCCAGCCCTTCTCCGTGGCGATCTTGGCGATGTGCTTCTGCTGCTCGGTGCCCTCCTCGAAGAGCACGCCCGCGAAGGCCGGGCCGGAGGCGTACATCCACACGGCGGGGTTCGAGCCCAGGATCGACTCGGCGAAGGCCCACAGCAGGGAACGCGGCGTCGTGGTGCCGCCGATCTCCTCCGGGACGCCCAGGCGCCACCACTCGGCGTCCATGTACGCCTGGTAGCTCTTCTTGAAGGTGTCCGGCACCGGCGCGGTGTTGGTGTCCGGGTCGAAGACCGGGGGGTTCCGGTCGGCGTCGGCGTACGAATCGGCCAGCTCGTTCTCCGCGAGCCGGGCGATCTCGGACAGCACGCTCTTGGCGGTGTCGACGTCCATCTCCGCGAACGGTCCGGTGCCGTACACGCTGTCACGGCCGAACACCTCGAAGAGGTTGAACTCGATGTCGCGGAGATTCGACTTGTAGTGCCCCATGGGTACGGCTCCGTAAGGGTTCGGGAGGACCTCTGTACGAGGAAGACCTCGACGCGAGGAAGGGACCTCGATACGCAATACCAGCAAGTAGCTACGATGATGCTACCCATCGGTAATAAGAAGCAACCCCTAACGGCCGATCTGTGACGAGCGTCCCCCGCGCCACCCCGAATCAGTACGCTGTGGCGCATGTACGGCTACGACCAGAACGCGGGTGCCGGGCAGCAGTACGGAGCGCCGCCCCCGCCGCAGCAACCGGCCCCCGGGGGCTACGGCGAGCAGCCGCTGTATCCCGAGCCGTCCCCGCCCTCCCTCGCCGACGCGGTGCGGGCCTTCACGACCGGCTCGATGTCGGCCGAGGACTTCCAGGGCATCTTCTCGACGTCCAAGGTCTACTGCCCGCGCGGTGACAAC
Source organism: Streptomyces noursei ATCC 11455 (assembly GCF_001704275.1). Taxonomy (NCBI): domain Bacteria; kingdom Bacillati; phylum Actinomycetota; class Actinomycetes; order Kitasatosporales; family Streptomycetaceae; genus Streptomyces; species Streptomyces noursei. Next base: position 4,913,093 of record NZ_CP011533.1, read on the forward strand.
CCCGGTTTCCTGGCGCTGCACAACACCCAGCAGCCGGTGATCCCGATGTTCACCTCGCTCAAGGAGCTGCGCCGGTACGCGGGCAAGGAGTCCAAGTACTTCGTGATCACCGGCGCCGAGGTGCTCGACCTGCTGCCGACCGGCTACGGATTCGTCCTCGACATGGAGGGCGACCACCGGATGGTCTTCGACGCGAAGGCCGTGGAGCAGATGGTCGACTTCGCCATGCGCCGGATGTACGGCTAGCCGGCATTGCCGGGCGGGCCGCCGACGATGCTCTCGGGGCGGCCTGCCCCCACCCTTTCTTCTCTCCGCTGACCTGCGGAAACCTTCATGGGGCCGAATCGGGAATGGCGCACGCCTTGCCAGTTGTTCAGCTTTCAACTAACTTGTTTGAAGCGCGAACGACCGAGGAGGCCGTCATGCCCGCCGTGACCATAGAGAATCCGCTGACCCTGCCGAGGGTGGCCGCGCCCGCCGGGGCACGCACCCGGCCCGTGCTCACCGTCAACACCGCCCCGAGTGGTTTCGAGGGCGAGGGCTTCCCGGTGCGCCGCGCCTTTGCCGGGATCGCCTACCGGCACCTCGACCCGTTCATCATGATGGACCAGATGGGCGAGGTGGAGTACGCGCCTGGAGAGCCCAAGGGCACGCCCTGGCACCCGCACCGCGGCTTCGAGACCGTGACGTACCTGCTCGACGGCACGTTCGTGCACCGTGACTCGCACGGTGGCGGAGGGGTCATCAACGACGGCGACACCCAGTGGATGACGGCGGGCTCCGGCCTGCTGCACATCGAGGCGCCGCCGGAGTCGCTGGTGATGTCGGGCGGCCTCTTCCACGGCCTCCAGCTGTGGGTGAACCTCCCCAAGAGCGACAAGATGATGGCGCCGCGCTACCAGGACATCGGCGGCGGCCGGGTCAAGCTGCTGACCTCCGCCGACGGCGGTGCGCTGCTGCGGCTGATCGCCGGTGACATCGACGGTCACCAGGGACCGGGCGTCACGCACACCCCCATAACGATGGTCCATGTGACGGTGAGCCCGGGTGCCGAGGTCACGCTGCCCTGGCGTGCGGACTTCAACGGCCTCGCCTATGCCCTGGCCGGACGTGGCACCGCCGGTGCGGAGGGCCGTCCGTTCCACATGGGCCAGGCGGTCGTCTTCGGAGAGGGCGACGCGCTCACGATCCGGGCCGACGAGAGCCAGGAGTCGCGCAGCCCGAACTTCGAGGTGGTGCTGCTGGGCGGACTGCCGATCCGCGAGCCGATGATGCACTACGGACCGTTCGTCATGAACACCCACGCCGAACTGGCCCAGGCCTTCGAGGACTTCCAGGCCGGCCGGCTGGGCACGATTCCCGCTGACGCGCTATGAGCGGCCGCTGATGGCGGGATCGCGGGGGCGGTGTTTCACGTGAAACACCGCCCCCACACACGTGTTTCACGTGAAACGCCGTGATGTCGGCCGCATACCGGCCCGTGAGGGAGGCGCCCAATACGCCTCACCGGCCGCTCTGCCGTGGTGGACTGTCCGGGTGCGAAACGACTCGGATCAAGACCGGAGCGGCGCCGAGCCCGGCCGGCCGCCGCACTCTGCGCCCCTGCTCCCGATCGAGGCCCGCCGCGCCGCGGCGTGGTGCGCGGCCGGACTGCTGGTCGCGGCGGTGGTCGCCGTCGGCGTCTGGCTCTGCGTCGAGTTGAGTGCCGCGGTCACCCCCGTGCTGCTGGCCCTGCTCGGCAGTGCGCTGCTCGGTCCGGTGTACCGGCGACTGGTGGCGATGCGCCTCAACCGTTCGTTGGCGGCCGGGCTGACCTGCGCCCTTCTGATGGTTGTGGTCGGTGGCGCCGGATACGTCGTGGTCAGCGCGCTGGTCGACACCGGGGACCAGATCCTCGCCTCGCTCAAGGACGCGTCGGCGGATCTCACCAAACACTTCGGCGTGGCCGGGAATTCACTCAGCGATCTCGCCACCAACGCCAAGACGCTGGTCGGCAGGTTCGGCAGCACCGCCGCCTCCGGGCTGCTGGCCGGCGTGAGCATCGTGGGTCAGTTCATCGCCGCCGCGGTGCTGGCCCTGCTGCTGACGTTCTTCTTCCTGCGCGACTCGGACAAGGCGGTCGGTGCGCTGCATGACTGGTCGCCGGGCAACTCGGGCCCTCAGCTGGAACGGATGGCCCGCCGCGGCTTCCAGTCCATCGAGGGCTTCATGCGCGGCACCACCTTCATCGCGCTGATCGACGCCGTCTGCATCACCGTCGGCCTGCTGATCCTGGACGTTCCGGGTGCGCTCGGCCTGGGCGCGCTGGTCTTCGTCGGCGCCTACATCCCCTACCTCGGCGCGTTCATCTCCGGCGCCGTGGCGATCCTGGTGGCCTTCGCGGACCGGGGCGTCGTGATCGCGCTCTGGGCGCTCGGCGTGGTCCTCGCCGTCCAGGTGCTGGAGGGCCACGTCCTCCAGCCCATGATCCAGAGCCGTACGGTCCAGATGCATCCGGCGGTGGTCATGCTGGCGATCACCGCGGGCGCGAGCGTCGCCGGGATCCTCGGCATGCTGCTGTCCGTCCCGCTCACCGCGGCGATCTCCGGCGTCCTGCACGAACTGCGCAAGCACTACGCGGCGGGCTCGGGGACGGACTCCTCGTCGCCGGGCGACACCGCGCCGGGCGACTCCCCCGCCGCCCCGGCGTCCTCGTAGAGCTCGAACCACGTCGACTTGCCGTCCCCGCGCGGGTCCACTCCCCACGCCCCGGCCAGCAGTTCCAGCAGCACCAGGCCGCGCCCCGAGGACGCCAGCTCACCGGGCCGGCGGCGGTGCGGCAGTTCGTCGCTGCCGTCGGCGACCTCGACCCGGAGGCGCCGGGTACCGCGCTCGCCGGAGACCTCGGCGACCAGCAGCGCGTCCCCGTCGGTGTGCATCAGCACATTGGTGACGATCTCGGAGACCAGCAGGGCCGCGGAATCCACCTGGTCCGGGTCGCGCCAGTCGTGCAGCACATCGCGCATCTGGCGGCGCGCCGCGGCGATCCGCTCCGGCTCCGCCTGCGCGACGGAGAACACGGTGCGCCGCCCGGGCCGCTGCGCGAGCCGGTCCCCGGCGCCCACGCCGCAGCTGGCACCCTCGCGGGAGAGCAGCAGCAGGGCGATGTCGTCCTCGCGACGGTCCACCAGCGGACCGGTGGTGTGGTGCGACGACGGGCCGTGCACCGCCTGGACCAGGGCGTCGGCCAGCTGCTCCAGGCTCTCCGCACCGCCCTCGTCGGTCCCGGTCCCGTGCGTCTCGAAGACGTCGCGCAGCCGTCCCCAGCCGGTCTCCAGGTCGTGGCCGCCGGTCTCGATCAGTCCGTCGGTGCAGACCAGCATGGTCTCGCCGGGCTCCAGCACGATCCGGGTGGTGGGGTAGTCGCCGTCCGGGTCGATGCCCAGCGGCAGCCCGCCCGAGGTGGGCCGGATCATCACCGCGCCGTCGGCCATCCGGATCGCCGGGTCCGGGTGGCCGGCCCGCGCCACGTCGAGCAATCCGGTGGCCGGGTCGACCTCTATGTACAGGCAGGTCGCGAAGCGCTGGTCCTCGCCGTGGCCGCGGAACTCGGTCTCGTTGATCCCGGCGAGGAAGCGGGAGGCGCGGGAGAGCACCGCGTCGGGGTGATGCCCCTCGGAGGCATAGGCGCGCAGCGCGATCCGCAGCTGCCCCATCAGGCCCGCGGCCCGTACGTCATGGCCCTGGACGTCCCCGATGACCAGCGCGATCCGCCCGGACGGCAGCGGGATCATGTCGTACCAGTCGCCGCCGACCTCCAGTCCGCCGCCGGTCGGCACATAGCGGGCCGCGACCGTCATCCCGGGGATGTCCGGCTGCACCGTCGGCATCATGCTCCGCTGCAGCCCCACCGCCAGCTCGTGCTGCGACTCCTGCACACCGGCCCTGGCCAGTGCCTGGGCCAGCATCCGGGCGACGGTGGTCAGCACCGAGCGCTCGTCCGGGGTGAAGCCGACCGGCTGGGCGAACCCGGCCATCCAGGCGCCGATCGTCCGGCCCGCGTTCACCAGCGGCAGATACGCCCAGGACGTGCGGTCGAGAGCGGCGGCCAGGGGCCAGGTGGCGGGGTAGCGGCGCTGGTAGTCCTCCGGGGTGGGCAGGTAGATGGCCCGGCCGGTGCGCACCACCTCGGCGGCGGGGTGGTCGGTCTCCAGCATCATCTCGGAGAAGGGCAGCTCGTCGCCGGGGAGGTGCCCGTGGTGGCCGATCACCGAGAGTCGGTCGCCCTGGATGCCGAAGACCGCCAGGCCGTCCGGCATGAATCCGGGCATGGAGAGTCCGGCCGCGACCCGCAGTACCTCGGCCGTGGACCGCGCCTCGGCCAGCGCTCGGCCCGCGTCCAGCAGGAACGCCTCGCGCGAGCGGTGCCAGTCGCCGGTGACCGGGGCCCGTGCCGCGGAGGTGCCGGGCTGCGGCTCGGGCACCTCCTGGAGGGTGCCGACCAGTTCGAAGTCGCCGTCGACGATCCGGGGCCGGGAGCGGGAGCGGACGATGCGCAGCACCCGCCCGCGCTCGTCCACGATGCGCAGCCGCGCCTCGGCGACCGTCCCCTCGGAGACCGCGAGCTGGACGACGCCGTTGATCTCGGCGAAGTCGACGGGATGAAAACGGGAGCGCACGGCGGCCTCGGTGAGTTCGGCCGGCTCGGCGGGAAGCCCCAGCAGCCGGGCCGCTTCCGCGTCGAGGGTCACTCGGCCGGATGCGTTGTCCCAGCGCCACAGGCCGGTCGCGATGGCGGCCAGGAGGTCCTTGGTGCGCATTGCATCACTTTAGGGGGATTTGGCGAGGCCCGACCAGCGAGCCGGACGTGACCATCGTCGCAGCCCGGAGGCCCGGTTTCACGACGGGGGGACTCTGATGGGTATATGTCAACCAGCTCGCCGGAGCCGGGCGGTAACCTGGAGCGGTTATGCCACTCCTGGGGTGGTCTTTCGGGTGATCCACAAGGCGATCGATCGGGCACGCGAGCCTGCTATCTCCCCTTCCCGCCCGTCAGCTCCCCACCTCGACTCGCGACGACTTGGATGAGCGATGCATCGGTACCGGTCCCATAACTGCGGCGAGCTCCGAGCCGCGGACGTCGACACCGACGTCCGTCTCAGCGGCTGGCTGCACAATCGACGTGACCTGGGCGGCATCCTCTTCATCGATCTGCGCGACCACTACGGTCTCGTGCAGCTCGTCGCCCGCCCCGGCACCCCGGCCAACGAGGTTCTCGGCTCGCTGACCAAGGAGACCGTCGTCCGCATCGACGGCAAGGTCAGCGCCCGTGGCACCGAGAACGTCAACCCCGACCTGCCGACCGGCGAGATCGAGATCGAGGTCGGCGAGGTCGAGGTGCTCGGCGCCGCCGAGCAGATCCCGTTCACGATCAACGCCGAGGACGGTGTCAACGAGGAGAAGCGCCTCGAATACCGCTTCCTCGACCTGCGCCGCGAGCGCATGCACCGCAACATCATGCTGCGCACGGCCGTGATCTCCGCGATCCGGCACAAGATGGTGGCCCTCGGCTTCAACGAGATGGCGACCCCGATCCTGTCCGCGACCTCCCCCGAGGGCGCCCGCGACTTCCTGGTCCCCTCCCGTCTGCACGCCGGCAGGTTCTACGCGCTGCCGCAGGCACCGCAGCAGTTCAAGCAGCTGCTGATGATCGCCGGCTTCGACCGCTACTTCCAGATCGCGCCCTGCTTCCGCGACGAGGACGCCCGCGCGGACCGCTCGCCGGGCGAGTTCTACCAGCTCGACGTCGAGATGAGCTTCGTCGAGCAGGAGGACGTCTTCCAGCCGATCGAGCAGCTGATGACCGAGCTCTTCACCGAGTTCGGCAACGGCCGCACGGTCACCTCGCCCTTCCCGCGCATCCCGTTCCGCGAGGCGATGCTCAAGTACGGCTCCGACAAGCCGGACCTGCGCGCCGAGCTGGAGCTGGTGGACGTCTCCGACGTCTTCGCGAACTCCGGCTTCAAGGCGTTCGCCGGCAAGCACGTCCGCGCCCTGGCCGTGCCGGACACCGCCGACCAGCCGCGGAAGTTCTTCGACCAGCTGGGCGACTTCGCCGTCGCGCAGGGCGCCAAGGGCCTGGCGTGGGTCCGGGTCGGCGAGGACAACGCGCTCGCCGGCCCGATCGCCAAGTTCCTCACCGACGACGATGTCAAGGCGCTGGTCACGGCCCTCGACCTGAAGCCCGGTCACGCCGTCTTCTTCGGCGCCGGTGACTTCGACGAGGTCTCCAAGATCATGGGTGCGGTGCGCGTCGAGGCCGCCAAGCGCGCCGGGCACTTCGTGGAGAACGAGTTCCGCTTCTGCTGGATCGTCGACTTCCCGATGTTCGAGCGCGACGCCGACACCGGCAAGATCGAGTTCTCCCACAACCCGTTCTCCATGCCGCAGGGCGGCCTGGAGGCGCTGGAGACCAAGGACCCGCTGGACATCCTCGCCTGGCAGTACGACATCGTCTGCAACGGCACCGAGCTGTCCTCCGGCGCGATCCGGAACCACGAGCCGGACGTCATGTACAAGGCGTTCGCGATCGCCGGTTACGACAAGGAGACCGTGGAGGCCGAGTTCGGCGGCATGCTCCGCGCCTTCAAGTTCGGCGCCCCGCCGCACGGTGGCATCGCCCCCGGCGTCGACCGGATCGTCATGCTGCTCGCCGACGAGCCCAACATCCGCGAGACCATCGCCTTCCCGCTCAACGGCAACGCGCAGGACCTCCTGATGGGCGCCCCGTCCGAGGTCGACGAGGCCCGCCTCAAGGAGCTGCACCTGAGCATCCGCACCGGCCCGGCGAAGCCGACGCCGTACAAGCCGACCAAGTAGGACGGCGGACAGGGGCCCGGGACCGCGGTGGTGGTCCCGGGCCCCTGCGCATTCCCCGGGGGAAGACCGCCGCCGCGGGTCCCCTACGAGGGACGCCCCCGGACCGAACGGTCCAGGGGCGTCCCTTCTGCGTTGTCAGCTCCGCGCGTCGGGCGTCAGCCCTCGTCGCCGCCGAACCGCTCCCGGTAGGTCTCCAGGTCATCCTCGGTGATCTTCGCGAAGAGCACCGGCGGCACCGTGAACGGCGTCCCGGCGGGCACGAACGCCAGCGCCTTGGCCTCGTCCTGCGACACCCACGCGGCCGTGTCGCCCTCCAGCGCGAACGCGCCCCGCATGGCCTTCGCCGACGCCGGGATGAACGGCTCGGAGACCACCGAGTAGAGGTGGATCAGGTTCATGGCGGTCCGCAGCGTCAGCGCCGCCGCGTCCTTGTCCGTCTTGATCTCCAGCCACGGGGCCTTTTCCTCCAGGTAGGAGTTGCCCGCGCTCCACAGGGCGCGCAGCGCGGCCGACGCCTTGCGGAACTGGAGCGCCTCCATGTGGCCCTCGTACTCGGCGAGCAGCCCGGCGATCTCCTCGCCCAGCTTCTGCTCGGCGGCCCCGGCCTCGGCACCCGCCGGCACCTCGTCGCCGAACCGCTTCCGCGAGAACGACAGCACCCGGTTGACGAAGTTGCCGAGGGTGTCGGCCAGGTCCTTGTTGACCGAGGACGAGAACAGCTCCCAGGTGAAGGACGTGTCGTCGGACTCCGGGGCGTGCGCCATCAGGAAGTAGCGCCAGTAGTCGGCCGGCAGCAGCTCCAGCGCCGCATCGGTGAAGATGCCGCGCTTCTGCGACGTGGAGAACTTCCCGCCGTAGTAGTTGAGCCAGTTGAACGCCTTGAGGAAGTCGACCCGCTTCCACGGCTCGCGGGTGCCCAGCTGCGTCGCCGGGAACATCACGCTGTGGAACGGCACGTTGTCCTTGGCCATGAACTCCGTGTAGCGGACGTCGTCGGCCTCGTACCACCACGACTTCCAGTCGCGCTCCTCCGGCGCCTGGTCCGCCCACTCCTTCGTCGAGCCGATGTACTCGATCGGGGCGTCGAACCAGACGTAGAAGACCTTGCCCTCGGCGGCCAGCTCCGGCCACACGTCGGCCGGCACCGGCACGCCCCAGTCCAGGTCGCGGGTGATCGCCCGGTCCTGGAGGCCCTCGGTCAGCCACTTGTGGGCGATGGACGACGCCAGGGTCGGCCATTCCTTGCTGCCGTTGCCGGCCAGCCAGCCCTCGACCTCGTGCTGGAGCTTCGACTGGAGCAGGAAGAGGTGCTTGGTCTCGCGCACCTCCAGGTCACCGCTGCCGCTGATCGCCGAGCGGGCGTCGATCAGGTCCGTCGGGTCCAGGACGCGGGTGCAGTTCTCGCACTGGTCGCCGCGCGCCTTGTCGTAGCCGCAGTGCGGGCAGGTGCCGACGATGTAGCGGTCGGGCAGGAAGCGGCCGTCGGCGTTCGAGTAGACCTGGCGGATGGCCCGCTCTTCGATGAAGCCGTTCTCGTGCAGCTTGCGCGCGAAGTGCTGGGTCAGCTCGACGTTCTCCTGCGAGGAGCTCCGGCCGAAGTGGTCGAACTCCAACCCGAAGCCGTCGTAGATCGCCTTCTGCTTGTGGTGCTGCTCGGTGCAGAACTCGGCGACGGACTGCCCCGCGTCCTTCGCCGCCAGCTCGGCGGGCGTGCCGTGCTCGTCGGTCGCGCAGATGTAGAGGACGTCGTGACCGCGCTGCCGCAGGTACCGGGAGTAGACATCGGCCGGGAGCATGGACCCCACCATGTTGCCCAGGTGCTTGATCCCGTTGATGTACGGAAGGGCGCTGGTGATGAGGTGTCGAGCCATTGCCGGCTGCTCCCAAGTCGCTACGGTGAGTGATGAATTGCTTTACGCAACGTCAATATCGTACTGGACGGGGTAGGGGTCCCCGCTCGAGCATTTTCGGGCCCGGAAGGGGGCCGCGAGCGGTGACTCGCCCGCTCGTTCCCCGGGAAACGGGCCCCGTGTCCCTCTCCGTCCATCATCACGCACACGGCCTGCGCCCTTCTGCCCTGTTTCACGTGAAACAGCCGCGGCCGGACCCGATCGGGTCCGGCCGCGGCCTGAGAGGCGGGAGATGCCGTGGGTCAGCTGTCCTTGAGGACCTTGGCGGTGCGGGCCTCGGTCAGCCACTCGGGGAACTCGACCATCAGCTGCTGGTAGAGCTCGTCGTGGGAGAGGCCGCGGGGGTCGCGGCCGGCGTGGAAGAAGCCGGCGTTGTCGACGACGCGCTTCTCCGGGACGGTCAGGTCGTCGAGCTTGCGGAGGAAGTCGAAGCCCTTGGCCTCCGGGTCACCGAACCCGATGAACTGCCAGAAGATGGGGAGCCCGGCCGCCTCGCACAGGGCCCGCTCGGCCGCGGGCTTGGACGTCGGTGCGCCGTCGGTCTGGAAGATGACGAACGCGGGGTGGGCGGAACCCGACTTCTTGTAGTGCTCGACGACGGCCTCGATGGCCCAGTGGTAGTTCGTCCGGCCCATATGGCCGAGGCCGGAGTGCAGCTCCTCGATCCGGCCCTCGTAGGTGGTGAGGTCCAGGTCGGCGGTGCCGTCCACGTCGGTGGAGAAGAAGACGACCGGGACGGTGGCCTTGTCGTCGAAGTGCGCGGAGAGGCTGAGGGCCTGCTCGGCGAGGTGCTGGACGGTGCCGTCCTTGTAGTAGTTGCGCATCGAGCCGGAGCGGTCGAGAACCAGGTAGACCGTGGCGCGCTGCTGGGTGAGCTGGTGCTTCTCCAGCGTGGCCCGTGCCGCGTCGTAGAGCGGGAGGAGGGCGGGGGCGACCGCCGCGACCGGGTGGGGTGCGTCGGTGGCGGGGGCCTGCTTCGCGGTCTCAGCGGGCGCGGTGACCTCGGCGGACTCCGTGACCTCGACGGGCGCTGTGACCTCGGCGGCCGGGGCCGGCTCGGGGGTCGGCTCGTCGGCGGTTTCGGTGGCTGCCGGCGCCGGAGCGTCGGCGACCTCGGGCGTCGCTTCTGCCTCGGCCGTCTCGGTCTCTTCGTGGGCCTGCTCCACCGGGGCCTGGGCCGGTGCGTCCTCCGTGTCGGAGGGCCGGTCCGCCGCTGGGGCTTCTTCCTTTTCCTTCGCCTGCGGCGGCTGTGCGTCCGGCGCCGGCTCGGTCGCCTCCTCCCTCGCGGTGGGTGCGGCGGCGGTCGCCGGGGTGTCGAACGCCCGGCTGACCAGGTCGGCGGCGCTGTCGGCGGCGGCCGGAGCGGTGGTGGCCGGAGCGTCGTCGGCGACGGCGTCGGACCCCGACCCGCGCTCGTCCTTCGCCGCGGGCTCTTCCACGAGCTCCTTGGCGGTGGCCGCTTCCTCGCGCGGGGCCTCGGGCGTCCCCGTGCCCTGGTCCGCGACCGCCTCCGTGCCCTCGTCGGTCTCCTTGCCGGCGGCCTGGGGCTGGGGTGCCTCGGTCGTCGGCTTCGTGGCCTCGGGGGCGGGCGCCGGCTCGTCCCGCACGGGGGCCTCTTCCTTCGCCGCGGGCTCCGGTGTGCGCTCAACCGGTCGGCTCTGGGCGGGCAGTGAGGCGGTGACCGGCGCCGGCGCGGGCGCTGGCTCGGCGGGCGCCGTGCGGGCAGCCGGGACCTCGACCTCGGGAGTCGCGGCGGCCGGAGCCGGGGTGGATTCCTCGCGGGCCTCCGGGATGGTTGCCGATTCCGGCTTGTCGGTGCTGTCCCGGGCCGCGCCGGATCCGTCGCGGGTCGCCTTGGAGCGACCAAAGGCGTTGCGCAGCAGACTCCGAATGCCCATCGGCTGACCTCTCTTGCGTGTGGTGGGTGCGGCGAATGTCCGTGAAGCACGGACATGTCCCTGACCAGGACGGATACGTAAGGGTAGCGGCCTGCACCGGCTTGATCGTGGGAACCCGCGCCTCGCATGGTGGGCCATACGGGGGTGTTGGGCGGGGATGCGGTTTCGGCCAGCGCGTCGCCGGTCCGGAAAACGCACGCAGGGCGAGGGATATTGTGCACGCATCCTTTGCGGAAAAGCTCCGATTGATCATTAAAAAGAGACGACGTGACCGTTTGCAGGGCGGGTCTTGATCCCCCGCATGGTGCGGAAGTGGCGTATGGCGTGCCCAATGTGACGGATAGCGAAATTGTCGGGGATGTCGACGCGGGGTGCTGCTGCGGCCCGAAGCGCGACGAGACAACTGGCTTGGGGTTCGGGTCAGTTCGGGACGGGGTGCGGGAGACGGTTCGGTCCGCGGTGATCTCGGCGCTGAAGAGGGTGTCTTGTCGCCAGGTGTTCACCGGTATGTCGTTTCACGTGAAACATGCACGTGGTTCCGTCGGTTGTGATGGACCTCCCGGCCCCGCCCACGCACATCACGTGGGGGAAACGAACAGGCAAGAGCTCGGTAAGAAGTGAGTCGTGCAGGTATCCGATTCCCGGATGCGCCCGTCTTCTCCGGTGACCATTGTCCTGAGCCGCCCGTTGTGCCTCGGGGGGCGGCCGGTGAGAAGGCAAGAACCCTTTCGAGGGTGACGGGAGATGTGGGCGCATGGGGCTGACCAGTCAGTCGCTCGAAATCACGGTGATCGTGCTGGCGGTGGTCTGTGTTGCCGCGACGGTGTGGCTCTGGCCCCGGCTGTCGCGGAACGGGTGGCGCCACGTGTTGGGGAGGCTGGGGGCCATCGCGGTCACCCAGCTGTCGATCGTGTCCGCGCTCGCCCTCGCGGTGAACGCGAATTTCGAGTTCTACGGCAACTGGGACGAGTTGCTGGGCAACAACGAGCAGGCCCCGGCCTCGGTGAGCCAGGGCGACGGGCAGTACGCCACGGTCGGCAATATCAAGGGCGGGCTGATCCAGCCCGCCGGCCCCCAGGGGCTCGACCGGGTGACCGGACTGCCGCAGGGACCCGCCAGCAAGGTGGGCAAGGTCGAGTCCGTACGGATCATCGGCCGCCGCACCCGGGCCATCAACCCGGGCTTCGTGTATCTGCCGCCGCAGTACTTCCAGCAGCAGTTCCACCGGCAGCGCTTCCCCGTCATGGTCGTCATCAGCGGCTACCCGGGCGGGATCATGAACCTCGCGCAGCATCTCCAGATTCCGCAGAACGCGGGCCAGTTGATCGCGCAGGGCAAGATGCAGCCGACCGTGATCGTCATGGTGCGGCCGACGATCGCGCCGCCGCGCGACACCGAGTGCGTGGACGTGCCGGGCGGTCCGCAGGCCGAGACGTTCTTCACCAAGGATCTGCCGGATGCCATGAAGTCGGCCTACCGGGTGGGCCATGACCCGAGCGCCTGGGGCGCGTTCGGGTACTCGTCCGGTGGTACCTGCTCGCTCCAGCTGGCGATGCGCAACCCGAAGGCGTACACCTCGGCGGTCTCGCTCTCCGGCGACTACGCGATCAAGGACGACCTCACCACCGGGAGCCTCTTCGGTCCCGGCCCGACGGGCGCCCAGCACCAGCGCGAGCACGATCTGCTGTGGCGGCTGCAGAACTTGCCCTCGCCGCAGGTCTCGGTGCTGGTGGCCAGCAGCCGCCAGGGCGAGTCGGACTACGGCGACACCATGAAGTTCATCCACGCGGTGAAGCCGCCGATGCGGGTCGACTCGATCATCCTGCCCCACGGCAGCCACCAGTTCGGGACCTGGCGGCGGGAGGTCGTACCGGCCCTGGAGTGGCAGAGCCAGCAGCTGACCTTCCCGCAGGACACCGAGCCGAACCCGCCGCAGAAGCCGGCGCCCGGGCAGACGAAGGGTGTGGCCAAGGGGCAGGCGCCCGCCGACGACCCGTCCCACAAGCGGGTGGAGGCCGAACGCCCTCAGAGGTGAGGCGAGTGCCGCCCGGGGCGGCAGCATGCGCAAGGGGGCGCCGGACCGTTCCGGCGCCCCCTTCGTCGTGCGGCCGGCCCCCGTGTGAGGACGCCGTTCTGTCCCCGGCCGCTCACCGCCCGCGCCGTGGGGTCCCGCCCCAACGGGACCCGGCCCGCCGCGGCGGGCCCGGCTCACGGCCGGTAGGCCATCCCCGGTTCAGGCTTCGCCGGGGAGAGCAGCTGGGACACGGTGACGACCGTGTAGCCGCGCTTCTTGAGCTCCTTGAGGATGCCGGGGACGGCCGGCACGGTGCCCTTGTAGATGTCGTGGAGCAGGATGATGCCGTCGCGCTTGGTCTGGTCGAGCACCCGCTTGGTGATCAGCGCCGAGTCGGTGGTCTCGTAGTCCTTGGCGGTCACGCTCCACAGGACCTGCGCCAGACCGAGTTCCTTGCTGATCTCGGAGACCGTGCCGTCGGTCCGGCCCTGCGGCGGGCGCATCAGCGTCGGCGTCTTGCCGGTGATCTTGCGGACCTCGTCCTGGACCCGGGACAGCTCGCGCTTGGCCTCGTCCGGCTTGATCTCCGTGAGGATCTGGTGGGACCAGGTGTGGTTGGCCAGCTCATGGCCCTCGGCGTCGATCCGCTTCACCTCGGCGGGGCGCTCGGCGATGTGGTTCTTGCCGAGCATGAAGAACGTGGCGTGGGCCTTGTTCTCCTTGAGGATGTCCAGCAGCCGGTTGGTGTTCTCGCTCGGGCCCGCGTCGAAGGTCAGCGCCACGCACTTGGCCTTGCGGCAGTCGACGTCGCCGCCGGCGTCCCCACCCTTGGAGTCCTTGGCGTCCTTGGCGTCCTTGGCCTTCACGTCGGCCGCCGGGGCGTCGGCCCGCGCGTCGGCCGGTGCGGTGACGTCGTAGCTGGCGCAGCCGCTGAGGGCCAGGGCCAGGGAGGCGGCCGTCAGCAGCCCGACCATGGACGAGCGGCGGGCCGCGGATATCTGCTTCGGCATGCGATGTCTTTCCTGGAGTCGTTCGCTGGGGTGCTGGCTGCTGTGGCGTGCTCGGCGTTCTTCCTCGAAGCCCTTTCGCTCACGGGTGGTCCCCGGGACGTCGGCGACCCGGGGTCCGGGCACGGCGAAGCGGACGCGGACGGGCCATCGGCCCGGCGCGCCGAACGTCTGCCGCACGGACTCCAAGGACTATACATATGAGGTACACACCCCGTGTATAGGTGGGGTGGGGTGTGCCGCGCCGCGTGCGACAGCCCGATCGGGTGCGCCCCGCGCGACACCCCGCCGCGTCCGCGGTGGACTGCTGCTGTGACCGCCCCGCCGGACGACTGCCTGGCCCGCAACGACTGGATCTGCGGCGACTACCTGAGCACCCGCCGCCAGATCCTGCTCGACGCGGTCGGCCAGCATGTGCAGTTGACCGTGGTCTCGGTGGGGCTCGGGCTGGTGATCGCGCTCCCGCTGGCGCTGCTGGCCCGACGCCGGCGCTGGACGGTCGGTCCGGTGCTCGGCATCACCACCGTGATCTACACGATCCCCTCGCTGGCGATGTTCTCGCTGTTGCTGCCGGTCTACGGGCTCTCCGCCACCCTCGTCGTGGTCGGCCTCGCCCTCTACTCCCTCACCCTGCTGGTCCGGAACATCCTGGCGGGGCTGGACGGCGTCCCGGCCGGAACCAAGGAGGCCGCCCGCGGCATGGGCTACGGGCCGATGCGGCAACTGCTGGCCGTGGAACTGCCGCTGGCGGTGCCCGCCGCGATGGCCGGACTGCGCATCGCCACGGTCTCCGCGGTCGCCCTGACCACCGTCGGCGCGATCGTCGGGTACGGCGGGCTGGGCAACCTCATCTACGCGGGCATGAACGCCTACTTCAAGGCGCAGGTGCTGACCGCGTCCGTGCTCTGTGTGCTGATCGCGGTCGTCTTCGACCTGCTGCTGCTCGGCGTGGAGCGGCTGCTCACACCGTGGCGCCGGGCGGGTCGGAGCCCGCGACCGGCGCGCGGGAGGAGGCTGCCCACCGCCTCCGGACGGCGGGCATGAGCACCCCCGCCGCGGTCTGGGCCTGGCTGACCACCGCCGCCAACTGGTCCGGCGAGAACGGCGTCTGGCACCGGCTCGCCCAGCACGCCGCCCTGACCTTCGCCTGTCTGGTGCTCAGCGCCCTCATCGCCCTGCCGATCGCGCTGACGCTGGGGCACCTGGGCCGCGGTGGCGCGCTCGCGGTCAACCTGGCCAACGTCGGCCGCGCGGTGCCGACCTTCGCGGTCCTGGTCCTGCTCCTGCTGACCCCGATCGGGCGGCACGAAGAGTGGCCGACGATCATCGCGCTGGTGCTGTTCGCCGTGCCGCCACTGCTGACCAACGCCTATGTCGGGATGCGCGAGGTGGACCAGGACGTGGTCCGGGCCGCGCGGGGCATGGGGATGACCGGGGTGCAGCTGGTGTGGCGGGTGGAGGCTCCGCTCGCCCTGCCGCTGGTGCTCACCGGGGTGCGGATCGCCGCCGTGCAGCTGGTGGCCACCGCCACGCTGGCCGCGCTGGTGGGTGGCGGCGGTCTCGGCCGCATCATCACCGCCGGCTTCAACCTGGCCAGTACCCCGCAGGTGGTGGCCGGTGCGGTGGTGGTCGCGGTGTTCGCGCTGCTGATGGAGGCCCTGTTCGAGCTGGTGCAGCGGTTGGCGCCGGCACGGGTGCGCGGGCGGCAGCGGTGAGGACGCCCCGCGCGGCCCCGGCCCCGGCCCCGCTCCGCTTCGTGCGCGGCGCACTGCGCGCGTTGACCGCCCTGGCCGCGCTCACCGGCCTGGTCTCCTGCGCCGGCGGGCCCTCGCTGGAGCATCGCGGCGCGATCACCGCCGCGCCCGGGGACAGTCGCGAACTCGCCGTCGGCTCGGCCGGCTTCACCGAGAGCGAGCTGCTCGCCCAGATGTACGCGGCGCTGCTCCGCCAGGCCGGCTATCGCACCCATGTGCTCACCGTCGGCAACCGCGAGCTCTACGAACCCGCGCTGGAGGCCGGCCAGA
Source organism: Streptomyces noursei ATCC 11455 (assembly GCF_001704275.1). Taxonomy (NCBI): domain Bacteria; kingdom Bacillati; phylum Actinomycetota; class Actinomycetes; order Kitasatosporales; family Streptomycetaceae; genus Streptomyces; species Streptomyces noursei. The sequence continues at coordinate 4,928,804 of NZ_CP011533.1, forward strand.
TCGACGTCGTCCCCGAATACGCCGCCACCTTCGCGGACTGGCTCAACGCCAAGGAGCACGGAGCCCAGGCCGCCCCGGTCGCCTCCCCCGACCTCGACGCCACCATGACCGCACTGCGCCGGCTCGCCGCCCCGCGCGGTCTGACGGTGCTCCCGCCCGGCCGGGCCGTCGACCAGAACGCCTTCGCGGTGCGTGCCTCCTACGCCGCCGAGCACCGCCTCCGCACCCTCAGCGACCTGGGTCGCGCCAAGCTGCCGGTGCGGCTGGCGGCGGGTGACGAGTGCGTCCAGCGGCCGTTCTGCGCACCGGGGCTGCGGAAGACGTACGGCATCAACATCACCGCCGTGGACCCCAAGGGAGTCGGCACCACGCCCGCGAAACAGGCCGTCCAGAACGGCCAGGACCAGATGGTGCTGACCACCAGCACGGACGCCACCCTCGACCAGTTCGGTCTCGTCGTCCTCGCCGACGACCGCAAGCTCCAGAACGCCGACTATGTCGTGCCCGTCGTCAACCGCTCCAGGGCCGGCAGCGGCCGCCCGACCGCCGCGCTGAACCGGCTCAACCGCGTGCTGACCACCGAGGACCTGGCCCGGCTCAACGAACAGGTCGACAGCTGGCGCCGGCTCGCCGCCGACGTGGCCCACAACTACCTCGTGTCGAAGGGGCTGTTGAGCAAGAGCTGACGGCGCCGGGCGGTGTTTCACGTGAAACACCGCTCCCCCGATGCCGTTTCACGTGAAACACCGCATCCGTCCCGCACCGCCTCATTCCGTCGGGACCGAGTCCACCTCGGGCCGCCCCCGCGAGACTCCCCGCTCCTCCGGGGCGATGGTGCGGCGCAGCGCCTCGTGCAGTGTGTTCGGGGTCAGCACGCCCAGGAACCGCCGGCCGTCCAGGACCGCGATCCAGCCGGCGTCGTGCTTGAGCATCTCGCTGAACGCCGCCTTGAGAGTCCCGGTCGCCGGGATCCACGCCTCCATCCGGCGGGCGTGGTCCGCCACGGTTCCCCCTGCGCCCGCCAGGCTCTCCGTGCCCACCCAGCCGTGCAGTGCCCCGTCGGCGTCGAGCACCACCGCCCAGCGCGCGCCCTCGCCCCGCAGCCGGGACACCGCGTCCGCGGCCGGCTCGGCGAGCCGGGCGAACGGCGGGCGCTCCAGGTCGTCGCGGTCGATGAGGGTGACCGAGAGCTGCTTCAACGCCCGGTCGGCGCCGACGAATTCGGCGACGTACGGGGTGGCGGGGGCGCCGAGCACCCGTGCCGGGGTGTCGAACTGCTCGATCCGCCCGGCGCCGTAGACCGCGATCCGGTCGCCGAGCCGGATGGCCTCCTCGATGTCGTGGGTGACCAGCAGGACGGTCTTGTGCATCGTGCCCTGGAGCCGCAGAAACTCCTTCTGGAGACGGTCCCGGACGACCGGATCGACGGCGCCGAACGGCTCGTCCATCAGCAGTACCGGGGGATCGGCCGCCAGCGCGCGGGCCACCCCGACCCGCTGGCGCTGCCCACCGGACAGCTGGTCGGGGTAGCGCGAGCCGTGGACGCCCGGGTCCAGCCCGACCAGCTCCAGGAGTTCGGCGGCCCGCTCCCGCGCCTTGGCCTTCTTCCATCCGGTCAGGAACGGCACCGTCGCCGTGTTGTCGAGGACGGTGCGGTGCGGGAAGAGGCCGGTCTGCTGGATGACATAGCCGATCCGGCGACGGAGTCGGACCGGATCGACACCGGAGACGTCCTCGCCGTCGACGAAGATCCGGCCGCTGGTGGGGTCGATGAGCCGGTTCACCATCATCATGGTCGTCGTCTTGCCACAGCCGGACGGGCCGACCAAGGTGACCAACTCGCCCTCACCGACCTCGAAGGAAAGGTCGTCGACGGCGAGGGTCCCGTCCGGGTAGCTCTTGGTGACCGACTCGAACCGGATCATTGCGCCATTGAATCCCGCGGCCCGGTCCCGGTCCCGTCATGCGGGCAATCGAGTGGGGAAACGGAACGGCGACGGGGGCCGTACGAGTTGCTTCCGGGGCACCGCCTCCCGTCCTGCTGCGCCCGGCCCGACCGGCGTGCTTACGATCCACTCCGGCCGCCTCCTCGAAAGGGTGGAAGGGAACGCCAGATGAGAGCCGTAGCAGTCAACGCCTTCGGTGCGGACCCGCAGCTCATGGAGCTGCCGCAGCCGGAACCGGGGTCCGGCGAGGTCCTGGTGCGGCTGGCCGCCGCCGGCCTCAACCCCGTCGACTGGAAGCTCGCCGACGGCGCGTTCGGGGACGCCGTCCAGGCCGCCTTCCCCCTGGTCCTGGGGACGGACGGGGCGGGGGAGGTGGTCGCGGTGGGCAGTGGCGTACGGCGGTTCACCGTGGGGGATCCGGTGTTCGGCCAGTTCCAGCGACCGGATCGGGGCGGCGGCTCGTACGCCGAATTCGCCGTGGCAGAGGAGGGCGCCATCGCCCTGGCCGCCCGCAGCGTCACCTATGCGACCTCCGCGGCCGTGCCGACGGCCGGGATGACCGCGTACAACCTGGTCGAGGAGACCCGGATCGGCGAGGGCCGGCGGGTGTTGATCGTCGGCGCGACCGGCGGGGTCGGCACCTTCGCCACGCAGCTCGCGGCCGGCCGCGGTGCCGAGGTGATCGCCACCGCCCGCCCGTCCAAGGCGGAGCTGATGCGCACGCTGGGCGCGGCGGAGACCGTCGATCACACCGCGGGGCCGGTCGCCGACCAGGTCCTGGCGGCACATCCGGACGGGGTGGACGTGCTGATCGACATGACCAGCGACGCGGCGGGGTTCGTCGAACTGACCCGGACCGTGCGGGACGGCGGGGTGGCGGTCTCCTTGATCGGCTCCGCCGATGCCGATGTGCTCACCGAGCACAATCTGCGCGGCTTCAACTTCGTCAACCGCCCCTCCCCGCAGCTCCTGGAGATCCTCGCGGGGCACCTCGACGCGGGCCGTCTCACGGTCCTCGTGGGCCTGGAAGTCCCGTTGGAGGGGGCGCCCGAGGCCCTGGCGGCCAGCCGGACCGGGCGGGCGCAGGGGAAGACCGTCCTGGCGATCTGAGAACGTTCCGCCCCGCCACCCGGGCGGGCCGTTGTCGGTTCGGGCCCGCCGAGTACTCCGGGAAGTGGCTACCGGTTCGGTCCGTCGTCGCCGAACCGACGCTGGGCACGCCGGTGGACGCCCCGCAAACCACGGGACGCCACCCACCGCGGAACCGTCCCGGGCCGACGGCCCGGCACCGAGGACCGGCGCAGGCGGGCGGCGAGCGGGCCCGTGAGGGCGAGGGCCACGGTGAGCGCGGCGGCGCCGATCGCCGTCCAGACACCGGAGCGCAGGGAGGCGGTCAGGGCGTCCGTGTAGGCGTCGGCGGCGGGACGGGAAACCGTGGCGGGCAGGGCGGCCAGCAGCCGGGTGCGCAGCAGCGCCAGCGCCGCGGACAACAGGGCGCAGGCCACCGCGCCGCCGATGGCCGTGCAGATCAGCGCCCGCCGCCGGCGTCGGATCAGCAGCAGGCCGGCCAGCAGACAGAGTCCGGCGGCCGGCGGCAGCAGGAGCGCTCCGATGCGCGCGGCCCGGAAAGCGGCCCGGAACCGGGGCACGTCGGGGGACTTCAGCAGCACGATCGAGGTGCCGGCGTGCGGCACGCGGCGGACGATGTCGATGCCCAGCCCGTTGCCGGACAGCTGGTGCCGGACGCGCTCGATGACCGGCGAGAGGTCGAGGGTGACGGGGGCGTCGCCGGAGGCCGTCAGCGTGCCGTCCAGGGTCCGGTGGGCGGTGCGGTGGACCCCGGTCCAGACCTCCGGGAAGGAGCGGCCGGTGACGACCTGGCGGACCTGCTTGTCGATGAACTCGCGGATGCCGCGGGTGAACTTCCGGCGCAGCGCGGGGCGTTCGGCGCGCGGCACCACCTTGAGCAGGCCGTCGAGCCGGACATGGGGCATCACGCCGTTGGTGACGTCGTCGACGATCGCGTCCTGGACGGCGGGGTTCCCGGCGAGCGGGGCGACCGTGGCCACATAGCGGTCGGTGTCGGTGAGTTCGGCGCGGGCCCAGACGGCCGCCAGGCTCAGCGGCAGCAGCAGCGTTCCGATCAGCAGCAGCGCCGCGCCGGCCAGCGAGCGGCCCCGGCGCGGCCGTCCCGGTGGGCAGCGCGCCGCCGTCACCCGGCCGTCGGCGCGTGCGGGCGCACTCGCTGACATGCGTCGCGGTCCCTCCTGAAAGCGGCGATTGCTGCCACGCTCCAGGCAAGTCGGTACCGGCCCCGGCCGCGACCGGGGCCGGTACCAATGGGTGATCCGTGCGGAGGGGCGGCCACCTGGGGGAGGGGCGCGGCGGCGGGCGTGGCGCGCCGCTCAGCCGGACCGCCGGGTCCGCCCGCGCCGGACCGCCCGGACGACCCCCGGGACGAACAGCGCGCAGGCCAGGGCCCCCATCGCCCACCCCACCCCGTTCCCGTGCTCCGCCTCGGGCCGCGACTCGGGGAGGTCGTCCAGGTCCCCGGAGCAGGCCAGAGGGGCGGCGGACCGGGCGGCGTAGACGCAGACCGTGGTGGCGGCCCGCCGGGTGCCCGGCGCGGCGCTGGCGTCCGGGGACTGGCGGGCGCCGAGCACCGCGCCGGAGCTGAAGACCGCGATGCCGTACGCGGGCAGATCGGTGTGCCAGACCGCTTTCCGCCCGCCGGTGGCGTCGTCCTCGACGGTGCCGCCGGTGGCGGTGGCCGAGACCGTGGTGGCCGGCAGCTCCTGTTCGACACGGGCGCCGGGCATCTCGTCGGCGCCGAGGTTGTGCACGGTGATGCGGTAGTCGAGCCGCTGCCCGGCCTCCGCATGGTCGACGTCGTCGGTCACCGTCACCGCGACGGCTGGCGGGTCCAGCGGGGCGGGTGCGGCGGGCGGCGCGGGGAACGCGGCGACGTACAGCACCGCGCAGGCAGCGGCGGTCCTCATGCCGCTATCCGAGCAGTGCGGCGCCGCATGCGGACGGCTCGCGGCCGTGCCCGGGGGCGGGGTTCACCCGAGTGCGGGTGGACCCGTGACGGCGGGTGGCTCAGTGCCGGTGCGGTCCCGGACGGTGGACGGGGCCGTGGGAGTCGTCGCAGTGGCTGCCGGAGGGCTGCTCGGGCCGGGGCCCCGGACTCAGGGTCAGCAGCTCGTCGTCCTGTTCGCCGAGGTGGTCGACCTGGAGGGTGGCGTGGGTGATGCCGTACTCGGTGCGCAGCAGCTCGTGGAGGTTGCGGCGGACCTTGTGGCAGTCGCCGCCCGGCGCGACCAGGATGTGCGCGGACAGCGCGGGCTGACCGGAGGTGATCTGCCAGATGTGCAGGTCGTGCACCTCGACGACCTGGTCGGCGGCGACCAGGTGATCGCCCAGCGCGTCCGGGTCGATCCCGGCCGGGGCGGCCTCCATGAAGATCCGCCCGGACTCCCGTACCAGCCCCGTACCGGCCTTCAGCATCAGCGCGACGACGACGAGCGAGGCGATCGCGTCGGCCCGCTGGAACCCCGTGGTCAGCACGATCAGACCGGAGATCGCGGTGGCGATGAAGCCGAACAGATCGGTGAGGATGTGCTGGTAGGCCCCCTCGATGTTCAGGCTGGAGCGGTTGGCCTTGGACAGGAACCAGGTGCAGATCAGGTTGATCACCACGCCGGACAGCGCGGTGATCACCACCAGCCCGCCGGTGACCTCGGGTGGCGAGATCAGCCGTTGGACGGCCTCGTAGGCCAGCCAGACGGAGAGCACGAGCAGGGTGATGCCGTTGGCCTGGGCGGAGAGGATCTCGGCGCGCTTGAGGCCGTAGGTGTAGCCGCCCCGCGCGGGCTTGGCGGCCAGCCGCATCGCGACCAGGGCCAGCACGATCGAGACCGCGTCGGTGAGCATGTGGGCGGCGTCCGAGATCAGTGCCAGTGACTGCGCCAGCACACCGATGACCACCTCGACCGCCATGTAGGCGGTCAGCAGGATGAGCGCGGCCCGCAGCCAGCGCCGATCGGCGTCCGGGGACACACCATGGGTGTGGCCGTGCGCGTGGCTGTGCCCACTGTGGGCGTGCTCGGTCATGGCGCGCTCCTTCCTGGCTCCACCTTGCTCCTCGCAGCGAAGCAAACCGCACTTCGGCAAAAGATCCAAAGGCTGCACCGGTGACCGTTGTCATTACCGTCAAACGGCCTATCGTGCCTGGTCAGAGCGGTGCGGGAGAAAAGGGCGGGCGGAGTGGAACGATCCGGCCGGAAGGGCGTCCGTCGGTCGTTTCACGTGAAACGACCGGTTGCCCGGGAAGCGAGGCCGCGGGGGTCGCCGCCCTCAGGCGGCCTGCGCGGGGCCCGCCGCGACCGGATGCAGCGCCGCGTACTCCAGCGGCGCCGACGGGTCGATGGAGACGTCGAGCGGGGCGGGCGCGGCCCCGGCCCGGACGAGTAGGTCGCCCACGGCCGCGATCATCGCGCCGTTGTCCGTGCACAGCCGCAGCGGGGGGACCCGCAGGGTGATGCCGGCCGCGGCACAGCGCTCCTCGGCCAGGTAGCGCACCCGGGAGTTGGCCGCCACGCCGCCGACCACCACCAGCGTCCCGACGCCGTGCTCGGTGCAGGCGGCGACCGCCTTGCGGGTCAACACGTCGGCGACCGCCTCCTGGAGCGCGGCGGCACCGTCGGCGACCGGCAGCGGACGGCCCGCGGCGTGATGGCTCTCGACCCAGCGCGCCGCCGCCGTCTTCAGCCCCGAGAAGGAGAAGGCGAACCGCTTCTCGGGCGGGCCCGCGGTGAGCGGGCGGGGAAAGTGGACAGCGCGCGGATCCCCCTCGCGCGCTGTCCGGTCGATGGCCGGGCCGCCGGGGTACGGCAGCCCGAAGACCCGCGCGACCTTGTCGAAGCACTCTCCTGCGGCGTCGTCCAGGGTGTCGCCGAGGTGTGCGATCGGGTCACGGGCCAGATCACGGACGAGCAGCAGCGAGGTGTGCCCGCCGGAGACGATCAGCACCACGCAGGGGTCGGGCAGCGGACCGTGCGCGAGGGTGTCGGCGGCGACGTGTCCGGCCAGGTGATGGACGCCGTACAGCGGCACGCCTAGCGCATAGGCCAGCCCCTTGGCGCCGGCCAGGCCCACCTGGAGCGCGCCGGACAGCCCCGGTCCGGTGGTCACCGCCACCGCGCCGATGTCGGACGCCCGCAGCCCCGCATCGGCCAGGGCGCTGTGCACCACGGGCGTCAGCGCGTGCACATGCGCCCGGGCGGCGATCTCCGGCACCACCCCGCCGAACCGCGCGTGCTCCGCCATGCTCGACGCGACGGCGTGCCCGAGCAGCCGCCCGTCCCGCACCAGGCCGGCGCCCGTCTCGTCGCACGACGACTCGATGCCCAGCACCACCGGCGAGCCCATGGACCGCACTCCTTCCGCGCCGCGTTTCGTGCCCCGGACAGTAATAGCAAGTAATTGCAAACAATGTGCAAGAAGGGCCGCATGCCCCGGCACCGGGAGGTGCCGGGGCATGCGGCCCCTCCCCGGAAGCCGGGACCGCCCGGCCGGTCAGTAGAGTTCGGCACCCGTCCCCCCGGACGATCCCCGACCCCCGTCCCGTCCCTTCGCGCCCCGAGGTGCCCCGCCGTGACTGCCCCGCTTCCGCTCTTCGTCGTAGGTATCGGGGCCGAGGGCTGGGACGGGCTGTCGCCGGCCGCGCGCCGGGAGCTGGCGGCGGCCGAGGTGCTGCTCGGCGGGGCACGGCAGTTGGCGCTGCTGCCCGCGGAGTGCGCGGGGGAGCGGGTGCCATGGCCCTCCCCGTTGCGGCCGGCCGTGTCCGGGCTGCTCGCCGCGCATGCCGGGCGCCGGGTCTGCGTGCTGGCCAGCGGGGACCCGATGTTCTACGGCATCGGGCGGACGCTGACCGAGGTGATGGCGGAGGACGCCGCGGTGCGGCGGCCGCTGCGGGTGCTGCCGCACCCCTCGTCCGTGGCGTACGCCTGTGCCCGGTTGGGCTGGGCGGTGGAGGACACCGAGGTCGTCACGCTCGTCGGGCGGCCCGCGGAGAACCTGGTGCGGGTGCTGCACGACGGGCGGCGGGTGCTGGTGCTGTCGGCCGGGGCCGGGACGCCGGGCGAGGTCGCGGCGCTGCTGCGGGAGCGGGGCTTCGGGCCGACCCGGATGCGCGTACTGGAGCAACTCGGCGGCGCGCGTGAGCAGTTGGTCGAGGGCACCGCGACGGGGTGGGACGCGCCCGCCGGCGATCCGCTCAACGTGGTCGCGCTGGACTGCGTGCGGGAGCCCGACGTCCCGCGGCTGCCGGTCGTGCCCGGCCTCCCCGATGACGCCTACGAACACGACGGCCAGCTGACCAAGCGTCATGTCCGGGCCGCCACCCTGGCCGCGCTGGCCCCCGCGCCCGGCGAACTCCTCTGGGACGTCGGCGGCGGATCCGGCTCCATCGCCGTCGAATGGCTGCGCGCGCACCGCACCTGCCGGGCGGTCGGCGTCGAGCGGGATGCCGACCGGGCGGCGCGGATCGGCCGCAACGCGCGGGCGCTCGGCGTGCCGGCGCTGCGCGTGGTGCACGGCGCAGCGCCCGCCGCGCTGGCCGGGCTGCCCACTCCGGACGCGGTGTTCATCGGCGGCGGCCTGACCGCGCCGGGCCTGCTGGACGCCTGCTGGGACGCACTGCCCCCGGGGGGCCGGATCGTCGCGAACACCGTGACGCTGGAGTCCGAGGCGCTGCTGACCCAGTGGTACCGGCGGCACGGCGGCGAACTGGTGCGGCTCGCGGTGGCCCATGCCGTGCCGGTCGGCGGCTTCACGGGCTGGCGGCAGGCGATGCCGGTCACCCAGTGGTCGGCGGTGAAGCCCCCGCGGCCCGGAGCACCGGAGCCGGGCCCGCAGCGGACCGCCGCGCCGTCCCGCTCCCAGGACCCCTCGTAACCCCTCCCCAGGAGACCGACAGTCATGACCGTCCACTTCATCGGTGCGGGCCCCGGCGCCGCCGACCTGATCACCCTGCGCGGCGCCCGCACCCTCGCGGCCTGCGGGGTGTGCCTCTACGCCGGCAGCCTGGTGCCGCGCGAACTGCTCGCCGAGTGTCCGCCGGGGGCCCGACTGATCGACACCGCGCAGCTGGATCTGGACGCGATCACGGCGGAGATGATCCGGGCGCACGAGGAGGGGCAGGACGTCGCCCGGCTGCACTCCGGCGACCCTTCCGTCTTCAGCGCGGTGGCCGAGCAGATGCGCCGCCTGGACGCCGCGGGGGTGCCGTACGAGGTCGTGCCGGGCGTGCCCGCGTTCGCCGCGGCGGCCGCCGCCCTCAAGCGCGAACTGACGGTGCCCACCGTCGGTCAGACCGTCATCCTCACCCGCGTCTCCCAGCGCGCCACGCCCATGCCCGACGGCGAGGACCTGGCCACGCTCGGGCGCAGCGGCGCACTGCTGGTGCTGCACCTCGCCGCGATGTACGTGGACCGGGTCGTCGACGAACTCCTGCCGCACTACGGCGCCGATTGCCCGGCCGCCGTCGTCGCGATGGCCTCCCGCCCCGACGAACTCGTGCTGCGCGGCACGCTGGGCGACATCGCCGGCCAGGTGAAGGCCGCGGGCGTGGTCCGGACCGCGGTGATCATGGTCGGCCGCACGCTGGGGGCCGAGCAGTTCCGCGACAGCCACCTCTACTCGCCGGAGCGCGAGCGCCCGCACGCGCCCTGCGACGGCGGTGCGTGAGGGAGCGTCAGCGGCGCGTCGGACCGGGCCTGTTCGGCTGAATTGTATGACCGCATCGGGGTGAAAGTCCGTTTTTATGATCCCGGAGGTCGGTAAGGAAGCTGCGACACCGCAGGGGGGTCGATGCGAAGGAGCATGCCACGATGCGTACCAGAATGGCCGCCACCGCGGTCGTTGCCGCGACTGTGCTGACCCTCACCGGCAGCACCGTTGCCAGCGCCAGCGGCAAGGACACCCCGCGCCGCTCGAAGGACAGCCCCGTCAAGATGGCCGCCTGCGCCCTGGGCAGCGCGCTGGGCGCGCTGACCGGCGGTGACGACACCTGTCTGCGGGACCGGGTGAAGGAGGCTCGCGAGGCGCAGCGCCGCGAGGCGATGGCCCGCGAGGACCGCAGTGAGCACCACCGGTCCGCGACGGCCCGCGCCGAGGAGGACCGTATGGACGGCATGGGCCGTGAGGAGGGTATGAGCCGCGGAGAGATGCTGCCGCGGATGTGAGGTGACGAGGGGTCGCTCGGCAGGGCGTCGGATCCCGGTCGTGAGGCCGGGGCGCGTTTCACGTGAAACATCCGGCGCCGGTCGCGCTAGGTCGTGTCCGGCCCGTGCGGCTCCGCCCGACCGACCACCAGCCCCGCCCGGTCGATACAGATGACATCGACCGCGACCGGTGCGCCCCGCAGCACGGCCAGTGACGCGTCCCGTGCCGTGGCCGCCACCAGGTCGCCGAGCGGAACGCCGGCCGCCGCGCACAACTGGAGCGCGGCGAGGCCGGTGTTGGCCTCGGCCACCGCCGCCGCCAGCGCCTCGTCGGCGCCGCCCTGTCGGGCCAGTTCGGCGAGGAACCCCTTGTCCACCTGGGACCGGGCCGAGTGCAGATCCAGATGCCCGGCGGCCAGTTTGGACAGCTTGGCGAAGCCGCCGCAGATCGTCAGCCGGTCCACGGGATGGCGGCGGATGTACTTGAGCACCGCTCCGGCGAAGTCGCCCATGTCCAGCAGGGCGTCCTCCGGCAGGTGGTGCAGGGCGACGGCGACCTTCTCCGACGTCGAACCGGTGCATCCGGCGACATGCCGCCGGCCGGCCGCGCGCGCCACGTCCACCCCGCGCCGGATCGAGTCGATCCACGCCGAGCAGGAGTACGGCACGACGATCCCGGTCGTCCCCAGGATCGACAACCCGCCGAGGATGCCGAGCCGCGGATTCCAGGTGCTGCGCGCGATCTCCTCGCCGTGATCGACGGAGATCTCGACCTCGACGTCCGCGGTCGATCCGCCGCCTCCGTATGCCTCCGCGACGCGCGCCAGATGCTCCCGGATCATCTGCCGCGGTACGGGATTGATGGCGGGCTCACCGACGTCGAGAGGCAGTCCGGGACGGGTGACCGTGCCCACGCCGGGGCCCGCCCGGAAGACCACCCCGCTCCCGGCCGGCAGCAGCCGCACCGTGGCCCGCACCAACGCCCCGTGCGTCACATCGGGATCGTCCCCGGCGTCCTTCACCACCCCGGCCATGGCGGTGGCCGGTCCCGCCCCGGCGGCGGTCAGCTCTTCCACCGCCAGTGCGAAGGACGGCGTCTGCCCCTTGGGCAGCGTGATCGTCACCGGGTCCGGGAACTCCCCGCCCAGGAGCGCCGCGTACGCCGCCGAACTGGCCGCCGTGGCGCATGCCCCGGTCGTCCACCCGTGCCGCAGCCCGGTGTGCGCGAGCTGTGCGCTCCGCCCTCCCGTACCCTTCGGTTGCGTTTCACCCACGGAGGAACCCGCCGCCCATGCCCTCTTCACCCGTCCACGCCCGCGTCCGCCATGTGCTGATCCTCGGCGGCACCACGGAGGCCCGCCGATTGGCCGCGGCCCTGGAAGCGGAGCCGGGGGTGCGGGTGACGACCTCGCTGGCCGGCCGGGTGGCGGCGCCGCGGCTGCCCGCCGGGGAGGTGCGCATCGGCGGGTTCGGCGGCCCCGAGGGCCTCGCGCGCTGGCTGCGCGCGCACGCGGTGGACGCGCTCATCGACGCCACCCATCCTTTCGCCGGCACGATCAGTTTCAACGCGGCCCGGGCCGCCGTCACCACCCATGTTCCCCTGCTGGCGCTCCGACGCCCCGGCTGGGGCGCGCAACCCGGCGATGTCTGGCACCCGGTTCCCTCCCTCGCCGAGGCCGCCGCCGCTCTCCCCGCCCTCGGCGGCCGGGTCTTCCTCACCACCGGCCGGATGGGCCTCGCCCACTTCGCCCACCTCACGGACCTGTGGTTCCTGGTCCGCTCGGTGGACGCACCCGAGCCTCCGCACCCGCCGCGGATGACGACCGTCCTGGATCGCGGCCCGTTCACCCTCGACGGGGAACGGGAACTGCTGCGCCGCCACCGCATCGACGTCCTGGTGACGAAGGACAGCGGCGCCGCGGCGACCGCCCCCAAGCTGGCCGCCGCGCGGGAGGCCGGGGTGCCGGTGGTCGTCGTCCAGCGGCCGGCCGTCCCGGAGGGCGTGCCGGTGGCCGCCGAGCCGGACGCGGCGGTCGACTGGGTGCGGGCGCTCCTCGGCTGAACGCCCGGCGGTCAGCGCTCCGGGTACCTCCGCGGCGTCCAGACGACCTCCGTGCCGTTGTCGCGCCGCACCCGCCGGGTCTGCGACGAGCCGACGAGCAGGATCGTGCGCATGTCCACCTGGGTGGGATCGAGCTCGGCGAGCGGGACGGTGCGGAGCGACTCCTCGGGGCCGCCGATGTCGCGGGCGAGGATGATCGGGGTGTCCGGCGCATGGTGCTCCAGCAGGACGTCCCGGGCCTTGGCGACCTGCCAGGTGCGGCTGCGGGAGCCGGGGTTGTAGAGCGCCAGTGCCAGATCGGCGGAGGCCGCCGCGCGCAGCCGTTCGGCGATCACCTCCCAGGGCTTGAGCCGGTCGGAGAGCGAGATCACCGCGTAGTCGTGGCCCAGGGGCGCACCGGCGCGGGCGGCGGCGGCATTGGCGGCCGTGACGCCGGGCAGCACCCGCACCGGGACGCCGCGGTAGGGCTCCTCGGACGCCACTTCGAGGACCGCGGTGGCCATGGCGAAGACGCCGGGGTCACCGCCGGAGACGACGGCGACCCGGCGACCGCGGCGGGCCAGGTCCAGGGCGAACTCGGCGCGCTCGGACTCCACCTTGTTGTCGGACGGGTGCCGGCGCTGGCCCGGGCGCACCGGGACGCGGTCCAGGTACGTGGTGTAGCCGACCAGGTCGTCGGCGGCGGCGAGCGCACCGCGGGACTCCGGGGTGAGCCAGCGCGGACCGGCCGGTCCGGTGCCGACCACGACCACCTCACCGCGCTCCGCGGCGGCCGGCTCGGGCTCCTCGCCGACGGCGGCTATGCGGCTGGGCACGACCGCGACGGAGAAGTAGGGGACGGTGTCGGCGGCGACGTCGGCCAGCGCGCCGGTCCGTTCCCCGGCCATGGTGGCGCGCTCGACATAGCGGGCCTCCGGCATCCGGCCGGAGCGCTCCAGGGCGCGGCGGACGCTGGGGAAGGTGCGGCCCAACTTCATCACGACCGCGGAGTCGGCGGCGCTCAGACGGGCCGTCAGCTCCTCCTCGGGCAGGGTGCCCGGGAGGACGGTCAGCACCTCGTCGGCCTCGGTGAGCGGGGTGCCCAGGCGGGCCGCGGCGGCGCTGATGGAGGTGACGCCGGGGATCACCTCGGTCGGGTAGCGGTGGGCCAGCCGCTTGTGCATGTGCTGGTACGAGCCGTAGAAGAACGGGTCGCCCTCGGAGATCACGGCGACGGTGCGGCCGGCGTCGAGGTGGGTGGCGAGCCGTGCCGCGGCCTTCTCGTAGAACTCGTCCAGCGCCCCGCGGTAGCCGCCGGGATGGTCGGTCGACTCGGTGGTGACGGGGTAGACCAGGGCCTCTTCGAGGTGGTCCGGACGGATGTGCCGGGCGGCGATGGAGCGCGCGATGGAGCGTCCGTGCCGGGCGCTGTGGTACGCCACCACATCGGCCTCGGCGATGACCTCCACCGCCCGCACGGTCATCAGGGACGGGTCGCCGGGGCCGAGCCCGACGCCGTAGAGGCGACCGGTGGGCCGCTCCGGGGACTGGGCCGGCTGGTCCGCCGTGCCGTTGCTGACCTGCTGCTCGCTCACGCCTACTCTTCCTCGCTCGCCAGGGCGTTGATCGCGGCCGCGGCCATGGCACTGCCGCCGCGCCGCCCGCGCACCACGATGTGATCCAGCTTCGACGTGTGGTCGATCAGCGCGTCCTTGGACTCGGCCGCACCGATGAAGCCGACCGGGATGCCGAGGACGGCGGCCGGGCGCGGCGCCCCTTCCTCGATCATTTCCAGGAACCGGAAGAGGGCGGTGGGGGCGTTGCCGAAGGCGACCACGGCGCCCTCCATCCGGTCCCGCCACAGTTCGAGGGCCGCGGCGCTGCGCGTGGTGCCCATCCGGGCGGCCAACTCCGGGACGGACGGGTCGCCGAGGGTGCACAGCACCTCGTTGTCCGCAGGCAGCCGCTTACGGGTCACACCGCTGGCCACCATGGTGGCGTCGCACAGGATGGGCGCACCGGCGCGCAGTGCGGCGCGGGCGCTGGCCACGACCCCCGGGGTGAAGGCCAGATCGCGGACGAGGTCGACCATGCCGCAGGCGTGGATCATCCGGACCGCGACCCGGCTGACATCGGCCGGCAGTCCGGAGAGGTCCGCCTCGGCGCGGATGGTGGCGAAGGACTGGCGGTAGATCGCCGCCCCGTCCTTTTCATAGTCGAACGCGGTCACTGGGGCCTCGGGGTGGTGGGTGGAGGGGTGGAAGGAGGAGCGCTGTACGACGCCGCCGGTGTTTCACGTGAAACCAGGGCCGGTTCGGTCGTTTCACGTGAAACCGGCGGCGGGGCAGGGGACTTGGGGAGGACGGCGGTGGTCCGATAGCCGTCGGGCGACGCCAGCACATCGACCCAGGCGCCGTGCGGATGCCCGCAGCGCCGCTCGCAGCCCGACCAGTGGACGGGCAGCCCGACGGGCATGCCGGAGCCGTCTGCCGGCACGGAGCCGTCTGCCGGGACGGATCCGCCCCCGGCGAGCGCGGTCGCCGCATCGCCGCGCACGTCCGTGCGGGACTTGGCGCAGCCGGGCAGGCCCGTGCAGGCGGTGACCCGCCGCCAGGGGGAGGCCGGGTCGGTGATCAGTCCGGCGGTGGCCAGGTCACGCAGCCGCCGGTCCGCCGCGGCGGCGGACAGACCGGGGACGACGATGCCGCGCCAGGGCGTCAGACGCAGTGCGCCGGAGCCGTCGTCGGCGGCGATCCCGGTCAGCAGCCGCCACTGGGCCACGGACAGCCGACCGAGCGGCGCCAGCACCACGAGGGCGCGACGGCCGTCGGACCCCTCGACCGGACCGGGCTCGGTGGCATCGGCGTACGGCGCGGCCGGGTGCGGTCCGACCGCGTCGGTGTACTCCGCGGCGATGCCCACGGCCCGCAGCGCGTCCCCCACCTCCCGGGCGGTCAGCGGCCGTGCGGCGGGAAGTTCACGGACCCGCCAGGCGCCGTCGCCGCGCTCCGCGGCGGCGGCCAGGAAGCACTCGGCGGCGGTCAGCGCCGCCCGCGGGACGTCGTCCGCCGCGATCCGCAGCGCCGCCCGGTCGTCGCCGACCCGGAGCAGCGCCCCGTACCCGGAAGCGGACCCCGGCGGGTACGAGGTGTGCTCCGGGGCCCGTCGGCCCGATTCTGCGAGCAAGCTCACATCGCCGCCGAGGCCCGCTACATCGCCCCGTCCGTCGTCGAGGACGAACAGGAAGCGGCCCGAGAGCGCCGTCGCCGGCTCGCTCGCGCACAGCAGCGCGTCCAGGCTCCGGGCCCACAACCGCACGTCGGAGGGGGTGTGCCGGTCCAGTCCGGCCAGCGGGGACGCCAGCACGTTGCGGATCCGCTCATGGCGTACGGACGGCAGCAGCCCGGCGTCGGCGAGGAGGTCGGCGAGCCGGTGGCCGCAGTCGTCGGGCAGGCCGCGGAGTTCGACGTTTCCGCGGGAGGTGAGCGAGAGGTGGCCGTCGCCGAGCCGCTCCGCGGCGGCCCCCAGCGCGCTCGCCTGGCGCACCGTCAAGTCCCCTGCGGGCAGCCGCACTCGGGCCAGTTGCCCGTCGGCGGCGGAGTGCAGCCGCAGCGCTCCCGGGCAGGCGTCACCGCGGTCCCGTACGGGCGGTCCGGCCCGGTCGGGGCGTGGTGTGGGGGAGGGCGGCATGGCGGCGAGCATACCTACGTCGGTGGATGCCGGAACCGGGGCGAGGGGGTCGTGGAGGGCGGCTCCGAAAGGCCCGCTCCCGCAGCCCGGCCGCAGCCCTTACTATGCAGGTCGGCGGGTCGGCTGACCCGCCGGACGCCAGCGACGGCGTCAAGGGAGGAAGCCCGGTGAGAATCCGGCGCGGTCCCGCCACTGTGAACCCGGCAACCGCCGGGTGAGCCAGGAACTCCCGCCGTCGATACGACCACCCGGGGCGTGGACACCCCGAGGAAGGGCCGCGCCGTGATCCTGCTGCTGTCGACCTCCGACACCGATCTGCTCAGCGCCCGCGCCGCCACCGGCCCCGTGCCGTACCGGCTCGCCAACCCCTCCCGCCTCGACGTCGCCGAACTGCCCGGACTCCTGGACGGCGCCGATCTCGTCGTCGTCCGCCTGCTCGGCGGCCTGCGCGCCTGGCAGGAGGGCCTGGACGTGCTGCTGGCCGCGGACCAGCACCGCCCGGTCGTCGTGCTCACCGGCGAACAGGCCCCCGACGCCCAGCTGATGGAAGCCTCCACGGTCCCGGTCGGCATCGCGGCCGAGGCGCACGCCTACCTCGCGCACGGCGGCCCGGCCAACCTGGAGCAGCTGGCCCGCTTCCTCAGCGACACCGTGCTGCTCACCGGCCACGGCTTCGAGCCGCCCGCGGCCGCGCCGTCCTGGGGGCCGCTGGAGCGCACCGCGGCGGAGGTGACCGGTCCGACGGTGGCCGTGCTCTACTACCGCGCCCACCACATGAGCGGCAACACCCGCTTCGTCCACGACCTGTGCGACCAGATCGAGCGCGCCGGCGGCCGTCCGCTGCCGCTGTACGTCGCTTCGCTGCGGGCTCCCGAGTCGGAGCTGATCGAGGAGCTGCGCGCGGCCGACGCCATCGTCACCACCGTGCTGGCCGCGGGCGGCACCAAGCCCGCCGAGGCGTCCGCGGGCGGGGACGACGAGTCCTGGGACGCGGGTGCGCTGGCCGGTTTGGACGTGCCGGTCCTCCAGGCGCTCTGCCTGACCGGATCGCGGGCCGCCTGGGAGGAGAACGACGAGGGCGTCTCCCCGCTCGACGCCGCCTCGCAGATCGCCGTGCCCGAGTTCGACGGGCGGCTGATCACCGTGCCGTTCTCGTTCAAGGAGGTCGACGAGGACGGGCTCCCGGTCTACGTCGCCGACGCCGAGCGGGCCGCCCGGGTCGCCGGTATCGCCGTCCGGCACGCCCGGCTGCGGCACATCCCGGCCGCCGAGAAGCGGCTGGCGCTGGTGCTCTCCGCGTACCCCACCAAGCACTCCCGGATCGGCAACGCGGTCGGCCTGGACACCCCGGCCAGCGCCGTCGAGCTGCTGCGCCGCCTCCGGTCCGAGGGCTACGACTTCGGCGCGGAGCCGGTGCCCGGCCTGGAGTCCGGCGACGGCGACGAGCTGATCTACGCCCTGATCGAGGCCGGCGGCCACGATCAGGAGTGGCTGACCGAGGAACAGCTGGCCCGCAACCCGGTCCGGATCCCGGCCGCCGACTACCGCCGCTGGTACGGCACGCTGCCGCAGGAGCTCCGCGAGTCCGTCGAGGAGCACTGGGGCCCGCCGCCGGGCGAGATGTTCCTCGACCGCAGCCGGAACCCCGAGGGCGACATCGTGCTGGCCGCGCTGCGCCGCGGCAATCTGCTGATCCTCATCCAGCCGCCGCGCGGCTTCGGCGAGAACCCGATCGCGATCTACCACGACCCCGATCTGCCGCCCTCCCACCACTACTTGGCGGCCTACCGCTGGATCGCCACGCCCGCCGCCGACGGCGGCTTCGGCGCCGACGCCATGGTCCACCTCGGCAAGCACGGCAATCTGGAGTGGCTGCCCGGCAAGAACGCCGGACTCTCCGCCGCCTGCGGCCCGGACGCGGCCCTCGGCGACCTGCCGCTCGTCTACCCGTTCCTGGTCAACGACCCGGGCGAGGGCACCCAGGCCAAGCGCCGGGTGCACGCCACCCTCGTCGACCACCTCGTCCCGCCGATGGCCCGCGCGGACTCCTACGGCGACATCGCCCGCCTCGAGCAGCTGCTCGACGAGTACGCCGCGATCTCCTCGATGGACCCGGCCAAGCTGCCCGCCATCCGCGCGCAGATCTGGACGCTGATCCAGGCCGCCAAGCTCGACCACGACCTGGGCCTGGAAGAGCGCCCCGACGACGACGGGTTCGACGACTTCCTGCTCCACGTCGACGGCTGGCTCTGCGAGGTCAAGGACGCGCAGATCCGCGACGGCCTGCACGTGCTGGGCGCCGCCCCGGTCGGCGAGGCCCGGGTCAACCTCGTCCTGGCCATCCTGCGCGCCCGGCAGATCTGGGGCGGCACCTCCGCGCTGCCCGGCCTGCGCGAGGCGCTGGGCCTGGACGAGTCGGCCGCGACCCGGACGGCCGCCGACGACGCCGAGGCCCTCGCCCGCACGCTCGTCCAGACGATGGAGGACGCGGCGTGGGACCCGTCCGCGGTGACGCGGGTCGCCGACGGGCACCCGGCCGCGGTCGCCGACATCCTCGACTTCGCCGCCCGGCAGGTCGTCCCGCGGCTGGCCGCCACCACCGATGAACTCGACCACGCGGTGCACGCCCTCAACGGCGGCTTCGTCCCCGCCGGCCCGTCCGGCTCGCCGCTGCGCGGCCTGGTCAACGTCCTGCCGACCGGTCGCAACTTCTACTCCGTCGACCCCAAGGCCGTGCCGTCGCGGCTCGCCTGGGAGACCGGTCAGGCGCTCGCCGACTCGCTGTTGGACCGCTACCGCGACGACAACGGCGACTGGCCGGAGTCGGTGGGCCTGTCCCTGTGGGGCACCAGCGCGATGCGCACCTCCGGCGACGATGTGGCGGAGGCGCTGGCGCTGCTGGGCGTCCGCCCCGTGTGGGACGACGCCTCGCGCCGGGTGACGGGCCTGGAGGCCATCCCGCTCGACGAGTTGGGACGCCCCCGCGTCGATGTCACCCTGCGCATCAGCGGTTTCTTCCGCGACGCGTTCCCGCACGTCATCGGCCTCCTCGACGACGCGGTCCGGCTCGCCGCCGGGCTCGACGAGCCGGCCGACCGCAACTTCGTCCGGGCCCACTCCCAGGCGGACCTCGCCGCGCACGGCGACGAACGCCGAGCCACCACCCGGATCTTCGGCTCCCGTCCCGGCACGTACGGCGCGGGACTGCTCCAGCTCATCGACTCCCGCGACTGGCGCACCGACGCCGACCTCGCCGAGGTCTACACCGTCTGGGGCGGCTACGCCTACGGGCGGGGGCTGGAGGGCCGCCCGGCCCGGGAGGAGATGGAGACCGCCTACAAGCGCATCGCGGTGGCCGCCAAGAACACCGACACCCGCGAGCACGACATCGCCGACTCCGACGACTACTTCCAGTACCACGGCGGGATGGTCGCCACCGTCAAGGCGCTCAAGGGCAAGGCCCCCGAGGCGTACATCGGCGACTCGACCCGTCCCGAGACGGTCCGCACCAGAACGCTGGTGGAGGAGACCTCCCGGGTCTTCCGGGCCCGGGTCGTCAACCCCCGCTGGATCGAGGCGATGCGCCGCCACGGTTACAAGGGCGCCTTCGAACTCGCCGCCACCGTGGACTACCTGTTCGGCTACGACGCCACCACCGGGGTCGTCGCCGACTGGATGTACGACAAGCTCGCCCAGACCTACGTCCTGGATCCGGAGAACCGCGCGTTCCTCCAGGAGGCCAACCCCTGGGCGCTGCACGGGATCGCCGAGCGCCTCCTGGAGGCGGAGTCCCGCGGTATGTGGGAGAAGCCGGACGCCGAGACGCTGGCGGCGCTGCGCGAAGCCTTCCTGGAGACCGAGGGCGAGCTGGAGGGCGAGGACTAGGCGGACCGGGCGCCGCGAAGAGGAGTCAGGAGAGGCGGTGTTTCACGTGAAACACCGCCTCGGCCTCCCCGCCCGGTCCGGTCCGGGATCCCTCAACTGCTCGGCCAGGAAGGCTGCTTGGCGCGGTGCAGCCACGCGGCCAGGACCACCAGGGCCGCGGTCGCCCCGCCCAGTGTCATCACCGCCGAGGGCGACGTCCGGTCCACCACCATCCCGCCGGCCAGCGCGCCGAGCGACAGCGTCGCCTGGAACGACGCGGTGAACAGCACCGACGCCGCCTCCGGCGCACCGGGAGCCGCCTTGGCGAACCAGGTCTGCGAGGCCACCGGCACCGCCCCGTACGCGACGCCCCAGACCACCAGCAGCGCCAGCGCACCGGCCGGCTCGCGGCCCAGGACCGGCAGCAGCAGCGTGGCGAGGGCCGTCGACCCGGCCGCGGCCCCGAAGACGAGGCGCGGTCGGCGCGCCACCACGGCACCGCCGGCGAAGTTCCCCACCACCCCCGCGAGGCCGTAGACCAGCAGGAACGCCGTGACCGTCCCGGCGGTCGCGATATGGGTGGTCCGTTCCAGGAACGGCGTCACATAGGTGTAGGCGCCGAAGTGCGCCAGCACGATCAGAAACGTCATCAGCAGCGCGAACCGGGTGTGCACCCCGCGCAGGGTACGGCGCAGCAGCGCCGGGCCGGTGGCGCGGACCGCCGGCAGCGCCGGGACCACCAGGGCGGTCAGCACCAGCACCGCCACCGCCAGCGCACCGACCGCGGCGCAGGCGGTCCGCCAGCCGGCCAGATCGCCGAGGAAGGTCCCGGCGGGCACCCCGATCACCGAGCCCAGCGGCACCGCGGAGAAGATCACGGCGGTGGCCCGGCCGACCGACTCCGCCGGCACCAGCCGCTCGGCGAGCCCGACCCCGATCGACCAGAACCCCCCGATGACGACGCCGACCAGCACCCGGGACAGCAGCACCAGCCCATAGACCGGCGCGGTCGCGGCGAGGAAGTTCGCCAGTGCCAGCAGGGCGACGAGGGCGCAGAGCATCAGCCGCCGGTCGATCCGGGCGGTGGCCAGGGTCACCGTCGGCGCGGCGCACGCGGCGAGGAAGCCGGGGAGCGTCATCATCAGCCCCGCCGTGCCGTCGGAGACGCCGAAGTCGGCCCCGATCCGGGTGAGCAGCCCGATCGGCAGGATCTCGGTGGTGACGATGGTGAAGATGCCCAGGGTCACCGCGAGCACGGCGAGCCGGCCCTTGAGCGGCGAACGGCCCGCCGGGGGCGAGGCGGGCCCGGAGTCCCGCGGGGCCGTCGTGCGGTGCGGGCCCGGGGAGGCGGTGGGCGTGGTGCTGCCGGTGGTCGTCATGATGTCCGTCCTGAGAGGCGACCGTTGCGATCTCCCTCAGTCCAGCAGCCGCCGACTCCGCGGTCCGGCGGCTTTCCGACGTGATGGTGCCCCCTCGCGAACGGGCCCGGTGGGCTCAGCCGCCCGTCGTCCCGACGCGGATCCCCCCGTTGCTGGTGTTCAGATCGAGCCGGTACCGCCCGGCCGGGTCGTTGTGGACGCCGATCTTCTTCGCGCCGTTGTCGGTCTCCGCGGACACCTGGTACCGGGCGTCCGGCACGGTGACCGTGACCGCGCCGTTGGTCGTCCTCGCCCGGACGTCCTGCGGCTTCGTCGTGGTGAGGTCGATCGCGCCGTTGGAGGTCTCGGCCTTGATGCCGGTGCCCGCCAGGCCCTTGCCGGTGATCGCGCCGTCGGAGGTGTGCACGTCCACCGCGCCGGACACCCCGTCCAGGTCGATCTCCCCGTTGCTGGTGGTCAACCGCACGGAGGCCACCTTGGACAGGTTCACCGCGCCGTTGGTGGTCTCGCCGGTCACCGGGACCGTGCCGGGCAGGTCCACGGTGTAGGTCACCGAGCACTCGTCGCCGCAGCCGCCGAGCACCAGGGTCCCGCCCTCGACCCGGTGCGAGGGACCCGTCGGCCGGTCGCCCCGGTAGGTGACCTTGCGGTGCACGCTCACCGCGTCGCCGCCCTGGCCGCCGCGCACCGTCACGCCGCCGTTGGACGTGTCCACCCGCACCGACGTGATCTTCTGCGACACCGTGGCGTCGTCGGAGAAGGTCTCGCCGACCACCAGCCCGCACGCGCCGAGGCCCAGTACCCCGGCCCCGGCCAGTGCCACGGCCCCGACGAAGCGGACGTGCCTGCGCATGAAATCCCCCTGGAATCCGGTCTGTTCACGGCTCCGGGAAGGTGCCCGTCGCCCCGTGGTCCGGGCCCGTGCCGCGGCCTGCCGGCCGCCCGCTCCGGGCCCACGGCCACCGACTCTAGGGGCCCGGACACCCGCCGGACCATGGGGCTAACCCCCGGGTCCGGTGGGGGAGCGCCTCCGGGTGCGGCCCCTGGGCGCCGGTGCGAGGCTGAGTGGTGGGGGACTGTTCCCCTGCGGTGTGAGGAGGCTTCCGGTGACCGGCACGGGTGAGCGTACGAAGACGTGGAACACCGAGATCAGCATCGTCGAGACCGGCAGCGAGGTGAAGGCCGAGGCCCGGCTGCGCGGCAAGGAGGGCGGACAGATCGTCGGCGCAGGAACCGCCAGGTGCAATCCGACGGACGAGAACGTCCCCGCCATCGGGGACGAGTTGGCGGTGGCACGGGCGCTGTCGGATCTCAGCCATCAGCTGCTCAGCCGCGCCGCACACGACATCGAGGTGCGCACCGCGCGCCCCGTAGAGCGGCTGCACGCCTGAGGGGACGGCGATACCGCGCCCGGGCGGGCCGGTCGCCGTCCGCCCGGGCGTCCGCGTGCGTCAGCCGGCCTTCGCCGAGAAGTCCGGACCGACCGTGAGCGTCACCGCACCCGGCACGGCCTGCGCCGACTCCTTCGTCTTGGTGCCGGGCAGCCGTCCGGCGAGCACCTCGGCCTGGGTCTTGAGGCCGGGCGGGTAGCTGACCGTGGTCGTGTCGGTGCTCGGGCCGTTGTCGGTGAAGACGACGGTGAAGCCGAGCTGCCGCAGCTTCTGGGCGACGTCCGCGGCGAGGCCCTTGGTGACGGTGCCGTTGAGCACCCGCACCCGGACGGAGCGTGCGGTCACCGGGTTCTTCTGGGCGTCGGCGAACTTCTGCTTCCCGGCGGCGCCGATCTCCCGGTCGTGGGCGAGGTCGCCGAACAGCTCGGCGGCCTGCGGATACTGCCAGACCACGTTGGCCTTGTCGGTGGGGACGTCCGCCTCACGCGGATAGGTGGGGACGGTGAGGAAGGTGAGGCGGTCGGAGGGGATGTCCTTGACCGTCGAGGCAAGGCTGGTGAGCGCGTTGATGCTGTCCAGGCCCGTGTCGGTGGTCAGCGACTTGGTCGCCGAGTCGAGGAAGCCGTAGAGAGCGGTGGGGCTGGTCAGTTTCTCCTGCGCCTTCTTGCCCAGCGCCTTCATGAACTCCTGCTGGCGGCCGATCCGGCCGAGGTCGGAGCCGTCGCCGACGCTGTAGCGGGTGCGGACGTAGCCGAGCGCCTTCTCGTCCTGGATGTTCTGGCAGCCGGCCTCCAGGTCGAGGTGGGCCTTCTTGTCGTGGATGGCGTGCTTGGGGCAGACCTCGATGCCGCCGAGCGCGTTGACCATGCCCTTGAAGCCCTGGAAGTCGACCGAGACGAAGTGGTCGATGCGCAGCCCGGTGTTCTTCTCGACGGTCTTGATGCTGCACGCCGCCGCCTTGGCGACGTCTCCGCTGAGGCCACCGATGGTGTACGCCTCGTTGATCTTGAAGTGGTGCGGGGCGGACTGCGTGCCGTCGCCCTTGTCGCACGCGGGGATCGGCACCCAGGAGTCGCGCGGGAAGGACACCGCGGTGGCCCATTTGTGGTCGGCGGAGATGTGCAGCACCATCAGCGTGTCCGACTGCATGGTGGTCAGGCCGCTGCCGTACTTCCCGCCGGTGCCGGCCCGGCTGTCGGAGCCGACGACCAGGATGTTCTTGGAGCCGGGGCTGAGGTTGACCGGCCGGTCGCCGCCCAGTTCGCTGTTCACGTCCGCGCCGTGGATGTTGCCGTTGAGGTGCTGGTACACCCACACGCCGGTCCCGGCCGTGCCCAGCAGGAGCACGCCGACCACCCCGCCGGTCCAGGCCACGATCCGGCCGCGCCGGGTCATCCGGGTCTTCCCGGGCTTGCCGGAACCGCCGGCCCGCCGCCGCTCGGCGCGGCCGCCCGTGGCACGCTCGCCGCTTTCCTCCGCCGGACCCCGGCCGTTCCCGTTGCCCCGCCGGGCCGCCTGCCTGTGCGTCGTCCTGTCATGCACGCCGATGGCCCTTCTGGTCCTTCTGGAGCTGGTCTTGCTGGGTGGAGGTGTGCGCGGTCACGGGGGAGGGCGCGGTGCCGGCGGGCGGCGGGGCCGGCCGGGGGCCGCGGGGCGGCGGCCCGCACCGGTGGGTCAGATGCCCTCGGTGGGCAGCAGCCGTACGGATTCCGGGTCGTAGCGGAGCCACTGGGGACGGCTGCCGCCGGCGACGGTGCGCAGCAGGCACCACTGGTCGCCTGCGCCGTCCGTCCACCAGGCACTGATCCGGCCCAATTCCCAGGCGCCGTCCGGATATTGGACCTCTACCGGTTGGTAGACCCATCGCACCTCCGCCTCTGGAGGCGGGTTGTCCCAGGTCAGGGGTCCGCACCTCGTCGCCATCTCCCCCTCCGGCAGCGCCCGTTGCGCATGTCAGCCGCAACCCTACCGGCAACTTCTACAACGCTGTAGAAGTTGTTTGGTGTGCACCGGATCACAAAAAGATATCCGCCGCGTGGCGAGCTGGAGAGTCCGGGATCAGTGTGCCCTCACCACGGCGTCGCTGCCTTCAGAACGAGGAACAGAGCGACCGATGCGTTCAGTGCGGAGAGCGCGGAGGCCGCCGTGCCGGCCGCCGCGACCAGCGCGGCCAGCCCCGCCGGGGTCAGCGCCGGCGGCCAGGTGCGCGCCGACGGCACCGGACCGAGCAGCGCCGCCACCCGCCGTGGCACCGGCCCCGGTTCGGGCGAGGCGAACTGCACCGCTCCCGGGTACGGCGCGGGCCGCGAGATCAGCGCGGCCTTCCCCACCGCCCGGGCGGTCAGCCGCCGGTCGCCCACCGCCCGTGCCGCCTCCTCGTCCGCCCACCGCTCGGCGCTGAAGGCGACCGCCGAACGCAGCGGCAGCAGCAGTGGGTTGACGCACCCGGCCAGCCGGACGGCGAGCAGATAGCGGTGGTGACGACAGTGCAGATGCGCGCGCTCGTGGGCCAGCAGGGCGCGCCGCTCGTCGCCGTCCAGGCTGCCCAACATGCCCCGGGAGACCGCGATCCGGCCGGGCCGGGCCGGCCGACCAGGCCGCGCGGGGGTGCCGGGCACCGCGTAGGCGTACGGGGCGTCGTCCGGCAGCACCGCCGGATCGGCGCCGGACGGCAGGACGTCCAGCGCGCGGTGGGCCCGCTCCCGGATCCGGTGGGCGCGGCGCAGCGCGGTGCCGCACACCACGAGGGCGGCGGACAGCACGAGGATCGCCGCGATGCCGGCCACCTCGGCGTGGGGGACCGCGGCCCGTACCTCCGGGTCCGACCAGCCGTCCGGCAGCGGATTGCCGGGCAGTTGGGCCGTGCCGACGACCACCAGCAGCCCCAGGCAGAGCGTGCTGCACACGCCGAGGACCACGGCCAGCAGGGTCAACAGGCGGGTGGTGACCCGGGGATGGAGGTGCTGTTCCGCGAGCCGGGCGATCGGCAGGGCGGACAGCGGAAGGACGAGCGGCAGGAAGACGAAGACGCCCACCGGTCACCCTCCGCGCGCTTCGTCCGAGGCGTCCGCGCGGCCCGTACCGGGGGCCGGGTCCGGGGCGCCGTCGTCGTCGTCCTCGGCGCGGGCCAGAAGGCTGCGCAGCACTTCCTCGTCGTGCGCCGAGAGCGCGGAGACGAAGCTGGTCAGCACGGCGTCCCGGTCCGGTTCGCTGTCCAGGACGCGGCGCATCCGCAGCGCGGCGAGCCCGGCCTCGTCGGCCGCGGGGGTCCATGCGTAGGCCCGGCCGGCGCGTTCCCGGGTGACCGCCCCCTTGGCGTGCAGCCGGGACAGGATCGTCATCACCGTGGTGTAGGCGAGATCGTCGCCGAGGCGCTCCTGGACCCAGGCGGCGGTGGCCGGTCCGGGCGCGTGGTGCAGTGCGGCCAGCACCTGGGCCTCCAACTGGCCCTGTCCGCGTCGGGCCCGCTCCCGCCCGCTTCCGCCGAGGGCCTTGCCGAAGGGTGTTCCGCCCATGTCGTCGCCTCCCGTCGCGCCGGGCGCCCCACGGGCGGGGACGCCGGGGCATTTTACGGCGGCGACCGCCGCGGCCTCCGGGCCGTCCGGCGGGTTGCACCCGTCGGCGTCGCTCACCGACGGCTTCCTTCTACACTCCTGTAGTTTTTCCGCCGGGTACCAGTTCACCGCCGGAGACGGTCCACGGCAACCGGCACCGGCCACCACCTGGAGGGAAGCCATGGGAGTCTCGCTGGCCAAGGGCGGCAACGTCTCGCTGACGAAGGAGGCACCCGGTCTGACCGCGGTCTCGATCGGCCTCGGCTGGGACGTGCGGACGACCACCGGCGCCGACTACGACCTCGACGCCAGCGCGCTGCTGTGCACCGACACCGGCAAGGTCGCCTCCGACCAGCACTTCGTCTTCTACAACAACCTCACCAGCCCGGACGGCTCGGTGCGGCACACCGGCGACAACCTGACCGGTGCGGGCGACGGCGACGACGAGACCGTCGACGTCACGCTGGACGGCGTCCCGGCCGAGATCACGAAGATCGTCTTCCCGGTCTCCATCCACGACGCGCAGAGCCGCGGCCAGAACTTCGGTCAGGTGCGCAACGCCTACATCCGCGTCGTCAACCAGCAGGGCGGCGCCGAACTGGCCCGCTACGACCTGACGGAGGACGCCTCGACCGAGACCGCGATGGTCTTCGGCGAGCTCTACCGGCACAACGGGGAGTGGAAGTTCCGCGCCGTGGGCCAGGGGTACGCCTCCGGGCTGGCGGGCATCGCGGCGGACTTCGGCGTCAACGTCTGACGCCCGCGCCCCGGGGGAGGCGGGGCGCCGCGGCCCCCGCTCCCCCGCCCGCTCCGCCCGTGCTCAGACGTCGAACTCGGCCGGAGTGATCCCCAGCGCGAAGCACACCTCGCGCACCACGGCGCGCTCGGTCGGGTCGAAGTCGCCGTCCGCGCCGCCGATGACGATGCCGATCTGGACCACCGCCCGCGCCTCCACCGGCTTCTTCTTCACCTTCCCGATCTCCTGCATCAGCGCGACCTTGCCGAAGTCGAAGTCGGCGGCGAGCTTGTCCAGGCAGCCCTCGAAGCGGACCCGGAGGTCCTCGGCCGGGAAGTTCTGCAGCACCTCGTTGGTGGCGATCAGCTGCGCCACCCGTCGCCGCTCGGACGGGTCGACGACCCCGTCCGCGGCGGCCACCAGGGCGCACATCGCCATGCTCGCGTCGCGGAAGGCGCCGCTCTTGAGGTCGTTCTTCTTGGCGACGAGCTGGTTCTGCATCGTCTGCGCGGAGTCCTTGATCCGGTCCCACAGTGCCACGTGAATCTCCTCGGCTGGTCGTGCGGTGAGCATGCGGAGGGCGGGTCCTGGGCATGCTTCAGGCATGAGTTTGGTCATGCGGAAGTAAAATCTACAGCCCTGTAGAAGGTGTGCGGATGCCGCCCCCTGTCGTCATGGCCAGCTTTGGCGCGATATGCCCGCAGAGTGCGGAGTACGGTGGAGAAACCACCAGAGAGCGAAGAGTTTCCGAGATCGCCCGGGATGCCGGCATACGGGACGCCCGGGAGTATGCGGGTGAGCGCCATGCAGACCTTCTTGTCCGTGCTCGTGCTGCTGGCCCTGATCGCGATGGGCGTGCTGTTCCTCATCAGGGTCAACGCCCAGACGGTCGGTCGTCCCACCCCGCACCGGTACGCGCACATGAAGGAGTCGTTCCAGCAGCGGCTGCACAAGCACGCGCACGGTGCCGGCCCCGGGACGCGCACCACGG
Source organism: Streptomyces noursei ATCC 11455 (assembly GCF_001704275.1). NCBI lineage: Bacteria > Bacillati > Actinomycetota > Actinomycetes > Kitasatosporales > Streptomycetaceae > Streptomyces > Streptomyces noursei. Next base: position 4,956,621 of record NZ_CP011533.1, read on the forward strand.
GACCGCCGCCTTCCCGGGAGCCGGGCGACGACCGGTGAGCACCCCGGCCACCGGCCCCGCCCGCCCGTCGCCCGACCACGGCCCCGCAACGACAGGCTCTCCCCGGCCCCTTCCGCCCCCGGCGCCCGCGGTCGTCGCGGTCGCCACCCGTTGCGTCAGGAGCGCCGTATGACCACCGCCCCCGAGGGCCGCTCCCCGCGCCCCCGCTCCGCGCGGCACCACGCGCCACCGCCGGTGGCCCGGCTGGCCATCGCCCCGCACGGTGAGGTGGCCCGACGGATCGACGGGGTGTGGTGGCCGCACTCCACCGACCTGGTCTCCGAACTCCCCGAACTGCTGGCCGCGTTGCCCTTCGACTGGCCGCGGATCACCCATGCCACGGTGAACGGCCCCGGCTGGGCCGCGCTGCCCGGCCGGATCCTCGTCGCCGGCCACGTCGTCCGGCTGCGCCACACCGCCAACCGCCCCGGCCCCGACACCGTCTGCCTGGTCTCCGCCGGTCACGGCCGCTGGGACCTGCTGATCCTGCCGCCGGCGACCCCGGAGCCCGACGCGGTCCGGGCGATGGCGGAGATGGCGCGGACCGGGACGCCGACACCGGCCTGACCGCGCGCTGACGCCACCTCACATGCCGCACGGCCGGCCGCGTCCGGCGCCGCACCGTCGAACACCGGCATACCCCGGGAGTCCGATGCGCGCATCCGCAGACCCCGCTCCACCGCCCCCGCAACGGCCCCGACCGGGCCGCTCGGCATGCCCCGATCTCCCCACGGCCTGGGGCTTTCCGGCTGCCGTTACGGCGGACGGGTGGTGTTCATCGGAAGAACGCCGATCCGGGGGCGTCGGTCCGTGAATCCTCCCATTGCGTACTCATCATAAGAAAACGCAACAGAAGGAACGCGTGGATCCCTCCCCGGGGTCCCCACCGAAAGTGAGGAATCATGGCTGCGACCAAGGTCATGAAGTTCTGGGCGGCCTGCCTGGCCGTCCTCGGCAGACTGCTGGCATCACTGGGCGTCTCCCCCGCCGCGTCCGCGGCCCGCCGGGACGCCGCGCTCTACGAGCGGACCCTGGGCAGCGCCGCCCCGGGCACGGACGGCCCCGAGGCGCTGGACGGCGCCGAACCCGGTCACGATCCGGGACCACTGCCCCCTGCCGTGCAGGCGGCCAGGCCCTTCGTGCCCGCCGCGCGCCCCGCGCCCCGGTACGGCCAGGAGGGGTCCGTCCGCTGCCGGATCCCGCTGCCGATGCTGCCGCCCACCCTCAAGCAGCGCATCCGCGCCGAGGCCCACGGTGCCTCCCCCACCTCCCGCGTCGGCCGCATCACCGGTTCCCGGGCGCTCCGTGCCACGTCGTACGGCGCCGAGGCGTACTTCGCCACCGCCCCGCTCTCCGCGGCCATTCCGGCGGCCCGTCGCCGCGAGCACACCACCGCCCGTGCCGCCTGAGCCGCCTCCGCGCGTCTGTGCGTCGACTTCACGACGCATCGCACCGCCCGCTGCGGTACACCGGCGGCACCAGGTCGACCGACCCGCCGCACCCGTTCGCACCCGCCGGTACCGGCATCACCAGCAGGCGTCGGGACGCACACGACTGAGCACAGGAGCAGGCGCGGGAGCAGGGGTCGACGCAGGGCCTGAGCCAGGACCCGCGGCAGCATCCACGACAGCAGCACCTGAAGCGCTATCCGAAGCGGAATCCGACGCGGCGACCACGGCAGTTGCCGGGCGGCGCTCGTGCAGCACCCGCAGCGATACCGACCGCGACACCCACGGCGGCAGCCGCAGAAGCACTCGCAGCGGCACCCACGGCAGTACCGACAGCAGTACCCACAGAAATAGCCACGGCAGTACCCACAGACTTTGATGTGACGTTGCGTTCGACGTCGACGGGACGACGGGACGAGACCCGCCGGCCGGACACGAGAGGCCGCCGCAGGAACCGGTAGACGGCCGGAATCCGCGGGTTTCACGTGAAACGGCGTACGGCGGAAGGCCGTTCGGACTCCGCGACCGGGATCGGTCCCGGCGCCGGGCGAGCGGAGCCTCGCCGGCCGAGTCGACCGTGGAGCGCACCGCGACGGCGCCGAGCGCGCCGGGCAGGCGACCGTGTCGTCGCGACGGGTCACATGGCACCGCACGTCGGGCGGCAGAAGCCCGCCGCCGTGCGGCACTTCGGGGGTGGCGGCGCGACCGTGTCGCGTTTCTCGTAGACGTAGCCGTCCGGGAATGGACGGCGCATTGGCATGCCCGGGGGCTTATTCGACCGGCCAGCCGGTATTTTCGATGAGGTGCGAGGTTATTCCCTGGTCTTCCCCCGCGCTTGGTAATCCGGACACCAATGGAAAAAGGGTTGTTCGGCGGCGGCGTGCGGTCCGGCGGAGGCGACGGAATCCGTATCGACTTCCTGTTGACTGCTTGGTAAGGTGCGCGCATTCCTTGCGACTCGGCGACGTGGAGATCCGGCCGGAGTCCTCAACTGTTCGCAATCCGAGGGGTTTGTCGCATGCCTGAGCCGGTGGACACCGGGCGGCGAATCAAGGAGCTCCGGGTCAGCGCGGGAATGACCCAGCACGAACTCGCCGGGGCCGACGTTTCCGCCAGCTACATCTCCCTTGTCGAGCGTGGCAAGCGTATTCCCAGTGGCCGCGCCCTCAAGATCCTGGCCGCGCGACTCGGCGTCGGCACGGCGGACATATCCGGCGTGGCCGAGCGGCCGGAATCCACCGGCCGCGTCCGCCGCCGCGACCTGGTCGGTCGATTGGTCGCGGCCCGTCGCCGCTGGGAGGGCGGCGATCCCGAAGGGGCACTGCGGGAATTCCGTTCGCTGGTCGGGACCGAACCGGTCGGTCGCCCCGACGACGTGTACACCGAGTCCCAGCTCGCCATCGCGGAAATTCTGGGCGCGCTGGGCCGCGCCGACGAAGGGGCGGCCGTCCTGCTGCGCATGCTGGACGCGCTCGCCCCCGTCCCGCACGCGGAGGCCCGGCTGCGCGGCCTGATCGCCCTGGCCGACCTGCTGGAAGCCGCCGGCCGGGTGCAGGACGGGTTGCGCTACGCGCTCACCGGTTCCCTGGAGGCGGCCGACGCCCAGGCGCCCACGGGTGCCTTCCACTCCTGGTACCTGCTCGACGCGCTGACCCGCTGCGCCTACTGGAGCGGCTGTGCCCACTGGGCGCTGGAGGCCGGCACCGGCCCCCAGGAGTGCCCGGCGGACGGGGTGCTGCCGGGGCCCCGGGCCGGGATCGCCCTGTACCGGGCGCTCGATCTGTGGGACCGCGGCGAGACCGACCGGGCGGCCGGGCTGCTGGCCGAGACCGCGCGCCGGGTCACCCCCGCGGCCGGCTTCCGGCTCTGGGAGGCCGTCAACGGCCGTCATGCGCTGCTGCTGCTCGACCGCGGCGAGCCGACGGCCGCGCGGAGCATCGTGGAGCGCGGACTGGTCGTCGCCTCGGTGGCGCGGGAAGCGGACTTCCCGCTCTGGCTGAGGACCGCCGAGGCGGTCTGCGCGGAATCCGCGGGCGACCGTGACCGGGTGTGGGTGCTGGGCGAGCAACTGTCCGCGCTGCCCGATTCCGGACGGTGCCACGAGAAGGCCGCCGCGCTCTCCGAGATCGCGGCGGCCTGCGCGCGGCTGGGGGACCGGGAAAGGGCGGCCGGGCACTTCCGGTATTCCGCCGAGCTGTTCCGGCGGGCGCAGGCGTACCGGCACGCCGATCGGGCCCGGGAACGGCTGGCCGGACTCTACGAAATGCGGAACTGACGCCCACCCGAACCGACTTATCGGGATATTCCCTGTTCGGAGCGGTTCGGCGGGCCCGCGGCGCCGTGCGGCGGCCCTATTCGCTTTCCTTCTTTCCCAAACCCATGAGGGCGAACAGCGCTTCCGCCCCGCCGACGATCGCCAGGACGAGCCCGGCCTTGTGCAGCGAGATCACCGGTGTCTCTATTCGCTCGGTGGTGAGCCACAGGATGACGCCGACGATCGCCAGCAGAATTCCGGCGACAATGCCCTTCATGAATTTCCTCGTCCCTCGTCGCAGAGCCGGAGTTGGTTGACCTCACCAGCCTGCCGCCCCGCTCGGGTGCAAGGATCATCCGCAGGTAGGCACTTGGTCCGGCGCCGTCTGCCACTTTCTCTGTACGCCGCGCCCCGGCGCCGGCAGGGAATACCCGGCCGTGCGGCCGGAATTGGCCGTACGCTCCGCGCGTCGCCCCCGGCCAGGGACCCGCCCGGGTGAAAAAGCCATCCCCTCGGCCCACCTGGAACTGCCGTGTGCCACGTCGGCGGGTTTCCTGGTGCCTGCCCCTCAGTCGTGGCGCGCACGACGCCGCGACGCCGCTGGAGCATGCAGGAGGAAGTGCCATGCCGTCGCCGCTCGCCGGCCGCGCCGCCGGATCGACCCCGTCCACACCGCTGGGCCTGCTCTGCCTCCTGCTGCTGGTGGTTGCGGCGGGCCCCGCGTTCGCCGGCCCGCCGCCGCCGTCCGGCACCGACTGGGACCAGATCGCCGCCTGCGAGAGCAGCGGCGACTGGCAGGCCAACACCGGCAACGGCTACCACGGCGGCCTCCAGATCTCCCCGGCCACCTGGCGGGCCTACGGCGGCGTCCGCTATGCCGCCCGCGCCGACCTCGCCACCCGCGACGAGCAGATCGCCATCGGCGAGCGGATCGCCCAGGACCGCGGTCTGGCCCCCTGGCCCAACTGCGGCCGGCTGGGCAGCTCGTCGTCCGACCGCGCCCTCCTGCGCGTCCGCCCCGTCTCCCACACCGTCGCGGCCCCCGCCGACGCCTACACCGTCCGCCCCGGCGACTGCCTCGCGGCCATCGCCCGCCGTGCGCGCACCCCCGGCGGCCCCTCCTCCCTCTACTCCCTCAACAAAGAGCGGCTGAGCCGCGGGCCGGACCATATTTTCCCCGGGCAGAACCTGCGTCTGCGGGGGTGACGCGAACGGGGTGACGCAATCGGGGGGCCGTCACGGTGAATCCAGTGGTCGGTCAGGGTGAAAGCGGAAGACCGGCCGTTGTCCAGGCTTGGTCGATGTGGGGACTGCCGGTAGGCAAGGCCGCGGGTTTATCAACCGCGAGGGGCAGGACCACACTGTGAAGAGAACGAGTCCCAAGAAGATGGCTGTTGCGGGTCTTTTCGGCCTGCTCCTGGTGGGTGGCGGTGCGTCGCCGGCCATGGCCTGGGATGCCTGGGGGGACGGTCCGTTCAACGCGAACGGTGACACCGTCAACAAATTCATCGCCTCGTTCAGCTGCGAGGGCCGGGCGCGTTTCTGCATCAACGGTCCGGTGAACAGCGGCAACATCAAGAACGCGGAGAACGTACGGATCGACGGGAACCCCTCCTCCAGCGGAAGCCCCACGAACAGCGCCGGAGCCAACAACTCCGGTTCCACCGCGAACGGTAGCCAGTCCGGCAGCGGCAACCACCAGCAGCACCTTGGCCAGGGCGGCAGTCTGCACCTGTGAGCTGACGGCACAGCGCCGCAAAAACACCTCAGGCCCCGGGAGAACAGGGGCCTGAGGTGTTGTTGTCGGATAGCGGAACGGCTCAGTGAAGGATCTTGAGGATCCGGGAGGTGTCGTTACGGCTGCCGCTCTCCGAACCCGTCGCGGAGTTGAGGCTGTTGGTCGAGCCGCTCGCGGTCTCGATGTTTCCGCTGTCCACGGGGTTGCCGCGGTTGAGGAAGTTGTTGCTGTTCTTGTTGTTGCCGCTGCGGACCGGCCCGTTGACGCACGGGTGCGGCGACTTCGTGGCCGGCGACTTGTAATTGAAGTCGGCGAGGCGGTTGTTGCACATCACGCCGGAAATCATGCCGGTGACGGTTCCGAGGTCGGCGCCTGCCACCGCGGACAGCAGGGAATCGTCCGGAAGGGTCTGCGCCTGCGCGATCCCGGTGCTGAACAACACCAGTCCGCACGCCCCGGCGACGGTTCCCGCCTGCACTAGTCTTTTCACGACGCTCCTTGCCTGATCAGCCTGCTGAACCCAGACGTATCGTGCTGCGGTTGTCCGCCGGCGCTGTCGACAACCCGCAGGGAGCCAAACCCTCGCGGGCCATATTCAGCCGGGTGGCCCAATAGCCCGCCGGCGCCCGGCCGGCCCCGGGCGGGTGGCCGAGGCGGGTGATCGAGGCGGGGGAAAACCCCACCAGGAGTGGGCGGACCGCCGGATGGGCGGGCGGCGAGTACGCCAACGAGCACGGAAACATGACGGGTTACAGGGGTCTCAAGGCCCAGAGGTTGGTGCTGCTGGGGCTGTCGGGGGCGATGGTCGCGGTGACGGTGAGCGCCGTGGCGCCGGGCGCCCGGGCGGCGGACGAGGGCCGGCGGGGCGGCGCCCCGACTCACCTGGCGGTCCTGTGAGCGCGCCGGCGGGCCGGCGGGACAGGAGTGCGCCGAACTGCCGGTGCCGCTGCGGCAGCAGCTGGCCGGCGCCTACGACCTGGTCGGCTTCGACCCGCGCGGGGTGGGCGGCAGCGCGCGGGCCGGCTGCGGACTGGCCGCCGGGGACCGGGAGTTGGTGACGCTGCGGTCCTGGCCGGCGGCGGACGGCGGCATCGCGGAGCTGGACCGGCGCCGAAGCCGTCGAACATCACGCCCTGCGCGTTCTGGAAGGACCGGCCGGCCGACCCGCCTGTCCGGATCACCGACCGGGGACCGGCCGACATCATGACGATCCAGAACCTCCGTGACCCGGCGACGCCGTACTTCGGTACCAAGAAGATGCGGGCGGCGCTCGGGCGGCGGGCCCGCATGATGACCGTCGACCACGGCGGGCACGGCGCGTACCTGGCGAACGGCAACGCGTGCGGGAACCGGGCGGTGACCGGGTTCCTGCGGGACGGCCGACGGCCGCGGCAGGACGTGTACTGCGCCGGGTGAGGCGCGGGGGCCGGGTCGTGCGGAGGCGACCCGGCCCCGTGCGCGCCTTCGGGCCCGCTCCTCACCCCAGTGCGTGCCCCGTGGTCACGTCCACGTGGTCGGGGACGTCCTCGTGCCGGTCGCCGACGGTGGACGTCCCGGTGGGCTCGAAGAGCAGCAGCGAGGCGCCGGATGGGGCCGACGGCTTGTGCTCGGTGCCCCGCGGGACGGTGAACACGGCGCCCTTGGGGAGTCGGACGGTGCGCTCCCCGGCCGCCTCCCGCAGTGCGAGGAACAGCTCTCCCTCCAGTACCAGGAAGAACTCGTCGGTGTCGTCGTGGGCGTGCCACAGGTGCTCGCCGGCGACCTTGGCGACCCGGACGTCGTAGTCGTTGACCTGGGTGACGATCCGGGGGCTCCACAGGGCGTCGAAGGAGGCCAGCGCGGCGCCGAGCTCCAGGGGCTGGTGCGGTTGTGTGTTCATGATCCGATCCTGGTCCGCCCCACTCGCGCGGTGTGAGTGCTAGGAATCGCATATGCCGCAACGATCCTCGCAACCGAACCGGATACCGGGCCGAATACCGAACCGGATGCCGAACCGAATACCGGGCCGCGCCGCGAACCGCCGCGCTCGCCCGCACCGCGTCGTCGCCATCGTCGACGAGAACACCAACCCCTTCGAACTCGGCTGCGCGATCGAGGTGTTCGGACTTCAGCGCCCCGAGATAGACCGTCCGCTCTACGACTTCACCCTCTGCGCGCCGGAGCCGCTGACCGTGATGCGGGACGGCTTCTTCACCCTCACCGGCGTCGCCGACCTGACGGCGGCCGACAGTGCGGACACCGTGATCGTCCCCCACCGGCCCGATGTCGACGTGCCCCGCCGGCCCGCCCTGCTCGACGCCGTCCGCCGCGCCCGGGCCCGTGGCGCGCGGCTGATCAGTTTCTGCACGGGCGCCTTCACCCTCGCCGAGGCGGGCGTTCTCGACGGCCGCCGGGCCACCACCCACTGGCAGTGGGCCGATGCCTTCCGGATCCGCTTCCCCGACGTCCACCTGGAACCCGATGTGCTGTTCGTGGACGACGGCGACATCCTCACCGCGGCCGGCAGCGCCGCCGCGCTCGACCTGGGGCTGCACGTGGTCCGTCGCGACCACGGTGCGGAGATCGCCAACGTGGTCAGCCGCCGGCTGGTCTTCGCCGCCCACCGGGACGGCGGCCAGCGGCAGTTCGTGGAGCGCCCCGTCCCCCGCATACCGGACGTCTCACTCGCCCCGCTCCTGGCCTGGGCCCAGGAACGCCTCGACGCCCCGCTCACGGTGCCCGACCTGGCCGCCCGCGCCGCGGTCAGCCCGGCGACCCTGCACCGCCGCTTCCGAGCCCAGTTGGGCATCACCCCGCTGGCCTGGCTCACCGGCGAACGGATCGCCCTGGCCTGCCGGTTGATCGAACGCGGCGAGACCCGCCTGGACGTGGTCGCCCGCCGCAGCGGCCTGGGCACCGCGACCCATCTGCGCACCCTGATGCGCCGCGAGACCGGTCTGACCCCGTCCGGCTACCGCCGCCGCTTCGGACCGGACGCCGGCGAGGGACGCGCCGCCGTCCATGTGCCGCACGGCCCGTGAAACACAGCCCCGGGAAGCGCGGTGTTTCACGTGAAACGCCGCAGAGGCGGTCGCCAGGGCCTCCCCGCCGGCCGGCCCCTAACCTGGGAAAAGGAAGCCGGTGCGCGTCGATGACCGCTGAACCCGTCACGCTCGCACTCTGCGGCGATGTGATGCTCGGCCGCGGAGTCGACCAGATCCTGCCCTTCCCCGGCGACCCCGAGCTGCGCGAACCCTACGTCCAGGACGCCCGGATCTATGTCGGCCTGGCCGAGTCGGCCAACGGCCCGGTCCACCACCCCGTCGCCTTCCGCTACCCCTGGGGCGATGCCCTGGCTGCGCTCGACGCCGCCGAGCCCGACGCCCGGGTGCTCAACCTGGAGACCTCCGTCACCCGGCGCGGCACCTTCGCCCCCGGTCGGGAGATCCACTACCGGATGCACCCAGCGAACCTCCCCTGCCTGGTCGCCGCCCGCCCCGACGTCTGCGTGCTGTCCAACAACCACGTCCTGGACTTCGGCCGCGAGGGGCTGGCCGAGACGCTGCGGGGCCTGGCCGCCGCCGGCCTGCGCTCGGTGGGTGCGGGCGCCGACGCCGAGGCGGCCCGCCGGCCCGCGGTGGTCCGTCTTCCCGGCGGCCACCGCCTGCTCGTACTCGCCCTCGGCATGCCCTCCAGCGGTATCCCGCGCACCTGGGCCGCGACCGCCCGGCACAGCGGCGTCCACTGGGCGGACGGCCCCACGCCGGCCACCGCCGCCGCGGTGGCCGCCCAGCTGCGCGCCCGGAAGCGGATCGGCGACCTGGCCATGGTGTCGGTGCACTGGGGCTCCAACTGGGGCTACGGCGTCCCCCGTGCGCAGACCGCCTGTGCGCACGCCCTGATCGACGCCGGCGTGGATCTCGTCCACGGCCATTCCTCGCACCACCCGCGCCCGGTGGAGGTCTACCAGGGAAAGCTGATCCTCCACGGATGCGGTGACTTCATCGACGACTACGAGGGCATCACCGGCTACGAGCGCTACCGCGACGACCTGCGCCCGCTCTATCTCGCGGCCCTGGAGCCCGGCACCGGCCGCCTCCAGGAGCTGCGGATCGTCCCCTTCCAGGCCCACCGGATGCGGCTGCGGCACGCCTCGGCCGAGGACGCCCGCTGGCTCGGCGCCCTCTTCGACCGCCTCGCCGGCGGCTTCGCCCCCGGCGCCCTCACCACCGACCCGGCCCCCGTCCTGACCCTGCGCCCGGCCTGAACGGCGCCGACCGCACCCGGCGCCGACCGCACCCGGCGCCGACCGCAACACCTGCTGCCGACCGCACCCGATGCCGCGCTACTCCTGTGCGCCGGCCACCGCCGCGGCCAGCGCCAGCACCCGCCGCGCCTCCTCCACGTGCAGGTTCTCCACCATCCGGCCGTCCACCGTGACCACCCCGCGGCCCTCCCGGCCCGCGGCCTCGAACGCGTCGATGATCTTCCGCGCCCGTGCCACCTCCGCCTCGGCCGGCGCGAACACCCGGTTGCACGGCTCGATCTGCGACGGATGGATCAGCGTCTTGCCGTCGAACCCGAACTGCTGCCCCTGGACGCACTCCGCCTCGAACCCGGCCAGGTCCCGGACGTCGTTGAACACCCCGTCCAGGATCGCCTTGCCGGCCTCGCGAGCCGCCAGCAGCGCCAGCGACAGCCCCGTCAGCAGCGGCGCCCGACCCGGCACATGCGCGGCGTGCAGCTCCTTCGCCAGGTCGTTGGTGCCCATCACCAGCACCGTCAGCCGCTCGCTCGCCCCGGCCACCGCACGGGCGTCCAGCATCGCCCGGGGCGTCTCCACCATCGCCCAGATCGCGGTGTGGTCCGGGGCACCGGCCTCCTCCAGCCGCCGCTCGACCTCCCGCACGGTCTGCGCGGACTCCACCTTCGGCACCACCACCGCGTCCGGACCGGCCTGTGCCGCTGCCCGCAGATCGTCCGCGAACCACGGGGTGCCCGGCCCGTTGACCCGGATCGTCACCTCCCGGCGGCCGTACGCGCCCGACGCCACCGCCGCCGCGACCCGCTCCCGCGCCGCCTCCTTGGCGTCCGGGGCGACCGCGTCCTCCAGATCCAGGATCAGGCCGTCCGCCGGCAGCGCCCGGGCCTTCTCCAGCGCCCGCTCGTTGGCGCCCGGCATGTACAGCACCGACCGCCGCGCCCGCACGGCCCCCTGCCCTTCGTCCGTCGCACCCATGGCCCTACTCCGTTCCTTCGCCGCTCGCCGCCGCGTACGCCGCCTTCAGCTCGGGGTCGCGCGCCACCAGTGCCTCGGCGAGCTCCACCACCACCCGGCACTGCTTGACCGTGGCGTCGTCCTGCATCTTCCCGTCGATCATCACCGCACCGGTGCCGTCGCCCATCTCCGCGATGACCCGGCGGGCCCAGGCGACCTCCGCCGGCGCCGGCGAGAACACCTTCTTCGCGATCCCGATCTGCACCGGGTGCAGGCTCCACGCCCCCACGCAGCCCAGCAGGAAGGCGTTGCGGAACTGGTCCTCGCACGCCACGGTGTCCTTGATGTCGCCGAACGGCCCGTAGTACGGCAGGATCCCGTGCGCCGCGCAGGCGTCCACCATCCGCGCGATCGTGTAGTGCCACAGGTCCTGCTGGAACACCGCCCGCGGCGCGTCCGCCGCCCCCGGAAGCGGATCCTCCCGGACGAGGTATCCGGGGTGGCCGCCCCCCACCCGCGTCGTCTTCATCCGCCGGCTCGCCGCCAGGTCCGCCGGCCCCAGCGACATGCCCTGCATCCGCGGGCTGGCCCCGGCGATCTCCTCCACGTTGGCGACCCCGCGCGGCGTCTCCAGGATGGCGTGCAGCAGGATCGGCCGCCGCACCCCGGCCTTCGCCTCCAACTGCGCCACCAGCCGGTCGACGTAGTGGATGTCCTCGGCGCCCTCCACCTTCGGCACCATGATCACGTCCAGCTTGTCGCCGATCTCGGTGACCAGCGTCAGCAGGTCGTCCAACGCCCACGGCGAGTCCAGGCTGTTGATCCGCGTCCACAGCTGCGTCTGGCCGAAGTCGGTTGCGCGGGCGATCTCGACCAGCCCGGTCCGCGCCGCCTCCTTGCGGTCCGCGGCGACCGCGTCCTCCAGGTTGCCGAGCAGCACGTCGACGCCCGGCGCGATGTCCGGCACCTTGGCGGCCATCCGGGGATTGCCCGGATCGAAGAAGTGGATCATCCGCGACGGCCGGAACGGCACCTCCCGCACCGGCTCCGGGGCCCCTACGGCCAACGGACGGAAAAAGTCCTTCGGAGAGCGCACGCTGCCTCCCACCTCGCACCGACCACCCGGCCCGGAGCCGGCCAACGGCGCACACTCTAGGCCCGCCACCCGGCGCTTGTTACCGCGCAGTATGTGTGCCGTTGATCACGGAACGCGAAGCGACGCCCCGACGCCCGCCCGCATCTGCACGCCAACTCCACCGCCCTCACGCCGACTTCCCCACAGCCGGCCTCAACGCGCGCTACGGCCGAACGCCCCCGATCGCCATCGCGGCGCTGCGCACCGACGACCGGCGGGCCGTCCACCGCCGCGTGCGCCGCGTGGACTGCGCCGAACTCACAAGGCCGCGATCCCACCCGACCGCTCCCGGCCCCGGATCTCCAGCACGCACTCCTGCGCGGCGATCGCGGCACGGTCCGTCATCGCGTTCCTCTCCGACCGCCATGCCAACCCCAACGTCCGAGGTTCACCAAGCCGTCGCCAACCAAAGAGAGTTCACCCCGTACCTCAGCGCCCTCACTCACCTCGGACGCATCAAGTGCCGGCTGTGGGTTCCCCTAACTCCCCACGCCGACACCAGCGTTACGCGAAGCAGCCCACGAGGAGTCCGGACACTGCCCCCGGACAACGGACAAGGCCCCGGTCGTCGACCAGGGCCTTCGCGGAGTTCTACGCCCTTCCCCTTCTATGCCCGAAACCGAAGGGCGGCGATCGCAACCTCACACAGCCCCTAAGGCGTCGCCGTGGCCTGTTCGGTGGTCAGGCGGTCCCGCCAGTCACGGACGTAGTCATGGGACATGGAGGCCAGGCGGGCTATCTCCGCGTCGTCGCGACCGTCGGCCCAGGCCAGGATCCGGGTCACGGTGCGGTTCCGCGCGGCGCGGAAGTCCTTGAGCATGCCTTCGAGGCGTTCGACCTCCTCGCCTTCGTAGACAAGCCGCCGGTCGACGGCGGCCCGTTCGTCGGCGCGCAACTGCTGCAGATGGGCGGACAGGCCCGTCAGCACCAATCCCTCCTCGTGTGCAGCGCTCTGGAAGCGTTCCGCCAGGGCCGCCAGCACGCAGTCCGGCACATCGGCGAGGGTGGCTCCGGGAGGCTTGGCAGCCTCCCAGGTGTCCCTGCCGGCCTCCGTCGTCTCCAGCCAGAGGCGGGCCTCCGTAGGAGTACGGTCGCCGCACGCCTGGGCGCGGTAGGCGTACAGGGCGGCGCGGTGGCCGTAGAAGGTGAAACCGTCTTCGATCTGCCGGTCGGCGGCGCGGCATATCCGCCCCGGGACACCGCCGTAGCCCGAGTCGGGCCGGTAGTCGGCGTAAGCCTCCAGTTCCGCGTCGGTGGCCGTTCCCCAGGACGGGTCGCACAAGTCGGGGTTGCTCGCGAGGAACGCGCTGACCTCGACCCGCCATGTGGGGACCGGGCTCGTCCGGAGCCTGGGCCAGACGACCTCTCCGGAGGGAGCGAAGGTGTAGGTGGCGGCCTGCTCGATGTCGTCCCAGGCGGTGGCGGCCTCGGCGGACCACTCCAGTTCGCCGGCCGGCCCCGTACGGTGTATCGAGTCCACGAGCCGCTGTACGGCGGGCAGTATGCGCCGCGCGAGCGCATGCAGCTCCTCAGCGGTGAAGAAGCGCCAGGAGTAGCCGCGCTGCTCGTCGTGCGCAAGGTGGGTCAGCAGGTACACGAGAACGCCGGGGGCCGGCAGCGTCCCGTCGCCGAGTGCCCTGCGCGGTACGCCGGGGAGCTGGCTGTCCAGGTGCTCGCGCGAAGCCCGCCAGTCGACGTCACCGAACCAGACCGCACCGCTCTGCGCTTCGACGGCCAACCATTGGTGGTATCCCACGCCCGGGCCGTACCGCTCCTCTTGCTGCTCGGCGTCTTCGTCGTGCCAGACGTACTCGGCGGGGGGCGGATTCAGCTCCACGGCCACGAAGCCGTCCTCCGGGCGGTAGCCGGTGAGGATGCGGGCCGTACTCGGTGCGCTGTCGGCGGCGGTCATGAGGGGTTTCCTCTCGGTGGAACAGCAACCGCCGCAACCGTAGTGCGCCTGTCGATCACTAGTTTAATTTTCAGTCACTTGCGACCCACTCGGCACGGCAGGCGCGCGCATCCCGTGCCTCGGCGTCCGCGACGTCTACGCGCGTGCATGCGGACATCAAGTTGGCCACATTCACACGGTCTCCATGATTTGCTCACCTCGCGGCACGCCTTCGTAGCCCATCCTCGATCAGTTCGAAGGCGTGTCGGGCGCGTGCGGCCGCGGCGGCGGTGACACCTCCAGCTTTCGCCCGCGCTGCTGCGGCGGCGAACTCGCAGGCCGCGCCGGAGGCGACGCCTGTCGCGGCCTGCGACGCAGGCAACATCACCCGGCCCGGGTCACCGCATTCCCCACCGCACCCCGCCCGGATCGGGGCTCGCAACCGTCAACGCCATATTCGAGGGTCGGCAAGACCCGTCACGGCCGGTCCGCAGACGCAGAGGTGAAGCGCCACCGCGGCGCGAGGGCGGCATCCGTCGGCGGCCGAAGTGGCCAGGCGCTCAGAGCGCTGCCGCCGGAGTCCCGGTCGTTGATGCTGATCGGGTGCCCTCCGAGGTCTGTGTGAGGCTCCCAATGAACTCCACCGACGACGCCAAGCTCCCCGGCGCGAACGACACCGGGCCACAGGGCGAGCCCCACTAGTTTAATATTCTACTACTTCCTGGGATTGCGGTGCGCCCCACGAACGCGGCGTACTCGACGCCCTTCGCCGCCGATCCGGCGCGTCCTTCCGCTACGCCGGCATCCTCCGAAAGGTTCCGACCCTGAACGCCTCACTCGCAGAAGCCCTCTCTGTCGCCCTGCTCCTGGCGGTGCTGGCGTGCGCGGTGATCCGGCCGTGGGGCTGGCCGGAGGCGGTCGTGGCCGTCCCCGCCGCGGGAGTGGTCATCGCCACCGGTGCGATCTCCCTCGACCACGCGGCGACCGAGGCCGCCCGGCTGGGCCCGGTGATCGGCTTCCTCGCGGCCGTCCTGGTCCTGGCCCAGCTGTGCGATGACGAGGGGCTGTTCCACGCCTGCGGTGCCTGGATGGCCCGCAGGGCGGCCGGCCGCCCCCGTCGTCTGCTGGTGCTGGTGTTCGTGATCGCCTCGCTGATCACCGCGGTGCTCAGCCTGGACGCCACGGTGGTGCTGCTGACCCCGGTGGTGTTCGCCACCGCCGCCCGGCTGGGCGCCCGCGCCAAACCGCACGTGTACGCCTGCACCCACCTCTCCAACACCGCCTCGCTGCTGCTGCCTGTCTCCAACCTCACCAACCTGCTGGCGTTCGCCGCCAGCGGCCTGAGCTTCACCCGTTTCGCCGCCCTGATGGCACTACCCTGGCTGGTCGCCATCGGTGCCGAGTACCTGGTCATCCGCCGCTTCTTCGCCACCGACCTGGACGCCGGCGCCCAGACCCCGCCCACCGACGAACCCCGCGAACTGCCGCTGTTCGCCCTGGTGACAGTGGCAGGCACCCTTGCGGGCTTCGTTTTGACCTCGGCGGTCGGCATCAACCCGGCCTGGGCGGCAGCCGCGGGCGCGGCCGTTCTGGCAGCCCGCGCGCTGGCCCAGCGCCGCACCACCCCCACCGCGATCGTCCGGGCCGCGGCCCTGCCGTTCTGCGCCTTCGTCCTGGCCCTGGGCATCGTGGTCCGGGCCGTGGTCGACAACGGACTCGCCAACGCGCTGGGCCACCTGGTACCCGGCGGCACAAGCCTTCCGGCCCTCCTCGCCATCGCGGCACTGGCAGCCGTACTGGCCAACATCATCAACAACCTGCCCGCCGTCCTGGTCCTGCTCCCCCTGACCGCCCCCACCGGCCCCGGCGCCGTCCTGGCCGTCCTCCTCGGCGTCAACATCGGCCCGAACCTCACCTACGCCGGCTCGCTGGCCACCCTGCTGTGGCGAAGGATCGTGCGCGAACACGACACCGACGTGGCCCTGGGCGAGTTCACCCGACTCGGCCTGCTCGCCGTACCGGCCACCCTGCTGTTCGCCGTGGTGGCACTGTGGACCTCACTCCAAGCGATCGGAGGCTGAACACCGTGACCGTCATCGTCTGGATCGTGGAGGGCACCTGGCCCGCCTGCGTCGACGCCGCGCGCACCCACACGCCCGCGGACGCCGACATGGTGCTGCTCCACGTCACCGGCCACGAGGTGCCGGACGCCGCGCACGGCGCCTACGCCGGACTGCTGGGCCGATCACGCCCCGACCGCGACCCGGGCACCGCCGTGGAACACCTCGCCGCCGCCTCCGCCGAACAGCTCCTGGCCAGCGCGGCCGCGCGCCTGGGACGCCCCTCTAGCCGGCAGGAACGCTCGGGCCGCGTCGAACGGGAGGTCGTGGCCGCCGCAGAAGGCGCCGACCTGCTCATCCTCGCCCGCGACGGCGACCGCACCCACCTCGGCCCCCGCAGCCTGGCTCCCGCCAGCCGCTTCATCGTCGACCACGCCCCCTGCCCCGTCCTGCTGGTCTGGCCGGAGACCGCACCCAGCACCGCCACCATCCCGCCACCACCCCACCACCGCTAGTACTCCAGTAGGCAGTACTCCAGCGAGAAAACGTCGCTTGACCTGGTTCTTCTTTCGTTGCTCGTCGACCCACCCCATGGCGGACCCGACCGGGACGGTGAGCTGCTTCGCCTCATCGGCCAGGACGTCGGACGACGCTGACCGAAGACCGCAGCCGTGACCACTGGGTTCGAGCACCACTCCCCGACGCGTGATCAATGCACCTAGGAGTGCCAGACGCCCGTGGAGCAAGCGAGTGAGGTCGCGTACGCGGCGCAGGTGACCGTGGGCATTGGCGCGGGCAGGCCCCGTCTCGGCCGATGGCGCAGGAAACGGCTGGAGGAGCAGTTCGCCGAGCGGATCGGCGGGGAGGCGGTCGACGCCCTGCGGACGACGCTGGAGGCGCCGTGGCGGTCAGCTCCGCGGCGTCCCGCCCCAGTTCTCTTCATCTCGTTCACCGCGAAAATCACCCGACAGTGCGGGGCATGGGCCTTGATCTCCCGGGCGCACGCGAGCGCGGCCTGGAACTGCGGGCGGACCCGCACCCGGGTGCTGATCTTCTCGGCGAAGATCTGGTCCCGGGGGATGCCGCGTTCGGCGAGCGCGTCGAGCTGCGACTGGAGTACCGGCAGGGTCGTGCGGTCAGCTCAGGAAAGACAGCCGGACATGGCGTTCTGGGGTGTCCCGGTCGGTGCTCACGAGTACGACGGACTGCGAGGTCCCCAGCTCAAGCTCACCGTCGACTACGGGCAACGTGGCGTGTGGTGGGACCAGAGCCGGGAGCATGTGGGCGCTGCTGCGGTCAGGACTGCCGTGGCGGTCTTGCCAGCGGTCGTCGGCGGGAAGAAGGTCGCGGAGGGCCGCCAACAGATCATTGTCGCTGCCCGCGCCGGTCTCGATGACGGCCAGGCCGGACGTCGCGTGGGGGGTGAAGATGTTC
Organism: Streptomyces noursei ATCC 11455; assembly: GCF_001704275.1. NCBI lineage: Bacteria > Bacillati > Actinomycetota > Actinomycetes > Kitasatosporales > Streptomycetaceae > Streptomyces > Streptomyces noursei. Next base: position 4,973,817 of record NZ_CP011533.1, read on the forward strand.
AGCAGTCCGTTTCGCCCGTGAGCGACCTCTCGGAGGAAGACGGAGCATGCGTTCGTGAGGTCGTGCAGGGTCTCGGTGGAGCCGGTCGTGATGTTGATCGTGCGGGTGGTGAAGGTGCCAGCCATGGTTCACCGGTACCCGTCGCGGAGCCTGAGCGCTGACGGCCGGATGGGTGAACAGCATGCGCTTCGCGTCAGCCCCGTTCCTCCTCTTCGGCTTCCATGAGCCGGATTCCCTGGTGCGTCAGCGTGACCATTACGGGTGTGTTTCCTTGTTCCCAGTCGACGGTGACGAGCCCTTCGCCCACCAGATATGCGCATGCGGCGGCCAGATCCCGCTCGGGGATCTGAAGATCGTCGCGTAGCTTCGCCCCGGTGACGCCGAGGAAGCGATTGCCTTCCGTGGTCTCGTACAGGGCCTTCATGATCGCTTCGCGGTAGTGCTTCCGCTCTTGCAGGGTTGCCATGATCGCTGTCCACTCGTGCCAGCGCCGGACTCGGAGCCTGCGGGCCTTCGCTTCAGATTTCGTCCGCCTGGGTGCGGGCGTCCCCGGAGGATCGGCTGGATACCAGCCAGGGCTGCGCCGGCTCCGGTGTGCGGGTGGTGTCGATGGTGAGGTGGAGGCGGGTTCCGCCCGAGTCGTCGACGGGGTAGCTGCGCTGTTCGGTGGCGGCGAAGTGACATCGGAGGGCTTCTGCGACCTGACGGGCGGCTTCGGGGGACGCGGCGACGATGCGTACGTCGGCGCGCCCGGCCGAGGGGAGTTCCGGGGACTTCATGGTGACCTCGCTTGCGTGGGACGGCAGGATGACGTGTCGGTGGGTGTGATGCCGTTGCGTCACACCCACCGCCCCCGGTCAGAAAAAGGTCGGTGTCATGCGCGGCCCCCGTTTGCCGAGACGGCTCCGCCGTCGGTCTCCCAGTCTTCTTCCCGCCACAGCGTCTCCTGTGCGTCATGGGTGGTGTGCTCGCTCGCCATGAGGGCGCTGGCGGTCAGCAGGCCGCCGGGGGTGGCTGCGGCGGACATCAGCCGGGCGGCGGCGGCCGGATCGCTCTCCGGCGGGATCACCAGCAGGTCCCAGCGGCCCGCGGTGTAGGAGAGGAGGATCAGCTTGTTCGGATCCTGCTCCTCGGCGAACCAGCCCACATGCACGGTGTGCCCGGCCACCGGCACCTTGCGCGGCACCACGGGCCAGTAGGTCGGGTTCACCGTGACATGCGTGATCCGGCCCCAGCGCGCGTCCAACACCTTCGTCAGTGCGGGAAGTTCGCGGAAGAGATCGCGAGAGCGGGGCCACCAGGCGCCGTCCAGGAGCCCCGGAGGTGATCCTGCCGGAGTGAAGGAGAGGCGGGCCGGCAGTGAAGGTGCGCGCTCGCTGATGATGATGCGGTCAATGGTCGCGGTCATGGCGCGAACCTGTCCCCGGGACTCGTCGACGGATGTCCCGGTGTTGTTGCTCGCCGAGAACGACGCCGACGTGGGAGCCGGTGTGCGAAGTACTCCCGGTCTCTTCACCCTACTCCGGCCGGTAGTCCGTGAAGGCGCTTTCGCCAGGGACTTTCCTGGCGAAAGCGGATCGGCGCCGTCGCCGCGGGGCGCGTCCGTGCCCTGGCTCGCGGAGTACGGTGAAGTGAGGAGGTCGCCTCGCCGGGCGGACGCACCGCTCTGGAAGGCGGGCGAACGACCATGGCCGAATCCGACGCTTCGCGCGTCCCTCCGGGGGTTCTTCCGGAGGCGGTGCACCAGGCCGTCAGGCCCGGGACGGCCCTCCTGAGGCTGGTGACCTCGCAGACCCGCGAGCAGGTTCTCGACGGCGCGTGGTGGCCGCGTTCCCGCGACATCGGCGCCGAGCTCCCCAGCCTGATCGCCGCGCTGACCGAGCACCTCGGTCCCGTCCTGCGCGTCGGACTGGACACCGACGCCTGGGAGGATCTGCCGACCCGTCTGGTCGTCGACGACCGGGTCGTGCACATCGACTCCTTCCCGGTCGGCGACGACACCATCCTCATCACCCGAGGCGACCAGGACCACTTCTCCCTGCTGGTGGTCCCGCCGCACGCGACGCCCGAAGCGGCCCGCACCGCCATGGCCAGGGCCGTCCAGGCCGGCAACGTCACCCAGGCCGAGCAGATCCTCATCGACACTGGCACCCATCGGGCACCCCCGGTTCCCGCGGAAGAGCCTCGGACGGACCGCGCACCCGGTGAGCGGTGAGCCGTGAGGAAGCCAGCGGGACTTCGGCGACGTCGACGACTTTGACGACAGGGATTCAGATCGCCTCGAAGGTGCGGCTTCGACGGGCACCAATAGGTGACACTACGTCACGTGTCGCATGTGCAGAGTGATGGCGGGGGAGAGGGCCGGGACTCCGGTGCGCTGAGCCCTTCGGCCGTCTTGCCGGGGCTCGACGAGGAGCAGTTGGGGCTGCTGCGCCGGGTGGGGCGTGAATGGGGGCGGGTGTCGACTCCTGAGGCGTGGCACCGGGCGCTGCCCGTGGATTCCGATCTGGGCCGTTTCCCGTCCCCTGCGGAGATCCAGCCTGTCGGGTGGGGGCGTCTGGTCAGCGTCTCGCCTCTCGGCGGGCGACCGCCCGCCCCCGGCGAGGCCGCGGGGGAGCTGCCGCCTGGCCGACTGGGCCGCTTCGGCTACCACGTGCGGCGCGTCGTCCTGGGGGCCGCCCTGAAGAGCACGGCGATCGCGCAGGAGCGGATGCGCAAGCTGGTGGCGCTGCCCGTCCTGTCCGCCGACGCACTCTCCTCGGTCGCCTACGGGCCCGAGGCCATGCTCGCCGTCCTCGTACTCGGCGGCGCGGCGGGACTGGCCTACTCCGTGCCGATCGCCGCCACGATCGCCTTCCTGATGCTGGCGGTGGGGGTGTCGTACCGCCAGACCATCCGCGCGTATCCGCACGGCGGCGGCTCGTACATCGTCGCCAGCGACAATCTGGGCCGCGTGCCCGGACTGATCGCCGCCGCCGGCCTGATGACCGATTACATCCTCACGGTCGCGGTGTCGATCGCCTCCGGGGTGGCGGCGATCACCTCGGCGGTTCCCTCGCTCGCCACCGACGCCGTCCCGATCGGCGTCGGTGTGATCGCCCTGCTGCTCGCCGGGAACCTGCGGGGCATCCGGCAGGCCGGCGCACTGTTCGCCGCGCCGACCTACGCTTTCGTCGTCGCGGTGTTCGCGCTCGTCACCGTGGGCCTCGTCGACGCCGCCGGCCGCGGTTTCCACCCCACTGCGGCTCCGCACCTGAACGCCACGGAGAGCGTCGGCGTCCTGCTCGTGATGCGCGCCTTCGCCTCCGGGGCCACGGCGATGACCGGTATCGAGGCGATCTCCAACGCGGTGCCGGCATTCCAGCCCGTGGAGTGGCGCAACGCCCGCACCACGCTGACCTGGATGATCGGCCTGCTCATCACGCTGTTCGCCGGCACGATCGCCATGGTCCGACTCGACGGCGTCGTCCCCGGCACCCAGGAGACGGTCCTCTCCCAACTCGCCCACCACAGCTTCGGCTCCGGACCGCTGTACGTCCTCACACAGGCCGCCACGGCCGCGGTGCTGCTGCTCGCGGCGAACACCGCCTACAACGACTTCCCCCGCGTGCTGTTCCTGCTCGCCCGCGACCGACACGCCCCGCAGATCTTTCTGCGCCTGGGCGACCGCCTCGCCTTCAGCAACGGGATCATTCTGCTGACGATCGCGGCGACGCTGGTCTATGTGGCCTTCAACGGCACGACCGCATCCCTGATCCCGCTGTACGCCGTCGGCGTCTTCCTGGCCTTCACCCTCTCCCAGGCCGGAATGGTGGTCCACTGGTGGCGCCTGCGTGACCGCCACTGGCGCAAGAGCCTGTTCTTCAACGCCACCGGCGCCCTGCTGTCGGCCGTCGTCTTCCTCACCGCCGGCCTCACCAAGTTCACCGAGGGCGCATGGGTCGCCGTGCTCGCCGTCGGACTCTTCCTCGTGGTGACGATGCGCATCCGGCACCACTACGAGACTGCCAGCCAGGCGCTTCGCCTGCACCCGCACGCCATCGAGCTGCCCGCCCCCACCATCCCCGTACACCCCAGCCCCGACGCGGCACGGCCCCCAGCAACAACTCCGCAGTCCCCCAAGGCACTTCCCGACGCCCAAACGGAAGAAGAGGACGAGGAGACACCCCAGGAGATCCGCCACCTCTCGGTCGTCCCCATCGCGACCATGGACCTGGCCGGCATGCGCGCACTGGCCTACGCCGCCTCGCTCCACCAGCCCGTACTCGCCCTCCACATCAGCCCCGAAGAGGACGAGGCCGAACGCTTCCGCCAGTACTGGACCCTCTGGGGCGACCACCTCCCGCTGGAAGTCGTGGTCTCCCCCTACCGCGCGATCGTCGCACCACTGGTCCACTACATCGAAGCCCTGCACGCGAAGCGCCCGGACCTCACCTTGACGGTCATCGTGCCGGAGATCGTCACCACGCGCCGGCGCTACCGCCTGCTGCACAGCAGGATCGCCCCACGGCTGCGGCACGCCCTGCGCCCACTGCCGAAGATCGTCATCACCACCGTCCCCTTCCACGTGTAGCCACCTCCCCGTGGCTGTGTCTGCCCCTCGGCTCAGGCGAGCGGGGGCAATGCACCTGCCTCTTGTCCAACACCGTCTCGCAGGAATGGGGGTTGCCGTCCCGGCATTGATCACGTACGAAGGGCTGCCGACCAGGAGGTCGGCAGTGATGCGACGCCGATACCGAGTAGCCTCCTGGCTGCCCGTTCCCGCACGGCGCGGTCTGTGCTCAGCGTGGCGTCGGCGAGCAGATGGATGCGCCAGTACAGATGGAGTCGGCTCTCGGCCGTGGGGGCCCGCCGGCTGGCGAGAGCGCGTACGGGTGTGGGGTCGTCGAGGTCGAGGCGTACGGCTAGGCGGGCGAGGTCGGATCGAGGGTCGCCGAAGGTGGCCAGCTCCCAGTCGATGAGCAGCCGGGAACCAGTGAGTTCGCGAAGCAGGTGGCCCGGCTGCAGATCGTGATGGAGCAGCACTGGCTGGATGGCGTTGTCGCTGACGTCGACTTCTTGGTGGAGGCGTCGCGCTGTGGCGCGTAGAGCTGGGGCGGCTGTGGCATACGTGTGCAGGCGGTCGTGGAGGCAGCCTCGGGAGACGACGGCTTCTTCGAATACGACGGCGGGCTGGCGTCCCTGCTGGTCGATGTCTGCGGGACTGCCCATGAGGTGGCAGCAGTTGCCGGTGAGGCGGCCCGGGAGCTGGGACGTGAGGAGACACCACTTGAAGCCGGGTTGTCGGCCGAGGTGGCCGGCGTCGTCGAGAGGGCCTGGTGGCCGGCGAAGGTCATGGACTCCTTGATGCCGTCCTTCCTGGTGCCCGTCGAACCCCGTTGGTCCACCGAGCTGTTCAATGTCCCCGCGACGCTGCTGCCGCGACCCGATGAACTGGGGATCAGCAGGGAGCACGTCTACTACCGTTCTTCCGGGCACCGTGGTGAGAGCGTCCCTGCGCGCCTGCTCTGGTACGTCAGCAGGGGCTCCTCCTACGAGGAGGGCCAAATGGTCATAGGCTGCTCGCAGTTGGACGAGGTGGTGATCGACCTGCCGGATGCCCTGCACTCGAAATTCGAACACCTGGGCGTATATGGTCGGGAGCAGGTACGCGCGATCGCTCGCCGCGATGCTTCGGGCCGCGCGATGGCCTTGAGGTTTTCGGACACCGAGATCTTCCCGAGGGCGGTGCCGCTGCGGCGAATGAAGTCACTGGCCAAGAGCCTGGAACTACAGATTTCGCTGATGTCGCTGTCGAAGATCAGCAACAAGCTGTTCCAGGCGGTCTACGAAGAGGGACACCGAAGGACGTGAACGATCTGGAACCCGCGCTGCTGCTGTCCGTACACTCTCGCTTCGCCACCGCGATCCTGACGGGCAGCAAGACGGTCGAGGTGCGCCGCCAGCGGGTTGCCGCGCCACCCGGCACCACCGTCGTCTTCTACGCCACCGCCCCCACGATGGCTTTGGTGGGGCTGGCGCGTATCGCGGCGGTCAACGTCGGCTCCCCTCGGGAGGTGTGGCGCGCCCACCGGGCCCAAACTGGCATCAGCCGAAAGGAGTTCGACGAGTACATGAGCGGCGCCACCCAGGCCAGCGGACTCACCCTCGAAGAACCGCAGCCTTTCGAGGAGCCGGTGCCGCTCAGTGCCCTGCGTGCCGCGGGGACCTTCCATCCACCACAGAGCTACCGATATCTCACGGGTGAAGCGCTGAGGCCGGTGGCCGAAGCGTCGCCGTCCACCGGGGCGGTCCTCAGTGGGATCCTCGGAGAACCCGTGCCGGCGTAGTTCTGGTACGGGAGCGGGCCTCAGGCCATCAGCCTCTAGGTTCGAGCCCGCAATGTCCCCGAGTGGGCGGAAGCGCTGGCCGAGTTGGCCGAGCGGTAACAGGTCGATGAGTAGGGCCGGGCCGACGAGGAGTCGGTCCGGCCTTGGTCGTATTCGCCTCAGCCTGGCAACGCCGGGAGCATTCGCAAGTGCATCGTTGCGGGCTACTCAGCCTCCTGTGGCGCAGCTCACGTAAATTGCGTCTCGCGATTCGAGATGACGGCCGACCAAGTCGCTCGGGAGGGTCTTGTGCGCTTCAACTCGCTGCGGTAATCGGTACGTTATGGCACCCGAATGGCACGCGCCCCGAAAATGGTCTAGACAGCAAATAAGGCCCAGGTCGCTGACCTGGGCCTTCGCTATGGAGCGGGTGACGGGAATCGAACCCGCGCTCTGAGCTTGGGAAGCTCATGTTCTACCATTAAACTACACCCGCGTAACACCGCCCGGTCTGGAGGGAACCAGCCTGGAGGCGGAGCGTCCTCGCACACTCTACCCCATCACCGCTTCGCGGTGCATTTGGCATGTCCGGAGGCGCGATGGGGGTCTCGGAGGGCGTCTCGCGCGGGGGTGCGCGCGGGGGTGTCGGGGCGGGACGCGGGTGCGGGGGAAGGGAGTTGGGGCGTACGGTGGGGCTTCGGAGTGCCGCCTGCGAGCGCACCCAGTTCATCCCCTAATGTGGCTTTTGTTGTCCACGCAGTTGGGAGAGGGACTTGATGGAGCGCACCGTCGTACGTTGTGCCGAGGGGCACGTCTTCAGCACCGCTTCGTTCCCCATGCAGACCACCGACCGGCTCGGCCCCGGGCGGCTGCTGCGCTGCCCGCGCTGTGCTCGGCTGCGGCACGCGGTGCCGGTGGAGCACGCGAAGCGGTAGCGGCGGTCGCGGGGTCGCGGTGAAGGTCGGCGGTGATCTTCGCACGTGACGTCGGCGCGAGGTCGTGGTGGCCCGGTCCCTGGTGGGGCCGGGCCCTCGTCGTACGGCCGGGGGTGCGCGGGCGCGTATCCTCGTCTGCGTGCTTCTCTCAGACAAGGACATCCGGGCCGAGATCGACGCAGGTCGGGTGCGCATCGACCCCTACGACGAGTCGATGGTGCAGCCGTCCAGCATCGATGTGCGGCTCGACCGCTTTTTCCGGGTGTTCGAGAATCACCGCTACCCGCACATCGACCCCGCCGTCGAGCAGGCGGACCTGACCCGCGAGGTCGTGCCGGAGGGCGACGAGGCGTTCATCCTGCACCCCGGTGAGTTCGTGCTGGCCTCGACGTACGAGGTGATCTCGCTCCCCGACGACATCGCCTCGCGGCTGGAGGGGAAGTCCAGCCTGGGACGGCTCGGGCTGCTGACGCACTCGACCGCGGGCTTCATCGACCCGGGGTTCAGCGGGCATGTGACGCTGGAGCTGAGCAATGTCGCGACGCTGCCGATCAAGCTGTGGCCGGGCATGAAGATCGGGCAGCTGTGCATGTTCCGGCTGACCTCGCCGGCGGAGCACCCGTACGGCAGCGAGCGCTACGGCTCGCGGTATCAGGGACAGCGCGGTCCGACGCCGTCCCGGTCGTTCAAGAATTTCCACCGTACGCAGGTGTGAGGCACCGCGCGCGAGGGGGCGAGGCGGGGCCGGCACGGGCCCCGGAGACGAAGAGAAGGTCTGGGAGAGTCGTGGGTGACGTGCGGGAGAACCTGACGTACGAGCGGTTCGGCGGAGCGATCCGTGAGCTGGCGCAGACGATCGCGGATGACGGGTACGAGCCCGACATCGTGCTGTCGATCGCCCGGGGCGGGGTGTTCGTGGCCGGCGGTCTGGCGTACGCGCTGGACTGCAAGAACATTCACCTGGTGAATGTCGAGTTCTACACCGGGGTGGGCACCACCCTGGAGATGCCGGTGATGCTCGCGCCGGTGCCCAACGCGATCGACTTCTCGGACAAGAAGGTCCTGATCGCGGACGACGTCGCCGACACCGGCAAGACGCTCAAGCTGGTGCACGACTTCTGCCAGGGGACCGTCGCCGAGGTCCGCAGCGCGGTGATCTACGAGAAGTCGCACTCGCTGGTGAAGTGCGAGTACGTCTGGAAGCGCACGGACGACTGGATCAACTTCCCGTGGAGCGTCGAGCCGCCGGTGGTCCGGCGGGACGGTCAGATCCTCGACGCCTGACGGGCGCCCGCGCGGCGTCTTCCGTTCCCGCGAGCCCGCGTACTTCGCGGGCTCGCGGGCTTTTTGTGGCACACGTTTCGGCCAGTTCTGTTCCGGGTGTTCCACCGTTCTGTACCTCCGAGTAGAAACCGGCGGTAACAGCAGACCGGAGGGGAGGTCCGATGGTGCGTGCGAGACGCGGGCCGCGAGGGAGCGGACGTGCACGAGGGCGGCGGTTACGGGCCGCCGTGGCGGTGTCGGCGGCGGTGTTGACCGCCGCTTTCACGGTGACGGCGGGCGGCGCCGGCGCCACCGGGGTCACCGGCGCGACGGCGGGTACCGCGGCGACGGCCGGGCGGCCGGCCGTCCAGCCGCTGTCGCCGGAACTGGAACGGATCCGGGCGCGGGAGGCGACCAAGCTGTACGGCGACGCCGCCGTGCGGCCGCTCGACGACCGGAAGACCTCGCTGATCTCGCTGGGCGACAGCGAGATCTCCGGCGAGGGCGTCGGGACGTACGAGCCGGGCACCGACGGGCCCACCAACTGGTGCCACCGGTCGCCGGACTCGGCGATCCACCGGACCGGGATCGCCGCGGACGTGACGTACAACGCGGCGTGCTCGGGGGCGTACACCGGCAACATCCGGATCGGCGGCAGCAAGCAGTACGCCGATGAACTGGTGCAGAGCGACAGCCTGGCGATCGCGGCGCGCAACACCCGGCTGAAAATGGTGCTGTTGGTCGCCGGGGCCAACGACGACCTCCAGTTCGGGCCGGTGATGACGGACTGCGTCGAGCGCTGGTTCCTGCTCCAGGGGACCTGCGAGCCCAAGTACCAGCCGGGATGGCAGGCGCGGGTCGACGGGCTGGTGCCGAAGGTCGAGGCCACGGTGCGGGACCTGCGGACCGTGATGCGGGACGCGGGGTACGCCGACGGCGACTACCGCCTCGTGGTGATGTCGTACCCGAGCCCGATCGGTCCGGACGTCGAGGACAACCCCCAGTACCCGGGGAAGATCCCGGGCGGTTGCACCGGGTACACCTCGGACGCCGGATGGGGACGCAACACGGCGGTGCCGACCTTCGAGCGGGGCATGCGGAAGATCGCACAGGACACCGGCGCCACCTACCTCGACTCCTCGCGGCTCTTCCACGGGCACGAGGTGTGCATGGCGGAGACCTGGGCCCGCGGGCTGTACGTGAACATCTCCAACCCCTTCCCGCCGGACGCCAATTCGGTCCGCCAGTCCTTCCACCCCAACGCCCGCGGGCACGGCGCGTTCGCGTCCTGCCTGACCCAGCTGTACGCGGCGCCGCAGCTGCGCGAGGCGTCCTGCACCGACCCGGCGAACACCGGGCAGCCCAAGCTGTACCCGGGCGCCTGGGACGACGCCTACCGGCCGCTGAGGAACGCCGCGACCGGCACCTGCGTGGACGCCACCGGCGGGCTGTCCCGCAACGGCACCGCGGTCGGCGGCTGGGACTGCAACGGGCAGCGCAACCAGGGCTGGTGGTACGACCAGGACCGCAAGTCGCTGCACGTGGAGCTGACCCAGGCCCGGTGCCTGGACGTGCCGGGGGCCCGCTACGAGGCCGGCGCCGGGCTGGTGCTGTGGAACTGCTCGGGCGCGGCCAACCAGCAGTTCGTCCAAGAGGGCGGCACCCTCCGGCCGGCCGCCGCGTCGTCGCTCTGCCTGACGCTGGGGGCGGCGAAGGACCCGCTGCGGCTCCAGAAGTGCGACGGCTCGGCGGGGCAGCGATTCGCCTGACCGGCCGCCGGACGCCGTGAGCGGGCCTCCCGTGCCGGCACGACGAGGGGCCCGTTCCGAGAGACGTCGGTGACGTCCTTTCGGAACGGGCCCCTCGATCCGTGGGCCGGACCGCGTCGTGCGCCGGTTACAGCGTGCCGAGCTTCACCAGGGCCAGCAGCGCGACCAGTTGGATCGCGGAGGCGCCCAGGGCCTTGGGCCACGGCAGGTCGTGCGACTTGCTGACCATGGAGGTCAGCAGATAGCCGGTGGCGAGCCAGGTGGCCCACCCCAGCACCTGGACCAGCGGGCTGTCGCCGCCCAGGAACATGGCGAAGAGCAGCCGCGGCGCGTCCGGGATCGTCATGACCAGCATGGACAGGCCGACGGTCGGCTGCCAGGCGCCGTCGCCGCCGAGCTGGCGGGCCATGGTGTGGGTGACCGCGCCCAGGATCAGGCTGCCCAGGATGAACATCACCGAGGTGAGCAGCACCCACGGGAGGCTGTTCCCGATCGTCTGGTTGATCACGTCCGCACGGGCCTTGTCGAAGCCGAAGACCGCGAGCAGGCCGTAGACGAAGGTGACGATCAGCGCCGGGCCCCACAGCGCGTGGTCCCGCATCTGCCAGAACGTGGGCGTGGGCCGCAGCACGATGCCGGACAGCAGCTGCTTCCAGTGCAGCCGCGGGCCGGCCGGCGGCGCGCTGGTCTGCCCGGCGCGGTAGGTGCCGCCCTGCGCGTACTGGTCGTCGCCCGACCCGTACCCGTCCCCGTACGTGCCGTAGCCGTCCGGGGCCTCGCCGACGCTGAACTGCTGGGTGTGACCCGGAGCGTTGTTGCGGTTGTCGTAGGGCGCGTACGACGGCTCCGCCGCCGGGTACCCGCCGTCGCCGAAGTACTCGGGCTGCCCCTGTGGGGCCGGCCCGGCCTGGGCGGCGCCGTACGGCTGCGGCGCCGACTGCCACTGACCCTGCGGGGGCGGGGCCTGCCGCCCGTACGAAGCCGGCGGCCCGTACGCCTGCGGCCCCTGGGCCCCGGCCTGCTGTCCGTCCTGTGCGGGGCGGGCATCCCGTCCGCGCCCCATCCTGAATCCAGCCACGCTTTCGAAAGTACCTGGTCCCACGGCGCGGGGTGGCCCGCGGAGAATTCTGACGGCCCTTTGGAGCCGAGCTGTGACATCCCCTAGGGGGTACCCCTGGGGGCGGTGGTGACCGGCCCCGCGCAAGCGGAACGGCCGGCCCCCGAAGGGACCGGCCGTCACCGTTTCGGCGTCCGGGACGCCGAGGAACCACGTCAGCCGAGGAGCTACTTCACCGGCTCCGGCTCCGGCGCATCCGCCGGCTCCTCCTCGCCCGAGGGCGGATCCAGCGGCGTCCTGACGGAGTCCAGCAGCAGCTGGGCCACGTCCACGACCTGGATGGACTCCTTGGCCTTGCCGTCGTTCTTCTTGCCGTTGACCGAGTCGGTCAGCATGACGAGGCAGAACGGGCAGGCGGTCGAGACGATGTCGGGGTTCAGCGAGAGGGCCTCGTCGACGCGCTCGTTGTTGATGCGCTTGCCGATCCGCTCCTCCATCCACATCCGGGCGCCGCCGGCGCCGCAGCAGAAGCCGCGCTCCTTGTGGCGGTGCATCTCCTCGTTGCGCAGGCCCGGGACCTTGCCGATGATCTCGCGCGGGGGCGTGTAGATCTTGTTGTGGCGGCCCAGGTAGCACGGGTCGTGGTAGGTGATGATGCCCTCGACCGGGGTGACCGGGATCAGCTTGCCCTCGTCGACGAGGTGCTGGAGCAGCTGGGTGTGGTGGATGACCTCGTAGTCGCCGCCGAGCTGCGGGTACTCGTTGCCGAGCGTGTTGAGGCAGTGCGGGCAGGTCGCGACGATCTTCTTGGAAGCCTTGGGCTTCTTCGTCGACTCGTCCTCGCTGTCCTCGCCGAAGGCCATGTTCAGGGCCTCGACGTTCTGCTGGCCGAGCTGCTGGAAGAGGAACTCGTTGCCCAGGCGGCGGGCCGAGTCACCGGTGCACGCCTCGTCGCCGCCCATGATCGCGAACTTCACGCCCGCGATGTGCAGCAGCTCGGCGAACGCCTTGGTGGTCTTCTTGGCGCGGTCCTCCAGGGCGCCGGCGCAGCCGACCCAGTAGAGGTAGTCGACCTCGGTGAGGTCCTCGATGTCCTTGCCGACGACCGGGACCTCGAAGTCGACCTCCTTGGTCCAGGCCAGACGCTGCTTCTTGGCCAGGCCCCAGGGGTTGCCCTTCTTCTCCAGGTTCTTGAGCATCGTGCCCGCCTCGGACGGGAACGAGGACTCGATCATGACCTGGTAGCGGCGCATGTCGACGATGTGGTCGACGTGCTCGATGTCCACCGGGCACTGCTCGACGCAGGCGCCGCAGGTGGTGCAGGACCACAGCACGTCCGGGTCGATGACGCCGTTCTCTTCGAGGGTGCCGATCAGCGGGCGCTCGGCCTCGGCGAGGGCCGCGGCCGGGACGTCCTTGAGCTGCTCCTCGGTGCCCTTCTCCTCGCCCTCGGCGGTCTTGCCGCCGCCGGCCAGCAGGTAGGGCGCTTTGGCGTGCGCGTGGTCGCGCAGCGACATGATCAGCAGCTTCGGGGACAGCGGCTTGCCGGTGTTCCACGCGGGGCACTGCGACTGGCAGCGGCCGCACTCGGTGCAGGTGGCGAAGTCCAGCAGGCCCTTCCAGGAGAAGTGCTCGATCTGGGAGACGCCGAACTGGTCGTCCTCGCCCGGGTCCTCGAAGTCGATCGGCTTGCCCGCCGACGTCATCGGCTGGAGGGCGCCGAGCGCCGTGCCGCCGTCCGCCTCGCGCTTGAACCAGATGTTGGGGAACGCCAGGAACCGGTGCCAGGCCACGCCCATGTCGGTCTTCAGCGCGACCGTGATCATCCAGATGAACGAGGTCGCGATCTTCACGCCGGCGAAGAAGTAGGTGAGGTTCTGCAGCGTGCCGACGCTCAGCCCCTTCAGCCACGCCACGACCGGGTACGAGATGAAGAAGGACGCCTCGTAGCCGTCGACGTGGTGCTGGGCGCCCTCCAGGGCGTGCAGCATGAAGATGCAGACGCCGACGATGAGGATGACGGCCTCGACGAAGTACGCCTGGCCGAAGTTGGAGCCGGCGAAGCGGGACTTGCGGCCCGGCTTGTCCGGCTTGCTCAGCTGCCGGACGACGATCAGGACCAGGATGCCGAGCGTCGTCATCGTGCCCATGAACTCGACATAGACGTTGTACGGCGTCCAGTCCCCGATGATCGGCAGGATCCAGTCGGCCTTGAAGAGCTGGCCGATGGCGTTGACGATCGTCAGCAGCAGGGAGAGGAAGCCGACCGCCACGAACCAGTGCGCCACGCCGACGACGCCCCAGCGGTTCATCCGGGTGTGGCCGAGGAACTCCTTGACCACCGTGCCGGTCCGTCGCACGGGATCGTCGGTCCGGGTTCCGGCGGGTACCGGCTGGCCTAGCCGCATGTGGCGGTAGATCTGCAGGATGGCACGGCCGAACAGCGCGACGCCGACCGCGATTAGGACCAGCGACACGATGATCGCGGCGAGTTGCATTGGGGGCTCCTCGAACCTGCGAGAGCGGGCGAAATCTTCAGGGATCCGCGTGATCGGAACGGCGGGGCCGTGGAGATCCGAGCGGAACTACTAAGCGGTAACTTTTTGGGTCTGCGGCTGAGGTTACCGAGTATTCGGGGCCCCTTGAAGCCGCCCGGCCGGTGATCTGTGTCGCGCGGGCAACCGTCGGGCCGGTCCCGACGTCCTCCGGAACGACCTGGTGACGATAAGAGGGACATAAAAGTTGAGTGCCTCCGACTCAGGTCTGTTGACAGCTTCGGATCGGTGCTGCACCCTTGAGCCTGTTCCACTCAAGTCAGCTGGAGGAATCGAAATGGCACGTGCGGTCGGCATCGACCTGGGCACGACGAACTCCGTCGTCAGTGTTCTCGAAGGCGGTGAGCCCACCGTCATCACCAACGCCGAGGGCGCCAGGACCACGCCGTCCGTCGTCGCCTTCGCCAAGAACGGCGAGGTGCTGGTCGGCGAGGTGGCCAAGCGCCAGGCGGTCACGAACGTGGACCGGACCATCCGCTCCGTCAAGCGCCACATGGGCACTGACTGGAAGATCAACCTGGATGGCAAGGACTTCAACCCGCAGCAGATCTCCGCGTTCATCCTGCAGAAGCTGAAGCGGGACGCGGAGTCCTACCTCGGCGAGAAGGTCACCGACGCGGTCATCACCGTCCCGGCGTACTTCAACGACTCCGAGCGCCAGGCCACCAAGGAGGCCGGTGAGATCGCGGGCCTCAACGTCCTGCGCATCGTCAACGAGCCCACCGCGGCCGCCCTGGCCTACGGCCTGGAGAAGGAAGACCAGACCATTCTCGTCTTCGACCTCGGCGGTGGCACCTTCGACGTGTCGCTGCTGGAGATCGGCGACGGCGTCGTCGAGGTGAAGGCCACCAACGGTGACAACCACCTCGGTGGTGACGACTGGGACCAGCGCGTCGTCGACTACCTGGTCAAGCAGTTCGCGGGCGGCCACGGCGTGGACCTCTCCAAGGACAAGATGGCGCTCCAGCGCCTGCGCGAGGCCGCGGAGAAGGCGAAGATCGAGCTGTCGTCGTCCAGCGAGACGACGATCAACCTGCCCTACATCACCGCGTCCGCCGAGGGCCCGCTGCACCTGGACGAGAAGCTCACCCGCTCGCAGTTCCAGCAGCTGACCGCGGACCTCCTCGACCGCTGCAAGACCCCGTTCCACAACGTGATCAAAGACGCCGGCATCTCGCTGTCCGAGATCGACCACGTGGTCCTGGTCGGCGGCTCGACCCGTATGCCCGCCGTCGCCGAGCTCGTCAAGGAGCTGACCGGCGGCAAGGAGGCCAACAAGGGCGTCAACCCGGACGAGGTCGTCGCCATGGGCGCCAGCCTCCAGGCCGGTGTCCTCAAGGGCGAGGTCAAGGACGTCCTCCTGCTGGACGTCACCCCGCTGTCCCTCGGTATCGAGACCAAGGGCGGCATCATGACCAAGCTGATCGAGCGCAACACCACGATCCCGACCAAGCGCTCGGAGATCTTCACCACGGCCGAGGACAACCAGCCGTCCGTGCAGATCCAGGTCTACCAGGGCGAGCGCGAGATCGCGGCGTACAACAAGAAGCTCGGGATGTTCGAGCTGACCGGTCTGCCGCCGGCCCCGCGCGGTGTCCCGCAGATCGAGGTCTCCTTCGACATCGACGCCAACGGCATCATGCACGTGACCGCCAAGGACCTGGGCACGGGCAAGGAGCAGAAGATGACCGTCACCGGCGGCTCCTCGCTGCCGAAGGACGAGGTCGACCGGATGCGTGAGGAGGCCGAGCGGTACGCGGAGGAGGACCACAAGCGCCGCGAGGCCGCCGAGACCCGCAACCAGGGCGAGCAGCTGGTCTACCAGACCGAGAAGTTCCTCAAGGACAACGAGGACAAGGTGCCCGCCGAGGTCAAGACCGAGGTCGAGACCGCCGTCGGTGAGCTGAAGGAGAAGCTCAAGGGCGAGTCCGCCGAGGGCGACAACACCGCCGAGATCCGCACCGCGTCGGAGAAGGTCGCGGCCGTCTCCCAGAAGCTCGGCCAGGCCATGTACGCCGACGCCCAGGCCGCGCAGGGTGCGGCCGGCGCCGCGGGTGCCGCCGGTGGCCAGCAGGCCAAGGCCGAGGACGACGTCGTGGACGCCGAGATCGTCGACGACGAGAAGCCCAAGGACGCCAAGGGTGGTGCGGCGTGACGGAGGAGACCCCGGGCTTCGAGGAGAAGCCCGACGTCCCTTCCGATGCCGCTTCCGAAGACGCGGCGCAGGCCGAGTCCGCCGACAAGGCGGGCTCGGCCCCGGCCGGGGACGTCCAGGACGTCGCGCTCCAGGCCCAGCTGGACCAGGTGCGCACCGCGCTCAACGAGCGCACCGCCGACCTTCAGCGGCTCCAGGCGGAGTACCAGAACTACCGCCGCCGGGTGGAGCGCGACCGCGTGACGGTCAAGGAGATCGCGGTCGCCAACCTGCTCTCCGAGCTGCTGCCGGTGCTCGACGACATCGGTCGGGCCCGGGACCACGGCGAACTGGTCGGCGGCTTCAAGTCGGTCGGCGAGTCGCTGGAGACCGTGGTCGCCAAGCTCGGTCTGCAGCAGTTCGGCAAGGAGGGCGAGCCCTTCGACCCGACGATCCACGAAGCGCTGATGCACTCGTACGCGCCCGACGTCACGGAGACGACATGCGTCGCCATCCTGCAGCCCGGGTATCGCATCGGTGAGCGCACGATCCGCCCCGCGCGGGTCGCGGTCGCCGAGCCGCAGCCGGGCGCGCAGGGCGCCAAGTCCGCCTCCGACGAGGAGGCCAAGGGCGCCAAGGGCGGTAAGGGAGCCAAGGGTGCCAAGGCTGCGGACAAGGAGAGCGGTGGCCCGGACAAGGGCTGACGTACGGGCAGAGTCGAGAACCGCGCGGAAGGAGGGACGTCGGGGATGAGCACCAAGGACTTCGTCGAGAAGGACTACTACAAGGTCCTCGGCGTCCCCAAGGACGCCACCGAAGCGGAGATCAAGAAGGCGTACCGCAAGCTCGCCCGCGAGTTCCACCCGGACGCCAACAAGGGCGACGCCAAGGCCGAGGAGCGCTTCAAGGAGATCTCCGAGGCCAACGACGTGCTCGGCGACGCCAAGCGCCGCAAGGAGTACGACGAGGCCCGCGCGCTGTTCGGCAACGGCGGCTTCCGGCCGGGCCCCGGCGGAGGCGGGAACTTCAACTTCGACCTCGGCGACCTCTTCGGAGGCGCGGGGGGCGCCGGGGGTTCCGGCGGCTTCGGCGGCGGGCTCGGGGACGTCTTCGGCGGCCTGTTCAACCGCGGTGGTTCCGGCACCCGTACGCAGCCGCGCCGCGGCCAGGACATCGAGTCCGAGGTGACGCTCAGCTTCACCGAGGCGGTCGACGGGGCCACGGTCCCGCTGCGGATGTCCAGCCAGGCGCCCTGCAAGGCGTGTTCCGGCACCGGCGACAAAAACGGTACGCCTCGGGTCTGCCCGACCTGTGTCGGCACCGGACAGGTCAGCCGGGGCGCGGGCGGTGGCTTCTCGCTCACCGACCCGTGCGCCGACTGCAAGGGCCGTGGCCTGATCGCCCAGGACGCCTGCGAGGTCTGCAAGGGCAGCGGGCGGGCCTCCAGCGCCCGCACGATGCAGGTCCGCATCCCCGCGGGCGTCTCGGACGGGCAGCGCATCCGGCTGCGCGGCAAGGGCGCACCGGGCGAGCACGGCGGCCCGGCCGGCGATCTGTACGTGGTCGTCCACGTGGGCGCCCACCCGGTCTTCGGCCGCAAGGGCGACAACCTCACCGTCACGGTGCCGGTCACCTTCCCGGAGGCCGCGCTCGGCGGCGAGGTCAAGGTGCCGACGCTGGGCGGCCCGCCGGTCACGCTGAAACTGCCGGCCGGCACTCCCAACGGACGCACGATGCGGGCCCGTGGCAAGGGCGCGACCCGCAAGGACGGCACCCGAGGTGATCTGCTGGTCACCATAGAGGTGGTCGTTCCCAAGGACCTCGGCGACAAGGCGAAGGAAGCGCTGGAGTCCTATCGCGAGGCGACCGCGGGCCCGGACCCGCGGGCGGAGCTTTTCCAGGCCGCGAAGGGAGAATGAGATGGACAGCCGGGGCGGGCAGCGTCGTAACCCCTATGAACTGACCGACGAATCGCCGGTGTACGTCATCTCCGTCGCGGCCCAGCTCTCCGGCCTGCATCCACAGACCCTGCGGCAGTACGACCGCCTGGGCCTGGTCTCGCCCGACCGCACGGCCGGGCGGGGCCGCCGCTACTCCGCCCGCGACATCGAACTGCTGCGCACCGTCCAGCAGTTGTCGCAGGAGGAGGGCATCAACCTCGCCGGCATCAAGCGCATCATCGAGCTGGAGAACCAGGTCGCGGCCCTCCAGCAGCGGGTCGCCGAGCTGCAGGGCGCCCTGGAGGGCGCGGCCAGCGCGATGCGGCAGCGGGAGGCCGCGGTGCACGCCTCCTACCGCCGCGACCTGGTGCCGTATCAGGACGTGCAGCAGAGCAGTGCGCTGGTGGTCTGGCGGCCCAAGCGGTCGTCGGAGTGAGGCCGTGGTCCACGCGACGAAGGGCCGGGGTGGGTACACCACCCCGGCCCTTCGTGTGTGTCCGGCGTCCCCGCGGTCAGCGTCGTCCGCCTGCGGTCAGCAGCCGTTGTACCCGGCCGTCGGCATCGACAGCCGCCGGTGCACCCGCGACTTCATCGCCAGGGTGTAGACCGGCTCGTCCAGGTCGGCGGTCTCCAGTCGGACTCCCGCTGCCGCGCACCGCGCGGTGAACTCGTCGGTGCCGTCGATCGCGTACTCCAGCGCCCGCCGGTTGGGCGTGACGAACACGTCGACCAGGCCCTCTTCGACGTCGTGCCACAGTGCGCTGTGGTCGGCGCGCAGCTGGTGCAGGCTGAGCTGGCAGGTCAGACGGTAGTCACGGGCTGCCACCCACTGTTTGCACATGGCGTGCTGGCTGCGGTCATCGACCAGGAACGGATCCTCGTCCAGCTCGGACAGCGGCATCAGACAGGCGATCGCCGTCACTCGGACCGAGTTCATCGTGCCCTCCGGGGCGTGGCGACTGTGGGGGCGACGATACCCCCGCCGAGGGCCCGGGGTGGAGGGGCTGCGCCGGGCGGCGAGGCGTATCCGCAGGCGTGGCAGATCTTCCAGCCGTCCTGGTTCACGGCCAACTGGCCGCCGCACCGGGGGCAGTTCTCGGCGTACGGCCGGGGCCGGATCGTCCGCTTCCGCCGCGGCGGACGGCGCGGAACGGTCGTCGTGCTGCCTAATGCCGACGCCATGCGGCCTCCAGCTGCCGTCTTTTTGCCCGGGACAGGTCCGATGCCGCTCGTCGATGTGCGGAGGTGTTCGGTTCCTGCCGTTCCTGAGTACCAGGTGGGCGCCCGACGGTGGATCTGGAGCATCCGGTTTCGGCCAGGTCCAGACCTTGTCGGGGCGGCGGGGCGGCCTCAGGCCCGGCCGAGGGCCTTGGTCACCGCGATCTCGATCATGACGCGGTCGGGGTTGGGCTCCGGGGTTCGGCCGTACCGCTCGGCGTACCGGCGCACCGCGTCGGCCACCGTCTCGGCGTCCGTCCGCACCCGGGCGAGGCCCTCCAGGGTCGCCCAGCGACCGCGGTCCACCTGGCACACCGCCACCCGCGCCCCGCCGGGGCCGGCGGCGAGGATGTTCTTGACCTTGGTGCTGTCCTTGCGGGTGATGATCCGCGCGATCCGCTGCCCGGCGTCGTAGGTCACGCCGACCGGGACGACGTGCGGGGTGCCGTCGGCCCGCAGGGTCGTGAGGGTCGGCATCTGGTACTCGCCCCAGAAGGCGAGGTACTCGGGGGACAGCGCGCTCAGGTCGTGGGCCATGGGGGCCAGGGTAGTGGGGGCCGGAGGCCGGCCCCGCTGGTCAGAGGAATTCGCCGGTGTCGAGGTCGAAGGAGAAGGGGGCGGGGAGGGGGAGGGGTTTGCCGAAGGGGACGGTGGTGTGGCTCATGTAGTCCTCGTCGGAAGCCTCGCTGAACAGTGTCATGGTGGACTTGCCGCGGTCGGCGAGCAGGTGGAGCGGGATGCCGGCGCGGGCGTAGCAGTGGCGCTTGTCCACGCGGTCGCGGTCGGCCTGGCGCGAGGTCACTTCGATGACCAGGGCGACGCCGTCGCTGGGCATCCAGGACTCGGCGCCGCGGAACAAGTCCAAGTCGACCGGCGCGAACGTGGCGTCGGGAATCGCATAGTTCTTGGGGCACTGGCCGCCGCGGGGCAACAGCAGTCCCTTGGCGCCGGAGACGTCCATGTCGGTCCCCGCGTTGCGCAGGACCTGCCTGACCAGCCGACTGAAGAATCGCTCGTGGTCCCCATCCGGCGGCGGTGTCACAACAATCTCCCCCTCGACGAGCTCGGCCCGGAACCCCTCGGGGGTGTCCAGGCTGAGAAAGAAGTCCAGGAGGGTTTCCTTGTCCGTGGCCATCGGCTCGTGTGCCATAGCCGTCATGCTGCACCTCCTTGTGGTCGATGGCCAGTGTCGATCTGCCAAGCCAGCGCCATTGGCATATGCCAGGCAGATTCACCTCCACGTATGAGCCTTGAGTGGAATAGACTCAACTTATCGCACGTTGACCAAGGCAGGATTGGATAGGGGAGCGCGCGGAGCGCCGGATCGCACGAGGAGGACCAGGCAGACGTGGACGCCGAGCTGACCAACAAGAGCCGGGAGGCGCTGAGCGCCGCCAGTGAGCGGGCGGTGGCCGCCGGGCACGCGGACATGACGTCCGCGCATCTCCTGCTCGCCCTGCTCGCGGGGCAGGACAACGAGAACATCATGGATCTGCTGGCGGCCGTCGAGGCGGACGCCGCACAGCTGCGCTCCGGCGCGGAGCGGCAGCTGGCCGGGCTGCCCAGCGTCCAGGGCTCGACCGTGGCCCCGCCGCAGCCGGACCGCGAGCTGCTCGCCGCCATCGCCGACGCCGCCCAGCGCGCCAAGGACCTGGGCGACGCCTACATCTCCACCGAGCACCTGCTCGTCGGCATCGCCACCAAGGGCGGCCGCACCGGTGAGCTGCTGGAGCAGCAGGGCGCCACCGCCAAGAAGCTGCTGGCCGCCTTCGAGGCGAGCCGCGGCGGGCAGCGGGTGACCACCCCGGACCCGGAGGGCACGTACAAGGCGCTGGAGAAGTTCGGTACGGACTTCACCGCGGCGGCCCGCGAGGGCAAGCTCGACCCGGTCATCGGCCGGGACCAGGAGATCCGCCGGGTGGTGCAGGTGCTCTCCCGCCGGACGAAGAACAACCCGGTGCTGATCGGCGAGCCGGGCGTCGGCAAGACCGCGGTCGTCGAGGGGCTGGCCCAGCGGATCGTCAAGGGCGACGTCCCCGAGTCGCTGCGCAACAAGCGGCTGGTCTCCCTCGACCTGGGCGCGATGGTCGCCGGCGCGAAGTACCGCGGCGAGTTCGAGGAACGGCTGAAGACCGTCCTGGCCGAGATCAAGGCCAGCGAGGGCCAGATCATCACCTTCATCGACGAGCTGCACACCGTCGTCGGCGCGGGCGCCGGCGGCGACTCGGCCATGGACGCGGGCAACATGCTCAAGCCCATGCTGGCCCGCGGTGAGCTGCGGATGGTCGGCGCCACCACGCTCGACGAGTACCGCGAGCGGATCGAGAAGGACCCGGCGCTGGAGCGCCGCTTCCAGCAGGTGCTGGTCGCCGAGCCGACCGTGGAGGACACCGTCGCGATCCTGCGCGGCCTCAAGGGGCGCTACGAGGCGCACCACAAGGTCCAGATCGCCGACTCCGCGCTGGTCGCCGCGGCCACCCTCTCCGACCGCTACATCACCTCCCGCTTCCTCCCCGACAAGGCCATCGACCTGGTCGACGAGGCCGCCTCCCGGCTCCGGATGGAGATCGACTCCTCGCCGGTCGAGATCGACGAGCTCCAGCGCGCGGTGGACCGGCTGAAGATGGAGGAGCTGGCGCTGCGCAACGAGACCGACGCCGGCTCCGTGGCGCGGCTGGAGAAGCTGCGCAAGGACCTCGCCGACAAGGAGGAGGAGCTGCGCGGCCTGACCGCCCGCTGGGAGAAGGAGAAGCAGAGCCTCAACCGTGTCGGTGAGCTCAAGGAGCGCCTCGACGACCTGCGCGGCCAGGCCGAACGCGCCCAGCGCGACGGCGACTTCGACACCGCCTCCAAGCTGCTGTACGGGGAGATCCCGGCCCTGGAGCGGGAGCTGGCGGAGGCCGCGGAGGCGGAGGCCGAGCAGGAGGCGGCCAAGGACTCCGGCGGTGCCAAGGAGTCGATGGTCAAGGAGGAGGTCGGCCCGGACGACATCGCGGACGTGGTCGGCTCCTGGACGGGCATCCCGGCCGGGCGCCTGCTGGAGGGCGAGACCCAGAAGCTGCTCCGCATGGAGGAGGAGCTCGGCAAGCGGCTGATCGGCCAGACCGAGGCGGTCGCCGCGGTCTCCGACGCGGTGCGCCGCACCCGCGCCGGGATCGCCGACCCGGACCGGCCCACCGGTTCGTTCCTCTTCCTCGGCCCGACCGGCGTCGGCAAGACCGAGCTGGCCAAGGCGCTGGCGGACTTCCTCTTCGACGACGAGCGGGCGATGGTCCGGATCGACATGTCGGAGTACGGCGAGAAGCACAGCGTGGCCCGGCTGGTGGGCGCGCCCCCCGGCTACGTCGGCTACGAGGAGGGCGGCCAGCTCACCGAGGCGGTCCGCCGCCGCCCCTACAGCGTCGTCCTGCTCGACGAGGTGGAGAAGGCGCACCACGAGGTCTTCGACGTGCTGCTCCAGGTGCTCGACGACGGCCGGCTCACCGACGGCCAGGGCCGCACCGTCGACTTCCGCAACACCATCCTCATCCTCACCTCCAACCTCGGTTCGACCTTCCTCATGGACCCGCTGCTGAAGGAGGAGCAGAAGAAGGAGAAGGTGCTGGAGACGGTCCGCTCCGCCTTCCGCCCCGAGTTCCTCAACCGGCTGGACGACCTGGTCGTCTTCCACCCGCTCGGCACGGACCAGCTGGAGCGGATCGCCCGGATCCAGCTGGACCACCTCCAGCGCCGCCTGGGCGACCGCCGCCTCACCCTGGACGTCACCGCCCGGGCGCTGACGTGGCTCGCCTGGCTCGGCAGAGAGCCGGTCGCAGGCGCCCCGGCGCCGGACCTCTCTTACGGCGCCCGCCCGCTGCGCCGCCTGGTCCAGAGCGCCATCGGCGACCAGCTGGCGCGCGCCATCCTGGCCGGCGACGTGCTCGACGGGGACACCGTCCGGGTGGATGTGGACGGTGACGGTGAGCGACTGTCGGTCGCGGCGGTGCGCCCCGCCGCCTGACGCGCTGGTTCGCGCGGGGTGCCCGGTCGCCCCCGTACGCGCCCGTCCGCCGTTCCGGGCTTGCCAGGACCGGGCGCGTATGGGGGAGGATGGCAGGGACCATACGAAGGGAATTCCACGGTGAGCATCGACCCGTCCTCGATTCCGAATTTCGGGGGCCAGCCCGAACCGCAGCCGTCGGGGCCTGATGGTCCCGTCGTCCCCGACCAGGACCTGGTCAAGCAGCTCCTTGAGCAGATGGAGCTGAAGTACGTCGTCGACGAGGAGGGTGACCTCGCCGCCCCGTGGGAGCAGTTCCGCACGTACTTCATGTTCCGTGGTGAGGCGGAGCAGGAGATCTTCTCCGTCCGTACGTTCTACGACCGCGTCCACGGCATCGACGAGAAGCTGAAGCTGCTGGAGGCGATCGACGACTGGAACCGTCGGACGCTCTGGCCCAAGGTGTACACCCACACCCACGACGACGGCAGTGTCCGTCTGATCGGTGAGGCATCGATGCTGGTCGGCACCGGTGTCTCGCTCGAACACTTCGTGTCGAGCACGGTCAGCTGGGTGCGTGCCTCGATCGAATTCGACAGGTGGATCGTCGAGCAGCTCGGTCTGGAGGCCGAGATCGAAGGCGACTCCGACGAGAAGCCGGGCGACGACGAGGACTGACCTCCGTCCGCCGCCGGCTGCCCGGGCCCCGTAACCGACGCCCTCGGTTCCGGGGCCCGCGTCGTCGCAGCCCGCCCGCGCAGCCGGGCTACAGCCGCTTCAGCCGGCTCGCCGCCTCCTCCAGGACGGAGACGCTCTTGCAGAAGGCGAAGCGGACGAAGGGCGCGCCCTGGTCCTGGTGGTCGTAGAAGACGGCGTTGGGGATGGCGACGACCCCGGCGCGCTCGGGGAGGGAGCGGCAGAACGCGAAGCCGTCCCCCTCTTTGGACAGCGCGGCGCCGAGGGGCCGGATGTCGGTGGTGATGAAGTAGGTGCCGGCCGGGCGGTAGACCCCGAAGCCGGCGTCGGCCAGGCCGGCGGCGAGGATGTCGCGCTTGGCGCGCAGGTCGTCGCGGAGCCCGGTGAAGTAGGAGTCCGGGAGGGCCAGCGCCTCGGCCACGGCGTACTGGAAGGGGCCGGCCGAGACATAGGTGAGGAACTGCTTGGCCGAGCGGACGGCGGTGATCAGTGCGGGGGCCGCGGTGACCCAGCCGACCTTCCAGCCGGTGAACGAGAAGGTCTTGCCGGCCGAGCCGATGGTGACGGTCCGCTCGCGCATGCCGGGGAACGACGCGAGCGGCAGGTGCTCCCCCTCGAAGACGAGGTGTTCGTAGACCTCGTCGGTGATGACCAGCAGGTCGCGCTCGACGGCCAGCGCGGCGACGGCGGCGAGCTCGTCGCGGGACAGCACGGTGCCGGTGGGGTTGTGGGGGGTGTTGAGCAGGATGAGGCGGGTGTCGTCGGTGATGGCGTCGCGGAGCTCGTCGAGGTCGAGGTGGTACGTGCCGGTCTCCGCGGACGGGCGCAGCGTCACCGGGACGCGCCGACCGCCGGCCATCGCGATGCAGGCGGCGTACGAGTCGTAGTACGGCTCCAGCGCGATGACCTCGTCGCCCGGTTCGAGGAGGGCCAGCAGCGAGGCGGCGATCGCCTCGGTGGCGCCGGCGGTGACCAGGACCTCGGTGTCGGGGTCGTAGGACAGCCCGAGGTGCCCGTAGAAGCGCTGCTGGTGGGCGGCGACGGCGGCGCGCAGCTCGGGGACGCCGGGACCCGGCGGGTACTGGTTGCCGCGGCCGTCCCTAAGGGCGCGCACCGCCGCCTCCCGGACTTCCTCCGGACCGTCGGTGTCGGGGAAGCCCTGGCCGAGGTTGATGGAGCCGGTGCGTTGGGCGAGCGCCGACATCTCGGCGAAGATCGTGGTGCCGAAGGCGGCGAGGCGGTGGTTGAGCAGCGGTCGGTCCATGCGCGCCATCCTCCGCCGAACCTCTGGAGTTCCTCAACTGTGCTTTGAGCCGCCCGGGGCCAGGGCATCAGCCCCGCACTGACGACGAGGACGGCCGCCGGCCAGGGCGGCCTCCCGGCGCACGGGGCGCGGGCGGAGCGATGCTCCCCCACTGCCTGAAGGGCGTGGGAGGTACCCCCACGCTTCGGGGGACGGAAGGAGTGTGAGGCAGTGATCCTGGGAATCGCGGCGATCGTGCTGTGCGTGGGGGTGGCGATCGCCCTGCTGGCGGTGGTGATCGTGGCCGCGCGGGGCGGCTCCCGCAAGGGGAACCGGAAGTACGCCGGCCACAGCGGGTACAAGAGGTCCGGCAGCGGCACCGCCGCCGGCGCCGGGGGCAGTTGGTGGGTCGCCGGCGGTGACACCGGTTCCGGTTCGGGCGGCGGACACCACCCTCACCACTCCTCGTGCGGCGGGGGCGGCCATCACGGCGGGCACTCCTGTGGCGGGGGTTCCTCCTGTGGCGGTGGTGGTGGCTGTGGCGGCGGTTCCTGAGAGTGGCGCCAGGGGGCGCTGAGGCACCCCCGCAGGCGCTCGTACGCATGTGCCCATGGCCGCGGAACGCGCTCGTCCGCGGCCGTGGGCACACTGCTTCTCCGGGCTGGTCCGGTCCTTGTCCGGCGGTCTTCCGGGGCCCCGTTCCGGCACACATGCGGGCAGCTCATGCGACCTTGCATATGCGCCCGGCGCGTGGCGCAAAATCGCCCAACAGTCTTTGTGCGATGGGGTGTTGAACAGGTGAACTGCATGGCCCTCTAGGGGATGGAAACCAGGGCGAAGATGGGTAAAAACGCTGTGGGAGTCACGCCATCCGTGGTTCCCTCTCCCTTGAGAATCCCCCAGTTCTCGGACCTTCGCGTGGGCACGAGCCGGCAGGCAGTCGTTCATCCCTGATCCCCTTCTCGGGCGGGCCGGCCCACCATCCACTGCGTGCTTGCGGAGCCGACCCATGCTCACCACTCTGAAAACGGCGTATACCGATACCCGAGCATCCGACCTGGCCTGGGCGCTGGGCAGGGAACCCTTGCCGGCGCTGGCCGTACTGAATCTTCAACTCGACGACGCCCAAGTGCAGTTGAGGCTGCTGGGGGCGTCCCATCAGGTGCTGCTCGACGAGGAGCACGGCACCTGTTCGGAAACCGTCGCCTGTATGCCGGGCAGCAGTACGCCGTTGCCGCTCGGCGTGGCCAAGCGGTTGGGCGACTGGGAGTACGAGTTCGCCGCGCACGTCGAGACGCTCTCGCGCGGCTCGTTCGCGGGGCGGGCGCAGGAGCTGCTGGCGTTGGTCGCCGAGCATCCGCACGGCCTCGCCGGCACCTTCCCCGGCTCGCCGCACGCCTTCACCGCGATGTTGGCGCAGCGTCAGCAGGGGCAGGTGCGATGGCGTACCTGGCACGCGTATCCGCAGGAAGGGCGGCTGGTGGCCACCCGTACGAGGGTGGGGGTGCGGGCGGTGGTCGCCGCCTGAAGGCGGTCGTCCCCGGGGCCTGCCGCACCTTTCCGTGCGCGACTCCGTACACGACTCAACTGGTGTGGGGGGCACGCACACTGCACTCGTGTGGGTGACATAGAGGCACCGAATCGTCACGTAGCGTTCATGTCATGATCGACCCGCCAGAGCCTCTCGTCGCCGGCACGCTCGGGCCGCCGGAGGTCCGGACGCCGGCCCGGCTGCCGGTGCCGTCCGGGCTCGGTCGGCTGCTGGTGCTCGTCGTGGTCTTCGTCTGTGCGGCCTGCGGCCTGGTCTACGAGCTCGAACTGGTCGCCCTGGCAAGCTACTTGGTCGGCGACTCGGTCACCCAGGCGTCGGTCGTGCTGTCCTTCATGGTCTTCGCGATGGGGGTCGGGGCGCTGCTGGCCAAGCGGCTGCGCTGCCGGGCCGCGGTCGGCTTCGGCGCGGTGGAGGCGGTGCTGGCGCTGGTCGGCGGCGGCTCCGCGATGGCGCTCTACGCCTGCTTCGCCTGGCTGGGCCAGTCCCGCACCGCGCTCGTCGGCTTCTCGTTGGGCATCGGCGTGCTGATCGGCGCCGAGATACCGCTGTTGATGACGCTGATCCAGCGGGTGCGCCGGCAGGACGCGGGCGGCGCGGTGGCCGACCTGTTCGCCGCCGACTACATCGGCGCGCTGGTCGGCGGGCTGGCCTTCCCCTTCCTCCTGCTGCCCCGCCTGGGGCAGTTGACGGGCGCGCTGGTCACCGGGGCGGTCAATCTCCTCGCCGGCGCGGTGCTGGTGCTGTGGCTCTTCGGCCGCGATCTGACCACCCGCGCGCGATGGGTGCTGGTCGGCGTCAATGTGCTGGTGCTCGCGCTGTTGGGCACCGGCGTGGCGCTGGCCGGGCCGTTCGAGCGGGCCGCGCGCCGGGCGGTGTACGGGGCGGCGGCCCGGGTCGCGGAGCGGACCGCCGTCCAGGAGGTCGTGCTGACCGGTGGCACGGGCGATCCGCGCGAGATCGGGGCGGGTTCCGGACGAGGGAGGAAAGGTTCCGGCAGACCGCTGGAGCTGTTCCTCGACGGGCGGTTGAGGGTCAGCTCGGACAGCGAACGGGTCTATCACCAGGCGCTGGTGGGCCCCGCGATGTCGGGCGGCCCGCACGGCCGGGTGCTGGTCCTGGGCGGCGGTGACGGGATGGCCGTGCGCGAGTTGCTGCGCTACCGCGCGGTCCGGTCCGTGACGGTCGTCGAGATCGACGCCGAGGTGGTGCGGCTGGCCCGCACGGACCCGGGGCTGTCCGCCCTCAACCGCCATGCCCTCGACGATCCCCGGGTGCGGATCGTCACCGCCGACGCCTTCAACTGGCTGCGTGGCCAAGGCCCTTCGGTCGGCCGGCCGCCGGAGCGCTACGACGTGGTCGTCTCCGACCTCCCCGACCCCGGGATCACCGCCAGCACCAAGCTCTACTCCCAGGAGTTCTACGGACTCGCCGCCCGGGTGCTGGCCGCCGACGGACGACTGGTGGTGCACGCCGGGCCGCCGCGCGCCCGGGCCCGGACGTACTGGACGGTGGAGGCGACGCTGCGCTCGGTGGGCCTGCGGACCCTGCCGTACCGGATCCCCGGCCGGCCGTCGGAGTTCTCGGGCGGCCCGGACCGCTCGGTCGCCCCGCAGGACGGGCCCGGCACCGACGACCGACCGCCGGTGGCGCGGTCCTTCGACCAGCTGCGGCCCTCCGCCGTGCCACCGGACGGGGCGGGGTACTGGGGCTTCGTGCTGGCCGCCCGGCGACCGCCCCGGCTCGGCACGGTCCCGGACGCCCCGCCCACCGTCGTCCCGCTGAGCGCCGTGCGGGCCGGCTGGCGCGGCGCGGCCCGCGAGCGGATCCCCGGACTGCCGCCCTCGACGCTGATGCATCCCCGGTATCTCCAGTGACCGGCAGGCCCGGTCCGCAACGGGACACGGGACCGGTCCGGGGCCCGCACCAGAAAGTTCGCGCCGGAGCGGGCACGGGCGGCGGGGGCGCTGGGTAGGCTCCCATGCCATGGAGCATGAGGTGTACGTCCCGTTTCCCGTCGGGACCGTGCGGCAGGCGCTCACCGAACCGGAGCGCGTGGCGCGCTGTGTCCCAGGAGTCCAACTCGATGCCGACGCCGTCCCGCACCGCCCCGAGGGCCGGCTGCGGCTGCGGGTCGGCAGCTCCACCATCACCTACCGCGGTGCGCTGACGGTCGGCGACGGCCCTAAGGACGGCCCCGCCGGGACCGGAGACGCGGCCGCACCGGTGACCGTCGAGGCGAGCGGCACCGAGACGCGGGGCGACGGGACGGTGGCGCTGACGCTGACCGTGCGGCTGGCCCCGGCCACCGAGCCCGGTCCCGGGACGACCTTGGTGTGCACCGGCACGGTCCGCAGCGAGGGCCGGCTGGCCGCGGTCGACGGGCAGACCGCGGCGACCGCCGGACGGCGCCTGCTGGACCGCTTCGCGGAGAACCTCGCGGCGGATCTGACGGACCGGCCGATCGCGGAGGCCATGGGCGAGGCCCCGGACGAGGCCGGGCCGGTGTCGCAGAGCATCTTCGACACCGAGGTCCCGCCCTCCTCGCTGGATCCGCACAGCGCGGCGGAGGACGACGTCGATGTGGTGGCCGACCCGGACGAACCGGAAGTCGACGCGGCGGACGAGAGCGCCGCGGAGGACGTCTTCGCCGCGGACGACGACGAGGACGGGCTCGACGCGGCCGGAGGTCCGGAGGAGCTCTCCGGGGACGCGCCCGCGGAGGCCGCGCACGCCCGCCGGACGATGATCGGGCGCAGCGCGGAGGAGGTGGACCACGCCCCGCCGCGCGGTCGGTACGCGCCGGTGCCCGCGCCGGAGACCGGCGGGAGCTCGCTGCCGCTGCGCTGGGCGGCCCCCGCCGCCGCGGTGGTGCTGGCCTCGGCCGTGGTCGTCGGGCGGGTGTTGCGGCGACGCCGGTGACCGGGCGGCGCCCGGGTCCCGGCGGGCGGGCGGGGGCACCGTTAGGGTCGCTTCCGTGAGCACCGAGAACACCACGCAGAGCGCGGCGCGGGAGCGCGGCGCGGACGGCGTACGGCTGTCCGCCGGGGACACCGAACTGACCGTCCACCCTGACCACGGCTGCCGGATCGGCAGCCTGCGCGTCGGCGGCACGGAGTTGCTGCGGCAGGGCGACAAGTACGGCTGCTTCCCGATGGTCCCGTGGTGCGGCCGGATCGACCACGGGCGGTTCCGCAACGGCGGTGAGCTGCACCAGATGCCGGTCAACTCCCCGCCGCACGCCATCCACGGCACCGGTCGCAACCTCCGCTGGCACACCGCGCGGGCCGGCGACACCACGGCCGCCTTCACCTACGAGCTGACCGATCCCGCGGCCCCCTGGCCCTATCCGGGGACCGTCACCCAGGTCGTCGAGCTGGCCGAGGACGGGGGTTCGCTCACCCTCACCATGGGCGTCGAGGCGACCGGCGACTCCTTCCCGGCGCAGGCCGGCTGGCACCCGTGGTTCCTGCGGAACCTCGGCGAGGGCCAGGACGTGCAGATCGACTTCGCCCCCGAGTGGCAGGAGGAGCGGGGGCCGGACCACCTTCCGACCGGTCGCCGGATCACGCCGAAGCCCGGGCCCTGGGACGACTGCTTCGGGATGTCGCGCGGGGTCGAGGTGACGCTCACCTGGCCGGGACGGCTGGAGCTGACGGTGTCCAGCCGCACCGAGTGGGTCGTGGTCTACGACGAGCAGGAGGCCGCGGTCTGCGTGGAGCCGCAGTCCGGCCCGCCGAACGGACTGAACACCGCCCCGCGCCTGGTCACCCCGATCGATCCGCTGGAGATCTCCACGACCTGGAGCTGGCGCGCCCTGTAGCCGGCGGACGCCGGGGTGGGAGCGCTGTCCTAAGCTCGTGCGCATGACTGACGACGTGCGCGGCGAGCTGCTGCAGCAGATCAAGGACAAGGCCGTGGTGCACGGCAAGGTGACGCTCTCCTCCGGCAAGGAGGCCGACTACTACATCGACCTGCGCCGGATCACCCTCGACAGCCAGGCGGCGCCGCTGGTCGGTCAGCTGATGCTCGACCTCACCGCCGACCTGGACTTCGACGCGGTCGGCGGGCTGACGCTCGGCGCCGACCCGGTGGCGACGTCGATGCTGCACGCCGCCGCGGCCCGTGGCCGCCGGCTGGACGCCTTCGTCGTCCGCAAGGCGCAGAAGGCGCACGGCATGCAGCGCCGGATCGAGGGCCCGGACATCAAGGGCCGCCGGGTCCTGGTCGTCGAGGACACCTCCACCACCGGCGGCTCGCCGCTGACCGCCGTCGAGGCGGCGCGGGAAGCCGGCGCCGAGGTGGTTGCAGTGGCGACGATCGTCGACCGCGGTGCGGCTTCGGCCATCGCCGACGCCGGGCTCCCTTACCTCACCGGCTACCAGCTCGACGACCTCGGCCTGAGCTGACGACACGATCGGGTCGTTCTCGCTGACCTGTGGTTTTGCCGGGAATCCGGTGTTTCACGTGAAACGGGGAGCAGGGTTTCACGTGAAACACCGGGCGCCGTTTCACGTGAAACGGCGCTCCCCCGGGGACCGCGGCCGTACGGGCGATGTGGAGCCGGTCGGTGAGTCTGGGAGTATGTGCCACGGCGAAGTCGTCGCCCCCTGGTCAGGGCCAAGAACGCACACCCCGCACACACAAGGAGCGGACAGATGCCCATCGCAACCCCTGAGGTCTACAACGAGATGCTGGACCGGGCGAAGGCAGGCAAGTTCGCCTACCCGGCCATCAACGTGACGTCCACGCAGACGCTGCACGCGGCGCTGCGCGGTTTCGCCGAGGCTGAGAGCGACGGCATCATCCAGATCTCCACCGGTGGTGCGGAGTTCCTGGGCGGTCAGCACAACAAGGACATGGTCACCGGTGCGGTGGCGCTCGCCGAGTTCGCGCACGTGGTCGCCGAGAAGTACGACGTCAACGTCGCGCTGCACACCGACCACTGCCCCAAGGACAAGCTGGACGGCTACGTCCGCCCGCTGATCGCGATCTCCGAGGAGCGCGTCAAGGCCGGCCGCAACCCGCTCTTCCAGTCGCACATGTGGGACGGCTCCGCCGAGACCCTCGCGGACAACCTGGGCATCGCGCAGGAGCTGCTGCCCCGCGCCGCCGCCGCCAAGATCATCCTTGAGGTCGAGATCACCCCGACCGGTGGCGAGGAGGACGGCGTCACCCACGAGATCAACGACGAGCTCTACACCACGGTCGAGGACGCGCTGCGCACCGCCGAGGCGCTGGGCCTGGGCGAGAAGGGCCGCTACCTGCTCGCCGCCTCCTTCGGCAACGTGCACGGCGTCTACAAGCCGGGCAACGTCGTGCTCCGCCCCGAGCTGCTGAAGGACCTCCAGGAGGGCGTCGGCTCGAAGTACGGCAAGGCGTCGCCGTTCGACTTCGTCTTCCACGGCGGTTCCGGCTCCACCGCCGAGGAGATCGCCACCGCGCTGGAGAACGGCGTGGTCAAGATGAACCTCGACACCGACACCCAGTACGCCTTCACCCGCCCGGTCGCGGACCACATGTTCCGCAACTACCACGGTGTGCTGAAGGTCGACGGCGAGGTCGGCGACAAGAAGACCTACGACCCGCGCAGCTGGGGCAAGCTGGCCGAGGCCGGCATGGCCAAGCGCGTCAGCGAGGCGTGCGCCAACCTGCGCTCCACGGGCACCAAGCTGAAGTAAGCGCCCATGGCTCCTGAAGGGCCCCGCAGCCGTATCGGTTGCGGGGCCCTTCGGCATCCGGGGCCGCCGGTGAGCGGGTGGCCGCGGAACGGGGCATGCTCACCGTATGGAGCAAGGGGCCGGGAGCGAGCCGGGGCGGGTCAGGCTGGCCTCGCCGCAGGGCCGCTGGGTACTGACCACGGCCGTCCTCGGCTCGGGGATGGCGATGCTGGACAGCACGGTCGTCAATGTCGCGCTGCCCAGGATCGGCGCGGACCTCAACGCGGATCTGGCGGTCCTGCAATGGACCGTCACCGCCTACATGCTCACCCTCTCCTCGCTGATCCTGCTGGGCGGATCGCTCGGCGACCGGTACGGCCGGCGCCGGATCTTCGTCATCGGCGTCATCTGGTTCGCGGCGGCCTCGCTGCTGTGCGGGCTGGCGCCGAGCGCCGGGGTGCTGGTCGCGGCCCGCGCGCTCCAGGGCATCGGCGGCGCGCTGCTCACCCCCGGCTCCCTGGCCCTGATCCAGGCGGTTTTCCACCCCGACGACCGGGCCCGGGCGGTCGGCGCCTGGTCCGGTCTGGGCGGCGTGGCGGCGGCGGTCGGCCCGTTCGTCGGCGGCTGGCTGGTGGACGGCGCCGGCTGGCGCTGGGTGTTCTTCCTTAACGTGCCGCTGGCGGCGGCCTGCGTGCCGATCGCGCTGCGGCACGTCCCCGAGACCCGCGAGCGCGGCGCCGGCGGCGCACACGGATTCGACGTGCTCGGGGCGGTCCTGGGCGCGCTGGCGCTGGCCGGGGTCAGCTACGCGCTGATCGAGGCGCCCGGCCGGGGCGCCACACCCGCGGTGATCGTGCCGGCCGTGGCCGGGATCCTGCTCGGGGCGCTCTTCCTCCGCGTCGAACGGCGGCGCCCCGATCCGATGCTGCCGCCCGCGATCTTCGCCATCCGCCAGTTCACCGCGGTCAACGCGGTGACGGTGTGCGTCTACGCGGCGTTCGGCGGCTTCTTCTTCCTGTCCGTGCTCCAGCTCCAGGTCGTCGTGGGCTACTCGGCGCTCCAGGCCGGCACCGCGCTGCTGCCCACCACCGTGCTGATGCTGCTGCTGTCGGCCCGCTCCGGCGAGCTGGGCCAACGGATCGGACCGCGCATCCCGCTCACCGTCGGCCCGGTGCTCTGCGCGGTCGGCATGCTGCTGATGACCCGGGTGGGCCTCGGCGCGTCCTACGTCGTCGACGTGCTGCCGGCACTGGTGGTGCTGGGCGCCGGAATGGTGACCCTGGTCGCCCCGCTCACCGCCACCGTGCTGGCGTCGGTGGACGTCGACCGGGCCGGCCTGGCCAGCGGCATCAACAACGCCGCGGCCCGGGCCGCCGGCCTGATGGCGGTGGCCGCACTGCCCCTCCTCGCCGGGATGGGTCCCGAGGCGTACCGCTCGGCCCCGGCGTTCGAGGCGGCCTTCCGCCGCGCCATGCCGCTGTGCGCCGGAGTGCTGCTGGCGGGCGCGCTGATCGCCTGGCTGACCGTCCGCGGCGACGTCCTGCACGCCACGGAACCCGAGGCCACGGAGCCGTGCCACGCCGAGTGCACCTACCACTGCGGCGTCTCCGCCCCACCCCTGGACCCCGGCGAACACACCACGGAACACCCCCCGGACCAGGCGGCCCACCCCAACCCACCCCCATGACCACCCGCACTGACCCGCTCACCCAAGCCCCCACTCACCGGATTCCCCCCATTCACGGGAGGTGGCGGGCCGGAGGGGCAGGGGGTGTCCGGACGTAAAGCGCAGCAGTCCGGACACCCCCTGCCCCTCCGGCCCGCCACCGCACCCAACAGTCCGCGCCGCAGGCGCACAACCAAACCCCCACGGCGGGATACCCGACAACGTGGGCGGCCGGCCAAGCGCAGCGAACGGGCAGACTGGACCCATGCCCATTCACGAGAACCTCCTCGGGGGACCGCCCCCGACCCACCTGCCCGACGACCCGGAGCCCCGCGAGATGCTCGCCTCGGGCACCGCGCCCGCCGATGTCGCCGCGAAGTACCCGGCCTCCTCCCTGGCCTGGGCCCAGCTGGCCGACGACGCCTTCGAGGCCGGCCGGGTGGTGGAGTCCTACGCCTACGCCCGCACCGGCTACCACCGCGGCCTGGACGCGCTGCGCCGCGCCGGCTGGAAGGGCCACGGCCCGGTGCCGTTCGAGCACGAGCCCAACCGCGGCTTCCTCCGTGCGCTGCACGCCCTCGCCCGCGCCGCCCAGACGATCGGTGAGCAGGAGGAGTACGAGCGCTGCACGGCCTTCCTCCGCGACTCCTCGCCGACCGCGGCCGACACGCTCTCCTGAGCCGCCGCGACCGCCCGTCCCGGCTCCCGGGGCGGGCGGTCCGGGAGGCCGCGGGCGTGCGCCGGCTCTTGCGCGGTGGTGACGCAGCGCCGATGATTTCCAGTGGGCCGGGTCAACCCGCGCCCGAGGGGACCGGGGCTCCCGAGCCGACAAGGAAGGAGCGGACCGCTACCCGGTAGTTCGCACCTGAGGAGTCCCTCATGTCGCAGCCGTCTCCCACCCACCCCGCGCACCGCGCCCCGGATACCGCGGCCGCCGAGGCGGACCCGCCGTTCGGCCCCGACCTGAGCATCGGCGCCGGCAATGCCACCCCGTACGAGGACTACGTCCAGGCGAGCGTTCTCACCCACCTCCAGCACCTCCAGTCCGACGACCCGGGCGAGATGGTCTTCCTGGTCACCACCCAGGTGATGGAGCTGTGGTTCACCGTCATCGTCCACGAGTGGACGACCGCCGCCGACGCGCTGCGCCGGGACGACCTGCCGGTGGCGATGGACGCGCTGCGCCGTTCCACGTGGGAGCTGGAGGCGCTGAACGCCGCCTGGAAGCCGCTCGCCCGGCTGACGCCCGCGCAGTTCAACGCCTACCGCGCCGCGCTCGGCGAGGGCAGCGGCTTCCAGTCCGCGATGTACCGGCGGCTGGAGTTCCTGCTCGGCGAGAAGTCCGCGTCGATGCTGGTGCCGCACCGCGGTTCCCCGCAGGACCACGCCGCGCTGGAGAAGGCGCTGCACGAACCGAGCCTGTACGACGAGGTGCTGAGGCTGCTGGCCCGCCGCGGCCACCCGATCCCGGAGACGGTGCTGCGGCGCGACCCGACCCGGCGCTACGAGTCGGACCCGGCGGTCGAGGAGGTCTGGGCCGCCGTCCTCGCCGGCGCGCAGGATTCCGAACTCGCCCGGCTCGGCGAGCTGTTGACCGATGTCGCGGAGCTGGTCTGGCGCTGGCGCAACGACCATCTGGTCGCGACCCGGCGGGCGATGGGAGCGAAAATGGGTACCGGCGGATCCGCGGGAGTCGCCTGGCTGGAGAAGCGGGCCCGCAAGAACGTCTTTCCCGAGCTGTGGACGGCGCGAAGCCATGTCTGAGAGCCGTGAGACCCCGAAGAGCCCCGGCCCGGCCGTCGCCGGGGCGCGCAAGGCGGCGATCCGCGCCGCCGAACTGGACGCCGCCGGGCCGCTGACCACGACCCGCGAGAGGTTCGTCCTCGACGACACCGTCTATCTCGACGGCAACTCGCTCGGCGCGCTGCCCCGGTCGGTGCCCGACCGGATCGCCGAGGTGATCCGCCACGAGTGGGGCGAGCTGCGCATCCGCTCCTGGACCGAGGCCGGCTGGTGGACCGCGCCCGAGCGGATCGGCGAGAAGATCGCCCCGCTCGTCGGGGCGGCCCCGGGCCAGGTGGTGGTCGGCGACTCCACCAGCATCAACGTCTTCAAGGCGGTGACCGGCGGCATCCGGATGGCCGGCAAGGGCTGCACGGAGATCCTGGTCGACGCCACGACCTTCCCCACCGACGGCTATATCGCCCGCTCCGCGGCCCGGATGGCCGGCCTCGCGGTGCGGCCGGTCGAGCCCGCGCGGATCGCCGACGAGGTCACCGAGCGGACCGCGCTGGCGCTGGTCAACCACGTCGACTACCGCACCGGCGAGCTCAACGACATGGCCTCGATCACCGCCGCGCTGCACAGCGCGGGCGCGCTGGCGGTCTGGGACCTGTGCCACAGCGCCGGTGCGCTGCCGGTCGCGCTGGACGCGTGCGGGGTCGACCTCGCGGTGGGCTGCACCTACAAGTACCTCAACGGCGGCCCGGGTTCGCCCGCGTACCTCTACGTCCGCAAGAGCCTCCAGGAGCGGTTCGAGTCGCCGCTGCCCGGCTGGAACTCGCACGTCGACCCGTTCGGGATGGAGCCGGGCTACACCCCGGCCGACGGTGTCCTGCGCGGTCGCGTCGGCACCCCCGACATCCTCTCGATGCTGGCCCTGGAGGCGGCGCTGGAGGTGTGGGAGGGGGTCGCCATCGAGGACGTGCGCGCCAAGAGCCTGGCGCTGACCGACTTCTTCCTGGAGTGCGTGTCGGAGTACGCGCCGCCCGGCCGGGTCCGCTCGGTCACCCCGCACGAGCACCGGCGGCGCGGCAGCCAGGTCTCGCTGGCGTGTTCCCCCGGGGTCTCCTCCGCGGCCGCGCAGGGGGGTGCTCCCGTGGCCGGTGAGGTGATGGCGGAGCTGATCCGGCGCGGTGTGGTCGGCGACTTCCGGCCCCCGGACGTGCTGCGCTTCGGCTTCACCCCGCTCTACACCACCTTCGCGGACGCGGAGCGGGCGGCGTGGGTGTTGGGCGAGGTGCTGCGGGAGCAGCCCGCGGCGGAGTCCGCGTCAGGGCCGGAGCCGGCGTCGGCATCGGCGCAGGAGTCCGCGGCCGGCGGCGACGCCGGGTGAGCGCGGCGGACGAGGAGGCGGCGCTGCTGGGGCTCGCCCCGGTGGCGCCGGACCGCACGGTCGCCTACGGCCCGCACCCGGACCAGGTCGTGGACCTGTACGGGCGGTGGCCGGGGGCCGGGCCCCTCGTCGTCCTGCTGCACGGCGGGTTCTGGCGGGCCGCGTACGACCGGCGCCATCTCTCGCCGTGCGCGGCGGAGCTGGCCCGGCGCGGGCTGCCGGTCGCGCTCGCCGAATACCGCAGGGTCGGTGCGGGCGGCGGCGCGCCGCAGACGTTCCAGGACGTCACGGCCGCCGTCGCGACCGCGGCCGAGGCCGGGGCGGCGCCCGGCGGCCCGCCCCGCGAGCTGGTGCTCGTCGGGCACTCCGCGGGCGGCCATCTCGCGCTGCTCGCCGCCGCCCGCCCCGGTCCGGTCACCCGGGTCGTCGCCGTGGCCCCCGTCGCCGACCTCGCCCGCGCCCACGAGCTGGGGCTCAGCGGCGGCGCGGTGGCCGAGCTGCTCGGCGCCGGGCCCGGTTTCGCCGGGCGGCTGGCCGACGCCGACCCGGTCCGCCACCCGCCCGCCGGCGTCCCCGTCACGTTGCTGCACGGCACCGCCGACCCCGACGTCCCGCCGGACCTCTCCCGCCGCTACGCCGCCGCGCACCCCGCCGCCACCGCGCTGCGCGAACTGCCCGGCACCGGCCACTACGCCCCGCTGACGCCCGGCACCGACGCCTTCCGCACCCTGCTCGGGCTGCTGTGCGGCGGCGGTCCGGGCACCGCGGGGCCCGACGGAGCCGCGTAGTACTTGAGACGGATGTCGGCAGATCCGCTTCGGTGGGGACGCCCGGCGGGCCGTTGCTGTTTACCGTGGTGTGCGTGAACAAGACGACTCAGAGCCAGGGCGACCTGCACTCGGAGGCGCGGATAGCCCACGGCGTGCTGCACACCGTGCGCCAGGACCTGTTCGTCGGTGCCTTCGCCTTCCGCCCGCTTCCGCCACTGGACGACGCCAGGCTGGCGCGGCGGCTGTCATGGCTTCCGGAGCGGGCCCGGCGCTGGGCCCGCTGGCTCCCCCACGGCGCCGTCGCCTTCCTCGCGGCCTGCATCTTCCTGGGGTCCGTCGGCCCCGGTTACGACGCCAGCGCGCCGCGGCAGCTGCTGGACGTCGTCCTCGCGCTGATGATGGCGGTGCCGCCGGTGCTGGTCCTCTCCCGGCCGGTGGGCGCCTTCTGGCTGTCGCTGCTGGCGTTCGGGGTGGAGGCGATCGGCGCCCGGTTCTTCTCGCCGTACGCCAATGTCTGGAGCTCCGTCTTCGCCGTCCACCTGGCCGTGATGGCGCTGGTGGTGCTGCGCACCCGGCCGCGGCTGGCCGTGGAGATGTGGGCGGTCACGTTCGGGCTGGGCTCGGTGGTCTCGGTGCTCGTCCGGAACGGTGCGCTGGGCGACATGCCGCCGGTGGCGTTCTTCTCCGGCGTCGTCCTGGTCTCCGTCGCCGCGGTCCGGGCCTGGCGGGAGGAGCGCCGGCAGGTCGTCGAGACCCGCAGCGTCACCGCCGAGGAGCGCTCCCGCCGCACCCTGCTGGAGGAGCGCGCGCTGATCGCCCGGGAGCTGCACGACGTGGTGGCGCACCATATGTCGGTGATCGCCATTCAGGCCGAGGCCGCACCGTACCGGGTCACCGACCCGCCGCCCGAGCTCGCCAAGTCCTTCGCCACCATCCGGGAGAACGCCGTCGCGGCGCTCACCGAACTCCGTCGCATCCTCGGCGTGGTCCGCTCCGAGGACCCGGACGCCTTCGCCGAACGCGACCCGGAGGCCCCGCAGCCGACCCTGGCCAGCCTGGACGCGCTGCTGGACAGCGTCCGGGGCGCCGGACTGACCGTCGAGTCGGTGGTCACCGGGGCCGCCCGGCCGCTGCCGCAGGGCGTGGAGCTGTCGGCGTACCGGATCGTGCAGGAGGCGCTGAGCAACGCGCTGCGCCACTCACCCGGCGCGGACGCGCGGGTGGAGATCTCCTACGTCCTGGGCGGGATCGGGCTGCGGATCGTCAACGGTCCCCCGAGCCGGCTCGCCAAGCCGTCGCCGGGCGCCGGCCACGGGCTGCTCGGCATGCGGGAGCGGGTGCAGATGCTCGGTGGGGAGATGACGGCCGACCGCACCGAGGAGGGCGGCTTCGAGGTCGCGGCCTTCCTGCCGGTGGCGAACACGGCGGCGGAGACCGCACGGGGCGGGAGCGGAGCATGATCCGGGTACTGATCGTCGACGACCAGGTGATGGTCCGCGAGGGCTTCTCCGTGCTGCTCAACGCCATGCCGGACATCGAGGTGATCGGCGAGGCCGTGGACGGCCGGCAGGCGGTGCAGAAGGTCGCGCTGCTCAAGCCGGACGTCGTCCTGATGGACATCCGGATGCCGGAGATGAACGGCCTGGAGGCGACCCGCGAGATCGTCGCCGCCGACGCGGACGCCAAGGTGCTGGTGCTGACCACCTTCGACCTGGACGAGTACGTCTACCAGGCGCTGCGGGCCGGGGCCAGCGGCTTCCTGCTCAAGGACGCCTCAGCCGGCCAGCTCGCCGAGGGCGTGCGGATCGTCGCCGCCGGGGAGGCGCTGCTCGCCCCCACCGTCACCAAGCGCCTGATCAACGAGTTCTCCCGGCTGGGCTCGCCGCGCGCGCCGGCGCAGGAGCGCATCGGCGATCTGACGGAACGGGAGACCGAGGTCCTGGTGCTGGTGGCCCAGGGCCTGTCCAACGGCGAGATCGCCGCCCATCTCGTCGTCGCGGAGTCGACGGTGAAGACGCACGTCAGCCGGATCCTGGTGAAGCTGGGGCTGCGCGACCGCACCCAGGCGGCGGTCTTCGCCTACGAGGCGCGGCTGGTGACACCGGGCGGCTGACGACGGCGCTGCCCATCCGGCGGCGCTGTCCACACCCTGTGGACGGCGCCGCCGTCGAGCAAGGTGCGCCGCCGGAGTCCGCTACAGCTCCGACGGCGCACGACCGGGCCGGCCGGCACCGGCCGGCCTCGGCTAATGTCGGTCGATGTCAGCCGATATCAGCTGATGTCGCGGCGGCGCAGCCCGACCAGACCGGCGGATATCAGGACCACCGACAGGGCCGTCAGCCACAGGAACGGCGCGGCCGTCACCGCCCCGCCGGGCAGCTTGGGCAGGTGACCGTACGGCGAGAGGTCCAGCGCCCACTGCGGCAGCCGCAGCACCGGGCCGAACCAGCCGAGGGCGAGGCAGCCGCCGGTCAGTGCCCAGACCGCGCCGGCGGCCCGGGGCAGCAGGCCGAGCACGGCCATCGCCACCGCGGCGAGCGTCCACACCGCCGGGACCTGGGCGAGCGTCGCGGCCAGCACCCGGCCGGTGCCGCCGGCGACATCGCCGACCGAGGCGCCGTAGGCGATTCCCAGGGTCAGGCCGGCGGCGGCCAGCACCACGGCGGTGCCCGCCAGCGCGATGACCAGATGGCCGCCCGCCCAGCGCAGCCGGCCCACCGCGCCCGCCAGGACCGGCTCGGCGCGACCGCCGGTCTCCTCGGCGCGCATCCGGAGCACCGCGCCCACCGCGTAGAGCGCCGCGACCATGCCGAGCAGGCCGGTGATCGAGGCCAGGAAGGCGTCCGTCAGGGACTGCTGTCCGCCGAGCCGCTCGAAGATCTCCCGGGTCCGCTGATTGCCGTCGACCAGGCTCGCGGCTCCTTTGGCGATCCCGCCGAACACCGCGCCGGCGAGCGCGAGACCGGCCGTCCAGCCCGCCAGGGTGGTCCGCTGCAGCCGCCAGGCCAGGCCGGTGGGCCCGCCGAGCGAGCGCGGCGCCCGGGCCGGGCCGGGGCGGGCCGGCAGGAAGCTCATCCCCAGGTCGCGGCGGGCGGTCAGGGCGTAGGCCGCCGCGGTCGCCAGTGCCGTCGCGGCGGCGAGGAGCAGGACCACCCACCAGCGTTCGCCGGCGTAGGCGCGCAGGCGCTGGGCCCAGCCGATGGGGGAGAGCCAGGTGAGCGGGGAGCCGCCGTCGGCGGATGCGTCGCCGGCGGCGCGCAGCGCGAAGGCGGCGCCCAGGACCGTGCCGGTCAGCCCCTTGGCCAGCCGGGCGCTCTCGGTCAGTTGGGCGGCGATCGCGGCCAGGGCGGCGAAGAGCAGGCCGGTGCCGCCGATCGCGACGCCCAGGGCCAGCGATCCGCCCGCCGACAGGCCGGACGCGGCGAGCCCGGCGGCGGTCAGCGCGGCGACCCCGGCGTCGGCGACCAGGGCCGCCAGCAGGGCCGCGG
Source organism: Streptomyces noursei ATCC 11455 (assembly GCF_001704275.1). Taxonomy (NCBI): domain Bacteria; kingdom Bacillati; phylum Actinomycetota; class Actinomycetes; order Kitasatosporales; family Streptomycetaceae; genus Streptomyces; species Streptomyces noursei. The sequence goes on from NZ_CP011533.1 coordinate 5,015,162, forward strand.
TCAGCGGCGCCCGCCGGCCCACCACGGCGGCGGAGAGCAGCTCCTGGCGGCCGCTCTCCTCCTCTTCGCGGGTGTGCCGGACGACGATCAGCAGGCTCATCACGGCCGCGAGCACCGCCCCGAACCCGGCCATCCGCCAGGCGACGAGACCGCCCAGGGAGTCGCCGAAGACCGGTCCGTACAGCGCGCGCAGCGAGCCGTTGGCGTTCATCGACGCGGCCAGCTCGGCGCGCTTGGCGGCGGTGTCGTAGAGCGACGCGAAGGACGGGCCCGTGGCGACGACGGAGAGGCCGAGGAGCAGTACCCAGACCGGGATCATCAGCCGGTCGCGGCGCAGCGCCAGGCGGAGCAGGGTGCCGGTGCCCGCCAGATGGCGCGGACCGCCCGGGCGGACGGCGGCGGGCGCGGCCGGGGCGCTCATCGGGCGACCGTCCCGGCGGGCCGGGCGCCGTCCTCATGGCCGGCGTCGGGGCGCAGGTCGTCCTGGTAGTGGCGGAGGAAGAGCTCCTCCAGGGTGGGCGGGGTGCTGGTGAGGCTGCGCAGGCCGGCCGCGCCGAGCGGGCCGAGCACCGCGCCCAGCCGGTCGGTGTCGGCCTGGAGCCGGACGCGGCAGCCAGGGCCGCCCTGGAGCGGCTGGACGGTGAGGCCGTGGACCCCGGGCAGCCCGTCGAGTCCGGCCGGCGGGCCGGCCAGCTCGGCGACGACGGTGGTCCGGGTCAGGTGGCGCAGCTCCCCCAGGGAGCCGGATTCGACGGTGCGGCCCTTGCGGATGATGCTGACGCGGTCGCAGAGCGCCTCGACCTCGGACAGCACATGGCTGGAGAGCAGGACGGTGCGGCCGCGGTCGCGCTCCTCGGCGACGCAGCTCTGGAAGACCTCCTCCATCAGCGGGTCCAGCCCGGAGGTGGGCTCGTCGAGGATCAGCAGGTCGACGTCGGAGGCGAAGGCGGCGACCAGGGCGACCTTCTGGCGGTTGCCCTTGGAGTAGGTGCGTCCCTTCTTCGTGGGGTCGAGCTCGAAGCGCTCCAGCAGCTCGTCCCGCCGGGTGGCGTCCAGGCCCGCCCGTCGCCCGCCACCGCCCATCCACGGGGGGCGCTTCGCGGCGCTGCCCCGATGCAGCCGCCCGTAGAGGTCGATGACCTCGCCGCCGGAGAGATTGCGCCACAGGGTGACGTCCCCGGGGACGTAGGCGACATGGCGGTGGATCTCGACGGCGGAGTGCCAGGGGTCCTTGCCGAGGACCTGCACGGTGCCGCCGTCGGAGCGCAGCAGCCCCAGCAGGACGCGGATGGTGGTGGACTTCCCCGCCCCGTTGGGCCCGAGGAAGCCGTGCACCTCACCGGGCTCGACGTCGAGGTCGAGGCCGTCCAGCGCGTGGGTCCGGCCGAAGGACTTGTGGAGGCCGGCCACCCGGATCGCGGGGAAGGGAGGGATCGCCTTCGTCATGATTTCGAAGGTACGCTAGCTTCATAAATTTGTGAAGTTAAGAAACCGTATAAAGTTGGAGATGTTGCGCTGAACAGGGGAGATGATGCGGACATGAGCGAGCAGTACGAGCGGGGAGCGGGCCGGCCGGCCCGTGACGACGAGGCGATCCTGACGTTCGTCGAGCGCTTCGCGGCGCAGATGGTGGACGCCGGGATGCAGCGGATGCCGGCCCGCGTCTTCTCCTGCCTGCTGGCGTCCGACTCCGGCGTCCTGACCTCCGCCGAACTGGGCGAACGGCTCCAGGTCAGCCCGGCGGCCGTCTCCGGCGCGATCCGCTACCTCTCCCAGGTGGGCATGGTCAGCCGCGAGCGCGAGCCCGGTTCCCGGCGCGACCGCTACCGCGTCCACAGCGACCAGTGGTACGAGGCCATGGCCCGCCGGGACAGCATCCTGACCCGCTGGGAGGACGTGCTCCGGGAGGGCGTGGACAGCCTCGGCCCGGACAGCGCGGCCGGCCGCCGGCTCGGCGAGACGCTGGCCTTCACGGAGTTCATGCAGCACGAGCTCCTCGGCATGATGGAGCGCTGGCGCGACCACCTCGGAAAGCTCCGCACGGACGAGACGGACGAGGCGGACGAGCCCACCCGGTGGGCGGCCGGTGGCACGCCGCGGGAGACCGGCCCGGCCACGCGGCGCTGACCGGCGCGCCCACTCCTGCCGTGCCCCGCGCCTACTCCTGCCGTGGCAGGCGCAACCGCCAGGCCCCCGGCTGCACCGTCCAGGTCCGGGTCCGCACCGGCCCGCCGACCAGCGCGTCCGCCCGGTAGTGGAAGTCCGCGCCGGACACCGTCACGGCCCGCGCCCGCACCCGTATCGGCCGTTCCTCGCCCGGCCAGTGCACGACGACCTCGGCCAGTCCGCCGGGCCGCCCCGCAGGGTCGTCGGCCCCGGCCTCCCCGTCGCCTCCGGCGCCCGGCACCACCGACACCCCGCGCACCGGCCGGTCCAGATCCGCCAGCAGCGCCCCGTCGGCCTCGATCCGCAGCCGCAGCCGCTGCGCGGGCACCCGCCCCCGGCGGCCCCCGCCGGCCTCGGCCGCCCCGGGCCGGGGCGCGCCCCACCGGCCGGCCGCGGGCGTGGCCAGCAGCGACAGCGCCGTACGGGCGGTCCGGGCGGCCGGCTTCCACCAGCCCCGGTGCCCCGGATCCGCCGCGTCGGCCCCCACGCCCCCGGGCGCCGCGGCCCGCCCCGGATACCCGGCGACCCCGCCCGTCGCCCCGTGCACCGCCGGCTCCCCGGGCGCGCCGTACGCCGCGTACCCCGGCAGCGCCCCGGCCCCGTCGCCGCACGGGATCCGCAGCCCGCCCAGCACGATGCCGTCGCTGTCGTCCGTGAGCAGGTCCATCGGCCGCTCCCCGCCGTCCAGGACGGTCCGTGCGGCGGCCACCGCGTCCGTGGGGACGCCCAAGGCGCGGCTCAGCGCGACCGTCTCCGGCGGGCCCACCGGCACCATCGACAGCGGCACCCCGGCCAGCTCACGCTCCCGGTGGAGCAGGCTCACCGCCCGCAGCAGCGCCCGGTCGTCGCCGACCACCACCGGGTGCCGCCGACCGCGCCGGGCCAGTGCCTGGGCGAATTCCTCGGGGCCCTCCGGGAGGCAGATCTTCGCCCCTGCGCCGGCGCACAGAACGTCCTTCGCGATCCGCACGGATTCGCCGTCCGTCCTGCGGGCGACCGGGTCGATGACCACAAGCAGAGGGCACCCCCGAACGGAGTCCGCGGGAGAGTGCCCAGAAGACTGCGCCGACACCTCGGTCCTTCCTCAGGTAGCATCTCGGTGCAAGAGCCCCTTGCGCTATTGCGCCAGGGGCTTCGTCTATTCCGGGGCACCGGTCCGACGGCTCCGGCGACGACGTACGCGTGACCACGCGGGCGTCGCGCCGTCCACGCACGTTGGACATGCCCCGCCCGGAAGGGGTGTACGCCTGTGCCCGCACTTGTGCTGCTCGGTGCTCAGTGGGGTGATGAGGGCAAGGGAAAGGCCACCGATCTGCTCGGTGGGTCCGTGGACTATGTCGTGCGTTATCAGGGCGGCAACAACGCCGGCCACACGGTCGTCGTGGGCGACCAGAAGTACGCACTTCACCTCCTCCCTTCCGGAATCCTCTCGCCGGGGTGCACCCCGGTCATCGGCAACGGCGTCGTCGTCGACCCGGCGGTCCTGCTCTCCGAGCTGAGCGGACTCAACGAGCGCGGCGTCGACACGTCCAAGCTGCTGTTGAGTGGCAACGCGCATCTGATCACGCCGTACAACATCACCACCGACAAGGTGACGGAACGCTTCCTCGGCAAGCGGAAGATCGGCACCACCGGCCGCGGCATCGGCCCGACCTACGCCGACAAGATCAACCGCACCGGCATCCGGGTCCAGGACCTCTACGACGAGTCGATCCTGACCCAGAAGGTCGAGGCGGCCCTCGACGTCAAGAACCAGCTGCTCACCAAGCTCTACAACCGCCGCGCCATCGAGGCCGGCCAGGTCGTCGAGGAACTGCTGGGCTACGCCGACAAGATCAAGGGCTATGTCGCCGACACCACCCTGATCCTCAACAAGGCCCTGGACGACGACAAGGTCGTGCTCTTCGAGGGCGGGCAGGGCACCCTGCTCGACATCGACCACGGCACGTACCCCTTCGTCACCTCCTCGAACCCGACCGCGGGCGGTGCCTGCACGGGTGCGGGCGTCGGCCCCACGAAGATCAGCCGGGTCATCGGCATCCTCAAGGCGTACACCACCCGGGTGGGCGCCGGTCCGTTCCCGACCGAGCTGTTCGACGAGGACGGCGAGGCGCTGCGCCGGATCGGCGGCGAGCGCGGCGTCACCACCGGCCGGGACCGCCGCTGCGGCTGGTTCGACGCGGTGATCGCCCGCTACGCCACCCGCGTCAACGGCCTGACGGACTTCTTCCTCACCAAGCTCGACGTCCTCACCGGCTGGGAGCAGATCCCGGTCTGCGTGGCCTACGAGATCGACGGCGAGCGCGTGGAGGAACTCCCCTACAGCCAGACCGACTTCCACCACGCGAAGCCGATCTACGAGATGCTGCCGGGCTGGTCCGAGGACATCACCCAGGCCAAGACCTTCTCCGACCTGCCGAAGAACGCCCAGGCGTACGTCAAGGCACTGGAGGAGATGTCGGGCGCCCCGATCTCCGCGATCGGCGTCGGCCCGGGCCGGGACGAGACGATCGAGATCAACTCGTTCCTGTCGTGAGCCGTCCGGTGGGCCGCGCGGCGCGCCCGTAGCGGTTCGGTCCCCGTCGGGGACACCTGACGCCAGGGGTGGCGGCGGGGGCCTGGTGCCCTTGCCGTCACCCCTTCTTCGCGTACAGCAGCGGTGCCAGGCCGCCCGCGTCGTCGAAGGTCCGCCGCAGCTGCCCGTCGATCAGCTCCAGGGTGCTGCGGGAACCGGGACGGCAGGTGTCGGGCGGGCCGGAGACCACGGTGGACGGACCGAGCCGCACCGGCGGGCCGACGCTCTCCAGGGTCGCCGCGAAACGGCAGTCGTACGTGGGGCCGGTGGCCTGCATCCGCAGGACGGTCTCGCCGGGCTTGCCCTGGACGAGGGTGAAGCGGCGGACGTCCACGGTGGAGTCGCCCACCGTCGTCGACCAGATGCCCAGGTAGCCGGCCGGAATGCCCCCGGGGGCCGGTGGCCGGCTCGTGGCGCCCCGCTCGGTGGCGGCGGCGCTGCCGTCCGAGCCGCCCAGCAGCGCGTACCCGGTGGCGGTGCCGGCCCCGGCAAGCACCAGCACCGCAGCGGCCAGCAGCGCCCGGCCCTTGCGGCGGCGGCGCGCCGGGGACGGGCCGGCCGACGGCGCCACGGTGGCCGGAGCCGTGGCGGACGTCCCGTGCGGCCGGACGGCGGTCGCCGGGACCGCGCCGTCCTGCGGGTTCTCGGCCTCCAGGAGCTCCACGGCGTGCCGCCCCAGGCGGGCGATCAGCGCCCCCGGGAGCCACGGTTCGTCCTCGCCCGACCCGGCGGCGTCCGGGCCGGCCTCCGCGCGGGCCACCAGTTCCTCGGGCGCGGGGCGCCGCGCGGGGTCCTTGGCCAGGCATGCCGTGACCAGGTCGTGCAGTCCCTCGGTGAGCGCGGTCAGATCCGGCTCCTCTTCGGCGATCCGGTACATCATCGCGTGCGGCAGGGTCGTCTCGGTGCCGAACGGCTGGCGGCCGGTGGCCGCGTAGACCAGCACCGAGCCGAGGCAGAAGACGTCGCAGGCGGGCGTGAGCGGCTCGCCGCGGACCTGTTCGGGCGCCATGAAACCGGGGGAGCCGACCGCGGAGCCGGTGTGCGTCACCCCGCTGGCGCCGACGCCCTCCAGGGCCCGCGCGATGCCGAAGTCGATGACCCGCGGGCCGTCGAGGGTCAACAGGACGTTGGACGGCTTGAGGTCGCGGTGGATGATGCCGGCGGCGTGGACGGAGCGCAGCGCGCGGGCCAGCCCGGCGGCCAGGGTCCGCACCGTGCGCTCGGGCAGCGGGCCGTGCCCGCCGACCGCCTGCTGGAGGGAGGGGCCGGCGATGTAGCCGGTGGCCACCCACGGGGTCTCGGCCTCGGTGTCCGCGTCCAGGACGGGCGCGGTCCATTCCCCGCCCACCTTGCGGGCGGCCCGCACCTCGCGGCGGAAGCGGGCCCGGAACTCCTCTTCGTGGGCCAGTTCCGCGCGCACCAACTTGACCGCGACGGTCCGGCCGCGGTCCGAACGGGCCAGGAACACCCGGCCCATGCCGCCCTCGCCGAGCCGCCCGAGGAGGCGGTAGTCGCCGATCCACTGGGGGTCGTGCGCGCCCAGCGGTGCCAGCCCTCCGAGCCGTCCGCCCTGTCCCCGCTGCCCCGCCGGTCTCTGCTGTGCCATGGTCCCCCGCCCTTTGCCCGACTTTCCCCCGCCTCCGCCCCACGGGAGCGTCCGCTCGTCCGCGGTGAGGATACCGAGGCCGCGCGCACGGCCGGTGGGGCGGTATTCGGCCAAGGCGCGCACCCGTAGAGGCGGTTGGGGCGCCGCCGTCCACGAGGTGGTCACCGCCCCGCCGCCAGCGTGCCGGGCAGCGCGGCCGACGCCGCGTCAGCGGGCCTGCGCTGTCCGGGAACTGACGTAATGGATGACTGATTCCGCGACCCGGAACTCTCCGGGGTTATCGATCGTAAAGAAAGGAGAAAAACCGCAGAGAGCGACGACAGGACCCGCACGATCCCCCGTCCCCGATTCCCAAGGAGACCGTGTGATACCCGCCGTACGAGCCATCGCGCGCGCCGCCATGGCCGCCCGCCCCGTCCCGCTGGCCGAGGTCCAGGCCCGCGCCGAACTCCTCGCCCGCTTCAGTACCACCTACCTCGTCCCGGTCGACGTCTTCGCCGCCTTCGCGGCCGAACTCACCGACCGTCGCCGCCCCGGCGGCCCGTTCGCGGCGCTGTGCATCAACGGCCGCCGCTGGTTCCGCTATCAGTCCGTCTACTACGACACCCCCGACCTGCGCTCTTTCCACGACCACCGGCGGAACAACCTGCTCCGCTTCAAGATCCGCGAGCGGCTCTACGCGGACACCGGTGAGCGGCAGTTCGAGGTCAAGCTCAAGGGGGAGCACGGCCGGACGGTCAAGCACCGCCGTCCGCTGATGCCCGGCGACCCGGCCCTCGGCCCGGCCCCACGCGACTTCCTCGCCGCCGTGCTCGACCGCTCCTACGGCATCGAGGCACCCACCGAACTGGGCCGCTCCATCGAGACCGACTACCAACGGGCCACCTTCGTCGCCGACGGCCAGCGCGTCACCTGCGACGCCGCGCTGGTCTGCCGCGACCTGGAGACCGGCCGCACCGTGCGGGCCGACGGCGGCCTGGTCGTCGTCGAGACCAAGACCTCCGGCCGGCTCACCGAGGCCGACCGGCTGCTGACCGGATACGGCGTCCAGGCCGCGGACTTCACCAAGTACTGCGGCGGGCTGTCGGCGCTCCGCCCCCACCTGTACGCCAACCACTGGCGCGGCCCGGTCCGGACCGCCTTCCCCGCCGCCACGGCGGCCTGAGGCCGTGCGCGGGGCGGCGGCACGCACGGGGCGCCGCGGATCCTGACGATGCCCGGGGGCAGTCACCCCACCCCCGGGCATCCCTGGAGTTTCCTACAGGACCGTAGACATTCTGTCCGCGCGCGTGGTGAGCGCCATACACAGTGTCGGTACCGGCCGACGGACCGTGATCCCTAGGCTGGGGGCCGTTCGCCGCTCTGTCCGGCGGCGGAACCGAGCGACCGATCCGAGGTACTGACCGTGACCACGACGCACCCCGACCCCGCAGCAAACGACAACAGCGGCGCGAAGCCCTTCCCGGGAAAGGCGGTGGCGGGCGACGGGCGGGCAGTGAAGGCCGCCGACCGCGCGCACGTCTTCCACTCCTGGTCCGCCCAGGGCCTGATCGACCCGCTGCCGATCGCCGGTGCCGAGGGTTCGTACTTCTGGGACTACGACGGCAACCGCTACCTCGACTTCTCCTCCCAGCTGGTCAACACCAACATCGGCCACCAGCACCCCAAGGTCGTCGCGGCCATCCAGGAGCAGGCCGGCAAGCTGTGCACGCTCGCCCCGGGCTTCGCCGTGGACGTCCGCTCCGAGGCCGCCCGGCTGATCGCCGAGCGCACCCCCGGCGACCTCGACAAGATCTTCTTCACCAACGGCGGCGCCGAGGCGGTGGAGAACGCGGTCCGGATGGCCCGGCTGCACACCGGCCGCCCCAAGGTGCTGTCCACCTACCGCTCGTACCACGGCGCCACCGCCGCCGCGATCAACCTCACCGGTGACCCGCGTCGCTGGCCCTCCGACAACGCCTCGGCCGGCGTCGTCCACTTCTGGGGCCCGTTCCTCTACCGCTCGCCGTTCCACGCCGAGAACGAGGCCCAGGAGTGCGAGCGCGCCCTGGCCCACCTGGAACAGACCATCGCTTTCGAGGGTCCCCAGTCGATCGCGGCGATCATCCTGGAGACCATCCCCGGCACCGCCGGCATCATGACCCCGCCGCCCGGCTACCTCGCCGGCGTCCGCGAGATCTGCGACCGCCACGGCATCGTCTTCATCCTCGACGAGGTGATGGCCGGCTTCGGCCGTACGGGCCACTGGTTCGCCGCCGACCACTTCGGCGTCACCCCCGACCTGCTGACCTTCGCCAAGGGCGTCAACTCCGGCTACGTCCCGCTCGGCGGCGTCGCCATCAGCGCCGAGATCGCCGCCACCTTCGACCAGCGCCCCTACCCCGGCGGCCTCACCTACTCCGGCCACCCGCTGGCCTGCGCCTCCGCCGTCGCCACGATCAACGCGATGGCCGAGGAGCGGATCGTGGAGAACGCCGCGGAGATCGGCGAGAAGGTCATCGGCCCCGCGCTGCGCGAGATCGCCGACCGCCACCCCTCGGTCGGCGAGGTCCGCGGCCTGGGCGTCTTCTGGGCCCTGGACCTGGTCCGCAGCAAGGAGACCCGCGAGCCGCTGGTGCCCTACAACGCGGCCGGCGCCGACAACGCCCCGATGGCCGAGTTCGCCGCGGCCTGCAAGCGCGGTGGCCTGTGGCCGTTCGTGAACATGAATCGCACCCACGTCGTCCCGGCCTGCACCATCACCGAGGCCGAGGCCAAGGAGGGCCTGGCCGCCCTCGACGCGGCCCTGACCGTCGCCGACGCGCACACCGTCTGAGTCCGCCCGCCGGGCGACAGCTCCGCGCGGCCCCCACCCCTCGTGGGCGGGGGCCGCGCGGTTTCACGTGAAACGCTTCACGTGAAACCACGACAATCGCCTCGCCTATGGTGGGGAGGGCCGCTGCCACCGCGGTCGTGGACGTCGAAGGAGACGCACCGAATGGCCCCGGGCCCGGACAGCTCAGTGATACGGCGCAGCACCCTGCGCGAGCAGATCGCCGACGCGCTGCGCGACGAGATCCTGGCCGGCCGGCTGCCGTCCGGCCACCCCTTCACCGTCAAGGAGATCGCCGACCAGTACGGCGTCTCCGCGACGCCGGTGCGCGAGGCGCTGCTCGACCTGTGCGCCCAGGGCCTGCTCGACGTCGAACAGCACCGCGGCTTCAAGGTGCACGCCTACACCGCCGACGACTTCCGCGCCATGGTCGAGGCCCGCACCCTGATCATCGAGGGCATCTTCCGCAGCAACGCCGAACGGGCCCTGCTGGTCACCCCCGCCGAGGTGCTGATCTCCATCCGCCGTCGCGCCGAGGAGGCCGAACGCGCCGCCCGGGCCGGCGACCTGGACGTCCTCATCGGCTACGACCTGCGGTTCTGGCGCGAGCTGAGCGGCATCGTCCAGAACCCCTACATCAGCGACTTCCTGGACCGGATCCGCGTCCAGACCTGGATGTTCGCGGTGCCGCTGCTGCGTCGCGATCCGCGCCTGCGGGGCGGTCTGTGGCACGGCCACAGCGAATTGGCCGACGCCCTGCTGCGGCACGACCTGCCGGACGCCCAGCGGCTGATCGCGGAGTACAACGAGCACTCCCTTGCTCTCGTGGGAACGGCCGGCTAGCACTACGCTGTCCCGACCATCGGCCGTAATGGGCCGTACCCATGGCTGTACGTGCGCCGGTGCCCCATGCCCCCGACCGGAAGCGAGCCCTCACCCGTGGCATGTGATCTGTGGCTGGTACCCCTCGTCGACGTGCTGTGCCACAGCCCCGACAACCCGTTCTCCGAAGAGATCGCCGCCTACAACGACGCCCTGGTGGGCGCCGGCCTGCCGGAGATCCCGGTCTTCAGCTACATGCCGGGCCTGTCCGGCGACGTGGCGCCGGTCGCCGGCTTCGACTACGACGCGCTGCACTTCCTGCGCCGCGCCTACCTGCTGCGGCTGTGCGGTCTGGAGGTGACCCCGGTCGACGAACTCGGCGGCGACTACGAGCAGTTGCTGGAGATGTTCGAGACCACCGCGCAGCAGTCCCACCTGGTCTGGCACTACGACCACGCGGGCGCGTACGTCCCGGTCGACTTCCCGCACCCGCTCGCCACCGAGGAACTGCTGGCCGGCGGCGGCCCGCTGGGCTCCTCCCACGGACTGCTGCGGGACCTCGAACTGGTCGCCCCGGCGCTGGGCATCGACCCGGCCAACCCGCCGGCCGCCCCCGCGCCGCCGGCCGGCCCCACCTCCCTGGAGGAACGGGCCACCGCGGTTCCCCCGGACGACGGCCCGTTCGCCCGGGAACGGCACGTCTGGCTCGGACTGCACGCCGCCGCCACCCGGAGCCTGGGCCAGGGCTCCATGATCGTCTTCAGCTGAGCGCACCGGACCGGCGGGGCGCCCCGCCCCGGCCCCGCCGGGCACCCGGCCGGTCCGCGCTCAGCGCGGAGCCTCCGGCGGCCGCTGCCGCGGCATGTTCGGCCGTGTGCCGGGCGGTCGCAGGAACCGCCCCGAGTGCCCCGGGCCCTCCGGCCGCGCCCCTGCCCACGGCAGCACCGCATGCGTGGCCTGCGGCAGCGGGGCGGACCGGAACTCCACCATCCAGTCCGCCGTCTCCGTGCGGACCAACTCCCCGATGTCCTCGTTGAACCGCCGCAGCACGCCCAGGCAGCGCTCCGCCGCCTCGCTCGCGGTGCCCTCCGTCGGCCCCAGCACCTCCCGCACGCTCTCCGTCGCCCAGTCGAACTGCAGCGCCTCCAGCCGCCGGTGGATCGCCTGTGCGGTGGCCAGGTCCCGCATCCAGCCCGCGGTCACCCCGAAGTACCGGTCGCAGCCCACGCACACGGCCGCCAGCAGCAGCGTCAGCGCGCCCCAGGGCGCCCCGTGCTCCCAGACGCCGGCGAGGTCGAGCAACGGCAGCGCGCCGCCCGCGGTCACCCCGGCGGCGGCCCCCAGCCGCAGCGCCCGCGCCCCGCGGCGCTTGGTCAGCCGGTCGCGCAGGTACCAGTCGGCGGTGCGCAGCGCACCCTCCTCGCTCCACAGGTACAGCGCGTCCAGCCGGTTGCCCGGTTCCCCCCAGTCGCCGTGCGGGAACGCCCGCCCCACGAGGTCGCCGCGACCCCGGAGCGGGCCGGCGGGGCGCCGCCCCGGCCGGCCCTGGTTCCGGTGGCGGTCCGGGGACCGCCCGCGACCCCGGTCGGGCCCGCCCTCGCCCCAAGGGGGCCCCTCGGGCTGCATCTCCGGCTGACTCACCCGTGCGCTCCCTCGTACGCGGATCCGTGGGGTGCGCGCATGGCCTACCCAAGATCCGCGCACCGCTCCTTTCCTACCGCCGAACGGCTGGCCTCTGTCCCAAGATCGCCCGGTTTCCGCCCGGAAGTGGTGCGGGATCCGGTATAGGACGTTCGCGGATCTCACCCGAAAGAGTTGCCGCGGTGCCGGTGTACGCCGGGGGACGCCGCCGGCACCGGCGGTTTCCGGCCCGGGACCGCCCTTGTGCGATCGGGGCACGCCCGGCGGTCGGCCGGTTGGTGCGTTCGTCTAGGCTGCACTCCGTGAAGGTCCTCGTCATCGGCGGCGGCGCCCGCGAACACGCCCTGTGCCGCTCTCTGTCCCTCGACCCCGACGTCACCGCGCTGCACTGCGCCCCCGGCAACGCCGGCATCGGCGAGGTGGCCGAACTGCACGGGGTCGACGCCCTCGACGGCCGGGCGGTGGCCGACCTCGCCGTCGAGCTGGCGGCCGACCTCGTCGTCGTCGGCCCCGAGGCCCCGCTGGTGGCGGGCGTCGCGGACGCGGTGCGCGAGCGCGGCATCCCGGTCTTCGGCCCCTCGGCGCGGGCCGCCGAGCTGGAGGGCTCCAAGGCGTTCGCCAAGGACGTGATGGCCGCCGCGGGCGTGCCGACCGCCCGCAGCTACGTCTGCACCACCCCGGAGGAGATCGACTACGCCCTGGACGCCTTCGGTGCCCCGTACGTCGTCAAGGACGACGGCCTGGCGGCCGGCAAGGGCGTCGTCGTCACCGAGGACGTCGCGGCCGCCCGCGCCCATGCGCTCAGCTGCGACCGCGTCGTGATCGAGGAGTTCCTCGACGGGCCGGAGGTCTCGCTCTTCGCCGTCACCGACGGCGAGACCGTCGTCCCGCTCCAGCCCGCCCAGGACTTCAAACGCGCCCACGACGGCGACGCCGGCCCCAACACCGGTGGCATGGGTGCCTACAGCCCGTTGCCCTGGGCCGACCCCAAGCTGGTCGACGAGGTGCTGCAGACCGTCCTGCAGCCCACCGTCGACGAGCTGCGGCGCCGCGGCACCCCCTTCTCGGGGCTGCTCTACGCGGGCCTGGCGATCACCTCCCGCGGGATCCGCGTGATCGAGTTCAACGCGCGCTTCGGCGACCCGGAGACCCAGGTCGTGCTGGCCCGTCTGAAGACCCCGCTGTCCGGCCTGCTGCACGCCGCCGCCACCGGCACCCTCGCCGCCGTCCCGCCGCTGCGCTGGCGCGACGGCGCCGCGGTCACCGTCGTCATCGCCTCCCACAACTACCCGGGCACCCCGCGCACCGGCGACCCGATCGAGGGCCTGGCGGAGGTCGCGGAGCAGGACGCCCCCGACGCCTACGTGCTGCACGCCGGGACCCGGCGCGACGCGTCCGGCGCGGTGCTCAGCGCGGGCGGCCGGGTGCTGTCCGTCACGGCCACCGGCGCCGACCTGGCCACCGCCCGGGAGCGCGCCTACCGCGCGGTCGGCCGGATCTCCCTGGACGGTTCGCACCACCGCACCGACATCGCCGCGAAGGCGGCGGCGGGGGAGTAGCGCGGGGCGGTGCCCGACCGCTCCCTGCCGCTCGCCGGCCGCTGCCGCGACAACCACGACATCTGAGGCATATGTCATTTCCCCGGCATATGCCTCAGGTGCGTCATGGGCCTTTCCGTCCGCCGGAAGCGGCCCAGACCCGCCCGCCGTCGGTTCACGGCTTTACCCAAAGCCATTCCATCGAGTGACCATGCGGGTATCCAGCTGACGAACCCCGCACCCCCAACTATGGTGCCGCGCAAGCGTCCTGCGGTCGCGGTGCCGGAATCCGGGGTCCGCCACCCCGGCCGCGTCCGGCAACTGGCCCACCGACATTGCGATGTCAGTGGCCGGTGCCACAGTGGTGGGGAGCGGGCACGCTCTCCCGCCCGCACACCGCACGACCGTCGTTCGTCCGTCCGTCCCGCGTTCTTCCGTCCCGTTCCGTCAGGACCGCAGGGGGTGTACAGGCTCGTGGCAAGTCCGGAAACAGGCGTCCTGGTGGCGCGTGCCCGCGCCCTCGCGGTGCTCCGCGTCCGCGGTGCGGCGCTGGCGGTGGCCCTGCTGCCGGCCGCGGCCGCCGTGGTGCTCCTCGTGGGCGGCGCCACCGGCCGGCTCGGCACCGAGGGCGGCTGGGCGGTCGCCCGCTGGGCGGTCGGCGGGCTCACCGTGCTCAGCCTCGTGCTGGCCGCCCTGGTCTCCGTCGTCGTCGCCCGCGCCCGCCCCGCGCTCAGCCCCTCCGTGCCGATCGCCGAGGACGCCGCCCCGGACCTCTACCGCCTGGTCCGCGATCTGGCCGACCGCCTCGACGTCCCGGCCCCCTCGGCGATAGCGCTCACCCCGGACTGCGACAGCTGGCTGGAGGACCGCACGCACCGCGCCCACGGCCCGCCGCGGGCCGGCCGCCGGTCGCCCGAGGCCCCGGTCCTGGTCATCGGTTCGCCGTTCCTGTGGTGGATGCGGGTCGCCGAGCTGCGCGCCCTGCTCGCCCCCGTCGTCGCCGGCACCGGCCCGTCCGCGCACCCGGACATAGCGGCCGCCCGCCGCTTCATCCGCGGGCTGGACGCGGCCGCCGGGGTCGCCGCCCGCGCCCGGGGCCCGCTGCGCACCCTCCCCCTCCGCTTCGTCGGCCGGGTCGCCCGGCTGCTGTTGCGCGCCGCCCGCGAGCACGCCACGCTCATGGAGCGCGGGGTCGCCGCCGCCGCCTCCGAGCGCGCCCAGGGCGTCGACTACGGCCTGCGGATCGTCGCCCAGGAGCAGGTCGGCCTGGCATACGCGGGCTGGGACCGCCTGCTGACCAGGGTCGCGCTGCCCGCCTGGCGGCTGGGCCGCTGGCCCTCCCGGCTGGACGCCGGCGTGGTCTCCGCGCTCACCGAGCTCTCCCGCCGGGACCGCCTCGCCGAGGGGTTCGCCTCCCGCCTCGGCGAGCGGCCCGCCTGCGACCTCCTTGAGGAGCCCGGCACCATCGACCGCGCCGCCTCCCTGCTGGCCGCCCGGCTCTTCCACGGCGGCCCGGCCGAGCCCGGCCCGGACTGGTCGCCGGTCGGCTGGCAGCAGTACCCACAGGAGATCGTGGACCGGAAGTGGCGCCTGGAGGCCGCCCGGCTGCACCGCGTCCTCGACGCCCTCCCGCCGACCGGCGCCGCCGACCTCGCCCCGGAGGCCCCGGACGCGTCCCGTGCGCCGGACCGCCCCGCCGCCCCCGCCGATGCCCCGAGCGCCGCCCCGGCCCCCGCCCCCGCGCCGCCCCTCACCTACGCCGGCGCCCGTGCCCGTACGCCGGCCGCCCACCACCCCGCGGGCCTTCCCCGGGCGCTCGACGCCGCCCCCGGGCTCTCCGCCGCCCCGGGCGCTCCGCTCCGTTCGCACGCCGACGACCCCGAGGCGCAGGCCGGCTCCCCGCTCGCCGACGAGCCACCCGTCTCCCCCGTCCCGCCCGTCGCCCCGACCCTGGCCCGGGTCATCGACCGGCTGGCCCGCGACACCGACGCCGGCGATCTGCTCGCCGCCCGGCTCGGCGCCGAGGTCGCCCGCGAGGAGCGCGAGGAGGCCGCCCGCCAGGCCGCCCGGGACAGCGCGACGAGGACCGCCGGCAGCGGCACCGGCGGCACCGACATCGCCTGGGGCGACGGCCTGGCCGACGGCGGCCTCCCGCTCTTCCCCCTGCAACCGCCCCGCACGGCCCGCGAACTCCTCGCCGACCACGTCACGGCGATGGTCTGCTGCGCCGCGGTGGACACCGCCGGTGCCGCCCCCGGCCTGGACTGGCTCGACGGCCCGGCCCTCCTCGTGGACGGCGCCCGCCGCGCGGACCTGGGCCGCCCCGTCCTCAGCCTGGTCGACGACGGCGACGCCGAACCGCTCCGCGGCTGGCTGCACCGCGTCGGTGTCCGCCCGGAGAAGCCGGTCCGGCTGGCCTGAGCCCGGGGACCGGCGACCGCCGACGCCGGCTGAATGTTCCCTTCCAGTTCGCGCTTCGGGGCAAGGGCACCTAAATTCACGACGAAGGGTGACGAAGTGAGTGCGTAATGTGATGTGCTGGGGGATGGGTAAGGCCCGGTCGGCCGCGGCCATGGGGGACGCGGGAGGGGAGTGGAAGGTGGCGACGGAACAGATCAGGCGCTGGGAATCGGGCGCCCTCGCCCACGCGGTCACGGACCCGTTCGGGCAGGGCCCGCTGCCCTGGCTGCGCGGCAGCGAGACCTACTTCGACTCCGGCCGGATCATCCCCTGGTACGTCGATCCCGCGATCGCCCACGGCGACCTGCGGCTGCCCGCGCCCCGCAAGCACAACGGCCCGCGCACCGCCGACGACGTCCACCGCCAGATCAAGGGCTTCGCCGTCCCCGGCGCGGTGGCCCCCGGCGAGGCCATCGACTTCCGGGTCTCGGTCGACCCGCCGCAGCCCTTCAGCATCGACGTCTACCGCATCGGCCACTACGCCGGCGCCGGCGCCGCCAAGATCACCACCAGCCCCCGCCTCGCCGGCATCGTCCAGCCCGCCCCGCTGCTCGTCGGCCGCACCGTCTCCTGCCACCACTGGTGGCTGTCCTGGCGCCTCCAGGTCCCCACGTACTGGCAACTCGGCGCCTACGTGGCCGTCCTGACCACCGCCGACGGCCGGTACCGCTCCCACATCCCCTTCACGGTCCGCGACGGCCAGCCCGCCGACCTCCTGCTGCTGCTCCCCGACATCACCTGGCAGGCGTACAACCTCTACCCCGAGGACGGCCGTACCGGCGCCAGCCTCTACCACGCCTGGGACGAGAAGGGCGCCCTCCTCGGCGAGCGGGACGCCGCCACCACCGTCTCCTTCGACCGCCCCTACGCCGGCGCCGGCCTCCCCCTCCACGTCGGCCACGCCTACGACTTCATCCGCTGGGCCGAGCGCTACGGCTACGACCTCGCCTACGCCGACGCCCGCGACCTGCACGCCGGCCGGGTGGACGCCACCCGCTACCGCGGCCTGGTCTTCCCCGGCCACGACGAGTACTGGTCGGTGCCCATGCGCCGCACGGTCGAGGCCGCCCGGGACAGCGGCACCTCCCTGGTCTTCCTCTCCGCCAACACCCTGTACTGGCAGGTGGAGCTCTCCCCGTCGCCGGCCGGCCCCGACTCCCTGCTCACCTGTCGCAAACGCCAGGGACCCGGCCGTCCGGCCCTCTGGCGCGAACTCGGCAGCCCCGAGCAGCGGCTGATGGGCATCCAGTACGCCGGCCGGGTCCCCGAGCCCGCCCCCCTGGTCGTGCGCAACGCCGACCACTGGCTCTGGGAGGCCACCGGCGCCCACGAGGGCGACGAGCTCCCCGGCCTGGTCGCCGGCGAGGCCGACCGCTACTTCCCGCGCACCAGCCTCCCCGCGCACACCCGCCGCATCCTGCTCTCCCACTCCCCGTACCGCGACGGCGAGGGCGCCCGCCGCCACCAGGAGACCTCCCTGTACCGCGCGCCCAGCGGCGCCCTGGTCTTCTCCTCCGGCACCTTCGCCTGGTCGCCCGCCCTGGACCGCCCCGGCCACATCGACCAACGCGTCCAGCGCGCCACGGCCAACCTCCTCGACCGGATCTGCAAACGCGACTGAGCCCCGGCCGGCAAGCCCGCGTGCCGCGCTCCCGCCCGGGGCTTGCGCTACCGCGCCGCGTACTCCCCCAACTCCCGTGCCAGCGCCACCGTCAGCGCCCGGAAGATCCGCACCTCCGGATGGGGGTCCCCGGCCCGCGTCGCCAGCACGCTCTGCGCGCGCGGCGCGTCCAGCACCGGCACGAACACCGTCCCCGGCCAGAGGTAGTACCGGGCGAAGGACTTCAACCCGGAGCCCGCCCCGCGCCCCGCCGCCACGCTCGTCAGCACGTCGTGCGGGTTCAGCGCGTAGTCCGGCGCCCGCCGCTCCCCCTCCCGGAAGTAGAGGTAGTCGACGAACGGCCGCGGGGTGCGTGCCGGCAGTCGCAGGAACGGCAGGTCGATGATGTCCGCGGTCCGCACCCCCTCCCGCGCCGCGTCCGCCAGCGGCGACTGCGTGGAGACCGCCACGATCCGCTGCTCGGTCGTCAGGACGTCCACCTCGATGCCCTCGGCCCGCACCAGGGGCCGGACGAACGCCACGTCCACCCGGTCCTCGCGCAGCGCGCTGCAGTGCTCGGTGAAGTTCAGCTGCACCAGCGACACCGGCACGTCCGGCCGGGCCCGGCGGAAGGCGTTCACCGCGGCCGGGGTCACCTCCGCCGACCCGTGGCCCATCACCCCGACCCGCAGCCCGTGCCCCGGCGACGGCCGGCCCCGGACGGCCTCGGCCACGTCCGCCGCCGCGGCGTTCGCGGCGGCCAGCAGCGTCCGGGCGTGCGACACCAGGCGCTGTCCGGCGACGGTCGGCACCACCGGGCCCCGGCCGCGGTCCAGCAGCCGCGTCCCGAACTCCCGCTCCAGTTGCTGCACATGCTGGGTGACGGCGGCCGGCGACAGGAACAATCGGGCCGCGGCCCGCCCGAAGTGCTGCTCCTCGACCACCGCCAGGAAGGAAGACAGCCGGCGCAGATCCATACCGGCCACGATAGGCCGGGTTCGAAGCTCCGTTCTCGGGTCGTTCACATTTCCTGAACGCGGGCGGCGAGCCCGCCCGCCCGCGCCGTACAACGTCCTCCATGTCCGTGTCACACACCTCGACGGCCCGGGTCGGCGAACCGGTCGCCACCGCGGCCCCCGCCCCCCGCCACTGGCTGCGCGCCGGCTGGCTGATGACCGCCTCCGGGTGGAGCGCCAACCAGTACTCCTCCCTGCTCGGCGCCTACCGCGCCCACCTCGGTCTGACCGCCGCCACCACCACCGCCCTCTTCGCCGTCTACGTCCTCGGCCTGATCCCCGCCCTCCTGGTGGGCGGCCCGCTCGCCGACCGCCACGGCCGCCGGCGGGTCGCCCGCACCGCCCTGGGCCTCTCGGCCCTGGCGACCTGCCTGCTGATGGCCGGCCCGGCCGTCCCCGCGCTGCTGTGGCCCGGCCGCTTCCTCACCGGCGTCGGCGCGGGCACCCTGCTCACCGCCGGCAGCGTCTGGATCAAGGAACTCTCCACCCCGCCGCACGGCACGGCCCCCAGCCCCGGCGCCGCGGCCCGCCGCTCCGGCCTCTTCCTCTCCGCGGGCTTCGCCACGGGCGGCCTGGCCGCCTCCCTGATCGCCCAGTGGGCCCCGCTCCCGATGGTCCTGGCCTACGTCCCGCACCTGGTGCTGTCCGCCGCCGCGGCACTGAGCGCCGCCCGCACCCCCGAGACCGCCCCGCCCCGGGGCCCGCACACCGCGGTCGCCGAGCCCGCCGCCCCCGCCCACCGCGCCGCCTTCCGCCGCCTGGTCGTCCCGGTGGCCCCCTGGGTCTTCGCCGGCCCCTCCATAGCCTTCGCCGTCCTCCCCGCCCTCGTCGACGGCCGCCTGCACGGCTGGGGGACCGTCTACGCCGGGATCGTCACCGCCGTCACCCCCGGCGCCGGCCTCCTCGTCGCCCCGCTCGCCCGCCGGCTGAGCGCCCGGCACCGGCTCGCCACCGCCGCCACCGGCCTGCTCGTCACCGCCGTCGGCCTGCTGGTCGGCGCCCTGGCGGTGGCCCACGCGCAGCCGGTGGTGGCCCTGTTCGCCGCCGCCCTGCTCGGCGCCGGCTACGGCCTGTGCGTGGCCTACGGCCTGACCGAGGTCGCCGCCCTGGCGTCCCCGCACCACCTGGCCCGCCTCACCGCGCGCTTCTGGGCCCTGTGCTACCTGGGCTTCCTCGCCCCGTACGGGGTGACCCTGCTCACCGGCGCGTTCGCCCCCTCGACGATCCTCACCGGCGTCGCCGCCCTGGCCCTGCTCGCCCTCGCCGTGCTCCTCCGCCCCGGAGCCCGGTCCTCCGCTTGACCCTCCCGGGGCGTGCGCACGGCCCCCCGACAGCGACCCTGCGGCAGAGCCGCCCCGGTGCATACGGGAGAATCACCAGGACTCCTGGATCAACCTACGCGGAGGCAGCGTGTCCGGATTCGTAGAAAAGCCCGAGCCCGTGCAGGTCCCGGGGCTCACCCACCTGCACACCGGCAAGGTGCGCGACCTCTACCAGAACGCCGCCGGCGACCTGGTCATGGTCGCCAGCGACCGCATGTCCGCCTACGACTGGGTGCTCCCCACCGAGATCCCCGACAAGGGCCGGGTGCTGACCCAGCTGTCCCTGTGGTGGTTCGACCAGCTCTCCGACCTGGTCCCGCACCACGTCCTGTCCACCGAGGTCCCCGAGGGCGCCCCCGCCGACTGGGCCGGCCGCACCCTCGTCTGCCACTCCCTGGCCATGGTCCCGGTGGAGTGCGTCGCCCGCGGCTACCTCACCGGCTCCGGCCTCGCCGAGTACCGGGAGTCCCGCACGGTCTGCGGACTGGCGCTCCCCGAGGGCCTGACCGACGGCTCCGAACTCCCCGCCCCGATCTTCACCCCGGCCACCAAGGCCGCGGTCGGCGACCACGACGAGAACGTCTCCTACGAGGAGGCCGCCCGCCAGGTCGGCGCCGACACCGCCGCCCAGCTCCGCCGGCTGACCCTCGCGGTCTACGGCCGGGCCCGCGACATCGCCCGCGAGCGCGGCCTGATCCTCGCCGACACCAAGTTCGAGTTCGGCTTCCACGGGGAGCGGCTCACCCTGGCCGACGAGGTCCTCACCCCCGACTCCTCGCGCTTCTGGCCCGCCGACCAGTGGCAGCCGGGCCGCCCCCAGCCCTCCTTCGACAAGCAGTTCGTCCGCGACTGGCTGACCTCGCCCGCCGCCGACTGGGACCGCACCGGCGAGCTTCCCCCGCCGCCCCTCCCGCAGGAGATCGTCGACCGCACCCGCGCCAAGTACCTGGAGGCGTACGAACGCCTCACCGGCCGATCCTGGGTCTAGGGCCCGTCCGACACCCCGGTGCCGGCGCCGCCCGCCGGCACCGGCCCATAAAGAAGGCCCCGGTCACGAGGACCGGGGCCTTTTCTCTGAGCGGACGACGAGGCTCGAACTCGCGACCTCAACCTTGGCAAGGTTGCGCTCTACCAACTGAGCTACGTCCGCATGCGCCGTGCCTGGCTTCCGTTCCGGTCGCCGCCGCGCGGTGCGAGCCCTACTATAGCCAACTTCCGGCCCGCCGTTGCGCGCCTTCGCGTTCCGGCCCCCGCCGTCGCTCCCGGGGCCCGTACCCGCCCGGCGCTCCGCCCCCGCCGCACCCCGCGCCCCGGTCCCGCCGGACGTCGCGCAACTCCCGGTCGGCACGGCACCGTTCGACCGGCGCGTCGCGCCCCCGCCCGGCCTTCCGTCCCCGGGGCCCGCGCCCGCGCCCGGCCCCGGCGCCCACCCGGCAATGTGTCGACCGCCACATGCCGTGCCATCGCCCGTCCGACCGTGCGCGCCGCCACTCCGCGATTTCCCGGGGAAAGTTCAGGGGGGGCGATCGCCGGCCGGTGCCGATCGTGATCCCCGGAGTCGTCCGGCTTTTCGGCCGGGAAAACGACAAAGGCCCCGATCTCAAGGACCGGGGCCTTTTCTCTGAGCGGACGACGAGGCTCGAACTCGCGACCTCAACCTTGGCAAGGTTGCGCTCTACCAACTGAGCTACGTCCGCAGGCATCCACTCGGCTTTCACCCAGTGGCGCGACAGCTACTCTACCTGATCCTTTGGACCGGCTGAACTGTCAGAGCGGGTGACAGGGATTGCACACTGCGCCTCCCCCTTGGAAAGGGGGCGCTCTACTACTGAGCTACACCCGCGTGACTCCTCGGGGCCCGGCCTCTCGGCCTCGCCCCTCGGCGTGCTCCAGACTCTAGCTGATCAGTAGGGGTGCTGTGCAAGTCGGCGGTGTGCGGACCCGCGGACGGTGCGAAGTCGGTTAGTGGTTGGCCGCGTTGAAGGCTTCGTAGACCTTCTTGGGGATGCGACCGCGCGGCGGGACGTCCATCTGGTGGGAGCGGGCCCAGGCGCGCACCGCTGCCGGGTCGGGGGTCACCGCGGTCCGATGGAAGGTCTTGCCGGACTTCGCCCGCTTGCGGCCGGCCTCCACGTACGGAGCGAGGGCGCCGCGCAGTTTCTTCGCATTGGCGGGATTGAGGTCGATCTCGTACGACTTCCCGTCCAAACCGAAGATGACCGTCTCTGCGGCTTCTCCTCCGTCGATGTCATCGGAGAGCGTTACTACTACGCGCTGCGCCACGGATATCGGTCCTTTCGTGGAGCAACCCCTTGTTGACATGGGGTGATGCTCCGGATCCGGCTGATTGGGATCAATGCTTTTTCATTTGTACAGCGATGGGCATTGCATTGTGAAGCCCATTTAATTTTGTCAGCGTGTCCTGTCGCAATCCGGCCCCCCGTTCTTTTCGGAGATTTTTCCTTGCGGGCACTCCTGGCGATACCGGCTCGTGATCGGGTGCACCGTATATCTATGCGCGTAGATTTTCGAACACGGTACTGTGAGGTCACCGCCTTACGCACCACACCACCGGGAGTGCCAGTGGCACGCGTCGTAGTCGACGTCATGCTCAAGCCGGAGATCCTCGACCCGCAGGGGCAGGCGGTGCAGCGCGCACTGCCACGCCTGGGCTTCGAGGGGATCGCCGACGTCCGTCAGGGCAAGCGTTTCGAACTTGAGGTGGAGGGTCCGGTCGACGACGCCGCCCTCGCCCGTATCCATGAAATGGCCGAGACCTTCCTCGCCAACACCGTCATCGAGGACTTCACCGTCCGGGTCGACGAAGCCGTGCGGGCCGAGTCATGACAGCTCGGGTCGGAGTCATCACCTTCCCCGGCACGCTCGACGACCGCGACACCCAGCGCGCGGTCCGGGCGGCCGGGGCCGAGGCGGTGCCGCTGTGGCACCGCGACAAGGACCTCCACCAGGTCGACGCCGTGGTCCTGCCCGGCGGGTTCTCGTACGGTGACTACCTGCGGGCCGGCGCGATCTCCCGGTTCTCGCCGGTGATGGGGACCGTGATCGAACAGGCCCGGGCGGGGATGCCGGTCCTGGGCATCTGCAACGGCTTCCAGGTCCTCACCGAGACCCACCTGCTGCCCGGCGCGATGCTGCGCAACAACCACCTGCATTTCATCTGCCGCGACCAGAAGCTGCGGGTGGAGAACGCCGCGACCGCCTGGACCAGCGACTACGCGCAGGGCCAGGAGATCAGCATTCCGCTGAAGAACATCGACGGCCGTTATGTCGCCGACGAGCGGACGCTGGACATGCTGGAGGCCGAGGGCCGGGTGGCCTTCCGCTACGTCACCGACGGCCCGACCGCCGACGGGTACGGAAACCCCAACGGTTCGCTCCGCGACATCGCCGGCATCACCAACGAGGCGGGCAATGTCGTCGGCCTGATGCCGCACCCCGAGCACGCCGTCGAGCCGCTCATCGGCACCGGCCGCACCGACGGCCTCGGGTTCTTCACCTCGATCCTGAAGAAGCTGGTCAACGCATGAGCCTCGACACCGTCAAGCACGCAGCCGAGACCCCGGAAGCCGACCAGCCCTGGGCCGAACTCGGCCTCAAGGAGGACGAGTACGCGCGGATCCGGGAGATCCTCGGCCGGCGTCCGACCGGCGCCGAGCTGGCCATGTACTCGGTGATGTGGTCCGAGCACTGCTCCTACAAGAGCAGCAAGGTCCACCTGAAGCAGTTCGGCGAGAAGGCCCCCGAGAACGACGCGCTGCTCGTCGGCATCGGCGAGAACGCCGGCGTCGTGGACGTCGGCCAGGGCTATGCGGTCACCTTCAAGGTCGAGTCGCACAACCACCCCTCGTACATCGAGCCCTACCAGGGCGCGGCCACCGGCGTCGGCGGCATCGTCCGCGACATCCTGGCGATGGGCGCCCGCCCGGTCGCCGTGATGGATCCGCTGCGGTTCGGCGCCGCCGACCACCCCGACACCAAGCGCGTCCTGCCGGGCGTGGTCGCGGGCATCGGCGGCTACGGCAACTGCCTGGGCCTGCCCAACATCGGCGGCGAGGTCGTCTTCGACCCCTGCTACCAGGGCAACCCGCTGGTCAACGCGCTCTGCGTGGGCGTGATGAAGCACGAGGACATCCACCTGGCGAAGGCGTCCGGTGCCGGCAACAAGGTCATCCTCTACGGCGCCCGGACCGGCGGCGACGGCATCGGCGGCGTCTCGGTGCTGGCCTCCGAGACCTTCGACACTGCGGGCGACAGTGCCTCCGGCACGGGCAAGCCCACCAAGCGGCCCGCCGTCCAGGTCGGCGACCCGTTCCAGGAGAAGCTCCTCATCGAGTGCACCCTGGAGATCTTCCGGGAGAAGCTGGTCGCCGGCATCCAGGACCTCGGCGGCGCCGGGCTGTCCTGCGCCACCAGCGAGCTGGCCAGCGCCGGCTCCGGCGGCATGCGGGTCGAGCTGGACACCGTTCCGCTGCGCGACTCCTCGCTCTCGCCCGAGGAGATCCTCATGAGCGAGTCGCAGGAGCGGATGTGCGCGATCGTCGAGCCGGACAAGGTCGACCGCTTCCTGGAGATCTGCGAGAAGTGGGACGTCATCGCCACCGTCATCGGTGAGGTGACGGACGGCTCGCGGCTGGAGATCTTCTGGCACGGCGAGCAGATCGTGGACGTCCCGCCGCGCTCGGTCGCCCACGAGGGCCCGACCTACCACCGGCCGTACGCCCGCCCGGAGTGGCAGGACGCCCTCCAGGCCGACGACGCCGCCGAGCTGCCGCGCCCGGCGGACGCCGCGGAACTCCGCGCCCAGGTGCTCCAGTTGGTCGGCTCGCCCAACCAGGCGTCCAAGGCGTGGATCACCGACCAGTACGACCGCTTCGTCCAGGGCAACACCGTGCTGGCGCAGCCCGAGGACTCGGGCATGATCCGGATCGACGAGGAGACCAACCTCGGCGTCGCGGTCGCCACCGACGGCAACGGCCGGTACGCCAAGCTCGACCCGTACGCCGGCGCGCAGCTGGCGCTGGCCGAGGCGTACCGCAATGTCGCCGCCTCCGGCGCCCGGCCGCTGGCGATCTCCGACTGCCTGAACTTCGGTTCGCCCGAGGACCCGGCGGTGATGTGGCAGTTCGCCGAGGCCACCCGCGGTCTCGCGGACGGCTGCCAGGTGCTGGGCACGCCGGTCACCGGCGGCAACGTCTCGCTGTACAACCAGACCGGTGACGTGGCGATCCACCCGACCCCGGTGGTCGCGGTGCTCGGTGTCATCGACGACGTCACCCGCCGCACGCCGGTCGGCTTCTCGGAGGAGGGCCAGCTGCTCTACCTCCTCGGCGACACCCGCGAGGAGCTGGGCGGTTCGGCCTGGTCGCAGGTGGTGCACGAGCACCTCGGCGGGCTGCCGCCGAAGGTCGATCTGGAGCGTGAGCGGCTGCTCGCCGAGATCCTCATCTCGGCTTCCCGCGACGGCATGATCGACGCGGCGCATGACCTCTCCGACGGCGGCCTGGTCCAGGCGCTGGTGGAGTCGTGCCTGCGCGGCGGCAAGGGCGCCCGGGTGGTCGTCCCCGACGCGGCGGACCCGTTCGTCTTCCTCTTCTCCGAGTCGGCGGGCCGGGCGATCGTCTCGGTGCCGCGCAGCGAGGAGCTCCGCTTCACCGACATGTGCGGTGCGCGGGGGCTGCCGGCCACCCGGATCGGTGTCGTCGACGGCGACGAGCTCGCCCTCCAGGAGCAGTTCAGCATCCCGCTGGCCGAGCTGCGGGCGGCCCATGAGGCGACCATCCCGGGGCTGATCGCCTAGCGCCGTGCCAACGGGGCCGGATGCGCGCCCCGTTGTGTCCGCGCCGGAGCGGCCCGCCAGGAGTGTCTGGCGGGCCGCTCCGCCGTTTCCGCCGACGCCCGGCCGCCCGCGCCGGCGCGCGGAATTCCGGGCGGGCTGTCGGTGGTGCCGCCTACGCTGGGTGTATGTCTCCCGCTGCCCGCGCACCGCGTGCCCGCCGGTACGACCCGGCCAGGACCCGCGCCGCCGTCACCGCCCAGTGCGCCCACATCCTCCGGGTCGTCGGGGCCCTGACGCCCGAGCAGTTGGCGCTGCCGACCCGGCTCGGCGACTGGACGGTGCGGGAGCTGGTCGCGCATCTGTCCATAGCGGTCGGCAGCGCGGCCCGCGCCCTGCGGCTGCCGGCCCCGGCCGCGGCGGAGCTCACCCTCCAGGACTGGCCGTCCATGACCGCGCGGTTCGCCGCCGGCGCCGCCGAGTCCGTCCGCGAACTCGCGGCCGGGAGCGACCCGGTGGAGCTGCTGGAGCGCGCCGCCGAGGAGTACGCCGCGACGGTGCCGTCCGAGCGGGACGACCGGGTCATCGCCTGCCGGCCCGCCGCGATGCTGCTCGGCGACCATCTCGTCACCCGCTGCCTCGAACTCGTCGTGCACACCGACGACCTGGCCGACGCCCTCGGCCAGGAGATCCCCTTCGACCGGCACGCCCTGGCCACCACCACCCGGCTGCTGGCCGACGCGCTGGCCGCCCAGGCGCCCGGCGGATCGGTCGAGGTCAGGGTGCCGCCGTTCGCCGTGGTGCAGTGCGTCGAGGGCCCCCGGCACACCCGCGGCACCCCGCCCAACGTCGTCGAGACCGACCCGCTGACCTGGATACGGCTGGCCACCGGCCGGCTGGCCTGGGCCGCCGCGGTGGACGCGGCGACGGTCAGCGCCAGCGGCGAACGGGCCGATCTGGGCGACCTGCTGCCCGTCATGAGCTGATCCGGGCGCGGAGCGGGCGCCGAGCGGGCAGGGTCGACGGAAGGCATCGGTGCGGCTCTCCGGGCAGGTCGTTTTGACCGTGATGCCGGGCATCGGCGCCCGGCGACGGCGGGAGAACGGGCGGGCGGCGGAACGTCGCGCATCTCACACCGACAGGACATCCGACATTACGGATGTCAAGCGGCAAAGCGCCCGGCGAGGCCCTGGCGGAAGACCGGGCGGAAACACGAAAGCGCAGCTCAGAGGCGGCGGCGCGGCATCAGGCGCGGCCCGCGGCCATCACGCTCACCCGCGAAGACGGATCGCGCCGGCCATGCGGCCGAGGTCGGCGTGGCGGCGCCGCACGGGGCGCGGCGCGAGGCGGGACACCCGGTGACACGCCAGGCGCGCCAAGGGCTGCGGGGTCTGCACGGGCGGAAAACCTGGCCGGACGGCCGTGGGCACGTCAAGCGGGATTAACGCCCCATTCATGCACTCCTCCAGCTCGACGGCCATCCCCGGTTCGGATGAATCGGCGACCTGCCCTAGACTCTGGTGCGTGCCACGTGGTGACGGACGACTCAACCACGACCTGCTCCCCGGTGAGAAGGGCCCCCAGGATGCCTGCGGCGTCTTCGGTGTCTGGGCCCCGGGAGAAGAGGTCGCCAAACTCACCTACTTCGGGCTGTACGCGCTGCAGCACCGTGGACAGGAGTCCGCGGGCATCGCGGTGAGCAACGGCTCCCAGATCCTCGTCTTCAAGGACATGGGCCTGGTCTCCCAGGTCTTCGACGAGACTTCCCTCGGTTCCCTCCAAGGCCATATCGCCGTGGGCCACGCCCGCTACTCCACCACCGGTGCCTCGGTGTGGGAGAACGCCCAGCCGACGTTCCGCGCCACCGCGCACGGATCGATCGCGCTCGGCCACAACGGCAACCTGGTCAACACCGCCGAGCTGGCCGAGATGGTCGCCGCGCTGCCCCGCGAGGGCGGCCGGGCCACCCAGGTCGCGGCGACCAACGACACCGACCTGGTCACGGCCCTGCTGGCCGGACAGGTCGACGAGGACGGCAAACCGCTGACCGTCGAGGAGGCCGCGCCGCGCGTCCTGCCGAAGGTCAGGGGCGCCTTCTCGCTGTGCTTCATGGACGAGCACACCCTCTACGCCGCCCGCGACCCGCAGGGCATCCGCCCGCTGGTCCTCGGCCGCCTGGAGCGTGGCTGGGTGGTGGCCTCCGAGACCGCCGCCCTGGACATCTGCGGTGCCAGCTTCATCCGGGAGATCGAGCCCGGCGAGATGATCGCCGTCGACGAGAACGGCCTGCGCAGCTCGCGCTTCGCCGAGGCCCGCCCCAAGGGCTGCGTCTTCGAGTACGTCTACCTCGCCCGCCCGGACACCGACATCGCCGGCCGCAACGTCTACCTCTCCCGGGTCGAGATGGGCCGCAAGCTGGCCGCCGAGGCGCCCGCCGACGCGGACCTGGTGATAGCGACCCCGGAGTCCGGCACCCCGGCCGCCGTCGGGTACGCCGAGGCCAGCGGCATCCCCTACGGCTCCGGCCTGGTCAAGAACTCCTACGTCGGCCGGACCTTCATCCAGCCCTCGCAGACCATCCGCCAGCTGGGCATCCGCCTCAAGCTCAACCCGCTCAAGGAAGTCATCCGCGGCAAGCGCCTGGTGGTCGTCGACGACTCGATCGTCCGCGGCAACACCCAACGCGCCCTGGTCCGGATGCTGCGCGAGGCCGGCGCCGCCGAGGTCCACATCCGGATCTCGTCCCCGCCGATCAAGTGGCCGTGCTTCTTCGGCATCGACTTCGCCACCCGCGCGGAGCTGATCGCCAACGGGCTGAGCGTCGAGGAGATCGGCAAGTCGCTGGGCGCCGATTCGCTGGCGTACATCTCCATCGACGGCATGATCGAGGCGACCACGATCGACAAGCCGAAGCTGTGCCGCGCCTGCTTCGACGGCGAGTACCCGATGGAGCTGCCGGACCCGGAGCTGCTGGGGAAGCACCTTCTGGAGTCCGAGACCAAGGCCCCGGCCGCGTCCGACGTGGACGGCGTCCGGACGCTCACCGCGGGGGTCGGCGGCGCTGACGCACTGCGTCGCCCGTAGAGCTCGTACCCACCCAAACGAAAGTTCTCAGCCATGTCCGCTGAATCAACCGGTGCCAGCTACGCGAGCGCGGGTGTCGACATCGAAGCCGGCGACCGCGCCGTGGACCTCATGAAGAAGTGGGTGGCCAAGGCCACCCGTCCCGAGGTCGTCGGCGGTCTCGGCGGCTTCGCCGGTCTCTTCGACGCCTCCGCGCTCAAGCGCTACGAGCGTCCGCTGCTGGCCTCGGCCACCGACGGCGTCGGCACCAAGGTCGACATCGCCCGCAAGATGGGCGTCTACGACACCATCGGCCACGACCTGGTCGCCATGGTCGTCGACGACCTGGTCGTCTGCGGCGCCGAGCCGCTGTTCATGACCGACTACATCTGCGTGGGCAAGGTCTACCCGGAGCGGGTCGCGGCGATCGTCAAGGGCATCGCGGAGGGCTGTGTGCTGGCCGGCTGCGCGCTGGTCGGCGGCGAGACCGCCGAGCACCCGGGCCTGCTGGGCGAGGACGAGTTCGACGTCGCCGGCGCCGGCACCGGTGTGGTCGAGGCCGACCGGGTGCTGGGCGCGGATCGTATCCGTAAGGGCGACGTGGTGATCTCGATGGCGTCCTCCGGACTTCACTCGAACGGGTACTCCCTCGTCCGCCACGTCCTCTTCGACCGGGCCGGGCTGTCCCTGGACCAGGAGGTCCCCGAGCTCGGCCGCACCCTCGGCGAGGAGCTGCTGGAGCCCACCAAGATCTACTCGCTGGACTGTCTGGCCCTCACCCGCACCAGCGAGGTGCACGCCTTCTCGCACATCACCGGCGGCGGCCTGGCCAACAACCTGGCCCGGGTGATCCCGGACGGCCTGCACGCCACCGTCGACCGCGCCACGTGGGCGCCGGGCGCCATCTTCGACCTGGTCGGCACCGCCGGCTCGGTGGAGCGCCTGGAGCTGGAGAAGACCCTGAACATGGGCGTCGGCATGATGGCCGTCGTCCCGCCGGAGTCGGTGGACGTGGCCCTGACCACCCTCACCGACCGCGGTGTGGACGCCTGGGTCAGCGGCGAGATCGTCGAGCGGGGCGATCACGCGGAGGCAGCAACCCTCACCGGTGACTACGCGAGCTGACACCGCCGCCGCGCGGGGGCACCGGCCCGGTGGCCCCGCGCGCAGCAGAGAACCCGGTCCGGGGAATTCCCTGGACCGGGTTCTCGATGGTGCTATCAGCCCCGCGAGCGCGCAGAGTGTCAGGCGCGACGACGCTGGTGGGAGGAGTGGCCCTCGTCCTCGTCGTCCTCGCTGTTGTAGCGATCTGCGTACTGCGCGTACGGGTCGTCGTCCTCGTCATCCTCGAACGGCTCTCGGTTCGGAG
This sequence comes from Streptomyces noursei ATCC 11455, assembly GCF_001704275.1. Taxonomy (NCBI): domain Bacteria; kingdom Bacillati; phylum Actinomycetota; class Actinomycetes; order Kitasatosporales; family Streptomycetaceae; genus Streptomyces; species Streptomyces noursei. Next base: position 5,044,946 of record NZ_CP011533.1, read on the forward strand.
GTTGCTGGTTCGACTGCGATGCAAGCTCGTCGGCCAGTCGCGAGAGATCCGTCCCACCGCTGCTGTACTTCAGCTGGCGGGCGACCTTTGTCTGCTTGGCCTTGGCCCGGCCGCGCCCCATGGGTCGACCCCCTCAGTGACGGGGCTCGTCGGCCCCAGAGTCTTGACACGCGTTCATGATTCAGAGCGGGCTCTCAAAAGAGAGACCGGCCCCTAGGGCTTTAACGGTACCTGCTTCCGCGGCCATACGGTACGTCGCCCGCATCACCCACCGCTCGGCATGACCGGCGCGGCGCCCCGTCCACGCTGGTCAACTGCGATTTTAACCTGTCCTGTACGGCGACCCGCCGACGGGTGGTGAGGGATGTCTCGCCAACCACCCGCCAGGGGCCGCACAAGGGTGTGTTTCCGGCCACGTGGACCGGGTTCGGTCAGGGGTGACGCGCCTCCGCCATCCGGGCCTCGGCGATCCGGTCGGCGGCGGCGGCCGGCGGAATGCCGTCCGCCTTCGCACGAGCGAATATCGACAGCGTGGTGTCGAAGATCTTCGCGGCCTTGGCCTTGCACCGGTCGAAGTCGAAGCCGTGCAGTTCGTCGGCCACCTGGATCACGCCGCCGGCGTTCACGACGTAGTCCGGGGCGTAGAGGATGCCGCGGTCGGAGAGGTCCTTCTCCACCCCCGGGTGCGCGAGCTGGTTGTTGGCCGCGCCGCAGACCACCCTCGCGGTCAGCACCGGCACCGAGACGTCGTTCAGCGCGCCGCCCAGGGCGCACGGCGCGTAGACGTCCAGGCCCTCGGTGCGGATCAGCGCGTCGGTGTCGGCGACGGCGGTCACCCGGGGGTGCCGGGCGAGGATCCGCTCCACCGACTCGGCCCGGACGTCGGTGACCACGACCTCGGCGCCGTCCTTGAGGAGGTGCTCGACCAGGTGGTGGCCCACCTTGCCGACGCCCGCGATGCCGACCTTCCGGCCGCGCAGCGTGGGGTCGCCCCACAGGTGCTGGGCCGAGGCCCGCATGCCCTGGAAGACGCCGTAGGCGGTCAGCACGGAGGAGTCGCCGGCGCCGCCGTTCTCCGGCGAGCGCCCGGTGGTCCACCTGTTCGTCCGGGCGATCACGTCCATGTCGGCGACGTAGGTGCCGACGTCGCACGCGGTGACGTAGCGGCCCCCGAGGGACGCCACGAACCGGCCGTAGGCGAGCAGGAGTTCCTCGGTCTTGATCAGCTCGGGGTCACCGATGATCACCGCTTTGCCGCCGCCGTGGTCCAACCCGGCCAGGGCGTTCTTGTACGACATGCCGCGCGAGAGGTTCAGCGCGTCCAACACGGCCTCGTCCTCGGAGGCGTAGGGATGGAAGCGCGTGCCACCGAGGGCGGGGCCCAGGGCGGTGTTGTGGAGGGCGATCACGGCCTTGAGGCCGGTGGCCCGGTCCTGGCAGAGAACGACTTGCTCGTGGCCGCCCTGCTCCGTGCGGAACAGGGTCTGCAGCACGCCGCCGGCGGCATCTGCAGGGGCAGGACGTACGTCGGTCACGGTGGTGACTCCCATAGTCGCGAAGGACGCCCTCCTGAGGGTGGGGAGGGCCGGTTGGGACGAGCGTAGATCCTGGAGGGCGGGTTGATCGGTCAGGTCGGGAGGATCACCCTCTCCCGGGGGACGGGCGTGGGACGATCTGCCGTATCCGGGCCGGGCGGGGGAAGGCAACTCCGCGCGGTGGACTTTCCCTTGGAGGGCGGGCGTGGCCTTGGCGTCGTCGGTACGGGTCCCGTATGTGGCGTATCTGCGGGTCTACGAGCCGCTGGCGGCGTTCCCCGAGCCGGAGCGTTCCCACTGGGCGCGCTACGCCCGGCGCGACGACACCCCCACCGCCGTCGAGGAGCAGCGCCGGGCCCTCGCCGACCTGCTGCCGACGCCGCCGGTGCCGGTGCCGGTCCACGAGAGCGGCGACGCCTTCGTCGCCGTCGTGGACGGCGTGACCTGCGTCTGCCCCTGGCGCACCCGGCTGCGCGGCTGGCAGGCGCTCCAGGGCCTGGAGGAGCTGCTGCCGGCCTCGGTGCTGGACGCCGCGCTGCCCCCGGTGGTGCGCCGGCAGGCGGCCACCGACTACGAGCGGTGGCGCGAGCGCAACCCGGACGCCCGGCCGTGGATCCGCGCCGCCACCTGGCACGTCCCGGTGCGCTGGTTCGTCCTCTTCGACGACGCCGAGCGGGAGTATGCGAAGGGTGACCCCGCGGCTCTGTTGCGTTACCGCACGCCGATGGCGCAGGCGCGCCGACGGGTCGCGCGCGGACTGCGTACGCTTCGGGATGCCCTGGAAGAGGGGCCGCTGATCGACGGCCTGGTAGATGTGGGGCGCTGGCTCGAAGAGTTCCATCCGCGTTCGCTCGTGGAGCTGGACTACGGAGGGCTGGTGCACGCGGTGCCCGAGGGGCAGCTCGCCGAGGACCGTTCCGTCGCGGAGGTGGCGGAGGGGTTGGCGGCGCTGCGCGAGGGGGACGGCGAGCGGGCCGACGCCGCGTACGAGAAGCTCTCGCAGCGGTGGCGCGTGCTGCGCGAACGCCAGTTCTCCAGCTGAACGCCGGGGGTCCGGGACGGAGTTGCCGGCCGCGGAGATCCCGCAGGCCGGGCGTACGGGACGTAGGTCCCGATCCGGGCTATTCCCCCAAGCGTGACCTAAAGCACTGACTTCGGGTCTTGCTCCCAAGGCGCACCCTCGTGCCAAAATAGGACAAGGAGCCTGACTTGGGCTCCTTCCGTCCAACTAAGGGCGGATAGATCGGTATTGCGCTCCTTGAGGGGTCTCGTGGCGGCTGGACACGTTGTGACTGATCGTCACGGGGGTGTGACTGTCCGCTATGGCATGGTCCATCGGCATCCGCCGAGGTTGAACACCTGAGAGGGCAATTCCATCGGTTTGGCCGACGTGGCTGGACAGATGGTGTAGTTGTAGTGCCGAGGACAAGCCGTTCGTCCTATAACCGACTCGGCCCGCGTCCGCCATTTCGGGCAACGTGGGTCAAGGTGCAGAATTTAGAGGAAAGAACCGTGATGGTTCGGTTCTCCCGAGGAGGCCGCTCATGACCGCTCGCACCCCTGACGCCGAGCCGCTGCTTACCCCCGCCGAGGTTGCCACGATGTTCCGCGTGGACCCGAAGACGGTGACCCGCTGGGCCAAGGCAGGCAAGCTCACGTCCATCCGCACGCTCGGAGGACACCGGCGTTACCGCGAGGCTGAGGTCCGCGCACTGCTCGCGGGCATTCCGCAGCAGCGCAGCGAGTCCTGAATAACCGCATAACCAGGCTGTTTTCGGGCCCCCCAACCCGGAAACGCCCGTTTTTGCGTCACAGCTCCACCTGCTTCACCACGCTCCAACAGAGCTCATACGACGCGGTGCCTGCCCCAACAGGCCCCACACCCACTTCATGCGGGTACGTCATCGATCGCGCTGGACTCCGCCGGGTCCGGCGCGATCTCTTTTTGTGTGCGGCCGCTCCCGGGCCGCTCGCGACGCTCGGGTCACCCTGGCGCCGACCGACCTCGGTAGGGGCGTCAGGGCGCCCTCAGGGGCTTTGAGAGGGCCCGTCAGGCCGGACCTGGCGACCTTGTTCCGGAATGCCATGCGGGTAGTGCAATTGCACATATTAAATTGACGGGTGACAGGGGGGCGGCGAGTTCCCCATCTCGCGAAACTTGTTCGGTGACTCCCGTCACATCGCGGGGTGCTTGAAGGGTGAACGGTGCTGGGGTATAGCGCCTTCCCGCCGCTCTTCTCTCAACAGCCTTCCACCCCGGGCCCGGTGGCGCAGGCGTCCTTGGTCACCCGCCGGCGGGACTTTCGTCCTCCGCCGGCGGCTCGGAGGCGGCCCGGGAGGGGGCCGGGGCGGCCGGGGGCGCCGCGGGCCCGGAGCGGGCGCCGTGCGGCTCCATGGCGAGCCGCAGCAGCTGATGGCAGACGGGGCAGTGGTGGGTCCGATGGCGGTAGCCGTAGCGCAGGGCCGCCGACAGATGGGCGCGTAGCAGCGCCCTGGTCTCGTGCCGTACCGCGGTCGTCATCGCACGCCACCTCCCGGCCCCACGCCTTCTGCTGAGTGAGTACCGGCGGCAGGTGCCGCCGTCAAGACGGCCGTCCGCCCCGGCCCGCACCTTCGGGCCATCCCCGTACCGGGCCCGCCGGCGCCGGGCCCGCGCATCCGGATAACGCAACGGCCCGCACCGGAGAACGGTGCGGGCCGTGAAATGCGGTCCTGACGGGATTTGAACCCGCGGCCTCCACCTTGACAGGGTGGCGAGCACTCCAAACTGCTCCACAGGACCTTGCTTTGTGCCTCCCGCTTGCGGCGGGCTGCGAAGCAAGACTCTACAGCAGGTCAGGGGGTGCGGTCGAACTCGGTCCCGGCGGCCGCCCCGGTGACCGGGTCGGCGCTACGGCGCCGCGGCGTCCACCGCCTTCATGATCCGCTTGTCGGAGACCGGGTAGGCCGTCCCCAGGGCGTGCGCGAAGTAGCTCACCCGGAGTTCCTCGATCATCCAGCGGATCTCCCGGGCCGCGGCCGGCACCGGACGCCCCTGGGGGAACTGCTCCAGCAGCCAGGCGTATTCGTCCTGCATCTCCTTCACCTTCGCCATCCGGCTGCGGTCCCGTTCGGCGTTGGTGGGCAGCTGCGTCAGGCGGCGGTCGACGGCGACCAGGTAGCGCATCAGGTCCGGCAGCCGCTTGGCGCCGTGCGCGGTCACGAAGCCCGGCTTGATCAGCGCGGCCAGCTGCTCCTTGACGTCCGCCAGCGACGGCAGCAGCGAGGGGAAGGCGGTCGCCTTCAGCCGGCGCTCGCACGCCTGCCAGGCGGCCAGCACCTCCTGCACCTGCTGGATGGTCTTCAGCGTCGCCTCCACCAGGTCGGCCCGCACCGCCTCGAACAGCTTGCGGAACGACTCCTCGTCCCACACCGGGCCGCCCCGGGCCGCGATCAGCCGGTCCGCGGCGGCGGTCACGCAGTCCTCGAAGAGCGCCGCGATGGAGCCGTGGGGGTTGCGGGAGAGCGCCAGCTTCTGTTGGTTGCTGAGCTTGTCCTGGGCGAACTTGGCAGGGTTGGTGGGGATGTTGAGCAGGATGAGGCGGCGGGTGCCGGCCCACATGGCCGACAGCTGCTCGGCCTCGGTGTCGAAGAGCCGCACCGCGACGCTGCTGCCCTCGTCTACCAGCGCCGGGTACGCCTTCACCGGCTGGCCGGTGCGGCGGGTCTCGAAGGTGCGCGGCAGCGTGCCGACCGTCCAGGACGTCAGGCCGGTGCGCTGCTCCGGACCGGCCAGCGGGGTCTCCCGCCGGCCGCCCCTGCGGTCCTTGCCGGGCCGCTCGGCGGCCTGCTCGAAGGCCCGGGAGATGGCGGCCTGGGTCTTCGGCTTCAGCTGGAGCCGCAGCGCCTCCAGGTCCTTGGCCTCGGCGAGCTTGCGGCGGCCCGCGGCGGAGCCGCTGTTGGAGGCGGCGTCGTACACCCGGAAGGTGATCTTCAGGTGGTCCGGGACCTTGGTGAGGTCGAAGTCCGCGGCCTCCACCGGTACCCCCACCATCCGCTGCAGGCCGGCGGCCAGCGACGTCGTCAGGGCGCCCTGGAGGGGGACGGTGGTGTCCAGGAAACGGGCGGCGAAGTTCGGCGCCGGGACGTAGTTGCGGCGGATCGGCTTGGGCAGGGAACGGATCAGCTCGGTCACCAACTGCTCGCGCAGGCCCGGGATCTGCCAGTCGAAGCCCTCGGAGGCGACCTGGTTGAGGACCTGGAGCGGGATGTGGACGGTCACGCCGTCCGCGTCCGCGCCCGGCTCGAACTGGTAGGTGACCTTGAACTTCAGCTTCCCCTGCCGCCAGGAGTCCGGGTAGTCGTCCTTGGTGACGGCCTCGGCGGACTCGTTGATGAGCATCGAGTGCTCGAAGTTCAGCAGGTCCGGGTCTTCCCGGTGCTGCTTCTTCCACCAGGAGTCGAAGTGCGCTCCGGAGACCACGTCCGCCGGGATCCGCTGGTCGTAGAAGTCGAAGAGCGTCTCGTCGTCGACGAGGATGTCGCGGCGCCGGGCGCGGTGCTCCAACTCCTCGACCTCGCCGAGGAGTTTGCGGTTGTCATGGAAGAACTGGTGGTGGGTGCGCCAGTCGCCCTCGACCAGGGCGTTCCGGATGAACAGGTCACGGGAGACCTCGGGGTCGATCCGCCCGTAGTTGACCTTGCGCTGGGCCACGATCGGGACGCCGTAGAGCGTCACCCGCTCGTACGCCATCACCGCGGCCATCTTCTGCTCCCAGTGCGGCTCGCTGTAGTTCCGCTTCACCAGATGCTGGGCCAGCGGCTCGATCCACTCCGGTTCGATCCGGGCGTTCACCCGCGCCCACAGCCGGGAGGTCTCGACCAGCTCCGCGGACATCACCCAGCGCGGCGGCTTCTTGAAGAGCGCGGAGCCGGGGAACACCGCGAACTTCGCGCTGCGGGCGCCCAGGTACTCGTTCTTGGCGTCCGTGTCCTTGAGTCCGATGTGCGAAAGCAAACCGGAGAGCAATGACGTGTGGATGTGCTCCGGCGCCGCGTCCGTCTCGTTCAGGTGGACGCCCATGCTCTTGGCGACCGTCCGCAGCTGCGAATAGATGTCCTGCCATTCGCGTATCCGCAGGTAGTTCAGGAACTCCGATCGGCACATCCGGCGGAAGGCGGACGAGGACAGCGCCTTCTGCTGCTCGCGGACGTAGCCCCAGAGGTTGAGGAACGCCAGGAAGTCCGACGCCTCGTCCTTGAAGCGGGCGTGCTGCTGGTCGGCCTGCTGCTGCTTGTCCGACGGCCGCTCCCGCGGGTCCTGGATGGACAGCGCCGCCGCGATCACCATGACCTCGCGGACACAGCCGTTGCGCTCCGCCTCCAGCACCATCCGGGCCAGCCGCGGGTCCACCGGCAGCTGGGAGAGCTTGCGGCCCAGCGGGGTCAGCCGCTTGCGGGTGTCCTGCTGCGCGGTGTCCAGCGCGCCCAGCTCGCGCAGCAGATCGACGCCGTCCTTGATGTTGCGGCGGTCCGGCGCGTCGATGAACGGGAACTTCTCGATGTCGCCGAGGCCGGCCGCGGTCATCTGGAGGATGACGGAGGCGAGGTTGGTCCGGAGGATCTCCGCGTCGGTGAACTCCGGGCGGGTGAGGAAGTCGTCCTCCGAGTACAGCCGGATGCAGATGCCGTCGCTGGTCCGGCCGCAGCGGCCCTTGCGCTGGTTGGCACTGGCCTGCGACACCGGCTCGATGGGCAGCCGCTGCACCTTGGTGCGGAAGCTGTACCGGGAGATCCGGGCCATGCCCGGGTCGATCACGTACTTGATGCCGGGGACGGTCAGCGAGGTTTCGGCCACGTTCGTGGCCAGCACGATCCGCCGGCCCGTATGGCGCTGGAAGACCCGGTGCTGCTCGGCGTGCGACAGCCGGGCGTACAGCGGCAGCACCTCCGTGGCGGGGAGGTTCTTCTTGTTCAGTGCGTCCGCGGTGTCGCGGATCTCCCGTTCACCGGAGAGGAAGACCAGGACGTCGCCGGGGCCCTCGGCCTGGAGCTCGTCCACCGCGTCGCAGATCGCGGTGATCTGGTCGCGATCGGGGTCCTGGCCGCCCTCCTCCAGCAGCGGCCGGTAGCGCACCTCGACCGGGTACGTCCGCCCGGAGACCTCGACGATCGGCGCGTCCCCGAAGTGCCGGGAGAACCGCTCGGGGTCGATCGTCGCGGAGGTGATGACGACCTTCAGATCCGGGCGCCTGGGCAGCAGCTGCGCCAGGTAGCCCAGGATGAAGTCGATGTTGAGGCTGCGCTCGTGCGCCTCGTCGATGATGATCGTGTCGTACTGGCGCAGCTCCCGGTCCGTCTGGATCTCGGCGAGCAGGATGCCGTCCGTCATCAGCTTGACGAGGGTGTCGTCGCCGACCTGGTCGGTGAAGCGGACCTTCCAGCCGACCGCCTCGCCCAGCGGCGTCTTCAGCTCCTCGGCCACCCGCTCGGCGACCGTACGGGCCGCGATCCGACGCGGCTGGGTGTGCCCGATCAGCCCCTGGACGCCGCGCCCCAGCTCCAGACAGATCTTGGGGATCTGGGTGGTCTTGCCGGAGCCGGTCTCGCCCGCGACGATCACCACCTGGTGGTCGCGGACGGCCGCCAGGATCTCGTCCTTCTTCTGGCTGACCGGGAGTTCCTCCGGATAGCTCACCGCCGGCATCGCGGCGCGCCGCTGCGCCACGCGCAGCTCCGCCTCGTCGAGGCCCGCGGCGATCTCGGCGAGCACCGCCGCCCGGGCTTCGGGCTTGCGGATCCGGCGCGCGCCGTCGATCCGGCGCCCCAGCCGCTGCTGGTCGCGCAGCATCAGCTCGGGAAGTCGCTTCAGCAGGGAGGGCAGCGTGGGGGCGGCACCGTCGGACAGGGCGGAGGCAGGCTGACTGGACATACGTCCCCCAGGATCTCACCTCGCGGAAAAGACTGGCGAACCATTTCTCGGCGGCGGCCGGACCGGCTCCCCACCTGGGAGGATCCCCGCCGGCCGGGTCGGCGGCGGTCCGGGCGCCGCGGTCCGGGCCCGCCGGGAGGGGCCTCGGGCCGGTCGGGAGGGCCCCGACGACCAGGAGGCGAGACCTCGGGCGGTATGTCCGACATCGGTGGCTTAGCGTGTTTCCCATGCGTGATCACGAAGGTGACACCGTCCCGCACGGCGCGCACGGCCGGCCCCGGACCTGGTCGGAGCACTGGGCCGGCTTCAAGAGATCGCCGTTCCTCCCCGCGGTCGTCCTGATGTTCATCCTCGCCGCGGCGGCCGGCCTCTTCGCCGGCTCCTACACCTACGCGATGGCCAACCCGACCCCCCGGCGCATCCCCACCGCCGTGGTCGCCCCCGCAGCCCCGCAGCAGCGGACCTTCGTCGCCGGCATGGAACGGGCCCTGGCCGCTCCCCTCCAGCTCACCGGGTACGCCACCTACGCCGACGCCCGGAACGCCGTCGACGACCAGCGCGAGTTCGCGGTGCTGCGGGCCCGCGGCACCGGCGTGGAACTGGACGTGTCCGGCGCCTCGGGCGCGTCGGTCGCCCAACTGCTGGCCGACGCCGCCGCCAAGGTCGGCCCGGCCACCGGCGTGCACGTCACGGTCCGGGACATCAATCCCTTGCAGCGGGGCGATCCGCGCGGCCTGGCGCTCTTCTACATCTCCCTGGCGGCCGTGATCATCGGCTTCGTCGGCGCCATCCAGCTCAGCGTGCACGCCCGCGCTCTCGACCCGGCCGAGCGGATCGCCTTCACCGTCGCCTACGCCCTGCTCGGCGGCTTCGCCGTCGTCGCGGTGGTCGACTGGTGGCTGGGTGCGCTGCGGCTGCCGCTGGTCGGGTCCTGGATGATCCTCGCGCTGACCATGTTCACCTCCGGCATGGTCTTCACGATGTTCAACACCCTGATGGGCCGCTGGGCGATGATCCCCACCTGGGGCCTGATGGTCCTCCTGGGCAACCCCTCGTCCGGCGGCGCGGTCTCCTGGCCGCTGCTCCCGTCCGTCCTCGGCCACATCGGCCGCTGGCTGCCGCCCGGCGCCTCGGTCAACGCCCAGCACACCGCGGTCTACTTCGGCGGCCACCAGCACGCCTTCCCGTTCCTGGTGCTGGCCGGCTGGTCGGCGGTCTCCTGCACGGTCTTCTGGATCGGGCGGCACCGCCACCCGGGCGGTCGCGAACCGGCCCCCGCCCCCGCACACGCCGCCGGCGCCTGAGGCGGCCGGCCCCGCCCGGCACGCAGACAGGAGTGACTTCCCGAAGAGATCCCCGAAGAGATCCCCGAAGAGACCCCTGAAAGAAAAAACCCGCGCGGAATTTTTCTCCGGGAGATTCCCGGGCGGCGGGAGACGAAGACGGGAAAAGAAGAAGGTCCCGGTTCGTGAACGAACCGGGACCTTCTCCCAATGGGTGTGGCTGGGGCCGGGGTCGAACCGGCGACCTTCCGCTTTTCAGGCGGACGCTCGTACCAACTGAGCTACCCAGCCGCAGCGGTCCTGACGGGATTTGAACCCGCGGCCTCCACCTTGACAGGGTGGCGAGCACTCCAAACTGCTCCACAGGACCTTGCATTGTGCGAGTGGCGTGAACCAGTCTCGCACACGGTGGTGCGTGCCCCCAACGGGATTCGAACCCGTGCTACCGCCTTGAAAGGGCGGCGTCCTGGGCCACTAGACGATGAGGGCTGATGGCCCGCCTTGGTGCCGTTGCCGGCCCCCTCGGGGACGTGAGAAGCATATGGGATGGGAGGACCGTTCGCCAAAACGGTTTACCCGGGCCGGTCGGAGGGTGTCGCCGACCGGCCCGGGGACGGGGTGCCGTCCGGTGCCCCGGGCTGGTTCTCGCGGGGCAGGTGTCGACTGACCTCGGCGCGCGTCAGCCCCAGCCCGCCCAGCGTGATCTCGTCCCACGCCTGGAGCCGTCGGGTGGTGCGGTCCAGGTAGAGCACCGACGCCTGGACGGGCGCGGGCTGCTTGTCCTGGACGGCGCGCAGCCCGCCGCCGCCCGTGGAGCCCTCGACCATCAGCCGGGTGCCCTGGGGGAGCGTGCTGATCACGCGCTGATGGAGGTGGCCCGCCAGGGCCAGCGGGACCAGGCCGTCCGCCTCCGCCGCCGCGGTCGGGTTGTGGGCCAGCGCGATGTCGACCGGGGTGCCGGCCAGCCGCTGGGTGCGCAGCGCGTCGGCGAGTCGGCCGCCGGCGGTGCGCTCGGCCGCGTCGCCGGCCGCGACCGCCGAGCGGTCCGGGGTGAACTGCGGGTCGCCGACGCCCGCGATGCGCACCCCGGCCACCTGGGTGATCCGGCCGTCGTCGAGGACGGTGACGTGCCGGCGGCCGGCCAGGTAGCGCTGGGTGGTGCGCGAGTCGTGGTTGCCGCGGACCCACACGTACGGGGCGCCGAGGGTGGCGACCGGGTCCAGGAAATGGTTTTCGGCGGCCGAACCGTGGTCCATGGTGTCGCCGGTGTCGATGATCACGTCGATCCGGTACTGCTTCACCAGGGAGGCGATGATGTGCCAGCTGGCCGGGTTCAGGTGGATGTCGGAGACGTGCAGGACGCGGAGGGTGGTCGGGTCCGGCCGGTAGGCGGGCAGCGTCGAGGCGGCGTCGTAGAGCTTGCTGACGTTGGTGACCAGGCGCGCCAACTCCTTTTGGTAGACGTCGAATTCGCTGACGATGCTGCGCGCCGTGCCGACCACGGACGGGGCCGAGGAGAGCAGTCCGGAGAACCGCGGTTCCAGTACGGACTTGGGGTTCCAGGTGGCGTACGCGGCGGCCCCGGAGGCGGTGAGCAGGGTCAGCGCGAGGCCGCCGGCGGCCAGGGCGCGCCGCGGGCGGCGGTAGACGACCAGGCCCAGCGCGGTGGCGCCGCCGGCGACCGCGGCGCAGGAGGTCACCACCAGGCCGGCGGCGCCGCGCAGCACGTCTCGGGTGACCTGCTGCTGGAGTCCGGCGAAGCGCTCCGGGTGGTCCACCAGCGCGGCGGAGCGGACCGGGTCCAGCCGGTCGACGGCGACGTCGAGACGGACGGGGGCGCGGTGGCTGTCCAGTTCGAGGGCGCCCAGGGGCGGGACGGTGATCCGGGTGCCGCCGGTCAGCGCGGGGCGCAGCGCCATGGTGGTGTCCATCGGGCCGACCGGCGCCCGGACGTCGCCGAGGAGCAACAGCCCCAGCCAGGCGCCGAACAGGCTGACGGATAGCAGGCCGAGGGCCCGGGTGTACGAGCGTGTGGGCGGCGCGAGCGTGCTGTCCGGGGCCGGACGGCGGACGCGGCGGCGGAGGGCGCTGGGCGGCCGTCCCGCGGCGCCGGACCGGTCGCGTACGGCGGGGCGGCGGCGGGGGCCGGGCAGACGGAGGCGGGGGCGGCCTGGCGGGTCGGGGGGCGATGTCCGGGAGCGCGCGGCGCGGGCCATTGGTCCCCTATGCCCGCTGTGCCGTCCGTTATGCGGGAGGGGGTGGCTCCGCTCGCGCGCCCGGCGACGGGGAGCGGTGGCGGACAATGGTGGCGTGCTGGAAATGACGCGCGAGGAGTTCGAGGAACTGGTCGCCGAGGCGCTGGACCGGATCCCGCCGGAGCTGACCCGGCTCATGGACAACGTGGCGGTCTTCGTCGAGGACGAGCCCCCGGCCGACGACCCCGACCTGCTCGGGCTCTACGAGGGGACCCCGCTCACCGACCGCGGCGAGTGGTACGCGGGTGTCCTGCCGGACCGGATCACCGTCTACCGGGGGCCGACGCTGCGGATGTGCGACACGAAGGAAGACGTGGTCGCGGAGACGGAGGTGACGGTCGTTCACGAGATCGCCCATCACTTCGGCATCGACGACGCGCGGCTGCACGCGCTCGGCTACGGCTGAGGGACGCCGGGGCCGGCCCGGGCGCACCACGCGGGGCCGGCGGGCGGTCGGGGCGGGGGTGTCCGCCGCCGCGTGTCCTCAAGCGGGGGGCGGGAGTTGGGCAGGGCGTCCGACGCCGTCCCTGCGCTCCGGATCCGGAGGTCCCGCCCGTGCACCCGATGCCCCCTCGCCCGTCGTCCACCGCCGACCCCACCACCGCCAGGGCGCCGGCGCCCCCGCCGCCCGTGCGCGCGAGGGCGCGGTTCGCGGTCGCGGCGGTGACCGTCTCCGCGCTGGCCGCCTCGCTGGCCGGCTGCATGAGTGTCAGCGACCCCGGGCACCCCGCGCCGTCGGGCAGCGTCGCCCGCCCCGGCGACGGGAAGGGGAAGGCCGCCCGCCCCGGTGGGTCGGCCGCCGACGGGCGGGGCAACGGCTCGCGGCGGACCGGCCACGGCGGGCCCGCGAGGCCGGCGGGCGGGGACGCCGGGACGGGCCGCGAGGGTGATGCCGGGGCGTCGCCGAGCGCGGTGCCGTCCGCGTCGGCCTCGGCGTCGAAGGCGCCCCCGCCGGCCCGGCCGTCCGGCCCGCAGCCGGGGCCGGCCCATGGCGGGACCCCCGGCACGGACGGCCCGTCGGGGCCCGCGCAGCCCTCGCCGTCCCGGCCCGGCCACCCGTCGTCCCCGCCCGGCGCGCCGGGCTCCGGCTCGCCGAGCGTGCCGCCGAGCGGGCCGTCCGGCGGTTCCGCGTCGCCGGGCGGCGGCGTCCACGCGTCCGGTCCGTCGCCGCTTGTGCCGCAGGCCCCGTCGAAGTTCTCGCAGAAGTCCTCGGGCGCCGCGCACGCGTCCGAGTCGGGGGCCGGGGTCTCCTCGCTGTCCTCGCCGGTGTCGCCGCAGGTGGAGTGGGACGCCTGAGGGGCGGGCGGGCCGGGCGGGGAGGGGCGGTCGGGGGGAGCATTTGCTTTGCGGGGGGTGAGGTGCGTATGGTGGTAGATCGTTTGATCCCATTTGCCCGGCGCCCTGACCACAGCGCGCCGCGTGGCGCGTTCTCTCCCTTGCCGTGGCTGACCGCATTGAGGCGGTCTTTGTGAAATCACACGGAGTTGTGGGCGCGTGCCGAGACTCCGGAAGGTTTCGCATTTCGCATGTCCGTTTCCCCTGATCAGTCCGTCCTGCCCGCACACGACGAGCAGCCCGCGCAGCCGGTCTCCGAGGCCGTCGAGACCGTCGAGCCCGTCGAGGCAACCGCTGCGGCGGACGTCGTCTCCGAGGCCGACGTCGACACCGACCGCGCCGAGGACGCCGACGCCGACACCGTGACCTTCGCGGACCTCGGGCTGCCCGAGGGCGTCGTCCGCAAGCTCGCCCAGAACGGCGTCACCACCCCGTTCCCGATCCAGGCCGCGACCATCCCGGACGCGCTGGCCGGCAAGGACATCCTGGGCCGCGGCCGCACCGGCTCCGGCAAGACGCTCTCCTTCGGTCTGCCGACCCTGGCCCGCCTGGCCGACGGCCGCACCGAGAAGAAGAAGCCGCGCGCGGTCATCCTCACCCCGACCCGCGAGCTCGCGATGCAGGTCGCGGACGCCCTCCAGCCCTACGGCGACGTGCTCGGCCTGAAGATGAAGGTCGTCTGCGGCGGTACGTCCATGGGCAACCAGATCTACGCCCTGGAACGCGGCGTCGACATCCTCGTCGCCACTCCGGGCCGGCTGCGCGACATCATCAACCGTGGCGCCTGCTCCCTGGAGGACGTCCAGGTCGCCGTCCTCGACGAGGCCGACCAGATGTCCGACCTGGGCTTCCTGCCCGAGGTCACCGAGCTGCTGGACCAGGTGCCCGACGGCGGCCAGCGGATGCTGTTCTCGGCCACGATGGAGAACGAGATCTCCACGCTGGTCAAGCGCTACCTGACCAACCCGGTCAGCCACGAGGTCGACAGCGCCCAGGGCAACGTCACGACCATGACCCACCACGTCCTCGTCGTGAAGCCGAAGGACAAGGCGCCGGTCACCGCCGCGATCGCCGCCCGCAAGGGCCGCACCATCATCTTCGTCCGCACCCAGCTGGGCGCCGAGCGGGTCGCCGAGCAGCTGATCGAGGCCGGCGTCACGGCCGACGCGCTGCACGGCGGCATGACGCAGGGCGCCCGCACCCGGGTGCTCGCGGACTTCAAGGACGGCTACCTCAACGCTCTGGTCGCCACCGACGTCGCCGCCCGCGGCATCCACGTCGACGGCATCGACCTGGTCCTGAACGTCGACCCGGCCGGTGACCACAAGGACTACCTGCACCGCTCGGGCCGCACCGCGCGCGCCGGCCAGTCCGGCACCGTCGTCTCGCTGTCGCTGCCGCACCAGCGCCGGCAGATCTTCCGCCTGATGGAGGACGCGGGCGTGGACGCCTCGCGCCACATCGTCGGCGGCGCCGGTGCCTTCGACGAGGAGCTGGCGCGGATCACCGGTGCGCGCTCGCTCACCGAGGTCCAGGCCGATTCGGCGAACAACACCGCCAAGCAGGCGGAGCGCGAGGTCGGCGTCCTGGCCAAGGAGCTGGAGCGGCTCCAGCGCCGCGCCACCGAGCTGCGCGAGGAGGCCGACCGGCTGACCGCGCGGGCCGCCCGCGAGCGCGGCGAGGACCCGGCGGAGGCGCTGGCGGTGACCGCCGAGGCGGCCGCCGAGGCGGTGGCCGAGGCGGCGGCGGAGGCCGCGGTGCCGGCGCAGGCCGGTTCGGGCGACCGCCGGCCGTACGAGCGCCGGGACGACCGTCGTGACGAGCGGCGCGGCGAGCGCCGGGACGAGCGCGGGAACTTCGAGCGTCGGGACCGTCGGGACGACCGCGGTGGCCGTTCCTTCGAGCGTCGTGACGAGCGCGGTGGCGACCGTGGCGGGTTCGGTCGGGACCGTCGGGACGACCGTGGCGGCCGTTCCTTCGAGCGTCGTGACGAGCGCGGTGGCGACCGCGGTGGGTTCGGTCGGGACCGTGACCGGGACCGTCGGGACGACCGTGGCGGCCGTTCCTTCGAGCGTCGTGACGAGCGCGGTGGCGACCGCGGTGGGTTCGGTCGGGACCGTGACCGGGACCGTCGGGACGACCGTGGCGGCCGTTCCTTCGACCGCCGCGACGACCGTCGTGACGACCGCGGCGGCGACCGTGGCGGCGAGCGCGGCGGCTTCCACCGGGACCGCGGCGACCGTCCGAGCCGTCCGTTCGGCCGTGACGACCGCGGCGGGCGCCCCACCGGCGGCTACCGTTCCGGCGGCGGCGACCGTCCGTTCAACCGCGACGACCGCACCGGCGGCCGGCCGGTCTCCGGCTACCGTTCCGGCGGCGAGCGCCCGTACGGCCGGCGGGACGACCACCGCGGCTCCGGCAGCGCGTCCGGCTTCGGCCGCCGCGAGGACAAGCCGCGCTGGAAGCGCAACAGCTGATCCGGCGGTGGCTGGCCTCCTGACGGAGCGCCGCCCCTAGCCTGATGGCCTTCTCAGGGCCCGTACCGCACGGAAGTGCCGTACGGGCCCTGTGCGTTGGGGCGTCGGGCGCGAGGGCCGCCGGCGCGCGTGTTGGCGCGTTGCGGGGCGCGTGCCGTACCGGGTGCGCGGTGATCGCGGGCGCCTCGTAGGGCCGCGGGGCACGGGCGTGGCTGCGGAATCGGGGCCGGCGGGGGACGGCCACGGCACGCCGTGGATCGGCCAGATCCCCAATGCCTTCGGGCTGCGGCGCGTCCTCGGGCTATGCTGCTCGGTGCGGGCCATTAGCTCAATTGGCAGAGCAGTGGACTTTTAATCCATTGGTTCAGGGTTCGAGCCCCTGATGGCCCACCAGATGGAGCACGCGTGGTGCTCCTGCCATACGAGGAGCGGCGCCCCGACCGGGTACAGCGGTCGGGGCGCCGCTCGTTGTGCGTGCAGGGAGCGGAGCGGGAGCGGCGCGCGGCGTGGGGTGGTGCCGCGGGACGGGGCGTCCCGCCGATTCATTCGGCGGGCGTATGAGTCGGGCGCGGCGGCTATTTGTCCGGGCGGGTCGCCGAATTTAGCGTCGCCGGTGACGGACGGGGGAAATGGCACGGGCGTCGCCCGTCGGCCCGAGGGGGAACCTTGACGATCGAGTGCGTGAATTCCGCCGAGCGCGCGGGCGGCGGGGGAGAAGCGGGAGAAGGGGGCGGGCGGAGCGCGCGGCCCGCCGGCAGAGGGGACGGGGCGGCCCGCCGATGGCGGGCGTTCACCGGGCTGAGCATCATCAGTTTCCTGGGATGTATCGACCTCACCATCGTCAATACCGCGGCGCCGGCCGTTCAGCGGGACATGGGGGCCACGGTCACCGAGCTCCAGCTGATCGTCAATGTCTTCATCGTCGCGCTGTCGATGTTCATGGTGACCATGGGGCGGCTCGCGGACCGGTACGGGCGGCGGCGGGTGCTCTACACCGGGACCGTGGTCTTTGGCGTCGCCTCGTTGGCGGCCGGGTTCGCCGGGGACGTACGGACGCTGATCCTGTGCCGCTTCGTCCAGGGGGCCGCCTGCGCCGTGCTCTACACCAGTACCGGCGCCCTGGTCTCGGACACCTTCCCGCCGCAGCAGCGCGGCAGGGCCGTCGGGGCGCTCTACGGCGTCAACGGACTCGGCCTGGCGATCGGGCCGATGCTGGGCGGTCTCCTCGTCGGCTGGCTGGACTGGCGCTGGGTGTTCTGGCTGAACGTGCCGCTGACCGCCGTCGGGTTGGCGGTGTGCCTTTCCGCGGTACGGGAATCGCGGGAGCATTCCGCGGCGGCCGGAAAGCCGGACTGGCCGGGGCTGACGCTGATCAGCCTGGCGCTGCCCGCACTCGTCCTCGCGCTGACGCTGGGCGACGCCTGGGGCTGGACCTCCGCGCGCATTCTGGGTCTGCTGGCCCTGGGAATCGCCGGTGTCGTCGCGTTCTGTGTCGTGGAACGGAAAGTGACGGCGCCGATCGTCGACTTCCGGCTGTTCGGGAACCGCACTTTCCTCGGTGCGCTCACCGCCGATTTCTCCCTCGCGTTCTTCTACTGCCTGGCGTTCTTCCTGATGCCGCTGTACCTGGTGTCGGTGCGGCACTACGGGAGCACCGCGAGCGGACTGATGCTGCTGCCGTGCACGGCGGTGATGGCGCTGCTGTCGCCGGTGGTGGGGCGGCTGGTGGACCGGTTCCCGCCGCGGCTGCTGCTCTGCGCGGGGTTCGTGGCGTTCGCCCTGTCGGCGGCGTTGCAGGCGCAGTTCACCCGGGACAGCCACATCGCCTACGTGGCGGCGGCGTTCGCGTTGATGGGCATCGGTTGGGCGTTCGTCCTCGGGCCGGCCACCGTGGCCGCGCTCTCGGCCGTACCGGAGCGGCTGGCGGGGACGGCGGTCGGCTCGTCGTGGACCTTCCACAACCTGGGCGGGGCGATCGGGCTGACGGTGGGCATGGCGGTCTACCGCTGGTCGGCGCGGGACGCCCTGGACGCCGCGCTCGCCGCGCGCCACGTGCCGGGCGGCGAGTGGGCGGCGCGGGCCGTGGCCGATCCCGGGGCGGGGGCCGGGCTGTTGCGCGCGCACACCGGGTGGGACGGGCGCGACGTCGAGGCGCTCGCCGGCGACCTGTTCCTGCGGGGCAACCAGGCGGCGATGTGGCTGCTGTGCGGGGTGGCCGGGGCCGCGTTCCTGGCGATCGGGGCGGGGATGCGGGCGCGGCGCGGGACGCCGGGCGCGAAGAGCGCCGACGCGGCGGCCGGTTGAGGCGCCGGGACGGGCCGGGACGGGGGCGTGGGGCCCGTCGGGACGCGGCAGGGTCGGCCGGGAGCCGCCGGCCCCCGCCGGGCCGTCAGGGAGCCGACCTAGGATGCCGATCATGGCGATACCGGGCATCGAGCTGCACCACCTCCGCTGCTACCTGGCCCTCGCCGAGGAACGCCACTTCACCCGGGCGGCCGACCGCCTCGGTCTGTCGCAGCCCACGGTGAGCCGCACCATCCGCCGCCTGGAGGAGCTGCTCGGCTACCGCCTCCTGGAGCGCACCACCCGCCAGGTCGCGCTCACCGCGGCCGGCGAGCGGCTCTACGACGAACTCCGCGGCCTGCTGCCCCGTTTGGAGGCGGCCCTGCTGCCGGCACCGGAGGCGCCCGTCTTCCGCATCGGGTTCGCCTGGGGGTTCCCGGCCACCTGGCCGCAGGCCGCCATCGAGCGGTTCGAGGCGGAGACCGGTGTCGGGGCGCGGGTCCACCGGCGGGACGCGGCGCTGGCGGGGGTGGACAGCGGCGAGGTCGACGTGGCGATCCTGCGGGGGGATGTCGCCGTGCCGGGCCTGACGGCGGTGACGCTGCTGCACGAGCGGCGGATCGCGGCGGTCTCGGTGCGGTCCCCGCTCGCGGCGCGGGACGAGGTCGGCTGGCGCGAGCTGGCCCGTATGCCGCTGGTGCTGAACGAGACCGGCGGGCCGACGGACGGGGCGGACTGGCCGGCGGGGGAACGGCCGGAGATCGCCGTCCGGTGCGGGAACTTCGACGAGTGGCTGGAGGCGGTGGCCGGGAACCGGGGCGTCGGTGTCGTACCGGAGTCCATCGGCCGGCAACGGGTGCACCCGTTCCTCTCCTTCGTGCCGATCCCCGACGCGCCCCTGATGCCGCTGCAACTGGTCTTCCCCCGGCACAACGGGCATCCGCTGACCCGGCGCTTCCTCGCCCATGCGCGCGCCACGGTCCGGCAGTGCGAGGGCGGGGGCGGGGCGTAAGGGGCGGGGCCAGGGGCCCGTAGGTGGGGCCCGTAGGGGGTGGGGTGGCCCCAGCCCGGTCCTACCCCGTTCGGCTCAGGAGGACTCGCCGACCGGCGTCGCCCCGGCAAGCCTTGAAGCGGCGAGGCCCCGGGCCCCGTCGTCGCCCTCCCGCCGTCCGCCCGGCAGGCGAGGGGTGCGACGACCGGGCCCGGGGCCCGGCACGCGGCGGTGCCGGGCCCCGTTCCGGGCGCCACCGGGCGGCGGAGTGGGAAGAGGCCGGTGCGGATGGTACGAGGCGGCGAGAACCGCACGGGCGAGGGGGAACGACGGGGGCGCCGCTCCCGGATGTCCTCGCGCGGCCGCCGGCTGGCGCGCTGGCTCCCCGTCGCCATGATCGCCGTCGGCGTGCTCTTCGACCTGGTCACGCCGCCCGAGTACACCGCGGCCCCGTTCCTCGTCGCCGCCCCTCTGATCGCGGCCCCGCTGTTCTCCCCGTGGGCCACCGCCGGCATGGCCCTGGCCGCCATCGTCACCGAGGTCCTGCTCACCACGTACCACGGCTCCGCCGACTACCAGCAGTCGGTGACCGAGTCGAGCACGGTCGTCGTGGTAGCGCTGCTCGCGCTCGCCACCAACCGGGTCGTGCGGGTGAGCGACGCCCGGCTGGCCTCCGTACGGGACGTCTCGGAGGCCGCGCAACAGGCCCTCCTGCCGGCGCCGCCCGCCCGGCTGGCCGGATTCGGGATCGCCGCGCGCTACGTGGGCGCCCGGGCCGGCGCCCGTATCGGCGGCGATCTGTACGCCGTCCAGGACACCCCGCACGGCGTACGGATGATCGTCGGCGATGTGCGGGGCAAGGGCCTGGAGGCGGTGGAGTCCGCGGTGGTCGTCATCGGCGCCTTCCGGGAGGCGGCCGAGCAGGAGGCCACCCTGGAGGCGGTCGCGGAGCGGCTGGAACGGGCGCTCAAACGGGAGGGCGGGCGCCGCGCCGGCCTCGATGAACAGGAGGGCTTCACCACGGCCGTCCTGGCGGAGATCCCCGCCGAGGACCCGTCCGTGCTCCGGGTCCTCAACCACGGCCACCCGCCCCCTCTGCTGCTCACCCCGGACGGCGGCCTCCGGGAGCTGGCCCCGTCCGTCGCCGCGCTGCCGCTGGGCCTGGGCGACCTGGGGGCCCGGCCGGGCCGTTCGGACCGGACGTTCTTCCCGGCCGGGGCGCTGCTGCTGCTGTTCACCGACGGGGTGACCGAGGCCCGCGACCGGGACGGGCGGTTCTACGACCCGTGCGCCCGGTTGCGCGGCAGCCTGTTCAGCGGGCCCGACGACCTGTTGGACGTGGTGGTCGAGGACGTCGCCCGGCACACGGGCGGCGGGCCCGCGGACGACATGGCGCTGCTGGCGGTCCAGCGGCCCCTGGACGGGTAGGCCGTCGCCGCGGGCCGGCCGCCGGTGCGCCGCGCGACCGGGCGGGCGCGCTACGACAGCGCGGAAGGGAGCCAGTGCACGCTGCGGCCGTGCGGGTCGGTCAGCGCGACCGGGCGCTCGTCCAGGGCGAGGGTCAGCAGCGGCGTGTCCGCCGCCCCCGGGGAGCGGTGCTCCGGCGCCGTGATCCACGGCAGCACGCTGTGGTGCTCCTGGGAGATCCAGTGGCCCCCGCCGTCCCGTTCGGCGAGCAGCGACCGGACGAGGTGGGCGAACTCCTCGCGCCGGGCGGGCGGAAGGTGGTTCAGCGCCGCGCTGTGGAACACCACCAGCGTCGCCCCGGGCGGCACTCGGGCGGCCAGCGCCGGCAGCTCGTCGATCAGGTCGCCGCGCACCACGGTGGGTCGGGGCGCGGTCCGCGCCGCCTCCACGGCCGCCGAGAGCCGCGCCGTACGGGCCTCGTCACCGGGCCAGACGAGGGCGCGCAGCCACCGCAGGTCGTCCGCCTCCCCGAGGGGGTCCAGCGGCGCCGGGTCGATGCCGCCGCGCCAGACGACCTCGGGCAGGGCGCCGGGCAGTGCCGCCGCGCCGCCCTCGCCACCGGGCGCGAACCCGCTCGCGCGGCAGGTGAACGTGACCGGGCTGTCCGCGGCACCCGGGACGTCCACCGCGCGGCCGTCCTCCTGGACGTACTGGTAGCGGTACCGGTCCGGGTAGAGGCACAGCCCCGCCGACGTCCCGACTTCCAGGAGGGCCAGCGGCTGCGGCATACGGGCCAGCAGCGGCAGCAGGGTGGCGCACCGGGCCGGCTCGTCGGACCGGGCGGAGCGGCGCATGATCACCGCGCGGACCTCGTCCCAGTGCCGGATCGTCCACTCGCGCCAGCGCCCGTATGCCGCCGCGCCGCGCGGCCCCCATTCCGCGTGCGGACCGTCGAGTTGGCGCACCGCGGCGAGCAGGAGGTCCGGCTGCTGCTTGTGGCCGGCCGGCAGCGAAGCCGCGAGCAGTTCGCAGAGCTCGTCGTCGTGGCTGATCCGGGCGGACAGCTCCTCGTGGGCGTCGGACCGTCCCCGGGCCTGTTGCCGGGAGAACTCCCCGTACCGGAGCGCCATTTCCTGCGGGGTGCTGACCGTGTTCCCGGCGTTTCCGGTGTTCGCGACGTTGACGACCATGAGGCGACGTTACCGTCCTCACTCTCTGTGATCGAGGTGCGTCCCTCCGCGTAACAAGTGGCGCACAATCGTCGCGAGATCGTTTGGCGGGGTGGTGTCAACTCGCCCAGGTTGCATCCGAATTGAGGGTGAAAGTCCCTGCTATGGGCCCCTGCGAGGAGCTTGCGGAACCCCCGTGGATTCAAGGGAACGCTTGGATTTCCCTCGTCGTCTCTATTACTGTCCGATAACGGAGCGCGGTCGTCCCAGCCGTCGCCAATGGCGGCACCGTGCGCCGACGCCGAATCCCGCACGCGCTGTTCCCGCATGCCCAGAACGTCTCCGAGTCACCCGCCCGAGCCGGCTGTTCGCACGACCCGACCCGTGTCCTCGACCCGCGTCGAGTCGCCCGGATCAACCGGTTTCGCGGGACCCGCCGGATCCGCCTGGAATTGCCGTGAATTGAGTCGAGGGAACCGGGGAACCACCCTCTTGGGGTGAATCGGGCGCCTCTCGCCAAGCGGTGCCCGTAGGAGACCTTCCTGCTCCGAACCCGTCAGCTAACCCGGTAGGCGAGAAGGAAGGAAAGGAGTGCGCCCCCGTGGCGTCCAACAGGCCCACCCCACACGGCCCGTCCACCTATGGCCTCGGTGGCCCCGCCGACTTCAGTGGCGCGGTCGGCTTCGGTGCCCCCGTCGGTCCGGCCGGTCCCTCCGGGGCCGGTGCTCCCGTCCAGCCGTCCCAAGTCCCGCCGATCGCCGGTGGGTTGAGGGAAGGGCAGCCGCCCCAGGAGCCGTTCTCCCGCGACCTCTCCCACGGCCAGGCGTCCCCGGCGCCCCAGACCTCGCCGCCGCGCCATCGGTCGGCACAGGGCGTGCTGCCCGGTGACGCGCCGTCCCCCGGCCTCGAAGGCGAGGGCGAGGTCCGCGGCGAAGGCGACGGGACCGGCGACGCGTGGCTCCCGGCCGACGAGTCGAGCGACGACGACGGGCCGCTCCGCGCGCTCCGCGGCAAGCACCGGGTGGCTAGGGCGCGCAGCGGCGGTCTCGCGCGCGGCGGCACGGCACTGGGCGTCGGTGTGATCGCGGCGGTCGGCGCGAGCGGGGTGGCCGCGGCCCAGGGTCGGCCGCCGGTGCCGATATCGATGCCCGACCCCGGCGGGGCGGCCGACGGCGACGGCACGGGCCAGGAGACCGGCACGGCGCTCGCCGCCTCCGCCGGCCCCTCCGTCGCCCCCTCCCGGACCGGCACCGCCCCCGACGAGGCCGCCCAGGACGCCCGGCCCGCGGGCGCGGCCGAGGCGCTGCGCAACCGCATCCTCCAGCAGGCCGACGTCCGGCAGGACGACGCCCCGCAGGCCGACGCCCCCCAGGACGCCGCGGAGCCGGAGGCCGGTACGGGCGCCGAGCACGCCGCCGCCCCGCAGGCGGACCAGGGCGCCCCCGGGCAGCAGGGGGCGGCGGAACAGGCCGGCACCGCCGAGGAGCGCACGGAGGCCGCGCCTCCGGCGGCGCAGGGGACCGCACCCCGGGCGACGGCGGCCGACGCCCCGGCCACACCGGCGGCCGACCACCGCGCCCACCCGACGCGGACCTTCGTCGCGCCGGTCTCCTCGTACACCCTCGCCGCCGGCTTCGGGCAGGCCGACGACCGCTGGGCCGCGGACCACACCGGACAGGACTTCACGGCCCCAACGGGCACGCTGGTCAAGGCGGTTCACGACGGGACCATCACCCAGGCGGGCTGGGCCGGCGGGTACGGCTACCGCATCGTCCTCACCCTCGACGACGGCACGCAGCTCTGGTTCTGCCACCTGTCCTCCATGGTCAAGACGACGGGCAGGGTCCACACGGGCGACGTGATCGGCCGGGTCGGCGCCACCGGGAACGCCACCGGTCCGCATCTCCACCTGGAGGTCCGCCCGGACGCCGGCGCACCGACGGACCCGGTGTCCTGGCTGCGCGACCGCGGGACCACCGTCTGACGGACCGGCCGGCCGCCCACACCCCGTGGGCGGCCGACGGGACCGATCGGGACGCGGGCCCCGGACCCCGGACGGCTGCGGAACGAGGAACAACTCCCCACGTCCTGACGTTGCAACGGGCATGACCGTGACACACGCCCAAGGCTCCGCCCCCACTCCGAAGTCGCTCGGTTCGTTGTCCGTCTCCACCCTCTGCCTCGGCGGCAACGTCTTCGGCTGGACCGCTGACGAGGCCGAGTCCTTTGCCGTTCTCGACGCCTACGTGGCCGGCGGCGGCAACTTCATCGACACCGCCGACGTCTACTCGGCATGGGTGCCGGGCAACAAGGGCGGCGAGTCCGAAACCGTCCTCGGCAACTGGCTCGCGGCCCGCGGCAACCGCGACGACGTCGTGATCGCCACCAAGGTCGGCGCCCACCCCGACCACAAGGGCCTGTCCGCCAGCACCATCAAGACCGCCGTCGACCTCTCGCTGTCCCGGCTGCGCACGGACCACATCGACCTCTACTACACCCACTACGACGACGAGTCCGTCGAGGTGGGCGAGTTCCTGACCGCCCTCGACGACCTCGTCGAGGCGGGCAAGATCCGCGAGATCGCCGCGTCCAACATCTCAGCCCGGCGCCTCCAGGAGGCGCTGGACTTCTCCGACCGCGAGGGCGTGGCCCGCTACGTGGCCCTCCAGCCGCACTACAACCTCGTCTCCCGCGACACCTACGAGGGCGAACTCGCCGACGTGGCCGCCCGCAACGGCATCGCCGCCGTCCCGTACTACGCGCTCGCCTCCGGCTTCCTGACCGGCAAGTACCGCCCGGGCGCCAGCGTCGACAGCGCCCGCTCGGCGAAGGCCGCCGGCTACCTCGCGACCGACCGCGGCCGCCGCGTCCTGGAGGCCCTCGACACCGTCGCCGCGGCCCACGGCGCCGAGCCGACCACCATCGCCCTCGCCTGGCTCGCCGCCCGGCCCACCGTCGCGGCCCCCATCGCCAGCGCGCGCACGGTGTCCCAGCTCACGGCCCTGCTGGCGGTCAACGAACTCGTCCTCACCGACGCCGAGATGTCCCTCCTCACGGAGGCATCGGCCTGACGCGGCACGGCGGTGCGGGGGCCCGCACAGGCCCCCGCGCCGCCGGCCGCCGTCGGTCGCGCGGACCCGGCCCGGCCGTCTCAGCCGCGGCGGTCCGCCACCGCCCACGAGGCCAGGGCGACGCCGCCGGCCACCGCGAACACCGAAGGCCACGCCCCGATCTTCTTGGCCAGCGGGTGCGACCCCGCGAACGCCGCCACATAGGCACCGCTCAGCGCGGCAGCCGCCTTCGTACCGGCCTTCTGCTGCCAGCCCCTGGCCGCCACCGCCCCGGCGGCGGCCAGCGCGACGCCGCCCAACGGCCGCTTCTTGGTCCACCGGGCCACGCCGTAACCGCCCACCAGGCCCGTGGCCGCCACCACGCTCGTCGGTATCCCAGCCATCGCAGATCCTCCCTTTCACGGACAACTCCCACGAGCCTACGCGCGCCCGCATCCCGCGCGCGGAGCACGGCCTGGGGGACGGTTCAGCGCGCGGCGCCGGGCGGCGGCGCGGCTTCGTGCGGCGGGGCCGGGGCCGGGTGGCGCGCCGCCGAGGCCGGGCCGGTTCCCGCCGCCCCGCCCGCCCACGCCTGGAGCAGCGCCGGGCCCGCCCACGGCCGGTAGTGCCACAGGCGCTCCAGGAGTTCGCGTTCCCGGGCGGCGAAGTCCGGCGGCGGGCCCGTCAGATGGGCCCGGCGGCGGTGGAAGGACAGGGCGGTGGCCAGCGCCGCGTAGGCGGTGACGGCGCGAGCGGCGGCCGGGCCGTGGGTGCGGCGGGCGATGTCGCGGGCCAGCGCGCGGGTCCGCAGCGAGGCGAGGGCGGTGGGCTCCGGTGGAGCGAGCCAGCCGGTGGCGGTGTACGGGGCGAGGTAGTCGCGCACCGAGCGCAGCTCCTGCCGCCGGGCCCACAGCGCCAGCCAGGTCAGGACCAGCAGCACCGGGACCATGAACACGCCGTAGACGGTGAGGAAGCCGGCGTCGCCGAGGTTGGAGGCGGCGTTCCAGATGCCGTGCAGCAGGACCGCGGTGGCCAGGCCGAAGAGGATGAGCGCGGCACGGGCGCCGCGGCGCCGCGGATAGCGGGTCGCGGCGATCCCGAACGCCAGCCCGGTGAGGATCGTGAAGAGCGGATGCGCGAACGGGGAGACCACGATCCGCACGAAGAAGGTGCCGGCGGTGAGGGAGCTCAGACCGGTGTGCCCCAAGGACTGGTCCTCGCCGAAGGCGCTGCCCAGATAGAGGATGTTCTCGGTGAAGGCGAAGCCGGTCGCGGTGATCCCGGCGATCACGATGCCGTCCGTGATGCCGTCGAAGTCACGGCGGCGGAAGCGGTAGAGCAGCACGACGGCGGCGGCCTTCATCACCTCCTCGACGATCGGGGCGATGACCGTCGAGCCCCATGCCTGGGCCTCGGTCGGCGACGCGGAGGCGATGTTGTTGGCGAGCCAGTCGGTGGCGAAGCCGTTGGCCAGGACCGCGACCAAGGTGGCCGCGCACGCCCCCCAGGCGAACGCGAACGCCAGATTCCGCCAGGGCTCGGGCTCGATCCGGTCCAGCCAGCAGAAGGCCGCGATCAGCAGGGGCACCGGGAAGACGGCTAGTCCGACGCCGACCAGGAGGCCCTCGGTGCCGGTCTGCCGCCGGACGATGCCGAGGATGAGCACGCCGGAGAGCGCCAGCAGCGCGGCCAGCGCGATGGCCCGGACGGTCTTGCTGTGCCAGGGCGCGGACCAGCGCCGGGGCCCGCGGTGGGCCTCGGCGGGTGTGTACGGCGGCGGGCCGGCTGGGTGCTCGGGGAGCGGCGGCAAGGACGGGTACACCCATCGACCCTAACGAGGGTGGGACAGTGCGGGCATGCGGGTTTGTCGGGCCGGACCGGCGCGGGCGGGTGCCTCCGGGGCCGGGGCCCCGGAGGGCGGCGGCCCTCAGCCCCGGCGGCGGAAGAGCAGGTCGTGCACGACGTGCCCCTTGTCCAGTCCCTGGCCCTCGAACCTGGTGAAGGGCCGGAAGTCGGGCCGGGGCGCGTAGCCGTCGTGCAGGTTCGCAAGCGTCGGCTCGGCGGAGAGGACCTCCAGCATCTGCTCGGCGTAGGGCTCCCAGTCGGTCGCGCAGTGCACCAGGGCGCCCGGTGCGAGCCGGGTGGTCGCCAGCGCCACGAACTCCGGCTGGATCAGCCGGCGCTTGTGGTGGCGCTTCTTGGGCCAGGGGTCCGGGAAGTAGACGCGCAGGCCGGCGAGGGAGGCCGGGGCGAGCATCTCGCGCAGCAGGATGATCGCGTCCCCGTTGGCCACCCGGATGTTGGACAGGCCGTTCCGCTCCGCGAGACCGAGCAGACTTCCCTGGCCGGGAGTGTGCACATCGCAGCCGAGGATGCCGGTGCCCGGATCGGCGGCGGCCATCTGCGCGGTGGCCTCGCCCATCCCGAAGCCGATCTCCAGCACGACCGGCAGCCCGCCGAAGAACGCGTCGAGGTCGAGGCGGGAGAGCCCGTCGACGTCCACGCCCCAGGTGGGCCACAGGCGGCGCAGCGCCTCGCCCTGGGAGGCGGTGACGCGGCTGCGACGGGGCTGGAAGGAGCGGATCCGCCGCTCGTGGTGCGAGCCCGCGGGGTCGGCCGCCGGTCCCGTCCCGTCGGGGAACATCGGCTTGCCGCGCCGGGGCACGGCGGCCGAGACGGCGGTGGCACCGAGGGGGCGCGGTTCGTCCACCGGGGCGGCGGTCGCGGCGGCGGTGGTTTCGGGGGTGGCGGGGTTCTCGGACACAGTGGGTCGATTCTACGGACGCCACCGCGGCGGACGGGAACGCCGCCGGCGGCCATGCGCCGGGCAGCCCCCACCGTCACTCGAATCCGCAGGTCAGCGCGGCGCCGACCGGAATCCGGGCGGTCCCCACGGGCCCACGGCCGGACGGGCCCCGGCGCCCCTCACCCCGCGAGGCCCCCGTCCTGCGCCGCGCACTCCGGGAGCCCCAGCAGCCGGGTCACCCGCCGGGCCACCTCCCGCCCGATCGGGAGGGAGGCCGTGGCGGCCGGGGACGGGGCGTTGAGGACGTGGATCATGCCGGGGGACTCGGCGAACAGGAAGTCGTCGACGAGGGTGCCGTCGGGCAGCACGGCCTGGGCCCGGACCCCGGCCGGCGACGGCAGCAGATCCTCCTCCCGGGCGGCCGGCAGCAGGCGGCGGACCGCGTCCGTGAAGGCACGGCGGGACAGCGAGCGGTGGAGCTCGCCCGCGCCGTAGCGCCAGTGGCGGCGGGCTATCCGCCAGGAACCGGGGTAGCCGAGCGTGCCGGCGAGCTCGGTGGGACGGACGGTGCGCCAGTCGTAGCCCTCGCGGGCCAGCGCGGGGACGGCGTTCGGCCCGATGTGGACGGAGCCGTCGATGCCGCGGGTGAGATGGACGCCCAGGAACGGGAAGGCGGGGTCGGGGACCGGGTACACCAGCCCGCGGACCAGGGCGGCGCGCTCCGGTGCGAGGGTGTAGTACTCGCCCCGGAACGGCACGATCCGCATGCCCGGGGCGTCGCCCGCCAGCCGCGCCACCCGGTCGCAGTGCAGCCCGGCGCAGTTGACCAGGGCGCGGGCGCGGTAGACCGTGCCGCCGGCGGTGCGGACCGCGACCCGGCCGGGGCGGCGGGCGATGGTGGTGACCTCCTCGCCGAGGACGACCCGGGCCCCGTCCTCCTGCGCGAGGCGGGCCAGCTGCCGGGCCACCGCCCCGAAGTCGCAGATGCCGGTCGTGCCCACGTGGATCGCGGCCAGGCCGCGCACCTCGGGCTCGTACTCGGCGATCTGGGCCGGGCCCAGCTCCCGCACCGGCAGGCCGTGCTCGCGGCCGCGCTGGATGAGGCCGTGCAGCCGGGGCAGCTCGGCGCGGTCGGTGGCGACGATCAGCTTGCCGGTGACCTCGTGCGGGATGTCGTGCGCGGTGCAGAACTCGACCATCTCCGCCGCCCCCTGGAGGGCGAAGCGGGCCTTCAGCGAACCCGGTGGGTAGTAGATGCCGCTGTGGATCACGCCGCTGTTCCGCCCGGTCTGGTGGCGGGCCGCGGCGGGCTCCTTCTCCAGCACCACGACGCGTATACCGGGTGCCGCGCGCGTGAGGGCATGGGCCGTGGAAAGCCCCACGATCCCGGCACCGATCACCAGCACGTCGCAGTCGTACGCCGCCACTGCACCTCCCCAACCGCATGACCGCCGACCCGCCCGTCGCCGCGGGCCCGCGCGTCATCGCCGACGACGTAGTCCATCATGACGGGCGGCACCGACAATCCGCAGTGACCAGTCTGACCTGCGGCGACAGGCCCGCCGCGACGCCCCTTCGACGGCCGGCCCACAGACCCGCTCCCCGGCCCGTCCCGCCCGTGCCGCCGCTAGGCCGGCGCGGCCAGCAACGGCCGGGCCCGCTCGCGGAGTTCGACCACGCGGGGCTCGTCCCCGTACGGCTCCAGGCGGTGCAGCAGATCGCGCACGTACTCCGTGGTGCGGGCCGAGGAGATCCGGCCGGCGACCTCGACGGCGCGGGTGCCGGCGGCGCAGGCCGCGTCCAGATTGCCGGACTCCAGTTCGGCGACGGCGGACACCACGAGGCGCAGCCCGTGCGAGCGGACGAACTCCTCCGTCGGCCGGGACAGCGCCTGCTCGGTGAAGCGCCGCACCTGACGGGGCAGCCGCAGGTCCCGGTAGCACTCGGCGGCGTCGGCGGCGAAGCGCTCGTAGGAGTAGAAGTCCAGCCAGGACGGATCCGGATCGCCGCTGCGGGAGCGCTCCAGCCAGCCCTCGGACGCCTTCAGCGCCACCTCGCAGGCGCGCGCCTCCCCGGCCTTGGCCTGCGCCCGCGCCTCCACCAGCCGGAAGAAGCTCATGGTGCGGGCGGTGGCCAGGCCGCGGTTGCGCTCCAGGGCGGCCTGGGCCAGATCGACGCCCTCGTCGGCGAACCCGCGGTAGGTCGCCTGGAGGGACATCGACGCCAGCACATACCCGCCCAGGGGGACGTCGGCGGCGGCCCGCGCCAGCCGCAGCGCCTGGATGTAGTACCGCTGGGCGGCCTCCTGTTGGCCGGTGTCGAAGGCCATCCAGCCCGCCAGGCGGGTGAGTTCGGACGTCGCCCCGAAGAGCGCGCGGCCCACCTCGTCGCTGTACGAGGCGAGCAGCAGCGGCGCAGCGTCCACCCGGAGGCACTCCGGCACCATGGACGAACGCCAGTCCCCGCCGCCGTACTTGGAGTCCCAGCGCCGGGCGTCCTCGGCCGCCTCGCGCAGTTTGGTGACATCGCTGTGGCCGACGTGCTGCGGGGCTCCCGCGTCACCGGCGGCCGCGGCGTCCTTGTCCCGCGCCTCGGCCGTCTCCCGTGCCACCGAACTGTCGGTCGGCGATATCAGCCAGCGGGAGGTGGGGGTGGCGTAGGCGCTGACGGCGAAGGATCCGGCCAGGCTCTGCCAGATGCCGCCGCCGCTGCCCCGCCGTCCGGCGAGATCGAGGCGGTACAACTCGGTCGCCGAGCGCACCGCGGCACCCACGTCGCGAGGGAAGGCCAGCCCCACTTCGGGCGCCGGATCGGCATCGGCCAGCCCGATCTCGTGCAGCGGCACCGGGCGCCCGAGCTTGCTGCCGATCGCCGACGCGATCAGATGGGGCGCGGCGCCCTGGGGCACCATGCCCTTGGAGACCCATCGGGCCACCGACGTCTTGTCGTAGCGAAGCGTCAGGCCGCGTTGCGCACCGAGGTCGTTGACCCGGCGCGCCAGTCCGGCATTGCTGATTCCCGCGAGGGCGAGAACGGTGCCGAGCTTTTCGTTCGGCCCGCGTGTATCCCTGGACATGCGCACCCCTCGACACAGCGACAGCCGCCCCGTACCCCGGGGCATGCGTCCACCCAGAGTAGTTCGCCGGATCCCTACCGTTAAGGGTCGGTGTCTTGGATGGCGAGATTCGTGTTCAAACGGGGGTGCGGGAATTGGCATGTGCTCCGGGTACGTGTGCCCATGCGCCCGTGCGTGCGCGCTGGCCCCTCAACGACCCCCACGCTTCGATGAGTTCTGCGTGGGTCGGCCCGCTGCACTGGATCCAGTGGGCTGGGGGACACCGCCACCTCATTCCCCGCGGGTGGCGGTCCGGTCCGGGAGGCGCAGCCCGCTTCCCGGACCGTCGCGGGGGCCGGGCGCAGGTCCGGCCCACCGCGCCGCACGGCGCCGTATACGGGACGGTGTCCGGGCGTCAACTCGGCTGCGCGGCAAGGACTTTGGCCGAAAATCGACGGGTGATGCTTTCACGCCGTCCAGCGCCCCGGGGGCCACACGGGGGGCCACCCGGGGCCGCCGCCGGGCGCAGCCGCCGTCCCGACGGCGCCACACCGCCCCCGTGCGCCCCTCGCCGCGCCCGCCGCCCCGCCCGCGTCCGGGCCTCCTCCGCCACCTCCCGCAGGCCACCGCCATGGCAGCATGGTCCGCACGACAGCTGGGATATCCGCTGTACGGGGCGGTCGCCGGCCACCCCTGCGGACGGGGAATCGGGTGGAGGCGGCGATGCGCTGGCTGGTGGGGTGGAGCAGTGCCGCGACCGCCCACAGGGAGTGCCGGACGCTGCTGCCCGTGGGCGCCCAACTCCTGTGGGGCGACCCCGATCCCCTCTGGGCGGTGGGCGACTGGCGGCCCCACGAGGTGCGCGTCGTCCAGGCCGACCCGGAGACCCGACTCGCCGTCTTCGGGGTCTGCGGCGCCACCGACGACCAGTTGAAGGTGGGCCTGTTCGCCGCCCGTGGGGGCGCGCTGCGCCACCTGACCGCCTGGCCTGGCAGCTACACCGCCGTCGCCCAAGTGGGCCGCCGGATCACCGTCACCGGAGACCTGGCCGGCGCCCGGCCCGTCTTCCACACCCGGTGGGCCGGCGGGACCGCCTACGCCACCGCCGCCCTGCCGCTCGCCGACCTCGTCGAGGCCGGCCTCGACGTCGGCCATCTGGCCGCCCTGCTGGCCTGCCCGGACGCCCCCGAGGCGGTGGGCGCCGGCACCCCGTACGACGGGGTCCGCCGGATCCCGCCCGGCCACGCCCTGGTGCTGCGCACCGGCAGCAGCGAGATCGCCTCCTACGAACCGCCCGCGTCCCTGGCCGTCGCCGCCCCCCAACTCGCCCCGGAGCAGGCGGTGGACGGCGTCCGGGAGGCCCTCGTGGAGGCCGTGCGTGCCCGGCTGGCGGCCCCCCGCTTCGCGCCCGACCCGGACGGCCTCGACCGGCTCGACCCAGGCCCGGTGCCCGGCATGGGCCCCGCGGAGCGGCGCGCGGCGCGCGGCGGACCGGCCCCCGGCATCGGCGCCGACCTCTCCGGGGGCAGCGCCTCCGGAACCCTCGCCCTCCTGGCCGCCGGCCTCCCCGGGCAGCCCGGCCGGATCAACGGCCACGGCGAGCGCCTGCTGGCGGTCACCTTCAACGACCGCGCCACCCATGGCGACCGGGCCCAGCACGAGGCGGAACTGGAGCGTGCCCGCGGCATCGCCGAGGACCCCCGGCTGCACCACGTCGTCGTCGCCGCCGGCGAGGAGGCCCTCCCGTACACCGGCCTGGACGCCCTCCCGCTCACCGACGAGTCCGGCCCCTCGCTGACCCTGGCCGGCCGGCACCGCAGGCGGCTGCTGTCCGGCGGCGCCGACCACTTCGTCGGGAACGGCGCCCGCCAGGTCCTCGACGCCCACCCCGCCCGCCTCGCCGACCTCCTCATGGACCGCCGCCGGCGCCATCTGCTGCGCCCGGTCACCGCGCTGGCCAAGGCCGACGGCCCCTCCGCGCACTCGGTGCTGGTCCCGTTCACCGTCTACCGGGCCGCCCGGAAGCTCGCCCGCACCCCCTACGCCACCGGGATGGCCGAGGCCGCGCGCCACCTGATGGAGCGCCGGTTCGCCGACGAGCCGGTGGCCGGCGGCGCGGTGGACGCCTCCCTGGCCGCGCTCGCCTGGTGCCGCCCCGGGCCCGCGGCCCGCTGGCTCACGGGGGAGGCGCTGGCCGAAGTATCGGTTCGCCTCGGGGACGCGGCGCACCGTTCGCCCGCCGCGGGCCGCCCCGGCGAACGACGGGCCCGCGCCGCCCTCGCCCGCCAGGCCGCCGACCACCGGATCTTCGAGCAGGCCGTCGAGGTCCGCAGCCAGCGGCTGCACGCCCCCTTCCTGGACAACCAGGTGGTGCTGGCCTGCCGCGCCCTGCCGGACACCCTGCGGGTGCAGCCGGGCGCCCGGGCCGCCGTCCTGCGCGCCGTCCTGGCCGGCGCCGGCGTGCGGTACCTGCCGTCCGGCTGGGGCGCCGCCGCGCACCACACCCACACCGCCGCGGTCCGCGCCGGACTGCGCGCCGCGGTCGGCCCGTTGCTCCAGCTCTTCGACGCGCCACTGCTGGCGGACGCCGGCCTCGTCGAGGCGCGGGTGGTCCGCCGCGCGCTCCGCGCGGCGGCCGAGGGCGCCCCGGTGCCCCTGGACGGTCTGGCCGAACTGGTCGCCGCCGAAGTGTGGTTGCGCCGGCTGCTGGCCCGCCGCGGCTCGTGCTGGACGGGCGCGCAGGCGCCCCGGCAACGGGCGCTCGCCGGGGGCGTGGTGCGCGCGCGGCTCTCCTGACGCGCCCGGCGGGCCGCCTCACCGCCCGGGGCGAGGCGGCCCGCCGGAACCCCCGGGCGCCCGCTCTCCACGGGGCGGACGCCCGGCGCACGACCGCGTCCCGGTGCGCCCAGCAGAACGGCGCGACCCACGGCGCACCCGAGGCCCCGCACGCCGGGGAAGCGGCGCGTACGCGGGCGATCACACCGCCGACCACGCTGCCGTCCCTGCGCCCCGTACGACCCCGGCACCCCACACGTCCTGACCGCCCGCCGAGCCCTGACCGCCCGCCGAGCCCTGACGGAATCCCCGGCCCTGACGGATCCCTCGACCGTGACGGGCCCCTCGCCCCTGCCGGGATCCGTCCCCGGGTCGAGGGACGCGTCGGTCCGTCCCCGGGCCGACGAACGGGCCAGTCCGTCACCGCGCCGACGAACGGGGCACACCGTCCCGCCCTCCGGCGCGATCCCGCCCCACCCGCGGCGACCAGCTCACCGACAGCTCACCGACAACTGATCTGCGACCGCGCCCAGTCGCCCAGCGCCACCAGATCGCCCGCGCTCTCCGGCTCGACCACCAGGCGCAGCGTCTTGCGCCCGGCCAACGGGACGTGCACCGGCACCGCCGACTCCCCGCCGCGCAGGACCGGCGACCGCCACAGCCGCACCCCGTCCCCGTACACCGAGAAGCGCAGCGCGCCCAGGCCCAGGCTGAGGTCGTCCACGCCGGCCACCGCGTCGTACGCCGTGCACTGCCGGTTGAGATCGATGACCACCGAGGACGAGGCGTGCACGCTCACCCCGTGGGGATAGGCGGTCCCGCCGATGCTCGGGCGGTACCGCTTCCACAGCCAGCCGCTGTCGAGGGCCCGTACTTCCGGCTTGCTGCCGTCCCCCATGAAGTCGTACGCCAACGCACTGACCTGATACGCCGTCGTCGGCGGCGTGGGGGTGGGCGTGGGCGTGGGCGTCGGTGTCGGGGTCGGCGTGGGCGTCGGGGTGGGCGTCGGTGTTGGAGTCGGCGTGGGCGTCGGCGGTGCCGGGGTGGGCGTCGGCGTCGGTGTCGGGGCGGGCTCGGACGGCGTCGGGGTGGGCATCGGCGTGCGGGACGGCGTCGGCTCGGTGACCGGCGCGCCCACCGGCGGCCGGGGGGTGTGCGACGGCGGCGGGGCCGGCACGGGCGGCGCGACCGGCGCCGGCGGGTGCGGTTGTGCCCGCGGGGCCGGTTGCGGCGACCCGGCCAGCGCGAACGCCAGCGCCGCCCCCGCCGCGACCACCAGCCCGGCACCGATACCGATCTTCACCGGCGCGGCCAGCCCCTCGCCCACGGCCGCCCCGCCGCCGGCGCCGCCCGCCGTACCGGAACCGGACCCCGCGGCGGCCGCGGCCACCCCGGCACCCGCCGCGGCCCCGGCGCCGGCGATCCCGGCCACCGCGGCGGCACCCTTGACGACGTACCCGGCCGCGAACCAGCCGATGACCGCCACCGGCAGCACCGCCCCGATCCGCTGGTTGAGGTCGACGACCTCCAGCGCCGCCCCGCGGCACCGGGCGCACTCCTCCAGATGCTTGCGCAGCCCCCGCTCGGCCCGCATCCGCAATCCGCCCCGGGCGTACGCGCCGAGCCGGTCGGCATAGCGCGCGCAGTCGCCGCCCGCGGTCAGCGACTGGCTCACATGCGCCTGCAGATACGCCTGCTTGAGCCCTTCCCGGGCGCGGTGGGCCAGCACGGCGGTGGCGTTGGCGGTCAGCCCGAGCAGCGGTGCGACCTCGCTCGGCGACTCGTCCTCGATGGTGGTGTGCCACAGCACCGTCTGATAGCGCTCCGGCAGGCTGCGGAACGCCTGCACCGCCATGGTCTGCTCGGCCTCGTGCATCGCCCGGACGTCCGCGCCCGGATCCAGCGTGCTGTCGTCCAGGGACGACCCGGCCGCCGACACCGCGAACACCGCGAAGTCCTCGACCAACTGCTCCCGTCGGGTGGTCCTCGCCCAGGCCGCGGCGACCCGCCGCACGGTCGTCAGCAGATACGCGCGCACCGCGGAGTCCGGCCCCGCCCCGCCGCGCACCGCCTGCAGGGTGCGCGCGAAGACCTCGCCGGTCAGATCCTCGGCGGTGTGGGCGTCCCGGCAGCAGCCGCGCGCATACCGGCGCACCGCCTCGGCGTGCCGGCGGTACAGCTCCTCGTAGGCGCTGTCGTCACCGGCCCGCATCGCGGCGACCAACTCGGCGTCGGACGGCGGCAGATCCGCGTCCGTGCGCTCGCCGGGCACCCCCACCGGCTCGTCCGACGGCATCCCGCCGTGCCGGGAGCGCCTGCGCTGCGCCGGCACGCTGGGCCCGGCGTCCTCCAGGCCACCGCGCGGGGGCGTCGCCCCCGGCGGCCCGGTCCGGCCCGGCACCTGATCCGAGCGGCGTCCCGTGGTCTCGCCACGCCGCTCGTCCCGCCCGTCAACACCCATCGCCGAGGCTCCCGAACCCGTCACACCGCAACACCGCGCAAGCGTGCCACACCCCTGGCCCGGGCTTCAGGGCCCCGGTGGGCAACCACTCATCCGGGGCGCCCGCACTGGCGTTCACCCGCACGGGGCGCCCCGCACCGGTCGGGACCACCGCATCGCAGGGATGCCGGCGCCCCACCGGGACGCCCCGCACTCGGGGCCTCCCGGTGCCGCCACCGGCTCCACGCGGGCGGTTCGTGCCCCGCCCGCCGTCATGGAGCCGGCCGCCGCGCCTGTCACGTCGCGGGACGCGACCGCAGCCCTTCCAGCAGGATCTCCAGCAACCGGGCGGAGGCCGCCTGCTGCTGCCCGGGATCGGGCAGCGCGGGCGCACCCGTGGCGATGACCAGCAGCACGTCGGAGACCGTGACATCGGTCCGCAGCGCACCCGCCGCCCGGGCCCGCTCGACCAGCCGTCCGACGACGTCCAGCAGCGCCTGCCCGCCCGGCGTCTCCTCGGCCTCGGGGCCGCTCCGCGGCCCGTCCGCCTCGCCGGGCGCCATCCGCTGCAGCGGCACCCGGGCCTCGGTGCCGCCCTCCGGCACCCGCGGCTCGGCCGCGCCGTCCGCCCGCTCCTCGCTCGCGCCGACCCGCAGGATGCCCGGCGGCAGCAGCCGCCCGGCGCCCGAGGCGACCGACGTGCGCAGGAACCGCGCCAGCGCCGACCACGGATCGTCCTCCTGACCCAGTGCGGCCCGTGCCTGCTCGGTCAGCCGGGAGGTCTCCTCCTCGGCTATCCGCCGGACCAGGACGTCCTTGCTCGGGAAGCGGCGGTAGACCGTCCCGACCCCGACCCGGGCGCGACGCGCCACGTCCTCCATCGGCGCGCCGTACCCCAGTTCGCCGAAGACCTCTCGGGCCGCCCGCAGCACATGCTCCAGATTGCGCTGGGCATCGACCCGCAGGGGTGTGCTCCGGCCGTTGAGGCCGGTCGCCGCGCCCGTTCCGTTGCCGCCGGCGCCGTTGACACCGTCGGAAGCGGCAGCGGTCATCGTGGCCGCCGCCGACCATTGAGAGCCCTGAATGTGCATAAGTGATCCCCCGGTAATGACGTCTCCCCCCGGAGACTCCCCGCCCTGACGGTCGGGGCGACCCGACAAGAGGGTGCACCCCGACGACATACGAACATAGTTGAGCCCGCGTCAAGATTGAAGGGGGCGCTCCGTACGCCGTGCCCCCCGTTCGGCCCAATGGACCCGATCCGTCCTGCTCGTCCTTCCGCTCACCTCGCGCCGAACTCCGCCTGACCAGCGTACTTCGCCCCGCTCGGCCGGAATGTCCCGCTCCGCACCGCGCCTCGTACCGGACATACTTTTCGACCGGCCTGTGGACAAAGCCGTCCCGGCGGTGCGTCATGGAACAGTGCTGTGCTGTCCGGGGGCACAGCGCCCGAAGGTGGCCGCGCGCGCCGGCCCGGCCACCCGCTCGGTGGCGCCCCGGCCTGGTCGACACCGCGAGGAGAACCTCTGTGAAGACTGTGTCTTCGGAGCATTCGGACGCCGTGGCGCGCATTCTCGTGGTGGGCGGTGGCTACGTGGGGATGTACACCGCCCTGCGGCTGCAGCGGACGCTGAAACAGGAGTTGCGGCAGGGCACGGTCGAGATCGTCGTCGTCGATCCCGAGCCCTACATGACCTACCAGCCGTTCCTGCCCGAGGCCGCCGCCGGCTCCATCTCCCCGCGCCATGTCGTCGTCCCGCTGCGCCGCGTCCTGCCGCACTGCACGGTCGTCATCGGCGAGGTCACCGAGATCGACCACGACGAGCGCAAGGCGACCATCGCCACCCTGGCCGCGGAGCATGCCGGCGCCGGCGCCGTCACCGTGGCCTACGACGAACTGGTCCTCGCGCCGGGATCGGTCTCGCGCGCCCTCCCCGTCCCCGGACTGGCCGACGTCGGCATCGGATTCAAGACGGTCGAGGAGGCCATCGGACTGCGCAACCACGTCCTCGAACAGCTCGACATCGCTTCCTCCACCCGCGACCCCGCGATCCGCGACGCGGCGCTGACCTTCGTCTTCGTCGGCGGCGGCTACGCGGGCGTGGAAGCGCTGGCCGAACTGGAGGACATGGCCCGCTACGCCGTCCGCTACTACCACAACGTCGGGCCCGAGGACATGAAGTGGGTCCTGGTCGAGGCGACCGACCGGATCCTGCCCGAGGTCGGCCCCGACATGGGCGGCTACACCGTCCGCGAGCTGCGCGCCCGCAACATCGACGTCCGCCTGGAGACCCGCCTGGAGTCCTGCGAGAAGCGCATCGTCCGGCTCAGCGACGGCTCCCGCTTCCCCGCCAGGACGCTCGTGTGGACCGCCGGCGTCAAACCGCACCCCATCGTGGCCGCGAGCAAACTGCCGCTGACCGACCACGGCCGCCTCAAGTGCACCGCCGCGCTCCAGGTGGACGGCGTGGAACACGCCTGGGCAGCCGGGGACGCGGCGGCCGTCCCGGACCTGACGGCCCCGCCGCCCGCCACCCCCGACGCGCCGCGCGCCGTCTGCGCCCCCAACGCCCAGCACGCCGTCCGCCAGACCAAGGTGCTGGCCGAGAACCTCACCGCGGCCCTGCGCGGCGGCGAGATCCACAACTACGCGCACAAGTACGTCGGTTCGGTGGCCTCGCTCGGCCTGCACAAGGGCGTCGCCCAGGTCTACGGCCGCAAGCTCAAGGGCTACCCGGCGTGGTTCATGCACCGTGCCTACCACCTCAGCCGGGTGCCCACCTTCAACCGCAAGGCCCGGATCCTCGCCGAATGGATCCTCGCGGGTCTGTTCAAACGCGAGATCGTCTCGCTCGGCTCGCTGGAGAACCCGCGCGCCGAATTCGAACTCGCCGCGGGCACCGGCCGGCACAACGAAACCAGCTGACCGGCCGCTCCACCAGGGACGTTGACTGGCCACCCGGTCGGCCCGGGCCGACCGCCCCCGGGCCGGGAACTACGCCTCGACGTCCGGCGTCTGACGGATGACCGTCCGGTCGGCCACACTGGACGTGTGACCATGGGTGGGCTCGTATCTGCGAAGAGTGACAATCACGAGGATTCAGGACGTTTGCTGCATTCCGCCAGAGGGTGCCGATCGTGCCCCCCGCCGCACCACGGGGCCTGCCCCCACGCCGATGGCCCGACCCCGCGTGACGACGCGAAGTAAGAGGTATCCCTCCGTGATCTTCACGCGCTGGAGCGCCAAATTCCCCGGCACGCAGCGGCGCACCGCCGCCCGGTCCGACCGCGCCGCCACGCCGTCCGCCCCGTCGGGGCCCACGGCGCACTCCGCCGCGCCCACCGACGACCCCTCCGGCACCGTCCCCGCCGCCCGCGCCGAGGGACCCGGCGAGGACGCCCCGCCGCCCACCGCGCCCCCCACCGTCGACGCGCTCTCCGTCCACGACATCCTCGGCACCATCCCCGCCCTGGTCGCCGTCGTCTACGGCCCCGAGCACCGCATCGCCTACGTCAACAGCGCCTACGCCGGCGTCTTCGGCCCCCGCCCGGCCGGCCACACCGCCCGCGAGGCCCTCCCCGAACTCGGCGAGCTGGGCCTGCTGCCCCTGATGGACCAGGTCCTGCGCAGCGGCAAACCCCGCACCGTCAAGTCCCGCAAGGTCCCGGCCGGCGCCGGCGGCGACCGCACCCGCGACGGCTACTACACCTTCACCTGCACCCCCATCGAGGTCGCCGCCAGCGGCCCGGCCCCCGACCCCGAGGTCGCCTGCGTCGCCCCGCACAAGGGCGTCCTGGTCTTCGGGGCCGAGGTCACCGACCAGATCGAGTCCGCCGAACGGCTCCGCGCCAGCGAGGCCCGCCAGCGCGCCGCCGCGGTCACCCTCCAGCGTTCGCTGCTGCCCCAGGAACTGGAGCAGCCCGACGACCTGCGGGTCGCCGCCACCTACCAGCCCGGCGGCACGGACGCCGCGGTCGGCGGCGACTGGTACGACGTCATCACCCTCGGCGCCGGCCGGACGGCCCTGGTCATCGGCGACGTCATGGGCCGCGGGGTGCGCGCCGCCGCCGTCATGGGCCAGCTCCGCACCGCGGTCCGCGCCTACGCCCGCCTGGACCTCCCGCCCCACGAGGTCCTCCAACTCCTCGACGGCCTGGCCGCCGAGATCGACGCCAGCCAGATCGCCACCTGCGTCTACGCCGTCCACGACCCCAACGAGGGCCGCCTGGTCTACGCCTCGGCCGGTCATCTGCCGATGCTCGTCCGGGACGCCGACGGCACCGTCCGCCGCGCCGCCGAACCGACCGGCCCGCCACTGGGCACCGGCGGCTGGCTGCACACCTCCGGCTCCGTCCCGCTGGGCGCCGGCAGCAGCGCCGTCCTCTATACCGACGGTCTCGTCGAACGCCGGGACAAGGACATCGACGAGGGCGTCGCCGCCCTGGAGCGCGCCTTCGCCGGCTCCACCGGCACCCCCGACATCGTCTGCGACCGGCTGCTGCGCTCCCT
Organism: Streptomyces noursei ATCC 11455; assembly: GCF_001704275.1. NCBI lineage: Bacteria > Bacillati > Actinomycetota > Actinomycetes > Kitasatosporales > Streptomycetaceae > Streptomyces > Streptomyces noursei. Next base: position 5,085,167 of record NZ_CP011533.1, read on the forward strand.
GGGCATCACCGCCGCGCACGACGACGACGTCGCCATCCTCGTCATCCAGAACCCGGTCCGTACGGGCCACGACGCCGAGCTGTTCCACAACGCCGCCCTCGAACTCCACGGCGGCACCGAGGCGGCACCGCGCGCCCGCGCCTTCGCCTCCGGCGTCCTCGCCTCCTGGCGCTTCTCCCCGGAACTCCACGACCTCGGCGTCCTGGCCGCCAGCGAACTCGTCGCCAACTCCCTCCAGCACGGCACCCCGCCGATGCGCCTACGGCTGCGCCGCACCGATCGCCGCCTGATCATCGAGGTCACCGACGGCGACGATCACCTGCCCCGCCGCCGGCGGGCCGAGCCCGTGGACGAGACCGGCCGCGGCATCTCCATCGTCGCCACCATCGCCTCCTCCTGGGGCTCCCGCCGCACCCCGGGCGGCGGCAAGGCCGTCTGGTGCGAATTCGCCCTGCCCAGGGGCTAGGTCGTGTGCACCCGGGGGCGGCGCCGCGCCAACAGCGGGCGCCGCCCCCGGACCGTCTTTCACACGCCCGCGGCCACCGGCTCGGCCTCCACCCGCTGCGCGGGCAGGGTCGCCACCCGGTGCGGCTGGTCCTGGGCCGGGGTCAGCATCCGCCCCAGCCGCAGCGCCAGCACCGAGATCCCGACCGCGCACGCCACCAGCATCGCGATGTACGCGACATGCATCCCGTGCCCGACCATCAGCGCCCCCACGGCCGGCCCGACCGCCAGCGCCAACTGCTTGACCAGCGCGAACGCGGAGTTGTACTGGCCGATCAGCGAGGCCGGCGCCAGATCCGCCACCAGCGGCGCCACGGTCGGCGCCAGCAGCGACTCCCCGACGCCGAACAGTGCGTACGTGGAGATCAGCAGGACGGTCGCCACCACCTGGCTCCCGCGCACCAGCCCGGACAGCCCGGCGGCCAGCCACGCCACCGTCCAGACCACGCCCACCAGCGCCATCACCCGGCTCCGACGCCGCCGCTCGACCAGCTTCAGCACCACGAACTGCGCCACCACGATCGCCGCCGTGTTGGCTGCCAGGGCGATGCCCAGCGTCGCCGGCGCGATCCGGGTCACCTCCGTGGCGTACGCCGCCAGCCCCGACTCGAACTGCCCGTAGCAGGCGAAGAACAGCACGAAGCCCAGCACGCACAGCCACACCATCCGCCGGTCGCCGAACAGCACCCGCCAGGCACCCTTGGCCCGCTCCTCCGTCGGCACCGCGTCCTCGACCTTCGGCGCCCGCGGCAGCCGAACGGTCGCGATCGCCGCGCCCAGCACCAGGAACATCACGGCCTCGATGGCGAACAGCCGCACAAAGCTCGACGCGTGCGTCTCGTCCACCAGCTGACCGCCGACCAGGCCGCCTATGCCGAGCCCCAGGTTGTTGAGGAAGAACTGGGTGGCGAACGCCCGCGACCGGGTCACCGTCGTCGAGCACCACACGATCATCGTGGCGAGCGCCGGCTGGATCACCGCGATACCGGCTCCCAGCGCCACCGCCGACGCGATGACCATCGGCTCGGTCGCCGACAGCCCGATCCCCAGCGAACCGACGGCGGCCGAGACCGTACCGACGACGGCCACCGGGAGCGGCCCCCGCCGGTCGATGACCCGTCCGGTCAACGGCAGCACGATCAGTGCGGAGATCGCCAGCATCGCCAGCACCGCACCAGCCGTATTCGCACCGAGATGCCGCACGTTCGCCACGTAGACGTACAGATACGGCACGGTGAAGCCGCTGCCGAACGCGCTCAGCGCGTTCCCCAGCTGGATCCGGCGCAGCGCGGCGCCCATCGCGGTGGTCACACTCACCTACCTAGGTCAGGTCACAGAAGACGGATACGAGTCAGGAACCCCCCGGGCCGAGTCGAGGCGGTGTCCACGGCGTCCCCGGCGTCCACGACACCCCGGACGTCCAAGACCGGACAGTCACACCCTCAAGACTTCGACCCTAAAGTTCGAAGCTAAAGACTACATGACGAAGAACTTCAACGCCAATGGCTTTCGTGTCATACTGCGCCGCATGCCAGAGCCCTCAGATGCGCCCGCCGGTCACTCCGAGCCGAGCCTTGAGGAACAGATCGCGGCCTACCAGCGCGAGTTCCGGGACCTCGACCCCCAGGTGGAGCAGGTCGTCTCCGCACTTCAGCGCCTCAACAGGCGGATGAACGTCGCCTACGGGCGCCAGACCGCCACCCTCGGCATCAGCAACGCCGAATGGGAGGTCCTCAAGGCCCTCGTCGTCTCCGGCGCGCCCTATCGCATGGGCCCCGGCGAACTCGCCAAGCGCCTCGGCCTCACGCCGGCCGCCATGACCCACCGCATCGACCGCATGGCGAGCGAAGGTCTGGTCACCCGCGAGCGCGACGAGACCAACCGCGTCCGAGTGATCGTCGAGCTGACCCACGAGGGCCGCGAGAAGTGGCTGGAGGCGATGCGCATGGCATCGGTCTTCGAGGAGGAGCTCCTCCAGGACCTCTCCGGCGAGCAACGCCGCATCCTCGGCGATGCGTTGACCCGGCTGCTGCGCCGCGTAGAGGAGGCCCAACCCGATGCCGAGGGCCGTCTGAGCGACCTCGACTGACCGGGTTTGACACGCCCCTCCCCGATCCGTAGTGTTCTCCGAGTTGCCAACGAGCCGGAACGGTTCTGTGGCAGCCATCCCGCCGCTTCGCGGCAACTCACTACTGCACGGCCCCTCAACGGGAGCGAATTTCGCATGCCGAAATTCATTCCGGGCGTCTGATTAGGCGTCAGCGAGGAATTCCGCTAACGTAGTGAACACCCCGCCGACGGGGAATCGGATCGAAATTCGAACCGACCGCAACTCACTGAGAAGCGGGCCGGGACGGAAAGAAGATCTGATAAAGTCGGAAAGGCCGAAAAGCGAAAGCGAAGCGGCCGGACCCCGCTCCAACAGGGGGCCAGAGACGGAAACGGATCTGGTAAGGTTGGAACCGCGAGGAAGCCGAAAGGCCGAATCGCACCGGCGAAAATCGGAGCCGAAAGGATCTGATAGAGTCGGAGACGCAAGACCGAAGGGAAGCGCCCGGAGGAAGCCCGAGAGGGTGGCCGAAGGAAGCGTCCGTTCCTTGAGAACTCAACAGCGTGCCAAAAGTCAACGCCAGATATGTTGATACCCCGTCTCCATCATGGAGATGAGGTTCCTTTGAAAAGTCCTTCCAATAGCTTTGGGAGGCGCACAGCGAGGACGCTGTGAACCGCGAGGATTATTCCTCCTTGTGGTTCCGCTCAACGCGAGTGTTGATACCGGATTACCGGTAAGCATTCACGGAGAGTTTGATCCTGGCTCAGGACGAACGCTGGCGGCGTGCTTAACACATGCAAGTCGAACGATGAACCGGCTTCGGTCGGGGATTAGTGGCGAACGGGTGAGTAACACGTGGGCAATCTGCCCTTCACTCTGGGACAAGCCCTGGAAACGGGGTCTAATACCGGATATGACACGGGGTCGCATGATCTCCGTGTGGAAAGCTCCGGCGGTGAAGGATGAGCCCGCGGCCTATCAGCTTGTTGGTGAGGTAATGGCTCACCAAGGCGACGACGGGTAGCCGGCCTGAGAGGGCGACCGGCCACACTGGGACTGAGACACGGCCCAGACTCCTACGGGAGGCAGCAGTGGGGAATATTGCACAATGGGCGAAAGCCTGATGCAGCGACGCCGCGTGAGGGATGACGGCCTTCGGGTTGTAAACCTCTTTCAGCAGGGAAGAAGCGAGAGTGACGGTACCTGCAGAAGAAGCGCCGGCTAACTACGTGCCAGCAGCCGCGGTAATACGTAGGGCGCGAGCGTTGTCCGGAATTATTGGGCGTAAAGAGCTCGTAGGCGGCTTGTCGCGTCGGATGTGAAAGCCCGGGGCTTAACCCCGGGTCTGCATTCGATACGGGCAGGCTAGAGTTCGGTAGGGGAGATCGGAATTCCTGGTGTAGCGGTGAAATGCGCAGATATCAGGAGGAACACCGGTGGCGAAGGCGGATCTCTGGGCCGATACTGACGCTGAGGAGCGAAAGCGTGGGGAGCGAACAGGATTAGATACCCTGGTAGTCCACGCCGTAAACGTTGGGAACTAGGTGTGGGCGACATTCCACGTCGTCCGTGCCGCAGCTAACGCATTAAGTTCCCCGCCTGGGGAGTACGGCCGCAAGGCTAAAACTCAAAGGAATTGACGGGGGCCCGCACAAGCAGCGGAGCATGTGGCTTAATTCGACGCAACGCGAAGAACCTTACCAAGGCTTGACATACACCGGAAAGCATTAGAGATAGTGCCCCCCTTGTGGTCGGTGTACAGGTGGTGCATGGCTGTCGTCAGCTCGTGTCGTGAGATGTTGGGTTAAGTCCCGCAACGAGCGCAACCCTTGTTCTGTGTTGCCAGCATGCCTTTCGGGGTGATGGGGACTCACAGGAGACTGCCGGGGTCAACTCGGAGGAAGGTGGGGACGACGTCAAGTCATCATGCCCCTTATGTCTTGGGCTGCACACGTGCTACAATGGCCGGTACAATGAGCTGCGATACCGTGAGGTGGAGCGAATCTCAAAAAGCCGGTCTCAGTTCGGATTGGGGTCTGCAACTCGACCCCATGAAGTCGGAGTTGCTAGTAATCGCAGATCAGCATTGCTGCGGTGAATACGTTCCCGGGCCTTGTACACACCGCCCGTCACGTCACGAAAGTCGGTAACACCCGAAGCCGGTGGCCCAACCCCTTGTGGGAGGGAATCGTCGAAGGTGGGACTGGCGATTGGGACGAAGTCGTAACAAGGTAGCCGTACCGGAAGGTGCGGCTGGATCACCTCCTTTCTAAGGAGCACTTCTTACCGAGCTTTGCTTGGTCAGAGGCCAGTACATCAGCGAGTGTCTGATGCTGGTTGCTCATGGGTGGAACGTTGACTACTCGGCCTGTTCAGGGTCATGGATCGTTAGTACTGCTTCGGCGTGGAACACGGGACTGTGGGTTGAACTGGTCGGGCACGCTGTTGGGTGTCTGAGGGTGCGGACTTATGGTCTGAGCCTTCGGGATGCCGGTCCCGGTGAAGCGCCTCTTGTGGGTGTGTGACGGGTGGCTGGTCGTTGTTTGAGAACTGCACAGTGGACGCGAGCATCTGTGGCCAAGTTTTTAAGGGCGCACGGTGGATGCCTTGGCACCAGGAACCGATGAAGGACGTGGGAGGCCGCGATAGGCCCCGGGGAGCTGTCAACCGAGCTTTGATCCGGGGGTGTCCGAATGGGGAAACCCGGCAGTCGTCATGGGCTGTCACCCGCTGCTGAACACATAGGCAGTGTGGAGGGAACGCGGGGAAGTGAAACATCTCAGTACCCGCAGGAAGAGAAAACAACCGTGATTCCGGGAGTAGTGGCGAGCGAAACTGGATGAGGCTAAACCAGTCACGTGTGATACCCGGCAGGGGTTGCGTGGTTGGGGTTGTGGGAGCTTTCTTGATCGGTCTGCCGGCCGGTCGGTGAGTCAGAAACCGTTGATATAGGCGAAGGACATGCGAAAGGTCCGGCGTAGAGGGTAAGACCCCCGTAGCTGAAATGTCAGCGGCTTGCTTGAGAGCCACCCAAGTAGCACGGGGCCCGAGAAATCCCGTGTGAATCTGGCGGGACCACCCGTTAAGCCTAAATATTCCCTGGTGACCGATAGCGGATAGTACCGTGAGGGAATGGTGAAAAGTACCGCGGGAGCGGAGTGAAATAGTACCTGAAACCGTGTGCCTACAAGCCGTGGGAGCGTCGCCATGCAGCTTGCTGTGTGGTCGTGACTGCGTGCCTTTTGAAGAATGAGCCTGCGAGTTTGCGGTATGTTGCGAGGTTAACCCGTGTGGGGAAGCCGTAGCGAAAGCGAGTCCGAATAGGGCGTTGGAGTAGCATGCTCAAGACCCGAAGCGGAGTGATCTAGCCATGGGCAGGTTGAAGCGGAGGTAAGACTTCGTGGAGGACCGAACCCACCAGGGTTGAAAACCTGGGGGATGACCTGTGGTTAGGGGTGAAAGGCCAATCAAACTCCGTGATAGCTGGTTCTCCCCGAAATGCATTTAGGTGCAGCGTCGTGTGTTTCTTGCCGGAGGTAGAGCACTGGATAGGCGATGGGCCCTACCGGGTTACTGACCTTAGCCAAACTCCGAATGCCGGTAAGTGAGAGCGCGGCAGTGAGACTGTGGGGGATAAGCTCCATGGTCGAGAGGGAAACAGCCCAGAGCATCGACTAAGGCCCCTAAGCGTGTGCTAAGTGGGAAAGGATGTGGAGTCGCAGAGACAACCAGGAGGTTGGCTTAGAAGCAGCCACCCTTGAAAGAGTGCGTAATAGCTCACTGGTCAAGTGATTCCGCGCCGACAATGTAGCGGGGCTCAAGTACACCGCCGAAGTCGTGTCATTGCAGCATGAGGGCTAACGCCTGTTGTGATGGGTAGGGGAGCGTCGTGTGCCGGGTGAAGCAGCCGTGGAAACGAGTTGTGGACGGTTCACGAGTGAGAATGCAGGCATGAGTAGCGATACAAGAGTGGGAAACTCTTGCGCCGATTGACTAAGGGTTCCTGGGTCAAGCTGATCTGCCCAGGGTAAGTCGGGACCTAAGGCGAGGCCGACAGGCGTAGTCGATGGACAACCGGTTGATATTCCGGTACCCGCTTTGAAGCGCCCAATACTGAATCAGGCGATGCTAAGTCCGTGAAGCCGCCCTGATCTCTTCGGAGTTGAGGGGAGTGGTGGAGCCGACGGACCAGACTTGTAGTAGGTAAGCGATGGGGTGACGCAGGAAGGTAGTCCAGCCCGGGCGGTGGTTGTCCCGGGGTAAGGGTGTAGGCCGTGTGGTAGGCAAATCCGTCACACGTTAAGGCTGAGACCTGATGCCGAGCCGATTGTGGTGAAGTGGATGATCCTATGCTGTCGAGAAAAGCCTCTAGTGAGTTTCAAGGCGGCCCGTACCCTAAACCGACTCAGGTGGTCAGGTAGAGAATACCGAGGCGTTCGGGTGAACTATGGTTAAGGAACTCGGCAAAATGCCCCCGTAACTTCGGGAGAAGGGGGGCCATTTCTGGTGATGACATTTACTGTCTGAGCTGGGGGTGGCCGCAGAGACCAGCGAGAAGCGACTGTTTACTAAAAACACAGGTCCGTGCGAAGCCGTAAGGCGATGTATACGGACTGACGCCTGCCCGGTGCTGGAACGTTAAGGGGACCGGTTAGCTCCATTTCGGTGGGGCGAAGCTGAGAACTTAAGCGCCAGTAAACGGCGGTGGTAACTATAACCATCCTAAGGTAGCGAAATTCCTTGTCGGGTAAGTTCCGACCTGCACGAATGGCGTAACGACTTCTCGACTGTCTCAACCATAGGCCCGGTGAAATTGCATTACGAGTAAAGATGCTCGTTTCGCGCAGCAGGACGGAAAGACCCCGGGACCTTTACTATAGCTTGATATTGGTGTTCGGTTCGGCTTGTGTAGGATAGGTGGGAGACTTTGAAGCGCCAACGCCAGTTGGTGTGGAGTCGTTGTTGAAATACCACTCTGGTCGTGCTGGATGTCTAACCTGGGTCCGTGATCCGGATCAGGGACAGTGTCTGGTGGGTAGTTTAACTGGGGCGGTTGCCTCCTAAAGGGTAACGGAGGCGCCCAAAGGTTCCCTCAGCCTGGTTGGTAATCAGGTGTTGAGTGTAAGTGCACAAGGGAGCTTGACTGTGAGACTGACGGGTCGAGCAGGTACGAAAGTAGGGACTAGTGATCCGGCGGTGGCTTGTGGAAGCGCCGTCGCTCAACGGATAAAAGGTACCCCGGGGATAACAGGCTGATCTTCCCCAAGAGTCCATATCGACGGGATGGTTTGGCACCTCGATGTCGGCTCGTCGCATCCTGGGGCTGGAGTCGGTCCCAAGGGTTGGGCTGTTCGCCCATTAAAGCGGTACGCGAGCTGGGTTTAGAACGTCGTGAGACAGTTCGGTCCCTATCCGCTGCGCGCGTAGGAGTCTTGAGAAGGGCTGTCCCTAGTACGAGAGGACCGGGACGGACGGACCTCTGGTGTGCCAGTTGTTCTGCCAAGGGCATGGCTGGTTGGCTACGTTCGGAAAGGATAACCGCTGAAAGCATCTAAGCGGGAAGCCTGCTTCGAGATGAGGGCTCCCACCCACTTGATGGGGTAAGGCTCCCAGTAGATGACTGGGTTGATAGGCCAGATATGGAAGCGCCGTAAGGTGTGGAGTTGACTGGTACTAATAGGCCGAGGGCTTGTCCTCAGTTGCTCGCGTCCACTGTGTTGGTTCTGAAGCCACGAACAGACCAACGGTTGTTCTTTGTTTCATAGTGTTTCGGTGGTTATAGCGTTAGGGAAACGCCCGGTTACATTCCGAACCCGGAAGCTAAGCCTTTCAGCGCCGATGGTACTGCAGGGGGGACCCTGTGGGAGAGTAGGACGCCGCCGAACTAATTTTAGAAGAAGCCCCGTTGGGAACCTCGGTTCCCAACGGGGCTTCTTTGCGTTGTCCTTCCGGAAGGCTGGGTACGCTCGTTTGATGCGTTATGACCTGATCATTTTCGACAATGACGGTGTACTGGTCGACAGTGAGCCGATCTCCAACCGGATCCTCGCCGGCTATCTCACCGAACTGGGGCACCCCACCACGTACGAGGAATCGCTGCGTGACTTCATGGGCGGGTCGGTGCAGCGGGTGCGGGACATGGTGTGGGAGAAGTCCGGGCGGGCGCTGCCGGCGGATTTCGAGACCGATTTCCACACGCGGGTCTTCGACGAGTTCCGTCGGCGGCTGCAGCCGGTGCCGGGCGTGGCGGCGGTCCTGGAGAAGCTGGCCGCGGACGGTGTGCCGTACTGCGTCGGTTCGTCGGGGAGCCATGAGCGGATCAGGGTGGCGCTGACGAAGACCGGGCTGTTCGAGCGGTTCGGTGCGGAGCGGGTCTTCTCGTCGCAGGACGTGGCGCGGGGGAAGCCGGCGCCCGACCTGTTTCTGCACGCGGCGAAGGAGATGGGCGTCGCGCCGGGGCGGTGTGCGGTGGTCGAGGACAGTCCGTTGGGCGTGCGGGCGGCGGTGGCCGCGGGCATGGACGTCTACGGGTTCACGGCGATGACGCCGGCGGTGAAGCTGAGGGAGGCCGGGGCCACCGCGCTGTTCGGCGATATGGCGGAGCTGCCGCGGTGGGTGCGGTGAGGACGGGTGCGGGCCGGTATCCGCCTGCCGGGCCGCCAACTTCTCGTACACCAGGCGGAATTGGGCGAGTGATCCATCTACCCAGCGGTAGCCCGGAGTTCTAGGCTGACCGGCCATGACGCCCCCTCAGGTACCGGGAGCGCGGCTCCGCCGTGGCCGGGTCTCGCTCGCCCTCAGCTTCTTCGCGCAGGGGGCGGTCTTCGCCCTGCTCGTGACCCGCATACCGGCGGTCCAGACGCGCTACGGCATCTCCGACGGCCTGTTGCCGGTCTTCCTGGCGGCCGTTCCGGTGCTCGCCGGCGTCGGTAGTGTCGGCACCGAGCACCTGGTGAAGCGGGTGCGGCCGAGCGTCGTGCTGCGCGCGGTGCAGCCGGTGGTGTGCCTGGCGCTGCTGGCGGTCGGAGCGGTCGGGTCGCTGGCGCAGGCCGCGGTGGCGCTGGCCGTGTTCGGGCTGACCGTGGGCGGCCTGGACGCGTCGATGAACATGCTCGGGGTGAGTCTCCAACGGGCCTACGGGCGGAGCATCATGCTCGGCTTCCACGCCGCGTACAGCCTGGGCGGGATCGTGGGGGCCTCGCTGGCGTGGGCGGGGGCGCACTGGGAACTGCCGCTGGTGGTGCTGTACGGGCCGGTGGTGGCGGTGGCCGTCCCGCTGGTGCTGGTCATCGGCCGGTGGTTCGTGGACGGCGAGGACCGGGGCGGGTCGGAGGGTGCCGGGGGGACGGCGGGTGGGGCGCCGGTGGCGATGCGGCTGCTGTTGCCGCTGTGCCTGGTGATGGCGTTCGCGTACATCGGCGACTCGACGGTCTCCAACTGGAGCGCGAAGTATCTGAAGGACGTACTGGGCGGCTCGGAGCAGCTGTCGACGGTCCCGTACAACGTCTACATGGTGACGACGCTGCTCGGGCGGACCGTGGGGGATATGGGGGTGCGGCGCTTCGGGCCGGTCGCGGTGGTGCGGATCGGGACCGTGGTCGCGGCGGTCGGCTTCGCGGTGGTGGCGGCGGCGCCGGGGGCCTGGGTCGGGATGGTGGGATTCGTCCTGCTGGGGCTCGGGTTGTGCGTCATCGTGCCGCAGACCTTCGCGGCGGCCGGGCGGTACGCGGTCGAGCGCCATGGCCCGGGTGCTTCGGATCCGACCATCGCGCGGCTGAACATCTTCAACTATGTGGGCTTTCTGATCGGCTCCCCGTTGGTGGGCGGGCTGGGGGACGCCTGGAGCTATCGCGGGGCGATGCTCGTACCGATGGTGCTGGTCCTGGTGACATTGGTGTACGCCCGCTCGTTCGGGTCGTCCTCGGCCCGATACGGTGACGACCATGAGCGGCCGCGCACAGCTGATGTGGGACGAGGCAGTAACGGGCTATAACTTCGGGCCGGGGCATCCGATGGACCCCGTCCGACTCGCCCTGACGATGCGCCTGGTGGAGGCGTACGAGCTCCATCGGGGACCGCTGGAGGTGGTGGCCGCCAAGCCGGCCGGCGACTCCACGCTGCGCCTGGTGCACCGTGAGGACTACATCGAGGCGGTCCGCCGGGCGTCCGCCGACCCGGAGTCCGCGGACCTCGCCTACGGACTGGGCACCGAGGACGACCCGGCGTTCCCCGGGATGCACGAGGCGTCGGCGCTGATCGCCGGGCAGTCGGTGGGGGCGGCGGAGGCCGTCTGGCGCGGTGATGCGGAGCACGCGGTGAACTTCGCGGGCGGGCTGCACCACGCGATGCCCGGCGGCGCGTCCGGGTTCTGCGTCTACAACGACGCGGCGCTGGCGATCGCCCGGCTGCTGGAGCTCGGCGCCGAGCGCGTGGCGTACGTGGATGTGGACGTGCACCACGGGGACGGCGTCCAGGCGGCGTTCTGGGAGGACCCGCGGGTGCTGACGATCTCGTTGCACGAGCACCCGCGGACGCTGTTCCCGCAGACCGGCTGGCCGGAGGAGACCGGCGGGGAGGGCGCGGAGGGCAGTGCGGTGAACGTGGCGCTGCCGGCCGGGACCGCCGACGCGGGCTGGCTGCGGGCCTTCCACGCCGTGGTGCCGGAGCTGCTGGCCGCGTTCCGGCCCCAGGCCCTGGTCACCCAGCACGGCGCCGACACCCATTTCGAGGACCCGCTCGCGCACCTCGCGGTGAGCCTGGACGCGCAGCGGGCGGTGGCCGAGTCCTGCCACGCGTTGGCGCACGAGTACGCGGACGGGCGCTGGGTCGCGCTCGGGGGCGGTGGCTACGCGGTGGTGGAGGTGGTGCCGCGCAGCTGGACGCATCTGGCGGCGATCGCCGGGCACCGGCCGATCGACCCGACGTCGCCGGTGCCGGAGGAGTGGCGGCACGAAGTGTTCCGCAGGACGCGGCAGTTGGCGCCGTACCGGATGACGGACGGGCGGACTCCGCAGTGGCGGGACTTCGGCGAGGGCGGCTACGACCCGGCCGACCGGCTCGACCAGGCGGTGCTGGCCACCCGTCGGGCGGTGTTCCCGTCCCACGGGCTGTTGCCGTGAGGCGGCGGGGGATGCCGTAGGGGGTGGGCGAACAGAACCCGTAGGGGATGCGAGGCCCCCCTGCGGGGCCACAACGTGGTGGGGTGAGGGGGCATTCCCGCTTTCGTCGTGGCTGCCCCGGATGTGTGACTACCCGTCGGTTAGGGCATCCGCATCCCGGCCGAACGGCCAGCATGGGGCCCGTGTTGGGCACCGGGGCGCTGCGGGCGCACCTGATCGAGGCGCGGCTCGCGGGGACGATCGCGACCACGCGGGAGCAGAGTCTGCGGCGCTACCGGCTCTTCGCGGCGCGCGATCCGCGGGCGCTGTTGGGGCTGGATCCCGAACGGGACTGGTCCTTCGGTGAAGTCCTGCGACTGATGGGACAGGAGTGCGGTATTTCAGCCGATCCCGCGCACACTTCAGGTCTGGATGTGATCGATCCCGACCGGACGATCGCCGGGTTGGACGCGTTCGCCGACCGGCTCGCCGCGGCGGCCGGCCGTCGGGTGCCGGTGCTGCTCGGCACCGGGCACCCGCACCGGCTGCTGGAGTTCTACGCCGCCCTCGCAGACGCCCTCTCGTCAGCGGGCTGCACCGTCCTCACCCCGGCGTATGGCCATCGTGTCGACATAGCGACCCGGTTCGGAGTACGCACCCGGGTCCTCGATTACGTACGGGGAGTCGCGCTGATGCGCGAGCCCGGCGTGCGGGGCGCACCCTCCGAGGGGGGCGTGCACACCCACTCACCGCTGCCGGTGCGGACCGCTCTGGGGGTCGCAGCGGCGTCCGCCGGACCGCTTCCGGGGCTGGTCATCGGGGACCACGGATGGGTCTGCGGAGCAGGTCAGCTGGGCATCGAGGCGATCGGGCTGGCGGACGCCGACGACCCCGCGCCGTTCGTCGGGAGGGCGGAGGGACGGCTCTCCGCGGTGGTGCCGCTCGATGATGCCGTCCGGTCGACGCACTACCGACCCCTGATCCGCTACATCCTCAATAGGGCGCATCTGTCCTGATTGACGGTCGTTCGCTGCTCCTCTTCCCCACTCGCATCACCCGCCCCTAATCTGGGGAGTGAACGCATGGCGACGAAGAGTCACCGGAGGGGAAGCCGGTGCCCGTCTTATGCGGAAGGTGCAGGTGTGTGATGGCTGCGGACCAGAGGCCGTTGAACGAGGTTGTGTTTCTGACAGTGGCGGAGGTCGCCACGGTGATGCGAGTGTCGAAGATGACCGTGTACCGCCTGGTGCACAGCGGTCATCTGCCCGCGATCCGCGTGGGACGGTCTTTCCGGGTTCCGGAGCAGGCTGTCCACGACTATCTCCGTGAGTCGTATGTGGGGGTGGAGTCGGCCTGACGGCTCGTTCGGCGACCCTCGGATTACGCGGTACGGCCGGCGCCGGGTACCCTGGCCCGATGTAGGTAGTGTGGGCTCGGACGCCCCGCACCGAGTGATACGAAGTGAGCGAGGGTAGTCGTGGGCTCTGTTATCAAGAAGCGGCGCAAGCGGATGGCGAAGAAGAAGCACCGCAAGCTGCTCAAGCGCACCCGTGTGCAGCGTCGCAACAAGAAGTAAGCGACGCTGATCACGATTTCGCGGCTCCTTGTCGTCCTTCGGGCGATAGGGGGCCGCGGTGCTTTTGTGGGCCGTATGGACGGTGGTCGTACGCAAATGTCGTTATGGGCATCGTGCGGTCATCGCCGCGCAACACCGACCCGATAGCGTGAGCCGGACATCTCGGCGCAGGCGGAAGCCGCTGCGGGAAGGAGGGCCGATCTTGGGCAACGTCGTGCTCGTCACGGGCGTCGCACGGCAGCTGGGGGGCCGGTTCGTCCGCCGGATCCAGCGCGATCCCGACGTCGATCGGGTGATCGGGGTCGATGCTGTGACACCGGAGCACTCCCTGGGCGGGGCGGAATTCCTCAGGGCCGACATCCGGCATCCGGCGATCGCCAGGGTTCTGGCCGAAACGGGCGTCGACACCGTCGTCCACATGGACATCAACGGCACGCCCCTGGGCAGTCGCGGCGGCCGGGCCTCCGTGAAGGAGGCCAACGTCATCGGCACCATGCAGCTGCTCGGTGCCTGCCAGAAGGCCCCGAACGTCCAGCGCGTGGTCATCAAGTCCAGCACCAGCGTCTACGGCTCCGCGCCGCGCGACCCGGCGGTCTTCACCGAGAACACCCCGCCCAAGTCGTTGCCCAGCGGCGGCTTCGCGAAGGACACCGTCGAGGTCGAGGGGTACGTCCGCGGCTTCGCCCGGCGCCGCCCCGACGTGGCGGTCTGCGTGCTGCGCTTCGCCAACATCCTCGGTCCGTGCGCGGACTCCCCGCTCGCCGAGTACTTCTCGCTGCCCGTGCTGCCCACCGTCCTCGGCTACGACCCGCGGTTGCAGTTCGTCCACGAGGACGACGCGATCGACGTGTTGCGGATCGCCGCCGCCGCGCCGCGCCGCGGCACCCTCAACAGCGGCACGTTCAACATCGCGGGTGACGGCGTCCTGCTGCTCTCGCAGGTCTCCCGGCGCCTGGGCCGGCCCACCCTCCCGCTCTTCCTGCCCACCGTGACCTGGGCCGGCACCGCCCTGCGGTCGCTCGGCATCACGGACTTCTCGCCCGAGCAGATCCGGATGCTGACCCACGGCCGGGTCGTCGAGACCACCCAGATGCGCGAGACACTGGGCTTCCACCCCCGGTACACGACGGCGGAGACCTTCGAGGAATTCGCCCGCAGCCGCGGACCCGGGCTGCTGCCGCCCGCGTCCCTCGCCCGCACCGTCGACCGGCTCGCCGGTGTGCTCTCCGCACGCCGCGGCCCGAGCCAGTGAGGAGTTCACCCACGATGGCGGACGCCAAGGTCATTCCCTTCGGCGAGGAACCGCGGGCGCGCCGCAAGGCCCGGCGGACCGCGCGCGGCACCGCCCTGGCGCCCGTACCGGAGGCCCGCACCGACCCGGAGCCGCCGCCGGCCCCGCGCCCGGCCGGCGGCCGGACCCTGGACGAGCGGATCGCGGGCGGGCTGGCCTTCCTGCGCCGGCGGATCACCGGCGACTACGAGGTCGACGACTTCGGCTACGACAAGGAGCTGACCGACCAGGTCCTGATGTCGCTGCTGCGGCCGCTCCACGACAAGTACTTCCGGGTCGAGGTGAAGGGGATGGAGAACATCCCCGCCGAGGGCGGCGCGCTGATCGTCGCCAACCACTCCGGGACGCTCCCGCTGGACGGCCTGATGCTCCAGGTCGCGGTGCACGACAATCACCCGGCACAGCGCCACCTGCGGCTGCTGGCGGCCGATTTGGTGTTCGTGCTGCCGGTGATGAACGAGCTGGCCCGCAAGGCCGGGCACACCCTCGCCTGCGCGGAGGACGCCCAGCGGCTGCTGGAGCGCGGGGAGATCGTCGGGGTGATGCCGGAGGGCTTCAAGGGCATCGGGAAGCCGTTCGCGGACCGCTACAAGCTCCAGCGCTTCGGGCGGGGCGGCTTCGTCTCCACGGCGCTGAAGGCGGGCGTGCCGATCGTGCCGTGCTCCATCGTGGGCGCCGAGGAGATCTACCCGATGATCGGGAACGCCAAGACCCTGGCGCGGGTGCTGGGGTTGCCGTACTTCCCGGTCACGCCGACGTTCCCCTGGCTGGGGCCGCTCGGCGCGGTGCCGCTGCCGACGAAGTGGACGATCCAGTTCGGGGAGCCGATCGCGACCGACGGCTATCCGGCGGAGGCGGCCGACGACCCGATGTTGATGTTCAACCTGACCGACCAGGTCCGGGAGACCATCCAGCACACCCTCTACAAGCTGCTCGTGCAGCGGCGCTCGGTGTTCTTCTGAGGGGGGACCGGAAGAACACCGAGCGCCGGGGGGCTGCGCCGGCCGCCGCGGGCCCGCGCCGCGCGGGCGGGCCGGCTACTTGGGCAGGTTGTCGCCGTCGATGCCCAGCTCGGGCAGGAGCCCGGGCAGCAGCGGCGGCAGCGTGACGTCGGGGCGGCCGGTGCCGTCCTTGCCGTGGTTGCCGTCGTGCGGGGAGGCGCTGCCCTTGCCGGGCGAGCCGAGCAGGCCGCCCGTACTGCCGCCGAGCAGACCGCCCTGCTCCTGGGACGGCGAGGCCGACGGGCGCGGGGCCTGCTGGGCGGTGCCGTGGGAGTCGGGCGCGGACTCGCTGCCGGCCGGCGACGGGCGGCTGGCGCCGCCGACGGCACCCCGGTCGGTCGGCGTGTCGTGGTGGCGGCTGTGGTTGTCCGGGGTCGTCGGGAGCAGCGGGCCGACCTCGTCGTCTATGGCGGCGAAGACCGAACTGACCTCGTCGCGCACGTCGGTGAGCTGTACCGGGAGCCTGTCGCGCAGGTGGGTCCAGGTGTCGCGGTGCGACTTGGTGAAGGAGTTCAGCGCCTGGATGGGGCCGAGTGAGCCGTCGCGCTCGTAGGCGGCGTGCAGCAGGCGGTGCCCCTCGCCCGCGTCGTGCCGGACGCCGGCCAGCGCCTTGCGGACCTCGAAGAGATCCTCGTGGTCGAGCTGTGCGGACCGGCCGCGCTCCATCAGGCGGCGGGCCTCCATCATGCGGGTGGACGCCTGGTCGAGGTAGAGCTGGCCTCGGTCGGAGTCGTCGTCGCTCATGGTGAGCCGGAGGTCCTCCATGCCGCGCTTGAGGCCGTACAGGGAGTCGCCGGGGAGGGCGTCGGTACTGGCCGCGGCGACGCCGCTGAACGCGCCGGCGGCGACGCCGACCGTCAGGCCGCCGGCCGCCAGCCCCTTGGAGAGGCGGGAGTGCGGGCGCAGCCGGCCGAGCGATGTGCCGGCCCGGGGGGCGCCCTTCCTCTCGCGTTGTTCGGGCACCCGGGTGTCGCCGGGCGTGGCGCCTTCGGCGAAGGCTGCCTCCATCGCCGCGATGAGCTGGGCACGCTGGACAGTCTTGACCTCGGCGGCCATCTCCGGCTTCGGGAGTTCCCCGAGGCCGTCGGCGACCGCCAACAGCCGTGCGTCCAACGGCGCTTGCGCCGCGTTGTCGACCTGGTCCTCGGTCGCCGCGCCCCTGAGCACCTGCTCCTCCAGGGCCTGGGCGAAGGCGTTGGCCCGCCGGTGTACCGAGACATTCGCGATCACGGGCGGCACCTCCTCTCGTCATCCCGCTCGACTCCCCGGACTGGCATTGACTATCCAGACGGGCCGGATGGTTGCACGCCGTGATCCGTGGCCACTCGAACGAGTGAGGGGCTGCGGACATGGCGTGACCGCGTGGAGCCTGCATCCCGCACAACGAGCGGCGCGGCACTCGGGTTACGCACTCACGATGATCTGACCGTCAGGGCATGCCCGATCACCAACGGTGAGCGGTGGGCCGGGTGTTGGGCGTGTCGGCGGCGAGGGGCCGGCCGTCAGCGGGCGTCTTCGGGGAGGAGTCGCGCCAGGGTGCGGACGGCCCGGTACTGGAGGGTCTTGATGGCGCCCTCGTTCTTGCCCATGACGCGGGCGGTCTCGGCGACCGAGAGGCCCTGGAGGAAGCGCAGGGTGACGCATTCCTGCTGTTGGGGGTTGAGCTTGCGGACCGCCTCCAACAGGGCGGCGTTGGAGAGGGATTCGAGGACCGAGTCCTCGGGGCTGCGCTCGACCTCGTTGGCGTCGAGCATCTCTCCGGTGGTGACTTCCAGGCGGAAGCGGGAGGACTTGAAGTGGTCGGCGACGAGGTTGCGGGCGATGGTCACCAGCCAGGCGCCGAAGTCCCGCCCCTGCCAGGTGAACGTGCCGATGCGGCGCAGCGCGCGGAGGAAGGTCTCGCTGGTGAGGTCCTCGGCCGTGGCCCGGCCGCCCACGCGGTAGTAGATGTAGCGGTAGACGGTGTCGGCGTACTGGTCGTAGAGGCGACCGAAGGCGTCGGCCTCGCCGGCCTGCGCGCGTTCGACGAGATCCATCATGCGACGGCTGTCGCTGTCCGCGGGGCGCCGTGCGGTGGTGGTACCGGTGCCGGCGCGGCGCGTTCTGCCGGCGGTGGCGGCCTTGCCGACCGTGGCGCTCCCGTCGGCCAACGCGTAGCAGGGGCCGGTGGGGACGGCTGTGGCGAATGCGGGGACGGCGTACGCGGTGGGGACAAAACTGCGCAGGTGGTCGACGAGTGTCGTACGCAGCGTAGCCAGGCCCGAGGCGTCAACCCCGACGTGTGGGTACACGGGACTCCCAGAGGCAGAGCTTCCATCACGTGCAGTGCGGGACCGTTCACTCGTCGTAGGGACGTGTGGGTTCCGGAATGCGTCTGAGGAGAATAACGCTTCGTACAGGCAGCGCTACACCCAGTTGCTCAAATCATCGATTACTTACGGTCCGTGTCCGGTTGGTGGCGGATCAAGTATCGAATATTGAGCAACTATTGATCGGAAGGGAGCGCAATCTGCCTGGTTGAAGGGCGTGTTGTGGTTAACCGCCAGGAAAGGGACTGACGGGGCAACGGTGGGGGTAGGGAGTGCGGATGGCCCGGCGCCGTGCCCGGTGATCAAGGACGGTCAGCGGCGGCGGCGCTGGAGCGCGGCGGCCGCCGCCGCGCCACCCGCGAGCGCACCCACGGCCGCGGCCGCCGGGATGCCGATCCGGACCGCCTTGCGCCCGGTCCGGTAGTCGCGCACCCGCCAGTTGTGTTCCCGGGCGTGCTTGCGCAGCCGGGTGTCGGGGTTGATCGCGTAGGGGTGGCCGACGAGCGAGAGCATCGGGATGTCGTTGGCCGAGTCGCTGTAGGCGGCGCAGTGCGACAGGTCCAGGTGCTCGGCGGCGGCCAGGGCGCGCACCGCCTCGGCCTTCGCCGGGCCGTGCAGCGGCTCGCCGACCAGCTTGCCGGTGTAGACCCCGCCGACGGACTCGGCGACCGTGCCGAGGGCGCCGGTCAGCCCCAGCCGGCGGGCGATGATCGTCGCGGTCTCGACGGGCGCGGCGGTCACCAGCCAGACCTTCTGGCCGGCGTCGAGGTGGGCCTGGGCCAGGGCCCGGGTGCCGGGCCAGACCCGCTCGGCCATGTACTCGTCGTAGATCTCCTCGCCGATGGACATCAGCTCGGCGACGCGGTGGCCCTGGACGATGGACAGCGCGCTGTTGCGGACGTCCGCCATGTGCTCGGAGTTCTCGCCGGCCAGCCGGAAGTAGATCTGCTGCCAGGCGAAGCGGGCCAGGTCGCGCTTGTGGAAGAAGTGCCGCTTGTACAGGCCGCGGCCGAAGTGGAAGAGGGCGGCGCCCTGCATGACCGTGTTGTCGAGGTCGAAGAAGGCGGCGGCGCTGGTGTCCCCGGCGACCGGGAACTCCGGCTCGGCCGGGGCCTCGGCGGGCGGCGCCTCCTGGGACGACTTGCGGGCGGCCTCGGCCGCGGCCTCGCCGGCCAGCACGCTGCGCGCCGTGGCGGGTCGTCTGCGGCGGGTGAACCACCCCGCGGGGAAGAGCGCCCCGGCGGGGCTCCGGTCGGGGCGGCGGGCGGGCGACGGGCGGGCCATGCGGCTAGCGTAGCCAGTTTGTTCGGTGCAGCCGGTTACGGGCGCGTGTCAGGGAGCAGCGGGGCGGTCGACGGTTGCGTTACGGCCACCTCAAGGGTGCCGCGGTGCGGGCGGTCGAGGGGTCGGCGGCGCTCAGGCGCCCAGTGCGGTGCGCAGACGCCGGGGGTCGACCCGCCAGAAGTCGTGCTGGGCGCCGTCCACGAGGACGACCGGAATCTGCTCCCAGTACTTGCGGTACAGCTCGGCGTCCTCGGTGATGTCCTTCTGCTCCCAGGAGGCGCCGGTCTCCGCGCACACCTTCTCGATCACCGCCTGCGCGTCGTCGCAGAGGTGGCAGCCCGGCTTCCGGACGAGGGTGACCATCCGGTCGGCGGGGCTCTTGCGGGGGGCGCGGCTGAACAAGGGGGCCATGGGGTCATTGTGCCGGTTCGCGGGCGGCGCTCCGGAGGGATGGTTTCGCGTACCATCGATGGGCGATTTGTTGGTGTCCGGGGGGATGGCGGTGAGGAGTGAGGGCGCGTGCTCCCGTCGGTGCTGCCGCGAATCGCCGGTGGCGCGTGCGAACGGTGTGACGCGGGAGTTGGTTCCGCGCGGCCCCGTAAAAGCTGCGTGAGCCCCATCACTTTGGCCGGGCAAAACGGACACCATCTTTGTGCACGCGTTCACAAAGACATAGCCTGCAAGAGACGGGGCGGTCGGGTTCCTCACGGCCGTCCACAGCCCCGCTCTACCCGCAGGAGCACCGTGGCAACTGGCCGAACTCACCGACCGGCGACCCGAAGCCGAGGCATCCCCGAGGCCACCGTCGCCCGGCTACCGCTGTATCTGCGCGCACTGACCGCGCTCTCCGAGCGCTCGGTCCCCACGGTGTCCTCCGAGGAGCTCGCGGCCGCCGCGGGAGTCAACTCCGCGAAGCTGCGCAAGGACTTCTCCTACCTCGGCTCCTACGGGACCCGTGGCGTCGGCTACGACGTGGAGTACCTCGTCTACCAGATCTCGCGGGAACTCGGCCTCACCCAGGACTGGCCCGTCGTCATCGTCGGTATCGGTAACCTCGGCGCCGCGCTCGCCAACTACGGCGGCTTCGCCTCCCGTGGCTTCCGGGTCGCCGCGCTGATCGACGCCGACCCGGCCATGGCGGGCAAGCCGGTCGCCGGTATCCCGGTCCAGCACACCGACGAGCTGGAGCAGATCATCGGGGACAACGGCGTCTCGATCGGCGTCATCGCCACGCCGGCCGGCGCCGCCCAGCAGGTCTGCGACCGCCTGGTCGCCGCGGGCGTCACCTCGATCCTCAACTTCGCGCCGACCGTGCTGACCGTCCCGGACGGGGTGGACGTCCGCAAGGTCGACCTGTCCATAGAGCTGCAGATCCTCGCCTTCCACGAGCAGCGCAAGGCGGGCGAGGAGACCGGCCAGGCCGGTCCGGAGGCGGCGGAGGGCCTGGAGGGCACCCCGGCGCCGCCGGCCCGTGCCGCGGCCGCCGCGACCGACCGCAAGGGACCTGACGGGGACGTCCCCGCGGTGATGCCGGCATGAGCCTCCTGGTCGTCGGACTGAGTCATCGCAGCGCGCCGGTGAGCGTGCTGGAGCGGGCCGCGCTCGCCCCGGAGGGCCGCGGCAAGCTGCTGCAGGACGTGGTGTCGGCCGAGCCGGCCACCGAGTCCGCGGTGCTCTCCACCTGCAACCGCATCGAGCTCTACGCCGACGTGGACAAGTTCCACGCCGGTGTCGCCGAGCTGTCCACCCTCCTGGCCCGCCACAGCGGCGTCGGCCTGGAGGAGCTGACCCCTTATCTCTACGTCCACTACGAGGACCGGGCGGTCCACCACCTCCTCTCGGTGGCCTGCGGCCTGGACTCCATGGTCGTCGGCGAGGGCCAGATCCTCGGCCAGATCAAGGACGCACTGGCGGTCGCCCAGGAGCAGCACACCGCCGGGCGACTGCTCAACGACCTCTTCCAGCAGGCCCTGCGGGTCGGCAAGCGCGCGCACAGCGAGACCGGGATCGACAAGGCCGGCCAGTCGCTGGTCACCTTCGGCCTGGAGCAGCTGGCCGCGGTCCCGGACGTCGCCGCCTGGGCGCGGGGGAAGCGGGCGCTGGTGATCGGCGCCGGCTCGATGTCCTCGCTGGCCGCGACCACGCTCGTCCGCAACGGTGTCGGCGAACTGGCCGTCGCCAACCGGACGGTGGCGCGCGCCGAGCGGCTGGTGCGCACGCTCGCAGAGCAATACGGCACGAGTCTGACCGAGCCGGGCGGGCCGGGCGCGGCCACCGGGCTGACCGCCCGTGCCGTCGCCATGGAGGCCGTCGAGGCGGAGCTGGCCCGGGCCGAGATCGTCATCTCGTGCACCGGCGCGTCCGGGCTGGTGCTCAGCGGCGAGCGGATCGCCGCCTCGCTGGCCGGGCGCGACGACCGGATGTGGCTGCTCGACCTGGCCATGCCGCGCGACATCGACGCCGCGGCGCACCGGATCGACGGGGCCCGCCTGGTCGACATCGAGTCGCTGGCCGAGGCGTCCGCCGACGCCCCGATGGCCGCCGACGTGGACACGGTGCGCGGCATCGTCGCCGAGGAGGTCGCCGCGTTCGGCGCCGCCCAGCGGGCCGCGCACATCACCCCCACCGTGGTCGCCCTGCGCACCATGGCCGCGGACGTCGTCAGCAGCGAGATCGCCCGGCTCGACGGCCGCCTTCCCGACCTCGACGACAAGCAGCGGGCGGAGATCACCCAGACCGTCCGCCGGGTCGTCGACAAGCTCCTGCACGCGCCCACGGTGCGGGTCAAGCAGCTCGCCAGCGAGCCCGGCGGCGCCGGATACGCGGACGCCCTGCGGGAGCTCTTCGACCTCGACCCCCAGACGGTCGCCGCCGTCAGCAGGGCCGACACCCGAGCCGACCAGCACGACGCAGCACGGGAGCGGGCATGACCGACAGCACGATGAGTCCCCTGCGACTGGGCACCCGGCGCAGCAAGCTCGCCATGGCCCAGTCCGGGCAGGTGGCCGAGGCGGTGCGCGACCTGACCGGCCGCCCCGTCGAACTGGTGGAGATCACCACCTACGGCGACACCTCCCGCGAACACCTGGCGCAGATCGGCGGCACCGGCGTCTTCGTCTCGGCGCTGCGCGACGCGCTACTGGCCGGTGAGATCGACTTCGCCGTCCACTCGCTGAAGGACCTGCCGACCGCGCAGCCCGCGGAGCTGGCCCTGGCGGCCATACCCGTGCGCGTGGACCCCCGGGACGCGCTGATCGCGCGGGACGGGCTCACCTTCGAGGAACTCCCCGACGGCGCCCGTGTGGGCACCGGCTCGCCCCGCCGGATGGCACAGCTCAACGCCTGGGCCAGGACGCTGGGCAAGCGCATCGAGACCGTCCCGGTCCGCGGCAATGTCGACACCCGGATCGGCTTCGTCCGGAAGGGCGAGCTGGACGCGGTCGTGCTGGCCGCCGCCGGCCTGACCCGGATCGGTCGGATCGACGAGGCGACGCAGCTGCTGTCGCCCGACGTGGTTTTGCCCGCCCCCGGCCAGGGGGCACTGGCGATCGAGTGTGTCGCGTCCGACGCGCACCTCGTCGCCGCGCTCGCCGAGCTCGACGACCCGGTCACCCGGGCCGCCGTGACCGCCGAGCGTTCCCTGCTCGCCGCCCTGGAGGCCGGCTGTTCCGCCCCCGTGGCGGCACTCGCCGACGTCCAGGCTGGCGAGCAGGCTGTCACCGAAATGCACCTGCGCGGAGTCGTCGGCACGCTCGACGGCAGCACGTTGGTGCAGCTGTCCACCACCGGGCACGTACCTGCCTCTCTTGACGACGAGTCGGTCCCGCTTCGCATGGGCCGGGAACTCGCCGTCGAGATGCTCGCAAAGGGTGCGGCCGGTCTTATGGGGGAGCGAGCACTTTGAACCCCACCGCCCCAAACCACTCCGCCTCCGGTCAGGTCACCTTCCTGGGTGCCGGGCCGGGAGACCCGGGTCTGCTGACGCTGCGCGCCGTGGAAGCGCTGGCCTCCGCGGACGTCCTCATCGCCGACCCGCAGGTCCTGGACGTCGTGCGTGTGCACGCACGCGCACAGGTGGACACTCCACTGCAGGCGTCAGCTGACGAGGCGTCAATCCCCGGCAGTCCCCATGGCGTTTCCGCCCTTAGGGACACCGCCAATCTTGTCATGGCGGCTGCCCGCGCGGGCAAGCGGGTCATCCGTGCGGTGACCGGTGACCCCGGCCTCGACGGCTACGTCGCCGAGGAGATGCTGGCCTGCGCCGCCGAGGGCATCGTCTTCGAGGTGGTCCCCGGCATCGCCGCCGCGGTCGGCGTGCCCGCGTACGCCGGTGTGCCGCTGCGCGACGCCCAGGGCACCGACGTGCGCTTCATCGACGCCCGCAGCGCCGACGACCGCTGCTGGTCCGAGCTGGGCACCAGTGACGCCACCGCGGTGGTCTCCACCAGCTTGGACTCGGTGGCCGCGGCCGCCGGCGAGCTGGTGGCCGCCGGCCGCAAGCCGGACACCCCGATGACCGTCACGGTCGCCGGCACCACCACCCGGCAGCGCACCTGGACCGCCACCCTCGGGAGCGTCGCCCAGGTGCTGAAGGCCGCCAAGGTGCTGCCGTCGCCGGACGGCGGCCAGCCGGTCATAGCCGTGGTCGGCGAGCGCAGCGCCGCGGCGCAGCGGGACCAGCTCTCGTGGTTCGAGAACAAGCCGCTGTTCGGCTGGCGGGTGCTGGTGCCGCGGACCAAGGAGCAGGCCGCGTCGCTCTCCGACCAGCTCGTCTCGTACGGCGCGGTGCCGCACGAGGTCCCGACCATCGCCGTCGAACCGCCGCGCACCCCGCAGCAGATGGAGCGCGCGGTCAAGGGCCTGGTCACCGGCCGCTACGAGTGGATCGCCTTCACCTCGGTCAACGCCGTCAAGGCCGTCCGGGAGAAGTTCGAGGAGTACGGGCTGGACGCCCGGGCGTTCGCCGGGATCAAGGTCGCGGCGGTCGGCGAGCAGACCGCCAAGGCGCTGGTGGCCTTCGGCGTGAAGCCCGACCTGGTGCCGTCCGGCGAGCAGTCCGCGGCCGGGCTGCTGGAGGACTGGCCGCCCTACGACCCGGTCTTCGACCCGATCGACCGCGTCTTCCTGCCGCGCGCCGACATCGCCACCGAGACGCTGGTGGCCGGCCTGATCGAGCTGGGCTGGGAGGTCGACGACGTCACCGCCTACCGGACCGTGCGCGCCTCGCCGCCGCCGGCCGAGACCCGTGAGGCGATCAAGGGCGGCGGCTTCGACGCGGTGCTCTTCACCTCGTCCTCGACCGTGCGGAACCTCGTCGGCATCGCCGGCAAGCCGCACAACGTGACCGTGATCGCGTGCATCGGCCCGGCCACCGCCAAGACGGCCGAGGAGCACGGGCTGCGGGTGGACGTGATGTCGCCCGAGCCGTCGGTCCACAAGCTGGCCGAGGCGCTCGCGGAGTTCGGCGCGGCGCGGCGCGACGCCGCGCTGGAGGCCGGCGACCCGGTGACGCGGCCGAGCGAGCGGCGCCCGGGTGCCCGCCGGAGGCGAGCCACCCCGTAGCCGACCGGGGGCGTCCCTGCGGGGGCGCCCCCGGCTTCGTCTTCCGGCCCGCCCGCGGCCGACGGGGCGTCGGCAAAGGCACGGGCGGGGCGGGCGTAGCGTGGGCGGCATGACGTCTTACGGATCCTTCCCCGGCGCGCGGCCGCGGCGGCTGCGTACCACCCCCGCCATGCGCCGGATGGTCGCCGAGCACCGGCTGCACCCCGCCGATCTGATCCTGCCCGCGTTCGTCCGCGAGGGGGTCGGCGCGCCGGTGCCGATCAGCGCCATGCCGGGCGTCGTCCAGCACACCCGCGACACCCTCCGCAAGGCCGCCGTCGAGGCGGTCGAGGCGGGCGTCGCCGGGATCATGCTCTTCGGTGTGCCCGAGGAGGCCAAGAAGGACGCGGTGGGCAGCGCGGGCACCGACCCGGACGGCATCCTGCAGGTCGCCATCCGGGACGTGCGGGCCGAGGTCGGCGACGACCTGGTGATCATGTCGGACCTCTGCCTGGACGAGTACACCGACCACGGCCACTGCGGTGTCCTGGACGCCGAGGGCCGGGTGGACAACGACGCGACCCTGGAGCGGTACGCCGAGATGGCGCAGGTCCAGGCCGACGCCGGCGTCCACGTCGTGGGCCCCAGCGGCATGATGGACGGCCAGGTCGGCGTCGTCCGGGACGCGCTGGACCAGACCGGCCACGAGGACGTCTCGATCCTGGCCTACACCGCGAAGTACTCCTCGGCGTTCTACGGGCCGTTCCGCGAGGCGGTGGGCTCGTCGCTGAAGGGCGACCGCAAGACCTACCAGCAGGACCCCGCCAACCTCCGTGAGTCGCTGCGCGAGCTGGCGCTCGACCTTCAGGAGGGCGCCGACATGGTGATGGTCAAGCCGGCGCTGCCCTACCTGGACGTGCTGGCGAAGATTGCGGACGCGGTGGACGTGCCGGTCGCCGCGTACCAGATCTCCGGTGAGTACGCGATGGTCGAGGCGGCCGCCGAGAAGGGCTGGATCGACCGCGACAGCGCGATCATGGAGACCCTGACCGGGATCAAGCGGGCCGGCGCCGACATGATCCTCACCTACTGGGCGACCGAGGTGGCGCGGAAGCTCGGCCGGCACTGAGCTGATCGGGCAGGGGGTGGTCCGGCCGGGCCGCCCCCCCCGCCTCACGTTCGACCGTGCGGCAGACCGCCGGCTCTTGAGGACGTCGAACGTCACGGTGTCGCCTGGGCTGGTTCGTCCCCGCCGTCTGACCACGACGTGATCGGCGGCCCCTGTGCGGGCGGTGCGATGCCGGTGTCAGGCGCAGTCGCGGACCGGGTCGTCGTGGCTGATGACGCAGACGATGCGTGCACCACGCCGCGTGCCGTACCGCTGGAGGAGCGCCTCGCGGAACTGCTTCCACTGGCGGCGGGTGTCGGCGACGGCGCCCCGCACCGCCCGGGCGAAGTTCCCCGCGGCCTGGCCGCGTGCCGTGGCGGGAGCGCGGGTCGCGCCCGAGACCGGGTCGATGAATCCCTCGTCCTTGTTGAGGGTGGAGTGCGTGAGGCGCTGAGAACAGGCGCCGACCAGGAGCGAGAAGCAGCCCGTCGTCAGATTCCGCGGGACCGCCGAGGGGAGGGGAGGCCGCGCCGCGCTGAGATCGAGCAGCGGTGAGGGCGCGGAGCGGCCCAGGCCCGGCGGGTCGACCAGGCCGACCGGGCGGGACCGGTCGGTGCGATCCGTCCAGTTGCTGTGCGCGTAGAAGTCCTGGACTCCGTGCAGGGCACGGCCGAACCCCTCCATGGCCTCGCACTTGGCCCGGCCGGGCAGCCCGAGCGTGAAGGTGCAGTCTCTTCGCAGCTCCGTCTCGGAGGCCACCACGCGGCCCCGGGTGTCGAGGGTTCCCTCGGCCGCGGCGAGACCCTGCCGGAACCGCGCCTGCAGGTGGGCTATGCAGGTGCGCAGCGCCGCGGTGGCTCGTTGTCGACTCTGCGGATAGCCCGTCACATCCAGGAAGTCCGCATTGTCGCAATGTGCGGCGGAGCTGAGGAACTCGTCCGAGTCCGGCGCGCCGACGGCGCCGAACGTCCAGCTGTGCCCTGCGAGTTGACCCAGGGAGCGTGGCTCGAAACAGGAACCGTCGGAAGGGACCCCCGGAGCGCAGGCCAGCGCGGCCCGGGTGATCCGCTCGTGCTCGGCGTGCTGCCCGAACGCGTTGACCGTGCCGAAGGCGTCCGCGGGCCGGGCGGTCGCCAGCAGCAGGGCCGGGGTGACCGCTGCCGTTGCCAGGAATGCGGGCAGCCTGCGACCCGTCGTGATACGCCCCCGCACGTGCAGCCCTCATGGTTCAGTGGTTCCGTGTGCCCGCCCCGGGCCGGGGCAAGTCTAGATCGCGCCGTGCGGCCCCGGGTGCCGCCCGCCCCGGGCCGCGCGTGGGGCCTCGTCGCCGAAGGCCGTCCTCAGGCCCCGCGTTCGGCCCTCGGACGGCGGCGCAGCGCATGAAGATCGAGTAGGGCGGCTGCGCGGTGTGGAACGGGACGTGGTTGCGGCGCTCGGTCACCCACCTCGCCTCGACGAGCTCCTCGGCGGGGAAGTCCGAGCACCCGATCGCACCAGGCGCACGGCTTCGTCGTGGTCCGCGTCGCCCCAGGCCCCGAGCATCATGGTGCCCAGGCGCAGTCGGCTGACCGAGACGCCGGTGCGTCCGAGTGTGGTCCTGCGCATAGGTGTCGCTTCCCAACTCGTCGTCATGCGTGGTCCTTTGCCGTCAGCCGTCCTCGCGAGCCGACGGGACCACTCTGCGGCCGTCGCGGACCGCACACCAGGTCCGGCACTTGCTGGGAACCCCGTTCCTGGTACTGCCATGACCAGCCGAGGACGGCCGATCCGGCGGACGAGGGCTGCTGCTCGTCGGCGCGCCCCCACCGTCGGAGGCCGCGCGCGGTCGGCGCGACCTGCCGGGGCGGCCTCGTTAGACTCGGTGGGTATCGGAAGGGAGCCCGTCATGACTCTCATGAACCCGGAGCGCGCGATGACACCGCTGCGCAAGGCCGCCGAGGCCGCTGAAGAAGCCAGTGGCCTGCGGGCCGAGATCATCCGGGGGGTTCTCATGATGTCGCCCACTCCGTGCGGCAAGCACGCCGGGACCATCAACGCGATCAGTAAACAGCTCCTGGGGCAGCTGCCTGCGCATCTGGACGTGTTCCAGGTCGCCTCGGTGCCCCTCCCCGGCGACCCCGACGACTACGCCACCCCCGACCTTCTGATCTGCGACGCGGGGTTCGGCGAGTCCGACGAGTGGCTGGCGGACCCCGGTGACGCGGAACTGGTCGTCGAGGTGGTGTCCAAGGGGAACAGCACCAAGGACACCCGCGACATGGTCGCCTGGTACGCCGACGCGGGCATCCCCGGGTATCTCCTGGTCGATCCGCGCGACGGTACGTGGACCGTGTACTCCGTGCCGCGCGGCGGCGAGTACCAGGCGCGCAGGCACGGCCTGTACGGGGAGGACGTCGAGGTCCCGGATCTCGGGGTGAAGATCGCGACGGGAAGCCTGGCCCGTTACGCCTGAAGCGACCGGTTGCGCCCGAACGGCGACGAGCCCCGCACCTGGGTGCGGGGCTCGTGTGTGCGGCCTCAGGGTTCCCGGGCCGCCTCCCTACAGGCGCTCGGGCGTCCGGATGCCCAGCAGTGCCATGCCCCGGTGCAGGGTGCGGGCGGTCAGGTCGCACAGGAAGAGGCGGTTCTCCACCTGCTGCGGGGTGTCCGCCTTCAGGACCGGGCACTGGTCGTAGAACGTCGTGTAGAGCGACGCCAGCTGGTAGAGGTACGCGGCCAGCTTGTGCGGTGCGTACTCCGCCGCGGCCTCGGCGACCGTCTCGCCGAACGCGTCCAGGTGCAGGCCCAGCGCCCGCTCCGCCCGGGCGAGTTCGAGCTCCGGGTGGGCGGCCGGCTCGGTCGCGCCGGCCTTGCGCAGGATCGACTGGATCCGGGCGTACGCGTACTGGAGGTAGACGGAGGTGTCGCCGTTGAGCGAGACCATCTGGTCCAGGTCGAACTTGTAGTCCCGGCTCGGCGACGTCGACAGGTCCGCGTACTTCACCGCGCCGATGCCGACCTGCGCGGCCCGCTCCTGGATCTCGTCCTCGGTGAGGTCCTGCGCCTTCTCCCGCACCACCTCGGCGGCGCGCTGCACCGCCTCGTCGAGGAGGTCCTCCAGGCGCACCGTCTCGCCCGCACGCGTCTTGAACGGCTTGCCGTCCGCGCCGAGCACCGTGCCGTAGCCCATGTTGTGGGCCTTGACCCCGTCGTTCAGCCAGCCGGCCCGGCGGGCCGTCTCGAAGACCATCCGGAAGTGCAGCGACTGGCGGACGTCCACGACGTAGAGCAGCGTCGTCGCCCGCAGGTCGAAGACGCGGTTGCGGATCGCGGACAGGTCGGACGCCGCGTAGCCGAAGCCGCCGTCCGCCTTCTGCACGATCAGCGGGACGGGCTTGTCGTCCTTGCCCTTGATGTCGTCGAAGAAGACCACCAGCGCGCCCTCGGAGCGGACGGCGACGCCCGACTCCTCCAGCATCCGGGCCGTCTCGGCCATCATGTCGTTGTACGCGGACTCGCCGACGATCTCCTCGTCGCGGATCTCCATGTCCAGCTTCTCGAAGACCGAGTAGAAGTAGATCTTCGACTCGTCCACGAACCGCTGCCACAGGTCCAGCGTCTGCCGGTCGCCGGACTGCAGGGCGACGACCCGCTTGCGGGCCCGCTCCTTGAACTCCTCGTCGGAGTCGAAGACCGCGCGCGACGCCTTGTAGACCCGGTTGAGATTGCTCATCGCCTGCTCGCCGTCGGTGTCGGCGGCCGGGGCCAGCTGGTCCGGGTTCTCGATCAGGTACTGGATGAGCATGCCGAACTGCGTGCCCCAGTCGCCGATGTGGTGGCGGCCGATGGTCTTCTCGCCGGTGAAGTCCAGCATGTTGCGCAGGGCATCGCCGATGACTGCCGACCGCAGGTGGCCGACGTGCATCTCCTTGGCGACGTTCGGCTGCGCGTAGTCGATGATCGTGGTGCCCGGCGCGTCGGTGTACGGCACGCCGAGCCGGTCGTCGGCGGCGCGCGCGGCGAGCGTGCCGGTGATCGCGGTGTCGGCGACGGTGATGTTGAGGAAGCCGGGGCCGGAGACCTCGACGTCCTTCAGCAGGCCGTCGGCGCCGATCGCGTCGACGACCTTGCCGGCCAGCTCCCGCGGGTTGCCCCCCAGCTTCTTGGCCAGCGCGAGCAGGCCGTTGGCCTGGAAGTCGGCCCGGTCGCTGCGTCGCAGCAGCGGGTCCGCGGCGCTGGCCTCCGGCAGGGCTGCCGAGAGGGCGTCCGCGACGCGCTGGTTGACCGTAGCTGCGAGGGAGGTGACCGAGGCCATTGAACTGCCGTTCCGTTGGGGTGGAAAGGGTTTGCCCTGAGTATCCCACGGCACCACCATGGAATTTCCGTGCGGCGGGCGTCTGGGACAATGGGCTCCGTCAGGCTTTTGTCCGTCCCGAACCGCCCCGCCCGCGCCCTGCGGAGACGGAGCGCGCCGCCGGCGGGCGCGAGTGGGCGCATCGTGGAAGCACCAGGACACCAGGAAGAGGAAGGGCCGATCGTGGCTCAGCAGAGCACCGAGACCGACTGGGTCTCCAGGTTCGCGGACGAGGTCATTGCCGAGGCGGAGCGCCGCGCCCCCGGCAAACCGGTCGTCGTCGCCTCGGGCCTGAGCCCGTCCGGCCCGATCCACCTGGGCAACCTCCGCGAGGTGATGACCCCGCACCTGGTCGCCGACGAGGTGCGCCGCCGCGGCCACGCCTGTGTGCACGTCCTGAGCTGGGACGACTACGACCGGTACCGCAAGGTCCCGGCCGGCATCGACCCGTCCTGGGAGGAGCACATCGGCAAGCCGCTGACCGCCGTGCCCGCCCCGCCCGGCAGCCCGTACGCCAGCTGGGCCGAGCACTTCAGGGCGGCCATGGAGGAGTCCCTGGCGGAGCTGGGCATCGAGTACCACGGCATCAGCCAGACCGCCCAGTACACCTCCGGCGCCTACCGCGAGCAGATCCTGCACGCGATGAAGCACCGCAAGGACATCGACGCCGTCCTGGACCGCTACCGCACCAAGGACAAGGCGACCGGCAAGCCGAAGAAGCAGCAGCAGAAGCCGGTGGACGAGGCGGAGCTGGAGGCGGCCGAGGGCTCCGGCGCGGCCACCGAGGACGACGGCAGCGCCGGCGGCGCGGGCTACTTCCCGTACAAGCCGTACTGCACGGTCTGCAACAAGGACTTCACCAAGGTCATCGGCTATGACGACGAGACCACACGGATGTCCTACGAGTGCGTCGCCTGCGGCCACTCCGAGACCGTGGCGCTGCGCGAGTTCGACCACGGCAAGCTGGTCTGGAAGGTCGACTGGCCGATGCGCTGGGCCTACGAGGGCGTGATCTTCGAGCCGTCCGGCGTGGACCACTCCTCGCCCGGCTCGTCGTTCGTCGTCGGCGGCCAGATCGTCCGCGAGGTGTTCGGCGCCGACCAGCCGATCGGCCCGATGTACGCCTTCGTCGGCATCAGCGGCATGGCGAAGATGTCCTCCTCCAAGGGCGGCGTGCCCACCCCGGGCGACGCGCTGAAGATCATGGAGGCGCCGCTGCTGCGCTGGCTGTACGCCCGCCGCAAGCCCAACCAGTCCTTCAAGATCGCCTTCGACCAGGAGATCCAGCGGCTCTACGACGAGTGGGACAAGCTCGCGGCCAAGGTCGCCGACGGCACCGCGCAGCCCGCGGACGCCGCGGCCTACGCCCGGGCCATCGGCACCGCCGCCGGCGAACTGCCGCGGACGCCGCGCCCGCTGCCGTACCGCACACTGGCCTCCGTCATGGACATCACCGCGGGCCACGACGAGCAGACCCTGCGGATCCTGACCGACCTGGACCCGGAGCACCCGGTCACGTCCCTGGACGAGACCCGGCCGCGGCTGGACAAGGCGGAGCACTGGATCACCACCCAGGTCCCCGCCGACCAGCGCACCGTCGTCCGCGCGGAGCCCGACACCGCGCTGCTGGCCACGCTGGACGACCAGTCCCGCGGCGCGCTGCGGCTGCTGCTGGACGGCCTGGACGACCACTGGTCGCTGGACGGGCTGACCACCCTGGTCTACGGCGTGCCGAAGGTCCAGGCGGGCCTGGACCCGGAGGCCAAGCCGACGCCGGAACTGAAGGTCGCCCAGCGTGCCTTCTTCGCGCTGCTCTACAACCTCCTGGTCGGCCGGGACACCGGCCCCCGGCTGCCCACGCTGCTGCTCGCGGTGGGCGCGGACCGGGTCCGCAAGCTGCTGGCCGGCTGACCGGCTGACCGAGGAGGAGAGCCGCGCCCGGCTCTCCGACTCAAGAGCGAGAACGGGTTCGGCCCCGGGGAGGAGGATCCCCGGGGCCGAACCCTTCACGCTGGGTGCATGAGGGGAATCATCGGCTTCATCGTCATGCTCCAGGGCGCGTTGGGCTTCATCGGGCAGGTCTTCTTCGACGGCGCCTGGGGCGTGATCCGGCACTTCGTCCACCTGCCGTCGCCCGCCTACGCCGGCATCTGTGCCGCGGGCGTCGCACTGATCGCATGGGGTGAGTGGGACCGCAAGCGCAAGGAGGAGGGGGAGCGGAGGACGGCGTAGCGGGGGGACGGGGTGGCGGCGTAACGGGGTTACGGAGCAGGGGCGTTGAGCGCCGACTGCTGCCGTTGCCGTTGCTGTTGTCGCCGTCGTCGTCCACCCGCCTCGTGGGGCGTGTTCCGCCTACGGGATGTGTTCCGCCTCCATCTCCATCCGGAAGCGGGCGCGGAAGTCGCGGAGGAAACCGCGCAGATAGCCCTCGCTGAGCGGGCCCCCGTCGCGGCCCTGGTACCCGTAGAACTCCAGGAGATAGCGGCCGAATTGGCGGGAGTCGGGGAAGTCGTTCTTCTCCGCCACGTAGGCCCGGTACGCGGCGAAGTACTTCTCGTCCCGGGGCGCGTCGTCGGCGGGGCCGGCGTCCGGGAAGCCTGCGTCGGGGAAGTCGGCGTCCGGCTCGTCGTGGGGGAGCGCGGCGCCCGCGGTGCCCAGGGGGCGGCGGCGGCCCGGTCCGACCGGGACGGTCAACTCGGGCACGGGGTGGGGGCGTTCGCCCTCGGCCGGGGTTTCCTCCACGGGAGCGGGGACGGGCACGGGCGCGGGGGATTCCGCTACGGGTTCCGGTTCCGCTTCCGGGTGCGGCTGAGGGTGTGGGCGCGGCCGTGGGGCGTCCGGCTGGCCGTCGTGCCGCGCCGGGGCCGCACCGCGCGGCGAGGGTTCCGATCGCTCCGGCTCCGGCTCCCGCGCCGGCGTCGGCTCGGGGGCCGCCGGCTCGGGGGCCGCCGGCTCGGGGGCCGCGGCCGCGCGGGGGCCCGGGACGGCCGGCAGGGCCTCCGGGCCCGCGGGAAGGGGAGGGGCGGGGGAGAGCGGCCGGTCCGCCGGCAGGTCGATCCCGGCCGCGGCCAGCCCGGCCGGCGCGGTCTGTGCCAGCGGGACGCCGTAGCGGGCCAGCCGCAGCGGCATCAGGGACTCGACCGGGGCCCGGCGCCGCCAGCCGCGCCCGTAGCGGGCCCGCAGCCGCGCCTGGTAGACGAGGCGGTCCTGTTCGAGCTGGATGACCTGCTCGTAGGAGCGCAGTTCCCACAGCTTCATCCGGCGCCAGAGCCGGAAGGTGGAGGGGAAGGCCAGCAGCCAGCGGGCGAGCCGGACGCCCTCCATGTGCCGGTCGGCGGTGAGGTCGGCGATCCGGCCGACGGCGTGCCGGGCAGCCTCCACGGCGACGACGAACAGCACCGGGATGACCGCGTGCATCCCGACGCCCAGGGCGTCGGGCCAGGCGGCGGCCCCGTTGAACGCGATGGTCGCGGCGGTCAGCAGCCAGGCGGTCTGGCGCAGCAGCGGGAACGGGATGCGGATCCAGGTGAGCAGCAGGTCCAGCGCTTCCCTGATGATTCAATGAGTTCAAGCATCAGGGGAGACGTATATGGGCTCGTGGTTCGTGGTGTGGGTGCCGGATCTGGAGCGGTGGGGTGTCTTGCCTCCGGAGGGGGTGCTGGGGGTCCGCGGTCTGCCACAGGCAGTGGCACGGATCGGGCTGCGGCCCGGCGATCCGGTGTTCGTCCGGCCGGATGGTGCGGTGGATACGGATCTGCTGGACTTCGTCCGCTCGAAGGAGTTCCGGAGCCTGGAACGGGAGACGAAGCGGAACTACGCGACAGACATCCGGCTGCTGCTGGAGTTCCTGTCCTCACGACGGGTGCCGTGGCGGAAGGCCACCGAGCAGGATCTGGCCGACTACCGGAACTGGCGGTGCGAGGCGCCGGCGAATCCGGAGCGGATCAGTGGGACGAAGTGGAACCGGGAGGCGGCGGCGTTCACGAAGCTGTTCACGTGGGGGAAGGTCCGCCCGCTACCGGTCGACGTATCGCGACGTGAAGACCGGGCGGCGGACTCGGTCAGCGCGCGGGTGTCGTGGCTGACACCGCGGACCTGGGCTCTGTGGTCAGACATCGGGTTGCGTGGTCACGACAGGGCTGGAGCGCTGGTGCCGGAATGGGACGCGCGGACTGAGCTGCGCAACACATCCTTCGTGCAACTACTACTCAGCTCGGGGCTGCGACGCCAGGAGGGTGGATCGCTGCTGACGTTGGAGTTGCCCACGCAGCAACTGCGGCGCGGCAGGTACTGCCATGGGGCCATCGCCGGGGCGGTGACCAGAGCAAAGAAGGGAAGGACGTTCTACGCGTCGGTGGATGCGGTCGGGCAGATCGAGGCGTACATCGAGTCGGAGCGGGCGTGGGCGGTTCAGCGTGCCCAGGCGGAGGGGCGCTACGAGCGCCTGCCAGTGATGCGGCTGGTCACGAAGGTGACGCGCGGGCTGAAGCCGATGGTGGAGTGGGTGGACCAGGACGGTGTCATCGGCCGCCGGGAGCTGGGTCGGCTGGGGTGGCGCGAGCGGCAGTGGCTGTTCATGGAAGGGCCAGACGGGCCGGAGCCGGCCTGGCTGTGGCTGTCCGAGCAAGGCCTGCCGATGGCCCCGGACCGTTGGAATGGCGTTTTCCGGTCCGCGAACGTGCGCTGCGAAGAGGTCCTGCTTACGCCCGGGGAACGGCAATTGGGGCGTGGATTTCGGCTGGCGGAGGTACGCGGCAAGAGCCCGTACGCGACGCCGCACTCCGCCCGGCACTCGTACGCGCTCTACATGCTGGTGGTGCTGAACGAGTTGATGGAGAACCGCTACGGGCTCTCGCAGAAGGACCGGCGGGACTTCGCGTTGCTCTTCGGTGACCCGTGGTGGCTGGTGAAGACGCTGCTGGGGCACGCGGACGTGGAGACGACGAAGCGGCACTACCTGGCGCCCGTCGCGCACCTGCAGCTGGAGTCGATCCTCGCCGCCGCCGAGAACAGCGACGAGCAGGACGAGGAACGCGGAAACCTGGACGACGTCTTCGCACGGCTCGCACGTGAGTCGGCGGGTATCCAGGACATCGGCACTCTCCTCGGGGAGGCGTCGTGAGCCGACGTGGGCGCCGGGCTGGGCTTCCTCCGGTAGATCACCACATCGAATCGCCTCTGGCGTCGGACGGTCTGGTGGTCACCGTGGTCAACAAGGCGGGCTATGCGAAGGAGTTCGACTTCTCCGAGCTGCCGCTCCCCGAGCCCATGCAGCGCTCGATGGCCCGGTTGTACGCGGCTCGGTCGAGGGCCTGGACCAGCCATGACACCGCCAAGACCTGCTGGTCCAGGCTGATGACCTTCGCCACGTTCCTGTCCGAGCTCGAGAACACTCCGGAGGATCTGGACGGTGTGACTGTGGCGGTGCTCAAGCGCTGGCGCGCCCGGCACGTGAGTACCGTTACCGGCAAGGCCGTGCTGAGCACGGTGCGCCTTCTGCTGCAGCAGGACCCGCGATTCGCCGGCGGGCCCGTGACGGAGGAGCTGCTGCGGCGCTTCCCCACCGCGAAGCCCAGCAAGCAGTCCTACGAGGACGACGAACGCAAGCGCGTCGTCCTGGCCGCGCAGCGGCAGTTCAGGACGGCGCGACTGCGGATTGAGGAGAACACCCGCCTGCTGAGGGCGTGGCGTGCGGGAGAACCGGAGGAAGGCAGCCGGGACTGGCGGCTCGGGGAAGTCCTGAACCATCTCGCGCGAACGGGAGATGTCCCGCGCAGCATTCTGCCGAGCGGCCAGCCCCACGTGGACCACCGCAACCTCCTCGGTGGCGCTGGTCCTGAACAGACCTGGGGCCGGTTGTTCTTGTCGCGCTTGGAACTGACGGCGCTG
This sequence comes from Streptomyces noursei ATCC 11455, assembly GCF_001704275.1. Classification (NCBI taxonomy): domain Bacteria; kingdom Bacillati; phylum Actinomycetota; class Actinomycetes; order Kitasatosporales; family Streptomycetaceae; genus Streptomyces; species Streptomyces noursei. The sequence continues at coordinate 5,121,154 of NZ_CP011533.1, forward strand.
GCCGTCCTCCTCTCCGACCGGTTCGCCTGGAACCTCAAGATCTACGACCGGATGCCCGCTCCCACCGCAGGCCCGTCCATGGGGGAGAAGACCTCGATCACCTACCAGGTTCAGGTGGAGAAGCACCGTGCGGGCCGGGGGAGGTGGTTCTCCACCGAGAACATCACCGACTCCGGCGCCGACTCCCCCGGAAGGCTGATCACGCAGGCGCTGGAGACCACCGCGCACGGCCGTGACCTGGCCGCCCGTCTGAGACCAGGCACAGACCTGCTGATGGTCGCGCGCCTATACGCCCCGGCTAAGGCCGCCCACCGGCACCAGGACACCGAGCGTCCGCGCCCGGTGGGCCCCTTGTCCTTCGGCATCGCCTACAACGACGCACAGCGCTGGCAGCAGGCGCACGACCTGGGCGGCTCGCCCTTCCAACGCGTACGCCGCACGACGGTGACTCGCGAGGGCCGCCCCCGGCAGCACTCCCAGAGCACCAACGAACGTGTCTACATCCTGCCCGACGCGAACGTTCAGCGCGCCTCACGGAGCGTCTTCGCGGACGGAGCCGAGGAAGCCCTGGAACAGGCTGAGACCGTGGTCTTCGGCGGGCATCTCGCTGACGCCCCGGACCCCGCCCACGATCAGACCGCGACGGCGGACTGCGAGGACGAGACGAGCAGCCCGTGGCCTACGCCGGAAGGTGGCTGCGGAGCTGACTTCATGCTCTGCCTGGCCTGTAAGAACGCCTACGTCCACCCCGGACATCACCCCCGCCTCGCGCTCCTGCAACAGCAGATCGCAAGCCTGCGCTCTGTACTGGACGACAGCGCGTGGAATGAACGGTGGCTGGACCACTCGCTGCGCCTGGAGGACCTGCGCGACAGAGTAGGCGCCGCAGCCTGGGATGCCGCCCGGGCTCGTGCCGGTAGCGACGACTCCGCCCTCGTCCACCTCCTGATGAAGGGAGACCTCGCACCGTGACCAGCGCTCTCGCCAACGAAGTCGACCCGTACATCCTGCCGACGCCTACCCCGGACAGCCCCGTCGTGCTGTCTCAGTGGATCAGCCCCGGCAACACCCACCCCAACTCCCGCTACCACGACCCTGTCTGGTCCCTGGCCCCACTCATCGACAATCCGGGCACCTCCCTGATCGCAATCCACTGGAAGAACTGCCCGGCATCCTTGCGGGACGAGGTGAAGCTCGTGGTCTGGGCACTGATCAACGGCGAGCGGAGACCCACCTTCCTCCGCACCAAGGGCCTCTCGGCCCGGGGCCGGGGCTCGGCCCCGACCATGATGCAGAAGTACTACGAGTGGTTCCGGCTGGCCCGCTGGCTGCACCAGCGGGGCATCACCCGCCTTGCGGACTGCACCGAGGACCAGTGGCGGGCCTACGCGGGCGAGCGCCGGGACGAGGGCATCAGCCGGATATACGCCGAGATGGTCTTCGGCTACTTCACGGACCTATGGGTGTACGACCAGCTCAGCGCCAGCCCCGCAGGCATCAGCTGCCCGCCGTGGGAGACCGAGGGCATCGACGACTACCTTCCCGCCGCCGACGGCGCGGACAACGTGGAGAATTCGACCGAACCGCTCGACCCGCAGGTCCTGGGCCCGCTGCTCATCTGGGCGCTGCGGTTCGTCGACGACTTCGCCGACGACATCCTGGCGGCCTGGGCCGAGCAGCGCCGCCTGATGGACGTGGCAGCGAGCAACACCGCCACCTCGGTGAGTCGGACCGCACTCAAGGAGCACTTGCTCCCGCTGGTCAACTCGGGAGCCCCGCTGCCCGCCGCTCACGTCAAGGGCAGGCTCTACCTGGCACGCGACTACGTCGCAGCGCACACCGGGGCCACCCACGCCCAGATCGAGCGACTCGTCAAGCTGCACAACATCCAGGACCTCGTCCTGGAGCGCCCGGCTCCCTGCCCGCTGAATGCTCCGGTCACCGGAGAGATCGAGGGCAGACCTTGGCGCGAACACATTTCCTTCGGCGAAGCCACCATGCTGATGCAGCACCTGGGCACTGCCGCCGCCATCGTGATCGTCTACCTCACCGGCATGCGCCCCCAGGAAGTCCAGGCCTTGCGCTCGGGCTGCTGCCCCGACCCCGATCCGACCACCGACGGCATGACGGGCCGACACCTGATCCGCAGCCACCACTTCAAGAACGTCCTCGACGACAACGGCAACCACGCCTCCGCCGGCGAGGTACGCGAAGTCCCTTGGGTCGCAATCGCCCCGGTTGTCCGCGCCATCCGTGTCCTGGAGCGCATGGTCCCCGAGGGGGAGCTCCTCCTCAGCGCTGCTCACCACGACGTCCATCGCCCCGGCGGCAAGCAGTACCAAGGAGCGATCCGGAAAACGTCCCTGAACCGGCGGATCGAGTCCTTCACCGTCTGGGCAAACCGCGAAGCCGAGGCCCAGGGGCTACCCGGTCAGGCTGTCCCAGAGGACCCGCACGGTGCGATCGGCATGTCCCGGTTCCGCCGCACCCTGGCCTGGCACGTCGCCCGCCGCCCCGGCGGGCTGATCGCCCTGGCCATCCAGTACGGCCATATGCGCACCGTCCTGGATACCCGTACCGCCAGCGGCTACGGTTCCCGCAGCCGCCGCGGCCTGCACAGCGTCCTCGACGTCGAGACCGCCCTGGCCGCAGCCGACACCGCCGCCCGCTTTCGCGACCGCACCGCGGCCGGCGAGAAGATCTCCGGCCCTGCAGCCCGCCGAGCCGTCACCGCCGCCGGACAAGCGCCCCGCTTCGAAGGTCGTCTCGTCCCCAAGACCTATGCGAAGAAAGCCACTGCGTTCCTGGCCCGGGACGGCATTGTCCTCTATGACAACCCCGACGCGTTCCTCATCTGTGCGTTCAAGCACGACAACGCGCTCTGTGAGCCCGAACCGGGTGCCACCGCTCCGAAGCAATACGCCTGTAAATCCGGCTGTGGCAACACGGTCCGCACCGACACCCATGCCCGCCAACTGCGTGCGAGAGCGGACGAGATCGACCAGCTCTCCGACCATGCCCCCGGCCCCATCGCCCGGAAACTGCGGGCCAACGCCGTCCGGCTCCGCGAGACGGCCACCCTCCATGACACCACTGCCCAGACCATTGAGGGCTTGACATGACTCAGCAGCACGCGGACGAGCGCACCCGTATCCGCGAGGCCATAGACCGACTCCTGGCTGGACAGGCCACCGTCTCCAACGGCAGCCTCACCGTCGCCGCTCTGGCCGTCGAAGCCGACGTCCACCGCATGGCCGTCATGAAGCGGCACGCAGACCTGAAGAACGAGTTCTACGAACGCGTCCGCAACGAGACCCAGCAGGTGCCTGAGGCCGAGCAGCGGCTCCGTGAAACCGTCACCAAGCTCAGGAAGACGATCTCGAACCAGAAGGCTGAGATCGAGGAACTCCGCCGCCAGGTCACCGCCCTCACACTCGCCAGCGCCGTCCTCGTCCAAGAGCAGGGCACGCTGACGGAACCGGCCCTGATTCCTGACAACATCGTGCCGATCCGCCCACCGACCGCCTGAGAGCCCCGGCCCACGGGACCACCCTGGTCATTCCCGCTTCGGGACGTCGAGTCTTGTTCCGTTTCAAGAAGCGATAGCGACCGCGGCTCGGCAAGCCCTGCTTCCTCCGGCGCCGTGGGGCGAGGCGGCTCGCGTATCTGGCGACGATGCATCGCACGAACTCGAGATGGGATTCAGCCACTGTGTGGGCTCAGGGGACGGCCCGATCGCCACGGTCATATCATCCGCAGTTACGTAACGAACGGGGACCAGCAGGCTCAACAGCGCTATGGGGCGAGCTGGTTGACGAACAGGGGGATTGCCGTGTCGACGCCAGTTGAGATTCTTGCAGCAGCGAGTGGCGCTGTTGCGGGAACGATGGGGACTGACCTTTACGGGTACACGCGCCAGCGCGTCGTGGGCCTTTGGCGACGCCGCAGGGGCGAAGGCGCCGCCGGCGAAGCCGAAGTGCTGGCTCGGCTTGACACGTTGGAACAGGCCGTGGCGGCAATCGAACCAGAACAGCGGGCTGCCATGGCCGGAGCCGTGCAGGTGCCGGTGCGGGAGATCCTCGCCACCTGTGTTGGTGAGGATCAGCCTGAGGCACTCCAGGAACTCATCGATGCACTGAAGGCACAGGGCGCTGAAACCCCCGTTGTCTCACAGCAGACCGTGACGGGGAACTTTGCCCTCGGCAACATCAACACCGCAGGCCGGGACAACAACCTTGGAGGCACTCGCTGATGTCGTCGCCGACCCCTACTCCGGCTGACTCTGCGGTGAAGCAGGACGTCGCGGACAATGTCGTCCTCGGCGACCAGAACATCGCTGGCCGAGACAACAACATCACGAACTACCTGACCGGACTACGACACCTGCGGCCGCACCCGGTAGACCCGGACAAGCTGATGCCGGCGAACCGCTTCGTCAGCCCTGGTGACAATTTCGCCAGAGCTGCGCAGGCCGTCCGACTGGCCCTCGGGAGTGCGGCGGACGTCCGCATCGTGGTCCTGCTCGCCCCCGAGGAACACGGCCGCAAGTCGGCTGGGCTCCGGCTGCTGGCGGCCACGAACGTTGCGAATAGTCGGGTGTCTGAGCTGTTGCCCGACTGGGACGAACCGGATGTGGCCTGCCTGCCGGAAGAGCGCGGCGCGGGGTATCTTCTCAATCTGCGCGGCGTCACTCAGCCTCTCCCTGACGCTTTCTACACCGACCTCGTGACTTACGCGTCCGGTCTGCGCAAGGCCGGCAGTTACATGGTCATCACGGCTACGAAAACAGTCTGGTCCCAGGCACGAGCAGGCGGATCCCATCCCGAGATTCTCGTGGTGGACATCGAACGACCCAAGCCCGATGACATCGTCAAGAGGTACTTGGAGAGTGACGAGAAGACGCAGGATCGCTCCGACTGGATCGACAACAAAGAAGGTGTGTTCTGCGGCCTTCTGCCCGAAGACTGCGCACCTGATGAAGCGGCTCGGCTGGCTTCGATCATTGCGAAGGCCAAGGACATCGAGGACAAGGATGCACTCGATGAGTTCAAGGGTTGGGAAGCCCACCTGAGTGACTGGTTCAGCGGCGGCGAAGATGGCGTGAGAACGCGAGGCGTCCGAATCGCGGGCGCCTATCTCGACAAGGCGCCCGCCGCGGTGGTGCTGAGCAGCGCTGACCTTCTGCTTGCCGCGCCGAAGATCAACCTCCCCATGCCCGAGGGCGGGCTCCTCGCGATGCCAGACGCGCCGAGCCGACTCGAACCGGCAGGTATGTCCTTCGACGGGGCCACAGGCATCGCGTCTCTCGTCCACGAGTCTCAAGGGCCTGCCATCCGGCGGTATCTCTGGACGCAGCACACGCAGTTGAGCCGAGAGGTGCTGACGCAGTGGCTTCAGGACATCAGCCAGGGCCCAGCCAAGGATCACCTGGGGGTCCTTGCTTCCGCGCTGACGCAACTCGCGGAGACGGTGGGCATCGCTCCCATCTTCGACCTCGCAACAGGGTGGCTCCGCGACGGCGATAAACAGCACCTGGATCTTGTTGGAGACCTCCTCTCTGATCTCGCTGTACACGCCACTCTGGGAAGTCAGGCAAGAGCCGAGTTGGCCAAATGGGCCGTCGGAAAGAAGGAGCCGACACGCCAGCGCGCAGTCGCCCGAGCCTGCTCGGGTGCATTCGGGAAGGAATACCCTAGTCAGGCATTGACTCGGGCACGCTACATCCTCAGCTCTCCCGGCTCTGACGAAGCTCTGAAGGACGCCACCAAGGCCGTGCGCGTGCTGGCATCTGACGCTGACCTTGCCCCTCTCGTGACCGACACAGTCGTCAAGTGGATCACGAACTCGGGCAAGTCGACTGGCACGGAACTGAGCGTCTTCTATGACGTCTTCAATGCGCCCTCAAGGGCCGATCAGTTGGAGAATTCACCTCTCGCGGTGGCGCTGACGCAGTCCGATGAGCCGGGTGACGCGATACGTCGGCGGCTGCTCGAAGGATGGCAGCACGTCATCGGGCAAAGCGAGGACATCTTCCATACTCAGCAGATCTTGCTCAGTTGGCGGCAGGCGGCGGAAAATGGGCTACTGCCGCAGAGCCCGGTCGTCGGAATCATCATTGCGCTCGGCCGCACCACCGGAATCGTCAACCCCCCGATCAGAGACGTCGTTAAGGCGGAAGGGCCGTTGAAGGACGCTCTGATTGTGGCCCTCTTCACTGAGGTCCAACGGACTTACAAGACGGTGCATGGCACTCCTGATGCGCCGTCCGGAGCCACACCCGCCGAGCAGAACCCGCAAGGCGCGAATGAGGCGGATCCCAGAACATAATGATTCTGATTCTCGACTGGCTGAAGGAGCGGCGAATCTCTGATCGTCGCTCCTTCTCCGCATCTCTGGAAAGCAAGGACCGTGGACTGCACTATCGCGCCGTTATTCGCTACCGGTGGTGGCTGAATCCTGACTCGCCTGCTCCTCGCCCCCTTGCCCCGGATGAAATGGCCCGTTACCTCCTGAGGGAAGAGTTGACGAGGGTGGCCCGCACATATCGACTGCTGGATCGTGCGGCGGCAGCGGACGCGATGAACTCTGTGCTTGGCCAAGAGCTTTCGGATCATGAGCAGCGACTCTGGGTGGTTGGACACGTCCGTATTCGAGTCCCCAAGCCGACAAGAGAGGCGGCGCTGCGGCGAGCTGCAGAAGAAGAGGTCCTGCGGTCAGCTCATGCGCGGGAAACAGTTGAACTCGATCTGCTGCTTGACCGTCTCACGGACCCGGTACTCGGTCCCGTCTGGTGGGTCAGCCGCTATGCCGATCTCCAGTTCGCGACCGGCGACCCCAAACAGAAGGTCGTTTCCGTTCTCGGGGCCTTCAAAGAGCTTCAGAAAACGCTCCACGCGGCGAGGATCGATCAGACATCGAATGAGAAGTTGCTCGTCCGCCGAAAGATCGAGGAAGTGTTCAACGTGATTGAAGATAAGGAGTCCCTGTCGCTGGCACTCCAGGTCATGAACCGCACCTTGGACCATCTGGGAATGCATAGGCCGGAGGTAGGGCAGGTGGGGGAGAGCGGCAGTGTGCGGAATACGCAGGCTGGGCCGCCACTAGCCTGAACGGGCAGGTGATTTTTACGTCAGGAGTGAAGTGTGATGCTATGGAAGAACCCGGTCCGGGGTATCCATTTCCTCCTGGCACCGCGCATGGCGCGGCGAATGTGGCTGTGGACGTTGGACAACCCTGGACTGAGCTATCAGGAGGCACTGCGATGGGAAGCCGCCTGGATCTGTGAGCGCGAACAGATGCGCGAGTCCCATGGATGGATGTGGCGTTGGAGGGCATCTCCGATAGAGCGAATGACGCTGCGCGTCACCTGTTTCAGGCCAACGACCAAGCAGCTCTCCGGGATTTCCCAGGCGCACGACGATCGGGAGCGGACGGTTCCGAACTCGCGATCGCCTACCAGGCCGCACTCCACCTCGCCGCCATCCTCATCTGGGCCGGGCGCTAACTAAGAGGATGTCTCACGTGGTGCGTTTTGCCAGCTTCTTGTAGCAGGTGAGAGCGGCTGCGAGGCCGAGGAAGGTGAGGAAGTGTGAGCCCTTCCGCTCGTATCGGACGGTGAGGCGGCGGTAGCCGAACAGCCAGGCGATCGACCGCGCGATCTTCCAGCGGTGCCGGCCGAGCCGTTCGCTCGACTCGATGCCCGGGCGGGCGATACGCGGAATGAGGCCGCGTTCACGCAGCCAGGCGAGGTGGTCGGCGGAGAAGTACGCCTTGGCGGCGCGAAGCTTGCCGGGGCGGCGTCGGCGTGGTCCGCGGCGGAGCGGATGGCGGTTATCCCGCGGATCAGTGGCTTGAGGGCGAGGCGGTCGTGGGTGTTCGCCGCGGACACAGCGACGGCCAGCGGGATGCCCTGGGCCTCGGACAGCACGTGCAGCTTGCTGCCCTTCTTGGCGCGATAGACCGGGTTCGGCCCGGTCAGCGAGCCCCCCCCCTTTTCGCCCGCACCGACGCCGCGTCGACGATCGCGGAGGTCCAGTCCAGCTCGCCCCGGGCTCCGAGTTCGTCCAGGACCGCCCGGTGCAGCCGCCGCCACAGCCCCGCTCTCGTCCACACAATGAACCGGCGGTGCGCGGTGGCGGGCGAGACGCCGAACGTCTCCGGCAGATGCCGCCAGGAACAGCCGCTGGTCAGGACGTACACCACCGCCGTGAGCACAGCCCGCTCGTCTCGCGGAGCAGTCCCGCAGCCTTGCGGACGGGACTTGAACGACGGCCCCACCGCCGGGGTCGCCCGTCCAACCACCAGTCAGGTTGGAAACGGCTCCTTCTATGTGCAGAGATGCGAGAGACAGCCAACACGCACCGGGGACTGGCAATAGTCTCGGCCCATGGCGACCTTCAACCAGCAGAACCAGACCGTTTACGGCGGCCAGAACAACGCCGAGACCATCAATCAGGTCCAGTACAGGACAGAACGCATCACCCTGGAAGCAGCTCGTGAACAGCTGGACGAGGTCATCGATGTCGCGTGCGCAGAGGACTCCCAGCTTGACCAACTAGGGCGAGACGAGCTAATTGCGGCCCGTCAAGACCTGGAGACAGGCGACACCGCTACCGCAACGCGGCGCCTTGAGCGTGCACGTGCTTGGCTCGCAGATTCTGTTGGGTTGGCGACACTGGCAGCAACCGTCGGCCAGATTGCCGGGGGCTTGAGTGGCTGAAGCAAGTTTCAATCAGAGCCGACAAAGCGTCACAGGAAACCAGTACAACGCTGAGCATATCGTTTTCGGAGCGACAGGCGGGCTGGATAGGGTCCGCCATGAGCTGGTCCTTGATATATACGCAGAGGGGAATACCCTACTGGACGACTTCTGTCGCACCGTGAGCGAGGTGCCGTTTCTTCATCTCGCCGACTGGTCAAAGAAAGTCGAATACCCTAAAGAATTCGAGTCGCGGTGCGATTCACTGCTGCGCCTACTACTGAAGGCCAAGGCGCTCGGCGTTCAGAAACGCGACTCCCCGCTAGATGATGTCCTCTCGATCCTACTCACCTGGATCAGGAGCATAAGGAAATTTATCGCTGGCGACCCGACGATCCAGCGAGCAACCGCAATGGAGGCAATCTTGGTGTACATGCATTCCTCGGAACATGGAGAAGATGCGCCTACAACCGGGGATCTAGTGGAATTGATGGCGGGGGACAAGATTCTATTGGGGTATAGCAATGTGGTACTCAGGAAATCAGTAACAGACGCCCTAGACATGCTGCGACATGCTGAATTTGGCGTCTGGTGACGCCATCGCAGACCTGACGACGGCCGGCCGGTACATCGAGATGGCGTCGCGCCCCCGAACCGGCCCTGCTCGATCTAGCCGCGCTCGCGATCTGTGGGTGGGTGAAGCCGTAGGCAGCGGTTGTCAGTGCCGTATGGGATGGTGCGTTTCAGACCTGACTATGGGAGGGGCCACGAGTACTTCGGACCGTCGTTCGTACATAAGGCGACAGAACCTTGCCGCGATGTCACTCGTCGAACGGCCGAGTGCTCTCGACGGCATGCCGCAGGCTCTCAATGATGTTTCCTGCCTGAACGTTGAGACGGTCGGACTCGTTGGCTTCCCACGTTGGGCTCATTCCGGCTGCGGCGGCATGACTGTGTGCTGCATCGATAAACGCCGTGAGGTCCTTCGTGAGCACGTCCATCTGATTCAGCATGGCGCGGACGCCTGCCTTCTTTGTGTCGGCGAGCTCGCGGTCACTGGGCGGTGGCGGCGCGTGGAACAGCGGCTGCTGACTCTGCCTTGGCAGAGCCGCAGGAGCGGTGTGCGGGGCCCGAGGTAGGCGGCCCCTAACCCTGGGGAAGGCGTAGTCGAACCACACCTGGTCGGCGGCCCCGCCAGATGTGTCGACATTCCCGAAGGCATCGACGCGTAGTGGGCGGCGGCCCTCTTCCATCGCGGCTGCCATCTCGCGAAGTAGCCCAACCGCCTGTATCCGCCGGGCGTTCATGGCGGTGAGCGCGGCCGGGATGCCGCGCCGGGTCCGGGTGCTGCGGCCTGGTTCGTCGTCCGCGCCGCGGTTGGCTTGGGCGCCCATGGAGCCGCGATCGGCGTCGGCGAGTTTGAACGCGGTCAGCCACTGCGGTGCTCGGTAGCGGATCAGCTCGTCGAAAGCTGCGTCATTCTTGTCCGCGATGGCGAGCAACTGGACGGCGTTCATACCGCTGAGGACAATGCCGTCGCGGGCGCTGATGACCCCAACAGTGGCGTCGTCCACGCGCGGGTTCCACGCTTCCGGCCAGCTCGCCGAGCACAGTGCGGAGTAGGCGCGCAGCCGCTCGACCGTGTGCTGTGAGTTCAGGGCCTCGCCCTCAGGCTCAGCCATCGCCTTGCGGATCAGAGATCGTCGGCGGTCCCCTCTGGCCGGGAAAAACTCGGTGAGCAACAGCATGCAGCGCAGGTCACGCTGCTCACAAACACCCGCCTCCGGCGTACACTCGGGCAGTCGCGTGATCGGCAGGTCTCCAGTGAGCACACCGAACATGGTGTTGTCGATGAGCCCGGCCTCTCGGTACTTCGCCAACACATGACGGCCGATCGCGCGTGCCTGGTCGTTCGGTGTGAAGTCTAGGTTCGCGTGTACGTGATCGCGCCGGTTCCCGGCCTGCGCGACCTGGAGCAGGACTTCCGGTTTGGTGCATCCGACGATGAGCTTGGCATCCATGACAGCGACCTGGAGCGCGAGTCGCGCCGGATGCTCGTCCGAATCGGCGTGCTTCAGTTCGGCGGTGCGCTCAGCCGCCCACTGCTGAAGGGCGGCGGTCACGTCCGGCGCCGTGAGGAGCGTCGCTTGGTCGGTCTTAAGGATGCGGTGGCGCGACTTCGTCCGGTTGTTGCCCTTTACAGTGGGCCAGGCCCAGAAATCACCCTCAGGTGTGCGGTAGACCTGCGCGACCATCACGCAGGGTACCTTCTGCCCGTTCACCTTGAGGTCGTTGGTCAGGTCATAGCGGCGGCGGCCGTCGCCTGTACTGAGCAGTTTTGAGGCGCGGCGGATTACCTCGCCGACGTGATCCACACTCGGCATCGTGACGCTCAGCGCGGCCGCCGGTCTTCCGTTGGAGTCATGCCAGACCTCGGCCGGCGGGAGCATCCACTCGGCGGTGCCCGAAGCCGGGTCGGCGGGAGAGTTCCAGCTTGAGTTATCGCGTTCGTTGCGTTCCCAGGTGCTGCCGGCACATCCGAACAGCCGTACAGACAGCTCCAGGGCCGTTTCGCCGTCTCCGTCCACGGAGCGCAGGCGATCGGGGCGAATGCGTTCAGGCACTCCCTCGACGCTGACGAGGTCCTCGATCGGCTCGGCGACGTAGGCGAATGCCGCGGCAAGCGCCTCACGGGGGGCGTTGACCCCATCGGTGGCGAGGGCAGCCGCGACCAAGCGGTCGATGGTTTCTCGAGTGCACGGATCCGGATACGCAGATAACGGCGTGGTGGTCACGGTACGGGAGGCCTCTGATACGTAGAGTGAAAAGAGTGATGAGATGCTAGCGCTTCAGCGAGCCGATTGTGGACTTTCGCCGATGCGCTGCCGCGCGCACGATGTGCTGTGCCTGTCGCGAGTCGACCAGATCCGTCGATCCAGGTCCGCCGTGTGGTGGGAAACTAGGTTTCCTCTCCTTGGATAGCGTCGTGCCCAGACGAGGGTGGAGTGCGGCCTGGTAGGCGATCGCGAGTTTGTTGATGGGTGTGGCCAGGTCTGGAACGGGCCGAGTTTGCCGGGCTGGACTGGCCCGGGGCGAGTTGGTGCCGTAATTCCACATGGTGGCCCTGAACGTGATTCGGTGATCGGCCCACCGCCATCCCGCGAACCGGATCAGCCGGCATCAGCGGCTCGATCCGGTCCCACATGGCACCAGTGATCACTAATCGGGCAGGTGCATCCCATCAGCTGGTCAAACCACCCATGAGCCACGCCTCCAGTTCCGTCACGGATGGCGCCCATGGTCCGGCAACGCTGATCACGGAACTTGAGACGCAAGGTGAGAATCTGAACAGAAGAACTTGACAGGGAACAGCGCGAGCAGGACCACGATGCCGGCGTCGATGCCGATCGGGAAGACGACCGAGAAGGCGCCGAAGCCCTTCTTCTCGGCCAGGGCGCGGACCGCCGCGTAGGAGCCGGTGAAGCCGATCGCCGCGATCAGGGCCGCGCCGGCGATGACCACGCCGATCAGGACGCGGTGCGTACGGGTCAACTGCGCGGTCTGTGTCGCGGACACCCGCGGTCCCTCCCCGGACTCGACGAATCGGGGCCCTAGCGTTGCACACCCGTTCACGCCGAGCCGGGGAGGGCCGGGGCGGTGCCGCCGGCCGGTGTTCCCGGGGGAGGTCAGGCGTTGTTGGCCTTGGTGGCGGCGGTGACGGCTTCCTTGGTGGCGGCCTGGGCGGCCTTCAGCAGGTCGTTGCCGTTGGGGTCGTCGGCGCCGGCCATCCCCGCGCCGTTGTAGTTGACGGTGACGACGATGTTGGCGGTGCGGGCAACGATCGTCGTGTTCTTGAAGTCGTTGCCCTCCTTCGCGATGTCGTAGGTGATGGCGGTGGCCGCGTCACCGGTGCCCGCGGTCGCCACGGTGGCGACCTTCTTGGCGCCCTGGGTGCCCTTGGCGTCGTTGATCTGCTGGGTGTAGAAGTCCGTGGCGCGCTTCTCGCCCGAGCCGACGCTCGGGTCGGAGTCGTAGCGCTGGAAGGCGACGTCCAGCCAGCGGAACTGGGTGCCGTCGACGCCCTGTTCGTCCGAGCTGGTCCAGGAGCAGGCGCCGCGGACGGTCGGGTCGGTGGACTTGCCCTGCGAGCCGGCCGCGTCCTTCACCTTGGGCAGCAGCTTGTCGATGGTGTCCTTGGAGAACGCCGTGCACGGGTTCGGCAGCTTCTTGAACTTCGCGGCGGCGACGGTCGGCGACGGCGCGGTGCTGGCGGCGGCGCTGGACGAGCCGGAGGGAGTGCTGTCACCGGAGCTCTTGCTGTCCGAGCCGGAGCACCCGGCGACGAGCAGCATCGGTACTGCTGCGCAGGTGAGGAGGCCGGCGAGTCGCTTGGCTGATCGGTGCATGGTTCCTTCGCTGTTCGTCGTCGTCGAGTCGGTGCGGACCCTTGTGGCGTGTGGTGGCCCGGCCCCGGGGTCGGGGCGGGTCCTAGGGCACGGTACGCGGCGGAGCGAGGCGACTGCCCGGTTCGTCACAACTGGAAAGTTGGATGAATGGGGCAGTCTCGGGCATTTATCCCTTTCCGGGATATCGGTCCATAGCGGGCTTATTCGCTGAGGCTGTCGGCGAGTTCGCCGGCCAACGAACGGGCCTTGTCCTGCAGTTCCTGGCTTTCCGGCAGCTGCGTCTTGTCGGTGGACCACTGGTCGTAGGTGAGCGTCACGATGACGTTCGACGTGCGAAAGACCACAGTGATGTCGCGGTGCACACCGGAGTCCGTGGTGATCAGCTGGTCGTTGAGGAAGGCCGCGTCGCCGAGTCCGTCCAGGACGCGCGGGGCGAGCGGGCTGCCGGGGCCCGTGGCGGGGTCGGAGGGCGTCCCGGACGGGGAGGTCGACGGGGAGGCCGACGGGGTCGGGGTCGCCGGGGTGGCGTCGCCGTCCGTCTTCTTGCCGCCCGCGTCGGCGTCCTTGCCGTCGCCCTGGCCCGTGGCGCTGGCCGTCGGCTTCGGCTGGTCCGTGGGCTTGCCCTTCGGCTGGTCCTTCGGGCTGGCCGAGGCCGAGGGGGAGCCGGAGCCGTCGGACGGGATCTTGGCGGCCTGCTCCTTGCCGAGGTAGATCTCCTGCGCCCGGTCGTCGTCGCTGACCGCGGCGTTGTACGAGACCGCGCGCTGGATGTCGAGCGTGAGGTGGCGGGTGCCCTCGGTGGTCTCCCGCGTCCACTGGCAGCCGACCCGGCGATCGGTGTCGTAGGTGACGTCGGCCCGGCCGGCGTAGATCTTCCGTGCGTCCGCCGGGGACAGCGGCTGGCCGTCGCCGGGCAGCATGTCGCGCAGGGTGCCGCGGGAGGGCAGGCCACAGGCCTCCGGCAGGGTCTGGTAGCGGCCGGGCTGGGCGGACTGGCTGGCGGCGGTGGTGTCGCCGCCCTTGCCGTCGCTGCTGCCGGTGCCGGTGGTGGAGCCGCTGGAGCAGCCGGTGAGACCGGCGGCCAGGGCCGCGGTGACCAGCAGTGCGGCACCGGGTACGAACGACTTGCGCGGCATCGTTCGCGGCTCCTTCCCTGCGGAAATGCGGTTGCCGCCGGATGGCGGCAGCTGGACACAATGTCTACCGCACGTCTCGCCGTGAACGCCGGTTCGCCGTCCATGATCAGGCGCATTGTCCGGCTTTTGCGTTTTTCAGCTTTTCGGGGGAATGGGTTAGATATGTCGTACACCGAAGTGCCCGGCGCCCAGGTGCCGATCCGGATGTGGGCCGACCCGGCCACGGTCGAGGGCGTCGCGATGCAGCAACTGCGCAACGTCGCCACGCTTCCGTGGATCCAGGGGCTGGCCGTGATGCCGGACGTGCATTTCGGCAAGGGGGCCACCGTCGGCTCGGTCATCGCGATGCGCGGGGCGGTCTGCCCGGCCGCCGTCGGCGTGGACATCGGCTGCGGCATGAGCGCGGTCAAGACCTCGCTCACCGCCGACGACCTGCCCGCCGACCTCTCCCGTCTGCGCTCCCGCATCGAGCAGGTGATTCCGGTCGGCCGGGGGATGCACGACGATCCCGTGGACCCGCGCCGGATCCACGGCTTCCCCGCCGCCGGCTGGGACGACTTCTGGGGCCGCTTCGACGGGGTGGCCGAGGCGGTCAAGTTCCGGCACGAGCGGGCCGCCAAGCAGATGGGTTCGCTGGGGTCCGGCAACCACTTCATCGAGTTCTGCCTCGACGAGACCGGCTCGGTCTGGCTGATGCTGCACTCCGGCTCCCGCAACATCGGCAAGGAGCTCGCCGAGTACCACATCGAGCAGGCCCGGAAGCTGCCGCACAACCAGGGGCTGGTCGACCGCGACCTCGCCGTCTTCATCGCGGACACCCCGCAGATGGCGGCGTACCGCAACGACCTCTTCTGGGCGCAGGAGTACGCCCGGCACAACCGGGACGTGATGATGGCCCTGTACCAGGACGTCGTCCGCAAGGAATTCCACAAGGCCCGGCCGGTCTTCGAGCCGGTGATCTCCTGCCACCACAACTACGTGGCGGAGGAGACCTACGAGGGCGTGGAACTGCTGGTGACCCGTAAGGGCGCGATCCGGGCCGGCAGCGGCGACTACGGGATCATCCCGGGCTCGATGGGCACCGGCTCGTACATCGTCCGGGGCTTGGGGAACGCGGCGTCCTTCAACTCCGCCTCGCACGGCGCCGGCCGCAAGATGAGCCGGAACGCCGCGAAGAAGCGCTTCTCCACGCGTGACCTGGAGGAGCAGACGCGGGGCGTGGAGTGCCGTAAGGACTCCGGCGTCGTCGACGAGATCCCCGGCGCCTACAAGCCGATCGAGAAGGTCATGGAGCAGCAGCGGGACCTCGTGGAGGTCGTCGCCAAGCTCAAGCAGGTCGTCTGCGTCAAGGGGTGAGCGGGGCGGGGTGCCGGGTCGGCCGTCGACGGCCGACCCGGCACCCCGCCGTCGTCTCTGCTGCCGCGCCGCTCAACTGCTGCGGTGCACCTTGGTGTTGGACGCCTGCGCCCGGGGGCGGACGACGAGCAGGTCGATGTTGACGTGCGGGGGACGGGTGATCGCCCAGGCGACGGTGTCGGCGACGTCCTCCGCGGTGAGCGGGGCCTCCACGCCCGCGTAGACCTTGGCGGCCTTGTCGGAGTCGCCGCGGAAGCGGGTGGTCGCGAACTCCTCGGTCCTGACCATGCCGGGCGCCACCTCGATGACCCGTACCGGCTCGCCGCACAGCTCCAGGCGGAGCGTCTCGGCGAGGACATGCGCACCGTGCTTGGCGGCCACATAACCGCCGCCGCCCTCGTACGTCGCGTGCCCGGCGGTGGAGGACAGGACGACGACGGTGCCGTCGCCGGAGGCGGTCAGCGCGGGCAGCAGCGCCTGCGTCATGTGCAGCACGCCGAGCACATTGACCTCGTACATCGCGCGCCAGTCGGCCGGGTCACCGGTGGCGACGGGCTCCGCACCGAGGGCGCCGCCGGCGTTGTTGACCAGTACGTCGACGGAGGGGAAGCGGTCGAGGGAGCGCGCGAAGGCGTCGACGGCGGCACGGTCGGTGACGTCGAGCGCGTACGCCTCGGCGTGCGGCAACGTGTCGGCGAGGGCCTCGATGCGGTCCTTGCGGCGGGCGGTGAGCACGACGCGGTAGCCGGCGGAGGCCAGCGCCCGTGCGGTCGCGGCGCCGATGCCGCTGCTCGCTCCGGTGACGACGGCGGTACGGATGCCGGCGGAATCGGCGGTCATGGTGCGCTCCCTCTGCACGGTGCGTGTGCGAACGGCGAGCCGTGGTGCGGCTCGTGAAGCCTTGTGCGGGCGGTGAACCGGGTCGGTGACCAGGTCCGTGAACCGGGGCCGTGCACCGTGGTGCGGTGCGTGAATCCCGGTGTGGTTCGTGAGCGGCGGTCCGGGTGGTGCGACTGCTGTGAGTGGTGCGGGTAGTGCGGCTGCTGTGAGTGGTGCGGATGGTTCGGGTGGTGCGGCCGCTGTGGGTGGTCCGGGTGGTTCGAGTGGTGCGTGGCCAGGATATGCAGTGGGGATTGGCGGGTTGACGGGCGGAGGGGCGCCGGGGTCGGGCGGTGCCGGAGCGTGAAGGGGGCGAGCCGCGGCCGGTCGGATCAGCGGCCGCGCGGTGCGTACATGATCACGGCCATGCCGGCCAGGCAGATCAGCGCGCCGATGACGTCCCAGCGGTCGGGGCGGTAGCCGTCCGCGACCATGCCCCAGGCCAGCGACCCGGCGACGAACACCCCGCCGTACGCGGCGAGGATCCGACCGAACTCGGCGTCCGGTTGGAGCGTGGCCACGAAGCCGTAGACCCCCAGGGCGATCACCCCGGCGCCGATCCACGCCCAGCCCCGGTGTTCCCGCACCCCTTGCCACACCAGCCAGGCACCGCCGATCTCGAAGAGCGCGGCGACGACGAACAGGGCGGCGGAACGAGCGATGAGCATGCCGTTCAGCGTAAGGAGACGAGCGGGTCCGGGCGAGGACGGGGCGGGGCGGGGACGCCCCGGGCCCGGCCGCCGGTGGTTCATATCTCTTCGCCGGGGCGCAAGGGGCGAGCCGCGGCCGGAGCGGGGAGGGCGATCGTGCTGCCGGACCCGGACCCGGACCCGGACCCGGACCCGGACCCGGACCCGGAACCGGTCCCGGCCCGGACGCGGCCGGGCGACGGCTCAGGACGGCTTCGTCGCCGCCCCCAGCGACCGTCCGGCGATCCGCCGCAGATGGCCGTCGAAGACCCGCCGCGCCTCGGGCGTCAGCGTCCGCAGGGCCACCATCGCCGTCACGATGACATCGCACAGCTCCGCATGGACGTCCTCCCAGCTGTGGCTGTGCCCCTTGCGCGGATTCTGGCCGACGGCCCCGATGACGGCCTGGGCCACCTCGCCCGCCTCCTCCGAGAGCTTCAGGATGCGCAGCAGCCGCTCCTGCTCCGCCGGCAGCGCACTCTCCCGGTCGAGCCAGCCGACGAGCGCGGCGACGGTGTCCCAGGGGGCCGCGTCATCGGAGGCGACGCCGGAACGGGCAGGAGGAGAAGGGGAGTTGGTGTCCGCAACGGGACCCGGGGAGGTGGCGGCGGGATCAGACATGGCCCGATTGTGCCGCTCGTTCCCCGTCCTGCGCCCCCGTCGCCCCTAGGGTGAGGCGGCAACCGGCCACGGGCCGGCGGCCGGTGGACCGGCGAGCACCCTCTCGGCACGGTGGACGAGCGGAAGGCGGCCAGACGGATGGACGAGCACCCCGCGATGCCCCACGACCGACTCCCACAGGAGTTGGTCGCGTTCTACGGGCTGACCCGGTTGCCCCGTGAAGGCGGCTGGTGCCGGCGTACGTGGGCGGGGCCGCAGCGGCCGGACGGACGACCGGAGGGGTCGGCGATCGTGATGCTGCTGACCGCCGAGCCGGGCGTCTACGCCGCGCTGCACCGGCTGCCGACCGACGAGATCTGGCACTTCTACGGGGGTGATCCGCTCGCTCTGCTCCTGCTCTCCGAGGCCGGCGACGCGGGCGGTGCGGGCGGCGGTGCCGGCGGTGCGGCCCGCACGGTCGTCCTCGGCCCGGATGTCCTGGGTGGGCAGCATGTGCAGTTCACGGTGCCGGCCGGCACCTGGATGGCCGCCGAGGTCGCCGCCGGCGGGTCCTGGACGCTCTTCGGCTGCACGATGGCGCCCGGCTTCACCTTCGCGGACTATGAGCACGGGGAGGCGGGGGCGCTGGCCGCGCGGTTCCCCCAGGAGGCGGTGCGGATCGGGGCGCTGAGCCGGGCATGACAGTGGTGCGGACCCCTCATGAGCCGAACGCCGGGGGAGCGGTGGGTGCTTCCGAACGGGCCGGCGCACAGGGCCGATTCGGCCGGACGGGCTCCCCAACCGGGCCGTCGGGCACGGCCCCCGCGTACGGGGCGGCAGCCCCGGTCGACGTCCTCCCCGACCTCACCGGTCACGTCGTGCTCGTCACCGGGGCGTCGGGCGGGATCGGTCGGGGGATCGCGATGCGGTTCGCCGCGGCCGGGGCGGATGTGGTGGTGCACTACCGCACGGGGAGCGAGGCCGCGCGGGCGCTGGTCGACGAGATCGAGCGGAGCGGCCGGAACGCGCTCGCGCTGCGCGCCGATCTGGCCGTGGAGGAGGAGTGCCATCGGCTGGTCGCGGAGGCGGCCGGCTGGCGGGGGCGGCTGACCGCGCTGGTCAACAACGCGGGCGTGCAGCCCACCCAGGAGCTGGCCGGGATGTCGCTGGCCGACTGGCGGGCCGTCGCCGACCCCGACGTGCACAGCGTCTTCGCCTGCACCCAGGCCGCGGCGGCGGTGATGCGCGGGTCCGGCGGCGGGTCGGTGACCCATATCGCCTCGATCGAGGCGGACCGCCCGGCGCCACGGCACGCCCACTACTGCGCGGCCAAGGCGGCGGTGGTGATGCACGCCCGGTCCGCGGCGCTGGAGTACGGGCCGTACGGGATCCGCGTCAACAGCGTCTCGCCGGGGCTGATCGCCCGGCCCGGCCTGGCCGACGACTGGCCCGAGGGGGTGCGCCGCTGGCAACAGGCGGCCCCCACCGGGCGGTTGGGGCGCCCGGAGGACGTCGGCGACGCCTGTGTCTTCCTCGCCTCGCCGATGGCCTCGTGGATCACCGGCCATGACCTCGTCGTGGACGGCGGCGTCTCGGCCCGGCCGACATGGTGAGCCGACCCGCGGGGTGGGTGGGCCCGCGGCCCGGCATCGGCCCGCGGCGCTGCGCCGCCCGGGCCGCGGCGGTCGGCTTCGCTACGGCCACACCAGGCAGTACGCCTGATGGCCCGCCTCGTGGAGCCGGTGGGAGAAGTCCTGCCACTCGTGGAGGAGCTGGTAGACGCTGAAGGCGTCGCGCGGGCCGCCGCGGTCGGGGACGGTGGACCAGATGAAGGCGGCCGCGCCGACGGACTCCTCGCCGACGCCGCGCAGCGGGTCGACCACGGTCATGGGGAGCTTCACGACGGCGTAGTCGGGGTGGAGGACGACCAGTTCCAGCGGGGGGACCTTGTGCAGCGGTATGCCCTCTATACCGGTGAGGACCATGGCGGCCATGGTCTCCGGCTTGATCTTGGTGAACATGCCGCCCATGCCGAGCTCGTCACCGCCGAGTTCCTCGGGACGCATCGAGATCGGGACTCGGGCAGCCGTGGCGCCATTGGGTGCGCCGAAGTATTTGTACGTCACCCCCATGCGGCCGCCCCTGGTTTCCCCGCCCGTAATGCTCTCGGTGCTCTTGGGCGGGTCGTCGCTGACGTTCTCGGAGCCCTCGCGCCGGTGACGGCCGCGCTGGGCGCGCTCGGGACCCCGGTCATTGGTTCCCTCGCCCAGTTCGCCACCGCGATGCATATCTCCACCCGACCACTCGCAGCCCCAGCCGCGCAACCCGATCATCGTCTCAGAGACCTCCCCCGTTGCCGGCGCGTGAAACGCCCGGCCGCACGCCCCCGTGCGCCTCTGAGACCATTGCTTGCGTGACTTACTCGTACGACGCCCCAGTTTCGCAGACGCGCGGGGGCTGACGCCCGGTCGAGAGCGAGAGGAACGAAAAAAGAAACCAAGAGGGAATGAAGCGGAATCGCGTGACGGGCCGGGTGGTCCGCGGGGCGATTCCCGTACCGCAGTCAGCCGGGCCGTGTCCGTGCGCCGCCGCCCTCCTCCCCCGTATATGCAGGTCAGGATCACAGTGTCTTTTCCGTATGAAGCCCCTGTTTCGCAGTCGCTGTTCGACCGCGCGTCCGTGGTGACGCCGGGCGGCGTGAATTCTCCGGTGCGGGCGTTCCGAGCCGTGGGCGGTACGCCCCGGTTCATGGTGTCCGGTACCGGTCCATACCTCACTGATGCCGATGGCCGGGAATATGTCGACCTGGTGTGCTCGTGGGGGCCGATGATCCTCGGCCACGCGCACCCCGAGGTGATCGCCGCGGTCCAGGAGGCGGTCGCCCGCGGGACGTCCTTCGGGACGCCCGGTGCCGGCGAGGTCGAGCTGGCCGAGGAGATCGTGGCGCGGATCGCCCCGGTCGAGCAGGTGCGCCTGGTGTCGTCCGGCACCGAGGCGACGATGTCGGCGATCCGGCTGGCGCGCGGCTTCACCGGCCGGGCCAAGGTGATCAAGTTCGCCGGCTGCTACCACGGGCACGTGGACGCGCTGCTGGCCGCGGCCGGTTCGGGCGTGGCCACGTTCGGGCTGCCGGACACCCCCGGGGTGACCGGTGCGCAGGCCGGCGACACCATCGTGCTGCCCTACAACGACCTGGCCGCCGTCCGTGCCGCGTTCGCCGCGCACGAGGGCGAGATCGCCTGTGTGATCACCGAGGCGTCGCCGGGCAACATGGGCGTCGTCCCGCCGCTGCCGGGCTTCAACCAGGGGCTCGCCGACCTCTGCGCCGAGAACGGCGCGCTGTACATCTCCGACGAGGTCATGACCGGCTTCCGGGTCAGCAAGGCCGGTTGGTACGGCATCGACGGGGTCCGCCCGGACCTGATGACCTTCGGCAAGGTGATGGGCGGCGGCTTCCCGGCTGCGGCCTTCGGCGGCCGGGCGGACGTCATGGCGCACCTCGCCCCGGCCGGGCCGGTGTACCAGGCGGGCACCCTGTCGGGGAACCCGATCGCCACCGCAGCCGGCGTCGCGCAGCTGCGGCTGCTGGACGACGCCGCCTACGAGAAGGTCGACGCGGTCTCCGCCGAGGTCCGCGGGCTGGTCACCGAGGCGCTCGCCAAGGAGGGCGTGGCGCACCGGCTCCAGGTCGCCGGGAACATGTTCTCGGTGTTCTTCACGGACGCCGAGGTGACGGACTACGAGACGGCGAAGGCGCAGGAGTCGTTCCGCTTCACCGCCTTCTTCCACTCGATGCTGGCGCAGGGCGTCTACCTCCCGCCGTCCGCTTTCGAGTCCTGGTTCGTCTCCACCGCGCACGACACCGCGGCCGTCGAGCGGATCGCCGCCGCACTGCCGGCCGCCGCCCGGGCCGCGGCCGAGGCGACCGCATGAACGGCACCGAGGCCACGAGCGGTACGGAGCGGAAGACGGGCGACATGAGCAGCGGCGAGAAGAACGGCGACGAGATCACCGTCGTGCACCTGATGCGGCACGGCGAGGTGCACAACCCCGAGGGCGTGCTCTACGGCCGCCGGCCCGGGTACCACCTCTCCGACCTGGGTCGGAAGATGGCCGACCGGGTCGCCGAGCACCTCGCGGAGCGGGACATCACACATGTGGTGGCCTCGCCGCTGGAGCGCGCGCAGGAGACCGCGTCGCCGATCGCCGAGGCGCACGGCCTGGCGATCGCCACCGACGAGCGGCTGATCGAGGCGGCCAACGTCTTCGAGGGCAAGACCTTCGGGGTGGGCGACGGCGCGCTGAAGAAGCCGGGCAACTGGAAGTACCTGACCAATCCGTTCCGGCCCTCGTGGGGCGAGCCGTACATCGAGCAGGTGGTCCGGATGATGGCGGCGCTCGGCGCGGCCCGGGACGCGGCCCGCGGGCACGAGGCGGTGGCGGTCAGTCACCAGCTGCCGATCTGGATCGTGCGCAGCTTCGCCGAGCGGCGCCGGCTGTGGCACGACCCGCGCAAGCGGCAGTGCACGCTGGCCTCGCTGACGTCGTTCACCTTCCACGGTGACAAGATCATCTCGGTGGGGTACAGCGAGCCGGCGCGCGACCTGGTTCCCTCCCACCTGCTGGCCGGCGCCAAGCCCGCGAAGGGGAAGTCCAAGGCTTTCGGGGCCTGAAAAGCCGTTACATGGCGAAATGTCAAATTTTCCGGAAACGGAAAGTATGAGCGAATAACGCGGAACCTCACCGTCCGGCATGCCCTCTACCACGGTGTCCGTTTATATGGATATCGGGTTCGTTGAGCACGGATGGGGAACGACGCTATGGGCGCGGTCAGTCGGCGGAGTCTGCTGGGGATGGGCGTGGGGGCAGCCGCCGCACTGGGTGTCGCCGGGTGCTCCGCCTCGGGGCAGGGTGGCGCGGAGGGGCAGCGGGTCAAGAACGCGGTGCCGGCCCGCCCCAAGCTCATCGGCGACGGCTCGACCGCTGACTACGGCAAGCAGCCGCACCAGCCCGGCGCGCCCGAGCGGCTGGAGCCGGGGCAGACCCCGCCGCAGTTCGTGATCTTCTCGTGGGACGGGGCGGGAGAGGTCGGCAACGGCCTCTTCCCCCGGTTCCGCAAGCTCGCCAAGGACCACGGCGCGGCCATGACCTTCTTCCTCTCCGGGCTCTACCTGCTGCCCGAGGACAAGAAGCACCTCTACCTCCCGCCGAACAACAAGCCCGGCGCCTCCGCCATCGGCTACCTCAACAACGACCACATACGGGAGACGCTCGACAACGTCCGCCAGGCGTGGTTCGACGGACACGAGATAGGGACCCACTTCAACGGCCACTTCTGTGGCGACGACCGGACGTCCGTCAAGCACTGGACGCCCGCGCAGTGGCAGTCCGAGATAGACCAGGCCATGGCCTTCGTCACGAAGTGGCGCACGAACACCGGATTCGACGACGCCGAACCGCTGCCCTTCGACTACCGCAAGGAACTGGTCGGCGCCCGGACGCCCTGCCTGCTCGGCCAGGAGAACCTGCTGCCCACCGCCCGGAAGCTGGGGTGGCGCTACGACGCCAGCTCGCCCGGCGGTCGCCAGGTCTGGCCTCGGAAGAAGCAGGGCATATGGGACTTCCCGCTCCAGCAGATACCTTTCCCCGGGCACTCCTTCGAGGTGCTCTCGATGGACTACAACATCCTGGCCAACCAGTCCAAGAACTCCACCAAGGCGCCGCCGGCCAACTACCCGGGCTGGCGCCGGCAGGCCGCCGACGCCTACATCTCCGGATTCCGCCGGGCCTACGAGACCAACCGCGCGCCGTTCTTCATCGGCAACCACTTCGAGCAGTGGAACGGCGGCATCTACATGGACGCCGTCGAAGAGGCGCTCAAGCACATCGCCAACGAGCGGAACAGGGACGTCCGGCTGGTCTCCTTCCGCCAGTTCACCGACTGGATCGACGCCCAGGACCCCCGGGTCGTCCACAAGCTCCAGGGGATGGGCGTCGGCCAGCGGCCGGCCGGCGGCTGGAAGAGCTACCTCACCGAGGTCTGACCCGGCCCGCAAGTCCGCACAACGCGCCGGAAGCTGTCGTTCCGTAGGGTCTGACATGCCCCTTTGCCTGTGGCGCGACGGGGCGAGGGGGGCGCGGAAGATCCGCAAATGGCCCATGCGAAACTTTTCACATGAGTGACAGCCGCGCCCCCCGCCGCCTCACCAGTCGCCGCCGTCTCGCCCTGTTCGCCGCGGGAGCGGCGGCCGCCTCGCTGACGCTGAGCGCCTGCGGCGACGGTGCCTCCGGCGGCTCGGCGCAGACCCGGTTCGTCCAGGGCAAGAACGGCGTCGACACCGTCAAGCCCGCCGACCGGCAGCCGGCCCCTGCCCTGTCCGGGGAGACCACCACCGGCAAGAAGCTGGACGTGGCCGACTACAAGGGCAAGGTCGTCATCGTCAACGTCTGGGGATCGTGGTGCGGCCCCTGCATCGCCGAGGCCCCCAACTTCGCCAAGGTCGCGAACGAGGTCAAGGACAAGGGCGTCCAGTTCGTCGGGATCAACACCCGCGACGCCGAGAAGTCGCAGGCCGTCCAGTTCGAGGAAGAGCACAAGGTGCCCTATCCGAGCCTGTACGACCCCACCGGCAAGCTGATGCTGCGCTTCCCCAAGGGCAGCCTCAACCCGCAGTCGATCCCCTCCACGATCGCCATCGACCGGCAGGGCCGGATCGCCGCACGGTCGATCGGCCCGCTCGCCGAGGACGACCTGCGCAAGATGGTCGACCCGCTGATCGCCGAGAAGTGATCGCGTGATCACGCTCGCCGCCAACGCCGCGGAGAACCAGACCGTCCTCACCGGGGCCCTGATCGCGGCCGTCCCGGTCGCCCTCGTGGCCGGCCTGGTCTCGTTCTTCTCGCCCTGCGTGCTGCCGCTCGTCCCCGGCTACATGTCGTACGTGACCGGCGTCACCGGCACCGACCTCGCCGACGCCCGGCGCGGCCGGATGCTGGCCGGCGCCTTCCTCTTCGTCCTCGGCTTCACCGCCGTCTTCGTCTCCGGCGGCGCCCTCTTCGGCTTCTTCGGCAAGACCCTCCAGGACTACAAGGACGTCATCGCGCGTGTCCTGGGCGTGCTGATGATCCTGCTCGGGCTGGCCTTCGCCGGCGTCCTGAAGCGGTTCGGCCAGCGCGAACTGCGGTTCCACAAGAAGCCCGCGATGGGGCTGGCCGGCGCGCCGGTGCTCGGTGTGCTCTTCGGCGTCGGCTGGACGCCCTGCCTCGGCCCCACCCTCACCGCCGTCAACACCCTTTCCTTCTACGACGCCAGCGCCGGCCGCGGCGCGCTGCTCACCGTGGCGTACTGCCTGGGCCTGGGGCTGCCGTTCATCGCGGTGGCGCTCGCCTTCCGGCGGGTGCTGGGCGCCTTCGGCTGGGTCAAGCGGCACTACGTCTGGGTGATGAGGGCCGGCGGCGGCATGATGATCGCCCTCGGCGTCCTCCTCCTCACAGGCGTCTGGGACATTCTGATGTCCCAGCTACAGAGCTGGACGCAAAGCATCACCGTTGGGATCTGATTGATGTCCACCAAGACCGACACCACGGACGAGCCGGACGCCGCCGACCAGGGCGGTGATCTCGGCATCGCCGGATCCCAGCTCTCCACCGCGCCCAAGGAGGACGTCTCCCTCCCCTCGCTCGGGCCGATCGGCTGGGCGCGCTGGTTCTGGCGCCAGCTGACCTCCATGCGGGTGGCGCTGCTGCTGCTCTTCCTGCTGTCCATCGGCGCGATCCCCGGCTCGCTGATCCCGCAGACCAGCATCGACCCGGTCAAGGTCGACGCGTTCAAGGAGAAGCACACCACCCTCGCCGAGATCTACGACAAGCTGGGGATGTTCCACGTCTACAGCTCGGTCTGGTTCTCCGCGATCTACCTGCTGCTGTTCATCTCGCTGATCGGCTGCATCGTGCCGCGCGCCTGGCAGTTCGTCGGGCAGCTCCGCGGCCGCCCGCCGGCCGCCCCCCGCCGGCTCACCCGGCTGCCCGCGTACACCACCTGGCGCACCGGGGCGGCGCCCGAGCAGGTCCTGGACGCCGCCGAGCGGATGCTCAAGAAGCGGCGCTTCCGGATCCGCCGGGAGGGCACCGCGGTCGCCTCCGAGAAGGGCTATCTGCGCGAGGCCGGCAACCTCCTCTTCCACGTCGCGCTGATCGTGATGCTGGTGGCGTTCGCCGTCGGCAGCCTGTGGAAGTCCGAGGGCGGCAAGCTGGTCACCGAGGGCGACGGCTTCTCCAACAGCCTGACCCAGTACGACGACTTCTCCTCCGGCCCGTTCTTCGACACCGACACCATGGAGCCGTTCGGCTTCACCATGGACTCGTTCGACGCGACCTACGAACGGACCGGCCCGCAGAAGGGCACCCCCCGCACCTTCCGCGCCAACATCACCTACTTCACCGGCGCGGACGGCACCGAGCACAAGAAGTCGATCGAGGTGAACACCCCGCTCGACATCGCCGGCAACAAGGTCTACCTGCTCTCCCACGGCTACGCACCGGTCGTCACCGTCAAGGACGGCCGCGGCAAGGTCGTGTACCACGGCGCGGTGCCGTTCCTCCCGCAGGACCCCAAGAACTTCACCTCCTCCGGCGTGGTGAAGGTCCCCGGCGCGCAGTCCAAGGACGGCGAGCGCAACCAGCTCGGCTTCCAGGCGCTGTTCGTCCCGACCTTCGGCGGCAAGAACTCCGGATCGATGTTCTCCCAGTTCCCCGCCCCGGACTTCCCCGTCCTGTCGGTGAACGCCTGGCACGGCGACCTCGGCATGGACTCCGGCCTGCCGCAGAACGTCTACCAGCTCGACACCAAGCGCCTGAAGCAGTACAAGGACGCCAGCGGCGACTTCTTCAAGAAGATGCTGCTGCCCAAGGACCGGGCGGCGCAGATGCTCGGTCACTCCGGCGCCAAGCTGACGCCCCAGGAGATCGAGGCCGAGTCCACGATGAAGCTCCCCAACGGGGACGGCTCCATCACCTTCGAGGGCATCAAGACCTGGGCCAGCTTCAAGATCACCCACCAGCCCGGCAACGGCCTCGCGCTGACCGGCGCGGTCGCCGCCCTGCTCGGCCTCGCCGCGTCGCTGTTCATCCAGCGGCGCCGGGTCTGGGTCCGCGCGGAGCGCGTCGAGGGCGACGGCGGGAACGGCGTCACCGTCGTCGAGATGGCCGGCCTCGGCCGCAGCGAGTCGGCCCGGGTGGCGGAGGAGCTCGCCGCCCTCGCCGACGCGCTGACGCCCAGCGCCCCGCTGGCCGCCGCCGCACCGGACACCGGGGACGAACCCGCCGCGTCCGCCGAAGACCCGACGGAGCCGACCGACTCTGCCGATCCTGCTGATCCCTCCGAAGGAGCGCGCACGTGAATCTCGCTGCCGCAGCCAACGAGACACTGGCTCACTACAGCAATGTGCTGGTCTATTCGGCGATGGCCATCTACACCCTGGCCTTCGTCGCCCACATGGCCGAGTGGGTGTTCGGCAGCCGCAGCAAGGTCGGCCGGACCGCCGCCGCGCTGACCACGGAGGTCGCTGCCTCCGCCGCGGCCCCTGCCGGGACCGCCCGGCAGGGGGGCACCGCCGTCCTGGAGCGCCCCAAGGTCGTCACCCGGTCCGTGACCGGCAGCCGTGACGTCCCCGACGGCCCCGGCGCCCACGGCGGCACCGAGAAGGGCGACCTCTACGGCCGGATCGCGATCTCGCTGTCCGTCCTGGCCTGGGCGCTGCACGTCGGCGGCATCGTCACCCGCGCCCTGTCCGTGCAGCGCGCCCCCTGGGGCAACATGTACGAGTTCTCCACGACCTTCGCCGGGGTCGCGGTGGGCGCCTACCTGGTCCTGCTGCTCCTGAAGAAGGACGTCCGCTGGATCGGCCTGCCGCTGGTCACCACCGTCCTGCTCACCCTGGGCCTGGCCGTCAGCGTGCTGTACACCGCCAGCGACCAGCTGGTGCCCGCGCTGCACTCGTACTGGCTGTGGATCCACGTCTCCTGCGCGATCCTCTCCGGCGCGGTGCTCTACCTCGGTGCGGTCGCCACCCTGCTCTTCCTCTTCCGCGACCGCTACGAGGCCAAGCTCGCCGACCCGGACGGCCCGCAGCCCGGCAACTTCGCCACCTCGGTGCTGGAGCGGCTGCCCTCGGCCGCCTCGCTCGACAAGTTCGCCTACCGCGTCAACGCCACCGTCTTCCCGCTGTGGACGTTCACCATCATCGCGGGCGCCATCTGGGCCGAGGCCGCCTGGGGCCGCTACTGGGGCTGGGACCCCAAGGAGGTCTGGTCCTTCATCACCTGGGTCGCCTACGCCTGCTACCTGCACGCCCGCGCCACCGTCGGCTGGAAGGGCCGCAAGGCGGCCTGGCTGGGCCTGATCGCCTTCGCCTGCTACCTCTTCAACTACTACGGCGTGAACATCTTCGTCACCGGCCTGCACTCCTACGCCGGCGTCTGAGCCCGCCCGAACCGCGACACACCGGTGCCGTACGGACCCGGCCCCTCACCGAGGGCCGGTCCGTACGGCACCGTCGTGTTGTACGGGAGCCGCACCGCCCCTACGGGCGCCGCCTGCGCCGGCCGCGCTCCTGCCGCGGCGGCTTCTGGTCCTTGCCCGGCAGCGTCGGCTTGGGCAGGTGCGCCACCTCCCACTGCGCCTCGGCCAGCTTCTCGGCGGTGTCCCGCGGCAGCCGCGGCGGGTGGTGCGCCGCCGAACGGAAGCCGAACGCCGAGGTCAGATCGCCGAAGGTGGCCCGCCGCCAGTCGCTGATGTTGGGCTCCGTCACACCCGTGAACCGCTCCAGGAACTGCAGCACCGAGGTGTGGTCGAAGGCGTCGCCGGCGGCCCAGCCGCCTACCGTCCAAGGAGAAACGATCAGGCAGGGGACCCGGAACCCGCCCCCGATCGGCAGGCCGCGGACGAACTCGTCCTTGGTCCCCGCCGGCGGCACCGGCGGCGGCACATGGTCGAAGAGGCCGTCGTTCTCGTCGTAGTTCAGGATGAAGGCGGTCTTGGCCCACACCTTGGGGTTCGCGGCGATCGCCTCGATCTTCTTGGCCACGAAGTCGGCGCCGGCGGCCGGCAGGTAGTCCGGGTGCTCCGACTGGTAGCTGGTGGGGATGATCCAGGAGACCGCCGGCAGCCGGTCGTTGCGGGCGTCCTCCTCGAAGGCGCCGGCCGGTCCGGGCCGCACCCCCTTCTCGTACAGCGGGCTGCCCGGCTTGGCGTCCCGGAAGGTCTGGAACTGCTCCAGCAGGTTGCAGCCGTAGTCGTCCTCCTCCTGGTACACCTTCCAGCTGACGCCGGCCGCCTCCAGCCGCTCCGCGTACGTCGTCCAGCCGTACGGCTTGGGCGCGGTGTTGTTCAGGACCGGGCCGCCGTGGGTGCCGCCCGGGTCGAGGGTGCCGGTCATCCAGTACAGCCGGTTGGGCCAGGTCGGCCCGAAGACCGAGCAGAAGTAGTTGTCGCAGAGGGTGAACGCCTCGGCGAGGGCGAACTGGAAGGGGATGTCCTCGCGGGTGTGGTAGCCCATCACGTACGGCCCGTTCACGCCGTCCGCCTTGCGGTGCGCGGGCAGCCAGCGGTCCATCCTGCCGCCGTTCCACGCCTCGTGCTGGACCGACCAGGCGTGACTGGTGGACGGGATGGCCTGGGCGCTGGAGGTGTGGGTGTCGAGGCGGAACGGGAGCAGGTAGCCGTCGGGGTTCTCGGGGTCCGGCTGGTAGAAGACGGACCGGCCGGTGGAGAGGGTGAGCGCGCCCGGGTCGTTGAAGCCGCGGACGCCGCGCAGCGTTCCGAAGTAGTGATCGAAAGAACGGTTCTCCTGCATCAGCAGGACCACGTGTTCGATGTCGCGCAGTGAGCCGTGACGCGGGGGACCGGCGGCGACGGCCTTCTGGACGCTGGGCGGCAGCAACGACAGCGCGGCGGTACCACCGATCGCCCCGGCCGCCGAGCCGAGGAGTCTGCGTCGGGTCATGTCCGGCATGAATGCCACTCTCCCTGAGTCGCGTAAGCCCTCGGTGGGCCGTCCCGACTGTGGCGGCGGGGCAGTTTCCGAGGCAGGGGGAGGTTGCTGAACGCTGAGTCAAATGGCTGTGAACGGACCAGAGTTGGCCGACCGGCCCTACGCCTCATACGCCACATGAAGCAGCGCGCGACCGCTCGTGCACCACCCCGACTACGCCTTTGTGGCGATTGACGGGGACACGCGGCTTACGCACGGAGTTCCCCCGGGTGCCGGGTACGGGCGGCAGGGGGAGGCCACTCCCCTGGCGGACTCCGCCCGGCCGTGGACCTGGCGGGCGCGCCCGGCCCGGGGCGGCCCCTTCCGCCGGCCCGGCGGAACCGTAGCGGAGCGTCTCGGGCACCTCAACGGACGTCCGGACGCGGGGAGAGTGGCCGGAAGCGGCCGTGCGGCGCCGCCGGCGGCTCACCGCAGATGGGCCAGCGCCTCCTCCGGCGCGGGATACGGGCGCTCGTCGGGCAGCAGCGCCCGGGCGGACCGGTCGTCGCCGGCGCGGACCAGCGCGTGGACCTTCCGGGCCAGCGGTGTCACGTCGCGGATGGCGACGGTCCACTCGTCCGCGTAGGCCCGCGCCATCTCACCGGACAGCCCGAGCTGGAGGGAGCGGTGGCCGAGCGGCTTCAGGCGCAGATCGCGCTCGGGGTCCCACTGGACCCGGGCCGGCGAGTGGCGCAGCGCGCGCTGCCAGGCGTCGCGGTCCGCGTGGAGCCCGGGGACGTAGTGCGACAGGCAGGCGCGGCGCAGCGCCCGGTCGAAGCCCTCGCGGGTGATCTCGATGGCCAGGACGGTCTCCTGGTCGGTCTTGGTGGCCCAGCCGCAGCGGTACATCATCCACAGGAACGACGGCTTGATCCACGTCATCCGGTCGCGCTTCCAGGCGGCGGGGAACCGGCCGTCCCGCGCGGCGGGCAGGCCCAGGGACGGCGCGTACGCCTGGTAGACGGTGACGGTGTCCGCGGTGTGCAGCGCCCGGATGCGGCAGGGCGGCTCGTGGGGGGTGGTGGTGCCGGTGCTCATGGCGGCCCATCCTGCCGAGGCGGGGCGGCGTGGGCCACCGGATTACGCGCCACCCGGCGGTCCCCGGTGGGCGGACGGACGGACCGGCGGGTGGACGGGCGGGCCGGCCTCAGACCACGCCGATGTCCTCCTGCCACAGCTCCGGGTGCTCCCCGATGAAGTCGCGCATCATCGCCGCGCACCCGGGATCGTCCAGCAGCACGATCCGCACGCCGTGCCGGGCCAGCCAGTCGTGGCCGCCGTGGAACGTCCGGGCCTCGCCGATGACGACCCGGGAGATGCCGAACTGGCGGACCAGCCCGCTGCACAGCCAGCACGGCGAGAGCGTGGTGACCATCGTGGTGCCGCGGTAGTCGCGCTGCCGCCCGGCCGCCCGGAACGCCGCGACCTCGGCGTGCAGCGACGGGTCGCCCTCCTGGACGCGGCGGTTGTGGCCGCGCCCCAGCAGCGTCCCGTCCGGGCCGTAGAGCGCCGCCCCGACGGGGATGCCGCCCTCGGCCAGCCCGGCCCGCGCCTCGGCGACGGCGGTGGCGAGCATGGTCCGGGCCTGCTCCTGGACGTGGTCGGGGTGGCCGGACGGGTCGCCATGACCGTCGACGCCGCCGTAGCGGCGGACGGAGTCGCGGTCCTGCCCCCACTGCCGTGTCCGGTCCTGATCCGGTGCCTGGTCCATGCCGGTCACTTTCCCCGCCGGGCCGGGCCATGGCAACGCGGGCTGGGCCGGACGGTTGTGAGGGGTGCTCAGGAAGTGGCGGGCGGGGTGTCCTCGGGGCCCTTCCGGCCGCTCTTGCCGTGCGTCCCGTCGGAGCCGGTCGTGCCGGTCGTGCCGTCCGTACCGGTCGCGCCGTCGGCGGGCCCGGCCTCCTTGCGCCGCAGCTCCTCCTCGCGGCGCCGCAGGTCGGCCTCCCAGTCCTTCAGCAGCGCCTCGTCCTTCTTGTTCTCCTCGCGCAGGGACCGCAGGAACTCCGGATTGTCGTCCGGCGCGACCCACTTCGCGGTGCTGTGACGGTGGTGCCACTCCGAGGGCGTGCTGCCCCCGCCGCCCGCGACCCGATGCCGTTCCTTGCCGGCCACCAGCCAGGCGATCGGCCCGATCAGCACCTCGCCGAACAGCAGGATGATCAGTACCCACACCACCTTGGGCAGGCCGCGGACCTGCGACTCGGGGGTGTTGATGCAGTCGATGAACGCGTAGATCCACAGTGCCAGCACCAACAGGAACGGCAGATACCTGAGCATTGCGGACGGTCCCCCTGCGCTGTGGACGGGCCCGCGACGGGGCCCCGTGACCCGTACAGGGTAGTGCGTACCGGATACTGGAACGCATGGCTTACGACGATCTTCGCTCCCTGCTGCGGGCCCTGGAGCGCGAGGGCGACCTGACGCGCATCAAGGCCGAGGTCGATCCGTACCTGGAAGTCGGCGAGATCGTGGACCGGGTGCAGAAGGCCGGCGGGCCGGCGCTGCTCTTCGAGAACGTCAAGGGCTCGTCGATGCCGCTGGCCATGAACGTCTACGGCACCGACCGCCGACTCCTGAAGGCCCTCGGCCTCAAGGCGTACGAGGAGATCAGCGAGAAGATCGGCGGGCTCCTCAAGCCCGAGCTCCCGCACGGCTTCGTGGGCGTGCGCGAGGCGTTCGGCAAGCTCGCCAACATGACGCACGTCCCGCCGAAGAAGCTCAAGGGCGACGCTCCCGTCCAGGAGGTCGTGCTCACCGGCGACGACGTCGACCTGGAGCAGCTGCCGGCGCTGTTCACCTGGCCGAAGGACGGCGGCTCCTTCTTCAACCTCGGCCTGACCCACACCAAGCACCCCGAGACCGGCGTCCGCAACCTCGGCCTCTACCGCCTCCAGCGTCACGACAAGCGCACCATCGGGATGCACTGGCAGATCCACAAGGACAGCCGCAACCACTACCAGGTCGCCGCCAGGCGCGGCGAGCGGCTGCCGGTCGCGATCGCCTTCGGCTGCCCGCCGGCGGTGACCTACGCCTCGACCGCGCCGCTCCCCGGCGACATCGACGAGTACCTCTTCGCCGGCTTCCTCCAGGGCAAGCGGATCGAGATGGTGGACTGCAAGACCGTCCCGCTCCAGGTCCCGGCCCACGCCGAGGTCGTCATCGAGGGCTGGCTGGAGCCCGGCGAGATGCTGCCGGAGGGCCCGTTCGGCGACCACACCGGCTTCTACACGCCGCAGGAGCCGTTCCCCGCGCTGAAGATCGACTGCGTGACGATGCGGCGCCGCCCGCTGCTCCAGTCGATCGTCGTGGGCCGCCCGCCCACCGAGGACGGGCCGTTGGGCCGGGCCACCGAGCGGTTCTTCCTCCCGCTGCTGAAGATCATCGTCCCGGACATCGTGGACTACCACCTCCCCGAGTCGGGCGGCTTCCACAACTGCGCGATCGTCTCGATCGACAAGAAGTACCCCAAGCACGCCCAGAAGGTCATGCACGCCATCTGGGGCGCCCACATGATGTCGCTGACCAAGCTGATCGTGGTGGTCGACGCGGACTGCGACGTGCACGACCTCCACGAGGTCTCCTGGCGGGCGCTGGGCAACACCGACTACGCCCGCGACCTGACCGTCGTCGAGGGCCCCGTCGACCACCTCGACCACGCCTCCTACCAGCAGTTCTGGGGCGGCAAGGCGGGCATCGACGCCACGAAGAAGTGGCCCGAGGAGGGCTACACCCGCGACGGGGGCTGGCCGGACATGGTCGAGTCGGACCCGAGGACCGCGGCGCTGGTCGACCGCCGCTGGAAGGAGTACGGGCTGTGAGCGAGCCTGGCGAGCCGACGATCAACAGGTGCGCGCCGCGCGCGTGCCGGGCCGAGCGCAGTGAGGTTTCCGCATGAGTGCATCCGCCGCCGCGGTACCGCAGCCGGGCAGGACTCGGGCCTTCCTGCGACTCGTCGTCATCGAGCACTCGGTCTTCGCGCTGCCCTTCGCCTACATCGCGGCCTTCACCGCGATGCACCAGCTGGACCGGAACGTCCACTGGATCCGGCTGCTGCTCGTCACCGTCGCCATGGTCGGCCTGCGCACCTTCGCGATGGCCGTCAACCGCATCATCGACCGGGAGATCGACGCCCGTAACCCGCGCACGGCCGGGCGCGAGCTGGTCACCGGCGCGGTGTCGGTCCGGTCCGCCTGGACTGGCGCGCTGGTCGCGGTGGTGGTCTTCCTGGGCGCGGCTGCGCTGCTCAACCCGCTGTGTCTGGCGCTGGCGCCGGTCGCCGTCGTCCCGATGGTGGTCTACCCCTACGGCAAGCGCTTCACCAACTTCCCGCACGCGATCCTGGGCCTGGCCCAGGCGATGGCCCCGGTCGGCGCCTGGATCGCGGTCACCGGCGCCTGGTCCTGGGAGTCGGTGATCCTCGGCCTGGCGGTCGGCATCTGGATCGGCGGCTTCGACCTGATCTACGCCTGCCAGGACGTCGAGGCGGACCGGACGAACGGCGTGCTGTCCGTGCCGGCCCGCTTCGGTGTGCCGGGTGCGCTCTGGGGCGCCCGCTGGTGCCACGTCGTCACCACCGCGCTGCTGGCGTGGTACGGCGTCGCCATCGGCGCCGGCCTCTTCTTCTGGGTCGGGCTGGTGATCGTGGCGGTGGCCTTCTGCTACGAGCACGCGATCGTGCGCCCGCACGACACCTCGCGGCTCAACCGGGCGTTCTTCCAGGTCAACAGCTTCATCGGGATCGCGCTGTTCGTCTGCGCGCTGCTGGACCTGTTCGTCCGCGGCCTGACGCCCTGACGCCCTGGTGCGCTGACATCGCGGCGGTGCGTCGCCCGGCCGGTCAGACCTTGCTCATCGGCCAGGCGATCAGCCGCGGGTAGTGCCACAGTTCGCCCTTGGTCGCCTTGACCGTGCCGATGATGGCGCAGACCATCCCGGATACGGCGTAGGCCACCATCATCACCATGATCGTCAGCAGCGGCACGGCCAGCCCCGGCGGGGGATCGCTCCGCCCGCTGTCGTCGGCCGCCGCGAAGATGACCGCGCTGCCGAGGTAGAGCACCAGGCCGAGCGCCGCGACGATGGCCTGGGTGAGGCCGAAGTTCAGCGCCTGGGTGGCGTGGTGGCGGACGTACGGGTCGTGCTTGTGGCGGGCGTTGCCCCGCAGGGAGAGCGGGCCTATCCAGCCCAGGAAGCCGCCCAGCCCGCAGAGCATCGAGCCGGCGGTGATGGTCAGCAGGGCGCCGAGGTGGGCCCACATCGCCGGGCTCGTCGAGGGCGAGGGCGGCGGCTGGACGCCGTAGCCGGGGCCGGTGGGGTAGCCGTATCCGGGCGCGCCCGGATAGCCGTAGCCGCCGGGCGGGGGAGTGGGCTGCTGCCAGCCCGCGGGCGGGCCGTATCCCGGCTGGTGGTGGTCGGACATCGTGCACTCCCCCGCGTCGTCGTGTCGCTGTCTGGCCGCGCCGCGGCGCCGGCCGCGGACGGCGGACGCCGGGCCTCCCGACCCCCCCCGGCCCCGGCCCGGAGCGCGCTTGCGCGACCTGTCTCCCGAGATTACGGGACGGGTCCGACAACGGCGCCGGCCGACCGCACCGCCCGCCCCCGCTCGCGCAGCACGAACGCCGCCAGCACCCCGCCGACCAGCCCGAACAGATGGCCCTGCCAGCTGATCCCGCTGGTGGTGGGCAGCGCGCCCCACAGGATCGAGCCGTAGATCAGCCCGACGGTCACGCCGATCCCGATGTCCAGCAGCTTGCGCTCGATGAAGCCGCGGACCAGCAGATAGCCGAAGAGCCCGAAGACCACTCCGGAGGCGCCCGCGGTGTTGCTGTGCGGGGCGGCCGTCAGCCAGACGCCCAGTCCGCTGACGAGGATGATCAGCAGCGCCGCGCCGAGGAACCGGCGGATGCCGCTGCGCAACGCGGCGACGAAGCCGAGCACCAGCAGCGGAAGGGTGTTGGCCGCCAGATGGCCGAAGCCGAAGTGGATGAAGGCGGCGGGGATCACATCGACCAGCTCGGCCGGATCGCGGGGCTGGATGCCGAAGGCGTCGAGGGCGTTGCCGGTGACGGTGTCGAGGCCCTCCAGGACCCACAGCAGCGCCACCCAGCCCAGCATCAGCACGAGCGCGGGCCTGGCCCGTGCGGTACGCGGCGTCATCTCCCGCCCCCTCGTCCTCGACGTGTCCGGTCGCGTCCCCGGCGTCGTACCGGCGCACAGGTAGTAACGGTCGTGACGGCCCCGGTGGTTCCGCCGGATAGGCTCGATCCGTGGAGCCGCCGCACAACGACACCAGCAAGCAGGACCCCGGCCGCCGACCGTGGGTCGTGGGGATCTCCGGCGCGTCCGGGACGCCGTACGCCGCATCCGTGGTGCGCGGGTTGCTCGCGGCCGGGGAGGCGGTGGATCTCATCGTCAGTCGGGCCTCGCGGCTGACCCTGCTGGACGAGACCGGTATCGCCTTCCGGGACGCGCACTGGCGCGAGGACCTGCGGGAGTGGCTGGCGCGCGGCGCGGACGGCAAGCCGGGCACCTTCCCGGTGACCGAGCGGGCGCTGGACGCGGTCCGGTACTGGCCGGCCGGGGATCTGGCGGCGGGCCCGTCGTCGGGTTCGTATCCGGTGCAGGGGATGTTGATCGTCCCGGCGAGCACGGCGTGTGTGGCCGGGGTGGCGCTGGGGCTGTCGAAGGACCTGCTCCAGCGGGTGGCGAGCGTGACGCTCAAGGAGCGGCGGCCGCTGGTCGTCGCGGTGCGGGAGACCCCGCTGAACGGGCCGACGCTGAAGCATCTGGTGGCGCTGGACGAGGCGGGCGCCGTGGTGCTGCCCGCCTCTCCGGCGTTCTACGCGGGTGCGACGCACATCCAGGATCTGGTGGACTTCGTCGCGGGCCGGGTGCTCGATGCGGCTCAGGTGCCGCACGGGCTGTACCGGCGGTGGGAAGGGGAGCTGGGGGGCGGCTCCAAGGGGGAGGCCCCGAAGGCTCGTTAGTGCTTCTTGGCGGTGGCGCGGCCCAGGCGGCGCCGTGCCCGCGGGGTGGCGGCCTGCTGGGCGGCACGTGAACGATTGGCCTGGTCCTGCAGCTCACGCATGCGGGCGTAGGCCATCTCGATCGAGTACACGGTGACAACTCCTGTTGAAAGATCGTCCTTGATCGTTCTAAATGAATCACAGGACTAGGGCCCTGTATGCCTTAGATTCTACATGCAGAACGCAGAAACGCGGAAAGATTGGAAGGCTTGAGGGCATGGACGCGGTGGATAGGCAGCTCATTCAGGCACTTCGTGAGAACGGCAGGGCCTCCTACGCGGAGCTCGGCCGGCTCGTCGGCCTCTCCGGCCCCAGCGTCACGGACCGGATCAACCGCCTCGAAGCGGCCGGAGTGATCACCGGTTACCGCGCGACGGTCAACGCCGCCTCGCTCGGACTCGGCGTCACCGCCCTGGTCGGCATCTCCCTGTCGGACGCGGCCGACCACGAGGACGTCGCCCGCCGTCTGAAGGACCTCGAAGAGATCGAGGACTGCTGGTTCATCGCCGGCGACGACTCGTACATGCTCAAGGTGCGGGTCGGTGACGTGGACGGACTGGAGCGCACCATCCGGCGGCTGTCCGGCACCAAGGGCGTCTCCCGTACGCGGACCACGATCGTGCTCTCCACCAAGTGGGAGAACCGCGTCGGCGAGCTTCCGGACGAGGTCGACTGAGCCCGGTGGACACCGACGGCGGACGGCGGCCCGGGCCCACTCCCAAGGGGCCGCCGTCCGCCGTGAAACCGGGGGAGTAGGCTCGGCGAAGCCCGTTTTTCGCACGAAACGGCCAGCGTTTCACGTGAAACGGCCGGTGACAGACAGAGATGGTGGGAGGCGACCCGATGGCTGCGTCGATGGATGCCGGCCTCAAGCGCGAGCTGGAGGCCAAGGTCCACGCCGGCGAACGGCTGACCCGCGAGGACGGAATCGCCCTCTACGAGTCCGACGACCTGGCATGGCTGGGTGGCCTGGCCCACGAGGTGCGGACCCGCAAGAACGGCGACGCGGTCCACTTCAACGTCAACCGCCACCTCAACATGACGAACGTGTGCACCGCGTCCTGCGCGTACTGCTCGTTCCAGCGCAAGCCGGGCGAGAAGGACGCGTACACGATGCGCATCGAGGAGGCCGTCCGCCTCGCCAAGGCGATGGAGAACGACAACCTCACCGAGCTGCACATCGTCAACGGCCTGCACCCGACCCTGCCGTGGCGCTACTACCCGCGCTCGCTGCGGGAGTTGAAGAAGGCGCTGCCGAGCGTCTCGCTCAAGGCGTTCACCGCCACCGAGATCCACCACTTCGAGACCATCTCCGGCCTGTCCGCCTCCGAGATCCTCGACGAGCTGATCGACGCCGGCCTGGAGTCGCTGACCGGCGGCGGCGCCGAGATCTTCGACTGGGAGGTCCGGCAGCACATCGTCGACCACCGGACCCACTGGGAAGACTGGTCGCGGATCCACCGCCTCGCCCACGAAAAGGGCCTGAAGACCCCCTGCACCATGCTCTACGGGCACATCGAGGAGCCCCGCCACCGCGTCGACCACGTCCTGCGGCTCCGCGAGCTCCAGGACGAGACCGGCGGCTTCCAGGTCTTCATCCCGCTGCGGTACCAGCACGACTTCGTGGACATGCAGGACGGCAAGGTCCGCAACAAGCTCCAGGCGCGGACCACGATGGCCAGCGGCGCCGAGGCCCTGAAGACCTTCGCCGTCTCCCGGCTCCTCTTCGACAACATCCCGCACGTCAAGGTCTTCTGGGTGATGCACGGCGTGCAGACCGCCCAGCTCGCCCTCCAGCACGGCGCGGACGACATGGACGGCTCGGTCGTCGAGTACAAGATCACGCACGACGCCGACAACTACGGCACGCCGAACAAGCTCACCCGCGACGACCTGCTGGAGCTGATCCGCGACGCCGGCTTCCGCCCCGTCGAGCGCAACACCCGCTACGAGACCATCCGCGAGTACCCCGGCCCGGACCCGGAGCGCCGCGAGGCCCCGCAGCCGATGCGGATCTGACGACGACCTCGCCCCTTCCGGGGCCCCGGTAGGGTCCGCTCCATGAGCGTGCGCTTCGAGCTGGACCCTGCCGTCACCCCGGAAGTCCGGGACGGGATCTGCGCGTTGTGGGCGGACGTCTCCAACGCGGGCGGTGCGGTCGGCTTCGTCCCGCCGGTGACCTCCGCGGACATCCGCGCCGACCTCCTCCGCCACCTCGCGGCGCTCGCCGAGGGCCGCGAGCGGCTGCTCGTCGGCCGGGACGCCGACGGCCGGATCGTGGCCAACGCGTTCCTCACCCTCAACCAGCACCGCATGTCCACCCACTGGCTGTGGGTCTACACGGTGATGGTCCACCCCTCGCTCCAGGGCCGCGGCGTCGGCCGCGCCCTGATGGCCGCGGTCTCCGGCGCCGCCCGCGGCATCGACGGCATCATCGGCCTCCGCCTCACCTGCCGCGGCGGCACCGGCCTGCGCCGCTTCTACGAAACCTGCGGCTACCGCGAGATCGGCCGCGCCCCCCGCGCGATCAAGCTCGCCGACGACGACTTCCGCGACGACGTCACGATGTGGCTGGACCTGGTCTGAAGCACCCTCGTGCCGGGGGCCCGGAAGATCGCCCAGGTTCCTGTGCTTGACTGGACGGAGACCCTTTCGGTTGCCGTTGAGAAGAAGGTCCCGACCGTGAGTAGCCCCAAGTTCGCCACGCTCCGCTACACCGCCCTTCGCATCGGCCTGTTCGCCGCCTGCTTCGCCGTGGTGTGGGTGCTGGCGTACTTCCGGATCATCCCCCTCGGCGTCGGCAGCTCCAACGCCATCTGGATGCTCCTCCTCGCCATCGTGATCTCCGCGCCGCTCAGCTTCGTGCTGCTGCGCAAGCAGCGGGACGCGATGTCCGAGCAGATCGTGGCCAAGGTGGACCGCCAGAGGGAGCGTCTCGCGGCCAACCA
This sequence comes from Streptomyces noursei ATCC 11455, assembly GCF_001704275.1. NCBI lineage: Bacteria > Bacillati > Actinomycetota > Actinomycetes > Kitasatosporales > Streptomycetaceae > Streptomyces > Streptomyces noursei. Next base: position 5,160,920 of record NZ_CP011533.1, read on the forward strand.
GAGCATGGAGGACGGGCTGTAGGGTCCGCCCCTCGCCCCTCCGGACTGTAAGACGCGTCACGTCGGCGCGCCGTCCGGCCCCCTTTTCGTCCGGCGCCCGGCCGGTGGAGTCCCAACTCCCCGGACCGGGCGCCCTTTTGCGTATTCCGGCCGTTTTCACGACGGCTCGCCGGCCGTCACACCGACCCAAAGATTTTCTTTGGGTTCCTCAAAGTTCAAGTGTTAACGTGCATGTCATGAAGACCGCAGCTGCGCCCTCGACCCCCATGAGCGTCCCGCTCGTGGTGCGCCTGCACGTCGATCTTTGCCGCTGTATGTCCGCGGCCTGTTGCCGCCGCTGACACGTCCCCAGCGGCCGGAGATCCTGCCTGTACGTACGGACCTCCTGGCGCCACTTCACGCCGTCCCGACGCCCCGCGTCCCACGTCTTCCCGTTCCCGGAGTGTGTCCGTTGTCCACGTCTGCCCAGACCCCCGCGCCCGCCGCGGCGCCCCAGACCCCGAAGACCTCCCGAATACCCAAGATCCCGTTCTGGGTGCAGATCCTGGCCGGCCTCGCCCTCGGCGTGCTGCTCGGCTGGGTCGCCAAGAGCGGTGACATCGGCTGGCTCGGCTCCACGCTGGAGCACATCGGCGACCTCTTCGTCCAGCTGCTGAAGCTGGCCGTCGCCCCCCTGGTCTTCTTCGCGATCCTGGTCTCGATCACCAACCTGCGGCAGGTCAACAACGCCGCCCGGCTGGCCACCCGCACGCTGCTGTGGTTCATGGTCACCTCGCTGATCGCGGTGGCGATCGGCCTGGCCATCGGCCTGCTGACGCACCCCGGCGCGGGCACCGGCCTGACCCCCAAGGACGGCAAGCTCCCCCAGCACACCGGCTCCTGGATCGACTTCCTCACCGGCATCGTCCCCACCGACGTCATCACGCCGTTCACCCAGCTCAACGTCCTGCAGATCGTCTTCATCGCGGCCGTGGCCGGCATCGCCGCGCTGCAGCTCGGCGAGAAGGCCGAACCGGTCCTCAAGCTCAGCCGCGCCGCCCTGGAACTGCTCCAGAAGGCCCTGTGGTGGGTCATCCGGCTCGCCCCGATCGGCACCGTCGGCCTCATCGGCCACGCCATCGCCACCTACGGCTGGAACCTCATCGGCAAGTACGCGACCTTCACCGTCGACATCTACGTCGGTTGCGCGCTGGTCCTGTTCGGGGTCTACCCGCTGCTGCTCTCCACGGTCGCCAAGGTCAACCCGCTGCAGTTCTTCCGCGGCGCCTGGCCCGCCATCCAGCTGGCCTTCGTCTCCCGCTCCTCGGTCGGCACCATGCCGGTCACCCAGAAGGTCACCGAGCGCCTCGGCGTGCCCAAGGAGTACGCCTCCTTCGCGGTGCCGTTCGGCTCGACGACCAAGATGGACGGCTGCGCCTCGATCTACCCGGCGATCGCCGCGATCTTCATCGCCCAGATCTTCGACGTCCACCTCAGCATCGCCGACTACGTCCTGATCGCCTTCGTCTCGGTCATCGGCTCCGCCGCCACCGCCGGCCTCACCGGCGCCACGGTCATGCTGACCCTGACCCTCTCGACGCTGGGCCTGCCCCTGGAGGGCGTCGGCCTGCTGATGGCCATCGACCCGATCCTGGACATGATGCGGACCGCCACCAACGTCGCCGGCCAGTCGGTCATCCCGATCCTGGTCTCCGCCCGCGAGAAGATCCTGGACCGCGACGCCTACGCCGGCGCCACCAGCATCCGCATCGGCGAGACGCAGAAGGCGGCCGACGTCGAGCCGGCCGCCGACCGGGAGCCGGCCCCGGCAGCCGCCTGACACCGCCCACCGGGGCCCCGCCCCTGGTGCGCCGCAGCGCCCCCGCAGCCCGTACGAGGCTGCGGGGGCGCGCTAGCGTCCGGGGCAGGGCCGGCGCGGCGGCTCAGCGGGCGCCCGCCGCCGCCCCGTGCGCCGCGCCGGTGTGCGCCAGGATCGCCTCCGCCAGCGGTCGGTGGACCTCCGGCGGCAGCGCGTGCCCCATCCCCGGGATCGCCACCACCTCCGCACCCTTGATCGCCTGCGCGAGATGCTGCGGATGCGGCGGCGGGAAGATCGGCTCCGCCGGCCCGGAGACCACCAGCGTGGGCACCTCGTTCCGCGCCAGCTCCTCGGTGCGCAGCATCCCGCCGTCGTCGGCGCGCCCGTGGGCGGTGCCCACGTGGTAGTGCCCGGTGTGCGCGACGACCTGCCGTTCCAGCGCGCGGTAGTACGCCGCGTCGAACGGCAGCCGGTCACCGGCGAGCAGCCGCCAGTGCTCGACCCGGCGCTCGATCTCGGCCTGCTCACCGCGGTCCGCCACCGGGCGGGCCCACATCTCCAGCACCTCCGGCGCGATGCCAGGCAGCTCCGCCACGGGGACGGTGCCGCCGTCGGGCCGGGTGTACGGGGCGGTGCTGAGCGCACAGGTCCCTATCAGGGTGGCGCTGAGCAGCCGCTCCGGGTGGTCGGCGAGGACCATCTGCACCAGCATGCCGCCCAGCGACATCCCCACCAGGTGCGCGCGGGCGACGCCGAGCCCGTCGAGCACGGCGCTCACATCGTCGGCGAGGTCCGCGATCCGGTACGGCCGGTCCTCGAACGACCAGGTGGAGCGGCCGGTGTCGCGATGGTCGTAGCGGATCACCCGGTGCCGTGCGGCCAACGCGTCCACCAGCGGCTCCGGCCAGCCGACGCCGGCGGCCTGCCCGCCCATGACCAGCAACAGCGGCGGCGCGTCGGCGGGCCCGCGCTGCTCCGTCCACAGCCGGATGCCCGGCGCGGCGTCGACGAAGCGCTCCTCGATCCCTGTTCCCCGCTGCGGCATGCGCGGCCCCCATTTCGTATACAGCTAACGGAACGGGCCGTATCGTCTCGCCATGTCTCACATCATGTCAAGCAACCGGACGGGGAGGGCGAAGATCGTAAACTTACTTTGCGGTAAATGCCGCAAAGGGGCGGGGTGATGGAGGGTTTTCAGGGTGGGTGCTGCCAAGAGCAAGCGGGTGCCGCGCGCGGTCCGGGAGCGGCAGATGATGGACGCGGCGGTGCGGACGTTCGCGCGGCGCGGATACCGGGCGGCCTCCATGGACGAGATCGCCGAACTCGCGGGCGTCTCCAAGCCCCTGGTCTACCTCTACCTCAACTCCAAGGAGGAGCTCTTCAGTGCGGTCATCCGGCGTGAGGCCGCGGCCCTGGTGGCGGCCGTGACCGCGGCCGTGGAGAAGGGCGCCGCCGCCGACCGCCAACTCTGGTGCGGTCTGGCGGGCTTCTTCGCGCACACCGCCGAACACCCCGAAGGCTGGGCGGTGTTGCACCAGCAGGCGCGGACGCAGGGGGAGCCGTTCGCGATCGAGGTGGCCGCGATGCGGGCGGAGATCGTGCGGTTCGTCGCCGGTCTGATCGGCGCCGCCGCGAAGGAGGCGGGGTGCGCCGGCGAGCTGGCCGACCGCGAGGTCGCGGGCCTGGCGCACGCCCTCGTCGGCGCCGCCGAATCGCTCGCCGAGTGGGCCAACGCCTGCGCCACCGACGGCACTTCGGCCCTGGGGCCCAGCGGCGAACGCGAACGGCCGACGGCCAAGGACGCCGCCGGAACCCTGATGAACTTCGCCTGGGCCGGCCTGGGCCGCCTCATGCACGGCGAGCGCTGGACCCCGGCCTGACCGGACCGACGAGGGTGCGTCACGCCCGGCCGCCGAGGAAAGCCGTGCACGGGCATTGGCCGGCGCCCGGACCTGGGCGTAAATTTACCGCGCAGTAAGGTTACCGTCGGGTCAGTGCCGAAAGGGGCTGGCACCTTGCCGCCTCCGCCGCGTTCCGCTGCCGCGCCGTCGGGCCTCCCGCGCCGGGTGGGCGAGGCCCGCGCCCGGCCGCGCGACCGCACGGGACGCGCTCGCGCAGCCGGTCGGCACCCGCCGGCCGTGGGCGAGTCCGACGGAGCCCCCGCGGCGCGAGAGCCGACACCCCACGGCGCCGCGGCCGACGACGGGAGACGGCCACAAGCCACCCCTCCCGGCCGCCCCGGCGCGCCAACGCCCGCCCGCACAGGGCCCGGCGGAAGAGGAAGCGCCACCCACCCCGCCCCCCGCAACACCAGCGCGCAACACCGAGGAGCCGCTCGTGTTCAACCAGCCCACCGCTCCCCAACCCGCCCCGCCCCGCACGACGTTGGTCGACGGCACCGTCCGCGAGGTCTCCGTCCCCCCGCTGGCCCCGCCCGTCCGCACCGGCTCGCTCGGCGACATCCCCTTCACCAACGCCGCCGAGGCCCCGCACGAGACCGTCCTCTCCCGCAAGCGGCCCGACGGCACCTGGCGCGACGTCACCGCCGCCGGGTTCGCCGCCGAGGTCCGCGCCGTCGCCAAGGGCCTGATCGCGCACGGCCTCCGCCCCGGCGACCGGCTCGCGATCATGGCGCGCACCACCTACGAGTGGACCCTCCTCGACTTCGCCGCCTGGGCCGCCGGCCTGGTCACCGTCCCCCTCTACCCGACCTCCTCGGCCCACCAGGCGCAGTGGATCCTGCACGATTCCACGGCCCGCGCCTGCGCCGTCGAGGGCGTCGACGAGGCCCGTCTGATCAGCCAGATCCGCGGCCGACTCCCCGCCCTCGACCACCTCTGGCAGTTCAGCACCGGCGCCATCGGCCACCTCGTCGACGCCGGTCGGGACCTTCCCGACGAGGTCGTGGACGAACGCCGCGCCACCCTCACCCCCCATGTGCTGGCCACCCTCGTCTACACCTCCGGCACCACCGGCAACCCCAAGGGCTGCGCCCTCACCCACGCCAACTTCTTCGCCGAGGTCGACAACGCCATCGCCCTCCTCCACCCCGTCTTCACCTCGGTCAGCGACGAGCCCGCCGCCACCCTCCTCTTCCTGCCCCTCTCGCACGTCTTCGGTCGCATGGTCGCCATCGGCTGTCTGCGCGCCCGGGTCCGCCTCGGCCACGCCCCCAGCATCCGGACCGACGAGCTCCTCGCCGACCTCGCCGCCTTCCGGCCCACCTTCCTCCTCGCCATTCCCTACGTCCTGGAGAAGGTCTTCAACACCGGCCGCGCCACCGCCGAGAAGATGGGCCGGGCCGCCTCCTTCGACCGCGCCGTCCGCATCGCCCGCTCCTACGGCGAGGCCGTCGAGGCCGGGGAACACGGGACCGGCCCCGGCCCCGGCGTCGCCCTCAAGGCCGCCCGCAAGCTCTACGACCCGCTCGTCTACCGCCGGATCCGCGCCGCCCTCGGCGGCAGGGTCCGCTACGCGATCTGCGGCGGCTCCCCGCTGGGCCACCGCCTCGCCGCCTTCTACTCCGGCGCCGGCATCGAGATCTTCGAGGGCTACGGCCTGACGGAGACCACCGCCGCGAGCACCATCACCCCGCCCCTGCGCCCCCGCATCGGCACGGTCGGCTGGCCGCTCCCCGGCAGCGCGGTCCGGATCGCCGACGACGGCGAGATCCTGCTCCGCGGCCCCCATGTCTTCACGGGCTACTGGGACGCCGCCGCCAACGCCGCCGCCCCGGTCGCCGACCCGGACGGTTGGCTGGCCACCGGCGACCTCGGCGCCCTCGACGCCGACGGCTACCTCACCATCACCGGCCGCAAGAAGGAGATCATCGTGACCAGCGGGGGCAAGAACGTCGCCCCCGCGCCCCTGGAGGACCGCCTCCGCGCGCACCCCCTCGTAGGCCAGTGCATGGTCATCGGGGACAACCGGCCCTACGTCACCGCCCTGCTCACCCTGGAGCCCGACGGCCTCGCCCACTGGCGCCATATGGCCAGGAAACAGGACGTACCGCTCGCCGAACTCGTCCACGACGAGCGGCTCCTCGCCGACCTCCAGCACGCCGTCGACGACGCCAACGAACTGGTCTCCCGCGCCGAGTCCATCCGCCGCTTCGCCGTCCTCCCCGCGGAGTTCACCGAGCAGACCGGCCATCTCACGCCGTCCCTCAAGCTCCGCCGCGCCGTCGTCGCCCGCGACTTCGCCAGCGAGATAGCGCACCTTTACGAAAGGGAGTGATTACGGCTCTGGAGCCGCGGCCCTCCGCGCGTCAGACTGGAACCCCCGTGTCACCTCTGTGGGGGAGGTGGCACGGGGTCTTCCTGCCCTGCCCGGGGTCCTCTTGCCATGCCCGCCCCGCACCCCTCGGGCGCGGACCGGGGGCCCGGTCTCATCGTGGGGGTAACGCCACCGCCGTCTGCATCTGGCATGAATTGCACCAGAACGCCCATCCGTTGGCGTCCACGGACCGCGAACCGCATGCCAGGCACGGGTCGCCGACGAAGCTCGCCGCCACCCACGCACCGGCCGACGCGGCCCGCCGCCCCGCCGCCGCCCGCTCCTCCGCGAAGCAGGGAATGCACACCCCGCCCTCCCGGCCGGGCAGTTTCATCGGCCGCAGCCCGCAGGCGGCGCACGGGAGTCTGCCGACGTACTGCGCATCGAGGCCGACCGGCTTGCCGTTTCTGCTGAAGGCCGCCATGGTTGCATCCGCCTCCTCTATGCCAGGACGGTTCCGGTGCCGGCGCAGCCGGAGCACTGCGTGGTGACCTTGTGGCCGCCAGGGGTCTCCCACTCGACGGTGCCCGCGCCACCGCAATCGGGGCAGGGCTTCTGCGGTGGCATGTTCTCGCTCATTCTGCCCACGGTAGAACCTGTCATGTGGCCATGTGACCACTTTCCGTGATCGCATCCGTCGCCCCCGCCGCCACCAGGCGCGGCCTTCCCGGTTCGACCGCGGGTGCGGTTTATCCGGCCCCGCCCGAATTCGGGGAGCGGTCGCCGCGCCCGGCGCACCGCGGACCGCCCGGTGCGGGGAGTCCGCAGGCCAGGGCGGTGCGCCGGGGCGGTGCGGCGGGGCGGTGCGGCGCCCACGGCGGCGGTCGTCGGTAGGAATTGGGGAAGATTTCCGGGCCGGTGAATCGTCGGAATGCACAATCCGCTCTTCCCGATCTTCCGGCGGGCGTGCGGATTTCCCGGGCGTTCCCGATGCGGGGAATTATGCGTTCCGTTACCGGTGCGGGATGTTCGCGGGCGGGCCTCCGGGGCGGCCGCCGAACCGGAAGGGGGGCGGCGCCGGGCGGCGGTCGCGCCGAGCCGCACGCCGCTCCACGGCCGGGCACGGCGGGTTATTCACCTGGTATTCATTTTTCCGGGCGGGCAGACGGGAGCGGAAAAGCGCGGCCGACGGCGAGCTGTACGAGAGGCTGTACAAAAGGCAGGAGCCCCATCCTCCGCCCGAAGGCGGAAGTGGGGCTCCTTGGGTGCTACTGGTCGATCAGATGAGAAAGACCGGAGCGGGTAACTCAGACCGGCGTAACGTTCTCCGCCTGCGGGCCCTTCGGACCCTGCGTGACGTCGAAGTTGACCTGCTGGTTCTCCTCAAGGGAGCGGAAGCCAGAGGCGTTGATCGCGGAGTAGTGGACGAAGACATCCGGGCCGCCGCCGTCCTGGGCGATGAAGCCGAAGCCCTTTTCAGCGTTGAACCACTTGACGGTTCCGGTAGCCATGAGCCCTCCTTGGGCCAAAGGGTCGCCCTGCTCCAGAACCTGCAAAGAAGTCTGAAAACTACAAAAGCCTGCGGGTTACATGCTCCGCAGGCTCTGTACTGCAAGGGAAACCAAACTGCAACTTGGCCTGAGCCTAGCATGGTGTGCTCCGGAGGTGGAAGAGCCAAAGATCACGTTTGGCGGGGAGAGGGAAAGGCCACACCGGGGCCCCGGCGTCCGGCGCCGGGGTCGGCGGGTCTAGCCTCCGCATGTGGACAATTCAACCTTTGGAGACGCACCCGCGGGAGCCGACGCAGACCACCGTCGCAGCCGGCCGCGGGTGGGCCACATCCAGTTCCTGAACTGCCTGCCCCTTTACTGGGGCCTGGCCCGTACGGGCACCCTCCTCGACCTGGACCTCACCAAGGACACCCCCGAGAAGCTCAGCGAGCGGCTGGTGCGCGGGGAGCTCGACATCGCGCCGATCACGCTCGTCGAATTCCTGCGGGCCGCCGACGACCTCGTCGCCTTCCCCGACCTCGCGGTCGGCTGCGACGGCCCGGTGATGTCCTGCGTGATCGTCTCGCAGAAGCCGCTGGAGCAGCTGGACGGCGCCCGGGTCGCCCTCGGGTCCACCTCGCGGACCTCCGTCCGGCTGGCGCAGCTGCTGCTCGCCGAGAAGATCGGGGTGCGGCCCGACTACTTCACCTGCCCGCCGGACCTCGGGCTGATGATGCAGGAGGCCGACGCGGCGGTCCTGATCGGCGACGCCGCGCTCCGCGCCAACCTGCACGACGCACCCAAGCTGGGCCTGGACGTCCACGACCTGGGCCAGATGTGGAAGGACTGGACGGGGCTCCCGTTCGTCTTCGCGGTCTGGGCGGCCCGGCGCGACTACCTGGAGCGCGAGCCGGAGGTGGTCCAGCAGGTGCACGAGGCGTTCCTGGCCTCCCGCGACCTGTCGCTGGAGGAGGTCGGCAAGGTCGCCGAGCAGGCCGCCCGCTGGGAGCACTTCGACGAGCAGGTGCTGGAGCGGTACTTCACCACGCTGGACTTCCGGTTCGGGCCGGACCAGCTGCGCGGCGTCACCGAGTTCGCCCGGCGGGTGGGCCCGACCACCGGGTTCCCGGCCGACGTGGCGGTGGAACTGCTGCCGGCGGCTGCCGGCGCCCCGGCGTAGCGGCGCGTGGCCGGCGGCCCGGGCGTCCCTCGCCGGACCGCCGGACCACCTGCCTACGGCGTCGGCGTCGGGCCGCGGAGGACCCGGCTGATGGCCTCCAGGCTCGCGTCCCGCATCCCGCGGAGATAGCTCCGGGCGTTGTGGCCGCCGTCCTCGATGACGTGCAGGCGGGCGTGGACCGGCCCCTTGGCGTACCGCTGGACGAAGCGCTCCAGGTTGGCCCGGCCGCCCTCCTGCGTGCCGATCTGGAACTGCACGTAGACGTCGGGGGCGCCGGGGCGGGCGGCCAGCCGCTGCGCCAGCCGCTCCGGGTCGTTCGCCCGCATCTCCGCCCGGTGGCCGCGCCACAGGGGCGAGTCCGGGCGGGTGTCCGGGCCGCTGGCGATCACCGCCTTGAAGCGGTCCGGATGCTGCAGGACCTGCTTCAGGGCGACGAAACCGCCGGACGAGGAGCCCATGAAGGCCCAGCCGTCGCGGCTGGTGAACGTCCGGAAGTTGGCCTTGACCAGGTCGGGGACGTCGTCGGACATCCAGGTGCCCATCTTCGGCTGCCCGGGGATGTCGCTGCCGTCGTAGTAGCGCTTGCCCGGATTGAGGACCGGCATCACGACGATGAACGGCCGGCTGCGCCCCAGGGCCACCAGATCGCTGACGGTCTGCTGGAGCTTGTGGCCGGTGGCCGACCAGTAGTTGGTGGGGAAGCCGTAGCTGCCCGGTAGGGCGATCAGGACCGGGAAGGCACTGTTGCGGTAGCGGTCCTCGTAGTACTCCTTGGGCGCCCAGACCCACACCTGCCCGGTGAAGCCGGATTTCCTGCCGTGCAGGGTGGTGACGCCGATCTTCGTGCCGTCGCTGAGCGTGGCCGCCGTACGGAACGTGGCCTGCGGGCCGGTCGGCATCCGGACCCCCGGACCGGCCGCGGACGCCTGCACCGGCCCCGCGGAGCCGTCGGGCAGCGTCTGGCTGAACGACATCGGCTCACCGGTGTCGTTCAGCACGTCCAGGTACTTGACGGTCGGGTAGACGCAGAGGCCGACCACGGCGACCAGGCCGGTGAGGAAGGACATGCGCCACCGGGGGCGGCGGGCCGGCCCCCCTTCCCGCGTCCACCGGGCCGAACGGCCGCGGCCTATGAGGCGCACGCGGCCCCGCAGGCCGCGCCGGCCGCTGCGGTGCTCCCGGCACGGGTCGTCAGGGCGGTCCCCGGGGGTGTGATGCACGGGCGTCTCCCGATGGACGGGCCCTGGGCCAGCGGCCTCGGGGGCGGATGGTCGGCTTGCGCCCTGTTTGATGCGGAAAGCGGGGTGGTGGGTTTCGGGAGCGGGGCATGACCTGGGTCATAAGCTGGATCCGCCGTCAGGAGGGGGAGGCGCCATGGAACCGCTGGCCTACGAGGACCCACGGTCCCTGGGCGGATACCGGCTGCTCGGCCGCTTGGGCGCCGGTGGGATGGGCCGCGTCTATCTGGGGCGCAGCGCCGGTGGGCGGACCGTGGCGGTGAAGGCCGTACACGCCCAGTACGCCGCCGACGACGAGTTCCGGGCCCGCTTCCGGCGCGAGGTCGCCTCGGCACGACGGGTCGGCGGCGCCTGGACCGCGCCCGTTCTGGACGCCGACCCCGACGCCCCCGTCCCCTGGGTCGCCACCGGCTATGTGGCCGGCCCCTCCCTGGCGCGCGCGGTCGCCGACCACGGCCCGCTCGCCGAGCACTCCGTACGGGCCCTGGGCGCCGGACTGGCCGAGGCGCTGACCGCCGTGCACGCGCTGGGCCTCGTCCACCGGGACGTCAAACCCTCCAACGTGCTGCTGACGCTGGACGGGCCGCTGCTGATCGACTTCGGGATCGCGCGGGCCACGGACGGCACCGCCTCACTGACCTCCACCGGGGTCTCGGTCGGCTCGCCCGGCTACATGGCGCCCGAGCAGATCCTCGGCAAGGGGGCGGACGCCGCCGCCGACGTCTTCTCCCTGGGCGCGGTGCTCGCCTTCGCGGCGACCGGGACCGCCCCGTTCACCGGGGACTCGTCCGCCGCGCTGCTCTACAAGGTGGTGCACGAGGAACCCGAGTTCGGTCCGGAACTCGTCGGCACGCTGCGGGAGTCGGTGGTCGCCTGCCTGGCCAAGGAGCCGGCGCGCCGCCCCGCTCCGAAGGAGGTCGCGGCGCGGCTCGCGGGGGAGGCCGGCGGCGGCGCGGCCGGGCTGGTCCGCGCCGGCTGGCTGCCGGGCCCCCTGGTCGAGCAGGTCAGCCGACAGGCCGTGGCGCTGCTGAATCTGGACGCGGAAGGGGCCGCGGCCCCCGGAACCGCCGCGTCCGGAATCACCCCATCTGGAATCACCCCATCTGGAATCACCCCATCTGGAATCACCCCATCTGGAATCACCCCATCTGGAATCACTGCATCCGGAATCACCGCGTCCGGCGGGGGATTCGGGCCGCCGGATCCCTCCTACGGGGCGGTGTCCGGACTGATCCCGTTCGATACGCCGACGCCGGGCGGCGGCCCCGCCGCGCGGCCGGGGACCGGTGCACCGACGGGGGCGGGCGCGGCCCCACCGCCCTCCTGGCCGGCGGCCGGCACCTCGCACGGCGCGGCCGCGCCCCCGCCGCCCCCCGTACCCTCGCCGCCCGCACCCGCGCCTACCTCCCCGCCCGCGCCCCCGCTGGCGCCCCCGCCCCTGTCCGCGTCCGGCCTCGCCGATCTGCCGACCGGATCGGCCCCGGCCCCGGCCGCCGGCCCCAAGGAGCGGCGGATCGCGCTCACCGGCGCGCTCGGCGGCAGGGAGAAGGACCGGCCCCGGCGGGTGAGCTGCACGCTGGTGCTCTCCGTGGCCGGCGCGCTGGCGGTCGCCACCACCGGCGCGGTGTTCTTCGGCGTGCTCACGGATCCGGGGAGAGGCGGCACCTCCGCCAAGCCGCCGGTCGGACAGTCCCCGACGGCCCGGCCCTCCACGCCCGCCGACGGTGCCGGGGGCGTCCCCAAGGGCTTCCTCGGCACCTGGAGCGGCACCGTCACCATGGCGAACGGGATCCCCAACGGCACCATGACCAGCGTCATCAAGGCCGGCGACAAGGGCGACGTCGTGGTGCGCACGACGTACGACGTGGTGCTGGTGCGCTGCCAGGCCAAGGCGAAGCTGCTGTCGGCCAACGGCGACAAGCTGGTCCTCCAGGAGGCCCCCGACGGCAATCAGGGGCCGGCCTGCACGGGCAACACCTCCACCGTGACGTACACCCTCGACAAGGACGGCACGCTCGCCTTCGCCTCGGACGACAAGCGGGGCGGCACCCCGAAGGCGACCCTGACGAGGAGCGGCGGCTGACGGGACGCACGACCACCGACGGACGGAGCCACGGCCGGTCGGACGCGTGGTGCGGCAGGCGCCGGGAGAGCCGTCGTCGCCCGCCCGCGTACCGGCCCCCGGCAGTGCTGTCGGACCCCTGGCGTACGCTGGTTCAGTCCTTAAGTGCTCGCCGCGCTTGCTGTTTGTCCGCCTCCGAAAGGGACGCCCCGGTGACCGAGAACGCCGACCTCAAGTCTTTTGATGTCACAGCCGTACTCGACCGCGCCGCGCAGGGCGGCCGCATCACGCCGGAGGAGGCGCTCGACCTCTACCGCTCCGCGCCGCTGCACGCGCTGGGCCAGGCCGCCGACGCCGTCCGCCGCCGCCGTTACGCCGGTACGGAGCACATCGCGACGTACATCATCGAGCGCAACATCAACTACACCAACGTCTGCGTGACGGCCTGCAAGTTCTGCGCCTTCTACGCCGCGCCCAAGGACACCGAGAAGGGCTGGACCCGCGACCTCGACGACATCCTGCGGCGCTGCGCGGAGACCGTCGAACTGGGCGGCACCCAGATCATGTTCCAGGGCGGCCACCACCCGGACTACGGCGTCGAGTACTACGAGAAGCACTTCTCGGCCATCAAGAAGGAATTCCCGCAGCTGGTCATCCACTCCCTCGGTGCGTCCGAGGTCGAGCACATGGCCCGGATCAGCGGTGTCACGGTCGAGGAGGCCATCACCCGGATCCACGCCGCGGGCCTGGACTCCTTCGCCGGCGCCGGCGCCGAGCTGCTGCCCGCCCGCCCCCGCAAGGCCATCGCGCCGCTGAAGGAGTCCGGCGAGCGCTGGCTGGAGATCATGGAGGCGGCCCACGGGCTGGGCGTCGAGTCGACGTCCACGATGCTGATGGGCACCGGCGAGACCAACGCCGAGCGGATCGAGCACCTCCGGATGATCCGCGACGTCCAGGACCGGACGGGCGGCTTCCGTGCCTTCATCCCGTACACCTACCAGCCCGAGAACAACCACCTGAAGGGCCGGACGCAGGCGACCCTCTTCGAGTACCTGCGCATGATCGCCATCGCGCGCCTCTTCCTCGACAACGTCGCCCACATCCAGGGCTCCTGGCTGACCACCGGCAAGGAGGTCGGCCAGCTGTCGCTGCACTACGGCGCGGACGACCTCGGTTCGATCATGCTGGAGGAGAACGTGGTCTCCTCGGCCGGTGCCAAGCACCGTTCCAACCGCCAGGAGATCATCGACCTGATCCGCAAGGCGGGCCGCGTCCCGGCGCAGCGCTCCACGACGTACGAGCACCTGGCCGTGCACGACGACCCGGCCGACGACCCGGTCGACGACCGCGTCGTCTCGCACCTCTCCTCGACGGCCATCGAGGGCGGCACCGCCCACCCCGAACTCAAGCTCGTCGAGACCAACTGACCGTCGGGTCGCGGATGTTGACGCTCCATCGGGTGCGGGCCGTCCGGCTCGCACCCGCCGAGGCCCCCGAGGGCGCCGAGCCGCTCCCGGGGTACGCGGTCGTCGTCGACGGTGACCGGCTGGCCGCCGTCGGCCCCTACGAGGAACTGCTGGCGGCCTACGGCGACCGGGCCCGCATCCGGGAGTGGGACGGGACGTTGACGCCCGGCCGTCATGAACCGGACGGCGCGGCGCTGCTGGAGGCCACCTACCACCCCGATCCGCGCGAGGCCGCGGAACTGGGCACGGAGCCGCTGACCGGCGCGGCGCTGGCCGCCCTGCCGATGACCGAGGTCCGCTGGGGCGCCAGCGCCCGGCGCGGCCTCCAACGCCTGCTCGCCCTCGGCACCACCACGCTGGCCGGGCCCTTCACCCACCCCGCGGTCCGCACCGCCGTCCAGCGGTCCGGCATCCGGCAGACCCCCCGGCCCCCCCGAACGTCCCCGGCCCGGGCCGGCGGAGCCGCCGAAGCCCCCTCCCATTCCCTGGCTCCCGGCGCCCCCGCCGACTTCGCCGTCTTCGCCCCGGACGGCAGCTGCCTGGCCACCGTCCTCGCCGGCCGCCTCGTCCACCGCCGCCGCTGACCCCCCGACGTCGCGCCGGGCACGGGCTCGCGCGGGTGCACGGGGCGCCGGTGCACGGGTGTGGCGGAGCTCGCGGGGCGCCGGAACGGTCGTTGACCTGCATGTTCGGCGCGACGTGCGCCCGCTGCGGCATTCCGTCAAGGACCCGTCAAGGCCCGCCGGTGCGGCGTCAGGGCGGTGTCAACGGAATCGGAACGGATGATTCAGCCCGGCAGGATCTTGGTTGCGGGGACGGCCGTCGCCCGGCCGCTCACGATGCTTCGCGCACCGCTCGACCGCCCGGAATGTCAGAGGGGGGCATGACGGCCGTCCCCGACCAAACGCCCGGCCCACCGGCCCATCGGCCCACCGGCCCGCCCGGTGGCCGGCCCCGCCGGCGCACGGTGGACAATGGCCGGGTGACCCGAGCATCCCTGGACAAGCAGCCGCACGAAGTCGCCGCGATGTTCGACGACGTGGCGGCACGGTACGACCTCACCAACGACGTGCTCTCCCTCGGCCAGGCGCGGCTCTGGCGCAAGGAAGTGGAGCGCGCGGTGGCCGCGCGGCCCGCCGAGCGGGTGCTCGACCTCGCGGCCGGGACCGGCACCTCGTCGCTGCCGTTCGCGCGGACCGGGGCGTACGTCGTGCCGTGCGACTTCTCGGTCGGGATGCTGCGGGAGGGCAAGAAGCGGCACCCGTGGCTGCCGTTCGCGGCAGGGGACGGGACCCGGCTGCCGTTCGCGGACGAGGTGTTCGACGCCGTCACGATCTCCTTCGGGCTGCGGAACATCCAGGAGACCGATGCCGCGCTGGCGGAGCTGTACCGCGTCACCAAGCCCGGTGGACGGGTGGTGATCTGCGAGTTCAGCGAGCCGACCTGGGCGCCGTTCCGGACGGTCTACACCGAGTACCTGATGCGGGCGCTGCCGCCGGTCGCCCGTGTGGTCAGCAGCAACCCGGACGCGTACGTCTACCTCGCCGAGTCCATCCGCACCTGGCCCAACCAGCCCGAGCTGGCCGCCCGGCTCCAGGGTGTGGGCTGGACCGAGGTCGCCTGGCGCAACCTGACCGGTGGGGTCGTGGCGCTGCACCGGGGCACCAAGCCGGCGAAGGGCTGACCGGGGGCCTGCGCAGGCCGACCGGAACGAGGGGCCGCACGCCTCGACGACCGAAGGGCCCGCCCCGGTCGCGGAAGACGCGACCGGGGCGGGCCCTTGGGCGAGAAGGCTGGTTACTTCTTGAACGCGTAGTCCATCAGCTTCTTGGCGTCCGCGGTGCGGTTGTCCAGGGACGGCGAGGCGAGGACCGTGCCGATGACGGTCTTGCCGTTGCGGGTGGCGGCGAAGACCAGGCAGTACTTGGCCTCCGGGCCGGAGCCGGTCTTCACGCCGATGGTGCCCTGGTAGCTGCCGAGCAGGTTGTTGGTGTTGGTCCACGACATGTAGCGGTAGCCGCCGCTCTTCGTCGTGACCTTCTGCTTGGTGGACTTGGTGCCCACGACCGTGCGGAACGTGGAGAACTTCATCGCGTTGCTGGCGAGCTTGGTCAGGTCGCGCGGCGTCGAGTAGTTCGTGCCACGCCCTATTCCGTCGAACGAGTCGAAGTGGGTGTTGTTCATGCCCAGGCTCTTGGCGGTGGCGTTCATCTGGCCGATGAACGACTTCACCCGGGCGTCCCGGGTCGAGCCGGTGCCGAACTTGTCGGCCAGCGCGTAGGCGGCGTCGCAGCCGGACGGGAGCATCAGCCCGTAGAGCAGCTGGCGGACCGTGACCTGGTCGCCGACGATCAGGTGGGCGGACGAGGCCCAGTTGTTGTTGACGATGTAGTCGCTGTACGCCTTCTGGACCGTGACCTTGGAATCCAGGTTGAGGTTCTTCTGGGCCAGCACCACCCGGGCCGTCATGATCTTGGTGGTGGAGCCGGTGGACCGGCGGGTGTCGGCGGCCTTGCCGTAGAGCGTCGCCCCGGTGCCGTTGTTCATCACGAAACCGCCGGCGGCGGTGATGCTGGGCGTCGGGAGGGTGGCGGCCTGCGCCTGGGAGCCGAACGCTCCGGCGGTCAGGACGGCTCCGGTGGTGAGGGCCACGGCGGATGCGCGCCGAATGCCCTTGATGCCCCTGATGCCTTTGATGCCAATTTTCAAGTGGATGCTCCAAATACCCCTGCAGTGCGGCCACATGAGGGTGCCGCTCTCTGTTCAGACACCTGGGGCGCGGCAATGGATGCGTGGGGCGGCGCACTTGTTTCGGCCGATTCCGATGCCGGTCCTGACGCCGCCGCCCCACCCGCTTCTTTCCCCCCCCGTCCCGGTCCCTCGTCCCCGTCCTTCGTCCCCGTCCTTCGTCCCCGTCCTTCGTCCCCGTCCTTCGTCCCCGTCCTTCGTTCCCGGTTCCGGGGCCGGCGTCAGAGGTCCAGTCGGTGGCAGTACGCGGTGCGGTTGCCGGTCGGGGGCGTGACCGTCTCGGCCTGATGCATCCCCAGGCGCCGGGTCACCGCTATCGAGCGGGCGTTGCGGGCGTCGACCATCGCCACCACACGCTGGACGCCGGCCGTGCGTACGGCGTCCAGCGCGCGTTCCGCGGCCGTCGTCGCGTACCCCTTGCCCCAGTACGCCCGGCCCAGCCGCCAGCCGATCTCGATCTCGCCCGCCGGGCCCCACTCCCACGGCCAGGGCTGGGCGCCGGTGAAGCCGATGACCGCGCCGTCCGCCGGGTCGAGCAGGGTGTAGAGGCAGAAGCCGAGTTCGGCGTGGTGGCGGCGCTGGCGGGCGGTGAGTTCCTCGTAGACCGAGAGTTCGGCGGGGGCGCCGCCGTGGAACTCCATCACCTGGGGGTCGTTGAAGACGTGGTGCCAGTGCCACGCGTCCTCTTCGGTGGGCACGCGCAGTTCGACGGCGGGGAGGGGCCGCGCGGGCCGGGGGGCGGGCGCAGACGTCATGGCACAACCCTTCAGTTTCCGATCATCAAGGCCCCCATAGACTGCACCTGCCCAGTGCCGGTCGGCACCCAGATATCCACAGCGGATATCCAGATATCGACTTCCGGGAGAAAATGCCGTGACCGAGTCCGCGTCCGTGACCGAGTCCGTGACCACACCCCGATCGGAGCACAGCGCGGATGTGATCGTCGTCGGTGCCGGGCCGGCCGGCTCGGCCACCGCCTACCACCTCGCCAAGTCCGGTCTGGACGTACTGCTGCTGGAGAAGACCGCGTTCCCGCGCGAGAAGGTCTGCGGCGACGGGCTCACCCCGCGCGCCACCAAGCAGCTGATCGCGATGGGCATCGACATCTCCGAAGAGGCCGGCTGGCTGCGCAACAAGGGCCTGCGCATCATCGGCGGCGGCTCCCGGCTCCAGCTCGATTGGCCGGATCTCGCCTCCTTCCCGGACTACGGCCTGGTCCGCAAGCGCGACGATTTCGACGAGCAGTTGGCCCGGCAGGCGCAGAAGGCCGGCGCCCGGCTCCACGAGCGGTGCAACGTGGGCGCCCCGATCGTGAACGAGCTGACCGGCCACATCACCGGCGTGCACGCCAAGCTCGGCGAGGAGAAGACGCCGGTGACCTTCCACGCCCCGATCGTGGTCGCCGCCGACGGCAACTCCACCCGGCTGTCGCTGGCGATGGGGCTGCACCGGCGCGAGGACCGGCCGATGGGCGTCGCGGTGCGGACGTACTTCACCTCGCCGCGGCACGACGACGACTACCTGGAGTCCTGGCTGGAGCTGTGGGACCGCCGGGGCGCCCAGGACCGGCTGCTGCCGGGCTACGGCTGGATCTTCGGCATGGGCGACGGCACGAGCAACGTCGGCCTCGGGATCCTCAACTCCAGCTCCGCTTTCCGGGAGCTGGACTGGCGGGAGATCCTCAAGGCGTGGTGCGCGTCGATGCCCGCCGACTGGGGCTACACCCCGGAGAACATGACCGGCCCGATCCGCGGCGCGGCCCTGCCGATGGCCTTCAACCGCCAGCCGCACTACACCAAGGGCCTCCTCCTGGTCGGCGACGCCGGCGGGCTGGTGAACCCGTTCAACGGCGAGGGCATCGCGTACGCGATGGAGTCCGGTGCGATCGCGGCCGAGGTGATCGTCCAGGCACAGGCCCGAGCCACCTACGCGCAGCGCGAGTTGGCGCTGCACCGCTACCCGAAGATCCTCAAGGACACCTACGGCGGCTACTACTCCCTGGGCCGGGCGTTCGTGAAGCTGATCGGCAACCCCAAGGTGATGCAGATCGCCACCCAGCGCGGTCTGACCCACCCGCTGCTGATGCGCTTCACGCTCAAGATGCTCGCCAACCTCACCGACCCGACGGGCGGCGACGCGATGGACCGGATCATCAACGGGCTGAGCAAGGTCGCGCCGAAGGCGTGACACCTCCGCGGGCCGGTCCGGGAAAAAGGGGCCGGCCCGCTGTCACGTTCTCCGCACGGGATCCGTCGGCGTGGTGACGGCGCGAAGCCGGCCACGGCACGGCGGTACGGCTCCGCCGGCCGGGACATCCGAGGTTGCTGAGGAGAGCAGTGATGGAAGCACGTATGAAGAACCCCGCGGTGGTCATTCCGGAGGCCATGCAGCCGCTCCTGGACGTGATGAAGGCGACCCGCACGGGCGGGGTGGCGGAGGAGACGCTGGAGCTGGTGCACCTGCGGGCCAGCCAGATCAACGGCTGCAGCTTCTGCGTCGACGGCGGGGCCAAGAGCGCCCGCAAGGCGGGGGTCGGCGACGACAAGCTGTTCGCGGTGGCGGCCTGGCGGGAGGCGCCGTACTTCAGTGACGAGGAGCGGGCCGCGCTCGCGCTCACCGAGGCCGCGACCCGGCTCGCGGACAGCTCCGACCCGGTGCCGGACGCCGTCTGGGACGCCGCCGCCGACCACTTCGACGAGAAGCAGCTGGCGGCGCTCGTCCTGACGATCGGCATCACCAACCTGTTCAACCGGCTCAACGCCACCACCCGGCAGCCGGCGGGCGCGGGCTGGTAGGGCGCCGGCCGGCCGGTGCCGGGGTCGCCCGCCGGGGTGCGGGCGACCCCGGCCGTCGGTCCAACTCCCATGACCCGGGAGGTAATTGTGTGTCTCCCGTGGGACCGGCATCGTGGGACGCGTCGCAAGCGAAAGCGGCGAAAGCGTCACAACGGGAGGAAGTGCCATGTTCTTCGAAGGCCACGACGGGACCCGGCTCTGGTACGAGGAGTACGGCGAGGGCGAGCCGCTGGTGTTCGTGTCGAGCGCGATGCTCTTCACCGACATGTGGGAGTACCAGATCCCCTACTTCGTGGAGCGCGGCTACCGCTGCATCGCGTTCGACCGGCGCGGGCACGGCCGCTCGGACCGGCCCTCCGGCGGCTACGACACCGCGTCGACCTCGGACGACCTGGCCGCCCTGCTGGAGCACCTCGACCTGACCGGGGCGACCCTGATCGGGCACTCGCTGGGCGGCGCGGAGGTCGCCTGCTATCTGGCCCGGCACGGTTCCGGGCGGGTGCGCCGGGCCGCGTTCGTCGCGGCGACCCTGCCGTTCATGAAGCAGACCGAGGACAACCCCGAGGGGCTGCCGGAGGCCGCGTTCGAGCAGTCGATGGACATGCTGCGGAACGACCGGCCCCGGTGGATGGCACATCAGGCGCAGGTCTTCTTCGCCACCCACCTGGGCAACGACGTCCACCCGCTGCTGATCGACTTCACCCTCCAGCAGACGATGTCGTGCGCGCCGTACGCCACCCTCCAGGTGCAGCAGGCGGTCTTCCACACCGACCACCGGGCGGGGCTGCGCACGATCGACATCCCGACCCTGGTCGTCCACGGCGCGGCCGACTTCTCCGCGCCGATCGACGTCACCGGCCGGCGGACCGCCGAACTGATCCCGGGCGCCGACTACAAGGAGTACCCGGACGCCGGCCACGGCCTCTACGCCAGCCACCACGCCCGGCTCAACGCGGATCTGCTGGCGTTCCTCAAGAGCTGACCGGCACCGGGGTGCGCCGCGCCGGGCCGGTCAGCCGCTCGGCCCCGGCCGGCACCGGCACGGCCGCGAAGATCGCGTCCTGCTGCGCCTGGAGCGCGCGCACCCGCTCCGGCGGGGTGCCCGGCAGCCGCTGCTCCTCGTAGAGCTTGTGGGTCTCGACCTGGGCGGTCTTGCTCTGCGGGGTGTGGAACTGGACCTCGAAGACCTGGCCCGAGCGGGGGGCGCGCCAGGCGGAGTTGACGGCCTTGTAGCCCTTGGCGCGACCCCAGGTGTTGGACCACCGGGTGTTGTCGTCGCCCCAGGAGGAGAGCAGGCCGGCGGCCGCGGTGACGCCGTGGGTGTACTGGCCGGTGGGCCACTGGAGGGTGTAGCGGACCGCGTCGTTGATCTGGGCGAGGGAGCTCTCGACGCGCTGCCCGGGGGCCTGCCGCAGCGCGGTGGCGACCTTCCGCTTGAGCGAGTCGGGGGACTTGAGCCGCTGGTCGAAGCCGACGACGGTGGCGTGGCTGAACAGTGCGACGGTGCGGAGCTGGGGGCTGAGGGAGCGTTCCGCCCGGCGGGCGCGGGCCAGGAACGCGTCGACCTTCTCGTTGTCGGCGGCGTCTAGGTGCAGCCCGTCCCGGCTCCAGCCGCCGTCGGGGTCGGCGGCGCGGGCCCGGCCGGCCGGAACCGCCGGGGCGGGCGCGGAGCCGGGACCGGCCGGGGCGGCGGTGGCGGAGGGCATCGCGCCCATGCCGAGGGCGGTGGCCAGGGCGGCGGCGAGCGCGGCCCGGGTGACGGTGCGGCGGGCGGTGGGGTGCGGGTTCATCGGGGTACGGGGTTCCTCTCCGTCGGTTCCGCGGTGCGGACGTGACGAGAGGTGCAACGGATCTCCGGCGCATCGGTAGCTGCCCGTGCGGCCCGACGGCCGCCGGCTGACCGGATCGGTGCGCTGGGCGGCGCGAAACGGACGTCGGGCGCCCCCGCGGTGCCCGGTCAACGCGGAACCGCCCCTCCCGAGCGGGGAAGGGGCGGTTCCGTGGAGCGGTCCGGGGTGCCGCGGTCCGTGATTACAGGACGCGCACCGCGCCGGTGGGCATGTCGTAGCTGAGCGGCCGCTCGACGATGCCGGTGCTCGGGTTCTGGGCGCCGATGAAGTTGCCGTTCCCGACGTAGACGGCGACGTGGTAGGCGCTGCCCGCGCTGCCCCAGTACAGGATGTCGCCGACCTGGAGGTTGCCGAGGCCGACCTGGGTGCCGGTGGTCGACTGGCTCTGCGAGACGCGCGGCAGGTCGATGCCGATCTGGGAGAACGCGGCCTGGGTCAGGCCGGAGCAGTCGTACGAGGACGGGCCGCTGGAGCCGAGCACGTACGCCTTGCCGAGCTGCGCCTTCAGGAAGGAGACGAGGGTGGAGACGCTGCCGCTGCCGCTGCCGGTGGAGACGGCGGAGAGGGTGCTGCGCGCGTCCGAGCGGGAGGCGCGGGTCTGCGCGGCTTCCTTGGCCTTGGCGGCCTCTTCGGCGGCCTTCTTCGCCTCGGCCTCGGCCTTGGCCTTCTTCTCGGCGGCGGCCTTCGCCTTGTCCGCGGCCTTGTCGGCCTGGGCGGCCGCCGCGTCCTGGAGCGCCTGCCGCTCGTAGTTGAACGCGGCCTGCTGTGCGGCGTCGGCGCTCTTGGCGGCGCTGGTGGCCAGTGCCGTCGTGATGGTGGGCATCTCCTGGGTTTCGGAGACGGGCTTGTCGACGGCATTGGCCGGCACGGTCGCGCCGGTCACCGCGAGCGTGAGGAAGCCACCGGTCACGCCCGCACGCAGGGCCCGCGAGGACGCGGAGCGGCGGGGCTTCCGGTGGCTGGGTATGAGTGCGTTCGGGGACATGGCACCACGGCTATCAGGAGCCGCAAGTTGCTGCCAACAAAGGTGGAGTGCGCCACACTTGATGTGTACGCGACGAATAAAGCGGACTTTTCGTCAACTGCCGTAGCGCCCGCGCGATGTCCGAATTTCGCGATCATGTTCCTACGCACGGCATTTGATGGCCGGCGCGGCCTCCGGGCGCGCTTATCACTTCTTGATCCGCCACGCCAAGGCTTCCCGGGCGTCAAGGTCCTATGACTTCAAATCGCGTGGGATAGGTCACTCGTGAGTGTCCGTTATGTTCCCGTGACCGGCCGTCGGCCGTCGACCGGCCGCGCGCGCCCCGTCGTTGCGCGACTCCGGCCTCCCGCTCGTGAACCGAAGCACGTACCGGCGATCACGGCGAGGTCACGAGCGCATCACGTCTACACCCGTCGCGCATATAGCAGTTGGCCGCCGTCCAGCGCCAATTTGCTTATCAGCCACGTGTCTTGATAATGAGGTTGCCGCGCTGACCAGCGGTAACGCCGGCGAATATCACCTCTGGTGATCACTTGCGTGCTTCGTGTAGGGAGATCACCGGTCATCCGACTTCATGATCCTTCGTCAGGTGGTGAAGATCACAAAGGCGTTGGCTGACCCCGTGTCGCAGATCACAGACCGACGGGCATAAGATGCGGGCATCGGGCTTGTGAACTGCCTCACATATACGTGATCACCTCGGGGCGGCCGGCGAGCCCGAGCGGACCGCCATCCAGTCATCGTCGACTGAAGGGAGCGAGGACGGTGAACGCTTACGCGCCCATCCTCGTACTGGGAGCCCTCGGGGCAGGCTTTGCGATCTTCTCCGTGGTCATGGCCACGCTCATCGGCCCCAGGCGCTACAACCGGGCCAAGCTCGAAGCGTACGAATGCGGAATCGAGCCGACGCCGCACCCGTCAGGCGGCGGTCGCTTCCCGATCAAGTACTACCTGACGGCGATGCTCTTCATCGTCTTCGACATCGAGATCGTCTTCCTCTATCCCTGGGCGGTCAGTTTCGACGCCCTGGGGCTGTTCGGGCTCGTCGAGATGCTCCTCTTCGCGCTCACCGTCTTCGTCGCCTACGCCTATGTCTGGCGTCGCGGCGGCCTGGAATGGGACTAGGGGTCACCCATGGGACTGGAAGAGAAGCTGCCCAGCGGCTTTTTGCTGACCACTGTCGAGCAGGCCGCGGGCTGGGTGCGCAAGTCGTCGGTCTTCCCCGCGACCTTCGGGCTGGCCTGCTGCGCCATCGAGATGATGACCACCGGCGCCGGGCGCTACGACCTGGCCCGCTTCGGCATGGAGGTCTTCCGCGGCTCCCCCCGGCAGGCCGACCTGATGATCGTGGCCGGCCGGGTGAGCCAGAAGATGGCGCCGGTGCTGCGGCAGGTCTACGACCAGATGCCGGACCCGAAGTGGGTGATCTCCATGGGGGTTTGCGCCTCCTCGGGCGGCATGTTCAACAACTACGCGATCGTGCAGGGCGTCGACCACATCGTCCCCGTCGACATCTATCTGCCGGGCTGCCCGCCGCGCCCCGAGATGCTCATGGACGCCATCCTCAAGCTCCACAAGAAGATCCAGACCGGCAAGCTCGGCGTCAACGCGGTGCGGGCGGCCCACGAGGAGGAGGCGGCGGCCCTCAAGGCGCTGCCGCTGATCGAGATGGACCGCTCCGCCCGGAAACCCTCCCTGTCGGAGAAGAAGGGGCTGCTGCGGTGAGCGAGTCGACGAACCCTCCGAACCCGGACGCCCCCGAAGAGGCCGTCCCGGCGCAGCGCGCGGACACCGGCGAGGTGATCGGCACCCGCCGCGGGATGTTCGGCGCCAACAACGGCGGGGACACCTCCGGTTACGGCGGGCTGGTCCGCACCGTCCGGCTGCCCGGCGCCAGCACCCGGCCCTACGGCGGACCGGCCGGCGCCGGGGAGGGCTACGGCACGTTCGACGAGATCGCCGACGAGCTGGAGGGCGCCCTCGACGAACAGGGCCTGGTGCCCGAGAACGTCATCGAGAAGACCGTGGTGGACCGCGGCGAGATCACCTTCCACGTCCAGCGGGAGTACCTGCCGGCCGTCGCCCGGACCCTGCGCGACGACCCCGCGCTCCGCTTCGAGCTGTGCACCGGCGTCAGCGGCGTCCACTACCCCGGCGACCAGGGCCGTGAGCTGCACGCCGTCTACCACCTGCGGTCGATCACCCACAACCGGCTGATCCGGCTGGAGGTCACCGCCCCCGACGCCGACCCGCACCTGCCGTCGATCGTCGAGGTCTACCCGACCAACGACTGGCACGAGCGCGAGACCTACGACTTCTTCGGCCTGATCTTCGACGGGCACCCCGCGCTCACGCGGATCATGATGCCGGACGACTGGCAGGGCTTCCCGCAGCGCAAGGACTACCCCCTCGGCGGCATCCCCGTCGAGTACAAGGGCGCGCAGATCCCTGCTCCCGACCAGCGGAGGTCGTACACCTGATGAGCACTCCCAGCGAGGCGTCCCGCGCGTCCGTCCGCGAGACCACCGAGGGCCCCGTCTACACCGTCACCGGTGGTGACTGGGACGAGATCGCCGCGGCCGCCGCGAAGTCCGACGACGAGCGGATCATCGTCAACATGGGGCCGCAGCACCCCTCCACCCACGGCGTGCTCCGGCTGATCCTGGAGATCGACGGCGAGACCGTCACCGAGGCCCGCTGCGGCATCGGCTACCTGCACACCGGCATCGAGAAGAACCTCGAATTCCGGACCTGGACGCAGGGCACCACCTTCGTGACGCGGATGGACTACCTCACGCCGTTCTTCAACGAGACGGCGTACTGCCTGGCCGTGGAGAAGCTGCTCGGCATCACCGACGACATCCCGGACCGGGCCACCGCGATCCGCGTGATGCTGATGGAGCTCAACAGGCTCTCCTCCCACCTGGTGTGCATCGCCACCGGCGGCATGGAGCTGGGCGCCACCACGATCATGATCTACGGCTTCCGCGACCGGGAGCTGATCCTCGACATCTACGAGCTGATCACCGGTCTGCGGATGAACCACGCCTACATCCGCCCCGGCGGCCTCGCCCAGGACCTGCCGCCCGGCGCCGTCGACCAGGTCCGCGCCTTCGTCAAGAAGATGCGCAAGAACATGGCCGAGTACGACAAGCTCGCCACCGGCAACCCGGTCTTCAAGGCGCGCATGGAGGACGTCGGCTACCTCGACCTGGCCGGCTGCATGGCCACCGGGGCCACCGGGCCCCTCGTCCGCTCCGCCGGACTGCCCCATGACCTGCGCAAGGCACAGCCGTACTGTGGATACGAGACCTACGACTTCGAGGTGCCGACAGCCGACACCTGCGATGCCTACGGCCGGTTCCTGATCCGGCTGGAGGAGATGCGCCAGTCGCTGAGGATCGTCGAACAGTGCCTGGACCGGCTGGAGCCGGGGCCGGTGATGGTCGCCGACAAGAAGATCGCCTGGCCCGCCCAGTTGGCACTCGGCCCCGACGGCCTCGGCAATTCCCTCGACCACATCAAGAAGATCATGGGCACCTCGATGGAGGCCCTGATCCACCACTTCAAGCTGGTGACGGAGGGCTTCCGGGTCCCGCCAGGACAGGCGTACGCCGCCGTCGAGTCGCCCAAGGGCGAGCTGGGCGTGCACGTGGTCAGCGACGGCGGCACCCGGCCCTACCGGGTGCACTTCCGCGACCCGTCCTTCACCAACCTGCAGGCCATGGCAGCGATGTGTGAAGGCGGCCAGGTCGCCGACGTCATCGTCGCCGTCGCGTCCATCGACCCCGTGATGGGAGGCGTCGACCGGTGAACGCCACTCCGGCACCCAAGGACGTCCAGCTGGGGATGCCCCGGCTTCCGGCACCCGACTACCCGGCCGACGTCAAGGCCCGGCTCGCCGCGGACGCCGAGGAGGTGATCGCGCGCTACCCCGACTCCCGCTCGGCGCTGCTGCCGCTGCTCCACCTCGTCCAGGCCGAGGACGGCTACGTCACCCGCACCGGCATCCGCTTCTGCGCCGAACAGCTGGGGCTGACCACCGCCGAGGTCACCGCCGTCTCGACCTTCTACTCCATGTACCGCCGCAAGCCCAGCGGCGACTACCAGGTCGGGGTCTGCACCAACACCCTGTGCGCGGTGATGGGCGGCGACGCCATCTTCGAGGAGCTCAAGGAGCACCTCGGCGTCGACAACGGCGGGACCACCGACGACGGCGCGATCACCCTCGAACACATCGAGTGCAACGCCGCCTGCGACTTCGCCCCCGTCGTGATGGTCAACTGGGAGTTCTTCGACAACCAGACCCCCCGCTCCGCCCGGCAGCTCGTCGACGACCTGCGGGCCGGCCGGACCGTCGCACCCACCCGCGGCGCCCCGCTCTGCTCCTTCAAGGAGACCGCCCGGATCCTCGCCGGCTTCCCCGACACCCGGCCCGGCGCCGTCGCGGCGACCGGCGGTGCCGGCCCGGCCTCCCTGGTCGGACTGCGGCTGGCCAGGGGTGAGACACCGCCCGGTCACGCCGACCACGTCGTCTCGCCGCGCGCCACCGCGGACGGCCCGACCGACGAGGCCGCCGGCCCGACCCACGAGGAGGGGGAGTGATGACCGTGGCAGCCGAGTTCGGCGGGACCTCCCGGCCGCACGCCGGAGGACCGACCAGTCCGGAGAAGGTCCTCGCCCCCGTCCTCTCCGCCTTCTGGGACGCCCCCGAGTCCTGGACCCTGGAGACCTATCTGCGTCACGAGGGCTACGAAGGCGCGCGCAAGGCCCTCGCGATGGCCCCGGACGACGTCATCGCCTACGTCAAGGACTCCGGGCTCCGCGGCCGTGGCGGCGCCGGCTTCCCGACCGGGATGAAATGGCAGTTCATCCCGCAGGGCGACGGCAAACCGCACTATCTCGTGGTCAACGCCGACGAGTCGGAGCCCGGGACCTGCAAGGACATCCCGCTCCTCTTCGCCAACCCGCATGCCCTCATCGAGGGGATCGTGATCGCCTGTCACGCGATCCGGTCGAACCGTGCCTTCATCTATCTGCGCGGCGAGGTCGTGCCCGTCCTGCGCCGGCTGCACGAGGCCGTGCGCGAGGCGTACGCGGCGGGCTACCTCGGCAACGACGTCCTCAGCTCGGGCCTCGACCTGGACGTCACGGTGCACGCGGGCGCCGGCGCGTACATCTGCGGTGAGGAAACCGCGCTGCTGGACTCCCTGGAGGGCCGTCGCGGCCAACCCCGTCTGCGTCCCCCCTTCCCCGCGGTGGCCGGCCTCTACGCCTGCCCCACTGTGGTGAACAACGTCGAATCCATCGCTTCGGTTCCCGCGATCCTCAACAAGGGCAAGGACTGGTTCAGGACGATGGGCAGCGAGAAGTCCCCGGGCTTCACGCTCTACTCGCTCAGCGGCCACGTCGCCAACCCCGGCCAGTACGAAGGCCCGTTGGGGATCACGCTGCGCCAGCTGCTCGACATCAGCGGCGGCATGCGCCCGGGGCACCGGCTGAAGTTCTGGACGCCGGGCGGCTCCTCGACCCCGATGTTCACCGAGGAGCACCTCGACGTCCCGCTCGACTACGAGGGCGTCGGCGCGGCCGGCTCGATGCTCGGCACCAAGGCGCTGCAGTGCTTCGACGAGACCACCTGCGTCGTCCGGGCGGTCACCCGCTGGACCGAGTTCTACGCCCACGAGTCCTGCGGCAAGTGCACCCCGTGCCGTGAAGGGACGTACTGGCTGGTGCAGTTGCTCCGCGACATCGAGGCCGGCAAGGGCCGACTCGAAGACCTCGACAAGCTCGCCGACATCGCCGACAACATCAACGGCAAGTCCTTCTGCGCCCTCGGCGACGGCGCCGCCTCGCCGATCTTCTCCTCGCTCCAGTACTTCCGCGCGGAGTACGAGGAGCACATCACCGGCAAGGGCTGTCCCTTCGACCCCGCCAAGTCGACCCTCTGGGCCGACAACGACGCTCACCTGGGGGTGAACGCATGACCGTACTGCAGTCGAACAGCGGCTCCACCGCGGGCCGACGCCCCGACGGGGGCGGTGCGGCGGCGGTGCCGCCGGAGGACCTCGTCACCCTGACGATCGACGGCATCGAGATCTCCGTCCCCAAGGGGACGCTGGTCATCCGGGCCGCCGAACTCCTCGGCATCGAGATCCCGCGCTTCTGCGACCACCCGCTGCTGGACCCGGCGGGCGCCTGCCGGCAGTGCATCGTCGAGGTCGAGGGCCAGCGCAAGCCGATGGCCTCCTGCACCATCACCTGCACCGACGGGATGGTGGTCCGCACCCAGCTGACCTCCCCGGTGGCCGAGAAGGCGCAGCGCGGCGTGATGGAGCTGCTGCTGATCAACCACCCGCTGGACTGCCCGATCTGCGACAAGGGCGGCGAGTGCCCGCTGCAGAACCAGGCGATGCAGGTCGGCGACCCCGACACCCGCTTCGAGGGCAGGAAGCGCACCTACGAGAAGCCGGTGCCGATCTCCACACAGGTGCTGCTGGACCGCGAGCGGTGCGTGCTGTGCGCGCGGTGCACCCGCTTCAGCAACCAGATCGCCGGCGACCCGATGATCGAGCTGATCGAGCGCGGCGCCCTCCAGCAGGTCGGCACCGGTGAGGGCGACCCCTTCGAGTCGTACTTCTCCGGGAACACCATCCAGATCTGCCCGGTGGGCGCGCTCACCTCGGCCGCGTACCGCTTCCGCTCCCGCCCCTTCGACCTGGTCTCCTCCCCGTCGGTGTGCGAGCACTGCGCGGGCGGCTGCGCGACCCGCACCGACCACCGCCGGGGCCGGGTCCTGCGGCGGCTGGCGGCGAACGACCCCGAGGTCAACGAGGAGTGGATCTGCGACAAGGGGCGGTTCGCCTTCCGGTACGCGCAGGCCCGGGACCGGCTGGAGCACCCGCTGGTGCGCGACGCCGAGTCCGGTGAACTGGAGCCGGCGAGCTGGCCGGCGGCGCTGGAGGCCGCGGCCCGCGGCCTGGCCGCCGCCCGAGGCCGCGCCGGCGTCCTGACCGGCGGCCGGCTGACCGTCGAGGACGCCTACGCCTACGCCAAGTTCGCCCGGGTCGCGCTGCACACCAACGACATCGACTTCCGGGCCCGGCCGCACAGCGCCGAGGAGGCCGACTTCCTCGCCGCCCACGTCGCCGGCCGCGGCCGGGACCTCGACGGCGGGGGCGTCACGTACACCGCGCTGGAGCAGGCGCCGGCCGTCCTGTTGGCCGGGATCGAGGCGGAGGAGGAGGCGCCCGGCGTCTTCCTGCGGCTGCGCAAGGCGCACCGCACGCACGGCCAGCGCACCTGGGGGCTGGCCAGCCATGCCACCCGCGGGCTGATCAAGGCCGGCGGGAAGCTGCTCCCGGCGGCGCCCGGCACCGAGACCGAATGGCTGGACGCGCTCGCGGGCGGCGTCGGCCTGGACGGCGAGGGGCGGGCCGCGGCCGAGGCGCTGCGCGCGGACGGCGCGGTGATCCTCGTCGGCGAGCGGCTGGCGACGGTGCCCGGGGCGCTGACCGCCGCGCTGCGCACCGCCACCGCCACCGGCGCGCACCTGGTGTGGATGCCGCGCCGGGCGGGCGAGCGCGGTGCCGTCGAGGCCGGGGCGCTGCCCGGGCTGCTGCCCGGCGGCCGGCCGGCCACCGACCCGGTGGCCCGGGACGAGGTCGCCGCCGCCTGGGGCGTGGCCACGCTGCCGCACCGGCACGGGCGGGACACCGGTCAGATCGTCGAGGCCGCGGCCACCGGCGAGCTGGCCGCCCTGCTGGTGGCGGGCGTGGAGGTGGCCGATCTGCCCGATCCGGCGCGCGCGCTGGCCGCGCTGGACGAGGTCGGCTTCCTGGTCAGCCTGGAGCTGCGGCCCTCGCAGGTCACCGCGCGGGCGGACGTGGTCCTGCCGGTGGCCGCGGTGGTCGAGAAGGCCGGCACCTTCCTCAACTGGGAGGGCCGGGCCCGGTCGTTCGAGGCCGCGCTCAAGCCGGACCAGATGACCCGCCGGCAGCTTCTGCCGGACGCCCGGGTCCTGCAGATGCTCGCCGACGCGATGGCGGGGGTCGAGGGCGGGCCCGCCGCGGGCGCCCTGGACCTGCCGGACGTGCACGCCGTGCGCCGGGAGCTGGACCGGCTCGGTGGTTGGCGCGGCCCGTACGCCGCCGAACCGCGGGAGACGGGCCGGCCGCTGCCCCGCCCGGGCACCGGCGAGGCCGTACTGGCCGGGCACCGGCTGCTGTTGGACCAGGGGCTGCTCCAGGAGGGCGACGAGGCGCTGGCCGGCACCCGGCACGCCGCGGTCGCCCGCCTGTCGCCGGCCACCGCCCGGGAGACCGGCGTCGCGGACGGGGACCTCCTGGAGGTCACCGGCCCGGCCGGCTCCGTCCGACTGCCGCTCCAGATCACGCAGATGCCCGACCGGGTGGTGTGGCTGCCGCTGAATTCCGTGGGGGGTGGCGTCGCCGCCGACACCGGGGCGCACCCCGGTGAGCTGGTGAAGGTCGCCGCCTCCCGCACGCTCGGCTCCGCTCGCGCATCCGGTACGCCGGTGCCGGCCAAGGAGGTGGACGCATGATGCACCATCCCGGTTTTCCGGTGGCCGCGCTGGCCGCCCAGGAGGACCTGTCGATGTTCGGGCGCGACCCGTGGTGGCTGGTCGTCATCAAGGCGGTGTTCTGCTTCGCGTTCCTGATGCTGACGGTGCTGTTCTCCATCGTCTGGGAGCGCAAGGTCGTCGCCTGGATGCAGCTGCGGATCGGGCCCAACCGGCACGGGCCCTGGGGGATGCTCCAGTCCCTGGCCGACGGCGTCAAGCTGATGCTGAAGGAGGACCTGGTCGTCCGGGGCGCCGACAAGGCGGTGTACATCCTCGCGCCGATCGTGGCGGCGATCCCGGCGTTCATGGCGATCGCGGTGATCCCCTTCGGCCCGGCGGACAACGAGATCTCGATCTTCGGCCACCGCACCCCGATGCAGCTCACCGACCTCCCGATCGGCGTCCTCTACATCCTGGCCACGGCCTCGGTCGGCATCTACGGCATCGTGCTGGCGGGTTGGTCGTCCGGTTCGACGTACCCGCTGCTGGGCGGTCTGCGGTCGTGCGCGCAGATGATCTCCTACGAGATCGCGATGGGCGCGGCGTTCGCTTCGGTCTTCCTCTACTCCGGGTCGATGTCGACGTCGACCATCGTGGAGTCGCAGGCGAACAAGTGGTACGTGCTGCTGCTGCCGGTGTCGTTCCTCATCTACATCGTGACGATGGTGGGGGAGACCAACCGCGCGCCGTTCGACATGCCGGAGTCCGAGGGCGACCTCGTGGGCGGCTTCAACACCGAGTACTCGTCCATCAAGTTCGCGATGTTCATGCTCGCCGAGTACGTCAACATGGTCACCGTCTCGTCGGTCGCGGTCACCCTCTTCCTCGGCGGCTGGCGGGCGCCGTGGCCGATCTCGACGTTCTGGGAGGGCGCGAACCACGGCTGGTGGCCGATGCTCTGGTTCGTCCTCAAGGTGCAGCTGCTGCTGTTCTTCTTCATCTGGCTGCGCGGCACCCTGCCCCGGGTCCGCTACGACCAACTGATGCGGCTGGGCTGGAAGGTCCTCATCCCGGTGTCGATGGTGTGGCTGCTGCTCGTCGCCACCGTCCGGGCGCTGAAGAACGAGGGCTTCGACTTCTCCCAGATCGTGCTGTACGTGGGCGGCGGTGCGGTGGCGCTGCTGCTGATCTCGCTGGTCGTGGACTTCTTCCGGCGCGTCGAGCCGGAGGGTGAGACCGACGGCGACACCTCCTTCGACCCGATGGCCGGTGGCTTCCCGGTGCCACCGCTGCCCGGGCAGAGCCTGCCGCCGGTGCCGCACCGGCGTCCGCGCCGGGGAGAAGGAGAGTTGATTGTCAGTGGCCGGGTGGACACTGTGAGTGATGGTGATGAGAGCGACGGAAAGGGGGGCGACGGTGCCTGAGTTCCAGAACCCGGTGGCCGGCTTCGGCGTGACCTTCAAGGCCATGTTCAAGAAGCGGCTGACCGAGCAGTACCCCGAGGAGAAGAAGCCGACGGCGCCGCGTTTCCACGGCCGGCACCAACTCAACCGACATCCGGACGGTTTGGAGAAGTGCATCGGCTGCGAGCTGTGCGCCTGGGCCTGCCCGGCGGACGCGATCTATGTCGAGGGTGCGGACAACACCGACGAGGAGCGCTACTCCCCGGGTGAGCGGTACGGCGCCGTCTACCAGATCAACTACCTCCGCTGCATCCTGTGCGGCCTGTGCGTGGAGGCGTGCCCGACCCGCGCGCTCACCATGACCAACGAGTACGAACTCGCCGACCGCTCCCGCGCCTCGCTCATCTACACCAAGGAAGAGTTGCTGGTGGGCCTGTCGGAGGGGATGGTCGACTCGCCGCACGCGATCCATCCGGGCATGACGGAACGGGACTACTACAACGGGCTGGTGACGGAGGCCGCGCCGGGCACGGTCCGGCAGGTCGCGGTCTCCCAGGGCGAACGGCCCGAGGACGCGGCGGTCGAGCGCTCCGAGAAGCAGGACGCCCCGGGCGAGGAGGCGCACGCATGACGGGCCTGGCCGCCGCGGCCTCCTCGGGGGAGGCCGTGCAGTTCTGGATCCTGGGCATCGTCGCCGTGGCCGGCGCGCTGTGCACGATCATGATGAGGCGGGCCGTGCACAGCGCCCTCTCGCTCGCCGGGACCATGATCGTCCTGGCGGTCTTCTATCTGGCCAACGGCGCGTACTTCCTCGGCGTCGTGCAGGTCGTGGTCTACACCGGCGCGATCATGATGCTGTTCCTGTTCGTCGTGATGCTGGTCGGCGTCACCGCCGCGGACTCCCTCAAGGAGACGCTCAAGGGCCAGCGTTGGCTCGCCGCCGGGCTGGGCGTCGGCTTCGGCATCCTGCTGATCGCCGGGATCGGCAACGCCGCGCTCAAGGAGTTCAACGGCCTGGGCGACGCCAACGCCGGCGGCAACGTGCAGGGCCTGGCCGCCCTCATCTTCACCAAGTACGTCTTCGCCTTCGAGATCACCGGTGCGCTGCTGATCACCGCGGTGGTCGGCGCGATGGTGCTCACCCACCGGGAGCGCACCGCACGCGCCCGGACCCAGCGGGAGCGCTCCGAGGCCCGGATCCGCGAGGGCAAGCAAGTGACGCCGCTCCCCGCCCCGGGCGTCTATGCCCGGCACAACGCGGTCGACATCCCCGGTCTGCTGCCGGACGGCACCCCCTCCGAGCTGACGGTCAGTCCGACGCTGCGCGAGCGCGGCCAGGTCCGGGACGTCTCCGGCCAGTCGCTGGCCGAGCTCAAGGCGCTGGAGCAGCGGTCCGAGGAGTGGCTGGGGCGGGAGTCCGGCCGCCCGGACAAGAAGCGACCCGGCCCCGCGGCACCGAAGGAGGAGGCGCAGAAGTGAACCCGGTCTACTACCTCTACCTCGCCGCCCTGCTGTTCACCATCGGCGCGGCCGGCGTCCTGATCAGGCGGAACGCCATCGTGGTGTTCATGTGCATCGAGCTGATGCTGAACGCCTGCAACCTCGCCTTTGTCACCTTCTCGCGGATGCACGGGAATCTGGACGGCCAGATCATCGCCTTCTTCACGATGGTCGTCGCCGCGGCGGAGGTCGTGGTCGGCCTGGCCATCATCGTGTCGATCTTCCGCACCCGTCATTCGGCCTCGGTCGACGACGCCAGCCTGATGAAGCTGTAAGGGGTCGCACAAAGTGGAGAACTTGATCGCGCTGCTTGTCGCGGCACCGCTGGTCGGTGCGGCCCTGCTGTTGTGCGGCGGCAAACGCCTGGACCGCACCGGCCACTGGATCGGCTCGCTCCTGGCGGTGGCCTCGTTCGCCGTCGCGGTGGTGCTCTTCGCCGACATGCTCGGCCAGGGCGCCGAGCACCGGGCGCTGCACCAGCACCTGTTCAGCTGGATCCCGGTCGGCGGATTCCGGGCCGACATCGCCTTCCAGCTCGACCAGTTGTCGATGACCTTCGTCCTGCTGATCACGGGTGTCGGCTCGCTGATCCACATCTACTCGATCGGCTACATGGAGCACGACGAGCGGCGCCGCCGCTTCTTCGGCTACCTCAACCTCTTCCTGGCGGCGATGCTGCTGCTCGTCCTCGCCGACAACTACCTCCTGCTGTACGTCGGTTGGGAGGGCGTGGGCCTGGCGTCGTACCTGCTCATCGGGTTCTGGCAGCACAAGCCCAGTGCGGCGACCGCCGCGAAGAAGGCGTTCCTGGTCAACCGCGTCGGCGACATGGGCCTGTCCATCGCGATCATGCTGATGTTCACGACGTTCGGCACGTTCGCCTTCGGGCCGGTGTTCGCCGCCGCCGGTGACGCCTCCGAGGGCAGGCTGACCGCCATCGGGCTGGTGCTGCTGCTGGCCGCCTGCGGCAAGTCGGCGCAGGTGCCGCTGCAGTCCTGGCTGGGCGACGCGATGGAGGGCCCGACCCCGGTGTCGGCGCTGATCCACGCCGCCACGATGGTCACCGCCGGGGTGTACCTGATCACCCGCTCCGGGGTGATCTTCAACCTCGCGCCGGACGCGCAGACCGCCGTGGTCGTGGTCGGCGCGGTCACCCTGCTGTTCGGTGCGATCGTCGGTTGCGCCAAGGACGACATCAAGAAGGCGCTGGCCGGTTCGACGATGTCGCAGATCGGCTACATGGTCCTGGCCGCCGGCCTGGGCCCGATCGGCTACGCCTTCGCGATCATGCACCTGGTCACCCACGGCTTCTTCAAGGCGGGGCTCTTCCTCGGCGCCGGTTCCGTGATGCACGGGATGAACGACGAGGTGGACATGCGCCGTTACGGCGGGCTGCGCCGGTACATGCCGGTCACCTTCGTCACCTTCGGGCTCGGCTATCTGGCCATCATCGGCTTCCCCGGGCTGTCCGGCTTCTTCTCCAAGGACAAGATCATCGAGGCGGCGTTCGCCCGCGGCGGCACCGAGGGCTGGATCCTCGGCGGCGCGGCCCTCCTGGGCGCCGCGATCACCGCGTTCTACATGACGCGGGTGATGCTGATGACCTTCTTCGGCGAGAAGCGGTGGGACCCGGAGGAGTTCCACCCGCACGAGTCGCCGAAGGTGATGACGGTCCCGATGATCGTGCTGGCGGTCGGATCGGTCTTCGCGGGCGGGCTGTTCAGCGTGGGCGACGCCTTCGTCCGCTGGCTGGAGCCGGTCACCTCCTTCGCGCACGGCCGCTCCCCGGTGAGCGCCGGCGTGGTCACCGCCGCCACGATGGTGGTGCTGGTGATCGGCGTCGGCATCGCCTGGCTGATGTACGGCCGCAAGGAGGTGCCGGCCACCGCCCCGCGCGGTTCGCTGCTGACCCGGGCGGCCCGCCGCGATCTGCTGCAGGACGACTTCAACCACGTCGTGCTGGTGCGCGGCGGCGAGCACCTGACCCGCACGCTGGTCTATCTCGACCACTCCCTGGTGGACGGCGCGGTCAACGGCACGGCGGCCGCGATGGGCGGACTCTCCCGCCGGCTGCGCCAGTTGCAGACCGGCTTCGTCCGCTCGTACGCGGTCCAGATGCTGGGCGGGGCCGCCGTTCTCGTCGCCGCGACCCTGCTGATGAGGGGTGTCTGAGCCATGTCGTTTCCCCTGCTGACGGCGACCGCCGTGGTACCGGCGATCGGTGCGATCGCCACCGCCGCGGTGCCCGCCGCCAAGCGCACCGCCGCCAAGTGGCTGGCGCTGCTGTTCTCGCTGGCCACCCTGGCGCTGGCGGCCGTGATCGCGGTGCGCTTCGACCCCGGTGCCAAGGGCCCGTTCCAGCTCACCGAATCCCACGCCTGGATCCGGGACTTCGGGGTCCGCTACGACCTCGGGGTGGACGGCATCGCGGTCGCGCTGATCGCCCTGACCGCGCTGCTGATCCCGTTCGTCATCCTGGCGGGCTGGCACGACGCCGATCCGCTGGCTGCATCCGACAGTGGCTCCGCCACGGGCGCATCCGAGAGCGGCTCCGCCACGGGCGCATCCGAGAGCGGCTCCGCCACGGGGGAGCCCAACCGCCGCTACAGCTGGCGCCCCACGCAGGGCTTCTTCGCGCTGATCCTGGCCGTCGAGGCGATGGTGGTGCTCTCCTTCGAGGCCACCGACGTCTTCCTCTTCTACATCTTCTTCGAAGCCATGCTGATCCCGATGTACTTCCTCATCGGCGGCTTCGGGGACCGGGCCGGCGGGCGCGGCGAGCAGCAGGCCGCCACCCAGCGGTCGTACGCCGCGGTGAAGTTCCTGCTCTACAACCTCGTCGGCGGTCTGATCATGCTGGCCGCGGTGATCGGGCTGTACGCCGTCACCGCCCACCAACTGGGCGCCGGCACCTTCTCGCTCCCGCAGATCGTCCAGGCCCGGGCGTCCGGCGCGCTGACCCTCGGCACCGGCACCGAGCGGCTGCTGTTCCTCGGCTTCTTCTTCGCCTTCGCGGTGAAGGCGCCGCTGTGGCCGCTGCACACCTGGCTGCCCAACGCCATGGGCGAGGCGACCTCGCCGGTCGCGGTGCTGATCACCGCGGTGGTCGACAAGGTCGGCACCTTCGCGATGCTGCGCTTCTGCCTCCAGCTCTTCCCGGAGGCCAGCAGCTGGGCCACCCCGGTCATCCTGGTGCTGTCGCTGATCAGCATCGTCTACGGCGCGCTGCTCGCGGTCGGCCAGCGGGACATCAAGCGGCTGATCGCCTACGCCTCGATCTCCCACTTCGGCTTCATCATCCTGGGCATCTTCGCGATGACGTCCCAGGGCCAGGGCGGCGCGACGCTCTACATGGTCAACCACGGCATCTCGACCGCCGCGCTGATGCTGGTGGCCGGCTTCCTGATCAGCCGTCGCGGCTCCCGACTGATCGCGGACTACGGCGGCGTCCAGAAGGTGGCCCCGGTCCTCGCCGGCACCTTCCTCGTCGGCGGCCTGGCCACCCTGTCGCTGCCCGGTCTGGCCCCCTTCATCAGTGAATTCCTGGTCCTGGTCGGCACGTTCAGCCGCTATCCGGTGATCGGGATCATCGCCACCCTCGGCATCGTCCTGGCCGCGCTCTACGTCCTCGTCCTCTACCAGCGGACGATGACCGGCCCGGTGGCCACCGAGGTCCGGGCGATGCCCGACCTGAAGGTGCGGGAGCTGGTGGTGGTCGCGCCGCTGATCGCGCTGCTGCTCTTCCTCGGGGTGTACCCCAAGCCGCTCACCGACCTCGTCGACCCGGCGGTCCAGCACACCCTGTCCGTCGTGGACAAGAAGGACCCCAAGCCCACCGTGCGGGTGGACGCCGTGCCCGGCGGAGGCCGGCACGGCCGGACCGCGCAGACCCAAGACGTGGAGGCCGCGAAGTGAGTTCCGTGGCAAGCGTCCACAGCCTGTGGACGGCGGCGGCCGGGGCGCCGGGCAGGATCCCGGCACCGCGGATCGAGTACGTCCAGCTGTCGCCGACGCTGATCATCCTCGGTGCCGCGATCGTCGGCGTCCTGATCGAGGCGTTCCTGCCGCGCCGCAGCCGCTACTACGCGCAGGTGCTGCTGTCCGTGGTGGCGCTGGCCGCCGCGTTCGCCGCGGTGATCGGCCTGGCGGCGGGCGGCTTCGGCTCGTCCAAGGCGCACCTCGCCGCGATGGGCGCGATCGCCGTGGACGGCCCCGCGCTGTTCCTCCAGGGCACGATCCTGCTGGTGTCGCTGATCGCGGTCTTCACCTTCGCCGAGCGGCGGCTGGACCCGGTGGCGCACGGCAAGCGGGCGGACTCCTTCGCCGCGCAGGCCGCCGCCGTCCCCGGCGGCGAGGCCGAACAGGCCGCGGTCAAGGCGGGGTTCACCACCACCGAGGTCTTCCCGGTGCTGCTCTTCGCGGTCGGCGGCATGCTGATCTTCCCGTCCGCCAACGACCTGCTGACGCTCTTCATCGCGCTGGAGGTCTTCTCCCTCCCGCTGTACATCCTGTGCGCGCTGGCCCGCCGCCAGCGGTTGCTCTCGCAGGAGTCCGCGGTGAAGTACTTCCTGCTCGGCGCCTTCTCCTCGGCCTTCCTGCTGTTCGGCGTGGCGCTGCTCTACGGCTACGCCGGCACCGTGTCGTACGCCGGGATCGCCGAGGTGATCTCGGACGGCGCCCGGCAGGTCGATCCGGCGCTGGCCGGCACGATGGGCAACGACGCGCTGCTGCTGATCGGCGGCGCGCTGGTGCTGATGGGCCTGCTGTTCAAGGTCGGCGCGGTGCCCTTCCACATGTGGACGCCGGACGTCTACCAGGGCGCCCCGACGCCGGTGACGGGCTTCATGGCGGCCGCCACCAAGGTCGCCGCGTTCGGTGCGCTGCTGCGGCTGCTGTACGTCGTCCTGCCCGGCATGCGCTGGGACTGGCGGCCGGTGATGTGGGGCGTGGCGATCCTGACCATGCTGGGCGGCGCGGTGCTGGCCATCACCCAGACCGACATCAAGCGGCTGCTGGCGTACTCCTCCATCGCGCACGCCGGATTCATCCTCGCCGGTGTCATCGCCGCCAGCCAGGACGGCATCTCCTCGGTGCTCTTCTACCTGGCGGCCTACTCCTTCGTCACGCTCGGCGCGTTCGCCGTGGTGACGCTGGTGCGGGACGCCGGCGGCGAGGCCACCCACCTGTCCAAGTGGGCCGGGCTGGGGCGGCGTTCGCCCCTGGTGGCCGCGGTCTTCGCGGTGTTCCTGCTGGCCTTCGCGGGCATCCCGCTGACGTCCGGGTTCGCCGGGAAGTTCGCGGTGTTCAAGGCGGCGGCGGAGAGCGGCGCGGGCTGGCTGGTGGTGGTCGGTGTGATCTCCTCGGCGATCGCGGCGTTCTTCTACATCCGGGTGATCGTGCTGATGTTCTTCAGCGAGCCGAAGGCGGACGGCCCGACGGTCGCGGTGCCCAGCGTCCTGACGTCCACCGCCATCGCGGTCGGCGTCGCGGCCACGCTGGTGCTGGGCCTGGCACCGCAGTACTTCCTCGATCTGGCCGGGCACGCGGGGATCTTCATCCGCTGACCCGCCCGTCGCGCGACCGCCGCCCGGTGCCCCCGAGAGGGGGAGCCGGGCGGCGGCCGTTGTGCGGGAGGACGGGGGAGCGGTCAGCTCTTGGGCATGTCCGGGAGCTTGGGCATGTCCGGGACCTTGATGCTGCCGTCGTCGGTCTTGGTGTACTTCTCGGTCGGGCCGCTCTTCCAGTCGACGGTCAGCGTCTTGCCGTCCGCGCCCGGCTTGAGGGTGCCCATGGTGCGGGTGGTGTCGCCGTCGGTGCACTTGAGGACGGCCATGGTCATCCCGGCCATCTTCTCGACCTTGCCCATGCAGGCGGACTTGTGTCCGTTGCTGAACGCGACGGTGCCCTTGGCGACCACCAGGACCAGCGGGCTGGCCGGCGTGCCGCCCTTCCAGGCGCCCTCGACCGCGGTGGGGTCCGCGGCCTTGCCGTCGCCGCCGCCCGCGGTCGACGGGGCGTCCTGGGGTGCCTTGCTCGGGGTGGTCGTGTCCTTGCCGCTGTCGCCGCTGCTTCCGCAACCGCTGAGCAGCAGCGCGGCGATGGCGGCCGCCCCGGCGAACTGCGCTGCCTTGCGCACGTACGTCTCCTCCGTTGTGGGACAGGTGACGCGAGGCTAGCAGCGGGCCGGGCCGGGCCGGGGCGGCCGGCGGCCGAGCGGCGCGGTCGACCGCCCGCCGCCGACCCGTCCTCCCGCCAGGGGGAGCGCAGGGGCCGGGCGGTCGGTCAGGCCGGGCGGCCGGCGGGCAGTTCCGCGGCGGGCTGGACCCGTCCGGTGACCTCGCCGAGCCCGATCCGGGCGCCGTCCGGGCCGGGTGCCCAGGCGGTGAGGGTGATCTCGTCGCCGTCCTGGAGGTAGGGGCCCTTGCCCTGGGTGAGCTCCAGCAGGCAGCCGAGCTGGTCGGGTTCGGGCCCGGAGACGGTGCCGGAGGCGTAGAGGTCGCCGGTGCGCAACGACGCGCCGTTGACGGTCATGTGGGCCAGCTGCTGGGCGGCCGTCCAGTACATCGCGGCGAACGGCGGGCGGGAGATCACCTCGCCGTTGAGCCGCACCTCGATGCGCAGGTCGAGGCCGCCCGGCTCGGCGGCGGCGTCGTCCAGGTACGGCAGCGGTGCCACGTCCCGGGCGGGCGGCGCCGTCCGGGACGCGTCGAAGGCGTCCAGCGGGGTGATCCAGGCCGAGACGGAGGTCGCGAAGGACTTGCCGAGGAACGGGCCGAGCGGCACGTACTCCCATGCCTGGATGTCGCGCGCGGACCAGTCGTTGACCAGGCAGACGCCGAAGACGTGCTCCCGGAAGGCGTCCAGGCCCACCGGCGCGTGCAGCGCGGAGGGCGTGCCGACGACGAAGCCGACCTCGGCCTCGATGTCCAGGCGGGTGGACGGGCCGAAGACCGGCGCGGGATCGGCCGGGGCCTTGCGCTGGCCGTGCGGACGCACCACGGGGGTGCCGGAGACCACGACGGTGCCGGCCCGGCCGTGGTAACCGATCGGCAGGTGCTTCCAGTTGGGCGGCAGCGCGGCGCCGTCGGGGCGGAAGATCCGGCCGACGTTGGTGGCGTGGTGCTCGCTGGAGTAGAAGTCGACGTAGTCGGCGACCTCGAAGGGCAGGTGCAGGGTGACGTCGTCGAGCGGGCGCAGCAGCGGGGCCACCGCGGTGCGGTGCGCGGGGTCGGTCAGCGCGGCGCGGACGGTCGCGTGCACCTCCTGCCAGACGGGACGGCCGGCGGCCAGCAGGGGGTTGAGGGAGGCGGCGGTGAGCAGGGCGGCGTGCGGCGCGGGGACGGTGCCGGGCAGGGCGTCCGGCAGGGCGGCCAGGTCGAGGACGTGGCCCCCGTAGCGGACGCCGAGCCGGCGCAGGTCGGGCGCGTCGGCGGTGCTGAACACGCCGTAGGGGAGGGTGTGCGGGCCGAAGGGGTCGCCTTCGGGCAGGTCGAACGGGCTCTGCTCGGGCATGGACACTGCTCCTCGCGTTCGTCGTCGCCGGTGGGCGACCGGCCGGGGGCTCCCCGCGCGAACCGGGTGGAGAGCGGGGACGGGCGCCCCGTGGGCCGGTGGGCCCGTCGATCAGGGTACGACCGGCGGCGATCAACGGGGTGGCCCGCGGCCGGGAACGGACGGTCGCGGGCCGGGAAGCGCCGGGCGGGCCGGCGGGGCGGGGTCCTTCGGGTCGCCGAAGAGGGGAAATGCCGTGCCGCACTGCGAAGTTCGGGATTGCCGGGGTTTGTTGGGTTTGTGGGGCTTGTTGGGTTTGTGGGGCTTGTGGGGCCTCCTCTGCCTTCTCCTCCGCCTTCTCTTCTGTCTTCTCCGCCTTCTCCGCCTTCTCCGCCTTCTCGGTCTTCTCCGGTTTCCGGGGTTTGCGGTCGAAGAGGGCTTGCGCGGCGGCGGACGTGGCTCCCGTACCCGGAAGGGGAGTCCGGGACCCGGAAGAGGAGTGACTCCCTCCGCTTACTACTGGAGAGAGTGAACGGTGCGGCCCGCCCGACGGCGCGTGGCGGCCTCCACCAGGGGCGGTTCGCCCGATACTGCTGTGACACCAGAGGC
This sequence comes from Streptomyces noursei ATCC 11455, assembly GCF_001704275.1. Classification (NCBI taxonomy): domain Bacteria; kingdom Bacillati; phylum Actinomycetota; class Actinomycetes; order Kitasatosporales; family Streptomycetaceae; genus Streptomyces; species Streptomyces noursei. Next base: position 5,202,274 of record NZ_CP011533.1, read on the forward strand.
CCTTGAGGCACCTCACACTCCTGCCGCCCCATTTCTCCCGGAGAAATGCCGCACGGGGCGGTGGATCAAGGACGTACCCTCGGGGCGGCTTCTGTGCTGGCCGAGTGGTTCGGGGGGCGGGCGCTCGTGGTGATCCAACCGTGACCGGATACGCTGGCCAATGGTGGAGACAGCGACAGATCGACATTCAGTTTGATCGTCAGCAGACAGGAGTATCCCTCGTGACCGTCGTCGGGCCCATTGGGCTGAGCGTGCGGGACAAGGCTCTCGAAGCCGATGTCCAGGCCGGATTGGCGGCTGTCGAGGAGGGCCTGCTGGAGGCCACCAAGAGTGACGTGCCGTTCATCACCGAGGCCGCACAGCACCTGGTGCGCGCCGGGGGCAAGCGGTTCCGGCCCCTGCTGGCGATGCTGGCCGCCCAGTTCGGCGACCCCTTCAGCCCCGGTGTGGTCCCCGCGGCCGTCGTCGTGGAGCTGACGCACCTGGCGACGCTCTACCACGACGACGTGATGGACGAGGCCGAGGTGCGCCGCGGAGTGGCCAGCGCCAACGCCCGCTGGGGCAACTCCGTCGCGGTGCTGACCGGCGACTTCCTCTTCTCCCGTGCCTCGCACATCCTCGCCGATCTCGGCCCGGAGGCGGTCCGGATCCAGGCCCAGGCGTTCGAGCGCCTGGTGACCGGCCAGATCCTGGAGACCGCGGGGCCGCGCGACGGCCGCGACCCGGTCGAGCACTACCTCGACGTCATCGCGGGCAAGACCGGCTCGCTGATCGCGGTCGCCGGCCGCTTCGGCGCGATGATGTCCGGCGCCGACGAGACCACCGTCAACATCCTCACCCAGTACGGCGAGCGGCTGGGCACCGCCTTCCAGCTGGCCGACGACGTCCTGGACATCGCCAGCGACTCCCACGAGTCCGGCAAGACGCCCGGCACGGACCTGCGCGAGGGCATCCCGACGCTGCCGGTCCTGCGGCTGCGGGAGCTCGCCGAGAGCAGCGCCGGCACCGCCGAGGACCGCGCCCTGTGCGAGCTGCTGGCCGGCGACCTCACCGACGACGCCCGGCACGCCGAGGCGCTGGCCGGGCTGCGCGCCCACCCGGCGCTGGAGCAGGCCCGCCGGGACACCGTCCGCTACGCCGAGGACGCCCGCGCGACGCTGGCGCCGCTGCCGGAGTGCATGGCGAAGACGGCCCTGGAAGAGCTGTGCGACACGGTGGTGCACCGCGCGGGCTGAGCCCGACGGCAGCCGCCGACGCGGCGTCCCCTAGGGGGCTTTCCCCCGGGACGGTGCGACCGGCGGCGTACGGGGTCGGGTGGTTTGCGGCCGGGTGTCATCCCACAGCAGTACGTGGAGTTGGCCCTGCGGGTTGACGCCGGGATCCGCGGTTTTTGGTGGGATGGAGAACACCACGAAGCGGCGGGGCGGGCCATCATGGCCCGGCGGGTGGACGAGTGGACGACACAGCACCGCCGCACACGACGGAGGTAGGCCAGATGCCACGGAACGAACCGACTGAGGTCACCGGGGGATGGGACGGGGAGCGCTCCTCGAAGCGCCGTAAGGCGGTGCGGTACGCCGTACCGGTCGCGGTGGCGGGGGTGACGGCCGCGACGATCGGGCTGGTCCCGGCGTTCGCCGGATCCGGGTCTCCGGACCTGCCGAAGATCTCCGCCCAGGACCTGATAGCGAAGATCGCCAAGTCCGATGTCCAGCAGTTGTCCGGCACGGTCCAGGTCACCACGGACCTCGGCCTGCCCGCCCTGCCGGGTGGCATGGGCGCCGGCGGCTTCGGCGGCGGGCAGGGCCGGGACGGCGCGGGCGGTGCCGCCTCGCCGCAGAGCAAGCTGACCGAGCTGGCCTCGGGCACGCACACCCTGCGGGTCGCCGTCGACGGCCCCGACAAGCAGCGGGTGTCGATCGTCGGCAACTCCGCCGACTACACCCTCATCCACAACGGCAAGGACGTCTGGGCGTACGACAGCGGCAGCAACAGCGCCGTGCACCACACCGCCCCCAGGGACGCCCACCACGGTGCGCACCGCGGCGCCCCCGAGGGACTCCCCCAGGGCCTGCAGAACGCCACCCCGCAGGACCTGGCCAAGGAGGCCCTGAAGGCCGCCGGGGACACCACCTCGGTGACGGTCGGCGACACCGCCAAGGTCGCCGGGCGGGACGCCTACCAGCTCGTCATCAAGCCCAAGCAGGCCGCCTCCACGGTCGGCTCGATCCGGGTCGCGGTGGACGCCGCCAACGGCGTCCCGCTGAAGTTCACCCTCACCCCCAAGAGCGGTGGCCCGGCCGCGATCGACGTCGGCTACACCCGCGTCGACTTCGCCCGCCCGGCCGCGGACACCTTCGCCTTCACCCCGCCCAAGGGCGCCAAGGTGGTCAACGGCGACCGGGCCGCGGAGCAGGCCGCCCGCGAGCACGGGAAGGAGCTCAAGGGCCTCAAGGACCACAAGGGCTTCGACGGCCACAAGGGCCCGAAGGGCGGCGGCTTCCAGGTCATCGGCAAGGGCTGGACGTCCATCGCCACGCTGAAGACCCCCGCCGGGCCCGGCGGCAAGGACCAGCTCGCCAAGGGCGATGCCGGCAAGTTCCTGGACAGCCTGGGCAGCAAGGTGACCGGCTCCTTCGGCTCCGGCCACCTCTTCAGCACTCGCCTGGTCAACGCCCTGATGACCGACGACGGCACCGTCTACGTCGGTGCCGTCGACAAGCAGGCCCTGATAGCCGCGGCCGACGCCGCGAAGAAGTAGGGGGCCCACGGCGGCGGCCGGGCCGCGCCGCACCTCCCGACGGGGGAGCGGCGCGGCCCGTACGCGGTCCGCGCGCCCCGCCGCACGGCCCCGAGGGGCCGCCGTACGCCAGGAGTTGGGGGGAGACCGTGCCAGCACCACCCACCGCGGACCAGGGGCGCGCGGCGCCGGACGCCGAGCACCGGGTGATCGAGACCCGGGGGCTGACCAAGACCTACCGAGGCGACCGGCCCGCCGTCGACGGGCTGGACCTCGCCGTGCCGCGCGGCAGCGTCTTCGGCTTCCTCGGCCCCAACGGCTCGGGCAAGACCACCACCATCAGGATGCTGATGGGCCTGATCGAGCCGACCGCCGGCACCGCCCGGGTGCTCGGCCGGCCGATGCCCGGCGCGGTCCGTCAGGTCCTCCCCCGGGTCGGCGCGCTCATCGAGGGCCCGGCGCTCTACGGCTTCCTCAGCGGGCGGGACAACCTACGGCGGTTCGACGCCGCCGACCCTGCCGCCGATCCCCGCACCCGCGGCGAGCGGGTCGGTCGGGCGCTGGACCGGGTGGGCCTGTCCGCCGCGGCCGGCAAGAAGGCGCGCGCCTACTCCCTGGGCATGAAGCAGCGCCTGGGGCTGGCCGCCGCCCTGCTCCAGCCCCGCGAGCTGCTGGTGCTGGACGAGCCGACCAACGGCCTGGACCCGCAGGGCATGCGGGAGATCCGTGCCCTGGTGCGGGAGCTGGCGGCGGACGGCACCACCGTCTTCCTCTCCTCCCACCTCCTCGACGAGATCGAGCAGGTCTGCACCCACGCCGCGGTGATGGCCCGGGGCCGGCTGGTCACCCAGGGGCCGGTCGCCGGTCTGACCGCGGCCGTCCTCGGCCCGGGCGCCCACGGCCACCTGGCGGTGACCACCCCCGATCCGGCCGATGCCGTCCGGGTCCTGAAGGAGCACGGCCTGACCGGCCTGCGGGCCGACGGGGACCGGGTCACCGGCGAACTGCCGAAGGCCTCGCCGGACGGCCCGGCGCCCCCGGACCCGGCGGAGCTGAACGCCGCGCTGGTCCGCGCCGGCGTCCGGGTCCGGGCCTTCGGCACCCAACGGCCGTCCCTGGAGGACGCCTTCGTCCGGCTGACCGGGGAGGGATTCGATGTTGCGGGCTGACCTGCTGCGCAGTGAGATCGCCACGACCTTCCGGCGCTGGCGCACCCTGGTGCTGCTGGCCGTGCTGGCGGGCGTCCCCGTGCTGGTGGGCGTCGCCGTGCGGATCCAGGCCGGGCGGCACGGCGGAGGCGGCGGTCCGGCGTTCCTCGCCGGGATCGCCGGCAACGGCCTCTTCCTGGTCTTCACCGCCCTCGCGGTGACGCTGCCGGTGTTCCTGCCGATGGCCGTCGGGGTGGTGGCCGGCGACGCCATCGCCGGCGAGGCGCACACCGGGACGCTGCGCTACCTCCTCGTCGCCCCCGCCGGCCGTACCCGCCTGCTGTGCGCCAAGCTCGTCACGGTCGTGGCGTTCTGTCTGGCGGGCACCCTCGTCGTGGCGCTGTCCGCGCTGGCCACCGGGGCGCTGCTGTTCCCCCTGGGCAAGGTGACGCTGCTCTCGGGGACGTCCATATCCTTCGGCGAGGGGCTGCTGCGGGCGCTGGCCATCGCGGGCGTCGTGGCGCTCTCCCTGCTCGGGGTGGCGGCCCTCGGCCTGTTCGTCTCCACGCTCACCGACAGCGGCGTCGCCGCCATGGCGACGACCGTCGGCCTGGTGCTCACCGCCCAGATCCTGGACGGCATACCGCAGCTCCAGGCCATCCAGCCGTACCTCTTCCCGCACTACTGGCTGTCCTTCGCGGACCTGCTCCGCGACCCGGTCTACATGGACGGGATCCTGCGGAACCTCGGTCTCCAGGCGCTCTACGCGGTGGTGTTCGGCTCGGCGGCCTGGGCGCGGTTCACCACCCGCGACATCACGGCCTGACGGGTCCCGGCGCGTCCGGCTCCGGGGCGGCCCGGTCCGCGGCGGCGGGCCCGGTCTGCGCCGCCTGCCCGGCCTGCGCCGCGACCGCTTCGCCGGCCCGTGCGCCCGCGGCGGCCAGCGCCGATCGCGCCCGCCGGGCGGTCCGCAGCGCGTCCCAGGTCAGCACCACCAGTGCCGCCCACACCAGCGCGAAGCCGGCCCAGCGCTCCGGCGGCATCTGCTCGTGGAAGACCGTCAGGCCCAGCAGGAACTGGAAGGTCGGCGCCAGGTACTGGAGCATCCCGACGGTGGTCAGCGGCAGCCGCACCGCCGAGGCGCCGAAGCAGATCAGCGGCACCGCGGTCGCGATACCGCACCCCGCGAACAGCAGCGCCTGCCCCGTCCCGCCGGTGACGAAGGAGGACTCGCCGTGCGCCCCGAGGTAGATCAGAAAGCCCAGCGCCGGCAGCGCCTGGAGGGCGGTCTCGGCGCTGAAGCCCTCGATCCCGTCGAGCTTGATGCCCTTCTTCACCAGCCCGTACGTCGCGAACGACAGGGCCAGGCCGAGCGCGATCCAGGGCATCCGGCCGTAGGCGATGGTCATCACCACGACGGCGACGGCGCCGATGACCACGGCTGCCCACTGCAGCGGCCGCAGCCGCTCGCGCAGCACCAGCACCCCGAACGCGATGCTCACCAGCGGGTTGATGAAGTATCCGAGCGAGGCTTCGAGGACGTGCCCGGCGTTGACCGCCCAGATGTAGAGGTACCAGTTCAGCGAGATCACCACGGCGCAGACCAGGACCAGCCCGAGCCTCTTGGGCTGCCGCAGCAGCGGGCGTATCCAGGACCAGCGGCGCAGCGCGGCCAGGATGACCAGGGCGACCGGCAGCGACCACAGCATGCGGTGGGCGAGGATCTCGGACGGCGCGGCGGCGCCCAACAGGTGCCAGTAGAGCGGCAGCAGACCCCACATGGTGTAGGCGGCGAGGCCGTATGCGAGGCCGGCTCGCTGGTCGGTTCGAGGCGGCAAGGGGCCCTCCTGGTCGTGCGCGGTCGATGCTGTGCAAGGTAGCGCCGTCCGGCGTTCCTGTCATGTCCGTTCCGTAAGACGGTCATGACAGGAGTGTGAAGGGGCCCGGAACGCACGCGCGGGTGCCCGCGGAGAACGCCGCAAGGCGCTCACCACGGACACCCGCGGGAGGGGTCCGGCCGGGGCGTCGGCTAGCCGACGACCGTCCAGGTGTCGTTGCCGGTCAGCAGGGCACCCAGGTCGCCCTTGCCCTTCTGCTCGACGGCGGTGTCCAACTGCTCGGCCATCAGCGTGTCGTAGACGGGCCGCTCGACGTCGCGCAGCACACCGATCGGGGTGCGGTACAGGGTGTCGGGGTCGGCCAGCCGGGAGAGGGCGAACGCCGTGGTGGGGGAGGAGGTGTGTGCGTCGTGCACCAGGACCCCGTCGGTGCCCGCCTCGGTGACGTCGATGACTTTGAGGTCGCCGGTGGCCGCATCGCGGACCACGCCCTTGGAACCGAGGCCGTCCGGTGCCGGGGTGCCGAACCGGATCGGCTGCCCGTGCTCCAGCCGGATCACCGCCTCCTGGGCCTGCTCCTTGTCCTTGAGGGCCTCGAAGGCGCCGTCGTTGAAGATGTTGCAGTTCTGGTAGATCTCCACCAGCGCCGCGCCGGGGTGCGCGGCGGCCGCGCGCAGCACCGAGGTGAGGTGCTTGCGGTCGGAGTCGACGGTGCGGGCCACGAAGGTCGCCTCGGCGCCCAGCGCCAGGGAGACCGGGTTGAACGGCGCGTCCAGCGACCCCATCGGCGTCGACTTGGTGATCTTGCCGACCTCGGAGGTGGGGCTGTACTGGCCCTTGGTCAGCCCGTAGATCCGGTTGTTGAACAGCAGGATCTTGAGGTTGACGTTGCGTCGCAGGGCGTGGATGAGGTGGTTGCCGCCGATGGACAGCGCGTCGCCGTCACCGGTGACCACCCAGACCGACAGGTCGCGGCGCGAGGACGCGAGCCCGGTGGCGATGGCCGGGGCGCGGCCGTGGATGGAGTGCACCCCGAAGGTGTCCATGTAGTACGGGAAGCGGGAGGAGCAGCCGATGCCGGAGACGAAGACGATGTTCTCCTTGGCCAGGCCCAGCTCCGGCATGAAGCCCTGGACGGCGGCGAGGACGGCGTAGTCGCCGCAGCCGGGGCACCAGCGCACTTCCTGGTCCGACTTGAAGTCCTTCATGGACTGCTTCGCCGTGGCCTTGGGCACCAGGGAGAGCGCCTCGATCTGCGCGGGCTTCTCCGAGACCGTGTCAGTCATTGATGGCCTCCTTAAGGACCTCCGCGAGCTGCTCTGCCTTGAACGGCATCCCGCTGACCTGGGTGTGCGAGCGCGCGTCGACGAGGTACTCGGCGCGCAGCAGAGTGGCGAGCTGACCGAGGTTCATCTCCGGCACGACCACCTTGTCGTAACGCGCCAGGACCTCGCCCAGATTCCCCGGGAAGGGGTTGAGGTGGCGCAGGTGCGCCTGGGCGATCCGCTGCCCCGCGCCACGGACCCGCCGGACCGCCGCGGTGATCGGCCCGTAGGTCGAACCCCAGCCCAGGACGAGGGTGTTCGCGCCCTGTCCGGTCCCGTCCACCGGGTCGTCCACCTCGACGTCGGGGACGGTGACGCCGTCCACCTTCGCCTGGCGGGTGCGGACCATGAAGTCGTGGTTGGCCGGGTCGTAGGAGATGTTGCCGGTGCCGTCCTGCTTCTCGATGCCGCCGATGCGGTGCTCCAGGCCGGGCGTGCCGGGGACGGCCCAGGGCCGGGCGAGGGTCTCCGGGTCGCGCTTGTACGGCCAGAACACCTCGGTGCCGTCCGCCAGCTCGTGGTTGGCGCCGGTGGCGAACTGCACCCGCAGGTCGGGGAGTTCGTCGACCTCGGGGATCCGCCAGGGCTCCGAGCCGTTGGCCAGGTAGCCGTCGGAGAGCAGGAAGACCGGGGTGCGGTAGGTGAGCGCGATCCGGGCCGCGTCCAGTGCCGCGTCGAAGCAGTCGGCGGGCGTCTTCGGGGCCACGATCGGCACCGGGGCCTCGCCGTTGCGCCCGTACATCGCCTGGAGAAGGTCGGCCTGCTCGGTCTTGGTGGGCAGGCCGGTGGAGGGCCCGCCGCGCTGGATGTCCACGATCAGCAGCGGGAGCTCCAGGCTCACCGCGAGGCCGATGGTCTCGGACTTCAGCGCCACGCCCGGGCCGGAGGTCGTGGTGACCGCCAGCGAGCCGCCGAACGCCGCGCCCAGCGCCGCGCCGATGCCCGCGATCTCGTCCTCCGCCTGGAACGTCCGCACACCGAAGTTCTTGTGCTTGGACAGCTCGTGCAGGATGTCGGAGGCCGGGGTGATCGGGTACGAGCCCAGGTACAGCGGCAGGTCGGCCTGGCGCGCGGCGGCGATCAGGCCGTAGGACAGCGCGAGGTTGCCGGAGATGTTGCGGTAGGTGCCGGTCGGGAAGGCGGCGGTGGCCGGCGCGACCTCGTAGGAGGTGGCGAAGTCCTCGGTGGTCTCGCCGAAGTTCCAGCCCGCCCGGAAGGCGGTGACGTTCGCCTCGGCGATGTTCGGCTTCTTGGCGAACTTCGCCCGCAGGAACTTCTCGGTGCCCTCGGTCGGCCGGTGGTACATCCACGACAGCAGGCCCAGCGCGAACATGTTCTTGCTGCGCTCGGCCTCCTTGCGGGAGAGCCCGAAGTCCTTGAGCGCCTCGATGGTCAGCGTCGTCAGCGGCACCGGGTGGACGTTGTACGCCGACAGCGAGCCGTCCTCCAGCGGGTTGGAGTCGTAGCCGACCTTCGCCATCGGGCGCTTGGTGAACTCGTCGGTGTTGACGATGATCTCCGCGCCGCGCGGCACGTCGCCGATGTTGGCCTTCAGCGCGGCCGGGTTCATGGCCACCAGGACGTTCGGCGCGTCCCCGGGGGTGAGGATGTCGTGGTCGGCGAAGTGCAGCTGGAAGCTGGAGACGCCCGGGAGGGTTCCGGCAGGGGCCCGGATCTCGGCGGGGAAGTTGGGCAGCGTCGACAGGTCGTTGCCGAACGACGCCGTCTCGGAGGTGAAACGGTCACCGGTGAGCTGCATACCGTCACCGGAGTCGCCGGCGAACCGGATGATCACCCGGTCCAGGCGCCGGACTTCCTTGCCCGGGCCGCCGTCGCCGGACGTGCGCTGTTCCCCGACTAGCGCTCCGTCGGCCTGTTCGGCTGTGCTACTGACCTGGCTGGTCACTGCTTCGGACCTCCCTCAAGGGGTGCGGCGTCCCCGCTGGACGCAGGGCATGGGACGGGTCGTACCGACCGGTTGTCCCATAACCATCGTACTTGGGTAAGGGTGCCCTTCCCTGGTCCGGCCACATCGTGGACGCCGGGATGAGACACCGCTCTGTCATGTTTTGTCATCGAATCACTGCCCTCGTCGCGCCTGTCCCCGTGACGCACCGACCTCGTCCATTGGTGCTAGGACCATCGTTCTACGTCCTGCCCCTCCGCTGCTGGTGGATCGGCACATCACGAATATCCGACAAGGTGGTTAGGAATTGAGGTAGGTGAGGACGGCGAGCACCCTACGGTGATCCCCGTCACTCGGCGTCAGCCCCAGCTTCAGGAAGATGTTGCTGACGTGCTTCTCGACCGCGCCGTCGCTGACCACCAGCTGCCGGGCGATCGCCGCGTTGGTCCGCCCCTCGGCCATCAGCCCCAGGACCTCGCGCTCCCGCGGCGTCAGGTGCGCCAGCACGTCCTGCTTGCGGCTGCGGCCCAGCAGCTGCGCCACCACCTCCGGGTCCAGCGCGGTGCCGCCGCGGGCCACCCGGACCACCGCGTCCACGAACTCCCGCACCTCGGCGACCCGGTCCTTGAGCAGATACCCGATGCCCCGGCTCGACCCGGCCAGCAGCTCGGTGGCGTACTGCTCCTCCACGTACTGCGACAGCACCAGCACGGCGACCCCGGGGTGGTCCCGCCGCAGCCGGAGCGCGGCCCGCACGCCCTCGTCGGTGTGGGTCGGCGGCATCCGCACGTCCGCCACCACCACGTCCGGCGGGGCGCCCGCGGCGGCCAGCTCGGCGACCGTCTTCACCAGCGCCTCGCCGTCGCCCACGCCCGCCACGACCTCGTGCCCGCGGTCGGTCAGCAACCGCGTCAGACCCTCCCGCAGCAGCACCGAGTCCTCGGCGATGACCACCCGCACCCTGTCCTCCACGACCGACACGTCCCCCACGACCTCGTTTCCCCACGTTTCCCACGGTCCAGCCTGCCGTCCCCCAGCATTCCAGCATCCGGAACGCGGCGGGCGGGTGAGGGGGAGAAGAGGAACGACGCGCGGCGGCGCGGAAGGCGGAAGACGGGGGAGGAAGGGGGAGGAAGGTGAGGGGAGAGGACAGGGGCGGGGGTGGGCGGCGGCCGGGGAAAGGCGGGTGGGGCCGGACCCCCGTCCCGGCCCCACCCCGATCGTGTCCTCCGATCGTTCTCCCCGGTCGCTCCCCGTCGGTCGTTCGCCGGTCGTCCGCCGGTCGTCCGCCGGTCGTCGGTCAGCCGCGCCAGGGCAGCTCGGCGGTGACCGTGGTCGGGCCGCCCGCCGGGGAGTCCACGACCAGCAGGCCGTCGACGGAGTTCAACCGCTCGGCGAGCCCGGCCAGCCCGCCGCCGGCCTCGGTGCTCGCCCCGCCCCGGCCGTCGTCCGACACCATCAGCATCAGCTGGTCCGCGGTGTGCCAGACGTCCACCGCCGCACGGTCCGCCCCGCTGTGCTTGGCGACGTTCTGGAGCAGTTCGGAGACGGTGAAGTAGGCGATGCCCTCGATGGCCGGGGCCGGGCGGCGGTCCAGGTCCACCTCGACGGTGACCGGCACCGTGCACCGGCCGGCCAGTGCGGACAGCGCCGGGCCCAGGCCGCGGTCGGTGAGGATCGCCGGGTGGATGCCGCGGGCCAGGTCGCGCAGCTCCTGGAGCGCGACCTTCACCTCGCCGTGCGCCTCGTCCACCATCCGCGCCGCCGCCTGCGGGTCCTCGGCCAGCTTCTCCTTGGCCAGTCCGAGGTCCATCGCCAGCGCCACCAGCCGGGCCTGCGCCCCGTCGTGCAGGTCGCGCTCGATGCGCCGCAGGTCGGCGGCGGCGGTGTCCACCACCACCCCGCGGTCCGACTCCAGCTCGATGACCCGGGTGGCCAGCGGCGACGGCCCCAGCAGCCCGCGCACCAGCAGCCGGTCCACCTGCGTCAGCCCGCGGAACACCCACGGCCCGGCCAGCACCATCAGCAGCCCGAACACCCCGCTCACCATGGCCGCCACCGTCGGGCTCACATACAGGACGGTGGTCCCGTCCCCCCACAGCTGGATCCCCGGCAGGGAGGCGTACGAGGGGGCGAGCCAGTACCAGAACGGGAAGCTCAGCAGCGCCCAGCCCACCGACCAGAACGTCACCGAGCCGACGAACGCGAACAGCGCCCACGGGAAGTGCACGAACGCATAGAGCAGGTGCCGCCAGGACGCCCCGCTCTTGAGGACCGCGCCGACCCACGCCATCAGGCCCGGCTTCGAGGGGCGCAGCGGCTCCGGGGCGGCCACGTCCAGCCCCAGCAGCGCCCGCGCCCGGGCCCGCTCCAGGGCGCCCAGCCCGCGGGCGCCGGCCAGCCCGCCGGCCAGCACCGGGATGCCCAGGAACGTGATCAGCAGGCCGGCGCTCGTCGAGACCACGGCGATCGCGTAGCCGAACATCACGCTGGCCACCGGGAGGCTCAGGCAGAGGTGGAGGAACTCCCGCCAGGTGCGCCCGGCGAACGGGGCGCGCAGCCCCACCGGCACCCGGTGGCCGCGGGGCCGCGGTGGGCGGGTGGGGTGGTGCGCGGAGTACGCGGTGTCCATGTCTGTCTCGTCCGTCCGTTCTGCCGTGGCGTCCGTGCCGGCGATTCCGGCGGTTCCCGACCGGCCCCTGCCGGCTCCCTCCAGGGTCGACGACCGGCGCCGCCCGGGCCATGAGGGTGCTCGCAGTCTTCCGCCGGGGGTTTTCCCCACCCCGGCGGAAGGGTCCGCGCCCCGCTCAGCGCCGGCCCGTGCCCGGCGCCGCCCCCGCCTCCGGCCGCGGGCGCCACGGCACCTCGGCCGTCACCCGGGTCGGCCCGCCCGCCGGCGAATCCAGCACGAACAGCCCGTCCACCGACCCCAGTCGGTCCGCGAGCCCGGCCATCCCGCTGCCGCCGTCGAGCCGCGCGCCGCCCCTCCCGTCGTCCTGCACCTGGAGCAGCAGCCGGTCCCGGGACCGCCACACCTCCACCGACGCCTGCCGTGCGCCGCTGTGCTTGGAGACGTTCTGCAGCAGCTCCGAGACGGTGAAGTAGACGATCCCCTCGAGGGCCGGTGCGGGGCGTTCGGCCAGGTCCACGGAGGTGGTGACCGGCACCGTGCAGCGCCCGGCCAGCGACGTCAGCGCCGGGCCCAGGCCACGGTCGGTGAGGATCGCCGGGTGGATGCCGCGGGCCAGGTCGCGCAGCTCCTGGAGCGCCAGCTTCACCTCGCCGTGCGCCTCGTCCACCATCGCGGCCACGCTCTCGTCGGCCTGCCCCTCGGCGAGCTTCTCCTTCGCCAGGCCGAGGCCCATGGCGAGCGCCACCAGCCGGGCCTGCGCGCCGTCGTGCAGATCCCGTTCGATCCGCCGCAGGTCGGCGGCGGCGGTGTCGGTGACCGTCATCCGGTCCGACTCCAGCTCCGCGATCCGCCGCTCCAACTCGTCGGAGGGCGGCAGCAGTCCGCGCACCATCGCCCGGTCCACGTTGGCCAGCCAGCGGGCCAGCCACGGCAGCACCGGCCAGCCCACGAGCAGCGAGACCAGGACGAGGGAGAAGGTGAGGATGCCCCACGGCAGCCGGATCACCGCGAACAGCGCGTGCCGCCAGGCCACCGGGTCCTTCAGCCGCGCCCACAGCCACCCGAAGAACCCGTGCTGGCTCAGTCGCAGCGGGCTCGGTTCGGCCACCGCCACCCCGAGCCAGGCCCGCGCCCGGGCCCGTTCCAGCTTCCCGTAGAACCGACAGGCCGTCAGTCCCAGGGCCAGCAGCGGCAGTCCGACGACCGTGACGGAGAGTCCGAGCCCGAGCACCAACCAGACCACCAGCACCACGAACGCCGTCACGCTCAGGGGGAGGTTGGCCAGCAGATATCCGATCTCCCGCCAGGTCCAGCGGTCGAGCGGCGCCCGCGGGGGTGGGAGCGGCGCCCCGTCGGCGGCGTCGGTGTCGGCAGCGAGCTGGGAACTTTCCGTCATACGCCCCAGCTTGCCGGGCCCGGCACCGCTCTGCCATGGGGGCCGTCGGGTGGCGGGCGGGGGGTTTCCCCCACCTTCCGCCCGGGCGGCCCGGGTTGGCGCGCGACGCTGTGGACAGGGCGCGGCACCGGGACCGTATGGTGTTGCGGTGCAGAACGGCCGCGTGGACATGACGAGTGCGACGCCGGGTGCGGACGCGGGCCCCGGACAGTGCGGCGGCAGCGCCCGGACCGCGGCCCCGACGGCGCCCGCCGGCCCGGCCGGCCCCCAGGACAGCCCGCACTGGGACGACCGCTGCCGGACCCGGACCGCTCTCACCGCGAGCGTGCTGCTCGCCGCCGTCGCCGGGATCGCGGCGGGCACCTGGTACGGCGCCGGCGCCGCCCTCTGGCTGGGCGGCACGGCCGTCCTGGCCGCGGGCGGCGGCGCGGCGCTCACCGCGGCGCCCGCCCGGCGCGCCGCCGGCACCGCCCTGCTGCTCATCGGCGGCACCCTCGGCGTCGTCGCCGGCTGGCAGGCGGCCCCCGGCGGTGCCGTCCGGCTCGCCGCCACCGGACTCGTCGCCGCGGTCGGGCTGGCCCTGCTCGGCCTCCGCACCGGCCTCGGCCGCGGCGGCCTCGCCGGCGCGGCCACGCTCGCGCTCACGGTGGGCGCCTGGGAACTGCTGCTGGCCCTGACCGACCCGGTCCGCACCGGCGTCGCCCTCGGATTCCTCTCCGTCCTCGCCCTCGGGTCGCTGCCCTGGCTGGCGCTGCGCGCGGCGGGGCTGACCGGGCTGGACGACCGGCACGCCGGCACCGCGACGGTCGGTCGCCACCGGGCGGCCGCCGCGCTGGCCGCCGCCCACCGGGGACTGGCCCCGGCCACCGTGGCGCTGGCGGCCTCGGCCGGCGCGGCCGGTGTGCTCGCGGCGGGCGCGCCCGGGCTCTGGACGGTGCTCACCGCCCTGCTGCTGGCCGTCGTCCTGTTCTCCCGGGCCCGTGCCTATCCCCTGGCCGCGGAGGTGATCGCGCTGCTCGCCGCCGGAACGGCCGTCTGCGTGCGGCTGGTCCTGCTCTGCGCGACGGACGGCGGCGCCCCGGCGCTCGCGCTCGCCGCGCTGGGCCTGCTGGTCGCCCTGCCGGTGGCGGCGCTCGCCGTCCGGCTGCCGGAACCGCTGCGGAACCGGCTGCGGCGCTGGCTGGATCTGGTGGAGTCGGTCAGCATGGTGGCGCTGATCCCCGTGGGCCTCGGCGCGTTCGGGCTCTACGGGCTGCTGCTGGGCGGTTCCTGACGGGAGCGGAGCTGCGGGCGAGGAGGCACGGAGCGGAGAACGACCGGAGCGGTCCGGAGCAGTGGGGAACGGCCGGAAGCGGTCGGGAGCGACTGGAAGTGGCCGGAAGCGATCGGGACGGTCGGGAGCGGTCGGGAGCGGTCGGGAGCGGTCGTGGGAAGGAGAGGGTCGGTGCCGGCGGAGGCGATGAGGTCGGCGGGGACGACGCGGTCGGCGGGGACGACGGGGACATCCTGTGAAGACCCGGCGCCGGCGGAACGTTCCGGCCGGCCCGGGGAGTTCGGAACGCAGGGCGAAGACCGGGAGGAGGTGAGGGCCGGATGACGACGGAGAGCACGGCACAGCCGGCAGCTGCCGCGGGTACGCCGGCAGTGGGCGGTGTTGCCGGGCCGGGTGGTCCTGCCGGTTCGGGTGGTTCTGTAGGCGCTGGTGGTGCGGTGGTGGCCGGCGGGGCGCCGGGCGCGCTGCCCGCGGCCGTACCGATGCCGCCGGCTGCGCCGACGCCGAGCCAGAGCCCGACGCCGATGTCGACCCCGACGCCGGCCCTGCCCTCGATGTCGCCGCCGCCCCAGATGATGCCCGCGGCGGCCGAACCGTCCCCGTTCGACCCCGCGCCGACGACCGCGCCGACGACCGCGCCGGCGACCGCGCCCGCTGCGGCTGCGTCCGCGCCGGCTCCCGCGGCCCCGGCCCCGGCAGCACCGCCGGCGTCCCCGCCCCCGCCGGCCCCTCAGGTCGCCTTGACCGGTCAGATCATCCAGGCCGGCCAGGTCATCCAGACCCCATCGGCTCCATCGGCCCCATTGGAGCCATTGGCTCCACCAGTCCCACCAGTCCCATCAGGCACGGCAGTTCCTCCGGCGCCTCCGGCCGCCCCGGTTCCGCCGGCCGTCGCCCCGCTGCCGCCGGTCGCGCCCGCCCCGGGGGCCGCCCCGGGCCCCGCCGCGCCGGCCTCGTCGCACCCGGTGGGCCCCGGATCCGCGCCCGCCCCCGGGCACTACGGGCGCTCCGGGCTGCCCGCGCGGACGCCGGTCTCCGTGCCGCTGCTGCCGCCCGAGTTGGCCGACGGACAGCCCCGGCCGCGCCGCGGCGACCCGCTGCCCCGGCGCGCGGGCCGGGCCCTGCGCCGGGTGTTCGCGTCCTCGCCCGCCGCCGAGACCGCCGCCCTGACCCAGGCCGCGCACGCCATCCAGCAACCGGTCTCCAGCGGCCGGCAGATCGCGGTGTCCAGCATCCGCGGCGGCGCCGGCAAGTCCACCGTCGCCGCCTTGCTCGCGCTGACCTTCGCGCACTACCGCCCCGATCCGGTGCTCGCCGTCGAGGCCGACCCGGCGCTGGGCACGCTCCCGCACCGGCTCGGCGCCCGCGAGGTCCGCTGGTCGGGCAGCGACCTCGCGCAGATCCTCGATCCGTCGATGCTGATCACGGACCTGACGGGCTACCTCCTCCCGTTCGCCGGCGGCGGCTGGCTGCTGCCCGGCAGCCAGGGCGCCATCGGCACCCGGCTGGACCTCGACACCTACCGCGTGGTGATGACCTCGCTGCGCCGCCACTTCGCCGCCACGGTGGTGGACTGCGAGACGCTGCCCGCCGAGGTGGCCCGCACCGCGCTGGTGACGACCCAGGCCCGGGTCCTGGTCACCCCGGCGACCCCGGAGGGCGTGGCCGCCACCCGCTCGGTACTGGACTGGGTCGGTGGTCTGCACCCCGGTCTGCTGCCGACCACGGTCGTGGTGCTCACCCACTCCTCGCCGGACAGCGGCGTCGACGTCCGCAAGGCCGCCGGGCATCTGGGCGCCGGCGGCGCGGCGGTGCTGCCGCTGCCCTACGACCGCCATCTGGCGGCGGGCGGCGCCATCCGCAGCGAGCTGCTGGGCGCCCGCACACGGGAGGCGGCGGCGCGGATCGCGGCCGAGGTCATGGACCGCGCGGTCTCCCGGGACCCGGCCCGGCGCCGGCCGCCGCACCCGGCCCCCGCGCAGCAGCCGCACGCGGCACCGGCCGCGCAGCGCTACGCCCCGCCCCCGCCGGCGGTCCGGCCCCCGACCGCACCGCCACCCCGACCCCCGGCGCACCAGCAGCACCCACAGCACCAGCCCCCGCACCCGTCCCCGTACCAGCCGCACCCCCAGGCGCCCCCGCCGTCCGCCGACCCGCGCGCCGCGTACGGCGGCGGCACCCCGCGCTGACCGACGGGCCGCCGACGCACGGCGGCGCCCGCCCACCCGGTCCGCCCACCGGACGCCTGCCGTCCGATTCGTGAGACGCCTGGTGAGACAACCTGGCCCGCCGTCTACGCTGCCGGCCACCCAGGAAGGGCGAAGCGGGGCCGACCCCACCGTCGGCGATGACACGGCTGCTCTACGCGGCCGGGGCAGGGCCTAGACTCGCGTCCGTACAGATCGTGTAAAAGTCGTTTCAAGAAGCGCAGTCAGGGAGCGAGGGGCGGACGTGCCGGACACGACCGTACGCACCACCGTCGCCGCGGACTATTTCCTGGGCTATTCGGCCGTCGGGATCATCGCCGTGGTCGGGGTGCTGTTCGTCGCTGTGGCCTTCGGGGCCGGGCGGCTGCTGCGGCCCGTGGTGCCCACGCCCGAGAAACTGCTGACGTACGAGTGCGGCGTGGATCCGGTCGGCGAGGGCTGGGCGCACACCCAGGTCCGCTACTACGTCTACGCCTTCCTCTACGTCGTCTTCGCCGTCGACTCGATCTTCCTGTTCCCCTGGGCGACGGTCTTCGCCGCGCCCGGATACGGCGCTGTGACGCTGGTGGAGATGTTCATCTTCCTCGGCTTCCTCGCCGTCGGCCTGCTCTACGCGTACAAGAAGGGCGTCCTGGAATGGACGTGACCCCCGCTTCCGCCGGCTCCGAGACCGTGCCCGGGAGCGTCGCCCCTGAGTTCCTGCCGGAGCCGCGGCGCCTCGGCGCGCTGGCCCGGCTGGCCCCCGAACCCATGAAGGTGGTCCTCAACTGGGGCCGCCGCTACAGCCTGTGGGTCTTCAACTTCGGCCTGGCCTGCTGCGCCATCGAGTTCATCGCCGCGTCCATGGCCCGGCACGACTTCATCCGGCTCGGCGTGATCCCGTTCGCGCCCGGACCGCGCCAGGCGGACCTGATGGTCGTCTCCGGCACCGTAACCGACAAGATGGCGCCCGCGGTCAAGCGGCTCTACGAGCAGATGCCCGAGCCGAAGTACGTCATCTCCTTCGGCGCCTGCTCCAACTGCGGCGGCCCCTACTGGGATTCGTACGCGGTCACCAAGGGCGTCGACCAGATCATCCCGGTGGACGTCTACGTGCCCGGTTGCCCGCCCCGTCCGGAGGCGCTGCTCCAGGGCATCCTCAAGCTCCAGGAGAAGATCGCCCGCGAGTCGCTCGGCGAGCGCTACCAGCGTGCCGCCCGGCCGTCCGCCGCGGCGCTCCGCAGCGGCCTGGTGACCCCGCCGGCCGCCCCGTCCCCGGACGCGTCCGGTACTGCCGGGACCGCGGGGGAGGGGGCCCGATGACCGAGCAGCCCCAGCAGCCGGCCGACCCGGCCGAGCCGCCCGCCGAGGAGCAGCAGGCGGTCGGCTGGTTGCCGCGCCCGGCCGGCGCCCTCTTCGGCGCCGGTGCCACCGCGGAGCTGGCCTACGACCTGCTGACCGTCGACGTCCCGGCGGACGCCTGGATCGGCGCGCTGACCGTCGCCCGCGACGAGCTCGGCTGCACCTACTTCGACTGGCTGAGCGCCGTCGACGAGCCCGGCACCGGCTTCCGGATCTGCGCCCACCTCGCCGATGTCGCCCACCCGGGCGCCGTCCGCCGGCTGATCGTCCGCACCACCGTGCCGCACGACGCGCCCGTGCTGCCCACCGCCGTGGGCGTGTTCGCGGGCGCCGGCTGGCACGAGCGCGAGACCCACGAGATGTTCGGCGTGGACTTCGCCGGCCATCCGCACCTAGTACCGCTGCTCCTGCCGGACACGTTCGAGGGCCATCCGCTGCGCAAGGACTTCGTCCTGGCGGCCCGGGTCGCGAAGGCGTGGCCGGGCGCCAAGGAGCCGGGGGAGCCCGCGGCGCCCGGCGGGCCCAAGCGGCGGCAGATGCTGCCGCCGGGGGTGCCCGACCCCAACGAGTGGGGCCCGCTCAAGGGCCAGTTGCCGCCCGCCCCGGCGCGGCCGGCCCGCGGCGCCCGGGCGGCGGGGGCCGCGGGCGAGCGCCCGGCCCGGCGCACCCGGTCCGTGAGCGCGGGCTCGGCGAGCCAGCAGACGGCGGAGACCGAGGCGGCGGCCATCGAGGCGGCGGCCGGTGCCCCGGCCGAACGCCCGGCCCGCGCCGCGCGCCCGGACCGGCCGCCCCGTCGCAACCGGTCGGTGAGCCAGGGCTCGGTCAGCCAGCAGGCGGCCGCAGCCGAGGCCGCCGCGCCCGAGCCCACCGCGTCCCCGGACACCGCGCCCAAGGACACCGCAGCCGAGGGCACCCCGGCCGCCCGGCGCCCCGCCGCGCCACCGCGCTCCGCCGACGCGCCCTGGCACCACGCCCGCCCGGCCTTCGAAGAAGCCGAGGCCGCCGGGAAGCCCGCGCCGGCCCCCGAGCCCGGACCGGCCGAGGCCCCCGAGCCGACGGCCCCGCCGGGTCCGGAAGCGGCACCGGCGCCGGACGCCGCCCCGCAACGGTCCGACGCACCGCCCGCCCGACGGCCCGAAGACGAAGGAGGCGACACCCCGTGAGCGACACCCTCGCCCTGGTGCTGCGCCTGCTCGCCATCTTCGTCGTCTTCCTGGTCTTCCCGCTGGTCATCGGCCAGACCGAGCACAAGGTCATGGCCCACATGCAGGGCCGCCTCGGCCCCATGTACGCCGGTGGCTTCCACGGCTGGGCACAGCTGGTCGCCGACGGCGTGAAGTTCGCGCAGAAGGAGGACGTCGTCCCGACCGGCGCCGACCGGCGGATCTTCCAGCTCGCGCCCGCGGTCGCCCTGCTGCCCTACCTCCTGGTCATGGTCGCCATCCCGATCGGGCCGGGCAACGCCGTCGGGCAGGCGCTCGACGCCGGCGTCTTCTACGTGCTCGCCGTGATGGGCGTCGGCGTGCTCGGCTCCCTGATGGCGGGCTGGGCCTCGGCCAACAAGTTCTCGCTGCTCGGCGGTCTGCGGACGGCCGCGCAGCTGCTCGCCTACGAACTGCCGATGCTGCTGGCCGCCGCGTCCGTCGCGATGGCCGCCGGCACCCTCGCGCTGCCCGGCATCCTCGACGCCTTCCACTGGTGGTGGGTGCCGTGGCAGATCATCGGCGGCGTGGTGTTCTTCACCGCCGGGCTCGCCGAGCTCCAGCGACCGCCGTTCGACATGCCGGTCGCCGACTCGGAGATCATCTTCGGCGCGTACACCGAGTACACCGGGCTGCGCTTCGCGCTCTTCCTGCTCGCCGAGTACGCCGGCATCGTCGTGCTCAGCGCGCTGACCGCGGTCCTCTTCCTGGGCGGCTGGCACGGCCCGTTCGGCGCCGACGGCCTGGGCTGGCTGTGGACGCTGGTCAAGACCGTGGCGCTGGCCTTCGTCGTCATCTGGCTGCGGGTCACCTACCCGCGGCTGCGCGAGGACCAGTTGCAGAAGCTCGCCTGGACGGTCCTGATCCCGCTGGCGCTCGTCCAGATCGCCCTCACCGGCATCGTCAAGGTGGTGATCTCCTGATGGGTATCCCCGGTTCCGGCCTGGCCAAGGGTCTGGCCGTCACGCTCCGCACGATGACGCGGAAGTCCGTCACCGCGCAGTACCCGGACGTCCAGCCCGACCTCCCGCCGCGCACCCGCGGCGTCATCGGGCTGTTCGAGGAGAACTGCACGGTCTGCATGCTGTGCGCCCGCGAGTGCCCCGACTGGTGCATCTACATCGACTCCCACAAGGAGACGGTGCCGCCGGCCGCCCCCGGGGGCCGGGAGCGCAGCCGCAACGTCCTGGACCGCTTCGCGATCGACTTCGCGCTGTGCATGTACTGCGGCATCTGCATCGAGGTCTGCCCCTTCGACGCGCTGTTCTGGTCGCCGGAGTTCGAGTACGCCGAGACCGACATCCGCGAGCTCACCCACGAGCGCGACAAGCTGCGCGAGTGGATGTGGACGGTGCCCGAGCCGCCCGCGCTGGACCCGGCGGCCGAGGAGCCCAAGGAGATCGCTGCCGCCCGCAAGGCCGCGGACAAGCTCGCCGCCCAGCAGGCCGCCGCCCCGCAACCGCCCCCGGTCAGCACCGCTGACCCGACCGACACCCAGGAGGGAACGTGACGCTCGCCGCCGCAAGCCACGGCTTCCTCTCGCCCACCGGCGTCGAGATCGCCTTCGTCCTCGTCGGCATCGCCACCCTCGGCGCGGCCCTGATGACCGTCGGCTCCCGGCAGTTGGTGCACGCCGCGCTGTGGCTGGTGGTCGCCCTCGGCGGGATCGCCGTGGAGTACCTCCTGCTCACCGCCGAGTTCATCGCCTGGGTGCAGGTGCTGATCTACGTCGGGTCGGTGGTCGTGCTGCTGCTGTTCGGGCTGATGCTCACCAAGGCGCCCATCGGCCCGTCCCCGGACGCCGATTCCGGCAACCGCTGGGCCGCGCTGACGGTGGCCGGCGCCTCGGCCGCTGCCCTGGTCTGGGTTGTCGTCGACGCCTTCCGCGCCACCTGGATCGACCTCGACGGGGTCGTTCAGGGCTCCGCGGAGGCCGCCGGGCGCAGCCTGTTCCGCTTCTGGGTGCTGCCCTTCGAGGCGCTCTCCGTCCTGCTGCTCGCCGCGCTGGTCGGGGCGGTCGCGCTGTCCCGCCGGGGCGGCGGCGCGAAGGGCGCCGCCGAGACCTCGGCGCCCGCCGCGCGGGAGGGGCGGCTCTGATGCATCTCGCGTACCCGGCGGTCCTCGCCGTCCTCCTCTTCTGCACCGGCCTGTACGGCGTGCTCGCGCGCCGCAACGCGATCCTGGTGCTGATGTCCGTCGAGCTGATGCTCAACGCCGTCAACCTCAACCTCGTCGCCTTCGACGTCTGGCTGCGCGACACCCTGCACGCCGGCCAGGCGCTCACCCTCTTCACCATCGCCGTCGCCGCCGCCGAGATCGGCATCGGGCTGGCGATCGTGCTGCTCGTCTACCGCAACCGCGGCAGCTCCGACATCGACCGGCTCCGCGACCTCGCCGAGCGGCCGTCCGGCCCGGACGGTGCGGGCAGCGCGGACGCACCACGGCAGCCGCAGCCGGACACCGGGGCGGAGGCCACCGCGTGACTCTCACGACCACCGCCGTACTCGCCCCCCTCCTGCCCTTCCTCGGAGCCGTCGTCGGCCTCCTCCTGGGGCGGCGCTCGCCCGGCTTCGTCCGGCCGCTGGCGGTGCTGCCGACGCTGGCCGCGGCGGTGCTGACCGTCGCCGTCGCCGTCGGCCAGGGCGGCGGACCGGCCACCGACGTCGCCACCCGGCTCACCCCGACCGGCTCGCTCCCCGTCGACCTGGCGCTGCACGTCGACGGCTTCGCCGCGCTGATCGGCGTCCTCGTCGGCGTGGTGGCGACCTGCGTGCAGATCTACTCCACGGCGTACCTGCGCGACGATCCGCGCTACCCCTCCTACGCCGCCCTGGTCTCGCTCTTCACCTCCGCGATGCTGCTGGTCGTCTACACCGGCGACCTGATGGTGCTGCTGGTCGGCTGGGAAGTCATGGGCATCTGCTCGTACTTCCTCGTCGGCCACTACTGGGAGACCGAGGCCGCCCGCGCCGCCTCCCTGAAGGCGTTCCTCGTCACCAAGCTCGGCGACGTGCCCTTCCTCTTCGGCATCTTCGCGCTGGCCGCCGACGCCGGGACCTTCCGGATCACCGGCATCCTGGGCCACGTCGCCCGCGACGGCCTGCACCACCCGACGCTGATCGCGCTGCTGCTGCTGGCCGGCGTCGCCGGCAAGTCGGCGCAGTTCCCGCTGCACACCTGGCTCCCGGACGCGATGGCCGGCCCGACGCCGGTCTCCGCGCTCATCCACGCCGCGACGATGGTCGCCGCCGGCGTCTACGTCGTCGCCCGCCTGCTGCCGGTCTTCGCCGCCTCCGCCGCGGCGCTGGTCGTGCTCGCCGTGATGGCCGCGGTGACCATGGTCGGCTCCGCCCTGGCCGCGCTCGCCCAGGACGACATCAAGCGCGTGCTGGCCTATTCGACCGTCGGCCAGCTCGGCTACATGACCGGCGCGCTGGCCGTCGGCGACCGCGGCGCCGCCGTCTTCCACCTCCTGTCGCACGGTGCGTTCAAGGCCCTCCTCTTCCTCGGCGCGGGCGTGATCATCCACGCCGCGGGCACCAACTCGCTGGCCGCCATGTCCCGGATGGGCGGCCTGGCCCGGCGTATCCCGGACGCCTTCTGGACGGTCACCGTCGCGCTGCTCGCGCTCGCCGCCATCCCGCCGTTCGCCGGCTTCTTCTCCAAGGAAGCCGTCCTGGGCGCCGCCGAGCACGCCGCCACCGGCCACGCGGCCGGCATCCCCGGCTCCGCCGGCTGGACCGTCCTGGTCTCCGGACTGCTCACCGCCCTCCTCACCGCCGCCTACGCCACCCGGCTGTGGCTGCTGACGTTCCGCGGGACCGGCCCCGAGGCCCCCGACCACGGCCCGCAGCCGCGCGCGATGACCGCCGTGCTGTGGGTGCTCTTCCTCCCCACCGTCGGCTTCGGCCTGACCGCCACCTTCCTGCCCGCCTGGTTCGACGGGCGCTCGCTCACCCCGACCCTCACCACCTCCGTGCTGGGCACCGGTGTCGCCCTCGTCGGCGGCCTGATCACCTACGCCGCCTGGCGCCACACCAGTGCCCTCGCCACCCGCACCCCGCTCGGCGTGGTGGCCGTGGCGGAGGACGCCACCCCCGCGCTCGCCGAGGAACTGGCCATCGTCACCCACCCCCCGGCCTACGGCGACGCCGCCGGCGCCCCGGACCCGGCCGACCCCGGCCGGCTCCTGCTGGGCCCGCTGCACCGCCACGCGGCCGCCGGCTTCCACCTCGACGCGGTCTACTCCGCGCTGTTCGTCCGGCCCGTCCGCGCCGCCGCGGAGCTGGTCCGCTTCCTGGACCGCGCCGTCGTCGACACCTACGTCAGCGGCGCGGGCACCGCCCCCCGCTGGCTGGGCGCCGCCGTCCGCCGCGCCCAGACCGGCAACGTGCAGACCTACCTCGGGGCGCTGTTGGCCGGCGCGCTCGTCCTGGGCGTCGCCGCCGTCCTCGTCGCCACGGGCACGGGAGCCTGACCGTGCCGCCATCCCCCGGGGGCCGACCCCCGCACCCCCAGCCGACACTCCTCGTGGCCTGCCTCGCCGGAGCCGAACCCCGCAGGAGGGCCTGACCCGTGAACCACACCGCCCTGCAGATCCTCCTCGCGGGCTCCGTCGTGCTCCCCCTGATCGGCGCGCTCGCCGCGCTGCTGCCGGCCCCGCCCGGCCTGAAGGGGAAGAACCCCGACCAGGCCGTGCTGCGCCACGGCGTGACCGTCACCGGCGTGGTGTTCGCCGCGACCCTCGCGCTGGCCGTCGGCTTCGACCACGGTCACCCGGCGCGTATGCAGGCCACCACCGACCTCAGCTGGATCCCGGCGCTGGGCATCCGTGTCCACCTCGGCGTCGACGGCATCTCTCTCCCCCTCGTCGTCCTGACCGCGCTGCTGACCTTCCTCTGCGCCCTCTACAGCTACTTCAACATGCCAACGGGCCCGTCCCCCAAGGCATTCGTCGCGCTGATCCTCGTCCTGGAATCCGGCACCCTCGCGACCTTCGCCGTCCTGGACCTGATGCTCTTCTTCCTCGCCTTCGAGATGGTCCTCGTCCCGATGTACTTCCTCATCGCCCGCTGGGGCGGCGCCGGAAGGCAGGCGGCGGCCTGGAAGTTCATCCTCTACACGCTGCTCGGCTCCGTCGTCATGCTGCTGGGCCTCCTCCTCATCGGCGTGAAATCCGGCACCTTCGACATGGTCGCACTGGCCACTGACAACGGCCCGAAAGCCCAGCTCAGCCACACCGTGCAACTCGTCGCGGTGCTCGCCGTCGGCATCGGACTGGCCGTCAAGTCCCCGATGTGGCCGCTGCACAGCTGGCTGCCGGACGCGCACACCGCCGCCCCCACCGTCGGCTCGGTGCTGCTGGCCGGCGTCCTGCTGAAGATGGGCACCTACGGCTTCGTGCGGATCGCGCTGCCGATCACGCCCGACGGCATGCACACCTTCGCGCCCTACCTCGCCGCGCTGGCCGCCGTCGGCATCGTCTACGGCTCGCTGGCCTGCCTCGCCCTCGTCCGCACCGGCGCCAAGGGCGACCTCAAGCGCCTGATCGCCTACAGCTCCGTCGGCCACATGGGCTTCGTCCTGCTCGGCATCGCCAGCATGACCCCCACCGGCGTCAACGGCGCGCTGTTCGCCAACATCGCCCACGGCCTGATCACCGGCCTGCTCTTCTTCCTCGTCGGCGGCCTCAAGGACCGCCTGGGCAGCACCGACCTGGACACCCTGGCGGGCACCACCGGCGCTGCCCTCTACGGCCGCGCGCCCCGCTTCGGCGGCCTGCTCGCCTTCGCCGCCGTCGCCTCCCTGGGCCTGCCCGGACTGGCCGGCTTCTGGGGCGAGATGCTGGCGATGTTCGGCGCCTTCCACCCGGCCGCCGGCCTCAGCCGCCCCGCGTTCCTGACGTTCATGGCGCTGGCCGGCCTCGGCACGCTGCTGACCGCCGCGTACCTGCTGCTGGTCGTCCGCCGGGTCTGCATGGGCGGCACCCTGAAGGCCCCGACCTCCCCGCAGGACACCGGCGGGCCGGCCACCGCCCCCGCCCTCCCCGACCTCGCGCGCTACGAATACGCGGCCTGGAGCCCCCTGGCCGTCCTCACCGTCCTCGCCGGACTGTGGCCCGCGGCCCTCCTCGGCCTCACCAACCCGGCCGTCCAGCAGCTCCTCGGAGGCGGTAAGTGATGAGTCAGGTCACCTCGCTGGTCCAGTCCGTCGACTGGCTCGCCATCGCCCCGCCCACCCTCACCGCCGCCGTCGCCCTGGTGGTGCTGGTCGCCGACCTCTTCCTGCCGACCGCCCGGAAGCCCCTGTTGGGCTGGCTCGCCACCGCCGGCCTGGCCGCCTCCGCGCTCCTGCTGCTGCCCCTCCTGGACGGCCGCCGCCGCACCTTCTGCCTCACCGGCACCCCCGACGCGTGCAGCTACGTGGCCGACCACTTCACCCTGATCGTCCAGTTCCTGGTGCTCGGCGGCGCGCTCCTGACGGCGCTGCTGTCCATCGACACCCTCAAGGACCACGACCTGCCCGCCGGGGAGTACTGGTTCCTGCTGCTCTCCTCCGCGGCCGGCGCCGCCCTGCTGCCCGCCTCCCGCGACCTGGCCACCCTGGTCATCGCCCTGGAGGTCGCCTCGCTGCCCGCCTTCGCCCTGGTCGGGCTGCGCCGCGGCGACCGGCTCTCCTCCGAGGCGGCACTGAAGTTCTTCCTCTCCTCGGTGGCCGCCACCGCCGTGATGCTCCTCGGTGTCAGCTTCGTCTACGCGGCCACCGGGAGCCTCCACCTCTCCCGGGTGGCGCACGCCCTGGCCGCCCTCCCCGACCCCCGCCTGGCCACCCTGGCCAGCGCCGGCGTCGCGCTCACCCTCGTCGGCTTCGCCTTCAAGACCGCCGCCGCCCCGTTCCACTTCTGGGTGCCCGACACCTACGTCGGCGCGCCGCTGCCGATCGCCGCGTACCTCTCCGTGGTCGGCAAGGCCGTCGGCTTCTCCGGCCTGATCCTGGTCACCGTCCAGGGCTTCCCCGCCTACGCGGACGTCTGGGGCCCGGCGCTGGCCGTGCTGGCCGCGCTCACCATGACCGTCGGCAACGCCGCCGCCCTCCGCCAGGACCCGGACCGCGCCCACAGCGCGATCCGCCTGCTCGCCTGGTCCTCCGTCGGCCAGGCCGGCTACCTGCTGGTCCCGATCGCCGCGGCCGGCTACGCCCACGACCCCGCGCACGCCATCGGCGCGACCGTCGCCTACGCCCTGATGTACGCCGCGGTGAACCTCGGCGCCTTCGCCGTCGCCGCCCTGGTGGCCCGCACCAGCCCCGCCAACCGCCTCGCCGACTACCGGGGCCTCTACCATCGCCGCCCCCTGGTGGCGCTCGCCCTCGGCTTCTTCCTGCTGTGCCTCGCGGGCCTGCCGCCGGGCATCATCGGCCTGTTCGCCAAGGTGACGGTCTTCTCCGCGGCGGTCGACGCCGGGCTCGGCTGGCTGGCCGTCGTCATGGCCGTGAACGTCGTGATCGCGCTCTACTACTACCTCCAGTGGACGGCGGTCCTCTTCCGGCCCGCCGAGACCCCGGCCGGCGAGCCCGCCGGAGCGCCCCGCGCCCCGATCCCGGCGGCCCTCACCACCGCCCTGACCCTCGCCACCGTGCTGGGCGTCGCCCTCTCCGGCGCCCCCCAGCTCGTCCTCCGGTTCGCCGCCGGCGCCCTCCTGTAGGGCCCGCCCCGCCGTACGGCGGACGGCGGCCCCGTCCGCCCACCGGTCACCCCTCCGGCCGTGCCCCGCCCGCCCTCCGACCAGGCACGGGCCGGGGAACCACCCCCGCCCCTCTCGCGTTGACCAGTGAGTAAGGGTCCACTGGAGAGTGGAGAAACGAAGCAAAGGGTTCCCCTGCCGCACCACTTGGAGGGCGTACCGTGCACCGCCGGCACAACGGGCTCAGGACCGCCGTACTCCTCGGGGGACTGTCCGCACTCATCATCGTCATCGGCAGTCTTTTCGGCCGTACGGGCCTGATCGTCGCGGTCCTGGTCGCCGTGGGCACCAACGCCTACGCGTACTGGAACAGCGACAAGCTCGCCCTGCGCGCGATGCGGGCCCGCCCGGTCAGCGAGTTCGAGGCGCCCCAGCTCTACCGCATGGTCCGCGAGCTCTCGACCGCCGCCCGCCAGCCCATGCCGCGGCTGTACATCTCCCCGACCCAGGCCCCCAACGCCTTCGCCACCGGCCGCAATCCGCGCAACGCCGCGGTCTGCTGCACCGACGGCATCCTGCGGATCCTCGACGAGCGCGAGCTGCGCGGCGTCATCGGCCACGAACTCAGCCACGTCTACAACCGCGACATCCTGATCTCCTCCGTCGCCGGCGCGCTGGCCTCGGTCGTGATGTTCCTGGTCAACTTCGCCTGGCTGATCCCCGTGGGCCGCTCCGACGATGACGACGAGGGCCCGGGCCTCCTGGGCACACTGCTGATCATGATCCTCGGCCCGGTGGCGGCCTCGCTGATCCAGCTCGCCGTCAGCCGCTCCCGCGAGTACCAGGCCGACGCCTCCGGCGCCCAGCTCACCGGCGACCCGCTCGCCCTGGCCTCCGCGCTCCGCAAGCTGGAGATCGGCACCCAGCAGCTCCCGCTGCCCCCCGAGCCCCGATTGGAGACCGCCGGCCACATGATGATCGCCAATCCGTTCCGCCGCGGTGAGGGCCTTTCCCGCCTCTTCTCCACCCACCCGCCGATGCGCGAGCGCATCGCCCGGCTGGAGCAGATGGCCGGCCATCACCGCCCCTGAGGTCGATCGCCGACCGCCCTTGGGGGACAGGCGCGCGAAACACGCAACGTTTCCCGCGGCCGGCGGCGTCTAGGACGGCGGAACCACTCCCCGACCTGCCCCTGGAAGGCTGCCGATCATGAAGTTCATCCTCAACATCCTCTGGCTGGTCCTCAGCGGCTTCTGGATGGCGGTCGGCTACGTCATCGCCGGAGTCATCTGCTGCGTACTGATCGTCACGATCCCGTTCGGCGTTGCCAGTTTTCGTATCGCGGGCTACGCCCTGTGGCCGTTCGGCCGGACGACCGTGGAGCGCCGGGACGCCGGCGCCGGTTCGGCGATCGGCAACCTGATCTGGATCGTCTTCGCGGGCTGGTGGCTGGCCCTGGGCCACATCGTCACCGGCGTCGCCCAGTGCGTGACGATCATCGGCATCCCGCTGGGCATCGCCAACTTCAAGATGATCCCGCTCTCCCTGCTGCCGCTGGGCCGCGAGATCGTCCCCACCGACCAGCCGTTCGCCACCCGCTGACCCTCAGGCCGGCAGGGCGCGCACCAGCCCCCTCGGGGCCGTGAACCGCCGGAAGCCCAGCGGCTCCACGCCGTCCAGCCCGCCGAGGAAGCGCATCACCGGCCCGCCGTCCAGCAGTCGGGTGTCCACCACCCGCTGGTGGGACTGCGGGTCGGCCCATTCGCTGTAGTCGACGACCCGGGTGCCGTCCTCGGAGAGGTGGAAGTACGAGGCGATCGCGCCGTCCCCGGCCCGCCGGTGCCGACGCCCCCGACGCCGTCCAGTACCGCCGCCAGCCGGTCCGTCAGCCCCGCGGCCCCGGTCCGCAGGAACTCCCGGCGCGCCGCATGGCTGGTCCACTGGCCGTAGTTGAGCACGTTCCGCCCGTCCGTCCCGGTGAACAGCACCCGGGACAGCAACCCGTCCGGCAGCGGCGCCTCCGCCCAGGCGCGGGCCACCCCGTCCATCACCGCCCGCTGCCGCTCCGGCCCACCCGTGTCCCACTCGCCGATCAGCACCGCCCCGGCGTCCGGACGCCGGACGTCGGGGAACACATCGACCCGGAACCCGGCCGGCGACGATGCGGGCGTGGAAGGAGACGTGGGGAAAGGCGTGTCGGCAGTCATGCGACCACCCTGCGACCTCGACCAGGCTTGAGGTCAACCCCCGTGTCCCGCAACGCCGTTGGGGCGGCGCGCTCCCGTGTCGCGCCGCCCCAACGGCTCCCGCCCGTCACCCGCCCTCGGCGGGGACGCTCAGCGGTAGTTGACGAACTGGATCGCGAAGTCCAGGTCCTTGCCGCGCAGCAGCTGCTGGACGGCCTGCAGGTCGTCCCGGCTCTTGGAGGTGACGCGCAGCTCGTCGCCCTGCACCTGCGCCTTGACGCCCTTCGGCCCCTCGTCGCGGATGATCTTGGCGACCTTCTTCGCGTTCTCCTGGGAGATGCCCTCCTCCATCGAGGCGGAGATCCTGTACTCCTTGCCCGACGCCTGCGGCTCGCCGGCGTCCAGCGCCTTGAGCGAGATGCCGCGCTTGATCAGCTTGGACTGGAAGATGTCCAGGACGGCCTTCACCCGCTCCTCGGCGCTGGCCCGCATCTCGATCTTCTCGCCCGACCACTGGATCGACGCGTCCACGCCCTTGAAGTCGTAGCGCTGCGAGATCTCCTTGGCGGCTTGGTTGAGGGCGTTGTCGACCTCCTGCCGCTCGACCTTCGAGACGATGTCGAAACTGGAGTCGGCCATGGTGGATTGGCTCCTCGTACGTAGATCCATCAGGGATGCGGCCCTTCCCGGACCGCCTGCCAAGCCTAGCCACCCGGCCAAGATCCAGCGCTCCCGAATCGAGTGGCAGAGCACCCCCTGTCATCGGGTATGGTTTACGTCGTTGCCAGGGAACACCGCCCCACAGCGGGATCCCGGACGACACCCCCGGCGGTGTGCCCGAGCGGCCAAAGGGAGCAGACTGTAAATCTGCCGGCTTCGCCTTCCCAGGTTCGAATCCTGGCGCCGCCACAGCCATGAAGGACCCCTGAATCGTAGGAATACGGTTCAGGGGTTCTTTGTATTGCGGTTCTCTGCGTTGCGTCGCCCCGCGGTCCCGTCTTTCGGGTGGCGGCGCGGCCCGCGGGACGGGGCGGGTGAATTTTCCGCGCCCCGGTGCGGCTCGCGGCCGGCCGGGTCTCACGGCCTCCCGGGCGCGTCTTCGTCGGCCGCCGGCGCGGCGTCCAGCAGTCCGGTGACCAACGCGCGCAGCGTCCCGGCCACGTGGACGGTCTCGCCGCGCTCCAGCAGCCGCAGGACGCGCTCGTTCTGCAGGGCCCCGATGAGGAAGTGCGCCAGGAGCCCGGCGTCCAGGTCGGGGCGCTGCGCGGCGAGCAGGGCGCTGACATGACCGTGCCAGAAGGCGTGGAAGGGGTGCTCGCCGCGCGGCGCGTCGTCGGCGGGGCGCTGGGCGGTGGTGGTGGCGTGGCAGAGCGCGGCCAGCAGGCCCTTGTTGCGGGCGACGAGTTCGACGACGGCGTCCAGGAAGGCGAGCAGCCGCTCCCGCGGGGCGGCGCCCGGGCCGAGCGGCGGCGGGCCGTCGGTGACCGCCTCGCGCAGCGCCACCGCCCGCTCCTCCATCAGGGCCAGCATCAGGCCCATCCGGCTGCCGAAGCGGTGGAAGACCGTCCCCTTGCCGACCCCGGCCGCGGCGGCGACCTGTTCCATCGAGATCTTCTCCGGCGGATGGTGCGCCAGGAGCTCCTCGGTCGCCAGCAGGATGGCGCGCCGGTTCCGTACCGCGTCGGCGCGTTCGCGGCGGGCTTCCGCCATCGGCCCTCACCCTCTCCGTCCCGTGTCCTCGGCGCCCGGTCGGTGCCGGAGGGCCATCATTTCGCAGAAACAACTGGACCAGTGGTCCAGTAATGGCTACGGTCGGCACATAACCTGACCGCCGGTCCAGTTGAGCCTGCCGCGCCGGTCAGGGCCGACCCACCGCTGCGTTTCTTCGACCACCGAGGAGAGCTGGCATGCGACGCGTGCGCTACTACGAGTACGGCGGCCCCGACGTCCTGACGAGCGAGGAGGCCGAGGTCCCCGCCCCGGGGCCCGGCGAGGTGCTGCTGCGGACCGAGGCGATCGGGGCGAACTTCGTCGACACCAGGATGCGGCGCGGGCCGGCCGCCGGACCGCTCTTCCGGCGCCCGTTGCCCGGCCGGCTCACCGGCGACGTGGTCGGCACCGTCGAGGCCGCCGGCCCCGGCGTCGACCGCGAGTTGATCGGGCGGCGGGTCGCGACGCTGAGCGAGGACGCCTTCGCCGAGCAGGTCGTCGCCGACGCCCAGTGGCTCGCCCCGGTACCCGACGGGGTGGACCTCGGCGTGGCCAGCATGCTCCCCATGGGCGCCCCGGTCGCCCTCCGGACGCTGCGCACCGGCCAGTTGGCCGCGGGCGAGACCGTCCTGGTCCACTCCGCGGCCGGCGGCATCGGCCACCTCGCGGTGCAGCTCGCCAAGCTCCTCGGTGCCGGGAAGGTGATCGCCGCGGTCGGCTCACCGGGCAAGTTCGACTTCGTCCGCTCCTTCGGCGCCGACGCCGCCGTCGACTACTCGGCCGACGACTGGCCGGAGCGGGTCCGCGAGGTCGCGCCCGGGGGAGTGGACCTGGTCCTGGACTCCGTCGGCGGCGAGATCCTGCGGCGGAGCCTCGACCTGCTCGCGCCGTTCGGCCGCGTCGTGGTCTACGGTGCCGCCGGCAGCGAACTGCTCGACGTCCCCGTGACCAGCCTCTTCGCGCTCAGGACGGTCGTCGGGTTCTCCCTGCTGGCCTGGCGCGCGGCGGCCCCGGAACGGGCCCGCGCGGAGATGGCCGAACTGGCCGGCCACGCGGCGTCCGGACGGCTGCGCACCGCCGTCCACGCCCGGTTCCCGCTCGCCGACGCGCCCGCCGTGCACCGGCTCATCGAGGAGCGGTCGCACCTCGGCCGGATCCTCGTCCTGCCGTAACGGGGCCTGCCGCGGGCTCCGGACGACGCTGGGGCGCCGCCCGCCGTCCCTGGCTCCCCGGACGGCCCGGTGGCCGCCACGGGGCGGCGGAGACGCCCTCAGGGCCGTGTGGGCACCTCCGCCGCCGCGGGCCTCAGTGCGACGCCACGTTCCGGACCGCGTCCGCCACCGGCACGTCCCCGCCGATCAGTTCCAGCGTCCGGCCGGCCGTGTCCGGCTCCTCCAGCAGTGCCGCCAGCACGGCCGCCACGTCGTCCCGCGACACCGCGCCGCGCCCGGTCGCGTCGGCCAACGTCACCTGGCCGGTACCGGGATCGTCGGTGAGCCGGCCCGGACGCAGGATCGTCCAGTCCAGCCCGGCCCGGGCCCGTACATCGGCGTCCGCGGCGCCCTTGGCCCGCAGATAGGCCGCGAAGACCGGATCGGTGCCCTCCGGGGGCTCCCGGTCCGCGCCCATCGCCGAGACGACCACGAAGCGCCGCACGCCGGCCGCCTCGGCGGCGTCCGCGAACAGCGTCGCCGCGCCGCGGTCCACCGTGTCCTTGCGTGCGGCGCCGCTGCCCGGCCCGGCGCCCGCCGCGAAGACGGCCGCGTCCGCCCCCTCCAGATGCCGGGCGACATCGCCCACCGACGCCGACTCCAGGTCGCAGACCACCGGTTCGGCACCCGCTGCCAGCAGATCGCCGGCCTGTTCCGGCCGCCGGACGATCCCCGCGACCTCGTCCCCGCGCGCATGCAGCAACCGCTCCAGCCGCAGCGCGATCTGACCATGTCCACCTGCGATGACAATGCGCATGCTGCCGACCGTACGCCCAACCGCCCCGCCACCCCCGGGGACAGGCCGCCTAGCGCTGCGACTGGCGGGGCAACTCCAGTGCCACGTCCACCGAATCGCAGTACTCGCGCACCGCACTGGTGCGCGCCACCACCCGCCCCCGGTGCACCACGATCCGGCTGTACGCCAACGAGAGCACCCCGGCGATCCGCTCCCCGCGCACCGCCAGCAACTCCGCCGGGAAACCCGCCTCGACGCGCACCTCCGGCAGCCCCAGAGTGGCCCGCGCCGCCGAACTCACCGTCTCGTACGCCGCCTCGGGCGTGGCCTCCCCCAAGGACGCCAGCAGGTACGCGGCCTCCAACGGGTCGCCCCGACCCACCGGGTTGGCCGCGTCCCGCAGCGCCCCGCTGCCCGCCGCCACCCGCACCCCGGCCGCCCGCAGCAGCCGCACCGGCGCCGGCCGCGACACCCGGGAGCCGTTGCGCTCCAGGCCCGTGCAGTCGCCCTGCGGCAGACAGACGACGGTGACGTCGGCGGCCGCCAACTGCTCCGCGACCCGGGACGCCACGCTCCGCGGCATCCGTGCCATCCCGGCACACGGCCCGATCGCCACCCCCGGCCGCAGCCCGCCGCACATCGTCGCGACGCGCGCCAACCGCGCCGGGTCGTCGCCGTCGGTGTGCAGGTCCACCGGGCAGCCGTGCTCGCCGGCCACCTCCAGGACGGCCTCCACGTACCCGGTCGGGTCGGGGTCCAGGTCCGGGCAGCCCCCGATGACCGTGGCGCCCATCTTGACCGCGTCCCGCAGCATCGCCAGCCCGTTCGCGCCGGCCACTCCGGTCAGCACCCGCGGCACCGCCACCGCCGCCAGGTCCGCCAGCCCGCGCAGCGCCCGGCGGGCCTGGAGCACCGCCTGCAGCGCCCCCAGCCCCTGGACGCCGCCGATCCGCACATGGCTGCGGGAGGCCGTGGCCCCGTGCCCGAGCTGCAGCAGCGCCGCCTCGGTGGTCCGGCGCTGGACGTCCTCGGTGGAGTCGGAGGCCGGCCCGTCGGCGTCCGCGGTCAGTGCGGTGTCGCAGTGCGCGTGCGGCTCGGCCGGTGCCGGCAGCAGCAGATAGCCGGCGAGGTCCACCCGGGCGCCCTGCGGGGCGAGGCTGCCGGCCGTGCCGACCGCCTCGATGCGCCCGCCGCCGAGCCGGACGTCCACGGTGCGGCCGTCGGCGAGCCGGGCACCGCACAGGACCAGCGCACCGGAATCCGGCCGGCTGTACCGGCCGGCACCCCCAGGCTTCCCCGGCTGCGGCGAACTGCTGTCGGACATCGCGCTCCTCGAAGCCACGGCGTGCAAGATCACGCGGTGTGGATCCGAGCCTAGGGTGCGCCCCGGAGAGCTTCGCGCAGGCGCGGAATAGTCGTACTGGCGTGGTGCGGGGGGCTGCTGGGGCGCGACGCGGATTCGGATTTCACGTTTGGCGGCGGGCCGTGTAATGTCTTCATCGCTCGCCCCAATAGCTCAGTCGGCAGAGCGTCTCCATGGTAAGGAGAAGGTCTACGGTTCGATTCCGTATTGGGGCTCTGGTGTGTGAGGTACCTCGTCCTCGGGCGAGGGACTCGTACATCGCAGCGGTGTAGCTCAGTCGGTAGAGCAAGCGGCTCATAATCGCTGTGTCACCGGTTCAAGTCCGGTCACCGCTACTGACAGTAGCCGATTGTGGGGTCGGTCCTCCGGTCGGCTACTCTTCTATGCGTTCATATCGACTACCCGTCCGTCAAGGAGCACTCACGTGGCTGCCACCGACGTCCGCCCGAAGATCACGCTGGCCTGCGTGGAGTGCAAGGAGCGGAACTACATCACCAAGAAGAACCGGCGCAACGACCCGGACCGCCTTGAGATGAAGAAGCACTGCCCGCGCTGCAACGCGCACACCGCGCACCGCGAGACGCGATAACTCAGGCTCGTCTGTGAGGCCGTCCCCATTTCCTGGGGGCGGCCTCGCGGCATTGGCACCATCAGTTCAGGGAGGTTGCGAGCCCATGGCGCTCGACCAGTCATTCGTCGGACGCACGTACCCGCCCACCGACCCGTACGAGGTCGGGCGGGAAAAGATCCGCGAATTCGCCGAGGCGATCGGTGACACCAACCCCGCCTACACGGACACCGAAGCCGCCAAGGCCCTCGGTCACCCCGATGTGATCGCGCCGCCGACTTTTGTGTTTGCCATCACGTTCAAGGCTGCCGGGCTGGTCGTCGCGGATCCGCAACTCGGCCTGGACTACAGCCGGGTGGTCCACGGCGACCAGAAGTTCGCCTACCGGCGTCCGGTGCGCGCCGGCGACCGGCTGACCGTGACCTCCACCATCGAAGCGATCCGGTCCATGGCCGGCAACGAGGTCATCGACATCCGCGGTGAGGTGCACGACGAGGCCGGCGAGCACGTTGTGACCGCCCTCACCAAGCTCGTCGCCCGGCCCGCTGAGGAGTCCTGAGATGACCGCGAAGATTGCCTACGACGACGTCGAGGTCGGCACCGAACTCCCCGCGCGGACCTTTCCTGTGACCCGTGCCACGCTCGTCCAGTACGCCGGCGCCTCCGGGGACTTCAACCCGATCCACTGGAACGAGAAGTTCGCCAAGGAGGTCGGACTGCCGGACGTCATCGCGCACGGCATGTTCACCATGGCCTCGGCGGTCCGGGTGGTCACCGACTGGGTCGGCGACCCGGGTGCGGTCGCCGAGTACGGCGTGCGCTTCACCAAGCCCGTCGTGGTGCCCAACGACGGGACCGGTGCGCTGATCGAGGTCAGCGGCACGGTCGCGGCCAAGCTCGACGACGCGGAGCGAACCGTCCGCGTCGACCTCACCGCCAAGAGCGCAGGCCAGAAGGTGCTGGGCATGTCCCGCGCCGTGGTCCGGCTCGCCTGACGCAGCCGCGTGGGGCGGCCGGCCCGATGCCGCCGGACCGCCCCCGTACCCTTGGGCGCGTGCAGGAACTCCACGTGGAGCACGGTGCTCCCCTCGCCCCGCTGACCACCTTCCGCCTCGGCGGCCCCGCGACCCGGCTCGTCACGGCCACCACCGACGACGAGGTGGTCGCGGCCGTCCGCGAAGCCGACGAGGCCGGCAGCCCGCTGCTGATCATCGGCGGCGGCAGCAATCTCGTCATCGGCGACAAGGGCTTCGACGGCACCGCCCTGCGCATCGCCACCCGCGGCGTCACGGTCGACGGCACGTCCCTGGAACTCGCCGCGGGCGAGAACTGGTCCGACGCCGTCGCCCGCACCGTCGAGGCCGGACTGGCCGGCGTCGAGTGCCTGGCCGGCATCCCCGGCTCGGCCGGCGCCACCCCGATCCAGAACGTCGGCGCCTACGGCCAGGACGTCTCCGAGACCCTCACCGAGGTCGTCGCCTACGACCGCCGCACCGGCGAGACGGTCACCCTCGCCAACGAGGAGTGCGGCTTCTCGTACCGCCACAGCCGCTTCAAGCAGCACCCCGAGCGGTACGTCGTGCTGCGGGTCCGCTTCGCCCTGGAGGACGCGGACGGACTCTCCGCGCCCCTGAAGTACGACCAGACGGCCCGCGCCCTCGGGGTCGGCACCGGGGACCGGGTGCCGCTCGCCGTCGCCCGCAAGACCGTCCTGGCGCTCCGGGCCAGCAAGGGCATGGTGCTGGACGCCGAGGACCACGACACCTGGTCGGCCGGCTCCTTCTTCACCAACCCCGTCCTCAGCGAGGCCGAGCACGCCGATCTCGTCCGGCGGGTCCACGACCGCCTCGGCCCCGACGCCGCGCCGCCCGCCTTCCCCGACGGCGACGGCCGGGTGAAGACCTCCGCGGCCTGGCTGATCGACCGCGCCGGCTTCACCAAGGGCTACGGCAGCGGCCCGGCCCGGATCTCCACCAAGCACACCCTCGCCCTCACCAACCGCGGCCGGGCCACCACCGAGGACCTGCTCGCGCTGGCCCGCGAGGTCCGCGACGGCGTCCACGACGCCTTCGGGGTCACCCTCGTCAACGAACCGGTGACGGTCGGCGTCAGCCTGTAGGGGCCGTGGAAGGCCGCCGGCGGCCCGCTACGGCGCCGGGGCGGCCAGCCAGGCGTCGATGTCCGCCAGCACCGCCCGCCGCACGTCCTGGGGCGCCCGGGAGGCCCGCACGGACTGCCGGGCCAGCTCGGCCAGCTCGGCGTCGTCGAAGGCGTGCGAGGTGCGGGCGATCTCGTACTGGGCGGCCAGCCGCGAGCCGAACAGCAGCGGGTCGTCGGCGCCCAGCGCCATCGGGACGCCCGCCTCGTAGAACGTCCGCAGCGGCACGTCCTCCGGTTTGCCGTAGACGCCCAGCGCGACGTTCGACGCCGGGCACACCTCGCAGGTCACCC
Organism: Streptomyces noursei ATCC 11455; assembly: GCF_001704275.1. NCBI lineage: Bacteria > Bacillati > Actinomycetota > Actinomycetes > Kitasatosporales > Streptomycetaceae > Streptomyces > Streptomyces noursei. Next base: position 5,239,189 of record NZ_CP011533.1, read on the forward strand.
CGCGGGACGCCAGCCGGCGCAGCAGCACCGGGTCCTCCGCGGCCCGCACCCCGTGCCCGATCCGGGTGGCGTGCAGATCGTCCAGGCAGTCCCGGACGCTGGCCGGCCCGGACAGCTCGCCGCCGTGCGGCGCCGACAGCAGGCCGCCGTCCCGGGCGATGGCGAAGGCCCGGTCGAAGTCCCGGGCCAGCCCCCGGCGTTCGTCGTTGGAGAGCCCGAAGCCGACCACGCCGTGGTCGGCGTAGCGCACCGCCAGCCGGGCCAGCGTGCGGGCGTCCAGCGGGTGCTTCATGCGGTTCGCGGCGACCAGCACCCGGATGCCCAGCCCGGTGTGCCGGGAGGCCAGCTCCACCGCGTCCAGGATGACCTCCAGCGCCGGGATCAGCCCGCCCAGCCGCGGCGCGTACGAGGTCGGGTCGACCTGGATCTCCAGCCAGCGGGAGCCGTCCTTGACGTCCTCCTCCGCCGCCTCCCGCACCAGCCGCTGGATGTCCTCGGGCGAGCGCAGACACGACCGGGCGATGTCGTAGAGCCGCTGGAAGCGGAACCAGCCGCGCTCGTCGGTGGCGCTCAGCCGGGGCGGCGTACCGCTGGTCAGCGCGTCCGGCAGGTGGACGCCGTACTTGTCGGCGAGGTCCAGCAGCGTCGCCGGCCGCATCGAGCCGGTGAAGTGCAGGTGCAGATGGGCCTTCGGCAGTTGACGCAGATCACGAACACGCTCCATCCGCAGATACTGCCGCACCCGCGCGCCCCGGCATAGGCCCCGCCCCGAACGAAGGGACGGCCGGAAAGGCGTGCGGGGCCGGACGCCCGTCCGACCCCGCACGCCTCGGCGGCCACCGCCCCGCTACTTGGCCTCGGCCAGCAGCTTCTGGATCCGGGAGACGCCCTCGACCAGGTCCTCGTCGCCCAGCGCGTACGAAAGCCGCAGGTAGCCGGGGGTGCCGAACGCCTCGCCCGGGACGACGGCGACCTCCGCCTCCTCCAGGATCAGCTCGGCCAGCTCGACGCTGGACTGCGGGCGCTTGCCGCGGATCTCCTTGCCCAGCAGCCCCTTCACCGACGGGTAGGCGTAGAACGCGCCCTCCGGCTCCGGGCACACCACGCCGTCGATCTCGTTGAGCATCTGCACGATCTTGCGGCGGCGCCGGTCGAAGGCGACCTTCATCTCCTCGACGGCCGCCAGGTCGCCGCTGACGGCGGCGATGGCCGCGGCCTGCGCCACGTTGGAGACGTTGGAGGTGGCGTGCGACTGGAGGTTGGTGGCCGCCTTGATGACGTCCTTGGGGCCGATCGCCCAGCCCACCCGCCAGCCGGTCATCGCGTACGTCTTCGCCACGCCGTTGACGACGATGCACTTGTCGCGCAACTCGGGCACCACGACCGGCAGCGACGAGAACTCCGCGTCGCCGTAGACCAGGTGCTCGTAGATCTCGTCGGTCAGCACCCACAGGCCGTGCTCGGCGGCCCAGCGGCCGACCGCCTCGACCTGCTCGCGGGAGTAGACCGCGCCAGTCGGGTTCGACGGCGAGACGAACAGCAGCACCTTGGTGCGCTCGGTGCGGGCCGCCTCCAACTGCTCGACGGACACGCGGTAGCCGGTGGTCTCGTCGGCGACCACGTCGACCGGCACGCCGCCGGCGAGCCGGATCGACTCGGGGTACGTCGTCCAGTACGGCGCCGGCACGATGACCTCGTCGCCGGGGTCCAGGATGGCGGCGAACGCCTCGTAGATGGCCTGCTTGCCACCGTTGGTCACCAGGACGTTCGCGGCCTCGATCTCGAAACCGGAGTCGCGCAGGGTCTTCGCGACGATCGCGGACTTCAGCTCGGGGAGGCCGCCGGCGGGGGTGTAGCGGTGGAACTTCGGGTTGCGGCACGCCTCGACCGCCGCCTCGACGATGTAGCCGGGCGTGGGGAAGTCGGGCTCACCGGCGCCGAAGCCGATCACCGGGCGCCCGGCGGCCTTGAGGGCCTTGGCCTTGGCGTCGACGGCGAGGGTGGCGGACTCGGAGATCGAACCGACCCGGGCGGAGACCCGGCGGTCGGTGGGGGACGATGCGGAGGGAGTGGCAGCGCTCATGGAGGCATCGTCGCAGACCGCCGTCGGGCCCGATACACGGGTTTGTGGGGCGGTGCGCGAGGTTCCTGTTCGACGCCCGGCCCCGAAGCACGTACACTCGCTGACCGTTGGCTCCCATCGGGTCACCGCAGTGCACGACGTAATGCAGTCGTCCGCATGCGGTAAGTTGGGGGAACCACAAAGGGTCGTAGCTCAATTGGTAGAGCACTGGTCTCCAAAACCAGCGGTTGGGGGTTCAAGTCCCTCCGGCCCTGCTACACGCACTTCATCACCGAGTGCGTGCATGCGTACGTACGAAATGCACCGCCGTGCGGCCGGGCCGGACGCGGCACGGCCACGACCCGGATTCAGGTGAGGACGAGTGACGGACGCCCTGGGCTCCATCGACATGCCTGAGCGCGGTCGTTCCGAAGACGACACCACGGAATCCCAGAAGAAGCCCCGCCGCGGCGGTAAGCGCGGCAAGAAGGGGCCTTTCGCGCGTCTCGCGCTCTTCTACCGCCAGGTCATCGCGGAACTGCGCAAGGTCGTCTGGCCCACGCGCAGCCAGCTGTCGTCGTACACCACCGTGGTGATCGTCTTCGTAGCCATCATCATTGGTCTCGTAACCGTGATTGACTTGGGAATCAACCGAGTCGTCGGGTACGTCTTCGGCTGATCCCGCGGAGGGTGCCTCTGCGGGGGCGGCCTTTCGCACGTTCAACCCCTTGAAGCAAGGAAGAAGCAGCCACGTGTCTGACCCGAACCTGAACGACGCCGCCAAGCCCGTCGCGGCTGCAGAGGCCGAGGTTGACGAGGCCGTCTCGGCCGAGGTCGAGGGGGAGGCTGCGGCGATCGCTGACGAGGAAGCCGCCGCGGAGATCGTCGCGGGCGCAGACGACGTCGACGAGCTGGACGCCGAGGACGCCGACGCCGGCGAGCCCGCCGAGTCGGCCGCCGTGCACGTCGAGGACGAGGAGGCCGAGGAGGCTTCCGAGGACGCGGAGGAGCAGGAGCCGGTCGACCCGGTGGCCGCCCTCCGTGACGAGCTGCGCGGGCTCCCCGGCGAGTGGTACGTCATCCACACCTACGCGGGTTACGAGAACCGCGTGAAGACCAACCTCGAACAGCGCGCCGTCTCGCTGAACGTCGAGGACTACATCTTCCAGGCCGAGGTGCCGCAGGAAGAGGTCGTTCAGATCAAGAACGGTGACCGTCGCACCGTCCGCCAGAACAAGCTTCCGGGCTACGTTCTGGTGCGCATGGACCTGACGAACGAGTCCTGGGGCGTCGTCCGCAACACCCCGGGTGTCACCGGCTTCGTCGGCAACGCCTACGACCCGTACCCGCTGACCCTCGACGAGATCGTCAAGATGCTCGCCCCGGAGGCCGAGGAGAAGGCCGCCAAGGAGGCCGCCGCGGCCGAGGGCAAGCCGGCGCCGTCCCGCAAGGTCGAGGTCCAGGTCCTGGACTTCGAGGTGGGCGACTCCGTCACCGTCACCGACGGTCCGTTCGCGACGCTGCAGGCCACGATCAACGAGATCAACGCCGACTCGAAGAAGGTCAAGGGCCTGGTCGAGATCTTCGGTCGCGAGACCCCGGTCGAGCTGAGCTTCGACCAGATCCAGAAGAACTAGGTTCTTCCGGACCACCAGCCACCGATCAGGTCAGACCGGCGTAGAGCCGGTCTGACCTGCGCGGTTTTTGGCCGCACGACAGTACCCGTTATCGTGGTGCGGTATGCCTCCATCCGGATGATCCGGATTGTGGGGCGAACCACCTCTCACTAGGACCCGGAGAGAGCATGCCTCCCAAGAAGAAGAAGGTCACGGGGCTGATCAAGCTCCAGATCCAGGCCGGTGCCGCGAACCCGGCTCCGCCGGTCGGCCCCGCGCTGGGTCAGCACGGCGTCAACATCATGGAGTTCTGCAAGGCCTACAACGCCGCGACCGAGTCGCAGCGTGGCATGGTCGTGCCGGTGGAGATCACGGTCTACGAGGACCGTTCCTTCACCTTCGTCACCAAGACTCCGCCGGCCGCGAAGCTCATCCTGAAGGCCGCGGGCGTGGACAAGGGCTCCGGCGAGCCGCACAAGACCAAGGTCGCCAAGATCACCCGCGACCAGGTCCGCGACATCGCCACCACCAAGATGCCCGACCTGAACGCCAACGACCTGGACGCCGCCGAGAAGATCATCGCCGGCACCGCCCGTTCCATGGGCATCACGGTCGAGGGCTGATCCTCAGCCCCGCACGGCCGTGCGGCGCACGCCGCACGTTGGCTCAGCCCGTGGCAGGACCAGGCGCTGGTCCGTACCACGACTCCACCCCACTGCATCAGGAGCAGAAGTGAAGCGCAGCAAGACTCTTCGCAACGCGGACGCGAAGATCGACCGGGAGCGTCTGTACGCCCCGCTCGAGGCCGTCCGTCTCGCCAAGGACACCTCCTCGGCCAAGTTCGACTCGACCGTCGAGGTCGCCATGCGTCTGGGCGTCGACCCGCGCAAGGCCGACCAGATGGTCCGCGGCACCGTGAACCTCCCGCACGGCACCGGTAAGACCGCCCGGGTCCTGGTCTTCGCGACCGGTGACCGTGCTGCGGCCGCGGAAGCCGCCGGCGCCGACATCGTCGGCTCGGACGAACTGATCGACGAGGTCTCCAAGGGCCGTCTGGACTTCGACGCCGTCGTCGCCACCCCGGACCTCATGGGCAAGGTCGGCCGCCTCGGCCGCGTGCTCGGTCCCCGTGGTCTGATGCCGAACCCGAAGACCGGCACCGTCACCCCGGACGTCGCCAAGGCCGTCACCGACATCAAGGGCGGCAAGATCGAGTTCCGGGTCGACAAGCACTCCAACCTCCACTTCATCATCGGCAAGGTGTCCTTCGACGACGCCAAGCTGGTGGAGAACTACGCCGCGGCGCTGGAGGAGATCACCCGTCTGAAGCCGTCCGCCGCCAAGGGCCGCTACATCAAGAAGGCGACGATCACCACCACCATGGGCCCCGGCGTCCCGGTGGACCCCAACCGCACCCGCAACCTCCTCGTCGAGGACGAGGCCGTCTGATCGTTTCGATCGATGCCTCATAGCGCGTGACGCGTGACGTCAGGCCCCGCTTTCCGTTCGGAGAGCGGGGCCTGACGCGTTCATAACAGGGCCGCCAGGCGCGCTGTCTGCGGCCTGCACTACAGTCCCCTGCGAGGTCCGTAGAGGAAATCAAAGGGGGAGCCTCACGTGCGCAGCACGCGTATAGCCGCCGCCGTCGCGGCGGGAGTCGTCATGATGGCCGGTCTGACCGCTTGCAACAGCGGTGGCGACAAGAGCAACGGCACCGGCGGTGGCAGCGCCAGCGGTGGCAGGAACGACGCGGCGGGGGCGAAGTCCCCGCTGGACGCCGCGCTGGCCTCGCTGAAGACGGCGTCGCAGCAGACGGGCGACAAGAAGTCCGCGCAGATCGACGGCACGCAGAAGCTGGGTCCGGTCACGCGCACGCTGAAGGGCGCGATGGACTGGTCGAACGGGACCAACATGACCCTCGACATCACCACGACCGGTGGGCCGATGGCGACCGGCAAGCCCATGAAGGCGCTGTACACGCCCCAGGCGATGTACGTGAACATGGGCATGCCGATGGGCGGCAAGAGCTGGATCAAGTACGACTACGCAGCCCTGGCCAAGCAGGGTCCGGCCGGCGCCCTGATGAAGGACGCCATACAGAACAACGACCCGGTCAAGTCGGTGAACCTGCTCATCGCCTCCGGCAAGGTCCAGGAGGCCGGCAAGGAGGACGTCCGCGGCGTCCAGGCGACCCACTACACCGGCAAGGTCGCCGTGGCCGAGATGGCCAAGCTGCAGTCCAAGAGCCTCAGCGAGGCCGACCTGAAGGCGCTGGAGGTGCAGCTCAAGAAGGTCGGCGCGACGACGGAGACCATCGACCTGTGGATCGGCCCGGACAACACGCTCGTGAAGAAGCGTGAGCAGGTGGACGGCCAGCAGCCCCAGGACTCCACCGTCTTCTACTCGAACTACGGCACCAAGGTCACCGTGACCCCGCCGCCGGCCGGCGACACCATGGCCGCTCCCGGCACCTGAGCCGTGCGGCCGCGGCGGGGTGTCCCAGACGCCCGCCGCGGCCCCACACGGGCCGATTTGCCTGCGCGTAGGCCCTTCCCGTACGGTGTCCCGGAAGCCAAAGACCGCTGGTTGTCTCTGCGCGTCCGATTCCGGGCGTGTGGTGGCCGAAGGATCCGCTAGCTGCGGACGGCCTGCGCAGGTTGTGTGGAGAGACTCCCGGGCATTTCTGTGTTCGGTCGAGTAACGCCCCGTGCCCTGCGCCGGGGCGTTTGTTTTGCCCAGCCCCTTCTGCGCGGTCCTCATCACCCGGAAGGAGGCCGAGGCTCATGGCGAGGCCCGACAAGGTCACAGCCGTCGACGAGATTGCCGACAAGTTCCGCAACTCGAACGCCGCTGTTGTGACGGCGTACACCGGTCTTACCGTCGCGCAGATCCGGAATCTGCGCCGTTCGCTCGGTGACAACGCTCAGTACCGTGTGGTGAAGAACACGCTGACCAAGATCGCGGCCAAGGAGGCCGGGATCTCTGCGCTGGACGAGCACCTCAGTGGCTCGACGGCCGTCGCCTTCGTTACCGGTGACCCGGTCGAGGCGGCGAAGGGTCTTCGTGACTTCGCCAAGGAGAACCAGAACCTCGTCATCAAGGGCGGCGTCCTTGACGGCAAGGCTCTCTCCGCCGACGAGATCAAGAAGCTTGCGGACCTCGAGTCCCGCGAGGTTCTGCTCAGCAAGCTGGCCGGTGCCTTCAAGGCGAAGCAGTCCCAGGCTGCCTCCGTCTTCCAGGCGCTGCCGTCGAAGCTCGTCCGCACCGTGGACGCGCTGCGCGCCAAGCAGGCCGAGCAGGGCGGTGCCGAGTAATTCGGCTCGCGTCATGATCCGCGCCGTCCCGGCGCGGGTTACAGCGGGCCGCACGCCCGCCGAAATGTACATCCGGCACCAGCCGATTTAGTGGAAGGACCGCCACCATGGCGAAGCTCACCCAGGACGAGCTGCTCGAGCAGTTCGAAGGCATGACCCTCATCGAGCTCTCCGAGTTCGTGAAGGCCTTCGAGGAGAAGTTCGACGTCACCGCTGCCGCCGCTGCCCCGGTCGTCGTCGCCGGTGCCGCCGGTGGCGCCGAGGCCGAGGCCGAGGAGGAGAAGGACGAGTTCGACGTCATCCTCACCGGCGCCGGCGACAAGAAGATCCAGGTCATCAAGGTCGTGCGTGAGCTGACCTCCCTGGGTCTGAAGGAGGCCAAGGACCTCGTCGACGGCACCCCGAAGCCGGTCCTCGAGAAGGTCGCCAAGGACGCCGCGGAGAAGGCCGCCGAGGCCCTCAAGGGCGCCGGCGCCTCCGTCGAGGTCAAGTGACCTTGGTGAGTCTCTGACTCCCGTCCGCCGCGCCTGAGGGCGTAACGCGGACACCGCGAAGGGCGATCACCCATACGGGTGGTCGCCCTTCCGCGTACCCGCCCCGGCTGCGTTGCCCCGCGTCGGAGTGCGAGTATGGTGATCTTCGTTGTCCGGACGCACCTCCATGTGACGATCTCCCAGAGGCGGGGGGCCTTGACGAACCGGACGCGGCGCGCAATTCTCGGGACGCGACGCAGAAGCGGTCCAGGGTTCGAGGCATGGATCGCCGACGAAGAGGGAAGCATCGGTGTGCGCCACTGGCGCAGGGCTTTCGGCAGGCGCAGGGCATTGGGCGGAGAGAAGAACAACGAGGGGCCCCTCCGTTGCGGAGGGGATGACCTCCCGGAGGGAGAAGATCGGGACGCGGTGCGATACCGGTCTTCGGAATCTCGCTCTGGACATCAGTGGGCCATGTGGCTACACTGACCCTTTGCGCTGCCTGTTAGCTGCTCCCTGCCCGTCACCAGGGGCATACCCGAGCCCGAGCAAAGCTAAATGGACCGCCCTGACCTGGGCTTCTCGACCGCTCTGCTCGATTCGGGACCGGTACGCGCGTAGTGAGTCCGAGCCCTCGGAAGGACCCCCTCTTGGCCGCCTCGCGCAACGCCTCGACTGCCAATACGAACAACGGCGACAGCACCGCCCCGCTGCGCATCTCTTTTGCGAAGATCAAGGAGCCCCTCGGGGTTCCTAACCTCCTTGCGCTGCAGACCGAAAGCTTCGACTGGCTGCTCGGCAATGCCGCATGGAAGGGTCGCGTCGAGGCTGCGCTGGAGAGTGGGCAGGAAGTTCCCACCAAGTCCGGTCTGGAAGAGATCTTCGAAGAGATCTCCCCGATCGAGGACTTCTCCGGGTCGATGTCGCTGACGTTCCGCGACCACCGCTTCGAGCCTCCGAAGAACTCCATCGACGAGTGCAAGGAGCGTGACTTCACGTACGCGGCTCCGCTGTTCGTCACCGCGGAGTTCACCAACAACGAGACCGGCGAGATCAAGTCCCAGACGGTCTTCATGGGCGACTTCCCGCTCATGACCAACAAGGGCACCTTCGTCATCAACGGCACCGAGCGTGTCGTGGTGTCGCAGCTGGTCCGCTCGCCGGGTGTGTACTTCGACAGCTCGATCGACAAGACGTCCGACAAGGACATCTTCTCCGCCAAGATCATCCCGTCCCGGGGTGCCTGGCTGGAGATGGAGATCGACAAGCGCGACATGGTCGGTGTGCGTATCGACCGCAAGCGCAAGCAGTCCGTGACCGTCCTGCTCAAGGCGCTCGGTTGGACCACCGAGCAGATCCTCGAGGAGTTCGGCGAGTACGAGTCGATGCGCGCCACCCTGGAGAAGGACCACACCCAGGGCCAGGACGACGCGCTGCTCGACATCTACCGCAAGCTGCGCCCGGGCGAGCCGCCGACCCGCGAGGCCGCGCAGACGCTGCTGGAGAACCTCTACTTCAACCCCAAGCGCTACGACCTCGCCAAGGTCGGCCGCTACAAGGTCAACAAGAAGCTCGGCGGCGACGAGCCGCTGGACGCCGGTGTGCTGACCACCGATGACGTCATCGCCACGATCAAGTACCTGGTCAAGCTGCACGCCGGCGAGACCGAGACGATCGGCGAGAACGGCAACAGCATCGTTGTCGAGACCGACGACATCGACCACTTCGGCAACCGCCGTCTGCGCAACGTCGGCGAGCTGATCCAGAACCAGGTCCGTACGGGTCTCGCCCGTATGGAGCGCGTCGTGCGCGAGCGCATGACCACCCAGGACGTCGAGGCGATCACGCCGCAGACCCTGATCAACATCCGGCCGGTCGTCGCCTCCATCAAGGAGTTCTTCGGCACCAGCCAGCTGTCCCAGTTCATGGACCAGACCAACCCGCTGTCGGGTCTGACCCACAAGCGTCGTCTGTCGGCGCTGGGCCCGGGTGGTCTCTCCCGTGAGCGGGCCGGTCTGGACGTCCGTGACGTGCACCCGTCGCACTACGGCCGCATGTGCCCGATCGAGACCCCCGAAGGCCCGAACATCGGTCTGATCGGCTCGCTCGCGTCCTACGGCCGCGTCAACGTCTTCGGCTTCATCGAGACGCCGTACCGCAAGGTCGTCGACGGCCAGGTCACGGAGGAGGTGGACTACCTCACCGCCGACGAGGAGGACCGCTTCCTGATCGCCCAGGCCAACGCCAAGCTCAGCGACGACCTGCGCTTCGCCGAGCAGCGTGTGCTGGTCCGTCGCCGTGGCGGCGAGGTCGACCTCGTCCCCGCCGACGAGGTGCACTACATGGACGTCTCGCCGCGCCAGATGGTGTCGGCCGCGACCGCCATGATCCCGTTCCTCGAGCACGACGACGCCAACCGCGCGCTCATGGGATCGAACATGATGCGCCAGGCCGTTCCGCTGATCAAGGCGGAGTCGCCGCTGGTCGGCACCGGCATGGAGTACCGCTGCGCGGTCGACGCCGGCGACGTCATCAAGGCCGAGAAGAACGGTGTGGTCCAGGAGGTCTCCGCGGACTACATCACCGTCGCCAACGACGACGGCACGTACACCACGTACCGCGTCGCCAAGTTCACCCGTTCCAACCAGGGCACCTCCTTCAACCAGAAGGTCGTCGTGGACGAGGGCGCGCGGGTCATCGAGGGCCAGGTCCTCGCCGACGGTCCGTCCACGGACGAGGGCGAGATGGCGCTCGGCAAGAACCTGCTCGTGGCGTTCATGCCGTGGGAGGGTCACAACTACGAGGACGCGATCATCCTGTCGCAGCGCCTCGTGCAGGACGACGTCCTCTCCTCGATCCACATCGAGGAGCACGAGGTCGACGCCCGTGACACCAAGCTCGGCCCCGAGGAGATCACCCGGGACATCCCGAACGTCTCCGAGGAGGTCCTCTCCGACCTCGACGAGCGCGGCATCATCCGCATCGGTGCCGAGGTCGTCGCCGGCGACATCCTCGTCGGCAAGGTCACGCCCAAGGGCGAGACCGAGCTGACCCCCGAGGAGCGCCTGCTCCGCGCGATCTTCGGTGAGAAGGCGCGCGAGGTCCGTGACACCTCGCTGAAGGTCCCGCACGGCGAGATCGGCAAGGTCATCGGCGTCCGCGTCTTCGACCGCGAAGAGGGCGACGAGCTGCCGCCGGGCGTGAACCAGCTGGTCCGCGTCTACGTCGCGCAGAAGCGTAAGATCACCGACGGTGACAAGCTTGCCGGCCGCCACGGCAACAAGGGCGTCATCTCGAAGATCCTGCCGGTCGAGGACATGCCGTTCATGGAGGACGGCACCCCGGTCGACATCATCCTCAACCCGCTGGGTGTCCCGTCCCGAATGAACCCGGGACAGGTCCTGGAGATCCACCTCGGCTGGCTCGCCAGCCAGGGCTGGGACGTCTCCAGCCTCGGTGAGGAGTGGGCCCAGCGGCTGCAGGCCATCGGCGCCGACCAGGTCGAGGCGCGCACCAACGTCGCGACCCCGGTCTTCGACGGTGCCCGCGAGGACGAGCTGGCCGGTCTGCTGGAGAACACCATCCCCAACCGCGACGGCGACCGCATGGTCCTCCCGTCCGGCAAGGCGCGGCTGTTCGACGGCCGTTCCGGTGAGCCGTTCCCGGACCCGATCTCGGTCGGGTACATGTACATCCTCAAGCTCCACCACCTGGTCGACGACAAGCTGCACGCCCGCTCGACCGGTCCGTACTCGATGATCACCCAGCAGCCGCTGGGTGGTAAGGCTCAGTTCGGTGGTCAGCGCTTCGGTGAGATGGAGGTGTGGGCGCTGGAGGCTTACGGCGCCGCATACGCCCTCCAGGAGCTGCTGACGATCAAGTCCGACGACGTCACCGGCCGCGTGAAGGTCTACGAGGCCATCGTCAAGGGCGAGAACATCCCCGAGCCCGGCATCCCCGAGTCCTTCAAGGTGCTCATCAAGGAGATGCAGTCCCTGTGCCTCAACGTGGAGGTGCTGTCCTCGGACGGCATGTCCATCGAGATGCGCGACACCGACGAGGACGTCTTCCGCGCTGCGGAGGAGCTCGGCATCGACCTGTCCCGGCGCGAGCCGAGCAGCGTCGAAGAGGTCTGACGGGTCTGGCCGGGAACTCCAAGCCCCACAGAGCTCCCGGCCCCGCCCCGGACCCCGACAGACCATAGAGACACGACCCTGAGAGGGATTGACGCATAGTGCTCGACGTCAACTTCTTCGACGAGCTGCGGATCGGCCTTGCCACCGCTGACGACATCCGTCAGTGGTCCCACGGCGAGGTCAAGAAGCCGGAGACCATCAACTACCGCACCCTCAAGCCCGAAAAGGACGGACTCTTCTGCGAGAAGATCTTCGGTCCTACCCGGGACTGGGAGTGCTACTGCGGTAAGTACAAGCGCGTCCGCTTCAAGGGCATCATCTGCGAGCGCTGCGGCGTCGAGGTCACTCGCGCCAAGGTGCGTCGTGAGCGGATGGGCCACATCGAGCTGGCCGCTCCTGTCACCCACATCTGGTACTTCAAGGGTGTGCCGAGCCGGCTGGGCTACCTGCTGGACCTCGCGCCGAAGGACCTCGAGAAGGTCATCTACTTCGCCGCGTACATGATCACGTTCGTGGACGAGGAGCGCCGCACCCGCGACCTGCCCTCGCTGGAGGCCCACGTCTCCGTCGAGCGCCAGCAGATCGAGCAGCGCCGCGACTCCGACCTGGAGGCCCGCGCCAAGAAGCTCGAGACCGACCTGGCCGAGCTCGAGGCCGAGGGCGCCAAGGCCGATGCCCGCCGCAAGGTGCGCGAGGGTGCCGAGCGTGAGATGAAGCAGCTGCGCGACCGTGCGCAGCGCGAGATCGACCGCCTCGACGAGGTCTGGAACCGCTTCAAGAACCTCAAGGTCCAGGACCTGGAGGGCGACGAGCTCCTCTACCGCGAGCTGCGTGACCGCTTCGGCACGTACTTCGACGGCTCGATGGGCGCCGCCGCGCTGCAGAAGCGCCTGGAGACCTTCGACCTGGACGAGGAGGCCGAGCGCCTCCGCGAGATCATCCGGACCGGCAAGGGCCAGAAGAAGACCCGTGCGCTCAAGCGCCTCAAGGTCGTCTCCGCCTTCCTGCAGACCCGCAACAGCCCCAAGGGCATGGTGCTGGACTGCATCCCGGTGATCCCGCCGGACCTGCGTCCGATGGTGCAGCTGGACGGTGGCCGCTTCGCGACCTCCGACCTGAACGACCTGTACCGCCGCGTCATCAACCGCAACAACCGCCTGAAGCGGCTTCTCGACCTCGGCGCGCCCGAGATCATCGTGAACAACGAGAAGCGCATGCTCCAGGAGGCCGTCGACGCGCTCTTCGACAACGGCCGTCGTGGTCGCCCGGTCACGGGCCCCGGCAACCGCCCGCTGAAGTCGCTGTCCGACATGCTCAAGGGCAAGCAGGGTCGCTTCCGTCAGAACCTGCTCGGTAAGCGTGTGGACTACTCCGCGCGTTCCGTCATCGTCGTCGGCCCGCAGCTGAAGCTGCACCAGTGCGGTCTGCCCAAGGCCATGGCGCTGGAGCTCTTCAAGCCGTTCGTGATGAAGCGCCTGGTGGACCTCAACCACGCGCAGAACATCAAGTCGGCCAAGCGCATGGTCGAGCGCGGCCGCACCGTGGTGTACGACGTCCTCGAAGAGGTCATCGCCGAGCACCCGGTGCTGCTGAACCGTGCGCCCACCCTGCACCGCCTCGGCATCCAGGCCTTCGAGCCGCAGCTGGTCGAGGGCAAGGCCATCCAGATCCACCCGCTCGTCTGCACCGCGTTCAACGCGGACTTCGACGGTGACCAGATGGCCGTCCACCTGCCGCTCTCCGCGGAGGCGCAGGCCGAGGCCCGCATCCTGATGCTGTCCTCGAACAACATCCTCAAGCCGGCCGACGGCCGTCCGGTCACCATGCCGACCCAGGACATGGTGCTGGGCCTCTTCTTCCTCACCACGGACGAGGAGGAGCGCGAGGTCAAGGGTGAGGGCCGCTCGTTCTCCTCGGTCTCCGAGGCAATCATGGCCTTCGACGCCCGCGAGCTCTCGCTCCAGGCGAAGGTCGACATCCGCTTCCCGATCGGCACGGTGCCGCCGCGCGGCTGGACCCCGCCGGCCCCGGTCGAGGGCGAGCCGGAGTGGCAGCAGGGCGACAGCTTCCGGCTGCGGACGACCCTGGGCCGCGCGCTCTTCAACGAGCTGCTGCCCGAGGACTACCCGTTCGTCGACTACTCGGTGGGCAAGAAGCAGCTCTCCGCGATCGTCAACGACCTGGCCGAGCGGTACCCGAAGGTCATCGTGGCGGCGACGCTCGACAACCTGAAGGCGTCCGGCTTCTACTGGGCCACCCGTTCCGGCGTCACCGTCGCCGTCTCCGACATCGTCGTGCCGGAGGCCAAGAAGGCGATCGTCTCCGGTTACGAGGCGCAGGACGAGAAGGTCCAGAAGCAGTACGAGCGCGGTCTGATCACCAAGGACGAGCGCACGCAGGAACTCATCAACATCTGGACCAAGGCGACCAACGAGGTTGCCGAGGCGATGAATGAGAACTTCCCGAAGACCAACCCCATCTTCATGATGGTGGACTCGGGTGCGCGCGGAAACATGATGCAGATGCGTCAGATCGCGGGTATGCGTGGTCTGGTGTCGAACGCCAAGAACGAGACGATCCCGCGTCCGATCAAGGCGTCGTTCCGCGAGGGTCTGTCCGTGCTGGAGTACTTCATCTCCACCCACGGTGCCCGTAAGGGTCTGGCGGACACCGCCCTGCGTACCGCCGACTCCGGTTACCTCACCCGTCGTCTGGTCGACGTCTCCCAGGACGTCATCATTCGCGAGGAGGACTGCGGCACCGAGCGCGGCCTGAAGCTGCGGATCGGTTCGAAGGGTGCCGACGGCATCCTGCGCAAGGCGGACGACGTCGAGTCCTCCGTGTACGCGCGGATGCTGGCCGAGGACGTCGTGGTGGACGGCAAGGTCGTCGCCCCGGCCAACGTCGACCTCGGTGACGTGCTGATCGACCAGCTGATCATGCACGGCGTCGAAGAGGTCAAGACCCGCTCGGTCCTGACCTGTGAGTCCGCGGTCGGCACCTGTGCCTTCTGCTACGGCCGTTCGCTGGCCACCGGCAAGCTGGTCGACATCGGTGAGGCGGTCGGCATCATCGCCGCCCAGTCCATCGGTGAGCCCGGCACCCAGCTGACCATGCGTACCTTCCACACCGGTGGTGTGGCCGGTGACGACATCACCCTGGGTCTGCCGCGTGTCGTCGAGCTCTTCGAGGCCCGTACGCCCAAGGGTGTCGCCCCGATCTCGGAGGCGGCCGGCCGCGTCCGCATCGAGGAGACCGAGAAGACCAAGAAGGTCATCGTCACCCCGGACGACGGCAGCGACGAGATGCCGTACGGCGTCTCCAAGCGTGCCCGTCTGCTGGTCGGCGAGGGCGACCACGTGGTGGTCGGCCAGCCGCTGACCGTCGGTGCCATCAACCCGCACGACGTGCTGCGGATCCTCGGTCAGCGTGCGGTCCAGGTCCACCTGGTCGGCGAAGTCCAGAAGGTCTACAACTCGCAGGGCGTGGCGATCCACGACAAGCACATCGAGATCATCATCCGGCAGATGCTGCGCCGCGTGACGATCATCGAGTCCGGCGACGCGGAGCTGCTGCCGGGCGAGCTGGTGGAGCGTTCGAAGTTCGAGGGCGAGAACCGTCGCGTGGTGGCGGAAGGCGGCCACCCGGCCTCCGGCCGTCCGCAGCTGATGGGTATCACCAAGGCTTCGCTGGCGACGGAATCCTGGCTGTCGGCCGCCTCCTTCCAGGAGACGACCCGAGTGCTGACGGACGCGGCGATCAACGCCAAGTCCGACAGCCTCATCGGCCTCAAGGAGAACGTCATCATCGGTAAGCTCATCCCGGCCGGTACGGGCCTGTCCCGTTACCGCAACATCCGGGTCGAGCCCACCGAGGAGGCCAAGGCCGCGATGTACTCGGCCGTCGGTTACGACGACATCGACTACTCGCCCTTCGGCACCGGCTCCGGCCAGGCGGTCCCGCTGGAGGACTACGACTACGGTCCGTACAACCAGTAAGGCCATATCGCGTCAGCAGGGCGGTCACCCCACGGGGTGGCCGCCCTGCGGCGTTCGCGGTGCCAAGGGAACTCGTCCTCCCAATGCTGCGTCTGTGATGAGAGGATGGGGACAACTGTTGAGCGGGGGGAGGTTCGCGACATGGCATTCCAGCCGTGGCAGGGTGGGCAGCCCGCGCAGAACCCGTATCAGGCGCCGGCCATGCGGGCCTCGCACGCGGATCGCGAGCGGGCGGTCGACGTGCTGAAGGCGGGGTTCGCCGAGGGGCGGCTGGCGCAGTCCGAGTACGAGCAGCGGATGTCCCGGGCCTATCAGGCGCAGACCCACGCCGAGCTCCAGATGCTGGTCGCCGACCTGCCGCAGGGACCGGTGCCGCAGGCGGAGTTCGCGCCGCGACCGATGATGCCCGCGGTGCCCGCCACGTTCCTCCCGATGCAGATGCCGATGCCGCAGCCGACCAACGGCGCGGCGACGGGCGCGCTGGTGTGCGGGCTGATAGGGCCGTTGACCTGGGGGCTGACGTCGATCCCCGCGGTGGTCCTGGGGCACAAGGCGCGGGCCGAGATCCGGCGCACGGGTCAGCGGGGCGACGGCCAGGCGGTCGCCGGCCTGGTGCTCGGCTGGCTCGGGATCGGCGCCTGGGCACTGTTCTTCCTGGTGGTGGCGTTGGTCGCGGTGTCCCGCGGCTGAGGGCCGTGTGCCTTCTTCCGTAGCGCAGTCGAGCGCACTACCGTGGCGGCAGCGCGGGCGGAGTCCGGCGTGTCCTTCGCGTGTGCATTTGTTTTGACCGCAGCCAATGCGCTAGGTACGCTCTGACCTTGTGCCTGGGGTGTCCCTGGGCTGCCGTGCGCGCCTTCTCCCGCCAGTTCCGGCCGGAGAGTCCCGGCAGCACGGAAGCCGGGTTTTGACACCGCAATCTGCCGCCGCCCTCGTTCCAGCGAGGCAGGTCTGCAGTATTCGACACACCCGACCGCGTGGGTCGGGGAATGTTCCAGGTTAGCTTTACCGAGACTGGCACACAGAAACCGGAGAAGTAGTGCCTACGATCCAGCAGCTGGTCCGTAAGGGCCGGCAGGACAAGGTCGAGAAGAACAAGACGCCCGCACTTGAGGGTTCGCCCCAGCGCCGTGGCGTCTGCACGCGTGTGTTCACGACCACCCCGAAGAAGCCGAACTCGGCCCTGCGTAAGGTCGCGCGTGTGCGTCTGACCAGTGGGATCGAGGTCACCGCTTACATTCCGGGTGAGGGCCACAACCTGCAGGAGCACTCGATCGTGCTCGTGCGTGGCGGCCGTGTGAAGGACCTGCCGGGTGTTCGGTACAAGATCATCCGCGGCTCCCTCGACACGCAGGGCGTCAAGAACCGCAAGCAGGCTCGCAGCCGCTACGGCGCCAAGAAGGAGAAGTAAGAATGCCTCGTAAGGGCCCCGCCCCGAAGCGCCCGGTCATCATCGACCCGGTCTACGGCTCTCCTCTGGTGACCTCCCTCATCAACAAGGTGCTGCTGAACGGCAAGCGCTCCACCGCCGAGCGCATCGTCTACGGCGCCATGGAGGGTCTGCGTGAGAAGACCGGCACCGACCCGGTCATCACGCTGAAGCGCGCGCTGGAGAACATCAAGCCGACCCTTGAGGTCAAGTCCCGCCGTGTCGGTGGCGCGACCTACCAGGTCCCGGTCGAGGTCAAGCCCGGCCGCGCCGCCACCCTCTCGCTCCGCTGGCTCGTGGGCTACTCCCGCGCCCGCCGCGAGAAGACCATGACCGAGCGCCTCATGAACGAACTGCTCGACGCCTCCAACGGCCTCGGCGCTTCGGTCAAGAAGCGTGAGGACACGCACAAGATGGCCGAGTCCAACAAGGCCTTCGCGCACTACCGCTGGTAGTCGCAACCCCCATCGAGACCGAGAGAAGATTGAGCCACTATGGCTACCACTTCGCTTGACCTGGCCAAGGTCCGCAACATCGGGATCATGGCCCACATCGACGCGGGCAAGACGACCACCACCGAGCGGATCCTGTTCTACACCGGTGTTTCGTACAAGATCGGTGAAGTCCACGACGGCGCTGCCACGATGGACTGGATGGAGCAGGAGCAGGAGCGCGGCATCACGATCACGTCTGCCGCGACGACCTGCCACTGGCCGCTGGACAACGTCGACAACACCATCAACATCATCGACACCCCGGGCCACGTCGACTTCACCGTCGAGGTGGAGCGCTCGCTGCGCGTGCTCGACGGTGCGGTGACGGTGTTCGACGGCGTTGCCGGTGTCGAGCCCCAGTCCGAGACCGTTTGGCGTCAGGCGGACCGCTACGGCGTTCCGCGTATCTGCTTCGTCAACAAGCTCGACCGTACGGGTGCCGAGTTCCACCGCTGCGTCGACATGATCTCGGATCGCCTGGGTGCGACCCCGATCGTGATGCAGCTGCCGATCGGCACCGAGATGGACTTCAAGGGCGTCGTCGACCTCGTGACGATGAAGGCCCTGGTCTGGTCGGCCGAGGCCGCCAAGGGCGAGATGTACGACACCGTCGACATCCCGGACACGCACATCGAGGCTGCCGACGAATGGCGCGGCAAGCTCCTCGAGACCGTGGCCGAGAACGACGAAGAGGTCATGGAGCTGTACCTGGAGGGCCAGGAGCCCACCGTGGAGCAGCTCTACGCCGCGATCCGTCGTATCACCATCGCCTCCGGCAAGGCCGACGTCGTCACCGTCACCCCGGTGTTCTGCGGTACCGCGTTCAAGAACAAGGGCGTGCAGCCCCTGCTCGACGCGGTCGTGCGCTACCTCCCCTCCCCGCTGGACGTCGAGGCCATCGAGGGCCACGCGGTCAACGACCCGGAGGAGATCGTCAAGCGCAAGCCGTCCGACGACGAGCCGCTGGCCGCCCTTGCGTTCAAGATCGCGAGCGACCCCCACCTGGGCAAGCTCACCTTCATCCGGGTGTACTCGGGCCGCCTCGAGGCCGGCACGCAGGTGCAGAACTCGGTGAAGGGCAAGAAGGAGCGCATCGGCAAGATCTACCGGATGCACGCGAACAAGCGTGAGGAGATCGACGCGGTGGGTGCCGGCGACATCGTCGCCGTCATGGGTCTGAAGCAGACCACCACCGGCGAGACCCTCTGCGACGCGGGCTCCCCGGTGATCCTGGAGTCGATGGAGTTCCCGGCCCCGGTCATCCAGGTCGCCATCGAGCCCAAGTCCAAGGGCGACCAGGAGAAGCTGGGTGTCGCCATCCAGCGCCTGGCCGAAGAGGACCCCTCGTTCCAGGTGCACACCGACGAGGAGACCGGCCAGACCATCATCGCGGGTATGGGCGAGCTGCACCTCGACGTGCTGGTCGACCGTATGAAGCGTGAGTTCCGGGTCGAGGCCAACGTCGGCAAGCCGCAGGTCGCCTACCGCGAGACCCTGCGCAAGCCGGTCGAGCGTCTCGACTACACGCACAAGAAGCAGACTGGTGGTTCCGGCCAGTTCGCTAAGGTGCAGATCGCCATCGAGCCGCTTGAGGGCGACGGGTACGAGTTCGAGAACAAGGTCACCGGTGGCCGCATCCCGCGGGAGTACATCCCGTCCGTGGACGCGGGCTGCCAGGAGGCCATGGAGTTCGGTGTTCTCGCCGGCTACCCGCTGACCGGTGTCAAGGTCACGCTCCTCGACGGCGCGTTCCACGAGGTCGACTCGTCGGAAATGGCGTTCAAGATCGCCGGTTCGATGGCCTTCAAGGAGGCCGCCCGCAAGGCCAGCCCGGCCCTGCTCGAGCCGATGATGAAGGTCGAGGTCACCACGCCCGAGGACTACATGGGCGACGTGATCGGCGACATCAACTCCCGCCGTGGTCAGATCGAGGCCATGGAGGACCGCGCCGGCGCCAAGCTCGTCACGGGCCTGGTTCCGCTCTCGGAGATGTTCGGCTACGTCGGAGACCTCCGCAGCAAGACGTCGGGTCGCGCCAGCTACTCGATGCAGTTCGACTCCTACGCCGAGGTTCCGCGGAACGTCGCCGAGGAGATCATCGCGAAGGCCAAGGGCGAGTAACTCACCCGTCGAGTTCACGCTCTAGGCTTGACTCCGGAACCCGTAGGGGCCGTTCCGCCGCAACAGCGGAGGAACGCCCCTCGGGCCCGGGCTATCCAGCAAAGATCACCTGGCGCCGATGAGTAAGGCGTACAGAACCACTCCACAGGAGGACCCCAGTGGCGAAGGCGAAGTTCGAGCGGACTAAGCCGCACGTCAACATCGGCACCATCGGTCACATTGACCACGGTAAGACGACCCTCACGGCCGCCATTACCAAGGTGCTGCACGACGCGTACCCGGACCTGAACGAGGCCTCGGCCTTCGACCAGATCGACAAGGCTCCTGAGGAGCGCCAGCGCGGTATCACCATCTCGATCGCGCACGTCGAGTACCAGACCGAGACGCGTCACTACGCCCACGTCGACTGCCCCGGTCACGCGGACTACATCAAGAACATGATCACGGGTGCCGCGCAGATGGACGGCGCCATCCTCGTGGTCGCCGCCACCGACGGCCCGATGCCGCAGACCAAGGAGCACGTGCTCCTGGCCCGCCAGGTCGGCGTTCCGTACATCGTTGTCGCCCTGAACAAGGCCGACATGGTGGACGACGAGGAGATCCTGGAGCTCGTCGAGCTCGAGGTCCGTGAGCTCCTCTCCGAGTACGAGTTCCCGGGCGACGACGTTCCGGTCGTCAAGGTCTCCGCTCTGAAGGCCCTCGAGGGCGACAAGGAGTGGGGCAACACCGTCCTCGAGCTGATGAAGGCCGTCGACGAGTCGATCCCGCAGCCCGAGCGCGACGTCGACAAGCCGTTCCTGATGCCGATCGAGGACGTCTTCACGATCACCGGTCGTGGCACCGTCGTCACCGGTCGTATCGAGCGTGGTGTCCTCAAGGTCAACGAGACCGTCGACATCATCGGCATCAAGACCGAGAAGACCTCCACCACGGTCACCGGTATCGAGATGTTCCGCAAGCTGCTCGACGAGGGCCAGGCCGGTGAGAACGTCGGTCTGCTGCTCCGCGGCATCAAGCGCGAGGACGTCGAGCGCGGCCAGGTCATCATCAAGCCGGGCTCGGTCACCCCGCACACCGAGTTCGAGGCGCAGGCCTACATCCTCTCCAAGGACGAGGGTGGCCGCCACACGCCGTTCTTCAACAACTACCGTCCGCAGTTCTACTTCCGTACGACTGACGTGACCGGTGTTGTGACCCTCCCCGAGGGCACCGAGATGGTCATGCCGGGTGACAACACCGAGATGAAGGTGGACCTCATCCAGCCTGTCGCCATGGAGGAGGGCCTGAAGTTCGCCATCCGTGAGGGTGGTCGGACCGTCGGCGCCGGCCAGGTCACCAAGATCGTCAAGTAAGACGGTCCGGTTGATCCGGTAGCTCTCCGGAGCATCCAGGAAGCCCCGCTCACCATCAGGTGGGCGGGGCTTCTTGACAGTCGGGGCTCGATTGGCCTTACGCAACCCGCGTATGGCACACTGTCCAGGTTGCTCGGTTGAGTGCCGATGCTGCGCGCCTCCCGCCGGGAGGACTGGAAGCGAGTCCCAGGTATTCGTCGCCCCTTTTCAGGGGCGGAAGTACGGGAATCTTCCGGGAAGTGTCAGCGGGGTGCCTCTTCCAGGCGCCCGGTGGGTGTTCTTCCCCCACGCTCTCCTCCTCGAGGGATCTTCCATGTGGAGATTTACGAGAAGGGGTGCGACACGCCCGACCGCGTGGGTCGGAGAAGAACGGTGACCTCCCGGGTCCCAGAGCGTTACGAGAGACAGGACTACGAAGTAGCCATGGCGGGACAGAAGATCCGCATCCGGCTCAAGGCCTACGACCACGAGGTCATCGACTCCTCGGCGAAGAAGATCGTCGAGACGGTGACCCGCACTGGTGCGTCGGTCGCGGGCCCGGTGCCGCTGCCCACTGAGAAGAACGTGTACTGCGTCATCAAGTCGCCGCACAAGTACAAGGACTCGCGCGAGCACTTCGAGATGCGCACGCACAAGCGCCTGATCGACATCCTCGACCCGACGCCCAAGACCGTTGACTCGCTGATGCGCCTGGACCTTCCGGCCGGCGTTGACATCGAGATCAAGCTCTGAGAGGCGCGGAAGAGATGGCTAAGCAGATCAAGGGGCTCCTGGGCGAGAAGCTCGGCATGACCCAGGTCTGGGACGAGAACAACCGTGTCGTCCCGGTGACCGTGGTGAAGGCCGGCCCCTGCGTCGTTACCCAGGTGCGCACCAATGACCAGGACGGCTACGACTCCGTCCAGATCGCCTTCGGCGAGATCGACCCGCGCAAGGTGAACAAGCCCCTCAAGGGCCACTTCGCGAAGGCCGACGTCACCCCCCGTCGCCACCTCGTCGAGGTCCGTACCGCCGACGCGAGCGAGTACAGCCTCGGCCAGGAGCTCAGCGCCGACGTCTTCGAGGCGGGCGTGAAGGTGGACGTGACCGGCAAGAGCAAGGGCAAGGGCTTCGCCGGTGTCATGAAGCGTCACGGCTTCGGCGGTGGCAAGGCTTCGCACGGTGCCCACCGCGTGCACCGCAAGCCGGGCTCCATCGGTGGCTGCGCCACCCCGGGCCGCGTGTTCAAGGGCATGCGGATGGCCGGCCGTATGGGCAATGAGCGGGTCACCACCCAGAACCTGACCGTCCACGCCGTTGACGCGGAGAAGGGTCTGCTGCTCATCAAGGGCGCAGTTCCTGGTCCGAACGGCGGCCTCGTCCTGGTCCGTACCGCGGCCAAGGGGGCCTGAGGTAACCGATGAGCACCATTGACATCCTTTCGCCGGCAGGCGACAAGGCCGGGACCGTCGAGCTCCCCACGGAGATCTTCGACGCCAAGGTCAGCATCCCGCTGATCCACCAGGTCGTCGTCGCGCAGCTGGCCGCTGCCCGTCAGGGCACGCACAAGACCAAGACCCGCGGCGAGGTCCGTGGCGGTGGCAAGAAGCCGTACCGCCAGAAGGGCACCGGCCGTGCGCGCCAGGGTTCGACCCGTGCGCCGCAGTTCGCCGGTGGTGGCGTCGTCCACGGCCCCGTGCCGCGTGACTACAGCCAGCGGACCCCGAAGAAGATGAAGGCCGCCGCGCTGCGCGGTGCCCTCTCCGACCGGGCCCGCCACAGCCGCATCCACGTCGTCTCCGGCGTGGTCGAGGGCGCGGTGTCCACCAAGGCCGCCAAGGGCCTGTTCGGCAAGATCAGCGAGCGGAAGAACCTGCTCCTGGTCGCCGAGCGCTCCGACGAGGCCGCGTGGCTGTCCGCCCGTAACCTGCCCCAGGTGCACATCCTGGAGCCGGGCCAGCTGAACACGTACGACGTGCTCGTCTCCGACGACGTGGTCTTCACCAAGGCCGCCTTCGAGTCCTTCGTGTCTGGCCCCAAGGCCGTTGAGACCGAAGGGAGCGACGCCTGATGACTGAGGCCGTCGTCACCAGCAAGACCTTCACGGACCCGCGCGACGTCCTCGTCAAGCCGGTTGTTTCCGAGAAGAGCTACGCGCTGCTGGACGAGAACAAGTACACGTTCATCGTCGACCCGCGCGCCAACAAGACCCAGATCAAGCAGGCCGTCCAGGCGGTCTTCTCGGTCAAGGTCACCGGGGTCAACACGATCAACCGGCAGGGCAAGCGCAAGCGCACCCGCACCGGTTTCGGGAAGCGTGCCAACACCAAGCGCGCCATCGTGACCCTCGCCGAGGGCGACCGTATCGACATCTTCGGCGGTCCGACCGCCTAACGGCGGTCCGGATCGTCCGAAATCGGACGAGGACTGAGAAATGGGTATCCGCAAGTACAAGCCGACGACCCCGGGCCGTCGTGGCTCCAGCGTCGCCGACTTTGTCGAGATCACGCGGTCCACGCCGGAGAAGTCGCTGGTCCGCCCGCTGCACAGCAAGGGCGGCCGTAACAACGCCGGTCGTGTGACCGTTCGCCACCAGGGCGGTGGCCACAAGCGCGCCTACCGTGTGATCGACTTCCGTCGTCACGACAAGGACGGCGTGCCGGCCAAGGTCGCGCACATCGAGTACGACCCCAACCGCACCGCGCGCATCGCGCTCCTGCACTACGCGGACGGCGAGAAGCGCTACATCATCGCCCCGCGCGGCCTGCAGCAGGGTGACCGGATTGAGAACGGCGCTGGCGCCGACATCAAGCCGGGCAACAACCTGCCGCTGCGCAACATCCCGGTCGGTACGACCATCCACGCGATCGAGCTGCGGCCCGGCGGTGGCGCGAAGTTCGCCCGTTCCGCGGGTGCCTCCGTGCAGCTGCTGGCGCGGGAGGGCTCCATGGCCCACCTGCGTATGCCGTCCGGTGAGATCCGCCTGGTCGACGTCCGCTGCCGCGCCACTGTCGGCGAGGTCGGCAACGCCGAGCAGTCGAACATCAACTGGGGTAAGGCCGGCCGCATGCGCTGGAAGGGCGTTCGCCCGACCGTGCGTGGTGTCGTGATGAACCCGGTTGACCACCCGCACGGTGGTGGTGAGGGCAAGACTTCCGGTGGTCGCCACCCGGTCTCGCCCTGGGGCAAGAAGGAGGGTCGTACTCGCTCGCCGAAGAAGGCCAGCAACAAGTACATCGTCCGCCGCCGCAAGACGAACAAGAAGCGCTAGGAGCGGGTTTAGATGCCGCGCAGTCTCAAGAAGGGGCCCTTCGTCGACGACCACCTTGCCAAGAAGGTGGACACGCAGAACGAAGCCGGCACCAAGAACGTCATCAAGACCTGGTCCCGCCGCTCCATGATCGTCCCGGCCATGCTCGGCCACACGATCGCGGTGCACGACGGCCGCAAGCACGTCCCGGTGTTCGTCACCGAGTCGATGGTCGGCCACAAGCTCGGCGAGTTTGCGCCGACCCGCACCTTCCGTGGCCACGAGAAGGACGACCGCAAGTCGCGTCGTCGCTGATCGACCGGAGTGCGAAGACTATGACTGACACCGAAGGGACAACCATGGAAGCCAGGGCCCAGGCGCGGTACATCCGCGTCACGCCCATGAAGGCCCGCCGCGTGGTGGACCTTATCCGTGGCATGGACGCCACGGAGGCTCAGGCGGTCCTGCGTTTCGCCCCGCAGGCCGCGAGCGTGCCCGTGGGCAAGGTGCTGGACAGCGCCATTGCCAATGCCGCGCACAACTACGACCACTCGGACGCCTCCACGCTGTACGTCAGCGCGGCGTACGTGGATGAGGGCCCGACCCTGAAGCGGATCCGTCCGGGCGGCCAGGGCCGTGTCTACCGGATCCTCAAGCGGACCAGCCACATCACCGTGGTCGTCAGCAGCAAGGAAGGAACCCGGTAATGGGCCAGAAGGTAAACCCGCACGGGTTCCGGCTCGGCGTGACGACGGACTTCAAGTCCCGCTGGTACGCCGACAAGCTGTACAAGGACTACGTCAAGGAAGACGTCGCCATTCGTCGCATGATGACGAAGGGCATGGAGCGCGCCGGTATCTCCAAGGTGGAGATCGAGCGCACCCGTGAGCGCGTCCGCGTTGACATCCACACCGCTCGCCCGGGCATCGTCATCGGCCGCCGCGGCGCCGAGGCCGACCGCATCCGCGGTGAGCTGGAGAAGCTGACCGGCAAGCAGGTCCAGCTGAACATCCTCGAGGTCAAGAACCCCGAGACCGATGCTCAGCTCGTGGCCCAGGCCGTCGCCGAGCAGCTCTCGTCCCGCGTCTCCTTCCGTCGCGCCATGCGTAAGAGCATGCAGTCGACGATGAAGGCCGGCGCCAAGGGCATCAAGATCCAGTGTGGTGGCCGTCTCGGCGGCGCCGAGATGTCCCGCTCGGAGTTCTACCGCGAGGGCCGTGTGCCCCTGCACACGCTCCGCGCGAACGTCGACTACGGCTTCTTCGAGGCCAAGACCACCTTCGGCCGCATCGGCGTGAAGGTCTGGATCTACAAGGGCGACGTCAAGAACATCGCCGAGGTGCGTGCCGAGAACGCCGCCGCCCGTGCGGGCAACCGCCCGGCCCGCGGTGGCAACGAGCGCCCGCGCCGCGGTGGCGAGCGTGGCGGTCGCGGCCGCAAGCCGCAGCAGCAGGCTCCCGCCGCCGAGGCCCCCAAGGCCGAGGCCGCTGCCTCTGCTCCGGCGGAGAACCCTGGAACGGAGGGCTGACCGACATGCTGATCCCTCGCAGGGTCAAGCACCGCAAGCAGCACCACCCGAAGCGGAACGGTATGGCCAAGGGCGGTACCGAGCTGGCCTTCGGTGAGTACGGCATTCAGGCCGTGACCGCGGCCTACGTGACGAACCGGCAGATCGAGTCCGCTCGTATCGCCATGACCCGTCACATCAAGCGCGGCGGCAAGGTGTGGATCAACATCTACCCCGACCGTCCGCTGACGAAGAAGCCGGCCGAGACCCGCATGGGTTCCGGTAAGGGTTCTCCGGAGTGGTGGATCGCGAACGTCAAGCCCGGTCGGGTGATGTTCGAGCTTTCCTTCCCGAACGAAAAGGTTGCCAAGGAGGCGCTGACCCGCGCCGCCCACAAGCTTCCGATGAAGTGCCGCATCGTTCGGCGCGAGGCAGGTGAATCGTGATGTCGGCCGTTACCAAGGCGTCCGAGCTGCGCGAGCTGAACAACGAGGACCTCGTTGGCAAGCTGCGTGAGGCCAAGGAGGAGCTGTTCAACCTCCGCTTCCAGGCGGCGACCGGACAGCTTGAGAACCACGGCCGGCTGAAGGCCGTCCGGAAGGACATCGCCCGGATCTACACCCTGATGCGTGAGCGCGAGCTCGGCATCGAGACGGTGGAGAGCGCCTGATGAGCGAGAAGAATGTGACTGAGACGAACGAGCGCGGTTTCCGCAAGACCCGTGAGGGTCTGGTCGTCAGCGACAAGATGGACAAGACCGTCGTCGTCGCCGTCGAGGACCGTGTCAAGCACGCGCTGTACGGCAAGGTCATCCGCCGTACCAACAAGCTCAAGGCACACGACGAGCAGAACGCTGCCGGTGTCGGCGACCGCGTCCTCCTGATGGAGACCCGGCCGCTGTCCGCCAGCAAGCGCTGGCGCATCGTCGAGATCCTCGAGAAGGCCAAGTAATTCCCTCACGGGGATTTCGACAGGCAAGCACATCCCTCCTGGGGGGACCCCCTAGGAACAGTTCCGCCAGGCTCGGCAGGGGCTGACGTCTCGTAAGGGACGCGCCCCTGCCGGGAACCGGCAGACATTCAGGAGATAGACGTGATCCAGCAGGAGTCGCGACTGCGCGTCGCCGACAACACTGGTGCGAAGGAAATCCTTTGCATCCGTGTTCTCGGTGGTTCCGGTCGCCGCTACGCGGGCATCGGTGACGTCATCGTCGCCACCGTCAAGGACGCGATCCCCGGTGGCAACGTGAAGAAGGGTGACGTCGTCAAGGCCGTCATCGTTCGCACCGTCAAGGAGCGCCGCCGTCCGGACGGCTCGTACATCCGCTTCGACGAGAACGCGGCCGTCATCCTCAAGAACGATGGCGACCCCCGCGGCACCCGTATCTTCGGCCCCGTGGGCCGTGAGCTGCGCGAGAAGAAGTTCATGAAGATCATCTCGCTCGCGCCGGAGGTGCTGTAACCGATGAAGATCAAGAAGGGCGACCTGGTCCAGGTCATCACCGGTAAGGACAAGGGCAAGCAGGGCAAGGTCATCGCGGCCTACCCCCGCGAGGACCGTGTCCTGGTCGAGGGTGTCAACCGGGTCAAGAAGCACACCAAGGCCGGACAGACCGCTCGTGGTTCGCAGACCGGCGGCATCGTGACGACCGAGGCCCCCATCCACGTCAGCAACGTTCAGCTGGTCGTGGAGAAGGACGGCAAGAAGGTCGTCACCCGCGTCGGGTACCGCTTCGACGACGAGGGCAACAAGATCCGCGTTGCCAAGCGGACCGGTGAGGACATCTGATGACTGCCACCACCAACGCGCCGCGTCTGAAGACGCGCTACCGCGAAGAGATCGCCGGCAAGCTGAAGGACGAGTTCTCGTACGAGAACGTCATGCAGATCCCCGGCCTCGTCAAGATCGTGGTCAACATGGGTGTGGGCGACGCCGCCCGCGACTCCAAGCTGATCGAGGGCGCCGTGCGCGACCTCACCACGATCACCGGTCAGAAGCCGGCCGTCACCAAGGCCCGTAAGTCCATCGCGCAGTTCAAGCTGCGTGAGGGCCAGCCGATCGGTGCCCACGTCACCCTCCGCGGTGACCGCATGTGGGAGTTCCTGGACCGCCTGCTGTCGCTGGCGCTGCCGCGCATCCGCGACTTCCGTGGTCTGTCCCCGAAGCAGTTCGACGGTCGGGGCAACTACACCTTCGGTCTCACGGAGCAGGTCATGTTCCACGAGATCGACCAGGACAAGATCGACCGTACCCGGGGTATGGACATCACCGTGGTCACCACGGCGACCAACGACGACGAGGGCCGCGCCCTGCTTCGTCACCTCGGCTTCCCGTTCAAGGAGGCGTGAGCGAGATGGCGAAGAAGGCTCTGATTGCCAAGGCTGCTCGCAAGCCCAAGTTCGGTGTGCGCGCGTACACCCGCTGCCAGCGCTGTGGCCGCCCGCACTCCGTATACCGCAAGTTCGGCCTCTGCCGCGTGTGCCTTCGTGAGATGGCTCACCGTGGCGAGCTGCCGGGCGTGACCAAGAGCTCCTGGTAATCCCCTAGTTGGGCATTACCGGAGGCTCTCGGTAAGCATTCGGTCGGCGGGCGCCCGGACTCTTTTCCCTTAGGGTAGAAGGGTTTGGGCGCCCCGCCGCCCGAGACCGACCGCGGGCACCGCCCGCATAACGTCGCTTACTACGCCGTAGGTCCCCGCGCCGCACCCGTCCCGACCAAGATCGGGGAGAGGGATGGCGCAGATAGGAAACCCCGGCGAGAGAGGCCGAAGGCCAATTCATGACCATGACTGATCCCATCGCAGACATGCTGACCCGTCTGCGGAACGCGAACTCGGCGTACCACGACACCGTGGCGATGCCGCACAGCAAGATCAAGTCGCACATCGCGGAGATCCTCCAGCAGGAGGGTTACATCACCGGCTGGAGCGTCGAGGACGCCGAGGTTGGCAAGAACCTCGTCCTGGAGCTGAAGTTCGGGCCGAACCGCGAGCGCTCGATCGCCGGCATCAAGCGGATCTCTAAGCCGGGTCTGCGGGTCTACGCAAAGTCCACCAACCTGCCGAAGGTCCTCGGCGGCCTGGGCGTGGCGATCATCTCCACGTCCCACGGTCTCCTGACCGGCCAGCAGGCCAGCAAGAAGGGCGTGGGTGGGGAAGTCCTCGCCTACGTCTGGTAATCGGGAACGGAGGAATAGCTAATGTCGCGTATTGGCAAGCTGCCCATCCAGGTTCCCGCTGGTGTGGACGTCACCATCGAGGGCCGCACGGTCAACGTGAAGGGCCCCAAGGGTTCCCTTTCGCACACCGTCGCGGCGCCCATCGAGGTCGCCAAGGGTGAGGACGGCGTCATCGCCGTCTCCCGTCCGAACGACGAGCGTCAGAACAAGGCCCTGCACGGCCTGTCCCGCACGCTGGTGGCGAACATGATCACCGGCGTGACCCAGGGCTACGTGAAGAAGCTCGAGATCAGCGGTGTTGGTTACCGCGTCCAGGCCAAGGGTTCCAACCTGGAGTTCTCCCTGGGCTACAGCCACCCGATCCTGATCGAGGCGCCCGAGGGCATCTCTTTCAAGGTCGAGTCGCCGACGAAGTTCAGCGTCGAGGGCATCGACAAGCAGAAGGTCGGCGAGGTCGCCGCGAACATCCGCAAGCTGCGGAAGCCCGACCCGTACAAGGCCAAGGGCGTCAAGTACGAGGGCGAAGTCATCCGCCGCAAGGTCGGAAAGGCGGGTAAGTAAGCCATGGCATACGGTGTGAAGATCGCTAAGGGCAACGCCTACAAGCGCGCTGCTGCCAAGCGTCGCCACATCCGCATCCGCAAGCGGATTTCGGGTACTTCGGAGCGTCCGCGTCTGGTCGTGACGCGGTCCAACCGCGGCATCTTCGCTCAGGTGATCGACGACATCGCGGGCCACACGCTGGCCTCGGCGTCGACCCTGGACGCGTCGATCCGTGGTGGCGAGGGCGACAAGAGCGCCCAGGCCCAGAAGGTGGGCGCCCTGGTCGCCGAGCGTGCCAAGGCCGCCGGTGTCGAGGCCGTCGTGTTCGACCGCGGTGGCAAGCAGTACGCCGGGCGGATTGCCGCTCTGGCCGACGCCGCCCGCGAAGCCGGGCTGAAGTTCTAAGCCCCGGTTCCGGAGCTAGCGGACGTAACAGAGAGAGGTAAATCCAATGGCTGGACCCCAGCGCCGCGGCAGCGGTGCCGGTGGCGGCGAGCGGCGGGACCGGAAGGGTCGCGACGGTGGCGCTGCCGCCGAGAAGACCGCGTACGTTGAGCGCGTTGTCGCGATCAACCGCGTCGCCAAGGTTGTCAAGGGTGGTCGTCGCTTCAGCTTCACCGCGCTGGTCGTGGTGGGCGACGGTGACGGCACCGTAGGTGTCGGTTACGGCAAGGCCAAGGAAGTTCCGGCTGCCATCGCCAAGGGCGTGGAAGAGGCCAAGAAGAACTTCTTCAAGGTCCCCCGTATCGCCGGTACCGTCCCGCACCCCATCCAGGGCGAGAAGGCTGCGGGCGTCGTCCTGCTCAAGCCGGCTTCCCCCGGTACCGGTGTGATCGCCGGTGGCCCGGTGCGCGCCGTCCTGGAGTGCGCGGGCATCCACGACGTGCTGAGCAAGTCGCTCGGCTCGTCGAACCCGATCAACATCGTGCACGCCACGGTGACGGCGCTCAAGGGCCTGCAGCGGCCCGAGGAGATCGCCGCCCGTCGTGGCCTGCCGCTGGAGGACGTGGCTCCCGCCGCTCTGCTGCGGGCGCGTGCCGGGGTGGGTGCGTAATGGCCCGTCTCGAGATCACGCAGGTCAAGTCCCTGATCGGCAGCAAGCAGAACCACCGCGACACCCTGCGTTCGCTTGGTCTCAAGCGGATCAACGACGTGGTTGTCAAGGACGACCGTCCCGAGTACCGCGGCATGGTGCACACCGTCCGCCACCTCGTGTCGGTCAAGGAGGTCGACTGACATGGCGGAGACCAACCCGCTGAAGGTCCACAACCTCCGGCCCGCCCCGGGTGCCAAGACCCCCAAGACCCGTGTCGGTCGTGGTGAGGCGTCCAAGGGTAAGACCGCTGGTCGTGGTACCAAGGGCACCAAGGCCCGTTACCAGGTTCCGGAGCGCTTCGAGGGTGGGCAGATGCCCCTCCACATGCGCCTCCCGAAGCTGAAGGGCTTCAAGAACCCCGCCCACAAGCAGTTCCAGGTCGTGAACCTGGAGAAGCTGGCCGCGCTCTACCCGCAGGGTGGCGAGGTCACGGTGGCCGACCTGGTCGCCAAGGGCGCGGTGCGCAAGAACGAGCTCGTCAAGGTCCTGGGCCAGGGCGAGATCTCCGTGGCGCTGCAGGTTTCGGTTGACGCCGTTTCCGGCTCCGCCAAGGAGAAGATTGCCGCCGCCGGCGGCACCGTCACCGAACTCCTCTGAGTTCGTTGGTTCAACTGACCGGGGATGCCCATTGATTGGGGCATCCCCGGTTGGTCGTTCCACGGGGGTACGGTCGCCGGTAAGGTGGCCTGCACTGTTTGATTTGTCCGGGGTCCGCCCCGGATCACGCCGTGCGGGCGGTGTCCGCGCGGTACAGCCGCTACGTATTCGTCGATCCTCAAGACCGTCACCTCCCGGCCGTTGAAGGCGGGAGGCGCAGGAGGCACCGTGCTCACCGCGTTCGCCCGAGCGTTCAAGACGCCCGACCTGCGCAAGAAGCTGCTGTTCACGTTGGGCATCATCGTGCTCTACCGGATCGGAGCGCACGTCCCGGTCCCAGGGGTGAACTACGCGAACGTCGAGACCTGCATGAAGCAGGCCGGCGGCAACAGCGGGTTGTTCGCCCTGGTGAACATGTTCAGTGGTGGAGCGCTGCTGCAGATCACGATCTTCGCGCTGGGGATCATGCCGTACATCACGGCGAGCATCATCCTCCAGCTGCTGACCGTGGTGATCCCGCGGCTGGAGGCCCTCAAGAAGGAGGGACAGTCCGGCCAGACGAAGATCACCCAGTACACCCGCTACCTGACCGTGGCGCTGGCAGTGCTGCAGGGCACCGGCCTGGTCGCCACCGCCCGCAGCGGTGCGCTCTTCCAGAGCTGCCCGGTCGCCAGCCAGATCGTGCCCAACGACTCGATCTTCACCACCATCACGATGGTGATCACGATGACCGCCGGCACCTGCCTCATCATGTGGCTCGGTGAGCTGGTGACCGACCGCGGCATCGGCAACGGCATGTCGATCCTGATGTTCATCTCGATCGCCGCCGGCTTCCCGGGCGCGCTGTGGCAGATCAAGCTGCAGGGCAAGCTGGCCGACGGCTGGATCGAGTTCTTCTCGGTGATCGCGGTGGGCCTGGCGATGGTCGCTCTGGTGGTCTTCGTCGAGCAGGCGCAGCGGCGCATTCCGGTGCAGTACGCGAAGCGCATGATCGGGCGCCGTTCCTACGGCGGTACGTCCACTTACATCCCGCTCAAGGTGAATCAGGCAGGTGTGATTCCTGTCATCTTCGCGTCGTCGCTGCTCTACATCCCCGCGCTCATCGCTCAGTTCAGCGGGTCCAACGCGGGGTGGGCGAGGTGGATCGCCAGCAACTTCACCAAGGGAAATCACCCCGTTTACATCATTACGTACTTCTTGCTGATCGTTTTCTTCGCCTTCTTCTACGTGGCCATCAGCTTCAACCCCGAAGAAGTTGCCGACAACATGAAGAAGTATGGTGGCTTCATCCCGGGCATCCGGGCTGGTCGCCCGACG
Organism: Streptomyces noursei ATCC 11455; assembly: GCF_001704275.1. Lineage (NCBI taxonomy): Bacteria > Bacillati > Actinomycetota > Actinomycetes > Kitasatosporales > Streptomycetaceae > Streptomyces > Streptomyces noursei. The sequence continues at coordinate 5,271,647 of NZ_CP011533.1, forward strand.
GCCGAGTACCTCAGCTATGTGCTCAACCGGATCACGTGGCCGGGCTCGCTGTACCTGGGGCTGATCGCGCTCGTACCAACAGTGGCGTTGGTGCTGTTCAACGCGAACCAGAACTTCCCGTTCGGCGGGACGAGCATCCTGATCATCGTGGGTGTGGGTCTGGAGACCGTGAAGCAGATCGAGAGCCAGCTTCAGCAGCGCAACTACGAAGGGTTCCTCCGCTGATGCGAATCGTCCTCGTCGGACCCCCGGGGGCCGGTAAGGGTACGCAGGCCGCGTACCTGGCCAAGAACCTCGCGATCCCGCACATCTCCACGGGGGACCTGTTCCGGGCCAACATCTCCCAGGGCACCCCCCTGGGCGTGGAGGCCAAGTCCTACATGGACGCCGGCAACCTCGTGCCGGACTCGGTCACCATCGGGATGGCCGAGGACCGTATGGAACAGGGCGACGCGGTCGAGGGTTTCCTGCTCGACGGCTTCCCGCGCAACCTCGGCCAGGCCGAGGCGCTCGACGCCTTCCTGCAGAGCAAGGGTCTGAAGCTGGACGCCGTCCTGGACCTGGAGGTCCCCGAGGACGAGGTGGTCAAGCGGATCGCCGGCCGGCGGATCTGCCGCAAGGACTCCAGCCACGTCTTCCACGTCGAGTACAACAAGCCGCAGACGGAGGGTGTCTGCGACGCCTGTGGCGGCGAGCTGTACCAGCGCGAGGACGACCGCGAGGACACCGTGCGCAAGCGGCTCGAGGTCTACCACTCGGAGACCGAGCCGATCATCGACTACTACAAGGCCCAGGACCTGGTCGTGACGATCCCGGCCCTCGGCAAGGTCGCCGAGGTCACCCAGCGGGCGATGAACGCCCTGGGGCACGGCGAGTAAGATCACGGCTCGGTATGGCCGCGGTGCCCAGCACGGGCGCCGCGGCCATCTGCTGTTGACCGGCTACGGTTAGGGCAGTAACCAGTCACTGAGCAACCAGAGCAGAGCGCAACCATCTCCGCGAGAGCGATGGGGGACTCCCCCCGGCGCCTTCGGCGCGGGGGAGGTTCAGCCGCAGAGAGGTGCAGGCACCGGCATGCTGGAGATCAAGAACCCCGCGCAGATCGCGAAGATGCGCGAGGCGGGTCTGGTGGTAGCCGCCATCCACGCGGCCACTCGTGAGGCCGCGGTGCCGGGTGCCACCACCAAGGACCTGGACGACGTGGCGCGCAAGGTGCTCGCCGAGCACGGCGCGAAGTCGAACTTCCTCGGGTACGGCGGTTTCCCCGCCACCATCTGCACCTCCGTGAACGACGTGGTCGTGCACGGCATCCCGTCCGCCGACACGGTGCTCCAGGACGGCGACATCATCTCCATCGACTGCGGCGCGATCATCGACGGCTGGCACGGGGACGCCGCGTACACCGCCTTCGTCGGGTCCGGGCACTCCGCGGAGCTGGTCGAGCTCAGCCGGGTCACCGAGGAGTCGATGTGGGCGGGGGTCGCCGCGGTCGCCAAGGGCAACCGGCTGGTGGACATCTCCCGGGCGATCGAGGGCTACATCCGCCGCCAGCCCCGTCCGGCCAGCGGCAAGTACGGCATCGTCGAGGACTACGGCGGCCACGGCATCGGCTCGCAGATGCACATGGACCCGCACCTGCTGAACTACGTCGAGCGCAAGCGCGGTCGGGGCCCGAAGCTGGTGCCCGGCTTCTGCATCGCCATCGAGCCGATGATCAACCTCGGCACCGCCAAGACCCATGTCCTCGAGGACGACTGGACGGTCAAGTCCAACGACGGCAGCTGGTCCTCGCACTGGGAGCACTCGGTCGCGTTGACCGAGGACGGCCCGTTGGTGCTCACCGCTCCCGACGGTGGCAAGGCCAAGCTCGCGAGCCTCGGCATCACCGCGGCGCCGGACCCGCTGGCGTAGTCCGCGGCACGCTGTCACCGGCCCCCGCGCGTAATGATCTCCGCGGTTGGGCAATACTCCTGGATTCGTCTTTTCTCAGGCACTGACGTAGACTGACGCGTCGGCTCTCGTGCACCCGTGTGCCCGCACGTCGGGTGCGGACAGTGCAAGTGAGTCGATCAAGGTAGCCGATCCGAAAGGCGAAGCGTGGCCAAGAAGCAAGGTGCCATCGAGATTGAGGGCACCGTGATCGAGTCTCTGCCGAACGCAATGTTCAAGGTAGAGCTCCAGAACGGTCACAAGGTCCTCGCGCACATCAGCGGCAAGATGCGGATGCACTACATCCGTATCCTCCCGGATGACCGGGTCGTCGTGGAGCTCTCTCCCTACGACCTGACGCGTGGCCGTATCGTCTACCGGTACAAGTAGATCTTGCCGAAGCCCCGCTCCCGTGGGGCAGCGGCACTGACCCGGAGAACCTCACATCCCATGAAGGTCAAGCCGAGCGTCAAGAAGATCTGCGACAAGTGCAAGGTGATCCGCCGCCACGGCCGGGTCATGGTCATCTGCGACAACCTGCGCCACAAGCAGCGCCAGGGCTGACGCACGCCGACCACCTGCAATTTCGCAGTTCGCGCGACGCAAGCACAAAACGTACATATGCAGTCACCCGACCCCCGCGCCGCGCGCGAGGGACGACACCCCCGGCTCGGAGGCCGGGGACCCGGCTCGTAATGCCGCAGAGTCTTACGGGAACGGTGCTGCGGAAGACCTCCGAATAGCCATCAGGAGCCACATCAATGGCACGCCTCGCAGGCGTTGATCTCCCGCGCGAAAAGCGTGTGGAGGTCGCCCTCACCTACGTCTTCGGTATCGGGCGCACGCTGTCGAAGCAGACCCTCGCCGCCACCGGCGTGAACCCGGACACCCGGGTCCGCGACCTGGTCGAGGAAGACCTCGTCAAGATCCGCGAGTACGTGGACAACAACCTCAAGACCGAGGGTGACCTCCGTCGCGAGATCCAGGCCGACATCCGCCGCAAGGTCGAGATCGGCTGCTACCAGGGTCTGCGTCACCGCCGCGGTCTGCCGGTGCACGGTCAGCGCACCAGCACGAACGCCCGTACCCGCAAGGGTCCGCGTCGCGCGATCGCCGGCAAGAAGAAGCCGGGCAAGAAGTAGTCCTCAGCAGGACCCCACTAGCGGTCTTCGCTGTAGGACCGATCACCTCCACGGGAGAATTTGAATGCCTCCGAAGGGCCGTACGGCCGGCGCCAAGAAGGTGCGCCGCAAGGAGAAGAAGAACGTCGCCCACGGGCACGCTCACATCAAGAGCACGTTCAACAACACGATCGTCTCGATCACCGACCCGACCGGGAACGTGATCTCTTGGGCCTCTGCCGGCCACGTCGGCTTCAAGGGCTCGCGCAAGTCCACTCCGTTCGCCGCGCAGATGGCCGCCGAGTCGGCCGCCCGCCGCGCGCAGGAGCACGGCATGCGCAAGGTCGACGTCTTCGTGAAGGGCCCGGGTTCGGGCCGCGAGACCGCCATCCGCTCGCTGCAGGCGACCGGTCTTGAGGTGGGCTCGATCCAGGACGTCACCCCGACCCCGCACAACGGATGCCGCCCGCCCAAGCGTCGCCGCGTCTGACCCACTGAAGTAGGAGACAACTAGACAATGGCGCGTTACACCGGGGCCGACTGCAAGCGTTGCCGTCGGGAGAAGCAGAAGCTCTTCCTCAAGGGGAGCAAGTGCGAGAGCGCGAAGTGCCCGATCGAGATCCGTCCTTACCCCCCGGGTGAGCACGGTCGCGGGCGCACCAAGGACAGCGAATACCTGCTGCAGCTGCGCGAGAAGCAGAAGTGCAGCCGCATCTACGGTGTCCTTGAGAAGCAGTTCGTGGGCTACTACAAGGAAGCGAACCAGAAGACCGGCAAGACCGGTGAGAACCTTCTGCGCATCCTCGAGACCCGCCTCGACAACGTGGTCTACCGGGCCGGCTTCGCCAAGTCCCGTGACCACGCCCGTCAGCTGGTCCGCCACGGGCACATCCAGGTCAACGGCCGCAAGACCGACATCCCGTCGGCCCGCGTCGCCGTGAACGACATCATCGAGGTCCGCACGGGCTCCAAGAACCTGACCCCCTTCGAGGTGGCCAAGGCGGAGGCCGGCGAGAAGACCGTCCCGGCGTGGCTGGAGGCGATCCCCTCGCAGCTGCGGATCCTCGTGCACAGCATGCCCGAGCGCCAGGTGATCGACACCCAGGTGCAGGAGCAGCTGATCGTGGAGCTCTACTCCAAGTAAGAGCCCCCAGCGGAACAGGTCTGGGCGGTACGGCGCCATCGGTGTCGTACCGCCCGTACCCTTTGAAGTACAGCGGACGTCAAATAGCGGGCGTCCACGACTGAAGGACACACACCATGCTGATCGCTCAGCGCCCCTCGTTGACCGAAGAGGTCGTCGACGAGTACCGCTCCCGGTTCGTCATCGAGCCGCTGGAGCCGGGCTTCGGCTACACCCTCGGCAACTCCCTCCGCCGGACCCTGCTCTCCTCGATCCCGGGTGCGGCGGTCACGTCCATCCGCATCGACGGCGTGCTGCACGAGTTCACCACCGTGCCGGGTGTCAAGGAGGACGTCACCGACCTGATCCTCAACATCAAGCAGCTGGTCGTCTCCTCGGAGCACGACGAGCCGGTCGTGATGTACCTGCGCAAGCAGGGCCCGGGTCTGGTCACCGCCGCCGACATCGCGCCGCCGGCCGGTGTCGAGGTGCACAACCCCGACCTCGTCCTCGCCACGCTCAACGGCAAGGGCAAGCTGGAGATGGAGCTGACCGTCGAGCGCGGTCGCGGCTACGTCTCCGCCGTGCAGAACAAGCAGGTCGGCCAGGAGATCGGCCGGATCCCGGTCGACTCCATCTACAGCCCCGTGCTGAAGGTCACCTACAAGGTCGAGGCGACCCGTGTCGAGCAGCGCACCGACTTCGACAAGCTGATCGTCGACGTCGAGACCAAGCAGGCGATGCGTCCGCGCGACGCCATGGCCTCGGCCGGTAAGACCCTGGTGGAGCTGTTCGGTCTCGCCCGCGAGCTGAACATCGACGCCGAGGGCATCGACATGGGCCCGTCCCCGACGGACGCCGCCCTGGCCGCCGACCTGGCGCTGCCGATCGAGGAGCTGGAGCTCACCGTCCGCTCCTACAACTGCCTCAAGCGTGAGGGCATCCACTCCGTGGGCGAGCTCGTCGCGCGCTCCGAGGCGGACCTGCTCGACATCCGCAACTTCGGTGCCAAGTCGATCGACGAGGTCAAGGCGAAGCTGGCCGGGATGGGTCTCGCGCTGAAGGACTCGCCCCCCGGGTTCGACCCGACCGCCGCCGCCGACGCGTTCGGCGCGGACGACGACGCGGACGCCGGTTTCGTGGAGACCGAGCAGTACTGAGGGCTCCGGCTCGCTGTTCGATCCTGACCGCGGGCCGGTCCTCGGCCGGCCGCGCGGTTTCCCGCGCCCCTTCTGGGGGCGCGGGTCCTCCGGGCCCCGCAAGGGGGCCGGATCTCCGACAGGCGACCGCCTGCTCGGATACTGACTCCGGTACCTGATACGGCCGGGGCAGACGTTTGAGGAGAAACACCATGCCGAAGCCCACCAAGGGTGCCCGTCTGGGCGGCAGCGCTTCCCACGAGAAGGCGCTCCTGCGCAACCTGGCGACCAACCTCTTCGAGCACGGCCGCATCACGACGACCGAGGCCAAGGCCCGTCGTCTGCGTCCGTTCGCGGAGCGTCTGGTGACCAAGGCGAAGAAGGGCGACCTTCACAACCGCCGCCAGGTCATGGAGCTGATCACGGACAAGAGCGTCGTGCACACGCTCTTCACCGAGATCGCGCCGCGGTTCGCGGAGCGTCCGGGTGGCTACACCCGTATCACCAAGATCGGCAACCGTCGTGGCGACAACGCCCCGATGGCCGTGATCGAGCTGGTCGAGGGCGAGATCGCCAAGAAGGCGACCGTCGCCGAGGCCGAGGCCGCTGCCAAGCGCGCGGTCAAGGAGGCCGACGAGGCCAAGGCTGCCGAGGCCGCCGAGGAGTCGAAGGACGCCTGAGTCCGTCGTCGCTGAGCGGTGAGCGGGTCCGCCCCCCTGGGGGGCGGGCCCGCTTTCGTCTGTGGTGGGCCTGAGAGGATTGCGGTGTGAGTGACGAAGTGGAGCCCGGGTTCGTCCGGGTGCGGCTGGACCTGTCCTACGACGGCTCGGAGTTCTCCGGGTGGGCCAAGCAGCGGGAGCGGCGCACGGTCCAGGGGGAGCTGGAGGACGCGATCCGGACCGTGACGCGGTCGGGCGAGACCTATGAGCTCACCGTCGCGGGCCGGACCGATGCCGGGGTGCATGCGCGCGGACAGGTCGCGCAGGTCGATCTGCCCGAGCAGGTGTGGCGCGAGCACCACGACAAGCTGCTCAAGCGGCTCGCCGGGCGCCTGCCCAAGGACGTACGGGTGTGGGCCCTGCGGGAGGCGCCCAGCGGCTTCAACGCGCGCTTCTCGGCGATCTGGCGGCGCTACGCCTACCGCGTCACCGACAACCCGGGCGGGGTGGACCCGCTGCTGCGGGGGCACGTCCTGTGGCACGACTGGCCGCTCGACGTGGACGCCATGAACGAGGCCGCGCAGCGGCTGCTCGGGGAGCACGACTTCGCCGCGTACTGCAAGAAGCGGGAGGGTGCGACCACGATCCGCACGCTCCAGGAGCTGAGCCTGGTCAAGGGCGCGGACGGGATCATCACCGCGACGGTCCGGGCGGACGCCTTCTGCCACAACATGGTGCGGTCGCTGATCGGCGCGCTGCTCTTCGTCGGCGACGGCCACCGGGGTCCGGAGTGGCCCGGGAAGGTGCTGGCCGCGGGGGTGCGGGACTCCGCCGTGCACGTCGTACGACCCCACGGGCTGACCCTGGAGGAGGTCGGATACCCCGCCGACGAGCTGCTGGCCGCCCGGAGCAGGGAAGCCCGCAACAAGCGTTCGCTGCCGTCGGCCGGCTGCTGCTGAGGCCGCGCCCGCCACGGGGGCGCGGGGCCGGCACGGCCGGGGGCGTCAGGAGGTCTTGCCGGCCTTCCGCCGGGCCTCCTTGAGCTGCTGCTCGCCGGCCTTGGCGGCCTGGTCCTTGCCGCGCTGGGCGATCTGGGTGAAGGCGTAGGCGCCGCCGTCCCGGCCGATCTGCAGGGCCTGGGTCTCGTTGCCGGTGACGTCCTTGCCGTTGGTGTAGCCGGCGATGGTGAAGTACGCGTAGCGGCCGGTGGCGTTGGTGGTCATCCGGCACTTGCTGCCCTGGCAGAAGTCGGCCGGGACACCGCCGCCGGACAGCGGCATGAGGTTGGGCTTGTTCTCGTTCATCACCGCGGCGGCCTTGGCGGGCGAGTCGAAGACCGCGACGCCGATGGTGACCGCGACCCCGCCGCTGGAGTAGGTGGCGCGCAGCAGCTGCTTGCAGCCGTTGTGGCTGAGCGAGGAGACCAGCGGGCCCTGGGCGCCGGCGGTGCAGTCGGTGGTGCTCGCGGTGCCGGTCTGCGGGTAGCTGTGCTCGCCGACGACCATGCTCTTCTGCGGGAAGAGGGTGGCGGGGGTGAGCGGCGCGGTGTCCTTCTTGGGGTCGGAGATGTAGTCCTGCGGGTTGGGCGGGGGCGGGACCGAGACGTCGGGGAAGGACGGCTTGTCGTCCGGCACGGCGGTCTGGCCGGAGGCGGTGGGGTGGGCCGAGGGGTTGTCGTCGGACGGGCCGCCGCTGTTGATCACGGCGGTGGCGACGATGCCGGCCACCGCGAGCACGGCGACCGCGCCGCCGCCGATCATCAGCCAGCGCTTGCGACGCGTGCGCGCCTCGCTCTCTTCGGCCAGCGCGGACCAGTCCGGAGTGGAACCCCCCGGGCCGTCGAACGGCCCCCCTTGCCCAAAACTCATGCCGCGCATCCTAGTGCGCGCGGGTGCGCGTGTGGCGGGGGGAGCGGAACCGCCTCGGGCCGGTGCGCGGGGGACGCGACCGCACGCCTGTCCGGGCCACGTTTTGACCCGTCCGGGGTTGGGTCAGTATCCTGCTGGTTCGTTATGCGTATGGGCTTGCTCTATCTCACGTGAGGGGCCTTACGCCGGCTAGCCAGGCCGTTGACCGGCGGTGGACGATCGGGTTGCGTCACCCGTAGTGCCATTCCGCTGTGTGAGCGGTCACGCTGCCAGTACAGGACCCTTTCCCTGGGTCTCGCCCAGGGGATAACCCAACTCACGAAGCGAAGGCTAAGACGTGCGTACGTTCAGCCCCAAGCCCGGCGATGTTCAGCGCCAGTGGCACATCATTGACGCGCAGGACGTTGTCCTGGGCCGTCTGGCCAGCCAGGCCGCGTCCCTCCTCCGGGGTAAGCACAAGCCGGTTTACGCCCCTCACGTTGACACCGGTGACTTCGTCATCATCATCAACGCCGAGAAGGTGCACCTCTCCGGCAACAAGCGCACCCAGAAGATGGCCTACCGCCACTCCGGTTTCCCGGGTGGTCTGCGCTCCGTCCGTTACGACGAGCTGCTGGACAAGAACCCCGAGAAGGCCGTCGAGAAGGCCATCAAGGGCATGCTCCCCAAGAACACCCTCGGCCGTCAGATGCTCTCGAAGCTGAAGGTCTACGCGGGCGCCGAGCACCCGCACGCTGCGCAGCAGCCGGTCCCGTTCGAGATCACCCAGGTCGCGCAGTAAGTCCCGGCCACCCCAAGACGACAGAGAATCTGAGGAAGCATCGTGGCTGAGACCACCCCCGAGACCCCGCTGGACGAGGTCGAGGTCGAGCAGTACACCACCGAGACCGAGGTTCCGCTGGAGGGTGAGTACACCTCCGAGTCCCTCGCGTCCCGCTTCGGCGAGCCGCAGCCGGCCGCCGGCCTGGGCCGTCGCAAGAACGCCATCGCCCGCGTGCGGATCGTCCCCGGCTCCGGCAAGTGGAAGATCAACGGCCGCACCCTTGAGGAGTACTTCCCCAACAAGGTGCACCAGCAGGAAGTCAACGAGCCCTTCAAGGTGCTCGAGCTGGACAACCGCTACGACGTCATCGCCCGCATCGCCGGCGGCGGCATCTCCGGCCAGGCCGGTGCGCTGCGCCTGGGCGTGGCCCGTGCGCTGAACGAGGCGGACGTGGACGCGAACCGTCCCGCCCTGAAGAAGGCCGGGTTCCTCAAGCGTGACGACCGTGCGGTCGAGCGCAAGAAGGCCGGTCTGAAGAAGGCCCGCAAGGCGCCGCAGTACAGCAAGCGCTAATCACGCGCTGCACGCAGGCAGCCCTTGGCGAACGCCCCGGTGGCACTTCCGTGCTGCCGGGGCGTTCGGCTTCCGACAGACCGCGGCGTATACCTGGAATCCAAGCCCCGGTCACAGCTCATCTACTTCGGAGGACACCAGTGGGACGACTCTTCGGCACGGACGGTGTGCGCGGCGTCGCCAACGCGGACCTGACGGCGGAGCTGGCGCTCGGCCTGTCGGTCGCGGCGGCGCATGTGCTGGCCGAGGCGGGCACGTTCGAAGGCCATCGGCCGGTGGCCGTGGTCGGTCGCGATCCGCGGGCGTCGGGGGAGTTCCTGGAGGCCGCGGTGGTCGCCGGCCTGGCGAGCGCCGGGGTGGACGTGCTGCGGGTGGGGGTGCTGCCGACCCCCGCGGTCGCCTATCTGACCGGGGCGCTCGGTGCGGATCTGGGCGTGATGCTCTCCGCCAGCCACAACCCGATGCCCGACAACGGCATCAAGTTCTTCGCCCGCGGCGGCCACAAGCTCGCCGACGAGCTGGAGGACCGCATCGAGGAGACCTACCGCGGGCACAGCGCCGGTGAGCCGTGGGAGCGGCCGACCGGCGCCGGTGTGGGTCGGGTCACCGACTACGACGAGGGCTTCGACAAGTACGTCGCGCACCTGGTCGGCGTGCTGCCCAACCGCCTGGACGGGCTCAAGATCGTCATCGACGGGGCGCACGGTGCCGCGGCCCGGGTCTCGCCGGAGGCGTTCGCGCGGGCCGGCGCCGAGGTCGTCACCCTCGGCACCGAGCCGGACGGGCTGAACATCAACGACGCCTGCGGCTCCACCCACCTCGACAAGCTCCGGTCCGCCGTCCTGGAGCACGGCGCCGCGCTCGGTGTCGCCCACGACGGCGACGCGGACCGCTGCCTGGCCGTGGACCACGCCGGCAACGAGGTCGACGGCGACCAGATCCTCGCCGTCCTGGCGCTCGGCATGCGCGAGGCCGGCACGCTGCGCAAGAACACCGTCGTCGCCACCGTCATGTCCAACCTGGGCTTCAAGCTGGCCATGGAGGGCGCGGGCATCGACCTCGTGCAGACCGCGGTCGGCGACCGGTACGTCCTGGAGGAGATGAAGGCCCACGGCTACGCGCTGGGCGGCGAGCAGTCCGGGCACGTCATCGTGCTGGACCACGCCACCACCGGCGACGGCACGCTGACCGGCCTGATGCTGGCGGCCCGGGTCGCGGCGACCGGCCGGTCGCTGGCCGACCTGGCGGGCGCGATGGAGCGGCTGCCGCAGATCCTCATCAACGTCCCCGACGTCGACAAGTCGCGGGTGGCCAGCTCCGCCGAGCTGGCCGCTGCGGTCGCCGAGGCGGAGCGGGAGCTGGGCGCCACCGGACGGGTGCTGCTGCGGCCCTCCGGCACCGAGCCGCTGGTCCGGGTGATGGTCGAGGCGGCCGACATCGAGCAGGCGCGGGCCGTCGCCCAGCGCCTGGCCGACGCGGTCAAGTCCGCGCTGGGATAACGGGATTCCGTCTGGGCGGGGCCGCCCTCGTATGGCAGCGATGCTGCCGGGTCGAGGGCGGCCCCGCTTCGGTGTCTACAGCTTCCGCAGCGACAGTCGCTGCACCTTGTGGTCCGGGCCCTTGCGGAGGACCAGGTTGGCGCGGCCCCGGGTGGGGGCCACGTTCTGCTCCAGGTTGGGCCGGTTGATGGTGCGCCACATCAGGCGGGCGTAGTCCAGCGCCTCGTCCTCGGAGACCTGGGTGTACTTGCGGAAGTACGAGAACGGGTTCTGGAACGCGGTCTGGCGCAGCTTGCGGAAGCGGCCGAGGTACCACCGCTCGATGTCCTCGGTGCGGGCGTCCACGTAGACGGAGAAGTCGAAGAAGTCGGCGAGGCCCAGCCGGGTGCGGCCGTCCCCGCCGGGCAGTGCCGGCTGGAGGACGTTGAGGCCCTCGACGATGAGGATGTCGGGCCGGTGCACGGTCAGCCGCTCGCCGGGCACGATGTCGTAGATCAGGTGCGAGTAGACGGGCGCGGTGACCTCCGCCTTGCCGGACTTCACGTCCGCCACGAAGCGGGTCAGCGCCCGGCGGTCGTAGGACTCCGGGAAGCCCTTGCGGGACATCAGCCCCCGCCGGTGCAGCTCGGCGTTGGGGAACAGGAAGCCGTCGGTGGTGACCAGCTCGACGCGCGGGTGCTCCGGCCAGCGGGCCAGCAGCGCCTGGAGCAGCCGGGCGGTGGTGGACTTGCCGACCGCGACGCTGCCGGCGACGCCTATGACGAAGGGCGTGCCGGGCTGCGAGCCGTGGCCGTTGCCGGTGTCGTCCAGGAAGGTGTTGAGCGCGCCGCGCAGGTTGCTGGTGGCGCCGACGTACAGGTTGAGCAGCCGGGACAGCGGGAGGTAGACGTCGCGCACCTCGTCGAGATCGATGACGTCGCCCAGGCCGCGGAGCCGTTCGACCTCCTCGGCGGTCAGCGGCAGCGGGGTCTTCTCCCGCAGGGCGCTCCACTCCGCGCGCGTCAGGTCGACGTACGGCGAGCTGTCGGTGCGGCGTCGTTGCGGCGAATCCGTCGTCTGGGGCACGGGCCCCATTGTCCGCGGCGGGACCCGGCGCCGGGCGGCGGGGTGGCGGTGCCGCGCCCGGTACGGCCGGACCGGCGTTTCTGTGCCCGGCGGCGCGGTGCCCGGTACGGTCGGTGACGGGGGCGGCGCCAGGGGAGCGCGCCGTGGAGACACAGGGGGGTGGCGTGCGAGCACGCCTGGTGGAACTGCTGCGCGAGCGGGCCAGGGAACGTCGGATCAAGGCGGCCGGCGCGCGGGCCGCGGCGGACGCCTTCGCGGCCCGCGTGCACGCCGAGCTGGCCGAGGAACTGCCGGAGGAGGATCTCGGCGAGGACCTGACGGACTTCCTGGAGCGCCGTGAGCCGGGCGCCGACCCGGAGGCCGACGCGGAACTCCGCGAACGGGTCCGGGAGGCACAGGAACGGATAGCCCGCGGGTACTGAGCGGGCTCGGACGCCGCGGGGCCGCTCCGGGCGACGACGGGAAGGTGACGGCAGGCCCTAGGCTGCCTCCATGTGCGGAATCGTGGGATACGTGGGCGGGCAGAGCGCCCTTGAGGTGGTGCTGGCCGGGCTGAAGCGGCTGGAGTACCGGGGCTACGACTCGGCCGGGGTGGCGGTGCTGGCCGACGGCGGGCTGGCGGCGGCGAAGAAGGCCGGCAAGCTGGCCAATCTGGAGAAGGAGCTGGCCGACCGGCCGCTGCCCACGGGCACGGTGGGCATCGGCCACACCCGGTGGGCGACGCACGGCGGTCCGACGGACGCCAACGCCCACCCGCACCTGGACAACGCCGGCCGGGTTTCCGTCGTGCACAACGGCATCATCGAGAACTTCGCCGCGCTGCGCGCCGAACTCGCCGACCGCGGCCATGAGTTGACGTCCGAGACGGACACCGAGGTGGTCGCGCACCTGCTGGCCGAGGAGTACTCCTCGTGCGGCGAGCTGGCCGAGGCGATGCGGCAGGTGTGCCGGCGGCTGGAGGGGGCGTTCACCCTCGTCGCGGTGCACGCCGACGTGCCGGACGTGGTCGTCGGGGCCCGCCGCAACTCCCCGCTGGTGGTGGGCCTCGGTGAGGACGAGGCGTTCCTGGCCTCGGACGTGGCGGCGTTCATCGCGTACACCCGGGAGGCCGTCGAGCTCGGCCAGGACCAGGTCGTCGAGCTGCGCCGGGACGGGGTGACGGTCACCGACTTCGACGGTGCGCCCGCGGAGGTCCGCCACTACCACGTCGACTGGGACGCGTCGGCCGCCGAGAAGGGCGGCTACGACTACTTCATGCTCAAGGAGATCGCCGAGCAGCCGAAGGCGGTCGCGGACACCCTGCTGGGCCGGGTCGACGCGGCCGGGGTGCTCTCGCTGGACGAGGTGCGGATCCCGCCGGCGGTGCTGCGGGAGGTCAGCAAGGTCGTCATCGTGGCGTGCGGCACCGCCTACCACGCCGGGATGATCGCCAAGTACGCCATCGAGCACTGGACGCGGATCCCCTGCGAGACCGAGTTGGCCAGCGAGTTCCGCTACCGCGACCCGATCCTGGACCACCGCACGCTGGTGATCGCCATCAGCCAGTCCGGCGAGACCATGGACACCCTGATGGCGCTGCGGCACGCCCGTGAGCAGGGCGCGCGGGTGCTCGCCATCTGCAACACCAACGGCTCGACGATCCCCCGCGAGTCCGACGCGGTGCTCTACACGCACGCCGGGCCGGAGGTCGCGGTGGCGTCCACCAAGGCGTTCCTGACCCAGCTCGTCGCGGTCTACCTGGTCGCGCTGTACCTCGGGCAGGTGCGCGGCACCAAGTGGGGCGACGAGATCCGGGACGTGGTGCGCGAACTCGCCGCCATCGGCACGCAGGTGCAGCAGGTCCTGGGCACCATGGAGCCGGTCCGCGAGCTGGCCCGTTCGCTCGTGGACAAGAACACCGTGCTGTTCCTGGGGCGCCACGTGGGCTACCCGGTGGCGCTGGAGGGCGCGCTCAAGCTCAAGGAACTGGCGTACATGCATGCCGAGGGGTTCGCCGCCGGCGAGCTCAAGCACGGCCCGATCGCGCTGATCGAGGAGGACCTCCCGGTCGTCGTGGTCGTCCCCTCGCCGCGCGGCCGGTCCGTCCTGCACGACAAGATCGTCTCCAACATCCAGGAGATCCGGGCCCGCGGCGCCCGCACCATCGTGATCGCCGAGGAGGGCGACGAGGCGGTGGTCCCGTACGCCGACCACCTCGTGCGGATCCCGCGGACGCCGGTGCTGCTGCAACCGCTGGTGTCCTCGGTGCCGCTCCAGGTGTTCGCGTGCGAGCTGGCCACCGCCCGCGGCAACGAGGTCGACCAGCCGCGCAACCTCGCCAAGTCCGTCACGGTGGAGTGATCGGGTGATCATCGGGGTCGGGATCGACGTCGCGGAGATCGACCGGTTCGAGGCGGCGCTGCGGCGGACGCCGGAGCTGGCGCACCGGCTGTTCATCGAGACGGAGTTGACGCTGCCGAGCGGCGAGCGGCGGGGCATCGCCTCCCTGGCCGCCCGGTTCGCCGCCAAGGAGGCGGTGGCCAAGGCGCTGGGCGCGCCGGGCGGCCTGCACTGGACGGACGCCGAGGTGTACGTCGAGGACAGCGGCCAGCCGCGGCTGCGGGTGCGCGGCACGGTCGCCGCCCGCGCCGCGGAACTCGGCGTGCAGAACTGGCATGTGTCGCTCAGTCATGACGCGGGCGTCGCCTCGGCGGTGGTGATCGCCGAGGGGTAGGGCGGGGCGCCCCGGCCCGTCTCCTCCGGAGGCGGGCCGCTCCGCGCCGCCGCCCCGCCGCCCCGTCCCGGTGTGACACTGGCCGCATGAGGACTGCCTACAGCGTTCAGACCGTGCGGGCCGCCGAGCAGGAACTGATGGCCCGTTTGCCCGAGGGGGCCCTGATGCAGCGGGCGGCGGCCGGACTCGCCGTCGCCTGCGCCGAGTTGCTGGGCCGGGTGTACGGCTCCCGGGTGGTGCTGCTGGTGGGCAGCGGCGACAACGGCGGGGACGCGCTCCACGCCGGTGCCCGGCTGGCCCGCCGCGGCGCCGGGGTGGTCGCCGTGCTGCTCTCGCCCGAACGGGCCCACGCCGGCGGTCTGGCGGCCCTGCGCGCGGCCGGTGGCCGGGTCTCGGCCGATCCGCTCCGCGACATCGGGCGGGCCGACCTGGTGGTGGACGGCATCGTCGGCATCGGCGGCCGGGGCGGGCTGCGCCCGGAGGCCGCCCGGCTCGCCGGCGCGGCGCGGGAGGCGGCGATCGTGGTGGCCGTCGATCTGCCGAGCGGGGTGGACGCCGACACCGGCGAGGTGGCCGGTGACGCCGTACGGGCGGACGCGACCGTCACGTTCGGCGCGTACAAGCCGGGCCTGCTGATCGACCCGGCGCGCGAACGGGCCGGCGCGCTCCGCCTGGTGGACATCGGCCTGCGCCCGCCGGCCACCGCCGACGCGGAGGCGCTGCAGCACGCGGACGTGGCGGAGCTGCTGCCGCGGCCGGCCGCCGAGAGCGACAAGTACCGGCGCGGGGTGGTCGGGGTGGTCGCTGGGTCGGCGCGCTATCCGGGGGCGGCGGTGCTGGCGGTGGCCGGCGCGCTGCGGGGCGGCGCCGGGGCGGTGCGGTACGTGGGGCCGGCGGTCGAGGCGGTGCTGGCGCGGTTCCCGGAGACCCTGGTGCACACCGGGCCGCCGGGGAAGGCGGGCCGGGTCCAGTCGTGGGTCATCGGGCCCGGTCTCGGTGACGAGTCGGAGGGGCTGGAGGACGTGCTGTCGGCGGACGTCCCGGTGCTGGTGGACGCGGACGGGCTCCGCTTCCTGACGCCCGATCGGGTGCGGCGGCGGGCGGCCGGGACCCTGCTGACGCCGCACGCGGGGGAGGCGGCGGCGCTGCTGGGGCGCGGGCGCGAGGAGGTCGAGGCGGCGCGGCTGGACGCCGTGCGGGAGTTGGCGGGGCGGTACGGGGCGACGGTGCTGCTGAAGGGCTCGACGACGTTGGTGGCGGATCCGGACGCCGGGGTTCCGGTGCGGGTCAACCCCACCGGGACGGGGTGGTTGGCGACGGCCGGCAGCGGGGACGTGCTCTCCGGCCTCACCGGGGCGCTGCTGGCCGCGGGCCTCGCGCCGCGGGACGCGGGCTCGGTGGGCGCCTACCTCCACGGGCTCGCGGGCCGGCACGCGGCGGGGCCGCGGGGCGAGCCGATCGTGGCGTCGGAGGTGGCCGGGGCGTTGGGGGCGGCCTGGGAGAACGTGGTGTCGTAGCGGCCGTTGACGCCGCCGGACCCGGACGGACACGGATCGCCCGCGCCGCCGTGGCAGGGTTGGCGATTTGTGAAGGTTCCACACTTTTACCCGATCCTCGTGGGGGCTGGTGGTCCGTCTGCCGCCCCGCCGGGGGCGGGTGTCACGCGTGCCTGTGTCCGGCTCGGCCCCGTCGGCGGATGCCCGTCGACGGCGCAGGTGGGGGCGGTCGCGGCGGCGCGCACGCCGGGGCGTCGGTGTCCGGTGGAATGCGAACCCCACCCTCACCACAACGTGGGAAGGCGGCCGGCGCGGCGCCTCGCCTGCGACACTGAGGGAGATGAACGAGACAGCGAAGCGAGCCCGTGCCGTCATTGACCTCGCCGCCGTGCGGTCGAACGTCCATGCACTGCGGAGCCTCGCCCCCCGTGCGCAGCTGATGGCCGTCGTCAAGTCCGACGCCTACGGACACGGCGCGATCCGCTGTGCCCGCGCCGCTCGCGAGGCCGGTGCGCCCTGGCTGGGCGTGGCGCTCCCCGAGGAGGCGTTGGCGCTGCGTGCGGCCGGGGACACCGGCCGTCTGCTGTGTTGGCTGTGGACGCCGGGCGGGCCCTGGGGCCAGGCGATCGAGCAGGACGTCGATGTCTCGGTGAGCGGTATGTGGGCGCTGCGGGAGGTGGTGGCCGCGGCCCGCGACCGCGGCCGGGTCGCCCGCGTCCAGCTCAAGATCGACACCGGTCTGGGGCGCAACGGCTGCCAGCCGGCGGACTGGACGGAGCTGACCGCCGCCGCCCGCGCCGCCGAGGCGGAGGGCGTGCTCGCGGTCACCGGTGTCTGGTCGCACTTCGCCTGTGCCGACGAGCCCGGGCACCCGTCGATCGCCGCCCAGCTGGCGGAGTTCCGCCGGGCGCTGGCGGTCGCCGAGGCGGCCGGGCTGCGTCCGGAGGTGCGGCACATCGCCAACACCCCGGCGCTGCTCACCCTCCCCGAGGCCCACTTCGACCTGGTGCGGACGGGGATCGGGATCTACGGCGTGTCGCCCAGCCCCGAGGTGGGGACGCCGGAGGACTTCGGGCTGCGGCAGGCGATGACGCTGGAGGCGTCGCTGGCGTCGGTCAAGCGGGTGCCGGGCGGGCACGGGGTGTCGTACGGGCACCACTACACGACGCCGGGGGAGACGACCCTGGCGCTGGTCCCGCTGGGGTACGCCGACGGCATCCCGCGGCACGCCTCGGGGACGGGGCCGGTGTTGGTCGCCGGGAAGTGGCGGACGGTCGCGGGGCGGGTCGCGATGGACCAGTTCGTCGTCGATCTGGGCGGGGACCACGCCGAGGCCGGCGAGCCCGCGGTGCTGTTCGGGCCCGGCGACCAGGGCGAGCCGAGCGCGGAGGACTGGGCGCGGGCGGCCGGGACGATCGGGTACGAGATCGTCACCCGGATCGGGAAGCGGGTGCCGCGCGTCTATGTGGACAGCGAGGTGCCGGACCGGCCCACGGAGGACACGGCGCTGACGGGGGGTGTGGCATGACCGACGGCACGGAGGCCGCCGCGCAGGCCGTGGAGACGGCCGCGGAGGCGGCCGGGAACTGGGCCCGGGCGGGCCGCCACGCGGGCGTCGCGGGCCTGGCGATCGGCGTGGTCGCGGCGGGCGCGGCGGCCGGGGTGGCCATAGAGCGTCTGACGGTCGGCCGCGGGATGCGCCGCCGGGCCCGGCTGGCGCTGGACGCGGCCGGCCCGTACGGCACGCTGCGCGGCACCCCGGGTGCGGCGATCGCCGAGGACGGGACCGAGCTGTACTACGAGGTCGACGAGGTGGTGGACGGCCCGGCCGCCAAGCGGACCAAGGGCGGCAGGACGGCCGTGAACGGCACCGCGGGCGGCCGCGTGGGCAAGGAGGCGCGGGCCGCCCAGGACGCCCGGAGCGGGCTGCACAAGCGGCTCACGGCGGCCCTGGGGCGGCGCTCCCCGGCGCCCACGGTCGTCTTCAGCCACGGCTACTGCCTCAGCCAGGACTCCTGGCACTTCCAGCGGGCCGCGCTGCGCGGCGCGCTCCGTACCGTCCACTGGGACCAGCGCAGCCACGGCCGCTCGGCCCGCGGCCACGGACAGGTCGACGGGACCGAGCCGGTCACCATCGACCTGCTGGGCCGGGACCTGAAGGCGGTGCTGGACGCCGCGGTGCCCGAGGGGCCGATCGTGCTGGTCGGGCACTCCATGGGCGGGATGACGGTGATGGCGCTGGCCGACCAGTTCCCCGAGTACGTCGCGGAGCGGGTGGTCGGCGTGGCGCTGATCGGGACGTCCGCGGGCCGGCTGAGCGAGGTCGGGTTCGGGCTGCCGTCGATGGGCTCCAAGGCGTTCCACTGGCTGGCGCCGGGGGTGCTCAAGGCGCTGGGCCGGCAGAGCGAGATCGTCGAGCGCGGGCGGCGGGCCACCGCCGATCTGTTCGCGGGGCTGATCAAGCGCTATTCGTTCGGGTCCGATGACGTGGATCCGGCGATCGCGCGGTTCGGGGAGCGGCTGATCGAGGCGACCCCGATCGATGTGGTCGCCGAGTTCTTCCCGGCGTTCGCGGTCCATGACAAGACCGAGGCGCTGGTGGCGTACGACGCGGTGCCCGCGCTGGTGCTCGCCGGCGAGGAGGACCTGATCACCCCGGCCGAGCACAGCCGGACCATCGCCGAGGTGCTGCCGGACGCCGAGCTGGTGTGCGTGCCGGACGCCGGGCACCTGGTGATGCTGGAGCGGCCCGAGCTGGTCAACGACCACCTGGTGGCGCTGGTGGAACGGGCGGGCGCGGCGGCCCGCCGGTCGCGCACCGCGCGGGCCTGAGCCGGCCCCGGGCGGCGGTCCCGGGCTCGGTGCGGGACCGCCGCCCCGTCCGGGCCGTACCATTTGCGGCATGAGCACCACTGGCGCGACTGCCCGCGTAACCGTCAAGTCCCCCGATCAGATGCAGGAGTTGGGCCGCCGGTTGGCGCCGCTGCTGCGCCCCGGCGACCTGGTGCTGCTCAGCGGTGAGCTGGGTGCGGGGAAGACCACGCTGACCCGCGGTCTGGGCGAGGCCCTGGGCGTGCGGGGCGCCGTGACCTCGCCGACCTTCGTCATCGCCCGGGTGCACCCGTCGCTGACCGGTGGCCCGGCGCTGGTGCACGTCGACGCGTACCGCCTCGACGGCGGCCTGGACGAGATGGAGGACCTGGACCTCGACGTCTCGCTGCCGGAGTCGGTGGTGGTCGTCGAGTGGGGCGACGGCAAGGTCGAGGAGCTGGCGGAGGACCGGCTGCACGTCGTCATCGGCCGGGCCGTGGGAGGGGACGGCGCGGACCTCCTGTCGGAGCCGGGTGGCGTGGACGGGCACCCGGAGGAGGACGTGGACGACGTCCGCGAGGTGACGGTCACCGGGATCGGTGGGCGCTGGGCGGACGCCGGGCTTCCGGACCTGGAGATCTGCTGACGAAAGGGCGCAAAAGGGCCCCTATCGGGCGGTGTGGGGCGGTAGTTTCCGACAAGCCGTCGGCAAGATGTTGCGTCGGCGGTGTCAGGCGTGGTCACATGGGTGGGAGAGCCCTGGTTAGGTGTACCTAAGTAGACCCTAACCCCTGTCGCTTGCCCCAGGAGCCCGGGAGGCGTCCATGTCCCCCCACCAGCCCACGACCGAACGGCGCGGGGCCACCCCCGTCGCGGCGGCCGGGCGCGCCGAACAGGACGCGCGGAAGGCGCCGCCGACGATGAACGAACTCCTCGCGGCCTGCGCCGCGGCCAGCGCCGTCTCCACACCGCCGGACACCGCGGCGGAACCCCGCGCACAGCAGCGCAACGGCGCGCAGGAGCGGACCGAGGACACCGAAGCCGGGCGAACGGGCGGGGCGGGCGGCGATGGGCCCGAGGGGCGGGCGTCCACTCCGGGGCGCGACGCCGCGTAACCCACAGGGGCGAAGCGGCCGGGCCCGGCGGGCTCAGGGGACGACGACGACCTTCACACCGCGCACCGCGAAGTCCCACAGTGCCGCGCCGTCCTCGCGCGACTCCCGGATGCCGCCGGTCTTCTTCCCGCTCGCCCCGCTCGGCGTGGGCGTGGAGCCGTCGACCGCCGCGCTGAAGCCGATGGCCACCCCGTCGACGCCGGCGAACCGCACCACGTGCTCGATCGCCACCCCGTCCGAGCCGGTCACGCTCACCGACCGCGAGCTGACCGGGTACGTCCCCGGCGCCGGGTGCACCGTGCTCGGCGTCACCGTGAACGTCCGCTGCGCCGTGCCGTTCGCGCCCACCAGCCAGACCCGCTTGGCGTCCAGCGCGTAGACCACGCGCTTGCCGGCGCCGGACTGCGCCGGGACCGGCACCGGGGCCGGCGGCTTGTCCTTCTTGTCGTGCTGGTCGCGGGCGTCCGGCTTCTTGTCGGCCGCCCGGGCGTCGCCCCGGACCGGGGCGAGCGGATCGGCGGCGGAGGCGGACGCCTGGTAGCCCAGCACGCCGATCGCGACCAGGGCGGCCGCGGTGAGACCGGTGACGATCGTGCTGCTCTTAGCGGGCACCGCGGTGCCACCTTTCCGTACGCTCCTCGCCCGGGGGCGGGAGGCTGCTGGCTGTCGTGCTGACCGGGCTGGCTGCGGATCGACGGTAGCACCGCGCCGGGCACCGCCGGCCGCGCCGTAGTCTTGAAGGCGTGCTGCTGCTAGCTCTTGACACCGCCACCCCCGCCGTCACCGTCGCGCTCCACGACGGCTCCCGCACCCTCGCCGCCGCCGGGGACGTGGACGCGCGCCGGCACGGCGAACTGCTGCTGCCCGCCGTCGACCGGGTGCTGGCCGAGGCCGGGCGCAAGCTCGCCGAGGTCACCGACATCGTGGTCGGCGTCGGACCCGGCCCGTACACCGGGCTGCGGGTGGGGCTGGTGACGGCCACCACCTTCGGGGCGGCGCTGGACGTCCCGGTCCACGGCCTGTGCTCGCTGGACGGCATCGCCCACGCCTCCGGTCTGACCGAACCCTTCGTCGTGGCCACCGACGCCCGCCGCAAGGAGGTCTACTGGGCGCGCTACGCGGCCCGCCCGTCGCCCGACCTCCCCCCGGACCGGCTGACCGAGCCGGCCGTGGACCGCCCCGCCGAGATCGCCGACGAGGTCGCCGGGGTCCCCGCCGTGGGCGCCGGCGCGCTGCTCTACGACACCGTCTTCACCGGCGTCCGGCGGGACGGGCCCGAGCACCAGTCCGCCGCCGCGCTGGCCGAGCTCGCCGCGCGGAAGCTGGCCGCCGGCGAGGAGCTGCTGCCGCCGCGACCGCTGTACCTGCGCCGCCCCGACGCCCAGGTACCGGCCAACTACAAGGTGGTCACTCCCCAGTGAGCGGCCGACCCGAGGCGACCGGGCCGTCCGTCGTGCTGCGGGAGATGCGCTGGTGGGACCTGGACCCCGTGCTGGAGCTGGAGCGTGACCTCTTCCCCGAGGACGCCTGGTCGCCGGGGATGTTCTGGTCCGAACTCGCGCACGCCCGCGGCCCGCTGGCCACCCGCCGCTACCTCGTCGCCGAGTTGGAGGTGCCGCGCGGCGGTGCCGATGAGGGGCGTTCGACGGACGACGGGCGGGCCGGCCGGATCGTCGGCTACGGCGGGCTGGCCGCGATCGACGGCACCGGCGACGTGCAGACCATCGCCACCGCCCGCGACCAGTGGGGCAGCGGCCTCGGCACCCGGCTGCTGTCCGCGCTGCTCGCCACCGCGACCGACTTCGAATGCCAGGAGGTGCTGTTGGAGGTGCGGGTCGACAACACCCGCGCGCAGCGCCTCTACGAGCGCTTCGGCTTCGAGCCGATCGGCTTCCGCCGCGGCTACTACCAGCCCGGCAACGTCGACGCACTGGTGATGCGCCGCCCCTCCCAGACCTCCTCCGAAGCACCCTCCGTACAAGGAACGTGAACATGGCTGACTCCCGCGGTGGACCGCTCGTCCTCGGTATCGAGACCTCCTGCGACGAGACCGGTGTCGGCGTCGTCCGCGGCCACACCCTCCTGGCCGACGCGGTCGCCTCCAGCGTCGACGAGCACGCCCGCTTCGGCGGAGTGGTGCCCGAGGTGGCCTCCCGCGCCCATCTGGAGGCGATGGTCCCCACCATCCAGCGCGCGCTGAAGGACGCCGGGGTCGCCGCCTCCGACCTGGACGGCATCGCGGTCACCGCGGGCCCCGGCCTGGCGGGCGCCCTGCTGGTGGGCGTCTCGGCCGCCAAGGCGTACGCCTACGCCCTCGGCAAGCCGCTCTACGGCGTCAACCACCTCGCCTCGCACATCTGCGTGGACCAGCTGGAGCACGGTCCGCTGCCGGAGCCGACGATGGCGCTGCTGGTCAGCGGCGGCCACTCGTCGCTGCTGCTGGCCCCGGACATCACCTCCGACGTCCGCCCGCTCGGCGCGACCATCGACGACGCCGCCGGCGAGGCGTTCGACAAGGTGGCGCGGGTACTCCACCTCGGCTTCCCCGGCGGCCCGGTCATCGACCGGATGGCCCGCGAGGGCGACCCGGAAGCGATCCGCTTCCCGCGCGGGCTGACCGGCCCCCGCGATCCCCTCTACGACTTCTCCTTCTCCGGCCTGAAGACCGCGGTGGCCCGCTGGATCGAGGCCAAGCGGGCGGCCGGCGAGGAGGTGCCGGTCGCGGACGTCTCGGCGTCCTTCCAGGAGGCGGTCGTCGACGTCCTGACCCGCAAGGCCGTCCGGGCCTGCAAGGACAACGGCGTGGACCACCTGATGATCGGCGGCGGGGTGGCGGCCAACTCCCGGCTGCGGGCGATGGCCGAGCGCCGCTGCGAGGACGCCGGCATCCGGCTGCGGGTGCCGCGCCCCAAGCTGTGCACCGACAACGGGGCGATGGTGGCGGCGCTGGGCGCCGAGATGGTGGCCCGCAACCGCCCGGCGTCCGCCTGGGACCTCTCCGCGGACTCCTCGCTGCCGGTCACCGAGACCCACGTCCCGGACCCGCACGCCCACACCCACGGGCACGCGCACGACCACGACCACTTCCACGAGTTGAGCAAGGACAACCTCTACTCGTAGGCGTTCCGGCCGTAGGCGTTCCGGCTGGTGGGAGGCGTCGCGCGACGCTCTATCCTGGTGGCCGGGGCGCGGGTCGACCGCCCCGTTCGCACACGGGGGACGACGGGGGACGCGCGATGGACTGGTGGTATCTCTTCTTCCTGGCCGGGCCGGCCATCTACGCCGGCACCGCGGTGCGCGGCACGGTCCGCAAGGCGCTCAAGACGCGCCACAAGCGCAAGCTCGCCCTCATCGAGGCCCGCCGCGAGGAGCGCCTGGCCCTGGAGGCGGCGGACCGGCCGCCGACCCCCGTCTGCGGCTGCGAGCACCACCTCGCCAAGCATGACAAACAGGGCAAGTGTCATGAGCTGGTGCGGACCGCCGTCGCCTGGGACGCGGACCAGCGGCC
This sequence comes from Streptomyces noursei ATCC 11455, assembly GCF_001704275.1. Lineage (NCBI taxonomy): Bacteria > Bacillati > Actinomycetota > Actinomycetes > Kitasatosporales > Streptomycetaceae > Streptomyces > Streptomyces noursei. The sequence continues at coordinate 5,295,029 of NZ_CP011533.1, forward strand.
CGCCCGCTACGAGGCCCGGCCGTGCGCCTGCCAGCAGTACGTGGGCCCGCAGCCGCTCTCCCAGGTCTACGCCGAGGATCTGACCGACCTGGGCTAGCGCTCGGCGTCAGGCGCCCTGCACCGCGGGGTGGCCCAGCAGCATCGTGGGCGCCCCCGCGACCCGGGTGAGGAAGACCGTGCAGGTGTGCGGCCCGGCGAGCTTGAGCTTGCGGCGCAGTTCCTCGGGCTCCACCGCGGACCCGCGCTTCTTGATCACCGCGACGCCCACCTCGCGCTCCCGCAGCAGCGCCTTCAGCTTCTTGACGTTGAAGGGCAGCACATCGGTGATCGCGTAGGCGGTGGCGTACGGCGTCGGCGTCAGCCGGTCCGCCGTCACATACGCGATGGTCGGGTCGATCAGCCGCCCGCCGACCTGCTCCGCGACGTCGGCGACCAGATGGGCGCGGATCACCGCGCCGTCGGGCTCGTAGAGCCAGTCGCCCACCGGCCCCGGCTCGGGGTCCGGGAGGCCGGCGCCGACCAGGGAGTCGCCGGCCGGCAGCAGGGTGGCCCGGTGGGCGCCGCCCCGGCCGGTGCCGAACCACAGCACGGCCTCCTTCACGTCCCCCGCGTCGGAGATCCACTCCGTCTCGGCGTCCTCGGGCAGCGCCTCGTGCGGCACCCCGGGCGCGATCTTCAACGCCGCGCACGGCGCCGAACGGGCCGCCCCGACCGCCCAGGACAGCGGCGGCGCGTACGCCTCCGGATCAAAAATTCGGCCACCGCGCACCCCCTTGCGCCGCGCCGGATCCACGAACACCGCGTCGTACCCGGCGGTGTCGACCTCGGTGACGTCCGCGCACCGCACCTCGATGAGGTCCGCCAGCCCCAGCGCCTCGGCGTTGGCCCGGGCCGCCGCGCAGGCCAGCGGGTCGCGGTCCACGGCCAGCACCCGGATCCCGGCCCGGGCCAGCGCGAGCGCGTCGCCGCCGATCCCGCAGCACAGGTCGGCCAGGGTCCGCACGCCGGCCGCGGCGAGCCGGGCGGCGCGGTGGGCGGCGACCGAGGTGCGGGTGGACTGCTCGACGCCGTTGGGGGTGAAGTACATCCGCGCGGCGTCCGCGCCGAACTTCGCGGCGGCCCGCTGTCGCAGCCGGGCCTGCCCGAGGGCGGCGGAGACCAGCGGTGCGGGATGGTCGCGGCGGAGCCGGGTGGCGGTCGCCAGCTCGTCCGCCGGGTCGTGGTCCCGTAGGAGGGCCAGCAGTTCCTGGCCCTCGGGGGCGAGCAGCGCGGAGAAGGTGTCGAGGTCGGTCACCCGCACCATTGTGGGCCAGCCGGTGGGCCGGCCCGCGGACGGTCCCGCGGGCCGGTCGGCGGAGCGGCGCCGTCAGGCCCCGGGCGCGGGCGGCCCGCTGATCCGCGGCACCCGCTGGGTCGCGTCCGCGTCCGGCCGCTCCGGGGACGGGCGGACCGGCTCCCGGCGCCGCTGGGCGCTGTCGCTGACCCGCAGCAGCACCGCCACCATCACCCAGTTCGCGACCATCGACGAGCCGCCCGCCGCGAGGAACGGCAGCGCCTTGCCGGTCAGCGGGATCAGGCCGGTGACGCCGCCGGTGACGACGAAGACCTGGAGCAGCAGCGCGCCGGAGAGCCCGACCGCCAGCAGTTTGCCGAACGGGTCGCGGGCGGTCAGCCCCACCCGCATCCCGCGCTGGGCCAGCAGTGCGTACAGCAGCAGGACGGCCATCACGCCGGCCAGTCCCAGTTCCTCGCCGACGGTGGTGAGGATGAAGTCGCTGTTGCCGGCGAATCCGATCAGCTCGGGGTGGCCCTGGCCGAGCCCGGAGCCGCCTATCCCGCCGCTGCCGAAGCTGAACAGCGCCTGTGCCGCCTGGTCGGAGATCAGGCCCGGCGGCCGCTTGTTCTCCGGCAGGAAGATGTCCATCGGGTGCAGCCAGGCCATCACACGGCCCTTGACGTGTGGTTCGGTCGAGCCGACGACGCCGGCGCCGACCACGGCCATGAGCAGGCCGCAGACCACCCAGCTGGTGCGCTCGGTGGCCATGTAGAGCATGATCACGAAGACGCCGAAGAAGATCAGCGAGGTGCCCAGGTCGCGCTCGAAGACCAGCACCAGCAGGCTGATCACCCAGATCGTGGCGATCGGCCCGAGCTGTCGCCCCGGCGGGAGCTGCATGCCCATCACCCGGCGCCCGGACAGCGCCAGCGCATCGCGGTTGACCGTGAGGTAGCCCGCGAAGAACACCACGATCATGATCTTCACGAACTCGCCGGGCTGGAGCGACAGCGGCCCGAGCATGATCCAGCGCTTGGCGCCGAACTTGTCCGCGCCGAAGAACGCCGGCGCCATCAGCATGACCAGCGCGACCGCCATCGTCAGGTAGATGTAGCGCTGGAGCAGCCGGTGGTCGCGCAGCACCATCAGGATCGCGATGCAGACCGCCACCCCGATGACCGTCCACACCAACTGCCCGGTCGCGGCCTGGGCGATGTGCAGCCGGGGCTTCTCCGCGTAGGTGATGTCCAGCCGGTGCAGCAGCACCAGCCCGATCCCGGTCAGCAGTGTCGCCACCGGCAGGATCAGCGGATCGGCGCGCGGCGCGAACCGGCGGACGACCAGGTGCGGCACCAGCGCGATGAAGAAGACGCTCACCGCGAAGCCGGCCAGCCCGCCGGGGAGCTGCCCCTTCATCGACAGCTCGGTGTAGGCGTAGCCGAAGACGGTGATGAAGACGACGAACCCGAGCAGCCAGGCTTCGGTGCGCCGACGGTTCGGCGCGTGGGCCAGCGCGGCGAACGTCATGGTGCGCTCGGCGTCGCTCTCCGGTCCCCCGGGATTCCGGGAAGCGCTGGTCAGTCCGCGCACTGTTCCTCCGCGATCGATGGGTCAGGGCCGCGGGGCGGCCGGGTCGTGGCCCGGTGGCCAGCGGTCCCAGGGGCAAGACGGGCCGGTCGCGGGCGCGGTTGCCGTCGGCCGGCAGGTGTGTCCGACTCCACCCCCGGCCACCGGCAGCAGACACGGTACGCGTATACGGCGCGCTGGCACTCCGCTTGACCGAGTGCTAACCGCGTCATAGTCTCAGCGTTGGCACTCTCCCTCGGGGAGTGCCAACACAGCGACGGGCAGGTCCGGCACCCGCGACGACGGATCCACCTGGTCGCCACCTCAGACAGTTAACCCCGTGAGATCTCCGAAGGGGGAGGTCGGATCGTGACGACCGCCAGTTCCAAGGTTGCCATCAAGCCGCTTGAGGACCGCATCGTGGTCCAGCCGCTCGACGCCGAGCAGACCACGGCCTCCGGCCTGGTCATTCCGGACACCGCGAAGGAGAAGCCCCAGGAGGGCGTCGTCCTGGCGATCGGTCCGGGTCGCTTCGAGGACGGCAAGCGCGTCGAGCTCGACGTCAAGGTCGGCGACGTCGTGCTCTACAGCAAGTACGGCGGCACCGAGGTGAAGTACAGCGGCGAGGAGTACCTCGTCCTCTCGGCTCGCGATGTGCTCGCGATCGTCGAGAAGTAAGTCACCCAGATTTGCCCTGATCTGCGCCCCTGGTTCCCGCGTTCTCATCGACCCGGGGCAGGGGCGCAGTTCGTTTGAGCGAGAGCGGTCACGGCGGCGAGGCCGACGATCGCAACGAGAGGACTTGAAGCAGCCATGGCGAAGATCCTGAAGTTCGACGAGGACGCCCGTCGCGCCCTTGAGCGCGGCGTCAACAAGCTGGCCGACACCGTCAAGGTCACCATCGGCCCCAAGGGCCGCAACGTCGTCATCGACAAGAAGTTCGGTGCCCCGACCATCACCAACGACGGTGTCACCATCGCCCGCGAGGTCGAGGTCGAGGACCCGTACGAGAACCTGGGCGCCCAGCTCGTCAAGGAGGTGGCGACCAAGACCAACGACATCGCGGGTGACGGCACCACCACCGCCACCGTGCTGGCCCAGGCGCTCGTCCGCGAGGGCCTGCGCAACGTCGCCGCCGGCGCCTCCCCGGCCGCCCTGAAGAAGGGCATCGACGCCGCCGTCAAGGCCGTCTCCGACGAGCTGCTGGCGACCGCCCGCCCGATCGACGACAAGTCCGACATCGCCGCCGTCGCCGCGCTGTCCGCCCAGGACCCGCAGGTCGGCGAGCTGATCGCCGAGGCCATGGACAAGGTCGGCAAGGACGGTGTGATCACCGTCGAGGAGTCCAACACCTTCGGTCTGGAGCTGGACTTCACCGAGGGCATGGCCTTCGACAAGGGCTACCTGTCGCCGTACATGGTCACCGACCAGGAGCGCATGGAGGCCGTCCTCGACGACCCCTACATCCTGATCCACCAGGGCAAGATCTCCTCCATCCAGGACCTTCTGCCGCTGCTTGAGAAGATCATCCAGGCGAACGCCTCCAAGCCGCTGCTGATCATCGCCGAGGACGTCGAGGGCGAGGCCCTGTCCACCCTCGTCGTCAACAAGATCCGCGGCACCTTCAACGCGGTGGCCGTCAAGGCCCCCGGCTTCGGCGACCGCCGCAAGGCGATGCTCGGCGACATGGCCACCCTCACCGGCGGCACCGTCGTCGCCGAGGAGGTCGGCCTCAAGCTCGACCAGGTCGGCCTGGACGTGCTGGGCACCGCCCGCCGTGTGACCATCACCAAGGACGACACCACCCTCGTCGACGGCGGCGGCAACTCCGCTGACGTCGCGGGCCGCGTCGCCCAGATCAAGGCCGAGATCGAGACCACCGACTCCGACTGGGACCGCGAGAAGCTCCAGGAGCGCCTCGCCAAGCTCGCCGGCGGCGTCTGCGTGATCCGCGTCGGCGCGGCCACCGAGGTCGAGCTCAAGGAGAAGAAGCACCGTCTGGAGGACGCCATCTCCGCGACCCGCGCCGCGGTCGAGGAGGGCATCGTCTCCGGTGGTGGCTCCGCGCTGGTCCACGCCGTCAAGGTCCTGGAGGGCAACCTCGGCAAGGACGGCGACGAGGCCACCGGTGTCGCCGTGGTCCGCCGCGCCGCCGTCGAGCCGCTGCGCTGGATCGCCGAGAACGCCGGTCTGGAGGGCTACGTGATCACCTCCAAGGTGGCCGAGCTCGACAAGGGCAACGGCTTCAACGCCGCCACCGGCGAGTACGGCGACCTGGTCAAGGCCGGCGTCATCGACCCGGTCAAGGTCACCCGCTCCGCCCTGGAGAACGCCGCCTCCATCGCCTCCCTCCTGCTCACGACCGAGACCCTGGTCGTCGAGAAGAAGGAAGAGGAAGAGGCTGCCGCCGCCGGTCACGGCCACGGCCACGCGCACTGACCCCTGCGCAACCGCCGGCCGCATCCGCGCCGGCACCCCACGAGGCCCGGCCCCGCACCCCAGCGGGCCGGGCCTCGCCCGTACCCGGAACCCGTCAGGCCGAGTGCCCCAGCCCCTCCCGCCGCACCGGATCCGCGAACGGCAGCCCCCGCGCGTACCGCTCCACCTCGTCGAGGGCATGGTCGGCCATCCGCCGCAGCTCGGTGCCCATGGACCCGGCGACGTGCGGTGTGAGCAGCACGTTCGGCAGGTCGTACAACGGTGAGCCGGCGAGCGGGGTTTCGGGCTCGGTGACGTCGAGCACGGCCGAGATCCGCCCGCCGCGCAACTCCGCGACCAGCGCCGCCTCGTCCACCAGCGACCCGCGGGAGGTGTTGACGAGCGTCGCCCCGTCCGGCATCAGCGCCAACTCGCGGGCGCCGATCAGATGCCGGGTGGCGGCCACCTCCGGCGCGTGCACGCTGACCACGTCGCTGCGCGCGCACAACTCCGCCAACGCCACCGGCTCGGCCCCCAGCCGCCCCGCCTCCTGCTCGTCCACGTACGGGTCGTGGAGCAGCACCCGCAGGTCGAACGGGCGCAGCAGCGCAAGGACGCGGCGGCCGATCCGGGAGGCGCCGACGATGCCGACGGTGCGGCCGTGGTTGCCGGCGCCGTCCAGTTCGCCCAGCCAGTCGTGGGGCGCGCGCAGGGCGCGGTAGCGGTGGGCGGCGTGCAGCACGCGCTTGTTGGCGAACAGGATCGCGGCCAGCGTGTACTCGGCGACCGGCTGCGCATTGACCGCGGCGGCCGAGCTGACGGCGACGCCCCGGTCCCAACAGGCGTCGGTGACGAGCTGCTTGACGGACCCGGCCGCATGCACGACGGCCCGCAGCCGGGGCGCCGCCGCGAGCACCTCCGCGGTCAGCGGCGGGGCGCCCCAGCAGGTGAGCAGCACCTCGGCCTCGGCGAGGGCGGCGGCCACCGCGGGCCCCGGCGCGGCCAACTCGTGGGCGACGAGCCGGCAGTCCGTCCGGGCCAGCCGTTCGAGCCGGACCCGCTGCGGCTCCCCGAACAACCGCTCGGCGATACCCGGCCCCATGGCCAGAAGCAGTGCTGGGCGCATCTCTCGACTCCTCCTGCGTCGCGGCGGGGCGGACGCTCGGCTTCCGCCGCCCCTGGCGGTCGGTGCCTACCCGCCGGCGGCCCCGACCGTTCACGGCCCGCCGCCGCGGACCGACGGAAGCCAAACGCCACCCCGGCCGCAACGTGGGAAGCGCCGGCCCCCCGCTACCGTTCCGGTATGACGACTGCATTGATCACAGGAGCAACGGCCGGCATCGGCGCCGCATTCGCCCGCCGACTCGCGAGCGACGGGCACAGCGTGGTGCTGGTGGCCCGCGATGAGAAGCGGCTCCGGGAGCAGGCCACCGAACTGCACGACCGGCACGGGATCGAGGCGGAGGTGCTCAGCGCCGACCTGGCGACGGAGGACGGCATCGCCGCCGTCGAGGCGCGCCTGGCCGACACCAGGCGCCCGGTGGACCTGCTGGTCAACAACGCCGGCTTCGGCAACAAGGGCGAGTATCTCGAGGTCACGATGGCCGACGAGTTGACGATGCTGAAGGTGCACTGCGAGGCGGTGCTGCGGCTGACCACGGCCGGGGTGCGCGGGATGCGCGAGCGCCGGCGCGGCGCCGTGGTCAATGTGGCGTCGGTCGCGGCGTTCGTCCCGCGCGGCACGTACGGCGCGAGCAAGGCGTGGGTCGTGCAGTTCACCCAGGGTGCGGCGCGCGACCTGGCGGGCAGCGGGGTGCGTCTGATGGCGCTGTGCCCGGGCTTCGTGCGGACCGAGTTCCACCAGCGGGCCGGGATGGGCACGGACAACATCCCGGGCTGGATGTGGCTGGACGCGGACAAGCTCGTGGACGCGGCCATGAAGGACCTGGCGCGCGGCAAGTCGCTGTCCGTTCCGGACCCGCGCTACAAGGCCCTGATGGGCGTCGTGAAGCTGGCGCCGCGCGGTGTGCTGGGCGGCCTGACCTCGCGCACCGGTCGGAAGTACGGCCCGAAGTAGGGCCGGGACCGACCGCGCGGTTCGAGGGGCATCGCCGCGCCGGGCGGCACGTGCCCTCCGGCGTGGGCGGGCCGGTGCGGCGCCGGGGCCCGGTCGCCCGGGCCCCGTGGGGTCAGTTCGCGGTCCGCGCCGCGTACTTCGTCGCCGTCGCCCGGGCCTCTTCGTGCAGGGCGTCGCCCGCCGCCAGCAGTCGCGGCAGCAGTTCGCGCCGGGTGGTGAGGGCACGGAACATCAGCGCGACGGTGACGTCGTGGTCGGGCCGGTGCTCGACCGTCACGGTGTCGCCGGCGCGGATCTCGCCGGCCTCCAGGACCCGCAGGTACGCACCGGGCACCGCCGCCTGGGTGAACCGCTTGATCCAGCCGCGTTCGTCCAGCCAGCCCTGGAACGTCCGGCAGGGGATCCGCGGCGAGGTGACCTCCAGCAGCACCTCCTGGCCGATGCGCCAGCGTTCGCCGATCCGGGCGTCGGTGACGTCCAGGCCGGCGGTGGTGAGGTTCTCGCCGAAGACGCCGTTGGCCAGCTCGCGGTCCAGTTGCCGCTGCCAGTCGTCGAGGTCCTCGCGGGCGTAGGCGTAGACGGCCTGGTCGTCACCGCCGTGGTGGCGCAGGTCGACCACCGCGTCGCCCGCGAGGCCGCTGCCGGCGGTGCCCTTGGGGCCGGGGGCGGCCACCGTCACGGGCCCGTCCACCGGACGCTTGTCGATGCCCGTTCCGCCCTCGGCGGAGCTGTGGGCGGAGGGGGTGGCACGCCCGATGTTCACGGTCAGCAACGTCGCATTCATGTGCGCACAGTAGGACATCCGGCAAAAGCCTTCAGGCTATTTTTCACGTTCTGTCCAAGAATCGCTTATGCTCGAAGGGTGATCGAAGCCCGTCATCTCCGCGTGCTGCGCGCCGTCGCCCGGACCGGTTCCTTCTCCGCCGCCGCGCGGGAGTTGGGCTGCACCCAGCCCGCGGTCAGCCAGCAGATGAAGGCCCTGGAGCAGTCCGCCGGCACCCCGCTGCTGGTGCGCACCGGGCGCGAGATGCGGCTGACGCAGGCCGGTGAGGCGCTGGTCCGGCACGCGGCCGGCATCCTGGCGGGGCTCAGCGCGGCCGAGGACGAGGTCGCGGCCATCGCGGGGCTGCGCTCGGGGCGGGTGCGGCTGGTGTCGTTCCCGTCGGGCAGCTCGACGCTGGTGCCGACGGCGCTGGCCAGGATGCGGGCCGCGCACCCGGGGGTCCGGGTGTCGCTGGACGAGGCCGAGCCGCCGCGCTCGATCGAGCTGCTGCGCAACGGCGAGTGCGAGATCGCGCTGGCGTTCCGCTATCCCGAGGTGCCCGGCGCGGACCCGTCCGCCGGGGTGGAGTGGGAGGACCTGGTGGTCCGCCCGGTGCTGTCGGACCGGCTGGTCGGGCTGGTGCCGGACGGCCACCGGCTGGCGAAGGCCGGTGCCGCGTGCTTCGCGGACCTGGCCCACGAGCCGTGGATCGCGGGCTGCCCGCGCTGCCGCACGCATCTGGTCGAGGTGTGCGAGCGCGCCGGGTTCACCCCGCGCATCGACTTCGCCACCGACGACTATCCGGCGGTGATCGGGCTGGTCGGGGCGGGGCTGGGGGTCGCGGCGCTGCCCGAGCTGACGCTGGAGTCGGTGCGCCCCAAGGGGGCGTCGACGGTGCGGATGGAGCCTCCGGTGCACCGCGAGATCGTCGCGCTCACGCTGCCGGACCTGGCGCACGTGCCCGCGGTCGGGGCGATGCTGGATCAGCTGGCGGACGCCGCGGGGCGCTGACCGCCGCGGGCGGTGTCGCCCGCGCATTGTGCAGGAACGTTTCTTCGAATGGTGTGGGGCGCTGTCGGTCAGGCGCCCGGCATGGTCGCGTGTCGGGGCAGCGAGCTGGCCGGGACCATCCGGTGCCGGGCCCGTCCCATGAGCTCCTCGCGTTCGTCCTCCGTGAGGCCGCCCCAGACGCCGTAGGGCTCGCGGACGGCCAGCGCATGTGCCGCGCACTGGGCCCGCACGGGGCAGCGCATGCAGACCTCCTTCGCCGATGCCTCCCGCGCGCTGCGGGCCGCCCCCCGCTCGCCCTCGGGATGGAAGAAGAGCGAGCTGTCCACGCCGCGGCAGGCGGCCAGCAGCTGCCAGTCCCAGAGGTCTGCGTTCGGGCCCGGGAGGCGGGAGAAATCTGCCATTGCTTGTCCCCTCGGAGGCGATGCGTATCGGGCTCGGTGCTCACGACGTTACATCTACTGTCGAAGTAGATGTAAATATGACTCATTGCGAATCTAGCCGCAGTCAACGCGAAAATGGAAGAAACAGAGCCAAATAGGGCATAGGGTGCACGCGCGGATGCCGGCAGCTCAGTGAGTCGTCTGCGTATCCGGCTCCTCACGGAGCGTGCTGAACTCGGTCGCCGAAGCCGTAACTCTTTCGAGTGACCGTCGTTGAGTGTGCGGAGGTGGTTGGCAGAGGTAGTCCTCGGGCAGGTGTCCGAGGGGTTCGCCAACCGCCCAGGTGACGATACGTACCAGCCTGGAGGCTCAAGGTGACGCGCATCAGCTGCGGAGGGCGGACATGACTTCCGTCCTCGTCTGCGACGACTCCCCGCTTGCCCGAGAGGCGCTCCGTCGGGCGGTTGCAACCGTGCCCGGCGTCGAGCGCGTGACCACCGCGGCCAATGGCGAGGAGGTCCTCCGCCGTTGGGGGGCCGACCGCTCGGACCTGATTCTGATGGACGTACGGATGCCCGGCCTCGGCGGTGTCGAGACCGTGCGCCGACTGCTGTCCGCCGACCCCGGTGCCCGGATCATCATGCTCACGGTGGCCGAGGATCTGGACGGGGTCGCGCTGGCGGTCGCCGCCGGCGCCCGCGGCTATCTGCACAAGGACGCCTCGCGCGCCGAGCTGCGCGCGACGGTGACCCAGGCCCTGGCCGACCCGACGTGGCGGCTCGCCCCGCGCCGGCTGCGGTCGGCCGAGATGGGCGCCGCGCCGACGCTCACCGCCCGCGAGATCCAGGTGCTGGAGGGCATGAGCCACGGCCGCTCCAACGCCGAGATCGGGCGTGAGCTGTTTCTCTCCGAGGACACCGTCAAGACGCACGCGCGGCGGCTTTTCAAGAAGCTCGGCGCCTCCGACCGGGCCCATGCGGTGGCACTCGGTTTCCGCTGGGGCCTGGTCCGCTGAACCGTCGTGACGTGCAGCGATGCGGGGGAATGAAGATCCCCGCCCGCCCTCTGGCGGGCGGGGCGACATGGCGCCCCGCCCGCTGCCCGGTGCCACGGCGGCCCGATTCCCCGCGCGGTGCCGCATGCTTGAGGCATGGAGTTCCTCGGGGACGGGCCGGTCGGGCAGGAGGGGAGGGCGCACGAGATGACAGCCGGCGCACCTGCCGCGCATAACGCTTCAGTGCACAAGTGTGGACCTGATGCCGCGGATCGTTCGGCGTCAAGGCACCATGGACCGATGCGCGATGACGAGAAGCAGGAGATCGGCGCTCTCGTCGCACGCGCCGTCGAAGGGGACCGGCAGGCCACCCACGATCTGCTGGCCCACGTCCACCCCCTCGCCCTGCGCTACTGCCGCACCCGGCTCTCCCGGCTGCCCGGCGACGCCCGGCACTTCGTCGAGGATCTGGCGCAGGAGGTCTGTGTCGCGGTGCTGTGCGCGCTGCCGCGCTACCGCGACACCGGGAAGCCCTTCGAGGCGTTCGTCTTCGCCATCGCCGGCCACAAGGTCGCCGATCTTCAGCGGGCCGCGATGCGGCATCCGGGCAGTACGGCCGTGCCGTCGGACGAGATGCCCGAGCAGCCGGACGATTCGCTGGGTCCCGAGGAGCGGGCGCTGCTGAGCAGCGACGCGGAGTGGGCCAAGAAGCTGCTGGCCAATCTGCCGGAGAACCAGCGGGAGCTGGTCCTGCTGCGGGTGGCGGTGGGGCTGACGGCCGAGGAGACCGGGCAGATGCTGGGCATGTCGCCCGGTGCGGTGCGGGTCGCCCAGCACCGTGCCCTGAGCAGGCTGCGGGCGCTGGCCGAGCAGTAGCCCCCGAAGAGCGCGGAGTTCGATGGAACGCCGCCCCGCTCGTCCGCGGCGCGAAGTCACCGTAGGAAAGTACGAGTGACGAGGCCCTCATTGCTCGTGGAATGGGACACCGTACAAGGCCGTTAGCATGGGAGTCCGCGCTGAGGCAAGAGCATTGGGGAAGGTGTCATGAGTGACAACGTCGAGGGTATGCCCGCCAAATTCGCCATGCTCGGGCTGACATACGACGACGTGCTGCTGTTGCCCGGCGCGTCGGAGGTGCTGCCCAACGCCGTCGACACCGCGTCCCGCGTCTCGCGGAACGTCCGGGTCAACATCCCGCTGCTCTCGGCCGCGATGGACAAGGTCACCGAGGCGCGGATGGCGATCGCCATGGCGCGACAGGGCGGCGCGGGCGTGCTGCACCGCAACCTGTCGATCGAGGACCAGGCCAACCAGGTCGACCTGGTCAAGCGCTCCGAGTCCGGGATGGTCACCGACCCGATCACGGTCCGGCCGGACGCGCCGCTGGCCGAGGCGGACGCGCTGTGCGCCAAGTTCCGGATCAGCGGGGTGCCGGTCACCGACGCCGCGGGCAAGCTGCTGGGCATCGTGACCAACCGCGACATGGCCTTCGAGATGGACCGCAGCCGCCAGGTGCGCGAGGTCATGACGCCGATGCCGCTGGTCACCGGCAAGGTCGGCATCTCCGGCGAGGACGCCATCGAGCTGCTGCGCCGCCACAAGATCGAGAAGCTGCCGCTGGTCGACGACGCGGGCGTGCTCAAGGGCCTGATCACCGTCAAGGACTTCGTCAAGGCGGAGAAGTACCCGAACGCCGCCAAGGACGCCGAGGGCCGGCTGATCGTCGGTGCCGCGGTGGGCGTCGGCGACTCGGCCTACGACCGGGCGCAGGCGCTGGTCGAGGCCGGTGCGGACTTCCTGGTCGTGGACAGCGCGCACGGGCACAGCCGCGGCATCCTCGACATGATCGCCAAGATCAAGTCCAACATCGGCGTCGACGTCGTCGGCGGCAACGTCGCCACCCGTGACGGCGCCCAGGCGCTGATCGACGCCGGCGTGGACGGCGTGAAGGTCGGCGTGGGCCCGGGCTCGATCTGCACCACGCGGGTGGTCGCCGGTATCGGCGTCCCGCAGGTCACCGCGATCTACGAGGCCGCGCAGGCGTGCCACGCGGCGAACGTGCCGCTGATCGGCGACGGCGGTCTGCAGTACTCCGGCGACATCGCCAAGGCGATCGCGGCCGGTGCGGACACCGTCATGCTGGGCTCGCTGCTGGCCGGCTGCGAGGAGTCGCCGGGAGAGATGGTCTTCGTCAACGGCAAGCAGTTCAAGTCCTACCGGGGCATGGGCTCGCTGGGTGCGATGCAGTCCCGCGGCCAGGCGCGGTCGTTCTCGAAGGACCGCTACTTCCAGGACAACGTCCTCTCCGAGGACAAGCTGGTGCCGGAGGGCATCGAGGGCCAGGTGCCCTACCGCGGCCCGCTGGCCTCGGTCGCGCACCAGCTCGTCGGCGGTCTGCGCGCCTCCATGGGCTACGTCGGCTCCGCCGACATCCCCGAGCTCAAGGAGAAGGGCCGGTTCGTGCGGATCACCGCCGCCGGTCTGAAGGAGAGCCACCCGCACGACGTGCAGATGGTCACCGAGGCGCCCAACTACGCGCGCAGCTGACGGTCTCCTCGACGCCGGCTTCGCCGAGTGGCGGCCGGATGCGCCCCCAGTCTTCCCCGTCGGGGATACTGGGGGCGTATCCGTAGGAAGGCAGAACCAGTGACTGAGATCGAGATCGGGCGCGGCAAGCGCGGCCGCCGGGCATACGCGTTCGACGACATCGCCGTGGTACCCAGTCGGCGCACCCGCGACCCGAAGGAGGTCTCGATCGCCTGGCAGATCGACGCCTACCGCTTCGAGCTGCCGTTCCTGGCGGCCCCGATGGACTCGGTGGTCTCCCCGCAGACCGCGATCCGCATCGGTGAGCTGGGCGGCCTCGGCGTGCTCAACCTCGAAGGGCTGTGGACCCGCTACGAGGACCCCGAGCCGCTGCTGGCGGAGATCGCGGAGCTGGACGGCGCCACCGCCACCAAGCGGCTCCAGGAGATCTACGCCGCGCCGATCAAGGAAGAGCTGATCGGGCAGCGCATCAAGGAGGTGCGCGAGGCCGGTGTGGTCACCGCCGCCGCGCTCTCCCCGCAGCGCACCGCGCAGTTCTCCAAGGCGGTCGTGGACGCGGGCGTGGACATCTTCGTGATCCGCGGGACGACGGTCTCCGCCGAGCACGTCTCCAGCGCCGCCGAGCCGCTGAACCTCAAGCAGTTCATCTACGAGCTGGACGTGCCGGTGATCGTCGGCGGTTGCGCGACGTACACCGCGGCGCTGCACCTGATGCGGACCGGCGCGGCGGGCGTGCTGGTCGGCTTCGGCGGCGGGGCGGCGCACACCACCCGCAACGTCCTGGGCATCCAGGTGCCGATGGCGACCGCGGTGGCCGATGTCGCCGCCGCCCGTCGGGACTACATGGACGAGTCCGGTGGCCGGTACGTGCACGTGATCGCCGACGGTGGCGTGGGCTACTCCGGCGACCTGCCCAAGGCGATCGCCTGCGGCGCGGACGCGGTGATGATGGGCTCGCCGCTGGCGCGGGCGACGGACGCGCCGGGCCGCGGCCACCACTGGGGCATGGAGGCGGTCCACGAGGACGTGCCGCGCGGCAAGCGGGTCGACCTCGGTGCGGTCGGCACGACGGAGGAGATCCTGTGCGGTCCGTCGACGACGCCGGACGGGACGATGAACTTCTTCGGTGCGCTGCGGCGGGCGATGGCCACCACGGGCTACTCCGAGCTGAAGGAGTTCCAGCGGGTCGAGGTGACGGTCGCGCCGCGGCGGTAGGCCCCGTCTGAGGAAGTGTGAAGCCCGGCTGCGCGTTGGCGCGGCCGGGCTTCTCGCGTCACAGGCGGTGGGCGGCGCCGGTGGGGGTGGCTCCGCGGGTGTCGAGGAGGAGTTGCGCCTTGACCGCCAGGCCCTGGAGGTCGTAGGTGCGGTGCGGCTGGAGGAGCACCGTCAGGTCGGCGGTGGCGGCGGCCTCGTAGAGGGAGTCGGCGCGGGGGACGGGGCGGCCGTGGACCTCCCAGTGGGGGACGTAGGGGTCGTGGTAGGTGAGGTGGGCGCCCAGGTCGCGCAGGCGGGCGGCGACCTCGTGGGCGGGGGTGCCGGCCAGGTCGGCGAGGTCGGGCTTGTAGGTGACGCCGAGCAGCAGGACGCGGGCGCCGCGGGCGGACTTGCCGTGCTCGTTCAGGAGCGTGGTGCAGCGCTGGATGACGTAGGTCGGCATCCGTCCGTTGATCTCCTGGGCGAGTTCCACCATGCGCAGCGGTGCGCCCGGTGAACCGCCGTGCGGGGCGCGGTGGTTGGGGTCGATGGGGGCGGCGTGACCGCCGACGCCGGGGCCGGGGCGGAAGGACTGGAAGCCGAACGGCTTGGTCTCGGCGCAGCGGATGACGTCCCACAGGTCCACGCCGATCTCGTGGCAGTAGACCGCCATCTCGTTCATCAGGGCGATGTTGATGTGGCGGTAGTTGGTCTCCAGCAGGTTGGCGGTCTCGGCCTCGCGGGGGCCGCGGGCGCGGACGACCTTGTCGGTGAGCCGGCCGTAGAAGGCGGCGGCGGCCTCGGTGCAGGCGGGGGTGAGGCCGCCGATGACCTTCGGGGTGTTGCGGTAGTGGTGGGTGCGGTTGCCGGGGTCGTGGCGGGTGGGGGAGCAGGCGAGGTGGAAGTCGCGGCCGGCGGTGAGGCCGGAACCGGCTTCCAGGAGGGGGCGGAGGAAGTTCTCGGTGGTGCCCGGGTAACCGGCCGATTCGAGGATGACGGTGGTGTGCGGGCGCAGGCGGGTGGCCAGGGTGCGGGCGGCGTCGGCGAGGGCGGACAGGTCCAGGGTGCCGTCCGCGCCGAGCGGGGTGGGTGCGCACAGGACGGCCGTGCGGACCCGGCCCAGGGCGGCGGGGTCGGCCGTGGTGCGGAAGCCGGCGGCCAGCAGCCGGCGGACCTCGGTGGGGGGGAGGGGGCCGCCGGTGCCGGGGAGGGCGGCCACCTGGGGATCGGGGTCGTAGCCGATGGTGGTGAGGCCGGCGGTGGTGGCGGCCTGGGCGAGGGGGAGACCCAGGTGACCGAGTCCGATGACGGCGAGATCTGCGGGCATGCTGCGGCCGTCCTTCCCGAGCGAGTGTGTGGGCCCTGCGCGGTGTCCTGGTGGTGGCCGGCGGCGCGCGGCCGCCCGAACCACTAAAAGGACATAAGTAGACTAAGCGGATATTTGACCCAGAATGGGTATTGGCGGATCGAGGTGGCCGGGTGTTGCCGCCCTGAGCGGAAGGTGGTCGCCGGAACCAACCGCGGAGAGAATCGACGGACGGGGGGTCCGGCTCCGAATCACAGCGGGAGGCAGTGGTGAAGACAGCGACACTCGGACCGGCGCAGCGCGCCAAGGCACTCACCCAGATGGCGGAGCGGGAACTGGACTTGCTGGTGGTCGGCGGCGGCGTCGTCGGCGCCGGTACCGCGCTGGACGCCGCGACCCGCGGGCTGGACACCGGGCTGGTCGAGGCCCGTGACTGGGCGTCGGGCACCTCCAGCCGGTCGAGCAAGCTCATCCACGGCGGCCTGCGGTATCTGGAGATGCTGGACTTCGCGCTGGTGCGGGAGGCGCTGAAGGAGCGCGGGTTGCTGCTCCAGCGGCTGGCGCCGCATCTGGTCAGGCCGGTGCCGTTCCTCTATCCGCTCCAGCACAAGGGCTGGGAACGCTGGTACGCGGGCTCCGGCGTGGCGCTCTACGACGCGATGTCGGTCTCCTCCGGCCACGGCCGGGGGCTGCCCGTCCACCGCCACCTCTCGCACCGCCGGGCGCTGCGGGTGGCGCCCTGCCTGCGGAGGGACGCGCTGGTCGGCGCGTTGCAGTACTACGACGCGCAGATGGACGACGCCCGGTACGTCACCACCCTGGTGCGGACCGCGGCGGCCTACGGCGCGCACGTCGCCAACCGGGCGCGGGTGGTGGGTTTTCTGCGCGAGGGCGAGCGGGTGGTCGGCGCGCGGGTGCAGGACGTCGAGGGCGGTGTGGAGCACGAGATCCGGGCCCGCCAGATCGTCAACGCGACGGGCGTGTGGACCGACGACACCCAGGCGCTGATCGGGGAGCGCGGCCAGTTCCACGTCCGCGCCTCCAAGGGCATCCACCTGGTCGTCCCCAAGGACCGGATCCACTCCACGACCGGGCTGATCCTGCGGACGGAGAAGAGCGTGCTCTTCGTCATCCCCTGGGGGCGGCACTGGATCATCGGCACCACGGACACCGACTGGGACCTGGACAAGGCGCACCCGGCGGCCTCCAGCGCCGACATCGACTATCTGCTGGAGCACGTGAACTCGGTGCTGGCCACCCCGCTCACCCGGGACGACGTGGAGGGCGTCTACGCCGGTCTGCGGCCGCTGCTGGCCGGCGAGTCGGACGCCACCAGCAAGCTGTCCCGGGAGCACACGGTCGCCCACCCGGTGCCGGGCCTGGTGGTCGTCGCGGGCGGCAAGTACACCACCTACCGGGTGATGGCCAAGGACGCGGTGGACGAGGCGGTGCACGGGCTGGACGCCCGGGTCGCCGAGTGCGTCACCGAGGACGTGCCGCTGGCGGGCGCCGAGGGCTACCGGGCGCTGTGGAACGCGCGGGCCCGGGTCGCCGCCCGGACCGGTCTGCACGTGGCCCGGGTGGAGCACCTGTTGAACCGTTACGGCTCGTTGTCCGAGGAGCTGTTGGAGATGGTGGTGGCCGACCCCTCGCTGGGCCGGCCGCTCGCCGCCGCCGACGACTATCTGCGCGCCGAGGTCGTCTACGCCTGCACGCACGAGGGCGCCCGGCACCTCGACGACGTGCTGACCCGGCGCACCCGGATCTCCATCGAGACCTTCGACCGCGGCACCCGCAGCGCCCGGGAGGCCGCCGAGCTGATGGCGCCGGCGCTGGGCTGGGACAGCGCGCAGATCGAGAAGGAGATCGCGCACTACGAGAAGCGGGTGGAGGCGGAGCGCGAATCCCAGCGCCAGCCCGACGACCTGACGGCGGATGCGGCCCGGCTGGGCGCGCCGGACATCGTGCCGCTGACGTAGGGCCTGTCCGATGGGTCAGGGCCGGGTCCGCGGGCGTCTGGTACGGCACCTCGCCGCGTTGCCGAAACGCCCCAATAGCTCCGCTATCGAGCCGCTCCGGCGCCTCGCGATGCACCGCACCAGACGCCACGGCCTTGCCGACCCTGACCCATCGGACAGGCCCTAGTCCGTGGCGCGGCCGGGTCCGGCCCGGCCGTGCCGCCTCAGTCCGGTCGGTCGCGGGACGGGCAGAACTCGGCGGTCAGCACGGCGGTGCCGTCGCCCTGGTCGGTCGGGTCGTCGGTGTTGACCCGGTAGCTGACCAGGTGCCGGCCGTCGGCGGTGCCGGCGGTCTGCGCGTACGAGCCGTTGATGTCGCCGTTGTGGCCCCAGACCGTCACGCCGCAGGGCAGACGGGTGGCGTAGACGCCCAGGCCGTACGCGCCGTGGGTGGCCTTCTCGCTGCGCAGCTGCGCCATCTGGCGGGGCGCCAGGAGCTTGCCGCCGAGCAGTGCGGCGAAGAACCGGTTGAGGTCGACGAGGGTGGTGATCATCTCGCCGGCGGCGCCGGCCCGGCTGGGGTTGAGGTCGGTGCTGTCCACCTGGTGGCCGTCGATCAGGGTGTAGCCGCGGCCGTGCGGCGCGGGCAGCGTCGGGCGCTCGCCGGGGAACGAGGTGCCGCGCAGGTCGAACGGGGCCAGGATGCGGCGGCGCAGCTCCTCGGCGTACGGGTGCCCGGTGACGCCCTGGATGACCAGGCCGAGGACCAGGTAGTTGGTGTTGGAGTAGGCGAAGGGGGCGCCTGCCGTGCCCTTGTGGCGGGGGGAGCGGGTGCCGGGGGCGCCGGTCGGCGGGTGGGCGAGTGCGATCCGCAGCAGCTCGGTGGGGGTGTGGCGGTCGTAGCGGTGGGCCACGAAGCCCGTGCCGTGGAGCTGTTCGGCGAGGTGGGGGTCCTCGGTGTAGTTGAACAGGCCGCTGGTGTGGTCCAGGAGCTGGCGGATCGTCACCCGGCGCAGATCGTTCGCGCCGCCCGCGCCGGTGAGCGGCACGCCGGGCGGGAGGTGCTCCGCGGCGGGGTCGTCCAGGGCGAGCCGGCCCTCGCCGACGAGTTGCAGGACCACCGTCGCGACCAGGGTCTTGGTGAGGCTGCCCGCCCGGAAGCGGTCCAGGCGGCCCATCTTCCGGCCGCTGCGCAGATCGGCGACGCCGACCGCGGTGAACTGGGAGGTGCCGCCGCGCAGCGGCGCCGTTGAGGGGCGGTGGTCGGGCGACGGGAGGGACAGGCGGCCGTTCCGGGTGGCCAGCGCGGCCGCGCCGGGCGCGCCGTCGGTCACCAGGCGGTGCAGCGCGGTGGCGGTGGTGGCCGGCGCCCGGACCGCCCTCGGGCGTGCCACGGGGGCGAGCGGGGTGCTCGTACACGCCGTCAGGGCCAGGGCGGCCAGCACGGCCAGGACGGTGAGCGCGACCGGGCGCGGCGGAACCGGTGTGATCGGGCGGGGAGGGTGGAGCGGCAAAAAAGAACTCCCGTCGTCGGGGCCATCATGACGGGTGCGCGGCACCCTCCGGCACCCACCCGGGCCTTCCGCACGGCCGCGGATGAGAGAGAATGAAGGCTCTGCCAGGGTGGGTTGTCCGAGTTGGGCCAGTTTGGCGATCGATGGAGAATCGAGGCCGCCAACTCGGCTGGAATGCAGAGGGGATTCAGTGGGCGACGAGGTCGAGATGGACGGCAAGGAGGGCAGGCTCCTCGCCGGCCGGTACCGGCTCGCCGATGTTCTCGGCCGGGGCGGGATGGGCACCGTCTGGCGGGCCAGCGACGAGGTCCTGGGGCGCACGGTCGCGGTCAAGGAACTGCGCTTCCCCGGCGGGGTCGAGGAGGACGAGAAGCGTCGTCTGATCACCCGCACGCTGCGCGAGGCCAAGGCGATCGCCCGGATCCGCAACAACGCCGCGGTGACGGTCTACGACGTGGTCGACGAGGACGACCGGCCGTGGATCGTGATGGAGCTGGTCGAGGGCCGCTCGCTGGCCGAGGTCATCCGCGACGACGGTCCGCTCACCCCGCGCCGCGCCGCCGAGGTCGGCCACGCGGTGCTCGACGTCCTGCGCGCCGCCCACGGCCAGGGCATCCTGCACCGCGACGTGAAGCCGTCCAACGTGCTGATCTCCGACGACGGCCGGGTCGTGCTCACCGACTTCGGTATCGCCCAGGTCGAGGGCGACCCCTCGGTGACGTCGACCGGCATGCTCGTCGGCGCGCCCTCGTACATCTCGCCGGAGCGGGCCCGCGGCCAGAAGCCGGGCCCGCCCGCCGACCTGTGGTCGCTCGGCGGGCTGCTGTACGCCTGTGTCGAGGGCGTGCCCCCGTACGACAAGGGCTCGGCGATCGCCACCCTCACCGCCGTGATGACCGAGCCGGTCGAGCCGCCCAAGAGCGCCGGGCCGCTGGAGGACGTCATCTACGGCCTGTTGGTGAAGGACCCGGAGCGCCGGCTGGACGAGGCGGGGGCGCGGGCGCTGCTGCACGAGGTCATCCACGCCCCGGAGCCCAAGCCGGAGCCCCCGATGGACGCGACGCGGGCGATGACGCTGCCCTCCGCGCCGCCGGAGCGGCCGGGCGGTGCCAAGCCCGCCAAGCCCGCCAAGAACACCGCCAAGCCCCGGGCGCCGAAGAAGCCCAAGGCGAAGCCGACGGCCACCGCGGCCAGCTCGGCCGGTGCGGCGAGCGCGGCCGGTGCGGCCACCGGTACCGGTGCGGCCACCGGGGCCGACCGGGCGGCGCCGGGCGCGTCGAAGGCGGCGCGCACGGACGGCGGTTCGGCGAAGCCGGCGCCGGCGCGGGAGTCCGCCGAGGAGAGCGCCGCGGCGCGGCCGGCCGCGAGCAAGGCAGCGGCGGACGGCGCCCCGGCCCGCGCCGGGTTCGACGCGGACGCCGCCAAGGAGCGGGTGCGCGCGGCCCTGACGTCCGTGCGGAACGCCGCCGCGGCGGCCCGGTCCGACTCCAGACCCGGCGACGGCGACGGTCGTCCCGCCCCGCCGCGCGCCTCGGTGACCGACGTCGTGCCGCGCCGGACGCTGATCATCGCGGCGGCCGTGGTGGTCGTCGTCCTCGGCACGCTGCTGGCACTGCTGTTCAGCAGCGGCGACAACAGCGGCTCCGCCTCCGGCAAGGCCGGCAAGGGCACGGACGCGAGCCGGGCCGCGAGCCGGTCGGCCGACGCCAGCCGTGATCCGGCCACGGACGGCGCCGGCACGCCGGGCGGGGCGAAGTCGGGCGGCACCCCGGGCGGTGGCACCCCGGGCGGCGGCAAGGGCGGCACGCCGGGTGCCGGCGGCGGCGAGGGCGGGAAGAAGGACGGGGCGGCGATCCCGGACGGCTTCGCGCAGGTCGCCAACGGCGGGTTCCACTTCACCATGGTGATGCCCAAGGGGTTCAAGCAGACCGACACGGCCGGGCAGAACTCCGGCGCCATATACAGCGCCGACGGCGGCTTCCCGCGCATCCAGGTCGACTACAACGACTCGCCCGGCAAGGACGCCGCGGCGTCCTGGCGCAGCCTGGAGCCCAGCGTGGCCGGCTCCAGCGAGGACTACCACCTGCTGGGCATCAAGGCCATCGGCTGGCGCGGCTACCCGACCGTCGCGGACTGGGCGTTCACCCGCCGTCAGGGCGGCGAGGACGTGCGGGTGCTCAACCGCGGCTTCCGCGCCGACGACCACCACGGCTACGCCATCATGATCACCTGCAAGGCGGACGGCTGGGACGACGAGGAGTGCCGCGAGCTGCGGGACACCGCCTTCCGGACCTTCGCGATCAAGGACTGACCCGACGCGGGCGGTGGGCCGGCCCGTCGGGGCCGGACCGCCCGCTCCCCGGCCGCCGCGGACGGACACGGCGCGCGTCGCGGTCCGACGGGCTCAACTGTCGGTGCTGCCCCGTATCGTGAGAAGTCCACAGTCGTACGCATCCGCCCCGGGCGGGCGCGGCGCACGCTGAGGGGAGGCGCGTCGTGGACGAGTACGCGGGGAGAGTGCTCGCCGAGCGCTACCGCCTGCCGGCGCGGCCGTTCGGCGACGCCCCCGGCGCCGCCGCGGACGCCCCCTACGACGCCTCCGGCCCCGACCAGTTCGGCGAGACCCGGGCCTTCGACACCTACAGCGGGCAGGAAGTGCTGATCCGTCAGGTGCCGCTGCCGGAGGTGGTGGACGCGGAGCTGCTGGCGGCGGACGGATCCGGGGTGCCGGCCGGTGCCGGCGCGGACGGATATCCGGCGCACGGGCGTACGCAGGATGGTTTCGCCGGCGGCGGCCGGACGGCGGCGGTCCGCGGCCGGGGGGCCGCCCAGGGCGCCGACCGCAGCCCCCGGGACCCGGTCGTCCACCACGCCCTCCAGGCCGCGACGGCCGCCGCCCAACTGCCCGACCACCCGCTGCTCGACCAGGTCTTCGACGTCTTCGCGCAGGACGGCAGCCTGTGGATCGTCGGCGAACTCCTCCCCGCCCGCCCGCTGTCCGCGCTGCTCGCCGCGCGGGCGCTGAGCCCGCACCGCGCCGCGGAGATCGCCGTCGATCTGCTCACCGCCCTGCGCGCCCTGCACGCGCACGGCTGGCTGCACCGCAACATCACCGCCCGCACGGTCCTGGTCTGCGACGACGGCCGGGCGATCCTGACGGGGCTGGCGGTGGGCGCGGCCCAGGAGGCGCTGTGCGGGTACGACCCGGTGCCCGAGGAGCCGGCCGCGGCGGTCTCGTTGGTCAAGGCGGGCGCCGGCGGCGCCGCGGAGGTGGTGGGCCGGGTGCCCGGTGGCGCGGGGCCGACCAGGCTCGCCGCCGAGCGGGCCCGGCAGGCGCGACTCCAGGTGGTCGGCGCGGTCACCGAGCGCTGGGCGCCGGAGCAGGCCGGGCCGGCGGACGGGAGCGCGGCGCCGATGGGGCCGGCGGTGGATCTGTGGGCGGTGGGCGCGCTGCTGTTCCGTGCGGTGCAGGGCCATCCGCCGTATCCGGAGGAGAGCGCCGCGGAGTTGGTGCGGTGGGTGCGGGCGCAGCCGCCCGCCGAGGCCGTGGAGGGCGGGGCGCTGCGGCCCGTCGTCGCGGCGCTGCTGTGCCGGGACCCGGCCGGGCGGCCGGCGGCCGAGGAACTGCGCGACCGGCTGCGGGCGCTGGTGCGGACGGCGCCGGAGCCGGATCTGGGCCGCCGGACGGTGGCCCTGCCCGCGCTCACGGGGCCGGCCGATCCGCGGCGGCTGCCGATCCTCCGCCGGCGGGGCGAACTGGTCCGTCGGGGGCGGCCGAAGAAGCTCCGCGCCCGTCCGCGGTCCGCGCCCGCGGGCCGGGCGGCGGGCGCGCATCCGCCGCGCTCGGCCGAGCCCGCGGCGTTCCGGCCGGCCAGGCCCGCGCGCTCCGCCGGGCGTCCGTCCGGTGCCGGGCAGGAGCCGTCGGAGCTGTTGGGGCACGTCGGGGTGGGGCCCGTGCCGCCGCGCCCGCGGGCCGGTCGCGGGCCGCGCAGCCTGGGCCGGGTGCTGCTCACCGTGATCCTGCTGCTGATGGTCGCCGGGATCGCCTACGCCGTGATGTTCCTGCCGAAGTCCGGGGCGGACGCGGCGGGCGGGCCGTCGGGCGGGGGCCTCTCGGGCACCTCGGGCGTGACGCCCGGCAGCAGCCCGGCCGCCTCGCCCGGCCGGGACGGCGACGACGGCAAGGGCACCGGGCGCGCGCCGGGCACCGGTGCGCCGCAGACCACCGCCTCCGGGGGCGTCGCGGCCGGCTTCGCCCTGCGCACCGACCCCGCGGGCTTCCGGATCGCGGTGCGCGAGGGCTGGCAGCGCGGCGCCGGGGCGGACCGCGGTCAGGTGCGCTACACGGGCGGCGACTACGAGCTGCTGGTGGTGCCCGGCCGCGACACCACCGCGCGGTTCGGCCCCGATCCGATGGCCTACCAGCAGGACAAGGAGCCCGAGTTGGCGGCGTTCCGCGCCTCCGGCTGGTCGTCGGTCTCCGGGCTGCGACGGATAGACGTCGGGCAGACGGCGATGGCCGAGGGCGCCTTCACCTGGAAGGACGGCAGCGGTCGCCAGGTCTACGCCCGCAACCTCGCGATGATCCGCGACGGCCGTTACCACTGCGTCCTGGTCATCGGCCCGGACACCGGCCGCACCGAGGTGGACCGCCTGTACGCCCAGGCCAGCAGCTCGTACCGGCCCGGCTAGCCCCGTCCGCCGGACGGGCGCCCCGCCCGGCGCCCGTCCCCGGCCGTGTCACGCACCTGCGCCGTCGCCCCCGAACCGCTCCCGCAGCTCCTGTTTGAGCACCTTGCGCAGGGTCGCCCCGCGCGGCAGGGCGGGCAGCACCTCCAGCCGCTCCGGCAGCTTGTGGCGGGCGAGCCCCTGGGCGAGCAGCCGCGCGGTGACCGCGTCGAGCGTCAACGCGTCCGCGCCCGGCGGCTGTTCGACCACCGCGCAGACCAGCTCCCCGCGCTCGGGGTCCGGCAGTCCGACGACCGCGGCGTCCGCGATGTCCGGATGGCGGTAGAGGAGGTCCTCTATCTCCCGGGCCGAGATGTTCTCGCCCTTGCGGATGATGATGTCCTTGAGGCGGCCGGTGATGACGAGGTGGCCGGTGGGGGTGAGGCGGCCGAGGTCGCCGGTGCGCAGGAAGCCGTCGGCGTCGAACGGGGCCGGTTCGTCCAGGTAGCCGCGGCAGACGGCCGGGCCGCGCAGCAGGATCTCCCCGCTCTCCGGCGCGATCCGGACCTCCATCCCGGCCGGCGGCCGGCCGTCGGTGGTGGCCAGCAGGTCGGCGCTGTCGTGCGGATCGCCCATGGTGACCATCGGGGCCTCGGTGAGGGCGTAGCCGTGGGTGAGTTGGCAGCCCAGTTCGGCCACCACCTCGTGGTACAGCGCGGGCGGTCTGGGCGCGCCGCCCCCGGCGAGCAGCCGCAGCGACGGCAGCAGTCGGCGGCCCGGCGGGAGGGCGCGCTGGGCGGCGAGGAAGAGGGAGTAGAAGGCGGTGGATCCGCCGGCCAGGGTGACCCGGTGGCGGCGGTAGGGGGCGAGCGCGCCGGGCAGCGCGAAGTGCTCCAGCAGGACGGCGGGGATGCCGTGGACGAGCAGCATGACGGTGTAGTCGGGTCCGGCGACATGGGCGTAGGGGAAGGCCATCGAGCCGACGTCGTCCGGTCCCAGGCGCAGCGCGGCGGCCAGCCAGCCGCCGGCGGTGCGCAGGCTGCGGTCGGTGTGCAGGACGCCGCGCGGGGCGGCCGTGGTCCCCGAGGTCCAGTAGATCCAGCGGGGTTCGTCGGGGTCGGTGGGCGGTGCGGGGAGGGTGGCCGGGTCGCCGTCCGGCAGGGTGTCGTACGCCTCGACGACGGTCGGCGGGGCGGGCAGCTCCGCGGCCAGGCGGCGCGCCATCGCGGTGTGGTCGACGCCGCGCCGGACGCCGGGCACGACGACGAAGCCGGCGCGGGTGCGGCGCAGCACCTGGCCCAACTCGTGCTCGCGGTAGAGCGGCAGGACCGGGCTCTGCACCGCGCCGAGCCGCGCCAGGGCCAGGCTGACCAGCACCGTTTCGATCCGGGTGGGAAGTTGCCAGACCACCCGGCTGCCGGGGCGGACGCCGCGCGCGGACAGCCCGGCGGCGACCCGTTCGGCGCGCTCGCGCAGCTCCCCGAAGCTGATCCGGCGCTCGTCCCGGGGGCTTTCCGCGCCCTGGACGAGGGCGGTGGCGTCGGGCGTCCGGGCGGCCCGCCAGACGACGAGGTCCCACAGGGTGCTGCCGGTCATGCGGATCCCCTCCGCTCCATCTGCTGACGATGTGTCAGATGAGGCTCCGAGATTAGGGGTCGGCGCCTTGTCGGTCCAGAGAGTCCCCGGCTAGCCTGGAATCTGACGGGTCATCAGGTATCTGGCGTGCCCGGCGCATCCGGGTGCGGTGCGACCGGCACGGGCGAGGGGGAACGATGGCGAACCCGACGAAGCCGCCGCGCGGCACCGGCGTCCACGACCCCGCGCGCGGACCCGCCGCCCGCCGCGGGGCCCGCTTCCCGGCAGCGCACCGGGACCGCTGATGGACCTCGCCTGCACCGAAGAGGAGGAAGCCTTCCGGGCCCGGCTGCGCAGCTGGCTCGCCGAGGTGCTGCCCGAGCTGCCGCCGCCGCCCGCCGCCACCGACTGGCCCGGCCGACGGGCCCGCGACGCGGCCTGGCAGCGGATGCTCCACGACGCCGGGTACGCCGGGCTGCACTGGCCGGCCGACGCCGGCGGACAGGGGGCCACCCCCACCCAGCACCTGATCTTCCTGGAGGAGACCGAGCGGGCCGGCGCCCCCTACGTCGGCGCCAACTTCGTCGGGCTGCTGCACGCCGGCCCGACGATCGCCGCGGAGGGCACCGCCGCCCAGCGCGCCCGCTGGCTGCCGCCGATCCTGCGCGGCGAGGAGATCTGGTGCCAGGGCTTCAGCGAACCGGACGCCGGCTCCGACCTGGCCGCGCTGCGCACCCGGGCGGTCCGGGACGGCGACGACTACGTCGTGACCGGCAGCAAGATCTGGACCTCGCACGCCGAGGTCGCCGACTGGTGCGAACTGCTCGTCCGCACCGACCCGGAGGCCCCCCGGCACCGCGGCATCAGCTGGCTGGCGATGCCGATGGACGCCCCCGGGGTGACCGTCCGGCCGCTGCGCACACTGGCCGGCTCCGCGGAGTTCGCCGAACTGTTCCTCGACGAGGTCCGGATACCGGTCGGGAACCGCGTCGGGGCCGAGGACGACGGCTGGCGGGTGACGATGGTGACGCTCTCCTTCGAGCGCGGCACCGCCTTCGTCGGCGAGGTGGTGGCCTGCCGCCGGCTGCTCGCCGAGCTCGCCCGCACCGCCCGCGCCGACGGCCGCTGGGACGACCCCGTGCTGCGCCGCCGACTGGGCCGGCTGAACGCGGAGTTCGCCGCGCTGTGGCGGCTGACCCAGTGGAACGTCAGCGAGGCGCAGGGGTCCGGCGGCGTCCCCGGCGCCGGCGGCTCGGTCTTCAAACTGCGCTACTCGCACGCCCGCCAGGAGCTCTACGACGCGGCGGCCGAGGTGCTCGGCGGACGGGCGCTGGACGCCGACCACCCGTGGGTCGCCGACCGGCTCTCCGCCCTCGCGTACACCATCGCCGCGGGCACCTCGCAGATCCAGCGGAACATCGTCGCCGAGCGGATCCTCGGCCTGCCGAAGGGGCGGTGAGCGACCGGTGGACTTCCAACTCACCGCGGATCAGCGGGCGTTGCGGGACGGCACCCGGGAACTGCTCGCCGGCCGCTTCGACCGGGACCGGTTGCGCGCCGCCGTCGACGCCCCGGCGCTGGACCGCGGGCTGTGGCGGGAGCTGGCCGACGCCGGCTTCTTCGCCCTGCGGCTCCCGGAGGAGGACGGCGGCGTCGGGCTGGGGCTGCCGGAGGCCGTCCTGGTCTTCGAGGAGGCCGGCCGGGCGCTGCTGCCGGGCCCGCTGGTGGCCGGGCAGCTGCTGGCCGGGGCGATGGACGGGGTGGCGACCGGTGAGCGGATCGTCGCGCTGTGTGACGGCGCGGCCGATCCGGTGCTGTGGGAACACCCGGCCGACTGCGACGCGTTGATCTTCCTGGACGGGGACGCGCCGGCGCACGCGGCCCGGGCGCACCGGAGCGCGCCCGCCGACGTCGCCCGCGCCCCCTTCGCCTCCGTGGACCCCCTCACCCCGCTCGCCCGCGTCACCGGCCCTGCGTGCACCGTCCCGCAGCCCGGCCTGGACGTGCCCCGGCTGCGCCGCGAGGCGGCCCTGCTGACCGCGGCCCAACAGCTGGGCAGTGCGGCCCGGACGGTCGAGACGGCGGTCGCGCACGCCCGGCAGCGCACCCAGTTCGGTGCGCCGATCGGCTCCTTCCAGGCCGTCAAGCACCTGTGCGCCGGAATGCTGGTCCGCGCCGAGCTGGCCCGGGCCGCGGTCTACGCGGCGGCGGTGACCGAGGACGCCCTGGACGTCGTGGGCGCCAAGCTGTTGGCGGACGAGGCCGCGGTGCGCAATGCCCGGGACTGCCTCCAGGTGCACGGCGGCATGGGCTTCACCTGGGAGGCCGATGTCCATCTGCACCTCAAACGGGCCTGGCTGCGGGCCGAGCGGTGGGGCGGCGCGCGGGAGGCGGAGGAGCGCCTGGCGGACGCGCTGGTGAGGTGAGGAGGTGCGCTACGCGTCCGCGGACGCGTACGGAGCGTGCTGGCCGGGCCGTCGATGTCAGACTCTGGCAACCCGTGTGCGAAATGTCGGGCCCCTCACGCATAAGTGGTCACGGAGGGTCGATATCGGGTTGTGTCCTAGGCGTGACTCGTCACACGGGGGAGTCGGCGCTGTGCTCGGGTACGCTCCGTGGGGTGCGAGTGGTTCTGTGGCGCAAATGTCACGGTGCCGTCGGAAGGACGGCTCCGGGGCATCGACTGCGCGCCGCTCGCCTCGGGCGAGGCCCCGATGACCCCCCATGTTCGACTCCCCGCGCTGTGCGTCGCACAGTATGCCGCACGCATACTCCCTTGCGCTGGAATATGCCCGAAGCGGTTGTTGCGGTGACTGAACGTCAACCATGCTGTGCTTCGCCGGAGTCACGCACCGTGACTCCGTGGAGGCGCGAGGCGATGTTTCCGCCGGTTCGGATGGTGTGAGCGGTGCAGGTGCTTCAGGTGCAGTTGGAAGTGCGGCCCGACCCCGCGGAAGTGGGGCGGGCCCGGCGGTGGGCCAGGTCGAGGCTCGCGGGGTCGGGCATAGGGGCGGACGAACCGCTCGCCGAGACGCTGATCCTGCTGATCTCCGAGCTGGTCACCAATGCGGTGGTGCACACCGGTTCGGCGGCCCGGCTGCGGATGTGCTTCTCCGGGACGGGCGCCGTGGTGGGCACCGTACGGGTCGAGGTGGTGGACGTCAGCGCCCGCCCGCCGCGCCCCCGGCACGCGGACGGCGAGGACACCAACGGCCGCGGTCTGGAGCTGGTCGACGGCCTCGCGGACCGCTGGGGCTGGCAGCGGGAGGGGGCCGGCAAGCGGATCTGGTGCGAAGTGGACCGCGGGCAGCCGCTACTGATGGCGGCCGGTGCGGATCTGGGGGCATATGACCCTGCTTGCGCCGTAACGAGCGTCACCACAAACCGGTCGTAAATCGCTGAATCGGTTCGCCTGACGCGGAATTAGTCCAGACCAGGTGTTGACGTGGCGTTCCCTGGTGATCACTCTTGGGGAAGCGATGCGCCGTGAGGGGACGGCAAGGTCGTACCGGGTCGACGACCCGTGGCCTTGTCGAGTGCGGATCGCGGCCCGGAGCCAGGTGGCGGCCCGCGGTGCCGTGCTCGGGGCGCGCAGCGCGCGCCGCCGCCTGGCCGGTCCGGGGTCGCTCGCGCGCCGGGGGTGCGGCGCCGGACCTCACAGGACGGCCACCGGCGCGACCGGACTGCCGGTGCCGCCGACGAACGGCTCGGCCACCGCGGACAGCAGGAAGGCGTAGCGGCCCTCCTGTGCGCAGGTCGCCGACAGCTCCTCCAGATTCCAGTTCTGGCCCTGGAGCATGCCCATCTCCACCAGGTGGAGGGCGTGCACCGGCATCCACAGGTCCTCGACCTCCGGCGGGAAGATCTCGAAGGTCAGGGTGTCGTTGGCGACCGCGGCGACCTCGCGGGCGTGGAACCACTCCGGGGTGCGCACCGAGAGTCCGGGCGAGGGGAACGCGTACGCCTCCCGGTCGCCGGCCAGGTAGTGCCGCAACTGCCCGGTCCGCACCAGGACGACGTCGCCGGACCGGACCGTCGTCCCGGCCAACTCCTCGGCGGCCTCCAGGTCCTCCGGCGTGACCGCGTGCCCGCCCGGCAGGCGGTCGGTGCCGCGGGCCCGGGCCACGTCCAGCAGCACCCCGCGGGAGAGGATCGGGGTGGCCTTCTCGATGCCCAGCGCGGTGGCGCCGCGGTGCGCGGTGACGGTGTCGGCGGGCCGCCCGTTGTAGAGCCGCCCGGAGTGCGAGACATGGGTCAGGCCGTCCCAGTGGGTGGCGGCCTGCAGCCCCATCGTGACGGTGTCGTCGGAGGTGGCGACGGTGCCCGGGCCGAAGATCTCGTGGTTGATCGCGACCATGGTGTGCAGCGGATTGACCCGTCCCGGGATCGCGCCGGTCTGCACGCCGTCCTGGCGGAGCGGCAGCGCCAGCGGGACGCGGCGGCCGGTGCGGACGGTCGCGGCGGCGGCGCGCACCACGTCCGGGGTGATCAGGTTCAGGGTGCCGAGCTCGTCGTCCGGGCCCCAGCGTCCCCAGTTGTTCACGCGCCGGGCGATGTCGTGGAACTCCTGGGGCAGGGGCATGGGTGCTCCTCGGGGTGGGGGGTGGGTGACGGGCGGGGCCGGCGGGGACGGCCGCTGTCGTCCGGGCTCGGGTGCGAACCGTGCGTCCGGGGTTGCGTCCGGGGTCTTGTGCTCGTACCGCGTCTGCTCAAAAATCTAACGGTCCGTCAGAAACCGTGGGAAGGGGCGCGGCATGGGGAACTTCTTGGCCGGCAAGGTGGTCGCCGTCACGGGGGCCGGCCGCGGCATCGGGCGGGCCGTCGCCCTGGCGGCCGCCGCCGAGGGCGCGAAGGTGGTGGTCAACGACTACGGCGTCTCCATCGAGGGCGGCGAGCCCCGTAGCGAGGTGGCACAGGCGGTGGTCAAGGAGATCGAGGCGGCGGGCGGCACCGCCACGGCCGTCGCCGACGACGTCTCCACGATGGCCGGCGGCCAGCGGATCGTGGACACCGCGCTGGCCGAGTACGGGCGCATCGACGGCGTGGTGTGCGTGGCCGGCATCCTGCGCGAGCGGATGCTCTTCAACATGTCCGAGGAGGAGTGGGACCCGGTCGTCGCCACCCACCTCAAGGGCACCTTCACGGTCTTCCGGGCCGCCGCGGCGGTGATGCGCAGGCAGAAGTCCGGCACACTGATCGGCTTCACCAGCGGCAATCACCAGGGCAGCGTCGCCCAGGCCAACTACGCCTCGGCCAAGGGCGGGATCATCTCGCTGGTGCGCAGCGCGGCGCTGGGCCTGCACAAGTACGGAGTGACCGCGAACGCGGTGGCACCGGTCGCCCGGACGCGGATGTCGGCCAACGTCCCGATGGAACTGAAGGAGATCGGCGAACCGGAGGACGTGGCGGCGTTCGTCGTCTACCTGCTGAGCGAACGGGCCCGGTCCGACGGGGTCACCGGCCAGGTCTACACCGTGGCCGGGCCGAAGATCGCGGTGTGGGCCCAGCCGAGGGAGCTGCGCTCCGTCTACGCCGACAAGGGCGGGTGGACGCCGGAGCGCGTCGCGGAGGTGATCGCCGGGCCGGTCGGCACGGACCCCATGCCGATGCTGGCGCAGCTGACGGAGATGGCGCGGGCCGCGCGGGCGGGGGAGCGGCCCAACGGGTAGCCGCGCCGGGCT
The DNA here is from genome assembly GCF_001704275.1 of Streptomyces noursei ATCC 11455. Taxonomy (NCBI): domain Bacteria; kingdom Bacillati; phylum Actinomycetota; class Actinomycetes; order Kitasatosporales; family Streptomycetaceae; genus Streptomyces; species Streptomyces noursei. Next base: position 5,325,957 of record NZ_CP011533.1, read on the forward strand.
TGTTCCCGCGTTGTCGGCCGTCCCGCCGTGGGTGCTCCGTTGCGCCTGCGGCGCGGGTCCGCCGCGCGGGGCTGTTCGGTAGCCCCGTCCCCTCCCGTGGGTGGGTGGGTGGGTGGTTCGGGGTCGTGACGGCTGGTGCGAGTGGGAGGGCTCAGGTGGAGTTCGGGTTCGGGAGCGCGGACGAGGCGTTCCGGGCGGAGGCGCGGGACTGGCTGGCGGGGCACCTGGTGGGGGAGTTCGCCGCGCTGGGGGCGCGGGGCGGGCCCGGGAGCGAGCACGTGGGGGCGGGCGTGCGGCGGGCCTGGGAGCGGGAGTTGGGGGGTGGGGGCTGGATCGGGCTGGGGTGGGACCGGGCGCACGGGGAGTACGGGAACCGGGCCGGGTCGCTGACGCAGCAGGTGGTGTGGGCCGAGGAGTACGCGCGGGCCGGCGCGCCGGGACGGGTGGGGCACATCGGGGAGAACCTGCTGGCGCCGACGCTGATCGCGTACGGGGACCAGGCGCAGCGGAAGCGGTTCCTGCCGGCCGTGGCGCGCGGCGAGGAGCTGTGGTGCCAGGGCTACAGCGAGCCGGAGGCCGGGTCGGACCTGGCCGGCCTGCGGACGGTGGCGGTGCGGGACGGGGCCGGGTACCGGATCAGCGGGCAGAAGGTGTGGACCTCGCTGGCCGGGGAGGCCGACTGGTGCTTCGTGCTGGCGCGGACGGATCCGGCCGGGCGGCGGCACCGGGGGCTGTCGTTCCTGCTGGTGCCGATGGATCAGCCGGGGCGGATCGAGGTGCGGCCGATCCGCCAGATGTCGGGGACCGCGGAGTTCAACGAGGTGTTCTTCGACGGGGCGGTGGCGCGGGCCGACCACGTGGTGGGCGGCGAGGGCGCCGGCTGGCGGGTGGCGATGGGGCTGCTGGCCCTGGAGCGCGGGGTGTCGACGCTCGTCCAGCAGATCGGGTTCGCGCGGGAGCTGGCCGAAGTGGTCGGCGCGGCAGTCCGTGGCGGCGCGGTCCGCGATCCGGTGCTGCGCGAGCACCTCGTGCGCCAGTGGGCGGAGTTGAAGGTCATGCGGTGGAACGCGCTGCGGACCCTGGGCGCCGCCGGAGGCACCGAGGGAGCGCCGAGCGTGGCGAAACTGCTGTGGGGCGGGTGGCACCAGCGACTCGGGGAGCTGGTGATGCGGGTGCGGGGCGCGGCGGCGACCGTGGGGCCGGTGGACTGGTCCCCACGGGCGCCGTACGAACTCGACGCGCTGCAAAGACTTTTCCTGTTCACCCGGGCCGACACGATCTACGGCGGCTCGGACGAGATCCAGCGCAACATCATCGCCGAGCGGGTGCTCGGCCTGCCCAGAGCGGAGCGGGGAATGCCCGGAGCGGAGCGGGGAATGCCCGGAGCGGAGCGGGGAATGCCCGGAGCGGAGCGGGAATGAAGGGCGTCATATTCGACGGTGAGCAGGCCCGGGTCGTGGACGATCTCCAGGTGCGGGATCCGGGGCCGGGCGAGGTGCTGGTGGGGATCCGGGCGGCCGGGTTGTGTCACAGCGACCTGTCGGTGATCGACGGGACGATTCCGTTTCCGGTGCCGGTGGTGCTGGGGCACGAGGGCGCGGGGGTGGTCGAGGCCGTCGGGGCGGGAGTGGGTCATGTGGCGCCCGGTGACCACGTGGCGCTGTCGACGCTGGCCAACTGCGGGGCGTGCGCGGAGTGCGACCGGGGGCGGCCGACGATGTGCCGCAAGGCGATCGGGATGCCGGCGAAGCCGTTCCGGCGCGGTGGCACGGAGCTGTTCAACTTCGCCTCGAACTCGGCGTTCGCGGAGCGTACGGTCGTCAAGGCGGTGCAGGCGGTCAAGATCCCGAAGGAGATCCCGCTGACCTCGGCCGCGCTGATCGGGTGCGGGGTGCTGACCGGTGTGGGCGCGGTGCTGAACCGCGCCCGGGTGGACCGCGGCGACTCGGTGGTGGTGATCGGGGCCGGCGGGATCGGCCTCAACGTGCTCCAGGGCGCGCGGATCGCGGGGGCGTCGGTGATCGTGGCGGTGGACGCCAATCCCGCGAAGGAGGCGGCGGCGCGGCAGTTCGGGGCCACCCACTTCGTGGACGCGTCGGCGGTGCTGGACACCGTCAGGGCGGTGAAGGAGATCCTGCCGACCGGCGCCGACCACGCCTTCGAGTGCGTGGGCAGCACCCGGCTGATCCGGCAGGCGATCGACCTGCTGGACCGGCACGGCCAGGCGGTGCTGCTCGGGGTGCCGCCGGCCACCGCCGAGGCGTCCTTCCTCGTCTCCTCGCTGTATCTCGACAAGTCCGTCCTCGGTTGCCGCTACGGTTCCTCCCGCCCCCAACGGGACATCGCCCTCTACGCCCGGCTGTACCGCGAAGGGCGGCTGCTGCTGGACGAGTTGGTGACCGCGACGTACGGGGTGGCGGACTTCGCCAAGGCGGCGGACGACGCCCACCACGGGCGGGTGGCGCGGGCGGTCCTGCGCTTCGGGGAGTAGGCCGTCGTCGGCCCGCCGGGGCGGTTCGGGCGACCCGTGGCCCGCCCGAACCGCCCCGGCGGGCGCTCCTTCAGGGGGTGAACCGCCCGAACGCCCCCCGGTGGAAGAGGAGCGGGCCGTGGGCGGCGGCGGTCGGGTCGGTGCCCAGGGCCTCGACGCGGCCGACGACGATGAGGTGGTCGCCGCCGGTGTGGACGGCGTGGATCGTGCAGTCGATCCAGGCGGGGACGTCCGCGAGCCGGGGCGAGCCGGTGACCGGGGCCGGGGTGTGGCGGACGCCGGCGAACTTGTCGGCGCCGCTGACGGCGAACGCGCGGCACAGGTCGCCCTGCGCGGCGCCGAGGACGTTGACGCAGAAGACGCCGGCCCGCGCCAGGCGCGGCCAGGTCGTCGAGGTGCGGCCCACCATGAACGCCACCAGCGGCGGGTCCAGGGAGAGGGAGGCGAAGGACTGGCAGGCGAAGCCCGCCGGGCCCGTCTCCGCGGGGGCCGTGATGATCGTGACGCCGCTGGCGAAGTGGCCCAGGACGGAGCGGAATTCAGCCGGATCCAAGGGGGCGCGTTCGTCTTCGCGTACGGCGCGCAATGGAGGGCGCGCGCCGACGGAGCGGGCGTGCGGGGCCGGCGGCGCGGCGGCGGTGGGGGCCCCGACGGAGCGGAGGTAGCGGATGGCGGTGGCCGCCATTCCGGCGTGTCCCATCATACTGGCGATTGAATCTGATGGAGCGTCAGATGGGAAGGGGCGGGAGCCACTCGCAAGGGTGGTTTGGCCCGGAAGGCCGGGCCGGATCATGGTGGTTGGGGGGAGATTGGGGCCGCGTTCCTGATTGGTCGCCGAGCGCACGGGTACCTTCCACCTCGGCCGCGCCGTAGCCAAGCACGGGGGAGTGTTCCGGTACATGGCCGATGCGACATCGCCGACCTCCTGGTCGGCCGCTGGTTCCCAGGGGGCCCGATCCGGCGGGCCCGTCAGTCCGTCCCCACCCTCGGGCCGGTCGGGTTCCTCCGGGCCACCGGGCCCCGGGGGCACCGCGTCGGCGGCGTTCGACGAGCTCTTCTGCGGGCTGCTGCCCCGGCTCTACCGGCGGGCGGTGATGTTGGCCGGGACCCGGCAGTCGGCGGAGGACGTGGTGCACGAGGCGTATCTCAAGCTCGCCGCCCGCCCCCAGCGCCTCCTGGCGCACCCGGAGCCGTATGCCTACGCCTTCACCGCCGTCCTCAGCGTCGCCCGGGACGCCTACCGCAAGGAGCGGCGGCAGGTGCTGGTGGAGGAAGTGGACGAGTGGGACGCGGCCGGGGCCGGCGCGGGGCCGGGGGCCGGCGGCGGATCCGGCGAGTGGGACGGCGGGATGGCGCGCCGGCATGCCGAGTTGGAGGCGGTGCGGCTGCTGGGCCGGCTGTCGCACCGGCAGGCGGGGATCGTGATCCTGGTGGACCTGGACGGGTACACGATCGACCAGGCCGCGAAGATCATGAAGGTGCATCGCGGCACCGCCGCCCGCCATCGGGCCCGTGCCCTGGACAGGCTGCGCGCGTACCTCGTTGAATCGGAGCACGGGCAGGCCGGGAGGTGAGCGGCACGGTGGGCGCGGGGCCACGGGACGGCGCGGGCGGGCACGGCGAGGCCGAGGCGCTGCTGCGGGCGAAGCTGCGGGCGGCCGACGAGGAGATCGAGACGCCCGGCGGCCTGTGGGAGCGGGTCAGGGAGCCCGCGGCGGACGGCCGGGCGACGGCCCTGGCGCCGTGGGGCGGCGCCGCCGTGGTCTGGCTGTCGCGACGGCGCCCGTATGCCGTGGTGCTGGGCGTCGCGGCAGCGGTGGCGGTGGTGGTCCTGGGCGTCTGGTGGGTGCTGCTGCGGCCGGGCGCGGTGGACGTCAGACCGGCCGGGCCGCCGCGGACGGTGCCGCTCACGGTCTACAACAGCGAGGCCGCCTGCCGGACGCCGCACACCCTGGAGTGCGCGCTGCGGTTGGCCAAGGACCCGCACCGGCCGTACGCGGCCCGCGGGAACACCGCGGGGCGGGTCTGGCACGGGGAGGTGCTGGCGGCCCGCTGCGTGGTGACGGACGGGCAACTGATCCGGGACGAAGCGGGGATCACCTCCAGCCGGTGGTACCGGGTGCGCACCGGGGAGGGCGCGCAGGGGTGGCTGCCGGGGGTGCGGACCCGTAATACCCGGGAGGTCCCGGAGTGCCCGGCGGAGGGCGGATGAGCCGCCCGTGGTGAACGGGCGGGAGGCGGCGGCGCGCGCCCCTGGGGGGCGGCGGCGCCCCGGTCACCTCCCCCGGTACGTGGGCCGGCGGCGCGCCACGAAGGACGCGACGCCTTCCTGGGCGTCCGCCGTCGTCATGTTGATCTCCTGGGCGGTGGCCTCGGCCGCGAAGGCCGCGCCGCGGTCGCCGTCCAGGGAGGCGTTGACCAGCGCCTTGGTGAGGGCGAGGGCGCGGGTGGGGCCGGCGGCGAGGCGCTCGGCCCACTCCCGGGACGCCTTGGCCAACTCCCCGTCCGGGACGACCCGGTTGACCAGCCCCAGCCGCGCCGCCTCGGTGGCCGGCACGGCGTCGCCGAAGAACATCAGCTCCTTGGCGCGCTGCGGGCCGATGAGTCGCGGCAGCAGATAGGCGCCGCCGCCGTCCGGTACCAGGCCGCGGCGTACGAACACCTCGATGAAGCGGGCAGATTCGGCGGCCAGCACCAGGTCGCAGGCGAACGCGAGGTGTGCGCCGATCCCGGCGGCGGTGCCGTTGACGGCGGCGATCACCGGTTTCTCGCAGTCCAGCACGGCGGCGATGAACCGCTGGGCGCCGCCGCGGATCATCCGCGCGACATCGCCCGCGACCCGGTCGCCGGCGGCCGGCGCGCCGCGCAGGTCGGCGCCGGAGCAGAAGCCCTTGCCGGTCGCGGTGAGCAGCACGGCGCGCACGTCGGGGTCGGCGGAGGCGTCGGCGAGCAGGTCGATGAGGCGTTCGCGCATGTCCCGGGTGAGGGCGTTGAGGGCGTCGGGACGGTTGAGGGTGAGCTGGGCGACGCCGTTGTCAGTGGCGTGCAGTATCAAGGAGTCGGCGGGTTCGGTGAGTTCGGCGGGTCCGGCGGGTCCGGTGGGCCGGGAGGGGCCGCCGGCGGCAGGGCGGGGGGACGACGGTGCGGACGTCATGGGGGAGCGGCTCCAGGGGAGTGGTCGGACGGGGGAGCCGGCGCGGTGGCCGGCGGTCAGTGGCAGATCGCCAGGGCGTCCAGTGCCACCGCGCCCTGCCCGCGCTCCAGGACGACCAGCGGGTTGATGTCCAACTCGGCCAGTTCGCCGTCGAGTTCCAGGGCCATCCGCTGCACCCGCAGTACGGTCTCGACCAGGGCGTCGGTGTCCGCGGGCGGCATTCCGCGGACGCCTTCCAGGAGGGCGTGGCCGCGCAGCTCGCGGAGCATGGCGCGGGCGTGCGCCTCCCCGAAGGGCGGCACGCCCACCACGATGTCCCGGAGGACCTCCACGAGCACCCCGCCGAGTCCGACGGTGACGGTCGGCCCGAAGAGCGGGTCGGGGGTGACGCCGACGACCATCTCGACGCCCCGTTCGATCATCTGGCAGACGAGTACGCCGTCCAGCGGCAGATCCTCGTAGCGCGCGATCTCGGTCAGCTCCCGATAGGCGTCGCGGACCTGGCTGGCCGAGGTCAGTCCGACCTTGACGAGGCCGAGTTCGGTCTTGTGGGCCAGCTCGGGGCCGGAGCCCTTCAGCACCACCGGATAGCCGACCAGGCTCGCCGCTCGGACGGCCGCCGCCGCGCTGGTCACCAGCTGTTCCCGCGGTACGCGGATGCCGTAGGCGCGCAGCAGCTGCTTCGCCGCGTGCTCGCTGAGCTGCCGGCCGGGGCGCAGCAGGGCCTGGGCCTTGCGGGCGGAGGGCGAGAGCGTGCGGGGGGCGTCGTCGAAGGGGGAGCGGTAGTGGGCGGTGAAGCGGTGGTGGTCCAGGTAGGCGCGGACGGCGGTGATGCAGTTGGCGAAGGTGCGGAAGGTCGCCACCCGGGAGGAGCCGAGGAGGGTGTGGCGATAGGCGTCCTCGGTGCCGACCGGCGAGCCCCAGACGACGCACACCAGTTTGTCCGACTGCTCCGCCGCGTCCACGAGGTCCTGTGCCAGTTTGTCGCTCATGGGCGGGAAGGGGCCGGTGATCGGGCAGATCAGGACGCCGACGGACGGGTCGGCGAGGAGCGCGTCGATGATCTTGCGGCCGCGCCAGTCGCCGACCGGGTGCCCGCCGTTGTCGATCGGGTTGGCGACGTTGAGGTAGCCCGGTATCCACTGGTGGAGCTCGGTCTGTTTGGCGTCGGACAGGGTGGGCAGGGTCAGGCCCGCGGCGGTCGCCAGGTCGGCGAAGTGCGCGCCGGTGCCGCCGGAGATCGAATAGACCGCGACACCCTCGGCGGTGGGTTTCCTGGCCCGTGCCAGCAGTGCCGCGGTGTCCTGGAGCTCGTCGAGGCCGTCCACCCGGATCACGCCGTACTGCCGCATCGCGGCGTCCACCACCTCGTCCGCGCCGGTGAGCTTGCCGGTGTGCGAGGCGGCGGTCCGGGCGCCGGTCTCGGTGCGGCCGACCTTGACGATGACCACCGGCACCTTGTTGCGGGCGGCGCGGTCGGCGGCGAGCAGGAAGCTGCGGCCGTCCTTGAGCCCTTCCACATAGGCGGCGATCGCGCCGACCTCGGGACGGGAGGCGAAGTAGGAGAGGAAGTCGGCGGTCTCCAGGTCGGCCTCGTTGCCGGTCGGGGCCCAGTGCGACAGGCGGATGCCCAGCTCCTGGAGGGTGAAGACCGGCCGGCCCTGGTGGCCCGACTGGGTGATCAGGGCGATGGCCGGGCCGTCGAGGTCGTCGCGGAAGTTCTCGAAGGCGTTGAGGTTGGTGTTGGGCCCGAGCAGCCGCAGGCCGGAGCGGGCGACGGCGTCGGCCAGCCGGGCCTGGGCGGCGGCGCCGTCCTCGCCGGTCTCGGCGAAGCCGGAGGCGAAGGCCACCGCGAACTTCACCTTGGCCTCGGCCAGTTGCCCGATGACCGGCAGCGGGTCGCCGACCAGCAGCACCGCGAGGTCGACGGTCTCCGGCAGCTCGCCGACACCGGCGTGACACGGCAGGCCGAAGACCCGCTCGCGTCCGGGGTTGACCGGGTGGAGCCGGGCGCCGACCCGTTCCGCCCAGGCGATCAGCTGCCGGGTGATGCCGGTGTTGGGCCGGCCCTCGCTGTCCGAGGCGCCGATCACCGCCACCGACTCGGGCCGGAAGAAACGATCCAGGTCCGGTACGGGCGCGTGCAGCGGGCGACCGCTGACGTCCTGGTCGGCGACGACCGGGCCGGCCGCGGTGCCCGGGCCGCCGGCACCGTCGGCGCCGGGGTCGCTGATGCCGTGGACGGTGTGGGGTGGGTGCTCCCCGCAGGCCACGACGCGGGCCGGCCGGGAGTGCGTGGTGAGGGTGCCGTGAGTCGATCCAAGCATCGCAGACGCCCGCTCCTGTGTGACGGCTCTCGTGGACTGCGCGCCCTACCGCGCTCAGCAGTAGCTGACGCATAGTCAGATTACTGAACTGACGTCATGTCAGGAATGGGTGTGCGCGGTAAAGCTTCGCGGCGGCGGACGGCGGACGGCGGACGGCGGGTGGCGGGTGGCGGGCCGTAGGGGCGGAGCGCCCGCCCTCTTGCGCCCGCATCGCCGATGAGTTGAACTGACGTACCGTCAGGACATGTCGGGGCGTCGATGGGGGTGCTGTACGCATGGGGGTGCGGTTCGATCTGCCGGAGGTGGACGCCTTCACCCGGCCGTACTGGGCGGCGGCGGCCGAAGGGCGGCTGCTGCTGCGCCGGTGCCGGGCCGAGGGGTGCGGCGCGGCGCACCACTATCCGCGCGAGTTCTGCCCGCGCTGCTGGAGCGAGGACGTCGTCTGGGAGCCGGCCGGCGGCCGCGCCACCCTCTACACCTGGTCCGTCGTGCACCGCAACGACCTCCCGCCCTTCGGCGACCGCGTCCCCTACGTCGCGGCGGTCGTCGAACTCGCCGAAGGGCCCCGGATGATGACCGAGGTGACGGACTGCGCGGAGGCGGACCTGCGGATCGGAATGCCGCTCGCGGTGCACTTCCGCACCGCGCCGGCGCAGCGGTCCGGCGGCGGTCCGGCGGTGGACGGCGAGGGCGCCGGGTTCGCGACAGCGGTGTTCCGGCCGGCCTGAAGGCCCCGGGTGCCGCTGACAAATAGAGTGGCGGCCCGGGTCATGCGCACGGGAGGCTTTCCCGGTGCTGATCCGAGACGCGAACGCGGCCGACTGGCCCGCTGTCTGGCCCTTCTTCCGGTCCGTCGTGCGGGCCGGCGAGACCTACTCCTATCCCCCGGACATCGACGAGCCGGCGGCCCGCGCGCTCTGGATGCTCCCGCCGCCCGGCCGTACGGTCGTCGCCGTCGACGACTCCGGGACGGTGCTCGGCTCGGCCAAGATGAACCCCAACCAGATGGGCAACGCCGCCCACATCGCCAGTGCCAGCTTCATGGTGGACCCGCGGCACCGCCGGCGCGGCACCGGACGGGCCCTGGGCGAGCACGCGCTGGCCTGGGCGCGCGCCGAGGGCTATCGCGGGATGCAGTTCAACGCCGTGGTGGAGAGCAACACCGGCGCGGTCGCCCTCTGGCGGTCCCTCGGCTTCCAGATCATGACCACCATCCCCGAGGGCTTCCACCACCCCACCCGGGGATACGTGGGGCTGCACATCATGTACCAGCGGCTGTAGACATGGCCGGTGGCCGGTGGCCGGTGGCCGGTGGTCGTCCGGCCGTGTGCCTTCCGCCTCACGGCCAGAGCAGTTCCCGCTCCCAACCACCCTCCGTGCGACGGTAGTTGAGACGTACATGCTGGCGTCGGTGCGGGTCGCCCTGGAAGAACTCGACCTCCTCGGCGCGCAGCACGTACAGCGTCCAGCTCGGGACCGGCGCGTCCGGTTCGCGCCGGGCGTGCTCCCAGGCGGCGTCCGCGGCGCGCGCCAGTTCGGCGGTCGAGCCGAGCACCTCGCTCTGGTGGCCCACCAGGGCGGCGGCCAGCGCGCCCGTGGAGCGGTGGTGCAGATCGGCCGCGCTCTCCTCCGGGCCCGCGGCGGTCACCGTGCCCCGGACCCGTACCTGACGGCCGACCGCCGCCCAGTAGAAGGCCAGCGCCGCCCGCGGGCGGGCGGCCAGCTCGCGGCCCTTGCGGCTGCCGCGGTGCGTGCCGAAGTGCCAGCCGCGTTCGTCCGCGTCGTGCAGCATCACGATGCGCACGGACGGGTCGCCGGCCGCGTCCGCGGTGGCCAGGGACATGGTGTGCGGCTCGGGAACGCCGGCCTCGGCGGCCTGGCGCAGCCACTGCCGGAAGAGCGGCAGCGGCTCGGCGGGTGCCTGCTCCGGGGCGAAGGACGGCAGTTCGCCCGGCCAGACCCGCAGGCCGCGCAGCACCTCGCGGAAGGCGCGGGCCTCGGCGTCGGCGCGCCCGGCGGCCCCGGTGCTGCCCGCGGCCTCGGCTTCGGTGTCGGCGGCCCCGGTGCCGGGCTCCGGGGTGGTTCCGGCGTTGCGGTGATCCGTGTGATCGGGCATGTCAGGCAGCGTACGCGCGGTGTCCGGGGCGCGGACCGGAGGCCGCGGCGGGACGGCCGGCGGCACCGCGCGCCGGCGGCGCCGGGTACTCCTTGAGCGTGATCGCCATGCCCGTGCCCTGCCCCGAGGCGGGCATGACCTCGTCGTCCCGGCCGGTGCGGTCGCCGAGGATCTAGGCCGAACTGCCGGCGGTGGTCACCCGTGCCGCGTGCGCAAGCGGATGCGGGCCCGCGCTACCCCGCCCCCAGCACCACCGTCCCCGACGAGCAGAACCAGCCGCCGGTGCCGGAGGCGACGGCCAGTTGCGGCAGGGCGCCGCCCGGCTTGCGGACCTGGCGGTCCGGGCCGGCCTCGCCGCGGAGTTGGCGGACCGCCTCGACCAGCAGGAACAGTCCCCGCATACCGGGGTGGCAGGCGGCCAGCCCGCCGCCATCGGTGTTGACCGGGAGTTCGCCGTCCCGCAGCAGCCGCCCCTTCTCGACGAAGGCGCCGCCCTCCCCCTTGGCGCAGAAGCCCAGGTCCTCCAGCGTCACCAGGGTCATGTAGGTGAAGGCGTCGTAGATCTCGGCGAGGTCGATCTCGGCGGGGCGGACGCCGGCGCGCTGGAAGGCGAGCCGGCCGGAGACGGCGGCGGGGGAGACGGTGAAGTCGTCCCACTCCGACATCGTGGTGTGCGAGACGGCGGTGCCCGAGCCGAGCACCCAGACCGGGCGTTTGGCGAGGTCGGGCACGCGGTCCTCGGCGACGAGCAGCACCGCGCAGCCGCCGTCGGAGCGGATGCAGCAGTGCAGTTTGGTGAACGGGTCGGCGATCATCGGCCCGGACAGCACCTCGTCCACGGTGATCGGCTCGCGGTACATGGCGTCCGGGTTGCCGGCCGCGTTGGCGCGCGCCTGGACGGCTACCTGGGCCAGCTGTTCCAGGGTGGTCCCGTACTGGTGCTGATGGCGGCGCGCGGCCATGGCGTACTTGGCGATCAGGCTGTGCCCGTAGGGGACTTCGAACTGGAGCGGGCCGCGGGCGCCGAAGGAGAGGTTGGCGGTGCGGCGCCCGGCCTTGATGTCGGCGCGGGCGGTGGAGCCGTAGACCAGGAGGACGGCGTTCGCGTGCCCGGCCGCGATCGCGTCGGCGGCGTGCGCGGCCATCACCTCCCAGGTGGCCCCGCCGACCGCGGTGGAGTCCACCCAGGTGGGGCGCAGCCCCAGGTATTCCGCGACCTCGACGGGGGCGAGGGTGCCGAGGCCGGCCGAGGCGAAGCCGTCGATCACCGACCGGTCGAGCCCGGAGTCGACGAGGGCCCGGCGGGCGGCCTGGGCGTGCAGGGCGTACGGGGTGGCCTCGTCCACCCGCCCGCAGTCGGAGAGTGCGACTCCGGCGACGGCGACCTTGCGTTGTCCGGCGGGGGTCCCTGACGTCAGCGACATGAATCTGACGGTACATCAGATCCGTTGGGGTGGGCAGGGGGAGTCTCCGGCGCTTCGCCCTAGGAAAGTTCGCCCCTCCTCCCTACTATGACGGGCCGTCAGATTCGGACCCCGTCCGGGCGGACGGGTGTCGCCGCACGGCCGGGAGGAGCCCGCCGATGGATGCCGCGTTCACCGAGGAGCAGGACGAGATCCGCCGCACCCTGCGCACACTGCTGGACAAGCGCTGCGGCCCGGACGAGGTCAGGGCGGCGGTCCGCACCCCGGCGGGCTACGACGAGGCGCTGTGGCGGCGGCTCGCCGAACAGCTCGGACTGCCCGGCCTGGCCCTGCCCGCGGCGTACGGCGGGGCCGGCTGCGGCCCCACCGAACTCGCCCTGGCCTGCGAGGAGACCGGCCGCACCGTCCTCCCGGCGCCGCTGATCGGCACCGCGGTGCTCGCCGCCCCGCTGATCCTGGCGCTGGGCGGGGAGCGCCGGCGCGCCGAGCTGCTGCCCGCCCTCGCGGCCGGGGAGTCGACCGCCGCGCTCGTCGTGCCGGGCGGGCGACTGGGCACCGCGCTGGCGCTGACCGGGCCCAACGAAGGCGACTGGGCCGGCGGCGGCCGGGCCGGCGGGATCCAGGCACGGTGGTCACAGGAGCACGGGGCGCTGCCGCCGAAGGGCGGGGGCGAGCCACGGGCCGGCGGCGGCTGGCGCCTCTACGGGGAGGCCGAGCAGGTCCTGGGCGGGCACACCGCGGACGTGCTGGTGGTCGCCGCGCACGCCGGCGGCTTCGCGCGCAGCCGCACCCTGCTCTTCACCGTGCGGGCCAAGGGGCCGGACGGCGCCGAGACGCCCGGACTGCTGCGCACCCGGCAGACCGCGATGGACGAGACCCGGCCGCAGGCCCGCATCGAACTCCGGGACGTGGCGGCCGAGTTGCTGGGCGAGGACCCCTCGGGGGGTGACGGTGCGACGGACGCGGTGGCCGCGGCGCTGGCCGCCACCGGGGCGACGGCCGCCGCGTGCCTGGCGGCCGAGGCGGTCGGCGCGGCCGACGCGGCGCTGTCCCGTACGGTCGGCCACGTCAAGGAGCGCACCCAGTTCGGCCGGCCGATCGGCTCTTTCCAGGCAGTGCAGCACCGGCTCGCCGACCTGTACGTGGCGGTGCAGGCGGCGCGTTCGGCGGCGTACTACGCGGCCTGGGCGGCGGGCGGCGGGCGCGCCGTCACCGAGCCCGGGGTGGGCGCGCTGGCGCTGGCGCAGGCGCTGGAGGCGCTGCGCGCGGTGGCCGCCGAGGCGGTGCAGCTGCACGGCGGCATCGGCTTCACTTGGGAGCACGCGGCGCACCTCTACTTCAAGCGGGCGGCCTGTGACGAGTTGCTGCTGGGGCCGGTGCACCGGCTGCGGGCCCGGGCGGCCGAGCAGGCCGGGCTGTTCGCGTCCGGGGACGGGGACGGGGCGGATGCGGGCGCCCTCGTCGGCCCGGCGGTGCGCGCGGCGGTCGGCGCCTGATGGCCGGTCGCGCACGGCTGGTGCAGAAGATCTCCTCGACCCGGGCGTTCGCACGGGTCGCGCCGCACGTCGTCCCCGCGCTGGACCGCGCCGTGCACCGGCTGTCCGGCGGAAGGACACTGCTCAGCACCCGGCTGCTGCCCGGTGTCGTGCTGACCGCGACCGGTGCCCGCACCGGGCGGCCGCGGCGCACCCCGCTGGCCTGCATGCCGCAGGACGACGGCGGCTGGCTGCTGATCGGCAGCAACTTCGGCCGGCCCGGGCATCCGGCCTGGACCGGGAACCTGATGAAGAACCCGGAGGCGGAGGTGAGTTGGCGGGGCCGGGACATTCCGGTGCGGGCCCGGTTGCTGACGGGGGAGGAGCGCGAACGGGCCTGGCGCGCGGCGGTCGCGTTCTGGCCGCCGTACGCGGCCTATCAGGCCCGGGTGGAACGGGAGATCCGGCTGTTCCGGCTGGACCGGAGGGATCGGTCGGACCGGCGCTGACGGTGCGGTGGCCGGCGGTTGCGCACGCGCAGCGGGTGCCGTCACGGCCCCTGGGGGCGGTCGGCACCCGCTGTGTGTGCGGTACAGCTATGGCAGGACGGACACCGGACGGAGGGCGAACTGTCCCGGAGACAGCGGGACATGGGGGAAGCTCCGGCTTCCCCGGCGGCAGAGTGGAGGCCGAGGCGCGACGCTGCGGCTCAGCGCTCCCGGCTCGGCGGCACCGGCGATGCGGCCGTAGGCGTACGGCGTTCCCGGTGGCGCGGCGGCCCGACGCGGACTCGTGGGCCGGACGCGGGGAGGCCCGCTACTTGGTGGGCTTCTTGCCGGTGATGCCGAAGTGCACCAGCAGTGCCAGGTTGGGCTTGAGCTCGGCCTGCTTGACGCCCCAGCTCTGGAAGCCCTTCTGGTGGCCGGCGACCGCCGCCAGCATCGCGACGATGGAGCCGGCCATGGCCGCCGCGCTCACGTCCTTGTCGACCTTGTTCTTGGCCTGGAGCTCCTGGATCGACTCCGTAAGGGAGTTGGTGACCGCGTTGAGGATCTTCATGCGGAGCTTGTAGAACCGCTTGTCGCCCTCGGCGGCGCCCAGGTCGACGACGCGCAGGATCGCGTCGTGCTTGCGCCAGAAGGAGAGGAAGCCGTCGACCAGTTCCTCGGCGGCCTGCCATCCGGACTTGCCCACCCAGGAACGCTCGGCGACCAGATCGGTCAGGCTTGCGCCCTCTTTCGCCATCTCTTCGGCGATTTCGAGGACCGCGCCTTCCACATCCGGGAAGTACTGATAGAACGTCGCGGGTGAAGTGCCCGCTTTTCGGGCCACATCGATGACTTTGACGTCCCGATAGGGGGACGAACTGAGCATTTCACTGAGGCAGTCGAGAAGCTTTTGCCGCGTCGCCTGTCCGCGGCGGCCGGCAACTCTGCCGTCGACGGTTCGAACTTGTCCTGTCATGCCGTCAGCTTACCGAGGGGTGATCGGAGCGCGATTTGGCTGCCTGCAAATGGGGACCGGGGAGTTCGGGCCGTCGGGCGCCCGTTGTCGCCCTGGTGGCGGGTCGGATCGTGGCCGGAGCCGGGTGCGCGGTCATTGGTCCGATCCAGTGAATGTTGTTATCAACAGCCTGTGGACAACTTTGGTGGACAACGGGTGGCGGCGGGGGTCGCGGGCGCCCGTCGGGGACGAGACGGGAATCCGCCCGCCACGCGTGGTGTCCTGGCCGCGAAATGGCCGTGGGCGGCGCAGAATTGATCCATTGACGCACGGCGGGCCGCGGGGGAAGGCATGCGTACGGATATGGGCGGGGAAATGGAACGATTTCGGCCACGGCGGACCGGTCGTGGGTCCGGGTGTCCACCGGGTGTCGACGGGCCGGCGGAGGCCCTGTCGTCGACCCGCGCTCGCGGAATCCGTCCGTCCGGATGGGGCGATGGGCGGCGGAAATTCCGCGCAGGCTGCTCTTAGACGGCCCGCAACCGGCCGGTAACCCGTCGGCAATCGCCCGTCCCCGGACGTATCGACGCACGTCAGGGCGGGGTGGAATACGCCGGGTAATGGCCTTGTTGCGTATCGCAGGGGGTGAGTCGTGACACGGCCGACAGGCCCCGGGTTCGCAACCGCCGGCCCGGCCAGGAAGAATCAGGGTGCGTACGGCCGTTTCGGCCAGGCGGTGAGACGCTGCCCGGGGCAGTGGCTCTCGGCGGCTCGTGGCTATTGAGAGTCTCGTTTTATGCCCCACGGGGAGGTGGCAGGCAAGTGGTGGAGCAGCTGACGCAGCACGATCCCCGGCGGATCGGCCCGTTCGAGGTGCTCGGCCGTCTCGGGGCCGGCGGCATGGGCCTGGTCTATCTGGCGCGGTCGGCGTCCGGCCGGCGCGTGGCGATCAAGACGGTCCGTTCCGAACTCGCCGAGGACCAGCTGTTCCGGGTCCGGTTCACCCGCGAGGTAGAGGCGGCCCGCGCGGTCAGCGGCTTCTACACCGCGGCCGTGGTCGACGCCGACCCGAGGGCCGCGGTGCCCTGGCTGGCGACGGCGTACGTCCCCGCGCCCTCCCTGGAGGAGATAGTCAATGAGTGCGGTCCGCTGCCGGTCCAGGCGGTGCGCTGGCTGGCCGCCGGGATCGCCGAGGCGCTGCAGTCCATCCACGGCGCCGGGCTCGTCCACCGCGACCTGAAGCCGTCGAACGTCCTGGTGGTCGAGGACGGCCCCCGGGTGATCGACTTCGGCATCGCCTCCGGGGTGTCCAACACCCGGCTGACGATGACCAACGTGGCGGTCGGCACCCCGGCCTACATGTCGCCGGAGCAGGCCCGCGACTCCCGCAGCGTCACCGGCGCCAGCGACATCTTCTCGCTCGGCTCCACCCTGGTCTTCGCCGCCACCGGGCACGCGCCGTTCCACGGTGCCAACCCCGTCGAGACGGTCTTCATGCTGCTCCGGGAGGGCCCCGACCTGGCCGGGCTGCCGGACGACCTCCGGCCGCTGATGGATTCCTGTATGCAGATGGAGGCGGCCCACCGGCCGTCCCCGGCCGACCTGCAGTCCCAGTTGGCGCCGCACCTGTTCAGCTCCGGCAGCGACGACAGCGGCACGGCCTCGGCCTGGCTGCCGCCCGGTGCCGTGGCGCTCATCGAGCGGCGGCGCGGCGGCGGCCGGGGCGCCGTCGCCCAGAGCACCCCGAGGCCGGCCGCCGCGCCCCGCGACGCCGGCCGTCAGGAACCCGTGGCCGCGCCGCCGATGCCGCAGGCCCCGCCGCAGCCCGTGCCGCAGCGGGCTGAGAGCGGCCGGCCGGCCGCCGAGGGCTGGCCCGGCCGGATCGGCGCCGGCCCCGGTGCGCACCGCGCCGACCCGCGCGGCGCCCCGGCCCCGGTGGCCGCCGCCGCCCCGCCGTCCGCTCCGCCGGCTCCCGAGGGCGCCGGCGGTCCCGTGCGGCTCGGTGGTTCGCACGCCCCGATAGGGCCCGGGCCGCGCGCCGCCGACGCCCCCCAGCAGCGCGCCGCGGCCGCCGCGACGAACTGGGTCCGGCCGCCGGCCGGCGCCCCGGCGGCCGGTGTGCCGCAGCAGGGCGCGCCCACCGGCAGCGGCCAGGGCGAGGCCGCACCGGCCGCCCCGGTCGCCCCGGTGGAGGCCCCGTCCGCCGACCCGGGCCGTTGGCGCCCCTGGCGGTTCCGGATGTC
Source organism: Streptomyces noursei ATCC 11455 (assembly GCF_001704275.1). Taxonomy (NCBI): domain Bacteria; kingdom Bacillati; phylum Actinomycetota; class Actinomycetes; order Kitasatosporales; family Streptomycetaceae; genus Streptomyces; species Streptomyces noursei. The sequence continues at coordinate 5,342,630 of NZ_CP011533.1, forward strand.
GAACGACGTCTGGGGCACCCCGGTGGTCTCCGGCGAGCTGCTCTACGTCACGTCGTTCGAGGTGCACGCCCTCGATGTGGCCAGCGGGCGGCGGAAGTTCAAGACCCGCGACGTCGCCTGGGCGATGGCGGTCGCCGACGGCCGGATCCACGCCTCCGACGGGCCCACCCTCTACGCACTGGACGCCGACGACGGCAGCGAGCGCTGGCGGTTGAGCAGCGAGGGCTGGGTCTATGCGCTGACCGCCGACCGCGGCACCGTCGTCACCAGCACCCGGGGCGGCGGCGTCCAGGCACGGGACGCCACCACCGGCGAGCTGCTGTGGGACCTCACCGGCGCCCAGACCGACTTCGAGAACCCCGACGCGGCGCCCGTGCAGCAGGACGGCACGGTCTACGTCTGGGCCGAGGCCCGGCTGAAGGCGCTGGACGCGCGCACCGGCGCCGAGCGTTGGTCGTACCCGGTGGGCGACGCGGCGTCCTGCGGCGGTGTCCCGGTCCGGCTGCTGCCCGCGCCGGACGGCGTGGTGTACGTGGTCGCCGGCACCCGGGTGCTGGCGCTGGACGCCGCCCGCGGCGACGTGCGCTGGCACTTCGAGGCGCCCGCGGCCTTCCTGAGCCCGCCCGCCTTCGCGCCCGGCCCCGCGGTCACCGGCGGCGGCCTCTACCTCGCCGACTACCTCGGCACGGTCTACGCCCTCGACGCGGCGGACGGCCGGGACCGCTGGCGGATCGCCACCGAGGCCCGCCAGTCCTCCGAGCCGGTGCTGGTCGCGCACGGCGCGGTCCATCTGGGCAGCGGCAAGGCGCTCTACACCCTCGACGCGGTCACCGGCACCCCGCGCTGGCGCTTCCAGGCGGGCGCCGAGGTCGTGGGCTCCCCGGTCGTCGCCGAGGGGCGGGTGCACTTCGGGTCGGCCGACCACTGCCTGTACACCCTCGACGCGATGGGCGGTCAGCTGCGCTGGAAGCTGGCCACCGGCGGGGAGATCACCGGTTCGCCGGTGGCGGTCGGCGGCGTGGTCTACGCCTGCAGCAAGGACCGCTGCGTGTACGCGCTGGACGCCGCCAAGGGGACGGGCCTGGCCCGGCGCCCGTAGGCCGGGCCGTCGGACGACTCTAGGGCCGGCCCGGTCCGGTCGGCCCGTGGTCGTTCGGCGGCGGTTGCGGTCCGCCCGGCCAGGTCGGGCGGTCGTCCTCGCCGTGCTCCGGGCCCGGCTGCGGCTGGTCCCGGCCCCACTCCACGGGCGGCGTCGGCCTGTGCGGCCCGGTCGGGCCGGGGGCGCCGGGCGCGGGTCCGTACGGTTCCGGGTGCCGCTCCTGGGTGGGCGGGGGGCCCGGGTCCCAGGGGGCGGGCGGCGGCCGGTGCGGGGTGTACGAGGACGGGTGCCCGTCGTCGTACGCGTCGCGGTACTCGTCGTATTCGTCCTCGTGCGCGGGGACCCGGCGGGTGCGCCCGCGCATCACCAGGGCGCCCAGGATCAGCAGGGCGCCGCCGCCCAGGGCGTTGGCGACGCCGACGCCCAGCCCGTGCGTGCCGGCGGTGAGTTCGCCCGCGTGCTGGCCCTGGCGGACCATCCACAGGACGGTGAAGCCCAGGACCACCAGCCCGGCGAGGGTGACGAGCAGGCGGGAGCGCAGCGCCACGCCGACCAGCGTCAGCAGCCCGGCGAAGACCATCGGCAGCACCAGGGAGCCGAAGAGCGTGGCGCCGTTGTCCGTGAGGCCGTTGAAGAGGTCCTCGATCCGGACGTCGCTGCCGTGACGGCCGTCGTACCAGGGACGGAAGGGGCTCCAGACGGCGGCCGTCGCTCCGACGAGGGCGATCAGGGAGCCGAGAACGTTGCGCACCACCGGCGTCGCCTCGCTTCGACTCGTCCTGTCGGCCTCGTGACCGACGCTACGCCTGCCCGTCTGCCCCCGCTAGACAAGCTCGGCCGGATGCGGCCCGACTCCGCCGAGGGCCCCGTACGGACCGTCCCCGGCCCTTGCTAGGGTGCCGTGCACGCGTCAACCCTGGGGGTGGCGCGTCTAGGACGCAGCAACGGGGGATGGTCGAAGGACATGGAGCAGCGCACGCGCACGGGCAGGCCCGCCGGAGGCACCGGGGACCGCGTCCGGAAGGGGATCAGGGCGGGCGTCGCGACCGGGCTGGCGGCGGTCTCGCTCGCCGCGCTCGCCGGCTGCGCGTTCGGCCGGCCCAAGATCAATGTGCCGCCGCCGGACTGGGCGACGGCGTCGCCCTCCGCCAGTTACGACCCGTACCACCCGACGCCGTCGTACACGCCCAGCTACGACACCTACTCGCCGTCCCCGACGCAGGAGACCTACAACCCCGACGGGCGGTCCGACGTCCGGGGCAGCGGCTGCGACTTCTCCTCCTCGCTGCGCCAGTTCACCTACACGGTCTCCATCACCAACCCGTCGACGACCAGCACGTTCTCCTACGACATGCGCATCGACTGGATGAAGGACAAGCCGGCCGACGGCTCCACCTACGGGGAGCACCAGCGCAGCGTCGTGGTGGCGCCCGGCGCCACCGAGACCTACACCGCCAAGTACACGCTGAACCAGTCCTCCTGGCAGGCGTTCTGGTACACCTGCCAGATCACCCGGGCCACCAAGTCCAAGATGTGACCCGGGCCCGGCGGTGCCGCGCCCGGTGGGCGGCGGTCACCTGACGGGCGGCGGGGCGGCCCCGGTGCCCCGGGGGCGGGTGGTGAACAGCGCGGCCTGGCGGTCCGGCGGCAGGTTGCCGAGCGAGATCAGCTGCGGGGCGTGCGCCAGCGCCTGCGCCCGGGTCGCCTCCTTGGCGGCCCACAGGGCGCGGACGGTGCCCTGGACGGCCTCGGTGGGCTGCGCGGCCAGGACCGCGGCGCGGCGCACCGCGGTCTCGGCCGCGGCGCCGGGCGGGGTCAGCTCGGAGACCAGTCCGATGTCGTGGGCGCGCCGGGCGCCGAGCCGCTCCGCGGTGCCCATCAGGGCGAGCCGGGCGATCTCCCCGTAGGGCATCCGCTGGGCCATGAGGATGGACTCGTAGGCGCTGACCATCCCGTAGGTGGTGTGCGGGTCGAAGAAGGTGGCGTCGTCGGCGGCGATGATGAACTCCGCCTCGCCCAGCAGGTAGAAGGCGCCGCCGCAGGCCATCCCCTCGACCGCGGCGAGCACCGGTTTCCACAGGTCGTTGGCCTTCGGGCCGATCCGGAGCAGCGGGTCGTCGAGGGAGTACGGGGAGGACGGCTGGGGCACGTCGGCCGAGCGGTCGAGGCCGGTGCAGAAGGCGCGACCGCCGGCGCCGGTGAGCACCGCCGCCCGCACGGTGTCGTCGAAGCGGAACTCCCGCCACAGGCCGGCAAGTTCGGCGGCGGTGGCCAGGTCGAGGGCGTTGTGGCGGTCGGGGCGGTCCAGGGTGACCAGGGCGACCCCGTCGTCGGTCTCGGTGCGGACCCCGGGGGACGTCACGGCCGCTCCAGGACCCAGCGGGGGACGGTCGGCCCGCCGGGCAGGGCGTGGAAGACCGCCTTCACCGGGGCGCCGATGCGCAGCCGGGCCGGGTCCACGGAGTTCAGGGCGGCGTCGGGGGCGGCGACGAGGTTGCCGACCAGCCGGATCCGCGGGGCCTCGGTGAGCTCCACGATGATCGCGTTGTAGGGGGCCTGGGCGGCGTAGGCGGGCAGCAGCGGCGGGTGCGGCAGGACGTAGGACCAGATCCGGCCGCGGCCGCTCATCCGCTGCCAGTGGGCGGCGAACGACTGGCAGTGCGGGCAGCAGGGGCGGGGCGGGAAGCGCGGTTCGTCGCAGTCGGAGCAGGTCTGCACGCGGAGTTCGCCGCGGGCCGCGTACTCCCAGAACGGGGCCCCGTCGTCGTCGGGGACGGGCAGCAGCAGGTCGGCGCTGGGGTCGGGGGGAGTGTCGGTGGCGGGTGGCAGGCTTGTGTTCATGGCATCACGGACGGTCATGGATTCGGTCCCGGCGGTGGTTCCGCGCGGGGAGCGCTCTGCGCGCATCGCGTATCAACTCCTCAGCAGCAGTGCGGAGGTGGGCACGCCCTCGCCCGCGGTGACGAGGCAGGTGGCGGCGTCCGGGACCTGTGCGGTGCTGGTGCCGCGCAGCTGCCGGACGCCTTCGGTGATGAGGTTGAAGCCGTGCACATACGCCTCGGAGAGGCCGCCGCCACCGGTGTTGAGGGGCAGTCGGCCGCCGATCTCCAGGGCGCCGCCCTCGGTGAAGGCCGCGCCCTCGCCGCGTCCGCAGAAGCCGTAGCCCTCCAGGGAGAGCGGTATCAGCGGGGTGAAGGCGTCGTAGATCTGCGCCACGTCGATGTCCTGCGGGCCCAGGTCGGCGCCCTTCCAGAGGTGGCGGGCGGCGGTCCAGGCCGGGCCGGTGAGCGGGTCGTCGTTCCAGTAGTTGACCATGCCGTGGTGCTGGGCGGGCAGGCCCTGCGCGGCGGCGTGGACGTAGACGGGGCGCCGGCGGCAGTCGCGGGCGCGCCCGGCTGCGACCACGACGCAGGCCAGTGCGCCGTCGGTCTCCAGGCAGTTGTCGAAGAGGCAGAGCGGTTCGCTGATCCAGCGGGCGGTCATGTACATCTCGCGGGTCAGCGGGCGGTCGTACATCATCGCGGCCGGGTTCTGGTTGGCGCGGTTGCGGCAGGCGAGGGCGACGTTGAAGAAGTGGTCGCGGGTGGCGCCGTACTCGTGCATGTAGCGCCGGGCCAGCATGCCGATCTCGTCGGCGGGGCGGAGCAGGCCGAAGGGCCGGGTCCACTGTGCCGGGGTGGGCAGTTGGACGCGGGTGTTGGTCCACGGCCGTGGTCCGGAGCCGCGCTTGCGGGACCGCCAGGCGACGCCGACGCTCGCCTGCCCGGTGGCGATCGCGGCGGCCAGGTGTGCCACCGTCGCGCAGGAACCGCCGCCGCCGTAGCCGACCTTGGAGAAGTGCGTGACGTCCCCGGCGCCGATGGACTTGGCGATCTCGACCTCGTCGGTCTCCTCCATCGTGTACGAGGCGAAGGCGTCCACCTCGGAGGGGGCGATGCCGGCGTCGTCCAGGGCCGCGACGATCGCCCGGCACGCCAAGCGCTTCTCGGATTCCGGAAGGCGTTTGGCAAAGGAGGTCTGTCCGATGCCGACGATCGCCGTAGCGTCCTTGAGGGTCGCCCCCATCGCCACCTCCGTGGTCGGTCGTCACTGCTGACAGCGGAGGAGGGTACCGCTAATCTGACGGACAGTCAGCTAGTGCGGAGCGGGGTATTTGCCAGGAGCGGGAGGCAGTGCGATGGGCGAACGGCTCGATGCGCGGGCGGACTTGGCGTACGGCTCACTGGGCCACCTGGTGCGTGCGGCCGCCGCACGGTACGGCCCCCGGGAGGCCGTCGTCGAGGGCCGCACCCGGGTGTCCTACGCCGAGCTGGGCGCACGGGTGGAGCGGGCCGCCGCGGCCTGCATCGCCGCCGGGGTCGCCCCTGGCGACCGGGTCGCGGTCTGGGCGCCCAACACCCTCGACTGGATCGTCTCCGCCCTCGGCGCGGTGACCTCCGGCGCGATTCTCGTCCCGGTCAACACCCGCTTCAAGGGCGCCGAGGCGGCCGGCATCCTGCGCCGCACCCGCACCAAGATCCTCTTCGTCACCGGCACCTTCCTCGGCACGTCCTACGTCGCCTCGCTGCGCCGCGCCGCCGAGCGGGGCGACGGCCGCGGCCCGCTGCCCGGACTGCCGCACCTGGAACAGGTCGTGGTGCTCGCCGACGACGCCCCCGCCGACTTCACCACCTGGCGCGCCTTCCTCGCCGGCGGCGCGGCGGTGCCGCCCGCCACGGTCCGCGCCCGGACCGACGCCCTCGGCCCCGACGACCCCTCGGACCTCATCTTCACCTCCGGCACCACCGGCCACCCCAAGGGCGCCGTGATCACCCACGGCCAGACCCTGCGGGCCTACGCCGTCTGGAGCGCACTGGCCGGCCTGGAGGAGGGCGACCGCTACCTCATCGTCAACCCCTTCTTCCACACCTTCGGCTACAAGGCCGGCGTCGTCGCCTGCCTGCTGCGCGGCGCCACGATGGTCCCGCAGCCGGTCTTCAGCGTGGAGACCGCGCTCGCCAACATCGCCGCCGAGGCGATCTCCGTCCTGCCCGGCCCGCCCACCCTGCACCAGCAGCTCCTGGACCACCCCGACCGCGCCGCGCACGACCTCTCGGCGCTGCGCCTGGTCGTCACCGGCGCCGCGGTCGTCCCGCTGGAGCTGGTGGAGCGGCTGCGCGGCGAGCTGAAGGTGGCCACCGTCCTGACGGCCTACGGCCTGTCGGAGAGCACCGGCGTGGTCACCATGTGCCGCCGCGGCGACCCGCCCGAGGTGATCGCGGCGACCTCCGGCCGCGCCCTGCCGGACACCGAGGTCCGGGTCGTGGACCCCGCCGGCCGCCCGCAGCCGCCCGGCGAGCCCGGTGAGGTCCTGGTCCGCGGCTACCACGTGATGTCCGGCTACTTCGAGGACCCGGCCGCCACCGCCCGCGCGATCACCCCCGACGGCTGGCTGCGCACCGGTGACGTCGGCGTCCTCGACCGGGCCGGCAACCTCCGCATCACCGACCGCATCAAGGACATGTACATCGTCGGCGGCTTCAACGCCTATCCCGCCGAGATAGAGCAACTCCTCGTGCGCCACCCGGACATCACCGAGGTCGCGGTCATCGGCATCCCCGACCGCCGCCTCGGCGAGGTCGGCAAGGCGTACGCGGTCCGCCGCCCCGGCTCCCGGGTCACCGCCGACGACCTGATCGCCTGGTCCCGCCGCGAGATGGCGAACTACAAGGTGCCCCGGGAGGTGGAGTTCGTCGCGGGACTGCCGCGCAACGCGAGCGGCAAGGTGGTCAAGGGGCAGCTGCGGCACGGCAGTCCGTGCGCCGAGCGGGACGGGGCGCACTGACGACCACCAGCATCAACCTGGTCAACAAGGGCAGCCACGCCTGCGAGATCGGCGGCTTCCCGGGCGTGGACCTCACCTCCGTCAACGGTGGCGAGCGGTGGTCGCTGGTCCGCTCGTCGGCCAAGTTCGGCTCGATCACCCTGGCGCCCGGGGACAGCACCGACTTCACGCTCAACATCGCCCTGACCAAGGAGAACGAGGGCTTCTACCAGCCCGCCTGGGTGGAGGTCACCCCGCCCAACGAGACCAAGGCGCTGAAGATCGAGTGGCCCTGGGGCACGCTCGTCGACCAGCGCAGCGCCACCCACCCGGCCACCTTCGTCAACCCCATCGGCTGACGCCCCCGTCCGGAGGGCCGTTCCGCGGCCGGGCGTCCGACGACGCACCCGCCCGCAACGGCCGACCGCCGTCCCGGCGCGACGGGATCGCCACCGGCGCGGCGCCTCACCGTGCGCGGCGCCTCACCGTGCGACGTGGCCGCCGGCGACCCCGGTCCGCTCCGCCAGCGCCCGCATCCGGTCCGCGAACCCGCCGTCCGCCGACCCGAACCACACCCCGAGGTCCGCCGCGCCCGCCGCCTCCCACTCCGCGACCTCGGCGGCCACGTCCGCCACCGTGCGGTCCGGGCCGTCCCAGCCGATCCGGGTGCCGGCCGTCACCCGGGTCCCCCGCTCCGCGGCCCGCCGGGCCAACTCCGCCGCCCGCGGCGCGAACTGCCCGGGGGTGAGCCCCACCCCCTGCCAGTGGCCGCCGAACTCCGCGGCGCGCCGCAGCGCCGCGTCCGAGTTCCCGCCGATCAGGAACGGCACCGGCTCCCGCGGCACCGGTTCGAACACCGCCCGGCCGTCGAAGGCCACCTGCCCGTCCTCGTAGGGCCCGCCCGCTCCCGTGTGCAGATGCCGCACCAGCCGCAGCGTCCGGTCCGTCCGCGCACCCCGGTCGCCGAAGCCGACGCCGGCCGCCGCGAACTCGTACGGATGCCAGCCCACGCCGACGCCCAGCACGAACCGGCCGCCGCTCAGCCGCGCCAGCGTCGCCGACTGCCGGGCCAGCAGCAGCGGTTCGCGCAGCGGCGCGATCAGCACCGACGTCCCCAGCGTGATCCGTTCGGTCGCGGCGGCCAGGTAGGCGAGCGTGGTCAACGCCTCGTACACCCCGCCGTAGCCCTCCGGCGGACGCCCGTACGGGCCCGGCGGCAGCAGGTGGTCCGGCAGCCAGACCCCCGCGTACCCCAGTTCCTCGGCCTCCCGGGCCAGCCGCACCAGCTCCTGGGCGGGCATCGTGCCCGCTTCGGACGGCAGGACGACGTGCAGCCGCATCCGGTCCGGCCGCCCGGCGGCCGTGCCGGGGACGGCGGGGTGGGCGGTGGGGTGCTGCGTGGTGACGGCGTCGCTCATGGGGGCCTCCGCTCCCGAAACGGGTGACTCGGTCGGACACCCCCGTTCCTAAGCCCTGACACGGGTGTGAGGGTCAAGGGGCGCGTACGCCTGGCCGGTGGCGCGCGCCAGGTCCCGGCCGCGCAGCACCCGTTCCCCCACCGGACCGGCCACCGTGGCCGGTCTGCTCAGTGAGGACTCCCGGGCGCCCCGGAACCCGTCGGTGCGCCCGGCGCGCGTCCGTAGCGCTCCCGCAGCGCCGTCTTGCGCACCTTGTTCAGGGGGCCGCCGCGCGGCAGCACCTCGACGATCTCCAGCTGCTCCGGCAGCTTCTGCGTCATCAGCCCGGCGGCCCGCAGATGCGCGGTGAGGTCGGCCAGGGTGAGCCGGGGGGCCTCCGCCCCGTCCGCCGACCCGGCGAGCGCGACCACCGCGCAGACCCGCTCCCCCCGCTCCCGGTCCGGCAGCCCGATCACCGCCGCCTCCGCAACCGCCGGATGGGTGTGCACCAGGTCCTCGATCTCCTGGGCGGAGATGTTCTCGCCCTTCCTGATGATGATGTCCTTCAGCCGCCCGGTCAGCACCAGATGCCCGTCGGCGCGCAGGTGCCCCAGATCGCCGGTCCGGAACCAGCCGTCCGCGGTGAACGCCTCGGCCGTCAGCGCCGGATCGGTGTACCGCCGGAACACCATCGGCCCCGAGACCGTCACCTCGCCGGTCCCACCGGTCGCCACCGCGCTCCCGTCCGCCCGGACGATCCGCACCCGCGCGCCCGCCACCGGCCTGCCGACCGTGTGCGCCAGCTGCTCGTCCGTGTCGTACGGCGTCCCCATCGCGATCATCGGAGACTCGGTCATGCCGTAGCCGTGCACGATCGCGCAGCCCAACTCCCGCCCGGCCGCCCGGTACAGCTCGGGCGGCAGCGGCGCGCCGCCGCCGGACAGCAGCCGCAGCGAGGGGATCAGGGGGCCGGCGTCCGGCGCGGCCGCCCGGCGGCGCCGCGATGCGTCGTGGAACGCCTGGTAGAAGGCGGTGCTGCCGCCCGCCATGGTCACCCCGTGGCGGCGGTAGACCTCGGCCGCCCGGTCCGCGTCGAACGCCTCCAGCACGACCGCCGGAAACCCGCTGACCAGCATGGCGATGACGTAGTCCGGCCCGGCGACGTGCGCGTACGGGAAGGCGATCGAGCCGATGTCGTCGGCCGACATGCCCAGCGCGGTGGCCAGCCCCACCCCGCCCGCGATGAGCGAGGCGTCGGTGTGCTCGACGCCCTTGGGTGCGGAGGTCGTCCCGGACGTGTAGTAGACCCAGCGCGTGCGCTCGTCGTCCCCTTCCGGGGCGGTCGGCAACCCGCCCGGATCCCCGTCCGGCAGCCCGTCCGCCAACGGGACCACCCGCACGTCGGTGCGCTCCCCGACCGCGTCGCGCACCATCGCCGTGAAGTCGAACCCCCGCCACACCCCGGGCACGAGGACGAACTCCGCCGCCGACTCCGCCAGCACGAACCCGACCTCCCGGGCCCGGTGCAGCGGGATCACCGGGGTCTGCACGGCCCCGAGCCGGGCCAGCGCCAGCGACGCGATCACCGTGTCGATGCGCGTCGGCAGCTGCCACATCACCCGCGTCCCGGCCCCGATCCCCAACTCCCGGAATCCGGCCGCCGCGCGCAGCGCCGCGTCCCGCACCTCGCCGAAGGTCACGGCCCGCCCGCCGTCCCCGTCGTAGAACATCGGCGCGCCCCCGGAGGCCCGCGCCCGGTACTCGACCAGTTCCCACAACGTGTGTATACGAGCGTCTTCGAACACGGCGCGCCTCCTGGGGTGGATGGGCGGGGTGCGGCGTGACTGTAGCAGCAGAACTGACGTAGCGTCAGGTATGCGATGTCCGCTGCTCACATGAAGCGGCAGTGCGGGCCGTATCTGCGCATGGCCCGCACTGCCGTCGCGTTGCAGGGTGTGGGTGCCACGCGGGATCAGGGCTGGTGGTGGTCCGCCGGTGCCAGGGGCAGGTGGTGATCGAGGGGTGCGAAGTCGGACTGGGTCGGTTGGCGGTCGTCGGCTATGGCGGGGGCGGAGGCGCCGGCGGCGATGGCCGCCGCGAGGGCGAGGCCGGTGAGGAATGTCTTGGCGCGGGTCACGTCTACTCCTTTGACTTGATGCGGGGTGCTGGCGCATCAAGTGACGCTAGTGTTCATTGAGTCGAATGTTCGACCGAACGGCGAGTATTTGTCATAGTCTGGCTGGATCGGCGGGAAATCTGGAAATGCCGCAGGGGCCGTCATCGATGGCTCCCCTCCAGCCATCGAAACGGCCCCTGCGGTCCCCCGGTGACATAGGTCCGCTTCGGCGTTACCTCGGATTGATGATGGGCGTGTGGTTGTCCGCGGGCAGCATCTCGCCGGGCTTCCTGGGTGCCTTCTTCTTGCCGAGGCCGGGAGCGGCGATGGGCGTGTGGTTGTCCATCGGTTTGACGATGTCTCGTTCGTTTGCTTCCGGAGCCTTGTTCTCGGTGGCCACGTCGATCAACTCCTGTGTATGGGCGCTTGGAGGCCACGCCCGGCCGGCAACTCCCCCGTTGGTTGCCGGACGGGCATGCCTGGGCCGAACACCTTACGGTGGGGCCGCGTCACCGAGCCGCTTGCCCCCCGAGGCGGCGGTTCGATGTATAGAAGAGTGGCCCGCCGCGATGAACGATCGATAAACGCCCTTTGCAATGTCTCCGGCGGTGCTCAGGCCACCGGCGCGTGCCGCAGGAGATCCTGCACTTCGGCGGTCTCCGAAACACCTAGTCTTTCGTAGATGGCGAGGGCTTCCTCCCAGCAGGCCCGCGCCCGCCTGAGGTGTCCCAGTTCGTGGAGCGTGCGGCCGAGCAACAGCAGGACGTTGGCTCGCCACCACCCGCCGCCCAGGCCGCGCAGCGCGGTGAGGGCCTGCTCCGCGCTGGCGGCGGCCTGGGCGGGGCGGTGGTCGGCGAGGGAGATCTCCGCAAGTCGGAAGTGCGTCATCCCCACCCAGAACCGCTGCCTGCTCTCCTGGAATATCGTCAGGGCATCGGTGAGTTGCGTGGTCGCCTCGTCCATGCGCTTGGCGCGGGCGAACGCGAGCCCCAGCGCGTACATGCCGTTCGCCAGCCGCCGTTGTGCCCCGAGCTCACGGTAGATCGCGATACCGGTCTGGGCGAGCCGGATCGCGCTGTCCAGCCGTCCGGTGTCCATGTGGAGGCGGGAGAGGTTGCACAGCGCGCTCGCTTCGGACTGCTTGTTGCCGTCGTCACGGAAGGCGGAGAGCGCCTGCGTGAGGTATGCCTCGGCGTCGTCGTAACGATGCTTGGTGGTCGCGATGATGCCCCGGTCGTTCGGCGCGTAGGAAGAGGAGAACGGGTCCTCCGAGGCCACCCCCAGGAGCATCGCCGACTTGGCGTGTTCCTCGGCCTCGTCGAAGCGGCCGGCCAGGGTGTGGACGTTGGTGAGTGCCGTGTGGATGCGTGCCTCGGCGCGCTGGTCACCGGCGTCGCGGGCGGCTGCGAGGAGGGCGATGTTGGTCTGCTCGTACTGCAGCGCGTCGGCACCCGATTCGGCGAGGTCCCGGGTCAGCAGCAGCAGGTCCACCGCACGCCGCACGGCACGGGGGCCCGTCGATTGCTGTGCGCAGGCCAAGATGCATCCCGCCTCGCTGAACAGCCACTCCAATGCCGAGGCGCGGTCCGGGAATTCCAGTCCTGGATGGGTGACGCGCTCCATGTGCGCGATGAGGCGGTCGCCCGGGCGTTCCAGCTCGTACATCCGCGAGGCCGTCACGAGGTAGAAATCCAACAGCCTTGACAGTGCCGCCTCGTGCTCCGTCGGGGGGTGCTCGTCCCGCTCGGCGCAGGCACGTGCGTAGAGCCGGACCAGGTCGTGGAAGCGGTAGCGGCCGGGCGCCGCCGACTCCAGGAGGGAGGCGTCGACGAGGGACTCGACCAGGTCCTCGGTGGAGACGGGGTCCAGGTCGAGGAGCGCCGCCGCGGCGGTCAGCGAGATGTCCGGGCCGTCGGCCAGGCCCAGCAGCCGGAAGGCGCGGGCCTGCGCCGGCTCCAGCTGCTTGTAGCCCAGTTCGAAGGTGGCCTTCACGGCCAGGTCGCCGGCGCGCAGCTCGTCCAGCCGGCGGCGCTCGTCGGCGAGCTTGCTGGCGAGGGTGGAGACCGTCCAGGTGCGGCGGGCGGCCAGCCGGGACGCGGCGATCCGGATGGCCAGCGGCAGGAACCCGCAGGCGCCGACGACCGCCATGGCGGCCTGCCGCTCGGAGGTGACGCGCTCCTCGCCGACGATGCGGGTGAAGAGGGTCAGGGCCTCCTCGGGGCTCATCACATCGAGGTCGACCAGGTGCGCCGAGGCCAGGTCGATCATCCGCGACCGGCTGGTGATCAAGGCGGCGCACCCCGCCGTACCGGGCAGCAGGGGGCGGACCTGGGCGGCGTCCCGGGCGTTGTCCAGCAGGGCCAGGACGCGCCGTCCGGCGAGCGCGGAGCGGTACAGGGCCGCCCGCTCCTCCAACCCGTCCGGGATGGCCGAGTCCGCGGTGCCCAGGGCGCGCAGGAAGGCGCCGAGCACCGCTTCCGGCTCGGCCGGGTTGTGTCCCGCGCCCTGGAGGTCGACGTAGAGCTGGCCGTCCGGGAAGTGCTCCCGGGCGGTGTGCGCGACGTGCACCGCCAGGGTGGTCTTGCCGACCCCGCCGATGCCGGCCACCGCGGAGACCGCCATCACGCTGCCCTCGGCCGTGGCCAGCTGGTCGCTGAGCTCGGTGACGAAGGCCGCCCGGCCGGTGAAGTCGGCGACCGTGGCGGGAAGCTGACGGGGCCGGACGAAGGTGGCCTCAGGCGAGCCGGGGTCGGCGGTGGCCGGGGCGTCCAGTTCGGCGTCGGCCCGCAGGATCCGCTGGTGGAGTTCGGAGAGCGAGGCGCAGGGGTCCACGCCCAGCTCGTCGGCGAGCAGCCGGCGGGTGTCCGCGTACACGGCGAGCGCCTCGGCCTGTCGGCCGCTGCGGTAGAGGGCCAGCATCAGCAGCTCCCGCAGCCGCTCGCGCAGCGGGTGCGCGGCGGTCAGCGCGGTGAGCTCGGAGACCGCCTCGGCGTGGCAGCCGGTCTCCAGGTCGAGGTGGGCCTCGGTCAACGACAGTTGCCACTCCTGGAGGCGGGCCCGCTGGTTCTCGGCGTACGGGCCGGGGATCCCGGCCAGCGGCTCGCCGTCCCACAGGTGCAGGGCGGCGTCGAGGAGTTCGCGGGCCCGGCCGCGGTCGCCGGCGGCCTTCGCCTTCTCGGCCTCGGCGGCGAACTGCTCCGCGGCGTCGTGGTCGAGGTCCAGCGGGTGGCCGTCCACGGGCCGGAGGGCGTACCCGCCGGACTCGCTGACCAGGGCCTCCGCGTCGGCGCCGAGCGCCTTGCGGAGCCGGGAGGCGTATGTCCGCAGTGCGGCCAACGCGGCGTGCGGCGGTTCGTCGCCCCACAGGGCGTCGACGAGCTCGGGCGCGGTGGCGGTCCGACCGCCGCGCAGCAGCAGCGCCGCGAGCAGGGCGCGCTGCTGCGGGGAACCCGCCGCCAGCGGCGTCTCGCCGCGCCAGGCCCGCACGGGACCGAGCACGGTGAAGCGGAGCCGCTCCCGCACCTGTCCCGGACCGTCGTCCATGGTGTCCCCCTGCCGTGTCCCGTCCGTCCGCGCTGTCATGGTCGTCCGTGCGTTTGCGCTGTGCGCAACGGTCAGTCTGCCTTGTCGCGGCCCTCTACGTCAGTAGGGGTCCGGAGCGTGCACAAAGCCTCCCCGTGCGGTGCGGCGGGGGTGTTGCGGCGCCCTGCGGGCCCCGTGGAGGGGAGCCCTCCGTTCCTTCCCGTCGACCGTGTCCGGGGGCCGGCCGGCATATTCGCCCTGCTCCACGCGGTGTTCCGGCCCGCTCGCCACCCGTTCCCGCGCTCTGCCGGTCCGCTCGTCCGCCGCCCTTCCCGTGCGCCGGCCACACACCGTGGCCCCTCTGCCCGGCTCTTCGGGCAACATCTCCGGCTGGCTGGTTTGTTTCTGCCGGTGGACCGGTACCGGCCGTCCGACCCGCCTGCCTGCACGCACCGGGGGACCGGCGGTTCTCCTCTTTCCCTCCCGTCCTCTCCTTCTCCCGCCGTCTCTCCCACCTCTCCTACCGCTCCTCTTCTCTCCTCCACCGTCCTTTTCGTCGCCCTCTTCGCCCTCGTCTTCACCGTCCTTCCCTCGCCCGGACGGCAGGCCGGTCCGTTCCCCGCCCCTCCTCCCCCTCCCCCACGTCCAGTCGGCCCGTCACCTCCCGTCCGCATTACTGACGGACCGTCAGATCGGCGCTACCGTAACGCCCATGGAGACCAAGCGGCTTACGGAACCCAGGCAGGACGAGGAACCCGAGGAGTCCAAGGGGCCCGCGGGAGCGTTCCCCCGGATCATCTCGGTCGACGACCACACCGTGGAGCCCCCCACCGTCTGGCGGGACCGCCTCCCGTCGAAGTACCACGACACCGGGCCCCGCATCGTCCGCGCCCCGCTGAAGGAAATGACCTTCGTCGGCGGCAAGTTCGCCCCCACCATGGGCGCCCCCGGTGACGACGGCCCGATAGCCGACTGGTGGGTCTACGAGGACCTGCGGCGCCCGCTGACCCGTCTCGACACCGCCGTCGGCTACTCCCGCGACGAGATCAGGCTGGAGGGCATCACCTACGAGCAGATGCGCCCCGGCTCCTACAGCGTCCCCGAACGCCTGGCCGACATGGACGTCAACCACGTCCAGTCCGCCCTCTGCTTCCCCACCTTCCCCCGCTTCTGCGGTCAGACCTTCACCGAGGCCAAGGACCGCGAACTGGGGCTGCTCGGGGTGCGCGCCTACAACGACTGGATGGTCGAGGAGTGGTGCGGCCCGCGGGCCGGCGGCCGGCTGATCCCGCTGACCCTCGTGCCCCTGTGGGACGCGGAACTGGCCGCCGAGGAGGTGCGCCGCAACGCGGCCCGCGGCGTCCGCGCCGTCTGCTTCAGCGAGATCCCGCCCCACCTGGGGCTGCCCAGCATCCACACCGACTACTGGGACCCCTTCCTGCGGGCCTGCGACGAGACCGGCACGGTCATCGCCATGCACATCGGCTCGTCCTCGAGGATGCCGTCCACCTCGGCCGACGCGCCGCCCGCCGTCGGCTCCACGATCACCTTCGCCAACTGCTGCTTCTCGATGACCGACTGGCTGATGAGCGGCAAGTTCGACCGCTTCCCGCACCTGAAGATCATGTACGCCGAGGGGCAGATCGGTTGGATCCCCTACATCCTGGAGCGCGCGGACGTCGTCTGGGAGGAGAACCGCGCCTGGGGCGGTGTCGCCGACAAGGTGCTCCGTCCGCCGTCCGAGCTCTTCGCCGACCATGTCCACGGCTGCTTCTTCGATGACGCCTTCGGGCTGAAGAACCTCGACGCCATCGGCGTGGGCAACGTCCTCTACGAGACCGACTACCCGCACTCGGACTCCACCTGGCCCAGGTCGCGGCAGGTCGCCGAGGTCCAGATGTCCCACCTCGCCCCCGGCGTCGTCGAGCGCATCGTCCGCGGCAACGCGATCGAGCTGCTGGGGCTGACGGGGGAGGGGCTCTGGGGGCCGTCGGCGCCGACGCGCTGATCCCCGGCGGTGTGGCGCCCCGTGTCCCCGGTGGTGTGGCGCCTCGTGCCCCCGGCGGCGCGGCGCCCCGCGTCCCGGGCCGCGTGGCGCCCGGTGGGCGCTGCCGGCCCTTGTGTGATGGGGCGTCAGCCCTCACCATGACCGCACCGATCCATAGATGACGATCCGTCAGATGAGTGGGGTGCGGTCATGGTGCAGGTGCTGCCGCAGGGGCGGTTGGCGTACGGGATGCAGCTTCCGGTGCAGGCGCGGAGCACGCTCTTCGCGGAGGGGTGGGAGGCGTCGGCCGGGCCGGAGGACCTGGTGGCGGTGGCGCGGTCGGCGGACCGGGCCGGGTTCGCGTACGTCGCCTGCTGTGAGCACGTGGCGATCCCGCGGCGGCTGGCCGGGGCGATGGGGACCGCGTGGTACGACCCGGTGGCCACCCTCTCCTACCTGGCCGCCGCCACGGAACGGGTGCGGCTGCTGAGCCATGTGGCGGTGGTCGGTCTGCGGCATCCGCTGCTCGGCGCCAAGCAGTACGCGACGCTGGACCACCTGTCCGGGGGGCGGCTGATCCTCGGGGTCGGCGCCGGGCACGTGCGGGAGGAGTTCGAGGCGGTCGGGGTGGACTTCGCGCGCCGGGGGGCGGTGCTGGACGAGACGATCGACGCGTTGAAGGCGGCGTTGGGGGAGGAGGAGTTCCTGGAGTTCAAAGGGGAGCACTTCGCGTTCGAGGGGCTGGGGCAGGCGCCGCGGCCGGTGCAGACGCCGCGCCCGCCGGTGTGGGTGGGGGGCTCGTCCCCGGCGGCGGTACGGCGGGCCGCGGTGCGGGGGGACGGCTGGCTGCCGCAGGGGGACCGGCGGGACCGGCTGCCGCGGCAGATCGCGACGCTGCACAGGCTCCGGGCGGAGGCCGGGGTGGTCGAGCCGATCGAGATCGGGGCGATCGCGGAGCCGGTGTATGTGGGCGAGCCCGGGTGGGACGTGGGGCGGCGGACGCTGGCCGGGACGCCGGAGCGGATCGCCGGGTCGCTGCGCGAGTACGCGGCGATGGGGGTGCGGCAGATCCAGGTGCGGTTCCGCAGCCGCAGCCGCGCGGAACTGGTCGCGCAGATCGCGGCCTTCGGGGCCGAGGTCGGACCGTTGCTGAACGACTGAGCGGCTGGGCGAGTGGGCGCCTGAACGGCTGGGCGGCTGACCGGTCGGGCGGCCGGGCGCGCGGGTGTGCGCGCGGGGGCCGCCCTTCGTACCGACACCACGGGAGCGCAGGCATGGGCAAGCTCGACGGCAGGGTCATCGTCATCACCGGGGCGGCGCGCGGGCAGGGGGAGCAGGAGGCGCGGCTCTTCGCGGCGGAGGGGGCGCGGGTGGTGCTCGGGGACGTGCTGGAGGAACAGGGGAAGGTGCTGGCCGCGGAACTGGGCGCGGAGCGGGCCCGGTTCGTGCCGCTCGACGTGGCGGAGGAGGGGGACTGGGCGGCGCTCGTCGAGGCCGCCGAGGAGGCGTTCGGGAAGATCGACGGGCTGGTGAACAACGCGGGGATCCTGCGGTTCAACGCGCTGGTGGACACCCCGCTGGAGGAGTTCCAGCAGGTGCTGTCGGTCAACCAGACCGGGTGTTTCCTGGGGATCCGGGCGGTGGCGCCCCGGATCGCGGCCGCCGGCGGCGGGACGATCGTCAACACCGCCTCGTACGCGGGGCTGACCGGGATGGCGTTCGTCGGGGCGTACGCCGCCACCAAGCACGCGGTGGTGGGGCTGACCCGGGTGGCGGCGCTGGAGCTGGCGGCCCAGGGGATACGGGTGAACGCGGTGTGCCCGGGGGCGGTGGACACGCCGATGACCAATCCGGCCGCGCTGGATCCGTCGGCGGACCCGCGGGAGGCCGCGCGGGCGGTGGACGAGCTGTACCGGAAGCTGGTGCCGCTGGGGCGGATCGGACGGCCGGAGGAGGTGGCCCGGCTGGCGCTGTTCCTGTCGGGGGAGGACTCGTCGTACATCACGGGGCAGCCGTTCGTGATCGACGGGGGGTGGCTGGCGGGGGTGAGCCCGTTCTGAGCGTGCCGGAGCGCCGGACGGTGCCCGTCGGCGCCGTAACTGATGATGCGTCAGGTTTGCCGGTTGCGGGTATTGACGGGCCCTGGTGCCGCTGGAACAGTCGGGACAGTCAATCTGACGGTACGTCAGAAACAGCCGCAGCAGCGGATAAGGGACGGTGAACCCCCTTGGAATTCGGGCTCTTTGTGCAGGGCTACGTGCCCGCCGCGCGTGCGCAGGCCGACCCGGAGGCCGAGCACCACGCACTCATGGAGGAGACCCAGTACGTCATCCAGGCGGACAAGTCCGGCTTCAAATACGCCTGGGCCTCCGAGCACCACTTCCTGGAGGAGTACTCCCACCTCTCCGCCAACGACGTCTACCTCGGCTACCTCGCGCACGCGACCGAACGGATCCACCTCGGCTCGGGCATCTTCAACCCGCTCGCCCCGGTCAACCACCCGGTGAAGGTCGCCGAGAAGGTCGCCATGCTCGACCACCTCTCCGCCGGGCGGTTCGAGTTCGGCTCCGGCCGGGGCGCCGGCAGCCACGAGATCCTGGGGTTCCTGCCGGGCATCACCGACATGAACCACACCAAGGAGATCTGGGAAGAGACCATCGCGGAATTCCCCAAGATGTGGCTCCAGGACGAGTACCAGGGGTTCCGGGGCAAGCACTGGCAGCTGCCGCCCCGCAAGGTCCTGCCCAAGCCGTACGGGAGGTCGCACCCGGCGATGTGGTACGCGGCCGGGTCGCCGTCCTCGTACGCCATGGCCGGCAAGAAGGGGCTGGGCGTCCTCGGCTTCAGCGTCCAGAAGGTCGCCGACATGGAGTGGGTCGTCGACTCCTACAAGAACGCGGTCAAGGACGCCGAACCGGTCGGCGACTTCGTCAACGACAACGTCATGGTGACCTCCACCGCCATCTGCGCCGAGACGCACCAGAAGGCCGTCCGGATCGCGGTCGGCGGCGGACTGAACTACCTCCAGTCGCTGCTCTTCCGCTACCACGACACCTTCCCGCGCCCCGACGGCATCCCGCAGTGGCCCGAACTGCTCCCGGAGTACACCGAGGAGATCATCGAGCTGCTGATCGCCGAGGAGCTGATGATCTGCGGCGACCCCGACGAGGTGCTGCGGCAGTGCAAGCGCTGGGAACAGGCCGGCGCCGACCAGCTCTCCTTCGGACTGCCGATCGGGGTGTCCTACGAGGACACCGTCAACACCATCAAGCTCATCGGCGAGCACGTCATCCCGAAGATCGACACCGACCCGGTGCACCGGACCACCCGCTTCCGGCAGGCGGCGGGAACCACAGCCGGCTGAACCCGACCCGCCCCGCGCGCCACCCGCCCGTCCCGCGCGCGCCCCGCACCCGAGAAAGGACGCACGCCATGCTCGACCACCTCATCCAGGCCGCGACCGTCGTGGACGGCACGGGCGCGCCCGCCTTCGCGGCCGACGTCGGCATCCGGGACGGGCGGATCGCCGTGATCGCCGAACCCGGCACCGTCACCGAGGAGGCCGGCACGAGCGAGGACGCACACGGGCTGGTCCTCGCCCCCGGCTTCATCGACCCGCACACCCACTACGACGCCCAACTCTTCTGGGACCCCTACGCCACCCCGTCCCTCAACCACGGCGTCACCACCGTCGCCGGCGGCAACTGCGGCTTCACCCTCGCCCCCCTCCACCCCGACCGGCCCGAGGACGCCGACTACACCCGGCGGATGATGAGCAAGGTCGAGGGCATGTCGCTGGTCGCGCTCGAACAGGGCGCACCCTGGAACTGGCACACCTTCGGCGAATACCTCGACGCCCTGGAGGGCCGCATCGCGGTCAACGCCGGCTTCATGGTGGGGCACTGCGCACTCCGCCGCCACGCGATGGGCCCGGACGCGATCGGCGGAACGCCCACCGACGCCCAACTCGACGCGATGCTGCGGCTGTTCCACGACGCGATGGACGCCGGGGCCTGGGGACTGTCCACCACCCAGTCCGCCACCCACTCCGACGGCGACGGCAGACCCGTCGCCTCCCGGCACGCCCGCCCCGACGAACTGCTCGCGCTCTCCCGCGCCGTCGCCGAACACGAGGGAACCCAACTGGAGGCGATCGTCGCCGGCTGCCTGGACCGGTTCGACGACGACGAGATCGACCTGCTCGTCGAGATGTCCGCGGCGGCCGGCCGCCCACTGAACTGGAACGTGCTCACCATCGACGCCGCGGTCCCCGAACGCGTGCCCCGCCAACTCGTCGCCAGCGAACGGGCCCGCCGCGCCGGCGGCCGCATCGTGGCACTGACCATGCCGATCCTCACCCCGATGAACATGTCGCTGGGCACCTTCTGCGCCCTCAACCTCATCCCCGGCTGGGGCGAGATCCTCGGCCTCCCGGTGCCCGAGCGGATCGCCCGGCTGCGCGACGCCGACGTCCGCGCCGAGATGCTGCGCCGCGCGCACAGCAAGGAAGCCGGCGTCTTCCGGCGGCTCACCGACTTCGCCCGGTACGTCATCGGGGACACCTACTCCGCCGCCAACAAGGGCCTGACCGGACGGGTGGTGCGGGACATCGCCGCCGAGCGCGGCCAGGACCCCTTCCATTGCCTGGTCGAGATCTGCGCCGACGACCAGCTCCGCACCGTGCTCTGGCCGATGCCGACCGACAACGACCCGGACAGCTGGGACCTGCGCCGGCAGACCTGGCAGCACGAGGACGTCCTGCTCGGCGGCTCGGACGCCGGCGCGCACCTGGACCGGATGTGCGGCGCCCCGTACACCACCCGCTTCCTCGGCGACTGCCTGCGCGGACGCAGGCTCGTCGGACTGGAACAGGCGGTGCGGATGCTGACCGACGACCCGGCCCGGCTGTTCGGACTGCGCGAACGGGGCCGGATCACCGAGGGCCACCACGCCGACCTGGTGCTCTTCGACCCCGAGCGGATCGACGCGGGGGCCGCGACCCTGGTGCACGACCTGCCCGGGGACAGCCCGCGGCTGGACTCCCGCGCGATCGGAGTGGTCAGCGTACGGGTCAACGGGGTGGAGACCATCCGGGACGACGTGGTGACCGGCGCGGTGCCCGGGACCGTACTGCGGTCGGGGCGGGACACGAGGACGGTGAGCACCAGGTGAGCACGGACGCGCGCACGACCGGGGCGGCGGAACAGCGGCTGTTCATCGGCGGGGAGTGGGTGGAACCCGAGGGCGGGTACTACGACGTGGTCGACCCGGCCACCGAGGAGGTCGTCGCGCCCGCCCCGGAGGCGAGCCCGGCGCAGGTGGCGGCGGCCGTGGACGCGGCCCGGGACGCCTTCGACGGCTGGTCGCGGACCGCACCCGAGGAGCGCGCGGCCGTCCTGGACCGCGCGGCGCGGGTGATCCGCCGGGAGTTCGCCGGCTACGCGGAGCTGGCGCAGGCCGAGAGCGGCGCGACGACCGGGACGGCGCGCGCCCTCCAGGTCGGGGTGTCCGCGGCCCGGTTCGAGCGGTATGCCCGCGGCGCACTGGAGCCGGTGGAGAGCGCGGTGCCGCCGCAGATCAACGCGGCCGGGCATGGGGGCACCTCCCATGCCGCCAAGGCTATGGGGGCGGGGGGCGCCGGCGTCTTCGGGGCGGTCGCGGTGCGCCGCCCGGTGGGCGTCGTCACCTGCATCACCTCGTACAACAACCCGTGGGCCAACCCGGCGGGCAAGGTCGCGCCGGCGCTGGCGATGGGCAACACGGTGGTGGTCAAGCCGGCCCCGCAGGACCCGCTGTCGGTGTACCGGATGGCCGAGGCGCTGGCCGAGGCCGGGGTTCCGCCCGGGGTGGTCAACGTCGTCAGCGGGGCGCGGCCGGAGGTCGGCGAGGCGGCGGTGGCCGCCGAAGGCGTGGACATGGTCAGCTTCACCGGCTCCACCGCGGTCGGCCGACGGATCGCTGAGGAGTGCGGCCGCGGGATGAAGCGACAGCTGATGGAGCTGGGCGGCAAGGGCGCGGCACTGGTCTTCGACGACGCCGACCTGGCGTCCGCGGTGTCCGGGATCGGCACCACCTTCTCCTTCTACAGTGGCCAGATCTGCACCGCGCCGACCCGCGTACTGGCACAGCGCGGGATCTACGAGCGCCTGGTGGCCGGTCTGGCGCGGTACGCGGAACAGCTGACCGTCGGCGACCCGCGGGATCCGGCCACGGTCGTCGGCCCGGTGATCTCCGCCGCGCACCGGGACCGCATCGAGGCGTACACGGCGTTGGCGGTGAAGGAGGGGGCGCGGCTGGTCACCGGGGGCGAGCGGCCGGGGCCGGAGCGCGGCTTCTATGTGGCGCCGACGCTCTTCGCGGACTGCACCAACGCGATGCGGGCGGTCCGCGAGGAGATCTTCGGGCCGGTGGTGACGGTGGTCCCCTTCGACGACGAGGAGGAGGGCATCGCGCTGGCCAACGACAGCGACTACGGGCTGCTGGACTACGTCTGGTCCGGCGACGTGGCCCGCGCCTTCCGGGTGGCGGGCCGGCTGCGGGCCGGCGGGGTCGGCGTCAACACCGTCGGGCGGAACATGGAGGCGCCGTTCGGCGGCTTCAAGCGCAGCGGCGTCGGGCGCGACGTCGGCTCGTACGCGCTGCACGCGTACAGCGAACTCCAGGCGATCGTCTGGCCGGGGTGAGGGTTCCTTCCGGGGCGCGGCCGGGGGAGGCGACGCCATGCGGACGGTGGCGGGGCTCGGATGACAGTCCGGTGGCTGGAATGTGACGTTCGAAATTCGGACGGGAAAATTTAGAACCGGGACAAAACGGGCGGTGCTGCGGTTCTCGCAATGCGGAAGGCTTCAGTCGCGCCCGTGAAGTCCAAGGTTCAACTCAAATTCTTCTTGCGAATGGATGTCTGGGACGGCAAATCTTCCTGTGTAGCGAAGCCGAGTGGACCGGAGGGTGATCTTCCGGATGCGGAAACAGCAGCACTTAACGTCCTGTTCATGGTTCAGGTAGACCCCCGGCCCCAGACCGGAGACACGGCAACGAGCGTCGCCGCTACCGCCAGTAGCCCCCACGGCGGCTCCGGCGACACCCGGAGCAAGGGCCTCAGCGGCAACTCCGTCGGCCTGCTCGGCAGCGCGGTCATCGGCATCTCCACCGTCGCGCCCGTCTACTGCCTCACCTCCACGCTCGGCCCCACCGTCGGCGAGGTCGGCGTGCAGATGCCCGCCGTCTTCCTGGCCGGGTTCCTGCCGATGCTGCTGGTCGCCTTCGCCTACCGCGAGCTGAACAAGGCCGTCCCCGACTGCGGCACCTCCTTCACCTGGACCGTCAAGGCATTCGGGCCGCGGGTCGGCTGGATGTGCGGCTGGGGCCTGGTGATCGCCACGATCATCGTGCTCTCCAACCTCGCCGGCGTCGCCACCTCGTTCTTCTACCTCCTGCTCGGCGAACTCACCGGCTCGCCCACCGTCGCGGCCCTGGACCACGACCGGATCGCCCACGTCCTGACCTGCCTGGCCTTCATCGCCGTCGCCACCGCCATCAGCTACCGCGGAATGACCGCCACCAAGGGCGTCCAGTACACCCTCGTCGGACTCCAACTCGCCGTCCTCGCCGTCTTCGTGGCGATGGCCGTGATCAAGGCACGCTCCGGGGACCTCACCGGCTCCCTGCGCTTCTCCTGGAGCTGGCTCGACCCCTTCGCGGTCAAGTCGTTCTCCTCCTTCACCGCCGGACTCTCCCTCTCGATCTTCATGTTCTGGGGCTGGGACACCTGCCTGACGGTGAACGAGGAGACCGCCGGCAGCGAGAAGACGCCCGGCCGCGCCGCCCTGCTCGCGATGCTCGTACTGATCGGCTCCTACCTGCTCACCGCCGTGGGCTCCCAGATGTTCGCCGGCGTCGGCGGCAAGGGCCTCGGCCTCGGCAACCCGCACACCGCCGACAACGTCTTCGCCGCCCTCGCCAACCCCGTCATGGGCACCGTGCTCGGCGTCCTGCTCTTCGTCGCGGTCCTCGCCTCGGCCGCGGCCAGCCTGCAGACCACCTTCATCCCCGTCGCCCGGACCGTCCTGGCGATGAGCACCTACGAGGCGCTGCCGGCCTCCTTCGCCAAGATCCACCCGCGCTTCCGCTCCCCGGGCCGGGCCACCATCGCCGCCGGCGCCGCCACCGGCGTCTTCTACGCCGTGATGAGCCTCATCAGCGAGAACGTGCTGATCGACACCATCTACGCGCTGGGCCTCATGATCTGCTTCTACTACTCGATCACGGCCTTCGCCTGCGCCTGGTTCTTCCGCCGCGAGCTGCGCAACTCCGTCCGCGACCTCTTCCTCAAGGGCGTCTTCCCGCTGCTGGGCGGACTGCTGCTCGCGTCGGTCTTCGCCAAGACGCTGCTCGACATGTGGAACCCCGCATACGGATCGGGCAGTTCGGTCTTCGGCATCGGCTCGGTGTTCCTCATCGGCGTCGGCCTGCTCCTCCTCGGCGTCGTGCTCATGCTGGCCATGCAACGCCGCAACCCGGCCTTCTTCCGCGGCGAGATCCTCACCCGGTCCACACCGGCACTGGTGGTCGAGGACTAGGCGCCGGGGGGCCGCCCCCGCCCCCCCGCCCCCCCCGCCCCCCACCTCCGGCCGTTGCCCCGGCCTCCGGCCCGTGCCCAACGTCAGTTCATTGACGGCCGTTCGCTCACCTCCGTCCCAGGAAGATCGGGTTCGTGAGTGCCGCCATCGGGCCCGGGAGGTCCGCCGTCGAGGACGGGTGGCGGATTTCGGCGCGTAGATAGGCGGCGTTGTCGGGGGTGGTCCGCCAGGTGATCGTGCCCGCTCCGGAGGGTGGCAGCGGGGCGGAGTGCCGGCGGCCCTGGTCGGTGACGAAGGAGGCCGTGCAGCCGGGCACGCCGGAGACCGTCAGCCGGGCGGTGACCGCGGCCGTCCCGGGCACCGCCAGGCGCTCGCCGATCCCGGCGTGTTCGCCGCGCTCTCCCGTGACGGTGAGCGCAAGGTCGATCCCGGAGGATTCGGCGATCCAGACCCGGCCCGCCCGGATGCCGTCCTGGAGGGCGCGGCGCGAGAGGTCGTCGGCCAGCACGACCGTCTGCGGGAGGCCGACCACGTCCGGATCGCGGTGCGCGTCGCTGTGCCCGACCGCGGGCAGCCAGGCGCCGCCGCCACGGGCGTGGGCGACCAGGGTGTTGTCCCACTCGGCGAGGGTGATCTCGTCGTCCGGGCCGTAGGGGCCGTTCCACACCTCGACCGCGTCGGCGTCGTTCAGCCCGAACTTCCAGCTGCAGCCGACACAGGTGGCGTGCGGATGCGCCGGGATGACCAGGCCGCCGGCCCGACGGATGGCGCGGGCGTAGCGGCCGAAGGCGTTGTCCCGCGCGCGGTAGCGCCAGTCGATGAGGACTTCGGGGTCGGTGCCCATCGCCACCACGTGCCCATTGCGGGTGGTGACCTCCTCGCCGGTCAGGATCAGCAGGTCGTCGCCCCACAGCCCCTCCCAGGCGCGGTGGGCGGCGGTGGTGTTGTGCTCGGTGGTGGTGATGAAGTCCAGCCCGGCGGCCCGGGCCAGCGCCGCGATCCGGGCCGGGGTGCGCTTGCCGTCCGAGTAGACGGAGTGCAGGTGGTTGTCCCCGCGGTACCAGGCCCGGCCGCGGCCCCGGGCCCGCTCCGGCGGGTGGACGGGTGTCGGGGTCGTCCCTGCGGGGCCGTGCCGCAGGGTGACGGTGACCTCGTAGTCCAGGCCCTGTGGGGCGATGGTGTACGGGCCGAGGGCGATGTGCCACGTGCCGGCGTCGACGGGGCCCGGGAGGTAGCCCGGGGTGGCGTCGTCGGCGCGCAGGAAGAACTCCGTCCGTGCCCCGCCGGACCAGCCGCGGAAGCCCGCGCCGCCCAACTCCGTGCCGCGCTCGTCGAAGATGCCGATGTCGCAGGCGTTCCCCGCGGTGCCCTCGGGCACGGTCGGCTTGTCGTAGCGGTAGGCGACCGCGATCTCCCGTACGCCGTGCGGGACGTCCACCGGCAGATAGACGAAGTCCGGTGCGCCGACGGGGAGATGGCCGGTGACCGTGCGGGTCTGCTCGGCCGACCCGCCGCCGGCGGGCCCGGCGGCGGGCGCCGCCTCGGCGAAGCTGACCCGGCCGAGCGTCAGTGCGCCCGCCGCGCCGGCCGCCGCCGACAGTTTCAGCACCTCGCGTCGTTCCATTTCCGTCCCCCTGTCGTCGTCGAGCTTCCTTCCCGCCGCGGCCGGTCCGCCGCGGAGCGCGGTGCGTGCGCGCGCCGGCCGTCCGCCGCGTGCCGCCCTCGTGTCCTCACCCCGCGTCGTTCCGCGGTGTGAAAACTGTTCTACGCGCGTGTGACACGCGGCAAAAGCCCTGTGGATAACTCGTCGACGGTGCGGCAACATGCGGTCACTCCAACCGCCCGACCGCCCCCAACGCCCGACGCGGAGGTACGCCAGCATGCGGATCGCGACCACGATCTTCCTGACCGACGAGACGATCCGGCCGGTCCGACTGGCCCACGAGCTGGAACAGCGCGGATTCGACGGGCTGTATCTGCCCGAGCACACCCACATCCCCGTCTCCCGGGACACCCCGGCCCCCATGGGCGAGCCGCTGCCCCGTGAATACGGCCGAACCCTCGACCCGTTCGTGGCCCTCGGCCAGGCCGCCGCGGTCACCGAGCGGCTCCGCCTGGGTACCGGCATCACCCTCGTCGCCCAGCACGACCCGATCGACCTCGCCAAGCAGGTCGCGACCCTGGACCACCTCTCCGACGGTCGTCTCACCCTCGGCGTCGGCTACGGCTGGAACGTCGAGGAGGCCGCCGACCACGGGGTGCACTGGTCGACCCGGCGGGAGCTGGTCCGCGACCGGCTGGCGCTGATGCGCGCCCTGTGGGCCGACGAACCCACGGCCTACGAGGGCGCGTTCGGCTCCGTGCGGGCCTCCTTCGCCCACCCCAAGCCGGCCGGTGGCGCGCCGCGCATCCTGCTGGGCGGCACGGCCGGCCCCAAGCTCCTGGCGGAGATCGCGGCCACCGCGGACGGCTGGCTGCCCGTCGGCGGCCGCGGCCTGTCGGAGGCCCTCCCGGCCCTGCGGCGCGCCTGGCAGGACGCCGGGCGCGCGGGCGAGCCGGAGGTGGTGCCGTACGCGGTCCGCCCCACGCCCGGCAAGCTGGCGCACTACCAGGAACTGGGGCTGCCGGAGGTGGTCCTCCAGTTGCCGTCGGCCGGTGAGGCGGAGATCCTGCGCACCCTGGACGACTTCGCGCAGTATCTGTGAGGGGCCCCGCCCGGTGCCCGTGGGCAGGGCCTCTGCCGCAGCCCCGACCACAGTCCCACCGGCCCGGACCGGCCCGCCGCACACCGCCCACTCCCCGTGAGCCGCGGCCACTCGGGGTGAGCGCGGCACGGAGCCGTCCCGATGGGCCCCGACCCCGGCCCCGACCCGGCCCCGATCCATCGGACCGCCCTAGGACCATCGGCGTACGGCGCACCCCGCAAGGGCGGTACCGCAGACCGATCCGCCCCGGTGCCGCCGGGCGTAACGTCGTTGGTGAAGGCACTACGGACCGCTTCCCCGAGGGAGTTCCGTCGAGCTCTCGGAGACCTAGGAGACGCCATGCCCAGCCTCGACCACACGATCGTGCACAGCAAGGACCGTTTCGCCTCTGCCCGTTTCCTCGCGGACCTGATGGACGCCCCCGAACCCAAGGCGTTCGGCCCGTTCGCGGCGCTCAAACTGGACAACGGCGTGACCCTCGATTTCGCGGAGCACGTCGCCGGCGGCCGGGAGTTCGTCGCCACGCACTACGCGTTCCTGGTGACGGAGGAGGAGTTCGACGGGATCTTCTCCCGCATACAGCAGCGCGATCTGCCCTACTGGGCCGACCCGCGGCATTCAAAGCCGCAGCAGATCAACCACCACGACGGCGGGCGGGGCCTCTACGTGGACGACCCCGACGGCCACAGCATGGAGTTCCTGACCCGGACCTACTCCGAGGAACTGCTGTCCTCCCTCTGACCGCGCCGCCGACAGCCGCGCACACCGACCGGTCCGGCTCGCCCGGACCGGTTCGCGGGCATGCCCACCGGCCAGGTGGTGCCCGCGGGCAGCCACCGGGTGGTGCCCCGGAGGCGCCGCGAACCCTCCGGAGGAAACCTCCGTTTCACGTGACCAGCAGCACATCACCGGCTCCGTGGCCGGCGGCCGAGTTGTCGGTGGGCGCTCGTATGCTCGGGGCATGACTTCCAGCGCGCAGGGATCCGACCAGGGGCCCCACCGGGGATCTGACCAGGCATCGGGCCGGGACGCCCAGAGCGGGGCGGCCCCGCGGCCGACCGCCAACGCGATGCGCCGGGCGCTCAAGCGGGCCCGGGACGGCGTGGCGCTGGACGTGACCGAGGCCGCGGTGCTCCTCCAGGCACGCGGCGAGGACCTCACGGACCTGTGCGCCTCGGCGGCCCGGGTGCGCGACGCGGGCCTGGAGGCCGCCGGCCGCCCCGGCGTCATCACGTATTCCAAGAGCGTCTTCATCCCGCTGACGCGCCTGTGCCGCGACAAGTGCCACTACTGCACCTTCGCCACCGTCCCCGGCAAGCTCCGCCGGGCCGGCCACGGGATGTTCATGTCGCCGGACGAGGTGCTGGCCATCGCCCGCCGCGGTGCCGAACTCGGCTGCAAGGAAGCCCTGATCACCCTCGGCGACAAGCCCGAGGAGCGTTGGCCCGAGGCGCGCGAGTGGCTGGAGGCCGAAGGGTACGACGACACCATCGCCTACGTCCGCGCCATCGCGATCCGCATCCTGGAGGAGACCGGGCTGCTGCCCCACCTCAATCCCGGCGTGATGTCGTGGACGGACTTCCAGCGGCTCAAGCCGGTCGCCCCGTCGATGGGCATGATGCTGGAGACCACCGCCGAGCGCCTGTGGAGCGAGCCCGGCGCCCCGCACTACGGCTCGCCCGACAAGGAGCCCGCCGTCCGACTGCGCGTCCTGGAGGACGCCGGGCGCAGCTCCGTGCCGTTCACCAGCGGCCTGTTGATCGGCATCGGGGAGACCTACGAGGAGCGCGCCGCATCGCTGTTCGCGCTGCGCCGGATCTCCCGCGCCTACCACGGCATCCAGGAACTGATCCTGCAGAACTTCCGCGCCAAGCCGGACACCGCGATGCGCGGGATGCCCGACGCCGAGTTGGACGAGCTGGTCGCCACCGTGGCCGTCGCCCGGCACATCATGGGCCCGTCCGCCTGCCTCCAGGCGCCGCCCAACCTGGTGGACGGGGAGT
Source organism: Streptomyces noursei ATCC 11455 (assembly GCF_001704275.1). NCBI lineage: Bacteria > Bacillati > Actinomycetota > Actinomycetes > Kitasatosporales > Streptomycetaceae > Streptomyces > Streptomyces noursei. The sequence goes on from NZ_CP011533.1 coordinate 5,371,841, forward strand.
ACGGCCGGCTGATCCGGGCCGGCATCGACGACTGGGGCGGCGTCTCCCCGCTCACCCCGGACCACGTCAACCCCGAGCGCCCCTGGCCCCAGATCGACGCGCTCGCCGAGAAGTCCACCGCCGAGGGCTTCCGCCTGCGCGAACGCCTCGCGGTCTACCCGGAGTTCGTCCAGCGCGGCGAGCCCTGGCTGGACCCGCGGCTGCGGCCGCACGTCACCGCCCTCGCCGACCCGGAGACCGGGCTGGCCCGGGAGGACGCCGTGGTGGCGGGCCTCCCCTGGCAGGAGCCCGACGCGGGCTTCGTCTCCTCCGGGCGCACGGACCTGCACCGCACCATCGACACCGAGGGCCGCACGGCCGACCGCCGGGACGACTTCGACGAGGTCTACGGCGACTGGGAGGCGCTGCGCGAGGCCGCCGCGCCCGGCATGGTGCCCTCCCGGCTCGACGCCGACGTCCGCCAGGCCCTCTCGCAGGCCGCCGACGACCCGACCAGGCTCACCGACGACGAGGCGCTCGCCCTGCTGCACGCCGACGGTCCGGCGCTGGACGCGCTCTGCCGGATCGCCGACGACCTGCGCCGCGCCACGGTCGGCGACGACGTCACCTACATCGTCACCAGGAACATCAACTTCACCAACGTCTGCTACACCGGCTGCCGCTTCTGCGCCTTCGCCCAGCGCCGCACGGACGCCGACGCCTACACCCTCTCCCTCTCCCAGGTCGCCGACCGCGCCCAACAGGCGTGGGACGTGGGCGCGGTGGAGGTCTGCATGCAGGGCGGCATCCACCCCGACCTGCCCGGCACGGCGTACTTCGACATCGCCCGCGCCGTGAAGGAGCGGGTCCCGGGCATGCACGTGCACGCCTTCTCGCCGATGGAGGTGGTCAACGGGGCGACCCGCACCGGCCTGTCCATCCGGGAGTGGCTGTCCGAGGCCAAGGCCGCCGGTCTGGACAGCATCCCCGGCACCGCCGCCGAGATCCTCGACGACGAGGTCCGCTGGGTCCTCACCAAGGGCAAACTCCCCACCGCCACCTGGGTCGAGGTCATCAAGACCGCCCACGAGCTGGGCATCCGCTCCTCGTCGACGATGATGTACGGCCATGTGGACCAGCCCCGCCACTGGCTCGGCCACCTCCGGCTGCTGGCGCGGATCCAGCAGTCCGCGGAGTCCAAGGGCGTGGAGGGCTTCACCGAGTTCGTCACCCTGCCCTTCATCCACACCAACGCCCCCGTCTACCTCGCCGGCATCGCCCGCCCCGGTCCCACCACCCGCGACAACCGCGCGGTGACGGCGATGGCCCGGATCCTGCTCCACCCGCACATCACCAACATCCAGACCAGTTGGGTGAAGCTGGGCACCGAGGGCGCCGCGGAGATGCTGCGCTCCGGGGCCAACGACCTCGGCGGCACCCTGATGGAGGAGACCATCTCCCGTATGGCCGGTTCGAGTTACGGCTCCTACCGCTCCATCCAGGACCTGATCGGCATCGCCGAGCTCGCCGGCCGCCCGGCCCGCCCCCGGACGACGACCTACGCCGACGTCCCCGAGGAGCGCCAGGCCGCCGCACTGGCCTCGGACGGCCACCTGCCGGAGCTGCTGCCCGTCGTGGAGTGAGCGGCGGCGGGCCCGGGTCCGGCCGGGCGGGGGAGTCGCACCCCGCCCGGCCGCCCACGGCTCATTCCCCGCTGTGCTCCGCCTCGTGCTGGAGGATGCACTGCTGCCACTGCGACAGTGCCTCCGCGCGGTCCCCACCGGCGTCCTGGGCGGCGACGATCAGGGCATCCGCGGCCATCGCGGCCAGTCGTACCGCGACATGGCACACATCGCGCTGGGGGAGCGGCCGAAGGAGTTCCACCGCGCCGTCGCTGTCGCCGGACAGGGCCGAGGCGACGACGGCCATGGTGGTGCGATCCCACTCGTACTCGGACATGGTGAGAGCATGCCCAGCGGACGGCACGGCCATCATCGAACGCCCGGTCGGAGAGGAAACCCGCCAGCGGAAGCCCCCGGCCGGCCCCACCCGGGTCGGGCCCGGGATGCGCGCCCGGGTCGGTTCGACGGGCGGCGCGCCGTCCCATGTGTCACATCACGATACGGACCTGAAGCAAACCCGGCCCAGTTTCGATCATTCTCGGTCGATACAGTGCTGCGCCAGGGGCGTCCGCCAGGCCCCGGGACCGTCGAGGCCGAGCGGAGCGAGGTGTGGACATGAGCGCAGCGGCAGGCGGCGCCGCCATCTGGGGCCGCGCCGAACAGCAGGACTACCGCAGCCGGGTGCGCGGCTGTCTGCTGGGCGGCGCGATCGGCGACGCGCTCGGCGCGGCCGTCGAGTTCGACTCGCTGGACGCGATCCGCGAGGCGCACGGCCAGGACGGCGTGACCACCCTGGTGCCCGCCTTCGGGCGCCGCGGCGCGGTCACCGACGACACCCAGATGACGCTCTTCACCGTGGACGGCCTGATCCGCGCCCAGGTCCGCCGCGACACCGGCGCCTGGCACCCGCCCACCGACCTGCACCGCGCCTACCTCCGCTGGGCCGCCACCCAGCGCGACTGGGGCCCCGACGAGCGCAAGGAGGAGGACGGCTGGCTCGCCCGCGAGGAGTGGCTCTACGCCCGCCGGGCCCCCGGCCGGGCCTGCCTGAGCGGCCTCGGCGACGAGGTGATGGGCACCCTCGACCAGCCGAAGAACCCGGACTCCAAGGGCTGCGGCGCGGTGATGCGCTCCGCGCCGTTCGGCCTGCTCGTCGGCTGGGAGCCGCAACTGGTCTTCCAGCTCGCCGTCGAATGCGCCGCGCAGACCCACGGCCACCCCACCGGCTACCTCGCGGCCGGCGCGTTCGCCGTGATCAGCCATGCCCTGGCGCGCGGCGAGGACCTCGACGGCGCCGTGCAGAAGTCCCTGGCCCACCTGGCCACCCGCCCCGACCACGAGGAGACCACCGACGCCCTCAAGCGCGCGCTGGGCGCCGTCCGGCAGGGCATGCCGACGGCCGCCCGGGTCGAGTCGCTGGGCGAGGGCTGGACCGCCGAGGAGGCCCTGTCCATCGGCGTGTACTGCGCCCTGGTCGCCGAGGACGTCCGGCACGGCCTGCTGCTCGCCGTCAACCACGGTGGCGACAGCGACTCCACCGGCTCCATCTGCGGCAACCTCCTGGGCACCCTGCACGGCGAGACCGCGCTCCCCCCGGACTGGCTGGTGGAAGTGGAGGGCCGCCCCACCATCCTCCAACTCGCCGACGACTTCGCCATGGAGATGACCCAGGGTCCCACTCTCCACGGGCCCGCGGGCTCCGCCCCCGGTTGGCTGGCCCGCTACCCGCGCGCCTGAGGGGCGGCCCCGCCCGTCACCGCCCGCCCGGCACCGCCGTCTCCCGGGCCGCCCCCGCCCCCTCGTCCCCGCCGTTGATCCGGGCCAGCAGCGCGTCCCGCTCGGCGCTCGGCTCCGGCCGCACCAGACCGAGTACGCAGAACAGCACCAGCGAGGTCGCCACCGGCGCGACGATCTGGATCTGCAGCGGGACGTCGGCCAGCCCGTAGTCGGTCAGCCAGAAGGCGAACAGGCCGGCCGCCCAGGACACCAGCGCCGCCACCGGCCCCGACCTGCGGAACGCCGGCACCATCCCCAGCAGGAACGGGATGGACACCGGTCCGACCAGCCCGGCCACCCACGTGATGACGACGGTGATGATGCCCTTGAACGCCGGCGAGTCCACCTGCGTGGCGAGCGCCATCGACAGCGCCAGGAAACACACCGTCGACAGCCGCGCCGCCAGCAACCCGGCCCGATGCGACCACCCCCGGGCCCGGGCCGACACGGCCGGCGCGATGTCCCGGGTGAAGACCGCGGCGACGGCATTGGCGTCCGAGGAGCACATGGCCATCGTGTGCGAGAAGAACCCGACCACGACGAGCCCCAACAGGCCGTGCGGCAACAGTCGTCCGGCCAGCAGCGCATAGGCGTCCGAGGCGTCCGGCCGCCCGCTCGTCACCAGGAGCGGCGCCGCCCACATCGGGAAGAAGAGGACGGCCGGCCAGACCAGCCACAGCCCCGCCGACAGCAGCGCCGACCGGCGCGCCGACCGGGCGTCGCGGGTGGCCATGTAGCGCTGGGCCTGGTTCCACATCCCGCCGCTGTACTCGAAGGTCTTGATGAAGAGGTAGGCCAGCAGGAAGGTCAGGGTGTACGGGCCGGCGGTCGGCTGGGCGTGCCCGTCCGGCAGGCGGTCCCAGACCGTCCACAGCCCGCTGGCGCCGCCCAGCGCACGCACCACCGTCACCAGCATGGCGACCCCGGCCAGCAGCTGGATGACGAACTGCCCGAGCTCGGTCAGGGCGTCCGCCCACAGCCCGCCGACCGTGCAGTAGACACCGGTGATCGCCCCCGTGACGAGGATGCCCCGGTCGAGCGGGATTCCGGTGAACACCGACAACAGGGTCGCGATCGCCGCCCACTTGGCCCCCACGTCCACGATCTTCAGCAGCACGCCCGACCAGGCCAGCGCCTGCTGCGTGCGCAGGTCGTAGCGGCTCTTGAGGTACTCCAGCGGCGAGGCGACCCCGAGCCGGGACCGCAGGCGGTTGAGCCGGCCGGCGAACAGGCGGGCCCCGATGGCGATCCCGACGGCGATCGGGAAGGACCAGGTGACGTAGGAGGTGACGCCGTACTGGTAGGCGATGCCCGCGTAACCGGTGAACATCACCGCGCTGTAGCCGGACATGTGGTGCGAGATGCCGGACAGCCACCACGGCATCCGGCCCCCGGCGGTGAAGAAGTCGCCGACGTCCGCGACCCGCCGGTGCGACCACACCCCGATCGCGACCATCACACCGAAGTAGCCGATGAGCACGCCCCAGTCGAGACTGTTCATGCCCCCTCCAGGGGTCCGCCTTGTGAACGCTCCGGATGTGGAATCACTTCGCCGTGATGCGGTCCTGCGGTGCCAAGTACCCGCTCGGCAACGGGAAACTCCCGGGATTGAACCGTCCGGCGCGCACACCGGTCAAGAGTCATGACGGTCATGCATATGAACGCAGGTCAGTGGGAGGAACTTCGACCCGAGCTCTTCCCGTTCCCGCGGAGGGTGTGGGGCGGCGCGGCGGACAAGCGGAAACGGCCGTACGGGTACGGGACCCGTACGGCCGGTGCGGCGGACCGTGCTGCCGCTCGCCCGCTACCGCATCAGCTCGCCCGCGTTCACCAGCAGCGACTGCCCCGTGATGGCCCGCGCCCGGTCCGAGGCGAGGAAGACCGCCGCCTCCGCCACGTCCGCGTCCGTCGCCAGCTCCGGCAGCGCCATCCGCCCGGTGAGCCGCCCCAGCACCTCGGCCTCCGGCACCCCCTCGGTCCGCGCCGTGTGCCGGACGTACCCGGCCACCGGCGGGCCCCACATCCAGCCCGGCTGCACGGTGTTGACCCGGATCCGGTCCGGTCCCAGCTCCCGCGCCAGCGAGTACATCGCCGACACCAGCCCGCCCTTGGACGCCGCGTACGCCGCCTGCCGCACCTGCGAGGGCGCGGCCACCGACGACTGGGTGCCGATCATCACCACCGAGCCGCCGCCGCGCGCCGTCATCGCCGGCAGACAGGCACGGGTCATCCGCAGCGTGCCGAAGAGATTGACGTCCACCACCCGCTGCCAGGCGTCGAAGTCCGCGTCCCGCAGGCCGCCGAAGTGGCCGTCCAGCGCGGCGACATGGATCACCGCGTCGATCCCGCCGAACCGCTCCACGGCCAGCCCGGCCAGCGCCGCGCACTGCGCCTCGTCGGCGATGTCGGTCACCCGCCAGGCCGTCCGGTCGCCCGAGGTGTCGATCCGGCCCGCCGTCGCCGCGAGGTTCGCCTCGGTGCGCGCACCGAGCACCACCCGCGCGCCGTCCCGTACGCAGGCCGCCGCGACCTGGTGCCCCAGCCCGGCGCCGACGCCGGAGACGATGACGGTCTTGTCGCGCAGCAGCATGCGGCACCCTCCTGCCGTCCGGACCGACCGACATCTGACGCAACGTCAGATCGGTGGTGGGTGGTCAGGGTAGGCGCGGCCGACGAGGAGGGGAAGGCCGGCGCACACAGGGGTGGCCGGCCCCGCGCCTCACTCCCAGGGCGACGCCTCGGTCGCCTCGAAGCAGTACTTGACCCACGAGCGCGAGCGGTTGGGGCTGGTCGTGGGCACCGCGCAGAACCGCACCCGGAAGGCGTCGCCCACCGACGCCATCGGCGTGAACACGTCGTGGTGGGAGGCGATGAAGGCGCTGTGGGACGCACCGCCCGTCACGCTCACCGTCACCGAGTCCCCGACCGTCCCCGCCACGATCCGCGCCCAGACGGCACCGCACCGCCTGCTGTACCGCAGGTGCAGGCGGACCGGGTTGCCCACCGCCGGCTCGAAGGTCGCCGCCTCCACCCCGCACCCGGTGGACTGCGGGTCCTTGCCCTCGCAGCCCGCTCCCGGGCAACGGGGCGGCGGGTCCTGGTAGAGCTTGGGCAGCTGGTCGACGGCGAACGTGGCGAGCGCGCCCACGACGGAGGTCGCCACGCCCACCACCAGGGCGTGCCGGGCGTGCGCGCGCAGCCAGCGCCCGGCGCCGCGCAGCCGCCAGCCGACGTCGCGCAGCCGGGCCCGCAGCCGCCGGGGGAGAGAGGGGGACGGGGGAGTCGGGGGATCCGCCGGATCCCGCACATCGGGGCCACTGGTCATCCGGCCTCCTGGGAGGTCCTTGGTCCATATGCCCGCGGGGCGCGCCCCGCGGGCATATGCCGTGGACCTTCCAGTGTCCGGCAGCGCCGGGCCCGAGGGAAGCGGAATTTCCGCCGCCGACAGGCCCGTTGGGCAGCCGCCCGGCTTACGCGGCCCGCCGCGCCGCCGCGATCCCCGCACGCAGCCGCTGCAGCCCCTCGCCGATCTCCGCCGGCCCGTGGGTCACGAACGACAGTCGGATCGCCGCCGGGTCCGGCCGCCCGGCGAAGAACGGCGCCCCCGGCACGTACGCCACGTCATGCCGCACCACCTCCGCCAGCAGCGCGGTCGCGTCGTACCCCGCCGGCAGCGTCGCCCACACGAACATCCCGCCCGCCGGGCGGTTCCAGCGCGAGCCCTCGGGGAGCGCCGCGGGCAGCCCGGCCAGCAGGGCGTCCCGCCGCTCCCGATAGGCGCCGCGGACCCGCGCCAGGTGCGCGTCCAGGTCCGAGGCCGCCAGGTACCGCGCGGCGGCGGCCTGATCGACGGTCGAGGTGTGCAGATCGGCGGCCTGCTTGGCGACGACACAGGCCCGCCGCAACCCGGCCGGCGCCCGCAGCGTGCCCAGCCGCAGCCCCGGCGCCATCACCTTGGAGAACGAGCCCAGCAGCACCGTCCGGTCCTCGGCCCCCGGGAACGACGCGACCCAGCGCTGCGGCTCCCCCTCGAAGCGCAGCTCGCCGTACGGGTCGTCCTCGGCGATCCACAGCCCGCGCCGGGCGGCGACCTCTGCGACCGCGGCCCGCCGCTCCGCGCTCAGCGTGCGCCCGGTGGGGTTCTGGAACGTCGGGATGACGTAGAGCAGTTTGGGGTTCTCGCGGGCGGCGACCTCGTCCAGCGCCGCCGGGTCCAGCCCCTCGTCGTCGGTCGGCACCGCCACCACCCGGGCGCCCGCGAGGGAGAAGATCTGCAGCGCCGCCAGATAGCAGGGGTCCTCGACCAGCACCACGTCGCCCGGCTCCAACAGCGCCGTGGCCAGCAGCGTCAGCCCCTGCTGGGAGCCGGTGGTGATCAGCAGGTCGTCGGCGTCGGTGGCCAGCCCGCGGGCCGTGGTGCGCGCCGCGACGGCCGCCCGCAGCGCCGGATCGCCCTCGCTGGTGGAGTACTGCAGGACCCGCTGCGGCGCCTGCGCCAGCACGTCCCGGAAGGCCGCGGATATCCCCTCGGCGTCGAAGAGTTCGGGCGCCGGCAGCCCACCGGCGAACGAGATCACCTCGGGCCGGGCGGTCAGCGCCAGGATGTCGCGTACGGGCGAGCTGCCGGTCCGGGCCGCCCGCGCGGCGAGCTCGGGGACGGGTGCGGAGACAAGGGGCGGGGCCTGGTCCGACATGGCAGCTCCAATCGCTCGTACGCTGCGTTAACCATCGTTAGCTGCAGACGCCAGGCAGCTTAGACACTTTTCGGCCAACCGTGCAGGGGTGTTCGCATACTGGTCCGCCCTTCCGGGATCCGCCCCGTCCCCACCCCTCCACATCTGACGCAACGTCAGCTAGAGCTGTCCGTCATGACGACCGACGCGCCCCACCCCGAGCGGGAGGCCGCACCCCCGCACGCCACCGCCGCCACCCCCACCGCCGCCACCCCCACCGCCGACGAACTCGCCGCCTACGCCGCCCTGCCCGCCACCGGCCCCTACGGCGTCCGCCCCGGCCACGCGCTGATCACCATGGTCGAGCCGCATCCCGGCCACGAGCACGCCTACAACCGCTGGTACGAGGACGACCACTTCATCGCCGGCGCGATGGCCATGCCCTGGATCTTCGCCGGCCGCCGCTGGGTCGCCACCCGGGACCTGCAACTCCTGCGCTACCCCGAGCACTCCGCGGTGGCCAGGCCGGTCACCGCCGGCTGCTACCTCTCCACCTATTGGCTCACCGAAGGTCGTTACGACGTCCACATGAGGTGGACCGTCGCCATCAACCGGCGCCTGAACCGCGACGGCCGGGTCCACCAGGACCGCACGCACGTCTTCACCGCCTTCCAGGACCACGCGGCGACCGTCTACCGCGACGGCGCGGCCGGCCCCCGGGACTTCCACGCGCTCGACCACCCCTACGCCGGGCTGGTCCTGGAGGTGATCGACACGGACGGCCCGGAGGCGCGCACCGCCCTGCTGGAGTGGCTGCGCTCCCACCATCTGCCGCGGCGCCTGGCCGGCTCCCCCGCGGCGCTGGTCACCGTCTTCCGCCCGACGCCGCTGCCCGGCGACCGGATGTCCTACGTCCAGCAGGTCGAGGGCGTCGACACCCGGCTGACCCTGCTGTGGTTCCTGGAGGAGGACCCGCGCCGCGCCTGGGCGGCGCATTTCACCGACCTGACGGCCGAGGTCGCCGCCGCCGGCCTGGGCCGCGTCGAGCTGGTGGCCCCCTTCATCCCGACCATCCCCGGTACGGATCGCTACGTAGCCGAACTCCGCTGAGCGGCGCAGCCGATGACCGCCCGCGGCGGTCCCCGGCATCCGTCGTCGCGCGGACATGGCCGAGCCCCCTCGGCCGGGACGGCGATCCAGTCGAGAGGGCTCGTATCCGCGCTGGTGTCACACGGACGGTAGTCGGTGACGCCTCAGGTCAGGCAAGGTCGAACGCGCCCGTGGCGATGTCCGACACGAAGCTGCTCCAGGAGGAGTTGTCGAAGGTCAGGCGCGCGCCCTCGGGGTCCTTGGAGTCGCGCACAGCGATGGCCGCGGTGGTCGGCGCGGCGATCTCCACGCAGGCGTTGGCGCCGGAGTACGAGGACTTGGTCCAGGAGAACGCGGAATTGGGCTTAACGGCCATTGTGACTTCACCTTACTCTGAGTTACCGCGGATTCGGTGAGAACGACGCTACGCGCCAACATCACTGGCCGCAGAGGGTCGTTCACTCGTCCGAATGGCGTATTCCGCGATCTCTTTTCAGGCGCGGTGGCCCAGGTGTACCGTGCGGCCCCGTTCACCGGAATTCAACATTCCGCACCGTCCGCACCGGCATCCCGAGCTCTCGCCCTCAACTCACGGCGTCCGCATGCCGTTTCGCGGCCTCGGCGATGAACTCCCGGCTCGCTTCCGCGCTCAGTGCCTGCGCCCGCAGATGCTCGTACATGATGGTGTATTTGTGCACATCGTTGGTTTTCTCCAGATAGAGATCGCTGGTGACCCCCTCGATGTAGACCACGCTGGAATCCGCGGCGTCGTCGAATTCCAGGATCGAGAACGTCCCCGACATCCCGGCGTGCGCACCGGCGCCATAGGGCAACACCTGCACCGTCACATGCGGCAGCTTGCTCAGCTCGGCGAGGTGCTCCAACTGCTCGCGCATGATCAGGTGGCTGCCGACCACCCGGCGCAGTGCGCTCTCGTCCAGCACGACCCACAGACGCAGCGGGCGCTCCCCGTCCTGGACCCGCTCCTGGCGCCGCATCCGCACCTGGATGCGCTTGTCCAGGTCCTCCGACGCCAGCTCCGGGATCGTGCCGGGAATCACCGCCTCGGCGTAGCCGGGCGTCTGGAGCAGACCGGGCACCAGCAGGGATTCGTACGTCCGCAGCGACGCGGCCTCGGTCTCCAGACCGATGTAGACGCTGTACGGAATGTCACCGAAGGCGTGCCACCAGCCTTGCTGGCGCGAATCCTTGGCCATCTGCATCAGCGAATCCACTATCCGGCGGTCCTCGACCTCGTAGACCCCGCACAGGTCGCGGACGTCGCGCTGGCTGATGCTGCGGCGGCCGTTCTCCAGTCGGCTGATCTTCGACTGGGAGACCAGCAGCCGCTCGGCCACCTGCTCCGCCGTCAGGCCCTTGTCCTCCCGGAGCCTGCGCAGCTCCTGGCCCAATCGACGGCGCCTGACGGTCGGGTTGACGTTGGACGCCACGGTACGCGCACCTCCGGCTCCGCACTGCTGTCATTTCTTCTTGAGCAGACTGCCACTTTCCGTGGACACCGCGCAGTCAAATGAACACAGAAGGCGAGCGCACATGCGCACGGGGTGGCGGGCCGCGCCGTCGTCCGAACGGCTCGGCCCGCCACCCCGCGCCTCTTACTGCGGCTCCCGAACGGGTCCGGGAAGGGGTGGTGCGTGGCGCCGGCGGGTGCACCCGGATGTTGCGGGGCGCGGCCCTGGTGGTGCGGTGGTGCGCGACGGCATCCGGTCCGCGTGTCGCGGCGCCGGTGGCCTCAGTGGGCGCCGACCCTGGCCATGCTGCCGTGCCCGTGTCGCCGCGACTGGCCGGGTACGCCGGCCGCGTCGGTCGTCGAACGGGCCGTCTTGCGGGCGCCCGGGCCGTTGCCCGGTGCCGAGCCCCGCCGCGGCTGCGCCGCGACGCCGTTCTGCACATCCATGACGGCGTGTGCGACCAGCCCGCCCATCGGGTCGTGGCGGATCAGATCCCGGAGCCGGGAGCGCGATGAACGCCCCTCGTTCCCGGGGTAGAGGTGCTTGCCGAGGCCGACCGCGTGGGCCAGCGCGGCGAGCGCCGCGGTCCGCGGGTCCGGTGGGACGCCGGTGCGGATCGCGTTGTCGAGCCGGGCCCTGATCTCCCGGCTGATCGCCGTCTCCGTCGCCTGGTAGCGCGTCGTCGGCAGTACCCCGCACATCTGGCCGGCCACGGCATGCACCATGCCGCACCGTTCGAGATGGGTGAGATACGTCTGGCGCAGCCCCAGTCGGGGCCCGCCGATCCAGTGGACCGCGCGCACCGGACTGCCGCGACGGCGCAGCAGTTCGAGCGCGGAGTCCAGAGTCGGATCTCCTGTCGGCCGTGCCATCACCACGGCGATACGATCCCCGTCTGGGGCTATCCGTCCTGCCAGGGCCAGCTCTACTAGCTGGGCCCCGGCCAGGCCGAGGTCGAGCGACTGCGGCTGCGCTGTGGTGCCCGTGGCCGGGTCCAAAGCCAGCAGCAGAAGCTCCTCCGGAATTGTTCTGCGGCTCCTGCCCATCCAAGCCTCCCCGCGTGGATGAATGACAGGGTGACCCCTCTCACATTCATCTGTCGAGGGTGCCTGGGGGGTTCGGTAGGGAACCGGTAGGTATGTCGTTCTCGTCTAGCGGGTCGGCGACGTCTTCCGAGAGGCGCGGCCGGGACCGGTTCGCGTGGCAGTGGGAAGCGGCAGTTCGGACACAGGACACTTGGGAACACTGGTTCCGTTCGGTACCAGCTGGCACCAGGCAGGGCAGTGCGACGTAGTGAAGGAGACATCGGTGGCGGGCGAGTCCCCCGACAAGTCGGACAAGAAGTCGGGCAAGGAGCAGTCGTCGGGGGAGACGGCGCGCACCGAACGGGACCCGCGGCTGGCGGTCCTCCGCGAGGAGCGGGGGGAACGGGACGGCGCGGGGGAGTCCGGTAAGAACTCCGGCGAGGACTCCGGGAAGAGTTCGGTGAAGAGCTCCGGGAAGGGCTCCGAGAAGGCTTCCGAGGAGAGTTCCGCGGAGGGTTCCGAGAAGGACTCCGCGGAGGATGCCGGGAAGGGTTCCGAGAAGGGTGCCCAGGGGGCGTCGAAGGAGGCTTCCGGCGAGCAGGTGCCCGGTGAGGCCGACGGGGCCAAGGTCGCGAAGGAGCCCGTGAAGGCGCCTGAGGCGGCCCAGGAGGCCACGAAGGGCATTGCCGAGGGTCAAGGGCAGGCCAAGGACGGTGAAGGCCGTCTGCGGGCCGGTGCGCCGGCGGACGCGAAGGCCGGGGCGGCCGACGAGGCGAAGACCGCGGTGAAGGAGTCCGGGAAGGGCTCCGAGGAGGGTTCCGGGAAGGACTCGTCGACTGCGGGCGCCTCCGACGTCGACGGCGCTTCCGGTGTCGACGCCGCCTCCGACGCTGACGGCGCCTCCGACGACAAGGCCGTCGATCAGGCGACTGCCGTCTTCAAGACGGTCACGCCGAAGACGGCCGAGGCGAAGAAGGCCGACACGAAGAAGGGCGAGGCGAAGAAGGCCGAGGCCGCGAAGGACGACGCGGAGAAGGGCGCGGGCGCCGAGGAGGCGCCGGCCGATGACGCGACGCGGGTGTTTGCCGTAGCGAAGGCCAAGAAGCCGGCGGAGTCCGGCAAGGGGTCCGCGGAGGGTCCCGTCGACCAGGCCACCGCCGTCTTCAAGCTCGGCAAGGACGCCGGCAAGGGCGCCGCTGCCAAGGGGGCCGACGCCGAGGCGAAGGACGTTGCCAAGGGCAAGGACGCGGCGAAGGACGCCGCCGAGGGCGTTGCCGACGCCGATGAGCGGGACGCCGAGCGGACCAGCCAGTTCGTGGCGCTGAAGTCGGCGGACGACGGCTCGGCGGGGCGGTCGATCGGCAAGACCGCTCCCAAGGCCCCGCTGGGCAAGCCCGGCAGCACCCCGGGCACGGACCCGAAGGACCAGGACCAGAAGAAGGGGCCGGCGAAGGACGGGGGAGCGGCGGACGGCGCCGCCAAGGGCGAGGCGCCGGGCGGTGCGCCGACGAAGGCCCCCGGGAAGGCCCCGGGGAAGGCTTCCGAAAAGGCCGTTGAGAAGGCTCCCGAGAAGGCCGCCGAGAAGGCCGCGGGCAAGGCGCCCGGTGCGATGCCGGCCGCCGCGCCGGCCGCGTCCGACCGGAAGCCCGACGCCGGTGCCCCCGACGCGCCCGGCACGTCCGCGGCCGAGGTCGAATCCGAGCGGACCCGTCAGCAGCCGCTGCCGCCGCTCGACCTGCTGGCGAAGCTCACCAACACCCCGCCGCCGCCCGAGACCACGCTGCGCGCCGTCGTCCGGCGGTTCAAGATCTGGACGCCGCTGGCGGTGCTGCTGGTGATCGTCTTCGCGGTCGTCCAGGCGGTGCGGCCGCTGCCCGGCCCGACGCTGACCGTGGGCGACGCCAAGTCGTCGTACACCTTCGAGGGCGGCCAGCTCTCCATCCCGTGGCCCGCGAAGGGGCAGGCGGCGGTGAAGGTCGTCGGTTCCGGCTCCCTGGGGACGTTCGGCGAGGAGAAGCCCGTTCCGACCGCGAGCGTCGCCAAGATCATGACGGCCTATGTGATCCTCCGGGACCATCCCCTGAAGGACAAGAACGACAAGGGCCCGCAGATCGAGGTCGACGCCAAGACGGTGGAGCAGGGCACCTCCGAGAGCGAGTCGCGCATCAAGGGGCTCACGGCGGGTCAGAAGTTCAGCGAGCAGGACATGCTCAAGATGCTGATGATCCCGTCCGGCAACAACATCGCCCGGTTGCTGGCCCGTTGGGACAGCCAGTCCGGCTCCGAGGCGGCGTTCGTCAAGAAGATGAACGACGCCGCCAAGGAACTCGGCATGACGAACACGACCTACACCGACCCCAGCGGCCTGGACCCCAAGACCGTCAGCACCGCGGTCGACCAGCTCAAGCTGGCCGAGGCGGTCATGAAGTTCGACGCCTTCCGGCCGATAGTCGCCCTGCCCAACGCCGACATCCCGGGTCTGCCGGAGCGGATCAACAACAACAACGACCGTCTGATCGTGGCCGGGCTGAGCGTCAAGGGCATCAAGACCGGTTCCAGCTCGGCGGCCGGCGGCACGCTGTCGTGGGCGGCGTACAAGACGGTGGACGGCAAGGACCGGCTGATCCTGGGCACGATGATGGACCAGCACTTCAACGGTCTGGACCCCAACGGCTCCAACAGCCTGACGATGGTTCAGGACAACAGCAAGAAGGTGATCGAGGCGGTGCGCAACGCCCTGACCTCGGCCACCGCGGTGAAGAAGGGCCAGGTCGTCGGCTATGTGGACGACGGCCTGGGCGGTCAGACCCCGGTCGTGGCCACCAAGGACCTGACGGCGATCGGCGTCCCCGGCCAGAAGGTGGGGCTGCAGGTCGGCGCCGGCGGCAAGACCGTCCCGCACCAGGCCAAGGCCGGAACCGTGGTCGGCGAGCTGATCGTCGGCACCGGGGCGGAGGCCCAGCGGGTGCCGGTGGCCCTCCAGAAGGACCTGGTCGAACCCTCCTTCGGGGCGAAGCTGACGCGACTGGGCTGAGATGACGGCATGACGGCCGGACCGCCGGGAGGATGGCTAGCATCCCTCCGGCGGTCCGGCCGTTTCGCCTGTTCGCCCGGCGGCCGTCCGGCCGCGCTGCCCCCGAGGTGACCGGAGCCCGCCATCGACGCGTCGCAAGCGCCGCAGCCGCACCAGCCGTCGCAGCCGCACCCGGCAACCCGGGCACTACCGTCCTCCGCCGGAGCCGGGGCGGCCCTCGCGTTCCCGCCGCACCCCTCCGCTGCCGCCGGGTTCCTCGCCGCCGCCCGCCCGGCACGGGCCGCGCGGAGCGCGGTGGTGCTGGGGCCCGCGGGGCTGATGCTGTTCCTGGGCGCGTGGGGGATCCGCCGCCAGGACGCCGTCTGGCGGGACGAGGCGGTCACCTACGACATGGCGCACCGCAGCCTGCCCGACCTGGGGGCGACGCTGCTGCACGTCGACTGCGTGCACGGCCTGTACTACGCGCTGATGCACTGCTGGTTCGCCGTCTACGACGTCGCCCTCGGCGACGCCCTCGGCGCGGTGATCGGCCTGCGACTGCCGTCCGTCGTGGCCATGACCGCAGCCGCGGCCGGGGTGGCCCTGCTGGGGCAGCGCCTGGTCGGCCGGCGCGCCGGGCTGTGCGCGGGGCTGACCTTCGCGCTGATCCCGGTCGTCCAGCAGTACGCGCAGGAGGGCCGCTCGTACGCGGCGGTCTGCGCGCTGGTCGTCTGGGCGTCGTACCTGCTGGTCCTGGCCGTGTCCCGGCCGTGCCGCGCGCGGTGGCTGGGCTACACCGGGCTGATGCTGTGCGCCTGTCTGCTGCACGAGTTCGCGGCACTGGCACTGCCCGCGCACGGCGCCGCCGTGGTCCTGGCCCGGCTGCCCCGCCGCGACCGGCGGTCCTGGACGTGTGCGGCCGGCGCCGTCCTCGTGCTGCTCGCCCCCGTCGCCGTCTTCAGCACCCGCCAGTCGGCGCAGATCAGCTGGCTCATGTGGCCGGACCCGGTGCAACTCCTCACCTTCGCCCTGCTCGCCGCGCTCGGCGCGCTCTGCGCCCGCGTCCCGGTGCGCGCCCGCGGCCCGATCGGCCTGCGTGCCCTCGGCCTCCCGCTGCTGCTCCTCCCCACGGCCCTGCTGCTGCTCCTGTCGAACGTCGAGCCCGCCTACGTGGACCGCTACGTCCTCTACTACGTCGTCGGCTTCGCGCTGCTCGCCGGCGCCGCGCTGGCCCGACTGCTGCGGCCGGCCGGCGCGGCGGGCGGGACCCGCGGCCGGCGGCTGCGGTGGCCGGCCGCGGTGGCGCTGGCGCTGGTCGCGCTGCTGCCCGTGGACGTCCACCTGCGCAGCCCGGACAGCCGGGACGACGACGTGACCGCGATCGCGCAGGCCGTCCGCCGGATGTCCGAGCCGGGCGACGGGCTGCTCTTCACGCCGTCCCGCCGCCGGATCTGGCGCGCGACCCGGCCGCACGACTTCCGGGGACTGCGCGATCTGGCCCTGGAGCGGAGTCCGGTGGCGTCCCACAGCCTCTACGGGACGGAGGTGTCGGGCGACGAGATCCGCGACCGGATGCTGACCAGTCGTCGGATCGTGGTCGCCGGCGATCCGCCCGGGCAGCCGCTCGACACCAGCGACCAGGAGCTGGCCAAACGGGCCACGCTGCGCTCGGCGTTCGCGGTCTGCCGCAGCGCGGCGGTGCCCGGGGCGCGGATCACCCTGTACGCGCGGGTGAGCCACCCCGGGGGCGGGGACCGCTGCTGAGCCCGCGGGCCCGACAGCGCCGCCGGGCCCCGGCCGGCTCGGCCGCGGGAGCTGCCGCCGTCACACCAGCCCCGCCGCCTCCTCGTCGAGCCCCAGCAGCTCCCGCAGCGCGGTCGTGCCCTCCGGGGTGAGGCGGACCGCCCGCCCGGTCCCGATCCGGCGGATCCAGCGCCGCTCCAGCAGTCGTTCGCACAGCCGCGCGCCGGCCGTGCCGGCGAGGTGCGCACGGCGCTCGGTCCAGTCCAGGCAGCCCCGGGCCTGCGGGCGACGGCCGGCGCGCAGTGCGTCGGCCGGGATCCCCAGCGCGCCCTCGAACCACTCCCGGCCGGTGTCGGTGAGTACGAAACCGCCGTCCTGGTCCAGCAGGCCGCGCACGGTCATGGCGTCGGTGAGGGCGACGCCGAGCCGCCCGGCCAGGTGGTCGTAACAGGTGCGGCCGCGGGCCAGCGCCGCGGACGCGGTGGCCGCCCGCAGCCCGCGCGGTGCCGTTGCCGGCGGGTCGAGGTGGGCGGTCACCGATTCCAGCAGTTCGGCGACGCGCGGCCCGGCGAGCTGGACGTAGCGGTGCCGGCCCTGCCGCCGCTCGACGAGCAGCCCGCCGTCGATCAGCCGGGACAGGTGCTCGCTGGCCGTCGAGGGCGCCACCCGCGCGTAGGCGGCGAGTTCGCCGGCCGTCCAGGCCCGCCCGTCGAGCAGCGCCAGGCAGAACGCGGCCCGGGTGCGGTCCGCCAGCAGCGCGGCCAACCGGGACAGCTCATGGCTGTGGTCGGGGGCCGCCGGGGGGCCCGGCCGCGCCGACGCCGTCCCGGCTGCCGCCCGCCGCCCGGGGGCCCACCCCCGGGGCTCCGCCCGTTCCGGTGCGGCGGCCGGTGTCCGTTCCGATGTCCGCTTCGGCGACGTCATGGTTCCATTGTCCGCCGCGACACTTCGGCCACCACCGATACGTCATCGCCCTACGGTGCCCGCATGACCAGTGACCCGCGCCAGCACGGGGACGGCACGCCGCGGCCGACCCCGCACCCCGCCGCCTCCCGCACCCCGGACGACGGCGCCCGCGCCGCCTCTGCCGCCTGCCAGGCATTCCGGGCCCTGCACCACGCCCCCGGCCGTCCGCTGCTGCTCCCCAACGCCTGGGACAGCGCCTCGGCCGTCGCCCTCGCCAACGCCGGACACCCCGCGATCGGCACCACGAGCCTGGGCGTCGCCGCCGCGCACGGCTACCCGGACGGCGAGGGCCGCCCCGAGGTCCGGGCCGCCACCCTCGCCCTGGCGCGCCGGCTCGCGGGCCGGCTGCCCTGCCCGTACACCGTCGACATCGAGGGCGGATTCGGCGGCGGGCCCGGCCAGGTCGCCGACCTGGCGGCCGAGTTGGCGCGCCACGGCGCGGCGGGGATCAACCTGGAGGACGGGCGGCCCGGCGGCGGAGGGCTGCAGGACCCCGCCCGCCAGGCCGAGTTGATCGCGGCGGTGAAGGAGCGCACCCCGGACCTCTTCGTCAACGCCCGGATCGACACCCACTGGCTGGTGGACAGCCCGCCGCCGCTGTCGGAGGCGCTCGCCCGCGCGGAGGTCTATGCCGCCGCAGGGGCGGACGGCGTCTTCGTCCCGGGCGTCACCGCCGACGCGGACATCGCGGTGCTCGTCCGCGCCGTCGCCGCACCGCTCAACGTCCTCTTCGCGCCCGGCCGGCACACCGTCCGCCAACTGGCCGACCTCGGTGTGCGCCGCATCAGCACCGGCTCGCTGCTATTCCGTACGGCCCTGGGGGCGGCCTGCGCGGCGGCGGACGCGATCCGGGCCGGCGCGGCGTCAGGGGGTGGCGCGGCGTCAGGGGGTGGCGCGGCGGAGTCGCCGGCGGACGGCGGCGGTGCGTCGCCCGGTTACGGCGTCGACGGGGGGCCGGTGTACGGGGAGGTCCCGGCCTACGGGGAGGTGCAGCACCTGGCCGGGGGAGGAGGCGACCGGTCCGTCGGCGACGACGGGGCCTAGGCGGCCGGGGCCGGGCGCCGGGGCTCGGGCCGGTACCGGCGCCGGCGTCGTGCCGACGGCCGGTGCGCGGTCAGTGCGGCCGGTGTGGCCGATGCGGGGTCAGTGCGCCCAGTGCGGGGTCAGTGCGCCCGCTCCGCCGACACCTGCCGGCGGCGCTGCAGCGCGACGCCCACGCCGACCGCGCCCAGCGCGGCGGCGCCACCGATGAGGTCCGCCTTCGGCAGGTGCCCGGCCTTCTCCGCGAGTCCGGCCAGCCCCTCGTCGGGGAGGATGATCGACGTCCGGCTCTCCGTCGGGGCCTTGATGTCGGCGGCGAACGCGGCGCCCGAGGGGAGCAGCATGACGGCCAGCGCACCGGTCGCGACGGTGGCGGAACGGATCACGGAGCGGTGCTGACCACGCATGGGGACTCCTCGACGGGGGCAGCCGGCGGCTGCCCGGGGATGCGGTACGTGAGAGCACGCTACGGAGGGTCGATAACGGTGATCCGTAGGTTGTGTAACAGCCAGCCCCACCTCTCCGGACAGTCGTGTGACGGAGCCGCCGGATCGGCCGCACGGACCGGCCGCACGGACCGGCCGCACGGGTGTGTCGCTCCCGCCCGCCGCCCGGGTCACCGTCCCGGCCGGGCCCGCTCCGGCCACCGTCCGGCCCGCCACCCGGCCCAACCGTCCGTGCGCACCGCCGGAACGGCCGTCCCGAAGATTCCCGGGCCCTTCACCTTGGGTAGCTTGGTCAGGCTATGTCCCTATTTCGCCTCGACGTTCGCCCCGTCGTTCGCCCCGCTTCGCGTCCCGCGCTCCGCCCCGCGGGACGCGCGCCGGCCGCCCGCCCCCGCACCCCGGCGCCCGTCCCGCGCGCCCTCGCCGCGCCGCTCGCGCTGACCCTCGCGCTCCTCCCCTCGGCCCTCCTCGCCGGATGCGCCAGCCCCGAGGGCCTCAAGGACGAGGGCCGGGCCCGCCGGGTGAACGCGCCGCTGGCCCTCTGGCCGCGGTACTCGCCCGCCCCGCTGCGCGAGAACGAGAACCCGGCTGTCCTCAAGCCGCTCCCCACCCTCCCCCGCATCCCCAGCGGCACCATGGCCGACGCCGACCCGCTGGCCGTCCTCGATGCGGACTTCACCTCCTCCGGCGGCACCCCGCCCCGCCCCGCCTCGGTGCGCCGCCCGGAGCTGCACGACCTCACCGACGACGGCAAGCCCGACCTGATCGCCGTCGTCGACCTCGACCGCCGCACCAGCGAGCTGCGCGTCTACACCGTCCGGCACGCCGTGGTCACCCGGATCCTCGCCCTGCGCGGCGTACTGGCCGGCGTCGCGCTCGCGGCCGGTCACCTCGCGATCCGCGAACCGACCAAGGACCCGCGCTACGTCAGCGTCACCGACTACGTCTGGGACGGCCGCTCCATGGGCCTGTGGGACCTCACCCTCGACGTGGCCCGCAAGAGCCGGCCCTCCTCGCCGGCCCCCGCGCCGCCCCCCGCCCCCGCCGTCGGCCTCACCGGGAATCCCCCGTGAGGCGCCCCCGCCCCGCCGTCTCGCTGCGCTGGAAGATCTCGCTGACCGTGACGGCGGTGTGCTGCGCGGTCGCCGCCGTCCTCGGCGTGCTCGTCCACAACGCGGTGGCCCGCCAGACCGTCGGACAGGTCCGCAAGGAGACCCGCGCCGACCTCGACACCGCCCTG
Organism: Streptomyces noursei ATCC 11455; assembly: GCF_001704275.1. Taxonomy (NCBI): domain Bacteria; kingdom Bacillati; phylum Actinomycetota; class Actinomycetes; order Kitasatosporales; family Streptomycetaceae; genus Streptomyces; species Streptomyces noursei. The sequence goes on from NZ_CP011533.1 coordinate 5,391,926, forward strand.
GACCTCTTCGAGTACGGCACCTCGCGCGAAGGCATCAACTCCGTCCTCGATCCGCCCGAACTCCCCGATGCGCTACGGCAGTCGGTGCGCAAGGGGCGGCGCGGCAGCATGGTCGGCAGCTATCGCGGACGGCCCGTCATGTGGGCGGCGGCGCCCGCCGACGACCAGATCATGGCCGTCTGGTCGCCCTACGGGAACACCCGCTGGACCCTGGACAAGTTCGACACCGCGATCTGGGGCTCGGCCGTGCTCGCCGCCGCGGCCGTCGCGGCGGCCGGCCTCTTCCTGGCCCGGCACATCAGCCGCCGGCTGACCACCACAGCGGCCGTCGCCCGCCGGATCAGCGCCGGGGACCTGGACGCCCGGGTCGGCGAAACCGCGGGTCGAAGCCCACGCGGCGGGCGCGCGGCACAGGACGAGCTGGCCGCCGTGGCGGCCGCCCTGGACTCCATGGCCGCCACCCTCCAGAGCCGCCTCCAGGCCGAGCAGCGCTTCACCGCCGACGTGGCCCACGAACTGCGCACCCCGCTCACCGGCATCCTCGCCTCCGCCGCCCTCCTCCCGGAGGGCCGCCCCAAGGAGATGATCAACGACCGGCTGCGCGCCCTGCACCGGCTCACCGAGGATCTGCTGGAGATCTCCCGACTGGATTCCGGCATCGAGCACGCCGACCTCGCCGCCTGTGAACTGGGCCCGCTGGTGCTGCGCTCCGTACGCGCCACCGGCCTCGACGCCGACGTGCGGATCCGCGCCGACACGGTCGTCGAGACCGACCGGCGCCGCCTGGACCGCATCCTCGCCAACCTCGTCCTCAACGCCCACCGGCACGGCCGGCCGCCGGTCACCGTCACCGTCGACGCCCCGCCCGGCGGCACCCCCACCATCGAGGTCCGTGACCACGGTCCCGGCTATTCCGCCGAACTGCTCCACCACGGCCCGCAGCGCTTCCGCACCGACGCCCCCGGCCGGGGCAGGGGGCACGGCCTCGGCCTGACCATCGCCGTCGGACAGGCCGCCGTCCTCGGCGCCGACCTGCACTTCGGCAACGCCCCCGACGGCGGCGCCCGCGCCGTCCTGACCTTTCCGCCCCAGCCCCCGCCGGGCACCCCGTAGCCGTGGGCCGGAGGCGCCGACCCTCACCAGTCGATGTCGTCCGGCGGCTCCGGCAGCACCTCGTCCTCCTCGATCGCCGCCGCGCCTGCCGACGCCGCCGCGGCCGTCCCCGACGCCCGCTCGATCGTCCCCTCGTCCGTGTCCGTGCCCGCGTCCGCGGCGCCGCCTCCGGTCAGCACCTCCAGAATCGGCTCCCCGTACTTGGCGAGCTTGCTCTCGCCGACTCCGCTGATCGTGCCCAGCTCGGCGATGCTGGTCGGCCGCGTCACCGCGATCTCCCGCAGCGTCGCGTCATGGAAGATCACATACGCGGGAACGCCCTGCTCCTTGGCCGTACGGCCGCGCCAGCCGCGCAGCGTCTCGAAGACCGGCAGCGCCTCCTCCGGCAGGTCCACCGGCGCCCGCTTGCCCTTGGTCTTCGCCTTGGCCGCCCGCGCCGGCTTCTCCGGCTCCCGCCGCATCGGCACCTCGCGTTGGCCGCGCAGCACCTCACCGCTCGCCTCGGTGAGCACCAGCGTGCCGTAGTCGCCCTCCACGGCCAGCAGCCCCTGGGCGAGCAACTGCCGCACCACGCCCCGCCATTCGGCCTCGCGCAGATCCTCGCCGATGCCGAAGACGCTCAGCGCGTCATGATCGAACTGGATGACCTTGGCGGTCTTCCGCCCGAGCAGGATGTCGATGATCTGGCCCGCCCCGAACTTCTGCCCCCGCTCGCGCTTGAGCCGCACGACCGTCGACAGCAGCTTCTGCGCCGGCACCGTCCCGTCCCAAGTCTCCGGCGGCGTGAGGCACGTATCGCAGTTGCCGCACGGGGTGCTCTCCTGGCCGAAGTACGCCAGCAGCCGCACCCGCCGGCACGCCGCCGTCTCGCACAGCGCCAGCATCGCGTCCAGGTGGGCGGACAGGCGGCGCCGGTGCGCGTCGTCCCCCTCCGACCCGTCGATCATCTTCCGCTGCTGCACCACGTCCTGCAGCCCGTACGCCAGCCAGGCCGTGGACGGCTGGCCGTCCCGCCCCGCGCGCCCGGTCTCCTGGTAGTACCCCTCCACCGACTTCGGCAGATCCAGATGGGCCACGAACCGCACATCGGGCTTGTCGATGCCCATCCCGAACGCGATGGTGGCGACGACGACCAGGCCGTCCTCCCGCAGGAACCGCGCCTGGTTCTCCGCGCGCACCCGGGCGTCCAGCCCCGCGTGGTACGGCACCGCGTCGATCCCGTTGTCCACCAGGAACTGCGCGGTCTTCTCGACCGAGGCCCGGGACAGGCAGTACACGATCCCGGCGTCCCCGGAGTGCTCCCCGCGGAGCAGGTCCAGCAGCTGCCGCTTGGGCTCGCTCTTGGCCGCGATCCGGTACTGGATGTTGGGCCGGTCGAAGCTGGCCACGAAGTGCCGGGCCTCGTCCAGCCGCAGTCGGGAGGTGATCTCGGTGTGCGTGGCCTGCGTCGCCGTCGCGGTCAGCGCGAGCCGCGGCACGTCCGGCCAGCGGTCGTGCAGCATCGACAGCGCCAGGTAGTCCGGCCGGAAGTCGTGGCCCCACTGCGCCACACAGTGTGCCTCGTCGATGGCGAACAGCGAGATCTTCCCGCGGTCCAGCAGCTGCACCGTCTGCTCGACCCGCAGCCGCTCCGGCGCCAGATACAGCAGATCCAGCTCCCCGGCCAGGAACTCGGCCTCGACCAGCCGCCGCTCCTCGAAATCCTGCGTCGAATTGAGGAACCCGGCCCGCACTCCCAGCGCCCGCAGCGCATCGACCTGGTCCTGCATCAACGCGATCAGCGGCGAGATCACCACCCCGACGCCCGGCCGCACCAGCGACGGGATCTGGTAGCACAGCGACTTCCCGCCGCCGGTGGGCATCAGGACGACCGCGTCCCCGCCCCCGATCACATGCTCGATGATCTCCTGCTGATCCCCGCGGAACGCGTCGTACCCGAACACCCGGCGCAGCACCTGCACCGCCTCGCCCGCTTCCCGGGCACCTTCCGCCGCTACGTCCACGTCCACGATCACTCCCACGTCAGCCGAACCACCCCGAAAGCCTACGAGCTCCACCCCACCCCTCGCAGACCCTGTGGATAACTCCACCCCCGCCGGTCGTCGCCGCCGTCGACATCGCGGGGGGAGAGAGGGAGGGGGACGAGGAGGGGAGTCAGCCGAGCCGGGGCACGATACGCAGCGCGCGGTAGTCGTACCCGTCCTGCTGGAAGCCGGGGGCTTCCCATTCGAGCTCGACCCGCTGCCCGGCCGACAGCGTGCGGAACCCGCTCATCTCGATGTCCGAGAAGTGCCCGAAGCACCCACCCGGAGTCTCAGCGGAGTCGAGCACCCCCCACCCCTCCTCCTCGTACCACTCACGCACAGTCGCAGCCACCATGGCCAGGACCCTAGAACTCCGCCCCCCGGCCGCACAGTTCCTTTCAACCAACGCCCCTGAACACCAAAAGGCCACCCAGGAACCGTCCTGGATGGCCTCTTCACCGGTGCCCCCGGCAGGATTCGAACCTGCGACACCCGCTTTAGGAGTGGGATCGAATCCGTGATCGAGGGTGTTCGCTCGTGCCGGGTGGCGCTGTTCTCGCAGGTCAACGTCGTCCGGCCGGATGCTGGGTCCGGCTTTCGGCGCCTCATGTTCCGCCATCCGCTCACGCATCGCTCACGCATGACGGGCGGCTGGCCAGGTATGTGGCGCGCCGTGTCCTATGCGTGGGCGTCACAGGTGTGGCAGCGGCGGGTGGCCACTCGGCTGGTGTCGGGCGGAGCTATCGGGGCGGGCAGGCGCATCCCGCCCCGATCACGGGTCGCAGCGTTGGCCGGTCGAGGTTGTCGTCCTTCCCGAGCCGAATGTCCGGCTTGCCGTCTGCGTCCTGTGGCATGAGGACCGTTGATGTTCGACCACCAGGGCATTCACCCTTCGCCCTGGTCTGGCGATTGACCTACGTGTCCCTGCTGTGGAGCAAGGTGTCGGGCGGGTGGTGGACGGTGCTGAACGAGGCCGTAAGCGACTGGTTGAGCAGTCAGGGTGTTCGTGCTGGTGGCCGGCGTTGGCGCTGAGCGCTTGCACCAGGGTGTCTGCGGGGGTTTGCACGTCATCCGATGACGTGTCATCCGCGGCAGGGAGTGCGGACGGTTCCCAGATGGCATCTGCTGCGTACGGGATGGCCGCATCGGTGAGCCGGTCGAGACGGAGGTCCCGTGCGAGGAGCGGATACCATGAGACGATGATCAACTCTCTGACCACGCCGTTCGGTCGTTTCGAGGCAGCCTGGCGAGCCGTTGAGCGTCCGGAGCTACTGGCAGCGTCCACAGCCGCGACCCTGCGGGAATGGCAGGGAGCCGAGCCGGTGGAGTCGGTGTTGGTTGTCGACACCGATCCGGAGAAGGCTGATACGTCCGTCTTCTGTGAGACCTATGACGTACCGCTGGATGCCTCCGCGAACTGTGTGATCGTCAGTGCCAAGCGTGGCGAGGAGGTGACCTTCGCCGCATGTGTTGCGCTGGCGACCACCAGGGTCGACGTCAACAAGACGGTGCGCAAGCACCTCGGTGCCCGTAAGGCCAGCTTCGCGTCTATGGACATCGCCGTCACGGAGACCGGGATGGAGTACGGCGGCATCTCCCCGCTCGGTCTGCCGGCGCACTGGCCCGTGCTGGTCGACGAGGCGGTCGCGGGTAGTCCGTACGTGCTCATCGGCAGTGGTCGGCGCCGAGGCAAGGTGATCCTTCCTGGCCGGTTCCTGGCCCAGCTCCCCCAGGCTGAAGTCCTCGCCCAACTGGCCGGCTGAACCTGCCCTTCAGCGCCGGGCTTCACCGGTGCCGTCGAGGAGCCCGCGGCGGCACCGGTGCGCACCGCACACCGGGCTCCCCAGATCTTGGAGGCTCGCTGCTATGCCCCAGCTCACCTACGGCGATGTGAAGTCCGCGGCCACCCGTATCGCCGGGCAGGTCCGTCCGGTGTCGCTCGCCCCCGCCGATCCGGACGCTTCCGGTGGCCAGGTGTGGTTCGCCTGTGAGTTCATGCAGCACACGGGCACTTTCAAGGCCCGTGGCGCGGCGAACTTCACGACCGCGCACAGGGAGACGGGAACGATGCCGGAGGCCGGTGTTGTTATCGCCTCGGGAGGCAACGCAGGGATGGCCTGCGCCTGGGCCGCAGCCCGGCACGGCATCCCGGCCGCCGTCTTCCTGCCCGAGACCTCACCCGCGGTGAAGGTGGCCGGACTTCGGGCGCTCGGCGCTCAGGTACATCAGGTTGGGACGGAGTACACCGCGGCCTTCGAAGCGTCCCGCAGCTACGCGGCGACGACTGGCGCCCTGGAGTCGCATGCGTACGATCACCCCCTGATCGCGGCGGGGGCGGGCACCCTCCTCGACGAAGTCCGCACCACCCTGCCCGGCCTCGACACCGTCATCGTGGCGGCCGGTGGTGGCGGGCTGTTCGCCGGTACCGCCGCAGTCGCCGACCACTACGGCATACGGACCGTAGCCGTCGAGCCGGAGCACTCCCGCGCGCTGAATGCGGCGCTCCTGGCGGGAGCCCCGGTCCCGGTGTCCGTACGATCCATCGCCGCTGACGCCCTGGGCGCCCGTGTCATCTCGCCGGCCGCCCTGTACTGGGCGCAGCGCCCCGAGACCCGTTCGGTCCTCGTCCCCGACGACGCGATTGCCGCGGCACGGCAGCGACTGTGGGACGAGTACCGGATCGCAGTGGAACCGGCCGGTGCTACTGCTTTCGCGGCACTGCTGTCCCGTGCCTACGTCCCCGCACCCGGAGAAAAGGTGTGTGTGGTGCTGTGCGGTGCGAATACCGATCCGGGCGATCTCGTGCACCGGTAGGCCAATGGGCCGACGGCTCATGCGGCTGCACGTCAGCGCCTGCCCGTCATCCGTCCTGTCGGGGCTCGGGCTTGCGGAAGGTCGCGTACACCACGGGGGTGGTGTACGCGATCGTGCCGTGCTCACGGGCCGCATCGAGCCAGGCGTCGAGGTAGCGCTGCGCCCCTCGGGTGCCAAGAGCGGCGGTTGCATGTTCCAGAAGCGTGAGTGCCCCGCTGTCCCGAAGCCGTAGGTGCGCCTCGACCTCGGCTACGCCGTGCAGTTGCCGGACCGTGTCCTCGAACGCCGAACTCTCGGTCAGCAGACCGGCCGACTCGGCCGCGGCCGACAGCCGTTCGGCTGCGAAGACCTCGGCCGCACCCGCCCTGGCCCGTGCCCCCAGCGCGGCCAGCTCACGCGGAGCCAGCCCGTGCAGTCGGACGTGGTAGCGGCGGCGCGCATGGACCGGTTGGCAGGCGGACAGTCTGCCACCGGGCCGCAGTACCCGTGCCCCTTCCCTCAACACGCCCTGGAGGTCCGTCAGGTAAGTGGCTGGGGACCGTGAGATCACCACGTCCGCGGCGCCGTCCTCCAGGGGCACCTCGACGGACTCGCTGACCGCGCGCAGGGCCGCCACCGGCAGTGTCGCGAGGGGCTGGGCAGGCACGTCCACGGTGACCACCCGCCCCGTCGGTCCTGCTCGGCGGACCGCCTCCGCGGCGAGCTGTCGGTCATCGGCCCCGAGAGTGGCCACCGTGTCGCCGGGGCGGATACGGGCACCGGCAAGGACGAGGACCTGGTTCCGGGTCTCCGCCATCCTCGCGACCCGGTCGCGGTATTCGGCCACGGCGGGACCAGCAGCCTGTGCCCGGGACCGGGAGAGCGGCGTATTCCCGGAACGATGGAAGGTGTCACCGTGCCTGGTCATGGTGCTGAGACTCCCCGAGGTGTCGACGGGCAGGGGGTATGGGCTGCGTTGAGAAGGGAGTTCCCTGTGGATAGCGGGTTCAGGAGAAGAGCGCGGCCCACTGGAGAACCCCCAAGGAGAGAATGACCACGGCGGTGGCGCCTTCTACCGCTACCCGGACCTTGGGGCGGGTGAGCAGGGGGCCCAGCCGGTGCGCGGTCACTGCCACCATCGGGAACCAGAGCAGACCACAAGCGATGACAACGGTGCCGAGCAGCAACGTGTAGGAAACGTGGGATGCTCCGGACGGAATGAATTGCGGCATGATGCTGAGGAACAGCACCGGCGCCTTGGGATTGAGCGCGTTGACGAGGAATCCGCTCCGAAAGGCGGCTACTGTCCGTCCCTTGCCGAGTGTGTTGGGCTCCTCGGATCCAACTTCCCCTTGGGCTGCGGATTCTCGGGATCGGCGGAAGGTACGGATGACACTCACGAGGCCGCGTATCCCGAGGTAGACCAGGAAGCCACCGCTCACCGCGTACAACAGCAGCACGGCCAGGTCGTACGTCAGGATCGCGGTGAGGCCGACGACGGCGAGCAGGGTGTGCAGCAGCATCCCGTTGACGACCCCGAGGGCAGTCGCTACCCCCTGCCGGCGCGCAACCAGGGAGTTCTTCAGTACTAGGGCGAAGTCAACACCGGGAGCCATGACCAGGAGCGCGGCGACTCCCAGGAAACTGAGCAGCGAATTCTGCACGCGTGTGCCTTCTCGATTGCGTCGGATACGTTGATTGCGCCGGCGAGCCGTTCACGGGCCGGGAGCTGCCGCCGCACCGGGAGAGAGGTGCGGCGGCAGCTCCCGGCGTGCCAGCGGGGGTCAGGACCAGACGATCAACTTGCCGCTGCCGGTGATGCCGACGAAGAACGACAGGGTGACCCGGCGTCCCTCAGCCGTGTTCGGCCGCACGATGTGGTAGTTGCGCGGGTCGAAGAACATCGCGTCGCCCACGGCCGCACGTACTGTGAGGGCCGGTTCGTCGGCGGCGATGTGTTCGGCGTAGCCGTAGCTGTCCCGGTTCTCCGGCAGTTCGTCGGTGGGCTTCCAGCGCCGGCGGTAGATCGTCGTGTCGCCGCCCGACTCGGGCATGGCGAGGTGGACGTTGAAGGCCAGCTGGCAGATCGGGGGCTCGTCAACCGCACCAGGGATCTCACGGACGATCTCGTCGAAGTGCATCCGTACGCCCTTGATGGACTCGCGGATCATACCGGCGAACATCGCACGCCCCTCGGAGGTGGCGTTGGCGATCGGACCGCCCCACGCCTTGCCGATCTTCTCGGTGGCGGCATCCAGCGGATCGCCGCCGAAGAGCAGGGTGGCGCGGGACTTGTTCGACTGCTCGGTGTGCTCCCAGTACGCGTCCGGGAGCTGCTTGTCCGCGTAGCGGGTGTAGTAGTCGTACGTGGCCGGGCCCAGCTTGGGAACCCGCGGCTGCACGAGCTGCTCGTCATAGCTGCCCATTTCGCAGTCTTCGAGCGACCGCATGATCTCAGCGCACTGCTCCGGTGTGAAGAAGTCCCGGACCCGCATGGCGCCCAGAGTCCCTGCCGCGAGAAGTTCGAGGTTCTTGCGCTCCAGGGTGTCGACCTCGATCGCCTGGAAGAGGGAGTAGACGGGGGTGCCGTAGGAGGCGATGTTCTTTTCCTGGATATCTGCCGTGATGGTCACGGAGTTTCCTTTCTAGAAATTTTCGTGCGCGACGAAGTGGCGTCACTGAATCAAGGGAATAGGGGAGGTGAAAAGGTGCGCGTAAGGGCTTTCTACGGCTTCCCGAAGGCCGGGAGGACGGAGCCCTGATACTTGCGCTCGATGAATCTCTTGACTTCATCGGAGTTCAGAAGCTTGGCCAGCTTTTGTACGCGTGGATCGCTCTCGTGGCCAGCTTTGACGGCGATGAAGTTGGTGTACGGATTGTTCTTGGGAGACTCCAGCACGAGCGCGTCCTTGGACGGCTTGAGCCCGGCCTGGAAGGCGTAGTTACCGTTGAGCATGACGCCTTCGACGTCGTCCATCGCCCGGGATACTCCCGCCGCCTCCAACTCCTTGAATCGGAGATTCTTAGGGTTCTTGACGATGTCGTTCGGGGTGGCGGAAGTTCCGGCACCGTTCCGAAGCTTGATAATTCCCTTGGATTCCAGAAGTTGCAGGGCCCGGGCCTCGTTGACCGTGTCGTTGGGGAGGCCGATGGTGTCCCCAGTGGTCAGCTCGTCCACCGATTTGATCTTCTTCGAGTAAAGGCCGAAGGGTTCAAGCTGGACGTTGACGACCGGCACCACATGGGTGCCCCTCTCCTTGTTGAAGTCGTCAAGGTAGGGCTTGTTCTGGAAGTAATTGACGTCGACCGAACCTTCATCGGTCGCCAGGTTGGGCGTCGCGAAGTCGGTGAACTCACGCACCTCCAGTTTCAGTCCTACGCGGTCCGCCAGGTGTTCTTTGACGTAATTGATGATCTCCGCGTGCGGCACCGGGCTGGCGGCGATGACCAGCGCGTCCTTGTCCCCGATCGACAGCCCGCAGGAGGCCAGACCGGGCACCAGCACAGCGGCGGCGACCAAGGAAAGGCCCTTGGCGAGTCCCGCGGGAAGGCCCTTGGAGCGGCCCGTACGGGCAGACTCACAGCGCATGGTTCGTCCCCTTGGTGCCCGCCGCGGCGCTGCGACGCGTCTTCAGCAGTCGCAGCCGTACGGCCGACGCGGCGGCGCGGCCCCGTCGCTGGAGGCTGCGGACAATCAGATCGCCGATCAGCTGGACGATCGTGACCAGCACGATCAGCATGACGATGGTGATCACCATGACGTCGGTCTCGTAGCGGTAGAAGCCGTACCGGACCGCCAGGTCGCCGATGCCGCCTGCCCCGAGCACACCAGCCATCGCCGAGTAGCCGATGAGCGTGACGACTGTGGTGGTGATCCCGGCCACCAGAGAGGGGAACGACTCCGGCAGTACCTTGCGGATCACGGTCCAGGTGCTGCCTCCCATGGCTTGCACCGCTTCCACCAGACCGTTGTCGATTTCCCGTACCGATGTCTCCACCAGCCGGGCGAAGAAGGGGATGGCACCTATCGCGAGTGGCACGATCGCCGCGTCCGCGCCGATCGTGGCGCCGGTCACCCACTTGGTGAACGGGATCAGCGCCACCATCAGAACAATGAACGGCAGGGCGCGAGCGGCGTTCACGACCGCGCCGAGGACTTTGTTCACTGCCGCGTTCTGCAGCAGTCCGCCTCGTTCGGTCAACACCAGCAGGACGCCGAGCGGCAGGCCGGCCAGGACGGCGATCAGCGACGACCAGAAGACCATATAGAGGGTCTCCACAAGCCCGCGGAACAGCAGAGGCTGCATATGGCTCCAGTTCACTTTGCACCCTCCATGGCCGGTACGTCCTTGTTGTCATGCGCGGCCACGGCATCGCCGGTCATCAGTCGGATCTCCTCCACCCGTATTCCCCGCTCGCGCAGGAAGTCGATTGACGCCGAGTTATCCGCCGGTTGCTTGGGCAACGCGATCCGCATCCGCCCTCGCTGGCGTCCGCCACCGCTCTCCAACGACGCCCCGAGGACCTCCACTTCGACGTTGTGCATACGGGAGAGCTGAGAGACCACGGACTGGTTTTCCAACCCCTGGTGGAACGTCACATCGAGAACGGTCCGGTCCATGGCGGCTACCTCGCCCGCAACCGGGTACAACTCCTTCGCCAACTCTGATCCTGGCGCCGCAAGAAGCTCGGGAACGGTGCCGGATTCGACGACCCGGCCCCCTTTCATCACCGCGGCCGAATCACAGATCGTCTTGACGACGTCCATCTCGTGCGTGATCAGCAAAATGGTGAGCCCGAGCTGTTGGTTGAGGTCACGCAGCAGCTGGAGAATCGATCGCGTGGTTTCCGGGTCGAGAGCAGAGGTTGCCTCGTCCGAAAGAAGAACTTTCGGGTCGGCGGCCAGTGCGCGGGCAATTCCGACACGCTGCTTCTGTCCACCCGACAACTGCGCCGGGTAGCTCTTCGCCTTGTCCGCCAGACCGACCAGATCCAGCAGTTCAACTGCCTTCCTTGCGCGCTCCCTTGACGGGAGTCCGAGCATTTCCAACGGCAGCTCTACGTTTTCCTGAACGGTCCGCGAAGACAGCAGATTGAAATGCTGAAAGACCATACCGATGCGGCTACGAGCCCTGCGGAGCGCCGAGTTCGCCCGGCCCGAGCGGCCGGCCAGCGTGGTCAGTTCCTCGCCTGCCACGGTGATGGTCCCCGAAGTCGGCCGCTCCAGCATGTTGACACAACGGATCAGGGTGCTCTTGCCTGCGCCACTCTGCCCAAGGATGCCGTATACCTCGCCCTCGCGGACATGCATATCCACGCCGTCGAGGGCGGTTACCTCGCGGCCGCGCAAGCGGTAGACCTTGGTCAGGTCTTTTGCAGTGATCAAGGGATTTCATTTCCTTTTGCGGGGGCGGCAGACAGCGGCATGAGCCGCGGGTGCCTCTCATGAGACGAATGCGGAGGCGGACATCACTGGCCTCATCCCATATCCAGCGGGAATGTGCTGATACATGACGGATTCCTCGAACGAGGAGACGCACGTCACGCGGAAGCCCTTTCGTGCGTAATGCGTGACACGAACTTCCTGCAGCGCGTCGGGAACCAGCCTGACGAAGAGGTCGTCCAGGGGTACGGAAATCGCAGTAACGGCTCGGTTATGGCACATCGACCACGAGGCGAGTGTGAGCAGTCAGCGCAAGCAGTGCGCTGCCCTCGGCGACGAGGGTGATCAAGCGATCAAGCCGCTTGCCGTCCTGCTTGCGGCACCGCCGCAGAAGCCATGGAAGGCGAACTTGCGTGCCTTCTCCCCCGTTGTCCGTGCACTCCGCCGGAAATCAGCAATTTAACGCTTTGAGTACTGACGGCGGCGTACGGGATTTGGCTTACTCTCCTACGCGTACGAGCCACGCCCCTGCAGCATCTCGGCAACGGCGTCGTTCCGGAACTGCACCTCGGACCGGCCACCCGAACCCAGATGCGGCTCGGGGCGAACGGATGCCACGCCGACCGCGGCGGGGTGCTCTCCGGTCATACGGCGATACGAAGCGACGACGTTCACGTTGGTTCATTTCGTGTAGCGATAGGACGCCATTCACAGGGTTAGGGCCCCGAGATGGCTCGTTGCGGAGGAGCTTTTCAAGGCCAATGCCCGGACGCAAGGATTCCCGCCGACTTCGTCAGGTCTCAGCTGGGACTCCGTGAAGAAGGCACGAGGCCAGGACGGGCAAGGCAGGATCGCACTGTGGGCCGGGGTATCGCGACGGATGCGTTGGGAAGTATTCGGTTCCGGCAAGGCAACGCGCGCTCCGGAACCCATCGCGGGGCGGTGGTCCAGCAACCCGATGGTCTTGCGGTCGACGCGGAACTCGGTGCTCATGAACTCACGCCGGATCTGAGGGAAGTAGCCGGACTTCCGCCGTGGTCGCCTCGCGGTACGGCTCGCTGAGGTGGGGGTGAACCAGCTCCGGCTCCGTGCTCCGCGGTGCTGCCGCGCTCCTTTCCGGGCGTGGTTGTGTGATCGGTGCACCTCGTCCTGGCGGTGGGCAACGGCCACCGTTGAAGGGTCAGTCGCCAGGCGGCCGAACCGCGGACGGAGTGTTGTGAACCAAGCAGTTGCGCTGAGTCTGAGGGATTCTCTTGGGCAGCATGTGGAGCCCGCCCGTGCCGAAGAGAACGGAGAGGGCGGGAGCGGGTGTGCGGATCTGCGGGCAGCGCTGTTCTCCGTCCTGCGCCGTAGCGATCAGCGCAAGAAGGCGGATCAGTACCTGAGCGGGCTGCTGACGACCCAGGGGCGTAAGTCGATACGGAATATCGCCACGCTGCAGGGCGGGACCGCCGCTGAGCAGAGCCTGCACCACTTCATCTCCCGTTCCACGTGGGACTGGCAGCCGATGCGGGCCGCGCTGGCGAGTTTCATGGAGTGCGTGGCGACCCAACAGGCATGGGTGGTGCAGTCGTTGCCGATTGCCAAGTCGGGGACGCAATCGGTAGGTGTGGGGCGGCAGCTCATTGTCGACCGCGGACAGATGATGAATGGCCAGTTGGCACATGGCGCTTGGTTTGCTTCGGAGGAGCTCAGTGTTCCGGTCGGCTGGCGCTTGTTCCTGCCGCCGAGTTGGCTCGACGACCAGGTACAGCGATCGCGGGCGGAGATACCCCGGGGCGTAGGTGAGGCGACGCCGTGGGAGTGTGCCATTGCCACGGGCCTTGAGGCCGTGCAGGCGTGGGGGCTGTCGGCCAAGCCGGTGGTTCTGGACGTCGAGGTGAGTGATCCCGGTGTGGCTGCCCGATCGTTCGCGAAGGCTGGGGTTCCGCTGCTCATGCGGATCGATGACCGGACGCGGCTGGTGCCGGCCGATTCGGCGCGGTCCGGATCCGGCCTGGGTTCGCTCACGGCACGGCGGATCCTTGAGTCGGTCAAGGGGCAGGCCCGCCCAGTGGTGTGGACGCATCCGGTCGTGCCCGGCGTATGCCGGACCACGCTCGCCGTAGCGGTCCCCGTACGGCTCGCCCGGTCGGGGGCAGGCCCCCAGCCGACCTGGCTCGCCCGGAGGAGCGTGCTGCTGGGCGAATGGCACGACGATCTGCGGCGCGGGCCGGCGCGGATCTGGCTGGCCGATCTGCCGGACACGTGGCCCAGCTCGCCAGGACGCCTGGCCGGCTCCTTGTTGAGGCTGGTCAAGCTTGCCGAGAAGGTGGGCCGCGATGTGGAGCGGGTGGGCGACCGGTTGGGACTAAGGGACTTCGAGGGTCGGTCCTTCCCCGGCTGGCATCGGCATATGACGCTCGCCTCCGCGGCCCATGCGGAGGTGGTGCTGCACTCCGGGCCAGGAGAGTCGTGGAGTTCCGACCGGTCCAGCCACAAAGCATTCTATGAGCGGGAGTTGGGGGACCCGCTCGTGCTGCCAGGGCTATCCGCCTGACGGGCGGCTGAACGATGGTCCCGGAGTGTGCGACGGGTGTGGTTCAGCCGAAGGGCCAGCTGGATCTCCAGCGCGCGGTCGGGCTTTTGCCAGTTGGGGCCCAGGAGTTCGGTGATCCGATCCAACCGGCGGGAGACCGTGTTGGGGTGGACGTGCAGGGACCGGGCCGCGTGCCGGGGGCTGCCACTCGCTGCGAAATAGGCGTCCAGGGTGTGCGCGAGGTCGGTGAAGCGCTGGGTGTCGTAGTCGAGTACGGCACCGATGACGGAGTGGATGTAGTCCTCGACGTCGAAGGTGTCGGAGAGGAGGACGCCGAGAAAGCCCATCTGCTGGGGGGTGGCGAAGCAGCCGGTGCTGCCGAGGTCCGTGAGGGCTTGGAGACAGTACTGGGCTTCGCGGTGTATCTGGCGGACGGTGTCGAGGCCGGATGTGGGGCCGGCCGCGCCGACTGTGACGGGGTGGCCGAGGAGCGATGAGAGTTCGTCGTAGATGGCCCTGGCAGCAGCGTTCGCATCGTCCCCCGGGAGCAGCAGGGTGATGCAGCCGTCATGGACACTCTTGAGGCCCTGCTTGCGGTGTGCGTATGAAGAGGCCCAGACGACCGCCCGGCCTCGGGAGCCGCCTTCCGGGCGGGTCACCACGACGACATGGGAGTCGTCGAGGTTGATGCTCAGCCGGCGGGCCCGCTCTTCGACCTGCCGCCACGGTCGGCGCGGTCCGGCCAGCAGCTCGTCGAGAAACTCGTCGCGCACCTGCCCGGCGGCGAGCGCCGTACTGCGCTCCAGCAGGAGGGCGAGCGCCATGGCCTGGGTGACAAGAGAGAGCAGCCGGACATCGGAGGGGGCGGCCGGCGGCTCCTCGGGGGCCAGCAACATAGTGCCGAGGTTCTCCCCACCGGCGGCGACCGGGGCGATCCAAGCGCCGTCGCTCAGCGGGACCGGCTCACCGCCGGCGTGTGCGTCCAGCCGGCACTTGGCCAGCTCCACCTCGTCGCAGCGGGGCGGTTCGCCGATGGCAGCCAGCAGTCGGCCGCCGGGGTCACGTACAGCCACCGTGCCGCGCATCGCCACGGCCGCCTCCTCGGCGATGGCATGCAGGTCGCGGCCGTCCAGGACGAGGCCGATCAGCCGACTATGGACGGCTTCGAGCTGCTGCTCCGTGGTGAGCACGGTCCTGGCCTGTGAGGTATCACGCTCCAGCTCCCGGACCTCGGTCCGGGCCTTCGCCAGCTCCGCGGTCTGTTCGATGGCGACGGCTGCGAGATCAGCCAGTGAGCACATCAGGCTGATCTCGTCCGGACGGAAGTGCCGCACCTCGCGGTCGGCGCCGTAGAGCGTGCCCATTACGCTGCCGCAGCACTGCAGCGGGACCGCCATGATGGCGCGGATACCCTCCGCCTCGACCACATCGTCGATCTCTTCGGAATGCTGAATGTGCTCGTCGACCAGGTAGTCGGGGGTCCAGAACGGAGCGCGTTCGGCCAGGACCGCGGTGCCGAGACCTGCACTGCGGCGTACCGTGAGCCCGACGTTGAGGGCGGTGGTATCGCCTTCCGAAGCACGGATGGTCATCGTGCCGTCGTTCGCGTCGTGAAGGCCGATGTACGCCATGTCGACGTGCAGCAGCCGCTGGGCCCGCCGGGCCACCTCCTTGAGCAGGTCGCCCTGGTCGCGCGAGTGGGTCAGCTGGCGGGCGTTGTCCACCAGCGCGGTAAGCCCGGCCTCCCGTTGTTGAGCTCGACCGAAGAGGTCATGGATGTCCAGGCCGAGACGGACTGCCCGGTCGAGCTTTTCCATGTCCTTTACGGAGGTGCCGTTCCGGCGGGCGCGCTGGAGAAGTTCCTCAAAGCGCCGCGGAGGCTCCCGGCGGGCCAGAAGTTCGAGCACTGCCAGGGCATCAGGACGGTTCTGTTGCGTGGTCGCCGTCACGATGACTCCCTCATGTCAAAGGCATAGCCCCCAGATCAACTTCGAATCGTTGGCCCAGGCTACTAGAAATGGCTGATTTTGCGGATTTCGACCCCATCGCACGGCAGTGGACCGAGGCGCTGCGGCAGAGGGGTGGCGCAGAGATGGTGGCCGGAGCACCGGATCGCGTGAGGGAAGTGTGACGCGATCACCTTTGCCAATCCATTACCTCGCGTCATGATCAGCACAGGGGGTGTCGAGGCGGCGCCCGGCTACCGATGTGATGCACGTGGACACGGGTCCTGATGCCACCGGAAAACAGGGGACCTGATGTCAGAAGTCCGGAGCTACCAGAACTCACTCCAGCGCAGCTGGGACTCCCTCACCCGGGAGGACCGCCCGAACGTCTTCACCATGAACGGCCGCGAATGGGACCTGCTGGACCAGGTCTTCGACCCGACGCACACCGCGTCGACCGCCGTCGCCATGGCCCTGCTGGGTCTGTCCGGGTCCCCGTCGTGGCCGTGGGCAGGCTCGCTGCTGGAGATCGGGTGCGGCACCGGCGCCATCGCGGTCAGCGCTGCGCTGTCCGGCTGCGAGCGCGTCATCGCCTCGGACATCAACCCCCACGCGGTACGGAACGCGGCGCTCAATGCGGCCCGGCACGGCGTAGCCGATCGCGTCCGTGCCGTCCACAGCGACCTCTTCGCCGGCCTCCCGGCGGATGAGCGCGTGGACACCGTCTACTGGCACTCCAACTTCGTGCTCGCCCCGCCGGACTACCGCTACCGCTCGGTCCACGAACGGGCCTACGTCGACCCCGGGTACACGGCCCACCGCCGGTACCTGGCACAGGCACCGGACCGTCTCGCCCCTGGCGGCCGGGCCCTTCTGCACTTCTCCAGCCGAGGCGACCTCACCGCACTGCGGCGCATCGCAAGGGAGACCGGGCGGGAGCTGAGGCTACTGCGCAGCGTGACCGTGCCCGACGCCGGCGACATGGTCGAGCACATGCTGTGGGAGGTGGCTGGCGACCGGACGGCCGACGGCACCGGACGGCTCGCCGCGGAGCAGCCGTGCGCACTCTGATCGTCGACAACTACGACTCCTTCACGTACAACCTCTTCCACTCCCTCGCCAGGGTGAATGGGGAGGATCCGGTGGTGGTCCGCAACGACGACCCCTCCTGGCGGCTCGGCCGACTCGCTGAGTTCGACAACGTGGTGCTCTCACCCGGTCCGGGAAGCCCTGCCCACGCCGCCGACTTCGGCATCTGCCGGGAGCTGGTGGATCGCTGCGACCTGCCCTTGCTCGGAGTCTGCCTCGGCTACCAGGGCATCGCGCTCCAGCACGGCGCCACCGTGGGGCGCGCCCCGGAACCCCGGCACGGCCGTACCTCACCAGTGCTGCACGACGGGACCGGCCTGTTCGAGGGGCTGCCGCAGCCGTTCGAGGCGGTGCGTTACCACTCGCTTGCGGTCAGCGCACTGCCGGAGGAGCTGGTGGCGACAGCCTGGACGCCGGACGGGATACTCATGGGTCTGCGCCACCGCGACCGTCCCCTGTGGGGCGTGCAGTTCCATCCCGAATCGGTGGCCACCCAATACGGGCAGGAACTGCTGGCGAACTTCCGGGACCTGAGCCTGACGCGAGGAGCGCGGCGGGACCGGCCGGTACCAGTGAGCCCAAGTGCCGCCATGTTCACCGGTCTTTCCGCGCCCGCGCCGCCCGGACCCGCCCGGCGGCTGCGGGTGCTGGTCGAGGATCTGCCCACTCGCTGGGACGAGGAGGCTGCCTTCGACGCGCTGTTCCGCGGCAGCGAGCACACCTTCTGGCTGGATAGCAGCCGTCGCGACCCATCGCTGGGGCGCTTCTCGTTCATGGGGGACGCGGCGGGGCCGCTCGCCCGGGTGGCCACGGCCGATGTGCACGACCGTACGGTGACCGTACGGTCCGCCGCCGGTACGCAGGTCGTGACCGGTGAGTTCCTGGAGTGGCTGGACGTGGATCTGCGCGGGGTCCGTACCGAACTCCCCGACCTGCCCTTCGAATTCGCACTGGGGTGGGTCGGCTACCTCGGCTATGAGTTGAAGGCCGAATGCGGCGGGGCTCGTGCGCACCGCTCCGAGGAACCCGATGCGGCGATGATCTTCACCGACCGTGCTCTGGTCCTCGACCATCTGACGGGGACGACGTACCTGCTCGCGCTGGTGGAGGAGGGTGGCGAGGGCGCCGGGTATTCGGACGAAACCGCGCGCGCCTGGTTTGCCGACGCCGCCGAGGCCCTGGACGCGATCGCCGGGGTCGTGCCGCACCGGCCGAACCTGCCTGCCCCGCTCTCTCCCATCCGACTGCGCCACGACCGCGAGACCTATCTGGACCTGATCGAGCGGTGCCAGCAGGAGATCACGGCGGGCGAGACATATGAGGTCTGTCTGACAAACATGGCCGAGGCGGACGGAGACCTCGATCCCTGGCAGAGCTACCGGTTCCTGCGCCGCACCAGCCCCGCGCCGTTCGGGGCGCTCCTGCGCCTCGGCCAACTATCGGTACTGAGCACCTCTCCTGAGCGGTTTCTCCGCGTTTCCCGGGACGGTACGGCCGAGTCCAAACCGATCAAGGGGACCCGGCCTCGCGGCGCGGGGCCACGGGAGGACGCCGCGCTGGTGGCGGCGCTGCGCACGAGCGAGAAGGACCGCGCCGAGAACCTGATGATCGTCGACCTCGTACGCAACGACCTGGGGCAGTGCGCCGAGGTCGGCTCGGTAGAGGTGACCAGACTCTTCGACGTCGAAAGCTATGCGACTGTCCACCAGCTCGTGAGTACGGTCCGGGCGCGACTGGCGGCCGGCCGGAGCGCCGTGGAGTGCGTTCGCGCCGCTTTCCCCGGGGGCTCGATGACCGGGGCGCCCAAGATCCGCACGATGGAGATCGTCGACCGTCTTGAAGCGGGACCGCGCGGTGTCTACTCCGGCGCCATCGGCTACTTCTCCCTATCCGGTGCGGCCGATCTGAGCATCGTCATCCGCACCGCTGTGGTGACACCGGGACGGGTGCGCTACGGCGTCGGCGGCGCCATTGTCGCGCTCTCCGACCCGACGGCGGAGTACGAGGAGACGGCGGTGAAGGCAGCTCCGCTACTGGCCCTGGCGCAGGGTTCCTTCCCAGGGCGGGCGGAGATCGCCGAGATCGGCAGCGCGCTGTGTGCGGCAACTGCAGCAACGGAATGACGAAGGCTCCGATCGTGATCCGGTCGGAGCCTTCGATTGCCCCGCTGAGCGGTGCGGAGGATGCGAGATTCGAACTCGCGAGGGGTTGCCCCCAACACCTTTTCCACATGTTCGTCTGGGGGGCCGGGAGAGTGCGGGAACGTCCTGACCTGCGGCGGAGCGAGATGCGGGGCGGGTGCTGGACGGGGTGGACGAGACCAGGACTGAGACCGGAGAGTGGTCGGTTCTTGCCCTACCTGCCGGTGTTGGAGTTTATGCAGGTCAGGGCGTTGGTCTCGCTTGGCCTGGGGTGGTCTCGCAGGGGCTCTGGGAGAAGATCATCTCCCAGATTTCTCCCAGGAGGCGTGGACGACTGTCGTTCGTCGTGACTCAGCCCGTCGGAGTGTGGCGTCGCACGAGCGAATTCACTGCACGGTTCACTTCGGCTCAGCCTATTTCCTCGCGGGCGGCCTTGAGATCGTCCACCAGGAACACGTCCTGGGACCACTGCCCAGGCCACGCAGCAAGTACCAGATCCTTCGGCCCTGCCTGTGCCAGCGTGGCCCGCTTCTCGGTTACGCGGGTCGCCTGGGTGACGATCCCCTTCGCATCGATCCGGATGAGGGTCACGGTCTGGCCGCGCCAGGGAAACCCGCCCTCCACCGAGCTGGTGCGGCGGAGGGACGAGGCGTCGAAGTCAGCAAATCTCGGCATGTCTTGCACCCTAGCGTCGGCAGCTGTTTGCCATCGGGGCCTTCGTCTGCTTCAGAGAACCGGCATCGAACCCGCGCTACGAGCTCGGGACGCATAGGGGTGGTTGCCGCAGGTCAGTACTCCAGTCTGGTTTCGCGATCTCGCGGCGGGCCAGGTTGTGGTTATCCCCACCTTGAGGTGGTGGTCTGCCGGATGGGCGCGGCGGCGGCGTGCGGCAATCATGTGGCCTCCGGGTCTTCCGTTCGCCTGGTGGCGGGGCTCAGATACACGGTGGCGGGGTGCGACTGCCGTCTGGCGTTTCCGGAAGGCCAGTTGAAGGTCATGGAGGGGGAACAGTGGGTCGTCCCATGGAGCGCGTTCTCGCGCGTCGTACGCTGCTGGCGGGCGCGGCGGCAGCCGGTGCGGGAATCGTGTGGGGAACTGCGGGGGAGGCCGTCGCCGGCGGGTGGCGACAGCCGGTGGCGCAAGGAGCGGTGGACGCCGAGGTGGCGCGCCTGAAGTGGAGGTTGATCAGGCTGCGGCGCGACATCCACCGGCATCCCGAGGCGCCGGGGCAGGAGTGGCGCACGGCCGGTGTGGTGGCCCGAGAGCTGCGGGCAGCCGGGCTGGCCGTCACCACCGGGATGGGTGGCCACGGCGTGGTCGGTGTCCTGCGGGGCTCGCGTCCGGGCCGGACCGTTGCGTACCGGGCGGATATGGACGCGGTGCCGCCCAAGGACATCGTTGGCGGCGGTCCGGTGGCGGCCCATCTGTGCGGGCACGACGTCCATACCACCGTGGCGCTCGGCATCGCACGGGTCCTGGCGCGGATGCGGAGGCAGTTGGACGGGACAGTGGTGTTCCTCTTCCAGCCTGCCGAGGAGACCCTGAGCGGGGCCCGCGCACTGCTCGAAACGGGCGTGCTGGAGCGCACCGGCGTGGAAGAGATTCACGCGCTGCACTGCGGGCCGTTCCCCGTCGGCCAGTTCGCGCTCACCGCGGGCTACGGGCTGCCGGGCCTGGACAAGGCGGAGGTCGTTCTGCCCCAGCCGGACGCGCCCGACGCTGCGCGACGACTGGCCGCCGAGATCGGCGCACTCTCCACGGTGCCGCTACCACGGACACCAGCGGACATCGAGCGGCTGGTCGCCGACGCCCAGACACCCGACGGGCCACTGGCCCGGTTCGTGGTCGTCCGGGCCCAGGCACCGGAGGCCGGCAAGGTGACCGTGTCCTACCGCTGCTGGCCGCCGGAACGGTACCCGGAGATACGCGCGGACATCCGCCGCCTGGCCGCGTCGTACGCGGGAGCCGAGGTCAGCTTCCCCGCCGAGCCGTTCCCGGCCATGGTCTGCCCGGAACGCGACGCCCGCACACTCGCCGGCCACCTGCGGCGCACACTCGGGCAAGACGCGGTCACCGAGCTCCATGCCGCCTTCCCGCCCTTCAGCGGCGAAGACTTCGCCCTCTACTTGGACCGCGTCCCCGGCACGTTCACCTTCCTCGGCGTCCATTCCCCCGGCGCGCCCATCACCACCAGCTACCCGCACTACCCCGACTTCGATCCGGACGAGCGGGCCATCACCCTCGCCGTACGGGCGATGGCCGGATGGGTCGCGGAGCGGACGCACACGGGCATAGCGTCGTGAACTGATGTCGCGTCATACAGCAAGGAGGCATGGCTCGGCTGGAGGGTCTCGTGGCGACCAGCGTCCGAAAGGGGAACAAAGAGCCCGGCCGGGCATTGGCGGACCATGCAGGCTCCGGAGGGCAACGAGTTCTGCGTGGCGTAGGTCGGGCTGTAACAGCCCGCGGCGGCGCTGTGCTGCTCGCAGCGGCACAGCGCCGGAGCCGGCGCAAAGGGCCCGTGTTCCTGCGACTGGGCCTGGATCCGCATTGGCACCCATCGGCACCGACGGCCAACGTCACCTGCTGATCCGCCGGTAAACTCCCGGCCACGGTGAACTCGCCTTCTACCTGTGCTGGTTGCCCACCACGGTGCCCCTGTCGGAGCTGCGGTAGTGGTGCGCGGGGTGGTGAAACCGAGACGGGGAGACCGGGCCGCGGGGTTCTGGCGGGATGTTGGTTATGAGGGCTGCGGCTTTGGTGAACTCATTGTTCTGTTCCCCAGGTTGTGGGTCATCCGCTCCAGGACGGCGACGGTGATCCGGTATTCCTCGCGGGTGATGCCGGTCGTCGACAGGTCGCGGAAGGCGTGCACGCGCTCGGCGACGTCGCTGAGGCGGGCGCGGCCGTCGTCGGTCAGGGCGAGGCGGCCCGGCTCTGGGCGGGCGATCCAGCCGTCGGCCATGACTGTCTCGATGGCGGTGGTCAGCGTGCCGATGTCCGCGTTGGCGGCAAGGACGGTCAGCACTTCGGTGTCGGTGGTCTGCGGATCCTTCTCGATGACGTTGAGTACCTGCCAGGCGGTCCGGGTGAGGCCGAACTCGGCCAGCATGGCGTTCATGTGGCAGGTGAGGGCCTTGTCGGTGCGGTTGAGCCAGTAACCGATGGGCTTCATGTCGTGCTCCGGAGCGGGTCAGTGATGCCGGGGCCGGGCCGTGCGCGGCAGCAGCCGCACGAGGGCGCAGCAGGCGAGGGTGCCGACGGCGACCGTGGCGAGGCTGTGGACGGCTGCGGACGTGGGGGAGCCGGCGGTGTGGAAGTAGACGGTGGTGATGGCCGCGGCGCCGATGCTGTTGGCGAGTTGTGCGACGGCGGAGAGCGCACCGCTGGCGCTGCCTGATTCCTTGGGGCCGATGTCGCCGAGGGTGACCTCGTAGACGGTGCCGAAGCAGGAGCCGAGGCCAAGGCCGGTGACGAAGACCGGGGCGAGGAGCGTCCATGCCGTCGGGTCGGTGGTGTGGATCAGGACGAGTAGCGACAGCGTGCCGGTCAGCGTGAGCAGCAGGCCGATGAGGATGAGCGTGCGGCCGAGGCGGGCCATCAGGCGGTGTGCGGCGAGCGAGGCGAGGATGATGCCGGCGGCGACGGGGGCGAGGCCGAGCGAGGTCTGGGTCGGGGTGCGGTGCAGCCCGCCCTGGAAGAAGAGGGAGAGGACGAGGAGCAGACCGGTGACCGCCGCGTTGAAGACGAGGCCGAGGATCAGGCCCGAGGTGAAGCCGCGGTTCTTCAGCAGCGAGGGCTCGATGAGCGGGCCGGCGGCAGTTCGCTGACGCAGGCAGAACAGCGCGAAGAGCAGGGCGCCGACGGTGAGGGAGAGGACCGGGACGAGCGTCCAGCCGTGGTTTGAGCCGTCGATCAGGCCGTAGAGCAAGCCGAGCATCGTGGCGGCGAGCAGTCCGGACCCTGGAACATCGACGGTGACCGTCCGGTCGCCCGCGTCGCGGGGTAGCAGCCGGGCGGCGAGGGCGATCGCGAGGCCGCCGAGCGCGATGTTGATCAGGAACATGGAGCGCCAGCCGAAGCTGTCGATGAGGAGCCCGGCGAGGACCGGGCCGCTGATCGCCGACAGGCCGAGGCAGGGGGCGAAGACGCCGAACGCCTTGCCGATCTCGTTCGGGGGAAAGACCGCGCCGAGGATGCCGAAGCCCTGCGGGATCACGAGGGCGCCGAAGGCTCCTTGGAGCAGGCGGAACCCGATGACGGAGGCGGGTCCTGTGGCCAGGCCGCAGGCGACGGACGCGAGCGTGAAGCCGGTGAGGCCGATCAGGAACAGGCGGCGGCGGCCGAACTTGTCGCCGAGTCTGCCGCCGACCACCAGCAGGACGCCCATGGCCAGGGCGTAACCGGCGCCCAGCCACTGAACGAGGGCGTCCCCGCCGTGCAGGTCGGTGGCGATGGTCGGGGCGGCGATGTTGGTGATCGTGGAGTCGAGGAGGTCGAGGACCGCGGAGAAGAGGACGACGGTGAGGATGGCCCATCGCCGGCGGTCGGTCTCGGTCTGCGGGGTGGCGGGGGCCTGGGTCAAGGCCGTGGACATGGAATCCCTTGGGTGAGGGGACGGGCCTGTGTGGTGTGAGCCCGTCCGGATCAGTGCCGGGTAAAGGCGGCGGCGTTCTCGCGGGCCCACTGCCGGAAGGTGCGGGCAGGGCGGCCGAGGAGGGTCTGGGTGGTGTCGGCGATGGCTGCCGGACCGTGGTTGGCGGCCTCCCACAGGTCGAGCAGCGAGGTGACCATCGGCGCGGGCATGTGGCGGCTCATCTGCTGCTCGGCCTCGGCGCGGGTGATGTGCTCGACCGGGATCTGTCGGCCGAGGGCGTCCGCGAGGACGGCGAGTTGCTCGCGGAAGGTGAGTGAGTCGGGGCCGGTCAGGGTGACCGAGCGGCCGGTGAGAGAGACGCCGGTCAGCGCTTCGACGGCGATGTCGGCGATGTCCTCGGGGTGGATGGGCGCGAGGTGCGCGTCCGGGTAGGCGAGGGGGATCGGCATCGACTGGCCGATGAAGTGGGCCCAGCCGAGGGAGTTGCTGGCGAAGGCGTCCGGGCGCAGGAACGTGCGGGTGAGGTCGGAGTCGGCGAGGGCCCGCTCGACCTGGAGGCTGTGGCTGGCGAGCGGGTCGTTCTCGGCGTTCGGGCCCAGGACCGAGGAGGACGAGAGCAGGACGACGTGCTCGACGCCGGCGGCCTCGGCGGCCTTGACCAGCTCGCGGATGCCGGCCGGCTGGGGGTAGAGGAAGACCTGGCGGACGCCGCGGAGTGCGGAGTCGAAGGTCTCGGGCCGGTCGAGGGCGAGCTCGGCGACCTCGACGCCGTCCGGGGTGGCCAGTTCGGCGGGGTTGGCGCTGGCGGCGCGGATGGTGCGGCCGGCGGAGTGCAGGCGGCTGACGATCGCCTGGCCGACTTTGCCGCGGGCGCCGGTGATGAGGATGGTCATGGGAGTGCTCCATTCGTTGTGTGAAGGCATATGCATGTAATCACGCACACGTTTGCGGGTCAACACGCATATTCATGGAGTCATTCATGTCTGTACGATGAGGGGTATGACGAAGCGCGAACCGAAGACGGCGGACGAGTTGCTGGATGCCGTGGGCCCGGCCTTCGGGAAGCTGCGGCGCTCCTCACTCCTGGAGGTCGAGGACCCGATTTCCCAGAAGGACCTCAGCCGTACGCTGGTGCTCAGAATCGTCCTGGAGGCCGAACAGGACGTCGCGGAAGGCGAGTCGGGCGGGGAGTCCGGCGATGGAGAGATCACGGTCGGCGCTGTCGCCCGGCACCTTGGCGTGGACCCGTCGGTGGCCAGTCGCATGGTCTCCGACTCCATCTCGGCCGGCTACCTGGTCCGCGCGGCCTCCCAGCAGGACGGCCGCCGCACCGTCCTCCGCCTCAGCCCCGAGGGCCGTGCGCTCATGGCCCGCTTCGGCCGCCACCAGCGCTCGGCCTTCGAATGCATCACCGCCGACTGGACCGAGCGGGAGCGCCTGGACTTCGCACGCCTCATGCTCAAGTACGTCGAGTCCCAGGACGCCCTGCGCCACCGACGCCCGGCTGAGGACGCGCCACGTTGAGCCGCCCTGGCGCCCGTCCCGGACGGCGTATCGCGGGCCTGTGAGCCCCTTGACCGGCGATGGCGCGGGCCGTCGCGAGGGGGCTGAACAAGGGCCCGGACGCCTTCAATGCGGCCAGGGGCATCTTCAGCGAGCGCCATCAAGGCGGCGGTGGTTGCTACGTGTCGCGGCGAACGGGCCCCACGGCACACGCCCACCCATCGACGCTGGTTCGCTGCCGACCACCGGGTCGCGAGGTCGGGGCCGTACGGTCACGGCGAGGAACCCTGCCCGTTCGCCGTCTGAGAGCTCCAGGGTGTTCCGACTGCTGCCGTGCGACGTTGACCGAGTGCCCGGGCCAACTCGCAGAGCTCGCCCGGCTCTCCCCGACCGACTTCGTACGGTTCGCTGAAGGCGTGTGCCTGGATCGAGGAGACGCTCACCGCCGAGTGCGAGCGGGAGGCCCGCCACCCCCTCGGGCTCCGCCGCGCCGTCCACTTGCGCATGGTGAGCTTCCGGTCGGCGATTCCACGCGCTGACCTTGACCGTCGCGGCTACCTGGCCTTCGTCGAACTCGCTGGCGCCATCCGCCGATACAAGTCATTCGTCCGCCCCGCCGCACAGGACTCGGCCTAAGAGGGTGAGGCCGAGGGGCGAGATCTCCGGTGCGCTCGCTCGCGAGCAGAGATCAGGTCATCCGCGCCCACGCGCGTGTGGTCCCGGCCCGCACTCCAACCCTCGGCAATTCAGTGTTGCTAAGTACCGGTAGATAGCGTTACTGTGTAGCAGTAGTCAGCAGCACCAAGTAGCTGAAGAGGTATCCCATGAGCAAGCAGATGACAGAGATGCTCAAGGGGACGCTGGAGGGCATCGTCCTGGCGACCCTGTCCGGCCGGCCCGCGTACGGCTACGAGATCACGGCACGGCTGCGGGAGCAGGGCTTCTCCGACATCGCCGAGGGCACCATCTACGCGCTGCTCGTCAGGGTGGAGAAGCGCGGCCTGGTCGATGTGGAGAAGGTCCCGTCCGAGAAGGGACCGCCGCGCAAGGTGTACTCCCTGAACGCTCAGGGACGTGAGTATCTCGACGAGTTCTGGAGGACCTGGAGCTTCCTCACAGAACGACTGGAACAGCTCCGTGAAGGGGGCGGATGACATGTCCGACGTAGAAGAGTACGGCTTCATCTCGAAGTTGATCGGGCCCAAGAAGCGCTGGCGGGCGTACAAGGCGCGCGCCAAGCAGCTTCCCGAGAACTACCGCGCGGCGGTTGAGGCGATCGAGCGGTACATGATGCATTTCGTGCCGACCGACGGTGACAGTGATGCGTCGAGGTTCGAGGATCTCGCCGACCTGTTCGAGCAGGCCGCGGCGGATGGAAGGTCGATCCGCGAGATCGTCGGGGAGAACCCGGTGGAGTTCGTCGAGGCGTTCGTCGAGAACTACTCGGCCGGTGGCTACGTCCCCGCCCGTGCGCGGAAGCGACTGACCGAGGCCATCGAGCGCGCCGCCGGCCAAGGCGCCTGAAAGGCGACGAGAGCGCCTGGTAGCCAGGCGCGGTACATGGTGCTCGGCGACGGGGCCGGGCACCACTTTCATCGGCCATCTGCACGGTCTGCACGACGCGGCCACGCGGTCGTGCCGGCTGGCCATTTCTCGCCGCGCGTGAGCGGCGGCGTCAGGGCGGCGACAGCCGGTATCAGCGCGGTTGGCGCTGACAGTTGGCATGAACGGTTCATTGAGGCGCGCCTCGGGGCCGCGAACCCGGCCACGCCGAACTCACCCACCCTCGCGCGTCGTTGGGGGATGCCCTGGAGCGTCATGCCGGGACGAGTCCTGCAGATCGAGCACACCGCATGTATCGAGCACCGCACGTATCAACCGCTTGCACGTGAGGAGATTCATGATGGGAACAGGCAACAGCGGCTTCTCGGAAGCTGGGCTGCGCAGACTGCGCGGGGTGCTGGCACGGTATGTCGAGTCCGGGAGGATTCCCGGGCTGGTCGCGCTGGTCAGCCGGGGCGGTCAGACGCACGTCGAAGCGCTGGGGACGATGCGTCATGACGGTGGCGCGCCGATGCGTCGGGACACCATCTTCCGGATGGCTTCGACGACGAAGCCGGTCGCGGTCGCGGCGGCGATGGTCCTGCTGGACGAGTGCCGGATGCGGCTGGACGACCCGGTGGAGCGGTGGCTGCCCGAACTCGCCGACCGGAAGGTCCTCAAGCAGCCCGACGGCCCGTTGGAGGACACCGTGCCGGCGCGGCGGCCGATCACCGTACGGGACCTGCTCACCGCCACGTTCGGGCTCGGACTGGACATGACGGCGCGGACCGCCCCGATGATGAGCGCGTTCTTCGAGCGGGGGATCTACGGCCAGGACGGATGGCTGCTGCCGGCGGTCGAGCCGGACGAGTGGATCCGCCGCCTGGGCACGCTTCCGCTGATGTACCAGCCCGGAGAGCGGTGGCTGTACAACGTCAGCGACGACGTCCTCGGGGTGCTGGTCGCCCGGGTCGCCGGCCAGTCCTTCGAGTCGTTCCTGCGCGAGCGCCTCTTCACTCCGCTGGGCATGAAGGACACCGGCTTCTACGTGCCCGCCGACAAGATCGACCGGCTGCCGCCCCTGTACGCCCCCGACCCGCAGACCGGCCAGTTCAACGTGGAGGACCCGGCCGAAGGAGGACACCACAGCAAGCCCCCGGCCTTCCCCTCGGGCGGCGGCGGACTGGACTCCACCGTCGACGACTACCACGCCTACTTCCGCATGCTGCTCAACGGCGGGACGCACGAGGGCGAACGGATCCTGTCCCGGGCCGCCGTCGAGCTGATGACGACCAATCGTCTCCCAGCCGAGCAACTGGCCGTGAGGGAAGCCTGGGCCCGCAACGCCGTCCATCTGTCCTACGGCCAAGGGCAGCAAGGCGGTTGGGGCTTCGGGATGACGGTGCGCACCTACCGCGGGGACTACGCGCCCATCGGCCAGTTCGGCTGGGACGGCGGAAGCGGCACCACGACCTACGCCGACCCGCACAACCAACTCGTCGGCATGTTGCTCACCCAGGTCGGCATGTCCACCCCGGACTCGGCACAGGCCATCAACGACTTCTGGACCACGCTCTACCAAGCCATCGACGACTGACCCGCCCGACGACCGGCTCGGGACAGTCGCGGACGGCACCTTCGAGGGGGCTCGGCGCCGCCATGCGCCGGGCCCCTCGCAACAGCAAGAGACCGGGGCGCGACGGGATGGCGGCCCCTCCGGGCGAATGACCGCCGACCAGCTCCAGGGCCGCGCCCCACGTGCAGAACCGAAAAGAAGTCCCACAAGACACCTCAAGCAACCAAGGGGGAACACATGACGAAGAACAGCACGTCCTCGTCCACTTCGCAGTGGACCGGCATGGTGCCGGTGGACGATTCGGCCCTCGCCGTCACCGACACCGGCGGTCCCGGTATCCCGGTGGTCTACATCAATGGCCAGTTCGCCACGCAGGGGTACTGGCGGCGGGTCATCGCCGAACTGGGGCCGGGATGGCGGCACATCACCTACGACGAGCGGGCCCGCGGCAAGAAGTCGAAGCCTTCGGCGGACTATTCCTTCGAGACCGTCGTCCGCGATGTCGATGTCGTTCTCGCGGCCAGGGGAGTGGACCGGGCGCTGGTGGTGGGCTGGTCCTACGGAGGGTACGTCGCGGGGCACTGGGCCAACCGGAATCCGGGCCGTGCCCTGGGCGCGGTCCTGGTCGACGGCGGGGGACCGTACGACTGGATGGACGAGGCCATGGAGGAGCGGATCCGGAAACTGTTCCGGCGCATAGGCTGGTTCTCGCCGCTGCTGCGCCCCACGGGCCTGGTCCCGCGGATGACCGCAGAACAGCAGGCGATCAGCAACATCGAGCTCGGCAGGATCTCCCGCGAGCGTGAGATGGGCCCCGTGCTGGACAACATCACCGTCCCGGTGCGCTTTGTGCTCGCTTCAGGGGTGTCCTTCGGAAGCAAGGGCGACGAGCAGGAACGGATACGCGCCGGCGTGGCTGCGGTGACCGCCCGCAACGCGAACATCGAAATCAGTGCGAAGGTCCCCAGCACGCACGGCTCGATTCTGAAAAAGGACTTCCGCGCCATCGCCGCGGCCGTACGCGAGGTCGCCGCCCTCGACCACGCGCGGTCGCGCAAGCGCTGACCAGCGGACTGGCGGTCAGTCAGCCCACGGCCTTCACCGGCGTCACGGTGCAGGCCGTGCGGCATGGCCCGGCAGGTCGCCGTCGGCCAACCGCCCCTCGCCCGACGTAACTTCCCGGTCCAGCCCCAAGCGGTCCACCTGCACGGGACCGTGGCGCAGCGAGGTGCATCCACACGGCGGTGACAGCGGTGCCCCGTGCCCGCGGTGCTCGGCCCCGTCGGCCCGCGGCCTGCGAACCTGTTGTTCCTGGCGCCCTGGATCATTCCTGGACCCTCCTTCCCCGTTACGTCGAGGAAGTTGTACGTCATTATGGCGCCAAGATGGCGCATGCATGACTCCGGCGCAAGCCGTGGAGGCTTGAGGCGGCACCTCGATGGCGCCATTCAAGTCAAGCGCAGCCATCACGCTCAGGCAGCGGTGACCTCTGCGTGACACCCGCCTTGATGATCAACCCCGCCCTGACCGTCGCGCCAGCGAAGGAAAATCGGGTATGCCGAGGCGGCTGCGCCGATGAGTGTCCGAGTGAAAGGGCGCTGCGTCACCGTGTGGCGCCATTTTGATTCTCGTGGTGCCATATGTGTGCCATGATGGCGAACCGTGAGCGTCGCGGCGGTAGCGCGGCAGGTGTCTTGCGGGCGTGCGGCCTGGGAAGTCGTACGCCCCGCGTCATCACTCGGTGCCATTCGTGCGCCAGGTAAGGGGCCAGTGAAACGCCATCACGGCGCCATGCCGTGCTGCTCGGGTGCCCGAAGCGCCGCCCCGGCCCCCACCCGGCCGAACCACACACCAACCGAACCGACCAACAGGAGCCCCAGCGTGGCTATGTTCCTCTCCAGACTCGGCCGCCTCACCTTTCGCCGCCGGGGGGTGACGCTGCTGCTCTGGCTGCTGATATTCGGCGGTATGGGCTTCGCCGCCTCCTCCGCTCCGCCACCGCCCGCCGATACGTTCTCGATGCCGGGCACCGACTCGCAGCAAGCCTTCGACCTGCTGGCGAAGAAGTTCCCGGATGCGCGTGCCGAGGGCGCCAGCGCCCGGGTCGTCGTCCGGGCGCCCGAGGGCCGGAAGATCACCGACGCCGGGCAGCGGGCCGAAGTCGGCCAGCTCGTCGCCGCGTTGGGGACATCGTCCCCGCAGGTGGTGGCCGCCACCAACCCGTACCGGGCCCCCGCGGTCAGCATCAGCAAGGACCGTACGACCGCCTACACGGTGGTGACGTACAAGGTCTCCGCGCTGAAGGTCAGCGACACGGCGCACGACGCGCTGGACGCCGCCCTCAAGAAGGCCCGCAGGGCGGGCCTGACCGTCGAGGCCGGCGGTGATGCGGTGAAGGTCGACCAGGCGATGGGCGGCACCGGCGAGAAGATCGGCATCCTGGTCTCCGCGATCGTCCTCGTCCTGACCTTCGGCTCGATGATCGCGGCCGGAATGCCGCTGCTCACCGCGCTGATCGGGGTCGGGATCGGGATCTGCGGCATCACCGCGCTCGGCTCCACGCTCGGCCTGTCCGCCACCACCTCGACACTCGCGATGATGATCGGCCTCGCGGTCGGCATCGACTACGCGCTGTTCATCGTGTCCCGGTTCCGCGCCGAGCGGATCGAGGGGCGCACCCCCGAAGAGGCCGCGGGCCGGGCCGTCGGCACCGCGGGTTCGGCGGTCGTCTTCGCGGGGCTGACGGTCATCGTGGCCCTCGCCGGACTGGCCGTCATCGGCGTCCCGATGCTCACCAAGATGGGCCTCGCCGCGGCCGGTACCGTCGCGGTCGCCGTGCTCGTGGCGATCACCCTGGTCCCCGCCCTGCTGGGCTTCGCGCCGGTCAAGGTGATGGCCCGCAAGGGCCGCCTGTGCTACGCCGTCAAGCCGCTGTCGGAGCGCCGGCAGCGCAAGGCCGCCAAGCACGTCGCCGGGCCGCTCAAGAGCGGCAGGCCCAACCTCGGTTCCCGCTGGGCGAGTTACGTGCTGCGCCACCCCGTGGCCGTGCTGCTCATCGGCGTGGTCGGCCTCGGCGCGGTCGCCGTGCCGGCCGCGAGCCTGGAACTCGGGCTGCCCGGCGAGGGTTCGATGTCGACGAAGACCACTCAGCGCAAGGCGTACGACATGCTCTCGGAGTCCTTCGGCCCCGGGTTCAACGGACCGCTGATGGTCACCGTGCAGGCCAACGGCGCCAAGGCCGCGGGCAACACGGTCGGCGCGGCCCTCCGCACGACGGACGGCGTGGCCTCGGTCTCCCCGGCCGCCGCCAACAAGGCGGACGACACCGCGATCCTCAACGTCATCCCGAAGACCGGCCCGACCGAGCACAAGACCGAGCAACTGGTCCACCAACTGCGAGCCACCGCCCATGACTTGGAGCGGGGCACCGCGTCCCGGATCCTCGTGACCGGCCAGACGGCCATGTTCATCGACTTCTCCCAGACCCTCGACGACGCACTCCTGCCCTACCTCGGCCTGGTCGTCGGCCTCGCCTTCCTGCTCCTGATGATGGTCTTCCGCTCCCTCCTGGTCCCGCTCAAGGCGGCCCTCGGCTTCCTGCTCTCGGTGACCGCGGCCCTCGGCGCCGTCGTGGCGATCTTCCAATGGGGCTGGCTCGCCGACGTCCTCGGCATCGAGCAGACCGGCCCGATCATGAGCACGATGCCGATCTTCATGATCGGCGTGGTCTTCGGCCTCGCCATGGACTACGAGGTCTTCCTGGTCAGCCGGATGCGCGAGTCGTACGTCCACGGGGTGCGCCCCGCCGAGGCGGTCGTCGACGGCTTCCGGCACGGTGGCCGGGTCGTCGCCGCGGCCGCGGTCATCATGACGAGCGTCTTCTCCGGCTTCATCATGGAGGACAACGACTTCATCAAGATGATCGGCTTCGCCCTCGCGATCGCCGTCCTCTTCGACGCCTTCATCGTCCGTATGGCGATCGTGCCCGCGCTCTTCGCCCTGCTCGGCAGGTCCGCCTGGTGGCTGCCGAAGTGGCTGGACCGGATCCTGCCCCGAGTGGACGTCGAGGGCGAGCAGCTCGCCCAGCACACCGCTCCGGCGCCACACTCACCGAGGGAGCGTGCCCTCGTCGGCTGATGCCGGCGCCGAGCCGGACAGCACCCCTACGGCGCCCCCGTACCGGCCCCGCCCGCCCGTCACTTCCGCTCCCCGGCGGCCGACGGGCGGGCCGTCCCGGTGATCGACGGGCAGCCGGATCGGGCGGCCCAGCAGCCGCTGGCGCCGGAAGGCGCAAGGCTGCCGCGACGATCGTGTCCGTACCACGCAGGTCGCCGACCACTGGAGCCCCCGAGTCGAACAGCGGCGGTCCCTGGCGCAGGCTCTTCCCCGCACCGCTCGGCACCAGCAGCGGATTGGCGGCGCAGGTCGCCGACCGGATCTTCGGTCCTGGTCGGCGGGACATCCCGCAGGAGAAGGCGCGGCTCCTTCATGCGCTGGGTGGGCTCGAACGCGCAGTTTCTTCAGCCGAAGGCCAGGCTTCGGAAGGCATTGCGGATACGGGTCAACGGCTCGCGGTCGCGGGTGTAGTAGAGCTTGTTCGTCAGCAGGGCGGCCCAGGTTCCCCGTTTGGGAGAGATCCACATGCCGGTGCCGGTGAAGCCGTAGTGCACGTAGGTGCGGTTGGTGGGTGCGGCGCCGGGGGCCGGGTGCCAGAAAAGGCCGCGTACGGGCTCCAGGGCTCCGGTCTGGACGCTGAGCGATTCCTCGACCCAGTTCGGTCCGAAGCCTGGAGCTGCGGGGGCGGTCGTGGGGTCGAGCATGTACTGCAGGAAGCGCACGAGGTCATCGAGGGTGGAGAAGGTGCCGGCGATGCCGCAGACGCCGTCGAGGAGGCGGGCGGAGAAGTCGTGGGCGGTGCCTTTGAGGTGGAGGCCGGTGACTTCGTCGAGCTCAGTCGGGGCGCAGCGAGCGGACAGCTCGGGCGGCAGCGGGCCGAAGCGGGTGTGGGTCATGCCCAGGGGCTTCCAGATGCGGGTGTGGGCGAGCTGGTCGAGGCGCTGGCCGGAGAGGTGTTCGGCGAGGTAGCCGAGGATGAGGGCGGCCCGGTCGGTGTACTCGACGGCCTCGCCTGGCGGCCGGTGGAGGGCTTCGTGGAGGACTTCAGCGCGGATGGCGGCTGGGTCGGTGCCATAGAGGTTTTTCAGCTGGGCCCGCAGCGGTACGCCGGCGGTGTGGGTGAGCAGTTGGCGGGCGGTGACCTGTCCGAGGGGGTGGCCTGTGACCTCGGGTCAGAACGTGCCGAGGGGTGCGTCGAGCGGGAGGGAGCCGTCTTCGCAGAGGGAGCCGATCGTGGACCAGACGGCGAGGATTTTGGTCAGGCTGGCGACGTCGAAGACCGTACCCGGTCGCATGGGGATGTCCGGCTCGGTGGGGTCGAGGACGCCGGCGGTGCCTGCGTCCTGCATGCCGGCGGCGTTGCCGATGGCCCACACCGCACCGGGGTAGACCTTGTCGCGGACGCCGTCCGCCACGAGCTGCTTGATCCGGTCGGTGCTGTCTTCCATGAACATCTCCGATGTCGCAGTGCGGGCCCGCCCGTCAGCGTAGTGACGCGGGCGGGCCCGGCCGGGGAACGTGGCGGGGTGGTCAACTGATCCGGTGGCCGAGTTCGGTCAGGGCCTTGGCGGTGGCGCTGAGCGGATAGCGGGCCGCGTTGTTTCGTCCGGACTGCTGCAAGGCGGCCAGCAGCCCGGGGGTCGTACGGAGGCGGTCGATGTCTCGGGCGAGGGCTGCGGGGTGGGTGAAGTCGGTCGCGGTGCCGGAGGTGGCGAGTGTTTCGGCCAGGCCGGGGACGGGCTGGTAGAGGACGGGCAGGCCGCAGGCCGAGCGAAGGGCCGCCCTATGGGTTGAGGCAGCCCGCGCCTACAGTCAGCAGGGGAGGCTCGCCGACGGCTACCAGGCCCTGCGCATTGCGGAGAGCTGCGCGACCCAGGACATCCGTCGGCCTGCCGTACGGGAACTGGTCGCCGACATGGCTGCCCGTGACCGGCGCCGTGCCCTGCCCGAACTGCACCACTTCAGCCGACAGCTGGGAGCCTCCGCGTGAGTGATCAGCCCGACCAGCCGAAGAAGCCGTTCCTGTACGTCATTGTGTGCGCAGCCGGGATCGCGGGCGACGTCGGCAAGCTGATCACTGCTGCCCAGGAGGCGAACTGGGATGTCGGGGTCATCGCTACTCCGCAGGGTCTCGGCTTCATCGACGCGATGGCGGTCGAGGCGCAGACCGGCTACCCGATCCGTTCCGCCTGGCGCAGTCCCGGCGCCCCTCGTCCCCTCCCGCCGGCGGACGCCATCGCGGTCGCCCCGGCCACCTTCAACACGATCAACAAATGGGCTGCCGGGATCTCCGACACCCTCGCGGTGGGCATCCTGTGCGAGGCGTACGGCTTCGGTATCCCCACCGCTGTCCTCCCGTATCTGAACTCCGCCCAGGCCGCCCACCCCGCGTACCGGCAGAGCCTGGACCGGCTGCGTGAGATGGGCGTCCTGATCGGCTCGTACGAGCCGCACCGACCGAAGGCCGGCGGAGGGGCGGACCGTTTCCGCTGGGAGGAAGCGCTGGAGCTGCTCACCCCGGAGGCGCCAGGACGGATGTGAAGCGACTGCGGCCCGATGCGTCACGCGCATCGGGCCGCAGTCGCTTGAAACCACCCCAGATAAGGGGATTCGCGATGATTGTCACTTCTGCGTTGGCAAGCATTCGGGCGATCTGGATCGGGAGGTTTCCGAATTCCTCCATGACGACGTCGAACGAGTCGACGTGGCCGACTGTCAGGGCCGCCATTCCTCGCGATAGTCGGGATGGCCGACGTAGGGCAGGGCGAGGCAGCGGAATACCTCGCTGAGCATCCTTCGCTGAACCTGCGTCGTCAGGCGGTTAAATGACTCGGGCAGAGCTTCCGATGTCTCAGGCTCGTCGTACCGAGTCAGAAGCTCGCGCTTGGCTTCGACCTCGGCGAGTACACGGACCGGGTCGTGGAGGGCGATGTGATTGGCGTTGGCGGTTCCGTAACCAAACCCTCCGGGAACTCTGCGGCAATCGGCCACGGCTGACCCGAAGGGTCTTTCTGGTGTCGCGTCGGCGGCATGTACGCCAGCGACCTGGTCACGCCGGACCCAGGGCCCCGGAAACGCGGCCCGCGCCACTGCCTCGTCCTCGTCGAGACGTGATCGTAGAAACGCCACCAGTTCGTCGCTCACTATCTCCTCCAGACGGTTCGCCACGCTCCGGCGTTGTTCCGGGCGGGGTGGCTCTGAGTAGCGCTGCCGCAGCGAACAGCAACGCGGATGTGATGCCCTCACGGTACGTATGGGCACTGACAGTGCATGACTCAGCCGCTGCGGCGGAAGCACCTCCGGATCTGTGGCCAGTGCTGGTGGAGGGCTTGACGCTTGGCGGGGCTGCTGACCTCCGGTTGTAGTGGCCGATGAGCTCAGCGACACAATGGGCGGCGCATGGGTGTGGCCTCGTTGGCCACAGCGCGAGGCTGCGGTGGAGTGGGACGCGACAGCGTCGCACGGCTGCTTCGGGCGTTGGCGGCTTGCGCCATTGGGCTGGGGACGTGACGTTCGCCGAGGCGGCGGACGCGCCATGTCAGTGCACGGGCCGGGCTGTGGGCGTCGTCCAGGGTGCGTTGGCCGAGCGCCTGGTCGAGGATGGTGGCCGTGTTGTGCCCCGCTGCCTCCGCTTCGGCGAGGACGGTGGCGAGTGCGTCCCAGGCGGGGTCGTTCAGAATGCGCTCGGCGTGCTCGGGTACCGCCTCTTGGAGGTGGTGGGCATAGCGGCGCTTCATTTGGAAGCTGGGGGCGCGGTGCGCGAGGCCGGCCAGGACCGGCTCTGTGATCTGCGCGTACGCGGTCTGCAGGTGGACGAGGGCCTGCTGGGCTGCGGCTTCCTGCTGTGCGTGTTGGCGGGTGCGGTGCCAGTGCATCGCGTAGGCGACCGCGGTGAGCATGGTGTCCAGGAGCATGGCGAATCCGGCGCCGTCGCTGTCCTGGGGCTGGTCGCGCCAGATCGTCTGGATGCTGCGGCGTAGGACGCGGGCGCTGTCGCGGTCGGCGGTGATGCGGGAGCGGGTGGCGCGCTCGAAGACGGCGGCAGCCTGTTCTAGGTCGGCCTTCACCGTGGCCGGTGCGACCACCGGCAGCAGGTCCAGCACTGCACCTAGCGCTTCCAACTGCCCTTGGGCCACCTGGTCATCGTCATGGGTGAGGTGGTGGGGGATGCGTTCGGTGGCGGCGGTGGCCTGGTGCCACGGGTTCCCCGGTTGGGCGGTGGCCGGTTGGGGGCTGGTGGAGGCGAGGCGTTCGCGGATCTTGGGCAGGGACAGGTCGGGGGCGAGAGTGGAGCCCGCGTAGAAGACCGGCTCGTCCTTGTCGTTGGTGTCGCCGGGCAGGGCGAAGTTGCAGCCGAGCGCGTCGCCGGAAGGGCCGATCTTGAGGCGCACGGTCACGTCTGTGGCCTCCAGCAGGGCGAAGAACTCGGCCTCGTCCGCCGCGGCGGCAACCGCGCGGCGTACACGTAGGCGCAGGATGTCGCAGGTGGCGGCGTCCTGGCCCAGGCGCTTGGCCTTGAAGTGCTCTTTGCGGGTGGGGCGTTTGGCGGCGGTGCCGT
Source organism: Streptomyces noursei ATCC 11455 (assembly GCF_001704275.1). Lineage (NCBI taxonomy): Bacteria > Bacillati > Actinomycetota > Actinomycetes > Kitasatosporales > Streptomycetaceae > Streptomyces > Streptomyces noursei. The sequence continues at coordinate 5,428,825 of NZ_CP011533.1, forward strand.
CGCCGGGCTTGAGCCGCCGGAGCCCGTAGTCGACTTCGATCTTGCGGGCTTCGCGCTGGACGGCGCGCTGGTCGTGGTCGCGTTTGGGGCGTTTGCCGTCTTGGCGTACGAGGGGGGCGGCGATGTGGATGTGGTCGTCGGCGTGGCGGACGGCGACCCAGCGGCAGGCTTCCTCGTCTCCTTCGGGGGCGATGCCGGCGGCGGCCACGATCCGGCGGGCGATCTTCGCCCACTGGGCGTCGGTGAGGATCGGGTCCGAGGCCGCAGCCCGGCTCGTACCGCGTGCTCGCACCACCCCCGAGAAAACCCTCTCGGAAGCTGAGCGCGATTCCGACGAGGTCGAGCAGTCCGGCGAGGAACCTATGCCGGATGATGCCGTGGAATCCGGAGAAGAGCCGGGGGCTGGCGACCCGTCCGCTCACGCACCGCTCACGCAAACGGCCTCGGACGAGGAGTCCGAGGCCGAATAGAGTGCCTTCCTGGAAGAGAAACCCCAGGTCAGCGGCTTCATGCACAGTGCCCCCGGCAGGATTCGAACCTGCGACACCCGCTTTAGGAGAGCGGTGCTCTATCCCCTGAGCTACGGAGGCGGGGATCTGTCGACAAACGTGTCTAAAACGAGATCGCGTACGAGGCCTGGCTCTTGACATGTTTTGGACAGATTGGCGATCGGCCGGTGAGGGCCTGATAGCCGCCGCCAGTGTAGCGGGTGGCGCGCTCGATGCACGGGGGATGGGGCCTGCTGAGGGATCCTGCGCCGGGTGCTGGGCCGGCCGGGATCGACGACCTGCTGGGGCCGTCAGGAGGAGATCGTGTTGAGTGCTCGGGTGATGGAGTTGTTCAGCCAGGCGTATCCGAGGTAGATCAGCAGGGCTCCGCGGGTGCCGTATGCCGGGACTCGTTTGTGGGGGTAGCTCTGGTCGAAGCGGGAGTGGATGGACTCGCTGTCCTGGCGGAAGCCTTTCAGGCGGCGGCCGGCTGGGGTGTCGGGAGGTACCTGCCGGAGATGTTCGGTGCGGTTGAAGCGCTGCTTCTTCGTCTTCGGATCGATTTGGCGGTCTTCGTCGGTCTCGTCGCACCTGATGTGGAGGGTGTGTGTCTTGACGGGGCAGTTGAGGGTGATCCGGTGGTAGAAGCGGGTGCTGTTCTTTCCCTCGCGGTATTCGAGTTCCTCGACAGGGAGGGGGGTGTAGTGCGTCTTTCCGTCGACGGTCATGCGGCGCTCGCACACTCTGGCTTCGGCGACGTAGAGGTCGTGGGTGCAGGGGCCGTCCTTGTGGCGTAGGAGCGACTGGGGCGTGAGTCCGTCGTGCTGCGGCGTGAAGACGAGGAGGCCTCGGGAGATCAGGGGGGCGCGGTGTTTTCCGCGCCGGGCGACGTCGTAGGTGACGGCCTTCGCTCCGGTAGCACGGGCGGTGATGCGTTTGACCAACTCGACCAGGGCGATGCCTTCCGTCTCGCGGTCGGGGTCGTCTTCCGGTGACTTGTGGCGGACGGATTCCAGGGCGAGGATCACGCGGCTGTGGGGGGTGTCGGCCAGGCGCACGGCGGTGGAGAGGAACTTGTTGCCGTAGACGAGGTTGCCGCCTCCCTCGATGGTGACGCCGGCGTCTTCGTCCACGCGGTGGCGGCGCACCTCGCCGGTCTTCTTGTCGACTGCCTCGTGTTCGGAGTGGCTGGAAGGGGGCTTTGCGACGGTGGCGTCGCCGTGGATCACCTGTTGGCGCTCGGGGCGGACGCGGCTGGTTCTCCTGCCGGTTTCGCTGAGCATGCCGTGGGCCAGGGCCTGCTCGATCCACAGGTTGCTGCTGATGTCACGGATCTTGTCGTGAGCGCGCTTGAGGTGGCGCCGGAAGTAGTGGTTCCAGTTGCTGCGGGTGGGGCCGGTCGGCTTCAGGGCGTCGGCGGTCTTGTCGCCCATGTGGGTGCGGATCGCCGAGCGGACGGGCTCCCACCAGTCCTCGTGCTGGAAGTGGCTGGCGGTGGAACGGGCGGAGCCGAAGACGGAGATCGAGCACAGGAAGATCAGGTAGACGGCGGGCGGGTAGTGGGGGCGTCGGCCGACGGGGCTGGGGCCTGGCAGGGTGGCGGCCGCGGTGTAGAGATCCGGGTTGTTGATCAGGTGGGCGAAGCGGACGGTGGGGATCAGGTGCGGGGCTTGCGGGCCCTTGGGGAGTGGTGGGTCGCCTGCCGCGCCGAAGGTGTCGTCGGGGATCGGTCCGTAGTCGTACGGTGGGGGCTTTTTGGCCTTGCGGGTGCGCTTCTTGCTGTCGGAGACGTCGGTTGGGGTTGGAAGGGCGGCCTTGCGTGGGGTCATCGAGGGACCTCGCCGGTGCTCCAGGCCAGCCCGGCGAGGGCGGCTGCGCTGTCGAGGGAGGAGAGGCCGAGTCGACGGGCGACCTCGGAGACCTGGCCTGTCGTCAGGAGCACCTGGCGGGCCACGTAGCGGGTGATGTCGCGTGGTTCCACCTTCCGGGCGGTGGTGGCAAGGCCGGAGCGGCGGGCGATCTCGTTGAAGCCGGCGCCGACGCTGGCCTGGGCGGTGTAGCGGGTGGAGGTGTCGCTGGTGACGAGGCGGTGCTGTCCGGGCCGGTGCTCGACCAGATAGCCGGAGCGCAGGCGAAGGACGTGGACGGCCCAGGGGCTGAGCTGACAGGTCCGGGGCCTGGTGTAGGTGCTGCCCTCTGTGGTCACGATGGTGTGGGCGAGGTCCAGGTCGCGGATGGCAGCCTGGGCGGTCTCGGCGCTGGTGAGTCCTGACAGGAGCAGGGCCAGCAGGGCGGCGTGCCGGGTCGCGGGCATGCCGCGCTCGGAGTGGAACTGGAGGGTCTCGATCTCTGCGTCGGTCAGTTCGGCGCCGGTGCTGCGGGGCGGACGCGGGATGGGAGGGGAGTCGAGCAGGGGCGCGGCTTGGGTCATGCCGAGCGCACGGGCGTGCGCGAACAGGGAGGCGAGGGCGGACCGGCGCTGACGGCGGGTGCTGTCCTTCGGGACGAGGGCGATGTTGTCGAGGCGGTCGCGACCGGGAGCGCCGATGAAGCGGTCGGTCAGCTGTCCGGTGACGTCATCCATCCGGTGGACCCCGTGGGCGTCGGCGAAGAGGTCGAACCGCTCGCTGATCTGGATGTAGAGGTCAGCGGTCTCGATGGCCATATCGCCGTCGGCGGCCTGCTGAAGCCAGTGGCGGCTGACTTCCAGCAGGGCTTGGCGGATGGTTGTCCTAGCCATGCCGGACCACCCCCTGAAGGGGGCCGCGGTGAGCGTGAACGCGGGCGTGCAGGGCGACCGTCGCGCTACGGTGGATGTTCCTCGCCTTGTGTGAGGGCATGCCGAAGCCCCCTTCCTGCGCAGCTTTGCCGCGCTGGTCGTCGGGTGGAGGTGAGGAGTCCGGCAGCGCCGTACCGGCCAAGGAATCAGGCGCTGCCGGACTGTTTTCGTGTCCCGGGGTCTCTCTAGGTGACGCGGTGGCCCCGGAGCTTGGCGGTGAGGGCCGTGACCGCCCTCAGATGACTGTGGAGTTCGAGGACCTCCGTCGGGGTCAGGCGGGTCAGGTCCGCCAGCAGGACGGGCGGCAGTAGCAGAGACAGCAGATCCTGTTCAGGGTCCGCTCCCGCGGGCGCCTGGCCGCCGGGCGCTTCGGCGCGAGGGTGCGGCACCTCGGCCTGCGGCTGTTCGGGATCGTCCCCCCGCTCAGGGCTGTCCCCTTGTACGAAGCCGCTGGGCCTACCACCTGCCGGGGCTGACGGCTCTTCGTCCATGCCCGGCTCCTCGTGCTCGCCGGCCGGTGGCGCTCCTTTGTGCGGAGCATCGGTGCTCTGGGGGCCTGTGGGCTGGGCGTCCGAGTTGCAGACGCCCTCGAACCAGTGCAGCTCGCCGGACTTCTCCACCGTGACCAGCCCGACCGCGACCATCAGGTCGAGCAGGATGTGCGCCTGCTTGATGCGCTCCTGGCCGGCCCGGGCGGCCACCATGAGCTTGGCCACCAGACCTTCGCGGGAGACAGGGCCGTAGCGGCAGCGCTCCTTGACGGTCCGCGCGAACCACTGGCCCTTCCACTTGGCCCGCAGCGCCTCAAGCCCCTCGGCCTCGCCCCGGGCGAAGGCCCGGGCGACATACCGGCCCTTGTCGCTGGGCAGATACGTAGCTCGCCTGTGCCCCTTGGTGAGCAGACCGCTGTTCATCGCGAACACCGGGACCAGCCCGCAGTTCTTGGTAGCGATCCCTGTCGCGGTTGCCAGCTCCGCCGCCCCCATCGGGTCGATGGCCGAGCAGGCCGCCACGATGACCAGCAGATGCTGGTCCGCACGCAGTTTGGGCGACGGCATCAGCCGCTCCTCGGGCCCCAGCCTGGCGCGGCCGGTGACCGGCGGCGTTCCTGTCTGTCGAGTCGACACTGTTGACACCACTCCTTTCAGGCAGACCGGGGCAGAGGCGTGACCAGACGCCAGACCGGGTTGCTACTCTGATAGCAACCCATGGTTGGGCGGGGTGCGCAAGTCGGCATCCCGTCCGTCACACTGGTCGCATGCCCGGAGGAACGAGACGTGGGAAGAAGCCGCGCGACTATGCCGTGTCCGGCGACTGGCCGTACGCGGTGATGGACGGCGTCCGGCAGGCGCAGGTGGGGCAGGCCGTCGCCCGGGCCCTGTCCGAGGTGATGGAGCGGCGCGGCTTCTCGGCCAATGCGCTGGCCGAGGCCTCCGGCGTCAACCGGCAGGTCATCTCCAACATCCTCGCGGGAACGGTATGGCCCGACATGTTTACGCTCGCGAGCCTTGAGGCGACGCTCGACGAGATGCTCTGGCCGCGTCACACCGAATGGCCGACAGGCGACGACGGTGCCCGCCACCAGCCCATTCCCTCGCATCGGCGCAGCGACGAAGGGTAGTTGCCAGCCGGGTCGGCCAGGCCGGACGGCCCGGGAAAGCCTGATGATGTGTTTGCCGCATAGGGGGTCGACCTCCCGATCGGGGGAAAAGCAGGCCGCACGCCCCATCGTCCGGGAGTAGCCCGGTAGCGTTGGGGTGCGGCCCAGAGTCGTCAGACCGCCCCCGCGCGTGCTGCGTCGGCCTAGGAACCTTGCTGGCGCGCGGGAGGCGGTCGCCTTGGGGGCTCTTTTAGGCGGCCTCCGTTGATGTGGCCGCGACGAAGTAGCAGCGTCGGCTGTCGGTTTGGTGCCTCTTCACCACGAGCTGCTTCTTGGCCAAACTGTCCAAGAGGGCCCGAGCGCGGTTGTGTGCCTTCACGTCGGCCTCGGCATCCCGGCCCTCCAGCCGTACCGCGAGCAGCCTCGGGGTCCACTCCTGATCGGGAAGACTGGCGATGATCTGCAGGGCCTCCATGCCGCGCGGGCCGAGCTTCGATGCGTCAAATTCCTTCGATGCACCGGTAGTTGCTGTGTGGTCTCCCCCTGCTGTCGGTCCGGCGGCCGCCGTCTGAGTGGCGTCCGCGGACTCATCCGCGTCACTCTCGGCGCCATCCTCCTCGTCGGGATCAGGCACGACCTTGAACTCGGTGTCTCCGTCGAGCTGTCCGCTGCGCAGGGCGGCTCCGGCCCGGGCCGCCGCGAGGAGTGTCTTCTGGACGTGCAGCGCCCGCTCGCGGGTAACCACCACCTGCTGGCGCTCGGAGCGCACCGCTGCCCTCTGGGATTCCAGCGCGGCGATTCCCGACGCCAGCCGGTCGAGCTCGGTGTCGTGCTCGGCCAGCTTGGCATCGCACTGGTGGATCAGGGCATCCATGTCCGCCACGACCCAGCTGGGGTTGGCGGAGGCAGTGGCACCGTCGGTGGGCTGCATGGCGATCACCATAGGGCCCCTGCGGGCACAGGCGCGCACCCTCGCCCCAGATCCAGACCGATCTGCCAGAAGCGCAAGGTGCGTTGGAGGTGCAGGGCGCGCAGCCTTAAGGCCCTCGCACGCCGCTGGTGCACGGCGCCTCAACCTCATGTGACGGCCTTGAGAAGTTGCTACGACGCCTGTGCAGGGGAGCTGCGGAACCTGACCGCAGCTCAGTCATCGGGAGGCATTCAGGAGCGCTGTGACACCCCAGTTTTTCAAGCCAGGACAGGAGGCATACCCGGAGCCTCACCTCCCGGCCAGCAGCTCCTGCCGCGAGTCAGCTCCCACCGGAACTCCCATCCGGACAAGCGAGTGGCACCTGCGTTGCCTCTTATCGGGCAGCCTGCAGCACGGGCTGAGATGGGTCATCCGGGCCTCCCACTCAGCCCCGCCAACCTCCGGAAAATTCCTATCATCCATTAGAGCGGCAGGATGGAGCGCAGGTGACAGATCAGGTGGGCGCGCCTCGAAACGGTGCTGTCGGTATCGGACGGCTCTGAAGGTTTCAGTAGCACGGAAGCCGAGGTAGCGGAGCTTGGCCCGCAGGTAGCCGACCGCCTTGTCCACCTCGAAGCGCCGCTGGCCGGCCAGTTCCTCCGCGTCCGTCCGCGCTTCGAGGGCGTCGGCGGCTTGATCGGCTCGGCCCTGGAGGATCTCCAGCGCGATCTCGCCGACACCTCTCGGCGGGCCGGGTCGGTCCTGGCGAAGAAGCACCAGGCCGCGCCCCACGCGTACTCCAGCACGTGAACGAAGTCGATCAACAGGTTCACCTCCGGCCCTCGCGCATCGCACTGATCGTGGATCACATCCAGCTGGTGGCGGGCCCCGTCGGCCAGCACCACCCGCTCCCGCTCGCGGCCGGGGTCGCGCCGCTCGGCCTCGTTGAACACCGCCGCGATCATCTGGTCGGCGTCCCGTTCGATCGAGGCAGTCAGTGATCATCCAGCCACTTCGCACTTGCCCTGGGCCGCTCGGCGGGTGCGGGACGGTCGGCGTCGGTGCGTCTGATCACATCGCCGGGCTCACGCGGCATCGGCGCGAGGTCGTAGACAGCGCCGACGGTGGCGATCCGCTTCCGCCCGTTCTTCTCCCCACCGGCCAAGCGGGTGGCTAACGGGCCGCCACCCAAGGCCGCCTTCCTCGCGGCGGCCCTTCTGGTCTCCTCGCGCAACGCCTCGGGGCGCGTCACGATGCCCTTGTCGTCCGCGGACGACACCAGCAGCATTTCCTCGGAGCCGGAGCCGGAGCCGGAGCCGGAGCCGGAGCCGGAGCCGGAGCCGGAGCCGGAGCCGGAGCCGGCGCTGCGCGCGTATGCGTAGAAGTCGTTGACGTCCGCTGCGGCGCGCTGGACGAGGTGCTCGGCCTGCCGCTTGCCCATGTGCGTGCCGGTGGCGCGCTCGATCGTGGCGACCGCCGCCTCGAACGAGCCGCGCACCGCCTCGGCGGCGGCGGGTTTCTTCAGCACGGGGGGAGTGCAGTCCGGCGGGCAGGTCCAGCTCGGCGTCGGCGGGGGAGAGGTTGGCCGCTCCCCTGGCGCGGTAAGTGATCCGCTCCACCTCCACGGTGCCGAACTGCGTGGACAGCTACTGCTAATGGCCCGCCTCGGCGGCGCGCCGCACCACCTGGTCGGATCCGGTGACCTGCGGCAGGCGATGCACCTCGCGACCGCGCGCGGCGATGAACTCCTCCGCATCCGCGTGGGAGGCGCCCTGGTGGTCGAACAGGTCGGCGAGCAGCTGCTCGAAGGCGGCGCGGGCGGCGGGAAACGCCCCGGCGGGCGTGGCGGGGCCATAGGCTGGCATCGGGCTCTTCCCTATCGTCGGTACGGGCTTGTCACCAGTCACGACGCAGGGAAGAGCCAGCCTTGTCAGGACCGATCGGGTGCGCGAACGCCGTCGGCCAGCGTAAGCAGGCCCCGGGACGGCTCGGCCAGCCACTCGCGGCGCACCATGCGCTTCAGCCGCATCCGCAGCGTCTCGACGTGCCGGTGGTCGACGGCCCCCTCCACCTGTTCGCAGATCTCCTTTGCCCGCAGCGGCGTATTCGTGTTGGTCAGCAGGGCCAGCACCGACCAGTCGCCCTCGGCGGGCATCTCACCGGTGGCAACGCGCACGCCCGGCGGCAGGGAGCCGGGCAGATCGTCCGGATCCGCATCACCTGCGGACACTCGCGCGAACTCCGGTTTGTCCGCATCGCGTTCGGCAAGCGCACGGGCGAGGGGCGCCTGGGTGACCACCAGGCGGGACAGCTCCTTCCTCTGCAACAGCGATCTGCTCGTTCAGCGCAGCCAGCTCGGCCCGCAGCTCTTCGACCCGCTGCCGGGCCGCCCCCTCGTGCTGCTTCAGCAGCGCCAGCCGCTCCTGCCCCACACGCCCCTCCCGGCGATGCCGCCGACGCAACCGCGCCGAGCTCAACCCCCGCACCACCCGAGGACTTACCGGTCTTCCAGACCGCGAAACTCCTCGCGATCACCGTCCCTCAAACCGAGCCGCACCCATAGCCGACAACGCCGTGACAGATCGAGCGCTGCACCGTCGGCCCTGGGCACCCCGTCAGCGCGCTCCCCGTATTGGCACGTTGCTCCGACCCGCCGTTGTGGGACACCGCGCTGCAGAGCTATGTCAAAGGCCCTGGACATAGGCTAATGGAATGCAAGAGGGGAAGACCGGCATACCGGTCCAAGGCGAGATCGGCGTACCGGACGGGGCAGGGGTTTTCGAGGCAGGGGGTGCGGAGGGTTCGGAGGGGGCAGCCACCGAGTGGCGTGGCGTACCCAGGGAGCTGCTGCGGATGCGGCGGCTGATGCTCGTCCTGACGATGCCGCCTCTGGCGGTGCTCACGGCGGTGCTGCTGGGCTGGCTGGTGACCCCGGCACTCGCCGCGGCCGGAGCGCTGTGGCTGCTGCTGGCTGCCTGGTGCTGGCAGGTGCTGGAGCGCAACTGGCGCTCCTGGCGGTACGCGGAGCGCGCGGACGATCTGCTGATCAGCCGGGGGGTGCTGTGGCAGGAGCTGACCGTGGTGCCCTATGGGCGGATGCAGCTGGTGGAGGTCACCTCCGGGCCGCTGGAACGGCACTTCGGGCTGGCGACGGTACAGCTGCGCACCGCCGCCTCGGGCACCGATGCCCGTATCCCCGGGCTGGAGCCGGCCGAGGCGGCACGGCTGCGGGACCAGCTCACTGAGCTGGGCGAGGCCCGGTCGGCGGGCCTGTGAGCGGGGGAGCGCAGGACGTGCGTACGGATGCGGAGAGGACCGGCCGGGCCAGTACCGAGCCGGCCAGGACCGGCCCGGGGATGCCGGGCGCGGGGCAGACGGGTGCCAGGGAGCGGCGGCTGCACCCCGTCACACCGCTGCGCCGGGCCTGGGCGCCGCTGACCGCCGTGGTCTTCCTGCTCAAACAGGACTGGATCCGCGAGTGGCTGACCGATCTGGACTGGGGTTGGTTGGCCGCCGGCGGCCTCCTGGCAGTGCTGGCCTCGGCCGCGTACGGAGCGCAGTCCTGGCGCTGTACGTACTACGCGCTCACCGCCACCGAACTGCGCATCCGCAGCGGTCTGTTCTTCCGCCGCACCGCGCACATCCGGCTCGAACGCCTGCAGGCCGTGGAGATCGCCGAACCGCTGCTGGCCCGGCTGGTGGGGGTGGCCAAGCTCAAGCTGGACGTCATCGGCACGGAGGCCAAGGACGAGCTGGCCTACCTGGGCAAGCGGGAGGCGCGGGAGCTGCGGGCCGAACTCCTGGCACTGGCCGCCGGGTTCACCCCGCAGGACGCGCAGGCGGCAGGCGAAGCCCCGGCCCGCGAACTGGCGCGGGTGGCGCCCAAGACGCTGGCCACCGCGGTACTGCTGCACAACGCCGTGGGGTGGGCGCTGCTCACCTCGGCCATCGGCACGGTGGCCGCGTGGTGGGCACTGGACAGCGTGTGGGCGATCCTCGCCGCGGCGACCACAGGGTTGGGGCTGGTCTGGGCAGCCACCGGGGGCCGCTTCATGGGCGAGTACGACTGGACGGTGGCCAAGTCGCCGGACGGACTGCGGCTGGACCACGGGCTGCTGGACCGCAAGCACGAAACGGTGCCGCCGGGCCGCGTGCAGGCCGTACGGGTCCAGCGGCCGCTGCTGTGGCGGATGCTGCACAGAGACTGGGTGCGAGTCGAGCTGGATGTGGCGGGCTCCGACAACAGCCTGCTGCTGCCGGTCGCCGACACCGCGACTGCGCAGCGGGTCATCGCGTGCATCCTGCCACGTACGGACCTGGCTGAGGTACGCGCGGCACTGCGGCCCGCGCCACGGCGGGCACGCGGGCGGGCGCCGGTACGCGCGGGCTGCTACGCCTTCGCCGTGCACGGGGAGGTCTTCGCGGCCTCCAGCGGCCTGCTCACCCCGACGCTGTCGCTGGTGCCGCACGCCAAGGTGCAGAGCGTGCGCGGTCGACAAGGCCCGTGGAAGCGGGCGTTGGGGCTGAGGGACGTCATGGTCGACACCGGCGCCGACACCACCGTGGTGGCGGCGCTGCGCCCGGCGGACGAAGCCCTGGAGATCATCGCCGGACAGGCGGAGCGCTCACGCACGGGACGGCAAGAGGCGCGGCCGGACCGCTGGATGAGCGAAGTGCTGGCGAAGTAGGGCCACCAGGGCAGGACCTTCCCCAACGGCAAGGCCCGCTACTCGGCTTCGTGTAGCGGCACGCCGAGAAACCAACGGAGTCGCCGTTGACCTGCGGTTTCCTGCGCAGGGGGCCACCCGTTGGTGGGAGGTTCGGGCGATCGTCGGCGCGGGGCGGCCGGGCGGCGTAGCTGCTACCGGGCATGGCGAAGCATGTCCGGTGGGTGCGGTGCGAGGTGCCGCTGTTCGTGAAGGTCGTCTACGACGACGCGTACGAGGACGACACGGTGGAGAAGGTCATCGTGGTCGACGAGCGGGAGGACATCCGGCTCGGCGAGGACCGGTCCGGCCACTACGAGGTCTTCGACGCCGAGTTCGGGAAGATGAGTCACCTCGCCGACAAGGTGGTCGCCATCGCAGAGCGGGAGTGGTGGCCCGAGGACGAGATCCTGGTCCACGGCGAGCAGTGGGAGTCCGGACTCGATCCACGGCGTGCTGACGGAGCTGCGCGACGAGCTGGTGAACGAGGAGCGCGAGCAGGGCTGACTGGCCGCCGTCAGATCTGGCGGGGCCGCGGCGGCGGGTCGCCGCATTCGCGGGCCATGGGCTTCGGCGGCGGCGCGGGCGTCGGTGGCCCGATCCTCGGCGTTCGTGGCGAGGGAGCGGGACTTCTCATCGCCGGTGGCGTCGACGAGCGGGCGCAGCAGCGCGGCCGCCTGCCCAGCTAGTGCAGGAGGGCGTCGACGCCGGCGGTCAGGTAGTGCTCGGCGGCGTTCAGCAGACCGGCCCGGGGCGCGGTCCTCCGCCTCGGAGGCCGCCGCGGCGGCCATCGCCGCCTTGAGGTAGAGCATCCCGAGCACCGAGTACCCGTCGGGGGCGCTGTGCAGCAGATCCTTCTTGAGCCGCCGCGCGGCGGCGAGGACGAACTCTGCGGCGGCTGCCGCCTCGCGGTGGTTGGCCATCGCGTCGCCCAGGTGCCGGGCCGCGGACGCCATGATGACCGGGTTACGGTGCCCGGCGATCAACGCCACCTCGGTGTCGCCCCACTTGATCGCAGCGGCCTAGGCCAACTCCAGGCTCAAGGAGGGGATCTCGTACGCACCGAGCCGGTCGTCACCGGTGTGAACAGTGCGCTGCCCGGGCTCTGTGATGTAGCGGTAGGCAGTCGTCATGCCGATGCCGAATCCGGCCGCGAGCTGTCGTATAGGTGGCCGTTGCGAAGGTGGGCGAGGGCGAGCAGGGCCTGCCGCCCCACGCTCAGGCGCCGCCATCGGGCACCGATAGCTCGGCGGTGTGCTCGCGCAGGCGAACGCCGAGGAAGCGAAGGGTAGAGCTGGACACATCCAGCCCGGACGGGTAGACAAGCGCACGAAGCCTCTGGTGGAGACGGATTTCTTGGTCGAAAACCCATCTGCCAGGGGCTTCACCACGTTGTTAGCACAACAAGCATACGGAACAGGCAGGTTGGAAAGAGCTCGCTCATTCTTCCACCGCCATGAACACCAACTGCACCTCATCCGTGGCTAGTTCAGCGATTCACCGTCCGCTACATCATCGAATGGAACCTTTGAGTTTCCGGCCGATAGCAGGGCTGAATCCTGCGGAAACCCCCAGGGCGAAGAGCTGACAGGTGCAGCCATCCAGCTCGGTGAGCCCAAACTGCGGGATGGAATCGACTCACCGCAAGGATGCTGGAGACCAACAACGCACTGGCTGCCTGCCCCAGTCGGGCAGGCAGCCAGTGCGTTGCGGGTCAGCTGTTCACGATGGTGGAAGCTACAACCGCCGCCATGGTCTCCTCGTCGGACGCCTTGCCCCCCTGATAGCGCCATCCGGTCTTCCTGCGACCCTTGGAACCCTTGGCGCCCCTGGGGTCAGAATCCTTGCGGTCACCCTTTTTCTTCTTGAACAACAACTCACTCCTCCTCGTCCTAAGGCGTTTTGGCGCTCCACACATGGTCTCAAAGACGTGCGGGTGTGAACAACGGCAGGCCGGCAGGTCGACGACGGGAGCCCTACCTGATCCGCGGATCACCTGCCCCAAGAGGCGACCGGAGTCGACGGGCAGGCGCCGAGGGCATGTTTTCACGGCCCCATTTCATTGCCTTAAGCAACAAGACGACTGACTCACCGAGATGTTTACGGATGGCGCATCAAGTTGAAGCCCAAAACACTTTTCTGACCCTCGGGTAGGTTTTGCGTGCGGAGTGACCGCTCGACGGTTCCCGTGACCTCGATCACTCAAAGTTAAGTTGTGGCCAGCGTAAACGCCGGGTAATGTCCCTGTTCAGACGGTCTGACCCGCCGTCAACTGGATGACCACGAAACACCATGGACCTCCAAACTCCTGGTGATTTGTCATGGCTTGACGCCTGGTCGTAAACGGGGGGTCGTAAACGGGGGGTTGATTTGTCATGTCTTCTCGCGGTGATGTCTCTTTTCTTGAAGAGATCTCGATAGTCGAAACATCGCGGGGTTCCGTCGCGGTAGACCTGCGAGTTTCAGAACTCCTGGCAGGGCCAGCGAACATGAACGGGGAGAGGAATCGGCCATGACTGGCGTTTTGGAACGCACACACTTTGACGCTCCCAGCCTTGCCGGTGCTCGGGAGGTAGAAGATCTGCTGGATCGGCTTGAGTTGGGCCGCTTCCTTCCAGGCTCGGTTACGTCTTTCCTGGGCCGCAATGACAACTGGGCTGGGGAGACAGCTTCAGGGCAACGGATCTTCGTCAAGAAGCTGAAAGTTCTGTCCGGTACAGCACGTTCAGGGGTTCAGCGCACACTGGCGTTCCAGAGGCTACTGGAAAGAATCCCGCAAGAGATGCTGTTGGCACCCGATTGCCTAGGCTGGGACGAGGACTCCGGGGTTCTCATCTTCCGGCTCCTCGACGGGGCCCGCACGGGGGCCGAGCGGATGGTCGACGAGACCTTTGATGAATCTCTCGCGCTGGCTGCCGGTCGGGCAGTAGGGGCGCTCCACCATTGCGACCCCTCGGGTCTCGCTGTAGACGACTCCCCTTGTCCGCTGCCTTCAACCACCTTGCTGCACGGCCTGAGCCCTCTCGCCTTCGATGAGTGCAGTTTCGCGGGGCTCCAGGCATGGCGCCTACTCCAGCAGGACACGGCTGTGATTGATGCCGTTGCGGCCCTTCTAGAGGAGGAACGTGCCGCACCGAAAGTTCCCGCCCACTGCGACCTGCGGCTCGACCAGTTTTTGATCTCGGGCGAACAGGTATGGCTAACTGACTGGGAGGAGTTCCGGCTCGCCGACGCCGCCCGTGACGTCGGGAGTTTCGCTGGTGAATGGCTGTTCCGTTCGATCCTGGACATCGTCACGACCCGAGGCGACAGCCAGTCACGGGGCGATACCTCCTTTGCCGATGTTTCGCTCACGCACGAGACCGTGATTGCCAGGGGCGTCGCAAAGTTCGAACGGCTCCGTCCGGTCATCGAAGCATTCTGTCGCGGATACCGGGAAGCCCGCCCTGTCGTCGACGAAGGGCTGGCCCGGCGTGCGGCCGGGTTCGCCGGATGGCATCTGCTGGACCGGCTCATCGCCGGCGCTGATATGAGCGCCCGGCTTAGTGCTACTGCGCGGGCTGCGGCCGGCATTGGCCGCACTATTTTGCTCACTCCGGAGGCGTTTATCGCCACGCTCGGGTTGGAAGGCGTGTCATGACGTCCCAGTTCTCCCCCCGCCTGCTCGCGGCGCTCGACGAGGTCCATGTCGCGGTCGATGGTCAGAACGCCACCGTTCAGGGTGTGGAACTTGCAGGAGAGACCCGGCGTGATCTGCTGGGCAAACTCAGCGCAGCGCTTTACGACGCCCTCCACTCGGGCCGGACTAAGGAAAGCTCAGCACTTCGACCGCGCCGTGACCGGGCATTCGAAAACGAACTGGCCGCTGTGGTACCTCATCCAACTACTGAAATTTCAGTCATGGTTCACGAGGTCCACGGGGAACAGATCCTCGTCGAACGTGACGGTGTCCGGGTCTGGGTTCCACACACAACCGGGAACGGAAACGCACCGTCCCCAGGCTCACGCGTGATTCTTCAGGTCAATTCAGTACGAGCCGCGCTCTCTCCGGGATTCCTCTTGGTCGACAGTTCGAAGCCGTCACCGCATCTCGAACTGCCCCATCTGCGTGTCTACATCCACGTTACCGATGCAGACCATGCGCCTGCGGTCTGGGGGGCGGCACTCTCCGCATTGGCGGCAACCGAGGTCGCATATCGGGCCAAGGTCGTCTCGATGCCTGGACACCTTCCGCGTCGCGACGGAATCGTGGTGTACCTGGGACGCGGCGCCTGGCACGCCGCCCCGATCGTCGCCGAAGCGGTCGCCGGGATGCCCGGGACCGGGCCACAGACGTCGGTAATCACCGAGGAACTGGCGCCGGGGGTCGCTACCGCATGGGAGCCGGTGGATGAACGGGCCGGCATGCGGGGGCTGAGTTTCGGTGAACACCGCTCCCGAGTCATCGCCACCGCTCTGATCGAGGCGGCGACAACGGGCGAACCGCGTGAGCAGAGACTTTTGCGGGATTTCCAAGAAGCCCGAATCGACCCGCGACAACCGGCGCGTAATACCGGCTGAAGAACGAGAAGCACTTGGGCCCCGTGCAGGGGGAAGGGTTGTCCGCGGTTCCTTTCTCCTGTCTGGAATCCAACACAACACCTAGAAATTCTGAGAGGTAAAAAGTGAAGACTCAGGACCTGATCGCCGGGTACGCGGCTTACGTCGATGTCGCCGAGCTGAACGTTTCGGCGGCAAGCGAGGCGCCCGCGACCAGCCCCGTCTGTTTCGCCGCTGCTACCAGCAGCGCCGCCTGCCTGGCCGCGACGAGCTCCGGCTGGTGCGTCGCAGGGGCCGGGGCTGGGGTCGGTGGAGGGATCGCGCAGTCGGTCAAGCACGGCTGCTAAGAAAAGGTCAGCGTTATGGAACTCGATGAGATGATCTCCGGCTACGACACCTATGTGGACGTAGCGGAATTGGATGTCTCGGCCCAGTCTGAAGCGCCGGCGACCTCTCCTACGTGTTTTATAGCGAGCGTTGGGCTCTCCTATCAGATCACGAAGGACCTCTAGCATCCTGACTCGGTGTAGCGGGCGGTTCTCACGGGCACCTGACTGCAGGGCCTCGGCAAAGTCCGAGTTGCTCGTTCTGCAGCGGTGATCGCACCGGCCTGCCGATAGTGGAACGCCAGCTCATGCGCTGAGCGTGAGCTGGCGATCCGTTCAGTGGGCAACTCAGTCATCACGTGACTTTGCTAGGGGCCTGCACCTGACTGTGAGAACCGCCCGAATCCGTGACTGTTCTGCGAAAGGAAGAGTTTCCCGTGCCTACCGGCCCGGAATATCAACGCCTGCGAATTTTGCGAGAGCTGGTCCGTGGTCGTAAGGCGCTACTCACGTCAGTCGTGCTGCTCTCGATCATCTCAACGGTATGCAATCTGGCCATGCCGCTGATCGTGGCGCGGCTCATCGGCGCTGTGCAGGCGCATACGCCAGTCCTCTGGCCGGTTATCTGGATGACCGCCTCCGCGCTCGGCGCTGCGCTGAGCGCCGCAGCCTCCGGCTACCTTCTGGCGCGCGGGGGTGAGCGCATGGTGCACAGTTTGCGCACCCGGATCATGGGGCACGTCCTGCGCCTGCCTCTGCACCAAGTCCGTACGCACGGGACCGGCAATCTGGTGACGCGGGTGACGGCGGACAGCGCTCAGCTGCGGTCCATCGTCGACCTGGGCATCCTGCAGTTGCCCATTTCCGGACTGACCACAGTCGCCACCATCGTCATCATGGGCTACCTGGACTGGGTACTGCTCTTGGCGACGCTTGCCGGCTTCTCGATCGCCGGCTTGATCATCGGCGTGGTGATCAGGGGCCTGCGTCGGTCGTACGCCGCGCACCAGTCCGCTCTGGGACTACTGGCCCACCGCTTCACCACAGCGCTCGACGCCCTTCCCACGGTCAAGGCGTATCGTGCGGAGACTGCCATGACGGAGCGGCTGGCCGAAGCCTCCGATACCACCTCGAGGGCCGCGCTACGCAGCAACCTGCTCAACTCAGCGCTCAACCCGGCCATGGGTCTGGGCCAGCAGATCGCTCTCGTTGCGGTCATCGCGGCGGGGGGTGCCCGCTATGCAAGTGGTGTTCTTTCCGTCGCCGACTTCGCAGCGTTCCTCCTTTACCTGATGCAACTGGTCGCCCCCGTCTTCGTCATCGCGATGGGCCTCGGCCAGCTGCAGGCGGGGCTCTCCGCCCGGAAGCGCTTCGACGAGGTACTCTCGCTCTCGACCGAGGAGTCCGCTGATCCAGCGGCCACTCCCACAGCAGTCTCTTCTCCTTCCGGGCCGGCCGTTCGGTTCGAAGGAGTCGACTTCGCCTACGACGATCAGTCGGTGCTCCGCGGAGCGACCTTCACCGTGCCGAGCAGGGGGCTCACGGCGGTCGTCGGTGAATCCGGTACTGGTAAGAGCACCGCCCTGGCCCTGATCGAGCGGTTCGTCACACCGGCAGGTGGCCGGGTGAAGGTGCTGGGCCAGGACACCACCGACTGGACGCTGTCCGGGCTGAGAGCACGTATCACCTACGTCGACCAGGCGTTCACGCTGCTCACCGATACGCTGCGCGCCAATCTCACCGTCGGGCATCGCGTCGCCCCGTCGGATGAGGCGCTCTTCGCCGTACTGGAGACGGTCGGCCTGAGCGAAGTGGTGCAGTCCCTGCCCCAGGGAATCGACACGGTGATCGGTGAGGCCGTCGATCTCTCCGGTGGTCAACGGCAGCGGGTTGCTCTTGCGCGGGCACTGCTGGCCGACACCGAGATCGTGCTCTTCGACGAGCCCACATCCCAGTTGGACAGCATCAATGAGCGGAGCCTTCGTGCCGTGGTGGAGCGGCTGGCCGCAGAGCGCGCCGTGGTCATGGTGACCCACCGCATGTCGGTCGCGCTCCACGCGGACCATGTGGTCTTCATGCACGGGGGGCAGGTGCCTGCCGAAGGCACCCACCAAGAACTTCTCGATGGATGCCCGCCCTACCAGGCGCTGGTCGCAGGGGAGCGGCCGAGCCTCACCACGAACTCCGCAGTATTGGCAGGCCGGGCATGACAACGTACTCGGTGCTTCTGCCGTTCACCCCGGTCCGGCCGGAACAGGTCGTGCCGTTCGCCGCCCTGGTCCAGCGCACCCCTGGTGCACGACTCTGGACCAGCCAGCAGCTGACCCTCGAACCCCATCAACTCTTCGCCTACAGCGCCGGGATCGGACTTCGTGTACCTGTCGGCACGGCGGTGACGCTCATGCCGCTACGGCATCCGGTCGAGGCCGCCCTGCAGGCCCGGTCGCTTGCGCAGATCACCGGGCATCCGGTGGTGGCCGGGTACGGGCCGGGGGCCGCAGTCTTCCAGGAGGCACTGCTCGGCGCCGCGTACCCGAGCCCCTTGACGGCCGTCCGGGAGTATATGAGCGCCGTCCGCGGACTCCTCGCCGGGGAGCGGGTGCAGATGGACGGTGCGTACTTTCGGATGGATGCCAGCCTTCCTCAGGTTCCTCACCCGCCGGTGGAGCTGGGCCTAGGCGTACTGCGCCCGAGGATGGCCAGGGTCTGCGGAGAGGTCGCCGACGTAGCGATCGGCTGGCTGACCCCACCGGACTACCTGGCCTCGGTCATCGCACCAGAGCTACGCGCCGGGGCCGAAGCCGTGTCCAGACCTACGCCGCGCCTGGTGGCCGTGGTGCACGTCGCTCTCGCCGGGCCGCACCGCGATCCGGTCGCCCTCGCTTACTCGGTCTGTGCCCGGCACTTGCGGGGACCGCATTACACGCAGATGTTGCGCCGCGCCGGAGTCGGCGTCGACCCGAGCGATCCGGTGGATGGTGCACGGCGACTCGTCGAGGCCGGACTCTTCCTCAGCGGCGAACCGGAAGCTATCGCCGAGGGCCTGGCGGCCTATGGGAAGGCGGGCGTCGACGAGGTGGTGCTCAACTGCAGCGCCGTCGGCATCAACTACGGGGAGCGGGCTGCCTTGGAAGAGATCGAAACGCTGCTGAAGGCGGTGACGGCGTGAGCGGACCTGTGCCTCCCAAGCCTCTCGCCCTGGGGTTCGAACGACTTCTCGTGGTCGGCACCGGGTCAATCGGTGTCATGCATCTGCCGTTCTGGCTCAACTGGCTGCGCCTGGCCTACCCAGGCATCCAGGCGCGGGCCGTGGTGACGCGCAGCGCGACACGCTTCGTCACCCGGCAGGCGCTGGCTTCGGTTACCGGTCATCCAGTACTGGAGGACGTCTGGCCGGAGGAGCCCGGGCCGGTGGGGCTCCATGTTGAACTGGCCGAGTGGGCCGAAGCCATCGCCGTTTATCCGGCGACCCTCCATTTCGTCGGCCGCTTCGCCCTCGGCCTCGCCGATACCCCCAGTCTTCTTGCCGCCCAATGCGCCACCGTACCGGTGGGGATCGCCCCAGCGCTGCCTCCGGGCGGTGCTCAGAGCGCCGCGTACACGACCCACATGAAGGCGCTCGAAGGTCGACAGAACGTCGTCGTCGCTCCTCCCGAGCGTGGGCCGAGTACAGGAACTGGGCGGAATGACGGCTGGGTCGCCGCCGACCTACCGGTACTCCTGCGTCTGATCGAGGAACGGCGCCTCCACCTCGCCGACACCGGGGAGCGGGTGCCGTGATTCCCGGCAGTGTGGTGGTGCCCGAGGAAGGTACCCGGTTCCAACGCCATCTCGTCCTCACCGCAGCAGACGGCCGGTACGCGATGTGTCGCTGGCCAGGCAGCCGCCGGCCCACCCCGTTCCGCCGACCCGGGCCCGTCGCACGGGCCCGGTTGGCGCAGCTGGCCGTGTCCAGGCCGACAGGGTCCGCGCCCGGCGCGGACTTCGGAGGCGAGGGCCGCCTAATTCCCGCCGAACCGGATCCGCCCGGGAGCCGATACGTCGTCGACCATTATGAGAGCGTCGCCGCGACAATCCTGGACACCCACGGTGCGGGGGTCGACCGGTTCGTGCCGGCTTGCCACATGGCCGGGCTTCTCCTCGCCGAGCTCCACCGGCTGGCGCCGGACGGTTTTCCCGATGCGCTGCCACCGGGCGTCAACCGGCTCCGGAACTTTCTCACCACAGGCGGCGCAAGCCACCGAACCCTGCGGGCCGCCGCGCTGATCCTCACCGCCCTCGGCCACGAGCGGTGGGGGACGCTGAGCAACTGGTGTGAACGGCTCGTCCACGACGAGCGGCGTGTCGTCTCCCATGGCGCCCCGGGGCTCGCCTGCCTTGTGCTCGGCCCCGCCGACGATGGCGTCCAGTTCCTCATCGGCGACGACCTCGGGGCCGCACCGTGGTACTGGGACATCGGCTGGCTCCTTGGCGAACTCACCGAGCTCCGGCACGTTCTGGGCACCCCTGCCACCGACCCGACCTGGGCGCGTTTGGAATCAACCCTGCTGGCGGGCTATGGCCGGGATCAGCTGGCCGTACGACGAACCGCCGTTCTGCGGATCGTCCTTCACCTGCACGACTACGCCGCCTACGCGGACTGGGACGAGGCGGAGATCGGGCGTTACCAGGCGCTGCTCACCGAACTCATCGACCGAGTCCGAGAAGAGGAGTGAGATGAACACCGCGACGGACCCGGTGGTACGGATACGTGGGCTCCGGATGCGTTACGGGCAGACCGATGTGCTGCGAGGCATCGACCTCGACGTCTGCCGGGGCGAGGTCCTGGCGCTGCTCGGACCCAACGGTGCGGGCAAAACCACGACCCTCGAGATCCTCCAAGGCTATCGACGCCGTTCCGGCGGAGACGTTTCGGTCTTGGGTGCCGACCCCGAACATGCGCCTGACGCGTGGCGCGAGCGGGTCGGAGTGGTACTGCAGTCCTGGCGCGACCACGCCCAGTGGCGCGTCGGCGAACTCCTCGAACACGCCGCGCTGCTCTACTCGCAACCACGCGAGGTAAGTGAACTCCTCGAGCTCGTCGGCCTGACCGAACACCGCCGGAAGACCATCGGCGTGCTCTCGGGTGGTCAGCGCCGCCGACTGGACGTGGCCCTCGGTGTGGTCGGCCGGCCCGAACTGCTCTTCCTCGACGAGCCCACCGCCGGATTCGACCCAGTGGCCCGGCGGCAGTTCCACGAACTCGTCCAGCACCTGGCTGCTGCAGAGGGCGTAACCGTCCTGCTCACCACTCACGACCTGGCCGAGGCCGAACGACTCGCCGACCGGATCGCGATCCTCGTTCGGGGCTCCCTGACGGCCTGCGGGACCGCCGACGAGCTCGCCGCGGCCGCTGAGGACGAGTCGGAGGTGCGTTGGCGCCACGGCGGGACCCTCACCCACGAGTTCACACGTGACCCCTCTGCCCTGGTCTACCGCCTGCACCAGAAGTTCGAAGGTCCCATCCCCGGCCTGGTGGTCCGCAGACCCACCTTGGAGGACACCTACCTGAGCATGGTGAAAGGCGATAGGTGATGACCGTACAGAGAATCATGCAAGCCGGTTGGCGACGAGGCTTGGTCGAACTCCATATCCAGCTGCGCAGTAAGACGGAACGCGCCATGCACGCCTTCATCCCTGCCATGTTCGGCGTTCTCTTCTACACGATGGGCGCGGACCCCCTGCCTGGTACGGACCTGACCTACGGGCACCTGCTACTGCCCGGAGGGATCGCGATGAGCGTCTTCCAGACCGGGCTCCTCACCCTCTCCTACAACCTCGCCGGCGAGCGTGAGGACGGCACCCTGCTCCGGCTGCGCGGCTGGCCTGGAGGCATCCACAGCTACCTGCTCGGCAAGGCGGTCTCCGTCGCCGCTGTGACCGCCGCATACGTTGTCGTCATGGCGGTGCTCGGCGGTCTGTTCGTGGACCTCTCTCTGCCGCAGAACCCCACTGCGTGGGCCACCCTCGTTGCCGTCCTGGTCCTCGGGCTGCTCGCGATGGTGGGGCTGGGGGCGAGCGTCGGCGCGCTGGCCCCGAACCCCCGGCTGGTGGCGGTGGTGTCCCTCCCGCTCATCGGCCTCATCCCCATATCGGGATTGATCTTCCCGTTCGGTTCGATGCCGCAGCTCGTCCAGTACATCGCCAATGTCTTCCCCCTGAAATGGCTCGCGCAGGGGATCCGTACCGCCCTTCTCTCCGATACCCCGGCCGTCACCCAGTTGCCGGGTAACGGGCAGCTGCCCCTGGTCTTCGCGGTCCTTGCCGCCTGGACCCTGGCAGGAGCGCTGCTTGCGCCGGTACTGCTGCGCAGAACCGCTCGGCGCCAGTCCGGCTCAGCTTTGGAGAAAGCCAGATCCAAGGCCATAGCGACCCGATGAATCACAGAGGAAACCCATGTCACAGCAGCCCGCGGCCACTCCGCTGAACGCCGAAGCCTCAACCCTGCACGTCATGGTGACCGGCTACATGACCGCCCAGATGGTGCGTGCCGCCGCCCGACTGCGGATCGCTGCCCACCTGGCCGATGGCCCGCGCACCCTCACGCAGTTGACGGAGGCCACCGGAGCGGACCCGGACGCCCTCGCCAGGTTCCTACGCGCCCTGGCCGGATTCGGTCTCAGTGCCGAAGTGGCCCCCGACACATTCGAGGCCACCCCTCTCCTTGCCGCCCTCGAACACGACGGGGGGTGGCTCAGTGACTTCGCCCTCGCCATGGCGGACCCGGTCTGCGTCCGGCCCGCCGAGCACTACGCCGACACTGTCCTGACCGGGCGCCCCTCCGCCGAAACCGCTCTGGGCATGGGCTTCTGGGAGCATCTCGACGCCCACCCGGACACCGCCGCACACTACGCGGCGAGCTTGAGCTTCGGTACCTACCACTGCGCGCGCGCCTTCGCCGCCCGATACGACCTGGGCGGATACCGAAGCGTCGTCGACGTCGGAGGTGGCAGCGGGGCCATGCTCAGCGGAATCCTTCAGGCGTATCCGCACCTTAAGGGTGTCCTGGTCGACCGGCCCGCCGCCCTCCAACACGCCAGAGAGGCACTCGCCCGGCACGGGGTCGCCGATCGGGTCGAGGCGGCCCCCGGTGACTTCCTGGAGTCGGTGCCCTCCGGGGGAGACTTGTACCTCCTCAAGTCGATCTTCCCCGACTGGGACGACACACGCGTTGCCGACCTCCTGCGCAACGTGCACCGGGCCGCCACACCAGGCACGACTCTGATCGTCATCGACTGGATGTTCACGCAGGAGCCCGACCCTCAGAACGCCTTCCTGCACGTGTCGGACTTCAACATGCTCGTCTCCACCGGCGGGCGAGTCCGCACCAGGGAACAGTTCACCAACCTGATCGAGGAGGCCGGTTTCCACATCGAACGCGTCGACGGCTTCAACGACGGGCTCACCGCTTGGGGCATGATCGAGGCGCGTGCATGAGCGTCGTCGTCTTCGAAGGTTTCACCAAGCGGTACGGCGAACAGGTCGCCGTTGACGACCTGACCTTCCAGGTCTCCCCGGGACGAATCGTCGGCCTGCTCGGCCCGAACGGCGCCGGCAAGAGCACGGCCCTCAAAGGGCTGGTCGGCCTGCTCCACCCCACCCGCGGAGAGGCCCGAGTCTTCGGTGCCCGCTACGCGGACATCACCTCACCGGCCCGCCGTGTCGGTGTTCACCTCGACGGGCTCGGCTTCGAGACCGCTCTCACCGCCCGTCACCACCTGCGGATTTGTGCGGCCGCGGCCGGGCAGCCGCGCAGCCGCGTCGATGCCGTCCTGGAGGAGGTTGGCCTGGCCTCGGTGGCGTCCCGCACCATCGGCAGGCTCTCCACCGGCATGCGTCAGCGTCTCGGGCTCGCGGCCGCTCTGGTCGGTGATCCCGAGCTGCTGATCCTCGACGAACCCGCGAACGGCCTGGACCCCGAGGGCATCCGCTGGCTCCGCGGGTACTTGCGTTCCTTCGCGGACCGGGGTGGGACGGTCCTGCTCTCCAGTCATCAGCTCGCCGAGACGGCCCAGACCATCGACGAGGTCGTTGTCATCCGGCGGCGGCTGCTCTTCGCCGGCACCCTCGGCGAGCTGACCGGTGGCGGAGAGAGCCGACTGGAAGACCGTTTCTTCGAGCTCGTGGACAAACATGCGTAATGCGATCCGTGCGGAACTGCTCAAGGCCCGCGGTAGCTGGTGGATGCTGTTCGGCCTGGCCTACGCCTATCTGATGCCGGCCATGTGCTACAGCTACGCGCCCGCCTCTGTCACTGCTACCGATGGGGCCGACTCGGCGGCCGCCACCCGCACACTTCTGGCCTTCCTCACCGCCGTGCCCGTCGCGTCCATTTTCCTGGCCAACTGGGGCATCGCCAAGGAGTACTTCTACCGTTCCCTGCCCCGGACCGCTCTCACTCAGCGGCGCATCGACGGCTACGTTGCCAAGTGCGTCTCAGGTGCCGTCCAAGGGCTGGCGGTAGGGGTCCTCGGGACAACGGCGTGGTCGGTGTCCACCTGGATCACGCTCGAACAGCGTCACCAGTCGTTCGACCTGGGAGCAGGCACGTGGCAGACGCTCGTGCTCACTGTGGTGGCCAGCGTCCTGGCCGGGCTCTGGGGAGTCACTCTGGGCTATCTGCTGCCGAACTACTGGACCACCACCACAGCCGCCCTCATCACCCCGTTCGCCGTCGAACTGCCGCTGATGCTCCACGCCCCCTCGATCAGCCGATTCCTCCCCGTGAGCACACTCGCAGGAATCGTCCAACCCCCCATCCCCGGGCTGCTTCCACCACTGGCGGCAGCGGCCGCGGCCCTACTCTGGATCGCCGCAAGCCTCCTTGGCGGCTGGCGCCTCTTCCGCAGGAGAGACCTCACGTGATCAGGTACCGGCTCGACAACGGGCTGCGCGTGGTGCTCGACCCCAATCCGCATGCAGCCCGCGTCGCGGTCAGCGTGCACTACGGGGTCGGGTTCCGCAGTGAACCGGCCTGGGCCGCAGGCTTCGCGCATCTTTTTGAGCACGTCATGTTCGAAGGTAGCGAGAGCGTCGCGCCGCTCAAGCACGGGGACCATATCCACCGCGTCGGCGGCAGCTGCGATGCCCGTACTCACCAGGATTACACCGAATACTTTCAGGTAGTCCCGCCTGAAGCGGTCGAACTCGCGCTCTTCCTGGAAGCAGACCGGATGCGCGCACCCCGCTTCACCGACGAGGGCCTCAAGCGCCAGTTGTCCGGTGTGGCTGAGGAAATCCGCACCACCGTCACCGAACGCCCCTACGGCGGATTCCCCTGGCCGCGCCTGCCTGAACTGCTCTACAGCACCTTCCCCAACGCCCACGACGGCTTCGGCTCCACCGCCGCCCTGAGCGAAGTGACAGTCGAGCAATGCCAGGAGTTCTTCGACACCTACTACCCCCCGGGCAACGCCACGCTCACCCTCTCCGGGAACCTCGACCCGGACCAAGTACGCCCCCTCGTCGACAGGCACTTCGGCACGATCCCCCCGCGTCCGGGACCCCCGCCAGCTGTGCTCACGGTCCCAGCGGGGGACACACCACGCCGGGGAACAGTCCAGGACCCGCGGATCGCTCTGCCTGGTATCGCCGTCGGGTACCAACTGCCCAACCCGGCTACCAGCCTGCAGGAGTATGTGGCCCACCACGTCCTCGCCCACGTCCTCACGCTGGCGTGGAACAAGCCCGGGATCGTACGCCGCGATGGAGGCTGCGGGATCTTCGGCCCCTTCGACGCCCGGGATCCCGACACGTTGATCCTGGTCGCGATCCACCATTCCTCCCTAGACGCCCCCGAGGTCCTCGCAGCGCTCGACGCACACATCACAGAACTGGCGGACGGTGCCCCGTCCGCTGACGCGTTCACCACATGGCGCGATCACCTGATTCATGAACACCACCACCGCCACGCTGACGTGCTTGTCCGGTGCCGGGCGCTAGGACGACTGGAGATTCTCTGGGACGACGCCGAACTCCTCGACCGGATCCCCGCCCATCTCGCCGCACTCACGTATGTGGACATCACCGCCGCCGCGCGGCGCCTAGCCGCCCAGAAGCGTGCCGTTCTCCAGATCGTCCCCGCGCCCGACGTCCGTCCGAAGCCGCCTGCACTCCACAAGAGCCCCACACCCGTCCGCCCTGAGATCACGCACGCCGTCGCAGACAGCGGCCTCGACGTTTACCTCGTCCGCGATAGCCGCGCACCCCTGGCTGAGGTCCGGCTGATGATTCCCTGCTCAGGAACCAATCGCCGCCACGCGGGGCAAGCGGAGCTTCTCGTACACGACCTGCGCGAACGCCTCGCTCGACGGGAACGCCTCACCGGGCAACCCACCACCTGGGACGTGTCCTGGACTGGAGAGTGGCTGCGTATCTCCGGCCACCTTCCCTCCACCGATCTACGGCGCGGTCTCGTTCCATTGGCCGACCTACTGACACCAGCCGATGCCACCGAAACCGACCTGGCCACGTGGGCGGTACCCGTAGCCAAGCGCGCACGCTCCTGCCTCCTGGACCACGGCGAAATCGTCAGCCGCGCACTCCGTCAGCGCTCATTCCTGCCCGAGGGGCTGCCCGAGACGCTTCCCGACCCTGAAGTGGTCGGGCTGATCACCGCCGCTGAACACCACGACTTCCACGATCTCGTGATGCGCTCCACCGGCGCGTTCCTGGTCGTCGTCGGCGACGTCGCGCTTTCCCACGTCCTCGAGTACCTTCCGCGCTCGTACCAGACGCCTGCTCCCGCCATGCGCCTCAGCGCCACCCCCGCACCCCACGGCGGTCTCCATACATTGCCCACTGGTACGCAGGGAGAAGCCACGCTCCAGCTCTGCGTCCCGGCTGGCCCCTCGGACTCTCGTTCGACAGTTCACGACCTGCTCAGCGTGCTGTTCGGCGGTTACTCCGGCGCCCGCCTCGTCCCTCACGCTCAGCGGCTCCCGCGAGCCGCCTCCCTCTACTCCACCCTGAACGTCACCGCCGGACAGCGCCAGTTCATCGTCACAGCGCGACTCCACCCCGATGACATCACCACCGGTATCCGGTCCATCAACTCCGAGATGGACCGCATGCTCACCCAGGACCTGTCCGTAGAAGAGAGCACCGCTGCCAAGAACTTCTGTCTCGGACAGATCACGAGCGTCCTCGACTCACCTGCCGATCTGGCAAGCAAAATCAGCCTGGACCTCTCCCTGGGCCGCAAACCCGACTGGTGCTTCGATTTCCCCGAAGCATTGAGAAAAGTTACGCCTGCCGATCTAGGCGCAGCCAGTGAGGAACTCTTCGCTCACCAAGGGTGGACAGCCGTACTCTGCGGCGAGCTGAAAGAGGATTTCGTTGGCGGCGAATGGACACGACTGCGTCGGTAGGAGCCTTGCGGAAAATTAGGAAACTGCAGGTCGGGGCCTGCGGCAGACGGGCCCGGGAACCCTTCTCTTGAGCTTTGGGAACTCGCAGGCGTCTTTGCAGGTCGGTGGGGCCGGCTTCACTCGACGGCGCCATCGAGAGCGCGACCCGCGTCGCCCACCGTATCCGCGCCGAACTGAAGGAGAGGGGCACTGCCGCGGGCTGACCCTGCGGGTGCCCGGCTGTGGGTCAGAAGAGTGTGTGGGAGCCGTCGGGTAGCCAGCCTTCGAGGAAACCGGCAAGAAGAGTGATGGCCCCCTGAGGGGCTACCCGTCTGCGGTGACTGCGCAAGTCGTCCAAGGCCCACAGGGCGTGCCGGCTTCCGCTTTCGCGTGCCGCGCGCTTCTGCGTCGCTGATGCGGGAGATCAGGACGTGGGTCTGCGTCACCCGCTCGTACTCCCACGCCTGGTCCCTGCTTGAGGTGTGGACCCCACGGACGGCGGCGAGTTGCGGGTTGTTGATCCCGAACGCTTTTGCGAGATGAGCGCGGGCTTGATGGGCGGGCTCGTCGCTCGTTCCGAGGTGAACGGACGGGACGGTCCAGTCACCGCAGCAAGCGCGACACAGCAGCAGCTGCCGATCGTCACTCACGAGCAGCAGGAGCGCGCGCCGATCCTGCTGCGCGCCGGGGATGTAGCGGATGTTCACTCCTCCACCTTTCCTGCATGCTACTTAAATAGCAAGCAAGTGGCATGTGGTGGGTGAGGGTGTTCTGGCGGCGCTGTCAGATCTGGGCTCTGAGGCAGGGAGGCGACGGCGGGCGTTTGGGGATTCGGGAACCTCGTTTTGAGGCCCGGAGGTGAACCCGCCGCGGCCTGGGGTTTCTCTGATTTAGACACATCCCACGGAGGCGGGGCTGATCGGGATGATCCGATCCGGCGACAAGCGTAGCGGATGGCGGGTGGGGGGCGGGTGGGTGTGGGGAAGGTGGGGCGTGTGCCGGGGGCGGGTCAGCCGAGGTGCCAGCTGAGGGTGCCGTCGGCGGCGGTGAGGGCGGCGAGGAGGAGCAGGTCGGCGGCGCCGAGGGCGAGGCCCAGGAGTGCGCGGCCGCGGCGGGTGGTGCCGCGGGTGAGCGCGAGGGTGCCGAGGACCAGTGCGCAGGGGCCCAGGACGACGTTGAGGACCAGGGTGCCGAGGAGGCCGAGGACGAAGGAGGCGATGGCCATGCCGTCCGCCTGGGGGCGGGACGGGGTGGCGGCGGAGGACTTCGCCGCGGTCGCCGGGGTGGTGGTGAGGGTGGTCATCGGGCGGTCCCCTCGGTGTGGTGGCGGCGTTCGCGCAGGTAGAAGACGAGCAGCCAGGCGGTGATGACCGCGGCGGCGACGAGGGTGACCGGGACGGGGAGGTGCGCCGCGGTGCCCAGCGCGATCCCCATCAGGAGGAGGGCTGCGACGAGGAAGAGCATGGTCTGCCTTTCCGGGGCCGGTTCCGGTGCGGGGCCCGGTGCGGGTCCGTGGCGGAGCGCGGCCGAAGAGATTTGAGAGGACAGTTGTTCACTGACTTCTTCAGTGTACGGCTGCCGGCGGGTGGATCGGTTCGGAGAACGGTTGTTTACTGGATGACATGAGTCACAGTGTGGGTGGAGTCCGTCAGGCGCAGAAGCAGAAAACCCGTCAGGCGCTGCTGGACGCGGCCCTCGGGCTGCTGGAGGAGCAGAGCCTGAGCAGCCTGGGGTTGCGCGAGGTGACCCGGGTGGTGGGCATCGCCCCGACCGCGTTCTACCGGCACTTCCGGGACCTGGGGGAGCTGGGCGTCGCGCTCGTCGAGGAGGCGCTGGGCAGCCTGCACGCGATGGTGCGCGCGATCCTCGCCGAGCAGGACGCGGCGGAGGAGCGGATAGACCGCACGGTCGCGGTCGTCGAGCGGCATGTGCGCGAGCACCCCGCGCACGTACGGTTCGTGGCGCGCGAGCGGCGCGGCGGGGTGCGGGCCGTGCGGCACGCCATCGCCGGGGAGCTGGACCGGTTCGCGGCCGAGGTCGCCGAGGCGCTCAAGTCGCAGCCGGTGTCGGGCGGTTGGCGGGACGAGGACGTCCGGATGCTGGCCGAGCTGTACGTCGACCGGCTGGTGACCACCGCCGGGGAGCTGCTCGATGCCCAGGAGGAGGGAGGCGAGGGGGCGGTCGAGCGGGTGGTGTGGCGCGCCCGGCGCCAGCTGCGGTTGATCAGCATCGGGCGCCGGCACTGGGAGGAGGAGGGCGCCTGAGGCGGGGTGGGCGCGGGGCCCGGGGCGCGGGCCGTCAGGCGTGCGCCGGGGTGGTGCGGACGCGGTAGGTGCCGTCGGTGTTCTCGGTGAGAACGGTGACGGTGACGCCGCTCACCCGGTCGGTGAAGGAGTCGCCGGGGCGGAAGGTGGCGTCGGTCAGGTCCGCGTCGACGTAGCGGGCGTCGCTGTAGCAGCCGTTGCTGTGCGGGGTGCCGTCGACGACGCGGATGGGGGCGCGGCCACTGGGGACGTTGGTGGCCACGTGGTAGACGAGGACGCCGGGGCGGCAGACGATCGGGTCCAGGAGGCCGCTGGTCCGGGCCTCGACCACGAAGGCGGTGTGCGGACCGGTCGGAATGACGACGATCTTGGTGCCGCCGGGGGTGGAGATCGGCGTGAGGACGTGCTCGGTGGGGGTGCCGCCGGGCGGTGTGCAGTGCACCTGGCCGGGGGCGAGCCAGCCCATCTTCCACTTGTGCCAGCCGAGGAAGTCGTTGGTCGGCCCCCAGTCCTCGTCCATCGGGTCCCAGTGGCCCACCGGGGTCGATGCGTTGGGCTCGTCCGTGTAGTAGAGGTCGGGTAGGCCGAAGGAGTGCGCGTTCTCGTGGTTGACGACCCGGAAGGCGCTCAGGCCCGATTGCCGGCTCCAGATGAAGGAGACGTTCTGGAACTCCGCCCCGCGGCCGGTCTTCAGCCCCATGTCGCTGCCGCTGAAGGTGACCGACAGGACGGAGCGGGTCGCCGGCGGGCCCGCGTTGGGGGACGCGATGACGTTCACGACGTCGTAGTTGCGGAAGTCCACGAGCGGGTCCACGGCGTGCACGAGTTCCCGGGACAGGGCGTAGTAGCCCTGGTTCGAGTGCGGATCGAAGGTGGCGCCGCGGGTGATGCCGTATGCCGCCAGCGGGTGTGACATGCGGATCCA
This sequence comes from Streptomyces noursei ATCC 11455, assembly GCF_001704275.1. Classification (NCBI taxonomy): domain Bacteria; kingdom Bacillati; phylum Actinomycetota; class Actinomycetes; order Kitasatosporales; family Streptomycetaceae; genus Streptomyces; species Streptomyces noursei. Next base: position 5,458,749 of record NZ_CP011533.1, read on the forward strand.
GCGGAAGAGCGGCTTGGGGACGTACGTCAGCCTGCCGTACGAACTGGTGCGGAAGTAGTCGGTCACGGCCGGGAAGAACTCGGCGAAGCGGGCCATGGGGGAGAGGCCGGCGGGGGCGTCCGGGAAGTCCACGAAGAGGGTGAGGGCCCGCACGATGCCGAAGGCGTGCGCGAAGCCGGCGGGGGTGGGGGCCGCCTCGGAGACGTCCTCGGTGATGCCGGAGAGCGCGCAGGGGCCGCTGGGACGTGCGCCGGCCGGTGGGCGGGGCGCGGGAGGCGCCGGGGCGGAGCCCCCCGCGGAGGCGTTCGCGGTGGCCGTCGCGGTGGTCTTCGCCGTCGCCTTGGCGGTGCCGACGGCTCCGATGGGGGGCGGCAGGGGCTTGACGCCGGGCGGCGGCGGTACGGGAGCGGCGATCGGGGGCGGTGGGGCGGCGGTGGCGTCGGGCGGCGTGGTCAGGGTGGTGGCGGCGGCCACGCAGGCGGCGGTCGCGGCCAGGGCGGCGCAGATCTTGTGTGTCAGGGTGCGCATGGCTCGGCCTGGAGCGTGCGGGCGCCGGTGGTGCGGTTCATCGGGCGCGTGCCTTCTGCCTCATGGTGTTCAGCGTGCGGCGGGGGATGGTCGCCCGCGCGTGGGGGTGCGTCAAATGGAGGCGTGGTGTGGTGCGGAGGGATGGCGCCCCAGCATGCGCCGGCGCTGACGGCGACCCCGGGCGCGGCTGCCGGGGTCGACGCGCCCCGCGTCCGCGTGGGCCACGTCACACCCCGGCCGGGAAATATCCGGGGAGCGGATCCCCGTTTAGCTCGGTGTTGGACGAAGCGGGGAGTGGTTCCCCGGTTCCGTGGATGCGGGAGAAGGACGAAGGGAGTGCGCCGACGTGACCGGAGTGGGGCGCGTGCAGACTGCACCACCGCGGCTGCGGGCCGATGCGGTGCGCAACCGGGAGCGGATCATCGCCGCCGCGCGGGAGACGATGGTCGAGTTCGGGGCCGAGGCGCCGTTCGACGAAATCGCTCGACGCGCGGGTGTCGGCAATGCGACGCTCTACCGTCACTTCACGGATCGCCGGGATTTGATCCACCACGTCACGCTCTCCGTCATGTCCCGTATCGCGGACCGCGCGGAGTGCGCCCTCGTGGCGGAGTCCGATGCCTTCGAAGCGCTGAGGCGCTTCGTCCACGACGCGGTGGAGGAGCGGATCGGGGCGCTGTGCCCGCTGCTCTCCGACGGCGTCGACCCGGCCCACCCCGATCTGCTCGCCGCGCGTGAGCGCCTGGACGCGGCCGTGGCCGCCGTCATGGGTGCCGCGCGTGACAGCGGCCAGCTGCGCACCGACATCGCCGTCGGTGACCTGATGGTCGCGCTCACCCAGCTCACCCGCCCGCTGCCGGGCAGTGGCTGTATGGACTTCGACAGGTTCGTGCACCGGCATCTGCAGCTGTTCCTGGACGGCCTGCAAACCCCCGCCCGGTCCGAACTGCCCGGTTCCGCCGTCACCTTGGAGGACCTGAGGCGCCGCTGACCGCGAGCCGCGGCGGCCGACGGGGGGGGGGAGGGCCGCGGTCCGCCCCGCTCGCCGGGACGATGCCTCGGCTCCGGCCCCCTGCGTCGGTCTTCTCCTTGAGTCCTCTTGAGTCCTCCTCGTCGGCCCTCTCTTCTCCCGTCCCCTTTCCCCCTTGTCCCTTTCCGCTTGACCCCTTCCGCCCGTTCCGTCTTCTCCGTCCGCTGAGTCCTCTCCGTCGCCCTCGGCCTCCTCCGAGGCGCTCGGGTGCCGGGGCGTCGCGCGACGCGCGCGCTCCTCACGGGTGCCGGGATTTCCGCTTCCGTCCGTTCAGCTCCAGAACCTCTGCCACGTTCCGTCACGCACCACTAGGTGGACCTCCCCATGTCTGAAACCGCCGCGCACGTCGATCCACGGCGCTGGAAAGCGCTGATATTCATCGCCCTCGCGCAACTGATGGTCGTCCTCGACTCGACGATCGTGAACATCGCGCTGCCCTCCGCCCAGAAGGCCCTGGACATCAGCGACGCCAACCGCCAGTGGGTCATCACGGCCTACGCGTTGGCGTTCGGCGGACTGCTGCTCTTCGGTGGCCGGATCGCCGACCTCTGGGGCCGGCGCCGGACCTTCGTCATCGGCCTGATCGGCTTCGCGGTGGCCTCCGCGCTCGGCGGGGCAGCGGTCAACGAAGGGATGCTGCTGGGCGCGCGGGCGCTCCAGGGCGTCTTCGGTGCGCTGCTGGCGCCCTCCGCGCTGTCGCTGCTGGCGGTGACCTTCACGGAGGCCCGGGAGCGCGCCAAGGCGTTCGGCATCTTCGGTGCGATCGCCGGTGGCGGTGGCGCGGTCGGGCTGATCCTCGGCGGCGTGCTGACCGAGTACATGAACTGGCGCTGGACGTTCTTCGTCAACATCCCGTTCGCCGTGATCGCCGCGACCGGTGCGGCGCTGGTCATCCGCGAGCCCGCCGAGGGCCGCAACCCCTCCCGCCTGGACGTGCCCGGCGTCGTCCTGGCGACGCTCGGCCTGGTCTCGCTGGTCTACGGGTTCACCCGGGCCGAGTCCGACGGCTGGCTGGCCGGTGTGACCCTGGGGCTGTTCGCCGCGGCGGCCGTGCTGCTGCTGACGTTCGTCCTGGTCGAGTCCAAGGTGGCGGCGCCGCTGCTGCCGCTGCGGGTGATCGCCGAACGGAACCGCGCGGGCGTCTACGCGTCGCTGGGCCTGGCCGTGATCGGCATGTTCGGTCTCTTCCTGTTCCTGACCTACTACCTGCAGGTCGTGAAGGGATACACGCCGGTGATGACCGGTCTGGCCTTCCTTCCGATGGTCGCGGGCATGATCACCGGCTCCACGCAGATCGGCGCCCGGCTGATGACCCGCGTCCCGCCGCGGCTGCTGATGGCGCCCGGCTTCACGGTCGCCGCGCTCGGCATGGTGGTGCTGAGCCAGATCGACCTGAGCACGTCCTACCCGGCGCTGATCCTGCCCGGCTTCGTCCTGATGGGCCTGGGGATGGGTACGGCGTTCATGCCGGCCATGTCGCTGGCCACGCACGGGGTCCAGCCGCGGGACGCCGGCGTCGCCTCCGCGATGGTCAACACCTCGCAGCAGGTCGGCGGCGCGATCGGCACCGCCCTGCTGAACACCATCGCGGCCAGCGCCACCACCGCGTACGCGACCTCGCACGCGGCCGGCGCGCGCTCGGCGGACCTGCTCAAGCTCCAGTCGATGGTGCACGGCTACACCTCCGCCATCTGGTGGGCGGTGGGCATCCTGGCCCTGGCGGCGGTGATCGCCTTCACGCTCATCAACACCGGGCGACCGGGCGGCGGTTCGCCGGCGGCCTCGTCGGAGGACGGCGCGGGCGCGAACGCCGGCGCCGAGGACGAGGCGCAGATTCCGGTGATGGTGCACTGACGGTGCGCCGGCGATGCACCGGCGGTGCATCGCCGGCGCGCTGAGGGGGCGCTGAGTCGACCGTGGCGGTGCGTCGGCCTCCCTTCGCCCCGCTGAGGTCAGCGGAGCCAGGGGAGGTCGGCGCCCTGCGGTTGGAGGCCGTCGGTGATCATGCAGCAGATCTCGTCGAGTTGCCCGATCTGCTCCGGGGTGAGGCGGTCGAAGATCGCGGCCCGGACGGCGTTGACGTGTCCGGGCGCGGCCTTCTCCAGGACCCGCAGCCCCTCGTCGGTGAGGTAGGCGTTCTGGCCCCGCTTGTCGGACGGGCAGTTCTCGCGCCGGACCCAGCCGTTCTTCTCCAGGCGGGCGACGGCATGGGAGAGGCGGGACCGGGTGATCTTGGCGTTCTGGGCCAGCTCGGTCATCCGCATCCGTCGTCGCGGTGCACGGGAGAGCTGGACGAGCAGGCCGTAATAGACGTGCGGCATCCCGGCGTCGCGCTGAAGCTGGCGGTCGAGGTGGTCCTCCAGGAGCGTGGTGGCGTGGAGGTATGCCTGCCAGGCGTGCTGCTCCTCGTCGTCGAGCCAGCGCGGCTCGGTCGCGGGTTCGTTGCTCATGCCATCCACTCTCTCACCGCTTCGAGAGTTATTGAACATTTAACAATGAAGCTTCGGCCGATGGCGGCCCTCCGGCTGGGGCGGTATCCCTGGTCGGCGGGCCTTCGCGGGCCTTCGGCGGGCGGGGGATCCGGGTGCGGCGGGTCCGGATCGGGCGCAAGACGGCGCGGCGCGGGGTGGCGGACATCGTCGCGGGGCGTCGGCTAACGCCAGTGTGCCGCCACGGCGGCGATATGGCGGCAATGCCGGCGATATTTCTCCGCCGGATCCGTCAGGTCCGTCAGATCCGCCCCTCCGCCCCCTCCGCCAGATCCGCCGGATCATCGGCGAGATCGCGTCGGTGATCCGTCGGGCCGGTGTTCCGGCGGCCCGTGGCTCCGGTGCGGGGAGGGCTGATCACTCCCCGGTGCTGATCAGCCCACCCGGTCCTCAGTCCTCGCCCGGCGTGATCAGTTCCAGGGAGCGGAGCGCGGACCGCAGTGCGCGGTCATCGCCGTCCGCCGCCCAGGAGGCCACGTCGAGGGCGGTGTCGGTCAGCTTGATCGCGTGCGCGTCGCCGTGCGCCGCGGCCCGTTCGAAGACCTCCTCAGGGGTGAGCGCCCCGGTCGTGAGCGTCGGCAGCGGCTCGTCGGGGCTGTAGACGGAGGTGAGTGCGGCGCTCGCCGTCCAGGCCGCCGCGAGCGAGGGCGCCCACAGTTCGCGGGGGAGTGCCGGGAGGGTGCGCAGGACGGCGTTCGGGGCGGTGGCCGCGTGGACCAGCAGGACCGCGTCGCCGTGGCCGTAGTCGAGGTAGCGGTGGGTGGCGGCCCGCACCAGTGCGGTCAGCTGTTCGCGAGCCTCGTCGGGATTCCGCGGCGCGCGCAGCGACGCGGCCGCGGCCGGCCATCCCTGCGTGTCGGGCAGCTGGGCCAGCCCGGCGACGACCGACGTCCGCCGGTCGGCGACGCGCGGGAGGGCGGCCAGCGCGTCGTCGGGCGCGAGGGTGCCGCTGGGGCGCGCCGACACCGGCAGGGTGGTGTGCCGGGCCGCCCAGTAGCCGAGCGCGTGCGCCAACTCGGCGATCCGCGGCGCCTCTTCACCTTGCTCCAGGAGGGTGCGCACGGCGTGTCCGACCCGGATCACCGGGTGGGTGGCGGCGCCCGCGATGCCGGGCAGCAGACGGGGCCACCACGTGGCGAGCACCTCGCGCCAGGGGCGTTCGGCGACCTGGCGGGTCAGGTATCCGGTCCAGTCGGTGACCCGGCGCGGATCGCCCAGCGCCTCCTGCCAGTTGGCGTCGGTGAGGGGCGTCCGTGCGGTCGGCACCTCCTCCAGGCGGGTGGCGTAGTCGTCGAGCCAGCGGTGGACGGTGCGCGCCTGACCGTGCCGGATCAGGGCCTCCACGGCCATCGGGCCGTGGTTGCTGAGGAACCCGTTGAACTCGGGGCCGGTGGCGTGGAGACGTTCCAGGGCTTCGTCGAGTGTGCCGCTCGTCGTATCCATGGCCCGAGGCTAGGTACGCGCCCCGGCACCGGGTAACGGGCCGCGGGCGGATCCTCAACCGGACCGTGGGACTAAGGCGTTGGTCGTACGGCGGTGGTGGGATGCGAGGGGAGGGAGAGACGGGGATCGCTCATCAGGAGAGCACGGGGATGCGGGGGCGCGGGCGCACTGGTTCGGGAATCTCGACAGAGGGTGTCGGGTATAGGCGGGAGCCTTGGCGGCATGACGAACGAGAACGGGCGACGGGCCGGGAGCGACCGGCAACGGGGCGCGGGCGGAGCGACGAGCGGGGGCGGCGGGGGCGGCGGGGTCGGTTGGGCGGCCGTGGAGGCGGCGGTGCCGGAGTTCGCCGCGGTGGTGCGGGAGCGGTTCGGGGCGTATCGGCATCACGTCCTGGCCACGCTGCGCACGGACGGTGCGCCGCGGCTGACGGGCCTGGAGGCGGACTTCCGTCGAGGAGAGCTGTGGCTGGGCATGATGACGGGCTCGCGCAAGGCGCTCGACCTGCGTCGGGACCCCCGTTTCGCGCTGCACGCCAACCCCGGCGGCGGGACGGACCTGGCCGGCGGTGACGTGCGGGTCGCCGGGCGGGCGGTCGAGGTGACCGACCCCGGGCTGAAGGCGCGGTACGCGGCGGCGGCCAAGCCGCCGGAGCCGTTCCATCTCTTCCGGGCGCGGTTGACGGAGGTGGTGCGGACGTCCGTCGAGCCGCCGTTCATGAAGCTGGAGATCTGGCGGCCGGACCGACCGCTGCGGACGCTGCGGCGGACGTCGGAGGACCCGGAACTGCTGGAGGGTCCGGAACGGCCGACTACGGAGGGGGCCGGGGGCTTCGAGGGTTCGTAGGAATTCGTAGGTCTTCGGCGGCTTTCGGTGGTCTTCGGGTGGGCTGCGGGGCGGGCGTGCGGTGGCGGCGGAAGAGGGAACCTCCCGCCGTCACCGGGCAGTTGTGTCCGTCCCGGGTGCCTCGCCGCGGGGTGCGAGGCACCCGTGCCCGCCTCAGTGCGCGGTGTGCGGCAGGTGCAGCCGGCTCGCGTGCGGGGGGTGCGGGCGGTGCAGGCCGTGCGGCTCGCGTTCGCGGTGGGTGCGGAAGATGTAGAGCGAGACGACGAACATCACGGCGAACATGACCAGGCCCCAGCCCGTCGATTTGAGGACCGAGGGCGTGCTGCCGCCGAGGGAGTAGAGCCACCCCATCGAGGCGCCGAAGAGCGCGCCGTAGGCCAGGGCGCGGGTCTCGGTGATCATGGTCGACTGGAAGTGCACCAGCGTCACGCCCAGTATTCCGGTGACCACCGCCGCGATCAGTCCGAGGAGCGCGGCCTGGCCGCCCTTGGCCCCGTTGGTGTGGTCCATCCAGATCGTGTAGCAGCCGAAGCAGATCGCCGCGATGACCGCGAGCGCCACGGGGGTCGGGACGCGGCGGCCCGTCGTCTCCGGAGCGGACCGTTCCGCAAGGCCGGAGAGCGTCGCGCCGTGTTCCGGTTCGATGGTGCCGTGGGAGCGGGCGGCGCGGGCCTCGGGCAGCCCGTCCCCACCGGCGTGCGGGTCGCCGTGCGCGTGCTGGTCCATGACGGGCTCCTCTCGTGCGGCCTCTTCCTCGCCGTCGCTCTCGTCCGGCTCTTCCGGTTCCTTCGCTCTCTTCCTGTCCAGGCGACACCCGGGGGTGGGCGGCGTCAACCGGAGCGGCCCGAGGTCACCCGTCGGCGCTACCGCAGATCCTTCTGGTACCAGGCGACGTCCCAGTAGCGGCCGAATTTCCGGCCCACCTCCGTGAACGTGCCGATCGGGCGGAAACCGAAGCGGGCGTGCAGTCGGCCGGACTCCCCCACGCCTCAAGGGCGCGGGAGGTGCCCCCACCGTTGGGCTGGGTGATGCCGGCGTAGGCGCGGTGCACGTCCTCGTCGGCCAGCGCGGCGAAGAGCGCCGTGTACAGGAGCGTGCCGACGCCCCGGCCGGCGGCGTCCGGCGCGCAGTAGACCGTCGTCTCCACCGAGGTGGCGTACGCGCCCTTGGGACGGAAGGCGCTGCTGGTCGCGTAGCCGAGGAGGTCGCCGTCGGCACCCTGCGCAACCAGAAGGCGGTGCGGGCCGTCTTTGGGGTGGGAGAGCAACCACGGGCGACGTTGGGCAGGGCTGAAGGGAGCCGTGTCGAATGTGATGGCCGTCTCACGGACGTAGTGGTTGTAAAGATCCGTAAGGGCCGTGAGGTCCGTCTCGGCGCCCGCTCTGACCTGCACATCCCCGTGCTCGGGTGGCATCAGTCCTCCTTGGTGACGGCGCAGGGTACTGCATGATCAGAAAAATTGAAGAGCGGCTTGGGAATTCTGTCCGGATTCCAGCCGTTGTTTCCTTCGGACGGGTCAGCCGGTCGGCCACAGGTGGTCCACGGATCGACGACCCGCCCCACTGTCCAGCGACCGACTCAGCGCAAAGGGAGCACCCGCATGGCAACCCGTGCCGTCGCCCGTCGTCAGGCCAGCACCACCGGCTCTGGCGAGGCCAACAGCGTTCGCGCAGCAGGCGGAGACATCGCCGACCGCGACCTGGTCGGCATGTACCTCGACGAGATCGCGCGTACGCCGCTGCTCGACGCCGCCAAGGAGGTGGAGCTGTCCCAGACGATCGAGGCGGGTGTCTACGCCCAGCAGATCCTGGACGGCGAGCTCACCGACGGCAACGCCGCCGGCGCCGACCGCGCGGAGCTCGAAGCGCTGGCCGCCGAGGGCGACCGGGCCAAGGACGTCTTCATCCGGTCCAACCTCCGCCTGGTCGTCGCCGTGGCCCGTCGCTACCCGCGCTCCGGCCTCCCCCTGCTGGATCTGATCCAGGAGGGCAACGCCGGCCTGGTGCGCGCCGTCGAGAAGTTCGACTACGCCAAGGGCTTCAAGTTCTCGACGTACGCGACGTGGTGGATCCGCCAGGCCATCACCCGCTCCATCGCCGACCAGTCGCGCACGATCCGGCTCCCCGTCCACCTCGTCGAGGAGCTCGGCCGGATCCGCCGGGTGCAGCGCGAGTTCAACCGCGAGAACGGCCGCGACCCGGAGCCGGAGGAGGTCGCCGGCGAGCTGGGTTCCACCGCCTCCCGGGTCACCGACGTCCTGGACTGGGCCCGCGACCCGGTCAGTCTGAACATGTCGGTGGACGACGACGGCGACACCCAGTTCGGCGACCTGCTGGAGGACACCTCCGCCGCCTCGCCCGAGCAGTCCGTGCTCACGCTGCTGCGCAGCGAGGAGTTGGAGGATCTGATCGACCGCCTCGACCAGCGCACCGCCTCGATCATCAAGGCGCGCTACGGCATCGACGACGGCCGCGAGCGCACGCTGACGGAGGTCGGCAAGCAGCACGGCCTGACCCGCGAGCGGATCCGCCAGATCGAGAAGCACGCGCTGCTGGAGCTGAAGCGGATGGCGCGCGACACCGGATTCGACGCGGCGGCCTGAGCCGGGTCCCCCGCCCGAGGTGGAGCGCGTGCCGTGAGCGCGCGGTGATGTGGTGAGGTGCGAGCCCCGATGCCGTAGTGGCGTCGGGGCTCCTTTGTGTCCCGGCCGGGAGGACCCGAAGGCCCGGGCGTTGGATCTCCGCGCCCGATCATGCCCGTTTGGGTCCGCTTCAATGTCCGTATCTGTTTACTTGGCGGGATGTCGGGCGTAGCATCCCGGTGAAACCACAGGTTCGGGCATGAAATGGACGCAGACGCAGATGTACGCACCCGAGCGCCAACAGGAGATCCTGCGGCTCGCCCGTGAGGGCGGGCGGGTCGATGTGCTCTCCCTGGCCGAGGAGTTCCAGGTCACCGCCGAGACCGTGCGGCGCGACCTGAAGGCGCTGGACCGCGCCGGCCTGCTGCGCCGGGTGCACGGCGGCGCCATCCCGGCCGGCCGGCTGGACTTCGAACCGGACCTCGCCGAGCGGGACGCGGTCGCCGCCGACGAGAAGCAGCGCATCGCCCGGGCCGCGCTCGCCGAGCTGCCCGGCGGCGACGGCCGCGGCAGCGTGATCCTCGACGCCGGCACCACCGCCGCCCGGCTCGCCGCCGAGATCCCGCTGGAGGCCGAGCTGACCGTGGTCACCCACGGCCTGCCGGTCGCCGCGCGGCTGGCCGACCACCCCGGCCTCACCCTCCACCTCGTCGGCGGCCGGATCCGGCACCGCACGCGGGCCGCCGTCGACGACTGGGCGCTGCGGGCCTACCGCGAGATCAACGCCGACGTGGTCTTCCTGGCGACCAACGGCTTCTCCCTCGACGGCGGGCTGACCACGCCCGACCTCGCCGAGGCCGCGGTGAAGCGGGCGCTGATCGCCGCCGCCCGCCGGGTGGTGCTGCTCGCCGACTCCGCCAAGTTCGAGCAGCGGCACTTCGCCCGCTTCGGCGATCTGTCGGACGTGGACCTGCTGATCACCGACACCGGGCTGCGCCCCGAGGACGCCCTCGCCATCGAACGCGCCGGTACCGAAGTGCTCCGCGCATGACACCGCCCACCGCGGCCGTCGGCGCCCGCCCGGGCACCCCCGTCGGCGCTTCCGTTCGCACCCCCGTCGACGCCCTTGTCGGCCCTCCCGCGGGCACCCCCACGCCCCTCACCGCCGGACCGGTACGCCCGTGATCATCCTCACCGTCACCCCCAACCCCAGCCTGGACCGCACCTACGAGATCCCCGCGCTGGAGCGCGGTGCCGTGCTGCGGGCCACCGGCGACCGGATCGACCCCGGCGGCAAGGGCGTCAACGTCTCCCGCGCGCTCGCCGCCGCCGGCCACCGCACCCTCGCCGTCCTGCCGCTGGGCGGCCCTGCGGGCGCGGCGCTGGCCGGGTTGCTGACGGCCGAGGGCATCGACGTGGCGGGCGTCCCGGTGGCCGGGCAGACCCGCTCCAACATCGCCGTCGCCGAGCCCGACGGCACCCTCACGAAGATCAACGCGGCCGGCCCGGAACTGACCGCCGAGGAGTCCGCGGCGCTGCTGACCGCGGTCGGCGAGCGCTCCGCGGGCGCCGACTGGATCGCCTGCTGCGGCAGCCTGCCGCGCGGCCTGGCGCCCGAGTGGTACGCCGAACTCGTGGCCCGGGCCCACCACATGGGCGCCCGGATCGCGCTGGACACCTCCGGCCCGGCGCTGACCGCGGCGCTCCGCGAACGCCCCGACATCGTCAAACCCAACGCCGAGGAGCTGGCCCAGGCCGTCGGCCGCCCCCTGACGACCGTCGGCGACGCCGTCCGGGCCGCCGAGGAACTCCGCTCCCGGGGCGCCCGGGCCGTCCTGGCCTCCCTGGGCGCCGACGGGCAGCTCCTGGTCGACGGCGACGGCGCCCACTTCGCCAGCGCCCCGGTCGCCGTCGTGCGCAGCAACGTCGGGGCCGGGGACGCCTCGCTCGCCGGTTTCCTCGCCGCGGGCGGCACCGGCGTCCCGGCGCTGGCGGCGGCGGTGGCGCACGGCGCCGCGGCCGTGCAGCTGCCCGGCAGTCTGATGCCGACGCCGTCCGACCTGGCCCCCGAGCGGGTCACGGTGACCGCCGAGGTGCCGCTCGGCCGGGCCCTGACGGAGCCGGTGCCCGATTCCCCCGCACCCCGTCCCCACCGCCCGCACGGCGGTACCGCGCGCAAGGGAGCCCGCGATGAGTGAGTTGATCAGTGCGGACCTGGTCGATCTCGACCTGTCCGCCGCAACGAAGGACGCCGCCGCCCGCTCGCTGGCGGAACGGATGGCCGCCGCCGGTCGGGTCACCGACCTGGAGGGCTTCCTCGCCGACGTGGCCGCCCGCGAGGCCCAGATGCCCACCGGCCTGGACGGCGGCATCGGGATCCCGCACTGCCGCAGTGCGCATGTGACGGAGCCGACGCTGGCCTTCGGGCGCAGCGCGGCCGGCATCGACTTCGGCGCCGCGGACGGCCCGGCCGACCTGATCTTCCTGATCGCGGCCCCGACGGGCGGCGACGCGGACCACCTGTCGATCCTGTCGTCGCTCGCGCGGCAGTTGATGGACGAGGCGTTCACCGGCGCGCTGCGGTCGGCGGCCGAGCCGGCGCGTGCGGCGGCGCTCATCCGCGGCGAGGAACCGGAGCCGGGCGCCTCCCGGCCCGCGGACGTCCCCGAGGCCGAACTCGCGGCCCCCGAACTCGCGGCCCCCGAACCCGCGGCCCCCGAATCCGCGGCCCCCGAACCCGCACCGTCCGCCCCGTTCCGGATCGTCGCCGTCACCTCCTGCCCCACCGGCATCGCGCACACCTACATGGCCGCCGAGTCGCTGGCCAAGGCCGCACGGGCGGCCGGCGTCGAACTCACCGTGGAGACCCAGGGATCGGCCGGCTTCCAGCGCCTGGACCCGCAGCTGATCGCCGCCGCCGACGGCGTGATCCTCGCGCACGACGTCGAGGTGCGGGACCGGGAGCGGTTCGCCGGCAAGCCCGTCGTCGACGTCGGGGTGAAGGCCGGCATCAACCGCCCCGCCGAACTCCTCGCCGAACTGCGGGAGAAGGCCGCCCACGGCGGGACCGCCGACGCCCCGGCGCGCCCCGCCGCCCCCGCCGCCCCCATGGACCGGGGCGCCGAGGCCACCGACGGCTTCGCCATCCGGCTCCGTACCTGGCTGATGACCGGCGTCAGCTACATGGTGCCGTTCGTCGCCGCGGGCGGCCTGCTGATCGCCCTCGCCTTCGCGATCGGCGGCTACACCGTCGACAAGGCGCCGTCGGTCGCCGACCACTTCGTGTGGGCCGAGTCCGCCAGCTGGGCGGCGCTGCTCTTCCAGGTCGGCGGTACCGCCTTCGGCTTCCTCGTCCCGGTCCTGGCCGGCTTCATCGCCTACGGCATGGCGGACCGGCCCGGACTGGTCCCCGGCTTCGTCGGCGGCGCGATCGCACTCACCGTCAACGCCGGCTTCCTGGGCGGACTGATCGCCGGTCTGTTGGCCGGCGCGGTGGTACGGGCGATCCAGCGGCTCGGCGTGCCGCCGGTGCTGCGCGGCATCATGCCGGTCGTGGTGATCCCGCTGGTCTCCTCGGCGGTGGTCGGCTTCCTGATGTTCCTGGTGGTCGGCAAGCCGATCGCCGCCCTCCAGAAGGCCCTCACCGGCTGGCTGACCGGTCTCTCCGGCGCCAACGCCGTCATCCTCGGCATGCTGCTGGGCCTGATGATGTGCTTCGACCTGGGCGGTCCGCTCAACAAGGTCGCCTACGCCTTCGCGGTCGGCGGCCTGGCCGACCCCAACCCCGGCAGCCTGAAGGTGATGGCCGCGGTGATGGCGGCCGGCATGGTCCCACCGCTGGCGATGGCGCTGGCCACGACCGTGCGGGGCCGCCTCTTCACCCGCGCCGAGCGGGAGAACGGCAAGGCCGCCTGGGTGCTCGGCGCGTCCTTCATCACCGAGGGCGCCATTCCGTTCGCCGCCGCCGACCCGTTGCGGGTGATCCCCTCCGCGATGGCCGGCGGCGCGGTCACCGGCGGGCTGTCGATGGCCTTCGGCTGCACCCTCCGCGCCCCGCACGGCGGCGTCTTCGTCGTCCCGCTGATCGGCCAGCCGCTGCTGTACCTCCTGGCCGTCGCCGCCGGCACCGTCGTCAGCGCCGCCCTGGTCGTCCTCCTCAAGCGGTTCCGGGCCCGGACGGCGCGGATATCGGACGCGGAGACGGCGGCGGCGACCGGCGCCACGCACCCCGAGGCGGGTACGCACCGCGAGGTAACCACGCACTAAATAGTGGGTACTTGTCCGGAACCGCGCCCCCGCCAAGACTGATCTTCAAGCAATCAGTGAGAACGAGGCGGGAGCGCGGTTCCGTTATGTCGGTGGACGATTCTGTGGGCAATGCGGCGGGCAATGCGGTGGGCCAGGTGGAGGGAAATTCGGCGGTGAATGCGGCCGGGAATGCGGCCGGTGCGGCGGCTCGGCGGAACGTCGCGGTCCTGGGCCTGGGAGACATGGGAACGGCCCTGGCGGCGGCGCTCCTCGCGGCCGGCCATCGGGTGACGGTGTGGAACCGCACGGCCCGTAAAGCCGACGGGCTGGTGGAGCAGGGCGCCCGCCGCGCGGCGTCCCCCGCCGAGGCGATCGGCGCGAGCGACGTGGTGATCGTCTGCATCCTGGACTACGCGGACGTCGCGCCGCTGCTCTCGGACGACGGGGCCGACGCGGCGCTGAAGGGCAAGGTCGTGGTCAATGTGACCAACGGCTCGCCGGCCGAGGCCCGGGAGCTGGCCGAGCGGGTCGCCGGGCTCGGCGCGGACTATCTCGACGGCGGCATCATGGCCGTGCCGGAAATCATCGGAGCGCCGCAGGCCGTTGTGCTCTACAGCGGTGCGAAGGACGCCTTCGAGGCGCATCGCGAGGTGCTCGACGCTTTCGCCGGCAGTGTGTATCTGGGCGCGGACCCGGGTCTGGCCCCGCTCAACGACCTTGCGCTGCTGAGCGGAATGTACGGCATGTTCGGCGGATTTCTGCACGCGGCCGGCCTGGTGCGCTCGGCCGGCGGAAACGTCACCGCATTCACCACCGAACTCCTGATTCCGTGGCTGCGGGCGATGGCCGACAGCCAATTGCCGGCGATGGCCGCACAGGTGGACTCGGGGGATTACGGCGCCACCGGCTCCAATCTCGCCATGCAGGTCTCGCACGACGCCATCGGCGACGTCAGCCGGGCGCAGGGCGTCAGCACGGAGCTGTTCGCCCCGCTGTGGGAGCTGATGAAGCGGCGGGTGGCGGACGGCCACGGCGCGGAGAGCGTCGGGGGCGTGGTGGAACTGGTGCACCCCCGGGAGGCGCGGGCCTGACCCCGCCCCCGTAGCCGACGAGGCGGTGACCGCCCCTCCTCCAGAGGGACGGTCACCGCCTCGTGCGCTTCAGCTGTTGCTGACGGCCGTCAGGACGAGCTGCCCGCCGTCCACTCCGACCACGACATGTTCCAGCCGTTGAGGCCGTTGTCGGGCTTGACGGTCTTGTCCGGGGAGTTCTTCACGACCACCACGTCGCCGATCAGCGAGTTGCTGTAGAACCACTTGGCCGGGGTGTCGCCACCGCCGCCCTTGTTGTCCTCCAGGCCGACGCAGCCGTGGCTGGTGCCGGTGCGGCCGAAGATCGACGAGTTGCCCCAGTAGTTGCCGTGTATGAAGGTGCCGGACGACGACAGCCGCATGGCGTGCGGCACGTCCTTGATGTCGTACTCGCCGCCGAAGCCGACCGTCGAGCCGTCCATCCGGGTCTGCTCGAACTTCTCCGAGATCACCATCTGGCCGTTGTAGGTCGGGTGGTCGGGGCTGCCGCCGGAGATCGGGATGGTCTTGATGACCTTCCCGTCCTGCTTGACGGTCATGGTCTGGGTGTTCATGTCGACCGTGGAGACCTGCGAGCGCCCGATGGTGAAGGTCACCGTCTTGGACTGCACACCGGTGATGCCCGGGCCGCCCTTCACCCCGTCCAGGTCGATCTTCATGGTGACCTTGGAGCCGGCCTTCCAGTACTCCTCCGGCCGGAAGTCCAGCCGCTGGTTGCCGAACCAGTGGCCGACGACCTGCTGGCCGCTGCTGGAGGTCACCGTGATGTGGGACCGGACGTCCTTCTGGTTGGCGATCGGCTTGTCGAAGTTGAACGACACCGGCATGCCGACGCCGACGGTCTTGCCGTTGTCGGGCGTGAACGAGCCGATGAAGCTGTTGGCCGACGAGACCGTGGAGAAGGTCGCGTTCTCGGTCGCCGGACGGCCCTTGGCGTCCTTGGCGTTCGCCACCAGCTTGTACTTGGTGCCGCGGTCCAGCTGCGCCCCGGGCTTCCACGAGGAGCCGTCCGGCGATATGGCGCCGGAGACGTCCTTGCCGGTGTCGACGGCGGTGAGCTTCACGTCCGTCAACTTGCCGCCGGTGACGCTCACCCCGGTGTCGTTGATGCTGGCGTCGGTGGCGCCGTCCTTCGAGGTGACCTTGATCTTGGCGTCGGAGGCGTCCTTGGCCGCCGCGGCGTCCGCCCCGGCCTGGCCGTTCTTGCCGTCGCCCTGGCCGCCCGCCTCGGCGTCACCACCGCAGGCCGTCAGCGACAGCGCACCCGCGGCGAGCAGGGCGGTGAGGGCGAGGACGCGCCGTGTCCGGCGGGTGCGTCGGGGCGCGGCGGAATCCCGCAGCTCGGTCTGGAGCGGCTGGTGGGCGGTGCGGGACTGGGCGGGCGCGGGGTTGTCCGGCGATGTCACGAGCTGCTCCATACAGGGGTGTTGTGATTCCGTGCTGGTAAACAGCACCTACGGGCGGATTTGGTTGCGGGTACGACCGCGTTGTGACGAAGGTCACATGCGCGGTGGCACGGGTCGGTCGTCCGGCCCTGATAGCCAGGTTCGCAGTGCCGTGCCGTCTTCGTCCAGGCGGGGCGGCGCAGCGGGTTGCACCACCGGCGTGTCCGACAGGCGCAGGGGGCTGGCGACTTGGGGCGTCCGCCCCTCGCCGACCGGGACGACCGGATCCAGCCCCAGCCGCCCGGCCAACTCCAGCGCCTCGGAGACGCTGTTGACCGGCCCGCACGGCACGGACGCCGCCGTCAGCCGCTCCGTCCAGCCCCGCGGGGTGTCGGCGGCCAGCCGATCCTCCAGCGCTTTGACCAGGTCTGTGCGGTTTTGTACCCGATCCTGGTTCCGTCGGAACCGTATGTCCTCCGCGAGTTCCGGCGTCCCCAGCGCCCCTGCCAGCGCCCGGAACTGACGGTCATTCCCCACCGCCACGGCCAGCAGCCCGCCCCGGCAGGCCAACGTCTCGTACGGGGCGATGCTCGGGTGCCGATTGCCCATCGGCCCCGGATCCCGCCCGGTCACCAGCTGCCCGGACACCTGGTTCACCAGCGCCCCCAGCAGCGACGAGAGCAGGTTGACCTCCACCGCCTGCCCGGCGCCCGTCCGGTCGCGGTGCCGCAGCGCCGCCAGGATCCCGGTGACGGCGTCCTTGGCCGTCAACACGTCCACCAGCGCCACCCCCGCCTTCAACGGCGTCCCGCCCGGCTCGCCGGTGACGCTCATCAGCCCGCCCACCGCCTGCACGACGAAGTCGTAGCCCGGCAGCGCGGCGCCCGCGCCCGAGCCGAAACCGGTGATCGTGCAGTGCACCAGCCCCGGGTTCGCGGCCCGTGTCGCGACCGGGTCGAGGCCGTACTTCGCCAGCGAACCGGGCCGGAAGTTCTCGATCAGGACGTCCGCCCGCCGCGCCAGCTCACGGGCCGCCGCCGCGTCCTCCGGGTCCCCCAGATCCAGCGCCAGCCCGCGCTTGGAGCGGTTGGCGGCGTCGAAGTACGCGGCGGTGCCGTCGGCGGCGAACGGCGGCCCCCACGCGCGGGTGTCGTCCCCCGAGCCCGGCCGCTCGACCTTGATGACCTCGGCACCGAGGTCGGCGAGCGTGGCGGCGGCCAGCGGGCCGGCCAGGACGCGGCTGAAGTCGGCCACGAGAACGCCGTCGAGGGCGCGCGGGGCGGTCCGGTGCTGCGGCTCGGGCACGGGCGTACTCCTCAGGTCGCGGACGGGACGCCGTCATCGTTCGCGACGGCCCGCGCCGGAGGGAAGCAGCCGAGGTGTCCAACGGGAGAGGCGGCAGTGCGCCGGTGCGGCCGGTGGTGCACCGGCGAAGGCCCGTCGCGGCGGCTCCGCGAGACGGCCGCCGCCCACACGTGTGGTGTCGGGAATACAGGGAAATGTCATAGGAGATGTGTCACTTCGGGATGTACGGCCCAAGATCCCCTGTTGGAAGTCCTGACGTGTGGTGTCTACTGGGCCTAGCCCAGCGCCCACTTGTTCGGGAGGAACAGCATGCTCCCCTCCGTTTCGATTCTCCAGCAGATCGGTCTCGGCGTTCTGCTGGTCATCGTCGTCCTCTGGGCAGTCGGCCTGATCAGACTGACCCGCCGCGGGCACCACGGCACGACCACCCCCTTCCGGCGGCGACCATCGCGGACCCGGATCCGACTCGACGCGGTCCCGCGCCAAACCGGACCCGGCGGCCCCGCCTCGGAGAACGTCGACCTCACCCCCGCCGAGCGGCAGGCGTTCGACGACCTCGTGCGGCAGCTCTCCAGCCGTAGTTGAGCCGCCGTCAGCCCGACGGCACACCGCCGCGCGGGCCCGCCCGCCTCAGCGCACGGGCCCCAACTTCAGCAGTGCCAGCGCCGCCAGCATCTGGACCGACACCGCGGCCGCCGACTTGTGCGTCGGCAGATGGTGCTGACCACGTATGAGCAGCACCGCGAGGAAGTAACCGAACCCCCACGTCGTCCAGGTGGCGGCCTGGACGAACGTGGAACTCGTCGGCAGCCACGCCGCGATGATCAACCGCGGCAGGTCCGTCACCCAGAAGATCACCACGAACAGGCTCGCCGTCGGCGCGAACCGCCCGTTGCCGCCGAGCGTGCGCGCTATCGCGTGGGTGACCGCCCCCAGCCCCAAACTGGCCAGCAACACGCCCGCCTCGGCCATCCCCGCCAACTGCAGCGCCGCCGTGCGACCGGCCGTCCACTGCGCCCGGAACGCGTCCACCGACACGATCCCGATCCCGCCGCTGATCAAGCACAGCAGCACCGCCGCGCTCCACGCACTGCGGTCCCGCGCCTCGTCGAAGACGTCCACCGGCCGGTACCAGAGCCCGAATATCAGCCGGTGCCACCACAGCCGCTGACGCCGTATCGGCTCCCTGGGGGCCGACGCGGGCCCAGGAGGCGCCGGCTGCAGCAACGTGGGCGGCGGAGGCGGCGGCTCCGCACGCGGCGGCGCGGCGGCGCGCCGGCCGGGCCGTGACGGGGGCGGGGTGGGGGGAGGCGATGCGGACATACGGCCGTTTCTACCACCGGCCGCGCCGGCACGACGCGCGGGCACCGGGCGGGGCCTGCCCCCGACCACGCCACCCGGATGAGACGCTCGACCGGTGACGCTTCAGACACCGGAGCACGACGAGGCACACAGCGGCGCGCTCGGCAGCCGCCTCAACTGGCTGCGGGCGGCCGTCCTCGGGGCCAACGACGGGGTCGTCTCCACCGCCGGCCTCGTCGTCGGCGTCGCCGGCGCCACCGACTCGCGCAGCACCCTGCTGACGGCCGGACTCGCCGGACTGCTGGCCGGATCGATGTCCATGGCCGCCGGAGAATACGTCTCGGTCTCCACCCAACGCGACTCCGAGAAGGCCGCACTGGCCCTGGAGAAGCGCGAACTGGCCACCGCCCCGCAGGCCGAACTCCAGGAGCTGACCGAACTCCTGGAGGGCAAGGGCCTGGGCCGCGCACTGGCCCAGGAGGTCGCCGAGCAACTGACCGAGCACGACGCCCTGCGCGCCCACGCAGAGGTGGAACTGGGCATCGACCCCGACGAGCTCACCAACCCCTGGCACGCCGCGGGCGCCAGCTTCCTCGCCTTCACCGTGGGCGCGCTGCTGCCCCTCCTGGCGATCGTGCTCCCGGCGGCCGGCCAGCGCCTCTGGATCACCGTGGTCGCCGTACTGGCGGCCCTGGCCCTCTGCGGCTGGACCAGCGCCCGCCTGGGCACGGCCCCACCGGGCCCGGCGATGCTGCGCAACGTAACGGGGGGCGCACTGGCCATGGCCGTCACCTATGTGGCGGGCACGCTCCTCGGCGCGGTGGGCGCCTGACGGCATGGTGCCACCCGGACGCCCCGCCCCGGGCTCCGGCTACTGACCCGGCCCGTACAGGTCCGTGTACGACGGGAAGACGCCACCGGGACCGTCCACCGAGGCGGCGGCGCGCGCGGCCTTGACGATGGCCCGGGTCAGGACGGCGGCGCCGGTGTCGAAGATCTCGTTCAGGGCGCCGGCTTCCAAGTGGACCCCGAAGACGGGGTCGGCCAGGGCCTCGGCGCCGGCGAGCGGGCGCGCGCCGGTGGCCAGCGCGAAGATCGCGTCACCGTCGTTGAGGAGGTGGACGGGGCGCAGCGCGCGGGCCAGGCCGTCGTGGGCGGTGCCGGCGAGCTTCTGGGCCTGGGCACGGGTGAGCGCCGCGTCCGTGGCCACCACCGCCAGGACGGTGTTCAGCGGCGGACGGACCGAGGAGGCCATCCGGGCAGCGGAGGTCTCCCGGGCCTCCGCCAGACGGAGGCGGGCGGCCGCGTGGACCTCGGGGGAGGGCAGCGGGCCGGGCGCGCCGTAGAGGGCGCCGGTGTGCGGGTCGGCGAAGGAGCCCGCGGCGTTGACGGCGGTCAGCGCGGCGACGGTTATGCCGGAGGGCAGGACCGCGCTGGCGGTGCCGATGCCGCCCTTGAAGCCGCCGGCGGTCGCGCCGGTGCCGGCGCCGGTGTTGCCCTGGGGGACGGGCGCGCCGGGGGCCGTCCGGGCGGCGGCCGCCACGGCCGCGCGCCCCAGGGCGGCGTCCGGACGGGCCTGCCAGTCGCCGCCGCGGCCCAGGTCGAAGAGGGCGGCGGCGGGGACGACGGGGACGACCTGGGCCGGGTCGGGCCCGACCCGGAAGCCGCGGCCCTGCTCCTCCAGCCAGTGGACGACACCGGACGCCGCGTCAAGTCCGAAGGCGGAGCCGCCGGTCAGCACGACGGCCTCGACGCGCTGTACGAGGTTGCGGGGGTCGAGGGCGTCGGTCTCCCGGGTGCCCGGGCCGCCGCCGCGCACGTCGACCGCCGCGACGGCGCCGCCTTCGGGGGCGAGGACGACGGTGGTGCCGGTGAGCCAGCCGTCACCGATGCGTTGGGCGTGCCCGACCCGCAGGCCGGGGACGTCGGTCAGGGCGTCGTGCGGGCCCGGAGGGTGGGGGGCGTCCTCGCCCCCCGGGTGCCGCTGGTGCTGCCGCGCGTCAGTCATGGCGCCATGCGTACCACGCGGACCCCGCCCGGCGGCAGGGTCGGGCGTCAGTGGCCGGCCGGGCCCATCACGACCACCGGGTGGAGGCTCGGGTCGAGGGCGCGCAGCAGTTCGCGCATCACCTGGGGCTTGAGGCTGACGCAGCCCTGGGTGGGGCCGTCGTGGTCGACGTGCAGCCAGACGCCGCCGCCCTTTTCGTCGCCGAGGGGCCGCTGACCGTCCAACGGGGAGGTGCCCGGGACGCGGTTGTAGTTGATGGCGATGACGTAGTCGAAGGCGCCGGCCAGCGGCTCGCCCTCGACGCCGGTGCCATGGGCGACGAAGCTGCTGTTGTGGTCGTAGGGGAGCTTGGTGCCGCCGGGCGCGGGCAGCCGGCCGCCGGCGTCGGTGAGGGTGTAGACGCCTTCGGGGGAGCGCAGGTCGCCGTAGTGGTGCTGGGTGGTCCATCCGTGGGCGGCGTTGTGTGCGGCCCAGGTGGGGCCGGCCTCCCAGAAGTCCGAGCCCTCCGCGCGGGTGTAGAGGACGACCCGGGACTCGTACGAGTCGGAGTCCTTGCCGGTGACGACCAGGACCTGGCGGGCGTTGGCCGGTATGCGCTTTCGGGCGGCGTCGCTGAGGTCCGGGATGGCGCGCAGGCCGCGGGCCGCCTCCGGCGACGCCTGGTGGGGTGCGGGGGTGTTAGGGCCGGAGACCGTCCGGGTCGCACCGCTCTTGGCGTCCGGCCGGCCGCTGTGGTCGTCGCCCGAGGCCGGCCAGGCCCACAGGGCGGTGCCGACCAGCGTGGAGAGCGCGAGGCCGCCGACGGCCTTGCTGCGCCGGGACAGTCTCCTGCGCGCACGGGACTGAGCGTGGCGGGCTGCCATGTCTGGCGTCTCCTCAGGTACGGACGGGCGGACGGCCCATGGTCGATGCCGGGGCCGCGGAGCCCCCGGGCATAAAAAGGGCAATCTGCACCCTACCGCGTTCCGGCGAAGCCGCTTCCGCGGACTGTGGTGAACGGTAGAGGGCATGAGGATGGCGCCGCACGCCGGGTGAACCTTTGGTAGGGGAATGCGGTGATTGATGCTGCACGCGCGCTATGGGACCCGCCGTGGAGCCCTCGGCGAGGTCGCCCAAACTTGGCCGGAATGTGCCCCAAGTCCAGTCTGTGCGCAGCCAGTTGACGGGGATTCGCGGCGCCGTCGCACGGACCTTTTCGGCCCCTCGGCACGCACCCCGCCGGCCGGCCGGGGAGAGCGCGCGTACGGCCGTTCGGCACGCTTACGAGGGACGGCGCGCGGGCCGGGCACCGCTCACACCCGTAACCGGGATGGGCCGACCGGCGGCCGCTACTCCTCCTCCAGAGCGGTGCCCTGGCGGGCCGTCAGGGTGACGCCCACGGCGACCGTCGCGGCGGCCACCAGGCCCGCCACCGGAACGGCCGCGGGCCCGGCGAACGTACCGGCCAGGATCAACCCGGCGGACACCGGCAGCACCAGCTGCTGGGCCGGTCCGCGCTTCTGGTGGCGGGAGTGGATCAGCCACACCGTGAACATGTAGAGCGCACCCGGCACCGTGACGCAGGCCGCCGCCGCGCGCGCCGAAAGGTGCGCCCGGCCGGACGACTGCTCCACCGCGATCTCGATCCCCGCGCCGATCGCCGCGGCCGAGCAGAACACCAGGTAGTGGCCGTAGCCCCACAGGAACGCCTGGCGGTTGGAGCGCAGGTGGAGGTGGATGGGGACCGCGAAATAGATCCAGTACGCGGCGAAGACCAGCAGGAGGCCGCCGGCCGCGATCGGCAGCAGCGTGCCGAGGTCGTGGTGCTCGTCGAGCGCCGACTGCACCGCCACCGTCGCCGCGGAGACCGTCTCGCCCAGCACGATGATGGTGAACAGGCCGTAGCGCTCGGCGATGTGATGCGGATGCCAGCTGGTCTGCCAGCGGAGTTCGGCGATCGCCGGAACCGACAGTTCCAACGCTCCCATCACCAGGAACACCCACGGGGCGGCACCCGGCGGCAGGAACAGCAGCGCCAACCAGCCGATCTGGCAGAGGCTCACCCCGAGGGCGTAGCGGAGGGCGGTACTCCGTTCGGTGCCCCGCGAACCGTGGGCGGCGCGCAGCCACTGGCTGACCAGCGCCAGCCGCATCACCAGGTAGCCGAACCAGACGACGCGGAAGTCGCCGGCGCCGAACGCCCGCGGTACCCCGGCGGCCAGGATGAGGACGCCGGAGATCTGGACGAGGGTCACCACCCGGTACAGCACGTCGTCGGTGTCGTACGCCGAGGAGAACCAGGTGAAGTTGAGCCACGCCAACCAGATGGCGAAGAACACCATCAGATAGCCGACGACGCCGTGGCCCGGATGGCCCTCGGCGAGGGCGTGCACCAGTTGGCGACCCGCCTGGGCGATCGCCACGACGAAGCAGAGGTCGAAGAACAGCTCCAGTGGGGTGGCGGCGCGGTGCGCCTCCTCACGACTGCGCGCACGCATCAGAACCGGCACGTTGCCCCAGCCCCTCTCGTCGACCGCTGGTGGGTGGCACTCAGTAGAGCGCGGGGGCGGGGCGACGGGGGGCGAGCGGGGCGCGGCGTGTCGTGGGAACGGGCAGACCCACCGGACGGACGCTAGTCGGCGACCGCCTCGACGATCGAGGGGAAGCCCGTGCTGGGCAGTACCCGGGTCAGGCGGAAACCGGTGGCCGACAGCAGCGCGGCGAATTCGTCCGCGTTCCGCTCTCGGCCGTCCAGGACCGCCAGCATGGCGACGTCCATGGTCTTGCCGAAGTGCGGTGCGTTCCCCGGCGGCAGGACGCAGTCGATGACCAGGAGCCGGCGGCCGGCCGCCATCGCGGCGCGGCAGCTGTGCAGGATGCGGCGGCATGCGTCGTCCGGCCAGTCGTGCAGGACGTGTTTGAGGACGTAGACGTCGCCGCCCTCGGGGACCGCCGCGAAGAAGTCGCCCTCCTGGGTGCGCCAGCGGCCCTTCAGGTCGTCGGTGTCCAGGAGGTGGTGGGACAGCGGCGGCGCCAGGTCGAAGAGGACGCCGGTCGCCTGCGGGTGGCGGCGGAGCACCGCGCGCAACAGGCCGCCCCGGCCGCCGCCGACGTCGACGACGGTGCCGGCCTCGGGGAACGGATAGGCGGCGGCCACCGCCTCGTCCACCGAGGCGGTCAAGGAGGCCATTCCGTCGTCGAAGAGCGCCCGCTTGGCCGGATCCGACGCCAGATGCGCGAAGAGCGGCGCGCCGAAGAGCCGTTCGAAGGCCGCGTCGCCGTGCCGCACCGTCTCCGGCAGGCCGGCGGAGGTCCGGAGGAACAGCTCGTCGGTGAGCATCATGACGGCGGGGTGCAGCGAGTCGGGCACGTCGGTGCGCAGCTGCCGGGCGGCCGGTGTCAGCTGGTACGCGCCCGAGGCGTCCTCGCGGAAGATGCCGCGGGCGGCGAGATAGCGCAGGACGCGGCGCAGGTGCGGGGCGTGGGTGTCGGTGGCGACGGCCAGTTGTTCGGGGGTGCGCGGGCCCGCGGTGAGGCGGTCGGCGATGCGGTAGTGGGCGGCGGTGCGCAGCGCGGCGGAGAAGAGGTGGCCCATGGCCTGGTCCATGAGGTGGGTCGCGAGCTCGCCGGGCTCGTCCGCCGGTCGGGTGGGTGAAGTGGCCAACGTCAGCCTCCGGTCGTCGGCTTGGGCGGGCCTGCGCCACGTCGCAGGCACGGTGATCCACGGTTGCAGGCGGGGGCGGTGGTGTCACGGGGGGAGGGGCGGCGACCCGCTGCGTACCGGCCAGGAGGGCGGCCCGGCGGGCGCGGACGAAACCGGGCGCGAAGGGGCACGGAACGCGCCCGGAGCCGGCGGCGGAACCGGGCACGCCGAGGGGCAGACGGCGGCGCCCGCGCATGGTCGAATGCGCATATGAGCGACAGTGACATCCCCTTCCCCTCGTCCGTCCTGGAACCGCTCGACGACCGCCTCGCGGACCTCGTGGCGCTCTACGAAGATCTGCACCGTCACCCCGAACTGGCCTTCCAGGAGACCCGTACGGCCGCGGAGGCGGCCCACCGGCTGACCGCGTACGGCTACGACGTCACGACCGGCATCGGCGGCACCGGCGTCACCGGGGTGCTGAGCAACGGCCCGGGCCCCGTGGTCCTGCTGCGGGCCGACATGGACGCGCTGCCGGTCAGCGAGAACTCCTCGGTGCCGTACGCCTCCACCGTCCCGGGCCGGATGCACGCCTGCGGGCACGACGTCCACGTCACGTGCCTGCTGGGCGCCGCAGACCTGCTCGCCGCGGGGCGCGACCGCTGGTCGGGAACGCTGGTGGTGCTCTTCCAGCCGGCCGAGGAGGCCGGCAACGGCGCCCGCGCCATGCTCGACGACGGCCTCTACAGCAAGGAGTTGGTGCCCACGCCCGATGTGGTGCTGGCGCAGCACGTCGCCCCGTTCGGCGCGGGGCTGATCGCGTACTGTCCGGGCGCCTGCATGGCCGCCGCGGACAGCCTGGAGATCACCTTCCACGGGACCGGCGGCCACGGGTCGCGGCCGGAGACGACGGTGGACCCGATCCTGATGGCGTCGGCGTTCGTGCAGCGGGTGCAGTCGGTGGTCTCGCGGGAGATCGCCGCGAAGGAGCGGGCGGTGGTCACGGTCGGCGCGTTCCACGCCGGGGACACCGCCAACGTGATCCCGGACCGGGCCGTCGTACGGCTCAGCGTCCGCAGCTTCGACCCGAACGTGCGGACCGCCGTGCTGGCCGCCGTCGACCGGATCGCGCGGGCCGAGGCGGCGGCGTCCGACGCGCCCCGGGAGCCGGAGATGAAGATCATCGACTCCTTCCCGGTGACGGTCAACGACACGGCGGTGCTGACCGGGGTCAACGAGGACTTCACCCGGTTCTTCGGCGAGCAGCGGGTGTTCGCGTACGAGCCGGCGACCGGCAGCGAGGACGCGGGACTACTGGCGAGCGCCGCGGAGGCGCCCCTGTACTACTGGTGGTTGGGCGGCTGGGATCCGGACGAGTTCCGTGCCGCGCTGGCCGCCGGGCGGCTGGCC
The DNA here is from genome assembly GCF_001704275.1 of Streptomyces noursei ATCC 11455. NCBI lineage: Bacteria > Bacillati > Actinomycetota > Actinomycetes > Kitasatosporales > Streptomycetaceae > Streptomyces > Streptomyces noursei. The sequence continues at coordinate 5,484,037 of NZ_CP011533.1, forward strand.
CAGGACATCCCCTCCAACCACTCGCCGCGGTTCGTGCCGGTCGCGCGGCCGACGCTCGCCACGGGAGTGCAGGCGCTGACGGTCGCGGCGCTGAGCCGGCTGGGAGGGAAGTAGCGGGAAGCAGGCGGGGCGTCGTCGGGGCGCGGCGGGGCGGCTCCGGGGCCGGTGGCCCGGCCGGTACCTGGCGGCCGTCCGGGCCCTTTGACCTTGTCCCTGGGGGAAGGCCCAGCATCGGTGGGGCCGGGCGCGGTGCCCGGCACGAGGAGGGCGGACGCCGTCCGCCGGGGGCGCACGCGGTGCCGTCGGCGGCGGGTGCCGGACCGCCGATGACGGAGCGCGGCGGAGCCCGCGGTGAACGGGGACAGGACGGGATGGACGCAGTGGACGGGGTGGACGGCGCGGACGGGGAACTGCTGACGATCGGGGCGTTCGCACGGGCGTCCCGGCTCTCGCCGAAGGCGCTGCGCCTGTATGACGAGCTCGGTCTGCTGACCCCCGTCCACGTCGACCCCTGCAGCGGCTACCGCCATTACGCCCCGGCCCAGTTGGAGCGCGCCCGGCTGGTCGCCTGGCTGCGCCGGCTCGGCATGCCGCTGGCCCGCATCCGCGAGGTGTGCGAGCTGGCGCCGGGCGCCGCGGCCGGGGCGGTCGCGGCGTACTGGGCGCAGGTCGAGGCCGACGTCGCGGCCCGCCGGGACTTGGCCGCCTTTCTCGTGGACCAGTTGGAACGGAAGGACACCATGATGACCGAACCCACCGACCCCACGGCCTCGTTGGCGATGCGCTGCGCCGCCCTGACGGATCAGGGACTGGTGCGCGCCGTCCAACAGGACGCGGCCTACGCCGGCCCGCGTCTGCTGGCGGTGGCCGACGGCTACGGCCCCGGTGGGGCCCCGGCCGCCACCGCCGCCATCGAGGCGCTCAAGGTCCTGGAGGACGTGGACCTGACCTCGGCCGACCTGCTGGCCGTCCTGGAGGAGGCGGCCCTGCACGCCCACCGTGCCGCGCGGTCGGCCGGCGAGGAGACCGGCAGCACCCTGACCGCCCTGCTGCGCTCCGGTTCCCGGCTGGGGCTGCTGCACATCGGGGACTCGCGGGCGTACGTCCTGCGGGACTCCGGGCTCTTCCGCATCACCCACGACCACAGCCTGGTGCAGTCCCTCATCGACGAGGGCCGGCTCACGCCCGAGGAGGCCCCGTCGCACCCGCAGCGCGCGCAGCTCCTGCGCTCGCTGGGCGGCGGCGCCGACTTCGCCCCGGACCTGCAACTGCTGGAGGTCCGCCCCGGTGAGCGCTATCTGCTCTGCACCGACGGCCTGGCCGGCGTCGTCCCGCCCGAGGCGATCCAGGAGGCCCTCGCCGGCGCGGCCACCCCGCAGCAGGCCGTCGCCGACCTGGTCCGGCGCACCCATGAGGCGGGCGCGCCGGACAACGTGGGGTGCGTGGTGGCGGACGCGGTGGAGGGGGACGCGGCGGCGTAGCCGGGCCGGGGCGGTGGGGGAGGAGCGGGGCGCGGGTTGCCGCCTCCACCGCCCCTCCACCGTCCGCACGCCCGCTCCTACGCCCGTCCCTTCAACATCCCCTGGAAGTAGAGCTGCGGCAGGCCGTAGCGCTTGAGGAACCACATGTCGGTGCGTTCCCGGGTGGTGTCGAGGAACGGGAACGAGGGGGCGGGGCGGAGGTCGTAGTCGAACTCGGCGAGCAGCATCTTGTGCCGGGCCGTGACCAGGGGGCAGGAGGTGTAGCCGTCGTAGCGGGCCGTGGCGGGGCGCCCGCGGAGGCCGGCGAGGAGGTTGGTGACGAGCACCGGGGCCTGCTTGCGCACGGCGGCACCCGTCTTGGACGTCGGGAGGTGCGCCACGTCCCCCAGGGCGAACACCTCGGGAAAATCAGGGTTCCGGAGGGTGTGCGGGTCCGTCTTGACGTACCCGTGGGGGGAGCCCGGGTCGGCCAGCGGGCCGTCGGCGAGCCACCGCGGGGCGTGCTGCGGCGGCACCGCGTGCAGCAGGTCGTAGTGGACGGTCTCGGCGCGGCCGGTGGCGTGGTCGGTGAGGACGGCCGCGCGCTCCGGGCCGTCCAGACGGGTCAGTTCGGTCTGGAGGCGTACCTCTATGCCGTAGCGGCGGGCGGTCTGCTCCAGGGCCCGGGCGAAGACCGGCACCTTGAAGAGGGTGGGTTCCGGGAGGGCGAGAATCGTGCGGATGTTGCCCAGGACGCCGCGCTTGCGCCAGTGGTCGGCGGCCAGGTACGCGATCTTCTGCGGCGCCCCGCCGCACTTGACCGGCCCGGACGGCATGGTGAACACGGCCGTACCGCTCCGCATCCGGCGGATCAACTCCCAGGTGTACGGCGCGAGATCGGCCCGGTAGTTGCTGCTCACCCCGTCGTGTCCGACGGCCGACGCCAGCCCCGGCACGCCGTCCCAGTCGAGGCTCAGACCGGGCGCCAGCACCAGCCGCCCGTAGGAGAACACCCGGCCGGTGGCGGTGCTGACCGTACGGGCCACCGGGTCGACGGCGGTGGCGCGCTCGCGCAGCCAGCGCACGCCGGGCGGGATGACCTCGGCCTCGGGGCGCAGCGCGGCCCGCAGCGGCGCCTGGCCGCCGCCGACCAGGGTCCACAGCGGCTGGTACCAGTGCGTCTCGGCGGGCTCCAGCAGGGCGATGTCACGGAGGCCGGCACGGCGTAACCGGGCGGCGACGGTGATGCCCGCGGTGCCGCCGCCGACGATCAGGATCTGGTGGTGGGCGGGGGCGGGGGCGGCGCTGGGCGCGGATTCCGCGCCGGTTGCGGGCCGGGTCATGCGGTTCTCCTGACTCCTGGGCGGGATAGGGACGTTACGGGGGTTATGGGCGATGTGGAGGCTATACGGGACGACGAGAGATACGGGGTGCAAAAGATGCGAGAGGTACGAGGGATCCGAGAGGTGCGAGAGGTACGAGAGAGGCGAGAGGCGCAAGAGACGCTGAAGGTCCCGGTGGTCAGAGGCTGGGCAGTGTGGTGGCCGCCATGGCCAGGGCCAGGACGGTGACGAGGGCGGCGAAGGAGGTGGTGAGGGTCTGCGGGCGCAGGCGGCCGGCCAGGCGGTTGCCGAGGCTGCTGCCGGCCGCGGCACAGGCCGCGAGGGTGGCCAGCAGGGGCCAGTCCAGGGACCCGGTGCCGGCCCGGGTGGCCAGCGCGGCACCGGAGTTGATCAGTATCACCAGCAGCGAGGTGCCGACGGCGACCGGCATCTCCAGGCCGAGGACGAGGGTGAGGGCCGGTACGACGACGAAGCCGCCGCCCACCCCGAAGAAGCCGGTCAGCAGCCCCACCGCGGAGGCCGTCACGACGGTACGGAGCGGCCGGGTGCGGTGGGAGCCGGCCCCGGAGCCGCGGGAGGCACGCGCGGCGGTGCGCCGCCCCGAGGACGTGCGCACCGCGTCCCATAAGGACACCGCCCACGTCGCCCGCTCCTGTGGCCTCTCCGGGCCCTCCGGCCTCTCCGATCTCTCCGACCTTTCTGGTCTTCTTGACCTCTCGGGCTCCGCCGGCCTTACCAGCCCCGCTGCCCCCGCTGCCGGCGCCGCCGCCACGGCCCCCGTCTCCTCCGCGGCAGCCCGTCGACCGTCGCGGTCGCCACGATTGCCGCGCATCACCATCCCCACCGCCACCACCAGCATCAGCCCCGAGAACGCCGCCATCAGGACACCGGGGTTCACGGACGCGCTCCAACGGGAGCCGGTGAAGCTGCCCGCGGTGCCCAGGGCGCCGAACGCCGCGCCCGCGACCCAGCGGACCCGGCCCGCACGGGCGTGGCAGACCAGACCGCTGACCGCACCGACCGCGACGACCACCAGGGCCCCCGCCGTCGCCGCGTGCGGGGACTGCCCCAGCAGATAGACCAGCGCCGGCACCGCCAGCACCGAACCGCCGCCGCCGAGCGCACCCAGCAGCAGCCCGATCAGCAGCCCGCAGGGCAGCGCCGTCACGGCTATGAGAACGGACACGGCGGCCGGCTACGCGGACGGCGCCGCGGCGCGCGGCGCGAGGGCGACCGCCCGGCTGGCATCGGACCACTCGGCGACGAACGCGAAGCGATCGCCGCGGACCACCGTCTCGCGCCACTCCACCGGCCGCTCCCCGGCCCGCCCGACCCGTTCGATGGCGAACGCCGCCTCCCGGTCGGCCAGTCCGAGCAGCCACGCCTGCCGGATGTCCGGCAGGAACGGAACGATCCGCTCCTGCCCGCCGTTCACCTTCACCCCGCAGCGCCGGGACAGTTCGCCGTAGAGGGCGGTGTGTCCGAAATCGGTCGCCAGCAGCGGCTCGGCGAGGTCCGCCGGGAGATACGCGGTGTCGTGGGCGAGCGGCTCGCCGTCCGCGAGCCGCAGCCGTTCCAGGACGACCAGGGGTGCGTCCGGGACCAGCCCCAGGTGGCCGGCGACCGTCGCGTCCGCGGTCCGCTCCAGCCGCAACACCTCGCTGCGCTGCTCCACACCCTGGGCCTCCAGGTCGCGGAAGAGGCTGTAGAGGGAGCCGAGCGGCTGCTGTATGCGGCGGGCGTCGAGGCGGCTGGCGCGCCCGCGCTCGGCGATCACCAGGCCGTCGGCGCGCAGTTTGCGCAGCGCCTCCCGGACGGTGTGCCGGCTGACCTCGTACTCGCCCGTCAGCCGGTGCTCGGCCGGGAACTCCTCGGTGAACGCCCCGGCTTCCATCCGGCGGCGCAGATCGGCCAGCAGCTGCGCCCACAGGGGCAGCGGGTTGCCGCGGTCCAACGGGCGCGGCCCGTAAGGAGTGTGGTCGCCGTCGGCGCCGTGCGGGCTCATCCGGCCGTGCGCGCCCGGTGGTTCGGGCTGGGGCGGCGTCATGTCGGTCCTCTCGTCCGTCGTCCGGCCTGCGGGGGGGCTCAGCTTGTCCCCTGCCGGCCGGGTACTTAATGTACGTACATCCGTGCATCCGCACAACGGAGCGATATGCACGGTGCATTCAGCCGCCCACGCTCCCAGCCCGAGCGGGCCGACCCGCCGCTCACGGGCGCCGCGCACCCCTGGAGGCCCGACCGTGCACTTCGCGCAGTACTACCTCGACTGCCTGTCCCAGGCGTCGTATCTGATCGGCGATCAGCGCACCGGACGCGCCGTTCTCGTCGACCCGCGCCGCGACATCGACGAGTACCTGGCCGACGCCGAAGCGGCCGGCCTGCGCATCGAACTCGTCATCGAGACCCACGTTCACGCCGACTTCCTCTCCGGCCACCTGGAGACGGCCCGGGCCACCGGAGCCGAGATCGCCTTCGGCGCCGCCGCCGAAACCGGCTTCCCGATACGGCGGTTACACGACGGCGAACGCATCTGCCTGGGCGCCGATCCGGAAACCCGCGCCGGGGCGGAGTCCGGGGTGACCCTCACGGTCCTCGCCACCCCCGGCCACACCCTGGAATCCATCTGCCTGGTCGTCCGGGAGAACCCCGACGACGAGCCGTTCGGCGTGCTGACCGGCGACACCCTCTTCATCGGCGACGTCGGCCGCCCCGATCTGCTCTCCGCCGCCGGACACTCCCCGCAGGACATGGCCGCGCGCCTCTACCGTTCCCTGCACACCAAACTGCTGCCCCTCCCGGACGCGACCCGGATCTTTCCCGCCCACGGCGCCGGTTCCGCCTGCGGTCGCAGCATCTCCACCGAGACCAGCTCCACCCTCGGCGACCAGCGCCGCCTCAACTACGCGCTCCAGCCCATGACGCAGGACGCCTTCGTCCGACTGGTCACCGCCGAACAGCCCGCCACCCCCGGCTACTTCGCGCACGACGCGGCCCTCAACCGCGACGGCCACCCCCTACGGGACCCGGCCCCGCCCGCCGAGCTCACCCTGGACGAGGCGCTCGCCGCCCGCGACGAACACGGCGCCGCCCTGCTCGACTGCCGCCCGGCCGCCGACTACGCCCGCGCCCACCTCGTCGGCTCCCTGAACGCCGGACTGGACACCCGGTTCGCGGAGTACGCCGGCAGCGTGGTGGCCCCCGGCACCCCGATCGTCCTCCTCGCCGCCCCCGGAACGGAGCACGAGGCCCGCCTCCGCCTCGGCCGCATCGGCTACGACCGGGTCCTCGGCCATCTCCCCGACCCCGCCGGCGTCCTGGCGGGCGCCCCCGAACTCACCCGCCGCAGCAACCGCCTGCACGTCTCCGACCTGCTCGCACGCCTGCCGCTGGACCCCGTGGCCGGCGCCCAGCTGATCGACGTCCGCAATCCGGCCGAGTACGCGACGGGCGCGCTGCCCGGCGCCCGCAACATCCCGCTGGCCGCGCTGCTCGACCGGCTCGACGAACTGGACCCCGCCCGCCCGGTCATCCTCTACTGCCGCAGCGGTAACCGCTCGGTGATCGCCGCGGCGCTCCTGGAGGCCCACGGCTTCGCCGAGGTGAGCGACGTGTCCGGCGGATACGCCGCGTACGCCGAGGCCGCCTGACCCCGGGGGAGGGCTCCCGGCCCTCCCCCTCGCCGGCCGTCCACGCCCTGCGCCGCCCCCGGGAACGGCACCGGCGGCGCCGGCGCGCAGAGCGCGGAGATCCCCCGAGGGATGAAGTGCACCGGACCGGGGCAGGAAGAGGCGTGAGCGTGCCGCGCTACCGTGCGGGATGCGAGAAGAGGCCGGTCACCGGCCCCGTGGAGCCGTACGGAGCCGAGGTGGCCGTACAGCGGATGTTCAGCGAACGTTGATCGCCGCTCGCCATGCTGATGCGCATGTTGCGCAGTGTGATCTCAGAGCAGGCAGAGGACGACCGGGACGTGCAAGGGCCCGATGCGTCGCAGATCGCCCTTACCTGGAGCGGGGAGCCGGGCCGCTTAGAAGAGCTGACGCACGGCATGCTCCTGGATCAGGCCGCACGCGCGGCGGCGGCGCTCACCCGCCTCGGGGTGCGGGCCGGCGACCGGGTCGCGGTGCACCTGCCGCTGGTGCCCGAGTCGGTGATCGCCACCCTCGCCTGCGGCAGACTGGACGCGATACGCACCACGCTGCCGGTGTCGCTGACCATCCCCGAACTCGCCGCACGCCTACGGGAGTCGGGAGCCCGGGTGCTGATCACGGCGGACGCGGCGTTCTGGGACGGGTCCGTGCGGCCGGTGAAGCCGGTCCTGGACCATGCGCTGGCGCGGAGCGCCGCCGTCGACGCGAGCCGCCTGCCGCACACCGTGCTGGTGGTCAACCGCTGCTCGCGCCCGGTCTCCTGGAGGCCCGGCCGCGACCGGTGGTGGCACGAGGAGCTCGCCGAGGACTGACCCCCGCGCGAACCACTCCGCTGCACCACCCGACGGGCCGTGCGCCGCGGGCGCTCCTAGCGTGGGCCTTCCCGTCCCCTACGGAAGCCCGGTAGCCATGTCGCACCGCAACGCCCGTGGTCATCACCCCCACCCGCACCCCCTGCCGCTCCCCGGTTCCGAGCGCGGGCGGCCGGTCGGGCGGGGGCGCGCCGAGCACGGGCCGCCCACCCGCCCGCACACTGCGCACCGCCCCCACCCGATACCGACCCACGAGAACGGCGGCCGGGGTTCCTAGGGCCTGTCCGAGGGGTCAGGGTCGGACAGCGGTGTGCCGCTCGTGCCGTGCGGTCCCGCCCGTACCCTGAAGAGGTGAGCACCACCTCCCAGTCGCAGCCCGAGCCCGAGCCGACCGCCCGGGGCAGTCGGGACACCCCCGCCCAGGACGCGTCCCCGGCGCCCGCGGCCGCCGCGCGGCCCGCGGCCGTCAGCGCCGCGGCCCTGATCTTCGACGACCCGCTGAGCCAGCAGTCCGCGGACGACACCGACCGCGGTTGGGGCGAGCGGCCGACCGCCGCGGGCAGCGCCGCCGACCTGGCCCGCTTCCTCGACGAAAAGCCGCCCCACCACCTCTGAGCGAGGCGACGGGGCGGCGAGGGCCGGCCGGAGCGCCCGCTACTGCTGGGTCTTCTGCGTGATGATGGCCGCCGCGGCCGCCCCGGGAACGGCCGAGGTGCCGTTGCGCTGGGCGATCAGGGCGTCCCGGATCTCGGTGAGCAGTTCGATCTCGGTCGGGGCCGCCGGAGCGTCCTCGGCCGGCTTCTTGGCGTCCTGACGGGCCTTCCACTTGTTCATCGGCAGGATCATGAGGAAGTAGACGACGCCCGCGGTGATCAGGAAGGTCAGCGCCGCGCTGAGCACCGAGCCCCACAGGACGTAGATGCCGTCCACGTACAGGCCGGTCTTCTTGTCCACCGAGCAGGTGCTGAGGCAGGTCTGGTAGTTGTCGAGGTTCTGCGAGCCGAAGGCGCCGACGATCGGGTTGATGACGCCCTTGACGACCGCGTTGACGATGCTCGTGAACGCCGCACCGACGACGACCGCCACCGCGAGTTCGATGACGTTGCCGCGCATCAGGAAGTCCTTGAACCCCTGGAGGACGCTCTTGTTCTCGCTCACCTGACAGCCTCTTTCCACGCTTGCTCTGGACGGTGCACCGACAATCAGCACCGCAACTTACGGCAGGGCGGGGCGCGGGTGTCCAATCACGCAACACGAACCGGCGATCGACCAGAGCGTCAGTGCGGATGGCCGGCCGGGAGCGACGGACCGGGGGGACCGGACCGTGCCGAGGCCGGATCGCAGGAGGCGGAGGCGAGGCCGGGCGGGATCGGGGAGCCGCCGGGGAACGGCGGACCCGGCCGCTCGGTGGAGTCCTCGCGGCGGTGATGGGTGCGGCGGTGCCGATAGCGGCATCGGTATCGGTGGTGCGGGCGCGCCCTCGTGACGGGCGCGCGGCAGGTGCCCCGCCACTCGGAGAAGTCTCGCGGCCCGGAGCGGGAGACGCCACTCGATCTTGACGCGTACCCGGCATCGTCATCGCTCCCCGCACTCCGCCGCGGCGGGGTGGGCGACGGGGGCGGACGCGGTGCGGGCGGGGCCGTGCGTCAGGCCGGTGGCCAGTGCTGCGGCGGTCGTTGCCAGCGCGGCGGCGAGCAGGCGCCGGCGTCCCGCCGCGCGCCATCGGGTGCGGACGCCACCCGGGCGGACGGGGACGAAGTGGGGCACTTCACACCGCGGGGGTGCGGGAAGGGACGGGGTCGGGGTGGGGGAGGGCATGGTCGTCACCGCCTGTGGTGCGGAAAGCGGGACCGGCGTTCGGACCCGGCGATCACCACCGTGCCGCACTTCGCCGCGGCCCGCTCCGGCCTGTGGACGGCCCCGCGGTTGTGGACAACTCCGTCACCCGGCAGGGGGGCGGCAGCCGCCGCCCCGCCCCGACGAAGGCCGGCCCCGCCCCTGCGGAGGCCGCCCCCCCCCGGCCGCTACGGCAGCTCTATCCCCAGATCCCACCCCTGGTGCGCGTCCGTGCACAGGCAGGCGCGTTCGGTGGTGGCGGGCAGCGCGGCGACGGTGTCGAAGAGGACCTCGCGCAGCCGGCTGATGTTCTCGCCGAAGACCTTGAGGACCTCCTCGTGGGAGACGCCCTCGCCGGTCTCGGTGCCCGCGTCCAGGTCGGTGACCAGGGTCAGCGAGGTGTAGCACAGGCTCAACTCGCGGGCCAGGACGGCCTCGGGGTGGCCGGTCATGCCGACCACCGACCAGCCCTGGGCGGCGTGCCAGCGCGACTCGGCGCGGGTGGAGAAGCGCGGGCCCTCGATCACCACGAGGGTGCCGCCGTCGACCGGCTCCCAGTCCCGGCCGCGGGCCGCGGCGAGGGCGGCCTCGCGGCCGGCGGGGCAGTACGGGTCGGCGAAGGTCAGGTGGACGACGTTGGGAACGCTGCCGTCCGGGCGCGGTACGCCGTCGAAGTACGACTGGGCGCGGGACTTGGTGCGGTCCACGAGCTGATCGGGGACGAGCAGCGTGCCGGGGCCGTACTCGGGTCGCAGTCCGCCCACCGCGCACGGCCCGAGGACCTGCCGCACGCCGACGGAGCGCAGCGCCCAGAGGTTGGCGCGGTAGTTGATGCCGTGCGGCGGCAGGTGATGCCCGCGGCCGTGCCGGGGCAGGAAGGCGACCGAACGGCCGGCAACCTCGCCGAGGAACAGGGAATCGCTGGGGCGCCCGTAGGGGGTGTCCACAGTGATCTCGGTCACGTCGTCCAGGAAGGAGTAGAACCCCGACCCGCCGATAACGCCAATCTCCGCGTCAGCCATGCGGTCACACTATCGGGGCGCGACGGCGGCCCGCCGGTGACCCGGTGGATCAGCTGCGGGCCGGGAAACGCGGCGGGCCCCGCCGCTCCCTGGTGGGGAGTGGCGGGGCCCGGAGGTCCGATGGCCGGTGCCGCGGTGCGGCCGACCGTCGGCGCAGGTCAGGCGGCGGAGCCGGTGCTCGCCGAGGCCGTCGACTTGCTGTCCGAGGACGAGGCGGACGACGTCGAGGACGAGGTCGAGGAGGGCGCCGAGGACGAGGACGTCGAGGAGGTGGAGCCGCTCGACGACGTGGAGCTGCCGGCAGGGCTGCTGCTGGACGACGAGCCGCGGCTGTCGTTGCGGTAGAAGCCGGAGCCCTTGAAGACGATGCCGACCGCCGAGAACACCTTCTTGAGGCGTCCGTTGCAGCTGGGGCACTCGGTGAGCGCGTCGTCGGTGAACTTCTGCACGGCCTCAAGGCCCTCGCCGCACGCGGTGCACTGGTACTGGTAGGTCGGCACTTGACTTCCTCCTGGCACTCTCACTCATTGAGTGCTAACGACGCTCCATCTTGCAGTATTCCGGCGGATCAGTCCACCGTGAACGCCGCACGGTGACCGACTCCACGCCCGGCACCGGACCCGGTTCCACGCTCGTTCAGGCGCGGCTCAGCTCGCGTTCCCGCTCGTCGGCGACGGTCTCCGCGGGGGCCTCGGCGCCGGTGTCGGCGCCAGTCGCCGACCCGGTGACCACCTTCGAGGGCCGGGGCGCCAGGTAGGCCCGCAGGGAGAGCAGCACCACCAGGGCCAGCGCCGTGCCGGCCAGCGGCACCAGGAAGCCGGAGCTCGGGCCGAAGCGGTCCGCCAGCTGGCCGGCGGCGGTGGCCGCGGCCGCCTGGCCCAGCGCCACCGCGCCGGTCAGCCAGGTGAACGCCTCGGTCCGGGCGGTGGCCGGGACCAGGGACTCGACGAGGGTGTAGCCGGTGATCAGCGCCGGGGCGATGCACAGGCCGACGACCAGGCCGACGGCGCCCAGCAGCGGGACCGAGGTCACGGCCCACAGCGGGGTGGTGGCCAGCGCCAGCAGCCCGTAGGCGACCAGCAGCCGGCGGCGCGGGCCGACCTTCCAGGCGATCGCGCCGCAGGCGATGCCGGCGAGCATGTTGCCGCCCGCGAAGATCCCGTAGAGGACGCCGTTGATGCCGGGTGCTCCGATGTGCTCGGTGAGCGCGGTCAGCGAGACCTGCATGCCGCCGAAGACCGAGCCGATGCCGAGGAACGCCACGATCAGCACGCGCACGCCGGGGACGGACAGCGCGGAGACGCGCGGCTGGTCGTCGGACGAGCCGCGGTGTACGGGCGGCTGGGTGCGCCGCTGGGAGGCGAACAGCAGGCCGCCGGCCAGCGTCAGCACGGCCTCGGCGACCAGGCCGGCGGCCGGGTGGATGCCGGTGCACAGCGCGGTCGCCAGCACCGGACCGACGACGAAGGTGAACTCGTCGGTCACCGACTCGAAGGCGGCGGCGGTGGGCATCAGCGGGCTGCCGCCCAGCTTCGTCGCCCAGCGGGCCCGCACCATCGGGCCGACCTGCGGCGTCGAGGCGCCCGTGGGGACGGCGACGGCGAGCAGCGCCCACAGGGGGGCGTGGGCGAGGGCCAGGGCGATCAGGGCGGAGACGCCGGCGACGTGCACCAGGATGCCGGGGATCAGCACCGTGCGCTGACCGAACCGGTCGGCGAGCTTGCCGCTCTGCGGGGCGAACAGCGCCATCGAGACGCCGGTGGCGGCGGAGACCGCGCCGGCGGTGCCGTAGGAGCCGGTGGTGGACTGGACGAGCAGGACGATGCCGATCGTCAGCATCGCGAACGGCTGCCGGGCCAGAAAGCCGGGCAACACGAAGGTCCATGCGCCGGGCGTGCGCAACAGTTGACCGTAACCGGGACGGGAGTCCTTGACCGCGGATGCCACGGCCGGGCCTTTCTGCCGCCTGGTAGCGCTGCCCCGCGAGGTCGTCACGGGTACGCGCCGAGAGCTGTCCTCTCGCGCAGGACCGAGTGATACCGCGTGGTCCGCACCCGGGAGAGGTGGCTGCGTGTGGCAGGGGACCGCGGCCGCCGAGCGGTCGCGCCAGCTCTGCGTCAGGCAGAGTTGGTTCGTGATCCGTACAAATTTCCTTCTTGATTGTACAGGTCGGATGCAATGAAGCCCTGGGATTAACCAGGGCTTCACGCAGTTTTCCTTGGTATCTCTGGAGAGATAGCGCACATTCGGCGTCCGGCCGGGCAAGCCGGGCGGCGCGTGCGCGGGTGCGGGCGGCCCGGAGCCCGCCGCCTCACCCCACTTCGCGCCGCCGGCCGCGCTTCTCCTGGGGCTGCTGCGGCGCGCCGGTCCCCAGCCAGCCGGCCAGCTTGCCGCCCTGGGACACCGCCTGCAGCCGCCGCTCGGCCGCGTCCCGCACCGGGTCGGTGGCCACCACCAGCAGCTCGTCGCCGCGCCGCAGCACGGTCGTCGGGGAGGGTACGAAGCTGGTGCCGTCCCGGACGACGAGGGTGACCGCGGCGCCCGCCGGCATCCGCAGCTCGCCGACCTCCACGCCGTGCATGAGGGAGGTGGGGCCTATGGACGTGGACAGCAGATGGCCGCGCAGTCGCTCCAGCGGGGCCGACTCGATGCCCAGGTCGGCGGGCTCCTCGCCCTCGCCGAGCCGCAGCCGCCGGGCCAGCCACGGCAGCGTCGGGCCCTGGATCAGGGTGTAGACCACGACCAGGACGAAGACGATGTTGAAGACCGTCTCGCTGCCGGGGACGTCGCCCACCATCGGGATGGTGGCCAGCACGATCGGCACCGCGCCGCGCAACCCGGCCCAGGACAGCAGGGTCTTCTCCTGCCACGGCACCCGGAAGGGCAGCAGCGAGGAGAAGACGGACAGCGGGCGGGCGACCAGCGTCAGGATCATGCCGATGAGCAGCGCGGGCACGATGTCGTCGAGCAGGTTGTGCGGGGTGACCAGCAGGCCCAGCAGGACGAACATGCCGATCTGGCCGATCCAGCCGACCCCCTCGGCGAAACCGCGGGTGGCCGGGGCGTGCGGCAGCTTGGCGTTGCCGAGGACGACCGCGGCCAGGTAGACGGCGAGGAAGCCGGAACCGTGCGCCAGCGCGCCGGCCGCGTAGGCGGAGACCGCGATGGCCATCACCGCGATCGGGTAGAGGCCGGAGGCGGGCAGTGCCACGTGCCGCATGCCGTACGCGCCGATCCAGCCGATGGCCAGGCCGATGGCGGCGCCGATCGCCAGCTCCAGCGCTATCTCGCCGAGCAGGACGTACCAGTGTTCGATCGGCCCCGCGGTGGAGAAGGCCACGACGAGGATGACCACCGGGGCGTCGTTGAAGCCGGACTCGGCTTCCAGGACACCCGTCAGACGGGACGGCAGGGGCACGCTGCGCAGCACGGAGAAGACGGCCGCGGCGTCCGTGGACGAGACCACCGCGCCGATCAGCAGCGCCTGGCGCCATTCGAGTCCGGCGAGGTAGTGCGCGCCGGCCGCGGTGACCCCCACGCTCACCGCGACGCCGACCGTCGAGAGCATCGCGGCTTGGGGCAGGGCTGGTTTGATCTCCTTCCACTTGGTGCCCAGGCCGCCCTCGGCGAGGATCACCACCAGGGCGGCGTAGCCGAGGAGTTGGGTCAGTTCGGCGTTGTCGAAGATGACGCCGCCGACGCCGTCCTGCCCCATCGCGATGCCTATCCCCAGGTAGATGAGCAGGCTGGGGAGCCCGCTGCGCGAGGAGAGCCGTACCGCGGCGACTGCGACGAGCAGTACGAGTGAGCAGATCAGCAGGAGTTCGTTGAGGTGTTCGACAGTCAGGAGCTGATCCTTCCTCGCGCCTCGGTCGGGATGGGGTGGGTGTCCTTACTGTATCTAGTTACTGACCCTAACAATTTACCATTGCTTGAAAGTTTAATGTGCTCGGCGGTGACTCCGCGTAGGGGTCCTCAAACCGGTGCGCCTATGGTTGCTCCAGCACTCCCACCCTGCCCCTCGAAGGACAGAGATGCCCGCCAACAAGTCCGGTCCAGCTCCCAAAAAGAAGAAGGGGCGGCGCGGCCGCCTCGTCGCGCTCACGGTCGTGCTGCTGCTCGTGGCGGGCATCGGCTTCGGCGCGTACTGGGGGGTCAGTACTGTTCGCGCCTCCTTCCCCGAGACCACGGGGTCGCTCAAACTCCCGGGCCTGACCGACCCGGTGGACGTCGTCCGTGACGCCAACGGCATCCCGCAGATCTACGCCGACACCGACGAGGACCTCTTCCGCGCCCAGGGCTACGTCCAGGCCCAGGATCGCTTCTGGGAGATGGACGTCCGCCGCCACATGACGGCCGGCCGGCTCTCCGAGATGTTCGGCGCGAGCCAGGTCAAGAGCGACGAGTTCCTGCGCACCCTCGGCTGGCACCAGGTGGCGCAGAAGGAATACGACACCAAGCTCTCGGCCACCACGAAGAAATACCTCCAGGCGTACTCCGCCGGTGTCAACGCCTATCTCAAGGACCACCAGGGCTCCGAGCTCTCCCTGGAGTACGCCGCGCTCGGCTTCACCAACGACTACAAGCCCGAGCCCTGGACCCCGGTCGACTCGGTGGCGTGGCTCAAGGCGATGGCCTGGGACCTGCGCGGCAACATGCAGGACGAGATCGACCGGTCCCTGATGACCAGCCGGTTCACCCCGCAGCAGATCGCGCAGCTCTACCCGGAGTACCCGTACCAGCGGAACCGGCCGATCGTCGACGGGGGCAGCGTCGACCCGGCCACCAAGGAGTTCGACCCCAAGGGCACCAGCACCGGCGGCACCGGGACGGGCGGCACCGGCACCGGCACCGGCGCGGGCGGCACCGGCAACGGCGGCACGGGCGCGGGGGCCGGCGCCCGTTCCACCCGCGGCGCCACCACCGGGATCCAGACGCAGCTGTCCTCGCTGTCGAAGACCCTCGAACAGGTCCCGGCGCTGCTCGGCCCCAACGGCAACGGCATCGGCTCCAACTCCTGGGTCGTCTCCGGGGAGCACACCACCACCGGCAAGCCGCTGCTCGCCAACGACCCGCACTTGGCACCGCAGATGCCCTCGCTCTGGTACCAGATGGGCCTGCACTGCCGCACCACCGGCCCCAAGTGCAACTACGACGTGGCCGGCTTCACCTTCTCCGGGATGCCCGGCGTCGTCATCGGCCACAACCAGGACATCTCCTGGGGCATGACCAACCTGGGCGCCGACGTCACCGACCTCTACCTGGAGAAGATCAACGCCGACGGCTACCTCTACGACGGCAAGCAGCAGCCGTTCCTCACCCGCCAGGAGACCATCAAGGTCGCCGGCGGCGAGAGCCGCAAGATCACCGTCCGGTCCACCAACAACGGCCCGATCATCTCCGACCGCGACGACGAGCTGGCCGGGGTCGGCAAGGACGCCCCGGTCGCCGACGGCGCCCCCGACCGCGGCGACGGTTACGCCGTCTCGCTGCGCTGGACCGCGCTGACCCCCGGCAAGTCCATGGACGCCATCTTCGAACTCGACCGCGCCAAGGACTGGACGGGCTTCCGCAAGGCCGCGGCCGGCTTCGAGGTCCCCTCGCAGAACCTCATCTACGCCGACACCAAGGGCAACATCGGCTACCAGGCCCCCGGACAGATCCCGGTCCGCGGCAAGGGCGACGGCACCTACCCGGCGCCCGGCTGGGACCCCGCCTACCAGTGGAAGGGCTACGTCCCGCAGAGCGCCCTGCCGTACGAGTACAACCCCAAGCGCGGCTTCATCGTCACCGCCAACCAGGCCATCATCAACGAGAAGTACCCGTACCTGATCACCAAGGACTGGGGCTACGGCGCCCGCAGCCAGCGGATCAGCGACCTGATCGAGTCCAAGATCAAGGACGGCGGCAAGGTCTCCACCGACGACATGCAGTCCTTCCAGAAGGACAACAGCAGCGAGATCGCCCGTCTGCTGACGCCCTACCTGACGAAGATCGACATTCAGGACAAGTACGTCCGTGACGCCCAGCAGCTGCTCAACGGCTGGGACTTCACCCAGGAGCCCGACTCCGCCGCGGCCGCCTACTTCAACGCGGTCTGGCGCAACACTCTCAAGCTCGCCTTCGGCAACAAGATGCCCAAGGAACTGCGCGTCGAGGGCCAGTGCCTCTACGTCCGCCCGGCCAGCGACACCGGCCCGGCCGACGACCAGGACAAGCTGGTCCGCGAGTGCGGCCAGCGGGCCGGCGACACCGCCCAGCCCGACGGCGGCGACCGCTGGTACGAGGTCGTCCGGAACATCCTCGACGACCCGAACAACGCCTGGTGGAAGACCGAGGACCGGCCCGGCCACCCCGGCCTGAAGAACCGCGACCAGCTCCTCGCCCAGGCCATGAAGGACGCCCGCTACGAGCTGACCTCCAAGCTCGGCAAGAACATCGACAACTGGGCCTGGGGCCGCCTGCACCAGATGGACCTCAAGAACCAGACCCTCGGCAAGGACGGGCCGGGCTTCCTCCAGGACCTGCTCAACCGCGGGCCCTGGAACCTCGGCGGTGGCGAGGCCGCGGTCGACGCCACCGGCTGGAACGCCGCCGGCGGCTACAAGGTGACCTGGGTCCCGTCCATGCGGATGGTGGTCAACCTCGCCGACCTCGACAAGTCCCGCTGGATCAACCTCACCGGCGCCTCCGGGCACGCCTACCACGCCCACTACTACGACCAGACCGACAAGTGGGCCAAGGGCGAGCTGCTGCCCTGGGCGTTCAGCGAGGACGCCGTGAAGAAGGCCGGGCAGGACACCCTGACCCTGTCGCCGTAACGGGCGGCGGAAGCACACCGCGTCGGGCGGGCCGGACTCCTCCGGCCCGCCCGACGGCGTTTCACGTGAAACGTCGACGCCCCGCGGACCGAGCGGTCAGTGCCGGAAGCGGTGCACCCCCGATGGCGTCACCGCGGCGTGCACCCGGCGGTCGTGCGGCTCGGCCGGGACCGCGTCCACCACCTCGTCGTCGTAGACCAGCACCACCAGCGACGTCCGCCCCCCGGCCCGCTCCAGCCGGGTCAGCACCCGGTCGTACGAGCCGCCGCCGCGGCCCAGCCGCAGTCCCGTCCGGTCCACGGCCAGCCCCGGCAGCAGCACCACATCCGCCTGTGTGACGGCCTCCGGCGTCAGCCGCGGCCCGTCCGGCTCGTGCAGCCCCCAGCCCGCCGGGACCAGGCGCTCGGGCCCTTCGTATACCGCCCAGTCCAGGTCGTTGTCCGGCAGCAGCACCGGCAGCAGCACCCGCACCCCGGCCGCCCGCAGCTCGTCGATCAGCGCCCGGGTGTCCGGTTCGCCGCCGATCGACACATACGCGGCGACGGTCGGCGGGCTGTCCGCGGCGCCCTTCGCGGACACCGCCCGCAGCTCGTCCAGCTCCCGCACCCGGCGGGCCAGCGCGGCGCCCCGGGCCGCGACGACATCGGTCGGCAACGCCCTCCTCACCTCCAGGAGATCCCGCCGCAACCTGCGCTTTTCCTCGTGCTCAACGCTCACCGTGGGCCTCGCTCGGGCTCTCATGATCTCTTAACCGGACGCTCATCATCGGTCCGTCCGGTCCGGTTAGGGTGTCGCGCATGACCCCATCGCATGCACGGATCAGCAAGGCTGTCATCCCGGCAGCAGGGCTCGGCACCCGGTTCCTGCCGGCGACCAAGGCCACACCCAAGGAAATGCTGCCGGTCGTCGACAAGCCCGCCATCCAGTACGTGGTGGAGGAGGCAGCCGCGGCCGGACTCTCCGACGTCCTCATGGTGACGGGTCGGAACAAGCGTCCCCTGGAGGACCACTTCGACCGCAACTACGAGCTCGAAGAAGCCCTGCACCGCAAGGGCGACGGGTCCCGGCTCGCCAAGGTCCTGGAATCCAGCGATCTGGCCACCATCCACTACGTCCGCCAGGGCAACCCCAAGGGCCTGGGCCACGCCGTGCTGTGTGCCGCACCGCACGTGGGCGACCAGCCGTTCGCGGTCCTGCTGGGCGACGACCTCATCGACCCCCGCGACCCCCTGCTGCGCCGGATGATAGAGGTCCGCGAGGAGCACGGCGGCTCGGTCATCGCCCTGATGGAGGTTGATCCCGCCAACATCCACCTCTACGGCTGCGCGGCCGCCGCCCCCACCGGCGACGACGACGTGGTCACCGTCTCCGACCTGGTCGAGAAGCCCGAACCGGCCGAGGCGCCCAGCAACCTCGCCATCATCGGCCGCTACATCCTCGACCCGGCCGTCTTCGAGGTGCTGCGCAAGACCGACCCCGGTCGCGGCGGCGAGATCCAGCTCACCGACGCCCTCCAGGTGCTGGCCGCCCACCCCGAGCTGGGCGGGCCGGTGCACGGTGTGGTCTTCAAGGGCCGCCGCTATGACACCGGCGACCGCGGAGACTATCTGCGTGCCATTGTCAGACTGGCATGCGAACGTGAGGACCTGGGGCCCGACTTCCGGGCCTGGCTGCGCAGTTACGTCACCGAGGAGATGTAGGACGTTGAACGGCTCCACCGACCGGACCTCCCACCCTGACCGCGTCTGGTCGGTGGCCGAACACCTCGACGACGTGCTGGCGCGGCTCCGCCCGCCGGCCCCGGTCACCCGGCAACTCCTCGACGCCCAGGGCTGCGTCCTCGCCGAGGACCTCACCGTCCCGTTGCCGCTGCCGCCGTTCGACAACAGCTCCATGGACGGCTACGCGGTGCGTGCCGCCGACGTCGCGGCCGCCACCGAGGCGTCCCCGGCCACCCTCACCGTCATCGGCGACGTCGCCGCCGGCAGTGGTGAACTCCCCACCGTCGGGCCCGGCCAGGCCGCCCGCATCATGACCGGCGCCCCGGTGCCGCCCGGCGCCGACGCGGTGGTCCCCGTCGAGTGGACCGACGGCGGCACCGGCCAGGGCCCGGCCGCCACGATGCGCGCCCACAGCGCCGCCCCGCAGGACGCGGGCGGCGAGGTCCGGGTGCACCGCCCGGCCGCCGCCGGCGCCCACATCCGCCGGGCCGGCGGCGACGCGCAGGCCGGCGACCCGGCCCTGCCCGCCGGCACCGTCCTCGGCCCCACCCAGCTCGGCCTGCTCGCCGCCCTCGGCCTGGACACCGTCATGGTCCACCGTCGCCCCCGGGTCGTGGTGCTCTCCACCGGCAGCGAACTGGTCCCGCCCGGCGAGCCGTTGGGCCCCGGCCAGATCCACGACTCCAACAGCTTCCAGCTCACCGCCGCCGCCCGCGAGGCCGGCGCCCTCGCCTACCGCGTCGGCGCCGTCGCCGACGACGCGAAGACGCTGCGCGCCGCCCTGGAGGACCAGTACGCCCGCGCCGACGTCCTGGTCACCAGCGGCGGCGTCAGCGTCGGCGCGTACGACGTCGTCAAGGAGACCCTGGCCGACCTCTCCAGCGACGAGGGCCGGGTCGAGTTCCGCAAGCTCGCCATGCAGCCCGGCAAGCCCCAGGGCTTCGGCCTGATCGGCCCCGACCGCATCCCGCTGCTCGCCCTGCCCGGCAATCCGGTCAGCTCCTACGTCTCCTTCGAACTGTTCGTCCGCCCCGTCATCCGCACGCTGATGGGCCACCCCGAGGTGCACCGCCGCACCGCCCGCGCCCGCGTCACCGAGCCGCTCGGCTCCTCGCCCCGCGGCCGGCGGCAGTTCCTCCGCGGCTCCTACGACCCGGTGGCCGGCACGGTCACCCCGGTCGGCGGCAGCGGCTCCCACCTCATCAAGGCGATGGCGCACGCCGACGCCCTGATCGTCGTCCCCGAGGACGCCACCGAGGTCCCCGCGGACGCCACCGTGGAGGTCATCCCGCTCGGACAGCACTGACGCCCACCGGGAGCACCGGTGGCGGGACGGCCCGTAGCGGAGGCCCTCCGGGGCCGGGGGTACGGTGTCGTCCCACAGGCGGCAGTATGGAGCGGGAGAACGATGAGCAGCGGCCAGCAACACCTCACCCATCTCGACGCGGCCGGCGCGGCCCGCATGGTCGACGTCTCGGGCAAGGACGTCACCGCCCGGACCGCCCGTGCCCGCGGCCGGGTGCTGGTCGCACCGCGCGTCGTCGAGCTGCTGCGCGGCGAGGGAGTCCCCAAGGGCGACGCCCTTTCCACCGCCCGCATCGCCGGCATCATGGGCGCCAAGCGCACCCCCGAACTGATCCCGCTGTGCCACCCGCTCGCGGTCTCCGGCGTCACGGTCGACCTCGCCGTCACCGACGAGGCCGTCGAGATCACCGCCACCGTCAAGACCACCGACCGCACCGGCGTCGAGATGGAGGCCCTGACCGCCGTGTCGGTCGCCGCGCTCACCGTCGTCGACATGGTCAAGGCGGTCGACAAGGCCGCGGTGATCTCCGACGTCCGGGTCGAGGAGAAGACCGGCGGCAAGTCCGGTGACTGGAGCCGGTCGTGAGCCCCGCCCGCGCCCTGGTGGTCACGGCCTCCAACCGTGCCGCCGCCGGCGTCTACGAGGACAAGGGCGGCCCGCTGCTCGTCGAGGGCCTGACCGCCATGGGCTTCGCGGTCGACGGCCCGCGGGTAGTCCCCGACGGCGACCCGGTGGAGGCCGCCCTGCGCGACGCCGTCGCCGCCGGTTACGACGTGGTGCTGACCACCGGCGGCACCGGCATCTCGCCCACCGACCGCACCCCCGAGGCCACCCGCAGGGTCCTCGACCACGAGGTCCCCGGCATCCCCGAGGCGATCCGCGCCGCCGGCCGCGCCAAGGTCCCCACCGCCGCCCTCTCCCGCGGCCTGGCGGGCGTCGCCGGCCGCACCCTGATCGTCAACCTCCCCGGCTCGACCGGTGGGGTGCGCGACGGCCTGGCCGTCCTCGCCGACCTCCTCCCGCACGCCGTCGACCAGATCCGCGGCGGCGACCACCCCAGTCCCTCCGGGAGCCCCAGCTGAACACGCCCTGGCCGGTGGTCCTGACGGACGGAGAGATCTCCCTCCGCCCCATAAGGCTGCGCGACCAACGCCCCTGGCGGGAGGTCAACCGCCGCAATCGCGACTGGCTGCGCCCCTGGGAGGCGACCGTCCCGCCGGCCCCGCCCGGTGTCCCGGTGCCGCACCGCCCCACCTTCCGGCAGATGGTGCGCCATCTGCGGGCCGAGGCGCACGCCGGCCGGATGCTGCCGTTCGTCGTCGAATACCGCGGCCGGCTCGTCGGCCAACTCACCGTCGCGGGTATCACCTGGGGCTCGATGTGCTCGGGCCATATCGGTTACTGGGTCGACCAGGAAGTCGCCGGCCGCGGCGTCATGCCGACCGCGGTGGCGCTCGCCGTCGACCACTGTTTCCGCACCGTCGGACTGCACCGCATCGAGGTCTGCATTCGGCCGGAAAACATCCCCAGCCGTCGCGTCGTGGAGAAACTCGGCTTCCGCGAGGAAGGCATCCGCCCCCGCTACCTCCACATCGACGGCGCCTGGCGCGACCACGCGGTTTTCGCGCTGACCGCGGAGGAAGTGCCGGAGGGACTTCTCAGCCGCTGGCGGAGCCGGCGACCCGGGGCGACCGGCCGCTCCGACACACCCCACAAATAAAAAGCATGTTCGAATTACACCGCTGTCGTCCCCGCATTCACCACAACCCCATCGCAACAATCACAAAAAAAGTTCGAGATATCAGCCAGATCGTGCGACACACCGGCCCAATTGGCGGATGGCCCCACGCAAACCCCTCTACCGTGTGAGTTGTGAGAAGCAGCGGCCTCATCTACGCAGTCATCGTCGGGGCCTGGGCCGCCTATTTGGTGCCGATGTGGCTCCGTAGGCAGGACGAGCTCAACGAGGCCCGTCCCACCGAGCGCTTCAGCACGGCCATCCGGCTCCTGTCCGGGCGTGCGGCCATGCAGCGCCGCTACGACAAGGAGCGCGGGGCGCGCCCCGCCGACGATGCCGGCGACGAGCAGGAACCGGACGCGCTGGACGACCCGGCCGGCGACCGGTCCTTCGGCGACCCCGCACCGGCCCCGGCGCTCCCCGACGACACCCCCACCCGGGCGCACGACGCCCCGCCGCGCTCCTCGCTCGCCGAGCGCACCAAGCGCGCCAAGGTCCTGGCCCGTCGCCGGCGCACCATCACCATGCTGTTCCTCGCCTTCACCGCCGGCGCCATCGCCGCGGCCGTGGGCGGCCTGCCCTTCTTCTGGGCCCCCGCCCTTCCCGCCGTGCTCCTGACTGCCTACATCGTCTATCTGCGCGCCCAGGAGCGCCGCCGTTTCACCTTCACCATGGACCAGCGCAAGGCGGAGGCGGCAGCGCGACGACTGCGGGAGGGCCGACCCCGCCCTCACCAGGCGGCCGACCAGCCGCCCGCCGCCGACCACCAGCCCGCCGTCCACGCTGACGCCGTCGAGGCCGCCCCCGAGCCGCCCCGTCCGGCGGCGCCCCCGCACACCGCCGGCGCCCGTGCCCTCGTCGAGGAGACCGACCACGCCGAGTGGGTCGACCAGCAGCGCGAGCGGGAGCGCCGCCGCCCGGCCACCGGCAGCTGGGAGCCCGTCCCGGTCCCGCTGCCCACCTACGTCACCGCCCCGGTCGCCCCGCGCGCCACCAGCCACGTCGACCTGGATGCCGACGACGCCTGGAGTTCCGCCCGCTCCAGCTCCGTCCCCGAGCGCCCGCAGCCCAGCCCCTCGCAGGACCGCCCCACCCACCCGGGCCGCCGCGCCCGCGGCCGGACGCCGCTCTTCGACCAGTACGAGGACGAGGACCGCCCGCGCGCGGCGAACGAGTGACGGACCTCCCACTGACCAGCACCGGAAGCGATTTCCGAGCACGGCGAACGGGATGCTAGAGTTTCACTCGTCGCAAGGGCCTGTGGCGCAGCTGGTAGCGCACCTCGTTCGCAACGAGGGGGTCAGGGGTTCGAGTCCCCTCAGGTCCACCGTGCGAAAGAGCCCCTGTCGGAGAGATCCGGCAGGGGCTCTTTGGTGTCGTGCGGCGGCGACGTGCCGCAACTGCCGCGGCGTCGGCGATCTTGCTGTGGTGAAGGGGCCGGAGCGCGGTCCGGGGGTGGGCGTCGGGCGCCGCCGGCGGCGGACCGCACGTGCGGGCGGGTGCGCCGGACGCCGGGCTTGTCCGTCCGGGCGGTGAACTCCCGCCCGGCAAGCCGCGGTTCGGGCGGCGTGGCACGGCGTGTGGTGAGCGCGGAGCCGGAGCCGGCCGGCGTATCCCACCGCCGCTCTGACCAGCGCATACTCGGCGCGCTAAGGTCTCCGGCGAGACCCGGGGGCAAGAAGAGGCAAGAACAGGCCGGAGCGGTTCGTGGAGTTGACCAGAATGCGTCGCACCTTGCTCGTCGTCCTCGGTGCGGTGCTCGCCTTGGGCGGTTGCACGTCCGGTACGGCCGACCGGGCCGATCAGGGCAACAAGGCCGACGAGGCCGGGGGTGCGACCGGTGCTCCGGCTGCTCCCGCGGCGGGACCGGCGGCGATCCTGATGATGGACGACATCACCGCGGTGTTCGAGAACGGTGCCACCGTTCCGCAGTACGCCTACATCACCGATCTGCACGACGGCTGTGGCTACACGGCGGGGTGGGTCGGGTTCTGCAGCCAGAGCGGCGACATGCTCGGGCTGGTCAGGTCGTACGACGCCGCCGCACCCGGCAACGTGCTCGCGAAGTACACGTCCGTCCTCCAGCGACTGGCCGACTCGGGGAGCGAGGACACCGGCGCGCTGGGCGCGGCGTTCGTGCGCGACTGGAAGAAGGCCGCCCTGGACCCGACCTTCCGGAGGCTGCAGATCCGGGTCGGACACGACACGTACCTCGCCCCGGCCGTGAAGCTGGGCGCGCGGGAGGGGGTGAAGAGCGAACTGGGCCTGGAGAACCTCTTCGACACCGCCCTGATGATGGGCCAGGGCGCGGACGACTGCGACGGCATGGTGAAGATCGCCCAGGAGACCGACGAGGCGCTCGGGGGGAACCCGGCCTCCGGGGTGAACGAGGCGCAGTGGCTGACGCGGTTCAACGCGGTCCGCCAGAAGCACATGAAGCACCCCTGCACCCCCGACCGTCAGCACGACTGGCCGCAGGCGGTCGACCGGTCGCAGGCCCTGCAGGAGCTCGCGGACCGCGGCGCGTGGGATCTGAAGGGTCCGCTGACCGTGGGCGCCGACTTCAGGAAAA
The DNA here is from genome assembly GCF_001704275.1 of Streptomyces noursei ATCC 11455. NCBI lineage: Bacteria > Bacillati > Actinomycetota > Actinomycetes > Kitasatosporales > Streptomycetaceae > Streptomyces > Streptomyces noursei. The sequence continues at coordinate 5,508,315 of NZ_CP011533.1, forward strand.
CCATCAACAGGCCGCAGGACTGACCCGCTTCGCGCCGCCCACGGCGCCGGGTCGGGCATCGCCTTTGCTGACTTTTTTCGCAGGCTTAAGGGCCCCTGTACCGCCCGTATAAATTGAGCCATTAGTGTCCGGATCTTGTGCAGACCATTCCGGAGGGCCAGGCGCCCGCCGGGGACGAAGTGATGCCTGACGCGTCCACGTCTCCCGATGTTCCCTCTCAGGGGCCTACCGCGGCCGGATCCCCGGCCGAGTCCACCGGTGACACGCTGCGGCTCAGTGGCAAACCGATCCGGCGCCCCACTCCCAAACCCATTTTCGTCGACGCGTCGGGAGGCCGCCGCAGACGGCTGCGCCTCCTGGTGGCCGCGTTGGTGACTCCGGCGGTGGCCTACGTCGCCCTGCTCGTCAGCACCCTCCTGGGCGGCCCGACCCTGCCGGCGCTGCTGCCGCACCCCATGCGGCCGAAGCCGGGCGCGAGCGCCGTCGCCACGCACAAGACGCCCCGGCCCCGGACCTCCCCGACGGCCGTGGCCATCGTCGAGCGGCATCGGAGCCCGGGTCGGGCGGTGACGGTGTCGAAGGTCGTCGGCGGCGCGTCCGCCAAGGTGAAGTCGCGCTCGACGGCGAAACCGTCGCCGAGCCCGAAACCGTCCCCGGGCCCGAAGCGGTCCCCGAGCCCCAAGCCGTCTCCGAGCCCCAAGCCGTCCCCGCACCCGAAGCGGACCCCGACCGCGCCGCCCCCCATCCTGCCCACCCACGGCACGCCCTGACTGATCTGACGAACCATCAGGAACCGCTCGGTCCCCGGGCCGCGCCCGCAGTGCCCCACCGACTCCTCGCGGCGCCGCGCGGCCCTCCCCCGCCACCTCCCCGGCAGGCCGACCGGTTCCCGAACTCGTCACCCATCCAGAAATCACTGATGTGACCACTTCTCCACGGCGTGGCCGTACCGCCCGCGAAACGCCGGTGCGCACCCACTGGGTGCTGCTGGTGACCATGGTGCTGACCCTCACCCTCACACTGCTCATCGAGGGCTACACGCAGCACATGTTCGGCTTCCAGGACGACGGCGGGAACCCCCCGCAGGGTCCCATCGACCAGGTGCCGACCTCGGTCGAGAACGGCGGCCCGGTGATCTCCGCAGGCGGCTCCAAACCGGTCTCGCTCACGCCACCCGCGCACACCGTGGTGCTCACCTTCGACGACGGCCCGGACCCGACCTGGACCCCCAAGGTCCTGGCGACGTTGGAACGGCACCACGTGCCCGCGACCTTCTTCCTCGTGGGCACCGGCGTGGCCACCCACCCCGATCTGGTCGCGCGGATGGCGAAGGACCACGACGAACTCGGCCTGCACAGCTTCACCCACCCCTATCTGCCCAGCCTGCCCGGCTGGCAGCGCAATCTGGAGATGCGCGAGGACCAGCTCGCGGTGGCCGGCGCCGCGGGGGTCACCAGCAACCTCTTCCGCCCGCCGTACTCGTCCGGCGCCGACGCGGTGGGCAACGCCGACTGGGCCACGATGCGACAGCTCGGCAAGCAGGGCTACCTGACCGTGCTGGTCACCCAGGACAGCGAGGACTGGCAGAAGCCCGGCGTGAAGACGATCGTCCGGAACGCCACCCCGCCCGGGAGCACCGGCCAGGTGGTCCTGTTCCACGACGCGGGCGGTGACCGCGCGCAGACCGTGGCCGCGCTGGACACGCTGATCCCGCGCCTGAAGGCGCGCGGCTACCGCTTCCAGACGGTCAGCCAGGCATTCCACCTCGCCGACGCCAACCTCCCTTCCTCCACCGGCGAGCACCTGCTCGGCGTCGGGCTGCTGTGGCTGCTCAAGGGGGCGGTCTGGGGGCTCGATGGCCTCGACATGCTGCTGCTCGTCGCCGGACTGCTGGGCATCCTGCGCGCGGTGATCTCCATGATCGCCGCGGCCAGGCACCGGCGGGAGGCCAGGAAGGCGTGGGGAGCGCCGGTCACCGAACCGGTGTCGGTGATCGTGCCGGCCTACAACGAGTCGGCCGGTATCGAGGCGACCGTCCGGTCCCTGGTCGCCTCCGACCACCCGGTCGAGATCATCGTCGTGGACGACGGCTCCAGCGACGGCACCGCCGACATCGTCGAGGCGCTCGGCCTGCCGGGCGTACGGGTGATCCGCCAGCAGAACGCGGGCAAGCCCGCCGCGCTCAACACGGGGATCGCGGCCGCTTCGCACGAGATCGTGGTGATGATGGACGGCGACACGGTCTTCGAGCCGGACGCGGTCCGCCATCTGGTCCAGCCGTTCGCCGACCCGGGGATCGGAGCGGTCTCCGGCAACGCCAAGGTCGTCAACCGGCGCGGTCTGCTGGGCCGTTGGCAGCACATCGAGTACGTCGTCGGCTTCAACCTGGACCGGCGGCTCTTCGACCTGGCCCGGTGCATGCCCACGGTGCCGGGCGCGATCGGCGCCTGGCGCCGGGCCGCGCTGGTGCGCGTCGGCGGGGTCTCCGAGGCGACGCTCGCCGAGGACACCGACCTCACCATGGCGATCTGGCGTGACGGCTGGCGCGTGGTCTACGAGGAGAAGGCCATCGCCTGGACCGAGGCCCCCGCGTCCCTCGGCGCCCTGTGGCGGCAGCGCTACCGCTGGTGCTACGGGACCCTGCAGGCGATGTGGAAGCACCGCGGTGCCGCCCGCCAGAGCGGGGCGGCCGGCACGTTCGGCCGTCGCGGGCTGCTCTTCCTGCTGCTCTTCCAGGTGCTGCTGCCGTTGCTGGCACCCTTGGTCGACGTGCTGAGCGTGTACGGGCTGATCTTCCTCGACCCCGTCCACGTACTGCTGCTGTGGTGCTCGTTCCTGCTCGTCCAGGTCGTCACCGGGACCTATGCCTTCCGGCTCGACGGCGAACGGCTCGGACCGCTGTGGAGCCTGCCGTTCCAGCAGTTCGTCTACCGCCAGTTGATGTACCTCGTCGTGGTCCAGTCGGTGGCCACGGCCCTGTCCGGCAGCCGCCTGCGCTGGCAGCGCATGGAGCGCTACGGCTCCCACCAGGAACCGCCGCTGTCACCGACGTCGGAGGCGCGGGGCTGACGGGGGCCCCTTCGTGCGGTGCCGTGGCGTGCCGTCGGGCGCGGGGGTCAGCCGGGGAGCGTGCGGGCGGCCAGGTCGCGCCAGTCGGCCCGGGTGCCTTCCTGTGTCGCCTCGGTGAACCGGGCGGCGCCGAGGTGGTGCCGTGCGGCCTGTTCGATGCGGGCCACGTCCGGTTGGGAGCGGTCCGGCAGGCCGCGCACGCGGGCGCTCGCCGCGAGCAGCCGCGCGGCCTGCTCGTACTGCTCGTCGCGCAGCGCCAGATCCGCGGTTCCGACGAGCGCCCGGGCGATCAGGGGGGCGTGCCCCGCCTCGGACGCCGCCCGAAAGGCCGCGATGCGGTGTGTGCGGGCCTCGTCGTGGTCCGTGGCGAGGTAGCCGAGGAGGTCCTGGAGTATCGCGCGGACGATCGCGCGCCCGGCGTCGTCGCCCAACAGCGCCGTCGCGAGGTCGAGTTGGCGGTGCGCCTGCGCGGCGTCGCCGTTCCAGCGTGCGAGCTCCGCCTGCGCCAGGGCCAGCTCGGCCAGCACGTTCGGCCAGGCGGCGCGTTCCGCGTACCGCTGCGCCTCGGCCATCGCGGCCGCGCTCGACTCCGCATCGCCCAACAGCCAGTACAACTGGGCCTGCAGCGACCGCATCCGTACGGCGTCCTCGATGGCACCGACCTCGGTGACGACCGCGACGGCCTGTTCGTAGTGCGCGCACGCGCCGGCGAAATCGCCGCGGACGGCGAGGCGTTCCGCCAGCTCGGTGCGGGCGAACGCGATTCCCCACCGCTCGCCGAGCGCGCGGAACTCGGTGAGCGCGGCCTCCAGATGGGCGTCGGCGTCCCGGCCGGCGTGCCCGAGCATGATCCGCGTCTTGCCGAGGTGCAGCCGGGCCATCGCGCACACCCAGGGGTCCTCGTGGGCGAGCAGCGGTTCGAGCGCCGGCAGGAACGCGTCCGGCGCGTGCAGCATGCGTTCCAGGGGGACGACGAACTCCAGCGCCGGGTGCCGGCTCCGCACCCCCCGGCTGATCGCGTAGGCCCGGTGGATCCACTCGGCCGCGCGGTACTGGTCGCCCTGCTGCCCGGAGGTCACGAACTGCACGACGAAGGCGTACACCAGGGCCCGGGTCTCGGCGGGCACCTCGCCGGGCAGCGCGACCGCCGCCATGATCAGCTCGTTGCCCTCGGCCTTGTGCCCGCCGAGCCACCAGTACCAGCCGGCGGCGGCGGCGAGCCGCATCGCCCCGTCCGCGTCGCCGGCCGCGAGCGCACCGCGCATCGCGGCGCCGATGTTGTCGTGCTCGGCGGTGAGCACGGCGAGCCATTCCAACTGGCCGGCGCGGCGCAGGTGCGGCTCCGCGGCGGCGGCGAGTTCGGTGAAGCACGCGAGGTGCGCACGGCGGGTCGGCTCCGCTTCCCCCGCCTCCGCGAGGCGCTGCTCGGCGTACTCCTTGACCGTGCCGAGCATCCGGTAGCGCGGTGCCCGGTCGCCCTCGGCGAGCACCAGGGACTTCTCGGTCAGGGCGGTCAGCAGATCGAGCACCTGACCCGTCCCGACGGCGCCGCCCGCGCAGACCCGCTCGGCCGCTTCCAGGCTCGCGCCGCCGGAGAACACCGAGAGTCTGCGCAGCACCGTCCGTTCGGCGTCGGTGAGCAGTTCCCAGCTCCAGTCGATCACCGCGCGCAGTGTCCGGTGCCGTGGCAGCGCGGTGCGGCTGCCGCCGGTCAGCAGGCGGAACCGGTCGTCGAGCCGATGGGCGAGCTGGTCGAGGGAGAGGGTGCGCGACCGGGCCGCGGCGAGTTCGATCGCCAGCGGCATGCCGTCCAGCGCCCGGCAGATGCGCGCCATGGTCGACAGGGTGCGGGCGTCCGCCACGAGGTCCTTGCGCACCGCGCCGGCCCGGCTCCGCAGCAGCCGGACGGCCGGGGAGGACGCGATCTCGTCGGGGTCGGCGTCCTCGGCGGGGAGGGCCAACGGCGCGACCGGCCACAGTGCCTCGCCGATGATGCCGAGGGGTTCCCGGCTCGTCGCGAGGATCCGCAGCCGCCGGCACTCCCCGAGCATCCGGTGGGCGAACGCCGCCGCGGACTCGATCACGTGCTCGCAGTTGTCCAGGATCAGCAACATCGCCCGGTCGCGGACCGCGGCGACGGCCCGGTCCGTGGGCTCCGCGTCCGACGGCGCCTCACCGAGCAGCGCGTCCCGCAGGCCGAGCGCGGCGAGCGTCGCATGCGCCACGTCGCCGTCCGCGCCGACGGCCGCGAGTTCCACCAGCCAGGCCCCGTCCGGCAGGTCGTCGAGCAGGGTGCGCGCGGTCTCCGTGGCGAGTCTGGTCTTTCCCGAGCCGCCCGGCCCGATCAGGGTGGTGAGCCGGTGCTCGGCGGTGAGTTCGCGGACCGCGGCGACATCGGCGTCCTTGCCGACGAAGCTGGTCAGCTCGGCGCGCACGTTGGTCCTGCGGTGCTCCGACGGGCGGCCCAACTCGCCCCGCAGCAGCGCGACATGGACGGCGGACAGCTCCGGGGAGGGGTCGACGCCGAGCGTGTTGGCCAGGTTTTCCCTGGTGCGCTGGTACACGAGCAGCGCCTCGGTGTCGCGACCGGTCGCGACGAGGGCCCGCATCAACGCGGCGACCAGCCGTTCCCGGACCGGGTGCGCGGCCACCAGGTCGGTCAGTTCCGTGACCAGGTCCCCGCCGCGGCCGAGGCCGATCTCCGCGTCGAACCGATCCTCCATGGCCGTCAGGCGCATCCCGTCGAGCCGGGTGACGGCCGCGTCGAACGCCGCGCTGTCCCGCAGACCGACGTCCTGCAGGGCCGCACCGCGCCACAGTGCGAGGGCCTCGCGCAGCCGCCGCGGATCGTCGTCGTCGCGGGCCCGGCCGACGAGGCGTTCGAACCGCACGGCGTCGACGGCGTCGGGTGCCACCGTCAGCCGGTAGCCGTTCGGCTGCCCCTCGACGGACTTCTCCGGCAGTACCTTCCGCAGCCGGGAAACCAGGCGCTGCAAGGCATTTGTCGCGTCGGCGGGCGGGTGCTCACCCCAGATCCAGTCGATGAGCGTCGCCTTCGGGACGAGGTGGCCTGCTTCGAGCGCGAGGGCGATCAGCAGTCCGCGCAGCCGGGCGCCGGGCACGTCGGTGAGGACGCCGTCCGCCGTGCGCACCTCGAATGGCCCCAGTATCCCGATCTGCACCCGGCTGATTTTGCCATGGGCGAGGGGCGCGACCCCGGCGGTTCGACGCGGCGGAGACGGTTGCCGGGCAAGGGTTTTCGGGACGCCGGCCCGGGGCACGATCCGCTGCCGGGAGACGGGCCGTCACCGGGCGCGGTCGGTGTCAGAGCCGTGTCAGCGGTGTGTCAGGGGCGTCGGCGAGCGTGACCGCACGAGCTGCCACGAAAGGACATCCGATGAGCGAAACGGTTCGCATCCCGCACGGCCTCCCCACGGAGCGCGATGCGGGCCCCTTCGACCCGCCCCGCGACCTCACCCGGCTGCGCGAGGGCCGCCCGGTCAGTCCCCTGGTCTTCCCCGACGGCCACGAGGGCTGGCTCGTCACCGGCTACGACGCGGTGCGCCAGCTCATGGCCGACACCCGCTTCAGCTCCCGCCAGGACATCGGTGTGCTGCACCTGCCGTACGAGACCCCCGGCATGCCCGCCATGACCGAACCGTCCCCGCAGGTGCCGGGCCTGTTCGTCGCCATGGACCCGCCGGACCACACCCGGCTGCGGCGCAAGCTCACCGGCGCCTTCACCGTCCGGCGCATGAAGCAACTCGAAGCGCACATCGGCGACATCGTCGAGCGCCAGCTGGACGAGATGGCGCGGCTCGCCCCGCCGGTCGACCTGGTCAAGGAGTTCGCGCTGCCGGTGCCCTCGCTGGTGATCTGCGAACTGCTCGGCGTCCCCTACGAGGACCGGGAGACCTTCCAGGCCAACTCCGCCCAGATCCTGGTCAAGGACCAGTCGCTCGAAGAGAAGATGACCGCGTACGACGGGCTGACCAGGTACCTCGCCGAACTGGTCACCCGCAAGCGGGCCGAGCCCGGCGAGGACATCCTGTCCGACCTGGCCCGCGACGAGGACCTCGCCGTCGAGGAACTGGTCGGCATCGCCTTCCTGTTGCTGCTCGCGGGGCACGAGACCACCGCCAACATGCTGGCACTGGGCACCTTCGCGCTCCTGGAGCACCCCGAGCAGCTGGCCGCACTGCGCGCCGACCCGGAACTGCTGCCGGACGCCGTCGAGGAACTCCTGCGCCACCTGTCCGTCGCCGACATCTTCTACCGCTACGCCACGGAGGACATCGAGCTCGCCGGCGAGACCATCGGCAGGGGATCGACCGTCGTCGTCGCGCTGTCGGCCGCCAACCGCGACCCCCGGCGCTTCGACGACCCCGACACCCTGGACGTCCACCGCAGGGCCCGCGGTCATCTGTCCTTCGGGCACGGCGTCCACCAGTGCCTCGGCCAGCAGCTGGCCCGGGTCGAGATGCGTGCCGGGTTCGGCGGACTGCTGCGCCGCTTCCCGACCCTCGAACTCGCCGTCCCCGCCGGCGAGGTGAGACTTCGGACCGACATGAGCATCTACGGCGTCCACGCGCTGCCGGTCACCTGGACGAAGACGGCCCGGTAGAGCCGTCGGCCGCGCGGTGAAGCCCCCGCCGGGGACGTCCGGCGGGGGCTTGTCCGTGTGCGGTGCGGGTGGGACGAGCGTCAGCGCGCGAGGCGGTCGAGGGCGGCCAGGGCGGCGGTGGGGCCGTCCTCGGCGGCGAGGTGCCGGGCGGCGGCCCGGGCCCGGGTGCGCAGGGCCGGGGTGGTGGTGGCCTCGGTGAGGGCGGCGGCGAGGCGGGCCACCGCGTCGTCGAGGGAGAGCTTCGTGGCGAGGGCGGGGAAGGGGAGGGCGGCGGTGGCGGCGCCCAGGGCGGCCAGGCGGGCGGCCCAGAAGGGCTGGTCGGCGGTGAACGGGACCGGGACCGACGGGACGCCGGCGCGCAGCGCCGCGGCGGAGGTGCCGGCGCCGCAGTGGTGCACGGCGGCGGCGACGCGCGGGAAGAGGAGGGCGTGCGGGACCGCGGCGGGGACGGTGAGGATGTCGTCGCCCGGGGAGTCGGCGGCGGTCAGGGCGGCGCTGCCGGACAGCAGGACGCCGCGGAGGCCGGCGCGGCGCAGGGCGCGGACGGCGAGGGCGCTCAGGTGCTCGGCGTCGTCGGCGGCCATGCTGCCGAAGCCGAGGGAGACCGGCGGTGGGCCGGCGTCGAGGAAGTCCTCCAGGGCGGACGGGAGTTGGGCGTCCGGGGCGTGGTGGGGCCACCAGTATCCGGTGACGTCCAGGCCGGGGCGCCAGTCGGCGGGGCGGGACACCACCAGTTCGCTGAAGCCGTGCAGGACGGGCCAGTCGGCGGCCTCGACGCGGCGGCGGACCGTCGCCGGGGTGGCCGGCGGCAGGCCCAGCCGGGTGCGCAGGGCGCGGGCGGCGCCGGTGTAGAGGCGGTCGACGACGCGGGCGGAGAAGCGGCCGGCGGTGCGGTTGCCCCAACCTCCCAGCTGCCGGCCGCCGCTGACGACGGGGGAGAAGGCGCGGGTCGGCGCGGTGGGCACGAGGTAGGCGCCGACGGACGGGATGTCCAGCGCCTCGGCGAGGTGCCAGCCGAGCGGGGCCGTGGTGGTGGTCAGCAGGAGCAGCTCGGTGTCCGGGGCGACGGCGTCGGCCATGCCGGTGCCGAGCTGTTCGACGAAGGCGGCGGCGCGGCGCATCAGGGCGCGGCGGCCGGTGGGCGTGCCGGCGGTGGCCGGCTCCCCGGGGCCGGCGGCGCGGGGGTCGGCGGGGAGGCTGCGGAAGTCCAGGCCGGCGGCGCGGACCAGCGGGGCGTGGCCGTCGTGGGTGGCGAGGGCGACCTGGTGGCCGGCGGCCCGGAGGCGGGCGCCGAGGCCGGTGTACGGGGCGATGTCGCCGTAGGAGCCGGCGGCGGCGATGAGGATGTTCATGGGATCGGCCTCGGGTCAGGGGCGGTGGTGCCGGTCGTCCGGCTCGGTGGTGGGCGCCGGGGGCGACTGGCGGACCGCGTTGGCGTGGACGGCGGTGCGCAGGTACGGGGCGAGGCCCGGCCGCTGTTCGGTGGGCGGGACGAGCAGGGCGAAGGCGCGCGGATCGGCGGCGAAGTCGTCGGCGATCCGGCCGTGCATGTCGGTGGGGCAGGGCGTGAACCACCGGGTGAGGTGGCGGCGGTGCTCCTCGGCGAGGTCCATGGCGCGCTCGCCGTCGGCCGGCTCGCCGGCGTCGAAGGCGGCGGTCAGCCGGGCCCGCCAGTCGGCGGCCTCGGCCATGATCTGCGCCCAGTCGTCCTTGGAGTGCGTGGCGGCCCGGGCCATCGAGCGGCGGTAGCCGTCGCTGTCGCGCCACTTGCGGTCCGCGTCGGTGGCGTACGTCAGGTCGAAGGCGATCTCGCCGAAGACCTCGAAGCGCTCCTGAGGGGTCAGCCGGACGCCGGTCTGCTGGACCTCCATGGCCTGCTCGGCGACCTCGACCAGGCGCTGCAGCCGGTTGATCTCCTCGGTGAGGCGGCGGTGCCGGGTACGGAGCTGGTCGAGGGCGTTGGCCTGGGGGTCCGCCAGGATCGTGGCGATCTCGTCGAGCGGGAAACCGAGCTCCCGGTAGAAGAGGATCTGCTGGAGCCGGGCGAGGTCGGCGTCGCTGTAGAGGCGGTAGCCGGCGGGGCTGCGCTCGCCGGGGCGGAGCAGGCCGGTCCTGTCGTAGTGGTGCAGGGTGCGGACGGTGACCCCGGCGAAGGCGGAGACCTGGCCTACCGGGTATCCCATGGGAGTGCGCCTTTCGGTGGTGGCGGGTGCGTGCGAGGACAGGTGGGGCGTGGTGCGCGGCGGACCGGCGCCGGGCGCCGTGTGCCGCAGGTCAAGGGTGGGGCCTGACGTGACGTGAGGGTCAAGGGCGGGCGGGCTGCGCGGGCGGTGCGGCGGCGACGGCGATCATGGACGCACGTCGGAATGCGGGCGGCCCCGTTACATTTGTCGGGAAACAGGTATTCGCTCTTGTGTGCGCATCCTGTACATCCTTGTGCACACAGGGCACATCTGCTGCGCTGGGTGCAACCGTTGCACCTGGTGAGCCAGCCGTCCGCCCGTCCGCCGCAGCCCGAGGAATCCGTGAGAGCAGCGAACACCACCGCCCGAGCCGCCTGGGGCGCCGGTGCCGTGCTGCTCGCGGCGCTGCTCGCCGTGGTGCTCGGCGCGGTGCTCGGCGGGTGCGGCGGGCCGTCGCCGCTGCTGCGGGACGAGGGCCCGGCGGTCGCGCCGACCACCCGCACCGGGCCGGTCTACGTGGCGGACACCGTCGGGCGCCCGCTGCAGCGCCCGAGCGCCCTCCCGCTCGGCGACTCCGCGCGGCTGATCGGGCTGCGCTGGGAGTCGTGGGGCGGCCCGACCGCGGTGGCCGGCGGCAGGCTCGTCGGCGACTGGTGCGCGCCGGAGTGCGTCCGCACGCCCTACCGCGCGAAGGTCACGCTGAGCGGGCTGCAGCGGCAGGAAGGGTTCGCGTACTACTCCAGCGCCGGTGTGGTCGCGCCCGAGGTGCACGGCGAGAAGGCCGCCGAGCTGGGGCGGGTGAGCCTGCACCTTCCCGACGTCCCGTAGTCCGGCCGCCCCGGGTGCCGGGGCACGGGGCTGTCCGGGACGGAGTGCACATGCCGGGGACGAGTCGAGCGACGAGAGGAACGGAGAGGGGAACGGATGGGGCTGCGCGCCAAGATCGGTATCGCGATCTCCGCCACCGCGGCGGTGGTCGCGGTCCTCGTCGGCGTGCTCGTCCACCACCACACCGTCAACGCCCAGCTCGACCTCGCCGGGCACAGCCTCGCCGGCCGGCTCCAGACCACCGTCCAGGACCGGGCGGCCGGGGTCGACACCGGGCGGGGGCTGGTCAACCCCAAGGACCTGCCGGGCCCGCTGAAGAGGCTGGTCGAGAGCGGCCGACGGGGCGTCTATCTGGAGCAGGGCGGCCGCACGCCGTATCTGTGGGCGGCGACCAAGGTGGGCCCGGACATCGTCGCGCTGAAACGCGCCTACGACCGGGAGCAGCGGACCGTCGAGGCGCTGGACCGGATCCTGTGGGTGGCCGGGGTCGCCGGCACGGCGCTGGGCTGCGTGGTCGGGCTGCTGGTCGCGCACCGGCTCGGGCGGCGGCTGACCGCCTCGGCGGCGACCGCCCAGCGGATCGCCGAGGGCGATCTGGGCGCACGTCTGCCGCGGACCGGGAACGACGAGATCGCGCAGCTCACCGCGGCGGTGAACACCATGGCGGAGACCCTGGCCGGGCGGCTGCGGGCGGAGCGCGACGTCACCGCGAACATCGCCCACGAGCTGCGGACCCCGGTCGCCGGGCTGGTCGCCGCCGCCGGGTTGCTGCCGTCGTCCCGGCCCGCCGCGATGGTCCGGGAGCGGGCCGAGCGGGTGCGCGGGCTGATGGAGGACGTGCTGGAGGTGGCCCGGCTGGACGCCCGCACGGAGGAGGCGGACCGGGAGGTGCGGCCGCTGGGGGAGCTGGTGCGGCGCGCGGTCGTGGCGTCCGGGCAGTCGGGCGGGCCCGGGAGCGGGTCGGCCGGCGCGGACCGGCTGCCCGGCGACCCGCGGCCGGTGGACGGGGCGATACGGGTGCGGGTGCTGGCGGACGGGCTGGTGGAGACCGATCCGCGGCGGGTCGAGCGGATCCTGGTCAATCTGATCAGCAACGCCCGGCGGCACGGCAGGGCGCCGGTGACCGTGGAGGTCGAGGGCGGGGTCATACGGGTGCGGGACACCGGGCCCGGTTTCCCGGCGGCGCTGCTGACCCACGGCCCGCAGCGGTTCCGGACCAGCGGCGGCCGGGGCGGGTCGGGGCTGGGTCTGGGGCTGACCATCGCCGCGGGGCAGGCGCGGGTGCTGGGGGCCGGGCTCTGCTTCGCCAATCCGCCCGGGGGCGGGGCGCAGGCCACCGTCGATCTGCGGGGGGCACTGTGCCCGAACGGGGCCGACGGGCCCGCTGCGCCCGAGGGGACGGACGGTCCCACTGGGTCGGACGGTCCTGGCGAGGCGGACGGTCCCGGCGCGGCGGATGGAGTGCACGGGCCGCGAGAGGATGCGGGGGAGACCGGGGGCCAGGGCGGGCGGTGAGCCGGCGCGGCCCGCCGCCGCCCCGGACCCGGCGCGACTCACCCCTCCGCGAAGCGGTCCTCCAGGACGGAGTTCAGCAGCGCCCGGACGTCCTCGCGGTCCAGACCCTCGGCGCGGGCGCGGTCCATCCAGGCGCGCAGCTCCTCGCGCAGGACGGCGTCGGCGGCCGAGTCGGGGCGGGCCAGGGTGCGGCTGACGAACGTGCCGAGGCCGGGCCGCGGCTCGACCAGGCCCTCGCGCTCCAGCTCGCGGTACGCCTTGAGCGTGGTGTTCGGGTTGACCTTGGTGCTGGCGGCGACCTGCGCGGCGGTCGGCAGCCGGTCGCCCTCCACCAGGATGCCCAGCCGCAGTGCCTGCTGGACCTGCTGGACGATCTGGAGGTAGGTGGCGACGCCGCTGCGGCGGTCGATCCGGAATTCGACGGCGCTCACCACCTCTCTGCCTCTGTGCGCGGTGTGTCGCGGCCGGCGGGTCCGGCTTGTGTGCCGGGGCCGCGCTGGCCGACCGCTCGATGATCGGGCCGGCCGCGACGGGTGTCAAAGCGCCTCCCGGTCGGCGCCGGGCGCCCGTTCAGAGCGGCCGCCTGCGGGCCCGCCACACCACGAACGCCAGGACCAGGGCGGTCAGCGCCAGCAGCGCGGCCGTGCCGAGCCACTGCATTCCGGCCATCTGGTCGTAGGAGAAGTACTCGGTGACGCGGTTGACGATGCCCAGTCGGGCCCGGCAGGCGTCGGGGTGGGCGTCGTGGACGCAGGTGCTGAAGCCGAAGAGCCGGCCGTCGGCGGTGGCCACCCAGTCGTCGATCCGGACCGCGTCGGAGGCCAGGTCCGGGCCGTCGCCGTTGTACGGGTAGGTGATGCTGCGCGCGGTGCCCAGCAGCGGCCGCACCTTCTCGCCCCAGACCAGGCTGACCGCCGCCGCGGTGAAGGCGGTGACCAGCATCGCCGGCACCACCCGCTTGATCAGCTTTCCGAGGGCGATGCCGACGGCGGTCAGGAAGAGGGTCTTGGCGACCAGGACCGGGCCGGTGACGTCGAACGGGCCGCTGCTGAGCCAGTCGCCCCCGACGACCAGGGAGCGGGCGGGCGTCCAGAGCCACTGGAAGACCACCGACAGCAGGGTGGTGCACGCCACCACGACCGTCAGCGGCAGGGCGAGCGTGGCGGCGAGCCAGCGACCGCGGCCCACGGACTGGGTGGTGACCAGCCGGAGGGTGCCGCGCTCCAACTCGGCGGAGATCAGCGGGGCGCCCAGGAACACCGCGACGATCACCGGCACCAGCTGGAGGAACTGGATGTCGCCGTTGAACGCCGGGCTGAACCGGGACCGGAACTCCGCCGCGAGGGCCTCGGACCCGGTGCCCTGCTCGCCGAGCAGGCCCATCAGCCCGATCCGCTGGTACGAGAAGAGCGCGCAGGCGGCGAGGGTGACGAGGATGCCGGTGAGCAGCGCGGCGCGGTGCCGGCGCCAGACCAGCCAGAGGGTGCCGCGCAGCGGTCCGGAGGCGGTGCCGCTGCTCGTTCCGGCCTCGTGGGTCGTGGTGGCGGTGCTCATGCCGCGGTCTCCTTCCGGGCCTCGTCCATGATCAGGGCGGGTGCGTCGGGGGAGCGCATGCAGGCCAGCAGGATCTCCTCCAGGCTCGGCGTCATGGCGTCCCAGGGGGCGTCGGGGGCGGCCTCCGGGCGGTCGGCGAGCGGTCCGTCGGTCCGGATCATCGCGCTGAACTGCCGCCCGCTGACCCGCGATTCGACCAGGGTGTGCCGCTCGGCCAGCTCCCTGGGGACCCGGCCGTCGACCGCCCGCCCGGTCACCAGGGTGTGCGCGGGCACCAGCGCGTCGGTCGGGCCGGCCATCCGCAGCCGGCCACCGGCCAGGACGAGGAGGTGGTCGCACATCTCCTCCACCTCGGACAGCAGGTGCGACGACATCAGGACGGTGGTGCCGTGCTCGGCGGCCTCGGCCAGCAGCAGCCCGGACAGTTCGTCCCGGGCCAGCGGGTCCAGGTCGGACATCGGCTCGTCGAGCAGCAGCAGCTCGGGGCGCTTGCCGAAGGCGAGCGCGAAGGCGACGCGGGTGCGCTGGCCGCCGGAGAGGGTGCCGACCCGGGCGGCCAGCGGCACATCGCCGGAGCGGACGATGCGCTCGGCCAGCGCCTGGTCCCAGCGCGGGTTCAGCTCGCGGCCGAGCCGGAGCGTCTCGGCGACCGTGAAGCGCGGATAGAGCGGCTTGTCCTGGGCGAGGTAGGCGACGCGGGTCAGCACGGTGGGGTCGTCGACCGGGACGCCGCCCAGCTTCAGCGTGCCGGTGGACGGCTGGATCAGGCGGGCCGCGATGCCCAGGAAGGTGCTCTTGCCGGCGCCGTTGGGGCCGACCATCGCGCAGACACGTCCGGCGGGGAGCCGGAAGGAACATTCCTGGAGCGCCCACCGTCGGCGGTACCGCTTCCACAGGTTGTCGGCCTCGATCGCCCAGGGGCCCGGGCTCCCGTCGCGCACGCTGCATCCCCCCTTTAGCTAGTTAATTAGTGGAATGAGTATGGAGAGAGGTCAGGGGCCTGTCAAAGCGGGAAGGGGTGACGGCGGCCCGCGGGGGCCGGCGAAGGGGGTTCCGCGATCGGGCCTACGGCCGGGCTACTCGGCCCCGACCAGCGGCTTTCCCATGCAGCGGCTGGACTCGTAGGTCCGGTAGTAGCCGAACTTCTCGACCATCGCATAGCCGCTGGAGGCATAGAGGGAGAGCGCCTCGGGCTGCTCGGTGCCGGTCTCCAGCACCATCCGGGTGCGGCCCGCGGCCCGGGCGTCCGCTTCGAGCGTGGCCAGGATCCGCCGGGCCAGCCCGCGGCCGCGGGCGTGCGGCACCACGAACATCCGCTTGATCTCGGCGTCGCCGGAGGCGTACCCCTCGGCGGTGTCCTCCTGGACCCGCCAGCCGCCGGTGGCCAACGGCACGCCGTCCTCGTAGGCGATCAGGTACAGCCCCAGCGGCGGGACGAACATCTCCGGTTCCAGCCGCGTCAGATCGCCGTCGCCGTAACGCCGGACGTACTCCCGCTGGACCTCTTCGTCGAGCCGGACCGCGTCGGGGTGGTCGTAGCGGACGGGGCGTATCTCCATCTCAGGAAGCGTACGGAAGCGGCGGGCGGAACGGGAGGGCGGGGCGGCGCCGACGGGACTGGAGAGGTGCCGCCCCCGGGCGGACGCCCTTCACTTGCCGACGGAGTTGGCGCACCCCAGGTTGGGAAGCAGGTGGGTGGACTGGAGGCCGCCGCCGACCCCGACCTCGCCGAGGGCGTCGACGGGGATGACCTGCGTGAGGCACGAACTGGACTGCTTGACCCCGAGCAGGCCGCTGTCCGCGTGGGAGGTGCCGGTGGCGAGGAGGCCGACGCCGCCCAGGATGGCGGCGGCCGTGGCGGCCTTGCGAAGCGTGTGCATGTCATCTCCAAGGGGGTGCTGTGGTGCGCTCTGAAGCCCGGTGACTTCATAGAGTGACGAAAGGCTAATCGGAGCGGTCCCGTGATCGCCCGGTGACGCGCCGACGCGCCCGGACCCCCGCCCGTCTCGCCGCAGGCGCGGTGGGCCCGGCCGGCGGATGCCGGGTTAGGGTGCCGGGATGCTGACCGTGACCACTGTGAACGTGAACGGGCTGCGGGCCGCGGCCAAGAAGGGCTTCGTGCCGTGGCTGGCCGGGACCGCCGCCGATGTGCTGTGCCTCCAGGAGGTGCGGGCCGAGACCGCCCAGCTGCCGGCCGAGGTGCGGGAGCCGGCCGGCTGGCACGTCGTGCACGCGCCGGCCGCCGCCAAGGGCCGGGCCGGCGTCTCGCTCTACACCCGGCGGGAGCCGGAGCGGGTGCGGGTCGGCTTCGGGTCGGCGGAGTTCGACGACAGCGGGCGGTACGTGGAGGCCGATCTCCCCGGGGTGACGGTGGCCAGCCTCTATCTGCCGTCCGGTGAGGTGGGCACCGAGCGGCAGGACGAGAAGGAACGGTTCATGGCGGAGTTCCTGCCGTACCTCGTCGGGCTGCGCGAGCGGGCCGCGGCGGACGGCCGCGAGGTGGTCGTCTGCGGCGACTGGAACATCGCCCACCGGGAGGCCGACCTGAAGAACTGGAAGGCCAACCAGAAGAAGTCCGGCTTCCTGCCGGAGGAGCGGGACTGGCTGTCCGCCGTGCTGGACGAGGCCCGGGGCGGCTACGTGGACGTCGTCCGCGGGCTGCACCCCGACACCGAGGGGCCCTATTCGTGGTGGTCCTACCGCGGGCGGGCCTTCGACAACGACGCGGGCTGGCGGATCGACTACCACCTGGCCACCGCCGGGCTGGCGGCCCGCGCCGTCAAGGCGTACGTGGAGCGGGCGGCGGCGTACGACCAGCGCTGGAGCGACCATGCGCCCGTCACGGTGACGTTCGACGTGTAGGGGGCGAGTGTCCGCGCGAGATGAGCGAGGGGCGATCGGCGGGTTCACCTGGTCGTGGGGTCGACGGAGGCGTGGTTCGCGAAGCGGATCAGCCGCGCATCGCGGTCACTGCCTTGCGTGACCTCCGTCAAGCCTGACCGTTACCTCGGTGTGACCATCGAAAAGTACGTTACTGCCCCTTTTGTGGCCGCTGCCATCCTGGCCGCCGGCGCGGGAACGGCTTCCTCCGCATCTGCGGATGCCGGCCCCAAGGCCCCGAACTTCAGGATGCATACAACGCCTTCGCAGCCCTACGGCACTGTTCTCAGCCGCATCGGCGTCAACGAACGCCAGTCTCCCAGCACCGACTCCGCCATCATCGGCAGCCTCGGATACGGCGCTCTGGTCGGCTTGCGCTGCATGGCCAAAGCCGAGGAAGTCGAAGGCAACAGGTTCTGGTTCCGACTCCGTGACCGGGATGCATGGATTCCGGCCCGGTACGTCAAGGGCACCGGGCACGTCGAGTGGTGCCAGGAGGCGGACGGCGGCACCTCCAGCAAGGACGAGGCGGAAGGCGTCTCCGACAAGGGTGCCGGTGACGCCTCCGGCAGGGGGAGCGACGGCGTCTCCGACAAGGGTGCCGGTGACGCCTCCGGCAGGGGGAGCGACGGCCTCTCCGACAAGGGCGCGGACGACGCCTCCAGCAAGGGCACCGACGCCACCTCCGGTAAGGGCACCGACGGCACCTCCAGCAAGGGCGCGGACGGCACCTCCAGCAAGGGCACCGACGGCACCTCCAGCAAGGGCACCGACGGCACCTCCAGCAAGGGCGCGGACGGCACTACCGGCAAGCGCCCCGACCGTACCTCCGGCAAGCGCCCCGACCGTACCTCCGGCAAGCGCGCCGACCGCACCTCCGGCAAGCGCGCCGTCGACAGGCAGGCTTCGGACGATGAGTGGGAGGTCACCTACTGAGGGGGACCACCTGGCCACCGCCGGGCTGGCGGCCCGCGCCGTCAAGGCGTACGTGGAGCGGGCGGCGGCGTACGACCGGCGCTGGAGCGACCATGCGCCGGTGACGGTGGTGTACGAGGCGTAGCCGCCTGCCGCGCCCGCTGGGCCGCGGGCGTCTACTCCGCCTGTTCCGGGCGCGGTGCCGGCTTCGGTCCGGTGTTCCGGTCGCCGCCCAGCAGGCTCTCCAGTTCCGCGCGGATGCGGCGGTCCATGGCCATGGAGAGCTCGGCTTCGACGACGCCCTTGGCGAGCGGGCGGAGGTTCTCGACGGCCTCGGTGGCCCGGGGGAGGTCCCCGAGCGTCGGGACGAGGTGGCTGCGTATGAGGGTGGTGAAGAGGTCGGCGAGGGCGTCGGCGTGGGCGCGGACCCGGCCGCCGGCCTCCAGCACCGCGGCGAGCGGGATGCCCTGGGCGATGAGGTTGGTGGAGGCGTCCAGCAGGCGGCGGCTGATGTGCACGAACTCGTCGCCGTCCACGGCCAGATAGCCCAGGGCGAGCGAGGCCGTGAGGTTCTCCGGGGTGACCTCGCCGCTGAAGTGGTCGGCCAGCTCCTCGGGGGTGAGGCGGACCGGGGTCTCCTCGGACCAGGGGGTCAGCAGCGGGCTGGGCAGGCCGAGGAGTTCGCCGACGTCGCGGCCGGTCTCGAAGGCGGTGAGCAGCTCGGCGATCCCGCCGAGGGTGTGGCCGCGCTCCAGGAGGGCGGCGATGGTGCGCAGGCGGGCGAGGTGGTGCTCGTCGTACCAGGCGATCCGGCCCTCCCGGCGGGGCGGCGGGAGGAGCTTGCGCTCGCGGTAGAAGCGCAGGGTGCGGACGGTGATGCCGGCCTCCCGGGCCAGGTCGGCCATGCGGAACTCGCGTTGCTTCAGGGGGCCTTCGGAAGGCACGGGGGTGCCGCCCCCCTGCTCGGCGCGGGTGTCCGCGGGCCGGGGGTGGTCCTGGGGGTTCTGCGCTGCCGCCTGGTCTGCCACGGGGCCAGCCTATGCGGGGCGGTGCGAGGGGGCGCCGCGTATGACCGAAGGTAACTTCCCGTCGCCCGACCCCTACCGCTCGGTACGCAACTGCCCTACGCTCCAACCGTGCCAATCGTGCCAGTGATTGCTGGCACGGTTTGGGGACGGTGAAGCGTCGACTCGGGAGGTGGCGGCGGCATGGCCGACGACGGGCAGCGGCATGTGCGGGTGGCGGTGATCGGATCGGGGTTCGGCGGCCTGGGGGCCGCCGTACGGCTGCGGCGTGCGGGGATCACCGACTTCGTGATCCTGGAGCGGGCGGACTCGGTGGGCGGAACCTGGCGGGACAACAGTTATCCGGGGTGCGCCTGCGACGTGCCCTCGCACCTGTACTCGTTCTCGTTCGCCCCCAATCCGCAGTGGCCGCGCAACTTCAGCGGGCAGCCGCACATCCGGGCGTACCTGGAGCGGGTGACGGACACCTTCGGGCTGCGGCCGCACCTCCGCTTCAACGCCGAGGTGCGCGCGATGCGTTGGGACGGCGAGGAGCTGCGGTGGGAGATCGACACCGCCGCGGGGTCGTTCACCGCCGACGTGGTGGTGTCGGCCACCGGGCCGCTCTCCGACCCGCGGATCCCCGACATCCCGGGGCTGGCGGACTTCCCCGGCAAGGTCTTCCACTCGGCGCGCTGGGACCACGACTACGACCTGCGGGGCAAGCGGGTCGCCATGGTGGGAACCGGTGCCTCGGCGATCCAGATCGTGCCGGCGATCCAGCCGGAGGTCGACAGGCTGACGGTGTTCCAGCGGACGCCGCCGTGGGTGATGCCGCGGGCCGACCGGCGGATCACCGGGGCGGAGCGGTGGCTGCACACCAGGGTGCCGGCCACCCGCCAGCTTCGCCGCCAACTCCTTTGGGGAATACGGGAGTTGCAGGTCGGCGCGTTCACCAAGCGGCCGGGCGAGCTGGGGCTGATCGAGTCCCTCGCCAAGTCGCACATGCGCAAGGCGATTAAGGACCCGGCGCTGCAGGCCCGGCTGACGCCCGACTACCGCATCGGCTGCAAGCGGATCCTGCTGTCCAACGCCTGGTACCCGGCGCTGGCCCGGCCCAACGTGGACGTGGTGACCTCCGGACTGCGCGAGATCCGCGGCAACGTCCTGGTCGCGACGGACGGCAGCGAGGCCGAGGTGGACGCCGTCATCTTCGGGACCGGCTTCCACGTCACGGACATGCCGATCGCGCAGCGGGTCACCGGGGCGCGCGGCACCACCCTGGCGGAGGAGTGGAAGGACGGCATGGCGGCGCTGCGCGGCACCAGCGCGGCCGGCTTCCCCAACTTCCTCACCATCATCGGGCCCAACACCGGCCTGGGGAACAGCTCGATGATCCTGATGATCGAGGCGCAGCTGAACTACCTCGTCGACTTCATGCGCCAGCTGGACGTCCTCGGCGACCGGACCGCGCTGGACGCCCGGCGGTCCGCGGTCGACGGATGGACCCGCACCATCCAGGAGCGGATGCGGCGCACGGTGTGGAACACCGGCGGCTGCGACAGCTGGTACCTGGACGCCAGCGGGCGGAACACCACCGCCTGGCCGGGCACCACCTCGGAGTTCCGCCGGGCGACCCGGCAGGTGGACCTCGCCGAGTACCGGGTGGTCCGACCGGCGCAGCGGCAACCGGACGACGGGCCGACCCCCGCCGCCGGCCGGGCCACCGCCGAGGAGGTGGTGGCATGAAGCGGCCGGCACACGCCACCCGGGGCCGCTACGCCCCGCCGGTGCCCCACAGGACGCTGGACGTCACCTCCGCCGACGGGTCGCGGCTGTACGCCGAGGTCCACGGGCCCGAGGGTGCCCCGGCGGTGGTCCTCTCGCACGGCTGGACCTGCTCGACCGCGTTCTGGGCGCCGGTCGTCCGGGAACTGGCCGACACCCACAAGGTGGTGGTCTACGACCAGCGGGGGCACGGGCGCAGCCCGGCCGTCCCGCCCGCCGGCTACAGCACCCGCGCGCTCGCCGACGACCTGGTCGCCGTCCTGGAGCAGAGCCTGGCCCCCGGTGAGCGGGCCGTCGTCGGCGGGCATTCCATGGGCGGGATGACGATCATGGCCGCCGCCGAGCGGCCCGAGCTGCGCGCCCGGGCCGCGGCCGCCCTGCTGTGCAGCACCGGCTGCGCCGACCTGGCCGCCGAGTCCCGGGTGTTCCCGCTGCCCTCGCCCGGCGGTCGCCGCCTGGCGCACCGGCTGCTGCTGGGCTCGCGCGCCCCGCTCGGCCCGGTCTCCCCGGTCGCCAAGTGGGCCCTGCGCTACGCCACGATGGGCGGCGGGTCGAGCGCCGAGCAGATAGAGGCGTGCGCGCGGATCGTGCACGCCTGCCCGATCGACGTCCGGGCCCGCTGGGGCATGGTGCTCTACCACCTCCAACTCACCCGCGGCGTCAGCCGGTTGGAGGTGCCGACCGCGGTCCTGGCGGGCACCGCGGACCGGCTCACCCCGTTCGTGCACGCCCGGCGGCTGGCCTCCGTCCTCCCGCGGTGCGAAGGGCTGACCGAGCTGCCCGGGCTCGGCCACATGACCCCCGTCGAGGCCCCCGACGCGGTCGCCGGGCGGCTGCGGGAACTCGTCCGCGACCATCTGGCCGCCACCCCGTCCTCCCGGGACGAGCGGCCGGCGAGGCGGCAGAAGAAGGAGAAGGCGGCATGAACGGAAGCAAGCTCGACGGGCAGGTCGTGGTCGTCACCGGCGCGGCGCGCGGGGTCGGGGCGCTGCTGGCCCGCAAGCTCTCGGCGCGCGGGGCGACGCTGGCGCTGATCGGCCTGGAACCCGACGAACTGCGCGAGGTCGCGGCCTCGTTGCACGGCCCGGCCCACCACTGGCACGCCGACGTCACCGACCACGAGGCGATGGCCCGGGTGGCGAAGGAGGTCAAGCTCCGCTTCGGGAAGGTCGATGTGGTGGTCGCCAACGCCGGCGTGGCGACCGGCGGTCCGCTGCTGGACTCCGACCCGGTGGCCTGGCGGCGGGTCATCGAGGTCAATCTGATCGGCGGCGCGGTCACCGGGCGGGCGTTCCTGCCGGTGCTGATGGAATCCCGCGGCTACTTCCTGCAGATCGCCTCGCTCGCGGCGATCACGCCGGCGCCGATGATGAGCGCGTACTGCGCCTCCAAGTCGGGCGTGGAGGCGTTCGCGCACAGCCTGCGCGCCGAGGTCGGCTACAAGGGCGTCCGGGTCGGCGTCGGGTACCTGAGCTGGACCGACACCGACATGGTGCGCGGCGCCGACCGGGAGGACCTGATGCGGGAGTTGCGCGCCCGGCTGCCCTGGCCGGCCAACAAGACCTATCCGCTGGGCCCGGCGGTGGACCGGCTGGTGGCCGGCATCGAGCGCCGCTCCGCGCACGTCTACGCGCAGTGGTGGCTGCGCGGGATGCAGTCGGTGCGCGGCTGTCTGCCGTCGCTCATCGGGACGGTGGGGCAGCGCGAGATGCGGCGGTTCGAGGGCCGGCTCGACGGGTTCCGGCCCGGTCTGGTCGGCGCGGGCGGCGAGGCGGACGAGAGGGCCCGGGTGAGCGGGTAGCGGGGCCGGGGGCGGGGTGGGATCGAGCCCGGGAGCCGGCCACGGAGAGTGCCCGATTGTGATCGAAATGCGACGAATGTCGGTTCGTGTCACGCTTGTCGAGCCCGATTCCCGACACCCCCACAGGAGTGAACAGCATGGGCATCGAAGACCAGTTCAAGGACAAGGCGCAGCAGCTCAAGGACGAGGCCAAGCGGCGGGCCCAACAGGGCCAGGAGCGCGGCCGCGAGCAGGGCCAGGAGCGCGGCCGGCAGGCCCAGGAGCGCGGTAAGCAGGGCCAGGAGCGGGGTCAGCAGGCCCGCGAGCGCGGCCAGCAGTCGCTGGACGACGCGGAGGACCGCTACCAGAGCTGACGCGACGACGTCCGTCCGTGCGTGACGGGCGTCCGACGTCCTGAACGAGGGTCGTTCGTCCTCGTGGAGGGGCGCATCCGGATCCGGATGCGCCCCTTCGTCGTGCGCTCCTTCGTGCCGTCGTGCGCCCCCTTCGTGCCGTCGTCGGCCTTCGTACCGGCGCCAACGGGGGCCTCGACGGAGTGTGGTCAACGGGGCGTGGGCAGTGGTCAGTCGGTGCCGCGCGGCGGGAGCGGCGGACGCCTTCGGTCCGGGACGTCGGAGAGGTTCGGCGGGTCCGCCGCGGGATGCCGCTCCAGGAGTTCCAGCGCGGTGCGCACCGCGACGCCGAGCTGCGGGTGCTGGCCCTCCGCCCAGTGCAGCGGCGAACGCAGCGCCTCGATGTCCACCTCGACGCCGTGGTTCTCCACCCCCCAGCCGTAGAGGTGGAACCACGCGGCGTTCATCGGCACGGTGATCTGGGTGCCGTCGGCGAGCCGGTGCCGGCCGGTCATGCCGACCACCCCGCCCCACGTCCGGGTCCCGACCACCGGCCCGATGCCCTGCAGTTTGAACGCCGCGGTGATCATGTCGCCGTCGGACGAGGTCATCTCGTCGGCGAGGGCGACCACCGGGCCGCGCGGCGCGTTGCTGGTGTACGACACCGGCTCGGCGTCCCGGGTCAGGTCCCAGCCCATGATGGTCCGGGTCAGCTTCTCGATGACCAGCTCGGAGATGTTGCCGCCGGCGTTGCCGCGGACGTCCACGATCAGCGCGGGCATCGCGACCTCCCGCCGCAGGTCGCGGTTGAACTGCGCCCAGCCCGAGCCGCCCATGTCCGGGATGTGGAGATAGCCGCACCGGCCGTCGCTCAACTCCCGCACCACGGCGCGCCGTTTGGCCACCCAGTCCTGGTAGCGCAGCGGCCGCTCGTCCACCAGCGGGACCACCGCGACCCGGCGGGCGTGGCCGTTGCCGGTCCCCTCGACCTCGTCGACGGGGCCCGAAGGGTCTTCCCCCGGGTCTTCCCCTGAAGGGCGGTGGGCGACGGGCGGGCCGAAGGTCAGTTCCACGGTCGTGCCGCCGGCCGCGGCCAGCAGCGGGTACGGGCCGGCCACCGGGTCCACCGGGCGCCCGTCGACATGGGTGAGCGCGCTGCCCTCGCGGACGCCCGTGCCGGCCAGCGGCGAGCGGGCCTTGGAGTCCGAGGACTCGCCGGGCAGGATCCGTCGGACCACCCAACGGCCGTCCCGGCGCACGAAGTTGGCGCCGAGCAGCCCGATCGGGCGCTGGTAGTGCGGCGGCCCCTCGTTGCGTCGGGCGCCGGTGACATAGGCGTGCGAGGTGCCCAGCTCGCCCAGCACCTCGCGCAGCAGGTCGGCGAACTCGTCGGGGCTGGCGACCCGTTCGAGCAGCGGCCGGTACTGCGCCAGCACCTCGTCCCAGTCGATCCCGCACAGCTTCGGGTCCCAGAAGTACGCCCGGACGATCCGGCCGGCCTCCTCGAACGCCTGCCGCCACTCCGCCCCGGGATCGACGTCGTGCAGGATCCGCCGCAGGTCCAGATAGACCGTGGAGTCGCTGTCCGCCGGCTCGGTCGCGGGCACCGCGCGCAGCTCGCCCTCGTCGTTGACGACCAGCCGGGTGCCGTCGCCGCTGAGCGCGAACCCGTCCAGGGAGCTGCTGAGTTCGGTGCGCCGCGCCTTGACCAGGTCGAAGTGCTCCAGGGTGGGCCGGCCCGAGGTGTCGGCCGGGTTGGCGAAGGTCTCGCCCAGCGCCCCGGAGATCGGCCAGCGCAGCCACACCAGCCCACCGCCGCCGACCGGCTGCAGCGAGGAGTACTTCGAGGCGGCGACCGGGAACGGCGTGACGCGGTTGGCCAGCCCCTCGACCTCCACCAGCACCGGCCCCTCCCCGGACGGGGGAGGGTTCTCGTCCGGGTCCAGCCCGCCGGCCGCCGGCCGCCCCTCCGGGGACAGCGCGAACGGGGACGGCGTCGCCGACGACAGCGGGACGAGATAGGGGCGGCAGCCCAGCGGGAACGACAGATCGCCGGTGTGCACGTCGTAGACCGGGTCGAAGCCGCGCCAGGACAGGAACGCGAGATAGCGGCCGTCCCGGGTGAACACCGGCTGCTCGTCCTCGAAACGGCCGTTGGTGACGTCCACGACGTGCCCGTCGGACAGCCGGGCCATGCTGATCTTGCGCAGTGAACGGCCGATGCCCGGGTGCGACCAGGTCAGCCAGCGGGAGTCGGGGGAGAAGGCCAGGTCGCGGACCGGGCCGTTGGCGGACCGGGTCAGCTCGGTGACCGGTTCGGCCGGGCCGCCCGCCGGGCCGCTCCCCGGTTCCTCCGGCGCGCCGGTCTCCACCAGCAGCAGCCGCCCGTCGTGGGTGGCCACCGCCAGCCGCTCGCCGTCCGGCGCGGGGACCAGCTCGTGCACCCGGCCCAGCGCCCCGGCCGCCAGCCGGCGCGGCGTGCCCGGCCCGCTGGCCCGCGGCAGATTGGCGATCTCGACGGCGTCCTCGCCCTCGGCGTCCGTCACATACGCGATCCGCCCGGTGGCGCCCAGCATCACCGGCAGCCGGACCCGTACGCCCGGGGTGTCGTGGATCGTGCGGGCCGGGCCGTCGCGGTGGGTGAGCCAGTACAGGCTGCCGCGGACCCCCACCGCGCTGGCCCGCCCGGTGGTGTCCACCGCCAGCCCGGTGACGTTCGAGGCGGCCGGGACCTGGTAGCCGCGGCGGCCGGCCCGCGGACCGCCCAGCCGCACCGCGAGCTTCCGCGGCACCGCGTCCGGGCCCAGGTCGTCGATCAGCCAGAGGTCGCCGGCGCACTGGTAGACGATCCGGGAACCGTCGGTCGAGGCGTGCCGGGCGTAGAAGTCGGGATGGTCGCTGTGCCGGCGCAGATCGGTGCCGTCCGGCAGGCAGGAGTAGACGTTGCCGACGCCCTCGTGGTCGGAGAGGAAGGCGATCCGGCCGCCGGTGAACATCACCGAGTCCAGGTGCCCGCACAGATCCGGCAGCAGCCGGGTGCCGTGCAGCCACATCCGGCCCATCGCCCCGCCCCGATAGCGCTTCCAGGACGCCGGCTCGTGCGGCGGCTTGCCGCTGAGCAGCAGGGTGCGGCGCTCCCCGTCGACGTCGGCCAGCGCGATGTGGGCGACCGGCCCCCAGGGCAGCTGCCCGCCCGGGCTGCCGTCGGTGGGCAGGCTGTACGCCCAGGAGTAGTACGAGAACGGCTGGCCGTGCGAGGACACCGCGAGGATCTGCGACTGGCCCTCGTGGTCCGGCGGCGTCCAGCCGCAGACCCGGGCGTCGGTGCTGCCCCAGTACGTCAGCCGCCGGGCCGGGCCGCCCGCCACCGGCACGAGGTGGATCTCCGGGTCGAGGCTGCGCCAGCTGGTGAAGGCGATCCGGGTGCCGTCGGGGGAGAACCGCGGGTGCCCGACCCGGGTCCGGTCCACGGTCAGCCGCCAGGCCCGGCCCGGCTCCGCGCCGTCCGGCGCGAGCGGCGCCAGCCACAGGTCGTCCTCGGCGGCGAAGCAGAGCAGGTCGCCGTGGAGATGCGGATACCGCAGATACGCCTCGGGTGCATCGCTCACGCCCCCATGGTTTCGGCGCCGCGGGTGGGCGGCAACTCGGCCTGGCCGGACGGCCCCGCTCCGCTCACCCGTGCCTCATCCGCGAACGGAAACGGTCACGTCCGGCCGGTGACGAACGGCAGCGACGCGTACCGGCGCACGTACGAGCCGCCCGCGCAGCACCTTGCGGCCGGCCGGGACGGTGCGGGCGTGCAGCGTGGTGTCGGCGGTGACGGTGCGGGCCAGGCACTGCACCGGGGAGGTCAGCCGGAGCAGCTCCGCGACGGCCGCCGGCAGCCGGGCCGGGGCGTCGAGCAGGGTGCGGCGCTGGCCCGGTCCGCCTCCGGCACCCCGAGATAGCGGCCGACGACGAAGCTCGGCAGCGGCTTGAACAGCTCCGCGACGATGTCGCAGCCGCCGTACATCTCCCACGGGGCGCGCCAGCTCTCCGCGGAGCACGGGGCGAACCCGGCGGGGGAGCGGGCCACAAGAGTCAAGGGAGACGGCGACCGGCCCCCGCTGATCAGCAGGGGCCAGCTGTCCGGGGGCTTCCGCGGAGATCAGGCAGAGAGCTCCCCGCCCTTGACGACGGTGACGAACGAGGACCAGGCGGCCGTGCCGAAGCGGAGCGCGGGGCCGTGCGGGTCCTTGCTGTCGCGGACGGGGACGGTGCCCGCGGTGGTGTGGGCGGGGGCCCATTCGATGCAGCCGCCGCCGTCACCGTTGCTGTAGCTCGACTTGACCCACTCCGCACGGGCGAGGTCGGGGGAGGTGCTCATGTCGGTAGTGCCTCCATGACGGACCGGATGAACGCCGCCGAATCACGCGGCGACAGGGCGCACGCCCTGAGCCGATCGTAGGCCCGCCGACGGTGCCTGACGGTCTCCGGATCCTCTAGCAACGTCCCACTCGCGTAGCCCTCATCCCAGGCGACCTGGGTCCCGTCTTCGAGGGTGAACAACGACAGCGAGCCCCCGGCCAGGGCATGTCCCCCGTGCGCGAATGGGAGAACCTGCAAGGTGGTCGTGGGAGTCAGTGTCACCTCGATGAGACGGGCCAATTGCGCCCGCATGACGGCCGGTCCACCGAAGGACCGCCGGAGCACTGCCTCGTCAAGGATCACCGAGAGATCCGGCTGAGGGTCGGCCCGCAGATGAGCCTGCCGACTCAGACGGACCGTCCACAGCTCCTCGATCTCGTCCGGGCTCCGCCTCGGGTCGTAGGTCTGGAACAGCGCACGGGCGTACTCCTCGGTCTGGATCAGTCCTGTCACGAGCTGACCGGAGAACTCGTCGATGACCCGGGCCCGTGCCTCAAACTCCATCCGGCGCCGGTACCTGTCCGGATGGATCTCCTTGCTCGCGAGCCGATACAGCTCCTCGAAGATCCCATCCGTCCCGAAGGCCGCGTCCAGCATGGCCGGGAGCGAAGGAGGCGGCATCGCCTCGGCGGTCTCGATCCGGGACAGGTGACTGCGGCTGATCTTCACGACGTCGGACAGCCCCTCAAGGCTTATGGCGCCCCGTTCCCGATAGGCGCGCATCTTGGCGCCGAAGAGATGGCGGGCACTGCGGTCGGGCGTCAGCTCACGGGGGCGTGCTGGCACGGTGCAACTCCCTTCTCCCCAAGCGGATATGGGGACAGGAACGGCCTGGCGGGTCGATGTCATGCAGCGTAACTCTGGGAGCACACAACGTAAGAGGCCCCCGGTCGGGGCATCAGGCGAACGCACGTAGGGAGTTGACGGGCATGACGACGGCAGGTCGGTGGATGACGGCGATGGAGAAGATCAGGGACGCGGAGCAGGCGCGCGATGAACTGAACGATGCGCTCAGGGCGGCGGGGGTGTGCCTGCCCTCCTTGTCGCTCGATGCCGCCTCCTGCACCGGGCCCGTACCGCTCACGCTCATCGAGCTGGGACGCTGCAACGTGGCGACGGCCCGCGCGCTCGCCGCGGCGGTGCGGCCCGACGGGCTCGGGGCGGCGCGGTGACGAAGGCACCCAAGGCATCCAAGACGCCCAAGACGCCCAAGGCGGAGACGTGCGAGCACCGGCGGACGACGAAGCGCGACGGTAAGACCCACTGCCGCGACTGCGCGCGGCAGATCTACCTCTGACCCGGATCGGGGCGGCGCCGCCCGCCGCCCCGCGCCCCGATGTGAGGAACGCCACGCCCCCGGCCCCTGGCGGTCCCCCTGGTCATGAGCATGGATCCCGGCGTTGCACCATTGATGGGTCATCGAACGCGACGGAAGAGTGGGAAGCGAGTCAGTGGTGGACGTCCAGGGCACGGTGGAGGACGGCTACGAGCCGGTCCGGGACGCCTTCGCAGCCAACTTCGCCGAGCGCGGCGAGCGCGGCGCGGCGGTCACCGTCTACCGGGATGGCCGCAAGGTCGTGGACCTCCGGGCCGGCACCAAGGACGGCGACGCCGACCCCGACGACGCCACGGCCGCCCCCTGGGAGCCTGGCACCGCCCAGGTCGTCCGCTCCGCCACCAAGGGCATCGCCGCCACCGTCCCGCTCCTGCTGCACCAGCGCGGCCAGCTCGACCTGGACGCCCCGGTCGGCACGTACTGGCCCGAGTTCAAGGCCGCCGGCAAGGACCGCGTCCTGGTCCGCCACCTGCTCGCGCACCGCGCCGGCCTGCCGGCCCTGGACACCCCGCTCACCCCCGCCCAGGCCATCGACGGCGTCAGCGGCCCGGCCGCGGTCGCCGCCCAGGCCCCCGCCTGGACACCCGGCACCGACCACGGCTACCACGCCCAGACCTACAGCTGGCTGCTGGGCGAACTCGTGCTGCGGGTCACCGGCCGCACCCTCGGCGCCTGGGTCGCCGAGGAGATATCCCGGCCGCTCGACCTCGACCTGTGGATCGGCCTCCCGGACGAGGCCCGCCCCCGCGTCGGCCGCCTCGCGCCCGTCGAGCCGCCGCCCCGCCCCGCCTCCGCCGGCCTGCGGGTCCGCCCCAAGAGGTCGGTCGCCGACGCCTACGCCGACCCGGACTCCCTCACCAGCCGCGCCTTCGCCGCGATCTCCCCGGCCCCCGACGAGAACGACGACGCCTACCGCGCCGCCGAACTCCCCGCCTCCGCCGGCATCGCCACCGCCCCCGCGCTGGCCCGCGCCTACGCCGCACTGATCGGCCCGGTCGACGACCACCCGCGGCTCTTCGCGCCGGCCACCCTGACCCTCGCCCGCACCGAGGAGTCCGCAGGCCCCGACCGCACCCTCCTCGTCAACACCCGCTTCGGCCTGGGCTTCATGCTGCACGGCCCGGCCTCCCCGCTGCTCGGCCCCGGCTCGTTCGGCCACCCCGGCCGCGGCGGCGCGCTCGCCTTCGCCGACCCGGAGAGCGGGATCGCCTTCGGCTACGTCACCAACGGCATGCAGCGGAACGTGACCGCGGATCCGCGGGCGCAGGCGCTTGTCCGCGCCGTTGCCGCCGTTGCCGCCGTGGGCGGCTGAATCTCCCCACGTTGTCGGGTTCCCCGCCGTGCGGGTTGCGGTGTTTTCCGCCTTCGGCGGGAGGGGTGTGGGGGGCGGGGCCCCGCGTCGTGCGTGGTGGCGGGTCCGGGGGCTCCGGGGCGGGTTGTCGGACTGCTGCGCTTGACGTCCGACAACCCGCCCCTCCGCCCCCGGACCCTCCCGCAGTGGGTGGGACCCCGCCCCCGTGGGGGAGCGGGACGGAACCGGGCTCGTCGCAGAAGTGTGGGCCGGTGGGGGTGCGGGACGGAACCGGGCTCGTCGCAGAAGTGTGGGCGGTGGGTAGGTAGCGGGCCATGAGGCGATTCGAGGGATATCGGGTACTGATCACGGCGGCCGGGCGGGGCATCGGCGAGGCCACCGCCCGGCGGCTGGCCGACGAGGGCGCGCGGGTACTGCTCACCGACATCGACGGGGCGCGTGCCGAGCGGGCGGCCGACGCCCTCCGCGCGGCCGGCGGCGTCGCCGAGGCACGGGCCTGCGACGTCGGTGACCGGACCGCGGTGGAGGCGGCCGTCGCCCACGCCGTGGCGCGCTTCGGCGGCCTGGACACCCTGGTCAACAACGCCTTCGGTTGCCACCCCGACCCTCCGCTCTTCGAGGACACCCCCGACGGGGAGTGGGCCGCCGACCTCGACCTCACCCTGAGCGGCGCCATGCGCTGCGCCCGGGCCGCCCTGCCGCACCTGGCCGCCGCCGGCGGTCGCGGCTCGATCGTCAACATCGGCTCGGTCAACGGCATCCAGGACTTCGGTAACCACGCCTACAGCGCCGCCAAGGCGGGCCTGGCCAGCCTGACCCGCACGCTCTCCGGCCACGCCGCGCCCCGCGGCGTCCGCGTCAACCTGGTCGCACCGGGCACCGTCGACACCCCCAACTGGGCAGGCCGCGAGGAGCACCTTGAGCGGGCGGCTGCCGCCTACCCGCTGGGCCGGGTCGGCCGCCCCGAGGACATCGCCGCGGCCGTCGCCTATCTCGCCTCCCCCGACGCCTCCTGGGTCACCGGCATCACCCTCCCCGTCGACGGCGGCATCCTGGTCGCCAACGCCGAACTGCGCCACGCCCTGCGTGGCAGATGAGAATTCCCCCCACGGGGGCGGGGTCCCACCCACTGCGGGAGGGTCCGGGGGCGGAGGGGCGGGTTGTCGGACGTCAAGCGCAGCAGTCCGACAACCCGCCCCGGAGCCCCCGGACCCGCCACCACGCACGACGCGGGGCCCCGCCCCCCACACCCCTCCCGCCGAAGGCGGAAAACACCGCAACCCGCACGGCGGGAGACCCGACAACGTGGGAAGCGCCCGGCGCCAGCCCCACGGCGGGAGACCCGACAACGTGGGAAGCGCCGGCCGCTCCGCGGCCCTCAGCCGGCCATCATCAGGCCGATCCCCACCACCATCACCCCCGCCGCCGCCAGCCTCGGCAGGCCGAACCGCTCCTTGAAGAAGAGCGTCCCCATGGCGGCCCCGACGATGATCGACGACTCGCGGAGCGCCGCGATGGGGGCGAGCGGTGCACGGGTCTGCGCCCACAGCACCAGCCCGTAGGCGATCACCGAGAGCAGCCCGCCGGCCAGGCCGCGCAGTGCGACGGGGCGCAGCTCGGCGGCGAGCCGGCCGCGTCGGGTGGCCAGCGCGTAGGCCGGGATGACCAGCCCTTCGAGGATCATCAGCCAGGCGATGTAGCCCAGCGAGGTCTCCGAGGCGCGGACGCCCAGGCCGTCGACGGTGGTGTACGCGGCGATGGACAGGCCGGTGGCGAGCGCCGCGGCTATCGCCGGCCAGTGCGGGCGGACGCCGGAGCCCCGGATGCCCCAGACCGCCAGGCCCACCAGTCCCGCGGACGCCAGGGCCACGCCGGCCAGCGCCCAGCCGTCCGGTACCTCGTGCACGAAGACCGCGGCGAGCACGGTGACGACGAGCGGCGCGGTGCCCCGGGCGATCGGATACATCTGCCCGAAGTCGCCCAGGCGGAACGACTGCATCAGCAGCCCTTGGTAGACGATGTGCAGCACCGAGGAGGCCAGCAGGTACGGCCAGGCGCCGGCCGCCGGCAGCGGGGTGAAGCAGGCCAGGACCGCGCCGCAGACCGCGCCGCCGCCCCCGACCAGGGTGAAGGCCAGCAACTGGTCGCGTATGCCGTGGGCGAGGGCGTTCCAGCTGGCGTGGGTGACGGCGGCCAGCAGCACCGCCGCGACGACCAGCGGCGTCACGAGGTCTGCTCGCGCACGTCGACCACCCGGCCGCCGGCGTGGGCGATCAGGCTCTGCGGGTCGAGCGGGAAGACGGTGTGCGGGGTGCCGGCCGCGGCCCAGACGGTGTGGTGGGCGAGGATGCCGCGGTCGGCGAGCACGGTGGTGCGGGTGCGGTGGCCGAACGGGGGGACGCCGCCGATGGCGTAGCCGGTGGCCTCCCGGACGAGCGCGGCATCGGCCCGGCGGACCTTGGTGGCGCCCAGCTCGGCCCGGACCCGCTCCACGTCCACCCGCGAGGCGCCGTCCACCAGGACCAGCACGGGTACCTCTTCCCCCTGGCTCGACGCATCGGGGTACCCCCGTGCCGTGAAGATCAGTGACTTGACGATCTGGTCGAGGTCGCAGCCGATCGCGGCGGCGGCCTGCGCGGCGCTCGGGGTGGCTTCGGGGAACCGGCGCACCTCCACGCTCAGCCCGAGGGCGGTGAGGGCCTCGGCGAAGCGGGGGTGGGGTCGGACGGCAGGGGCGGTCTCGGTACCGGAATCGCTCATGGCCCGCACGCTAGCGAAAGCTGTACGGGCCATGCGAACGACTTCCGGCCGGTGGGCACCCGGTGTGAACGGGTGCCCGCGGGCCCTTAGTTGGCGGTCAGGATGGCGCGGACCAACGGGCCCGCGTTGGTGCCGCCGTGACCACTGGCCGGGACGACCGCGGCGGCCGCCAGGTCGTCGCGGTAGGCGGCGAACCAGGCGTTCGGCTTGTCCTGGTTGTCGACCTCGGCGGAGCCGGTCTTGGCGCCGATGTCGCCGCTGATCCCCTGCATCGCCTCGGCGGCCGTCCCGGAGGTCGCGGTCAGCTTCATCAGGGCCTTGAGGTTGGACGCGGTGTCCGGCTTCATGGTGCGGGCGGCCTTGGCGAACGTCCGGTTGTCCAGCGACGCGGCGACGATGTACGGCTGGTGGAACGAGCCGGACTGGGCGGTGGCGGCGATCGAGGCGACGTTCAGCGGGTTCATCCGGACCCCGCCCTGGCCGATCAGCGAGGCCGCCATCTGGGCGTCGTGCTGGACCGGGACGGTGCCGTCGAAGGTGGGGATGCCGGTCGCCCAGTTCAGCCCGATGCCGAAGACGTCCCGGGCCTCGTTGGTCAGGTCGTCGTCACCGAGGTCCTTGGCGTGCCCGATGAAGGCGTTGTTGCAGGACGCCGCGAAGCTCTGCGCGAAGGTGCCGTCCGGGATCTCGGACTTGTTGAGGTTCTGGAACTTCCAGCCGCCGACCGTGACGAACTTCGGGCACGGGTCCTTCTTGTCCGGCGCCGTCAGCCCCTTGTCCATCAGCATCGCGGCGGTGACGATCTTCATCGTCGAGCCGGGCGCCAGCGACCCCTGGGCGGCGAGGTTGAAGCCGTTCGCGGGGGAGTTGGCGAGCGCCAGGATCTCGCCGGTGCTGGGCTTGACGGCCGCGGCGGACGCCGACTTCTTGCCCTTGACCGCGTTCTCGGCCGCGGCCTGGAGCTTGGCGTCCAGCGTCGTGCGCAGCGTGCCGGGGGTGCCCTGGGAGAGCACCTTCAGGGTCTTGTCGGGCTGCTGCTTGTTGCTGTCGGCGGCCTTGGCGCGGTGGACGTAGAGCTCCACGCCGGGCTTGCCGTTGGTCTTGTTGCCGTACTTGGTGCGCAGGCTGTCCAGCACCGCGGCGAGCGTCGGGTGGTCCTTGGCGGTCAGCTCGACGCCGTTGCGGTCCACCGCCTTGATCGGCGGCGCCTCGGCCTCCCCGGTGCGCAGCTCGTCGCCCTTGGCCAGGCCCGGGTAGAGCGTCGACGGCTGCCAGGCGACCTGCGGCTTCCCGGTGGCCTTGGCGCGCTGGAGCGTCAACGCGCTGTCGTACGAGAACGGGGTCTTGACGGACTTGTACGCGATCTCGGTGTTGACCGTGTACGGCACCTTGGAGCCGGTCGGGGTGCCCGGCTTCAGCGTCACCTTGGAGAACTTCGCCTGCTGGGCGAAGGAGGTGAGCGCGCTGCGGGCGGCGCCCGGGTCGTCGGTCAGCGCGGCGGCCTTGTCGATGTCGCCGGACTGCCAGGCCGTCAGGAACATCTGTGTGGTGGTGTTCACCTCTTTGGCGGTCAGCGGGCCGGTGGGCACCGTGGGGCCGCCGTCGCCGGACTTGGCATCCGCCGCCCTGACCGCCTGCGGTGCCGACCCGTCCGAGCCGCCGAACAGCGTGAAACCGCCGACGACTCCGGCCACCAGGGCCACCGAACCGCCGATCAGTCCGTATTTCACCTCGCGGCGCATGCCACCGATCCCCTCCCAGGAGCTTGAGTCCTTGAGTACGCACCCAAGAACGCCCATCGCACTCTAAGGGACACGGGCAAGCGGTGAGTCTCGATCAGGGCACGGTCCGGTGACGCACTGTTCAACCATCGTCACAGGTTCGTCACGGGGGCCAGGTCGGGGCTCCGCGGCGGGTCCGCCCTAGACCCAGCTGTCGAACCACATCCGGTTGTGCCAGGCGCTCTTGGGAATGGGCAGACCCGTATACAGGGGATAGAAGTAGACGAAATTCCACACGATCAGCAGAACGAGGACACCGGCGCCGACCGCGCCGATGGTGCGGCGCCGCTCACTGGCCCGCGGTGGCCCGACGATCGCGCCGATCATCATCGCCAGCGCCAGACACAGGAACGGGACGAAGACCACCGCGTAGAAGAGGAAGATGGTCCGCTCCTGGTAGAGGAACCACGGCAGGTAGCCGGCGGCGACGCCGCAGGCGATCGCCCCGGCCCGCCAGTCCCGCCGGAACAGCCACCGCCACAGCACGTAGAGCAGCGCGAAGCAGGCCGCCCACCACAGCAGCGGGGTGCCCAGCGCCAGTACCTCGCGGGCGCAGCCCTCGGCGGCGGTGCAGCCGTCCTGTCCGGCCTTGGGGTCCTCGTAGAAGTACGAGACCGGGCGGCCCAGCACCAGCCAGCTCCACGGGTTGGACATGTAGGTGTGCGGTGTGGTCAGTCCGGTGTGGAAGGCGTAGACCTCGGTCTGGTAGTGCCACAGGCTGCGCAGCCAGTCCGGCAGCCAGGTGAAGGAGCTGTTCCGGCCCTCGGGCGAGGTGGCCCAGTCGCGGTAGTAGCCGCCCTTGGTGGCGATCCATCCGCTCCAGGACGCCAGGTAGGTGGCGAGCGCCACCACGACGGTGGAGACGAAGGCGGGCAGCGCGTCGCGCCGCAGCGCAGCCCGGAACGGGTGCCGGGCGCCGGCGGTGCGCCGCGCCCCCATGTCCCACAGCACCGACATCAGCGCGAACGCCGCCAGGAAGTACAGGCCGTTCCACTTCGTCGCCGCCGACAGGCCCAGGCACAGCCCGGCCGCGATCCGCCACGGGCGCCAGCCCAGCCGCAGTCGGCCGCCGACCTCCGCGTCGGGTCGGGCCACCCCCTCGGGGTTCGTGGGCAGGGCCGCCGCCAGCCGGGCGCGGGTGCGGTCCCGGTCCACCAGCAGGCAGCCGAAGCCGGCCAGCACCCAGAACATCACGATCAGGTCGAGCAGCGCGGTGCGGCTCATCACGAAGTGCAGGCCGTCCACCGCCAGCAGCCCGCCGGCCAGGCAGCCCAGCGCCGTCGAGCGCAGCAGCCGCCGCCCGATCCGGCAGACCAGCAGCACCGACAGGGTGCCCAGCAGCGCGGTCATGAACCGCCAGCCGAAGGGGTTCATCCCGAACGCCCACTCGCCCAGCGCGATCAGCCACTTGCCCATCGGTGGATGGACGACGTACGAGTGCTCCGGCGAGAGCAGGATCTGCGGGGGGTGGGCCAGCAGGGCGTCGTTGGCGTTCTTCGCCCAGGTGCCCTCGTAGCCGTACTGGAGCAGCGACCAGGCGTCCTTGGGGTAGTACGTCTCGTCGAATATCACCTTGCGCGGGCTGCCGAGGTTCCAGAACGTCAGCACGCCCGCGAGCAGCGTCACCAGCAGCGGCCCGAGCCAGCCCGACCAGCGCGCCAGGCGCGGTGCGAGCCGCGGGCCGGCGCCGAGCAGCGCCCACAGCCGCCCGTCCGGCTCGGGGAACGGCGCCACCAGCCGCGTCCGGACGTCGGCGCCGGGACGGGCGACGTATCCGAACCGGCGCAGTCGCCGCTGCCACACGGGGGGCCGGTCGGTCGGCTCCGGGGTGCGCAGGGTGGCCGCGTGCGTCGCGGTGGTGTCACTTCTCACCCGGCCCATCGTAGGGAAGCGGCCTGTGCGGCGGGGGTCCGCGGCGCCGGCCGGCGCCGCGCGTCACCGGCACGGGCCCGACCGGGGAGCTGCGCGGGGCTGGGAGGATGGGAGGGTGACTGGAACGCTGGTACTTGCAGGGACGCCCATCGGCGAGGTCGCGGACGCCCCGCCGCGACTCGCCGCCGAGCTGGCCGCCGCCGATGTGATCGCCGCCGAGGACACCCGGCGGCTGCGCCGGCTCACCCAGGCGCTGGAGGTGCAGCCGACCGGCCGGATCGTGTCGTACTTCGAGGGCAACGAGGCGGCCCGGACGCCCGAGTTGGCGGACGCGCTGTCCGGCGGTGCGCGGGTGCTGCTGGTCACCGACGCCGGGATGCCGTCGGTCTCCGACCCCGGCTACCGGCTGGTGGCGGCGGCCGTCGAGCGCGGCGTCAAGGTCACCGCGGTCCCCGGCCCGAGCGCGGTGCTCACCGCGCTCGCGGTGTCCGGGCTGCCGGTGGACCGGTTCTGCTTCGAGGGCTTCCTGCCCCGCAAGGCGGGGGAGCGGCTCTCCCGGCTCCGGGAGGTCGGCGGGGAGCGGCGCACCCTGGTCTACTTCGAGGCGCCGCACCGCCTGGACGACACGCTCGCCGCGATGGCCGAGGTCTTCGGCGCGGACCGCCGGGCCGCGGTCTGCCGGGAGCTGACCAAGACGTACGAGGAGGTCCGGCGGGGCGGGCTGGGCGAGTTGGCGGCATGGGCCGCCGAGGGCGTCCGCGGGGAGATCACGATCGTCGTCGAGGGGGCGCCGGAGAGCGGGCCCGCGGAGCTGGACGCCGCGGAGCTGGTGCGCCGGGTGCGGGTCCGCGAGGAGGCCGGGGAGCGTCGCAAGGAGGCGATCGCGGCGGTGGCGGCGGAGGCCGGGCTGCCCAAGCGGGAGGTCTTCGACGCGGTGGTGGCGGCGAAGAACGCCGAGCGGGGTGCCGCCGGGAAGTCGTGATCGGTCGGCCGGCCCCGGTGCGCCCCGCCGGGTCCCGCTGCGCCCTGCTGAGCGCGACCGTGCTCGGTAGAGCGTAAAAGCCCAGGCCACAGCCTTGAACCGACCCACAGGAAGGTAAATGGCCGGCATCGAAGGTAAAGCGATTCGCCCCCTTGCGGTCCGTTTTTCCTACGACCTGCCAAATCTGGGCCAATAGGTAGCAGCTCGGCTGCGCTCCGGCCGCGAAAGGCGTTCCCTGGGTACCGGGACGTCCGGTCCCCGGAGAGCTTGTCCAGCGGACAAGAGGAGCGCACATGAGCGACATCACGAAGACCACCGCCGGCATCCCCGGTGCGGCCCCTGCGAGCCCCCTCCCGCCCCGCCCCCGACCGTCCGAGCCCGCCGCCCGCGAGGCGTACGCGTTCTGCTGCATGGGCTGCGGCCACGGCTGGGAGCAGGCGTACGAGATCGAGCACCAGGTGGATGCCAAGGGCGTCACGCACGCCGTCTACTTCACGGACGGCGAGCGGGTCCCGTCCCCCCTGACCCGTCCGACGTGCCTCAACTGCGGCGGCCACGTCGTCCGCATCATGCGCTCCGGTCAGGTCTCGATGGTCTCCGACGCGATCG
This sequence comes from Streptomyces noursei ATCC 11455, assembly GCF_001704275.1. Classification (NCBI taxonomy): domain Bacteria; kingdom Bacillati; phylum Actinomycetota; class Actinomycetes; order Kitasatosporales; family Streptomycetaceae; genus Streptomyces; species Streptomyces noursei. The sequence goes on from NZ_CP011533.1 coordinate 5,545,867, forward strand.
CGAACATGCACCAGCGCCCGCATCACCGGAAGAACTCCCACCAGGGCGCGGACGGCGACCCCGCCGCCGAGTCGGGACGGCACCACTGGCACCTCTCCGACCTGCTGCACCCCTTCCAGCACCACCGCAAGTGAGGCGTCGACCGCGGTCCTCGTAGGATCGCGGTCATGGCCAAGCAGGACAAAGACACCCCGCCGCCGCTGCCCGAACCGCTCCGGGTTCCGGTCGCGGACTCGCACACCCACCTGGACATGCAGGGGGTCACCGTCGAGGAGGCCCTGGCCACGGCCGCGTCGGTCGGCGTGACCACCCTCGTCCAGGTCGGCTGCGACCTGAACGGCTCCCGCTGGGCGGCGGACACCGCCGCCGCCCACGAGGCCGTGCACGCCACCGTCGCCCTGCACCCCAACGAGGCCCCGCGGATCGTCCTCGGCGAGCCCATCGAGGGGGCGTCGCGAAGCGACTCCGGGGAGGGTGGTGGTGGGCGACGGGCGGGCTGGTCCCGGCAGGGCGCCCGCGAGCCGGGCGGCGACGCCGCGCTGGACGCCGCCCTCGCCGAGATCGACGCGCTCGCCGCCCGCCCCGAGGTCCGCGGCGTCGGCGAGACCGGCCTGGACCGCTTCCGCACCGGCCCCGAGGGCATGGCCGCCCAGGAGCGGTCCTTCCGCGCCCACATCGAGATCGCCAAGCGGCACGGCAAGGCCCTGGTCATCCACGACCGCGAGGCCCACGACGACGTGCTGCGCATCCTGCGCGAGGAGGGCGCGCCCGACCGGGTCGTCTTCCACTGCTACTCCGGCGACGCCGCGATGGCCGAGGTCTGCGCCGCGGCCGGCTACTTCATGTCGTTCGCCGGCAACGTCACCTTCAAGAACGCCCAGCCGCTGCGCGACGCCCTCGCGATCGCCCCGCCCGAACTGCTGCTCGTCGAGACCGACGCGCCCTTCCTCACCCCCGCGCCGTACCGCGGACGGGCCAACGCGCCCTACCTCATCCCGCTCACCCTGCGGGCCATGGCCGACGTCAAGGGCATGACGGAGGACGCGCTGGCCTCGGCCGTCGCCGCCAACACCGCCCGCGCGTTCGACTACTGACGGCCGCCGCACCGCGCCCGGCGGACCCGCCCCGCCGTGGCGCGAGTTCGCCCTCGCCGCCCGCCCTCCGCTACATTCCGCGGTTGAGCGGTTACCGGACGACCCGTGGCAGGTGCAGCGTGACTCCTTCGCCCAGTGGCCACCGAGCCGGGCGCGGCCGGGGCCGCCGCCGGCGCACCCGCGAGAGGCCCGAACAACTGCGTCGGCTGGTGCCCCGGGCCCTGGTCGTCGCCTTCCTCGCCGGCGGCACCACGGCCTTCGTCGCGCACGACAAGGCCGTCAAGCTCAGCGTCGACGGCGACCCCCACACGCTGCACACCTTCGCCGACGACGTCGATGAACTCCTCGCCGACCAGAACCTCGCGATCGGCGACCACGACATCGTCGCGCCGGCCCCCGGCTCCGACCTCAGAAGCGGCGACGAGGTCGTGGTCCGCCACGGCCGGCCGGTCATGCTCACCCTCGACGGGGAGCGCCGCCAGGTGTGGACCACCGCCGACACCGTCGCCGGCGCGCTGCACCAGCTCGGCGTCCGCGCCGAGGGCGCCTACCTCTCCACCGCCCGCTCCCAGCCCATCGGCCGGCACGGCCTGGAACTGCACGTCCGCACCGAGCGCTCCCTGGTCTTCGTCGCCGACGGCCGCGAGTACCGGGTCCGCACCAACGCGGCCACCGTCCGCGAGGCCCTCGCCGAGGCCGGGCTGGCGCTGCGCGACCACGACACCACCTCGGTGCCGCCGGACAGCTTCCCCCGCGAGGACCAGACCGTCTCGGTGCTGCGGATCACCGGCACCACCGAGGTCCGCGAGGAGACCGTCCCGTTCCGCACCGTCAAGCGGCCCGACCCGCAGCTGACCGTCGGCACCGAGGCCGTGGTCCGCCCCGGCGTCCCCGGCCTGCGGCGGGTCACCTACCGCCTGGACACCGTCAACGGCGTGCGCCGCAAGCCCCGCAAGGTCGCGACCGAGACGGTCCAGGCGCCGCGCCCGCAGATCGTCCACGTCGGCACCCGGGCGCTGCCCACCTCCGTCCGCGGCGCCGACGGCCTCGCCTGGGGCGCACTGGCCGCGTGCGAGGCCGGTGGCCGGCCGGACGCGGTCGACGCCTCCGGCACCTACGGCGGGCTCTACCAGTTCGACGTCGGCACCTGGCGCCGGCTCGGCGGCAGCGGTCGCCCCCAGGACGCACCCGCCGAGGAGCAGACCTTCCGGGCCAAGAAGCTCTACGTCACCCGGGGCGCGAGCCCCTGGCCGGCCTGCGGCCGTAAGCTTCACGGGTGAGCGACCGCAAGACCACTGACGAAACCGGCCCGCTGCTGGGCCCCGCCGATGTCCGGGAACTGGCCGCAGCGCTGGGCGTACGCCCCACCAAGCAGCGCGGCCAGAACTTCGTCATCGACGCCAACACCGTCCGCCGGATCGTCCGGACCGCGGAGGTCCGCCCCGACGACGTGGTCGTCGAGGTCGGCCCCGGCCTGGGCTCGTTGACCCTGGCGCTGCTGGAGGCCGCCGACCGGGTCACCGCCGTCGAGATCGACGACGTGCTCGCCGCGGCGCTGCCCGACACCGTCGCCGCCCGGCTGCCCGAGCGCGCCGACCGCTTCACGCTGGTCCACAGCGACGCCCTGCACGTCACCGAACTCCCCGGACCGGCGCCCACCGCGCTGGTCGCCAACCTCCCGTACAACGTCGCCGTCCCGGTCCTCCTCCACATGCTGGAGCGGTTCCCGACCATCGAGCGGACCCTGGTCATGGTCCAGGCCGAGGTCGCCGACCGGCTCGCCGCCGGGCCCGGCAACAAGGTCTACGGCGTCCCGTCGGTCAAGGCCAACTGGTACGCCGAGGTCAAGCGGGCCGGCGCGATCGGCCGCAACGTCTTCTGGCCCGCGCCCAACGTCGAGTCCGGCCTGGTCTCGCTCGTCCGGCGCGCCACGCCGCTGCCGTCCCGGGTCTCCCGCGAAGAGGTCTTCGCCGTGGTCGACGCGGCCTTCGCCCAGCGCCGCAAGACCCTGCGGGCCGCCCTCGCCGGCTGGGCGGGCTCGGCCGCGGCGGCCGAGGCGGCCCTGGTCGCGGCCGGCGTCTCGCCGCAGGCCCGCGGCGAGTCGCTGACCGTCGAGTCGTTCATCGCCATCGCCGAGAACAAGGTTCCGGCCGCCGGCGCCGCCTCCGACCAGGAGCCCACCCGATGAGCCGCCCCGCCGCCCCCGGCGTCACCGTCCGGGTGCCCGCCAAGGTCAACGTCCAGCTCGCCGTCGGCGGGCGCCGCCCCGACGGCTTCCACGACCTGGCCAACGTCTTCCTGGCCGTCGGCCTGTACGACGAGGTCACCGCCACCCCCGCGGACGCCCTGACGCTCACCTGCACCGGCCCGGACGCCGACCAGGTCCCGCTGGACGACACCAACCTCGCCGCCCGCGCGGCCCGCGCGCTGGCCGCCCGCCACGGCCTGGACCCCGCCGTCCACCTGCACATCGCCAAGGACATCCCGGTCGCCGGCGGCATGGCCGGCGGCAGCGCGGACGCCGCCGGCGCCCTGCTGGCCTGCGACACCCTGTGGGGCACCGGTGCCACCCGGGACGAACTCCTCGCCATCTGCGCGGAGTTGGGCAGCGACGTGCCGTTCAGCCTGGTCGGCGGCGCGGCGCTGGGCCGCGGCCGCGGCGAACTGCTGGAGCCGCTGCCCGTCGGCGGCACCTTCCACTGGGTCTTCGCGGTCGCCGACGGCGGCCTGTCCACCCCCGCCGTCTACAAGGAGTGCGACCGCCTCCGCGACGCGACCGGCCGCGGCGCGACCACCGCCGACATCCCCGACCCCGAGCCGTCCCCCGCCCTCCTGGACGCCCTGCGCACCGGCGACGCCACCGCCCTGGCCGCGTCGATGGGCAACGACCTCCAGGCCGCCGCGGTCTCCCTCCGTCCGTCGCTGGCCGCCGCCCTCGCCGCCGGCACCGACGCCGGGGCGCTGGCCGCCCTGGTCTCCGGCTCCGGCCCGACCACCGCGTTCCTGGTGGCCGACGCCGACCGGGCCGACCACGTCGCCGCCGCCCTGCGCGCCTCGGGCACCTGCCGCACGGCCCGTGCCACGTCCGGCCCGGCCCCGGGCGCGACGGTCGTCACCAACGGCTGACCCCCAACGGCCGTCTCGGCAGAGGGCATTCAGACGTCGCCAGGCCGTCCGGGCCGTGTCCGATCCGTGTCCGTACCGTGTCCGCCGCCCGGCAACCGTTCGACACGGTGTTCGAGTCTGATCTTGCATGAAGGATTCACGAGCGGGCAGCCGGCGTCGACGCGCGACCACGGCCTGGGCGGTCGCCCTGCTGGTCGTGCTCGGCGGGGCGGTGACCTCCTGCGGCGCGGGGGGCTCCGGGCGGGCGGACAAGCCTTCCCCGGGGGTGACGCTGGCGTTCCAGGACACGCCGGGCACCTTCTACCTCCGGGCGCTCGACACGTCGGACGGCCAGCTGTCCTGGGGCGGCGGGCCCGAGCCGTACGGCGTCACCCTGGGGGCGAGCAGGCGTTCCCCGGGCCGGGAGCCGGCGAAGGCCGAGAACCTCAAGGTCACCGTCGACCTGTCCGGCACCAAGGCGGTGACGGCGTCACTCGACGCCGTGGACAGGCGCAAGGGATGCAGGTGGTCCGGTGCCCTCATCACCTGCACCCCGAAGGACGCCGAATCGGGGAAGGCCAAGGACATCGCCTCGGGCGCGCACGACGATGTCGTCGGCTTCCACTTGATTCCGAGAGACCATGCGCCGAAGGGCCCGGCCGGGTCCTTGAAGATCACCGTGAGCAGCAGCAACGCCCCCACCGTCCAGCAGACCACCCAACTGGTCATCGGGGCACCGCGCTTGACCGCACGCGACGGCTGGGACCTGTGGGACGCGGCGCCCGATCGGATGGACCCCGGCTCCGAGCTGAAGCTGAGGCCCGCCTTCGGCAACGAGGGAGAGGCCGACGTCGAAGGCGACCTCAACGTCGTGGTGGAGGTCACGGGGCAGGCGACGCTGCACAGGCAGTACAGCAACTGCCGTTACGACCGGGCCGACGCACCGAAGAAGGCGATGTGCACGATCCCCGGCCCCCTGCCGGTGGGAGCCGCGTACGAGACCGACCGGCCGTTCACGCTGGCGATCGACAGGACCGGGAGCGAGGGCCGGATCACTTCCACCGTGTACCCGGCCCCGAACACGCCGAGCCGCGACCTGCTGCCCGACTCGGCCCCGCGGGGAACCGGCGCGCCGCTCGCGTTCCACCCGACCGACGGCAGTCACTTCAAGAAGGTCGAGAGGGAACTCGCCACCGGTGAAGTGCGGTTCGCCACCACCCGCAGATACGACCGGCAGGTCAACGGGTTCGCCATCAAGGGCAGGGTGGGCCAGACCAGGGAGATCGGCGTGATGGACGCGGGGGGCTACTTCGAAGGCACCTCGTACCTGACCCTGCCGGAGGGCGTCAGCCTGATCGGGCACCAGGAGGGCGAGGCGGGCGAACTGCTCTTCTGCGAGTACACCGACGAGAAGAACCGGAAGGTCGAGTGCCCGGCACCCGACAACCCCCTCCCCGTACTGCGCGTCCGCATCGACAAACGGGTCGACGGCGCGCGGGGCACGATCTCCGTGAAACCCGACTCGGAGCACCCGGACCCGGACCTGACGAACAACACGGCCCCGATCACGATGGAGTACGTCGGCTGAGGAGGCGGTGCGGGCGCGGCGTCACGGGTAGCGCGGCAGTTTGTCCGTTGAGATCGTCCACTCGGCGATGGTGACGTCCTCGCCGTACACGAAGTCCTTGCGGGTGGCGTAGCGGGGGCCCTCGGGGGTGGAGTGGATGTCCGTGAAGACGGCGCCGGTCCCGGTGCGGGGGTCGAAGACCGCGTAGATCGGAATGCCGATCAAGGGGTAGTCGCGAACCTTGCCCACCCAGTCGTTGTCCGGGTTGGACCGAGAAACGACCTCGATGGCGGCGACGATCGTATGGGGGTCGATGGAGCCCTCGACATCGAGATCGGTCCAGGCGATCACCATCACGTCAGGGTGCCGCATGATGCCCTCGGGTGCGTCTTCCACGTCGGGGGTGCCGTTGTGAGCCAGCAACTCGTCCGGCATCAGCTTCTCCAGACGGCGGCTGACGTGTGCGGCCGTGACCTCGTGGGGCCCTCCCGGCGACATCATGTCGTGAACGATCCCTTCCTTGGTGATCTCGAATTTCCCCGGGATGACGTCGTCCATCGACTGAATGACATCTCGCATGGTCAGGTACAGGTGGGAGGCACCCTGCTGCGCGTTGTCCGGGGCGATGGTCATGGCGCGCGCTCCTCGTCGTCCGTGCCCAGGGGCAAGGGTCGTCACGTTCATGCTAGGACCTGACCCATCGGACAGGCCCTAGGGCGCTTCTGATGGATCTCCGCGGCGTCGCGGCGCCTGCCACGCACGCTCGCGGCGTTGCCGAAATGCCCCCATAGCTCCGCTATGAAGACATCCCGGCGCCTTGCGATCGCACGCACCAGGCGCCGCTCCTTCTTCCACGGAGATCCATCAGAAGCGCCCTAGGCGGCCTCCATGAGACCGGGGCGGCAGTCGCGGCAGAGTCCCGGTTGCGGCGCGCGGAAGGCGCGCTCGCAGCCGTCGCAGGTCTGGAGGGGGTCCGGGCGTGCGGGTGGCGGGGCGGCGGCCGGGAGGGGTGGCGGCAGTAACGCCGTGAGGCGGTGCGCGAGCAGGGCCGCCGGATTGCGGAGTCCGTCCGGCAGGTTGGCGCTGAGGGTGCGGCGTACGGCGTCGGGTGGCGCCTCGCGTTCGAGCCAGGCGCTCACGGCCGGGGCGAGGCGCGCCACGTCCGCCTCGGAGAGCAGCAGGCGGGGATCGTCACGCCGCAGCTCCACGAGGATGCGGTGGGCCAGGCGGGTCCCGTCCGGGCTGGGGTGACGCGGCGCGGGAAGCGGTGCACGTGCCGGTTTCGCTTGCGGTGCCGGTGCCGGTGCCGGTGCCGGTGCTGGTGCTGGTGCTGGTGCCGCTGCGGGTGCGGGTTTCGGCGTCGGCTTCGCCGCGTGTTCCCGTGTCGGCCTCGGGGCTCGTTGGGCGGGACGGGGCATGGGGTGGGGCGCTGCCCCCGGCTTGTTGTACGAGACCGTGCGCGTCACCACCCGCCCGCTCGGCAGCCGCTCCCGCGTGCGCTTCAGGTACCCGGCCGCCTCCAACTCCCGCAGCGCGGCCGCGATGCGGGCCTCGCTCTCCGGAAAGCGGGCGGCCAGGCACTTGATGCCGATGCGCGCCCCGGCGGGCAGCGACTGGATGTGCAGGGCCAGCCCGATCGCGACGAGCGTCAGTCCACGGTGCTGGGCGAGGTGGTTGCCGACCACCGTGAAGTGGCTGGTGTGACGGGAGTTGGCGTGAATGACGCCGGACGAGGGAGTCGTCGCGGGAACGCGGGACGCGGTGCGCGAAGGCGCGCTAGGGTTCTTGAGAGCCATCGGGAAGGGTCTGACTTCCTAGTTGGTTAGGCCCTCGTTCGGGATTGCCGTCCCGGCCGGGGGCCGAAGTATGTGTGCACTGGACGTGTGCGGTGGTGCACTTGACGCGGCGAGCATATGCCGGTCAACCCTCTTCAAATCCAGTCGAGTTGGCCCAAGTCACCCGTGTGGGTGGCGGGACGACGGGGAGGTCGGAGGGGTTGGGAGGGGTACTTTCCCTGAGTCTTCAAGCCTTTAAGCCTTTACGTCGTGCCGGGCCGCGACGTGGCTCGCCGGGTCGCGGGAACGCACGACCCGGTGGCACCCGAGCGAGCCACCCACATGTGCGCATTGCGGCGAATCGTGCCCGCGGCATCTTCGTGCGCGCGTAGCGTGCCGAGGAATCGCGTTGTACCGGGCAACCAGCAAGCAGCGGTGGTGAGTTGTGCCCCCTCGCAAGGACGCCGACCCCTCGGCCAGTGTCCCGTGCTTCTACGGCGCCGAGCTGCGATCGCCGTGGACGCCCATGTGTACGTACGCCTTGGTCATCGGGTCGAGTCGGTGTGCGGCGGGAGATTCGGCAGTGTGAACAGGTCGTCCACCGTGTACCCGTCCAGCGGGGGCATGCGTCAGCGGCTCTGCTCGATGGACTCGGCGGTCATGATTCCTCCCATGGGCGGGATTTTTCGGCCTGCCAGTCCACGGTAACGGCGATATCCCGATCACGTCATCACAAAGGGTGACCGACCCGCCCCTGCCCCCCGGCAGTGGTAGCTGCCCTCCTCGCCCGAAGGCCCCCGCCCCTTGGCGACTACGCTTGGAGGCCGACCGAGCCCCGACCCGGGGATGCACAGAGCAGGAGTGAGATGGCCGCCAACCTCGTCAATCTGGAAGCCGTCGACAAGGTGTACGGGACGCGTGCGCTGCTCGACGGCGTGTCCCTCGGCGTCAACGAGGGCGACCGGATCGGCGTCGTGGGTCGTAACGGCGACGGCAAGACCACGCTGATCCGGATCCTCGCCAAGCTGGAGTCCGCCGACACCGGTCGGGTCACGCACGCCGGTGACCTGCGGTTGGGCGTGCTGACCCAGCACGATTCGCTGGACCCGGCCGCCACCATCCGGCACGAGGTGATCGGTGATCTCGCCGATCACGAGTGGGCCGGCAACGCCAAGATCCGGGACGTGCTGACCGGGCTGTTCGGGGATCTGCACCTGCCGGGGTTCACGCAGGGCCTGGACACCGTCATCGGGCCGCTGTCCGGTGGTGAGCGGCGGCGGATCGCGCTGGCCAAGCTGCTGATCGCCGAGCAGGACCTGATCGTGCTGGACGAGCCGACCAACCACCTCGATGTCGAGGGGATCTCCTGGCTGGCCCGGCATCTGGCGGCGCGGCGTTCCGCGCTCGTCGTCGTCACCCACGACCGGTGGTTCCTGGACCAGGTCGCGACGCGGATGTGGGACGTCCAGCGCGGTGCCGTCCACGAGTACGAGGGCGGCTACTCCGACTACGTCTTCGCGCGGGCCGAGCGGGAGCGGATCGCCGCCTCCGAGGAGGCCAAGCGGCAGAACCTGATGCGGAAGGAATTGGCGTGGCTGCGGCGTGGTGCGCCGGCGCGGACCAGCAAGCCGCGGTTCCGGATCGAGGCGGCCAACGAGCTGATCGCGGACGTGCCGCCGCCGCGGGACAACGCCGAGCTGATGAAGTTCGCCAGTTCAAGGTTGGGCAAGACGGTCTTCGAGTTGGAGGGCGTCACCGTCCAGGCCGGGCCGAAGGTGCTGCTCAAGCACCTGACGTGGCAGCTGGGCCCGGGTGACCGGATCGGTCTGGTCGGTGTCAACGGCGCGGGCAAGACCTCGCTGCTGCGGACGCTGGAGGCCGCCGCCCGCAGTGGGGGCGAGCAGCAGCCGGCGGCCGGCAAGGTCGTGGTCGGCAAGACCGTCAAGCTCGCCTACCTCTCGCAGGAGGTCGCCGAGCTCAACCCCGCGCTGCGGGTGCTGGAGGCCGTCCAGCAGGTCCGCGACCGGGTCGACCTCGGCAAGGGCCGGGAGATGACGGCGGGGCAGCTGTGCGAGAAGTTCGGGTTCACGAAGGAGAAGCAGTGGACGCCGGTCGGAGACCTCTCCGGCGGTGAGCGGCGGCGGTTGCAGATCCTGCGGCTGCTGATGGACGAGCCGAACGTCCTGTTCCTGGACGAGCCGACCAACGATCTCGACATCGAGACGCTGACGCAGCTGGAGGACCTGCTCGACGGCTGGCCCGGCTCGATGATCGTCATCAGCCACGACCGGTACTTCGTGGAGCGGACGACGGACCGGGTGTTCGCGCTGCTGGGCGACGCGGCGCTGCGGATGCTGCCGCGCGGCCTGGACGAGTACCTGGAGCGCCGGCAGAAGGTGATCGAGGCGGCGACGCCGGCGCCCGCCCAGCCGGCCGCCGCGGCGCCCAAGAAGCCGGCCGCCGTCAACCGCGCGGCGCAGAAGGAGCTCCAGCGGATCGAGCGCCAACTGGACAAGATCGGGGAGAAGGAGGCGGCGCTGCACGCGCAGATGGCCGAGCACGCCACCGACTTCGAGAAGATCGCCGGACTGGACGCGCAGCTGCGCGAACTGGGTGGGCAGCGCGAGGAGTTGGAGCTGCGCTGGCTGGAGCTGGCCGAGGACGCGTAGGCCCTTGTCGGCCACCGGTCCGGGGTCCGGGACAGGGGCGGCAATCGGCCCCGATTGGACGGGATTCCCGCGTTCCGGTGGTCTTCTCCCCCCTAAGGGGCGCGCATCGGCGGCCGAGCGTGTAGCTTCCCGGGAACACACGGAGCGAGACTGGGCAGTCGGGGAGTTGAGGGGGTCCGCTCGATGGGCGTGCGGCTCATGGTCGTCGACGATCACCGCCTGCTCGCCGAGGCGCTCGCCTCGGCCCTGAAGCTGCGGGGGCACCGGGTGCTGGCGGCCGCCGCGCCCAGCGCCGGGGCCGCGGAACTGGTGGTCAGCCGGTCGCCGGAGGTGTGTCTGCTGGGCACCGCGGGGCCGGCCGAGCCGGGTGTCTTCGACCCGGTCGTCCGGATCAAGAAGGAACGGCCGCAGATCGCGGTGGTGGTGCTCGGGCCGGTGCCCAGCCCGCGCGGGATCGCCGCCGCCTTCGCCGCCGGGGCCTCCGGTTACGTCCGCAACGACGAGCGCATCGAGGGCGTCGAGCGGGCGATGCTCAAGGCGCGGGCGGGCGAGGCGGCGGTCGCCCCGCAACTGCTCCAGCAGGCGTTCGGGGAGCTGCTGCACCCCGCCGTCCAGCCCGACGACGAGGGGGCGCGGCTGCTCCAGCTCCTCACCCCGCGCGAGGTGGAGGTGCTGATCCGGGTCGCGGAGGGCGAGGACACCCGGGTGATCGCGGCCGGCATGGCGATCGCCCCGAGCACCGCCCGCACCCACGTCCAGCGGGTGCTGATGAAGCTGGAGGTGGGCTCCCGGTTGGAGGCGGCCGCGCTGGCCGCCCGGACCGGCCTGCTGGAACGCGTCCAGCGGTCCCGGTCGGGCCAGGGCCCGTCGGGCGGGTCGGGGCCGGAGCGGTCCACCCGGTCCTAGGACCGGGCGCCGGGCTTCTCCGGGAGGTCCGGAAGGTCCTCCGCGGCGGTTGGGACGGTGGGCCGCAGCTTCAGCCACACCAGGAAGGACAGGCCGAGCGCGAGCATGCCCAGGCCGGTCCAGAGGTTGATGTTGATGCCCTGGGCCTTGCGCAGGTCGGCGTCGGAGGCGGTGAGTCCGGCGATGGTGACCAGCACGCCGTAGACGACGAACAGGCCGCCGATGACGCGCCGGATGTCGAAGAGCCGGGTCGCGGTGGCCGACGTGCGCTCCAACTCGCTCACTTCGTTGTGCAGTTCGGACATGGCGTGGTCTCCGGTCAGAGCGAGTAGGGCAGGTAGCAGAGTGCGGCGAGGACGACGGCTCCCCAGCCGAGCAGCGCGGGCTTGCGGTACCAGGCGGCGTCACCCTCGGCGATGGGGTATCCCCTGCTCGAACGAAGTCGAGAGCTTGGGGAAGGCTCCTCAAGGCCCGGCGTGGTCGTTCCCCACACCAGCCCGGCCAGCTCGGCCTCCGGCTTGGGCTCGGTGAAGAGCGTGACGACGACCATGACGAGCGCGCCCGCGACGAAGCCGACGATCGCGGAGACGAAGTTGGCGCCCTGGTCGGTGGGGATGGCGATGATGCCCTGCTTGTAGATCCAGAAGTAGTTGAGCATCGCGGCGGTGGTGCCGGCGAGCAGGCCCCAGACACCGGACTTCACCGAGGCCCGCTTCCAGAACATGCCGATGATGAAGACCACGAACATCGGCACGTTGAAGAAGGAGAACAGGGTCTGGAGGTAGCCCATGATGTTGGAGAACGACGAGGCGATGAAGGCGGTGCCGATCGAGGCCAGTACGCCGATGGCGGTGATCAGCCGGCCGAAGCGCAGGTAGTACCCGTCGGGCCGGCCCGGCTTCACGTACTTGGCCCAGATGTCGTACGTGAAGACGGTGTTGAAGGACGAGACGTTGGCGGCCATGCCGGCCATGAAGGCGGCGAGCAGGCCGGTGACGGCGATGCCCAGTACGCCGTTGGGCAGCAGCTCCTGCATGAGGTAGGGGATCGCGTCGTTGTACTGCAGGCCGCCCGGGGCGCCGATCTTCGGGACGAGGACGGCGGCGACCAGGCCCGGGATCATCACCAGGAAGACGATGAACATCTTCGGGAAGGCGGCGATGAGGGGGGTGCGCTGGGCGGCGGAGAGGTTCTTCGCGGACAGCGCGCGCTGCACTTCGGCGAAGTTGGTGGTCCAGTAGCCGAAGGAGAGCACGAAGCCCAGGCCGAGGATGATCGTCAGCCAGTTGGCGCCCAGCGGGTTGGCCTGGCCGATGCCCGTACCGCCCCAGGCCGTCAGGAAGTTGTGGCCGTGCGACGAGGTGAGCGAGTGGCTCAGGCCGCCCCAGCCGCCGACCCGCTTGAGGCCGAGGACGACCAGCGGGATGAGCGCGGCGAGGATCACGAAGAACTGCAGCACCTCGTTGTAGATCGCCGAGGAGAGTCCGCCGACGGTGATGTAGGCGAGGACGAAGAGCCCGGCGACGACGATGGCCACCCACTGCGGCCAGCCGAGCAGCGCCTCGACGACGATCGACAGGGCGTAGAGGTTGACGCCCGCGATCAGGACGGCGGCGAAGGCGAAGAGTATCGAGCTGAGCAGGTGCGCCGACCTGTCGAAGCGCTGGAGCAGGAACTCCGGTACGGAGCGGACCTTCGAGCGGTAGTAGAAGGGCATCATGACCAGGCCGAGGAAGACCATGGCCGGGATGGCGCCGATCCAGTACCAGTGGACGACCGCGACGCCGTACTGCGCGCCGGTGGCCGCCATCCCGAGGATCTCGGTGGCGCCGAGGTTGGCGGCGACGAAGGCGAGCCCGGTGACCCAGGCGGGCAGCGACCGCCCGGACAGGAAGAAGTCCAGGCTCGTCTTCACGCTGCGCCGGGCGGCGAAGCCGATGCCGAGGACGACGACGAAGTAGATGGCCAAGATCGCGTAGTCGAGCCCGTTGGTCGGGAGTCGTAGCCCGTCGGCCAGAGTGATCATGGGCCCTCTTTCCGGGGAGTACTGCCTTTTCGGGGGGCGCAGCGGTGTGCGCGAAGCGAACGCACAAAAACGTACGCACAGTCGTCCGAAAACTGAATAGTTTTGTTTGATTCAGTTGTTGGATCATGGGCGATGGTTTTTGAATGTGTCGCTATTTATCCGTTATGGCCGTTATCTGAGGCCGTGGGGTCGCGCCATGAACCCAACGGAGCGATCAACGTCGCGCGTTGACGATGGTGTTCGATTGTGCTTCATTGTGTTTGTTTGTGTTTGGGTGGTGTGGCCGCCATGGTGAGGAGCTCCCGGTGAAGAAGACGACGACCCGGCTCGCGGACGGCCGGGAGCTGATCTACTACGACGCGTCCGACGACACCGTCCGCACCGCCACCGACCCCCGCCCCCTCGACCCGGTCGCCACCGCCGCCGAGGTCCGCGCCGACCCGCTGCTCGGCGACGCCGTCGCGATCGCCTCCCACCGCCAGGGCCGCACCTACCACCCGCCGGCCGACGAGTGCCCGCTGTGCCCCTCGCGCGAGGGCCGGCACACCGAGATCCCCGCCGACGGCTACGACGTCGCCGTCTTCGAGAACCGCTTCCCCTCCCTGGCTGGCGAGCACGGCCGCTGCGAGGTGGTCTGCTTCACCCCCGACCACGACGCCTCGTTCGCCGACCTCACCGAGGACCAGGCCGCCCTCGTCCTCGACGCCTGGACCGACCGCACCGCCGAGCTCTCCCGGCGCCCCGGCGTCGCCCAGGTCTTCTGCTTCGAGAACCGCGGCGCCGAGATCGGCGTCACCCTCGGCCACCCGCACGGCCAGATCTACGCCTATCCCTTCGTCACCCCGCGCACCGAGCGGATGCTGGCCTCGCTCGCCGCGCACCGCGAGGCCACCGGCCGCAACCTCTTCGACGACGTCGTCGCGCGCGAACGCGCCGACGGCCGCCGGGTCGTCCTCGACGGCGACCACTGGGTCGCCTTCGTCCCGTACGCCGCCCACTGGCCCTACGAGGTGCACCTCTACCCCAGGCGCCGGGTCCCCGACCTGGTCGCCCTCGACGAGCCCGCCCGCACAGAGTTCCCACAGATCTACCTGGAAGTCTTGCGGCGGTTCGACCGGATCTTCGGCCCGGAAGCGCCCCCGACGCCGTACATCTCCGCCTGGCACCAGGCGCCCGTACACGCCGCGGACCGCTCCCAATTCGCGCTCCACCTAGAGCTCTTCACCGTCCGCAGGACTTCCGGCAAGCTGAAGTTCCTCGCGGGTTCCGAGTCCGGCATGAACGTGTTCATCAACGACGTGCCGCCGGAGATCGCGGCCGACCGACTGCGAGAGGCAGCGAGCAAGCCATGAGCAAGTACCTGGTGACGGGCGGAGCGGGCTACGTGGGCAGCGTGGTGGCCCAGCACCTGCTGGAGGCCGGACACACCGTCACGGTCCTCGACAACCTCAGCACCGGCTTCCGCGCCGCCGTCCCGGCCGGCGCCGCGTTCGTCGAGGGCGACCTCCACGACGCCGCCCGCTGGCTCGACGCCTCCTACGACGCGGTCCTGCACTTCGCGGCGTTCTCCCAGGTCGGCGAGTCCGTGGCCAAGCCCGAGAAGTACTGGCAGAACAACGTCGGCGGCAGCATGGCGCTGCTCGCCGCGATGCGCACCGCCGGCGTGCGCACCCTCGTCTTCTCCTCCACCGCCGCGACCTACGGCGAGCCGGTCGGCACCCCGATCACCGAGACCGACCCGACCGCCCCCACCTCGCCCTACGGCGCCAGCAAGCTCGCCGTCGACCACATGATCGGCGGCGAGGCCGCCGCGCACGGCCTGGCCGCCGTCTCGCTGCGCTACTTCAACGTCGCCGGCGCCTACCGCGGCTGCGGCGAGCGCCACGACCCCGAGTCGCACCTCATCCCGCTGGTCCTCCAGGTCGCCCAGGGCCGCCGCGAGGCGATCTCCGTCTACGGCGACGACTACCCGACCCCGGACGGCACCTGCGTGCGCGACTACATCCACGTCGCCGACCTCGCCGAGGCCCACCTCCTCGCCCTTGAGGCGGCCCGCCCGGGCGAACACCTCATCTGCAACCTCGGCAACGGCAACGGCTTCTCGGTCCGCGAGGTGATCGAGACCGTCCGCAAGGTCACCGGCCACCCCGTCCCCGAGGTCGCCGCCCCGCGCCGCCCCGGGGACCCCGCCGTCCTGGTCGCCTCCGCACGGACCGCCACCGACCGCCTCGGCTGGCGCCCCACCCGCACCGACCTGGCCGGAATCGTCGCCGACGCCTGGGAGTTCGCGCAGGCCACCGCCGGCCCGGAGACCTCCCATCCGGAAAACTCCCGCCCGTCCGGCGTTTGAGGACCAAGGGCCGGGGCGGAGCCCCGAGCCGACAGCACGAAGGAACCCACGTGACAGACACGGCGCACGGCGCACGGCAAACGGCGGCGGCCTTCCGCGCCGTGTACGGGGCGGAGCCCACCGGCATCTGGGCGGCCCCCGGCCGGGTCAACCTGATCGGTGAACACACCGACTACAACGACGGCTTCGTGATGCCGCTGGCCCTCCCGCACACCACCCTCGCCGCCGCCGCACCCCGCACCGACGGGGTGCTGCGGCTGCACTCCGCCGGCGCCGACGGCGGCGTCGTCGAGCTGCGCCTCGACGAGCTCCGCCCGCCGTCCGCCGGGGCCGGCTGGGCCGCCTACCCGGCGGGCGTGGCCTGGGCGATGCGGGCGGCCGGCCTGCCGGTCGGCGGCGCCGACCTGCACTACACCAGCACCGTCCCGCTCGGCGCCGGCCTCTCCTCCTCGGCCGCCCTGGAGGTCGCCACCGCGCTCGCCCTCGACGACCTGCACGGCCTGGGGCTGCCCCGCGAGGAGCTGGCCCGGCTCGCCCAGCGCGCCGAGAACGCCTTCGTCGGCGTGCCCTGCGGGATCATGGACCAGACCGCCGCCGCCTGCTGCACCGCCGGCCACGCCCTCTTCCTCGACACCCGCGACCTCACCCGCCGCCACGTTCCGTTCGATTTGGCGGCGGAGGGGCTGTGCCTCCTCGTCGTCGACACCCGGGTCCGCCATCAACTGGGCGACGGCGCATACGCGGAGCGGCGCGCCGGATGCGAACGCGGCGCGCGGGCGCTCGGCGTGCGTGCGCTGCGCGACGTCCCGTACGCGCATCTGTCCGCGGCCCTGGACACGCTCGCCGGCGACCCGGTCGTCCAGGCCCTGGTCCGCCACATCGTCACCGAGAACCACCGGGTGGAACAGACCGTCGCCCATCTCGACGCCGGTCACCCCCGTGCCATCGGCCCCCTGCTCAC
This sequence comes from Streptomyces noursei ATCC 11455, assembly GCF_001704275.1. Classification (NCBI taxonomy): domain Bacteria; kingdom Bacillati; phylum Actinomycetota; class Actinomycetes; order Kitasatosporales; family Streptomycetaceae; genus Streptomyces; species Streptomyces noursei. Next base: position 5,562,320 of record NZ_CP011533.1, read on the forward strand.
CGCCGGACACGCCTCCCTCCGCGACGACTTCAAGATCTCCTGCGCCGAACTCGACCTCGCCGTCGACACCGCCCGCGCCGCCGGCGCGCTCGGCGCCCGGATGACCGGTGGCGGCTTCGGCGGCTCCGCCCTCGTCCTCGTCGACGAGGACGCCGCACCGGCGGTCACCGAGGCGCTGTACGCGGCGTTCGCCGCCGCCGGCCACACCGCCCCGCGGATCTTCCCGGCCGTCCCGGGCCCCGGCGCCCACCGCCTGGCGGTGTAGGCCCCGTCAACCTCCCGCCTGCCGCCGTGCGCCCCCGCCACTTTCGTCAATCACCTTCCCCCGCCGCACCCCGTCCGTACGCTGTCACCAGCGCCGGTGGGGGCCGGTGTCGACCAGGGGGCGAGACCGTGGGGGAGCACGCCCGGGGCGGGTGGCCGGGGCCGCGGCGTCAGCCGTGCGGCTGAGGCGATCTTCAAACCGGGCGCCGGGCCCGCTATGGTCCGTTCACCGAGACAGGGGGTCTCTGTGCAACGAATCCGGGTTCTGGTGGTCGACGACCACCGCATCTTCGCCGAATCCCTGGCGGCCGCACTGGCCGCGGAGGTGGACGTGGACGTCGCCGCGGCGGGCAGCGCCCCGGCGGCGCTGCGCACACTGGACCGGGCCGCCTCCGACGGCCGCCGCTTCGATGTCCTGCTCGCCGACGCCGACCTGGCCGCACCGCTGCTCGCGGTGCCCGCCCAGGGGACCGCCCGCGACGGCGCGCCCCGTGAGAGCCCGCCCCGCGGCGGCCCGATGGACGGCATCGCGCTCGTCTCCGGCCTGCGCACCAGCCACCCGTACCTGCGGACCGTGGTCCTCGCCGACCGCGACGACCCGCGCCGGGCCGCCGCCGCCCTCCAGGCCGGTGCCTCCGGCTGGGTCGCCAAGGACTCCTCGCTCTCCCGGCTGCTGGCCGTCATCCGCGGCGTCCTGCGCGACGAGACGCATCTGCCGCCCGCCCTGCTCACCGGCGTCCTGCGGGAGCTGACCGCGGCCCGCAAGCACCGCACCGAGAGCGAACGGCTGGTGGAGTCGCTGACCCCGCGCGAACGCGAGGTGCTGCGCTGCATGGTCGCGGGGCTGGGCCGCAAGGCGGTCGCCGAGCGGCTCTTCCTCTCCCCGCACACCGTCCGCACCCACATGCAGAACGTGCTGGGCAAGCTCGGCGTGCACTCCACCCTCGCCGCGGTCGCCCTGGCGCGCCGGGCCGGCGTCGGCCCCGCCGAGCTCGAAGGGGCCGCGGCGGGCCCGCTGACGGTGCCCTGACCCCCGGCCCCGGCCCGACGGCCCGGACGGATCACCCCGCGGCGCCCCCACCGCCCTCCGGACCCGGACCGGTCAGCACGGCCACGCCCCGGGCGGCCAGCTCCACCCGCGTCACCGCCGCCGCCCGGGGCGCCAGAGCGTCCCGCAGCGGCTCCGGCAGCGGCACCTCCACCGCCCGGCACCCGTGGTTGAGCAGGAACACATACCGGCCCCCGGCGCCCTCCCGCACCGTCGCCTGCACCCTTGCCGGCAGCCCCGGCAGCACCGGCGCCACTCCCGCCGCGGCCCGCACGTCGTCCAACAGGGCCCGCAGCAGCGCCGGTTCGAGCCGGGTGCCCAGGTACCAGGCCGTGCCCCGCCCGTAGTCGTGCCGGGTCACCGCGGGCCGCCCGGCCAGCTCCCCGTCCAGGAACCGCGCCACCACCTCCGCGCCCGCCGGCACGATCTCCTCCGTCCACAGGTCGGCCCGCCCGCCGTGGGCTCCCGCACCCCCCACCGCCACCGACGCCCCCTCCGCCAGCGGCCAGAACTCCGCCACCCGCAGCCCCAGGAGTTCCCGCAGCGGGCCCGGATAGCCCCCGGGGTGCACCCGGTCGCACGCGTCGACGATCCCCGAGAAGAACGACACCACCAGGTGGCCGCCGCCCCGGACGTACGCCGCCAGCCGCGCCGCGTGGTCGGCCGTCAGCAGGTACAGGTTGGGCACCACCACCATCGGGTACGGCGTGAGGTCCCGGTCCGGCGGCACCACGTCGCACGCCACCCCCGCCTCGAACAGCGGGCGGTAGTGCGCCAGCGCGCTGTGCGAGTGGTCCAGCGCGGCGGACGGCCGGGAGTCCAGCTCCAGGGCCCACCAGCTCTGCCAGTCCGCCAGCAGCGCCACCGAAGCCCGCGACCGGGTCCCCTCGATCCCCGGCACCGCCGCCAACTCCCGCCCCAGCTCGCACACCTCACGGAAGATCCGGGTGTCCGTCCCGCCGTGCGGCAGCATCGCCGAGTGGAACTTCTCCGCCCCGCCCCTCGACTGCCGCCACTGGAAGAACAGCACCGCGTCCGCGCCCTGCGCCACCGCCTGCCAGCTCCACAGCCGCATCGCGCCGGGCGGCTTGGGCCCGTTGCGGGGCCGCCAGTTGACCGCGCCGGCCGCCTGCTCCAGCAGCAGCCACGGCTGCCCGCCGCGCGCCGACCGCATCAGGTCGAAGACGTAACCCGCCCGGACGTGGTCGTCCGGCACGTACGGGTCCTGGTAGAAGTCCAGCGCCACCACGTCCATCGACGGCGCCCAGCCGAACGCGTCCACCGGTTTGTGCTGCGGCATCAGATTGGTGGTCACCGGCACCCCCGGCGTCAGCCGGTCGAGCACCGCCCGCTCGGCCAGATAGCAGTCCTTCAGCGCCTGGTCGCCGAACCGCAGATAGTCCAGCTGCTGCGCCGGATTGGCGAACGTCGGCGCGGTCCGCGGCGGCAGCACCTCCGCGAAGTCCCCGTACGCCTGCGACCAGAACGACGTCGACCAGGCGTCGTTGAGCGCCGCGACGGTCCCGTAGCGCTCCCGCAGCCAGCGCCGGAAGTCCTGCGCCGACACGTCGCAGAAGCACTGCCGGGTGTGGCACCCGTACTCGTTGCCCACGTGCCACATGGCCAGCGCCGGATGGTCGGCGTACCGGGTCGCCAACTGCTCCACCAGCCGCACCGCGTGCGCCCGGTACACCGGGCTGGACGGGCAGAAGTGCTGCCGCGCGCCCGGCCAGCGGCGCTGCCCGTCCGGCCCCTCCGGCAGGATCTCCGGGTGCGCCCGGCTCAACCACGGCGGCGGCGACGCGGTCATGGTCGCCAGACACACCTCGATCCCGGCGCCCGCCAGCCCGTCCAGCACCCGGTCGAACCACCCGAAGTCCCATTCCCCCGGCCGGGGTTCGACCTTCGCCCAGGAGAAGATCCCGGCCGTGACCATGGTGACGTGGGCCGCCTTCATCAGCTCCAGGTCCTCGGCCCACACCTCCTCCGGCCACTGCTCGGGGTTGTAGTCGCCGCCGAATCGGATGCCCATCGGACCCCCTGGCTCGCATACGGGATTCCGGCGCCGGGCGGCCCTGGGGCACACCGCGGCGCCACGTCACGGGCGCCGCCCGCCACGACCGCCCGTGGAGCGCCGTCCCCTTCAGGTCTGCCTCACGAGGAGTTCTTGTACACACTCCAGCCGCCGTCCACGACCAGGCTCGCCCCCGTCACGAACGACGCCTCCTCGGACAGCAGGAACGCGATGGCCGCCGCGACCTCCTCGGGCCGCCCCAGCCGCCGGGCCGCCGTCTCCGCCGCGCTGGCCCGCCGCTGCTCCTCGTCGATGCCGTCCCACGCGGCGGTCAGCACCGGCCCCGGCAGCACGCAGTTGACCCGCACCTCGGGCCCGTACTCCACCGCCAGCTGCCGCCCCAGACCGGTCAGGCCCGCCTTGGACGCCGCGTACGCCGGCCGCCCCGGCAGCCCCACCAGCGCGTGCACCGACGACGTCAGCACCACCGCGCCGCCGCGCGCCCGCAGGTCCGCCAGGACCGCCCGCACGCCCAGGAACGCCCCGGTCAGATTCACCCCCAACTGCCGGTCCCAGTCCTCCGGCGAGGTCCGGTCGGCCGGTGCCATGTGCGGCAGGTAGGCGTTGCTGACCAGGCCGTCGACCGGCCCGTAGCGGGTGTGTGCCGCGGCCACGGCCCGCCGCCAGTCGTCCTCGCCGGCCACGTCGCAGTGCTCGTAGGAGGCCCGTCCACCGGCCGCCCGGATGCGTCGCGCGGTGCGTTCCCCGCGGGCGTCGTCGATGTCCAGCAGCAGCACCGCGGCGCCCTCGGCCGCCAACCGGTCCGCGGTCGCCGCTCCGATGCCGCCGGCGGCCCCGGTCACCAGCACCGTCCGCCCCGCGAACCGCCGCCTCCGTCTGCCCCCGCCGCCGTAGTACGGACCTACTGGCGCCCCGTCCGTCCCCTGCTGGCTCATGCCATGATCCAAGCCCACCCCGGGCCGGCCCGGCAAGAGGACGCCGGTCGCGTGGACCTATGGCCTTATGGCCCTATGGCCTTAACTCGGCACGTTGTCAAACGGTCCGGTCAACCGACGCAGCAGACCGGCCAATTCGTGGCGCTGCGTGCGCGACAGCTCGGCCAGAATGGCGCGCTCCTGTGTCAGCAGCGCGGCCAGCGACTCGTCGGCCTTGTCACGGCCGTTGGCCGTCAGGCGGACCAGCACGCCGCGCCGGTCGCTGGGGTCCGGCAGACGCTCCACCAACTCCTTCTTGGCGAGCCGGTCGATGCGGTTGGTCATCGTGCCGGAGGTGACCAGCGTCTGGGTGAGCAGTGCGCCGGGGGAGAGCTGGTAGGGCGCGCCGGCGCGCCGCAGCGCGGTCAGCACGTCGAACTCCCAGGGCTCCAGGCCCACCTCGGAGAACGCGAGACGGCGGGCCCGGTCGAGGTGCCTGGCCAGCCTGGAGACGCGACTGAGGACCTCCAGTGGCTCCACGTCGAGGTCCGGGCGCTCGCGGCGCCATGCTGCGACCAGTCGATCGACCTCGTCCTCCATGGCGATCAGTGTAAAGGGTCTGTCGACGTAAAGTCTCTTGATGGCAAGCATCTCGACGTCGAGATATATTTTACTGGACTACTGGGCATCGTGGCCGCGAGCTCGGAATCCATTCGAGATGGCCAGAAGTCGACCGAACACTGTTCGGATCGATGCACCGCAAACCCGTGCCGGCCCTGTACGAGCAAAGGGGTTATCGAACATGCACGACGTACCGACCTGGGATCCGCAGCAGTATCTCCACCACTCCGGTCACCGCACCCGGCCCTTCCACGACCTGCTCCCCCGGATACCGCAACTTCCCCGCCCCGACCGCCCCGCCCGGATCGCCGATCTCGGCTGCGGCCCCGGCAATGTCACCGTCCAGATCGCCGACCGCTGGCCGGACGCGCACATCACCGGCTTCGACAACTCTCCCGAGATGCTCAAGGAGGCCGAGTCCTACGCCGGCCCGACCCCCGGTGGCGGCCACCTGGACTTCGCCCCCGGCGACGCCGCCACCTGGACTCCCGAAGAGCCCTACGACCTGATCGTCTCCAACGCGGCCCTGCAATGGGTCCCCAACCACCCGGATTCCTTCGCCCGCTGGATCGACGCCCTCACCCCCGGCGGCACCTTCGCCTTCCAGGTCCCGGGCAACTTCACCTCGCCCAGCCACGCCCTCCTGGGCGAACTGTGCGACTCGCCCCAGTGGCGCGACCGGCTCGACCGGCACGGCCGCCGCTTCGTCCACATCCTCGAACCCGCCGACTACCTGCGGCGCCTGACCGACCTCGGCTGCTCCACCGACGTGTGGGAGACCACCTACGTCCAACTGCTCCAGGGCGACGACCCGGTCCTCGACTGGGTCAAGGGCACGGCCCTGCGCCCCGTCCTCACCGCCCTCGAAGACGATCCGGAGGCCCGCGACGCCTTCCTCGCCGAATACCGCGACGCCCTGCGCCGCGCCTACCCGACCGGCCGCCACGGCACGGTCTTCCCGTTCCGCCGCATCTTCGCCGTAGCCCAGAAGACCACCCACTGACCGGACGCTCCGCAATGAGCACCGGCCTCGACCACATCCAGCTCGCCGCCGGCCTGGGGAGGCAGGAGAAGGCTGCTGGTTCGAGGCCGGCGCGGATCCGCGCGGCGCCCTGCGCGCCGGTACGGCGCGGCCCCTCGGCGGGGCGACCTCAGTTCTTGCGGTGCCCTATCAACCGCGGCTTGGGCTCCAGATTCCCCAGCCCGTGCCACGCCAGGTTCACCAGGTGCGCCGCCACCTCCGCCTTCTTCGGCTTGCGGGTGTCGACCCACCACTGGCCGGTCAGGGCCACCATGCCGACCAGGGCCTGCGCGTACAGCGGCGCCAGCTTCGGATCGAAGCCGCGGGCCTTGAACTCCAGGCCCAGGATGTCCTCGACCTGCGTGGCGATATCGCTGATCAGCGACGCGAAGGTGCCCGTCGACTGGGCGACGGGGGAGTCGCGGACGAGGATCCGGAAGCCGTCGGTGAACGTCTCGATGTAGTCGAGCAGCGCGAACGCCGCCTGTTCGAGGAGCTCCCGCGGATGCCCCGCGGTCAGCGCGCCGGTCACCATGTCCAGCAGCTGCCGCATCTCGCGGTCCACGACCACCGCGTACAGCCCCTCCTTGCCGCCGAAGTGCTCGTAGACCACCGGCTTGGAGACCCCGGCCTTCGCCGCGATCTCCTCCACCGACGTGCCCTCGTAGCCGCGCTCGGCGAAGAGCGTGCGGCCGATGTCCAGCAACTGCTCACGGCGCTCCGCGCCGGTCATCCGCACCCGCCGGGCCCGCCGGCCCCCCGAGGACGCGGACCCGGAGGACTTTCCCTTGCTGCCGTTGTTCGCACTGCTGTCGATCGCCACTCGTCAATCATGCCCCCAGCGGGGCCCTCTCCTCGCCCCGGGCGCCGTCCTGGCGGCGGGCGTCGAGCCGGTCCGCGGTGGGCCACCGCACGTCGTACGCCCATCCCGCAAGCTCGCACCAGCGGATCAGCCGGGCGCTGGAGTCCAGCTGCCCCTTCAGCACGCCGTGCCGGGCGCAGGTCGGGTCGGCGTGGTGCAGGTTGTGCCAGGACTCGCCGCAGGACAGGACCGCGAGCCACCAGACGTTGCCGGAGCGGTCGCGGGACTTGAAGGGGCGCTTGCCGACCGCGTGGCAGATGGAGTTGATCGACCACGTGACGTGGTGCAGCAGCGCCACCCGGACCAGGGAACCCCAGAAGAACGCGGTCAGCGCGCCCTGCCAGGACCATGTCACCAGCCCGCCGACCAGCGGCGGGATCAGCAGGGACACCGTCGTCCACAGGACGAACTGGCGGGAGACCGTGCGGATCGCCCGGTCCTTGATCAGGTCCGGCGCGTACTTGTGCTGCGGCGTCTGCTCCTCGTCGAACATCCAGCCGACGTGTGCCCACCACAGGCCCTTCATCAGGGCCGGGACCGTCTCGCCGTACCGCCACGGCGAGTGCGGATCACCCTCCGCGTCGGAGAACTTGTGGTGCTTGCGGTGATCGGCGACCCAGCGGACCAGCGGCCCCTCCACCGCCATCGACCCCATGATCGCCAGCGCGATCCGCAGCGGACGCTTCGCCTTGAAGGCGCCGTGTGTGAAGTGACGGTGGAAGCCGATGGTGATGCCGTGACAACCGATGTAGTACATCGCGGTCATCAGCCCGAGGTCCAGCCAGCTCACGCCCCAGCCCCAGGCCAGTGGCACCGCGGCGACCAGGGCCAGGAACGGCACGGTGATGAACAACAGCAGGGTGATCTGTTCCAGCGATCTGCGCTGCTCGCCGCCCAGCGTCGCGGACGGCAGGGCGGAGGCGGCAGAAGAACCGGCGGGAGTGTCGAGCGGCATGGGTGACTCTTCCACGGCTTTCGGACCAGCGGTCATGTGGTGTCCCTCGTCGGGGGCTCGGGGGCACGGCTACGGCCTACGGGACCGTAACCTACGGTTTCGTAAGTATGGCAGCGACGCCGCTCCGAGCAAGGCCGTGACAGGCCACGCCCCCGCCCTCCCGGGCCGGGTGCCCACCCTGCGGACGGTGTGATTCCCCCGGGACGGGGACACCTATCCTGGGGACGTCGGACAGCGCGGTCCGCCACCCGCCCAGACGTGCTCAACGACTGCACCATCCCTGCAAGGAGCCGCACCTGTGAGCAGTGCCGACAACACCCCCGCCGAGCCCGCCACCTCCGGAACTCCCCAGGGCACCAGCGGTGACAACGGTGCCCTGCGCGCCGACATCCGCCGCCTCGGCGACCTCCTCGGCGAGACCCTCGTCCGGCAGGAAGGTCAGGACCTCCTCGACCTCGTCGAACAGGTCCGCGCCCTGACCCGCACCGACGGCGAGGCCGCCGCCCGGCTCCTCGGCGAGACCGACCTGGCCACCGCCGCCAAGCTGGTCCGCGCCTTCTCCACCTACTTCCACCTGGCGAACGTCACCGAGCAGGTCCACCGCGGTCGCGAGCTGCGCGCCCGGCGCGCCGCCGAGGGCAGCATCCTCGCCCGCACCGCCGACATGCTCAAGGACGCCGACCCCGAGCACCTGCGGGAGACCGCCCGCAACCTCGGCGTCCGCCCGGTCTTCACCGCCCACCCCACCGAGGCCGCCCGCCGCTCCGTCCTCACCAAGCTCCGCAAGATCGCCGAGCTGCTGGACCGCATCGACGCCGCCGACCGCCGCCGGGTGGATCTCCGCCTCGCCGAGAACATCGACCTCATCTGGCAGACCGACGAGCTGCGGGTGGCCCGCCCCGAGCCCACCGACGAGGCCCGGAACGCCATCTACTACCTCGACGAGCTCGGCCGCGGCGCGGTCGGCGACGTTCTGGAGGACCTCGCCGCCGAACTCGCACGCGCCGGCACCGAGCTGCCCGCCGGCACCCGCCCGCTGACCTTCGGCACCTGGATCGGCGGCGACCGCGACGGCAACCCCAACGTCACCCCCCAGGTCACCTGGGACGTCCTGATCCTCCAGCACGAGCACGGCATCACCGACGCCCTGGAGCACGTCGACGAACTCCGCGGCGCCCTCTCCAACTCCATCCGCAACTGCGGCGCCACCGACGAACTCCTCGCCTCCCTCCAGCGGGACCTCGACCTCCTCCCCGAGATCAGCCCCCGCTACAAGCGCCTCAACAGCGAAGAGCCCTACCGCCTCAAGGCCACCTGCATCCGCCAGAAGCTCCTCAACACCCGCGAGCGGCTGGCCAGCGACACCCCCCACGTCCCCGGCCGCGACTACCTCGGCACCAGCGAACTCCTCGACGACCTCACCCTGATCCAGACCTCGCTGCGCGCCCACCGCGGCGGCCTGATCGCCGACGGCCGCCTGGAGCGCACCCTGCGCACCATCGGCGCGTTCGGCCTCCAGCTCGCCACCATGGACGTCCGCGAGCACGCCGACGCCCACCACCACGCCCTCGGCCAGCTCTTCGACCGCCTCGGCGAGGAGTCCTGGCGCTACGTGGACATGCCGCGCGACTACCGCCGCAAGCTCCTCGCCAAGGAGCTCCGCTCCCGCCGGCCGCTCGCCCCCACCCCGCCGCCCCTCGACGAGGCCGGCGCCAAGACCCTCGGCGTCTTCCGCACCATCCGCCAGGCCAAGAAGACCTTCGGCCCCGAGGTCATCGAGTCCTACATCATCTCGATGTGCCAGGGCTCCGACGACGTCTTCGCCGCCGCCGTCCTCGCCCGCGAGGCCGGTCTGATCGACCTGCACGCCGGCTGGGCCAAGATCGGCATCGTCCCGCTGCTGGAGACCACCGACGAGCTGAAGATCGCCGACCAGCTCCTCGACGACATGCTCTCCGACCCCTCCTACCGCCGCCTGGTCGCCCTGCGCGGCGACGTCCAGGAGGTCATGCTCGGCTACTCCGACTCCTCCAAGTTCGGCGGCATCACCACCAGCCAGTGGGAGATCCACCGCGCCCAGCGCCTGCTCCGCGACGTCGCCCACCGGCACGGCGTCCGGCTGCGGCTCTTCCACGGCCGCGGCGGCACCGTCGGCCGCGGCGGCGGCCCCTCCCACGACGCGATCCTCGCCCAGCCCTACGGCACCCTCGAAGGCGAGATCAAGGTCACCGAGCAGGGCGAGGTCATCTCCGACAAGTACCTCGTGCCGTCGCTCGCCCGGGAGAACCTGGAGCTGACGGTCGCCGCGACCCTCCAGGCGTCCGCGCTGCACACCGCCCCCCGCCAGTCCGACGAGGCCCTGGCCCGCTGGGACGCCGCGATGGAGACCGTCTCCGAAGCCGCCCACGGCGCCTACCGCCGGCTCGTCGAGGACCCCGACCTGCCCGCCTACTTCTTCGCCTCCACCCCCGTCGACCAGCTCGCCGAGCTCCACCTCGGCTCCCGCCCGTCCCGCCGCCCCGACTCCGGCGCCGGCCTCGACGGCCTCCGCGCCATCCCGTGGGTCTTCGGCTGGACCCAGTCCCGGCAGATCGTCCCCGGCTGGTTCGGCGTCGGCACCGGCCTCAAGGCCGCCCGCGAGGCCGGCCTGGACACCGTCCTCGACGAGATGCACGAGCACTGGCACTTCTTCCGCAACTTCCTGTCCAACGTCGAGATGACGCTGGCCAAGACCGACCTGCGGATCGCCCAGCACTACGTCGACACCCTCGTCCCGGACGAGCTCCGGCACGTCTTCGACGTCATCAGGGCCGAGCACGAGCTGACCGTCGCCGAGGTGCTGCGCGTCACCGGCGAGGCCGAACTCCTCGACTCCAACCCGGTGCTCCAGCAGACCTTCCACGTCCGCGACGCCTACCTGGACCCGATCTCCTACCTCCAGGTCACTCTCCTCAAGCGCCAGCGCGACGCCGCCGCGGCCGAGGAGCAGCCCGACCCGCTGCTCTCCCGCGCCCTCCTCCTCACCGTCAACGGCGTGGCCGCCGGCCTCCGCAACACCGGCTGACCGCCCCCGCCCCGACGTACGACGGCGGGTCCGCCCGGAGAAACCTCCGGACGGGCCCGCCGTCGTACGTCGGGGCGCCGCTCACGAGTTGTAGGTGCTCTGCGCCCGCTCCAGACCCTCCACGACCAACGCCTCCACCGCGTCCGCCGCCCGGTCCACGAAGTACCCGAGCTCCTTGCGCTCGGTCGACGAGAAGTCCTTCAACACGAAGTCCGCCACCTGCATCCGCCCCGGCGGCCGGCCGATCCCGAACCGCACCCGGTGGTACTCCGCGCCCAACGACTTCGTGATCGACTTCAGTCCGTTGTGCCCGTTGTCGCCGCCGCCCAGCTTCAACCGCAGCGCGCCGTAGTCGATGTCCAACTCGTCATGCACCACGACGACGTTGGCCACCGGCACCTTGAAGAAGTCCCGCAGCGCGGTCGTCGGCCCGCCCGACACGTTCATGAACGACGACGGCTTGGCCACCACCACCCGACGGTTCGACGGGCCCGGCGGACCGATGCGCCCCTCCACCACCTGGGCCCGCGCCTTGTGGGCCTTGAAACGGCCCCCCATCCGCTCCGCCAGCAGATCCGCCACCATGAACCCCACGTTGTGGCGGTTGCCCGCGTACTCCGGGCCCGGATTGCCGAGCCCCACGATGAGCCAGGGGCTCGCCGCATCGGTCATGTCCACGTCTCCTCAAAAACGACCCAACCGCCGCCCCGGCGCCGCCCGGCGCCGCGACAGCGGTTGGGAAGAAACTACCGCGAGAGGGCTCAGCCCTCGGCGCCCTCGGCCTCGGCAGCCTCGGCCGGGGCCTCCGCCTGCGCGGCGACGACCTGCAGCACCGGGGTGTCGCCGTCGACGGCCAGCGACGCGCCGGCCGGCAGCTCGATGTCCTTGGCGAGCACGGTGTGACCGGCGTCCAGGCCCGCGATCGACACGGTGACGGACTCGGGGATGTGGGTCGCCTCGGCCTCGACCGGCAGGGTGTTGAGCAGGTGCTCCAGCAGGTTGCCGCCGGGGGCCAGCTCGCCCTCGGTCTGGATCGGCAGCTCGACGCCGACCTTCTCGCCCTTCTTGACGGCCAGGAAGTCGACGTGGACCAGGAAGCGACGGATCGCCTCGCGCTGCACGGCCTTCGGGATCACCAGCTCGTCGGTGCCCTCGCCCTCAAGGCGGATCAGCGCGTTCGGGGTCTTCAGGGCCATCATCAGCGCGTGGCTGTCGACCGCCACGTGCTTCGGCTCCGCGCCGTGGCCGTAGACGACCGCGGGAATCTTCGCCTCGCGGCGCAGGCGGCGCGCGGCGCCCTTGCCGAAGTCGTTCCGGGCCTCGGCGGCGAGCTTGATCTCGGCCATGTCGCACTCCTCGTATCTGGAAGAAATCTCTGCGGGGCGTCACCCGGCCCACGACAGACCTGCTACGAAGAGCGCGTCGATAACGGACCACCGCCATGAGAAGGCGGCCTCCCTCGCCGAGCAACTCGATGAGTCTACCCGGCCAGGAAGGCCGCCCCAAAGTCGATCTAGCCGGCCACCGCCGGCCGCCGGCTCACTGCTCGTCGAACAGGCTCGTCACCGAGCCGTCCTCGAACACCTCGCGGATCGCCCGCGCGATCGTCGGCGCCATCGACAGCACCGTGATCTTGTCCAGCTCCAGCTCCGAAGGCGTCGGCAGCGTGTTGGTGAACACGAACTCGCTGACCTTGGAGTTCTTCAGCCGGTCCGCGGCCGGGCCGGACAGCACGCCGTGCGTCGCCGTCACGATCACGTCGGCCGCGCCGTTGGCGTACAGCGCCTCGGCCGCCGCGCAGATCGTGCCACCGGTGTCGATCATGTCGTCGACCAGGACGCAGACCCGGCCCTTGACGTCACCGACGACCTCGTGGACGGTGACCTGGTTCGCCACGTCCTTGTCCCGGCGCTTGTGGACGATCGCCAGCGGCGCACCCAGCCGGTCGCACCAGCGGTCCGCCACCCGCACCCGACCCGCGTCCGGCGAGACCACCGTCAGCTTGTCGCGGTCCACCTTCGCGCCCACGTAGTCCGCCAGCACCGGCAGGGCGAAGAGGTGGTCCACCGGGCCGTCGAAGAAGCCCATGATCTGGTCCGTGTGCAGGTCCACGGTGACGATGCGGTCCGCGCCCGCGGTCTTCATCAGGTCCGCGATCAGCCGCGCCGAGATCGGCTCGCGCCCACGGTGCTTCTTGTCCTGGCGCGCGTACCCGTAGAACGGCACGACCACGGTGATGCTCCGGGCCGAGGCCCGCTTCAGCGCATCGATCATGATCAGCTGTTCCATGATCCACTTGTTGATCGGAGCCGTGTGGCTCTGGATCAGGAAGCAGTCGGCGCCGCGCGCCGACTCCTGGTAGCGGACGTAGATCTCGCCGTTGGCGAAGTCGAAAGCCTTCGTCGGGACCAGGCCCACACCCAGCTGGTGCGCGACCTCCTCGGCAAGCTCGGGGTGGGCGCGGCCGGAGAAGAGCATCAGCTTCTTCTCGCCGGTCGTCTTGATCCCGGTCACAGCAAATCTCCTTGCATCACAGTTTGCGTGCGCTCATCACGGTACGCCCCGCACGGCGTACCCGTCGGCACAGTCACCGCTCGCCCTCGGGCTTCCGGCCAGACCCCTGACCCGACTCCGATTCCGGACGAGCGGACGAAGCGGCCTGCGCGGCGGCGCTCCCGGGCCGCTTGCGCGCGACCCAGCCCTCGATGTTGCGCTGCTGGCCACGTGCGACCGCCAGCGAACCCGGGGGCACATCCTTGGTGATGACCGAACCGGCCGCGGTGTACGCGCCGTCCCCGATCGTGACGGGCGCCACGAACATGTTGTCCGAGCCCGTCTTGCAGTGCGAACCGACCGTCGTGTGGTGCTTGGCCTCGCCGTCGTAGTTCACGAACACGCTCGCCGCACCGATGTTGGTGTACTCACCGATCGTCGCATCCCCGACGTACGACAGGTGCGGCACCTTGGTGCCCTCGCCGATCTGCGAGTTCTTCATCTCGACGAACGTGCCGGCCTTCGACTTCAGCCCCAGGACCGCGCCCGGACGCAGATACGCGTACGGGCCCACCGTCGCCTCCGGTCCGACCTCCGCGCCGTCCGCCACCGTGAACGACACCGTCGCCCCGGCGCCCACGGTCGTGTCCTTGAGCCGGGACTGCGGCCCCACCTCGGCGCCCGACGCCAGATGCGTGGAGCCCAGCAGCTGGGTCCCCGGGTGCACCGTCGCGTCCTGCTCGAACGTCACCGACACGTCGACCCACGTGGAGGCCGGATCGACCACCGTCACGCCGGCCAGCATCGCCTGCTCCAGCAGCCGCGCGTTCAGCAGGCGCCGCGCCTCGGCCAGTTGCACGCGGTTGTTGATCCCGAGGATCTCCCGGTGGTCGGCCGCCACCGCGGCACCCACCCGGTGTCCGGCCTCGCGGACGATGCCCAGCACGTCCGTCAGGTACTCCTCGCCCTGGCTGTTGTCCGTGCGCACCTTGCCCAGCGCGTCGACCAGCAGCCGCGCGTCGAACGCGAACACCCCGGAGTTGATCTCCCGGATCGCCCGCTGGTCCTCGGTCGCGTCCTTGTGCTCGACGATCTCGGTCACCGCGCCGGACGCCGGGTCCCGCACGATCCGCCCGTAGCCCGTCGCGTCCGGCACCTCGGCCGACAGCACGGTCACGGCGTTGCCGTCCTCGGCGTGCGTCTCGCTGAGCCTGCGCAGCGTCTCGCCGGTCAGCAGCGGGGTGTCGCCGCACACCACGACGACGGTGCCGTCCAGCGTGATGCCGTCGCCGCTCAGCTCCTCCAGCGCGGTGCGGACGGCGTGGCCGGTGCCGTTCTGCTCGTACTGCACGGCGGTGCGTGCGGTGGGGTCGATGGCGGCGAGGTGTTCCCGCACCTGCTCACGGGCGTGGCCGACGACCACGACGAGGTGCTCGGGGTCCAGCTCGCGGGATGCGGCGACGACGTGGCCGACGAGGGATCGGCCGCAGATCGCGTGCAGGACCTTGGGGGTCGTCGACTTCATGCGGGTTCCCTCACCCGCTGCGAGAACGACGACGGCGGCCGGGCGGTTGGCGCTCACGGGATGCCCTTCGGCTTCTTGGCTACTTCGGGTGGTGGTCATCCGAAGGATACCGGGGCGTTTTGCGGGGGAAACGAGGGCGGGTCCCGACCGGCTGGCCAGGACCCGTGCAGTGCTGCGCTCCCCCGCCAGGACTCGAACCCGGACTTAAGGTACCAAAAACCTCAGTGCTGCCGATTACACCACAGGGGAGTGCGAAGACAGCCAAACCGGACATTCCGTCAGGCTGGCCGCTCGACACCCAACACTATGCCGTACCACCCGCCTTCGATGCGACGGTATGGATCATCACTGCGCGAATCTCGGGCCGCGCAACGGTCGTCGGGCCGTCGGCGCGGGAGATTCCACGGCCCCCGCGATGACGGATGGTGAGGGTCGGTGACGGGCCGGAGGCGGGCCGGGAGCGCGCCCGGGAAAGCCCGGCCGGCGCCCGTACGCTGGTCGGTATGACCGCAACGGGGGCAAGTGAGAACGTGGCCGCACGAGGGAGGCCGGGGGGCGGTCCCTGGTGGTGGGCGCGGCGGCGCAGCGCGGTGCTGGACGTACTGCTGGCGCTGGCGTCCACGGTCGAGTGCATGGCGGAGGGGATCCCCTTCGCGCACACCTCGGGGATGCCGGTGGCCGTCGGGGTGCTGCTCGGCCTGGTGGCCGGGCCGGTGCTGCTGGTGCGCCGCCGCTGGCCGGTCGTGGTGGTGCTGACGTCGATCGCGGTGATCCCCGCGGAGATGGGCGCGCTGCTGAGCATCGTCGGGCTCTACACCCTCGCGGCGTCGCACGTGCCGCGGCGGATCGTCGGGCTGCTGGCCGGGATGTCGGCGGCCGGCACGGTGGTGTCGACGTTCTTCAGCATGCGCCAGGACGTCCTGGTGCAGCCGGAGTTCCATCCGCCGGTGTGGTTCGTGGTCGTGATGGCGCTGGCGGTCGGGCTGGTGCTGACCGCCCCGCCGGTGCTGTGGGGCCTGTACGTCGGCGCGCGGCGGCGACTGGTGGAGAGCCTGCGGGAGCGGGCGGACGGCCTGGAGCGGGAGCTGTCGCTGCTGGCGGACCGGGCCGAGGAACGGGCTGAGTGGGCCCGTAACGAGGAGCGGACCCGGATCGCGCGGGAGATGCACGACGTGGTCGCCCACCGGGTGAGCCTGATGGTGGTGCATGCCGCGGCGTTGCAGGCGGTGGCGTTGAAGGACCCGGAGAAGGCGTCGCGGAACGCCGCCCTGGTGGGGGACATGGGGCGGCAGGCGCTGACCGAGCTGCGGGAGATGCTCGGGGTGCTGCGCACCGCGGAGGGCGCGGTGGGGCGCGGGTCGGCGGGTTCGGACGAGCCGGAGCGGTTGGCGGCGGTGGCCTCGCGGGTGTCGCGGCAGGCGGCCGGGGGCGCCGCGCCGGAGTCGGCGGAGTCGGCCGCGGGGGCGGGCCCGGCCGGTGCGCCGGCGGGCGCCGTGGAGCCCGCGGCGGACGGGCCGTGGCTGGTGGAACTGGGCGAACTGGTCGAGCAGTCCCGGGCCGCCGGGATGGCGGTGGAACTCTCGGTGCAGGGCGACGAGGGGGAGTCGGTCACGGCGGACGACGCCGGGCCGCGCTATGCGGCGCGGGTGGAGCGGGCCGTCTACCGGGTCGTGCAGGAGGCGCTGACCAACGTGCACAAGCACGCGCCGGGGGCCCGGGCGCGGGTGCGGCTGGCGCTCCGGGCCGGCGAGGTGGCGGTGCAGGTGGAGAACGGCCCGTCGGAGCGCGGGGCGACCGACGCCGGGCTGCCGAGCGGCGGGAACGGTCTGCTGGGGATGCGGGAACGGGTCACCGCGCTGGGCGGCGCGTTCGTCTCCGGGCCGACGGACGCGGGGGGCTTCCGGGTGTCCGCGGTGGTGCCGGTGGCGGCCGCGGCCTGAGGCCGGTGGCGCGGCGTCGCGCGTCGCGTCAGTCGGCGGAGACGGTGAGGCGGCTCGGGCGGGTGCCCAGGATGAGGGTGCCGAGCGCCTGGTCGAGGTCGGGGCCGAGGTACCAGTCGCCGGTGTGGTCGAGGCTGTAGACCCGGCCCTCGGTGTCGATGGCGAGCGTGGCCTGGGGGTGGGTGGCGCCCCGGGTGGCCTTGGTGTCGGGGAGCTGCTCCTGGCCGAGGGGGGCGATCTCGGTGCCCAGCGCGCGGCCGAGGTCGCCGAGGGTGCGGGCGAGGTGCAGGCCGAGGAGCGGGTCGATGACGAACGGCGTGGGGGCGATGTGCCGGCCGGGGCCGGGGCCGGCGATCCGCAGGCCGCCGAATTCGGCCCATGCCTCGACGGCGGCCGGGAAGACCGTGTGCCGGTGGCCGGCCGGGGAGGCGTGGGTGCGGAGGGTGTCGGCCCAGTGCTCGGCCTGCTGTATGTCCCAGCGGCCCGGTTGCCAGCCGGCGTCGTGCAGGGCGATGTCGACGGCGGCGGGGAAGCGGGTGGATCCGGGCCCGTCGTGGGCGGGGGTGGTCGGCATGGTGGCGATCAGCTCCCTTGGGGCGTCGTCGCCCCGATGGGCATGACGCCGAAGTGGGCGAGGAGGGCGTCGCAGGAGCGGCAGGGCGGTGCGTAGCCGCCGTGCTGGGGGTCGCCGTCCTCGCGGATGTGGCGTGCGGTGATCTTGGAGTGTTTCAGGGAGCGACGGGCTTCGCCGTTGGTGAGGGGTTTGCGGGAGGCGCGCTTGCCGCGGTTGGCCTCGACCGCGGTGAGGTGCCGGGAGAGCAGGACCGCTTCGGGACATCGGCCGGTGAAGCGGTCGCGCTGCGCGGTGGGCAGGGTGTCCAGGAAGTCCTGGACCAGCGGGTGGAGGGCGGGCGGCTGTTCCGCCTTGCTCGCCGTGCAGGTGAGGGTTTGACCGCGTACCGACAGGGCGGCGCCGATGGTGGGGAGGATGCCGTCGCGGCGGTGGCGGAGGACGGGGGCGCGGTCGGCGTCCGCGGTGCCGCTCCAGCCGATGCGGGGGTCGCCACTGGCCCGGGGGTCGCCCGCGGTGGACGTGTGGTGTGCGGTGGTGCTCATGGTGGTGCTTCCCTCCCTGCAATCCCCCGGTTGCGGAGGTCAGATTGCCAAATGTGCTGGGTGTTGCGGTAGTCGGGCGCGCTGTCGGGGATGTCACTGGGGTGTGACGGTTCGTCGGTTGTCCGGTAACGGGGCTGGTGGGCGGCGTGTGCCCGGGCGGCGGCGGAGGCCGCGGGGCGGGGGGTGACGCGGGAGTGTCGTGGGGCTGACGAGCACCGTGCGCGCGCTGCCGCCGTGCCGCGCCGCGGCGCGGTCCGGAGGGCGTGGACGGGCGATGGCCGGACCGGCAACGGGGGCGACGGGCGGGTGTTGCGGCACCGCATAGGCTGTGCCCCCAAAGCCAGCTTCAGCCAGGGGGCAACCGCGATGACGACAGGTCGGCAAGGGCTGGAGGCGCATTCCGGCCTCCATGCCGCAGGACGTCCCGTGCCACCGAACTCGGCCTATGCCGGGCAGGTCGTACATTTCCCTGATCCGGTGCGTGCCGCGCGGTATCCGGCCGGGGTGCGGATGGACGCGGACGGTTTCCCGGACTTCTCGTCGTACGCCCGGGCGGCGGCGGAGATCGCCGAGCCGCCGGAGGGCTTCGGCGTCGACGAGCTGCGGCTGACGGACTTCGTCTCGGCGAACGCGGCGCTGCACGCGCAGGGCCACGAGCTGTGGATAGACGTGCCGTCGGTGGCCACGCCGCACGGCTGGACCTGGCACCACGTGGCGGGGACCCGGCGGATGGAACTGATCCCGGTCGAGGTGAAGGCGCTGCTGCGGCACCACGCGGGGCTGGCGACGGCGGCGGTGGCGCACGACAAGCGCGGGACGCGCCCGCTGCAGGAGACCCGCCCGGTGCACTTCGGGCTGCCGCGGCGGGAGCTGGCGGTGAGCGAGGAGCAGGTGGCGCAGGCCGAGGAGGCGCTGGGCTACCGGCTGCCGGGCGCGTACCGGTCGTTCCTGAAGGCGGCCGGCGGATGCGCGCCGGTGGGGGCGGCGCTCGACGCGGAGCTGGGGCTCCTGGTCGACCAGCCGTTCTTCACGGTGCGCGACGACGCCGCGGTCAACGACCTCGTCTATGTGAACAAGTGCCTGCGCGATCACTTCACCAAGGACTACCTGGGCGTGGTCTTCGTGCAGGGCGGGGTGATAGCGGTGAAGGTGCGCGGCGAGGCGCTGGGGTCGGTGTGGTTCTGCCCGTACGACGACGCCCGCGATCAGGACGGGTGGTCGGTGCAGGAGCGGGTGGAGCGGCTGATGTTGCCGTGTGGTGCGGATTTCGATGACTTCCTGCTGCGGCTGGCGGGCAACCCGCCGGAGCTGGAGACGGTGGCGAACCTGATGGTGGACGGCGGCTTCGCCTACGCCGTGCCGGTGGAGGGCTGATCGCGGTGGTGACGTTCGCGCAGGCGCAGGAGCGCGCGGAGCAGTGGGTCAACGGCGAGGCGCTGCCCGAGTTCCACCGCGAGGTGCGGGTGCGGGAGTTCGCGCTGGGCTTCGTGGCCTGGGCCGAGGACCGCGAGGGCGGACCGGCCGGCGAGGGCGGCCGGAGCCGGCTGGTGATCGCCCGCGACAGCGGCGAGACGACGCTGTGGCCGGGGCTGCCGGTGGGCGAGGTGATCCGCCGCTTCGAGGAGGAGTACGGCGCACCGGCGGACGGCGGGTACGGGGCCGCGGAGCCGCCGCGGCGGATCGACCTGGAGGCCACCTCGTTCCTGCTGACGCCGCCGGAGTGGTTGCAGGAGGCGGCCGACGCGATGGGGCTCGGCGGCCGGAAGGGGACGGACGGCAGGGGCGGTTCCGCCAGTGACTCCGCGGCCGGGCCGGCGGCCGTCGGGGCCGATCCGGCTCCGGTCCCCGATCCGGCTCCGGCTCCGGCTCCGGTCTCCGCCGCCGGTTCCGGTGCGGCCGACGACACGCCGTGGGCCGCCGCGGACACCACCGCGGGCGGGGCCGGCGAGGACCGTTCGGTGGCGCCGCCGCAGACGGTGTTCGCGCCGCCGCTCGCCGGATCCGACGACGAGGACACCCCGGCGACGCCGCGGGTGCGGCCCGACGCCAAGACCGAACTGCTCCAGGGCGGCAGCCAGTTGCCGCGTACCCGTATCTCGCCCGCGCTGCCGCCGCCGGTCGCCGACGTGCCCGGCCAGTCGGGCGCGGGCGGCCCGGTGGGGCTGCCGCCGATGCCGCCCGCGCCGCCGATGATGCCGCCCGCGCCGCCCGCCGCACCGCCGGCGGCGCCCGCGCCGGCCGCGGCGTCGGCCGGGCTGCGCGACCTGCCGCCGCCCACCGGGGCGCCGATCGCGGACGTGCCGCCGCCGCCCGGTGTGGTGCCGCCGGCCCCGCCGGCCCCGCCGTCCGGAGGTGGCCCCGGCGGGGGCGTGCACGCCGCGGCGACGATGCTCGCCGGCGGATCCTCGCTGCCCGGCAACGCCGGCGGCCCGCCGCCGCCTCCCGGCGCGCCCGGGGTCCCCGGCGCGGGCCGGGACGGCGGCCGGCCGGACCCGGAGTCGGTCGCGGCCGTCGAGACGCAGAAGGCGGACGCGCGTCCCGGGGACGGCCCGGCGCCCTCGGGCCCGGGTGCGTCCGGTGCGCCGGCCAGCGGTTACGTGCCGACCCAGCTGGTGTCCCAACTGGACGCCTCCGAACTGGACTTGAGCGCCGTGGACGGGCCCGGTGAGGGCCCCGGCGGTGCGGCCGGCGGGCAACAGCCCGGCGGCGGCCCGGGGGGTCCCGGTGCCGCGGGCGGGGTGCACGCCGCCGCCACGATGTTCGCGGACGGTGCGGCCCTCCAGGCCGCGGCGCCCGGCCCGGGCGGAGCCGTCGGTGGTCCCGGCGGGCCCGGGGCCCCCGGCGGTCCGGGCATGCCCCCGCCGCCGCCCCCCGGTCCGCTCGGTGCGCCCAAGGCCCCGGGGGCGCCGGGCAAGCCCGGTGCGCCCGCGGGCGGCCCCGGCCCCGGCGGCCAGGACGGGCCGCCTCCGCCTCCGCCGCCCGCCCCGCCGGGTGGTGCGGGTGCCGCGGGCGGGGTGCACGCCGCCGCCACGATGCTCGCGAGCGGTGCCGCGCTGCCCGGTGGTCCCGGCGGTCCCCCTGGTGCGGGGCCCGGTGGTCCCGGCATGCCGCCGGCCGCCGGGCCGGGCATGCCGTCGGCCCCGCCGATGGCCCCGCCGGCACAGCCCGGCCCGCCGCCGGGTCCGCCCGGTGTGCCGGCTCCCGGCGTACCGGGCCCCGGCGGTCCGGGCGCCCCCGGCGCGTACGGCTACCCGCAGGCCCCCAGTGGTCAGCCGACCGTGGGCCCCGGCTACATGGCCGTGCTGAGCTACCGCGCGCCGGACGGCAGCGAGCAGAAGATCGTGCGCCGCTCGGCGCCGGGCACCCCGCATCCGGAGTGGCAACTGCTGCACGAGCTGCGGGCGATGAACGTGCCGCCGCAGCAGGTGGTGGAGCTGCACACCGAGCTGGAGTGCTGCGAGCTGCCCGGCGGCTACTGCGCCCGGATGGTGCGGGAGACCTGGCCGCAGGTGCGGATCAGCCACACCGCCGCGTACGGCAGGGACCATGCGTCGCGCCAGCAGGGTGTACGTCATCTGATCGAGCATCAGGGCGAGTTGCACCAGGTCGCCGACGGTCCGGCACGGCCCGCGCCGGTGCGGGCACCGCTGCCGCACCCCTCGCAGGTGCAGCCGGTGCCCCCGGTGCCGCCGCAGGCGATCGGGCAGGAGCTGGAGCAGGCGTTCGGGCCGCAGGGGATCTTCCGCTTCGACCAGCGGGCGGTCTCCCGGCAGGGCGTGCCGGACGTCGTCGCGCAGACGCTGGTGTGGGCCGGGATGCCGGTCGACTTCGGGCCGTTCTTCTGGGCGCAGGCGCAGCCGGGGCGCCCGGTGCCGACGCTGGCGGAGCTGGCGGCGGAGCGGAGGGTGCAGCCGGCGCCGGACGCGGGTTCGTATCTGGTGATGGGCAACGACTTCGGCCGTCAGCTGTGCGTCCAGTACGGGACCGCCAACATCGTGGCCGTCCCGTTGGGGGAAGGGCCCGGTGGGCAGGCCGTCGCGCCGCAGTTCGTGAACACCGGGCTGCCGGAGTTCGTGCGGTGCCTGGCGATGCTGGGGCGGATGTGGCGCCTGCGGTACGGGCTGACGCCCGAGCAGGCCGGCCGCTGGACGGTGGACTTCCAGGCGCAGCTGGTGGCATTGGATCCGCCGGCGCTGGGGTCGCCGGAGACCTGGTGGTCGGTGCTGCTGGAACAGATGTGGGACGGGTTGTTGTAGGCGTCCCGGGGCCGGGGCGCGGCGGTTTCTGACTCCGCCGGGCGCCGGCGCCGGTGGAGTGCTCGCCATGACGGCGGGGGGTGGTGCGACCGCCCCCCGCCGTCGGCGTGTCCGCCGTCCCGGTGACGGACCGCCGCGCGGCGCGTCCCCGTGGGCGGACGGAACCGGCCGCGCCACCCGGCCCCGACGGCCGCCGTCCGGTGCCGCGGCAACGTGCGGTGCGGGCAAACCCCTCGCGCGGGCGAAGATCCAATTCAGGCTTCTGGTGGCAAATGGCGCATCCTTGTGGGAAGGAATGGGCGGAGTGTCGTGATGGAGCCGCTTCGGGCCGATCCAGAAAGATGTGCGCGGGACTGTGCGGAGGCTTGCGGGTTCGCGCGACTGCTGTGCGCAGCGGAGAGGGGCTTGAGGGATGAGTACTTCGGTTTCGCCTCACGGGTTCGAGACCGTACGGGGGCGCGGCTATCGGCCGGAGGACGTGGACCGGCGCGTAGAGGGGCTCTCGATCGACCGTGACTCGTGCTGGGAACGGGCCGCCCGGCTGACCGTCCTGTGCAACGAGATGGAAGCCGAACTCGCGGACCTGCGCGCCTACGTGGCGCAGCTGCCGGAGCAGACCTACGAGTCCCTCGGCCAGCAGGCCCGGTTGATCCTGACGACGGCGGAGTCCGA
The DNA here is from genome assembly GCF_001704275.1 of Streptomyces noursei ATCC 11455. Classification (NCBI taxonomy): domain Bacteria; kingdom Bacillati; phylum Actinomycetota; class Actinomycetes; order Kitasatosporales; family Streptomycetaceae; genus Streptomyces; species Streptomyces noursei. The sequence goes on from NZ_CP011533.1 coordinate 5,585,106, forward strand.
GTCGGCGCGGCTGCGGTCCGAGGCGGCGTCGGCCGCGGAGCAGCTGTACGACGACGCGGCCGAGTACGCGCAGAAGCTGCAGGGCGCGGCGGACAAGGCGGCCCAGCGGCTGCGCGCGGAGGCGGCGGAGGACGCGCGGCGCACGGACAAGGCGGCGGTCGACGAGGCCGGCGAGCTGGTGGCGGAGGCCGTCCAGGAGGCCGAGGAGCTGCGGGCGGAGGCGGCGGAGGAGCTGGCGGAGACCCGGCGGCGGTCCGGGAAGATGCGCAAGGAGCAGGAGGCCCGGCACACCGAGGAGTGGGACTCCCTGGAGCGGGAGCTGGCGCGCCTGGAGACCGAGATGGACCAGCGGGTCGCCGAGTTGGACGCGCACGGGGAGGCGGTGATGGCCGAGCGGCGGCGGCTGACCGCGGAGGTCGAGGAGTCCGCGCGGCACCGGCTGGAGGACGCCGAGGCGCGGGCGGCGGAGCTGCTGGCGCAGGGCAGGGTCGAGGCGGAGCGGATCGAGCGGGCCACCGAGCGGATCGTGCGGGAGCACGACGAGGCCCGGGAGGAGGTCCGCATCCACATGACGCATGTGCGCAACAGCCTGGCGGCGCTGACCGGCAAGGACCCGGCGGAGTTCTCCGGGGCCGGCTCCGGGGCCGCCTCCGGGGCCCCCGCGGGTGCCGGTGCGGGTGCCGTCGAGGGCACCGGCGCGGAACGGGATCCGGACAACGAGGAAACCGTGGAGACGGGGCTGCCGCGGGGCGAGCGGGGCGGCGGCCCGGGGCGGCGCTAGGGCCTGTCCCATCAGAAGCGCCCTAGTCGCGGGCGAGGGAGCGGGGCCGGCCGTCCGTCATCCGGTCGAAGGGGCGTCGGCACCGTCGTTGGTGCCGACGCCCTCGTTCGTCGTGGTGTCGGCGGCGGTGACCGTGCGGGCCTCGGTGTGGACGGGGAAGCGGCGGGGGGCGAGCACGAGGACGGTGAGGAAGGCGAGGGCGGCGGCTGCCGCGGCGCCCAGGTAGACGTGTTCGACGGTGGTGTCGACGGCGCGGCGGAGGTAGTCGGCGGTGCGGGCGGTGAGCGCGCCGGCGTGCTGGAGGGCGCGGGAGACGGCGTCGAGGTCGTGCGGGAGGCCGGCGCGGATGGCCGCCGGGGCGTGGGTGAGGCGGTCGTTGAGGGTGGCGTTGGCGATGGCGCCGAAGAGGGCCGCGCCGAGGGACTGGCCGACCTGGCGGCAGAAGAGGATGGAGGCGGTGGCGGTGCCGCGTTCGGCGTAGCCGACGGAGGACTGGACGCCGATGATCAGCGGGAGTTGGAAGAGGCCGAGGGCGGCGCCGAGGGCGAGCATCAGCAGGGCGGGCTGCCAGGCGGCGCCGGGGTAGGGGAGCAGGGGGAAGGCGAGCAGGACGAGGGCGGCGGCGCCGATGCCCAGGAGGGCGCAGTTGCGGATGCCGATGCGGTTGTAGACGCGGCTGCTGAGGGCGGCGGATATCGGCCAGCTCAGCGTCATGACGGAGAGCACGAAGCCGGCGGCGATCGGGCCGAGGCCGAGGACGGCCTGGGCGTAGGTGGGCAGGAAGACGGTCGGGGCGACCATCAGCAGGCCCAGGGCGCCCAGGGCGAGGTTGACGGCGGAGATGGTGCGGCGGCGCCAGACCCAGCCGGGGATGATCGGTTCGGCGGCGCGGCGTTCGATCAGCACGGTGGCCACGGCGGCCAGGGCGCTGCCGGCGAGCAGCAGCAGGGACGGGGCGGAGAGCCAGGGCCAGGCGGTGCCGCCCTGGACGAGGGCGGTGAGCAGCAGGCCGCCGGCGGCGAAGACGGCGAGCGCGCCGGGCCAGTCGACGCGGGCGCGGCGCCCGGCGGTCGGCCGGTCGCGGCGGGCGTCGTGGAAGTGCCGGATGATCAGCCACAGGGCGAGGGCGCCGACGGGCAGGTTGACCAGGAAGATCCAGCGCCAGTCGCCGTAGCTGGTGAGCAGGCCGCCCAGGGCGGGGCCGGCGACCGCGGAGGCGGCCCAGACGCTGGAGAGCTTGGACTGGATCTTGGGGCGTTCCTTCATCGGGTAGAGGTCGGCGGCGATGGTCTGGACGGTGCCTTGGAGGGCGCCGCCGCCCAGGCCCTGGAGGATCCGGAAGGCGATCAGCGAGCCCATGTCCCAGGCGCCGGCGCAGGCCAGGGAGCCGAGGAGGAACAGGGCGATGCCGGTGAGCAGGATCGGCTTGCGGCCGTAGGTGTCGGAGAGCTTGCCGTAGACGGGGAGGGTGACGGTGACGGCGAGGAGGTAGCCGGAGAAGAGCCAGGAGAAGACGGCGAAGCCGCCGAGGTCGCCGACGATCTGGGGGACGGCGGTGGCGATGATCGTCGAGTCGAGGGCGGCCAGGGCCATGCCGAGCATGAGCGCGGCGACGACCGGGCCGCGCCGGGAGGCGGCCGGGCCGTCCGGTGGCTGGTTCCCGGTACCGTTCCGGTCCGCGCCGTGACTGCCCTGGGTGGTGCGGTTCACCGTGGCCCCCTCCTGCCGTGTGGCGGCGTGGCCGACCCTGACACGTATACGTGTAGTCGGCACGATTCCGTGCACACCCTTGCACGCGCGGTGGCCGGGCGGAATGGGGTTTCTCGCAGCGTGGGACGGCGGCGGGCGGACGACGGGGCTTCGCGGACGGGCCGTAGGGGCCGTCGGTTGTCGGTGGTCCGGCGTAAGGTGGTCAACCCCGGTCCGTTTGCGCCCGTCGGCGCTGTCGAGGGGGTGTCGGACCGGTCGCGTTGTTCGCCTCGCTGGGACGGAACCTTTTCATGAGCCTGAGTGGTCTGCTCGACGCCGTCGTACGGGACCCGGCGCTCGCCGAAGCGGTCAAGGCCGCGGCCGACGGGCACCGGCCGCATGTCGATCTGGTCGGGCCGCCGGCCGCCCGCCCGTTCGCGGTGGCGGCGCTGGCCCGGCAGGCCGGCCGCCCGGTGCTGGCGGTGACCGCCACCGGCCGGGAGGCCGAGGACCTGGCCGCCGCGCTGCGGTCGCTGGTGCCGGCCGGCGAGGAGAACTCCGTCGTGGAGTTCCCGTCCTGGGAGACGCTCCCGCACGAGCGCCTCTCGCCGCGGTCGGACACCGTCGGCCGGCGCCTCGCGGTGCTGCGCCGGCTGGCCCACCCCACCGCCGACGACCCGACGGCGGGCCCGGTGTCGGTGGTCGTCGCGCCGATCCGCTCCGTGCTCCAGCCGCAGGTCAAGGGGCTGGGCGAGCTGGAGCCGGTGAGTCTGCGGACGGGCCAGGCGGCCGATCTCGAAGAGGTCGTCGACGGCCTGGCGGCGGCCGCCTACGCGCGCGTCGAACTCGTCGAGAAGCGCGGCGAGTTCGCGGTCCGCGGCGGCATCCTGGACGTCTTCCCGCCCACCGAGGAGCACCCGCTGCGGGTGGAGTTCTGGGGCGACGACGTCGAGGAGATCCGGTACTTCAAGGTCGCCGACCAGCGCTCCCTGGAGGTGGCCGAGCACGGGCTGTGGGCGCCGCCCTGCCGTGAGCTGCTGCTCACCGACGAGGTGCGGGCGCGGGCCGCGGAGCTGGCCGAGCAGCACCCGGAGCTGGGCGAGCTGCTGGGGAAGATCGCCGAGGGGATCGCCGTCGAGGGCATGGAGTCCCTGGCGCCGGTGCTGGTCGACGACATGGAGCTGCTGCTGGACGTGCTGCCGAAGGGCAGCATGGCGGTGGTCTGCGACCCGGAGCGGGTGCGGACCCGGGCGGCGGACCTGGTGGCGACGAGCCAGGAGTTCCTCCAGGCGTCCTGGGCGGCCAGCGCCGGGGGCGGCGCGGCCCCGATCGACGTGGGCGCGGCGTCCCTGTGGGGCATCGCGGACGTCCGGGACCGGGCCCGTGAGCTGGGCATGATGTGGTGGTCGGTGTCACCGTTCGCGGCCGACGAGGAAGAGGCCGACGGGGACACCCTCAAGCTGGGGATGCACGCCCCGGAGACGTACCGCGGGGACACCCAGCGGGCGCTGGCCGACACCAAGGAGTGGCTGGCGGACGGCTGGCGCACGGTGTTCGTCACCGAGGGCCACGGCCCGGCGGCCCGCACGGTCGAGGTGCTGGGCGGCGAGGGCATCGCCGCCCGCCTGGAGGCCGACCTCGGCGGGATCGCGCCGTCCGTCGTGCATGTGGCCTGCGGCTCGATCGACAACGGCTTCATCGACCCCGGCCTGAAGGTCGCGGTGCTCACCGAGACCGACCTGTCCGGCCAGAAGGCCGCCGGCAAGGACGCGGCCCGGATGCCGGCCCGCCGCCGCAAGCAGATCGACCCGCTGACCCTCCAGGCCGGCGACTTCATCGTCCACGAACAGCACGGCGTCGGCCGCTACATCGAGATGGTGCAGCGCACGGTCCAGGGCGCCACCCGCGAGTACCTGCTGGTGGAGTACGCGCCGGCCAAGCGCGGCCAGCCCGGCGACCGGCTGTACATCCCCACCGACCAGCTGGAGCAGGTCACCAAGTACGTGGGCGGCGAGGCGCCGACGCTGCACCGGCTCGGCGGGGCGGACTGGACGAAGACCAAGGCGCGCGCCAAGAAGGCCGTCAAGGAGATCGCCGCCGACCTGATCAAGCTGTACTCGGCCCGGATGGCGGCGCCCGGCCACGCCTTCGGCACGGACACCCCCTGGCAGCGCGAGCTGGAGGACGCCTTCCCGTACGCGGAGACGCCCGACCAGCTCACCACGATCGCCGAGGTCAAGGAGGACATGGAGAAGTCGGTCCCGATGGACCGGCTGATCTGCGGCGACGTCGGCTACGGCAAGACCGAGATCGCGGTCCGCGCCGCCTTCAAGGCCGTCCAGGACGGCAAGCAGGTGGCGGTGCTGGTGCCGACGACCCTGCTCGTCCAGCAGCACTACGGCACGTTCAGCGAGCGCTACGGCCAGTTCCCCGTCAACGTCCGGGCGCTGTCCCGGTTCCAGACGGACACCGAGGCCAAGGCGGTCCTGGAGGGGTTGCGGGACGGCTCGGTGGACATCGTCATCGGCACCCACCGACTGTTCTCGTCGGAGACGAAGTTCAAGGACCTCGGCCTGGTCATCGTCGACGAGGAGCAGCGCTTCGGCGTCGAGCACAAGGAGCAGCTGAAGAAGCTCCGCGCCAACGTCGACGTCCTGACGATGTCCGCGACGCCGATCCCCCGGACCCTCGAAATGGCGGTCACCGGCATCCGGGAGATGTCGACGATCACCACGCCGCCCGAGGAGCGGCACCCGGTGCTGACCTTCGTCGGCCCCTACGAGCAGAAGCAGATCGGCGCCGCCATCCGCCGTGAACTCCTGCGCGAGGGCCAGGTCTTCTACATCCACAACCGCGTCGAGTCCATCGACCGCGCGGCGGCCCGGCTCCGGGAGATCGTGCCCGAGGCGCGCATCCAGACCGCCCACGGGCAGATGGGCGAGTCGCAGCTGGAGCAGGTCGTGGTCGACTTCTGGGAGAAGAAGTTCGACGTCCTGGTCTCCACCACGATCGTGGAGTCCGGCATCGACATCTCCAACGCCAACACCCTGATCGTCGAGCGCGGCGACAACTTCGGCCTCTCGCAGCTGCACCAGCTGCGCGGCCGCGTCGGCCGTGGCCGCGAGCGCGGCTACGCCTACTTCCTCTACCCGCCGGAGAAGCCGCTCACCGAGACCGCGCACGAGCGCCTCGCCACCATCGCCCAGCACACCGAGATGGGCGCGGGCATGTACGTGGCCATGAAGGACCTGGAGATCCGCGGCGCGGGCAACCTCCTCGGCGGCGAGCAGTCCGGCCACATCGCCGGTGTCGGCTTCGACCTGTACGTCAGGATGGTCGGCGAGGCGGTGGCCGACTACCGGGCGTCCCTGGAGGGCGGCGTGGAGGAGCCACCGCTGGAGGTCAAGATCGAACTCCCGGTGGACGCGCACGTCCCGCACGACTACGCGCCGGGCGAGCGGCTGCGTCTCCAGGCGTACCGGGCGATCGCCTCGGCCAACACCGAGGAGGACATCGCCGCGGTCCGCGAGGAGATCACCGACCGCTACGGCAAGCTCCCCGAGCCGGTGGAGAACCTCCTCCTGGTCGCCGGTCTGCGGATGCTCGCCCGCTCCTGCGGCGTATCCGACATCACCCTCCAGGGCTCCAACATCCGCTTCGGCCCGGTGGAGTTGCGGGAGTCCCAGGAGCTCCGCCTCAAGCGGCTGCACCCGCGCACGGTCCTCAAGCCGGCCACCCGCCAGATCCTGGTACCCCGCCCGACGACCGGCCGCATCGGCGGCAAGCCGCTGGTGGGGCGCGAGTTGCTCGCCTGGGTCGGCGAGTTCCTCACGACGATCCTGAGCTGACGCGCGGTTCCGGCTCTCCCCGCGGTGGGTTTTTGGCGGGGCGGGCGCGGACGACGACGGGGAGGGTGCGGGGCGGACATGCGGGGGTGGGGGACTTCAGGGCCGTCGTGGTGACCCTGAAGCCAGAAGTGCGGGTCGGGGCCAGAACCGCACGTCTAAGCCAGAAGCGCGGGTTGTGCGTGAGCACCCCTGACCTCCCCTTTTCCCACAGGGGGCGGGGCCGGCGCGGACGACGACGGCGGGAGGGTGCGGGGCCGGAGGGGTGGGTGGTTCGGACTGCTGGCGCTTTACGTCCGAACCACCCACCCCTCCGGCCCCGCACCCACCACCCCCCACGCATCAGCACCGGCGGCCCCGCCCCAACAACCCCTCCGCCAAAGGCGGAAACCCAACACGGCGGGACAACCGGCATCGTGGGGACGCCCCGCCGTCAGGCGATCCGCCGCAGCACCACCACATCATCCGCCGCCCCCAGCACGACATACCTGGCCCGGCCATGCCGGGCCTCCGCATCGGCCAGGGCCTGTTCGGGCGTGCGCCCGTCATGGAGCTGCGCCGCGACGTAGCCGGGCGCCAGCCCACCCGTGTCGCCGGTCCAGAAGACGCGGGTGCGGCCGGTGAGGCGGCTGAGCGGGCGGACGTCGGACTCGACCGTCGCGCCGTCGGGTATGCGGTTGAGCAGCCGCTCGACGGCGGCCACCTGTGGCGGCGTGCGGTAGGTGTCGGCCTCGGTCAGGCGGGCCAGCGGCAGGGTGGTGGCCAGCGCGAGGGCGGCGGCCAGGACGGCGGCGGGCAGGTGGTGGGCGTAGGAGCGCAGCCAGGGCCGGGCGGAGGCCAGCGCGCGCGGCAGCGCGTCGATCAGGGCGAGGAAGACGACCGGCATCAGGACGGCGCTGTAGTGCCAGTCGGTGCCCCAGTAGTGCGGGTCGTGGGAGAGGAAGCGCCAACCGAGGGTGGGCGCGGCCACCAGCAGGAGCGGGGAGCGCAGGGCGAGCAGGCCGGTGGTGGGCAGCAGGGTCCACAGCAGGGTGCGCAGGGCGACGTCGATCGGGAGGCCGGGGGCGGTGTCGCCGTGGCCGCCGATCTTGCTCCAGTAGTCGTACGAGCCGGAGCCGTTGAAGGCGGGTATCAGCAGGCCGAGAGTGACGGCGGTGGCGGTGATGCCGAACGCGACCAGGGCGATCGGCAGCGGACCGGCGCGCCGGGTGCGGATCAGTGAGAGCGCCCCGATGGCGGCGGCGGTGACGCCGAGGTCCTCCTTGACCAGGACGAGCGGCGCGGCCCAGCAGACGGCGGTGTTCCAGCGGCCGCGCAGCGCCGCTTCGAGGGCGAAGGCGATCAGCGGTACCGCGAAGGCTATTTCGTGGAAGTCGAAGTCGACGGCCCGCTGTATGCCCCAGGACAGGCCGTAGGCGAGGCCGAGGGCCAGCCCGCGCCGGCGGCCCAGGTGGCGGGCGGCGGCGCGGGTGACGGGTAGCGCCGAGAGCGCGAACAGCGCGGCCTGCGCGGTGAGCAGGGTCAGCGGTGAGGGGAAGAGCCGGTAGAACGGGGCGAGCAGCACCAGGACGGGGCTGAAGTGGTCGCCGAGGACGTTGGTGCCGGGGCCCTTGAGGTCGACGATCGGCGCCCGGAGGTGGGCGTAACCGCGGACCGCCTGCTCGAAGATGCCCAGGTCCCAGGAGATCGTGGACAGGGTGCGGTAGCGCCAGTACGAGAGCACGGCGAACGCGAGGAAGAAGAACCCGGCGGTCCAGTACGGGTCGAGGCGCGGGGCGCGCAGCGCGGCGAGGCGGGACGGTGCCGGCACGGTGGTGGGCCCGGGCGCGGGGTCGGCGGCGGTGCCGGGGGAGCGCCCGGTGCGGCCGTCCGCCGTCGTTGCTGCGGCCGTGTCCATGGGCGTCCTCACTCTCGATTTCCGAAAAGATATCCGAATCGGGGTGTGCGCAGGTCCGGCGTCGGCCGGCTCGGCCCGCCTCCTTGTTCACTTGTCCCGCAACCCTGTTGCCACGCTCCTGGATTGGATGCCCCACGTGATACGGACGCTGTCCGCCCGCTCCCGCCCCGCCGCCCCGCGCCGTTCGTCGCGCGCCTCGGCTGTGGTCGGCGCCGCCGCCCTGGCCGCGTTGCTGACCGTCACCGGCTGTTCCGGTCACGGCGGTCGGGGCGGCGGTTCGGACGCGGGGGCGGGCCCGTCCGCTCCCGCGGACGGCGGCGGGCGGTCGGGGGCGCCGGGCAGTGCCCTGCGCACGCTCGACTCCCTGGCCGTCAAGCGCCAGGGGACGAAGGACGGTTACGCCCGGGACCGCTTCGGTTCGGCCTGGGCGGACACCGACGGCAACGGCTGCGGCACCCGCGACGACATCCTCAAGCGGGATCTGCGCGGCACCGCGTACCGGGACGCGAAGCAGTGCGTGGTGGTGTCCGGGAACCTGCCGAAGGACCCGTACACGGGGAAGTCGCTGCGCTATCAGCGTGGTCGCAGCACCGTCGACATCGACCACGTGGTGGCGCTGTCGGACGCCTGGCAGACCGGGGCGCGGCAGTGGCCGGCCCGCAAGCGGGTGGCGTTGGCGAACGATCCGCTGAACCTGATCGCGGTGGAGGCGTCCGCCAACCGCAGCAAGAGCGACGGGGACGCGGCGGACTGGCTGCCCCCGTACGCCGGTTACCGCTGTACGTACGTCGCGCGTCAGGTGGCGGTGAAGAAGAAGTACGGGCTGTGGGTGACCCGGGCCGAGAAGGACGCGATGGCGAAGGTGCTCAACTCCTGCCCGCGCCAGGCGCTGCCGGGCGGGGGGACGCCGACCGAGGCGCCGGCGCGCTTCACGGCGAAGTAGCCGCGCGCCGCGCGGGAACGGCCCCGGCCCGGATCGCGGGGTGTGCGATCCGGGCCGGGGCCGTCGTGCGGGGATTCCGGGGCGGCGCCGGTACCGGGTGCCGGGCCGCGCGGGGTCAGCTGGTCGGCAGCTTCCAGTAGACGCCCTGCATGTCGATGTCCGGGGCGACCTCGACGTCGAGTGCCTTGGCGGTGGGCGGGGCGTCGAAGGCGACGTCCACGGTGGCGGTGGCGCCCGGGGCGATGGAGCCGTCGAAGCCGATGCCGATCTTGCCGTCGATGATCTGCTCCGCCTTGCGGCCCTCGGCGCCGGTCTTGGCCTTGATCTGGGTCAGGGCGGGGTTGAAGGCGGCCTTGCCCTTGTTCTTCATCTGCACGGTGACCTTGTACGCCTTGTTGCCCGCGGTGTGGCCGGAGGCGATGTCGCCGACCGTGTACGGGGCGACCTTCAGGACGGTCACCTCAAGGCCCTTGTCGGGGTAGGTCGCGGTGTCGCCCGGCCCGTAGGTCTTGTTGCCCTTGCTGCCGTCCTTGGGCTGCGCCTGGGAGCCGTTGACCTGCTTGTTGATCTCGTCGACGGCCTTGTTCACGGCGAGCACGGTGACGATGATCCCGATGACCGCCAGGATCATCGCGAGGCCGCCGAGGATCGTGCCGGTGATCGCCACGCCCTTGTTGGTGGCCTGGCCCTTCTTGACCCGGCTCAGGCCGACGAAGCCGAAGATCAGCGACAGCAGACCGAGCGGCCCGGCCAGCCAGAACAGGACCATCGGGATGCCGCTGAGGGCACCGATGATGCCGAGGACCAGGGCGGTGATGCCGAGGCCGTTGCGAGCCGCCTGGTGGTGGCCGGGGGTCGGCATGCCGGGCGCCCCCTCCGGGACGGGCTGGTAGTGCATCTGCTGGGACATGCGAAGGGGCCCCTTCCGGGCGCTGGAATCGTTCCGTCGAATCGGTGGGTCAATAACAACAGAGGCTGTGAACCGAGTCAACACGAGTATGCGAAACGCCGATGTTCACGCCGTGAAGGGGTTCGTCTGTAGTGCATGGGTATGCTCCTCGACACAGAGGTCACACAAGGTCACGGGGTCATCGGGACAGGAGCCACACAGGTGCCGGAGAAGGCGACGGACGACAACGCGGGCCGCGGCGGGCGACAGGCGGGCGACCGCCCGACCGAGGTGACCGCCGCCGGCATCGCCCGGCTCGCCGGCGTCGGCCGGGCCGCGGTCAGCAACTGGCGGCGCCGCCACGCCGACTTCCCCAAGCCCGTCGGCGGCACCGAGACCAGCCCCGCCTTCGCCCTCCGCGACGTCGAGCAATGGCTCCGCGACCAGGGCAAGATCGCCGAGGTCCCGGCCCGCGAACGGGTCTGGCAACAGCTCGTCGGCCACCCCGCCGGGGCCGCCGCCGCCCTCCGCCAGGCCGGCGCCGTCCTGCTCCTGGTCCAGGAGCGACCGGCCGCCTGGCGGCAGCTGCGCGCCGCCGCCGACGACGCCGAACTGACCGGCGTACTGCCCGCGATGCTGGAATCCGTCCTCACCGGCCGGCTCGGCCCCGAGCACCCGGTGCGCGGCCTGACCCGCGCCGCCCTCGCCCCCTCCGCCGCCCTGGTCCGCGCCGCCGGCGACCTCGCCACCGCCGACGGTGCCGCCGCGGCCTACGACTTCCTGCTCGGCCGCCACCTGGACGCCAACCCCCGCCAGTACACCCTCACCCCGCCCGGCCCGGCCGCCCTGATGGCCGAACTCGCCGCGTCGACCGGCCCGTTGGGCACCGTCCTCGACCCGGCCTGCGGGGCCGGCGGCCTCCTCGCCGCGGTCCGTCCCGCGGACGCCGCCCCCCTCGCCCTGCACGGCCAGGAACTCGACCCCGACCTCGCCGCGCTCACCGCGCTCCGGCTCGCCCTGGAGGCCCCCGGCGCGGACGTCCGGGTCCGGGCCGCCGACACCCTGCGCGCCGACGCCTTCCCGCAGCTCGCCGCCGACGCCGTCCTCGTCCACCCGCCGTTCAACGAACGCAACTGGGGCCATGACGAACTCGCCTACGACCCCCGCTGGGAGTACGGCCTCCCGGCCCGCAACGAATCCGAGCTGGCCTGGGTCCAGCACGCACTGGCCCGGCTGCGGCCCGGCGGCACCGCCGTCCTCCTCATGCCGCCCGCCGCCGCCTCCCGCCGCTCCGGCCGCCGGATCCGCGCCGACCTGCTGCGCCGCGGCGCCCTGCGCGCGGTGATCGCGCTGCCCGCCGGCGCCGCCCCGCCCAACAACATCCCGCTGCACCTGTGGGTGCTGCGCAAGCCCGGTGACTCCCCGACCGTCCCGCACCTGCTCGTCGTCGACACCGCCGCGTCCGCCCCCAAGTCCTCGGCCCCTCCCGCACTCTCGACGTCCTTCGAGCGGGGGCGCCCCCCCGCGCAGGGCGGCACCCCCGCCGCCGGCCGCGACAAGTTCGACTGGCAGACCGTGCGGGCCACCGCCGTGGACGCCTGGCGGGACTTCGACCGCGACGGCGGGATCGAGGAAGTGCCCGGCGTGTGCCGCTCCCTGGCCGCCATCGACCTCCTCGGCGACGACGTCGACCTCGCCCCCGCCCGGCACCTGCCGCCACCCGCCGCGGCCGGCGGCCCCGCCGAACTCGCCCGCGTCCACGACCGCCTCACCGCGACCCTGGCCCGCACCGCCGAACTCGCCCCGCACCCCGGCTCGGACACCGCCGCCGCCCAGCCGCCCGCCGGCCGCTGGCCGCTGACCACCGTCGGCGAACTCGCCCGCTCCGGCGCCCTGGTCCTGCGCGCCGGCGGCCCCGGCACCGCCGGACCCGGTGGGGGAGCCCCCGCGGTCCTCACCGACCACGACGTCATCGGCGGCCTCGCCCCCTCCGGGACCCTCCCCGAGACCCCCACCGGCACCTCCCCCGAGGAACCCGTCCTCGTCCAGGAGGGCGACGTGGTCGTCCCGGTGCTCGGCGGCGGCGCCACCGCCCGGGTCGTCGACGCGGCCACCGCCGGCGCCGCCCTCGGCCGCAACCTCACCCTGCTGCGCCCCGACACCGCCGCCCTCGACCCGTGGTTCCTGGCCGGCTTTCTCCGCGGCACCGCCAACAACCGCCAGGCCAGCAGCTACGCCTCCACCGCCACCCGGCTCGACGTCCGCCGCCTCCAGCTGCCCCGGCTCCCGCTCGTCGAACAGCGCCGCTACAGCCGCCGGTTCGCCGACCTGGCCGCCTTCGAAAGCGCCCTGCGGCTCGCCTCCCGACTCGGCGAGCAACTGGTGCAGGGACTCCACGACGGACTGACGGACGGATCGGTCGATCCGGACTGAGCGGCGGAACCGGGGGCGGACGGACCACCCGGGGCGCGGACGGAGCCCCCGGGGACCGGCGGATCAACCGGGGCAATCCCTACAACCCTGCACGCGCGCGCGGAGTCGTATATACGCTCGCAAGCACGTGTGCGCACCGGCGGAGCCGCCGCGCACACGGCCACCGAGGGGGTACCGCCCTGTTCGCGGGAGACCCGGCCCGGCCCCGGCCACGAACGATCCGTCAGGAGCAGTTGATGTACGGCCCCGTCCCGTCCCCGCCGCCGAACCGTCCCCCGGGACGCGGGACGGTCCTCACGCTGCGGGTGGCCTTCGTGGCCGCCACGGTGCTCAGCCTGGGCTTCCTGTCCTGGGCCGCGATGCTGCGGGCCGCGATCGTGCTGCGCCGACCGCTGGGCTGGTGGCTCTTCGCCGCCGACCTGGCGCTGTTCGTCGGCACCTGTGTGCTGATCGTCAGCTTCCCGGAGACGGACTGGCGCACCAACGTGGGCGTCGGCCTCCTGCTGCTCCAGATCGCCGCGGTCGTGGCGTACTACCTCGTCGTCGACCTGCGCGCCGAGCGGACGCACGCCATGGGCCCGGTCCCGGCGGCGTACCCGGTCGGGGCGTTCCCGGCCGGGGCGTTCCCGCCCCCCTACGCCCCGCCGGCGCCCGGCCACCCCCACCCGCCGCTGCACCCGTCCCTGCACGTCCAGGAGACCCAGCCCTTCCCCTCGTACGCCACGACCGGGACCGTCCAGCCCCCGATGCCCCCGCCCGCCGCTCCCCACGTGCCCGAGCACCGCCCGGCGCCGCCCCAGCGCATCGACCAGGTTCGCGCCGAACTCGACGAACTCAGCGACTACCTCCGCAAGGAGGGCCGGTGAACGGGCGGGTCATCGCCGACCGCTACGAACTCTCCGTCCTGCTCGGCCAGGGCGGCATGGGCCAGGTCTGGATCGGCTACGACCGCCGGCTGGACCGCCGGGTCGGCGTCAAGCTGCTCCGCCCCGACCGGGTCGCCGGCACCCCCGACGGCGAGGAGATGCGCCGCCGCTTCGTCCGCGAGTGCCGGGTCACCGCGCAGGTCGACCACCCCGGACTGGTCACCGTCCACGACGCCGGCAGCGACGACGAGGACCTCTACCTCGTCATGCAGTACGTCGACGGCGCCGACCTCTCCGACCACCTCGCCGAGCACGACCCCTACCCGTGGCCGTGGGCGGTCTCCGTCGCCGCCCAACTGTGCGCCGTGCTGGCCGCGGTGCACGCGGTGCCGATCGTCCACCGGGACCTCAAGCCCCGCAACGTCATGATCCGGCCGGACGGCTCGCTGATCGTCCTGGACCTGGGCATCGCCTCCGCCCTGGACACCGACACCACCCGCCTCACGCACACCGGCTCGCCCATCGGCAGCCCGGCCTACATGGCGCCCGAACAGGCCATGGGCGGCGCCGTCGGCCCGTACACCGACCTCTACGCCCTCGGGGTGCTCCTGCACGAACTCCTCAGCGGCGAGGTCCCGTTCGCCGGCTCCACCGCGCTCGGTGTCCTGCACCGCCACCTCCACGAGGAGCCGGTGCCGGTCCGTCGGCTCCGCCCCGACGTCCCCGAGGCGCTCGAAGCGCTCGTCCTGCACCTGCTCCGCAAGGACCCCGGGGCCCGCCCCGCCGACGCCCAGGAGGTCTACGCGGCCCTCGCCCCCCTCCTGCCCGCCTCCGGCGCGGGCCCGCACCCCCCGCCGGCCCCCATGGACCCCACCCGCCCGTTCCGCCAGCCGCACGCCCCCTGGCCGCTGCGCTCGGCCGGCCCCGCACCGACCCCGACCGCGCTGGCCGTCCCACGCGTCCCCGAGCCCGCCCACCCGGCGCCGGCGCCGCCGCGCGGCGGCACGTCCCGCCCGGCCGCGGCCCCCGCCCGGGCCGTCCAGGACCCGCGCGCCTCCCTCGCCGGCAACGCCCCCTGGAGCTCCCTGGGCTCCCCGGCGGCGTCCCGCCCCGCGGCCGACCCGCGCACCTCCGCCTCCGGCGGGCCGGACGTCGCCGCCGCCGTCGACGAGGTCAAACTCCTCCTCGACCAGGGCCGCATCACCCGTGCCGTGGACATCCTCGGCGGCATCCTCCCGGCCGCCGCCGAGCGCCACGGCGCGCACTCCCCGGTCGTCCGCACCCTCCGCAAGCAGTACGCGGCCACCCTCATGGACGACGGCCAGTACCGCCGCGCGCTGCCCGAACTCCGCATCCTGGCCGAGGAGTACGGCAAGGAGTCCGGCGCCGGCGCCACCCGCCAGGCCCTCCAGTTCCACTACGACGCCGCCCAGTGCCTGGAACAACTCGGCGAGGTCGCACAGGCCCTGGAGGAGTACCGCGCCCTCCTCCCGTACTTCGAGCACTACGCCGACGACCCCGTCCGCCCCCTGGAGATCCGCCGCTCCATCGGCCATCTGCTGCTGGCCCAGGGCGAGCACGGCGCCGCCAAGGAGACCCTCTCCCGCCTCCTGTACGACGCCGAGCGGCTGCACGGCCCGCACCACGCCTTCCCCACGGAGGTCCGCCGGACCCTGTACTGGCTGGGGCAGATGCAGGGCTGATACCCGGGGCGGTGCCGCGCCGCCACGGCGCCGCGGTGCGCCGGCCAGCCGGGCGGCCGGAACCGACCCCCGCGCGGCTCGTTGGCCGAAGCAGTGGCCTGTGCCACGCCGACTCCCTAGCATCGATCACTCAGGAAAGGTCGAAGCTAGGTCGCAACAAGGTCGTCATTCCGTACGAGCCGTACGAGATCGTCACTCCGTCGCACGATCCGATCTGCCGGGAGGCCATGTGTTCCGCCGTAGGACAGCGCTCTCCGTTTCCGCCGCCGCCGCTCTGCTGGCCGCGACCCCGTTGCTCGCCGCCTGCGGCACCGACGCCCACCCCGGTGCCGCCGCCGTCGTCGACGGCAAGCGGATCACCGTCGCCCAGCTCCAGGCCCGAGTGAAGGACGTCCGCACCGCCCAGGCCACGTCCCCGCAGGGCAAGCAGCTGATCATGAACACCGGCCGGCTCAACCTCTCCACCCTCAACGGCATGATCTTCGACGAGGTGCTGGCCCGCGCCGCCCGGGACGCCGGGGTCACCGTCACCCGCGCCGACATCCAGGACGCCCGGGCCACGGCCGAGGAACGGGCCGGCGGCGCCGCCCGGCTGAGGACGATGTGGCTCCAGCAGGGCATCGCCCCCGACCAGATCGACCAGGTGGTCCGCAACCAGCTCCTGATCGACGGCCTCGCCAAGCACCTGCGCGCCGACCGCGGCCGGCCCGACGGCCAGCGCAGGCTCGTCGACGCGCTCGCCAGGACCTCCCGCGCGATGAGCGTCGACGTCAATCCGCGCTACGGCACGTGGGACGACCAGCAGGTGATCCTCGGCGAGACCAAGGTCCCGTGGATCGTGCCGGCCACCACCCACCAGGAGCAGGCGTAGCCCTCGGCCCTTCGGGGCGGGCGGGGGCGGCACGCGGGCGGCCGGGGCGCTGTCGGTGGCGTGCGTTACGTTCGTCTACGTGAACGCTGACGCCGCTGACGCCACCCCCGCCGCTGCCGGTACCGGCGCCGACTCCGCCCGCCCCGAGGGCGCCGGCACCGGCCGCCTGGTCCTGCTCACGACCAGCCACCGGGTCGCCCCCGGCCTGCTGTCCTGGCCCGCCTGGCAGACCCTGCGCGCCGCCGACCGCGTCCTGTGCGGCGACCCCGACCACCCCCAGCTGCCCTACCTCCGCGAGGCCGGCGTCACGGTGGAGACCGCCACCCCCACCGCCCGCGAACTGGTCGACGACGTCGTCCCCGAGAACCGCACCGCCGTCGTCCTCACCTCCGCCGAGGGCGAGAGCGCCCTCACCGACGGCCTGGCCCGGCTGGCCGGCTCCGGCCGCGAGGCCATGCCCGACCTGGAGCTGCTGCCCGGCTCCTACGACCTCCCCGGCGCCCGCCTGCTCGACCTCGTCCAGGTCATGGACCAGATCCGCGCCGAGTGCCCGTGGAGCAGCATCCGCACCCACCGCGACCTCGCCAAGTACGGCATCGAGGAGGCGTACGAGCTGGTCGAGGCCATCGAGGAGGGCGACCGCGACGCGCTCCGCGAGGAGCTGGGCGACGTCCTCCTCCAAGTGGTCTTCCACTCCCGCATCGCCCAGGACGACCCCGACGCCCCGTTCTCGGTCGACGACGTGGCCGGCACCCTCGTGGAGAAGCTGCTCCACCGCCACCCCCACGTCTTCGGCGACGAACTCGCCGAGACCCCCGAGGACGTCAAGGCCCACTGGCTCCGCACCAAGGCCGAGGAGAAGCAGCGCACCTCGGTCACCGAGGGCATCCCCCTCGCCCAACCGGGCCTCGCCCTCGCCGCCAAACTCGCCTCCCGGGTCCGCACGGCCGCCCTCGACGTGCCCCTCCCGCCGGGCGCCGGCATCGGCTACGAGCTCCTCTCCCTGGCCGTCCGCGCCGAGTCCGAGGGCGTGGACCCGGAGGCCGCCCTGAGAGCAGCGGCCCGCGCTTATCGGGATGCGGTGGTGGCGGCCGAGGGGAGCGGCGCTTAGTACCGTTGGTGTCCTTGGGGAGCGGGAGTTGAGGGGGAGGGGCCTGGATGGACGAGGAGTTGGTGAAGCGGGCGGCCTCGGTTCTGGCGGCGGCCGGCGCGAACACTGCGAAGGTATGGGGGCGCCAGCTGCACCTGGGATCCCCGCCCCCGGAACCCCAGGAGGCCGAGCGCTGGTGGCAGGACCGTCTCGGCGACCTCCTGGCAGATGCCCCGGTGGCCGCCGCCGAACTCCGCGAACTCGTGGACCAGTTGCCCGCGCTCACCGCACTCGCTGAGCCCGCCGAGCCCCCCACCCCCGCCGGGTCCCCCACCGCCGTCCACAACATCGTGTCCGGCGGGACCACCCACGGCCCCGTGATCCAGGCGAACGCCATCAGCGGCATCACCATCACGCATTCCGGCTTCGCCGGCACCCTCCCCAGCCCGGAGAGCTGGCCCACGGCAGCGGACCTGGACCCGATCGCCTTGGGCGTCCGGCCCACCCACCGTATCCCCGGACCGCCCCTCCCTCCCTACGTCCTTCGCGACCGCGATCAGGAACTCGACGCGGCGTTGGGACAGGCGCGTGCGGACGGCGGGCTGGTCCTGCTGCTCGGCGAGCCGTTCGCCGGAAAATCGCGTACGGCGCTGGCGGCACTGGTCCGCGGACCGGCCGGCCGTCGGGTGTTCGCCCCGCCCCGCGGCACGGACCTGCGCGGCCTGCCCGCCCTGCTGCAAGGCCGCCCCGAGCGCTACCTCATCTGGCTCGACGACCTCGACGAGCACCTCGGCGAGGGCGGACTGGAGCCGCGCCTGCTTGCCCAGTTGGCGGCCCTGAAGGCCGTCGTGGTCGCCACCATGCGGGAGGACGCCTACGACGCCTGCCGCGCCCAGCCCGGCGGCCGGGTCCTCGACCTGGCCCGCATCGTCGAACTGGCCCGGGAGTGGAGCCCGGCGGAGCGGGAGCGGTTGGCGGGGGAGGCCGCACGCTCAGGGGACCCACGTCTGATAGGTGCCGTTTCGTCCAGTGGCCCGGAGGGCGCCGCCGCATACCTCGCCCTGGGCCCCCTCCTCTGGGACGAGTGGTGGCGCGCTCGCCGCGCCGACCGCCACCCGCGCGGCCACGCCCTGGTCCGCGCCGCGCTCGACCTCGCCCGCTGCGGCCTCACCGGCCCGCTCCCCATGGACCTCCTCCTCAAGGTCCACGAGGGGTACGCGGACGTGACCGGCATGGAGCGGGAGTCGGCCGAGGACGCCCGCGCGTGGGCGGTGGAGCGACGGTACGGGCTGTTGCGACTGCTGGACCG
The DNA here is from genome assembly GCF_001704275.1 of Streptomyces noursei ATCC 11455. Taxonomy (NCBI): domain Bacteria; kingdom Bacillati; phylum Actinomycetota; class Actinomycetes; order Kitasatosporales; family Streptomycetaceae; genus Streptomyces; species Streptomyces noursei. The sequence continues at coordinate 5,603,422 of NZ_CP011533.1, forward strand.
GGCCAGGGGGGACACCTGGCGGGCCGCGCCGATCCTCGTCGAGGCGGCGGGCCGGCACGAGGAACTGCCGGACGTCCCCGGCCCGGTGTGGGGCTGCGCCCTGGAAAAGGCCCGCTCCGACGCGGCGTACGACTACGCCGAGATCGCGGCAAAGGCACAGGTCGCCTTCCAGCGCGCCGCGGACGCCGGTGACACCTCCGCCCTGCACAACCTCGGTGTTCTCGCCGAGTCGTTGGGGGAGCGGGACGAGGCCGAGCGCTGGTTCCGTCGGGCGGCGGAGGCCAGCGAGCCGCGTTCGGCGGGCCGGCTCGGCCGGCTGCTCGCGGAGCGGGGCGAGGACCGGGCGGCCGAGCCCTTCCTGGAGGCCGCCGCCGAAGCCGGCGACGCGGAGGCGGCGACGCTGCTGGGGAAGCTGCTGCGGAAGCGGGCCGAGCGCTGGTTCACGGCCGGAGCGGAGCAGGGGAGCGCGGAGGCCGCGCACCTGCTCGGTGATCTGCGGCTCGGCCGGGGCGAGGTCTTCGGTGCCTTCAGCAGCTATCTGGATGCTGCCAGAGTCCGGTACGAGCCCGTTGCGAGGGGTATGGGGATCGTCCACTTGCTCTTGCGCGAGAACAATACCGCCGAGGTCTGGATGCGCCGTGCGGCCGATTTGGGTGACGAGTGTGCCGCCGAGTTTCTCCGGCCCGTAATTGCCCACACTGTAGACGCAGCCGTGGAGTTCTTCGAGGAAGATGCCAAGCGGGGCCAGGGCCTCGATGCCGCTAACCTCGGCGTACTCCTCGAACAGCATGACCGCCCCGACGAAGCCCGCCCCTGGTACCTCAAGGGCTACGAACAGGGCGACGCCTACGGTGCGTTCCGCCTCGCCGAACTCCACAAGAAGGACGGCGACGCCGCCGAGGCCACGATCTGGTACCGCAAGGCCGCCGATCTGGGCCACCCCGGCGCCAAGCGCGCCCTCGGGGAGACGGACGGGTAGCACCTGCCCGCAGGGCTTACCCGAGTTCTGACTGGCGGGTCAGTGGTGCCGGCTCCAGTACTCCGCGAACGGGGCGGCGTGCGCTTGGGCGGTGTCCCGATGGCGCCGATATTCGGCGAGCCGGTCGGGGTGTAGGAGTTCCGCCCCGGTGAACTGCCCGGCTTCGGTGTAGTGCATTCGGTAGGTGTCGGTGTCGTCGAAGAGCCAGAAGTCGTGATCCGGCAAGCCGAAAACTTCTTGCTCCGCGAGGTCGACGATGCCGATGGATTCGCCCGCTGTGATGTTCCCCGGGTATGCCGACAGTTCGTAGCGGAGATAGTCCGTCAGCGGTGAGCGAAGGACGTGCACGCGGGAGACGGACTTCCCCCGGTTCGTCATGGACCGCACCCAAGGGTTGTCGTGCCACTCTGGCGGCATGGGCTTCCCGGCCAGGAACGCTTCGAACTCTTCACGCTCTTCTTCGACGTCGTACACCGCGAGGGTTTCCAACCGGAAGGCCGTTCGCTCGAAGGTCTCAAAGAGCCGGCCGAACTCCTCACCACTGAGCACGGAAGTAGTCCTCCAGGACCGCGGAAGGAACCATCACGGCTCTCTCCTCCCTCGGGTAAGTCGAGCTGCGTCAGCCGTTCCGGGTCCGTGATGGAGTAGCCCTCCACCACATCGCCTCGGCATCCGTCTGTCGGTTCGATGCTCCCGACCCGATCACGGCAGGGTCAAGCGCTGATCGTTTCCAGAACGGGAAAGTTCCACCGACCGCCAGCTTTCCGGCCGGGGCGGTCTCGTGCACCGGCCAGGCGGCGGCTCCGGGCCACCCCGGCGCCAGGCGCGCCCTCGGGGAGGACCCGCCTGCCTCGTGATCACGTGACGTGCAGTCAGCCGCCGGGAGTGGGACGGCGCGGGGCCGGAGAAGTAGCGCACATGCGTGGGTGTTAGCTTCTCTGCCCGTGATGGAGCATCAGGATGAGACCAGGGCGGCCTACGACGGGGTCGTCGAACTGTATGCCTCGATGTTCGCCAATCGGCTGGAGACGCAGCCGTTCGCGCGGAACATGATCGGCACCTTCGCCGAGCTGGTGCGCGGGACGGGGAACCCGCGGGCCGCCGACGTCGGGTGCGGGCCCGGACATCTGACGGCCATGCTGCACGAGTTGGGGCTGGACGCCTTCGGGCTCGATCTCTCCCCGGCCATGGTCGACCACGCCCGGCGGGCCCATCCGTCACTGCGGTTCGACGAGGCGCGGATGGAGGCCCTGCCGGTCGAGGACGGTGCGCTCGGCGGCGTGCTGGCCCACTACTCGATGATCCATACCCCACCTGGGGAACTGCCCGCGCTCCTCGCCGAGCAGGTACGTGTCCTGGCGCCAGGGGGCCTGCTCCTGGTCTCGTTCTTCGGGACCGAAGGACCGGAGCCGGTCCGCTTCGACCACAAGGTGACGCCCGCCTACAGCTGGCCGGTGGACCGGTTCGCCGAGTTGTTGGTCGGGGCCGGGCTCGTCCCGTTCGCCCGACTGGTTCACGATCCGGCCTCCGAACGGGGCTTCCTCGACGCCCACTTGCTGGCCCGCCGCGCCTAGGCCCGGTCGGGGAAGTCGTCGGCGGGCGCGGGCAGGCGGGCGCCGCGGCTCACCGCGACCCGGCGCACGTTGGCCAGCGATGCGGTCAAGTCGGCCGCGAGCAGGTGGATTTCGCCGGGTGTCCAGGTCCGTTCGCGAAGGACCTGCCGGGCCTCCTCGATGAGCAGGGCCGCCGAGTCGAGCTGTTCCGCCTCCACCCGGTCGGCCATGCGGGAGACGTATCCGGTCCCGTCGCTCGCGAGGAGGTAGCAGGGCTTCCCCTCCGAGCTGGACCACGGCAGAAGTCGCCCGCCGTCCAAGAGCCCTCGATCAGGCTCGGTCATATGTCGTCAACCTCCGTGCGAGGGTGCAGCGCTTCTTCACGCTGTGTGGCCTTTCCCTCACAGGGTGGGGTCTGTTCTGGCTACGCTGCTAGTAAGTCGAGGCCGACAACGCGGTTGTCAAGGAGGGGAGTTCCGCCCATGAAGAGGGAACACCGGCCACGCACCCCTCGGGAAAAGTACGGGGAGGAGCTGAGGATCCGGCGCATCGCGGCCGGCATGACGCAGGAGGCGCTGAGTGAGCGTGTGGTGTGCTCGCCGACGCTGATCAGTCATTTCGAGGCGGGCAGGCGGCTTCCGAAGCCGGATGACGCGCAGCGGATCGACCGGGCGCTGGGGACGGACGGGTTCTTCGTCCGCTGGCTGGAGGATCTGGAGTCGAAGTTCGCTGATTACTTCGCGGTGGCGGCTGAACTGGAGCCGCTCGCCACGGAGATCCGCCTGTACGGCCTCTCCCTGGTTCCCGGCCTGTTGCAGACCGACGACTACGCACGTGCGGTGCTGCGCACGGCCAGCCCGAACTACCGGGCAGAGGACATTGACCGGCGCGTTGTCAATCGCATAGAGCGTGCGCGGATTCTCGACAACCCGTTGGAACCCGTCGTGTGGACCCTCTTGGATGAGGCGGTACTCCGACGCCGGATTGGCGGTCCGCAGGTCATGGCGGAACAGCTCCACAAGATTGCGGACATGGCCGATGCCGGGCGAATCCGGCTGCATGTACTGCCGTTCGCGGTCGGATCCCATGCCCTCGTCGAGAGCATGGTCACCCTCATGAGCTTCACTGACGCTGCACCTGTCGCCTACGTCGAAGGGCTGCGCACGGGGAACTTGATGGACGATCCGGCCGTGGTCAGCTCCTGCCGGTCGGCCTACGATCTCGCTGTGGGCGACGCGGCGTCGCATCAGGAATCCCTGGCCCTCGTGCGGGCCACAGCAGAGGAATTCGACCATGGCCACCACTGATCACAGCCTCTCCGACGCTTCCACCCTGACCGGTTGGTTCAAGTCCAGCTACAGCGGGCCCAGCAACGGCGACTGCCTCGAAGTGGCCGCCGGCCACGCCCACGTCCCCGTCCGCGACAGCAAGCGCCCCACCGGCCCCGCGTTGCTCTTCCCCGCCGCGAGCTGGGCGGACTTCGTTTCGGCCGTCAGGCGTGGGGAGTTCGGGGCGTCCTCCGCCTGAGCCGCTCCGCCGTCCACACCCCCACCGCGGCCGCCGACAGTCCCGCTCCCAGGGTGCAGACGCCGGCCCAGCCGCCCAGGCCCCAGAGCAGCGACGTCAGGGCGGAGCCCGCAGCGCCGCCGGCGAAGTAGCTCGTCATGTAGGCCGAGTTGAGGCGGTTGCGGGCCTCGGGGCGGATGCCGTAGATCAGGTTCTGGTTGCTGACGTGCACGGCCTGGACGGCGAGGTCCAGCACGATCACGCCGGCGAGGAGGGCCGCCAGGGACCAGCCGCCGCCGGAGCCGCCGGCCGCGAGCAGGCCCCAGGAGCCCAGGAGCAGGACCGCGCAGACGCCGCTGACGCGGTGCGCCAGTCCCCGGTCGGCCAGCCGGCCGGCCGTCGAGGCGGCGAGCGAACCGGCCGCGCCGACCAGTCCCAGCAGGCCGATCGTCGACTCCTGCCAGCCGTAGGCGGGGCCGGACAGCAGGAAGGCCGCCGCGGTCCACAGCACGCTGAAGGCGGCGAAGGTCAGGGCGCCGAGCGCCGCCCGCCAGCGCAGCACCGGTTCGTGGGCGAACAGGGCCAGCGTCGAGCGGAGCAGGGCCGGGTAGCGCAGTCCGGCGGTGGTGTGGAGGACCGGCAGGCGGAGCCGCAGCAGGAGGGCGATCAGCAGCATCAGGGCGGCGTTGACCCAGTAGACGGTGCGCCAGCCGCCGAGTTCGGCCAGCAGGCCGGCGGCGGTGCGGGCGAGCAGGATGCCGAGCAGCAGGCCGGTCATCACGGTGCCGACGGTCCGGCCGCGTTCGGCGGGGGCGGACAGAGTGGCCGCGAACGGCATGACGACCTGGGCGGCGACGGAGCTGAGGCCGGTCAGGGCGGTGCCGACGAGCAGCAGCGCCCCGTTCGGGGCGCTCGCGGTCACGGTGAGGAAGACGGCGGTCAGGGTGCACAGGACGACCGCGAGCCGGCGGCGTTCCAGGAGGTCGCCGAGGGGGACGAGGAGGAGCAGGCCGAGCCCGTAGCCGGTCTGGGCGACGGTGACGACCAGTGCGGCGGTGCCGGTGGAGAGGTGGAGGTCGTGGCCTATGACGTCCAGGAGGGGTTGGGCGAAGTAGTTGCCGGCGACCGCGAGGCCGGTGGCGACGGACATCAGGAGCAGGGTGCCGCGGCCGAGTCGGGGCGTCGGTGTCGCCGTCGGGTGGCCCGCGGCGCCTCCGGGGCTCGTGTCCGGGGCGGTGTCCGGACCGGTTCGCGGGCCGCTCTCTTCGTGTGCGGTGGTTCTCATGGGGTCAAGGGTCGGGCCGTGGGCATCGATCGGTCCAACGCATAGTTTTCATCACATCGATCGCAGGTCAAGATGGATGGCGGAGGGCGGTGCGCGCCTACGATCGCGCGCATGGAGCTCCAGCAGATGCGGTATGTCGTCGCGGTCGCCGAGACCGGTGGGTTCACCCGGGCCGCGGAGCGCTGTCATGTGGTGCAGTCCGCGCTGAGCCATCAGATCGCCCGCCTGGAGAAGGAACTGGGGGCGCGGCTCTTCCACCGGACGAGCCGGAGCGTGCGGCTGACCGCCGCCGGGGAAGCCTTCGTTCCGATCGCCCGGCAGGCGCTCCAGGCCGCCGAGCGGGCCCGCGCGGAGGTGGAGGCGGTGACCGGCGAGGTGCGCGGGCGGCTGGCGGTGGGGGCGATCTCGACCGTCAGCGCCCTCGACCTCGCCCGGGAGCTGGGGGCGTTCCGTGCCGCGTACCCGAAGGTCCAGATCAGCCTGCAGATGGAGATGAGCGATCCGCTGCTGGAGCGGGTGCGGGAGGGCGCGTTGGACGTGGCGTTCGTCGGGCTGGTGCCGGGGGCGCGCACGATCGGGGTCCGGGAGAAGGTGCTGGCGCGCGGCGAACTGGTCGCGGTGGTGCCGCCGGAGCATCCGTTGGCCGGGCGGGAGTGGACGACGCTGGGGCGGGTGGCCCGGGAGACGCTGGTGGACTTCACGGCGGGGTCGGCGGCCCGCCGGCAGCGCGAGGAGGCGTTCCGGGCGGCGGGGCTGACGGCGGAGGTGGCGTTCGAGGTGACCACCGTGGAGTTCCTGGCGGAGCTGGTCCGGGCCGGGCTCGGCGTCGGCATGGTGCCGGAGGCGTTCGCCGGCAGGCTGGCCGGGCTGCGGACCGTGCGGGTGCGGCCGGCGCCGGAGCGGACCGAGCGGGTGGTGTGGAGCGGGCTGGGGCCGTCGCCGGCCGCGGCGGCGTTCCTGGCGGGGCTGGGCGTGCGGACGGGCTGAGGCTCTGGGGGTGGGGTGGGGCGGGTGTGCCACCGGTTACGGTCGATAGGTGCAGCAGACGCCCGACGCCCGCCAGGAGACCCGGTCCGACTCCCACCCGGAGGCCCGGTCCGACGCCCGTCCGGCGGGCGACCCGCCCACCGGTTGCCCGGTGTCCCCGTCTCCGGCCGCCGCCGGCCCCACCCCCGCACTCTTCTCCTGGGAGTTCGCCGCCGACCCGTATCCGGCGTACGCCTGGCTGCGCGAGCACGCGCCGGTGCACCGGACCCGGCTGCCCAGCGGTGTCGAGGCGTGGCTGGTCACCCGTTATCCGGACGCCCGGCAGGCGCTGGCCGACGCCCGGCTGTCGAAGAACCCGGTGCACCACTCCGAGGCCGCCCGCCAAAAGGGCAAGACGGGCATTCCGGGCGAACGCAGCGCCAACCTGATGACGCACCTGCTGAACATCGACCCGCCGGACCACACCCGGCTGCGCCGCCTGGTCTCCCAGGCGTTCACCCCGCGCCGGGTCGCCGCGTTCGCGCCGCGCATACAGGAGCTGACCGACCAGCTGATCGACGCCATGATCGAAAAACAGCACGGCGCGCGGCGGGGGAGCGCGGACCTCATCCACGAGTTCGCGTTCCCGCTGCCGATCTACGCGATCTGCGATCTGCTCGGCGTCCCGCCCGAGGACCAGGACGACTTCCGCGACTGGGCGGGCATGATGATCCGGCACGGCGGCGGGCCGCGGGGCGGGGTCGCCCGCTCCGTCAAGAAGATGCGGGCCTATCTGGCCGAGCTGATCCACCGCAAGCGCGGCGCGCTCGGCGACGACCTGATCTCCGGCCTGATCCGGGCCTCCGACCACGGCGAGCACCTCACCGAGAACGAGGCCGCCGCTATGTGCTTTGTATTGCTGTTCGCCGGATTCGAGACCACGGTCAATCTGATCGGCAACGGCATCTATGCACTGCTCCGCCACCCCGCCCAGCGCGAACTGCTCCAGAAGTCGATCGCGGCCGACGACACCGAGCTGCTCGCCACCGCCGTCGAGGAGTTGCTCCGCTACGACGGGCCGGTGGAGCTGGCCACCTGGCGGTACGCGACCCGGGACCTGACGCTGGGCGGAGCGCGGATCGCCGAGGGGGAACCGGTCCTGGTGGTGCTGGCCGCCGCCGACCGCGATCCGGCGCGCTTCGACGAGCCTGACGTACTCGACCTCACGCGGCGTGACAACCCGCACCTGGGATACGGACACGGCATCCACTACTGCCTCGGCGCACCCCTTGCGCGCCTCGAAGGGCAGACCGCGCTCGCCACTCTGTTGACCCGGCTCCCGGACCTCCGACTTGCGGCGGAACCTGATGATTTGCGCTGGCGCGGCGGGCTCATCATGCGCGGACTGCGCACGCTGCCGGTGGAGTTCACGCCCGAGCCGTCCTGACCGGGGCGCTGACCAGGAACGGCCGCGTAATTGACGCTCCGTCAGCTACGTAATCATTGCGTGATCTCCGCTACACCGACTTGTGACTGCCCGTGACCCCGGCTACCTTTCCTCCGACGATCGAGGTCGGCCACGGGCTGCCGCACGGCACCCCTTCCGCCGCCGATCCGACAACTCAACCGCCGCGCGAAAGGCAACCGCATGCGTTCCGGGAACGGCCGGCATCGTCGCCCCCGACAAGCACCGGCCATCTTTGTCACGGCAGGAGTGACCGGCGCGGGCCTGGCCCTGCCGCTGTTCACCGCGGGTGGCGCCCACGCCGCCGACACGGCGACCTGGGACCGCGTCGCGCAGTGCGAGAGCGGCGGGGTGTGGAGCGCCGCCACCGGCAACGGCTTCTACGGCGGTCTCCAGCTCACCCAGGAGATGTGGAACGACTACGGCGGCACCGCCTACGCCTCCCGCCCCGACCTCGCCAGCCGCGCCCAGCAGATAGCCGTGGCCGAGGCGATACTCGACGACCGCGGCCCGGACGCCTTCCCCAGCTGCGCGGTGAACGCCGGACTGACCAAGGACGGCCGCAAGCCCCGCGTCGACCCGGGCCCCACCAGCCGCCCCTCGCCGCGGCCGACGCACGGCCACAACGGCGGCGGCGCCTCCGACGACGCGGGTGACGGCTCCGACACGGCGGGCGGCGACCAGGCCCAACCGGGCCCGGCCACCCGGACGCCGGAACCGTCCGGCGGTGACTCCGGCACGGACCGCGGCCCGGACGCCGGCAGCGGCTCCGACGCCGGCGCGGACGGCCCGCACGCGCCCTCGGCGACCCCGGAGCCCTCGGGCTCCTCGTCCGCCTCGCCCGCCCCGTCCGACTCCGGGGCACCCACCGGCTCCCCGTCGGGCTCCCCGTCCGATTCCCCGTCGGGAAGCCCGTCCACCTCGCCGGCGGACCCGGCGGATCCGTCCGTGCCGTCCGACCCGTCGGGCTCGACGGACCCGGCCGACCCGGCGTCGCCCGCCCCGTCCGACTCCACCGCGCCCGGTGGCCCGGACCGGTCCGGCGCCCCCGCCACGCCGCCCGCCGCCGGCAAGCACCGCGGGACGCCCGGCGACGGTACGGAGGCCGGCGACGGCCGGGACGGCGGCCGCGGCCGGCACGCCTCCCGCGGCGGCGAGGCGCCCCGCACGCCCCCGGCGGAGGCCGGCAGCTACCGCGTGCGCCCGGGTGACAACCTGTCAGAGATCGCCGTCAGCCATGACCTGCCGGGCGGCTGGCCCGCGCTCTACCACCGCAACCAGGACGTCATCGGCTCCGACGCGGACCTGATCCACCCCGGTCAGATGCTCGACCTCGGGCGGACACAGGGGTAGTTACCGGCAGTTCGCCGTCTTTCGCGGCGTTTCGTAAAAGTGAGATATGGCTCTCGTTGCGGGGGATGGGTCCGGACCTGTCCCCCGTTGCCATACCGGGGCCTACCTGCGGAAATGACTCGCGCGGTGATCAAAAACGGTCAACTTGGTTCAGAAGATGGGGTTTGAACACCAACAGGGTTACTGCTTACGGTCAGGACCGCTCGCCAAAGCGGGCCCTTCGATCGCACGCCGAGTCCTGCCGGCGGTCGGAGTCGACGACGCGCAAGCGCCGAAGGCAGGAGCGGGGGACCCAAGGTAAGTGCCGACCCCGCCCGTGAGAGCGGGTCAGTCGGCTTGGGGTGAAGCCGTGTGTGCAGCACACACGGCCGGGCAGCTCACACGGCCCGAACCCGACAGCTCACCTCGTAGGCGTCGGTGAGGAAACGAACGCACGATGCTGATCAACAAGGGCAAGCACCGCCGCAGCTCCAAGGCCGTCCGCGTCGCCACGCTGGCCGGTGTCGCCGGCGCCGCCGTCGCCGTTCCGCTGATGGGCGCCACCTCTGCTTCCGCCGCCTCGGTCGCCACCTGGGAGAAGGTCGCCCAGTGCGAGTCCAGCGGCAACTGGTCGATCAACACCGGTAACGGCTACTACGGTGGCCTGCAGTTCTCGAACTCCAGCTGGGCCGCCGCCGGTGGCACCAAGTACGCGGCCCGCGCCGACCTGGCCACCAAGGAACAGCAGATCGCCGTCGCCGAGAAGCTGCTCGCCATGCAGGGCCCGGGCGCCTGGGGCTGCGCCGCCGCCGGTGGTCTGACCTCCGGTGGCCCGGCCGCCGACGTCAACCCCTCCGGCTCCACCGTCAAGAAGAGCCAGGGCACCGAGGCCCGCAAGCAGACCGAGGGCTCCACCAAGAAGTCCGCCCCGGTCCGCGAGAAGGCCGAGAAGAAGGCGGAGAAGGCCCAGCCGGCCGCCCCGCAGCACTCGCACCGCTCCGGTGACACCTACACCGTCAAGTCGGGCGACACCCTCGCCAAGATCGCCAAGGCGCACGGCACCAACTGGAAGGCGCTCTACGCCGCCAACAAGTCCGTCGTCGGCGGCAACCCCAACCTGATCTTCCCGGGCCAGAAGCTCAGCGTCTGAGCCGTACCGGCCACCTGAGAGACCCGCGAGAGCTGCCCCGCCGCGGCGCGTACCCCCGAGCGCGCCGTGGCGGGGCTTCTCCGTTGCCGGGCCCGGTCGCCCCCCGGCACGACGTTCCCCGCATAGCGAACAGTGCCCCGAAACCTCCTGTGAACTGGGGCTTTGTTCTGCTTGTTGGGTTTTTTCGTCCCACGGAGCGGGCCACGGGCGAGCGGATCCCCCCGGGGCCGTTAGGCTCATGCCGAGAACTCCAGACACCCCTGAAGGAGACAACGTGCCGTCCATCGACGTCGTCGTAGCCCGCGAAATTCTCGACTCGCGAGGTAATCCCACGGTCGAGGTCGAGGTCGGCCTCGACGACGGCAGCACCGGCCGTGCCGCCGTCCCGTCCGGCGCCTCCACCGGCGCCTTCGAGGCCATCGAGCTGCGGGACGGCGACCCCAACCGCTACCTCGGCAAGGGCGTGGAGAAGGCCGTCCTGGCCGTCATCGAGCAGATCGGCCCGGAGCTCGTCGGCTACGACGCGACCGAGCAGCGGCTGATCGACCAGGCGATGTTCGACCTGGACGCCACCGACAACAAGGGCTCGCTCGGCGCCAACGCCATCCTCGGCGTCTCCCTCGCCGTCGCGCACGCCGCCTCCGAGGCCAGCGACCTGCCGCTGTTCCGCTACCTCGGTGGCCCGAACGCGCACGTGCTGCCCGTCCCGATGATGAACATCCTGAACGGCGGCTCGCACGCCGACTCCAACGTGGACATCCAGGAGTTCATGATCGCCCCGATCGGCGCGGAGTCCTTCTCCGAGGCGCTGCGCTGGGGCGCCGAGGTCTACCACACCCTCAAGAAGGTGCTGAAGGCCAAGGGCCTGGCCACCGGCCTGGGCGACGAGGGCGGCTTCGCCCCCAACCTCGGCTCCAACCGCGAGGCCCTGGACCTGATCCTGGAGGCCATCAAGGAAGCCGGCTACGCCCCCGGCCAGGACATCGCGCTCGCGCTGGACGTCGCCGCCTCCGAGTTCTACAAGGACGGCAAGTACCAGTTCGAGGGCAAGGAGCGCTCCGCCGCCGAGATGACGGAGTACTACGAGGAGCTGGTGGCGGCCTACCCGCTGGTCTCCATCGAGGACCCGCTGTTCGAGGACGACTGGGCCGGCTGGAAGGTCATCACCGACAAGCTCGGCGCCAAGGTCCAGCTGGTCGGCGACGACCTCTTCGTCACCAACCCCGAGCGCCTGGCCCGCGGCATCGAGGAGGGCTCCGCCAACGCGCTGCTGGTGAAGGTCAACCAGATCGGCTCGCTGACCGAGACCCTGGACGCCGTCGAGCTGGCCCAGCGCAACGGCTTCAAGTGCATGATGTCGCACCGCTCCGGCGAGACCGAGGACGTCACCATCGCCGACCTCGCCGTCGCCACCAACTGCGGCCAGATCAAGACCGGCGCCCCGGCCCGCTCCGAGCGTGTCGCCAAGTACAACCAGCTGCTGCGCATCGAGGAGATCCTCGACGACGCGGCGGTGTACGCCGGCCGCAGCGCGTTCCCGCGCTTCAAGGGCTGAGGCCCACCCACACCACCGTCCGGCTGAGCTCCCGAGGACTCGACAACGGAGCAAAGCCGGGGTGAAGCGCAGCGTCCCCGGCACCGGTCCCGTACCGTTGCCGGGGACGTACGTCATGACGACCGCCGTGACGACGTCAGGACGGAAGCTGAAGGGGAGGCGAGACGACGTGCCCGCGGACCGGTTCTCCACCGCGACCCGGCTCAAGGCGCTCGGCGAACAGGCCGCCGCCCGCGTCCACCGCGCCAAGCGACGGCCCCGCCGCAACCGCCTCACCGGCCGGGCCGCCCTGCTGGCGCTGGTGATGTGCTCGCTGGTGGTCGCCCTGGCGTACCCGATAAGGCAGTACATCTCCCAGCGTTCGGACATCGCCGACCAGCGCCGCAAGGCCCAGGACGCCGCCGCCGCGCTCGACCGGCTGCGCGACGAGAAGGCCCGCTGGCAGGACCCGGCCTACGTCCGGCAACAGGCCCGCCGGCACCTGCACTACGTCATGCCGGACGAGACCGGGTACATCGTCCAGGACGGGACCGGGGTCCGCGCCGCGCCCAAGGGAGCGGCGGCGGCCCAACGCCCCTGGTACGACAAGCTCTGGGAAGACGCGGACCGCGCGGACGGCGCCGACCACGCCGCCACCGCCCACGCCCGCGACACCACCGCCGTCACCAAGCGGTAGCCCGCACCGGCGGGCAGCGGCGAGACTGTGTACGGGCGGGCCCGCACACGGCCGTACGGCACGCTCTCGCCGTGCTTCCGCCCGGCCCGTTCGTCACTCACCACCGGCCCTCACCGAAAGCGCACATGGACACGCCCCCGCCCCAGACCGAGCCCACCGAGCCCACCGCCGCGGACATCGCCGCCTTCAAGGAGCAGCTCGGCCGTCCGCCGCGCGGCCTGCGCGCCATCGCCCACCGCTGCCCCTGCGGCCAGCCGGACGTCGTCGAGACCGCACCGCGCCTGGAGGACGGCACCCCCTTCCCCACGCTCTACTACCTCACCTGCCCGCGCGCCGCCTCGGCGATCGGCACGTTGGAGGCCAACGGCGTGATGAAGGAGATGACCGAACGGCTGGCGGCCGACCCGGAGCTGGCCGCCGCCTACCGCGCGGCCCACGAGGACTACATCCGCCGCCGGGACGCCATCGAGGTGCTCCAGGGCTTCCCGAGCGCGGGCGGCATGCCCGACCGGGTCAAGTGCCTGCACGTGCTGGTCGGCCACTCGCTGGCCGCCGGCCCGGGAGTCAACCCGCTCGGCGACGAGGCGCTGGCCATGCTGCCCGAGTGGTGGAAGAAGGGCCCCTGCGTGAGCCCGTGCGGGGAGACCGTCGAGACCGACGAGGGAGCGTCCGAGTGAAGCGTGTCGCCGCTGTCGACTGCGGTACCAACTCCATCCGCCTGCTGGTCGCGGACGTGGACCCGACCACCGGCGAGCTGAAGGAGCTCGACCGCCGGATGCAGATCGTCCGGCTCGGCCAGGGCGTGGACCGCACCGGGCGGCTGGCGCCGGAGGCGTTGGAGCGGACCTTCGCGGCCTGCCGGGAGTACGCCGCGGTGATCAAGAACCTGGGCGCGGAGCACCTCCGCTTCGTGGCGACCTCGGCCTCCCGCGACGCGGAGAACCGCGCGGACTTCGTCCGCGGCGTGGTGGACATCCTGGGCGTGGAGCCCGAGGTGATCACCGGCGACCAGGAGGCGGAGTTCTCCTTCACCGGCGCCACCAAGGAGCTGACCGGCCACCCGCACATCGAACTCCCCTACCTCGTCGTGGACATCGGCGGCGGCTCGACGGAGTTCGTGCTCGGCGGGGCCCACCCGTCACCCGCCACCGCCCTCGCCGGAGATGCTGCGCATCGCAGCTCTGTGAGGGCCGCCCGCTCGGTGGACGTCGGCTGCGTGCGGATGACCGAGCGCCATCTGCTCCACGACGGTCACATCACGGACCCGCCCACCGCCGACCAGATCGCCGCCATCAAGGCCGACATCGCCGCGGCCCTGGACCACGCCGAGGAGACCGTCCCGCTGACCGAGGCCGCCACCCTGGTCGGCCTGGCCGGTTCGGTGACCACCGTCGCCGCCATCGCGCAGGGCCTGGACCACTACGACTCCGCGGCCATCCACCACTCCCGGATCTCCCGGGCCGCGGTCCGCGAGATCACCGAGCGCCTGCTGACCTCCACCCACGCCGAGCGGGCGGCGATCCCCGTCATGCACCCCGGCCGGGTCGACGTCATCGCGGCCGGCGCCCTCGTGCTGCTGTCGATCATGGATCGCATCGACGCCGACGAGGTCGTGGTCAGCGAACACGACATTCTGGACGGAATCGCCTGGAGCCTCGCCTGACGAGCGGTCCCCGCACGGGGTCCGGGACGGCGCCGCAGCCGCTGCCCATATCGGGCTTTTCGTGCGGGCGCGGCGCCGTCTGAGCGGGTTTCAGGGGCCTCGGAGGGGGTCCCGAGGGGCGCCCGGAAAAAAGGTTCGTGAAATCCTTCACATGAAAAAACCGCCTCCCGGGCGAACTATGGGGCCATCCGACCCTCATTCGAAGGTCCTAGGACTCATCTGCCCGAAGAATGCGGGGTCTACGGTGGGTCTCCACCGTGTGACAAGAGTGTCCGCGAGGGGCGTGGTCCAGCCGCTCGCAGACGGACAAGCCCTGATCAATAGGGGTATCCAACGTGTCGCGTTATACCGTGGTTCCCCGAACGCGCTATGGCGTCGGTCACGGAGCCGGCGGAGTGTAGCAGATGCCTTCGTCATTCTTGTGAAGGGGCTCACGAGCGACCCCCCATGTGGGGGTGGATACTCGATTGCATGAGCACCACGGAGCGTCCCAGGATCCTCGTTGTAGGCGGTGGGTACGTAGGCCTGTACGCGGCACGCCGCATCCAGAAGAAGATGCGGTACGGCGAGGCGACCGTCACGGTCGTCGACCCGCGCTCGTACATGACGTACCAGCCCTTCCTCCCTGAAGCTGCGGCCGGCAGCATCTCCCCCCGTCACGTTGTGGTCCCGCTGCGGCGCGTGCTGCCCAAGGCGGAGGTCCTCACCGGCCGGGTGACCACCATCGATCAGGACCGCAAGGTCGCCACCATCGCCCCGATCGTGGGCGATGCGTATGAGCTGCCCTTCGACTACCTGGTCGTCGCGATGGGCGCGGTCTCCCGTACCTTCCCGATCCCCGGCCTGGCCGAGAACGGCATCGGCATGAAGGGCATCGAGGAGGCCATCGGCCTGCGCAACCACGTCCTGGAGCAGCTGGACAAGGCCGACTCCACGACCGACGAGGAGGTCCGCCGCAAGGCGCTGACCTTCGTCTTCATCGGCGGTGGCTTCGCCGGTGCGGAGACCGTCGGCGAGGTCGAGGACATGGCCCGCGACGCCGCGAAGTACTACAAGAACGTCAAGCGCGAGGACATGCGCTTCCTGCTGGTCGACGTCGCGGACAAGATCCTCCCCGAGGTCGGTCCCAAGCTCGGCGCCTACGGCAAGGAGCACCTGGAGTCCCGGGGCGTCGAGGTCTACCTCAAGACCGGCATGAAGTCCTGCGTCGACGGCCACGTCGTCCTCGACAACGGCCTCGAGGTGCTCTCCAACACCATCGTGTGGACCGCCGGCGTCAAGCCGAACCCGGCGCTGTCCCGCTTCGGCCTGCCGCTGGGCCCGCGCGGTCACATCGACACCGCCGCCACCCTCCAGGTGCAGGGCACCGACTACATCTGGGCCGCGGGCGACAACGCCCAGGTCCCGGACATGGTCGGCCGCAAGAACGGCAACGAGAACGCCTGGTGCCCGCCGAACGCGCAGCACGCGCTGCGGCAGGCCAAGGTCCTCGGTGACAACGTGGTCTCCGGCATGCGGGGCTTCCCGCAGAAGGAGTACAGCCACGCCAACAAGGGCGCGGTGGCGGGCCTCGGCCTCCACAAGGGCGTCGCGATGATCGTCATGGGCAAGATGAAGATCAAGCTCAAGGGTCGTCTCGCCTGGTACATGCACCGCGCGTACCACGGCATGGCGATGCCGACGTTCAACCGCAAGATCCGGGTCTTCGCCGACTGGACGCTGGCCACCTTCCTCAAGCGCGAAGTGGTCTCGCTGGGCGCCATGGAGAACCCCCGCGAGGAGTTCTACGAGGCCGCCAAGCCGGCCCCCGCTCCGGCCGCCGCGGCCGACGGAGGCAAGCCGAAGGCCAAGGCTTCCTGAACCATCGGTCGGGTACTCCGACCAGCCCGAAGGGCGTCCGCCATCCGTGGGGCGGGCGCCCTTCGGCGTGCCCGGGTATGGCTGAAAACGGGCGGCATGTTGTTCTCTTGCAGGCGAACGGGACTATATGGGCGCCCACTTGGCGTTTAGGTGGTGGGTGAAACTTCTTTGCCCGACTCGTCATGACGGAGGTGTGCGACATGGCCGGTGCCGCTGGACGGCTCACCAACCTTGCCGAGGAGGTTCTGGGGGCCCCGCTCCCGGTGCGGATCCGCGCCTGGGACCGCAGCGAGTCCGGCCCCCCGGACGCCCCGGTGCTCGTCATCCGCAATCGCCGGGCGCTGCGCCGACTGCTTTTCAAACCAGGTGAGTTGGGCCTGGCCCGGGCCTGGGTGGCCGGTGACATCGACGTCCAGGGCGACCTCTACGAGGCGCTGGACCGGCTCGCCGGGCTGATCTGGGAGCGCGGCAGCGCCGGCCCGAAGGCGCCGCGCGCCGCCGTGCTGCGCGCCCTGGCCCGCCCCGAGATCCGCGCCGCCGCCAAGGAACTGCTCTCCCTGGCCGGCCTCCCGGTCCCGCCCCCGCCGCCCGTGGAGGAGGCCCGCCCGCGCCGCGGGGCGCTGCACTCCCTGCTCCGCGACCGGCAGGCGATCAGCCACCACTACGACGTCGGCAACGACTTCTACGCGCTGGTGCTCGGCCCGTCCATGGTCTACTCCTGCGCCTACTGGGAGACGCCGGACGCCACCCTGGAGGACGCCCAGCGCGACAAGCTCGACCTGATCTGCCGCAAGCTCGGCCTGGCGGAGGGGCAGCGGCTGCTGGACGTGGGCTGCGGCTGGGGCTCGATGGTGCTGCACGCGGCCCGCGAGTACGGCGTCCGGGCGGTCGGCATCACGCTCTCCGAGGAGCAGGCCACCTACGCCCGCAAGCGGATCGCCGAGGCCGGGCTCGCCGACCGGGTCGAGATCCGGGTGCAGGACTACCGCGAGATCGCCGACGGGCCGTTCGACGCGATCTCCTCGATCGGGATGGCCGAGCACGTCGGCCGGGCCCGGTACGCGGAGTACGCGGAACTGCTGTACGCCCTGCTCAAGCCCGGCGGGCGGCTGCTCAACCACCAGATCGCGCGCCGGCCGCTGGCGGACGAGGAGACGTACCGCGTCGACGAGTTCATCGACCGCTATGTCTTCCCCGACGGGGAGTTGGCCCCGGTGGGGCGGACCGTCGGCCAGCTGGAGGAGGCCGGCTTCGAGGTGCGGGACGTGGAGGCGATCCGGGAGCACTACGCGCTGACGCTGCGTCGGTGGGTGGCCAATCTGGAGGCCCACTGGAACGAGGCGGCCCGGCTCACGTCCCCGGGCCGGGCCCGGGTCTGGCGGCTCTACATGGCCGCCTCGGCGCTGTCGTTCGAGCGCAACCGCATAGGGGTCAACCAGGTGCTGGCGGTCCGTACGCCGGATTCCGGGGCCCCCGCGCTGCCGCTGCGGGCCCGGGACTGGCGGGGCTGA
The DNA here is from genome assembly GCF_001704275.1 of Streptomyces noursei ATCC 11455. Classification (NCBI taxonomy): domain Bacteria; kingdom Bacillati; phylum Actinomycetota; class Actinomycetes; order Kitasatosporales; family Streptomycetaceae; genus Streptomyces; species Streptomyces noursei. The sequence goes on from NZ_CP011533.1 coordinate 5,620,923, forward strand.
ACCACCGGGTGCCCACGGCCGAGGGCCCCGTTCCCCCGCACCAGGGCGGGGGAACGGGGCCCTCGGGCCGTTCGGGAGGGGTGCCGGCTACTCGGCCTTGATGGCCTGGAGCATGTTGAGCTTCGCCGCCCGGCGCGCCGGCCACAGCGCGGCCAGGACGCCCACCAGCGCGGCCACCGCGAGGAAGACGGTCATCCGGCCCCACGGCATCACCAGCTCGTAGGTCGGCAGCGAGCCGCTGATCAGCTCACCGGCCGCCCAGCCGAGGAACACGCCCAGGCCGATTCCCAGCACCCCGCCGAAGAGCGAGATCACCAGCGACTCCAGCCGCACCATCCGCTTGATCCCGCGGCGGTCCAGGCCGATGGCGCGCAGCATGCCGATCTCCTGGGAGCGCTCGAAGACCGACATCGCCAGGGTGTTGATGACGCCGAGCACCGCCACGATCACCGCCATGGCCAGCAGGCCGTAGACCATGTTCAGCATCAGCGTGAAGGTCTGGGCGATGGCGTTGGAGACGTCCCTCTTGTCCGCGACGGTGATCGCCGGGTTCTTGCCGAGCGCCTTGACCAGGGAGTCCTTGGCCTCGGGGGTGGCGCCGTGCGCGGTCTTGACCAGCACCTGCATGTCGGTGGCGTGCTTCTGGTGCGGCGCGAGCGTGCCGTTGTCCAGGATGATGCCGCGGATCACCTCGTTGCCCTGGTAGATCCCGCCGATGGTCAGCGTGCTCTTCTTGCCGTCCTCGAAGGTCACCGGCAGCCGGGAGCCGACGTGCCAGCCCTTGTCCTTGGCGAGGGAGTCGTCCACGACGGCCCGGTCGCCGTCCAGGGTGCCGAGCGCGCCCTCGGTGAAGTCGAGCTGGGTGAGCCGGCCGAAGTCCTTGCCGTTGACGCCGGTCAGGTACTCGGTGTCGGCGCCGATGCGGGACGGGGAGTTGCGCAGCGGGCTGGACGCGGTGACCCCGTCCACGGCCGCGAGCTTCTTCGCCACGTCCGGGGAGAGCGGGGACCGGGTCGCCATGGAGACGACGTAGTCGGCCTTCAGGGCGGAGGTGGCCATCTTGTCGATGCCCTGCTGCACGCTGCCGGCGATCACCGTCAGGCCGGTGATCAGGGTCAGCCCGATCATCAGCGCGGAGGCGGTGGCGGCCGTCCGGCGCGGGTTGCGGACGGCGTTCTGCCGGGCGAGGGTGCCGGATATCCCGAAGAGCCGCAGCACCGGGGAGGCCAGCGCGACCAGCGGGCGGGACAGCAGCGGCGTCAGCACGAACACGCCGATCAGCAGCAGCGCGGCGCCCGCGCCCATGGTGACCTTGCCGTCGGACATCCCGGTGGCGACCAGGACCGCGGCCGTGCCGGCGCCCGCGAAGAGCGCGCCGATGGTGTTGCGGACCACCAGCGACTTGGTGGTGGCGGTGGCGTGCACGCTGTTCATCGCGGCGACCGGCGGGATCTTCGCGGCCCGGCGGCCGGGCAGCCAGGCGGCCAGGACCGTGACGACGATGCCGACCACCAGGGCGATCAGGATCGTGCTGGGCGAGATCACCAGTGGGCCGTCGGGCACCTTCGCGCCGGTGGCGTTCAGCAGCGAGCGCAGGGCGGCGCCGATGCCGATACCGGCCAGCAGGCCCGTCACCGCGGCCACCGCGCCGACCACGAACGCCTCGGTCAGCACCGAGCGGGTGATCTGGCGGCGGCTGGCGCCGACCGCACGCAGCAGCGCCAGCTCCTTGGTGCGCTGGGCGACCAGCATGGTGAAGGTGTTGGCGATGATGAAGACGCCGACGAAGAGCGCGACGGCGGCGAAGCCGAGCAGGCCGGTCTTCATCCCGTCCATGCTCTGCGCGATCATCGTGGCCTGCTCGTCGGCGAGTTGACGCCCGGTGGTGGCCTCGGTGCCCTGCGGCAGCACCTTCTCCACCGCGTCCTTCAGCGCCGCCTGGGAGGTGCCCGGGGCGGCCTTGACGTCGATCTCGTCGAACCGGCCGGGGGCCGCGAACAGCTTCTGGGCGGTGGCGGTGTCGAACAGCGCGAGGCTGCCGCCGGCGCCGACCCGGGCGTCGTCGGTGCTGAAGACGCCGGTCAGCTTCTGCTCCCGGACCGGGCCGTCGACGGATATCCGGACGGTGTCGCCGACCTTGTAGCCGCCGCGGTCGGCGGTGTGGGCGTCCAGCGCGAACTCGTGCGGACCCTTGGGGGCGGCGCCGCTGCGCATCGGATAGCGGGCGTCGGTGCCGTTCGGACCGGGGAAGTAGTTGCCGCCGAGGGTCGAGAAGCCGTCGCCGATCATCGTGCCGTGCTTGTCGGCGATGGCGGTGAAGCCGGAGACGGTGCCGGTGGCGGAGGCGGCGCCCGGCAGGTGGGCGGCCGTCTCCAGCAGCTTCTGGTCGAGCGCGGGGCGGGCCCCGGGGACGCCGTCGGCGCGGTCGGAGCCGCCGCGCTGGATGGCCACGTCGACGTTGTCGAAGCCCTTGCGGGCGGTGCCCTGGAGGGCGTCGGAGAGGGTGGAGGTGAAGACCAGGGTGCCGGAGACGAAGGCCACGCCGAGCATCACGGCGAGCACGGTCATCAGCAGCCGGGCCTTGTGCGCGAGCACATTGCGCAAGGCGGTACGGAACATGGGTGGGTCAGTCCTGGAGGAGTGGTCCGGGGTGTCCGGGGTGCGGGAGGTGGCTGCTGCCGGTCAGCTGACGCGGCCCGTGGCGTCGAGGCCGGGGGTCCGGGGGGCACCCCCGGAAAAGCCCAGCATGCGTTCGAGCACCATGTCGGCGCTGGGGTCGGGCATGTCGTCGACGATCCGGCCGTCGGCGAGGAATATGACGCGGTCCGCGTACGACGCCGCGACCGGGTCGTGGGTCACCATCACCACCGTCTGGCCCAGTTCGCGCACGGAGTTGCGCAGGAAGCCCAGGACCTCGGCGCCGGAGCGGGAGTCGAGGTTGCCGGTGGGCTCGTCGGCGAAGATGATCTCGGGCCGGGAGGCCAGGGCGCGGGCCACCGCCACGCGCTGCTGCTGGCCGCCGGAGAGCTGGCTCGGGCGGTGCTTGAGCCGGCCGGAGAGGCCGACGGTCTCCACGACCCGGTCCAGCCAGGCGCGGTCCGGCTTCCGGCCGGCGATGTCCATGGGGAGGGTGATGTTCTCCAGGGCGGTGAGCGTCGGGAGGAGGTTGAACGCCTGGAAGACGAAGCCGATCTTGTCGCGCCGGAGCTGGGTGAGCTTCTTGTCCTTCAGCCCGGTCAGCTCGATGTCGCCGATCTTCGCCGAGCCGCCGGAGATCGCGTCCAGGCCGGCCATGCAGTGCATCAGCGTGGACTTGCCGGAGCCGGAGGGGCCCATGATCGCGGTGAACCGGGCCTGGCGGAAGTCGACGGAGACCGCGTCCAGGGCGACCACCTGGGTCTCGCCCTGTCCGTAGACCTTGCTGAGATCCGTGGCGCGGGCGGCCACCGCGGTGCTGCGGCCGGCGACGGTGGCGCCGGAGTGGGTGGTGGTCACGGGAAGGGTCTCCTGTCGGGACGAGGAACGGGCCGCTCCCGCACCGGCGCGGTGGCCGCGGCGGCGGGGTGGCGGAACATCGGTTTCCATCGTCCGGCAGCGCATCGTGCCCGGACGTCAACCCGTGTGACCGTCCTTGGGCCACCCCCAGGGATTAGCTCCCCGTGCTCCGTCATCCCTGGGTATGAGGTCGTCCCTGAGGCCGATGGTGCCGGTGGGGCACCGGTCGGGCATTGCCGGAGGGCGCGCGGAGGGCGTTGGGGCGCCGTCGCGGAGGCGTCGAATTTTCGTCAATTCGGGGTCGGATTTCGCTCTCGCGACCACCGGCGAACATGGGCTCCAGGCATGTGCCAGAGGCTCTGTCGGACCCTGATGCACCCTCAGTTGCCAATAAAATAAGACAACCTCGGGATGAGCGGCCGATCCGCCTGGTGCGCTGCGGGCTACGCTCGTGCTGCCTTCTATGAGGAGGCATGGGGGACCCCACGCCCGGATGGTGGAATGCAGACACGGCGAGCTTAAACCTCGCTGGCCTTCGGGCCGTGCCGGTTCAAGTCCGGCTCCGGGCACTTCCCGCGGGCAGCGGGACAAAGACCCGTAAGTACCTGAATATTCAACGTGTATCACGAGGCGGGGCCGCCGGGAAAACCCGGCGGCCCCGCCTCGGTATTGCGCGGTGGCGGCTCAGCGCTCCACGAGCGCGAACAGCGCCTCCCAGCGGCCGACGATCTCGTCGGTGGAGAACCGCTGGATGTTCTCCCGGGCCGTCTCGCCCATCCGGTCCCGCAGCTCCTGGTCCGACATCAGAGTGTCGAGGTGCCGGGCGAATTCGGTGATGTTGCCGGGCGGGGCCAGGAAGCCGTCCGTGCCGTCCGTGATGATCTCGCGGACGCCCGGCGCCACGTCGAAGGCCACACACGGCACGGCGGTGGCCATCGCCTCCATCGGCGCGAGCGGGAAGCCCTCGCCGCGCGAGCTCAGCGCGAACACCGCGCTCTCCCGCAGCGCTCCGGCGACATCGCTGGTCCGCCCCATCCACTCGACCGAGTCGGTCACCCCCAGCTCGGCCGCCTGCTTGCGCAGCGCCTCGGCCTCCTCACCGGAGCCGTAGATCCGCAGCGTCCAGTCCGGGTGCTGCGGCGCGACCTTGGCCCACGCCTCCAGGAGCAGGTCCACGCCCTTCTCCTCGTGCAGCCGGCCGATGCTCGCCACGACCTTCCGGGACCGGTCCGAGGGGACGTCGGGGAAGAACGGCAGCGGGTTCGGCATGAAGCCGACGTTGTCCATCCGCTGGCGGATCCACTTGTCCGCGTCCTCGCGGGTGAGCGGCAGCATCCGGTCGACGTCCTGGTAAAACCGCTTGACGCGGGCGAACCGGGACGACCGGCGGCAGGTCTCGAACGATTCGTGGCTCATTCCGATCACCGCCAGCCCGGCGGTGTCGGCCAGCGCCACCCACTCCATCGCCCACACCTGGGTCACGATCACCACGCCGCCCGGCTGCGCGCCCCGGAACAGCGTGGTCATCTTCGCGGCCTGCTCGTGCATCCCGGCCTCGCGGGCGGTCCGGCGGCGCTGCTCGACGACGTTCAGCTTGTCCCGCAGGCCGCGTACCGGGCGCACGCTCGGCGGGTGCACGTCGTAGAGCGTGGTGGTCCGGTACGGCAGATCGGGACCGAGCTCGTGGACCCGGCCCTCGGGCGGTGGCACGATCCCGATGACGTGCACCCGGTGGCCCTGCTCGGCGAACAGGCGCGCCATCTGGTGCGACCAACTGGTGATGCCGCCCAGCTCGTTGACGCTGTTGGAGACGAAGAAGATGTCCCGCGGCTCGGCTGCGTTCGACTTGGTCATCAACGGCTCCACTGCGCAAAGAACTGGTCGACGATGCTCTGTGCGGCGTCGCCCTGGTCGTATTCCCCGAACTTGGCGACGAATTCCTTGCGGTCCTTGGCGTATTCCAGCTGCTGGGACTCGAAAGACGCCACGGCCTCGAAGAAATCCTCCTCGGTGCGTACTACCGGTCCTGGTGCGTGTTCCAGCAGATCGAAGTACGTTCCGCGGCCCTCGTGCACATATTCGTCGTAGTCGTAGGTGAAGAACACCAGCGGCCGGTCGAGCAGCGCGTAGTCGAACATCACCGACGAATAGTCCGTGACCAGGCCGTCGGCCAGCTCCAGGATCGGGGTGATGTCGTGGCGCGCCGAGACATCGATCACCCGGCCCTGCACGGTCGGCGGCAGCACCACGTGGTTGAGGTAGTGCGAGCGGACGAGCAGGACGTAGCGGTCGCCGAACTGGTCGGCGAAGCGCTCCACGTCGAAGGGGAGCGCGAACCGGCCGTGCCGGCCGCCCGCCTTGCGGAACGTCGGCGCGTACAGCAGCACCTTCTTGTCCGCGGGGATGCCCAGCTCCGCCGCCAGCTGGCCGCGCTCGCGGTGGCCCAGTTCGGCCTCCCGCAGCCGGGCCCTGACCAGGGCGTCGTTGCGCGGGTAGCCGACCCGCAGCAGGGTCTTCTCCTTGAGGCGGAACGCCTTGGCCAGCGTCCGCGCGTCGTGCTCGGTGCGGCACACGAACCGGTCGAAGCGGTCCAGCGAGCGCTGCTGCTCGGCCTGCTGCTGGCGGGTCTGCGCCTTGAGCGAGGGCTGGTCGAAGCCCATGTTCTTCAGCGCCGAGCCGTGCCAGGTCTGGATGTAGGTGGTCTCGGGGCGCTTGGTCAGCTTCAGCGGGTAGCTCTGGTTGTCCACCCAGAACTCCGCCTGCGCCAGCGCCTTGAGGTACTGCAGCGACCAGCGCTTGACCAGGGTGGCGTCCTTGGGGAAGTCCTTCGGGGACCCGGCGTAGGCCCAGATCGCCTCGAACTCCAGGCCCTGCCGGCGCATCTCCTCGTAGATGGCGCGCGGGCTGTCGCTGTACTGCTTGCCCAGGTGGCTCTCGAAGACCACCGTGCGCTTCTTGATCGGCAGCCGGCTGAAGACCTCGTGGTACGCCCGGAGCTTGGTGTCCCCGGAGGTGAGCGTCTTGCGCAGCGCCTTGGCCTTGCGGAAGCCGGACTTGGCCAGCGCGCCCGGCTTGCCGTGGACGCTCCTGGAGATGAGCTCCTGCACGCGCTCGGCGCTCTGGCTCTCGCTGATCAGGCGGAACGCCAGGTGGCCCTTGGAGGAGATGTGCGGCTCGATGTGGTCGGCGACCATCCGGGTCAGCCGCGGCCGGATCGGCAGCGGCGCGCCGGCCAGCTCGGTGTCGGCCACCGTCAGCCGCGACGTGGTGGGCACCCCGTCGACGGTCAGGCGCAGCCGGACGTCCCAGATGGTGTCGACGATGCCCAGCGGGCGCAGCCGCGCGGTGACGTCCGCGGTGGTCTCCCACGCCACGGTGTCGCCCTCGTGGCGCAGCGTGGTGACCGGGAAGGCGAAGGACTGCAGGCTGCGGCGGCGGGCGCTGAACTCCAGCTGGCCGGCGAGCTTGGCGCCCTCGGGGATCGCACCGAGCGGGTTGGTGATCCGGCCGGCCAGCGAGACGGTGTTGCCCGCCTCGGAGAACCGGGTGAGCTGGTTGCGCAGGAAGAGCTGGTTGACCGGCTTCTCGTGGTAGCCGATGTCGGTCACGTCCAGCACCTGGCGGCCGAACGCGTCGTCGGCGTGGCCGTCGCACCAGTAGATCCGGCCGTCGCGCTGGGCCAGCGGCGAGGAGAGCTTGTCGCGGTTGATGAGGGTGTCGACCGCCGGGATGAGGTTGTCCCAGTCGCCCTTCTGGAGCAGGTAGGCGCAGATGGCCTGTATCGGCAGGACCCGCTCGTACGCCTCGGGCGCGAGGTCGGCGAGGTACTCCTGGGAGAGCGCGGCGAACTCCTGGCGGTACGCCTCGTCGCGGAAGGGCAGGTCCCGCAGGTGGAGCACCAGGTCGTGCTTGAGGAACTTGACGTCCTTGGCGAGCTTCATCTCGGTCAGGCCGCGCTCGGCCAGCAGGGCGTCGATCCGCCGGTGGACCTCCAACCGGTGGATGTAGTTCGTCATTTCGTGCCGTCGGTTCGTCACCGACTTCACGGCGGCCTTCTCGAAGACGTTCCAGAAGTAGACCTGATTGGGAATCAGCGTAATGCGCTTCGCCGCGAGGTAGGCGTCGGCGATAAACATCAGGTCCTCGTAGAACATCCCCTTCGGGAAGCGGAGATCGTTCTCGATGAGGAATTCGCGGCGGTAGCACTTGTTGGTGGAGAGGGTGTCCCACACAAAAAGGTCCGGCAATTCCGTAACGGACTCAAAGGTGCGAGTCGTGGAATACAGCCAGGCGTACCACTCGTCACGCTTCTGGTTCCGGGTGTCCTTGTGGATTCGGACACACAGACCGGAGACGATGTCCGAGCCGGTTTCCTCGGCGGCCTCCAGCAAATTGCGGCAGGCGTTGTGTTCCAGGACGTCGTCACTGTCCAGGAACATGACGTACTGTCCCCGGGTGTGCTGAATGCCGAGGTTCCGCGGCTCGCCGCCGGCACCGCTGTTCTCCGGCAGCTGGAAGGCTCTGACCCGCTCGGGATGGGTGGCCGCGAGCGCCTGCGCGACCTCGAAAGAACGGTCGGTGCTGCAATCGTCGACGATCACCACCTCGACGTCCCGGAGTGTCTGATCCAGCACGGACTGGACCGCGGTCGGCAACCGGTCGGCGTCGTTGTAGACAATGACGACTACTGAGACGTCAGGCACAGGCACCTCAACCCTCTTTCGCTGCTGTTTCCGGCCAGAATAGCCCCATCTGCACACGGGGTTTACGACCACCCGCACCCGGATCGCTACACGTGGTGACGGGGCACTGCCCGTGGAAGGGCAGGTACCGGCTAGCCAGTATGACGACGACTCTGGTCAATCGGTTGCCCCGGCCTCCGGTGATCAGACATTTATCGGATTCGGATCATGCCGGTGACCCCGGGGTCCCGGAGTTGACGGTGTGGGGAAATGCCCGTTCGACGGGGACGGGAAAAGATCGATTACCCGGATTTTGTCCGGACTATCTGACGGCCCGCGCCGTCCGCCCGGCGGTCCGCGGAGTGGCATATGACACAGCGGCAGATGTGACGAACACGTCGCGATCCGGTAGTCGGCGTGCCCGTCCGGGCACCTCCGCGGGCTCCTGAACGTCCTCTCTGCAGAGGACGTGTCATCCGTGGGACGAGGGAAGATCCTGCCCAGGGACGAGAGACGTGTCTTTGCCAAGCCATTACGCTTGCGTCAAGGCCGCGCAGGGCGGCCATGGAGGAGTGAGATGAGGAGCAGCAACCCGGTCTTCTCGCGACGGGGGTTCAGCCGAGGCAACGGCTACGCGGGCTTCAACGCGCAGGCCGGGGGCCCCACCGCCACCCAGTACGCCGGAGCCAACCCGTACGCGGGAGCCAACCCGTACGCCGGAGCCAACCCGTACGCCACCGAGGCGCCGCAGTACGCACCGCAGCACACCCCGCAGACCCGCCCGATGACGATGGATGACGTCGTCGCGCGCACGGGCCTGACACTCGGCACGGTCATCGCCGGTGCCACCGTCGGCTGGCTGTTCCTCACCGGACAGCTCGCCTTCGCGATCGGCGCCGGCCTGGCCGCCACGGTGCTGGGCTTCATCCAGTCCTTCAAGCGCAAGCCGTCCCCCGCGCTGATCCTCGGCTACGCGGCACTGGAGGGCGTCTTCCTGGGCGCGCTCAGCGGCTTCATCAACGACCTGCCGAAGCTGAACGGCGCCCCCATGCAGGCGGTGCTGGGCACGATGGCGGTGTTCGTCGCCATGCTCGTCGCCTACAAGACCCGGATCATCCGGGTCACCGCGCGGTTCACCCGCTTCGTGATGATCGCGGCGCTGGGCTTCCTGATGCTGTCGCTGGTCAACCTGCTGTTCATGGTGTTCGGCGGGGGTGACGGCCTCGGCTTCCGCAGCGGCGGCCTGGGCATCCTCTTCGGCGTCGTGGGCGTGGTCCTCGGCGCGCTCTTCCTCGCCATGGACTTCAAGCAGGTCGAGGACGGCGTCGCCTACGGCGCGCCGCGCGAGGAGTCCTGGCTGGCCGCGTTCGGCCTGACCACGACCCTGGTATGGATCTACTGGGAGATGCTGCGGCTGATCTCGATCCTGCGCGACTGACACCCCGCATGAGCGGACGAGGGGCCCGTGGGCGACTGCCCACGGGCCCCTCGCGCGTACCGGGACTCCTCCCGGGCCCGGATTTTCAGAACTTGCGCGCGGCGCGCCGGAGATCGTGTTCATGGACGATCGCCTTGGCGTGGCCATGGGAGAGGTTGTGCGCGCCGCGCAGCCAGCTGACCTTTTCGTCGAAGCGGATGAGAGCGGGGCCTTCGTCGACGGTGCGGAGCCATTCGGCGATATCCCGACCGGTGCAGTGCGGGATGCGGGAGAGCATGTTCTGGTGGGTCTCTTCGGAGAAGGACTGAGACATCGGCGCCTCCGGACGCGGTCGATGCTGGTTCTTCCGCTCACCGTGCCTGAGCGTTCCGGCATTGGCAACCACCCGGGAGTTGCGCTTAGGCTCACGCCGTGCTTGACGTGACGCCTTTGCAGACCGCCGTGGACGCGCTCGCCGACCGCCTCCGGGCGCTGCCGCAGAGCGCCCTGCGCCGCGGTGCCGCCGCCGAAGGGCTGGCGCTGGCGCGGGAGTTGACGGCCCGCGCACAGCGGATCGAACGCCCCGGGGAGCGGCCCAGGGAACTCCCGGACGCCGGGATGTTCGCGGTCGGCGACCAACTCGCCGTGGCCGGACACGACCTCGTCGAGGCGCTGCGGGCCGCCGCCGGCGCGCCCGAGGGCGGCGCGGCGGAAGCTGACGTGAAAGCGGCCCCCGCCGAGCAGTTGGCGGAGGCCGTGCGCCGGGTCCGGGAGGCGGCTCAGAGCGAGGCGATGACCCGGTCGGCGAGGATGTAGACGCTCTCGTTGCGGCGCTCGCCCCAGGAGAACGTCAGCGCGTAGGCGCCGGAGATGCCCGAGCCGCCCAGCAGCACCGGGGCGTGGCCGTCGCGCAGCGCGGCGGCCAGGCTCTCGGCGGTCTCCCGGTGCCCGGGGGTCAGGCAGAGCGTGGTGCCGTCGGTGAAGACGTACACGTCGAGCGTGCCCAGCGGGCCGGGGCGGACGTCGGCGAGCGGGGTGCCCTCGCGGGCCAGCTCCGCCAGGCGCGCCACGGTGCGCTCGTGGTCGCCGATGGCCGGGACGGGGGAGAAGTCCGGGTGCGAGGGGTGGCGCCGGCGGGCGGCGGCCAGCTCGGCGGACTCGGCGGGCTCGGTGGGCTCCGCCGGCTCGAACTCCGGCGCGTCCAGTGCCTCCAGCGCCTCGACGGACTCCAGTGCCTCCAACGACTCCAGGGCCTCGACGGGCTCCAGCGCCGGCAGCGGCTCCAGGGCATCCGGGCCCAGCAGCGACTCCAGCCCGGCCAGGTCGGCCTGGCGCGGCACGAACGGCTGGCTGTCGAACCGGTCCAGCTCCAGCCGCTCGGACGGCTCCCGGCGGCCCTCGCGGCCGTCGAGCGGACCGTCCTCGCCGAGGGCGGACAGCGGGCCGGACAGCGACGGGGCGTCCGCCGCGTTCATGGACTCCCGGGCCTCCTGCGCGGCCCAGAAGGCGCGCGCCTCGGCCAGCTCCCGCTCCCGCTCCTCGGCCAGCGCGTCCGCGACGGCGGCGCGTATGTCCGCGAGCGGGGTCTCGACGGCCGGCACCCCGCGGGCGGCGGGCACCGCCGCGGCCGCCACCTGCGCGGCCTCGGCGTGGGTGGCCGCGTCCGCGCGGGCGGCGACGAGCTCGGCGTGCAGCGCGGCGAGCTGGCCGCGCAGCGCACGGGCGGTGTACAGGGCGACGGCGCCCAGCACCACGGCGACCGCCGCGGCCACCAGCAGGACGAGGGTGGTGACAGTCATGCCGAAACCTCGCTTCGCTCGGCCTCGCATGCACGAGGCGCGCACCTCTCGGTGGTTCGCTCACTTCCGGGCATACGCCCACACTGTCGTGGACCGGTCACCGGCGTACTCCCGTTAGCAGATTGTTCTCGGACTTCCTACAACAGCGTGACTGACGTCGGCGACTGTTCGCAGGGTGGTATGTCCTGAAATGGTGCGCCCTTGGGGGCTCCTGCGGTGGGGTGCCCCCCGACTGAGCTGCAAAAACGCTGCTGCCTCGGGATGTTGGTCACAATCCTGGGGGCGATTGGGTCGCGATCTTGTCACCGAGTGGCCTGGGTCACGCGCCGTCGCGGAACGTGTCCGAGCGACAGCGAAGGGTGCGCGGGGGACGGGAGTTGGTCCGTTTTCCCCGCGCACCCTTCAGATACGCGCGTGCGCTCCGCTGCGACTCAGCTCAGCCGCGCGTGCCATGGGTCGCACTGAGCTTCACCTTCGCTCCGGGTGGGGGCCGGGCGCTCGTTCCTCGCGACCGGCCCCCACCCTCCGCTGCGACTCAGCTCAGCCGCTCGATGACCATCGCCATGCCCTGGCCGCCGCCGACGCACATGGTCTCCAGGCCGAACTGCTTGTCGTGCCACTGGAGGGAGTTGATCAGGGTGGTGGTGATCCGGGCGCCGGTCATGCCGAAGGGGTGGCCGACGGCGATCGCGCCGCCGTTGACGTTCAGCCGGTCCAGGTCGATGCCCAGGTCGCGGTAGGAGGGGATCACCTGGGCGGCGAACGCCTCGTTGATCTCGACCAGGTCGATGTCGGAGACCGACAGGCCGGCGCGCCGGAGCGCCTGCTTGCTGGCCTCGACCGGGCCGTACCCCATGATCTCGGGGGAGAGGCCGGAGACGCCGGTGGAGACGATCCGGGCCAGCGGGGTCAGGCCCAGCTCGCGCGCCTTGGTGTCGGACATGATCACGAGCGCGGCGGCGCCGTCGTTCAGCGGGCAGCAGTTGCCGGCGGTGACCAGGCCGTCGGGGCGGAAGACCGGCTTGAGGCCCTGGACGCCCTCCAGCGAGACACCGGCGCGCGGGCCGTCGTCCTTGGAGACGACCGTGCCGTCCGGGAGCTCGACCGGGGTGATCTCCCGCTCCCAGAAGCCGTTCTTGATCGCCTGCTCGGCGAGGTTCTGGGACCGGACGCCGAACTCGTCCATGTCCTGGCGGGTGACGCCCTTGAGGCGGGCGAGGTTCTCCGCGGTCTGGCCCATCGCGATGTACGCGTCCGGGATCAGGCCGTCCTCGCGCGGGTCGTGCCAGTCCGCGCCCTCCTGCTGGGCGCGGGCGGCGGTGCGCGCCTCGGCGTCCGCGAAGAGCGGGTTGTGGGTGTCGGGCAGGCCGTCGGAGGTGCCCTTGACGCTGCGCGAGACCATCTCGACGCCCGCCGAGATGAAGACGTCGCCCTCGCCGGCCTTGATGGCGTGCAGCGCCATCCGGGTCGTCTGGAGCGAGGAGGAGCAGTAGCGGGTGATGGTGCAGCCCGGGAGGTGGTCCATCCCCATCTGGACGGCCACGATGCGGCCGAGGTTGTGGCCCTGCTCGCCGCCGGGCAGGCCGCAGCCGAGCATCAGGTCGTCGATGTCGGTCGGGTCGAGCTCGGGGACCTTGGCGAGGGCGGTCTCGATGATCTTCGCGGTGAGGTCGTCGGGGCGCAGGTCCTTGAGGGAGCCCTTGAAGGCGCGGCCGATCGGGGAGCGGGCGGCTGAGACGATCACGGCTTCGGGCATCACGGCTCCAAGGGTGTGTGGGTGCGGCGTCCGACGCCCCGCCGTGCGACCGGGGCCGGGCGGTGGGTGGCGGAACAAGGCGGACCGTCAGGGAAGTTACCTGCACGTACGGCAAGAGGTCACGGGGTGCGTGCTGTGATGCGGGCCTCTTTTCTAAGCGTGCGCTTATGGGGAACGGGGGTGCGGGCGCCGGCTATTCCCGCGCGGGCGCCCATAGGTCGCTCTGCGCCCCCTGACGTGCGCCGGTGGGCCCGGGCCGGTCCGGCCGTGCCCCGCTCGCCGTTCGTCGGCCCCCGTCGACGCCGGGCGGTCCCCGGGCCCGCGCGCTCGCCGCGCCGGGCCGACGACGTGACGGCGCGGACCCGCCTATCCGGTGACCGACGGCCGGTCCGCCGGGTCCTCCTCCGGCGTCGGAAGCTGACGGCGCCGGCGGTGCTTGAGCAGGGCCCAGGGGGCGCGGCGGGAGGCGGTGACCTCCGTGCCGCCCTCGGAGGCGGCCCGGGCCGCGGCCTGCTCGACGGGGAGGATGCCCTCGCGCCGGGCCGGCTCCGGCCGCTCCTCCTCGGGCCACAGCCCGAGCGCCGCGCACAGCGTCGGGAACACCGCCATCGCGGCGGTGGCGTACCCCTCCGCCGAGGGGTGGTAGTTGTCCGGGCCGAACAGCTCCCGGGGGCGCGCCTCGAACTCCGGGCCGAGCAGCGCGCCGAGCGAGACCGTCCGGCCGCCGTTCTCGACGACGCCGATGGTCTGCGCGGCGGCCAGCTGCCGGGAGAGCCGGCGGGCCACCCACCGCAGCGGTTGGTAGACCGGCTCGATGGTGCCCAGGTCGGGGCAGGTGCCGACGATCACCTCGCAGCCCGCCGTGCGCAGCACGCGCACCGCCTCGGACAGGTGCCGCACCGACTCCGCGGGTGGCAGGCGGCGGGTGACGTCGTTGGCGCCGATCATGACGACGCAGACGTCGGGGGTCTCCTCGCCGCTCCCCAGCAACAGCTCCACCTGGCGGGGCAGGTCGTCGGACCGGGCGCCGGGCAGCGCCACGTTGCGCAGGTCGACGGGGAGTTCGGCGAGCGCGGCCAGGCCGGAGGCGAGCAGCGCACCGGGCGTCTGGGAGGGGCGGTGGACGCCCTGGCCGGCCGCGGTGGAGTCGCCGAGGAAGCCCAGGCGCAGCGGGGGGCGGTCGGTGCGGTGGCCGAAGGCCGCGCCGTAGCGGCCGTCGGCGCACGGCGGGATGTCGTTGGAGCCGCCGACCGTGCGCCGGGCCAGCCGGACCTCGGTCAGCAGCAGCCCGACGGCGGCCACGCCCAGCAGCCCGACCCCGCCGCCGCCGAACGCGGCCGCGGTCGCGATCCGCCGTGCCACTCTCGCCCTGGAACCCGTCGTCACCGTCGTCGCCATCGGCCGGCACCTCCCCGTGCAGCGCGGGCGCGCCGCGGCTGTGAGGCCGGACGCGCTCGTGAAAGGGCAAGAACTCCTTCACCAGGTAGGTGCCCGTTCCTGGCTGCCGTGCAACGCGGCGGACCTCCGATGGAGCCTTGCGCACGGGCTCGCGGGCCCGGGGCGCCGGTGGATCGGAGCCGGGGTCGATCGACCGGACGGCCCTTGGGCGACCAGGGCAATAGGCTGGCGGCACGGGCGCAGGAGAGCGTGCCCCCGACCGCGGAGACCACCGTGCAGTTTTACGATTCGATGATTGAGCTCGTCGGCAACACCCCGCTCGTGCGGCTCAACAACGTCACTCAAGGGATCCAGGCAACCGTCCTGGTGAAGGTCGAGTACTTCAACCCCGGCGGATCGGTCAAGGACCGGATCGCGGTGCGGATGATCGAGGCCGCCGAGGAGTCGGGCGAGTTGCAGCCGGGCGGCACCATCGTGGAGCCGACTTCCGGCAACACGGGGGTGGGGCTCGCCATCGTGGCCCAGCAGAAGGGCTACAAGTGCATCTTCGTCTGCCCCGACAAGGTGTCGACGGACAAGATCAACGTGCTGCGGGCCTACGGCGCCGAGGTGGTGGTGTGCCCGACGGCCGTGGACCCCGAGCACCCCGACTCGTACTACAACGTCTCCGACCGGCTGGTGCGCGAGACGCCCGGTGCCTGGAAGCCCGACCAGTACAGCAACCCCAACAACCCGCGCTCGCACTACGAGACCACCGGTCCGGAGCTGTGGGAGCAGACCGACGGGCGGATCAGCCACTTCGTGGCGGGCGTCGGCACCGGCGGCACCATCAGCGGCACCGGCCGCTATCTGAAGGACGTCAGTGACGGCAAGGTCAAGGTCGTCGGCGCCGACCCGGAGGGCTCCGTCTACAGCGGCGGCTCCGGCCGGCCGTACCTGATCGAGGGCGTCGGCGAGGACTTCTGGCCGACCGCCTACGACCGCACGGTCGCCGACGAGATCGTGGCGGTCTCCGACAAGGACGCCTTCCAGATGACCCGGCGGCTGGCCAAGGAGGAGGGGCTGCTGGTCGGCGGTTCCTGCGGGATGGCCGTGGTGGCCGGTCTGCGGGTCGCCGAGCGGCTCGGGCCGGACGACGTGATGGTCATCCTGCTCCCGGACAGCGGGCGCGGCTACCTCTCCAAGATCTTCAACGACGAGTGGATGGCCGACTACGGCTTCCTGGAGGAGGGCGGCACCGCGGCCCGGGTCGGCGAGGTCCTCCAGTACAAGGAGGGCGCGCTGCCCTCCCTCGTCCACATGCACCCGGAGGAGACCGTCGGCGAGGCGATCGAGGTGCTGCGCGAGTACGGCGTCTCGCAGATGCCGATCGTCAAGCCGGGTGCCGGGCACCCCGACGTGATGGCCGCCGAGGTCGTCGGCTCGGTCGTCGAACGGGAGCTGCTGGACGCGCTGTTCACCCAGCGCGCCTCGCTCTCCGACCCGCTGGAGAAGCACATGTGCCCGCCGCTGCCGCAGGTCGGCTCCGGTGAGCCGGTCTCGGACCTGATGGCGGTGCTGGAGAACGCCGACGCGGCGATCGTCCTCGTCGAGGGCAAGCCCAAGGGCGTGGTGAGCCGTCAGGACCTGCTGGCGTACTTGGCGCGCGGGGTCGCCAAGTAGGCACCGGGGGTCCGTCGCCGCCCGGGTGTCGCGCCCGGGCGGTGTCAAGTGTCCGTCAGGAAACGGTTCGTCGGCGCAAGGTGTACGTATGCGTCACGTGTCCGCAGCACGGACTTAACACTTCTCCGGCACATTGTTGTGCGGGCGATGCGGACTTCCGGAGCGGCTCCCGGACCTCCTCGATCGCCAGGATGCGACGACCGGCCCTGACCCGGCTCGCGTCTCGTGCGGGGACCGCCGTCGTCCCGCCCCCGGCTCCGGCCGGGGTGCGGCGGTCCCCGCGAAATTCTTCTCCGAGCCCCAAGTCCGCTCTCCCGGCCCTTCGGAGGCCGGACTTCCGGATGCCCCGTCGCCGGGCCTCCGGCCGGCTCAGTCCCAGTCGCCCTCGCGCCGCTCGGACTTGCCCGGCAGCACCGTCCGCCGCCCCAGGCCGTGCACGGCGTTGACCCCGACGATGCCGGCCCAGCACAGCGCCAGGCCGATCAGTCCCGCGTTGGCCACGGCGATCGCGGACAGCGGGATGGCCAGCACCAACGAGACCACGGCGACCGCGAACCGCTGCCAGAACTCGTGGGGGACGCCCGACCTGCGGGGCGGCAGCGTCCCGCGCGCCACCTGCATCTGCTGCTCGGCCAATTGTCGGCGCACCCGCCGGTCGACGTTCGCGTCGAGCTTCTCCAAGAAGGACTCCACCAGCTCCGACTCGTACTCCGGCCCCAGCTCCTTGCGCGTCTGGAGGGTCGCGTCGAGTTCCTTCTTCAGCTCAGGGTCGTGTGTCGCCATACCGTCGAGATTACGGCCGGGTCGGCGGCGGCGCGGTAGGGCTAGCCCCCCGATCCGACGGGGGCGGGCCCCTCGTGGGCCGCCGGCTCCACCAGGCGCGCGGTGTCCCGGCGGGCGGTGAGCCAGTACAGGGCGGCGGGCACCGCCAGGCCGACCAGCCAGGAGACGTCGGCGCCACCGAGCGGGGCGACCAGCGGGCCGGTGTAGAACGCCGTGGCCAGGAAGGGGAGTTGGGCGAGCACGCCGACGGCGTAGACGGTCAGGGCCCGGACGTTCCAGGCGCCGTACCGGCCGGCGGGGTCGCTGAGCGCCGGGACGTCGTAGCGCTCCTTGGAGATCAGGTAGTAGTCGACCAGGTTGATCGCCGACCAGGGCGTGAAGAACGTCAGCAGGAAGAGCAGGAAGTCCTTGAAGGAGGCGAGGAAGGAGTCCTTGCCCAGCAGGGCGACGGCGGTGCCGGCCACCATGATCCCGGCGATGTACGCGGCCCGGCCGCGCGGCGAGAGGGCACGTCCTCCGCCGTCGGCGCCCGGCGCCCCCGGCCCGCGGAAGCCGGTGACGCTGGTGACCAGCGACATGAAGCCGCCGTAGGTGTTGAGGATGTTGATGGTGAGCTTGCCGAGGGCGATGACGAGGTAGAGGAACGAGGCGATCAGCCCGCTGCCGCCGAGTCCGACGACATAGCCGACCTCGTGGCCCACGAACGCGCCCGGGGCCGCGGCGGCGGCCAGCGCCCCGAAGGCCATCGACCACTGCGCGCCCAGCACGGAGCCGGCGAACGTCCACCAGAAGGTCGCCCGGGTCGAGGTGTGCCGCGGCAGATAGCGCGAGTAGTCCGCCACGTACGGGCCGAACGCCAGCTGCCAGGACGCCGAGAGCGAGACCGCGAGCAGGAACACCGGCGCCCCGAAGCCGTGGTCGTGCAGCAGCGCGGCGAGGTCGGCGCGCTGCAGCAGCCGGACGCCGAGGTAGACGAAGGCCAGCGCGCAGACCAGGCCGGCGACCTTGCCGAGCAGGTGGACGAGGCGGTAGCCGACGGTCGCGGCGAGCGCGGTGACCGCGGCGAAGAGTACGATCCCGGCCGTCCCGCCGAGGTGCGTCAGCTCGCCCACCGCCTGCCCTGCGAGCACGCTGCCGCTGGCGAAGAAGCCGATGTACATCACGATGACCAGCGCCAGCGGCACCACCGCCCCGCGCACCCCGAACTGCGCCCGCGAGGTGATCATCTGAGGCAGTCCGAGCCGCGGCCCCTGCGCGGAGTGCAGCGCCATCACCGCCCCGCCCGCGAGGTTGCCGAGCAGCAGTCCGATCAGTGCCCAGAAGGCGTTCGCCCCGAAGACCACGGCGAGCGCGCCGGTGACGACGGCGGTGATCTGGAGGTTGGCGCCCAGCCAGAGGGTGAACTGGTTGACCGCACTGCCGTGCCGTTCGTCGTCGGGGACGACATCGATCGAGCGTCGTTCCACCACGCCTGCCATGGGTGCCGCCTCTCCCGCCGTGCTGTGTGCATGAGTTCATGCAGGATCAGGGGACGGTGAATGGAAGGTCAATAGGCGGGCGGTCGTTCGCTCCGCTCGCGGGCGTCCGCCGCGAAGCGCGGAGCCGTCCTGCACGAGGACCGGGCCCTCTCCATGCCGCCCCACTCGCTCCGGCTGCGGGGCCGCGCCGACGTGCCGGCGTTCCTGCGCGACCCGGGCCGCGGCTGCCACGACTCGCGCCCGGTGCCGCTGACGGCGAACGGGATGCCGGCCTTCGGGCAGTACCGCGCGGGCGGCGTGCCCTGGGCCCTCCAGGTCGTCGAGATCACCGACGGGCGGATCACCGGGCTCACCTCCTTCCTCGACACCGAGCGGCTCTTCCCGCTCTTCGGGCTGCCGCCGCGGGACGAGGCGTAGGGCCGGGCCCGCCATCCCGCCGGGCCGTACGGCACCGGCCCGGGGGCGCGCCCGGGGCGGCGGCGCGGGGCGCGGGCGGACATTCCCCGCCGCGGGTGGCCGGAGACCGCCGCCACGCCCCCTCCCGCCCCACCCGGGACCGACGCCGGCCAGGAATTCCGTACAGTCGGTGGACCGACGTCAAGGCCCCCGACCGGGCCGGGAAGAAGAGGCCATGAGCGGGGACGGGGACAACGGCGTCCGCACGGACGGGACGCAGCCGCCGGCGATGGGCGCGGCGGGGAGCACGGCGGTCGGCGCCACCGGCACCGCCGCCCGCCTCCAGCGGCTCTTCGAGGGGCACCGGCTGACGCCCACCCAGCGGCGGATCGCCCACTGCATGGTGCGGCGGGCCGCCGACGCGCCGTTCCTCTCCAGCGTCGAACTGGCCGAGCTGGCCGGCGTCAGCCAGCCCTCCGTCACCCGCTTCGCCGTCGCGCTCGGCTTCGACGGCTACCCGGCGCTCCGCCGCCATCTGCGGGACGTCGCGCCCGCCGGCAAGCCCGGCGCCTCCGGCGCGCACAACGAGTACCAGCAGGCCGTCCAGGCGGAGATCGACAACCTCCGTCACCTCGCCGATGCCCTCGCCGACCCCGGCCCGGTGACCGAGGCCGGCCGGCTCCTCGCCGCCTCCCGCCCGCTCCCGGTCCTCGGCCTGCGCGCCGCCACCGCCCAGGCCGCCGGTTTCGCGTACTTCGCCCGGAAGGTGCACCCGGACGTCCGCCTGCTGGACGAGGGCGGCACCATGCTCACCGACCGGGTCGACGCCGCGGTCCACGCCGGCGCCAGCGCCCTCCTGTGCTTCGCCCTGCCCCGCCACCCCCGCGAGGTCATCGACGCCCTCGCCTACGCCCGCGCCGCCGGGCTCACCGTCGTCACCGTCGCCGACAGCGTCTTCGCCCCGGTCGCCCATCACACCGACCTGCTGCTGCCGGCCCCCGTCGGCACCGGCCTGGCCTTCGACACCGCCTGCGCCCCGATGCTGCTGGGGCGCGTCCTGCTGGAGGCGATGTGCGACGACCTCCCGGACGCCCAGGCCCGCCTGGAGGAGTTCGACGCCAAGGCGGCGGAACGCGGCCTGTTCGTGGAGTGAGCGCCGGCCGCGGGCCGCTGCCGCTCAGCCCAGCGCCAGGCTCCGCAGCTCGTTGGCGTGGTCGGCGCCGCTCTCCGCGGTGAGCTCCTCCAGCGTCTGCGGGGTGCGGACGGTGGCGAAGGCGAACGTGCCGTCGGGGGCCGGCGCGTAGCCGTAGACGCCGGGGCGGGGGAGGGAGTTGTAGGCGAAGTGGGTGGAGAAGTAGTACGCGCCGGTGTCCAGCAGGGCGACGTGGTCGCCGGATTCCAGGCGGGGCAGCGGGCGGTTCTCGGCGACCAGGTCACCGGCGAAGCAGCACGGGCCGGCGATGTCCTGCGGCACCGGCGCCCCGGTCTTGGGGCGGCCGGCGGCGTCGTACGCCGCCACCCGGATCGGCCACGACGCGGGCGCGAAGACCGTGCGGGTGGCGACCTGCGCCCCGGCGTGGGTGAGGGCGATCGGCCGTCCGCCGGCCCACTTCGCGTACTCGACGCGGGCCAGCACCATGCCGTGCTTGGCCAGCAGCGACCGCCCGAATTCGGTGACCAGGCCGTACCGGCCGGAGAACAGCCCGGGGACGGCCGAGCGGAGCAGCGCGACGTACTCGCGGTAGGTGGGGGTGACGGCGTCCGAGGAGAAGTTGACGGGCAGGCCGCCGCCGATGTCGAGGGTGGTGATCCGGGGGCCGCCGGCCTGCTCGTTGATCTCCTCGGCGAGGTCGTAGAGCGCCCGGACGCCCTCCGCCATCCGCTCCAGCGGCATCCCCTGGGAGCCGACGTGGGCGTGCAGCCGGGTCAGCCACGGGCGGTCGAGGCAGGCCCGGACGATCCACTCGCGGGCGCCCGGGTCGCGCAGCGGGACACCGAACTTGGAGGTGTCGGTGGCGGTGCTCATCGCGCCGATGCTGCCGCCGCCGATCTGCGGGTTGACCCGCAGTCCGATCGGCGCGGTGGACGGGGCCGAGGCCATCATCCGGTCGATGCGGGAGAGTTCCTCGTGGTTGTCGACGTTGACGGCGATGCCCAGGGCCAGCGCCTCGCGGAGCTCGGCGAGGGTCTTGGCGGGGGAGTCCAGGACGGTGTGCCGGGCCGGGATCCCGGCGGCCCGGGCCAGCGCCAGCTCGCCGGGACTGGCCACCTCGCAGCCGATCCCCTCCTGGGCCAGCAGCCGCAGTACGGGCACGAGCGAGGCGGCCTTCACCGCGAAGGCATGCAGCACTTGGGTGCCGGGGGCGGTGAACTCCGTGAAGGCGGCGCGGAGTTCGGCGGCCGAGCGGCGGATGCCGGCGACGTCGAGCAGCCCGGCCACCGGCTGACGGGGGCCGACCAGCCCCTGGGCGAGGGCCGCCTGAACGGCACGGTCTCGGTCGGTGAGGGTCATGACTCAACTTCATCATCCGCCCGGGCCCCGCGCCACGGCCGACGTGGGTGGTCGGAGCCCATCCGGTGGCCATGTTGTGTCGATCTTGTGCCGCGATCTCGGCGGTGCGGATCTTGTGTGTCGATCGTGGCGGTCCGGCCATGGCGGTGTTGATCATGAGGCGGGCCGGGGGTGCCGGCAGCCCCGTGGCCGGCGCTGCCGTTGCCCCGTGGCCGGCCCTGCTCGTGCCCCCCCGCACGAGCCTCGTCCCCACCCCGTGACGCGTGCACGGGGTGGGGACGAGGCGGGGTGAGGCGGGAGGCCCCCGGTGGGGTTACGCCACGGGGACGCCGCTCAGCTCGGCCTTGCCCTGGCGGGCGGTCAGGCGGGAGCCGGACTCCCGGCGGGTGGCGCGGCGCAGCAGCGGGACCGCCAGGAGGAAGCCCACGACGGCCCAGGCGGCCAGGACCAGGGCGACCGTCGGCAGCTGCCAGGAGCCGGCCAGCTCCGCGGCGCGGGCGGAGTCCGGCAGCAGCGCCGCACGCAGGCCCTGTGCCATCCAGCGCAGCGGGAAGACCGAGGCGATGTTCTGGACCACCGCCGGCATCTTGGATATCGGGAACATCGCGCCCGAGGTGATCAGCAGGGCCATCGCGGGCAGCATGATCATCGCCAGTGCCTCGCGCGGATTGGGGAGCACCGCGCCGATCGCCGCGCCCAGCGGTACGACGGCGAGCAGACCGAGGGCGGTGACCCACAGCAGCGTCAGCCAGCCGGCCGGACTGTGCGGCAGCGGCCCGTTCACCAGCGCGGCGGCGGCGCCCAGCAGGACCACCAGGGTGGCCAGCGCCATGACCACGATCAGCAGCGACTTGGCGACGAGGTACGCGGGTATGCCGCCGGGGGTGGTCCGCAGCCGCAGCAGGGTGCCCTCCTCGCGCTCGGTCACCAGGATCTGCGGGAGGTTGATCAGGCCGATCTGGAACAGCAGATACGCGGAGAAACCGGCGAGCGTCAGGTGCGCCATCGGGATCTGGGTGCCGGGCACCTTGCCGTTGATGTAGCCGGCGAGCACCAGGGCCACCACGATGTTGGTCGCATAGCCGAAGAACTCCTTGCGGTTGCGCAGCAGATGACGCAGTTCGATGCCGCCGCGCCGCAGCCCTGCCTGCCAGGGGCGGAACCGGCCGGGCCGGGTCGTGCCCCCGCCGGTCGGGCGCGGGCCGCCGCCCGCCGTGCCGCGGTCCCGCTCCGTCGTGGCCGGGCCGCTGTCCGTCGCCGTCGTCATGTCCGTCCCCCTCATGCTGCCGTTGCCTCCCCCGTCGTGTCGCCGGTCGGGAAGCCGGTCTCCTGCTCGTCGTCCCAGTTCTGCCGGTGCACCATGTGCAGGTAGGTGTCCTCCAGCGTCGGGCGGCGCACCTCCAGGTCCGCGATCGGTCCGGCCGCCTCGCGGTGCAGTTCCCAGACCAGGCGGGACGGGTCCGCGGTGTGCTCGCGGCACGGGCTGCCGTCGGACGCCGTCCAGCGGACCTCGGCCTGCGCGGCGGCCCGCCGGGCGAGTTCGGCCGGGGTGCCGCAGGCCCGGATCCGGCCGTCCACCAGCATCGCTATGCGGTCGGCCAGCCGCTCGGCCTCGGCCAGGTCGTGGGTGGTGAGCAGGATCGTGACGCCCTCCTCACGGGCCAGGCGCTCGACCAGGTCGTGGAAGTCGCGGCGCGCCTCGGGGTCGAAGCCGGTGGTGGGCTCGTCCAGGAAGAGGAGTTCGGGGCGGCCGACGATGCCGAGCGCGACGTCCACGCGCCGGCGCTGACCGCCGGAGAGCTGGTCGACCCGCTTCTCCGCTTGCTTGGTGAGGCCGACCAGGTCGAGCAGTTCGGCCGGGTCGCGCGGGTCCGGGTAGTACATCGCGAAGTGCGTCAGCAGCTCGGCGACCTGCCAGCGGCGGTGGTCGCGCCAGGACTGCAGGACCAGTCCGATCCGGCCGCGCCAGGCGTCGTCGGCGCGCGCCGGGTCGGTCCCGAGGACGCGCACCTCGCCGGCGGACCGCTGCCGGAAGCCTTCCAGGATCTCGACGGTGGTGGTCTTGCCGGCGCCGTTCGGGCCGAGCAGGGCGAAGATCTCGCCCCGCCGGATGTCCAGGTCGACGCCCTTGAGGACGTCGGCGCTGCCGTACGACATCCGCAGGGCGCGGGTCTCGACGACCGGCGCGGCGCCGGTCGGGGCGGTCGGTGTGGTGGTCATCGTGCTGGTCTCCGGGCGTGCGGTCGTGGTCATCGGCCGGCCTCCGCGTGCTGCTGGGGCGTTGCGAGGGCCGCTGCGGGGCCCGCGCCCTCGACGATGGCGCGGAGGGCGGCGACATGGCCGTCGAAGGCGGTGCGGCCGCGGGCCGTCAGCCGCACCTTGGTGCGCCGCTTGCGGCCGCCGCCCTCCTTGCGGATCTCCAGGTATCCGGCCTCCTCCAGCGTGTGCAGCTGTTTGGAGAGCGCGGAGTCGCTCAGCGAGAGGCTGTCGCGGATGAACGGGAAGTCGGCCCATTCCGTGGCGGCGAGCAGGGCCACGACGGACAGCCGGGTGGACGGGTGGATCAGTTCGTCGAATCCCGAGGGAGTGCTCATCGGCGTACCTCCTCATGGACGGTTCTCTGGGGGTGTTCGCCCAGGGCACGGCTCCGGAGCGGGCTGACCGCCCAACGGTTGGCCGGGCCGACGAAGAGCAGGAAGGCGGCGACGGAGACGGTGGCCTTGATGAGGTTGCCGTAGGGCAGTGCCAGCCATTCGGTCAGGAGGTCGCTGAGGACGATCGTGCCGACGCTGACGACGGCGCCCGCGAAGAAGGTGGCGAAGCTGCGCCAGCTGTACCGCGAGCGGTGCAGCCGCACTCTGGAGCGGCGGCTGTGGAAGACGATCAGGCTGCTCACGCCGCCGATGTAGCCGGCGAGGATCAGGAGGGAACCCCAGGTGGGGAGCTTGAGTTCGTAGCTGGCGAGGAAGAGCCACATCATGGCGGCCGTCACGTAGGTCGACCGCTGGTCCCGCTCCGCGTGGCGCTCGACCTCGTCGTACACGCGCTCCTGAGGGACCCGGATGCGCTGGAGATCCTGCCAGGCCCGCTCGGCATCCACTGGTGTCGTCATGTCCTTCGCCTCCCCGTAGACGTGTCGGACGGTCCGTGTCGGACGGACGGTACGGGGATCGCCGGCGGCGCCCCCGTTCAACTTTCCCACTGGGAAAGCTAGCACTCGGCTTTCCCGTCCGGCAAGTCGAAGTGGCCGGTTGGGGAAAGCTCTCGCCGCGCCCTGTTGACTAGCGGTATTCAGTCGAGCAAGACTGTGAATAGGTCAATCCATTTAAGAGTCAGGGAGGCACGGCCCATGTCGGGACCGCGACCCGTGCGGGCACCGCGCGGTACGGAGCTGAGCGCACGGGGATGGCAGCAGGAAGCCGCGCTGCGCATGCTGCAGAACAACCTCGATCCGGAGGTGGCCGAGCACCCGGACAAGCTCGTCGTCTACGGCGGCACCGGCAAGGCCGCCCGTGACTGGCGCTCCTTCGACGCGATGGTGCGCACCCTGACCACGCTCAAGCAGGACGAGACGATGCTCGTCCAGTCCGGCAAGCCAGTCGGCGTGATGCAGACCCACGAGTGGGCCCCGCGGGTGCTCATCGCCAACTCCAACCTCGTCGGCGACTGGGCCAACTGGGAGGAGTTCCGCCGTCTGGAGGCCCTCGGCCTCACCATGTACGGCCAGATGACGGCCGGTTCGTGGATCTACATCGGCACCCAGGGCATCCTCCAGGGCACCTACGAGACCTTCGCGGCGGTCGCGGCGAAGAAGTTCGGCGGGACGCTGGCCGGCACCATCACCCTCACCGCCGGGCTCGGCGGCATGGGAGGCGCCCAGCCGCTCGCCGTCACCATGAACGACGGCGTCGCGATCTGCATCGACTGCGACCCGCGCGCCATCGAGCGCCGCATCGAGCACCGCTACCTGGACGTCAGGGCGGACAACCTCCAGCACGCCCTGCAGCTCGCCGTCGAGGCCCGCGACCAGCGCAAGCCGCTCTCCATCGGCCTGCTCGGCAACGCCGCGGAACTCCTCCCGCGGATGCTCACCGACGGCGCCCCGATCGACATCGTCACCGACCAGACCAGCGCCCACGACCCGCTCGCCTACCTGCCCATCGGCATCGACTTCGCCGACATGGCGGCCTACGCGGCCGAGAAGCCCGCCGACTTCACCCAGCGCGCGCGGGAGTCGATGGCCAAGCACGTCGAGGCCATGGTCGGCTTCATGGACGCCGGCGCCGAGGTCTTCGACTACGGCAACTCCATCCGCGGCGAGGCCCAACTCGCCGGATACCAGCGGGCGTTCGCCTTCCCCGGCTTCGTCCCCGCCTACATCCGGCCGCTCTTCGCCGAGGGCAAGGGGCCGTTCCGCTGGGCGGCGCTCTCCGGCGACCCGCGGGACATCGCCGCCACCGACAAGGCGATCCTCGACCTCTTCCCCGAGAACGAGTCGCTGGCCCGATGGATCAAGATGGCCGGCGAACGCGTCCACTTCCAGGGCCTGCCCGCCCGGATCTGCTGGCTCGGCTACGGCGAGCGCGACAAGGCCGGCGAGCGGTTCAACGAGATGGTCGCCGACGGCACCCTCCAGGCGCCGCTGGCCATCGGCCGCGACCACCTCGACTGCGGCTCCGTCGCCTCCCCGTACCGCGAGACCGAGGCCATGAAGGACGGCTCCGACGCGATCGCCGACTGGCCGCTGCTCAACGCCATGGTCAACGTCGCCTCCGGCGCCTCCTGGGTCTCCCTGCACCACGGCGGCGGCGTCGGCATGGGCCGCTCCATCCACGCCGGACAGGTCACGGTCGCCGACGGCACCGCGCTGGCCGGCGAGAAGATCCGCCGGGTGCTCACCAACGACCCCGGCATGGGCGTCATCCGGCACGTCGACGCCGGCTACGAGCGCGCCGACGAGGTGGCCGCCGAGCGGGGCGTCCGCATCCCGATGCGCGAGGGCGAGGGCGAGTGACCTCCTCGTTCCACGAGATGTGGGAGGAGTTGCGGCCGCTGGGCCGTGACTCCTCCTCCGGGGGCTACCGCCGCTTCGCCTGGACCGGCGCGGACACCGACTGCCGCGCGTGGTTCCGGGCCCAGGCCGAGGCCCGCGGACTCGCCTACGAACTCGACCGCAACGGCAACCAGTGGGCCTGGCTCGGCGCGACCGGCCACCAGGACGTCGCCCCCGGCGAGGCCGTCGTCACCGGCTCGCACCTGGACTCCGTCCCGGACGGCGGCGCCTTCGACGGCCCGCTGGGCGTGGTCTCCTCCTTCGCCGCGCTCGACGAGCTCCGGGGGCGGGGAGCGGAGCCCACCAGGCCGCTGGCGATCGTCAACTTCGGCGACGAGGAGGGCGCCCGCTTCGGGCTGGCCTGCGTCGGCTCCCGGCTGTCCGCCGGCGCGCTGACCGCCGAGGCCGCGCACCGGCTGCGGGACGGCGACGGCGTCACCCTCCCGCAGGCCATGGAGCGCGCCGGCCACGACCCCGAGGCGATCGGCCCGGACCCGGAACGGCTCGCCACCATCGGGGCGTTCGTCGAACTCCACGTCGAGCAGGGCCGCGCCCTGGACCTCTCCGGGGACCCGGTCGGCATCGCCTCGGCGATCTGGCCGCACGGCCGCTGGCGGTTCGACTTCCGCGGCGAGGCCAACCACGCCGGCACCACCCGCCTGGAAGACCGCCGCGACCCGATGCTCTCCTACGCAGCGACCGTGCTCGCGGCCCGCGAGCAGGCTCGCCTGACCGGCGCCCTGGCCACCTTCGGGAAGGTCAGCGTCGAACCGAACGGCGTCAACGCCATCCCCTCGCTGGTCCGCGGCTGGCTGGACGCCCGCGCCGCCGGCCAGGACACCCTGGACACCGTGATCACCGGCATCGAGCGGGCCGCCGCAGAGCGGGCCGCCCGCGACGGCGTCGACCTCGACGTCGTCCGCGAGTCCTTCACCCCCGTCGTGGAGTTCCAGCACGCCCTGCGGGACGAACTGGGCGCCCTCCTCGGCAAGAAGAGCGAGCGGCCGGTACCGGTCCTGGGCACCGGAGCCGGACACGACG
Organism: Streptomyces noursei ATCC 11455; assembly: GCF_001704275.1. Taxonomy (NCBI): domain Bacteria; kingdom Bacillati; phylum Actinomycetota; class Actinomycetes; order Kitasatosporales; family Streptomycetaceae; genus Streptomyces; species Streptomyces noursei. Next base: position 5,648,395 of record NZ_CP011533.1, read on the forward strand.
CGGGTATTTTGTCCGCAACCGTCCCGACGGCCATGCTGTTCGTCCGCAACCCCACCGGCGTCTCGCACTCGCCCGCCGAGTCGGCCGCCGAGGACGACTGCGTCGCCGGGGTCACCGCACTCGCCGACGTACTGGAGGGGCTGGCGTGCCGCTGACGCCACAGGCAACACCGACGACCTACTGGCTCGAACACGCCTGGCTCGGCACGCACGTCGAGCCGGGCGTGACCGTGGAGGTGGCGGACGGGCGGATCACGGCCGTCCGCACCGGGACGCCCGCACCGCCACCGGGAGCCGAGGCCCTCCACGGGCTGACCCTCCCGGGCCTCGCCAACGCCCACAGCCATGCCTTCCACCGCGCCCTGCGCGGCACCGTCCAGGTCGGCTCCGGCACCTTCTGGACCTGGCGCGAGGTCATGTACGGCGTCGCCGACCGGCTCACCCCGGACAGCTACTACGCCCTCGCCCGCGCCGTCTACGCCGAGATGGCGCTCGCCGGCATCACCTGCGTCGGCGAATTCCACTACCTCCACCACGCGCCCGGCGGCACCCGCTACGACGACCCCAACGCGATGGGCCGGGCGCTGCTCGCCGCCGCCGACGACGCCGGCATCCGGATCACCCTCCTGGACACCGCCTACCTCTCCGCCGGCTTCGGCGACCGCCCCAACCAGCACCAGCTGCGCTTCTCCGACGGCACCGCGGACGCCTGGGCGGAGCGCGCCGACGCCCTCAAGGGAGCCGAGCACGCCCGGATCGGCGCCGCCGTGCACTCCGTACGCGCCGTCCCCGCCGAGGAGTTGGGCACCGTCGCCGACTGGGCCCGGCGGCGGCAGGCACCGCTGCACGTCCATCTCTCCGAGCAGACCGCCGAGAACGACGCCTGCCGGGCGGCGCACGGCCGCACCCCCACCCAGCTGCTGGCCGACCACGGGGTGTTGGGCCCGCGCACCACGGCCGTGCACGCCACCCACCTCACCGACGAGGACATCGCCCTGCTCGGTGGCAGCGCCACCGGCGTCTGCATGTGCCCGAGCACCGAGCGGGACCTCGCCGACGGCATCGGCCCGGCCGTGGCGCTCCAGGAACAGGGCAGCCTGCTCTCCCTGGGCAGCGACAGCCACGCCGTCATCGACCTGCTCGAAGAGGCCCGCGCCATGGAGCTCAACGAGCGGCTGCGCACCCGCACCCGGGGCCACTGGACCGCCGCCGCCCTGCTGCGCGCCGCCACCGCCGACGGCCACGCCGCCCTGGGCTGGGACGACGCCGGCACCCTCGCGCCGGGCGCGCTCGCCGACCTCACCACGATCCGGCTGGACTCCGTACGCACCGCCGGACCGCTGCCCCGACTGGGCGCCGAGACGGCCGTATTCGCCGCCACCGCGGCGGATGTGCGACACACCGTCGTGGGTGGTCGGCAGATCGTCCGCGACGGGACGCACACGCGCGTGCCCGACGTACCCACCGCCCTCGCCGACGCCATCGCCGCCGTGCGCGGCTGACCACCCCCACCCTCCACCAGCTACCGCTGGAAGGTGCCCCCAGGCCGCCCGGCCCGCGCCGCCCGCGGACGAAGGAGAACACCCCCGCGATGACGACGACCTCCGCGCCGACCACCGCCATCACCCACATCGCCCAGCTCGTCACCAACGACCCCTCCCTCGGTGAAGGCCCCCTCGGTCTGATCCAGGACGCCGCGGTCGTCATCGACGGAGACCGCGTCGCCTGGGTCGGTCCCTCAAGCAAAGCACCCGCCACTGACAACGCCGTCGACGCGGCCGGCCGGGCCGGCCTGCCCGGCTTCGTCGACTCCCACTCGCACCTGGTCTTCGCCGGCGACCGCACCGAGGAGTTCAACGCCCGGATGTCCGGGCGCCCTTACTCCGCGGGCGGCATCCGCACGACCGTCGCGGCCACCCGCGCCGCCGCGGACGACGCGCTGCACGCCAACGTCGCCCGCTACCTCGCCGAGGGCCTGCGCCAGGGCACCACCACCCAGGAGATCAAGTCCGGTTACGGCCTCACCGTCGAGGACGAGGCCCGCGCGGTGCGGATCGCCGCCGCCCACACCGACGAGGTCACCTTCCTGGGCGCCCACATCGTCTCCCCCGACTACGCCGACGACCCGGCCGGCTACGTCGAGCTGGTCACCGGCCCGATGCTGGACGCCTGCGCCCCGCACGCCCGTTGGGTGGACGTGTTCTGCGAGCGCGGCGCCTTCGACGGCGACCAGGCGCGCGCCATCCTCACCGCCGGTCGGGCCAAGGGCCTGGTGCCGCGGGTGCACGCCAACCAGCTCGGCCACGGCCCCGGCGTCCAGCTCGCCGTCGAACTGGGCGCCGCCTCCGCCGACCACTGCACCCACCTCACCTACGCCGACATCGACGCGCTGGCCCAGTCCGACACCGTCGCCACGCTCCTGCCGGGCGCCGAGTTCTCCACCCGCGCCAAGTGGCCCGACGCCCGCCCGCTGCTCGACGCCGGCGCCACCGTCGCGCTCTCCACGGACTGCAACCCGGGCTCGTCCTTCACCAGTTCGATGCCGTTCTGCATCGCGCTGGCCGTCCGCGACATGGGGATGACGCCCGACGAGGCGGTGTGGGCGGCGACCGCGGGCGGTGCCCGGGCGCTGCGCCGCGAGGACGTCGGCCGGATCGCCCCCGGCGCCCGCGCCGACCTGCTCCTGTTGGACGCCCCGTCCCACGTCCACCTCGCCTACCGTCCGGGCGTGCCGCTGGTGACGGACGTCTGGCACAAGGGCGTTCGCCTCTGAGGACGGCGCGACGAGGCGGCGGGCGCACCCGCCGGCAGACGCACAGAGGGCCCGTCCCGGACGATTCCGGGGCGGGCCCTCGTGTGCACGGGCGCCCGCCGACCGCGGGGGCCGGCGCCGACCGCGGCGGCTATTCCTCGATCATCAGGCCCTTGCGGAGCCGTACGAGGGTGCGGGAGAGCAGCCGGGAGACGTGCATCTGGGAAATGCCCAACTCCTCGCCGATCTCGGACTGCGTCATATTGGCGACGAATCTCAGCGAGAGGATCTTCCGGTCCCGCGAGGGCAGTTCGGCGATCAGCGGCTTCAGCGACTCGACGTATTCGATGCCTTCGAGGCCGTTGTCCTCGTAGCCGATCCGGTCGGCCAGCGCGCCCTCGCTGTCGTCCTCCTCGGGCTGGGCGTCCAGCGAGCTCGCGGTGTAGGCGTTGCTCGCGGCCATCCCTTCGACGACCTCGTCCTTGGTGATGCCGAGGCGTTCGGCGAGTTCGCCGACCGTGGGTGCCCGGTCCAGCTTCTGCGCCAGTTCGTCGCCCGCTTTGGCCAGGTCCAGGCGGAGTTCCTGAAGGCGCCGGGGAACCCGCACCGACCAGCTGGTGTCGCGGAAGAAACGCTTGATCTCGCCGACGATGGTCGGCATCGCGAACGTCGGGAATTCCACGCCGCGGCTCAGCTCGAAACGGTCGATCGCCTTGATCAGACCGATGGTGCCGACCTGGACGATGTCCTCCATGGGCTCGCTGCGGGAGCGGAACCGGGAGGCCGCGAACTTCACCAGGGCGAGGTTCAGCTCGACCAGGGTGTTGCGGACGTACGCGTATTCGTGGGTGCCTTCTTCCAGCGATTCCAGGCGCTCGAAGAGGGTTTTCGACAGGGCCCTCGCGTCCACCGGACCCACTTCGTCGAACGGTGGGATCTCGGGCAGGCCGTCGATGTCGGGCACGCCCACCGGCTCGGTGGCCGCGGCATGCGACTGGGAAGGAATGTGACCGGTCACATCGGACCGGGGTGTCGACGATGCGGGGATCTGCTCGTCCTCGATACGCAATTCGTCGAGCCGGGGTGACATGTGTCTCCTCCATCGTTCTCGGCATATGGCTGCCGAAGCCTCTGCGTGAAGCTGCGGTGTGCGGCGCCTCCAAAGCCGGCCGTTTCGAATGTGTCCTTCTACGCCTACCTGGCTTCGCCGGAAGAAGGCAAGTGCGCGATGTCCAGAATTCAACGCTATGCACTTTCTGCGACTACCGACGGGCGTCAGGAAGGCGTAGGGTTCGACGAGCGCAGTCGTAAGCAAGGTCGTCACGAAAACAGTCGTCTAGGCAGCAAGAGGGGTGCGCTCGCATGGACCGCGGGACGGTCGGCAGTGCAAGCCGGGGTCGGCTTCATGTCGAGATCCGCCATCACGGCGCCAGCGCGGTCGTGACCGTCGCGGGTGAGTTGGATCACCACACCGCGGATCTGCTGCGGGAATCGCTGGAAGGCTGTGTCGACGACGGATACGCACGCCTGGTGGTGGATTGCTCACCCCTTGAATTCATGGACTCCACCGGTCTGAACGTGCTGCTCGGCGCCCGACTGAAAGCGGAGGCCGCGGGGGGCGGTGTCCACCTGGCCGGCATGCAGCCGGTGGTGGCCCGGGTGTTCGAGATCACCGGCGCGGAGGCGGTTTTCACGGTGCACGACTCACTCGACGCGGCCCTGGCCGACTGACCGGCCGCGACGTCCGGAAGGATGCGTTCCGGGCGCGTAGTCGGCATCACAACTTCCGTACCCAAGAAGTGGGTGTTCTCACGGTCCGGTCGGGCAGGAGACATCTGAATCCGTTGAATCAGTCAGTTATCTGTTGTCCGTGAACAGGCGAATCGGTGAGGTGAAGCGCTGATGAGCACCACCCGGCCGTACCCGCCGGGCGATCTCGGCCCGGAGCCGGGCCCCCATAGCCTGAGTGGCATGGGTGGTGCCCCCACCGCCGGCGCCTCGTCCGCCGTCCCGGCGGGGCAGATCCGCAGGCTGCGCCTGGCGGACACCCGGGGCGCCGTGGCGCGGGCCCGCGACTTCGCCCGGGAGGCGCTGCACGACTGGGGCTGGCTGCCGGCCGCGACCGCCGATCAGCGGGCCGCGGCCGAGGACGTCCTGCTCGTCGTCTCCGAGCTGGTGACCAACGCCTGCCTGCACGCCGAGGGCCCGGAGGAGCTGCGGCTGCGCTGCGCGGCCAAGGTCCTCCGTCTGGAGGTCAGCGACCTGGGTGCGGGCTCGCCGGCGCCGCGCAGCCCGCACCGCCCGGGGCGTCCCGGCGGCCACGGCATGTTCATCGTGCAGCGGCTGTGCCTGGACTGGGGCGTGGTGCGCAACGCCGACGGTGCGGGCAAGACCGTCTGGGCGGAGCTGGCCGCCCCCTCCTGAAGGGGCGGCGAACGGGGAGAGATCGAGAGCGCGGGCCCATGGGCCCGCGCCATGTCGTTTCCGGGGCCGTTCGGGGCGGGGGCCGGGCCCCTGCCGGACGGGATACGGCCGATGCCTCGTATCGGGGCTGTGCGGTGCCTTCCCTCGACAACCTCCCGGGCGTACCTTGAGCGCCCGATCTGATGTGCCGTCAGTAATATCCGGCGGCGCGCCGAACCCGAAGAAGGGGAAATCAAGGTGGCCCGCTTCCACGCACAGCACGGCAGGCGGCCGCGGCGGGCGGCCGGGCTGGCCGTGGCCGCGGCGACGGCGGCCGGATCCGCGGTGCTGTTCACCGCGCCCGCCGCGCACGCCGAGGTCGTCGACGTGAACTACCAGTGCAAGACGCCGATCGGCAACAAGGGCGCGGTCTCGCCCATCGACATCAAGGGAACGCCCAGTGGGGGCGCGTACAAGCTCGTGATGTCGTTCCAGAAGGGCGTCTCCTCCAGCCCCGTCGAACTGGGCAAGGGCGCGATGAAGCCCAGTGCGCTGATCCAGCTGGGCGGCGCGGAGAGCGGCACCGTGCAGGTCAGCGGACCGCCCAACGACCAGGCGATTCCCGCGAACACCCCGATCAAGATCAGCGACCTGAGCGGTACGTACACCCCGAAGGCCGGCGGGAAGGTCACCTTCACCGCCTCCACGCTCACCATCAAGGCGCTGGGCACCACCACCACCTGCACCCCGAGCAACCACCCCAAGCCCTCGCTGACCCTGGACGTCAAGGGCGGCGGTGGTTCGGGCGGCAGCGGGGGCTCCGCGGCGGCGGGCGGTTCGACCGGCGGCGGCCAACTGCCGCAGACCGGACCGGCGGACTCCGCCCTCGCGCTGGGCACCCTCGGCGGCACCGTCCTGCTGGCCGGCGCGGCCGGAGTGCTCTGGCTGACCCGCCGTCAGCAACGCGTCTGAGACGGCCGACGGGAGCCGCCGATGCCGTTCCGTCCCCGCACCGCGGCCACCGGCGCGGCCCTCGCGGTCGCCGCGGTCCTGCTGTGCCCCGCGGCGGCCGAGGCCCGGCCGCCCACCGCGGCACGGGCCGGGCCGCCGACCGCCGCCGCGCCGGGCTGGTCCGCCGCACCGACCGGGGCCGCCCGGACGGCCTTCTACCTGGAGGGCCCGCCGGGCACCGCCCTCACCGACCGGCTGGCCGTCCGCAACCCGACCGGCCGGCCGCTCACCGTGCGCCTGGCCGGCGACGGCGGCGTCGACGGATGGCTCGCCTTCGGCACCCCGGAGGTGACGGTTCCGCCGCGGACGCAGGCCAGCGTGCCGTTCACCGTGACCGTGCCGGACACCGCCGCCCCCGGTGGCCGTCCCGGTGGACTCACCGTCACCGGTACGACGCCCGGCGCGCGGACCCGGATACCGATACGGCTGCGGGTGACCGGCCCCACGCTGTCCGCGCTCACCGTCGAGCAGGTGTCGGTGACCCGCCGGGGGAGCGCGGCGCTGATCCACTACACCCTGGTCAACCGCGGGAACACCGCGCTCCGGCCGCGGCTGGAGGTCCGTGCCGACGGCCTCTTCGGCCCGCTGCTGCGCCGGCCCGCCCGCACCCTGCCGGACGTCCTGCCGCCCGGCGCCCGCGCCGACCGGACCGAGACCTGGTCCGATCCGCCGGCCCTGGACGCGGTGGACGTCCGGCTCACCGCGACCGCCGCGGGCGGCGCGCGGGACACCGCCACCGCCCGGTACACCGCCGCCCCCTGGGGCGCGGGCGGCGCGCTGTCGCTCCTCCTGGCGGCGGGCGGGGGCGGCTGGGCGGTGGTGCGGCGCCGCAGACGCGCCGGCCGCGGGGGACGCACGGGCGGTGACGCGCCGGCCCGGGCCGCGGCCGACCGACGGCACACGGCGGACGAGCGCGACGACGAACGGAACGAACGGAACGAAGGGGGCGCAGGGGGCGCAGGGGAACGCGTCGTCAGCGGATGCGTCGGCAGTGGACGCACCGGCAGCGGACGCACCGAAGGCGAACGGAGCGACGGCGAGCCGGGCGAAGGCGGCGACGGCAGGCGGAACGGCGGCGCGCGGGACGGCGACGGGCGGGGCGACGGACACCACGACGGTCGCGAGGACGGGATCAGGGGTGCGCGGGTGAACGGTGAGAGCCGCGAGAACGGTGAGAACGGCGAGACGGGCGAGCAGGGCGCGGGCGGCGGGCACGGGGCGCGGGACGGGACGGGCGGGAACGGTGCGCGCGTCGGGTCGGGCCGCCGGGCCGGGCGCCGGCACCGCCCGTCCGCCCTGCTCGCCGCCCTCGCCCTGGCCCTGCTCCCGGTCCTGCCGTCCGTCCTGCCCGCGGCGGCGGCGCACGCCGCGCCGGCCGGCGACCCGCCCTCGGCGGCGGTCTCCCGGAAGGAGGCGGGTGCCGGCGGCAGCATCACCGTCACCGGGCGGGGCTGGCGCCCGCACACCCTGCTGACGCTGCTGATCTGCGGACAGAACATGATCGGCGGCACCAACTCCTGCGCCAACGGTGACGGGCGGGCCGTCACCACGGACGACCGGGGCGCGTTCAGCAGGCCGCTGCCGGTCGCCGAACCGCCCAAGCCCTGCCCCTGTGTGGTGCACGTGGCGACCGTGACCGGCCCGGCGGCCGCCGCGGATGCCGCGTTCAAGGTGGCCGGGCACCCGGTCGCGCCGCTGCCGCAGGACGTCAGCGCCGGCCGGCTGGCCGTCCTGGCACAGCCCCGGCTGATCGGCAGCGGCGGACTCCTCACCTGGTTCGGTGCCCCGCCGCAGCGCGAACTGGCCGTCACCGTGGGCAACTTGGGGTCGACGCCGACCAAGGACCCGATCTTCCAGGTCGGCACCTCGCACGGCGTCTTCGCGCCGAAGTGGGAGGACCAGCAGTGGCGCGGGACCGTCCCCGCCGGGCGGCGGACCGAGGTCAGGCTCCCGGTCGAGCTCGCCGCCGGGGCGCACGGGGACTACCTGGTCTCCCTCAAGTACGGCGGCAGACTGCTGGTCGAGCAGCCGTGGGAGGTCGGCCGGCCGTGGGGCGTGACGCTCTTCTGGGTGCTGCTGTGCGTGGTCGTCCCGACGGTGGTGTTCCGGATCGGGATGGCGGTCGTCGACCGCGTCCGCCCGCCCCGCCCGGGAGCCGCCGCCCGCCCCGGGCGCACCGGCGGGGACCAGCACGGCGACCGGAATGACGGCCGGCACGGCGACCGGCACGACGACCGGCCGAAGGGCCGGCAGAAGGACCGGCACGACAGGGAACCCGGCACCGGCGCTGCGCCGGACGGCACCGCCGCACTGCCGTGGTTCACCCCGGACACCGCACCGTCCACCACAGCAACCGAACGACCCCCGTCGAAAGGTTCCGCGTGATGACGTTGATGAGGTTGACCCGGCCCACGAGGCCGACCGGGCAGCGCAGGAGAGCGGTCACCGCCGCGGCGGCCGCGTTGATGCTCGCGGGGGCGGGGGTGGTCACCACCGCCGGGACCGCCCAGGCCGCCGAGGTGGCGTACCTGACCGAGTGTCAGCCGCCGCCGATCTCGGGGCTGCCGCCCGTCGAGGGCACCACCAAGGTCGAGATCAGCGCCCCCGCGACCGCCAAGGTCGGCGACGCGGTCGAGGTGGTCTGGACGACCGTCCAGGCGGCCTCCCAGAACCCCGGCATCCTCGACCTGGACAAGGACACCGTCCAGCCGACCGGCACGCTGAAGGTCGCCGGGGCGCAGACCGCCGATCTGGCGATGCAGGGACCGCGGCAGAACCCGCCGATCCCGAAGAACAGCCCGATGAAGCTGTCCGCCATGAAGGGCACGCTGAAACTCACCGCGCCCGGAGAGGTCACGCTGACGCCCGGTGCCTACAACATCAACGTCAGCAAGCCGATCTCCACCGACACCAAGTGCGCGCCCAAGGAGGCGGTGAAGGCGGCGGCCACCATCAAGGTCACCGCCGGCGGCGGCTCCTCCGGCGGCACCACGGGCAGCGGCGGGACCAGCAGCGGCGGTTCGGACAGCGGCGGGACGACCGCCGGGGGCACCGGTTCGGGGGGCACCGGCTCCGGCGGCGCGACCACCGGCGGCAGCAGCGCGGGCACCTCCGGCGGCACCGGCGGTACCGCGGGCGGCTCCTCCGGCGGCACCGGCGGCGACCCCGACGGCACCGCGTACAAGGGCAAGGAGGTGCAGGTCCCCTACGCCTGCAAGACGCCCATCGGCGACAAGAAGGCGACCTCGCCGGTCCAGATCGACGGTGTGAAGAAGGGCGGCGGCTACGACCTGACGGTGCACTTCGCCAAGTCCGTCATGGACAGCCCGGCGGACATCCCCAAGGGCTCGGTCAAACCGTCGATGGACGTGAAGGTGGGCGGCGCCGACAAGGGCTCCGTCAAGGTCGAGGGCCCCACCAACGCCGGGCCCATCAAGGCCGGCCAGCCCATCGAGATCCCCGACCTCAAGGGCACCTACAAGCCCGGTGCCACCGGTAGGGCCACGCTCACCCCGGGCGTCCTCACCGTCGACGCCCTGGGGACGACCACGACCTGCACCCCCGAGAAGGACCCCGGGGTCTCGCTCGCCCTGGACACCGCCGCCCAGCCCGGCGGCACCTCGGGCGGCTCGGCCGGCGGCTCCTCCTCCGGGGGCGGCACGGCCGGATCGGCCAGCGGGTCCGGCGGCAGCGGCAGCGCCGGCGGCCTCGCCCAGACCGGCGCGGCGGACCACGGCACGCTGACCGCCCTCGGCGTGCTCGCCGGCACCGTCGTCCTGCTCGGCGCCGCGGCACTCACCCTCACCCCGCGGCGATCGCGCCGCTGACCCCGCGGCCCGGGGCACGACGGCCCGGCACACCGAGGGCCCGGCATACGGAAGGGCCCGGCACGCAACCAGCGTGCCGGGCCCTGACTCCCCTGTCGGGGACCGATCAGCGGACGTCGCCCATGAGCGCGACGATCTTCTTGCGGCTCAGCCACACCGCGACACCGGCCAGCACCGCCAGCCCGGCCTCGGCGGCCAGCACCGGGGGACCGCTCAGGTCCGCGCCGGCGGTGGAGAGCAGGCTGGTGATGCAGTCGCCCGCGGTGACGGCGAGGAACCACACGCCCAGCATCTGGCTGGCGTACTTCTGCGGCGCCATCTTGGTGGTCACCGACAGGCCGACCGGGGACAGGCACAGCTCGCCGATGGTCTGGATCATGTAGATGGACAGCAGCCACATCGGGCTGACCTTCGTGCCGTCCGAGGCCATCAGCATCGGGATGATGAAGACGGCGAACGAGGCGCCGATGAAGAACATCGCCATGGAGAACTTCACCGTGGTGCTCGGCTCGCGATCGCGGCGCGCCAGCCACATCCACACCCAGGCGATGACCGGGGCGAGCGCCATGACCCACAGCGGGTTCACGGACTGGAACCACGACGACGGGAAGTCCATCCCGAAGACCTGGCCGTTCGTCTTCTTCTCCGCGAAGACGGACATCGTCGAGCCCGCCTGGTCGAAGATCATCCAGAACACCGCGGCGGCCACGAAGAACCAGATGTAGCCGCTGACCTTGGTCTGCTCGGTGTCGGTCAGTTCCTTGTCGCGCTTGATGCGTCCCAGCACCGTGATCGGGATGATCAGGCCGAGCAGCGCGAGCGGGATCAGCGCCCAGTCCAGGGTGAAGTGGCCGGTGAAGCCGACCACGCCGTAGAAGACCGCGGCGGCGGCGACCCAGATCAGGCCCTTGCGCAGCCACATGGCGCGCTCCTCGGCCTGCAGCGGGGTCGGCACGACGCTGGACTGCGGGCTGAGGTGGCGGGTACCGACCAGGAACGACACCAGACCCAGGGCCATGCCGACCGCGGCCAGCGCGAAGCCCAGGTGCCAGTTGACGCTCTGGCCGACGGTGCCGATCACCAGCGGCGCCGCGAAGGCACCGATGTTGATGCCCATGTAGAAGAGGGTGAAGCCGCCGTCCCGGCGCGGGTCCTGGGGACCGTCGTAGAGGTGGCCGACCATCGTCGAGATGTTGGCCTTCAGAAGGCCCGAGCCCACGGCGACCAGCGCCAGACCCGCGAAGAACCCGGCCTGCCCCGGCACGGCCAGCACCAGGTGGCCGGTCATGATGACACCCGCCGCGATGGCGACGGTCTTGCGCGGTCCCCAGATACGGTCGCCGATCCAGCCGCCGGGCATGGCCAGCAGATAGACCATCGCCACGTAGATGGAGTAGATGGCCGAGGCGGTGGCCGCCTTCATGGCCAGACCGCCGCCCTGGGCGCCCGTTTCGGCGTCCGGACCGCCGGAGATCAGGTAGATCACGAGCAGGGAGCGCATGCCGTAATAGCTGAAGCGCTCCCACATCTCGGTCATGAAGAGAGGGGCCAGGCCGCGGGGGTGGCCGAAGAAGGTCTTGCCGCCGTTGGCAGGGGTTCCCTGCTGGGCAGCATCCTTCGTCAGGCTGGACGCCATGGTGGTTCCTTGCTTCTCGGGACGCGTCCGAGAGTCGGTGCGCGCCCGTGTGGGGATGACCGGCACCGGCGCCGCCCGCCCGCCCCCCACGTCCGGGAGGTTCGTCCCACACGAGGAGGGTCGACGGGAGGCCGAACACCGGGATCCACGCCCCCGTGCCGCGATAGCGCGGCCGGCGGACCCGGTCGACAGGTCTTTCACTGTGTCAGGGGCTGGGGATACCAGCCCCACACACAACAAGGACCGATGGCTTCGAGTTCTGCGCCATCGTCCCGGTGGTTGTGCGCTGGACGTTCCGGACACCATACGTCCGCTTGACGGCCCCGGGGGAGTGGTGAGAGAACGCTCACACTCGTGCAGGGAACCGTTTGAAGCCGTCCGTGCGACCACGCCCACGCCCGCGCGCCCCCGGCTCAGGCGCGTGAGCGGGCGCGGAACGGACCCACTGTCGCCCATCCGTGCTGGTCCGCCCCTCGCCGTCGGTACATCGGACTACCATCGGCCCATGACCCGTGTACTGCTCGCCGAGGATGACGCGTCCATCTCGGAGCCGCTCGCCCGCGCCCTGCGCCGCGAGGGTTACGACGTCGAGGTGCGTGAGGACGGCCCGACGGCGCTCGACGCCGGTCTCCAGGGCAACATCGACCTCGTGGTCCTGGACCTGGGGCTGCCCGGTATGGACGGTCTGGAGGTCTGCCGTCGCCTGCGCAACGAAGGCCACTCCTTCCCCATCCTGGTGCTGACCGCCCGTGCCGACGAGGTGGACACCGTCGTCGGCCTGGACGCCGGCGCCGACGACTACGTCACCAAGCCCTTCCGGCTCGCCGAGCTGCTCGCCCGGGTCCGGGCCCTGCTCCGCCGCGGCTCCACCGCCGAGCCGCAGCAGCCGCCGGCCACCCACGGCGTGCGGATCGACGTCGAGTCGCACCGCGCCTGGATGGGCGACGAGGAACTCCAGCTCACCGCGAAGGAGTTCGACCTGCTGCGGGTCCTGGTGCGGGACGCCGGCCGGGTCGTCACCCGCGACCAGCTGATGCGCGAGGTCTGGGACACCACCTGGTGGTCCTCCACCAAGACGCTGGACATGCACATCTCCTGGCTGCGCAAGAAGCTCGGTGACGACGCCGCCAACCCCCGGTACATCGCCACCGTCCGCGGCGTCGGCTTCCGCTTCGAAAAGAGCTAGGGGCCCGTGCGCCGCCGACTGATCAACTCCACGCTCGCCGTGGTGCTCGTCGTCATCGCCGTCTTCGGCGTCTCCCTGGTGATCGTCGAGACCCGCACGATCCAGTCCGGCGCGCAGGAGAGCGTGGCGTCCGAGGCGGTCCGACTGGTCGGGATAGTGGAGAGCCGGCTGGGCAGCGGCGAGAAGATCACCCCGGAGATCCTCTCGGAGCAGATCACCGCGCACCGCTACGCCGAGATCAAGGTGCCCGGCAAGCCGAAGATCGAGATCGGGCAGCGGCCGGCCGGCGACGTGATCGAGTCCGAGGTGCACGGCGACCGCGGCGAGCGGGTCCGGGTCGAGGAGTCCCGCTCCACGGTCAGCGCGGAGATCGGCCGGACCCTGCTGGTGATCCTGGCCGTCGCGCTGCTGGCCATCCTGGCCGCCGTGGTGCTCGCCATCCGGCAGGCCCGCCGGCTCACCGCCCCCCTCACCGACCTCGCCGAGACCGCCGAACGGCTCGGCTCCGGCGATCCCCGGCCCCGCCACCGCCGCTACGGCGTCCAGGAGCTCGACCGGGTCGCCGACGTGCTGGACGCCAGCGCCGAGCGGATCGCCCGGATGCTCACCGCCGAGCGGCGGCTGGCCGCCGACGCCTCCCACCAGTTGCGCACCCCGCTGACCGCGCTGTCCATGCGGCTGGAGGAGATCACCCTCACCGACGACCCGGACACCGTGAAGGAAGAGGCCACCATCGCGCTGGCCCAGGTGGAGCGGCTGACCGACGTGGTGCAGCGACTGCTGACCAACTCCCGGGACCCGCGCACCGGCTCGGCGGTCGCCTTCGACCTGGACGAGGTCGTCAAGCAGCAGATCGAGGAGTGGCGCCCGGCCTACCGCAGCGCCGGACGGGCCATCGTCCGCTCCGGCAAGAAGGGCCTGCGGGCCGTCGGCACCCCGGGGGCGGTCGCCCAGGTGCTGGCCACCCTGATCGAGAACTCCCTGATGCACGGCGACGGCACGGTCGCGCTGCGCACCCGCGTCACCGGCAATCAGGCGGTCGTCGAGGTCACCGACGCCGGCCCCGGTGTTCCGACGGACCTCGGCTCGCGGGTCTTCGAACGGACCGTCTCCGGCCGCAACTCCACCGGTCTGGGGCTCGCCGTCGCCCGCGATCTGGCCGAGGCGGACGGCGGTCGGCTGGAACTCCTCCAGCAGCACCCGCCGGTCTTCGCGCTCTTCCTGGCCCGGGAGGGCGAGCCCACCGAGGAGTGAGCCCGGAGCCCTGCCGCGACGACCTGTCGCGACGGCGGGGCCTACTTCCGGGAGGCGCCGCTCGGCAGTGGGGAGTCGTCCGTCAGGAACGACTCGGCGGTCTCCACCGCCTCCCGGGCGGGCAGTGCCCGGAAGACCCAGGTGCGGTACGACCAGAAGCGGAAGAGCGTGGCGATCCCGATGCCCAGGAACTTGAAGACGTTGCTCTGGAGCGGGCTGTCCCAGCCGAACCCGTAGGTCGCCGCGTAGAGGATGCCGTTCTCGATGACCAGGCCGACCACGCTGAAGAGCAGGAACAGCGTCAGCTCACGGGTCCGGCCGTGCTTGTCGCGGTCCCGGTAGGCGAAGTAGCGGTAGCCGACGTAGTTGGTGCCGGTGGCGACCACCGTCGCCACGATGCTCGCCCGGACGACGGGGAGCTCGGTCAGGTGCCGGACGAGGTTGAAGACCGCGAAGTTCACCACGACGCCGGCGCCGCCGACGGCACCGAACTTCACTATTTCCCGGGTGAGCGCCTCCAGTCGCGACCGCAGCGCGCTCGGTTCACTCATGGTGATCGTTCAGCTCCCCGTTGTGGGCGGTAGGCGGGCCGGCGACCCGGTAGGCCCTCATGCTAACCACGCCGGTTGAACGGCGGTGTACGGGCGGTCCATCCCGCACCACCGCGCACGGAAGCGGCCATGTCGCGGCCACGTCATGGCCATGTCGCGGCCACGGAGCGGGCCGCGACCGCCCGTCAGCCGACCGTGATCCGGAAATTGAGGACGCCGGCGCCCGGCTCGTCCGCCGCCCCCGTCGCGCACCGCAGGCAGTGCAGCAGCCGCAGGTCGGTACGGCCCGGGCGGACGGCCTCGAAGCCCAGTGCGCGGGTGCCGGGGGTGGGGGTCAGGCGCCCGCCGGCGGCGGGGGCGGCGTTCTCCGGCGCACCGAGGGCACCCGGGGACTCCCATCCGGTGGTCCGCAGAACGGCCGGATCCGGTCGCGGGGCGGCGACGATCCAATGGCGGCCGTCGCCGGGGTCGTCGGGCACGTCGATGGTGAAGCGGTCGCCGGCGGACACCACGATCTCGGTGTCGCCGGGGCCGTACTCCTCGGGCCCGGTCAGTTGGTCGATCACCGAGTACAGGGCGATCAGCAGGGCGAGGACGGCCATCACGGTCACCAGCGCCCGGGAGTTCCTCGTTATGTCGCCGCTCTCCATGCGGCCTCCCCCTATCGCCGGGCCGGGGCCGGGCGCCTCCCCGGCCACTGCCGGGAGGGGCCCTCGGCCCGGTCCGGTACCTCACCGCGGTTGTGGACTCTTCCGATCACCCTCGAACGCCAGCTCTCGGATGATCCTCCAAGCCGGGGTCGGGTGCACGACTACCGGGCGGCTACCCTGGGGGCGTGACGTTCCCGGTAGTCGGCATGGTCGGTGGCGGTCAGCTCGCCCGTATGACCCACGAGGCGGGTATCCCCCTCGGCATCAAGTTCAAGCTCCTCAGTGACACCCCGCAGGACTCGGCGGCTCAGGTGGTCAGCGATGTCGTCATCGGCGACTACCGCGATCTGGACACCCTGCGCGCGTTCGCCCGTGGCTGCGATGTGATCACCTTCGATCACGAGCACGTTCCCACCGAGCACTTGCGGGCGTTGGAGGCCGAGGGCATTCCCGTCCGGCCCGGCCCCGACGCGCTGGTGCACGCCCAGGACAAGGGGGTGATGCGGGCGAAGCTGGACGCCATCGGCGTGCCCTGCCCACGGCACCGCATCGTCTCCGACCCGGCCGACGTGGAGCGCTTCGCGAGCGAGGGCCGGGGTGACGGGTCGGACGGGTTCCCCGTGATCCTCAAGACCGTCCGTGGGGGCTATGACGGCAAGGGCGTCTGGCTCGTGCGATCCTCCAAGGAGGCGGCCGAGCCGTTCCTCGCCGGCGTGCCCGTCCTGGCGGAGGAGAAGGTCCCCTTCGTCCGCGAGCTGGCCGCCAACGTGGTCCGCTCCCCGCACGGCCAGGCCGTCGCCTACCCGATCGTGGAGTCCGTCCAGGTCGACGGCGTCTGCGACACCGTGATCGCGCCGGCCCCCGACCTCTCCGACGAGCTCTCCACCCACGCCCAGCAGCTCGCCCTGCGGATCGCCGACGAGCTCGGCGTCGTCGGCCACCTCGCGGTCGAGCTGTTCGAGGTCCGGGACGCCGACGGCGCGCCCGCGGTCCTCGTCAACGAGCTGGCCATGCGTCCGCACAACTCCGGCCACTGGACCCAGGACGGCGCGATCACCTCGCAGTTCGCCAACCACGTCCGGGCCGTCCTCGACCTCCCGCTCGGCGACCCCCGCCCGCGCGCCCGCTG
Source organism: Streptomyces noursei ATCC 11455 (assembly GCF_001704275.1). Classification (NCBI taxonomy): domain Bacteria; kingdom Bacillati; phylum Actinomycetota; class Actinomycetes; order Kitasatosporales; family Streptomycetaceae; genus Streptomyces; species Streptomyces noursei. Next base: position 5,664,793 of record NZ_CP011533.1, read on the forward strand.
GACGGTGATGGCCAACGTCCTCGGGGGTGACTACCCCGACATGTATGCGGCGTACCTGCATTGCATGGCCCGCGATCCGCAGTTGAAGATTCACATGTACGGAAAGGACGTGAAGCCGGGCCGCAAGGTCGGGCACGTCAACACCTACGGCGACGACCTGGCGGATGTGCGTGAGCGCGCCGCACACGCCGCCGGCTACCTGCGAGGAACGATCACCGAATGAGCTCTCCCGCGACCCCCCTCGTCGGCATCGTCATGGGCTCCGACTCCGACTGGCCCGTCATGGAGGCCGCCGCCCAGGCCCTGGACGAGTTCGAGATCGGCTATGAGGTCGACGTGGTCTCGGCCCACCGCATGCCGCACGAGATGATCGCCTACGGCGAGCAGGCGGCCGGCCGCGGCCTGAAGGCGATCATCGCCGGCGCCGGGGGAGCCGCCCACCTGCCCGGCATGCTGGCCTCCGTCACCCCGCTGCCGGTCATCGGCGTCCCGGTCCCGCTGAAGTACCTGGACGGCATGGACTCCCTGCTCTCCATCGTGCAGATGCCGGCCGGCGTGCCGGTCGCCACGGTCTCGGTCGGCGGCGCCCGCAACGCCGGACTGCTCGCCGCCAGGATGCTCGCCGCCCACGACTCCGAACTCCTCGCCCGCATGCGGGAGTTCCAGCAGGACCTCAACGACCAGGCCACCGAGAAGGGCAAGCGGCTGCGCAACAAGGTCGCCGGGTCCGCCGGCTTCGGCTTCGGGAGCGGCAAGTGACCACCGCGCGGGAGGCCGCGCTGGAGCTGCTCGCCCGCTGGCCGGTCGTCGACGGCCACAACGACCTCCCCTGGGCGCTGCGCGAACAGGTCCGCTACGACCTCGACCGGCGCGACGTCGCCACCGACCAGAGCGCCCACCTGCACACCGACATCCCCCGGCTGCGGGCCGGCGGCGTCGGCGCACAGTTCTGGTCGGTGTACGTACGCTCCGACTACACCGGCGACCACGCCGTCAGCGCCACCCTGGAACAGATCGACGCAGTACGTCAGCTGACCGCGCGCTACGCAGCCGATCTGCGCCCGGCGGCCACCGCCGACGACATGGAGGCGGCCCGCGCCGAGGGCCGCATCGCCTCCCTCATGGGGGCCGAGGGCGGTCACTCGATCAACAACTCGCTGGCCACCCTCCGGGCCTTCCACGCCCTGGGCGTCCGCTACATGACGCTCACCCACAACGACAACAACGACTGGGCGGACTCGGCGACCGACGCACCGCGCCACCACGGCCTGTCGGCCTTCGGCGAAGAGGTCGTCCGCGAGATGAACCGCTGCGGGATGCTCGTCGACCTCTCGCACGTCTCGCCCGACACCATGCGCGACGCCCTCCGGGTCAGCACCGCGCCGGTGCTCTTCTCGCACTCCTCGGCCCGCGCGGTCTGCGACCACCCGCGCAACATCCCCGACGACGTGCTGGCCCAACTGCCCGCCAACGGCGGCGTCGCGATGGCCACCTTCGTCCCGAAGTTCGTGCTGCCCGCCGCGGTCGCATGGACGCTGCGCGCCGACGAGAACATGCGCGCCCACGGCCTGCACCACCTCGACACCACCGAGCGGGGCATGGCCGTCCAGCGCGCCTTCGAGGCCGCCAACCCGCGGCCGATGGCCACCGCGGCCACCGTCGCCGACCACCTCGACCACATGCGCGAGGTCGCCGGCATCGACCACATCGGCATCGGCGGGGACTACGACGGCACCGCCTTCACCCCCTCCGACCTGGCCGACGTCGCGAGCTACCCGAATCTCCTGGCCGAACTCCTGGACCGCAGATGGTCGGCGGCCGACCTGGCGAAGCTGACGTGGCAGAACGCGGTACGGGTGCTCCGCGGGGCGGAGGACGTCGCCCGGGACGAGCAGGGCCGCCGGGGACCGTCGAACATGACGCTCGGCTAGGGCCTTCCGCGTTCTCGGTCGCCCCTCCGGCCCGTCCCCTCCCGTCGTCGTGGGTGGGAAGCGGGCCGGTGGGGGCCGGCCGCGGCGGTTACGCGTTCGGGCGGCCCAGCGCCCGGTACGTCCAGCCGGCCTTGCGCCACAGGGCCGGGTCGAGGGCGTTGCGGCCGTCGAGGACGCGGCGTTCGGTGGCGACCTCGGCCAGTACCGCCGGGTCCAGCTCGCGGAACTCGCGCCACTCCGTCAGGTGCAGGACGACATGCGCGCCGCGCACCGCCTCCAGAGCGCTCTCCGCGTACCCCAGGGTCGGGAAGAGGCGCTGGGCGTTCACCATGCCCTTGGGGTCGTAGACGGTGACCTGGCCGCCCTGGAGGTGGATCTGGCCGGCGACGTTGAGGGCGGGCGAGTCGCGGACGTCGTCGGAGTCCGGCTTGAAGGTCGCGCCGAGGACGGCGACCCGCTTGCCGAGGAAGCTGCCGCCGACCGCGTTCCGGGCCAGCTCGACCATGTGGCCGCGGCGCCGCATGTTGATCGAGTCGACCTCGCGCAGGAACGTCAGCGCCTGGTCGGCGCCGAGTTCGCCGGCGCGGGCCATGAAGGCCCGGATGTCCTTGGGCAGGCAGCCGCCGCCGAAGCCGATGCCGGCCCGCAGGAACTTCTTGCCGATCCGCTCGTCGTGGCCGATCGCCTCGGCCAGCTTCACCACGTCGCCGTCGGCGGCCTCGCACACCTCGGCCATGGCGTTGATGAACGAGATCTTGGTGGCGAGGAAGGAGTTGGCGGAGGTCTTGACCAGCTCGGCGGTGGGGTAGTCCATCACGACGAACGGGGAGCCCTCGGCGATCGGGGTGGCGTACACCTCGCGGAGCAGCGCCTCGGCCCGTTCGCCGGCCACGCCGACCACGATCCGGTCCGGGTGGAGGGTGTCCTGGACGGCGAGGCCCTCGCGCAGGAACTCCGGGTTCCAGGCCAGCTCGGCGTCGGCGCCGGCGGGGGCGGCGGCCGTCAGCCGCCGCGCGAGCCGGGCCGCGCTGCCCACCGGCACCGTCGACTTGCCGACCACCAGCGCGGGCCGGGTCAGGTGCGGTGCCAGCGCGTCGAAGGCGGCCTCGACGTAGGACATGTCGCAGGCGTACTCGCCGTGCTTCTGCGGAGTGTTCACGCAGACGAAGTGGACGTCGCCGAAGGCCCCGACCTCCTCGTAGGAGGTGGTGAAGCGCAGTCGGCCGGTGGAGCCCTCGATGCCGGCGACATGGCGGCGCAGCAGCTCCTCCAGGCCCGGCTCGTACATCGGGACCTCGCCCCGGCGGAGCATTTCGATCTTCTCCGGCTGCACGTCCAGGCCCAGCACCTCGAAACCCAGCTCCGCCATGGCGGCGGCGTGGGTGGCACCGAGGTAGCCGGTGCCGATCACGGTGATCTTGAGGGCCATGTGCGGGGCTCCAGACGTCTGGCGGATTGCGGTGCTGACCGAGCATATCCGCGCGTGGAACGCACCCTCCCCGACCGCGGTCCGCCCCATGGGGGGACTGTCGGCAACCTCACCTACCCGAGGCTCCGGGATCGCCCTAGAATCCCTTCTCAGTAAGGGTTACTTAACGGTAGTTAGCACTACCGGCACCTCTGGGGAGTGAGAGACCTTGGCGGGAACCGCTGATTTCGATCTGTACCGGCCGTCCGAGGAGCACGACATGCTCCGCGAGTCGGTGCGCTCGCTCGCCGAGGCGAAGATCGCGCCGTTCGCCGCCGCGGTGGACGAGGAGGCCCGCTTCCCGCAGGAGGCGCTGGACGCGCTGGTCGCCAACGACCTGCACGCCGTCCACGTGCCGGAGTCCTACGGCGGCGCCGGCGCCGACGCGCTGGCGACCGTGATCGTCATCGAGGAGGTCGCCCGGGTCTGCGCCTCGTCGTCCCTGATCCCGGCGGTCAACAAGCTCGGCTCGCTCCCGGTGATCCTCTCCGGCGACGAGGAGCTGAAGAAGAAGTACCTGGCGCCGCTCGCCAAGGGCGACGCGATGTTCTCGTACTGCCTCAGCGAGCCGGACGCCGGTTCCGACGCGGCGGGGATGAAGACCAAGGCGGTCCGCGACGGCGACCACTACGTCCTCAACGGCGTGAAGCGGTGGATCACCAACGCCGGGGTGTCGGAGTACTACACGGTCATGGCCGTCACCGACCCCGAGAAGCGCTCCAAGGGCATATCGGCGTTCGTCGTCGAGAAGGGCGACGAGGGCGTCTCCTTCGGCGCCCCGGAGAAGAAGCTCGGCATCAAGGGCTCCCCGACCCGCGAGGTCTACCTCGACAACGTCCGCATCCCCGCCGACCGCATGATCGGCGCGGAGGGCACCGGCTTCGCCACCGCAATGAAGACCCTGGACCACACCCGCATCACCATCGCGGCCCAGGCGCTCGGCATCGCCCAGGGCGCGCTGGACTACGCCAAGGGCTACGTCCAGGAGCGCAAGCAGTTCGGCAAGCCGATCGGCGACTTCCAGGGCGTCCAGTTCATGCTCGCCGACATGGCGATGAAGCTGGAGGCGGCCCGCCAGCTCACCTACGCCGCGGCGGCCCGCTCCGAGCGTGTCTCGGCCGGCGGCAAGGGCGAGGACCTGACCTTCTTCGGCGCCGCGGCCAAGTGCTACGCCTCGGACGCGGCCATGGAGATCACCACCGACGCCGTCCAGCTGCTCGGCGGCTACGGCTACACCCGCGACTACCCGCTGGAGCGGATGATGCGGGACGCCAAGATCACGCAGATTTATGAAGGCACGAACCAGGTGCAGCGGATCGTCATGGCGAGGAACCTGCCGTAAGGCGGAGCCTCCCACGCGCCCTATGAGGAGGGGCCCCGACCGCACCGCGGTCGGGGCCCCTCCTCATAGGGCGTCGGTCCGGTCAGTTGCCGGAGACGGTGACCGGCTCGTCGTTGTTGAGCTGCTGGACGAGCTGCTTGAGCTTGGCCTGGTCCCAGACGAGGTTGCCGCCGACGCTGCCGGAGATCGGCATGTTCATCGACTTGCCGTCGCCGCCGGTGACGCCCTTCATCGCGAAGAACATCTGGCCCAGGTCCCACAGGCTCATGTCCTTGTCCACCTTCAGCGTGTCCAGGCCGGCGCCGAGCGTCGGATAGAACTTGAAGGGGTTGAGCAGGGTGCCCGGCGTGGCGGCCTGCTTGGCGACGGCGGCCAGGAACTTCTGCTGGTTCTTGGTGCGCTGGAGGTCCTGGGAGGCGAAGGCGTGCCGGGTCCGGACGAACGCCAGCGCCTGCGCGCCGGTGAGGGTCTGGGTGCCGGCCTTGAAGTCGGCGCCGGAGTCCTTGTCCTTGAACGCCTGGGGGATGTCCATCTCCACGCCGCCGAGCGCGTCGACGATGTTGGCGAAGCCGGCGAACCCGATCTCGACGTAGTGGTCGATGTGCAGGTGGGTGTTGTACTCGACGGTGCGCACCAGCAGGGCCGGACCGTCCTCGGCGTAGGTCGCGTTCAGCTTGGTGTGCCGCCCGCGTGCCGGGAACTGCTTGCCGGAGGTCGAGCCGACGTACGAGGGGATCTCGACGTTGGAGTCGCGCGGCAGGGATATCAGCGTGGGGCCGTTGCTGCCGTCGTGCAGGATCAGCATCGAGTCGGTGCGCCCGCCGTCGGTGGGCCCGCCGGTGTGCAGCTTCTGCTTCATCTCGTCGGTCATGCCCTCGCGGCTGTCCGTGCCGACGATGAGGTAGTTGGTGCCGTCGCCGGTCGCGGGGCGGTCGATGACCTTGCTCAGGTCGACCTCGCGGCGCAGCTTGCCGTCCGCCCAGAAGTAGGTGCCGACCGAGGCGACCAGCGCCACCACGACCACGGTGATCAGCGTCCACTTGATGCGGCGGCCCCAGCGCGGGCGCGGCCGGGCGTAGCCGTCGCCGCCGTACCCGTCGCCGCCGCCGCTTCGGCCCCGGCCGCCGCCCCCGCCGTAGACCTGCCCGGTGTTGTAGCCACTGTCGTAGTGGTCGTCGTAGCCCTGGGACTGCTGCGGCGGCACGCTCCCGCCGCGGCGCGGGGAGAGCGACGACGGCAGCGGGGGCTCGTTCCGTCCGTAGCCGGGGCCCGCGTCGCGCCGTACGTGCGGCATGGCGCGCGCACCTTCCGGCTCGTTGCTGCCGCTGCCGCGTCCGTACCGGTTGCCGCTCTGGTCGCCGGACCGTCCTTGGGGCCACTCATTCATACGGGGAAGTGTGCACGCCGCGGGGGGCAGCTCCATAGGGCGGGTACCGGATCGGGCCGTGGCTGTTGCAGACCTGATGCAAAGCGACGGAGCGCTAACGGGCCATACGGCGAAGGGTCCGACGATTCCGGGCGCCGCCATCGGAACAAGGAATTCCGGATGGTTTCCGGCGGAGGGCGGGAGAGGTATCTCACGCGGCGCCGAGACCGGTCTCACACCGCCCGGGCCCGCTCCCGCCGCCCGCGCCGTACGGTCCCGTACGGCACCGGCTTACGCTGTTCTGCATGACCGACCTCGTCGCCCACGCCCCGGAGGACGCCCCTGCGGGCAAGCCCACCTCCGTCTCCCGCACCACGCTGTCGCACATCATGACCGCCAACGACACCAACCTCCTCGGGACGGTGCACGGCGGCGTGATCATGAAACTGGTCGACGACGCCGCGGGGGCGGTCGCGGGCCGGCACTCCGGCGGCCCGGCGGTGACCGCGTCCATGGACGAGATGGTCTTCCTGGAGCCGGTCCGGGTCGGCGACCTCGTCCACGTCAAGGCGCAGGTCAACTGGACCGGCCGGTCCTCCATGGAGATCGGCGTCCGGGTCCTGGCCGAGCGCTGGAACGAATCCACCCCCGCCCAGCAGGTCGGCTCCGCCTACCTCGTCTTCGCCGCCGTCGACGAGCACGGCAAGCCCCGCACGGTGCCGCCGGTCGTCCCCGAGAGCGAACGCGACAGGCGGCGCTACCAGGAGGCCCAGATCCGCCGGACGCACCGGCTGGCCCGCCGCCGCGCCATCAAGGAGCTGCGGGAGCGGCGCGCCGCCGAGGGGCTCGACGACACCTGAGGGGGCGCCCGCGGGTCCGGGGCGGGCCCTCACGCCTCCTCGGGCGCGGGCGCCGCGGCGGCCCGGACCGTCCGGCCGGACCGCGCCCGGCGGTGGAGCGCCACCGCCGCCCCCTTCGCCAGCAGCGCCAGCGCCGCCCCGACGACGGTCCCGGCCGCCGCGCACAGCACATCGTCGATGTCGGCCACCCGCCCCGCCCGCATCAGCAGCTGCGCCACCTCGATGGCGACGCTCAGGCCCACCCCGAGCAGGAACGCGCCGGCGGCCGACCACCGGGGCGCGGCGAACCGCAGCAGCAGCGGCACCGGCAGGAACAGCGCGGTGCCGGCGATCTGCCGCCGCACCAGCAGCGCCACCTCCCCGGGCTCCAGCTGCGCGCCCAGCTCCAGCAGCCCCCCGCCCGGACGCCACCAGAACGTCGCGTCGGCGGAGCCGATCGGCTGGGTGGGGGTGAGGGTCACCACCAGCATCAGCAGCACCCAGGCCGCCAACAGGACCCGGGCCGCGGTGCGCGGGGCGTGCCGGTGCGGGGCCCGCAGCGACCACAGCGCCAACCCCACGGCCAACGCCAGCCAACCGAGCACGAAGAGCACCACCATGGCCGGGGTGAGGGCCAGGACGATCTGCCACATCTCGCACACACCTTTCCGGACACCGGACGGCCCGGCGTCAGTCGCAGCTCCACTTGGTGACGAAGACCGTCGCGGTGTGCTCCATCACGCCCCGGATGCACTCGTCCGGCAGCATCTCCACCCGGCCGCTCAGCCGGAGCGTGCCGCCGTGCGTCCGCCCGGTGCCGAACCAGCCGGGGAACGCGGTGATCCGGGAGTTCTTGCGCTGGTAGCCGAGCCGGATGGTGAGCTCGCCGAGCACCGGTTCGTCCCGCTGGTAGACGGCGGTGTAGAGGCCGGTCGCGCCGACCGGGCCGCGCAGACACAGCCGGCCGCGGACCAGGACGCCGCAGCCGGCCGGCGCGGTCGGGGCCGCCGGGGCCGCCGCCGCGGTCGCCGCGAGCAGCGCCAGCAGCGCGACCGCCGCCGCGGTCCGGCCCGCGCGCAGCCGGCGGTCCGGTCCGGCCGGCGGCGGCCCCGCGGCGGTGCGGCGGGGCGCGGGCACGGTCATCGGCACACCGCCTGGTCGCCGGTGATCGCCGCGAGGGTGCCGGGGGCCGGGGTCGGCTCCTCGGCGCGTACCGGTCGCACCGCCCGGAAGTCCGCCCCGACGGTCACGCGCAGCGTCGGCCCGAGTCCGGCCGCCGGGCGCAGCCGGGCACCGGGCAGCGCGGCGGCCAGCGAGCGCGCCGACCGGTTCCAGTGCGGGTCGTAGGTGATCACCGTGTGCGGCACCGCGCCCGGCGCGGAGTCGCCGGGCGCGCCGGTGGTGGCGAAGCCGGTGTCGTGCAGCTCCCGGGTGACCCGGGCGGCCAGCCCGTGCCGCCCGGTGCCGTTCTTCACCCGCACCTGGACCCGCTCGGGCGGGACGTCGACGAGCGTGGCGGGCGGCGCCGCGTGCTCCGGGCGGGGCGCGAACGGCCGGTCCTCGCGCAGCGCCCGGAACAGCTTCGGCGCCTGGACCGGGTCCCAGTGCACCGTCGAGCCCAGCCCCGGCACGTTCTCGGCCTCGCCCCGCAGCGGCACCGAGGCGAACTCCGACGACGCCGGGCCGAAGCCGCGCATCGCCTGCGCCAGATCGGCCAGATCGCCCGCGCCGAAGCCGTCGTCGGCCCGCACGGACCGGAGCATGGCGTCCGCGACCGCCTTGAAGCGGACCGGGTTCATCAGCACCCCGGACGAGGTGATCCGGTCCAGCAGCGCGGCCAGGAAACGCTGCTGGCGCTGCATCCGGCCCAGGTCGGCGGAGGCGTCGACGTGCCGCGAGCGGACGTACTGGAGCGCCTGGCCGCCGTTGAGCCGCGAGGTCCCGGCCGGCAGGTCCAGCCCCGAGTAGCGGTCCCGGAGCGGGCGCACCGTGCAGACCTCCACCCCGCCGACCGCGTCCACGGTCCGCATGAAGCTGGTGAAGTCGACCTCCAGGTAGTGGTCGATGTGCACCCCGGTCATGTGCTCGACGGTGCGCACGGTCAGGTTGGCGCCGCCCTCGGCGTAGGCCGCGTTCAGCTTGAGCGCGTGCCGGGGGTGGCGCCGGCCGTCGGCGTCCTGGTGGGCGGGCACCTCGGCGTACGAGTCGCGGGGGAGGCTGACGACGCTGGCCCGGCTCCGGTCGGCGGAGAGGTGCACCAGCATCAGGGTGTCGGTGCAGTGGCAGGGCTCGCCGCCCAGGTGGTACCGCTGCTTCTCCTCGTCGGTCAGCTTCTCCCGGCCGTCGGTGCCGACGACCAGGAAGGTCAGCCCGGCGCCGTCCCCGGGCCGGTCGCTGATCCCCTGGAAGGCGTCCACCCGGCCGATCCCGGTCTCCACGTCGGTGACCATGGCGTGCCCCACACCGCTCGCGGACAGCAGCAGGGCGGTCGCCGCGGCGCTGATCCGCAGTCCCCAGCGCGGCTCCGGGCGACGCCGGCGCTCCCGGCGTCGTCGGGACCGCCGGGGACGCCGGCCCGGGACGGTGCGGGAGGAGGGGGACGGCGCGGTCACAGGCCACCTCCGCGGTGGACGGGGACAGGGCGGCGGAGCCGGGTGGGACGGGCCCGGGCGGTGCCCGACGGCCGCGGCGCGGGGCCTGTCACGGAACGGACCGGGTCACCGTAAGCCCATATGATCTGCATCAAAACGCCACACACCGGGCGAACGCTGCCCGGCCACCCGGTTGCCGTCCGAGGGCGTCCCCCGTTCGCGGTACCGTGAGGCGGAATACCGCAGTCTCCCGGCGGGCGCTGCCGCCCTCCCCATGGCGGCTCGCCGCGGGCCGTACCCCCGAGGAACCATGCCCCAGCAGCAGCTCCCGGCCGTCTCCGTGATCATGCCGGTGCTCAACGAGGAACGTCACCTGCGCAACGCGGTCCGGCACATCCTGGCGCAGGAGTACGCCGGCGAGATGGAGGTGGTGATCGCCCTCGGCCCGTCCACGGACCGCACCGACGAGATCGCCGCGGAACTGGTCCGCGAGGACCCCCGGGTGCACACCGTGCCCAATCCCACCGGCCGCACCCCCGCCGCGCTGAACGCCGCCATCAAGGCGTCCCGGCACCCCGTCGTCGTCCGCGTCGACGGCCACGGCATGCTCTCGCCGAACTACATCGCCACCGCCGTGCGCCTCCTTGCGGAGACCGGCGCGGCCAACGTCGGCGGCATCATGCACGCCGAGGGCGAGAACGCCTGGGAGGAGGCGGTGGCCGCCGCCATGACCTCCAAGATCGGTGTGGGCAACGCCGCCTTCCACACCGGCGGCACGGCCGGCCCCGCCGAGACGGTCTACCTCGGTGTCTTCCGACGCGAGGTGCTGGAGCAGCAGGGCGGCTACAACGTGGAGTTCATCCGCGCCCAGGACTGGGAGCTGAACTTCCGCATCCGGGAGGCCGGCGGCGGCGTCTGGTTCTCGCCGGAGCTGAAGGTCCAGTACCGGCCGCGCCCCAGCATCAAGGCGCTGGCCAAGCAGTACAAGGACTACGGGAAGTGGCGGCACGTCGTCGCCCGCTACCACTCCGGGTCGATCAACCTGCGCTACCTCGCCCCGCCGACCGCGGTCTGCGCCATCGCGGCGGGCCTGGTCGTCGGCGCGGCCGTCACCCCCTGGGGCCTGGTCGTCCCGGCCGGCTATCTGGCCGCGATCACCGCGGGCTCGCTGCCGGCCGGCAAGGGGCTCTCGCTGAAGGCCCGCGCCCAGATCCCCGTCGCCCTGGCGACCATGCACATGTCGTGGGGCGTCGGCTTCCTCACCAGCCCGCGCGCCCTCGCGCGCAAGGTCATCGCCAGCCGGCGGCCGGCCGTGCAGACCCCGGCCCCGGTCGCGGAGTAGCCGCCACGGGGTGCGCGCCCGGTGGCGCGCACCCCCTGCCGCAGGTCCCGGCGGGTCAGAACGTGTACTGCGGATTGACCTTCATGCAGGCCGAGGAGTCCTTCTCGGCGTTCAGCGGGTCCGCGCTCTTCGGGGCCCGGTGCGCGGACGCCCCGCCGCCCGCGCCGGACGCCGCGGGGAACTCCGTGCCGGTCCGCCAGTCCTCGCCGACCACCAGCCGCATCGTGCTGACCGAGGACGACTCCCGCACCGAGCCGCCGGGCAGCCCCAGCGCCTTGGCGAGCGCCAGCGCGTCGCCCCGCTGGGCGGCGCCCTTGTAGAGCAGGGCGGTGTCGGCCTGACTGGTCAGCCGGGAGTCGGTGCGCGCGCCGGCGTAGCCGAGCGCGACCAGCCGCTCCTGGATGTCGTTCGCCCGGCCGCCGGCCGGTCCACGTGCGCCGTCGGTGCCGTTCTGGACGACAACGGCCAGCTTGTCCTTGGGAGTTGACGGCGAGGGGGCCGGCTCCGGCTTCTTCGTGGTGTCCTTGCCGTCCAGTGCCACGTCGCCGCGCAGCATCCCGAAGGTGGCCTCCGCGTCACCGGGCCTGGGGACGACGTACCGCTCCCCGGGGCCGTACTCCCAGGGCATGGTGATCATCGTGATCCGCTGGGTGGGCACTCGCTGGAGGTCGCCGCCCAGGTCGTAGAGCTTCTTGACCGAGCCGAGCCCCTCGTCGACGGTGAGCGCGCTGGTCGCGGCCTCCGCCAGGTCCCGCAGCTGCACCGGGTCGGTGAGCTTGGTGCCCTGCTTGAGCTGACGGATCATCGAGTTCATGTACATGTGCTGGGCCTTGGCCCGGCCGATGTCGGTGTTGTCCTCGAAGCCGTACCGGGTGCGCAGCCACTGGAGCGCCTGGACGCCCTGGACGGAGTGGGTGCCCTTGGTCAGCTTCAGCCCGCTGCCGTGGCCCTTGCTGTCGTGCGAGTAGACGTTCCGGTCGACGCAGACCGGCACCCCGCCGACCGCGTCGGCCATGTCCACCACCCCGGCGAAGTCGACCATCATGAAGTGGTCGATGTAGATCCCGGTCAGTGCCTTCCAGGTGGCGACCGTGCAGCCCGGACCGCCGTGCTGGAGCGACTCGTTGATGGCGGCGGTGGTCTCCGGGTAGGTGTGGCCGTCCTTGGGGTCGGTGCACTGCGGGATCGCCACCCGGGTGTCCCGGGGTATGGAGATCACCGACATGTTGCTGCGGTCGGCGCTGACGTGCACCAGCATCTGCACGTCGGCCAGCGGTTTGCGGTCCGCGTCCTGGCGGGCCCCGCCCAGCTCGATGTTCTTCTCGGTGTTCCGGCCGTCCGATCCCAGCAGCAGGATGTTCATCGGCGTCTGCCCGAACGCGTTGGGCTCCGGTTTCTTCAGCCCGCCCGGGCCGAGGTCCAGCGCCTCCTTGCGGAGGTTGGCGTTCAGGTGCTGGTAGTAGAGGTAGCCGCCGGTGGCCCCGGCCACCAGGAGCACGCCCAGGCCCAGCGCCGTCCAGCGCAGCACCCGGCGGCCCTTGCCGCCCTTGCCGGAACCGTCGGCCCTGGCGGCCTTGTTGGCTTTGTCGGCCTTGTTGGCCTTGCGGCGCCGGGCGCGGCCGCCGGTCGGCCCGTCATCGGGCGGGCCACCGTCCGCGTCGGACGCGAGGCTGCCGACGGCTCCGTCGGCGGCCCAGTCCGGCGCGTCCGGCGGCAGCCCCTTGTTCGCGAAGCCGCCGGCCTTCCAGCCCAGCCGTTGCGGCTCCGGCTCCTGGCGCTGCCCGTCACCGCGCACACCGCTCTGCGGCATTCGGCAATCCCCCCGTGTCCGTTCCGGTGCGCTCGGCGCCCGGTGCAAGCACCGACCCCAGTGGAGCCGATGCAAGCACCGGCTCCACTGGGGCGGCTGTCGCCGCGTCCCCTGTTGGGCCCCTGTTGGCGTTCCCTGTCGAGTGGCCCGCCGGGTTACTTCGCGCAGATGTTCTTGTCATCTGCATTGACGTGCTGAACCCCCTCCGGGGTTTCGGTCGGCGCCTCGATCGGTGAACCCGGTGCCGTGAAGTCCTTGCCGAGCACCAGCTTCATCGGGACCCGCGGACCGGCGTCCGCGCCGGTCTTCTTCAACGCGCTCTTGGGCAGACCCATCCACTCGGCCAACGTGGCGGCCTGGTCGGCCTGGTTGGGCGCGTACTCCAGCCGGGTCGCGGACAGCTTCTCCGGGGCGTTGCCGGCGTTCGTGGACAGCCGGGCGCCCTTGGTGTTCTGCAGCCAGTCGACGGTCTCCTGGGCCGCGCCGAACGGCCCGCCCCCGTTGGTGACATCGACCCGGACCAGCTCCGGTGGGGCCTTCTTGACCGGCGCGCTCTTGCCGCCCTTGTCCTTGCCGGCGCCCTTGGCCAGCGTGTGGTCCTGCTGCACCATCTTGAACAGCGGGTCGGCCTTGGCCGTGTCCAGGACGACGGTGGCCTTGTCCCGCGGGTTGTCCAGCACCGGGACGGTGGCGAAGGTGATCTTGTTGAGATCGACCTTCTTCAGGTCGTTGCCGAAGTCCAGCAGCTTGCTCGCGGTGCCGATACCGGTGTCCACCGTCAGCGCCTTGGTCGCCGCCTGCGCGACGTCCAGCAGCTTGCTCGGGCTGCCGAACGCGCTGGACTTCAGCTTGCGGATCAGCGACCCGATGAACTGCTGCTGGAGCTGAATCCGGCTCAGATCGCTGCCGGTGCCCACCGAGTGCCGGGTCCGGACGAACGCCAGCGCCTGCTCGCCCTTGACGACGTGGCGGCCGGCCGTCAGCTTCAGGTGCGACTTCGGGTCGTTGATGTCCTTGGCCGCGCACACCTCGACGCCGTCCACCGCGTCGGACAGGTCCTTGACGGCGTTGAAGTCCGCCATCATGAAGTGGTTGATCTTCACCCCGGTCAGCTTCTCGACGGTCCGCCAGGTGCAGCCCGGGTCCCGGCCCTCCTGGCCCAGGCTGGTGTTGAACCGCACGTGCTGCTGGCCCGGGACGACCTTCGTCGAGCCGTCCGGCTGCTTCGTCGGGCAGTCCGGGATGTCGGTGATCAGGTCGCGCGGGATGCTCAGCGCGGTGGCGTTGGTCCGGTCCTTGGACACGTGCATCAGGATCGTGGTGTCCGCGTGCCCGACGCTGCCCGAGTCGCCGTAGCCGGTGTCGCCCTTGCCGGTGCGCGCGTCGGTGCCGATGATCAGGAGGTTCACCGGGCCGTCGGTGACCGCCGAGTTCTCCTCGCCGACGTCGACCTTCTTGATGTTGCCGTCCAGCTGCTGGTAGATCACGAACGCGGTGCCGCAGCCGGCCACCAGGACGAAGCCCACCACACCGGCCGTCCAGTACAGGAACTTCCGCTTGCCCGACTTCTTCGGCTTGGGCTTGCGGCGGCTCGCCGCGGCCCCGGCCCCGGCCGCCGCCGCGGTCCCGGCCCGGCCGGCCGCCCGGCGCGCCGCCCGGCCGCCCTCGGCGGGCTCGGCGGGCTCGTCGTCGTCCGCGCCCCGACCACGCTGGACCGGCAGCGGACGGGTGTCCGTGTCACCGCCCCCCGCACGGGGATTGCGCGCGGAACGTCTGCCGGGCGCCTTGCGGTCGGCGGGCCGAGCCGGGGCCTGACCCGCCGGGTCAAGCCGCAACTCGTAGTTGCCGGTGTTCGGATTGAACACCCACTGATCGGCGGGATCGACGTTGTTGTCGTCCGCCTGCCCACGGCCTTGCGCGTCCACGGTGCCTTGAGTCCTCCGTCGGTACCACGCGGCGCCATCCCCTCAAGGCGCTCGGTCGGTCGATCGTGTCTTAGCTGGTTCGGTGCTCGGTCAACAGTCAACAGTCAATGGACAAGGGTCATCGGTCGGCTGGTCGAGCGGACCGGATCGCTCACACTATCCGCCCAGTTCAACGTGGGGCGACGCCCGTGACAAATTCCACTTCCCTACAACTGGGCAATCCGCCCATTCCCTTCACGGGGCGCCGCCGCCCTTTGCGGCTTTTTTATTGGCAGGCGCCGTGTTCCGCGGTACTCCCGGGAAAGGCCGGCGGCGGACTCGCGGTGGGCGCCGCCCGCCCGCCCCGCCGGTCGCCGGCCACCTTGTCGTCCACGGCCCGGGCGGGGGGCTGCGGCACCACCGCCACCGGCTGATCATTGCGCAGCCGCTCGAAGAGCCGGTCCGCGTCGGGCTGCACCAGCTCATCGCGATTCGGGTCGTAGCGGTACTCGGTACGCGGCACGGTCAGGAACTGCACATGTGCGGTGGGAATGCCACGCATACTGCGGACCAATTCGTACAAACCCCGGAGCGAAGCCAGCCCGGCATCAGTGGTCAGCGAACTCGTCGCGGCATCCATCACCGGATACAGCCGCATCGGATTGAGCAGCACACCATTACTCTGCACTTTCTTCACCAGAGCACCCAGGAACTGCTGTTGGCGCGCCATCCGCTGGGTGTCGCTGCCGTCGCCCAGGCTCTTGCGGGCCCGCACGTAACCCAGCGCCGCCTCGCCGTCCAACGTCTGCCACCCGGCCGGCAGCGACACGTGCGCCTCGTCGTCCTCGATCGGCCGGACCAGGCAGAGCTGCACGCCGTGCACCGCGTCCACCATGTTCTTGAAGCCCCTGAAGTCCACGATGATGTGGTGGTCGATCCGGATCCGGCTCATCTTCTCCACCGTGCGGATCGCACAGGCCGCGCCGCCGAACGCGAACGCCCAGTTGAACTGCATCGTCTGCGGCGCGGACTCCGACCCGTCGGCGCGCTTGCAGTGCGGCACCTGCACCATCAGGTCGCGCGGGATGCTGACCGCGGTGGCGCTCCTCCGGTCGGCTGCCAGGTGCAGCAGGATCGTGGTGTCCGAACGCTGGGTGCCGGTGTCCGCCCCGTACTCCTCGTTGCCGCCGCCCCGGTTGTCGGAGCCGATCAACAGGATGTTCTGCGCGTTCGGCGGGCCCGCCGGCGGGCGCTCCGACTCGTACTTCTCCAGCTCCCGCTCGGTGGCGCTGTCCGAGCGGATGTTGTCGTTGAGCCGGGTCCACACGGCCCATCCCAACCCCGCCGACGCCAGCACGGCGACGGTCAGTGCCAGTACCGCGGCCCGCAGCCAGCGGCGGTGGCGCGGCGCCGGGGTCCGCGGCGGCCCCGGCCGGTCGGTCGCCAGCAGCCCCTCGGGCCGCTCCGGCCAGCCCCGGAACCGTGCCCGCCGATCGCGGCCCGGCGTCCCCCGCCCGCGGCCCCCGGAGGGGCGTCGACGGTCGGGCGGGATGTCGGGGCGCTCGGTCACGTGGGCGACCTCCCTCATGGAGTCGGCGGCACGCCCCCGCGCCGGGCACCGCGGGGAGCAGACCACCGGATCCCGCGCCGGGGAGTCCGTACGCGGGCGGCGTACGTACACCGAGCATGGCCCCGGGCCGGCGAACCGGCCCGCCCGGCGGGAATCCCCCTCCGCCGGACGGGGGAGTAGTGATAGAGCCTGCTGAACCCGTCCTTCATGTAACCATCCGTGGCTCTGTGTAGCCATGGGTGGGCGGGCATGCGAACGGCCACCCTCCGTGACGTTGGAGGGTGGCCGTTGGCTTGAGTTCGGAACAGCTCAGCCAGGGAACTCCCCTTGCTTGACGGCGGACACAAAGCACGACCAGCCGTCAGCCGGGAAAACCAGTGCGGGTCCGGTGGGGGTCTTCGAGTCACGTACGGGAATGAGTCCTGACCCGGCAAATGTACGGGAGAATTCCACGCACTGACCGCCACTTGAGCCGCTGTATGACGACTTCTCCCAGGCAGCGTTGGTCAAATTCACGACAGGTACTCCTTACGGATTTTATCGATGAGGATTAGCGAGTCGGTGGGCGCTAACGCGTGTGACCTTAGACGGTCGTAATGCTCGTAATAGGTATCCACGGTTTCGCACTGTTGATAAAGCCGCCCACCCTGCGGGTCATCCGCGTACACAACGGTGGGATCGTCGTCAAAGGTCAGTAGAGTGAACGCCGGTACATGCGCCGCCGCAGCTCCGAACGAGAACGGCATGACCTGGAGATCTACACTCGGCGATTCGGCGGACAAGATGAGGTGATCAAGCTGTGCGGCCATCACAGATGCCCCGCCAACTACAGTCCGTAAACAAGCCTCGTGAAGCACCACCCAGATCATTGGCGGGTTGCACTTCTCCAAGATTTCACGTCGCCTGAGCCGTGCACCCACCTTAGTGTGTATAAATTCGGCCGACCCACGTGGGTGCCCTGCACGGAAAGCGGCGTGTGCGTACTCCCCGGTCTGAAAAATCCCCATGATGCTGGTTGTTGAGAAGTCGAGAACCCTCGACGCTTCCCGCTCTCTTTCCAGATACGGCACAAACCATGAGGGGTTGTCGTCCCGTTCAATGTCTCCGAGCAGTCGCACAAACATGCCGCGTGTTTGAAACATGGCGTCGCACTTTTCGGCGAACTGTTGAGAGGGTTTCATAGTGCCCTTCTCAACCTTCGAAACGTACGCCTCTGAGTACCCGGAGTAAGTCCCCAGCTGTTTCTGTGTGATCTTCCGGCCTATGCGGACATCCTTGACTGTGACCCCAAAGCGTTGCTGCGGAGTCAAGTACCCCGACCGCTCTACGTCGATCACCCCTCTGACCTCCCCATATGAGGATGCTGACAGACCGGCCGCCAGTCGCCGTACTTGACCGCAAGGCGGTCAAGTCCCTCAACCCTAGCGGTTCTGTGGTGAGTTGATGAACCACCAGAACGCCAAAGACCCCCGCGACGCGGCGAACGTCCGGGGGCATGGCCATCAACCGTCGGGAGGTTGACGACATGCGCAAACATAGCGCGTGGATCATCGAACTGCTGTTGCATCTGCTGTTCCCCGCCCGTGGCCGGCATCGGTCGGCCGATGCACCGCCCACCCCTGAACACCCCGACACCCCCACGCTCACCATCCCCCGTGTCCCGGCCGAACTGCGGGTGCTGCGGGGTGAGGACGTGGCGTTCCTCCGGCCGTACATCCTGACCCCCCAGGAGCGCCAGGAGCGGCGGTTGCAGCGGGGTCGGCGCCGGGCGTTGTGGCTCTCGACGCACGGGATCGACGCGGGCCCCCGGCGGATTCACGGCGTGGAGGTGGCTGGCTGATGACGTACCGACAGGGCGCCTACGTCTGGGACGAGTTGCACGGACGCATCGGTGTGGTGATGGACGGGAGTTGGGGCGGCAAGGTGCACCTCCGCCCCGTGGGCGGGGGCACTGAGTGGGCGACTCCGGCCCGCATGCTCCGGCTGGCCACCAGGACCGAACGGGCCGCTGCGGGCATCAAGGGGGATGGCCAGTGATCCAGCGTTGCCCGGTCATGCCTTCTCACGACATGCAGCCGTTGAGTCGGTGGGCGTACTACTGCGAGGAACACGGCGTCACTGTCGTGTTTCACGACGATGGGTCGTCGGCTTCGCAGGCCCGTCAGCATCCCGTCTCCCAGTCGGCGGGTAGCGGTCCGGTGTACGTCGCCAAGGGGCGGGGGATGCGTTACCACGCCATTCCCACCTGCTACACGTTGGGCCGGATCAATCCGGCGCCGGTCGTGGCGGTGGTGTCGCTGAGCAAGGCTGAGCGCGACGGTAAGACGCCGTGTCTGCACTGCGTTCCGAAGAGCTAGGGGGAATGGTCGGATTGCAGTGCGCTGGGCCTCATCTTGAATGCCGTGGGTGCATGGGGTGGGGGTGTACGAAGGAGCAGTTGCTACGTGTTGATCCGGGCCTTTGTGGCGTCACGGTGTGGGCGAATGTGGGGTGTTGGTCGTGTGGGCGCCGGGGGTTCTTCTGTCAGGCGCCGGTGCGGTGTGAGGGTCGTCATGAGCCTGGTACACCCCTGGTTGCCGTTGGTGGGATTCCTCCGGTGTGATCTCGCGTAGTGTTGTGCTGTTCCCTGGGTGACGGAGCATTCAGGGGACGAAAGGACCCGCCAGTTTGGGGCTGGCGGGTCCTTGTCTTTTCTCAGCCGTGGTGTATGTGGTACCAGGTTTGCAGTACGTGTAGCGGGTCGCGATTCAGAATAGAATCCGCGTGTTCTTCTCTGAGGTCTCGCCATGCGTAGAGCGCACTGGCTTGGATGATTTCCTTCATTTTCTTCGGTCGGGGTTTGCTGCCTTTCCGGTATTGCTTGACTTGAGTTCGTGACGCGACGTTACTTTCGGCGCACTGGTCTAGGAAGAAATCAACGAGAGGGAACCAGTCTTCCCAGGTCTTCCCGAAAAGGACCGGCGCGATTCCTTCGGCGTCAAGTAGTTCAGTTCCCTCAAGACTGTTGGATTCCTTGCCAACCGTGGTGGCGCCGGGGGCGTGTATCCATTGGCGCCTGAGTATTCCTCTGGTCGTTGTCAGGCAGTATTGGCCGCCCAAGTCCTCGAATTTCCATTCTGGGTGAACGGCATAGTCGTCAATGACGTCTTGAAAGACAACGAGCGGAGGGCGTTTGATGGGCTTGTCGGGGTTGTTCCGGTCCACCCATGTCACGCTCCCCCATTTGGCACTGTCGGCTTCGTAGGGTGCGATGAGCAATCCCGATTCCGGGGCCCGGTACATGGGATCAATCTGCCCGATCATCATGAAGTTGAAAGGCTTCATCTGTTCCGTGTACTTCTTTTTTGCATTGAGGGTGCGGAACGCGTTGTAAAGCCCCCAAGATGAAACGCTGTGACGCATAAGGGCAGAGAGAGTTCCCCATTCGGGTTCTTCGTCGTCGAGAATGGCACGCCACAAACGCTCGATCCACGCTTTATGCCCACCCTTCTCCGGCGCCATGAGATAGCCCAAACCGTGTTCTGAACTCTTGACGATGTTCCCGGCCGCGTCGGTGAGCACGTAACGCTTGGCACTGATGACGTAGGCGTATCCGTCAAACTCCCTCTTGAGCATGTGCGGTACGAGGTCACGGTCATAGGGGTTCAGTGCGTCGAATCGTTCAATGATGGCATCAGGATCGGTACCGGTTACCGCACAGGAATCTGTGTCCATGAAGGCGTAGTAGCCACCCGCGTCCAGCACGATTTTCTCCATGAGTGCGAGCATGAGCCGCGCCCCGGAAGTCGGCATGGTCGCCAACGGCGGATAGCAGTACTCGCCCGGTGTTTCCTTCGACGTGCTGATTCGTTGGGTTACTCCGGACCGGTACAGCAGTTTGCCCGGTGTCGGTTGGGCGAATTTCTTGCGGTTGACCTGAGCGAAGATTCCGTAACTCCCGGAGTTTACTACCGTCTTGAGGAGTGCCGCCAATTGGGGGTCGGAGTTCTTCACCCGTTGGCGTTCTTCCACCGCGTATTTGAAGAAGTCTTCTTCGGGGGATACGTCGATGCGCCCCAGGAGCGAGACAGGTTGAAGTGAGGGGGCGCGGCCGGCCGACGTGAACCGGTACGCCTTCAACACCTTCGGGGCCTTTCCAGTAAGGAGGGTGGAGGCGATCACATCAGGAATGGCGTACCAGAAAGGTTCAGTGGCGCTGAAGTAGTTGATGCCGATATTGGGTGTCTCGTTCAGTCCGTAGTTCGCCCGGACTGGTAGCACGTCTTTGTCCGGCATGACTTGGGCTATGCCGACGAAGCTAGGCCAGTTATCGGGATTCAGGCAGTAGTCCACATCGACATTCGATAGATCAAGGTCGAATTCCTCGGCCTGAATATCGGCAGACGTGATCAGGTCCCACAAGCCCATGAGGTGACCGACCGTGGGATACATGGACGTGAAGTCCAGCACCGACACGGGAGCGGTGGTGCGTCGGATGCGTGCTTCGGCCCGGCCGCCAAAGAACGTGGACATGGTGAACCCCAGCACATCGTCAGGGACCGAGGAACGCCCCATGTGCGGGGTAATGCCCATGGCTTCGAAATACCCTTTCGCAAGCGTGGCGGGTGAATAGACCTGGTGCGCCAACTTAGGGATGGGGTGCTTGTAGAACTCTCTCAGCATGGCGTCGAAAAGTCGGGCGGTCGCTGCTACGTCCTCACGGCAATAGTCGATGTACTCCGGGGTGATGACTCCGTGGTCGGTCACGGGGTGCTTGCCCTCAACTCCGAACGCCCGGCAAGCCGATTCGAGACTGTGTGGAGTGCTAGTCAGTCCGAACGCCAGCGTCCGGCAGTCGATGAACAGTCCCCGCCATTTGTGCTCGGGAGTCGTGCCCCAACCGATGAACGATTTCTTCGAATCCAAATGCTTCACCCTGAGTCGGGGGCGCCAATGGTCGTTGTCCTCCCAGAGCTTGAACGAGAATCCCCCATCGTAGAAACCTCGTGCGGCTCCCACGTCAATGGCGATACGGGAAATGTCGAACGGCAAATTAAAGCCGACAACTCCCATGCGGTACCGGTAGGCCCGGCGCCACAGGTAGTGCTCAACGAATTCCGTGCGCGAGAGGAAATGCAGCTTCCTGTCCGCTACCGATATCGACAGGATGCGGTGATCGATGGGGGCCGTGTGGGATTCGGCGTATTCCTTCAGTGTCGCGAACCCTTCCGGATCGCGTTTCGCTAGGTCGTCCTGGTAGAAGATTCCTTCTTCTATGAGCGTGAGTATCTGCCCTTCGTAGTCGAGTTCGTAGATACGGAACGCGCCGAAGTTCAGGTTCTGCACGGTGTCGGCGGTGGTTTCGGTATCGAAAACAAGAATGTGCCTCACGGTTCAAGCCCCCGAACAATGACGTCGATGACACGAGGTTTCGTCGGAATGAGGTCTTCAGGCTTAGGCAGCACGAGGGGTTCTGTATCCCGTTCGGGCGTCGGGTCGGAGTCCGTAGCGTTCTGCGATGCGTCGGGCGTAGGCATTGGCAAGCGTCTCCACAATGATGAGAAGTCCAAGAACCATGGCGGCGGTGCGCTGAGTTTCTTCAGCGGTGCCGGAGAGGGGAACTCCTACGGCACCCTGGCAGGCCGTGATGCGACGGTGGCATTCGACGCACAGTCGAACGGTGGCGTTCGAGTTGCGGCGCCCCGCGATATGGTGTTCCTCGTAGCGCACGATTCCCCCCTTCACGCGGCAACGTAAATGGATTCGACGTTCATTTGCCCAGTGAGGGCAAGTTCGTAAAGGTCCATGCTCGCTCCGGCAAGTGGGATGTTCTCCCCGGTATCCACATTTTGCACAGTGACCCCCGCCATTGCATTGATCCTTTCGGACTGACCTTTCTTCGCCCACAGTCGTGCGGCGTTCCAATGCTGAGCGACTTTGCTCCGGTCGGCTTTGTCGAGTCGCACCCGACGTAGTCCATTGTCGGTGAGCACGTTGATATTCTTCGCGTTGCGTACTCGGTAGGCTGTGAAATCGGCCGGCCGCCGGGCCGCGTCGCGTGGGTGCTCGGGTGTCTCCTTGTGACCTCTTGCGGATTTGAGGGACGCCCCGGATTCGTAAGCCGCACGGTCGATGCCTTTTCGTTCGAGCCGTGAGCGGTATCCGTCGCTGAGAGCGGACCATTCGCGGCGACTGGCCACCGGGTGCCCCTTTCAGCTATGGGAAAGGTGGGGCACACGCTCCCCGTCGCGTGCCCCACCCATCTCCGAGATCAGGTGAGATAGAAAGTGGTGGCCTTCCGCCAATCTCCACCGTCGTCCGGCCGCTTACGCGAGATAGCGCCGGTGTCGGAGTTGAACCAGTATTCCGACGTGCTCAATCCGTTATTGTGGGTGATCGGGCCAAGCTGGCGTCCGATCCGTTCGGTCAGTTCCTTGTACTGGCGGTATATCCCGGAGCCACCGTCATTGAGAACGGCAAGGGAGTTGTCCCGCCGCATGATGACCGCCGACACAAACTCCCCGTTGTCTCCCTCGTGGAAATGCCACTCAAGAGAGATGAAAGGGACCGCAATCAGTTCCCGCTTGTCCCTGATCACAGGGTAGGAGCTGGTGAACTCCTCAAAACTTGCGGCGTGTGATGCGACGGAGTCATATCCAGCTTCCCGGATTTTCGCTATCTCTTCGTCGGTGAAGTGCTTCACCTCCGGTCCAGTGGTGGTTACGTCGGTGCTTTGCGTCGCCTTGCGCGGCAATGTGACCTCCGTGTGTCGCGGGGTGGGTGAGCACTGTAAGCAGATGTTTGCGGCGCATGCCAGCGTTTACATATTCGTCTTTTGTATGGAGGAACGCGGATCGATAGCGGGGAAATCTAGCGGAAGTCCCGCACTATTGGTCTTTCCGCGACGCGAATGAATGCGGATTGCGAGACGAATACGCAACAGAAACAGATACTTTTTCATGCGGAAGTCCCCCCGCTACCCGGCCGCGCCTTGACCGCACCCCCCGAACTCCCCGGCGGATTGCCGGAGTTGACGCCAGAGTTCCCCGTGCAGCCACCCTGCACCCGCGTCGCGTCGTCCGTCGTCATGCCCTGTGGCAGTAGGAACACCGCCGGGGCCTGAGCCGTCGGGGTAGTCCCGTCGTTCACCGCCTGGCCCTGCTTCCCGGCCCCCGCCGGCATACCCTGACCAGCCGGTTTCTTCGACGAACCCTTGACCCGCTCCCACAGGTACATGCCTGCGACCCCGCCGAGAATCCACACCCACATGGGCCATGGCCCGACATCCTTGGTGAAGAACTCACGATCCACCTCAGCCATCACGACCCCCAATCACCTGAGTCGTCGCCGAGTACGTCTGTCCCCGGTAGCGCTGCTCCGTGAGCCTGTTGCGCCGGGGCCTGGTCATGTTCTTGGGCTTGTTGCTGCCCTTCGTCCTGGCGGCCTTCATGGCAACGGGGGTGCCGGTGTGGAGCCCTGTCCGGTCCTGGTGCGACCCGCCCGACCAACGGCGCCAGGTGTACGTGTCCATGTGCAGCTCTGCACGGATGGGCCCAGAGTCGGTCCACCTGAGTGGATCGGCGGCCGGTCGGTAGTTCCCGGCCCGCCAGTAAGGCCCCCTGCGGCGCGTCTCAACGGCGCCTGAGGGGTTGGCGAACACGGGACCGCCGACACGCTCCATGCGGCTCCAGGCACGCCGGATACGGCCGCTCTCAGGCGGTCCGCCGGAAGCGTCGCCACGTCGCGGGGTCGCTGTGTCGTAGCGGGGCCGGGCGTACGGCAACGGGGTGCTGCTGCGGTGTCCCATCACGACCACGACCCCCCGCCCGTCGCGGCCTTGATCATCGAAGAGAACGAAGATCCAACGGAGTTGACCAGTGAGGGCCCCTGTGATCCCGGTCGGACCAGGACCATGATTCCGGCGACGATGATCACGCCGGTAAGAATGTCAACGATCTTGTTCACGTGCTCACGCTCCCGTTTCCCTGAGTTCCATTTCCTTGACTTCCGTTTCCTGGGGCCCCGTTTCCCTGAGTTCCCATTCCAGTCCCGAAGCCACTGTTGGTGGTTGGCCACGTCACACCGGAGAACAGTGTTTGCGTCGCGGTGTCGCTGGACTTCTTCGCATTCGTATCGTCGCCGGATTGGAGAGCTTCGCCGAGTTTCCCCAGGGCGCCGGAAACCAACAGTCCTTCCCGGGCCGACCCTCCGTAGACCAGCAACCCGAGCACAATCAACCCGCCGAGACCGGCCGCTACCTTTCCCGTCCTGGCTCCGAATTTTGAGGCCAGCATCAGGAGTACGAACGTCAGCCATACCGCGACAAGACGTTTCAGCCACGCCACGGGAGAGAAATTCTTAGCCACCAGGGGAAAGAGAGCGATGATGATCAAAGCGGCAAGGAACTCCGCCTTCACCGCCTGCGGGTAGCGTCCCGTTGCCTTGGGGAGTGGAACACCAGGCCGCTTACCGCCCTTTGCCTTCCCCTTCGGTGCCGGGGCCCCCTTTGCCTTCCCCTGCGGCTTCCCGCTTGCCTGGTCTTTGGCTCCCTTCGCTGCAACCACCATGGCTCCAGCCTTGACGGCCGGGATCGGTGCGACTTTGGCGGCAACTTGGGCGGCTTGCTGCACCTTTTCGCTAGGCACCGCCACCCCCCTTTTCGCTGGACTGCACCTTGCTGAAGAACTGGCCGAGCATTTCCGACATGGTTCCTTCGTGGCCGTGCACGCCGATCCAAATCAGCATGGCGCCCACGCCCATGAGCACCAGGCCGATTACGTCGCCCATGACTGTCGGCAAAGGTCTGTGGCTTCAGCGATCACCAGGCGTGCCGAGAACTGGCGGAAGAACTCCGCCAGGAGCGCGTAGGCGACCGCCCCGAGCACGACACCGGCCGTGAACCTAGACTCCATTGCGGAGCCCCTTGAAACCGGACAGGAGAATGGTTGGAGAGATCAGCAAGGCTGCCAGCCATCCGACAAAGAACGCAATGACGACGTGCTTACTCATGCGATATCAACCCCCGTGAGCATTGCGGAAAACATGACGGAGCACGGCATACGTTCCGAACTCCGCCAAGACCAGAAGAACGAGATAGACCGTGGTCGGGTGCCATGCGGTGACTCCTCCCTTCCGGGAAAAATTCGGACTGTTGACCGGCTGACTGTTGGGGATATCGTCGGAGGAACCCCCGAGATTCATACCGAGTCGGTATTGCATGCTCACACCCCCTCAAGTTCGACGGGAACCGGTGCGACGGGTACGACTTCATCCGTGATGAACTCAGCCGTTCCGGGAACGTTCGCAGCGTCATTCGGCGTTGAGGACTCGATCACGAGATACGTAGCGTTGGACGTACCAAGCCAGTATTCGCCGATAAGGTCACCCGGGCGCCGGAATCGCGGAATGACGTACACGCCTGTCTCACGGTGGCTCGTGCCATTCGCGAGGAACGGATAGAAGTCCGTCATCTTATTGACGATGGTTGTCGGGGAGAATACGGACAGGGAACGGTCATCGAGGCGGAACCGTACCGGCGACGACAGATAATCCTGCCGGACACCCTTCGAGTCACGGGCCACAATGATGAGGCAGCGCACTTCATTGCCGGTATTGGTGAGCTGAAATGTGTTGTCAGCCCCGGCAGCGTTCAACGTGAGAATCTGGTGCCGGGTAATCGCGGCGACCGCCAACCCATCGGGCCGGGCCTGAATGGGGTTGCCATGCAAGTCCGCCGTATCCGTTTGCGCCCACGCCTCCATCACTCCCGTGACGGTGGTAATCGGCATGGTCGCCGGAACGGTGCTGTAGACCTGGGATGCCGGCGCCATGGTGATGCGAATGCGGTACTGCGCTCGCGCGTCGGTGTTCGCCAAGACTCCGGCGGTGTCACGGATTTCAGGGAACATACGCAGCTCGAAGGAGAAATTGCCGCCGGAGTGCCCGAGGTTCTGTGCTCGCGGCCCCCGTGCCGGATCGCCGTGCCAGGGGGCGCAGTACTTGTTCTGCAAGTACCACGAGAACCCGTTCATCGGGTACTTGATCGGAGACCCGTCGATGTTCTCCAGGGAAATACTCTGGATAATCGACCATGGTGCGTCCTCGTGGTACTTGGCGCTACCGGCCCCACCCGAGTTGCTGACCTGAATGCGGATGCCCCGCAGGAACCCACCGGGCGTGATGTTGTGGACGTATTCGTGAGCGGAAGAGTCCTGAACCAGTGAGAATTGGAAGTTCTGTTCACTGTAGTGGTTGGAGCCGACGACGAACGGAACACCGCCGGTAGCACTTGCCATGGCGCCAGGCGCCGCACCAGTGGCGCCATTAGTGGCAGCGGGCATGTGAATGATCCTTTCAATACTGGAAAGCCATCGCCTTACCAAGATGGTTCGCGAAAGAACTGTTGGACGCTGTCAGGTGGGCTGCAATGAGGCGCCAAAAGGTGCCGACCACGACGATTCCGAGAAAGGCGCCAAGCGCCGCCATGGCACTAAAGTGCGTGTGCATATTCACCCCCGTTCGACACAACGAAGAGAAACCCCGAGGAATCCCGGGAAAATGCTTTTGGGGAAGGCCCCGCGGCCCAGGGTACTACGCGATCCGCGAAATATACGCAAGCCGCTTTCTGCGATGAATGATGAGGAATTCTCGGGGCTCAAGAGACATCAATACTTCGGTGAACTTGCGCCGTCCGCCGATAATCTCGGCTACCCGTTTTGCTTCGTCCTCATCACTGGGCAGGAACGCGACAGACCACGTCGGTTCTGAATGCATATAGCGCGATACGTAGCGGGGTCGCTGTGTAGTCGCGACAATCGTGATCCCAAGGGACCGTGCCTCTCTCCAGTACTTCGTAATGAAGGGCTGCAAACGTAGATCCTGTTCGACGTACGCGATTTCATCGAACGCCACGATGGTATTCGCATCCGGTTTCCAGGTTTCCGCGAGAACGTCATAGATGGCTTTGCGTTGCTGCTGAACCCCTTCAGCAAGTCCCGTCGCCTTGGGCCAGAAAATGATGCGTTCTTCGCCGTAGGACGGTGGCCAAGTGCGACGCATCTTCCACTCACCGGTTCTGGTGAGTCGGGTCATGGTGGAGTCCGCCGGTTTCGTCGCGATAATGACCGCGTTCGCGCCGCTTCGTCTGGCCCGTTGGTCGATGATGTGCGTCATGAAAAACGACTTCCCGGAACCTGTCGGTCCCAGGATGGCCAAATGCTCAGGCTCCCACTTACCGCCCGGCCACCCCCATGAGCCGATGAATTCCGGCCCGAGTTCAGACCAGGGGACTCGTTCCGGGGGCATCGTCACCCCCGTTCTCGAAACGTGCCGTGATGTGGTGCATCCGTACCGCCTGGAGAATCGGGGTGACGTGCATGAGCAGCGGGATTACCCGGCCCATGTCAGCGGTCCGCGTGAGGTACTTCCGCGCCCATTCACTTTTCATGGCCAGCGCCGCGAGATCTTCCGCAATCAACGGGGCCTGTTGCCCGAGAACTCCGGCGCATACGTCATCTCGTGTTCCCCAAAAGAGGGCGGCAAGCTGCATGAACGCCTGCAATTGGTCGCGAATCTCCGCCTCAATCGACGCATTCGACCGGCGACCACGCCCCTTCTTCGACTTCTCTCCTGGCTTCGGTTCCTTTGCTGCTGTCGGCTCTGATTCGAGAACATCGAACTCAATTTGCGGTATCGACATGGCTCCCCCGGATCGGGCGCTGAGTGCTTACACTCAAAGCATGCCAGCGAATTCCAGGAAACGGCGGGCGTGTTCCCACCCACCCATGCCGGCACCCGCGTTTGCACTGGTCAGAGCGAGAAAACACAGGGTGCCTCACGGCCCCACGACCGCCCGGAAAAGGCAGGGAAACCCATGGCACGTTTGAGCGCCGAAGAAAAAGCACTTCTTAAGCGATTGATGGAAGAAGCAGAACAAGAACAGAGCGAAGCAGAACCCGAAAAGATGGCCGACCAAGTAGACGCGGCCGGATCGGAAGAGATCATAGTTTTCCGAGGGAACGCGGAAGCGTTCAAAAAGGCTTTCGGATTCGCCGCTCCGGAAGCGCCGAAGAACGAGGAAAGCGCCAAGGAAGCCAGCG
The DNA here is from genome assembly GCF_001704275.1 of Streptomyces noursei ATCC 11455. Classification (NCBI taxonomy): domain Bacteria; kingdom Bacillati; phylum Actinomycetota; class Actinomycetes; order Kitasatosporales; family Streptomycetaceae; genus Streptomyces; species Streptomyces noursei. The sequence goes on from NZ_CP011533.1 coordinate 5,693,033, forward strand.
AGGAAACCGCCGAAGCCGAAGCCGAACCAGAGCGAAAGAAGGAACCTAAGTCACCGAGTAGGAGCAAGTACTTTGGCTGACTCCGTCGTTCAAGCGATCCTTGACGCCACCCGCGACCCCCACGTTCGGGAATCCATGCTGCTGGGCTCCCGACTGGAGTCGAGTTGGAACCCCAATGCAGTGGGCGACAACGGGACCTCCTTCGGCCCCTTCCAAATCCACCTGCCAGCCCATCCCGGGGTCACGGCCGCCCAGGCGCAGAACCCCGCATGGGCGACCCGCTACATGCTGTCCGCCTACCAACGCGGTGCAGCAGCCCAACCGGCGTCCCTGTGGCAGTCCAACCCCGAGAGGGCCGCAGAGCAAGCTGCGGTGGCCGCTGAAGCCCCGGCGGAGTCCTACTACTCCGGCCGGGGCGCTGAGACGGTACACGCGGCCTGGCGGTCCACGGTGAGCGCCCTGGGGGGTCATGCACCCGCCGACGGAGCCACGCCAGGGGCCGGGGCCGGCGGTGGGGGCACGGCCCAGAATGCTGGGCTCTTCGACTTCGGGCTAGGCGGTTTGGTATCGGCAATTGCCGTGCCGTTCGCGATGATTGCTCAGCCTTTCGCGGAGATAGGCACCCTGCTTACGTGGTGGTGGACCAACCGCATGAAAGTCGCGTTCATCGCTGTGGGCGTCGTGTTCTTCATTATCGGACTGGTCTTCTTCGCAAAGGACAACCTATGAAGTTCAGAATCAAGGCGGGTGCCGAGGTCGATTTCCTCACGAAGGATGAACTTAATCAGGTACTCACCGACCAACTAGGCCCATGGCGGGGTGGAGTTCGATACAAGCGCATCCCCTACTCAGGAACCCTCCCCGTTACCGTCGATGCGCCGGAATCCGGATTCGTGTGGTCGGTCAAGTTGGTGTCCGCCGCGTTCGACGCACGCAGCACACTTCGCGTGTACACGCAGACCACCGACCCATCATCGCTGGTTGGCGTCGAACGTGGGGAGGAAGCCGAACACGTCATGCGCTGGCAGGACAACCAACTCATCCTGTTCGGCACTCAGCCGCTCATCGTGGCTGGATCGGGTGAAGCCGAACGCGTCGCAGGACTCATGTACGTGGCCGAAGTTCCCGTTGGTCGGGAATGGCAACTCTGACGCCGCGTCGGGAATGCCTGTCTGTGTAGCGATGTTAAGAGGATGGGTTCAGCAATGCTACGTAGTGAGCTTCCGTCATATGTCTACGGCATGCGATGAGTTGAAAAGAAACCTTGATCATCCGGTCACAGTTTATTCACACACAGTCTGACTACTGGTCAGTTAGAATTACACGGCTGTAAGCCGTTCTAACGGAATGGGGGACATCATGCTGTCTGAGACTCCGATAGAGACAGTGCCGGAGAACGAGGTACCGGCCGGGCGTGGACGCCCCGGCCCCGTCCTTCCCTCCTGGCTGCTGGAGAGCATCGCCACAAGCGCCAAAGACGATGTGTGGCTCTCCGCCAAGTTCAAGACGTCCGACGAAGCCGAAGAGCTGGCGAAGCTACTCCACTACGTCAACCGCTCCACCCGCTTCGCTTACCACGTCGCCACGCGCCGTGACGAAACCGCCGAAGGGCACCGCGTCCTGTTCAAGGCAGAAACCAATGGCTGAGGCAACCCTTATCTTGCGGGCCGAGTTGTACCGCGAAGCCGACGACACATTCAGCGTCGAAATCGTCGATCCGGTCACAGGGAAAACCGAACGCCAACCGATTCCCGCTCAGTATGCAGCGATGCTCCCCCAGGTAATCGCCATGCTCAGGTAGGCACGTGCGCAATGAACGCCCCGACCCCGCGTCGGGGCGTTCCGCATTTCCGAACCAATAATGAGGGATTTTCGTGTCTGATCTTTCGCCTATCACCGAACAAGGCTCACTTGTGGACGGAACCGCATTCGGTGCTCCCGGCCAACAAGTCTGGGCAATCCAATTCCCGGCGGACAACCGCCCGCGATCCTTCTACCGGATAGCTATCAGCCCCCCTACCGGAATCCCACCGAACACCACACTCGAATTGCGGAATGACAGCGTGATGATTTCCGGGGCGCCGAGTGCCACCACGCGGGAATTCGAGCCGTACCACAAGGTTGCCATCCCTCCCGGGACGCGGCTGTATCTCGTGTGGCTCACGGACATCGGTGCGAACCCTCCTGTGGCGACTCTCTTCACGCAACTTGAGGGGCTGATCTGATGCCCTGGGGTGAAGGGACCCAACGCGCCTTTGATTCACTGCACGTCTACGATGCCGGCGGGAAGCTGGTGGCGCACATCGACGGGGAAGGGAACGCCACCTTCCAGACCGTGACCGTGAAAGTCGGACGGCTGCGGCGCATATGGCGACGACTGCACGGCAAAAAGCGTCCACAGGTTGGGAGAAACCCAGAGAAATAGGGGGCGAGTCACTAAAATGGAGAGCATGACGGACGCTGAGATTCCCGAACTGGCCGCAATCTTCGCCCCTCGCACCATCGGCCCCACCCTCATAGTCGAAGGCTTCGGCGCAAAGCTCACCGTAGAACGCGGACAGTTGGCCATCCATGACGGCTTCGGCCCGCACCGCCGTACAGAAAAGCTGTCGCGCATTGAACGGCGAGTGGAACGCATCATCGTCACGGCCGTGGACGGCTACGTGACCCTTGATGCAATGCGCTGGTGCCGGGATGTCGGAATCAGCGTCGTCATGCTCGATCCGGCCGGGGACGTCCTCATGACGTCCGAACACCCCTGGGGCGACGGCCGGTTGCACCAGGCCCAAGCCATGGGCAGCCCCAAGGCCATGCGCTACATCATGGACCGGAAGCTGACAGGACAGTACGAGGTGAGCGAGCACCCCCGGATCAAAGACGGTTTGATCCGGCTGCACGACGCTGAAAGCCTCTCGGAAATCTCCGCGATCGAAGCCAAAGCCAGCCGGTACTACTGGGCAAGCCTGCGGGGCACGAAAGTGAACTTCCGCGATGATGTGCCCGAGCATTGGAAGACGTTCCAACGGCGTTCATCGTCATTGCAGGCGACCGGGAAGACACCCCGAAAGGCTGTGACCCCGTTTAACGCCATGCTGAATCTCGCCTACTCCATTGGGTACGCGGAATCTCGGCTTGCCTGTCACGCCCTGGGACTCGATACGGAGATGGGGTTGCTGCACCGGCCGAAGGGAGAGAACAGGTCTCACAGTATGACGCTGGATTTGGTCGAAGTTGCTCGCCCATATGTAGACCAAATGATTCTAAATGTAGTTTCAGAGAGGGTGTTCACCCGCCGCGACTTCTACGAGACAATAGAAGGGCAATGCACAGTAGGCAGTCCGCTTGACCGGGAAATCATCGAACGGGCACGAGAGGCAGTCAGGCAACCACTTGCGGAAGCCGCTGAAGATGTAGCGCACATTCTTGGGGAATCGTGCGATATCCCGGTTGGAAAGCGAACGCCCCTGACACGGCGGAACGCAAAACGGAGGAACCAGTGCAAGGACTAGAGTTCTCAATTGCGATGATCGCGGGATGGGCCGACAAGAACAGCACCGAGTTCAAAGACTGGTGCACCGGACAGGGAATGCCGGACCTCAACGTTCCAGGTCTCATTGACTACATGTGCCACATCGTCATGAGCGACCACGCAATAGACCGTGATGACCTACGCTTGATCCTTCTCTTCGGAGACTTCGCCTCACAAGACCGAGAGGCGTACGCAGAATGGGTCACCACCCAATTCAACGTCCCGCCCCTAATTGCGAACATGACTCTCGTGACAACCACGTTCACCGGAGTTGAACTGACCGCCTGACCCCGCCAGCCCCACGGCCACCCTCCAACGTCACGGAGGGTGGCCGTTCGCATGCCCGCCCACCCATGGCTACACAGAGCCACGGATGGTTACATGAAGGACGGGTTCAGCAGGGTCTATCACTACTCCCCCTCCGCCGGACGGGGGAGCAGGCGCCCTCCGGGCCCGTCCCGGACGCCTCAGGGCCTCGGCCGTCTCAGGAGCGTGGCACGGTGAAGGTGACCTTCTCGGTGGCCTCCCGGGCGGCCAGCGCGTCCCCGTCCAGCCGGTCCTGATGCCGGCACAGCACCACCGAGCCGCCCGCCGCCAACGGCGCGTACAGCCCCAGCGACAGGCCCCGCCAGGTGTCGTAGCCGAGCCCCGACAGCACCCGCGGCGCCGGCGGCAGCCCCGCGGCCGCGGCATCCGCCAGCGCCCGCTCGCCGATCCCGGCGCCGGTCAGCTCCTCGCCGCCGACCGCCAGCGCCGGCGCGCCCGGATCCACCGGGACGAACGGCGCGAACCGGTCGCCCTGGCCCGGCACCTCGACGGCGTAGTCCGCGAAGCCGGCCGGCGGCTGCGGGAACCGGCCGCCCAACGGGCGCAGCGCCAACGCCACCCGCTCCCCGGAGCAGGCCCGTGCCGCGTCGAGGGAATCCGGGCCGCTGACGACGAGATCGGCCGCGGCCGGATCACCGCCCACCTCCGCGACCACGCCCACCGAGGAACAGGCCACCAGCCAGACGGCGGTCTGCCAGTGCGCGGGCAGCAGCAGCGCGAGCCGGTCGCCGGGCTCGGCGGCCAGGTCGCCCTGGAGGTAGTTGGCGGTCTTCGCCACCCAATTGGCGAAGGTCGCGACGGAGAGTTCCACGCGCTCGCCGGTGGCGTCGTCGTAGAAGGTCACCAGGGGGCGGCCCGGGTCCGCGGCGAGCGCGGAACCCAGCAGGTCGGCGGGGGTGCGGTCGGTGGCGTTCATCGCGGCCAGAGTACGCGCGCGGGCCACTGACGGTCAGTCGGGTACGGTCCGCGCCGGCCACCGGTTCGGCCGATGCCCCGTCAGACCAGCGTTGGCGGGCCGCTCCGGGCCGTGTCCAGGATTTCCCTATGCGCCCTTTTCTCGCGACCTGCCTCGGCGCCGCGTGCACGGCCGCCCTCGCCCTGCCCCTCGCCCCGGTCTCCGCGGCCAGCACCGGCTCCACCGGAGCGTCCGGTGCCAGCACCGGCTCCACCGGAGCGGCTGTCGCCGCGCGCCCTGCTGCCGCGCGCTCTGCTGCCGCGCGCTCTGCTGCCGCGCGCCCTGCTGCCGCGCGCTCTGCCGTCGCGCGCTCTGCTGCCGCGCGCGGTGCCGCCGGGCCCGGCACGGCGAGCACCCCCGACCTGCCGGGCGCCACCCAGTCCCTGCCCCTGCCGAGCCTCGCCCCGACCGCCCGGCGCGGCCCCGTCCAGGACACCGCCCCGCCACAGACGCAGGCCGTCCGCGAACTGGCGCCCCGCACGGTCCGGCCGTTCTCCCTCGTCGGCGTCGTCTGGGACGACGCCGCGGTCCCCCTCCGCGGCCGGGTCCAGATCCGTACCCGGGCCCGCGGCAGCGGCCGGTGGTCCGGCTGGCAGGACATCCAGACCGACAGCGACGACGCCCCCGACCTCGGCGCCGGGGAGGGCCGCGGCGGCGCCGCACGCGGCAGCACGGCGCCCCTGTGGGTCGGCGCCAGCGACGCCGTCCAACTGCGCCTCACCCCCGCCGACCCGCACCGCGCCCCCAGCGTGCTCCCGCACGGCCTCCGCCTGGAACTCGTCGACCCCGGCCCGGAGACCCCCGCCGTGCGCGGCGGCGGCCCGCCCGGCACCCCCGAGGCCGCCAGCTCCGCCGCCAACGCGCCCCTCGCGCCGGCCGGCGCCACCGAGATCCCCGCCGCCGACCAGGCCGCGACCCAGGCCGACGTCACCGTCGCCGGCGGCCCCGCCGGCGGCCCGGTGCACATCGGTGCCCGCCCGCGCATCGTCACCCGGGCCGGCTGGGGCGCCGACGAGAGGCTCCGCGAGAACCGCTTCGTCTACACCCACGCCGTCCGCGCCGTCTTCGTCCACCACAGCGCCACCGGCAACAACTACACCTGCGCACAGGCCCCTTCGGTGATCCGCGGCTTGTACCGCTACCACGTCAGAAGCAGCCACTGGCGGGACATCGGCTACAACTTCCTGATCGACAAGTGCGGCACCATCTACGAGGGCCGCGCCGGCGGCGTCGCCAAATCCGTACTCGGCGCCCACACCCTCGGCTTCAACAACGACAGCACCGGCATCGCCCTGCTCGGCTCCTTCGGCAAGACCGCGCCGTCGCGCCCCGCCGTCCAGGCACTGGGCCGCCTCGCGGCCTGGAAGCTCGGCCTCTCCGGCACCGATCCGCGCGCCCGGACCCCGATGATCTCCACCGGCGGCAACCTCTACCGGAAGGGCCTGACCGTCCGACAACACGTCATCTCCGGCCACCGCGACGGCTTCAAGACGGAATGCCCGGGCGCCCTCCTGTACGCCGACCTGCCCGCGGTGCGGCAGGCGGCGGCCCGCCTCCAGGGCCGTTGAGCCGATCCCCGCGGGCCGCCGTGAAACATCTCACCCCACCGTTGCGCGGCAGACGCTCCGGACACTAAGCCGATCCCTAGTTCCGTACGTCCTACAGTCCGCGATACCACCCGCCACCCCGCCACCAAGACCCACCCCGTCCCGTTTCGTCCCGGCGTCCCACCGAAGGAGACCGACGCACCATCTGCCTACACTGGTCCGCCGACCGGCCGACCCCAGCAGGAAGCAGACAAGACCCGTGAGCGTCGCACGTGCAGCCGCCGGGCCGCAGTCGACGACGATGCCGCACCGCTGTGCTGCGGGGCGGAGAAGCGAACACAGAGGACACAGTGACTGAAGCGATCCTCCTGGTCGGCGGCAAGGGCACCCGACTGCGCCCGCTGACGGTGCACACGCCCAAGCCCATGGTCCCGGCCGCCGGCGTGCCCTTCCTGACCCATCAGCTGGCCCGCGCCCGCGCCGCCGGCGTCGAGCACATCGTCCTGGCCACGTCCTACCTCGCCGAGGTCTTCGAGCCGTACTTCGGCGACGGTTCCGCGCTCGGCCTGCACCTGGAATACGTCACCGAGGTCGAGCCGCTGGGCACCGGCGGCGCCATCCGCAACGTCGCCTCCCGGCTGCACTCGGGCCCCGACGACCCGGTGCTGATCTTCAACGGCGACATCCTCACCGGCCTGGACATCCGCGCCCTGGTCGACACCCACCGCACCAGCGGCGCCGACGTCTCGCTGCACCTCACCCGGGTCGAGGACCCGCGCGCCTTCGGGCTCGTCCCCACCGACGACACCGGCCGGGTCACCGCCTTCCTGGAGAAGCCACAGACCCCCGAGGAGATCGTCACCGACCAGATCAACGCCGGCGCCTACGTCTTCAACCGGTCGGTCATCGACACCATCCCCGCCGGCCGCCCGGTCTCCGTCGAACGCGAGACCTTCCCCGGCCTGCTCGCCGACGGCGCGCACCTCCAGGGCATGGTCGACTCCACCTACTGGCTCGACCTCGGCACCCCGCAGGCGTTCGTCCGCGGCTCCGCCGACCTGGTCCAGGGCCGCGCCCCGTCCCCGGCCGTCCCCGGCCGCCGCGGCGACCGCCTCGTCCTGGACGGCGCCGAGGTCGCCCCGGACGCCAAGCTCGGCGGCGGCACCGTCGTCGGCCCCGCGGCCCGGGTCGGCGCCGGCGCCCAGGTCGACGGCAGCACGGTCCTCGACGGCGCGGTGATCGAACCCGGAGCCGTGGTCCGCGACTCGCTGATCGGCGCCGGCGCCCGGATCGGGGCCCGCACGGTGCTGGACGGCGCGGTGATCGGCGACGGCGCGGTGGTCGGCGCCGACAACGAACTGCGCGGCGGCATCCGCATCTGGTGCGGCGCCGACATCCCCGCGGGCGCGGTCCGCTTCTCCTCCGACCAGTAACGGCCGGCGGCCGGGCCCGCGGGACGCTCCCGCAGGTCCGCGGCCGCGCCCCCTCCGGCCCGACCGCATCGCCTAACCTGGCCGCATGCCCGCCCGCACCTGGGTTCCGCCCGGCCCCTACGACCTGCACCGCACCCTCGGGGTGCTGCGCCGCGGTCCGGGCGACCCGGCGTTCGCGGTGCGCGGCGACGAGATCTGGCGGGCCTGCCGCACGCCGGAGGGCCCCGGCACCCTGTGCCTGGCGGCCCGCGCCGCCGAGGGCCACGTCGCGGCGACGGCCTGGGGCCCGGGCGCCCCGTGGCTGCTGGAGCGGCTGCCGGAGCTGCTGGGGGAGTCCGACGACCCGGCGGCGCTGACCGCCCGGCACCGCGTCGTCCACGAGGCGCGCCGCCGCCACCCCGGTGTCCGGCTCGCCCGCACCGGACTCGTCCTGGAGTCGCTGATCCCCTCGATCCTGGAGCAGAAGGTCACCAGCGACGAGGCGTACCGCGCCTGGCGGCTGCTGCTCCAACGGCACGGCACGCCCGCGCCCGGCCCCTGGGACCGGCTGCGGGTGATGCCCGAGCCGCGCGGCTGGGCGCTGATCCCGTCCTGGGAGTGGCACCGCGCCGGCGTCGACGCCAAGCGGTCGTCGACGATCCTGCGCGCGGTGCGGGCGGCGGCCCGGATGGAGGAGGCCGCCGGGATGGACCTCGGCGACGCCACCCGCCGGCTGACCGCGATCCCGGGCATCGGCCCCTGGACGGCCGCCGAGACCCTCCAGCGTGCCCTGGGCGCCCCCGACGCGATCACCGTCGGCGATCTGCACCTGCCGAAGATCATCGGCTATGCGCTCACCGGCCGGCGCGGCACGACCGACGAGGAGATGCTCCAGCTCCTGGCGCCCTACGCGGGACAGCGGCACCGCGCGGCCCGGCTGATCCTGCTCTCCGGCCTGGTCCCGCCGCGCCGCGCCCCGCGCTTCCCGGTGGGCGACATCGCCCGGCTGTGAACCGGGCGGCGCCGCCCACCGTGGGCGCCGGCCGACGATGCGACCGGGGATCCGTCAGCGGACGCGGACGAAGTCGTCCACGAGGCGCGCCGGCCGCTCCCGCGGCGCCGACGCCGGCCGTCCGATGGCCACCGCCCCCATCGGCTCCCACTCCGCGGGCAGTTCCAGCACCTCGCGGACCACGTCCCGGCAGAACATCGTCGAGGAGATCCACGCCGACCCCAGCCGCTCGCCGGCCAGCGCCACCAGGAAGTTCTCGATGCCCGCGCCGTGCGCGACGACGAACATCTCGCGCTCGGCGGCGGCCCGCCGGGCGTCCGGGTAGGCGTGCGCGCCGTCCAGCACCATGCACGGCACCGCCAGGTACGGCGCGTTGCGCAGCACGTCGCCGCGCCGCACCCGCTTGGCGATGGCCTCCTCCGACCTGCCGTCCGCCCGCAGGTCGGCCACCCAGGCGTCCCGCATCGCGTCCAGCAGCCGGGTCCGGGACCGCGCCGACTCCAGCAGGACGAACCGCCACGGCGTGGTGTGGTGCGGCGCCGGCGCGGTCAGCGCCGCGGCCACCGCGCGGCGCACCGCGCCCGGGTCCACCGGGTCGTCGGTGAACTCCCGGACGGTGCGCCGCAGCGTCACCGCCTCCCGCACGGCCTCGGAGGTGCCCAGCCGGAACATGTCGTCCGCGGCGTTGCGCACCAGCGCCCGCGCCCCGGGGTCCGCGTCGCCGTCCCCGTTCCCGGGCCCGTCGGCTCCCGCCCGTGCGGACGCAGACGTCACGACGTGCCGCAGCCCGCGCACCACCGCCACCGGCAGCCCGGTCGCCTTGCCCTTCACCAGGTCGCCCGCGGCGGCGAGTTCGTCCGCGGTGGCCACGACGGTGGCGACCAGCGGATTGCCGTACGCGTCGGTGCCGCCGCGCAGGTCGTCCAGCACCCGTACCCCGGCCGCCCCGATGGCGACGTCGGTCAGGCCACTGCGCCACGGGCGCCCGAAGGTGTCGGTGATGACCACGCCGACGTCGACGCCGAGCGTCTCGCGCAGCCCGGCGCGCAGCGCGCGGGCCGAGGCGTCCGGGTCCTCGGGCAGCAACAGGATCGTGCCCGAGGGGGTGTTGGAGGCGTCCACGCCGGCCGCGGCCATCACCAGGCCCCGGTGGTCCTGCACGATCCGCAGGGTGCCGCGGCGGGCCACCACCCGCACCGTCTCGGTGTCGATGGCCGCCTCGCGGTCGGCCGCCTCGACGATCCGGCCCTCCGCCTTGCTGACGATCTTCGAGGTGACCAACACCACATCGCCGTCGGCCAGTTGGGGTGCCCCGTCGGCGGTCGCCGCGGCCGCGATCAGCTTGACGAGGTCGTCGCCGGTCCGCACCTCGGGGATGCCCGGCAGCGCCCACACCCGGTACCCGGGTGCCTCCGACCCGGTCATGCCCGCACCTCCTCGGCCAGCGCCAGCGCCTCGCGGGCCATCGCCGCGGTCGCGTCCACGTCCGTCATCATCAGCGGCACCGCCCGGCAGCGGATCCCCGCCGCCTCGACGTCGGCCACCGCGCCCGCGTCCACGTCGTCCACCAGCCAGCCGTCCAGCAGGCCCGCCCCGTAGTGCCGGGCCACCGCCGCCGCGGTGGACTCCACGCCGACCGCCTCCAGCACCTTGTCGGCCATCCCGCGTACCGGGGCGTCCCCGACGATCGGCGAGAGCCCGACCACCGGCGCCGCGGCCTCCGCGACGGCCTCCCGGATGCCCGGCACGGCCAGGATCGTGCCGACGCTGACGACCGGGTTGGACGGCGGGAAGAGGATCACGTCGGCCGCGGCGAGGGCCTCCAGCACGCCGGGCGCCGGCTTGGCCTGCTCGGCGCCGACCGGTACCACGGCCAGCGCCGGCACCGAGGCCCGCAGCCGCACCCAGTACTCCTGGAAGTGCACCGCCTTGCGCTCGCCGCTCTCGTCCTCGACGGCGACGTGCGTCTCGACCCGGTCGTCGGACATCGGCAGCAGCCGCACGCCGGGCTGCCAGCGGTCGCACAGCGCCTCGGTGACGGCGCTCAGGGGATAGCCGGCACCCAGCATCTGGGTCCGGACGATGTGGGTGGCGAAGTCCCGGTCGCCCAGCCCGAACCACTCCGGCCCGACGCCGTACGCGGCCAGTTCCTCCTTCACCCGGAACGTCTCGTCCGTCCGGCCCCAGCCCTGGTCCTCGTTGATGCCGCCGCCGAGCGTGTACATCACGGTGTCGAGGTCGGGACACACCTTCAGCCCGAACAGATGGATGTCGTCACCGGTGTTGCCGATGACGGTGATGTCCGCGTCCGGAGCCGCTGCCTTCAGTCCCCGCAGAAAGCGGGCGCCGCCGATACCGCCGGCCAGAACCACAATGCGCATGCCCCTCAGTCTGTCAGCCGCAGGCTGAATCCTTGAGGGGCGGTGGCCGGGCGGACGGGCGGGCTATCAGCCGCAGGCCGATCCCTGGGGGGCGGTGGCCCCGGCCGTGGGAGTCCCCCCGCTCGAACGGAGTGGGGAGTCGGCGACCAGCTGGGCCTGCGGGAGCATCGGCATCTCGGTCAGGCCGGGGAAGTACACGTGCAGGCTGATGGCCGGCGCCAGTGCGTCGTTGACGACCTCGTGGGCGTAGCCGGGGGCGAACACCCGCTGGGCGCCGGCGGCCAGGGTGCGCGGCCCGCCCGCGGCGTGTTCGGTCAACTCGCCTTCCAGGACGGTCAGTACGCCCGAGGAGGGGCCGTGGTCGTGCCGGCCGCTGCCCTGTCCGGGGACCCAGCTCAACAGCCACACCTCGTAGCCGGGCCCGGTGCACAGGCGGTGGTACCAGCGGGTGGTGGCGTCGTAGCGGACCAGCGGGGCCCAGGCGGCGCGGTCGGCGGCGATCGAGCGGGCCAGGCCGACGAAGCCGGCGACGGTGGTGGGGTGGGCGGGGACGGGCGGCAGCAGGTGGGGGATGGCGAGCGGGTCGCCGGCGATCTGGACGTCGCTGTTCATGCGGGTTCCTCGGCGGAAGTGCGGGTGGCGCGCGGGGGTCCCTCCCGGCGGTGGCCGGGAAAAGGGGTGCGGCACGGCGCGGGCCGTTCCTCGTGGGGGCGCGGCGCGGTGGTCGCGGTGGAGCGGAGCGCTGGTGGGGTGCGACGAGCGCGGGGGGCTGGAGCTCAGTGGCTGCGACAGCTGGAACAGCGACAGCGGGCCTGCACAGCGCAGAGCGACCCGTAGGAACGGGTCAGTCGGTGCGCGGAGGTCGCTGGCATGCGGTCAAGGAGACACGGGGCGGCGGTGCGCTGTCAAACGGGGAGCGATGTGGCGGGCGTCGTTCACCTCATCCGGTTACCCCGTCCGGAGAAAGGTTTGTGCAGCCCACGGCGGGGAGAAGCGGTCATCAGTCGCACCCGGGGCCGCCGTTGCGGTCCTGTGATCCGGCTGTGATCTTCCCCGCTCCGGTGCGTGCGGTGCAACGCGGAACCCATGAGTTGACGTCTCACCCACTGAGAACAGAGCCGCGGGTCAACGGCCCGAGGAAGTGTCCTGGTTTTGGATGATTTGAACACTTTCCGCATACGCTTGGTTCCGCAGAGTGAATAAGAGGCCCAATAGCAGATCTCGGCTTGACTGGCCCGGATCAGCACACTTGTAATTTCACTCGTGTCGTTCAGCCGGATTCGATCACGGCTTGATCACGGGGACGTAAAGACAGACGAGGGGCGCACATGACCGAGCTGTTCCAGGAATTGCTGGTCGAGGAGGCGGACGAGGAGCTCGGCTGGCAGGAGCGCGCACTGTGCGCCCAGACCGACCCCGAGTCCTTCTTCCCGGAGAAGGGTGGCTCCACCCGCGAGGCCAAGAAGGTCTGCCTCGCCTGCGAAGTCCGCTCCGAGTGCCTCGAATACGCCCTCGCCAACGACGAGCGCTTCGGTATTTGGGGCGGTCTGTCCGAACGCGAGCGGCGCCGACTCAAGAAGGCCGCTGTCTGACCGTGACCGGCCAGCCTCCCGCACCAGCCCCCCGCGGTGGCACCGAGCGCGCCGCCGCACCACCCCAACTCCCCATATCCCCCTATAGCGAACGCACCGCCTCCAGCGCACTGCCCGCCGGAGGCGGTCTGCTGTGTACGGAGCCGATCGGTGCCCCGGCGCGAACCATTAGTGTGGGGCCCCGTCCGAGACACGCCCGCACCGCCGGTACGGCGTGCGCGTGTCCCTCGTAGTCCGTCGCAGTGTTTCCGGGGGCGGGGGCCGTGAGCGACTTCGCCGCGAGCCCTCCAACTCCCGGGTCCGGAGGGCCCGTACCTCGATGTCCGTGCACAGCCAGTCGGCGGCCCAGGCCGCCTCGTATGAAGCCGCCACCCCGGAGTTCCCGCGGCATGTCGTCACGGCCGTGATCGTCTCGCACGACGGCGGCCGCTGGCTGCCCGACGCCCTCGCCGGACTGCTCGGCCAGGAGCGCCCGGTGCAGAACGTCATCGGCGCCGACACCGGCAGCGCGGACGACTCCGCCCAGCTGCTCGCCGAGGCGATCGGCGACGACCGGGTGCTCCACCTCGCCCGCCGCTCCGGATTCGGCACCGCCGTCGAGGAGGCGGTCCGCACCGCCCCCGTCCTCGGCCCCGACGACCTGGCCTATCTGCGCCGCCCCAGCGGCTGGGATCCGGTCAGCCGCACCTGGCACGACGAGGCGTACGACATGCCGGAACTCCCGCACGGGGAACCGGTCCAGTGGCTGTGGCTGCTGCACGACGACTGCGCGCCGGCCCCCGACGCCCTCGCCGAGCTGCTGCGGGTCGCCGACGCCAGCCCGTCCACCGCCGTCGTCGGCCCCAAGCTCCGCAGCTGGTACGACCGCCGTCAACTCCTCGAGGTCGGCGTCAGCATCGCCCGCAGCGGACGCCGCTGGACCGGCCTGGACCGCCGCGAACAGGACCAGGGCCAGCACGACCAGGTCCGCCCGGTGCTGTCCGTCTCCACCGCCGGCATGCTCATCCGCCGCGACGTCTACGAGCAGCTGGGCGGCTTCGACCGCCGGCTGCCGCTGATGCGCGACGACGTCGACCTGTGCTGGCGCGCCCAGGCCGCCGGCCACCAGGTCCTGGTCGCCCCCGACGCCGTCCTGCGGCACGCCGAGGCCGCCGCCCGCGAGCGCCGCCCCATCGACTGCGTCGGCCGCTCGGTCGCCCGCCCGTCGCCCGACCGCCACCCCTCATCGAAGCGCTTCGCGCTGCGTGGTTCGACTCCGCACCGCGTCGACAAGGCCGGCGCCGTCTACACCCTGCTCGCCAACACCCGCGGCGCGCTGGTCCCGTACACCCTGCTGCGGCTGCTGATCGGCACCCTGCTGCGGGTCGTCGCCTACCTCGTCGGCAAGGTACCCGGCCAGGCCCTGGACGAACTCGCCGGCCTCTTCGCCACCCTGCTCCGCCCCGGCAAGATCCTCGCCGCCCGCAAACGCCGGGGGAGGCCGACGACCGACGCGAGCGAACTGCGGGCACTGTTCCCGCCGCCCGGCGCCACCGTCCGGGCCACCGTCGAACAGGTCGCCGGCAACCTCGCCGGCCGCGCCGCCCCCGACGTCGCCTCCTCCGGCCGGCACGGCGCCGTGGAGTCCGGACCCGGCGGCGACGACGCCGACTACCTGGAGATCGAGCAGTTCGCGCGGCTCAAGCGGATCGCCCGCCGCCCCGCACCGGTGCTCTTCCTCGTCCTGCTGCTGGTCTCGCTGATCGCCTGCCGCGGGCTGCTCGGCAGCGGCTCGCTCGTCGGCGGCGCCCTGCTGCCCGCTCCCGACGGCCTCGGCGCCCTGTGGTCGTCGTACACCACCAGCTGGCACCCGGTCGGCGTCGGCGACACCGCCGCCGCACCGCCCTACCTCGCGGTGCTCGCCGCGCTCTCCACGGTCTTCCTCGGCAGCACCGGCTTCACCCTCACCCTGCTGCTGGTCTGCTCCGTCCCGCTGGCCGGCCTCACCGCCTACTTCGCCTCCCGCCCGCTGGTCGCCTCCCGGCTGCTGCGGGCCTGGGGCAGCATCGCCTACGCCTTCCTGCCCGCCGCCACCGGCGCGCTCGCCGGCGGTCGCCTGGGCACCGCCGTACTGGCCGTCCTGCTGCCGCTGATGGCCCGCGCCGCGGTCGCCGCCGGCGGACTGCGGTTGGCGCCCGGCACCCGGCCCAGCTGGCGCGCCGCCTGGGCGTACGCGCTGCTGGTCACCGTCACCACCGCCTTCACCCCGATCGTCTGGCCGATCGCGGTGCTGCTCGGCGTGGCACTGCTCGTGCTGCGCCTCCTCGGCTCCGCATCCGGAGACCCGGCGACGGGCGGCGGAGCGAAGCGGGGCGGCAGCGGTGGGCTGGTCGTGGCGTACCTGCTGCGCTTCCTGGCCGTGGCGCTCGCCCCGCTGGTGGTGCTGGCGCCCTGGTCGCTGTCGCTGCTCGGCCACCCGTCGCGGTTCTTCCGCGAGGCCGGCCTGGACTACGGCACCGGCTCGGCCTCCGTCCTCGACCTCGTCGGGCTCAGCCCGGGCGGCCCCAAGGCCGTCGGCGGGCTGCTGCTCCTCGGCATCGTCCTGGCCGCCCTCGGCGCGACCCTGCGCGACACCCGGCAGACCGCCATCCGCGCCGCCTGGGTGGTGGCCCTGGTCGGGCTGCTGTGCGCGGCGCTCGGCAACGGCTCCGGCTGGACCGGCCCGGCGATGCTCGTCTACGGCCTGGCGCTGCTGTGCGCGGCCGCGCTCGGCGCCGAGGGCATCCGCACCCGGATGACCGCGCTCGGCTTCGGCTGGAAGCAGCCGGCCGCCGTGCTGATCGCGCTGGCCGCCCTGATCGCCCCCCTGTACGCCGCGGTCAGCTGGATGATCACCGGCGCGGCCGGCCCGGTCCAGCGGCGCGACGCCACCCAGGTCCCGGCGTTCGTCGCCGAGGAGGCCACCACCACCGACCGGGCCCGCACGCTCGTCCTGGACGGCACCCCCGGCCACGTCACCTACTCCCTCGTCCGCGGTTCCGGGGCCCAGCTCGGGGACGCCGACCTGGCCGCCGAGGCCGGTCCGGACAGCCGCCTGGACGACG
This sequence comes from Streptomyces noursei ATCC 11455, assembly GCF_001704275.1. Taxonomy (NCBI): domain Bacteria; kingdom Bacillati; phylum Actinomycetota; class Actinomycetes; order Kitasatosporales; family Streptomycetaceae; genus Streptomyces; species Streptomyces noursei. The sequence goes on from NZ_CP011533.1 coordinate 5,708,871, forward strand.
TCGTCGCCCACCTCGTCGCCGGCTCCGGCGCCGACCAGACCGACCGGCTCGGCGGCTACGCGGTCCGCTACGTCCTGGTCCGCAAGGGCGCCCCGCGCGAGATGGGCCGCGTCCTGGACGCCACCCCGGGCCTGACCCGGCTCAGCCAGGAGGACGGCAGCGCCCTGTGGCGCGTCGACCAGCGGGTCTCCCGGATCACGATCGTGCCCGCCCAGACCAAGGAGGGCACCGGCACCGGCGACGCCGCGGCGCCCGTCCCGGTGGCGGCCGGCCCGGTCGAGGCACACGGCGCCAAGGTGCCCGCCGGCACCGCCGGCCGGATCCTGCGGCTCGCCGACGCCGCCGACGACGGCTGGCACGCCACCCTCGACGGCACCCCGCTCAAGCCCGTCACCGTCGACGGCTGGGCCCAGGGCTTCCAGCTCCCGTCCGACGGCGGCCGGCTCGACCTCACCCACGACAACCCCATGGGCCACACCGTCTGGCTGTGGGCGCAGGGCCTGCTCGCCCTCGTGCTGGTCGTGATGGCGCTGCCCGGCCGCCGCCGGGAGATCGACGACGACCTGCCCGACGAGGCCGCCGCCGTCGCGGCCTCAGCCGCGCAGTCCGCGGGCGAGGGCCGCCGGGCCCGCCGGCTGCGCGCCCAGGCCGAGGCCGCCGCCCCGGCCGGCGACGGCGCCGCCGTCCCGGACGCCCGCACCGTCGAGGAGCCGCCGTCCGACGCCCCGGCCCCGGACCCCGTCCCGGTCGCCGACCCGTATGCCGCGGTCCCCGCACAGCCCTCCTACGAGGACTGGCAGGCCGCTCCGGAACCGGCCGCCGCGCACGACCCGGCGCCAGCCGACCAGCAGCCCTACCCGCAGGCCGCCGACCCGTACCAGGCCGGCCAGTACGGCGACCAGCAGCCCTACCAGCCGGTCGACCCCTACCAGGACGGCGGCTACCCGCCGGGCACCTACGCGCCGGGCACCTACGCGCCCGACACCTATGCGCCCGAGGGCTACCCGACCGACCCCTACCAGGCGGGCGCCTACGACCCGTACGGCTACGGCGGACAGCAGCAGCCCTACCCCGACGCCGGGGCGGACCAGCACCCGCAGCACCCGCAGCCCTACGACGGCACGACGTACCCCGGCGCCTTCCCCGAGCCGCGCCGTGACGGGAGCGAGCAGCAGTGAAGCGCACCATCTTGTCCCTGAGCGCCGTGACCGCCGCGTTGGCCGCGGTCACCGGTGTCGCCGCGGTCGCCGCCCCCGGCGACACCGGCCCGACGGCCCCCGCGAGCGCCACCCGGCTGCCGGTCCAGCGGTCCACCCTGGTGTGCCCGGCGCCCAGTTCGTCGGAGGTCGCCGAGACCACCTACACCGCCTTCGCGCCCCCGGGCGCCTCGGCCGGCGCGGACACCAAGAAGGGCACCGCCCAGCTCCTGCCCACCGGCACCGTCGCCGACAGCCACGGCAACCCCGCCGGCAAGGGCGGCAAGGACGCCAAGGGGGGCAAGGACGGCAAGGGCGCCAAGGACAAGGGCGGCGCGGACAGCGGCGGAACGCAGACCGTCCCGCCGCCCGATACCAAGCCCGTGGTGCCCCTCCAGCAGGCCGGGAAGCCGGTCCTCGGGACCACCGACAGCGCCGACGCGCCCGCCCTGACCGGCTCCGCCGACGGCGCGCTGGCCCCCGGCTGGACCGTCCAGCAGACCACCGCCATCGCCGCCGGCCTCGGCCGCGGTCTGCAGGGGCTGAGCTGCACCGCCCCCGACACCCAGTTCTGGTTCCCCGGCGTCAGCACCGCCACCGGCCGCACCGACTACGTCCACCTCACCAACCCCGACCCGGTGCCGGCCGTCGTGGACCTCGAAATGCGCGGCAAGGACGGCGCGTTGACGGACAGCGGCGGCGGCGAGGACATCACCGTGCCGCCGCACACCACCGTCCCGGTGCTGCTCTCCACCCTCACCACCAGCCCCGCCGACGGCGCCGCGCTGCACGTCAGCGTCCGCTCCGGCCGGATCGGCGCGGCCGTCCAGGCCGCCGACGCCAAGACCGGCGGCGACTGGCTGCCGCCGGCCGCCGACCCGTCCCCCGGCGCCGTCCTCCCGGGCATCCCGGCCGACGCCACCGACGTCCAGCTGGTCGCCGTCGCCCCCGGCGACGCCGACGCCGACCTCAAGGTGCAACTGGCCACCCCGACCGGCCTGATCACCCCGGCCGGACTCGACACCCTGCACGTCAAGAGCGGGATGACCGCCACCGTCGACCTCAAGGACATCACCAAGGGCGAGCCCGGCTCGCTGGTCCTCACGCCCGGCGACGGCGGCTCCACCGCCCCGATCGCCGCGGCCCTGCGGGTCGTCCGCGGCAAGGGCGACAACCAGGAGATGGCCTTCATCCCGGCGACCCGGCCGATCGAGGCCCGCGGCACCGTCGCCGACAACCGCGCCAAGGGCAGCACCCTCACCCTGGTCGCCCCCCAGAAGGGCAAGGACGCCAAGGTCAGGATCACCGCGTCGGCCGGCAGCGGCGGCGGCACCCCGGTCTCGAAGACGTACACGGTCAAGGGCGGCACCAGCCTCGCCGTCCAGCCGCCGCAGCCGTCCGGCCTCAAGGGTTCCTACGCGCTGACCGTCGAGCCCGAGCCCGGCAGCGGCCCGGTCCACGCCGCCCGGATCCTGGCGCTGCCGCAGGGCGGGGTGCCCGCCTTCACCGTCCAGCCGCTGCCCGACGACCGCGGCTCCGTGCTCGTGCCCACCGCCGGCCAGGACCTGTCCCTGCTGACCCGCTGACGCCCGCCGCGGGTGCCGCCGCCCGGCGACAGCCGCGCATGACCCGCGCTACCGGCTCACTCCTGGCCGTAGCGCGGGTCCACCGACTCCGGGGCGAGCCCCAGCAGCTCGGCGACCTGCTCGACGACGACCTCGTGGACCAGCAGCGCGCGCTCGTCGCGGTTCTTCGTCCGGATCTCCACCGGCCTGCGGTAGATCACGATCCGGTCGCGATATCCGCCGCCGGACGGCAGCACCCGGCCGAGCGGCACGCTCTCGTCCTCCGCGAGCGGATCCGGATCGCCGTCCGGCCCGAACCCCGGCACCTCCAGCACCAGGAAATCGACCTGCGTCAGCTGCGGCCAGCGCCGCTCCAGGCGGTCCCGGGAGTCGTAGACGAGATCCGTGAACGCGTCGGCGCGGCTCACCGACAGCGGTACCTGGGGAGGCGCGATCGGGCCGCGCATGCCACGGCCGTGGCGGTCGCGGCGGCGGGGCCGCGGCTCCGCGGGACGGGGAGGTACGGGGCTGTCCATCGGATCGAGCGTAGCCCTCCGGGCGCGCCCCGGTCGGCGTTGTGCGACAACTCGCCACTTGTCATCGGGTGACCGGACCGGCCCGGGTTCGGTTCGTTTGCGGCCCGGCATCCGATCGCCCCGCTCCCGCCCAGCGCCGCAGAATGACATGAATTGCCCCACCTGAGGATGGCATTCCGCTCCCGGCGCGGCGCCGCCGACCCCGCCCCCGAGCGGTCCCGGCCGACGGGTGCAGGTCAGACGCATCGGACGAAGCGGGACGACACGGTTGGGTGAGCCGGGGGAGAGTCGTCGCGGCCCGCTCAAGAGTGCGGTACCGTCCAACGTCGTGAGCCCTGTACGTCGCTGTTCGCGCACTGCGTGCGGCCGCCCCGCCGTCGCAACGCTGACGTACGTCTATGCGGATTCGACCGCCGTGCTCGGACCGCTCGCCACCTACGCCGAGCCGCACTGCTACGACCTGTGCGCCCAGCACTCCGAGCGCCTGACCGCACCCCGCGGCTGGGAAGTCGTCCGCCTCGCCATCGACCCCGGTCCCGCCCGCCCCAGCGGCGACGACCTCGAAGCGCTGGCCAACGCCGTCCGCGAGGCGGCCCGCCCCCAGGAGCGCGCCGCCGGCGGCGCCGGCACCCCCGCGCCCAGCGGCCGCGACGGCCACCCCATGGAGGTCGCCCGCCGCGGCCACCTCCGGGTCCTGCGCTCGCCCGACTCCTGACCCGTCGCCACCCGGCCCGCTGCCGTTCACGGCTGGTTCACGGCCCCCCTACGGACCGTACGGGTAGGTTTGTGGCCCCGTAGCGACTCCAGGAGGGCTGGCTGTGACTGATCTGGCGCAGATCGTGAAGGCGTACGACGTGCGCGGCGTGGTCCCCGACCAATGGGACGAGACCCTGGCCGAACTCTTCGGCGCGGCCTTCGTCGAGGTCACCGGCGCCGACGCGATCGTCATCGGGCACGACATGCGGCCCTCCTCGCCCGGCCTGGCCGGCGCCTTCGGCCGCGGCGCCGCCGCCCGCGGCGCCGACGTCACCGAGATCGGCCTCTGCTCCACCGACGAGCTCTACTACGCCAGCGGCGCCCTGGACCTGCCCGGCGCGATGTTCACCGCCTCGCACAACCCGGCCCAGTACAACGGCATCAAGATGTGCCGGGCCGGCGCCGCCCCCGTGGGCCAGGACACCGGGCTCGCCGACATCCGCGCCCTGGTCGAGCGCTGGACCGCCGACGGCACCCCCGAACCGGCCGCCACCCCCGGCACCGTCACCCGACGCGACGTGCTCCACGACTACGCCGCCCACCTGCGCTCCCTCGTGGACCTCCGCACCATCCGCCCCCTGAAGGTCGTGGTGGACGCCGGCAACGGCATGGGCGGCCACACCGTCCCCACCGTCTTCGACGGCCTGCCGATCGACCTCGACGCGCTCTACTTCGAGCTCGACGGCTCCTTCCCCCACCACGAGGCCAACCCGCTCGACCCGAAGAACATCGTCGACCTCCAGGAAAGGGTCCGCGAGGTCGGCGCCGACCTCGGCCTGGCCTTCGACGGCGACGCCGACCGCTGCTTCGTCGTCGACGAGAACGGCGACCCGGTCTCCCCGTCCGCCATCACCGCCCTGGTCGCCGCCCGCGAACTGGCCAAGCACCCCGGCGGCACGGTCATCCACAACTGCATCACCTCCTGGTCCGTCCCGGAGGTCGTCAAGGAGCACGGCGGCGCCCCCGTCCGCACCCGCGTCGGCCACTCCTTCATCAAGGCCGAAATGGCCCACACCGGCGCCATCTTCGGCGGCGAGCACTCCGCCCACTACTACTTCCGCGACTTCTGGAACGCCGACACCGGCATGCTCGCCGCCCTGCACGTCCTCGCCGCCCTCGGCGAACAGGACCGCCCGCTCTCCCGGCTCGTCGACCAGTACGACCGCTACGCCGCCTCCGGCGAGATCAACAGCACCGTCGACGACCAGGCCGGCCGGCTCGCCGCCATCAAGGCCACCTACGAGGGCCGCGACGGCATCACCCTCGACGACCTCGACGGCCTGACCGTCACCGCCACCGACTGGTGGTTCAACGTCCGCCCCTCCAACACCGAGCCGCTGCTCCGCCTCAACGCCGAGGCCCGCGACCGGGCCACCGTCGAGCGGATCCGCGACGAGGTCCTCGCGATCATCCGCGGCTGATCGCCCGCAGGCCGGGGGAGGGCCGCCCACAGCGACCCTCCCACCTGCCGAAATCCCCTCCGGGCAGGCCCCGTCCCCCACACCGGCGGTACGCTGGCCACGCCGTAACCACGCCGAAGGAGCACCCCGATGCCGGTCGAAGCCAGCCTGATCCAGATCCTCGCCTGCCCGGCCTGCCACGCCTCGCTGGAGGACCGCACCACGGCGGACCCGGCCGAGCTGATCTGCACCTCCGCCGACTGCGGCCTGGCCTACCCGGTCCAGGACGGCATCCCGGTCCTCCTCGTCGACGAAGCCCGCCGCCCCGTCTGACCGGCCCACCGGGCCCGTCCCGGTACCGTCTGGCACCACCCCGCCCGTACCGGCGATCGGAGGCCGCGCCACCATGCTCGACGAGTCACTGCTCGACGCTCCCGAGGCGCTGGCCGGCGCCGACCGCTTCGGCCTGCTGCGCGGCGTCGCCGAATCCGGCGCCCGGGTCCGCACCGCCGCCCGCGGCGCCGCCGAATCCGGCATCCCCGAGCTGACCCCCGACGGGCGCCCGCGCGCCGTCCTCGTCGCCGGTCCCGGCCCGGCCGCGGCCGGCGTCGCCGACCTGCTGCGCGCCCTCAGCGGCGGCAGCTGCCCGGTCAGCCTCATCCAGCCCACCGGCGTCGCCCCCGTACCCGGCGCGCTCCGCTGGACCCTGCCCGGCTGGGCCGGCCCCCTCGACCTCCTCCTCGTCGCCGGCCCCGACGCCGCCGACCCCGGCCTCGCCGAACTCGTCGAACAGTCCTACCGCCGCGGCTGCGCGGTCGTCGCCGTCACCCCCGCCGGCGGCCCGCTCGCCGACGCCGTCGTCCAGGCCCGCGGCCTGCCCGTCCCCCTCGCCACCACCGCCTACGACACCGAATTCGACGTCGAGGGCGCCCCGCCCGCCGCCCCCGGCACCCTCTGGTCCGTCCTCATCCCGCTGCTGGTGCTCGCCGACCGGATCGGCCTGATCAACGCCCCCGCGGACGCCGTCGGCAAGCTCGCCGACCGCCTGGACCAGATCGCCGAACGCTGCGGACCGGCCATCCCCACCTACACCAACCCCGGCAAGACCCTCGCCGCCGACCTCGCCGACGCGCTCCCGCTGATCTGGACCGAGGGCCCGATCGCCGGCGCCGTCGGCCGCCACTTCGCCACCGAGCTCGCCGGACTGGCCGGCCGCCCCGGCCTCGCCGCCGAGCTCCCCGAGGCGCTCACCACCCATCGCCCGCTGCTCGCCGGCGCACTGGCCGCCGGCGCCGACCCGGACGACTTCTTCCGCGACCGCGTCGAGCAGCCCGCCGCCCTGCACGCCAGGATCATCCTGCTGCGCGAGGCCGAGGCCGGCCCGCTCTCCGCCACCCGCGCCGCCCAGCAGCTCGCCGACGAGCGCGACACCCCGCTCAGCGAGCTGCACCCCGGCGCCGGCAGCGACCTGGAACGCGCCGCCGAACTCCTTGCCATCGCCGATTTCGGCGCCGTTTACCTGGCGCTCGCCGGCACCGAGTGATCATGCCGTCGGGGCAGTCGCCACCGCGCCCCGCCGGACCACCCACGCCACGTCAGGAAGCAGCCGCCCGATGGATCGCCTCGTCAACGCCGTGCGCCCCTACGCCTGGGGCTCCACCACCGCCATCCCCGACCTCCTCGGCGTCCCGCCCACCGGCGAACCGCAGGCCGAGATATGGCTCGGCGCGCACCCCGGCGCCCCCTCCCGCCTCGACCGCGGCCACGGCCCGGTCTCCCTCGCCGACGTGATCGCCGCCGACCCCGAGGCCGCACTGGGCGCCGACGCCGTCCGCGCCTTCGGCCCCCGGCTGCCGTTCCTGTTCAAGGTCCTCGCCGCCGGCGCCCCGCTCTCCCTCCAGGTCCACCCCGACCGCGCCCAGGCCGAAACGGGCTTCGCCGACGAGGAGGCCCGCGGCATCCCCCGCGACGCCGCGCACCGCAACTACAAGGACGCCAACCACAAGCCCGAACTGATCTGCGCCCTCACCCCCTTCGAGGGCCTCTGCGGCTTCCGGCACCCCGCCGACGCCGCCGAACTCCTGGAGGGCCTGGACGTCGCCGACCTCAAGCCGTACGTCGACATCCTGCGCGCCAGCCCCGAGGAGTCCGCGCTGCGCGAGGTGCTCACCGCCGTCCTCGTCGCCGAACCCCACGCCATCGCCGAGACCGCCGAACGCGCCGCCACCGCCGCCGGCCACCTCGCCCCCAAGGGCGGCCCGCACGCCGACGCCTACGCCGCCTACGCCGGCCTCGCCCACCACTACCCGGGCGACCCCGGCATCCTCGCCGCGATGCTCCTCAACCACGTCCGCCTCCAACCCGGCGAAGCGCTCTACCTCGGCGCCGGCATACCGCACGCCTACCTCGGCGGCCTCGGCGTCGAGCTGATGGCCAACTCCGACAACGTGCTCCGCTGCGGCCTCACCCCCAAGCACGTCGACGTCCCCGAACTCCTGCGCGTGGTCCGCTTCACGCCCCGCGACGCCGGCGTCCTGCGCCCCGAGGACGTCGACGGCGAGGAGGTCTACGACACCCCCATCGACGAGTTCCGGCTCTCCCGCTTCGTCCTGGCCCCCGGCTCCGCCCCCCGCCCGCTGCCCGCCCGCACCCCGCAGATCCTGCTCTGCACCGCCGGCACCGTGCACCTGACCAGCGACGCCGGCACCACCCGGGAACTCACCCTCACCCCCGGCGGCGCCGCCTTCGTCCCCGCCGGCGAACACCTCACCCTCGCCGGCGCCGGCACCCTCTTCCGCGCCACCGTCGTCGTCTGACGCCGTCCGCGACCCGGCCACCCCACGCCTTCCCCGGGCCGGGCTGCAACAATGACCGCCGCACGGCATTAAAGGGGCGGTAAAGCCCGGTCTACGGAAGGGACACGGCGCACTCATGAGCGCATCTGGCGGTACCAAGGCGATCGTTGCGGCGCTGGGCGCCAACCTGGCGATCGCCGCGGCCAAGTTCGTCGCCTTCGCCTTCAGCGGCTCGTCCTCGATGCTGGCCGAAGGCGTGCACTCCGTCGCGGACTCCGGCAACCAGGGCCTGCTGCTGCTCGGCGGCAAGAAGGCCAAGCGCGCCGCCACCGCCGAACACCCCTTCGGCTACGGCCGCGAGCGCTACATCTACGGCTTCCTGGTCTCCATCGTCCTGTTCACCATCGGCGGCGTCTTCGCCCTCTACGAGGGCTGGGAGAAGATCCAGAACCCGCACCCCCTGGACAACTGGTACTGGCCGGTCGGCGTTCTGGTCTTCGCCGTCATCGCCGAGGGCTTCTCCTTCCGCACCGCCGTCAAGGAGTCCAACGAACTGCGCGGCAAGCAGTCCTGGATACAGTTCATCCGCCGCGCCAAGGCCCCCGAACTCCCCGTCGTCCTGCTGGAGGACTTCGGCGCACTGATCGGCTTGGTCCTCGCCCTGGCCGGCGTCGGCCTCACCCTCGCCACCGGCAGCGGCGTCTGGGACGGCATCGGCACCATGGCCATCGGCGCCCTGCTGGTGCTGATCGCCCTCGTCCTCGCCGCCGAGACCAAGTCCCTGCTGCTCGGCGAGGCCGCCGGCCCCGACCAGGTCGCCAAGATCCGCGCCGCCCTCGTCGACGGCGACGTCGTCACCCGCGTCATCCACATGCGCACCCTCCACCTCGGCCCCGAGGAACTCCTCGTCGCCGCCAAGATCGCCGTCCAGCACGACGGCACCGCCGCCGAGGTCGCCCGCGCCATCGACGCCGCCGAGGCCCGCATCCGGGAAGCCGTCCCGATCGCCCGCGTCATCTACCTCGAACCCGACATCTACGACGAGAAGGCCGCCGCGACCCAGGCCCCCAGCGGCAGCTGACCGACCACCCACCGCGGGCCCCGCCACCTCCGTGGGAGGCGGGGCCCCCGCGTGCCGCCACCCCGCCCACCGGCCCGCCGCACCCCCGCGGCGCACAGAACAAGCCAATGAACAGGCCCGTGCGGGCTGGGGCCGCAGAGCCGATCGGTGTAGATTCGGGGGAAGTGCCAGACGTCGCTGCTGATGGCGGTCGGGCGGCCCGCACCGCGGACCGGCCGAGGGAGAGAGGGCCTCCGACGGACTGCGCTGCGGCAAGGGGAGAGGTGTAGCGGCCTCCGCGTAGGCTCGCGTACGCCCGGTCACCACCGGGACCCCGACCCGCGCCGCAGACTGCCCGAATTGCCCGACCGACCTCGACACCCGAGGAGCAGCCCGTAATGACGACAGCAGCCACCGGCCAGGACTTCAAGGTCGCCGACCTGTCCCTCGCCGCCTTCGGCCGCAAGGAGATCACCCTCGCCGAGCACGAGATGCCCGGCCTGATGGCGATCCGCAAGGAGTACGCCGCCCAGCAGCCCCTCAAGGGCGCGCGGGTCACCGGCTCGCTGCACATGACCGTGCAGACCGCCGTGCTGATCGAGACCCTGGTGGCCCTGGGCGCGCAGGTCCGCTGGGCCTCCTGCAACATCTTCTCCACCCAGGACCACGCCGCCGCGGCCATCGCCGTCGGCCCCACCGGCACTCCCGAGGACCCCCAGGGCGTCCCGGTCTTCGCCTGGAAGGGCGAGACCCTGGAGGAGTACTGGTGGTGCACGGAGCAGGCGCTGACCTGGCCGGGCACCCCCACCGGCGGCCCGAACATGATCCTCGACGACGGTGGCGACGCCACCCTCCTCGTCCACAAGGGCGTCGAGTACGAGAAGGCCGGCAAGGCCCCGGCGGTGGAGACCGCGGAGAACGAGGAACACCACGCCATCCTGGAGCTCCTCAACCGCACCCTCGCCGAGAACCCGCAGAAGTGGACCCGGCTGGCGTCCGAGATCCGCGGCGTGACGGAGGAGACCACCACCGGTGTCCACCGCCTCTACGAGATGCAGCGCGACGGCGACCTGCTCTTCCCCGCGATCAACGTGAACGACGCGGTGACCAAGTCCAAGTTCGACAACAAGTACGGCTGCCGCCACTCGCTCATCGACGGCATCAACCGCGCCACCGACGTCCTGATCGGCGGCAAGACCGCCGTCGTCTGCGGCTACGGCGACGTCGGCAAGGGCTGTGCGGAGTCCCTGCGCGGCCAGGGCGCCCGCGTCATCATCACCGAGATCGACCCGATCTGCGCGCTCCAGGCGGCGATGGACGGCTACCAGGTCACCACCCTCGACGAGGTCGTGGAGACCGCCGACATCTTCATCACCACCACCGGCAACAAGGACATCATCCTTGCCTCCGACATGGCGCGGATGAAGCACCAGGCGATCGTCGGCAACATCGGCCACTTCGACAACGAGATCGACATGGCCGGTCTGGCGAAGCTGCCGGGCATCGTCAAGGACGAGGTCAAGCCGCAGGTCCACACCTGGACCCACCCGGACGGCAAGGTCCTGATCGTGCTCTCCGAGGGCCGCCTGCTCAACCTCGGCAACGCCACCGGTCACCCCTCGTTCGTGATGTCCAACTCCTTCGCGGACCAGACGCTGGCCCAGATCGAGCTGTTCACCAAGCCCGAGCAGTACCCGACCGACGTGTACGTCCTGCCCAAGCACCTGGACGAGAAGGTCGCCCGCCTCCACCTGGACGCGCTGGGCGTCAAGCTCACCACCCTGCGCCAGGAGCAGGCCGACTACATCGGCGTCAAGGTCGAGGGCCCCTTCAAGCCCGACCACTACCGCTACTGAGCCACCCCCGGCCCGCCCGCGGACCGGACCCCGCTCACCCAGCAGCCGCTGGCACCAGGCCCTCGCCCACCCGGCGGGGGCCTGGCCCGCAGAATCCCCGGAAAACCCCGCGCCCCCGACGCACCGCCCCACCCCCCAAGGACTGCACCACCATGCCCCGCGGCCACTACTCCCTGTACGACCCGCACGACCGCACCCCCCTCGGTGAGGAACACTTCCACTGCGCCACCGGCCCCTCCGGCTGGCGCTACGTCTCGCAGACCCTCAACACCGCCGGCGAGCACACCGGCTCCGTCGACCTCACCCTCGACGAGCTCGGCCGCCCGATCCGCCTGGAGCTGCACGCCGCCGCATGGCAGGTGCGCGGCGCCGCCCTGGACGGCGTCACCTGGGTACGCACCGACCCCACCGGCACCCACGCCACCGAGGGCAACGTCCCCGCCCATGCCTTCACCGGCGCCTCCCCGGCCTTCCTCGTCGCCGCCGCCCGCCTGCTCCGCCCCGTCCTCGGCGCCGGCGCGACCCGCGTCCGCCTCGTCGCCTTCACACCCCCCGTCCTCGCCCCCCGCACCCTCGACCAGTCCTGGGCGCTGCTCTCCAGCACACCACACGCCACTGACACCGCCCCGCTCGTCGCCGACGAGTACCAGGTCACCGACCTCGAAACCGGCGAACAGCACGCCGTGCACCTCGCCGGCGACGTCGTCCTCGCCGCCCCCGGCATCGAACTCGAATCCCTCGACACACCGCCCTCGACCTTCAACTGACCGCCGACGCATCCTCGTTGGCAGGGGCACCGACAACAGGGGCGGCCGGGACCGCGAGGCGTGATCCGTGCGCTCCCCGTCCCGCCTCACACGGGCGGCGCGAACCCGGTGCTCGGCCGGGCCGGCTGCCCGCCCCCGTCCCGAGCCCCCGGCACCGTCCCCGAATTCCAGGCCGCCCCGTCGCCCCCAGGGGCACCGCCCGCCGCCGCAGACCCGGCCGTCACGGCACCCCCGGGCACCACCCACGCCCCACCGGCAGCGGTCGTGCCGTCCCCGGGAACCCCACCCGAGGACTCCTCCGGCACCGCCCCGGAAGCCGAGGCCGACCCCGCCCCCGGATACACCCCCACCGCACCGCTCTCCCCGAACGCCCGCCGGGACTCCCGCTCCTGCCGCTCACCCATCACCGCGGCCAAATACACCGCCGGGTCCACGCCCGCCGGCACCGCCGCCCCCGTGAAGCCCCACAGATCACCGGCGAGCCGCCCGGCCATCGCCGCGCCCGCCTGCGGATCCAACTCGCCCAGCCGCCCCAGGTACTGCCGCACCGCCAGCCACCACCCGTCCGGCACCCGGGACAGATCGAGCCCCCCGATCTCCCCGGCCAGCCACGGAGGCGGTGCCGGCAGCACCACGCCCCCGCCCTCCGCCTCGGGCACCCGCTCCCGGATCACCAGCGTCCCGGCGAACACATCGCCCAGCCGCCGGCCCCGGGCCGACACCAGCGACGCGATCGACGCCAGCACCCCCATCGTCATCACGATCTCGACGGCCCCCATGGCACCCCGTACCAGCGCATGCCGGAACCGGATCGGCCCGCCGTCCTCCCGCACCACCCGCAACCCGCAGATCAGCTTCCCCAACGACCGCCCGTGGCTCAGCGTCTCCACCGCGATCGGTATCCCCACCTGCACCAGCACCAGCGTCGCCACCTGCAGGGCCGCCAGCACCGCACCGTCCAACGAGGACGCGGTGCTCACCATCACCAACGTCACCGCGATGTACGTCCCCCAGGCCACCGCTAGATCGACCACGACCGCCAGCCCCCGGCTCGCCAGCCTGGCCGGCCGCAGCCCCAGCACCACGGCCTCGCCCGTCACCAGCTGACTCACACGCCCACTCCCTCTCGACCCCTTTTTCCCGGCCCGCCACCACGGCCGCCCGTCCCACCGCGGCTCCACCCCGGAGGTCCGGGGCCCCGCGCCCGGCCAGTCTGCCAAGCTGGCCCGGCACCCACCCACCGCGCTGCGAGGAGCGACCCCGTATGGACCTCGATGTCTTCGTCACGGCCCACGGCGCCGAATGGGACCGCCTGGAGACCTTGCTGCGTCGCAAGCGCCGCCTCACCGGCGCCGAGGCCGACGAACTCGTCGCCCTCTACCAACGCACCACCACACACCTCTCCCTCCTCCTCTCCAGCGCCCCCGATCCGGCCCTGACCGGCCGCCTCACCTCCCTGGTGGCCCGTGCCCGCAGCAAGGTCACCGGCGCCCGCAGGTCCTCCTGGCGCGACGCCGCCGGCTTCTTCACCACCTCGTTCCCCGCCGCCGTCTACCGCCTGCGCCACTGGTGGATCCCCACGGCGGTCCTCTCCCTCACCGTCGCCGCCCTCCTGGGCTGGTGGATAGCCGCCCACCCGGAGGTCCAGTCCACCCTCGGCGCCCCCCAGGACCTCCGCGAGATGACCCGCCCCGGCGGCGAGTACGAGACCTATTACTCCAACCACCCCGCCGCGGCCTTCGCCGCCCAGGTGTGGACGAACAACGCCCAGGCCGTGGCCCTCTGCCTGGTCCTCGGAGCCTTCCTCGGCGTCCCCGTCCTGTGGGTCCTCTTCGAGAACATGCTCAACCTGGGCGCCGGCCTGGGCCTGATGTCCTCGGCGGGCCGCCTCGACACCTTCCTGGGCCTGCTCCTCCCGCACGGCCTCCTCGAACTGACCGCCGTCTTCGTCGCCGCCGGCATCGGCCTCCGCCTGGGGTGGACCGTCATCGACCCCGGTCCCCGCACCCGCCGCACCGCACTGGCCGAGGAAGGCCGCACCGCACTGGGCGTCGCCGTCGGCCTGGCCGCCGTCCTCTTCGTCTCCGGCATCCTCGAAGGCTTCGTCACCCCCTCCGGCCTCCCCACCTGGGCCCGCATCACCATCGGCATCCTCGCCGAGCTGGCTTTCCTCACCTACGTCTATGTACTGGGCGGACGCGCCGCACGCGCCGGCGAGACCGGCGACGTCACCGCCACCGACCGCGCCGCCCTCCTCCCCACCGCCGCCTGATGTGCGTACACCCCTCCTGACCTGCTAATCTCCTCTTCGCCCCAGAAACCCGTTGACATGGGTGGCAGGGGGAGGTAGATTCAAACGGTTGCAACGAACTGGACAAGTTCGATCGCGACGGATAGTCTCTCTCCGCCCCAGCCGCACATTCGCAATGGCGGGGCGCACCGATCACTTATCAGAAGCTTCGCTCCGTCATTTGGATCGAATGCCTTCTGATAAAGTCGGAAAAGTCGAAAGACATCCCCCTCTGACGGGTAATTCAGAACGGAATTCGAACCAGCCGCTGAGCGGCCTGGAACGGAAAGAAGATCTGATAAAGTCGGAAAGGCCGAAAAGCGAAAGCGAAGCGGCCGGACCCCACTCCAGCAGGGGGCCAGAGACGGAAACGGATCTGGTAAGGTTGGAACCGCGAGGAAGCCGAAAGGTCGAATCGCACCGGCGAAAATCGGAGCCGAAAGGATCTGATAGAGTCGGAGACGCAAGACCGAAGGGAAGCGCCCGGAGGAAGCCCGAGAGGGTGGCCGAAGGAAGCGTCCGTTCCTTGAGAACTCAACAGCGTGCCAAAAGTCAACGCCAGATATGTTGATACCCCGTCTCCATCATGGAGATGAGGTTCCTTTGAAAAGTCCTTCCAATAGCTTTGGGAGGCACACAGCGAGGACGCTGTGAACCGCGAGGATTATTCCTCCTTGTGGTTCCGCTCAACGCGAGTGTTGATACCGGCAGTTTTTCATTAAACGCAGTCCGGAAAGCATTCACGGAGAGTTTGATCCTGGCTCAGGACGAACGCTGGCGGCGTGCTTAACACATGCAAGTCGAACGATGAACCGGCTTCGGTCGGGGATTAGTGGCGAACGGGTGAGTAACACGTGGGCAATCTGCCCTTCACTCTGGGACAAGCCCTGGAAACGGGGTCTAATACCGGATATGACACGGGGTCGCATGATCTCCGTGTGGAAAGCTCCGGCGGTGAAGGATGAGCCCGCGGCCTATCAGCTTGTTGGTGAGGTAATGGCTCACCAAGGCGACGACGGGTAGCCGGCCTGAGAGGGCGACCGGCCACACTGGGACTGAGACACGGCCCAGACTCCTACGGGAGGCAGCAGTGGGGAATATTGCACAATGGGCGAAAGCCTGATGCAGCGACGCCGCGTGAGGGATGACGGCCTTCGGGTTGTAAACCTCTTTCAGCAGGGAAGAAGCGAGAGTGACGGTACCTGCAGAAGAAGCGCCGGCTAACTACGTGCCAGCAGCCGCGGTAATACGTAGGGCGCGAGCGTTGTCCGGAATTATTGGGCGTAAAGAGCTCGTAGGCGGCTTGTCGCGTCGGATGTGAAAGCCCGGGGCTTAACCCCGGGTCTGCATTCGATACGGGCAGGCTAGAGTTCGGTAGGGGAGATCGGAATTCCTGGTGTAGCGGTGAAATGCGCAGATATCAGGAGGAACACCGGTGGCGAAGGCGGATCTCTGGGCCGATACTGACGCTGAGGAGCGAAAGCGTGGGGAGCGAACAGGATTAGATACCCTGGTAGTCCACGCCGTAAACGTTGGGAACTAGGTGTGGGCGACATTCCACGTCGTCCGTGCCGCAGCTAACGCATTAAGTTCCCCGCCTGGGGAGTACGGCCGCAAGGCTAAAACTCAAAGGAATTGACGGGGGCCCGCACAAGCAGCGGAGCATGTGGCTTAATTCGACGCAACGCGAAGAACCTTACCAAGGCTTGACATACACCGGAAAGCATTAGAGATAGTGCCCCCCTTGTGGTCGGTGTACAGGTGGTGCATGGCTGTCGTCAGCTCGTGTCGTGAGATGTTGGGTTAAGTCCCGCAACGAGCGCAACCCTTGTTCTGTGTTGCCAGCATGCCTTTCGGGGTGATGGGGACTCACAGGAGACTGCCGGGGTCAACTCGGAGGAAGGTGGGGACGACGTCAAGTCATCATGCCCCTTATGTCTTGGGCTGCACACGTGCTACAATGGCCGGTACAATGAGCTGCGATACCGCGAGGTGGAGCGAATCTCAAAAAGCCGGTCTCAGTTCGGATTGGGGTCTGCAACTCGACCCCATGAAGTCGGAGTTGCTAGTAATCGCAGATCAGCATTGCTGCGGTGAATACGTTCCCGGGCCTTGTACACACCGCCCGTCACGTCACGAAAGTCGGTAACACCCGAAGCCGGTGGCCCAACCCCTTGTGGGAGGGAATCGTCGAAGGTGGGACTGGCGATTGGGACGAAGTCGTAACAAGGTAGCCGTACCGGAAGGTGCGGCTGGATCACCTCCTTTCTAAGGAGCATCTAGACGGTCGCAAGATTGTCCAGAGCCACTACGTCGGCGAATGTTCGACGGTGGTTAGCTCATGGGTGGAACGTTGACTACTCGGCACACAGAGATCGATCGGGACGCTAGTACTGCCTTCGGGCGTGGAACGCGGATCGGGTCGGGTCTGGGTGTCGGGCACGCTGTTGGGTATCTGAGGGTACGGACTACGGTCTGAGCCTTCGGGATGCCGGTCCCAGTGAACTCAGCCTTCGGGTTGGGGTGGTGGGTGGCTGGTCGTTGTTTGAGAACTGCACAGTGGACGCGAGCATCTGTGGCCAAGTTTTTAAGGGCGCACGGTGGATGCCTTGGCACCAGGAACCGATGAAGGACGTGGGAGGCCGCGATAGGCCCCGGGGAGCTGTCAACCGAGCTTTGATCCGGGGGTGTCCGAATGGGGAAACCCGGCAGTCGTCATGGGCTGTCACCCGCTGCTGAACACATAGGCAGTGTGGAGGGAACGCGGGGAAGTGAAACATCTCAGTACCCGCAGGAAGAGAAAACAACCGTGATTCCGGGAGTAGTGGCGAGCGAAACTGGATGAGGCTAAACCAGTCACGTGTGATACCCGGCAGGGGTTGCGTGGTTGGGGTTGTGGGAGCTTTCTTGATCGGTCTGCCGGCCGGTCGGTGAGTCAGAAACCGTTGATATAGGCGAAGGACATGCGAAAGGTCCGGCGTAGAGGGTAAGACCCCCGTAGCTGAAATGTCAGCGGCTTGCTTGAGAGCCACCCAAGTAGCACGGGGCCCGAGAAATCCCGTGTGAATCTGGCGGGACCACCCGTTAAGCCTAAATATTCCCTGGTGACCGATAGCGGATAGTACCGTGAGGGAATGGTGAAAAGTACCGCGGGAGCGGAGTGAAATAGTACCTGAAACCGTGTGCCTACAAGCCGTGGGAGCGTCGCGCAGAGACTTGTTCTTTGCGTCGTGACTGCGTGCCTTTTGAAGAATGAGCCTGCGAGTTTGCGGTATGTTGCGAGGTTAACCCGTGTGGGGAAGCCGTAGCGAAAGCGAGTCCGAATAGGGCGTTGGAGTAGCATGCTCAAGACCCGAAGCGGAGTGATCTAGCCATGGGCAGGTTGAAGCGGAGGTAAGACTTCGTGGAGGACCGAACCCACCAGGGTTGAAAACCTGGGGGATGACCTGTGGTTAGGGGTGAAAGGCCAATCAAACTCCGTGATAGCTGGTTCTCCCCGAAATGCATTTAGGTGCAGCGTCGTGTGTTTCTTGCCGGAGGTAGAGCACTGGATAGGCGATGGGCCCTACCGGGTTACTGACCTTAGCCAAACTCCGAATGCCGGTAAGTGAGAGCGCGGCAGTGAGACTGTGGGGGATAAGCTCCATGGTCGAGAGGGAAACAGCCCAGAGCATCGACTAAGGCCCCTAAGCGTGTGCTAAGTGGGAAAGGATGTGGAGTCGCAGAGACAACCAGGAGGTTGGCTTAGAAGCAGCCACCCTTGAAAGAGTGCGTAATAGCTCACTGGTCAAGTGATTCCGCGCCGACAATGTAGCGGGGCTCAAGTACACCGCCGAAGTCGTGTCATTGCGATATTACTCCTAACGGGGATCGTGATGGGTAGGGGAGCGTCGTGTGCCGGGTGAAGCAGCCGTGGAAACGAGTTGTGGACGGTTCACGAGTGAGAATGCAGGCATGAGTAGCGATACAAGAGTGGGAAACTCTTGCGCCGATTGACTAAGGGTTCCTGGGTCAAGCTGATCTGCCCAGGGTAAGTCGGGACCTAAGGCGAGGCCGACAGGCGTAGTCGATGGACAACCGGTTGATATTCCGGTACCCGCTTTGAAGCGCCCAATACTGAATCAGGCGATGCTAAGTCCGTGAAGCCGCCCTGATCTCTTCGGAGTTGAGGGGAGTGGTGGAGCCGACGGACCAGACTTGTAGTAGGTAAGCGATGGGGTGACGCAGGAAGGTAGTCCAGCCCGGGCGGTGGTTGTCCCGGGGTAAGGGTGTAGGCCGTGTGGTAGGCAAATCCGTCACACGTTAAGGCTGAGACCTGATGCCGAGCCGATTGTGGTGAAGTGGATGATCCTATGCTGTCGAGAAAAGCCTCTAGTGAGTTTCAAGGCGGCCCGTACCCTAAACCGACTCAGGTGGTCAGGTAGAGAATACCGAGGCGTTCGGGTGAACTATGGTTAAGGAACTCGGCAAAATGCCCCCGTAACTTCGGGAGAAGGGGGGCCATTTCTGGTGATGACATTTACTGTCTGAGCTGGGGGTGGCCGCAGAGACCAGCGAGAAGCGACTGTTTACTAAAAACACAGGTCCGTGCGAAGCCGTAAGGCGATGTATACGGACTGACGCCTGCCCGGTGCTGGAACGTTAAGGGGACCGGTTAGCTCCATTTCGGTGGGGCGAAGCTGAGAACTTAAGCGCCAGTAAACGGCGGTGGTAACTATAACCATCCTAAGGTAGCGAAATTCCTTGTCGGGTAAGTTCCGACCTGCACGAATGGCGTAACGACTTCTCGACTGTCTCAACCATAGGCCCGGTGAAATTGCATTACGAGTAAAGATGCTCGTTTCGCGCAGCAGGACGGAAAGACCCCGGGACCTTTACTATAGCTTGATATTGGTGTTCGGTTCGGCTTGTGTAGGATAGGTGGGAGACTTTGAAGCGCCAACGCCAGTTGGTGTGGAGTCGTTGTTGAAATACCACTCTGGTCGTGCTGGATGTCTAACCTGGGTCCGTGATCCGGATCAGGGACAGTGTCTGGTGGGTAGTTTAACTGGGGCGGTTGCCTCCTAAAGGGTAACGGAGGCGCCCAAAGGTTCCCTCAGCCTGGTTGGTAATCAGGTGTTGAGTGTAAGTGCACAAGGGAGCTTGACTGTGAGACTGACGGGTCGAGCAGGTACGAAAGTAGGGACTAGTGATCCGGCGGTGGCTTGTGGAAGCGCCGTCGCTCAACGGATAAAAGGTACCCCGGGGATAACAGGCTGATCTTCCCCAAGAGTCCATATCGACGGGATGGTTTGGCACCTCGATGTCGGCTCGTCGCATCCTGGGGCTGGAGTCGGTCCCAAGGGTTGGGCTGTTCGCCCATTAAAGCGGTACGCGAGCTGGGTTTAGAACGTCGTGAGACAGTTCGGTCCCTATCCGCTGCGCGCGTAGGAGTCTTGAGAAGGGCTGTCCCTAGTACGAGAGGACCGGGACGGACGGACCTCTGGTGTGCCAGTTGTTCTGCCAAGGGCATGGCTGGTTGGCTACGTTCGGAAAGGATAACCGCTGAAAGCATCTAAGCGGGAAGCCTGCTTCGAGATGAGGGCTCCCACCCACTTGATGGGGTAAGGCTCCCAGTAGATGACTGGGTTGATAGGCCAGATATGGAAGCGCCGTAAGGTGTGGAGTTGACTGGTACTAATAGGCCGAGGGCTTGTCCTCAGTTGCTCGCGTCCACTGTGTTGGTTCTGAAGCCACGAACAGACCAACGGTTGTTCTTTGTTTCATAGTGTTTCGGTGGTTATAGCGTTAGGGAAACGCCCGGTTACATTCCGAACCCGGAAGCTAAGCCTTTCAGCGCCGATGGTACTGCAGGGGGGACCCTGTGGGAGAGTAGGACGCCGCCGAACTAAATTTGAGATAGACCCCGTACCGGGATGGTATGGGGTCTATCTGTTTTGGGCCCGTTCCCAAGTCAAAGCAAGAGCTGCTTTGACTTGGGAACGGGCCCTTTTTGTTTGGTATCGGGGCCGGTTGTCTCCCTAGGCAAGGCGGAGGGGGCGGTGGCGATGGGCGAGGGTGGACGTTGCTGGGGTGCTCTGTTGCTGTGGGGCCTTGGCTGGTTCGGTGGCGGTGGGTGCTTGTGCCGTTGGCTGTTGAGTGTGGGGAGAGGGTGTAGCAAAGCCGACGCCTTTGGAGCGTCGGCTTCGATGGGGGTGGGTGTGGGGTTTGTTTGCAGGAGAGGGCCTGCCTGTTGGGGGATAGGGCGGTCTGCTTGTGGGCGGGGCAGAGGGGGGTTAGAGGCGGCCGGCGGACTTCAGGGAGAGGTAGGCGTCGGCGAGGTCAGGGGCCAGGTGGGTCGGGGTGGAGTCGATGACGGTGATGCCGTGGCGGCGGAGGCGGTCGGCGGTGCGGCGGCGCGCGGCGCGGGTCTGTTCCGCGGCGGCGGCTGCGTAGACGGCCTGTGGGGTGTGACGGCTGGCGGCCATCTCTTCGATGCGGGGGTCCGCGACGGCCGCGACGATCACTTCGTTGCGCTGGGTGAGGGTGGGGAGGACGGGCAGCAGGGCCTCCTCCATGGGGGCCGTGTCGAGGCCGGTGAAGAGCACGATCAACGAACGACGTGGGGTGTGGCGGTGGATGGTCGCCGCCAGGCCACGGGCATCCGCCTCGATGAGTTCGGGTTCGAGGGGGGCGAGGGCGTCGGTGAGTGCCGGGAGGAGCTCGCGGGCGGTGCGGCCCTGTACGGAGGCGCGTACCCGGCGGTCGTAGGCGAGCAGGTCGACGTGGTCGCCGGCGCGGGAGGCGAGAGCGGCGAGCAGCAGGGCGGCGTCCATGGAGGCGTCGAGGCGAGGGGTGTCGCCGACGCGGCCGGCTGAGGTGCGGCCGGTTTCCAGGACGAGCAGGATGCGGCGGTCGCGTTCGGGGCGCCAGGTGCGGACGGCGACGGTTTGCCGGCGGGCGGTGGCGCGCCAGTCGATGGAGCGGGTGTCGTCGCCGGGGGTGTAGTCGCGGAGGCTGTCGAACTCGGTGCCCTCGCCGCGGGTCAGGATGCTGGTGCGGCCGTCGAGTTCGCGGAGCCGGGCGAGTTTGGCGGGGAGGTGCTTGCGGCTGGTGAAGGGGGGCAGGACGCGGAGGGTCCAGGGGATGTGGTGGCTTCCCTGGCGGGCAGCCAGGCCGAGGGGGCCGTAGGAGCGGACCGTGACGCGGACGGCGTGGTGGTCTCCGCGGCGGGTGGGGCGGAGCGTGGTGGTCAGGCGGCGGCGTTCGCCGCCGGGGATGCGGAGAGCGTGTCGGGACGCGGGGATGTCGTCGCCGGGGCGGAATGAGCTCGGGGGCCAGGCGTCGCGGAGTTGGGCGCGCAGGGGGCGGCGGTCCGGGTTGGTGATGGTGAGGTGGATGTGGGCTTCGCCTGTTAGGCGAACGTTTGTATCACCGGTTCGGGTGAAATGGAGCTTTCGCACTGGCGCGGCGAGCGCGAGGTCGCACAAAATTGCTATCAGCAGGGCGAGTTGGACGGTCAGGATCCCGAGCCAGCTGGGGAGCACGAAGCCCACGACCAGGGCTCCGAGCGCCGAGAGGAGAGCAGTGCGTCCGGTGAGGGCCACGGTCGCGCCTCAGCGGGGGACGGGGAGATGAGCGAGCACAGCGTTGATCACGGAGTCGGCGGTGACTCCTTCCATCTCGGCCTCGGGCCGGAGGTGCACGCGGTGCCGGAGTGTGGGGAGCGCCAGGGCCTTGACGTCGTCGGGCGTGACGTAGTCGCGGCCGGTCAGCCAGGCCCAGGCGCGTGAGGTGGAGAGCAGGGCGGTGGCTCCCCGGGGGGAGACGCCGAGAGACAGCGAGGGGGATTCACGAGTGGCACGGCAGATATCGACGATGTAGCCGGTGACTTCGGGCGAGACGGTGGTCTTGGCGACCGCGTCGCGGGCGGCTTCGAGGTCGGCGGCTGAGGCGACGGGGCGGAGCCCTGCGGCGTTGAGGTCGCGTGGGCTGAAGCCGGACGCGTGCCGGGTGAGGATGTCGATCTCGTCCTGGCGGGCGGGCAGCGACACCGTGAGCTTGAGCAGGAAGCGGTCGAGCTGAGCCTCGGGGAGAGGGTAGGTGCCCTCGTACTCCATGGGGTTCTGTGTCGCGGCGACGAGGAACGGTTCGGGGAGCGGACGGGGCGTGCCGTCGACGGTCACCTGGCGTTCTTCCATTGCTTCGAGCAGGGACGCCTGGGTCTTGGGCGGCGTGCGGTTGATTTCGTCGGCGAGCAGGAGGTTGGTGAAGACAGGACCGGGCTGGAAGGAGAACTCGGCGCTCCGGGTGTCGTACACCAACGAGCCGGTGACATCGCTGGGCATCAGATCGGGGGTGAACTGGACGCGCTTGGTGTCGAGTTCGAGGGCTGTCGACAGGGCGCGTACGAGCAGGGTCTTGGCGACGCCGGGAACGCCTTCGAGGAGCACGTGACCGCGGCAGAGCAGCGCGACGACGAGACCGGTGACGGCGGGGTCCTGGCCTACCACGGCCTTGGCTATCTCGGTGCGCAGTTCCTCAAGTGAGGCTCGGGCGCTGTCAGCGGTCGGGGTGCTCACGGGGGGCGTGCCTCTCTTGGGAAACGATCGAGTTTTCAAGTGTGTCGAGTTGGTCGGCCAAGTGCACCAGGGCCTTGTCGTCCGCCGGGGCGGGGCCGAAGAGCAGGGCTTGCAGGTTGGGTGAGGCCAGGTCGGAGGTGCCCAGGTGGGTGCGGATGGCCGGAAGCAGGAGGTCGGGGATGTGGGCGTGCGCGGGAGGCACGCCGATGAGGGGGGCGAGCCGGGTGCGGGTCGCGGAGCGCAGGACGGCTGAGGCGCGGTCGCGGGCGTGGGCCTGTTCGTAGAGGCGGGCGTGGCCTTCGGTGGTTTCGGCGGCAGGCACGGTGACCGGGAGCCGCTCGGGCACCAGGGGGCCGAGCCGGCGGGCGCGCCAGAGGGCCGCGCAGGCGGCGGCGAGGGCGAGTTGGAGCAGGGCCCAGCGCCAGCCGGAGGGGATGAGGTCGAGGAGGCCGGGCTGGGTGGCCGGTGCGGTGGACGTCGGATCGCTGATGGAGGGGAGGTACCAGACCAGATGCTTGTGCGCACCGAGGAGTTGGAGGGCCAGCGAGGCGTTGCCCTGCTCGGCGAGGTGGTGGTTGTAGAGGAAGTCGGCGGAGCCGAGGAGGACGGTGTCGCGGGCGGCGTCGGTGGCCCGGAGACGCAGCAGGGTGGGGGAGCCGCCGGCGTTGTAGCAGCGGTCGGCCGTGGTGGCGGACGTGGCGTAGCGGATGCCGCCCAGGAGGACGTCGCCCGCGTCGCGGGCGGCGGGGAGCGAACAGCCGGGCGGGCGCCGGGTGTTGCCGATCTGGGGGTCGGCCTGGACGCCGGGCGCGAAGATCTGGAGGGGCGCGGTGCCGGGGGCGAGCAGGACGGTGCGGCCGGGGGTGTGGTGTGTCGCGGTGTGGAGGTCGGCGAGCTGACCGGAGGTCAGGACGTCGGGCGCGGTGACGAGGAGGGTGGAGTCCGGGCCTGCCGCGGCGGTGGCCTCCTCGGTGGTGGTCACGACATCGGTGGTGACGCCGTGGGAGGCGAGGAGTTGGGCGAGCGCGCGGCTGCCGGTCCGGTCCGCGGAGCGGGGGTCGAGCCGGCCGTGCTGTTCGCCGGACTGCAGGGCGGCGAGGGCCAGCCCGCCGATGACGAGCAGCAGCAGTCCGAGCAGCACTCCCCGGGAGCGCGTCCACAGGCGGTGCGCGGTGCGGCCGGGAGCGGAGGTGGTGGTGGCCGTGGTCATCCGCGGCTCCTGGTCGGTGCGGCGGCCAGATGGGGCTTGGCGCGCTGCAGCTCGCTGTCGAGTTCGGCAAGGAGGGTGTATGCCCGTTCCGTGCCGGGGCGGCCGCCGTATGCGACGTCGTCGAAGGTGCGGGCCGCGGTGTGGAGTTGGCCGGCATGCGCGGGGAGGACCAGGCCGGCTTCGGTGGCGGCCTCGTCGGCGGTGCGGCCGGGACCGGGAGTGAGCAGGGCGCGCTCTTCGAGGGCGAGGACGATGGCGCGCATGCGGTCCTGGATCGCTTCGTTCCAGCGCCCGTCGGCCGCGTGCCGGTCGGCGGTCGCGCGGTGTTCGGCAGCCGTCCGGGGCGTATCGGAGAAGAGGGCGCCGGTTGTGGCCGGGGTGCGGCGTACCGCACCGAGTCGCAGCCGGAGGGCGATGACCAGCAGCAGGACGAACACGGCGATGGCGATGAGTCCGACCCAGCCGCCCGGAGTGGCGCCGGCGGCCGTACTGAAGAGCTCGCCGAGGCGCTCCGAGAGCCAATTCAGGGCGCGTTGGAGCAGGTTGGGGTCGTGCTGGTGGTACCGGGGGTCGGACAGCTCGCGTTCCGCCGCCTCACGGGCGGGGACGCGAGAGATCCGGACCGGTATGTCGTCGTCGAGTCGCGCGGTCAGGTGTGCGAGCGCGGCGATCTTCCCCCCTGTGGTCACCGCATCAGCTTCCCGGAGCGGAGTCGGTCGTGCGCGGCCCGGGGATGTCGGGGGAGGCATCCGTGGGCGCGCCGGGGGCGTCGGGCGTCTCGGCGGTGGCCGGCTCGGCCTTCTCCGACGCCGCGTTCTCCGCCTCGTCGGCCTGAGTCTTCGTCAGCTGGACCTTCGCCGGTTGACGGTCCGTTGGCTGAGTGCCTGTCGGGTCGGTCGACTCGGCGGCCGGCCGGGCGGAGAGGGCCTCAGCGGCGGGCCGGGCGGCCGGCGTTGCGTCGGGCGCGGTCGTCCCGGGGGGCCGGGTGCCGCCGGTGGCCGGGGGCGCGGCGGGAGTTTCGGGACTGTA
Source organism: Streptomyces noursei ATCC 11455 (assembly GCF_001704275.1). Taxonomy (NCBI): domain Bacteria; kingdom Bacillati; phylum Actinomycetota; class Actinomycetes; order Kitasatosporales; family Streptomycetaceae; genus Streptomyces; species Streptomyces noursei. The sequence goes on from NZ_CP011533.1 coordinate 5,733,892, forward strand.
GCCGGGCAGGCCCGCGGCGCGGGCGAGTTCCAGGTCGAGTGCCTCGCGGCGGATGCGCTGGTCGACGTAGAGGAGCGAGGTGACCCCGGCGCTGATCGGGAAGGTGATCGCCGAGCTGATGATCGCGCCGATGCCCAGCGCGATCAGGAACGGCCAGCCGGTGGAGTTGCTGGTGCCGTCCGCCCAGTCCATGAGGCTCTCGCCGCCTATCAGGAAGGCGACGAAGGTGGCCGGGATCTGGATGATGAACTGGACGATGGAGATCAACAGGTAGGCGAGAAGCTGGACGCCCAGCACCCGCCACCAGGAGCCGCGGACGAGCTTGGCGGAGCGGCGCATGGAAGCGATGACGCCCTGCTTCTCCAGCATCAGCGCCGGGGAGGCGAGGCTGAAGCGGACCCACAGCCAGATGCTCACGACGCCGGCGGCGAACAGGCCGAGCAGCATGAGTCCGAGTCCGAGGCCGAGCGATCCGGAGCTGGTGACGATGATGCCCGGGGTCATCCCGGCCATGAAGACGGCGCTGATGATCAGGGGCAGCAGGACGAGCAGACCGAGCAGGCGCGGGAGCTGGCCGCGGGCGTCGCTCCAGGCACCCCCGGCGGTCACCGGGCGGCCCAGGACCGCCCGGCTGATGACCATGGTCAGCATCCCGGTGGCGATGATCGTGCCGAGCAGCCCGATGAGGGCGCTGATGGCGGAGCCGGTGAGGGAGTTGCCCATCTCGCTCAGGACCTGCCGCAGCGGCGGCCGGGTGCCGTCGTCGCGGACGGTACCGAGACCGGAACTGGGGAACCACAGCCCGGTGACGACCGTGACGGCGGTCTGCGAGATGACCGCGACGATCAGCGAGATGCCGAGCACGGTGCGCCAGTGGGCGCGCATGGTGGCCACCGCGCCGTCGAGGATCTCGCCGACGCCGAGCGGACGCAGCGGGATCACGCCCGGCTTGGCGACAGGCGGCATCGCGCTCCAGCCGCCGCCCCAGCCGGGACCGCCGCCCCAGGTGCCCTGGCCGCCGGGGCCCGGCGGGGCGGTCCAGCCGGCCTGGGCCGATCCGGACGAGGCACGGGCGCGTTCCTCGGCGCCGTGGGTGCTCCGGCCGCCGGGTCCGCTCTGGCCGGGGATGCCGGCCGGGGTCGTCCACTGGCCGGGAGGCGGCTGGTTGCTGGACCAGTTCGGTGGGGTCGGCTGCTGGGCGGCGTCGGAACGGTCTTCCGGGGCCGGCGGCTGGATGGGCTGCTCCGGGGTGCCGCGGCCCGGCTCGTCGGAGGGGGAAGATCCGGGCGAGGCCCAGCCCGGAGAGTTGTTCATCGTCGCTCCTTCTTGCTGCCCGTCCGCCGGGGCGGGCGGGGTCCGGGGTCCGCGGTGTCAGTCATCGTGTCATGGCCTGTGGCGCTCTGTACCCGTGGCCTTCGAGGAAGGGGACCTTCTATTCGGCCCGGGATCGGCGGCAGACTGAGGGAATGGCTGATCAATACGAGGTGTCGGAGTCGGGCGCTGGGACGCTCGCGATCCCGTCGTTGCGCTGGGAGGAGTTCCCCGAGAGCCCGGCAGTGGTCCTGCTCGACCAGACGCGGCTGCCGGCGGAAGAGGTCGAGCTGGTCTGCACGGACGTTCCGGCGCTGGTGCAGGCGATCCAGACGCTGGCTGTGCGCGGGGCGCCGCTGCTGGGCATCGCGGGTGCGTACGGTGTTGCGCTGGCCGCGGCGCGCGGATTCGACGTCGAGGAGGCGGCGCAGGCACTGGCGTCCGCCCGGCCGACCGCGGTCAATCTCGGGTACGGCGTCCGGCGTGCGGTCGCGGCGTACCGCCGGGCGGCGGCCGGCGGCGATGGTGCGGAGGCCGCGGCGGCCGCGCTGGCCGAGGCGCGAGCCGTCCACGCGGAGGACGTCGAGGCGAGCGCGCGCATGGCGCAGCACGGGCTGGGCCTGCTGGGCGAGCTGCTGCCGGGCGGCGGGCACCGGATTCTCACGCACTGCAACACGGGTGCCCTGGTCTCCGGTGGCGAGGGGACCGCCCTGGCCGTGGCGCTGGCGGCGCACCGGGCCGGCGAGCTGCGGCGGCTGTGGGTCGACGAGACGCGGCCGCTGCTGCAGGGGGCGCGTCTGACCGCCTATGAGGCGGCGCGAGCCGGTATGGCGTACACGGTGCTGGCCGATGGTGCCGCCGGCTCGTTGTTCGCGGCCGGCGAGGTGGACGCGGTGCTCATAGGTGCCGACCGGATCGCCGCCGACGGCGCGGTGGCCAACAAGATCGGCAGTTATCCGCTGGCGGTGCTCGCCCGCCACCACCACGTTCCGTTCGTGGTGGTGGCGCCGACCAGCACGGTGGATCTGGAGACGAAGGAGGGAGCCGCCATCGAGGTGGAGCAGCGGCCCGGCAAGGAAGTGACGGAGTTCTCCCTGCCGCACATCCAAGGCGGTGGGGTGGTGGGCGGCACCGGGATTCCGGTGGCGCCGCTGGGGGCGACGGCCTACAACCCGGCCTTCGACGTCACGCCCGCCGAGCTGGTCACGGCGATCGTGACGGAGGCCGGAGTGGTGTCGCCGGTGACCCGCGAGCGGCTGGCGGACGTGTGTTCCGTCTCACGATGGAGAAAGTCACGATCAGGTAATGGGATGATGGCCGAATGAAGGGACGCGTCCTGGTCGTCGACGACGACACCGCACTGGCAGAGATGCTCGGCATCGTGCTGCGCGGCGAGGGCTTTGAACCGTCGTTCGTGTCGGACGGCGACAAGGCGCTCGCTGCGTTCCGCGAGACCAAGCCCGATCTTGTGCTGCTCGACCTGATGCTGCCCGGACGGGACGGCATCGAGGTGTGCCGGCTGATCCGGGCCGAGTCGGGCGTGCCGATCGTCATGCTGACCGCCAAGAGCGACACGGTGGATGTGGTGGTCGGACTCGAATCGGGTGCGGACGACTACGTCGTCAAGCCGTTCAAGCCCAAGGAGCTGGTGGCCCGGATCCGGGCGCGGCTGCGGCGCTCGGAGGAGCCCGCGCCCGAGCAGCTGGCCATCGGGGACCTGGTCATCGACGTGGCGGGGCACTCCGTGAAGCGGGACGGTCAGTCGATCGCGCTGACGCCGCTGGAGTTCGATCTGCTGGTGGCGCTGGCGCGCAAGCCGTGGCAGGTGTTCACGCGCGAGGTGCTGCTGGAGCAGGTCTGGGGCTACCGGCACGCCGCGGACACCCGGCTCGTCAACGTCCATGTGCAGCGACTGCGCTCCAAGGTCGAGCGGGACCCGGAGCGGCCGGAGATCGTGGTGACCGTGCGCGGCGTCGGCTACAAGGCCGGGCCCAGCTGAGATGACCCGGGACGGTTCGACCCCGGAGGGACAGCGGGGGCGCACCGTCGACCCGGCAGGCGATATGTCCTTTTCTGATCGGTTGGCGGCGCGGTTGCTGCGCGGCGGGCAGTTGCTGCCCGACGGCGCGGTGAGCGGCCCGGTCCACCCGCTGCTGCGGCTCTTCAGCCGGTGGGTGCGGCGGCCCCTGCTGCCCGCGCTGCGCCTGTGGCGGCGCAACATCCAGCTGCGGGTCGTCGCCACCACCCTGCTGATGTCGCTGGCCGTGGTGCTGCTGCTCGGCGTGGTGGTCGTCGGACAGGTCCGCAACGGCCTGCTCACCGCCAAGGCACAGGCCGCCCAGAGCCAGGCCGTCGGCGGCTTCGAGGTCGCCCGGAAACTGGCCGACGGCGGCGACGACAACCACTCCGACGACAACAGCCGCACCGCCAGCCGCGGCACCCAGGACTCCGCGACCTGGCTGACCAGCCTGGTCGAGCAGCTCGCCAGCGGCGGCCAGGGCGTCTTCTCGGTCGTCGCGCTGAGCTCCGACTCCGACGAACCGTTCGGCGACTCCACCCCCGGCACCCGGGGACCCCGCGCCTCCGGCGACGTCGACCCCGAGCGCAGCGTGCCCGTCGAACTGCGGCGGAAGCTGGACAGCAAGTCCGGGACGTTCCGCCAGTACACCCAGATCAAACGCATCGGGTCCAACGACGGCGTGCCGGCGCTGATCATCGGCAAGCGCCTCAACGACGTCAACGGCAACCAGTACCAGCTCTACTACCTCTTCCCGTTCAGCCAGGAAGCGGAGTCCCTCAAGCTCGTCACCGGGACGCTGGCGACCGCCGGCGTCTTCGTCGTCGTCCTGCTCGGCGCGATTGCCTGGCTGGTCGTGCGGCAGGTCGTCACGCCCGTGCGGATGGCCGCCGGGATCTCCGAGCGGCTGGCCGCCGGCCTCCTCCAGGAGCGGATGAAGGTCACCGGCGAGGACGACATCGCCCGGCTCGGCGAGTCCTTCAACAAGATGGCGCAGAACCTCCAGCTCAAGATCCAACAGCTGGAGGAGCTGTCCCGGATGCAGCGGCGGTTCGTCTCCGACGTCTCGCACGAACTGCGCACGCCGCTGACGACCGTACGGATGGCCGCCGACGTGATCCACGAGGTCCGGGACGAGTTCGACCCGGCCACCGCGCGCTCCGCGGAGCTGCTGCGCGGCCAGCTCGACCGCTTCGAGTCGCTGCTCGCCGAACTGCTGGAGATCAGCCGGTTCGACGCGGGCGCGGCGGCCCTGGAAGCCGAACCGGTCGACCTGCGCGACGTGGTCAACCGCGTCATCGAGGGCGCCGAACCGCTCGCCGAACGCAAGGGCAGCCGCATCGTGGTGCGCGGCGCCGAGCACCCCGTCATGGCCGAGGCGGACCCCCGACGGGTCGAGCGCATTCTGCGCAACCTCGTCGTCAACGCCGTCGAGCACGGCGAGGGCCGCAACGTCGTGGTGCGGCTCGCCTCCGCCGGCGGACGCAGCGACGGCGCGGTGGCCGTCGCGGTCCGGGACTACGGCGTCGGCCTCAAACCCGGCGAGGCGACCCGGGTCTTCAACCGCTTCTGGCGCGCGGACCCGGCGCGGGCCCGTACGACCGGCGGCACCGGACTCGGCCTGTCCATCGCCATCGAGGACGCCCGGCTGCACGGCGGCTGGCTGCAGGCGTGGGGCGAGCCGGGCGGCGGCTCCCAGTTCCGGCTGACGCTGCCCCGTACGGCCGGCGAGAAGCTGCGCGGCTCCCCCATCCCCCTGGAGCCGGAGGACTCCCGGCGCAACCGCGGCTTGGACGAGCAGGGGCGCCCCCGCCGCGGCGCCGACCGCGGGGCGTCCACCATCCCCGCGCAGCCCCGCCCCGGCGCACAGCACGCCGCGCCCCGGCCCGCCGCGGCCCCGGCGGCGCTGCCTCCCGGCGGCAGCACCCGCGTGGTGCCGCAGCACACCCCCGCCCGGAAGGGCGACGGCGCCCGCGACGACGGCACCGGCGGGGATATCCGGCCGGACACGGTGACCACCGGCGACCCGACCACGACCGACGGTCCGAGGGCACGCGGCGGTCCGGCCGCCACCGACAGCACGCAGCAGGAAACCGGACGCGACGTGGAGCGGGAAGGCGGACGGCGTGGGCACTGAGCACGAGAACGCGCGCACGACGCGCACCCCCCGGTTCCGTTGGCGCGCGCTCCGGAGCACCGGGGCCGTGCGGAGGGGCCGGAAGGCCGTCCTGCTGGGCTGCGCGGGGACGCTGCTGGCCGGCTGCGCATCGATGCCGGACAGCGGCGACGTCACCGCGGTCGACCAGCCCCCGCGCGCCGACGGGGACTCCCAGGTGCGGGTCTACGGCGTGCCCCCGCAGGACGGCGCCCAGCCCACCAACATCGTGCGCAGCTTCCTCGACGCGACCACCAGTGACGAGGCGGACTTCCGCACGGCTCGGATGTATCTGGCCAAGTCGGCGAAGCAGACCTGGCGGCCATTCCTGGTCACCAACGTGCTCCAGGAGCGGCCCAAGTCCGAGCCGGAGGCCCAGCCCGGCCGCCAGGACGCCGACGGCTACACCGTCACGCTCGCCGGCAGTCAGGTGGCCACGGTCGACGCCAACCACGCCTACACCCCCGAGGAGCGGCCGTACCGCGAGACGATCCACCTCGTCAAGGAGGGGGACCAGTGGCGCATCGACCGGCTGCCCGACGGACTGGTGCTGGGACAGTCCGACTTCCAGCGCATCTACCGCTCCGTCAACAAGTACTACTTCGCGTCCTACAAGTCCGAGTCGGACGACCCCAAGGCGGGCAAGAACGTGCTCGTCGCCGACCCGGTCTATCTGCGACAGCGGATAAAGCCGATCACGTCCAGTGTGGAGGCGCTGCTCGGCGGGCCCACCGACTGGTTGGACCGGGTGACGACGTCGGCGTTCCCGCCCGGCACCCGGCTCGCCGCCCGTGACCTGTCGCTCGACGACTCCAACGCCCTCCAGGTCAAGCTCAGCAAGCAGGCGGTCAACACCGACACCGCCCAGTGCAAGCGGATGGCGGCTCAGCTGTTCTTCACCGTCCAGGACATGACGCGCGCTTCGAAGATCAGCGAGGTGGAGCTCCAGGACCCGAACGGCAACTCGCTGTGCGCGCTGACCCAGGATCAGGCCCAGCGGGACTTCGCCGCACCGGGCCATTCCGGACACCCCGGCCAGGAGTACTTCATCGACGCCGAGCACCGCGTCGTCACGATGTCGGATTCGGCCACCGAACCGATGCCGGTACGCGGGCCGTTCGGCACCGGCAAGACCCCGCTGCGCTCGGTCGCCATCTCCCGCGGGGAGACCACCGCGGCCGGGGTGTCGGGCGACGGCCGGTATCTGTACGTGGCCGGCCTGGAGGGCGGCGGCGAACGCGGTGGGCCGCTGTTGACGAGTGCCAGTGCGGCGAAGAGCGCAGACGAGGGGCTCACCGCGCCGAGTTGGGACGGGCTGGGCGACCTGTGGATCGCCGACCGTGACGCGCACCGGTCGCGGCTGCTGCGGATGCGCGAGGGGAAGGGCGACCCGGAGGAGGTCACGGTGCCCGGCCTCGGCCAGCGGCGGATCAAGGCGATCAAGGTGGCCGCGGACGGCATCCGGATCGCGATCCTGGTGGAGGACAAGGGACGTACGACGCTCCAGCTCGGCCGGGTCGAACGGGACGGCACCTCCGCGCACCCGACGCTGTCGGTGCAGGAACTCCGGCCGATCGCGCCCCAGCTGGAGGACGTGGTGGCGGCGTCCTGGGCGGGCGGCAGCCGGCTGGTGGTCGTCGGCCGGGAGGCCGGCGGGGTGCAGCAGATGCAGTTCATGGAGACCGACGGCTCGGCGTCGGACGCGCAGACGCTGCCCGGCGTCAACGGCGTCAAGGCAGTGGCGGCCTCGGAGGACGAAACCCGCCCGCTGATCGCCGACGCCAGCGAGGGCATAGTGCGGCTGCCCCCGGACGCGAACTGGAAGACGGTGGCGAAGGACGGCACGGCGCCGGTCTATCCGGGGTGACGGTGCCGGGCGTCGGTGAAGTGCCGTTGCCGTTGCTGTTGCCGTTGCTGTTGCCGAGCGCTTCCGCCGGGTGCCCTTGCCGGGTGGTGGTCGGCGGTCGTGGGCGGCGTTTCGGGGCGCGGGGTGTTGGTCCGCTGTCCGCTGTCCGCTGTCCGCTGTCCCCTGTCCGCTGCCCGCTGGGCGCCGTCCGTGTTCGTTGGTTGTCCGTCGCTTTCTGACACGGCTGTCTGATTCTGCCGTCCGGGCCCGTCAGCCGGGCTGTCCGCGGCGTCTGGGTTCGCTTCGCTGTCTGGATCTGTGAGGTGCGCGGCCCCCTCGGCGGAGTTATCCACAGGGGTGGTGGCGGTGTCGCCCCGGCCGCGACAGTGGAGTCATGCGGGGGGTGTGGCAAGAGCTGGCGGGCCTGGTGCTGCCGGTCGACTGTGCGGGGTGTGGCCGGCCGCGCACGGAGCTGTGCGGGGCGTGCCGGCGGGCGCTGTGGCGGGGCGGACGCGGTGCCGGGCGGGTGCGGCCCCGGCCGGTGCCGGCGGGGTTGCCGCGGGTCTGGGCCGGGGCGCCGTACGCCGACGAGGTGCGTGCGGTGTTGCTGGCCCACAAGGAGCGCGGCGCACTGCGGCTGGCCGCGCCACTGGGGGCGGTACTGGCGGGGGCGGTGCGGGGGGTGGGGGGAGGGGGCGGCCCCCTCCTCCTGGTGCCCGTGCCGTCCGCGCGGAAAGCGGTGGCCGGTCGTGGCCATGATCCGGTGCGCCGGATCGCGCTGGCGGCCTCCGCCGAGCTGCGGCGGGTGGGCGTCGGCGCGCGGGTGCTGGCGGTGTTGCGGCAGCATCGCGCGATGATCGATCAGGCGGGGCTGGACGCCCGACAGCGGTTGGCGAACGTCGCGGGTGCACTGGAGGTGCCGGGCGTGGCCGGGAGGCTGCTGACGGGGGTGCCAGTGGTGCTGGTGGACGATCTGGTGACGACGGGGGCCACGCTCGCCGAGGCGGCACGGGCGGTCAGGGCCGTCGGCGGGTGGGTGACGGGGGCCGCGGTGGTGGCCGCGCCCCGCAGTTCTTTCCTCTTCAACGGAAAGTGAGGGCCACAGGGCCACAGGGCCACAGGGCCACAGGGCCACAGGACCGCGGGGCCGAGGGCAGGCAGGGGCGGGGTGGGGCGTGCCCGACCCCGACCCCGGCAGGGCCGGTCGCGGCACCGTCCGTGTCACCCGACGGGAGTAGGGGCGGGTGTGTCGGGGGCGCGCCCGGCCGCTGTGGTTCCGGAGGGGTGCCGCGGCCGGGTGTCGCAACGCTCGGTGAGCGTCAGAGGTAAAGGGAACTGGCCGGGACGGGGCGTCGTTGCTGGTAGTGAGCGCCGATTTTCACTCAAACGGAGCTGGTCGTGGTGAGGGGGTGCCGACACCCGTCCAGTAGAGCTATGTTCGGTTGTGAGGACTTGGCGGACGCTTTGCCTCGGATGTCGTGTTGCATGCTTTTCGGGGTTTTTCGGCGATCCTGAAAACGTGGGAATGGAGATCTCGTCCCTGGGGGAGGAGGAGGTGAAAGTCGCCAGTCCGAGGCTCCGGTACCCACCGGGGCCTGGTGCAAGAAGGAGCTGCTCCGCTTGCTGAGCGGGGCGATCCGGGAACGGAGTTCTGCGTGGACATCGTCGTCAAGGGCCGCAAGACAGAGGTGCCCGAGCGGTTCCGCAAGCACGTGGCCGAGAAGCTGAAGCTGGACAAAGTCCAGAAGCTCGATGGCAAGGCAATCAGCCTGGACGTCGAGGTGTCCAAGGAGCCCAACCCGCGGCAGGCCGACCGTTCCGACCGAGTGGAGATCACGCTCCGCTCCCGTGGCCCGGTGGTCCGGGCCGAGGCGGCCGCAGCCGACCCGTACGCCGCGCTGGATCTGGCAACAGCCAAGCTGGAGGCGCGCCTGCGGAAACAGAACGACAAGCGCCACTCGCGTCGCGGCAACGGACGCATCCCGGCGAGCGAAGTCGCGATCACCGTCCCCGACGCGGCTCGGCTGAACGGCCACGGCCTGACGGCCGCCGAGGAAGCCGCGGAGCGGGAGAAGGTGCCGACCACCCGGATGGGGTCGCTGGAGATCCAGGGCGAAGGGCCCGTGGTCGTCCGCGAGAAGACCCATTCGGCCGCGCCGATGGCGCTCGACCAGGCGCTCTACGAGATGGAGTTGGTCGGACACGACTTCTATCTCTTCGTCGACGCCGAGACCAAGCAGCCGAGTGTCGTTTATCGGCGGCACGCATACGACTACGGCGTCATCCACTTGAATTCCGACGCGTTCGGAGAGGAATCGCCCGGCGGCGCAGGCGGCGCGCTGGGCGGCTGACCCCCATCTGTTCGGTGCCCCCGGCGCACGCCCGGGGGCACCATCGTGCCTGCGGAGGGCTGGAGTTGAAGCCGTATAGTGTTTGTGCCAGCCGGGGAGTATGTGGGCACGAAACGGCGACATGCCGGGGAGACGGTCGTATGGCATTGATCGGGCCGGCCGCAAAGGGCTGTTGTCAACCAGCCTTATATCCAAGCTCTGGCCGTCGGCCGAGTAGTTGACGGGGAGGAACCATGGGGGAGAGTTTCGGGCCCGCGCGGAATGATGCGGACGGCGATGTGTGCGGTGTGGGGGCCGGCGACGGGGACGGGGCCGCGCGCGTGCCGCGCAAGGAACCGATCCGCGTCCTCGTCGTGGATGATCATGCGTTGTTCCGTCGCGGCCTGGAGATCGTGCTGGCGCAGGAGGAGGACATCCAGGTCGTCGGCGAGGCGGGCGACGGCGCGGAGGCGGTCGACAAGGCCGCCGACCTGCTGCCCGACATCGTGCTGATGGACGTGCGGATGCCCCGGCGTGGCGGGATCGAGGCGTGTACCTCCATCAAGGAGGTGGCGCCCAGCGCGAAGATCATCATGCTGACGATCAGCGACGAAGAGGCCGATCTCTACGACGCGATCAAGGCGGGCGCCACCGGGTACCTCCTCAAGGAGATCTCCACCGACGAGGTGGCCACCGCGATCCGGGCGGTCGCCGACGGCCAGTCGCAGATCAGTCCGTCGATGGCGTCCAAGCTCCTGACGGAGTTCAAATCGATGATCCAGCGCACCGACGAGCGTCGTCTGGTGCCGGCGCCCCGGCTCACCGACCGCGAGCTGGAGGTCCTCAAACTCGTCGCCACCGGCATGAACAACCGGGATATCGCCAAGGAGTTGTTCATCTCCGAGAACACCGTCAAGAACCACGTGCGCAACATCCTGGAGAAGCTCCAGCTGCATTCCCGGATGGAAGCCGTGGTCTATGCGATGCGGGAGAAGATCCTCGAAATCCGGTGACGTCGGGGGCGGGCAGCCCCCGGAGCGCCGCCGGTGCCGGGCCGGGTGGGTCAGTCCGTGGTGCCCTCGCCGGCGCGGGTGTCGTCCTCGTCGGTTCGGGTGAGTTCGGTGCGCAGGGCGGCGGCCAGCCGTGCGTCGTCGCAGCGCTCGATGCGGACGGTGTCGCAGTCCACCCATGTCGCGGCCTCGTGGAGGGCCTGGGCCATGGGGCGGACGGCCTTGGGGCCCTGGAGCGAGAGCTGGCGGGCGACCAGGGTGCGGCCCTCGCGGCCCGGGTCGACGCGGCCCACCAGCTTGCCGCCGGCCAGCAGCGGCATCGCGAAATAGCCGTGTATCCGCTTGGGCCTGGGGACGTACGCCTCCAGGCGGTGGGTGAAGTCGAAGATCCGTTCCGTGCGGGGGCGGTCCCAGATGAGGGAGTCGAACGGGGAGAGCAGGGTCGTGCGGTGCCGGCCGCGGGGCGGGGCGGCGAGCGCTTCGGGGTCCGCCCAGGCGGGCTTGGCCCAGCCCTCGACGGTCACCGGCACCAGCCCGGTGCCCTCGATGACGGCGTCCACCTGCTCGCCCTTCAGGCGGTGGTAGTCGGCGAGGTCCGCGCGGGTGGCCACGCCCATCGCGGCGCCGGCCTGGGCGACCAGGCGCCGGATGCACTCCGCGTCGTCGAGGTCGTCGTGCAGCAGCGGCTCGGGGACGGCGCGCTCGGCGAGGTCGTAGATCCGCTTCCAGCCGCGGCGCTCCGTGCAGACCACGTCGCCGGTGTCCAGCAGCCACTCCACGGCGATCTTGGTCTCGGACCAGTCCCACCACTCGCCGCCGTTCCGGCCGCCGCCCAACTGGGAGGTGGTGAGCGGGCCGTCGGCCTTGAGGCGGTCCAGGACGGCGGCGCAGGAGCGCGCGGAGTCCTTCATGACGTGCCAGCGGTGGCCCCTGGCCCGCCGGGCGCGGCGGCGGAAGGCGAAGTGCGGCCACTCCTCGATGGGCAGGATGCAGGCCGCGTGCGACCAGTACTCGAAGCTGTGCGGCCGGGCCGGGGTCTCGCCCGCGGGGCTCGACGACCAGTACGCGGCCTCGACGGCGGAGCGGCCGACCGCGCCGAGCCGGGCGTAGGGGACCAGTTCGTGGGAGCGGGCGAGCACGGAGATCGTGTCGAGCTGGACCGCGCCGAGGCGGCGCAGCATCCCGCGGACGCCGTCCCGTCGCCCGTCGTCGCCCCGAGGGGCAGCGCTGCGCGCGGGGGCGCCGAGCAGGCCCTGGGCCCGCAGTGCCATCCGCCGGGCGTCGTCCGCGGACAGGGCGGTCACGGGGCGCGGGGCGGGCTGTCGCTGCGTGGCTGTGGTCATGTCGCACAGCGTAGGGGCGGCCACTGACAACGCTCCGGACTTCGGGTGTTCGTGCAGGTCAGCGTGGGTGCGGAAGGTAGGGCGTGGGGTCCTGGGCCGGGGCGGTGGCGCAGCCGGCGGGGGCGGGCTCGCGGGGCAGGTCGGACGGGAGCAGGGAGCCGATCCACAGGTCGCGGCGGATGCCGCCGTGCACCAGCTTGGCGCGCAGGGTGCCCTCCCGTCGGAAGCCGACCTTGCGGGCGACGGCCCAGGAGCCCTCGTTGCCGGCCTCGGCGAGCCACTCCATGCGCTCCACGCCCAGTTCGCGGAAGGCCCAGCGCACCACCGCGCCGGCCGCTTCCGCGGTGTATCCCTTGCCGCGGTGCTCCTTCGCGGTCCAGTAGCCGAGTTCCGCCTGCCGCTCCACGGTGCGCAGCCGGTCGAGTCGGACCAGGCCCATGGAGCCGACGAGGGTTCCCCCGTGCCGGGTGGCCACGGCGAAGGTGTAGGCGGTGTCGTTCCGCCAGCCCTCGGGGACGGCCGTGCCGACGAACCGTTCCGCGTCGTCGAGGCCGTACGGCGTGGGGACGGCGGTCCAGCGGGGAATGGCGGGGTCCTGACAAGCGGTGTGGACGGCGGGCACGTCGGAGTGCTCGAAGGGGCGCAGCAGCAGGCGGTCGGTGGTGAGGGTGACGGGTTTCATGCGGTGAGTCTGCGGCGCCGCCCGGCGGGCCGCGAGCCGTTTTCGCCGGGCGCCGGGAGCGGCGGCGTACGGGCCGCGGGGCCGTTGCCGGGGCGGTTTCCCGGAACTTTGCCCGAACGTTCAGGGGAATGTGTGACGGATCTTTCCGGAACCGTTCGGGGCAGTACGGCGGAAAGTTTTTCGGCACCTTCTCGCGGGCTCGTGCGTTGACGGGGCGAGGGGTCTGCGGGCTCGACTGCGGCGGACCTCCCGGCCGGACAGCGTCCTCCTTTACGATGGCCGTTGCGGCGGGGCCTGCCCCCTTGGAAACATGCCGCGCCCGCGCACTCGACCGTGCAGGCCCGACCGGCAAGGAGACCAGCCCAAGTGTCCGTCTTGACGAAGATCATGCGTGCAGGCGAAGGAAAGATCCTGCGCAAGCTGCACCGCATCGCGGGCCAGGTGAACTCCATCGAGGAGGACTTCGCGGCCCTCTCCGACGCCGAGCTGCGGGCGCTCACCGACGAGTACAAGCAGCGCTACACCGACGGCGAGAGCCTCGACGACCTGCTGCCCGAGGCGTTCGCCACTGTGCGCGAGGCCGCCAAGCGGGTGCTCGGCCAGCGCCACTACGACGTCCAGCTGATGGGCGGTGCGGCCCTGCACCTCGGCTATGTCGCGGAGATGAAGACCGGTGAGGGCAAGACCCTGGTCGGTACCCTCCCGGCGTATCTGAACGCGCTGTCCGGCAAGGGCGTCCACCTGATCACGGTCAACGACTACCTCGCCGAGCGCGACTCCGAGATGATGGGCCGGGTCCACAAGTTCCTGGGCCTGACCGTCGGCTGCATCCTGGCCGACATGACGCCGGCTCAGCGCCGTGAGCAGTACGGCTGTGACATCACCTACGGCACCAACAACGAGTTCGGCTTCGACTACCTGCGCGACAACATGGCGTGGTCGAAGGACGAACTGGTCCAGCGCGGCCACAACTTCGCGATCGTCGACGAGGTCGACTCGATCCTGGTGGACGAGGCCCGTACGCCGCTGATCATCTCCGGGCCGGCGGACTCGGCCACCAAGTGGTACGGCGACTTCGCCAAGTTGGTGCAGCGCCTCAAGCGGGGCGAGCCGGCCAACCCGCAGCGCGGTGTCGAGGAGACCGGCGACTACGACGTCGACGAGAAGAAGCGCACCGTCGGCATCCACGAGTCCGGTGTCGGCAAGGTCGAGGACTGGCTGGGCATCGACAACCTCTACGAGTCGGTCAACACGCCGCTGGTCGGTTACCTCAACAACGCGATCAAGGCCAAGGAGCTCTTCAAGCTCGACAAGGACTACGTCGTCATCGACGGCGAGGTCATGATCGTCGACGAGCACACCGGCCGTATCCTCGCCGGCCGCCGCTACAACGAGGGCATGCACCAGGCCATCGAGGCGAAGGAGGGTGTGGAGATCAAGGACGAGAACCAGACGCTCGCCACGATCACCCTGCAGAACTTCTTCCGCCTCTACGACAAGCTCTCCGGCATGACCGGTACGGCCATGACCGAGGCCGCCGAGTTCCACCAGATCTACAAGCTCGGCGTGGTCCCGATCCCGACCAACCGGCCGATGGTCCGCAAGGACCAGGCGGACCTGATCTACCGCACCGAGCCCGCGAAGTTCGACGCGGTCGTCGAGGACATCGCCGACAAGCACGAAAAGGGCCAGCCGATCCTGGTCGGCACCACCTCGGTCGAGAAGTCCGAGTACCTCTCGCAGCAGCTCCGCAAGCGCGGTATCGCCCACGAGGTGCTCAACGCCAAGCAGCACGAGCGGGAGGCGTCGATCGTCGCCCAGGCCGGCCGCAAGGGCGCGGTGACGGTCGCCACCAACATGGCCGGCCGTGGTACGGACATCAAGCTCGGCGGCAACCCTGACGACCTCGCCGAGACCGAGCTGCGCCAGATGGGGCTGGACCCGGTCGACCACGTCGAGGAGTGGGCGGCCGCGCTGCCCGCCGCCCTGGAGCGCGCCGAGGCGGCCGTCAAGGCGGAGTTCGAGGAGGTCAAGGAGCTCGGTGGGCTCTACGTCCTGGGCACCGAGCGGCACGAGTCGCGGCGCATCGACAACCAGCTGCGCGGTCGTTCCGGCCGTCAGGGCGACCCGGGCGAGTCGCGGTTCTACCTCTCCCTGGGCGACGACCTGATGCGGCTGTTCAAGGCGCAGATGGTCGAGCGGGTCATGGCGATGGCCAATGTGCCCGACGACGTGCCGATCGAGAACAAGATGGTGACGCGGGCGATCGCCTCCGCCCAGTCGCAGGTCGAGCAGCAGAACTTCGAGACCCGCAAGAACGTCCTGAAGTACGACGAGGTCCTCAACCGCCAGCGCGAGGTCATCTACGGCGAGCGGCGCCGCGTCCTGGAGGGCGAGGACCTCCAGGAGCAGATCAAGCACTTCATGGACGGCACGATCGACGCCTACATCCAGGCGGAGACCGTCGAGGGCTTCGCCGAGGAGTGGGACCTGGACCGCCTGTGGGGCGCGTTCAAGCAGCTCTACCCGGTCAAGGCGACCATCGAAGAGCTGGAGGAGGAGGTCGGCGACCGCGCGGGCCTGACCGCCGAGTTCATCGCCGACGCCATCAAGGACGACATCCACGAGCAGTACGCCGCCCGCGAGGAGCAGCTGGGCTCGGAGATCATGCGGGAGCTGGAGCGCCGCGTGGTGCTGTCCGTCCTGGACCGCAAGTGGCGCGAGCACCTCTACGAGATGGACTACCTCCAGGAGGGCATCGGCCTGCGGGCGATGGCCCAGAAGGACCCGCTGGTGGAGTACCAGCGCGAGGGCTTCGACATGTTCACCGCGATGATGGACGGCATCAAGGAGGAGTCCGTCGGCTACCTGTTCAACCTGGAGGTCCAGGTGGAGCAGCAGGTCGAGGAGGTCCCGGTGGAGCAGGCCGCGGACGCCGCCCAGGTGGAGCAGGGTGGCGGGGAGGCTGTTCCGGCGGCGGCCGGCGCGGGGCGTCCGGAGATCCACGCCAAGGGCCTGGAGGCGCCGCAGCGGCCCGACCGGCTGCACTTCACCGCGCCGAAGGTCGACGGTGACGGCAGCGTCATCGAGGGCGACTTCGTCAGCGACGTGGACGGCGACGGCCCGGCCCGTTCGGAGTCCGACGGGCTGACCCGCGCGGAGCGGCGCAAGGCGCAGAAGAGCGCCGGGCGGCGCCGCAAGAAGTGAGCCGCATGACGTGAGCGGTCCGCCTCGCGGCGGAGACGACAGCGCAGGGCGCCCTGGCCATGGCCGGCCGGGGCGCCCTGCGCTGTCGTCCGGGCCTGTCGTCCGGGCCCGCTGCGCGCTTTTCAGGGGCGGCCCGGGGCCGGTCCGCCGGGCGGACTCTGGGGGAGCGGCCCGATGTCGAGGGCGGCGCAGCGCCAGCGGGTGTCGGCGCCCCGTTCCAGGCGGAATGCCAGGGCGCGCAGGCGGGCGCCGGTGGTGATGCGCGCGAACGCCTCGATGACGCCGTCGCGCGGGCGGCACAGGCCGCATTCGTGCAGGGCCGGGACGGGGGCGCGCAGCCCCGGGGCGACGTAGGGGCGCAGCGGCGACAGCGGGGCGAGCTCGGCGAGCCGGTCGTAGGCGGCGGGCAGGGCGTGCCCGAGGAGGACGTGGACGGGGCGTTGGCCGCTCAGGGTGAGCAGGAGCTGGTGGGCGAACCAGAGGTGGGGGCGGTTCTCCTGGGCGCGGCGCCGGGCGCTGGGGCTGGGGAGCGCGGTGTCCGGGTGGGTGGTGGGGCGGCGCTGCGTGGTGGTGCGGGTGAGGTGTGGGGTGCGGGTGGGGCCGCGGTTGCCGGACGAGCCGGGGCCGCGGCCAGCGGGGCCGTTGGGGCGGCGGGTGCCGCGGTGGGCCGGGGGCGCGGTGCGCTGCGGGGTGGCGGGCGTCGGCGCCGGCTCGGCGGGGGTGTCGGCGCCGTGGGGCGTGCGGTCGGTGGGGGAGCTGCGGGGCCGGGGGACGGTCGGTGCGGGTGCCGGGGCGTCGGCGGTCGGCGCTTCCGGTGCGGTTCGGTCGCGGCGCGGGCGCTGCGGTGCCGGGGTGGCCCGGGCCGGGTGGGCGCCCGTTGTGGCGCCGGTCGCGGCGGTGTTGTCGCTGGTCGTGTCGGTCATCGCGGTGCCCCCTCGGCCGGGCCCGGCGTGCTTACCGGGCGGTAGCTTGTGGTCCGGGATCTTGTCGGTGGGGCACCGGCGGCGGCAAGGCGTCCGGCCGGCCCGGGCGGGGCGGACGATTTTCACCCGTCCGTGGCACGGGCCCGGGATCACGGGGCGGGGCAGGGGCGGCGGACGCCCCGGGGGCCGGCGGG
The DNA here is from genome assembly GCF_001704275.1 of Streptomyces noursei ATCC 11455. Classification (NCBI taxonomy): domain Bacteria; kingdom Bacillati; phylum Actinomycetota; class Actinomycetes; order Kitasatosporales; family Streptomycetaceae; genus Streptomyces; species Streptomyces noursei. The sequence continues at coordinate 5,750,910 of NZ_CP011533.1, forward strand.
CCGGGCGGCGCAGCGGCGGCACGAAGGGGGACGCACGGCCGTATGCTGGCTGGGCATTGTTCTGGATCTAGCGAGAGCGGCTGTTATGCGTGTCTACGTCCCCCTGACGCTTTCCGGGCTCGCTGAGGCACACAAGGGCGGCGAGCTGGGGGCCGGCCCGCTGCTCGCGTACGCCGTCACGCCCGCGCTGCGGGAGTGGTACGTCTCGGACGACATCGAGGAGCTGGAGTACGCGGCGCTCAACCGCGCGGCGCAGGCGTCGCTGCGGCTGCTGGCCGGGCACCCGGAGGTGCCCCGGCGGCGGGTCGTGGTGGCGGTGGACGTGCCGGACCGCGGCGCGGCCGTGGACCCGGACCGCGGGCTGGACCCGTCGTCGCTGGGCGAGGTGCGGATCACCGGGCCGGTGCCGCTGTCGAAGGCGGCGGCGGTGCACGTGGACTCCGCGGACGCGGAGGAGGACGTGGCGGCGGCCGCGGCGGCGCTGGGCGCGGCCGATCTCGGCGACGACGACGCGCAGTTCACGGTGGACGGCGCCGAGGACCACGACCTGATGTGGTTCGGGGTGCAGGAGATTCCGCAGCTGCTGGGGTGACGCCCCGGCGCGGTGGCCCGGCCGCCGGCTCGGCGCCGCTGTCAGTGGCGGCGGGTACGGTTTTCCCCATGGCAACCGCACGGGGGAAGGACCGGGGGACGACATGACGAAGCCCGTTGCGCACATCGTGTGGGACTGGAACGGCACCCTGTTCCACGACACCGACGCCGTGATCGCGGCGACCAACTCCGCCTTCGCGGAGATCGGCCTGGAGCCGATCACGCTGGAGCGGTACCGCGAGCTGTACTGCGTGCCGGTGCCGCGGTTCTACGAGCGGCTGATGGGGCGGCTGCCGACCGAGGCCGAGTGGCTGCTGATGGACGCGGCCTTCCACCGGCACTACACCGAGCACCGGGCCGGCTGCGGCCTCGCCGACGGCGCGGACGGGCTGCTGGCGACGTGGCAGGCGGCCGGGCGGAGCCAGTCGATCCTCAGCATGTTCGGCCATGACGAGCTGATACCCCTGGTGCGCGGCCTCGGCATCGCCTCGCGCTTCGTGCGGGTCGAGGGCCGCACGGGCCCGTCCGGGGGGTCGAAGAGCGCTCACATGGTGCGCCATCTGGCGGCCCTGGAGCGCGTCGACCCGGGGCGTACGGTGGTGATCGGGGACGCCGTCGACGACGCGGTGGCCGCCCGCGACGCGGGAGCCCACGCCGTGCTGTACACCGGCGGATCGCACAGCCGGAGCAGCCTGACGGCCGCCGGGGTACCGGTGGTGGACAGCCTCACCGAGGCCGTGCAGATCGCGGAGGACCTCGCCGCCTAGGCGACGGGGACCGGCGCCCGAGCCGCCACGCATACGCCACCTCGGCGCCCCATTGTCCAGAAGGGCCAAGTTAAGGGTGTGGTTTTACGTGCACGGCGCATAACGGGGCACTTGCCGGGAGAGATAGCCTTGCACCGTGATCAGCGCGATAGCCCGCGGGGGTGGCAAGGCCCCCGCCGTGCGCCCGGGACACCACCGTGACCGGGCGAGCGCTGACCGTTGCGGCCGCCAATCCATGTCGACGTCATCACAACTCGTCGACAACGGCACGGCCTCCCCCCATCGCGGCATAGCGTCGACAGCGACAGGACACCTCGCGTCGCGGTGGCGTTGTGCGGCTTCAGCAGCCCTTCCCACGTTTTTCCACAACGTCACGCAACGGCGCGCGACAGGAGCCAGAGGACATGCAGACCAAGCTGGACGAAGCCAAAAACGAGCTGCTCGCGAGGGCCGCCCGGGTAGGTGAGAGCAGCCCGGCCGGGGGGAAGTCCCCGGTCCGCGGACTGGACCCGGACACCCTTACGGGATACCTCCAGCGCTACTACCTGCACACCGCCCCCGAGGACCTCGCCGACCGCGACCCGGTCGACGTCTTCGGTGCCGCACTCTCCCACTTCCGCCTCGCCGAGCACCGGCCCCAGGGCACCGCGAATGTGCGGGTGCACACCCCGACCGTCGAGGAGAACGGCTGGATGTGCAGCCACTCCGTGGTCGAGGTGGTCACCGACGACATGCCCTTCCTGGTCGACTCGGTCACCAACGAGCTCTCGCGGCAGGGGCGCGGCATCCATGTCGTGATCCACCCGCAGGTCACCGTCCGCCGGGACGTCACCGGCAAGCTGATCGAGATCCTCGGCGCCAACGGCGGCGGGCGCGGCGCCAACGGCGGCAAGGTCGCCGAGCTGCCGCACGACGCGGTCACCGAGTCCTGGATCCACGTCGAGACCGACCGGGAGACCGACAAGGAGGACCTCAAGCAGATCACGGCGGATCTGCTGCGGGTGCTCTCCGACGTCCGCGAGGCCGTCGAGGACTGGGACAAGATGCGTTCCGCCGCGCTGCGGATCGCCGAGGACCTGCCCACCGAGCCGATCGCCGACGACATCCGCGAGGAGGATGTCGAGGAGGCCCGGGAGCTGCTGCGCTGGCTCTCCGACGCCCACTTCACCTTCCTCGGCTACCGCGAGTACGAGCTCGCCTCCGCGCCCTGCGAGGACGGCTCCGAGGAGGACGTCCTCACCGCGATCCCCGGCACCGGCCTGGGCATCCTGCGCTCCGACCCGGCACACCGCGAGAGCGACGCCGGCCACCCCGTCTCGCCGTCCTTCAACCGGCTGCCCGCGGACGCCCGCGCCAAGGCGCGCGAGCACAAGCTGCTGATCCTGACCAAGGCCAACAGCCGCGCCACCGTCCACCGGCCCTCCTACCTCGACTACGTCGGCGTGAAGAAGTTCGACAAGGAGGGCAACGTCATCGGGGAGCGGCGCTTCCTGGGCCTGTTCTCCTCGGCCGCGTACACCGAGTCCGTCCGCCGGGTGCCGGTGATCCGCCGCAAGGTCGCCGAGGTCCTGGAGGGCGCCGGCTTCAGCCCGAACAGCCACGACGGCCGCGACCTGCTCCAGATCCTGGAGACCTACCCGCGCGACGAGCTGTTCCAGACCCCGCCCGACCAGCTGCGGTCCATCGCGACCAGCGTGCTCTACCTCCAAGAGCGCCGCCGCCTGCGGCTCTACCTCCGCCAGGACGAGTACGGCCGCTACTACTCCGCCCTCGTCTACCTCCCGCGGGACCGCTACACCACCGCCGTCCGGCTGCGGCTGATCGACATCCTCAAGGAGGAACTGGGCGGCACCAGCGTCGACTTCACCGCCTGGAACACCGAATCGGTGCTCTCCCGGCTGCACTTCCTCATCCGCGTCGAGCCCGGCACCGCGCTGTCCGAGCTCACCGACACGGACGTGGACCGCATCGAGAGCCGGCTGGTGGAGGCCGCCCGCTCCTGGGCCGACGGCTTCGCCGAGGCGCTGACCGCCGAGGTCGGCGAGGAGCGCGCCGCCGAGCTGCTGCGCCGCTACGCCCACGCCTTCCCCGAGGGCTACAAGGCCGAGAACAACCCGCGCGGCGCGGTCGCCGACCTCCAACACCTGGAGAAGCTCACCGGGGAGCCGGGCCACGACTTCGCGGTCAGCCTCTACGAGCCGGTCAACGCCGGCCCCGGTGAGCGCCGCTTCAAGATCTACCGCCGGGGCGAGCCGGTCTCCCTGTCGAAGGTGCTGCCCGGCCTCAACCGCCTGGGCGTCGAGGTGATCGACGAGCGTCCGCACGAGCTGCGCTGCGCGGACTCCACGCTCGCCTGGATCTACGACTTCGGTCTGCGGATGCCCTCGTACGTCTCGGGCGACGACGCCCGCGAGCGCTTCCAGGAGGCGTTCACCGCGGTGTGGACGGGCGCCGCCGAGAGCGACGACTTCAACCAGCTGGTGCTGCGGGCCGGCCTCGACTGGCGGCAGGCGATGGTGCTCCGCGCCTACGCCAAGTACCTGCGGCAGGCCGGCTCGACCTTCAGCCAGACGTACATGGAGGACACCCTCTCCAACAACGTCCACACCACCCGGCTGCTGGTCTCGCTCTTCGAGGCGCGGATGTCCCCGGAGCGGCAGAGCGCCGGCACCGAGCTGATCGACGGGCTGCTGGAGGAGCTGGACGGCGCCCTGGACCAGGTCGCCTCCCTCGACGAGGACCGCATCCTGCGCTCCTTCCTCACCGTCATCAAGGCGACCCTGCGCACCAACCACTACCAGCGCGACAGCACGGGCCGGCCGCACTCCTACCTGTCCATGAAGCTGGACCCGCAGGCCATCCCCGATCTGCCGGCGCCCCGCCCGGCCTACGAGATCTGGGTGTACTCGCCCCGCGTCGAGGGCGTCCACCTGCGGTTCGGCAAGGTGGCGCGCGGTGGTCTGCGCTGGTCGGACCGGCGGGAGGACTTCCGCACCGAGATCCTCGGCCTGGTCAAGGCGCAGATGGTCAAGAACACCGTCATCGTGCCGGTCGGCGCCAAGGGCGGCTTCGTCGGCAAGCAGCTGCCGGACCCGGCGCAGGACCGCGACGCGTGGCTGGCCGAGGGCATCGCCTGCTACAAGACCTTCATCTCGGGTCTGCTGGACATCACCGACAACCTCGTCGCCGGCGAGGTCGTGCCGCCCAAGGGCGTCGTCCGGCACGACGAGGACGACACCTACCTGGTGGTCGCCGCCGACAAGGGCACCGCGACGTTCTCCGACATCGCCAACGAGGTCGCCGAGTCCTACGGCTTCTGGCTGGGCGACGCGTTCGCCTCCGGCGGCAGCGCCGGTTACGACCACAAGGGCATGGGCATCACCGCCCGCGGCGCCTGGGAGTCGGTCAAGCGGCACTTCCGCGAGCTGGGCCACGACACCCAGACCGAGGACTTCACCGTCGTCGGCGTCGGCGACATGTCCGGTGACGTCTTCGGCAACGGCATGCTGCTCAGCGAGCACATCCGGCTGGTCGCCGCCTTCGACCACCGGCACATCTTCCTCGACCCCAAGCCGGACGCGGCGACTTCGTACGCCGAGCGCCGCCGGCTGTTCGAGCTGCCGCGCTCCTCGTGGGCGGACTACAACAGCGAACTGCTCTCGCAGGGCGGCGGCATCCACCCGCGGTCGGCCAAGTCCATCCCGATCAACGCCCAGGTGCGGGCCGCGCTCGGCATCGAGTCCGGCGTGAAGAAGATGACGCCGGCCGAGCTGATGCAGACCATCCTCAAGGCCCCCGTGGACCTGCTGTGGAACGGCGGCATCGGCACGTACGTGAAGGCGTCGACGGAGTCGCACGCCGACGTGGGCGACAAGTCCAACGACGCGATCCGGGTCAACGGCGAGGACCTGCGGGTCAAGGTCGTCGGCGAGGGCGGCAACCTCGGCCTGACCCAGCTGGGCCGGATCGAGTTCGCCTCGGCGGGCGGGAAGATCAACACCGACGCGATCGACAACAGCGCCGGTGTGGACACCTCCGACCACGAGGTCAACATCAAGATCCTGCTCAACTCCGTCGTCGCCAACGGCGACATGACGGTCAAGCAGCGCAACAAGCTGCTGGCGCAGATGACCGACGAGGTCGGCTCGCTGGTGCTGCGCAACAACTACGCGCAGAACACCGCGCTGGCGCTGGCCATCGCCCAGTCCTCCAGCATGCTCCACGCCCAGCAGCGCTTCATGCGCCGCCTGGTGCGCGACGGACACCTGGACCGGGCGCTGGAGTTCCTGCCCGCCGACCGGCAGATCCGGGAGCGGCTGAGCGCCGGGCGCGGTCTGACCCAGCCGGAGACCGCGGTCCTGCTCGCCTACACCAAGATCACGGTGGCCGACGAGCTGATCCAGACGGCACTGCCGGACGACCCCTACCTCCAGCACCTGCTGTACGCCTACTTCCCGACCGCGCTGCGGGAGAAGTTCACCGAGCAGGTCGACGGGCACGCGCTGCGCCGCGAGATCGTCACCACGGTGATGGTCAACGACACCGTCAACACCGGCGGTACGAGCTTCCTGCACCGGATGCGGGAGGAGACCGGGGCGTCGCTGGAGGAGGTCGTCCGGGCGCACACCGCGGCCCGCGCGATCTTCCGGCTGGGCCAGGTCTGGGACGACGTCGAGGCGCTGGACAACACCGCCGCGGCCGACGTCCAGACCCGGATCCGGCTGCACTCGCGCCGGCTGGTCGAGCGCGGCACCCGCTGGCTGCTCAACAACCGCCGCCAGCCGCTGGAGCTGTCCGGGACGATCGACTTCTTCTCGGAGCGGGTGGCGCAGGTCTGGGCGGAGCTGCCCAAGCTGCTCCAGGGCAGCGACCTGGAGTGGTACCGGACGATCCTGGAGGAGCTGACCGACGCCGGGGTGCCCGAGCCGCTGGCCGTCCAGGTGTCCGGCTTCTCCTCGGTCTTCCCGGCGCTGGACATCGTCGCCATCGCGGACCGGACCGGCAAGGAGCCGCTGGCCGTCGCCGAGGTCTACTACGACCTGGGCGACCGGCTGCGGATCAACCAGCTCCTGGACCGCATCCTGGAGCTGCCGCGGAACGACCGCTGGCAGTCGATGGCTCGCGCCTCGATCCGCGAGGACCTCTTCGCCGCGCACGCCGCGCTCACCTCGGACGTGCTCGCGGTGGGCAACGGGTCCGCGACGCCGGAGGAGCGGTTCAAGGCGTGGGAGGAGACCAACGTCGCGATCCTGACGCGGGCCCGGGCCACGCTGGAGGAGATCCACGGGTCCGAGGGGTTCGATCTGGCGAACCTTTCGGTGGCCATGCGGACGATGCGTACGTTGCTGCGTACGCATAGCTGAGCCGGGTGGGGCGGCGCCGTTCGGCGCCCGCCCCCCTTGTCCTCAAGCGCCGGACGGGCTGGTGATGCCCGTCCGGCGCTTGTGCGTGGTGTGCCGGTGCGGTGGGGCCGTGGGGCTTCAGGGGGTGCGGGTGGTGGGCCCGTGCGGGCCGGGGTATCGCTGCGCTCGTCCTCAAACGCCGGACGGGCTGGGAGTTGCGGGTCCTAGGCGTGGGTGAATTCCTCGTAGGCCGCGAGGACTTCGTCGGTGGGGCCGTCCATGCGGAGGACGCCCCTTTCGAGCCAGAGGACGCGGTCGCAGGTGTCGCGGATGGAGTTGTTGTTGTGGCTGACGAGGAAGACCGAGCCGGCCTCCTCGCGCAGTTCGCGGATGCGGGCCTCGGAGCGCTTCTGGAAGGCCCGGTCGCCGGTGGCCAGCGCCTCGTCGATCAGCAGCACGTCGTGGTCCTTGGCGGCGGCGATGGAGAACCGCAGTCGGGCCGCCATGCCGGAGGAGTAGGTGCGCATCGGCAGGGAGATGAAGTCGCCCTTCTCGTTGATCCCGGAGAAGTCGACGATGTCGTCGTAGCGGGAGCGGACCTGCTCGCGGCTCATGCCCATCGCCAGTCCGCCGAGGAGGACGTTCTTCTCGCCGGTGAGGTCGTTCATCAGGGCGGCGTTGACGCCCAGCAGCGAGGGCTGGCCGTGGGTGTAGACCTTGCCGCGCTCGGCGGGCAGCAGTCCGGCGACGGCCTTGAGGAGGGTCGACTTGCCGGAGCCGTTCGAACCGATCAGGCCGATCGACTCGCCGCGGTAGGCGGTGAAGGAGACGCCCTTGACCGCGTGCACCTCGCGCACGCCCACCGAGGGGCGGCGCCGGACGATGCGGTTGAGCGCGGCGGTCGCGCTGCCCTTGCCCGCACCGGTGCCGTAGACCCGGTAGACGATGTGGAGATCGTCCGCGATCACGGTCGGGACGCGGGCCTCGTCCGCTGCCGTCGGGCGGGTGCCGCCCTGGTCTTCCGTCATGTGCTCAGCCACGTCCGTACCGCTCCTCGGCCTTCCAGAAGTACACATAGCCGACGACGCCCGCGAGCAGCGCCCAGCCGGCCGCGAACGCCCATACGTGCGGCGGGAGTTGGTGTCGGGTGAAGCTGTCGATCAGGGCGAAGCGCATCAGGTCGATGTAGACCGCGGCGGGGTTGCCGTTCAGCAGCACCACCACGATCTGCGGGAGGTGCTTGCCCTTGAGGATCACGCTGATGCTGAACATCACGCCGGACGCGTACATCCAGGTCCGCATGATGAAGGGCATCAGCTGCGCCAGGTCCGGGGTCCGCGCGCCGAGCCGTGCCATGACCATCGCCAGGCCGGTGTTGAAGACGAACTGGAGGGCCAGCGCCGGGACGACCAGCAGCCAGGACCAGGTCGGCAGCTGCCCGAAGGCCAGCAGGATGACCATCAGCACGCCCATGGAGTACAGCAGCTGCTGCAGCTGTGCCAGGCAGAACGAGATCGGCAGGCAGGCGCGCGGGAAGTGCAGGGCGCGCACCAGGCCGAGGTTGCCGGAGATCGCCCGGGTGCCGGCCATCACCGAGTTCTGCAGGAAGGTGAAGACGAAGACGCCGGTCACCAGGTACGGGATGTAGTCCGGGACGCCCTTCCGGGTGCCGATCAGCACACCGAAGATCAAGTAGTAGACGCCGGCGTTGAGCAGCGGGGTGATCACCTGCCACAGCTGGCCGAGCTTGGCGGTGGTGTACATCGCGGTGAGCCTGGCGGTGGCGAACGAGGTGATGAAGTGCCGTCGGTGCCACAGCTGGCGGGTGTACTCGGACAGCGAGGGGCGGGCGCCGCTCACCGTGAGGCCGTGGCGTTCGGCCAGGGCGCTCAGCTCCGCGTCGGGCGCGGTGCCGGAGCCGGACGGTCGGACGGCGGCCGGTTCGGGGGCCGGGGGCGCGAGGGTCTGGGGCATGCGGCCATTCGCTTTCGTACGGGGGCTGCGGAGTGCGGTCGCGGGGACGGCAGGATCCGGACGACGACGGAACGGGTCCGTATCGTCGCGACGCCGAGACTAGAGCGAGGTCACGTCGAAACGCAACCGTAGCGTCGTGCCGCTAGGATCAAGGCATGGCAAAAAACGGCACCGAGAGCGAGAGAGGCCCGGCGGCATCCGGGGCGCGCCGGGCCCCGGCCGGCGCCGCCGTGCTGCGGGAGGACAAGACCGCCGCGATCCGCGCGGCGGTCTTCGAGGAGCTGGCCGCGGTCGGCTTCGCCCGGATGTCCATCGAGGGCATCGCCCGCCGGGCCGGGGTCGGCAAGACCGCCGTCTACCGGCGCTGGCGCTCCAAACTGCACCTGGTCCTGGACGTGGTCTCGGCGGTCGCCGCGGCGGGGCTGCCGGCCCCGGACACCGGGTCGCTCCGCGGCGATGTGCGGATGGTGCTGGAGGTCGCGGCCCGGGCGCTGGGACACCCGATGGCCTCGCAGATCATCCCGGACCTGCTCGCCGAGGCGGCACGCAGCCCGGAGCTGGCCGAGGCGCTCAAGGCCGCCCTGCACGACAGCCAGGAGGGTGTCGCGGCGGCGGTGGTGGCGCGGGCGGTGGAGCGCGGCGAGCTGCCGCCGGACGTGGATCCCCGACTGGCGCTCGACCTGCTGACCGGGCCGCTGTACTGGCGGCTGCTGGTGGTCCGCGACGAGGTGCCCGCGGGGTACCTCGACGCGCTCGCCGGGTCGGTGACGGCGGCGCTGGGCGCGGAGTAGGCCGGGCGGGTACGAAGCGGGGCGGGGCGGCCGGAGGAGATCCGGCCGCCCCGCCCCGTCCTTCCGGAACGGAAGGCGCCTAGGGCCTGACCCATCGGACAGGCCCTAGCCCTTCTTCCAGAGCGTCACCTTCGTCGCGAAGTCCGGCATCTCGCTCGCGGTGTTCGGGGTCATCCCGGTGATCTCGACCATCGCCAGGTTGCCGTCCGTGGTCTCCGTGCACAGCAGGGTGCCGACGTGGATCGTGCGGCCCTTGTCCAGCTCCTCGCGTTTCATGGTCTTCGGGAGGACGTCGGTGTGCGAACCGTCCAGGCACGCCTGGGCGGTGCGGCCGGTGCTGCGGCCCATGGGGGTGCGGAACGTCAGGCCCTCGCCGGCCACCGAGACGTAGGAGATCTCGAAGGGGGAGTCGTCGCCCTGCACGCCCGGCATCGCCTTGGGGACGTCCAGGTCGATGGAGTTGAAGTCCGCCGCCGCGGGGGCGCGCAGCGCGAACGGACGGTCCTTGAACACGACCTGGTAGCCGGCGTTCTGGTCGGGCGAGGGGGTCTGCGCGGGCGGAGTGGTGTTCTGGTGCGCGGGGGTGGGCGTGACCGGGCCGCTGGAGGAGCTGTGGCGGCTGTTGACGTCGTCGCCGGGGCTGCCGGCACGTGCCACCGTCCAGGTGACGCCGACCACGGCGACCAGCGCCACCGCGCCGACCGCGGCCCGCAGCACGGGGCTGCGCCGCTTGCCGGCCGCGGGCGCGCCGGGGCCGACCGTGGGTGTCGCGTGCGGGCCGCCCGGCGGCGGGGGCACCGGGCCGGTGGCGCCCTGCGTCGGGGCGGCGTGCGGGCCCGTGCCCCGGGTGGGGGTGTAGCCGGCGGGGCCCTGGGTCGGGGCGTAGCCGGGCGGCGGCGGGGTCGCGGCCGGCGGCGGCTCCGGCAGCTCCTTGGCGGCGCGCTCCCGGCGGGCGATCTCGGCGGCCACCGCGTCCGGCAGCCAGCCGTCGAAGTCCCGCGGCCCGCGCCCGGACGCCGCCCGGCACAGCTCCGCCAACTCGGCCGGCGTCGGCCGCAGTCGGGCGTCGGCGGACAGGCAGCGGGTCAGCAGCGGGCGCAGCGCCTCCGGGTAGTCGTCGAGGTCCGGGGCGACCTGCGCGGTGTTGGCGATCCGGGCGGCGACGGTGATCGCCGCGCCGTCCCCGTACGGGTGCCGGCCGGTGGCGGCGACCGCCGCGATCAGGCCCAGCGAGAAGACGTCGGCGGCGGGCGTGACCTGCGCGCCGCTCGCGTGCTCGGGGGACATGTACTGCGGGGTGCCGATGAAGCCGCCGCTGCGGGTGAGCTGGGTGGCGTCGGCGGCCCGGGCGATGCCGAAGTCGATGACGTAGGGGCCCTGCGGGCCGAGCAGTACGTTGCTGGGCTTGAGGTCGCGGTGGACGACCCCGGCGGCGTGCACCGAACCCAGTGCGTCGGCCGCCGCGCCGATCAGCTGGAAGACCGCCGGCAGCGGCAGCGGGCCGTCCCGCAGCGCCTCGTCGAGCGGCAGGCCGGGGATGAACGCCGTGGCCAGCCAGGGGAGTTCGCCGCCGGTGTCGTGGTCGAGGACCGGCACGATGTGGTAGCCCTGCACCCGGCGGGCGGCCCGGACCTCCTGCTCGAAGCGGCTGCGGAAGTCCGGGTCCTGGCCGAACTCCCGGCGGATGACCTTCAGGGCCGCGGGCTGGTTGCCGCGGGTGCGGGTGAGGTACACCGACCCCATGCCGCCCTCGCCGAGCCGCGCTAGCAGCCGGTAGCCGGCCACCTCCCGCGGATCCTCGGCGCGCAGGGGTTTGAAGACGTCGTCGTGCGTGCTGATGTGGAGCCACCCCCCGATCGAGAACTACCGGGGATGTTATCCGTACACCTGTCCGGCGGAATGACCAGGACGCCAACTCCGGGGCCGGCGCGGGCAGTCCGCCGGCCGGGTCGGCGGGGGCGCGGGGGTGCGCGGTGGCGGCCCGCCGGCGTGGCGCCCGTCGGTCGACTGACGGGCGTTCACCCGAAAGGGTTGTCGTGCGGGGTGGGTGAGCCCCGGCGTCCGGTGCACGGGGGCGCCGCCGCGGGCACCGCGGGCGCGCGGGATCGCCGGGGCCCGCAAATACTTGAGGACGTGCCCCGGTCAGGACCGCTCGTCTCCCGCCGCCGGTTGCTTCAGGCCACCGGCGGTGCCGTTCTCGCGGGCACCGTGGGCACCGGCGTCTGGGCCTGGCTGTCCCCGGACGGCACCCGCCCGGCCCCGCCGGCCCGTTCGCAGGAGTCCGCCGAGGATCCGGCCGAGCAGGTGTTCCTGCACGTCATCGCGCACCCCGACGACGGCCTGTTCTTCATGAACCCGGGCCTGGCACAGGCCATCCGCAGCGGCGCGCGGACCGTCACGGTGTGCCTGACGGGCGGTGAGTCCGACGGCCGGAACGCGCCCCGCCGCAGCACCCTGCACGACCGTGTGGTGCCCGACCGGTCGGCCTTCGCCCGGGCCCGGGTCAACGGTCTGCTCGCCGCGCACGCCCAGATGGCCACCGGCGACGAGGAGAGCGTCTGGGACGCCGAGGCCCGCACCCTGCTGTCGGGCTTGCAGGTGGAGGTCCAGACGCTGCGCGCCGCCCCCCAGCACCAGCTGGTCTTCGTGGAGCTGGTGGAGGCCCGCGCGGTCTACCTGCCGCGCGCCACCAGCCTGCGCGGGCTCTGGCTCGGGGTGATCGACGCGCTGCCCACGCTGCGCCCCGAGGGCAGCCCCGTCCAGCGGCAGTTCCGCTACACCCGCGACCAGGTCACCGACACCCTGGCCGAGGTCCTCGACTGGGTCCGGCCCACCGTCGTGCGCACCCTGGACCCCAACGCGGTGCACTCCGACAAGCCGCAGCTGCCCACCCTCGACCCGCGGCTGGCCGGGCTGCGCTACTTCGACCACCAGGACCACACCGCCTCCGCCCACTTCACCCAGGCGGCGCTGGCCCGCTACTGGGGACGCGGCGCCCCCGCCCCGACCATCGTGGAGAACTACCTCGGCTACGAACTCGGCGTCCTGCCGAACGACCTCGACCTGTCCACCGCCCGCCGCAAGGCCGGCACGCTGAACATCTACGGCTGGGTCGACCGCCGCCCCTGCGCCGACCCGGCGGGCTGCGGCGACCGCAAGGTCGGCGGCACCGCGCTCAACGGCAGCCCGCGGAACTGGACCCGCAGCACCCGGCTGCGCGCCCCCGGCTCCAACGCCTGGGTGCGGCCGGCCAGGGACGGGCGGCTGACCGCCTTCGCGGTGCTCGGCGGGGCCGCGTACTGCTGGGCGGAGACGGCGCCGGGCAGCGGCCGGTTCGGCGCCCCGGCGCTCGTCGGCGGGGAGTCGCTGGAGAGTCAGATCCACGTGGTGCGCCACCCGGACGGCACGCTCCAGCTGTTCGCGTCCCGGACGGTCCTGCCGGGGCCGGACACCGAGCACCACCGCGAGCTGGTCACCGCGCGGCAGACCGGGACCGGCCGGGGTGGGGTGCCCGCCTTCGGGGACTGGGCGTCGCTGGGGTCCCCGGAACCGGACCCGGTCCGGTCGCTGGAGGTCGGCTACCCGGCCGCGGTGGCGGCGCCGGACGGCACCGTGCACGTCTTCGTCCGGACCTGGGACGGCGGGATCGGCCACCGCGGCGGGCCGGACGGCGCGCAGTGGTCGCCCTGGGACCGGCTGGAGGGGCCGGCCGGGGTCGGCACCCTCACGGCGTCCCCGCAGGTCGTCGACGGGATCGACGCGTGTGTGGACACCGGGGGGCTGATCCACCTGGTGGCGCCCAGCGTCCGGACCGTGCAGCACTGGGTGTCCAAGGAGCCGGGGGGCACGCCCCGGCCCGGCGCGGCCACCGGGCTGCCGGAGCCGGGCGGTCCGGTCAGCGTCGTCCCCCTGGCCGGCGGCATGGTGCGGATCGCCTACCGGCAGTCGATGACCGCCCGGGTGCTGATCGCCGAGCGGCGGCGGGCGCTCGGCACCTGGCGGGTCTCCGGGCAGTGCGAACGGGCCGGCGGCTACGGGCGGGTGGCGCTGGCGCCGGCCGGTCGCGGCGACCGGATGGTGCTGGCCGCCCGGGACGACGCCGGCGACGTCCGGGTGGCGATGGCGCAGGCCGCGCCCAAGCCCTGGCAGCGGTGCGCACTGGCGCACTCGGCGGCGGCCGGGGTGGCCCAGGACACGGCCGGCCGGGCGGTGCTGGTCGCCCTCGGCAACGACGGCCGGCTGTACACGGCCCGGCAGCAGAAGGCCGGCCAGACCGCGCCGTTCCTGGCCTGGCGGGCCGCGGGCACGGCCTAGGCCGGTCGGCCGGAGCGCGCCGGCGGCGACTCGGGCTGATCGGAGGCGCCGTCCGGGCGGCGCGGTGGCCGCAGGATCCGCCGGGAGACGACGAAGGTGACCGGCAGCGCCAGCAGGGCCGCGACCAGCGGCGCGGCCACGCTGTTCATCCCCAGCCAGCTCACCAGCGTCACCAGACCGGCGCTCTGCACCGCGTAGTTGGTGACCTGGGTCAGCGGGAAGAGCAGGAACTTCTTCCAGGTGGGGCGGGTGCGGTAGGTGAAGTAGGTGTTGAGGAAGAAGGAGCCGACCAGGCTGAGCACGAAGCCGGCCGTGTAGGCCGCGAAGTACGGCAGCAGCCGGTGCAGCGGCAGGTAACAGGCGTAGAACGTCGCGGTGTTGACGCCGCCGACCATCGTGAACCGGGCCACCTGTCCCCAGGGGACCGCCGCGGCCGGGCCGCGCATCAGGGGGACCGCGGGCCCACGGCGGCGGTCCCGGAGGGAGTGGGCGCGCGCACCGGGGCGCCCGTGGGCGTGGCGCCGTCGCTCTCCTTGACCAGGAAGTGCGGCCGGCGCTTGGTCTCGTAGTAGATCCGCCCGATGTACTCGCCGATCAGTCCGAGCATCACCATCTGCAGGCCGCCCAGTCCCACGATGATGGCCACCAGCGTCACATAGCCGGGCGCGGTGACCCCGCCGGCGACGGCCACGCCGATGACCCACAGGGCGTAGAGGGTGGCGAGGGACGCCAGGCTCAGCCCGGCGTAGATGGCGGCGCGCAGCGGACGGCAGTTGAACGAGATCATCCCGTCGATGCCGTAGTTGACCAGCGAGCCGAAGCGCCATTTGGTCTCCCCGGCCTCCCGGGCGGCGTTGCGGTAGTCGAAGCTGACGGTGTCGAAGCCGATCCAGGAGAACAGCCCCTTGGAGAAGCGGTTGTACTCGGGCAGCGAGACCAGCGCGTCCACCGCCTTGCGGGACAGCAGCCGGAAGTCGCCCGCGCCGTCGACCAGTTCGACGTCGATCCAGGTGTTGACGGCGCGGTAGTACAGGCGGCTGAGGACGGTGCGCAGCCGCCGGTCGCCGTCCCGGCTGCGCCGGGCGATGACCTGGTCGTGGCCGAGCTGGTAGAGGTCGAGCATCTTCTCGATCAGCTCCGGCGGGTGCTGGAGGTCGGCGTCCATGATGATCACCGCGTCGCCGGTGGCGGTCCGCAGCCCGGCCAGCATCGCCGGCTCCTTGCCGAAGTTGCGGCTGAAGGAGAGGTAGCGGGTGGTGCCGCGGTGCTGGTGGGCCAGGGCGCGGAGCCGGGGCAGCGTCCCGTCGTGGCTGCCGTCGTCCACGTAGCACAGCTCGTACTCGACCGCGAGCGGGTCGAGCACCGCGCGCAGCTGTTCGTCGAAGCGGCCTATGACGGCCTCTTCGTTGTAGCAGGGCACGACGATGGAGAGCTTCATGAGCGGGCCGTTTCGCCGGGGGGTTCGCCGGGTGTCAGGGGGCGGTCGAAGTGGCCGTCCCCTGAAAGGCAATTCTACGAATTTGGGCGAAATGCACTATTTGGGAAGGAGGGTGGAGTGGGGCGCCACCGGCCGCGGCGGACGCGCGCCGCACCGGCCACCGCGCCCACCACCAGCGCCGCCGCCCCGCTCGTCGCCAGCCCCGCGGCCAGGCCCGGAGGGGTGTAGGCACAGCTCAGCCGGGTCGCCCCGCGCGCCAGCGGAACGGCCAGCAGCCCGCCGAACGCGCCGGGCGCCCGGTCCGGTCCGCCGTCCACCGAACAGCCCCATCCGGGCACCGCCGGCAGGGCGAGCACCGCGGTCCCCGCGGCCCCCGGGCGCAGCGTCGCGGTCAGCTCGTGACCGCCCGCGGTGAGCCGCACCGGCCCCTCCAGGGCCCGCACCGCCGCGGCCAGCCGCCCCGGCGAGAGGCAGCCGACGGCCCGCTCCGGCACGTACGGGCGGCCCTGCCCGGCGAACCGCACCCGCACCACCCCGTCGGCCGGTACGGTGCCCAGCCGCCGCAGCGGATTGGCGGTGACGTCCCACCGGCCCACCGCCCGGGCGGTCCCGCCCGGCCCGCCGACCTCGCCCCCGAACCACGGCGCGTACCAGAGCGCCACGCTGCCGGGGGTGCACCGCGCGGTGAAGGCCGTCCCGGTGTTCGGCGCGGCCAGCGCCTCGGCGTCCGCGGCGGGCAGCGGGCGGTCCGGCAGCAGCCAGCCGCCGGGCGCGCGCTCCGGGGCCGGGGCCGCGGGTGTGCCGGCGGCCGGCACCAGCCGCGGCACCTCGTAGACCCGGGCGCCCAGCAGCCGCTCCTGGCGGGCGAAGACGGTGTCCGGGCCTCTGCCTGGGCCCGGCAGCGGCCCGCGCCGCACGGTCACCAGCGGCGCCGGCCGGTCGCGCACCACGGTGTACCGGCCGCGCGGCCCGCCCGCCGGCGGCATCGCCTGCGCGCTGCTCACCCCCATCAGCGCCCGGCCCACCGGGTCCTCGAAGCTGAGCGTGTGCCGGCCCCGGATGTACCAGCCGGCGCCCAGGCCGTGCAGCGCCCGGGCGGTCGCCACGGGCACATAGCTGCTGTAGTACGAGCCGCCCTCGCCGCCGAGCAGCAGCGGATCGTTGTTCGCGTACTCGTGCGGGCCCGGGTCGGTACGGGAGCGCGGCCAGTCGTCGCGGGCGATCAGCCCCCGCCGGGTGGCCAGCGACCCCGCGGTCATCGTCAGCTTCGGCCGGAACCACGGGATCCCGTCCCGCACGGCCGTCACCGAGAACGCCGTGTACGCCGCGGTGAGCGTGGCGGCGCCGGTCAGCACCGCGGTGGCCGCCAGCCGCGCCCGGGGCCGCCCACGGAGGCGGGCCAGCGCCGCCAGGACCACCGCCCCGCCGCCCGCCACCACGAGCCAGGTCGCGCCGCCCACCGCGCTCCGGTTCCGGCAGCAGCCCAGCAGCACCGCGACCAGCGCCGCCCCCGCGGCCAGCTCGCGCGCCCGCGGGCGGTGCGCCAGCGCCAGCCACGCGATCATCACCAGCACCCCGCTGAGCACGAAGGCGGCCCGGTACGGGCTCCCGTTGGGCAGCGCCAGCCCGTGCCACAGCAGGATCGTCGGCTTCCACACGAACGAGGCGCCGATCCCCACCGCGAGCAGCGACCACCCGATCCGGACCCGTGCCGGCACCGCCCGGACGAACGGGAAGGCGGCCACCAGCAGCAGCGCCGGCACCCCGACGAAGACGTTGGGCGCCGGCACGTCGCCGTGCCCGCCCGGCAGCAACTGCGCCAGCTGGTCCAGCAGCGGCGGCCGGCCCCCGTACACCGCCGTGGGCGGCGGCTGGGCGACCCGGCTGGCCCGCAGCGACACCGTCAGCACCGGCGCGGCCAGCGCGACCCCGGCCGCCGTCATACCGGCCGCCCGGCCCACCACCCGCAGCCGCCCGCCGGCGGTCTCGGCGTCGGTCGTCAGCCGCACCGCCAGCACCAGCCCCGTCGCCAACGCGGCCATCGCCGCGGTGTAGAAGTTCCCGGCGAAGGCGACCGCCACCAGCAGCGTCCCCGTCACCCAGCGCACCCGCCGCAGGCACCAGTCCGCCGCGATCCCGAGCAGCGGCAGCGAGACCAGCCCCCACATCCACATCGGATCGGCGTACCCGTCGTTCAGCACCCAGGCGCACAGCCCGTACCCCACCGCCAGCAGCGCCCGCAGCACCCCCGGCCCGGGTCGCAGCCGCCCCAGCAGGACGGTCATCAGCGCCGCGCCCAGCCCGATGCTCAGCAGCGTCACCAGGAACACCGGCAGATCCACCAGGGCCCGCGGGAACACCCCCACCAGCAGCGAGAACGGGTTCATCAGATACGTGACGAAGTCCGCCAGGAACGGGACGCCGTACCCGCTGCCCCAGTTGAAGAACAGGTCCCCGTGGGCGCCGCCGTGCAGCAGGTCCCACAGCCGGGCGTGGAAGGGCACGAACTGGTTGCCCAGATCGTTCACGGAGCGGGACCGCGGCCCGAACGGATAGCTGCCGTGGACGGCCAGCGCCAGGCAGTACGCGCCCATGGACAGCAGCGCCGCGAGCATGGGCGCGGCCGGCCACCGCCGGATCCCGGTCGGGGATGTGGGGCGCGTCGCGCCGGACGGCGTCCGGGCAACCTCCCGGGCCCGCACCCCCTCTTGCGGTGCGGAAGGTGTCGGGCTCACCGGCGCTCCTCCGAGGTCGGCGCGGTGCTCCGCGCGCAGACAGGCAGCGAACGATTTATATGGCTTGATGTCTTGATAGTCCGTTTTACCCCGGAGGGGGCGGGGTAGGGCGAGGACCCGCAGAGAAGGAACGGAGGCCACTGTTCCCGTGTCCCGCAACTCCGCTCATCCCGACCACGCCGAGAACCCCGAGAACCCCGAGAACCCCACGGGCCTCGAAAGCGCCGACGGCCGCGACGACCGGGCCCGCCCCGACCCGACCGTCACCGTGATCGTGCCGGTCCACAACACCCGCCGCTACCTCGACCGCAGCCTCGGCTCGGTCTTCGCGCAGACCCTCGACCCGCACCGGATCGAGATCATCGCCGTCGACGACGGCTCCACCGACGGCAGCGCCGCCTGGCTCGACGAGGCCGCCGCCGCCCACCCCCGCCTCACCGTCGTCCACCAGCCGGCCTCCGGCGGCGCCGGCCGGCCCCGCAACGTCGGCCTGGACCGCGCCACCGGCGACTACGTCTTCTTCCTCGACTCCGACGACCACCTCGGCCCCGAGGCGCTGGCCCGCCTCGTCCGGATGGCCCAGGAGCACGACTCCGACATCGTCTACGGCCGCATCGTCGGCGTGGAGGGCCGCGGCGCCCCCGTGGACCTGCGCACCACCAGCCCCCGCGTCTCGGTCTTCGACTCGCCCGTCTACTGGACCCTCGCCGCCTACAAGCTCTTCCGCCGCTCCTTCGTCGAGCGCCACCACCTGCGCTTCGTCGAGGGCCGCCTGCTCGGCGAGGACCTCCCCTTCGGCATCACCGCCCTGCTGCGCGCCGGGACCGTCTCCGTCCTCGCCGACTACGACTGCTACTACCTGCACGGACGCGAGGACGACAGCAACGCCTCCCGCCAGGACATGGACTGGCCCGGCTACCTCGCCTACATCGACACCGTCCTGGCCGTCCTGACCGCCGAGGTCCCGCCCGGCCCGGACCGCGACAAGCTGATGGTCCGCCACTTCCACGGCGAGATACTCATGCCGTTCGCGGCCTCCTATCTCGCCCGGGACGAGGCCGGCCGCCGCGCGATGCGCGAGGCCGCCCGCCCCCTGGTCGACCGCCACCTCACCGACCGGGTGCTCGCCGCCCTCCCGCCCGGCCTCCGCCTCCGCGCCCACTGCCTGCGCGCCGGTCTCGCCGCCGAACTGGACGCCGTCGTCCGGGCCGACTCCGGCCCCGGCCCGGCACCCGGCCCGCCCCTCGTCGAGGACGGCCGCGCCTACGCCGCCTACCCCCACTTCCGCGACCCGGACCACCCGCTGCCGGACGCCCTCTACGACCTCACCGACCGCATCGCGGTGCACCAGCGCCTGACCGACCTCCAGTGGGTCGGCGGCGTCCTCCACCTCCACGGCACCGCGGCCCTTAGCGCCGCCGGCGACGTCGGCACCGATCAGGTGGATCTCGTCCTGCACCGCAGCGGCGCCCACCTCCGCGTCCCCGCTGCATACGGCCCCGACGGCGCCTGGCACGCCGCCCTCGACCCGGCCGCCGCGGCCCACGGCGCACCGCTGGCGGAGGGCATCTGGGGCCTGAAGATCGCGGTCGCGGCGGGCGGCGCGGACGCCGCGGCCGCCGAGCCGGCCACCGCCCTCCGCCGGGAGGTCTGGCTGGTCCCCGAAGGCGGCGCGCCGGCCACCGACACCGCCCCCCGCGTCGTCGGCCACGGCCCCGAGGGCCCCACCGTCGCCGCGCTCTTCCTCTCCTCCCCGCACGGCCACCTCCACCTCGACCTGGACCACGACGGCGCCCGCCGCCCGCTCGGCGCCGACCTGCGGGGCGAGGCGGCCTGCACCCGCGCCGGCCGCGCCACGGTCGCCGCCCGCCTCACCCTCCCCGGCTGCCCCGTCGACGCCGGCCTCCAGTTCGTGCTCCGCGACGCCACCCGCTGCGTGGCCCTGCGCACCACCGTCGAACGCGGCGCCGGCGACCGCTACCGCGCCCGCTCCCGCCTGCGCAGCGGCCCCCCGGGCACCTGGCGGGTCGCCCTCCGCCTCACCGCGGGCGGCCTGCGGCGCGAACTCCCGGTCCGATCCGCCGACGGCGCGGGGCCGTTGACGCTCACCGTGCCGGGGCCGGGGCGCTGACGCCCCGCGCGGCGCCGTCGTCCGGCGCGCGTCGCGGGCCCCCGGGCTCAGCGCGGGTCGTTCTCGCGCCGCAGCTCGGCCCAGACGCTTTTGCCCCAGGGGAGCCGTTCGCAGCCCCAGCGGTGGGAGAGCGCGTCGATGAGGGCCAGGCCCCGCCCGTACTCGTCGCCGATGCCCGTCACGCGGACCTCGGGGATGCGCCGGGAGGTGTCCACGACCGCGATCCGGACCACCGTCCCGGCCGGGCGTGTGACGGTGACCCGTACGGCGCAGGCGCGGGTGTGCCGGGCGGCGTTCGAGACGAGTTCGGTGACGACCAGGGCTCCGCTGTCCACGACGGAGTGCAGGCCCCAGGCGGTCAGGGCCGTGCGGACCAGGATGCGGGCGGGGGCGGCGCTTTCGGCCGCGCACGGCAGGGTCTGGGTGTATTCAGGGTGTCCGGTGGGACGAACGGTGACGGCCATCAGGACCTCGGTTCACTGGTTCGCTCGCTGCGTTCCGCGCGGGGGAGCAGGCGCGATGCAACATCTCTAGACATATTTATTAGAGCGCTCCTCTCTAGAGACGTCAATGTGCTCTCTAGAGAGGATGGGAGGCGAGTTCTGCGATCACACGCACGGTGCTGGCGGCGCGCCCATGGCCTAGGGTGTCTAGAGAGGAAGAGGAGGGCTCCCGCATGGCCAGCACCGAGGGCGACCGCCGGCCGAAGTACCAGCGGATCGCGGACTCGCTGCGCGAGGCGATCCGGGCGGGCACCTACGGCCCCGGCGACCGGCTCCCGGGTGAGAACGACCTGATGACCGCGCACGGCGTGGCGCGCATGACCGCGCGTCAGGCGCTGGGCGTCCTCCAGAACGAAGGGCTGGCCGAGTCCCGCAAGGGCGCCGGCGTCTTCGTGCGGGCCTTCCGCCCGCTGCGGCGTCAGGGCATAGAGCGGTTGGCGCGCGGGCAGTGGGGCGCCGGCCGCTCGATCTGGTCCGCCGACGCCGAGAACCGCCGGGTGGTCGTGGACCAGGTGGCGGTGTCGGAGGAGGCCGCCCCGGAGGCGGTCAGGAAGGTCCTGGACCTGGGCGGCGAGGACACCGTCTGCGTGCGCCGCCGCCGTTACGTGCTGGAGGAGAAGCCCGTCCTGCTCGCGACGAGCTACCTCCCGGCGTCGCTGGTCGCGGGATCGGTCATCGCCCACGAGGACACCGGACCGGGCGGCATGTACGCCCGGCTCGCCGAACTCGGTTCCGGGCCGGTGCACTTCCGCGAGGAGATCCGCTCCCGGATGCCCACGAAGGAGGAGGCGGAGCAGCTGAGCATCTCCCCGGGCACGCCGGTGATCCTCATCCACCGGACGGCCTTCGCGGACGAGGGGCGCCCCGTGGAGTTCAACGAGATGACGCTCGACGCCGCGTCGTACGTGCTGGAGTACGGCTTCGACGCGTGAGACCGCCGGCGGTGGCGCCGCCGGCGCTGCTGGTGCTGTCGGTGCCCTCCGTCCTCTCGGTCCTCTCCGTCCCCCCTCGGCGCTCTCGGTGCCGGGTGCCCAACACTCCTTCCTTGTCGCGTTCTTGGCGCGTTTCCCGTAGCCCCGCGGTGCCAAATTGTTCTATAAAAGCTAGAACAACCCGACGGGGGCTTCGTGGACCGTCCTCGGTCCCCCGCCGCTCCCCGTCTCCTCACACCGCCTCAACACACAGGGAGATCCCATGCGTTCGCGCACCCCTTGGCGCGGCAGGATGCTCACCGCGCTCGCGGCGGCGGTGGCCGTCGCCGCCGGGCCGGTATTAGGCGCGGCCGGGGCGTCCGCGGCCCCCCGTGCCGCCGCCCTGGTCCCCGCACAGGACCGCGAGGTCCGGTTCACCGTGGACGGCACCACGGCCCACGGCACCGTGCACATCCCCGCCCACCGGCCGGGCCGCAGGCTCGCCGCCGCGCTGCTGATCCCCGGCAGCGGCCCGACCGACCGCAACGGCGACGTGCCGCCCACGTTCCCGCACACCCTCTCCCTCTTCGCGGACACCCTCGGCGAGGACGGCGTGATGAGCCTGCGGTTCGACAAGTACGGCTCCGGGCGGACGGGCCTGGGCGGCGGTCCCGGCGCCCCCGACATGGCCGCCTACACCCGCCAGGCCGTGGCCGCGTACGACACCCTGCGCCATCAGCCGGAAGCCGATCCCCGCGCGCTGCTGGTGGTCGGGCACAGCGAGGGCGGCCTGCGGGCGCTGCTCGTGGACCGCGCGGTGGCCGTCAAGCCCGCCGGGCTCGCGCTCATCGCCCCGCAGGACATGCACCTGCTGGACATGGTCGACTTCCAGCTGGCGGGCGCCCTGGACCGGGCGGTCGCGGCCGGACGACTCGACGCCGCCCGGGCGGCGTCGAACAAGAGGGGCGTGACCAGGGCCGTCGCGGACTTCCGGGCCGGGCGCCCGGTGGACACCGCGGGGCTGCTGCCCGACGTCGCCGCCGCCCTCGACGGCATGTTCGGCCCGGTCAACGCGGACTTCGTCCGCAGCGACGACGCCGTCTACCCGCCGTCCGTGGCCCGCGGTGTCGCGCCCGGCACCCGCACCCTGGTCACCTGCGGCACGGAGGACACCAATGTGCCGTGCCGGACCACGCCGGCCCTGGTGTCCGCCCTCGCCGCCGCCCGCACCACCGGCCCCGGGCTGCGGGTCCTGCCCGGTCTCGACCATCTGCTGCACCCCGCCGGGGCCCCGGCCGACGACGCGATGATCGCCCCGGCCGCGCGACGGGCCCTGCACACGTTCGTCCGCCCCTGGCGCCAGGACACGGGGAACTGAGGCCCCTTCAGCACGCCGACCCGTGCGCACCTCCGCCCCGCCGGATCCCGTCCGGCGGGGCGGTCGTGCCGCTCACCCGCCCGGCCGCGCCGCCGCCTCCGGCCCCGGCCGGGTGTCCAGTCCGTCCACCAGCCGGTCCAGGAAGCGCGTGAAGGTGGCCTCGGGGGTGCGGGGGCGGCCGGGGGCGGCCAGCGCCCGGGCGAGTTCGGGGTGCCGGCCGTCGGCGGCGACGGTGGCGAGGTAGTCCGCCTCGGCGGTGGCGCGGTCGGCGGAGTCGGCGGTGGCGGCACGGGCGAGCTCGTGGCCGACGTGGGAGGTCACGAAGCCGGTGAGGAGGCTGAAGACCTCCAGCTTCGCGGCGCCGTCCAGGGGGAGCGGCCGGAGCGCGGCGAGGGCGTGCTCCAGGAACGCCAGGGTGTGCGGTCCGAGGGTCCGTCGGGCGGTCAGGGCGGCCGGCAGCCAGGGGTGGCGGAGCATCAGGGCGCGCTGGTGGCGGGCGACGGCCTTGAGGTCGGCGCGCCAGTCGCCGGAGAGCGGGGCGGGCGGCAGGAGTTCGCCGCTGACGTGGTCGACCATCAGCTCCAGCAGCGTCTCCTTGTCGGGGGCGTAGCTGTAGAGGGACATCACGCCGGCGCCGACCCGCGCGGCGACCGCGCGCATGGTGACCGCGTCGAGCCCCTCGGCGTCGGCGAGGGCGACGGCCGCGGCGGTGATCGCCTCGCGGCTGAAGGCGGGGCGGCGCCCGCGGCGGGGGCGGTCGGGGGTCAGCCAGAGCTGCCGGGGGTCGGCGCCCGGGGCGCCGGGCCGGTCGCCGGGGGATGCGGGCACGGTGCGGCGCTCCTCTTGCGGACGTGGGTGGTGGGCGGGCCGTGGGGCACCATCCAAGCATCCGCTATTCTCGTACGACGTACGAGAATGTGGTCGAGGTGGGAGGGGCGAGGATGGCGGAGGGGTGGACCGCGCCGGAGGGACGGCCGGCGCGCGGCGCGCGATGGATGCGGGCGACCTGGCGGAAGGTGCCGACGGGGCCCTACCGGGTCGGATGCGAGGCGGGGCTGGTGGTGCCGGGCGCGGACGGCGCCCCCCTGCTGACGGATCACTACTTCCCACGGACGGGAGGCGAGTCCCGGGCGGGCACGGTGCGACCGGACGGAACGAGAGCGCCGGGGGAGTTCCCGACGCTGCTGGTGCGCTCGCCGTACGGGCGAGGAGCGCCGTGGGCACCGCTCTACGGCATCCTCTTCGCCGAGCACGGGTTCCATGTGGTGGTGCAGAGCTGCCGCGGCACGGGCGGGTCGGGCGGCGCCTTCCACCTGTGGCGCAACGAGGCCGCGGACGGCCGGGCCACGGTGGCCTGGCTGCGGGAACAGCCGTGGTTCGACGGGACGTTGGGGGCGATCGGAGCCAGCTACCTGGGGTACACCCAGTGGGCGCTCGCCGCCGACCCCCCGCCGGAGCTGCGGGCGATGGTGACACAGGTCGGCTTCAACGACCCGCACGCCTACTTCCACGCGGGCGGCGCGGTCCATCTGGAGAACGCGCTGGTGTCGGGCATCGGGATGGCCCACCAGCACCAGGGGTGGCGGCCGTTCCTGCGGGCCGCGCTGCGGCTGCGCCGGTGGCTGCGCGGGGCGCACCGCGAGCCGGCCCCGCACACGTCCGGACCGGCGGCCGAACTGCCGTGGCTGGCAGAGGCGTTGGAGCGATCGGACGGCACCGACCCGTACTGGCGGGACGCATCGCCGGCGGTGGCCGCGGAACAGCCGGCGGTGCCCACCTGCCTGATCGCCGGATGGCAGGACGTCTTCCTCGACCAGAACCTCGCGCAGTACCGGAGGCTGCGCCGGGCCGGGTGCGAGACCACGCTGCTCGTCGGGCCCTGGACGCACAACGCGGCACTCCAGGACGGCTGGCCCGAGGTGTTCGCGACGAGCCTGGCCTGGCTGCGGGCGCACCTGTGCGGCGACCGGGCCGGGCTGCCGCCCACCCGCGTGCGGGTGCACGTCGGCGGGGACGGCCCCGGGGACGGCGGGGGCGGCTGGCGGGACCTCGCACAGTGGCCGCCGGCGGAGGGCGCGGCGGACCGCTGGTACCTCGGCCCCGGCGGCCGGCTCGGGCCGCGGGCGCCCGCCGCCGCGGCGGCCCCGGCCGGCACCGCGCCGGTGGGGGAGTTCCGCCACGACCCGGCCGACCCCACCCCGTCCCTCGGCGGGCCGGTGCTCTCCCCGGGCGCCGGGCGCCGCGACAACCGGCGGCTGGAGGCCCGGGCGGACGTGCTGACCTTCACCGGGCCGGTGCTGGCCGAGCCCCTGGAGGTGCTGGGGCCGGTCGCCGCGCGGCTGCGGGTCACGGCGGCCGGCGCGGACGGCGCCCCCGCCGACCGGCCCTTCGACGTCTTCGCGCGGCTGTGCGACGTGGACGCCCGGGGCCGGTCGGTGAACGTGTGCGACGGGCTGGTGCGGGTGACCGCGCGGGCCGGGGCGGCGGATCCGACGGGGGCGCCGACGGTCGTGGTGGCGGTGGTGCCGATGACCGCGGCGGCGCACCGGTTCGCCGCCGGGCACCGGGTGCGGCTGCAGATCAGCGGCGGCGCGTTCCCGCGGTACGCGCCGCCGACCGGCCACGACGCCGGCCCCGTACGGGTCGAGCTCCACCCGGGGTCGGCGCTGGAACTGCCCCCGACCGTGCAACCCCCGACCGCCGGGCGCTGAAACGCCGGGCCGCCCGCCCCCGGCGAAGGGGAGCGGGCGGCCCGGACGGAGCACGCGCGGCCGGGGCCGTCAGCCCTGGCGGGACTCCGGGTGGTGGTGCTGCCAGCCCGCCCACGCCGACGTGATCATGTCGCGGACGTCGTGGCGGGCCTCCCAGCCCAGCTCCTTGGTGATGCGGTCGGCGGCGGCCACCACCCGGGCCGGGTCGCCGGCACGGCGCGGGGTCACCTCGGGGACCACGCCACGGTGGTCGGTGATCTCGGCGATCAGATCGACCATCTCGCGGACCGAGACGCCCTCGCCCCGGCCGATGTTGAGGGTCAGGTCGCGCACCGGGCCCGGCTCGGCCAGCTTGCGGGCCGCCGCGACATGGGCGTCCGCGAGGTCCGCGACGTGGATGTAGTCGCGGATGCAGGTGCCGTCGGGGGTGTCGTAGTCGTCACCGAAGATGCGCGGCGCGGCGCCCTGGGTGAGCCGCTCGAAGACCATCGGGACGATGTTGAAGACACCGGTGTCGGCCAGCTCGGGGGTGGCGGTGCCGGCCACGTTGAAGTAGCGCAGGCAGGCGGTGCTGATGCCGTGGGCCTTGCCCGCGGCGCGCGCCATCCACTCGCCGACGAGCTTGGTCTCGCCGTACGGGTTGATCGGGACGCACGGCGTGTCCTCGGTGACCAGGTCCACGTCCGGCATGCCGTAGACGGCGGCGGAGGAGGAGAAGACGAAGCGCGGGACGCCGCCCGCGGCCATCGCCTCCAGGAGGGTCTGCAGGCCGTGGACGTTCTCGCGGTAGTAGTGCAGCGGCATCTCCACGGACTCGCCGACCTGCTTCTTGGCGGCCAGGTGGACGACGTCGGTGACGCCGTGCTCGGCGATCGTGGCGTCCAGCACCGCGCGGTCCAGCGTCGAGCCGACGACCAGCGGCACCTCCTCGGGGACCCGGGCGCGCACGCCCGTCGTCAGATCATCGAGGACGACGACCGTCTCGCCGGCCTGCCGAAGGGCTCGTACGACATGGGCGCCGATGTAACCGGCACCACCCGTGATCAGGTAAGACATAGCGCCCATCCTAGGCAGAGGGACAAACGGACGGCGGCGTGCGGGTCAGCGCCGCAGCCGCCGGGCGGCGATCCGCCACACACTGCGCGGCCCGGACGCCACCCGGAACGCCAGCGCACCGCCGGTGGTCGTGTAGGGCTGGGCCAGCAGCACCAGCCGGCGCCGGCTGGGTAGCACCCGGCGCCGCAGCCCGGTGCCCACGGCACGCAGCCCGGCTCCGATGACGGTGCCGTTCGCGCAGGTCACCCGGGCCGTCACGTCCCACGGCTCGGGTTCGTCGGGCCGGGACCCGGGCAGCTCGGTCAGCGGCGCGAGGTCCAGCACCACCGTGCCCGTCCAGGCGGTGCCGTCGGTGGCGGGCGTCAGGGCCGCGGTGAGCACCGGGCCGGGCCGCTCGTCGCGGCGGCGCTGCAGCGTCAGGTCGACGCTGACCGGGCCGGCCGCGGCCAGCCGGCCGTACAGGTCGTGGACGCGGAGCCGGAGCACCCCGCGGGTGGTGCCCAGCACCGGATCGGCGTCGATCGTCACCGGCAGTACGGGGGTGGCCCCGATACCGGGCACGTCCTCGTCGGCGGCGTCCACCGCGTCCCCCGGGGACAGACCGTCCAGCCGTACCTCGGGCAGGTCCGCCGACCAGACCGGGGCACCGTCCGGACCCGTCGCATACGGGGGCAGCAGCCGGCCGGGACGGGCCGCCAGCTGCGTCAGCCGGTCCAGGTCGCGGGGGGCGGAGGAGGCCAGGACGACGCGGGCCAGCCAGCGCGCCGGGGCGTGCGCGGCGCGCAGCTCGGCCTCCTCGAAGGACGCCAGGTGGTCCCGGGTCAGCTGCCACCACTCGGTGCGGTAGTCGATGCCGCGGGTGTGCAACTCGCGCACGTACATCCGCAGATCGTGGTCGAGGAACTTGGTGGCCGCGGCCTGCACCAGCGTCTTCCGACCGGCGTCGCCGAGGATCCGCAGCACGGTGCGGTGCGCCTCGATGCGCTGCCGCCAGTTGGCGACGTCCTTGCGGTCCAGGGAGATCGACTGCTGCGCGGCGGCGCGCCGGACGTGCCAGATGTAGACCGTGTCGGGGATGGTGACGATCTTCGGCGCGGCGGCCAGCACCCGGGCGGTGAAGACGAAGTCCTCGTAGTGGTAACGGCCCTCGGGGAAGGCGATGCGGTGGCCGGTGAGGAACTTCCGGGCGTAGAGCTTGTTCACGCAGAGGGTGTCGCGGACCAGCTGCGGCGCCGTGTCGGGGCTGTCGTACACGGCCGGCTCGCGGTACAGGGCGGGCTGCCAGGGCACGTCGCGCCGGGCCGGCAGCTCCCGGCGCACACAGGCGCCCGCGGCGACCGGCGCCCGGTGCTGCCGCGCGGCGGACAGCAGGGCCGGCACCGCGCCCGGCGGCAGCACGTCGTCGCTGTCGAGGAACATCACGTACTGGCCGGTGGCGGCCCGCAGCCCGTCGTTGCGCGGGGACCCGCAGCCACCGCTGTTCTCGCCGCGGTGCAGGACCCGCAGCCGCGGCTCGGTGCGGGCCAGGGCGTCCAGGGCGGCGCCGGTGCCGTCGGTGGAGGCGTCGTCCACCGCGATCACCTCGGCGACCGCGTCTCCCTGCGCCAGCGCCGAACGCACCGCGTCGGCGACGTGCCGGGCGTCGTTGAACGCGATGACGACGACGCTGACCTGCGCGGCGGAAGAGAGGGCAGGCCCAGGCTGTGGCTCAAGGGCGTCATTCACAGTCACTAAATCTACATTTCGTGTCGACAGCAGCTCTTGGCGCGAGCGGGTTCGGACCCCTGCCTCTCCAGGGTCAGAGGCCGAAAACCGTCGAGCGGTTGCACCGGCCGCCCGCAATTTTCCGCCTCATTGCCGTCTCGTGACCAGCCGGCCCCCGCAACGGCGCCGTCGGCCAACCCGCGCGGACACCCGCTAGGGCGCCCGCACATGCTGTAACGACCCGGGCGCCGGGAGATGCCGATCCGGCCACCGCGCACCGGACCGGACCGCGCCCCCACCGGACCGCGCCCGCCACCCGCACCCCGCGGCCCGCCCGCTCACTCCATGACCAGGTCCGCGACCCGCCCCGCCGCCCCACCGTCGTCCAGATGGCAAAACGCCCCCCGGAACTCCGCATACGCCTCCGCGCTCGCCCGCACCACCGCCGGCAGATCCCCCAGCGCCTCCACCAACTCGCCCGTCGACGACAGCAGCGGACCCGGCACCCGCGCCTCGAAATCCAGGCTGAAACCGCGCAACGTGTCGCGGTAGTGCGCCAGATCAGGGGTGAGGAACAGCATCGGACGACCGGTGTTGGCGAAGTCCACCGCCAACGACGAGTAGTCGGTCACCAACACGTCCGCGGCCAACAACAACTCGGTCGCGTCCGGGTACGACGACACGTCCACCGCGAACGGCGCATGGTGCGCCGGCAGCCGGTCGGGCACCTGCGGATGACTGCGCACCAGCAGCACATGGCTCTCGTCCAGCGCCGCCCGCGCCGCCGCCAGGTCCAACGGCAGGTGCAGCCGGTGGTGCGAGGCGTCGTACGCCACGTCGTCGCGCGGCGTCGGCGCGTACAGCACCGCCCGCTGATCCGGCCGGACGCCCAGATGGGCGCGGACTGCGGCGGCCACCTCGTCCCGGTTCGCGGCGTGCAGCGCATCGGTCCGCGGCAGCCCGGTCTCCAGCAGCTTCCCCGCATAGCCGAGCGCCGACCGCAGCACCGGGGTGCTCACCGCGTTCGGCGACAACAGCACGCTCCACTGCCGGCCCAGCCGCGGGCGCGGCGCCAGATGCGTCAGCCCCCCGCACAGCGTCCCCGCCAGGTCCGCGCCGATCCGTTTCAGCGGCGTCCCGTGCCAGGTCTGGATCACCCGCTGCCCGGCCCGCCGCACGAACCAGCGCGGCAGATGGGTGTTGGTCACGATCCAGTGGCTGTGCGCCAGCGCCCCGTGCCAGGCCGCGCTGCCCACCACCACCGGCCGGGCCGACGGCGGCACCGCGGTCTGCGCGTCCCGCACCGCCCACAGGTGCTCCACGTCCATCCCCCGCCGCACCAGCTCCTCGTGCACCGCCCGCGGCGAATCCCCGTACGCCCGGCCGCCGAAGCTGCTGTAGAGCACCGTGTCGCGCAGCGGCCGGGACCGGTGCAGCGGATAGTGCTGCTCCCGCAGCACCCGCCGCCGGTACGGGCCCCGATCCACCGGCGGCAGCGCCGGCCCGGCCACCACGAACACCTCGTCGTGCCGCATCCGGTCCAACGTGAACGGCTTCCCGCGCACCGTCCGCGACACCGGCAACCCGTCGAACACCGACGGCACGCACCGCACCGGCGCGTCCGACGACGACCCCACCGCCCCCCGCTCCCGCAGGTGCACCGTCCAGCGGCCCTCCCGCAACGGCACCTCCCCGGCCAACGACGGCAGTGCGGCCAGCGGCAGCGCGCAGTGGAACCGCCCGTCGTCGTGCACGGCCGGGAAGACCACCTCGGCCGCGTGCGCGGCGTGCTTGAGGACCAGCTCCGGAACGGGCGGCGCGACGTCCGGCAGCGCCCCCGCCAACAGCAGCGTCCCGTCCGTCCGCCACACCACCCGGTCCACGTACGCCTGCGGCACCCGGTCGTGCAGCACCAACTCCCCGGCCGGGGACGCCGCCGCCACCAACTCCCGCCCGTGCGACAGCGGATGGACCACCGGCGCCATCTCCGGGGGACAGCCCACCGGATCGGTGCCGCCGCCGGGCAGCACCAGCTCCGGCAGCCACGTCTCGGTGTGCGGCGGCGGGATCGCGGCCGGCGCACCGTCCCGCGCGGGCCGCGCCGCGTCCCACGCGTCCAGCCGCACCCGGACGACGCACCGCGCGGCACCGTCCGCCGCCGACGCCCCGTCGCCGTCCCCGCCGGCTTCCTCCACCGGGAACGACACCACCGTTCCCGTCTCCTCGTGCGTCAGCCGCAGCGCCACCGGCGCCGGACCGGGCGCGGTCACCGCCAGCTCCAACGCCCCGCCCGCCACCACCGGCGGCGCCGCCAGCCGCCGCGCCCGCCGAGCCACCGCGATCCGCAGCCGCCCGTCCACATACCGCGGCGTCACCCACATCCCGTCCGTGCCCTCGTACGCCCCCGGCGCCGCCCCCGAACCGCACTCCGCCGCGCCCAACTCCCCGGACCGCACCACCCCCGCCGACGCCAGCAGCACCTCCACCCGCCACTCGCCCGGCACCAGGCGCCCGCCGCGCCGCAGCCGCGCCGGATCCAGCCGCAGCTCGAAACCCGACCAGTCGTAGCAGTGCAGCTCCTGCCCGGACGCCGCGGTCGCCTCCGGCATCGCCACCGTCCGCAGCGGCAGCACGATCCGCCGCCGCCCGCACGACAGCACCGCCGTCCGCAGATAGCCGTGCCGCGTCCCGGCCGGCAGGTTCCGCACATAGGCCCAGCCCCGCAACAGCAGCACCCCGCCCCGCCACACCGCCTCCCGGACCTCCGCCCGCACCGGGAAGTCCGCCCGCTCCAGCCGCGCCACCCCCGCCGGCAACGCGACCGGCGGCGCCACCGGCAGCACCGCCCGCCGCCGCAGCGGCGGCCCGGCCACCGCGAACCCCCCCGGATTGCGCGCCTCGTGCGCCAACAGCGTCACCAGATCCGTCAGCCGCCCGGCCCGGATCAGATACCACCGCATCCGCAGCTCCACCGGCAGCGCCCGCAACAACCGCGGATCGGTCCGCGACAGAAAGTCCCGGGCACAGTCCAGGAACGCCGTCCGCACCTCCGGCGCCGCCCCCGGCAACCCCGCCACCAGGTCCACCAACCCCCCGGTCAACTGCGCCCGGTCGTAGTCCGCCCGCAGCCGGCCCCACTCCGGACGCGCCGGATCGGCCAGCAGCGCCCGCATCCGCGCCACCGCCGCGAACCGGTCCCGCACCCCCTGCGCGGTCGGCCGCCGATGCCGACCGGCGCCCTCCGGCAGCCGCCAGTAACAGACGTGCTCGTGCAGCACGTCCACCGCCTCCGCCAGCACGTGCGCCGGCAGCGCCACCGCCGCCCCGTCGCACCACTCCCCGTCGGGAAAGGCGAAGCCGTGCCGCTCCCAGAAGGAGCGCCGGAACACCTTGTTCCGCACGAAGTGGTCGCCGAGCAGCGCCGGATCCTCGCTGACATGGGTGCGCAACACCGTCTCCCGCGCCGCCGGATGGTCCACCGACTGGCTCCGACCCGCCGCCCCCAGCCGGTAGACGTTGCCGGTCGCCAGATCCGCCCCCGACTTGTCCAACAGCCCCGTCAGATCCTCGTACGCCCGCGGCAGCAGCACATCGTCCGACGCCAGGAACGCCACGTACTCGGTGTGCGGAAAGGCGTGCCGGGCACCCGCGTTCCACGCCCCGCCCCGACCCCCACCGCCGTCGTGCACCACCCGGAACCGCGGATCCCGCTCCGTCAGCCCCCGCCACGGCCCCGCCGGCGGCCCGTCCGCCTCCTCCGCCGGCCCGTCGTCCACCAGCACCACATCCAGCTCCGGCAGCGTCTGGGCCGCCACCGACTCCAGACACTCCTCCACATGGCGCGCATACCCCGCACCGCGCGGGACCGGGACGACGACGGTGAGTCGAGGCTTCATGGGCGGACGAGCCTTTCCGGACTGGCGGACCACGGGGCCAACCCCGGGACACACACGGGACGATGCGGCCGACTCGTCCCTCAACTCGTCCATCGGCGGCCCGGTCACCGGCGCTGCGCTGAAAGGGTGAGGCGAAGGTGCGGCGGAACGGCCCGGACCGCGCGATGGCGTAGACCGTGGGACAGCGTGCCCGGTGCCCCGCGCGCCGGACACCGGCAACCGTCCGCAGCTCAGGAAGGTGACCGTCCCGCGATGCCCGGCCGAACCGACAGCTCCGCCGCCACCGACCGCCCCGACACCGCGGCCCCCGCCCACGGCACCCCCGCCGCCCGCACCCCCCACCCGGCCGGCACCGCCCCGGCCGCCTCCACCGTCCGCCTCCCCGCCCTCCACGACCGCGCCGGCCTGGCCCGGCTCCTGCCCGCCCGGCCCCCCTTCGCCCGGCAACTGCGCCGGATCGGCCCGGGCCGCGTCCTGGAGATCGGCTGCGGCGACGGCGACACCCTCGCCGCCTGCGCCCCCGGCAGCGTCGGCATCGACCACGACCCGCGCTCCGTCGCCCGCTGCCGCGCCCGCGGCCTGACCGCCTACACCGCCGACGCCTTCCTGGCCGGCCCGCACGCCCGCCCCGGCGCCTTCGACGCGCTGCTCACCGCCCACGTCCTGCAACACCTCGACGACGAACAGGCCGAGGAACTGCTGCACGCCTACGTCCGCTACGTCCGGCCCGGCGGCGGCGTCCTGCTGATCACCGCGCAGGAAGCCGGCCACCGCGCCGGCCCCGAACCCGTCCGCTTCACCGACTTCCCCCTGCTGCGGGCCTTCGCGGAATCCGCCGGACTGGCCGTCCGACGCACCTACTCCCACCCCCTGCCCCGCACCGCCGGCCGCGTCCTGCGGTCGAACTCCTTCGTGCTCGTCGGACAGGTGCCCCGGGGCTGAACCGGACGGGCCCGGCACCCCCGCGCCGGCCCGCCCGCCCGCCCCACGGCCCGGCGACCCTCCCCGACTACCGCCTCGAGGAGCCCTTGCGGGCCCGCACGAGCGCCCGGGTCACGATCGGCGGCAGCACGTCCAGCGCCACCCGGCGCAGCGCACCGCCCGCCGGGCGCGGCGCCGGCCGCCCCGCCGCCGGCCTGGCCTCCGCCGGCCTGGCCTCCGCCGGCCGCGCCACCGGCTGCCGCTCCGCCGGCCGCTGCGGCGCCGCCCGGTGGCGGGACACCGGATGCGCCGGCTCCTTCGCGCCCTTGGCGCTCAACCGGATCAGCGGCGCACCGTTGACCTCCTGCACCTCGTGCCAGACGTCACCGCGCGCCGCCAGCCACTCCAGCAACGCACCCTGATACCGCTCCGGATCCCCCCACGTGCCGTAGAACTTGGTGCCGGTCACACAGATCGGCCGCAGCCCGTGGTTCGTCACCGCCTGCCAGGTGGCGGCGGCCACCCCCGGGCAGTGCTCGGCACGGTAGTCGTCCATCACCACCACCCCGCGGTCGGCCAGCAGCTCCCGCACCGCCAGGATGTCGCCGTGCACGTGCTCGTACAGATGCGACGCGTCGATGTGCGCGAACCGCACGCTGTCCGCCTCGACGTGCTCGCTCACCAGCGAACTCAACCCCTGCACGATGACCGGCAACTCGTCGTGGAACGCGAGGTAGTTGGCCTCGAACGCGCGGCGCGTCAGGGTCGCGTACGACTTCGCCATCTCCTTGGAGTTGGAGTCGTCCGCCGCCGGCGAGTCGAACAGGTCGCAGACCGTGAAGCGCTCACCCGGACGCAGCCGCGCCCCCAGGAAGATCGCGCTCTTGCCCATGTAGGCACCCAGCTCCAGCAGGTCACCCGCCACCGACCGGTCCTGCTGATGCTCCAGGAACCAGTCGAAGAGCAGCTGATCGGCGGTGAAGAACCAGCCCTTGACCTCGGACAGCCGGGTCGGGCGCGGCAGCTGGTCGGCACTCTGGTCTGCGGTAACGGCAGTCATGTGCGGTCCGTCTCCAGACGGTCGGGAATCGATGACGACATACGACACGAGGGCGCGGCACACCACCGGGGTCCGGCGGACGCCCGCCGACCACCCCCGTCGCACCACGCGCTTCACGGAGCGGCGCCATCGTGGGGCAGCAACATGAACGGAAGGTGAGCGCCACCCCCCGCTCCGGTCATCTCCCGCGCACCGCTCCCACCCGGCGCCCGACCGCGCCCGCCGCCCGGGCCCCTCCCCGCCGGCCGGGGGAGGTCACTTCACCGCGCCCGCCATCACGCCCGACACGAACTGCCGCTGGAAGGCGAAGAAGACCACCAACGGCACCACCATCGACAGGAACGCCCCCGGCGCCAGCACATCGATGTTGTTGCCGAACTGCCGCACCTCCTGCTGCAGCGCCACCGTGATCGGCGGATGCCCGCTGTCCGCGAAGATCAACGCGATCAGCATGTCGTTCCACACCCACAGGAACTGGAAGATCCCCAGCGACGCGATCGCCGGCCCGCCGAGCGGCATCACCACCCGCGTGAACAGCCGCAGCTCACCCGCCCCGTCCAGCCGCGCCGCCTCCAGCAGCTCCCGCGGGATCTCCGCGAAGAAGTTCCGCAGCAGGAACACCGCGAACGGCAGCCCGAACGCCGTGTGGAACAGCACCACCCCGGCCGTCGTCTCGAACAACCCCACCGCACCGAACAGCTTCGCCACCGGGATCAGCGCCACCTGCACCGGCACCACCAGCAGCCCCACCACCACCATGAACCAGGCGTCCCGCCCCGGGAACTCCAGCCACGCGAAGGCATAACCCGCCAGCGACCCGATCACCACCACCAGCACCGTCGACGGCACCGTGATCGCCGCCGTCGTCACCAGCGACCCCATCACCTTCCCGTTCGACAGCAGATGGCCGTAGTTGTCGAACGTCAGCTGCGCGGGCCGGGTGAACACCTGCCACCAACCCGACTCGGCGATCTGCGCCGGACTGCGCAGCGACGACAGCAGCAACCCCACCGACGGCATCAGCCAGAACAACGCCACCAGCACCAGGAAGACCCGCACCGCACCGCCCCCGGCGCGCGCCGCGAGCCGCGCGGCCACCGACGGCCCACCGCCCGCCCGCCGCCCCCGCCCGCGCCCCCCACGTCCGGCCGGCACCGCGGCCCCCTCCACGGCCGACATCGGCGACGTCATCGGCGGCGCTCCTTCCGTATCCGGCGCAGATTCACGTACATCACCGGCAACACCAACACCAGCAAGAACACCGCGATCGCACTCCCCAGCCCCTCGTCCACATCCGTGCCGAACGACGACTGGAACAGCTGCAACGCCAGCACATTCGCCGACCGCAGACTGGAGCCCGGCGCGATGATGTACACCAGGTCGAAGATCTTCAGCACGTTGATCATCAGCGTGACCAGCACCACCACCAGCACCGGCGCGAGCAGCGGCACCGTGATCCGACGGAACACCTGCCACTCACCGGCCCCGTCCACCCGCGCCGCCTCCAACAGCTCCCGCGGCACACCCGCCAACCCCGCCGCGATCAACACCATCGCGAAACCGGCCCACATCCACACATAACTGCCGATGATGGCCGGCGTGACCAACGCCGGACCCAGCCAGTCCACCCCGTTGTACGCCGCCGCGAAGTTCGCCGCCGGCAACCGCAGCCGCGCCCCCGCCGCCTCCGCCGGCAACACATACGTCCCGTCCGCCGCCGTCACCGCCGACGCCACCACCCGGCCGCCCTTGACCGCCTCCACCGTCAGACCGGCCAACGCCTTCTCACCCGGATCGATCACACCCGGCCGCCCCCCGCCCCCACGCGTGAAGTCCAGCCACGCCGTACCGGTGACCTTCCCCGGCCGCGGCCGCGCGGCCACCGCCGGCCCCGCCCCCCGCACGTCCCGCGGCTGCACCGCCACCAACGGCAGCCGCACCGACGACCCCGCCCGCACCACCGACCGCGTCGTGAACGACCCGCCCCCCGACGGCCGCAGATCCGCGTTCGGCCGCGGCTTGGCCCCCGGGAACGGCGCCGGCTCCGCGAACGTGTCGTGCACCGCCACCCACACCGCATCGGCCACCCCGCGCTGCGGATCCTGGTCGTAGACCAGCCGGAAGATGATCCCGGCCGCCAGCATCGAGATCGCCATCGGCATGAAGACGACCAACTTGAACGCGGTACCCCAACGCACCCGCTCGGTCAGCACCGCGAAGATCAACCCCAGCGCGGTGGACACCGTCGGCGCCACCACGACCCACACCACGTTGTTCTTCAACGCCGTCCGGATGCCCTCGTCCGAGAACATCGCCCCGTAATTCCCCAGCCCCACAAAGCCGTTGCCCGACGCGTCGAACAGACTCCGGTACACCGAGAACCCGATGGGATACACCACCAGCGCCCCCAGCAACACCAACGCCGGCAACAGGAACACCGCGGCGACCCACCACCGCGACCCGGCCACCGCCCGCCGCCGCGCCCCGACCCGCCCGCCCGCACCCGTGCCCGCACCGCTCATCGTGACGATCCCCCCGCTCCCGATCGCATCGACATGGCTCCCTCGCGTGGCCGCACCGGGGCCCGGGCCGCGGCACCCGGACCCCGACGCCCCGGACTCAGTGCTTGAACGCCTTGGCCGCGTCCTGCTCCAGCCGCTGCTGGATGCCCGCGACGTCCTTGGGGTTCTTCAGGAAGTCCTGCAGGTCCTTCCACTCGCCCTGCCCCGGCTTCCCCCCGAACGACGCCGGCGCCTGGTCGGACATGTCGAACCGGAAGTCGTCCCCCGCCGCGACCAACGCCCCTGCGATCTTCCGCATCACGTCGTCCGCGTACGCCGCCTGGTCCAGCTCCTTGTTGGGCGAGAGGAAACCGCCCGCCTGCGCCCAGATCTTCGCCGCGTCCGTCGACGCCAGGAACGTCAGCAGCGCCTGCGCCGCCGTGCCGTCCTTGAGCGCCACCGCCACGTCCCCACCGGTCACCACCGGCGACCTGGCCCCCACCGCGGGGAACGGGAACACCTTCGCGTCCGTCCCCACCTTCGCCTTCGTCTGTGCGATGTTCGCCGCCGCGAAATCGGCCGACGACACCATCGCCGCCTTCGGCGTGTCACCCCCGCTGAACGTCTGCGTCACCGACGTCGGGAAATCCGTCTGCAACGCCCCCGCATTGCCGCCCGCCAACAACTCCTTGCGGCCGAACAACTGCCCCAACGTGGTCAGCGCCCGCGTCACCGACGGATCCGTCCACTTCAGGTCGTGCTTCGCCAACTGGTCGTACTTCTGCGGCCCGGCCTGCGACAGATACACGTTCTCGAACCAGTCGGTCAGCGTCCACCCGTCCGACCCGCCCACCGACACCGGCTCCACACCCGACTCGGCAACCGTCTGCGCCACCTTCAGGAACTCCGGCCACGTCTTCGGCTCGGAAACCCCGGCATTCTCGAAAACCTTCGCGTTGTACCAGACCAACGACTTGTTGCTGGCCTTGAAATACACCCCGTACTCGGTGCCCTTGTGCGCCCCGAGATCCCGCCAGCCCTTGCTGAAGTTCTTCACCAACTGCGCCTTGGCGTCCGCCCCGAGCGGCTTGAGCCACCCCTTCTCCGCGAACTCGTTCAACACCCCGACCTGCTGCAACAGCGCCACGTCCGGCGGCCCGCCACCGGCGATCTTGGACCCGATGAAACCGGCCATGTCGTCGCCGCTCGGCACGAAGTCGACCTTCGCCCCGGTGCGCTTCTCGAACTCCGCCAGCACCTTGGTGAAGTTGTCCCGCTCGGCCCCCGTCCAGACCGCCGTCACCTGCAACCGCTGCCCACTGAGCTTCGGCAGGGCCACCGTCGGCGCGGTACCTCCACCCCCGCCTCCGCCCCCCGTGCGCCCACTCCCACCACTTCCACTCCCGCACCCCGCCATCCCCAGCGCCACCACCGCGACACCGGCCACCACCCACACACCCCGCCGCGACCTCCCACCCACGCCCCGCCCTGCTCCATGAGCACCGGCGCCGCTCCCGCTCCCGCTCCCGATGCCGACTCCGACTCCGACGCTGGTGCTGGTGCTGGTGCTGGTGCCGGTGCCGGTGTTGGCGCCCGTCCGCCCCATGTGGTCGACTCGTCCGCGCATCCCCGTAGCCCCTCCGTAGCCCTTGCCGCGGCCCCAAGAACCCGTGCCCGCCGAGCGGTCCCCGTCCCGTGCGGACCGCCTCCGTGCGGGTGCGCCGGTGCCGCGGCGCCGTCCCCTTCCGAACACGCCGACGCCACGCCGCCGTGCCGTACTGCCGTTGAGCGCCGTACTGCCGTGCCGAGTACGTGACTTCCGTGCCGAGTGCGTGACACCGAGTACGTGATTCCCGTGCCGAGTGCGTGCGTGCCGTGGCGCCGTTCCGCGTCGCTGCGTGCCCGAGTGCCGCTGCGTGCCGAGTGCCGTGCTGCCGTACGGGGTGCGCTGGTGCCGATGCGCCCCTGCCGTACGTGGTGCTGCCGTACGTGGTGCCCTGGTGCCGGTGCGCTGAAGCCGTGCCCTGGTGCCGGTGCGGGGCGGTGCCCTGCATGACCCCGGTGCGGTGATGCGGTGATGCTCCGCCCGCCCCGTGACCACGGCACGTGCGACAGTCCTACGCCCCCACCACCGGCTCCGCAATACCGCCACCCACGCCAACTCCCCTTTCGTGATGGGCCCGTTACGGCCACCATGGGCCCGCGGCCGCCACGGGGCCACTGCCGTCATGGGCCCGGTGTCGCCATGGGCCCGCGGCCGCCACGGGGCCACTGCCGTCACGAGCCCACTGCCGTCATGGGCCCGCTTCGGCCGCCGCGGGCCGACGGGCCCGTCGGCATCGCGCCCTCAGGCCGGCGGGGGCCCCGCCCCGTGGCGGTGGCCCCCGCGTCTCACCTCACGCTCACACCAACGGTGGCCCCGCCGGCGCGCCCGAGGACTGGGCGGCCCGTTGCAGCGCGCTGGCCAGCAGTGCCAGGTCCGTCGGGCCGTTGCCCAGTTCGCGCAGCGGGCGCCGGGCCGGCGGGTCGCCCATCCGCGACCACTCCAGGGGCACCACGGTCGGCCGCAGCGTGGACGTACGGGGTATCCGCCCGGTCACCCGGCCCGCCTGGAACGGCGTGGACGCGCCGTCCCCCGCGCGGTGCAGCCACCCGCGGCCGGGCGGCACCGGATCGGAGCCGGCCGGCGCCGGCTCGGCCGGGTCGGTGGCGGTGCCCAACTGGATCCGCAGGGCGGCGCGTTCGGCGGTGGCGGTGCCTTCGGTGCGGTCCGGGTGGCCGGTGGCGGCTATCAGGTGCACGCCCAGCGCCACGCCGTCCCGGGCCACCGCCTCCAGGGCGCGCACCACGGAACCGGCGGCCGGGCGGCCCGTGCTGCCCAGGGCCGGGGAGACCAGGGCGTCGAAGTCGTCGACCAGGATGAAGAGTCGGGGCATCGGGGCGGCCGCCGGGGCTCCTGCCTGGTAGGCCGTCTGGTGAGCCGTCTGGTGGGTCGGCGTCTCGTCGGGGTGGACGTGGTCCTGGGGTGGGGCGCCGGGGCGGGTGCGTAGGCGCAGGGTGCCCGTGGGGGAGGGGTCTGCGGGGCCGGCCGGGGTGCCGCCGCCTCCTTCCTTGTTTCGGCAACGATTACGGAGAGTAGTTTGTTCCTGGGATTCGTTACTCGTTGTGAAAGTGGGGGGTGGGGTGGAGGTGGCGGAGGAGACAGGTGAGGTGGATGAACCGGATGAGGTGGGTGGGGCGTTGAGGGCGTTGGGGGTGTTGGGGGAGGGGGCGTCGGGGTGGGGTGGTGTGGCGGGGGAGGCGCCGGACGCCATGGCGGCACGGGAGGTGCTGGAGGTGCCGGAGGGGTGGGACGTGCTGGAGGGGTAGGAGGTGCCGGAGGACGTGGGGGTGCCTTCGGCGGAGCGGCGCGGGGCGATGATGCGCGGGGCCGGGAGGTGCTTGGTGCGCCACTCGGAGAAGGGGGTGCCGGCCAGTATTTCGGCGCGCCGCTTGAGTTCGGAGGAGAGCGCCTGGGCGAACTCCCGCATCCGCAGCGGGTCGGAGGCGGCCAGGTGCGTCGTGACGTGCGGGAGGTCGGTGCAGACCCGCAGGCCCTCGCCGCGCTCGGTGCCGGCGCCGTCCACCAGCACCAGCGACAGTCGGTCCGGGCGGTCGGCGGCGGCCAGCGACGCGGCGAGGGACCGCAGCAGCTCGGTCTTGCCGGTGGCCGCCGCGCCCTCGACGAGCAGATGCGTGCCGTCGGCCGCGAGATCGGCGACCACGGGGCCGTGCGGCCCGGCGCCCAGTACTGCGGCGGCGTTGGGCCGGTCGGTGTCCTGTACCGCCGCCCAACGGGCCATCAGGGACGCGGGGGTGGCGCGGGCCAGCCCCAGTTCGTCCAGCAGGCGTGCCGACTCCGGCAGCGGTATGGCGGCGCGCGGTGCCGCCGGCCCCGGGCCGCCGCCCGCCTCGACCTCGCGCAGCGGCGCCAGCGCCCGGGCGAAACGCTCCGCCCAGGCGACCGAGACGGCGTCCACGGTCGCGACCGTGCCGTTCGGCCCCGAGCCCGGCTGGACCACCCGCAGGGCCGTGGCGACATCGCCGCTGAGCACCGCCACCGCCCCGCACTCGCCGAACGCCGGCGAGGCGACCCGCGCCGCCTCGTACGTCGCGGCCAGCGGGAAGGCGGGGGAGGCGGCCGGGGTCTCGGCCAGGCAGAGCACGTGGATGCCGGCCGCAGCGCCGCCCGCCGCGAGCCGTGCGGTGGTCTCGCGCAGCGCGGACGAGCCGGGGTCGCCGTCCACGATCAGCAGGGTGTACGGCCCCTGGTGGCGGGCGGCGGCGGAGGCCACCTCGGCGCGCTCGGCGCTGGGCCAGCCGGGGCCCAGGGGGCCGTCGTCCAGCCGTCGCACCAACTCGGCGGTACGGGCCGCGGCCTGCTCCTTGTCGTAGGCGAGCAGCAGCCGGCAGTCCTGGCCGCGGGTCGGGCGGACGTGCGGCAGCCAGCCCAGCCAGGACCAGTCGGCCACCCGCTCCTCCAGGGTGTGCGCCCGATCGGTGCTGACCAGCACGACCTCCAGCGTCCCGGGGGAGTGCAGCGCGACCAGCTGGGCGGTGGCGGACCGGGCCAGCCCGACGAGCCGCCCGCGCGGCCCGGCCAGCCCGAGGGCGCCGGCCCGGCGCAGCTCGACGGAGACCGGCGCGGCGGACCGGCCGCCGTCCCGCTCCGCCGTGCCCAGGCGGACGGTGAGCGCGTCCGGGTGCTCCGGGCCGCGCTCCCAGAGCCGGGGGCCCGGGCCGAGCGCGGTGAGCAGGACCGCGGCGGCGTCCGGCCAGCGTTCGTCGGCGACCGGGCCGGCGGGGGCGCTGCCGGCGGGTGCGCGGGACGCGCCGTCGACCGGGGCGGGGGCGTCGTCGTACGCGTCGTCCGGGATCGGGTCCGGCGGGTCCACCACGGGGCGTCCGCCGGCCAGCCGCCGTGCCCAGGCGCCGATGCCGCCACGGCGGCCCGCCTTACGGGCCATCGACTCGGCCGGGGCCAGGGACTGTTGTCCGCCGTGGGTCTGCCCGCCCGTGGGCGGGGCTCCGTGGCCGGACAGCGCTTCGTGCCCGTGCCCGGTCGTCGCGTCGTGGCCGGCCGGCCGGGCCCCGTGTTCCGCTGTGTGTTCCGCTCCGGGGTGTCCCGGTGTGTGCGCGGGGTGGGCGGGGAGCGAGCCGGGTGCCTCGGCGCCGGGTGCCGCGGTGCCGGCTGCGCCCGGCCCGTGGGCGGTGGGGTCGGGGGTGGGCTCAGGGAGGGGCGTGGCGGGGGCGGCGGGCGGGAACAGGCCGTCCGCTGCCGGGCCGCCCGGGCCCCGGGTCGGGATTCCGGGCGTGCGGGGGGTATCCCCGGGGCCGGTCGCCGGGCCGTGGGGATACCCGGTGGCCGGGGCGGGAACGCCGCGCAGCGGGGTGTCCCGGCGGCGGCCGGGCCCGTCGCCGGACGTGGCCTCCGCGCCGGGCGCCCACCGGACGGCCGGCGGCGGGGTGCCGTCGGCCTCCGCGGCGGTGGGGGCCGGGCCGGCGTACAGGGCGCCGGACGTGGTCGCCCCGCCGGCCGTCGCTCCGGGGGCGATCCGTCCGGAGGCGACCCGGAGGTGGCCCTCTCCGTCGGGGGTGGCGCTCAGGGCCGGGTCCGGGGTGCGTGGCGGGGACTGGAGGCGGAGCGCCGATTCGCCGATGCGCAGCAGGGCGCCGGGCGGCAGGGGGACGGCGAGGTCGCCGAGCTCGGTGCCGTCGACGATGGTGCCGTTGGTGGAGCGCAGGTCGGCGATGTACACGGAGCCGTCGGGCTCGACGGTGACGGCGCAGTGCAGGCGGGAGACGTCCGGGTCGTCCAGGGGGACGTCGGCGTCGGCGGAGCGGCCGATGCGGACCTGGCCGCCGTGCAGGAGGTGGACGCCGCCGGCGTCGGGGCCGGAGACGACGCGGAGTCGGGCGGAGCCGTGGGGCAGGCCGTGCGCGGGGGCCGGGCCGGGGCCCTGGAGGGAGAGCACCGCGCCGTCGATCAGCGGCGGCTCGCCGAGCGCCGCGCGCTGCGGGTCGAGCCGTTCGGTGCCGGCGTAGAGCACGACGGGGGCGCTGCTGCCGCCGGTGCCGACGTCCGCGCCGGAGCCCGCCACGGCCGCCGCGAGCGAGCCGGCGACCGTCGCCAGGGCGGTCCCGGCGGGGGCCGTCACGAGGACGTCGCAGGCCCGTGTGGTGGGGCCGCTGCGCGGCCCGAGGACGGTCAGCCGGATCTGCATCGCCGTCAACGGTCCCTTCTGCCGGGTATCCGGCCGGGGCTCCGCTCGCTCCCCCACCGCACCCCGGGCACGTCGGCACGGACATGTCCCATGCACGTCGCGACAGTGACCGCGCGCCCCTACCGCGTGCGTGCTGGGATGCATCCTCGCACCTGCCGCTGACAACACGCCCGCCGACCGCCCATTAATGATCTTGATTGGTCGGCGCCCGGCGGAAAACTGCCTGCTTACACGCACCGAACCGGCCGTTTTCGATCAACGGGTGCCGGGGAAGCGGTCAGGGGCGGACGGCACCCGGACCGCTGACGCGGGTTCCGGTCGTGTTGACGCGAAGGCCCCCCGCCCTTGTGCGGAACGGCCCCGGAGGCGTCCGGAATCCGGGCAACCAACGGCTCGGAACGCGCGTCTTCCCGAGGAGCCCCGCCCCGTCCGGCGCACCGAAATGTTTGTGCGACGGCACTACAGTGGGGCGACGGGCCGCGAGCTGACCCAGCGGGCCAGGCAAGGATCCACCACGAACCAGGGAGCGCATGACGTGCGGCCGGTAGGCAGCAAGTACCTGCTTGAGGAGCCTCTGGGGCGCGGCGCCACGGGCACCGTCTGGCGTGCCCGCCAGAGGGAGACGGCGGGTGCCGAGGCGGCCGTCCCGGGGGAGCCCGGCGAGACGGTCGCGATCAAGGTCCTCAAGGAGGAGCTGGCGTCCGACGCGGACGTGGTGATGCGCTTCCTGCGCGAGCGCTCGGTCCTGCTGCGGCTGACCCACCCCAACATCGTCCGGACCCGCGACCTGGTCGTCGAGGGCGACCTGCTGGCGCTCGTCATGGACCTGGTCGACGGCCCCGACCTGCATCGCTACCTGCGCGACAACGGCCCGTTCAGCCCGGTGGCGGCGGCGCTGCTCACCGCGCAGATCGCCGACGCGCTGGCCGCCAGCCACGCCGACGGCGTCGTCCACCGCGACCTCA
Organism: Streptomyces noursei ATCC 11455; assembly: GCF_001704275.1. Taxonomy (NCBI): domain Bacteria; kingdom Bacillati; phylum Actinomycetota; class Actinomycetes; order Kitasatosporales; family Streptomycetaceae; genus Streptomyces; species Streptomyces noursei. The sequence continues at coordinate 5,794,862 of NZ_CP011533.1, forward strand.
AGCCCGCCAACGTCCTGCTCGCCGGCTCCGACGGCGCCGAGCAGATGCACCCGATGCTGACCGACTTCGGCATCGCCCGGCTCGCCGACTCCCCGGGGCTGACCCGTACGCACGAGTTCGTCGGCACCCCCGCCTATGTGGCGCCGGAGTCCGCCGAGGGCCGTCCGCAGACCTCCGCCGTGGACATCTACGGCGCCGGCATCCTGCTCTACGAGCTGCTCACCGGCCGCCCGCCGTTCGCCGGGGCGACCGCCCTGGAGGTGTTGCACCGGCACCTCGCCGAGGAGCCGCAGCGCCCCGCCGCGGTTCCCGAGCCGCTGTGGACGGTCGTCGAGCGCTGCCTGCGCAAGCGTCCCGAGGAGCGCCCCAGCGCAGAGAACCTCGCGCGCGGGCTGCGCACCGTCGCCGCCGGCATCGGCGCGCACGCCACCCCGCAGCAGGCCGAGGCGGCGCTGGGCGTCGCCGCGCTGCTCGCCCCCGACCCGGAGCCGGCCACGGTCCCGGGCACCGAGGGCTCCCAGGGGACGGACGCCGCGGCCCCCACCCAGGTGCTGCCGACCAACGCGCCCTCCCCCTACGACCCGGGCGCACCGACCAGCGTGCTGCCGTCCACGGGTGCCCCGGGGCAGGGGCCGGCCCCGACGCGGGCCATGCCGCCGGTGCCCCCGATGCCGGCCGCCGCGCCCATGGCCGGTCCGCCGGAGCCCGAAGGGCCGCACCCGTGGGAGTCCCAGCTGCGGGCCGCCCGGGACCGCAACGAGCAGACCCAGGTGCAGTACCTGGACCCGCAGGACGACCCGCTGCGCCGCCGTCCGCAGCGCCGCCCGGCGCCCGCCCAGGCCCCGCAGCGGCCCCCGTACGGCGGTCAGCCCGCCGGGTACGCCCCGCAGCGGCCGCCGGCCCCGCAGCGCCGCCAGGAGCCGCCGCCGCAGCGCTACGAGCCGGCCCCGCTGCCCGCCCGGGAGCCCCGCCCCCGGCGCGAGCCGCGGCCGCGCAGCGCCAACCCGATGCGGATCCCGGGTCTGGGCTGTCTGAAGGGCTGCCTCTTCACGGTGCTGCTGCTGTTCGTGGCGGCCTGGTTGATCTGGGAGTTCACCCCGCTCCAGGAGTGGATCGGGACGACCAAGGGCTTCTTCCAGCAGATCGGTGACGTCTTCGCCAGCGTGCAGCACTTCGTACAGAAGCTCGGCGGCTGACGGTCCGTACGGACGGGATGTCGACGGCATCGTCTATTTGTCGACATCCAGCCGGTGAATTCCCGTACAGAAGTGACGGTTGCCGCCATTGGGGGCACTGAACCCTCTGGCGCCCGCGTAGCTTTGACGCCAACCTCAGCCCCCGAGGACGCCCGGGGGCCCGACACGTCGGAGCAGTCTTGGCACGGAAGATCGGCAGCCGGTACACCGCCCACCAGATCCTGGGGCGCGGCAGTGCCGGCACGGTATGGCTGGGCGAGGGTCCCGAAGGGGCCGTGGCCATCAAGCTGTTGCGTGAGGATCTCGCCTCCGACCAGGAGCTCGTCGGCCGCTTCGTGCAGGAGCGGGCGGCACTGCTGAGTCTGGAGCACCCGCGCGTCGTCGGCGTCCGCGACCTCGTCGTCGACGGCGCCGACCTCGCGCTCGTCATGGACCTGGTCCGCGGCACCGACCTGCGCACCCGTCTGGAGCGCGAGCGGCGGCTCGCCCCCGAGGCCGCGGTCGCCATCGCCGCCGACGTCGCCGACGGCCTCGTCGCCGCGCACGCCGCGCGGATCGTGCACCGCGACGTCAAGCCGGAGAACGTCCTGCTGGACATGCAGGGGCCGCTCGGCCCCGGTGGCGCGCACCCCGCGCTGCTCACCGACTTCGGCATCGCGCGCCTGGTGGACTCCCCCCGCAGGACCCTCTCCCAGCCGCAGAGCGGGGGGTCCACCCTCTCGCTCCGCTCCGCCAAGGTCATCGGCACCCCCGACTACCTCGCCCCGGAGATCATCGAGGGCCTGCCGCCGCGCGCCTCCGTGGACGTCTACGCGCTGGCGACGGTCCTGTACGAGATGCTCGCCGGCTTCACGCCCTTCGGGGGCGGCCACCCCGGTGCGGTGCTGCGCCGCCACGTCACCGAGAGCGTCGCCCCGCTGCCCGGCATCCCGGACGAGCTGTGGCAGCTGCTCCTCCAGTGCCTGGCCAAGGCGCCCGCCTCCCGGCTGCGCGCCCCGGAGCTGGCCGCCCGACTGCGGGAGATCCTGCCCGGCCTGGCCGGCATCCCGCCGCTGGACATCGACGAGCCCGACGACGAGCAGCCGGCGGACGACCCGGAGGGCGCCCCCGCCGGGTCCCGCCAGGAGGCCCGCTATCCGGTGGCGGCGCCCGAGGGCCCGCCGCGCGGCGCGGTCCCCCTCGTCCAAGGGGCGAAGCCGGACTCCAGCCGGGAGACGCACACCAGCATGCGGGTCCCCGGGCCGGACGAGTTGGCCGGCGGCGCGCACGGCACGGCCCGCGCCCCGCGGGCCGCGGGGGAGCGCCGGGCGGGCTCGGCCCGGCACCGCTCCTCCCCGGAGGCGGTGCGCCGCCGTCGGATCAAGGTGGGCGTGGTGGCCGCCGTCGTCGTGGTGGCGGGCGCGGTCGGCGGCCTGCTGGCCTCGGGCGGCGGTGACGAGCCGGGCGGCGTCCGGCCGGGCGTGCACCATCCGCGATAGGGCCTGTGACCTGGGCCTAAGGGCGCCGGGGCCTGCGCGGGCAGCTCGGCGCGGGCCCGGCGGGCGGCCCGCCGGCCCCGTTTTCATCCGGTCCGGCCGGGACGGGCCGGGGACACGCCGGGACAGATTGTCGGTGGCAGCCGTTAGGCTGGGTGCGTGGCAGTCGTCGATGTATCCGAAGAGCTGAAGTCCCTCTCCTCGACCATGGGGTCGATCGAGGCCGTCCTGGACCTCGACAAGATGAGGGCCGATGTCGCCGTGCTTGAGGAGCAGGCCGCGGAGCCGTCCCTGTGGGACGACCCGGCGAACGCACAGAAGATCACCAGCCAGCTGTCCTACCTCCAGGGCCAGCTGCGCCGGGCCGAGGCGCTGCGCGGTCGCGTCGACGACCTTGAGGTGCTCTTCGAGCTCGCCGAGGCCGAGGGCGACGAGGAGACCCGCGCCGAGGCCGAGCGGGAGCTGGTCGACGTCCGCAAGGCGGTGGACGAGATGGAGGTCCGCACCCTGCTGTCCGGCGAGTACGACGCCCGCGAGGCGCTGGTGAGCGTCCGTGCCGAGGCCGGTGGCGTGGACGCCGCGGACTTCGCCGAGAAGCTCCAGCGGATGTACCTGCGCTGGGCCGAGCGGCACGGCTACAAGACCGAGCTGTACGAGACCTCGTACGCCGAAGAGGCCGGCATCAAGTCGACCACCTTCGCCGTCCAGGTGCCCTACGCCTACGGCACGCTCTCGGTGGAGCAGGGCACGCACCGCCTGGTGCGCATCTCGCCGTTCGACAACCAGGGCCGCCGTCAGACCTCCTTCGCGGGCGTCGAGGTGCTGCCGGTCGTCGAGCAGACCGACCACATCGAGATCGACGAGAGCGACCTGCGGGTGGACGTCTACCGCTCCTCCGGCCCCGGTGGCCAGGGCGTCAACACCACCGACTCCGCGGTCCGGTTGACGCACATCCCCACCGGCATCGTCGTCTCCTGCCAGAACGAGCGCTCGCAGATCCAGAACAAGGCCACCGCCATGAACGTCCTCCAGGCGAAGCTGCTGGAGCGGCGCCGCCAGGAGGAGCAGGCCAAGATGGACGCCCTCAAGGGCGACGGCGGCAACTCCTGGGGCAACCAGATGCGTTCGTACGTCCTGCACCCGTACCAGATGGTCAAGGACCTGCGGACGGAGTTCGAGGTCGGCAACCCGCAGGCCGTGCTGGACGGGGACATCGACGGCTTCCTGGAGGCCGGCATCCGCTGGCGCAAGCAGCAGGAGCAGCAGGCGAAGTAGCCGCGGGCGCAAGCGGACAAACGCCTTCAGAAGGTTCGGACAACTGCCTCCCCAAGGGGGGCAGTTGTTTTTTGCGGTGGCGGTTAGGTCACAGTCGTACGTCCATGTATCGCCCAAGTCATGGCAATTCGGTCATCAAGCCTTTATTCGGCCTTGACGATGTTCCGAGAACTGGGAAGGCTGAGCGCGGCATGCGTGTGTCATGGGGCGCGTGTAGGAACGGGGAGGCGAACGGCCCGCCGGCAGTGCCGGGCCGTGGTGTGCACACCCCCATCGGTCGTTGCCCCGTGCGGCGGTGCTCCAATGACGAGTTCAGCTACTGGGGGTAGCAGTACATGACGAAGAAGACGCGGCTGCGCGTGGCGCGCATTGCGGCCGGTGCGGTGATCGCGGCCGGTGCGTCGCTCACCGCGGCCGGTGCGGCATCCGCCGCCGGCACGGACGGTACGCCGGCGAAGCAGAGTGACGGCATCATCGGCGGCATTATCGGTGGCATCTTCGGCGGCGGCGAGAGCACCGGCGGCGACAGCACCGGTGGCCAGTCGACCGGCGGCGAGAGCACCGGCGGCGACAGCACCGGCGGTGAGATCGGCAGCCAGAACTCCGGCGGCCAGACCTCCGGCGGCGAGATCGGCGGCACCGGTGGCGAGACCTCCGGTGGCCAGAACTCCGGCGGCCAGACCACGGGTGGTCAGACCACGGGTGGCGAGACCACCGGTGGCCAGAACTCGGGCGGTCAGACCACGGGTGGCGAGACCACGGGTGGCGAGACCACCGGTGGCCAGAACTCGGGCGGTCAGACCACGGGTGGCGAGACCACCGGTGGCCAGAACTCCGGCGGTCAGACCACCGGTGGTCAGAACTCCGGCGGCCAGACCGGCGGCAGCAGCACCGGTGGTCACTCCGGCGGCAGCACCGGTGGCGGCACCGGTGGCAGCACCGGTGGCAGCCACTCCGGCGGCACCAGCACGGGCGGCACCACCACCGGCGGCGACAGCACCGGTACCGGTACCGACAACGAGGGCTCCAAGCCGATCGAGCAGCCCGGTCAGGGCAAGGAGCAGGTCATCGACACCCCGGGCCAGGCCAAGCAGCAGGCCAAGGGTGGTCAGCAGCTGGCGGAGACCGGTTCGTCCGGCACCACCGTTCTGCTGATCGGCGCCGCCACGATGATCGCCGGCGGTGTGGGCTTCCGGGTCCTGCCGCGCCTGATCAACAAGAGCGGCGGCGCGGCGGCTGCCTGACGCTGACGCGGCACACGACGAGGGGCCCGGGACGCATGCGTCCCGGGCCCCTCGGGCGTCCGCGGGCGATGGTGGGCGAGGTTTACGGGCACCCTGCGCGGCGGGGTCGTCACTCTGCGGCGCCGCGGGGCGCCCGGGGAGTTTCAGACGGCCTGGCGGAGCAGCACCGCGACCGCGAGCAGCGCTATCAGCAGGGCCGCCAGCACCACGGGATTGAGCTGGCCGAAAAAGCCCGCTTGTCGCTGGAGCCGTTCCCTGCTGGCCCGGCACACAGGGCAGCGGCCCTCGCTCACAGGGGCCGCGCAGTTGGCGCACACCAATCGGTCGTACGTCATGCGACCTCCTTACTTACCGCATCAACGCACCGGGCGGCGCATTGGTTCCCTCTACCACTGTGCCAGTTCCGCCGCCGGACGGCGCGCCCCGGGGTTCACCCCCTTCCGGCCCGGCAGTGTTTCCCCCTCCCACCCCTCCCGGCGGCTCCCCCTCCCACCCGCCCGGCATCTCCCCCTCCCGTCCACCCGGCACCGCCCCTTTCCGCCCGGCAGCGTCCCTTCCGCCCACCCGCCCGGAATTGTGCGCTTTTTGTCCCGTAGGCACCGTGAAGAACCGCACCAACCTCCCCCGCCGGCTGGGCCCCCACACCAGGTTCGCGTAGGGTCACGCACACCGACGGGAGCCGTGACCGGCAACCCGTGCCCCTACCCAGGTCGACCGTGGTGCATCTGTGATCCGATTCGACAACGTCTCCAAGACCTACCCGAAGCAGAACCGCCCCGCCCTCAGGGACGTCTCCCTGGAGATCGAGCGCGGCGAGTTCGTCTTCCTGGTGGGTTCCTCGGGCTCCGGTAAGTCCACCTTCCTGCGGCTGCTCCTGCGTGAGGAGCGCGCCAGCCATGGCGCCGTGCACGTACTGGGGAAGGATCTGGCCAAGCTGTCCAACTGGAAGGTGCCGCAGATGCGCCGCCAGGTGGGCACGGTCTTCCAGGACTTCCGGTTGCTCCCCAACAAGACTGTGGGGCAGAACGTCGCCTTCGCCCTGGAAGTCATCGGCAGGCCGCGCGGACAGATCCGCAAGACGGTGCCCGAAGTCCTCGAACTCGTCGGCCTCGGCGGCAAGGAGGACCGCATGCCGGGCGAGCTGTCCGGTGGTGAGCAGCAGCGCGTCGCCATCGCGCGGGCCTTCGTCAACCGGCCGTTGCTGCTCATCGCCGACGAGCCCACCGGCAACCTCGACCCGCAGACCTCCGTCGGCATCATGAAGCTGCTGGACCGGATCAACCGCACCGGGACGACGGTGGTCATGGCCACCCACGACCAGCAGATCGTCGACCAGATGCGCAAGCGGGTCATGGAACTCGAGAAGGGCCGGCTCGTACGCGACCAGTCGCGCGGCGTGTACGGCTACCAGCACTGAAAGGACGCCATGCGCGCCCAGTTCGTCCTGTCGGAGATCGGCGTCGGTCTCCGCCGAAATCTCACGATGACCTTCGCCGTCATCGTCTCGGTAGCCCTCTCGCTCGGCCTGTTCGGCGCCTCGCTGTTGATGCGCGACCAGGTCAACACGATGAAGGGGTACTGGTACGACAAGGTCAACGTCTCCATCTTCTTCTGCAACAAGAACGACGCCGAGACGGCCGCCAACTGCGCCAAGGGTGCGGCGACCCAGCAGCAGAAGGACGACATCCTGGCCGAGCTGCACCGGCTGCCGCTGGTGCAGAACGTGGAGCACGAGACCAGCGACCAGGCGTACAAGCACTACAAGGAGCAGTTCGGCGACACGCCCGTGGCCGGTCTGGTCACGCCCGACCAGCTGCCGGAGTCCTTCCGGGTCAAGCTCAAGGATCCGACCAAGTTCGACGTGATCAAGTCGGCGTTCTCCGAGCGCCCCGGCGTCGAGCAGGTCCAGGACCAACGGGACACCGTCGAACCGCTGTTCCGTCTCCTGGACGGCATGCGGTACGCGGCCCTGGGCGTCATGGGTCTGATGCTGGTGGTGGCGCTGATGCTGATCGTCAACACCGTGCGGGTCTCCGCGTTCAGCCGCCGCCGGGAGACCGGCATCATGCGGCTGGTCGGCGCCTCCAGCTTCTACATCCAGCTGCCGTTCATCATGGAGGCCGCGATCGCCGGCCTCATCGGTGCCGTGTTCGCCTGCGTCCTGCTCGTCGGCGGCAAGTACTTCATGATCAACCAGTGGCTGGCGAAGCAGATCCAGGTGGTCAACTTCATCGGCTGGGACGCCGTCCTGGCGGTGCTTCCGCTGGTCCTGCTCATCGGGTTGCTGATGCCCGCGCTCGCCGCGTTCTTCGCGCTGCGCAAGTACCTCAAGGTGTGAGCTTCGCCAAGGGCGCCGTACGGTCAACTCCCCGTACGGCGCCCTTTCGTCGCCTAGACTCACCGGCATGCTGGGCCCGTGTGGGTACGACCGGCCCCGCCGCATCCGCCGCGGGGCGGCCCTGACGTTGTTCCTCGCCGGGGTGCTCGCCGCGGGCGCGGCCACCGGCACCTGGGACGACGCCGGGGACGCCGCGGAGTCCGTCGCCCACGGCCGGCCCGCCGGGGACACGGCCGTCGACCGGCCCGCCGTCGAGCGGGCCGCACGGGCCGCGGCGCAGGCCGCCGGGGACGGCAAGTCCGGTGCGCAGGCCGCCGCGGACGTCGTCAGTCGCAGCGGCGACCGGTGGTCGGCGGTCTACACCGCCGGCGAATTCGAGGACTTCCAGGCCCAGTTGGACGGCACGTATGTCGGCGTCGGGCTGTGGGTGCGGGAGCAGGGCGGTGGCCGGATAACGGTGTCCCGGGTGCGGCCCGACGGGCCCGCCGCCCGCTCCGGCATCGCCGTCGGCGACCGCCTCGACGCGGTCGACGGCCGGCCCGCCCGGGGACGCCCGGTCACCGACGTCGTCGCCCGGCTGCGCGGCGACGGGCCCGGGGGCTCCGGTGCCCCCGGCACGTCCGTCCGGCTGGACCTCGGGCGCGGCGCCCGCCACTGGAGCGTGACCCTGCGCCGGACCCGCCTGCACACCCGGAACGTCACCGTGGACCGCCCGTACGGTGCCGACGGCCCGACCCGCATCAAGATCACCGCATTCGCCAAGGGCACCGGCGCCGCGGTCCGCCGCGCGGTGCGCGCCGCGGACCGGCGGGGCGGGCTGTTACTGGACCTGCGCGGCAATACCGGCGGCCTGGTCACCGAGGCGGTCGCCACCGCGTCGGTCTTCCTCGACGGCGGCCTGGTCGCCACCTACGACGTGGACGGCAGTCAGCGCGCCCTGTACGCCGAGCGCGCCGGGGACACCCGGATCCCGCTGGTCCTGCTGGTGGACGGCGGCACGATGAGCGCCGCGGAGCTGCTGTCCGGCGCGCTCCAGGACCGCGGCCGGGCGGTCGTGGTGGGCTCCCCGACGTTCGGCAAGGGGTCGGTGCAGATGCCCAGCGAGCTGCCGGACGGCTCGGTCGCGGAGCTGACCGTCGGCCACTACCGCACTCCGGCCGGCCGGGCCGTGGACGGCGCAGGCATCACCCCGGACCTGCTCGTCGAGGACCATGCCGAAAAACGGGCCCGCACAGTATTGAGTGGCCTCGGCACCGGTGCGTAGTGCGAAAATGGCCGCACTATGGCTACCAAGGGCAAGGGCAAGGACAAGAACGACGGGCGCAAGCTCGTCGCGCAGCACAAGAAGGCGCGGCACGACTACCACATTCTGGACACCTATGAGTGCGGTCTGGTGTTGACCGGCACCGAGGTGAAGTCGCTGCGCCAGGGCCGGGCGTCGCTCGTGGACGGATTCGTCCAGATCGACGGCGGGGAAGCCTGGCTGCACAACGTCCATATCCCCGAATACACGCAGGGCACCTGGACGAATCACAGCGCGCGGCGGAAGCGGAAGCTGCTGCTGCACCGCGTCGAGATCGACAAGTTGGAGGTCAAGTCCCAGGACTCGGGTCACACGATCGTGCCGCTGTCCCTGTACTTCAAGGACGGTCGGGCCAAGGTCGAGATCGCGCTGGCCAAGGGCAAGAAGGAGTGGGACAAGCGGCAGACGCTGCGCGAGCAGCAGGACCGCCGCGAGACGGATCGGGCGATCTCGGCGGCCCGACGCCGGCAGCGGGCCTGAGAAACCGGCGGCCGGGCCGGGGTCCGCGACGGCCGCCGGGAATATGCTGGCACTCGCGTGCGTTGGTCACGTACGATGGGGGCACACCCCGCGAGGGTGTGGCACCACCTTGAAAAGAAAACATGGGGATGATCGGTTTCGACAGCGGATGTCGAAGCAGGGGAAGCGAGTCGAGGAAGCGGCAATGATCTCGTTAACCATATGTCGCAACCAATAATCGCCAACACCAAGCGCGATTCCTTCGCCCTCGCTGCCTAAGTAGCGACTTGCGAAGTGTCAGCCCGGGGCTGTTCCCGACCCGGATCCTGGCATCAGCTAGGGGACTAAACCTTGATCCCGGTCACGGGGTGAAGAGGGAAATCAAACAGTGACTGAGCCCGTCGGAGACTTGTCCGCGTGATCTCCGGGGCCGAGAAAATCGCAGCGGACTGCACTCGGAGAAGCCCTGATTCCACACCGTTGGACGCGGGTTCGATTCCCGCCATCTCCACAATTCCCATGTGAATGAAGGCCCCGGCGTTCCGAAAGGAACACCGGGGCCTTCGTTTTTTTCGGCCCAGGGCCCGGGGGCCCGGCGGTCAGGCCGGGCGGGACCGCCGGGCGGTGGTTGCCGCGGCCGTCGCCGTCGCCGTCGCCGTCAGGGACAGGGCCGCCGCCGCGGCCGGTACGGCGTATCCGGCGGCGGGGAACGGCAGGTGCTCGGCGGTCCGGCCGCCGGTCGCCGAGCCGGCCGCGATGCCGGTCAGCAGCGCGGTCACCGCCAGCGTCAGCCCTTCGTTCAGCCGGCCCGCGGGGTGCGGGACTGGACCAGACCCATGCCGGTGACCATCGTCGGGGCGGTGGCCGTCCCGGCGATCAGCAGCGCGACGGCGAGCAGTACCGGGGCGCCGGACGCGGCGGCCAGCAGCGGCAGCGTCAGCAGCGCGGCCATCGCGGCGAGGCAGGCCAGAAAGCGCCGGCCGGGCCGGGCCGCCGGCGGCAGCAGGCCGAACAGCAGCCCGGCCGCGCCGGAACCGGCCGCCTGGCGGACCCCGCGCGGCCGTTGGTGGTGGACGTGGGGGCGCCGGTCGGGACCGCGTACCGGGTGCTGGCCGAGGCCCGGCGGCGGCTGCCGGACAGCTGCGAACTGGTCGCCCGCTTCCACAGCGGGCTGACCGGTGCCGCCGCGGCGTTGGCCGCCGGCCGACTGGACGTCTCCTTCGGGCGGTTCGCGGGGCTGTCGGCCCAGGTCCGGGCCGGGCTCGGCCATCAGCCGGTCCGGTTGGAGCCGATGGCGGTGCTGCTGCGCGCGGACCATCCGCTGGCCGGCGCCGGGTGCGTACCGCTGGGCGGCCTGGCCGGCGAGACCCTCTACGCGGCGGCCGGGAACCCCGACACCGCGGAGTGGACGGAGCTGGCGGAGCGGCTCTTCGCGGGGCGGGGGATCGCGATGGCGGAGCCGTTCCCGGAGATCGCGGGGGCGGAGGAGTTCGTCCGCGTGGTGCGCAAGCGGGGCTGGTCGGTGCTGGCGAGCGTGGAGTTCATCGAGGTGCCGGGGATGGTGCTGCGGCCGGTGGTCGATCCGGTGCCGCTGTCGCCGGTGGGGATGGTGTGGCGGCGGGGACTGCGGCATCCGGGGCTGGACGCGCTGCGCGCCGCCGCCCGGGAACTGGGCGCCCGGGAGGGCCGGCGGGCGCTCCCCGACGGCGACTGGTGGCTGCCGGAGGCGGACGTCGTGGCGATGGGTGTGGCCGCGGCGGGCGCTGAGGGGCCGTAGGATCCCGCGGGGTGCCGGGCGGACGACGGGCCGCGCGCGACCGCCACGTGATCGATGTCTCTTTACGTGATGCATATCCGTGTCCGGGCGCAGGCAACCAACGGCAGCGAAATTCCTTCCTTACGGAAAGACATCGCGTGCGAACGATGTGTGCGAACAGGACAAACGGATGGAACAAGGGGGGAGTCGTGCAGCGACGTTCCTTGCTCGCGACGACGATGGCCGCGCTCGCCTTGACCGTGACCGCCGGACTGACCGTGACCGGCTGCGGCTCGGGGCGGATGGCGGCGCTGCACGGTAACTGCAAGACCAAGGGCCTGAGCTGGAAGGTCACCGTCCTGAAGGCGGCGCCGCACAGCGCCCACCGCGAGGCCAAGTTGTCGGTCGTCAACAAGGGGTCACAGCCGTGCGTCTTCGACGGCTTCCCCACCTTCGCTGTCCACGTCGGCAAGGGGCCGGAGTCGGACGGCAAGGGGCAGGGCCGCACCATGCCGATAGACCTCCGGCGCGGTGGCATGGTCACCACTCACCTGCGCTACAAGGACCACGGGCCCGGTATGACGCCCGCCGACTGCCTGGTGAGCAACGACGAGGCGATCGTGGGCGCGCCCCGTGATCGCCATCAGAAGCTGATAAAGGTCCGGGACGAGAAGGGCAAGAAGACCCGGATGAACATCTGCGAGCAGACGATCTGGATGGGCCCGCCCATCGAGCAGAACGGCTGAACCGGCCGGTTGAACCGACCGACCGGTTGAACCGGCCGGCCGGGTGACTCGGCCGGGGCGATCGGCTGGTCCGTCGGGCCGGGTTCGTCGGGCCGGGTTCGTCGGCCGGGCGGACCGGTCGGGCCGACCGCCGGTGGGCCCGCGCCGGGCCGGGTCAGCCGCCTTCCACTGCCGGGGCGGAGATCCGGGCGGCGGGTGCCGGGGCTGCGTCGTGGTCCGGCGGTGCCGGCCGCGCCCGCAGCCAGAACTCGGCGGCCAGGGTCGGGTCCAGCGGCCGCAGCGCGCCGGTGTCCGGCTGGAGGGACGTCAGGACCGGGCGCAGTGCCTCCGGCCGGATCAGGCCCAGCGCCGCCAAGTGGGAGTCCTCGCACAGCGCGGCCAGTGCCCGGCGGTTCCGGCGCAGCCCGGCGTGCAGCTCGGCGCTGTGCGCGCGCCGACTGCCGCGGCCCAGGACCGGTCCGGGCACCAGGCCGCGCATCGCCGCGGCCAGCACGGGCTCGCCGCCGCCCGGCACGCGGTCCGCGAGCCGCACGGCCAGCGCCGCCTCGATCACCGCGTCGTCCAGGAACGGCGCCTCGTAGACCACACCGTGCGCCGAGGTCAGGGCGTCGATGCCGCGCACCCGCTCGCCGGCCCGTACCGCGGCGGCGGCCACCTCGTGCTGGGCGCGCAGCGGGTCGAGCGGCTCGGGTGCCGCGGCGGCGGCCTCGCGCAGCAGCCGGCGCACCGTGGCGACCGCGTCCGGATGGGCCCAGGGCGGCATCGCCGGGACGTCCTCCCAGTCCGTGCCGTCGGGCCGGCGGCGGGCGCCGGGGACGATCCGGTCGGCGCCGGTGGCCAGCCACCGGGGGTAGCAGCGGCCGCCGAGCAGGGTGCGCACGGTGGCCCGCAGCGTCCAGGGGGCGAGCCGCCGGGCCCGGCGGGCCAGTCGTAACGCCTCGCGGAAGTCGCCGCGGGCGAGGGAGTTGAGCGCCACCGGCCGGGGTGCGAAGAGCGCGTCGCCGCCGATGCCGGTCAGGTGCATCCGGGACCCGAACCTGGCGACCAGCCGCGCCTGGTGCAGCAGCCGGGCCGCGTCCCGTACGGCGGCCAGCGGGCCGGCCGGGTCGGTGTGCGCGGGCTGCGCGGGCGGGGTGTACCAGGTGGGGGCGTCGGTATACGGGAGGGAGAGGTGGCGGCCCTCCTGGCGGACCCGGCTGAGGCGGTAGGCGCTGTGCGCGCTCCACAGGGGGTCGTCGTCGGCCGGGTCGCGGCCCTCCCAGGCGGTGGTGATCAGCTCGGTGCTGTCACGGGCGGCCAGGAAACACAGGCTGGTGGAGTCCAGGGAGCCGGAGAGGTCGGCGCTGAGCGTGGCCCGGTGGGTCCGGGCGTGCACGGCCGCACTGAGGGCCTCCCGTACCGCCTCGGCGGCTTCCGGAAGCGGGAGGTCCGGCTCCGGCGGGTGCCACCAGCGGACCTCGCGGTACCGGCCGGCCGGGTCGTGCGCGGCGCAGTGGCCGGGCGGTACGGCGTGCACCGCGCGCCAGCAGGTGCGCAGTGCGAGGGGTAACGGGGCGCCGGGCGCGAGCAGACGGGCGGCGAGCGCCTCCTCGTCGACCGTGCCGGTGCGGGGCGCGCCGGGCAGTCCGGCGGCGGCCGCCGTGTGGGCCAGCGCGGCCAGGTCCTGGGGGCGGCTGCCCAGCACGGTGAGGCCGCCGAGGTCCGTGCGGTGCAGCCGGCGGACCGCGGAGAGGCTGCCCTGGGCGCGCACCTCGGCGCCCATGCAGGCCAACAGGAAGTAGCTGCCGGGGAGTTCGTGGCGGAGCTCCGCGAGGTCGTCGAGGCCGCGCAGCCGGGGCAGCAGCCGGGCCAGCGCGTCCGAGGTGGCCGAGGTCGTGCCGAGCAGCACCGCGCAGCGCGGGCCGACCCGGGCGGTCACCAGCTCCTCGCGCCGCCAGTGGCCGACGATCCAGGGGCGGCCGGAGAGGTGGGCGATGGTGCGGGTGGCCGAGGTCCGGGGCAGGCGGGCGGCGAGCCGGTCGGTGACGGGGTGGTCGGGGAACACCAGGAAATCCACGGGCGGTTACCGTTCCTTGGCCTCGGGGCGCAACGATCACTGCCGCCGCGTAGTGGGGGTCGTCGAGGAGTGGTGGGTCGGGCGACGGGAGGGCGGTGCCCTCGCGGAGCGGCGTCGTCGGGGGGCGAGCCCGGGCCCGTCCGGCCGCGGTCGGCCGGACCGGCCTCGGTGCTGCCGGGGCGGGGAGGTGCCCCGGCAGGGGGATCGCGCGGCGGGCGGGGGACGTCAGGAACCGTGCCGTCCGCCCGTGATCCGCTGCGGTGGTCGGTGCATGGCATCCCTTTCCTTCCGCTGCCCTGGGGAGCCCGGCATCCCTGCGGGGGTGGGTGTGGCGCCCTGGCAGGGGCGAACGGCCGTCGCCGGGCGGGAGGCGCCTCCCGCGGTCGGCGACGGTGCGTGGTGGGCTCATCACTCCGTGCGTCCGATAAGAAGGCTGGCAGTGTTCGGGGGCACGTGCCATTACCCCGTTCGGGTGAAGGCGGGGGCGCGTGGTGCACGGCGGCGCACCGTTCCCGCGCCGTACGCCGCGGATGTGCCGCGGCGGCTCACCACATGCATCCGCGCCGCGTGAGTGCAAGGTTTCGTGCAGGTCACGTGCTGCCACAGGGCGGTAACCCGCCGTCCCTAGCGTCGAGGACGGACCCGGTCCGCGGACCGAACCGAGCCTTGGAGGCGCCATGACGGCCGAGACCGCGGCAGCGACCGCGACAGCGACTGACGGCACCCGCAGTACGGGTGGCCGGGTGAGGAAGGGGCGGCGCTGGATCGAGCGCTGGGACCCGGAGGACGAGACGTTCTGGCGGGAGTCCGGGGAGCGGATCGCCCGGCGCAACCTGGTCCTGTCGGTGCTGACCGAGCACATCGGCTTCTCCGTGTGGAGCCTGTGGTCGGTGATGGTGCTGTTCATGGGCCCGGAGTACGGGATCGACCCGGCCGGGAAGTTCTTCCTGGTGGCGGTCCCCACGGCGGTGGGCGCGGTGCTGCGGGTGCCGTACACCTTCGCCGTGGCGCGGTTCGGCGGGCGCAACTGGACGGTCTTCAGCGCGCTGTTGCTGGTGGTGCCGACGGTCGCCGCGGCGGTGGTGATGGTGCCGGGCACGCCCTACGGGGTGTTCCTGGCGATGGCCGCGCTGGCCGGCGTCGGCGGCGGGAACTTCGCCTCGTCCATGACCAACATCAACGCCTTCTACCCGCTGCGGAAGAAGGGCTGGGCGCTGGGGCTGAACGCCGGCGGCGGCAACCTCGGGGTGCCGGTGGTGCAACTGCTGGGGCTGCTGGTGATCGGCACCGCGGGCGCCGCCCAGCCGCGGATCGTGCTGGCCGTGTACGTGCCGCTGATCGTGCTCGCGGCGGTGCTGGCCGCGCGGTTCATGGACAACCTCGCGCCGGTGGCCAACGACACCGGGGCGGCCGTGGCGGCGGCCCGGGAGCGGCACACCTGGGTGATGGCGCTGCTCTACGTCGGCACCTTCGGGTCGTTCATCGGCTACAGCTTCGCCTTCGGCCTCGTCCTGCAGAGCCAGTTCGCGCGCACGCCCCTCCAGGCGGCGTCGCTGACCTTCCTCGGGCCGCTGTTGGGGTCGCTGGCCCGGCCGGTCGGCGGGTGGCTGGCGGACCGCTACGGCGGCGCGCGGATCACCCTGGGGAACTTCGTGGCGATGGGCCTGGCCACCGGGGTGGTGCTGGCGGCCTCGGCGGTGCGCTCGCTGCCGCTCTTCCTCGCCGGGTTCACCGCGCTGTTCCTGCTGACGGGACTGGGCAACGGCGCCACCTACAAGATGATTCCGGGCATCTTCCTGGCCCGGGCGGTGCGCCGGGGGCTGGTCGGCGAGGCGGCCGCGGCGGCCGGGCGGCGGCTGTCGGGTGCCGCGATGGGGCTGATCGGGGCGGTGGGCGCACTGGGCGGGCTGGGCATCAACCTCGCCTTCCGGGAGGCGTTCGCCGCCACCGGCTCCGGGGCCGCGGCGTTCGCCGCGTTCCTGGTGTTCTACGTGGTGTGCGGGGCGGTCACCTGGGCGGTGTACGTACGCCGGCCGCGGCGCGGGGCGGCCGGCGCGGAGGTGGACGGGGCGGCGCCCCGGCCCGTGTACGCCGACGTCTGAAAGCCGTGCCCCGGGAGGCGCGTCCGTAACAGGAGGGAAATACTGGCGCACCGGGCCTGTCATGTGCCGTTGGCAGGCTCGAAACCTGGCGCGGTGCGCCGGAGCCGTGGCACCCGGGGGTTCCCCGGACGGGAGCGCCCGGCGCAACAGACCACTCGGGGCGGAGCGGAACGGACCGATGCACGATCAGCTGGAGCCTGCCGGGCAGGAGCGGCCCGGGGAGCCGGAGCGGGCGCTGCGCCCGTTGGACGGCTTCACCGTCGGGGTGACCGCGGCCCGTCGGGCGGAGGAGCTGGGCGCGTTGCTGGAGCGCCGGGGCGCCCACGTGGTGCACGCCCCGGCGCTGCGCATCGTGCCCCTGCCGGACGACGCCGAACTGCTCGACGTCACCCGTGCGCTGACCGAGGACCCGCCGGACGTGGTGGTGGCCACCACCGCCATCGGGTTCCGCGGCTGGATCGAGGCGGCGGAGGGCTGGGGGCTGGGCGAGGCGCTGCTGGGCCGGCTGACCGGCGCGGAGCTGCTGGCCCGCGGCCCGAAGGTGCGCGGCGCGATCCGGGCCGCCGGGCTGACCGAGAAGTGGTCGCCGGCCTCGGAGTCGATGGCCGAGGTCCTCGACCGGCTGCTGGCGCAGGGCGTCGCCGGACGGCGGGTCGCCGTTCAGCTGCACGGGGAGCCGCTGCCGGGGTTCGTCGAGGCGCTGCGGGCCGGTGGCGCGGAGGTGATCGGGGTGCCGGTGTACCGGTGGATGCCGCCGGCCGACCTCGGGCCGGTGGACCGGCTGTTGGACGCGGTGCTGGCGCGCGGCCTGGACGCGGTGACCTTCACCAGCGCGCCGGCCGCCGCGTCGCTGCTGCGCCGGGCCGCCGAGCGCGGCATCCAGCCGGAGCTGCTGGCCGCGCTCCGGCAGGACGTGCTGGTGGCGTGCGTGGGGCCGGTGACGGCGCTGCCGCTGGAGGCGCTGGACGTACCCACCCGGCAGCCGGAGCGCTTCCGGCTGGGGCCGCTGGTGCAGCTGCTGTGCCGGGAACTCCCGGGCCGGGTGCCGCCGTTGCCGGTCGCCGGGCGGCGGCTGGAGATCCGCGGCCGGGCCGCGGTGGTGGACGGCGGGCTGCGGCCGGTGCCGCCCGCCGGGATGGCGCTGCTGCGCGCCCTGGCCCGCCGCCCCGGCTGGGTGGTGGCCCGCGGCGAGCTGCTGCGGGCGCTGCCGGGCACGGGCCGGGACGAGCACGCGGTGGAGACCGCGGTGGCGCGGCTGCGGACGGCGCTGGGCGAGCCCCGGCTGATCCAGACGGTGGTCAAGCGCGGCTACCGGCTGGCGCTGGACGCCCCGGCGGACACCGAGAAGTACGGCGACGGCACGGCCTAGCCAGGGTCTGCCGCCACCTTCCCGTCCGTCCGCCCCGTCCTCCGTCCCGCGGCCCGTCCCGGCTCCCTCAGGCCGGGTTGGTCACCCGGATCTTGGACTGGCCGTGCGGCCGGGACTCCCAGTCCTCCATGAACCGCGCCTGGAGCCCGTGCTTGCGGGCCAGCCGCAGCAGGGTCTCGGTCCGGTAGTAGAAGTCCTCCCGCAGCACCTGGTGTTCGGTGCCCTCGGTGCGGTCGAAGGTGAAGTCGAAGAACCCGCCGGGCGCCAGGATCCGGCCGACGTGCGCCAGGCACTCGTCGATGACGTGGATCGGCGAGTGCGAGAAGACGCTGTGCGCGTGGACGACGTCGAAGTGCGCGGACGGCAGGAACTCCAGCTTGAGGTCCTGGGTGATCGTCAGGTGCGGGAGCTTGTCCTGGAGCTCGTAGGTCGTCAGGGTCTGCTTGGCGGCTATCAGGATGTCGGGCGAGATGTCGATGCCGTAGTAGTGGCCGGCGTCCAGGTGGGCGATGAAGCGCCAGCCGGCGCGCAGGTTGCCGCAGCCGATGTCGAGCATCCGGTGCCCGGGCCGCAGCCCGTGCTCCACCAGGTAGTCGAACTGCATCTCGCCCAGCGCCAGCCAGCGTTGGTGGCTGCGGCTGCCGACCGCGGCCTCCGGGTTGCGGCTGGTGTCGGAGGCCATCACCGCGCGGTAGTACGCGACGTGGTCGGGGTGCTTGAGGCGCAGCCAGGTGTCGCGGGCGGTGCGCTTGACGTACGGGGCGATCCGGGCGGGGTTGCGGACCGCGTAACCGAGCTTGTGGGTCAGGCTGGCGCGGTTCTTGAGCAGCGGAGAGGGCGACATGCGGCGGACTATACAGCAGATGTATACGCGCGATATCTACATGGGGTGTCTACATGGGGTGTCTAGGTGGTGGGCGGCGCGCCGCTCCGTCGTGCCGGTGCCCGCCGCCCCGTCCCGCCCCATCCCGCGGCCGGCGCGGATGGGCCGCGCGTCGTCCGTGGGGTTCCGGGGAGCGGCGCGGCCGGGCACCCTGGGAGCGCTCCCGTACGCCCCCTCCGCCCCCTTTCCCGTGTTTCCCGTGTCCGTTCCCGAGGAGTGACAGGCACATGGCAGCCCTCTACGGCCTCCGGTTCGACTGCGGGCGGATCTGCCTGGACCTGGTGGCCACCGCCGCCGGCGCCCCGGCCGCCGTCGAACGGCTCACCGGCCCCGGGCCGTTGGCCGCCTGGCTGACCGGTGCGGGGGTGGTGCCGCCCGGCGCCGCGCTGGACGCGGTCGACGCCTGCTGGGTCGCCCGCTTCCGGGCGCTGCGCGAGGTGCTGGGCCGGATCGTCCGCGCCGAACTGCGCGGCCGGGCCGCCGCCTGTGACCTGGTGCTGCTGAACGCCGCGGCCGGGGCCGCCCCGCCGCCCGCGGTGCAGGCCGTCCGCGGCCCGGACGGTGCGCTGGCCGGCGCCCTGGCCGGGCCGCCCGACTGTGCCGGGCTGTTGGCGGTGGTGGCCCGGGACGCTGTCGCGCTGCTCACCGACCCCGTGGTGCGCGGGCAGTTGCGGCAATGTGCCGGCGAGGGCTGCGGGCTGGTCTATCTGGACACCTCGCGCGGCCGGCGCCGTCGCTGGTGCTCCAGCGAGGTCTGCGGCAACCGCGCCCGGGTGGCCCGGCACCGGCAGCGGGCCGGACGGGCCGGGCGACCGGACCCGCCCGTACGAACCGTGTTCTGAGGCAACATCCGACCGGCTCCGTCCAGTTTTGTCCGTCTCTCCAGGTGCGCGCGGTGCCGGGTTCGCGTACGGTTGACGGCTGCCCTACGCACAGCAGAAGGGGGCTTGGGTGGCCGCGCACAACGCCACGCACGCACCGGACCACGCACCGGATTCCGTTCGGGACCGTGAGATCGAGGCCGAGCAGACGCATCTCGACCTCGTCTACCGGCGTCTCGAGGAGAAGATCCACGAGGCGGAGTTCCTCATGGACGACGCCGCCAAGCGCGGCCAGGTCGGCACGCCCGGCGCGCTCGCCGAACGCGACGCCCAGGTCTTCCAGGCCGGCGTCCATCTCCACCGTCTCAATTCCGAGTACGAGGACTTCCTCTTCGGCCGGATCGACCTGCTCCTGGGCAAGGACGGCAAGAAGGGCCCGGACGGCGCCTACACCTCCGTCGAGCCCGCCGACGGCGTGATCCAGGACGGTCGCGCCGCCATCGCCGAGACGCTGCACATCGGCCGCCTCGGGGTCCTGGACGCCGACTACTCGCCGCTGGTCATCGACTGGCGGGCGCCGGCCGCCGCGCCCTTCTACCGCGCCACCCCGGTCGCCCCCGGCCGGGTGGTCCGCCGCCGGGTGATCCGCTCCAAGGGCCGCCGGGTGCTGGGCGTCGAGGACGACCTGATGCGCCCGGAGGTCACCGCCACCCTGAACGGCGAGGAGCTGCCGGCGATCGGCGACGGCGCACTGATGGCCGCGCTGGGCCGGGCCCGCAGCCACACCATGCGGGACATCGTCGCCTCCATCCAGGCCGAACAGGACATGGTGATCCGGGCCCCCGCCGCCTCCGTCACCGAGGTCGAGGGCGGGCCGGGCACCGGCAAGACCGCGGTCGCCCTGCACCGCGCCGCCTACCTCCTCTACCAGGACCGCCGCCGCTACGCCGGCGGCATCCTGATCGTCTCCCCGACGCCGCTGCTGGTCTCCTACACCGAGGGCGTGCTGCCGTCGCTCGGCGAGGAGGGGCAGGTCGCCATCCGGGCGCTCGGCTCGCTCGTCGAGGGCGCCGAGGCGACCGCCTACGACCCGCCCGCGGTCTCCCGCGTCAAGGGCTCGGCGCGGATGCAGAAGCTGCTGCGCAAGGCCGCCCGCGGGGCGCTGGAGGCGGCGGCCCCGGCCGCCCCGCCGCGCGCCCGCACCGCGGAGGACGCCCAGCTGTCCCTGGAGGACCTCGCCGCGGGGACGGACGCCCCGGCCGCCGCCCCGGTCCCGCCGACCCGCCTGAGGGTCGTCGCGTTCGGCGCCCGGCTCGAACTGGACGAGGCCGAGCTGCGCGCCATCCGGCAGTCCGCGCTGGGCGGCACCGCCCCGGTCAACCTGCTGCGCCCGCGCGCCCGCCGGCTGATCCTGGACGCCCTGTGGGCCAAGTCCGGCGCCGCCCGCCGCTACCCGGACCCGGAGCTGGCCGCCGAGGTCCGCCAGGGCTTCGACGAGGACCTCGTCACCGAGCCGGAGTTCCAGGAGTTCCTGGACGCCTGGTGGCCGGAACTCACCCCGCGCGGGGTGCTGGCCGCGATGGCCGACGAGCGCCGCCTGGGCCGCTGGGCGCGCCGTCTGCTCAACCCCCGCGAGGTGCGTCAACTCGCCCGCTCGCTGCGGCGGCTGGGCGGCGACGGCCGGGGCCCGCTGTCGGTGCACGACGTCGCGCTGCTGGACGAGCTCCAGCAGATCCTGGGCGCCCCGGCGAGACCGGCCCGCCCGCGCGAGGCCGACCCGCTGGACCAGCTGACCGGCCTGGAGGAGCTGACCACCTACGCGGACCGGCTCTCGGCCGGCCGCTCCGGCCGCCGCGAGCGGCTGGAGGAGGAGCGCGCCGACTACGCCCACATCATCGTCGACGAGGCCCAGGACCTGACGCCGATGCAGTGGCGGATGGTGGGCCGCCGCGGCCGGCACGCCACCTGGACCGTGGTCGGCGACCCGGCGCAGTCCTCCTGGTCGGACCCGGACGAGGCCGCCGAGGCCCGCGACGAGGCGCTCGGCACCCGCCCGCGCCGGCGCTTCACGCTCACCGTGAACTACCGCAACCCGGCCGAGATCGCGGAGCTGGCGTCCAAGGTGCTGGCGCTGGCCATGCCCGGCACCCCGTCGCCCAGGGCGGTCCGCTCCACCGGCCTGGAGCCGCGCTTCGGCGTCGTGGACGGGGCGCCCGGCACGCGCGGTGCCGCAGAAGCGGCACTGGCCCGTGCCGCGGTCGCCGAGGCCGAACGGCTGCTGGCCGAGGTCGAGGGCACGGTCGGCGTCGTGGTGGCGATGCACCGCCGCGAGCAGGCCCGCGCCTGGCTGGCCGGGCTCGGCGACCGCGTGGTGGCGCTGGGCTCCCTGGAGGCCAAGGGCCTGGAGTACGACGCCACCCTGGTGGTCTCGCCCGCCGAGATCGCCGACGAGTCCCCGGCCGGCCTGCGGGTGCTCTACGTCGCCCTGACCCGGGCCACCCAGCAGCTGACCGTGCTCTCCGCCGCCGCGGACGACCCGGACGCCGACGGCGTACCGGATCTGCTGCGCGACTAGTTCGTGTCCGCCCCGGGCCCGGCCCCGGTCCCCGGCGGTGCGCCCCTGCGCGGGCGTACCGCCGCACCGGCGGGCGTGCTGCCATCCGAGGGGTTGTGAAATCAGTCGCGCGGGACGGGATTCGCTTGCCGGGATGGTTTGTTAGCCTTGGTGGCGGCACCGGCTCGATCCAAGCCCCCGGGCCCAACCATCGTCGCTACGAGCGACCACTTGCCGCGAGGCGAGCATGGCGGGTCGGTGTCATGAACCAACGGCGCGGGCGTCCCTCCTTCGGGAGGGGCGCCCGCGGTCGTTCTCCCACCGGTTTCCCCCTGGCTTCTCCCGCCGGTCTCCTCGTGGCTCCCCCCTGATTCGCCCCCCGTTTTCCCCTGCGCCGGTGCCGGGGGCGCGCCTTGGCCGGTTCGCGACACCGAGGGGGGTTCCGCTCTCCAGGTCAACTCTCGTATGGTGGAAGAGTCTTTCCGGAATTTGTGGCTGGTTACCGTGTACCGGCTGGTAGGTGGGACGATCGAACAACGCGCTCCGGCTCGGGCACCCCTGAGACCCGGGGCCGCTTAGAGCCAAACCAGGGAAAGCAGAGGAAGTCGGCCATGGCAACGGCGCCTAGCGTCTCGTATTCGATGACGGTGCGACTGGAAGTCCCAGCGAGCGGCACCGCCGTCAGCCAGCTCACCACGGCCGTGGAGTCCTCCGGCGGGTCGGTCACCGGCCTCGACGTGACCGCGTCCGGCCACGAGAAACTCCGGATCGACGTCACGATCGCCGCGACCTCCACCGCGCACGCCCAGGAGATCGTCTCCCAGCTGCGCGGCATCGAGGGCGTCTCGCTCGGCAAGGTCTCCGACCGGACCTTCCTGATGCACCTCGGTGGCAAGATCGAGATGTCGTCCAAGCACCCCATCCGGAACCGCGACGACCTGTCCATGGTCTACACCCCCGGCGTCGCCCGGGTCTGCCAGGCCATCGCCGACAACCCCGAGGACGCCCGCCGGCTCACCATCAAGCGCAACAGCGTCGCCGTGGTCACCGACGGCTCCGCGGTCCTCGGCCTCGGCAACATCGGCCCCAAGGCCGCCCTGCCCGTCATGGAGGGCAAGGCGGCCCTCTTCAAGCGCTTCGCCGGCATCGACGCCTGGCCGATCTGCCTGGACACCCAGGACACCGACGCGATCGTCGAGATCGTCAAGGCCATCGCCCCCGGCTTCGCGGGCATCAACCTGGAGGACATCTCCGCGCCCCGCTGCTTCGAGATCGAGGCCCGGCTGCGCGAGGCCCTGGACATCCCGGTCTTCCACGACGACCAGCACGGCACCGCCATCGTGGTGCTCGCCGCGCTCACCAACGCGCTGCGGGTCGTCGGCAAGAAGATCGAGGACGTCCGGGTCGTGATGTCCGGCGCCGGCGCGGCCGGTACCGCCATCCTCAAGCTGCTGCTGGCCGCCGGTGTCGGGCACGCGGTGGTCGCCGACATCCACGGCGTGGTGCACGCGGGCCGCGCCGACCTGGTCGACGCCGACCCCGACTCGGCGCTGCGCTGGATCGCCGACAACACCAACCCCGACGGCATCACCGGCACCCTCAAGGAGGCCGTGGTCGGCGCCGACGTCTTCATCGGCGTCTCCGCCCCCAACGTCCTCGACGGTGACGACGTGGCGCGGATGGCCGACGGCGCGATCGTGTTCGCCCTCGCCAACCCCGACCCGGAGGTCGACCCGGCCCTCGCCCGGCAGACCGCCGCCGTCGTCGCCACCGGCCGCTCCGACTTCCCCAACCAGATCAACAACGTCCTGGTGTTCCCCGGGGTCTTCCGCGGCCTGCTCGACGCCGCCTCGCGTACGGTGAACACCGAGATGATGCTGGCCGCGGCCGGCGCTCTCGCCGATGTCGTGCTGGACGACGAGCTCAACGCGAACTACATCATCCCCAGCGTCTTCAACGAGAAGGTCGCGGGCGCGGTGGCCGGCGCGGTGCGCGACGCGGCGAAGGCCGCGGGCGATGCTGTGACGACTGCCACGGAGATCTGAGACGGCGCGTCGCAGGACCTGCCCTCAGCAGGCCCCCCATAGGGTGTCGAGTGACCCTCCAGGGTGCCGGATTGGCTTTACCGCCGCAGGTGGGGGCAGGATGCTCTCCCAAGGACATTGTCCAGGGGGACCTCAGGCGCGAGGGAGCTGAAGGACGGACCCGGTTCGGTGGGCCGTCCGAGGGCCCTGGCAGCATCGGCTTCGATCTCACGCCGCATTGGCAAGAAGAACACGGGAGTACATACATGAACCGCAGTGAGCTGGTGGCCGCACTGGCCGATCGCGCCGAGGTGACCCGCAAGGACGCCGACGCCGTTCTGGCCGCGCTCGCCGAGACCGTCGGCGAGGTCGTCGCCAAGGGCGACGAGAAGGTCACCATCCCCGGCTTCCTGACCTTCGAGCGCACCCACCGTGCCGCTCGCACCGCGCGCAACCCGCAGACCGGTGAGCCGATCCAGATCGCGGCCGGCTACAGCGTCAAGGTCTCCGCGGGCTCGAAGCTCAAGGAAGCCGCCAAGGGCAAGTAAGGCCCTTGCCACGGCATGAAAGGCGGCCACCCCTCCGGGGGGTGGCCGCCTTTTCGTATGCCCGCGTACGGCCTGTCCAGGGGCCTTCGGAGGGCCGCACACCCGGGACCCGGCCCGCCGTGGTGCTGCCCGGGTACGGCGAAGGCGCCGCACGGTCGACGTGACCGTACGGCGCCCTCGGGGACGAGCGGGGATCAGCCGCGCGGGTTGTGGTTCGGCAGCTCCACCTTCGCGCCCAGTTC
This sequence comes from Streptomyces noursei ATCC 11455, assembly GCF_001704275.1. Classification (NCBI taxonomy): domain Bacteria; kingdom Bacillati; phylum Actinomycetota; class Actinomycetes; order Kitasatosporales; family Streptomycetaceae; genus Streptomyces; species Streptomyces noursei. Next base: position 5,819,253 of record NZ_CP011533.1, read on the forward strand.
CACGAGCTTCTCCATGAAGTTCTCGTAGCCGCGGTTGATCAGGTCGATGCCGTGCACCCGGGAGGTGCCCTGCGCCGCCAGCGCCGCGATCAGGTACGAGAAGCCACCGCGCAGGTCGGGGATGACCAGGTCGGCGCCCTGCAGCTTGGTGGGGCCGGAGACGACCGCGGAGTGCAGGAAGTTGCGCTGGCCGAAGCGGCAGGCGGAGCCGCCCAGGCACTCGCGGTAGAGCTGGATGTGTGCGCCCATCTGGTTGAGCGCCTCGGTGAAGCCCAGCCGGGACTCGTAGACCGTCTCGTGCACGATCGACAGGCCCGACGCCTGGGTCAGCGCGACCACCAGGGGCTGCTGCCAGTCGGTCTGGAAACCGGGGTGGACGTCGGTCTCCAGGGCGATGGCGTTGAGCGAGCCGCCCGGGTGCCAGAAGCGGATGCCCTCGTCGTCGATCTCGAAGGCGCCGCCGACCTTACGGAAGGTGTTCAGGAACGTCATCATCGAGCGCTGGTGCGCGCCGCGGACGTAGATGTTGCCCTCGGTGGCCAGCGCCGCGGACGCCCAGGAGGCGGCCTCCAGGCGGTCCGGGAGGGCGCGGTGGGTGTAGCCGTCGAGCTTGTCCACACCGGTGATCCGGATCGTCCGGTCGGTGTCCATGGAGATGATCGCGCCCATCTTCTGCAGGACGCAGATCAGGTCCTCGATCTCGGGCTCCACGGCGGCGTTCGACAGCTCGGTGACGCCCTCGGCCAGCACGGCCGTCAGCAGCACCTGCTCGGTCGAGCCGACCGACGGGTACGGCAGCCGGATCTTGGTGCCGCGCAGCCGCTGCGGCGCCTCCAGGTACTGGCCGTCGGCGCGCTTCTCGATCTTCGCGCCGAACTGGCGGAGCACGTCGAAGTGGAAGTCCACCGGCCGGCCGCCGATGTCGCAGCCGCCCAGACCGGGGATGAAGGCGTGACCCAGCCGGTGCAGCAGCGGGCCGCAGAACAGGATCGGAATGCGCGACGAACCGGCGTGCGCGTCGATGTCCGCGACGTTGGCGCTCTCCACGTGCGAGGGGTCCAGGACCAGCTCGCCGGGCTCGTCGCCCGGGCGCACCGTGACGCCGTGCAGCTGGAGCAGCCCGCGCACCACGCGGACGTCCCGGATGTCGGGAACGTTGCGCAGCCGGCTCGGACCACTGCCCAGCAGGGCGGCGACCATGGCCTTGGGCACAAGGTTCTTCGCGCCGCGAACCCGGATCTCGCCCTCCAGCGGGGTGCCGCCGTGGACAAGCAGTACGTCGTCAGTAGAGACGGTCATGGATCTCGCGTTCCTGGAGTCGGTCTGGGCCACCAGAAATGGTAAGGGCGGGAGAGGGGGTGCCCGTGGCGGTGCCCCCGCTCCGGGCATGTAATGGCTTTGTCACAACACGCTCCGCTACGGTCCCCCTGTGATTCGTCATCACTCTTTATGTCTAATGCGGCGAATGTCGCGAATGGGTCATTCGGTCCGAAGTCCGTGCGCCGGGGCCTGCCGCCGTACGCCCACCCTGCTCTCCCAGCAGGTTCGGGCGTTGACTCCCCCTTCGGGCCGGAAGTGCGGGATCATGTGGCCATGACCGAGGTGTCCTCGCTCACAGGGCGACTGCTCGTCGCCACACCCGCGCTCGCCGACCCGAACTTCGACCGCGCGGTGGTGCTCCTCCTCGACCACGACGAGGAGGGGTCCCTCGGCGTGATCCTCAACCGTCCCACACCGGTCGGCGTCGCCGACATCCTCGCCCCCTGGGCCGAGCTGGCGGGGGAGCCCGGGGTGGTCTTCCAGGGCGGCCCGGTCTCGCTGGACTCGGCGCTCGGGGTGGCCGTGGTGCCCGGCGGCGGGCCGTCCGGCGAGGGCGCCCCGTCCCCGGGGAGCGGCCCCCGCACCGGCGGCGCGGACGGCGGGACGGCCGGCGCCCCGGTCACGGACACAGCGGAGGGCGCCGGGCCCGGGGACGAGCCCCTGGGCTGGCGCCGGGTGCACGGCGCGATCGGCCTGGTGGACCTGGAGGCGCCGCCGGAGCTCCTCGCCGCGGTCCTCGGCAGCCTGCGGATCTTCGCCGGGTACGCGGGATGGGGGCCCGGCCAGTTGGAGGACGAGCTGGTGGAGGGGGCCTGGTACGTCGTCGAGTCGGAGCCGGGCGACGTCTCCTCGCCCGATCCGGAGCAGCTGTGGCGGGCCGTGCTGCGCCGGCAGCGCAACGAGCTGGCGATGGTGGCCACCTACCCCGACGACCCGTCGTTGAACTGAGCCGCCGGACCGCACCGGGCGTCGCCGCGCCGCGCGTGCCGGGGGCTCGTGCGCCGGGGAGTGCGCCCGGGCGCTCACCGGCGCATTTTGTGACGGCTTCGTCATGGGGAATTGTCAGACCCCGTCGCTATCGTTCGGAGTGCCAGGAACGCTGCGCGGACGCAAGGGCGCGGTCGCGCCGATCGGACGGGGGAGAGCACCATGCACAGGCCGAGCGTGCCCGAGGACCTGGACCATCCCGAGCAGTTGTGGGCACGGGCCGCGACGCTGGCGGTGGTGGCCGCGGCCATGAACGACGGGGACGAGTACTCCTGGGGGCCGGGCGGCCTGGCCTGCTGGAACTGCGGCGGCTCGTACTGGTGGCGGCTGAAGCTGTACGACGACGGCCGGGCCCTGCTCTGCGGCCAGGACTCCGACGGGAGTTACACGCACAGCGGCGACAGGCAGATCGACTTCCTGGCCGGCGGCCCCGCATGGCTGCCCTGGGAGCAGCTGCGCGACGACGCCCAGGGCAACCTCCTCGGCTTCGCCTACTGGTACGAGGACGGCGTCTGGGCCCGCGCCCCGTATCCCGCGACGATGCCGGACGACGGCCTGGAGATGGCGCTGAGCTGGGCGGCGCCCGGTGATGCGGCGGTGCGGGAGATCACCGAGCACCTGGTGGCCCTCACGGAGACCGACGTCCACCCCGCCGAGACGGTCCGCGCCTTCATCGCGTCCGCCGCGGCCCGCACGGTCGGCGCGGCGGACGTCTCCGCGCTGCTGGACGCGGTCTGCGGCCCGGACTGCTGGTACGAGGTCCGCCCGGAGGCCGCGTTGGCGTTCGCCGCCGACCTGGGGCTGACCGGGGACCGGGGCGGGGTGCCGGCGGTGGCGTCGTAGCGCCGCTCCGGCGCGCGCCGGAGTGCCCCTGTGGGCGTCAGCGGCGGCGCTGTCCGCCCAGGGTGAAGAAGCGCTCGGCCAGCGGATGGGCGTCGCGGGCCGGCAGGGCCAGGCGCACGGGCACCGGCGGCGCGTTCTTCAGCCGGACGTAGCGGATCTGGGGGTGCGGGTGCCGTTCGGCCACGCTCTCCGGGGCCACCCCGACCCCGTGCCCGGCCGCGACCGCCTCCAGCCACTCGTCGAAGTTGTCCGCGGTGCAGGCGAGTTGGGGGCGCCGGTCGGCGGGCCAGAGCTCGGGCCGGGTGGTGCCGGTGACGGTGTTGACCACCAGCGGCAGCTCCGCCAGCTCGGCCCAGTCCAGCACCCGCCGGTGGGCCAGGCCCTCCGGGGCGCCGGCCCGCGGCACGGCGGCCACCCGCGGTTCCTGCAACAGCAGCGCGGTGCGCAGCCCGGCGTCCCGCGGCACCTCGCCGCGGAGCACCACGATGTCCGACTCCCCGGTCTCCAGCCCGGCCAGCGGGGTGTCCCGGCGGACGAGCCGGACCCTGGCGCCGGTCGCCGCCCTGAACTCCGTGACCAGCGTGCGGCAGGCGGCCGGCAGCAGCGAGGTGAAGCCCAGTCGCAGCTCCCCCGGCCCGGCGGGGGAGCGCAGCGCGGCGGCGAGCCGGGGGAGCAGCGGGGCGAGGTCGGTGTAGAGGCGGCGGCCGGCGTCGGTGAGGGCGACCCGCCGGGTCGTCCGGTCCAGCAGCCGGACGCCGAGCGTGGCCTCCAGGGCCCGGACGGCCCGGGTCAGCGCGGGCTGGCCGGTCCGCAGCCGGGCCGCGGCGTGGGTGAAGCTGCGCTCCTCGGCGACGGCGAGGAAGCCCCGCAGGTGCCGGAGTTCGACGCCGTCGAGGGCCGGGTCGGCGAGCCAGTCGGCGTCGCCGGACGCGGGGTCGGACGTGGGGTCGGGGGCGTCGTCGTGGGCCGACCCCGTCGCGGCGCGGTCCTGGCCGTCGGCGCCGTCCTGGATGCCGGCGCCGTCCTGGGTATCGCGGACACCATTCATGTCGCCCCAGCATAAGTGCTCCGTCCGAGCATTTCCCCGGCTATCCGGAGACTGCCTACGTTTCCCCGCGTCGGTCCGTCCCGGGGCCGGGGACGGTCCCCGGCGCCTCCCGGACCACCAGGGGAGATGAGCACGGTGCGCAAGGTCTGGCTGCTGACGCTGGGGGCGTTCACCCTCGGCCTGGACGCCTATGTGATGGCGGGGCTGCTACCGGTCCTCGCCGCGGACATCGGCACCCGGGTGTCCCTCGCCGGCCAGCTGGTGACGGTCTTCACGCTGGCCTACGCGATCTCCGCGCCGCTGGTCGCCGGGCTGCTCTCCGGCGTGCGGCCCCGGCTGCTGATCCTGGCGGCGCTGGCCGTCTTCACCGTCGGCAACGGCCTGACCGCGCTGGCCCCGTCGCTGGGCGCGCTGCTCGCCGCCCGGGTCGTCGCGGGCGCCGGCGCCGGGGTCTACTCCGCGCTGTCCACCGCGGCCGCCGCCGCACTGGTCCCGGAGGAGAAGCGCGGCCGGGCGCTGGCGCTGGTCATGGGCGGGATGAGCGCGGGCACCGTGCTGGGCGTGCCGATCGGGGTGCTGCTGGCCGAGCACACCGGCTGGCGGGCCACGCTCTGGCTGGTCACCGCGCTGGGCGCGGTCGCGCTCGGCGGGCTGGCGGCGCTGCTGCCGCAGGTGCCCGCGGGGCCCGCCGTCCCGGTACGGGCCCGGCTGACGGCCATCGCCGACCGCGCGGTGGCGCCGGTGGTCGCGGTGTCCTTCCTCGCCGCGGTGGCCAGCCTCGGCCTCTACACCTACCTCGCGCCGGTGCTGGCCGCGGCCGGCGGCGTCCACGAGGTCGCCCCGTATCTGTGGGCCTGGGGCGCCGGTGGTGTGCTGGGGAGCGTGCTGGCCGGGCCGCTGGTGGACCGGACCGGACGGGTGCGGCTGCTGGCCGGCGTGATTCTGCTGGTGGTCACCGCGGCCCAGGCCCTGCTGCCGACCCTGGCGGCGGTGGCGCTGCCCGGTGCGGTGGTCGCGCTGGTGGCCTGGGGCGCGGCGGGCTGGGCGTTCCAGGTGCCGCAGCAGCACCGGCTGCTCCAGGCCAGCGCGCAGCGCGGCACCGTCGCCCTCGCGCTGAACAATTCCGCGCTCTATCTGGGCAGCGCGGTCGGCTCGGCGCTCGGCGGGCTGGCCCTGGCCGCGGGGCTGACGCCGGCCGCGCTGCCCTGGGCGGCGGCCGGGGTCGCGGCCCTGGGACTGTTGGTGCATCTGGTGGCGGGCCGACGCTCCCGACCCGCGCCGCGCGTGAGTACCCTTGGCAGTTATGAGCACTCTTGAGCCCGAGCGCGGGGCAGGTACGGGGACCCTCGTAGAGCCGACACCGCAGGTGTCGCACGGCGACGGCGACCACGAGCGCTTCGCCCACTACGTCCAGAAGGACAAGATCATGGCGAGCGCGCTCGACGGCACCCCCGTCGTGGCGCTCTGCGGCAAGGTCTGGGTCCCGGGTCGCGACCCGAAGAAGTACCCGGTCTGCCCGCTGTGCAAGGAGATCTTCGAGTCCATGGGCGCCGGTGGCGACAAGGACAAGGACGGCGGCAAGAAGTAACCGCCGGCCGCGGCGCCCGCCCGCTGGGCCCGGCGCCCCGGCCCGCCGCTCCGCGCCCAGGGCCTGCACGGGCCCGGGTCCCTCGTGGGCCCGGGCCCGTCGCCGTGCCCGGCCCGTGTGCCGCCGTCCCGGCCCCCGGGCGGCGCGCTCTTCGGCACGGGCCGGCAGGCGCGGGTTTCTCCCCGCGGCGGCGCGGTGAAGACTGACGTGATGACAGCTCTGGAGACCGCTCCCCCCACGGGTCTGATCCCGGCACCGCTGAGCCGCGACCTGGGCGACGCCGGGGCCCGCCCCCGGACCGTACGGCTCGGTGCGCAGACCGCGCTGGCCGCCGCCCCCGGCACCGAGGACACCGCCCGCTGGTTGCGCGGCACCCTCGGCGCCGCCTTCGCTCTGCCGCTGCCGCCCGGCCCCGCCGACGCACCGGACACCCTGACACTGGCCCTCGACCCGGCCCTCCCGGAGGAGGGCTATCGGCTCGACGCCGACGCCCACTGGGGCGTGCGCGTCACCGGAGGCGGCCCGGCCGGTGTCTTCTGGGGCGCACAGACGCTCCGTCAGCTCCTCGGCCCCGCCGCCTTCCGGAGCGCGCCGCTCGACCCGGGGCGCACGCCGGGCCTGCCGGAGCAGACCGTCGAGGACGCCCCCCGTTTCCGCTGGCGCGGCCTGATGCTGGACGTCGCCCGGCACTTCCTGCCCAAGGACGGGGTGTTGCGCTACCTCGACCTGATGGCCGCCCACAAGCTGAACGTCCTGCACTTCCACCTCACCGACGACCAGGGCTGGCGGCTGGAGATCCGCCGCTATCCGAAGCTGACCGCGATCGGTGCCTGGCGCGAGCGCAGCAAGCTCGGCCACCGCGACTCGCCGCTGTGGGACCCGCGCCCGCACGGCGGCCACTACACCCAGGACGACATCCGCGAGATCGTCGCCTACGCCGCCGCGCGGCAGATCACCGTCGTCCCCGAGATCGATATCCCCGGGCACTCGCAGGCCGCCATCGCGGCATACCCGGAGCTCGGCAACACCGACGTCATCGACACCACCTCCTTGAAGGTCTGGGACACCTGGGGCGTCAATCCCAACGTACTGGCGCCCACTGACAGCACCCTGCGCTTCTACGAGCACGTGCTGGAGGAGGTCCTCGAACTCTTCCCGTCGTCCTTCGTGCACCTCGGCGGCGACGAGTGCCCCAAGGACCAGTGGCGGGCCTCGCCCGCCGCGCAGGCCCGGATCGCCGCGCTGTCGCTGGACGGCGAGGACGGCCTCCAGAGCTGGTTCATCCGGCACTTCGACCGCTGGCTGACCGCCCGCGGCCGACGGCTCATCGGCTGGGACGAGATCCTCGAAGGGGGCCTGGCGGAGGGGGCCGCGGTCTCCTCCTGGCGCGGGTACGCGGGCGGGGTCGCCGCGGCCAAGGCCGGGCACGACGTCGTCATGTGCCCCGAGCAGCAGGTGTATCTGGACCACCGTCAGCACGCCTCCGCCGACGAGCCGGTGCCGATCGGCTACGTGCGGACCCTGGAGGACGTCTACCGTTTCGAGCCGGTGCCACCGGAGCTGACGGGCGAACAGGCCGCGCGGATCCTCGGCACCCAGGCCAACGCCTGGAGCGAGGCGATGGACAGCCGGCAGCGCCTGGACTACCAGGTCTTCCCGCGGCTGGCCGCGTTCGCCGAGGTCGCCTGGTCCCGGTTGCCCGCCCCGGCCGCCCGCGACTACCCGGAGTTCACCCGGCGGATGGCCGACCACTACGCCCGCCTCGACGCCCTCGGCGTCGACTACCGCCCACCCGGCGGCCCCCTCCCCTGGCAGCAGCGCCCCGGCATCCTCGGACGCCCCTTCGACGGGGCGCCCCCAAACGTGTGAGCCCGCGCCCAAGGAGGGCGCCCGTCCGGCCGGACCTGGAACGGTGGTGCGGGTTCACCGGAATCGGCGGACGAAACCGGACCAGCGCCCTCTTCGAGGACGGAACACCGCTTCGCGGACCCTCGCGCGTACCGGGTCCGCGAAGATGTGCCAGAGTTGCCACGTCCGGGCCGTGAGCACGTACCGTACGGCGGAGCGGAACTGCCGGGACACCGGGGAAGGGGCAGCTGGGTTGACCACGCACGCACCGCACGCGTCGCAATCGGTGACGTTGCCGGCCTCGCTCGACGAGGCGGTGGCGGCACTCACCGCCATGCCCGCCGCCGTGCCCGTCGCAGGCGGCACGGATCTCATGGCGGCGGTCAACGCCGGACTCCTCAGACCCGCGGGCCTGGTGGGCCTCGGCCGGATCAGCGAGATCCGCGGCTGGCAGTACCTGGACGGTCATGCGCTGCTCGGCGCCGGCCTCACCCTCGCCCGTATGGGGCGTCCCGACTTCGCCGCCCTGATCCCGGGTCTGGCCGCCGCCGCGCGCGCGGCCGGCCCGCCGCAGATCCGCAACGCCGGGACCCTCGGCGGCAACATCGTCACCAGCGCCCCCACGGGTGACACCCTCCCGGTGCTGGCCGCCCTGGAGGCCACGGTGATCATCGCCGGCCCCGGGGGCGCCCGCCGCGAGATCCCGGTCAGCCACCTGCTCACCGGTCGCGAGATGTTGAGCCCCGGGGAACTCGTCGGCTTCGTACGGGTTCCGCTGCTGCACGCCCCGCAGACCTTCCTCAAGGCCACCGGGCGCACCGGCCCCGGCCGCGCCACCGCCTCCGTCGCGCTGGTCCTGGACCCGGCCCGGCGCTCGGTGCGCTGCGCGGTCGGCGCGGTCGCCGCCATGCCGCTGCGCCCCCTGGAGGCCGAGCAGTGGGTGGCCTCGCTCATCGACTGGGACGGCGAACGCGGCCTGGTCCCCGAGGCGCTGGCCGCCTTCGGCGACTACGTGGCCGCCGCCTGCATCCCCGACCCGGTGCCGCCGCAGGACGGCTCCGAACCTGCGGCCCTGCCGCCGGCCGCCCTGCACCTGCGCCGTACGGTGGCAGCCCTGGCCCGCCGCGCACTTGGGAGGGCGCTCGCGTGAGCAACGCAGACAACCGTCATCCGCAGCAGCCGCACCCCGAGCAGGGCTGGCAGCCGCTGCCGCCGGGCGGCGAGTACGAGTCGGAGGCGACCGCCTTCGTCCAGCTCCCCGAAGGCTTCACCACCGGCGCGTACGGCGCCGGTTACCGCGCGCCGGGCGCCGACCCGCTGGCCGCCCCCGGCCACGGCTACACCCCGCCGGCCTCGTTCCCCGCGCACTCCGCCGCGCCCCCGGTACCGGACGCGGGCACCGACCCGGCGGCCACCGGGCAGTGGACGATGCCGTTCGCCGACCCGGCCACCGGCTACGCCGACCCCGCGGCGGGCTACGCCGACCACATGGGGCGGCAGGAGCCCGCACCGCACCACGACCCCGCCGCGGCCTACCAGGCCAACGCGCCCGAGGGCGCCCAGCCGTGGGGCGGCGAACAGGTGCACTGGCCGGTCGCCGGCAGCCCGGAGGCGGCGGGCGGTACGTGGGCCGTCCCGGCGGCCGACGACACCCTGGAGGAGTCCGGCGAGTACCTGGTCGGCGACGACCGCCGGCCGACCGGCCACGGCGCCGCCCCGACCTACCCGGACGGCGGCTACTCCGGCCTGCCCTACGAGGGCGGCCAGGCCGCGGGCCAGGGCGGCCCCGCGGAGACCGGCGCCACCGGACACTGGAACTTCACCGCCGGGCTCAACGCCACCGGCGGGTCGGCCGGGGCGGTCGACGCCGGCCATGCCGCCGGTGCTGCCGATGCCGGGGAGGGCGGTGTCGCGGAGGAGCCGTTCGCGGCGCCGGCCGAGGACCCGTATGCGCAGGGCGCCGCGGCGGCCGGTACGGGCGGTGCCACCGGCCACTGGTCGCTGCCCGCCGACGCACTGGCCCAGTGGCCGCCGGCCGGCCAGACGGCCCACCGGCAGGACGGGGCCGCGGGCCGGGAAGCCGCCGCCGAGGTGCCCGCCCCGAGTGGCGCCGAAGGCTGGTCGGTCCCGGTGGTGGAGGGCGAACAGCCGGACACCACGGGCGAGTTCATGATCGACGCCGCCCATGGTGCGAGCGTCGGTGCGCTCGTCGACCCCGGTGCCGTGCCCGGCACGCCGGTCGGCGACGACTTCACCGGGCACGGTGCCCCCGCGGCGCCCGAGGCCCCCACCGAGGCCGTGGACGCCCACCCGACGCCGACGCCCGCCGCCGACGCCTTCGCGCCGGCCGCCCCCGCCGCTCAGGACGCCGCGGACGCCGGCCCTGCGGGGGAGCCCGTCACGGACGCCGGCGCGCCCGCCGCCGAGCCGGTCCCCGCCGAGGCCGCGGCACCCGCCGGACCGGCCGCGCACGGGACCGAGGACGCCCCCGCGGCCGCCCCTGAGGCTCCGGCCGCCCCCGAGGCAGCCGTTCCCGAGGCCCCGGACGTCCCGGACGTCCCGGACGCCGCGGCGGTCCTCGACGGGCACGACGAACACCCCTCGGCGTCCTACATGCTGTGCGTCAACGGCATCGACCGGCCCGTCAAGGACGCCTGGATCGGCGAGTCGCTGCTGTACGTGCTGCGCGAACGGCTCGGCCTGGCCGGCGCCAAGGACGGCTGCTCCCAGGGGGAGTGCGGGGCCTGCTCGGTCCAGGTGGACGGGCGGCTGGTCGCCTCCTGCCTGGTGCCTGCCGTCACCGCGGCCGGCAGCGAGGTCCGCACCGTCGAGGGGCTCGCGCGCAACGGCGTGCCCTCCGACGTCCAGCAGGCGCTCGCCGCCTCCGGGGCCGTCCAGTGCGGCTTCTGCGTACCGGGCATGGCGATGACCGTGCACGACCTCCTGGAGGGCAACCACGCCCCCACGGAGCTGGAGACCCGCAAGGCGCTCTGCGGCAACCTCTGCCGCTGCTCGGGCTACCGCGGTGTCCTGGAGGCCGTCGCCGACGTCGTGAAGTCCCGCGCCGAGGCGAGCGACGTCGCCGAGGCCGCCGTCGCCGACGCGGCGCCGGTCGAAACCGCCCGCATTCCCCACCAGGCGGGTCCCGCCGACCCGATGGACGGGGCGCCGCACCACCCGGACACGCAGCCGGGAGGCGCTGGGTGAGCAAGCGCAGCGAGCGATTCGTCACAAGGTGCGGGCCTCGCGGATGCGAGGGCGAGCGGAGCGAGGTCTTGGCATGAGCGGTACCACCGACGGCGCCGGTGCCGTCACCGCGACGCCCGCGGCGGGTGTCCAGGCCCCCGTGGAACCGTCGTCGCACGGACTCGGCGTCTCCCTGATGTCCGCCGACGCGGCGGCCAAGGCGGAGGGCACCTTCCCGTACGCCGCCGACCTGTGGGCCGAGGGCCTGCTGTGGGCGGCCGTGTTGCGCTCCCCGCACCCGCGGGCCCGGATCCGGTCCGTGGACACCCGGCACGCCACGGAGATGCCGGGCGTGCGCGCCGTCGTCACCCACGAGGACGTGCCCGGCGACAAGGGGTACGGCCGGGGCATCGCCGACCGGCCGGTGTTCGCCATGGACGAGGTCCGTCACCACGGTGAGCCGATCGCCGCGGTGGCCGCCGACCACCCCGATACGGCCCGGCTGGCCGCCGCCGCCATCGTGGTCGACTACGAGGTCCTGGAGGCCGTCACCGACCCCCAACTCGCCTTCGAGGCGGAGCCGTTGCACCCCGACGGCAACCTCATCCGGCACATCCCGCTCCGCTTCGGCGACGCCGAGGCGATGGGCGAGGTGATGGTGGAGGGCTTCTACCGGATCGGCCGCCAGGACCCGGCGCCCATCGGGGCCGAGGCCGGCCTCGCGGTGCCGCGCCCCGACGGCGGGGTGGAGATCTACACCGCCTCCACCGACCCGCACACCGACCGCGACCTGGCCGCCGCCTCCTTCGGCCTGGAACCGGAGCAGGTCAAGGTCGTGGTGACCGGAGTGCCCGGGGCCACCGGCGACCGCGAGGACCCCGGCATCCAGTTGTCGCTGGGGCTGCTGGCGCTCCGTACGGGCTGCCCGGTGAAGCTGGCCGCCACCCGGGAGGAGTCCTTCCTCGCCCACGCCCACCGCCACCCCACCCTGCTGCGCTACCGCCACCACGCCGACGCCGAGGGCAAGTTGGTCAAGGTGGAGGCGCAGATCCTGATGGACGCCGGGGCCTACGCGGACACCTCCGCCGAGGCGCTGGCCGCCGCGGTCTCGTTCGCCTGCGGCCCGTACGTCGTCCCGCACGCCGTCGTCGAGGGCTGGGCGGTGCGCACCAACAACCCGCCGTCCGGCCACATGCGCGGCGAGGGCGCCCTCCAGGTCTGCGCCGCCTACGAGGGCCAGATGGACAAGCTCGCCGCCCACCTGGGTCTGGAGCCGGACGAGATCCGCCGGCGCAACGTCATGGCCACCGGCGACCTGCTGCCCACCGGGCAGACCGTCACCTGCCCCGCCCCGGTCGCCGAACTCCTGCGCGCCGTCACCGAGGCGCCGCTGCCGGAGCTGCCCAAGGACACCCCCGAGGCGGAGTGGCTGCTGCCGGGCGGTCCCGAGGGCGCGGGTGAGCCGGGCGCGGTCCGGCGCGGCGTCGGCTACGCCCTGGGCATGGTGCACATGCTCGGCGCGGAGGGGGCCGACGAGGTGTCCACCGCGACCGTCAAGGTCAGCGGCTCCGTCGCCACCGTCATCTGCGCCGCGGTCGAGACCGGTTCCGGGTTCTCCACGCTGGCCCGGCAGATCGTCCAGGAGACCCTGGGCGTCGACGAGGTGCACGTCGCGGGCGTGGACACCGACCAGCCCCCGGCCGGCCGGGCCTGCCACGGCCGGCACACCTGGGTCTCCGGCGGCGCCGTCGAGCGGGCCGCGAAGATGGTCCGCACCCAGCTCCTGCAGCCGCTGGCCCACAAGTTCGGGATGTCCACCGAGCTGCTGCAGATCGCCGACGGCAAGATCACCTCGTACGACGGGGTGCTCAGCACCACCGTTGCCGAGGCGCTGGACGGCAAGGAACTGTGGGCCACCGCCCAGTGCCGGCCGCACCCCACCGAACCGCTGGACGAGACCGGGCAGGGCGACGCCTTCGTCGGCCTGGCGTTCTGCGCCATCCGCTGCGTCGCCGACGTCGACATCGAGCTGGGTACCGTCCGGGTGGTGGAGATGACCGTGGCCCAGGACGTCGGCCGGGTGCTCAACCCGCGCCAGCTGCGGGCCCGGATCGAGGCCGGGGTCACCCAGGGCCTGGGCGCCGCGCTGATGGAGAACCTCCGCACCACCCGCGGTCAGGTCCGCCACCCCGACCTGACCGGGTATGCGCTGCCGACCGCGCTGGACGCGCCGGACATCCGGATCGTCAAGCTCGTCGAGGACCGCGATGTGGTCGCCCCGTTCGGCGCCAAGGCGGCCAGCGCGGTGCCGGTGGTGACCTCGCCGGCCGCGGTGGCGTCGGCGGTCCGTGCCGCCACCGGCCGCCCGATCGGCCGGCTGCCGATCCGGCCGCAGGCGGCGGTGGCACAGCCGGTGCAGACGCCGTAGCGAGGCCGCGACGACGCCGTAGCGAGGCTGCGACGACGCCGCGGTGACGCCGCGTCGTGCGGCCCCGCGGCGGTCCGCGCGGCGCGCCCGATCGCGCCTCTCCGTCCCCGCCCCTGCCGCTGCGGCTGAGGCTGCGGCTGCCTCTGCCCTTCCCGCGCGCGACCTGCGGCTTCACTCTCCGTCACGGCCGTTGTCAGTGCCGTCACTTACGGTTTTTCCAGCGCGCGATTTCGTGCGTGGCGCCGGTCGGGGACCGGCGGACGGCCGACCGGCGGCGGACGCTGCCGAGCGAGGGGGCGGGCGGAATGTACGGGGGAAACGGTGTGCACGGGGGAGTCGGGGTGCACGGGGGAAACGGCGAGGGCGGCGGCAGCACGGGAGCGGGCGCGGCCCGGAGGGCGTGCGCGCGCCGGACGGCGGTCCCCGCGCTCGTCGGGGCCGCCGTCGGACGGCTGCGCCGCAGCGCCCGCGCGCTGCCTGTCGCGGCGTTACGCGCACCGCGCGCGGCGTTGCGGGACTGTCAGAGGCCGTGGCGGGATTCGAACCCACGTAACTCGCTTTGCAGGCGAGCCCCTAAACCACTCGGGCACACGGCCGGGGTGCGGTGTGCTTCCGACTCTAGGCCGCCGGGTGGGGGGCCGGACAAGGGCGGCGGGCGGGCTGCCACGAGGCTGCAACACGCAGTTCACGAACGGGCGGTGGGCGGTGGCACGGCGGCCTCAGGGGCGGCAGAGACGAGTCGGCGGGCCCGAGCGCGCGGTGGTGCGGCGGGGCGTCGTCGCGGGGGCGGGGCGGACCCGTGGCGTAGGACGGACGGCGTAGGGAATCCCCGCCTCCGGACAGGGGCGCAACGGCCTTACGGCCCTTACGCTGGCCCGATGACCGCTGATCCTTCGAGCCCCGCGGACGCGGCCGCCCAGGTCGCGACGGGCAGCACCGCCGCACCCCCCACCGCCACCACCCCCCGACGGACGGACCCCCAGGGGCACGGTCCGGAGCACGGCCCGCACCAGGCCCGCGGCCGGACCGTGCCCACCGACCCGCCCGCCGGCCCGCCTACCGGTTCTCCTCCGGACGGCTCCGGTGGTGTCCTCGGCCGGCGCCACCGTGCCCTGACCCTCGGCATCATCTCCGTCGTCTCCCTCATCGCCTTCGAGGCCAGCGCGGTGAACACCGCCATGCCGGTGGCCGCCAGGGCCCTCGACGGCATCGGGCTCTACGCCTTCGCCTTCTCGGCCTTCTTCACCGCCAGCCTGTTCGCGATGGCGCTCTCCGGTGTGTGGAGCGATCGACGCGGGCCGCTGGCACCGCTGTTCAGCGGTATCGCGGCATTCGGTGCCGGGCTGGTGATCGCCGGCGGGGCGCAGAACATGGGCATGTTCGTCGCCGGGCGGGGCGTCCAGGGCCTGGGCGGCGGCCTGGCGATGGTGTCGCTGTACGTCGTCGTCGGCCGCGGCTATCCCGAACGGCTGCGGCCCTCGGTCATGGCGTCGTTCTCGGCGGCCTGGGTGGTGCCGGTGATCGTCGGCCCGCTGGTCGCCGGGACGGTCACCGAACACCTCGGCTGGCGCTGGGTGTTCCTCTCCATACCCGTGCTGATACTCCTGCCGCTCGCGGTGATGCTGCCGGCGCTGCGCAAGCTGCCGCGCACCGCCCCCGGCCCGGACGGCGGCCTCCGGCACATCCTGGCCAGCCGGCGCAGCCTGTTGGCCCTGGCGGTCGCGGTGGGCGCGTCGCTGCTGCAGTACGCGGGCCAGCACCCGAGCTGGTTCGCGCTGCTGCCGGCCGCCGCCGGGTTGGCGCTGCTGGCCCCGGCCATCGTGCGGCTGCTCCCCCGGGGCACGTTCCGGGCGGGCCGCGGGCTGCCGACGGTGGTGCTGATGCGCGGGTTGGCCGCCGGGGCGCTGGTCGCCGCCGAGAGCTTCATCCCGCTGCTGTTGGTCACCCAGCGCGGGCTGTCCGCCACCCTGGCCGGGCTCTCGCTCACCGGCGGCGGCCTGACCTGGGCGCTCGGCTCGTACGTGCAGAGTCGCCCCCGCCTGGACGCCCACCGCGAGCGGCTGATGGGCCTGGGCATGGCGCTGCTGGCGACGGCGATCGTGCTGGTGCCGCTGGTGCTGATCGACGGGGTGCCGGTCTGGACGGTGGCCGTGGCGTGGACGATCGGCGGGTTCGGGATGGGGTTGAACATCTCCAGCGGCAGCGTGCTGCTGTTGAAGCTCTCCCGCCCGGAGGAGGCGGGCAGCAACTCCTCCTCGCTCCAGATGTCCGACGCACTCGGCAACGTGGCCTTCGTCGGCGTCAGCGGGGTGCTGTTCGCGGCCTTCGGCGGCGGTTCGATCGCCGCGGCCGGCACCGCGTCGGCCGGCGCCGCGGATGCCGCGGGCGCCGCGACGACGAGCCATCCCGCGGCCTTCCTGGCGGTCTTCGCGGCGATGGCGGTGGTCGCGGCCGCCGGTGCGGCGGTGGCCGGCCGGCTCCGCCCGAAGGCCGACCGGGGTCCGGCGCGCGCGTGATGTGACCTCGCTCCCACCCCCGGGCGGGAGCGGGCGTTCCGCGCCGGGCCGCAAGCGGGGCACCGGTAGGCTGACGCGGTTGCCGATCGCCGACCTCAGCCGACGGAGACCGTGACTACCACCAGCGCCACCAACAGCCATCACCTGTCCCCGGCCTTCCCGGGGCGGGCCCCGTGGGGTACCGCGAACAAGCTGCGTGCCTGGCAGCAGGCGGCCATGGACCGCTACATCCAGACCCAGCCCAAGGACTTCCTCGCCGTGGCCACGCCCGGCGCCGGCAAGACCACCTTCGCGCTCACCCTCGCCTCGTGGCTGCTGCACCACCACGTCGTGCAGCAGGTCACGGTGGTCGCGCCGACCGAGCACCTGAAGAAGCAGTGGGCGGAGGCCGCGGCCCGGATCGGGATCAAGCTCGACCCGGAGTACAGCGCCGGCCCGCTGGGCCGCGAGTACCACGGCATCGCGATCACCTACGCCGGCGTCGGCGTCCGCCCGATGCTGCACCGCAACCGCATCGAGCAGCGCAAGACCCTGGTGATCCTGGACGAGATCCACCACGCCGGCGACTCGAAGTCGTGGGGCGAGGCGTGCCTGGAGGCGTTCGAGCCGGCGACCCGGCGGCTGGCGCTGACCGGTACCCCGTTCCGCTCCGACACCAACCCGATCCCGTTCGTGGCGTACGAGGAGGGCAACGACGGGATCCGCCGGTCGTCCGCCGACTACACCTACGGCTACGGCAACGCGCTGGCCGACGGCGTCGTCCGGCCGGTCATCTTCCTCTCCTACAGCGGCAACATGCGCTGGCGCACCAAGGCCGGCGACGAGATCGCGGCCCGGCTGGGCGAGCCGATGACCAAGGACGCCGTCTCCCAGGCGTGGCGCACCGCGCTGGACCCGCGCGGCGACTGGATGCCCAACGTGCTGCGGGCCGCCGACCGGCGGCTGACCGAGGTCCGCAAGGGCATCCCGGACGCCGGCGCCCTGGTCATCGCCTCCGACCAGGAGCAGGCCCGGGCGTACGCCAAGCTGATCCGGGAGATCACCGGCCAGGGCGCGACCCTGGTGCTCTCCGACGACGCGGGCGCCTCGCAGCGCATCGACGACTTCTCGCACTCCGACGACCGCTGGATGGTCGCGGTCCGGATGGTGTCCGAGGGCGTGGACGTGCCCCGGCTCGCGGTCGGCGTCTACGCCACCACGATCTCCACCCCGCTGTTCTTCGCGCAGGCGGTCGGCCGCTTCGTCCGGTCCCGCAAGCGCGGCGAGACCGCGTCCGTCTTCCTGCCCACCGTCCCGATGCTGCTCGGCTTCGCCAACGAGATGGAGGTCGAGCGCGACCACGTCCTGGACAAGCCGAAGAAGGACGGCGAGGAGGACCCGTACGCCGAGTCCGAGAAGGAGATGGACGAGGCGAACAAGGAGCAAGACGAAGAAACAGGGGACGCCGGGGAGCAGTTCTCGTTCGAGGCGCTGGAGTCGGAGGCGGTCTTCGACCGGGTGCTCTACGACGGCGCCGAGTTCGGCATGCAGGCGCACGCGGGCAGCGAGGAGGAGCAGGACTACCTCGGCATTCCCGGGCTGCTGGAGCCCGACCAGGTGCAGCTGCTGCTCCAGAAGCGGCAGGCCCGACAGATAGCGCACAGCCGGAAGAAACCGGACTCCGAGGCGGACCTGCTGGAACTGCCCGCCGAGCGGCGGCCGGTCGTCTCGCACAAGGAAATGCTGGAGCTGCGCAAGCAGCTCAACACGCTGGTGGGTGCCTACGTCCACCAGAGCGGCAAGCCGCACGGGGTGATCCACACCGAGCTGCGCCGGGTGTGCGGCGGCCCGCCGAGCGCGGAGGCGACGGCCGGGCAGCTCAACGAGCGCATCAAGAAGGTGCGGGAGTGGGCAACGCGGATGCGCTGAGGGCATCCCGAAAGCCGAAAGCC
This sequence comes from Streptomyces noursei ATCC 11455, assembly GCF_001704275.1. NCBI lineage: Bacteria > Bacillati > Actinomycetota > Actinomycetes > Kitasatosporales > Streptomycetaceae > Streptomyces > Streptomyces noursei. Next base: position 5,836,948 of record NZ_CP011533.1, read on the forward strand.
GGCGGTGTCCGTGGAGGAGCCGCTCCGCGGCGACCCGATGGGGGTTCCGTGAGGGTGCGGTGAGAGTGCGGGGCGCGGTGCCGCCGCCGTAGGGGCTCGTGAGGCGCGCTGCCACCCCGCCGCGGGGTGGCGCATCCTGGCCCCTACGGAGACGGACTGCGGTGCGGACGAGCCGGGATATTCCGGGCGGGAAAGCCCGGATTCTGGACGCGCTCTTCCGCTGACCGGAGTGGCTCGCTACTGTCCCGGTCACACACACGCCCCGTGGCAGCGCCGCCGCGGAGCGCAGCCGGTGCAAAGCGGCCGGCGGCTCTTGGGCGCTGTTCCGGGACGAACAGCACGCCGTGTACGGACGCCGCCACTCACCTCAGGAGGGGGCGTCGTGACTGCAGAGACCTCCCAGACGCTCGACCGGGGACTGCGCGTCCTCAAACTGCTCGCCGACACCGACCACGGGCTGACCGTCACCGAGCTCTCGCACAAGCTCGGCGTCAACCGCACCGTGGTCTACCGCCTGCTGGCGACGCTGGAGCAGCACGCACTGGTGCGCCGGGACGCCGGCGGTCGGGCCCGGGTGGGACTGGGCGTGCTGCGCCTGGGCCGCCAGGTCCACCCGCTGGTCAGGGAGGCCGCGCTGCCGGCCCTGCGCTCGCTGGCCGAGGACGTCGGCGCCACCGCGCACCTGACCCTCGTCGACGGCACCGAGGCGCTGGCGGTCGCGGTCGTCGAGCCGACCTGGACCGACTACCACGTCGCCTACCGGGCCGGTTTCCGTCACCCGTTGGATCGCGGGGCCGCCGGGCGGGCGATCATCAAGGCCCGCCAGGGCCGCCTCCAGGACGGTGGACTCGCCCTGACGCACGGGGAGTTGGAGGCCGGGGCCAGCGGTGCCGCGGCGCCGCTGCTCGGCGTCAGCGGGATCGAGGGCAGCGTGGGCGTGGTGATGCTCACCGACAACGTCGGGGAGCGGATCGGGCCGCGGGTGGTGGACGCGGCCCGGGAGGTCTCCGAGGCGCTGCGCTGAGGCCGCGGCGGTCGTCGACCGCCCGCGACCGGTGACGATCACGTGTTCCGTGTGGCGACCCTGTGGCGCTGCCGTGCGCCCAGGGCGCCGCGCGGGGCGGATGGGGTGGGGGTCCTTTAGGGTGGCGGGGTGTCCTCACGCGCCCGTGCCCTGCTGGTCTGCACCGCCCTCGTCCTCGCCGTCCTCGTGACCGCGGCCCTGGCGCCGCTGCCGTACGCGGTCGCGTATCCGGGTGTGACGGCCAACGTCCTCGGTGACGACAAGGGCAAGCCGGTGATCACCGTCTCCGGTGTCCGCACCCGCGACACCAGCGGGCAGCTGCGGATGACCTCGATCACCGCCACCGGGCCGGACGCCTCGGTCCATCTGCCGGACGTCGTCCGGGCGTGGTTCCGCACCGACGAGGCGGTGATGCCGCGGGACTCGGTCTACCCGGTGGGCAACAACACCGAGGAGATCGCCGAGCACAACGCGGAGCAGATGAAGCAGTCCCAGGAGAGCGCCACCCACGCCGCGCTGAACCGGCTGGGCAAGTCCCCCAAGGACGTCAAGGTCACCCTGAGCCTCGCGGACATCGGCGGGCCCAGCGCCGGCCTGATGTTCGCGCTGGGCATCGTCGACAAGCTGGACGGCGACGGTGCCGGACGCGACCTCACCGGCGGCCGGACCATCGCGGGGACCGGCACCATCGACGCCGACGGCGCGGTCGGCGCGGTCGGCGGGGTGGCGCTCAAGACCCAGGCCGCGCGCCGCGACGGCGCGACGGTCTTCCTCGTCCCGCGCAAGGAGTGCACGGACGCCCGGGCCGAACTCCCCAAGGGGATGCGACTGATCCCCGTCACCACCCTGGACGGCGCGGTGGACGCCCTCAAGGCCCTCAACTCCGGTGGTGCGGTGCCCAGTTGCACCGGCGCCTGAGTCGAGGGCCCGAGAGCGCTCAGCGCCGCGTTCAGACGGTCGCGATGGTCTCCCGGTCGGCGTAGCGGAAGCCGTCCTCGTCGAAGTAGAAGACGGTGATCTTCACCTCGTCGCCCTTGGCGAAGCCGCCCCCGCCCGGCTTGAGCTTCACCTGCGCGACGTGGTCGGCGTAGTCGCAGACGAGCTTGTCGGTCTTGATGGTGCCGGCTCCGGTCTTGGCCAGCTTCGAGGAGGTGAGCTGCTCGGCGTTGGCGACCAACTCGTGGTGCATGCCGGGGTCGCAGGAGTACGTGACGTTCACCTTCAGGGCCGGCGCGTCCAGTGCGACCTTGTCGATGGCGATCAGGTTGGCCTTGGCCGAGGCGGTCGGCGCGGCGGCCAGGACGCCGGCGCCGACCAGGGCGGCGACGGTGGCGGCACCGGCGAGACGGCGGCGGATCCGGGATGCCTTCATGGAGTTCTCTGCCCTTCCCCCTGCGCGGTCGCGGTTGTGGCGACTGCGACACTTGTTCGTTTTTGGGTGGAGCAAACATACGTGATCTTGCGGGGAAACGGGGGCTTTTTCCGGACGCTCGCTCCCCCCCCGGCTCGCGCCACCGGCAGGAGCGAGCCGGCCGCCGCCCTCAGCCGCCGCCCTCCTTGATGAACCCCTTCTTCACCAGCCACGCCTTGGCGACCTGGTGCGGATCCCGGCCCTCGACGTCGACCTCGGCGTTGAGCTTCCGGGCGACGTCGTTGTCCAGGGCGGCGGTGACCGGGGCGAGGACCTCGGCGATCCGCGGGTGGCGGCGCAGCGCGGCGGCGTTGATCTCCGGCGCCGCGTTGTAGTTCGGGAAGAAGTGCTTGTCGTCGGCGAGGACGGTCAGCCCCATCGCCTTGATCCGGCCGTCGGTGGTGAACACCTCGCCGAACGTGCAGGACGTCCCCTTCGCCGTCTCGGTGTAGACCACGCCGCCGGTCATCCGCCGGACGTTCCCGGGCGGGATGTCCATGCCGTACGCCTTCGCCATCCCGGGCAGGCCGTCGTTGCGGGTGGCGAACTCGTTCTCCACGCACAGGGTGACCGCGCCGGGGTCCTTCTTCAGCAGCGCGGCGACGTCGGAGAGGGTGCGCACCCCGTACTTCTTCTCGTTGGCGGCGTTCAGCGCCAGCGCGTAGGTGTTGTTCAGCCGGGACGGCGGCAGCCAGACGATGCCGTTGCGGAGGTCGGCGTCCCGCACCGCCACCCACTGCTGGTGCGGGTCCGGGATCGGTTTCTCGTGGCCGAGGTGGGTGATCCAGCCGGTGCCGGTGTACTCGTACATCCCGTCCGCGGTGCCGGTGCGGACCGCCTCGCGGGCGCCGATGGTGCCCTGGATGTTGGTCTTGTCGATGACGGTGGCGCCGGCCGCCTTGAACACCAGCCCCATGATCTGGCCCAGGATGATGTTCTCGGTGAACTCCTTGGACGTGACGGTCAGATCGGCCCCCTTGAGGGGCAGCCCGCGGCCCACCGTCCCCGGCCTGACGTCGTCGGACATCGGGCTGCCGCTGACCAGCCCGCAGCCGCCGAGCAGCACGGCGGCCAGCAGCGCCGCGCCGACCACCCCGCACGCCCGCCGCACCCCCCGGGTCCCCCTCACGTCGCCACCTCCAACCCGCGCGGGCGCAGCAGCAGTTCGGCCAGCGAGGCCAGCCACTCCACCAGCAGCGCCAGCGCCACGGTCAGCACCGAGCCGAGGATCAGCACCGGCATCCGCTGGGTGATGATGCCCGCCGAGATCAGATCGCCGAGCCCGCCGCCCCCGCCGAACGTGGCCAGCGTCGCGGTGCCCACGTTCAGCACCAGCGCGGTGCGCACCCCGGCCAGGATCAGCGGGACGGCCAGCGGGAGTTCGACCTTGGTCAGTACGCCCATGGGGGACATGCCGATGCCGCGCGCCGCCTCGGTCAGCGTCGGGTCGATGCCGCGCAGCCCGGCGAGGGTGTTGGCCAGCACCGGCAGGACGGCGTAGACCACCATGCCGACGATCGCCGAGCGGGCGCCGATGCCCAGCCAGATGACCAGCAGCACCAGCAGGCCCAGCGCCGGGACGGCCTGCCCGAGGTTGGCGAAGGCCATCGCGACCGGGGTGGCCCGGCGCAGCCGCGGCCGGGTCAGCGCGATGCCCAGCGGGATCGCGATCACCAGCACGAAGACGGTGGAGATCGCGGTCAGTTGGACGTGCTGGCGCAGCGCCAGCCACACCTTGCCGTGATCGACCGCCTGGTGGGCGATGGAGTCCAGGCGGGCGCCCCGGAACCACAGCCAGGTCGTCAGCAGCGCGGCGGCCAGGAACGCCGGCATGAACGTCCACTTCCGCCAGCTGATCCGGCGCCCGCCGGGGGCGAGGGACGCGGTGGGCGCCGTCCCGGCCGCCAGCTCCCGCTCCGCGGTCTCCGCGTCGTCCGGGACGGCCGCGCCGGCGGGTCCGTCCGCCGGCCGGCGGCGGCCCCCGCCGTCCGGCGACGCGCCCGGCGTCACGCCCGGCCTCCCGCGCCGCCCCCGGGCCCGCCGGCGCCGTCCAGGCCCTCCTGGGCGAGCTGGGTCCGGTGGGCGCCCAGCGCCCGGAGCTCGTGCTGGTGCTCCAGGGCCTCCAGACGGTCCGCCTCCAGCAGTTCGTGGACGTTGTTCATCAGCGTCTCCATGTCGACCACACCGAGGAACTCGCCGCGCCGGCCGGTGACCGGGACCCGGCCCGCGCTGTCGGTCAGCACCGCCTCCAGGGCGTCCCGCAGCGTCGCGTCCCGGGTCACCGTGTCGGTGACCAGCGTGCCGGCCCGGGCCAGCGACTGCTTGGCGCGCGAGAGGTCGCCGCGGCGCAGCCACTTGTACGGGCGGCGGTGGCGGTCCAGCAGCAGCACCTCGTTGGTGGTGCCGTCGCGCAGCAGGTCGAAGATCGACTGGAGCGGGTCGTCGAGCTGCGCGGTGGGGAAGTCCACCACCTCCACGTCCCGCACCCGGGTCAGGTTCAGCCGCTTGAGCGCCGCCCCGGCGCCCACGAAGCCGGAGACGAAGTCGTCCGCGGGGTTGGTGAGGATGGCCTCCGGGGTGTCGAACTGGGCGATGTGCGAGCGTTCGCGGAGCACCGCGATCCGGTCGCCGAGCTTGATCGCCTCGTCGAAGTCGTGGGTGACGAAGACGATCGTCTTGTGCAGTTCGTGCTGGAGCCGGATCAGCTCGTCCTGGAGGTGGTCGCGGGTGATCGGGTCCACGGCGCCGAACGGCTCGTCCATCAGCAGCACCGGCGGGTCGGCGGCGAGCGCGCGGGCCACCCCGACCCGCTGCTGCTGGCCGCCGGAGAGCTGCCGGGGGTAGCGGTGGTGGAACTCGCCCGGGTCCAGGCCGACCAGGTCGAGCATCTCCTCGACCCGTGCCCGGGTCCGCGCCTTCGACCAGCCGGTCATCCGCGGCACCAGCGCGATGTTCTGCGCCACCGTCATGTGCGGGAAGAGCCCGGACGCCTGGATGGCGTAGCCGACCTTGCGGCGCAGCCCGACCGGGTCGATGGCGGTGACGTCCTCGTCGCCGATCCGGATCCGGCCCGAGGTCGGCTCGATCAGCCGGTTGATCATCTTGAGCGTGGTGGACTTGCCGCAGCCGGACGGCCCGACGAAGACCACCGTCTCGCCGGCCCTGATCTCCATGCTGACGTCGTCCACCGCCGGGGCGGGGTTGCCCGGGTAGACCTTCGTCAGGTGCTCCAGGCGGATGGCGGCGCCCACCGAGCCGGCCGGCCGCGCGGCGGCGGTGTTGCTCCCGTGGCTCGCGTACGGCTCAGGCACGGATCCCCCTGGGAATGGTCAGGCGTCCGATCAGGACGTAGGCGGCGTCGAAGAGGAGGGCCAGGACGACGATCCCGAGGGTCCCGGAGAGCACCTGGTTGAGCGCGTTGGCGCTGCCCAGCGAGGCGATCCCGCGGAAGATCTCGTTGCCGAGGCCGGGGCCCGAGGCGAAGGCGGCGATGGCCGCGATGCCCATCAGCATCTGGGTGGCGACCCGGATGCCGGTGAGGATCGGCGGCCAGGCCAGCGGGAGTTCGACCCGGAAGAGCCGGGCGGTCCGCGACATCCCGATGCCCTTGGCCGCGTCGACCAGCGCCGGGTCCACCCCGCGCAGCCCCACGATGGCGTTGCGGACCACCGGCAGCAGCCCGTACAGGGTCAGCGCGACGACGGTCGGTGCCACGCCGAGGCCCACGACCGGGATCAGCAGGCCGATCAGGGCCAGGGACGGGATGGTCAGGATCGTCGCGGTGGTCGTCGTGGCGAGTGCGCCGGCCCATTCGCTGCGGTAGGTGGCGACGGCGATGACGACGCCCAGGACGGTGGCGACCACCATGCACTGGAAGACCGCGCTGGCGTGCTGGAACGTGTCGGTCAGCAGCTGGGCGTGCCGGCTGCCGACGTACTCCCAGAAGCTCACCCGTCGCCTCCTCGGTCCGTCGCCCGGTGCCGGCCGCGCCGGAAGCGGCCGGGGCGCCCGCCGCCGTCAGCCTCCCGCGGCCTGCTTCACCAGCGGGATGATCCGCAGCGGAACCGGATTTTCCATGACGATCGCCGTCGATGCCCGCACGATGCCATCAAAGCCCACGACCCGGTCGATCACCCGCTGGAGATCGGCGTTCGACCGCGCGACGAGCCTGCAGAGCATGTCCCCGTGTCCGGTCGTTGTATGCAGCTCCAGTACTTCCGGGACGGACGCCAAGTGGGCCCGCACGTCGCTGCCTTGGCCCTGTTTGATCTCCAGGGTCGCGAACGCGGTCACCGGATAGCCCAGCGCCGCCGGGTCCACGTCCGGCCCGAAACTCCTGATCACTCCATTCGACTGAAGCCGGTCCAGGCGCGCCTGGACCGTCCCGCGGGCCACTCCCAGCCGGCGGGACGCCTCCAGCACGCCGATCCGCGGCTCCCGGGCGAGCAGTTCCAGCAACGCCCCGTCCAAATGATCGATCGCCATGGCCGCGCACTCCGATTTCGATGGTCATCATGTACAGATCGCTCGACGGTACCCGTCAGTCGCTATACAGACTGCCCAGTAAATGCGCAAACTATTGCGCACCTTGTGGATCGGCGGGACTCTGCGGACATGGCAGACACCACGATGCACACCCAGCCCACCACCCCGGCCACGGCCCGGCAGGCGGACCCCTTCCCGGTCAAGGGGATGGACGCGGTCGTCTTCGCCGTCGGCAACGCCAAGCAGGCCGCGCACTACTACTCCACCGCCTTCGGCATGAAGCGCGTCGCCTACCAGGGCCCGGAGACCGGCAGCCGCGAGACGGCCAGTTACGTCCTGACCTCCGGCGGTGCCCGGTTCGTGTTCACCTCGGTGGTCAAGCCGACCACCGAGTGGGGCCGCTTCCTCGCCGACCACGTCGCCGCGCACGGTGACGGCGTCGTCGACCTGGCCATCGAGGTGCCGGACGCCCGCGCGGCGTACGCCTACGCCGTCGAGCACGGCGCGACCGGCCTGGAGGAGCCCTACGAGACCAAGGACGAGCACGGCACGGTCGTCCGGGCCGCCATCGCCACCTACGGCCAGACCCGCCACACCCTGGTGGAGCGCACCGGCTACGACGGTCCGTACCTGCCGGGCTTCGTCGCCGCCGAGCCGCTCGTCGCCGCCCCGACGAAACGTTTCTTCCAGGCCGTCGACCACTGCGTCGGCAACGTCGAACTCGGCAAGATGGACGAGTGGGTGGCCTTCTACAACAACGTCATGGGCTTCACCAACATGAAGGAGTTCGTCGGCGACGACATCGCCACCGAGTACTCGGCGCTGATGTCCAAGGTCGTCGCGGACGGCACCAAGAAGGTGAAGTTCCCGCTCAACGAGCCGGCCGTCGCCAAGAAGAAGTCCCAGATCGACGAGTACCTGGAGTTCTACGGCGGCCCCGGCGTCCAGCACATCGCGCTGGCCACCAACGACATCGTCGCGTCGGTGCGCCAGATGCGCGCCGCGGGCGTGGAGTTCCTCGACGTGCCCGGCTCGTACTACGACACCCTCGGCGAGTGGGTCGGCGAGACCCGGGTCCCGATCGACGAGCTGCGCGAGCTGAAGATCCTCGCCGACCGCGACGAGGACGGCTACCTGCTGCAGATCTTCACCAAGCCGGTCCAGGACCGCCCGACCGTCTTCTTCGAGATGATCGAGCGGCACGGCTCCCTCGGCTTCGGCAAGGGCAACTTCAAGGCCCTCTTCGAGGCCATCGAGCGCGAGCAGGACCGGCGCGGCAACCTCTGACCCGGCCCGGCCGGTGCCGTCCTACCGGCCGAGCCGCACCCCCCCCGTGGGCCGTACACGATCTTCCGCGTACGGCCTGCCCGCCCGTCGCCCGACCTCCACCCCCAGAAGACAGCGCTGCGCGCTGGCCCCATGGCAGGCTGAAACCATGGACCTCATCGAACGCCTGAGCGCCGGGCTCCCGGCGGAAGCGCTGCTCACCGACCCCGACGTCACCGGTTCCTACGCCCGGGACATGGCCAACTTCTGCGACGCGGGCGCCCCCGCCGTGGTCGTGCTGCCGCGCACCGTCGAGCAGGTCCAGCACGTGATGCGGACGGCGACCGAACTGCGCGTCCCGGTCGTCCCCCAGGGCGCGCGGACCGGGGTCTCCGGCGCCGCCAACGCCGTCGACGGCTGCATAGTGCTCTCCCTCGTCAAGATGGACCGCATCCTCGAAATCAACCCCGTCGACCGGATCGCGGTCGTCGAGCCGGGCGTCATCAACGCCGTTCTGTCCCGTGCCGTCGACGAGCACGGCCTCTACTACCCGCCGGACCCCTCCAGTTGGGAGTCGTGCACCATCGGCGGCAACATCGGCACCGCCGCCGGCGGCCTGTGCTGCGTGAAGTACGGCGTCACCGCCGAGTACGTGCTCGGCCTGGAGGTGGTCCTCGCCGACGGCCGGCTGATCAGGACCGGCCGCCGCACCGCCAAGGGCGTCGCCGGCTACGACCTCACCCGCCTCTTCGTGGGCTCCGAGGGCAGCCTCGGCGTCGTCGTCCGCGCCACCCTGGCACTGAAGCCCGCCCCGCCCCGACAGCTCGCCCTGGTCGCCGAGTTCGACTCGGTGACGGCGGCCGGCGAGGCGGTCTGCGCGATCATGGCCGACGGCCACACTCCCTCCCTCCTGGAGCTGATGGACCGCACCACCGTCCGCGCGGTCAACGCCATGGCCCGGATGGGCCTGCCGGAGACCACCGAGGTGCTGCTGCTGGCCGCCTTCGACACCCCCGACCCGGCCGCCGACCTCGCCGCGGTCGGGGCGCTGTGCGAGGCGGCCGGCGCCACCCAGGTCGTCCCCGCCGACGACGACGCGGAGTCCGAACTCCTGCTCCAGGCCCGCCGGTTGGCCTTCACCGCCCTGGAGCGGATCAAGCCCGCGATGCTCATCGACGACGTCTGCGTGCCGCGCTCCCAGCTCGCCACGATGCTGGCGGGCGCCGCCGCCATCGCCGAGAAGTACGACCTGACCATCGGCGTCTGCGCGCACGCCGGCGACGGCAACACCCACCCGCTGGTCTGCTTCGACCCGGCCGACCCGGACGAGGAGCGGCGCGCCCGCGAGTCCTTCGACGAGATCATGGCGCTCGGCCTCCACCTGGGCGGCACCATCACCGGCGAACACGGCGTCGGCGTCCTGAAGAAGGACTGGCTGGCCCGCGAACTCGGCCCCGACGGCGTGGCCCTGCACCGCGGCATCAAGCAGGTCTTCGACCCGCTGGGGATCCTCAACCCCGGGAAGCTGTTCTAGGGCTCGCCGGGCCCGACGGGGTCGTGGGTTCACTGGGCTCACCGGCCTCGTCGGGGTCGTCGTCGGGCACCGGCAGCCGGGCTCCCCGGCTCTCCGCGACCCGATGGACGACGACCAGCGAGTCCTTCAACCGCACGGTGAGCAGCTGAAGTTCCCCCGCGGTCCAGGCCCGGCCGGACAGCACCCGCTCCGCCTCCTCGATGAGGACGGCGGCGAAGCCGAGCTGCTCGGCCTCCATGCGGTCGGCGAGACGGGAGACGTACCCGGTCCCGTCGCCGGGGAACAGGAAGCACGGGTTGCCGTTCGCGGTCGTCCAGGGCAACAGCCGTGGCCTGCCGTCGGCGTGCTCCGTCATGCGGCCACCTCCATCCCGCGGAGCTCGCGCGGAGGGATCTCGACGCCGTGCGCCGCGAGCCACAGCACCCGCCGCCGCCCGCGCCGCGACCGCCGTTCCCGCCGTTCCCGGCGCTGTTCGCGCTCCGCCGTGCTGAGCACGTACGGCCGGACGAGGTGAACGTCCTCGCCGCGCAGCGGTGCCAGCGGTTGGACGCGTCCCCGGAGCGGCGCGACCGCCGCCGGCCGGGCCCCGCCGTGCGACGCGACGGCCGGATGGACCTGGCCGGCGGCCCGATGCCGCCCACCGGCCGGAAATAACAGCCGCAGCAGCGGCGTGAGCAAGCTCGCGATACGGTTCATCGTGTCGTCAACTCCCTGAAGTTGGTGGCCATGCCCCCGGACCGGTCGCACGGTCGCGGGGGTCTTGTGCGAGTGGCCCGTCGTTCCGCACCCAACCCGTTACGTTGGGTGGGTACAGCGTTGCTCTGCGGAGTTCCGGGGTGCAATGCCTGACGCGTGCCACTTGCCGACTGTCACAAAGGGGGATGCGTGAGCCGACGCAATGCCACAGGGGGAACGGCAGCCACCAACGCCGCGGTGTTCGGGGAGGTGTTGAAGCACTTCCGGGAGGCGGCCGGACTCACCCAGGAGGAGCTGGCGCGGAAGATCCCGTGCGACCGGTCGCAGGTGGCCAGGGTCGAGCGCGGAACGCGCGTCCCACACGAGACCTCCGCCGAGAAGTGCGACGAATTACTGGGCACGGGTGGGGTGTTGAAGAGGCTGTGGGGGAGGATCGACTGGTACCCCGAGGTCGCGCACCCTGATTGGTTCCAGCGTCGGGCCGATATGGACGCGGTGGCGGTCGTCCTGCGCGAATACCAGTCTCAGGTCATGCCGGGGCTATTGCAGACGGAGGACTACGCATGTGCATTGTTCTCCCGAGTCGCGCATGGTGACGACGTGACCGAGCGCGTCAGGGCGCGACTCAGCCGACAGCAACGGTTCCTCGCCCCGGACGGCCCTCTCTACCTGGTTGTGTTGGACGAAAGCTGTTTGCGCAACGTCGTGGGTGACCCGGCGGTGATGTACGGCCAGTGCGCACACCTGTTGGTCGTGGGGAAACTCCCCAACGTCCGGGTGCAGATCGCCCCAGCCGGCCGTGCCGATCTCGTTCGCCCCAACACTTCCATGTCATTGATCAAGCTGGCGGACGGGTGTGAGTGGGTCTACTCGGAATCACTGGACCGTGGCCATTTCAACGACGATCCAGCCGTCTACGGGCGTCACAGCCAGACCTATGATGTGCTCAGGGCGGACGCTCTGTCAGCCCCGGATTCTGCCGCGCTGATCGAAGAAGCGATGGAAGGGTACGGACACCGTGGACAGGCACGAGTTCAACTCGGCGACGTGGGTCAAGAGCAGCTACAGCGGCGACAACGGCGGCAACTGCATCGAGGTGGCCCCCGATATCCCCGGCGTCGTTCCGGTGCGTGACAGCAAGGTTCCGCACGGTCCGGTGGTGGTTTTCCCGGAGGCGGGTTGGGCTTCGTTCGTCGGGGCCGTCAAGGGTGGGGTGTTCCCTTCGATGGTGTCGTGAGTCGGGCCGTAGAGGACAGCAATCGCCGCATGCTGCGGGCGCGGGACGCCATGGACCATGCCTATGCGCAGCCGTTGGACGTGCCGGCCCTGGCGCGGATCGCGCATGTGTCGGAGGCGCACTTCACGCGCACCTTCCGGGCCACGTTCGGCGAGACGCCGCACCGCTACCTCCAGCGTCGCCGGGTCGAGCGGGCGATGTTCCTGCTGCGGGAGACGGACCGCAGCGTGACGGACATCTGCTTCGAGGTGGGCTTCGGCAGTCCGGGGACCTTCAGCCGGACGTTCCGCGACATCGTGGGCCGGTCGCCGCGGACGTACCGCAAGGAGACGCCGGCCACGGGCGTCCCCACGTGCTTCGCGATGGCGTGGATGCGGCCGAGTTCCGCACCGTCCGCCGACTGAGCAGTTTTGGATAAGTATTCGTCCGGCGTGCTCAGTAGCGTGATCCCCATGTTCAACGCCATCACGCAATCGCAGATATACGTCCTGGACCAGGACGAGGCCCTCGACTTCTACGTGGGCAAGCTCGGCCTGGAGGTCGCCGCCGACGTCGAGCTGGGCTTCATGCGCTGGCTGACCGTCAGCGTCCCCGGACACCCGGAGCGCCAGATCCTGCTGGAGAAGCCTGGCGCTCCCGCGATGTCCGAGGAAACGGCGGAGCAGGTGCGGGAGTTGGTGACCAAGGGGGCGATGGGCGGCTGGCTCATCTTCACCACGGACGACTGCCGCAAGACCTACGAGACGCTGCTGGGCCGGGGCGTCGAGTTCACCGAGGAGCCCACCGAGCGCCCGTACGGAACCGACTGCGGTCTGCGCGACCCGTTCGGCAACCGCATCCGGTTCACCCAGCCGCTGGCCTGAGCGGGCGGCCCTCAGGCGTAGTGCTCCAGCGCGTCCCGTAGGTGGTTCTCCGGGCCGCGCAGCAGGAGGGCGCGGAGTTCGCCCGCCGGGTCGCAGATGTGGACGTAGTCCTCGTCCTCCTCGTCGTCTTCCCAGTCCTCGTCCTCGTCCGCGTCCTCGTCGGGGGCGGGTTCGGGGGCCTGCACCATCGGGACGGCGTAGGTGTCGTCGGGGTTCTCGGGGGGCTTCGGGTGGCACCGCCACAGGGCGCCGCACTCGGCGACCTGGACCTCGCCGAAGTACCAGGCGGCGCCGACCAGGAACGGGTCGGCCTTCGCGGCCACCATCTCCTCGTAGGTGGCGAAGCGTTCGCGCACCAGGGTTTCGAGGCGGTCGAGGGACTCGGGGGAGAAGTCCCAGGCCGCGGTTCCGCCGCCCGCCGCGTCGGCCCAGGCGGGGAAGGCGGCGCGGCGTTCGGCCAGCCAGGTGCGGAGCCGGTGGTTGTCGTGCCAGTCGGGCCCCGCGAGGTCGTCGGCCGCGGTCAGCGCCGCCAACTCGGCCTCGGTGAGGGGCGGCAGGGCGGGCGTCGCCAGGTGTTCCGGGCGGGCCTGCGGCCACAGGGCCTCGGGCCAGGGCGGCGCCTCGGCGTACTCGCCGTGCGGGCGGGGATCGGGGAAGCGGGCCACGATCTCGTGCAGGTCCCTGCCGGCGACGGCCTCGCGCAGCATCGCCCCCGGGTGTTCGGCGTGGCCGTCGTGGCGGAGCCGCTGGCTGACGAAGAAGCTGCCGGTCCAGGGGTCGTCCGCCGCGTGCGGGGTGCCGGGCGGGGCGTCGGGGTCGACCCCGCGGTACTGCCACAGCGCGTCCTTCTTCTCGACGACGTAGTGGCCCACGTACCAGGCGGCCATGATCCAGAACCGTTCGTCCGCGACCCGGTCGTAGTCCTCGACCGTCCGGAAGTGCTTGCGCAGCAGCGCCTGCAGGGCGTCCAGGGACGCGGGGGCGAAGAGCCAGCGCTCCCGGCCGCCGGCCTCCTCGGCCCACCAGTGCAGGTAGTCGACCATGCGCTGGTTGCGCCAGCGCTCCGCGGCGTGGCAGGACGAGATGACCGCGCCGGCATGCACCCACGGTGTGCGGACCCGCCGCGGCCACCACTCCGGATGCTCCCGCTGCCGGTCCCGGACCGCCGCCCGCAGCAGCCGCACCGCCGTGGCGAGGACCTGCCCCGACCTCTCGCGCAGCGCCTGGCCGACGACGAGCAGCGGCACGACCGGCGGCAGGGCGAGGGCCGGGTCCGGGCGGACGACGGGCAGCCCGTCGGTGCCCGCGGTCGCGTCCCAGTCCCAGCGCCCGCCCGCCTCCTCCAGCAGGGTCTCGCCCAGGTAGGCCGCGACGGCCTCGACGTACAGCGCGTTGCCGTCGTCCCGGCCGTCGTCGTGCGAGCAGAAGTCGAGCATCGCCGCTTCCAGCTCCGGCAGCGAACCGGCGGTGTACTCGTGCTCCCAGCCCTCGTGCATGAACTGCTCGTAGAAGAGGGTCATGAGGTCGTGCAGGCGCGCGATCCAGAGGTGGAGCCGGTGGGCGGGCGAGCCCTCCGGGGCGTGTCCGCCCGCCAGGTAGTCGTGGTCCGTGGCGTGGTCGTGGTCCGCCGCGTGGTCGTGGTCCGTCGTGCGGACGTCGTGCGTCGTGTGGTCGTCCATCCCTGGGTCCCCCGTTCGGACATCGATGAGGAACGACCTTAGATCACCAAGTCCGTTGATTTTCACGGGTGTCGGGGTGTGGTGGCGGCGGGGGAGAGGCGGGCGGTCCTTCGCCCAGGTCAGGGACCGTAGGCTTCCTGGCATGGACACTACTTTCAGCGCCCTCGCCCTCTTCGTGCTCGCCCTCGCGGTGCTCGCCTCCGCCACCGACCGCCGTACGAAGCCGCTGGAGCGGCGGATGGCGCGACTGGAGCAGAAGGTGGACCGGCTGATGGCCCACCTCGGGATGGAGGAGGTCGAGGACCCGCGGATGGCCGAGGTCGACGCCCTGCTGGCGAAGGGCAAGACGGTCCACGCGATCAAGGTCTACCGCGAGGTGACCGACGCGGGGCTGGCGGAGGCGAAGGAAGCCGTCGAACGCCGGATGCGGTGAGCCCGCACCGGGAAGAGGATGGCCGATAGGGCCGTGGGACCCCGGCCCACCCCATGCGCGGCAGGGAGCGAGCGTCGATGGCAGCGAACCGAGCGAGCGAAGCGACCGACGGCACGGAAACGGCCGGCGGAGGGGGGCCGGCCGGCGGCGACCGGGCCGCGCCCGACACCTACGACGTCATCGTGCTGGGCGGCGGGCCGACCGGTGAGAACCTCGCCGACCGGGTGCACGCCGCCGGTCTGAGCGCGGTGCTGGTGGAGCACGAACTCGTCGGCGGGGAGTGCTCCTACTGGGCGTGCATGCCCAGCAAGGCCCTGCTGCGCCCGGTCACCGCCCGCTCCGAGGCGAGCCGGGTGCCGGGGCTGAAGGACGCGGTGGCCGGACCGCTGGACGCCCCCGCCGTCCTCGCCCACCGCGACGCGTTCGCCTCCTACTGGAAGGACGACGGGCAGGTCCGCTGGCTGGACTCCGCCGGGATCGACCTCGTACGCGGACGGGGACGGCTCGCCGGGCCGCGGCGGGTGACCGTCGACGGCGGGCGGACGCTGATCGCCCGGCACGCGGTCGCGGTGTGCACCGGCAGCCGCCCGGTGCTGCCGGACGTCCCCGGGCTGGCCGAGGCCAAGCCGTGGACCAGTCGCGACGCCACCAGCTCCAAGACGGTGCCGGGCCGGCTGGTGATCGTCGGCGGCGGGGTGGTGGGCGTCGAGATGGCGACCGCCTGGCGCGCGCTGGGCGCCTCGGTGACGCTGCTGGTGCGCGGTGACGGGCTGCTGCCCCGGATGGAGCCGTTCGTCGGGCATCTGGTCGCCGAGTCGCTGGCCGAGGCCGGGGTGTTCCTGCGGACCGGCACGGAGGTGCGCGAGGTGCGCCGGGAGGCGCCGGGTGGGCCGGTCACCGTCGTACTGGGTCCCGGGGACGAGATCGTCGCCGACGAGCTGCTGATCGCGACGGGCCGCGCGCCGCGCACCGAGGACCTGGGTCTGGAGACCGTCGGTCTGACGCCGGGCGGCTGGCTGGAGGTGGACGACACCCTGCGGGCCACCGGTGTGCCCGGCGGCTGGCTCTACGGCGCCGGCGACGTCAACCACCGTGCCCTCCTCACCCATCAGGGCAAATACCAGGCCCGGATCGCCGGCGCCGCGATCGCCGCGCGGGCCCGCGGGGTGCCGATCCTGGAGTCCGACCGCTGGGGCGCGCACAGCGCCTCCGCGGACCGGCACGCCGTCCCCCAGGTCGTCTTCAGCGACCCCGAGGCCGCGGCGGTGGGCCTCAGCGCCGCCGAGGCCGAACGGGCCGGGCACCGGATCCGCGTCGTCGACCACGACCTGGGCGCGGTGGCCGGTGCGTCCCTGTACGCCGACGGCTATCGCGGGCGCGCCCGGATGGTCGTCGACCTGGACCGCGAGGTGCTGCTGGGCGTCACCTTCGTCGGGCCGGGCGTCGGCGAACTGCTGCACTCGGCCACCGTCGCGGTCGCCGCGGAGGTGCCCGTCGAACGCCTCTGGCACGCGGTCCCCGCCTATCCGACGATCAGCGAGATCTGGCTGCGGCTGCTGGAGACGTACCGCGGCGACTGAACGGGTGCCGGCCGCCGGGCGGGGCCGGCACCGGGAGGCGTACCGGGGGGAGTGCGACACCACCGTCTACGCCCCTGGCTCCTGGGCGTCGTCCGCCGGCCAGGGTCCGTTCGGCCCGGCGTCGTCCCGGGAGGCCAGCGCGAACAGCGCGCTCAGCCCTTTGTCGATGCCCAGGTGCGTGCTCTCCGAGCCCGGCGGCACGATCCGCAGGGAGCGCTCCAGCCAGGCCGACACCGCGGCGGCCGGCGCCTCCAGCAGTGCGTCGCCGTCCGGCGAGGTCAGCGCCATGCAGACCAGGCTGCGGCCGTCCAGCTTCGTCGGCCAGACCCGTACGTCGCCCTCGCCGGAGGGCCGGAACACGCCCTCGACGAGCAGTTCGCGGGCGAACGTCCAGTGCACGGGGGCGTCCGACCCGACGTGGAAGGTGACGTGGACGGCATAGGGGTCATCCGTCCGGTAGGTGAGTCGGGCCGGTACCGGAATGCTTCGCTCCGGCGACAGGACCATGTTCAGTTCCAACTCTCGTTCCACCACGGTGTGCATCGTTCTCCGCCTCTCTCCGGCTCCCTGCGCGGGGCCCTGCGCGGGCCCGCACCGGGAGAGAGCGGCCGGCGGCCGGACTCTTACACGACTTCGGAGAACTTTTTTCCGGGAGTTCCCGGTGGCTGCCGGGGCAGGGGAGGAACACGGTTACGACCCGGGGTCTGATAGATGTGGACGCCGCGTTGCGGCAGACTGCACCCCGACACCCACCAGGCCGAGAACAGATACGGGACTTCGGACATGAGCGCCCCTACCTCAGGATCCGCCGGCGGCAGCCCCACGCCAGGCTTCTACCCGGACCCGTCCATCCCCGGCTACATCCGGTACTGGAACGGTGCCGCGTGGGTGCCGGGCACCAGCCGCCCGGCCCCCGCCGAGGGTGAGCCGATGCCGGCGCCGCCGCCCGGCACGGCCCCGGCGTCCCCCGCGCCCGCCGCCGTCGAGGAGACCGGCCCGGTGTTCCTGGACGAGGCGGACCCGGCCGGCTCCGGGGCCCGGGCCGTCCGCCCGCACGGCGACGGCCAGGCCCCCGGCGCGAGTTGGGACGACCCGGCGCGGCTGCACGGCGCCGGCCCGGAAGGGGCGACGTCCTGGCACGCCGACGCCTCCCGGCAGTCCGGCTTCGGCGAGGAAGCCCGGATCTCCTGGGGCGCGCCCGGTCAGGCCCCCGCCGGCACGCCGGCCGGCGGCGCCTCCTGGGCCAACCTCCCGCCGCAGCGCGCCGCGGAGGGCGACCCCGCCGCGGCCGGTGACGCGCCCGCCCCGGCGCCGGACGCCCCGGCCGACGGGACGGTCACCATCCGCGCCGTCAACCCGGCGGGCCGCCGCGGTTCCGGCGATCAGGGGACGACCGCGATCCGCGCGGTGCGGCCCGGGAACCCGCCCGGGAAGGCACCCGCCGGGGACCAGGGCACCACCGCCTTCCGCGCCGTCCGGCCGGACGCCGGCGAGGGCGGCCAACCCGCCCCCAAGAACGAGACGATGGCCTTCCGGCTGCCGGCGGACGACCGGTCCACGTCCGGCCCGGCCGGCGGCGCCCCCCGGTCCCTGCCCGCCACCGGGGCGCCGGCCGCGCAGCAGCCGGCCCCGCAGGCGGCCCAGCCGCCGGCCGCGCAGCAGCCCCCTGCCGCGCAGCAGCCCCCTGCCGCGCAGCAGCCCCCTGCCGTGCAGCAGCCCCCCGCCGCGCAACAGCAGCCGGCCGCCCCGGCGCCCGCGACCGGTCTCCCGCCGCAGGGCGGCGCCGCCACCGGCGACGACGGCGTCATCCCCTGGAAGCCGCCGTCCTCCGACGTCTTCTTCGCCGCGGCGCAGGCCGCGCAGGGCCATCCGGCGCCGCTCGGCCGCCGGTTGGCCGCCCGGCTGATCGACACCGTGGTGCTGGCGCTGATCACCCTCGCGGTGGCGCTGCCGCTGTGGTCCACGGTCACCGGCCACATCGACGCCAAGGTCGAGGCGGCCAAGCAGTCCGGCCGCCAGGTGACGGTGTATCTGGTCGACGGCACCACCGCGCCGGTCTTCCTCGCGATCCTGGCGGTCGTCCTGATCGGCGGCGGCCTCTACGAGGTGCTGCCGACCCTCAAGTGGGGCCGCACGCTGGGCAAGAAGCTCTGCGGCGTCCGGGTGCTGGACATCGAGAGCCACGACACCCCGGTGCTGGCGCAGGCCATCAAGCGCTGGCTGGTCTACGGCGTGCTCGGGATCCTGGTGATCGGCGTGGTCAACGCCCTGTGGTGCGTGTTCGACAAGCCGTGGCGGCAGTGCTGGCACGACAAGCTGGCCCGCACCTTCATCGCCTCGGACGCGGCGTCCGACTGACCGTCACCCGGTCGTTCCCCGGGGCGTCACCCGCCCTGACGGCCCGGGTACCCCGATCGGACGTCGCCGGATGCGGGGCCCGCCGGCAAGGGGTCGACTCGGGCCATGAGTACCGACCAGCCCCGGCCCGGCCCCGGTGAACCGCCGGAGAACGACCCGTTCCTGAAGCAGCCGCAGGAGCCCCCGGCGGGTGGCGCTCCGCGCAACGGCTCCCCGTACGGCGCCGGCCCGGGCGCTGGCGCCCCGCCCCCCGGCGGCACCCCACCACCGGGCGGCCCTCCGTCGGGCGGCCCGCCGCCCCCTGGCGGCCCACCGCCCCCGCCGCCCCCGGGTGCCGGACCCCCGCCGTCCCACGGCGGCGGCCCGTACGGCGGGCCCTCGGCGGGCGGTCCCTATGGCGCGGGGGAGTACGGCGCCGACCCGCTGGCCGGGATGCCGCCGCTGGCCAACCGCGGCAAGCGGCTGGTGGCCCGGATCATCGACGCGCTCCTCATCGGCGTCCCGGTCACCCTGATCATGAATGCGATCGTCGGCTGGGTGGACTACTTCAGCACCAGCAGCGTGGAGACCAGCAAGCAGGCGACGGTGTCCGGCGTGACGATGCTGGCGTATCTGATCTACGAGGGGCTGATGCTGACCAGCCGCGGTCAGACGGTCGGCAAGATGGCGATGAAGATCCGGGTCGCGATGCTCTCCGACGGCTCGATCCCGACCGCGCAGGCCGGTTGGACCCGGGCCGCGGTCTACACCCTGCCGGAGATCGTCCCGTGCTGCGGCTTCATCTTCTGGCTGGTCAACGTGTTGTGGTGCACCTGGGATAAGCCCTATCAACACTGCCTGCACGACAAGGCGGCCCGGACCGTGGTGGTCGCCACGGACTGATCCCGGTCGCGGGCGAGATCCCGTTCGCGGGCAAGGGAATTGACGCTGCGTCAGATGGGCGCGGGTCAGCGGGTGCGCTCGCCGACCCGCGCCCCGGTCCGCTGCCGCGGCAGCTGCTCGGCCGGGGGCGGCACGGCCCGCAGCGGCGCGGGGGCCTCGGGGGTCCCGCCGCCCCGCCGCACCACCCGCGACATCCTCGGAATGGGCGCGGTCATCGCGACCAGCAACCCGAGCCCGAGGCCGGCCAGGGCGATGACCGCGACCCCGATCCCGGTCTGCGTCTGCGAGAGCAGCAGCATCGCGAGGGTGGAGAGAAAGACGGTTGCCGAACCGTAGACGAGCTGGGTGGCGGTCGGACGAGGCATGGCGGAATCCGTCCTCGGAGGGTCGGCAGGGGGAGCGGGCGTTCGGCGGCGCGCCGCCGAACGAGCCTACGATCCCTTGTGCCCGAGGGGAGCGCTGGGTAAGCGTGACCTAACCCACCGGTCCGGAGCACGGGGGCGCACGGGCCGGTCGCGGATCCTTCCGACAAGGCGCCCCGGGGAGCATCCCGCCTGCTGACAGCGGGGGCGCATGCCCCTGGGGCATATCCACCCGCGCGGGGCCCGGGGTCTTCCGGTGATCCGGAAGCTATGAGTCCGCTGTCCGATACCTGTGAAAACCAAGCCGGATAACGTACTTGGGCGTGCACACACACGTCAAGATCTGTCTTTTCTTCCCCACATCCGGTCGAATGCCCTCCAGTATTGGCCAGTTACTGGGGAGGACTTCGCCAAGTGAGACACCACCGAAGACTGTTCGGAACGGCCGCCCTGGCCACGGCAATCGCCGCTACCGGGGCGGCCGTTCTCTCGACCGGGGTGGCCGCGGCCGACACCACCCGACCTGCCGCCTCCGCCGTCCGCCAGGACCCGGCCCCCGAACGCGCCGACGCCCACGACCTCAAGGGCCCGTTCAGCGACCGCCAGCGGGCGCAGCGCACCGAGGCGCTCCAGCAGGTCATATCCGGCGACGCCAAGGCGACCGAGCGCGGCGGCTCCAAGGTCGTCAAGCTCGGCAAGGGCAAGTACGTCGAACTGGCCCGGGAGAAGACCGACAAGATCTTCACCATCCTCGTGGACTTCGGCGACAAGGTCGACGACACCACGATGTACGACCCGGACGGCGACGGCCCGCTGCCCCCGGTCAAGAAGTACGGCGGCACCCCCGGCCCGGCGCACAACCAGATCGCCAAGCCGGACCGCGCCAACGACAACAGCACGGCCTGGCAGGCGGATTACAACCGGCAGCACTACCAGGACCTCTACTTCTCGCACGACAAGAAGAAGGAGTCGCTGGCCAAGTACTACGAGAAGCAGTCCTCGGGCCGCTACTCCGTCGACGGCCAGGTATCCGACTGGGTCCGGGTCCCGTGGAACGAGGCCCGCTACGGCTCCAACTACTGCGGCTCCACCAACTGCCCCAGCGCCTGGGACCTGATCCGCGACGCGGTCAACCAGTGGGTCGCCGACCAGAAGGCCAAGGGCCGCACCGACGCCCAGATCAAGGCGGACCTGGCGCAGTACGACCAGTGGGACCGCAACGACTACAACCACAACGGCAACTTCAACGAGCCGGACGGCTACCTCGATCACTTCCAGATCGTGCACGCCGGTGAGGACGAGTCGGCCGGCGGCGGCGCCCAGAAGACCGACGCCATCTGGGCGCACCGCTGGTACGCGTACGGCACCGACGCCGGCAAGACGGGCCCCGCGGGCAACAAGGCCGGCGGCACCCAGATCGGCGACACCGGCTTCTGGGTCGGCGACTACACCATGCAGCCGGAGAACGGCGGACTCGGCGTCTTCGCCCACGAGTACGGCCACGACCTGGGCCTGCCGGACGAGTACGACACCACCGGCAAGGGCGAATCCTCGGTGGACTTCTGGTCGTTGATGTCCGCCGGCTCCTGGCTCGGCCGCGGCAAGGACGCCATCGGCGACCTGCCCGGCGACATGAGCGCCTGGGACAAGCTCCAGCTGGGCTGGCTCAACTACGCCACCGCCAAGGCCGCCACGCCGTCCCGGCACACCCTGGGCGTCGCCGAGTACAACACCAGGAACAAGCAGGCACTCGTCGTCGACCTGCCCGCGAAGAAGGTCACCACCGAGATCGTCAAGCCCGCCGAGGGCGCCACGCAGTGGTGGAGCGGCATGGGCGACGACCTCTCCAACACCCTGACCCGGACGGTGGACCTCACCGGCAAGTCCCACGCGGCGCTCACCCTCAAGGGATGGTGGGACACCGAGAAGGACTACGACTACGCCTATGTCGAGGTCTCCACGGACGGCGGCGCCAACTGGACGCCCCTGGACGGCACCGCGAACGGCGCGGCCCTCCCGCGCGACGCGTCCGGCAAGCCCGCGCTGACCGGCACCGTCACCGCCCCGCAGGACCTGGCCTTCCCGCTGGACGCCTACGCCGGCAAGAAGATCGGCCTGCGCTTCCGCTACCAGACCGACGGCGGCGTCGCGCAGAAGGGCTTCACCGCCGACGCCCTGACCCTCACCGCCGACGGCGCCCCGCTGTTCACCGACGACGCCGAGCACGGCGACAACGGCTGGACCAGCAAGGGCTTCTCGCGGATCGGCGCGTCCTTCACCAAGGACTACCCGCAGTACTACCTCGCCGAGAACCGCCAGTACGTCTCCTACGACAAGACCCTCAAGTCCGGCCCGTACAACTTCGGTTGGAAGAGCACCCGGCCGGGCTGGGTCGAGCACTTCCCGTTCCAGAACGGCGTGCTGATCTGGCTCTGGGACACCTCGCAGCGGGACAACAACGTCGGCGTGCACCCCGGCGTCGGGCGGATCCTCCCGGTCGACGCGCACCCGGCGGCCGAGCGCTGGGCCGACGGCACCCTGATGCGCAACCGCTTCCAGACCTACGACGCGACCTTCACCGGCGCCCGGACGGACGCCCTCACGCTCCACAAGGACGGCGCCACGGTGAAGATCAAGTCCAAGCCCGGGGTGCGGGTCTTCGACGACCGCCACGGCGTCTACTACGACAAGGCGAACCCGACCGGCGGGGTGATCGTTCCTGACACCAACACCAAGATCGCGATCGCCAAGGAGGCCGGCGACGGCTCCACGGTGATCCTCACGGTGGGCCCTGCGGGTAAGTAGAAAGTAAAAGTCGCAGGTCAAAGCGTTGTCGGCCGTCGCCCCCTAGCGGGCGGCGGCCGATAGGCGTTTAGATGCGTCCTACAGTTCCTTGTTGACGCCGAGTCTCACGGGGGAGATATGACGATGACCAGAGGCGGCTTCATCAGGCTTCCGGGCGGAAGCGTGGTGGTAGCCCTCTCACTGCCCAGACCGGACCACGGACCGCTCTGCGGGCCGTACGACGGCGGCTGCCGCATCCGGGTCCTGGTTCACGCGGTGAACCGCCAGCGCGCCCTGACCAGGCTGCGCAACCTCGGACTGCGGGCCGTCTACCTGCGCGGCAACACCGAGCCGCCGACGCCCGACGAGATCACCGCGGTGCTGCACCACCCCGACGGCCTGGTCTGGCGCGAGGCCCCCGACGACGACACCGAGTCCTGGCACCCGATACGCGCCCTGCTGCGCCAGGGCGCTCCCAGCCCGTCCGGCGTGTGAGGACGAGCGGCCGCCAGGCCGCGACACGGGTCCGTCAGCCGCCGGCGACCACCGGCTTGCCGCTCAGCTCCGCGCCCGCCGCGCGCAGCTCCGTGAGCGCCAGCTCGGTGGTCTCGGCGGCCACCCCGGCCGTCAGGTCCAGCAGGACCCGGGTGGCGAACCCCTCGTGGACGGCGTCCAGCGCCGTGGCCCGCACGCAGTGATCCGTGGCGATCCCGACCACGTCGACCTCGGTGACGCCCCGCTCCCGCAGCCAGCGGGCGAGCGGGGTGCCGTGCTCGTCCGTGCCCTCGAAGCCGCTGTACGCGGCGGCGTGGGCGCCCTTGGAGAACACCGCGTCGACCGCGCCGGAGGCGATGGCCGGCGCGAAGTTCGGGTGGAAGCCGCTGCCCTCGGTGCCCGCCACGCAGTGCACGGGCCAGGACGCGCGGTAGTCGGGGCGGTCGGAGAAGTGGTCGCCCGGATCGACGTGGTGGTCGCGGGTGGCCACGACGTGGCGGTAGCCGCTGCCGGCCGCGGCGCCCACCAGATCGGTGATGGCCGCCGCGACGTCCGCGCCGCCCGCCACCGCGAGGCTGCCGCCCTCGCAGAAGTCGTTCTGTACATCGACGACGATCAGTGCCCGGTGCATGGTGCGTGCCTTCCGGCTGGGGTTCGAAGGGGCGCGTGGCGTGGTGTGACCGAGGGTAGCCACTGAGGGCGCGCGGCGGGAGGGGTGGGCGCGGTCCCGCCGCACCCGCCCGCCGGCCGCCGCCCGCGGGGGTCGCTCAGACGAACTCGGTGGGCAGCACCGGCTCGCCGCGGGACAGCTGGGTGGCCGACAGCGGCAGCCCGGCGCGGGCCGCGATGTGCCGGCTCCGGGCCGCGTCCAGCGGCTCCCGGGCCACCACCTTGCCGCCGCTGACCAGCGGCACCTGGAGCAGCCGGTCGGTCAACTCGGCCGGCACCGGGCCGGTGCCGACCACCTCGGCCTCGGCCACCCCCTCCTCGTCCAGCCGGCGGGCCGCCCACTTGCGGCCGCCGACCGAGGACTTGGCGCCCATCGACTTCTTCGCCACCGGCCGCAGCGGCGCGCCCGGCTCGTTGCTGTCCGCCCGCGCGACCAGCTTGTAGACCATCGAGCAGGTCGGGTGCCCGCTGCCGGTCACCAGCTGGGTGCCGACCCCGTACGCGTCCACCGGCGCGGCGGCCAGCGAGGCGATGGCGTACTCGTCCAGGTCGCTGGTGACCACGATCCTGGTCTTGGTCGCGCCCAGCTCGTCCAGCTGCTGGCGCACCCGGTGCGCGATCAGCAGCAGGTCGCCGGAGTCGATCCGCACCGCGCCCAGGCCGGGGCCGGCCACCTCCACGGCGGAGCGCACCGCTTCGGTGACGTCGAAGGTGTCCACCAGCAGCGTGGTCCCGCTGCCCAGGGTCTCCACCTGCGCGGTGAAGGCGTCCCGTTCGCTGTCGTGCAGCAGGGTGAAGGCGTGCGCGCTGGTGCCGACCGTGGGGATGTTGTAGCGGAAGCCGGCCGCCAGGTCGGAGGTGACGTGGAAGCCGCCGACGTACGCGGCGCGGGCCGCGGCCACCGCGGAGAGCTCGTGGGTGCGCCGGGCGCCCATCTCCATCAGCGGGCGGTCGCCGGCCGCCACCGCCATCCGGGAGGCGGCCGCGGCCACCGCCGAGTCGTGGTTGAGGATCGAGAGGATCACCGTCTCCAGCACCACCGCCTCGGCGAAGGTGCCCTCGACGCGCATGATCGGCGAACCGGGGAAGTAGACCTCGCCCTCCGGGTAGCCCCAGATGTCGCCCCGGAAGCGGTAGTCGGCCAGCCAGTCCAGCGTCGGCCCGTCGAGGATGCCGCGCTCCCGCAGGAAGCCCAGGATGGTGTCGTCGAAGCGGAAGTTCTCCACCGCGTCCAGCACCCGCCCGGTGCCCGCCACCACGCCGTAGCGGCGGCCCTCGGGCAGCCGCCGGGTGAAGACCTCGAAGACCGACCGCCGGTCCGCGGTGCCGGACCGCAACGCGGCCTGCAGCATGGTGAGTTCGTACTGGTCGGTGAAGAGCGCAGTCGACGGCACGGCCACCGGCAGCCCCAGGTCTGCAACGTTCACTTCGGCATACCTCGCAATTCGATACGCCACACCCGACACCGGCTGGAAGGCCGGGGGTTGTCCCCCGGGGGATGCGGCATGAGGACGATGCTACCCCCAATACTCGTCACTTTGACGATAGTGGGTGCGGGTGACCCTCGGGGCCCGCGGCGCCGCGCCGGTGCGACCCACGTCAGGGCCGTTTGTGCGTCTGCCGTCCGCTGGTGGCAGCATGGGCCCTGTGAGCGCCCACCCGTCACCCATGAGCACCCTCCGGCCACACCACGGCACCCTCAGCGTGCCGGTCGAGATCGAACGTCCGGAGACCAGTGAGGCCCCCTTCGCGGTGCCGGAGCCCGACGTCCCGTGGGTCACGATCGTTCACAACGACCCCGTGAATCTCATGAGCTATGTCTCCTACGTCTTCCAGACGTACTTCGGCTACACCAAGGACAAGGCGCACCGGCTGATGCTCGACGTCCACCACAAAGGCCGCGCGGTCGTCTCCAGCGGCACCCGGGAAGAAATGGAACGCGACGTGCAGGCCATGCACGGCTACGGCCTGTGGGCGACCCTGCAGCAGGACCGCGGATGACCGGCCGGTTCGAACCGCTGCCCGGCGGCGGCGCGGCGGCCCCGCTCGACGAGGCCGAGATCTCCATCCTGCGCAGCCTCGCCGTCCAACTCCTGGAGCTGATCGGCCCGGGGGAGGAGCCCGCCGGGACCGACGAGGACGCCATGCTGGCCGCGCTCTTCGCCGAGGGCCCCAGTGAGCCGCCGTCCGATCCGGTGCTCGCCCGCTTCTTCCCGGACGCCTACGGCGGCCCCGACCTCGTCCCGGACGACGACGTGCGCGCCGCCTCCGCCGAGTTCCGCCGCTACACCGAGAACGACCTGCGGGACCGCAAGCGCTCGGACGCCCTGGCGCTGGTCCATGCGCTGAACGCGCTGTCGGCCGAGGGGGGCGGGGCGGTGCTGCGGCTCAAGCCGGACGAGTGCCGGCAGTGGCTCGGCGCGCTCAACGACCTCCGGCTGGCCATCGGCACCCGGCTGGAGGTCACCGACGAGGACGACGGCGGGGAACTGCTGCGGCTGCCGGACAGCGATCCGCGCAAGCCGATGGTGCTGGCCTACTTCTGGCTGGGCGGGCTCCAGGAGACGCTCGTCGAGGCGCTGACGGGCTGACCGCCGGACCGCCCGGCGGCTCCGGCGCGAACGGGGGCACGGCGGCCGGGCCTTTACCCCGCGTTCGCTCAGCGGATGCTCAAATCCGGATAACGATCGCGTTACTGGACCCGTGTGGTGTGTTGTAGATTTCGCCCTTTGTCCTGATTTACCTGTGCGCCGGCTCACGCCGTCCCTGGTCGATCTCCGTCAAGCCGTGATAAAAGTTCTCGACCTGCCGTCAGCGACGCCACCCCTGTCGCTGCGGGAGCGCTGAGCCGGCCGACCGTCGGCGTGCAGGAACTCCATCCGGGGGGATCGGGACCCGATCCGGAAAGAACCGGGTCGGTATGGAGAAAGGCGCACCACTCATGACCTCTGTGCAGGTCGACAAGAATCGCGACGGCAACGAGGCCGCTGGCGAAGCCCCCGAAGAGGGCTACCAGCGGGGTCTGGGCAATCGCCAGATCCAGATGATCGCCATTGGTGGCGCCATCGGTACCGGTCTGTTCCTCGGAGCAGGCAAGGCCATTTCCAAGGCCGGACCGAGCATCATCCTGGCGTACGCCATCGTCGGTCTGGTCATCTTCCTCATCATGCGGGCCCTGGGCGAACTGCTCATGTACCGGCCCGTCTCCGGCTCGTTCTCCGAGTACGGCCGGGAATTCCTCGGCCCGTTCATCGGATTCGTCACGGGCTGGACGTACTGGCTCTTCTGGGTCGTCACCGGCATCACCGAAGTGACCGCCGCGGCCACCTATGTCCAGTACTGGAACGAGGGCATACCCCAATGGGTGTCCGCACTGGTCTTCACCGTCGCGCTCTTCGGTATCAACCTGATCTCGGTGAAGATCTTCGGTGAACTCGAATTCTGGTTCTCGATGGTCAAGGTCACCGCGATCATCGGCATGATCCTGATCGGCATCGGCGTCATCACCCTCGGCTTCTCCAAGGCCGGCGACACCGCGTCGTTCAGCCTGCTGTGGAGCCACGGCGGCTTCTTCCCCAAGGGCATCGGCGGCACGCTGATGACGCTCCAGATCGTGATGTTCGCCTTCCTCGCCGTCGAACTCGTCGGCGTCACCGCGGGCGAGGCGACCGACCCGAAGAAGGTCCTCCCCAAGGCGATCAACACCGTGCCGTGGCGGATCGGCCTCTTCTACATCGGCGCGCTCATCATCATCCTGTCCGTCGTCAGCTGGACGGTCTTCAAGCCGGGCGTCAGCCCCTTCGTCGCCGCCTTCCAGCAGATCGGCCTGCCGGCCGGCGCGGGCATCGTCAACTTCGTCGTGCTGACCGCCGCGCTCTCCTCGGCCAACTCCGGGATGTACTCCACCGGCCGGATGCTGCGCGACCTCGCGCTCAACGGCCAGGGCCCGAAGTTCTTCACCAAGCTCAGCAAGAACGGCCTGCCCACCCGGGGCACCGGCATCTCGGTCGGCCTGATGCTGTTCGGCGTCTACATCAACTACCAGTGGCCCGGTGACGCGTTCAACTACGTCGTCTCCTTCGCCACCATCTCCGGTATGTGGGCCTGGATCGTCATCCTGCTCTCGCAGCTGCGCTACCGGGCCAAGGCGAACCGCGGCGAGCTGCCGCAGTCCGAGTTCAAGGCCCCCGGTGCCCCCTACACCTCGATCTTCGCGCTGGCCTTCATCGCCATGGTGATCGTGATGATGGGCATCGACCCGGACACCCGGATCTCGCTCTACGCGGCCCCCGTGTGGGCGCTCATCATGGCCGTGGGCTACCTGGCGATCAAGCGCCGGGACAGCGCGCAGCTGACCCCCGTGGAGCCGGCCGAGAAGGGCTGACCCTCGAGGCGCCCGGCGGGAAATCCACCGGCTGTCCAGCATTCGGGCCCGCGCGTACCACTCTTCGGTACGCGCGGGCCTGCCCGCCCGTCGCCCACCACCACCCTTGCCGGAGTGCTTCGCACGCACCTCCCTATCCTTGGCCGCATGCTGACCCTCACCAAGGCCCTGCACGACGAGATCGTCGCGCACGCCCGCCAGGACCACCCCGACGAAGCCTGCGGCGTGGTCGCGGGCCCGGCCGGCAGCGGCCGGCCCGAGCGGTTCATCCCGATGCTCAACGCCGCCCGCTCGCCCACGTTCTACGAGTTCGACTCCGCCGACCTGCTCAAGCTCTACCGCGAGATGGACGACCGGGACGAGGAGCCGGTGATCATCTACCACTCGCACACCGCCACCGAGGCGTACCCCTCGCGCACCGACATCTCCTACGCCAACGAGCCCGGCGCGCACTACGTCCTGGTCTCCACCGCCGACGCCGACGACGCCGGCCCCTTCCAGTTCCGCTCGTTCCGGATCGTGGACGGCGAGGTCACCGAGGAAGAGGTCCGGATAGTCGAGAGCTACGCCTGACCCGTGGCGGACCTCATGCCGGAGCCGGTCTGCGGCCGTGACCTGGGCATTCGCCCCCGGGCACGGCACGTGCGGCGGACCGGGCCGGTGCCCCGTCCCACCTGGTGTGCGGCGGCCGACCGGATCCTGAGACGGGGTTCCAGAACCCGGACCGGGAATCGATACGATGACCGCATGGTTGACCGTGTCGTGTGCGGAGTGAGCGAGCAGAGGCCGGGCGTGCTGCCGCACGCCCCGCTGGCCACGCGCCGCTCCGCCTCCACCCTCCTGGGCGCCTTCGGCGGCGGAGCCGCGCGACTGCACGTCGACCTGTGCCGCCTCTCCAGCGCCATCTGTCCGCGCTGCGCCGCGCGCTGACCGTCGCGTCGGCCCGCGGCGCCACGCCGCACCCCGCAGGGCCCCGCGCCGTTCCGGCGCGCCGCACCGCCCGCATCCCCGCACCGCCGCGGCGCATCGCCGACGCACCGCCCGCACACCGCCCCCGCCATCGCATCCCGAACTCCGACAGGAGCACTCCCATGGCCATCGAGGTCCGCATCCCGACCATCCTGCGCAGCTACACCGACGGCCAGAAGGCCGTCGAGGGCAGCGGGGCCACTCTCGACGAACTCTTCAAGGACCTGGACGGCCGGCACGCCGGCATCCGGGAGCGCCTGGTCGACGACGGTGGGGATCTGCGCCGCTTCGTGAACGTCTACCTCAACGACGAGGACGTGCGCTTCCTCGGCGGCATCGGCACCGAGCTCGGCGACGGCGACAGCGTGACGATCCTGCCCGCCGTGGCCGGCGGAAAGAGCTGACGTGCGGTACGACTCCCCGCTGGCGGCGGTCGGGAACACCCCTCTCGTCCGCCTCCCGCGCCTCTCCCCCTCCGAGGACGTCCGCATCTGGGCGAAGCTGGAGGACCGCAACCCCACGGGCTCCGTCAAGGACCGGCCCGCGCTCCACATGATCGAGCAGGCCGAGAAGGACGGCCGGCTCACCCCCGGCTGCACGATCCTGGAGCCCACCAGCGGCAACACCGGTATCTCGCTCGCCATGGCGGCCAAGCTCAAGGGCTACCGCATCGTGTGCGTGATGCCCGAGAACACCTCCTCCGAACGGCGCGAACTGCTCGCCATGTGGGGCGCCGAGATCATCTCCTCGCCGGCCGCGGGCGGCTCCAACACCGCCGTGAAGGTCGCCAAGGAACTCGCCGCCGAGCACCCCGACTGGGTGATGCTCTACCAGTACGGCAACCCCGACAACGCCGGTGCCCACTACGCCACCACCGGCCCCGAGATCCTCGCCGACCTGCCCTCGGTCACCCACTTCGTGGCGGGCCTGGGCACCACCGGCACCCTGATGGGCGTCGGCCGCTATCTGCGCGAGCACGTCCCCGGCGTGCAGATCGTCGCCGCCGAACCCCGCTACGACGACGTCGTCTACGGCCTGCGCAACCTCGACGAGGGCTTCATCCCCGAGCTCTACGACGAGTCCGTCCTCACCACCCGCTTCTCCGTCGGCTCCGAGGACGCGGTCCGCCGCACCCGCGAACTCCTCGCGACGGAAGGCATCTTCGCCGGCATCTCCACCGGCGCCGCGCTGCACGCCGCCCTCGGCGTCGCCCGGAAGGCGGTCCGCGCCGGCGAGTCGGCCGACATCGTCTTCGTGGTCGCCGACGGCGGATGGAAGTACCTCTCCACCGGCGTCTACACCGCCGAGTCGACCGAGGCGGCGATCGCGACGCTGCACGGGCAGCTCTGGGCATAGGCCCGACAGCCCCCGAAGGGGTGGCTTCCGGCGTCCGCCGGAGCCACCCCTTCGCGCGTCGCCGGGCCGCCGCCGGACACGTCCCGCGCGGCGCGGGCACGGCGGACTTTCCGCCCACCGGAAGCCCGGTGCACGGCCGCCCGCCGAACCCCCACCCGGACTGGTGATTCCGCCCACAGCTCGCCCCACCAAAGGCGTCACACGCCCCTTCGCGCCTTACGCTCGGGGGCACCGCACCGACTGCCAAGGACCCGGCAGCAGCCCGGCACGGCACCGCCGGGACCACCACCCCCAAGGGGAGCCGCCGGCTGCCGCCCTCCCCCAGCTACCGCTGGGAGGTGCCCCCAGCCCACGGAGGTTCACGCCCGCATGAAGCTCACCGTCGTCGGATGCTCGGGGTCGTTCCCCTCCATGGAATCGGCCTGTTCGAGCTACCTCCTGGAGGCCGACGGCTTCAGGCTGCTCCTCGACATGGGCAACGGCGCCCTCGGCGAGTTGCAGCGCCACTGCGGTCTCTACGACCTGGACGCCGTGCTCCTGTCGCATCTGCACGCCGATCACTGCATCGACCTGTGCGGCTACTTCGTCGTCCGCTACTACCGGCCGGACGGCGGCCGCTGCGCGCCGATGCCGGTCTACGGGCCGGCCGGCACCGAGCGCCGGCTGACCGTCGCGCACGCCGACCTGCCGCACGAGGCGGCCATGAGCGAGGTCTTCGACTTCCGCACGCTGACCCCCGGCACCATGACCATCGGCCCGTTCACCGTCCGCACCGAACAGGTCAGCCACCCCGTCGAGGCGTACGGCTTCCGCATCGAACACGGCGGCCGCACCCTGACGTACTCCGGGGACACCGGCCCCTGCGCGGCGCTGGAGCGCCTCGCCGAGGGCGCCGACCTCTTCCTGTGCGAGGCGTCCTTCACCCACGGCAAGGAGGACATCCCCGGCCTCCACCTCAACGGGCGGGAGGCCGGCGAGCACGCCCGGCGGGCCGGCGCCGGCCGACTGGTGCTCACCCACATCCCGCCGTGGACCGACCCGGACATCAGCCTCCGCGACGCCCAGAAGGTCTACGACGGGCCGGTCGAGGTCGCCAAGGCCGGCGCGGTCTACGAGATCTGACCCGGGCCCGGATCGAGGCGGGTCGGCAACTGCCGCAGGTGGCCGACGTCGTCCGCCGGGCCCTGACCCGCGCCGGGCCCGGCGGCCATCCGGTGGGCGCCGGCGACGAGTTCGTACCGGCCGCCGGCCGGCGCGGCGGTGGCGGTGGTGTCGGCGGATGAAAAAAACCGGGTTCCCCTTCCGGTGCGGAAGGGGAACCCGGCGGTGAACGGGCGGAAAGTGCCGGCTACTTGGACTCGGCCTTCTGCAGCTCCGCCAGCTCCTCGTCGGACTCACGGCCCGGCGTGGGGAGGTTGAACTTGGTGATCGCGAAGCGGAAGACCACGTAGTACACCGCGGCGAAGCACAGGCCCACCAGGGCCAGGCCCCACGGGTTGGAGGCGATGCCCAGGTTGAGCAGGTAGTCGATCGCGCCGGCCGAGAAGCCGAAGCCGTCCTTCATGCCCAGCGCCCACGTCAGGGCCATCGAGACACCGGTGAGCACCGCGTGGATCGCGTACAGGACCGGGGCGATGAACATGAACGTGAACTCGATCGGCTCGGTCACACCGGTGATGAACGCGGTGAGCGCGAGCGAGAGCATCATGCCGCCGACGACCTTGCGGCGCTCGGGGCGGGCGCAGTGCACGATCGCGAGGCAGGCGGCCGGCAGCGCGAACATCATGATCGGGAAGAAGCCGGTCATGAACTGGCCGGCCGACGGGTCGCCGGCGAGGAAGCGCGCGATGTCGCCGTGCTTGCCGTGGTAGTCGCCCGCCTGGAGCCACGGGAAGGAGTTCAGCAGG
This sequence comes from Streptomyces noursei ATCC 11455, assembly GCF_001704275.1. NCBI lineage: Bacteria > Bacillati > Actinomycetota > Actinomycetes > Kitasatosporales > Streptomycetaceae > Streptomyces > Streptomyces noursei. The sequence goes on from NZ_CP011533.1 coordinate 5,869,322, forward strand.
TGGTGCATGCCCACGGGGATCAGCGCGCGGTTGGCGACACCGAAGATGCCCGCACCCACGGCGCCCGAGCCGACCAGCCATTCGCCGAAGTTGTGCAGACCCGCGCCGAGCACCGGCCAGATGAGACCGAAGACGATGCCTATGCCCAGGCCCGCGAAGGCCGACAGGATCGGCACCAGCCGGCGGCCGCCGAAGAAGCCCAGCCACTCGGGCAGCTTGGTGCGGTAGAAGCGCTGGTAGAGCAGCGCCACGGCGAGGCCCATCACGACACCGCCGAGCACGCCGGCGTTGACCGGCGCCTCGTTCATGACGATCTTGCCGTCCACGACGGCGGCGACCTTCGGCAGGTTCTTGTCGGTGAAGGTGGCGAGCACCTTCTGGAAGACGAGGTAACCCGTCACCGCGGCCAGGGCCGTCGAGCCGTCCGACTTCTTCGCGTAGCCGATCGCGATGCCGACGGCGAACAGCAGCGGCATGTTGTCGAGGATCGCGCCGCCGCCGGCGGCCATATAGCCGGCGATCTTGGTGATGACGGTCGGGAACGAGTCCCGGCCGAGCATGTCGTTGTTGCCGAGGCGGACGAGCAGGGCGGCTGCGGGCAGCACGGCGACCGGCAGCATCAGGCTGCGGCCGATGCGCTGCATGACAGCCATCGCGCCGGAACCCTTCTTTTTCTTCTCGGCCGCGGGGACGGCACTGGCCGTGGACACAACTTCCTCCAGTGGACAAGGCGCCGCCTGGACGAAGTGGTGGGGGACGGCGGCGTCTCGGGGGGACACGGCCAGACCGGCCGCAGGTCTACACCACACGCGAGGTGGTGTAGACCTGTTGTAGCACGGCGAAGGCACCGCAAGGAACCTGTGATCGGGCACCGGCCGGGCCTCCCCGCGCCGGATGCCCGTGGAGCCGACCGGCCCCGCGCTTCCGGGGTGAGCGCTACTTCACGTTCTCCCGCTCCATGGCGTCCCCCACCTCGTCCGGCTCCCGCCCCGGGGTCTGAAGATCGAACTTCGTGATCGCGAAACGGAAGACGGCGTAGTAGACCGCCGCGAAACACAGCCCGATCGGAATGAGCAACCAGGGCTTCGTCGCCAGTCCCCAGTTGATGACGTAGTCGATCAGACCGGCCGAGAAGCTGAAGCCGTCATGTACCCCCAGCCCCCAGCTCACCGCCATCGACACCCCCGTCAGCACCGCGTGCATCACATACAGCGCCGGCGCCACGAACATGAACGCGTACTCGATCGGCTCGGTGATGCCGGTGACGAACGACGTCAGGCCGACCGACAGCATCATCCCCGCGATCTCCTTGCGACGATGCGGCTTCGCGCAGTGCGTGATCGCCAGCGCCGCGGCCGGCAGCGCGAACATCATGATCGGGAAGAAGCCGGTGGTGAACTGGCCCGCCGTCGGGTCGCCCGCCATGAACCGGTTGATGTCGCCGTGCACCACCGTCCCGTCCGGCTTGGTGAAACTCCCGAACTGGAACCACAACGGAATGTTCAGGAACTGGTGCAGCCCCACCACCAGCAGCGCACGGTTCGCCACCCCGAAGATCCCCGCACCCCACGCACTCAGCGCCGTCAGCCACTCGCTGAAACGCATCAGCCCGTCACCGATCGGCGGCCAGACGAACAGGCACAGCACCGCGAAGACCAGCCCGACGAAGGCCATGATGATCGGGACCAGCCGGCGGCCGTTGAAGAAGCCCAGCCACGCCACCAGCTTCACCCGGTGGAAACGCTGCCAGAGCCAGGCCGAGAGGAAACCCATCACGATGCCGCCGAAGACCCCCGGATTCTGGAACGCCGCCTGGGTCACCTTCGCGGACGTGTCCACACACACCCCGGTCCACTGACCGGCCTGGGTGTACTTCTGCCCGACGGCGCAGCTCGCCGGGAACGCGTGCAGCACCGAGTAGTAGACGAGGAAACCGGTCACCGCCGCCAGCGCCGTCGACCCGTCCGCCTTCTTCGCCATCCCGATCGCCACACCGATGCAGAACAGCAACGGCAGCCCCAGCCCGGAATCCAGCAGCGCCCCACCCGCCCCCGCGAAGACCCTGGCGACGTTCCCCCAGCGCAGCCCCTTGTCGCCGAAGACGTCCGGCTGACCCAGCCGGTTCAGGATGCCCGCCGCCGGCAGCACCGCGATGGGCAACTGAAGGCTGCGGCCCATCTTCTGCAGCCCCTGGAAGAGACCCGCCGCCCGGATCTTGATCGGCTTCGCCGGGCCCTGCCCCGGCGCCGTGCCCGCTGCGTCCGAACTCATCCGCGCCCTCCGCGCCCTCCGCGTGCTCCGCGCCCTCCGCGTGCTCCTGGCGCCGACCCGGCGGCGCCCGGCCCGCCGCTTGCCGCATACTGGTGGTGTAGACCATTTGTCGGAGGGGGCCTTCCGGACACCCCCTCCGACGATCGCCATCCTTCGTCAGATTGCGGTCAGACGCCCGCTGAAGTGGGCCGAACGTGCGTTACCGTGTGAAAACCGAGCGGCGGAAACCGCCGACGGCCGAGACAAGCAGGAGTGGACATGGCCACCAAGGCTGAGAAGATCGTCGCCGGGCTCGGCGGACTCGACAACATCGAAGAGGTCGAGGGCTGCATCACCCGACTCCGCACCGAGGTCAACGACGCCTCCCTCGTCGACGACGCCGCTCTCAAGGCCGCCGGCGCCCACGGCGTCGTGAAGATGGGCACCGCCATCCAGGTCGTCATCGGCACCGACGCCGACCCGATCGCCGCCGAGATCGAAGACATGATGTGAGCCACCACTCATGACGCGCGCATGACCTGCGCACACGCGCACGCGAGGTGCCCCGCACCCGCGGCCACCCGAGGGCCCCGCCCCCGGCGAAGGGAGCACCCCCGCCGCCGGAACGGGGCCCTCGGCACAGCCGATAGGGTCTGAGCCATGTCTCGCATCGACGGCCGCACCCCCGAACAGCTCCGCCCCGTCACCATCGAACGCGGCTGGAGCAAGCACGCCGAAGGCTCCGTCCTCGTCTCCTTCGGCGACACCAAGGTCTTCTGCACCGCCTCGGTCACCGAAGGTGTACCGCGCTGGCGCAAGGGCACCGGCGAGGGCTGGGTCACCGCCGAATACGCGATGCTGCCCCGCTCCACCAACACCCGCGGCGACCGGGAATCCGTCCGCGGCAAGATCGGCGGCCGCACCCACGAGATCTCCCGCCTCATCGGCCGCTCGCTGCGCGCCGTCATCGACTTCAAGGCCCTCGGCGAGAACACCGTCGTCCTGGACTGCGACGTCCTCCAGGCCGACGGCGGCACCCGCACCGCCGCCATCACCGGCGCCTACGTCGCCCTCGCCGACGCCATCGGCTGGGCCCAGGGCAAGAAGCTCATCAAGCACGGCCGCCGCCCGCTCACCGGCACCGTCAGCGCGGTCAGCGTCGGCATCGTCGACGGCGTCCCGCTCCTGGACCTCTGCTACGAGGAGGACGTCCGCGCCGAGACCGACATGAACGTCGTCTGCACCGGCGACGGCCGCTTCGTCGAGGTCCAGGGCACCGCCGAGGCCACGCCCTTCGACCGCACCGAACTCGACTCCCTGCTCGACCTCGCCGTCGCCGGCTGCCGCGCCCTCGACGCCGCCCAGCAGGAAGCCCTGGCCCGCACCCTCTGACCACCGCGGCCACCGCGGCCACCGGAAAGGGGCGGGACGCACCACGGCCCCCGCCCCCACCGCCCGGGCAACCCCCCTTCCCCGCCCTGCGTTTCCCCCAGTACCGAGCCCGCCGTACACCGCCACCGGAGGCCGACCCGGCCCCCGGCCCCCGGCTCCCGTACGCATCCTCCGTACACCGCAAGGGAAGGAACGCCCCATGGCCCGTCCCCACCGCCGGCTCCGCCCCGCCACCACCGCGCTCGCCGCACTGGCCGCCGCCACCCTCGCGCTCCCGCTCCTGTCCGCCTGCGGCGCCGTCCAGAAGGCCATGGACTGCACCCACACCGCCACCGCCCTCGTCGACGGCGTCGACACCCTCCGCACCGCCGCCGACAAGGCCGTCGACGACCCCCAGGGGGCCGACAAGGCCCTCGACGCCCTCGACGCCGACCTCCGCAAGCTCAGCGCCTCCACCGACGACCCCGAGCTGTCCAAGGCCATCGACAAGATGAACGGCGGCATCAAGGACGCCCGCACGGCCCTGCGCGACCACAAGGCCCCCGACCTCACCTCCATCGGCCAGGCGACCAGCGACATCACCGCGGCCTGCACCCCCGGCGACAAGGAATAATCACGCCCCATGGAGTCACCCACCGGCGGCCGCCCGGCGGCCCACCGCCGCCTCGTCCTCGCCACCCGTAACAACGGCAAGATCGCCGAACTCCGCGCCATCCTCGACGCGGCCGACCTCGACGTCGAACTCGTCGGCGCCGACGCCTATCCCGACGTCCCCGACGTCAAGGAGACCGGCGTCACCTTCGCCGAGAACGCGCTCCTCAAGGCGCACGCCCTCGCCCAGGCCACCGGACACCCGGCCGTCGCCGACGACTCCGGCCTCTGCGTCACGGTCCTCGGCGGCGCCCCCGGCATCTTCTCCGCCCGCTGGGCCGGCCGGCACGGCGACGACCAGGCCAACCTCGACCTGCTGCTCGCCCAGCTCTCCGACATCGCCGACGAACACCGCGCCGCCCACTTCGCCTGCGCCGCGGCCCTCGCCCTCCCCGACGGCACCGAGCGCGTCGTCGAGGGCACCCTCGACGGAACCCTCCGCCGCACCCCCGCCGGCACCGGCGGCTTCGGCTACGACCCCATCCTCCAGCCGGAGGGGGAGACCCGTACCTGCGCCGAACTGACCCCCGCCGAGAAGAACGCCATCAGCCACCGCGGAAAGGCGTTCCGCGCGCTGGCACCGGTGGTGCGGGAGTTGTTGGGCTGAGTCTGTACAGAGAAACGGCCTGCGATCGCTCCTTCGAATCGCAGGCCGTTTGTGTGCGGCGGAAGGGATTCGAACCCTCAAACCCTTTACGGGTCACTGGACCTAAACCAGCTGTGTCGCCATTGCACCACCGCCGCTAGTTGCCTGCCATCGTACCGGGAGTCTTCCGTAGCCTTCTGCCTCCCCTGCACCACGTGCTCGTAATCGCGTGGCAGTTGGGGCACAGTAACCGCAGGTTCTCCTGCCGGTCGTCGCTCCAGTCCCCGCTGATGTGATCGACCTCCAGGGTCATGGGCCTGCCGAGCCACTCCGGGAGGACCCCGCACCCGGCGCAGCGCTCAGGCACGCCGATTTCTCGGAGTGCTCGCCGCAGTAGGCGGGTTCTCGTGCGGTGCTTGCGGTCGTGCCGAACCAGGATCTCTTGGGGGCGCTTGGCCGGCACGGGCCCAGGCTTTCCCCGCTGATGCGCCTGTCCCAGGAAGTGAGCGGTCGACAGTTGCTCTTCTGTGATCCACTTGCGCAGCATCGCGCGCTGGCGTCCGTTGTCGGGCCGTCCTAGAAGGCGGAGCACTTCAGCGAGGGAAGTCGAGTCGGCTACTGCGGTGCGCAACACCTCAGGTGTGGGGCGGGTTTTGCGTCGGGTCATGTTGCCGCGGTGACGGAAGTGCGAGACATCAATCCCGAAATGGCTGAAGCGACGGTAGAGGTAGCGGCGGAGTTGGCCGTATGGGCGGGTGCCGAAGAATGCGATGACCTCGTCGATGTCGGAACACTGGCCAGCAGCTTCGGTGAGTCGCTCACGGGTGTACTGCACGCCGCTGCTCATGCCGCGCCACCCTTGGTGCGCCGCTTGCCCCGCCCCCGATAACTATCGGTCGTCGAATGGCAGTTGGGGCAGAGGAACCGCAGGTTTCGGATCCGATTGTCCCGCCAGTTGCCGTCGATGTGGTCGACTTCCAGAGGGAGCGGATCCCCTCGCCAGACGGGCTCGATACCGCAAAGGGTGCAGCGCTCCGCTACGCCCAGCTCGCGCATCGCCCTCTTGAGCCGGCTGTTCGGAAGTCGTCTGGCGTGCGCTGAGGTGGCCTCGACGAGGATCTCTTCGGCCGTCCGGCGACGTTGGTTGTACCTCATGTTCTCGGTACGGACCACCGTTGAGAAGTGTGAAGTGTCGATCCCGCATGCCTTGATCCGCCGGGCGATGTGGGTCTGGTGGCCACCTACGCAATCAAGTCCGAGGCGGCGTACGACCTCGTTGACGCTTGTGGACAGGGCGACCACGGGCTCAAGGATCTCCTTCGTCCACTTCACCCCCTCCCGCTCGAAGTGGGAGGTGTCCACCCCCAGCTTCCTCATCCGCTCTCTGAGGTAGTTCCGTTGCGAACTCCGTGGGTCCGCGCCCAACTTCGCCAACGTCTCCGACAGCGTCCGTGATGACGACGCCGCGGCCGCCAGTCGCTCCCGGGTGTACGGACTCACCGGCATGTTGCCCCCTCGGTGCAGGCGCACCAGGCCCACCCCGTGCGCTCTCTCGGTTGTCGAACTGAACAACGATCGAACGCAGGGGTGGTTACGGCGGGTGAGTGGTCGGATACGGAGGATGCGGGGGTGCGGGTGTGGTCAGAAGCGCGGTTCCGGGGTCTGGGACGCGATCAGTTCGAGGGCCTCTTCCCTGGTGGAGACCGAGGGCGGGGAGCCCTCCAGGGGCTGTTGGGCGGTCTCCTTCATGCAGGCGACGGCGATGACGCCGACGAGGGCCGCGCCCATCGTGTAGTAGGCGGGCACCATCACGTTCTTGTCGAAGGTGTCCATGAGGGCGGTGATGACCAGCGGGGTGGTGCCGCCGAAGAGGGAGACCGCGAGGTTGTAGCCGATGGACAGGGAGCCGTAGCGGACGTTGGTGGGGAAGAGGGCGGGCAGGGCGGCGGACATGGTGCCCAGGAGGCAGAGCAGGGAGAGGCCGAGGAGGGCCGTGCCGCAGCCGACGGTGAGCAGGGAGCCCTGTTTGACCAGCAGGAACGCCGGGATGGCGAGGACGAAGAAGCCGAGCATCCCGGCCATCAGGAGCGGCTTGCGGCCGTAGCGGTCGTTGAGTCTGCCGACGGTGGGGAGCAGGCAGATGAGGACGACCATGGTGGCCAGCAGGATCAGCAGGCCGTGGGTCTCGTCGTAGTCCAGGGTGTCCGTGAGGTAGGTCGGCATGTAGGAGAGGAGCATGTAGTCGGTGATGTTGTAGGCGCCGACCAGGGCGATGCACAGGACGAGGGTCGGCCAGTGCCGGGTGAGGATCTCGCCCAGCTTCCGCTTCGGGGTGTGGGTGGACGGGTGGGAGGGCTCTTCCTCGGTCCGGGTGGGGGAGTCGGTGGGGGCGTGGGTCTGGGTGGACTCCAGTTTCTGGAAGGCCGGGGTCTCGTCGAGCCGGAGGCGGAGGTAGAGGCCGACCAGGCCGAGTGGGCCGGCGACGAGGAACGGGACGCGCCAGCCCCAGGCGAGCATGGTGTCGGGGCCGAGCGTGGTGTTGAGCAGGAGGACGATGCCGGCGGCGCCCGTGTAGCCGATCAGGGTGCCCATCTCCAGGAAGCTGCCGAAGTAGCCGCGCTTCTTGTCGGGGGCGTATTCGGCGATGAACGTGGAGGCGCCGCCGTATTCGCCGCCGGTGGAGAAGCCCTGGACGAGGCGGAAGAGGATGAGGAGGGCGGGGGACCACGGGCCGATGCTGGCGTAGGACGGGACGAGGCCGATGCCGAGGGTGCCCAGCGCCATCATGATCATGGTGAGGGCGAGGACCTTCTTGCGTCCGATGCGGTCGCCGAGTGGGCCGAAGTAGGCGCCGCCCAGGGGGCGTACGAGGAAGGCCACGGCGAAGGTGGCGAAGGAGGACAGCAGGCTGGCGGTGGAGCTGCCGCCGGGGAAGAAGACCTTGCCGATGGTGAGGGCCAGGTAGCTGTAGATCCCGAAGTCGAACCACTCCATGGCGTTGCCGAGGGCGGCGGCCTTCACGGCGCGTCGGACGGTGGGTTCGTCGGTGACCGTGATGTCGGTGCGGCGGAGCCGTGGGTTGCGGCGCCGGTCGATGGCGCGGAAGAGCACCCGGTGGCGTCTGCGCGCGGCGCGGTCCGGTTCCGGTGCGGAGTGGCTGGCTTCGGTACTGAGGTGCGGCACGCGGCGGTCCTCCCGGTCGGTCGGCGCGCGGTACGGGGTGCGCGGGCGGGGGTTGGGGCTACGACCGGTGCGCCTGCACGCTGGACGGCGGGTCGAAACACTGTGGGCGGTGATCGCGAGGTATGTCACCCGGAGTCGGCCGGACGGCGCACGTCACAGGAGTGCAGGGTTGTCGTGGCGGGGGCTCTTGTTACAGGACTGGTACACAGCCGAGTGGTCACCGCGGCATTCGGGCAATCAGCCTGTGTCGGGGGGAGAGGAGAGTGGCGGTGACGAAATTGCCCCTTTCCGTCGCAGGCCCGTCGAAGGGGGCCCTTTCGTCGCAGGAAGTGGTGGCCGTGAGCCGTCGTGTGGTGCCGCGGTGCGGTGGCCCGGCTCAGGAGCCGGTGCGGGGCCGCCACGGCGGTCGTTGTTTGCTGGTGGGGTTGACGGGGCGAAGGTGCCTCGGGAGGAGTGTGTGATGACCGACCGCGAAGGGGCCCGCTGGAGGCGCGGGCGCACCGCCCTGCTGGCCTTTCTCGTGGTGACCGCGCTGGCGGCCGGCGGGGTGTGGTTCAGCCAGGCGTCGCAGCGCGCGTCCGCGGTGGACGCCGCCCCGAAGACCTCGGCCGTCCAGGACGTGAAGTCGGACGGCCGGCCCACCGGCGGGCTCCCGGGCGTGCGCGACTGCGGGATCGGGGAGCCGGAGATCCGGCCCCAGGTGATCACGCTGACCTGCGCGGACGCCGGGATGGTGGCGACCGGGATCACCTGGGACCGCTACGACGCCGACGAGGCCGAGGGCCGTGGCGTGGTGCAGGTCGAGAAGACCGCGGCCGGGGTGGGCACGGACGCCGGGTACCGGGCGACGTTCCGGCTCTACGGTGCGAAGGAGGTCGACGGTGCACGGGCCTTCACGGGCCTGGAGGTGACCTACGAGGGTTCCACGCCGCTCGGCGACACGACGGAGATGTATAACCTCGCGTGATGGGCATTCGAGGCCGGATCGCCCTGGCCATTTCGGGTATGACGGCGCTTGCGGTGGTGGTGCTCGGCTTCGCCGTGCACCACATTGCCGACGCCGAGAGGGAGCGGTCGGCCCGGGCGTATCAGGATGAGCGGCTGAGTTCGGCGCTGCAGATCTATGAGCGGGACGGCACGTTGGCGCTGGGCGCCCAGCTGGACGACGCGACGTTGCCGCGGCCGCTGCGGGCGGCGGTGTTCCACAACCGCTCGGGGACGTATCTCAGCGGCGGCGACGACCCGCGGGTGTGGGCGGCGACCGGGGTCGGCGGGGAGGGCGACCGGCCGACGCGTTCGCTGTCGGTGTCGGCGGCGTATCCGGAGGACGATCCGGCGCAGGTGGCGCTGGACCGGGCGCTGCTGATCGCGGGGTGCGGCACGGTCGTGCTGATGGCGGTGGTGTCGTGGTTCGTGTCGCAGCGGCTGTCGCGGCGGCTGCGGCTGAGCGCGGCGGCGGCGCGGCGGATCGCGGCGGGGGAGCCGCCGGACGCGGACGCGCTGGCCAGCAACGGCCGGGACGAGGTGGCCGAGTTGGGCCGCAGCGTGCACCACATGGCGATGTCGTTGGCGGCGCGGGTGGAGGCGGAGCGGGAGTTCACCGCGGACGTGGCGCACGAGCTGCGCACGCCGGTGGCGGGGCTGGTGGCGGCGGCGGAGCTGTTGCCGGAGCCGCGGGCGGTGGAGCTGGTGCGGGACCGGGCGCAGGCGATGCGGCGGCTGGTGGAGGACCTGCTGGAGGTCTCGCGGTTGGACGCGGGGGTGGAGCGGGCCGATCTGGACGCCTGTGAGTTGCCGTCGCTGGTGCGCGGGATCGTGCAGCGGGCGGCGCGGCAGCGCGGGGTGGACGACCTCGCGGTGTCGGTGACGGTCGAGGGCGAGCCGGTGATCGTGGAGACGGACCGGCGGCGGGTGGAGCGGGTCCTGGTGAACCTGCTGGCGAACGCGGCCAAGCACGGCGAGCCGCCGATCGAGGTGGTGGTGGCCGGATCGCGGATCGTGGTGCGGGACCACGGGCCGGGGTATCCGGCGGAGCTGTGCGCGGAGGGGCCGCGGCGGTTCCGTACGGCGGCGCCGGAGCGCGGTACGGGGCACGGGCTGGGGTTGACGATCGCGGCCGGGCAGGCCGAGGTGCTGGGGGCGCGGCTGGAGTTCGGCGCCGCCGAGGGGGGCGGCGCCGAGGCGGTGTTGGAGCTGCCGGACCGGACCGTGGTGACGGTCCCGGAGGCGGTGCCGGCGCCGTAGCCGGTGGCCGCCGCGACCGGGCCGGCGGCGGTGCGGCGGCGTTGCCGCCGTGCGGTGTGCCGGCCCGGGTCCCGGTTACAGCCCCAGATCCTTGATGATCTTGGCGACGTGGCCGGTGGCCTTGACGTTGTACAGCGCGCGCTCGACCTTGCCGTCCTCGTCGACGACGACGGTGGAGCGGATCACGCCGGTGACCGTCTTGCCGTAGAGCTTCTTCTCGCCGAAGGCGCCGTAGGAGGTGAGCACCTCCTTGTCCGGGTCGCCGAGCAGGGTGACCTTGAGGTCCTCCTTCTCGCGGAACTTCGCGAGCTTCTCCGGCTTGTCGGGGGAGATGCCGATGACGTCGTAGCCGTGGCCGGCGAGGAAGTCGAGGTTGTCGGTGAAGTCGCACGCCTGCTTGGTGCAGCCGGGGGTCAGCGCGGCCGGGTAGAAGTAGACGATGACCTTGCGCCCCTTGTGGTCGGCGAGCGAGACCTGCTTGCCGTCGGCGTCGGGGAGCGTGAAGGCGGGCGCGGTGTCGCCGGGCTGGAGTCGCTCGCTCATGGTGGGTCTCCGTCTCCTTGCGGTGGGTGCTGCGGATGGGTCGGTGGTACGCCCCGACATTAGGCCCTGTCGGCGCGCCGGAACGGCGTCGGGGGCGCCGGGGCGGCGCGAAACGGGGGTGCTGTGGGGCGCCCGCGGGTGGGAGCTGACAGACTGTCCTTCACGAATCGGCACATGATCGGGTGGCCGGTTCCGCACGGGGCAGATCCGGAACGTGTCCGGCCCCTTGTACGCATCGGCACGAGATGACGGAGGCGGCGCGGTGTCGGAAGCCAGGACCCCTGCGCAGATCGAGGCGGACATCGTCCGCAGGCGGCAGGATCTCGCCGTGACGCTCGACGAGATCGGCGTCCGGCTCCATCCCAAGACGATCATGGACGAGGCGAAGGCGAAGGCGTCGGCGGCCGTGGACCGCACGGCGGGTCGGGCCTACGTGGCCGTCAACCGCCTGGTCTCGGACGTACGCGGTCAGCTGGTGTCCGAGGACGGGGCGCCGCGGCTGGAGCGCATCATTCCGGTGGCCATGATCGGCGTGGCCGTGGTGGGCCTGCTCGCGCTGGGCTCCAAGAAGCGCCACAAGTAGCGTCCCGCGGGGGCGTCGGGCGGGGCCTCGGGTCCCTCGGATCCGGCCCGCGGTGCATGATCGTCGCCGTCGGGCAGGTACGGTCATGCCGTGAGCCCGAATAACACCAAGGACACCCACGACAAGCTGCCGATCCGGATGCTGCACGACCGCGTGCTGGTCCGGACGGACATCCCCGAGGGCGAGCGGCGCTCGTCCGGGGGCATCGTCATTCCCGCGACCGCGGCGGTCGGACGCCGCCTGGCCTGGGCCGAGGTCGTCGCGGTGGGGCAGAACGTACGGACCGTCGAGGTGGGCGACCGGGTGCTGTACGACCCCGAGGACCGGGCCGAGGTCGAGGTGCGCGGGGTGGCGTACGTGTTGATGCGCGAGCGCGATCTGCACGCGGTGGCCGCGGAGCGCCTGGAGGGCGCGGAGGACTCGACCGGCCTGTACCTGTAGCGCCGTATCCGTGCCGGAGGGGCTCCCTCACGGGTGGTGATCCGCGTCACCACCTGCGGGGGAGCCCTTTGCTAGCCTCGGTGGCAACCCGACGAGACGCGCCGTACCGGGTCAGGACAAGACGACGCACCCCTGTTGAAGTCCTTTCACGGAGGTGCCGTCATGGCATGGATCCTGCTCGTCGTCGCCGGCCTGCTGGAGGTCGGCTGGTCGATCGGCATGAAGTTCACCGACGGATTCACCCGGCTGTGGCCCAGTGTCGCCACCGGCGCGGGCATCGTCGTCAGCATGGTGCTGCTCTCCTACGCGGCCCGGACCCTGCCCATCGGCACCGCCTACGGCGTCTGGGTCGGCATCGGCGCGGCCGGCGCGGCGGTGGTCGGGATGCTGGTGCTCGGCGAGCCCGCGACCGCCGCCCGGATCTTCTTCATCTGTCTGCTGTTGGTCGCCGTCGTCGGCCTGAAGGCGACGTCCGGCCACTGAGGTTCACCGGCCGGCCCCGCTCGCCGGCGGTTAGCCGCCGGTCCACCGCTGCGCGTAGTCGTCGGCGTCCGGTGGGCCCACGGTCGGGAACTCCTCGGTGGGCTCGGCGGTGGTCGGCACCTCGGTGGGGGTCGGCGGGAGGGTCGGTCGGCCGGTCGGGCCGGTGGGGGCGCCGGTGCCGGTCGGCGCCCCGCTGCCGGTGGGCGTGGCGCTGTCGGTCGGGCCGGTGCTCGGGGAGGCCGAATCGCTCGCCGACTCCGAGTCGTCGGCGGACGGCACGGCGGACGGGCTCGGCTCGGCGCCGTCCTGGAGCCGGAGGTCGAAGTCGCGGGCGGGGCGGCCGGCCAGCGCCGCCGCGGTGTAGTCGGCCCAGATCTGGGCGGGGAAGTCGCCGCCGTTGAGGCGGTCCCGCCCGGCGACTCCGTAGAGCGGTTCCTGGACGGCGGTCTCCGGGTGCTGGCCCAGGACGGCGACGACGGTGGCCAGGTCGGGGGTGTAGCCGGCGAACCAGGCGGCCTTGTCCTGCTCCGCGGTGCCGGTCTTGCCGGCCGCCGGGCGTCCGGCGGCCTGCGCGGCGGTGCCGGTGCCGCCCTCGACGACGCTGCGCAGCATCTGGGTGGTGGTGTCGGCGGCGGCCCGCTCGACGGCGGCGGTCTCCTCGCGCTCCGGCAGGTCGATGGCCTCGCCGGCCTTGGTGACGTGGTCGATCAGGGTGTACGGGCGCTGCCGGCCGTGGTGCGCCAGGGTCGCGTAGACCTGGGTCATGTCCAGCACGCTGGGCGTCGCGGTGCCCAGGGAGATGGCGCCCTGGGAGGTGGCGAGGCTGGGGGTGTCGGCGGGGATGCCGAGGGCCACCGCGGTCTTGCGGACGGTGTCCGGGCCGACGTCGATGCCCATCTGCGCGTAGACCGCGTTGACGGACTTGTCGGTGGCCTCGGTGACGGTGATCGGGCCGTAGGAGCGGTCGTCCTCGTTGCCGGGGGCGAAGCCGGTGGGGTGGCCGTGGCTGACGGTCATCCGCTTGTTGGTGCCGTCGTAGACGGTGTTGGGGGTGATCGGGGAGCCGTCCTGGGTGACGGACTCGTTCTGGACGGCGGAGGCGAAGACGAGCGGCTTGAAGGTGGAGCCGACCTGGTAGTCGCGGCGGGTGGCGCTGTTGACGAACTGCTTGGCGTAGTCGATGCCGCCGTAGAGGGCGACGACCCGGCCGGTGGCGGGGTCGATGGAGGCGCCGCCGGCCCGGACGTAGCCGTCCACCGTGCGGTGGCCGTCGAGTTGGTCCATCAGCCGGGTGCGGACGGCCTTGACGAAGGCGTTCTGCCGCTTGTGGTCGATGGTGGTGGTGATGCGGTAGCCACCGGCCCGCAGGGTGCCGTCGTCGAGGATGTCGTGGCCGGTGAGGTAGTCCCGGACCGCTTCGACGAGGTAGCCGCGCTGGCCGGAGAGGCCGGCGGAGGCGGGGGCCCGGGTGAGGGCGGGGAAGGCCATCGCGGTGCGTTCGGCGCGGCCGAGCCACTTCTGCTTGACCATGCCGTCCAGGACGTAGTTCCAACGGGCCACGGCGCGCGGTCGGTTCTCGGGGTGGGCGGTGATGTCGTAGGCGCTGGGGGCGTTGAGGAGGGCGGCGAGGTAGGCGCCCTCGGCGGTGGTGAGCGCGCCGACGTCCTTGCCGTAGTACGCCCGGGCGGCGGCCTGGATGCCGTAGGCGTTGCGGCCGTAGTAGCTGGTGTTGAGGTAGCCCTGGAGGATCTCGTCCTTGCTCTCCTCGCGGTCCAGCTTGATGGCGATGAAGAACTCCTTGGCCTTGCGGGTGAGGGTCTGTTCCTGGCCGAGGTAGTAGTTCTTGACGTACTGCTGGGTGATGGTGGAGCCGGACTGCTTCCCCTTGCCTGTAACGGTGTTCCAGGCGGCGCGCAGCATCGCGGCCGGGTCGACCGCGGACTCCGAGTAGAAGTCCCGGTCCTCGGCGGCCAGTACGGCCCGCTGGACGGTCCTGGGCACCTGGCCGAGCGGGACGTTCTCGCGGTTCACGTCGCCGTCGCGGGCCAGTTCCGTACCGTCGGAGTAGAGGTAGACGTTGCTCTGCGCCTTCGCGGCGCTGTTGGCGGGCGGGATGCCGACGAGGAGGTAGCCGGCGGTCAGCCCGCCCACGATCAGCAGCAGGAAGAGCAGCACGCCCCCCACCACCACCCGCCAGGTCGGCACGAGCCGGCGCCAGCCCGTGCGCCGGGGGCGGTCGGCGGCTGCCTCGCCGGTCTCGCCGGTCTCGCCGTGCTCGCTGCCCGTGCCGTCGTGCCGCGCGTCGTCGCTCATGTCTGTGTGACTCCTCGGCCACCGCCGGAGGTTGTACCGCGGCGGAGCGGTGTCGTGTCAGGACCGGTGGGGTGTCGGGACCGGCGTCGTACCGGGGTGCGGCCGTTCCGGTGCGGTTGCGGATGCCGTGCGGTGTGCGGTGGTCCATGCGCTATGCCGGAAAAGGCAACTGACGCCCGGTAGGCAACTTTCGCATCATGTGTCCCGGTCGCCAGGGGTGGCGCGCACCCGCGTCCGCCCGGTGACAGGCCGAATGGCGCCCTCGCCTCACCCGAACGAGTGATAAATCGATGGTGCCCGCCGCGGGCGCACCTTAGGCTCCGGTGCTTTCCCGCCCGCACGCCCCCGGACGGGACCGACCAAGAGCGCGGGGAGCACGGCGTGTTGTACATGGCGGTGGCGGCCGGCAGCTTCCGGCGGTACGCCACCTATCGCGCCGCCACCGCCGCGGGCATCGTCACCAACACCGTCTTCGGCTTCATCATCGCCTACGCCTACCTCGCCCTGTGGGACCAGCGGCCGCACCTGGGCGGCTACGGCCCGGCGCAGGCGCTGACCTTCGTCTGGGCCGGCCAGGCGCTGCTGGCCGTCGCCATGATCGCCACCGGCGGCCTGTCCGAACTCCAGGAGCGGATCCGCAGCGGCGACGTCGCGGTGGACCTCTACCGGCCCGCCGACCTCCAGCTGTGGTGGCTCGCCGCGGATCTGGGCCGGGCCGGCATCCAGCTGTTCGGGCGCGGCGTGGCACCGATGGCGGTGGGCGCCCTGGCCTTCCCGCTGGCACTTCCCGGCGACCCGCTGACCTGGGGCTGGTTCCTGCTGTCGGCGCTGCTGGGCGTGGTGGTCAGCTTCGCGCTGCGCTACCTCGTCGCGCTGTCGACGTTCTGGCTGCTGGACAGCTCGGGACTGGCCATGATCAGCGGCCTGTCCGGCATGTTCTTCTCCGGGATGGTGCTGCCGCTGCGGGTCTTCCCCGACGGGCTGTCCGACGTCGCCCAACTGCTGCCGTGGGCGGCGCTCCTGCAGGTGCCGGCCGACGTCCTGATCGGCGCGCGGACCGGCGGGGCGCTGCTGCGCGGGCTGGCGTTCCAGGCGGCCTGGGCGGCGGCGCTGCTGGCGCTGGGACGGCTGCTGCAGTCCGCCGCCACCCGCAAGGTGGTGGTCCACGGTGGCTAGGTCCGACGGGGCGGCGGACGGCCGGCTGCGGATCCTGGGGGACGGGGTCCGCGCCTACGGCCTGATCGCCTGGATGTGGGTGCGCTCCACGCTCGCCTACCGGACGTCGTTCGTCCTGATGACGTTCGGCAACTTCGCCTCCAGCGCACTGGACTTCGTCGCGCTGCTGCTGATGTTCTCCCGCGTCCACGCGCTCGGCGGCTTCGCCCTCCCCGAGGTCGCCTTCCTCTACGGCACCTGCAGCCTCTCGCTGGGCCTGGCGGACCTGGCGGTCGGCAACGCCGAGCGGCTCGGCGCCCGGATCCGCGACGGCACCCTCGACACCCTGCTGCTGCGCCCCGCACCGGTCTACGCCCAGATCGCCGCGGACCGGTTCGCGCTGCGCCGCCTGGGCCGCACCTCCCAGGGGCTGCTGGTGCTGCTCTGGTCGACCGGCCGGATCGAGGTGGACTGGACGCCCGGCCGGATCCTGATGGTGCCGCTGACGGTGGTGTGCGGCGCGGTGATCTTCGGCGCGGTCTTCACCGCCGGGGCGGCCTTCCAGTTCTGGGCGCAGGACGCCGCCGAGCTGCAGAACTCCCTCACCTACGGCGGCAACGCGCTGCTCCAGTACCCGCCGACGGTGTTCGCCCGCGACCTGGTCCGCGGGGTCACCTTCATCGTCCCGCTGGCCTTCGTCAACTGGCTGCCCGCACTGTGGCTGCTGGGCCGCCCCTACCCGCTCGGGCTGCCGCCCTGGACCGCCTTCCTGGGGCCCGCCGTGGCCGCCCTGATGGTCGCCGGCGCGGCGCTGGCCTGGCGGTGCGGCGTCCGCGCCTACCGCAGCACCGGCAGCTGACATCGGAACACCACATGTCGGACGCCGAACACAGGATCAACGAAGCGCAGGGGAAAGGGAGTTGTCGTGACGGACGGGGTGGCCGCGGAGCCGCTGATCGAGCTGGCCGGCGTCGAGAAGGTCTTCACCGTCCGCCGCCGGGCGGGCCGGCTGCGCCGCACCCGGCACGAGGTGCGAGCCGTCGACGGCCTCACCTTCCAGGTGCCGCGCGGCGAGATGGTCGGGTACATCGGCCCCAACGGCGCCGGGAAGTCCACCACCATCAAGATGCTGACCGGCATCCTGGTGCCCAGCGGCGGCCGGCTGCGGGTCGCCGGCATCGACCCCCATCGGGAACGCACCCGCCTCGCCCGCCGCATCGGCGTGGTCTTCGGGCAGCGCACCACCCTGTGGTGGGACCTGCCGCTGAAGGACTCCTACGAGCTGGTCCGCCGGATGTACCGGGTCCCTCCCGCCGCCTTCCGCGCCAACCTCGACCGCTGCATCGAACTCCTCGACCTGGCACCGCTGTTGGACGTCCCGGTCCGTCAGCTCTCGCTCGGCCAGCGGATGCGCGGCGACATCGCCGCGGCGCTGCTGCACGACCCCGACGTGCTCTACCTCGACGAGCCGACCATCGGTCTGGACGTCGTCAGCAAGGCCAAGGTCCGCTCGTTCCTGCGCGAGACCAACGCCGAGCGGGGCACCACGGTCCTGCTCACCACCCACGACCTCACCGACATCGAGCAGTTGTGCCGCCGGGTGATGGTCATCGACCACGGCCGGCTGGTCTTTGACGGGGACCTGGCCGGGCTGCGCGCCGCCGCCGACGGCGAGCGCACCCTGGTGGTGGACCTGGCCGAGGAACTCCCGCCGATCGAGGGCGTTCCCGGGGCCCGCACGGTGAAGGTGGAGGGCCCGCGGCAGTGGCTGGCGTTCCCGGCCGAGCGGAGCGCGGCACCCCTGGTGACCGCGATCGCGGCGCGCTATCCGCTGGTGGACCTGGCGGTTCGCGAACCGGACATCGAGGCCCTGATCGCCGAGTTGTACGCGGGCGGGGGCGCCGCCCGCCGCGACCCGGGCGGGGCGGCCCCGGTGGCGCCCGACCCGTCTCGCCCCTGATTCACCGGGCAGGCCCTAATCTGTCCGTATGACTGACGAACGGCTCCCTCAGCTTCGTGCTTCCGACGCCGACCGCGACCGGGTAGTCGAGATCCTGCGGGACGCCCTCGCCGAGGGCCGGCTGGACATGGCGGAGTTCGACGAGCGGTTCGACGCCACCCACCAGGCCCGTACGTACGGGGAGCTGGAGAAGATCACCGCCGACCTGCCGGTGGCCGCAGCGCCCGCGCAACCGCTGTCGCTCCGCAAGGAACCGGCGCCCGGCGGAGCGGTGACGGTCTGGTCCGAGCGGATCCGCGAGGACGCCAAGGGCTCCACGACGGGCATCGCGGTCATGGGTGGCTTCGAGCGCAAGGGCCGGTGGACGATCGGGCGCCGGTTCACCGCGCTGTGCCTGATGGGCGGCGGCGAACTCGACCTGCGCGAGGCCGACTTCGCCGGGCCGGAGGTCCGCATCGACGTCTTCGCGGTGATGGGCGGGGTCAACGTCATCGTGCCGCCGGGCGTCGAGGTCGAGATCCGCGGCCTGGGCATCATGGGCGGCTTCGACTCCGAGGAGGACGGGATCCCCGGCCACCCCGGGGCGCCCCGGGTGATCGTCTCGGGGGTGGCCCTGATGGGCGGCGTCGGGGTGGAGCGCAAGCTGCCCAAGGACGAGGAGCGGCGCCTGAAGGCCGAGCGCAAGGAGGAGCGGCGGCGGCTGAAGGAGGAGCGCCGGGTGCGCCGCGAACTGGACTGACCGGTTTCGCCACACGGCACGGCACGGCGCGCACGGCATGGCACCGCACCGACCCGGGGCACCGGGTCCACCGGGGCCATCGGGCCCGTCCGCCCGGCCGGTCCGTGGCGGTCAGAGCGCGGCGGGCGCGGCCTGCCGGAGCTGGTCGACGTCCACCGCGTCGGCCATCGCGCGGTAACCGGCGTCGCTGGGGTGCAGATGGTCGCCCGAGTCGTATGCCGGCAGCAGCCGCAGCGGGTGCGCCGGGTCGCGCAGCGCCCGGTCGAAGTCGACGACCTCGTCGTAGACGCCGCCGGAGCGGATCAGGCGGTTGACCCGTTCGCGTACCGCGTTGAGCTGGTGGGAGTACCCGCGGTGCCCACCGAACGGGGTGAGGGTGCTGCCGGTGACCCGCAGCCCGTGGGCGTGCGCCCGCCGCACCACCTCCCGCATGCCCGCGACGACCTTCTCCGGATCGAGCTGGCGCGGGGTCTTGAACAGGTCGTTGATGCCGATCTCGACCACCACCGCCCTCACCCCCGTACGGGACAGCACATCGCGGTCCAGACGGGAGAGCAGGCTCGGGCCGTTGGTGGGGGAGAGGCGGTTGCTGTCGGTGAGCAGGCGGTTGCCGCTGATGCCGGTGTTGAGGACGCCGTAGCGGGGAGCGCCCGGCTCGTCGCGCAGCCGGGCGGCGAGGAAGTCGGTCCAGCGGTGGTTGGCGCCCGGGGTGGAGGTGATGCCGTCGGTGATCGAGTCGCCGACCGCCACCACCGCGCCGCGCGCCCGGGTGCTCAGCACGTCCACGCCGGTCAGATAGCGCCAGTAGGGGCTCTGCTCGGTGTAGGCGGTGCCGGGGGCGTCCTCGGTGTGGTCGCCGCGCGCCAGATAGGACGTCTGGCGGGCGTAGGGGTGGTAGGTCGCCGGTCCCGAGGGGGCCGGGGAGTACATGGTGACCAGCAGGTCGGCGTTGCCGGGCACGGCCAGCCGGACCGGGTCGCTGGTGATCTCGCCGCCGACCGGGATGGTCACCGACGGCTTGCCGTCGAAGGTGAGCCGGCGCATGCTCCCGGCCGCCGCCATCGGGCTGCCGCTGCCGGCCGACAGGGCGAGCGAGGCATGGCTGAACGGCAGCGGGCGGGTGCCGTAGAGGTTGGACAGCCGGATCCGGGCACCGGACCCGCCGACGCTGGTGTGGACGACGTTCCTGATCGACATCTGCGCGTAGCCGTCCTGGGTGCCGGGCTCGGCCGCGGCCACGGCCGCCGACCAGGTGCCGACCCACTGGCCGGAAACCGCCGGTGCGGCCGAGGTCTGCGGCTCGCTCGGGGCGCCGCCTCGGATGCCGGGGGTGCCGTCGAAGCCGACGAATATCGCCGCCGAGATCAGCACCACCACTGCCACCAGGCCGGCGAGCAGGGTGTAACCCACACGTCTGGTCATGCCGCAGGCGTCTCCTGGGGGCTGGCGGAGCTGCACGCTCCGGGCGGACTGGGGGCGGGCGGCGGGCCGAGGACGCCCGGTGAACAGCGGCGCCGTCGCGTTCCGGCCGGTGGTCAATGATCCCACGTACCCCCCGGAGGCCGCCCGGTGCCCTGCTCCGCATCGGGTGTCCCGGGCGCGGGGAACTCGTGCCGCGTTCCGGGAGTAGGGCACTGTGGGACACATACGGGCGTACGGCCGGGTATGGACGGAACTCGACGGCACGGGCGCCGCGGACCCGACGGCGTACGCAGGACGGGGGAGACGGTGGGAGTGGTGGAACGGATGGAACGCACCCATACGGAGGGGAGCGAGGGGACGCGGACCGCGCAGCCGGTGCCCGCGGCGGGCGGCGCGCCGGGCGGCCGGCCGGCGCCCGGCGGCTTCCGCTACAGCGCCGCCGACGAGGAGAAGCGGCAGGGCGTCCGCCGGATGAAGGCCCTGGCGACCGGCCTGCTGCTGGCCGTCGCCGCGGTGTACGTCCTGGCGAAGTGGGCCGGCGCGGCCGGTGCGGGTGGCTGGACCGGCTTCGTGGCGGCGGCCGCGGAGGCCGGCATGGTCGGCGCGCTGGCCGACTGGTTCGCGGTCACCGCGCTGTTCAAGCGGCCGATGGGTCTGCCGATCCCGCACACCGCGATCATCCCCACCAAGAAGGACCAACTCGGGCGCAGCCTGGGCGACTTCGTGGGGGAGAACTTCCTCTCCGGCGAGGTGATCCGCCGCCGGCTGCGGTCGGTCGGCATCGCCGCCCGGCTCGGCCACTGGCTCGCCGAGCCGCGGAACGCCGACCGGGTCACCGCCGAGCTGTCCACCGCGCTGCGCGGCGCGCTGACCGTGCTGCGCGACTCCGACGTCCAGGCGGTGGTCGGCGAGGCCATCACCCGGCGCGCCGACGCCCAGGAGATCGCGCCCGGCATCGGCTCCCTGCTGGAGAAGATCGTCGCCGAGGGCGGCCACACCCGGGTGGTCGACCTGGTCTGCGCCCGCGCCCACGACTGGCTGGTCGACCACGGGGATTCGGTGGTCGCCGCGGTCTCCGGCGGCGCCCCCGGATGGACCCCCCGGTTCGTCGACCGCAAGGTGGGCGACCGGGTCTACAAGGAGCTCCTCCGCTTCGTCACCGAGATGCGGGACATGCCCGAGCACCCGGCGCGCGGCGCGGTGGACCGCTTCCTGACCGACTTCGCCGCCGACCTGCGGTCCGACCCGGGCACCCGGGAGAAGGTCGAACGGCTCAAGTCCGAGGTGCTGGGCCGCGGCGAGGTGCAGGACCTGATCGCCTCCGCCTGGGGCGCGGTCCGCGCGATGATCGTGGCCGCCGCCGAGGACGAGCGCAGCGAACTGCGGCTGCGGGTGCGCGCGGCGCTGCTGTCCCTGGGCGGCCGGCTGGCCGCCGACGGGCGGCTGCGCGACAAGGTCGACGGCTGGCTGGAGGGCGCCGCCGTCTACGTGGTGACGACGTACCGGAGCGAGATCACCGCCCTGATCACCGAAACCGTCGCGAGCTGGGACGCCGAGCACACCTCCCGGAAGATCGAGGCGCACATCGGCCGCGACCTGCAGTTCATCCGCATCAACGGCACGGTCGTGGGCGCCCTCGCGGGGCTGTGCATCTACAGCGTCTCTCAGGTGTTCGGGTAGGTCCGCCCCTCCCGTCGCGGGGCGGGAGACGGGTGCGTGGTCGTCGGTCGGTCGTCGGTCGGTGGTGGGGCTCGGGCGGGGGCCGCCCCGGTGCCTACCCCACCCCGACGACAGGGCCTAGGCTCTTCCCACGTGCGAAACCAGTCCCCCGGCGGCCCGCCCCCGGGATCCCGAAAGCGCCCCGCGCTGCTCTGGCTGCTGCTGCCGTATGTGCTGTTCCTGGTGGTGCTGCCGCTCGTCAACCGGGTCACCCCGACCGTCCTCGGCCTGCCGTTCCTCTTCTTCTGGATGTTGCTCGCCACGCTGCTGACCCCGGTGTCGGTGTGGCTGGCACGCCGCGGCGACCACAAGCGGGGCCGGGACGACGGGCTGACCGGGGGGCGCGCGTGAACGCCACCGTCGCCACCGCGATCTTCGCCGCGTTCATGGTGCTGACCGTCGTCCTGGGACTGCTCGCGGTCCGCGGCCGGGGATCCGGCGGCGGCCTCACCGAGTGGTCGGTGGGCGGCCGCAGCCTGGGCACCGTCTTCATCTGGGTGCTGATGGCCGGCGAGAGCTACACCAGCTTCAGCTACCTCGGCGCGGCCGGCTGGGGCTACAACTTCGGCGCCCCCGTGCTCTACGTCCTGGCCTACATGTCCTGCGGCTACGCCATCGGTTACGTCGTCGGCCCGATGCTGTGGGCCTACGCCCGCCGGCACGGCCTGGTCGGCATCACCGACATCGTCGCCCACCGCTACCGCCGGCCGTGGCTCGGCGCCGCCGTCGCCGTCCTCGCCACCGTCTGCCTGCTGCCCTACATCCAGCTCCAGATCACCGGCATGGGCGTGGTCGTCTCGACCATCTCCTACGGCACGATCAGCCTCGACTGGGCCTATTTCATCGGCTTCGCGGTCACCACCGGCTTCGTGGTCGTCAGCGGACTGCGCGGCAGCGCCTGGGTGTCGGTCCTCAAGGACGTGCTGGTCATCGCCACGCTCGGGTTTCTCGCCGTTTACGTCCCGCTGCACTACTTCGGCGGCTACGGCCCGTTCCTGGACCGGATCGTCGCCGAGAAGCCGCAGTGGCTGACCTTCCCCGGCCACGCCTCCGGCGGCCTGGGCCAGTCGTGGTTCATCACCACCACCCTGATCAACTCCCTGACCGTGGTGATCTTCCCGACGACCGTGGCCGGCTACCTGGGCGCCCGCAACGCCGACGTGCTCCGCCGCAACGCCATGTACCTGCCCTTCTACAACGTCCTGCTGTTCGTGCCGATGCTGCTGGGACTGGCGGCGCTGTTCGTCGTCCCGGGGCTGACCGGCGCCGGGTCCAACCTGGCGCTGTTCAAACTGGTCGTGGACTCCCTGCCGGCCTGGGCGGTGGGGGTGATCGGGGTGGCCGCGGCGCTCTCCTCGATCGTGCCGATGGCGGTGTTCATGCTGGTCATCGGCACGATGTGGGGGCGCAGCGTACTGGGCGCGGTGCCCCGGCTGGCGTCCCGTCAGAAGCTCTGGTCGCAGGTGGTCGTGGTGGTCGCCGGGGCGCTCGCGCTGGTGCTCACCTACACCGCGCCCAACACCCTCGTCCGGCTCTCCCTGATCTCGTACGAGGGCATGGCGCAGCTGGTGCCGATGCTGCTGTTGGGGCTGGTGTGGCGGCGGTTGACGATGTATGCGGCGGTGAGCGGCCTGGTGGCGGGCTTCGCCCTGGTGTGCGTCCTGGTCTTCGGCGGCCACGACCCGGTGTGGGGGGTGAACGCCGGGATCGTCGGGCTCGCGGTGAACGTGGTGGTGGCCCTGGCGGTGACCTGGCTCGGCCCGCGGGAGCGCGGCGACGACCGGCCGGACACCGAAGTCCTGGCGCTGGAGGACGAGTTCCCCCGGGCCGGGGCCGCCGCGTCCGGCAGCGGCTGAGGGCGGCCCCGGAGGCGGGGGCGCGTCGCGGGCCGGTCGTCGTGGCAGTACGCCGCGGCGGCCGGCCCCGTGTGCGGCCACCGACCGCTGGTGCGCCCCCGGTTGCCGACGGCGTACCGTTCACCGGCGGGGGTGAATTCTCGAACTGACTGTCGCAGCGGCTCGGGGGTGCGGTTACCCTGGGACGGACGGTCGGACCGACGACCGAGAGCACCGAGAACGACGCGCGGGGGAGCGCGGGAGGGGGACGCCGGATGTACCGCATCGTCGAAGCCTGGCGGCTCTACACCAGCGCACTGTTCTTCCTGCTCGCCGAGCTCCTGCTCGAACAGAGCGGTCTGACGACGTCGCTGGCCGCCGCCGCGACCACCTCGGCGGTGCTGCTGCTGTTGTGCAGCGCCCTCGCCCTGGCCGCCGTCGCCCGCCCGGTCCCACCGGGCCGGATACGCACCGCCATCCGCGACCGCGAGCGCCGTACGGCCTTCCTGCCACAGCGCGACCCCGACGCCGCCGGCCGTCCGCGCCCGCGAGCACCCGGCCGCGCCCTCCCGGCGGCCGCGTAGCCGCTCCGGCGCACTCCTCTCGACGTCCGACCGTCCTGTGGCATCTGCCCGGGACGACCGTGAACGTGACCCGAGCCGATCAGCTGTGACCTGATGCGGCTCGACCCGATCTGCCTTGCCGCTGCGCCGGTGCGTGCCCGCGCGGCTCGTCACGCCGTCTCTCCATTCCGGCACGACGAGACCCGTGGAGGGCTCACCCATGTCCGTTTTCGACATCCTCGGTGCGGCACTGGCGCGCGGTGCCCATGTCATCGAACCGCTCTTCGGCACCGCGGCCACCGCCGCCGCCATCGTCCTGTTCACGCTCGGCGTCCGCGCCGCGCTGCACCCGCTCGCCCGCGCCGCGGCCCGCGGCGAGAAGGCCCGCTCCGCCCTCGCCCCGCAGATCGCCGCCCTCCAGCGCAAGTACGGCAACGACCGGGAGCGGCTCCAGCAGGCGATCAGCGACCTCTACGCCAGGACGGGATCCTCGCCGCTGGCCGGCTGCCTGCCGAGCCTGCTCCAGCTCCCGGTCTTCTTCGTGACGTACCACCTGTTCACCAGCGGGAACGACGCCCTGCTGAGCCACACACTGCTGGGCGCACCGCTCGGCGGGACGTGGCGGCAGGCCCTCGCCGACGGCGGCGTGACCGGACCTCAGGGGCTGGTCTACCTCGCGCTGTTCGTCCTGATCGCGGCGGTCGCCACCTGGAACTACCGGCGCGCCCGGGCGGCGGCGGCCGCGGCCCCGGCGCCCGCCGCGGGCACCGCGACCCCGGGCCTGGGCGCCCTGGGCAGGCTGATGCCGCTGCTGTCCTTCGGCACGCTGCTCACCGTGGCCGTGGTGCCGCTGGCGGCCGGCCTCTACATGGTGACGACCACGACCTGGACGGCCTGCGAGCGGGCCCTGCTGCACCGCGACCGCAAGCCGGCGGCCGACCGCGAGGCGGCCGGGGAAGGGAAGCAGGCGGGGGACCGTGAGGCGGAGCAGGGCCGTGGGCCGGTAGTGGAGGGGGAGCGCACCCCCGCGGGCGGTCCGGCGGCGTCGGTGGACGGCGTACCGCAGCCCCCGGCCCAGCGGCCGGTGCGGCGGGGCGGGCCCAGGACCCGGGCCGCGCGGCAGAAGGCGGCGCGGGCCAGGGCCAACACCGCGGCGCGGGCGGGCACATCGGGCCGGCGGACCGACGCCGAGCGCCGTCCGGCCGACGCCGACACCGGCCCGATCGTTACTACCCCTCAGTAACGGTCCAGTCCGTGAACGGGGTCTTGCGGAGTGGACCCCGTTCTTGGAGGATCAGCCAAATCGCTCGATGGCCGTCCCCCATCGGCCGGCCGGGGAGGACCCTCCCGGGCCGACCCTTCGACCACGGGAGTTGTGACGATGAAGCTGCTGCGTGTCGGACCGGTGGGGGCGGAACGCCCGGCGCTGCTCGACGAGGCCGGCCTGCTGCGCGACCTGTCGGACCTGGTCACGGACATCGACGGCGCGCTGCTCGCGGACGACGCCGCGCTGGCCGCCGTCCGGGCCGCCGTGACCGCCGGCGACCTGCCCGTACGGGACACCGCCGGTTTGCGGATCGGCCCGCCGGTCGCCCGGATCGGCAAGGTCGTGTGCATCGGGCTGAACTACCACGACCACGCGCGGGAGACCGGGGCCGCCACCCCCGAGGAACCGATCGTCTTCATGAAGGCGCCGGACACCGTCGTCGGCCCCGACGACACGGTCCTCATCCCGCGCGGCAGCGTGAAGACCGACTGGGAGGTGGAGCTGGCCGTCGTCATCGGCCGGACCGCCCGCTACCTGGAGGACGACGAGCAGGCGCTGGCGGCCGTGGCCGGCTACGCGGTGGCGCACGACGTGTCCGAGCGGGCCTTCCAGATCGAGCGCGGCGGCCAGTGGGACAAGGGCAAGAACTGCGAGACGTTCAACCCGCTGGGCCCGTGGCTGGTGACCGCCGACGAGATACCGGACCCGCAGGCGCTGGGCATCCGGCTGTGGGTCAACGGGGAACTGAAGCAGGACGGCACCACCGCCGAGCAGATCTTCCCGGTGGCCGAAGTGGTCCGCTACGTCAGCCAGTTCATGACCCTCTACCCGGGCGACGTGATCAACACCGGTACCCCGGCGGGGGTGGCGATGGGGCAGCCCGAGCCCAAGCCGTACCTGCGGGTGGGCGATGTGGTGGAGCTGGAGATCGACGGGTTGGGGCGTCAACGGCAGGCGTTGCGGTTGGCCTGATCCGCCCGTTCGCTGCGCTTGGCCGGCTTCCCGCGTTGTCGGCTGTCCCGCCGTGGGGGTTCGTCTTGTGCGCCTGCGGCGCGGTGGTCGATGGGTGCGGTGACGGGCCTGCGGGGCAGGGGGTGTCCGGACTGCTGCGCTTCACGTCCGGACACCCCCTGCCCCTCCGGCCCGTCACCTCCCGTTGCGGGGTGGGAAGCGGGCCGGTGGGGCTGGCGTGAGTGGGTCGGTGCGGGTGTCAGCTCGTTGTCAGGTGGCGCTCCAGGGCCTCGACCACCAGGGCATGGTCGTCGGCCTGGGGCAGGCCGGACACCGCGACCACGCCGATCACTCCCGTCCCGCGCAGGCGGATCGGGAAGGCCCCGCCGTGTGCGGCGTAGCGGTCGGGGTCGAGGCGCGAGGAGTCCTCGAAGGTGCGGCCCTTGGCGCGGAAGCGGGCGCCGACCAGGTAGGAGGACTCCCCGTACCGTTCGACGACGGCGGACTTGCGGTCGATCCAGGCGTCGTTGTCGGCGGAGGTGCCCGGGAGCGCGCAGTGGAAGAGCCGTTGGGCGCCGCGCCGGATCCCGATCGTCACCGCGGCGCCGCGCTCCCGGGCCAGTCCGACCAGCAGGGAGCCCAGTTCCCACGCCTCGTCGTTGCCGAAGGTGTCCAGGACCAGCCGTTCCTCCTGGGCGGCCAGTTCGCGGACCTCGTCGGGCCCGTGGGCGGTGCCGGGGGCCGTCATGAACCGGCTCCGATCCGGACCGTGACGCCCTGTGCGGCGGAGCGTTTGGCGGCTTCCAGGACGCGTAGCGCCGCCGCGGCCTCGGTGGCGGTCACCGGCGGCGCGCCGCCCTCGCGCAGGGCCCGCGCGATCGCCGCGTAGTAGGCCGGGTAGGCGCCGGGCAGGGTCGGGACGGGCTGTCCGCCGCCGGTCACCGGCGATTCTCCGGCGCCGAGCCGGCCCCAGTCGGACTCGGGTTCCACGCCCCAGGCGGCGCCCTCGGTGTCCGGGCGCCGGCCGGCCCGCAGGGCGGCCTCCTGCGGGTCCAGGCCGTACTTCACATAGCCCGCGCGACTGCCCAACACCCTAAAGCGCGGCCCGAGTTGGGCGGTGGTGGCGCTCACCCACAGGTGGGAGCGGACGCCGCCGGCGTGGGTGACGGCGAGGAAGGTGTCGTCGTCGGCCTCGGCGCCCGGGCGGCGGATGTCGGCCTCGGCGTAGACCGAGACCGCGGGGCCGAAGAGGGTCAGGGCCTGGTCGACGAGGTGGCTGCCGAGGTCGTAGAGGAGTCCGCCCAGCTCCGCCGGGTCGCCGGACTCGCGCCAGCCGCCCTTGGGCCGGGGCCGCCAGCGCTCGAAGCGGGACTCGAAGCGCTGGACCTCGCCCAGCGCGTCGTCCGCGAGCAGCTTGCGCACGGTGCGGAAGTCGTTGTCCCAGCGGCGGTTCTGGAAGACCGAGAGCAGCAGCCCGCGGCGGTCGGCGAGCGCGGCGAGTCGCTCGGCCTCGGCGGCGGTGGCGGCCAGCGGCTTGTCGACGACGACCGCGGCGCCGGCCTCCAGGGCGGCGGTGGCGAGCGGGACGTGCGTCTTGTTCGGCGACGCCAGCACGATCAGGTCGAGGTCGCCGGCGGCGGCCCGGTCCAGCACCTCCTCGGCGGTGGCCACCGCGCGGACCTGCGGGTGTTCGGCGCGGGCCTGCGCCTGCCGGTCGGGGCTGCGGGTCGAGACGGTGTCGAGCACCAGCCCGTCGGTGGCGGCGATCAGCGGGGCGTGGAAGACCGAGCCCGCCAGGCCGTAGCCGATCAGGCCGACGCGGTGGGGGGCGGTGCGTGCTTCGGGGTCGCTCATGCCCTCCACTTTCGCAACGCTGTTGCCAAAGTGCAAGCAGTGCGGAGAATGGAGGGGTGAGCCACGACCACGACCTCGACCGTCCGGACATCGGCGCCCGCCCGGACGGCGCCGCCGCGCCCGGCGCCAACCTCCTCGCCCTGCGCGGGCACAACGCCGCCCTGCTGCTGGGGCTGCTGCGCGCGGCGGGGGAGGAGGGCGCGAGCCGGCTGGAGCTGGCCGAGCGGACCGGGCTCACCCCGCAGGCGGTCAGCAAGATCACCGCGCGGCTGCGGGCCGACGGCCTGGTCGCCGAGGCGGGCCGCCGGGCCTCCACGGGCGGCAAGCCCCGCACCGTGCTGCGGCTGGTCCCCGGCGCCCGGCACGCCGTCGGCGTCCACCTGGACCGCGACGAGATCGTCTGCGTGCTGGCCGACCTCGCCGGCCGGCCGACCGCGGTCCGCCGCGCGCCGCTGGACTTCGGCGCCGGCGCCGAGGCCGTACTGACCACCACCGCCGGCGAGGTCGCGGCGCTGCGGGAGGCGGCGGGCGGGCCGCCGGTGCTCGGCGCGGGGGTGGCCTGCCCCGGGCCGCTGGACCACGCCACGGGCGTCCTGCGCCAGGTCACCGGCGCCCCCCAGTGGGACGGCTTCCCCCTGCGGGAGGCGCTCGCCGCGCGCCTGGGCCTGCCCGTCGTCCTCGACAAGGACACCAACGCGGCGGCCCTCGGCCTCAGCCGGGCGCCGGAGGAGGTCGGCGGCGCCTCGTTCGCCTACCTCCACCTGGGGACCGGGCTCGGCGCCGGGCTGGTCCTCGGCGGCAGCCTCTACCGCGGACCGCACACCGGCGCCGGCGAGTTCGGCCACCAGGTGCTGCAGCTGGACGGGCCGCGGTGCGGCTGCGGGCGGTGCGGCTGCGTCGAGGCGCTGTGCCTGGCGGCGGTGGCCCGCGGCGATCTGCCGGCGGCGGCCCGGGTGCTGGGCGTGGCCGCGGCCAACCTCGTCGAACTCCTCGACGTCGACCGGGTGCTGCTCGGCGGCCGCACCGTCCTGGCGCACCCGGAGGTGTTCCGGGACGGCGTGGCCCGGGAGCTGGCCGACCACGCGGCCCTGCGCGGCCGACCGGCGCCCGGGGGCGACCCCGGGGCCGCGCCCGCGGTGCCGGTGGAACGGGCCCGCGGCGGGGCCCGGACCGTCGCGGACGGCGCCGCGGAGCTGGTGCTGACCGGACTGTTCCGCTAGGGCCTGTCCGATGGGTCATGGCCGGGTCCGCGGCGTCTGGTACGGCACCTCGCCGCGTTGCCGAAACGCCCCAATAGCTCCGCTATCGAGCCGCTCCGGCGCCTTGCGATGCACCGCACCAGACGCCACGGCCTTGCCGACCCTGGCCCATCGGACAGGCCCTAGGGCCTGTCCGCCACGCGGAAGAGGAGTGCCGAGGGTGCCGGCCCCCCGGTCCGCCGCTGGTGCGAAGATCGCCGGGTGGAGTTTCCGTACGGCCAGGATCCTGGCGCACCCGTCCGGTCCGGCATTCCCGAGCACGGACGCATTCCCAAGTACTACGCGGCGAAGGTCGACATCGCCGCCCTGCTGGAGGAGCTGGGCGAGGGCGAACCGCTGCCCACCGAACGCGAGTTGGCGCTGCGGTTCGAGGTGTCCCGCGAGACACTGCGCCAGGCCCTGCGGGAACTGGTGCTGGAGGGGCGCCTGCGCCGGATGGGCCGCGGCACGGTCGTCGCCGGACCCAAGATGGAGCAGCCGCTCTCCCTCGCCAGCTACACCGAGGGCGTCCGCCGTCAGGGCCGCACGCCCGGCCGGCACCTGGTCTCGCTGGACCGCTTCCCCAGCCCGCCGGCGCTCGCCCGCGACCTCGGCGTCAGTGCCGGCGACGCGGTCTGGCACATGGAGCGGGTGCTGCTCGCCGACGACGAGCGGGTCGGCCTGGAGAGCACCTATGTCGCGGTGTCCCGAGTCCCGGACCTGGCCGCCGACTTCGAGCCGGACTCGTCGTTCTACGGCTACCTCCACGAGCGGCTCGGCATCGGCTTCGGGGACGCCGACGAACGTCTGGAGACGGTCCTGGCCACCCCGCGCGAGGCGCTGCTGATCGGGACGCCCGGCGCGCTGCCGATGCTGCTCATCCACCGGCTGTCCCGGGACACCGAGGGCCGCCCGCTGGAACGGGTGCGCTCCCTCTACCGGGGCGACCGGTTCTCGTTCACCACGCACCTGGGTGGCGCCCGGGACTCCTGACGGGCCCGCCGCGGGCCGGACGACGGCGGACCTCCGCCCGCCATGTCACGGGAAGATAACGGGTCTAGGCCAAGTTTGAGCGCGTGTTAACCGACGCGTCGCCGAATCGTCCCCCGCGGGCCACCCGCCGACGCGACCGTCTGGGGCATGCGAGTCATAGTCGTCGGAGCCGGCGTGCTGGGAACCCTGCACGCCTGGCACGCAGTCGAACGAGGCCACGAAGTCCTCCACATCGAACGGGAAGCCGAGGCCCGCGGCGCCTCGGTCCGCAACTTCGGACAGATCTGGGTCAGCGGCCGGGCCGGCGGCGCCGAACTGGACACCGCCCTGCGTGCCCGCGAACTCTGGGAGGGCATCGGCGCCCGCGTCCCCGGCATCGGCTTCCGCGCCATCGGCTCACTGACCGTCGTCCGCAACGACACCGAATACGCCGTCGCCGAGGCCGCCACCCGCCGCCCCGACGCCACCGCCCGCGGCTACCGGCTCCTCGACGCCGACCGGGCCCGCGCCCTCAACCCCGCACTGCGCGGCGACTTCACCGCCGCCCTGTGGTGCGAACGGGACGCCGCCGTCGAACCCCGCGTCGCCCAACGCGCCCTCAAGGAAGCCCTGTCGGCATCCGGCCGCTACACCTACCTCGGCGGCCGCGAGGTCCGCGACGTGGTCGGCGAACGCGCGGTCCGCGACGACCACGGCGCCACCCACCACGGCGACGCGGTGATCCTGTGCACCGGCGCCTGGCTCGGCGGCCTGGTCCGGGAACTCGTCCCCGACCTGCCGGTGCGCCGGGTGCGCCTGCAGATGATGCAGACCGACCCGCTCGGCGAACCGCTGACCACCTCCGTCGCCGACGCCGACAGCTTCCGCTACTACCCCGCCTACCGCGGCGACGCCCTGGACGCCCTCAACGCCGACCAGGCACAGACCCCGACCGCCGCCGCCCACAAGATGCAACTGCTGATGGTCCAGCGCGCCGACGGCGGCCTGACCATCGGCGACACCCACGAATACGACACCCCGTTCGCCTTCGACACCGTCGAGGAGCCCTACGAGCACCTCGCCGGAGTCGTCGAGACGATCCTGGGCCGCCCGCTGCCCCGCATCCGCCACCGCTGGGCCGGCGTCTACGCCCAGTGCACCGACACCAGCCGCGTCGTCCACCGCCAGCAGGTCCGCGACGGCGTCTGGCTGATCACCGGACCCGGCGGACGCGGCATGACCTGTTCCCCGGCCATCGCCGAAACCACCGTGAACGCACTGGGATGGTGAGCCCCTTGACACACCCCGCCCCGCACACCGACGACATCCGGCTCGTCGTCCTGGACATGGCCGGCACCACCGTCGCCGACGGCGGCCTCGTCGAGCTCGCCTTCGACACCGCCGCCCGCCGGATGGGCGTCGAACCCGGCACCCCCCGGCACGCCGAGCAACTCGCCTACGTACGCGCCACCATGGGCGAATCCAAGATCTCCGTCTTCCGGCACCTGTTCGCCGACCCCGACGGCGACCCCCGGGCCACCGAGGAAGCCGCCCAGCGCGCCAACCGCGCCTTCGAGACGGCCTACGGCACCCTCGTCGATGCCGGCCGGATCGCCCCCGTACCCGGCGCCCGCGAAGCCATCGAGGCCCTCCAGGCCGCCGGCCGCACCGTCGTCCTCACCACCGGATTCGCCCGGGTCACCCAGGACGCCATCCTCGACGCCCTCGGCTGGCGCGACCTCGTCGCCCGCACCCTCTGCCCGGCCGACGCCGGCGGACGCGGCCGCCCCTACCCCGACATGGTGCTGACCGCCCTGCTGCATACCGGCGCCGCCGACGACGTGGCGCAGATCGCGGTCGCCGGCGACACCTCCTACGACATGATCGCCGGACGCCGCAGCGGCGCCGCGGTGGTCGCCGGAGTACGCACCGGCGCCCACGACACCGCGCAGCTCCGGGCCGCCGGCGCCACCCACGTCCTGGACTCGGTCGCCGAACTGCCCGCCCTGCTGGGAGTGGTGTGACATGCCCGCCCCCATGGCCCTCCCGTCGCCCGGCCACCACCCCTCAACGGCGCCGCTACGCGGCGACACCTCCCGTTACGCCTCCGCCCGACCCGCCGCCCCGGCCGGGTCAGCCGGGTCGTCGGTGCCGTCAGTGTCGTCAGTGCCGTCGGTGTCGTCCACGGATTCCGGCATCCGCTTCGACCGCGTCACCGTCGCCCACGGCCGCACCACCGCCCTGGACTCCCTCGACCTCACCGTCGAACCGGGCGAGGTGATGGCCCTGCTCGGCCCGTCCGGCTCCGGCAAGACCACCGCCCTGCGCGCCGTCGCCGGATTCGTCCGCCCGACCTCCGGCCGCGTCCTGATCGGCGGCCACGACGTCACCGACCTGCCGCCCCACAAGCGCGGCATCGGCATGGTCGTCCAGCAGTACGCGCTCTTCCCGCACATGAAGGTCGCCGAGAACGTCGCCTTCGGCCTCAAAGCACAAAAGGCCCCGCGCGCCGAGATCCCCGGCCGCGTCGCCGAAGCCCTGGACATGGTCGGCATGGCCGGCTACGCCGACCGGCACCCCCGGGAACTGTCCGGCGGCCAGCAGCAGCGCGTCGCCATCGCCCGGGCCCTCGCCATCCGCCCCCGCGTCCTCCTCCTCGACGAGCCGCTGTCCGCACTCGACGCCCAGCTGCGCTCCGACATGCTCGCCGAACTCGCCCACCTGCACCGCGAGTTGCCGCACGTCTCCATCCTCTACGTCACCCACGACCAGGTGGAGGCACTCACCCTCGCCGACCGGATCGCCGTCCTGGAATCGGCCCGGCTGCGCGAGTGCGGCACCCCGCACCAGCTCTACCGCAGGCCGCGCACCGCATTCACCGCATCCTTCGTCGGCACCGCCAACCTGCTGCCGGTGACCGTGCGCGCCGACGGCGTCGAGTTCGCCGGCCGCCACCTGACCGTCCCCACCGGGGACGCCACCCCCGGCGCCACCGCCACCCTCTGCATCCGCCCGCACCTCCTCGGCCTCGGCACCGCCCCCGACCCACAGGGCAACACCCTGCGCGGCACCGTCACCGAGGTCCAGTGGCGCGGCGCCACCCACCGGCTCCACCTCACGGTGGACGGCCACCGCCTCATGGCCGACCTGCGGGAACTGCGCGAGACCCCACCACTGGGCACCGAACTCACCCTGCACTTCGCCCCCCAGGACGCCGCCCTCATCCCCGCCGACCTCCAGCCCGCGGCCCGGCCCGACACCCCGGCGAACACCCCGACCGACCCGGCGGACGGCGGACCGCACCATGCCTGACCGCACCACACCGGACACCGGGCCCCGCCGCACCCGGACCACCGCCCTGTGGGCCCTGCCACCCGTCGCCGCCCTCGCGCTGGTGTTCCTCTACCCGCTCGCCCTGGTGGTCCGCCAGTCCCTCACCCCCGAAAGTGGCGGCGGGCCGTCCACCACCCCCTACACCACCGTCCTCGCCGCCACCTCCTTCCAGGACGCGCTGACCAACACCGTGCTGATCGCGGCCGGCGCCACCCTCGGCGCGCTCCTCCTCGGCCTGCTGCTCTCCCTGGTCATCGCCTTCGTCCCGTTCCCCGGCGGCCGGGCACTGGCCCGCTTCATCGACATCTTCCTGGCCTTCCCCTCCTTCCTGATCACCCTCGCCCTGCTGTTCCTCTACGGCACCGTCGGCATCGCCAACGGCCTGTGGACGGACCTCACCGGCGCCACCCACGGCCCCCTGGACTTCCTGCACACCCCATGGGGCGTCCTGCTGGCCGAGGTCACCTACTTCACCCCGTTCGTGATGCGCCCCCTGCTCGCCGCGTTCGCGCAGGTGGAGACCGCACAACTGGAAGTCGCCGGCTCGCTCGGCGCCCGCCCGGGACGCATCGTGCGGACGGTGATCCTGCCCGAGGCACTGCCCTCGCTCGCCGCCGGCGGCGCCCTGGTGCTCGTCATGTGCCTGAACGAATTCGGGATCGTGCTGTTCACCGGCGCCAAGAACGTCGTCACCCTGCCGATGCTCGTCTACACCAAGGCGATCCTCGACGGCGACTACACCGGCGCCTGCGTCGTCGCGGTCATCAACATCGCACTGTCCGCCGCCCTCTACGCCCTCTACCGGACGGTCATGGCCCGCACCGCAGGCACCGCCACCCGCCGCAAGCCCGCCCGGCAACCGGCCGCTGCCCACCACACCACCGCAGCGCACACCCCCGCCCCCGTCCCCGCCCTCGCCACCGGAGGCGCCGACCGTGCTCGTCCATAGCGCAGCCGCCCGCCGGACCATCTGGGCGGTGTTCCTCCTCCTCTTCGTCCCGGTCTTCGCCCTCCCCCTGCTGGTCATCGCCGCCGCCTCCTTCGCCGACGGCTGGAGCGGCGCCCTCCCCTCCGGCCCGACCCTGACGCACTATCAGGACATCGCGCACGGCGACGCCCTGACCGCCCTGACCACCAGCGTCCTCACCGCCCTCGCCGCCAGCCTCGCCGCCCTGACCACCGGCACCTGGGCCGCCCTGGCCGCCGAAAAGCTCGGCCGGCGCGCCCGCCGGATCCTCGACGCCCTCTTCCTCCTGCCGGTCGCCGTCCCCTCCGTCGTCGTCGGCCTCGCCCTCCTCGTCGCCTTCTCCCGCCCCCCGTTCCTCCTCAACGGCACCCCGCAGATCGTGATCACCGCCCACACCGTGCTGGTCACCGCCTTCGCCTACCAGTCCGTGACCGCCGCGCTCGCCCGCCTCGACCCCGCCTACGAGCAGAGCGCCGCCGGCCTCGGCGCCCGACCCGCCTACGTCCTGTGGCGCGTCAAACTCCCCCTGCTGCTGCCGTCCCTGACCGCCGCCGCCGGCCTGTGCTTCGCCCTGTCCATGGGCGAACTGAGCGCCACGATGATGCTCTACCCCCCGGACTGGATGCCGCTGCCCGTCCAGATCTTCGCCGCCACCGACCGCGGCGCCCTCTTCACCGGCGCCGCCCTCGCCGTGGCCCTCATGGCCACCACCCTCCTCGTCCTCCTCGGTGTCTCCCGCATCCGCACCCGAGCCACCTACCGCTGACCCCCACACCACCCCACTCCACCCCGCCCGCGCACCGTCCCCCAGGAGCACCCACCATGCCCAGCCGCCCGCACCGCCCCCTCGCCGCCGGCGCCGCCGTCCTCGCCCTCGCCGGCTCCGTCACCGCCTGCGGCACCCCCTCCGCCGACCCCCAGGCCAAGGAGATCACCGTCTACAGCGCCGACGGCCTCAAGAGCGAACAGGGCGACGGCTTCTACGACAAGGTCTTCAAGGACTTCGAGAAGCAGACCGGCATCAAGGTCAACTACGTGGAGTCCGGCTCCGGCGCCGCCGTCCAGCGCCTGGCCCGCGAACGCGCCAACACCAAGGCCGACGTCCTCGTCACCCTGCCCCCGTTCATCCAACAGGCCGACGACAAGGGCCTGCTGGACATCTACCGCCCGAACGGCTCCGACCAGGTCGCCGCCGCCGACAAGGACCCCAACGGCAAGTGGGTCTCCATCGTCAACAACTACTTCTGCTTCATCTACAACAAGAAGGAACTCCAGCAACCCCCGGCCACCTGGCAGGACCTCGCCGACCACCGCTTCGCCGGCAAGCTCCAGTACTCCACCCCCGGCGTCGCCGGCGACGGCACCGCCGTCCTCATCAAGGCCCTGCACGACTTCGGCGGCCAGGGCCCGGCCATGGACTTCCTCAAGAAACTCCAGGCCAACAACGTCGGCCCGTCCTCCTCCACCGGCCAACTCGCCCCCAAGACCGACAAGGGCGAACTCCTGATCGCCAACGGCGACGTCCAGATGAACTACGCCAACATGAAGTCCATGCCCAACCAGGGCATCTTCTTCCCCGCCCCCAAGCCCGGCGCCCGACCCACCACCTTCGCCCTCCCCTACGCCGCCGGCCTGGTCAAGGACGCCCCGCACGCCGCCAACGCCCGGAAGTTCCTCGACTACCTGATCAGCAAGCCCGTCCAGCAACAGGTCTCCGCCGTCGGCGGCGGCTTCACCTCCCGCAAGGACGTCAAGGCCACCGACCCCAACGCCACCGCCCTCGCCAAGATCATGAACGGTGTCGACGTCTTCGAACCCAACTGGAACGACATCGACAAGAACCTCGACACCTACATCAACGCCTGGAAGACGGCCACCGGAAGCTGACCACCACGGACCGGGACCAGCGGCCCACCCCTGACTTAGGCTGGGGCCGTCGGCCGCCACCCGGCCGGCCGACGCCCTGGCCAACCGGCCAGCCCTGGTCAACACGCACCACAGGAGTGGCAGTGGCAGAGCGCAAGCCGATCGAGTCCTGGCTCACCGACATGGACGGCGTCCTCATGCACGAAGGCGTCCCCGTCCCCGGCGCGGACGCCTTCATCAAGCGGCTGCGCGAGTCCGGCAGGCCCTTCCTCGTCCTGACCAACAACTCCATCTACACCCCCCGCGACCTCCACGCCCGCCTCAACCGCATCGGCCTGGACGTCCCCTGGGAATCCATCTGGACCTCCGCGCTGGCCACCGCCCAGTTCCTCGACGACCAGCGCCCCGGCGGCACCGCCTACGTCATCGGCGAGGCCGGCCTCACCACCGCCCTGCACGACATCGGCTACATCCTCACCGACCACGCCCCCGACTACGTCGTCCTCGGCGAAACCCGCACCTACAGCTTCGAAGCGCTCACCAAGGCCATCCGACTCATCGAGAACGGCGCCCGCTTCATCGCCACCAACCCCGACGAGACCGGCCCCTCCACCGAAGGCCCACTGCCCGCCACCGGCTCCGTGGCCGCCCTCATCACCAAGGCCACCGGCGTCGAACCGTACTTCGTCGGCAAGCCCAACCCGCTGATGATGCGCCACGCCCTCAACGCCATCGGCGCCCACTCCGAGAGCTCCGCCATGATCGGCGACCGGATGGACACCGACGTCGTCGCCGGCCTGGAAGCAGGCATGGAAACCTTCCTCGTACTCACCGGCCTGACCCGCCCCGAGGACGTCGAACGCCACCCATTCCGCCCCTCCCGCGTCGTCGACTCCATCGCCGACCTCGTCGACCTGGTCTGACCCACCCCGCCGGACCCCCGCCCACCCGAACGGCGCAGCCCGGCCCCGCCCCGGATGCGCCCGGCAGCGCACCGGCGGACCTTCGGAAGTATCCGGAGGTGCACCATGCGCTCACCGCAGCTCACACTCTGCGCCGCGATCGCGGCGTGCGCGTTGACCACGACACCCGCGTACGCCGCCACCGCCGCACACGGCCCCGCCACCGCGCCGACCGCCGTCGCCCCGGCCGCCACCGCCCCGCCCCGCACCGCGCCCGTCGCCCCGCACCCCGCCGGCCCCGACCCCCGGCAGCTCGCCGCCCACCGCGAACTGAGCAGCACCTCCGCCGTCGGCCTCGTCCTCGCGGGCGGCGCGGCGCTGGTCATCGCCGGCCAGCTGCTCCGCCTCCGACTCCGCCTCCGCCGCGAACGCCAGGGGAACGGCAGTGCCGACGAACACTGAGGAAACCACCACCCCGAACCGCCCCGACCGGCCCGCCGCCCCGACGGACGCACAGCACACGACCGCCCCGGGGACCGCCACGGGGAAGGAACCCCCGCGCGACGCACCCGCCACCACCCGCCTCCTGGCGGGCATCGTCTGGACCGTCCTGCTGCTGACCTGCTGGCTCTGCGGCGGCCACCCCGGCCTGCCGGACAGCGGCCCGGCGCGATTCCCCGCGACCGGCGACGCCGCCGCCGTCGGCCGCCCCACGACCCACGCACCCCCGCCGCGCCCCGCGACCCCGGACGCCCACGACACCGCACCACAACACGACTGAGGCCCCCCGCAATGCGAGGGGCCTCAGTCCTACGTGCGCCGCCAGGGACTCGAACCCCGGACCCGCTGATTAAGAGTCAGCTGCTCTAACCAACTGAGCTAGCGGCGCGCGCTGACGAAGAAAACTCTACACGAACTCCAGGGGTGGTCCGTACCCACCAATACGCCCCCCACGCCCACGCCCCCTGTGATCCCCGTCACCCGCGCGCCCGCCCGCCGCCCGCCCCACCCACACCTCCGCGCCCACCCTGCCGACCCCACCCGCCTCTACCGCACCACCCGCCCTTCCGACCCGGGCCGAAAGTCCCGCGACATCAGGACCTTCGCCTACAAGGCCGCCCACATCGCTCTGTGAAGATCGAATCCATGGCCGCAGTGCCGCGATTGCCCCGTCAACATGCGGTATCTCCTGCCGGTTGAGAGGGTGAGGCCAGCGTCGGGGCACGGCGGAACCGGGCCGGGCACGCGGACCCCACGACCAGTCGGCCCGGAGGTGAAGGGAAATGACACTCCCGAACACCCCGCCCGCAACACCGCACCCACCACACCCCACCCGGCCCGGCCGCCGCACCACCGGCCGCACCCACCCGCTCCCCCGCGGATCATGGCGTCCATCACTACTCCGCCATCGCCTGCAACCCCATCCCGCAAGCCGACGTCTGCTAGGACGCGAGCCCCGACCCGGGGCCCCGGGACTCGCCCCTCCTCGGAAAGGTTGATCGTCGTGGTGTCGACAGCCAAGCGCACCCTTGAGATGCAGCTCCTCCTCGGGCCGGACGACACGGTTCCGGTGGCCGGCCGGTTCAGCTACCGCAGCGACCGCCCCTACGAGGTCGAGGTCGCCTTCATCAGCCGCGGCGAGACCGTCGCCACCTGGCTGTTCGCCCGCGACCTGCTGATCGACGGACTGCGCGACGAGGTCGGGCACGGCGACGTCCGGGTCTGGCCCACCCACCGCGCCGGCGGAGCCCACCGCGTACACATCGAACTCGCCACCGACGACAGCATCTGCGAGCTGGCGGTGCGCACCACCGAACTCACCGCCTGGCTGGAGCAGACCACCGCCATCGTCCCGCCCGGCCACGAGGGCCGCCACCTCGATATCGACGCCCACCTGGCCCGCCTGCTAGCGGGGAAGTGCTGATGACTCCCACTCCCATGACGACCACCCCCGACGTCCGCCGCACCATACGCGCGACCACCGCCACCGAAGCGGGCGCGCCCCCGGTCACCGGCGCCGACCCGGCCGTCCGCATCCCGGCACAGGCCGGCCCGCCCGGCACCCGCACCGGCTGCACCACCCCCACCGACACCACCCCCACCGACACCACCCCTGCCGACGGCGACACCACCGGCGCCCCGGCCCCGCACGACCCCTGCGCACACGGCTTCCTCCCCGAGCGGCCCCCCGTACGCTCCATGATCGGCACCTGGACCCGACTGGACGCCCTGGCCCGCGACGCCGCCGTCGCAACCGACCGCGCGACCGCCGTCGACATCGTCGACCGCGCCGACCGCGCCGACGAGTTGACCGCCCTGCGACAGCGCGTCTCCCGCCTCTCGCCGCGCAACGCCGAGGCCGCCGCGATGCGCGTCGCGGTCATCGCCGTGTCCTGTGGCTGGGGCGCCCTCGACCCGCAGGCACCGGCCGCCCGCGAGGTCGCCAACGAGGCGTTCCTGGAACTCTGGGCCGCCATCGCCCACCGCATCGACCACGACCAGTTCGTCGCCCTGCCCACCCTCGCGCTCCACAACTGGGCCCCGGAACGCAAACCGCGCCGCCACATCCCCATCGACCAGCTGGCCCGCACCGAACAACTCGTCCCGATCGTGCGCTGGGCCCCGGAAGGCCAACCGCTCAGCCGCCTGGACCGGCTGATGCTCGCCGCGACCCGCCTGGAGGCACACGGCATCTGGCTCTTCCGCCTCGCCGACACCCTGGCCGGCCGCGCCCCCGACGACTCCTCCACACCGACGGCACTGCGCCGCCTGGTCCGCATCCAGCACGCCCTGCGCGCCCAACTCCACTCCGAGGCAGCGGAGTTGGCGGCGGCCCCGGCCACCGACCAGCAGCGCGCGGTGCTCGCCGCGCTCGCCGAACAGGGCGCCCTGGAACCCCCTGTCCTCCAGGCCGCCGACGCCGTCCTGGGCATCGGCGGACGCCGCCCCGGCGAAGGCCGACGCCAACACCTGCGCCGCCACCTGCCGGCCCAGCACCGCGCCTGGCTCAGCGCCATGGACCGGCACTGCGCACCCGTCCGCACCCTCGCCCACCGCGGCGGCCCCGACGCCGCCGTCTACCGCGAGGCCCAGGAATCCCTCATCGCGCTGCGCCGCACCTACACCGCCCTCGTCCAAACCGCCGCCGCCCCCACACCGGACGGCCCCCTCCCCGAGGCGGCCTAGGCCCCGCCCGACGGGCCGGGGCCGGCCGGTCCCCTGGCCCCACCACCGCAACACCCGGCGCCCCCGCGACCTCGACGCCACCCGACGTTCCTGTGCCGCCCGGTGTTCCTGCGCCT
This sequence comes from Streptomyces noursei ATCC 11455, assembly GCF_001704275.1. Classification (NCBI taxonomy): domain Bacteria; kingdom Bacillati; phylum Actinomycetota; class Actinomycetes; order Kitasatosporales; family Streptomycetaceae; genus Streptomyces; species Streptomyces noursei. Next base: position 5,910,036 of record NZ_CP011533.1, read on the forward strand.
TCTGGTGTTCCTGTGCTGCGCGGTGCTCGCGTGGTGCCCGGCGTTCCTGCGGTTCTTGGGACTCGCGGTGCCTGGTGCGCGGTGACCGGTGCCTGGTGTCCGATATTCGGTGCGCGGCGGGGAGTGGTGCCGCCCCGCCGCCCCGGTGAGTGCCGGCGCCGACCTCAGGCGCCCGTGGCGCCGTCGATGCCTTCCCGGATCAGATCCGCATGCCCGTTGTGACGCGCGTACTCCTCGATCAGATGGACCAGGATCCAGCGCAGCGACACCCCCTGGTCGCCGAGGTACCCGGCCTCCTGCTCCGAGAGCGCACCCGAGTCCTCCAGCGACGCATCGGCGATCAGCTCCTTGCCCCGGGCGACCTCCGCACGCCAGAGGTCCAGGGCCGCATCGATCCCCCGGTCCGGGGAGAGCGCGAAGCCGTCACCCGAACCTTCCCCGTACACCAGCGGCACGTCCTCGCCCGCGAACACCCGCTGGAACCAATGGCGTTCGACCTCCGCCAGGTGCTGAACCAGCCCCAACAACGTCATCGACGACGATGCCACGGAGGCCAGTCGCAGCTGACGGTCGTCGAGGCCCGCACACTTCAGTTCCAGCGTCGCGCGATGGAAGTCCAGCCAGCTCTTCAGGTTCTCGCGCTCCCCGGCATGCGGGGGCGGAATCGGGCGGCCATCAGGTGTTGTCTGCATGCCCGTCACTCTCACACAGACCACTGACAACCCCCGCCCATCCGACCGGGGCACGACCACGACGGAGGCGCGGACGCGATCGATTCATGGTCTAGACATGCTCAATTCGCCTCACTAGTCTGCCGGTTGGTCTGGACCACACGGCGCCAGCCTTCACTCGACCCCCAGCGCTCCCGCTATCCCCTCCGCTCTTCCCCCCACCCCACCCCACCCCACGCCCGCCGCCCTGGGCACCTCAACCCCCGCGCCCTTCTCCCTGTCTCTCCTCGCTTTTCCCTGCCCCCGCCCCCTGCCCCCGCCCCCTGCCCCGCCCCCACCCACCCGACGGCTCCCTCCCTCCCTCTCCGTCGTCCTCTCCGGGCGTTCCCTTCCCCCACGTACTTCAGGAGCGAAGCATGCGTAAGAAGCTCAGTGCTGCCGTGATCGGCCTCGGTATCGTCGGGGCCTCCTTTCTCGCGACGGGCAGTGCCTCCAGTCATGGCTACAGCGATGCGCCCCCGAGCCGGCAGGCGCTCTGCGCCAACGGCACCGTCAAGGACTGTGGCGCCATCCAGTACGAGCCGCAGAGTGTCGAGGCGCCCAAGGGGTTCCCGGCCGCCGGCCCGGCTGACGGGAAGATATGTTCCGGTGGGCACGACAACTTCGCCCAGCTGGACGACCCGCGCGGCGGTGCGTGGCCCGCGACCAAGCTCTCGCCGGGGCAGGGCTACACCTTCACCTGGCGCCTAACAGCCCGCCACGCGACCACGGACTTCGAGTACTTCATCACCAAGGACGGTTACGACCCCACCAAGCCGCTCACCCGCGCCGACCTCGAACCCGAGCCGTTCATGACGGTGCCGATGCGTGGTGCGCGGCCGGGGGAGACGGTGCAGCACCAGGGCACCGTCCCCACCCTCAAGTCCGGGCGCCACATCATCCTGGGCGTATGGAACATCGCCGACACGGGCAATGCGTTCTACGCCTGCTCGGACGTCGATCTCTCCTGAGCGATGCCTTCATGGGGCCTCCCTGTCCTTCCTTCGGGGAGGCCCTCGCCGCCCCGAGATCGTGTGCGGTTGTTCTGTGACTGCTCCGTGGCCGCTCCGGGATTCCGTCCCGCCGGTTCAGTGCCGTCGGCCTGGTCTCCCGTCCGCCTGGTGTTCCGTCGGCCTAGTCCCGTCGGCCTGGTCCCGTCGTTTGGTCTCGTCGTTTGGTCTCGTCGGTTCGGCGCCGTGTAAGAACCGTACGGGCGGGGGAAGTTCGGGGGCGTCACACCACGGGTTGGTCCTGGGTGGGGGCGGAGGCAGGCCCGGGGGTTGAGGGGGCTGTGGGGGAGTTCTCCGGTTTGATCGCGTCCTCTCGGGTCGTACCGGCGTGCGGCCCGCCCACGCCCTCCACATCTGACGTTGCGTCAGTTAGGCTCCGCCGTCATGGTGGCCGACAGCTCCCGCAGCGACAGTCCGCTCGCCCGCGACGCCCGCGATTGCCGTCCGCCCGGCCGTGACACGGCCGGCAGCTCCGCCGAGGCCCGCCTCGGCGGCCCCGTCACCACGCCCGACCGACCCGTCGAGGCCGCCCCCGACCGCCCCGGCGCCCGCACCATCGCCGAGCTGGTCCAGGCGCAGTGGGGCGACCACCGCATCGCCCTCAAGTACCAGGACTCGGCGCTCACCCATCACCAGGTCGCCGGCGCCGCCGCCGCGCGGGCCGCACTGCTGGGGGACGTACTGCCGCGCGGCGCGGAGCCGCACATCGGGGTGCTGCTCGACAACGTCCCCGAATTCCCGCTGTGGCTGGGCGCGGCGGCGCTCGCCGGAGCCGCCGTCGCCGGCATCAACCCCACCCGCCGCGGCCCGGAGCTGGTCCGCGACATCGCCCACACCGACTGCGCGCTGCTGATCACCGAACGGGCCCACCTGCCGCTGCTCGCCGGACTCGACCTGCCGCTGCCGCCCGAGCGCATCCTGCTCACCGACGACGACCCCGACGATCCGGCCTACCGGGAATTGCTCGCCCCGTACGAGGGCGCGCGGCCACAGGACGTCCTCGGGTCCGCGCTCCGTGCCACCGGGCACGGCCGGGCCGGCCGGCCGGACCCTGCCACCCGTATGCTCCTCTACTTCACCTCCGGCTCCACCGGGGCGCCGAAGGCCGCGCTGTGCACCCAGGGCAGGCTCGCCGCCGCCGGCCACTCCCTGGTCGCCTACTTCGGGGTGCGCAGGGAGGACGTCCACTATCTGTGCATGCCGATGTTCCACGGCAACGCGGTGATCGCCGGCTGGTCCCCGGCACTCGCCGGCGGCGCGGCCGTCGCCCTGCGCCGCCGCTTCTCCGCCTCCGCCTTCCTCCCCGACGTACGCCGCTACGGGGCCACGTACTTCACCTACGTCGGCCGGGCCGTGCAGTACCTCCTCGCCACCCCGCCCGCCCCCGACGACCGCGACCACCCGCTGCGCACCGGGTTCGGGACGGAGGCGGGGGCCGTGGACGTCGCCCGCTTCGCCGACCGGTTCGGCGTCCGCCTGATCGAGGGGTACGGCTCCTCCGAAGGCGGCGCGTCCCTGCAACGCACCCCGGACACCCCGGCCGGCGCCGTCGGCCGCCCCGCCCCCGGGGACGACCTCGCCGTCGTCGACCCGGAGACCGGCGACGAACTGCCGCGCGCCCACCTGGACCCGGCCGGCCGGCTGCTCAACGGTGCGCAGGCCATAGGGGAGTTGGTCAACCGGGGGCGCAGCGCCTTCGAGGGCTACTGGCGCAACCCGGAGGCCACCGCCGCCCGCACCCGGGGCCGGTCCGGGGGCGGCGTCGGCGCGGGCTGGTACTGGACCGGTGACCTGTTCTTCCGGGACGCCGAGGGGTTCTTCCACTTCGCGGGGCGGGCGGACGACCGGCTGCGGGTGGACAGCGAGAACCTGGCCGCCGCGGTGATCGAGAACATCCTCGCCCGTTACGCCCCGGCCACCGGAGCCGCCGTCTACGCCGTGCCCGACCCGGTCGCCGGTGATCAGGTCATGGCGGCGCTCGCGCTGCCCGACGGCACGGCCTTCGACCCGGACGACTTCGCGGCCTTCCTCGCCGCCCAGCCCGACCTCGGTACGAAGATGGCGCCCCGGTTCGTGCGGGCCGTCGCCGCGCTGCCGGTCACCGCGACCAACAAGATCCATCGGGTCGCGCTCCGGCGGGCCGGTTTCCACTGCCCGGACCCGGTCTGGTGGCGGCCGATCGAGCCCCCGACGCGCCTTCGCGCGCGAGCCGCGGGCGGCCGCGTCGAACGGCCGGGCTCCGGACCGTTGCGCTACCGCCGTTTCACGGACGAGGACCGTGCCGCCCTCCTGTCGCAGTACCGCGACCACGGCCGGGAGCATCTTCTGGAGCGTTGACCACCGCCACCGCCACCGCCACCGCCACCGCCACCGCCACCGTCATCCATGACGCCTCCGACATCGGCACACCGAAGGATGGGCGTGGATGGAAGCGGATAAATATGGATAGACGTGGACGCACGCGGATGGATTACGTCACACGGCAATCAGGGCACGCGCCACCACGGCATGCGAAAGGGGCTTCTCGGTGAACCGAGAAGCCCCAGGTCAGCGACCTATTCGCTGTGCGCCGCCAGGGACTCGAACCCCGGACCCGCTGATTAAGAGTCAGCTGCTCTAACCAACTGAGCTAGCGGCGCCTGCTGACGAAAGAAATACTACCTGGTCGAGAGGGGTGCTCATGACCACCCTGGCGATCGGGCCCGGAGAGGCCCTGCGCCGGAGCGCGCCGGGGTGCTCACCGCCGGCCCCGGTGCTCAGATCGCCAGTGACAGCAGGACCGGCGCGGCCCTGCGGTTGAGGGTGTCGGCGGCCTGCCGCAGGCGGTGGGCGTTCTCCAGCGGCATCGACAGCGCCAGACAGCCGACCGTCTTGCCGGCGGTGATCGGCACCGCGGCGCAGACCGTGCCGACCGCGTACTCCTGGAGGTCCAGGACGGGGACGGTCGGTGGCTGGCTGTCGAGCTTGTGGAAGAGCACCTTCTCGTTGGTGATCGTCCGGGAGGTGAGCCGGGCGGTCTTGTGGCGTGAGAGGTGGTCCATCCGCCCGTCGTGGTCGAGTTGGGCCAGCAGGCACTTGCCGACCGCGCTGGCGTGTGCCGTGCGGCGGAATTCGGCCCACTCGTTGACCTTGGGGGCCAGCGGGCCGTCGGCGTAGTGGAGGATCTTCACCTCGCCGTCGATGTACCGGCTGATGTAGACCGCCGCTCCGACCGAATCGCGCAGCTGGTCCAGCGTGCGCTGGAGCTTGTCGCGCAGGGCGCGGCTGCGGTCGGAGCCCGAGCCCAGCAGGAGAAGCGACTCGCCGACGACATACGCGCCGTCGGCGAGCTGTTGGGCGTAGCCTTCGCGGCGCAGCATCGACAACAGCTGTGTGAGGTGGGCTGCCGGCAGGCCGGTCTCGCGAGCGATCTGCGCGTCGGCCACGCCATCGGCGTGCCGCGAGATCGTTTCGAGTACGCGTAGGGCGTGCTGCACCGAATGGAACGGCGCGGTCGGCTCGGGCTTCAGCGCCACGGTGTCCCCCTAAGAGGTTGGTACCGCTTGCGTCGTGACCGTTGTCGGCGGGCGCGACCACGTGGAACGCGGTTCGCTTCCGGACAACGGGCTCGTACCACGATAGCGGTCAACGGGCGCCGATGGAGGGGGTCTTGACCGAAAACCGGATTGGTTCACGCGTCTGTGCAGGCGCCCTGCACTCTGGCATATGCCCAGGTCATGAGCGGAGCGTGGGATGCCCCGCGGACCGGCGACAACGGCTGACCGGAGCCGACCGGCCGGTCCGCTGACGATCGGGGTTGACGGCCGGCGGTGACGTGCGGAGTTGACGGAGTGTCGGGTTTTCGCCTGAGGCTCGCACGCCCCGCCCTTCCGCCTGATGTACGTCTTTCCGTCTGATGTTCATACACCTCATCCGTCACCTGCAGCGCAGTGGTCACGGATGTCTCAAAAATGCGCGGTGCGCGGTCCCGGCACCCGTCCACCGGGCCGACGGGACGCGGGCGGGGCGTGCAAAGACGCGCACCACGTGCCGCACCTCCGCACGCCCCCGGGCGGCGCCCACCGGGGCACCGCCGCCGGCGCCGTCTACCGCACCGCGCTCAGGAACTCCCGGGTCCGCTCGTGCTCCGGGGCCGTGAAGATCTGCTCCGGCGGGCCGAATTCGATGACCCGCCCGGCGTCGAACATCATCACGCAGTCGGAGATGTCCCGGGCGAAGTTCATCTCGTGCGTCACGCAGAGCATGGTGATGTCCGTGCTGTGGGCGATGTCCCGCAGCAGGTCCAGGACGCCGGCCACCAGCTCCGGGTCCAGGGCCGAGGTCACCTCGTCCAGCAGCAGCACCTGCGGGCGCATGGCCAGCGCCCGGGCGATGGCGACCCGCTGCTGCTGGCCGCCGGAGAGCTGCGAGGGGTACTTGTCGAGGTGCGCGGTGAGGCCGACCAGGTCCAGGAGCTCGCGGGCGCGTTGCTCGGCCGCGTCCTTGTCCATGCCGAGGACGTGCACGGGGGCCTCGGTGATGTTCCGCAGCACCTTCATGTTGGGGAAGAGGTTGAACTGCTGGAAGACCATGCCGATGTTCTTCCGGATCTCGCGGCTGTAGCGGTCGCTCGCCGGGACGAGCCTGCCGCCCTTGTCCTCGTGGGTGAGATACCGGTCGCCCAGCTTGATGGTGCCCTCGTCCGGCTTCAGCAGCGTCATCATCAGCCGCAGGATCGTGGTCTTGCCGGAGCCGGACGGGCCGATCAGCGTGACGTGCTTGCCGGGGTAGACCTTCATGTCCAGCGCGTCGAGGACGGTGTGCGAGCCGAACCGCTTGGTGACCGCCTCGAAGCGGATCAGCTCGGTCTGTCCGGAGGCGGAGGCGGCGTCGGTGCCGTCGGCGGGCGGGGTGTTCGGGGTGCTGCGGTCAGCGGACAAGGCGGCGCTCCAGGGCTCGCAGGAGAAGGGAGGCGGGGTAGGCGATGGCGACGAAGGCGACCCCGACGACCGTGTACGGCTCGACGGTCTGGAAGGTCTGGGACGAGAACTGCCGGGCCTCGCCCAGCATCTCCAGCACACCGATGGCGAAGAGCATCGGCGAGTCCTTCAGCATCGCGATGACGTAGTTGCCCAGGGCCGGCGCCACCCGGCGGATCGCCTGCGGCAGGATCACCGCGGTCCAGGTGCGGCGGCGCGGCAGGCTGAGCGCGATCGCCGCCTCCCACTGGCCGGCCGGGACACCGTCGATACCGGAGCGGTAGACCTCGGCCGTGTACGTCGAGTAGTGCAGCCCCAGCCCGATCACGCCGGTGGCCAGGGCGCTGAGCGTGACGCCCCACTCGGGCATCACGTAGAAGAGGAAGAACAGCTGCACCAGCAGTGGGGTGTTGCGCACGAACTCGGTGAGCGCGGTCACCGGCCAGCGCACCGCCTTCAGGGACGAGCGCTGCGCCAACGCCCAGACCAGGCCGAGCCCGAAGGCGATCAGCGACCCGAGCGCCAGGGCCTGGAGGGTGACCAGGACGCCGTTCCAGAACGTCGGCAGGAAGGCGCCGACCGCGGACCAGTCGAACTTCATCGGGCCTCACCTTCCGCGGGAGCGGCGGCACCGGTGACCGTCGGGCCGGTGGCGGGCCGCAGCCGCGACCGCCCGGCCGGCGCCTGCCCGATGCCGGCCTTGGCGTGCCGCTCCACCGCCCGCATCCCGCGGGTCAGGGCGAACGCCAGGACGAAGTACATCACCAGGATGATCGTGTAGACGGGGGCGCTCTGCGCGGTGGCGTTGCGCACCAGGGAGGCGCCGAAGGCGATGTCGCCGACGCCCAGGATCGACACCAGCGCGGTGCCCTTGAGCAGCTCGATCAGCAGGTTGTTGAACGGCGGGACCATTCCCGGCCAGGCCTGCGGCAGGACGATCTTCCGCAGCGTCTGCGCGGGCGAGAAGCTGAGCGCCACGCCGGCCTCGCGCTGCCCCGGCGGCACCGCGGCGATCGCGCCCCGGACGACCTCGGACCCGTACGCGCCGTAGGTCAGCCCCAACGTCAGCACCGCGGCCCACATCGGGGCCAACTGCCAGCCGAAGCCCATCGGCAGCACGAAGAACATCCAGAACATCAGGATCAGCGCGGAGGTGCCGCGGAAGATCTCGAAGTAGGCCCCGGACAGGAACCGCACGATCCACCGCCGGTGGGTGCGTGCCAGACCGATGCCGAAGGCCGCGACGGCGGCCAGTGCCGCGCTGTAGACGGTCAGTTGGACGGTGATCCACACGCCCTTGAGGAGGAGTTCCCACAGACCCCAGGTGATGTCGCTCATGGCCGGCACTTCTCCTTGGCGGTGATCTCCGTCATCTGCTGCGCGGTGAAGCCGAAGGGCCGCATGAGGTCCAGGAGTTCCCCGGACCGCTTCATCTTGTGGAGCTCGCGGTTGAACGCGTCGCGGAGGTCGGTCTCGGGGGTGCGGAACGCGAACCCGCCGACGTCGATCACCGGCTTCCCCTTCACGTACGGGGTGACCTCGGGCGTGGCCTCCGCCTTGGTGGTGCGCGACTGCTTCACCACGTTGCGGACCGTCACCGCGGTGCCGACGAAGACGTCCACCCGTCCCTGCTCGACCGCCAGCAGCCCCGCCAACTGGTCGGGCAGCGTGGTGATGTGGGTGACCCCGGCCTCCTTGGCGTAGTCGATCTCGGCGTAGCCGACGCCGGTGGCCATCCGCGCGCCGGTCCGCGCGATGTCCTTGTAGGTGCGCAGCTTCAGCGGATTGCCCTTGCGGACGATGAAGGCGTCCAGCATCTGGTACTCGGGATCGGCGAAGACGACCTGCGCGCAGCGCTCGGGATTGATGTACATCCCGGCCGCGACCACGTCGAACTGCTGGGAGTTCAGGCCGACGATCAGCGAGCCGAAGTCGGTCGGGAAGGGCTCGACGCGCGGGACGCCGAGCCGCTTGAAGATCACCCGGGCGATGGTGGGCGCCGAACCGGTCATCTTGCCGTCGGTGCCGATGTAGCCGTACGGCTGCTCGCCGGCCAGCCCCAGCGTCACCGAGCCCTTGGCGCGCAGCCGCTCCAACAGCCGCCCGCCGCCCTGCGCCTGCGCGGTCGGGACCCGGCTGCAGCCGCTGGCCGCGCCGATCGCCCCCGCTGCGCCGAGCGCCGCCACCCCCGCGAGCAGCGACCGGCGGCGAAGACCGCTGGTCCGTTGTCCTGATATCTCGGGTCTCCAGGGGGTGTGGCCGCCGGGATGTGGTCCCTGATTGTCTGAGGTCGTGCTCTGTGGTGGAGCCATGGGCGCGCGGCTACCCGAACCGTTCACACCTATGCCGATGGTTTCGAGCCCTTCACACCGCCGCGGGAGATGTTCCCGTACGCCGGTATTGCCCCCTACGCTCGGGATATGACCGATCGCTTCATCGAAGTCTCCCTGGACAAGCGCGGCGTCAGCTGCACGGCCAAGTTGCTCGACGATCGTGCTCCGCTCACGTGCGCCGCCATCTGGGACGCGCTGCCGCTCGGCGGCGACGTCTACCACGCCAAGTACGCCCGCAACGAGATCTACGCCCTGGTCCCGCCGTTCGCCCCCGAGGAGCCGCCGCTGGAGAACCCCACGGTCACCCCGATCCCCGGCGACCTGTGCTACTTCACCTTCAGCGACACCCAGTTGGGCACCGCCTCCTACGGCTACGAAAGCGCGGCCAAGCACCGCGGCCGCGCCACCGTCGTCGACCTCGCGCTCTTCTACGAACGCAACAACCTGCTGATCAACGGTGACGCGGGCTGGGTGCCGGGCATCGTCTGGGGCGCGGTCGTCGAGGGCCTGGACCGGATGGCCGACGCCTGCCAGGACCTGTGGCGCGCCGGCGCGCTGGGGGAGACCCTCGCCTTCCGCCGGGCCTGACGCCCCCTACGGCACCGTCGGCGCCGGGATCCCGGCCGCCCCCGCCTCGTAGAGGGCGTGCGCGGCGCGCAGCACCAGTGCGTCCGCGTGCCGCGCGCCCACCAGCTGCACTCCGATCGGCAGCCCGTCGCCGTCCACCCCGCACGGCACGGTCGCGGCGGGCTGCTGGGTGAGGTTGAACGGGTAGGTGAACGGCGTCCAGCCCGTCCACCGGGTGTGGCCGGAACCGGGCGGCACTTCCACGCCGGCCGCGAACGCGGTGATCGGTTCGGTCGGCGTCACCAGCAGGTCGTAGACGCTGTGGAATCGGCCCATCGCCCGGCCCAGCGCCATCCGGACGTCCACCGCCGCCAGATAGTCCAGCGCGCCGTACCGGGCGCCCTGCTCGCAGATCTCCCGCAGCCCCGGGTCCAGCAGCTCCCGGTCGGCCGGCCCCAGCGGCTGCACCAACCGCGCCGCGCCGCTGAACCACAGCGTGTGGAACGCCGCCACCGGATCCGCCACGCCCGGGTCGACCTCCTCGACGTCCGCACCGAGCCCGGCCAGCGCGTCCACCGCCCGCCGGACCGCCGACGCCACCTCCGGTGCCACCGGCACGTCCCAGCCCAGCGACGGGCTGTAGGCCACCCGCAGCCCCGCCACCTTCCCGGCCAGCGCCTCCCGGAACGACCCGGTCGGCGGGGCCAGCTGCGACCAGTCCCGCCAGTCCGGGCCGCAGATCACGTCCATCATCAGCGCCGCATCCGCCGCGTCCCGGGTCATCGGCCCCACGTGCGCCAGCGTCCCGAACGGGCTCGCCGGATACGCCGGCACCCGCCCGTAGGTCGCCTTCAGCGCGAAGATCCCGCAGAACGACGCCGGGATCCGCACCGACCCGCCGCCGTCCGTCCCCAGGCTCAGCGGCCCGGCCCCCGACGCCACCGCCGCCGCACCGCCCCCGCTGGAGCCGCCCGCGGTCCGCCCCGGGTCGTACGGATTGCCCGTCACCCCGTGCCGCGGACTGTCGGTGACACCCTTCCAGCCGAACTCCGGGGTGGTGGTCTTGCCGACGAACACCGCCCCGGACTCCCGCAGCCGGGCCACCGCCGGCGCGTCCTCGTCCCACGTCGCGCCCTCCGCCCGGACCGTCCGCGACCCGCGCAGCGTCGGCGCGCCCCGCATCAGCAGCACGTCCTTGACGGTGACCGGCACCCCGTCCACCGGCCCGGCCGGCGCCCCGCGCCGCCAGCGCTCCGCCGACTCCGCCGCCCGCGCCAGCGCCTGCTCCGCGTCGATCCGGGTGAAGGCGTTGACGGCGGCCTGGGCGGCCTCGGCGCGCTCCAGCACCTCCCGGGTCACCTCCACGGGGGAGAACTCGCCGGCGGCGTAGCCGGCCGTCAGGCGGGTGGCGGTCAGGTCGGCGAGGCGGGTCGGTCCGTTGGTCATGCGTCCTCCGAGCGTCGGCCGCCCCGGGTGGGACGGCGGGCGGGGCACGGACCGCCGCGGGCCGGAGCCGGACGGCCCGCGGGGTCACTGCACCGGTACGTATCCGAGGCGTTTGTCGACCACGTTGAGCAGCGGTTCGCCGGCCGCCCACCGGTCGAAGTTGTCCTGGAACTGCGCGGCGAGCACGTCCCGCCAGCCCAGGGTGTCGCCGCTCATGTGCGGCGAGACGATCAGGTGCGGCACGTCCCACAGCGGGCTGTCCGCGCCCAGTGGCTCATGCGCGAAGACGTCCAGCGCCGCCGCCGCGATCCGCCACTCCCGCAACGCCGCGACCAGCGCCTCCTCGTCCACCAGCGGCCCCCGCGCGACGTTGATGAAGCGGGCCCGGCGCGGCATCAGCGCGAACGCCGCGGCCCCGAACATCCCCCGGGTCTCCTCCGTCAGGGGCGCCGCGCAGACCACCCAATCGGCGTGCGGCAGCAGCCCGTTCAGGGCCTCGGCGGCGTGCACCCGGCCGAATTCCGGATCGCCGTCCCGCTCCCGACGGCCGACCAGATCGACCTCGACACCCAGTGCCAGCAGGGTGCCGCCGACGGCCCGGCCGATCGGCCCCGAGCCCACCACCACCGCGCGGGTCCCGGCCAGCCGCAGCGTCTCCCGGTGCTGCCAGCGCCGCTGACGCTGGAGCTCCCAACTTCCGTAGAAGTCCTTGGCCATGGCGATCACCAGTCCGGCGACGTACTCGGCGATCGGCTGCTCGAAGACCCCGCGGGCGTTGGTGACCACGGTGTCGTCGGCGATCAGCGCCGGGCACAGCAGCCGGTCCACGCCGGCGCTCGCGGTGTGCACCCAGCGGGGCCGCGGGCCGCGCCCGGGCCAGCTCTCCCGGATCGCGTCGGAGGTGAAGTCCCAGGCCAACAGCACATCGGCGGTGGGGAGTAGGCCGGCCAGAGTCTTCTCGTCGGCGAAGACCACCTCGGCCCGTCCGGCGAGCCGGTCCAGCCGCGGGCGCGGATCGGAACCCAGTACGAGAACAGTGCTGCCGGTGCTGCCGGTGTTGACAGTGCTGCCGGTGTTGACGGTGCTGCGGGTGCTTCCGGTGTCGTCGGTGCTTCCGGTGCTTCCGGTGCGATCGGACATAGGCCAGAGAAACCGTTCTGAAACGAGTGCCCCGTATCACGAAACAGGGCGCCGACAGATGCCTGAGATGCGAGGATTGACCACGCTAAGAAGTCGTATCTACCGTGTCAACAACGGCTCTGTCCCGACGTCCCGGCTTGTCCGGCTGCATCACCTCTCCCGGCCACTGGCCTTGCCATTCCAGCCCTTCGTGCCTTCTAGGGGCCTTCATGGACGTCTCTTTCCTGGGTGGCCCACAGCCCCAGCTCGGCGTGGGCGTCGTCGCGCCCTTCGACTTCGCGCTCGACCGCGAGCTGTGGCGCTGGGTCCCCGACGACGTGTCCCTCCACCTGACCCGAACTCCCTTCGTACCCGTCGAGGTCAGCCTCGACCTGGCCCGACTGGTCAGCGAGCACGAGACCCTGGACGCCGCCGTCCAGGCGCTGTGCGCGGTATCGCCGCAGGTCATCGCCTATGCCTGTACGTCCGGCAGCTTCGTCGGCGGCATGGCCGGCGAACGCGCGATGTGCGTGGCCATGACCCAGGCGGGGGAGGTACCCGCCCTCACCACCTCGGGCGCCGCGCTCGCGGCGCTCCAGGAGATCGGGGCACGACGCATCGCCGTCGTCACCCCGTACACCAAATCGGTCACCGATTCCCTGGAGGAGTACCTGGGCGAGGCCGCCATCACCGTCACCGGCCGCGCCTACCTCGGACTCACCCGGCACATCTGGAAGGTCCCCTACCGCGACGTCGTCGACATGGCCCGCGCGGCCGTCGTCGGTGCCGCCGACGCCCTCTTCATCAGCTGCACCAACCTCCCCACCTACGACGTCATCCCCCAACTGGAGGCGGAGCTGCGGATGCCCGTGCTCTCCGCCAACCAGGTGACGATGTGGGCCGCGCTGCGCGCCATCGGCGTGCAGGCCGTCGGCCCGTACCAGGCACTGCTCGACCCGGTGGCGCGCAGCGGCCCGGCCGCCATGACCGGCACCCGGCCACCGCCGTGCAGCCCCGCCCCGCCCACCCCCGAGGCCGCCTTCGCCGGCCCGCCCGCGCCGCCCGAAGCGGAGCCCGGCGACGGCCCCGAACCGTCCGCGTACCACCCCGAGGACCCCGGGCATCAGCCCCCGGCCTGAGCCCGGTCCGCCGTACCACCGCGCACCGCACCCACCACCCGCAAGGGAGAACTGCATGGCATCGGTCGGCTTCCTCTACCCCGGCCACTCCGCCGAGGACGACTACCCCCGCCTGGAGGCCCTCCTGGGCGGCGCGGTCCGCCTGCCGCTCGTCCACACCGACATCGGCGAGGACGCCCACCGCGTCGACGCCCTGCTGGAGATGGGCTCCGCGGCCCGGCTCGCGGCCGGCGTCGGCGCGCTGCGGGACCGCGGCGCCCAGGCCGTCGTCTGGGCCTGTACCAGCGCCAGCTTCGTCTTCGGCTGGGACGGCGCCCAGCAGCAGGTGCGGGAGCTGTCGGCCACCGCCGGGCTGCCCGCCTCCAGCACCTCCTTCGCCTTCGCGCACGCCGTCCAGGCGCTCGGCGTCCACCGGGTCGCGATCGCCGCCACCTACCCCGCCGACGTCGCCGCGTACTTCCACGCGTTCCTCAAGGCCGCCGGCGCCGAGGTCGTCGCCACCCGCGGCAGCGGCATCGTCACCGCCGCCGAGGTCGGCACCTGGGGCCGCGACGAGGTGCTGGCCCTGGCCCGCGCCGGCGACCACCCGGACGCCGAGGCCGTGCTGCTGCCGGACACCGCCCTGCACACCGCCGCCCACCTGCCCGCCCTCGAAGCGGCGCTCGGCAAACCGGTCCTCACCGCCAATCAGGTGACGGTCTGGGAGGGCCTGCGGCTGCTCGACCGCCCGCTCGCCCGCCCGGAGCTGGGCGCCCTCTTCTCCCGCGCGGTCGGCGCGTAGGGCCCACCGCCCCGCCCGCACGGAATCCCCGTCCCCGCCCGGGAATAACCGGAGCATTGCTCCGGTTGTCCTGCTCGCAGACCACCGGCGTCGGAACCCCCGACGACGTCACCACGCGCGACGCGAGGAGGACCCGCACCGTGAGCGGCGAAGACCAGCAGACCCCGAGCACCGACGACCGGCCCGGGGGCGACGGGATACCCGGCACCGCCCTGGGCACCGCACCCGTCCCCCTGTCCGTGCTCGACCTGGTGACGGTCGGCGCCGGCAGCACCGCCGGCGCCGCGGTCCGCACCGCCGTCGACCTGGCCCGCACCGCCGAGCGCCGCGGCTTCCACCGCTACTGGGTCGCCGAGCACCACTCCATGCCCGGCGTCGCCTCCTCCTCGCCGGCGGTGCTGCTGGCCCATCTCGCCGCGCACACCGACCGCATCCGGCTCGGCTCCGGCGGCGTGATGCTGCCCAACCACGCCCCGCTGGTGATCGCCGAACAGTTCGGCACCCTGGAGGCGATGGCCCCCGGCCGCATCGACCTGGGCCTGGGCCGCGCCCCGGGCACCGACGGCGCCACCGCCGCCGCGCTCCGCCGCACCGAGCGGCTCCACGAGGGGGCCGACGAATTCCCGCAGCAGCTGGCCGAGTTGACCCGCTTCCTCGACGACTCCTTCCCCGACGGCCACCCCTACTCCCGGATCCACGCCGTCCCCGGCCCCGTCCAGGCCACCGCTCCCGGCGGCGTCCAGTCCCCGCACCGCCCGCCGCTGTGGCTGCTCGGCTCCTCCGGCTTCAGCGCCCGCCTGGCCGGCACGCTCGGCCTGCCGTTCGCCTTCGCCCACCACTTCTCCGCGGCCAACACCCTCCCCGCACTCGACCTCTACCGCGCCTCGTTCCGCCCCTCCGAGACGCTCGCCGAGCCCTACGCCCTGATCGGCGTCTCCGCGCTGGCCGCCGAGGACGAACAGGAGGCGCTCCGTCAGGTCCGCACCGGCGCGCTCGCCATGATCCGGCTGCGCACCGGCCGCCCGGGCCTGGTCCCCACGCCCGAGGAGGCCGCCGCCCACCGCTTCACCGAGGTCGAGCAGAACTTCGTCGACAGCTGGCTCGGCAACGTCGTCCACGGCACCCCGGACGCCGTCCGCCAGGGCCTCGACGACCTCGCCAAGCGCACCGGCGCCGACGAGTTGATGATCACCGCCAACGCCCACACCGGCGAGGTCCGCCGCCGCTCCTACGACCTGATCGCGGACGCCTACGACTTCCCGCGGGGCTGACCCGGGCGCGCGGGGCGCGGCTCAGCCGCAGGCGCGCCCCGCGTCCAACAGCGCCTCCACCCGGTCCGGGGCCACCGGCCGGGAGTAGAGCCAGCCCTGGCCGGTGTCGCAGCCGATCCGGCGGAGCCGCTCGGCCTGCTCGGCGCTCTCCACGCACTCCGCGGTCACCGTGAGCCCGAGCCGGTGCGCCAGCGCGACCAGCGCCTCCACGATCATCTCGTCCGCCGGGTTGGGGTGCTCCTGCGAACGGAAGCCGTGCACGAACGACCCGTCCAGCTTCAGCACCGACACCGGCAGCCGGCTGAGGTAGGCGAGGTTGGAGTAGCCGGTGCCGAAGTCGTCGATGGCGATCCGCACGCCCATGTCGCTGAGCGCCTGCAGCGCCTGCAGCGGCCGGCCGGCCGAGCCCATCACCGCCGACTCGGTCAGCTCCAGCTGGAGCAGCCGCGGCGGCAGCCCGGTCTCCGCCAGGATCCCGGCGACGTCCGCGACCAGGTCGGAGTCCCACACCTGACGCACGGCCACATTCACGCTGACGAACAGCGGCTGCCCCCCGGGGTGCGCCAGCTGCCAGGCCCGCGCCTGATAGCAGGCCCGCTCCAGCACCCAGCGGCCCAGTTCCACGATCGCGCCGTTCTCCTCGGCCAGCGCGATGAACCGATTCGGCGCCAGCACCCCGAACTGCGGGTGCCGCCACCGCACCAGCGCCTCCACCCCCTGCGCCCGGCCGTCGCCCAGCCCGACCAGCGGCTGGTACTCCAGGGTGAACTCCCCCCGGTCCACCGCCGGCCGCAGCGTGCTGGACAGCGCCTGCCGGGTCATCCGGTGGGCGTTGCGCTCCGGGTCGAAGAGCGTCCAACGGGCCTTGCCGTCCTCCTTGGCCCAGTACAGCGTGGTGTCCGCGGCCTGCATCAGCCCGGTCGCGGTGGTTCCGCCGGCGGCCCGCTCCACGACGCCGATGCTCGCCGACACCGACAGCCGCTGCCCGGCCAGGTCGAACGGCCGCTGGAGCGCGTCCAGCAGCGACTGCGCCAGCTCCGCCAGCTGGTCGGTGCCGGTGGAGTTCTCGACCAGCAGCGCGAACTCGTCGCCGCCCAGCCGGGCCACCAGGTGCCCGCCGCGGCCCGGCCCGCGCTCCGCCGCGCTCTCCGCGCAGCGGGTCAGCCGCTGCGCCACGGCGCTCAGCAGCCGGTCGCCGACCCGGTGCCCCAAGGTGTCGTTGACCGCCTTGAAGCCGTCCAGGTCCAGGTAGCACAGCCCGATCCGGCCGGTGCCCGACCGCTCGAAGGAGGCCGCCTCCAGCGCCGCGGTGAGCCGCTCGAAGAACAGCGTGCGGTTGGGCAGCCGGGTCACCGGATCGTGCATCTGCAGATGGCGCACCCGGGCCAGCAGATCGTGCCGGTCGCTGATGTCCGCGGCCGACAGCAGCACCCGTTCGGCGCCGCCCGGCTGCCCCTCGGCGACCGGCTCGACCGTCACCTCCACCCACACCGACGCCCCGTCGGACCGTTTCAGCCGCCGGGTGCAGCGCAGCCGCTCGCTGCGGCCGCACAGCACCTCGCGGTAGGCGGCCCACACCCTCGGGTCGGCGCCCAGGTCGGTGAGGTCGGCGGCGTTGGCGGCGATCAGCTCGTCCGGGTCGGCGCCGACCAGTTCGCCGAGTGCGGGGTTGGCGGCGAGCACCAGTCCGTCGCGGTTGAGGACGGCCATCGGCAGGCTCGCGGTGTGGAAGGCGGCGCGGTAGTCGCCGAGCGAGGCGGCGGTGCCGTCGCAGCGCGCCGAGGCGTCGCACGACGGCGGGCCGGTCGTGCCGTCCGAAGCGGCGGGGGAGGACGGCGGTGCGGTCCGGGCGTCGGGGTCTTTGGTCGAACCATCACGCTCCGTCACCGAGGGCAGTGTCGCTCCGGGCGTGCGGCCCGTGCTGTCGGGGTGTCCGCTCACTGCTCGCTCCCGCATGGCACTTGTCTCGTGACGGAGGGGGGACCTCGCGCTGGAAAGTGTGGCGATCATAGAGGCTGGCACGAGGGCCGATCCAGCGACGAAGCCGTGACCATCCGCACGCATGACGGAAGTTCAGCCAATTCTGCCCGGCTCTGTTCGCCCCTATTGCACCTTTAGTCGCTTGTGACTTTCCGTTACGAGGCGGGGGAGGCGCGCGGGTCACTCATTCGGGCTGCCATATCAGGACGAAGAGCATGAAATCACCACAGGGTAAGTGGGTGTCCCGAATCCACCCCTGGAGGTCTACGTGCCGCGCGTACAGACACCCCACGGGGTGGACCGCCGCTGCATGCGGCGCGTCGCAGCCGTCGCCACCTCCTTGAGCGCGCTCATCGCGACCTCCATCGTCGCCGGCCCGGCCACCGCCTCCGAAGCCGCCCTCTCCTGCGCCCTGGGACGCACCGACGCGCACCACTCCGAAGGCGTCGACGGCTGGAACGGCGCCTACCCCCGCCCCGACCGCCACCTCGACGCGGTGATGATCTTCCTGTCCTTCCCCGACGCCAGGCCCACCACCTCCCCCCAGCAGCTCTCCGGCGACTACTTCCCCGCCACCTCCCGCTTCTTCGACCGCGCCTCCTACGGCAAGTTCCGCCTGCGCACCCACATCCACAACCGCTGGGTCCGCATGCCGCACCCCTCCACCTCGTACGGCATACAACGCGACTGGGACTCCGGCCGCCGCTCCGCCTACCTCCGCGACGCGGTCGCCGCCGCCGACCCGGTCATCGACTTCAGCCGCTACGACCTCGTCTACTTCACCGCCGACCCCGGCGCCCCCGGCGTCGACTCGGACGCCACCAAGGTCGTCAACCTCGACCAGCCCATGCACGCCGACGGCGTCGAGCTCCGCCGCTTCGTCACCGTCTTCGAGCACAGCCCGCCCGACCGCAACGTCCTCGCCCACGAGACCGGCCACGTCTTCGACCTGCCGGACCTCTACCACCGCCCCGAGAACGGCCACGGCGACTGGGACACCTACGTCGGCGACTGGGACCTCATGGGCAGCCAGTTCGGGCTGGCCCCCGACCCCTTCGCCTGGCACAAGTGGCGGCTGGGCTGGATCACCGACGCCCAGGTCGACTGCGTCGGCCTGGACCACCCCCGGATGCACGCGCTGCGCCCGCTCTCCGCCCCCGACGACCCCGACGAGCGCCACCGCCCCCGCCTCCTGGTGGTCCGCACCGGCCCCGACAGCGCACTCGCCATGGAGGCCCGCGTCGCGGGCGGCAACGACCGTTCCCTGTGCACCGAGGGCGTCCTCGTCTACCGCGTCCGCAGCACCACCGCGTCCGGCTCCGGCCCCGTCCAGGTGCTCGACGGGCACCCGGGCGCCTCGGCCTGCCGGGGCTCCTCCGTCTACCCGCCGCTCGCCGACGCCCCGCTCGGCGTCGGGGAGAGTATGAACGACACCGAGGACGGCGTGCGCATCCAGGTCGAGGGCCGCGGCGCCGACGGCGAATGGGCGGTCAAGGTCACCCGCAGCACCGCATGACCCCCGGCACGCCGAAGGCCCCCACCGGAGTGGGGGCCTTCGACCGTCTGTGCGCCGCCAGGGACTCGAACCCCGGACCCGCTGATTAAGAGTCAGCTGCTCTAACCAACTGAGCTAGCGGCGCCTGCTGACGGGGAAAACACTAGCATCCTGGCCGGGTAGGGCAAAAATCGATGGTCCTCAGCCGCCCGTCAGCGCGGTGTCCGCGGTGTGCACGGCGGGCTCCTGGTGCGGGCGGGCGGTCTCCTGGTCGGCGCCGAGCGCGCCGCGGGCGGCGCGCACACAGGCCCACAACAGCACGTCGGGCCCCGGCAGCCAGGGGTCGCGGACGTCCGGCGCCACCAGCCAGCGGGAACCGGTGGACGCCGCGGGGTCGCCCGGCTCGGCGCCCTCGGCGGGGTGTCCGACCGCCCGCCCGCGCCCGGCGCCCGCGGCCCGCGCCGTCCCCGGGCGGGCGGTGGCGGGACGGGGGTGCAGCGGTGGCACCGTCACCGCGTCCCCGCTGCCGTGACACAGCAGGTGCGGCACCGCGCTGCCCCACTCCTCCCAGGCCAGCAGCGCGGGCAGCCGCTGCGCGGTGCCGGGGGAGGCGAAGAGCAGGATCCGGCCCCGGTGGGTGGCCACCGGACCCGACCCGGGCCCGGCCGACCACAGGCGGTCCACCATGCGCCGGCCGAAGAGCGCCGGGGCGTTGATCACGTCGAAGACCGCCCCGCACGGCAGCACGCTCGGCGCCGTGGGCCGCTCCGCCCACAGCATGTGCATCCCCTCCGGGTGCGGGCTGGCGGAGGCGAGCCAGTCGGCCCCGGCGAGGGTCACGTACGCCGTGGTCGGGAAGGCCAGGTTCCGGGGAGTCTCAGGCAGCCAGTCGCTCATGGGACAGGTTCTATCGACTTCCCGTGCCGCTGCCGAGTCGATTGGCGGAAATCAGGACAGGGCAGGGCGCCGGGGAGTATCTTCCCCTCCCTGCATATGCCAGCGGCTCATGATCTTGGGTCATGAGCCGAGAGGGGCACCTGTGACGTATGTTACGTATGTGACGGGGGCCGGGGCGATCGACGGGGGTGCCGGCCGACGCGCGAAGGCTCCCGGGCCGCCCGGCCCCTTGCCCCGCGGCGCCCGCGTGCCCACCCGCCGACGCACCGGCGCTCAGTCGATGTCCGGCGGCACGGTGCTGCCGCTGCGCATCAGGCTCTGGCCGAACTCGACCATCTTCTGCGCGTAGTCCTCGGTCCAGTCGGCCCGCTCGGCGACCTCCGCGAGCGGCAGCCGGTCGAAGCGACGGGGGTCGGTCAGCTGCGCGGCGGCCATCGCCTGGAACTCCGTCGCGCGGTCCGCCGCCGCCCGGAAGGCGATGGTGAGTTCGGTCGCGCGGGCGAGCAGGGCGCCGGGGTCCTCCATCGACTCCAGCCCGAAGAAGTGCTCGGGATCGGCGGTGGCCTCGGGCGGCTCGAACAGCAGCTGCGCGGGTTTCATGCGGCGGGGGGCGGGCGCCGTACCGCGGGGATCGGGAGCCGACTGCGGCTCGGACATGTACCTACCTCCATCGTTGTCTGCCGCATTCCATTGTCCCGCTCCGCGCAAGGGGGCCCGGAGCCGCGGTGCGCGGGACGATCACGCCCGCCAGGCCACCCGGTGTTCCGCGAGATGGGCGAGGACCGCGTGGTTGGCCTCCCAGCCGTCCGGGGCGGTAACTCCGGGCCGCCTCCGGCGGCGTGCCGGACTCCGTCCGGTCAAGGGCGCCAGGCCACCCGGTGTTCCGCGAGATGGGCGAGGACCGCGTGGTTGGCCTCCCAGCCGTCCGGGAACTTCACGGTGACGCCGAGTTGGACCGGTTCCGTGGCGGGGTGTTCGTCCAGCAGCTCGGTGACGCCGGCGCGGCAGACGACGATGCAGGCGTGCCGGTGCCGGGAGGCGAGCACGCACAGGCGGCCGGTCTCCAGGTGGAAGGCGGTCGCGTCGGGGCGGCCGGAGAGCGGGTGGAGGACGACGGTGACGTCGAACTCGCGGCCCTGGAGGCGGTTGGCGGTGTCCACCGTGACACCGGTCACGCCCAGCCCGGCGAGGGCGGCGCGGACCGCCGCGGCCTGGTCGCGGTGGGCGGTGCTGACCGCGATCCGGGCGGCCGTCAGCGGCTCCGGGGCGCCTGCGTGCTCGCTGGTGGCGGCCCCGCCGCGGTCCAGCAGCCGGCGGACGACCCCGGCGACGGCGCGGACCGCCTCCGGGTCCGTCCGCGGGGTGTGCCGGGCGGGCAGCTCCAGCAGGCCCCAGCCGGACTCCGCGGCCTCGTCCAGCACGCGGTCCACGGCCGAGCCGTCGCCGCGCACGCCGAACGCCAGCCGCCGGTCGCCGGGGCCGGTGCCGCTGCGGAACGGCGTGTACGGGTAGAAGGCGCCGGAGACGAGGGGAGCGGCGGAGGCCGGCAGGCGCCAGGAGACGGGGAGCCGGTGCTGCGGCAGGTCGGGGTTGTGGGCGAGGAGGGTGGCGACGGCGCTGGCGGAGGGGTCGTAGGAGAGGCCGGCCCACTGGTCGGCGCCGACGACGCTGAAGGGGTCCAGCTGGCCCGGGTCGCCGACGAACAGTGCCCGCTCGAAGAGGCCGGCGACGCTCAGCAGCGCGTCCGAGCGCATCTGGTACGCCTCGTCCACGATGGCGTGCCGCCAGGGCTCCTCGACCTTGGTGTAGGCCCACTTGGCGGCGGTGGAGACGACGACGTCCAGGGCGGTGAGGTCGGCGATCCTGGCGGAGGTGCGGACGGCGGGGAGGTCCGCGAGGGCCGGGTCGAAGGCGCCGGGCTCGCTGCTGTGCAGGCGGCCGACGGGGAGTTCGGGGTCCTTCGCGGCGAGCCGCAGCACGAGGTCGTCGACCTGGGCGTTGGTCTGCGCGACGATCATCAACCGGCGGCCCGCGGCGGCCAGTTCGCGGGCGGCGCGGACCACCAGGGTGGACTTCCCGGCGCCCGGCGGGGAGTCGACGACCACGCCGCGCCGGGGGCTGTGCAGGGTGTCGTGGAGGATCGCTTCGGTGGCCTTCGCCGCCGCCGCGGCGGGGTCGACCGGCGGCGGGACGGGCAGGGGCTGAGGGGGCGTCATGCCGGGGCGCTCTCCGGGGGGTGGGCGGGCGTCGGGCGGTGGCCGCGCGGCGCCGGGGCCGGACGGCGGCGGGGCGATCCGGTCACAGGAAGTCCTCAAGGGTCACCGGGTCGGGCGCGGCGGGCGGCGCGTCGCCGGGGCCGGACGGCGGGCCGCCGTGCGTCCACGGGGTGTCCTCCGGCTCCGGCAGGCCCGGGCCGCCGCGCGGGGCGTGCTCGAAGAGCGTCCAGCAGGTCGTCTCGCCGGGCTCCGGGACCGAGCCCGGCTCGGGAGTGCGGCCGCGTCCCATCCCGCCGGTGAGCCGGAACACCGGCGCGCCCTCGGCGTCCTCGGGGCCCGCGGCGTACGCGACGAACTCGGCGGTCTGGGTGCGGCCGTCGGCCAGCGGGCGGTGGACCTTGACGCCCTCGGACAGCGGGGGGCGGTCGTCGGTGTGCAGCGTCACCAGGGGGCGCGGCATCGGCCGCCGGCCCTCGGAGAACGCCATCTCGACGGCGGTGACCGTGCCGTACAGCGCCTCGCCGGCCAGCCGCCGGGCGGCCATCACCAGCGGGTCGTCCAGGGCTTCCTGGGCGTCCAGTTGGGCCTGCGCGGCCTCCCGGGCGGCGAGCTTCCGGGCGGCGGTGACCGCGTCGTCCTGTTTGGGCTGCGGCGGCTCCCCGGCCCGGATCCGGTCGCGGTGGGCGGTGTACGACCAGCGGTCGCGCTTCCAGCGGTCGGCGACCCGGGCGCCCTCGGGAAGGCCGCGGAGCAGGTCGATACCCTGCCAGACGGCGTCCCAGGTGGGCCGCAGCTGGCTCTCGACGAGGGCGCGCAGGGCCTCCTCGGCGCCGGGCAGACCGGCGTCGTAGCCGGCCATCGCGGGCGCCAGCAGCCGGTTGTCGAACGCCGGGTCGGTGGCGGGACCGGCCGGCGGGCAGCGCAGTTGGCCGTCCGCGTCGCGCGCCGCCTCGGCGTACTCGGCCGCCCGCGGGGCCGGTACGCCGGGCGGCGGGGCGATCCAGGCGAGCAGCGCGCCCAGGTGCTGGTCCTCCAGGACGCTCTGGCCGGTCGCCCAGTGACGGGTCAGCAGGCCCGTCATGGACAGCAGCAGACCGGCGCCGGGCACCCGGGCCCGCTCGCCGAGGTGCGTGAACCAGCGGCCCAGCAGCGGGACGTGCGGCGGCGCGGGGTGCGGCGTCTCCGGCTCCTGCTCGGCCGTCCGCCGGAACCGCATGGAGCGGCCCAGCAGCCGGACGTAGTCGATGCCGGCCGCGCTGGGCACGATCACCTGTGGCGCGTCGGTGCACAGTTCGACCTGCACCGGGACCTTCTGGCCGGTCTCCGCGTCGGTCTCCTTGCGCTCCTCGAATTCGACGTCGTCGGCGAAGCCGTCCACATAGGGCAGCACCGCCTCGGCGAGGTCGGCGAGGAACCCGAACCGCAGGTCGCGGTCGCGGGGCTGGGGGACCGTCAGCAGCAGCGGCTTCTCCCGGTCCGTGCCGACCAGGGCACCCAGCGGGGCGCCGGCCTCACCGGCGGTGGTCAACGGCACCAGGACCAGCGGGCGTTCGGCGAGGTGGCGGTGGCGGACCGTGGTCAGCGGCTGGGCGCGGCCCGCGGCCACCGCCTCCATCCGGGCCAGCGTCTCGATCAGCGACATGTGTCCTCTCCCTGACGGGGCGTGCGGCCGGAGAGCGCCGCGGCGCGCAGTGCGGCGGCGGTGCGGAGGGCCTGCACGGCCGGGTCGTCGGGGTCCGCCTCCGGTGCGCCGCCGGCCGCCGCCAGCGCCTCCTCGATGGTGCGCAGTCCGCCCAACTCGCCCCGCAGGCCGCGGCCCAGGCTCTCCACCGCGCCGTCCTGGCGGGACCGCCGGCGGCAGTGGAAGGCCAGTTCGCAGGCGGCCAGGCACTCCGGGGCGTAGGCGGCGGTGACCGTCTCCACCGCCTCGGCCAGTTCTGCGGCCGGGCGGGTCGGGGTCTGGCCGTCGTCGGCCAGCCGCAGGTCGAAGGTGGTCCCGGCGGGCAGCGCGGCGGCGATCTCCTCGACGCGGGTGAGCCGGGCCAACTGGCGCCGGGTGGTGGCGCGTTGCTTGCGGACGTCGACGGCGGCGGCCGTCGGGAGGTTGGAGAAGTCCTTGGGGCAGACCAGCAGCGCCCGGTCGCGGACCCGGGCGGGGCGGCCGGTGTGCGCCGCGGTGTGCTCCGCCACCGCCTCCAGGGCGAGGACGTACACGGCGGCCTGCCGGGCCGCGGCGCCGACCTTGGCGGCGTCCGCGGTCCCGTCGATCATCGGGAAGGACTTGATCTCGACGACCGTCCAGCTGCCGTCCGGGTGCACCACCACCGCGTCCGGCTCCACGTAGGCGGGGGAGCCGGCGACCTCCATGGCCAGCAGGGGGTGGTCCAGCAGCGCCCAGCCGCCGGCCGCGGTCGCCTCGCGCAGCGCCAGCGCGGTGCGCGCCGCCCGGCCCTCGGGGCCGGCCGCGGACAGGTCGGGCCGGGCGACCGCGCCGTCCTCCGGCACCGCCGTGCCCGGCGCGAGCCGCTCGCACACCAGCCGCAGCAGCTCCAGGCCGCCGTCGGCCTTCACCCGGGCCTCGAAGGAGTTGCCGCGGACCAGGGCGAACTGGGACTGGCCGTACGCCGCGGGCGAGCCCAGCGCGCGGGCCAGCGCGCCCTTGTCGACGCCGGCGCCGTCCAGCAGCGCCCGGCGCCGGCAGCCGGGGTTGGCGGCGAGCGCGGCGAGCGCGCGGGCGTCCAGCGAGCGGGGGCGCACGCCGGGTCCGCGCAGCTCGGTCAACTGCTTCCGCAGGCTCGGTCGGCTTTCGCGGGAAACGTTCACCCGCCGAAGTCTGGCATCTCACACCCCCGGTACGGGCACCGGTCCCCGAGCTCGCGCATCCTCCCCGGCGCTCGGCTTCGCCCGCGCGGGGCCCCTGGGCAGGGCGGACCCCGGTGCGGCGGATCGGCCGGCGCCGGGTCCTCGGCCGAGGCCCCCGGCCGGCTTCCCGGCGGGTACGCGATGATGGAAGGGCCGCGGTCAGCGCCGCCCGCGCCCAGCCGAGCACGACGACAAGCCGGGAATCCGGCGAGAGGTACGACCCATGGCACCGCGCATTCTCCTGGCCAGGCACGGACAGACGGAGTGGTCCGTCTCCGGACGGCACACC
Source organism: Streptomyces noursei ATCC 11455 (assembly GCF_001704275.1). Lineage (NCBI taxonomy): Bacteria > Bacillati > Actinomycetota > Actinomycetes > Kitasatosporales > Streptomycetaceae > Streptomyces > Streptomyces noursei. The sequence goes on from NZ_CP011533.1 coordinate 5,935,109, forward strand.
GGACGCACCGACATCCCCCTGCTCGACGAGGGACGCCGGGGCGCCAAGCTGCTGGGCGAGCGGCTGCACCACGCCCCCTGGGACGGCCTGCCGGACGTCGAGGTCCGCACCAGCCCCCTGGTGCGCGCCAAGGAGACCTGCGAGCTGGCCGGCTTCGGGCCGCGGGCCCAGGAGTGGGACGCGCTGCTGGAGATCGACTACGGCGCGTACGAGGGGCTGACCCCGGCGCAGATCAAGGCCGACCGGCCGGACTGGCTGATCTGGCGGGACGGGGTGCCGGCGGGCGAGACGCTCGCCGAGGTCTGCGCGCGGGCCGACGCGGTGGTCGACTGGGCGCGCTCGGCCGACCGCGACGTGCTGGTCTTCGCGCACGGCCACATCCTGCGGGTGCTGGGCGCGCGCTGGCTGGGCCTGGACGTCTCCTTCGCGGCGCGGCTCCGGCTGGCGCCGACCTCCCTGTCGGTGCTCGGCTGGGCCTACGGCGAGCCGGCCGTGGTGAGCTGGAACGACACCGGCCACCTCGACTGAGCCGGCACCCGGTTTGGGGGCGCGGCGTCAGCCGCACCGGTGGAGCCGGTGCTTGCACCGGGGGGTCAGGACGGCTGGCGCCGCGCGGGGTCGCCGGCCGCCCGGTACCGCCCCAGGAACGCGGCGACCGGGGCGCAGCTGCGGTACGGGCGGAGCGTGTGGGCGACGGCGTCCAGCATCGCCCGGATCCGGGCCGAGCGGACCTGCGTCAGCAGGGCGAGCGTCTGGAGGGCCGCCGCGGCGGCCTCCTCGGCGGCGCCGCTGGCCGCGAGGTTGCCGGCCAGCTCCGCGGTGAACAGCGCGATGTTGCGGGTGAAGTGCGGATCCTGCAGTGCCACCGCGTGGCGGGCCAGCTCCGCCGCCCGCCCCCGCTCGCCCAGCGCGGACCAGCACTGCGCCGTGAGGCCGGCCAGTTCGGCCTCCCCGTAGAAGGTCATCCACTCCGGGTCGCGTTCGCTCGGCCCGGCCGCGAACAGCCGCTCGGCCCGGGCCAGCGCCTGCGTGCAGCCGGTGCGGTCGCCGAGCCCGGCCCAGCCGCCGGCCTCGCGCAGCGCCAGCAGCGACCGCAGCCGCGGCGAGCCGAGCCGCTTGGCGGCCTGCTGGGCGGCCTGTGCGGCCCGCACCGCCTCGCGCGGCCGGCCGGCGTCGCGGGCCAGGAACGCGGTGTTGCAGAACGCGTGCGCCTCCAGGGCGGCGTCGCCGCAGACCCGGGCGGTGGACAGCGCTTCGGCGTAGTGCGAGCGGGCGTCCTCGAAGCGGCCGGAGTCGTGCGCCAGCCAGCCCACGGAGATGGCGAGTTCGCCGGCGCCGGCGTGCAACCGGTCGTAGACCGCGCGGCGTTGGACGCCGGCGTCGAGCAGTTCGTAGGCGATGCGCAGGGGTTGGGTGGCGCGGTGGTAGAGGCCGTCGGCGCCGTGCCGGTCGTCCAGCAGGCGGATCCGGCGGACGGCCTCCTCGACGGCGGTGGCCTCGGCGGCGCCGGCCCGGCCGCCGGGGGCGGTTCGGGGTCCGGGCACGGTCGCGGCGAAGCCGTCGGGCGACGGCGCCCTGCCCTGGTCGAGCGGGCTCGACGGCCGGGGGATCGATGCGTGCGGCGCGGGGCCGGGCGGACAGAGGCCGGCCAGGCCCAGGGCGGCCGCCGGGCCGCCGGTGATGAACGCGCGACGTAGCACGTCGCTCTCCTCGCAGTTCTGGATACGGGTATCGCGGTGGTCGGGGTCGGTCGCCAGGGACGCGGGGCCGCCCGGTGCGAGCACCTGCTCCACCGGAGTGCCCGACGCCGCCCGCCCCTTCGGCGCCCGCCGTCCGCGTACCGTCTCCCGCGGCGCGAACCCCATGTCGGGCAGCGTCAGCCCCGGGAACATGTGCCGGAACACCCGTTCGTAGGCGTAGTTCGGGCACCGGATCTCCCCGGACTCGACGCGGCCCACATAGCGGGCGTCGCACGAGACCTGCTCGCCGATCTCACGGGCGGACCGTCGGACCGCCGCCGCGAACTCGCCGGGCGACAGCCGGCCGCGCAGCTGTCGGAAGGCGGTGTTCGGGCGGGCGGGTGCGGTGCGGGACGACGCTGGACGTTGAGCTTGCGACGCCATGGCGGACCTCTCCGTGCCCCAGGGGCGGCCCGGTGGATCACGGCCGGGCCCGACCCCGATCCACCAGGCCGACCCTCCTCCGTGCCATCGTGTGACCTCGCCGCGTCCTGGCGGTGCGGCGGGACGACGGTACCGGCTGTGACGGGTCCGCCACCCTGTGTTTGGCTACAAACCGGAATATCTCACCCTCGATCCGCCATGAAGTGCCATCCTTTGCAGCGTTCCGCCGCCGTAGCTGTTGACGCGTTTCTCCGTTGAAGACGGTGTAAAGGGTGTGGCGCGTGCAGGAGGAGGGGTTCTCCGTGTGGGAGACCGGCGTCAGCAGGGGCGGCAAGGAGTCCGCGGGCCGGGTCGCGGGCCGCGAGGGGCGCATCGCCCCCGGGATCGTCGCCCAGCCCTGTGACCTGGTCACGGTGCCGGCCCGGCAGGGACTGGAGGCGGTGGACATCCTGCGACTGCGGGACGGCGTCGGCCCGGTGCTGCACGACGGCGCCTGCGACACCCTCGGTTTCCTGGTCCCGCCGGGGACGGCCGCCGGGTGGGACGTGCCGGGCAGCGCCTGTACGCAGACGTCCGGGCGCGGAATCCCCCTGGGCGGGCCGGAGGGCGGCGCGGCACCGGAGCCGCCGGTGCAGGGCACCGGCTGGCTGGTGCCGCCGGACGGCGCGTACGCCGACGCCACCGACCCGGCGGTGCTGCGGGCGGCGTTGGGCGAGGCGGCCCGCACGATCGAGGCGGTCGACCGCTGCCAGTGAGGCGGCCGGCGACGGAAAGCGGTGGAGGGGCGGCCGGTGCCGCCCCTCCACCGCTTCGTGTGCCGCCCCTGTCGCCCGTCAGCGCTTGGAGAGCGAGTGCCCGTCCGGGGCCGGGGCCGGCGACGGGTCGGGCAGCGTGAAGCCCGGGGGCAGGCCCTGGGGCGGGGGCCCCACGGGAGGCGCGGTGAGCTTCGCCGCCGGGCGGGCCCGTCGCGTCGCGTCGCGGGCCTGCTCGTAGACGGCCATCAGTTGCTGGGCGCTGCGGTCGATGTCGTAGCGGCGCACCACCGGGGGCACGGGCAGCCGACCGGGCTCGGTGCGGCGCAACTCCCGCAGTGCGGTGGCCAGTTCGTGGACGCCGTGGCCGAAGCGGTGGGCGCCGGGGGCCTGGTCGTCGGGGAGGTCGTCGACGGCCGGGCAGCTGCCGTAGAGGACGTGCAGACCGGACGCCAGGGCCTCCAGGGTCGCCAGGCCGAACGCCTGGTCGGGGGAGGGGGAGACGAAGACGTCGATGGCCGACAGCATCCTGGGGATGTCCGGCCCGTCGCCGGGCACCGGGCCGTCCGCGCCGCCGTAGGCGCCGAGCAGGTGGATCCGGTCGCCGGAGCCGAACTGCCCGGCCATCCGCCGCAGCAGCTCCCGCTCCGGTCCGTCGCCGGCCAGCAGCAGGTGGACGCCGGGGAGTTGGGTGATCGCGCGGACCAGGACGTCGAACCGTTTGCCGGGCACCAGCCGGCCCGCGCCGCCGACCACGAACGCGTCGTGCGGCAGGCCGAGTCGGGCCCGGAGCGCGGCCCGGGCCGCCGGGTCGTAGGCGAAGCGGTGCGCCTCGATGCCGTTGGGCACCACGTGGATCCGCCGCGCGGGGACGCCCCAGCGGCGGAGTCGGGCGGCGACGGTGTCGGAGACCGCGACGGTGGCCGAGCCCAGCCGTTCGGTGGCCCGGTACAGGGTGCGGACGCCGCGGGTCAGCCGCCGGCCCTCGATGACCGCGTCGCCCAGCGAGTGCTCGGTGGCGACCACCGCCCGGACGCCGGCCATCCGGGCGGCGATCCGGCCGTAGACGCAGGCCCGGTAGAGGTGGGTGTGGACGAGGTCGGGGTCGGCGGCGCGGATCAGGCCGGCCAGGCGGCGGAGCACCGACAGGTCGCGGTTGCCGGTCATGTCGAGGTGGGTGACGCGGGTGCCGTCCGCCTCGATGGCCTCGGCGAGCGGGCCGGGGCGGGTCAGGGTGACGACCTCGCAGTGGGCGGGCAGCCGCCGCAGCAGCAGCCGCAGCTGCTGCGCGGCGCCGCCCACTTCGAGGCCGGTGATGACGTGCAGGACTTTCACCGGATCCCTCCAGGGGTAGCGGCCAGGGTGGCCTGGTCAGCGGCCGGGTCGGCCTCGTCGGGGGGCCGCGCGCGGCGGTGCCGCGGCTGCGCGGAGCGGTCGGTCGGGGTGGTCGGGGTCATCCGTCCTCCCGCCGGAACAGCGGTCGGGCCGCGGCCCGCAGCAGGATCCGCAGGTCCCCTCCCGGCGACCAGCCGTCGATGTAGAGGTTGTCGAAGCGCGCCCGCTCCTCGGCGCGGGCGCCGTCGCGCAGCCCGTGCACCTGGGCCAGGCCGGTCAGGCCCGGCGGCATCCGGTGACGGGCGGCGTAGCCGGGGTGACGGCGGGTGAACTCGGCGGCCCGGGACGGGCGTTCGGGGCGCGGCCCGACCAGGCTCAGCTCGCCGCGCAGCACGTTCCACAGCTGCGGCAGCCCGTCCAGCGAGGTGCGCCGCAGCCAGCGGCCCAGGCCGCCGGGCGGGGTGCCGGGGCGCGCGATGCGGAAGCGCAGCAGGGCGCAGCGGCGGCCGTCCTGGCCCAGACGGGGCAGCCGGCAGAACACCCCGGGCCCGTCCACCAGCCGTACCGCCAGCGCGCAGCCGAGCAGCAGCGGCAGCGTCAACAGCAGCGCCGCCGACGCCAGGACGAGGTCCAGCGCCCGCTTGGCCGGTCCGCCGGGCCGGGGGCGGCCGGCCTCCCACGGCCGGCAGGCGAACCCCCACAGGTGGCCGGTGCCGGGCCCCGGCGGCCGGCCGTCGCGGGCCGCGGCGGCGCCGGCCAGCCAGACGGCGGTGCCCTGGCCGAGGAACCGGCGCAGCAGCGCCGCGGCGTACGGGTCGCTCTCCGGCGGCAGCAGGAACACCGCGTCGCGGACGGTGTACCGGATGACGGCACGGGTCAGCGCGTCGGACGAGCGGAGCAGCGGCGGCGCCGCGCCCGCCGGGGCGCCCTGCGGCGCGGCCGGCCCGGTCGGCACCAGGCCCACCGGGCGCAGCCCGTACTCGGGGTGCGCCAGCAGCGCCGCGGCCAGCTGCCGGGCGACCGGTTCGGGGCCGACCAGCAGCGTCGACCGCGGCCGGCGCCGGGCGGTGGCACGTCGCGCCCGGTACACCACGGCCCGGGCGGTGGCGGCCAGCGCCGCCTGGGCGGCCACCGCGACGGGCAGGGCGACCGGGCCCAGCGCGAGCCCGGGGTGCAGCGCGGCCAGCGCCGCGCCCGCCGCGCACCAGCCGGCGGCGGCCCGGCCCAGCAGCGGTGCCACCTCGTCCAACGCGGCCGGGGCCGGGCCCGGACGGTAGAGCCCGGCCCGGGAGTTGAGCAGCAGCAGGACCGGCACCAGGCCCGCGAGCAGTGCCGGGTCGGTGTCGACGAGGAGGGTCGCGCCGGCCGTGGCCAGCGCGTCGGTCGCCGCCAGCAGGACGGGGACGGCCCGGCGCGGCACGGCCCGGCCGGGGGGCGTCGGTGCCACCGGGGCGGCGGCCGGGGCGGCGGGGCGGGGCAGTGCCCCGGCGGGCGGCCGGGCGTGCCGCCCCGCGTGCGCCGGCGGAGCGTCCGCGCGCTCGGCGGTCATCGCTCGGCCCGCGGCACGGTCAGGACGGGCGGCACCGCCAGCAGTTCCCGGTAGAGGTTCAGCACCGCGCCGGCCGCCCGCTGCCCGTCGTGGGCCATCCGCACGTGGTCCCGCAGCCGCTCGCCGAGCGCTGTCCGCCGTTCGGGGTCGGCCAGCAGGGTGATGACGGCCCGGGCCAGCGCGGCCGGGTCGCCCGGCGGCACCAGGCAGCCGTCCGCGGCGTCCGCCGGCAGGCACTCGCGGGCCCCGCCGACGTCGCTGAGCACCACGGCCCGGCCGCAGGCCATCGCCTCCAGGGGGACCAGCGCCATGCCCTCCCACCGGGACGGCACCACCACCAGGTCCGCCGCCTGGTACCAGGGGGCGACGCTGTCGGCGGCGCCGGTGAAGAGCACGCCGGGCGGCGCGGCCCGGAGCAGCGCCGCCCGGTCCGGCCCGTCGCCGACCAGCGCCAGGCGCGCGTCGGGGACCGCCGCCGTCACCTGGGGCCAGGCCCGCAGCAGCGTCGGCAGGCCCTTCTGCGGGAACAGCTGCGCCACGCACACCACCAGCGGCGCCCCGGCCGGCACCGCGTCGCGCAGCGCGGGCAGGGACGTGCGCAGCGCCGCCCGGCCGTCGTCGTCGGCGGGGGCGAACCGCCGCAGGTCCACGCCGTTGGGGATCACCACCCAGCGGCCGGTCACGCCCACGGCCGTCCCGCGCGCCCGCTGCGCCTCGCTCACACACAGCATCCGGTGCGTCCAGCGGGCCGCGTACCGCTCCCAGACCCGCGCCGTGCGGCCCGCCGGCCCACCGTCCTCGAACGGCCAGCAGTGCGGCTGGTGGACGGTGGGGATCCGCCCGCGCACCGCCCGCCGGACGGCGTACCCGGCCCGGGCACCGTGGGAGTGCACGAGGTGCGGGCCGGTGCGCCGGACGAGCCGGGCCAGCCGCGCCGACGCGGACAGCGCCGTGCCGAGGGCGCCGCGGGCCGGCCAGAGCACCACCTCGGCGCCCGCGACCGCGGCCTCCACGTGCAGGGTGCCGCCGGGCGGCGCGGCCACCACCACCCGCAGCCCGGCCGCCACCTGGGAACGGACCAGGCCGGCGACGACCCGGGCGATCCCGCCGTCGACCGGCTGGGACACATGCAGGACCGTGAGCCGCTCCTGGGACGGCGGGTCTTGTGGCGGCACGCGCACTGCTCCCTGATTACCGAGCTGTCAAAAACTCCGCGGGAATTGCCGAAGCCCGCCGCTCAGCGCCGGAGATCGGCCTGGACGAAGAGCGCGCCGAGCAAATAACCCGCCTTTCGGGTGGTGAAGCGGAATGCCAGCCGGTCGCCTCCGGACCGGAGCGCCGGCGTCAGGTCGAAGACATCGGAATCAAAACCGAGGGCGTTGTGGTATGTGGCCCCATCCGGCGCCTGCCGACCGGAATTCGGGCGCATCGATTGCCGCCCCTCATTCGCTGGATCGGCCGCACCACGGAGCGCGACCGGAGTAATGCGACCGGCTCGGGCGGAGATTTTTCCGTGGGTTCCGGGCGTTCCGTGGTAGGCCACGACTCCGGCCCGTCCCCGGGAATGCGCCGGAATGCGCAGCCCGGGCAGTTCCACCGCGAGCGCCCGGCGCTTCCCGCCCAGCGCCTCGAATCCGTCCCACAGCGTCAGCCGCCGCAGCGGCTCCCGCGGGTTCTCGTAGGCGGCCACCAGCACCCAGCCGCCCCGGGTCCCGGCCCGCGCCGCCCGGTGCCCGGTGGCCTCCTGGGCCACCGTGTACGTGCCCGGCCCGCCGCGCCGCACCAGGGCGGTGACGTCCGCGGACGCCTGGTAGGTGTCGGTCCAGGCGGTGCTGCGGCGCCCGATCGGGCCGTCCGCGCGCACCTCCTCGTACCGGCCGCGGGGCCCGGCGAGCAGCACCTGACCGGTGGTCCGGGCCGCCCGGGGCCCACCGGGACGCAGGTCGCCGCCCCAGTAGAGCCGGGCGTAGCGCACCCGGGAGCCGGCCGGCAGCCGCAGCCGGGCGCTGCTGGAGCCGACGGCGCGCCGGTCCTCGTCGGCGTCGAGGTACGCCGTTCGGGCGACGGTGGTGCGGTCGGTCCGTCGGGACGCCGCACAGGGCGGGCCGGCGGGCCCCGCCCGGTGCGGTGCGGGCCGGCAGGTCACCGAGGTACCGGCGGCCCGCGCGATGCCGCCGTGCCCGGTGATGTGGAAGCGCTCGGCGAACGGAATGCGCGGGGATTCCGGGGGCGTCGGGGCGGCCACCGCCGAAGTCAGCGCGGCCGACAAAGCCAGGGTCGCGAGCGCGCATACCGCGCCGCACCTGGTGCGGTCCATCGACTTCGGCATGTGGTCCTCTCCGACTTCAATCAGTCAAACAGGAGAGAACTCTGGCAGAAATCATGTTGGAAATCGCGGCAGGCGCGCCGCGGCCGCACCCCCGTTTTCCACCGGTCGTCCGCCAGCCAGTCAGCCTAATGAATCCGCTTAAGTGGTAACGGCCGTATCCGTAACCCATATTGTTCGTTGTGTCCGATGCCCCATACGCGACTGAAAAGGAGAATGGGATGAAGCGGTTCGTCAAGACCGCCGCGATGGCCGCGGCCACCTCAGCCCTGGTGCTGAGCGGCGCGGGCGCCGCCACCGCCTACGACGGCGGGCACCACGGCAAGAGCCACGGCCGTTTCAAGGAGGGCCGTCACCATGGCCGCGGCGCGCACGCGAAGGGGATCGCCAAGCACTCGCCGGGCGTCCTCAGCGGCAACGTCATCCAGATCCCGATCGACATTCCGATCAACGTGTGCGGCAACAGCGTCAACATCATCGCGCTGCTGAACCCGGCGTTCGGTAACCACTGCATCAACAAGTGATCCGGAGCCGGTCCGAAGGGACATCGGACCGGCTCGGGTCGCGGTACACCAGGCGGGCTGCCCGCGGCTCAGGCCGTCGGGCGGTCCGCCGCCTGGCTTCTCGCGCCGTCCCTGACCTGCGGATACCGTCTCACAGCGGACCGCCATACTGGAGGCATGGCGAGAAGCAGGCGCGGGCGCGGCCCGGAGTCCGTCACCGGAACGGTGGGCGGCGGGGTCGCGGAACTCCGACCCGACCGGGACCGGCCGCGCGGCTGGACGCTGTTGATAGACGGCGCCCCGCAGTCCCACGTGGACCTCGACGACCCGGCGTACCTGGAGTTCTCCTACCAGCGGCGGTTGGGGCACATCGCCGACCTGGTCGCCCCGCCCGGTGCGCCGCTGCGCGTCGTCCACCTCGGCGGCGGCGCCCTGACCCTGGCCCGGTACATCGCCGCGACCCGGCCGCGGTCCACCCAGCAGGTCGTGGAGATCGACACCCCACTGGTCCAGCTCGTCCGTGAGCGGCTGCCGCTGGAGAGCACCTGGCGCATACGGGTGCGCGGTGCGGACGCCCGCGCCGGGCTGGCCAGGATCCCGGACGGCTGGGCGGACCTGGTCATCGCCGACGTCTTCGCCGGCGCCCGCACACCCGCGCACCTGACCAGCGTGGAGTTCGCGACGGAGGTGCGCCGGGCGCTGCGGCCCGGTGGCCACTACGCGGCCAACCTCGCCGACGGGCCGCCGCTGGCGTTCCTGCGCGGCCAGATAGCCACCGTCCACACCGTCTTCCCCGAGCTGGCCCTGACCGCCGAGCCGGCCGTGCTGCGCGGCAGGCGGTTCGGCAACGCGGTGCTGCTCGCCGCGGACCGGACGCTGCCGGTCGCCGAGCTGACCCGGCGGGCGGCCGGCGACCCGCACGTCGGCCGGGTCGAGCACGGCCGGGCGCTGCTGGACTTCACCGGCGGCGCGGCCCCGGTCACCGACGCCACCGCGGTCGCCTCGCCGTCCCCGCCCGCCGGGGTCTTCACGTAAGGGCGTCCGACGGCGCGTCAACTCACCTGCTACGTCGCGTGGTTGCTGGTCACCACCAGGGGCGGATGGCCGTTCCAGGTGCAGATCACCGAGGTGTGCGCGCCGCCGCCGGTGAAATCGACCCGGAGCCACTGGTCCTGCTTCCACACCTGCATCTGCCAGCCCGCGTTCGGTGTCGCGGACACCAGCTCGGCGGAGTCGGCGCCCAGCGAGAGCACCACCCGGCCGCCGTTGGTGACATAGCCGCGGATCCGGTCGCCGGTGGGTGCCGGGGTGCCGCTGCCGGGCAGGGCCGAGGAGGTGGACGAGGGGGCGTCCAGTGAGCGGGACGGGTCCGCGGTCCGCGGCGGACGGTCGTCGGCGGGGGAGGAGGAGGGGCTCGCGGACGGCGAGGCGGACGGCTTCGGTCGATGGGTGGAGGAGACCTGCGGCAGGGCCGAGGACGCCACCTGGTCGGAGAGCGGAAGCGCCCGCGGCGCGTCGTACACCGTGCCGGACAGCACGGTGTGCACGCCGAACCACGACAGGGCGACCGCGGCGCCGGTCGCCAGCGTCCAGGCCGCCGCGTGCATCAGGCCCCGCCCCGAACTCCCTCTGTCCATGCCCCCTATAGGACCACGCCGGCCGGCGGAAAGAACAACCCCGTCCACGCGGGCTTGACGGTGCGGGGCCGGGGCGGCGCCTCGGTTTCCCCGGTCCGACGCCGCGTCATATAACCGCCACAAGAGGGATTTAGCGCGTATAAGCGGAGGAACTCGGGCAGAGTGAGCGAAAGATCAGCGACTTCTCGGGAGGCTCGTGCAATGCGCCGTGTCGCAGCCCTCATCGTCGGAACCCTCATCACGCTGGCCGTGTTCAGTGCGCCGGCCAGCGCCGATCCGGACCCTTCGGGGAGCGGCCTGTTCGGCTCCCGACTCATCGACCCGCAGGTCGGCGACACCAACATGGTGATGCACGGCTAGCCGCACCCCGGCGCCCGCCCGTACGGGGCCGCGGGAGGCCGTCACCGCGGCGCCGGTGGGGGCCAATCCGCCCGCCCGCCAACGGGGGTGACGCCGTCCGCCCGTCAACCGTGCGCAGGGGAACACGCCCGTATGGCGTACGGTGCCGCCCATGGCACGAGTGCTCGTGGTCGAGGACGACCAGTTCGTACGTTCCGCGCTCATCCGGCATCTGACCGAGGCCGGGCACGCGGTGCGTAGCGTCGGGACCGCCCTGGAGGCGCTGCGCGAGGTCGCGCACGTCGGCTTCGACCTGGTCGTCCTCGACCTCGGTCTGCCCGATCTGGACGGCGGCGAGGCGCTGAAGATGCTGCGCGGCATCACCGACGTCCCGGTGATCATCGCCACCGCGCGGGACGACGAGGCCGAGATCGTCCGGCTGCTCAACGACGGCGCCGACGACTACCTCACCAAGCCGTTCTCGGTCGAGCACCTCTCGGCCCGGATGGCGGCCGTGCTGCGCCGGTCCCGGGGCGGGGCGCCGGGGGCCGAACCGCCCTCGCGGGCGACCCGGGTCGGCGGGCTGTCCATCGACCCGCTGCGCCGCCAGGCCGAACTCGACGGCGTCGCACTGGACCTCACCCGCCGCGAGTTCGACCTGCTGGCCTTCCTCGCCGAGCGCCCCGGCGTGGTCGTGCCCCGCAAGGAACTCCTCGCCGAGGTCTGGCAGCAGTCCTACGGCGACGACCAGACCATCGACGTCCACCTGTCCTGGCTGCGCCGCAAACTGGGCGAGACCGCGGCCCGGCCCCGGTACCTGCACACCCTGCGCGGTGTCGGGGTGAAGCTGGAGCCGCCCCGGTGAGCCGGGGGCGGCCCCGCCCGGCGCAGGGGCGGAGAGGCGGGACGCCGTGAGGTGGGCCCTGGTCAAGGTGGCCCTGGCGGTCACCACGATGGTCGTGGTCGCCTTCGCGGTCCCGTTGGGGCTGGTGGTCAAGGAGATGGCCTCCGACCGCGCCTACGGAGGCGCCGAGCGGCAGGCCGCCGCCATCGGCCCCGTCCTGGCCATCACCACCGACCGCACCCAGTTGGAACGGGCCCTGGCGAGCGCCGAGACCGGCCCCGGCGGCGGGATCGGCATCCACGTCCCGGCGGCCACCAAGGGCGGCAGCCCGACCGAGGTCGGCGTCCGCCGGGCCGCCCCCGCCGATGTCGCCGCCGCCGTCCGGCTCGGCCGGGCCTCCATCGCCGAGGTCCCCGGCGGCACCGCGCTGCTCCAGCCCACCGCGGTCGCCTCCGGCATCGCCGTCGTCGAGGTGTACGTCCCCGACGACGCGCTCACCAACGGCGTGGCCACCTCCTGGGCGGTACTGGCCGGCGTCGGCCTGGCGCTGGTCCTGGGGTCGGTAGCGGTCGCCGACCGGCTCGGCACCCGGATGGTGCGCCCCGCCGAGCGGCTGTCCGCCGCCGCCCACGACCTGGGCCGCGGCGACCTCGGCGTCCGCGTCCAGGAGGACGGCCCGAAGGAGCTGCGCTCGGCGGCCAGCGCCTTCAACTCCATGGCCGACCAGGTCGTCCAACTCCTCACCAACGAACGCGAGTTGGCCGCCGACCTCTCGCACCGGCTGCGCACCCCGCTGACCGTGCTCCGGCTCAACGCGGCCTCGCTCGGCGACGGACCGGCCGCCGAGCAGACCCGGGCCGCCGTCGAGCAACTGGAGCACGAGGTGGACCAGATCATCCGCACCGCCCGCGCCCAGCGGGAGCACACCGCACAGGCCGCCGCCGCGGCCGGCTGCGACGCGGCCGAAGTGATCCGCGCGCGGATGGACTTCTGGTCCGCGCTGGCCGAGGACGAGGGCCGCACCGTCCGGGTCGCCGGCGCGGACCGCCCGGTGCGGGTGCCGGTCGCCCGCCCCGACCTCGCCGCGGCCCTGGACGCCATGCTCGGCAACGTCTTCCGGCACACCCCCGAGGGCACCGCCTTCGCCGTCGACGTCCACAACGCCGACGACGCGGTGATCGTGCTGGTCTCGGACGCCGGACCGGGCATCGCCGATCCGGCCGCCGCGCTGCGCCGCGGCTGGTCGGGCGGCGGCCGGGAGGACCGTCCGGCGGCGACCGGGGGCGGCTCCACGGGGCTCGGCCTGGACATCGTCCGCCGGCTGGCGGAGTCCACCGGCGGCGACGTCCGGATCGGGCGCTCGGTGCTGGGCGGCACCGAGGTCCGGGTCTGGCTGGCCCTGGACGGGCGGCGGGCCCACGCCGGCGCCCGGCGCGGCCACCGGTTGCGGCGCCGGATCGGCGGCCGGGTGTTCGGCGCCCACGGACGGCGGGCCGCCCGCACCGCCGCGCCGGGCGCCGGCTCCCCGGGCCGGGGCGCCGGCTCTTAACCGCCCCCTTCCGCTTCCTTAAGGGGGCCATAATTCCGCCAACCGCCGTACGGAACCCGGCATTTGTCCGTTTCGCTGCCGCTAGCGTGCAGAACGCACCTCCCCCTCGGTGCGCCCCACCCCCCCACGTGACGACAGGCAGGCACGAGATGAGTTCCTCGGCACACCGGCGCCGGACGAGCCGCACGACCATGGTGATCGGCGCGGCGGTGGCCGGCGCGCTGGCGGTCGGCGGCGGGTTCGTCGTCGCCGGCTCCGCGATGGCCACCAAGGCCCCGCGGCCCGGCACCCCCGCAGCCGGCGCCAAGGCCGGCTTCGCCCCGTACGTCGACACCTCCCTCACCCCGGCCTTCGACCTGGCCGGCACCGCGCGGCAGACCGGGGTCAAGCACTTCACCCTCGCCTTCCTCACCTCCGGCGGCGGCTGCGTCCCCAAGTGGGGCGGCTCGGGCGACCTCGGCAGCGACGCGGTGGCCCAGCAGATACCGGCGCTGCGCAAGGCCGGCGGAGACGTCCGGGTCTCCTTCGGCGGCGCCAACGGCACCGAGCTGGCCGCCGCCTGCTCCTCCGCCTCCCAACTGGCCGCCGCCTACGGCAAGGCCGTCGACCAGTACAAGCTCACCAAGGTGGACTTCGACATCGAGGGCGGCGCGCTGCCCGACACGGCCGCCAACACCCGCCGCGCCCAGGCCATCGCCCAGCTCCAGAAGCAGCACCCGGGCCTCGACGTCTCCTTCACCCTGCCGGTGATGCCCGAGGGCCTCACCCAGGACGGCGTCAACCTCCTGGCCAACGCCAAGCGGAACGGCGCGCGGATCTCCGCGGTCAACATCATGGCGATGGACTACGGCTCCTCCTACAACGGCAACATGGGCACGTACGCCACCCAGGCCGCCACCGCCACCCAGGCCCAGCTGAAGAAGGCCCTCGGCCTGGGCGACGCGGACGCCTGGAGGACCGTGGCGGTCACCCCGATGATCGGCGTCAACGACGTCCAGGGCGAGGTCTTCAAGCCCGCCGACGCCGCCGCCCTGGTGAAGTTCGCCCAGAGCAAGCGCCTGGCCTGGCTGGCCATGTGGTCCGCCAACCGCGACCGGCCCTGCCCCGGCGGATCCACCAACTCCGCCCAGCCGACGTGCAGTTCCCTCGACCAGGCCCCGCTGGCCTTCACCCAGGCACTCGGCGCCTACACCGGCTGACCCCCCACCGGTCCGGGCCCGTACCGAGCCCCGGACTGCCCTCGATGCGGGGCGCGGCGGCCCCACCCCCCACCCGCCGCGCCCCGCCCCACCCCTCCCGGGCCGACGGCCCCCGGTCAGTCGCCGCCCCGCACGGCGGCCCGGAACGCGATCGGCGTGATCCCGGCCTGCCGTTGGAAGAACTTGCTGAAGTTGGTGGCGTCCGCGAAGCCCAGCCGGTCCGCGATCCGCGAGGCCGGCTGGTCGCCGTGCGCCAGCAGCCGCTTGGCCTCCAGCACCACCCGCCGGTCGATGAACTCCTTCGCGCCGACCCCCGCCGCCGCCTCGGTGGCCCGCGAGAGGGTGCGCGGCGCATAGCCCAGCGCCCGGGCGTAGTCGGCCACCCGGCGGCTGCGGGCGAACCCCCGCTCCACCGCGTCGCGGAACCGCAGATACGTCTCGCCCGCCTCGCACGTCCCGTCGGCCGCCCCGTCCGCCGGCCCGGCCGGATGCGCGGCCCGCAGCACCAGGACGGCCAGCAGATGCCGCAGCACCTCCAGGTGCACCTCCAGCGGCAGTCCGCCCAGCGCCCCGAACTCCCGGTGCAGTTGCCCCAGCGCCTCGTCCAGCGCCCGGGCCGCGGCGTCCTCCGGGTGCAGCACGGCCGGCCCGTACCAGTCCTCGATCCGGGCCGCGGCGGCGGTCGCCGGGTCCAGGAACCCGGACTCGAAGAGCACCAACCGCCCCTCCGCGCGCGTCAGATCCCCGAAGTGCTGCACCTGCCCGGGGCGCGACCACAGCAGGTCCCCGGGCGCGAGGCGGTGCTCCTTGAAGTCGACGCAGTGCACCAGCCGCCCGCGGTCCAGGACCAGCAGATGGTGGAATCCGGGCCGGTGCGGGGTGGAGAGTCGACAGGCGTCCGCACGCTCGCGCAGCTCGGCGAGGGTCAGCACCTCCACGCCGGCGGGCCGCCCGGCCGGCGCGGAGAACGGCACCTCACGGATCGCCTCTGCGTCCTCTCGGGGGTCCTGTCGCTTTTTCACCATGACCCGTCGCCTCGCTACCCCGAAATCTCCCGTTGATACCCCTAGCGTAGGAGACGTCAGCACCACTGATGGCGGAAAACGGCAGCCGCACCGCGGAGGCCGGAACACCGCGGTCCACACGGGCACACCTCGCCCCCACCGAACCACCGGGAGAACCCACCATGTCCAAGATCGCTCTCTTCGGGGCCACCGGCACCATCGGCAGCCGCATCCTCGACGAGGCGCTGCGCCGCGGCCACCAGGTCACCGCGGCCGTCCGCGACCCCGCGAAGGTCACCATGACCCACCCCGCCCTCACCGTGACCTACGGCGACGTGCTCGATCCGGAATCCGTCGCCGAGGTCGCCAAGGGCCAGGACGTGGTGGTGAGCGCGGTCGGCGGCGGCGACGGCCCGGGCCACATCGCCACCATCCGGCCCGCCGCCGAGGCGCTGGTCGAGGGCCTGCGCCTGCTGGGCGGGGACATGCCCCGACTGATCGCGGTCGGTGGCGCCGGCTCGCTCCGCAAGCCCGACGGCGTCCAGGTCTGGGACACCGAGGGCCTCCCGATCCCGCTGCTGCAGATCATGCACGCGCACGGCGACGCGCTGGACTTCTACCGCACCGTCTCCGACGTCCGGTGGACCAACCTCAGCCCGGCCGGCACCATCGAGCCCGGCGAGCGCACCGGCACCTACCGCACCGCCCTCGAGGACCTGGTGGTCGGCGCGGACGGCAGCAGCCGGATCTCCACCGAGGACTACGCCGTCGCGCTCCTCGACGAGCTGGAGCGGCCCGCCCACATCGGCGAGCGCTTCACCGTCGGCTACTAAAGGCCCGGCCGGCCCGCCCCGGCCGGCGGCGGCATCCGCCCGGAAACACTCGAGGCCCCCGATCCGAAGATCGGGGGCCTCGACATTGGGGTGAGTAACGGGACTCGAACCCGCGACATCCTGGACCACAACCAGGTGCTCTACCAGCTGAGCTATACCCACCAAGACCGGTGCTGTGTGGTTCCTTTTCCCCACCGGCTGAGAAAAAGTGTACAGGCTCCGGAGGGGTGCTCGCTCCCAGGTTTCGCGTCCCTGGGAGCGAGCTGCGTCACTGTGCCGCCGACTCCGGTTCGGCAGGCAGCTTGTGCTTGGCCGCGATGGCCTTCGCGGTCTCCGAGTCCGGCCCCGGCTGGGGCACGAACACGGCCTCCCGGTAGTAGCGCAACTCCGCGATGGATTCGCGGATGTCGGCCAGCGCCCGGTGGTTGCCGTTCTTGTCCGGACTGTTGAAGTACGCCCGCGGGAACCAGCGCCGGGCCAGTTCCTTCACGGACGACACATCGACGATCCGGTAGTGCAGGTAGCTCTCCAGCGTCGGCATGTCGCGCAGCAGGAAGCCGCGGTCGGTGCCGACGGAGTTTCCGCACAACGGCGCCTTCCTCGGCTCCGGCACATGCTGCTTGATGTAATCAAGCACCTGTGCCTCGGCCGCCTCCAGCGTCGTTCCGGAGTCCAGCTCGGCCAGCAGCCCGGAGGCGGTGTGCATCTGTCGCACCACCTCCGGCATGGTGGTCAGCGCCTCGGCCGGGGGACGGATCACCACATCCACCCCGTCACCCAGCACGTTCAGTTCCGAGTCGGTGACCAGGGCGGCCACCTCGATAAGCGCGTCACTCGCCAGCGAGAGTCCGGTCATCTCGCAGTCGATCCACACCATGCGATCGTTCATACGTCTCACCCTACGGGGCGCTCCCGCTGACCGGGCAGTACGGGCCGACCGGCCCCCCGGCCGACCGGGGTCTCCGGCAGTCGGGTGGCGTACCCCTCCGACGGCGGCTTGGTCGCGTCCGCCACCTCGGCGGCCAGACCGTGCCCGCCCAGTGCGGCGGCCGAGAACCGCTCGCTGCCCAGCGCCGCCCGCTCGCGCTCGGGACGCTCGGCCCGCTCCGGACGCAGCGCGGGCTCGGGTGCACCGCTCTGCGGCCGACGGGCGCGATAGGCCGCCCGATAGGCCGCGGGCGAGGCGCCCAGCTGCCGCCGGAAGTGGCCGCGCAGCGCGACCGGCGAGCGGAACCCGCAGCGGCCGGCGACCTCGTCCACCGAATAGTCGGAGGTCTCCAGCAGCCGCTGGGCCTGGAGGACCCGCTGGGTGATCAGCCACTGGAGCGGCGCGCTGCCCGTGAGGGAGCGGAACCGCCGGTCGAAGGTGCGTCGGCTCATGTACGCGCGGGCCGCCAGCGTCTCCACGTCGAACTGCTCGTGGAGGTGCTCCAGCGCCCAGGCGACGACCTCGGCGAGCGGGTCGGCGCCGATCTCCTCCGGTAATGACCTGTCCAGGTAGCGCTGGTGCCCGAGGTCGGACGCGGTCCGCCGGGGCGGGACGACCAGGCGGCGGGCGAGCGCGTTGGCCGCGTCGGCGCCGTGGTCGGTGCGCACGATGTGCAGGCACAGGTCGATTCCGGCGGCGGTGCCGGCGGAGGTGAGCACGTCGCCGTCGTCGACGAAGAGCTCGCGCGGATCCACATGGACGGACGGATAACGCTTGGCGAGCGTCGGCGCGTACATCCAGTGGGTGGTGGCCGGTCGGCCGTCGAGCAGTCCGGCCGCGGCGAGGACGAACGCCCCCGTGCACAGCCCGACGATCCTGGCCCCTTCTTCGTGCGCGCGGCGCAGCGCGTCGAGCGCCGCGGGCGGCGGGGCCTGGGTGATGGAACGCCAGGCCGGTACGACGACCGTCCCGGCACGGGAGATCGCCTCCAGCCCGTAGGGGGCCGACAGTTCGAGCCCCCCGGTCGTGCGCAAAGGCGCATCTTCGCCGGCGCACACAAGCAGCCGGTACCTCGGAACGCCGGCGTCTTGGCGGTCGATGCCGAAGACCGAGAGCGGAATGGAGCTCTCGAAAATGGGGCCGCCGCTGAAGAGGAGCACCGCGACTATTTCGCGGCGTCGTCGGGCGGCGAGCTTGCGTGCGGCATCTGGTACGGCAGCGGAGTCCTGGCTCATGGCACTTAAGCCCCCCTCGGTCGTCTCGCCCTCTCGGTCCTGCACAGTTCCCCCGCCGTCACTGACCAAGATCGAATCTACTGTGTCCCGTGAGGATGGAGTGCCAAGTTCACCACCCACTGGTATGTCGATATGGCAACTTGGCGCGAAGCATTCGATCACGAAGCGTTCCACTCGTCGGGCCTGCATGGGAAGTGCGCGTCTCGGCTCTGCCCGTTCGCAGTAGGGCACAACCATGCCCGGCGGTCCTTTCCTCCCTGCTCACACCCGGGTTGAGGGGGGTCTGGGGCAAGGTGAGGATCCGGGCCGGAAGTTGGCTGAAAACGGTCGTGCACAGACTTGCGGACGCCTCTACCGGTCGATGTAGACCCCCTCTTGATGCCCTCCCTCCCCTGCCTTTCTGTCTGCGTATGCCCACTTCTGTCCCCCTGGTGATCGATGTCTACGACGGGTCGCCGTGCGGCCGTCCGTCCGGGCCGGGTTGACGACCCGCGCCGCGCGCCGGCCGCCGCCGCGGGGCCGTCGGCACCGCCGCCCGCATCCGTCCCGGCGGCCCCGCGAGCGATCAAGGTGACGGGCGCCGGGGCGCGTCCGGATGCGCCCCGGGGTACGCCGCCGCTCACCGGGTCGGGTGATCTACCGGACGGCGTCGGTGGCGTGGAGATCACCGCGGACGGCCGGCGGGGGCGGCGCCGCCGGCGATCACAAGAGGCCGCCGGGGGTACGTACGGGGGCAGGCCGGGGCATTGCCATCCGCGCCACGCTCCGGCATGCTCCGGGGAACGCTTGCGGTCCCGGGGCGCCCCGTGCGGGCTCCCCGGGGGTCCGTGCGCGTTCTGGGCGGTGGAGGAGTAGCGCCGTACTCTTGGGGTATCGGCTTGGAAAGATGATTCCCAGTCGTATCGTTCCTCTTTGAACTATGGCTCCCGCTCCTTGATCGAGCCGCCCAGGTCAACTGCCGGATCAAGTCAATCGCCGTTCCCCGTTCGCCCCTCCGCAAGAGGACGTTCTCGCCGAGACACCCATGGCCGGTCACGAAACCCCTGAACCCGCGGACCGCAAGCAGGTCGCCGATCCGATGGCGGACCTCGAAGCGGCGGAACAGAAGCACCACTCCTGCGATCCCGCCTTCCGGCACGGCGTCGTGGTCGGCTTCGACGGCTCCACGTCGAGCGAACGCGCGTTGGCGTATGCAATCGGTATGGCGCGGCGCCACGGCTCGGGCCTGATCATCGTCCACGTGGCCAACCGGCTGCCGACGACGGTGTGGGCGGGCTGCGAGCCCCCGGTCTTCGTGGACGTCCCCGATCACCGCACCGAGGTGCTCGGGCTGGAGCTGGCCTGCGCCGACCACCTCGCCGAGGTCCCCTGGATCCTCGTCGAGCGCGGCGGCGACATCTGCCACGAGTTGGAGGAGGTCGGCCGGGAGTACGAGGCCGACGCCATCGTGGTCGGCTCGACGCACGGCCTCGTCGGCCGGATCTTCGGCTCGGTGGCCGGCCGGCTGGCGCGCCGCGCGCAGCGCCCGGTCATGGTCATTCCCTGACGCCGGCGCGCGGCCGACCCGCCCGCAGTGCGGGTGAACTCCCTTGCCTGCGCCCCTCGTTGATCGGCTCTCCGTGGTATGTCCACAGTTGAGGAGGCGTCATGGGGATTGTGGAGAGCGGGCCTCCGGTTGCCGTCCGGAGGTTGCTCGTGCGCTTGTGACGGGTAGAAAACGGTCACAACGATGTGCTGCCGGTCGGGAAGTGACGGATCCCGGGGTGGCGGCATCCCGCCGGCGTAATGGGCGACGCCGGCAAAAGGGGAGGCGCCGGCTCCGTGTGCGTATGGTGGCACGCACACGGAGCCAGCGCTCCCCCCTTGCGGGGGATTACTCCACCGTCACCGACTTGGCCAGGTTGCGCGGCTTGTCGATGTCCCGGCCCAGGGCCAACGCCGTGTGGTAGGCGAGGAGTTGGAGCGGGATGCCCATCAGGATCGGGTCCAGCTCGGGCTCGTTCTTCGGCACCACGATGGTGTGGTCGGCCTTCTCCTGCTCCTGGTGGGCGACGGCGAGGATCCGACCGCTGCGGGCCTTGATCTCCTCCAGCGCGGCCCGGTTCTTCTCCAGCAGGTCGTCGTCCGGCACGATCGCGACCGTCGGCATCGCCGGCTCGATGAGCGCCAGCGGGCCGTGCTTGAGCTCGGAGGCCGGGTACGCCTCGGCGTGGATGTACGAGACCTCCTTGAGCTTCAGGGATGCCTCGCGGGCCACCGGGTAGCCGCGCACCCGGCCGATGAACATCATCGACTTGGCGTCGGCGTACAGCGCCGAGAGCTTCTTGATGTCGTCCTCGCCCTTGAGGATCTCGTCGATCTGGCCCGGCAGCTTCCGCAGGCCCTCGATGATCCGCTTGCCGTCCGCGACCGACAGGTCCCGGATCCGGCCCAGGTGCAGGGCGAGCAGCGCGAAGGAGACCACCATGTTGGTGAAGCACTTGGTGGAGACGACGCAGACCTCGGGGCCGGCGTGCACGTAGATGCCGCCGTCGGTCTCCCGGGCGATCGCCGAACCGACCACGTTGACCAGGCCCAGCACCCGGGCGCCCTTGCGCTTGAGCTCCTGGACGGCGGCCAGCACGTCGTAGGTCTCACCGGACTGGGAGACGGCGACGTAGAGGGTGTCGGGGTCCACGACCGGGTTGCGGTAGCGGAACTCGGAGGCCGGCTCGGCGTCCGAGGGGATGCGGGCCAGCTCCTCGATCATCTGGGCGCCGATCTGGCCGGCGTGGTAGGAGGTGCCGCAGCCCAGGATCTTCACCCGGCGCACCGCGCGGGCCTCGCGGGCGTCGAGGTTGAGGCCGCCGAGGTGGACGGTGGAGAAGCGGTCGTCGATCCGGCCGCGCAGCGCCCGGTCCACCGCCTCCGCCTGCTCGGAGATCTCCTTGTGCATGTACGTGTCGTGGCCGCCCAGGTCGTACGACTCGGCCGCGTACTCGACGGTCTCCGGCGTCGCCGTCGTACGGGAGCCCTCGGTGGTGTACGTGCGGTAGTCGTCGGCCTTCAGGGTGGCCATCTCGCCGTCGTCGAGGGTGACGACCTGGCGGGTGTGCGAGACCAGCGCGGCGACGTCGGAGGAGACGAACATCTCGTGCTCGCCGATGCCCAGGACGACCGGGGAGCCGTTGCGGGCGACCACGATGCGGTCGGCGAAGTCGGCGTGCAGCACGGCGATGCCGTAGGTGCCCTCGATGTGGCGGAGCGCCTCGCGGACCTTCTCCTCCAGCGTGGCGGCGGTGGAGCTGCCGATGAGGTGGGCCAGGACCTCGGTGTCGGTCTCCGAGGCGAAGGTCACGCCGTCGGCGGTCAGCCGGGCGCGCAGCTCGGCGGCGTTGTCGATGATGCCGTTGTGGACGACCGCGACCTTGCCCTCGGTGTCCAGGTGCGGGTGGGCGTTCTCGTCGGTGGGGGCGCCGTGGGTGGCCCAGCGGGTGTGCGCGATGCCGGTGCTGCCCGCGAACCGCTTCGGCAGGCGGGACTCCAGCTCCCGGACCCGGCCCTTGGCCTTGGCGGTCTTCAGACCGCCCGCGGCCTTGCCGGTGCCCTTGGCGTGGATGGCGATACCGGCCGAGTCGTAGCCGCGGTACTCCAGGCGCTGGAGGCCCTCAAGGAGCAGCGGCGCGACATCGCGCTTGCCGATGTATCCGACGATCCCGCACATACGGTGACCCTTCTCGTTGGCGTTCATGGGTGCCCGGCCGTCCTCCGGCGGGCGCTGGTCCGTCCCGGCGGTCAGCCGTAGACCAGGCGGCGCAGCTGGCGCAGCGAGAGCGCGGGGGGCGACACGGCGCGGTGCGGCAGCTCGTGTGCGATCCGCTCGAAGATCGCCTCGTTCCGCAGCCCCTGGGACTGCAGCTCGCGGTGTCTGCGGCGGACGAAGCCCTCCGTGGTCTCGTCGAAGTACGCCAGCACGTCCAGCACCACCCGGGCCGCCTCGCCGCGCTGGAGCGGCGTGCTGCGGACCAGGTGGTCGATGAGGTCCTCGTGGGACGGACGGCGTTCGAGCACCCGTCGATATTGCGGGTCCTCGCCAAGATTCGCAAGAAATCTGCCCGATATCGGGCACGTATACCAGAACGCGCCTCGAAACTGGTCTACACCTTGACCGGTAACCAGGCGCGCGGTACGCATGGTCACCGTCCGGTCGCTCCACGCCAGTCAGAACGTGCGCCCAGGGAAACGCGCCGTCCGCAACGCCCCAGCCGAAGACGTGCCGCGCTCGAAGCTCGCCGAAGGGACCGTCCATGAGACGACGCAGACTCCTGACCTCGCTGCTGCTGGTCGCGGCGGCCGGCACGGCGACCGCCGCCGTGCCGTCGCAGGGTGCCGCGGCCCGTGCCGTCACCCCGCTGGACCGGGTGATCCCGGCGCCCGCCTCGGTCCGCCCGGCCGGGGACGCGTACACGATCGGTGCGGGCACCCGGATCCGGGTGCCCGGCAACTCCGGCGAGGCCCAGCGGATCGCCGGCTACCTGGCGGGGCTGCTGCGGCCGGCCACCGGCTTCTCGCTGCCGGTCACCACCCGCGGCGGCGCCGACGGCATCGTCCTCCGGCTCGGCGGCCGGGACACCCGCGGCCTCGGCGCGGAGGGCTACAAGCTGACCTCGGGCGGGCGCGCGGTCACCATCAGCGCCGCCCGCCCGGCCGGCCTCTTCCACGGCGTCCAGACCCTCCGGCAGCTGCTGCCGGCCGCCGTGGAGAAGGAGACCCGGCAGCCCGGGCCCTGGCGGATCGCCGGCGGAACGATCTCCGACGCCCCGCGCTACGCCTACCGCGGCGCGATGCTGGACGTCTCCCGGCACTTCTTCACCGTCGGGCAGGTCAAGCGGTACATCGACCAGCTCGCCCAGTACAAGATCAACAAGCTGCATCTGCACCTCTCCGACGACCAGGGCTGGCGGATCGCGATCAGCTCCTGGCCGCGGCTGGCGACCTACGGCGGCAGCACCCAGGTCGGCGGCGGCCGCGGCGGCCACTACACCAAGGACGACTACCGCGAGATCGTCCGCTACGCCGCCAGCCGCTATCTGACCGTCGTCCCCGAGATCGACATGCCCGGCCACACCAACGCCGCGCTCGCCTCGTACGCCGACCTCAACTGCAACGGCCAGGCGCCGCCGCTCTACACCGGCACCAAGGTCGGCTTCAGCTCGCTGTGCGTGCCCAAGAAGATCACCTACGACTTCGTCGACGACGTGATCCGGGAGATCGCCGCGCTCACCCCCGGCCGCTACCTCCACATCGGCGGCGACGAGGCGCACTCCACCAGCCACGCGGACTACGTCGCCTTCATGGACCGGGTGCAGCCGGTGGTCGCCAGGTACGGCAAGACCGTGATCGGCTGGCACCAGCTGACCGGGGCGCACCCGGTCAGGGGCGCCCTCGCCCAGTACTGGGGCTACGACAAGACGGGCGCGCAGGAGCGGCGGCAGGTCGCCGACGCCGCGCGGCACGGCACGGGGCTGATCCTCTCGCCCGCCGACCGCGCCTACCTCGACATGAAGTACGACAAGGACACCCCGCTCGGCCTGAACTGGGCCGGCTATGTGAACGTCCGGCGCGCCTATGACTGGGACCCGGGGAGGTACCTGGAGGGCGCGCCCGCCGGGGCGGTCGCGGGCGTCGAGGCACCCCTGTGGTCGGAGACCCTGACGACCTCGTCGAACATCGAGTACCTGGCGTTCCCGCGGCTGCCCGGGATCGCCGAGCTGGGCTGGTCGCCGGCCCGGACGCACGACTGGGGCGCGTACCGGACGCGGCTGGCCGCCCAGGGCCCCCGCTGGGACGCCCTGGGCATCGACTACTACCGGGCGCCGGAGGTGCCGTGGCCGGCGCGGTGACGCGTCGGGGCGGCGGCGGTTGACACGTCGCGATGACGCGCCGGGCCCGGGAACAGCCTCCCGGGCCCGGCGCGTTGTGGCCCCACAGGGGGCGCTGCGGCCCCTTAGGGGATCTGTTCGCCCGTCCCCGAGGGGTTCGCCGCTCGGGGACGGACGGGGTGTTTCCAGACGGACAGGGTGTTCCTAGAACCCCAACTCGCGGGCGATCAGCATGCGTTGGACCTCGCTGGTGCCCTCGCCGATCTCCAGGATCTTGGCGTCCCGCCACATCCGGGCGACCGGGTACTCGTTCATGAAGCCGTAGCCGCCGTGGATCTGGGTGGCCTCGCGGGCGTTGTCCACCGCGATCTCGGAGGAGTAGAGCTTGGCGAGTGCCGCCTCCTTCTTGAACGGTTCGCCGTGCACCAGCCGGGAGGCGGCGTCGCGCCAGGCCAGCCGGGAGGTGTGGGCGCGCATCTCCATGTCGGCCAGCTTGAACTGGATGGCCTGGTTGGCGCCGATCGGGCGGCCGAAGGCGTGCCGCTCCTTGGCGTACCGCACCGACTCGTCCACACAGCCCTGGGCCAGGCCGGTGGCCAGTGCGGCGATGGCGACCCGGCCCTCGTCGAGGGTCCGCAGGAACTGTGCGTAGCCCCGGCCCTCCTCGCCGAGGAGGTTGCCGACCGGGACCCGGACGTCGGAGAAGGACAGTTCACGGGTGTCCGAGGCGTTCCAGCCGACCTTGGAATACGGGGCGGCGACCGTGAAGCCGGGGGTGCCGGACGGCACGACGATCGCGGAGATCAGCGGGGAGCCGTCGTCCTTGCGGCCGGTGACCGCGGTAACCGTCACCAGGCCGGTGATGTCGGTGCCGGAGTTGGTGATGAAGCACTTGCTGCCGTTGATCACCCAGTCGTCGCCCTCGCGCACCGCGGTGGTGCGGGTGGCGCCGGCGTCCGAGCCGCCGTCCGGCTCGGTGAGGCCGAAGGCGCCGAGCATCTCGCCGCTGCACAGCTTCGGCAGCCACTCCCGCTTCTGCTCCTCGGTGCCGAAGCGGTAGATGGGCATGGCGCCCAGCGAGACCCCGGCCTCCAGGGTGACGGCCACCGAGGAGTCGACCCGGGCCAGTTCCTCCAGGGCGATACCGAGCGCCAGGTAGTCGCCGCCCATCCCGCCGTACTCCTCGGGGAACGGCAGGCCGAACAGGCCCATCTGGCCCATCTGGCGGACTATGTCGTAGGGGAAGGCGTGCTGCTCGTAGTACGCGCCGATCTCCGGGGCGACGACATCGTGTGCGAACGCCTCGACCGTGCGCCGGAGTTCTTCCAACTCTTCGGGCAGGCGGTGGTCCAGGGACATGGGTCACTCACTCCTTGTGGGAGAGGGCGCGGACGGTGCGTGAAGGGCTGGGGCGGCCCAGGAACGAGGCCAGCCACTCGCTGGCCTCGGTCAGCCGCCCCAGATCGACGCCGGTCTCGATGCCGAGGCCGTGCAACATCCACACGAGGTCTTCGGTGGCGAGGTTGCCGGTGGCGCTCTTGGCGTACGGGCAGCCGCCCAGGCCGCCCGCCGAGGCGTCGACGGTGGTGACGCCGTGCTGGAGCGCGGCGAAGGTATTGGCCAGAGCCTGTCCGTATGTGTCGTGGAAATGTACGCCCAGCCGGGTGGTGGGCACCCCGGCTTCGTTGAGCGCGGCGAGCAGGTGCTGGACGTGGCCGGGGGTGCCCGCGCCGATGGTGTCGCCCAGGCTCAACTCGTCGCAGCCCAGGTCGAGAAGGGCCCGGCAGACCCGGACGACCTGGGCGATCGGCACCCGGCCCTCCCAGGGGTCGCCGAAGCACATCGAGAGGTAGCCGCGGACGTGCATGCTCTCGTCCCGGGCCCGCCGGACGACCGGCTCGAACATCGCCAGCGACTCGTCGACGGTGCGGTTGAGGTTGGCCTTGGCGAACGACTCGGTGACGCTGCCGAACACCGCGATCCGGCGGGCGCCCAGCGCCAGGGCGCGCTCCAGCCCCCGCTCGTTGGGCACCAGTACCGGCAGCCGCCGCGGGTCCAGGTCGCCAAGCATCGGGAACAGCCGCTCGGCGTCGGCGAGTTGGGGCACCCACTTGGGGTGCACGAAGCTGGTGGCCTCGACGACCGGCAGGCCGGCGGCGGCCAGCCGGTGGATGAACTCCGCCTTGACCTCGGTGGGGACGACCGCCTGCTCGTTCTGGAGGCCGTCGCGCGGACCGACCTCGTGGATCCGCACGCGGGTGGGCAGGCCCTCCGCGGCCACCTCCATGGGCAGTCCGGTCGCCGGTGCGCCGTCGGTGGTCATGCCGTCGCCTCCTCGTCCGTGCCGGGAGTGTCGGGGGCTGCGGGGGCGTCGGAGGCGTCGGGGTCGTCGCCGTCGGCGGTCTCGTGGGGGGCCACGACGGCCAGCACCTGGTCGATGGAGACCGTGCTGCCGGGGGCGACGTCGAGTTCGGTGACCGTCCCGGCGTGCGGCGCGGAGATCACGTGCTCCATCTTCATCGCCTCCACCACCAGCAGGCCCTGCCCGGCGGTGACCTCGTCGCCGACGGCCACCTTGACGACGGTGACGGTGCCGGGCATCGGGGCGGCGAGGGTGTCCACGCCGTGCCCGCGGGCGGCCTCGCGCAGCGCCTCGGCCACCGGGTCGTGGTCGCCGACGTGCCAGGCGTCGCCGTCCCGGCCCAGCCAGTCGCCGCCGCGGTGGAAGGTGTGCCGGATGCCCTCGACGGTGATCCGCACCTCGTCCGCGGTGACCTCGAAGTGTTCCGGGGCCACGCCGGGACGGACGTCGTAGGCCACCGGGTCCTGGCCGGGGACGCGCAGCCAGTGCCGCACCGGGGCGGGCTCGCCGCCGAGCCGGAAGCCGGTCGGTGCGGCGAACGGGTCGCGCCAGCCGCCGTCGTCGGCCGGTTCCAGGGCCGCCTGCCGGACCGCGGCGGCCGCCGCGTACACCTCGTCGGGGACCGCGTCGGCCACCAGGTCGGCCGCCACCCGCTCGACGAGCCCGGTGTCCAACTCGCCGGAGACCACGTCCGGGTGGGCCAGCAGGCGGCGCAGGAAGCCGGCGTTGGTGGGCACGCCGAGGGTGACGGTGGCGGCCAGCGCGGCCCGCAGCTTGCGCAGGGCGCCGGCCCGGTCCGGGCCGTGCGCGATGACCTTGGCGAGCATCGGGTCGTAGCGGCTGCCGACCTCGGCGCCCTCGGTGAGGCCGGAGTCGGTGCGCGTCCCGTCGCCGCTCGGCTCGCGCAGGGTCAGCACCGTGCCGCCGGTCGGCAGGAAGTCGCGGGAGGGGTCCTCGGCGCAGATCCGGGCCTCTATGGCGTGCCCGGTGAAGGAGAGGTGCTCCTGGGCGTAGGGGAGGTGTTCCCCGGCGGCGATCCGCAGCTGCCATTCGACGAGGTCCAGTCCGCGCCCGGCGCCGGCCGGATCGAAGGACACCGTCATCTCGGTGACCGGGTGCTCCACCTGGAGGCGGGTGTTCATCTCCATGAAGCAGTAGCCGGACGGGTCCTTGCCGGGGACGATGAACTCGACGGTGCCGGCGCCGCGGTAGCCGCAGGAGCGGGCCGCCTGGACGGCCGCCTCGCCCATCGCGGCCCGGGTGGCCTCGTCCAGCAGGACCGAGGGCGCCTCCTCGATGATCTTCTGGTGGCGGCGCTGGAGGGAGCATTCGCGCTCGCCGAGGTGGAGGACGTTGCCGTGGCCGTCGGCCAGCACCTGGATCTCGATGTGCCGGGGCCGGTCGATCCACCGCTCCACCAGCAGGGTGTCGTCCCCGAAGGACGAGCGGGCCTCGCGGCGGGCGGCGGCGATCTCGTCGGCCAGTCGGCCGGCCTCCCGGACCAGGCGCATGCCCTTGCCGCCGCCGCCGGCCGACGGCTTGAGGAGGACCGGCATGCCGATCTCCCGTGCCGCGGCGGCGAGTTCCGCGTCGCTCAGGCCGCTGCCGGAGGAGCCGGGGACGACCGGGACGCCGGCCGCGCGGACCGTCTCCTTGGCCCGGATCTTGTCGCCCATCAGGTCGATGGCGTCCGCGGGCGGGCCGATGAAGACCAGTCCGGCCTCGGTGCAGGCGCGGGCGAAGGCGGCGTTCTCGGCGAGGAAGCCGTAGCCGGGGTGGACGGCCCGGGCGCCGGTGCGGGCGGCGGCGTCCAGCAGGCGCGCGGCGGACAGATAGCTCTCGGCGGCGGGGGCGGGGCCGATCCGGACCGCGGTGTCCGCCTCGCGGACGTGCCGGGCGTCGGCGTCCGCGTCGCTGTACACCGCGACCGAGCGGATGCCGAGCGTGCGCAGCGTCCTGATGACGCGGACCGCGATCTCGCCGCGGTTGGCGACCAGGACGGTGTCGAACAGGCCGGTGTCGAAGCTGGTCATAGGTCCTCTCACATCCGGAAGACGCCGAAGGCCGGCGCTGCGTCGTCCCGCCCGGGCAGGGGGGCGTTGGCGCAGGCGGTCAGCGCCAGGCCGAGCACCTGGCGGGTCTGGAGCGGGTCGATGACGCCGTCGTCCCACAGCCGGGCGGTCGCGTAGTAGGCGTTGCCCTGGTTCTCGTACTGGGCGCGGATCGGGTCCTTGAAGGCGGTCTCCTCCGCCGCGCTCCACTCCTCGCCGCGCGCCTCCAACTGGTCGCGCTTGACGGTGGCGAGGACGGACGCGGCCTGCTCGCCGCCCATCACCGAGATCTTGGCGTTGGGCCACATCCACAGGAAGCGGGGGGAGTAGGCGCGGCCGCACATCGAGTAGTTGCCCGCTCCGTAGGAGCCGCCGATGACGACGGTCAGCTTGGGGACGCGGGCGCAGGCGACCGCGGTGACCATCTTCGCGCCGTGCTTGGCGATGCCGCCGGCCTCGTAGTCCCGGCCGACCATGAAACCGGAGATGTTCTGGAGGAACAGCAGCGGGATGCCGCGCTGGTCGCACAGCTCGATGAAGTGGGCGCCCTTCTGGGCGGATTCGGAGAACAGGATGCCGTTGTTGGCGATGATCCCCACCGGGTGGCCGTGCACGTGGGCGAAGCCGGTGACCAGGGTGGTGCCGTACTCGGACTTGAACTCGGCGAAGCGGGAGCCGTCGACGATCCGGGCGATCACCTCGCGGACGTCGTAGGGCGTGCGGGAGTCCACCGGCACCGCGCCGTAGAGCCCGGCGGGGTCGACCTTGGGCTCCTCGACGGGCCGGACGGACCAGGGCAGCGGCGGACGGTCGCCGAGGGTGGCGACGATGGTGCGGACGATCCGCAGGGCGTGCGCGTCGTCCTCCGCGAGGTGGTCGGTGACGCCGGAGGCGCGGGAGTGCACCTCGCCGCCGCCCAGTTCCTCGGCGCTGACCACCTCGCCGGTGGCGGCCTTCACCAGCGGGGGGCCGCCGAGGAAGATCGTGCCCTGGTCCCGCACGATCACCGCCTCGTCGCTCATCGCCGGGACGTAGGCGCCGCCGGCCGTGCAGGACCCGAGGACCGCGGCGATCTGCGGGATGCGGGCGGCGGACATCCGGGCCTGGTTGTAGAAGATCCGCCCGAAGTGCTCGCGGTCGGGGAAGACCTCGTCCTGCATCGGCAGGAACGCGCCGCCGGAGTCGACGAGGTACAGGCACGGGAGGCGGTTCTCCAGCGCCACCTCCTGGGCGCGCAGGTGCTTCTTGACCGTCATCGGGTAGTACGTGCCGCCCTTGACGGTGGCGTCGTTGGCGATGATCAGGGTCTCCCGGCCGCTGACCCGGCCGATGCCGGCGATCACCCCGGCGGCCGGCGCGGCCCCGTCGTACATCCCGTCCGCCGCCAGCGGCGCCAGCTCCAGGAACGGGGAGCCGGGGTCCAGCAGCGTGTCCACCCGGTCACGGGGCAGCAGCTTGCCGCGGGCGGTGTGCCGGGCCCGGGCCTTCTCGCCGCCGCCCAGTCGGGCCGCGGCCAGCTTCTCGCGCAGTTGCCCGGACAGCTCGCGGTGCGCGGCCTCGTTGGCCCGCCAGGCGTCGGACGCCGGGTCGGCGGTGCTCGCCAGCACCGGTGCCTGCTCGATGGCCTCCATCGCTATGGGCCCCCTCGCTCGGTCGGCTGCCCGCCGGGTGCCGCGGGGTGTGTCCGGGGCCAGGCGGGTTAATGGGCGTTAACCTCTTTCCCCTCAGGTTAACGACCACTAACCCGGCTGTCTACAATCGACGGCATGAGCAATGCGCACGCCCCCGCCCCGACCAGCCGCCGCGAGCAGATCCTCAAGGAGGCCGCCCGGCTCTTCGCGGAGCGCGGCTTCCACGGCGTCGGCGTGGACGAGATAGGGGCGGCCGTGGGCATCTCCGGCCCCGGGCTCTACCGGCACTTCGCCGGCAAGGACGCGATGCTTGCCGAACTCCTCGTCGGGATCAGCGAACGGCTGCTGGCCGGCGGCCGGATGCGGATCGAGGAGGGCGGCGAGAGCCCCCCGGCGGTGCTCGACGCGCTGATCGACGGGCACATCGACTTCGCGCTCGACGACCGCCCCCTGATCACCCTGCACGACCGCGAGCTGGACCGCCTGCGGGAGGCCGACCGCAAGCGGGTGCGGCAGCTCCAGCGGCAGTACGTCGAGCTGTGGGTGGAGGTCGTCCGGCAGGTCCACCCCGAGTCGGCGGAGTCCGAGGTGCGGGCCGCCGTGCACGCGGTCTTCGGGCTGCTGAACTCCACCCCGCACCTGGGCCGTCCGGGTTCGCTCCCGGGCCGCGCGGAGATGGCGCGGCTGCTGCACCGGCTGGCGCTGGGGGCGTTCGGGGCGGTGGACGCGGAGGTGGCGGTGGCCGCGCCGGTGGCCGTGGAGGGCGTCGCGGCGTCCCGCCGGGCGGGCTGAGTGACACGTCCCGCCGGGCCCGTCGCCCACCGCTTCCGCGGTCGGCCGCGGGCCCGTCCCACCTCTGGACAGCTTTGGTGACCGGCGGGTAGCTTTCGCTGAGCAAACGCTTAGCCAAGCAGGGTGGCGAAGGAGGCCGAGGGCATGCGCCGGACGGTGTTCAACGAGGATCACGAGGCGTTCCGGGAGACCATACGCGCCTTCATCGAGGCCGAGGTCGTACCGGTCTACGACGACTGGTGCGCCGCCGGCCAGGCGCCCCGCGACTTCTACTACAAGCTCGCCGAGCTGGGCATCTTCGGCATCCGTGTGCCCGAGGAGTTCGGCGGCGCCGGCATCGACTCGCACAAGTTCGAGGCCGTGATCTACGAGGAGACCGCCCGCGCCGGCGTCAGCTTCGGCGGTTCCGGCGTCCATGTGCTGCTCGGCCTGCCGTACCTCCAGATGCTCGCCACCGAGGAGCAGCAAAAGCGCTATCTGCCCAAGTTCGTCTCCGGCGAGGAGATGTGGGCCCTGGCGATGACCGAGCCGGGCACCGGCTCCGACGTCGCCGGCATGAAGACCACCGCCAAGCTCTCCGCCGACGGCACCCACTACGTCCTCAACGGCGCCAAGACCTTCATCACCGGCGGCGTGCACGCCGACCGCGTCATCGTCTGCGCCCGCACCTCCGCTCCCCGCGAGGACGACCGCCGCTTCGGCATCTCCCTCTTCGCCGTCGACACGAAGTCCGAGGGCTACTCGATCGGCCGCAAGCTCGACAAGCTCGGCCTGAAGGTCTCCGACACCGCCGAGCTGGCCTTCGTCGACGTCAAGGTGCCCGTCGAGGACCTGCTCGGCGAGGAGAACAAGGGCTTCTCCTACCTCGGCCAGAACCTGCCCTCCGAGCGCTGGGGCATCGCCTTCGGCGCGTACGCGCAGGCCAAGGCCGCCGTCCGGTTCGCGCAGCAGTACGTGCAGGAGCGCACCGTCTTCGGCAAGACCGTCGCCTCCTTCCAGAACACCAAGTTCGAACTGGCCGCCTGCCAGGCCGAGGTGGACGCCGCCGAGGCCGTCGCCGACCGCGCCCTGGAGGCCCTGGACGCCGGTGAGCTGACCGCGGCCGAGGCGGCCTCCGCCAAGCTCTTCTGCACCGAGGTCGCCCACCGCGTCATCGACCGCTGCCTCCAACTCCACGGCGGCTACGGCTTCATGAACGAGTACCCGATCGCCCGCCTCTACGCCGACAACCGCGTCAACCGCATCTACGGCGGCACCAGCGAGGTCATGAAGTCCATCATCGCCAAGTCCATGGGCCTGTAAGGGCGCGAGGGCCGCACGCACGTGAACGACGCACTGCAGTCGCTGCTCGATCTGCTCGCCCTGGAGCGGATCGAGCAGGACATCTTCCGCGGCCTGAGCCGCGCCTCGGTCGTGCCCCGGGTCTTCGGCGGCCAGGTCGCCGCGCAGGCACTGGTCGCGGCCGGCCGCACGGTCCCGGCAGACCGTCCGCCGCACTCCCTCCACGCCTACTTCCTCCGCCCCGGCGACCCCGGTGCACCCATCGTCTACACCGTCGACCGCATCCGCGACGGCCGCTCCTTCACCACGCGCCGCGTCGTCGCCGTCCAGCACGGCAAACCGATCTTCCACCTCACCGCGTCCTTCCACGCGCAGGAGGAGGCGGCGCTGGAGCACCAGGAGCCGATGCCGGCCGCGCCGGATCCGCTGGAGCTGCCCACCGCCGCCGAGATGCTGCCCCGGCACGCCGCCGAGGGGTTCCTCACCCCGGACGTCGCCGAGCGGCTCCTGGAGGCCCGCGCCGCGATCGACCTGCGGTACGTCGACGAGCCGCCCTACGTCACCGTCGGGCAGCCGCGCGAGCCCCGCTCCCAGGTCTGGTTCCGCACCCACGGCAAGCTCGACGACGACGGCGAGATCCCCCGCCCGCTGCTCGACGTCTGCCTGGTCACCTACGTCTCCGACATGACGCTGCTGGACTCGATCCTGCTGGCGCACGGCCGCGGCGGCTGGGCGGTGGGCGACGTGGTCGGCGCGAGCCTGGACCACGCGATGTGGTTCCACCGCCCGCTGCGCGCCGACGAGTGGCTGCTCTACGACCAGGAGTCGCCCACCGCCCGGGCCGGGCGGGGCCTGGGCCAGGGCCGCATCTTCACCGCCGACGGGCAGTTGGTGGTGTCGGTGATCCAGGAGGGGGTTGTGCGGGTGCCGCGGGTGTAGGGATGGCTTGCGGCTACGGGTGCCATTGCCCCTAGGGCATGGCACCCCCGCCACCCCCGCACCACCCCCCACCCACCACCCACCCCCCGCCACCCCCCCACCCACCCCCCGCCACCCCGCCACCACCCCGCCACCCACCCCCGCCACCCACCCGCCACCCACCCCCGCCACCCACCCCGCCACCCCACCCCCGCCACCCACCCCGCCACCCACCCCCGCCACCCAGGGCCGACCGGCGAGGTGGTGGATTCGGTGGAAGTTGCCGCGGTCCTGGCGCTGGGCGACTACTGGGGGAAGCGAAACCTGCGCTACTCGGGTGTAGCAGTCCTCCTGGGGGTCGGCACCGTAGCGGTCACGGATCTGATGTTTCTGGTCGTCCAGATCGAAGGCGGGGACTACACGCCGTTTCTCTGGCTATGGATCGGCCTGGCGGTCTGGGCGATCTGGGCGCTGTGGACGCTTACCCGACAGCGGGTATGGCGAGGGATTCCACATCCCAAGGGTGTCGCGCTGAGCGTTGTGGTCTCCGGTGCCATCGGAGTCGCGAGTCTGGGCTATTCACAGCTCTATGTTCCGTACACCACTCCCGTAAGAATTCCGTTCGCAATCTCGTTCGGCGATCCCACTATGAGCGCGGACGGGTCCCTGCTCCACGTTCCGGTGCACTTCACAATCCGCAACACCGGATCGGTGAGTGCATTCGTCCTGGGTGCGTCCTGGGTGGCTCTGGGCTCTCCGACCAGGTTCGACGCCAAGGGCAGCACGATGAGAGATTGGAAGAGGGATGTGGCACGTGGGGCTGCAACAGTGAGACATGTCGTCTTCTATCCCTCTCACATGCGCTGCTCCCGTTACACACCCGGGCGCTTCGGTGGATCCGGGCGCCGAGCCCGCATCGGAGAGAATCATCGACGTACCGCTGAGGTCTGGCCTCGACCGGGTTAACGTCATCACATACTTCGGCTTCACCAGGGGTGACAAATGTACAGCGGGGAGCAGCCACCCCGATTCTGGCGAATTCTCCTGGGAAACGACATCAGGTGACATGCGGCACACGCGCGACGCGCCCAAATGGCTCGCGCAACCTGGTGACGAGTTCTCTCGCTATCACGCAGAAATTCACCGCAGCAGCGAGATGTTGAACCTGACGCACGCCACCGAATATGCGAACGCGTGGTGGGTGATTCCGCGATGGCGCGAGGGAGCAAGTTTCGCGAAGGGGGACACCCAACCCTTTATGGACGTAGAGATCTCACTCGACCCGGAAGGGCAGGTCCTGAGCCAGTCCGTAAACGATTCGTGTGGAGTGGCATTGATCGCCCGACAGGCTGAAGCAACGGTCGATCAGTTCCTGAAGGCGGCAAGGAAGTAGCGGCTGCGCTCCCAGGCGCCTGGGTACGATGAGGCACCTCATACCTGACGGCTCGCCATAGGGCACGTCTTAGTCCCCCTATGCCCGCTGGCCCCAGCCGGTCGGGGCGGGGCCAGGAGCCTCTCGTCTTCAATGGAAGTCGTCGGCAGCAAGGCGCTCGGCACGACTCCGACTCACCGTTAACGCGGTCGGGTCCGCCACCGGCCATTCCGCCATTCCCGGCCTCCGCAGATATGGGATGCCTTGGCGGATGTCGGTCACGACAGCCAGCCGCCCCGGGGCGTATTCGACCTCATCTCCGACTTCCGCCAGTTTCTTGAGCTTCCCGGAACTCACAGCGTGGCCTCCGAGCTTGCGGGGACGCCGAGCAGGGCGACGCACGACCGGCAGGCATGTCGTCCGTCGGGACCGCTGACCTTCTCCCGCGCCAGGCTGTAGACGCAGTGGCAGCAGGGGCATGCATTGCCCGTGATTTCGTCGACCGTCCACGTCCTCAGGGAGGGGACGGCGTCCCATCCGGCTGGGCCGCCCTGCTGACGGCGGAATGCGCTGGCCTCAGGCGGCAGGAGGTCGGCGTCGGTCCGTAAGGCGTGTGCCGAACGAGGGGGTGGAGCGGCGTTGGCGAGGGCGCGGCGAGCGGTTGAGTCAGTCGACATCGTGGTTCAGTCCTCCAGGCGCTGCTGACGCGGGCACAGTCGGCTTGCGACCAGCTAACGCCGCGCCGGGGTGAGGCGATTAGGGAGATTGAGCGACTCCTTCACTCCGTTTCCTAGGGCGATTTGGCCAGTCCTTTAGCTGGCGACGCGGTGATCGCCGGACTACCGTGCGTACATGAATGCCTCGCGGAACACAGTGCTTGAGGCTTGGATGAAGGAGCACGGCTACAGCTCCAACTCGCTGGCCGAGGCGGTGAATTCAGCGGTCGGTGACCTCACGGGGAGGGTCGGAGGGCTGGACGGCTCGTCGATCCGTGACTGGAAGGCGGGCCGGGTACGGTGGCCCAAGTCGGCGACCCGGGTCGCGCTGGAGAAGGTCACCGGCCTGGCTGCCACCGCTTTAGGGTTCGTACCGCGGGGCGGCGCCCCGTCGCCCGCGCCCGAACCGCCACCGGAGGACGCCGTGGAACGTCGTCGATTCCTTGCAGCCGGGACGGCCTGGGCCGCTGCCTCGGCCACACCCGCGTCCGCCTCCAGCCATCGCATCGGAACAAGTGACGTCGTCCGGCTCCAGCAACGCTTTACCGAGATCATCGTGAGCGACCACCGTCATGGCGGCCGACTCGGCATCGAGCAGAAAGCTGCGGCGCTCGCCGGTGAGGCCCTGGCCTTGCAGAACTCCGGGAGCGCGAGCCAGCGGGTCCGTGCTCACGTCTACGGTTGCGCGGCGGCATTCCGGTCCTCCGCGATGTGGGCGGCCATCGACGGTCGGCGTTACGCAGACGCGATCGGTCACATGCGGGAAGCCCAGATCCTTGCCGAATTGGCTGCCGATCCGGCCATCAAGTTCAGAATTTGGTCACACGCCGGGACGCTGTACCGGCACATGGGGCGCCCAGCCGAAGCCCTGGCTGCAAACGACGTTGCCCGAAGCCTGTCCATCACGCGTCGCGATCCACTGTTCGCTTCCCTCGCTCTGGCCAGGCAGGCTGCCATTCAAGGCGTAGCTGGAAATGCCTCGGCTACCCGGCGCGGCTTCGGTCAGGCCCAGGATGCTATGGAGCGCGCCGATCCCAGTGCCGATCGTCCCGTATGGATGACCTCGTTCTACGACCGGGCGGAGCTGGATTCCCTTGCGCTCACCGGGTACCTGGCACTCGGCGAATACGAGACGGCCGAAGCGCATGCGCACAGGTGTCTGGCGGCTCTCCGCCCGCACATGCAGAGGTCGAAGGCCATTGCCAGTACTCGCTTGGCATGCGCCCAACTTGGCCAAGGTGACCTGGAACCGGCTGTTGCCACCGCCATGTCGATCTCCGCCGATATTGCGGCCCACCACCCGCGGGTCGCCCAGATGCTCCGCGGTTTCAACACCAAGATTCACGCCCTGGCGCCGGGCAGTTCGGCCGCCCGCCAGTGGAGCCAGTGCACGCACGCCACCCGGAAGGAATCGGTATGACGTCCACCATCGAGCTGCGTACGTTCCACTCGCTCGAACCGGCCCGGCGGCATCTCCTGGATGTATATGCCGATGTCCGCGCCGACCTCCTGCACCTTCCGAACTACGCCGTCTCGGCCTTCGCCGAGCGTCTCGACCGGCACTCCAAGGAACCCGGCTGGGTAGCTGTCCTCGCCTACGATCAGGACGAGCCCATTGGCTATGCGTACGCCAACACCGTTGACTCCGAAGACCGTTGGTGGAAGCGCGTCAGTCCCGCCCCGTCGGCTGAATACACCGACCGGCATGCCGTGGCCCTCAAAGAAATCGGTGTGCGCATTCCCTGGCGCGGTACCGGCACCGCTCGGCGCATCCACGATGCCCTTCTCGCCGAATGTGACGAGCCGTACGTCACCCTCATGGTCAACCCCGCTGCCGGAGACGGAAAGGTGCACCACCTCTACCAAACCTGGGGATACGAAGGCATCGGCCAGAGCCGGCCCTCAGCAGCCTCACCGGTCCTGACCGTGATGATCAGGACGGTGCGCTGAGCGGGGCGCCACCGAGGGGAGCCGCCCCGCCCGGGGGCTTCAGTCCAGTGAGCCCTCAGCCGAGCCTTGCCGCGTCCAGTAGATAAGCGGTGAGCGGGTCGTAATGGCGCGGGCTCAGTACATGGTCGTCCAGCGGGACGGTGACCTGGACGGTGCCCTCGGACTCGGCGAGGAAGAGCGCCGGGTCGTTGCAGTCGGCGAAGCCGATCGTGGGGATGCCGCGCTGGCCCGCGCAGCCGGCCCAGCCGTGGTCGGCCATCACCAGGTCCGGCAGCGGGCGGCCGGCGCGCTCCAGGCCGTCGAGGACGGCGGCCATCGGCGCCGGGGAGTGGGTGTGCCACAGCGTCGCCCCGCGCTCCAGCATCGCCACGTCGCCGAACTGGAAGACCATGCCGTCGTCGGCCTGCAGACCGTCCGGGACGACCATGATCTCGCAGTCGTGCTCGCGCAGGGCCTGGGCGGTGGCGCGGTGCACGTCCAGCAGGCCGCCCGGGTGGCCGGTGGCGAACAGCACCCGCTGGCGGTCGGCGGCGGCCTTGCGCAGCACCGCGGCGGCGCGGTCCAGGGCGTCCACGGTCAGCTCGGGGTCGATGGTGTCCTGGCCCTGCCGGTGGTCCGGGTCGTCGTTGACGCCGCAGCGCTCCGCCATCACGGCCAGCACGTCCTGCTCGTCCGTCCAGCGGTCGCCCAGCTCCAGGCCGAACCAGTAGTGGCGGTCGCCGTTCGCGAGCCTGCGGTAGTGGAGGAGGTTGTTCTCGCGGGGGGTGGCGACGTTCCCCGCGATCCGGGTCCGGACCAGATGGTCGACGAGTTCGGCACGCGAGGGGGCTGCAGCGGCTATCGGCATAGCGACATTGTGCCCGTACGGATCTCCGAGGGCGGGGCGTTCCAAGGCGCGGACACCGGCCGGGCGCACCGGGCGCCGCGCGACGGACACCGCGAGCGTTGGACGGAATGTCGAACGCAAAGGCTCCGAGTTCCGCAAATGTCCATGTCCCGGTGGTCGGCCGGTCCCTAATCTCAGCGCCATGACCACCGCATCGCACGAGCCCGTGGGCCCCGTCGACTCCTCCCGCGTTCCGCGCTACGCCGGGCCCGCGACCTTCGCCCGGCTGCCCCGCCTCGACGAGGTCGGCGGCCGGACCGATGTCGCCGTCGTCGGCGTCCCCTTCGACACCGGCGTCTCCTACCGCCCCGGCGCCCGCTTCGGCGGCAACGCGATCCGCGAGGCGTCGCGGCTGCTGCGGCCCTACAACCCGGCGCAGGACGCCTCGCCGTTCGCGCTGGCGCAGGTCGCCGACGCGGGGGACATCGCGGCCAACCCGTTCAACATCAACGAGGCCGTGGAGACCATCGAGGCCGCCGCGGACGACATCCTCGGCACCGGCGCCCGCATGATGACCCTCGGCGGCGACCACACCATCGCGCTGCCGCTGCTCCGCTCGGTCGCCAAGAAGCACGGCCCGGTGGCGCTGCTGCACTTCGACGCGCACCTGGACACCTGGGACACCTACTTCGGCGCCGAGTACACCCACGGGACCCCGTTCCGCCGGGCCGTCGAGGAGGGCATCCTCGACACCTCCGCCCTCTCCCACGTCGGCACCCGCGGTCCGCTCTACGGCAAGAAGGACCTCACCGACGACGAGAAGATGGGCTTCGGCATCGTCACCTCGGCGGACATCTACCGGCGCGGTGCCGACGAGGTCGCCGACCAGCTGCGCCAGCGCATCGGCGACCGGCCGCTGTACATCTCCATCGACATCGACTGCCTCGACCCGGCCCACGCCCCGGGCACCGGCACGCCGGAGGCGGGCGGCATGACCTCCCGCGAGCTGCTGGAGATCCTGCGCGGGCTGGCGTCCTGCAACCTGGTGTCCGCGGACGTGGTGGAGGTGGCCCCCGCCTACGACCACGCCGAGATCACGGCCGTGGCGGCCTCGCACACCGCCTACGAGCTGACCACGATCATGTCCCGGCAGATCGCGGACGCGCGCGGCTGACCGACCGCGGACGGCGGACGGCACAAAACCGCCGGCGGGGCCTCTCCGGTCCCGCCGGCGGTTCCGTCTCCCGGGGCGCTCACTCCTCGTGGAGCGGGTACTGCCAGGCGCCCGCGTCGGAGCACTCCCAGTCGACGGCGAACAGGGCGTCGTCGATGTGCTGGCGCATCAGATGGGCCTCGTCGCGGTTCTGGATCTCCGTCAGGATGCGGCGTCCGGTGACGAACAGCCCCGCCATCGTCAGGAAGTTCTCCAGGTCGGTGGCGACCCGCACGCCGTTCTCCGCGGTGGGGTCGTCGTACTCGACGGGGCGGCGCAGGACGTGCCCGGTCGGGCCGTCGAGGACGACATAACCGCCCATCCACCTGCCGAGGCGGTGGAACGGGCCTTCCTCGTCGGGTTGTTCGGGGAGGTCCTCCGGCCACGGGACCTCCTGGAGGTGGTCCTCGTGGGACGGCTGGAGGGCGAGGCCCTGGTCGTCGAACCCGGGGAGGCCGGTGCCGGTCAGGACGCGGCGGGCGGTGGCGTCGGTGAGGTCCTCGGGGAGGTCCTCGGCGGCCGTGGTGACGTACGCCCCGGTGCCGTAGATGTCGGCGAGGTCCCGCGGCGCGGGGGCCGGGGCGTCGGCCGGTGCGGCCGGGCCGGCGGCGGTGAGGTTGCCGAGGAGCAGTTGGACGTCCGGCTGCTGGAGGGCGTCGACGCCCACTCCCGGCCGCGGCTGGACGGCGAGGAGCCCGCCCGCGCCGGACAGCACGAGCGGCGCCGGGGCATCGGGGGAGAGCGCGAACCCGGTGTCCAGATACGTGTGGAGAAGCTCTTCGAGTGCGCCCCGCCAGCCGTCCGCGGTGTCGGCTGCGGCGCGCAGCTCGCGGACCGAGGCCGGCCCGGGGGCGGGATGGCTGCCGGCGGCCCAGGTGAGGGCGGACCGGGCCTCGGCGGGGAAGTCGCCGTCCGCGGCCCAGGGCCCGGCGAGGAGCCCACCGGACGCCAGATCCCACACGTGGACGGCCTCCCCGACGGAGAGGACGGCCGGAGCGCCCTGCCAGCGTACGGAGAACTGGGTGTCGAGCACGCCGGGGCGCAGGTACGTGTGGTGGAAGCCGCCCGGGGGACGCCAGTGGGTCCACAGGGTCCGCCACGGGAGCCGGACGCCCGAGCGGGCGATGCCGTCCGCCAGCGCGGTGTCGTTGCGGGCGGTGGCCATCAGGTGCAGCCAGGCCGCCCATGCGGGCTGGGGCGGTCGGGACAGGCCGTACATGCGGAGGTGGACGGCGTCGGCGGCGGCGTTGCCGCCGGGGAGCGAGCCGTCGTGGGCGCAGTGCGCGGCGTCGACGAGGACATCCGGCGGGACCTGGGCCACGACCGTCCCGTCGCCGACCAACTCGTCGAAGAGGCCCGCCTGCACGGCGTGCATGGCGATGCCGTCGGCGGCGTAGCGGCCGAGGGGCCCGGAGGCGGCCCAGCCGTCGGGGTGGCGGAAGTCGGCCGCCCGCTCCCGCAGCCAGGCGACCAGGTGGCGGCCGACGGCGGCCGGCAGCTCGGGGCCGTGCGCCCGGCGGATCGCCTCGGCGGTGCTCTCGTCGTGGAAACCGACGTGGCCGTCGACGCAGCGGAGGTGGTCGGGGAACTGCGCGGCCAGGGCGAGGAGTTCCGCCTCGGTCCCGGGGGCAGCTGCCGCTCCGGTGCCCGCGTCCGGCGCGGCGAGGCCGGCGGCGGTGGCCGCGCTGATCAGCTCCCGCCATACGGCCGGCGGGACCCGGCGCGGCTCGGAGAAGGCGAGCGCCTGGACGGGCAGGGGGAGCGCGGTCGGCGACGCCGGCGGTGCCTCCGCGGCCGGGGCGGCGAGGCGCAGCGTGATCCGCCCCTTGCGCACCTTGTGCTCCGGGGGCACGGCGAGGACCACGCCGATGCCGGTGGTCAGGCGCAGCTGCTCGGCCAGGCGCTGCACCACCAGACCGGGCTGGGCGGAACGGCGGGTGGGGCCGGCGGAGAGGGCGCGGTCGATCAGCACCAGGTGGTCCCGGCCGAGCCTCCTGATCTCCTGCCCCCAGGCGAAGGAGTAGCGGCACTTCTCCAACACGCCCAGTTCGGCGAGCAGTTCGCGGAGCAGTCCCTCCGCCGACTTCCCGGCCGCGTCGAGCAGCACGCTGCCGGGAACCCGCCGGTGCACCTCCCGCACCACCGCCCCGGCGGCGGCCCGGTCCCGGTCCACGACGAGGTCGGCCCGGCTCGCGTCACCGCGGTGGTTCTCCCACCAGTCCAGGACGCGGGCGGTGGCCTGGTCGGCGGTGTGCAGGGGCTGGTCGGCGGTCGGTTCTGTCACGGGGAGCTCTCTTGCGGGGGAACGATGTGCGTCATTGACTTTGCCCAGATCTGGCCCACGACTCTGAGGTGGGCGTCCATCTCGGCCGTCATGCTCTGCTCGGCCGGCGACTCCACCTTCTTCACCGCGTTATTGATCTTCTGGCTGATCGACTTGAGCTTTTCACGGCGTTCGTCCTGGTCCTGGATCTGATTCGCCTTCTCGATCTGGGAAGCGTACTTCTGACGCTGTTTCTCGCGCTCCGCCGCGCGCGATTCCAGGCCCTCCGGGTCGGTGCGGTACGTCGTGCTGTAGTACACCGGCTTTCCGTGCATCGACGTATGGGAATCGAGCAGCCTCGAACAATGCGCGTGCCCCTGTCCCTTGCCGCAGGGCTCTCGTTCCGTGTAGAGGCTCGCGACGTGGTACTTCTCGCCCTCGGGCCGCAGCGAATTCTGCCGCTCCACCCAGTCCAGCAGGTGTTTCTCCGAGTGCCGGGGGGTCACGCCGCTGCGGTCGGCGGGCACCGAGGAGTCGACGATATAGGTGGTGTTGCCCTTGTGATCGGTGACCTCGACCACCGCGTAGTTCTTTCCGGAGAAATCGGGCTTGTGCCGGCCGAGGGAATCGACGATGCCGTGCACCTCGGCCACCGTCGGTTTCTTGGCCTTGCCGGTGAGCCGCTCGTGCAGGGTCGCCAGGTCGCTCGGCGCGTCCCCCTCGTTGCGGTACTTGATCGGGAAATTGGGCTTGGCGCTCTCGCGTGACTCCGCGCTCACCGGCCGGTCGGAGGACTTGGCCGGGTCCGGGGTGCCGTCCGCGCGGTCGCCCGCGTTGGCGTACGGCTGGGAGTCGTGGTTCGGGTTGTGGCCGACGCCCTGGCTCTCGTGGTAGTCGCTGCTCACACGGGCGAGCGTGGCGACGACCGCCATGCGCTCGCCGTCGTTCATCCGCCGGAAGTCCTCGCCGAGGTGGTGCTCCAGCTCCTGGTGCGTGAACGCGGTCGGCGGGGGCTGCTCGCCGTCCTTGAGCGCGGCCCGCTCCGCCGCCAGACGCTGGTGCGACTCCTCCAGGAGGTGGGACAGCCGTCCGTCCTCCGCCCAGTCGCGCATCCGGTCGTGGACGTGGTCCAGCTCGATGCGGTGGACGGGCGCGTGCTCGCGCAGCGACTGCTGCTCGGAGTCCGGTTCGAGGTCCAGGTGCTTGTGGTGCGGGTCCTCCGCGTCCGGCAGCGGACGCCGGTCGTGGTCGGCGTCGTGGTCGGCGTCCGCCATGTGCACGTCGTGATCGCCGTGATGTGCGTCGTGCTGGTCGTGCGGGTGGTGCGGCTCGTCCAGGTCCATCGGCTCCGGCGCGTGCGGGTGGCCCGACGGGTCCGGCGGCGGGAGCATGCCGGGGTTGCGCGGCGGGGCCGCGGCGTGCGGATGCTCCGGGCCGGCGTGTGCCGGTGCCGGGTGCTCGGGGCCGTGGTCCTGGGGGTGGTGGTCCGCCGCGTGGTGATCCGGGGAGTGCTGCTCCGGGGTGTGGTCCGCCGTGTGGTCCGGAGTGCGGTGGTCCGCTGTGGGGTGGTCCGCTGTGTGGTGGTCCGCTGTGGGGTTCGGGGTGTGCTCGGGCGTCGTTCCGGGTGCGTCGTGGCGCGGGTGCTCGGCGTTCGGGGCGTGCCCGTCGCCGGGGGCGTGGTGGGTCTCCGGTGCGCCCGCGGGGTGGCGCCCGCCGCCGTACTGCTGGCCGTACTGGGGCTGCTGGTGGGGCTGTTGGGGGTGCTGCTGTTGCGGCACGTGGGGTTGCGGCTGCTGGTGCGGCGCCGGCGCGTGCTGCTGCGGGTACGGCTGGTGCTGTTGGTGCGGCTGCTGCTGATACGGGTGCTGGGGCTGGCCCTGGTGCGGTTGTTGGTACGGGTTGTGGGGCTGCGGCCCCTGGTGCTGCTGGTAGGGGTTCTGCTGCTGGTGCTGCTGGTACGGGTTTTGGGGGTGCTGCGGCTGGGCCTGTTGATAGGGGTTGTGCTGCTGTTGCTGGTGCTGGCCGTACTGGTGCTGGCCGTACTGGGGCTGCTGCTGGTGGTGAGGGGTCTGCGGGTTCTGGGTGTACGGGTTGTGCGGCTGCGGCTGCGGCTGCGGCTGCGGCTGCGGCTGGTGCTGTTGCGGGTGCTGGCTCTGGTGCGGTTGCTGCTGGGGCTGGTTCTGGTGTTGTTGCTGGGGGTGGGCCTGGCCCTGGCCCTGGTTGTGCTGGGCGGCGGTGGGGTCGAAGGGCTTGCGGTCGCCGTCGAGGGTGAGGTGCCAGACGCCGGCGGCATGGGTGTGGATGGGCTGGTGGCTGATCTGGCCCGTCTGGCTGTCCACCCAGACGACCTTGCCGTTGTGGTTGACCGCGTTGAAGACGTGGGCGCCGCCGCCCGAGCCGTCCGGGTTCTTCGGCCATGTCACCAGGACGGCCGAGGCCGCGCCGTGGCCCGCCTGCTGAAGCTCGTGGGCGATGTTGTGGTAGCTGTCGTGGGCGTTCTGGCCCGAGTTGCGGAAGTTGGTGCCCGCCCAGTTCTGGATGTTGTGGGTGCCGTCCCGTTCACCGCTGGCGCGGTCCAGGTTGCCGTGCGCGTCGGTGTCGTACGTACGGGGCGCGGAGACCTGCGGGTTGCCGTACCAGGACTCCATGAAGGAGCGGGTGCAGTCGGCACAGTTGTTGGAGCGGCCGGGCACGGTCGGGCCGCCGTCGTTCTGGTACTTGGCCCATGGCTGGAACGGGTCGGCGTGGACCTGCGGGGTGCCGTCCGGGTTCCGCGGGAAGTGGTGTTCCAGCGCCTGCTGGTCGTGCGGGAACGGTGAATACAGGCCGCCCGGGTGGTGGTTCAGGCCGGCCCGGACGTCGTGGATGCTCGGCTGCTGGTGAGGTGCGGCCGGGTCCTGGTGGTGCTGTTGCGGGTGCTGGGGCTGCTGGTGGTGGTCCTGCGGCTGCTGCTGGTTGTGCTGCTGCTGTTGGTTCTGGTGGGGGTGTTGCTGCGGGGCCTGGTGCTGGGGCTGCTGGTGGTGCTGTGG
This sequence comes from Streptomyces noursei ATCC 11455, assembly GCF_001704275.1. Classification (NCBI taxonomy): domain Bacteria; kingdom Bacillati; phylum Actinomycetota; class Actinomycetes; order Kitasatosporales; family Streptomycetaceae; genus Streptomyces; species Streptomyces noursei. The sequence continues at coordinate 5,979,530 of NZ_CP011533.1, forward strand.
CTGGTGTTGTTGTTGCGGGTGGTGCTGCTGATTCTGCTGCTGTGGGTGGTGGCTCTGGGGTGTGGGCTGGTGGGGCTGGTGCTGTGGTGCAGGCTGGTGCTGCTGAGGGTGCGGCTGCTGTTGGGGATGCGGCTGCTGGTGAGGGGCGGCCTGCTGCTGGTGGGGCTGTTGTGGGTGCTGGGGGTTGGGGTTCTGCGGGTGCCCAGGGTTCTGCTGGCGCTCGGGAGAGTGGGAGTCCGGGCGGTGGGTGTCCGGGCGCGGAGCGTCCGCATGGGGCTGGTTGGCGTCCGGGCGTGGGTGAGCGGCGTCGGGGTGCGGCTGGTTGGCGTCCGGGTGTGGGTGGGTGGGGTCGGTCGGCCGCTGGTTCGGGCCGTGGCCGGCCTCCGGCCGCTGGGTCGGGCCGTGGCCGGCCTCCGGCCGCTGGTCCTGCGGGCGGTGGGTGTCGGTGGGCCGCTGGTTGTCCGGGTGGTTGTCGCTCGGGTGCCGGGCGTCCGGATGGTCGGTGCTGGGGCGGGGGCCGTCCAGCCGCGGGTTGTACGGCGGGCGGTCCGGGGCGCGGTGTTGGGTGGCGTCGTGGACGGCCTGGGTGCCGTCCGGGCGGCGGTTGGGGCCGGGCGCGGTGGCGTTGGGGCGGGGGCCGTCCAGTCGCGGGTTGTAGGCCGGGCGGTCCGGGGTGCGCTGCTGGGTGACGTCGCGGATCGCCTGGGACCCGTCCGGGCGACGGTTGCTCGGCGCGCCGCCGCCACCGTCGGCGGTCGGGCGGGAGGGGGCGGCACTGGGGGTGCCCGAACCGGCCGCGGGCGCGCCGCCGCCGTGGGAGGGCATGGCGGTGGGCATGCCCATCGCCGGGCCGGCGCCCTGCGGTGTGCCCTGCGGTGTGCCCTGGGATCCCTGTGGTGAAGTCGCCCCGGAGTGCGGGGAGTTGGGGGAGGCGGTGCTGTTGGTTCCGGAGTCCGCGGCGTTGTGCTGGGTGGGCGGTGGCGCGGTCATGGTGTCGGCGGACTGGGTGCGCATGGTCGGGTCGTGGTCGTCGCCGACGCGCGGCATGGGGTCGCCCGGTGCCGGATCGCGGTGCTGGACGGACGGCTGGCCCGCGGAGTGCTGAACGGGTGCGCCCTGGGCGGCGGGCGCGTTCGCGTGCGGCATGGCGGGGCGGCCGCTCATGCCCGAGCCGCCCGACGAGCCGGAGGAACCGGACGGGTCGCCGTGGCCGTTGCTGCTGCCGGAGTCACCGTCGTGTGACGGGGACGGCGCGGGGGAGGGGGACGGCTGCGGGCCGCCGGAGCCCTGGTCGCCGTGTGGAGTCCCGTCGTGGCTCGGGGAGTTGGACGGACCCGGGGCGTGGTGCTCGGGTGCCGGCTGGGCACCGGCCGCGTCCGGGGTGTGGTCGGGCGTCGGGTGGGTGCTGACGGAGTCCGGCCGGGCGGTGTCCGGCGTCGGGTGCGTGCTCACCCCGTCCGGGTGCGACGGTGACGCGTCGGGCGTGTGGTCGGCGGTCGGCCGGGTGCTGATCGAGTCCGGACGTGCGGAGTCGGGCGTGTGGTCGGCCGTCGGGTGGGTGCTCACCCCGTCGGGGCGGTGGGAGCTCGGGGTGTGGCCGGAGTCCGGGGTGGTGCCCGAATCGGGGGTGTGGGACGCCCCGTTCGAGTCGTGGCCGCCCTGGTAGCCCTCGTCGAAGGGGGAGCGGTGCGCCGGATCCGGGAGGGGCTGGGCGGTGGGCCTGGGGTGGTCGCCTCCGAGGCCGGAGTCGGAACGGGAGCCGGAGCCGGAATCCGTGGGCGGGCTGGCGTGGTCGGGGGTGGTGGAGGGGCTTTCGCCGGGGCGCGGGGTATGGGACGCGCCACCGGAATCCGAGCCGGCACCCGAACCCGAACCCGAACCGGAGCCGGAACCGGAGCCGTTCTCGCTGCCGTGTTCACCCGGCCTGGAGCCCGAGCCGGAACTGCCGTCCGAGCTGCTGCCGGAGCCCTCGCCCGCGTCGGAGTGACGTCCGGAGCCGGAGCCGCCGTGCTCACCGGACCCCGATTCCGAACCGCTTCCGGAGCCGCCGTGCTCCCCGCTCCCGTGTTCCCCGCCGCTCCCGTGCTCGCCGCCGCTCCCGTGTTCCCCGCTGCCGCCGTGCTCGCCACCGTGGCCGGCCGCGTGGTCCAGCCCGCCGCGGGCGTGGTGTCCGGCCTTGCCGCCCAGCGCGTCGCGGAAGTTGGTACCGAAGTTCTCGCCGGTGTTCTTGAGGGAGTTGGTGGCCGTCTCGGCGCCGGTCTTGAGGCTGCGGTTGACGTCGAAGCCGTTCTGGGCGCCGAACGACATGTTGACGCCCTGGGCGATGGCGTCGGAGATCATCGCCTGCAGCGCGTCCATGGCTGGCTGCTTGACGGTGTTCATGATCGCTTCGACCAGGGCGTCCCGCGCCTCCTTGAGGATGCGGCGGACGATGAGGCGGGTGGCCTGGGTCGCGCCCGCGGCCCCGATTTCGGACAGGCCGAGCGTGAAAGGCGCGGCCGCCTGGGCCGCGATGATCTCTGCCGCGAGGATCGCCAACTGGGCGATCACCGCGACTTTCATCCCGATGATCACCCCCGATCCGGCGTCCATGGCGAAGGCGATCAGTTCGGCGGCCTCGCGGGCGTCGTTGAGGTAGCCGTGGCCGCCGTCGGAGAACTTCTCCCAGGTCTTGCCGAAGCCGTCGATGCCGTCGCCGGTGTTCGCCGACAGGACGTTGCCGGCCGCGGTGACGCCCTCGGACTGGAGCTGTTCCACCGCGTTCGCGAACGCCCGCCACTGGTCGGCGGACTCGATCATCTTGTCCTCGTCGCCCGTCGGCCAGTCATACCCGAGCATCTGGAGGACCCACTCCAGCCAGTCCGGCAGCATGAGCGACATTGGGAATCCCCCGTAGGACGACTAGGCGACTAGGCGGCGAGGCGGCGAGGCAACAAGCGAACAGGGCAGCAGGGCAGCCGGGCCGCGAGCGGGAAGCGGAAGACAGGGCGCTGGACGTGGACGCGTGGGACGTGGACGCGCGGGGTGCGGACGGGACCGCGGGCCGGGCGGACGGCGCCCGAGCCGCGGGCCGGGTGCGCGGACTAGACGTTGGGTCCCTTGAAGTTGCTGATCATCTGGCTCTCGGCCTCGGCGTTGGCCACGTGCTGCTGCATCAAGGAGTTGGTGAAGTCCTCGTTGCCGTCGTGGTTGTCGGCCATGGTGTTGAGCGCGCCGCCGATCTCCTGGAGCTTGGCGGCGAGATGACCCATCGACTCGTACATGCCGTCGCGCAGGCCCTCGTAGACGACGCCGAACTTGGAGCCGATGTCGTCGTCGCCCCAGGGCGGGGTGCCGGTCCCCTCCAGGCCGGTCAGGCCGTTCTTGAGGCTGTCGACCGCGGACTGGTAGCGCTCGCCGATGTCGGTGAAGCTGCTGCCACCCGTCTTGAGTGACGGGATGTCCGCCTGCAATCCATCGCCGGCCATGGCCTCTTCCCCCCGATCAACGCTCGTCACATGATGTGCGACCTCACGCGAATTCTAGTCGCGTGGGTCGGTTCTTCATCAAGATGCCTACTGTCACAAGGTTGTCATGGTGAGGACCGTGGTCGGCCCCCGGCGCCCGGCCCCCGGCGCCCGGCCCGCGGCGACGGGCGAGGGGGCGAGGGGCGGCATCCCGGCGATCCCGGTGATCCCGGTGCGTCAGGCCGTTCCGGGGCGGTACCACTGCCGGTAGACCGCGATGGCGGACTCCGGGGGGAAGTTGGGGACCGTGGTCACGTCGCCGTTGCTCTTGGTGATCACGATGTTGGTGCCGCCCGGGCTGACCGGCGGTGCGGTGGGGTCCTCGGGAGCGGGCCAGCCGGCGTGGACGAGGTACCCCTCGTCGAACTCGTGGACCAGGAGCGAGACCGGGCCGCCCGGGGAGCCGACCGGCGGGAAGTAGGCGCGGCCGATCTCCAGGGCGTGGTCGGCGGAGGTCGGGACCACCTTGGGCGGGGCCTCGGCGCCGGGTTGCCGGCCGGGGACGGTGCTCGGCGGGTACGGCGGCGGCAGCGGCGGTTGGCCGCCCGCGGCACTGTGCGGGGCACCCGTGGTGCCGCCCGGGTCGGCGCCCGCGTTCCCGTTCGGGGTGCCGGTTGCGGAGTCCGTCATGGAGGTCCCTTCCGTGTCGCGTCGCCGGGCCGTGCCCGCCGTTCTGGCGTGTCGTCATAGCCGCGGCACGGCCGGGCCGGGGCCGCGCGTTCCGGTCGACTTCACCGACGTCGGGGAAGCGTAGTGGGTTCGCCTGTGGAGAGGGCAGGGGGACCCGGGGGAAAAAGCGCGGCCCCCGGGCACCTGGCGGACCGACCCCGTCAGGTCACGTCGCGACCCGTCCCTGCACCAGCTGGGACAGCGCGGCGTGCACCTCCTCGACGGACCGCTGCGGCTGGAACGACTGCCAGTCCAGCGCGGCGACCAGCACCATCCCCAGCAGCGCCGAGGCGGTGAGCGGGACGTCGAGTTCGTCGCTGAGCTCCCCGGTGCGCACGGCGTCGTGCAGCACCGACTCGACGACCGCCAGGGCGCGGCCCCGTACGGAGGTGAGGGTGGCGCGCCAGCTGCGGTTGGTGCGCCAGAGCTCGGCGACGTAGAGCTGGGTGAGGGCGGGGGAGCCGGCGATGAAGTCCAGGCCGGCGCGGATCATCGCGTCGAGCGCGTCGACCCGGGTGCCGCCGCGGGCGACGGTGTCGTCGGCGGCGGTGCGCAGGGAGTCGGCGAGCAGGTCGACGCCGTCCCGCAGGAGCTCCTCGTAGAGGACGTTCTTGCTGCTGAAGTTGTAGTAGACGGTGCCCTTGGCGACGCCGGCGCGGTCCGCGATCTCCTCGACCGTGGTGGCGGAGAAGCCCTGTTCGGCGATGAGCGTGACGGCGGCGTCGAAGAGCCGGCGGCGGGTGGAGGTGCGGCGGGGGGTGGAGGTACGGCGGGGGGCGGCGCCGGAGATGGCGCCGCCCCCCTTGCCGGAGCGGGTGCTCACAGGCTGAGCTCCGGGTGCAGGTCCTTCATCCGCACGACCTGGCGGCTGCGGGCCGCGAGGGCGGTGAGGGCCAGCGCGCCCAGCGTGAACGCGGCGAGCACGATGCTGCCCTGCCAGACGACGTCCAGGTCACCGCCGGTGATCAGCCGGCGCAGGCCGTCGACGACGTAGCTCATCGGCAGGAACGGGTGGATCCAGGAGAAGAAGCCCGGACTGGTCTGCACCGGGTAGGTGCCGCCCGCCGACGTCAGCTGGAGCATCAGGACGACCAGCGTCAACACCCGGCCGGCCGGCCCGAAGAAGGCGCTCAGCAGCTGGATGAGGGCGGTGAAGCAGGCGGTGCCCAGCATCAGGAAGCCGATGGTGGCACCCGCGCGCTCCATCTCCAGGCCCAGTGCCCAGTGCAGCACGGCCATCAGGGCCAGCACCTGGACGACGCCGATGGCGAAGGCCGGCAGCCAGGAGCCGAGCGCGATCCGCCAGCCGGGCGCACCCGCGGCCAGCGCCCGCTTGCCGAGCGGCGCCAGCAGCATGAACGCGACCATCGCGCCGACCCAGAGGGAGAGCGGGATGAAGTACGGGGCGAGTCCGGTGCCGTAGTTGGGCGCCTTGTGCATCGACTTGGCGGCCAGCTTGACCGGGTCGGCCATCACGTCCGTACGGGTGTCGCGGTCCTTCTTGTCGTAGTCGGGGATCTTGGCGACGCCGTTGTGCAGCCCGGTGGCCAGCTGGTTGGCGCCGTCCTTGAGCTTGTACAGGCCGCCGCTGAGCTTCTCGGCACCGTCGTGGGCGGTACCGAGGCCGTTGTGCAGCTGGCCGGCACCGTCGGCGAGCTGACCGGCGCCGTCGGCGAGGTCGCCGGCGCCCTTGTGGAGCTGGCCGGCACCGTTGGCGAGGTCGCCGGCGCCGTTGTGGAGCTTGCCGGCGCCGTCGGCGAGCTGGCCGGCACCGTTGGCGAGGGTGCCGAGACCGCCGGCGAACTGACCGGCGCCCTGGGCGACCTTGTGGGCGCCGTCGTTGAGCTGGTTGAGCTTGGCGAGCTGGCCGTCCGCGTTCTTCACGATGTCCGGCACCTGGTCGGCGACCATCTGGGCGCCCTGCTGGACCTCGCGCAGCTTGGCGCGCAGCTGGCCGAAGTCCGCGTGGGCGATGGCGTTGTCGACCTTCTCCGCCAGGTCGGCCCCGGCGACGGCGCCGGTCGCGACCCCCTTCAGTCGCGCGCAGTCGGCGTCGGTGTTCCCACCGGTGCACCGCGCCTCGTACAGCGCCTGGGCGTCGTCGGCGTTCTTGCGCGTCTGGGTGGCGGCCTTGGACGAGTTCGCCGGGAGCTTGGACAGCAGGTCGTCCACGTCCTCGGTCACCTTGACGACGAACCGCGCGCCGTCGGCGATCTCCTGGCCGTGCTGCTTGAGGTAGGGCAGGTCCTTCTTGGCGAGGCCGCCGATCTGGTCGACGAGCTGCTGGGTGCCGTCCGCGACCTGGCTCGCGCCCTGGCTGAGCTCCTTGGCCTTTGCGGCGGCCTGAGAGGCGCCGTTGCTGAGGTCGCCGGCGCCCTTGTCGAGCTTGCCGGCGCCGTTGCTGAGGTCGCCGGCGCCCTTGTCGAGCTTGCCGGCGCCGTTGCTGAGGTCGCCGGCGCCCTTGTCGAGCTTGCCCGCGCCGTTGCTGAGGTCCCCGGCGCCCTTGTTCAACTTGCCGAGCCCGTCGGCCAGTTCGCCGGTCTTCTCGCGGGCGGTGCCCAGGCCGTCGTCGACCTTGCCGGCGCCGTCGGCCGCCTTGGCGGTCTCGTCGTGCAGGTCGGAGAAGGACACGAAGATCTTGTCGAGGAAGGCCCGGGTGGACTTCGACGAGGTCTTGGCGCGGATCTCGGAGAAGACGGTCTTGGAGATCGAGCCGACGATGTAGTTGTTGGCGTCGTTGGTGCGGACCTGGAGGGCACCGGTCTGCGGGTCGTCACCGCCGCTGGAGGCGATCCGCTCGCTGAAGTCCTTGGGGACGGTCAGCGAGAGGTAGTAGTCGCCCTTCTCCAGACCCTTGGCGGCGTCGGTGGCGCTGACCTCCTCCCAGTCGAAGGTCTTGCTGTCCTTGACGTTGCGGGCCAGGTCGGCGCCGGCGGTCAGCTTCTTGCCGTCGGAGGTGGCGCCCTGGTCCTCGTTGACGAGGGCGACCGGGATCTTGTCCAGGCGGCTGTACGGGTCCCAGAAGGAGCAGAGGTAGAGCGCTCCGTACAGCAGCGGGATCAGCATCAGGGCGACGAGGCCCAGCCGGGGGAGCTTCCCCCGGCCGAAGCGCCTGAGCTCAAGCGCGGCCAGTCTTGGCGAACGCATGCGCCGCTTCCTCCTCGTGGGTTTCGGGCTGGCGGGTGTGGGGGGTGGTGGCGGGCGCGGCGGTGGAGACGATCAGCGCGTCCGCCGGGGCGTCGGAGGCGACCGCGGCCACGGTGGTGCCGGTCAGCGCCACGTCCCGCAGCATCTGCCAGGCCGCGGCCCGCTCGTCGGTCGACAGTTTGAGGTCGAGGTCGTCGACGGCCAGCAGGAGCGGCTGGTGCATCACCGCGAGCGCCACCGACAGTCGCAGCGCCTCCAGCCGCTCCAGGTCGCGGACGCAGGTCCGCAGCCCCTTGGGCAGGGTGTCCGGGTCGAGTCCGGCGGTCGCCAGCGCGGCGTCGACCCGGGCCCGGGTGGCCTCCTTGCGGCGGCGGCCCCACAGCGGGGTGCCGTGGCCCAACAGGGCCTGCTCCTGGAGGTGCTCGGCGACGGTGAGGGCCGGTTCGAGGTCGGCGATGCCGGGCACGTGCGCGATCGCGGTGCGACCGCGGATCGTTCCCATCCGCTTGGGCAGCGGGAGGCCGGCGACCGTGGCGTGGCCCTCGGTGATCCGCATCCGTCCGGTGAGCGCGAGCAGCAGGCAGGTGCGGCCGGAGCCCGACGGGCCCTCCACCGCGATCAGCGACCCCGGGTCCGCGGCGATCTCGACGCCTCTGAAGGCCCACCCACGTGGGCCCTTCACTCCGATTCCCCGGGCGTTGACGGCCGCCCCCTGGCGGGTGGTCTCCACAAGCCCTCCTTTTGATCTGACTGGTCAGTCTAAAAGTGTGCCGTACGCGTGCCCGTCTTGACCAATCGGGGCTCCGGGAGGGCCGGAAAGCGATGGTCGCGGCCGGAAATCGATGGATCGTGCATTTAACGGTGACGCGGGGATCTTCGGCCCGTAGCGTGCGCAGACGTTGGACAGAGCCGAGGCTGGGTCCGTGCCTGGGAGCGCGGTACCGGCCGCGCGGGGACGGAGCAACCATGGATCAGACGGAGCGGACGCCGCAGCGGGCCGCGCGACACGACGGCGCGGAACGCCACGAGCCACCCAGCGCCCCTCCCGACGGCCCTCCCGACGGCCCGCGCGGCGCCCGCCGCCCGCGCGGGCCGCTCGCCGCCCTGCTCGCCGGCACGCTGATAGCGGCCCTGGCCCCGGCCACCGCGACCGCCGCGGACGCCCGGCCCGCTCCGGACGCCGCCCCGCAGCCCTCCTGCACCGCCGACGGCTGGGCCCCCACCGCCACCGCCATCGACCCCCAGGACAGCCACCACGCCTACGTCGGCAACGGCTACCTCGGCCAGCGGGTCCCGCCCAACGGCATGGGCTACGCAGCCCCCGGCGGCACCACCGGCTGGCCCCTGAAGACCCCCGAGTACGACGGCTCCTTCGTCTCCGGCCTCTACGCCAAGGGCCCGGCCGACCTCCAGGGCCGCCAGGCGATAGCCGCCCTCCCCACCTGGACCACCCTCGACGTCACCGCCGGTGGCCCGCACGCCGAGACGTTCTCCTCGGCCACCGCCCCGGGCCGGATCAGCCACTACCGGCAGACCCTCTCGCTGCGCTGCGGCTTCGTCCGCACCTCGCTGACCTGGACCGCCGCCGACGGCCGGGCCACCGACCTGGTCTACGACGTGCTCGCCGACCGGGCCGACGCGCACACCGCCGCGGTCCGCCTGCGGATGACGCCCCACTGGAGCGGCGAGAGCACCGTCACCGACACCCTCGACGGCCGCGGCGCCCGTCGGCTGCGCCCCGACGGCCCGGCCCCCGGTGCCCGCGCCGAGCGACCCGGCACGGTCTCCGTCGGCTTCCGCACCGACGGCACCGGGACCGCGGGCGCCGTCGCCTCCACCCTGCGCGCCGGGCCAGGCGTCCCCGACGTCCGGCCGCGCGCCGGGGCCACCGGCTCCGCCGCCACCGCCGCCGAGTCCCTCAGCGCCCACCAGCGGCTGACCTTCCCGGTCCGCCGCGGCCACTCCTACGAGCTGACCAAGTACGTCGGCGTGGACACCGCGCTCACCTCCCGCGGCCCCCGCGCCGCCGCCGAGACCGCCTCCCGCCGGGCCGCCGACCGCGGCTGGTCCGCGCTGTCCGCCCGGCACCGCGCCGCCTGGCAGCAGCTGTGGCGCAGCGACATCGAGGTGGCCGGGCAGCCCGAGCTCCGGTCCTGGGTCCGCTCCGCGGAGTACGGACTGCTGGCCGCGACCCGCCCCGGCAGCACCAACAGCATCGGCCCCACCGGCCTGACCAGCGACAACTACGCCGGCGAGATCTTCTGGGACGCCGAGACCTGGATGTACCCGGGGCTGCTGGCCACCCACCCCGACCTCGCCCGGTCGATCGTCGACTACCGCTACCGCACCCGGGACGCCGCCCGCGCCAACGCCCGCCGCCTCGGCTACCAGGGGCTCTTCTACTCCTGGACCAGCGGCGGCAGCGGCGACCTGTGGACCGAGTGCCACAGCTGGGACCCGCCGCACTGCAAGACCCAGAACCACCTCATGGGCGACATCTCGCTGGCCGCCTGGCAGTACTACCTCGCCACCAAGGACACCGCCTGGCTGAAGTCCCGCGGCTGGCCCGTCCTGTCGGGCATCGCCGACTTCTGGGCCTCCCGCGCCACCCGCAACGCCGACGGCAGCTACTCGATCAAGAACGTGGCCGGCCCGGACGAGTACAGCAACGGCGTCGACGACGCGGTCTTCACCAACGCCGGCGCCGCCACCGCCCTGCGCGACGCCGCCCGCGCCGCCACCCTCCTGGGCGAACCGGTCCCCGCGGCCTGGCGGACCGTCGCCGACAAGCTGCGGATCCCCTACGACGGCAACCGCAAGATCTTCGAGCAGTACGCCGGGTACAAGGGGACGACCATCAAGCAGGCCGACACGGTGCTGCTGATGTACCCCCTGCAGTGGCCGATGACCCGGCAGCAGGCCGCCGCCACCCTCGACTACTACGCGGCCCGCACCGACCCCGACGGCCCGGCCATGACCGACTCGGTGCACGCCATCGACGCCGCCGCCCTGGGCGAACCCGGCTGCGCCACGTACACCTACCTCCAGCGCGCCATCAGGCCGTTCGTCCGCGGGCCGTTCGACGAGTTCTCCGAGGCCCGCGGCGCGAAGGCCGGCGCCGGCGACCCGCACGCCGGCCGCCCCGCCCAGGACTTCCTCACCGGCAAGGGCGGCTTCCTCCAGGTCTTCACGCACGGCCTGACCGGCCTGCGGATGACCGAGGACCGGGTCCGCCTGGACCCGATGCTGCCGCCGCAGCTGTCCGCCGGCGTCACCCTGCGCGGCCTGCACTGGCAGGGCCGCACCTTCGACGTCGCGCTCGGCGCCCACCAGACCACGGTCCGGCTCACCGCCGGCCCCGCCCTGCCGCTCGCCACCCCCGAGGGCGACAAGCTGGTCAGCCGCGGCGTGCCGGCCGTCCTCAAGACCCGCCGCCCCGACCTCGCCGCGACCACCGACGTCGCCCGGTGCGCCACCGCCACCGCCACCTCCGAGGAGCCCGGCCTGTACGCCGGCGCCGCGGTCGACGGCAACGCCACCACCGCCTGGGTCCCCGACGCCGCCGACGGCACCCTCACCGTCGACCTCGGCCGCACCGTCACGGTCGGCCGGATCACCCCGCACTGGACCGCCACCCGCCCGACGTCCTACGCCGTCCAGGTCTCCCGGGACGGCCGGCACTGGACCGGCACCGGCGGCGCGGGCCGCAGCCCCGCCCGCTACGTCCGCGTCGTGGTCCACGGTGACACCCGGCCCGCCCCCGGCGGCAAGCCCGCCCCCCGTCCGGGCCTCAGTGAGCTGGAGGTCACCAGGGCGACGCCCTGACCCTGGCTTGGTCCCGCACCGGGGGCGGCCGATTTCATCCCGCCGATTTGTTACGGCGGGATGAAATCGGCCGCCCCCGGTGTTGGTTCCATGCGGCAGACGACGCATGGGAGGCATCGGGTGGCGGGGACGGACACGGCACGACAGGGTTGGGCCCGGCGACTGACCCGGGACTGCTCGCGGTACCGCAAGGACGTGGTGCTGGCACTCGGCGCCTCGCTCGCCGGGATGGCCGTCCTGGCCCTCGTCCCGCTGATCCCCAAGCTGATCATCGACGACGTGATCGTCCGGCACGAGCGGTCTCTCGCCCCCTGGGCGACCCTCCTGATCGTCGCCGCCGTCGTGGTCTACGCCCTCACCTACCTCCGGCGCTTCTACGGCGGCCGGCTCGCCCTGGACGTCCAGCACGACCTGCGCACCCGCATGTTCGACGCGATAGCCCGACTCGACGGGCGACGGCAGGACGAGCTGAGCACCGGCCAGGTCGTCGGCCGCGCCACCAGCGACCTCCAGCTCATCCAGAGCCTGTTGTTCATGCTCCCGATGATGATCGGGAACGTCCTCCTCTTCGTCATCTCGCTGGCCGTGATGGCGATCCTCTCCCCGCTGCTGACGGTCATCGTGCTGGCCGTCGCCCCGGCCCTGTGGTTCATCGCCCGGCGCAGCCGCACCCGCCTCTTCCCTGCCACCTGGTACGCCCAGGGGCAGGCCGCCGAGGTCGCCTCCGTCGTGGACGGCGCGGTCTCCGGCGTCCGGGTCGTCAAGGGCTTCGGGCAGGAGGAGCAGGAGACCGGCAAGCTCCGCGAGGTCGGCCGCCGGCTGTTCGCCGCCCGGCTGCGCACGGTCCGCCTGAACTCCCGCTACACCCCCGCCCTCCAGGCCGTCCCGTCCCTCGGCCAGGTCGCGATGCTGGCGCTCGGCGGCTGGATGGCCACCCAGGGCCACATCACCCTCGGCACCTTCGTCGCCTTCTCCACCTACCTCGCGCAGCTGGTCGGCCCGGTCCGGATGCTGGCCATGATGCTCACCGTCGGCCAGCAGGCCCGCGCCGGAGTCGAGCGGGTCTACGAGCTCATCGACACCGAGCCGACCATAGAGGAGCACCCGGACGCGCACGCCCTCCCCGCCGACGCCCCAGCGACCGTCGTCTTCGACCGGGTCACCTTCGGCTACGGCCCGCACCACGCCCCGGCCGGCGGCGAGGCGGCCGGCGATGCCGCCCCGGACGAGGGGCCCGCCCGCGGGCCGGTCCGCCCCGTGCTCGACGCGTTCTCGCTGCGCATCGACGCCGGCGAGACGGTCGCCGTGATCGGCACCTCCGGCAGCGGCAAGTCCACCGTCTCGCTGCTGCTGCCCCGCTTCTACGACGTCACCGCCGGCCGCGTCCTGGTCGGCGGCCACGACGTCCGCGACCTCACCCTGGAATCGCTGCGCGCCGCCATCGGCCTGGTCCCCGAGAGCAGCTTCCTGTTCTCCGACTCCATACGGGACAACATCGCCTACGGCCACCCCGAGGCCACCGACGAGCAGATCCGCGCCGCCGCCCGCGCCGCCCAGGCCGACCGCTTCATATCCGAGCTGCCCCAGGGCTACGACACCAAGGTCGGCGAACAGGGCCTGACCCTCTCCGGCGGCCAGCGCCAGCGCGTCGCCCTGGCCCGCGCCATCCTCACCGACCCCCGGCTGCTGGTCCTGGACGACGCCACCTCCGCCGTCGACGTCCGGGTCGAGCACGAGATCCACGAGGCGCTGCGCGGCGTCATGGCCGGCCGCACCACGCTCCTGATCGCGCACCGCGCCTCCACCCTGGCGCTCGCCGACCGGGTCGCCGTCCTCGACGGCGGCCGGCTGGTGGACCTCGGCACCCAGGAGGAGCTGGCCGAGCGCTGCGCCCTCTACCGCCGGCTGCTGACCGACCCGGAGGAACTGGGCGGCGTCCCGCACGACCCGGCGGGCGAACTCGCCGGATGGAATCGCCCCCGCGCGGGGGAGTCCCCCCGCTCGGACGGAGCGGAACGCGGGGGAGGAGCCGAGAGCGCGGGGCACTTCGACGGCGAGTACGCCGCGTCCGGGACCACCGGCCTGCTGACGCCGGGCCCGGTCGGCGACCGGCCGCACCCCGGCGACGCCGTCCCGCACCGCCGCGAAGCCCTGGTCGACGTCGACCAGGACGAGCCCGTCGACCCCACCCTCGCCACCGCCGCCACCGGCGGCATCACCCCCGAGCTGTGGGTCCGCCGCGAGCAGGAGGCCGAGCAGGGCGCGGCCGGCACCGCCGCCCGCGCCGCCACCGCCGCCGGCCCCGGCATCGCCGCCGCGTTGGCCGGCAGCCCGGCCACCCCCGAACTCCTCGCCCAGGTCGCCGCGCTGCCGCCGGCCACCGACACCCCGGACGTCGACGAGGCCGCCGCCGTCCGCGCCGAGCGCTCCTACGGCCTGCGCCGGCTGCTGCACGGCTTCGGCCGGCCGCTCGTCCTGGCCCTGCTGCTGGTCGCCGTGGACGCGGTCGCCTCGCTGCTGCTGCCGGTCCTCATCCGGCAGGGCATCGACGACGGCGTCCGGCGCGGCATCCTGGCCGGCGTCTGGACCGCCGCCGGGCTCGCGCTGGCCGTGGTCGCCGCCCAGTGGGTCGCCCAGATCGGCGCCAACCGCATGACCGGCCGCACCGGCGAACGGGTCCTGTACTCCCTCCGCCTGAAGATCTTCGCCCAGCTCCAGCGCCTCGGCCTGGACTACTACGAGCGCGAGCTGACCGGCAAGATCATGACCCGGATGACCACCGACGTGGACGCGCTGTCCACGTTCCTCCAGACCGGCCTGGTCACCGCCGTCGTCTCGGTGCTCACCTTCTTCGGCATCCTGCTCGCCCTGCTCGCCCTCGACGTCCAGCTGGCCCTGGTCGTCTTCGCCACCCTCCCCCCGCTGGTCCTCGCCACGTACGTCTTCCGCAAGCGCAGCGTCCGGGCGTACGAGCTGGCCCGCGAGCGGATCAGCACCGTCAACGGCGACCTCCAGGAGAGCGTCGCCGGACTGCGGATCGTCCAGGCGTTCCGCCGCGAGGGGCGCGGCGCCGAGCGGTACGCCGCGCACAGCGACGCCTACCGACAGGCCCGGGTGCGCGGCCAGTTCCTGATATCCGTCTACTTCCCGTTCGTCCAGCTGCTGTCGTCGGTGGCGTCCGCCCTGGTCCTGATCGTCGGCGCCGACCGGATCGGCGGGCACACCCTCACCGTCGGCGCGCTGGTCGCCTACCTCCTCTACATCGACCTGTTCTTCGCCCCCGTCCAGCAGCTCTCCCAGGTCTTCGACGGCTACCAGCAGGCCACCGTCTCGCTCGGCCGGATCCGCGAACTCCTCGCCCAGCCCACGTCCACCCCGGCCGCCGAGCAGCCCCGCCCGGTCACCGCGCTGCGCGGCGACCTCGCCTTCGACGACGTGCACTTCCACTACGGCGACCACGACGAGCAGGCCCTGGCCGCCATCGACCTCACCATCCCCGCCGGGCAGACCGTCGCCTTCGTCGGCGAGACCGGCGCCGGCAAGTCCACCCTCGTCAAGCTCGTCGCCCGCTTCTACGACCCGACCTCCGGCGCGGTCCGGATCGACGGCACCGACCTGCGCGAGCTGGACCTGACCGGCTACCGCCGCCGGCTCGGCGTCGTCCCCCAGGAGTCCTACCTCTTCCCCGGCACGGTCCGCGACGCCATCGCCTACGGCCGCCCGGACGCCAGCGACGCCGAGGTGGAGGCCGCCGCGCGGGCCGTCGGCGCGCACGCCATGATCGCCACCCTCGACGGCGGCTACCTCCACGAGGTCGCCGAGCGCGGCCGCAACCTCTCCGCCGGCCAGCGCCAGCTGCTCGCCCTGGCCCGGGCCGAACTCACCGACCCCGACGTGCTGTTGCTCGACGAGGCCACCGCCGCCCTGGACCTGGCCACCGAGGCCGTCGTCAACCAGGCCACCGACCGCCTCGCCGGCCGCCGCGCCGCCCACCCGTCACCCGACCACCACCCCTCATCGAGCGCTCACGCGCGCACTGCCCGTCGCTCCACGGCGGGCTCCGGCGCCCGCACCACCTTGATCGTCGCCCACCGCCTCAGCACGGCCGCCCGCGCCGACCGGGTGGTGGTGCTCGACCGCGGCCGGATCATCGAGGACGGCACACACGCCCAACTCCTCGCCCGCGACGGCCGCTACGCCGAGCTGTGGCGGACCTTCACCGGCGAGATGGGGGCACCCCCGCCGAAGGCAGGGGGCGAGCCGGTCACGGTGTCCTAGGCCCTGCCCGACGGGTCATGGTCGGGTCCGCCGTCACCCCGTGGTGGCGGCGGTCTTCCTGCGGGCGCGGTACGCGGCGGCCTTGATCTTGTTGCCGCAGGACTCCATGCCGCACCACTGGCGCCGGCTGCCGCGCGAGCGGTCGATGTAGACGCGGGTGCACTCGGGGTTGCCGCACTCCTTGAGCAGGGGGACGTCCGGGCCGCTCAGCAGTTCCACCGCGTGCCGGGCGACGGCGGACAGCGCCTCGCGCTGCGTCGCCGCCGTCCAGCGGCCGGAGTGGGTCAACCGGGGCGCCGCGGGGGCCCGGTGGGCCGCGTCGTTGACCACGGCCAGCGCCTCGTCGTCGAAGTCGGTGCCGCGGCGCCGGGCCGTGATCAGCTGGTAGACGGCTTCCCGTACGGTCGTGGCCCGTTCCACGTCGGCCCGCCGGGCGGGCGAGACGGAGTCGACGAGGCCGGACTCCAGGTACCACATGTCCAGGAGGTCCGGCGTCGCGAACATCTCGAACCGTGCCGTGCGGCGGGCCCGGAGCGTGGCCGCGAAGTCCAGCGCCGGGTTGCCGCACACAAAGACATGATCCAGGTTCACGTCACCATCTTGACGGGTGACCCGGGTGCTCGCAAGGAGCGCCGTCGGGGCCGCCGGGCCCGCCCTTAGCGGCACTCAACCGGATCTCGCGGCCCGCCCAGCGCCGCCGCAGCCAGCGGTCGTGGCCGGCCGCCACGCCGGCCCCAGGCCCTAGCAGTTCCGCGCAGGGGGGTGCATGGCGATCCGTCCGTCGTGGTCGTCTCTGGGCCCACCGGGTGCGAAACCTCGGGCGTGGGCGCGGGCGGCACGGCGGCGGCTCAGGCGTGCGGTGCCCCGGTCTCCGTCAACTCGCCGTCGGCGACCCGCAGCCACCGGTCGACGCCGATCCGTTCGAGGAACGGCTCGTCGTGGCTGACCACCACGAACGCGCCGCGGTAGCACGCCAGGGCGCTCTCCAACTGGCCCGCACCGACCAGGTCGAGGTTGTTCGTCGGCTCGTCCAACAGCAGCAGCTGCGGGGCGGGTTCGGCGCACAGCACGCAGACGAGCGTGGCGCGCAGGCGTTCGCCGCCGGAGAGCACGCGCACCGGCAGATGTGCCCGGGGGCCGCGGAACAGGAAGCGCGCGAGCAGGTTCATCCGCTCCGCCTCCGGCCGGTGCGGGGCGGACGCCGCGAAGTTCTCGGCCACGGTGCGGTCCGGGTCGAGCAGGTCCAGCCGCTGCGACAGGACGGCGATCCGTCCGTCGGCGCGCCTGATGTTCCCGCCGTCCGGGACGAGGTCGCCGGAGAGCAGCCGCAACAGGGTCGTCTTGCCCGCGCCGTTGGGGCCGGTGAGCGCGATCCGCTCGGGCCCGCGGATCGTGAGGTCCACGCCGTCCGCCGCGAACAGTTCCCGCCCGCCGCGGCGGATCTGCATCCGCTCGCCCAGGACGACGGTGCGTCCGGCGGGGACGTCGGTGTCGGGCAGCTCCAGGACGAGCCGCTGCTCGTCCCGCAGGGCGCGCCCCGCCTCGTCGAGCCGGGCCTGCGCCTCGTGGACGCGGGTGGCGTGCATCTGGCCCGCCCGGCCGGCGGACTCCTGGGCGCCGCGCTTCATGTTCCCGGCGAAGATGCGCGGCAGGCCGGCGCTCTTGAGGTTGCGGGCGGCGTTGCTCGCGCGGCGGTCGGCCCGCTCACGGGCCTGCTGCAGCTCGCGCTTCTCCCGCTTCAGCTCCTGCTCGGCGTTGCGCACGTTCTTCTCCGCGACCTCCTGCTCGGCCCGTACGGCCTGCTCGTACTGGGTGAAGTCACCGCCGTACAGCCGCAGTTCACCGCGGTCGAGTTCGGCGATGCGCTCCATGCGGTCCAGCAGGGCCCGGTCGTGGCTGACGAGCAGCAGCGTGCCGTTCCACTCCGAGAGCACGTCGTAGAGCTTGTGGCGGGCCTCCAGGTCGAGGTTGTTGGTCGGTTCGTCCAGCAGCAGCACGTCGGGGCGCTTGAGCAGCTGCGCCGCCAGACCGAGGCTGACGATCTGGCCGCCGCTGAGCGTGCCCAGGGTCCGGTCGAGGGCGAGGTGGGCGAGGCCGAGCCGGTCGAGCTGGGCGCGGGTGCGCTCCTCGATGTCCCAGTCGTCGCCGATGGTGGTGAAGTGCTCCTCGCGCACGTCGCCGGACTCGACGGCGTCGATGGCGCGGATCACCGCGTCGACGCCCAGGACCTCGGCCACCGTCGGTTCGCCGGTCAGGGGCAGGGTCTGCGGGAGGTGGCCGATCGTGCCGTGCACGCTCAACGACCCTGCCGCGGGGTGCAGTTCACCGGCGATCAGCTTCAGCAGGGTGCTCTTGCCGGAGCCGTTGGGCGCCACCAGGCCCGTACGGCCGGCGCCCACGGTGAAGGACAGGCCCGCGAAGACCGGGGTGTCGTCGGGCCAGGAGAAGGTCAGCTGGGAGCAGATGACGGAAGCGTCGGACATGGAGATGACCTCATGAGGAAAAGCGGGCAGGGCGCTCCATGGGGCGACCGCGATACGGAGACCGCCGCAATACGGAAATCACCGTGATTCGGAGACCACCGTGATTCGGAGACCACCGTGATGCGGAGACCACCGTGATGCGGAGACCACCGAGATACGGAAATCACCGAGATACGGAAACCGCCGTGCGAAGGGCACTGCGCCGGAGACAGGGAAAAGGGGACGGCGAGATGACCACAACGGCCGCACTGCCAACGGTGCGCCTGCCGGTGGTCGATCGGATCCGGGGATCACCCGGAGATGTCGTCGTCACCCACCATGTCTGGACTCCTCTGCGAAGGATCACTGCCGCGGCCACCGTACCAGGCACCGCGAGGCCGCCCGAAAGGGTTTTCCGCCGCCGCGAGGGCCCGTGGCCCCGTGCGGCGGCGGGCGCGCTTCAGAGCACCATGTCCCACGCCAGGCAGGTGAGGATCTCCCCGGCCCCGGCGGTGCCGGCGTCGCGCTCCGGGTCCCTCGACGACCCCCGCGCCATCAGGGCGGCACTGCGCGAGGCCGCGGAGAACCTTCTGGCGGCATGACCGCGGATGATCCGCTGCGCCCCAATGGGGGCTGGTGGCGGCCCCGCCGCGCAGATAGGTTCGGCCCGACCTTTCGACACCCAAGGGGAGGGCCCATGCGCAAGGGCAAGAGGAGACTGCTGACGCTCGCCGTACTGTTATGTGCGACGAGCGTCAGCGCACCGGCAGGGGCGGCCACCGCCGCCGGACCGGGCGGCCCGGACATCAAGGACCGGATCCTCGCGATCCCCGGGATGCGCCTGATCGAGGAGAAGCCGGTCGACGGCTACCGCTACTTCGTCCTCGACTACACCCAGCCGGTCGACCACCGGCACCCGGAGAAGGGCACGTTCCAGCAGCGGCTGACCCTGCTGCACAAGTCGGTGGACCGCCCCACGGTGTTCTTCACCTCCGGCTACAACGTCAGCACCACCCCGTCCCGCAGCGAGCCCACCAAGATCGTCGACGGTAACCAGGTCTCCCTGGAGTACCGTTACTTCACCCCGTCCCGCCCGGTGCCCACCGACTGGAAGAAGCTGGACATCCAGCAGGCCGCCACCGACCAGCACCGCATCTTCCAGGCGCTGCACACGCTCTACCCCAAGAACTGGATCGCCACCGGTGGCAGCAAGGGCGGCATGACGGCCACCTACTACCGCCGTTTCTTCCCGCACGACATGAACGGCACCGTCGCCTACGTCGCCCCCAACAACACCGACCGCGACGACACCGCCGCCTACGACCGCTTCTTCGCGACCGTCGGCACCCCCGAGTGCCGCGCCGCCGTCGGGAAGGTCGAGCGCGAGGCGCTGCTCCGCCGCGACGAGATGGTCAACCGCTACGAGAAGTGGGCCGGCGAGAACAAGCGCACCTTCACCCTCGTCGGCAACGCCGACCGGGCCTACGAAGTCCTCGTCACCGACCTGGTCTTCGGCTTCTGGCAGTACCAGCCCGCCGAGACCGCCTGCGCGGAGGTGCCCGCGCCCACCGTCACCACCGACGCCCTGTGGACTTGGATCGACAAGGTCGGCGGCTTCGACTCCTACACCGACCAGGGCATGGAGAAGTTCCAGCCGTACTACTACCAGGCGGGCACCCAGCTCGGTGAGCCCAAGTACCACTACCCCAACCTGCGCGGCCTGTTGCGCTACCCGGGTATCAACAACTCCCGCAGCTTCGTGCCCCGCGAGATCCCGATGCGGTTCGACCGGCGCGCCATGCCGGACGTCGACCGCTGGGTCCGGCACCACGCCACGCAGATGATGTTCGTCAACGGGCAGTTCGACCCGTGGAGCGCCAAGCACTTCGAACTCGGCCGCGGCGCCAAGGACTCGTACCTCTTCACCGTCCCCGGCGGCAACCACGGCGCCAACATCGCCAAGCTCAAGGACGCCGACCGCACCAAGGCCACCGCCGAACTCCTCGGCTGGGCCGGCCTGCCGGTGCCCGCGGGCGGCCGGGCCGTCGCCCAGGCCCCGGACAACAACGCCCTCGACCGGCCCGAGCTCTCCCCGCACATGACCCTGCGGCCGTAGGCCCGTACCGCGTCGCATCCGGGGCGCCCCGTGTGCGACGTGCTGCGCCGGGTGTGCGCCCTCCGTCCGAGCGGAGGGCGCACACCCACCGGGCCCCGATGCCCCGGCTTCAGTACCGCAGCCCGTGTCCGATCTGGTACAGCGCGGTCTGCGGCGCGTCCGCGCGCATTATCGGCACCGGCAGCCGGCCCACCGGAGCCCGCCGCCCGGCGATCACCCGGGCCGCCGCCCGCAGTTCCACATCGGTCCACGAGTAGCTCGCCAGCGCCGCCGGCACCTCGTCCAACAGGGCGATGTCGTACGGATTGCGGACCGCCAGCTGCACCACCGGCTTCCCCGTGGCCAGCAGCTCCGCGACCAACGTCCGTTGCGCCGACGACGCGGTGACGTCGTACGTGGCCACCACCACCGCGTCCCGCCCGGCCAGCGCCCGCCGCGCCCGGGCGATCACCGCCCGGGACGGCGCCATCCCGGTGGACAGCGCGGTGGCCTCGAAGCCCAGCCGGGTCAGCTCCTCGGCCAGCACCCCGGTGGGCGGGCCGCCGGTGCCGGACGGCGCGTCCGGGTCCACCCCCACCACCAGCAGCCGGCCGGTCCGCCGCCGGGACAGCGGCAGCAGCCCGTCGTCGTTCCGCAACAACGTCGTGGTGCGGTCCGCGATCCGGTCCGCGGCGGCGCGGTGGGCCCGCACCCCCACCACCCGGTCCACCTGCTGCCGGGAGGTGTACGGGGCGGCGAACAGCCCCCGGCGCTCCTTCAGCAGCAGGATCCGCAGCAGCTTGGCGTCGATCTCCCGCTCGTCCAGCTCCCCGTCCCGCAGCGCCCGGACGACCGCGCCGTGCGCGACGGACAGGTCCGGCGGGTTCAGCAGCTGGTCCACCCCGGCCTTCAGCGCCAGCACCGGCACCCGGTGGTCCCCGTATTTCACCCGGACGCCCTCCATGCCCAGCGAATCGGTCACCACCACCCCGTCGTAACCGAGGCGCTCCCGCAGGATCCCGGTCACGATCGGACGGGACAGGGTCGCCGGGTCGCCACTGGGGTCGAGGGCCGGCACCACGATGTGCGCCGTCATCACCGAGTCGATCCCGGCGGCGATCGCCGCCTTGAAGGGCGGCGCGTCCAGCCGCTCCCACTCCTGGGCGGAGTGGTGGATGTACGGCAGCCCGATGTGGCTGTCGGTGTCGGTGTCGCCGTGCCCGGGGAAGTGCTTGGCGCAGGCCGCCACGCCCGCGCCCTGGTAGCCGTGCACCTGGGCCGCGACCATACGGGCCACGGCCTGCGGGTCGGCCCCGAAGGACCGTACGCCGATGACCGGGTTGGCGGGGTTCACATTGACGTCGGCGTCCGGCGCGTAGTCCTGCCGGACGCCCATCGCGAGCAGCTCCTGCCCGGAGATCCGCCCGGCCGTGCGGGCGTCCTCGACGGAGCCGCCGGCGCCCAGCGCCATCGCCCCGGGAAGCAGCGTCGCCGGCGCCCCGATCCGCGCCACTATCCCGTGCTCCTGGTCCGTGGAGATCAGCACCGGGACGGGGACCCGCAGGTCGGCGGCGGCCTCCTGGATGCCGTTGGACAGCTCGGCGACCTGGTACGGGTCGCGGGTGTTGTGCGCCCAGCCGAAGTAGATGATCCCGCCGACGTGGTACGCGGCGATCAGCTCGGCGGCGTTGGAGACGCCGAGCTCCTTGCGGTTGGCCTCGGCGTCGGCCGGGTCGGGGTCGGTCGCGGAGTGCCCGTAGACCCGCATCACGAAGAGCTGCCCGGCCTTCTCCTCCGGTGTCATCCGGGAGACGAGCCGGCGCAGCCGGTCCAGGGTGGCGCGCGAGGGCGGTGCGGTGGGGGAGGGGGCGGCGTGCGCGGCGTCGGTGCCCAGGGTGGCGGCCGCGGCCGCCGCGGCGGCGGTGGTCAGGACGGTACGTCTGGAGTGCATCTGCGCTCCTTCCGGGGGGCTTCCTCGAACATGTGAAGGAAACTTCCAAGGAGACACGGATAGCCGGAAAACACCTGCCGGTCAACGACGGCGCAGCACGGCGCCGCCCAGCGATTGCGGGCCGGGCCGCGGTGTGGTGCGGGCCCCCGCGGCGCGGCGGCCGGGGCCCGGCCGGGGCGAGGGCGAAAGCCGCCCCGGACGTCCGCCGGAGGGGCGCCCGGCCGGTCAGCCGCCGCCCGCGGCCCCGCCCCGGCTGCCGTGCCCGTCCCGCCCGTCGGTCCCGTCGAGCAGCCGCGCCAGGTAGGCCCGGCCCGCCGTCAGCAGTCCCGGGAGCTGCGCCGCCCGCGGATACCACCGCTTCTCGTACTCCCAGCACAGCCACCCGCCGGCCCCCGGCCCGAGCGCCGCCACCACCTCCGGCAGCGGCAGCACCCCCGCCCCCAGCCGAAGCGGCGTCAGATCAGCTGCCGACGCCACGTCCTTGACCTGCACATACCCCAGATGCCGGCCCAGCGCGGCCCGGGTCACCGCGGGCGCCTCCCCACCCAGCCAGCTGTGCAGCACGTCCCACACCGCCCCCACGTGCGGATCGTCCACCGCCTCCAGGATCCGGGCCGCCGCCACACCGGTGCGGTGCGAGTCATGGGTCTCCAGCAGCACCCGCACCCCGCGCTCCGCGGCCAGCGGCGCCACCGCGGCCAGCCGCCGGACCGCGTCCGCCTCCGCCCGCTCCGCCGGACGGCCGCCGCCACCGGGGAAGACCCGGACGTACCGGGCCCCCACATCGGCGGCCAGCAGCACCAGTTCGGCCAGCTCGTGCGCCAGCTCCGCCTCCGCCGCGGCGTCGGAACACTCCGCCGCGACCTTCGCGTACCCGGCGACGGTCAGGACCTCCACGCCCGCGTCGGCGAACTGGCCGCGCACCGCCGCCCGTTCCCGTACACCCAGCAGCGGATGCACCGGCTCCTCGGGGTGCGCCCGCAGCTCCACCCCCTGATAGCCGCACGCCACGGCCAGCCGCACCACGTCGCCCACCGGCATCCCCGGCACCCCGAGGGTGGCGAACGCCGGCCGCATCCCCCTCGGGGCGTCGACGACGCACTCCCGCTCCGCCACCGCCATCACACCCTCCCGAACGCCTCAACGACCGCCGAGCGGCACCCTTGTTGGCGACCTGCCACGCAGGCTAGCGTCCCTCTCGGGGAAAGCGCTCACCGTCCACAGGCACCCCTCCGCCGTACTGCCCCGCACCCATCCCACCCGCCGAGCGCGAGAGAGGTCGGGCCGTGACCCGCAGGACCGTACGCATCGCCATGAACGGCGTGACCGGGCGCATGGGCCACCACCAGCATCTGGTCCGCTCCCTCCTGGCCCTACGCGACCAGGGCGGACTCCCGCTGGACGACGGCACGGTGATCTGGCCGGAACCGGTGCTCGTCGGTCGTTCCGCGCCGCGGGTCCGGGCGCTGGCCGACCGGCACGGCCTCACCTGGAGCACCGACCTCGACGCCGTCCTCGCCGACGACGACATCGAGATCTACTTCGACGCCCAGGTCACCGCCGCCCGCGAGCCGGCGGTGCGGAAAGCGATCGCCGCCGGGAAGCACCTCTACGTGGAGAAGCCCACCGCCACCGGCCTGGCCGGAGCCCTGGCCCTCGCCCGGCTCGCCCAGGAGGCCGGCGTCAAACACGGCGTCGTCCAGGACAAGCTCTTCCTGCCCGGACTACGCAAACTGCGCCGCCTCCTGGACGGCGGCTTCTTCGGCCGGGTCCTGTCCGTGCGGGGCGAGTTCGGCTACTGGGTCTTCGAGGGCGACTGGCAGCCGGCCCAGCGCCCCTCCTGGAACTACCGCGCCGAGGACGGCGGCGGCATCGCGTCCGACATGTTCCCGCACTGGGAGTACGTGCTGCACGAGCTGTTCGGGCCGGTCCGCGCCGTCCAGGCCCGGGTGGCCACCCACCTCCCGCGCCGCCGGGACGAGTCCGGTGCCCCCTACGAGGCCACCGCCGACGACGCGGCCTACGCCCTCTTCGAACTCGACGGCGGCGTCCTCGCCCAGATCAACTCCTCCTGGGCGGTCCGGGTGCACCGCGACGAACTGCTGGAGTTCCAGGTCGACGGCACCGAGGGGTCCGCCGTCGCCGGGCTGCGCCGCTGCCGCGTCCAGCACCGCGCCACCACCCCCAAACCCGTCTGGAACCCCGACCTGCCGTCCACCGAGCCGTTCCGCGACCAGTGGCAGGAGGTGCCCGACAACGCCGAGTTCGACAACGCCTTCAAGGCGCAGTGGGAGCTCTTCCTCCGGCACGTGGTCGCCGACGGTCCCTGGCACTGGGACCTCTGGGCGGGCGCCCGCGGCGTCCAACTCGCCGAACTGGGCCTGTGCTCCTCGGCGGAGGGCCGCCGGCTGCCCGTACCGGAGCTGACCCGGTGACCGTCCCGGCACCCCAGGCCCCCTCCGGGAGGACCCCGCAGCCGCGCTCCCGCAGGGTCTTCGCCGCCGCCCACGTGGTCGCCGACCCGCGTGCCGACACCACCCCCGACGGCCCGGCCGCCCTCGACTGGGAGGCCACCCTCGCCTTCCGCCACCACCTCTGGGCGCACGGGCTGGGCGTGGCCGAGGCGATGGACACCGCGCAGCGCGGCATGGGCCTGGACTGGCCGTGCGCCGCCGAACTGATCCGCCGCACGGCCGCCGAGGCCCGCGCGGTCGGCGGACGCCTGGCCTGCGGCACCGGCACCGATCAACTCCCGGCGGCCGGAGCCACGTTGGCGGAGGTCCGGGCCGCCTACGAGGAACAGCTCGCCCTGGCCGAGGACGCCGGGGCCCAGCCCGTCCTGCTGGCCTCCCGTCAGCTCGCCGCGCTCGGCGCCGGCCCGGACACCTACCGCGACCTCTACGGGCACCTGTTGCGCCAGACCACCCGACCGGTGATCCTGCACTGGCTCGGCCCGATGTTCGACCCGGCGCTGGCCGGCTACTGGGGCGGCCCGGACCTCGACGCCGCCACCGAGACGCTCCTCGGCATCATCGCCGACAACCCCGGTGCGGTGGACGGCGTCAAGGTCTCCCTCCTGGACGCCTCCCGGGAAGTCCGGCTGCGCCGCAGGCTCCCCCGAGGAGTGCGCTGCTACACGGGCGACGACTTCCACTACCCGGAACTCATCGCCGGCGACGCCCACGGCTTCAGCGACGCCCTGCTGGGCGTCTTCGACCCGCTCGCCCCGCTGGCCGCCGCGGCGGTCCGCCGCCTGGACGCCGACGACCCGGCCGGCTTCCGCGCCGTCCTGGACCCGACCGTCCCCCTGGCCCGTCACCTCTTCCGGCGCCCCACCCGCTACTACAAGACCGGCGTGGTGCTGCTCGCCTGGTTGGCCGGGCACCAGTCCCACTTCACCATGGTCGGCGGCCTGCAGGCGGCCCGCTCCCTGCCCCACCTGCGTCGCGCCCACGAACTCGCCGCCGCCCTCGG
The DNA here is from genome assembly GCF_001704275.1 of Streptomyces noursei ATCC 11455. Lineage (NCBI taxonomy): Bacteria > Bacillati > Actinomycetota > Actinomycetes > Kitasatosporales > Streptomycetaceae > Streptomyces > Streptomyces noursei. Next base: position 6,004,937 of record NZ_CP011533.1, read on the forward strand.
CCTGTTCCCCGACCCGGACCTGGCCGCCGCGCGGATGCGCGCCCTGCTGGCCGTCCACGGCGCCGAGGAGGCGAGCGCCCCGTGACGAGCAGCGAGGCGCCCCTCCTCGCCCGCCTGAGCCTCAACCAGGAGACCATCCGCCAGTGGTCACTGCCCGAACTGGCCGACGGCTGCGCCCGGGCGGGCCTGCGGGGCGTCGGCCTGTGGCGGGCACCGGTGCGCGCCTACGGGCCGGGGGCCGCCGCCCGCCTCGTACGGGACGCCGGGCTGGCCGTCACCAGCCTGTGCCGGGGCGGCTTCTTCACCGCCGAGGACCCGGCGGAGCGCAGGGCGGCCCTGGCGGACAACCGGGCCGCCGTGGAGGAGGCCGCGACCCTCGGCACCGGCACCCTGGTCCTGGTCTCGGGCGGGCTGCCGCCCGGCAGCCGGGACCTCCCCGGCGCCCGGGAGCGGGTCGCCGACGCGCTCGCCGAACTGGCCCCGTACGCCGCCGAACGGGGCGTCCGGCTGGCCCTGGAACCGCTGCACCCGATGTACGCGGCGGACCGGTGCGTGGTCTCCACCCTCGCCCAGGCCCTTGATCTGGCCGAGCGGTTCCCCGCCGACCAGGTGGGCGTGGTGGTGGACACCTACCACCTGTGGTGGGACGACACCCTCGACGCCCAGCTCGCCCGGGCCGGCGGCACGGCCCCCACCACGGGCGCGGAGGCCGTGCCCGGCAGGATCGCCGCCTTCCAGCTCGCCGACTGGATCACGCCGCTCCCGGAGGGCGTCCTGCTGGGGCGGGGGCAGTTGGGCGACGGCGCGGTGGACCTGCGCCGGTTCCGTGCGCGCGTCGACGCGGCCGGCTACCGGGGCCCGATCGAGGTGGAGATCTTCAACCCGTCCCTGTGGTCCCGCGACGGCGCCGAGGTCCTCACGGAGGTCATCGCCCGCTTCACCGCCCACGTCGCCTGACCCGTGCCGCGCGCCGTGCGGCCCCCGCCGCGCCCGTCGCGCTGTCACCCCTCGGCGGTACCGTCGGGGCATGGTCAACGCAGCCGTGCTGGAAGGGGTCCTCGAGCGGATCACCTATGCCAACGAGGAGAACGGTTACACGGTCGCCCGGGTCGACACGGGCCGCGGCTCCGGGGAGCTGCTGACCGTCGTCGGCGCCCTGTTGGGGGCGCAGCCGGGGGAGTCGCTCCGGATGGAGGGCCGCTGGGGCTCCCACCCCCAGTACGGCAAGCAGTTCACGGTCGACAACTACACCACCGTGCTGCCCGCCACCGTCCAGGGCATCCGACGCTATCTGGGCTCGGGCCTCATCAAGGGCATCGGCCCCCGGATCGCCGACCGCATCACCGAGCACTTCGGCATCGACACCCTCGACGTGATCGAGAGCGACCCCGGCCGGCTGATCGAGGTTCCCGGGTTGGGCCCCAAGCGCACCAAGCTGATCGGCGCCGCCTGGGAGGAGCAGAAGGCCATCAAGGAGGTCATGGTCTTCCTCCAGGGCGTCGGCGTGTCCACCTCCATCGCCGTGCGGATCTACAAGAAGTACGGCGACGCGTCGATCTCCGTGGTGAAGAACCAGCCCTACCGCCTGGCCGCCGACGTCTGGGGCATCGGCTTCCTGACCGCCGACCGCATCGCCCAGTCGGTGGGCATCCCGCACGACAGCCCGGACCGGGTCAAGTCCGGCCTCCAGTACGCCCTGTCGCAGTCCACGGACCAGGGCCACTGCTTCCTTCCCGAGGAGCAACTGATCGCGGATGCGGTGAAGTTGCTCCAGGTGGACACCGGCCTGGTCATCGACTGCCTGGCCGAGCTGGCCGCGGACCCGGAGGGCGTGGTGCGGGAGAAGGTTCCCGGCCCGGAGGACGGTGCTCCGCTCACCGCGGTCTATCTGGTGCCGTTCCACCGCGCCGAGCTCTCCCTGGCCGGGCGGCTGACCCGGTTGCTGCGCACCGACGAGGACCGGATGCCCGCCTTCCAGGACGTGGACTGGGACAAGGCGCTCGCGTGGCTGGCGCGGCGCACGGGGGCGCAGCTGGCCCCCGAGCAGCAGGCCGCCGTCCGGCTGGCGCTGACCAGCAAGGTCGCGGTGCTCACGGGCGGTCCGGGCTGCGGCAAGTCGTTCACCGTCCGCTCGGTGGTCGAGCTGGCCCGCGCCAAGCAGGCCACGGTGGTGCTGGCGGCGCCCACGGGCCGGGCGGCCAAGCGGCTGGCGGAGCTGACCGGGGCGGACGCCTCCACCGTCCACCGCCTGCTGGAGCTCAAACCGGGCAGGGACGCCGCCTACGACGCGGACCGCCCGCTGGACGCCGATCTGGTGGTGGTCGACGAGGCGTCGATGCTCGACCTGCTGCTGGCGAACAAGCTCGTCAAGGCGGTGCCGCCGGGCGCCCATCTGCTGCTGGTGGGGGATGTCGACCAGCTGCCGTCGGTGGGCGCCGGCGAGGTGCTGCGCGATCTGCTGGCCGAGTCGGGGCCCGGTCGGGGCGGCCGGGTGCCGGCCGTCCGGCTGACCAAGATCTTCCGCCAGGCCCAGCAGTCCGGCGTGGTCACCAACGCGCACCGCATCAATTCCGGCGTCCCCCCGCTGACCAGCGGTCTTGCCGATTTCTTCCTGTTCCCCGAGGAGGACGCGGAGGAGGCCGCCCGGCTGACGGTGGACGTGGTCGCGCGCCGCATCCCGGCGAAGTTCGACCTCGACCCGCGCCGGGACGTCCAGGTGCTGGCCCCGATGCACCGCGGCCCGGCCGGCGCGGGGGCGCTCAACGGCCTGCTCCAGCAGGCGGTGACCCCGGCCCGCCCGGATCTGCCGGAGCGCCGTTTCGGCGGCCGGGTCTTCCGCGTCGGCGACAAGGTCACCCAGATCCGGAACAACTACGAGAAGGGCCTCAACGGCGTCTTCAACGGCACGGTGGGGGTGGTCACCGCCCTGGACACCGTCGAGCAGCGCCTGACGGTCCTCACGGACGAGGACGAGGAGGTGCCGTACGACTTCGATGAACTGGACGAACTCGCCCACGCCTACGCGGTGACGATCCATCGCTCCCAGGGGAGCGAGTATCCGGCGGTGGTGATTCCGGTCACCACCAGCGCCTGGATGATGCTCCAGCGCAACCTGCTCTATACGGCCGTGACCCGGGCGAAACGCCTGGTGGTGCTGGTCGGCTCCCGCAGGGCCCTCGGGCAGGCCGTACGCACGGTATCCGCCGGTCGGAGGCACACCGCGTTGGATCACCGGCTCGCCGGAGCGATCTGAGGTCGCCCCTCTTTCCCAATCGGGGCGAAGGGGAGCAGGATGGACTCCAACGCGGCACTGAGTGCCGCGATAAGGCCCTATGGCCGACCCCGAGTGCACATCCAACGTCCAAATGGGGGAAGGTATAGGCAGTCAGGGCACCTCGAAGAAGAGGCACAACGTCGGTGAGGGATGACGTGAGCGACAACTCTGTAGTACTGCGTTACGGGGACGGCGAATACAGCTACCCGGTCGTCGACAGCACGGTCGGCGACAAGGGCTTCGACATCTCGAAGCTGCGCGCCCAGACCGGTCTGGTGACCCTGGATTCCGGTTACGGCAACACCGCGGCATATAAATCCGCGGTCACCTATCTCGACGGTGAAAAGGGCATCCTTCGTTACCGCGGCTACCCGATCGAGCAGCTCGCGGAGCGCAGCACGTTCGTCGAGACCGCGTACCTCCTCATCAACGGTGAGCTGCCCACCGTCGACGAGCTGGCGAACTTCAAGCAGGACATCACGTACCACACCCTGCTCCACGAGGACGTCAAGCGCTTCTACGACGGCTTCCCCCGGGACGCCCACCCGATGGCGATGCTGTCGTCCGTGGTCAGCGCACTGTCGACGTTCTACCAGGACAGCCACAACCCGTTCGACGAGCGGCAGCGGCACATCTCCACGATCCGCCTGCTGGCCAAGCTTCCGACCATTGCGGCCTACGCCTACAAGAAGATGGTCGGCCACCCGGTCGTCTACCCGAGCAACGACCTCGGCTACGTCGAGAACTTCCTGCGGATGACCTTCTCGGTCCCCGCCGCCGAGTACGAGCTGGACCCGGTCGTGGTCAGCGCGCTCGACAAGCTGCTGATCCTGCACGCGGACCACGAGCAGAACTGTTCGACCTCCACCGTGCGCCTGGTCGGCTCCTCGCAGGCGAACCTCTTCGCCTCGATCTCGGCCGGCATCAACGCCCTCTGGGGCCCGCTGCACGGCGGCGCCAACCAGTCGGTGCTGGAGATGCTGGAGGGCATCCGGGACGCCGGCGGCGACGTCGACACCTTCATCCGCAAGGTGAAGAACAAGGAAGACGGCGTGAAGCTCATGGGCTTCGGGCACCGCGTCTACAAGAACTTCGACCCCCGGGCGAAGATCATCAAGGCGGCGGCGCACGACGTCCTCTCGGCGCTGGGCAAGGAGGACGAGCTCCTCGACATCGCCCTCAAGCTCGAAGAGCACGCGCTGGCCGACGACTACTTCGTCGAGCGCAAGCTCTACCCGAACGTCGACTTCTACACCGGTCTGATCTACCGGGCGATGGGCTTCCCGACCGAGATGTTCACCGTGCTCTTCGCGCTCGGCCGGCTGCCCGGCTGGATCGCCCAGTGGCACGAGATGATCACCGAGCCCGGTTCCCGCATCGGCCGTCCGCGGCAGGTCTACACCGGCGTCGTCGAGCGCGACTTCGTGCCCGTCCAGGAGCGCTGACCCCGGCCACCACGGAGCGGTCGGATCAGCGCCGACCGCTGCCCACTGGTGATCGATAATCGCGTAAACGCATCGCCGGGCCCTGTGCGACCTGCGCCGCGGCGCGTGCGGACAGACGAAAGCGCCCCGCCTCCGGATCCCCCCACGGGTCCAGAGTGCGGGGCGCTTCCCATGTCCCGGTGCGGATTCCCCCCACGGGATCCGGCCGGGCGTTCCGGGTTGCACCGCGCTCTGCCGGGACGCGCACATTCGGGAGGGCCGCTCAAAGCTCCCCGGGCGCGTCGCCCCGGCCAACGCGGAGCCGGGCGCGGTCCCCCAAGACCTTGCACGGCTGTCGCAGTGCAAGCCCCGCCGGGGTGCCTGCACTGCCCGGTTAGACTCGCCACCCCCCTCAATGGTTACGTTCCGAAGAGTGTGATCTGAGTCTCATGCCATATGGGGGCGAATGCGGTCAAGGGCTTCCTTTTGTAGATCGGCGCCCTGAGGTATGGGTGTTGTGTCGGTTGTAAAAGCGATGTGAAGTTTCGTGGCCGCCCCCCGAAGTTGTGGCCGTTCGCCGCTGATCGTCCGGTCTGCGGCGATTACCGTCGGTGTCCGCGGTGGGGCGGCCGCCCTCCTCGAAACGCGCGAGGCGCAGGTCGTCCCGCCGGAGCGGGCACGTCCTGCGCCTCGTGAAGGTATCGCGAAAGCCGCCGGGCCGGAATCAGGCCCGACCCACCAGCTCGTAGCCCGCCTCGTCCACCGCCGCGCGCACCGCAGTCTCGTCCAGCGGGGCCTGCGAGGTGACGGTCACCAGGCCGGTCGCCGCGACCGCCTGCACCGAGCTCACCCCGGCGATCTCGCCGATCTCGGACGACACCGCGCCCTCGCAGTGTCCGCAGGTCATGCCGGTGACCTTGTAGGTGGTGGTCACCGCGCCGACCTGGACGGCGGTGCCGCCACTGCTGTTGCAGGAGCCTTCAGGGGTGCAGCAGGAGCTGTTCTCGGCCATGGGATTCTCCTCGTGGTGCCGTATATGCCGCCATGCGCCGGTATGGGCGATGTGGCCGTTGCGCTCAGTGTGGTGCCCAAGTGGCCCGTGGGAGCGCGATGGCGGCCGGTGTCGTCCTTCCGACTTTCGTCACTCTATACCCCCTAGGGGTATAGATCCAGTCCCGGGTGTCCCGAACCGCACGCGTTGCCGCCCATCCCGTCACGCGTCAGCCTGGATACGGACTCGGGGAGCGGATCCGAGGAGGCGGCCGGATGGACGGCATACTCGCCCTCTACGGCCTGCTGGCGCTCACCACCCTGCCGCCACTGGTCCCCAACTCCGGCCTGCTGGTCTCCGCCGGCGTCCTCGCCTCCGACGGGCGTGCCTCCCTCCCGTTCATCCTGGCGACCGTCGCCGGCAGTGCCTTCCTCGGTGACGTGCTGATGTACCTCGCCGCACGGCGGTTCGGCGGCCCCGTCCGCGCCTGGATGTCGCGCCGCCCGCACCGCCGGGCGGCACTCGAATGGACCTCCCGGCGGATCCGGCGTTACGGGGCGCCCTTCGTGGTCGCCGTACGGTTCCTGCCCAGTGGGCGGATCGCCGGCGCGCTGGCCTCCGGAGTACTGCGCTACCCGCTGCGCAAATACCTGATCGGCGCCGGTCTCGCCGAGTCGCTGTGGACGGCCTACTCGATCGGCCTCGGCTACCTCGGCAGCGCCGCCGCCGGGAATCGCCTCTGCGCCGCCGGCATCGGCCTCTCGGTCTCCGCCCTCGTCGCCGCCGCCGGCGCCGCGGTCCAATGGGTCACCCACCGTCGCGCGTTGCACACCAGAGCCGGCCACCGGGCCCGCGGCGAACCGCCGTGCCCCGACCGCGGAATCGGCTGCGAGGTCGGCTGCGAGGTCGGACGGGAAGAGGGCGATGACCAGGCGTCATCCACCGCGGCGGTGTGACTGTCAGTGGTCGCGCCTAGCGTTGGGGTCATGACGACGGAACGGAAGTCCCAAGCGCCGCACGCCGCACGGCAGGCCGCACCGCAGGTGCGGATCGAGCCCTGGACGGACGCCGGCCTCGACCTGCTGCGCCGGGCCAACGCCCCCGAGATGACCCGGCACTTGGGCGGCCCCGAGGCCGAGGAGCAAGTCGCCCGGCGCCATCGCCGCTACCTCGCCGGCGAAGGACCGGGCCGGATGTACCGCGTCCTGCTCCTGCCGGAGGGCGAGGCCGTCGGCACGGTCGGCTTCTGGGAGACGCAATGGCAGGGCGAGGCGGTCTACGAGGCGGGTTGGGGTGTGCTCCCCGGGTTCCAGGGCCGTGGCATCGCCGTGGCCGCGGTCCGGCAGGTCCTCGCGGAGGCCGCCGCCGAAGGCCGGCACCGCACCGTCCACGCCTTCCCCTCCGTGGCCAACGCCGCGTCGAACGCGGTGTGCCGCAAGGCCGGCTTCACCCTCAGAGGGGAGTGCGACGTCGAGTACCCCAAGGGCCATTTCATACGGGCCAACGAGTGGCGGACGGCGCTGCCGGAGGGGGCGGGTGGAGCCAGGGCGCGCTGACGCCACCGCATCACTCGTCTTCGTCGCGCTGTCCGCGCTACTCGTCCTCGTCGCCCCGTCCCCATCGCCCCACCCGCATCGCTCGTCCCCATCGCCCGTCCATATCGCCCCGTCCGTATGGCGCGTCCTCTTCAGCGCAGCAGGTCGATACTGGCCAGGGCCGTGAAGACGAGCACCAGCCGCTCGAAGACGCCCTGGTCGATGCGGTGCACCAGCGCTCGCCCGACACCCGCACCGGCGACCACGGCGAGCGCCAGCAACCCGTCCAGCGCGAGCCCGTCCGCCGTGATCAACCCCAGTCCCACGCTGAATGGCACCTTGACGAGATTGACGATCAGGAAGAACCACGCACCGGTGCCCAGGAACCCGAGCACCCCGAAACCGGACGAGAGGAGGTACAGCGACATCGCCGGCCCCCCGGCGTTGGCGACCATGGTGGCGAACCCGGCGACCAGCCCGAAGAACACCGTCCGCAAACGATGTCGACGGACCGTCGGAGGGCCCTCGGCGCCGCCTGGCCGCCCCCGGTCCCGCCGGTCCTCGCCCTGCTCCGACCCCTGCTCGGGCGCCCGAGCCCGGGAGCGGCAGCGGGCCCGGGCCCGCTGCCACCCGTGGTGCACCGCGACCGTCAACAACAGCACGCCGATGGTGCGCCGCATGACCACATCGCTGGTCCGCGCGACGAACACCACCCCGAGCACCAACCCGGCCGCCACCGACGGCAGCAGCCGGAGCAGCACGGCCCGGTCGGCGTGCCCGCGATAGGCACGGACGGCCAGCACATCGCCCACGAGCAGCAGTGGAAGGAGGACACCGGTGGACTCCCTGGCCGGGAGCACGGCCGTGAAGAGGGCCACGCTCAGCGTCGCCACGCCACTGACGGCGGTCTTGGAGACCCCCACCAGCAGCGCGGCGAGCACCAGTGCCACGAACGGCAGCACGCCCAACTCCGCCCCGGGGCCGGCCGCCAGCCGCTGCGCCATGACGCCGGCGCCGGTCACGCCGCGGGCGCCGCCCCGCCGTCCTCCCAGGCCCGGACGTCCGCGACGGCCACCGGCCGACCGGTCCGCCGCGAGCGGTCGCACGCCTCCGCGACGTACAGCGCCTCCAGCGCCTCGGCCGGGGTGCAGGGGCTGGGCGCATGGCCCGCGGCCACCTCGACGAAGACCGCCAGCTCGGTCACGTACGCGTCGTGGAACCGCTCCATGAACGTGGCGTACGGGGCGTCCGCCCGCTGCCAGGACAGCCTGGTCTCCGCGGACGGCAGCGGTGCCCGGTCGTCCAGGCCGACGTACCGGGCGCCCTTGGAGCCGCAGACCTCCAGTCGGACGTCATGGCCCGCGCCGTTGTAGCGGGTCGCGGTGACCGTGGCCAGGGTGTCGTCGTCGAAGCGCAGCAGCGCGGCGCAGGTGTCGACGTCGTCGCCCTCGGCGAAGAAGTCCGCGCCGCGGTTGGCGCCCTGGGCGTAGACCGAGACCACCTCGCGGCCGGTCAGCCAGCGCATGATGTCGAAGTCGTGGATGCTGCAGTCCCGGAACAGCCCGCCGGAGGTGGGGATGAAGGCCGCCGGCGGCGGCGACTGGTCGCTGGTGCAGGCGCGCAGGGTGTGCAGCCAGCCCAGTTCGCCGGAGCGCAACGCCTCACGGGCGGCGCGATACCCGGCGTCGAACCGCCGCTGGAAGCCGATCTGCACGGGCACGGTGCCGGCTTCGGCGCGTTCCACGACGGCGCGGGTGCCCGGCACGTCCAGCGCCACCGGCTTCTCGCAGAAGACCGGCACACCGGCGTCCAGGGCCTGGTGGATCAGTGCGGCGTGCGCGCTGGTCGCGGCGGTGATCACCACCGCGTCCACGCCCGCGGCGTACATCGCCTCGATGCTGTCGGCGGCCCGTACGCCCAGGCTGTCGGCGAGTGCGGTGGCCCGTGCGGGGTCCGCGTCGGCGACCACGAGCCCGGTGACACCGGGGACCTTCAGCAGGGTCGCGGCATGGAACGCACCGATGCGCCCGGTGCCGATGAGGCCGATCTTCATGGGGGTTCCCTTCGGTGGCGGGGTGGCGGGGTGGCGGGAGGTGGGAGGCGGGTGGGGAGGGGGAGGGGGAGGGGGAGGGGGAGTGCCGAGGGGCCGGGGTTAAGGGGGCCGGCCGGGGCAGCGTCGGGGGCCGTGTCCGGAGGGGGTGCCGCGGGTGGGGCGGGCGGGCTTCCGGAAGGGGTGGGGCAGCAAGGGGTGGGGCAGCGAACGGGGGCGGTCGGGATCCGGGCGTAGGAGTTGGAACGGTCCAAGTGCTGCGTCTCCGGCACCCTGCATGTCCGTATGTCCGGATGTCAACCCCTCGGCGGCAGCCAACTCTGCGCACCAGCGCCACCGCCACCGCCACCGCCACCGCCAGCGCCAGCGCCAGCGCCAGCGCCAGCACCGGCACCGGCACCGGCGCTGGCGCTGGCGATGGTGGCGCCAGTGGTGGCCGTGGTGATGGCAATGGTGATGGCGGTGCTGAAGGTGAAGGTGCTCGCATTGACGGCCACTCGACCCAGTGGAAGGATTTCCAGTCATGGAACGGTCCAATGACTCGCCGGGCGAGCCTCCCAAGGAGCGCTCCGGTGCAGACCGGCCTCCGACGATCCGTGGTGTCGCCGAGCGCGCCGGTGTCTCCAAATCGCTGGTGTCGCTCGTCCTCCAGGGCTCACCCCGGGTCAGCGACGCCAAGCGGCAGGCCGTCCTGGAGGCCATCGACGAACTGGGCTACCGGCCCAACGCCGCCGCCCGCAGTCTGGTCGCCCGGCGCACGCACACCATCGGCGTCCTGCTGAACGACATGCGCAACCCGTGGTTCGTGGACGTCCTCGACGGCCTCAACTCCCTGTTGCACGCCCACGGCCTGCGGATGCTGATGGCCGACGGCCGGCTGGACCGGCGTACCGGCCAGGAGTTCGCCCGCGCCTTCCAGGAGCTCCGGGTCGACGGCCTGGTGGTCGTCGGCACCCTCCCGGACACCACGGGGCTCGCCGAGGTCGCCGAGCGGCTGCCGACCGTCATCGCCGGCAACCACGAACCCCGGCTGCCGCGGGCCGACATCGTCGCCAACGACGACGAGCGCGGCGCCCGCCTCGCCACCGAGCACCTCATCGGCCTCGGGCACCGCAAAATCGCCCATCTCGCAGGTCAAGGGCTGGTCGGCGAGCTGCGCCGGCGTGGCTTCGAGGCCGCGATGCGCGACCACGGGCTGGCCGCGCACGCCGTGGTGGAGAGCGGCGACGGGACGGAGGAGGGCGGCTACCGCGCCGCCGTACGACTGCTCAGCCCGGCCCGTGGCGGTCGCCGCCCCACCGCGGTCTTCGCGTTCAACGACCTCTCCGGCATCGGCGTGCTGTCCGCCGCCGGGGAACTGGGCCTCGACGTGCCCGCCGACCTCTCCCTCGTCGGCTACGACAACACCTACCTCTCCCGCATCCGCCACCTCTGGCTGAACTCCGTGAACAACGCCAGCCATGAGGTCGGCCGTCGCGCCGCACGCTGCCTGCTGGACCGGATGGCGCACCCCGACGCACCCGCCGACCATCAACTCGTCACCCCGGAACTGGAGATCAGGGGCTCGACGGCGCCGCCGTGGGACGGCGTCGAGGCGGCGCCGTAACAGAGCAGGTGGCGGGGCGTGGGCCGGCGGGGCCCGGGCGTAGCCCGGCGGTCCTGGCGGATGCCGGGCCGTGCCCGCCGACTCAGGCGCTCACTGCCGTCCGCGATAGCCCGGGCGCTGCGCCACCCAGGCTCTGACGGTATCGGCGAACCAGTACGGTTTGCCGCCCTCCACCAGATCTGGATCCGGTAGCAAGCCGTGCTTGCGGTAGGAACGCACGGTGTCCGGCTGCACCTGGATATGGGCGGCGATCTCCTTGTACGACCAGAGCCTTCGATCGGTCATCTCTGCGCACCTCCTTGGCGCCGCACGCAGGTCGGCCCGGCGAGCCGGCGGAGGGCTGCGTACGGCGGGGCGATCACTCACCCTGTGCCGGGACAACGACGGTGAGTGATCGTCGGCGAGGGGCTGTTGAAGGGCTGTGACGGAAGGCCCGCGCAACGGTGACAGCCGTGACAGGGGTGGGACGGAATTAATCTCAACGGGACGAACCGGACGGGCCGTCGCCGCCCGCCGGCCCGAACGTCGGCCGCCACGCGGCGAGGTGGCGGCCGATCCCCGTCAGGGACCGACCGCCACCTCGTGGTACGGCGTCAGGGACGCCTCGGGAACAGGGACGCCTCGGGAATCAGGAACGGGCGGGAACGATCAGGAATACAGCGCCCGCCACGTCCCCTTGCCGACCTTGCCGTCGGCGTCCAGGTGGTGTGCGGTCTGGAACTTCTTCACCGCGGACCGGCTCTTCGCGCCGAAGTTGCCGGTCACGTCCTTCCAGGTCAGGTAGTGACGGTTCGCCAGCAGGCACTGGGCCTGCTTGACGCGGTCACCGTGCTGGCCGTAGACGGTGAGGGCGTTCCCGCTGTAGAACGCGCAGGCGGCAAACGCGGCGGGTTGCGTGGAGTCGGCCCGCCCGGCCGGCCCGGCGGCGACCGCCGGGCCGGTGAGCAGTCCGGCGGTCAGCAGTCCCGCAGTCGCCGCGAGGGTTCCCGTGCGCCGGAGGGCCCGGCCGACGCCCCGCAGGGCTCCCGTGCCGGTCGCGGCGCCCGTGGCATTGCTTGTGGCTTTGCCCGTGGCTTTGCTTGCGGCTTCGTCAGTGGCTTCCTTGAAGCCCGTTGTGTTGGCTTTCACGAATTCCATTGCTTCCCCCCGTTGGATGCGTTGGATGTGAGCGCACCCCTTTGCACGCGGGGAGGACGAAGAGTGGTTCCGAAAGGTGCGGGGATTGGCCGGAAGTGCCCTGGGAACCGTCAGTTCCGTTCATTCTGGTCTTCCATCGCTTCCACCGCTTCCATCACTTCCGTTGCTTCCGCCACTTCAGTGCTCGCTTGGTTCCCTTGCTTCCCTTCGTGCCCTGCATGTCGTGCCGTTGTGCCGTCGTGCTGTCGTCCGGTCGGGTTGTTCAGCGGGATGCGCCCGGGGTGCTTTCCGGGGCGTTCTCTGAGGTGTTCTCGGGGGTGTTCTCCGGGTCGGTTCCTTGCGCTGTCCTGCGCAGTTCCTGTTCCAGGTCCTCCAGCGCCAGCCCCTTCGTCTCCGGGGCGTACCGCTTGCAGAAGATCAGCGAGAGCACGCACATCGCGCTGAAGAGCCAGAACGTGACCCCGGCGCCGACCGCGTCGAGCAGTACCGGGAAGACCAGCGCGACCGCGAAGTTGACCAGCCACATCACGAACACCGCCGCGCCCATGGCCAGTCCACGCACCTTCAGCGGGAACATCTCGGCGAGCAGCAGCCAGACGCCGGTGTTGAGGGTCGCCTGCATGAAGCCCATGTACAGGACCATCAGACCGAGGACCAGGTAGCTGACGGCGGTGGAGTGCGGCAGATGGAACGCCGCCCCCAGCAGGGCCAGCGACACCGTCATCCCGGACAGTCCCCACAGGAGCATGGGGCGCCGGCCCACCCGGTCGATCAGGGACATGCCGATCGCGGTGGCGACGACCGAGACGGCGCCGACCGCGATGGTGGCGGTGATCGCGGCGTTGGTGCCCAGGCCGGTCGTCGCCAGGATCTTGGGCGCGAAGTAGATGACCGCGTTGACGCCGGTGATCTGTTGGACGATCGCCAGGCCGATGCCCACCAGCAGCAGCCGTCGCACCCAGGGGAGCTGCAGTTCCCGCCAGGCGCCGCTTCGCGCGTCGGCCTCCAGGTTGCGGGCCTGTGCGATACGGGCGAGCTCGTCGGGGACGTCGTCGGCGGCCAACGTACGGCGCAGCACCGCGGCAGCCTCGTCCTGCCGACCGCGACTGATGTACCAGCGCGGCGTATCGGGCAGGAAGAGGACGCCGAGGAACAGCGCCACCGCGGGCAGCGCGGCCAGGCCCAGCATCCAGCGCCACGCCTCCCAGTGGGCCAGTACGGCATTGACGAGGTACGCCAGCAGCTGACCGCTGACGATCATCAGGGAGTTGAACGAGACCAGCCGACCGCGGATGTGCGACGGTGCGATCTCGGAGAGGTAGAGCGGGGTGATGACGGAGGCGCTGCCGACGGCGAGGCCCAGCACGAAGCGCGCCACGGTCATGAACGGCACGGTCGGCGCCACCGCGACCGCCACCGCCCCGCCGATGAACACCGCACCGGCCCACAGCAGCGAGTTGCGTCGTCCCAGCCCGTCGGACATCCGACCGCCGATCAGCGAGCCGAACGCCGCGCCTATCAGGAGCGCGCTGGTGATGACGCCCTCGCTGAGGGACGTGAGGCCGAAGTGCTGCTCCATGAAGGGGAGCGCACCGGAGACCACCCCGGTGTCGTAGCCGAACAGGGCGCCGCCGAGCGCGGCGATGGCGGCGATGGCGACGATGAACCGCTTGGCGGTGCGGGACGGGGAGCCGGGGCGGCCGTGATCCTGCCCTGTGGCGTTCCCCTGCGCTTCGGGCCCGGCGGTGGACGCGGGCCGACTGGTCGGAGCTGCCATCGTCAGCCCCCGATCGCCATGGCGTCACGCGCCGACAGTGTGACGGGCGGCTCGGGCGCGGTTTGCGAAAACGCTGCCCTTTCGGGCGTGCGTGGACCGTGCGCAGTAGACATGGTGCGGCCTTTCGGTGGCTTGTTTGCTCGTATGTGTGCGTCGGGTGGGCGCGAAGGCTCGGCCGAACGCAGCGCCGCCGGCGCGGCGGACGAAGGGATCCCGGGGGACCGAAGGGGCGGCGCGCCGACGCACCGGCACCGCCCGACGATCGACCGACGTGGCCGCGTGGGCGCGGACGGCGCGCGTAAGGAGCGGAGGGCCCACGCAGAAAGCGCCAACGGCGCGCGGCAATTGATCGCCGGCGAACTGGAAACACACAACGGGGGGCGAGCGGGGCCGGTCGGACCACGCTCGCCGGCCGTACGAACCGCTCCGCTAGGGAGTCCCTTCCGGGGTCCCTTCCGGAGTCATGGCTCCGCCGCGCTTCATAACTCGTCCACGAGCCTCGTTTCGAGCCCCGTTTCGAGCCTCATCTCGCCTCCGAGTCGCAGTTCGTCCACGGCCATGACGCGGTTGCGTCGACCGCTCATCGATAGAGGTCCGGCCGCTCGATCAGCTCGACGACGACCCGGTCGCCGGTGGCCTGGGCCAGCACCCCCGCCTCGCACACCGCGGCCGCCGCATAGCCGTCCCAGCAACTGGGGCCCTCGACCTCGCCGCGCCGGGTGGCGTCCACCCAGTGCTGCACCTGCCGGTCGTACGCGTCCTCGAAGCGCTCCACGAAGCCGGGGGTGATGGTGCCGCCCCAGTGGCCCGCGGCGTTGACGTGCACCCCGTGGTCGTCGCCGATCCGGGCGGTGCCGGTCTCGCAGACCGCCTCGCAGCTGACCTGGTAGCCGAAGCGGCAGTTGACGAAGAGCTCGGTGTCCACGACCTGGCCGCCCGCCGTCTCGAAGAGGACCAGCTGCGGGTCGCTCAGCCCCTCCGGCGCGTTGTCGGTCGGTGCCGGCCGCAGTACCCGTACGGCGGTGATCTCCTCGTCCAGCAGCCAGCGGGTCACGTCGATCTCGTGCACCACCGAGTCGTTGATCATCATCGCGTTGGTGAAGCCGGGCGGGGTGTCGGCGTTGCGGTGCTTGTTGTGGAGCATCAGCGGGCGGCCGTAAGCGCCCTTGTCCAGGAGGGACTTGAGGGTGCGGTAGCCGGCGTCGTAGCGGCGCATGAACCCGACCTGGACCCGCCGGTGGCCCAGCTTCTGCTCGGCCTCCAGGACCCGCAGCGCGGACGCGGCGTCGGGGGTCAGCGGCTTCTCGCACAGCACCGGCAGATCGCGGGCGAAGGCGTCGAGCAGCGCCGCCTCGTGGGCCGGGCCGGGCGAGGCGATCAGCACGGCGTCCACGCCGGGATCGTCCATGGCGGCGGCCGGTTCGGTGTACGCGGTGGCTCCCTCGATGCCGTGGGCGAGCCGCTCCGCCCGGTCGGCGTCGATGTCGGCCACGGCCGCCACCCTGGCCCCACTGATCACGTCATTGATGCGTCGCACATGGTCGGCCCCCATGCGCCCGGTCCCGATGACCGCCACGCCCAGCGTCCCGCGCGAACCCTGCGAACCCGTCTCGCCCATCTCGCCCATCATCCGTCCCTCACGCCCTTCATCGATCTCGTCGTCCCTGTCCATGTGCCACGCGTCGTCCTGCGCCACGCGGGGTCATGCACTACGCGCCCTTGTGCGCTTTGCGCTCACTGCGGCTCGCCTCCCCGTCCTCCCGTTCTCCCCTTCTCCCGTTTCTCCCCGGCCTCCCGTGTGCGGTGGAGCGCAGGGTGTCGCTCACGCCCCGCAGGACCGCAGGAAGCGGCGCGTCCGCTGGGCGATCGGGAACGGCTGGTCGGGCGGGCAGGGGTACATGTCCTGTTCGACGATGGCGAAGAGGTCGACGTTCAGCTCCTGGGCGGCCTCCAGGACGGGCGGCAGCGCCGGGACGCCCAGGGGCGGCTCGCACATCACGCCCTGCCGGACGGCCGGGCCGAACGGGGTGCCCTTGGCGACGACGTCGCTGAGGATGTCCGGGTCCACCTGCTTGAGGTGCAGGTACCCGATGCGCTCTCCGTAGGTGCGGATCAGCTTGACGCTGTCGCCGCCGCAGTAGGCGTAGTGGCCGGTGTCCAGGCAGAGGTTGACCAGGTCGGAGTCGGTGACGTCGAGGAAGCGCCCGACGTGCTCCTCGGTGTCGATGTGGGTGTCGGCGTGCGGGTGGACGACGATGTCGAGGCCGAACTCGTCGCGGACCCGCTTGCCCAGCCGCTCCATGCCGGTGGTCAGGTGCTTCCACTGCTCGACGGTCAGCTCGGGCGACTCGATGATCTCGGCGGTCTTGTCGTCCCGCCAGAAGGAGGGGATGACGACCAGGTGCTTGGCGCCCATCGCCTGGGTGAGCGAGGCGACTTCGGAGACATGGGTCCAGGTCTTGTCCCAGACGGACGGGCCGTGGTGCATCGACGTGAAGATGGTGCCGGCCGAGACGTTGAGGCCGCGCCGGGAGGTCTCCTCCCGTAGGGCGGCGGGGTCGATGGGCAGGTATCCGTAGGGGCCGAGTTCGATCCACTCGTAGCCGGCCTCGGCGACCTCGTCCAGGAAGCGCTGCCACGGGACCTGCTGCTCGTCGTCGGGGAACCAGACGCCCCAGGAGTCGGGGGCGGAACCGATGCGGAGGCGGTCCAGAACGGGCGAGGCGGCACGGGGTGCGGACATGCTGCGGCTCTCCTCTCGCCGGTCGGCGATGACCGGGAGGCACTGGGGTGGGTTGTGGGGCACAGCCTCTCTGCCGCCCTGGGGAGTGTCAAGACTTCGTCCTGACATAAGGACTTAAGGACTTGACGGAGGTGAGGGTGGTCCGGGCGGCCCTGGTGCCCCGAGTGGCCCTCGGGGTCCAGGTGTCCCAGGTGTCCCAGGTGTCCCGGTTGGTGCGGGCGGGGCGGCGGGTTCGGTGGCCGGGATGGGGTGGCTGACGTCATAATGTAAGGACAAACTGTTGACAGGGTTTGTGGCGGGCCGTTAGACCTTTGGTCGGAGCTGGAACCGGCGGGGAGAGCCGGTTCCGATCGACCGACCCGTCGCGCCGGCCTCCCCCGAACCCTCGGATCCGCCCGAGCGGGGAACCCCACCGCCGCGCCGGGCGACCCGAAGGGGCGTCTATGACCGAGCCGTACGACCTGATCACCATGGGGCGCATCGGGGTGGACATCTACCCGTTGCAGACCGGGGTGTCGCTCGCCCAGGTGGAGACGTTCGGGAAGTTCCTCGGCGGGTCCGCCACCAATGTGGCGGTGGCGGCCGCTCGGCTGGGGCGTCGTAGCGCCGTCATCAGCCGCACCGGACAGGACCCGTTCGGGGAGTACGTCCATCAGGCGCTGCGCGACTTCGGCGTCGACGACCGCTGGGTGACCCCGGTGTCGGACCTTCCCACGCCCGTGACGTTCTGTGAGATCTTCCCGCCGGACGACTTCCCGCTCTACTTCTACCGCCGCCCCAAGGCCCCCGACCTGGTCATTCACCCCGAGGAGCTGGACCGGGAGGCGATCTCCGCGGCCGGGATCTTCTGGATCACCGGCACCGGACTGTGCGAGGAGCCGAGCCGCGGCGCCACCCTGGCCGCGCTTCAGGCCCGGGGCCGTAGGGGCATCACCGTCTTCGACCTCGACTGGCGGCCGATGTTCTGGGGCGGGGAGGGGGGTGCCTCCGGGGACGGCGGGGCGACCGGGGCCGCCGCGATGGCCGCCGCCCGGCCGTACTACGAGGCCGCGCTGAAGCATGCGACGGTCGCGGTCGGCAACGTCGACGAGGCCGAGGTCGCCACCGGCCTCCGGGACCCGAAGGCGTGCGCCGAGGCGCTGCTGGAGATGGGTGTGGAACTGGCCGTCGTCAAACAGGGGCCGAAGGGGGTGCTCGCCGTCCACCGGGACGGGCGCACCGCCGAGGTGCCGCCCACCCCCGTCGAGGTCGTCAACGGGCTCGGGGCCGGCGACGCGTTCGGCGGCGCGCTGTGCCATGGGCTGCTGGCCGGTTGGGAGTTGGCCCCGATGATGCGTTACGCCAACGCCGCCGGGGCGATCGTCGCCTCCCGGTTGGCGTGCTCGTCCGCGATGCCGACGGCCGGCGAGGTCGAGGAGTTCCTTGCCGGGCGGTGAACGGGACGCTCGCTCGTCCCACCCACCCCTGCTCCTGCCCCTTCCCCAAGCCCCGCCCCCACTCATGTCCTCAAGAAGGTGAGTTGAGCCTTGACTCCTCGGATCAGTGACCTCCCGACGCTGCGGGCCCGGCATCCCGAAGCCGTCGCGGAGGCCGCCGCCCGCCGCGCCCGGCGCCCGCTGCTCGGCGACAACGGCCGGCTGATGATCGTCGCCGCCGACCATCCGGCCCGGGGCGCGCTCGCCGTGGGTGACCGCCAACTGGCCATGGCCAACCGCCTGGACCTGCTGGAGCGGCTGGTCCTGGCGCTGTCCCGGCCCGGTGTGGACGGGGTGCTGGCCACCGCCGACATCCTGGAGGACCTGCTCCTCCTCGGTGCCCTCGAAGGCAAGGTCGTCATGGGTTCCATGAACCGGGGCGGCATCGCGGGCGCATCCTTCGAGATGGACGACCGCTTCACCGGCCACCGCCCCCAGGACATCGCCCGGCTCCGCTTCGACGCGGGCAAGCTCCTGCTGCGCATCGACTACGACGACCCCGGGTCGCTGACCACTTTGGAGGCCACCGCCCGAGCCATCGACGCGATGGCGGAACGAGAACTCCCCACCTTCGTCGAACCGTTCCTCTCCCGACGGGTGGACGGGGTGGTGCGCAACGACCTCAGCCCGGAGGCCGTCACCCGTTCCGTCGCCATCGCCTCCGGCCTCGGCGGCACCTCCGCCTACACCTGGTTGAAGCTCCCCGTCACCGACGACCCCGACGCGATGGCCCGGGTCTGCGAGACGTCCACCCTGCCCGCCGTTCTCCTCGGCGGCGACATCGGCGGGACCGTGGCGGAGCAGGAGGCCGCCTACGAGAAGTGGCGCAAGGCGCTCCGGCTGCCGACCGTGCACGGCCTGGTCGTCGGCCGCTCGCTGCTCTACCCGGCGGACGGCGACGTGGCCGCCGCGGTCGATACGGCCGTGGGACTTCTGTAGCCGTGGGCGTGCTGCGGCCGTGGCGTCGCGCGAAGAAGGACTTCACTGTCAGTGGCGAGGGGGAGACTTGCAGTCATGAGTGCTGAGTTTGCGGATACGGCGGATGTGACAGGTACGGCAGATATGGCAGGTATGGCAGATGCGGCGGACGGGGCGGATGCGGCGCGTGCCGTGGACGCCGGAGGCGCGGCCGCGGCCGCCGGTGGGTTCCACCTGGTCGCGGGCCGCGGCGCCGACGGGCCGTATGCGCTGGACGTCTCGCCCGAGAAGGCCGGTTGGGGCTACTCCTCGCTGCGGATCCTCGAACTGCCGCCGGGTGGCCACCACGCCTTCGCCACCGGCGACAGCGAATGGATCGTGCTGCCCCTCTCCGGCGGCTGCACGGTGGACTGCACGGTCCGCACGGACGCCTCCGCGGACGGCGACGGCGACGCGGGCAGTGGCGGTGCCGGCGACGCGGGCAGTGGCGGTGCCGGCGACGCGGGCGTCCCCGCCGGCGGGACGTTCCAACTGGCCGGGCGGGAGAGCGTGTTCAGCGGGGTGACGGACTTCGCCTACGTACCGCGGGACGCGCAGGTCCGGATCGACAGCCGGGCCGGCGGGCGGTTCGCGCTCACCGGGGCGCGCTGCGAGCGCCGGCTGCCCGCCCGTTACGGCGCCGCGTCCGACGTGCCCGTGGAGCTGCGCGGCACCGGCACCTGCTCCCGGCAGGTCAACAACTTCGGCGCGGCCGCCCCCGCCGGAGGCGACAGCGGACAGGGTTTCGCGTGCGATCGGCTGATCGCGGTGGAAGTGCTCACCCCCGGCGGCAACTGGTCCTCGTACCCGCCGCACAAGCACGACGAGTGCCGCCCCGGGGAGGAGTCCGAACTCGAAGAGATCTACTACTTCGAGATCGCGGCCGCCCACGGGACGGAGGGGCTGGGCTATCAGCGGGTGACGCCCTCCGGGCGCGGGCGCGGTACGGACGTCCTGGCCGAGGTCCGCACGGGGGACGCGGTGCTGATCCCGGACGGGTGGCACGGCCCGTCCATCGCCGCCCCCGGGCACGACATGTACTACCTCAACGTCATGGCGGGGCCCGGCGAGAAGCGCGAGTGGCTGATCTGCGACCACCCCGACCATGGCTGGATCCGCGCGACCTGGCCGCAGCAGCCGGTCGACCCCCGACTCCCTCTGTACGAAGCACCGGCAGGAGACCCGCGATGACCGCCCCCCTCAACACCCCCGGCGACGCCTCGTCCCACGCCCCGAGCAACGCCCCGAGCAACGCCCCGATCACCGTCCCCGTCGATGGTGCGACGAGCGATCCGACGGCCGTCGCGGCGCAGGGCGCGGCGGCGGACGGCGGCACCCGGCGGCTCACCGTGGCGCAGGCGCTGGTGGAGTTCCTCGCCCACCAGTACACCGAGCGGGACGGCCGCCGGCACCGGTTGATCAGTGCCTGCTGGGGCATCTTCGGGCACGGCAACGTCGCCGGTATCGGGCAGGCGCTGCTGGAGTCCGGCAGCGCGGCGCCCCGCGGGGCGGCCGGCGCGCCGCCGCGACTCCCGTATCTCCAGGGGCGCAACGAGCAGGCCATGGTGCACGCCGCGGTGGGCTACGCCCGGCAGTGCGACCGGCTCTCCGCACAGGCCGTGACGACCTCCATCGGGCCCGGCGCCACCAACCTCGTCACCGGTGCCGCGCTGGCCACCGTCAACCGCCTCCCGGTGCTCCTGCTGCCCGGCGACGTGTTCGCCACCCGGCCCGCCGACCCGGTGCTCCAGCAGCTCGAAGTGCCCTTCGCGGGCGATGTGTCGGTCAACGACGCGCTGCGCCCGGTCTCCCGCTACTTCGACCGGATCACCCGCCCCGAGGCGCTGATCCCGGCGGCCCTCCAGGCGATGCGGGTGCTCGCCGACCCGGTCGACACCGGCGCGGTCACCCTCGCGCTGCCGCAGGACGTGCAGGCCGAGGCGTACGACTGGCCGGTGGAGTTCTTCGCCGACCGGGTGTGGCGGGTGCCCCGCCCGGCGCCGGACGCCGACGCCCTGGCGGACGCCGTCCGGGCCGTCCGGGCGGCCAGCCGACCGCTGATCGTCGCGGGCGGCGGCGTCCACCACAGCGAGGCGGAGGAGGCGCTGCGGGCGTTCGTCGAGGCGACCGGCATCCCCGTGGCGTCCACCCAGGCGGGCAAGGGCTCGTTGGACCACGACCACCCGGCGGACGTCGGCGGCATCGGGCACACCGGCACCGCCACCTCCGACGGGCTGGCCCGGCGGGCCGACCTGGTGATCGGTGTCGGCACCCGCTACACCGACTTCACCACCGCCTCGGCCACTCTCTTCGCCGAGCCCGGGGTCCGCTTCGTCAACCTCAACATCGCCGCGTTCGACTCCCACAAGCTCGGCGCCCTGGCCCTGGTGGCCGACGCCCGCGCCGGGCTCGACGCGCTCCGCGGGGCCCTTGCCGGCCACCGGGTCGCGGCGGCCTACGAGGCGGAGTACGCCGCCGCGAAGGCGGACTGGGAGCGGCGGGTGGATGCCGCCTACGAGGCCCCCGACCCGTCGGCGCAGCCGTCGCAGACCCAGGTCCTCGGCGCGCTGGACGCGGTCGTCGACGCGTCCGACATCATCCTCAACGCGGCCGGTTCCCTCCCCGGTGACCTGCACAAACTCTGGCGCGCCCGGTCCCGCAGGCAGTACCACCTGGAGTACGGCTACTCCTGTATGGGCTATGAGATCCCGGCCGCGATCGGCGTCCGGATGGCCGCTCCGGACCGGCCGGTGTGGGCGCTCGTCGGCGACGGTACATACCTGATGAACCCCACTGAAATCGTCACCGCGGTCCAGGAGGGCATCAACATCACCCTCGTCCTCATCCAGAACCACGGCTATGCCTCCATCGGCGGTCTCTCCCAGGAGACCGGCGGCGAGCGCTTCGGCACGGACTACCGCTTCCGCGCCGCGGACGGCACGTACACCGGCGCTCCGCTGCCCGTCGATCTCGCCGCCAACGCCGCCTCGCTGGGCATGCGGGTGCTGCGTGCCGCGACGGTCGCCGAGCTGCGCACCGCGCTCGCCGAGGCGCGTGACGCAAAAGCGCCCACATGTGTCTACGTCGAGACCAAAACGACTGACACTGTGCCGGGCGCGCCGCCGGCACAGGCCTGGTGGGATGTACCCGTTGCCGAGACCGCGACGCGTCCGGCGGCGGTCGCGGCCCGCAAGGCGTACGACGAGCACGCCGCCGCGCGCCGCCGCCACCTCTGACATCCGCTCTGCCGCACCGTACGAAAGGCCCCTCGCATGAAGACCATCAACCACTGGATCGGCGGGAAGCCCGTCGAGGGCGTCTCGGGCAACTTCGGGCCGGTCTACAACCCGGCCACCGGCGCCCAGGAGAAGCAGGTCGCCTTCGCCTCCGTCGAGGAGGTGGACGCCGCGGTCCGCACCGCCAAGGAGGCGTTCCGCAGCTGGGGCACGAGCTCGCTGGCCAAGCGCACCTCGGTGCTGTTCAAGTACCGCGAGCTGGTGGACGCGCACCGCGACGAGCTGGCCCGGCTGATCACCGCGGAGCACGGCAAGGTGCACTCCGACGCGCTCGGCGAGGTCGCCCGCGGCCTGGAGATCGTCGAGCTGGCCTGCGGCATCCCGGAGAAGCTCAAGGGCGAGCTGTCCACCCAGGTCTCGACGCGGGTGGACGTGGCCTCGATCCGGCAGTCGCTGGGCGTGGTCGCCGGCATCACGCCGTTCAACTTCCCGGCCATGGTGCCGATGTGGATGTTCCCGATCGCCATCGCGTGCGGCAACACCTTCGTCCTGAAGCCGAGCGAGAAGGTGCCCAGCGCCGCGTTCAAGCTCGCCGAGCTGGCCGCCGAGGCGGGCCTGCCCGACGGCGTGCTGAACATCGTCAACGGCGACAAGGTGGCCGTCGACGCCCTCCTCGCGCACCCGGACGTCGCCGCCGTCTCCTTCGTGGGCTCCACCCCCATCGCCCGCTACATCCACACCACCGGCACCGCCAACGGCAAGCGCGTGCAGGCGCTGGGCGGCGCCAAGAACCACATGCTGGTCCTCCCGGACGCCGACCTCGACCTGGCCGCCGACTCCGCGATCAACGCCGCGTACGGCTCGGCCGGCGAGCGCTGCATGGCGATCTCCGTGGTGGTGGCCGTCGGCGACACCGCCGACCCGCTGATCGGCAAGATCAAGGAGCGCGCCGACAAGCTGCGCATCGGCCCCGGCGACGACCCGGCCTCCGAGATGGGCCCGCTGATCACCAAGGTGCACCGCGACAAGGTCGCCTCCTATGTCACCGGCGCCGCCGCCCAGGGCGCCGACGTCGTCATCGACGGCACCGGCTACACCGTCGAGGGCTACGAGGACGGCCACTGGATCGGTGTCTCGCTGCTGGACAACGTCACGCCGGAGATGGACGCCTACCGCGACGAGATCTTCGGCCCGGTGCTCTCGGTCGTCCGCGTCGAGACCTACGAGCAGGCCATCGAGCTGATGAACTCCTCGCCGTGGGGCAACGGCACCGCGATCTTCACCCGGGACGGCGGCGCGGCCCGCCGCTTCCAGCTGGAGGTCGAGGCCGGCATGGTCGGCGTGAACGTGCCGATCCCGGTCCCGGTGGGCTACCACTCCTTCGGCGGCTGGAAGGACTCGCTCTTCGGCGACCACCACATCTACGGCAACGACGGCGTGCACTTCTACACCCGCGGCAAGGTCGTCACCACCCGCTGGCCCGACCCGTCCGACGGCGGCATCAACCTGGGCTTCCCGCGCAACCACTGAGCGGCACCCAGGACCCCGGCCGGCGGGGCGCCCCCCTCACGGGCGCTCCCGTCCGGACTCCCTGCCGGACCCCCGCCGGCAGGGAGTCCCCCGCCCCCGGCCAACGGGCCGCCGCCCAGGGGGAGACCGTGCGGACGGGCGTTGCTACGGTGCTCCTCGCGCCGCCGGAGGCCGGCGGCGCGGCACCGACACGACGGGGGATGAGATGGCACAAGGCATGGCGCTGGCCAAGGGCGCACGGATCACCGGGGGCATCCTCAGCCTGCTGTTCTTCCTGTGGACGGCGTACTGGCTCGCCGTCGACATCGGCGCGTTCGGCGTGGCCGGCGTCTGGGACGGCTGGATCGGCGCCCGCGGACCGGGCGTCAACGAGGTCACCAACCCCGTCCAACTCGGCTTCGGACTGCTCCAACTGGTCGCCGCGGGCGCGGCGTTCACCGGCCGCCGGTCGGCCGGCGGACTGCTGGCCGTGGCCACCACCGTCACCTTCGCCACCGCCCTCCAGGCCCTGGTCAGCGTGGGCAACCACACCAGCGACGAGCGCTGGTTCCGCGCCGCCCAGACCGGCACCGCCACCTTCGACGGGGTCTTCCTCAGCAGCCTGCCGCTGTTCCTACTGACCCTGGTCGCCGGCGTCGTGCTGCTCGCCGGGATGCGTTCCTGGCCGCGCCCGGCCCCCAGCCGGCCGCCGGCCCGCCCGGGCCAGGCCGGCGGTGTGCTCGGCGGTCTGGTGCTCGGCGCGATGGCGCTGTGCTACGTCGTCTACCAGGTCTACATGCTGGTGCAGGGCGGCTCCGAGACCTTCACCATGCTCTACCTGGGCAAGGGCGTGCTGTCCTCGCTGCTGGCGCTCGCGCCCGGCTGGTACGCGGTGGTGTTCTTCCTGCTGACCGCGATCGCCGGCCTGAACTGCCTGACCCGCGGCTGCGCGGCCCGCGGTCTCGCCCTCGGCCTGGCCGTCGCCCTGCTGCCCAACGCGGTGCTGACGGTCGTCTCGTTCCTCGCCTCCGGCACGTTCCTGGAGATGAGCAGGACGATGCCGGGCCTGAGCATCATCATCTACGTCCAGCTGGCGCTCGATCTGTTCGGCTCGCTGGCGCTGGTCGCGCTGACGGTCCGCGGCGAGCCGGTCGCGCCGGCCTGGCAACCGCCGTCCCCGGCCCTCGCCTTCGCCGCCCCCGGGTTCGTCCCGGGCCCCGTGGTCCCGCCGCAGGCCGGCTGGCAGCAGCCCGGCCCGCCGCCGATGCCCCCGGTCGGCGGCCCGCCCATGCCGCCCGGCGTGCCGCAGCCCCCGCACCCCCCGCAGAGCGGTTTCGGCCCGCCGCAGTACTGACCGCGGCGGGGACGCAGCGCCGTTCGGGCCCGTACCACGGACGCGGTACGGGCCCGAACGGCGCTACTCCATGAGGAGGGCACCCGGGTCCGCCCCGGGGACGGGTCGCCCGCCCGGGCCGGTACCTAGGATTCAGCCATGGATCTCCGACTGCGCGGGCGCCGGCTCCATGCCGCCGTGGGCGCGCTGGCCCTCCTCATAGGAGGCGGCACCTGGGTGGCCGCCGCCTCGGACGCCCCACCCTCCGTGCACCGCGAGGACCACTTCCTGACGATGCCCGAGACGCCCGGCGGCCCGGGCACGGTGCGGATCGACACCTCCTTCTTCACCGCCCAGGGCGCCGCCGGCCGCCGGCCCGCGGTCCTCCTCGGCCACGGCTTCGGCGGCAGCAAGTCCGATGTCCGCGCCGAGGCCGAGCAGTTGGCCCGGGACGGCTACGCGGTGCTGACGTGGTCGGCGCGCGGCTTCGGCAAGTCCACCGGCAAGATCGGGCTGAACGACCCGACCGGCGAGGTCGCCGACGTCAGCCGGCTGATCGACTGGCTCGCCAAGCGCCCCGAGGTGCGGCTCGACAAGCCCGGCGACCCGCGCGTGGGCATCGCCGGCGCCTCGTACGGCGGCGCGATCGCGCTGCTGGCCGCCGGGCACGATCCGCGCGTGGACGCCATCGCCCCGCAGATCACCTACTGGAACCTCGCCGACGCCCTGTTCCCCAACGGGGTGTTCAAGAAGCTGTGGGCCGGCATCTTCTTCACCACGGGCACGGCCGGTTCCGCCACCGGCGCCCCGACCGCCCCCTCGACCCCTTCGGCCGCTTCTGCCTCGTCCGACGCATCGGGTCCGTCCGACCCGTCCGCCGCGTCCGGCGGCTGCGGACGGTTCCAACCCGCCCTGTGCGCGATGTACGAACGGGTCGCGGTCAGCGGCACACCGGACGCCGCGGCCCGCCAACTGCTGGCGGCCCGCAGCCCCTCCGCCGTCGCCGACCGCATCAAGGTGCCCGCCCTGCTCATGCAGGGCCAGACCGACTCGCTGTTCCCGCTCGGCCAGGCCGACGCCATGGCGCGGGCCCTCCGCCACAACGGCGCGCCCGTCGCCGTCGACTGGATCGCCGGAGGGCACGACGGCGGCGACCGCGAGACCCCCCGGCTCACGGCCCGCACGGCGGCGTGGTTCGACCGCTATCTCAAGGGCGACCCGCACGCCGACACCGGGCCGGCGTTCCGGATCAGCCGCAGCGGGGGAGTGAACTCCACCGACGGCACCGTACGGCTGCGCGGCGCCGGCGCCGCCGACTACCCGGGCCTGGACAGCGACCCCCGCCACATCCCGCTGACCGGCCGGGAACAGCGCTTCGCCAACCCCGCCGGCGCCACCCCGCCGGCGATCTCCGCGGTCCCCGGCGCCGGCGCCCTCGGCAGCCTCTCCGCGCTCGGCGGCGGCCTCTCCCTGGACTTCCCCGGCCAGTACGCGCACTTCGACTCGGCGCCGCTGCGCACCGCCGTCCACCTCACCGGCAGTCCCACCGCCACCGTGCGGATCCGCTCCAGCTCCCCGGACGCGGTGGTCTTCGCCAAGCTCTACGACGTCGCCCCGGACGGCCGCCGCCAACTGCTGCCGTCCCAACTGGTCACGCCGTACCGCATCGAAGGGGCCGGCGAGGGCCGCACGGTGCGGCTCCAACTCCCGGCCGTCGACCATGACTTCGCGGCCGGGCACCGGCTGCGCCTGGTGCTCTCCGCCACCGACCTGGGCTACGCCACCCCCGTCGAGCCCGCCACCTACACCGTCTCCCTGGCCGGCGGCGGGGGCGGCAGCGCCGCCACGACGGGCGAGCTGACCGTGCCCACCGCACCCGAGGTGCGCGGCGCCGCCGCCCCGCTGCCCGCCTGGACCTGGGCGCTGCCCGCGGTCGCCGCGGTGGTGGCCGCGCTGCTGCTGCTCACCGCCCGCCGCCGGACCGCGGCACCCGCCCCCGACCCGGCCCTGGCCGACGTCCCGCTGCAGATCACCGAGCTGAGCAAGCGCTACGCCGGGTCCACCGACCGGTACGCCGTCCGCGACCTCACCTTCCGGGTCGAGCGCGGCCAGGTGCTGGGCCTGCTGGGACCCAACGGCGCCGGCAAGACCACCACCCTGCGGATGCTGATGGGGCTGATCCGCCCGGACGGCGGGGAGGTCCGGGTGTTCGGCCAGGCGGTCCGGCCGGGCGCGCCGGTGCTGTCCCGGGTCGGCGCGTTCGTCGAGGGTGCCGGCTTCCTGCCGCACCTGTCCGGCCGGGCCAACCTCGACCTGTACTGGCAGGCGACCGGCCGGCCCGCCGCCGACGCGCACACCGAGGAGGCGCTGGAGATCGCCGGCCTGGGCGACGCCCTGGAGCGCGCGGTGCGCACCTACTCGCAGGGCATGCGGCAGCGCCTGGCCCTGGCCCAGGCCATGCTCGGCCTGCCGGACCTGCTGATCCTCGACGAGCCGACCAACGGCCTGGACCCGCCGCAGATCCGCGAGATGCGCGAGGTGATGATCCGTTACGCCGCGGCCGGGCGCACCGTCATCGTCTCCAGCCATCTGCTGTCCGAGGTCGAGCAGAGCTGCACCCACCTGGTCGTGATGGACCGCGGCCGGCTGGTCCAGGCCGGCCCGGTCGGCGAGATCGTGGGCTCCGGCGACACCGTGCTGATCGACGTCGGCGCCGCCGCGCCGCTGTCCGACGCGGTGGTGGAGAAGGTCGACGCGCTGCCCGGTGTGGTCTCGGCGGTCCGCGCCGACGAGGGCCTGCTGGTCCGGCTGGCCGCGCCGGACGGCACCCCGCACCTGCTGGCTGAACTCGTCCGGCTGGAGGTCCCGGTGCACCGCGTCGGCCCGCACCGCCGCCTGGAGGACGCCTTCCTCACCCTGATCGGAGGAGACGGACGATGACCGCGACCACCCCGGCGGCGGCGCCCGGCTACCGCGCCCGCCGCACCCTGCCGCTGCGCGTCGAGGCCCGCCGCCAGCTGCGCCGTCGCCGCACCCTGGTGATCGGCGCGATCCTGACGCTGCTGCCGTTCGTCCTGGTCGCGGCGTTCGCGATCGGAGGCGATCCCAGCACCCGGAACACCGGCCGGATCAGTCTGATGACCACCGCCACCGCTTCCGGCGCCAACTTCGCCGCCACCGCGCTGTTCGTCTCCGCCGGCTTCCTGCTGGTGGTGCCGGTCGCGCTGTTCTGCGGGGACACCGTGGCTTCGGAGGCGAGCTGGGCGTCGCTGCGCTATCTGTTGGCCGCACCGGTGCCGCGGGCCCGGCTGCTGCTGAGCAAGCTGACCGTGGGGCTGGTGTTCAGCGCCGCCGCGATGCTGCTGCTGCCGCTGGTCGCGCTGGCGGTGGGCACCGCCGCGTACGGCTGGGGCCCGCTGCAACTGCCCACCGGGGGCGCGCTCGCCCCGGGCGACGCGGTGCTGCGGCTGGCGCTGGTGACCGGCTATGTCTTCGTCAGCCAACTGGTCACCGCGGCGCTGGCGTTCTGGCTGTCCACGGTGACCGACGCGCCGCTGGGCGCGGTCGGCGGCGCCGTCGGACTGACCATCGTCGGCAACGTCCTCGACCAGGTCACCGCGCTCGGCGACTGGCGCGCGGTGCTGCCCGCGCACTGGCAGTACTCCTGGGCAGACGCCCTCCAACCCCAGCTGGAATGGTCCGGGATGCTCCAGGGCGCCTCGGTGTCGGTGTCCTACGCGCTGGTGCTCGTCGCACTGGCCTTCCGCGGCTTCGCCCGCAAGGACGTGGTGTCCTGACCGGGGCGGGGACAGGGGCCGCGGGGCCGCCGGGCGGCGCGGCCGGATGCGGACACCCGTCCCCGTTCGTTCGGGTTGTCCGGCGCCGCAACCATGCGCCGGACCGGTGTGTCTACGCAGTCACACGCCCTGAAGGTGAGGACCTGCCATGTCCCGTACCGCATCGCGTCCCGTCACCGCCGTCGCCGCCTGTGCCGCGGCCCTCGGCCTGACCCTCGCCGCCACCGCACCCGCCGCCGCCACCGTCCGCAGCGACCCCGCCGGCCGCCACACCGCCGCCGAGATCCACCGCTTCCTGACCGGCTTCTACGGCCAGCAGGGCCCCACCTCGCACCAGCGCGCGCACCAGGTCTCCGCCTACCTCAAGGACCGCGCCGCCCACACCGACGGCTACGAGCTGCTGCTCTGCGCCCAGAACACCCCGCGGACGATCACCGTCGGCACGGTCACCACCGCCCAGTCCGCGGGCGTCGGTTGGGCCACCGTCACCACCGGCTGGGGCGGCGGCGCCACCCGCAGCTTCACCGCCTACGTCGGCCTGGAGTCGCACCCGATCACGCTCCAGGACGTCGACTGCGGTCAGTGAACCGCCCGCCCCGACATACGACGAGGGCGGTCGCCGCGGACCGGATGTCCGCCGCGACCGCCCGCCGGCCGGCCCGTGCTCAGCCGGTCGGCCCCTGCATGTGGGCGCTGACCCACTGCATCGTGCCCATGCCCAGGCCCGTGACGTAGGTCTGGCCGCTGTGCGTGCCGTTCGGCACGATCTGCAGCCGCGTCCGCACCGGCCCGTGGCCGTACTGCGCGATGAACTTCCGCACCTTCGGCAGCACGGTGTTCTCCCGGGAGCCGTCCTGGAAGGCCAGGTAGACCTCCGGCCCCCCGCGGGCGATCAGCCGGTGCGCCAGCACCTCGGGGTTGTTCTCGCGCATCTCCTTGAGGTGGCCCCGCCACAGCGGCGAGTCCGGGACGATGTCCGGCCCGTTGGGGATCGCCACCTTGAAGTCGTTCGGGTTCTGCAGCACGTTCTTCAGCGCCGAGAAGCCGCCCGACGAGGAGCCCATGATGCACCAGGCGTTGCGGGTCTTCAGGGTGCGGAAGTTCTCCCGGACGAGATCGGGGACGTCCTTGCTCAGCCAGGTGCCGATCTTCGGCTGGCCCGGGATGTCACTGCCGTCGTAGTACTGCTTGTCGTTGGGGTTGAGCACCGGCATCACCACGATGAACGGCAGGCTCTTGCCGGCCTTCGACCAGGTGGCGAGGCTCTCCTCCAGCTTGAGGTCGGAGCCGATCCAGTAGTTGACCGGGTAGCCGTAGGCGCCGGGCAGCGCCTCCATGACCGGGAAGCCCTTGTTCGCGTTCTGCTTCTCGTAGTACTCCGGCGGCGCCCAGACCCACACCTTCCCCGTGAAGCCGGACTTCTTCCCGTGGTAGGTGGTCACGGCTATCGGGGTGTTCCCACCGGCCCCACCGACCTTGCTGGTCTCCTGGAAGTTGATCGGATGGGTGGGCATCTGCACCAGCGAGTTCTTGTCGGCCGGCGCGGTCTGCATGGCGGCACCCGACCGCGGACCGCTGAACCGTACGGGCGCGCCCTGGGAGTCGTCGCTCGTCCCACAGCCGGCCGTGGTGCCGAGTACGGTCAGGGCGATCAAGGCGATCACCGGTTTGAAAAGGGATTTGCGCACGGGTCCTTCTCCTTGGCGAACGGGCCGGGAGTTGTCCCGACCGGCCAACAAGAGGGGGCGGGGCCGGCACAGGTTTCCCTCCCGGAGTGTCTGCTTGCTCGCACTCTCGGGAACGAAACTCGCCGACCGGCTCTGACCTGTGGTGTTTACGCGCAACGGAGATCCGGTTTACCGTGATTTTCCTGGTGGAGGCGCAACGCGGGCGCCCGACGGACCCCCGCGCGCCCCCTTCCGGCACACCGGGCGTGCGTCCGCGCCCCGGCGCCGGCCGCCGCCTCCGGCACCCCTCCGCACGCCCCTTCGAGGGTCCGCGGCGACCCCTCGGGAACGCGCCGCGAAGGCATCCGGGTCGCCCTCCCGCACCCGTCGCCCGGCACCCCGCCGCCCCCGCTCCCGGCCCGTATCCTCTCGCTATGACCTGGTCGCGTGCGCTGAAGGAAGCCACCCGCTCCGGGCTGACCATCGAACGCGCCAAGCTCACCCCGCTGATCGCGATCCGCGGCACGGTCGGCGTGGCCGTCGTCCTCGGCCTGTGCCTGTGGCGCGGCAACCCCGCCCTCGCGGTCTCCTCCGCCTTCGGTGCCTTCTCCGCCGGCATCGTCACCTTCCAGCGCAGCATGCGGCCCCGCCCGGTCCTGGCACTGGCCGTCGCCGGCGCGCTGGCGATCTCCACCTTCCTCGGCTACCTGGCCGCCGCCCACGTCGTCTGGTTCGTCCTGCTGCTCACCGGCTGGACCCTCCTGGCGGGCATGGCCTGGGCGATCGGGCCGGTCTCCGGCCTCGTCGGCACCCAGACCGTGGCGATCATGCTGATCACCGTCACCCTCCCGACGTCCGTCCTGGGCGCCCTCGAACACGCCGCGCTGATCGCCTGCGGCGGCCTCGTCCAGGCCGCCCTCATCGTCCTCTTCCCGGTGCGCCCCTGGGGCATCCAGCGCGACACCCTCGCCGACGCGCTGGCCGCCGAGGCCGACTACGCCCGCCGGCTGCGGCACGACCCGGTCGCCCCGTTCGACCCCGCGCCCCTGATGGACGCCCGGGCCGCCGCCACCGTGACACCCCGCCAGGCCCGCCGCCGCCCCGTACAGCTGCACGGCCCGCGCGGCCTCGCCGAACGCGTCCGCCCGGTCCTCGCCTCACTGGCCGACCCGGTCGTCGGCGCCCCCCTGGAGGGGCCCGAACGCGACCGCGCCCGTGAACTCCTGGGCGCCGCCGCCACCGTCCTGGACGCCGTCGCGCACGCCGTACGGCACGCCAGCCCGGTCCGGCTGCCACCGGAGGCGATGGCCGCCCTCGAAGTCCCGGCCAGCGGCCCGATGCTCCGCGGCCCCGCCCGGCGCACCGCCTACCGCCTGATCTCCCTCCTCGCCGACGCCGTCGAACTCACCGACGAGCCCGTCGAGGCCACCCGCCCCACCACCGAAGCCGAACGCGGCCACCTGCTGCGCCCCAGCGTCCCCCGGCTCGTCCCGGTCGCCCTGCGCGCCCTGCGCCGCGAGGCCCGCTGGTCCTCGCACGTACTGCGGCACGCGCTCCGCGTCGCCGCGGTCGCCGTCGCCGGCTACCTGCTCGGCGCCGCCCTCCACTTCGGCCACGGCTACTGGGCCCCGCTCGCCTCCGTCATGGTGATGCGCCCCGACTTCGCCCAGACCTACTCCCGCGGCGTCGCCCGCTTCGCCGGCACCGTCGTCGGCGTGACCCTGGCCGGTGCCCTGATGGCGCTGGCCCACCCCGGCGCCTCCGTCAGCGCCGCCCTCGCCCTGCTCTGCGTCTTCCTGATGTACCTGCTGATGCGCACCGGCTTCTCCGTCACCTCGGCCTGCATCGCGGCCTATGTCGTCTTCCTGCTCGGCATCGTCGGCGCCGGCTGGGAACAGACCGTCCAGGAACGCCTCGTGCTCACCCTCATCGGCGGGGTCCTCGCGATGCTGTCCTACGCGCTGTTCCCCGCCTGGGAGACGCCCCGGCTCCGCGACCGGCTCGCCGACTGGCTGGCCACCAACGGCCGTTACGCGCTCGCCGTCGTCGACGGCTACGCCCGGCCCGCCGAGCGCCGGCCCCGGCAGGTCCGCGAGGCCCTGCTGGACGCCCGCGCGGCGCGCGCCGCCTGGGAGGCGACCGAGGCCCGCGCCGAGAAGGAGCCGGTCCGGCACCGCGGCCTCCCGCTCGGCGGGGCGCACGCCGCCAGTGCCGCGCTCGCCACCATGGGCCGGGTCACGATGATCCTGGAGGCGCACCCGCCCGACCGGGACGCCCGGCCCTCGCCCGGCGCCGCCGCGTTCGCCGCCGCCCTCCGCCCCGCCCTGGACCGCGCCGCCCGGGCCGTCCGCGACGGCGAGGCGATGGACTGGGGCGAGCCGCACGCCGCCTGGGAGCGGTGGAGCGCCGAGGACGAGCACGAGGGAGTCGCCGTCCGCGCCACCGAACTGCTCCTGGACGCCCTCGACGACCTCGCCGAGGCACTGCCCCCCGACCCCTGACGACCCGCCCCCGACCGCTTCCGCATCCGGGCGCATCCGCCCCCGCAGGAACCATTCCGCACCCCCAGTAGTCTAGATAATTGCCCGCAATTAGCGTCATTGGTGCGTCAATGACGCTCGCCGCGGCGCACTGTCCTCCCGAGAGAGAGCAAGCGAACTCCCCATGGCGTCCAGCACTTCGTCCGGTACGTACGACATAGGCATCGACCTCGGCACCGCCAACACCCTCGTCTACGCGCGCGGCAAAGGCGTGGTGCTGAACGAGCCCTCCGTGGTCGCCGTCAACGCCGCCGGCGACGTCGTCGCCGTCGGTTCGGAGGCCAAACGCACCATCGGCCGCACGCCCTCCGGGATCACCGCGATGCGCCCCCTCCGGGAGGGCGTCATCGCCGACTTCGACGCGGCCGAGCAGATGCTGCGCGCCCTGATGAAGAAGGCCCTGCCCAGCCGCCGCTTCTCCCGCCCCCGGGTCGTCATCTGCGTCCCCTCCGGCATCACCGGGGTCGAACGGCGCGCCGTCATCGACTCCGCACGGGGCGCCGGCGCCCGCGAGGTGCACCTGATCGAGGAGCCGATGGCCGCCGCGATCGGCGCGGGCCTCCCGGTGGCCGAACCGGTCGGCTGCATGGTCGTCGACATCGGCGGCGGCACCACCGAGGTCGCCGTGGTCTCCATGGGCGGCCTGGTCACCGCCCAGTCCGTGCGGGTCGCCGGCGACGCGATGGACGCCGCCATCTCCACGTACATCAAGAAGGAGCACGGCCTGGCCATCGGCGAGCGCACCGCCGAGGACATCAAGATCGCCATCGGCTCGGCGGTCTGGACCCCGGACGACGACCGCCCGCTCCCCACCCGCCTCGCCGTGGGCACCGCGTCCGACTCCGTATCCGACCCCGCGTCCGACGGCGAGACCGACGCCGAGTCGCCCGCGGACAGCTCGGCGCGCCCCTCCCCCCACTCCTACACCGTCCGCGGGCGGGACCACCTCAGCGGCCTCCCGCGCCTCCAGGAGATCACCGCGGAAGAGATCCGCACCGCCCTCGCCGAACCCGTCGAGGCCATCGTCCGCGCCGTCCACAACACCCTGGACGACTGCCCGCCGGAGCTCTCCGGCGACATCATCGAGCGCGGCATCGCCCTCACCGGCGGCGGCGCCCTGCTCCGGGGGCTGGACCGTCGCCTCCGCGAGGAGATGGGCGTCCCGGTCGTGGTCGCCGACGCCCCGCTGGACTGCGTGGTCAACGGCACCGCCAAGTGCGTCGACGAGTTCGCCACCCTCCACGGCCTCCTGACCGGCGCCAAGGAAGGGCCGCGGAAGTCCGTGCGGCTGGGGATGTAGGACTACGACGAGGGCCCCGCGGGGCGTACGCAGGGCGGGCGGGCCTCACGCCCGTGCTGCGTACGCCTCCAGCCCGTCCAGGATCCGCTCCAGCCCGAACTCCCAAGCCTGGTCCCGGGATTCGCCCCGGGCGGCGCCCGCCAGCGCGGCGCTCAGCGCGGGGAACCGCTCGGACCGCCCGACGAGCAGCTCGTTCAGCGCGGCGCTCAGCACCGCCTCCGGCTCCTTCGCGGGGGCGCCGCCCACCCCCGTCGACGCCGACACCTGCGCGATGGACCGGACGTGCCCGCTCACCACCAGCACGGCGTCCAGTTGCTCGCCGCCGGTCAGCCCGGCGCCCGCGAGCGCCGCCAGTGCGCGCTCCGTCCAGCCGAGTTCGTTGGGGCCCATGACCCGCGGCCCGACGAGGGCGCTCAGCAGCCATGGATGCTGGGCGAAGACCGCCGCGAGCCGCTGCGCCCAGTCCCGCAGCGCGCCCCGCCAGTCGCCGGCCGCGGCGCCCGCCGGCTCCGGCGGTTCGCCCATCGCCGTGTCGATCATCAGGGCGACCAGCTCCGCCTTGCCGGGCACGTACCGGTACAGGGACATCTTCGTGAAGTCCAGCTCCGCCGCGACCCGTTGCATGGAGACCGCGCCGAGCCCGCCGGTGTCGGCGAGGCCGATGGCCGTCCGCGTGATCCGCTCCAGGCTCAGCGCCGGCTTGGGGCCCCGGCTCGGCCGCTCGCGCCCGCCCCACAGCAGCTCCACGCTGCCCGCCTGATCCCCGAACACACTGCTCTTCTCGTCTCCAGCCACCTCCGCATCCTAAAACTGTGTCCGGGGGTATACAGATCTGTGTCCGGGGGATACAGTTGTTGTGTCGCCACACCACGCAGACACAGGGGGGAGCGTCCGATGACGCGCGAAACGACGCCGCACCACACGGACAAGGCAACGGACAAGGCACATGAGGCGCGGGGGAGGTACGGGGCGCACGAGAGGTGTGAACCGACGCCGACCTCCGCCGCGCGGGGGCGAACGGTCCTCATCTCCGGCGCCAGCATCGCCGGCCCGGCCCTCGCCCACTGGCTCGCCCGCTATGGCTACCGCCCCACCGTGGTCGAGTCGGCGCCGGCCCTCCGCGGCGGCGGCTTCGCGGTCGACTTCCGCGGTGCGGCGCACCTGGCGGTACTGCGGAAGATGGGCGTCCTGGAGGAGATCAGGCGGCGCCGCACCGGCGGTGGTTCGATGACCTTCATCGACGCCGGGGGGAATCATGTGGCGGCCCTCCCACCCGAGTTCGCCGGCGGCGACGTGGAGATCCTCCGCTCGGAACTCTCCCGCATCCTCTACGACCACAGCCGCCCCACTCCCACCCCTCACGACGACACCGCCACCCCTGCCGCCGTCGCCGGCACCGCCTACCTCTTCGGCGACTCCCTCACCTCTCTCACCGAAACCGCCGACGGCGTCCACGTCACCTTCGAGCACGCCCCGCCCCGCACCTTCGACCTGGTCATCGGCGCCGACGGCCTGCACTCCACGGTGCGCCGGCTCGCCTTCGGCCCCGAAGAGGACTTCGTCAGCCACCTCGGCTACTACGTCGCCGGCTGGGATCTCCCGCACGGCGCGGCACCGGACCTTGCCGCCCACGCCGTCGGTTACAACGAGCCCGGCCGACTGGTGACGGTCGGCCGCGTGCCCCGCCGCGCCGCCGACCCCTCCTACGCGGGCGAGGCGTTCTGCGTCTTCGCCTCCGAGCGACTGGACCACGACCGCCGCGACCCCCGGGCCCAGCGCACGGCCCTCGTCCGGGCGTACGAGGGAGCGGGCTGGCGCACCGCGGAACTCGTCGGGACCGTCCGGGATGCCGACGACCTCTATTTCGACGCCATAAGCCGCGTCGACGCACCGACGTGGTCACGGGGTCGGATAGCGCTCCTCGGCGACGCCGCCTATGGCGCCACCGTCGGCGGGATGGGCACGGGCTCGGCGATCGTCGGCGCCTATGTCCTCGCCGGCGAACTGGCCCTCGCGGCCGGCGACCACCGCCGAGCCTTCGCCCGCTACGAGCAGAAGCTGCGGCCGTATGTCTCGCGCTGTCAGGAAGGCGGCCGCGGAACCGGTGCGTTCCTGGCCCCCCTCACCCAGGAGGCGATAGCGGCCCGCAACTCCGCGCTCAACGACCCGGACGCCCTCACGGCCATGCTCCAGGAGGGCCACGACATCTCCGCCGACATCTCCCTCGACGACTACCCCTCGCTCGTCCACCACGACACCGGGTCGGTCCGGAACGCGACACCCTGACCGGCGCGGCCGTACTCCCCGGAGCTCTGGGCGTCCTCTTCAGAGGAATGTGGGCCCTGTGGAATGGGGGTCCTTTATGAAAGGCCGGATCCATGAGGGAATTCGGGAGGGGCAGGTGGCCACTCGGCCCTCCGCACCCCTCCGGTCGGCGGGGTGCCGCTCCACCTTGAGATGCACGAGCGTGCGTTCTGTCGGTGCTTACGGTTCCTGCATGTGGCAGCCCGACGACATTCTCATGACGCAGAAGATAGCCCCGCTCGTGAACCGGTATGTGTTCACGCTTCCGGAAAGCGGTGAGGTCATCGCCTTCGCGGAGCAGAAGCGGTTCGCGTTGCAGGAGCAGCTGACCTTGTGGACCGATGAGGACCGTTCCCGGGAACTCGGCGGATTCAAGGCGCGGGAGGTGATCGACCTCGGGGCCACGTACGACGTGACAGGGCCCGGTGGGGATCTCGTCGGCAGCTTCCGCAAGGACTTCAAGGCGTCTTTTCTGCGGTCCACCTGGCATCTGACGCAGGGGAAGGAGGCCGCCGCCGTGGGCAAGGAGCGGCGGGTCGGCGTGGCGCTTGCGCGACGCGCGTGGGACGTCGTCGATCTGGTCGTGCCGCTCGTCACTTTGCCGCCCGTGCCGTTCGTCTACCACTTCGACTTCGTCCGGGACGGGCGGCCCGTCCTGGCGGTCGAGCGGAAGTGGGGGATCCGGGACCGGTACGTCGTCCGTATCCAGGATCCGGGGTTGGACCGGACACTCGCGCTCTGCATGGCAGTTGGGCTGGACGCCCTGCAGGGGCGCTGACGGTCGGGCACCGGACAGCCGGGCGGACCGTCCCGCCACATGGTGGGGGAAGAAGGGGACGGTCGGCGGGTTCAAGAGCGTCCTCGGCCTCATTAAGTTCATTCTCTGACCGCCTCGGGAACTCCTGTGGAATCCCTTCCTCGTTTCCTCGGTGGGCGGTTGGTTTTATGGAATGAAAGGTGCTGTAAATCATGGACGAGTTCAACCTCGACGCTCGCGTGATCGTTTCCGCCGACCCGGCTCAGACGTCGCTGTCCCCGGTTGCCAGCGTCGCCTCGCGCGTCGCCAGCAAGTGGGCCGTCAAGCAGACCATCCGGCAGACGATCAAGATGACGGCCGCCTGCGCCGCCGTCCGCACGAACGGCAAGTGCTGACCGCGCTGCCGATCGCGTCCGATCACCACGGTGGGGTCCTCCGGAAGGAAACGGAGGACCCCCTCCGAAGAGCCTGTAGAGCCCCACACATGCACCCCAGCCCCCTCCTGCCGCCCGAACTCGCCGCCCGCGCGAACGCCGTCGCGAGCGTGATCCGGGAACGACTCGACAGCCCCGCCGGCGCCGATGCGCACGCCGCACGCGCCGCCGGGCAGAGTGATCTGTCCTTCTGGAACGGCGCTTCCCTCAGCGAGGGGCATGCCGGGCTGGCGCTCCTCCACCTCCACGCCGCCCGTACCGCGGAGCGCGGCGCGGAAGGGGAGTGGTCGCGCGACCGGGCCTTCTCCTTCGTGCGCGCCGCCTTCGCCGCCACGCAAGAGGAAGCGCTCACGCACCCGGGGCTCTTCGACGGCACGGCCGGCCTCGCCTTCGTGCTGCGCGAGGTCGCGGCCGACGAGCCCCGTTTTCTGCCCAGCCTCGCCGCACTGGACGAACAGCTGTCCCGGCAGGTCCTGGCCATGGAGCTGCCCCGCCGGCCCGGTGCCGTCGCCGCTCACCACTACGACCTGGTCTACGGGTGCGCGGGCGTCCTCGCCCACCTGTGTCACGTCCGCCCCACGACCCCGCTCGTCGAGCAGGCGCTTCAACGGTGCCTGCGGTACCTGATGTGGGTCGGTGCCGATCAGCGATGGGCCGTCGAGGGACGGCTCGACACCGGAATGTCCCACGGCGCTGCGGGTATCGCCGCCGCCCTGGCCACGGCCTGGCGGCACGGTCACCGGCTGCCCGGGCAACGCCTCGTCCTCGACCGGCTGGTGGCGTGGCTGCTGGAGGTCGGCAGCCGCGGAGGCCGACAGCTCCGGTGGCCGCGATCCGTCCCCGTGGACCCGCACCTCGACGACGGAGACGAAGCCGTGCCCGCCTGGTGCCACGGGACCGGGGGAGTGGCCGCCGGGCTGCTCACCGTAGCCGACGCGACCGGCGACCGGGCCCTGGAAGCACGGGCGTTCGCCGCGCTGGACGGGCTGCTCGACCGGGTCGCCGCCGGGGACGTGCCGCGTTCGCCCACCGTGTGCCACGGCCTCGCCGGATGCGTCGCGCTCGCCCACGAGTTCGCCGCGCGGGGCAGCGAGGGCGCCGCGCGGGGACTCGCCCGGCTCGTGACGGAGCTGCTCGACGCCGCCGAGCCCGAGCGGGCCCTGGTGTACCGCGACCGCGAGACCACCGGGCACGTCGTCGACAATCCCGGGCTCCTCACCGGCGCGGCCGGTGTCGCCCTGGCCCTCCGTGCCACGGCCACCGGCCGCAGGCCCAGTTGGTGGCGGGTGCTCTTTCTCCGGTGAACGCAATCGACAAGGACCTGACACGCACCATGCCGCGGTACGAAGCCCTCGACTTCCCTCTTCTGCGGGCACCTGCCCTGCCGGTCGAGGTCTGGCGGGAGACGCTCGCCGACCGCGACCTCACCCGCACCCGCGCCCGGTTGCGCGCCATGGCGGACAACCCCCGCGTACGCCACGGGCTCGTCGCCGCCGGCAGCGGACTGCTCGACGGGCTGGCCAAGGTCGAGGCCGCACAGGGACGCGCGAGCGGCAAGGAGACGCGGCGCGTCCACTCCCGGGCCCTGCGCTACCTCACCCGCATGAGCACCCGCCCCACCCCCTTCGGGGCCTTCTCCGGCGTCGCACTCGGCTCCTTCGGTGAGACCACCACCGCCCGGCTCGGCGAGACCCCCCTCGTGTCCGCCCGGGTGCGGGCCGACATGGGATGGCTGCTCGCTCTGGTGAAGGACCTGGAGGGTGCCCCGGAGGTGCTCGAACGGCTCAGCGTGTCCATGAACGCCATGGCGCACCGGGTGGGCGACCGGCTCGTCCTGCCTTCCTCGGATGTGCACGGCAACGCCGACCGGCGATCGGTGCGGGTACGGCACACCAGTCCGCTCAGCCATGTCCGGCGCCTCGCCCCGGCCGCCGCGCCCGTCCCGTACGCCGAGGTGGTCGCCGAACTGACCGACCGGTTCCCGGCCGTCGGGCACGAGCGGATCTCCGCGTTCGTCGCCGAACTGGTCGGCCTCGGGCTGCTCGTCACCGACCTGCGGCCGCCCGTCACGGATCCCTGCCCGGAGGCGTACGTCCTGGCCCGGCTCACCGCCGCCGGGGTGGAGCACCCCGCCGTGGCCGGACTGCGCGAGGTCGTCGACATGACCCGGACCGCCGTCCACGACGATACCGGCGCGCTCGACAGGCTGCGCCTGGCCCAACGCACCCTCGTCCCCGAGTACCGACACCAGCCCTTCCAGGTCGACTCCGCCCTCGGCCTCGCCGATACGGCCATCAACCGCCAGGTCGCCGACGAGGTCGCCGAGGCCGTCGGCTGCCTGGCCCGGCTGGGCCGGGCGGCGCCCGGCGGATACGACCACCTCGCGCCGTATCACGAGGCGTTCATGGAGCGGTACGGAAGCGACGCCCTCGTCCCCGTCCTCGAACTCCTCAGCGCCGAGCGCGGCCTCGACGCCCCCAACAGCTACCTCGATCCACCCCGCGCCATGGTCATGCACCAGACCGGCGGCGAAGGAGACCCGCGGACCGCGCGGGCCCTGGTCGCCCTGGCCTCCCAGGCGTGGCGGAGCGGAGCCGACGAGGTCGAGCTGAGCGACGAGGTGCTGCGCAGGCTCGTCCCCGCGGACGAGGGCGACACCCGGCGCGGGTGCCCCGGCGTCGACGCATACGTCCAGATCGCCGCGTCCAGTGCCCGCGCGATCGACGACGGCGACTGGCGTGCCGTCCTCAACAGCGACGGTCTCGGCGAGGGCGGACGCACCTTCGGACGGTTCTTCCACCTCCTCGGGCCCGCCGCCGAACGCCTCCGCTCCTACGCCCGTGCCCGGGAAGCCCTGGAGCCCGACGTCGTCGTCGCCGAGCTGGCGTACCTGCCCGGCAACGGGCGCGGCGCCAACGTGGCGATCCGGCCCGCCGTCCACGGCTACGAGATCCCGGTCAACGTCGCACCCTCCGCCGCCCCGGACCGGATCATCGACCTCTCCGACATCCACGTCGGCGCGACCGACGACGGCCTGCGGCTCTACTCGGCACGGCTCGGGCGCGAACTGGTCGTCGTCCAGAACCACATGCTCAGCCCGCTCGGCGCGCCCAACGTGTGCCGGTTCCTGCTGGAGGTCTCGCGGGCCAGGTATGCGATCCCCACCGGCTTCACCTGGGGCCCGGTCGAGGGCGCCCCGTACCTGCCGCGCGTCGTGCGGGGCCGGGTCGTGGTACGGGCCGCCGAGTGGAACCTGTACCCGACCGGCGCGCGGGCCCCGCTGGACACCGCTCCCGTCCCCGTACCTCGCACCGCCGCGGAGTTGGCGGAGTGGCGCCGCACCTGGGGCGTTCCCCGCCACGTCTACCTGGCCGACGACGACAACCGGCTGCTCCTGGACCTCGACCACCCGGCCTGCGCGGACGAGCTGTTGACCGATCTGCGGGCGGCCGACGAGCGGGTCACGCTCCAGGAGGCGCTGCCGGATCCCGACAGGACCTGGCTACGCGACAGCGCCGGACGCGGGCACCTGGCCGAGGTCGTCATCCCGCTCCTGGCCGCGCCCGACGGCACCGAGGCCGCGCCGCCACCGGACACGGCTCCGGCCCGCGAGGCAGCGGCGGAGGCGATACGGCGCAAGGCCCGTCCCGCCGCCCACCCCAGCCATCTGCCCGGCTCCGAGTGGTCGTACCTCAAGCTGTACGCCGCCCGTGACCTGCACGACGAGATCGCCGCGGTCGAACTGGCCGGACTCGTCGGGGAGATACGGGACGCAGGCGCCGACGTCGACCGGTGGTTCTACATCCGGTACGCCGACCCCGACGCGCACCTGCGCATCAGGACCCGGACACCGGCCGGCGGCACGTCCGCCCTGGAACCGCTCCTGGACTGGGGGCGCTCCCTCGTCCGGCGGGGGATCGCCGAGCGCCTGGAGGTCGCCACGTACCACCCCGAGGTGAGCCGGTACGGCGGTCCCGCCGTGTACGACCACATCGAGGAGTTCTTCGCGGCGAACAGCGCCGTCTCCGCCCAACTGCTCGGTCTCCTCTGGGACAAGGAGCCCGGACTCACGGCCGAAGCGGTCACCCTGGCCGCCGTCGACGCGCTGTACGCCCAGTGGGGTCTCGACGTCCGCGAGCGTCTCGCCGCCATGCCCCGGCCCGCCGAGGACAGGGAGGCCCGCGAGCGGTACAAGAAGGACCGCGACTATCTGTGCGAGCTGCTCGCCCCCTGGGACCGCCGCCCGCACCTCGGGGGCCGCGCCCACCACGAGCGCCTCGCCCCGGTTCTCGCCGGCCAGGTCGACGCCGTCCGCCGGGCCTCGCGGGCCGTCGCGGACGCGGAGGCGGCCGGAACGCTGTGGGGCACCCGGGACGCCGTCCTGGCCAGCCTCGCGCACATGCAGGTGAACCGGCTGCTGCCCATGGACCGCCCCGCCGAGGACCGCTGCTACCTGGTCTGGGGGCACGTCCTGAACTGCCTGCGGGGGAGGCCCCGTGACTGATCAGGAAGCCAGCGGCCAGACCGTGCCCGAGGAGCACCGGCGCCTCTCCCGGGACCTGCGCTACTGGTGGCTCGTCCTGCGCACGTTCTGGGGACTCAGCCCCCTGAGGGTCTCCGCGCTCGCCGTGGCCACGGCACTCACCGCCGCCGTGCCGGCCACCGGGATCTGGCTGACCGCCAGGGCCGTGCAGGCCGTCGT
This sequence comes from Streptomyces noursei ATCC 11455, assembly GCF_001704275.1. Classification (NCBI taxonomy): domain Bacteria; kingdom Bacillati; phylum Actinomycetota; class Actinomycetes; order Kitasatosporales; family Streptomycetaceae; genus Streptomyces; species Streptomyces noursei. The sequence goes on from NZ_CP011533.1 coordinate 6,047,485, forward strand.
CGACGCCCTCACGCGGGTGCCGGACGCCATGGACCGGCTCACCTTCGCCGCCGCCGGCCTCGTCGCGGTCTCGGTGGCGGAGCACATCCTGACGTCGCTCTCGCAGTACCTGAACTCCCTGCTCCAGTTGGAGTTCACGGCCAAGATCGGTGAGCGGGTCATGGTCAAGGGCACCCGCATGGACCTCAGCGCCTACGAGGACCCCGAGGCGTACGACCGACTGCAGCGCGCGCTGCGGGAGAGCGGCAGCGGCACGGCCTTCGAGGTGTTCGAGGAGATGATGCGCACGCTCACCGCGCTGGCATCACTGGTGATGGTCAGCTGGGTGCTGTTCTCCTGGAACGTCTGGATCGCCCTGGCCATCCTGCTGGCGCCGCTGCCCGCGCTCGCCGCGCACGTGGTGTTCAGCAAGCAGGGCTACGCGATCGAGTACCACCGTGCGCAGGACCGGCGCCGCGCCTTCTACTACCAGGACCTGACGACGACGGACTCCTCCTACAAGGAGGTGAAGCTGTATCAACTCGGCCCCCATCTCGTAGGCCGCTACCGGTCCCTCGTGCAGGAGTTCTTCCGCGTCGACCGGGCGCTGGCACGCCGCCGGCACGGCTGGTCGGCGACGCTCGGCCTGGTCAGCGTGGGCTGCTCGGCGGGCGCGCTGGTCTTCGCCCTCAGATCCACCGCGGACAACGGCCGGATCGGCGAGCTCGCCGGGTACCTGCAGGCGCTGGGCGCGGTGCACGCGGCGGCCACCGGGCTGCTGCTCGGCGTGGCCACCCTGTACCAGAACACGCTGTTCACGGGGAACCTCTTCGACTATCTGACGCTGCCCGACGGGCGCATCACGGGCGGCACCCGGCCCTTCCCGCGGCGCCTGACGCACGGCATCGAGTTCCAGGACGTCACCTTCCGGTACCCCGGCACCACGACCACCGCCCTCGACCGGTTCAGTTGCTTCATCCCCGCCGACACCTGCTGCGCGATCGTCGGCGCGAACGGCGCGGGCAAGAGCACCATCGTCAAACTGCTCTCCCGCCTCTACGAGCCGACCAGCGGCCGCATCCTCGTCGACGGCGTGCCTCTCGAGGAGTACGACACCGACGACCTCCAGCGGAACATCGGGGTCGTCTTCCAGGACTTCATCCGCTACGAGATGCCCGTCCGGCACAACATCGGCTTCGGCCGCCTCGAACACCTCGACGACGACGCCCGCCTGCGCGCAGCGGCCGGGTCCAGCGGCGCCGCCGAGTTCATCGACCGCCTCGCGGACACCTACGACACCACACTGGGACGGCACTTCGAGGGCGGCCACCAGCTGTCCGGCGGCCAGTGGCAGAAGATCGCCCTGGCGCGGGCCTTCCTGCGGGACGCGCCGATCGCGATCCTCGACGAGCCGACCGCCGCGATCGACGCCGAGGCCGAGGCCGACATCTTCGGCCGGCTGCGCACGATCTGCTCCCGGGCGACGTCCCTGGTGATCTCCCACCGGTTCTCCACCGTCCGCATCGCCGACAAGATCCTGGTCGTGGAGGGCGGTTCGCTCATCGAAGAGGGGACCCACGAGGAACTGCTCGCACGCGGCGGGACCTACGCCCACCTCTTTCGGCTCCAGGCCGACGCCTACCTGCCGGGAACCTCCGCATGACCGCCGCCGCACAGGAAGCACCCATGACCCGAACACCCCCGCTGTCCCTCATGTACCCGCTCATGGCGTACGACCTGGACCACCTCACCGCCTTCGGCGAAGTCGTCCGGGAGCTGTCCCTGGAGCGGCTCTACATGGGGCAGTCGGTGCTGGTCGACACCCACCATGCCTTCGCGCACCTCGCCGGGCGCGGCATCCGCGTGCCGGTCGGCACCAGCGTGGCCCTGACTGCTCTGCGCCACCCGCTGGACGCGGCGATACAGGCCAGGTCGCTGGCCCTGCTGACCGGCGCCGACGTCGTCGCCGGCTACAGCACCGGCGACCCGGCGTTCGTGACGGCGCTGCGCGGCGCACCGTACGCAAGTCCGCGCACCGCCGTCGCCGAGTACCTGACCGTCGTGCGACGGCTCCTGGACGGCGAGTTGGTGGACTTCCAGGGGCGCTATGTGCGCGTGGACGAGGGACTTCCCCAGGTCCCCCACCCTCCCGTCTCGCTCGGCGTCGGCGTGCTGCGGCCGCGCATGGCGTACACGGCGGGCCAGGTCGCCGACGTGGCGATCACCCTGCTGACGCCGGCCGCCCACCTCAGGGACCGGATCGTGCCCGCGCTCGCGCGCGGCGCCGCCTCCCGGGACAGGGCGGTCCCCGGGGTGACGCAGATCGTGCCGTGCGCGGTGCGCAAGCCCGGCCGGGACCCGCGCCGGCTCGCGTTCGCGGCGCACGAGCTGCACCTGGGCGGTGAGCACTACGCGGCGATGCTCCGCTCGGCGGGCCTCGGCGTGGACGCGGCCGACCCGTGGGCCGGGGCCGGCGTGCTGGTCGACAGCGGGGTCTTCGCCTACGGCACCCCTGACGAGCTGGCGGACCAGCTCACCGGCTACGGTGAGGCGGGGGCCACGGAGATCGCGCTGAGCTGTGCGGGGGTCCTGCTGACCGAAGGGCCCGACGCCGCGCTGGCCGACGTGCGGGCCATCGTGGGGGCGATGCAGGACCGGGCCGTGCGCCGGGCCGACGAGGGCCCCGGGTTTTTTACGAGCAGCCATCCCGAGTTGAGTTGAGGGGCAATCACATGCTTCTGGAATTCGTCCTGTTTTCTCTGATGGACACGGTGTTCTGGATAGGCGGCAAGAGTCTTGACAGGGCACGTTCAGCGCGTCGCATCGCTGCTTTTCGGCGCGGTGAAAGGATCACGCTGCGCTGCCGGTTCCGCATTCGGGCACAGGGCCCCGCCATGCATCGCGGGAGAATCGTGGTCAGCTCGTCCGGGGTCGTCCTGGACGGGCCCGGCCCAAGAGCACTGGCGCTTTCCGGTCCGGCCGCCACGGCGACCGGCGGCGGGCGCTTCGGAACGGCCCTGGACTGCACCGTGACGGCCGAGGGCGGCTCCGCGAAGAAGATCGAACTGCTCGTCTCCACCTGGGACGCGAAACTGGTGGAGCTCATCACGGAGCACCTCTCCGAGCCCGTCTGACCCGCTTTCGCGAAAACACGTCGAAAACGATTTCCATCGCGCTGCCTTTCCGGCCCCCGCGCTCTCGAATCCCTTGTCTGTTGGTACCTTGAACGAGGTTTGACCGATTAGGGATGCTCTGACGGGGGGCGTGGATGATCCGGGTGATGATCGTCGACGATGAAATTCTGCTGCGGTCGTGCATGCAGCGCATTCTGGAGAGCGAAGCGGACATCGAAGTGCCGGTCGCCTGCGACGGGCGGGAGGTCCGCGAAGCCGTGGCGGCGCACCGGCCCGACGTGGTCCTGCTCGACCTGCGCATGCCGGAGGTCGACGGACTCACCGCCCTCGAATGGATCCGGGCCCACCAGGACCCGCCCGCGGTCGCCGTCCTCACGACGTTCCTGCGGGACGAGGACATCGCGGCCGCGCTGCGCTCAGGTGCGGCAGGCTTCCTGCTGAAGGACGCGACACCGCAGGAACTCGCCGACGCCGTCCGGGTGTTGGCAGCGGGCGGAACCGTGCTCTCCCCGGCCGCGGCACGCATCGTCGTCGACGGCTACCTCGGCGCCGGTCCGCGCCACGGCGAGCGGGACCCGCGCCTGGACACGCTCACCGAGCGGGAGCTGCAGGTGCTCGAACTGCTGGGGGAGGGCCTGACCAACGCGGACATCGGGCGCCGACTGCTGCTGAGCGCCTCGACGGCGAAGGAGCACGTCAGCTCGATCCTGACGAAACTGGGGCTGGCCAATCGCGTCCAGGCCGCCGTGGCGGCACACCGCGCCGCCACGGAAGGCCACCTGCGTCCGTCGGCCCTGGCCGAGACCCGCTGAACGCCCGAACGGCGGCGGGCCGGCCCCCGAACCCATCCCCTCACCCCGCCGTTTGGAGTTGAACCACCATGGCCCTCGGCAACGCGCTCTACGACCGGAAACTGGCGAGCGTCTACGACCGCATGTACCCGATCGACCACGACACCGCCCAGGCGGTCGAGTTCGTGGCCGGCCGCACGCCGCCCGACGGGAGCATCCTGGAACTGGGCGTCGGCACCGGCCGGATCGCGGTTCCGCTCGCGGAGCGCGGCTTCCGGGTGCACGGCATCGACGGCTCCGAGGCCATGCTGGACGAGCTGCACAAGCAGCACCCGCGGACCGCGGTGACCACCCAGTTCGGTGACTTCACCGAAGAAGGCACCGGCGGTGTCTTCGACACCGTGACCCTCCTGCTGAACACCTTCTTCGTCGCGATCACGAAGGAACAGCAGCTCGGCACCCTGCGACGGGTCCGCGAACAGCTCGCGCCCGAGGGCCGGTTCGTCCTGGAGGCGTTCGACCCGGCGCCGTACCACCACCTGGAGAAGCCGGACTTCTCGATGCGCCACCTCGACGAGCAGGCCGTCATGCTGGACACGCTCGCCGTGGACCGCTCGCAACAGCTCATGCTCTCGACGCACACCATCATCGACGGCGGAGCCCCGGCCACCCGTGAGCACGTACTGCGCTACGCCTTCCCCTTCGAGATCGATCTGCTGGCCGAACTGTCCGGGCTACGGCTCGTCGAGCGCACGGAGGACTGGTGCGGCACCCCGTACACCTCCGCCAGCCTGCGACACGTGTCGGTCTACGAGCGGGACCCCGACTCGCCCTGGGCGGCGGTCGCGGGCTGATCGCCCGGCGCCGGCCCCGACGCGGGGGGAGCGGCAGGCCCGAGCGGCAACTCGGCGCGCACCACGAACCCGCCGTCCGCAGTGGCCTCCGCCCGGAACACGCCGCCGACGAGAGTGACGCGTTCCCTCAACCCGGCGAGGCCGTAGCCGCTCGCGGGCACGTCGAGCACGGGGGCGACCGGCGGAGGCGTCCGGGGTGCCGGCTGGTTACGGACCTCGACGACGAGCGCGTCGCCCCCGGCCGAGGGGCGTACGGAGGCGGCGACCGGGGCACCGGGAGCGTGCTTGCGGACGTTGGTGAGCGCCTCCTGAACCGTTCGGTAGGCGGCTCGTTCCACGGAGGGGGCGATGGTGTGGGCCTCCAGAGCACCACAGTCGAGCGTCGCGTCCAGGCGGGCTTCCTCCACCAGGGTCGGCACGTTGCGGAGCCGGGCGTCCGTCCCGTCCGCCCGGCTCGGCCCGTGCCGTAGAACGCCGACGATCTCCCGCAGCTCCGCCATGGCGTCGGCGCTGCGGCGGCGTATGGTCTCGGCATCCCGCCGGACGGTGTCGTCGGGGGCGGTCGCCCACAGGGCGCCGGACTGCGCGGCGATGATGCCCAGGTGGTACGAAACGCTGTCGTGCATCTCGCGGGCCATACGGGTGCGCTCCTCCGCCACGGCCCGCTCGGCTTCCAGACGGCGGCCGTGCGCCTGGGAGGCGATCAGGTCCGCGAGCCGGGCCCGCAGCTCGGAGCGGGTGCGAAAGAGCAGCCCGAGCCCGGCGGGGCCGACGCTGAACATGAGAGCCACCTCGACCACGAACAGATGGTGGCTCCAGTCCACCGCCCCGCCGTCGAGGTCGTAACCGGACCACATGGTCGCCGCGAACAGCGCGGCCGTCGCGACGCCGACGACGGCACGGCGGGCGGTCCTGGACGCCACCGTGAACATGGCGATCATGGGAGCCAGCCACAGGTGGCCGGTGGCCATGGACGGCAAGGTGGCGAACAGCACGGTCACCGGGAAGCGGCGGCGCAGCACCAACGCGAACAGCGACGGCGGGCACACGAGCGCCGAGAGCCCGTCGAGCGCATCGTAGAGAGTCAGCAACTCCGCGGTGGCCGCCGCGACGACCACCCCGTCGACAGCGAACGCAGCACGGCGGGAACCCCCCTCCCCGCCCACCCCCTCACCACGAAACCGGAAGAACGCCCCACTCCGGAACCAGCCCCTGCCCCGGAACCAGCCCCTGCCCCGGAACCAGGATCCGCCCGGAAACAAAGCTCTGCCCCGAAACAAGGCTCTGCCCCGCGAGAAGAATCCGCGCCCGGTAGTGCTCATCGCTGCTCCCCCGATTTCACGGGCCAAAGACATCCGGATCCACGGATTCTCGGTTGCGATGCCCCTGCCCATGCCCATGCCCGCGGCCGACTGAAGAGCCGGGACGGTCCCGGGAAACCCCGAGAATCTTCCACCCCGCATTCTAGAAGATTGCGAAAATCCCCCAGATTTCGGCCTTACCCGCCCCGACCACAACCGAACAGCCACACCCAGCCACGAAGCCCCAGGGCCCCGCCCGAACCAGACCCTTGCCCGGCCCAGCCGCCTGCCAGGCCCAGACCTGTGGAAACGAACCGAACCCTTCCACTCCGGGTGCGCCCCACGCAGGACTCAAACCTGCGGCCAGCAGGCAGCCCCCCGATGCGACAGCCTCCTGCACGCCCGGACCTACGCTTCCCGCGAGCGCGAAGCGTACGCGACAAGAACAGCACCCCTGAGGCCACAACCCACCCCCCCCGAGACCTCAGCGCGCCACACCACACCCCTCTGACCAGCAAAAAGACCCTCCCGAAGGAGGGTCTGGTCTGGCGCCCCCGGCAGGACTCGAACCTGCGGCCAAGTGCTTAGAAGGCACCTGCTCCGTGTCCTGTCCAGGTCGCTCTGACCTGGGGTTTCTCTCGATAGGCGCCTGCCGCCGCGACCGCTTCGACACACATTCGACAGGAAGCTGCCTTATGACAGCAATTCGCGGCGGTGAGCACAGAGAAAGTTGTCTTCGACGACTGCACTCTACCGAGAGGGCTTGCGGCCCTGGTGGCCGGCCGAACGATCACTCGAAGGGTGCCCTGGGCCCGGGTGCTGGACTCAAGCCACCGTGGACGGTCGCTGACAGCGGAGCTGGCATCGGTGACCCATGACAGACATGGCACGCACCCAACTGACCTGCTGAACAGCGGATTTACCGCCTCGAACAGCTGACGCCTCATAGACTGTGAGGCGCTGAGCAGAGACAATCAGTGAAGTCCAGGTATCCGTGGCGCAGCAGGTGGGGGGATCGAAAGGGCATGTCAGACTTCGTGAGCGGCGAGGCGGAGCAGCTGGCCTTCGGCGAGGTGCAGGCCGTGAGTATCAGCCCTGCTCCCTTCGTGGCTGCCGCACGTGAAGCAACGGATCTCGTGCCAGTAAGAATCTCACTGGCCATTATTGAGCGATTTTCTGAAGGCTTGTACAGCTCTCCCAACAAAACCTTCGAAGAGCTCGTATCGAACTCGTATGACGCTGGAGCCGAACACGTTTGGGTGTACATGCCGAGTGACCTGTCTGCCCCGCATGCGTCGATCTTAGTGATTGACGATGGCGAGTCCATGGATGTTCAAGGGTTACAGGATCTGTGGCGAATCGGGAAGTCGCGGAAGCGCGAGGAGGGGCGACAGAGGAAACGGGAGCCGATCGGCAAGTTCGGCATCGGCAAACTCGCGACTTACGTTCTAGCTGAAGAGCTAACGTACCTCGTCCTTAAGGACGGTGTATATCGCGCCGTTACTATGGATTATCAGATGGTTCAGGGGGACATGAGTGAGCCCCACACCTTGAACCTTGAAGTAGTGGAGCTGACACAGGACGAGGCAAAAGAGGCGCTACTTTCAAACTTGCATGATTATGGCGTCCGCATGAAGACGGTTTTGGAAGTCCTGTTTCCCGACGACGGGGCTGGTCCCGAGAACTGGACTGCCGCCGTGATGACGCGGCTCAAGAAGCCGGCCCAGGGTATCCAGCAGGGGAGGTTGAAGTGGGTTTTGTCTAGCGCCATCCCACTTAATCCCTCTTTCAACCTTTACTACAATGGTGATTCCATTGAGGCGTCTAAGGCGCAAGGAGAGGTAATCTGGCGGTTCACCGTCGGTGAGTCGGAGGAATCTCTGCCTCCTGAGAGGAGGATTGGTAAGGCCGGTAGTTCCAAGGTTGATGGCGGCGAAGTGCCGGCGTACACACTCCCTCTGGCTGGAAAGGTCTGGGGGCAGGCCCAGTTGTTCTCGGATTCTCTACAGAAAGGGAATAGTGAGAAGTTGGGTCGCAGCCACGGATTCTTTGTTCGGGTTCGAAATCGCTTAATTAACCTTGATGATCCCACATTCAATGTGGGCCCAGAGCTCAGGCATGGGACGCTGACACGGTTCAATATGGTTATTAACGCGGATGACCTCGATGAGCTAGTCGCAAGCCCGCGTGAAAGCATTCGAGACTCGCCTGAGGTTCGAGAGCTAAAAGAATACATGCTCGCGGTATTCAACAGGGCTCGATCCATGCTATCGGCTCTCGATGAAAAAGATCGTCTTCCTGTGCTAACCCAGCAGGGGCGCATCTCAAACCCACCCCCGGGGCTTACGCAAGGACCTCTCAGGAGGATGCTGCGTAGAGCAGCGCAGGGTGACGCTGCCGTACGTGACTCTTTGGGTATTAAGCCCGACGAGAATGCGCTCCCTGGTGAGGTGTTTGATCAAGACGAGCGGCACGAGGTGCTTGAACAGATCCTCGTTGAGCCCTCCAGCGAAGATGGGCGGCTGATCTCTTATGATCCTCGGCGGCGGGCTGCAGTAATCAATCAAGCGCATCCCTTCATCAGCAACTATATTGACAACAAGGGAACGCAGGAAGCTCTTCAGTTACTCGGTTTGACGGAGTTGCTGACTCAGGCTTATATGCTGGACGAGAGCATCGATGCGGTTACTGTCAATCGCATCATGAAACGGCGTGACGCATTTCTCCGGGATCTTGTTAGTTACCACCCCCGGACTGCTCCGGTTGTTGCGAAGAATCTTCGCGAAGCCAGTAACGATGAGAAACTTCTGGAGGATGCGGTTGCGGACGCACTCTCCATCATGGGGTACCACGTCCAGCGGGTAGGCGGGGGTGGGACTCCTGACGGAATCGCTACGGTTCGTCTGGGGCGTCGTAATGGTGGGAAGAGCGAGAGCTACGCTCTGACCTACGATGCGAAGTCGAGTGGTTCTGACGCTCGGCGAATGCTGGATCCGGATAGCAAACAGCCGTCAGGCAAGACGCCGCGGATTCAGGCAGGTACCGCTCGCACCTCTGTCCTGCGGGTCCACCGTGAGAGGGCCGCCGGACAGTTCAAGTTGGAGATAGCCCCAAGCTACACTTTGCTCGTTGCTCCTGGTTTCCAAGGTGATGGCGATGAGAAGGCCCTCATTGGTGACATCTGTAGGAACGACGGGATTACGCCTATCACGGTGGAGGACCTCGCTCGGTTGGTTGAGCTTTTCCCTCTGCGCAGGCTATCGCCCCTAAAGCTAAGGGAAATGTTCTATCTGCATACTCCCGATGCGGTGAGAGATTTCGTCAATAAGATCGATGAACAGGAACCACCTGAGGCGCCCCCTGTCACAGAAGTGATCGACCTTCTTGTGCAGTATTCAGAGCGTCGTACACCAGTTACAGTCGATACCATCATGACTGCCGTGTACGAGCGTAGAGGGATTGACCTTGACCGCGACGAAGTGACTGCGATCGTAAGAGGTCTGGCTGCCCTGGCGCCGGTAACCATGTACTTCGATGGGCAGTTGGTTGCGCTTAACGCGACCCCGCAGGGACTCCTGGGTGAACTCACGCAGACGCTGGGAGAGTACCCGCACCGTATGAGCGATGCCTATAGGAGCGCTGTGCCTGTACCGAGGCAGCGAGATGGAGATGAAAAATGATCGTTACTCGGCCGGCTGTGCATCCCTTTCCTGCCCGAATGGCTCCGGAGTTGGCGGCAGCCAAGGTATCTCACCTCACAGGAAAAGCGGTTGTCTTGGATCCCATGATGGGATCCGGGACTTTTCCGCTTACTGCGGCCCGATCTGGTCACAAAGCGTTCGGCTGCGACACGGATCCCTTGGCTCTTGTGATCGCACACACCCTTGCGAACAACTACGAACTCGATGAGTTCGTGGCCGAGGCGGCCGCTGTTGTGCAGAGAGCGCGGGATGCCCGAGGGGTTGACATTATCGTTGATCCTGAGACGTCGAAATTTATTGACTTTTGGTTCGACGCGGACGCGCGGATGAGCCTAGCCGCTTTGGCATCTTCGATAGACCGCAGCCCTCGCCATCTAGTGGCACCTCTATGGTGCGCATTTTCTCGTCTGATCATTGCGAAGGATGCCGGTGCCTCTCGCGCGCGGGATGTATCGCATTCGCGTCCGCATAGAGTGCGAGACGCGGCCTCTTTTGATCCTATCGAAAAGTTCGAGTCCTCAGCCCTCGCTGTCGTGAAACGAGTGGCCTCCACTCGTGAGGAAAGCGACTCGACGGGTGGTCTTGCTTCACCGACGATAGTGCGCGCTGATGCGCGGAGGTTGCCGTTCAGGGCTGCCTCGGTGGATGCGGTTATGACCAGCCCGCCGTATCTCATCGCTATCGATTACCTGCGAGGTCATCGGATGAGTCTGGTCTGGATGGGCTATTCCATCGCGTACTTGCGCCGCTTGCGCTCTGGAAATATTGGTTCAGAAGCTGGACTGCACGTTAACCCCGACCTTGAGCAAGTTGTTCAAGCCTCATATTCTGGAGATCTCCCAGAGCGAAGTCGTCGAATCATCGGACGTTATGTTCGCGATATGGATCAGGTGATGTCTGAGGTTGCTAGAGTCGTTAAGGCTGGTGGCCCGGTATCCCTTGTCTTGGCAAATGCCCGTATGAATGGCGTGGACATCTCGATTGAGGAAATTCTCCTGCGGGTGGCCAGTCGGAGTGGCCTTTCGCAAACTGGCCGACTATCTCGCCCGCTGCCTGAAAGTCGGCGTTATCTACCGCCGCCAAAGGAATCGACTGGGGCTCTTGATGGAAGGATGAAGGAGGAAGTTATTTTGACCTTCGAGCGTGTCTGAAGCCGACTTCCTCAGTCGTCGTGAACCCCTCTTTAACATCAGGCAGTTGATTGCTGAGAGTGTTGTACTGGTACCGGTGCCGGCTGGGCCTGAGTGGGGAGCGGTAGGGGCGCGTTCAGCCGGGCAAGGTTGTTAGATAGCGGACTTCTGGGGCGTGCGAAGCTTGCCTTGGCGCACCAAAATCTAACGACGCACCATGCCGAATGAGGGAGGCCCAGTGCCGCAAGCCAGTCCGCGAGGTACGTACTTGCAGATCTCGGAGTCTCTGCGACAGAAGATCGAGAAGGGCAAGATCAGCGAGGCGCTGCCTTCCGAGGCTGAGCTGATGCGCACTTACGGCGTCGGGCGTAGCACGATCGGGCGGGCGCTCAAGGCGCTGAAGGCCGACGGCGTGATCGAGTCCGTCCAGGGCGCAGGGTGGTACGTGGCCGGGACAGGGGACCGCCGGCCGCTCGTGGACAAGGTCGTGGATCTTCTCCGGGCGGACGGGGTCCAGGTGGGCGACGCCTTCCCCTCCGAGAAGGAACTGTGCGAGCGGTTCGGGGTCTCTCGTACGGCGGTGCGCTCCGCGATCGCGCAGTTGGAGGGGCGAGGGTTGGTCGCGATGGGCGCCAACCGCCGGCGGCAGGTGCGCGCCCTCCCGGCCGGCCGAAGTCACCCGTAGCCTGGGTGTCATGGATCTCACCAAGCGGGCCTACAGCCTCGCCGAATCGCTGCTGTCCGAGCCGCTGCCGCGCCGCTGGGCCCACTCCCTCGGAGTGGCTGAGCGGGCCCGTTCGCTTGGGCCGATCCTCGACGGCGACGCTGCTCTCATGGAGGCCGCGGCCGTCCTGCACGACATCGGCTACTCGCCGAGTATCGCGTCCACCGGCTTTCATCCGCTCGACGGGGCTCGTTTCCTGCGCGATCAGGAAGGCGTGGATGACCGGGTGGTCCGGCTCGTGGCGCACCACTCGTGTGCCCTGCTTGAGGCTGAGGAGCGTGGGCTCCGCGAAGAGCTGGAGACCGAGTTCGAGCTGGAGCGGCCGGAGCTGGTGGACGCGCTTCTGTTCTGCGACATGACGACGACCCCCGATGGCGGCTGCACGTCGTCCCGTGCTCGGGTCTCGGAGATTGTCGAACGATACGGGCCAGATACGATCGTCGGCCGTTTCATCCAGTGGGCCGCACCCGAGATTCACGCCGCCGTGCAGCGGGTCGAGGAGCGTCTCAGCGCTGCCGAGGTACCCGGTCAGCCGAGGTAGGGAGCGGTGCGCGTGGCGTCCAGGCCGTGCGTAATCCGGAGCTGCATGGACGGGTGAATGTCCAGGGAATCGAGGTCCGTTGGGGAGACCCAGCGGACCTCTTTCGATTCCGAGCTGGTGCGCAGAGTGCCGGCGATCGGCCGGGCGTGGAAGCAAATGGAGAACTGCTGCCGTACCTCGCCATCGTCGTACGCCATGACGTGCTCGGGGTCCGTGTAGAGGCCGACGATGTCCTCCACCTCCACGGAAATCCCGGTCTCCTCTTCCACCTCTCGCGCCACCGTCTGCGTGATGCTCTCGCCCACGTCGTGGCCCCCGCCGGGAAGGGCCCACAGGTCGTTGTCGGTCTTGTGGATGAGCAGGATGTCCCCGTGGTCATTGCGGACTACCGCGGTTACGGACGGCACAACGGAGTTGGCCTTGGGTGCATTCGGATCACGGAAGTAGTCGATACGGCTCATGTCGCTCCGCCTTCATAGTCGGTGGGGGAGTCGATGGGCCGGGCGCCTTCCCATACCCGTTCCACGCTCTCCGCGTAGGTGTCGAACAGTTCGCCGCCGGGGACCCGTTGAAGATGTAAGACCGGTGCGAGGTAGGCGCCTACGCCGTAGACATGACCGTTCGCCAAGAGCTCGTTGTCGGCGCGGTAGATCGAGTTGTACAGCGTCGTTCCGTGCAGCCTGAACTCCACTCCTGGAAGGCGGAAGAGAGGGGCGTAGTTCGTAAGGGCGTTGCGGATTTTCGCGGCCATGGACGGGCCAATGCCCTCGTCGTCACCCCGGACCGCGACGGCCGGGCTACGGGGGTCGCCGAGCATGAAGCGCACCGGGACGCCGGCGGCCGACTTCTCACGCACGAGGCGGTGAAACCGCGGGTCCTCCGTGAGCCAGAAGCCGGAATACACCAGGACGTCGAAGTGTGTAGTGGCGTTGGCGTAGAGCTTGGTCCATGCGTCTTGCGGCACCACGTTGCGGTGCGGGTACAGCTTGACCAGCTCGGAGTCGCTTGAGGCGGTGACCTCTTCCGCGGTCCGTTCGTCCGGCCACAGATAGGAGACTTCCAGCCGGAGCATTGACGCCAGCGCGTACTGAAATCGCCGGTACGGCTTGCGCTTTGAGTCCGTGATCCAGCGATCGACGGTCTTGGGGACACCCCGAGCCGTGCCGCCACCTGGTCCAGCGTCAGGCCGCTCTCCACGATGGCGCCACGCAGTCGCTCGTTCGCCACTCGTCCTCCCCGTCGCGGGACGTCTTGGGACGACTTTGACTCTAGCGAGTTGGGCTCAAGTCGTACACGTACGGAGTCCAACGTCCGCCAGTCCGGCGGGAACCTGGTCATGTCGCTGATCGAGGGCGGCGGTTCAGGCATCGAAGACCCCACGGGTTGACGGCGGTGAACCGATCTGCCACGGTGAGAGACAAGTAATACATGCATCGCTTCGGTGGTGCGGGTGTTGCTGTTCCGTGTCGCCCTGAGGGCCGTGAAGCGGCTCGACGGAAGCGCCCGTGCGTTGACAACTGCATAGGTGGGCCCCGCCTCCCCGAGTCGAAAAGGCGGCCGCGCGGCCGGGAAGAGCCGCGCCTGCACCTCGCAACCCCGTGTTGCCCAGACGCCCCTGGCGGTTCGCCGTCGGGGGTGGTGGGGAGCGCTGGGCTCCATCTCCGGATCGAGGAGCAGACATGTTCGGACGCAAGACCGACCCGCAGGCGATCGCCGACCACAAGGCGGCGAAGCGCGCGCTGCACAACAACCAGCGCCAGGAGGAGCGGGCCGGGATCCGCGAGGAGACTGGCACCTACCGGGAGCTGAACGCCCGGGTGCTGGAGACCGAGAAGCGCGTGCCCTGGTATCGCCGCTGACGCGTTGCCCGATCCGCCCGTCCCGAACGGGCGGTGAGGGGAGTCGTCCAGAGGCTCCAAGGCCCGTCACGCAGCAGGGCACGCCCTCCGCCTGGCAGCTATCGGGCGCGCCCTGCGATCCCAGAAAGGATCGAGGGTGAGCATATTCCGCTCCCGCAGCGACGCCCAGTCCAGCGAGGTCGAGCAGCTGCATGCTGCGGCCCGCGAGGACTACCGCAGCCACAACAGCCCGGGGAACCGGGCGGCGGCCCGTGAGCAGTCGGGGCACGCCCGCTCCCACGGCAACGCCGCGGCCGGCGCCTGGCGCGGCCGCAAGTAACACCGCAGTCCGCCGGGGCGGTCGCCTCTCACCACAAGACCGCGACCGCCCCGGTTCCTCTCCGTCCCTTCGACACAGGAGCAACCGATGCGTACGTGAGCAATGCTCAATACCTGTGGATCACTCCTGACGGAAGGAGGCGTACCTTCCCGATGGATCGATCGATAGGTCATCGAGCAAGGCCGACGTTGCCGCGTCGGTCGGGAAGGCACGCCGGTGCTTACCGTAGTCAACGAGGACGGAACCACGCCAAGCGGCAGTTCGCTGTTGGATGAGGTTGTTCGGGAAGGCGCACGGCGGATGCTGGCCGCCGCACTGGAGGCCGAAGTCAACGCCTACATAGCCGAGTTGACTGATGAGCGCGACGCCAGGGGGCGCCGCCTGGTGGTCCGCAACGGCTATCACCAACCCCGGCAGGTCACCACCGCTGCGGGCGTGGTCGAGGTGAAGGCGCCGCGGGTGAACGACAAGCGCGTCGACGAACAGACCGGCGAGCGCAGGCGGTTCTCGTCCGCGATCCTGCCGCCGTGGTGCCGCAAGTCGCCGAAGATCAGCGAGGTGCTGCCCCTGCTCTACTTGCACGGCCTGTCCTCTGGCGACTTCGTGCCCGCCCTGGAGCAGTTCCTCGGCTCCTCTGCCGGGCTGTCGGCGGCGACGGTTACCCGGCTGACGACGCAGTGGCAGTCCGACCACGCCGCCTTCATGGACCGCGACCTGTCGGAGGTCGACTACGTCTACGTGTGGGCCGACGGCATCCACCTCAACGTCCGTCTGGAGGAGGCCAAGGCGTGCGTCCTGGTGCTCATCGGGGTTCGCGCCGACGGCTCCAAGGAGCTCGTCGCCCTCAAGGACGGCTACCGAGAATCCGGCGAGTCATGGGCTGACCTGCTGCGGGACTGCGCCCGCCGGGGCATGCGCGCCCCGGTCCTCGCGGTCGGCGACGGCGCCCTAGGCTTCTGGAAGGCCCTGGCGGAGGTGTTCCCCGAAACCCACGAGCAGAGGTGTTGGGTTCACAAAACGGCCAACGTCCTCGACTCCATGCCGAAGTCCGCGCAGCCGGGCGCGAAGAGGGCGATCCAGGACATCTACAACGCGGAGGATCGCGACCACGCCGAGGTGGCGATCAAGACGTTCGCCCAGCTCTATGGCGCGAAGTTCCCCAAGGCGGTCAAGAAGATCACCGACGACCAGGAGCAACTGCTGGCGTTTTACGGCTTCCCGGCCGAGCACTGGATCCATCTGCGGACCACGAACCCCATTGAGTCGACCTTCTCCACCGTCCGGCTGCGGACCACGGTCACCCGTGGCGCCGGCTCCCGCACCGCCGCCCTGGCCATGGTCTTCAAACTCGTCGAGTCCGCCCAGCAACGGTGGCGGGCCGTGAACGCACCCCACCTCGTCGCCCTCGTCCGGACAGGTGCCCGCTTCGAACGCGGCCAGCTCGTCGAACGCCCCGTGGTGGTCGCAGCATGAGTACCCTCGCGGCCCAGCCCATCAACACCAGCAGGCTCGACCTGCTGCCACTGCACGTCGAGCACGCCGAGGAGATGGCCGCGGTGCTGTCCGACCCGGCCCTCCACACCTTCATCGGCGGCACGCCGGACGCCCCGCAAGCCCTGCGCTCGCGCTACCAGCGCATGACGGCAGGCTCTCCCGATCCGGCCGTGTCCTGGCTGAACTGGGTGATCCGGCTCCGTGACGAGTCCTGCCTGACGGGCACAGTCCAGGCGACGGTCAGCCCCTCCGGCCACGGCCCCATCGCCGAGATCGCCTGGGTGGTGGGGACCCCGTGGCAGGGAAGGGGCATCGCCACCGAAGCAGCCCAAGGGCTCGTCGACTGGCTCAGCCGGCAGCCGGTGCACACCGTCATCGCCCACATCCACCCCGAACATCGGGCATCCGCTGCCGTCGCCACTGCCGCCGGGCTCACACCCACCGACGAATGGCACGAAGGCGAGATCCGATGGCACCGGAGCATCAGCCGATAACTTCACCGATCCACAGGTCTTGACTATTACTCTGCGTACGTACATCGGCCACCAACAGGTGCTGAGCAGTGACGAGTTCGAGGAACTCGCATTCGGCTTCGAGGAGAGCCCCCTGGGCCTGGACCGTGAGCCGTTTCTCGGCCCCTTCGAGCCCGAGACGGCCCAGGAGCGCGCGGCCCGCCTGGATGCCGCCGCCGGCGTGCTGGCGGACCTGCGGGAGCAGGGCGAACGCGGCGACGAGATCGCCGCTTGGGACGTCCTGTACGCCGACGCCCTTACCGCCGCCGCGCCGCTGCGGCCCACTCGCCGCAGCGGACGCCCCGCGCGGAAGGGAGAGGCGGCATGAGGACCACCGCCCCCGCTCCCGAACTGCTCGCCGACCACACCGGCAAGCCCCGCGCACGCTTCGAGACCGACCTGACCTACGAGCAGACGCGGTTGGGCCTGGCCTTCCGCGAGGCCGGGCACGCGGTGCTGGCCATGGCTTACGGCATGCACGTCGAGACCACCGAAGTCATCGCCTGGACCAATGAGGCTGCCGGGGTCTCGGTCACCGGCACCACCACCTTCCAGGTGCTTAACCCCTGCCCGTGGCAGTTCGCCGCCCAGGCCGCGGCCGGCGAGCTCGCCCACGTCCACCACCTGCTGACCTACGGCCTGTGGACCCCGGACCGGGCTGCTACCTGCACGGCGGACCACGACCGCGAGCATGCCGTGGACGTCCTGGCGCAGTCCGGGTTCCGCCTCGGTCGCGATCACGTCCCCGCGGGCGGCCGGTCCTGGGCGATGGTGCGGGGGATGGCCCGCCGCAAGGTCACCCACCTGTGGCCTGAGATCTGCGCCGTGGCGCACGCCATGGACGCCCGCGACCGTCTGACCGGCGACGAGATCTCCGCCCTGACCGGGCTGGCCCAGGCGTCGGCCGTGGTGGAGGGGGAGGTGGCATGGGGGCCCTGACGATGAGCGACCTGGTTGCACCTCTTCAACTGCTGCGGTTGCTGGCCGCGGACTTCCCCGGCCTGCCGGCCATGAACGTCGAGGTGTCCACGCTCTTTCCGAAGATGCTGGAGCTCATCAGCCACGACGACTTCGGCGCGTTCGAGGAGTGGCGCGCGGCTCTCGGCGTCCGTCCTGACGCGGTGTCGTACGCGGAGCAGAGCGCTGGGCGGACCAGGGTGCTGCGCGCGGAGACCGACTACGCCGGTGTCTGCCTGCGCCTCACTGCCTACAGCGGCACCCATCGGAACACCGAGGCGAGGTGAGGGTATGAACGCCACGTTGACGGCTCTTGCCGCGGCTGGTCCGCTTGCGGCCGGCTGGTCCCTGCACACGCTCCGGCTGCACCGCCGCATCGAGGCGGCCCGCCGTGATCCGCTCACGGGTCTGCTGCGGCGGGACGGCTTCGAGCCTCGGGCAAGTCGCCTGCTGCGCCAGGGAACCACGGCGGTCGTGGTCATCGACCTGGACGGTCTGAAGGCGCTGAACGACACCTTCGGCCACGCGGCCGGGGATGCGGCGATCCGTGCCGCGGGCGAGCGCCTGGCGCTGTGGGCTCAGGACTATGGGCCAGCCGGACGGATGGGTGGTGATGAGTTCGCCGCCGTGATCCGCCGCCCGCCCGCAGGCCAGCCGGAGGGGCTTCGGGCCCTGGAAATCCACCTCTGGTACCTGCACGCGCAGCTGTGCGAGCCGGTCACTGTCGCCGGTCGCCAGGTGCCGTTGGGCGCTTCCATCGGCGCGGTCGTTGCCCCGCGCGGCTGTGCGGACCTGTCCACCTGGATGCGGCGGGCCGATGAGGCCATGTATGAGGCCAAGGAGAACGGCGGTGGCTGGCGTATTGCCCACGGCATCACCCCAGCCCTGCCCACCGTCAACGGCCGCCGCGCCGGCCGCCTCGGCACCGCCGGCAGGACAGAGGCGGGCGGCTGATGCGCTTCGCGACCATGAGCCCGGCGCAGATCCGGGCGGCCGAGCGCACTCTGTCCGTCGGCACCTGGGCCATCACTTTCGGCGCGGTGGTGTTCTCCGTGCTGACCGTCACCCCGCTCGTTCAGTGGGTCACCCCCGACGGGTGGGGGTGGACGGCGCCGATCCTGCCGATCGTGGTGGACGCCGCCGTCGTGATCGTCGTGCGCTTGGACTCCACCGTGGCCCGACTGGGCGGAAGCGGTGGCCGGTGGCCGGCCGTGCTGCGCTGGATGACAGGGCTGATGACCATCGGCCTGAACGTCGGCGATTCCGCCCTGGGCGGTGATCTGGTCGGGGTGGCCGTTCACTGCGTCGCTCCGCTCCTGCTCATCGTCACCGCTGAAGCCGGTCTCGCCTATCGGCGCGCGATCACAGGCGCCCTGGCCCGCATCGACCGTGAACGCCAAGAGCAGGCCGAGCGTGAACGCCGCGATCGGGAGGCCCGTGAACAGCGTGCGCGGGAGGAGCGTGAACAGCAGCGCGCCGCCCGTGAACGCTCCGAACGCGAGGCCCGTGAACAGGCTGAGCGGCTGGAGCGTGAACGCCTCGAACGGGAAGCGGAAGAGCGCCGGGAAGCCCGCGAACACGCCGAACGCATGGAGCGTGAGCGTCTGGACCGTGAGGACCGGCGTCTGCGCGAAGAGCGTGAGGAACGTGAGCGCGTACGCCGGGAAGAGCAGGAACGGGCCGAGCGCGAACGTCGTGAACAGGAGGCCCGCCAGGCTGCCGAGCACGCGGAGCGCCAGGCCCGTGAACAGCAGGCCCGAGCCGTTCGTGAACACCGCGAGCGTCAGGCCCGTGAACGCTCGAAAGCTCCCCAACGCGCCCACCGTGAACGGTCCGCGCCACGGTCGGTGAACAGCAAGAGCGAGCCGGAGAAGTTCCCCGAGGAGGCGGCTCTGGAGGCCGTGCGGCTGGGGTTCGAGGCCGGTCGTTCGGTCCGCCAGACCGCCGAGCTGACGGGCTGGTCGGTGGGTTGGGTGAACGCCCGCTACCAGGAACTCAAGACCACCGAGTCAGACACCACTGCGGCCGAAGAGGTGGCCGCATGAGGTCCGAACCGATCGTCGCAGCTGCACTGTTCCGCACCGTCATGGGTGCCGCCTGCTGGCGTTGCCAGTGCACCGGAGAGTGCGGACAGCCGCACGCCCAGTCCGAGGGGCGCTGCCCGCGCGAGCACGGCGGCTACGTCGGCAAGCACGGCGGCCCCGTACGGCTGATCGCCGCTCCGGCCGACCCGACAACCACCAACCTCCAGGCTGTGGCTCTCCCCGCCGGGGAGCTGCGCGCCTGGTGCCCCAACTGCCTCGCCGCCGCCCGGCGGATCGCGAAGCAGCAGACGTCCATCCCGACCACGGATCAGGGCGGACTGTTCGACCTGTAGTCGACGGGGCCCGGTCACAACCGACCAAGACCGCGGCCGGGCCCCGCCACCCTCCCGAACCCGGAAGGAATCGTCAGTGAATCACGACGACGAGTACGACTTCTTCGAGCAACTCGAAGCAGACCTGGCCGCCGAGGACGGCACCGACGCGGGTGCTGAGGTAGTCGACCTCGACAAGGCCAGGTCGGCCCGCAGCGAGTCGGGTGACCGTTCGGCCGGCCCCGAGTCCCACGAGGCCAATGCCGAGTTGGCCGACCCGGTCCCCGCCCAGGCGCCTGACGCATCGGCCACGGGATCGGTCGACTCCGAGGCGGTGGTGCTGGTGGACGGTCCAGCCCCGGCCGGTCCTGGCTACTTCGACCGTCTGCGGGCCGCCAAACGGCATCCCGTGCTGCCGGTCTGGCTGCGGTCGATGGCTGAGCTGAAGACCGCCGTTGGATGGGTGGCCGGCCATTACGGTCACAACTGCGCCTACCACGGGCTCCGCGCACCGGTCTATGCCGGGCGCCTGGCCCTGCACGCGCCGCGCGGCACGGCCTGCTTCCTGGGCGAGACGATGCGGTGGGTTGCCGACAAGGAGGGCGAGCCTGTCCGGCTGGCGGCGGTTCGCCGCGAGGACGCGGCCGAGTACCTCAAGCTCTCCCGGCAGCGGGACGGCCGCGTCCGGCTGCGCACGCTGGTTGCCGTGCTGGCCGCGCTGATCGGACTGGGCGGCGCGCTGGCGCTGTACGTGCTGGCCCCGGGCTGGCTTCAGGCCGTCTCGGTCGGGGCGGTGCTGATGGCGCTGGGATACGCCGGGCAGGAAGCCGATGCGCCGATCATCACCCGGGCCGTAGACCTGCCGAGCGTCGAGCGGCTGACCAGCGACATCGTCGTACGCGCGTTCACCGCTCTGGGCATCGCAGAGATCAACAAAAACGCCGCCAAAGGCAAGGCATTGGAGTTCAAAGCCCCCATCCAGCGCGACGGGAAGGGCTGGCGCGCTGATGTGGACCTGCCTTACGGCGTGACGGTCTCTGACATCCTCGACCGCCGCGAGCGTCTGGCGTCCGGCCTGCGCAAGCCGTTGGGCTGTGTGTGGCCCGAGCCGGTGCCCGGCGAGCACACCGGGCGCCTGATGCTGTGGGTGGGCGATCAGGATATGGCCAAGGCCCCGCAGCCGGCCTGGCCGCTGCTGAAGTCCGGGACCGCCTCGCTGTTCAAGCCCGTGCCGTACGGCACCGACCCGCGCGGCCGGGCGGTCGACTTCGACCTGATGTACGCCAACTTCCTGGTCGGCGCGATGCCCGGCCGCGGCAAGACCTTCGCGCTGCGCATCCTGCTGCTGGCCGCAGCCATGGACCCCACCGCCGAGCTGCACACCTGGGAGTTCAAGGGCACCGGCGACTTCTCCGCCTTCCAGCCGATCTCCCACACCTACGGCTCCGGCCCTGGCGATGACGCCACGGTGGAGGGCTGCGTGGAGGCGCTGGAGTACGTCTACGGCGAGCTGGACCGCCGGGCCCGCGTGATCAACGGCTTGCCCAAGGACATCTGCCCGGAGAACAAGGTCACGCCGGCCCTGGCCGCGAAGAAGTCGTTGGGCCTGCACCCGCTGGTCATGAGCATCGACGAATGTCAGGAGGTCTTCACCCATGAACGGCTCGGCGAGAAGGCCGCCGAGCTGGCCACCGCCATCATCAAGCGCGGCCGGGCCCTGGGCGTGATCCTGCTGCTGGGCACACAGCGCCCGGACGCCGACTCGCTGCCCAAGGCCATCAGTGCCAACGTCGGCATCCGGTTCTGCCTGCAGGTCATGGGCCAGCCGGAGAACGACATGGTGCTGGGCACCTCGATGTACAAAAACGGCATCCGTGCCACCGCGTTCACTGCCGCTGACCTGGGCATCGGCTACCTGGTCGGGGCCGGGCCCAACCCGCAGATCGTGCGCTCGTACTACATCGACAACGCCGCCGCCGAGAAGCTGTGCGAGCGCGCCCATGCCGCCCGCGAGGCGGCCGGCACTCTGCCCGACCCGGCCACGACGAAGCCGGAGAAGGCGCCCGACACGCTGCTGACGGACGTGCTGGCCGTCATCCCCGCCGGCGAGGCGAAGGTGTGGAACGAGACGGTCATCGACCGGCTGGCCGAACTGCGGCCCGAACGCTACGGCGAGTGGGGGCAGATGACCGGTGAGGAGAAGACTGCCCACCTGACCGCGGCGCTCAAGCCCTATGGGATCAAGGCCGGGCAGGTCGGCCGCCGCGTCGACGGCAAGTTCGTCAACCAGCGCGGCATCGAGCGCCAGGCCGTCGCCGATGCGATTGCAGAGCGTAACCGAAAGCGGGACGCGGGCTGACCGTCCGGGCCGCTATCGATAGCGCCACAGCCTGCTATCGATAGCGGCCCCGATAGACCGCCACATGGCATCTGATCAGGCTGCTAGCGCATAGCGGCCCACCTGCGGAAACCCTCGAAAACCGCCCCGGAGGCCCGCTCATGAGCCCCACCGCCCTCGCTATCGCCTTCCCGCTCATAGTCACACTCTGTTACGCGGGTCTGTGTGTGATCTCGCCGTTCGGCAACTGCCGCAAGTGCCGCGGCTTCGGCTACGCGCTCAAGACCGACCGCCGCGGACGGCTCCGGCCCGGCAAGACCTGCCGCCGCTGCCACGGCGACCGCAAGCGCATCCGGGTGGGCCGCCACCTGTTCAACGTCGCCGCGCGCCTCCACCGCGACGGCACCCGCTGACCCACACCACCACTCCAAGGAGGCCCGAAGTGGCCATTACCGTCTCCCTGGTCTCCCTGGTCTCCCTGGTCGCCCTGTTCGGCCTGGTTCTGTTCTTCCTGCTGCGCTCCAAGACCCTCGGCTGGGGCTCCGCCTTCATCGCCATCATGTTCGGCTTCTTCCTCGCCTCCACCGGCGCCTCCGGCCCCATCAACCAGCTCACCCACGCAGTCCTCGACGCCGTGCGGAATCTGTAGGAGGCGGTCGTGAACGAACCGCTCACCTCCCGGCACTGGCTCGCCGAAGCCGCCCCGAAATCGGCGCCGGCCTTGGCCACTTCCACCGTGCTGATCCTGGCCCGCATCTGGAACGCCAACGGCGCCGAACACTCCGTCGGCAACGCCGTGCTGATGACCGCGCTGTCCCTGGGCGCGGCCGTGGCCGGCGCCCTGGCGTCCGTGGGCCGCGCCGGGGACGGAGTCATTGCCGGTACCGCGTTCGCCACCTCCGGCGCCCTCGCCCTGGCCGGAGTCGCCGGATACGCCGACGGCTGGTCCCTGCCACTCCTGCTGTGGGCCCTGGCCACCACCGTGTCCTACGTCCTGGCGGCACGGCACTGGCGCACCGACCGTCGCGAGTCCCTTGCTCACGAGCGGCACTCCGCCGCACGGCGCGAGGAGCACGCCCACGTAGAGCGCGTCGAAGCACTGCGGGCCGGCGCACAGATCGAGGTGGCCCGCGAGGGCGCCGCCTACGCCGAAGCCCTCGCTGCAGCCCTCACCGCCCGTGCCTCCCTGCCCGGCTTCGACCCCATCCAGCTCACCCGAGCCGGGCTCCCCGAACTGCCCGTCATCGACGTCATCAAGGAGGACCGTTGATCTCCCGCGTGTTGGCACGCAAGCGCCTGACAATCCGCTACTGGGGCGGCTGGGTAGCCACCCGCCACGGCCGCCCGATCGGTCCCCGACCCATCCTCGCCCTGCACCGCACACCCGACCCGAACTGCCTCGACTGCGAGGGCACGGGCGAGGTGATGTGCGGTAGCCCCGGCCAGGAAGAGCCGGACTACGGCGACTGCCACTGCGCGCCGTTCCCGCCGCTGGCCTACCTGTGGCTGCCCAAGTGCCCGGCCTGGCTCCGCCAGCGGCGCCTCGGCCACGACCCGGCCTTCAGCGACGAACCGCCGTTCTAGATACGCCCGGGGCGGTCGCCTCTCACCACAAGACCGCGACCGCCCCGGCTCTCTTGTCCCTTCGAAGAAACAGGAGAACCCCCAGCATGACATCTGAGCCCGTGCCCGCCCAGCACGCCTCGGTGCTGCCGATGCGCGACCGTCCCGGCGACCACGCCACCCGCATCCCGCCCAACGACGTGGACGCCGAACAGGCCGTCGTCGGCGCCCTCATGCTCGCCCCCGACGTCATCGCCGAAGTCGGCGCGGTCATGGACCCCGCCGACCACTACCGACCGGCCCACGAGACCATCCACCGCGCCATCCTCCACCTGCACGGCCAGGGCCAGCGCGCCGACCCGATCACCCTCGGGCACCACCTCGAACAGGTCGGAGACCTCCACCGCGTCGGCGGACGCACCTACCTCCACACCCTCCTCGATGCCGTTCCGACGGCCGCCAACGCTGGGTACTACGCCGAGATCGTGCACGACCTGGCCCGGCGCCGCCGCAGCATCGAGGCAGGCACCCGCATCGTCCAGGCCGGCCTCTCCCCGGACACCACCGCCGAGGACCTGCGCGAGGCCCTGGCCCTCGGCGCCGAAACCCTGCCCACGGCGTGGGCGGAGCCGATCCCGCTCAACCACCAGCCCAAGCCCCCTGCGTTCCCCACCCGGGCACTGCCCGCCTGGCTCCGGGAGTTCGTGGAGGGACTGGCCGAGGAGACCCAGACCCCGCCCGATCTGGCCGGGACTCTGGCGCTGGCCGTGCTCGCCACCACCGCCGGCGGACGCGTCATCGTCCAGTTGCGCGGACGCTGGCGTGAGCCGACCAACCTGTTCACCGTCGTCGCCCTGCCCCCGGGCAACCGCAAGTCCGCCGTCTTCTCGGCCATGACCGCCCCGCTGCGCGCCGCCGAGAAGCTGCTCGCCTCCCAGGCGGCCGGCCGTATCGCCGAGGCAGAGGTGACCGCCAAGATGGCCCGCGAGGCAGCCGACAAGGCCGCCGCCCAGGCCGCCAAGGCCGAGGGCCCCGAACGCGACGGACTGACCGCCGAGGCCATCGCCCTGGCCCAAGCCGCAGACAGCCTCAACGTCCCCGTGAAACCCCGGCTGCTGGCCGACGACTCCACCCCCGAGACCGTCACCACCCTCATGAGCGAGCAGGGCGGACGGCTGTCGGTGATGTCCGCCGAGGGCGGCATCTTCGACATCATCGCCGGCCGCTACTCCGGCACCCCCAACATGGAGGTCTTCCTCAAAGGCCACGCCGGCGACTGGCTGCGCGTGGACCGCCGCACCCGGGAAGAGAACATCGACGAACCAGCCCTGACCATGGGCCTGGCCGTCCAGCCCGACGTCCTGGCGGACATCGGCCACAACCGCGGCTTCGACGGCCGCGGCCTGCTGGCGCGCTTCCTGTACTCGCTGCCCGAATCCCTCGTCGGCTACCGCAAGGCCAACCCCGACCCCGTCCCCGACCACGTCGCCGAACGCTACGACAGCACCATCACCGCACTCACCTTGTCCCTGGCCGAGTGGACCGACCCCGCCGTCCTGCGGCTCACGCCCGAGGCGGACCAGGCTCTGAGCGCCTACGACCAGCACATCGAACCCCAACTCCGCCCCCGCGGCGGACGGCTCGGCCACATCACCAAATGGGCCAGCAAGCTGGTCGGCGCCACCGCCCGCACCGCCGGCCTCCTCCACCTCGCCCAGCACCTCGACAACGGCTACACCCAGCCGATCACCGGCGAGACCATGAACGCCGCCATCGAGATCGGCGAATACTTCGCCACCCACGCGCTCACGGTCTTCGACCTCATGGGCGCCGACACCACCCTCGCCCGCGCCCGCACCCTCCTGGCCGTCCTCGAGGACAACGGCTGGGAGAGCATCAGCCGACGCGACCTGTTCGCCAAGCTCTCCCGCTCCGAATTCCCCTCCGTCGCAGACCTGGAGCCCGTCACCGTCCTGCTGGAAGAGCACGGCTACCTGCGCATCGCCACCCCGCCCCGCACGGGCAAGCGCGGCCGGCCCCCGGCCCCCCGCTACCTCCTCCACCCCCAGCTCCGCGAGGCCAAGGCATGACCCACCCCACCCACACGCCCACGGAACCCCCGCCGCAGAAACCGCAGAATCCGCAAAAATACCGCCGCACCCCGGCTGACCAGGGCAAACGGCAGACCGCCCCGTCCGCCGCAAAAATCTGCGAAAGTGCCGCAAAAATCAACGCGGCCAGCCGGCCACCCCTGCGGCCCGCCCCGGCCACCACGCCCGCCGCTGATTTTTGCGGAGATTCCCGCGATTTTTGCGGCAGCCAGCCCCTCACCCCAATCGCCGCAGGTCAGACCGCCTGTCCGCCTATTTTTGCGGATTCTGCGGTTTCTGCGGCGGGCCCCCTGCCCCCGTCCACCCCCGCGCCCAGAGGGGAGCGTCACGCATGACCACGGCCATACCCCGCCCGCGGGACGAGAAGCTCACGCTCACCGAGATCTGCAAGGACCTGAAGATCTCACGCTCCACGTTCTACGACTGGCGCGCGAAGAGGCGGGCTCCGCGCTGCATCAAACTGCCCAATGGTGACCTTCGGATCCGCCGCAGCGACTACGAGCACTGGCTCGACGGCCGGGAGGACTGCGGCTGATGGACACTACGTACAGCATCAAGATCTGGAAGACGTCGGTCTATCGGGGGCAGCGCAAGACCACCCATACCGTTCGCTGGGAGCTGGATGGCAAGGAGTGGCGAGCACCTTTCAGCACGAAGGCACTCGCAGATGCCTTCCGCTCCGAGCTTGTCAGCGCCACGCGCCGTGGCGAAGCATTCAGCCTCACCACGGGGCGCCCGGTCTCACACAAGTCCGGTGCTACCGCGGTGAACTGGTACAACTTCGCGATCCAGTTCGCAGATGCTCAATGGCAACGGACCGGCGGAAACAACCGTAAGACCACAGCCAAGGCGCTCATGGCGACCACCATCGCTCTGCTGCGCACACCGCCGACCGCGTTCCGGCCAGTGGAAGTGCGCACGGCACTCCGGGAATTCGCGTACAACACGCGGCGCAGGGAAGACGCTCCACCCGAGATGGCCACCATCCTCAAGTGGGTGGAGCGGAACACCCTGAGTATGGCCGCCTGGGAAGATCCCTCGAAGGTCGAAGAGGTACTTCGGGCCGTCGGATCGAAGTTGGACGGCACGGGAGCCGCGGCAAGCTCCGTCAAGCGCAACCGGCGGATTCTGAACGTGGCCATGGAGTACGCCGTCAAGCACCGGATCCTGCGAGCGAACCCCCTGCCAAAAGGCCGAGGTGCCGCGCCCAAGACCTCTTCTGCGGTGGACAAGAGATCTCTCCTCAATCCGGAGCAGGCAGCTCGCCTGCTGGGATGGGTGCGCAGGCGCCCCCGTGGGGGCAAGCGGCTGCACGCGTTCTTCGCCACTATGTATTACGCGGGGCCGCGCCCGGAGGAGGTTGTGGCGATGGACGTTGCGGACATCCGTCTGCCCGACGAAGACGCCGAAGACCAGTGGTGTGAGCTGTTGTTCCACACGGCTAAACCGGAGGTCGGGAAGAACTGGACGGACACCGGCGCGATCCGCGAAGAGCGTGGGCTGATGGGACGAGCCTCGGATGACACTCGCGTCGTACCGGGGCACCCGTCACTGACGCGGATCCTGCGCGAGCACATCAAGGCGGAGAATCTGACGCCAGGTAACCCGGTGTTTCAGGGCGAGAAGGGCGGTGTGCTCGCCGGTTCGGTCATCCGCCGGGCATGGCGAACAGCCCGCGCGGAAGCGCTCTCCCCAGAGGAGTTTGCGTCGCCGCTCGGCAAGCGGGTGTACGACCTACGGCACACCTGTCTGACCAACTGGCTCAACGACGGGGTCCCGCCGGCTCAGGTGGCCGAGTGGGCGGGCAACAGCGTCCCGGTGCTGCTGGCTGTCTACGCCCGGTGTATCTCCGGGCAGCTTCAGGACCTCAAACAGCGCATTCTGGCCCGCAGGGATCTCCCAGAGATTGCCGGCTGAACCTAGGTACTGCGCTGGGCGGTTGCCCGGCGCAGTACCGGTGTCAGTGCCGTTGTCTAGTCTCGCGTCAACAGACGAGACCTAGGGGTGGGCCGTGAGAATCAAGGACCTGACCAGTGCGATAGCAGTGGAAAGGGCCCTCGCTGAGTACGACAGCTTGGGAGGGAAGACGTTTCGGGACCGGTACGGGTTCGGGCCTTCGACGCAGTATTACCTTAGCCACGCTGGTCGGCTCTACGACGCTAAGGCGGTCGCAGGTGCCGCTTACGGCTACGAGCATCCGGGTCACGGCCCCCTGTCGAACGGCCAATTCGATGGCGGTGAGGCGGGCGCGAACCCCGTGCTTCGTGCCATGGGGTTCGCGGTGCTCAACAGCCACTCGGAGACTGTGGGCGCGGAGCGACAATGGCGTCTGGCGGTGTGGGAGAACCTGCTCGCACGCCGAGACAGCTCAGGTCTCGTCACCGCGGACGCAGTTCGTACGGTGGGTGCGTACGGCAATTTCCGGGGCATCTGGACGGATAAGACCCGCACCCGTCGGATACACCCCGACGGCGTGACGATCGGGCTCAAGCACACCGGGCAGCACTATCCCGATGACCTGGACGAGCACGGCGTGCTCTACCACTACCCGGTCACCCGGCAACCAGGACGCGACCTGGGCGAAGTCAACGCCACGAAGGCGGCAGCCACGCTTCGACTCCCGGTGTTTGTGATCACGGAGCATGGTGACCGTCGCGGCGTGAAGCTTGCATGGGTGGAGGGGTGGGAGGACGAGAGCAGTCTCTTCCTGGTCAAGTTCGGGGAAGCTGCACCTGTCCAGCTCCTTGATCACGATCGCTCAGAGGAGCAACCGTTCGAGCTTGAGGGAAATAGGCGTCGCCGGCGGAAGGGGAACGTGGTTGCCCGGCCGGACCAAGCGCGGTTCAAGCTCGAAGTGTTCCAGAGGTACGGCCCACGTTGTGCCCTCTCGGGGATCGCGGTGCCGCAGATGGTTGAGGCAGCTCACCTCCGGGGCGACGCCGACGGCGGTACCTCCGACGCTCGTAACGGCCTGCCCATGAACGCGGCGCTCCACCGGGCATTCGATGCCCATCTGTTCGCGATCAACCCTGACACTCTGACCGCAGAGGCACGCCCCGGTGGGCCCAAGCTGAAGGACATGGGGATCGTGCATCCGAAGCTGACGCTGGAACGTCTACCGCACCCCGACGCCCTCAGGTGGCGCTACAACGAGTGGCTGCGCTGCACGGGCCGAGAAGGGGAAGCGTCAGCCGATCGCTAGGCGCCCCTGCCGGCCCCCGGAGAACTTCCCCGCGTATTCACCGCAGCGACCCGCCAAAACCCGGTGACAGCCGGACAGCGCCGGACCCTCCCCGCGATCCGCGGGGAGGGTCCGGCGCTTTTCTGCGCGTGGCCACATGTGCTCTGACCAGCAAAAAGACCCTCCCGAAGGAGGGTCTGGTCTGGCGCCCCCGGCAGGACTCGAACCTGCGGCCAAGTGCTTAGAAGGCACCTGCTCTATCCACTGAGCTACGGGGGCCGGGTGGTCGGCGTGGATCACGACCGCGGACCAGGATAGAGGCCCGGGTGCCTCGTCCCGGTTGCTTCACCTCCGTGGCACGTTGTGGAGGTTCGGTGAAGCGATCCCGATAATCGCAGGCAGGTACGAATCCTGCACGGCTTTTGACGTCTCGCGCGGCGGGTGTTGTGCACTCGTTATGCCTGCGTCTTGGATGTTACGAAAATCCCATTTGGGTCCTATCTCGCCCCCTGGGGACCCTTGCGGCGCACGCAAGGGTCTATACGCTTCAAAAAGCTAACGAAATTGGGCATTCTTCACATGTGGCGACCTTGGACGTAGGACCCCGGCTGATCGACGCACTGTCCGTTCTGCGCGACCGTGTCGACGCCGCACGATTCCCCCTGCCGCTCGGGGGCGCCGCTCGCGCCCGGCGCGACCGGGCGGAGCTGCTCTCCCAGCTGGATGACTATGTGATGCCCCGCCTGCGCGCCCCTAAGGCCCCTCTTCTCGCGGTCGTCGGAGGCTCCACGGGGGCAGGCAAGTCCACCCTGGTCAATTCGCTGGTGGGGCGACGAGTCTCGGAGGCCGGGGTGCTGCGGCCCACGACGCGTACGCCGGTGCTGGTCTGCCACCCCGACGACCACGGCTGGTTCGCCGGGCAGCGGGTGCTGCCGGGGCTCACCCGGGTGTGGGTGCCCGAGCAGGACGGTGGCGAGGGCGGCGAGCGGGACGACGGAGGGGGGAGAGGGGAGGAGGTGGAGAAGGGCCTCGGCGGGGGGCGTGGGCGGGTGGCGGGGGAGCCGGGGACGCCGACCGTGCGGATCGAGACGGACCCCGCGCTGCCCAGCGGCCTGGCGCTGCTGGACGCCCCGGACATCGACTCGCTGGTGGCCGGCAACCGCGAACTGGCCGCCGAGTTGATCTGCGCGGCCGACGTCTGGGTGCTGGTCACCACGGCCGCCCGGTACGCCGACGCGGTGCCCTGGCACCTGCTGCGCACCGCGAAGGAATACGACGTCACGCTGGTCACCGTGCTGGACCGGGTGCCGCACCAGATCGCTGCCGAGATCTCCGCACGGTACGCGGAGCTCCTGCAGCGCGCCGGGCTCGGCCACGTACCCCGCTTCACCATTCCCGAGCTGCCCGAGTCCGCGGGCGGGGGCCGCGGACTGCTCCCCGCCACCGCGGTCGCCGGCCTGCGCGACTGGCTCGAACGCCACGCCCTGGACCCCGCCGCCCGTAGTGCCGCCGCGGACCGGACCGCCACCGGCGCGATCGCCTCGCTGCGTAGCCGGATGCCCGCGCTGGCCGGGGCCGCCGCCGCGCAGCACGCCGCGGCGCTGCGGCTGGCTGGCCGCGTCGAGGAGGCGTACGAGGAGGCCGCCGAGCGGGTGCGGCGCGAGGTCGCGGCCGGTGAGGTCCTGGCCGGCGACGCCCGCGCCCACTGGCAGGCGCACGGGCCCGGCGGGCGCGCCGACGAACTGCTGGACGCGCTGACCCGAGGGCTCACCGCGTTGCTGGTCTGCGCGGTCGAGGGGGCCGACGAGCGGGCCGCGGGCGCCTGGCGGCGGGATCCCGCGGCGGCCGAGATGGCACCGGCCGCGGCGGACGGTGCCGCGGGCGCCGCCGGCCGGATCGGTGTGATCGTCCGGCGCTGGCGGCGCTGCCTGGAGGAACTCGCGGAAGAGGAGACCCGGGAGGCGCGTGGTGGGTCGGCCGGTGAACGGAACGACCCGGTGGACGGGGAGCGACCGACGGCGTTGCTGGCCACCGCGCTGCTGGGCGGGCGCCGGGCCCGTACGGCGGGCGAGAACCTCGCCGACCTCTTGGGGGCGCAGAGCGCGCTGCGGCTGTGCGACCAGGGCGCCAGGTTGCTGACCAGGTATCTGGAGCACGCCCTCGACGGTGAACGGGAGCGCCGGCTGGCCCCGTTGGACCGGCTGACGGTGCCGCCGGACCAGCAGGCCGAACTGATCGCCGCGCTGTCGGTGGTGCAGCGCGAGCAGCGTCGGAGGCGGCCGGTGGAGGCGTGGGAGACGGAGCGGCGGACCGAACGGGAGCGCGGGCGCGCGACGGCGGACCGGTGCGGGAGAGAGGCGGTGACGGGGTGACGGAGTCCGGGGAGCAACGGGCCGGGACGGGGATCGACGAGGGCGGGGAGGGGGTGGTGTGGGACGACGATTCCGGGATCGAGGGTGCCGGGATCGAGGGTGCCTGGGATGACGGGGTGATCGCGCGGAGGGTGCGGGGCGGGGCGCAGCGGAGTGGCGCGCGGGCCGCGGGCGCCGCCACTGGTCC
Source organism: Streptomyces noursei ATCC 11455 (assembly GCF_001704275.1). Taxonomy (NCBI): domain Bacteria; kingdom Bacillati; phylum Actinomycetota; class Actinomycetes; order Kitasatosporales; family Streptomycetaceae; genus Streptomyces; species Streptomyces noursei. Next base: position 6,078,889 of record NZ_CP011533.1, read on the forward strand.
GGACGGTCTGCCGTTGTGCGCGGTGGATGCGGATGTGGACGTGGATGCGGGTGCGCTTGGGGAGGTGGCCGTGGGCAGTGGGAGCAGTGTGTCTGTTGGATCTGCCGGGGTGCGTGGAGCGCGGGGCATGGGTGGGACGTCGGCCCGTGGGCGTGCGGGCCAGGGGAGGGGAGAACGGGCGGCGGTCGACGGGGAAAGGATGGACGGCGGGGTCGGACACGGCACCGGGGGCGGTGGCGACGCGGGCCTTGAAGACGGGCTCGCGGACTGCGGGCCCGGGTACAAGTGGGTGCCCGGTGGGGCGCGGCGGGCCGCCGAGGAGGGGCTGCGGCCCCGGTTGGAGGCACTGCGGGAGCTGATCGCGCTGTCCCGCAGCCGGTTGGACGAGATGGCGCTGGACGAGGCGGGACGAGTGCTGGAGTCCGCCGACGAGCGGTACCGGCTGTCCGGTGAGCACACCGTCGTCGCCCTCGCGGGCGCGACCGGGAGCGGGAAGTCCTCGCTGTTCAACGCCCTGGCGGGGGCGTCGCGTTCGGAGGTCGGGGCGCGCCGACCGACGACCGGTGAGCCGGTGGCCTGCGTCTGGTCGGGCGGCCGACCGGGCGCGGAGGGGCTGCTGCGCCGCCTCGGGGTGCCGGTGCACCGTCGGCACACCCCCGCACAGGGCAGCCCCGAACTGGCCGGGCTGGTCCTGCTCGACCTCCCCGACCACGACTCCGCGGCCACCAGGAACCGCGAACAGGTCGACCGGCTACTGGGGTTGGTGGACGCGGTCATCTGGGTGGTGGACCCGGAGAAATACGCGGACGCGGTGCTCCACGAGCGGTATCTGAGGCCGTTGGCGGGCTATGCCGAGGTCACGTTCGTGGTGCTCAACCAGGTGGACCGGCTGCCCGGCGACGCCGCCGACCAGGTGGTGGACGACCTGCGTCGGCTGCTGGACGAGGACGGGCTGGCGCTGGGCGAGCACGGGGAACCGGGCGCGGCGGTCATGGCGCTCTCCGCGGCGACCGGCGAGGGCGTGGCGGAACTGCGGGAGGCGCTGGGGCAGTTCGTCGCGGAACGGGGTGCGGCGGACCGCAGGTTGACGGCGGACGTGGACACCGCGGCGGACCGCCTGCGCTCGGCGTACGTCGCGGACAGCCGGGTGGGGCTGACCGAACGGGCCCGGGAGGAGTTCGACGACCGGCTCGCCGAGGCGGTGGGGGCGGTGGCCACCGGACGGGCGGCGGAACGCGATTGGCTGCGGCATGCGGAGCGGGCGTGCGGTTCCCCATGGTCGCGGCTGCGGTGTCGGCGGAAGGACCGAAGGGCGCGGCGGCGCGGCGCGGCGCGGATGGCGGACGGGAGCGGCCACGGCACGGGCGAGGTCCGGATCGGCGCGCCGCGCACGGGAACCGGACGTGCTGCTTCCGGCGGTACCGGTTCCGGAGGTTCCGGTTCCGGGGGGCCGTCCGTCGGCCCGGTGCCCGCGCGCTCCGTGTCCGTGGGCTCCGTGCGGGGCGAGGACGGGCGGGCGGCGGCGCGGCCGGTGGTGGAGCAGGCGGTCCGGACCGTGGCGGGCGAGGCCGCACAGGGGCTGCCGACGCCATGGGCGCAGGCGGTGCGGGAGGCGGCGGTGCGGGGCGCCGAGGGGCTGCCGGAGGCGCTGGACGCGGTGGCCGCCGAGGCCGAGGAGACGTTGCGGCTCGGGCCGGACGCCAAGCCGCGGTGGTGGACGGTGGCGGCCGCGCTGCAGGGATTGCTGTTCGTGTTGCAGGTGGTCGGCGTGTTGTGGCTGGTGGGCGCCGTGACGGGCGTGGTGGACCCGACGGAGTGGCTGTCCGGGCTGCTGCCCGCGGTCGTGGGGTCGGTGGGCGGCCCGGCGCTGACCTGGCTGAGCGGGATGGTGGCCCGCGGTCCGGCCCGGCGGTACGGGCAGGAGGCCGAGCGCCGGCTGCGCGGGGCCGCGGCCGGGTGCGGGCGGGCGCGGGTGCTGGAGCCGGTCGCCGCCGAACTGCTGCGGTACCGCGAGGTGCGCGAGCGCTACGCGGTGGCTTCGGGCGTCTGACGGCCCGGCGGGTGAGGTGAGGAGCGGGGCCGGGCGGCGGACGGGGCGCCGCCCGGCCCCTCGCGGGTGACGGAGTTGTCCACAGGCGGCCGGCCGTCCACAGCCTCCGGCGGCCGGCGCCGCGTCCGTGCAGCATGGGTTCAGCGAAGCGCGGCGCGGAACGGCCGCGGCTCGATGCCGCAAAGCGTCACGGGCCGACGGCAATACGTAAGGAACACAAGGAAGACGAGGAACACAAGGAAGGCGAGGAAGGCGAGGAAGAGGAACACCTGCCGAGGGGCGCGCACCGAGCAAGACGCACCGAGCAAGACGCACCGAGCAAGACGCGGCAAACAAGACGCGGCAAACAGGATGGGCCGAAGTGACAGGCCGAAGCGACGTGTTGAAGCGACGTGTTGAAGTGACGGGTCGAAGCGGCGTTCCGGAGTTACTTAGTGAAGCGACGTGCTGACGCGACGTACTGAAGCGGCGTACTGAAGTGACGTCATAAAGAAGGGGACGGGGGAGGCATTCATGAGCGACACGATGGTGACGCTGGTGGGGAACGTGGCCACGGCGGTGGAGCACCGGGAGACCGCGGCGGGGGTGTCGGTGGCGCGGTTCCGGATGGCGGCGACCTCGCGGCGGTGGGACAAGGCCCGGGAGTGTTGGACCGACGGGGAGACGAGTTTCTACACCGTTCGGTCGTGGCGGGCGCTCGCGGACAATGTCGCCGCTTCGGTGGCGGTCGGCGAACCCCTCGTCGTTCAGGGGAGATTGCGGCTGCGAGAAGGGGAGCAGCCACCGGAGAAGGGCGGTCAGCGGTGGTTCGCGGCGGAGGTCGACGCCCTTGCGATCGGGCACGATCTCGCCCGCGGGACGTCCGCATTCCGTCGGACGGCAAGGGCGCCGAGGAAAGCGGGAGAGGGGACTCAACCGGACGCGGAAGGGGGGACGTTGGGGGAAGTTGAATCGGGTACGACTGTGGTAATGGGGGCGGTGGCGGAACGGCGGACGGTCGTTCCGGTGGGGCGGACGAGTCCGGACGGCAATTCGCCCCAGAAGGCATCTGTGCCCTGAAAACGGCCAGCGATTTGTCGATAATGTTAGCTGGAGGTGAGCGTATTCGGTAACGATTGCGATTCGGATCGCTTGTGGAACGCCATTACCGGGGACCCTGATGCGTCCGCTCCATAGGATCCGACGAGTACTCACGGGGGCTGACCAGGCTGACCAGTTCGGCCGTTGAGTTCTTGGGATCTTTCCGGCGAGGCGACCTCTCCAGCCGACCGCTTCGCCCAGAGGGGAAATCATGCTTTCGATGAAGGGGCGGGGCGCAGCCCGCCTTGCCGCCGCGGTCGTGGCCTCGGGCCTGATCGCGGCGGGCACGATAGCCACCGCGGGCACCGCCGTGGCGGATGACCCGGCCGCGTCGCACGGGGGCGCTACCGCCACCCTCGGCGGTCTGAAGACCTTCGACCAGGCCGTGGTGCACGGCAACGGAGGGGACCAGCGCGTCGGCGCCGGCCTCTTCGAGATGTCGGTGGACAACGGTGGCACGCTGCAGACGTACTGCATCGACATCCACAACCCGACGCAGCAGCAGGCCCGCTACCAGGAAGTGCCCTGGAGCGCCTCGTCGCTGCACGACAACCCGGACGCCGGCAAGATCCGCTGGATCCTGCAGAGCTCCTACCCGCAGGTGAACGACCTGGCCGCGCTCTCCGCCAAGGCCGGTGCCGGGCAGCTGTCCGAGAAGACCGCCGCGGCCGGTACCCAGGTCGCGATCTGGCGCTTCTCCGACCACGCCAAGGTGGACGCGGTCGACCCGGCCGCCGAGAAGCTCGCCGACTACCTGGAGAAGAGCGCGCAGAGCGTCGCGGAGCCCAAGGCGTCGCTGACCCTGGACCCGCCCGCGGTCTCCGGCAAGTCCGGCAGCAAGATCGGCCCGGTCACCGTGCACACCAACGCCGACAGCGTCACCATCGCCCCGGCGGCGGACGTGCCGGCCGGCGTGAAGATCGTGGGCAAGGACGGCAAGCCGGTCACCAGCGCCGCCGACGGCACCCAGCTGTTCTTCGACGTCCCCAAGGGGGCCGCGGACGGCAACACCTCGCTGACCGCGCAGGCCGCGACCAAGGTCCCGGTCGGTCGGGCCTTCACCGGCATCGGTGAGCACGCCAAGAGCCAGACCCAGATCCTGGCCGGCTCCAGCGAGTCCACGGTCTCCGCGGCCGCCACCGTCTCCTGGAAGAAGCAGGGCGCGATCCCGGCGATCACCGCGGAGAAGAACTGCTCCAAGGGCGGCGTGGACGTCACCGCGAGCAACAAGGGCGATGAGGCGTTCCGCTTCCAGCTCTCCGGCAAGGACTACGAGGTCGCGCCGGGCGCGTCCAAGACCGTGACCGTTCCGGTCGCCGAGGACCACCCGTACCAGATCACGATCACCGGTGCGGGCGGCTTCAAGAAGACCTTCTCCGGCGTCCTGGACTGCAAGACCGCGGGCAACGGCGGCCAGCCCTCGCCGCACCCCAGCTCGCCCTCGACCGGTGGCACCACCGGCGGTAGCACCACCGGCGGGCACGGCACCGACCTCGCCGAGACCGGTTCCAGCAGCGCCACCCCGGTGATCGCGGGCGTCGCGCTCGGCCTCGTCGTGATCGGCGGCGCGGCGGTGTTCTTCCTGCGCAAGAAGAAGACCGGACAGGCCGCGTAAGCGGGACGGCCAGCCGTCACACTCGCAGCACAGTCCTCATGACCACCGGTGAGCGGGCCGTCGGCGCACCGTGAGCGGATGGTCACCGGACGCGCAAGCCGAAGGCCCCGGAGCGGACACCTCGCTCCGGGGCCTTCGCCGTCCGTTCTTCGGAACCCGTTTCCGTCCGGGGATGGACGTACGGCAAGATGGGGTGTATCTGCCCTCCAGCGGCCGCGCCGCACCATGGCCCAGGCGGCGGAGCCACCCAGACCACCTGATAGATCCAAACTGCCGGACGGTTTCTCTTGGCTGAGTACATCTACACGATGCGCAAGGCGCGTAAGGCGCACGGCGACAAGGTCATCCTCGATGACGTGACGCTGAGCTTCCTGCCGGGCGCGAAGATCGGTGTCGTGGGTCCCAACGGCGCCGGTAAGTCCACGGTGCTGAAGATCATGGCCGGTCTTGAGCAGCCGTCGAACGGTGACGCCTTCCTCTCGCCGGGCTACACGGTCGGCATGCTCCTCCAGGAGCCGCCGCTGGACGAGTCCAAGACGGTCCTGGAGAACGTCCAGGACGGCGCCCGCGAGGTCATGGACAAGCTCAAGCGCTTCAACGAGGTCGCCGAGCTGATGGCGACCGACTACTCCGACGCGCTGATGGAGGAGATGGGCAAGCTCCAGGAGGACCTGGACCACGCGAACGCCTGGGACCTCGACACCCAGCTCGAGCAGGCCATGGACGCCCTCGGCTGCCCCCCCGGCGACTGGCCGGTCACCAACCTCTCCGGTGGTGAGCGCCGCCGCGTCGCGCTGTGCAAGCTGCTGCTGGAAGCCCCCGACCTGCTGCTCCTCGACGAGCCCACCAACCACCTCGACGCCGAGTCGGTGCAGTGGCTGGAGCAGCACCTGGCGAAGTACCCCGGCACCGTCGTCGCCGTCACCCACGACCGGTACTTCCTCGACAACGTCGCCGGCTGGATCTGCGAGGTCGACCGCGGCCGCCTCCACGGCTACGAGGGCAACTACTCCAAGTACCTGGAGACCAAGCAGACCCGTCTGAAGGTCGAGGGCCAGAAGGACGCCAAGCGCGCCAAGCGCCTGAAGGAAGAGCTGGAGTGGGTCCGCTCCAACGCCAAGGGGCGGCAGGCCAAGTCCAAGGCCCGTCTGGCGCGTTACGAGGAGATGGCGGCCGAGGCCGACCGGATGCGGAAGCTGGACTTCGAGGAGATCCAGATCCCGCCGGGCCCGCGTCTGGGCAACGTCGTCGTCGAGGTCGACAACCTCAACAAGGCGTTCGGCGAGAAGGTCCTCATCGACGACCTCAGCTTCACCCTGCCGCGCAACGGCATCGTCGGCATCATCGGCCCGAACGGCGCCGGCAAGACCACACTGTTCAAGATGATCCAGGGCCTGGAGACCCCGGACTCCGGCGACATCAAGGTCGGCGAGACCGTCAAGATCTCCTACGTCGACCAGAGCCGCGAGAACATCGACCCCAAGAAGACCCTGTGGGCCGTGGTCTCCGACGAGCTCGACTACATCAACGTCGGTCACGTCGAGATGCCCTCGCGGGCCTACGTCTCCGCGTTCGGCTTCAAGGGCCCGGACCAGCAGAAGCCGGCCGGGGTGCTCTCCGGTGGTGAGCGCAACCGCCTCAACCTGGCGCTCACCCTCAAGCAGGGCGGCAACCTGCTGCTCCTCGACGAGCCGACCAACGACCTCGACGTCGAGACGCTGTCCTCCCTGGAGAACGCGCTGCTGGAGTTCCCCGGCTGCGCCGTGGTCGTCTCCCACGACCGCTGGTTCCTGGACCGCGTCGCCACGCACATCCTGGCGTACGAGGGCAACTCCAAGTGGTTCTGGTTCGAGGGCAACTTCGAGTCGTACGAGAAGAACAAGATCGAGCGCCTCGGCGCCGACGCGGCGCGTCCGCACCGTGCGACGTACAAGAAGCTGACCCGGGGCTGACCGTCGTGCGACACCTCTACTCCTGCCCCCTGCGCTGGTCGGACATGGACGCGTTCGGCCATGTCAACAACGCGGTGTTCGTCCGCTACCTCGAAGAGGCGCGGATCGACTTCATGCGCCGGCTGGCGCCGGGGGGCGGCAGTCCGTCGTTCAAGGGCGGCTCGGTCGTCGCCCGGCACGAGATCGACTACCTGCGGCAGCTGGTGCACCGGCCCGAGCCGGTGACCGTCGAGCTGTGGGTGCGGAAGATCAGTGCCGCGTCGATGACGGTGGGGTACGAGGTCAAGGACGAGGACACGGTCTACCTGCGGGCCTCGACCGTGGTCGTGCCGTTCGACTTCGCCGCGGGGCGGCCGCGCCGCCTCACGGCGGAGGAGAAGGCGATCCTCAAGGAGTACCTGGACGACGCCGCGCATCAGGAAGGGGCCGTCGGCGCATGACGGTGCTGCGGCTGGCCGACGCCGGGGAGGCAGCGGATCTCGCCGCCTTCCTCGCCCGGCTGATCCACTACGACCGCGGGGCCGCGGTGCGGCTCCAGGCGGGCGGCGGGGTGCTGGCCGTCTTCGGCCGCCCGCCGTCCTTCGAGGTGCTGGCGATCCGGACGGCGCGGTTGGCGGCCGATGCCGTGGTCGCCGAAGTCGCCGACGCCGACGCCGGCGGCGAGTCCGGTGCCGGGGCGTCGGGGCGGGGTCGCACGGGCGGTTCCGGCCTAGACGTGACCGTCTCCGCCGGGGAACTCCTCGAAGGCGTTCACGAGGCGGCGGGCAGCGTCACCGTGCCCGCCGCGGTCACCGGCCCGCCATGGGCCGGGGTGCTGCCGCCGCGGGGCGGCTGGACGCGGGTCCCCGGGCTGCCCTCCCCGGAGGCGTTGACGCGTGCGGTGTCCGCCGCGGTCGCCGAATTCCGCGCCCGGGACGAGGAGTTGCCGCCGCAGCGGCGCACCCGGCCCGAGCGGGACCGGATCGGCCGGGAGATCTGGTCGCGGACGCTGGGCGACACGGAGCTGCCGTTGCGGGCGGTGCATGCCGCGCAGGCGCTCGGGTTCCTGCGCGGGGCGCGGGCCGGGGCGATGGCGGCCTCCGCGAGTGCGGGGGTGGGTTCCGGCGCGGGTGCCGGGGCCGGTGTCGGCGCGGCTCCCGGGACGGCCGGGACGGCCGGGGTGGCCGGTGCGGAGGCGCCGGGTCCGGCCCTGGCGCTGCTGGCCGCCGGCGGCTGGCTGCGGCTGAGCACGCCGTACGGGTCGATCGCCGTACGGGTGGCCGGGCCGGCGGGGGCGACCGGGCTGTCGGGGCTGACGGTCACGCCGGTCTGATCGCGACCGGGCCGGCGCGGGCCGCTGCGACCCGTGCCCGCTATGCCTCGGCGGGGTTCTCGGCGGTGTCCTCGTCGGGGGGTTCGGCTGGGGTGTCGGCGGGGGCGTCGGGCCAGACGGCGATGTGGTCGGGTTCCCGTTGGAGCAGGACGCGGTCCCGCATGCCCAACGGGGCGGTGTAGTCGGCGGGGAGCTGGAGGCGGCCGGCGCGGTCGAGGGTGGCGTATTCGCGGGCCACGACGGATTCCCGGCCGGTCGCGGCATCGATTTCCGTGCGGCGCAGGACCTCGGTGGAGGTGCGTCCGTCGCGGATGGCCACCGTGCGGCGGACCTCGTCGGCCACCTTCTGGTCGTGGGTGACGATCACGATCGTGGTGCCCAGCTCCTCGTTGGCGGTGCGGAACGCGGCGAAGACCTGCTCCGCGGTGTGCGAGTCCAGTTCACCGGTCGGCTCGTCGGCGAGCAGGACGGCCGGGGTATTGGCCAACGCGACGGCGATCGCGGTGCGTTGGGCCTCGCCGCCGGAGAGCTGGTGCGGGCGCCGGTCGCGGCAGTGGGCGAGGGAGAGGAGCGACAGCAACTCCTCGGCCGCCCGGGTGCGTTCGGACCGGCGGCGCCCGCCGCGCAGCTGCATCGGCAGGGCGATGTTCTGCAGGGCCGTGAGGTAGGGGAGCAGATTGCGGGCGGTCTGCTGCCAGACGAAGCCGACGACGTTGCGGCGGTAGTCCAGGCGGGTACGGGCGTCCATCGCGAGCAGGTCGCGGCCGGCGACGCGGGCCGCGCCGGCGGTCGGGACGTCGAGCCCGGCCAGGATGTTCATCAGAGTGGACTTGCCGCTTCCGGAAGCGCCCACCAACGCCATCAACTCACCCTCGGAGACCAGGAGATCGAGCCCCTGGAGGGCCTGGACCTCTACGCCGTCGGTGGTGAAGACACGCACCAGGCGGTCGCAGGCGATCAGCGCGTCGTGCCCGTAGGCGGGACGGGCGTGGCGGGTGGCGGCGCGGCGCTCCAGGTCGGTGAGGGAGGGCGGAGCGGCCGGGGGTGAGGGTGAGGGGCGTGCGGGCGTCGGCGGTGGTGTGGCGTCGGGGCGGGGTGTCATGGGGCGGGTCTCCGGGGCGTGGGTGAGGGCGTGCGGGGGCGTGTCCTCGTGGCGGCTGGTCCGTCCCGCGCCGTCCCGCCCGGTGCCGCCGCACTCCGCCTCACCCCGCCTCTCCCGTCCTCGACTCGGCCGTCGTGGTGCGGCGTCGGCCGGCGTGGGCCTGGAGGAGGGACGTGGCGAGGGCCAGGACGAGGAGGGCGGCCGAGGGGAGCAGGAGGGAGGCCGGGTCGGGCTGGAGGTGGACGGGAGTGGTGGGGGTGGGACCTGAGGCGAGGGGGAGGGCGAGCGGGGTGAGGTCGGTGCCGGGGCCGAGCAGGCGGAGGGTTGCGGCGCCGGTGAGGGTGCCGCCGAGGGCGGCGAGCAGGGCCTGGGGGAGGGCTTCGAGGACGAGCAGCCGGCGGCCCTGGGACGGGGGGAGGCCGAGGGCGCGGAGGCCGGTGAGCAGGCGGGCGCGTTCCGGGGCGGTCTGGAGGAGGGACAGGAACAGCGCCAGCAGCGCGAAGCCGGCGCCGGCGGCGACGCTCGCGGTGTAGAGGCGTTCCGCGCCTTGCTGGAGGGGGGAGTCGGCGAGCAGCGCACGGGTGGTGGTGCGCAGGGTGAGGCGGGTGGGGAGGGAGGCGGGGGTGTGGGCCCGGAGGGTGGCGCGGAGGGCGGTGACATCGAGGGAGTGGCCGGCGAGGAGGACGAGGGAGGGGGCGGTGGCGGGGTCGGCGTAGGTGTCGGGGTGGAGCCGGGCCACGCTGCGGGCGTCGACCACGACGAAGTCGCCGCCGGGCTGGGCGGGCGTGTCCCGGCGTACCACGGCCGGGCGGACGACGAGTTGGCCGAACTCCGGTTGCAGCACCATCGGGGCGTTGCCGAAACGGGTGCGGACGCCGGGGGAGACGAGGGCCGGGAGGGGCTCGTCGCCGCCGGGGTCGGCCAGCGCGGTGGCGTCGAAGGCGCCCAGGCCGGTGGCGCGGGCGAGCCGGGCGTAGGCGTCGGCGTCGGCGATGACGAGGTAGAGGGGCGGGCCGTTGTCGTCGGCGGGTTGGGTGCTCAGGCGCAGCGGGACGGCGTCCCGGACGCCAGGGACGGTGGCCAGGGACGACAACAGGCGCGCGGGGAGCGGCGCGGCGGCGGTGAGGCGGGCGTCCGCGCCGACCGCGGTCAGCGCCGCGCGGTCGCGGGCGTCGGCGACCCCGGCGAGCACCGAACCGCCGAACGACGCGGTGGTCAGCGCCACGAGGAGGGCGAGCAGCGGCAGTCCGGCGGCGGGGGCGCGGCCGGCCCGGGCCAGGGCCAGGAAGCCGGACAGTCCCCGGGCGCGGGCGGCGGGCCGGGCCGCCAGCCGCAGCGGCAGCGGGTACAGCCGCATCAGCAGCAGCGCCGCGATCACCGCGACCAGCACGGGGGCCGCGCTGACCAGGGCGTCCACGCCGCCGGAGCCGGTGCCGCGGCGGCGCAGGGCCAGGACGGCGGCCACCGACAGGGCCAGCACGGTGAGTTCGGCGATCGTGCGGCGTCGGGAGGGCCGGCCGCCGACCAGGTCCGCGCGGACCGCGGGGCGGGTCGTGCGGTGTGCGGCGGCGGCCCGCAGGGGCAGCGCGAGGGTGCCGAGCAGTCCCACGCCGGCCGCGGCGAGCAGGGACGGCAGGAGGCGTTCACCGGGGACGAGGAGGACGGCGAGGGCGCAGCCGACGGCGGCGCCGGGCAGCGCCACCGCGGCGGTCTCCGCCGTCAGCCGGCCGAACAGTCCGGGCAGCGAGGCGCCCCGGGCCCGCAGCAGCGCCAGTTCGCGGTGGCGGCGGGCGGCCGCCAGGGCGCCGGTCATGAGGACGACGACGCCTGCGACGGTGCCGATGCCGCACGCGGCCACCGCGACGACCGGCGCGACCGCGTCCCGGGACCGCCCGAAACCGTCCAACAGGCCGTCCAGCGCGCTGTCCGCCAGCCCGCCGGAGCCCACCACCGCGCGCAGCCGGACCAGCCCGGGGCCGTGTTGGAGGGACCGCACCCGGTCCTGGAGCAGGGGGGCCTGACCGGCGGTCAGCGTGCTGGTGTCCACCGGGTAGCGCCAGAACCGCTCCGGCTCCCCCGCGGTGGACAGCAGCGCCGGCCCGTCCTCCGGGGCGAGCAGCAGCGCGGCGCGCCACCGCTTCGTCGGCGGGGTGCCGCCGGTGCTCAGGGCGGCGTTCGCCAGGAGCGGGTCGAGCGCCCAGTACGGCCCCTCGGGTGCGTGCGGGGCGAGGAGCCCGGAGATCCGCAACGTCAGCCCGCCGAGGCGGAGTCGGCCCCCCGGGTGCAGGTGGAGGGCGCGGGCGGTGGCGACGGTGACCGCCGCTTCCCGGGCGGACGAGCCGACCGGTGCGGGGCGCGGGAGGCGGCCCCGGGTGACGGTGGCGTGCCGGGCCAGGTCGGCGACCGCGTACAGGGAGAAGGCGGGATCGACGCCGTCGGGGCGGGGCAGGCCGGGGTCGGCGGAGGTCAGCGGGGTGGTGGTGCGGACGCCGCGGACCGCGTCGGCGGGGGAGAGCCGCAAGGGCGCGGCGGCGGTCAACCGGCCCCGGATCGCCGCGTCCTGGTGTGTCAGCGTGTCCGGGGCGTAGTGGGCGGGGGCGGTGTCGTGGCGGCTCGCGGTGATCTCCACCATCCGCTGGTCGGGGCGGACGTCGCCCAGTGCCGCCCGGACGCCCCGGGTCTCGTAGGCGTCCACGCCGCGCGGGAAGGCCGCCGCGAGGAACGCGGTGACCAGTATCAGCGCGCCCAGCGCCAGCACGGCCGTCGGCGACTCCCCCGCCCGCAGCGGACGGGGAGCCGAGGGGAGGGCGGCGCGCAGCCGGGCCGGCAGCCCGCCGGGCGTCGTGCGTGCCTTCGGTGTCGTCATCGCACCCCCGCCTGCTCGGTCATCTCAGCGCTCCCCCTGGCCGCGCAGGGCCCGTACCGGGTCGCCGCGGCGCAGCCCGACGGCCGCGACGACCAGCAGCGGGACCGCCGCCACCGCCGCGAGCAGCCCGCCGACCTGGCCGGCCGGCAGCGCCACCAGCACCGGCGGCACCGGGCGGCCCGCCTGCTGGGTCAGCACCACCAGGGGGACCACCGCCCGCGTCAGCACCGTCCCCAGGGCCGTGCCGACGGCCAGCGCCAGCACGATCAGGACGCCCTGCTCGGCGGCGATCATCCGGGCCAGTTGCGGACGGGGCGCGCCCAGGGCCCGCAGGACGGCGAACTCCCGGGCCCGTTCGCGGACCGAGCCGGCCGCGCCGACCGCGAAACCGGTCGCCGCCAGTGCCACCGCGACCGCCGCCGCGGCGGCCAGCGCGGTCCGCGGGCCGCGGCCCAGCGGGTCGTCGTGCAGCTCCCGGGCGATCTCGTCGCGGACCAGCACCTGGCCGGGTTCGAGGTCGGGGCGGGCCCGCAGCGCCGCGACCACCGTCGCGGTGGCGCCGGGCCGGGGGCGCAGCCACCACTCGGCGGCGTCCAGCGGGCCGGCGCCCAGATCGGACAGCGCCTCGTTGACCGCGCCGAAGTCGACCAGCAGCCCGCCGGAGCCGACCGGTTCGTCCGCCGGACCCGGCAGCGCGCGCACGGCCCGGACGATCCTGGCCTTCAGCGCCTGCCCGTTGACGGTGACGTCGACGACCGCGCCGACCCGGGAGCCGCCGGCGCGCAGGAACGCGTCGGTGGCGACGGCCGCCAGCGGCGGGCGCGCGGGGTGCGCGGCGGTGATCCGCACCGTGGTGACCGCGGCGGTCCACTCGTCCTGGCGGGCGCCGCTGTCGTAGGTCTGCGCCAGCAGCCCGCCGTCGGGCACCTCGGCGCGGCCGGCCCGGGGGCCGCCGGGGGTGCCGGCGGAGGCGCTCCGGTCGGTGATCCGGCCCGTCCAGGCCAGGCCCCGCGGGGCGGTGAGGCGGTGCGCGGTGCCGTCGGTGGTGACCGCCCGCGCGGCGTCCACGGTGAGCCGTTGGCGGTGCGGGACCGGCGGCTGGTCCACGACGAGGAGGAGGCCGGTCAGCCGCAGCGGTCCGGTCGGCCGGACCGGCGGGGCGCCGGCCGCCGCGGCGAGGTCGGCGGTGCCGGTGTGCGGATGGCCGTCGGCCGGGAAGGTGCCGAGCGGGAGGGTGTGCGGGCTGCCGTGTGCGTCGGTGACGAGGACGGAGACGGTGGCGGGGACGGGGCCGGTGTCCGGTCCGGCGGGGCGGGGGCCGCTGCCGTCGGGCGGGGGGTGCGGGGGAGCTGGCAGGGTCCGCAGCGAGGTCAGGGTGAGGGTGAGGTGCAACCGTGCAGTGTCCGCGGGGATGTCGATGCCCGGCGGGGTGCCGGCCGGGGGCGCCGCCGCCCGCAGCAGGTCCGCCGAGGCGCGGCGGGCGGCCGGCCCGTCGGCGGGGCCGCCCAGCAGGTCGCCGCGGACCCGCAGCGCCCCCACCGCCCGGCGGGTGTCCAGGGCCAGCAGCGAACCGGCACGGCCGTCCGGCAGGTCCAGGGCGGAGTACCCGACGGGCAGCGCCGCGGCCACCCCGGGGACGGCCGCATAGCCGTCGCCCTGCCCCAACTGCGGTGTCCGACCGTCCAGTACGCGCACCGGGCCGGCCGCCCGGAAGTCCGCCTGGTCGTCCTGCGAGCGGTCCCACGAGGCGCGCTGCCCGATCGCCAGCATGCCCAGCGCGGTGGCCAGCACCAGCAGCAGCACCGGCCCGGTGCCGTGCAGCCGGCGGCGGCTGAGCTGCCAGCCGGCCAGTGCCGCGGCCAGTCCCCGGCCGCGGGCCGCGGCCCGTTCGGCGAGCCCGGCGACCGGCGGCAGCAGGCGCAGCGTCAGCACCGTGCCGGCGAGCAGGGCCAGCGCCGGCGCGGCCACCAGCACTGGGTCGATGCCCAGCGTGCCGTCGCCGTCCTCGGTCAGCACCCCGCCGCCGTCGCCGGTCCGCCGCCACAGCTGCCAGTACGCCACCCCGGCGACCACCAGGGGCGCCAGGTCGGCGCCGGCCCGGAGTGCGCGGGGCCGGCTCCGCCCCTGTACGGCCGGGTCGTCCGCGCCGGACCGCAGCACGGCCGGCGCGGCCACCGCGACGGCGCAGCCCAACGCCACCAGCGCACCGGTCAGCCAGGTGGCGGCGGTGCGGGCGGCTTCCAGGGGCAGTTCGCCACCGCCCGCCAGCAGTCGCAGCAGCGGGCCGGCCAGCAGCGGGGCGGCGACCGCGGCCGGCAGCGCCAGCAACAGCGCCTCGGCCAGGGCCAGTCCGGCGAGCCGCCGCCGGGAGGCGCCGCGGGCGCGCAGCACGATCCGCTCGTCGGTCCGCTCGGCGCTCAGCAGCTGCCCCACCAGCAGCAGCGCGTACCCGGCCAGCAGCAGGAGCTGGAGCGCGACGATCAGCACGGTGGACCGGTTCACCAGCAGTGACCGCCGTAACGTCCCCAGCGCGTCCGGGAGTTCGGTGCCGGCGGTGGCCCGGCCGTGGAACGCCGGGTCGGCGGTCAGTGCCCGGACGGCGGACCGCGCGGCGGCGGCCAGCGCGGGCAGCCGGTCCGCGGTCAGGGTGCGGAAGTCGGCGGTGGCCAGCCAGGCCACCGAGTCCTGCGTCAGCGGCCCGCCGGTCCCGAACGCCCCCGGCCCGGTGAGCAGCGGCCCGTACGTGGTGAAGCCGAGGGCGCGCACCCCGCGCCCGCCGAGCTCGTCGAGCTTCCAGTACGGGTCGGTGCGGTCCTTGGGGCGGTAGACGCCGGTGACCTCGATGGCGAGGTGGGTGGGGCCGGACAACCGGTTGTCGAGGGTGAGGCGGCGGCCGGGACGGAGACCGAGCCCGGTGGCGGCGGTCTCCGGCAGCGCCACCGGGACCCGGCCGTGCGCCGCCGCACCGGGCCAGCGGCCGGCGGTGAGCTCGACCCGGTCGCGGTCGAGGAGCGCGAGGTGGGTGAGGTCGGGCTCGTCGCCGTCCGTCGCGTCCGCGGTCCGCTCGGCGGCGCCCGTCGGCCGGTGGGTGCGGGGCAGCGCGTACGGGCCGGAGCGGGCCAGGGTGCGGACGGTGAACGGCAGTCCGGCGAAGGCGCGCCGGGCGCCCCGTTCGACCGCCCGGTCGGCGGACTGCCGCCCGGAGGCCGGGAGTTGGGCCTTGACCTGGAGGGCGGCGGCGGGCGCACTCGGGGTCTCCCCTGCTCGAACGGAGTCGGCGGCTCGGGGAGTTGTCCGCAGGGCCGCTCGCAGCCCGGCGTCGCCGACCGCGTCGGAGAAGGCGGAGAGGGTGGCCAGCACGGTGGCGGTCAGCAGCACCGAGAGCAGGGCGGCGGCCAGCAGCGCGCGGTGTGCGCGTACCCGCAGCACGATGAAGCCGGACACGGATCCCCCCGGAGCGGCTCGGGCCCCCGGCAGGGGTGCACCGGCGGCTCTCGACGCCCGAAAACGCGACGTATCCGAATGGGTGATCGGATGTTGTGGATGTTCTCAGAGGGCGGGGTGCCGGGTGGGCGGTTCGCGGGTGGTCTTGACCGGATCGTGACAGGGACGCGGGGATTCCGGCCGGTGTGACCGTTCTCTCACCCGGCGGTGTTGATCATCGACGCCGCCGCGTACGTGAGGTAGTTCCACAACTGCGTCCGGTGGTCCTCGGCCAGCCCGAGGGAGTCCACGGCGTCCCGCATGTGCCGCAGCCAGGCGTCGTGCGCGGCCCGGTCGACGGTGAACGGGGCGTGCCGCATCCGCAGCCGGGGGTGGCCGCGGTTCTCGCTGTAGGTGCGGGGGCCGCCCCAGTACTGCATGAGGAACAGGACGAGGCGCTCCTCGGCCGGTCCCAGATCCTCCTCCGGGTACATCGGCCGCAGCAGCGGGTCCTCGGCGACCCCCTCGTAGAAGCGGCGCACCAGGCGGCGGAAGGTGTCCTCGCCGCCGACCTGCTCGTAGAAGGTCTGCTCCTGAAGCGTGCCGTGCGGAATGTTGTTCACCGGTCCATGGTGGCAGACGCCCCGACCGAGGACCGGGGACTTAGGACGTCCGGCGCCCACACGCGACTCCGGGGCGTGATCGGTCGATCGCGCCCCGGAGTTGGCGGGTCGGCGTCGTGTGGTCAGCCGCGGCGGATGGTCAGCGTCGTCCAGGCGCCGACGTGCACCCGGTCGCCCTCGTGGAGCGGCACCGGGACGTACGGCTGGATCGGCTCCTCGGCGAGGTTGACCGTCGTGCCGTTGGTGGAGTTCTGGTCCACCACCGCCCAGCTGCCGTCCTGCTGCTGGACGAGCAGGGCGTGCTGGTGCGAGACGCCCGGGTCCTCCGGGGTCCGGCCCAGGTCGACGTCCGGGGACTCACCGGTGCTGTTCCGGCGGCGACCCACCGAGACCTGGCCGCCCGCGAGCGGCAGCACCTGCTCGGGGGAGTACGAGGGCAGGTTGAGCCCCGCGGCCTCCGGGCCGCTGCGGCTCATCATCGCCATGAAGTACTCGCGGTCCGGCGCGATGGCCACCACCCAGCCGTCGCCGATCACCGGCGGCGGGCCCTGTGGCGGCGCCATCGGAGCCGGGCCGGGGGCGCCGCCCCACTGGCCGTCGGGTCCCGGCTGGGGCTGCTGCTGCGGCGGGAACGGGGCCGGCTGCTGCTGCTCGTACGGCGCGGGCGGCTGCTGCTCGTACGGCGCCGGCTGCTCGAACGGGGCCTGCGGGCCGGGTCCGGGCTGCGGGGGCGCCATCGGCGGGGCGGCGTGCGCCGCGTGCGGCTGGTTCGGCGGGGTCAACGTCCAGTCGTCGGCGCCCTGTTGCGGGGGCGGCGGCGGACCGGGCTGGCCGGCCGGGCCGGGGGCGGGCATGCCGGGCGGCGGACCGGGCTGGCCCGGGAAGCCGCCGGGGACGGGCGCCCCGGGCGGCGGGCCCGGCTGCTGCTGCGGCGGCGGGGCCTGCGGCGGTGGGAAGCCGTAACCGCCCTGGCCGCCCTGGAGACCGGGGCCGGGCGCGGGGGCGCCGGGGCCGGGTGCCGGCGGGGGGAAGCCGTAGCCGCCCTGCGGCGGCTGGCCGCCGGGGCCGGGCGCGGGCGCACCGGGCGGCGGGGCGAACGACGCCGGCGAGTGGGTGAGGAAGTTGTACTGGCACTCCGCGCAGAACGGCGCCATGCCCTCGCGCGGCGTGCGGCACTGCGGGCAGAACTCCGTGGACTGCTCGGGGCCGGGCGCCGGAGCCGGGGCGACGGGCGGCGGGGTGCCCTGCGGCGGGGTGCCGGGGCCGGCCATGGGGGCGCCGGGGCCGGGTGCCGGCGGGGGGAAGCCGTAACCGCCCTGCGGCGGCTGGCCGGCCGGGCCGGGGGCGGGCGCACCGGGACCACCGGGGCCGGGCGCGGGCGGCGGGAAGCCGTAGCCCTCCTGGCCGCCCTGCATACGGGGGCCGGGTGCGGGCGCGGCGGGGCCGCCGAAGCCGGGCGGCGGGCCGGGGGCGGGCATGCCGGGGGGCGGACCGGGCTGGCCCGCCGGCGGCGGACCGGGCATGCCGGGCGGCGGACCCGCGGGACCGGTCGGCTCGGCGGGCGGCGGCGCGTTGAGGAATCCGGCGGGCAGAGAGGGTGGCGGGGGAACGGCACCCGCCATGCGCTGGCCGCACACCTCGCACCAGTCTTCGGCCGCCGACTGGTGGCCGCTCGGGCAGGTCGGCATGTCGGTTCTTCCCCCTCCGTACCGTTTCTTCCGGGTGGTACTGATCAGTGGTGATCGTGCTCGTTCATTGCGGTTTCTGCGGGCGATGAGTGGGTGTCCGGCGCCGTCCGGGAGCTCTCCCGTTCGACCTCGGGCGCCTTCGCCGCCTGTCGCACAGTACCGGTCGCGGTATCGACGTCGCCCACCACCTTCGCAAGGAGTTTCGCAGTGTCCTCGCTCCCGGGGCCGCCGGCCAGCCGCGCCGCACGGCGCAGTTCGCGCACGGCGCGGGTGGCATCTCCCCACTTGGCCGCATCCAGTCCCCGCTGGATGACTTGCGCCAGTTCGGACCGACCTGTGTGGTGCGCCACCTGTGGATCGATCCGTACCGCGGCGGCCGGATCGTCCGTCCACACGGCCCGGACCAGACCCTGCGCCACGACCCGCGGCGCGGCGCCGTCCGGTGCGGGCAGCAGCACGGAGAGCCGGGCGGCCAGCATCTCCCGGCCGAGCCCGGGGTCCGGGACACGCAGGAAGAGGTGGTAGTCGCGGGACTCGTCGCCCCAGGGACCGGTCGGGTAGTCGCCCGAGCGCGGCCCCGACGCCCTGCGCCGGCCGGTCAGGTCCTCGGGGGCGGGCGCCACTTGCCGCAGGAACCCCACCTCGGCGCCCAGCGGGGTCCGCACCCGCAGTACGACCCCGGCGTCCGGCTCGAGGGCGTCGGCCGGCCCGTGCTCCGGCCCCGCCACCCCCGAGACCGCCGCCTCCGGTCGCGGCACCGGGCGCCCACCGGTCGAACCGCCGCCGGTCGCGGTGACCGTGACGACGGCGTGCAACGCCTGCCCGCCCTCGGGGAGGCAGGGGTTGTGGTGCACCTCGGCGGTGAAGTGCGGCACCCGCGACTTGGCGAAGTTGGCCATGGGTTACGTCCGCTCCTTGCGGCTGCCGCCGGCCGCCGGCCGGGCTCGCCCCCCCCGGGCGAACGACGGGACTTCATGGACAGACCCCAGGGCCCGTCCGACGGGCCCGGGTTCGGGCGGACCCTAGGCCGATCCTGCCCCTTCCCCGGGCGTGGGGAACCGCACCACCGCGACCGTTACGTTGTCGTGCCCGCCGCCGTCCAGGGCGTGGTCGACCAGCACCCGCGCGGCGTTCAGCGGCCGGACCGGCGCGTCCAGGGGCAGCACCGCGGCCATCGACCCGGCCGTCTCGGCGTAGTTCCACAGCCCGTCGGTGCACACCACCACCGTCCCCGGCCCGTCCGGCCGGAACGCCGCGACGTGCGGTTCGACCTCGTACGCGTCGGCGCCGAGCCAGCCGGTGATGGCGTGCGCCCGCTCGTCGGCGTTGGCCTCGGCCTCCGTCATGAGGTTGTTGGCGACCATCTGGGCGGCCCAGGAGTCGTCCTCGGTGAGCCGGACCGGCGGTGCGGTGCGGTCGTCGGGGATCCAGTACGCCCGGCTGTCGCCGACCCAGCCGATGGTCAGCAGCCCGCCGCCGACCAGCGCGCCGACGATCGTGCAGGCCGGGGCGTTCTGCTGGCGGAACTCGTCGTGCGCTATCGAGGGGTCGACGGCCAGCGCGTCGACCGCCGCCGAGGCCGCCAGCACCGCGTCGTGCATGGCCTGCTGCGGGTGCGTGCCGCGCGGCAGCGCCATCCGCAGCGCCCCGGTGGCCCTTTCGGCGGCGGCCTTGGAGGCGTCGTCCGGGCGGGTCGCCGAGGAGACCCCGTCGCAGACCACCGCGATCACCGCGGGCGCGCCGTCCGTCAGCACGGTGTCGCCCAGCGCGAAGAAGTCCTCGTTGCGGTGGTGCCGGTGGCCGCGGTCGCTGACCGCCGCGACGCCCGGCAACTCCCGCTCCAGGTGGTCGCGTTGGCGCTCGGGCGGGTCCTCCGGAGCGGTTCCGGTTTCCCCCGCTACGGTCGCCGAACCCGACTCGGCGGCCCCGTCTTCGGCCGTTCCGTTTGATGGCTCGGCGGCCTCTCCGGGCGCCGGCGCGTCCGCCGTGGCGGCGTCCGTCGCGGTGTCCGCCGCCGGCTCCGCTTCGGCTCCCGCCAGGGCCTCTTCCCGGGCCGTCGGTGAAACCTCCGCTTCGGCCCGCGGCCCGGTGCCGGCGGCGGCGTCGGCGACCGCCTCGTAGCCGACCACCCGCGGGTCGGCGGGCCGGCCGCCGGCAGCGGGCGCGGTCGGCGCCGTCGCGTCCCCGATCGGGAGGCGGGTCGTGGGGTCGGGCGGCGGCGGACCCACCTGCGCCGCCGGTCCCGCCGCGAACGCCGCCGCCGGCGGTGCCCCGTATCCCGCCGGCACGCCGAAACCGCCCGACGTCAGGGGATCGGCGCCGCACCGCCCGCAGTAGTTGTCCCCCGCGTCGAGCGGCTCACCGCAGCTCCGGCAGCGGGACGGCCCAGTCACACCCATGTCACACCCATGTCCTGGGGCGGAAGCGGTTGGCCCGCTCCACCAGCTCGATCCTTTCCTCGCCACGCTGCGCCAGCCGCGCCAACAGACGGTACGACCGCTCCAGCCCGAACCGCAGCCCGCGCTCGTCCAGCGGACTGCCGAGGAGCGCCGGCCCGGCGGCACCGTCCGGCGCCCCGTCACCCGGGGCACCGGCCCCGGGCCCGTCGCCGTGGCTCCCGGAGAGTACCCAGTCCAGGGCACTGCCCAGTACTTCGGTGGCGAGGACTTCCCGACGCCGGTCGTCCAGACCGAAGTCGGCCAGCGCCTCGACCTGTTGGGCCGCGGCCCGCAGATCCGGCAGCAGCGGCTCCCGGGGCGAGCGCTGCCGCAGCCGGGCCCGGACCGCCGCGATCCGCGCCGCCGTGTAGTGGATGGACGCCTCCGGGACGGACTCCAGGGCCGCCACCGCACCCGCCCGGTCACCGGCCGCCAGCCGCACCCGGGCCAGCCCGAACGCGGCACTCACATAGCTCCGGTCTGTCGCCCATACGAGGCGGTAGTACTCCGCCGCGTTGTCCAACTGCCCCAGCAACTCGGCGCTGATGCCCAGCGCCAGCTTCGGCGCCGGCTCGCCCGGGAAGGCGTCGTAGACCGCGTCGAAGGCCAGCGCGGCGCCCTCCCGGTCGCCGGTCGCCAGTGCCGCCAGCCCCCGGTGCCACACCACCCGCCAGTCCCCGGACCCGGACCCGGCCCCGACCCCGTCCACGTCGTGTTTCCCGTCGGCGCCCCACGGGCCCTCGGCCCACCCTGCCGGGGAACCCGGCCCGTCGCCCTCGAAGGCCAGCGCGTCCCCGCCCAGTTCCAGTTGGGCGCGCAGGGTCCGCAGCCGGACCTCCGGCGAGTCGGTGGGCGCCGCCCGCAGCGCGGCCAGCAGCTCCGCCGGGGTCGCGGCGTGCAGACCCGCCAGGAAACCGGCATGGGGGTCGTCCGGATCCGTCCGCGGCACCGGCAGCGCCAGCGCCGCCCCGGCCACGTCCAGGGGCCGCAGCTCCGGGCCGCCGCCCAGCCGCGCCGGCTCCTCCGCGACCCGTTCGGCGCGCCGCCGACCGGGCCGCCGGCCGCCCAGCAGCGAACTGTCGCCGGCCGGCGGCGGCACCGGCTCCGTGCCCACCACCCGCAGCTCCGGCCCGAACAAGGTGGACAGCGCCGGCCGCGGCTCGCCCGTCCGCAGCGCCACCACCTCCCGCAGCACCCCCGTCAGCTGCTCGGCCATCTCCTCCGCGGAACCGAAACGCCGTCCCGGATCCGGATCGGTGGCCCGCACCAGCAGCCGGTAGAAGGACTCGTGCGCGCGAAACACCTCGATGTGGTCCGGGTCCGGCAGGGAGTCCGCGAAGACATTGGTGTAGCCCTGGAAGTCGAAGGTGAGGACGGCGAGGGTGCGGGCGACGGTGTACAGGTCGGAGGCGACCGACGGGCCCACCTCGCCGACCTCGGGCGCCTGATAGCCGATCGTGCCGTAGATGGGGCTCTCGTGGTCGTCCGCCCGCCGCACCGCGCCCAGGTCGATCAGCTTGAGCCGGTCGTGCTGCTGGAGGGCGTTGTCGACCTTGAAGTCGCAGTAGAGCAACTGCCGGCCGTGCAGATGGCCGAGCGCCTCCAGCGCCTCGATGCCGTACGCGCACGCCTGCTCCACCGGCATCGGATCGCGGCGCCCCTGCGACGTGCGCCGCTCGTTGGCGAGGTCCTTCAGGGAGATGCCGTCCACGTACTCCATGACGATGTAGCCGTCCCGGCTGCCCGTCGCGCGGTCCAGATGCTCCACGAAGTTGTAGATCCGCACGATGTTGGGGTGCTCGATCGCGGCGAGGAACCGCCGCTCGGACACCGCCGCCGCCAGCGCCTCCTCGTCACCGGTGTCCAGCAGGCCCTTGAGCACCACCCACCGGTCGTCGACCGCCCGGTCCCGCGCCAGATAGATCCAGCCCAGCCCGCCGTGGGCCAGACACCCCACGACCTCGTACTGGCCGTGCACCAGCTCCCCGGACCGCAACTTCGGTACGAAGCTGTACGGATGGCCGCACTTGGTGCAGAAGCCCTCCGCCGTGCCCGGCCGGCCGTCCCGGCCCCGCCCCACCGGCGCCCCGCACTCGCCCCGGCTGCAGAACCGCTTCCGCTCCGGCACCTCCGGATGCGCCAGCACCGCCGCCCGCGGATCGCGCCGCGGCACCTGCTCCACCGCCACCAGCCCGGCGCCCAACCGCCCCCGCGACGCCCCGGAACCACCGCCCGACCCCGAGGCCGGGCGGCCACTGCCCCGCCCGCTGCCGCGCACCACCACCGGCGTCCGGTCGGCCGACCCGCTCCCGGCCCGGCCACCCGGCCGCTGCGCGGGGACATGCGTCCCGACCGTCCGCCGCCCGCGGGCACCGCTCGGCGGCGGCGCGGCGACCGTCGCCCCACCGGCCTCCACCCGCTGCGTCAGCACCGTCGCGGTCGCCGACAGCAGCCCCTCGGCGGACACCACCGGCGCCAGCCCGCACACGTCGCAGTACAGCTCCCCGTCGCCGACGTCCTCATAGCGCCCGGCGCACTCCCGACGCTGGCACCGCCCCCCGTCGCGCTCCGTCACGGCTCCCCCCTGCCGTCCCGCGGCTCCGGAACCACAGCCTCCGCCGCCGCCTCCTGATAGCGCCACACCGCCTGCTCCGCCGCCCGCAGATCGCACGGCGCGCTCCACAACATCCGCCGCGCGACGTCGTACCGCTCCATCAGCAGCGGATCCCCCGCCAGACCGTGCCGCGCCAACCGCGCCCGGTACGCGTCCAGCCGGCCGCGCAGCTCGGCCCGCACCGCCAGCGGCGCGGTCACCGCCGTCAACGACTCCCGGGCCCGCTGGAGTTCGTCCTCCGCCCGCTCCTCCAGACTGTCCAGCAGTGGCGACAACCGGTGCCACTGCGCCCGCCGGCGGTACTCGGCGGCCGCCGCCAACTGCTCGTGCAGCACCGTCGACGGGCCACTGACCGCCGGCACCTCCGACGCGGCGATCTTCGCCAGCACCTCCCCGCGCGCCTGCCGCGCCTCGGTCAACGTACGGTCCGCCCGCGACAGCACGTCACGCAGCAGCATCAACCGCCGCTCCGCGTCCTGCCGGACGTCCAGCACCGCCGCCACCTCACGCCGGATGTCCTCCAACGCACGCGCCGCCCGGTCGTAACGGGCGGTGTCCGGACGGCCCCCGCCCGGCGCCGCGCTCCCCGCCCCCGACGACACCCAGAACGCCAGCGGATCCGCGATCACCCGCGCCCGCAACCGCGCCAGCTCCTCGGTGATCCGCTCCAGATCGTCACCCGCCGGATGCTCGCCCGGACGCACCCCCACCGAATGCGCCAACGACCGCGTCCGCTGCAACTCCTCCGCCAGCAGGTCTATCCGGGCCGGCAGCGCCGACCACACCGCGTCCGCCGCCACGATGACGTCCAACGACCGCGCGTACAGCCCGTTCAACCGGCCGACCAACTCCTCCAGGCCGATCCTCGCGCCGGCTCTCAGCCCGTCGCCCGCCGCGGCCGGCACCGTCACCGCACCGTCGCGCAACAGCGCCGACAGCTCCGCCAGATCCTCCGCGGACGGCCAGCGCCGCCGCCCCCGCAGCTCCCGCGCGGCCGTCAGCACCTCCGTATAGGCGTCGAACAACGCCCACAGCACCGCAAGGGACCGCTCCGTCTCGGCCCAGCGCTCCTTGGTGACGCCCGACAGGTCGGCGCCCTCCAGGAGCCGACGGCCGGCGTGGTCCTGCAACGCGAGCAGCGACGTCTCGATCGCCTCGTACTCGGCGCCGAGCCGCGCCAGCGCGCGGTCCACCTCCTCCCGGTCCAGCACCGGGGCATCGGGCCTCCCCGCCGAGCCGGGGAAGGGTCCAGGGACCCCCATCGATCACCTCTCCAATACGCGTACCGTGCACCGCGGTTGGTGCGCGTGGCCTCGCTCGCCGCCCCTCCGGCTCCCTACCCCCGCTGCAGCCCCTCCATAGTGACCCCATCCGGCGCCCGGTGGGGCCGCCGAGCGCCGCCGGACCACCCTCAGTCGCCGTACTGCGGCTCCGGCGGCCCCGATATACCGGGCAGATCGGCCTGCAACCACTTCCGGTACGCCCGCATCCACGGGCTGTCCTCCCCGCCGCTGCGGTAGTCGTCCAGGACCTTGTTGACCCGGCGCACCAGATCCGGATCGTCCTTGTTCATCGCCACGCCGTACGACTCGTCGGTGAACGGCGCGCCCTTCAACTCCACCGTCGGGTCCTGCGCCGCCTGCGCCGCCGCCAGCGCACTGTCGGTGACCACCGCGTCCGCCTCGCCCAACTGGAGCCGCACCAGACAGTCCAGCTGATTCGGCGCGGTCAGCACCCGCGCGCCGTGGCTGCGCCGCGCCAGCTCCGTCTCGCCCGTCGAACCGGCCGCGGTGCACACCCGCTTGCCCCGCAACGAGTCGTCGAACGCCGTGATCGTCGACCGCTTCGGGGCCAGCACCTGCTGCCCCGCCTGGAAGTACGCCGTGGAGAACGCCACCTGCTCCTTGCGCGCGCAGTTGATCGTCATCGTCCGCACCACCATGTCCACCGTGCGCTGCCGGACCGCGGGGATCCGCTGATTGGTCGGCACCGCCTGGAAGACGACCTTGGCGTCCGGCCCCAGGATGTCCGTGGCGATCGCCCGCGCCAGGTCGATGTCGAAACCCTCCAACCGGCCGGTGTCCCGGTCGCGGTACCCCCACCGATAGGTGTTCTGGTCCACCCCGACGACCAGTTGGCCCTTCTGCTTGATCCGCTCCACCGCGGGCCCGTCGGCCGGCGACGGCCGCAGGCTCTCCGCCGCGCTGGCCGGCGTGCACCGCGCCGCGGCCGGCGACGCGGGCGCGGTGCCCGGCCCGTACGCCCGGTGCGTCGCCACCGGACCCGGGGCCTCCGGGCGCACGCCGTGGCCCAGCGCGGGCACCAGCACCGTCGCGGTCGCCGCCATCACGGCCATGCCCGCCGCCACCGGCGCCAGGACCGCCCGCAGATTCCGCAGCCCCCGCCCGCGCGTCCCCATCTCCCCTGACCCCCTCACCGATACTCCGACAGCCTGCGCCCGATGCCCAGCACCGCCGCCGTGGCGGCCAGCACCGCCAACACCGCCGCGCCCACCGCCAGCAGGCCGAACGCCGCCCGCCCGCCGTCCGCGGCCGACCGGAACCGCGCCTGCTCGTGGACCAGCGCCCGCCCCAGCCCGGTGTCGACCCGGTCGAACGACGCGCCCGTCGAACCGTCCCCGCCGATCACCTTCGCCAGCGCCCGGTCGTAGTCCCCCCTGTCGTCCGCCGACCGCGCGTCGGCGTGCCGCGCCCGCCACTGCCCGACGGCCGCCAGCGTGTCCCGCACCGGTTTGCGCCCCGCCTCGTCGCCCGCCAGTGCCAGCGCCTTCCCCAACTCCCCGGACACATCCGCCGATCCCCGGCCGCCCGCGCCGGCCAGATGCCCCATCTTCGCCTGGAAATCGACCTCGTAGAAGTCCTTCTGGTCCGCCGTCAAAACCGCTCCGCGCGCCACCAGCGTCAGATTCTCGTCGGCGCGCGCCCGCAGCGCGTCGATCCGCGCCGTATTGAGCACCTGCAACGACCGGGCGCCGTGCGCATACGCGTCGGACAGCCCGGCCCGCGCCACCGTGTGCGCCGCCAGCAGCCACAGCAGCACCGCCATCGACGCCACCGTCGCCGCCAGCAGACCGCGGTTGAACACCCGGTGGGTGCGCCGGTAGTGCCGGCGCTGCGCCCACCCCAGCGCCCCGATCGCGAGCACCCCGGCGGCCAGCGCGAACCACGGCCACGCCGTGGCCCGCTCGTGGTCGGCGGTCAGCCGCTGCCGCTCCGCGTCGTACAACGCCTGGGCCGCCGGGAGGAGTTCCGTCCGCATCTGCCCGTTCGCGTACCGCAGATAGGCGCCGCCCAGTGGCAGCCCCTGCCGGTTGTTCGTCCGGGCCGTCTCGACCAGGCCCGTGTACCGCGGCAGCAGGGCGTTCAGCCGGGCGATCTGGGTCCCGGCCCGATCCGCCGCACCGCCCTCCGCGCCCGGCACCCGCGCGTTCGCCGCCGCCCTGACCAGCAGGCGGGACGCCATCGCGAGATCCGCCTCGTACCGCTCACGGGTCGCGGCGGACTCCGTGCCGCCCGCCAGGAACCCGCCGGCGGCGGTGGTGTCGGCGTCCGCCAGCGACCGGTAGATGCTCGCCGCGTCCGCGGTCAGCGGCTGGCTGCGCAGCACCACGTCGTCGGCGGCCCGCGACCGGTCCGTCACCTGCCAGACCGCGGTCGCCCCGAACACCACGACCAGCAGCGCCAGCACCGCCCCGATCGCGCGCAGCCGCCCCGGCTCGGTGGTGGCGGCGGCCCGCAGCTGGTCCAGGCCCTCGGCCCACGCGGTGCGCCGGCGCGCGGCGGGGCCGCCGGCCGACCCGGGCCGGGCGGACGGCTCCGGGGAAACCGACGTCGCGGACGATGCGGACGATAGCGATGACACCGACGAACCACCCCCTGGGTCGCTGACTGCGGGCCTGCTCCGCGCCCGGCGCCCACCGGCACGGGGCGCACGGGCGTCAGTATGTCCGTGCCGCCCGACCAGCACACCGGACTTGACCCGATCTTGTTCGGAACGCCAAACATCTCGCGGGGCGCCCACGGCCCCCGTTGGGAGCCGCCCGCCGCCCTGGTTCCCCGCCCGCCCGGCATCGACCCTCCGGGCCGGGCGGAGGGCGGTCGCCCCGCATTACCCTTACGAGCAGTCGCCGGACATCAGGCGACCGGGATCGGACGCTCCGCCGCCGGCCGCCGCCCGCGACGGCCCAAGACGGGCCCAGGACGTCCGTCCCGCCGAGGCAAGGGAGTGATCGAGTGCAGACCGTCCGCAAGGGCCGGGTGTCGCTCGTGGAGTCCGCGACCGACGAGATCCGCGGCCAGATCGTCAACGGCATCTGGCCGGTGGGCAGCCGCATCCCACCCGAGAGCGCCCTGTCCGAGACCCTCGGCGTCAGCCGCGCCTCGGTCCGCGAGGCCGTCCGCTCGCTCGTCCACTCCGGCCTCCTCGAACCCCGCCAGGGCGACGGCACGTTCGTGATCTCCGACGACGACAGCGCGGTCGCCCTCCGCCGCCGTCTGGAACGTGCCGAGCTGAGCCACGTCACCCAGGTCCGCCAGGGACTGGACGTGGTCGCCGCCCGCCAGGCCGCCAAGTACCGCACCGACGCGCAGCTCGCCGGCATCGAGGCCGCGCTGGGCCGCCGCAAGGCCGCCCTGGCGGCCCACGACAGCGAGGCGTTCACCGCGGCCGACGCCGAGTTCCACATCCTCGTCGCCGAGGCCAGCGCCAACCCCGTGCTGGCCGACATCTACCGTTCGCTCAGCGCCGCCCTGCGCGAGGAACTCCGCCGCGCCGCCTGCCTGGACACCGCCGACGCCGCCCCCACCGACCCGCACTCCCGCCTCACCGACGCCATCCGCGCCCAGGACCCGCAGGCTGCCGTCGACGCCGCGGTGCTCCTCCTCGCGGGTCACGTCCGCGACCTGGCACTGCCGCTCGACGATTGATCGGCGGTCGGCGGTCGGCGGTCGGTAGTCGGCGGTCGGTCGGCGGCGGGGAGCGGCGAGGCGGGCGCCTGCTGCCGCACGCGCGGTCGGACGGCGGGCCGCCGAACGCGCCACCGCCGAGGGGCGCGCAACTCGCCCCTGGCGCCCCCTGTTTCACTCCCGCGCGCCGCTGACGACCCCACCCTCCTCCGACTACGCTGAGTGACGAAAGGTTGGCCCTCCCGCCAACCTCCGAAGCAACGGAGGCACCCCATGCGTCGCATCAACCGACTCCTGACCCCCCTCGCCAAGGCCGCCACCAGGACCTCGGCCACCCCCGCCCAGCCCGCCACGGCCAGCGGATTCCTCACCATCGGCAGTACGACCTACATCAACCCGACCGGCACCTATCCGCTCTTCCACGCCGCCGACGGCACCCCAACCCCCATCGTCAACGACACCGACCACCCCATCACCGTCATCACGGAAAGCGATCACTCCCCGCCCCCGGCCGACCTCATCCTGGCCCCTGGCGAACGCACCGAGACCTGCCGGGGCGACTGCGTGCAGGTGGGGTGATCGGCAGGGCCGGGATCCTACGCCCACTCCTCCCGCAGGCGTTCGTAGGCGCGTTGGGGCGGTGCCGGCGTCGTCCGGTCCAGGGCGTCCAGGGCCGCGCCGAGGACGGGGGGTGCGGTGATGACGTGGGGGACGGCCTTGGGGGCGCGTTCGGCGAGGAGGCGGACGACGTGATCGTGGAGGAGGGGGTGCCGGGCGGCGAGGACGCTGCCGCCGAGGATCACCGGGGTCGGTTCGGAGTGCAGGTCGAGGCGTTGCAGGGCCACGGAGGCCATCACGGCGATCTCCTCCGCCTGGCGGGCCACGACGGAGCGGGCCACGGCGTCGCCGCCCGCCGCCACGTCGAAGAGCAGCGGGGCCAGTTCGTGCCGGCGGACGTCGGGGATCCGGTGCAGGTGGAGGGCCTCGATGAGCTCCAGCATGGTGGCCAGGCCGAAGTGGGCCGGTAGCGCGCGGGCGAGTGCGGTCGGGGCGCCCCGGCCGTCCTCGGCGCGGGCCGCGTGCCACAGGGCCTCGGAGGCGAGGAAGTCTCCGCCGCCCCAGTCACCGGAGAGCCGGCCGACGGACGGGAAGCGGGCGGTGGCCCCGTCGTGGCCGACGCCGACGCAGTTGATACCGGCGCCGCAGACCACTGCGACGCCCAACTGCTCGCCGCGGTCGGGGAGTCCGGCGCGGAGCAGGGCGAAGGTGTCGTTGCGGACGGAGACGGTCTCCGCCCAGCCGCGGGCGGCGATCTCGGCGGTCAGGCGGGTCACTTCGACGGGGAGGTCGGCGTTGGCGAGGAAGGCGGAGAGATGGCCGACCGGGCCGTCGTCGTCCGGTCCGGCCTGGGCCCGGGCCGCGGCGATCAGGGGCGCCAGCACGTCCACGGCGCGGGCGGTGCCCACCACGGGCGGCTGGAAGCCGCCGCCGCGGGCCCGGCCGAGGACCCTGCCGTCCGTGGCCACCAGGGCCACGTCGGTCTTGCTGTTGCCCGCGTCGATGGCGAGCGCCGTGCCGGTCAGGCCCACGTGAGGTGCTCCCGGTTGTGTGCGATCAGCTCGTCGGCGAGCCGGTCCGCGTAGTCGATCTGGCCGATGAGGGGGTGCGCGAGGAGCGCGGAGAAGACCCGGTCACGGCCGCCCTTGAGGGCGGCTTCCAGGGCCAGGTGCTCGTAGGCCGTGACATTGGCGACGAGCCCGGCGAACAGGGGGGCGAGGGGGCGGAGGGGGAGGGGGGAGGCCCCCCGGGAGTCCACCGCCGCCGGTACCTCGATCACCGCGTCGTCCGGCAGGAACGGCAGCGTGCCGTGGTTGAGGGTGTTGACGATCTGGACGTCGCCGGCCGTTCCGCCGCCCAGCAGGGACGAGGTCAGGGCCACCGCCGCCTCGGAGTAGTAGGCGCCGCCGCGGCGGGAGAGGAGTTCGGGCTTCTCGGCCAGGTCGGGGTCGGCGTAGAGGTCGAGGAGCTGACGTTCGATGGCGGCGACCTCCGCGGCGCGGGAGGGCTTGGTGCGCAGCTCCTTCACCACCGCGTCGTGTTGGTAGTAGTACCGCAGGTAGTAGGAGGGCACGACGCCCAGGTGGTCGAGGAGCGCGCGGGGCATGCGGACGTCGTCGGCGAGCGCGTCGCCGTGCCGGGCCAGGAGCGTGGGCAGGACGTCCGTGCCGTCGACGCGGACGGCGCGCTCCCAGGTGAGATGGTTGAGGCCGATGTGCTCCAGCTCGACGCGTTCGGGGGCCACCCCGAGCAGCTTCGCGAACTTCCGCTGGAAGCCGATGGCCACGTTGCACAGCCCGACGGCCTTGTGCCCGTGGGAGAGCAGGGCCCGGGTGACGATGCCGACCGGGTTGGTGAAGTCCACGATCCAGGCGTCGGGGCAGCGGCGGCGGATCCGTTCGGCGATGCCCAGGACGACCGGGACGGTGCGCAGTGCCTTGGCCAGGCCGCCCGCGCCGGTGGTCTCCTGGCCGACGCAGCCGCACTCCAGCGGCCAGGTCTCGTCCTGGTTGCGGGCGGCCTGCCCGCCGACCCGGAGCTGCAGGAGGACGGCGTCGGCGCCGTCGAGTCCGGCGTCGAGATCGGCGGTCCAGGTGATCCGGCCCGGGTGGCCCTGCCGGGCGAAGATCCGGCGGGCCAGCGCGCCGATCAGCTCCAGCCGTTCGGCGGCCGGGTCGATCAGGACGAGTTCGGCGACCGGCAGGGCGTCCCGCAACCGCGCGAAGCCGTCGATGAGTTCGGGGGTGTAGGTCGAGCCGCCGCCGACCACTGCGATCTTGATGCGGGGGTGCGGGGAGCGTTCCCCGGAAGTTGGCAGCATGTCCGTTTCAGCCCTTCACTCCGGTGAGTGTGACGCCTTCGACGAAGGCTTTCTGCGCGAAGAAGAAGACGACGATGACGGGGGCCATGACCAGCATCGTTGCGGCCATGGTGAGGTTCCAGTTGACGCTGTGCGCGCTCTTGAAGGACTCCAGGCCGTAGGACAGCGTCCAGGCGGCCGGGTTCTGCGCGGTGTAGATCTGCGGCCCGAAGTAGTCGTTCCAGCAGTAGAAGAACTGGAAGAGGGCGATGGCGGCGATGCCGGGGCGGGCCATCGGGACGACGATCCGCAGCAGGGTGCGCAGTTCGCCGCAGCCGTCCACCTTCGCGGATTCCACGTATTCCGGCGGGATCGTCAGGAGGAACTGCCGGAGCAGGAAGATGGAGTAGGCGTCGCCGAACGCCATCGGGACGACCAGCGGCCAGATCGAACCGGTCAGATGCAGTTGCTGCGCCCACACCAGGTACATCGGGATGACGACGACCTGGGGCGGCAGCATCATCGTGGAGATCACCAGGAGCATCGCCGTGCGGCGACCGCGGAAGCGGAAGCGGGCCAGCGCGTAGGCGACCGGGATCGCCGAGCAGACCGTGAAGAGGGTGCCCAGGCCCGCGTAGAGCAGGGAGTTCCGCCACCAGCCGAGGAAGCCGGGGGTGGTGAACACGGCGGTGTAGTTGGACCAGTTCCACTCGTGCGGCCACAGTTCGCCGCTCATCGCCTGGTCGTCGGTCATGACGGAGGTCAGGAAGACGAAGACGAAGGGGAGGAGGAAGAAGAGGGCGGCGGCGACCGCCACCGCGTGCACGGCGATCCAGTGCAGCAGGCGCGTGCGGCGGGCGCGGGCGGCCGGGGTGCCGGCGGTGCCGGGGGTGCGGGCCCGGGCCGGGCGCCGGGGGAACGTCGTGGTGGTCACGTCGGATCGGTCCTCCGTCATGGCGGTCAGTCCTCCGCCGGGAGCAGGCCGGCGCGCTTGCGCATCAGCAGGGTGGTGACGGCCATGGCGATGGCGAACAGCACCAGGGACAGGGCGCAGGCCGCGCCGGTGTTGAAGTTCTGGAAGCCCAGCGAGTAGATGAGCTGCGGCACGGTCAGGGTGGAGTGGTCCGGGTAGCCGGGCTGGATGACGCTGCCGGGGCCGACGGAGACCCCGGAGGCGAGTTTCCCGGCGACCAGCGCCTGGGTGTAGTACTGCATGGTCTGCACGACGCCGGTGACCACCGCGAACAGCACGATCGGGGTGATCGACGGCCAGGTCACATAGCGGAACTTCCCCCAGGCGCCGGCGCCGTCCAGCTCGGCGGCCTCGTACTGCTCCCTCGGGACGTCCAGCAGCGCCGCCATGAAGATCACCATCAGGTCGCCGATGCCCCACAGGGACAACAGGACCAGCGACGGCTTGGCCCAGGACGGGTCGTTGAACCACTCCGGGCCCGGGACGCCGAGCGCCCCGAGGATCTCGTTGACCGGGCCGGTGGCCGGGTTGAGCAGGAAGACGAAGGCGACGGTGGCGGCCACCGGCGGGGCCAGGTACGGCAGGTAGAACGCGGTGCGGAAGAAGCCGGCCCCGGATTTGACCTTGGTGACGAGCAGGCCGATGCCCAGTCCGAAGACCACCCGCAGCGCCACCATCACCACGACCAGCCAGAGCGTGTTCCACAGCGCCGGCCCGAACAGCGGCATCTGGGTCAGTACGTATCTCCAGTTCCGCAGGCCCACGAAAGCGGGTTGCTCGATCTGGTTGTAGTGCATGAAGGAGAAATAGCCGGTGGCGATCAGCGGGTAGCCGAAGAAGACCGAGAACCCGACGAGCCAGGGGGAGAGGAATCCCAGGATGCGCAGGCGTTCGCGGAGGTGTTTGCGCCGCAGCGCCGGGGCGGGGGAGGAGGGGGCTGCCATGGCGGGCTCCGTCAGTTCTCGGACTGGAGGGTGTCGGCGTCTATCCGTGCGTCGAGGTCGCGCAGCCCCGCGTCGAGGTCGGGCACCTTTCCGGCCTCCGCCATATAGGAGAAGTCCTGGAGCGAAGTGACGTACATGTCACCGTTGTTGGACGGGGGCAGCGCGGTGCTGTGCGGATTCGCGGCGATGCCGAGGAAGGTGCGGAAGTTCGGATCGGCGTCCAGTTCCGGGGAGGTGAGTGCGGCTTTCGTGGAGGGGACGTTGTGGATGGCGTTGGCGAAGGCGACGACCTGGTCGGTGTCCACGGTCAGGAACTTCACCAGTTCCCAGGCTGCGTTCTGGTGCCGGCTGCTGTGGGCGATTCCGGCGATGGTGCCGGTGAGGTAGCCCCGGCCGTAGCTGTCGGCCTGGTCGTCGGGCACCGGCATCGGCGCGACGCCCCAGGCGAACGGTGCCTTCGCCTCCTTGAGCATCAGGCCGCGCCATTCCCCGTCCATGTGCATGGCCACCTTCTGCCGCAGAAAGGCGTTCTGCGCGGACATCTCGTCGCCGAAGGTGGTGCGGAACTTCTCCATCGGGCCGTATCCGCCCTGGGCGTCGATGATTTCCCGCTGGGTGGTGAGGAAATCCCGGGTGGACGGGTCCTTGGCCAGCTGGGATTTTCCGTTCCGGTCGAAGTAGGTGGGTCCCCACTGGGCGAAGAGCCGGTCCGGACTGTTCTGGTAGAGGCGGAAGTTGGGCATGAAGCCGACCTGCCGATATCCGCCGTCCTGGGTGCGTCGGGTGAGTTTGGCGGCGTCCCTTTTCAGCTCCGACATGGTGCGCGGTGGCCGGGTGATGCCGGCCTGCTCGAAGGCGTCCTTGTTGTAGTACAGCCCGTAGGTGTCGGCGAGCAGCGGCAGTGCGCACTGCCGGCCGCGGTACTGCGTGTAGGAGAGCAGGGTTTTCGGGAAGACCTTTTCCTTCGCCACGCCGCTCTTCTTCAGGAAGGGGTCGAGGTCCGCCCACATGCCGGACGAGCAGTACTGCCCCACGTTGTTGGTGGTGAAGGACGACACCACGTCGGGGGCGTCGTCGCCGCCGGCCCGCAGCGCCTGGTTCATGGTGGTGTCGGTGACGTTGCCGACCGTCTTCACCGTGATGTTGGGGTGGCGCTTCTCGAAGCGCGCGATGCTGTCGTCGATGGCCTTGACCTCGCCGGGGTCGGACCAGCCGTGCCAGAAGGTGAGGGTGACCGGTCGTGTGGGGTCGTCGCGGTCGCTGCCGACGCCGGGGTTGGCGCAGCCCGCGGCGCAGAGTCCGGCGACGGCCAGGGCCAGCGGCAGGCCGATCCGCGCACGGCGGCGGGGACGGGGACGTGGTCGGACACCCGGGCGCGAGAGCGGCATGCGGACTTCCTTACGTCGGGGGTTCCCGGGGAGCCCGGACGAGGCTCCCCGGCCGTGCCGGCGGAGGGCTCACGCGGTGTCGAAGACCGCGTCCCGGGCCTCGGCGAGCGCCGTGCGCAGCGCGCCGGTGAGGATGGGGTTGCCCTCGATGTCGCTGATGCGGATTTCCGGACGGGGCAGCGCGAGCCCGGTGAACTCCTCCTCGACCAGGTCCCGCAGCGCCTGCCCGCCGGCCTGCGGCACCTCGCCGGAGAGCACCACCAGACGGGGATCGACCACCGCGACCACCGCGGCCAGGCCGGTCGCCAGCCGCCGCGCCACCTCGGCCCGCACGTCGTCCCGGGCCAGCGCCTCGGCGACGGTGCGGACCTCCGGCGCGCCGTGTTCGTGGGCGAGTGCGACGACGCTGGGGGAGCCGACCAGCCGCTGGAAGCCGCCGCCCGCGTCCGGCCGGGCGGCGCTGCGCTCGCCGTCGCGGGCCAGCGGGGCGCCGGGCAGTGGCATGTAGCCGATCTCGCCCGCGCCGCCGGTGGCCCCGCGCAGCAGCCGGCCGTCCAGCACGATCGCGGCGCCCACGCCTTCGTCGACCCACACCAGGACGAAGTCGTCGAAGTCCTGGGCGGCGCCGTCGTGTTGCTCGGCCACCGCGGCCAGGTTCACGTCGTTCTCGATGACGAGGGGGACGCCGAGGACCTCGGCCAGTTCTTCGCGCAGTGCCCGCGACTGCCAGCCGGGCAGGTGGGGCGCGTAGCGCAGCAGGCCGGTCCGCGGGTCCAGCGCGCCGGGGGTGCCGATCACCGCGCGGTGCAGCTGTCCGCGCTCCAGCCCGGCCTCGGCCAGTGCCCCGTCCACGGCCTTCTCCACCAGCCGGGCCGTGAGGTCGGTGGTGTCGCCGGGGACCGCGTCGGTGTCCACCCGGGCCTGGCCGAGCACCTGTCCGGTGATGTCGGCGACGGCGGCGGTGATGCCCAGCTGGTCCACGGCCAGCGCGGCGACGTATGCGGCGGCCGGGTCGACCTCGTAGAGCTGGGCGCTGGGTCCGGGGCGGCCGGTGACGTTGCCGGTCGTGCGGACCAGTCCCGCCGCGGTCAGTCGGGCGAGCAGCTGGGAGGCGGTGGGCTTCGACAGCCCCGTCAGTTCGCCGATCTGTGTGCGCGTCAGGGGGCCTTGGGACACCAGCAGGTCCAGCGCGGCCCGGTCGTTCATGGCCCGCAGCACCCTCGGTGTGCCCGGCGTTCCCTGTCCTGCTGCGGCCATGGCTGTTGCCCACCCCGTATTCCGTGCGGAAGCTGTCCCGAAGGTGTCTGTTAGGAAACCTTCCAATTGCTGGCAAGGAAGTTAGGCCGCGCGTCGGGCGCGCGTCAATGGTTCGGACGAGGGATTCGCCGTGTCGTGGGCGGGGCGGGTGTGGTGCGGCACGGAGAGAGGGGCGCCCGGCGGTCGGCCGGTGCGCCCCTCGTGATCCCCCGTGTCCCCCGTGTCCCCGTATCCCCCGTGCGTGCCGGGGCGGGCCCCTCGGGTCGGGGCCTCAGGCCCCGGTCATCGCGACCTCAGCCCTCTTCCCAGTTGACGCTGCCGACGCCGGTGCCGCCGTCGCAGGTGGCCTCGGAGTGGTCCCGGGCGCCCGGGTTGAGGGTCCGCCACGGGCCCGTCTGGTCGGGCCACCAGCCGCAGACCACGGTGACCCGGAAGGCGATGGTGCGGTTGGTGTTGTTGGTGCAGTCCGCGGTGCCCCGGCGGCCGTCGGTGGTGGTGGTGCAGCTGAGGTCGTTCTTGATCTGCGGCCGCGCCGTGGCGGAGGCGGGGGCCGCGGCGGTCAGGGCCGCCGCGCCGCCGAGCATCAGAACCGAAGCGACGGCCCCCGTGGCCATGCGATTGCGGATCTTCATGGTGAAGTCTCCTTCTCCGTCGTGGGTGTCGGTCGATGCCGACACCCCGGACACGAAGCGGGACCGCGGTACGTATGACAGAGGGGCGTGTGATCTGGGTCACATGCCCCTCTGTCCTGGTGTCCCCGCCGTCGGGCGCGGGGACTACTGCTTGCCCAGCTGCGGCGGTGCGATCGGCGTCGTCGCCTGGGACTGCGGCGACGTCGGGTTGCCGAACGCCGACGGGGCGGCGACCACGGAGGACGGGTCGGCCGTCGCCGCCTCTTCCTCCTCGGTGACCGGGCGCGGCGCCAGGTGGATGCCGGCCGCGTCCAGCGCGTGCTTGATGCGCCAGCGCAGCTCGCGCTCGACGCCCGCCGCCTTGCCCGGCATGGTCTTGGCCGAGACGCTGACCGTGACGGTGTCCACCGAGACCTCGCTCAGGCCCAGCACCTCCACCGGCTCCCACAGTTGCTCGTTCCACGGCTCGGCCTTGGACATCGCCTCGCCGGCGTCGGTGATCACCGTGCGGGCCCGCTCCAGGTCCTGGTTCGCGGCGACCAGGACGTCGACGCTCGCGGTCGACCAGCCCTGGCTGAGGTTGCCGATCCGCTTGACCTCGCCGTTGCGTATGTACCAGATCGCACCGTTGGCGCCGCGCAGCTTGGTGACCCGCAGCCCGACCTCGATGACCGTACCGGTGGCCACACCCGCGTCGATCTCGTCGCCGACGCCGTACTGGTCCTCCAGGATCATGAAGACGCCGGAGAGGAAGTCGGTGACGAGGTTGCGTGCGCCGAAACCGATCGCGACACCGGCCACACCCGCGCTGGCCAGCAGCGGCGCCAGATTGATCTGGAGCACCGAGAGCACGGTCAGTGCGGCCGTACCCATGATCACGAACGAGGCGACACTGCGCAGCACCGAGCCGATCGCCTCCGAGCGCTGCCGCCGGCGCTCGGCGTTGACCAGCAGCCCGCCCAGCGCGGTGTGCTGGGCCGCGGCCGCGGTGCGGTTCATCCGCTCGATGAGCTTGGTGATGGTGCGGCGTATCACGTGGCGCAGGACCACCGCGATCACGATGATCAGGATGATCTGCAGGGCGGACGTGAGCCACGTCCCCCAGTTCGCCTGTATCCAGCCGGCGGCGTTGGTCGCCTTCTGGGTGGCCTCGTCGAGGGAGGTAGGACCGGTTGAACCGGACGCGGCGGTGCGCAGCGGCGCGGCGGCGGCCGGCGGGGCGGACCAGTACACAGCGGAACCTTCCGTGAGGGACAGCAGGCCCGGCCCGCTCAGGGACCCGAGAAAGCCGGGCAGACCTACCACACTAACGGGGCAACGCGGGCGGACCGCCCCTGTGTTCGATCTTGGAGGGTCCGGGAAGGCCGGAATGAGCCGGATCTGGACGGATCCGCGACGCTGTGGTGGAAAACACCTCCGGCCCGTTACCTGGTCATGGTGGCGCGCCGACCAGGCACCGGGGGACACTGTGGGGAGATCGTCCCGGCGCGAGCCACGCGCCGCCGGCGTACAAGGAGGCACCCGTGCCGCATGTCCTGGTCCTCAATGCGTCGTACGAGCCGCTCGGCGTCGTACCGCTCCGCCGCGCGCTCATCCTCGTCCTCAATGAGAAGGCCGTCAGCCTTGAGGAATCCGGCGCCCTGATGCACAGCGCGACCCATGTCATACCGGCTCCGAGCGTGGTCCGCTTGAAGCGGTTTGTGAGAGTGCCCTTTCGGGGCCCCGTCCCGCTGACCCGACGGGCGCTGTTCGCCCGGGACGGCGGGCGTTGTATGTATTGCGGTGGCGTCGCAACCAGCGTCGACCACGTCATCCCGCGCAGCCGCGGCGGCCAGCACACCTGGGAGAACGTCGTCGCCGCGTGCCGGCGCTGCAACCACGTCAAGGCCGACCGCCATGTCGCCGAGATCGGCTGGCGGCTGCGCCATCAGCCCGCCCCGCCGTCAGGACTTGCCTGGCGCATCATCGGCACGGGGCATAGGGACCCGCGCTGGCTGCCCTACTTGCAGCCGTACGGCGCGGATGACGCCTTGGCCCGGATCGATGCCGTATCGGCGTAGATCCGGGCTTTTGCGTCGGTGAGCCGGCGGTTCCGGCGGGGCGGGGGCGCTTCGCGGCCCCGCCCCACCGGGCCGGCTCGGACATGACCTAGGGGGTGTCCGTCACCGCGTACGCCTCGACGCCCCACAGCGAGTACCCGAACCGCGTCGCCCGCTTGTCGCCCTGGATGCGGACGTAGCGGGCGTCCTTGGCGTCCATCCGCACCGCCTCCCGGCCGCCCTTGCCGTCGCGGACGGTGGCCGCGGTGCGCCAGGTGCGGCCGTCGGCGGAGACCTGGATGCGGTACGCGGCGGCGTAGGCGTCCTGCCAGTGCAGGACGACCAGACCCAGCCGGGTCGGGCCGGGCAGGGCGAACTGGAGCCAGGAGTCGTCCTCGGCGGGGGAGGACCAGCGGGTCCTCGGATCGCCGTCGGTGGCCGCGGACGCCGGGAAGTCGTCCGTCTCGTCGCCGGAGGAGCTGGTCTGCGCGCCGCGCGCCAGATCGGGCCCTCCGGTGGCCGGGAAGACCCGGAGGGTCAGCCGCTGCTCCTGCCCGGCGAAGGCGACGGTGACCTGGTACGTCCCGGACGCGGCGTCCTTGGGGACGTCCACGGTGAGCGGGACCAGCGCGGTGCCGCCCCGGGGCGCGGTCAGCTCCCGCGGCGCGTGGACGGTGAAGCCCTTGGGCGCGGTGACCGTCAGCGGGCCGTGCACGTCGCCGGGGCGGCGGGAGGAGACCCGGGCCTGCACCGCGAACGGGCCGCCGGTCTGGGCGTCGCCCTCGGCGCGGGAGAGTTCGAGTCCGGCCCGCGGGGTGTCGTCGAACCACGGGGTGAGCGCGTGCACGTTCGGCGCCGGGGTGTCGCCGCTCCAGGTCAGCCGGACCGCGTCGGCGCGCAACCCGGCCGTGCGGGCCTCCGTCCAGCCGGTCGCGGACAGCGGCCCCAGGCGCTGCCAGCCGGCCCCCGGCACGTGTGCCTCCAGGGAGACCGCGCCGGCCGCCGGCCCCGGCTCGGTGAGCGCGCTCACCGCGGCCAGCGGCCGTACGCGGGGGAAGGGGACGGTCAGCGCGGTGCGGCCGTCGCCGCGGTCCGGTGCCGGGGCGCCGCCGCGGGCCCCCGTCCAGGCGTCCGCCTCGGTCATCGCCCGCTCCAGGAACGGCGCCAGGACGCCCTTGCCGACCGTCACCGGACTCCGGCCGATCTCCGTCCGCAGCCGCAGCACCGTGCGCTGCGCCGCCCAGGCGGCGTCGCCGTCGTCCCGGGCCTGCGCCACCAGGGTGTCCACGGCCTGCGCCCCGGCGTCCCCGAAGCGGCTCAACTGTTCGGCCCACGGCCCGACTTCGGCCCGCAGGTCGGATGCCAGGTCCCGGGGCGTGCCGCTCATGGTGCGGAAGGCGGCCCGCAGCGCCGTCGCGGCCTTGGCGAACCCCGGGTCGTCCCCGGGCCGGCCGGTGTCGACGGCCGCCGCACGGGCCTTCCAGAACCGGTCGATGAGCGGCTGGAGGTAGCCCGACTCCTCGCGGTCGAGCAGGGACGACGCGGCGTTCCCGGCCAGCGCGCGGAGCGCCGTGCGGGCCTTGGGGTCGCCGCCGGCCAGGTCGTCGATGGCCGCCTCCCAGGACTGCGCGGGCCGGTAGTCGCGCGGGTTCCAGGCGTAGTCGGCGGCGGTGAACAGCGGGATCCGGGACGCCAGCGGCTGCTCCATGGCGTTGGCGAGCAGCGCCGCCGAGCCGGTGGCGACGGCCGGTTCGCGACCGGTGTACGGGCCGAGGAAGATCCGGTCCTGGGCGTAGTCGTTGACCGGGTAGTTGTCCATGGTGACCAGGGGGTGGCCGAACGCCTCGCGGGCGGCGGACAGTTCGCCGCCGGTGATGGTCCGCGGGACCACCCCGACGCCCGTCCAGGCCACCTCCACGCGGTCGTTGAGCGCCGACGCCAGCGCGCTGCGGTAGGCGGTCGTGCCGTCCTGGTAGAACTCGGTCGGCATCAGGGACAGCGGGGCCGCGTCGGGGTGCCGCTCGGCGAGGTGCCGGGCCAGCGCGTTGGCGACCCCGGCCTGGGCCTTGGCGGCAGCCTGCGGCCCGGTCCCGAACGTCTCCTCGTCCGCGGCGCAGTGCCACTCGCTGTAGCTGACGTCCTGGAACTGGAGCTGGAAGGAGCGCACCCCCAGCGCCCACATCGCGTCCACCTTGCGGCGCAGCGCCCGCAGGTCGTCCTCCGAGGACAGGCACATCGCCGCTCCGGGCGCCACCGCCCAGCCGAGCGTGACGTGGTTGGCGCGGGCCCGCTCGGCCAGCGCCCGGAAGTCGGCGCGCTGCTCGGCCGGGTACGGGTCGCGCCACCGGGCCTGCCGGTAGGGGTCGTCCCCGGGGGCGTAGAGGTACTGGTTCTGCTTGGTGCGGCCCATGAAGTCCAGCTGGGCCAGCCGCTGCGCCCGGCTCCACGGCTGCCCGTAGAAGCCCTCGGTGGTGCCGCGGACGCCGGTGGCCGGCCAGTCCCGGACGGTCACCGAGGCCAGCTGCCGCGTGCCGTCGGGGCCGTCGGTGACCAGCTGGCGCAGGGTCTGCGCGGCGTGGAAGAGGCCGTCCGGGCCGACGCCGTCCAGCGCGACGGTGTCCCGGCCGGCGACCTGTCCCACGGCGAGGCGGTAGCCCCCGGACGGCAGGTCGCCGCGGGCCGGCACCCGCAGGGTGCGCAGGGTGTCCTCGGCGGGCGCCCCGCCGACCAGCAGCACCGGCCCGTCCGCGGGCAGCCGGTCGCCGGGCGCGGCCTGCCGCACGGTGCGCACCCCGGCGTCCCGCAGCAGTCCGCGCAGCACGTCGAGGGCGTACGGGTCGGTGCCCGGCGGGGCCACCAGCGTCGCCGTCGGGCCGAGCGGGACCGCCGCACCGAGCTGCCGCATCGACTGGGGGCGCGGCCAGACCGCCGGCAGGGCGCCGGTGTCGGTGGGCCGGCCGGGCTGGTCGGGGGTGCCGGCGGCGGGCCCGACAGGCGCCGCCTGGGCCGCCGGGACGCCGCCGAGCAGCCCCCCTATGACGGCGGCGGCCAGCGCGGTGGTCCCGGCCACCCGCGCCCGGCTGCTGCCCCTGCCCGTACCGGCTCTGCCGCCCCATACGCCCCGGACTCGCACGGTCGCTCCTCGTCCCCGTATCTCGTGCTCACCGGCTTGTGCCGGTTCCCCCTGTGTCCCGCCGTCCGGCCGTCGCGGCACCGCTCGCGCGCCAGGGGCCCGACCTGTGGACGGGTGCCGCGGTGCGGGCCTGGTGGTCGTGGTGCGCGTGGCGCGGGACCGGGGGTGTCGCCACCCTTCGGCCCTGTTCGGACAGACCTTCGGCGGTGAGCCCACCATTGTCGCGGTGAGGGTGTCAACCGGGCCTCGGGGTGGTTCCCGGGCGGCCACCGGATCGCCCGCTTTCTTCCCATGTGCGACCAGGCCATGGCACGTCTCGTTCCGCAGGAATTGCGTTCCCGGGGGCCGTCGTCCGGCGTTCTGTGCGCCGCACGGCGCTCCCCGCCGCGAAATCGCCGGTCGGCGTCGTACTGTGACGTGAGTCACGTTTGCTGGGTGAAGACGTCTGCCGTCGCGTCGACTGGGTAGGGCAGACGTGTCCCACTACCGACGAACGGGAGGCCCTCGTGGCCGCATCCGCTCAGTTGCTCCTCGACGCCCTGTCGGTCAAACCCGGCGGCGAGCCCGGACTCTTCGACGGGGTGTCCGGCCCCGACTCCGGCCTGGAGGGCTCCGGCTCGTACAGCTTCACCGAGCCGCCGCTGGTCAGCGAGCCCCCGCTCGCCGACAGCGCCCCGCTCACCAGCGAGGTCCCCATCGCCGCCGAACTCCCGCTGACCAGCGAACCGACCGCCACCGGTCTGGGCACGGAGTCGATGGAGGTCTGAGCAGCCATGAGCCGCGCCCGACTCGCCCGGCTCCACGGCATCGCCACGTCCTACGAACCCGCACCGGGCCGTACGCTCCACATCACCGACGACACCGTCGTTGCCGTGCTCGCCGCACTGGGCGTCGACGCCTCGACCCCCCAGGCCGTCCGCGCGGCCCTGGCCGCCCACGACGAGACCACCGGCCGGGCCCTCCTGCCACCCACCGTCACCGCCCGCGCCGGCCGCCCACCGCGGCTGCCGGACCTCCCCGAGGACACCGTCCTGAGCGTCCGCACCGAGGACGGCGCGCTCATCGGCGCGGAAGTACGGGACGGCACCCCGCACACCGGCACCCAGGACCCCGCGGCGCTCGCCGCGCTCCCGCTCGGCGTCCACGACCTCCGCGCCGACGCCCCCGACGGCCGCACCGCCCGCGCCCACCTAGTCGTCGCCCCCGACACCGTGCCCGCCCCGCCCGGCCGCAACCACGGCTTCCTCGTCCAGCTCTACTCCCTGCTCTCCCGTCACTCCTGGGGCATGGGCGACCTCGGCGACCTCGCCGACCTCGCCGCCTGGTCCGGGCGCACCCTGGGCACCGGCTTCGTCCAGCTCAACCCCCTGCACGCGGCGGTACCCGGCGCGCCCACCGACCCCTCCCCCTACCGCCCCTCCTCGCGCCGCTTCCCCGACCCCGTCCACCTGCGGATCGAGCAGATCCCCGAGTACGCCCACCTGACCGGCCCCGACCGCCGGCGGGCCGACGAACTGGCCGCCCGCGCCGGCGCGCTGCGCGACGACGTCCTCGAACGCGGCGGACTCATCGACCGGGACGCGGTCTGGGCCCTCAAGCGCCAGGCCCTGGAACTCCTGTGCGCCGTCCCGCTCGGCCCCGGACGGCGCGCCGCGTACTGCGACTTCCTCGCCGCACAGGGCCAGGCCCTGGACGACCACGCCACCTGGTGCGCGCTCGCCGAGCGGCACGGCCCCGACTGGCGCGGCTGGCCGGCCGGCCTGCGCGACCCCCGCTCACCGGAGACTGCCCGGATCCGCCACCGGCTGCTGGACCGCATCGACTTCCACTCCCGGCTCGCCTGGTTCACCGACGAGCAACTGGCCGCCGCCCAGCGGGCCGCCCGCGACGCCGGCATGGCCGTCGGGCTCGTCCACGACCTCGCCGTCGGCGTCCACCCCTCCGGCGCCGACACCTGGGCCCAGCAGGACGCCTTCGCCGCCGGGATGTCCATCGGGGCGCCACCGGACGCCTTCAACTCCCGCGGCCAGGACTGGGGGCTGCCGCCCTGGCGCCCGGACGCCCTGGCCGCCGCCGGTTACGCCCCCTACCGCGCCCTGCTGCGCGGCCTGCTCCGGCACGCCGGCGCGCTGCGCATCGACCATGTGATGGGCCTGTTCCGGCTGTGGTGGGTCCCCGAAGGCCGACCGCCGACCGAGGGCGCGTACGTCCGCTACGACGGCGAGGCGATGCTCTCGGTGCTGGCCCTGGAGGCCCGTCGCGCCGGCGCCGCCGTGATCGGCGAGGACCTCGGCACGGTCGAACCGGGCGTGCGGGAGACCCTGGCCGACCGCGGCGTCCTGGGCACCTCCGTCCTGTGGTTCGAACGGGACTACGGCAACGGCGCCGGGGCCGAGGGGGAGGCCGGGGCCGACGGGGACGCCGGGGCCGGCAAGGAGGCCCGGGCCCCGGAGGGCGCCGCCACCGAGGCCCGCATCCTCGCCCCCGACGAGTGGCGCGCCGGCTGCCTGGCCACCGTCACCACCCACGACCTGCCGCCCACCGCCGCCCGGCTCACCGGCGCGGACGTCGCGCTGCGGGCCCGCCTCGGCCTGCTCGCCGGGCCGCCGGAGCGCGAGCGCTCCCGGGCCGGCCACGAACTGAGGGCATGGCTGGGCGCGTTGTCCCACCACGGCCTGCTGCCCGAGGGCGCCGGCGACGAGGAGGCGGTGGTCAAGGCCGTGCACCGCTTCCTGCTGCGCACCCCGGCGCGGATGATCGGCGTCTGGCTCCCCGACGCGGTGGGCGACCGCCGGCCGCAGAACCTCCCCGGCACCTGGGACGAGTACCCCAACTGGCGCCTGCCCATCGCCGGCCCCGACGGCCGCCCGCACACCCTCGAAGAGCTCGCCGCCTCGCCCCGACTCCACGCGCTGATGCGGGAGTTGGCGCCCCTCGACCGCTGACCGCGCCCCGCGGCGCGCACCCGCCG
The DNA here is from genome assembly GCF_001704275.1 of Streptomyces noursei ATCC 11455. Classification (NCBI taxonomy): domain Bacteria; kingdom Bacillati; phylum Actinomycetota; class Actinomycetes; order Kitasatosporales; family Streptomycetaceae; genus Streptomyces; species Streptomyces noursei. The sequence continues at coordinate 6,122,771 of NZ_CP011533.1, forward strand.
ACCGCGCTCGGCGGCCCGTGCCGGCCGACCGCCACGGGGACGGGCCCTTCCGGTGCCTGCGGCGCTCCCGGTCGGGCCGGCCGGGGCGCGACCGGCCGGGGGAGGTCCCGCAGGAGCGCCCGGCCGGGGAGGCCCCCGGAGGTGCCGCCGGTGACGGCGTCGCCCCGACCCAGGTGCCCACCGCCGGGCCGTCCGGCCTGCCGGTATGCCGCTTGCCCCACCCCGGACGCGCGGGGCGGACCGCCGTCCGCTACGTTGAACGGGTGAGCAACAAGGTCAAGAACACCGCCCTGCGCGCCGGAACCATCACCGCCGGCACCGCGCTGATGCTGCTGATGTCGTCCCCCGCGTTTGCGCTCACCCGCGACGACGGTGACGACCCGGGTCCCGGCCTGAGCGTGATCCAGACGCTCGGCCTCTACGTCGCCGCGCCCATCGTGCTCTTCCTGGTCATCGCCGGACTGGTCATGGCGACCGACAAGTCCCGCAAGCAGGCCAAGTCCAAGGGCTGACCCGCACAGCCCTGCGCGGGCCGCCCGCCCGCGCCCATGACGCCTTCACAGGGGCGCCCCTCGGTTCTTCCCGGACCGAGGGGCGCCCCTTTTGCGTGGGCGCGCACGCGCACCCGAAAAAAACAGCTACAGAGCGGTAGTTACGCGCCTTTCCGGGCAATTCCCTCAAGAGCTCCCCCTGTGGATCTTCCTTGGCTGCGCCTGGGGGCGCCCTTGGGAAGGTACTTAACCGACGCGTACCTACGATGGCGTAACCTACGGGGCCGTAAGTCAAACCTACGGATCCGTAGGTCCGTCGTCCCCAGGAGTGCCCCCGTGACCATCGCCCCCGACCGCCTCGACGGAGCGCGCGGCCAGGCCGCCTGGACCGACACCCGACTGCTGTACGCCCTGGAGGAGGTCGTCGAGAAGGAGCTCAACCGGCACCTGAAGGCCGCCAAGGAGTGGATGCCGCACGAGTACGTGCCGTGGAGCGACGGGCGGAACTTCGACGGGGTGCTGGACGGCGAGCCCTGGGCGCCCGACCAGTCCAAGGTCACCTCCATCGGCCGGACGGCGCTGGTGGTCAACCTCCTCACCGAGGACAACCTCCCCAGCTACCACCACGAGATCGCCAGCCTCTTCGGCCGGGACGGCGCCTGGGGCACCTGGGTGCACCGCTGGACCGCGGAGGAGGGCCGGCACGGCATCGTGATGCGCGACTACCTGCTCACCAGCCGCGCCGTGGACCCGGTCGAGCTGGAGCGGTTCCGGATGGCCCACATGTCCGCCGGCTTCGAGTCCGACAACGCGCACAGCATGCTGCACTCGGTGGCGTACGTCGCCTTCCAGGAGTTGGCCACCCGGATCTCGCACCGCAACACCGGCCGGCACTCCGGCGACCCGGTGTGCGACCAGATGCTGGCCCGGATCGCCACCGACGAGAACCTCCACATGGTCTTCTACCGCAACCTCCTCGGTGCGGCCTTCGAGCTGGCCCCCGACCGCACGATGTGCGCCGTGCGGGACGTGGTCACCGGCTTCCGGATGCCCGGCCACGGCATGCCCGGCTTCGAGCGGGCCGCCGTCCAGATGGCCCTCGGTGGCATCTACAACCTGCGGATCCACCACGACGACGTGCTCCAGCCGGTGCTGCGCTACCTGAAGGTGCTGGAGCGCGGCGGGCTGGGGCCGGAGGGGCTCGCCGCCCAGGACGAGCTGGGGGCGTTCCTGGACGGCCTGGACGGGCAGGCGCGCCGCTTCGACGAGCGGCAGGCCGCGATCCTGGCCCGGCGGGCGGCCCGGGGCTGAGACGCCCGACCTTTCCGGTCTCCTTTCAGTTCCACTGAAAGAACATGTCCGAAGTATTCGATGGACCTGATGTATGAGGGGCTGCCACGGTGGATCCGTATCCACCATCGAGGGAGAGGAAACCGTGGCAGTCCTGGAGCGGGTCCGCAGCCACCGCACACCGTCCACCCAGGCCGTGGGGCTGGCCCTGGCCCTGGCGGCGACCGTCGTGTGGTCCGGCAACTTCGTCATCGCCCGCGCCCTGCACGGGGCCGTGCCGCCCGTCCAGACCGCGTTCTGGCGCTGGATCGTCGCGCTGCTGGCGGTCGCCCCGTTCGCCTGGGGGCAGGTCCGCAGGGAGTGGCCGGTGATCCGCCGGCACCTCGGATTCCTGGCGCTGGCGGCCCTGTTGGGCGTCACCCTCTTCAACACCCTGATCTACACGGCCGGGAAGACCACCTCGGCCACCAACATGGCCGTGATCGCGGCGGCTTCGCCGATGATGATCGCCCTGTTCGACCTGGTCGGCGCCCGACGCGGCGGGCGCGAGCCGCTGGGCGCCCGCCGCGTCGCGGGCATGGTGATCGCGCTGTTGGGCGTGCTCACCCTGGTCGGCAAGGGCTCGCCGACCGCGGTGCTGCACCTGGACTTCGCCGTCGGCGACCTGTGGATGCTGGCGGCCACCGCCACCTTCGCCGGGTACAGCGCGCTGCTGCGCCGCCGCCCCGAGGGGATCGGCGGACGCGCGTTCCTGTTCATGACGTTCGCGTTGGGCGCCGCGATGCTGGTGCCCGCCTACGCCGTCAGCCTCGCCGCGGAGGGCGGTTTCCCGCTCACCGCGGGGACGGTCGGACCGCTGCTCTACATCGGGGTGTGCTCCTCCGCCGTCGCCTACTTCACCTGGAACAAGGCGATCGCCCTGGTGGGCGCCGCCCGCGCCGGGGCCGTCTACTACCTCCAGCCGGTGTGCGTGGCGCTGCTCTCGCTGGCCGTACTGGGCGAGGGGATCGGCGCGGTGCAGGTGCTCAGCATGGCGCTGATCGTCGCCGGGGTGGCCCTGGGGGCGGCGGGCACCCCACGGTGAGCGGACCGGCCGAGCCGGGTGCGTACGCTGCCCGCATGGCCGACTGGGACATCAAGAAGCTGCGGATCCTGCGCACCCTCCAGGACCTGGGCACGGTCACCGCGACCGCCGAGGCGCTGCACATGACGCCCTCGGCGGTTTCGCAGCAGCTGACGGGGCTCGCCAAGTCCCTCGGGGTGACGCTGCTGGAGGCGCACGGCCGGCGGGTCCGGCTGACCGGCGCCGCCCACCTGGTGCTGCGGCACGCCGAGGCGGTCTTCGCGCAGCTGGAGCGGGCCGACGCGGACCTCCTGGGCTATCTCCAGGGCGAGGCCGGCACGGTGCGGGTCGGCGCCTTCTCCACCGCCATCCCGGCGCTGGTGGTCCCCGCCGTCCAGGAGCTGCGCCGCACCCACCCGGGCCTGGCCGTGGCCGTGCGGGAGGCCGAGGCGGAGGCGGCCTACGAGCTGCTGGCCGAGGGCAGCGTCGATCTGGCGCTGTCGCTGGCGGCGCACGCGCCCACCCCGCGCGACCCGAAGTTCAGCCGGGTCTCGCTGCTCGCCGACCCGTTGGACGTGGCGCTGCCGGCCGGTCATCCGCTCGCCGCCGAGCCGGGGTTGCGGCTGGCCGACCTGGCCGGCGAGCCGTGGATCTTCGGCAGCAGCGGCCCGTGGTCGCAGATCACCACCACCGCGTGCGAGAACGCCGGGTTCGTCCCCGAGCAGGCGCACGCGGCCGCCGACTGGAGCGCGATCTGGGCGATGGTCGCGGCCGGGATGGGGGTGGCGCTGGTGCCGCGGATGGCGATGGCGGGCGGTCTGCGGGCCCCCGGGCACGGCAGCGGGGTCGCGCTGCGGGTGCTCCACGCCGACCAGCCGCGCCGCCATGTGGTCGCCGCCGCCCGGCGCGGCTCCGAGGGCGCGCCGGGCCTGGCCCGGGTGCTGGCCGCGCTCCGCCAGGCCGCCGCCCGCCAGGCCACCGTGGGCCGGGCCGGAGGCGACGGCGGACCGGCGACCTTTCAGTCCGACTGAAGATATTCCTCACGAACTTTCGATGGACCTGTCGGGTGGTGCGCTGCGACGGTGGATCGGTCCCCAGCACCGTCCGCAGGAGCAGAAGGGAAACGCATGTCCGTCACCCCGGCCGCCGATTCCACCGATCCGCACGCCAACGACGCCCAGCCGTACGCCGGCGGCGACCCGTACGCCGACTACCGCGGCGGTGACTTCTCCTTCACCTCGCTCGTCGACCTGGCCGACCGCCGCTTCGGTGCCGGTGTGATCGCCGCCAACGACGAGTTCTTCGCCGAGCGGGAGAACCTGCTGAAGCCGACCCCGGCGGTCTTCGACCCCGAGCACTTCGGCCACAAGGGCAAGATCATGGACGGCTGGGAGACCCGGCGCCGGCGCGGCGCCGACGGCGACCACCCCTTCCCCGCCGAGGACGAGCACGACTGGGCGCTGATCCGCCTCGCCGCCCCCGGCGTGATCCGCGGCGTCATCGTCGACACCGCCCACTTCCGCGGCAACTACCCGCAGCAGGTCACCGTCGAGGCCACCGCGCTGCCCGGCAGCCCCGGCCCCGAGGACCTGCTCGCCGACGACGTGAAGTGGGAGGAGCTCGTCCCCCGCACGCCCGTACGCGGCCACGCCGCCAACGGCTTCGAGGTCACCGCCGAGCGCCGCTTCACCCACCTCCGCCTCAAGCAGCACCCCGACGGCGGCATAGCCCGCCTCCGGGTCTACGGCGAGGTGGTCCCCGACCCGGAGTGGCTGGACGTGCTGGGCACCCTGGACCTGGCCTCGGTGATGCACGGCGGCACCGTCGAGGACGCCTCCGACCGCTTCTACTCCTCGCCCACCCAGATCATCCAGCCCGACCTCTCGCGCAAGATGGACGACGGCTGGGAGAACCGCCGCCGCCGGGTCCGGGGCACCAACGACTGGGTGCGGTTCAGGCTCGCCGCGCAGGGCGAGATCCGGGCCGTCGAGATCGACACCGCCTACCTCAAGGGCAACTCGGCCGGCTGGGCCCGGCTTTCGGGCTGCGACGGGAACCCGGACGACGCGTCCGCGTGGTTCGAGATCCTGCCCAGGACCAAGCTCCAGCCCGACACCCCGCACCGCTTCGTGCTGCCCCGCCGGGTGACCGCCACCCACGTCCGCCTGGACGTCTACCCCGACGGCGGCCTGGCCCGGATGCGGGTGCACGGCGACCTCACCGACGCCGGCCGGGCCGAACTGGTCCGCCGCTTCGACGAGCTGAGCGGCTGAGCCGCACGCCCCGCCGGGCCCCGTGGGAGGGGGACGGGGCCCGGCGGCCCCCGCACACGTCACGAGGTCGACGAGCGGGGACCCTCGACCCGCCCGGCGGACGGCCACGCTCCTGACGCCCGTCCGCCGGGCGACTCCACCACGGGTGCCGGCCCCCTGCGATCCGGCAGCCCGCAACAGCGGAAAAAGGGGCGTGCCCCGGAACCGAGCGGGTTCCGGGGCACGCCCCTCGTGTTGCCGCCGGCCGGTCAGGCCCCGGCGGCCGCGTCCGCCGCGCGGGCCTTCAGCGCCCGCTCGACGCCGGCCCGGGACTCCGTCACCAGGCGGCGCAGGGCCGGGCTCGGGTCGGCCTGCGCCAGCCAGGCGTCGGTGGCGTCCAGGGTCTCCTGGGAGACCTGGAGGGCCGGGTACAGCCCCACCACGATCTGCTGGGCCATCTCGTGGCTGCGGTTGTCCCAGACGTCCTTGATCACCTCGAAGTACTTCGCGGTGTAGGGCGCCAGCAGCTCCTGCTGGTCGGGCTGGATGAAGCCGCCGATGACGGCCTCCTGCACGGCGTTGGGGAGCGCGTCGGACTCCACGACCGAGGCCCATGCCTCGGCCTTGGCCGCCGCGGTGGGCCGCGCGGCGCGCGCCGTCACCGCGTGCCGCTCGCCCGCCGAGGTCGCGTCCCGCTTCAACTCGGCGGCGATCTCCGGCTCGTCGGCCCGGCCGGTGGCCGCCAGCCGCTCCAGCAGCGCCCAGCGCAGCTCGGTGTCCACGGCCAGACCGGGGATCTCCTGCGTGCCGTCCAGCAGGCCCTGGAGCAGGTCCAGCTGCTCGTCGGTGCGGGCCGAAGCGGCGAACGCCCGGGCCCACGCCAGCTGGTGGTCGCTGCCCGGCTCGGCGGCCCGCAGGTGGGCCAGCGCCGCCTCGGTCCAGGCGGCCAGGCCCGCCGCGCGCCGCTCCGGTGCCGCGTACAGGTCCTGCGCCAGCTTCACCTGGCGGTGCAGCGACTGGACGACGCCGATGTCGGACTCCTTGCCGATGCCGGAGAGCGCCAGCGACAGGTAGTCACGGGTGGGGAGTTCGGCGTCCCGGGTCATGTCCCAGGACGAGGCCCACGACAGGGCCCGCGGCAGCGACTCGGTGAAGTCCCCGAGGTGCTCGGTGACGACCTTCAGCGACTGCTCGTCCAGCCGCACCTTGGCGTACGACAGGTCGCCGTCGTTGAGCAGGATCACGTCCGGCCGGCGGAAGCCCTCGGGGAACGGCACCTCGGTGCGCTCGCCGTCCACGTCCAGCTCGACCCCGCCGGTGCGGACCAGCTTGCCGTCCTGGAGGTCGTAGTAGCCGATCGCGATCCGGTGCGGGCGCAGCACCGGCTCGCCGGTCGCCCCGGCCGGCAGCGCCGGCGCCTCCTGCCGCACCGCGAAGGCGGTGACGGTGCCGTCGGCGGCGACCTCGATCTCCGGCCGCAGGATGTTGATGCCGGCCGTCTCCAGCCACTTCTTCGACCAGGTCTTCAGGTCCCGGCCGCTGGTCTTCTCCAGCGCCCCGAGCAGGTCGGTCAGCCGGGTGTTGCCGTAGGCGTGCGCCTTGAAGTACGCCTGGACGCCCTGGAAGAACTCGTCCATGCCGACGTAGGCCACCAGCTGCTTGAGGACGCTGGCGCCCTTGGCGTAGGTGATGCCGTCGAAGTTGACCAGGACGTCGTCGAGGTCCCGGATCTCCGCCATGATCGGGTGGGTGGACGGCAGTTGGTCCTGCCGGTAGGCCCAGGTCTTCATGGAGTTGGCGAACGTGGTCCAGGAGTGCGGCCACTTGCTGCCCGGCGCGTACGCCTGGCAGGCGATGGAGGTGTAGGTGGCGAACGACTCGTTCAGCCACAGGTCGTTCCACCACTCCATGGTGACCAGGTCGCCGAACCACATGTGCGCCAGCTCGTGCAGAATCGTCTCGGCGCGCACCTCGTAGGCCGCGTCCGTCACCTTCGAGCGGAAGACGTACTGGTCGCGGATGGTGACCGCGCCGGCGTTCTCCATCGCGCCGGCGTTGAACTCCGGCACGAAGAGCTGGTCGTACTTGGCGAACGGGTACGGGTAGTCGAACTTCTCCTCGAACCAGTCGAAGCCCTGCCGGGTGACCGCGAAGATCTCCTCCGCGTCCAGGTGCTCGGCCAGCGACGGCCGGCAGTAGATCCCCAGCGGCACCGACCGCCCGTCGGCGCCCTCCCAGGTGCTGTGCACGCTGTGGTACGGGCCGGCGATCAGCGCGGTGATGTAGGTGGAGATCCGCGGCGTGGGCGCGAACCGCCAGACGTTGTCGGCCGGCGCCGGCTGAGGCGTCGGCGAGTTCGAGATCACCGTCCAGCCCTGCGGCGCCGTCACGGTGAACCGGAACGTGGCCTTCAGGTCCGGCTGCTCGAAGCTGGCGAACACCCGCCGGGCGTCCGGCACCTCGAACTGCGTGTAGAGGTAGACCTGCTGGTCCACCGGGTCGACGAACCGGTGCAGCCCCTCACCGCTGTTGGTGTACGCGCAGTCGGCGACGACCGTCAGCTCGTTGCGGCCCGCCCGCAGCCCGGGCAGCGCGATCCGCGAGTCCTGGAACACCGCCGCCGCATCGAGCGCCGTGCCGTTGAGCAGCACCTCGTGCACGGTCGGCGCCACCAGGTCGATGAACGACGCCGCGCCGTCGTCGACGGCGTCGAACCGCACCGTCGTCACCGACCGGAACGTGCCTCCACCCTGCGCCCCGCTCAGGTCCAGCTCGATGTCGTACGCGTCCACGGTCAGCAGACGCGCCCGCTCCTGGGCCTCTTCCCGGGTCAGATTCGTACCAGGCACCCGTCCCTCTCCTTCACAAGTCGTCATCGCCTCGTCCGGCCATCCTTCCACGGCACCGCCGCGCGCAGGACGACGTCCGGATACCGCCAGCGCCCCGACCGCGGTTCGCCGAGGCTGCTCGCATGGACAGGTACCCAGCACTTGCGATTCCGGCCACCGCTCTGAAGGAGCTGCGCGCCACCGACGACGCCGGCCGGCCGATGGAGCCGTACACCGCCCGCACCGACGGGGTGCCGCTGGCCTGCGTGGGCAGTCCGCTGCGCTGCTGCCTGCGGGCCATCGAGGAGGGCGAGCGGGTGGCCCTGGTCTCGTACGCGCCGCTGCGCCGCTGGGCGGCGGAGACGGGGGCCGCGCCGGGGGCCTACGACGAGCAGGGACCGGTCTTCATCCATGCCGAGGAGTGCCCGGGACCGGACCCGGCGGCCACCGGCCACCCGCACGCCCGCGCCGGGGCGTTGCGGACGCTGCGGCGCTACGACGGCCGGGGCCGGATCGTCGGCGGGCGGTACTTCGAGATCCCCGAGGACGCCGCGGGCGGCTTCGAGGCGGCCTTCGACGAGGCGTTCGCCGATCCGGCGGTGGCCCTGGTGCACGTCCGGGCGCTGGAGTACGGCTGTTTCCTGTACGAGGTGCGTCGCCCCTGACGGGGGTGGGGGCGAGTACGCCGACGGCCGGTGCCGGTACGGGGGTCCGTACCGGCACCGGCCGTGGTGCGTCGGGTGCGGGGCGGGTCAGCCGCGCAGCTCGGCGGCGACCAGCTCGGCGATCTGGACGGCGTTGAGCGCCGCGCCCTTGCGGAGGTTGTCGTTGGAGACGAACAGCGCGAGGCCGTTGTCGGCGGTCTCGTCGCGGCGGATCCGGCCCACGAAGGAGGCGTCCTGGCCGGCGGCCTGGAGCGGGGTGGGGACGTCGGAGAGCGCCACGCCGGGGGCGGCGGCCAGCAGCTCCTGGGCGCGCTCGGGGGAGAGGGGGCGCGCGAAGCGGGCGTTGACCTGGAGGGAGTGGCCGGTGAAGACCGGGACGCGGACGCAGGTGCCGGACACCTTCAGCTCCGGGATGTCCAGGATCTTGCGGCTCTCGTGGCGGAGCTTCTGCTCCTCGTCGGTCTCGTTCAGTCCGTCGTCGACGATCGAGCCGGCCATCGGCAGGACGTTGAAGGCGATCGGGCGGACGTAGTTCTCGGGGGCGGGGAACTCCACCGCCGCGCCGTCGTGCGTCAGCTTGGTGGCGTCCTGCTCGACGACCTTGCGGGTCTGCCCGTCCAGCTCGGCGACGCCGGCCAGACCGCTGCCGGACACCGCCTGGTAGGTGGCGACGACCAGGGAGACCAGCTCGGCCTCCTCGTGCAGCGGGCGCAGCACCGGCATGGCGGCCATGGTGGTGCAGTTCGGGTTGGCGATGATGCCCTTGGGCCGGTCGGCGATGGCCTGCGGGTTGACCTCGGCGACGACCAGCGGGACCTGCGGGTCGCGGCGCCAGGCCGAGGAGTTGTCGATCACGACCGGGCCGGCGTCGGCGACCTTCTCCGCCAGCGCCCTGGAGGTGGCGCCGCCGGCCGAGAAGAGCACGATGTCCAGACCGGAGTAGTCCGCGGTGGCGGCGTCCTCGACCGTGATCTCGGTGTCCTGCCAGGGCAGCGTCCGTCCGGCGGACCGGGCCGAAGCGAACAGCCGCAGCTGCTCGACCGGGAAGTTGCGCTCGGCGAGAATGCGCCGCATCACGCCGCCGACCTGTCCGGTCGCTCCGACGATTCCGATCCTCATGGGACTCCTTCTTTCTGACCGGGCCCGCTGGGCCGGCTCCGGGTGTCTGCTGGAACACCTGCTCAGTGGCGCTCCCATCATGTGTGTGAGACCCGTCGCCTTGTCCAATCCATTCCAATAGATGGAGGAGCGGGCCGCGAGGTTGCCCACGGAACGTGTCCGACGGTCGCTGTCGGTCACTCTCCGGGCGGCGGCCGCGGTCAGTGCGGGAGCACGACGACGTACGCGGTGGGCTCCCGGTCCACCGCCGCCATCAGCGCCGTCCGGACCACCGTCGCCTGCTGCTCCGGGGCCTCCCGCAGGGTGCGCGGCCGGCAGCGGACGAGGGTGATGCCGAGCCGCTCCAGGCGCTCCCGGAGCTCGTCGCGGGGCGCGTCGGCGCGGTTGCATTCGGACGGGCGCGGGGTGCGGGTCTCGATCGCCACGGCCACCCCGTACTCGGGCCAGTATGCGTCCACCCCGCCCAGGTACGGGCCGCCCGGCAGGCGCAGATCGACGTTCCACAGCGGGTCGGGCAGCCCGTAGGCGCGCACCGTCTCGTAGAGCCGCTGCTCGGCCAGCGCCCGGCCCTCGGCCATCAGGGCGTCCACCGCGTCCACCACGTGCGGCCGGGTCAGCAGCCGGGCCCGGCTCAGCTCGCGGACCACCGCGGCGGCCTCGCAGTGCCCGCCGCGCACCGCCTCGGTCAGCAGCCGGCGGACCGTGACACCGTCGGTGAGCCCGGCCACCGCGTCCGCCAGCGCCCGCGGGACGGGGGCGGTGGGCACGCCGGTGACCTCCTGCGGGGTCGGCAGGTCCGCGCCCCGGACGATCCCCGCGAAACCGGCCGAGCGCAGCCGCCGGGTGCGCGCCACCAGGACCTCGATGCGGTCCAGGGAGAGCAGCGGGGGAGCGGCGGCGAAGCCGTGCAGGGCGAGTGCGGCCAGGCCGGTGATCATCGGTTCCCGGGTGGTCTCGGCGGCCCGGGGCTGGGCGGGCACGGACGGGCCGCGGTGCCGGGCGTAGAGCAGCGCGGCGTGCAGCCGCTCCTCGCTGGTGGGCGGCCCCTGGTGCAGCAGGTGGACGCCGGGCAGCAGTTGCTGCCAGGGGCCGCCCGGCCGGCAGCGCTCGGCGATCTCGACCGGCGGCACGCCGTGCTCCCGGAGCTGCTGGGTCGTCAGCACCGGGCAGCGGCCGTCGGCGAGGTGGTGGAGGGGGAGCGGGGAGAGCGGGGTGTCGTGGTTCATGCCCGGCAGATTCCCGGCCCCGCTCCGCCCCCTAACCGCTGTTACCCGCCTGTGTCACAAGCGGGACAATACTGCCCTCAAGTACGGGCGTTCGACGGCCGATTAAGGCTGGTCGAGACCCGGGTTACGGCCTGGGTCCGGCCGCCTCGTCACAAGCCTGTGCGCGCAGCGCCCGCCCCAGGTCGTCCCGCTCCTCCAGCACCAGGCGCCGCAGCGCGGGCGCCGCCTCGGGGCGCTGGGCCAGCCAGGCGTCCGCGGCGTCCAGCGTGGCCCGGTCCACCTGCCAGGACGGGAACAGCCCGCGCACCACCGACATCCCGATCTCGATGGAGCGCTCCCGCCAGATCTGCTCGATCACGGTGAAGTAGCGCGGTGCGTACGGCGTCAGCAGCTCCCGTTGCGAGGGCTGCGCGAAGCCGCTGAGGGTCGCCTCCACCAGGGCGTTGGAGAGCGCGTCGGACTCCACCACGTCGGCCCAGGCCGCCGCCTTGACCTCGGCGGCGGGGCGGGCGGCCAGGCAGCGGACCTGGTGCCGCTTGCCGGACGCGGTGTCGTCGCGGGCCAGTTCGGCGCCGATCGCCGCCTCGTCGGCGACCCCGTGCGTGGCCAGCGGCACCAGGAACGCCCAGCGCAGCTCCTGGTCCACGGCCAGTCCGTCGATCTTCGCGGTGCCGTTCAGCAGCCCCTGGAGCAGCTGGAGGTCGGCCGCGGTGGTGGCCACCGCGGCGAAGTGCCGGGCCCAGCTCAGCTGGTGGCCGCTGCCCGGTTCGGCCAGCCGCAGCTCGCGCAGCGCACCCTCGGCCAGCTCGCGGGCGGCCCGCTCGCGGTACTCCGGCGCCACGTAGTGCTCCAGCGCCGCCTCCGCCTGGCCGAGCACCGACTGGAGCACCCCGACGACGGTCTCCGCGCCGGCGAACCGCCGCACCAGCGCCAGGAAGTCACGGGCCGGCATCAGCCCGTCCCGGGTCAGCCCCCACACCGCGGCCCAGCACAGCGCCCGCGCCAGGGGGTCGGTCAGATCGCCGAGCCGGGCCCGCAGGGTGGCCAGCGATCCCTCGTCGAAGCGGGTCTTGCAGTACGTCAGGTCCTCGTCGTTGACCAGGATCAGCTCCGGCCGCTCGACGCCGGCCAGCTCCGGGACGGCCGTCCGCGGCCCGGCCACGTCCACCTCGGCGCGGGCGTAGCGGACCAGCGCGGAGTCCGCGTCGAGACGGCGGTACAGGCCCACCGCGACCCGGTGCGGGCGCAGCTCGGGCTGTTCGGGCGACGCCTCCTGGAGGATGCTCAGCTCGGTGATCCGGTCCTGGGCGTCGTAAGTGACCTGCGGGGACAGGGAGTTGACGCCGGCCGTCTCCAGCCAGGCGCGCGACCAGGAAGCCAGGTCCCGCCCGGAGGTCTCCTCCAGCACCGCCAGCAGGTCCGCGAGCCGGGTGTTGCCGTAGGCGTGCCGCTTGAAGTAGCGCCGGGCGCCCTCCAGGAACGCGTCCTGGCCGACGTACGCCACCAGCTGCTTGAGGACGCTGGCGCCCTTGGCGTAGGTGATGCCGTCGAAGTTGAGCTTGGCGTCCTCCAGGTCGCGGATGTCGGCGGTGATCGGGTGGGTGGAGGGCAGCTGGTCGGCCCGGTACGCCCAGGACTTGCGGCGGTTGGCGAAGGTGATCCAGCCGTCCGTGAAGCGGGTCGCGCCGACCTGCGCGAAGCTGCCCATGAAGTCGGCGTAGGACTCCTTGAGCCACAGGTCGTCCCACCAGTGCATGGTGACCAGGTCGCCGAACCACATGTGCGCCATCTCGTGCAGGATGACGTTGGCCCGGCGCTCGTAGGACGCCTCGGTGACCTTGCCGCGGAAGATGAACTCCTCGCGGAAGGTGACGCAGCCGGGGTTCTCCATCGCGCCGAGGTTGTACTCCGGCACGAACGCCTGGTCGTACTTCCCGAACGGGTAGGGGAAGTCGAAGTGGTCGTGGAAGAAGTCCAGGCCCTGCTTGGTGACGGTGAAGATGTCGTCCGCGTCGAAGTGCCGGGCCAGCCCCTTGCGGCACAGCGCGCCGAGCGGGATCTCCAGCTCGCTGCCGTCCTCGAAGGCGCGGCGGTAGGTGTCGGTGACGTAGTGGTACGGCCCGGCGACCACGGCGGTGATGTACGTCGAGATCGGCTGGGTGGTGGCGAAGCGGTGCCGGCCGCCCGCCCGTCGCCCACCACCGCCCTTCAGCGGAAGCGCTTCGCGCTCCGCTTCGACCGGGCCCTCCTGGGCGCCGTTGCTGAGCACCAGCCAGCCCTCGGGCGCGGTGACCTCGAAGGTGAACGGGGCCTTCAGGTCGGGCTGTTCGAAGTTGGCGAAGACCCGGCGGGAGTCGGCGGGCTCGTACTGGGTGTAGAGGTAGACCTCGCCGTCCTCGGGGTCGACGAAGCGGTGCAGGCCCTCGCCGGTGCGGCTGTAGGCGCACTGCGCGTCGACGACGAGGGTGTTCTCGGCGGCCAGGTCGGCCAGCGCGATCCGGGTGCCGTCGAAGACCTCGGCCGGGTCCAGCGCGCGGCCGTTGAGGGTGACCGCGCCGACCGAGGGCGCCAGGAGGTCCGCGAAGCTCGTCGCGCCGGGTTCGGCGCACCGGAAGCGGATCGTCGTCTGGGAGCGGAAGGTGGCCGCGTCCGCGCCCTCGGCGACCGCTGAGCGGACGTCCAGCGCCACGTCGTAACCGTCGACCGTCAGCAGTCGGCCCCGCTCACGTGCCTCTTCCCGGGACAGATTCTCACCTGGCACCGTGTGCCTCCCTCGCCCTCGTCTCGGATATCGAACACGGGGAATCATGGCACGCATGCCGTCGGTTGAAGCGTGCACGGAACGACGCCGTCGAAGCTCTCAGGAGGAGACCCCGTGTCCGAGCCCGTGAAGACCCCAGCCGACTTCTGGTTCGACCCGCTGTGCCCCTGGGCGTGGCTGACCTCCCGTTGGATGCTGGAGGTGGAGAAGGTCCGCCCGGTCCAGGTGCGCTGGCACGTGATGAGCCTGGCCGTGCTGAACGAGAACAAACTCGACGAACTGCCCGCGCAGTACGCGGAGAACATGCGCCCGGGCGGCAAGGCGTGGGGCCCGGTCCGGGTGGTGACCGCCGCCCAGCAGCTGCACGGCGACGAGGTCGTCGGCAGGCTCTACACCGCGCTCGGCACCCGCTTCCACAACGCCGGTGAGGGCGTCACCCGGGAGGCCGTCGCGGCCGCCCTGGCCGACGCCGGCCTGCCCGCCGACCTGATCGACTACGCCGACAAGGACACCTACGACGCCGAGTTGCGCGCCTCCCACAAGGAGGGCATCGACCTGGTCGGCCAGGAGGTCGGCACCCCGGTGATCGCGGTTCCCGGGCCGGAATACGACAGTGCGAGCGAAGCGAGCTCTTCCGGGGGCGGAGGCCGGGTGACGGGCGGGAAGGTCGCCTTCTTCGGGCCGGTCGTCACGCCCGCTCCCAAGGGCGAGCAGGCCGCCAAGCTGTGGGACGGCACGCTGATGGTCGCGTCCGTCCCCGGCTTCTTCGAGATCAAGCGGACCCGCACGCAGGCGCCGTCCTTCGACTGAGCGTCGGGCCGCCGCCCCGCCCCGTACGCACGAAGCCCCGCGAGTCACGTCCTCGCGGGGCTTCGCTCTTTTCCGCCTGCCATGTGAAGGGTGAGAAGACGATCACGAGGCAGGACGCCTGTAACGCTGTTACGGCGCCAGCAGGAGGTTGTTCGCGCGCTGCTTGGCGGCCGTGTACCGCTTGGCCACGTCCTGCCAGTTCACGACCTTCCACATGGCCTCGATGAAGTCCACCTTCTGGTTCTTGTACTGGAGGTAGAAGGCGTGCTCCCAGGCGTCGAAGACCAGGATCGGCACCGAGCCCTGGCCGACGTTGCCCTGGTGGTCGTAGATCTGCTCGACGATGAGGCGGCCGGTCACCGGCTCGTAGGCCAGCACGCCCCAGCCGGAGCCCTGGGTGGTGGCCGACGCCTTGGACAGCTGCGCCTTGAACTTGGCGAACGAGCCGAAGCTCTCGGCGATGGCGTCGGCCAGCTCACCCACGCCGTCCGCCTCCAGCGGCTCGCCGCCGCCGTCGCCGGTCATGTTGTGCCAGTAGATGCTGTGCAGGATGTGGCCGGAGAGGTGGAACGCGAGGTTCTTCTCCAGGCCGTTGATGTTGCCCCACTGGTCCTTGTCGCGCGCCTCGGCGAGCTGCTCAAGGGTGTCGTTGGCGCCCTTGACGTACGCCGCGTGGTGCTTGTCGTGGTGCAGCTCGATGATCTCCGGGCTGATGACCGGGGCCAGCGCCGAGTAGTCGTAGGGGAGTTCCGGAAGTGTGTAGGTCGCCATGCCGACCCCGCCTCCAAGCTGCGTAAACGCCGTAGTTGCAATCAATGTGCAAGAGCACGCTACCAGCAGCAGTGATCACGGGCCCGGTGCGGCGGGCGTCCTGGTCCCAAAGAAGGAGGCGGGGCGGGACCTCGGAAGGAGGTCCCGCCCCGCCTCGGGAACAGGAGGGCCGGTCGGCCCGGCTACGGCGTCACTGCCGGCTCAGCGCCCGCTGCCGGACGAGCGCGACGATCGTCAGCACCACGCCGAAGCCGCCGGTGAACAGCAGCTGGATCCGCTGGTTGTCGTCGCGCAGCATCAGCACCAGCACCGCGGCGATCCCGGCCAGCGCCACCCACGTGAGGTACGGGAAGGCCCACATCTTCACGATCAGCTTCTCGGGCGCCTCGCGCTCCAACTGCCGCCGGGTGCGCAGCTGCGCGACGGCGATGAAGCCCCAGACCACCAGGACCGCGGCGCCGACCATGTTCAGCAGCCACTGGAAGACGGTGGTCGGCCACCAGAAGCTGAAGAGCACCGCGAGGAACCCGAACGCGGCGCACAGCAGCACCGTCCGGCGCGGCACCCCGCCGCTCACCTTGCCCAGGACGGCCGGGCCCTGGCCGCGGGCGATCAGCGAGTAGGCCATCCGCGAGGAGCCGTAGATGTTGGCGTTCACCGCGGAGAGCAGGGCGACCAGGATGACCACGTTCATGATCTGGCCGGCCGCCGGGATCTTGAGGTAGTCCAGCACCGCCACGTACGGGCCGCTCTTGGCGATCGACGGCGCGCTCCAGGGGATGACGGTGACGATGATCGCCATCGAGCCGACGTAGAACAGCGCGATCCGCCACATCGCGGTGCGCACCGCGCGGGCCACGCCACGGGCCGGGTCCTTGGACTCGGCCGCCGCGATGGTCACCGTCTCCAGGCCGCCGTACGCGAACACCGACGCCAGCAGACCGACCATCAGGCCGTCCACGCCCTTGGGCAGGAAGCCGCCGTCGCCGGTCAGGTGCGCGGTGCCGGGCGCCGAGGTGCCGGGCAGCAGGCCGAAGATGGCCAGCACGCCCAGGATCAGGAACAGGGCGATCGCGGCGACCTTCAGGGCGGCGAACCAGAACTCGAACTCACCGAAGTTGCCGACCGCGGTCAGGTTGGTCGCGGTGAAGACGATCATGATCAGCAGTACCCACATCCACGGCTCGGTGGAGGGGAACCACTGGTGCAGCACGTCCGCGGCGCCCAGTGCCTCGGCCGCCACCGCCACGCACAGCAGCGCGGTGAACATCCAGCCCACGGTGAAGCCGGCCCAGGAGCCGATGGACCGCTCGGCGTGCACCGAGAAGGAGCCGGAGGACGGCCGGGCCGCGGACATCTCGCCGAGCATCCGCATGATCAGCATGACCAGCGCACCGGAGACGGCATAGGCCAGCACGATCGACGGGCCGGCCGCGGCGATGCCCTCGCGGGAACCGACGAACAGCCCCGCGCCGATCACCCCGCCGAGGGCGATCATCGAGAGATGGCGTTGCTTGAGGCCGTGTGACAGCGCGCCGCCGTCCTGGCCGGCGCCCGAGGCCGCGGCGGGCCGCGCACCGGCGGACGCAGCGGACGAGGGTGTCCGATTCATGTCGTACCTGTCCCAGTAGGTGAGATGCGGGCGGGGCGATGGTGCGGTCTCCCGGGGCCGCGGACGGCTCAACTCCGGGGTCCTCGGCAAAGCTGGCTCAGTCTGAGCGTCGCTGTCCGCTCAGGGCAACAGTCGTGCAGCGATTGTTCGGTATTCAGACGCGATCGTGACCGAGCGTGCCTGATAGATCGTCGAATGCGACGAGATGTGAGGTACGTCTCAATGCGGCCGGCGCGCCCGGGAGTTGCCCCGGCGGCCCCGGTCGCACCGCTGCACGACGGTGCTCCTCAGGCCCGCGCCCGACGCGCCCTCAGCTCCCGCGCACCGGCCACCACCAGCACCAACGCGGTCGCACCGGCCGACCACAGCAGCTGCGGCCGGGCCGTGGCATCGGTCAGCATCAGCACGATCACCGCGCCCATCGCCGCCAGCGCCAGCCACGTCAGATAGGGGAACGCCCACATCCGCAGGATCAGCCGCTCCGGCGCCTCCCGTTCGATCCGGGGCCGCAGCCGCAGCTGGGAGACGGCGATCAACCCCCAGACGAACAGCAGCACCGCACCGACGGCGTTGAGCAAGTAGAGGAAGACCGAATCCGGCCACTTGAGATTGAGCAGCACCGAGACGAAGCCGAACGCCACCGAGGCCAGCACCGCCCGGCGCGGCACGCCCCCGCCCGACACCTTCAGCAGCCCGCGCGGCGCCTCGCCGCGCTCGGCCAGCGAGAACACCATCCGCGACGAACCGTAGAGATTGGCGTTCAGCGCCGACAGCAGCGCCACGAACACCACGATGTTCATGATCTGCCCGGCGCCCGGCACCCCGATGTGGTCCAGCACCATCACATACGGGCTCTTGCCCGGCTGCATCGACGACCAGGGCAGCACGGTGACGATGACCAGCATCGAGCCCACGTAGAAGAAGAGGATCCGCCACACCGCGCTGCGCACCGCCCGGCCCACCGCCCGCGCCGGGTCGTCCGACTCGGCCGCCGCGATGGTGACCACCTCCAGGCCGCCGAACGCGAACACCACGGCCAGCACCCCCGAGACCACCCCGGACCAGCCGTGCGGCAGGAACCCGCCGTGCCCGGTGAGGTTGGTCAGCCCGACCGGCTGGCCCGAGTAGGTCGACGCGGCGGGCAGCACCCCGAAGACCGCCAGCAGCGTCAGCGCCAGGAACAGCACGATCGCGGTGACCTTCAGGGCGGCGAACCAGAACTCGAACTCGCCGAAGTTCTTCACCGCGGCCAGATTCGCGACGGTGAAGACGACCATGAAGATCAGCACCCAGCCCCACTGCGGCACCGCCGGCGCCCAGCCGTGTGCGATCCGCGCCGCCCCGGTGGCCTCCACCGCCAGCACCACCACGAGCAGGAACCAGTACAGCCACCCCACGCTGAAGCCGGCCCACCGTCCCAGCGCCCGCTCGGCGTGCACCGAGAACGCCCCGGAGGCCGGCATCGCCGCCGACATCTCCCCGAGCATCCGCATGACCAGCATCGCCAGCGCACCGGCGATCAGATAGGACAGCACGATCCCCGGCCCGGCCACCGCGATGCCCGCCCCGGAGCCGACGAACAGCCCCGCACCGATCACCCCGCCCAGCCCCAGCATCGTCAGATGGCGCTGCTTGAGCCCCCCTGCCAACGGCTCTTTCTCGACCTTCTCGGCCAGGGGCGGCAGTGCGTCGTGCATGGGCTCGTACTCTCGCAAGGGGCGCAAGGGCGGGATCGCCGCCCGGTTTGGGGGAACTCCACAGGTCACCACGGAGCCGTCCCAGTGTCCCCGGCCGGCCCCGACTAGCACAAAACCGGCCCCATGCGGCCGTCCGGTCCGTGACGAGCATCACGTGACCTGCGAAGACGCCCCACGGCCCGGCGGACTCGGGCAGGGTGGCGGTTGTCCGGAACTCCCCAAGCGGGCCGGCACGGCTTTGTCACCGACACACGATGATCGCCGCCGTCCCCCTGAACTAACGTCATCACGTCCCGCCGGATCCACCCCCGGATCCGCCACACACCAGCGGAGTCCCCTGATGAGCACAGTCGCCCCCACCCTCCGTCCTGGAGCGGTCCTCGCCGACCTGCTGCCGGCCGCCACCGCCACCCGCGCCCGCGTCCGCGACGCCGCGCTGGTCGCCGGCGGCGCCGTGATCACCGGCATCGCGGCCCAGATCGCGCTCCCGGTCCCCGGCTCCCCGGTCCCGGTCACCGGCCAGACCTTCGCCGCCCTCCTCGTCGGCGCCTCGCTCGGCGCCCGCCGCGGGCTGGCCTCGCTGGCGCTCTACGCCCTGGCGGGCATGGCCGGCGTGCCGTGGTTCGCCGGCGGCGCCGCCGGCGCCGGCGGCGCCACCTTCGGCTACGTCCTCGGCATGCTGCTCGCCGCCACCGCCGTGGGCGCGCTGGCCCGCCGCGGCGGCGACCGCGGGATGCTCCGCACCGCCGCCACGATGTTCGCCGGCAACGCCGTCATCTACGCGATCGGCGTCCCCTACCTCGCGCTCAGCACGGGGATGTCCCTCGACCGGGCGGTCGCCGTCGGCATGGTGCCGTTCCTGATCGGCGACGCCCTCAAGATCGCCCTGGCCGTGGGCGCGCTGCCCACCGCCTGGAAGCTGGCCGGCCGCCGCGGCTGAGCGCCTAAGAGAACGCCGACGGGGCCCGCACCCACCGAGGGTGCGGGCCCCGTCGTGCGCGCCGTGCGCCCGGGACGGCTAGACGTTCTCCGGCGCCTTCGCGGCCGCCGCCGGCTCCGGCGCCTCACGGGGCCGCCGCTTCTGCAGCACCAGCCCGGCCACCAGCACCACCACGGCCGCCACCACCGACAGCACCATCTGCTCCCGGCCGTTCTTGTCGTAGAACATGTAGCCCACGACGAAGACGATCAGCGCGATGGTGGCGTAGGTCAGCCACGGGTACAGCCACATCCGCACCGTCAGCCGCTCCGGCGTCTCCCGCTCGATGGTCCGGCGCATCCGCAGCTGCGAGACGCAGATCACCAGCCAGACGAAGAGCGCCACCGCGCCCGAGGAGTTCAGCAGGAACTGGAAGATGGTGTCCTTCGAGGTGTAGCTGAAGATCGTCGCGATGAACCCGAAGGCCACCGACGCCCAGATCGCCACCGCCGGGACGCCGCCCTTGTTGACCGTCGCGAACGACTTCGGCGCGTCGCCGCGCTCACCGAGCGAGAACGCCATCCGGGACGCCGTGTAGAGCCCGGAGTTCAGACAGGACAGCACCGCGGTCAGCACGACCACGTCCATCACCACGTCCACGTACGGGATGTGCAGCGACTTCAGCACCGCCACGTACGGGCTCTTGGCCACCTCCGGGGAGTCCCACGGCAGCAGCGTCACGATCACCGCGATCGACCCGATGTAGAACAGCGCGATCCGCCAGATCACGCTGTTGACGGCCTTGCGGACGGCGACCACCGGGTTCGGCGACTCGCTCGCCGCCAGCGTGACGATCTCGCTGCCCATGAAGGAGAAGACCACCAGCAGCATCCCGGAGAGGATCGCGCCCGGTCCCTTCGGCAGGAAGCCGCCGTGTCCGATCAGGTTCGCGGTGCCCACCGCGTCGTGCCCCGGCGGCAGCCCGAAGATCGCCAGCGCGCCGACCACGATGAAGATCACGATCGCCACGACCTTGATCCCGGCGAACCAGAACTCGAACTCGCCGAACGAGCCCACCGACACCAGGTTGGTGCCGGTCAGCACGATCATCACCAGCAGCGCCCAGGCCCACTGGGGCACCGCCGGTATCCAGCCGGTCAGGATCGACGCCGCGGCGGTCGCCTCGACCGCCAGCACCACCGACCAGAAGAACCAGTACAGCCAGCCGATGGTGAAGCCCGCCCAGCGGCCGAGCGCCCGGTCCGCGTACGCGGAGAACGAACCGGAGGTGGGGGAGGCCGCGGCCATCTCGCCCAGCATCCGCATCACCAGCACGACCAGCAGACCGGTCAGCGCGTACGAGAGGAGGATCCCCGGGCCGGCGGCGTTGATGCCGGCTCCGGATCCGACGAACAGGCCGGCGCCGATGACCCCGCCGATGGCGATCATGGACAGATGGCGGTTCTTGAGGCCGGCCTGGAGCCCTTCGGGCGGCCGGTTCGCGGAGCCGTTGCCGGGTTCACCGGCAGCGGGGACCGCGTGAGGGGTAGGCGGGTGCGCGCCCATGTGCACCGTCCTTCGGTGGTTCTCGGTGTCGAACCCAGGCATTAGAACGTTGTTAACGACCGTTTGGAAGAGTCGAATCCGGATCGTGTCGTTACTGGCGAGTTGCCTGAAGCGCCGGGCCACGGCGACAGGACGGGCCGCGCCCCGGTGGCCTCTACCCCGAGAACGGCATGCCACACTCATGCCATGCGCGTGTACATCGGCTCCGACCATGCCGGCTTCGACCTCAAGAACCACCTCGTGGACTGGCTCAAGGCCCATGGCCACGAGCCCGTCGACTGCGGCCCCCACATCTACGACGCCCAGGACGACTACCCGCCGTTCTGCCTGCGTGCCGCGGAGAAGACCGCCGCCGACCCGGACAGCCTGGGCATCGTGATCGGCGGCTCCGGCAACGGCGAGCAGATTGCCGCCAACAAGGTCAAGGGCGTCCGCGCCGCGCTGGCGTGGAGCGAGGAGACCGCCAAGCTCGGCCGCGAGCACAACAACGCCAACGTCATCTCCGTCGGCGGCCGGATGCACACCGAGGACGAGGCCACCCGCTTCGTCGAGGTCTTCCTCACCACCCCGTACTCGGGTGAGGAACGGCACACCCGCCGCATCGAGATGCTCTCCCGCTACGAGACCACCGGCGAGCTCCCCCCGATCCCGGCCCACCACCCGCAGCAGGACTGACCCGGCACCGCCGCCGCCCTCCGATGCGAGCACCGTTCCCCAAGCTCTCGAATCCGCTGGAGCAGGGGAGGCCCCAATCACCGGAGCGGCTGACGCCGCGCCGCCCGCTGCCCCGTGCCCAGGGGGAGCGGGCGCGCCCACTGGAGGACGCCCGATGCCCGAGGGGCACACCATCCACCGCCTCGCGCTGGACCACCGGGACCGCTTCGAGGGCGCCCCGGTCCGGGCCAGCAGCCCGCAGGGCAAGTTCGCCGAGGGCGCGGCGCTCATCGACGGCCAGGTCATGGAGAGTGCCGAGGCGCACGGCAAACACCTCTTCCTCGGCTTCGGCCTGGACCGCTGGGTCCACATCCACCTCGGCCTCTTCGGCAAGCTCGGCTTCGGCGCCACTCCGCCCCCGCCGCCCACCGACACCGTCCGGCTGCGGCTGGTCGGCGCCGGCCACCACGCCGACCTGCGCGGCCCCACCGCCTGCTCGCTGATCACCGACGCCGAGAAGCAGGCGATACACGACCGGCTGGGCCCCGACCCGCTGCGGCCGGACGACGACGGCACCGGCGCCTGGCGACGGATCTCCCGCAGCCGCACCACCGTCGCGGCGCTGCTGCTCGACCAGAAGGTGATCGCCGGCGTCGGCAACGTCTATCGCGCCGAGGTCCTCTTCCGGCACGGCATCGACCCCTACCTCCCCGGCCGCGACCTGCGCCGCGACCAGTGGGACGCGGTCTGGGCCGACCTGGTGGACCTGATGCGGGAGGGCGTGAAGAACAACCGGATCGACACCGTCCGCCCCGAGCACACCCCGGAGGCCATGGGCCGCCCGCCCCGGGTCGACGACCACGGCGGCGAGGTCTACGTCTACCGCCGCACCGGCGCCGCCTGCCACATCTGCGGCAGCGAGATCCGCACCGCCGGCCTGGCCGCCCGCAACCTCTTCTGGTGCCCCGTGTGCCAGCCCGCCGCCGCCCGCCCCTGAGGGCACCGGCGGGCCCGGCCGCAACCGGTCAGAACCCGTGCGGCAGCCACGGCGCCAGGTCGGACCCGAACGCCTGCGACGCCGCCGCCAGCGCCCCCGGCCGCAGCTCCCGCACCCGGCCGGCCCCGGCCAGCGCCGACAGCGTGCACCCGCCCAGATAGGCCGAGCCCAACTCCCGTACCGACAATGCGAGTTCGGCCGGGTCGGTGGTCCGCTCGCACACCGCCCCACGCTCGTCGCCGGACAGCCGCCAGCGTCCCGCGTTCCACGGGCAGAGGTCGTCCGCGACCTCCAGCACCACGTCCACCGGCCGCCGGTACGTCCGGGCCGCCAGCGCCGCCCCGACGTCCACCGGCCGGGCGAACAGCTGCTCCTGCACCCTGATCTCACAGCGCCGCTGGTCCGCCACCAGGTGCAGCAGCGGGTCGTCCACCGGCCGGCCGCGCGCCACCACCGACGCGGTCAGGTCGATCCCGAACAGATAGCGCCACAGCGCGGCGTAGGCCACCGGGTCCAGCGCGTCGACGTGGCGCACCAGCACCGACCCGCGCGGCCCGGCGTGGTCCCAATCGGGCTTGACGGCATACCGCGCGTACCCCCGCACCTCGCCGTCCACCTCGGCCAGCACGCACTGGAGTTGGCCGGCCCCGTTCCGCTCGCTCTCCGGGTCGAGCACCGGCAGCCGCTCCCAGTGGGGGCGGCGCGCCAGCATCCCCGGCCGGGTCGGCACCAGTTGCGCGTAGACCCGCTCGCACGCGGCCACCGCGGCCGCCGGGTCCACCAGCCGCAGTCGGACGTCGGCCACGCCCGGCAGGTCCGGGGCGGCCAGCCGCACCGTGTCCACGGTCATCGACATCCCCTGGGTGGCCGGGCCGTACCCGAACCGCCCGTAGATCGCCGGCTCCGTTGCGGTCAGCACCGCCAGCGCCTCGCCGCGCGCGTGGACGTCCGTCAGCTGGTGGCGCATCATCGAGCGCAGCACCCCGCGCCGCCGGTGGGTGGGCTGCACGCTGATCAGCGTGACCCCGGCCACGGGCAGCTCCGCGCCGCCCGGCACGGTTAGTCCGAACGAGAACGATCCGCCGGTGCCGACGATCTCGCCGCCGTCCCGGACCGCGAAAGCCCGCTCGATCTCGGTGACGGCACGCCACCACGCACGCCTCTCCGGCCCCTCCGGGACCCCGCCGAACGCCACGTCCAGCTTGTCGTACCAGGCATCCCAGTCGGCATCCCGCAACGGCTGCAACTCTGTCGTCATGAGGCATCCCTAGCAGCCCGCCCTCCGGCCGCGCGACCGCATTTCGAACGCGAATTCCCGGCAATTCCCCGGGGTGACGTGCGGCGAATCGACGCGCCGCCGAACGGGTGGATAAGGTCCCAGAACAATGACACGCGGCGCGGGAGCGGAAAGCCTGAGGGCCCGGATGCACAAACGGCTGCACCGGACCCGCATCGGCATGCGCAAGGCCGGCGTCGACTACTTCCGCGGCGACGGCTCCGACTGGGTCGCGCTGGCCGCCCTCCTCGTCGCCGTCCCGGCCATCGCCGGCGGCACCCTCTGGCACCCGGAGTGGATCGCGCCGACCGCGCTGGTCCTCCCGATCATCGCCGGCGGACTGCTGCTGCGACCGGCCAACCTCCTGGTCCTGTACGCCGCCTCCGCCGCCGCGCTGATCGTCGAGGCGGCGCTGTTCGGCCCGTACGACCAGGGGCGGGACCGGATCACCCCGGGCACGGTCCTGGTCGTCGCCGCGGTCGGGCTCTCCGGGCTGCTGGTCGCGCAGTTCCGCAGCCGGGTCGGCGTGCCCTGGCGGCGCGGCGGCACCATGCTCTTCGACCTGCGCGAACGGATCCGGGTGCAGAGCACGCTGCCCAAGCTCCCCAAGGGCTGGCACCACGAGATGGCGCTCCGCCCGGCCGGCGGCCAGTCCTTCTCCGGCGACTTCGTGGTCGCCTCCCGCACCCAGGGCGGCAACATCCTGGAGGTCGTGCTCACCGACGTCTCCGGCAAGGGCATGGACGCGGCGTCCCGGGCCCTGCTGCTGTCCGGCGCCTTCGGCGGCCTGCTCGGCTCACTGCCGCCGCACGGCTTCCTCACGGCCGCCAACGGCTATCTGCTGCGCCAGGACTGGGACGAGGGCTTCGCCACCTCCGTCCACCTCGTCCTCGACCTGGAGTCCGGCGACTACGAGCTGTTCTCCGCGGGCCACCTCCCCGGCCTCCAACTCAGCGCGGGCACCGGCCGCTGGGAGGAGAAGACGGGGGAGGGCCCGCTGCTCGGGGTCTACGACGGCGCCCAGTTCGACCCGGTCAAGGGGACGCTGCGCCCCGGCGACGTGCTGATGCTGTTCACCGACGGCCTGGTGGAGGCCGCCGACCGCGACATCGCCGAGGGCATGGACCGGCTGACCGGCGAGGCCGAGCGCTATGTGCACAGCGGCTTCGCCGGCGCCGCCTGGCATCTGATCGAGGCCGTCGCCAAGGACGTCAACGACGACCGGGCGCTGCTGCTGATCACCCGGGACGGCTGACCGCCGGCTCGGCCTCCGGGACGGTCCCCGGCGGCGCGCCCCGCCCCGCACCACCGCCCGGCAGCACCCGGGCCAGGAGCCCGGAGCGCCCGGCCGCCAACGGGCCCAGCACGGCCAGGATCAGCACATAGCCGGCGATGAACGGGGCCAGCCGCTCGTCGAGTCCGGCGCCCGCCGCCATCGTGGCCAGGATCAGCGCGAACTCGCCGCGGGCCAGCAGCGCGGTGGCGATGTTCGCGGCCGGCCCGGCACCGAAGCCGTGGATCCGGGCCGCGGCCAGCCCCGCGAGCACGTTCATCAGCAGGGTCAGCGCCACCGCGATCAGCACCGGCCACACGACGGACGGCAGGTCGCCGGGGTCGATGGAGAGCCCGAACGCGAAGAAGAAGATCGCCCCGAACGCGTCCCGCAGCGGATGCACCAGCTTGCGGATCCGCGGCCCCGAACTCGTCCCGCCGAGCATCAGCCCCACCATGAACGCGCCGATGGCGTCCGCGACCCCGAACCACTCGGAGACCCCGGCGACCAGCACGGCGGCGCCCAGGAAGGAGATCACCAGCAGTTCGCTGTCCTTGGTGGCGATCAGCCGCCCGACCAGTCGTGTGCCCCAGCGGGCCGCCGCGGCGAGCAGCAGCAGGAAGCCGAACGCCTTCCCGGCCGCCGGCGCCGCCGCGGCCAGCGAGTCGGCCCCGGAGAGCACCGGCTGCAACGCGGCCAGATACAGGGCCAGGAAGATGTCCTCGACGACGATGATGCCGAGGATCGGCTTGGTCTCCGGATTGCCCAGCCGCCCGGTGTCGACCAGGACCTTGGTGACGATCGCGGACGAGGAGATGCCGAGCACCCCGGCGAGCACCAGCGCCTCGGAGGTCCCCCAGCCGAGCGCGAAGCCGAAGCCGAGCCCGGCGCCCACGTTCAGCGTCAGATAGGTGCCGCCGGCCAGCGCCATCCGACGGCCGCCCGCCTTGAGGTCGTCGACGTGGAATTCCAGGCCCAGGTAGAAGAGCAGCAGCACCAGACCGAGCAGCGAGAGCATCTCCAGGTCGTGCGGGTCGGCGACCAGCACGATGCCGGGGGTGTGCGGGCCGAGCAGGATTCCGGCCAGGATGAACAGGGGGATGGTGGGGAGTCCGATGCGGCCGCCGAGGCGGGCGAGGACGGCGGCGGCGAGAAAGGCGCCGCCCATGGCGATCAGGGTGTCTGCGTGTCCGATGGGCCCGTTCCTCCTGGTCGTCAACGCGCCGCCGATGTGAGCCCAGGCACGTACCGGATCGCACACCAGGTCAAGGCAGTGTCAAGAAGTGGTCAATACTTAGATTACCAAATCATTAACGAAGGGCCCGTTGTGCGGAGGTGCGGGGCTTTTGCGGGCCGGTCCGGCGGGGTGCGAGGGTCCGCCGGGCCGACCGGAAGCGACGCGGAATGAACGATCGGGAACGAGCAAAGCGTTGGCCGATGATTCGTCACCCGCCTGCGATGGGCAGGGAGTTGATGGCACGATGGGTGCCGGGGGTGTGCGCGGCATGCCCCAGGGCCGGTGAGGCGTTCCGACCGAGGGTGTGATCAGTTGTGGCTCTTTCGCTGTCAGTTGTCCTGATGCTGGGGATCATCCTCGTCGTACTGATCAGACAGAAGGCGATCAAGGCCGGGCCGGCGTTCGTCGCCATACTCTTCGGCTTCTTCCTCGCCTCGACCGGCATGGCGCCGTCGATCAACAGGTTCCTGAACTCCATCGCGAACACGATCAACCACATCTCGTTCTAGGGCACGCGCCCCGAACGGTTCACGCTTCGCGGGCCGGACGTCAGGGGGTCCGTCCACCCCCGGTCCGCGCCAGCGCGTCACGCACGGCATCCTCGCTGCGCCCCACCAGCGCCGATCCGTCGTCGGCGGTGATGATCGGGCGCTGGATCAGCCGCGGGTGCGCCGCCAGCGCCTCGATCCACCGCTCGCGGTCGTCCGCCGTACGCCCCCAGTCCTTGAGGCCGAGCTCCTTCGCCTCGGCCTCCTGGGTGCGGGTGATGTCCCACGGCTCCAGCGTCAGCCGCTCCAGCACCTCCCGCAGCTCCTGGGTGCTCGGCGGCTCTTCGAGATAGCGCCGCACGGTGTACTCCGCACCCTCCGCGTCGAGGAGGGACACGGCGGAACGGCACTTGGAACAGGCGGGGTTGATCCAGATCTCCATGGCTGCACCCTAGCCAACCGCGCACCTCGCGCAGATGTCCTGCCGGCACAGGGAAAAGCGGGCCCCGGCGGGCCGGCGCCGCCCGCCGTCCACCCGTGGTGCCCCGCGCCGGCCCCAGGGGTCGAACTGCGCGAGCGCCTATGGGCGTTGCCCCGATCCGACCGGTGGAGCCGGAGTCGCTTCCCGCGGCCCGGTTCCCTCGTCGAAACGGTATCCGGCGGCCCTCGAAAGCGAATCCGCACCGGCGCACGATCTCCCGGAAATGCACCACGCGAATTTCCTTCACCGCATCCGGCCCGGCCCGCTCCCCATCGCTCTCCGGCAGCGCGATATCCGGTGGACCCCGGTCGTGCGGAACGCCGCAAACGATGGCGATGGCCGCCTCCGTGCCTTCCTCCGGCGCGCGGTGCGGTGCCGCGGCGCGGGATGTACGGCGAAGCCCCGCTCCGGGCGCGCGCGGGCGACGGGCGCGGGCCCGACCGCGACCACGGGGGCGACCTGAGCGCCGACGCGACCGTACAAGGCCGACCCGATATTCCCCCGGTGCGCGAAGGGGGCCACCATGGCGCACGGTCACCGGAGTTGCGGAGAACCGGAGTTGCGCAGAACGCGGAATTGCCGAGAACCCGGAATTCGCGGGACAGGACCGGACAGGAAATGCGGCGGGGAGGGCGACGGGCCTCGCCCCGCCCGGCGAAAAAAGCGACCCGGGGCCGGATCGGGAAAGTCCGCGATCCGGCCCCGGGCCGTTTTCGGAGCGGGCGACGGGAATCGAACCCGCGTAGCCAGTTTGGAAGACTGGGGCTCTACCATTGAGCTACGCCCGCGAGCGCCACGGTCGGTGGGACCTCGGCACGCAGAGCATCGTAGCGGGTGAAGGCCGTGCCGCGCACACTGCATCGCGCTCTCGAACAACGGGCAGCCACACCGTCCCCGGCCATGTACCCTACGTGTCGCACCGACGGGGTGTGGCGCAGCTTGGTAGCGCGTCCGCTTTGGGAGCGGAAGGTCGTCGGTTCGAATCCGGCCACCCCGACCATTTCAGGTACCCGTCCGCGTGACGCAAAGCGGGCATAAGCGACCGTTCAAGATCGCGTTGTGGGTGCCCTCCTCCTTGCGGTTACTATGCAAGCTGCGTGCCCGTATGTCTCTGTACCGGGCGCGATCGGCCGGGCCGGGACATGCCGGACGCCGGCGGATCTCAGGCAAAACCCCAAGTCAGCCCAAGGAGACCGAACCGTGAAGAGCGCCGTGGAGACCCTGAACCCGACCCGGGTTCGGCTCACTGTCGAGGTGCCCTTCGAGGAGCTCAAGGACAGCCTCGACGCGGCGTACAAGAAGATCAACCAGCAGGTCACGGTGAAGGGCTTCCGCAAGGGCAAGATCCCGGCCCGCGTCATCGACCAGCGGTTCGGTCGTGGCGCCGTGCTGGAGGAGGCCGTCAACGACGCGCTCCCGAAGTTCTACACCAACGCGGTCAACGAGGCCGAGCTGAACGTCCTCGGCCAGCCCGAGGTGGACATCACCGAGCTCAAGGACAACGAGCTGCTGGCCTTCACCGCCGAGGTGGACATCCGCCCCGAGCTGGAGATCCCGGACTTCTCCGGCATCGAGGTCGAGGTCGACGCCGTCGAGGTGTCGGACGAGGACGTCGAGAAGTCCGTGGAGCAGCTGCGTGAGCGCTTCGCCTCGACCAGCCCGGTCGAGCGCGCCGCCCAGGACGGCGACGTGGTGACCGTGGACCTGGAGGCCAAGGTCGACGGCGAGGTGCTGGCCGACGGCATCGCCAACGGCGTCAGCTACACCATCGGCTCCGGTGAGCTCCTCGACGGCATCGACGAGGCCGTCAAGGGCCTGGAGGCCGGCGGCAGCGCCACCTTCACCTCCGAGCTCAAGGGCGGCTCCGCCCAGGGCAAGGAGGCCGAGGTCAAGGTCGACGTCACCGAGGTCAAGGCCCGCGAACTGCCCGAGCTGGACGACGACTTCGCGCAGCTGGCCAGCGAGTTCGACACCCTCGACGAGCTCAAGGCGGACAGCCGCAAGCGCCTGGAGCGGATGAAGAAGTTCGACCAGGCCACCCAGGCCCAGGAGAAGGTCCTGGAGGCGCTGCTCGGCCTGATCGAGGTCCCGATCCCCGAGAAGCTCCTCGAGGACGAGATCCGCACCCGCAAGCACAACCTCGAGCACCACCAGCTCGGCCAGATGGGCCTCGACCTCGCGAAGTACCTGGAGATCCAGGGCAAGACCGAGGAAGAGTTCGACGCCGAGACCAAGCAGCAGGCCGAGAAGGGCATCAAGACCCAGTTCGTCCTCGACGAGCTGGTCAACAAGGAGAAGCTCAACGTCAGCCAGGAGGAGCTCACCGAGCACCTCATGCGGCGTGCGCAGTCCTCCGGCATGAGCCCCGACCAGTTCGCCCAGGCGGTCGTCGAGGGTGGCCAGGTGCCGATGCTGGTGGGCGAGGTCGCCCGCGGCAAGGCCCTCGCGGTGGTCGTCGAGGCCGCCACGGTCAAGGACACCAACGGTGAGGTCGTCGACCTGGAGGACGAGGAGGAGGCGGAGGCCGCCGAGGCCGTCGTCGCCGAGGCCGAGGGCACCGACGCGAAGGCCGAGGAGGCCCCGAAGACCGAGGGCTGAGCCCCGGCCGTCCGGGGGTTCCCCGGGCTCTTCGAGCTGTGAGTACGGGCCCGAACACGCACGTGAGCGTGTTCGGGCCCGTACGTCATCCCGGTCCGTGAGCCTGCGCTCACAGCGAACAGTTCTCGCTGCGGGATGGCGTTGTCCGACCTGCGCGTTAGGGTCCGTAGATACGAGGGCAGGGGAGTTTCCGAACGCGCCGGACGCACCACACGGCGCAGGTCCCCGCGCCCAGAAGACGACGCTGAGACGGTCGCGAGCCGTCCGACAACGAGCAGGTGGACACGTGACGATCCCGATGCCTTCCGCCGCCGCTGAGCCGACCTCCGGTGGCCTCGGCGACCAGGTCTACAACCGGCTGCTCGGCGAGCGGATCATCTTCCTCGGCCAGCCGGTCGACGACGACATCGCCAACAAGATCACGGCGCAGCTGTTGCTCCTCGCCGCTGACCCGGAAAAGGACATCTTCCTCTACATCAACTCCCCGGGCGGCTCGGTCACGGCCGGCATGGCGATCTACGACACCATGCAGTACATCAAGAACGACGTGGTCACCATCGCGATGGGCCTCGCCGCTTCGATGGGCCAGTTCCTGCTGAGCGCCGGCACCCCGGGCAAGCGCTTCGCGCTGCCGAACGCGGAGATCCTGATCCACCAGCCCTCCGCCGGCCTGGCGGGTTCGGCCTCGGACATCAAGATCCACGCCGAGCAGCTGCTGCGCACGAAGAAGCGCCTGGGTGAGCTCTCCGCCATGCACACCGGCCAGACGCTGGAGCAGTGGACCAAGGACGCCGACCGTGACCGCTGGTTCAGTGCCGAGGAGGCCAAGGCGTACGGCCTCATCGACGACGTCATGCCCTCCGCTGCCGGCGTTCCGGGCGGGGGCGGCACCGGGGCCTGAGCCCCGGCCCATGTCCCGCAGTCGACCCCCAGCCCCATTTCGCCACCAGGACGGTGAACCTCCAGATGATCAACTTCCCCGGAAGCGGCCTCTACGAGCGCCCTCAGGCCGAGTTCTCCGGCATGGCCGCCGAGTCCCGCTATATCGTCCCGCGCTTCGTCGAGCGCACCTCGCAGGGCGTGCGCGAGTACGACCCGTACGCGAAGCTCTTCGAGGAGCGGGTGATCTTCCTCGGGGTGCAGATCGATGACGCCTCCGCCAACGACGTCATGGCGCAGCTGCTGTGCCTGGAGTCGATGGACCCGGACCGCGACATCTCGGTCTACATCAACAGCCCCGGCGGCTCGTTCACGGCGCTGACGGCGATCTACGACACCATGCAGTTCGTCAAGCCCGACATCCAGACGGTCTGCATGGGCCAGGCGGCCTCCGCCGCGGCCGTGCTGCTGGCGGCCGGCACCCCGGGCAAGCGCATGGCGCTGCCCAACGCCCGGGTCCTGATCCACCAGCCCTTCAGCGAGACCGGTCGCGGCCAGGTCTCCGACCTGGAGATCGCCGCCCGCGAGATCCAGCGGATGCGCACGCAGCTGGAGGAGATGCTGGCCAAGCACTCGTCCACGCCGATCGAGAAGATCCGCGAGGACATCGAGCGCGACAAGATCCTGACCGCCGAGGAGTCCCTGGCGTACGGTCTGGTCGACCAGATCGTCTCGACGCGGAAGACCTCCGTCTCGGTCTGATCGCGATCTTCGCGAAATGCGCCGGAGTGTTGCCCCCTTGGACCGAGTGAACCGAGTCGGTCCAAGGGGGGCCCGTACGGGGGGCCCGGCAAGGTACCGTCGATAGGCAAGCTCCCGGGTCCGCGGAACAATGCGGATCCCAGGCGAAGGGGATTCACCTCGTGGCACGCATCGGTGACGGCGGCGACCTGCTCAAGTGCTCGTTCTGCGGAAAGAGCCAGAAGCAGGTGAAGAAGCTCATCGCGGGACCTGGTGTGTACATCTGCGACGAGTGCATCGATCTCTGCAACGAGATCATCGAGGAAGAGCTCGCCGAGACCTCCGAGGTGCGCTGGGAAGAACTCCCCAAGCCCCGCGAGATCTACGAGTTCCTCAACGGCTACGTCGTCGGCCAGGAGCCCGCCAAGAAGGCGCTCTCGGTGGCCGTGTACAACCACTACAAGCGCGTCCAGGCGGGCGAGAACGGCCCGGGCCGCGGCGACGAGGGCATCGAGCTGGCCAAGTCCAACATCCTGCTGCTCGGCCCCACCGGCTCGGGCAAGACGCTGCTCGCGCAGACCCTCGCCCGGATGCTCAACGTCCCCTTCGCCTTCGCCGATGCCACGGCGCTGACCGAGGCCGGCTATGTCGGCGAGGACGTCGAGAACATCCTCCTGAAGCTGATCCAGGCCGCGGACTTCGACATCAAGAAGGCCGAGACCGGCATCATCTACATCGACGAGATCGACAAGGTCGCCCGGAAGAGCGAAAATCCGTCGATCACCCGGGACGTCTCCGGCGAGGGCGTCCAGCAGGCGCTGCTGAAGATCCTGGAGGGCACCACGGCCTCGGTCCCGCCGCAGGGCGGCCGCAAGCACCCGCACCAGGAATTCATCCAGATCGACACCACCAACGTGCTGTTCATCGTCGGCGGTGCCTTCGCCGGTCTGGAGAAGATCATCGAGGCCCGGTCCGGCGCCAAGGGCATCGGCTTCGGCGCCACGATCCGCTCCAAGCGCGAGATCGAGTCCAAGGACCAGCTCCAGGACGTGATGCCGGAGGACCTGGTGAAGTTCGGGATGATCCCGGAGTTCATCGGCCGCCTCCCCGTCCTCACCTCGGTCCACAACCTCGACCGCGAGGCGCTGCTCCAGATCCTCGTCGAGCCGCGCAACGCCCTGGTCAAGCAGTACCAGCGGCTCTTCGAACTCGACGGCGTGGAGCTGGACTTCGACCGCCCGGCCCTGGAGGCCATCGCCGACCAGGCCATCCTCCGCGGCACCGGCGCCCGCGGCCTGCGCGCGATCATGGAGGAGGTCCTCCAGGCGGTGATGTACGAGATCCCGTCCCGCAAGGACGTCGCCCGCGTCGTCATCACCGCCGACGTGGTCCACTCCAACGTCAACCCGACCCTCGTCCCCCGCACCCGCGGCGACTCGGGCGAACCCCAGGAGAAGAGCGCGTAACGCCTCCGCGCCTCCCCCCTTCAACAGAACCGCCCGGCAGCGCAGTTGCTGCCGGGCGGTTCTGGTACGCGGGTGCGCGTCACTTCTCCTTGCGGACCTCGTTGCGGACCTTGGCGGTCTTGTCCGCGAGTTGCTCGGCGCTGGGGGTGGTGGCGGAGCCGCCGCCATTGGGGTTGGGCGCGGCCATCTGCTGCACGACACCGATGGCGCTGTTGTCGCCCCAGATGCAGGTGGAGGCGGTGACCGGCACGGTCACTCCGCCCTCGGAGACGGTGACCCGCTGCGTCCGGCACTTCATGATCGCGCCGTCGAAATCGTTGGGTGAGAACTCGGTGATCGGCGTGACGTCCTCGATCTTGGCGTTGCGGGCGGACTTCTTCACGTTGTCGTCGATCTTGGCGAACATCTGGGTCACGGTGCCCTGAGGGTCGCCGACGTTCCCGTAGATGCCGACGACTTGCATCGCCAGTCCGCTCTGGTCCTTGTAATTGCCCTGGACGCCCTTGCTGTTGGTGATGCCGAGAGCCTTGGCTTCCTTGTCATTGGAGAAGTCCTCGACGCCGCCGCCGGCGCTGCCGGGCTTCTGGACCTTCTGGAACTGCCCGCTCAGCAAGCTGTCCGGCAGCGCGATCGTGTACGGCTTGACCTGGCCGCCCGAGCCGAAGACGAAGTACGCGCCGACGCCGATCGCCGCGACCACCGCGACCGCGCCGATGATCAGGCCGATCTTCTTGCCGTTGCCGCCGCCGGACTCCGGCTCCTGGGGGATCATCCCGTAGGGGGTCTGCTGGCCGCCGTAGGGTGCCTGCTGGCCGTAGTTGGGCTGCGCGGGCTGGCCGTAGGGCTGCTGCTGCGGGAACTGTTGGGGCGCCTGCTGGGGGAACTGCTGGGGGGCCTGCTGCGGGTATCCGTAGCCCTGCTGAGGAGGCACCTGGCCGCCCTGCTGCGGGTAGCCGTAGCCGGGCTGCGGGGCGGGCGGCTGCGGCTGTCCGTACGGGCCGGGCTGCTGGGGCTGCTGACCGTACGGGCCCGGAGGCGGCTGGTTGTAGCTCATGGAGCGGATCCCCTCGTGACTGCGGTGACGCCGGAGTGCTGCGCGGGGCGTCCGGGCGTCGGCGTGATGTTTATGCGCTGCCGACATCCTGTACGACGCCGCTGACAGCCGTGGCCCCGGGGGCGAAACCGATTCGAAGCCGCTACACGGGCGCCCGTACACTGTCGGTCGTGACCGAGAACACTCAGCAGCAGCACAGCGTCCCCGAACTGCCGACTCAGTACACGCCGGCCGATGTAGAGGGGCCGCTGTACGAGCGCTGGGTAGAGCGGGGCTACTTCGAGGCGGACGAGAAGAGCGACAAGCCGCCGTACACCGTCGTCATCCCCCCGCCGAACGTCACCGGCTCCCTGCACCTGGGGCACGCCTTCGAGCACACGCTCATCGACGCGCTCACCCGCCGCAAGCGGATGCAGGGATACGAGACGCTCTGGCAGCCGGGCATGGACCACGCCGGTATCGCTACCCAGAACGTGGTCGAGCGTGAACTCGCCAAGGAGGGCGCGTCGCGGCACGACCTGGGGCGCGAGGCGTTCGTCGAGCGCGTCTGGCAGTGGAAGGACGAGTCCGGCGGTCAGATCTCCGGGCAGATGCGGCGGCTGGGCGACGGCGTCGCCTGGTCCCGTGAGCGCTTCACCATGGACGAGGGCCTCTCCAAGGCCGTCCAGACGATCTTCAAGCGGCTCTACGACGACGAGCTGATCTACCGCGCCGAGCGCATCATCAACTGGTGCCCGCGCTGTCTGACCGCCATCTCCGACATCGAGGTGGAGTACCAGGACGACGACGGCGAGCTGGTCTCGATCCGGTACGGGGAGGGGGACGCCTCGATCGTCGTCGCCACCACCCGCGCCGAGACGATGCTGGGCGACACCGCCGTAGCGGTCCACCCCGAGGACGAGCGGTACGCCCACCTCGTGGGTACCGAGATCGAGCTGCCGCTGACGGGCCGGCGGATCCCGGTCGTCGCGGACGAGCACGTCGACCCGGAGTTCGGCACCGGTGCGGTCAAGGTCACGCCGGCGCACGACCCGAACGACTTCGAGATCGGCCGGCGGCACGGCCTGGCCAACCTGGCCGTCCTCGACGAGCGCGGCGTGATCACCGCGCACGGACCGTTCCAGGGGCTGGACCGCTTCGAGGCCCGGTCGGCGATCGTCGGCGCGCTGCGCGCCGAGGGCCGGATCGTCGCCGAGAAGCGCCCGTACACCCACTCCGTCGGGCACTGCTCGCGCTGCAAGACCACCATCGAGCCGCGGCTGTCGATGCAGTGGTGGGTCAAGGTCGGCCCGCTGGCGAAGGCCGCCGGTGACGCGGTCCGCGACGGCAAGGTCGCGATCCACCCCAAGGAGATGGAGTCCCGGTACTTCGGCTGGGTCGACAACCTCCACGACTGGTGCATCTCGCGGCAGCTGTGGTGGGGCCACCGCATCCCGGTCTGGTACGGGCCGAACGGCGAGGTCGTCTGCGTCGGACCCGACGAGGAGGCGCCCACCGGCGAGGGGTGGCACCAGGACACCGACGTCCTCGACACCTGGTTCTCGTCCGGTCTGTGGCCGTTCTCCACGCTGGGCTGGCCCGAGCAGACCCCGAGCGTGACGAAGTTCTACCCGAACTCCGTCCTGGTCACCGGCTACGACATCCTCTTCTTCTGGGTCGCCCGGATGATGATGTTCGGGCTGTACGCGATGGACGGCACCCCGCCGTTCCACACCATCGCGCTGCACGGCATGGTCCGCGACCAGTTCGGCAAGAAGATGTCCAAGTCCTTCGGGAACGCGGTCAACCCGCTGGACTGGATGGACACCTACGGGTCGGACGCGGTGCGGTTCACGCTCGCCCGCGGTGCCAACCCCGGCGTCGACGTCCCGATCGGCGAGGACTGGGTGCAGGGCTCCCGCAACTTCGCCAACAAGATCTGGAACGCCACCCGCTTCGCGCTGATGAACGGCGCGACGGTCGAGGGCGAACTGCCGCCCGCCGAGCAGCTGTCGGCGACCGACCGGTGGATCCTCTCCCGGCTCAACTCGGTCGTCGCCGAGGTCGACGCGTACTACGACGACTACCAGTTCGCCAAGCTGTCGGACACCCTCTTCCACTTCGCCTGGGACGAGGTCTTCGACTGGTACGTGGAGCTGTCCAAGACGACGTTCATGGCGGGCGGCCCGGCCGCCGACGCCTCCCGCCGCGTGCTGGGCGAGGTCCTGGACGTCACCCTGCGGCTGCTGCACCCGGTCGTGCCGTTCGTCACCGAGACGCTGTGGACGACCCTGACCGGCGGCGAGTCGGTGGTCATCGCCGAGTGGCCGCGGGCTGTGGTCGTTCCTGGGGCGGACGCCCCGGGCGGCTTCCGGGACGCGGCGGCCGAGCGGGAGATCGAGACCGTCCAGCAGGTCGTCACCGAGGTCCGCCGGTTCCGCTCCGACCAGGGCCTGCAGCCGGGCCAGAAGGTCCCCGCGCGGCTGGACCTGACCGGTACGGCGCTGGCGTCGCACGAGGCCGCGATGCGGTCGCTGCTGCGCCTTCAGCCGGCCGGCGAGGACTTCACCGCCACCGCGTCCCTGCCGGTCGCCGGCGCCACCGTCGCCCTGGACCTGTCCGGTGCGATCGACGTCGAGGCGGAGCGCAAGCGGCTCGCGAAGGACCTGGCGGTGGCCGAGAAGGAGCTGGCCCAGACCACCGCCAAGCTCGGCAACGAGGCGTTCCTCGCCAAGGCCCCCGAGCAGGTCAAGGAGAAGATCCGGACCCGCAAGGCGGCCGCCGAGGCCGACATCGAGCGGATCACCGCGCAGCTGGCGGCCCTGCCCACGGCGTAGTCGGCCCCGGCCCCGGCCACCCGCCGGGGCCCGTGACCTCCTCCGCAGGCCCCTCGTCCGTATGGGCGGGGGGCCTGCGGCGTCCCCGCCGCCCGCCGCGGTCGCCCCGCTCCCGGACCGGCCACAGCAGCACGTACGCCGTGGAGGCCGCCACGAACGCCAGCCGGATCAGGCCCCGCGCGGAGTCGTCCGGGACGGCGAAGACGCTGCCGTAGAGGATGAGCAGCGCCAGCCAGCTCCACCAGGGCACCAGGCGGCGCTGCCCGATGACGTCCCACAGCAGGGTGCCGAGCAGCACCGAGGCGGTGTAGTACGTGTAGACGCTGGGGTCCAGCACGATCCGGGCGTTGGCGCCCAGCAGCACCACCGCCGCCCAGCGGCCCCGCCAGACCGCGAGCCCGCCCAGCACCAGCCCGAGGGCGAACTGCGCGGGACGGACCCAGCCGGGCGTCTCGGGGTCGTCGGCGCCCAGCCAGCGCAGCGCGGACGCCGGCTGGTTGGGGATGGCGAACTTGGCGGCGGCGAAGGACTGGGCGTCGCCGAGGAAGAACGGCAACCAGGCGACGGCGACCAGTCCGGCGCACCACAGGCCGGCCTTGAGCCACTTGTCCCGGGGGAGCGCCAGCAGCAGCGGGACGAAGGCCAGCGCGGTCGGCTTGGAGTCCATCGCCAGCGCCAGGAAGACACCGGTCAGGGCGGCGTTGCCGCGGGTGACGGCGCGGACCGCGAGGGCGGTGAAGAACAGCGCCAGGACGTCGTCGAGGTGCCCGAAGCGGACCGCGACCTCGATCCACATGGGGATGAAGGCCAGCCCGGCGATCAGCACCCGCTGCCGCAGCCGCTGGTGGTTGGTGCCGGTGCCCAGGAAGTGGTGGGCGGCGCTGCGGCCGGCCAGCACCAGGATCACCAGGCCCAGCGCGGACATCAGGGCCGCGGCGAGGAACTGGCCGGTGGCCTCGGGGAACGGGTTGAACAGCCCGGCCGTCAGGAAGCTGATCGGCCCCATCTGGAGCTCGGGGTGGTGCGCGTAGAGGTTGAGGCCGCCGGTGCCGTCGCCGGAGCTGCCCTGGTATATCAGCTCGCCGCCGGTGCGCAGGTAGTGCCAGGAGAAGCCGCCGTGCGGCTCCACGATCAAGAACCACAGCACGGTCCACCCGGTGAGCAACACCAAATGCATCCGCTGACTGATTGCCGGCACGCCTCTTCAGCTCCTGCTTTCCCGCACTTTTCACGTACACCGTGGCCACACGGTCCGTGGCCGTTCCAGACCCCGCCGTGCAAGAGGGCATCGAGCGGCGGAAAGGTTGTCCCGTCCGACGGTCCGATCGCTCACATCCTGGTGGTACGCGGTTCTCATGACGCTCTCATGAAGGCGAGGCACCGTGGACCGGAATGCCGGAGTTCGGCGGAAACGCATGTCCGGTGCCCGTCCCCAGCCCCGAGGAGCCGCGCCCATGAACAAACCCCTGCGACGGGTCTCGGCATTCTGCCTCGCGCTGGTCCTGGTGCTGATGGTCTGGGCCACCTGGATCCAGGGCGCCAAGGCCAGCGACTACCGGGAGGACCCGCACAACCCCCGGGTGAACATCGCCAAGTACTCCGCGCCGCTGGGCAACATCCTCGTCGACGGCCAGCCGATCACCGGCTCCGCCGCCACCTCCTCCTCGCTCAAGTACAAGCGGACCTACAAGGACGGCGCGCTCTACGCCCCGGTCACCGGCTTCTCCTCGCAGATCTTCGGCAGCACCCAGCTGGAGAGCCTCTACGGCGAACTGCTCGGCGGCGCCGACAGCCGGCTCCAGAACCCCGCCGACACCCTGCTGCACGAGCGCCCCAAGGGCGGCGACGTGGCCACCACCATCGACGCCAAGGTGCAGAAGGCCGGTTACGAGGCGCTCGGCGAAAAGACCGGCGCGGCCATCGCGCTGGACCCGGCGACCGGGCGGGTCCTGGGCATGGTCAGCACCCCGTCGTACGACCCGGGGAAGTTCGCCGGCTCCTCCACCGCCGACCAGAAGGCGTGGCAGTCCCTGACGAACGACGCCGGCCAGCCGAACCTCAACCGCGCGCTGCGCCAGCCGCTGCCGCCCGGCTCCACCTTCAAGCTGGTGGTCGCGGCCGCCGCGCTGGAGAACGGCCTGTACTCCTCGGTGGACCAGCCCACCGACAGCCCCGACCCGTACACCCTCCCCAACACCCGCACCCAGCTGACCAACGAGAGCGCCTCGGCGCCCTGCAAGAACGCCACCATCCGCACCGCGCTCCAGTACTCCTGCAACACCGTCTTCGCGAAGATGGCCGTCGACCTGGGCAAGGACAAGGTGCGGGCGCAGGCCGAGAAGTTCGGCTTCAACGACGCCAAGATGGACGTCCCGGTGCGCGCCACCAAGAGCGTCTACCCCAAGGACATGGACCAGGCGCAGACCGCGCTCTCCGGCATCGGCCAGTTCGACGACCAGGCCACCCCGCTCCAGATGGCGATGGTCGCCTCGGCGATCGCCAACGGGGGCGACCTGAAGGCCCCGCAGATGGTCGACAAGCTCACCGACGGCGGCGGCAACACCGTCCAGCAGAACGACCCCAGGACCTACCGCACGGCGATGTCGAGCCGGACCGCCGCCCAGCTGCGCTCGGCGATGCAGACGGTGGTGGACAAGGGCACCGGGTCCAACGCGAAGATCGACGGGGTGACCGTCGGCGGCAAGACCGGCACCGCCCAGCACGGCGTCGACAACAGCGGCACCCCCTACGCCTGGTTCGTCTCGTACGCGGACGACGGCAAGGGCCACCAGGTCGCGGTCGCCGTCATGGTCGAGGACGGGCACGCGGCCCGCAACGAGGTCTCCGGCAACGGCCTGGCCGCCCCGATCGCCAAGGCGATGATGCAGGCGGCGCTGTCCTGACCGGGGCGGCGATCCGGGCGCGGGCCGGGCGGTGAGCGGCGCGGGGGCGGCGCAGGCCCGTTGTCGGTGGTGCCTCGTAGACTTGTCGTCGTGAGCGAGCGCCCCCAGAACGACGATCCCGACCCGACTCCCGACCCGACCGAAGCCTTCGACGAGATGGTCGAGGCCGAGACGCAACGCGACCCCGATCTCGCCGTGATCGAGGCCGGCAGCCGGACCCTGCGCGCGCAGGCCGGGCCGCCGCAGGGGGAGCAGGTCCCGGCCCGCCCCGCCGACCCGGAGATCGACCGCGCGCTGCGCGCCGTCGAGGAGGAGCTGGGCGGCCGCTGGGGCGAGACCAAACTCGACCCGTCGATCGAGCGCATCGCCGCGCTGCTGGACGTCCTGGGCTCGCCGCAGCGCGCCTACCCCTCCATCCACATCACGGGGACCAACGGCAAGACCAGCACCGCCCGCATGATCGAGGCCCTGCTCGGCGCCTTCGAGCTGCGCACCGGCCGCTACACCAGCCCGCACGTCCAGTCCGTCACCGAGCGGATCAGCCTGGACGGCAGCCCGATCTCCGCCGAGCGCTTCATCGAGACCTACCGCGACATCGCGCCGTACGTGGAGATGGTCGACGGGCAGCAGGATTACCGCCTCTCCTTCTTCGAGGTGCTGACCGCGATGGCGTTCGCCGCGTTCGCCGACGCCCCGGTGGACGTCGCGGTCGTCGAGGTCGGCATGGGCGGCACCTGGGACGCGACCAACGTCATCGACGGCGACGTCGCCGTGATCACCCCCATCTCGCTGGACCACACCGACCGGCTGGGCGAGACGCCCGAGCAGATCGCCGGCGAGAAGTCCGGGATCATCAAGAAGGACGCGACGGTCGTACTGGCCCAGCAGCCGGTGGACGCCGCCGCGGTGATGCTCAAGCGCGCGGTCGAGGTGGACGCCACGGTCGCCCGCGAGGGCATGGAGTTCGGGGTGCTCTCCCGCGAGGTGGCGGTCGGC
The DNA here is from genome assembly GCF_001704275.1 of Streptomyces noursei ATCC 11455. Lineage (NCBI taxonomy): Bacteria > Bacillati > Actinomycetota > Actinomycetes > Kitasatosporales > Streptomycetaceae > Streptomyces > Streptomyces noursei. Next base: position 6,163,700 of record NZ_CP011533.1, read on the forward strand.
GGCCAGATGCTGACCCTGCGCGGGCTCGGCGGCGAGTATCCGGAGGTCTTCCTCCCGCTGCACGGCGCCCACCAGGCGCACAACGCCGCGGTCGCGCTCGCCGCCGTCGAGGCGTTCTTCGGCGTCGGCTCCGACCACGCCCGCACCCTCGACATCGACACCGTCCGCTCCGCGTTCGCCGCGGTCAGCTCGCCCGGCCGGATGGAGGTGGTCCGGCGCAGCCCCACCGTCGTGCTGGACGCCGCGCACAATCCGGGCGGTGCCCGGGCGGCGGCCGAGACGGTCAGCGAGGCGTTCGGCTTCAGCCGGCTGATCGGCGTCGTCGGCGCCAGCGACGACAAGGACGTCCGGGGCTTCCTGGAGGCGTTCGAGCCGATCTTCGCCGAGGTCGTGGTGACGCGGAATTCCAGCCAGCGTGCGATGGATCCGGACGAGCTGGCCGCCATCGCCGTGGAGATCTTCGGCGCCGAGCGGGTCCAGGTCGAGCCGCGGCTGGACGACGCCCTGGAGGCGGCGATCACCCTCGCCGAGGAGGAGGGCGAGTTCTCCGGCGCCGGTGTGCTGGTGACCGGCTCGGTGATCACGGTCGGCGAGGCCCGGCTGCTCCTGGGAGGGAACTGACCATGCGCACGCTGTGTGCCAGCACCCTGATAGGGGAGTTCTTCGTGATCGGCTTCGCCGGTCTGGTCGCGATGCAGCTCACCGACATCTCCCGGGCCACCATCTGGATCGTCAGCGGCATCGCGATGCTGCTGAGCCTGCTGCTGTGCGGGATGCTGACCCGCCCCGGCGGGGTACAGCTCGGCTGGGCGCTGCAGATCGCGCTGATCGCCAGCGGCCTGGTCGTGCCCACGATGTTCTTCCTCGGCGCGGTCTTCGCCGCCCTGTGGTGGACCTCGGTCCACTTCGGCCGCAAGGTGGACGAGGCGAAGGCACGGTTCGCGGCCGAGTCCGCACCCACGACCTGAGCCCACGGACCTGCTTTTCCCCACCCACGACGGAAGGGGACGGGGCTGCGGGGCAGGGGTGAGCCGGACTGCTGCGCTTTACGTCCGGCTCACCCCTGCCCCGCAGCCCCGGCACCGCTGCCGAACAGCCCCGCGCAGCGGCACCGCCCGCCGCCAGGCGAAACGGCGCCGCACCCGGCAACGCACGAGGCGGCCCCGCCGCAGGCGCAACGCGGCGAACTCCCACGGTAGGGAAGCCGGCAGCGTACGCCCCGTACCCAGGCGATAGCCTGGCACCGCTGACCGTCGTTCAGATACAGGGAGTCCCTTCGTGAGCCAGCGCACCCTCGTCCTCCTCAAGCCCGACGCCGTCAAGCGCGGCCTGGTCGGCGAGATCATCCGTCGCATCGAGCGCAAGGCCAACTGGACGATCACCGCGCTGGAACTGCGCACCCTCGACCGCGGGGTGCTGGAGCAGCACTACGCCGAGCACGTCGGCAAGCCCTTCTACGAGCCGCTGGTGGACTTCATGTCCTCCGGGCCGGTCGTCTCGCTGGTCGTCGAGGGCGAGCGGGTCATCGAGGGTGTCCGCGCGCTGGCCGGTCCCACTGACCCGATTGCCGCGCCGAGTGGGTCCATTCGTGGGGACTTCGGAACGATCACCCGAGAAAATCTCATCCACGCCTCGGATTCCGAAGAGTCCGCCGAGCGCGAGATCAAGATTTTCTTCCCCGGGATTTCTTGATCCGAAGTCAACGGCCAACCCCCTTGTGACCAGGGGCGACCGGTGAAATCATCGGTCGCCCCTCGGTGTATTCGCCGCGAGCGGGGGAACGCGTTCCCGCGACACGACGTCACCATTAAGGGGGGCGGGTGCGTGTACGGCTGACAATGGCGGAACGGCCTCCCGCCGTGTTCGAGTGGGTAACACTACGAACTACGATGGGGGCTTCCGCGCCTCACAGCGCATCACCTCCTGCCGACCTCAAAGTAAGCATTCGCTCCAGTTGGGAAGGCCAGACGTATCCTCATGGGGAACAACATGTCGTTCATCGGCCGTGACATGGCTGTCGACCTCGGGACCGCCAACACGCTGGTGTACGTCAGGGGCCGGGGCATCGTCCTCAACGAACCGTCGGTCGTGGCCATCAACACCAACACCGGCGGCATCCTCGCGGTCGGCGCCGAGGCGAAGAAGATGATCGGCCGGACCCCCGGCAACATCGTCGCCGTACGGCCCCTGAAGGACGGTGTGATCGCGGACTTCGAGATCACCGAGCGGATGCTCCGCTACTTCATCCTCAAGATCCACAAGCGGCGCTATCTGGCCCGTCCGCGGGTCGTGGTCTGCGTTCCCTCCGGTATCACGGGAGTTGAGCGCCGCGCGGTCATCGAGGCGTCCACCCAGGCCGGTGCCCGCCAGGTGCACATCATCGAGGAGCCGATGGCCGCCGCGATCGGCTCGGGCCTGCCCGTCCACGAGGCCACCGGCAACATGGTCGTGGACATCGGCGGCGGCACCACCGAGGTCGCGGTCATCTCGCTCGGCGGCATCGTCACCGCCCAGTCCATCCGGGTCGCCGGCGACGAACTGGACAACGCGATCATCCAGCACATCAAGAAGGAGTACAGCCTCCTGCTGGGCGAGCGCACCGCCGAGTCCATCAAGATCACCATCGGTTCGGCGTACGACCTGGAGCAGGACGAGCACACCGAGATCCGCGGCCGCGACCTGGTCTCCGGCCTGCCGAAGACCGTCGTCATCTCGGCCGCCGAGGTCCGCAAGGCCATCGAAGAGCCGGTCAACTCCATCGTCGACGCGGTCAAGACGACCCTCGACAAGTGCCCGCCGGAGCTTTCCGGTGACGTGATGGACCGCGGCATCGTTCTGACGGGTGGCGGTGCACTGCTGCGCGGCCTCGACGAGCGGCTGCGCCGTGAGACGGGCATGCCCATCCACATCGCCGAGGACCCGCTCGACTCCGTCGCGCTCGGTTCCGGCAAGTGCGTCGAGGAGTTCGAGGCGCTCCAGCAGGTCCTGGACTCCCAGCCGCGCCGCTGACCCACCAGGTCCCGGCCCGTCGCGCGGACGTCACACGACGTTCGCGCGGGCCGGGCAGCATAGAGAAACGGCCGCTCCGTCCGGCGGATCGTCGGCCCATACGCAACGCCCCCACAGACACGGTGCACTGACGCTTCACCACCGCGCCGTCACAGCAAGGCACAATGCTCAACCCCCGAACGAGACCGGCGGGGCCCGCAGCCGGCCGGTCCTACGAGGAAGGACACGGCCGCCGCACGTGAGGGACACACGAGAGAGCCGGCTGCTGCTGGTGCTGCTGGTCGCGATCGCGTTCGCGCTGATCACGGTCGATATCCGAGGCGGCGAACAGTCCCCGCTCGACGGTGCCCGGCAAGCCGCCGCCTCCGCCTTCGGCCCGGTGGAGCGCGGCGTGGCCCGCGTCGTCAACCCGGTCGGCAACGCCGTCAGCGCGGTACGCGACTCCGGCGACCGGCACAACCGCATCAGCGAGCTGGAACACCAGAACGCCGCACTGAAGCTCAAGCTCGGCTCCCCGGACCGCAACCGCAACCGCGCCGCCGAACTCGACAAGATCCTCAAGACCGCGGCCACCGGCCAGTACGCGATCAAGGGCGCCGAGGTCATCGCCATCGGGTCCGCGCAGGGCTTCTCCTGGACCGTCACCATCGACGCCGGCAGCAGCGACGGCATCGCCCGCGACATGACCGTCCTCAACGGCGACGGGCTGGTCGGTCGGATCACCACCGTCACCCCGCACACCTCCACCGTGCTGCTCGCCGCCGACCCGGAGTTCACCGTCGGCACCCGGATGGAGAAGACCAACGAGATCGGTTTCGCCAACGGCCAGGGCGTCCGCTCGCTCCGCGTCGAGCTGCTCAACGGCCGGGCCGACGTCAAGAAGGGCGACCGGCTGGTCACCTTCGGCTCCAGCAAGGACAAGCCGTTCGTGCCCGGGGTGCCGGTCGGCACGGTCACCAAGGTCGAGCCGCTCAACGGCGATCTGACCCGCACCCTCCAGGTCCGGCCGTTCGTTTCCTTCTCGTCGCTCGACGTCGTCGGCGTCGTCGTCCAGCCGCCCCGCAAGGACCCGCGGGACACCGTCCTACCGCCCCCGGTCAAGCCCAGGCCGACGCCGACGGTCACCGTCACGGCCACCCCCTCCGAGAGCGCTTCACCCAGGAGCTGACCGATGCGCATCAACCGGATCCTGCTCGCCACCCCGCTGGTGGTGGTCGCCCTGATCATCCAGGTCAGCATCCTCGCTAGACTCCAACTGCCGGGCGCCGTACCGGATCTGCTGCTGCTGGTCGTGGTCGGCCTGGCCCTGGTCTACGGCCATGTCGGCGGCTCGCTCATCGGCTTCGGCGCCGGGCTGCTGGCCGACCTCGCCCCGCCCGCCGACCACGCCATCGGCCGCTACGCCCTGGTCCTGTGCGTCATCGGCTACGTCGCGGGCCTGACCAAGCCGGACAACGGCCAGCACCGCTCGGCGACCCTGCCGCTGGTGGTCGTGATCGGCGCGGCCATCGGCTCGACGCTGATGTACGCCGGGGTCGGCTCCCTGGTCGGCGACACCGCCGCCCGACACGTCGGCCTGGTCGGGCTGCTGCTCAGCGCCACGCTCTACGACCTGTTGCTCGCCCCCTTCACCGTTCCGCTGGTGATGGCGCTGGCGCGCAGGACGGAGCACGATCCGCTGGCCACCGACGCCGGCGGCACCGCCGGCGGCCTCGGTCGGCACGGCTGGGGGCGCGGCGACGGCCGCTCCGGTGGGGTCGGTACGTGGACCGGGGGCTGGCTCACGACCGGCACCGGCCTCAAAGCCAGCCGCAACGCGATGAAGGCGATCCGCACCGGCCGGGTTCCCAAGCCGGCCCGTGGCGGACGCACCAAGGGGGTCAAGGGCATCAAGGGGGTCAAGCGCCTGTGAGCAACATTCCGGAGACGGGGAAGACCTCCCGCGTCACCATCCGGCTGGTCGCCATCCAGATCCTGGTCTTCTCACTGCTGGCGACGCTCGGCGGCCGGCTGTGGTATCTCCAGATCCGCAACGGCCAGGAGTACGCGGCCAAGGCCAGGTCCAACCACGTCCAGCAGGTCATCGAGCCCGCCACCCGCGGCTCCATCCTCGACGCCCGCGGCGTGCCGCTGGCCGACAACCAGACCCGGCTCGTGGTCTCCGCCAGCCGCACCGACCTGCTGAAGATGAAGGACGACGGCAAGGCCGTGCTCGCCCGGCTGGCCAAGGTGCTGGGCATGCCCGCGCAGGAGATCCGCAACAAGGTCCGGCTCTGCGACTCCAAGACCCCGCAGCCCTGCTGGAACGGCTCGCCCTTCCAGCCGATCCCGATCACCGACAAGGCCACCACCCAGCAGGCCCTGCAGATCCGCGAGCGCTCCGAGGACTTCCCCGGCATCAGCGCCCAGCCCACCGCCGTCCGCCGCTACCCGGCGCTCGGCAAGTCCAACACCGCCCAGGTCCTCGGCTACCTCTCGCCGGTCACCGACGAGGAGATCCAGCGGGCCAAGAACGGCGCCTCGCCGCTGCTGCGCTCGGACCAGGTCGGCCGGTCCGGTCTGGAGCGGCAGTACGACACCTTCCTGCGCGGCAAGGCCGCCGTCACCCGCTACGAGGTCGACAACCTCGGCCGGGTCATCGGGCAGGCCAACAGCGACAAGGGCCAGGCCGGTTCGACCCTGGTCACCAGCATCGACGCCCGCGTCCAGGCCATAGCGGAACAGCAGCTCGACAAGGCCATGAAGGACGCCCGCACCCAGGTGGACCGGAACACCGGCACCAACTACAAGGCCGACTCGGGTGCCGTGGTCGTCCTGGAGGCGAAGACCGGCCGGGTGGTGGCGATGGCCTCCAACCCCACCTACGACCCCAACGCCTGGGTCGGCGGGATCTCCGGCAAGGACTACGCCAAGCTGACCGGCAAGGACTCCAACTACCCGCTGCTCAACCGCGCCATCCAGGGACAGGCCGCCCCCGGCTCGATCTTCAAGGTCATCTCGACCTCGGCCGCGGTCAACGCCGGCTACCCCTTCGACGGCCACTACCCCTGCACCAGCTCGTACAGCATCGGCGGCCAGGTCTTCCGGAACTTCGAGGGCGAGTCGCAGGGCGACATCAGCCTGGGGCGGGCGCTGGAGGTCTCCTGCGACACCGTCTTCTACCGGCTCGGCCACGAGGAGTGGAAGAAGGACGGCGGCGACAAGCCCGTCCAGGACCCCCGCGACTGGTTCTACAAGACCGCCCACCAGTTCGGCCTCGGCAAGGAGACCGGCGTCGACCTCCCCAACGAGGTCAAGGGCCGGGTCCCCGACCGCCAGTGGAAGACCGCCTTCTGGAAGGCCAACAAGGACAGCTGGTGCGCGCACCCCAAGGACGCCAATGACTACGTCTCCAAGCTCGCCCGGGAGAACTGCCTCGAAGGCATGAAGCTGCACGCCTACGACTCGATCAACTACGCCATCGGCCAGGGCGACACCCTCGTCACCCCGATCCAGATGGCGACGATCTACGCGGCGCTCTCCAACGGCGGCACCCTCTACAACCCCACCGTCGGCAAGGCCATCGTCAGCCCCGACGGCAAGTCGGTGCAGACGATCCGGCCGAAGTCGCACGGCCATCTGCCGGACACCCCGCAGACCCTCCGGCAGATCGACGCCGCGCTCCAGGGCGTCACCGAGCGGGGCACCGCCGCCTGGCGCTTCCAGGGCTGGCCGCAGGACAAGATCCCGATGCACGCCAAGACCGGTACCGCCGAGGTCTACGGCAAGCAGACCACCTCGTGGTTCGCGACGTACACCAAGGACTACGCGATCGTGATGACCATCTCCCAGGGTGGTACCGGCTCCGGCGCCTCCGGCCCGGCCGTCCGCAACATCTACAACGCGCTCTACGGCGTCAACGACAAGGGCGAGATCGACGACAAGGCCGCGCTGCTCCCCAGGCCGGAGAGCAAGCTGCCCAAGATCGAGAGCGACGGCACCATCCTCTCGCCGCCCATCAAGCCGCCGGCCGACCCGTCGCCGTCCCCCTCCGGGAGCCCCCAGCAGTGACCACGCCGCTCTTCTCCCGGACCTTCTCCGTCCGCCGCTACGCCCCGGACCAAGGCGTCTGGGGCCGGCTGACGGCGCGTGACTCCGTGGTGCGCAGACTGGACTGGATACTGCTGCTGTCCTGCCTGGTGCTGTCCCTGATGGGATCGATCCTGGTCTTCTCGGCGACCCGCAACCGCACCGAACTCAACAAGGGCGACGAGTACTTCTTCTTCGTCCACCACCTGCTGAACACCTCCATCGGCATCGCGCTGGCCGGCGGCACCATCTGGCTGGGCCACCGCACCCTGCGCGGCGCCGTCCCGGTGCTGTTCGGCGCCTCGGTGCTGCTGGCGGTGCTGGTGCTGACGCCGCTGGGCGCCACCATCAACGGCTCCCGTTCGTGGCTCGCGATCCCCGGCGGCTTCTCGCTCCAGCCCGCCGAGTTCACCAAGATCACCATCACCCTGGGCATGGCGATGATCCTGGCGGCCCGGGTCGACGCCGGCGACCGCCCGCACCCCGACCACCGCACCGTCGTCCAGGCCCTGGGGCTGGCCGCCATCCCGGTGGGCGTGATCCTCCTGATGCCCGACCTCGGCTCGGTGATGGTGCTCGGCGCCATCATCCTCGGCGTGCTGCTCGCCAGCGGCTGCTCCAACCGCTGGATCCTGGGCCTGCTCGGCACCGGTGTCGTCGGCTGCGTGGCCATCTGGCAGCTCGGGCTGCTGGACGCGTACCAGATCGCCCGGTTCGCCGCGTTCGCCAACCCGAGCCTGGACCCGGCCGGCGTCGGCTACAACACCAACCAGGCCCGGATCGCCATCGGCGGTGGCGGGTTGACCGGCTCCGGCCTCTTCCACGGCAGCCAGACCACCGGCCAGTTCGTCCCCGAGCAGCAGACCGACTTCATCTTCACCGTCGCCGGCGAGGAACTCGGCTTCCTCGGCGCGGGCCTGATCATCCTCCTGCTCGGCGTGGTGCTGTGGCGCGCCTGCCGGATCGCCCGCGAGACCGGCGAGCTCTACGGCACGATCGTGGCCGCCGGTATCATCGCGTGGTTCGCCTTCCAGGCGTTCGAGAACATCGGGATGACCCTGGGCATCATGCCCGTCACCGGTCTGCCGCTGCCGTTCGTCTCCTACGGCGGCACCTCGATGTTCGCGGTGTGGATCGCCATCGGTCTGCTGCAGTCGATCCGCGTCCAGCGCCCGGTCTCCGCGTCCCGTTGACCGCGCGGCACCGCCGCGGGGTCAGCGTCCGGTGCGCAGTTCGAACCACAGGGACGTGGTGTGCGGCGGCCCCTCGAACGGGGTCGTCCCCCAGTCGTCGGCGAGCCGGCTGATCAGCAGCAGCCCGTGCGCGGGGTCCCGGTCGCCGGGCACCCAGGGGGCTCCTCCCGGTCGAGCGAGGTCGGGGCCGGGGGACCGTCGGAGGCCCTCGGAGGACGGCGCGGGGATCACCGCCGCGCCCTCGTCGTGCACGCTGATCCGCAGGCCGTGCGCCGCGGTCAGCACCCGCAGCAGGATGTCCGCGGAGCCGGGGGTGCGCAGATGGGCCCTGGTGACCGCCTCCGAGGTGAGCAGGACGGCGGTGTCCCGGAGGGCGGCGAGCGGGCCGTGCCGCAGCAGGGCCCGGACGAAGTCGCGGGCGGTCTTCGGGACGCTGGGCCGGCTCGCCGCGGTGAGCAGGTACGGGCGCGCTCCGGCCGCGACGCGGAGGGGCGGCCGGGCGAGGGCTGCGGTGTCGGGGTGCACGGTTTCTCCCGGTGTCGATCGAGACGGTTACCACGCTGTGTGGGCGTCCTGTCACACACCGTAAGACACCGTGTGTCGGCGATGCCACCCGTTCCGGGCGCGGACCGGTGTCGGACGGCTGGTCGGGGTCGTGGTGGCTGACTAGATTCGATGCATGGCCGACACCGTGCGGGAGATCGAGCGGAAATACGAGATGGCCGAGACGGGCGCGGCCACCCGGATCGACGCCGACCACCTGCCCGACCTGACCCGCGCCGGCCGGGTCGCGACCGTGACGGAGCGCGGCACCCGGGCCCTGGACGCCGTCTACTACGACACCGCGGACCAGCGCCTCGCCGCGGACGGCATCACCCTGCGCCGGCGCACCGGCGGCACCGACGCGGGCTGGCACCTCAAACTCCCGGTCGCGCTCCCCGAGGTCACCGGCGCGGTGCGCGACGAGATCCGCGCCCCGCTCTCCGACGCCCCGCCCCGCGAGCTGACCGCGCTGGTCCGCTCCCGGACCCGCGACGCCCCGCTGATCCCCCTCGTCCGGCTGCGGACCCGGCGCACGGTCCACGACCTCGAAGATGCCGCCGGCCGTCCGCTCGCCGAGGTCGCGGTGGACGACGTACGGGCCCGTCGGCTGCACCCGGAAGGGGCGGCGCGCACGGCCCGCTGGCGGGAGATCGAGGTCGAGCTGGCCCCCGGGAGCGGGCGCGGCGCGGGGCAGAAGCTGCTGGACGAGGTCGAGCGGGTGCTGACCGGGGCCGGCGCGCGCCCCTCCGCCGCCCCGTCGAAACTGGCCCGCGCCCTGGCGGAGACCTCGCCGGAGGCCGCGCGGGAGGGCGCCGCGCGCCCCGCCGCCGCGGACGCCGACCGCCCCCGCCGCACCGCCGGCGACGTCGTGCTCCGCTACGTCCGTGCCCAGGTGCGGGCGATCGTCGAGCTGGACCCGGCGGTCCGGCGCGACCTGCCCGACGCGGTGCACCAGATGCGGGTCGCCACCCGCCGGCTGCGCAGCGCCTTCCGCTCGTACGCCAAGGTCCTCGACCGGGCCGCCACCGACCCGCTGGGCGTCGAACTCAAGTGGCTGGCAACGGAGTTGGGGGCTGGTCGGGACCAGGAGGTGCTCGCCGACCGGCTCTCCGCGGCCCTGGCCGAGGTGCCCCGCACGCTGCGGCTGGGACCGGTGTCGGCCCGGCTGCGCAGCTGGTCGGCCCGGCACCGAGCAGGGGCCCGCGAACGGCTGCTCGCCGCCCTCGACGGCCCGCGCTACCTCGCCCTCCTGGAGAACCTGCACGCCCTGCTCGGCGCCCCGCCGCTGCGCCGCCCCGCCGCCCGTCCCGCGCCCCCCGTCGTCGCCGGCGCCGTCCTCAGGGACTACCGGCGGCTGGCCCACCGCATCGAGGTCGCCCTGGACACCCCCGCCGGCCCGGCCCGCGACGAGGCGCTGCACAGCGCCCGCAAGGCCGCCAAGCGCATCCGGTACGCGGCCGAGGCGGCCAGCCCGGCGCTCGGACGCCCGGCCCGCGCGTTCGTCCGGCGCACCAAGCAGGTGCAGCAGCTGCTCGGCGACCACCAGGACAGCGTGGTCGCGCGCGCCGCGCTGCGCGAGCTGGCGACCCAGGCCCGCCGGGCCGGCGAGAGCGGATTCACCTTCGGCCTGCTCTACGGCCGGGAGGAGGCCCTGGCGGCCCGCGGCGAACGGGAACTGCCCGCTCTGTGGGCGAAGGTCTCCCGTCCCCGGTACCGGGCGGCGCTGCGGGCCTGAGCGGGGCCCGCGCCGCCCGCTCGACGGCGCAGGCCGGAGCGCCGACCGCGAGATCTCCGTGCCGAGGGGTGACTCCGAGCGGGTTACGCTTGTGAGTCGCCCCCTTGTCCGTCCACGAAGGTTCGAGATGTCCGAGTCGGTTTTCCCGCAGCTCGAAGCTCTGCTCCCGCACGTGCAGAAGCCCATCCAGTACGTCGGTGGTGAGCTGAACTCCACCGTCAAGGAATGGGCGGAGTGCGACGTCCGCTGGGCACTCATGTACCCCGACGCCTACGAGGTCGGGCTGCCCAACCAGGGCGTCATGATCCTCTACGAGGTCCTCAACGAGCAGGACGGCGTCCTCGCCGAGCGCACCTACAGCGTCTGGCCGGACCTCGAAGCGCTGATGCGCGAGCACGAGGTGCCCCAGTTCACCGTGGACAGCCACCGGCCCGTCGGCGACTTCGACGTGTTCGGCCTGAGCTTCTCCACCGAGCTCGGCTACACCAACATGCTCACCGCCCTGGACCTCGCGGGCATCCCGCTGGAGGCCAAGGACCGCACCGAGGACCACCCGGTGGTCCTGGCCGGCGGCCACGCCGCGTTCAACCCCGAGCCGATCGCCGACTTCCTCGACTGCGCGGTCATCGGCGACGGCGAGCAGGCGGTCCTGGACATCACCAGGATCATCCGGGAGTGGAAGGCCGAGGGCCGCCCCGGCGGCCGCGACGAGTTGCTCTTCCGCCTCGCCAGGACCGGCAACGTCTACGTCCCCAAGTTCTACGACGTCGAGTACCTCGGCGACGGCCGTATCGCGCGTGTCGTGCCGAACCGCTCCGGCGTCCCGTGGCGGGTCTCCAAGCACACCGTCATGGACCTCGACGAGTGGCCCTACCCCAAGCAGCCGCTCGTCCCCCTGGCCGAGACCGTCCACGAGCGGATGTCGGTCGAGATCTTCCGTGGCTGCACCCGCGGCTGCCGTTTCTGCCAGGCCGGCATGATCACGCGCCCCGTACGGGAGCGAAGCATCACCGGCATCGGCGAGATGGTGGACAAGGGCCTGAAGGCCACGGGATTCGAGGAGGTCGGCCTGCTGTCGCTGTCCTCCGCGGACCACACCGAGATCGGCGACGTGGCCAAGGGCCTCGCCGACCGGTACGAGGAAGACAAGATCGGTCTGTCGCTGCCGTCGACCCGGGTCGACGCCTTCAACATCGATCTCGCCAACGAGCTGACCCGCAACGGCCGTCGCTCCGGTCTGACCTTCGCCCCCGAGGGCGGCAGCGAGCGGATCCGCAAGGTCATCAACAAGATGGTCTCCGAAGAGGACCTGATCCGGACCGTCGCCACCGCCTACGGCAACGGCTGGCGCCAGGTGAAGCTCTACTTCATGTGCGGTCTGCCGACCGAGACCGACGACGACGTCCTGCAGATCGCGGACATGGCGACCAAGGTCATCGCCAAGGGCCGCGAGGTCTCCAAGTCCAACGACATCCGCTGCACCGTCTCCATCGGCGGTTTCGTCCCCAAGCCGCACACCCCCTTCCAGTGGGCCCCGCAGCTCTCCGCCGAGGAGACCGACGCCCGCCTGGCCAAGCTCCGCGACAAGATCCGCGGCGACAAGAAGTACGGCCGCTCCATCGGCTTCCGCTACCACGACGGCAAGCCCGGCATCGTCGAGGGCCTGCTCTCCCGCGGCGACCGCCGGATCGGCGCGGTCATCCGCGCGGTGTACGACGACGGCGGCCGCTTCGACGGCTGGCGCGAGCACTTCTCCTACGACCGCTGGATGGAGTGCGCCGAGAAGACGCTGCCCGACTTCGGTGTGGACGTCGACTGGTACACCACCCGCGAGCGCACCTACGAGGAGGTCCTGCCCTGGGACCACCTCGACTCCGGCCTCGACAAGGACTGGCTCTGGGAGGACTGGCAAGACGCCCTCGACGAGACCGAGGTCGAGGACTGCCGCTGGACCCCGTGCTTCGACTGCGGCGTCTGCCCGCAGATGGACACCCACATCCAGATCGGCCCGACGGGCAAGAAGCTGCTGCCGCTGACCGTCGTCAAGTAGCCGTCGCCGCGCGCCGCGGTGTGCGCCTCCGGCCCGGTCCCGCCGTCGTGCGGGGCCGGGCCGGAGCCGTACGTGCCGGGCGATCGGGGAGCGCGGCGGGGTTTTCCGGGTCCGCCGAGCGGAGAAGCTTCGGTATCGGACCTCCGCGTGCGGGTGGTGTCCGGGCCGTCGCCGGCCCACCCGTCCGAATGGATTTCACCGGGTGGCGAGGCCGCCGGGAGGCCACCGGGCGCCCCGGCGGGAACCGGCCGCGGGCGTGGCACGTACTCTAGGTAAAGACGTCCGGGCACGACGTGTCCCCGCCACGCGGGGGTGGCCCGGACGGGGCGGCACCAGCCGCGCCCTGACACCAAGGAGAAGTAACACTGGGCAAGCGACAGCCCGAAGGCCCGCCGCCCGCACCGGCGGTGCAGCGCATCCGACTGCGCTACACCAAGCGCGGCCGCCTCCGGTTCACCAGCCACCGCGACTTCCAGCGCGCTTTCGAGCGGGCGCTGCGCCGCGCCGAGGTCCCCATGGCCTATTCGGCGGGCTTCACCCCGCACCCCAAGGTGTCGTACGCCAACGCGGCGCCGACCGGTACCGGCAGTGAGGCCGAGTACCTGGAGATCCAGCTCACCGAGCGCCGCGAGCCGGAGACCGTCCGCGCTCTGCTCGACGCGTCCCTGCCCGACGGCCTCGACGTGACCGACGCGGTGGAGGCGCACACCAGCGGTCTCGCCGATCGGCTGCAGGCGTCGGTGTGGGAGATCCGGCTCGACGGGGTCGCCGCCGAGGAGGCCGGGCGCGCCGTCGAGGCGTTCCTCGCCGCCGACGAGGTGCAGGTCGAGCGCCGCACCAAGAACGGCATGCGGAGCTTCGACGCCCGGGGTGCGGTCGCGCACCTGGAGACCGTCCCGGTCCCGGGCGATAGGCCCGACGGCAATGCCTGTGCGATACTGCGGCTGGTTGTTCGGCATCTGACACCTGCCGTTCGACCCGACGACGTCCTGTCCGGCCTCCGGGTTACGGCCGACCTGGCGCCGCCGGTCCCCGCAGCGGTGACCAGGCTGGCGCAGGGGCTGCTCGATGAGGAGACCGGCACGGTGACCGACCCGCTGGCGCCCGACCGCGACGCTGCCACGGCCGCTCCATCCACGGCCGCTGAGCTGAGTACCGCGACGGTGCAGGGCGGGGCCTCCCCGGCCACTTCCGGGGACGGCACTGCGTAGGACGCGTCGTCGCGTCGCCGATCAACCAGGGTGCCACCCCGGTCCGGCGGACGCACTGACCAGGAGACTTTCGCCGGCCCGGTCCACGGGCCCGGCGAGCGAGACGACAGCTCCCGTGCGGCGCCCGCGCCCCGGACAGCGGAACCGCGCCCAGCGCGCGGACCGCGACCGGAATCAGGCGCGGCGCCCGGGAGCGTGACGGGAGAACCGCCCGCATGCTCGAATCTATTGAGCCCACTGAATCCACGCGGTCCGCGGACCGTGAGGGTGACAACAACAATTCGCCCAGCGACACGCTGCCGCCGCGCCGCCGGCGCCGCGCGGCCTCCCGGCCGGCCGGCCCTCCGGCCGCTGCCGCCGCCGAGAAGGCCGCGGTCGTGACCGACGCCCCGCCGGCGTCGAGCGGGACCTCCGCCGGAGCGACCGACACCGCACCCGCCGCCGCGCAGCCCGCCGCCGACGAGGAGCGGCCGGCCCGCCCGCGCCGCCGGGCGACCCGCAAGGCGACCTCGCCCGCCGGGCCCGCGCCCGAATCCGCCGAGGCGCCCGCCGCTGCCGTCGAGGAGGCTCCGGCCGCCGCTGTCGAGGAGGAAGCGCGTCCGGCGCGTGCGCGTCGCCGCGCCACCCGTAAGGCGACGGCTCCGGCCGCCACCTCGGAGTCGGTCGTCGAGGAGAGCCCCGCCGCCGAGGCGCCCGCCGCTGCCGTCGAGGAGACTCCGGCCGCCGCTGTCGAGGAGGAAGCGCGTCCGGCGCGTGCGCGTCGCCGCGCCACCCGTAAGGCGACCGCTCCGGCCGCCACCCCGGAGCCGGTCGTCGAGGCGCCCGCTGCCGAGGAGGCCGCCGAGGAGGAGGAAGCGGAAGAGGCTCCGGCCGCCGCTGTCGAGGAGGAGGCGCGTCCGGCGCGTGCGCGTCGTCGTGCCACCCGTAAGGCGACGGCTCCGGCCGCCACCTCGGAGCCGGTCGTCGAGGCGCCCGCCGCCGAGGAGGCCGCCGAGGCCCCGCGTCGCCGGTCGCGTCGCCGTGCCGAGCGGCCCACGGAGGCCGCCGCGCCCTCCGCTGCAAGCACCGGCTCCACCGGAGCGGCTGACGCCGCGCGCGCTGCCGCGCCCGCGGCCCGCACCGAGGAGGAGCCTTCGACCGAGGCGCCGGCGCGCGGTCGCCGCCGGGCGCAGCGGCCGCCGACGGCCGTCTTCCAGGCCCCGGTCTTCGCCGAGCCGATGTTCCAGACGCCCGAGAGCGCCGCCGCCGAGCACGCCGCCGCCCGCCAGGAGGCGGAGTCGCCCGTGGAGGCGCCCGAGGAGGCGCCGGCGGGTGCCTCGCGTCGCCGTCGCCGTCGTCGCGGCGAGCCCGCCGAGGCCGAGCCGATGGCCGCCGCGCCGGCCGAGGAGCCGTCCGCCGGTGCGAGCACCGGCCCCGCCGCGGCGCCCGCTGCCGAGGAGGTCGCCGAGGTCGCCGAGGTCGAGGAGGTCGAGGAGGCCGAGGAGGAGCACGCCGAGGCCGAGGAGGGCGAGCGTCCCTCGCGCCGTCGCCGTCGTGGCGGCCGTCGTCGTCGCCGCGGTGACCTGGCCGAGGGCGCGGAGGAGCAGCCCGCCGAGGGCGGCGCGGCCGAGGAGCCGGGCGCCGAGGAGGACGAGGAGGTCGCCGAGGGCGAGGAGCTGACTGCCGAGGAGCAGGCGGAGGGCACTGCCAGCACCAGCAGCAGCCGTCGTCGTCGGCGTCGCCGCCGGCGCAGCGGTGAGCCCGCCGAGGGCGAGAGCACGCACGCCGACGACCCGGAGCGCACCGTCGTCAAGGTCCGTGAGCCCCGCAAGAAGGACGAGGGCACCGGCGCCGACGAGGTCCAGTCCATCAAGGGCTCGACGCGCCTGGAAGCCAAGAAGCAGCGCCGCCGCGAGGGGCGCGAGCAGGGCCGCCGCCGGGTGCCGATCATCACCGAGGCGGAGTTCCTGGCGCGCCGGGAGGCCGTCGAGCGGGTGATGGTGGTCCGCCAGAGCGGCGAGCGCACCCAGATCGGCGTCCTTGAGGACAACGTGCTCGTGGAGCACTTCGTCAACAAGGAGCAGGCCACCTCGTACGTCGGCAACGTCTACCTGGGCAAGGTCCAGAACGTTCTGCCGTCGATGGAGGCCGCCTTCGTCGACATCGGCAAGGGCCGCAACGCCGTGCTGTACGCCGGCGAGGTCAACTTCGAGGCGCTGGGCATGGCCAACGGGCCGCGCCGCATCGAGGCCGCGCTGAAGTCCGGCCAGTCCGTCCTGGTGCAGGTCACCAAGGACCCGATCGGTCACAAGGGCGCCCGGCTGACCAGCCAGGTCTCGCTGCCCGGCCGCTACCTGGTCTACGTGCCCGAGGGCTCGATGACCGGTATCAGCCGCAAGCTCCCGGACACCGAGCGGGCCCGGCTGAAGCAGATCCTCAAGAAGATCGTCCCCGAGGACGCGGGCGTCATCGTGCGCACCGCCGCGGAGGGTGCGAGCGAGGACGAGCTGCGCCGGGACGTCGAGCGGCTGCAGGCCCAGTGGGAAGAGATCCAGAAGAAGGCGAAGGCGGCCTCCACCGGCTCGCCGAGCCTGCTCTACGGCGAGCCGGACATGACCGTCCGGGTCGTCCGCGACATCTTCAACGAGGACTTCTCCAAGGTCATCGTCAGCGGTGACGACGCCTGGCAGACCATCCAGGGCTATGTGTCGCACGTGGCGCCGGACCTCGTGGACCGGCTCCAGCGGTGGACCTCCGAGGTCGACGTCTTCGCGACGTACCGGATCGACGAGCAGCTGATGAAGGCGCTGGACCGCAAGGTCTGGCTGCCCAGCGGCGGTTCGCTGGTGATCGACAAGACCGAAGCCATGGTCGTGATCGACGTCAACACCGGGAAGTTCACGGGTCAGGGCGGCAACCTCGAGGAGACCGTCACCCGGAACAACCTGGAGGCGGCCGAGGAGATCGTGCGCCAGCTGCGGCTGCGCGACCTGGGCGGCATCGTCGTCATCGACTTCATCGACATGGTCCTGGAGTCCAACCGGGACCTGGTGCTGCGGCGCCTGCTGGAGTGCCTGGGCCGGGACCGCACCAAGCACCAGGTGGCCGAGGTCACCTCGCTCGGCCTGGTCCAGATGACCCGCAAGCGGGTCGGCCAGGGCCTGCTGGAGTCCTTCTCCGAGCAGTGCGTGCACTGCAACGGCCGCGGCGTGATCGTCCACGTCGACCAGCCGTCGGTCGGTGGCAAGCGCAAGAAGAAGGGCAAGGCCGGGGCGAACGGCGCCCAGCCGGAGCAGCCCGTCGAGGTCGTCGCGGAGGCCGCCCCGGCGGAGGAGGCGCTGCCGGAGCTGGAGCCGGTCGCGGTGACCGAGGCGCAGCTGCAGCCGACGGTGGACGGCACCGACGAGTGGTTCGGCAGCGCCGCGGAGGCCGAGGCCGCCGCCACCGGGCGAGGCCGTGGCCGTCGCCGGGTGAGCCGGAAGGTGTCGGCGCCGGCGGGTGCGCCCAAGGCCGCCGAGGAGGCCGCCGCGATCGTGCTGCCGGCCGCCGAGCCGGAGCCCGCTCCGGAGCCGGTCGCCGAGGTGCCGGCGGCGGAGCCCGCTGCCGCCGCGGAGCCCGCGCCGTCCCGTCCGCGTCGTCGGGCCACCCGTCGGGCGTCCGCTCCGGCCGGTTCGCCGGAGGCCGTGGTGGGTGAGGCCGCGGGGACGATCGTGATCAGCGCCCCGGTCGCCGAGCCGACGCCCGAGGTGGTCGCCGAGACCCCCGAGCAGCCCGTCGAGGCGGCGGAGGTCGCCGAGGCCGCCGAGCCGGCGCCCGCGGCGAAGAAGACCGTGAAGAAGGCGGCGGCGAAGAAGACCACGGCCAAGAAGGCGGCGGCGAAGAAGACCACCGCCAAGAAGACGGCGGCGAAGAAGACCACCGCCAAGAAGGCCGCGGCCAAGAAGACCACCACGAAGAAGACGACGACGAAGAAGGCGGCGGCCAAGAAGACCGCGTCGGCGGAGGGCGCGGCGTAAGCCGCTCCAGTGGAGCCGGCGCTTGCGCCGGGGGCTTCCGCCGCGGAGGACTGAGCAGTGCCCGGCCCCGGACCGTCGCGAGGCGGTCCGGGGCCGGTTTGACCCCCTGGCCGAGGCCCCGTAACCTTGACCGTCGGTGTCTGTGTGACACCACCCCTTCTGAGCACACACCTCTCGGCCCTGCCGAGGGAGGCCGCTCGTCCCACCCGTCATCCACGGGTCGGATTCCACGGGACGTCCCTGAGCCCGTGAGAGTAGCTGGCATCAGAGGATCGAAACCTAGCGAGAGAGAGTTCCGCGTGTACGCGATCGTGCGCACCGGCGGACGCCAGCAGAAGGTTGCTGTTGGCGACGTCATCGAAGTTGACCGCATTTCCACCAGCAACGTCGGGGACACCGTCGAGCTCTCCACGCTGCTGGTCGTCGATGGTGACGCGGTCACCAGCGACCCGTGGGTCCTGGCCGGCGTGAAGGTCCAGGCCGAGGTCGTCGACCACCACAAGGGCGACAAGATCCGGATCCAGAAGTACAAGAACAAGACCGGTTACAAGAAGCGGATCGGCCACCGCCAGCTCCACACGGCGCTGAAGATCACCGGCATCGACGCTCCGGCGAAGTAAGGGACTGAGGAGACATGGCACACAAGAAGGGCGCATCGTCCACTCGGAACGGTCGCGATTCCAATGCTCAGCGGCTCGGCGTGAAGCGCTTCGGCGGTCAGGCCGTCCTCGCCGGTGAGATCCTGGTCCGCCAGCGTGGCACCCACTTCCACCCGGGCACGGGCGTCGGCCGCGGTGGCGACGACACCCTGTTCGCCCTGCAGCCCGGTGCGGTGCAGTTCGGCACCTTCCGCGGCCGCAAGGTCGTGAACATCGTCCCGATCGCCGAGTAATTCGGCCGGAGACGACACACGTCGACAGCACGTCAGGGGCGGACCGCCTCTTCCCGCGTCATGCGGGAAGACCGGTCCGCCCTTGCGCGTTATGAACAAGAACAAGACACACCCGCCGTGCGCACGGCATCACCGGCACGGTCACGCACAACAACCCCGCTGATCTGGAGGCATCCCCACCATGACCACCTTCGTGGACCGCGTCGAGCTGCACGTCGCCGCGGGTAACGGAGGCCACGGCTGCGCCTCCGTACACCGGGAGAAGTTCAAGCCGCTCGGCGGCCCCGACGGCGGCAACGGCGGCCGCGGCGGTGATGTGATCCTGGTCGTCGACCAGGACGTCACCACGCTCCTCGACTACCACCACCACCCGCACCGCAAGGCCACCAACGGCCAGCCGGGCGCGGGCGACAACCGTGAGGGCAAGAACGGCACGGACCTGATCCTGCCGGTGCCCGACGGCACGGTCGTCCTCGACGGGAACGGCGAGGTGCTGGCCGACATGGTGGGCCAGGGCACGCGGTTCGTGGCCGGCCAGGGCGGTCGGGGCGGCCTGGGCAACGCCGCGCTGTCCTCGGCCCGCCGCAAGGCCCCCGGCTTCGCGCTGCTCGGTGAGCCCGGCGAGGGCCGGGACATCGTGCTGGAGCTGAAGACCGTCGCGGACGTCGCGCTGGTCGGCTACCCGAGCGCCGGCAAGTCCTCGCTGATCTCGGTCCTCTCGGCCGCCAAGCCGAAGATCGCCGACTACCCCTTCACGACGCTGGTGCCCAACCTCGGCGTGGTGACCGCCGGTGAGACGGTCTACACCATCGCCGACGTCCCCGGCCTGATCCCCGGCGCCAGCCAGGGCAAGGGCCTGGGCCTGGAGTTCCTGCGGCACGTCGAGCGCTGCGAGGTGCTGGTCCACGTCCTGGACACCGCCACGCTGGAGTCGGACCGCGACCCGGTCTCCGACCTCGACGCCATCGAGGAGGAGCTGGGCCAGTACGGCGGCCTCGGTGACCGGCCGCGGGTGGTCGTGCTGAACAAGATCGACATCCCGGACGGCAAGGACCTCGCCGACATGATCCGCCCGGACCTGGAGGCGCGCGGCTACCGCGTCTTCGAGGTCTCCGCGGTCGCCCGCCAGGGCCTCAAGGAGCTGTCCTACGCGCTGGCGGAGATCGTCGCCACCGCGCGCGCCGCCAAGCCGGTCCAGGAGGCCACCCGGATCGTGATCCGCCCCAAGGCGGTCGACGACGCGGGCTTCACGGTCACGCAGGAGGGCGAGGGCTTCTTCCGCGTCCGCGGCGAGAAGCCCGAACGCTGGGTCCGCCAGACCGACTTCAACAACGACGAGGCCGTCGGCTACCTCGCCGACCGGCTCAACCGCCTCGGTGTGGAGGACGCGCTCCTCAAGGCGGGTGCCCGCGCCATGGACGGCGTGGCGATCGGCCCCGAGGACAACGCGGTGGTCTTCGACTGGGAGCCGACGGTGTCGGCCGGCGCCGAGATGCTCGGCCGCCGTGGCGAGGACCACCGGTTCGAGGCCCCGCGCCCGGCCTCCCAGCGCCGCCGCGACCGCGACGCGGCGCGCGACGAGGCGCAGGGCGAGTACGACGGCTTCTCGCCTTTCTAGGTCGTTTCCGCAGGCGCGCCCCGGCCCGACGGGTCGGAGCCGCACACCGCACGCGGGCCCCGGGAAGAAGCACTCTTTCCGGGGCCTGCGTGCGGTCCAGGGGGCCGTGGAAGGCCCGCCGCGGGTTAGACGGCGGCGGGGGAGTCCGAGGCGCCACCGGAGCCGGGCCGGGCCGTCCCGGCTCCGGTCGCGGCCTGCTGCGAGCGCTGGACGGGGATCCCGGACAGCCGGTTCTCCATCCGCCGGCGCCGCTCGTCGGCCCGGGCGCACAGCTCCACCGCGGCCTCGTTGAAGCGGACCGTCGAGGGCGGGTCGGACGGCCCGAGCAGATGTTCCTTGAGCTCGGCGCGGGCCGCGGCCAGGACGTCCCGCTCCGGGTCGCGGACCGATTCCAGCAGCGCGGGCACCCCGGAGCCGTCGGGCGTGAGGATGGTGGCCGCCCGCACGGTCGGGAACTGCGCGCGGAAGTCGTCCTCGGCCATCCCGGAGGTGTTGGCGACGGCGTACGGCTTCTCGCTGGTCAGGTAGTCGGAGACCACGCTGGAGACGTCGCTGATCAGCAGGTCCGCCTCGTTGAAGCAGGCGAAGATGCCGGGGCGCACGGTGGTGATGACGCGGTGCTCCCACTCCGGGAAGGCACCCCAGTACGCCTCCTCCCAGGCGGCGACCGCGGCCGCGACGGCGGCCGCGTGGCCCTCCTCGGGGGTGCCCTGCAGCCGCATCCGCTCCAGTTCGTCGGCGCTCTTGCGGAAGTCGGCGGTGGTCAGCCGGTCCAACTCGGCGGTGCGACGGGCCAGTTCGGCGGCGGCCTCCGGGCCGGGCAGCGCGCCGCCGCGCCGGGCGTTGGCCGCCGCGATCATGGCCTGGATGCGGATGTCGGCGGCGCCCGCCCGCAGGTCCACCGAACCGGTCATCGGGTGCGGCTTGTAGAGCAGCCGGACCGAGGGGTCGGCGAGCAGCGCGCGGACGAGGTTCTCGCCGGCCAGGATCACCGAGGTGTTGCCCGGATTGCCGTCCCAGCCCTCCCAGGTGGGGGCGTAGAGCACGGTGGTGTACCGGCCGATCGGGGCGCCCTCGTAGGGCCGGATCGGCGTCAGTTGGGGGCGGCCGACCTCCACGACGTCCTTGTCCTCGATGCCGATGTCGGCGAGCTGGTAGCGGTCCCGGGCCGCCGGGCCGGCCACCCACACCTCGTCGTACGCCTTGGCGTAGGGGTTGCAGGAGGAGAGCTTGTCGCTCTCGCCGTGGTTGATGAAGGCGTGCTTGATGGAGGGGATCCGCAGGATCTGCGAGGTCTTGCCGGAGTTCGCCGGGTGCAGCAGTGCCTTGAGGGTGGAGTGCTCCAGCCGCATGAGGTGGGCGACCTTGGGGATGCAGACGATCGGGATGTCGGTGGCCTCGATCTTCTGCACCATGAACCGCTCGCGGAGGATGATGATCGGCTTGCCGTCCAGCCCGGCCAGGGTGTCGAGCCACATGTTGGCCTGGTAGGCGGAGGTGACGCCGCCGGAGAAGTACATGCCGACCGTCGGCCGGTAGGCGGCCAGCCAGTTGTCCAGCCAGGCCAGGGCGCGCTGCTCGCCGACGACCTGTTTTCCGGGCAGCAGCCAGCTGCTCAAGTAGAGGGTGCCGCCGGCCGAGAGCAGCAGGGCGACGCCGATGCCGATGCCGCCCCAGAAGACGTTGCCGGTGACCGCAGTGATCATCATTCCGGTCGTGGTGGGCACCGAGAAGCGCAGCAGCCGCCGGCCCGTCTGGCGGTAGAGGAGCCGCGGCGGGGCGTCGGCGAGTCCCAGCGCGCTCGCGTCGATGTTGCGGGTGACGAACGGCAGGCTCCGGGAGCGGCGGACCAGGACCGCGACCGCCTGGCACACGAAGTGGGTGCCGTAGAAGGCGAGCAGGGTGATGGTGAGAGGGGCCTGCTCCTCCAGGGGGTTGATGCCGTCGATGTGCAGCAGGCCGACCAACATCAGTATGTCCCGCAGCAGCTGACGCACCGTCACGTCGAAGCGGATCCGGCCGAGCAGGGCGAGCAGGGCCGGCTGCTGGTGCTGGAGGACCAGGTCAAGCCCCAGGTTGACCACTGACGCTGCGATGAACAGCGGAATGACGGGCAGCAGCGCGCCGATCAGCTGGGCGGTGAACGCGACCATCATCGCGAAGAGCGCCGCGAGCTGGACGGCTCGTCTGGGGGCGATTCCGGCGGAAGGCACGGGAGAGGGCTCCTGGCAGCAGAAAGGTCATGGGGGAGGCCGGGGACGGCGGCCGGGTCCCGCGCTGCAACGCCGCCAAGGCGACGAAACGGGACCGATGGACACCCGACCGTATGACCTCGTTGGCCTTGGTGCCAATCTGATGTGGCTCTCTTCACCGCGAAACGGACCAATCGAACGCAACCTTCGAGTGCCGACATCCGTCTTAGTTTTTTCAGGCCTGACTCGGAATTCACGGATCCCGGTGTCCGCGGGGGCGTCCGCCAGGCGATATGGCGAGGCGTCCGCAGGGGGTGCTGCCGTAGATTGCCGCTGTACGGATTCCGTACGGCTAAATGCATCGGCTGGCACAGCCGAACACGGACGAGCACGGGCGAACACAGGGGTATGCAGGTGGCAGGGCACAGGCAGGACGTGGAAGACGCCCGCCGGATCGTGGTGAAGGTCGGCTCGTCCTCGCTGACCACGGCCACCGGGGGACTGGACGCGGACCGGGTCGACGCCCTGGTGGACGTCCTGGCCAAGCACCAGGACAAGGAGATCGTGCTGGTCTCCTCCGGGGCCATCGCCGCCGGCCTCGCCCCCCTGGGGCTGGAGCGCCGACCCGGGGACCTCGCCCGCCAGCAGGCCGCCGCCAGCGTCGGCCAGGGCCTGCTGGTCGCCCGCTACACCGCCTCCTTCGCCCGCTACGGCCGCCGGGTCGGCCAGGTGCTGCTCACCTCCGACGACACCAGCCGCCGGGCCCACTACCGCAACGCCTGCCGCACCCTCGACCAGCTGCTGGCCATGGGCGCGGTGCCGATCGTCAACGAGAACGACACCGTCGCCACCGACGAGATCCGCTTCGGCGACAATGACCGGCTGGCCGCCCTCGTCGCCCACCTCGTCCGCGCCGACCTGCTGGTCCTCCTCTCCGACGTGGACGGCCTCTACGACGGTGATCCGGCCACCCCCGGCACCTCGCGGATAGAGGTGGTCAGCGGGCCCGAGGACCTGACGGGCATCTCCATCGGGAGCGCCGGGAAGTCCGGCGTCGGGACCGGCGGCATGGTCACCAAGGTGGAGGCGGCCCGGATCGCGGCCGCGGCCGGCATCCCGGTCGTGCTCACCTCCGCCGTGCACGCCGCCGACGCGCTGGCCGGCGCCACCACCGGCACCCACTTCCTGCGCACCGGCCGTCGCTCCGCCGACCGGCTGCTGTGGCTCGCGCACGCCTCCACGCCGCAGGGCGCCCTGGTGCTGGACGACGGCGCGGTGCGGGCCGTCGTCGAGCGGAACTCCTCGCTGCTGCCCGCCGGGATCTCCGCCGTCGAGGGCGAGTTCTCCGCCGGGGACCCGGTCGAGCTGCGGGACGCGGGCGGTCACGCGGTCGCCCGGGGGCTCGTCAACTTCGACGCCCGAGAAATCCCCCGATTGATTGGTCGTTCGACCCGGGATCTGGCCCGCGAGCTGGGACCGGCGTATGAGCGCGAGGTCGTGCACCGCGACGACCTGGTGCTGCTCCACCACTGACCCGGTTGCAGGGGACCGTCGGGAGGGTCACCACGGGAGCGGCCTTCATCAGCCTTTCACCGGGGACCTTCGGCAAAACGGCCCCGCGAGCGGCCGCGGGCTGGTCAACTTTGTTGCGGGGGCGCCGCGGGAGCGGCGCCCGCAGCGCGCGAGCGCTTCACGCCGAAGGACGACCGCACCATTCGGCTCCGCACCCCAGGGGGCGGAGCGATTCGCATCACAGGAGGCCGCCGGTGACACGAGGGCGCCCAGGGGCTCCGGCCCGAGGGACGGCGGAGCGCACACTGACCAGCGTCGGGAGCACCGGACGACCGGCGGACGACCGGCGGGCGGAGCGGGACCGGACGGCACCGCGGGCGCGGGAGGGCGAGCGCAGGGAGGTGTCCCGGCTGTGGCACGTCACCCTCAGCGTCTCCGGTGCCGAGGCCCCGCTGAAGGAGGTCCGCCGGGCGCTCGAACAGCTCGCTCACGACCACCCCTTCCTGCTGACCAGCCGCTACGCCAACGACCACGCCGAGATCCGCTACTGGGAGGAGGCCCGGGACCTGCACGACGCGGCGGCGGTCGCGCTCCGACTGTGGGGCGAGCACCGCTCGACGGCCAAACTGCCGCCCTGGGAGATCGTCGGCCTGGAGGTCATCGACCGGGAGACGTACCACCAGCGCGTCGCGGAGGGCTACGGGCCACCACCGGCCTCGCCGGTCGGGGTGCACCCCTACTAGGCCGTCCTCCCGGGCCGTGTCCGACGGGTCAGGGCGCGGTCCGCGGGAGCGTCCACAGGCCCGGCCGCCGGTGTGACCGGCGTCCCGCTCTGTGGAATCCGTCGTGGTCGCCGCCCGGCGCGGCGCTAGGCTGCGGCCATGACCAGCAGCGCATCCCAGTCCTCACCCGTCCTCGACACCGCCCGCCGTGCCAAGGAGGCGGCCGCCGTCCTGGCCCCGCTGCCGCGCACGGCCCGCGACGGGGCGCTGCTCGCCATCGCCGACGCCCTGGTGGCACAGACCGACGCGCTGGTGGCGGCCAACGCCCAGGACATCGAGAAGGCCCGGGCCGCCGGCACCGCCGAGTCCATCGTGGACCGGCTCACCCTCACCCCCGAGCGGATCGCGGCCATCGCCGACGACGTCCGCAAGGTCGTCGCGCTGCCCGACCCGGTCGGCGAGGTGGTGCGCGGCTCGACCCTGCCCAACGGCCTCGACCTGCGCCAGGTCCGGGTCCCGCTCGGCGTGATCGGGATCATCTACGAGGCCCGGCCCAACGTCACCGTGGACGCCGCCGCCCTCTGCCTCAAGTCCGGCAACGCCGTCCTGCTGCGCGGCTCGTCCTCCGCGTACGCCTCCAACAGCGCCCTGGTGGAGGTCCTGCGCGGCGCCGTGGAGAGCGCCGGGCTGCCGGCCGACGCCGTCCAGTTGGTCCCCGGCGAGAGCCGTGACTCGGTGCGCGAGCTGATGCGCGCCCGCGGCCTGGTCGACGTGCTGATCCCGCGCGGCGGCGCCGCCCTGATCCGCACGGTCGTCGAGGAGTCCACCGTCCCGGTGATCGAGACCGGCACCGGCAACTGCCACGTGTACGTCGACGAGGCCGCCGACCTCGACATGGCGATCGGCATCCTGGTCAACTCCAAGGCCCAGCGTCCCAGTGTGTGCAACGCCGCCGAGACGGTGCTGGTGCACGCCGGCATCGCCGAGAAGTTCCTGCCGCGCGCCCTGGAGGCGCTGACCCAGGCCGGCGTGGTGGTGCACGGCGACGCCGCCTGGCAGCAGGCCGGCCCCGGCCTGGTCGCCCCGGCGACCGACGAGGACTGGGCGACCGAGTACCTCTCGTACGACATCGCGGCCGCCGTGGTGCCCGACCTGGACGCGGCGGTGGCGCACATCCGGCGCTGGACCTCCGGCCACACCGAGGCCATCGTCACCGGCTCGCAGGCCGCCGCCCGCCGCTTCACCCAGTTGGTGGATTCCACGACGGTCGCGGTCAACGCCTCGACCCGCTTCACCGACGGCGGCCAGTTCGGTTTCGGCGCCGAGATCGGCATCTCCACGCAGAAGCTGCACGCCCGCGGCCCCATGGGCCTGCCGGAGCTGACGTCCACGAAGTACATCGTCACCGGCGACGGCCACACCCGCTGACGCCCCGCGCGGAGCGCCCCGTTCCGCCCGGTATCCGGCCGCTCTTCTCCCTGCCCAAACGGGCCGGCCGGGGCTACCCTGGACGGGTGCCGGACGACGCGGGGGGCACGCCGTTCCCGGACGGCGAAGAGCCCGACGAGCACCACCACGGGAGCCACGGACGAGCGGACGAGGAGTTCGCTTCCGTGGTCTTCGACGAGGAATTCGTACGGGCCGCGACGGTCCACGAGCCCTCGGCGGTCGAGCGGATGTTGGCCGCCGCCGAGGCGCGTGCGGAAGCCGAGGCGGCCGCCCGACCGGGGGGCGGCTTCGGCCCGGACGACGACTACGACCACGACCACGGGGAGCTCGACGACCGCCCCGGCGACCGCGACGCCTACGCCCCGGACGGCCCGTACGGCCCCTACGGCGGCTCCCTGCGCCCGTACCGTGGCGCCGTCCGCTGGCACCGCCCCATCGCCTGGTTGCTGGCCGTGGTGATGGGTGTCGGGCTGGTGGCGCTGGCCTTCAGCGCCGTCTACCGGGGCGCCTCCGGCCGCGGCCAGAGCCCCGCTCCGCCGGCCAGCTCCAGCGGCGTCGACGCGCCGTCCCCCGGCGCGCCGGTCAGGGGCGGCCAGGACGACCTCGGCACCCCCCGTCCCGGGGTGCCGAACCCCGGTGCGCCCACGGCCGGCCCCGCCGAACGACTGCGTCCGTCGTTCTCCGCGGGCCCCGGGACGCACTGAGCCGAAGTTGCCGCGCCCTCCGGCGTTTACGTGGGCCCGCTCAGACCTACCCTTGTTGTATGACCGGGCCTGGTGACCCTCCTGAAGGGATGCCTGACGGCGCCCCGGGAGGCGGTGACGACGAGTACCGATCCGTGGTCTTCGACGAGCGGTTCATCCGCGCGGCGCGGCTGCAGGAGTTCTCCGCCGACGAGCGGCTGGGCGAGCATCACGCCCCGGCGGTGAAGACCCGCCACGCGTGGTTGCGGCTGGGCGGATCCCGGCAGGCGGTCCTGCTGGTGCTGCTGATCGTGCTGGCCTTCGGCACCGCCGTCTACATGGGCATACGCCACCCGTACAAGGCCCCCGAGCCGGCCCGGTCCCAGCCGCTGCGGTCCTCCGTGGTGCCGCTGGCGCCGCCCGGAACGGTGCCGGGCGCGACCCCCGAGGACCTCTTCTCGCACAGCCCGGCGGCCGACTACCGGATCGGCGCGGCCGGCATCAACCTCCCCGCCGTCCAGCGCAGTGCGCACTTCTCCGACGGCCAGATCGTCACCGCGATGACCATCGCCAAGGACTACCTCGTGCGCTCGTCGGTGGATCCGGCCACCCTCACCGGCGGCGCCGTACGCCCCGTCAGGCTGCTGCTGGACACCGGCCAACTCGACCAGTTCGACCGGAGTCTGGCGCACCCCGACGACAACGGCCAATACGCGGCGACCGGTTGGCTGGTCCGCTTCGACCCGAAGCGGGTCGAACTCGCCGACCGCGACGTCCGCGTCGACGGCACGCTGAGCGCGACGGAACTGAGCGCGGACACCCTCGACATCACCGCCGACTACACCTTCGTCTACGCCGTCCGGCCGGCCCCCGGCGCCCCGCGGGACGACGCCGGGCAGCACACCGGCACACCGACGCCGGGCGCCGCCTCGCTCGTCACCGTCCGGCGCGAACTGCACTTCCGGATCGGCCGGGACGACCTCGCCGACCACCGCCTGACCGTCGCCCAGAGCAGCCTGCAGGCCGGCCCGCTGAACTGCTCCTCGGACCCGGCCGACGTGCTGCGCCCGCTGCTCGCCGGGCAGCACGCCGGCCCGGACCGACCCGCCGGCACCGACCCCTACGCCCGGAGCCGGACCAACGCCTCGCTCTGCGGCCAGCTTTCGGCTACTTCCCAGCCGACCCCGAGCCATCCGATCCGTTAGCGCCGTCGGATCCGCCGGCGCCGTTGGCGCGCGAGCCGAAGACCGTGTCGCGGAGCTTGCCGCCCAGGTCCCCGGCGCCGCCGGCGATGTCGCGCACCAGGCCCATCAGCGGGTCCTTGCTGGTGCGCACCGACTCGGCGTAGTGCGCCGCGGAGTCCCGGAACGAGTCGGAGACCGAGGCGTCCTTGTCCTCCTCGCGGCGCGGGTAGTGGCCGTCCATGATGCGCTGGTAGTCGCGGCTCTCGGCCCACTTCTTCAGCTCGGCGGCGCGGACCGTGGTGAACGGGTGACTGCGCGGCAGGACGTTGAGGATCTTGAGCACGGAGTCGCGCAGATCGCCGCCGGACTCGTACTCCTCGGCCTGCTTGAGGAACGCGTCGACGTTCATCTCGTGCAGGTGGTTGCCGCCGGCCAGCTTCATCAGGCCGCGCATCGACGCCTGGAGGTCCTGCCCGACGAGCAGGCCGGCCCGGTCGGCCGACAGCTCCGACTTGCGGAACCACTCGCGCAGCGCCGTCACGATCGCCATGACCGCGACATTGCCGAGCGGGATCCAGGCGACCTTGGTCGCCAGGTTGGTCAGGAACAGCAGGATGGTGCGGTACACCGCATGACCCGAGAGGGCATGGCCCACCTCGTGGCCGATGACGGCCCGCATCTCCTCCTCGTCGAGCAGCTCGACCAGACCGGTCGTCACCACGATGATCGGCTCGTCCAGGCCGATGCACATGGCGTTGGGCTGCGGGTCCTGATTGACGTACATCGGCGGGACCTTCTCCAGGTCCAGGATGTAGCAGGCGTCGCGGAGCATCGCGTGGAGATGCGCGAACTGCTGGTCGCTGACGCGGACCGAGTCCGACAGGAAGAGCAGCCGCAGGCTGCGCTCCGGCAGCAGACCGCTGAGCGTCTTGAAGACGGTGTCGAACCCGCTCAGTTTGCGCAGCGCGACCAGCGCCGAGCGATCCGCCGGGTGCTCGTAGGACCGCGACGAGATACCGGGGAACCGCTTGCGGTTCCGGCCCGGTACCTGTGCGCCGCCGTCTGGGCTCTCCGTCATTGGGGCCTCCCCCTGTTCGACTGCGTGTGATTCAGCCTAGAGGACGCCACTGACAGGCGAATGGATGCCCGGGCGTACGCTGGCGAGCGGACCAATGCCCGTCAGGCCCGTACAAAAGGGAGCCACCGCCATGCCGCACGCCAGCCTGCTGCTCGCCGTCGCCGAGACCTCCAAGGACAGCGGCCCCGGCTGGATTCTGCGCACCGTGATCATCGTCGGCGTGCTCGGCGCCGCGCTGCTCGCGTGGATCCTGCTGCGCGGCTACAGCAACGAGGACTGATCCCGGCCCGGGAGGGGCCGGGGCGCCGGCCGGGCCCCTTCGGGCGGAGTCGGCGTGAGCCCGCGGTGACGTGGCGCTTACGATGTGGCGGAAGATTCTGTCCGAACCCCGCCCGGATTGGTCCTGCCAACGATGAGTCTGCACTCTGCCGCACAGTCCCTGGTCTCCCTCGCCGAAGCCGGGCAGAAGGGCGGCCAGCACGAAAGCCTGAGCCCGTACCTCACCGGCGGCAGCGCCCTTTTCATCCTGCTTCTCCTGCTCTGGATCACCACGCGCTTCAACCGCGACCGCTGAGCCCGCGGACCCGGCCCCCGGCACCGCGTCCCGCCAAGTAGGGTCTGCACGCATGGGAGAGCACACAGGGCCCGTGAAGCGGCGGCTGGGCGTGATGGGCGGCACATTCGACCCGATCCATCACGGACACCTGGTCGCCGCCAGCGAGGTGGCCAGCCAGTTCCACCTCGACGAGGTCGTTTTTGTGCCCACGGGGCACCCGTGGCAGAAGAGCCACAAGATGGTGTCACCGGCCGAGGACCGCTATCTGATGACGGTCATCGCGACCGCGTCGAACCCGCAGTTCTCCGTCAGTCGGATCGACATCGACCGCGGCGGCAAGACGTACACCATAGACACGCTGCGTGATCTGCGCGCACAACACTGTGACGCGGATCTGTTCTTCATCACCGGCGCCGACGCCCTCAGCCAGATCCTGACCTGGCACGACGCGGCGGAACTGGTCTCATTGGCCCACTTCATCGGGGTGACCCGGCCCGGCCACGTCCTCGCGGACCCCGGGTTGCCCGAAGGAGCGGTGTCCCTGGTCGAGGTGCCCGCGCTGGCCATCTCCTCGACCGACTGCCGGGCGCGCGTCGCCCAGGGGGATCCGGTCTGGTACCTCGTACCGGACGGTGTGGTGCGCTACATCGACAAAAAGCAGCTGTACCGCGACGACCGCTGACGGGGCAGATGGAAAGGGGCACCGGTGAGCGACCGACACGATCCGTACAGGCCGCAGGACCCATATGCCCAGGACCCGTATGCCCAGCAGCACGGGCAGCCGGGGCAGGGCTACACCTACGACGCGTACGGCCGACCGGTGCACCAGGAGGCGCCGCAGCAGTACGAAGCGCAGCAACCGTACGGGCAGCAGCAGTACGACGCCTACGGGCAGCCGGGCACGCAGTCCCCCTACGACCCCTATGACGCATACGGGGCGCAGGGCGGCCAGGCACCGCCGGCCCCGCAGGCGTACCAGGGGCAGTCGGAGTACTACGACGCCTACGGCCGCCAGCAGGTCCAGCAGCAGACCGGCTACCCGCAGCAGTACGACCCGTATGCCCAGCCCCAGCAGCAGCCCCACCAGGCGGACTGGATCCCGCAGCAGGCCCAGCAGCCGCCGTACGAACAGGACCCCTACGGACAGCAGCAGCCGCACTCCGGGCAGCTGCCGTACGAGCAGACGCCCCGGGGGCGGGCCGATGCGGCGCCGTCGGCCGCCCCCGAGGAGCCGCCCGCGCCCGCCGGTGGCAAGAGCGCGGCGGGCCCCAAGGGCGGGCCGGCCGAGAACTACCACACCGAGCAGTTCGCGTTCATCGAGGAGCCCGACGAGGAATCCGAAGACGTCATCGACTGGCTGAAGTTCACCGAGAGCCGCACCGAGCGGCGCGAGGAGGCCAAGCGGCGCGGCCGCAGCCGGCTGATCGCACTGTCGGTCGTGCTGGCCCTCCTGGTGGCCGGCGGCGTCGGCTACCTGTGGTGGGCGGGGAAGCTGCCGGGCCTGTCCGGCGGGGCCGGCGGCGCCGCGGCCGAGGCCGGCGGGCAGAAGCGCGACGTCCTGGTGGTGAACCTGCGGGACACCAAGACCGGCAACAGCTCCACCGCCCTCCTGGTGGACAACGAGACCACCCACAAGGGCACCACCCTCCTCCTGCCCAACAGCCTCATCGTCACCAAGGACGACGGCACCACCACGACGCTCGGCAAGTCCGTCAAGGACGACGGTACCGACGCGACCCGGGAGGCCCTCAACACCCTCCTGGGCGCCGACCTGAAGGCCAGCTGGCGGCTGGACACGCCCTATCTGGAGAACCTCGTCGAGACGGTCGGCGGGATCACCGTCGACACCGACACCTCCGTCCCCGGTGGCAAGAAGGACGACGCCCCGGCGGTCAAACAGGGCGCCGGCCAGCTCCTCAACGGGCAGGCGGCCGTCGCCTACGCCACCTATCAGGGCCCGGGGGACACCCAGACCAAGCAGCTGGAGCGGTTCGGGCAGGTCATGCAGGCCACCCTGAAGAAGGTCTCCAGCGACGCGGACGGCGCCACCGCCACCGTGAAGGCGCTGCTCCAGATCCTCGACCCGCCGCTCACCGAGGCCCAGCTCGGCACCTCGCTGGCACAGCGGGCCGAGCTGGCGAAGACCGACAAGTACAACACCCAGGTGCTGCCGGTGCAGGCCGACGGGACGATCGGCCAGAGCACCGCGGCAGGCGTCGTGAAGGACATCCTGGGCGGCACGGTCAAGAAGACCGACCCGGGCGCGACCCCCAGGGTCGCGGTCCGCAACGGCACCGGCGACAAGGCCGCCACCGGCAAGGCCCAGGTCGCGCTGCTCAACGGCGGCTACACCTTCGTCGACGGCGGCAGCGGTGGCACCGCGACCGCCTCCCAGGTGACGTACGCGGACGCCCCGCAGCGGGCCAAGGCCGCCGAGGTCGCCAAGACGCTGGGTCTGCCGGCGAGCGCCGTCCAGCAGGGGAAGGTCGCCGCCAACGCCGACATCGCGGTGGTCCTGGGTCAGGACTACAAGGGCTGACCGGGCCGCGGACCGTGGGTCTGACCAGGCAGGATGCCGGTACCTCCCGGTGGGGTGGAAATCCCCGCCGGGAGTGTCGGTGGTCCGTGAGACCCTTGAGGGGTACCTGACCGCCGATCCGGCCGCCCAGGACTGCCGGTGCGCCACTGCTGTGCCGCGCGTCCTGCGTCCCGGCCGGAGCGGCCCCCCCCGACCCGGAAAGCCGCTTGTGACCGCCACGGACCGCTCCATCGAGCTCATCAACGCCGCCGCCCTGGCGGCGGCCGACAAGCTCGCGCACGACATCATCGCGTACGACGTCAGCGACGTCCTCTCGATCACCGACGCCTTCCTGCTGGCCTCCGCGCCCAGCGACCGCCAGGTCAAGGCGATCGTCGACGAGATCGAGGAACGCCTCAACAAGGACCTCGGCGCCAAGCCGGTCCGGCGCGAGGGCGACCGCGAGGCCCGCTGGGTGCTCCTCGACTACGTCGACATCGTCGTCCACGTCCAGCACAGCGAGGAGCGGGTGTTCTACGCCCTGGAGCGCCTGTGGAAGGACTGCCCGGAGATCGACCTCCCCGAGGAGGCCAAGGCCACCCGCGGCAAGGCAGCGGAGCACGCCCGGACCACCGGAGGCGACGCGGACGGAGACCTGCGCTGAACGGCAGCAAAGGTGGTCGGGGCCGCCGTGTCGTCCTGTGGCGGCACGGCCAGACGGCCTGGAATCTTGAGCGCCGCTTCCAGGGCTCGACCGACATCGAGCTGACCGAGACCGGTCTCGCCCAGGCCCGCCGGGCCGCCCGTCTACTGGCCGCGCTGCGGCCGGACGCCATCATCGCGTCCGACCTGCGCCGGGCCATGGCGACGGCGGCCGAGCTGGCCGCTCTGACGCGACTGGACGTCTCCCACGACGCCGCACTGCGGGAGACCTATGCGGGCGCCTGGCAGGGCCTGACGCACGACGAGATCCTCGCCCGGTACGGCGAGGAGTACACCGCGTGGAAGCGCGGTGAGCCGGTGCGCCGCGGTGGCGGCGAACTGGAGACCGAGGTCGCCGACCGGGCCGCCCCGGTCGTCCTGCACCACGCCGACAAGCTGCCCGACGACGGCACACTGGTCGTCGTCAGCCACGGCGGCACCATCCGCACCACCATCGGGCGGCTGCTCGGCCTGGAGGCCCACCACTGGGAGGGCCTGGGCGGTCTGTCGAACTGCTGCTGGTCCGTGCTGGGCGAGGGCGCACGCGGCTGGCGACTGCTGGAGCACAACGCCGGCACCCTGCCGGAGCCGGTGCTCGGCGACGACGACTGAGCCCCCGGAGCGGGGGCGCCCGGACCGGATTTCACATCTGGGCAGGTCGCAGGCTAAAGTTCATCTTGTTCGCGGCGCCGCCGGGGGAAACCCCGGAGGAACGGAACAAGACCCGGGGCTATAGCTCAGTTGGTAGAGCGCCTGCATGGCATGCAGGAGGTCAGGAGTTCAATTCTCCTTAGCTCCACAACCCGGAAGATCCCCACCTCCTCAAGAGGTGGGGATCTTTGCGTTGCGGCCGGATGCGATGCCGCGGCCCGGTCGCACCGGCGCGCGGCCTGACGTCACGCCGGAAGTCCCCCACCGTCTACGGGGCTGTGGGGTACGTCACCCTACGGGGGTGCACGGCTCTTCGCGCCTGGTCCCGCCGCCCTCCCGCCTCCGCCGCCCCCGCCTTCGCCCACGCTGCCGTCCCGGCTCCGCGCGGTCCTCGGAGGCGGGCCGTGGACGGGCGGGCAGTCGAGGAGCCGCCGGCCGCTCGCGGGCGCGCATACTCCGCGCCGGCCCGCACCGGCCGGGAGATCGGGGGGCTCCGCGGCGGGCCCGTCGACGTGCGGTGCCGCCCGTGGGCGCCGCGGAGTTGGGCTGCCGGCATCGGGAACTCCCCGTCATGGCCACGGGGCGGGCCGCGACATGGGGCCTCGCGAACAGCCACCACAAGGGCGTCGTGGACGGGGTCGGGCTGCGGGCGGGCGCGGGTGGGGAGGGCGCCGCGGGGGAGGCGTGGGGGAGGCGTGGGCGTGCCCGGACTGGTGCTGTCGGTCGGGAGGTTGGGGCCGTGGGTGGTCCCGTCGGCAAGCTCGCCTTTCGGGATGTTCTTCCCCGATCGTCGGGCGGCGGAGGACGCGGGCGGGGTGTCAAGAGTGCCGCGGGGGAGTGTTCTCGCGCCGGCCGGCGCGGCGGCGCCCGGTGGGGTGGCCGGGCTGCTCCGTGGGCGGACCTGACCTGGTGGTCGGTCCGTGGCAGAATCGGACGGCGCCGCCAGGGGAGGAGAGATCGCGATGCCCACGTGCATCCATGGGGAGGTCGACGACCTGCTCGGCCCGCCCGCCGCGTGCGCAACCGGGGGCGTGGCTTTCCAGTGCCCTTCGTGCGGTTCCTCCCATGTCGCACAGGTGCTGGGCGACAACGGCGGTGTTTCCTTCGTCTGTACGGCCTGCGGCCACAGTTGGAGCTGATGGATGGGCGCCCACAGCAGGAAGTGCGACTGGTGCGGCAGCGGCACGCCGATCGTCCGCGACATGGAACCGGTCAACGCCGACTACCAGTACTGGTGCGAGGAATGCGCGCGCGCCCTGGTCATAAAGGGCGACCCCATCGAGACCTACCGCGAGCTCGAGGGGGAGCCGATCTACGGCCGGCTGCTCGACGAGCACTGCACGCTGAAACGGTTCTATTCCTTCGCCACGGCCTGAGTTGGGGGTCCCCGGGTGAGACCGGGGCGGTCCCGAATCTCGCCAAGCGGTCATCTTTCGAGCCGTGTTGGGCGATTGCGAGCACTTTCGATCGTTTCCGGTAACCCGGAACTCCCGCGGAACGGCGGGGCGTTCACGCCTCGGAACCGCTGCCGGAACGGCCGACGGCGGGACCGCGACAGCACGCCGGAGGCGGCGGCGCGACGGGGGCGGACATGACGGCGGTCGGCGGCGCACGAGCGACGACGGTGACGATCACGGGGACGACGACGAGGACGACCACGGGCGGCGCGGCCCGGAGGGATCGGGCGGGGACCCTGACCCATCGGGCAGACCCTAGGTCGTGGACGCGGAGTCCGGCGCGGGCGCGGATATCGCGGTGGCCCCGGCCGGTCGACGGAGCCGGGCCGCGGTCAGTGCCAGCAGCGTGAGCCCGGCCAGCGGATAGACCGCGGAGAGCAGCATCTGCCCGGCGTTCTGGTGCAGTTCCTCGTGCTGGTGCCAGCGGTGTGGCACCCACCACAGTGCGAACGAGCAGAACAGCAGCCCCACCACCCCGGTCACCGCCCACCAGCGGCGGGCCGCGGCCCCGGGGCGCCGCAGCGCCTCGGAGCCCAGCAGGATCAGCATCGGGACGCTCCACACCCAGTGGTGCGACCAGGAGATCGGGCTGATCAGCAGGGCGGTGGCCGCGCAGGTCAGGGTCGCCCAGGCGCGCTCGCCGCGCAGCAGTGCCGCGGCGGCCAGCGCCAGCCCGGCGGCGGTCGCCACGGTGGCCAGGACGAGCCAGGCGGTGCCGGGGTCGTGGGTGTGCAGCAGGCGGGCCAGGACGCCGCGGAGCGACTGGTTCGCGGTGATCTCCACCTCGCCGACCCGGTCGGCGGCGAACACGATCTCGGTCCAGAAGCGATGCGAGTCGCGCGGTAGCACGATCGCGGAGAGGAGGGCGGTGGCGCCGAATGTGCCGGTGGCGACGGCGGCCTGCCGGAGCCAGGGGTTCCAGGCGGCGCGCCAGCCGGCGCCGGAGCGCAGCCGTCGGATGGCGTGGACCGCGCCCGCCAGCGCGAGGAAGACGGCGAACAGCGCCGGGGTCAGCTTGATGCCGGCCGCGATGCCGATGCCGATACCAGCCCAGCGGTTGGTGTCCCGACGGGTCAGGTCCCACAGCACCAGCACGGCGAGCAGCAGGTTGATCTGGCCGTAGCGCAGCGTCGTCCAGACCGGCTCGCACCACACCAGCAGGGCGGAGAGCGCCAGTGTCGCGGCGAGCGGGGGCATCCGCCGGGGCCGGCCGACCAGGCGGAGGGACAGGTGGACGACGGCGACGAGCAGGACGAGGTTCCCGGCCGTGGCCAGGGTGCGCATCACCGGGACGCCGAAGAAGGTGAGCGGGACGAACAGCAGCGCGGCGAAGGGGGGATAGGTGTTGGGCAGCCGTGCGGAGGTGGCCACCATGTCGTAGAGGTCCTTGCCGGCGCGGGCGGTCTCGCCCTCGGCGCGGTAGACCATCAGGTCCACCATCGAGACGTGCGCCAGCCGCTGTGCGATCCAGAAGGCGGTGAAGGACACCAGGCAGGCCAGCGCCGCCGCGCACACCGGGTGGCGGCGGATCACGCCCGCGCCGGGGCGTGGGCCGCGAGGCTCGGTGGGCCGGTGTGGATCCAGCGCGGTCACGGCGTACGGCTCCCCAGGGACGAATCGGGCACGGCCTGCCGACAGTACCTCGGGCCCCGCCGGAGGGCCCGAGGGGGCGCCGCGGCCCGAAGGGCCTCGTCCAGGGGTGGTGGTCGGGCGACGGGAGGGCGATTTGGCAGAAGGCCGGGGGGTCCGTGTAATGTAGGCGATGCCGCAGCGGGGAGCCGGAAGGAAACCGCAGCGGAGACAAGACCTGGGGCTATAGCTCAGTTGGTAGAGCGCCTGCATGGCATGCAGGAGGTCAGGAGTTCAATTCTCCTTAGCTCCACAGAAGACAGAGTGGGCCGTCCGTCAAGGGCGGCCCACTCTGTTGTGCGTTCCGGGGCGGCGGGTTCGCGGTGCGCAGATCTTCCTGGGTTGCCCTGATATTCGGTCAACAGCCTGTCTGATGTGGCCAGTTGAGTGCTCTCTTCGTGACTGGTTCTGTCCGTTCCTTGTGGTTCCTTGGGCTCTTCTTGGTGATCGCATGACCCTGACATGAACGGTTCACCGAAAGAGTGGCGAATCGCGTGAGCGTCACATCCGACGCATTCACCGCTGATGAGGTGTCGCGCACCGGCGCACCGGCGCGGCGTCACCCCGCAGCGCACCGCATCGCCACAGCAGGGGGTTACATGAGAGCAAGCCGCACCAGATCACTGCGCGCCCGCGCGGGTCTGGCCTGGGCAGCGGCGCTGCCGCTGGTCGCCGGAGCGCTCGCGCTCGGTGCACCGGCCGCCGACGCCGCGGGCCACGACGGGGGTCGGCACGCACTGCAGGGCACCAAGCCGCGATGGGCCACCGAGCAGGCCGACCAGGGCTCCACCGCCGGTTCCACCGCGGTCAACGCCCGGGTCTACCTGGCCGGCCGGGACGCCAAGGGCCTCGCGGACTACGCCAAGGCCGTCGCCGACCCGCACTCCGCCGCGTACGGGAAGTACCTGAGCCCGGCCCAGGTGGGTGCCCGCTACGGTGCCACCCAGGACCAGATAGCCAGGGTGACCGCCTGGCTGAAGAAGTCCGGCCTGACGGTCACCGGCACCACCGACCGCTACGTCACGGTCACCGGCGAGGCGGCAGCCGCCGAGCGGGCCTTCGCCACCGACCTGCACAACTACCGCAAGAACGGCCACACCTACCACGCGCCGTCGGCCACCGCCTCCGCGCCCGCGTCCGTCTCCGACGCGGTCCTGACGGTCACCGGCCTGGACAACGCGCCCCGGCTGGCCCGGCACCACTCCGCCGAACTGCCGCCGCCGTCCCCCGTCTTCCGCAACTCCGGGCCGTTCTCCACGTACTACGGGTCGCGGACCAACGAGAGCCTGCCGTCGGCCTACGGGGGCAAGGCGCCGTACGCGATCAAGGGCTACACCGGCAAGCAGCTGCGCGCCGCCTACGGGGCGAAGAAGTGGACCGGCAAGGGCGTCACCGTCGCGATCACCGACGCCTACGCCTCGCCGACCATCGCCAAGGACGCGGACACCTACGCCGCCCGTAACGGCGACCCCCGCTACCGCAAGGGTCAGCTCTCGCAGGTCCTGCCGAAGGGCTACACGCACATCGACGACTGCAAGGCGGCCGGCTGGTACGGCGAGGAGACCCTCGACGTCGAGGCCGTCCACGCGGTCGCCCCCGACGCGGGCATCGTCTACGTCGGCGCCGCCTCCTGCAACGACGACGACCTGATGGACTCGCTCGGCAAGGTCGTCGACGGGCACCTGGCCGACATCGTCTCCAACTCCTGGGGCGACGTCGAGGCCAACGAGACCCCGGACGTGGCCGCCGCCTACGACCAGCTCTTCCAGCGCGGCGCGGTCGAGGGCATCGGCTTCTACTTCTCCTCCGGCGACAACGGTGACGAGGTCGCCAACACCGGCACCAAGCAGGTCGACACCCCCGCGAA
The DNA here is from genome assembly GCF_001704275.1 of Streptomyces noursei ATCC 11455. Classification (NCBI taxonomy): domain Bacteria; kingdom Bacillati; phylum Actinomycetota; class Actinomycetes; order Kitasatosporales; family Streptomycetaceae; genus Streptomyces; species Streptomyces noursei. The sequence continues at coordinate 6,202,214 of NZ_CP011533.1, forward strand.
CTCCGCTTGGGTGACCGCGGTCGGCGGCACCTCCCTGGCCGTCGGCAAGGGCAACGGCTACCTGTGGGAGACCGGCTGGGGCACCCAGAAGGCGGTGCTCTCCAAGGACGGCAACGACTGGACCGACTTCCCCGGCGCCTTCAACGGTGGCGCGGGCGGCGGCACCAGCAAGGCCGTCGCGCAGCCCTTCTACCAGCGCGGGGTCGTCCCGGACGCGCTGGCCAAGGCCAACGGCGGCAACGCCATGCGCACCGTTCCGGACATTTCGGCGGTCGCCGACCCCAACACCGGCTTCCTGGTCGGCCAGACCCAGACGCTGCCCAACGGCAAGCTCGGCTACGACGAGTACCGCATCGGCGGCACCTCGCTGGCCGCGCCGGTGATCGCGGGCGTCCAGGCGCTGGCCCAGCAGGCCCGGCACGGCGTCGCCATCGGCTTCGCCAACCCGGCCATCTACCAGCGCTACGGCACCGCCGCCTACCACGACGTGACCGACCACCCGCTGGGTGCCGGCCGCGACCTGGCGGTCGTCCGGGTCGACTTCGCCAACGGCGTCGACGCGGCCAAGGGCACCATCACCTCGCTGCGCAGCCTCGGCAAGGACAGCTCCCTGCAGGCCACCGTCGGCTATGACGACGTCACCGGCGTCGGCAGCCCGGGTGCCGGATACGTGAGCTCCTACCGTCCCTGACGCAGGGGCCCCGCCCCGCTCCTCCGCCACCCCGTGACCCTATGGGCGCGTCGGCGGGGGACGGGGAAAACGGGGCAGGGCCCGCGCCCGGGGCGAATCCCGGGCGCGGGCCCTGTGTGCCCTGCGGTACTCTGGCGCCATGTGTGCCGTACGCCTTCTGCTTAGCGGGCCGCGCTGATCAGTCCCGACCGGGCCCTTCGCTGTGGTCGCCCGGGTCGGCATCGGCGCGGCTTCCCCTCCTGAGTGAGGGGCATTTTTGTTTCCGCAGAAACCGTGTCCGCAGCAGCCGCAGGCAGAGACGATCGATGGAGCTTTGAGGACGATGAGCGAGACGACTACCGCTGCTGAGGTGGCAGCGCCGCACCGCTATACGGCCGCGCTGGCCGCTGACATCGAGGCACGCTGGCAGGACTTCTGGGAGGCGGAGGGGACCTACGAGGCCCCGAACCCGAACGGGGACCTGGGCGGCGACCCCGCGGCGGTTGCCCGCCCCAAGAAGTTCGTCATGGACATGTTCCCCTACCCCTCGGGTGCGGGACTGCACGTCGGCCACCCCCTGGGCTTCATCGCCACCGACGTCTACGCCCGCTACCACCGCATGACGGGCCACAACGTCCTGCACACCCTGGGCTTCGACGCCTTCGGCCTGCCCGCCGAGCAGTACGCCGTGCAGACCGGCACCCACCCGCGGGTCTCCACCGAGGCCAACATCGTCAACATGCGGCGCCAGCTGCGCCGCCTGGGCCTGGGCCACGACCAGCGCCGCTCGATCGAGACGATCGACCCGGCGTACTACAAGTGGACCCAGTGGATCTTCCTGCAGATCTTCAACTCCTGGTACGACCCGGAGGCCGACAAGGCGCGGCCGATCGACACCCTGGTCGCCCAGTTCGAGGCCGGCGCCCGGCCCACCCCCGACGGCCGGCCCTGGGCCGAGCTGTCCGGCACCGAGCGGGCCGACGTCCTGGGCGAGTACCGCCTGGCGTACGCCTCGGACGCCCCGGTCAACTGGTGCCCCGGACTGGGCACGGTGCTGGCCAACGAGGAGGTCACCGCCGAGGGCCGTTCCGAGCGCGGCAACTACCCGGTCTTCAAGGCCAAGCTGCGCCAGTGGAACATGCGCATCACGGCCTACGCGGACCGCCTGCTGCGCGACCTGGACGCGCTGGACTGGCCCGAGGCCATCAAGCTGCAGCAGCGCAACTGGATCGGCCGCTCCGAGGGCGCCCGCGTCGACTTCCCGGTGAGCGACTCCGACCGGATCACGGTCTTCACCACCCGCCAGGACACCCTGTTCGGCGCGACCTACATGGTCCTGGCCCCCGAGCACCCACTGATCGCCGGCTCCGACAACGGCACCGGCTCGATCGTTCCCGACGCCTGGCCCGAGGGCACCCACGACGTGTGGACCGGCGGCCACGCCACCCCCGCCGAGGCCGTCGCCGCCTACCGCAAGCAGGCCGCCGCCAAGTCGGACGTCGAGCGGCAGGCCGAGGCCAAGGACAAGACCGGCGTCTTCACCGGCGTGCACGCCACCAACCCGGTCAGCGGCGAGCGGATCCCGGTCTTCATCGCCGACTACGTCCTGATGGGCTACGGCACCGGCGCGATCATGGCGGTCCCGGCCCACGACACCCGCGACTTCGCCTTCGCCCGCGCCTTCGAGCTGCCCATGCGCTGCGTCGTCGAGCCGAGCGACGGCCGCGGCACCGACACCACCACCTGGGACGACGCGTTCGCCTCGTACGAAGCGAAGCTGGTCAACTCGGCCGACGACACCATCTCGCTGGACGGCCTGGGCGTCACCGAGGCCAAGGCGAAGATCACCGAGTGGCTGACCGCCAACGGCATCGGCGAGGGCACCGTCAACTACCGGCTGCGCGACTGGCTGTTCAGCCGTCAGCGCTACTGGGGCGAGCCGTTCCCGATCGTCTACGACGAGGACGGTGTGGCGCACTCGCTGCCCGAGTCGATGCTGCCGCTGGAGCTGCCCGAGGTCGACGACTACTCGCCGCGCACCTTCGACCCGGACGACGCCGACACCCAGCCCGAGACCCCGCTGTCCCGTAATGAGGACTGGGTCAACGTCGAGCTGGACCTGGGCGACGGCCGCGGGGTGCGGCGCTACCGGCGCGAGACCAACACCATGCCCAACTGGGCCGGTTCGTGCTGGTACGAGCTGCGCTACCTGGACCCGAACAACGGCGACGCGCTGGTCGACCCCACCGTCGAGCAGTACTGGATGGGCCCGCGCGAGGGCCAGCCGCACGGTGGCGTCGACCTGTACGTGGGCGGCGCCGAGCACGCGGTGCTGCACCTGCTGTACGCCCGCTTCTGGTCCAAGGTGCTGCACGACCTGGGGCACGTCTCCTCCGCCGAGCCGTTCCACAAGCTGTACAACCAGGGCATGATCCAGGCGTACGTCTACCGGGACACCCGCGGCATCGCCGTCCCGGCGGCGGAGGTCGAGGAGCACGACGGCGGCGTCTTCTACTACGAGGGCGGCAAGGTCTCCCGGCTGCTGGGCAAGATGGGCAAGTCCCTGAAGAACGCCGTCACGCCGGACGAGATCTGCGTCGAGTACGGCGCGGACACCCTGCGCCTGTACGAGATGGCGATGGGCCCGCTGGACGTCTCCCGGCCCTGGGACACCCGGGCCGTCGTCGGCCAGTACCGCCTGCTGCAGCGGCTGTGGCGCAACGTGGTGGACGAGGCGACCGGCGAGGTCACCGTCGTCGACGCCGAGCCGGACGAGGCCACCCTGCGGGCGCTGCACAAGGCGATCGACGGTGTCACCCAGGACATGGCGAACCTGCGCTTCAACACCGCCATCGCCAAGATCACCGAGCTGAACAACCACCTGACCAAGGCCGGCGGCGCCGTTTCGCGGACCGTCGCGGAGCAGCTGGTGCTGCTGATCGCCCCGCTGGCACCGCACATCGCCGAGGAGCTGTGGCGCAGGCTGGGCCACACCGACACGATCGTCCACGCGGACTTCCCGGTGGCCGATCCCGCCTACGTCGTGGACGAGGCGGTGACCTGTGTCGTCCAGATCAAGGGCAAGGTCAAGGCCCGCCTGGAGGTCGCGCCGTCGATCTCCGACGCGGACCTGGAGGCGGCCGCGCTGGCCGAGCCGGCGGTGGTCGCGGCGCTGGGCGGCGCGGGCGTCCGGAAGGTGATCGTCCGGGCACCGAAGCTGGTGAACATCGTCCCGGCGTGATCAGGCAGCACCCGGCCGGTCGGGTGAGGGGTGCCCCGCGCAGCCCCCACCCGGTCGCGGCCCTGACCGCAGGAACGCACTGCAGTCGCCTCTGAACTGGCCTTCTGCGGGCCGGAGCGGTGGACGGGAGCGGTGTCCCGCGCGCGTATAGGTGGTTTCCCCTACGGGCAGGTTGGGGGTTCGTTTGGAACCCCTGGCCTGCCCGACGCGTTTACCGTGGAGGTACGGGCGCCGGCACAGAACCGGCGCCGCCGACACCTCAGGGGAGTGCCCATGGAAGCCGCGGTCGCCATCTTCGGGTTGCTCTTCGTGCTGTTCGTCGTCGCCGGGGTGTTCCTCACGGTCAGGGCGGTCCAGGCAGCCAAGCGCGGGGTCGACCGCAAGGTCGCCCAGGCCCGACGGACGGTCGAGGACACCACCCTGCGGGCCCGGCAGTTCACCCAGCCCGGAGTCGTCGGCGAACTGGCCCAACTGCGGCTCTCGCTGCGCACGTCCATGCGGGCCACCCAGGAGGTCCTGCGGTCCGGCTCCGCCGACGACGCCTCGCTCGACGAGGCGGTCCGGCTCTTCGAACGCCTCAGCGCGCACGGCCGGGAGCTGGACGACGACCTCCGCCGCCTAGAGAGCGAACCCAGCAAGGCCAGCATCGCGGACCGCCTCCCCGAGCTCCGGGAGCGGCTGGAGCGGATCACGCACTCCGCCGAGTCGCTGCGCTGGGCCGCCCGCGACCGGGCCCGCAAGTTCGCCGAAGACGATCTGGCCGCCCTGAGCGACCAGATCGACGTGGAGGCGGGGGCCTTGCGGCACTGGACGGACGCCCCGGTGGACCGGGAGCACGAGCGGGAGCAGACGGGGGCGCCGGGCGCGGGCGGGGCACCTGGGGCCGGTCCGGGCGCGGGCGGGAAGGGGCATGCCCGGGGCCCGGTGGAGGACGAGGCGCCTGCGATCACCGCCCAGGATCCCCGCACCCGGCCGACGTATCCGTGGGAGAAGAGCCCGCGACGGGAGCCGTCCCGTTGGGGGAAGGGCGGCGGTGGCGGGACAGCAGGGTAGGCGCTGGTTCGCCTTCCCCCGTGTGGCGCGGGACCTCAAGCCCCCCGGGCTGTGGCATCCCCGGTCCCCGCGCAGCGCCCATGCGATCAGCCAACTGCTGTGCGATCATTCCGTTTCGACTCTTTCCCCTTCCCGACAGGCCGTGACCTGGGCGGACTTGGCAGAGCCTTGGTACAACCTGGAAAATCTTGGGGAGGGGCCCGCACTGTCGGGCGCCTGCGTCCCCGACTAACCTCCCAGTCATGTCCCGCCATGTCGCGATCGTCACCGATTCCACGGCCTACCTGCCGCGGGCGGCTGTCGCACGCCACCACATCACGGCCGTACCGCTGACCGTCGTCCTGGGGGACCAGGCCCTGGAAGAGGGCACCGAGATCTCCGCGAGATCGGTCGCCCAGGCGCTCCAGAAGCGCCGGCCCGTGACCACCTCGCGGCCGAGCCCCGCCGTGTTCGCGGACACCTATCGGGCCATCGCGGAGGCCGGGGCGAGCGGCATCGTTTCCCTCCACCTCTCGTCGGAGTTCTCCGGCACCTACGACGCGGCGGTGCTGGCGGCCAAGAAGGCCCCGGTACCGGTACGGGTCGTGGACACCGGGATGGTGGCGATGGCCCTTGGGTTCTGCGCCCTCGCCGCCGCGGAGGCGGTGGAGGCCGGCGGGGACGTGGACGACGCGGTGGCCGCCGCGGAGAAGCGCGCCTCGGGCACCGCCGCCTACTTCTACGTCGACACCCTCGACTATCTGCGGCGCGGTGGCCGGATCGGCGCCGCGCAGGCGCTGCTCGGCTCCGCGCTCGCGGTCAAGCCGATCCTTCAACTCGACGACGGGCGCATCGAACTGCTGGAGAAGGTCCGTACGGCCTCCAAGGCCATCGCGCGCCTGGAGGAGATCGCCGCGGAGCGGGCGGGGGACGGCCAGGTCGACATCGCGGTCCACCACCTCGCGGCGGCGGAGCGGGCGGACGCACTGGCCGAACGCCTCCGGGAACGGGTGCCGGGGCTGAACGAGCTGCACGTCAGCGAGGTCGGTGCGGTGATCGGCGCACACACCGGGCCGGGGCTGCTGGGGGTCGTGGTCTCGCCGCGATGAACTGCGATGAGCCACGGTGATCTGCGATGAGCCGTGGTGCGGCAGGTGGCGGCCGTGGGGTCGGCACCTGCCCGACCTCTGTGTGACGGCTGTTGCGGTGGTGACGACGCCGGGTTCCGGATGCCCGTGCGGGTGACGGAGTTATCCACAACTCCCCGGATATCCACGGGATGTGACGCAGATCGGCGGGATCCGCGCGAGGTGCCTACCGTCGAGGGCTATGAGCACTTATCGAACGGCTTCCTTGCCGGATACGACGTCAGTAGCGGTGTCCGTTTCCGCGCCGGAGCCACCGGCCGGACCATCCCGCCCGCCCGCTGCGCCCCCTGCGCCCCCTGCTTCCTCGACCTCCGCTGTGCCGACCGCGCGCTGGGGGCGGCGAGAACGGGACCGCGTGCGGGAGTGGAAACGCGAACGGACGCGGGCCCGAGCCGCGGCGATCTTCGGCGCCGATCAGGTGGGGCACGGGGCCGAGGCGGCACGGGGCGGCGGTACGGGGAGCGGCCGCGGTAGGGAGGACGGGAGCGCCGAGGGACGTACGGGTCCGGGAGCGAGAGGGCTCGGTGGTGGTCGCCGTCCGCCCGACGCGGGGGCGAAACCGTCGTACGGGCACCGTGCGCCGCCGTCCCGGGAGCACGACCCGCCGGGCGCCCGCCGGCAGGAACGCTGGTGGTCGGCGGTGCATGAACGGCTGCCGCTCTGGGTGCAGTTACGGTGCGGCACGACCCCGAAGGCGCTGGGCGCGCTGGCCCTGGTGCTCGTGGTGGCCGTGGGCTTCGCGGTCCAGCACTTCTGGGCGGGGCGCCCGGAGCCGGTGCGTGCGCCGGGTGTCGAGCGTACGGTTCCGGCGCCGGGCCCCGGAGCCCGCTCGCCGGCTCCGCCGTGGTCGTCGGCGCACTCCTCGTCCAGCGGCCCGGCGACGGGTGGGCCACCGGGCGGGGCGGGCCGGATGCTGGTCGTGGATGTCGCGGGGAAGGTCCACCGACCCGGGGTGCACCGGTTGCCGGCGGGCTCCCGGGTGATGGATGCGCTGCAGGCCGCGGGCGGGGTGTTGCGCGGGGCGGATCTCCGGGGGCTGAATCGGGCGCGGCTGCTGACCGACGGCGAACAGATCCTGGTCGCTGCGGAGGGCGCCGGCGCGGGCGGCCAGCCCGGGGCCGGTGGTGCGACGGGTGGCGGAAGCGGTGCCGGGAGCGGGACGCCTGGGCTGACGGGTGGGCCGCTGAGCCTCAGTTCGGCGACGGAGCAGCAGCTCGATGCCCTGCCCGGAGTGGGGCCCGTCCTGGCCCGCCACATCATCGAATTCCGCACCCGGCACGGCGGGTTCACCTCGGTGGACCAGCTCCGACAGGTGGCCGGCATCGGTGAGCGCCGCCTTGCCGACCTGCGCCCCTTGGTGACGCCATGACGTCGACTCCGGAGGACGAGAACCCTGCCGGTGGGGCCGTGACCTCGGCGGACGCCGGGGCGTCGACGGGGCGCGTCGGGGCCGGTGGCCGGGAAGGAACGCCGGGCGGTGCGGCGGAGGCGCACCAGGACGGCCGGGCCGACCCGTCGTACGGCAGGGCCGACGCGCATCAGGACGGCCCCGCCGACCTGCGACTCGTCGGCCCCGCGGGGGCGGCGTGGGCGGCGGCAGCGGTTGCCCTGGGCGCACCGGGCGGCATGGTGGCGGCGGGCTGCGCCATGGCCGTGGCGCTCGCCGCACTCGCGCTCTGGCGGGCCCGGTCGAAGGGCGGCCGGTCCGCCCGGGGGAACGACGCTGCACCCGGCCGGACCGCAGGGGCGCTCGTGGCGCTGGCGGCGGTCCTGCTCTGCGCCGCGGCGGGGGCCGCGTCCGCCGCGCTGCACGCCGCGGACGTGCGGCGCGGGCCGCTGCCCACGTGGGCCCACCGGTACGCACGGCTCACGGTGGAGCTGGAGGTGACCGACGATCCACGGCTGACCCGCCCCAAGGTGCGCGGCTCGCAGAGGATGCCGTCGGCGCTGGTGTTCACCGCCGAGGCCGTTCGTATCGCGACGCCGGACGGGCGGGTCACCACCGCCCGTACCCCCGTGCTGGCCGTCGTGCAGCAGCGCGCCGCGAAGCACGGGAAAGCTGCGGGTGAGTCGTCGTCGCCCTCGCCGTCGCCGTCACCGGAGTGGCGCAGGTTGCTGCCGTCGACCCGGATCCGGGTGGTGGCGCGGGCCGCACCGCCGCTGGAGGCGGCGGACCGGACGGCCGCGGTACTGCGGGTCACCGCCGACGGTTCGCCGAACGAGGTGGCGCCGCCGTCCGCCCTCCAACGGCTGGCCGGGAGCCTGCGCACCGGGCTGCGCCGGGCGACCGACGGGCTGACCCCGGATGCCCGCGCGCTGCTGCCCGGACTCGTCGTCGGCGACGTGTCACGGGTGCCGCCCGATCTCGACGACGCCTTCAGCACCACCGACCTGACGCACCTGCTCGCCGTCTCCGGCAGCAACCTGACCATCGTGCTCGCCCTGCTGATCGGCCCACCCCACCTCGCCGCCCGGGCCGAACGCCGCGGACTGGCCCGGCGTCTGGGGCTCTCGCTGCGCGGTACCGCCCTGGTCGGCGGAGCGCTCGCCCTCGGCTTCGTGGTCGTGTGCCGCCCAGACCCGAGCGTGCTGCGGGCCGCCGCCTGCGGTCTGATCACCCTGCTCGCCATCGGCACCGGCCGCCGCCGCTCGCTGCTCCCCGCGCTCGCCGCCGCCGTCCTGCTGCTGGTCCTCTACGACCCCTGGCTGGCCCGGCGTTACGGCTTCCTGCTCTCCGTCCTGGCGACCGGCGCGCTGCTGCTGCTCGCGCCCCGCTGGAGCGCGGCCCTCCAGCGCCGCCGGGTGCCGCCCCGGCTCGCCGAGGTGGTGGCCGCCGCGGCCGCCGCCCAGGCGGTCTGCGCACCCGTCGTCGCGGTGCTCGCGGCGCGGGTGGGGCTGGTCGGCGTGCCCTGCAATCTGCTGGCCGAGCTGGCCGTGGCACCCGCGACGATCCTGGGCTTCGCGGCGCTCGCCGCCGCGCCGGTCGCCCTGCCGGTCGCCAAGGCGTTGGCGTGGTGCGCGGGTTGGCCGGCCGAGTGGATCGCCGCCGTTGCCCGCACGGGGGCGGAGCTGCCGGGCGCGGAGGTCGGCTGGCCCGGGGGCTGGGTGGGTGGGCTGATGCTCGCCGTCGCCACAGTGGCGCTGCTGGCGGTCGGCCGCCGGGTGCTGCGCCGCCGCTGGTTGGGCGCACTGTCCGCGCTGGCCCTGGTGCTTGCGGTGTGCCGCCCCGCGCCGCTGACCCGCGTGCTGACCGGTTGGCCGCCGCCGGACTGGCGGGTGGTGGCCTGCGATGTCGGGCAGGGGGACGGGCTGGTGCTGGCGGCCGGCGACGGCACCGCGCTGGTGGTGGACACCGGGCCCGAGCCCCGTGCCATCGACCGCTGCCTGACCGGGCTGGGCATCCACCGGATCCCGCTCCTGATCCTTACGCACTTCCACGCCGACCATGTGGACGGCCTGCCCGGGGTGCTGCGCGGCCGTTCGGTCGGCGCGATCGAGACCACGACGTTGCAAGAGCCCTACGAGCAGGCGAAGTTCGTGCGGGAGGCGGCGGCCGGGGCCGGGGTTCCCGTGCTCCGCGCGGCACCGGGCGAGCGGCGTCACCTGGGTCCCCTCGCCTGGGAGGTGCTGTGGCCGGGCGCATCCCCATGGCTGCCGTCGGCCGGTGACGGTGCGTTCTCCGGCCCCAACGACGCCAGCGTTGCCGTGCTCGTACGGACCGGCGGACTGACGGTCCTGCTGCTCGGTGATCTCGAACCCCCCGCGCAACAGGCGCTGTTGGCCGCCCACCCGGAGCTGGCCGCCGTCGACGTCCTCAAGGTGGCGCACCACGGCTCCGCCTATCAGGACCCCGAGTTGATGCGGCGGCTGACACCGCGTCTGGCCCTCATCTCGTGCGGCGCCGGAAACCCTTACGGGCACCCCGCTCCTCGTACCGTCGCCGCGCTGCGGGCCGGGGGCACGCGGGTGCTGCGTACCGACACCGAGGGCGCCATCGCGGTCGTCGGCACCCCCGGCAGGCTGTCCGCGGTGGTCGGCGGGCGTCGGTCCAGGAGACGGTCGGCGACACGGCCCACAGGTCGGCCCGCGGCTCGGCCCATAGGCCGGGGCAGAGGCCGGAGCGCCGGCCGGAGCGAGGGTCGGGGCGCAGGTCAGGGCCGGGGCCGGTGTGGTGGAGTCGCGGGGCGGTGGGGTGCCGACGCCGTCGGTCGGGAGCCGGGCGGCACCCTCCGGCCGTGCGACACACGGGACGGATCGTGCGGTATGCGGAGATCCGTACGAAGAGGAAGACACGTACGGCACGCTGGGGTGAGAGCGGCGCCGAGAGCCACGCCGCGCGTGGGGAGCCACGCGACATGACAGAGGGAATGGAGAGGACGCACACCTCATGGACGTTGTCACCGCCGATGCCTATCTCCGCCGGATAGCCGCTGTCCGGCCGGCCGCGCCCGACGCCGAGGCGTTGTGTGCGCTGCAGCTGAGTCATCTGCGGGCCGTGCCGTTCGAGAACCTCGCCATCCACCTGGGAGAGGAGATCGTGCTCGAGGAGCAGCCGCTGCTCGACAAGATCGTCGGGGCGCGTCGGGGTGGGTTCTGCTACGAGCTCAACGGTGCCTTCGCCGCACTTCTCAGGACGCTGGGCTACGAGGTCGAGTTGCTGTCGGCGCGGGTGTGCGGGCCCGATGGGCTCGGGATTCCGTACGACCACCTCGCGCTGCGGGTGCACCTGCCCACCGGTCCCTGGCTCGTGGACGTCGGCTTCGGGCGGAACAGCCACCACCCGCTGCGGTTGGACAGTGCCGAGGACCAGGAGAATCCCGGGGGCGTCTTCCGAATAGCGGAGACGCCGCAGGGCGACCTCGACGTCTATCGGAACGGGGAACCGCAGTACCGCCTGGAACAACGCCCGTGTGAGCTCAGGGACTTCGAGGCCGGTTGCTGGTGGCAGCGTACGTCGCCGAAATCGCTGTTCAGGAGGTCGTTGGTCTGCTCGCAGCTCACGGAGACCGGTCGGGTGACGCTCTCCGGGCGCACGCTGGTGATCAGCGACGCCGATGGCTCCCGGGAGGAGCGCGTGCTGGACGCGGCCGAGATCCTCCCGGCGTACCGCACCCACTTCGGCATCGAGCTGGAACGGGAGCCGGTCCTCGTGAGCGAGTGAGGAGGCGAGTGGGCGAGGGAGGGCCTGGCCCAGCGGCGGGGGAGTGGTGCGTTCCTCGGTGGCCCTCTGCCCGGGGTGGGGTTACTCGGCCTCGCGCCAGCCTTCGTATTCGGCGGCGAGGGCGTCCAGGCGGGCGGCGTCGTAGGCGGCGTCGGGGTCCTCGACGACGACGAGCCACTGCGCGTCCTCGGCGTCGTCCTCGCCGGCCAGGGCGTCCCGTACGACCTGGGGCTCCTCGGCGACGCCGAAGCGTTCGGTCAGGGCCTCGGCCACCTCCTCGGCGGCGTCGCGGTCGGGGAGGACGAGTACGTGGCGCTGGTGGCGGGTGTCGTTCACCGGTCCATTGTCGGGCAGCGGCGCCAGGCGGGGCACCGGGGTACGGGGCGCCTGGGGACTGAGCACCACGGGACGGGCCCCGCCCCCTGCCCCCATGTCCCCGCTCCTCGCCCCGAATGCCGGTCGCCGGTCGGTGGGATCAGGGCCGGGATCAGCTCGGGATCGAGCGGGCGCGGACGTGTCGAGCGGGCGCGGACGTAGGGGCCTGGCGGGCGGTCGGGTCCGCGCGCGGAGGGGGTTGTCGGTGGGGCGTGGGATGCTGGGACGCGATGGCCAGGAAGACAGCTAACGACGATCCGCTCGCTCCCGTCACGATCGCGGTGGGGCAGGAGGAGCTGCTGCTCGACCGCGCGGTGCAGCAGGTGGTGGCCGCTGCCCGGGCGGCCGACGCGGACACCGATGTGCGCGACCTCACCCCCGATCAGCTCCAGCCCGGCACCCTCGCCGAGTTGACCAGCCCCTCGCTCTTCGCCGAGCGCAAGGTCGTGGTGGTGCGTGCCTCCCAGGACCTGTCCGCGGACACCATCAAGGACGTCAAGGCGTATCTCGGCTCGCCCGCCGAGGAGATCACCCTGGTGCTGCTGCACGCCGGCGGCGCCAAGGGCAAGGGGCTGCTGGACGCGGCGCGCAAGGCGGGCGCGCGCGAGGTGGCCTGTCCCAAGATGACCAAGCCGGCCGACCGGCTCGCCTTTGTGCGCGGTGAGTTCCGGGCGTCCGGTCGCTCGGCGACGCCGGAAGCCTGCCAGGCACTGGTGGACGCCATCGGCAGCGATCTGCGCGAGCTGGCGTCGGCGTGCGCGCAGTTGGCCGCCGACATCGAGGGCACGATCGACGACGCCGTGGTCGCGCGCTACTACACCGGCCGGGCGGAGGCGTCGAGCTTCACCGTTGCCGACCGGGCGGTCGAGGGCCGGGCCGCCGAGGCGCTGGAGGCGCTGCGCTGGGCGATCGCGACCGGGGTCGCCCCCGTCATGATCACCAGTGCGCTGGCACAGGGCGTCCGGGCCATCGGCAAGCTCGCTTCCGCCCCGCGTGGCGCCCGCCCCGGCGACCTCGCCCGTGAGCTGGGCATGCCACCCTGGAAGATCGACCGGGTCCGGCAGCAGATGCGCGGTTGGTCGGCGGACGGCGTGGCCACGGCGCTGCGCGCGGTGGCCGAGGCCGACGCGGGGGTGAAGGGCGGCGGGGACGACCCCGAATACGCCCTGGAGAAGGCCGTGGTGACGATCGCGCGGGCGGCCCGCTCGCGGTAGGCGGCCGAGACGCTGGGCAACCGGCAACCGGCAACCGGCAACCGGCAACCGGCAACCGGCAACCGGCAACCAGCAACCGGCAACCGGTGCCCGGGTACCGCACCTCGCGGACCGGGCACCGCGGATCACCCCCGCAACCGCTTGAAGGTCTCCTTCGCGCTGGATTCCAACATCGTGGCGATCTCGGCGGAGCTCGGCGGCTTCCCGTTGCCGCTGCTCGGCGTGTAGCTGGACCACGTCGACTGGTACGTCATCCAGCCGTCGCGGACGGCGAGGATCACATACGCGCTGTTGTTGCTGCCGGGGGTGTCGCTGCGGGTCACGAGGTACGCCTCGTCACCGATGCCGCTGACGGGCTCGACCTTGTACGAGACCGAGGTCTGCTGCTTCTCGTACGAGCGGTAGGTATCGGCGAATTCCGGGCCCGGGTCGGCCTTCTTGTGCAGGGTGACGGAGTTGTAGACCCAGGTCGAGGAGTAGTCGTTGGTGCCGGTGGTCTCCGGGGTGAGGGAGATGTTGCACCACATCGAGTCCATGGAGTTCATCCGCGAGCCGCTGTGCTGCGGGTTGGGCGGGGACGACGGACCCGATGAACCCGACCCCGACCCCGAGCCGGTGCTGTCGCCCGTGTTCGGCTTCGCCTTGTAGTGGGCGTTCTCGAAGGGAGTCAGGGAGGTCGCGGCGCACAGGTCGTCCCGGAACGCGTAGCCCTTGAGTTCGGGGTCGGGCGCCGAGGAGAAGGCTCCGGTGGCGAACATCACGGAGGCTCCGATCGCGGTGGCGGCCACCGCACCACCGAGGGCCCACAGCCAGCCGGAGACGCCCCGCCGGGCCGCCCCGCCAGGGGCGCCGCCGCTCAGCGCCCCGTACGCCGCGCGCGGCACGCCGGGCGCACCCAGCACACCTGGTGCACCCGGTGGGCCTGCCGCGCCCGGCATGCCGGGGCTGCCGGCCGCCGGGTAGCCGTAGCTGCCCGGTCCCTGCGGTGCCGCGGGCGGTGCTCCCGGCGGCGTGCCCTGCGGGATCGGCCGGGCGTAGGGGTTCTGCTGGGCGGGCATCGGGCCGTAGCCGGGAGGAGGCTGCGGCGCGGAGAAGGGATTGTTCTGGTCCCCCGTATTGGACATGACGGCAGAGTAGTGGACGTTCCTGGCACCGGAACCCGCCCGGGGCACGCGGAAATCCGAACGATGTCTGCCGGACGGCAGGCCCCCGGACGAGGTCCGCCGGACGGCAGGAGCCCCGGGCGCCGCGCCCTCCACCCAAACGAACGACCCCACCCGCCCCAAAGGGGCACAGGTGGGGTCGTTCGTATCCAGTTTGGGTGGCTGCTCGGCGGCTTGGGGGCCGCGGAGGAGCCGGGTGCGCCGCACCCGCGTGGCGAACGCAGGCCGTGTGCGGCGCGGTGCTGCACCGACAGGGAGCGGAGAGAGGGGCCGCTGGGTCCCTGATCGACAGGGTGACCGCGACGGGCGCGGTCGGGCAGAAGGTCAGCCCTTGAGGCCGGCGACCTTCTTGGCCAGCGCCGACTTCTTGTTGGCGGCGTTGTTCTTGTGCAGAACACCCTTGCTGACGGCCTTGTCGAGCTTCTTGGCCGCCAGGGCCTGCGCGGCGGTGGCCTTCTCCAGGTCACCGGCCTCGATGGCCTCGCGGGTGCGACGGATCGCGGTCTTCAGGGAGGACTTGACAGCCTTGTTGCGCTGACGAGCCTTCTCGTTGGTCTTGATCCGCTTCAACTGGGACTTGATGTTCGCCACGAAAGAGCCTTTTCAGGTTCGTTGGAGTTTCGAGTTGCGCCGCGCACGAGAGAGGGCACGAAGCGCAGTGGACCAGGCTACCAGCAGGTCCGAAGCGCCCCCAAACCGGGCCATGGGCGGGGGAGCGCCGGGGCCCCTCGCGGCCCTGCCTCCGTGGATCCTCGGTGGATCTTCCGTGGATGTCGCCCGCTCCGTGCTCCGGGTCCCGTCCGGTGCGTGCCGGGGGCGCCCCGCCCGTCCCCGATGCCCGAACCGCCCCACCGCCGCCGGTCATGGGACGATGGGGGGACATCACAAGACCGAGTCCCGCCTACCCGCGTTCACTGAATGGACCCTGCGTGCCCGCGACCCCTACGAACGTGCCGGAGCCGAGCCGTACCGACCCGGCGCTCCTCCGTAACTTCTGCATCATCGCGCACATCGACCACGGCAAGTCGACGCTCGCCGACCGGATGCTCCAGCTGACCGGTGTCGTCGACCAGCGGCAGATGCGCGCGCAGTACCTCGACCGCATGGACATCGAGCGCGAGCGCGGCATCACGATCAAGTCCCAGGCGGTCCGGCTGCCCTGGAGCCCCTCCGAGGGCGAAGAGGGAAGTGGGACCACCCACATCCTGAACATGATCGACACCCCGGGCCACGTCGACTTCACCTACGAGGTGTCCCGCTCGCTGGCCGCGTGCGAGGGCTGCATCCTCCTCGTCGACGCCGCCCAGGGCATCGAGGCCCAGACCCTCGCCAACCTCTACCTGGCGATGGAGAACGACCTCACGATCATCCCCGTCCTCAACAAGATCGACCTGCCGGCCGCGCAGCCCGAGAAGTTCGCCGCCGAGCTGGCGAACCTGGTCGGCTGCGAGCCCGAGGACGTGCTGAAGGTCTCCGCCAAGACCGGCATCGGCGTGCCCGAGCTGCTGGACAAGGTCGTCCGCGAGGTGCCGGCCCCGGTCGGCGTCAAGGACGCCCCCGCCCGCGCGATGATCTTCGACTCGGTCTACGACCCGTACCGCGGCGTGGTGACCTACGTGAAGGTCGTCGACGGCACGCTCTCCAAGCGCGAGCGCATCAAGATGATGTCCACCGGCGCCGCCCACGAGCTGCTGGAGATCGGTACGAACTCCCCGGAGATGACCGCCGCCGACGGCCTCTCGGTCGGCGAGGTGGGCTACCTCATCACCGGCGTGAAGGACGTCCGCCAGTCCAAGGTCGGCGACACCATCACCCAGCTCAACAAGGGCGCCGAGGAGCCGCTGGGCGGCTACAAGGACCCGAAGCCGATGGTCTTCTCGGGCCTGTACCCGCTCGACGGCTCGGACTACCCGGAGCTGCGCGAGGCGCTGGACAAGCTCCAGCTCAACGACGCCGCGCTGGTCTACGAGCCGGAGACCTCGGCGGCCCTGGGCTTCGGCTTCCGCGTCGGCTTCCTGGGCCTGCTGCACCTGGAGGTCATCCGGGAGCGCCTGGAGCGCGAGTTCGGCCTCGACCTGATCGCCACCGCGCCCAACGTGGTCTACCGCGTGGAGATGGAGGACGGCGCCGAGCACACCGTCACCAACCCCAGCGAGTTCCCCACCGGCAAGATCGACGTGGTGCACGAGCCGGTCGTCCGGGCCACGATCCTGGCGCCCAGCGAGTTCATCGGCGCGATCATGGAGCTCTGCCAGACCCGGCGCGGTTCGCTGCTGGGCATGGACTACCTCTCCGAGGACCGGGTCGAGATCCGCTACACCCTGCCGCTCGCGGAGGTCGTCTTCGACTTCTTCGACCAGCTCAAGTCCAAGACCCGCGGCTACGCCTCGCTGGACTACGAGCCCACCGGCGAGCAGACCGCCGACCTGGTCAAGGTCGACATCCTGCTGCACGGCGACAAGGTCGACGCGTTCTCCGCGATCACCCACAAGGACAAGGCGTACGCGTACGGCGTGCGGCTGGTCGGCAAGCTGCGCGAGCTGATCCCGCGGCAGAACTTCGAGGTGCCGATCCAGGCCGCCATCGGCAGCCGGGTCATCGCCCGTGAGACGGTCCGCGCCATCCGCAAGGACGTCCTCGCCAAGTGCTACGGCGGTGACATCTCCCGTAAGCGGAAGCTGCTGGAGAAGCAGAAGGAGGGCAAGAAGCGGATGAAGATGGTCGGCAACGTGGAGGTGCCGCAGGACGCGTTCATCGCGGTGCTGTCCTCCGACTCCGAAGGCGAAGGCAAGGCGAAGAAGTAGCGCAAGCGGGACGCGCGGCGGGCGCGGGACGCAGGGGCGGGGCGTCGGTTCCTCAGGGAGCCGGCGCCCCGTGCCGTTTCCCGGTGGCCCCTCGGGGCGGCGGCGTTCCTCGGGGCAGCGGGGCCGGTCGAACGACGTTTCGGGGCCCATCGGTCAAGCACGTGTCATGTGCACTTATCGCTCGGGTCACATCGTGAACCAGTCGGGTGCAGCCCCTTACGCGGCGGCGTCACGCGCTCTACTCTGATCACTGCTCAAGGTTACTCGCGAGTCACCAGCAACGAAGCGGGCCCCGGAGGACGCCGTGACCGACACTCACACGCTGATCGACAACCGGCCGCCTTCGGTGGCGACCCTGTTCCTGGAGCGGGTCGCGGCCACCCCGGATACCGAGGCATACCGCTACCCGGTCCCGTCCTCCACCGGCACCGGACCGGACGACTGGGGGGTGCTGACCTGGAGCCAGGCCGCCGAGCGGGTGCTCGCCGTGGCCGCCGGGCTGATCGCGCTGGGCGTGCACCCCGAGGAGCGGGTGGCGCTGGCCGCCAACACCCGGGTGGAGTGGATCCTCGCCGACCTCGGCGTGCTCTGCTCCGGCGCCGCCACCACCACCGTCTACCCCTCCACCAACACCGACGAGACCGCGTTCATCCTGGCCGACTCCGGCAGCCGGGTGCTGATCGCGGAGAACGCCGCACAGCTCGCCAAGGCCCGCGAGAAGCGCGCCGAGCTGCCCGAGCTGGCGCACGTCGTGGTCATCGACGGGGCCGACGCCCGGCCCGCCGAGGACGACCCGGAGGACTGGGTGCTCTCCCTCGCCGAGCTGGAGAAGCGCGGCACCGCCTATCTGGAGCGGCACCCCGAGTGCGTCGAGGAGCGGGTCGCCGCGCTCCGCGCCGACCAACTGGCCACCCTGATCTACACCTCGGGGACCACCGGCCGCCCCAAGGGCGTCCGGCTGGCCCACGACTGCTGGGCGTACATGGCCCGCGCCATCCAGGCGACCGGGATGGTCACCGCGGACGACGTGCAGTACCTCTGGCTGCCGCTGGCGCACGTCTTCGGGAAGGTGCTGACCGCCGGGCAGGTCTCCGTCGGGCACGTGATCGCGGTGGACGGCCGGGTCGACAAGATCATCGAGAATCTGCCGGTGGTCCGCCCGACCTACATGGCGGCCGTCCCGCGGATCTTCGAGAAGGTCTACAACGGCGTCGTGGCCAAGGCCCGGGAGGGCGGCGCGGCCAAGTACAAGATCTTCCAGTGGGCGGCCGGCGTGGCCCGCGAGTACGCCAAGGTCTCCCAGGACAACTTCCGGCACACCGGCAACGCCTCGGTGCCGTTCGCGCTGGCCGCCAAGCACAAGGTCGCCGACGCCCTGGTCTACGCCAAGCTGCGGGAGGCGTTCGGCGGCCGGCTGCGCGCCGCGATCTCCGGCTCCGCCGCCCTCGCCCCCGAGATCGGCTACTTCTTCGCCGGCGCCGGCATCCACATCCTGGAGGGCTACGGCCTGACGGAGTCCAGCGCCGCCAGCTTCGTCAACCCCGGCGAGGCGTACCGCACCGGCACGGTCGGCAAGCCGCTGCCCGGCACCGAGGTCCGGATCGCCGAGGACGGCGAGATCCTGCTGCGCGGCCCCGGCATCATGCAGGGCTACCACGGCCTGCCCGAGAAGACCGCCGAGGTCCTGGAGGAGGACGGCTGGTTCCACACCGGCGACATCGGCGAGCTGTCCCCGGACGGCTATCTGCGGATCACCGACCGCAAGAAGGACCTGATCAAGACCTCCGGCGGCAAGTACATCGCGCCCGCCGAGGTGGAGGGCCAGTTCAAGGCGATCTGCCCGTTCGTCTCCAACGTGCTGGTGCACGGCGCCAACCGGAACTTCTGCACCGCCCTGATCGCACTGGACGAACCGACCATCCTCAAGTGGGCCGAGGAGCACGGCCTGGGCGGCAGGAGCTACACCGAGGTCGTCGCCACCGACCAGGCCCGCGCGCTGATCGACGGCTACGTGGAGCGGGTCAACGAGGGGCTCCAGCGGTGGCAGCAGATCCGCAAGTTCCGGTTGCTGCCGCGCGACCTGGACATCGAGCACGGCGAGATCACCCCCAGCCTCAAGGTCAAGCGGCCGGTGGTGGAGCGGGCGTTCAAGGACCTGCTCGACGAGATGTACGCCGGCGCGCGGGAGGCGTAGCGGCGCCTGGCGCGGTGCGGAGCGGGCCCCGGGAGCGCCCGGGGCGCCCCCGCGCCGCACCCTCGTGCCCGTCCGGCGGCCGGCGGTCCGGCGCACTCCGGGCGGGCCCTGCGGGGTGCCGTGGCGCGCCGGCCAACTGCCGTGCCGCGTCAGCCGAATTGACCCCTCTGACCACGCACTTCCGTGACACACCGCTTATGCGTGGGCTCGTTCTGTCACTCTGGCGTTGGCGCATCCGGCGTCGCTGGGGAACTGCTCGGGAGTTGCTCAATGAGGATGACAACTTCGGTCGGACGGGACGACGTTACCGGGGCCGCCGCCCGCTCCCTGCGGGCCACGCTGCCCGGCGACCCACGGGCCGCGGCGGCCGCGCGGCGGTTCGTCCGGGCCGCCTTCGCCGACTGGACCGCGCGCCGGCTGCCGGGCGCCGACCGGCTCACCGACCGGCTGGCCGACGAAGCGGTGCTGCTGGTCAGCGAGTTGGTGACCAACGCGGTGGTGCACGCGGGCACCACCGTCGACGTGCTCTGCCGGCTCGACCCCGCCGAGGAGCCGGTGCCGCACCCCGACGAACCCCCGGACGCCGTTCCCGAGGAACCGCCCCGCCCCGGCCTGGTCGTCGAGGTCTCCGACCGGCACCCCACCCAGCCGGTCCGGGCCCGCGAGGACACCGGGGCCCACGAAGGCGGCGGCCACGGGCTCCGGCTGATCAGCGCGGTGGCCGAAGCCTGGGGCGTCACCTACCGGCGGGCGATGAAGACGGTGTGGTTCCGGTTGCCGGTCGGTGGCCCGGACGCCGCCTGGCCCGAGCCGGACACCGCCGACGGCACGTACGACGCCTACGACACCTATGACGCCTACGACAGCTACGGCACCTACGACGCCTTCGGCACCGCCGATGCCGCCGGCGCCCCCGATGCCGCCGGCTCCCTCGACGCCTACGGAGTCCTCGACGACCGGACGTTCCGGCGCGAACTACGGGCCTCCGAGCTCCTCGCCCCGGTGCCGCGCCGCCCCGCGCCGCCCGAGGACCGCCCCGAACGGGACCGCGGCGGCGTCGACAACGGCGCGCTGTCCTTCCTCGCGGAGGCGTCCGACCTGCTCTCCGGACAGCTGGACGCCGACCAGGTCGCCTCGCTGGCCTGCCAGCTGATCGTTCCGCGGCTCGCCGACTGGTGCGCGGTATGGCTGCACGACGGCGACGGCGGTGCCCCGGGGCGCGGCCTCAGCGAGGACGGCGAGGTGCCGCGGCTGGCCCGGGTCTGGCACCTGTCCGAGGGCCGGATCGACTCGCTGCGGGCCTCCCTGGAGAAGGCGCCCCCGGGCCTGGGCGACGACGGCAGCACCGACAGCCGGCCGGTCCCGGTGCCCTGGCCCTGGCCGTACGAGCCGACCGGCCGCGAGACCGGCGGCGCGGCCCTGGCCTGCCCCCTGGTCGCCGGCGGCCGGCGACACGGCACCCTGCTGCTCGGCCGGGCCGGGCTGCGCCGCTTCCCCGGCGAGGTGGTCGCGCTGACCGAGGACCTGTGCCGCCGGGCCGCCCGGGCGGTGGCCACCGCCCGCGCCTACAGCCGCCAGGAACGCATCAGCCGGGTCCTCCAGCGCCGGCTGCTGCCCCAGGGGCGGGCGCGGGTGCCCGGGGTCGCGTCGGCGGTGGTCTACGAGCCGCGCGAGGGCGCCTGGGCCGGCGGCGACTTCTGGGACCTCTTCGACGCCGGCGACGGCCGCTGGTGCTTCGCGCTCGGCGACGTCTGCGGCAGCGGGCCCGAGGCCGCCGCGGTCACCGGGCTGGCCCGGCCGGTGCTGCGGCTGCTGGCCCGCGACGGCTTCGGCGTCGCCGAGGTCCTGGACCGGCTCAACAAGACCATGGCCCGGGAGGCCGCGGACTCCGTCGCCGCGGTCGCGGCGGCGGTGGCGGCGGCCGGCGCGGGCGCGGAGGCCCCGGTGGAGATCCGCGAGGAGGGCGAGCAGGCCCGCTTCCTCTCCCTGCTCTACGGCGAGATCGTCCCGTACCGCGGCGGCGACGGCGGCGCCCGCTGCACCCTCGCCAGCGCCGGCCACCCGCTGCCGCTGGTCCTGGGCGTCGACGGCGTGGTCCGGGTCGCGGCGGCCCCGCAGATGCTGCTCGGCGTCGTCGAGGACGCGTCGTACGTCAGCGAGTCCTTCGACCTCTGCCCCGGGGAGACGCTGCTGTGCGTCACCGACGGGGTGACCGAGCGGCGCTGCGGCCGGCGGCTCTTCGACGACGAGGACGGGCTGGCCTCGGCGCTCGCCGCGGCGGCCGGGCGGAGCGCCGAGGCCATCGCCGAGCACATCCGCCGCACGGTGCACGCCTTCGGCCCCACCCCGCCCGACGACGACCTGGCGCTGATGGTCCTCCAGGCGGCGGGCGGGCGCCCGTAGGGGAGGGGCGAACGGATCCCGTAGGGGGTGCGCGGCCCCCCTGCGGGGCCACAACCGGGTGGGCGGGGGCGGTATTCCGGCCGGCCGACCGGGGCCTGCCGCCACCCCGGGCCCGACCCCACCCCGGGGCCCGCCGCCGCGGGTGCCCAGGGGTCGCCGCCCGCTCTCCGGGCGCCCCGCTCCGGAACCACTCGGCATGACGGACAATGGACCCCATGCCTTCCGCACTGCCAGACGGTGAGCCGATGCCCGAGGACGGGGCGCTGCCCCGCCATGCGCTGACCGGCGCCGCCCAGCGCCCCCTCGGCTTCTATCTGCACGTGCCGTACTGCGCCACCCGCTGCGGCTACTGCGACTTCAACACCTACACCGCCGGCGAGCTGCGCGGCCCCGGCGGCGTCCTGGCCTCCCGCGAGAACTACGCCGACACCCTCGTCGAGGAGGTCCGGCTGGCCCGCAAGGTGCTCGGCGACGACCCCCGCCCGGTGGAGACGGTCTTCGTCGGCGGCGGCACCCCGACCCTGCTGCCGGCCGCCGACCTCGGCCGGATGCTGGCCGCGCTGCGCGACGAGTTCGGGCTGGCGCCCGACGCCGAGATCACCACCGAGGCCAATCCGGAGTCCGTCGATCCGCGCTACCTCGCCGAGCTGCGCGCGGCCGGCTTCAACCGCGTCTCCTTCGGCATGCAGAGCGCCCGGCAGCACGTCCTGAAGATCCTCGACCGCACGCACACCCCGGGCCGCCCCGAAGCCTGCGTCGCCGAGGCCCGGGCGGCCGGCTTCGCGCACGTCAACCTCGATCTGATCTACGGCACCCCCGGCGAGTCCGACGACGACTGGCGGGCCACCCTCGACGCCGCCACCGGCGCCGGCCCGGACCACGTCTCCGCCTACGCCCTGATCGTCGAGGAGGGCACCCAGCTGGCCCGCCGGATCCGCCGCGGCGAGATCCCGATGACCGACGACGACGTGCACGCCGACCGCTATCTCATCGCCGAGGAGCGCCTCACCGCCGCCGGCTACTCCTGGTACGAGGTCTCCAACTGGGCCACCACCGAGGCCGCCCGCTGCCGCCACAACGAGCTGTACTGGACCGGCGCCGACTGGTGGGGCGCCGGCCCCGGCGCGCACAGCCACGTCGGCGGCGTCCGCTGGTGGAACGTCAAGCACCCCGCCGCCTACGCTCGGGCCCTCGCCGAGGGCCGCTCCCCGGGGGCCGGCCGCGAACTGCTCGCCGACGAGGACCGCCGCGTCGAGCGGATCCTCCTGGAACTCCGCCTCGCCGCCGGCTGCCCGCTCTCCCTCCTCACCCCCACAGGGGCCGGCGCCGCCGCCCGCGCGGTGGCCGACGGCCTCCTGGCACCCGGCCCGTACGAGGCGGGGCGGGCCGTGCTGACGCTCCGCGGTCGCCTCCTCGCGGACGCGGTGGTCCGCGATCTGGTGGACTGACGCCTCCCGACGGGCCGGTGCCTCCCGACGGGCCGGCGTCAGCGGCCCAAGCGGCCAACGGCCCGACCGGCCGGGGGACTTCAGTGGGTCAGCGGCCGCGACACCCGCCCCGATGCCGAGTCGATCTCGTCGTGCGCCTTGGTCAGCAACTGCATCGCCAGATCATTGAGGGCCCTGGCCCCCGCGACCTCCTCGCCGACCCGGGGCTGATTCCCGTCGGCCGGGTGGCGGCTGGCATAACCATGGGACCGCACTTCGGTCCCGTCGGGCAGTCGTACCAGCGCGGCGGCCCGGGTGCGGTGGGTGTCCTCCTCGAATTCCAGCTCGACATGCCATCCGACAGCAGTCTTCAACATGGCGGTCACCTCCGGAATCGCTGCTACCAGAGTGCGCTCACCGCCGGTCCGGCGCACGGCGTGCACCAGGGGTGCTCGCCGTGCGCGGCGGGCCCTCAGCGGCCGTCCGCCCCCTCCGGCGCCGTCACGAAGTCGATCAGCTCCTCGACCCGGCCCAGCAGCGCCGGCTCCAGGTCCTTGTAGGACCGCACCCGCGACAGGATCCGCTGCCAGGCCGCACCGGTGTTCTCCGGCCAGCCCAGCGCCCGGCACACCCCGGTCTTCCAGTCCTGGCCCCGGGGGACCCGCGGCCACGCCGGGATGCCCACCGAGGACGGCTTCACCGCCTCCCAGACGTCGATGTACGGGTGGCCGACGACCAGCGCGTGCTCACCGGTCACCGCCGCCGCGATCCGGAACTCCTTCGAGCCGGGGACGAGGTGGTCCACCAGGACGCCCAGGCGCGCGTCCGGGCCGGGGGCGAACGCGTCGACGATCGCCGGGAGGTCGTCGACGCCCTCCAGGTACTCCACGACGACGCCCTCGATCCGTAGGTCGTCGCCCCAGACGCGCTCCACCAACTCCGCGTCGTGCCGCCCCTCCACGTAGATGCGACCGGCGCGGGCGACCCGGGCGCGCGCCCCGGGGACCGCGATCGAGCCGGACGCGGTGCGCGCCGGGCCGCTCGGCGCCGGACGGCTCTGCGGCCGGACGAGGGTGACGGTCCTGCCCTCCAGGAGGAAACCGCGCGGCACCATCGGGAACACCCGCTGCTTGCCGAAGCGGTCCTCCAGCGTGACCGTCGGGCCCTCGGCGGTCTTCTCGCACCGCAGGACCGCGCCGCAGTAGCCCGTCACCACCTCCTCGACGACCAGCCCGGGATCGGCCGGCACCTCGGGCACCGGCTTCGGCTTCTTCCAGGGGGGAGTGAGGTCGGGGCTGTAGTGCCTGCTGTGCATGCGGGTCTGCTTC
This sequence comes from Streptomyces noursei ATCC 11455, assembly GCF_001704275.1. Classification (NCBI taxonomy): domain Bacteria; kingdom Bacillati; phylum Actinomycetota; class Actinomycetes; order Kitasatosporales; family Streptomycetaceae; genus Streptomyces; species Streptomyces noursei. The sequence continues at coordinate 6,226,374 of NZ_CP011533.1, forward strand.
CTGGGGATCGGCGGGGCGGTGGGCCCCGGTGCACGGGGCGCCGGGGCGACGGTCGACGGGGTGGCGGATCAGGGCGAGTCGGCGCCGAAGCGGGCTGCCAGGGCGTCCCGCTGGGCGCGTACGAAGCGGGCGTCGACCACCGCGCCGTGGCCGGGCACGTACACCGCGTCCTCGCCGCCCAGCGCCAGCAGCCGGTCCAGCGCGGCGGGCCAGAGCCGGGGCAGGGCGTCCCGGCCCGCCTGGGGCTCGCCGGACTCCTCGACGAGGTCGCCGCAGAACACGATCTCCCGTTCACCGGCCCGGCCCGGCACCAGGACGGCCAGGTCGTGGGGGGTGTGACCGGGGCCGACGTTGGCCAGCAGCACCTCCCGGTCCCCGAGCCGGACGGTCAGCTCCCCGTGCACGTGGTGGTGCGGGGCGACCAGCAGGTCCGCGGCCTCCGCCGCGGTGTCCGGGTCCACGCCGTGCCGGACCGCGGAGTCCCGCAGCTCCTCCTTGCCGTGCCGCAGCAGCTCGGCCATCCCGGTCGCGCCGAACACCTCCACCCCCGCGAAGGCCGCGGTGCCCAGGACGTGGTCGAAGTGCGCGTGGGTGAGCGCGACATGCGTCACATCGCGGCCCAGTACCGCGCGGACCGTCCGGCGCAGTTCGGCCCCGGCGCCGAGCGTCGGGCCGGTGTCGACGATCAACACGCCCTCCGAGCCGGCGATCACGCCGATCGTCTCGTCCCAGCCGGGCATCCGGCGCCGGACGACACCCTCGCCGAGCCGCTCCCAGCCCGCCTCTTCCCATGTGGTGCACATACCGAGACGCTAGCCCCTGTCGTCGAACTCCCGCCTGCCGTCCGGCGTCCGGCACGCACCGCGGGCATCGGACGGGAGCGCGGCGAGAGTGCGACGAGGGGCCTGGCGCCCCCGCGGTAGCGTGGCCCGGAACCGGTGGTGAGCGGCCGGACGCCGGTCCCGTACGGATACCGCCCGGGGCATCGGCCCGGGGCCGTGGCGGGGCGGGATCAGGGGGACCTCGGGGTGCGATCAGGGGGCTCTCAGAGGCGACCCGGGGGTCGGATTCCGCGGTGGTGGGTAAGCCCTCGGTACGCCCGCCCTTGCCGCATCCGTGCTACCCGGCCGTACACTGGCTCCGGGTCTGGCACTCGGCCCGTGCGAGTGCCAGGAGAAGAGACGACACGGCGGGACGGCCGACTGGAGGTGGCGGAATGCTCAGTGAACGCAGGCTCGAAGTGCTGCGCGCCATCGTCCAGGACTATGTCGGGACGGAGGAGCCGGTGGGCTCCAAGGCGCTCACCGAGCGCCACAAGCTGGGTGTCTCCCCGGCCACCGTCCGCAACGACATGGCGGTCCTGGAGGACGATGGCTACATCGCCCAGCCGCACACCAGCGCCGGCCGGATCCCGACGGACAAGGGCTACCGCCTCTTCGTCGACAAGCTCGCCGGCGTCAAGCCGCTGTCCGTCCCCGAGCGACGGGCGATCCAGAACTTCCTCGACGGCGCCGTCGACCTGGACGACGTGGTGGGCCGCACGGTGCGCCTGCTGGCGCAGCTGACCCGGCAGGTGGCGGTGGTGCAGTACCCGTCCCTGACGCGGTCGACGGTCCGGCACGTCGAACTCCTGGCGCTGGCCCCGGCCCGGCTGATGCTGGTGCTGATCACCGACACCGGCCGCGTCGAGCAGCGGCTCATCGACTGCCAGACACCGTTCGGCGAGACGTCCCTGGCGGATCTGCGCGCCCGGCTCAACAGCCGGATCGTCGGCCGCCGTTTCACGGACGTCCCGCAGCTGGTGCAGGATCTCCCGGAATCCTTCGAACAGGACGACCGGGCCACCGTCTCGACAGTACTGTCGGTACTGCTGGAGACTCTGGTGGAGGAGACCGAAGAGCGGCTCATGATCGGCGGCACCGCCAATCTGACGCGCTTCGGGCATGATTTCCCCCTGACCATCCGGCCGGTGCTGGAAGCCCTCGAGGAGCATGTGGTGATGCTCAAGCTGCTCGGGGAGGCCAAGGACTCGGGCATGACCGTGCGCATCGGGCATGAGAATGCTCACGAGGGCCTGACGTCCACCTCGGTCGTCACCGTCGGATACGGTTCTGGCGACGAGGCCGTCGCGAAATTGGGCGTGGTCGGACCGACCCGCATGGACTACCCCGGAACGATGGGAGCGGTACGCGCAGTGGCACGTTACGTCGGACAGATCCTCGCGGAGTCGTAAGTGGCCACGGATTACTACTCGGTCCTCGGTGTCGGTCGGGACGCCTCGCAGGACCAGATCAAGAAGGCGTTCCGGCGGCTGGCGCGCGAGCTGCACCCGGACGTGAATCCGGACCCCAAGACCCAAGAGCGGTTCAAGGAGATCAACGCCGCCTACGAGGTCCTCTCGGATCCGCAGAAGAAGCAGGTCTACGACCTCGGCGGCGACCCCCTCTCGCAGTCCGGCGGTGCCGGCGGCGCGGGCGGCTTCGGCGCGGGCTTCGGCAACTTCTCCGACATCATGGACGCGTTCTTCGGCACGGCCTCGCAGCGCGGCCCGCGCTCGCGGACCCGCCGCGGCCAGGACGCCATGATCCGCCTCGATGTCGAGCTCAGCGAGGCCGCGTTCGGCACCACCAAGGACATCCAGGTCGACACCGCCGTCGTCTGCACCACGTGCAGCGGAGAGGGCGCGGCGCCGGGCACCTCGGCGCAGACCTGTGACATGTGCCGCGGTCGCGGTGAGGTCTCGCAGGTCACCCGGTCCTTCCTGGGTCAGGTCATGACCTCCCGGCCCTGCCCCCAGTGCCAGGGCTTCGGCACGGTCGTGCCGACGCCGTGCCCCGAGTGCGCGGGCGACGGACGGGTCCGCTCCCGCCGCACCCTCACCGTCAAGATCCCGGCCGGTGTCGACAACGGCACCCGGATCCAGCTGGCCGGCGAGGGCGAGGTGGGTCCCGGTGGCGGCCCCGCCGGTGACCTCTACGTCGAGATCCACGAGCTGCCCCACCCGGTGTTCCAGCGGCGCGGCGACGATCTGCACTGCACGGTCACCATCCCGATGACCGCGGCGTCACTGGGCACCAAATGCCCGCTGGAGACGCTGGACGGGATGGAGGAGGTCGACGTGCGGCCCGGCACCCAGTCCGGCCAGTCGATCCCGCTGCACGGCCGCGGCGTGACCCACCTGCGCGGCAACGGCCGGGGCGATCTGATCGTCCACGTCGAGGTGCAGACCCCGACCAAGCTCGACCCGGAGCAGGAGGAACTCCTGCGCCGACTGGCCAAGCTGCGCGGCGAGGAGCGCCCCCAGGGCCAGTTTCAGCCGGGGCAGCAGGGGCTGTTCTCGCGGTTGAAGGACGCGTTCAACGGGCGGTAGTCGTTCGGCCGCTCGCCCGGGAGTGTTCCCCGGGCGAGCGCGGCACGAAGCAGGAGCCACCTCGACCGGGGCGGCGGTCCGGGAGTTTCCCGGTGACCGCCGCCCCGGTTCTGGGTGGGGCGCCGGGCGTGACACGATGTGGGCATGCCCACCGCGCTCACCGATTTCTGCCGTCACCCCATCGTGCAGGCCCCGATGGCGGGCGGCGGCTCCGGACCCGAGCTGGCCGCCGCCGTCTGTGAGGCCGGTGGCCTCGGCTTCCTGGCCGCCGGCTACAAAACCGCCGACGGGATGTACCAGGAGATCAAACAGCTGCGAGGGCTGACCGGCCGGCCCTTCGGCGTCAACCTCTTCATGCCGCAGCCCGCCCTCACCGACACCTCCGCCGTCGAGGTCTACCGCGAGCAACTCGCCGGCGAGACCGCCTGGTACGAGACCGAGCTCGGCGACGTCAACGGCCCCACCGACGACGGCTACGACGCCAAGGTCGCGATTCTGCGCGACGACCCGGTGCCGCTGGTCTCCTTCACCTTCGGCTGCCCCTCACGGGCGGTCCTCGACGCGTTCGCCGAGGTCGGTACGTACACCGTCGTCACGGTCACCACCGCCGCCGAGGCCCAGGCCGCCCAGTGGTCGGGCGCGGACGCGGTGTGTGTACAGGGCGTGGAGGCGGGCGGTCACCAGGGCACCCACCGGGACGATCCGCACGCCGACGGGACGGGCTCCGGGCTGGGCCTGCTGGCACTGCTCGCCCAGGTCCGGGAGACGGTGCAGATCCCGGTGATCGCCGCCGGCGGGCTGATGCGCGGCGCGCAGATCGCGGCGGTACTGGCCGCCGGGGCCTCGATGGCGCAGCTGGGCACCGCGTTCCTGGCCACCCCCGAGTCCGGCGCCAACCCGCTGCACAAGCAGGCGCTGACCAACCCCCTTTTCACGCATACCGAGTTGACCCGGGCGTTCTCCGGGCGGCCGGCCCGCGGCCTGGTGAACCGTTTCCTGCGGGAGCACGGCCCGTACGCCCCGGCCGCCTACCCCGCCGTGCACTACCTCACCGCCCCGGTCCGCAAGGCCGCCGCCAAGGCGGGCGACGCGCAGGGGCTCAACCTCTGGGCGGGGCAGGGGCATCGGCTGGCGCGGGAGATGCCCGCCGGGCAGTTGGTGGGGGTACTGGCCGCCGAACTCGACGCCGCCCGCGTCTCGTTGGGCCTGGGCGGTGCGGGCTACGGACCGGGCGGTGCGGTGTGACCGCGCCCGTCTTCCTCGTGGAGTCGCTCGCCGGTGTACGGGCCGGGGGCACGCTGACCCTGGACGGCCCCGAGGGCCGGCACGCGGTGTCGGTGCGGCGGCTGCGGGTCGGCGAGGAGGTCGTGCTGACCGACGGCGCCGGGACCGGTGCCGAGGGCACGGTCGCCGCCGTCGAGGGCAAGGACCGACTGACCGTCGCCGTCAGCGGGCTGCGCACCGAGGAGCCGCCGGTGCCCACCCTCACCGTGGTGCAGGCGCTGCCCAAGGGCGACCGCGGGGAGTTGGCCGTGGAGACCATGACGGAGACCGGGGTGGACGCCATCGTGCCGTGGTCCGCGGCGCGCTGCGTCACGCAGTGGAAGGGCGAGCGGGCAGCCAAGTCGCTGGCCAAGTGGCGTGCCACGGCACGCGAGGCGGGCAAGCAGTCCCGCCGGCTGATCTTCCCGCGGGTCGCCGACCCGCTGTCGACCAAGCAGGTCGCCCAGCTGCTCGCCGACGCCGACTTCGCCGCCGTCCTGCACGAGGAGGGCAGCACCCCGCTCGCCACCGCCGAACTCCCCACCGAGGGCTCGATCGTGCTGGTCGTCGGCCCCGAGGGCGGGGTCTCGCCGGAGGAGCTGGCGGCCTTCGCCGAGGCGGGCGCCAAGCCGTACCGCCTGGGCGCGTCCGTGCTGCGGACGTCCACGGCCGGCACCGCGGCGACCGCCCTGCTGCTGGGCCGCACCGGCCGCTGGAGCTAGGGCCTGTCCGATGGGACAGGCCCTAGGTCGGGTCCGCAACCGTCCCGTCGTGCGCCCGCGGCGGGCGACGGGGCGGTTGCGGCGTGCCGGCCGCCCCAAAGGCCGGCCGGCACGCCGCCGTTGGTCCGTCAGCCGAGCAGTTCGGCGTGGAGCGTGATGTTCTTGACGCCCGCCAGTGCCTGGCTGACCGGGCAGTTCTTCTTGGCGTCCTCGGCCGCGGCCTGGAAGTCCGCCTCGGACAGGCCGGGGACCCGGGCCTTGACGGTCAGCACGATGCCGGTGATGCCCTCACCGGGCTGGAAGGTGACGTCGGCCCGGGTGTCCAGCGCCTCGACGGTGTGGCCCTTGCCGGCCAGGCCGTGCGAGAAGGCCATCGAGTAGCAGGAGGAGTGGGCCGCCGCGATCAGTTCCTCGGGGCTGGTCACGCCGCCCGGCTGCTCCGCACGGGCGGGCCAGTTCACGTCGTAGGTGCCGATCTTGGACGATTCCAGGGCGACGGTGCCCTTGCCCTGCAGGAGGTTGCCTTCCCAGTGGGTGGTGGCGGTGCGCGTGGTTGCCATGGTGCATAACTCCCGTTTGTGGGGCCAATGCGGTCTGAGAGATCAGCTTAGGCTCTGCCGGGCCGCGATCCGGGAGACCGCCCCCGGGGCCGCCCCCCGGGGAGGGCCGCCACGGGCCGCCCCCGGGACGTGCCGGGGCGATCGGCTAGCATCCGGAGGGCGTACGCAGGGTGCGTACCGCGCATGCCGCGCGACCCGGGAGGAGTCCACCGGTGGCGGGAGAACCGCAGGCCGACTGCCTGTTCTGCAAGATCGTGGCGGGAGAGGTACCGGCGACGATCGTCCGCGAGACCGAGACCACCGTCGCGTTCCGCGACATCAACCCCCAGGCTCCGACGCACGTCCTGGTGATCCCCAAGGCCCACTACCCGAACGCGGCGGAGCTCGCCGCCGCCGAGCCGAAGGTGATCGCCGACATACTGTCCGAGTCCCGCGAGGTCGCGGCCGACGACCAGATCGAGGAGACCGGCTACCGGGTCGTCTTCAACACCGGCTCCGGCGCCGGCCAGACGGTCTTCCACGCCCACCTGCACGTCCTCGGTGGCCGCGGCCTCCAGTGGCCCCCCGGATAACGAGCCATGTCCGTACGCGAACTGGTCGTCCTCGGGACCGCCAGCCAGGTCCCCACCCGGCACCGCAACCACAACGGCTATCTGCTGCGGTGGGACGGCCAGGGGCTGCTCTTCGACCCCGGCGAGGGCACCCAGCGTCAGATGTTGCGGGCCGGGGTCGCCGCCCACGACATCAACCGGATCTGCATCACCCACTTCCACGGCGACCACTCGCTGGGCCTGGCCGGGGTGATCCAGCGGATCAACCTCGACCGGGTGCCGCATCCGGTGACCGCCCACTACCCGGCCAGCGGCGAGCGGTTCTTCGAGCGGCTGCGGTACGCCACCGCCTACCGGGAGACGGTCCGCATCTCCCAGCGGCCGGTCTCCGCCGACGGTGAACTGGACCGCGCCAAGGGATACGTCCTGACGGCGCGCAAGCTCTCGCACCCGGTCGAGTCGTACGGCTACCGCCTCACCGAGCCGGACGGCCGGCGGATGCTGCCCGGGAAACTGGCCGCCCACGGCATCGCCGGACCGGACGTCGGCCGCCTCCAGCGGGCCGGCGAACTGAACGGCGTCACGCTCGACGAGGTCAGCGAGGCCCGCCCCGGCCAGAGCTTCGCCTTCGTCATGGACACCCGGCTGTGCGACGGCGTCCATGCGCTCGCGGCGGGCGTGGACATGCTGGTGATCGAGTCCACGTTCCTCGACGAGGACGTCCAACTGGCCGAGGAACACGGGCACCTGACGGCCGGACAGGCGGCCCGGGTGGCCGCCGACGCCGGCGTGCGCCATCTGGTGCTCACGCACTTCTCGCAGCGCTACGCCGACCCCGCCGACTTCGAGCGGCAGGCGCGCGCGGCGGGCTTCGGCGGCGAACTCACCATCGCCACGGACCTGCTGCGGGTGCCGCTCCCCAAGAGGCGCTGAGGGGCCCCGGCGCCCCCTGGGAGGGCGCCGGGGGCCGCCGCCTATGGCAGGTAGTACATCGGGTTGGGCAGCTTGAAGGTCCGCGCCGCCGCGCCGCCCTCCAGGTCGCTGTACTGGTCCCCGAAGTTGGCGACGACGCGGTAGCCGAGGGACTCGATGTGCCGGCGGGTGCCCGACTTGAAATCGATGGTCGAGCAGGTCTTCCCGCACGGCAGGTAGGCGGGCGGGTGCTCCTTGTCCCGCAGGTAGACGTGGGCGCGGTCCAGCGGGACGCCGTAGCCGACGTTCTTGAGGTTGCGCACGCTCCAGTCGCGCTGCGCCTCCTTGCGGCCGGTGACGAAGAAGACCTCGGCGCCCTTCTTGTGGGCCCAGTTGACCAGGTCGTTCATCCCGAAGACCGCGGCCATGTCGGTGTGCTCCAGGTACTCGTCCTGGGACTTGGGCGTGAAGTTGAAGCCGACCTTGAGCTCGTAGTTGTAGGTCAGCAGGGTGGTGTCGTCCATGTCCAGGACGATGGCCGGCTTGGCCTTGCCGGTGCCCTTCTTGGCGAGCGCGCCGGTCAGGTAGGCGCGGGCCTTGGCCTCTATGCCGCGGACCTGGCGGGCGTAGTTGCTGGTGGGGGAGGCGTAGTGCTCGCCGTCGGCCGTCACCGTGTCGCCGTAGTACGCCTTGATCTTGTCCTGCACCAGGGTGAGGTTGGGGATCTCCTTGTCGGTGCGCGGCACGGAGTGCTCGGCGGTGGCCTGGCCGGCGCCGAACACCGCGGTGCCGGCGACGAGCGCGGCGGCCACCGCACCGCCCAGGCGGACACGACGGGAGAGGGCGGGACGGGGCATGCGCGGCTCCTTGAGAAGCGTGGGGGATGGTCCCGGGTAGGTGTAACAGAGGTGGTGCGGGGGTATCTACGCGCGAAGATTAAAGGGTTGGTAAAGGGTTGAGTGGTGTGGGGGTCCAACTGGACGGTGTGCCACGGCTCTTGACGGAGAGTGGGCGCGCTCCCTAGCCTCCATCCCGGTCCATGGATGTTGTCTACATATGGAGACGAACGCCGATGGTCGCCCCCCGCCCCGCGGACCTGGTCGTCACCGAGGTCCGACTCACCCCGGTCCTGGTCGCCGACCCCCCGCTGCTCAACACCCAAGGCGTGCACCAGCCGTACACCCCACGCCTGATCATCGAGCTGGTCACCGCGGGCGGCGCCACCGGCCTGGGGGAGACCTACGGGGACACCGCATACCTCGACCTGGCCCGCCCGCTGGCCGCCGCCCTGATCGGCCGGTCGGTCACGGACCTGAACGGCCTGGCCGTGCTCGCCGATCGGATGCCCGGCCCGTCGGAGCCGGCCGGTCCGGACGGCGTCGGTGCCGCCGGACTGCGCGGCGTCCGCACCGCCGGCAAACTGCGGCGCTCGGTCCGCTCCGGCTTCGAGGTCGCCTGTCTGGACGCCTGGGGGCACGCCGCCGGCCTGCCCGTGCACGCCCTGCTCGGCGGCGCGCTGCGCGACCGGGTCGCCTACAGCGCCTATCTCTTCTACCGGTGGGAGCGACACCCCGACGGGCCGGGCGAGCCGGACGACTGGGGCGCCGCCCTCGACCCGGCCGGCATCGTCGCCCAGGCCCGCCGGTTCGCCGACCGCCACGGCTTCACGTCGTTCAAGCTCAAGGGCGGGGTCTTCCCGCCCGACCAGGAGTGCGCCGCGATCCGGGCGCTGGCCGAGGCGTTCCCGGGTCGGCCGCTGCGGCTGGACCCCAACGGCGCCTGGTCGGAACGGACCGCGCTCCAGGTGGCGGACGAACTCGCCGACGTCCTGGAGTACCTGGAGGACCCGGTCAGCGGTATCGAGGCGATGGCCCACGTCGCGGCCCGTACACCGGTCCCGCTCGCCACCAACATGTGCGTCACCACCTTCGAGGAGATCCCCGAGGCGGTCGCCCGGGGCGCCATCCGGATCGTGCTCTCCGACCACCACTACTGGGGCGGACTGCACGCCACCCGGGAACTCGCCGCGCTCTGCCGCACCTTCGGCCTCGGCCTGGCCATGCACTCCAACACCCACCTGGGGATCAGCCTCGCCGCCATGACCCACGTGGCGGCCACCGTCCCCGACCTGGACCACGCCTGCGACACCCACTACCCCTGGCAGACCGAAGACGTCCTCACCGAGCGCCCGACCTTCCGCGCCGGCCACCTGGACGTCGGCGACGCCCCCGGCCTCGGCGTCACCCTCGACCGCGCCCGGCTCGCCGGCCTGCACCGCCGCTGGCTGGCCGACGACGGCCGCCACCGGGACCGCGACGACGCCGCCGCGATGCGGCGTGCCGACCCCGGCTGGACCACCCCCGCGGTGCCCCGCTGGTGACCCGGGCGGGCACGGCCGTGATCCTGTCCGTGGCCGGTCCCTTTCCGTACGGTGTGGCACGACTCGGTGGCCGTGCGCCACAGTGGTCCCGTACGTGATCTTCGAAGAGGGGCGGTACCGATGGCACAGGAAGTGCGCGGCGTCGTGGCGCCGGGAAAGAACGAGGCGGTCCGGCTGGAGACGATCCTGGTGCCCGATCCGGGGCCGGGCGAGGCCGTGGTGAAGGTGCAGGCGTGCGGGGTGTGCCACACCGACCTGCATTACAAGCAGGGCGGCATCAACGACGACTTCCCGTTCCTGCTCGGCCACGAGGCGTCCGGCGTGGTGGAGTCGGTGGGCGAGGGCGTCACCGACGTCGCCCCCGGGGACTTCGTCGTCCTCAACTGGCGTGCGGTGTGCGGCTCCTGCCGGGCCTGCCTGCGCGGGCGGCCCCAGTACTGCTTCAACACCCACAACGCCCGGCAGAAGATGACGCTCAAGGACGGCACGGAACTGAGCCCGGCGCTGGGCATCGGGGCGTTCGCCGACAAGACGCTGGTCGCCGCCGGCCAGTGCACCAAGGTCGACCCGGGCGTCGCACCGGCCGTCGCGGGGCTGCTGGGCTGCGGGGTGATGGCCGGGATCGGCGCCGCGATCAACACCGGCGGGGTCGGTCGCGGCGACTCGGTCGCGGTCATCGGCTGCGGCGGGGTCGGCGACGCGGCGGTGGTCGGCGCCCGGCTGGCCGGCGCGGCGAAGATCATCGCCGTGGACATCGACGACCGGAAGCTGGAGACGGCCCGCACCATGGGGGCCACCCACACCGTCAACTCCCGCACCACCGACCCCGTCGAGGCCGTCCGCGAGCTGACCGGCGGCTTCGGCGCGGACGTCGTCATCGACGCGGTCGGCCGCCCGGAGACCTACCGGCAGGCGTTCTACGCCCGCGACCTGGCCGGCACGGTCGTCCTGGTGGGCGTGCCCACCCCGGAGATGACCCTGGAACTCCCCCTCCTGGACGTCTTCGGTCGCGGCGGCGCCCTGAAGTCCTCCTGGTACGGCGACTGCCTGCCCTCCCGGGACTTCCCGATGCTGATCGACCTCCACCAGCAGGGCCGGATCGACCTCGGCGCGTTCGTCACCGAGACCATCGGGATCGACGAGGTGGAGCGGGCCTTCGACCGGATGCACGCCGGCGACGTGCTGCGCTCGGTGGTGGTGCTGTGATGTCCGTCCGCGTCGACCACCTCGTCACCTCAGGGACGTTCTCGTTGGACGGCGGCACCTGGGACGTCGACAACAACGTGTGGATCGTCGGCGACGGTGCGGAGGCGGTCGTCATCGACGCCGCCCACGACGCCGACGCCATCCTCCGCGCCCTCGACGGGCGCACCCTGCGCGCGATCATCTGCACCCATGCGCACAACGACCACATCGACGCGGCGCCGGCGCTCGCCGCCCGCACCGGGGCGCGGATCCTCCTGCACCCCGACGACCTGCCGCTGTGGAAGCAGACCCACCCGGACACCGCCCCCGACGGGGAACTGACGGATGGTCAGGTGCTGACCATCGCCGGAACCGACCTGAGGGTGCTGCACACCCCCGGACACGCCCCCGGCGCGGTCTGCCTCCACGCCCCCGACCTGAACACCGTGTTCACCGGGGACACCCTCTTCCAAGGCGGCCCCGGGGCCACCGGCCGCTCCTTCTCCGACTTCCCGACGATCGTCGACTCGATCCGCGACCGGCTGCTGACCCTGCCGCCGGCGACCGTGGTCCGGACCGGCCACGGCGACTCGACGACCATCGGGGAGGAGGCCCCGCACCTGGCGGAGTGGATCGCCCGGGGGCACTAGGGGGCTAGGGGCACCAGGGGGCCCTAGGGGGCGGGCGAACGGATCCCGTAGGGGGTGCGGGCGCCCCCTACGGGGCCACAACGTGGCGGGGGTGGGGGGAATTCCCGCGGGGCCTCACGCCCGCCCGGAGTCCGTGGCCGCCCGTTGCAGGATGCGGGCGGCCACCGCGGGGGAGTCCACCAGGGGGTGCAGCGCCAGCGCGCGCAGGGCCGCGCCGCGGTCCTTGAAGAGGGCGGCCGCCACCGTCTCCCGTTCGACGGCCTTGATCTGGAGCATCAGCCCCAACTGGTCCGCGCGCAGCGGCGCGCAGGGCAGCGGCCGGGCCCCCTTGGCGGTCACCTCGCAGACCGTCTCCACGATCGCGTCCGGCGCCAGCTGCGGCACCGTCGTCCCGTTGCGGACGTTGAGGATCAGCCGCCGTCCGGAATCGCCGGCGATGGCGTGCATCAGCGCCAGCGCCACCCGGTCGTAGCCGCCGCCCTCCAGGTCGTCGCTGTCCCGCTGCCAGCCGCCGGTCGCCTCCCGGCTGTGCGCCATGTACGTCTCCTCGCGCTCCAGACGGGTGCGCTCCCACAGGTCGTACACCGCGTCCGGGGCACCGGCCGCCGCGGCCCGTTCGAAGAAGCCGCCCTGCTGCCGGTCCAGGAACTCCCCGCGGGTCTCCCGGGTGTCCCGTACGGAGTGCAGGGTCTCCCGGCGGAAGTAGTAGTAGTGCAGGTACTCGTTGGGGAGGGCGCCGAGGACCCCGAGCCACTCCGGGCCGAAGAGGCGGCCCTCCTCGAAGGAGCCCAGGGCCGTGGCATCGCCCAGGAGGCCCGGCAGCACATCGGTGCCGTCGAGGGTCAACGAACGCAGCCAGCCCAGGTGGTTGAGGCCCACGTAGTCGTAACCGGACCGCGCCGGGTCCTCCAGGGCCGCCGGGTCCGCGCCGACCGCCCGCGCCGCCCGGCGCACCAGCCCCACCGGCGAATCGCAGATCCCGATCACCCGGTCCCCCAGCACCTGCGCCATCGCCTCGGTCACCATCCCCGCGGGATTGGTGAAGTTGATGACCCACGCCCCCGGGGAGAGCGCCGCGACCCGCTCGGCGACGTGCAGCGCCACCGGGATCGTGCGCAGCCCGTAGAGGACCCCGCCCGCACCGACCGTCTCCTGGCCCAGCACCCCCTCGGACAGCGGGATCCGCTCGTCCCGGATGCGGCCCGCGGTACCGCCGACACGTATGGCGGAGAACACGAAGTCGGCGCCCGTCAGCGCCGCGTCGAGAGTTTCCGCCACTCGTACGGGTACCGGTCGGGTACGGCCCTGTGCGAGCCGGGCCAGCACGTCGGTGATCACCGCGACCCGGCGCGGGTCGGTGTCGTACAGCGTCAGCTCGGAGACGGAGCGTGCCGGGTCGTCCAGCAGTGCGCGGTAGACCAGCGGCACGCGGAAGCCGCCACCACCGAGAATGGAGAGCCTCATGAGGCGGAACGTACCGCAGCATCAGGCACACTGGCGGCACGAGTTGAGTACGAGAGGGGCGAGCGCGGTGAACAGTGGCCGACGCGATGTCCAACCGCCCGCGGGGCCGGCCGCCGTGCCCCCGGGGCTCGATCCGCTGGCCGCGGTGCGCCGCGACGGCGATCCGCCCACCGATGTCTATCTCACCGGCACCGTCTTCCTCGACATCATCTTCACCGGCCTGGATTCCGCCCCGGTCCGCGGCACCGAGTCCTGGGCCCGCGGTATGGGCTCCAGCCCCGGTGGCGTCGCCAACATGGCCACCGCGCTGGCCCGGCTCGGGCTGCGCACCTCCCTGGCCGCCGCGTTCGGCGACGACATGTACGGCGAGTACTGCTGGGAGGCGCTGGAACAGGGCGAGGGCATCGACCTGGCGCTCTCCCGCAAGATCCCCGGCTGGCACTCACCGGTGACCGTCTCCATGGCCTACGAGGGCGAGCGGACCATGGTCTCGCACGGCCACGAGGCACCGCCCCCGGAGCACGCCTTCGACGGCGGGCACGCCCCCGGCTGCCCGCCGCCGACCAGGGCCTGCGTCGCCGCGCTCGTCCCCGGCCGCCGGGAGGGCTGGCTGGGCTGCGCGGCCGGCCGCGGCAGCCGGATCTTCGCCGACGTCGGCTGGGACGACACCGGCCGCTGGGACCCCACCGACCTCGCCGACCTGGAGCACTGCGAGGCGTTCCTGCCCAACGCCGAGGAGGCGATGCGCTACACCCGCACCGACTGCCCGCGCGCCGCCGCCCGCAAGCTCGCCGACCTCGTCCCGCTCGCCGTCGTCACGCTCGGCGCGGAGGGCGCCTACGCGGTGGACGCCCGCACCGGCGAGAGCGCCGAGGTGCCCGCCATCGCGGTGGAGGCGCTGGACCCGACCGGCGCCGGGGACGTCTTCGTCGCCGGCTTCGTCACCGGCACCCTCGCCGACTGGCCGCTGGCCGACCGGCTGTCCTTCGCCGGGCTGAGCGCCGCGCTGTCGGTGCAGGAGTTCGGCGGCTCGCTCTCCGCGCCCGGATGGACGGAGATCGCCGCCTGGTGGAGCCGGGTGCGGGGCTGCGACACCGGGGCCGCCGCCGGGCTGCGCCGCCAGTACGGCTTCCTGGACGCCGTGCTGCCCGCGCCCGACGGCGCCGCCGGACCGTCCGGCGGCGCGGATGCCGCGCGCCCCGCCGGACCGGCGCCGCTGGCCCGCGCGGTCCCCACGATCGGCTTCCGCCGCCCGGCCTGAGCGCGTCGGCGGTACGGTCCGCCGGGCCGGCCCGGCGACGCGCTCGGGCGCCCCCCGCGGTCGCCCCGGAAAACCCGTCCGGCTTGTCAGTGCCCCGTCGTACTCTGGTAGCGCAAGGAGCCAGTGCCGGCACCTCCGCGGAGGTCCGCACCTGTGATGAGCGAAGGATGGGGGTAGCAGGCCACCCGGCCTACCCATGACGCAGACACCCACACGAGCGCAGGCGAGCGCCCAGTTCACGGTCCCGGCCAAGCACCCGATGGTGACGGTCCTGGGATCCGGCGACTCGCTGCTGCGCGTGATCGAGGACGCCTTCCCCGCCACCGACATCCACGTCCGGGGCAACGAGGTCAGCGCGGTCGGTGACGCCCGCGAAGTCGCCCTCGTCCAGCGCCTTTTCGACGAGATGATGCTGGTGCTCCGCACCGGACAGCCGATGACGGAGGACGCAGTGGAACGCTCCATCGCCATGCTGCGCGCGGCGGAGAACGGCGACGGAGCGAGCGAGACCCCGGCAGAGGTGCTCACCCAGAACATCCTCTCCAACCGCGGCCGCACCATCCGCCCCAAGACCCTCAACCAGAAGCGCTATGTCGACGCCATCGACAAGCACACCATCGTCTTCGGGATCGGTCCGGCCGGCACCGGCAAGACCTACCTGGCGATGGCCAAGGCCGTCCAGGCCCTCCAGGCCAAGCAGGTCAACCGGATCATCCTGACCCGCCCCGCGGTCGAGGCCGGCGAGCGCCTGGGCTTCCTGCCCGGCACCCTCTACGAGAAGATCGACCCCTATCTGCGCCCGCTCTACGACGCACTGCACGACATGCTCGACCCGGACTCCATCCCGCGGCTGATGGCGGCGGGCACGATCGAGGTCGCGCCGCTGGCGTACATGCGCGGTCGGACCCTCAACGACGCCTTCATCATTCTCGACGAGGCGCAGAACACCAATCCCGAGCAGATGAAGATGTTCCTCACCCGGCTCGGCTTCGACTCGAAGATAGTCATCACCGGCGACGTGACCCAGATCGACCTGCCGGGCGGCACGAAGAGCGGACTGCGCCAGGTCCGGGACATCCTGACCGGCGTCGACGACGTGCACTTCGCCGAGCTCACCAGCAGGGACGTGGTCCGGCACAAGCTCGTCGGCCGTATCGTCGACGCCTACGAGAAGTACGACAGCCGCAACGGCCAGTAGCCCGCGCTGCGCGACCAAGAAGCGAGACCCACCTTCCCCATGTCGATCGACGTCAACAACGAGTCCGGTACGGACATCGACGAGCAGGCGATCCTGGACGTCGCCCGCTATGCCCTCGCCCGGATGCGGATCCACCCGCTCTCCGAGCTGTCCGTCATCGTCGTGGACGCCGAGGCCATGGAGCAGCTCCACATCCAGTGGATGGACCTCCCGGGCCCGACCGACGTCATGTCCTTCCCGATGGACGAGCTGCGTCCGCCGTCCAAGGACGAGGAGGAGCCCCCGCAGGGGCTTCTCGGCGACATCGTGCTCTGCCCGGAGGTCGCCGAGAAGCAGGGCGCCGAGGCCCCGACGGCCCACAGCATGGACGAGGAACTCCAGCTGCTGACCGTCCACGGCGTGCTGCACCTGCTCGGCTACGACCACGAAGAGCCCGACGAGAAGGCCGAGATGTTCGGGCTGCAGGCCGCGATCGTCGACGGTTGGCGGACCGAGCGCGGGATGACCGGACCCTCGCCGGCCCCGACCGTGACCTGACGGGACGCGCGATGACCACCCTGATCGCCGTCGCGGTACTGCTCGTCGTGGTCGCCTGGCTCGCCGCCTGCGCGGAGGCCGGGCTGACCCGCACGACGAGCTTCCGCGCCGAGGAGGCGGTCCGCTCCGGCCGCCGCGGCAGCGCCAAGCTCGCCGCGGTCGCCGCCGACCCCACCCGCTACCTCAACGTCGCCCTGCTGGTGCGGGTCGGCTGCGAGGTGGCGGCCGGCGCCCTGGTCACCTACGCCTGCCTGCGCTCCTTCGGCACGACCTGGGAGGCGCTGACCGTCGCCATCGCGGTGATGGTGCTGGTCTCCTACGTCGCCGTGGGGGTCTCCCCGCGCACCATCGGCCGCCAGCACCCGCTCAACACCGCCACCGCGGCGGCGTACGTCCTGCTGCCGCTGGCCCGGGTGATGGGCCCGGTGCCGCAGCTGCTGATCCTGCTCGGCAACGCCCTCACCCCCGGCAAGGGCTTCCGCAAGGGCCCGTTCGCCTCCGAGGCGGAGCTGCGGTCGCTGGTGGACCTGGCCGAGAAGGAGTCGCTGATCGAGGACGAGGAGCGCCGGATGGTGCACTCGGTCTTCCAACTCGGCGACACCCTCGTCCGGGAGGTGATGGTGCCGCGCACGGACCTGATCTCCGTCGAGCGGTTCAAGACCATCCGCCAGGCGCTGACCCTCGCGCTGCGCTCCGGCTTCTCCCGGATCCCGGTGACCGGGGAGAACGAGGACGACATCGTCGGCGTGGTCTACCTCAAGGACCTCGCCCGCAAGGTGCACATCAGCCGGGACGCGGAGAGCGAACTGGTCTCCACGGCGATGCGCCCCGCGGTGTTCGTCCCCGACACCAAGAACGCCGGTGATCTGCTGCGCGAGATGCAGCGGGACCGCAACCACGTCGCGGTGGTGATCGACGAATACGGCGGCACCGCCGGCATCGTCACCATCGAGGACATCCTGGAGGAGATCGTCGGCGAGATCACCGACGAGTACGACCGGGAACTGCCGCCCGTGCAGGACCTCGGCGGCGGCCGCTACCGCGTCACCGCCCGGCTGGACATCGGCGCGCTGGGCGAGCTGTACGGCCTGGCGGAACTGGACGACGAGGACGTCGAGACGGTCGGCGGGCTGCTCGCCAAGCTGCTGGGACGGGTCCCGATCGCCGGTGCGACCGCCGAGATGGACCTCTCCGACGACGCCTCGGACCCGGACCTCAAGGCGCTGCGGCTGGTCGCCGAGTCGCCGGCCGGACGCCGCAACAAGATCGTCACGGTGCTCTGCGAACCGGTCCGCGCGGCGGACGCGAAGGGCGACGGCCCCGGCGCCTGACCGCCGGCCCGCTGCCCGCGCGGCACCGGACCTTCGGGGTGTCCGCCCGCACCCGGCTACTGATCCGCAGTGCAGCGGAAATATCCTCAAAGCCATTTCCGGTAGCCCTGGATTCCCTCGCCAATTCCGTGGAAAGATCTTCGAACCGGCATCGAAAAGGGGGTCGGTGTTGTGTGGCAGAGGGAAGCTGAACGAAATGCGTGGAAGAAAAGCCGCGGTGGTGCCCACCATCGCGGCAGCTCTGCGGGCGGACCGCCCGGGCGGAATCGTGCCCTCGCCGCGAGCGGAAAGACCCGAGGTGGGGAATCCGGGGGCGCCGTGAATATCGCGGCGGATTTCCCCGGCGCGGCCCTTTCGAGAGGCGCCGCCGGGCGGTGACGGAAAACTCACCGCAGCATTCGCGATGACGTCCGGCCAGGCCGCGGACATCGCGAGCACGGGCACCGGGAGGGGGGCCGGTCACCGACGACGGTGACCGGCGACCCGGTGGTCACACACGACTCCGCACCGGGCGACGCCCCGCGGGCAGCACATGCCCACGGCGGCACCGCCCGGTGCAGACCCGGAAACGACGTTGGCTGAAGAGCCGGGTGCCCCGGCACAGGGGAGCGGGGCAACCGGACTCTTCAGCCATCGTGCGTTCGCACCGCGGACGCGACACCGGGCGAGCGGGACGGCCCGCGCCTCCGCCACGTCCGACGGGCCCGCCCCCGTAGGCCCCGGCCCGGCCCCCACATATGCTCGCCCGTATGACCGAAGCCGCACCGCTGGACCCCGAAGACCGCAAGATCATCACGCTCGCGCGTTCGGCGCGGGCCCGTAACGGCGTCCCCGAGGGCGCCGCCGTCCGCGACGAGACCGGCCGGACCTACGTCGCCGGCACCGTCGCCCTGGACTCCCTCAAGCTCAGCGCCCTCCAGACGGCCGTCGCGATGGCCGTCGCCAGCGGCGCCACGTCCCTGGAGGCCGCGGCCGTGGTCAGCGAGGCCGAGCAGGCCGCCGACGCCGACCGCGCGGCCGTCCGCGACCTGGGCGGCCCGGACACCCCCGTCCTGCTCGCCGCCCCCGACGGCACCCTGCGCGCCAACGTCCCGGCGGGCCCGTCGGCCTGAGCCGCACCACCGGGCGGGGCGCCGCACCCCTGTGCGCCCCCGCCCCGTGGCGGCCGGGGAGCGGCGGATGGTCGGAGCCGCGGTGGGGATCGGGGAGAATGGGCGTCATGAGCGTTCGTACAGACTCCACCGCACCGCACCGTGCGGGCTTCGCCTGCTTCGTCGGCCGCCCCAACGCGGGCAAGTCCACCCTGACGAACGCTCTGGTCGGAACGAAGGTGGCGATCACCTCCAACCGCCCCCAGACCACCCGCCACACCGTCCGCGGCATCGTGCACCGCCCCGACGCCCAGCTGGTCCTGGTCGACACCCCGGGCCTGCACAAGCCGCGCACCCTCCTCGGCGAGCGGCTCAACGACGTCGTCCGCACCACCTGGTCCGAGGTCGACGTGATCGGCTTCTGCCTCCCCGCCGACCAGAAGATCGGCCCCGGCGACCGCTACATCGCCGGTGAACTGGCCGACATCAAGAAGACCCCCAAGGTGGCCATCGTCACCAAGACCGACCTGGTCGACTCCAAGGCGCTGGCCGCCCAGCTGATCGCCATCGACCAGCTCGGCAAGGAACTGGGCATCGAGTGGGCCGAGATCATCCCGGTCTCCGCGGTCGGCGACCAGCAGGTCTCGCTCCTCGCCGACCTCCTCGTCCCGCTCCTCCCCGAAGGCCCGGCGCTCTACCCCGAGGGCGATCTCACCGACGAGCCCGAGCAGGTCATGGTCGCCGAGCTGATCCGCGAGGCCGCGCTGGAGGGCGTCCGCGACGAGCTGCCGCACTCCATCGCCGTCGTCGTCGAGGAGATGCTCCCCCGCGAGGACCGGCCCGCCGACAAGCCGCTGCTGGACATCCACGCCAACGTCTACATCGAGCGCCCCAGCCAGAAGGGCATCATCATCGGCCCCAAGGGCAAGCGCCTGAAGGAGGTCGGCACCAAGTCCCGCAAGCACATCGAGGCACTCCTGGGCACGCCGGTCTTCCTCGACCTGCACGTCAAGGTCGCGAAGGACTGGCAGCGCGACCCCAAGCAGCTGAGGAAGCTGGGCTTCTAGTCGGTTGGCCTTGCTGCGCCGGGCCGCCTGACGGCGGGTTCTTCCGATGTCCGCCGCCGGGCCCGCCTGGCGGCGGTTGTTTCGTCCGCTGCGCGGGGCCGAGCCGCTGCGCGGGGCGGTTCCGCTGCGCGGGGCTGTTGGGTGCGGTGCCGGGCCTGCGGGGGTGGTGTGCAGGACTGCTGCGCTTTACGTCCTGCACACCACCCCCTCCGGCCCGTCCCCTCCCGTTGAGGGTCATGAAGACGGTGGGTGGGGGCCGACGTGAGTGGTCCGGTGACGGCCGTCAGCACACTCCACCAACACACCCGCAGGGACCCACCAAGGCGCACCCCTACGGTCTGGAATCCACCCATCAACGGGAGGGGACGGGTCTGTGGGGTGGGGGATGTGCGGACGTAAAGCGCAGCAGTCCGCACATCCCCCACCCCACAGACCCGGCACCGCACCCGACCAGCCCCGCGCAGCGGAACCGCCCCGCGCAGCGGAACGGCACCCCGCCGTCAGGCGGGCACGGCGGACATCGGACCACCCCGCCGTCAGGCGGACACGGCGGGACAGCCAACAACGTGGGAAGCCGGCCAAGCGCAGCGGACGGGCTCAACCAACGACCACGTCGCGAAACCAGTGGAAGGACGTCTTCGGCGTCCTCCGCAGTGTCGTGTAGTCGACGTGTACCAGCCCGAACCGCTGGTGGAATCCCTCCGCCCACTCGAAGTTGTCCAGCAGGGACCAGACGAAGTAGCCGCGGACGTCGGCGCCGGCGACCATCGCCGTCCGTAGGGCCCGCAGGTGGGCGTCCAGGAAGGCGATGCGTGCGGGGTCGTCGATGCCCTCGTACGCGCAGCCGTTCTCCGTGATCATGACGGGCGGGAGGCTCGCCCCGTACCGCTGGTGGAAGGTCAGCAGCAGTTCGGTGAGTGCCTCGGGGACGACGGGCCAGCCGAAGCCGGTCCGTGGTCGGCCCTCGATCTCCCGTGGGGCGAACGGCAGTCCGGCGGGCAGTCGGATGCCGGAGAAGTCCGAGGCCGTGGTGCCGTCGTCGGCCTCCGGCGCCCCGATCCTGGTCGGCTGGTAGTAGTTGATGCCGTACCAGTCCAGTGGCTCGGAGATGGTCTTGAGGTCGTCGGCGACCGGGCCGGGGAGCAGCGCGGCGATTCCCTCGTCGGGGTAGCGGCCCAGCAGGATCGGTTCGGCGAAGAGCCGGTTGAGCAGCAGGTCGTAGAAGTCGGCGGCTTCGGTGTCGGCGGGGGAGTTCGACGCCGGCCAGGTCGGGCCGTGCGAGTTGGCGATCCCGATGCTGGTGGCGCCGCGGGCGCGCAGTGCCTGGACGGCCAGGCCGTGACCGAGCAGCTGGTGGTGGGCGGCGGGCAGTGCGTCGAAGAGCAGGTGCCGGCCGGGTGCGTGCTGGCCCAGGCCGTAGCCCAGCAGGGTCAGTTCGGCGGGTTCGTTGAGGGTGATCCAGTGCGGTACCCGGTCGCCGAGCCGGGCCGCCACCGTGTCCGCGTACGCCGCGAAGTGTGCGGCGGTCTCCCGGACGAGCCAGCCGCCGGCCGCCTCCAGGGGCTGCGGGGTGTCCCAGTGGAACAGCGTCGGCACGGGCGCGATCCCGGCTTCCAGCAGCGCGTCCACCAGCCGGTCGTAGAAGTCCAGCCCGGCGCCGTTGACCGCCCCGCGGCCCTCGGGCACCACCCGGGGCCAGGCCACCGAGAACCGGTACGCGCCGACGCCCAGCTCCTTGAGCAGGGCCACGTCCTCGCGGTACCGGTGGTAGTGGTCGGTCGTCACCCGGGGGGTCGAGCCGTCCTTGATCCGCCCGGTCTCGGCCGCGAACGCGTCCCAGGCGGAGGGCCCGCGCCCGTCCTCGTCCACCGCGCCCTCGATCTGGGCGGCGGAGGTGGACACGCCCCACAGGAAGTCGCGGGGGAAGCGGGGGAGGGGTGCGGGACGGTCGGACGACGGCGGGGAATCGGGGGCAGAGGGGCGCGCGGATCCGGGCTCCGGTGTCATGTCCCGGGATCCTGGTAACCGCCGGTAACGGTGTCAAGGGGTGTGCAACTCGCCCGGTCCGGAACGGCGTTGGGGACGGTGTCGGGGATGGGGGTGGTGGGCCCCGGCCCGCCTGCGCCCCGCCTGCGCCCCGCCTACGCCCCCTCTTTCAGCACGCGGGTGATCAGTTCGCGTTGGTCGTCGGTGAGCTGGGGGTCGGTGCAGTAGGCGGTCCGGTCGTCGACGGTGAGGGCGTAGCGGAAGCCGTCGGGGACGCCGGTGGGCGGGGCGGCGTGGGCGGCGGCCATGGCGCGGTCGGCGAGGGTGTGCCAGTCGACGGCGTCGGCGCGGTCGGCGGTGTCGATCTCGGCGTGGCGCTCGATGCCGGCGAAGCCGCCGGTGCGGCGGATGTGGATGCGCATGGGGGGCTTCTACCCGAAGGGGAGGGAATAGTCGCGCCGGCGACCACTCCCTCCCCGGGGCGGCGGACTACTTGCCGAGCACGCCCACCTGGGACCACGCCTTGACCACGGCCTCGTGCTCGGCGCCGGACGCGCCGTAGCGGGTCTGGGCGGCCTGCACGGTGAGGTTGGCGAAGTCGGCGAACTGGGCGTTCTTGGCCAGGTGGCCGCCGGTCAGGACGTCGTACCAGATCTGGCCCGCGCGCTCCCACGCCTTGCCGCCCAGCGCGCTGGCGACGATGTAGAAGGCGTGGTTGGGGATGCCGGAGTTCAGGTGGACGCCGCCGTTGTCGTCGGCGGTCTGGACGTAGCCGGCCATCGTGGCGGGCTGCGGGTCCTTGCCGAGCTGCGGGTCGTCGTAGGCGGTGCCGGGGGCCTTCATCGAGCGCAGCGCCTGTCCGTGCACGCCCGGGGCGAGCAGGTCCGCACCGATCAGCCAGTCGGCCTGGTCGGCGGTCTGGTTCAGCGCGTACTGCTTGATCAGGGAGCCGAAGACGTCGGAGATGGATTCGTTCAGGGCGCCGGACTGGGCCTGGTAGTCGAGGTTGGCGGTGTACTGGGTGACGCCGTGGGTCAGCTCGTGGCCGATGACGTCGACGGGGATGGTGAAGTCCTTGAAGAGCCGGCCGTCGCCGTCGCCGAAGACCATGCGCTGGCCGTCCCAGAAGGCGTTGTCGTACTTCTCGCCGTAGTGGACGGTGGCGTCCAGCGGGAGGCCGGCGCCGTCGATGGACTTGCGGCCGTAGACCTTCAGGTAGAGCTCGAAGGTGGCGCCGAGGCCGGCGTGCGCACGGTTGACGGAGGCGTCCTTGGAGGGTCCGTCGGACTCGGAGTGGACCTTGGTGCCGGGCAGGTTCTGCTGGTGGCCGGCGTCGTAGACGGTGCGGTTGGGCTTGTCGGCGGCGGCCCGGGCCTCCTGCGGGGCGCGAGCCTGGGCGGCGAGGCCGGTGCGGCGGGTGCGGTGGAGGGCGTCGTGCTCCAGGGTGCGGCGGGCGGGCTCGTGCCAGTCGGGGTCGTCGGACTCGGCGAGCTTGCCGAGGATGTGCGGCGGCACGATCGTGCAGAAGACCGGCGTCGTGGGGGCTGGTGTGATGCGCGTCTGGGTCACGGATTCCTTCATAGGGAAACGGTGGCACTGCGTAATGCGTCTGTCACTGGCAGCGGCCGAAGTTCCCGAAAACGTGTGGTTGGTCGCAATTTCGGCGCTACGTCCGGGCGATCCCGCATACTGATACGCGACTGCGGATCTTGCGCGCCTCCGCTAACGTACTGTGCATCATGCGTTTCGGGCTGCTTCTTCTTAGCTGCCGCGGCGAGGGCCTGTAGTCGTAGGCCGACCCCCTCCCCGCGGGATCTGGTGCTGCGTTCGACCGTCGGCCGTCATACGGATCTCCCCGAGGAGCCCTACGCATATGTCGCAGCCAGTCGGCCGCCCCACCCCGATCACCAACGCCACCCACGCGCAAGCCCCCTCCGGCATGCCGATCCACAAGTACCGCCCGTTCGAGGCCGTACAGCTGCCGGACCGTGCCTGGCCGGAGAAGCGGATCACCAAGGCCCCCCGTTGGCTCTCCACCGACCTGCGCGACGGCAACCAGGCCCTGATCGACCCCATGTCGCCGGCCCGCAAGCGGGAGATGTTCGACCTTCTGGTCCGCATGGGCTACAAGGAGATCGAGGTGGGTTTCCCGTCCTCCGGCGAGACGGACTTCGCGTTCGTCCGGTCGATCATCGAAGAGGGCGCGATCCCCGACGACGTGACGATCTCCGTGCTGACGCAGGCGCGGGAGGAGCTGATCGAGCGGACCGTGGAGTCGCTGCGCGGCGCCCCCCGGGCCACCGTCCACCTCTACAACGCCACCGCCCCCACCTTCCGCCGGGTCGTCTTCCGCGGCTCCAGGGAGCAGGTCAAGCAGATCGCGGTGGACGGCACCCGGCTGGTGGTGGAGTACGCCGAGAAGCTGCTGGGCGACGGGACGATCTTCGGTTACCAGTACTCGCCGGAGATCTTCACCGACACCGAGCTGGACTTCGCCCTGGAGGTCTGCGAGGGCGTGATGGACGTCTGGCAGCCCGAGGAGGGCCGCGAGATCATCCTCAACCTGCCGGCCACCGTGGAGCGTTCGACGCCCAGCACGCACGCCGACCGCTTCGAGTGGATGTCGCGGAACCTCTCGCGTCGCGAGTTCGTCTGCCTGTCCACCCATCCGCACAACGACCGCGGGACGGCCGTCGCCGCCGCCGAGCTGGCCGTCATGGCCGGCGCCGACCGCGTCGAGGGCTGCCTGTTCGGGCAGGGCGAGCGCACCGGCAACGTCGACCTGGTGACGCTGGGCATGAACCTCTTCTCCCAGGGCGTCGACCCGCAGATCGACTTCTCGCAGATCGACGAGATCCGTCGCACCAGCGAGTACTGCAACCAGATGGAGGTCCACCCGCGCCACCCCTACGCGGGCGACCTGGTCTACACCGCCTTCTCCGGCTCCCACCAGGACGCCATCAAGAAGGGCTTCGACGCGATGGAGGCCGACGCGGTCGCCAAGGGCGTCACCGTCGACGACATCGAGTGGGCCGTCCCGTACCTGCCGATCGACCCGAAGGACGTGGGCCGCTCCTACGAGGCGGTCATCCGCGTCAACTCCCAGTCCGGCAAGGGCGGTATCGCCTACGTCCTGAAGAACGACCACAAGCTGGACCTGCCGCGCCGGATGCAGATCGAGTTCTCCCGGATCATCCAGGAGAAGACCGACGCCGAGGGCGGCGAGGTCACCCCGGCCGCCATCTGGTCGGTCTTCCAGGACG
Organism: Streptomyces noursei ATCC 11455; assembly: GCF_001704275.1. Classification (NCBI taxonomy): domain Bacteria; kingdom Bacillati; phylum Actinomycetota; class Actinomycetes; order Kitasatosporales; family Streptomycetaceae; genus Streptomyces; species Streptomyces noursei. The sequence continues at coordinate 6,251,165 of NZ_CP011533.1, forward strand.
AGTACCTGCCCAACCCGCAGAACCCGTGGGGCCGTATCCAGGTCAGGGCCGGGCAGACCACCACCGACAAGGACGGCGTCGACACCCTCACCGTCGAGGCCGAGGTGGACGGCGTCGAGACCGTCCTGGTGGGCTCCGGCAACGGCCCGATCTCCGCGTTCTTCCACGCGCTGCAGGGCCTGGGCATCGACGCCCGCCTGCTGGACTACCAGGAGCACACCATGAGCGAGGGCGCCTCCGCGCAGGCCGCCTCGTACATCGAGTGCGTCATCGACGGCAAGGTGCTGTGGGGCATCGGCATCGACGCCAACACCACCCGCGCCTCCCTCAAGGCCGTGGTCTCCGCCGTCAACCGCGCGGCGCGCTGACCCCCCCTCGCGTCGCCTCGCGCACGGCCCCGCCGCTCCGCACCCCGGAGCGGCGGGGCCGTCCCGCGTCCGCCCTGCGGGCGTTCCGCGTCCCGTACACACTCCGTACGCATCCCCGCCTGTATTCCGGCCAGCGGAGCGCCCGTTGTCCGATACGAGGTGCTGACGACGCGTCACTGATGTGGCTAACATCACGTAACGAAAGGCGAAGTGGCCGATGGGGGCGCCTCCCATGTCCTCAAGGCTGTGGGGAATGACGGAGGGCTGACGTGATGCGCAACGTATGTGTGGTGGGGGTGCGCACATCGTGGCGGACCGTCGCCGACGGTGAGTTCTTCTGTCCCGACTGCGGCGGCGACCGCAACTACCTCCGCCGCACCGGCCGGCGCCGCCTCACCGTCCTCGGCATTCCCGTCCTCGCCCGCGGCGACGCCGGCCCGATCCTCGAATGCTCCGCCTGCCAGGGCCACTTCGGGCTGGACGCGCTCGACCACCCCACCACCGTCCGGTTCTCCGCGATGCTCCGGGACGCCGTCCACACCCTGACCCTGGCCCTGCTGGCGGCCGGCGGTACGGCCTCCCGCGCGGTCCGCGACACCGCGGTCGCCGCCGTCCGGGCGGCCGGCTCCACCGACTGCACCGAGGACCACCTGCTCACCCTGCTCGCCGCGCTGGCCGCCGACACCGGCCGGATGACCGGCACGTACCAGGCCGTCACCGGCGGCCACTGCGGGCACCGGGGCCTCGACCCGTGCGGCACCGCGCTGGCCATAGAGCTGCACGAGGCGCTGGAGCCGCTGGCGCCGCACCTCGCCCCCGCCGGGCGGGAGTCGCTGCTCCTCCAGGGCGCCCGGATCGCCCTCGCCGACGGCCCCTGCACCCCCGCCGAACGCGAGGTGCTCAGCACCGCCGGCGCCGCCCTGACGCTCCGCCCGGAGGACATCGGCCGCCTGCTGACCGCGGCGGCCCGCTCGCCGCGCTACCGCGGCTAGGGCGCCGGAAGCGCCCCAGGCAGAAGACCCCGGCCCACGGCGGCGCCCCGCCCCCAGGCGTCGTCCGGCACGAGGACGGCCCCGCCACCGGAAGCAACCGGTGGCGGGGCCGCATGCCGCCGGGGGCTGCCCGGCTCACGCTCCGTGTGCGGCAGCCCCTAGGGCCTGACCCATCGGACAGGCCCTAGGCCGTCAGCCGCACCGGCAGGCTCGCCAGCCCGCCCGCGATGAAGCCGCCGGCCGGCGCCAACTCCTCGGCCGGCACGGCCAGATGGATGTCCGGGAACCGTTCGAAGAGCGCCGGCAGCGCGGTCCGTGCCTCCAGCCGGGCCAGCGGCGCGCCGATGCAGTGGTGCACCCCGTGCCCGAACGCCAGGTGCTCCTGGGCCGCCCGCCGGACGTCGAACGTGATGGCGTCCGCGCCGTGTTGCTCGGGGTCCCGACCCGCCGCCGCGTACATCGGCAGCAGCGCCTCGCCCTTGCGGATCACCTCGCCGTGCGGCAGCTCGACGTCCTCGACGGCGAACCGGAGCGGCAGGCTGGCGATGCTCGGCGACCAGCGCAGCGTCTCCTCGATCACGTCGTTCCACGACGCGCCGCCCGCCCGCACCAGCTTCAGCTGATCGGGGTGGGTCAGCAGCGCGAACACCGCGTTCCCCAGCAGATCCACGGTGGTCTCGTGGCCGGCGCCGATGACCAGCAGCAGGGTGTCCAGCAGCTCCCGCTCGGTCATCCCCTGGCCCTCGTCGTCCCGGGCCGCGACCAGCAGGCTGGTCAGGTCGTCCGCGGGCTCCGCGCGCTTGGCCGCGACCAGCGAACCGAGCAGCTCGGCCACCGCCAGCTGGGTCGCCGCGGCCTGCTCCGGGGTGGCCGTGGTGTCCATGATCTCGGCGACGACGCGGGCCAGTTCGCTCCGCGGCGCACCCTCCGGGTAGCCGAACAGCTCGCAGATCACCTGCATGGGGAGCGGGTGGTTGAAGGACTCCCGCAGGTCGATCACCTCGCCGGCGGGGCGCGCCGCCAGCCCGTCCAGCAGCTCGCGGGTGATCTGCTCCACCCGCGGCACCATCGCGTCCGTGCGGCGCGCGGTGAACGCCGGGGCGATCAGCTTCCGCAGCCGCCGGTGGTCGGGACCGTAGGCGGTGAACATGTTCGTCACGCCGATCCACGACTGGAGCCAGCTGCCGCGGATCTCCGGGCGCTGCCACTGTGGCCAGTGGTCCCGCGGGTTCTTGGAGATCCGGTCGTCGGTGAGCAGCTGTTTCAGCAGGGCGTGACCGGTCACGCCCCACGCCTGGATGCCGCCGGGCAGCTCGATCCGGGCTGCGGGGCCTAGTGCGCGGAGGCGGGCTGCTTCACCGTGGACGTCGGTTCCGGCGGGGTCGATGACGAAGGGCCGCTGGTCTGCCATGGCGTGGCTCCTGCCTGGTCCGGGCTGATGGGGGTGAAGCGGGTCGGGAGGGCGGCCAGGGCCCGGTGGAAGACCCCGTTGCGCCACTCCAACTCACTTGGATGGACGGCGAGTTCGATGTCCGAGAGCCAGGCGGTGAGCCGCTCGATCGCGGTGATGGCGATCAGCAGCGCGTGCCGCTTCACCGGACAGGCGTGCGGCCCCGCCGCCCACGCCAGGTGTGATCCGCTGCCCGACCCGGGGCCCTGGGCGCCCGTGGTGTCGAACTGGCTGTTGGCCGCCGCGTACGACACCATCACCAGCTGCCCGGCGCGCACCCAGGTGCCGTGGAAGAAGACGTCCCGGACCGGGAAGTGCGCGGAGTAGTTGGCCATCGGCGGGTCGTTCCACAGCACCTCGTTGATGGCGTCGTGGACGGTCAGTGCCCCGCCGGAGACGGTGTTGTAGTAGCGGTCGTCCGACAGCATGCGGGCGAGGGCGTTGCCGATGAGGTTGGCCAGCGGCTCGTTGCCCGCCCCCATCACGAGGATGATGTTGTGGATCAGTTCCTCGTCGCCCAGCTCGTTGGGATGGTCCATCATCCACGAGGTGAGGTCCGGCCCGCGCTGTGCCTTCTTCGCGCCGACCAGCTCCATGATGTACTGCGTGTACGCCTCGTTGGCGGCCTGCGCCTCTTCCGGCGAATTGCCCTCCAGCATTCCCGCGATCGCCGCGATCAGCCGGTCGCTGTAGGAATCGGGCAGCCCGAAGAGGGTGTTGAACATCAGCAGCGGGATCAGCCGCGCGTAGTCCGCGATCAGATCCGCCTCGCCGCGGTCGCCGAACCGCCGGATCAGGGTGTCCGCCGCGTCGTGCACCCGGGCCCGCAGCTCGTGCGGCTCGACGAGCTTGAAGCTGTCGACGATGACGTCGCGGTAGCGGACGTGCGCCGGCCCGTCGCTGTAGAAGACGTTCGGCCGCCAGTGCAGCATCGGCATCACCGGCGAGTCCGGCGGGACGGTCTGCATCCAGGCCCGGGAGTCCTTGGACCAGGTGGTGTCGTCGTTCAGCAGCTCCAGCGCCGCCCGGTAGTCCGTCACCAGCAGCGCGGGCACATCGGGCGCGATCTCCACCGGGGCCACCGCCCCGTACTGCCGCAGCCGCGTGTAGAACCCGTGCGGGTCGGCCGCGAACTCCGGCCCGTACAGCCGCATCGGGACGTTCGGGTCCGGGTGCCCCGCGGTCTGCGACGGCCCCTCGTGCGCCGGGCATCCCGGCGGCGGGACGGCGCCCTCCGGCGGCAGGGGAACGCCCTGCCCGGGGCAGGACGGCTGCGGGGCGGCGCCCGGCTCGTACGGCTCGTACGGGGAAGTCACGGGTTCGGGTTCTCCTCGGGCGTGTGGTCCAGGACGTGTCGGACCAGCGCGATCAGTGCGTCGACGGACTGTGCCCGGTCCCGGGCGTCGCACAGCACCAACGGGGTGTCCGGGTGCAGGTCGAGCGCCTCGCGCATCTTCTCCACGTCGTACTGCGGGGCGTCGGGGAAGGTGTTGACCGCGACCGCGTAGCGCAGCCCGGCCTCCTCCACGATGTCCATCACCTCGAACGAGTCCGCCAGCCGGCGGGTGTCCGCGAGGACCAGGGCGCCCAGCGCACCGCGGGCGATGTCCTGCCACAGCGGGCGGAACCGTTTCTGCCCGGGCGTGCCGAACAGGTACAGCACCAGGTCCCCGGGCAGCGTCAGCCGCCCGAAGTCGATGGCGACGGTGGTGGTGGTCTTGTCCCGCACGCCGGCGAGGTCGTCGACCATCGCGCCGCTCTGCGTCATCACCTCTTCGGTGTGCAGCGGCGGGGTTTCCGAGAGCGCGCGGATGAGCGTGGTCTTGCCGACCCCGAACGGGCCGGCGACCAGCAGCTTCACCAGTGTCTGGTGCTCGCCGCTGAGGTACATGTTGCCGGTCCCGGCGCCGGGGCTAGGACTTGAGAGAGCGGAGTCCATCGAGAACCCTCTCCAGGATCTGCCGGTCGAATCGCTCGGCTTCGGGTATGGGGACTCGGGCGTGCAGGCGCCCGGCATCGACGAGGTCGGCCACCAGCACCTTCACCACGCTCACCGGCAGGTGAAGGTGGGCGGCCACCTCGGCCAGAGTCAGCGCCCCGGGCTGGAGCAGCTCCAGGATCCGGTGCTCTTCGGGGCGCACTTCGCTGGTGATCGGCATGTCCACACTGATCAGCACGGTCAGCCGGTCCAACGTGTTGCGGCTCGGTTGGGCGCGTCCGCCGGTCGCCAGATAGGCCGGTACGAGGCGCCGTCCGCTGCTCTGGCGCGGCGTCATGCTTGGCTGCCGAGGTCCCGAGCCGGGCTGTTCATGACCTTCTTGCCCAGGGTCGTCACCTGGATCTGCATGTGGTGCGCGACGACGCCCATGTTCACCTCCGGGTCGGCGAAGACGGCCAGGCAGGTGTTCTCACCCGCCGGAATCGCGAAGACGAAACCTTCGTCGGACTCGATCACGGTCTGCCGCAGCCGCGCGTCGTCCTTCTCGGTGAACGCCGCGGTGACCGCGCGCCCCGCGCCCTGGAGCGCCGACATCATCGCCGCGACGCCCTCCGCGGCCTCCCGCGACAGGCCCGGCGAGGCACCCTCGATGAAACCGTCGCCGGAGATGACGGCGGCGTGGACGACATGCGGCAGCTCCAACAGGGGAGCCAGCACCCAGGACTTGTCCTCGGTGACACGGCGGCGGGTGGGGCTGTTCATGACTGGGCGTTCCCTTCGGGACTGCGCGGGGGTTCTGACTGGGCTGCGGCCCGCCCGGACTCGGTGCCTCGCTGGAGCGCCGCCCAGCGGGACCCCGTCTCCTCCGGGGAGCGCAGGTTGATCGTGTCGGGGTTCGACTCGGGCTGCTGCTCGGACACCGGCCGACGACGGCGCCGGCGCGGCAACTCGCCCTCGGCCGGCGGCTGCTCCGGCTCCGGCGCGGCGTACTCCGCGGGCGCCGGGGCCGGCGCGGCGTGCGCGGGCGCCGACTGCGCGGGCGCCGGGTAGGGCTCGGGCGCCGCGAAGGACTCGGCCGGCGCGGGGCGCGGCGTCGGCACGGCCGCCGCGGGGGTGGCCGGGGCGGTCGCCCCGGTCGGCAGCGTGGACGGCATCGCCACCCGGTCCCGCGGCCCGCCGGGGGCCCGGTGCGGCATCGGCGCCATCACCGAGATCGGCCGCGCGCTCTCGTCCAGGACGGTCAGCAGCGGATCGCCCGGGATGTAGACCACAGCCCGCACGCCTCCGTACGGCGACGGCTCCACGTGCACCCCGAAGCCGTACTGCCGCACCAGCTGGCCGGCGGCGGCGAAACCGGACCGCGGCGGATCGCCGAGCTGCGTCAACAGCATGCTGTCAGCGCCCGCCAGCAGCTCCATCGCGTGCTTGATCTCGTCGTCGTGCATGCCGACGCCGTAGTCGTCGATGATCACCGAGGCGCCGCGGTTGCCCTGCTGGAGCGTGACGGTGACCGGCAGCTCCCGGTGCGAGTGGTGCAGCGCGTTCGCCAGCAGCTCGGTGACGGTGATCGCGATCGGCTCGACGGCCCGCGCCACCACCGCGACCGGGTCCCGCAGCTGGTTGCTGACCTGCACCCGCTCGTAGCCGCGCAGCCGCGACGTGGCGCCCACCACCAGCTCCGCGAGGTAGGAGTCCTCACGGGTCAGGCCCGGCCAGGCACCGCACACGACGCCGGTGGCCTGGACGCGGCGCAGCGCCTGCTCGTTGAGGAAGTCCGCGTTGAGCAGGTCCTGCGCGATCTGCGGGTCGTCGTAGGTGTGCTGCATCGTCTGCAACGAGGTCTGCACCTGGTACAGCAGCGCCTGGATCGTGGTGGTCGCGCCGCGCAGCGTGGACTGCGCCGCCGCGTCGACCCGGGTGCGCTCCTTGGTGATCGCCTCGCTGACCTGCGTCAGCACGGCCGCCAGTGCCTCGTCGGTCGGCGATCCGCCGAATCGTTTGTCCAGCAGACCGCGCACCGGCACGTGAGGATGCGCCAGCGCCAACGTCAGGTCGGGCAGCCGGGCCTCGGCCAGGTGCCGGATCTCGGCTTCCGTGGCCCGCAGCCTGGCCGACAGCTCCGTGTTGCTGTGGAGCGTGGCGCTGTTGTGTTCCTCAGCGGCGGCCAGCCGGGTTCTGAGGCCGGCCCGCTCCTTGCGCACGCGGACCAGGAGCGCCGCCAGCACCACGGCGGCGGCCGTACCTGCGCTGAGGCACCACAACAGCGCCTGCGGTATGGATGTCATCGAGATCCTCGTTTGGGACGGACGGGGATGTCTCGGCCGCCACGGCTGCCGTGCCGCCGAACATCACCGGATGCTACCTGCCGCCTGACACGCCGTAAGGGTCCTTGACGTGCGTGGACGGAGAAGTGTGGAAGGTCGCATTCAGTCGTCGATGACCGGTCGGTAACGTGATGCGGCCCCGACATCCGGAGGGATGGCGGGGCCTTGTGGAGATGCCGTGGATATGACGTGGATGGTGCGCGAATGAGACGCGGTCAGATCGTCTTGTACCGACCGCTCTTCACGGCATCCACGAATGTCGACCACCCGTCGACCGGAAAGACCAGTGCCGGCCCGTGCGGGTTTTTGCTGTCACGGACGGGGACGAGGCCGGGGAGGTCGTCGCGGATCTCCAGGCAGTCGTCGTTGTTGTGACCGCTGTAGCTGCTCTTACGCCAGCGGGCGACCTCGATGCAGCTGCCACCTTCGCCGTTGCTGTAGCTGCTCTTGTGCCACTCGGCCGTGCTCAGGTCGTAGTCGCGCATTTTCGGTATTCCTCCGCCGCCGATTTGATCAGGACCAAGGACGCCTCTGGCGAGGACGCTGCGGCCCGGATCAAATCGTAGTCCTGCTGTACGCGCTTCACTATGGCCGGATCGTCCAGCAGCGAACCCGCATACACCGTTTCTGTATAGGCAGTTGGCGGGGCGTCGTCGAAGTCCATCAGCTTCAGCATCTTGCCCATGGACGGGTACGCGCCCGCGGCGAACGGGAGGATCTGGATCAGGATCTTGTGCTCGCGGATGAGTCGCACGATGTGCTCCAACTGCTCGGCCATGACGGCCGGTCCGCCCACCGGAACTTGGAGGACGGCCTCATGCAGCACCGCCCAATACTTGGGGCGTTCCGCGCGGTTGAGGACGACCGCACGATCCAGCCGCGACTGCACGCCCTCATCGAACTCCTCGTCCGGCGCGAACGGGCTGGCCGCTCGCATGGCGGCCCGCATGTACGGCTCAGTCTGGAGCAGCCCAGGCACGGACATCGGGGCGAACTCGCAGATCTGTGTCGCCAGTCGCTCAAGTTCCACCACCTTCGCGAAGTAATCCGCGTACCGCTGGTCGTCGATGAGCTTGCGCCACGTCCGCTCGAAAAAACCGTCGGTTTGTAGAACCTGGTCGATGCGGATCGCCACGTCCAGCTGGGGGCGGCGGATCGCCTGCTCGAACTGTCCGATGTATCCGCCGGAGACGAACACCTTCTCTCCCAGCATCTCCTGGGTCAAGGCGGCGTTCTCCCGATGTCGCTTGAGTTCCGTTCCCCAATACTCCCAGAGTACTTGGCGTGAGGCGTTGGCCATGGTCTACTCCCTTTCCCTGCCTGGCAGTTGCAGAGCCGAACCTGTTGCTCAGGCTAGCTCCGGGGCCCCACGCTTTCGCTGCGAACGATGAAAAACCCTCACAGAAAGCGGGACAGGCAGTGAAAGAGCATTCCGGTGTGGAAACCGTGATCGCGGAATTGCGGGAAGCCTTGGCCCGAGCTGGCATCATTTTGCCGTCGCTCGGCCTCGACCCGGTTTCGTACGCGCATCGCACCATGCCCCCGCTCGTGGAATTGGGGCGCTGCAATACGGAGACCGCCCGGCGGCTGGCGCGGGCACTGGGGGAGCGGTGAGGGCGCCGATGGTGGCCCCGGGGGCCGGGGCGTACGTGGTGGACACCAGGGACGGGCGGGTCGGGCGGGTGGTGGGCCGGGAGGGGCCGCGCCTCCGGCTGCGGCCGGTCGGGGGCGGGCGGGAGTGGGAGTGCGCCCCCGAGGCCACCCGGTGCGCCACCGCCGGCGAGCGGCTCCGGGCGGAGACCCGCTACGCCAACGCCCGCAGTCGCGGCGAGCGGGCCTGAGGGCGGCCCCTGGGGCCCGACGGGGTGCGGGGCCGGGCCGCGGCCGGGCGTGGGCGAGAATGGCGGTATGACTCTGTTCCGCGACGACGGCATCGTGCTGCGCACCCAGAAGCTGGGCGAGGCGGACCGGATCATCACGCTGCTCACCCGCGGCAACGGCCGGGTGCGGGCCGTGGCGCGCGGGGTGCGGCGCACGAAGTCGAAGTTCGGGGCCCGGCTGGAGCCGTTCTCGCACGTGGACGTGCAGTTCTTCGCGCGCGGCGGGGAGCTGGTCGGGCGCGGGCTGCCGCTGTGCACGCAGAGCGAGACGATCGCCGCGTACGGTGGCGCGATCGTCACCGACTACGCCCGCTACACCGCCGGGACGGCGATGCTGGAGACCGCCGAGCGGTTCACCGAGCACGAGGGCGAGCCGGCCGTCCAGCAGTACCTGCTGCTGGTCGGCGGGTTGCGGACGCTGGCCAACGGGGCGCACGCGCCGCACCTGGTGCTGGACGCGTTCCTGCTGCGCTCGCTGGCGGTGAACGGCTATGCGCCAAGTTTCGATGCCTGCGCGCGGTGCGGAATGCCCGGTCCGAACCGGTTCTTCTCGGTGGGGTCGGGCGGCGTGGTGTGCGGTGACTGCCGGGTGCCCGGAAGCGTCGTACCCTCCTCAGAGGCCATCGGACTCCTGAGCGCGCTGCTGACCGGCGACTGGGAGACCGCGGACGCCTGCGAGGCGCGCCATGTCCGGGAGGGCAGCGGCCTCGTCGCGGCGTATCTGCACTGGCACCTGGAGCGCGGCCTGCGGTCCCTGCGCTACGTGGAGAAATAGCGCGGGGCGGCACCGCCGGGCCACGACGACACCGTGAAGACACCGTCCATCGATATTGCATAGGAGACGTGGGGCGCATGGCAGTACGCGGGATTCTGGGGCGTAATCGACGTGAGTACCAGACGCCCGAGCCGCATCCCTCGGGTGCGCGTCCGCCGAGGATCCCCGGCGAGCTCGTCCCGAACCACGTCGCGATCGTGATGGACGGCAACGGGCGGTGGGCCAAGGAGCGCGGGCTGCCGCGCACGGAGGGCCACAAGGTGGGCGAGGGCGTCGTGCTCGACGTCCTCAAGGGCTGCATCGAAATGGGCGTGAAGAACCTCTCGCTCTATGCCTTCTCCACCGAGAACTGGAAGCGTTCGCCGGACGAGGTCCGCTTCCTGATGAATTTCAACCGGGACGTCATCCGGCGGCGCCGGGACGAAATGGACGCACTGGGTATTCGTATCCGCTGGGTCGGCCGGATGCCGAAATTGTGGAAGTCCGTCGTCCAGGAACTCCAGATCGCCCAGGAACAGACCAAGAACAATGACGCGATGACGCTGTACTTCTGCGTCAATTACGGCGGCCGGGCGGAGATCGCGGATGCCGCGGCGGCCATCGCGGCGGACGTCCGGGCCGGGAAGCTGGACCCGTCCAAGGTCAACGAAAAGACCGTGGCGAAGTACATGTACTACCCGGACATGCCCGATGTGGATCTGTTCGTCCGGCCCTCCGGTGAGCAGCGGACCTCGAACTACCTGATCTGGCAGAGCGCCTACGCCGAGATGGTGTTCCAGGACATCCTTTGGCCTGATTTCGACCGCCGGAACCTCTGGGACGCGTGCCTGGAGTACGCCAAGCGGGACCGCCGGTTCGGCGCGGCGCCGCTGGAGGCGGGCGAGAAGGCGACCTGAGCGCGGGCCCGCGGACGGCGGGTCGGCGAACGGCGGACGGGCCGCCTCCCCGCGCGGGGGAGGCGGCCCGTCGTGCCGGCTCGCGGGGCGTCAGACGCCCCTGTTCCTCGCCCCCGCCTCGGCCTCCGCCTTCGACGCGCAGTCGCCGCACGTCCCGAAGATCTCGACGGTGTGCGCCACATCGCGGAAGCCGTGCTCGGTGGCGATCTGCTCGGCCCACTTCTCCACCGCCGGGCCCTCGACCTCGACGGCCTTGCCGCAACCGCGGCACACCAGGTGGTGGTGATGGTCGTCGCTGTTGCACCGGCGGTAGACGGCCTCGCCGTCGCTGGTGCGCAGCACGTCGACCTCGCCGGCGTCGGCGAGGGACTGGAGCGTCCGGTAGACGGTGGTCAACCCGACCGAGTCGCCCCGGTGCTTGAGCATGTCGTGGAGCTCCTGCGCGCTGCGGAACTCGTCGACCTCGTCGAGTGCGGCCGAAACCGCGGTGCGCTGCCGCGTCGACCGGCCGCGGACCGGAGATCCCGCGCTCGTCGCCACCGTTGCCTCCCTAGGACGTCAGGACTTCTCCCGCGCATGCGTTTGGCCATTGTGCCAGGTGATGACCGGAAGCCCTGTTTGGCGCTTACCTCTACTCCCTTATGTATCCCTCGGACGGGCCGTCCCACACCGCCCGAGGACCGTCCCCGCGCGCCGGCGCGATCTTGCGCGCCGGTGCGACGGGATGCCTGTGACGCCGTTACACCCGGACGTCGTCCTCGGCGGTGCGGCCGGCCGGCACTTCCAGGGTGCACCCCTTCCCGGCCGCCGCGGCCCGCCTTCTGGCCAACGGGGTGGCCAGCGCCGTGAAGACCACGAACAGGGCGATGGCGAACAGCACGATGGTCGCGCCGGACGGCACGTCGACGTAGTACGAGGCGGTGGTGCCGGTGAGGGTCACCGCCACACCGATCGCCACCGCGGTCGCGAAGGTCACCGCGAAGCTGCGACTGATCTGCTGGGCCGCCGCGACCGGGATCACCATCAGCGCGCTGACCAGCAGCAGACCGACCACCCGCATGGCGACCGTGACGGTGACCGCGGCGGTCACCGCGATCAGCAGGTTCAGCAGCCGCACCGGCAGGCCGGTGACCCGGGCGAACTCCTCGTCCTGGCAGACTGCGAACAGCTGGCGGCGCAGCCCCACCGTGATCGCCAGCACCAGCGCGGCCAGTACGTAGATCGTCGTCATGTCCTGCGGCGAGACGGTGGTGATCGAACCGAACAGATACGTGCCCAGGTTGGCGCTGGAGCCCGCGTCCGAGAGGTTCATCAGCATCACACCGCCTGCCATGCCGCCGTAGAACAGCATGGCCAGCGCCAGATCGCCGCGGGTCTTGCCGTACCAGCGGATCAGCTCCATCACCACCGAACCGACGACCGCGACCGCGGTGGCGACCCAGACCGGGCTGGTGTTGAGCAGGAAGCCCAGGCCGACCCCGGTCAGCGCGACATGGCCGATGCCGTCGCCCATCAGGGCCTGGCGGCGCTGGACGAGGTAGATGCCGATGGCGGGCGCGGTGATCCCGACGATCAGGGCGGCGATCAGCGCCCGCTGCATGAAGGCGAAGTCGAGCATTTCCATGGTGGCGGGCCCCTAGCTCAGCAGGCCGGTGCGGAGCGGCTCCGCGGCGGCGTCGGCGTGCGGATGGACGTGGTCGTGGCCGGGCAGGGCGTGCTGCCCGACCGCCTCGGGCGGCGGGCCGTCGTGGACGACGCAGCCGTCCCGCAGCACCACAGCGCGGTCGATCAGCGGCTCCAGCGGGCCGAGTTCGTGCAGCACCAGCAGGACCGTGGCGCCGCGGCCGACCTGTTCGCGCAGCGCCGAGGCCAGCACCTCCTGGCTCGCCAGGTCCACGCCGGCCATCGGCTCGTCCATGATCAGCAGATCCGGTTCGCCGGCCAGCGCCCGGGCGATCAGCACCCGCTGGTGCTGCCCGCCCGACAGGGCGTTGACCGAGTCCTTGACCCGGTCCGCCATCCCGACCAGTTCCAGCGCGTGGTGCACCGCGGCCCGGTCCGCCTTGCGGAGCAGGCCGAGCTTCGTCCGGGCCAGCCGGCCGGCGGTGACCACCTCGCGGACGGTGGCCGGCACCCCGCCGGCCGCGGTGGTGCGCTGCGGCACGTATCCGACCCGCGCCCAGTCCTTGAAGCGGCGGAACGGCGTCCCGAAGAGCGCGAGGTCACCGCTGGTCAGCGGGACCTGGCCGATCACCGAGCGGACGGCGGTGGACTTGCCCGAGCCGTTGGCGCCGAGCAGCGCGACGACCTCGCCGGACCGCACGGTCAGATCGACGCCGCGCAGCACCGGCCGGGAGCCCAGCGACGCGGTCGCCCCGCGCAGCTCGATCACCGCCGACCCGTCCTCGGCGCGCCGGCCACCGGCCTCCGGGGCTATGACGGGCTGGCCCATGTCCTTCATCTGTCGACCTCCGTCGTGCGATGCGTCCTGGTGTGCGGGGCGTACCGCGCGGGGTGCGCGGGACGCGGGAGGGGCCCGGGGCCGGTCACTTGGTGCCGAGCGCCTTCTGGAGCGCGGCGAGGTTGGCGCGCTGCACCGAGAAGTAGTCCTTGCCGCGGGACTTGTCGGTGATCCCCTCCAGCGGATCCAGCACATCGGTCTTCAGGTGCAGGTCGCCGGCGAGGGTCTTGGCGGTGGCCGGGTTGGCCAGCGTCTCGAAGAACACGGTGGAGACGTGGTGCTCCTCCGCGAGGGTGTGCAGGTCCTTGATCCGGTTGGCGCTGGGCTCGGACTCCGGGTCCAGACCGCTGATCGCCTCCTCGACCAGGCCGTAGCGCTCGGCGAGGTAGCCGAAGGCGGCGTGCGTGGTGATGAAGGTGTCCGAGGCGCGGTTCTTCAGCCCGTCCGCGAACTCCTTGTTCAGCGCGTCCAGCTTCTTCACCAGGACGTCGGTGTTCTTCTGGTAGTCGGCCCTGTGCTTCGGGTCGGCCTCCGCGAGCGTGGTGTTGACGCCCTTGGCGACCTCGGCGAACTTCACCGGATCCAGCCAGACGTGCGGGTCCTGGCCGGGCTCGGACTCGGAGTGCGCGTGGTTGTCGCCGGTGGTGTGGTGGTGCCCGTCCACCTCGGGACCGTGCGTCTCCATGCGGGTCAGCTTCGCCGCGTCGGCGATGTGCCGCACCCCGGACTGCGCGACCGCGTCGTCCACGGCGGGCTGCAGGCCCTTGAGGTAGACGATCGCGCCGGACTCGCCGAGCTGGCCGGTCTGCTTGGGGGTGAGCGTGAGGTCGTGCGGCTCCACGCCCGGCTTGGTGAGGTTGGACACCTCGACGTGCGACCCGCCGATCTGCTCGGCGAGGAACTGCATCGGATAGAACGACGCCGCCACCTTCAGCTTGCCGTCGTCGGTGCGCCCGGAGGCGGTGGTGGAGCAGGCGGAGAGACCCAGCAGGCCGAGTACCGCGGCTCCGGCGACGGCCGCGCGGGATATGTGAGGGCGTACGTTCATGACAGTCATTTTCAACAAACATGGAAATGATTGTCAACAAAGTGCGCGCCAGGTCACAGGGCGCCGACAACCGGCCGGAACCGATCCCGAATCGATTTGGTCCGGGGGGTACGCCCGCCGCTACCCTGAACTATTCGCCCAGCCGTCTCGCGATCACCACACCTCACCGAGGCGCAGCGCGCCCCCTATCCACTGTCCGACGTCGTACTGAAGAGAGCACCGTGGCCGCCGACAAGATCGATACCATCGTCAGCCTGAGCAAGCGCCGTGGCTTCGTCTACCCCTGCAGTGAGATCTACGGCGGCTCCCGCGCTGCCTGGGACTACGGTCCCCTCGGCGTCGAGCTCAAGGAGAACATCAAGCGCCAGTGGTGGCGTGCCATGGTCACCTCCCGCGAGGACGTGGTCGGCATCGACTCGTCGGTGATCCTGGCTCCCGAGGTGTGGCAGGCGTCCGGCCACGTCGCCACCTTCACCGACCCGCTCACCGAGTGCACCTCCTGCCACAAGCGCTTCCGCGCCGACCACCTGGAGGAGGCGTACGAGGCCAAGCACGGCAAGCTCCCCGAGAACGGCCTCGCCGACGTCAACTGCCCGCACTGCGGCAACAAGGGCGGCTTCACCGAGCCCAAGCAGTTCTCCGGTCTGCTCTCCACCCACCTCGGCCCGTCGCAGGACACCGCCTCCGTCGCCTACCTGCGCCCCGAGACCGCCCAGGGCATCTTCACGAACTTCGCGCAGGTCCAGCAGACCTCCCGGAAGAAGCCGCCGTTCGGCATCGCCCAGATGGGCAAGTCCTTCCGGAACGAGATCACTCCGGGCAACTTCATCTTCCGGACCCGCGAGTTCGAGCAGATGGAGATGGAGTTCTTCGTCAAGCCGGGCGAGGACGAGCAGTGGCACGAGTACTGGATGGAGCAGCGCTGGAACTGGTACCGCGACCTCGGTCTCCGCGAGGAGAACGTCCGCTGGTACGAGCACCCCAAGGAGAAGCTCTCCCACTACTCCAAGCGCACCGCCGACATCGAGTACCGCTTCCAGTTCGGCGGCTCGGAGTGGGGCGAGCTCGAGGGCGTCGCCAACCGCACCGACTACGACCTCAACGCGCACTCGAAGGCGTCCGGTCAGGACCTCTCCTACTTCGACCAGGAGGCCGGCGAGCGCTACACCCCGTTCGTCATCGAGCCGGCGGCCGGTGTCGGCCGCACCATGCTCGCCTTCCTCCTCGACGCCTACACCGAGGACGAGGCGCCGAACGCCAAGGGCAAGCTGGAGAAGCGCACCGTGCTGCGCCTCGACCCGCGCCTGTCCCCGGTGAAGGTCGCGGTCCTGCCGCTCTCCCGCAACCCGCAGCTCTCCCCGAAGGCCAAGGGGCTGGCCACGGACCTCCGCAAGTTCTGGAACATCGAGTTCGACGACGCGGGCGCCATCGGCCGCCGCTACCGCCGCCAGGACGAGATCGGCACCCCGTTCTGCGTCACCGTCGACTTCGACACCCTCGACGACAACGCGGTCACGGTGCGCGAGCGCGACACCATGAAGCAGGAGCGTGTCAGCCTGGACCAGATCCAGTCCTACCTGGGCGCGCGTCTGCTCGGCTGCTGAACCGCCTGACGGCGGGAGCGCCGACGACGGCGGCCGCGCGGCCGCCCGTCGCGACAACATGAACGCCGGCCGGTCCCCGAGGAGTTGGGGACCGGCCGGCGTGGCGTTTTCTCGCGGGACGGACCGGCGCTCCGTCGCCTTCCCGGCCTGGCCCTAGCCGCGCAGCCCGCGCAGGACGAGGTCGCGGACCGCCTCGAAGTCGGCGGTGATCTCCGGACGGGACCACTCGGCGGCGTAGCACGGGTCGTGGAATCGTCCGGTGGCGGCGAAAACGGCGTGCGCGGTGGTGGCGGGGGACGGTGCGTGGAAGGTGCCCTCCCCGACGCCCGCCTCGATGATCTTCGTCAGCTGCGACTCCAGATCACTGACGTGCCGATCGACCACGCCACCGCTCTCGCCGATCAACGTCATGTACGTGGCGAAGAGTTCGGGATCGTCACCGGCCTTGTGCCGCTTGGCCTCGAAGAGCGTGGCGAGCCAGCGGCCCAGCCGACCCTCGGCGGCCCCCTCGTCGTCGACGATGGTCGCCAGCTGCTCGCTCGTGCGATCCAGCCAGCGCGCCGTGACCGCCTCCCGCAGCGCCGCCTTCGTACGGAAGTGCCGGTACACGCTGCCGTGACTGACGCCCAACGCCCGCGCGACATCGACGACCGTGGCCTTGGCCGGGCCGTACCGGCGCAGCACCTCCTCGGTAGCTTCGAGGATCCGCTCGGGCGTCAACGTCTCGGGGGGCATGGGGTCGGGTCGACCTTTCTCTTGAACGGTGCACGTACCTAATGGACGGTACCGGTTCCCGTTCTGGGGTGCGGTGTCCGCCGGGTCCGCCTGACGGCGGGGTGGTGCGGTGTCCGCCGTGCCCGCCTGACGGCGGGGTGCCGATCCGCTGCGCGGGGCGGTTCCGCTGCGCGGGGCGGTTCCGCTGCGCGGGGCTGGTCGGGTGCGGTGCCGGGTCTGTGGGGTGGGGGATGTGCGGACTGCTGCGCTTTACGTCCGCACATCCCCCACCCCACAGACCCGTCCCCTCCCGTTGATGGGTGGATTCCGGACCGTAGGGGTGCGCCTTGGTGGGTCCCTGCCGGTGGTGCGTTGGTGGAGTGTGCTGACGGCCGTCACCGGACCACTCACGTCGGCCCCCACCCACCGTCTTCATGACCCTCAACGGGAGGGGACGGGCCGGAGGGGGTGGTGTGCAGGACGTAAAGCGCAGCAGTCCTGCACACCACCCCCTCCGGCCCGTCACCGCACCCAACCGCCCCGCGCAGCGGAACCGCCCCGCGCAGCGGATATCGGAAGAACCCGCCGTCAGGCGGGCCCGGCCCCGCGCAGCGGAAACCGCAAGACCCCGCCGCCAGGCGGGCCCGGCGCCGCGGGCGCAACAGGCGAACCCCCACGGCGCGATCGCCGACAACGTGGGAAGTAAAGCTCAGCGCTTAGCGTTCGCGTTCGCTGTCCAAGTGGGCCATCTGCGACCTCGGGTAGCGGTCGCCCGCGGCGGCGCCGGCGGGGACGGCCTGTTCGATGGCGGTGAGGTCGGTGGGGGTCAGGGTGACGTCCAGGGCGCCGAGGGCCTCGGTGAGGCGGTCGCGGCGGCGGGCGCCGACCAGGGGGACGATGTCCTCGCCGCGGGAGAGGACCCAGGCGATGGCGGTCTGGGCGACGGTGGTGCCCTTCTCGTCGGCGATCTTGCGGAGGGCGTCGACCAGGTCGAGGTTGCGGTCGAGGTTCTCGCCCTGGAAGCGCGGGGACATCCCGCGGAAGTCGTTGGCGGCGAGCTTGCGGTCGCGGGCGAAGTGGCCGCTGATCAGGCCGCGGGAGAGGACTCCGTACGCGGTGATGCCGATGCCCAGTTCGCGGGCGGTGGGCAGGATCGCGTCCTCGATGCCGCGGGAGAGCAGGGAGTACTCGATCTGGAGGTCGGAGATCGGGGCGACGGCGGCGGCCCGGCGCAGCGTCTCCGCGCCGACCTCGGAGAGGCCGATGTGTCGGACGTGGCCGGCCTCGACGAGTTCGGCGATGGCGCCGATGGTCTCCTCGATCGGGACGTCGGGGTCGACGCGGGCGATGCGGTAGATGTCGATGTGGTCGGTGCCCAGCCGCTGGAGGGAGTACGCGGCGAAGTTCTTCACCGCGGCGGGGCGGCCGTCGTAGCCGCTGAAGCCGCCCTCGACGGTGCGCAGGGCGCCGAACTTCACGCTGATCAGGGCCTTTTCGCGGGCGGCGGCGGGGGCCGTGCGAAGCGCTTCGTTGATGAGCAGTTCGTTGTGGCCCATGCCGTAGAAGTCGCCGGTGTCGAGGAGGGTGACGTCGGCTTCGAGGGCGGCGTGGACGGTGGCGAGGGATTCGGCGCGGTCGGCGTCGCCGTAGAGGGCGGACATGCCCATGCAGCCGAGGCCGAGGGCGGAGGTCTGCGGGCCGGTGGTGCCGAGGGTGCGGGTCTGCACGGCGTGCTCCTGGGGTGCATAGGGAGGAGGAAAGGGGCGTCGACGGGCGGGTGGCCCGTCGTGCCGTGCATCAACCATGACATGTGGAGTGACAGATTTCAATATTTGTCAGTCGTGAGGGTGAAGGGTGGTGCCTGCGGTGGGGGCGTCCCGTACCCCGCCGCAGGTCAGCGCATGGTGCGGGGGAGACGGAGGCCGAGCAGGGTGGTGCCCACGACGATCGCCAGCTGGGTCAACAGGGCGGCGAGGAACGCGTCGCGGATGCCGGCGGAGGGGAGCAGGGCGAGGAAGAGCGTGCCGAGCGTCGCCACGCCCAGCGCCAGGCCCGACTGCTGGGTGGTGACCATCACGCCGCCACCGACCCCGGCCTGCGCCACCGGCAGCTCGCTCAGCACGATCCGCAGCAGCACCGGCAGCACCAGCCCCTGGCCGATGCCCAGCACCGTCATGCTCGGCGCGAGCGCGGCGACCGGGATGCCGGGCCAGTCCGCGTGGACGGTCAGCGCCAGGATCGCGAGTCCGACGCCCTGGATCAGCGAGCCGGCGATCACCACCTTGCGCCCGAAGCGCTGCACCAGCCGGGGCCCGGCCAGCGAGGCGAGGAAGAACGCGACGCAGAGCGGGGCCAGCGAGACGCCCGCGGCCAGCGGCCCGTAGCGCAGTCCGCTCTGCAGGGCCACCGCCACCACGAACATGAAGCCGCCGAAGCCCACCGAGAACGGGACGATCATGGTCAGGCCGCTGCGGACGGAGCGGATGTGGAACAGCGAGGGCGGGACCAGCGGCGTGCTGCCGGTGCGTTCCGCGCGGCGCTCCACGGCCACGAACGCCACGGCGGCGAACGGGAAGACGGCCAGCAGCAGCCAGGACCACAACGGCCAGCCGGCGGCGCGGCCCTCGGTCAGCGGCAGCAGCAGGCTGATCAGGGCGAGGGCGAGCAGCGCGGTGCCGGGAGCGTCCACCCGGCTGGGGTGCGGCGAGCGGGTCTCGGGCACGGTGCGGGCCGCGAGCAGCCAGGCCACGGCGGCGATCGGGACGTTCACCAGGAACACCGCGCGCCAGCCGCTGCCCGCCAGGTCCACAGAGACCAGCAGCCCGCCGAGCACCTGGCCGACGGCGCTGGAGACCCCGGCCGTACCGCCGTACAGGCTGACGGCCTTGGCGCGCCGCTTGCCGGAGGTCGTGGCCTGGATGGTGGCGAGCACCTGCGGCAGCAGCAGTGCGGCCGCCGCGCCCTGGGCGACCCGGGCGGCCACCAGCGACCAGGCGTCCGGGGCCAGTCCGCAGGCGAGCGAGGTCAGGCCGAAGGTGGCCAGCCCCCACAGGAACAGGCGGCGCCGGCCGACCATGTCGCCGAGCCGGCCGCCCAGGACCAGCAGTGTGGCATAGGCGACGCCGTAGCCGGCCACGACCATCTCCAACATCGCGGGGCCGGCGTGCAGATCGCGGTCGATGGTCGGTAGGGCGACGTTGACGATAAAGAAGTCGATCAAGGGGAGGGCCGCGCCCAACAGGACGGTCAGCAGGCCGAGCGGGGTCAGCAGCGGGGTGGTCGCCGGGCGGGGCCGGGCCGTCGCCGGGGTGGTGGACGGGGTGGCGGGGGCGGCGGATGCCAGGGGTGTTTCACTCACGGTACGAGAATCCCGTCCCGCTCAGCCGGGTACCAGAGTGTTCTTATCCTGGTATGAGCGCTACCTGGCAACCGGCTGCGGGCTGCGGCACGCTGGACGCATGACGGTGGATGCGCGCGAGGCGGCCGGGGCGACGGGGACGAGGGGCGAGGCGGGGACGGAACCGGCGGATCGCGCCGGGCGCCGGGCCCACGACTCGGTCCGGCGGGCGGAGTTGGCGGCCTTCCTGCGCAGCCGGCGCGAGCGGATCACCCCCGAGCAGGTCGGGCTGCCGCGCGGTACCCGCCGCCGCACCCCGGGGCTGCGCCGCGAGGAGGTCGCGCAGCTCGGCGCCGTCGGCGTCACCTGGTACACCTGGCTCGAACAGGGCCGGGACATCCACGTCTCGCCACAGGTGCTGGACGCCGTCGCCCGCGCCCTGATGTTGGACCACGCCGAGCGCAGCCACCTCTTCGCGTTGGCCGGGGCGGTCGATCCGCTGCCGGGCAAGGAGTGCGCCGGCGTCCCCCGGGCGCTGCGGGAGATCCTGGACCAGCTCGCGCCGTACCCGGCCGTCGTCCAGAACAGCCGGTTCGACATCCTCGCCTACAACAGCACCTACGGGCAGTTGCTGTGCGACCTGGACGCGTTGCCGGACGAGGACCGCAACTGCATGTGGCTGGCGTTCACCCACCCCGGATGGCGGGCGAGCTTGGTCGACCGGGAGGCCACGGTCCGCACGATGACCGCCAAGTTCCGCGCCGCGATGGCCGAGCACATCGCGGAGCCGGGCTGGAAGGCGCTGGTGGCCCGGCTGACCGAGGCGTCGCCGGAGTTCCGTGCGCTGTGGGCTCAGCACGAGGTCGAGCGGCAGACCGGCGCGGTCAAGGTCTTCCGGCACCCGGTCGTCGGCATCCTCCAGCTGACCAGCACCAACATGTGGCTGGGGCCGTCCCTCGGCTCGAAGGTGCTGACGTACACGCCGGTGGACGAGGCGTCCCGGGAGCGTCTGACGGAGCTGGAGAAGCTGGCCCACTCGCTGGTGCTGTAGAACCGCCCTGGGTCACGAGCCCGTGCTGGCCCGGCTGAGGTCGGGGGCCGTCTCGTCCTCGAAGAGGGCGGCGGTGCGCCGGGCGGTGGCGCGGGCTCGGCTGCCGGTGGTCAGGGCGCCGAGGAGGAGGATGGCCGAGCCGCAGCCGACGATGATCCACCAGGCGGGGTGGGCGGCGGCCAGGAACTCCGGGCGGGTGGCGCCGGCGTGGGCCCCGCCCGCCAGTACGGCGCCGATCACCGCGACGCCCAGCGACTGCCCGACCTGCCGGCTGGTGGAGGCCACCGCCGCCGCGACGCCCGCCTGGGTGCGCGGCATACCGGACACCGCGGTATTGGTGATCGGGGCGTTGACCAGGCCGAATCCGATGCCGAACAGGACGTACCCGGTGAAGAGCAGGGTGGGGGCCGTCTCGGTGTGGAAGGCCGCGAACAGGATGCCGCTGGCCGCCATGGCGCAGCCGGCCAGCAGCAGCGGGAGCCGGGGGCCGCGGCTGCCGACCAGCCGCCCGGACAGCGGCGCGAAGATCAGCGTCATCCCGGCCATCGGCAGCATGTAGAGACCGGCGTTCAGTGCGGACAGGCCGCGGATGTTCTGCAGGTAGAGGGTGTTGACGAACAGGAAGCCGCCGAGCGCGGCGAACGCGCAGACCGCTATCACGGTCGCCCCGGCGAACGGCGCGCTGTGGAAGAACCGCAGGTCGATCAGCGGTTCCCGGCGCCGCCGCTCGTAGGCGACCAGGGTGAGCAGGGAGACCAGTGACACTCCCGCGAACACCAGGATCTGCGCCGAGGTCCAGCCGGCGTCCGGGGCCTCGATGATCGCGAACGTCAGCGAGCCGAGCAGCACGGCCACCAGCAGCTGGCCCACCGGATCGACCCGGCGCGGCCGGGGGGCGCGGGACTCGGGCACGTAGCGGAAGGTGAGCAGGAGGGCCAGGGCGCCTATCGGGACGTTGATCCAGAAGATCGAGCGCCAGCCGACGCTCTGCACCAGCAGCCCGCCGATCACCGGCCCGGCGGCCATGCTGATGCCGACCACGCCGCCCCAGACCCCGATGGCGCGGGCCCGCTCCCGGGGGTCGGTGAAGGTGTTGGTGATGATCGACATGGCGACCGGGGTCAGCATCGAGCCGCCGACCGCCTGCACCATCCGGAAGGCCACCAGCCACCCCAGGTCGGGCGCCAGGCTGCACAGCAGCGAGCCGAGCGCGAAGACCACCAGCCCGGCCATGAAGACCCGTCGGCGGCCCAGGCGGTCCGCGGTCGAGCCGGCGAGCATCAGGAGCGAGGCCAGCACCAGGGTGTAGGCGTCGATCGTCCACTGCATCCCGGAGACCGAGGCGCCCAGCTCGTGCTGCATCGACGGCAGGGCGACGTTGAGGACGGTGTTGTCGAGACTGACGATCAGCAGGCTCATGCAGCAGATCGCCAGGACGAACAGACGCCGCCGGCGGCTGAGGTCGGTCATGGTTGAACGCTACAACGATCCTGGCGCGGCGGCCCATGGCGGGGGGACCGGTCAGGTGCGGGACAATGGGAGCCATGACTTCGCTGCAGATCGGCCCGCACACGGTGCAGCCCCCCGTGGTCCTGGCCCCCATGGCCGGGATCACCAACGCCCCGTTCCGGACGCTGTGCCGGGAGTTCAGCGGGGGCAAAGGGCTCTTCGTCAGCGAGATGATCACCACCCGGGCGCTGGTCGAACGCAACGAGAAGACCATGCAGCTGATCCACTTCGACGCCAGCGAGCGTCCGCGGTCGATCCAGCTGTACGGCGTCGACCCGGTCACCGTCGGCAAGGCCGTCCGCATGATCGTCGAAGAGGACCTGGCCGACCACATCGACCTCAACTTCGGCTGCCCGGTCCCCAAGGTCACGCGCAAGGGCGGCGGCTCCGCCCTCCCGTACAAGCGGCCCCTGCTGCGCGCCATCCTGCGGGAGGCGGTCACCGGCGCCGGCGCGCTGCCGGTGACGATGAAGATGCGCAAGGGCATCGACGACGACCACCTGACCTTTCTCGACGCCGGCCGGATCGCCGTCGAGGAGGGCGTCACCGCCATCGCCCTGCACGGCCGCACCACCGCCCAGCACTACGGCGGCACCGCCGACTGGGACGCCATCGCCCGCCTGAAGGAGCACGTCCCGGAGATCCCGGTGCTCGGCAACGGCGACATCTGGTCGGCGCAGGACGCGGTGCGGATGATGCGGCAGACCGGCTGCGACGGTGTCGTGGTCGGCCGCGGCTGCCTGGGCCGTCCCTGGCTCTTCGGCGACCTGGTGGCCGCCTTCGAGGGCACCGGCGCCCCCAAGGCCCCCGGTCTGCGGGAGGTCGCGGACGTCATGGTGCGGCACGCCACCCTGCTCGGCGAGTGGTTGGGCGACGAGGCCCGCGGGGTGATCGACTTCCGCAAGCACGTCGCCTGGTACCTCAAGGGCTTCGCGGTCGGCTCCGAGATGCGCAAGCGGCTGGCGATCAGCTCGTCGCTGGCCGAGTTGGCGGCGGGGCTGCACGAGCTCGACCTGGACCAGCCCTGGCCGGCCGGCGCCGACGGCCCGCGCGGCCGGACGTCCGGCAACAACCGCGTGGTGCTCCCCGACGGCTGGCTGCGCGACCCCTACGACTGCGCCGGCGTCGGCGAGGACGCCGAGCTGGACACCTCCGGCGGCTGACCGGGGCCGGCCGTCCGCTGAGCGGAGGGTCGGGCCTCTGTGTGCGCCCGGTCCGCCGCCCCGGCGAGCAGGCCGGCCGCCCCGACCTCCCGGTAGCGGGCCAGCAGTTCACCGAGCACCCGCGCCGCGTCCGGGTCCGCCGGCGTGTAGATCCACAGCTTGGCGTCCGGCGCCTCGGCGCGGGTGAAGCCGGTCGCGACGATCGCCACCCGGCGGCCGTCGGCGGTCCGGAACGTCTTGCGGTGCGCGGCCGGCGCGGCGACGTCATGGCGCGCCCACATCTCCGCGAACCGCGGGGAGGCCGTACGGAGCCGGTGGACATACGCCTGCCACCACGGGTCCTGGAGCCGGCGGCCGAACTCGTTCCGCAGGTGCCCCAGCATGGTGGACACCTCGCGCTCCCAGTCCACCAGCGGCTGGGATTCCTCGTCCGCGGTGAACAGCCGCCACAGCACGTTCCGTTCCGACGGCGGCAGCAGCGCTATCCGCGGATCGAGCGCGGCATAGGCGTCGTTGAAGGCGAGGACGTCGTACCGGGCGTCGACCAGACCCGCCGGCAGCGGGTTCAGCGCGTCGAGGATCGTCTGGAGCGTCCCCTCGCCGGGCGGCGGGTCGACGGGTGCGGGCGCGGCGGAGGCGGCACCGGGGACGGCCGCGAGCCGGTGCAGATGCGCGCGCTCCGCCGGGTCGAGCAGCAGCGCCCGGGCGATCGCGTCCAGCACCTGCACGCTGGGGTTGATCGAGCGGCCCTGCTCCAGCCACGTGTACCAGGCCACCCCGACGCCCGCGCGCTCGGCGACCTCCTCGCGGCGCAGCCCCGGGGTGCGGCGGCGCGGGCCGACGGGCAGCCCCACGTCCTGGGGGGCGAGGCGTTCCCGGCGGAGCCGGAGGAACGCGGCGAGTTCACCGCGCCGGTCGGCGGCGGTGACGGCGGTGACGGCGGAGCGGGCGGTGGGCGGCGCGGACATCGCACCATCATCGAGGACGCCCGTGGACGCGTGCCAGATACCACCGGTACCAGGATCACCGCGTCCTGGTACCGGCATCCACCGCCGCTGATGATCGCCGTCATGAACGGAACAACACACGCCCCCGGCAAGCGAATTGCCGACGCCCCGCGGGATGCGCCGACGGCGCCGCACCGCGGGGCCGGAATTCTCGTCGTCGTTCTCGGCGCGGTCTTCATGGCGCTGCTGGACGCCACCGTCGTCAATGTCGCGACCCCGGCCATCCACCGCGAGCTGCGCACCACCGGCTCCGCACTCCAACTGATCGTCTCCGGCTACACCATGGCGTACGCGACGCTGCTGATCACCGGCGCCCGGCTCGGCGCCCGGCACGGCTTCCGGACCGTCTTCCTGCTGGGCCTGGCCGTCTTCACCCTCGCCTCGGCCGCGTGCGGGCTGGCGCCGGGGGCGGCGGCGCTGATCGGTGCCCGGGTGGTGCAGGGGCTCGGCGCCGGGCTGATGGTGCCGCAGATATACAGCCTGATCCAGCTCACCTTCGAAGGGCGGGCCAGGGCCCGGGCGTTGAGCCTGTATGCGACGGCGATCGCGGCGGCCGTGGTGGTCGGGCAGGTCGCCGGCGGGCTCCTGGTCAGCGCGGACCTGTTCGGCACCGGCTGGCGCCCGGTCTTCCTGATCAACGTGCCGGTCGGGGCGGCGCTGCTGGCCGCCGCGGCGCGACTGCTGCCGCGCGAGGCGGCCCGGACGGCCACGGGGCTGGACCTGCCGGGGCTGGTGACGCTGACCGGCACGCTGCTGTTGCTGGTGGTGCCGCTGGTGCTGGGGCGCGAGCAGCACTGGCCGCGGTGGGCCGGGGTGTGCCTGGCCGCGGTGGTCCCGGCGGCCGGGCTGTTCGTCCTGGTCGAGCGGGCGGTGGCCCGGCGCGGGGGCACACCGCTGGTGCCCGGCCGGGTGCTGCGCTCGCCGGACCTGGTCCACGGCGCGGCGGCCCTGTTCTTCTGCATGGCCGGCTACGCGGGCTTCCTGTTCTCCCTCTCCCAGCACCTCCAGACGGGGCTGGGGGAGTCCGCGGTGCGCGCCGGGCTGACCTTCGCCCCGTTGGCGGTGGGCGTGGCGGCGGGCGGCCTGACCTGGCAGCGGCTGCCCGCCCGGTGGCACCTGCCGATGATCGCCGCGGCCTGCGCCCTGGCCGCGGTCGGCTATCTCGGCCTCGGCGCGGCCCTGCGCGGCGGCGGTACCGGCGGCCCGGTCGTGCTGTTGCTCCAACTGCTCTGGGGGCTGGGCATGGGCTTCACCACCAGCCCGCTGCTGACCCTGGCGCTGTCCGGGATCGCCCCGGCCGACGCCGCCGACGCCAGCGGGGTGCTGACCACCGTCCCGCAGCTGGCCCAGGTGATCGGCGTCGCCGGCTACGGCAGCGTCTTCCTGACCGGGGCGGCGGGCCCCGGTGGCCGGGCGGCGGCCTCGGCGGGCGCCCTGTATGCGATCGCGCTCCCGGTGGCGGTCGGCAGCCTGCTCGCCGGGCTGGCGGTGCTGCCGCTGCTGCGGCGCCGGCGCCTTCCGGGCGGGGGCCGCTGAGCGGCGGCATGCGCACGGGGGAGAGGAAGCCGGCTGTGCCCACGACGGGCCGTCAGTCCCGTGCCACGGGCGGGAAGTGACGGCCGTGCGCGCCGCGGTCGTCGGGCACGACCACATGTCCGGCGTCGGCCACGTCGGTGAGCGGCCGGTCGAGCGGGGCTGTCGGCACGGCGAGCCGCCGGTCGGCCGGCCGCGCGGTATACGACCGCGGACGTCGAGGTGGCGTTCCCGCCGGCGGCGAACTATGGCCTGAACTGACGCCCGGTGCGCCGTGGTCGGTGGCCCGCCGCACCGCCCGGATCGAGGCGGGACCGAGGCGGAACCGGCGCTGCCGCGCACCGCCCACGCCGCCGGTGTCCCGGTGCCGGGTGTCCGCTTCGGCGGGCGGGCGCCGGCCGAAGCGTCGGGCGGGACGGGGAGCCGGCACCGCTTCGAGCTGGGCCGGAGCCGGATGGCCGGCGACGCGCCCGAACTGGTGCGGCCCGGGCCGTGATTCCCGCTCCAGGGGAGCCGCCGGCGGCTGCGCCGGTGCCCGGGAGCCGGCCTGTAGCGAGGTCGGCTCGCGGGTTCCCCCGCTCCCGACTCCGCTCCAGCGGGAGGTACCCCCACGTCCGTGGCCGGTCGTCGGGCGTGCGGTTCCACCCGGGACCGACGTCGGAGGTGCTGCGGGCCTGGTTCGAGGGGGTCGGTCCCGTGTTGCCGGTCCGGGCCGGCGCCGACCCGGAGCGGCGGGTGGCCGAATAGCGCGCCGCGCTGCCCGCCGTGCGCGAACGGGCCCGCGTTCCGGTCGACGCGTTCCTTGATCACATCGCCGCGACGGGTCCAAATGATGGGATCGCCTCACACATGAGCGCGTGATTCTCGCCACCCCTGATAGGGGTTGCGCTCAGATGAGCACCAGCGGGCGGGCTCCACCTCTCGCAAATGTGGCACCCGGTGCCACCCTCCATCCGTTCAATCCATCAAGTGAAACGTAGCGGTTGGTAGCAATCTTTGCCCGTTCGACTGCGGTGCGCAGTGATGCGTTCAGGTAGTAAACGATGGTCGAAATGCTTGATCACTTTCGATCTGCTGGCTGACGCCCGGTTACGCACACATGTCGACCAAGTGGACGTACCCATACGCCTTCGATCTGGGTATGTTCCTCGCCGTCAGGGCAGCCCGTCGGCGAGGAGTCAGACCCGTGCCGGAAACACAAGATCCCCACGTAAGCCAGTCTTCTTCCGTGAAGTTCGTCTACGACTTCACCGAGGGCAACAAGGACCTCAAGGACCTCCTCGGCGGCAAGGGCGCCAACCTTGCGGAGATGACCAACCTGGGGCTTCCCGTCCCGCCCGGCTTCACGATCACCACCGAAGCCTGCAAGGTCTACCTGGAGAGCGGCAGCGAGCCCGCGGCACTGCGTGCCGAGGTCTCCGAGCACCTCGACGCCCTTGAGCGGCGTATGAGCAAGAAGCTCGGTCAGGCCGACGACCCCCTGCTGGTATCGGTGCGTTCCGGGGCGAAGTTCTCCATGCCCGGCATGATGGACACCGTCCTCAACATCGGCCTCTCCGATGCGTCGGTTTCCGGCCTCGCCACGCAGGCCGGCGACGAGCGTTTCGCGTGGGACTCCTACCGCCGCCTCATCCAGATGTTCGGCAAGACCGTGCTGGGCGTCGACGGCGAGCTCTTCGAGGAGGCCCTGGAGAACGCCAAGCACACCAAGGGCGTCACCGTCGACGTGGACCTGGACGCCGCCGACCTGCGCGCGCTGGTCGACAACTTCAAGCAGATCGTCACCAAGGAGACCGGCCGGGACTTCCCGCAGGACCCCCGCGAGCAGATGGACCTCGCCGTCCGCGCGGTCTTCGACTCCTGGAACACCGACCGCGCCAAGCTCTACCGCCGCCAGGAGCGCATCCCCGGCGACCTCGGCACCGCGGTCAACGTCTGCTCCATGGTCTTCGGCAACCTCGGCCCCGACTCCGGCACCGGCGTCGCCTTCACCCGCGACCCGGCCAGCGGCCACCAGGGCGTCTACGGCGACTACCTGCAGAACGCGCAGGGCGAGGACGTCGTCGCCGGCATCCGCAACACGGTCCCGCTCGCGGAACTGGAGTCGATCGACAAGGCGTCGTACGACGAGCTGATGCAGATCATGGAGACGCTCGAAACGCACTACAAGGACCTGTGCGACATCGAGTTCACCATCGAGCGCGGCAAGCTGTGGATGCTGCAGACCCGGGTCGGCAAGCGCACCGCCGGTGCCGCCTTCCGGATCGCCACCCAGCTCGTCGACCAGGGCCTGATCGACGAGGCCGAGGCCCTCCAGCGGGTCACCGGCGGGCAGCTGGCGCAGCTGATGTTCCCCCGCTTCGACCTGGACGCCAAGTCCGAGCTGATCGGCCGCGGCATCGCCGCCTCCCCGGGCGCGGCGGTCGGCAAGGCCGTCTTCGACTCCTACACGGCCGTCAAGTGGTCCCGCTCCGGCGAGAAGGTCATCCTGATCCGCCGCGAGACCAACCCCGACGACCTCAACGGCATGATCGCCGCCGAGGGCATCCTCACCTCCCGCGGCGGCAAGACCTCGCACGCCGCCGTCGTCGCCCGCGGCATGGGCAAGACCTGTGTCTGCGGCGCCGAGGAGCTGGAGGTCGACACCAAGACCCGCAGGCTGACCACCAAGGACGGCACCGTCATCGAGGAAGGTGACGTCGTCTCCATCGACGGCTCCACCGGCAAGGTCTACGCCGGTGAGGTCCCGGTCGTGCCGTCCCCGGTCGTCGAGTACTTCGAGGGCCGGATGCACGCCGGCGCCGAGGACGCCGACGAGCTGGTCAAGGCCGTCCACCGGATCATGGCGTACGCGGACCGGGTCCGCCGCCTGCGCGTCCGGGCCAACGCCGACAACGCCGAGGACGCCGCCCGCGCCCGCCGGTTCGGCGCCCAGGGCATCGGCCTGTGCCGCACCGAGCACATGTTCCTCGGTGAGCGCCGGGAGATGGTCGAGCGGCTGATCCTGGCCGACACCGACGCCGACAAGGAAGCCGCCCTCGCCGAACTGCTGCCGCTCCAGAAGGCCGACTTCACCGAGCTGTTCGAGGCGATGGACGGCCTGCCGGTGACGGTCCGCCTGCTCGACCCGCCGCTGCACGAGTTCCTGCCCGACATCACCGACCTCTCGGTCCGGGTCGCGCTCGCCGAGGCCCGCCAGGAGCCGCACGAGAACGACCTCCGGCTCCTCCAGGCCGTGCACAAGCTGCACGAGCAGAACCCGATGCTGGGTCTGCGCGGCGTCCGCCTCGGCCTGGTCATCCCCGGCCTGTTCGCCATGCAGGTACGGGCCATCGCCGAGGCCGCCGCCGAGCGCAAGAACGCCAAGGGCGACCCGCGGGCCGAGATCATGATCCCGCTGGTCGGCACCGTCCAGGAGCTGGAGATCGTCCGCGAGGAGGCCGAGCAGGTCATCGCCGAGGTCGAGCAGGCCCGCGGGGTCAACCTCAAGCTCACCCTCGGCACCATGATCGAGCTGCCCCGCGCCGCCCTCACGGCCGGTCAGATCGCCGAGTCCGCGGACTTCTTCTCCTTCGGCACCAACGACCTGACCCAGACCGTCTGGGGCTTCTCCCGGGACGACGTGGAGGCCAGCTTCTTCACCGCCTACCTGGAGAAGGGCATCTTCGGCGTCAGCCCCTTCGAGACCATCGACAAGGACGGCGTCGGCTCCCTGGTCCGCAGCGCCGCGGCGGCCGGTCGGGCCACCCGCCCCGACCTCAAGCTCGGTGTCTGCGGCGAGCACGGCGGCGACC
Organism: Streptomyces noursei ATCC 11455; assembly: GCF_001704275.1. Lineage (NCBI taxonomy): Bacteria > Bacillati > Actinomycetota > Actinomycetes > Kitasatosporales > Streptomycetaceae > Streptomyces > Streptomyces noursei. Next base: position 6,281,010 of record NZ_CP011533.1, read on the forward strand.
CGGACTCGGTCCACTTCTTCCACGAGGTCGGCCTGGACTACGTCTCCTGCTCCCCGTTCCGCATCCCGGTCGCACGGCTGGAAGCGGGCCGGGCGGCGGCCGAATCCCAGGGCAGCGACAGCCGCTGACCCCCCCCGGGGCCCACGCCCCACGATCTCCCGGAACCGGCGGCGGGCGCCCTTCGACCCTCAAAGCCCGCCACCACTCCGGCACCCCAACGAGGGCGGCACCTGTGCGGAGGTGCCGCCCTCGGTTTTGTGGGGTGCGGGAACCCCGTCGCGATGAGCGGCGGGCCGGTGCGTGTCCGTTGCGCGTGCTGTGAGGTGTGGTGCCGACCTACATCGGCGGGTGGGGCACGTCGAGAACCATGACGTCGTGGAGATCGGCACCAGCCCACGGGCGAGCATCACCGACCTTGCGGTAGCCCCACGATCGGTAGGCCGCCCGCGCTGCCTCACTCGCTGGATGGACGTTGAGCACCACGCGCTCGGCCTCGATCCCTTCAAGGAGCGATTCGTGCAGCTGGCGCGCGATGCCGCACCGGCGCCACGGCAGGCGTACGGCCAGCTCCATCAGGCCGAAGGTGCGGTGGCCGTCCTCGCGGCGCATCTCGTCGGACACGGGCTCGGTGAGCGAGTCCCACCAGCCCGTCTTCGGCCCGAGGGGGCAGCCGTAGGCCATGCCCACGGGCGTGCCGTCGGGTGTGCGGGCCAGGGCAGCCCGGAAGGCGCGTTTCCGTGTCTGGGAGCGGAAACGCCGGAAGGTGGCCGCGACGTCGTCCTCGGTCTCGCAGTAGGGCGGCTCGGCGAATACCTCGGCGTAGACGAGCGTGAAGTCACCTTCGGCCTTCTCAGCGGTCGGGCCGTCCAGGCGTACGACGGTGAGGGCTTCGGGGTGGGTCACGTGGTGCTCCTCAGACGGTCTCGCGGATGCGGTCGCCACACTCGCGGGCGACCGCCGTGTCGATTCCGGCGACGGCGTGCTGGAACTTCCGGATCTTGCCCAGCAAACGCGGCGACGAGATGCCTCCGCTCGCCTCAAGCGCGGTGGTTATCTCGGCGCATGCCTCCTCGGCTTCCCCCGCTTCAAGAAGTACACCGGCGAGTTTCACGCGGTACGAGGCGCTGTTGCGGAGCAGGTCGCCACCGATACCGCTTACGGCGGCACGCAGAAAGGGCACCGCGCGTTTGGGTTGTTCAGCCCGCACGTACATGTCCGCTGTGGCGTAGTCCACCTCGAATGGTCCGACGAACTGGGCCCAGTCGGGTACCTCGGTGTCCGCATCGACTTGGCCCTGGTGGCTGACGGCACGGCTCAAGGCGCGACGCGCTCCCGACAGGTCTCCCACATGGGTGGCTACGTTGGCGGCACGCAGTGCGATCACGAGATGCACGGTGTGCTCGGCGCCGGCGCGTTGGGCGAGGCGGTAGGCGTTCTCGACCGCGCTCGCGGCTTCCCATGCCCGTTCGGCCTTGAGGGCGAGCAGCACGAGCGTTTCCAGGACGGAGACTTGAAGGAGGGGGTTGTCGATGAGCTGGGCCGTTGCCAGCGCTTCCATGCACGCTGTGCGCCCCTCGGCGATGTGCCCACCGTCGTAGCCGTACCAAGCTCGGTGCCCGTGCAGCTCGGCCAGCATCGTTTGTAGCTCGCGACCGACGCGGCTGGTGTACGAAGCTGCGCTGAGCGCTCCCGTGAGCTCGTTCTCGATCCGGCGCGCTTTGGTCATGGCCGGCACGCTGCCCTGGCTGTGGTCCGTCTGATACAGACCGTCGAGTCGCTCGCGCAGCCGGCCGAGGTCACCGACGCCGATCCGAGGTCCTGACCGAGCAGATACCAGAGCCGTTGCGGCAAGCACACCGGCGTCGGCGACGAACGTCCTCCGATTCACCCCTTCAGGATCGCCGATCGGCGCGGACACCGACATGCGATGGTCTGGAACATCGAACCCCATCTCATAGAGAGGGACCCCGAACGTTGCTTCCAGGACGGCCTGTTGACTGGGATGGGGCAGAGGTGGAGGGGACTCGCATTCCCAGCGGCGCAGCTGCCGAACGCTCAACGATGCATCAGTGCCGAGACGTAGGGCCTCGCATCTGAACGCTTTGACGAACGCCTGCTGCGTGTACCCCGCGGACTGCCGTAACTGCGCCAGCCTGTTGCCACCGATACCCACCATGCGCTTCCCCTTGCGGCTGCGGTTGGTCCTCCCACCGTAACGAGCGGGCCGTGGTGGCGGACGAAAACGTCCGCCTAAACGTCCGCCTCCGCGGCGCCGACGACGCCCGAACTCGCAGTGGACTAGAGGCTCACGGCTTCATCGGCCAGGCATCGAGGAGGCAGGGCGTGAGCAGGTACACCCCCACACGCGTTGAGCAGAAGGTGAGTCTGCAACGGGAGCACAGCGACGGAGGAGTCGCCGGCCGTGAAGCGTCCGGTGAGCGCCCCGTGGTCATGCCGAAGTGGGTCTTCATCGGGGCTCGCGTGCTGGACACGGCCAAGGAGTGCGAGGCAGTCGTCCATGGGGTCGGACAGCCGTACGCGCTCCATGACGAGCAGCCGTCCTGCGTGTGGCTGCGCCCGCCGGGCGGTGGGTTGGAGTGGTGCGCGGAGGTCAGTGCCCTGGAACCGCTCCAGGAGCAGCGGCAGCCGTGATGAGGCGGTCCTGCTCTCCGATCTCCGCCTACCGTCACACCCGAACAGGAGGGGCCGTGCCACGTCGTTCCAGAGAAGAGCTGACCAAAGCTCGCAGCAAGTTCATTGCCAATCGAGAAAACGTGATCGCCCGGTACAACGAGGGCGAGTCCGCTGCCTCTCTCGCCCGCTCGTACGACTACGTGGGGGACGGCTGGGTGGCCAGGCAGTTGGACGCTTGGGGCGTGCCTCGCCGGGACCGGTCCGCAGCCGCAGTCGCCCGCGGGCCCGGTGTCCCGCCGATGCCGCGCTGACGGCGCATCACACCGAGCCAGAACGACCGGCATACCGGCCGTGCGCAACCTCCCCATCCCGTCGTGAAGGCTGTCAAAGCCCACGCTCGCCGGATCGGGTTCACTGGCCAGGAAGCCGCCCTGCGCAAGGCGCTCATGCATGAGGCTGAAGGCGACGATCGCGGACAGTTCCGCCGGGACACAACTCAGTGAATCGGGCGTCCTCTCCAACACGTTCCGCCCCTCGGCGGGCTCACGCTCTGACGCACAACACGAGCATACGAAAAGGAGATACATGCACACCATCGAGTACGAAGCGAAAGCGCTGGGGATCGATCCGGATGCCATGGCCGAGCGCATCAAGGCGGCCGGGGGAAGCTTCCAGGGCGAGCGTCTTATGCGCCGCTACGTGTACGACACTGTCCCCCCGGTGAACGGGCGCTGGGTGCGGCTGCGGGACTCCGGCGGCGCGGTGACCCTGTGCGTGAAGACGATCAGCTCGGACGAGATCGACGGCACCCGGGAGACCGAAACGACGGTCGGCTCGTTCGAGGACGCGCACGCGCTGCTCGGGCTCATGGGGCTCACGCACCGCGGCTATCAGGAGAACCGGCGCTCGTCCTGGCTGCTGGACGGGGTGCGGCTGGAGATCGACGCATGGCCGCGCATCCCGCCTTACCTGGAGATCGAGGGCGACACCGAAGAACAGGTGTGGGCGACCGCCGAACGCCTTTCCCTCTCCCGATCCAACCTGACCAGCGAGAACACGACGAAGGTGTTCGCGCGGTACGGGATCGATCTCGATTCGATCAGCGAACTTCGCTTCGCCTAGACCTCTCCACTGCGCGCCGGCGGGGTCACCAGGTCCCGCCGGCCAGGAGGCGACTATGACCGACATCGACACGAACCACCTACCGGTCACGGTGGTGCCGGACCGGACCCTGCGCGTCAAGATCATTGATGCCTGCGGACTCGCCTGCACCTTCTGTCACAACGAAGGCACCCCGGTCACGACCGACAACCTCGGCCGCGAGGCCGGGCAGTTCACGGGCGCGCCCGGTCGTTCCGGTCGGGTCTCGATCTACCTCGCAACGAACGGTGCAAGCTTCCTGCCGGAGCGGATCAAGGCTGATTCGGACTTTGCCCTGGCCCTGGCGGCAGTGCGCGGCAGCCTCCCGACAACCGAGGTTCATTTCACGGGCGGGGAGCCCACTCTGCACCCGGAGTTGCCGGCGCTCGTCCGTATCGCGCGTCGGCTCGGCCTGACGGTTGGGCTTACCAGCAACGGTGAGAACGGAGCGGCCGTTCTGCCAGAGTGTGCAGCGGCCGGGCTCGACCGGATCAACCTGTCCGTATTCGGTACGACGCCCGAGGAACTTGCCGCCGTCCAGGCGCCGCGCCTCGCTTCACCGAAGCTGGCGGCGCGGAAGCTGGACGCTCTCGCCGCCACGATCGACACCGCCTCCCGGCACGGGGTGAAGGTATCGGCGAACATCGTGATCCCGGACCATGACCACGTGGCACGGGTGCTCCGCATCATCGAGGAACACGGACGGGTCGTCACCGTACGGATGCTCGTCAACCTGGAGGACGACGGGGCGTCCCTCGCCGCCATGCAAGAGGTAGTGGACAACCTTGGGGCGGTTCCGGTCCGCCGCATTGTCACCGCCGGCGCGTCCGACCAGCGCACCCGCTACCGGCTCCCCGACGGCCGGACGCTGTACGCGAAGAGCATCCGTCCCGTTCGGCTGCCGGACACCTGCGCAGGGTGCCGGTTCAACAACGACCGGGACTGCCAGGAGGGGTACTACGGCGTGCGCATGTACCGGGCGGAGAACGGCCCCTTCATGGTCGGCGTGTGCATCCAACGCATGGACCTGTGCCTGACGTTGGGCGAGTTCGTGATGAGCCAGCGCTGTGCCGAAGTCCGGGACTTCCGGGAGGAGGAAATGGCGCGGCTCACGGCTCTCCACAAGCCGGCCGCGGTGGCACGCTGACGGCGATGCATGCCCGGGAGGATCGGACGGACCCCCGCAACCCGAGGACGCGTAAGGCGCGGCTGATGTTCCTGAGTGAGGTGAACGCTCCGGTCCGGCGCGGGGCATGGGCCAAGACCTGGGCGCGGATCGTGCGGCGGGCGAACAAACTGCTGGAGGAGTGGGGTCGCCACTCCGCGTCCCCGAGGGCACCACGCTGCACGACCTACGGCACTTCTTCGCTTCCGTGCTGATCAAGCACGGGGCTACAGTGAAGAAGGTTCAGCGGCTCCTCGGCCATGCGGAGCCCTCGATCACGTGGGACCTCTACGTGCATCTGTGGGAGGACGACGAGGACGACACCGCGGACATCATCGACGCGGTTCTGGTGTGATGTGCCCCCAGAGTGCCCTAGCGGCCCGTCAGTTCGACGTCTGTGCAGGTCAACCAAACGAGGGCGGCACCTGTGCGGAGGTGCCGCCCTCGGTTTTGTGGTGGGCGTGGGGGTACGGGGGCTGCCTAGCATGGGCGGATGGACATCTCGCGACTTCCCACCGAGGCACGGCAGCGGCGGCGTGCCGAGATCAGGGCGTTCCTGCGGTCGCGGCGGGCGCGGGTGACGCCCGCCGAGGTGGGGATGCCGGCCGGTGGCGGGCGTCGTACCAGCGGGCTGCGGCGGGAGGAGGTCGCGGTGCTCGCCGGGGTCGGGGTCTCCTGGTACACGTGGCTGGAGCAGGGGCGCGAGATCAACGTCTCGGGCGAGGTGCTGGACGCCATCGCGCGGGTGCTGCGGTTGGACCCGTCCGAGCGCGCGCATCTGTACCTGCTGGCCGGGCTCAACCCGCCGCCGGTGGACGTCGGGACGGACACCGGGCCGGCGGTGGTGCCGGACGCGCTGCGGCGGGTGGTGGACGGGTGGCTGCCGCGGCCGGCGTATCTGATCGACCGGCACTGGAACTTCGTGGCGGTCAACGACGCCGCGCGTGCCGTGTTCGGGTACGGCGTGAGGGATCACAACTGCCTGGTCAGTTTCTTCACGAGTGCGGCGACGCGGTCGTCGTTGTGCCACTGGCAGGACGCGGCGCGCGCCATCGTCGGGCAGTTCCGGGCGGATGCCGCGCGGTACCCCGACGACCCGTGGTTCGGTCGGCTCGCCGCCGACATGTGCGCCGCCAGCCCGGCCTTCGCCGACCTGTGGGCGGAGCACCAAGTGGGCAGTGCCGCCCAGGGGTTGAAGGCGCTGCGGCACGACGCGGTGGGGGAGTTGGTGTTCGAGTACACGACGTTGCCGCTGCCGGATCTGCCGGGGCACCGGCTGATGCTCTACACGCCCGCGCCGGGCGGGGACACGGGCGCGCGGCTGGCCCGGCTGTTGGAGACGGGCGGGGCGGTCGGCGCGGAGGCCGGGGCGCGGTCGTAGCGGGCCGCGGCGGGGAGCCGGCGTGCCGGCCGGTCCCGCGAAGGTGGTGGTGGCAGACCCAGGTGTGACCGGCACTGCGCGCGGGGCGCGTACCGGCCGACGATCGTCCGTATGGAGCGATTCACCAACAAGACCGTCCTGATCACGGGCGGTGCCACCGGCATCGGCCTGGCCACCGCCCGCCGCCTGCTGGAGGAGGGCGCGTACGTCGTCCTGGCCGGCCGCCGGCCGGAGCGGCTGGACGCGGCGGCGCGCGCCCTCGACGCCGACGGCGGCCGGGTGGCGGCGGTCCCCGCCGACGTCGCCGAACCCGCCGACCTGGACCGGCTGATGCGGCGTATCGAGACCTGGCGCGGCGGGCTGAACGCGGTCTTCGCCAATGCCGGCGTCGGCGTCTTCGGGCCGAGCGGGCAGCTGGGCGCGGACGACCTAGACCGGATGTTCGACGTCAACGTGAAGGGGGTCTTCCGGACCGTTCAGAAGGCGTTGCCGCTGATGGGGGACGGCGGCGCGGTCGTGCTCAACGCCTCCTGGACCCTGCACCGCGGGCTGCCGGTCGCCGCGGCCTACGCCGCGAGCAAGGCGGCGGTGCACAACCTGGCCCGCACCTTCGCCGCGGAACTCGCCCCGGCCGGCATCCGCGTCAACTCCGTCAGCCCCGGTTACATCGACACCGAGATGTACCGCGCCGCCAACCCCGGGCCGGACGCCGAGGCCCGGGACGCCGCGCAGGTGCCGCTGGGCGCTCTGGGCCACCCCGACGAGGTCGCCGCGGCGGTGGCCTTCCTGGCGTCCGACGACGCCGCGTACATCACCGGGCAGGACCTCGTCGTCGACGGTGGGCTGGTCGCGGCGGTGCCGACGGGGGCGGAGAAGTGACGGGGCGTGGGATACGGCGGACGAGCGGGCAGGGCGGACGGGGTGGACCAGGCGGACGGGGTTCGCGTCCGGCGGTCACGGTGGTGGCGGTGCTGCTGACGCTGGTGATCCTGCCGACCTCGGTCACCGGGTCCGGGGTGGCGCTGCCGCACATCGGCCGGGACACCGGAGCGCCGCTGGACACCCTCCAGTGGGTGGTGCACGCCTACAACCTCGCCTTCGCCTGCGCCATGCTCGCCTGCGGCTCGCTGGCCGATCTCCTGGGCCGGCGCCGGCTGTTCGCGGCCGGGGCGGCGCTGTTCGCGGGCGCCTCGCTGGCGAGCGCCGCCGGGGTGGGCGTGCTGCTGCTCGACGTACTGCGGGCGCTGGCCGGCGTCGGCGCCGCCGCCCTGCTGACCAGTGGCAGCTCGATCCTGGCCACCGCCTTCGAGGGCGCCGCCCGCACCCGGGTGTTCGCCGCGGTCGGCATCGCCACCGGCGGTGGCCTCGCGCTGGGCGCCACGGTCGCCGGCACCCTCGCCGACACGGTGGGGTGGCGCTGGTTCTTCGCCGCCCACGGCGTGTTGATGGTGGTCGTGCTGTGCGCGGTGCCCGGCATGCCGGAGTCGCGCCGGGCGAACGCGAGCGGTCTCGACGTGCCGGGCACCGCGGCCTTCGTCGGTGGCCTGTTCCTGTTGATGCTGGGCATGGTGGAGGGGCCGCAGTGGGGGTGGGGCAGCCCGCGGGTGCTGGGCATGCTGGCCGGAGCGGTGCTGCTGGCGGTGGTGTTCGTCCGGGTGGAACGGCGCAGCCGGCACCCGATGCTCGACCTGGGGCTGCTGCGCAACCGCCGCTTCCTGGCGTTGTGCCTGATCCCGGTGGCGGTCTCCTGCTCGTTCGTGATCCTGCTGCCGCTGCTGCCCAACTACCTGACGGTCGTGGACGGGATGACCAGCCGGGCCGCGGGCGGGGTGCTGCTGCTGATGACCGCGCCCGTGCTGCTCGCCCCGCCGCTGGCCGGCCGGCTGATCGCCCGGGGGTTGTCGCAGCGCGCCGTGTTCACGCTCAGCCTGGCCTGTCTGACGCTGGGCGTCGCCGGGCTCGCCGTCGTCCTGCGCCCGGGGGCCGGGGTGGGTGCGCTGGCCGCGCCGCTGCTCGTCCTCGGGGTGGGCCTGGGGCTCAACTTCGGCCTGGTCGACGGGGCGGTGCTGACGGTCGTCGCACCGGACGCCACCGGCACCGCCGCCGGCCTGCTCAACACCCTCCGGCTGGGCAGCGAGGCGGTCGCCATCGCCGCCGCCGGCGCCGCGCTGACCGGCCTGACCCGGCTGCAACTGCATGACGGGCTGCCGCGCTTCCCCGCCTACCGGGAGGGCGCCGCGGCCCTCGCCAACAGCGTCAACGCCGGTGACCTGAGCGGCCCGGCCGCGGCGGTGCCGGCGGCCGTCCGGCCCGGCTTCACGGCGTTCGCCGCCCAGGGGTTCACCACCGCCTGGCAGTTCGTGCTCGGCGTCGCCGCGGTGCTGTGTGCGGTGTTGTGGCTGGTGATCCATCGGATGTTGGCACCGGTTGCGGCGGTGCCGTCCGGGCCGGTTCCGGCCGATGCCCGGACCGAGCCCGGGACCGAGCCCGGGGTTGCCTCCGCGGGCGGTCGTCCGGCGGGGAGGGCGGGGTAGCGTCCGGCCCCGTACGGCGGCGAGGGCGGCACCCGTGCACGGGTGCCGCCCTCGCTTTTCTCCGGACTCCCCCCTCGGGAGCTGCCGCCCTCCCAGTCGGCGTGGGAGGCGGCCTCCAACGGGGCGCCGCGCGGCCGGTTGTTTGCCCATCACCCCCCACGGGATCGAGCAATCCGTGCCGTGCACACCGTCGTTGAATTGCCTCCAGCATTCCGTCCCGGGGGTGCCCCGCGCGACCCTTTTCAACTCTGGCCAAAAGGGCATGGTGACCGCGCGTGAGGGCGTGCATACTCAGGCGTGCCGGGGGCCGACGGAGATAACCAAAGAGTGGGGGTTCGGTGTTACGCGTCCATTTCAGTGGACTCGATCTGGCCCGCGTGCGGATTGCCGCACGCCCCGATGCCTTGTGGGAGACGGTCTTAAGCTTTCACCGGCTTCGCGACAGGCGTGACGATTCCACGTTCGGCGGTTGGCGATCGGAAACCCGCGGAAGGTTGAATGGCGAAGCGCGTCTGCTGGCGCCGCTGGTGCCCAGTCGGGGCTATTTCCCTGATTTCCTGACGCCCGCCGAGGGCCTGCTCGGCATGGACGAGGCGCTCGCCGCGCTGCGCGAGACCCCGGCCGCGCGGCTGCACGCCGAACTCGCCCGGCTGGCGCCCGCCGCGGGCCGTCCGCTACCCGCGTGGATACGTGCCATGGCCGACGGCGAGACCCGCTCGCTGGGCCGGCTCGCCGGGATACTCCAGCGGTACCACGACGCGGCCGTCGCCCCGTACTGGCACCGCGTGCAGAGCCGCATAGAGGCCGACCGGGCGGCCCGCGGCCGGGCTCTGCTGGACGGCGGCGCGGACCGGCTGCTGACGTCGCTGCCGCCGATGATGCGCTGGCGCGCGCCGGTGCTGGAGGCCGAGTACCCGGTCGACCGGGACCTGTACCTCGGCGGTCGGGGGCTGCTCCTGCTGCCCTCGTACTTCTGCCGCCGCACCCCGGTCACGTTCTACGACCCGGACCTGACGCCCGTCCTGGTGTACCCGGTCGAGCACCCGGCCCCGCGCCTGACCCCGCAGGTCCCGGCCGCCCGCTCGCTGGGGCGCCTGGTGGGCCAGACCCGCTCGGCGATACTGCAGGGCATCGGCGTCGGCTGCACCACCAGCGAACTCGCCCGCCGGGTCGACGTCTCGCTGGCCTCCGCCAGCCAGCACGCCACCGTCCTGCGGGACGCCGGCCTGCTGTCCACCCTGCGCCAGGGCAACGCGGTGCTGCACACCCTGACGCCGCTGGGCGCCGCCCTGCTGCGCGGCGGCGCCCAACTGGACGGGACGACGGCGTCCTAGGATGCCGCCGGCGGGCGCGCCGGCTAGTACGGCCGGTCCCCGGCGATCGCCACCCGCTCCGCGACCCGCCGCCGCGCGCCGTAGTCGAACACCGCGTAGTGCTGGGTGGCGCGGTTGTCCCAGAACGCGACGTCCCCGGCCCGCCAGCGGAACCGCACCTGGAACTCCGGTACGTGCGCCTGCTGGAACAGCAGCCGTAGCAGCCGGTCGCTCTCCGCCTCCGGCAGTCCCACGATCCGGGTGGTGAAGGATGCGTTCACAAACAGCATCCGCCGCCCGGTCTCCGGGTGCCGGCGCACCACCGGATGCTCCACCGGCGGGAACTCCGCCTGGAATCGCGCGAGTTGAGCCGGTGGGTAGAAGCGGGAGAACCCCGGGAGATAGTCGTGGACCGCTCGCGCGTTATTCATCCGTGCCCGGATTTTCGGCGGCAAATTGTCATAGGCCGCTGCCATGTCGGCCCACAGGGTGTCCCCGCCCGACGGCGGGACCTCGCGGAGCTGCAACACCGCACCCATCGCCGGCCGCGCGCGGAAGGTTACGTCCGTGTGCCATACGTTCTCGAACGTCGGCACGCCTCCGGCCGCCTTGTCAAACCTCACCACCTCCTTCGAGTCGCCCCGGGCCAGCAGCGGGTTGGTCTCCAACTGCCCCCAATTGGCGGCGAATTGACGTTGTGCGGCGGAGGTCAGGTGCTGTCCGCGGAAGAACAGCACCTTCCACTCCAGCAGCGCCCGGTTCAGCTCCGCGCGCAGCGCCGTGGACAGCGGACGCGACAGATCCAGCCCCCGGATCTCGGCCCCGATGGTGGCGGCCTGCGGGACGACCTCGAACAGCTCGTAGGGCCGGTCCCGCCAGCCGTCCGGGGTGCGGCGCAGGATCCGCCGGCCCTCGTGGAGCCCGTCGGCGGGGATGCGGTGGGGGCGCAGTGCGGGCGTGGGGGCGGAAGGGGCGTCGGTGCGGGTGGTCAACGTGGCCTCCTTGAAGGGCGTCGGGGAGGCGCGCGGCTGCGCGCCGGCCGTGGACGGGAGGGGAGCGGCGATGCCCGGGACGGCGCCGGGGCGCGGGTCCTTCAGGACACGCCGGGACAGTCGGCCGGGGGCGAACCCACCCGGCCGCGGCGGCGCAGGAAGCTCAGGCCGCGGGGTGCGCACGCGCCGTGAGGGCCGCGATCGCGCGGCGCCGCCTCACGGAAGACCGGGTACGTGCACATGGCACGCACCGTAGCGCATCCCCGGCCCGCTGCCCATGGTGCGCGGACCGGCGGCCGTGCTCAGTCGTCGATGCCGCTGCGCTCCACGCCGGCCACGATGTACCGCTGGAGCAGCAGGAAGACCACCACCAGCGGGACGATCGAGACGCCCGCGGCGACGAACAGCTCATGCAGGTTGAGGTTCTGTGCGGTGGTGAACGTGGACAGCGCCACCTGCACCGTCCACGCCGACTGGTCCTGGCCGATCACCAGCGGCCACAGGAAGGAGTTCCACGCGCCGATGAAGACGATGGTGCCGACCGCCGCGAACACCGGCCGCGCGTTGGGCACCACGATCCGCCAGTACGTCCGCCAGTACCCCAGGCCGTCCACCCGCGCCGCGTCCTCCAACTCCTTGGGGAAGCCGAGGAAGTACTGCCGGAAGACAAAACAGGCGAAGGCGCTGAAGAGCGTCGGGATCACCAGGCCGCGGAGGGTCGAGATCCAGCCGAGTGTGGACACCAGGACGAAGCTGGGGACGAAGGTCACGGCCGCCGGGACCATCAGCGTGCCCAGGATCGCGTAGAAGACCACCGAGGCGTGACGGTAGGGGATGCGCGCCAGGCCGTAGCCGGCCATCGAGGCCAGCACCACCGTGCCCACGGTCGTCGAGACGGCGATCAGCGTCGAGTTGAGCAGCGCCCGGCCCAGCGGCAGGTCAGGGTCCGAGAACACCTCGGTCAGGTTCGACCAGTGCAGTTCGCGCGGGAAAAAGGCCCAGGTGGGCGCCGTGATGTCGGCCTCGCCCGCCAGTCCGTTGCGGACCAGCAGATAGAACGGGACGAGGAACAGCAGCGCCAGCGCGACCAACAGCACCACCCGCAGCGCCCGGCCGGCCCGGGTCAGGGCATCGTGCATCTCCGCTCAGTCCTCCTTGCGGCCGAGGCCGAACCAGCGGGCCTGGACCACCGTCGCCACCGCGATGATCAGGGCCAGGATCACCGCGCCCGCGCTGCCCAGCCCGAGGTTCTGGTCCCGCCCGAGCGCGGTGTAGTACAGGTACACCAGCGGCGGCCGGGCGTACGGCGGATAGCCGCGGGCGTCGCTCAGCAGGTTGTAGAACTCGTCGAACGCCTGGAAGGCGTTGATCACCAGGAGCAGCAGCACCGCCACCGACGTGGCCCGCAGCTGGGGGAAGGTGATGTGCCGGAAGACCTGCCAGCCCGGCCGGGCCCCGTCCATCGCCGCCGCCTCGTACAACTGCGGGGAGATCCGCTGGAGACCGGCCAGGAAGAGGATCATGTAGAAGCCGGCCTGCAGCCAGAGTCGCACGGTCACGATGACCAGCCAGTACCACGGCGGGCTGGTCGTGGACAGCCACGCCGTCTGGTCCAGCCCGAACCAGCCGAGCACGGTGTTCGCCAGCCCGAACCGCACCCCGTTGAAAAGCGACAGTTTCCAGATCAACGACGCCACGACATAGGAGCACGCGGTCGGCAGAAAGAAGACCGACCGGAAGAACGCCTGGGCGAAGCGGAGTCGGTTCACCATCAATGCCAGCGACAGTGACAGGGCGAAAGTGGCGGGCACGATGAATGCCGTGAAGAGGAGAAAGGTGCCCAGGCTTCCGAGGAATGCGTCGTCGCCCAGCATCGCGGTGTAGTTTCCCAGCCCGACGAATTCCGTCGGATTCACCGTGTTGTGCGCGTTGAAGAAACTGAGGTACACGCTCCACAGCAGCGGGACGTAGGTGAACAGCCCGAGCCCGACCGCGAACGGCCCGACGAAGACCCAGAACCACAGATTCCGCCGCTGTGGGCCCAGCAACCGGGCCGTGCGCGCGCTCACTTCTTCTTGACCCGCTGGAGCTCGGCGTCGACCTTCCGCAGCACCGCCCTCAGCTCGGTCTCCGGATTCGCCCCGTCCTTGATGATCCGGCTCAGCGCGTCCTGATAGGCGTTGCGGTCCGCGCTGGTCCACAACAGCGGCTCGGCGTATCCGTGTTCGGTGGCGAACCGCACGGCGTCCGCGGCCGGCCCCTGCCGGAGTTGCCTGGCCTTCTTCGCCAGCGAAATCCGGGCCGGGATGTGGAATCCGTACGACAGTGCGAAGTCCTGCTGGAAATCGGTCCGGTCGATCCACAGCCACTTGACGAATTCCTTCGCCGCCGCGGTCTGTTTGCTGCGCCCGCTCACCGCGGCGGCGTACGCCCCCACCGGCACCGTCGGCTTCCCGCCCGCCCCGTCCTTCGGGAACGGCAGCACCCCGAAGTCGTCCCCCAGCGCCTTCGCGATCTGCGGCAGCGCCCACAGCCCCGACCACTGCATCGCGGTCAGCCCCTGGACGAAGGCCGCCGGGTCGGACCAGTCCGTGGGCGCCCCCAGCAGCAGCGACTTGTCGACGTACAGCTGGCGGATCTTCGCCAGCACCCGGGCGGCGGCCGGGTCGTCGAAACCGGCCTTGCCGTCCTCGGTGATCAGGCTCAGCCCGGCGGCGAACAGCGGCGTCCCGCCGAGCACCCCGACCCCGCCGTCGTTGCCGAGGAAGAGCCCCTTGACCTTGCCGGTGGTGAGCTTCTTCGCGGCGTCCACCAACGCGTCGACGCTCTGCGGCGGTTGCACCCCGGCGTCCTTCAGCAGGCTCTTGCGGTAGTAGAGCAGCTGGGTGTCGACGGCCTGCGGGATGCCCCAGATCTTGTCCTGCCAGATCTTCGGCGCCAGCACCGCCTGGTTGAAGTCGTCCTTGACCGGCGCGACGAGGTCGGTCAGATCGGCCACCTGACCGCTCTGGATCTGATCCAGCAGCGGCCCGTTGACCTCGAAGACGTCCGGCCCGGAGTCGGTCAGCAGCGCCGCCGCGGTCTGCCGGTCGTAGTCGCCCGGCCGCCACTGGACGGTGACGTCCGCCTTCTTGTACGCGGCGGCGTAGCGCTTCACCGCCTGCTGGGTGCCCGGTTCGCCGTACTGGTGGTACCACTGCGCCAGCGCCGGGCCCGAACCGCTGCCGCCCCGGCCGGTGTTGGAACCACACGCCGTCGCCAGCGTCAGCCCGCCCATGGCGGCGAGAAGCCGTCTTCTACCGATCACCGTCATGACGCGTACTCTGCCGCAACTGGCGGGGCCGCGCACCACGTTGTCGGCTTTCCCGCCGTGGTGGGTTCTCCGCCTTCGGCGGAGGAGGTGTGGGGGCGGGGGCCGGCTGTTGGTGGTCGGTGCCGGGCGCGGGGCCTCCGGGGTGGGTGTTCGGACTGCTGCGCTTCACGTCCGAACACCCACCCCTCCGGCCCCGCACCCTCCCGTCGTCACGGCGGCTCCCGTCCCGGTGGGGGCTGATGGGGCCGGTGGGGGCGCGGAAATACGTTCGTCCGCGGGTGGTGGGGCCTGCCACCCTGGTGAGGTGGAGCGACGGGCAGGGGACTACGTGGTGGACGGCGCCGGGGCGGCCGAGGTGTTGCTGATCGGGGGGCGGGCCGGGGTCGGCAAGACGACGGTCGGGTGGGAGGTCTCCGCCCTGCTGCGGGCCGCGGAGGTCGGGCACGCGGTCATGGACGGGGACTTCATGGGGCAGGTGCATCCGGCTCCGGAGGGCGATCCGACGCGGGCCGGCATCGTCACCCGGAACCTGGCCGCGGTGTGGGCCAACTACGCCCGGATCGGCTGCCGTCGGCTGGTGTACACCAACACCGCCAGCGTGCTGCCGGAGAGCGCCGGGATCTTCGAAACGGCCCTGGGGCCCGGCGTGCGGCTCGTCCGGGTGCTGCTCACCGCCACCGACGCCACCGCCACCGAGCGGCTCACCGGCCGGGAGCGCGGCTCCGAACTGGCCCAGGAGCTGGCGAGCAGCGCCCGCAAGGCCCGGATGCTGGACAGCCGCGTGGGGGCCGACACGCTACGGGTGGCGACCGATGGTCGTTCCGTACCGGACATCGCCGCCGAAGTAGTCGCCAAGACGGGCTGGGTGCCAGGAGCCTGACGGCCCCAAGAGCCCCGTGCTCTTGCTTGTACCTCTCCCCACCGGGGCGGGGAGTCGCGACGACGGCGGGAGGGTGTGGGGCCGGAGGGGTGGGTGGTTCGGACGTAAAGCGCAGCAGTCCGAACCACCCACCCCGGAGGCCCCACACCCGGCACCCACCGAACAGCAGGCGCCCGCCCCACGAACCCCCGCCGAAGGCGGAAGACACACCACGGCGGGAAAGCCGACGACGTGGGAGAACCTACGGCGCCAGCCGGAACCGCAGCCGGCAGATCACCGCATCCGTATCGCGCCGCACCGCGTGCGCCACCACCGCGCCGCGCTGGTTCTGGAGCACCCGCTGCCACAGGTGGGCGGGCTCGGCCTCGGGGATCAGCACGGTGACCCGGGCATCCGGGCGACGGTCCGTCAGATCCCGGACGTAGGAGGCGATCGGGCGGCCCAGCGAACGGGTGGGGGAGGGCAGTTCCAGCAGGTCCACGCCCGGGTTCCACAGTTCCCAGTCGCGGCGCAGCGCCTCGACGCCCGGCCGCTCCTCGGCGCCGTAGGTGACGGTCACGGCGATCACCTCGTCGCCCATCGACACCGCCGCGTTGAGCGCCTCGCCGGTCAGCCGGGACAGGTGCGAGACCGGGACGACGACGAGCGAGCGGGCGCGCCGCGGCGGCTCGGGCACCCGGCCCAGGCCGAGCCGGTCGCCGATCCGCCCGTACGCCCGGTGCACGGCCTCGAAGGAGAGGACCAGCAGCGGCAGCGCGATGACGATCAGCCAGGCGCCCTCGGTGAACTTGGTGGCGGTGACGACCACCGCGGCGGCGGCGGTGAGCACCGCGCCGAAGCCGTTGAGCAGCGCCTTGCCGAGCCAGCCGGCGGACCGCTCCCGGTGCCAGTGGCGGACCATCCCGGCCTGGCAGAGCGTGAAGCCGACGAAGACGCCGATGGCGAACAGCGGCACCAGGGTGTTGACGTCACCGCCGGAGAAGACCAGCAGCGCGGCGGCGACCGCGGCCAGCGCCAGCACGCCGTGGCGGTGCACCTGGCGGTCGGCCTTCAGGCCGAAGACGTGCGGCAGGTAGTTGTCGCGGGCCAGCAGGCCCATCAGCACCGGCAGCCCGCCGAAGGAGGTGTTGGCGGCCAGCGCGAGCAGCACCATGGTGGCGAACTGGACGATGTAGAAGGCCCAGTTGTGGCCGAACGAGGCGTCCGCCAGCTGGGCGAGGACGGTGACGCCCTCGACCGGCTGGAGGTGGAAGCGGCCGATGAGCAGCGACAGGCCGATCAGCATGACGCCGAGCAGGGCGCCGAGCGCGACCTCGGTGCGCTGGGCGCGCCGGGTGGCGGGGGCGCGGAAGGACGGGACGGCGTTGGCGACCGCCTCCACGCCGGTCAGCGCCGAGCAGCCGGACGCGAACGCCTTCAGGAGCAGCAGCACGCCGACGGAGGTGGCGTTCTGGGCGAGGACGGAGGCGTGCCCGGTGGCGGTGGCGGTGGTCGCCGGTGCGTCGCGGAACAGCCCGACCACGATCATCGCCATGATCGAGGCGACGAAGACGGCGGTGGGCAGCAGGAACGCCCGCGCCGAGTCGGCGATCCCGCGCAGGTTGATCGCGGTCACCACGACCAGCACGGCCAGGCAGATCCACACCCGGTCGCCGTAGAGGCCGGGGAAGGCGGAGGTCAGGGCGGCGACCCCGGCGGTCACGGACACCGCGACGTTGAGGATGTAGTCCAGGACAAGGGAGGCCGCGGCGATCAGGGCCGAGCGGCGCCCGAGGTGGGTCTTGGCCACCGCGTAGGAGCCGCCGCCGTTGGGGAAGGCGACGATGACCTGGCGGTAGGACGCCACCAGGACGGCCAGCAGCGCGGCGATGGCGAGCGTGACGGGGAGGGTGAACCCCAGGCCGTAGGCGCCGGCCGCGGCCAGCACCAGCACGATCGACTCCGGCCCGTACGCGACGGAGGCCATCGCGTCGAGGGAGAGGGCGGCCAGGCCCTGGAGGGCGGTCAGGCGGTGCCGGTCACCGGCGGGGTCGGGGCCGGCGGCCGGGCCCGGGGCGGCACCGGTGTCGGTGGCGGTCGCCGGGGGCGGCTGCTCGGGCCGGTTTGCGGGCTGCGACACCGTCGACATGGTTCGTCGTACCTCCGTGCGGCACTGGGCGGGACCAGCCCAGCGTGGGGGCCGTCGAGGCGGACGGCGAGCGGCCTTGGCGCGCCCTTGGCGGGCGACGGGGCGATCTTCACGCGATTTTGACGCCACACCCGGAATCACGCGCCCCATCAGGCCCGCAGGCGCGCCCCGGATGCCCCGGGCGCGCCCACGGGGCCGGGCTCACGCCCCCGGGGCGGTGAAGTCGTACCGCACCTTGGTGAGCTCCTCCGAGGCCGTCCACAGGCGCGCGGCGGTGTCGTCCTTCAGCGTCCAGGGGGCGCGGAAGGAGCGGGCCGGGGCGCCGCGGAGCCCGTTGCGCGGGCCGATGAAGGCGTCCGACCGCATGTGCGGGGCGGTGGCCGCGCACAGCGTGCCCAGCGCCCCGCCGTCCGCGGGCTGGGCGATCAGGCGGTTGCCCAGCTCCACCAGGCGCTCGGCGGCCCGGCGGCCCTCCATCCGGACCCCGGCCGTCTGGAGGTTGGTGTGCGCGTAGCCGGGGTGCGCGGCGGCGGCGACGATCCGCGAGCCGGCCGCGGCCAGCCGTCGGGTCAGCTCGTGGGTGAAGAGCAGATTGGCGCTCTTGGAGCGGCCGTAGGCGATCCAGCGGTGGTAGGACCGGGTGCTGTTGAGGTCGTCGAGGTCCACGTTGGCCAGGGCGTGCAGCATGCTGGAGACCGTCACGATCCGCGCGCCGGGCGTCGCCAGGAGCTTGGGCAGCAGCATCCCGGTGAGCGCGAAGTGCCCCAGGTGGTTGGTGCCGAACTGCATCTCGAAGCCGTCCGCGGTGGTGCGCTGCGGCAGCGCCATCACGCCCGCGTTGTTGATCAGCAGGTCGAGCCGGTCGCCGCAGAAGTCGTCCAGGTCGTCGGCGAACTGCCGCACCGACGCCAGGTCGGCCAGGTCCAGCGGTCGGAACTCCGCCTCGGCGGCCGGGACTTCGGACCGCAGCCGAGCCAGCGCGGCCCCGCCCCGCTCGGCGCTGCGGCAGGCCAGCACCACGCGGGCGCCGCGCCGGGCCAGTTCACGGGCGGTGACGTAGCCGAGGCCGCTGTTGGCGCCGGTGACGACGACCGCGCGGCCGGTCTGGTCGGGGATGTGGCTGGTGTTCCACCGGGTCACGCCGTACTCCTCGGTAGGGGAGATCCAGCGTACGCCCGCCTCACGCCGCCCGCTTGCGCACCCGGTAGGCCGGGACGGACACCGACGGATCGTCCAGGCAGCCCCCGGTCTCCAGGTCGAACCGCTGCTTGAGCAGCGGCGACGCCACGAACGGGCGGCCGTCGGCGGTGCCGGTCAGCCCCCGGGCGAGGACCGGGGCGCCGGTGAACGGGTCGCGGTTGTCGATGCCGTACAGCCGGTCCTCCCGGTCCCGGAACAGCGCCACCTGGCGGCCGTCCGGCAGCAGGGCGGCGACCCCGCGGCCGGGGGCCAGCCGGTGCAGGTCGCAGACAGTGAACCAGCCCTCCGCCAGCCGGAGCTGGACCTGGAGGTCGGTGGTCTCGGGTGCCGTGGTCATCGCGGGGTGCTTCCTTCCAGTGCGTCTTCCAGGGGACGGCGGCCGATGGCGAGCAGCGGCAGGTCGGGCTTCATCTGGTCGCGCTCGGGGACGAACGCGACGACCGGGTCGGGGGTGTCCGGGGCGTTCACGAAGGACACGAAGCGGGCGAGCTTCTCGGGGTCGTCGAGGGTCTCGGCCCACTCGTCCCGGTAGTGCGCGACGTGGGCCGCCATCAGCTCCTCCAGCTCCGCGCAGATGCCGAGCGCGTCGTGCACCACCACGTCCCGCACGTGGTCCAGGCCGCCCGGGATCCGCTCCAGCCAGGTCGAGGTGCGCTCCAGCCGGTCCGCGGTGCGGATGTAGAACATCAGGAAGCGGTCGATCAGGCGGATCAGCTCGGCGTCGGAGAGGTCCTGGGCGAGCAGGTCCGCGTGGCGCGGGGTCGCGCCGCCGTTGCCGCCGACGTAGAGGTTCCAGCCGTTGGACGTGGCGATGACGCCGAAGTCCTTGGACCGGGCCTCCGCGCACTCGCGGGCACAGCCGGAGACGGCGGACTTGAGCTTGTGCGGCGACCGCAGCCCCCGGTAGCGCAGCTCCAGGTCGATCGCCATGCGGACCGAGTCCTGGACGCCGTAGCGGCACCAGGTCCGGCCCACGCAGGACTTCACCGTGCGCAGCGACTTGCCGTACGCGTGCCCGGACTCGAAGCCGGCCGCCACCAACCGCGCCCAGATCACCGGGAGTTGCTCCACCCGGGCGCCGAACATGTCGATCCGCTGGCCGCCGGTGATCTTCGTGTAGAGGCCGAAGTCCCGGGCGATCTCGCCGATCACGATCAGCTTCTCGGGTGCGATCTCCCCGCCGGGGATGCGCGGCACGACCGAGTACGAGCCGTTCTTCTGGAGGTTGGCGAGGAAGTGGTCGTTGGTGTCCTGGAGGGCCGCCTGCTCGCCGTCCAGGACGTAGCCGCTCGCGCCGATCGTCGGGGCGAGGGAGGCGATGATCGAGCCGACGGCCGGCTTGCACACCTCGCAGCCGTCGCCGCCCCGGGCGCCCTCGCGGCCGTGGCCGTCCAGCAACTCCCGGTACGAGGTGACGCGCAGGGCGAGGACGATCTCGTACAGCTCCTCGCGGGTCTGCGCGAAGCAGCCGCACAGGCCCTTGTCGACCTCGACGCCGGACGCCTCCAGCTCGGCGGTGACCAGCTGGCCGAGCACCTTCACACAACTGCCGCAGCCGGTGCCGGCCTTGGTGCACTTCTTCACCTCGGGCACGGTGGTGCACCGGTGCTCGGTGACCGCGCCCCGGATGGTGCCCTTGCTGACGTTGTGGCAGGAGCAGACGATCGCGTCGTCCGGGAGGGCGGAGGGGCCGAGCTGGGCCCCCGGGTCCGCGCCGGCGGGCAGGACGAGGGACTCGGGGGAGACCGGGGGCACCGACCCCGTCAGCGCCCGCAGCGTGCCGTACGCCTCCGCGTCGCCGACCAGGATGCCGCCGAGCAGCGTGCCGTCGCGGCCGACGACCAGTTTCTTGTACAGGCCGGCGCGGGAGTCGGAGTAGACGACGTCCAGGCAGTCCTCGGTGGCGCCGTGCGCGTCGCCGAAGGACGCGACGTCGACGCCGAGCAGCTTCAGCTTGGTGGACAGGTCGGCGCCGGTGAAGGCCAACTGCTCCGTGCCGTCGGCGGCGAGGGCGGCCGCGGCGGTCCGCGCCTGCTCGTAGCCGGGGGCCACCAGGCCGTACACCCGGCCGTCCGCCGCCAGCGCGCACTCGCCGATCGCGAACACGTGCGGGTCGGTGACCGTGCGGCACTGCGCGTCGACGGTGATGCCGCCGCGCTCGCCGACCGCCAGGCCGCAGTCGCGGGCCAGCTGGTCGCGGGGGCGGACGCCGGCGCTGAACACCACCATGTCGGTGGCGAGTTCGGAGCCGTCGGAGAGCTTCATCCCGCTGACCGCGCCGTCCGCGCCGATCACGATCTCCTGCGTGCCCACGCCGGTGTGGACGGTCAGGCCCATCTCCTCGATGGTGCGCAGCAGCGCGGCGCCGCCGCCGTCGTCGACCTGCACGGGCATCAGCCGGGGCGCGAACTCCACGATGTGGGCGCGCAGCCCGAGGCCCTTCAGGGCGCCCGCGGCCTCCAGGCCGAGCAGGCCGCCGCCGACCACCGCACCCGTCGTCGCCCGCGACTTCGCGTACGCCTCGATCGCGAGCAGGTCCTCGATCGTGCGGTAGACGAAGCAGCCCTCGGCGTCCTTGTGGGGGACCGGCGGCACGAAGGGGTAGGAGCCGGTGGCGAGCACCAGGGCGTCGTACCCGAAGACCCGGCCGGACGCGGCGGTGACCGTCCGCGCCGCGCGGTCGACGGTCTCCGCCGCGTCGCCGACGTACAGCTCGATGCCGTGCTCGGCGAGGAACTCCCGGTCGGTCAGCGAGAGTTCCTCGGGCGTCCGGCCCGCGAAGTACGAGGTGAGCTGGACCCGGTCGTAGGCCGGGCGCGGCTCCTCGCACAGGACGACCACGCGGTGCGTGGCGGTCAGGCCGCGCTCGGCGAGCGCCTCCAGGAAACGCTGGCCGACCATGCCGTGGCCGACGAGCACGATCGTGGGGCGGGGCCGCTCCCCGACAGGTGCGGTCGTGGACATCAGGAGCCTCCGTCGTGGGTGAGCAGATGGAGCAGGGGGCCGTCGTCGGGGAGCGGCTCTGCTCCCTCCCAGGCGCGGGCGAGCGCGCCGACGGTGCCGAGTTCGCCGACGAGGACCCCGCCGACCAGGCGGTCGTCGCGGACGACGACCTTGCGGTAGGTGCCCCGGGTGGCGTCGGCGAGTTGCACGACGTCGTCGCCGGGGCGGGCCTCGGTCTCGCCGAACGCGGCGAGGTCGAAGGGGGACCCGGGGCCGGTGAGGGTCAGCCGGGTCAGGGAGCGGGTGCCGGTGTAGCGGGCGCCCTCGTCGCCCGCGAGGAACCCGGCGAGGGCGTCGGCCTGTTCGAGGGCCGGGGCGGCGAGGCCGTAGACGGTGCCGTCGTGCTGGGCGCAGTCGCCGATGGCGCGGATGCGCGGGTCCGAGGTGCGCAGCGCGTCGTCGACGAGGACGCCCCTGTCCACGGCGAGTCCCGCCTGTGCCGCCGGTCCCGTGCGCGGCCGCACGCCGCAGGCGAGCACCACGAGGTCGGCGTCCAGGGCGTACCCGTCGGCCAGTTCCACCGAGCGGACCGCGCCGCCGACCGCCCGCACGTCCCGCACCCGGCACTCGGTGTGCACCTCGACGCCGAGGTCCTCCAGGTGCCGCAGCACCAGCCGGGAGGCGTTCGGGTCGAGCTGGCGCTCCATGAGCCGCTCGGCCTGCTGGGCGAGCACCACCTGCGCGCCGCGCGCGGCGAGCGCACGGGCCGCGGAGACCCCGAGCAGCCCGCCGCCGATGACGACCGCCCGCACGCCCGGCCGCACCGCCCGGGACAGGCCCAGGCAGTCGTCCATCGTGCGGAACGCGTGCACGCCCTCGGGGAGCCGGCGGTCCGGCGTGAACAGGCCGCGCAGCGGCGGCAGCACCGGATTGGCGCCGGTCGCCAGCACCAGCGTGTCGTAGCCGAACTCCCGCCCGTCCGCGCACCGCACCCGCCGTGCGGCCCGGTCGATGTGCACCACCCGGGCGCCGCCGTGCCAGGCCACCCCGGCGGCCGGCGCCGGCAGCGCGATCACCGGCGTCGGATAGCGGCCGGCGAGGACCTCGGCGAGCAGCACCCGGTTGTACGGCGGGTGCGGCTCCTCGGCGAGGACGGTCACCCGGAGCGGACGCCGGGCCGGACGGCCGGGAGCCGGCGACGCCGCCCCGTCCGCCGCCGCGGCCAGTCGGTGGACGAGCCGTGCGGCGGCCATCCCGCCGCCGACCACCACGACCCGCGCCGCCGGGGGCGCCGGCGCGGGACCGGTGCGCGTGGTGTCCCGGGGCACGGTGCCCGGGAGCGGTATGCCCGTCAGCGTCATGTCCGACAGCCTGCGTCGCCGCTGTTACCCGCCCGCATCGCCCGCGTTTCCCCGGCGGAACGCGGCCCTCAGCGGCCCGCCGGCCGCACTGTGAGGGGATGCTGGGGGCATGCCCCGCCCCGCCCGCACCACGGCAGCCCCGCCCGCCACGGCCGCCCGGACCGCCACCCGCCCGGTCCGCCGGGCCCGCGCCGCGCTGGCCGCCCCCTTCGCGCCCCGGGCCCTCGCCGCCCTGCTGCACGCCCTGGTCGCGCCGGTGCTCGCGCTGCCGGGCGCCGTCCTGGTACTGGTCGGGCTGGGCGTCGGCGCGGTGCTGTCCTGGACGGCGCTCGGCCCCTGGCTGCTGGCCCTGACCGTGCGCGGCGCACTGGCCCTCGGCGACCTCCAACGGGCCCTGGCAGGAAGCCTGTCGGGGGAGCCGGTCGAGGCGGCCGGGCGGCGCGGCGCGCCCGGCGTCTTCGGCTGGCGGCGGGCGTTGCTCGGCGACCCGGCCGGCTGGCGGGCGGTGGCCGCCGCGCTGCTCGCCCCGTTCACCGCCCTCCCGCCGCTGCTCGCCGCCACCCTCGGCTACGTCTACGGCGTGCTGGCACTGGCCCACCCCGTGCTGCGCCACTGGAACTACTTCACCGTCCACGACCGGGACGGCACCGTCCGCCACGTGGGGCTGCTGATCGACGGCGTCGAGTTCGACAGCTGGCCGCGCTGGACGGCCGTGGTCGCGGCCGGCGCGCTGCTGGTGCTGCTCGCGCCGCGGCTGGTGCGGTGGGCCGGCGCCCCGCACCGGCTGCTGCTGCGCGTCCTGCTCGGCCCGAGCGCCGCCGACGCCCGGATCCGCACCCTGGAGGAGACCCGGGCGCACGCCGTCGAGGACGCCGCCGCCACCCTCCGCCGGATCGAACGCGATCTGCACGACGGCACCCAGGCCCGCCTGGTCGGCCTGGGCATGCAGCTCACCCTGATCCGTGAACTCCTCACCCGGGACGCCGACCGGGACCGTCTGCTGACGACCGTGGCCCACGCCCAGGACAACGCCACCCGCGCCATCGCCGACCTGCGCCACCTGGTCCGCGGCATCCACCCGCCGGCGCTCGACGAGGGCCTGGAGACCGCCCTGGCCACCCTCGTCGCCGACGCCCCGCTCCCGGTCGCCCTGCGCGCGCGGATCTCCCACCGCCCCAGCCCCGCCCTGGAGTCCATCGCCTACTTCTGCGCCGCCGAACTCCTCGCCAACGCCGTCAAGCACAGCGGCGCCGCCGAGGCCGCCGTCGAGGTGTGCGGCGACGACCGCGCCCTGCGGCTCTCCGTACGGGACGACGGGCGCGGCGGCGCGGTGATCGGCGCGGGCAGCGGCCTGACCGGCCTGCTCGGCCGGATCCGCACCGTGGACGGCACCCTGACCTGCGACAGCCCGCCCGGAGGGCCTACCGTGGCGGTGGTCCACCTCCCGTACCCGACCGCGTACGAGGCCCACCCGGCCGGGTGACCCCTCGCCCCGCACCCTCCCCACAGGCAGGAACCATGCGTGTCGTCATCGCCGAGGACTCCGCGATCCTGCGCGAGGGCCTGGTCCAACTGCTGGAGCTGCGCGAGGTGAAGGTGGTGGCCGCGGTCGCCGACGCCGAGGCGCTGCTCGCGGCCGTGGACGAGCACCGGCCGGACGTCGCCGTGATCGACATCCGGCTGCCGCCCGGCCACCGCGACGAGGGCCTGCGCGCCGCCGTCACCCTGCGGCAGCGGCACCCCGGCACCGGGGTGCTGATCTTCTCCCAGTACGTGGAGACCGCCTACGCGGACCGGCTGTTCGGTTCCGGCGCCGGCTTCGCGGGCGTCGGCTACCTCCTCAAGGAACGGGTGGTGGACATCGGCGAGTTCGTCGACGCGCTGCACCGGGTGGCCGCCGGCGGCACCGCCCTCGACCCGGACGTGGTCACCCAGCTGTTCGGCGCGGTCCGCCGCGCCACCGCCCTGGACGCCCTGACCCCGCGCGAGCGGGAGGTGCTGGCCCTGATGGCCCAGGGCCGCACCAACCGCTCCATCGCCGGCGCGCTGACCGTCACCGAGCGGGCCGTCGAGAAGCACATCGCCAACCTCTTCGGCAAGCTCGACCTGCCGCCCTCGGACGCCGGCCACCGCCGCGTCCTGGCCGTCCTGCGCTACCTGGAGGTGGCCCGCCGGCCGTCCTGACGACCGGACCGCCGCCCCTCGATCTCCGTGCGGGGATCAGCTGTTGACCTGCGCCGGGCACAGCCGCCGCGGCTGCGTCTGACCCCGCAGTCGGGCGTCCACGCAGCCGCCCGGCAGCCCGTCGTGCGCCGTGCTGCCGAAGTTCGCGGTGACGGTCAGCCTCCCGTCCCCGAACACCGTCCGCTGCACGCTCCGGTCCTCGGTCAGCCACCGGAACGACGTCATCCGCTCGGTTCCGGCGGCGCGGTGCAGCGGCGCGAAGTACCGCTGAAGCGCGGCGAGTTCCTTGCCGTCCTTCTCCAGCGACGGCCCGTTGAGCGCGAAGTTCAGCGGGGTGTCGTACAGCATCGCCAGCAGCGCCCGGGTGGTCTTCTGGTCCGGCAGCTTGTCGTATGACAGCTCCCACCGCTCCACGTTGACCAGTGACTCGTGCAGCGCCGTCTCGTACAGCGGCACCCGGTACTTCGGGTCGTACATCGCGGTGGCCAGGTCCGCCGGCAGCGACACCGGCTGGAAGGCGTTCTTCGGGGCGTTCTGCGGGAAGTAGCCGCCCCACTTCTCCTTGTCCCGCTCCAGCTTCCACAGCCCGTCGGCGACCGGTGTGCCCGAGCCGTGGTCGAAGGCGAGCGCCGAGTTCGCCCACGGCTGCGCCGACTCCGAGCCCAGGACGAAGCGGTCGGCGATCCGCCGCATCCGGGCGAGCCGGTTCTCCCGGTCCCCCGCCTTGGTCATCTCATGGCCCGCGCCGTGGTCGCGGAACACCTCACCGGTCGCGTCCACGTCCAGGAAGTAGCTGTTCGCCCCGTTGGAGGTCATCGCCCGGGTGCGGTCCGCGAGGTAGTGCTCGCCCGGCTCGGCCTTCTCGAACGCCCGCGAGCTCAGGTAGCAGCCCCGGTTGCCGAACCCGGTCTGCGGCGTCCCGTCCGCCTTCCGCACACAGAAGTCCGGGTAGACCCTCCCCGGCCACGCCGAGGTGGGGCTGTCCGCCGTCTTCGGGTCCTGCCCGTTGGCGAACGTGTCGTACGGCCCGACGAGGTACCCCGCCTTCTTCGCGGCCCGGACGGCATCGGCCTTCATCGGGTCCGGCCCGGAGTCGTAGCCGAGCCACATCCGGTCCACGCCCAGCTTCTTCAGCTTCTCGACCCCGGCCGCGGTCCGCGCCTCGCCCCACAGATAGGCGTGGAACGCCCCGAGCAGCTTCCCGGTCTCCGGGTTCTTCGCGATCTTCGCCAGCAGGCTGCTCAACTGCCCGTGCTGCGCGAGGTACGACCGGTAGTCGGCCGCCGGCGCGACCGGATCGCCGTCCGTCAGCGCGAACGACACCTCGTAGTCCCGCGTCCGGTCCCCGCCGACGAAGTCGTGCGCGGCCGTCGCCCGCAGCGCTCCGCCCTTCGTGGCGAACGCCAACGACGTCCCGATGTCCGTGGGCGTCAGATAGCTCACCCCGTGCCGCGCGGTGCCGCCCTTCGGGCCGCTCCCGCCGCCCATCGCATACCCCCACAGCGGCAGTGACAGATCCGCCCCCACGTCCACCGTGCTCCCGGCCAGCCCGCCCGGCCCGGAGTTCCAGAACGCGTCCCGCACCGGGATGTCCAGCCCTTCCCCGCGCGGCACCTGCACGGACGACGCCGCCCGGTCGGTCCCGGTCACCGGCCAGCTCACCGACTGGTCCCGGTCCGCCCGGATCCCGATCCGCAGCCGCCCCCGCTCCGAACGCGCCGTCACCGTCAGGCCCTTGGCCGGATACGTCCAGCGCGCCCCGTCGGCGGTACGCGTCACCGGACCGGGCGCGCCCAGCCCGCCCCCGGCCGCCTCCGACAGCACCAGCGGCGTGCCATCCTCGGCCCGTGCGCCGACCGCCAGCGTGGCGGTGTCGACGGTGGCGGTCCCGCCGGCGACCGGCAGCGTCAGCCGACCGCCGTCAAGGGTTCCCGCCTCGGCCTTCCCGCACCCGGAGAGCCCGACGGACGCGGCCGTCAGTGCCAACGAGGCGGCGCATACTCGTGTGAGCTTCGATGTCATGTCCCTGTGGATAGTGGGGCGGCTTAAGAACCTCCTAAGAGCCCGGCGCACGCGACTCCCGTCGCGCGCGCCCCCCCCGCGCCGCGGGCCTGCCCACTCATCCGCCCGCCCACTCGCCCGTCGGCCTCGGCCGCGAAATCCACTTTGCGTCTGCTTTGCGCCTGCTTTTCACCGTCTTTCTGTTGCGCAATTGATGAAGTCGGATGCGTCCACCTGCATAAATGCCGGGATTTATGCGGCGAGTTGCGGGCGGAGAGGTCGAATCGCCCCACGCGTTCTGACGAGGCAACAGATGCTGATAAAGTCCGCCGACGGAGTTTCAACTTACGCGCTCTTAACGCGCGTTCAGGGGGCAGTGACACAGGCATGAGCATCAATGGCGACGGCTTTCAGGCCGATCCGGAAGAGCTCAGGGGTGGCGCATCGGACATTCTGAAATGTCTGGAGCCGGCCAAAGGCATCGAATTCGGGGCGCTGAACGAGGATTTCGGGGCGTCCGAACAGGAGGACGTGATCCTCGACGGCAAGTTCGAAAAGTTCTGCGACACGTGGGACGTGGCCTATCTGGTCCTCGGTGACCGCTCGGACGACGCGGCGGGGAAGCTCAAGACGTTCGCGCACAACTACGAGCAGACGGACGCCTATGTCGACGGACGCATGCATCCGTACGGCGCGGGCCGGTAGGACCGGGGGGAAGAGACATGGCAGCGGAGCTTGGTGACACCGAAGACCCCAAGGAACTCGTCCCCGGGAACGTGGGGGTCCTGGAAGGGGTCGCGGGGGCGCTGCGGAAGCACTCCGGCACCTTTGAGGACGTCGGGGGCAGGCTGGGCGCGGTCCGTGTCCCCGGCTGGTCGGGGAAGGCCAGCGACGAGTTCTGGGAGAACTTCTCCGGCGAGAAGAAGAACTGGCTCTACGCATCCGACGCGATGTCCGATGCGGCCTCGGCGGTCAGCAGATACGCCTCGGCGCTGAGCGGGGCGCAGCAGCAGGCGGCGGAGGCCGTCGAGCTGTGGGACGGCGGCAACGAGGCCCAGGCCCGGACGACTTTGCAGAACGCCCGTCAGATGGTGCGGGAGGAAGGCGAGTCGGCGGCGAAGAAGCTGGAGGAGCTGGCCGGCGGCGCCTCCGACGCACCGGACTGGCTGGTCCGCGCGGGCAAGACCGCCGAGCAGCAGAAGGAATCCGGCAAGACCACCGCCGAGCTCAAGAAGCTCTACGAATCCAGCCCGCTGACCGAGAAGAAGGAAGGCGAGCGCTGGAAGAAGGCGAGGAACAGAAAATTCGGTGAAACGGGCCCCGAAGAGGACCCCGGCGCCAAGAAACCCCGCTCCTACGAGGCCAAACTCTGGGAGCGGAAGGGCGAAGCCAATGTGTGGAACGCCGAGGCCAAGGGGGAGACGCAACTCGCCGGCGGCGGCAAGGCTTCCGGAAAGGCCGGCCTCACACTCCTCGGCGCGGAGGGCTCGATAGGGGCGTCCGTCACCGACGGCAAACTCCAGGCCGGCGTGAGCGGTTCGGCCTATCTCGCCAAGGCATCGGCGGAGGGCGGCGTCGAGTACGGCGCCTTCGAGGCCAAGGGCGACGCCTCCGCGTTCGCCGGCGTGGAGGGGAAAGCCACCGCCTCCGTGGGCAAGGACGGCGCGCACCTGGGCGCCGAGGCGTTCGCGGGCGCCAAGGCGACCGCCAGCGGGCACGCCGACGTCGGCGGCATCGGGGCCGGTATCACCGGCGAGGCGTGGGCCGGCGCCGGAGCCGAGGCCAAGCTGGACGCCGGCATGAAGGACGGCAAGTTCGTCATCGGCGGCTCGGTGGGTGTCGGACTCGGCGTCGGCGGCAAGGTCGGCGCACAGATCGAGATCGACCCGCACAAGGTCGTGGAGACCGTCGGCGATGTCGCGGACGCGGTCGGTGACGGCATCGACGCGGTCGGCGACGGGTTGAAATCGCTCAACCCCTTCGGATGACACTAGCCTCGAATTCCGCACACTAGGGAGTTGAACCACCATGGCGACCACGCTGCCGGTGAAGATCGAGTTTTCACTGCCGGAGGGCTGGCAGCCGGCGCCCCCCGATGAGGTGGGTGCCCCCGGAGTGGCTTTCATCGCACTCCACCCCGAGTCGCGGGACGGATTCACCGCGAATATCACGATCGCCGGAAAGCTGCACGAGGAAACGGATCTGGTGTCGATGGCCGACGCGTCGGTCCAGCGGCTGGGCGAGGCGGCGACGGTGCGCGTCGCCGAGCGCAAAGAGGTGGGAAATCCGGAAGCGCCCGCGCTGGCCCAGACGCTGCGCATTTCCACCTCGCTGCACGGACGGCTCCTGGACTTGGTCCAGAGCCAGGTCTACTTGCTCATGCAGGACGTGCACGACCCGACCCGACGCGCCGTGATCGAGCTCGCACTGACGGCCAAGCCGACCCAGCTCGATCTGGTCGTGGAGGACTTCAAGGACTTCGTCCGCTCGCTGCGTCCCGCGGACCCGTCCGCGGCTTGAGCCTTGTGCGCCTCGGCGCCCCGGCGTTCATGGGTGAGCCCCTCGCGATTCCGTCATCGCGAGGGGCTCACCCATGAACGGGCACCGTCCGGGCCGTGGGACGTGTCAGGCTCCTGCCCGTTGGCGGTCGAGCAGGTCGCACAGATAGTTCAGCTTCGCGTCGATCTGCTCCGGACGCAGCCGTCCCCAATACCAGGAGATCAGCTCGTTCCCGTCGAACCGCAGAGGGGCCTTCTGGGCGCGCGGATCGGAGGTCAGCAGCTGCGCCACCTGACCGGTCAGCACCTGCCGCGCATACCGCTCGTCGTGGGCGGTGACCAGAAACGCCTCGTCGAATGCGGAATCACCCAGCTTCAGCACCTCACCACCGCCGAACACCTTCGCATTCAGGCGCGCGTTGAACTTGGCCACCTTGCCCTGGCCCGTGACGATCAGGCGGGGACCGGACACCGGCATGGTCACCGCGAACACCGCCCAGTGCCGGTAGGTGTCCGCGCCGTCCGTGTTCATCTCGCGTGCGTGGTACTCGAAGCACGAGAAGGTGCGCCCCCGGAACTCTCCGGTTATGCAGTCCGTCAGGGGGATGTTGAAGCTTTCGAGCGGAAACGGCGGCCCGCCGGCGTAACGGTCGGCTCCTCCCGGCACGGCGGCGGTATAGCTCCACCCCCGCTGCTCCGCGAAGCGGATGAGTTCCTGAAGCTGTTTGTCGCTCCGATCATCCCTCTTGTGTCCGTGCCACCAGATCCAGCCGACAAGGCCGAAGAAACCGGCGATGAACAGAAAAAAGAAGAGTGGAAGCAGCACGTCCCACACACCGTTGTCCATGCCGCACGAGTATGGCGTACGCCAGCAGGCAGCGCACATTGTCGAGTTGATCCCCAGCGAGTCGCCCCCGTTCGACCCGCTACACGGTGAACCCGAATGTTGACCGCAATGTCCTCCGCCCGCGAAAGGCACTTCCGGAATATCCGGGCCGACCCGGAATCATCGTGCAGCCGGCAGGAAACCACGCTGCATCAGCCGACGCATACCGGCACTTCACCCGCCCGCGGGACAGCGTCCGCTACCCCTTGGCCAACCTCCGCACCGCCAACTCCGCGTACACCGCCGCCCCGTCCGCCAGCACCGTGTCGTCGAACTCGGCGAGCGGCGAGTGGTTGTTGGCGCTCCGCTCCGGATCCGCCCCGACCGGCGGCGCCCCCAGCATCATCAGCGCACCCGGTACCTCGTTCAACACCCGCGAGAAGTCCTCCGACGCCGGCAGCGGATTCGGCCGCGGCGCGAACCGCTCCTCGCCCAGCGCCTCACGGACCGTGTGCGCCGCGAACTCCGCCTCCGCCGCATCGTTCACGGTCACCGGATACGTCTCCACGAACTCCGCGTCCACCGCCACCTCGTGGGCCGCCGCGACGCCCCGACACACCTCCACCGTGCCGTCCTTGACCCGGGCCTGGGCCGCGGCCGAGAAACTCCGCACCGTCGCCTCGAAGACCGCGGTCTCCGGGATCACGTTCTGCTGCGTCCCCGCGTGGAACGTGCCCACCGACAGGATCACCGGGTCGAAGACGTCGAACGACCGGGTGATCCACGCCTGCAACGCCGTCACCATCGCGCAGCCCGCCTGCACCGGATCCTTGGCGCGGTGCGGCATCGAACCGTGTCCGCCCGCCCCGCGCACCGTCACCCGCAGCACGTTGGACGCCGACATCATCGGCCCGCCGCGGGTCCCGAACACCCCGCGGTCCTGCCCCGCCGACAGCACGTGCAGCGCATACGCGGCCACCGGCCGCCGCCCGGCCGCCTCCAGCAGCCCTTCCGCGAGCATGTGCCGGGCGCCGTCGAAGCCCTCCTCGCCGGGCTGGAACATGAACACCACATCGCCCGCGAGCCGGTCCCGGTGCGCGGAGAGCAGCTTCGCCGCCCCCGTGAGCATGCTGGTGTGCAGATCATGGCCGCAGGCGTGCATCCGCCCGTTGTCCGCGGCGAAGTCCAGACCGGTGCGCTCGGCGACCGGCAGCGCGTCCATGTCACCGCGCAACAGCACCACGGGCCCGGACCCGGCGCCCCGCAGCACCGCCGTCACCGAACTCAGCCCCGCGCCCGCGCTCACCTCCAGCGGCAGCCCGTCCAACTCGGCCAGCACCGCCTCCTGCGTCCGGGGCAGATCGAGCCCGGTCTCCGGGATCCGGTGCAGCGCCCGCCGCAGCCGGACCAACTCGTCGGACAGGGCACGGGCATCGTCACGCAGATCCACGGACGCTCCTCCTCAGACGGACCTCAGACGGCGAACTCCCCATTCTTGACCGCGTCCACGAACGAGGACCACCCCGCCACGGGGACGGTGATCACGGGGCCGTGGGGGAGTTTGCTGTCACGGAGGGGGACTAGGGCGTGGGTGAGGCTGTGGCCAGGGGAGAACTCGATGCAATTTCCGCCGTTGGCGTCGCTGTAGGACGACTTGATCCACTCGGCGGCGGTCAGATCCAAGTCGTGGTTCATGCCTGGTACTCCTTCAGCAGGTTCTTGATCAGAGCCAGTGATTGATCCGGGGCCAACGCGTGGGCTCGGAGCAGATCGTAGTCATCCACGGCGGCATCGACAGTCTGTTCGGAGTCGTGCATTCTCCCTCCTACCCGGGTCTCCGTGTACAACACCGTGGGCGAGTCCGTGAAGTGCAGCAGAATGAACGGCTTCGTGGATGCCGCGGGAGCACCGCCCGAGAACGGCATGACCTGGAGCTGCACGCGCGGCGACGCGGCTGCCGTCAGCAGGTACTTCAGTTGCCCGGACATGACCTCGGCGTCACCTACGACCGTTCGTAGGCATGCCTCGTGCATGATGGCCCAGAGGAGCGGCGGAGTGTCCCGCTTGAACACCTCACGACGCCGCAGACGCGCGGCGACCTTGTCCTCGATGGTCTCGGCGCTTGCCCCGGAGTAGTACGCACGGAAGACGGCCCGCGCGTAGTCCTTCGTCTGGAGGAGACCCATCGGGAGGCTTGTCGAATAGTCCAGGATTCGCGACGCCTTCCGCTCCAGTTTCAGGTACGGAACGAACCACGACGGATGCTCCCCCTCGTCGATCCTCCGCAGCATCCCCGCGAACAACTCACCGGTCCCGAAGGCGTTGTCGCAACCCTCGGCGAACTTCCGACTGGGCCTGGGCAGCAGCGTCCCGGACTCGACCTTGCTGACGTAGCCGTCGGTGTAGCCCGTCGCCTTGGCCAGATGCTTCTGCGTGAGCTTGCGCGCCAGGCGGACCTGTTTGATGTCACGGCCGAAGCGCTGGAGCGGATTCAAGTGTTCAGGTGCGATCGTCTCGTCCAACGCTATGACCTCTCGTCATGTGGGCGCACGTCGGCATCACGGCAGGTCGCAACATTGAACTCTGCCGTTCAACCACACCAATTCTATTGCCCGTTGCGTTGCCAGGGTGACCAAATGACTACACCCGGTACTCATCTCGCCGCGAGCGAAACCCCGCAACCGATGTGCGTCGGCCCGGGGGCGTGGCCACCGAATCCCTGGAGGATGACGACATGACCGACGCCATCCCGCGGCTTCTGCCGTGGTCGAGCCCCGACGGCAAGCCCTGCTTCGTCGTCGGCGACGGGACCGGCCGCGTGTCCCGTATGGCCGACGACATCGAGGAGGCCCAACTCGTCCTCGCCGGCGGGCTGATCGCGGACGCCCGACGGCTGCTCGACGCCCGCAGCTGGACCTCCGGCGAACTCCACCTCCTCACCGTGGAGTTGACCGAGTCCCTGACGGAGGTCCGCCGCGTCGCCAAGAGCCGCGGTGCCCGCCTACGGGCCCTCGCCCCGGCGGAACGGCCGGCCTGACGCCGACGCCTGAACCGCCGCCGAAGCCGACGTCGAAACCGTGGCCGCGAAGCCCGTTACGCCTGTGCCTCGCGCTGCTTGCGGAAGAGGGCGATGGCCGATTCGGTCGGCAGGTTGGGCACGGTGACCGTCTCGCCGGTGTCCTTCACGACGATGATCTTCGAGCCGCCGGGCGGCGCGGGCTGCGGCTGCCCCGACGTGTCGGAGGCCGCGGGGTACGAGGGGTACACCAGGTAGCCGGCGTCGAACTCGTGGACGTGCAGCGGCGCCGGGGAGCCGTCGGCGAGCTTGGGCTCCGCAAAGCGGCTCCGGACGATGGCGAGGGCTTCCTCGGGGGTGTTCGGCGGGGTCGGGTTTTCCTGCGACACGGTCGGTCTCTCTCCTCGTTGCATGCTGTGTGCGGGCGTCGGGGCGCGTTGGCCGGCTACTCGTCGGACTCGTCCACCGTACGGTTTCCGTCCTCGCCCCACCGATCCGGCTCGTTCCGCTCGTCCGGCTGAGCCGGCTGAGCCGGCTGAGCCGGCTGAGCCGGCTGAGCCGGCTCGTCCGGGACGTCGCCCAGCGCGTCGAGTCGCGCCAACTCCTCCGCCGTGAGGGTGATCCGGGCCGCCGCCAGGTTCTCGTCGAGGTGGGCGGGGGAACTGGTGCCGGGGGTCGGGAGCAGGGCGGGGGAGTGGTGGAGGAGCCAGGCCAGGGCGATCTGGCCGGTCGTCGCGCCGTGTGCCGCGGCGATCGGGGCCAGGGTGGCGGTGGCGGGGTGGCCGGGGTTCCCGCCGCCGGTCAGTGTGCCGTTGCCCAGTGGGAACCACGGCAGGAAGGCCGTCCCGGTCCGCTCGCAGAGCCGCAGTACGTCCTCGGAGGCGCGGTCCAGCAGGTTGTAGCGGTTCTGCACGGAGGCGATCGGGGCCAGCTCCCGGGCCCGGGTCAGCTCCGCTGCGCTGATGCTGTCCAGGCCGATGTGGCGGATCTTTCCGGCCTGTTGGAGCTCCAGCAAGGCGCCCAGCTGGTCCGCCATCGGGACGTCGGGGTCCAGTCGGTGCAGCTGGTAGAGGTCGATGGTGTCCGTCCTGAGCCGGCGCAGGCTCGCCTCGCACATGGCGCGCAGCTGCTCCGGGCGGCCGGCGAGGTGCCAGATGTTCGGGCCGGTGCGGACGACTCCGCCCTTCGTCGCGATCACCAGCCCGGCCGGATACGGATGCAGGGCGTGGGCCACCAACTCCTCGGCCACGTCCGGGCCGTAGTTGTCGGCGGTGTCGATCAGCGTCACGCCGCGGTCCACGGCCCGTCGCAGCACCATCAGCGACCGCTCCGGACCGTCGTGCCGCGGCCCCCAGTACCCGGGGCCGACCAGGCCGCCGGTCCCGAACCCCAACCGCCCCACGGCCGGCGTCCCCCCGAGGGAGAAGGCCCCCCGGGCCCCCTCGGCCGCCGTGGGCTCCCCGTGCGGCTCGGAGTTCATGAGCACCTCGGGGCCCGTGGGGACGTCGGGGCTCGGCTGCGTATCCATGCCCGGAGCATAGACAGCAGGCCGCCGGACACCGGGACTCCTTCATAGGATCACCTGGTGCCCACTGACATATCGCTGTTCACGCTGGCCCTGCTCGCTCTGGCCGCTCTCGCCGCGGGATGGATCGACGCGGTGGTGGGCGGCGGCGGGCTGTTGTTGCTCCCGGCTCTCCTGGTGGGCCTTCCACAGGTGCCGACCGTGTTCGTCCTCGGTACCAACAAATCGACCGCGGTGGTCGGCACCACCGCGGCCGCCATCACCTACGTCCGCAAGGCGCCGATCGACGTTGGCACCGCACTGCGCATCGGTGTCGCGGCGATGGCCGGTTCGTTGGGCGGGGCGTTCTTCGCGGCCGGGATCAACAGCCAGGTGCTGCGACCGCTGATCATGGCCGTCCTGCTGGGCGTGCTCGTCTTCGTCCTCGTCCGCCCCACCTTCGGGACCGCCGTTGCGCCGTCGGGCCCGGTCTCCCGGCGCCGTGTGCTGGCGGCGATCCTCGTCGCGGGGCTGGGGATCGGCTTCTACGACGGCCTGATCGGCCCCGGTACCGGCGCCTTCCTCGTCGTCGCGCTCGCCGCGGTGCTCCACATGGACCTGGTCACCTCGTCCGCCACCGCCAAGGTCGTCAACGTCTGCACCAACATCGGCGCCCTGACGATGTTCGCCCTCCAGGGCGCGATCCTGTGGCAACTGGGGGCGCTGCTCGGCCTCTTCAACCTCGTCGGCGGCATGGTCGGCGCCAGGATGGCCCTCAAGCGGGGCACCGGCTTCGTCCGCGGGGTGCTCGTCCTCGTCGTGATCGTCCTCCTCTGCAAGCTGGCCTACGACCAGTGGCTCGCTTCCCAATCTGGAAGTCAAGCCGCATGAGTGACTGGAGGTATCACTTGGTAACACCGACGGTCACGGATCAGAGCCCAGAAGACGTTGACTCGTCGGCGGGCAAGCGCGAGGACGGCTTGGATGTGGCGCTTCCCCTCAGCGCGTTTGCGGTCGTAAAAGCGGCGCGAGTTCGGGTCGCTGCGGATGCTGATCAGCGCGGAGGTGTAGAAGACCCGCTGGAGGCCGCGGTGGTACTGCTGCGGTCGGTGCAGGTTGCCGTGGGACTTCCCGGAGTCGTGCGGGGCGGGAGCCAGGCCGGCGAAGGCGGCCAGCCGGTCCGGGGTGGCGAAGGATGCCATGTCGCTGCCCACGGCGGCCAGGAATTCTGCGCCCAGCAGGGAGCCAATTCCCGGCATGCTGGTGATCACTTCGGCGAGTTCGTGGCGGCGAAACCGGCCCTCGATGAGCTTGTCGACGTCCGCGATCTTCTCGTTGAGGGCCATCACCTCCTCGACCAGCGCACCCACCAGCGAGGCGATGGCCGCTTCGCCGGGGACGGCGGTGTGCTGCCGCTCGGCGGCTCTGACCGCAGCGGTGGCCAGGGACTCCGCATTGCGAACGTTGCGGACGCTCAGCCACTTGGTGAGACGGGTCAGGCCCACGCGACGGATTGCCAGCGGGGTCTGATAGCCCGTCAGCAGCACCAGCGGCCCCTTGGTGGTCAGATCCAGCGCGCGTTCCAGTGCGGGAAACATGCTGGTCAGCGTGGCACGCAAGCGGTTGATCGACCGGTTACGGTCGCATGCGAGGTCGGTGCGGCGCGCGGTGAACAGCTTCAGCTCCGCGGTGATCTCGTCGCTGGGACGTATGGGCTTCAGGTCACGGCGGACGCGGGCCTGGTCGGCGATGACGAGCGCGTCGCGGGCGTCGGTCTTGCCTTCGCCTCGGTAGCCGTCGGCGGCCCGGTTGACCGCGCGGCCGGGGATGTAGAGCAGTTCCTGATCGTGGTTGACCAGCAGTGCAATCAGCAGTGCGGCACCGCCGTCGGCCATGTCCACCGCCCACGTTGCGTCGTCCGCGAGTCCGAGGACGTCTGCAAGGAGCTGGAGGAGCTCCGGCTCGTCGTTGGCCACCCGGCGCGACAGCAGCTTGGCGCCGTCGGCGTCCAGGACGACGCAATGGTGGTGGGTCTTGCCGCTGTCGATCCCGGCCCATACCCGGCTCATCATGCTCCAGACGGTCGTCGTTGCAGTGCGTACCACAGACGACCTCGCCGGCATTGCCTTACACAGCGACTCGTTCGCACTTCCCAATCAGCGGCCTGGTCGTCGTGGGGTGCCGGGCGGCGAAGCGAGTTCAGCCACGGACGGCAGCCGCCTGATAGCCACACCCAGCACCCCTGGGCGACCCAACCCTACGAATGGCTCGATCAACCCGCCCAACAACGTAAGGCCGCCTGAGAGGGCGCGGAGGCCCGCGGCCCGCAGCCCGCAGCGCGGGGCAACGAGGCGCTCAGAAGCGGCAGTCGTAGAGCCGGGACATCTCCCGGACGCCGGGTATCAGGGCTGCGAGTCGGGCCACGGTCCGATAGCGCGCGGGGATCCCGGCGATGTCCGGTATCTCCAGGGAGCTGAAGGTCTCGACGATCTCCAGCCCGGGGTGCAGCCGGGCGATGTCCGCGGGGCCGCCGCCCCAGTGGAGCGTCGATCCGGTCATGACGATGACGGTGTTGAGGCGCGCCGCGCGGACCGCGAAGCGGCTGAGGAAGTCGAACGCCAGCCCGCCGCCGGGTGCGTGCGCCATCAGCCGGCGGAGCAGCGCGGTGCCGTCCCGCTCGGTGAGGTACATCAGCAGACCCTCGGCCACGACGAGGGTGGGTCGGTCCGCGGGGACGTCGGTCACCCAGGACGGGTCGGTGACGGACGAGGGGACGGCGGTGTATCCCGGCGGCGGGGTGAAGAGCTGCGCCCTGAGGTCGATGACCTCGGGGAAGTCGACGTCGAACCACCGCACCCCGGGGCCGGGGGCGAGGCGCTGGACCCGGGTGTCGAGGCCGCAGCCGAGGTGCAGCACCGTCGCGTCCGGGTGGTCGGTGAGGAAGCGGGCCGTCCAGCGGTCCAACTGCCGGGCGCGGAGGGCGACCGCGGTCGCGGCGCCGGGGCCCACCCGCAGTCTCCCGAAGTCGTAGTCGAGCTGCCGCACGGCGTCGACGGCCAGCCGGTCGCCGAGGATCGGCCGCGGCGCGCGGCAGTCGAGGGCGCGGCCGTAGAGCGTCGCGAGCAGGGTCTCCCTCGCCCCGGTCAACTGCACGGCGCGCCGGGCACGGGGCGCCGGCGGGTCGTGCCGACGCCGCGGACTCGGTGGCTGCTGCGGACTCGGCGGATCAGGCCGGTTCGGTGGATCGGGTCGGTTCGGTGTATCCGGCCTGCTCGGCGGGTCCGGTCGGTTCGGCGGGTCCGGTCGGTTCGATGGAACGGGTCGCTTCAGGCTGCTCATGAATCGATGGTACGGAACATTCGGAAAAACGTGAAGGGTCGAAATCTTGCTGTGGAGATCGTCGTGGAGGCCGTCGTCAGGTGCGGGCCGCCGCGCCCACCGTGACGCCCCGTGCCCGCTCGGGCACCTCCGTGACGGCCGTCAACAGCATCACGGAGTCCTCGATCGCCTGCAGGCCGTGCCGCGCGTGCGGGATCGCCGTGACATCGCCGGCGACCAGCTCCTGGCCGCCGCCCTGGCCGGTCAGCCGGACCCGGCCGCGCAGGATCTGAAGGCTCGCCGCCGGCGGCGTGTTGTGCTCGTCCAGCGCGGTGCCCGCGAGCAGCGCGATCACGGTCTGCCGCAGCGGCCCGTCGTGGACGAAC
Organism: Streptomyces noursei ATCC 11455; assembly: GCF_001704275.1. Taxonomy (NCBI): domain Bacteria; kingdom Bacillati; phylum Actinomycetota; class Actinomycetes; order Kitasatosporales; family Streptomycetaceae; genus Streptomyces; species Streptomyces noursei. Next base: position 6,319,727 of record NZ_CP011533.1, read on the forward strand.
AGATGGGCGCTGCGCCCGTGTGCGGAGGCCCTGGCGTCGTCGAGCTGGTCGCGGACGAGGGTTTCGAGGTTCACCATCGCGCTCGCCTTTCGGATGCGGACCGGCCGGCTTCCGCGCCTGGACCGACGGCCGGGCTTCCCCTTCCATCGTTCTCCGTGGCCCGCACGGCGCAACCGGGACGTTCCGTGGCGGTGCCGGTGGATCCGGGACGCAATTGGGACGTCCGGGTGCTTGCCGGTAACAGGCGGCCCGCCGTGCGCTAGTTGATCTCCACGGTCCGTACGATGCGAGGCGATCCCTTGATCGAAAGATTGATAGATCGACGGGCCGGAGGCCGAATCGTGCGACCCACCAGTCCCACCCCCACACCGACCGCGAAGGCTGTGTAACCGTGGCCGACCCCACCGCGTTGAACGAACCCTCCGCCGTGTCCGACCCGGACGGGCCCCCGGCGCGGTTCCTGACCGTGATGACGACCACCGACAGCGAGCAGAAGGCGGAGCGGCTGGCCCGCGGGGCCATCGAGGGCCGGCTCGCCGCCTGCGCCCAGATCAGCGCGCCGGTGACCTCGGTGTTCCGCTGGGACGGCGCCGTGGAGACCAACCAGGAGTGGCAGGTGCTGTTCAAGACGGCGAGCGCGCGCTACGCGGCGCTGGAGGCGTACCTCCTCGACGCGCACGACTACGAGACCCCGGAGATCATCGCGACCCCGGTCACCCACGGTGGCGCCGGATACCTCGCCTGGGTCGCAGAGGAGACGAGCTGACGTGCCGAGGACAGCTGACGTGCCGGGGGTGGTCGACGTGACGGGGGCGGCCGGCGAGTTGAAGGCGGCCGATCCGCGGAGGGCGACCGACGTGTCGAGGACAGGTGACGGGCCGCGGGCAACTGACGGGCCGGGCGCGGCCGATGCGCCGAGACCGCCCCGCGGGCGGCACCGGGCCGACGTCCGGACGCGCCGGCGGAGCAGGGCGGTGACCATCGCCCTGGGCATGGCCTTCGGCCTCGCCACCGCCCCGGTGAGCCACGCGGCCGAGACCGACCCCGGTGCCCACGGCACCCAGTCCACCTTCACCCACGAGTCCCAACCCCGCGCCACCTGGACCAACAAGGACGCCAAGGCGTTCTGGACCCCGCGGCGGATGGCCGAGGCGGCCCCGCCCGTGCGCGGTACCGGGCGGCCCGCCGCGTCCAACCAACTCGCGCCGACCGCCGAGCACTTCGACGGCATCCCGTCCGTCGGCGTGCTGTTCTCGGTGGACGGGGAGGCCCGCGAGCACCACTGCACCGCCAGTGTGGTGCACAGCCCGCGCGGCAACCTGCTCCTCACCGCCGGGCACTGCAACCCGGGAGCGCGCGCCGCGTTCGTCCCCCAGTACCAGTCGGGGGTGGACACCCAGCCCTACGGGGTGTGGGCCATCGAGGACAGCTTCGCCTACGCCGACCGCGGCACCACCGGCAGCGGTGCCGACCTCGACTTCGCCTTCGCCACCGTCGCCCCGGACGACTCCGGCCGGCACATCGAGGACGTCACCGGCGGCAACGTCCTGACCGCGACGCCCGGTTACCGCAACCAGGTGAGCGTCATCGGCTACCCCACCGTCCGCAGCGACCCGCAGGACCGGGCCGTGCGCTGCTCCGCCACCACCGCGCGCCTGGCGGGCACCCGCCAACTCCGCATGGAGTGCAACGGGTTCTACGGCGGCACCTCGGGCGGCCCCTGGCTCACCAACATCGACCCGCAGACCCACACCGGCCAGGTCATCGGCGTCATCGGCGGCGTCAACGGCGGCGGCCCCAGCGGCCCGCACAGCGACCGGACCTCCTACAGCCCGTACTTCGGGAAGGAGATCCTCGACCTCTACGACCGCGCAACCCAGGCCCAGCAGGAAGGGGCGAGCGGGACGAGCGGATAGCGGCCCCGCGCCACCGAGGAGGGCCGGGTGGCGGCGCCCTAACGGAGCGCCGCCGTCAGGCCCTTCTCCTTGGGGCCGAGGAAGTGCGGATCGGGCCGCAGCACCGCCTCCGCGGTCGCCTTGCCCGCCGCGAAGATCTCCCGCACCCCGCCGTACGCCCAGGTCACGTCGTGGTCGGCGGCGACCCCCACGCCGTACGCGTCGATCCCGGCCGCCGTGCACAGCGCCAGCGCCCGCCGGATGTGGAATCCCTGGCTGACCAGCACCGCCCGGTCCACCCCGAAGATCCGATGGGCGCGTGTGCAGGAGTCCCAGGTGTCGAAGCCCGCATAGTCGCTGACGATCTTGTGGGCCGGGACGCCGTGCCGCACCAGATAGCCGCGCATCGCGTCCGGCTCGTCGTAGTCATGGCGGCTGTTGTCGCCGGTGACCAGGACGGCGCGCACCCGGCCGCCCTGGTAGAGCCGGATGGCGGCGTCCAGCCGATGGGCCAGGTACGGCGACGGTTCGCCGTTCCACAGGCCCGCGCCGAACACCACCGCCACCGGGGCGGCCGGCACATCGGCGACCGTGCGGACCCGCGGGCCGGCGGTGGCGTTCAGCCAGGTCGCCGGCAGCAGCGCGAGGACCGTCAGCGCCACGAGCACCTGGAACGCCCGGCGCTGCCCGCGCCGGCTCCGCGGCAGCCGCACGCGCCGTATCCACCCGAGACGCGCCCGCAGCCCCCGCATATCGTGCCCCCCGTTCCCCTGGTGCCCGTCGCCCGGCGCGCCGGAAACCGTTCACGTGATCGATGTCGCAAGCTCCGACGTGGCGTGGGCTGGCATGGTTGCAGTGGGGGAGCGCCGTGGACAACGTCACAGCGGGACATGCCGCCGCAGGGGGACGCCCCGCCTGGGGCGACACCACCGTCGACGACACCGCCCGCGCCGACGTCCGCGTCGGCGACACCACACCCACACCAGCCGTGGAGGGCCCGCGATGACCACCGAGGCCGAGCGCCTGCCGTTCTTCGTCTACGGAACGCTGCGCCCGGGCGAGGCCAACTACGCCCGCACCCTGCGCGGCCGGACCGCCGCCGAGGAACCGGCCCGGATCGCCGGCGCGCTGCTCTACGAGGGCCCCGGATACCCGTACGCCACCGCCGGGCCCGCCGACGCGGTGGTGCACGGCGCGCTGGTCCGCCCCCGCGACGCCGACTACGACGCCGTCCGCGCCGCGCTGGACCGGCTGGAGGGCTACACCCCGGGTTCCCCGGCGGGCGCCGGCAACCTCTACGAGCGGGTGGCCACCGAGGCGGTCTGCCCGGACGGCAGGACCGTCCGAGCCTGGGTCTACCTGGCGGCCGAACCGCTCGCCAGCCGCCTGCGGGCCGCCGGCACGCCGATCGCCTGCGGAGAGTGGACCGGCCGCGCCGCCCGCAGGTCCCCCGGATAACCTGGACGACTCGTCCCGTACGGGCGACTCGTCCAGTAAGGCGCACGTCGCTTCGCACGGCCCGAGCAGGAACCCGTCCGGCAGCACAGCAGAACAGGTGTGACCCCGTGCCCTCCACCCCCGCGAGCGCCCCCGCCCACCGCCCCCTCCCCAAGGCCGAACTGCACCTCCACATCGAGGGCACCCTGGAGCCCGGCCTGGCCTTCACGCTCGCCGAACGCAACGCCGTCACGCTGCCCTACGCCACCGAGGACGAGCTCCGCCGCGCCTACTCCTTCAGCGACCTGCAGTCCTTCCTGAACCTCTACTACGCGCTGATGGAGGTGCTGCGCACCGAGGACGACTTCGCCGACCTCGCGCACGCCTACCTGGCGCGCGCCAAGGAGCAGGGCGTACGGCACGCCGAGATCTTCTTCGACCCGCAGGCGCACACCTCCCGCGGCGTCCCCCTCGGCACGGTCATCCGCGGCCTGGCCCGGGCCCTGGACGCCGCCCCGGAGGCGTACGGCATCACCACCCGGCTGATCATGTGCTTCCTGCGCGACGAGAGCGCCGAGTCGGCCCTGGCGACCTTCGAGGCGGCCCGCCCCTACCTGGACCGGATCACCGCCGTCGGCCTGGACTCGGCCGAGGTCGGCCACCCGCCGTCGAAGTTCCAGGAGGTCTTCGCACTGGCCCGGGAGGCCGGCCTCAAGTGCGTGGCCCACGCGGGCGAGGAGGGCCCGGCGGCATACGTGTGGGAGGCGCTGGACCTCCTGGGCGTGGACCGGGTCGACCACGGGGTGCGCTGCATGGAGGACGAGCGCCTGGTCGCCCGCCTGGTGGCCGACCGGATCCCGCTCACCGTCTGCCCGCTGTCCAACGTCCGGCTCCGGGTGGTCGACGACCTCGCCGACCACCCGCTGCCCGCCATGCTGGACGCCGGGCTGCTGGTCACCGTCAACTCCGACGACCCGGCCTACTTCGGCGGGTACGCCGACGACAACTTCACCGCCGTGCGGGACGCCCTCGGCCTGGACGACGCGACGCTGCGGACGCTCGCCCGCAACTCCTTCCTGGCGTCCTTCCTCGACGAGGAGACCCGCGCCGCCTACCTGAAGGAACTGGACGCCTGCTGACCGGCGCACCCGTACGCCGCTACCGCTCCAGCCGCTCGATCCGTACGGCGCACACCTTGAACTCCGGCATCCGGGACACCGGGTCGAGCGCCGGGTTGGTGAGGCTGTTGGCACGGCCCTCGCCCGGCCAGTGGAACGGCATGAACACCGTGTCCGGGCGGATCGCCGGGCTCACCCGGGCCGGCGCCACCGCCCGGCCGCGCCGGGAGACCACCGCGACCGGCTCGCCGTCGGCGACGCCGAGCCGGTCCGCCAGCCGCGGGTGGAGCTCGACGTAGGGGCTGGGCTCGGCGGCGTTCAGCGCGGCCACCCGGCGGGTCTGCGCCCCCGACTGGTACTGGGCCAGCACCCGCCCCGTCGTCAGCACCACCGGATACCCGGCGTCGGTCTCCTCGTCCGCCGGGCGGTGCGTGACGGGCACGAACCGCGCCCGGCCGTCGGGCGTCGCGAACCGCTCCAGGAAGAGCCGGGGCGTGCCGGGGTGGACCGGGAGTCCGACCGGGTCCCCGCAGGCCGCCTGCGCCCCCGTCGCGGCCCGCGCCGCGGCCTCCGGGGCGGCCGCCGCGGTGGCCGATGGCGTGACCTGCGCGCCGGCCCGCGCCGCGGCCTCCGGCGTGGTCGCCGTCCCCGCCGCGTCCGCCCGTTCCGCCGGGCACGGCCAGAACACCCCGTCCCCCGCCGCGAGTCGGGCGTAGGTGATGCCCGAGTAGTCCGCCGGACCGCCCGCCGACGCGCGCCGCAGCTCCTCGAAGACCTCCGCCGGCTCGGTCGGGAAGCCCACCGGGTGCCCCAGGCGCGCCGCCAGCCCGCCGAGCACCGCCAGGTCCGTGCGGACCCCGGGCGGCGGGTCCAGGGCCCGGCGGCGCAGCAGCACCCGGCCCTCCAGGTTGGTCGTCGTCCCGGTCTCCTCCGCCCACTGGGCGACGGGCAGCACCACGTCCGCCAGCGCCGCCGTCTCGGACAGCACCACGTCCGCCACCGCCAGGAAGTCCAACGCCCGGATCCGCTCCTCCACATGGGCGGCGTGCGGCGCCGACACCACCGGGTTGGACCCCATCAGCAGCAGCGCCCGGACGTCCCCGCCCAGCGCGTCCAGGAGCTCGTAGGCGCTGCGGCCCGGCCCGGGGAGCGCATCGGGGTCCACGCCCCACACCGCCGCCACGTGGCGGCGGGCCGCCGGATCGTCCAGCCGCCGGTAGCCCGGCAACTGGTCCGCCTTCTGGCCGTGTTCCCGGCCGCCCTGACCGTTGCCCTGACCGGTCAGGCAGCCGTAACCGGACAGCTCCCGGCCCGCCCGCCCGGTGGCCAGGCACAGGTTGATCCACGCCCCTACCGTGTCGGTGCCCTTCGCCTGCTGTTCCGGGCCGCGCGCGGTCAGCACCATCGAGGACGGCGCGTCGCAGAACATCCGCACGGCCTCGCGGAGTTGCGGCACCGGTATGCCCGTGAGGCGCTCGACCAGTTCCGGCCAGTGCGCCATCGCGGCGGCCCGCGCCGCCGGCCAGCCGCTGGTGCGCCCGGCGACGAACTCCTCGTCCACCCGCCCCTCGGCGACCACCAGGTGCAGCAGCCCCAACGCCAGCGCCAGGTCCGTGCCCGGACGCGGCGCCAGATGCAGATCGGCCTGCTCGGCGGTGCGGGTCCGGCGCGGATCGACGACGATCAGCCGACCGCCGTTCTCCTTCAGCTCGGTCAGGTAGCGCAGCGCCGGCGGCATGGTCTCCGCCAGGTTGGAGCCGACCAGCAGCACGCACCCGGTACGCGCCACATCGGCCAGCGGGAACGGCAGCCCCCGGTCCAGCCCGAACGCGCGGCCCTGCGCCGCCGCGGCCGACGACATGCAGAACCGGCCGTTGTAGTCGATCTGCGAGGTGCCCAGCACCACCCGGGCGAACTTCCCCAGCGCATACGCCTTCTCGTTGGTCAGCCCGCCACCGCCGAACACCCCGACCGCGTCCCGCCCGTACACCGCCCCGGCCCGCCGCAGCCCCTCCGCGACCCGGTCCAGGGCGGTGTCCCAACCGGCCGGCACCAGCTCCCCGGTGTCCCGGTCGCGTACCAGAGGGGAGAGCAACCGCGCCCCGGGCGCGAGCAGTTCGGACGCGGTCCGCCCCTTGCCGCACAGCGCGCCCCGGTTGACGGGGAAGTCAGGGCGCTCCACGACCTCCACGGCCGGACCGTCCATCCCGGTGGTGGGCCGCAGCCCCATGCCGCACTGAAGGGCGCAGTAGGGGCAGTGTGTCTCGACCGTGGCGGTGTCGGCGGCAGTCATGCCGGTCAGCGTGGAACGGGCGTGTTACGCCGGCGGGTCCCCCCGGTTTCCGGCGCGCGGCGGAGTCCTCCCACGGGCCGGGAGGCCGGCAGCAGGGCCGCGGTACACGGAGTTACCCGGCGGGAAACGGAACCGCAACGACCGGCTGCCAGCCTCGGCCCATGACGGCGTCGAAAGCGAACCAGCCCGCACCGGAACCGAGCCCCGCCACCTCCCCGCAGGTACCCGGCCCGCACCCCGCGCCCCGCGCACCCGTGGGCGCCGCCGGCCTCGCCGCCGAGATCGCCGCCGAACTCAGCAACCGGCTCCGCACCGTCCGGCTGCACGCCCGCCGCCGCCCCGCGGCACCACCCCCCGCCCTCGTGGCCGTCGCGCACGGCAGCCGCCACCCCGGGGCCGCCCCCACCGTGCGGGCCCTCCTCGCCGGGATCCGCGCGCTCCGCCCCGACCTCCCCGTCCGCCTCGGCCACATCGAACTCGACCGGCCGCTGCTCGCCGACACCCTCGCCGGGCTGCGCGACGAAGGCATCGGCGAGGTCGTCCTGGTGCCGCTGCTCTTCGGCCGCGGCCACCACGTCACCCACGACCTGCCCGCCGCGCTCGCCGCCGCCCCGCACCTCAGCGGCCTGATAGCGGCCCCGCTGGGCCCGCACGCCCTCCTGGCGGAGGCACTGCACGGCCGCCTCCTGGAGGCCGGCTTCCCCGCCCGCCCCCACGACACCGGCCGCCCCGCCGTCGTCCTGGCCGCCGCCGGCTCCCGCGCCCCCCGCTCCGCCCTGGACACCGCCCGCACCGCCCACCTGCTCTCCGCCCGCCTCGGCGGCGTCCCCGTACTGCCCGCCTACGCCCACCCGTCGCCCGCCACCGCCCCGGACGGAGACGCTTCGCGTCGCCCCTCCCGGATTGCCGCCGCCCCGACCGTCCCCGACGCCGTCCGCGCACTGGCCGACCGCGGTCACCACCCCCACGACATCGCCGTCGCCGCCTGCTTCGCCGCCCCCGGCCGCTTCGCCGACCGCTGCGCGGCGCTCGCCCCCGGCCCCGCCGCCGCCCCCCTGGGCGACCACCCGGCGCTGGCCCGCCTCGTACTGCACCGCTACGACCAGGCGCTGAGCGCCCGCACCGGATCCCGCACGGAGAGCTCGGGGCCTGCCCGGCGGACGCGGATCACGGCCGGGACCGCGGCGTCCGGTACGGCGCCTCGCCGCGTTGCCGCACCGTCCCGATAGCTCCTCCCGCGGCCGAAGGGCGGGGGAGGAACCCCGCCCAGGCCGCCCCGGCGCCGCGCGAGGCACCGCACCGGACGTCGCGGCCTGCCCCGACCCTGATCCACCGGACAGGCCCCGAGGGCGGCTACCGTCGCGGTATGACGGGCACAACACGGGCAACTCCTCCCAGCCCCGGCCAGGATCCGCACGCGGCACTCCCCGGTTACACCGCGGCGGACACCGAACGCTGGGTCCCCGAACCGGACAAACGCCCCGGGCGCACCGCCTTCCAACGCGACCGCGCCCGGGTCCTGCACTCCGCCGCACTGCGCCGGCTCGCCGGCAAGACCCAGGTCGTCACCCCCGGCAGCGCCACCCAGGCGTGGGACGCCAGCCCCCGCACCCGGTTGACGCACTCCCTGGAGTGCGCCCAGGTGGGCCGCGAACTGGGCGCCGCCCTCGGCTGCGACCCGGACCTGGTCGAGGCCGCCTGCCTGGCGCACGACCTCGGCCACCCGCCCTTCGGGCACAACGGCGAACAGGCCCTCAACGAGGTCGCCGCGCCCTGCGGCGGCTTCGAGGGCAACGCCCAGTCGCTGCGCCTCCTGGCCCGCCTGGAACCCAAACGGTTCGTGCCCGCACCGGACGGCGCCCCGGTCAGCGTCGGCCTCAACCTCACCCGCGCCGCCCTGGACGCCGCCACCAAGTACCCCTGGCCGCGCGGCGCGCACCCCGACGGACCGGCCGCCGTGAAATTCGGTGTCTACGCCGACGACCTGCCGGTGTTCGCGTGGTTCCGACAGGGCGCCCCGTCCGGCCGGCGCAGTTTCGAGGCGCAGGTCATGGACTGGGCCGACGACGTCGCCTACTCGGTGCACGACGTCGAGGACGGGCTCCACGCCGGCCACCTGGACCCCAACGTCCTGCTCGCCGACCCCGAACGCGCCGAGATCTTCGCGGTCGCCGCGGAGCGCTACGCCCCCGGCGCCGACGAGGCGGACCTCGCCGCCGCCCTGGACCGCCTCCTGGAGCAGGTGTGGTGGCCGCACGGCTACGACGGCTCGGCGCTCGCCCAGGCCCGCCTCAAGGACGCCACCAGCCAACTCATCGGCCGTTTCTGCCTGGCCGCCGAGGGCGCGACGCGGGCCCGCCACGGCAGCGGGCGGCTCACGCGGTACGCGGCGGAGCTGGTGGTTCCGGCCGAAACCCGCCTGGAATGCGCCGTTCTCAAGGCCGTCGCCGACCGCTACGTGATACAGCGCCCGGACCAGGAGGCGCTCCGCGCCGACCAGCGCGTGGTGATCGCCGAACTCGCCGAGGCGCTGCTCGCCCGGGCCCCCGACGGCCTTGATCCACAGTTCCGTTCGCTGTTCGACGCGGCCCCCGACGACGGGGCCCGGATGCGCGCCGTGATCGACCAGATCGCCGCGCTCACCGACGCCTCCGCGCGTACTCTTCACGCCCGCCTCACACGTCCCCCTGGTAACGGTTAGGGCAACCCAGGGTGACCCTAGGGGGGCTGCCCCTCTTCCCCCCTCACACTCCGTGCGGGACGCTCGTCCCCGCACGAACGCACGGGAACCCGAAATCCGTCGAACACATCAAGGGAGCGAGGGGAAACGGGGGTACCAACGGGGGGCACCAACGGGGGCGTTCACGGACGCGGACGCGGACGTACGGCACCGCAACGAGGAGGAAGCAAGTGGTCGACACGCACCAGACGTTCGTCATCGTCGGGGGTGGCCTGGCCGGAGCCAAGGCCGCGGAGACGCTCCGCGGGGAAGGGTTCACCGGCCGGGTCATCCTCATCTGTGACGAACGCGACCACCCCTACGAGCGCCCCCCGCTCTCCAAGGGGTACCTGCTCGGCAAGGAGGAACGGGACAGCGTCTTCGTCCACGAACCCGCCTTCTACGCCCAGGCCCGGATCGAGCTCCACCTGGGCCAGCCCGCCGTCCACCTGGACCCCGCGGGCCGGACCGTCCGCCTGGGCGACGGCACCCTCATCGCCTACGACAAGCTGCTGCTGGCCACCGGCGCCGAACCCCGCCGCCTGGACATCCCCGGCACCGGCCTGGCCGGCGTGCACCACCTGCGCCGCCTCGCCCACGCCGAACGACTGCGCGGCGTACTGGCCTCCCTGGGCCGCGAGAACGGCCACCTGGTCATCGCCGGCACCGGCTGGATCGGCCTCGAAGTCGCCGCCGCGGCCCGCTCCTACGGCGCCGAGGTCACCATCGTCGGGCCCGACCCGACCCCCCTGCACGGCATTCTCGGGCCCGAACTCGGCGCGCTCTTCGCCGACCTGCACCGCGACCACGGCGTCCGCTTCCACTTCGGCGCCCGCCTCACCGAGATCGTCGGCCAGGACGGCATGGTGATCTCGGTCCGCACCGACGACGGCGAGGAGCACCCCGCCCACGACGTGCTCGCCGCCATCGGTGCCGCCCCCCGCACCGCCCTCGCCGAACAGGCCGGCCTCGACGTCGTCGACCGCGCCGACGGCGGCGGGATCGCCGTGGACGCCGCGCTGCGCACCTCCGACCCGTACATCTACGCCGCCGGCGACGCGGCCGCCGCCGACCATCCCCTCCTGGACACCCGCCTGCGCGTCGAGCACTGGGCCAACGCCCTCAACGGCGGCCCGGCCGCCGCCCGCGCCATGCTCGGCCAGGACGTCAGCTACGACCGCGTCCCGTACTTCTTCTCCGACCAGTACGACCTCGGCATGGAGTACTCCGGCTACGCCCCGCCCGGCTCCTACGACCAGGTCGTCTGCCGCGGCGACGTCGGCAAGCGGGAGTTCATCGCCTTCTGGCTCAGCGAGGGGCGCGTCCTGGCCGGCATGAACGTCAACGTCTGGGACGTCGCCGAACAGATCCAGCAACTCATCCGCGCCGGCGTCCCGTTGGCCCCCGAGCGGCTGGCCGATCCCACCATTCCGCTGGACTCGTTGCTCCCGTAACGTGCTGGTATGACCCCTGGCCACACGAGCCCCACCAGCTCCGACGGCAGCGGCACCCCGGGCGTCACCCTCGACGACGTCCGGGACGCCGCCCGCCGGCTCTCCGGCGTGGCCCACCGCACCCCCGTGCTGCGCTCCCGCACCCTCGACGCGCGGACCGGCACCCGGGCGTTCCTCAAGTGCGAGAACTTCCAGCGGGCCGGCGCCTTCAAGTTCCGCGGCGCCTACCACGCCCTCTCCCACCTCACCCCCGAGCAGCTCGCCCGTGGGGTCGTCGCCCACTCCTCGGGCAACCACGCCCAGGCCCTCGCCCTCGCCGCCCGGGAACGCGGCACCCGCGCCGTCATCGTGATGCCCGTCGACGCGCCGCGCTCCAAACGGGACGCCACCGCCGGCTACGGCGCCGAGATCGTCACCTACGACCGCTACACCGAGGACCGCGAGGCCATCAGCCGCCGGATCTCCGAGGAGCGCAGCCTGACCGTCGTCCCCCCGTACGACCACCCGCACATCATCGCCGGACAGGGCACCACCGCCCTGGAGCTCCTGGAGGAGACCGGCCCGCTCGACGTCCTCCTGGTGCCCGTCGGCGGCGGCGGACTGATGGCCGGCGCCGCCACCGCCGCGACCGCCCTGGCCCCCGGTATCCGCATGATCGGCGTCGAGCCGGAGGCCGGCGACGACACCCGCCGCTCCCTGGCCGCCGGCCACCGCGTCGCCGTCCCCGTGCCCCGCACCATCGCCGACGGCCAGGCCGTCGAGACCCCCGGCGAGCTGACCTTTGCGATCAACCGACGCCTGGTCGACTCCGTGGTCCTGGTCACCGACGACGAGATCCGCGCCGCCATGGCCTTCGCCTTCGAACGCCTCAAGATCGTCATCGAGCCCAGCGGCGCCAGCGCCCTCGCGGCCCTGCTCGCCGGCCGCCTGGGCCCTCCGCCGGCACCCGGACGGCCCGCGGGGGACTCCCGGCCGACCCGCACCGGCGTGATCGTCTCCGGCGGCAACATCGGCGTGGACCGCTTCCGGGAACTGCTCGGCTGAGCCCGGAACCGCCGCCCCGTCCCCGGTGGGACTCGCCCGCCGGGGACTGTCCGACCCCCACCGTAGAATTCACCCGTGGCAGGCAGGATCAACGATGACGATGTGAAGGCGGTACGGGACGCGGTCCCGATCGACGCCGTCGTGTCCGAGTATCTCCAGCTCCGTAACGCCGGCGGCGGCAACCTCAAGGGCCTGTGCCCCTTCCACGACGAGAAGTCCCCGTCCTTCCACGTGAGCCCCGCCAAGGGTCTCTACCACTGCTTCGGCTGCCAAGAGGGCGGCGACACCGTCGACTTCGTCATGAAGATCGACCACCTCTCCTTCGCCGAGACCATCGAGCGCCTCGCCGCCCAGGCCGGCATCACCCTCCGCTACGAGGAGGGCGGCTACACCCCCGGCCGCCAGCAGGGCGAGCGCACCCGCCTCGTCGAGGCCCACAAGGCCGCCGCCCAGTACTACACCGACCAGCTGGAGAGCCCCGAGGCGGAGATCGCCCGGCGGTTCCTCGCCGAGCGAGGCTTCGCCCAGGACGCCGCCCAGCACTTCGGCGTCGGCTACAGCCCCGCCGGCTGGGACCACCTCACCCGCTACCTCCGCGGCCGTGGCTTCACCGACAAGGAACTGGTCCTCTCCGGCCTCTCCCAGGAAGGCCGCCGCGGCCCCATCGACCGCTTCCGCGGCCGCCTGATGTGGCCCATCCGCGACATCGCCGGCGAGGTCGTCGGCTTCGGCGCCCGCAAGCTCCGCGACGACGACAACGGCCCCAAGTACCTCAACACCCCCGAGACCCCCCTCTACCGCAAGTCCCAGGTCCTCTACGGCATCGACCTCGCCAAGAAGGAGATCGCCAAGAGCAGCCGCGCGGTGGTCGTCGAGGGCTACACCGACGTCATGGCCTGCCACCTCGCCGGGATCACCACCGCCATCGCCACCTGCGGCACCGCCTTCGGCGAGGGCCACATCAAGATCCTCCGCCGGCTGCTGATGGACAACTCCGGCTCCGAGGTGGTCTTCACCTTCGACGGCGACGCCGCCGGCCAGAAGGCCGCCCTGCGCGCCTTCGAGGACGACCAGAAGTTCGCCGCCGAGACCTCCATCGCCATCACCCCCGGCGGCATGGACCCCTGCGACCTGCGGCTCGCCAAGGGCGACCAGGCCGTCGCCGACCTCGTCGAGTCCCGCACCCCGCTCTTCGAGTTCGCGCTCCGCCAGGTCGTCTCCCGGCACAACCTCGACACCCCCGTCGGCCGGGCCGCCGCCCTCGACGAGGCCGCCCCCATCGTCGCCCGCATCAAGAACAGCGCCATCCAGCACGAGTCCGCCGTCCAGCTGGCCGGCATGCTCGGCATCCTGGACACCCAGTTCGTCGTCCGCCGGGTCGCCCAGCTCGCCCGCTGGGCCCGCGAGCGCGGCCGCGACGGCGCCCCCGGCCAGGGCCGCCCGCAGCGCCGCGACGCACCCCCCGCCGCCGAGCCGCAGCGCCCCGCGCCCGGCGCCGGCGGCCCCGCCCTCAACCTCCGCAGCCCCGCCCACCGCGTCGAGCGCGAACTCCTCAAGCTCGCCCTCCAGCGCCCCGACCTGGTCTCCCCGGCCTTCGACGCCTACGGCGCCGACGAGTTCACCGCACCCCCGTACGCCGTCGTCCGGCAGTGCATCGAGGAGGCCGGCGGCGCCTCCGCCGGATCCGCCGACGGCGACTATCTGGCCCGGGTGCGCGACGCCGCACCCGACGACACCGTCCGCGCCATGGTCACCGAGCTGGCCGTGGAACCGCTGCACACCCGCCGCGACCCCGACGAGGCGTACGCCGGCGTCCAGTTGGTCGCCGTCCGCCTCGCCGCCGTCAACCAACGCGTCACGGAGATCCGCGGCACCCTCCAGCGCCTGGGCCCGCGCGCCGACCCCCAGCAACTCGCCGCCGTCCAGAACGAACTCTGGGTCCTCCAGCAGTACGGCCAGTCCCTCCGCGAACGCGGCGCCGCCGCCCTCTGAGCCCCACTCCGTACGACCGCCCCACCCGCCCCGGGAACCCCGCCGCCCCCCTCCACCACCTCCGGGTAGCCATTCGGTCACGGACCGGACTCAAAAAGTGCTCGCACGCCCCTCGTGGCGGACATGTGTCGTACTCCACACTGAGGAGCGGTGCCGTAAGTCCCCGGAGCGCGGCACATCCGCCCGTACGCGCCGCCGTGCGGGCCGTGAGCCCCGCGCCGCCGCGGGTGACCGTGCGGCGGCCCCGGCGGCTCGGCCGCCTCCGCCCGGTCCTCGTGCCGCCCCAGCCGCGATCACCTGGAGGTCGCCCCCGTGCAGACCCGGACCCTCCCCGCCGCACCTGCCGGCGGCGCACCGGCCGCCCCGCCCGATACCGGCCTGCTGACCGTGCCGGTCACGGTGCCGCAGCAGGCCGAACCCCCCGCCGCCGAACTTCTGGCCGCGGAGATCCCCCCGGAGCACCCCGACGCCCCGGACCCGACCGACGCCCCGGACCCGACCGACGCGACCGACACGACAGACACCGCAGACCCCACGGACACCGCAGACCCCACAGACACCGCAGACACCGCGGACCCCGCGCCCCGCCCGGACACCGGCGGCCCCTCCTCCGACCTCTTCCGCCAGTACCTCCGCGAGATCGGCCGGATCCCGCTGCTCACCGCCGCCGAGGAAGTCGACCTGGCCCGCCGCGTCGAAGCCGGCCTCTTCGCCGAGGAGAAACTCACCCGCACCCCCGACCTCGACTCCCAACTCGCCCACGACCTCGACACGTTGGTGGTCCGCGGCCGGATCGCCAAACGCCGCCTGATCGAGTCCAACCTGCGGCTGGTGGTCTCCGTCGCCAAACGCTACGTCGGCCGCGGCCTGACCATGCTCGACCTCGTCCAGGAGGGCAACCTCGGACTGATCCGCGCCGTCGAGAAGTTCGACTACGCCCGCGGCTACAAGTTCTCCACCTACGCGACCTGGTGGATCCGCCAGGCGATGTCCCGCGCTCTCGCCGACCAGGCCCGCACCATCCGCGTCCCGGTCCACGTCGTCGAACTGATCAACCGCGTCGTCCGGGTCCAGCGCAGGATGCTCCAGGAACGCGGCTACGAACCCACCCCCGATGAGGTGGCCGCCCACCTCGGCCTCACCCCGGAACGCGTCACCGACGTCCTGCGGCTGGCCCGGGAACCGGTCTCGCTGCACGCCCCCGTCGGCGAGGAGGACGACGTCGCCCTCGGCGACCTCATCGAGGACGGCGACGCCGCCTCACCCGTGGAATCCGCCGCGTTCCTGCTGCTCCGCGAACACCTCGACGCGGTCCTGTCCACCCTCGGCGAACGCGAACGCAAGGTCGTCCAGCTCCGCTACGGCCTCGCCGACGGCCGCCCCCGCACCCTGGAGGAGATAGGCCGGATCTTCGGCGTCACCCGCGAACGCATCCGGCAGATCGAATCCAAGACCCTCGGAAAACTCCGCGACCACGCCTTCGTCGACCAGCTCCGCGGCTACCTCGACTGAGGCCGGGCCGGTCGCCTGCGACTCACCCCTCCCGCTGGAACGCCCCCGGATGGGCCTCGTCCCGCACCGCCGCGTACTGCTGCCGCACGGCCTGCCACACCGGCAGCTCCTCGCCCGGTTCGAAGACCTGGCTCGCCGCGGCCGGCCACCGCGGCGGCTCCGGATACCCCGCACCGCCGTCCCCACCGGCGGCCGGGACGGCCGTCCCGTGCGCCACCTGCCACGCCCACGCCGCCTGCCGCGCCGCGCCCAGCGCCGCGTACTCGGCCGGCTGCGGCACCACGACCTGCGCCCCGAACAACCCCGGCGCGGCCACCTGTACCGCACCCAGCTCCGCCGCCGCCCCCAGCAGGAACACCCGGCGCACCGCCACCCCCCGGGCCCGCAGCACGTCCAGCGCGTCCGCGAGCCCGCACAGCATGCCCTCCACGGCCGCCCGCGCCAGATGCTCCGGCTTCATGCTCTCCCGCCGCATCCCGTGCAACGACCCCGCGGTGTGCGGCAGATGCGGCGTCCGCTCGCCCTCCAGATACGGCAGCAGCACCATCCCGTACGCGCCCGGCGACGACTGCAGCGCCAGCTCCGAGAGCCCCGCAAGATCCGTCCCCAGCATCTCCGCGGTACCGCGCAGCACCCGCACCGCGTTGGTGGTGTGCACCACCGGCAGATGCCGCCCGGTCGCG
The DNA here is from genome assembly GCF_001704275.1 of Streptomyces noursei ATCC 11455. NCBI lineage: Bacteria > Bacillati > Actinomycetota > Actinomycetes > Kitasatosporales > Streptomycetaceae > Streptomyces > Streptomyces noursei. Next base: position 6,335,874 of record NZ_CP011533.1, read on the forward strand.
TCGGCGAACGACGTGATCGTCCCGGACGGGTCCGCCGGCGCCTCGTCGTGGATGGCGAACACCGACCCCGAGGCTCCCAGCGACACCACCGCGTCGCCCACCCCGACCCCCAGCCCGAAGGCGGCGGCCATGGTCTCGCCGGTCCCGGCCGAGATCAGCAGCCCCTCCGGCGTGAAACCCGCCGTCCCCGACGGCCCCAGCACCTCCGGCAGCCGCACCTGATGCCCCAGCGCCAGCTCCACCAGATCCGGCCGGTACGTGCCGGTCGCCGCCGACCAGTAGCCGGTCGCCGAGGCCCCGCCCCGGTCCGTCGTGCGCCGCGCCGGCCGGCCCAGCAACTGCCAGGCCAGCCAGTCGTGCGGCGTCATGACCTCCGCGACCCGGGCCGCGTTCGCCGGCTCGGTGCGCGCCAGCCACCGCAGCTTGGTCACCGCGTGCTGCGCCTGCGGCACCGACCCGACGGCCTGCGCCCAGGCCGCCCGCCCGCCCAGCGCGTCCACCAGGTCCGCCGCTGCGCTCTGCGCCCGCTTGTCGTTGCCCACCAGCGCCGGCCGCACCGGATTCCCGTCGGCGTCCAGCGCCACCAGCCCGTGCTGCTGCGCCGCCACACCGATCGCCTGGACGCCCTCCAGCAGCCCGTTCCCGGCGGCCTCGCCGAGCGACATCAGCCACGCCTGCGGATCGACCTCGGGCCCCTTCTCGACGGGGTGCGGCGCGTACCCCTGCCTGATGACGGCACCCGTGTCCGCATCGCAGACGACGATCCGTGTGCTCTCGGACGAACTGTCCAACCCGGCGACTATCCCCATGGCCCCAGATGATGCCCCATGAGCGCCATGGGGAGAGAGTCAGGGTTTGCCCGCCGGGACCCCGGGCTCATGTATTGCTGGTGCCCCAGTCGTCCTCGTCGGCCGCGCGCTGCTCCCGCAACGACCGCACCCGCTCGGCCACCGGGCCCGGCAGCCGGTCCCCGACCTTGTCGGACACCGCGGCGAACGCCTTCGACGCGGCCTGCCGCCCGCCCAGCGCGGCCGACTCCGCGGTGTTGCGGACGGCGGGATTCTGCGCGATCCGCTGGGCACTCTTGCGGAGCTGCTCGTACCGCTCCCGCCCGGCCCGGGTGCCGAGCACGTATCCCACCGCCAGTCCCGCGATGAACGTGAGCCGGTAGCGCATCGCTCCACCTTTCCCTTGCCGCTCGATCCCGTCCGGTGCCGGCCGGCACCGGACGCCGGGCTGGGCACCTGCCCGCCGGCCCCGGAGCCGGCCGTGGCGACCTCCGGGGATACCGATTGGCGGAGCACCCCCCTGCTTGCGCTAATGTATGTGTCGCAGCGAGCGCCCGCCGTCCGGAGCCCCGGACAGCGATGCATTCGAGGCAAGCAGAGCAATCCCCTGTAGCTCAATTGGCAGAGCAGCCGGCTGTTAACCGGCAGGTTACTGGTTCGAGTCCAGTCGGGGGAGCTCAATCCCCTGTAGCTCAATTGGCAGAGCATTCGGCTGTTAACCGGAGGGTTACTGGTTCGAGTCCAGTCGGGGGAGCAGAGGGAACGAGGACCCCGGAAGGGGTCCTTTTTCTTATGTCCGGGAACCGAACCCGGGGTGATCGAAGTCCTCTTGGGCGTGCAAGGTCGCCGGACGGCAGCCCGCACGGGCAGCAGATCGTATGAGCGGCTATGCTGCGGCAGACGGCGCGCACAAATGTGCGCGACGCGCCGTGAGGGGCGGTAGCTCAGCCGGTTAGAGCAGCGGACTCATAATCCGTCGGCCGTGGGTTCGAGTCCCACCCGCCCCACCACGGCAGGCCAGTGCAAGAGCGTCTGACCAGCCACATCACGGCAGCAGGGCCGCCACCTCCGGGTGGCGGCCCTCGTCGTTCCGGCCCCGAAAAAGCTCCACGGCCGCACAGGGCCGTACGAGGGACGCACACGGGGCCGCACCGGGGCGCGGAGCCCGCGGCGCGGTCGAAGCGTGTGTGGCGACGCCAAGGCCGGCGAGGGGCCCCGAAGCATCGCGCGTGGCGTCGTCCTGCGCGCAGCCGCCGGCGCCGGTGCGGGAACTGGTCGCCGGGGGCCCGGAGTTGCGCGGCTCGTCGACCCCTCGCGCGGGAACCGAGGCCCGGGGGCGGGCCGATGGCCGTCCCCGGGCCGTCCGTGGGGCGGGTGCGCTCAGTTCCAGAGGCGGTCGAGGGCGAGTTGCAGGGTGTGCAGGCCGTCGGGGCCGCTGAGGGTCAGACGGCCGGTGGGGGAGAGCGTCAGGGCGTTGCAGCGGTACAGCAGCGGCAGGGTGCGGACGGTCCCGCTGGTGAGGTGCCAGAGGTGCAGCTCGGCGTCGTTCCAGGCGGCGGCCAGGAGCGGGCCGGCGGGGGTGTCGGCGGCGGCGAGGGCCGTGACGAGGGCCGGGCGCCGCTCCACCGGGCCCGCCATCGGTTCCCCGGAGGTCTCCCACAGGCGGATCGAGCCGTCGAGGGCGGCGCTGAAGACGAGGGTGAGGTCGTCGTCGGGCAGCCGCAGGCAGGTGACGGCGGTGACGGGGACGTCGTGCAGGCGGTGGGAGTGCGGCAGGGGCCGGTAGGCGGTCAGGGGCCACACGTGGACGGCTCCGCCGGCGTCGCCGACGACGGCCGTCGTCGACCGGCCGTCGGCGCCGAGCGCGGTGGGCCGGGAGGGCGCGGAGCCGAGCGCCGCGGTGCCGTGGTGGGCGGCGATGTGCCCCAGTACGGTGCCGGCCGGGCCCTCCTCGTCGGGGGTGAGGGGGAAGAGCGGCCCGCTGCCGTCGAACAGCAGCACCGCCTCCGGGTCGGCGGCGGCGAGGCCGAAGGGGCGGAGCCCCGCGGGGGTGGGCACCACACCGGTGCGCTCGCCGGTGCCCGCGTCGTGGCGGTGGAGCCGGCCCAGGGCGTCCGCGACGAGCAGGGAGCCGTCCCGTTGCGGGAGGTGGCAGTGGGCGGCCGCCGGGACGTCGTGGTGCGCCCAGACCGCGGTCCACAGATGCCGTTCGGCCAGCGGGCGCAGGTATTCGGTGAGGGGGGCGCTGGTGGCCAGGGCCGCGGCGTGCAGGACGGCGGCGCGGGCGAGGTCGTCGTCCGCGGAACCGGACAGGTGGGGCGCGGCGCGGTCCCAGATGGCGCGCAGGCCCGCGGGGGCGACGGTGGCCGGATCGCGGAGTGCCGCGGTGATGGCCGTGGCGGAGCCGTGGAGGAGGAAGCCGGGGTCGGCGAGCAGGGAGCCCGCCGCGGTGCCGCCGTCCTCGGTGCCGAGCACGGCGTCGAGGACGTGCTCGCGGGCGGCCGGCGGCGCCTCGTCCCACCGCGCCCTGCCGTCGGCGGTGCGCGGGACGGCGGCGAGCAGGGCCGCGGCGTCCGCGTCCGGGGCCGCCTCGGACGCGGCGGGCGGGGGCGCGGCGTCGGGCCAGGGGGCCTCGCCGAGGTCGATGACGTGGGGGTCCGTGTCGTCGAGGAGGGCGGTGGTGCCGGTCTCGGCGACGGCGCGCACGTGCGGGAGCCCCAGGAGCGGGACGAGGAGCTCGTCGACGAGCGTGCCGGGGTCCGCCGGGGCGTGGTCGGCCGGTCCGCGGCCGGCGAGGTGCAGATCGGGCAGGAGCAGCAGCAGCGGACGGGCGTCGGCGGCGACACGGTCCAGGAGGCGGTGCGGGGGCAGCGGGCCGTAGCCGAGCTGGCGGCCCAGCTCCCAGGCGACGGAGTCGGCGATGAGCCCGGCGGCGGGGACCGTGGCGTGGACGGTGGTCCGCCGGTCGGCGCCCGCCCCGGCGAGGAACCAGGCGAGCAGATGGCTCTTGCCGCTGGTCCGGCCGCCGCGGACCAGGCAGAGCCGCGACCGCTCGCCGTCGGCCGCGGCGGCCCAGTCGAGCAGGGCCCGACCGGCCGCCGCGTGGCGGTCGTCCAGCGCCGGCCAGGCCGCCGTCTCGGGCGCCTTCTCAGGGTGTGCGGTGGTCGTCATCGGCGGTTCTCCCCCTGCCGCTGTCACTGCTGGGCGGCCGCCTCGCGAAGGAGGCGGATCCCCTCTGCCCGGGACTCGGCGCTCTCGCCGTAGGGGAAGTTGTGGGTCAACTCGGCGTCCGGGAACATCTGGGCCAGCCACAGCGAGCAGTAGTGGCCGGGCAGGAAGCACGCCTCCAACTCCGTGTGGATCCGCGTCACCTGGGACGGCTCGACGCCCGCGCCGCGCAGCGCGGACCACAGGCTCTCCTCGGGGTGCAGGGCGATGCCGCCGGCGCGGGTCACCACCTGCTTCTCGCCGTCGTCGCCGACGTACTCGAAGGCCGCGTACCACTCCGTGCCGGCGGTGTCCCGGATGTCGTCGAGGACCAGCGGCCACCAGTTCTCCCGGTCGGCGAAGGCCGCCGGGTCCGTGGCGCGCAGCTGCCGCTCCGCCGCGGCGAACGCCTCCGCGGCGGCCTCCGGCTGGTCGGTGCCGAGGATGACGCGCAACGCCCGGTCCAGTTCGAGCAGGCACTGGGCGAACTGCTCGGGCGAGGAGCTCACGAACCGGGGCGGCTCCTGGTAGCCGAGCAGCACCGCCCGCACCTCGCCCCCGGGGGCGGCGCAGAGCTCGTGGCCCCGGTCGGTGCCCAGGCGCGCCCACTGCCGCTGCTCCTCGCGTGCCACCGCCGTCCCGACGGACTCCGCATAGGCGTCCAGCACGACGGGGTCGTCGGGGGAGGTGGAGAAATAGGGGCCGACCGTCCACGGGACGGCGACCTGCACCAGCCGGCGGACGCTCTCCGGGACCGCCAACGGATCGCCGGTCGCCTCCGGTCCGAACTTCCGCAGTTCACCCTCGGGCACTGTCATGGACGACTCCGCCTAACCCACCGTCTCGTATACGTCTGAGAGGACACCGTCCCACGTCGGAACGGGCCCGGCGTCCTCGGCCTCCCAGTCGGCCTCCTCCGACCAGACGGGCTCCACCCCTTCGAACGGCAGCGGGTCGGCGTTCCGCATGCGCTCCCGGAGGGACTCCGCCAGCGCCTCGGGGTCGGGCAGGTCCTCCGACACCGTGGCGTCGTAGCCGGGGCGCTCCAGTTCGAGGAGATAGAGGAAATAGAGGAAGGAGTCCAGGCTCTGATTCAGCGGACGGGCCGTGAACTCCCCGTCCGGCAGGGCGTGGACGGCACCGGAGACCGGGTCCAGCACCACCACGTCGTAGTGGATCTCACCCAGCACCAGCCACTGTGCCCAGCCCTCCGGCATGTCGTGGTACTCGGAGAAATGACTGAGCTGCGCGCACCGACGGAACCGGTCGGGGGTTTCCCCGGCGAAGAGGCCGCCGTCGAGCACGAAAAAGGAACTCCGGTCGTCCGGCAGGCCCGTGGTGGTCAGCAGCGCACGCGTGGCCACATCGATTTCCGCCGGCAGCTTCTCTTCCTCCAGCGTGACGAGTTTTTCCGGAGGGAATACCGACTCCATCATCGACCGGTCGGTGAGCTGGGGCATCTTCTGTCCTGTCGGTAAGGTGCGGGAATCCGGTGATCTTATCGGAGGCGACTTCTCTGCGTCAATCGCTACTTCTTGCGCCGATTAATGCCGTTGAGATACTTCTCCATTTCGTCGTTTCCCTTCTTCTTGGACTCCGCGGTGTCGCCGTACTCGACGGTGTGCGAAACCTTGACGTCGCTCGGGAGATGGTGCGACATCCAGGCGCTGCAGTCCCTGGTGCCGGGCCCGGTGGTGCAGGGCTCGCGCTCGGTATAGAGCTCGGACATGCCCTTCGATTTTCCGGAGTCCAGGAACGGGATGCCGACCTGACGTTCGGAGTGCATTCCCGGCCATTTACTGCGGCCGACGAGCACGAATTCATCGTCGGCGCCGCGTTTGCCATACCGTGCCGCGGCGTAGTTCCGACTGGAGAATTTCCCCTTGCTGACCCGACCGTAATCTCCCTGCTTACTGCCCGCGCCGGTGTTGGCGTGCCGCGCCAGCTGGGTGGCCTGCGACAGGTCCGTACTGCCGAAGCCAACCTGCTGGGAGGGCTTCCGCTTGCGCTCGTCCGCCGGCGGCAGCGGATATTTGCCGGCCTCCCGTCGCGGGACGTGGTCGTCGCTCAGAAGCCCGATCGGCTTGAGCCGCTTCCGGTCCTCGGCGGTGAGGTCCTTGTGCCCTTCGGTGGTGAGACGGGTGACCTTCCCCTTGTCGCTGACGTTGTACATCGGCGCATTGCCGTGCGAATTCTTGCCGATGTTCTTGAGGTCGGTCGCGATACCTTCGTCGTTCTCACGATGGTTCAGCTTCATCTTCTTGACGCCGTTGACCATCTTGTCGTCGAGATGGTCCGCCGTCCGCTTGACGCCGGTCTCCAGCCCCTCCAGCGCCTTGTCGATCATCGGGGCGGCGGCGTTGGCGATGGCGTCCTTGCCGCGGGTCCGACCGTGATGGCTCTTGGCCCGCCCGAGCTTGCCGCCGGCCCCGCTGCGGAAGGTGCCGCCGGCGCTCTGCAGGCCGGTGACCACACTGTCGTGGGCGTCCGGATCGAAGGTGAAGCCGCCGCCCCCGCCGCCCCCACCGCCTCCGCTGCCGCCTTCCCCGCCGGCGCTGAGCAACTGCATCGCACCGGCCGCGGACTTCCCGGCCTCCTTGCCGGCCTGGGCCGCATGGCCGACGTCGATGCCCTTCTGCACCCCGAGGGCATTGGCCCCCACCTGGACCACCAGGTCGCCGACCATCGCCCCGAGCGCCTCCTCGATCGGCGACAGCGCGACGCTGACGACCTGCTCGACGACCTGCTCGCAGACCTCCTTGATGATCCTTTTCACGGCGATCCGGGTCGCTTGCGTACCCGCCAGCGCCCCCACTTCGGACAGGCCGAAGGTGAACGGCGCCGCCGCCTGGGCCGCGATCACCTCCGCGGCCAGGATGGCGAGTTGCGCGATGGCCGCGATCTTGGCGCCCTCGACGAGGCCGGCGACGACGTCCATGGCGGTCCCCGCCATGCGCCCGCACTCCGCGAGCCCCTTCAGGTGCTTGCCGTTGACCTTGCCCCAGTGGGCGTTGAGGGCCGCCACCCCCAGCGAACCCCCCGCCGTGCCCACCAGGCTCTCGATCACCTGATGCGCCTGGTTCGCCCCGTGCTCGATGTCGTCCGCGAATCCCCTCAAGGAGTCCGCCATCGCGCGATAGTCGTCCTCGTCCACATTCGGCCACGAGACGCCGATGATGTCGAGTATCTCGTCGGCCCAACCCGGAAGTACCACGCCCACGCGAACACGCCCCTAACTGCCGTCCCCACTCGTCGGATCGAGCAGTTCCCCACCGGTTCGTAAAGTTCGTGCCGGAAGACGCTTTCAGAAAGCTGACGGTTCCTTAAAGGGGGCGGCAAAGACGCCGCGGAGCGTTCCGCTTCCGCGGTGACCGGGCGCTGGGCCAGCGTCAGAAGCGCCCTAGATGACCGGCGGACGTCCCAGCCGGGTCATCCGCCACACCGTGCGCCAGCGCATCGGCCGGCGTCGGCCGCACGGGGTGCGCACCCCCTCGGCGAAGCCCGCGGCCCAGGCCCGCATGCCCGCCGCCGAGCGGCCGCGGACGGCCGTCAGCGCCGCCCACACCCCCAGATAGACGGGGACCAGCACGGCCGGCAGATGGCGCTTCGCGAGCCAGACGCGGTTCCGGGCGACCATCCGGTGGTAGACCGCGTGCCGGGTCGGCGAGGTGTACGGGTGCTGCAGCACGACCTCCGGGGCGTAACGGATGCGCCAGCCGTCGTCCAGCGCCCGCCAGGCCAGGTCGGTCTCCTCATGGGCGTAGAAGAACTCGTCCGGCCAGCCGCCGATCCGGTCCAGCATCGGCACGGACAGTGCGTGCCCGCCGCCGAGGAACGTGGTGACCAGCCCGCCCCGCTGCGGATCGCCGACCCGCAGACGCGGCACGTGGCGGCGCTGGGTGCGGCCCAGTTCGTCGGCGATGCGGAAGCTGACGATCCCCAACTTCGGGTCCTCCGCGTAGAGTTCGGCGAGCCGACTGAAGACGTCCGTGCTGATCAGCAGCCCGTCGTCGTCCAGATCGACCACCAGGTCCAGGTCGCCGAGCTTGCGCAGCTCGTCCAGGGCGACGTTCCGGCCACCGGAGACACCCAGGTTCTCGGTCAGCGACACACCGGTGACGCCGTCGGGCAGCGTCGGCAGCGGCGAGCCGTTGCCGACGACCACGATGTGCGTCGCGGGGAGATCCTGCTTCGCCACCGAATCCAGCAGGTCCTGCAGTTCGGTGGGGCGGTTTCCCATGGTCAAGATGGCGACGCCCAGGCGCAGCTGACGCACAGATGAACACTCCGTTCTTGGCGGTCTCTTCAGCGATGCTAGCCGCCGCAACAGACCACCGCGCACCACGACGCAGGCCCCGCGACATCCCGTCGCAACCCGCCCCGGGGCGCCGGCGAACGGTCCGATCGGCGGTCCGCGCCCCCGGTTCGGCGGCGCGGACGCGGTCAGCCCTGTGGGGCGTTGGCGCCGGCCAGGGCACTCGGCCGGGCGGCGAACGCCAGCTCCGGGCCGAACCGCTCCTGATAGCCGTCGGCCAGCGCGCGCAGCGCCGCCGCGCCGTCCCCGTCGTACGACGACCCGTGCATCACGGCCAGCGTCCGGGGCGAGAGCCGGGCCAGGGAACGCATGGTCTCCACCGCCGCCGTCAGACAGGACGTCTGGCGGAACATCTCCTCCGCGTCCAGCGCCGGCCCGACCAGGTCGCGTTCGGTGATCGGCGGGCCGTTGCCCAGATGAGTGAACAGATCACCGCACAGCAGCGTGCCGGTGGTCTCCTCGAACAGCACCCGCGCCTCCCAATTGTGCGGCACATGCGGGGTGTTGAGGTGCATCACCCGGCGGCGCAGCAGCTCCTTGCCACCCAGGTCCAGCGTCTCGCCGTGCGCCAACGGGCGCGGCGGCCGGTCGGCGAGATCGTTGAGCGAGACCAGACACCCCTGGAGCCCGTGGGCCACCTCGGCGCGCGGGGCCGCGGCCAGGAACTCGTTCATCGCCCCGCACTCGTCGGCCTCCACGTGTCCGAACGCCAGCCAACGCAGCTCCGCCACCGGAACCACCCTTCCCACCGCCTCCGAGACCGCGGGGAAGAGATGCCGCATGCCCGTGTGGAACAGCAGCGGCTCCTCCGCGTCGATGAGGAACTGGTTGAACGTGAAGCCGGCCGGCGCGGCCACGTCGGGAACGTAGGTGGAGATCCGGTAGATCCCATCGGCGATCTCGTCGACGCGTGTCTCCATAGGGCCGACGCCTCCTTCCGGGCGGCCCCCCGTCCATCGTAGGGCGGGCGGGTAGACGGGGCGCGACACGGTTCGCGGTGCCGACGGTCGACACGGCAGCCGTCACGGCCGCGCCGGTCGGGGTGCGACAGCAGCCCGCACGGCCGCGCCGGTTGGGGCGACCGTCATGGCTGTCCGCCCCGCTCCCGTAGGGGGTGATCTGGGCCACGGCATGTCTAGGACGGCGCGATGTGGGCAGGGGAGCCGGGCGGTCCGGTGCGCGGAATCGCGGAATCGCGGAATCGCGGAAATGCGGAATACCGTGCGGGTTGGTCCTGTTACGGAAGCCGTGAGGGAAGCTGTGACGGGAGTCGGGCACCGGGCGGGCCGTCCGCCGGCGCCCGGCAGGCCGCCGGTGCGCCGCACGCCGAACCCAACCGAAACACCGAACCCAACCGAAACACCGAACCCGACCGAACAGCGGACACCAGCCGCACACCACAGCCGCCCCGGAGGCCGAAGCGTCCACCCGCCGAAGCCTCGACGAACCGGAAGCAGGGAAGCGCGTATGAGCACCGTGGAGCTCACCAAGGAAAACTTCGACGAGATCGTCTCCGGCAACGATTTCGTCCTGATCGACTTCTGGGCCGAATGGTGCGGCCCCTGCAAGCAGTTCGGGCCGGTCTTCGAGCGGTCGTCCGAGAAGCACGGCGACCTGCTCTTCGCCAAGGTCAACACGGAGAAGCAGCCCGAACTCGCCGCCGCCTTCGACATCCGCTCCATCCCCACCCTGATGATCGTCCGGCAGAACATCGCGGTGTTCGCCCAGCCCGGGGCGCTCCCCGAGGCCGCTCTGGAGGACGTCATCGGCCAGGCCCGTGCCCTCGACATGGACGAGGTCCGCGCCTCGGTCGCCGAGGACCAGGAGCAGCAGGCGCAGAACGGCGGCGGAGAGCAGGCGCAGGGCGCGTGAGCGAGCGAAGCGAGATCGCGGCATGAGCGAGCTCCTGCTGGTCCGGCACGGCGAGACCGAGTGGAGCCGCGACGGCCGGCACACCAGCTGGACCGACCTCCCCCTCACCGCCAACGGCGAGGAGCAGGCCCGCGCACTCCGGCCGCTGCTGTCGGCGCGGAAGATCGCGCGGGTCTACGCCAGCCCGATGACGCGGGCGCTGCGCACCGCCGAACTGGCCGGGCTCCCGTCCCCGCACATCCTCGATGACCTGCGGGAATGGGACTACGGCGGGGACGAGGGGATCACCACCGCCGAGATCCACCGCAGCAGACCCGACTGGTACCTCTTCGACGACGGGGTCGCGCCGGGGCCGGCCGAGCACCCCGGAGAGTCACCCGAGGAGGTCGGGGCGCGCGCCGACCGCGTACTGGCGCTGATCGCGCCCCATCTCGAGGTCGACGAGGGCGATGTGGCGCTGGTGGCGCATGCGCACTTCCTGCGCGTACTGACCGCCCGCCGGCTGGGACTCCCGGCTGCCTCGGGCGGCCTGTTCACCTTCGGCACCGGCACGGTCGGCGTCCTGGGCACCGAGCACGACCGGCCCGCGGTGATCGCCTGGAACGCCCGGAGCCTGTAGGCGGCCGGGCGCCCCTGGGGGCCATCGGGCCGACCGGGCCACTGGGCCGTTGGGCCGTTGGGTCGTTGGGTCACTTGGTCGGGTGGTGCCGTCGGGTCACCGGGCCATCGGGTCACCTCGTCAGGGGGCGTCGGGTCACCGGGCCGTCGGGGCCACCTGGTCAGGGGGCCATCGGGTCGAGGTGCAGGGGCTGCACCTTGCCCTCGATCATCGCGCCCAGCCCCTGCACCGCGCAGGTGCTGGGCTGGTCCGCGATGTGCACCGGCATCGACGTGGCCTCGTGGATCATCGGCTCCAGGCCCGGGATCAGCGCGCTGCCGCCCGCCAGCATGATGCCGCGCTCGCCGAGGTCGGCCACGAGGTCCGGCGGGCAGCGGCGGAGCACCGCACTGATGCCGTCGAGAATCGCCGTCAGCGGGGTGATGATGGCGCGCCGCACCCGCTCGGTGTCCACATGCACGGACCGGGCCAGCCCGCTGACCACGTCCCGCCCGTGCACCTCGGTGGAGCCCGGCGTCAGCTCCCCGTCACCGGACAGCATCAGGTGCAGCGGACGCACCGACTGGTTCGGCAGCATCAGCTCGTGGTGCAGCCGAAGGTGCTGGATCACCGCGTGGTCGATGGCGTTGCCGCCCACGGGGACGGTCTCGGCGGCCACGATCGAGCCGAGCGAGAGCACCGCGACCTGGGTGGTCCCCGCACCGCACACCACGATCATGGTCGCTTCCGGCTGCTCCACCGGGAGCCCGCAACCGACGGCCGCGGCGACCAGCGTGTCGACCAGCTCCACCCGACGGGCGCCCAACCCGGTCAGCGTCTCCACGGCGGCCCGCTGCGCCAGCGGCTCACTGCCGTACGGGAGGCAGACCGCGGCCCGCATCGAGGGCCGCCGCCGCCATGTCTTGCGCAGCTTGTCGCCGACCAGGTGGCGCAGCAGGCGCTGGGCCAGGTCGATGTCCACGACCGTCCCGTTGGAGACCGGCCGGACCACGCGGATGTAGTCCGGCGTGCGGCCGTCCATCACCTCGGCCTGGGCGCCCACGGCCAGCATCGACCCGGTGCGGGTGTTGACCGCGGCGACGGTCGGCTCGTCGACGACCAGCCCCTGGTTCTTGACATACACCCTGGTCCGGGCCGCGCCGAGGTCGACGGCGGCCGAGCAGCGGCGCAGTTGGGCGAGGCTGATGGTCATGGTGGATTCCTCCCCGATGGGCCGGTGCGAACGTCCCCGGCGGGCCGGTACTGGGCACGAGCGCCCGCACGTGAGCGCTCGTGCGCCATCCTCCGAGCCCCCACTGGGCCCCGCCCGCTGAGCGCGTCCGCTCGGGGGACGAGGACGGGGGAGGGGCGGCGTTGGGGTGAGGGGCGGGGCGGGGGCTTGACCGGTAGTCAGGCGCGGGTCGGAGTACCTGAGGCCGATCCCGAGCCCGAGGTCGATCCCGATCCCGATCCCGAGCCCGAGGTCGAGTTCAGGAAGTCTGACTGCATGTCAGCCTTCGGGGGCGGATGTTGCGGCCGGTCCTCTACGAGGCGTCAGTTCGGGCCCTCGGTCAGCCATCGAGTTCATCTCGTTGATCCTCCCGCCCCTCTTCCCTTCCCCTCTCCTCTCCTCTCCTCTCCCGCTCCTGCTTCTCGCTTTCGCTCACCCCTCCACTCGCCGTTGGAAAAGGCCCCAGGTGAACTCCGCGACCACGTCCTGGGGTGCACCGTCCGGTCCGGGGGCGCTGCAGGCCAGGCGCCAGCGGGTGGGGGCGCTGCCCTCCATCGGGCGAGCCGGGGGAAAGGCGCGGGCGACCTCGTCGACCGTGCAGGACCAGGGGGCGAGGTCCGCGGTCGTCCGGATGTCGGGTCCGGGGGCGCCGGGTGCGCGTACGAGCCAGGCGTTCCAGACGCCGCCCCCGGGCGCGGTGAGCACCTCGAACCGCAGGTCCGGCCAGAGGGGGATCGGCCAGGTCAGTGCCTCGCAGGTCAGGTCGCCGATGCGGCGGGTGGCGACGGCCTCCGGCGTACCGAGCAGTGCACGGTACGGCTGGACGCCGGCGCGCGCCCGTGGGCCGTGCATCCGGGCCTGCCAGCGACGGTTGGCCTCGCGCATCTGGGCACGGGTGGCCCGTAGTTGGCGGAGGGCGTTCTCGACGAGGACGGGCTGGTGGTCTGCCATTCGACGCAGCAGTACGAGCTGGAAGGCGAGGGGTCCGGGCAGGTCGGAGGGGGCGCCGGAGCCGGCGGGCGGGGCATTGTCAGTGGCGGGGCTCATGATGGACATGGTCGTGGATGACGGCCGTGGGAGGTGCGGAGGCGGCAGTCGGCGCGGTGCGCGTGGGACCCGCGGCGTGCGCGGGACCGGGGCGGACGCCGTCGGGGAGGAAGAGCACGGAATTGACGTAGCGGCGGTGCGGGGCGAGGGAGCGGCGCAGCAGACCGTGTTCGGCGACGTAGGAGGTACGGGACTGATGGGCGGACAGATCGAAGTCGACCAGCGGCAGCCAGCGGTCGTGTGGCAGTACCCAGCCGCGATATCCACGGGCGGCCGTCCACTCCAGGACGGGCGCCAGCGGTTGGATGCGGGTCTCCAACTCCACGAAGAGGGCCGGAAGTTCGCGCTCGATGGTGCGTGCCGCGCCGCGTAGTACCGCAAGCTCGCCGCCGTCCACATCGATCTTGATGAGGGTGACGGCGGTGAGGCGCAGCGCGTCCAGGGGGAGGCAGGGGACGTCCAGGGTGGCGGAGTGCACCTCACGGCGTACGAGTGAGGAGACCCCGCGGTCGCCGCGGCCGTCCGGAGGGAGCCAGAGCGTGGCGCAACCGGCGTGGTCGGCGGCCGCGGCGGATACGACGTCCACGTGCGCCGGCGTGGTCGAGGCGAGCAGGCGAGCCAGGTGGGGGACGGGCTCGATGGTGACGACCCGGTCCGCGCGGCGTGCCAGGCGCCGGGTCCATGGGCCGTACCACCCTCCGACGTCCACGGCCGTACCACCTGCCGGGCAGAAGTCGGGCAGTCGCCCCAGTTCCGGTTCGAACCGTGGGTAGAGCCCGGCCGCCAGTGCCGACACCATGCGCCCCGGCAGCCAGGGCCCCACCCGCGCCGCGAACGTCATGACCCGGCCCCCGCCCCGGGCCCCCACCCGGACGCCACCCTCTCCGGCCCGGGCTCTGTGACTCCTGCCGCTCCTCCCGCGGCTCCACCTGGCGCCCTTCCCGTTCCCGTTCCCGCTCCTGCCTCCGTTCCTGACTCCGTCGTCCCCACCTCCTCGATCTCGTCCGCGAGCTCGCCCTCGATCTCGTTCCTGTCCTTGCTCTCGCGTATTGCGCGTTCGTGTTCGTCTTCCGATACCTGCTCCCCGGAGGACGGGAGCAACTGGGGAATCCCGTCGAGGATCGGATAGCGCCGACGCAGCCGCGGGTTGTAGAGCGCTTCCTCGGAGGCCAAGAGCACCAGGGGCCCCTTGTCGATCGGGCACGCCAGAATCTTCAACAGCGCATCGTCAGGCTTCACGATCCACTCCCTCCACGCTCGACACTCGACTCCCCCACGCTCGACTTGGTTATCGCGCATCGCGCGTGGCTCATCGCGTGGCTCATCGCTTCGCTCGGCTCATCGCTCGGCCTCGCCATTGATCAGTCCCTTCGTCGGGTAGGTCATGTTGCTTGTGGTCACGGGTGGTTGAGGGGTTCGGTGAGCTGTAGTCGCAACCCTTGGGGCTGTCGGCGGGGGCGCGGTCGTCGCCGGCTCGGGTTTGTGGGGTGCTCCCGGTGCGGAGGGTGCGGATGTCTCGCTGCGCGGAAGTGCGGGTGGGTGGCGTTGCGGCGGAGTGGGTGCGTCGCGGTGGGGCGGCGGGGGTGCTTCGTGGCGTGGGAGCGCCAGGAGGACCGTGAGGGCCACGGTCGTGCCGCCCAGGCGCAGTGCCAGGCGGAGGGGGTCGCCGGGCAGCGGTTCGCCGAACGCCACGGTGCCGCAGGCGACGGTGAAGACGCACGTCACCGTGGTGCAGACGGGCACGATCACCGAGGCTCGGCAGCGTTGCAGGGCGGTCTGGGACAGGACCAGGCCGGCGGCCCCGGTGACGAGGAGCAGGTACGGGTAGGGCGAGCGGAGGACAGCCAACGCGGCGGCCCGGAGGTCGTGGAAGTCGAGCAGGCCGGAGACGCCCTTGATGGCCAGCGAGCTGACGCCGTAGAGGAGCCCGACGGCCACCCCGTAGGGGACGCCGGCGGTTGGCCGACGGTGGCGGCGGCGGGCGCGCAGCTCCGCCGAGCGGTACAGCAGCAGTCCCGCGGCCAGGGACGGTACGGCGATCGTGAGCAGCGTCGCGGGCGGGGCGGTGCGGGCGATGGCCCGGGCGTCGTCGTTCCGGAGGGAGGCGACGACCAGTACGAGTGCCATCAGGATCGCCGCTATGCCCTGCCGCTCCCGGCCGCTGGTGCGCTCGCCGAGCAGCGCAGAGGACATGAGCAGGAGCAGGACCAGCCCCGAGATGAAGATGCCCTGGGCGGCGGCTATGGGGAGGGTGCGGTAGACGGCGAGTTGGGCGGCGAAGCCCGCGGCCAGGGCGAGTGAGCCGCCGAGCCACAGGGGGCTGCTGAGGAGATGGCGTATGAGGCGGGCGGGGCGGTGGGTGCTGAGGGCGGGGAGGGTGGCGAGTGCGCGTTTCTCCAGGACGAAGCCGGTGCTGTAGAGGACGTTGGCGAGCAGTGCGGACGCCACGCCCCACCAGAGCATGGGCCTACCTCCTTCTCGGGGGACTCGCGTGTCCGGGGTGACTGGCTTGCTGGGGCGGCTCGCTTGCGCCGGGCCGGCTTGCTTGCTCGGATGGCTCGCTTTCTCGGGTGGCTTGGACGGTCTTTGGTGGCTCCCTGTGGCTGGGGTGGCTCGGGTGGTCTTCGGTGGCTGTTCTGTGGCTGTTCTTTGGTGGCTCGGGTTGTTCTTTGGTTTGGGTGGTGGTGGTTCCGGGGTGGGGCCGGTGGGTGTGCCTTGCGGGGGCCTCCTTCCTTGCTATTTCGGCAACGATTACGGAGTGTAGTTTTGTTCCCGGGTTCGTTACAGAGTGTGGCGGGCGGGGTGGGTGGGGTGGAGGGGGTGGTTGTGGTGAGTGGGGTGGGGGCGGGCGTGGGCCAGGAGGATGGAGGCGAGGGAGGGGGCGTGGCAGGCGGCGCGGTCGAAGGGGCGGAGCGGGCGGGGGACGTCGTGGTATGGGGCGCCGGCGATGCGGATGACATCGAAGCCGGAGGCGGTGAGGAAGGCGCGGAGCGCGCGGGCGGTGTAGAGGCGCAGATGGCCGACGACCTGGCTGCCGGGGCGGCCGTGGATGGCGCGCAGGCTGACCTCCGAGAAGACGGGCTGGACACCGGCCAGCAGGAGGCCGCGGTTGTACCAGGCGGCGAGGTTCGGGGTGGAGAGCAGCAGATGGCCGCCCGGGCGTAGCACGCGGCGGAGTTCGTCGAGGGCGGCGTCGGGGTCGACGAGGTGCTCGATGACCTCGCTGAAGAGGACGGCGTCGGCCGAGCCGGTGGCGAACGGGAGCCCGCCGTCGGTGAGTTCGCCGCGTACGACGTGTCCGATGTGGGTGGCGGCGCGGCGGAGGGCGTCCTGGGACCAGTCGACGCCGATGACGCGGTGACCTGTGAGGACGTCGGCGGCGGTGGCCGCCGCGGTGCCGTCGCCGCAGCCGATGTCCAGGACGGTGGCGGGCGGCGCGCCGGCGTGTACGGGGCCGAGGGCGCGCGCCAGGAGCCGGGCCTGTCGTCGGCTGCGGGCGTCGCCGGACGCGACCGGCACCGCGGGGTTCTCGTAGAAGCTCCGAAGGGGGGTGGTGGTCATGGGGTGCCGCCTTCTTCCGCCGGGGGGACGGGGCCTGGCGCGGGGGCGGTTCCCGGGGGCCGGGTGGCGGGTGCGGCGGTCGGGGGCCAGGCGGTGGCGGCGAGGGAGGAGCGGAAGAGGTCGAGCAGGCGGGTGGCGGCGGCCTCGTCGAGGAGGGCGCGGGACCAGCGGAGGGCGAGGTGGATGCGGTCCCCGTCGCAGGTGGCGGCGGTGGTGATGCTCAGACCGCGGGGCATCCGGGCCGGCGCGGAGAACCACACCGCGGTCGCCCGGCCGCCCGTTTCGCCGAAGTCCAGGGGGTACGGGACGCGGCCGATGTTGGAGAGGAGGGTGGTGGGCGTCCAGGGGGCGGCGAGGGAGCGGAGGGCACGGGTGAGGGCTCGACGGGGCCCGACGGGGAGGGGGAGGGAGGCCAGCACGGCGGCGGGCAGGCCGAGCGGGGAACGGGGAGTGGTCGACTTCAGGGCCCGGGTATGGGCGGATGTGTGGTGCAGGAGACGGGTGAGGGGGGTGGGGGTCGAGGTGGTGCGGGGAGCAACGCCCGGGCTGGTGTGTGGCGTGAGGGGTGGTGTGGTGGACGGGAAGGGGACGGCGGCGAGGCGGGTGCCGTTGCCGATGGGCATGTGGGGGCCTCGCGAGCGGTCGTCGATGGGCATGGTGATGACGACGGGGGCGGCGGGGCGGTCGTGGAGCTGGTTCCAGCGGGCGGCCATCAGGTAGGTGGCGACCAGGAGTTGGTCGTTGACGGTGTAGGGGGGCCGTTCGCCGGTGGGGTGTGGGGGGCGGGTGGGGACGGAGAGTTCGGTGAGGAGCATGCCGTTGCCGTTGCCGTTGCCGCTGCCGCTGGTGCTGCTGGTGCTGCTGGTCGTCGGGTTGGTGGGTGGCGTGGAGTGGTCGGGGGCGAGGCGGGCCGGGCGGGTGAGGAGTCCCGGGCGGGAGCGG
Source organism: Streptomyces noursei ATCC 11455 (assembly GCF_001704275.1). Classification (NCBI taxonomy): domain Bacteria; kingdom Bacillati; phylum Actinomycetota; class Actinomycetes; order Kitasatosporales; family Streptomycetaceae; genus Streptomyces; species Streptomyces noursei. The sequence continues at coordinate 6,353,435 of NZ_CP011533.1, forward strand.
CCAGGCAGTTGCGGTGGATAGGGCGGATGAGGTGGGTGAGGTGGATGGGTGGGGTGAGTGGGATGGGTGGGATGGGTGGGCGGCTCGGGCGGATCTGCCGGCCCGGATGGGCTTGTACGGCCCGCCGGTTCTGTTGACCCGGCCGGGCCTGTGGACCCGGCGTACAGTTCGGCGGCGGTGGCCAGGATGCGGAGGCAGGCCGGGCCGTCCAGGGCGGTGTGGTGGAGGGTGAGCAGCAGCACGGTGCCGGCGGAGGGGGCCGCTGGTCGACGGTCGTCGACGGGGGCGGCGTGCGCGGGCTCGATGACCTCCAGGCGGACGGGGGGCGAGGCGTCCAGGGGAGGGCAGTCGGTGAGCGCACGGGCCCGGGCATGGGCGAGGGCGTCGGGGCCCGGCGGCGGGAAGACGACCGCGTCCACGTCCGGGGCCGAAGTGAGCTGCCAGGTGTAGTGGCGGTGCCACCAGCGGGTCGGCACCTGGCGCATCAGGACGCGCGGATGGCGGGCGAGGGCTTGGTGGAACGCGGTGCGCAGCCGTTCGTGGTCGAGTCGGCCGGGGAGGTGCACCTCTATGTGGACGGTCTCCGGTTCGTCGTCCTCCAGGCAGTGCCGGGAGATCTCGTCCACCAGGGGGAACGGGATGCGCGCGGGGTGGTGAGGACGGGCGGGTGCGGTGGTGCGGGGGTGGACGCCCCGACTCCTCGGCGGGTCGTCTTGAGCCGGTTGAGCCGGTTGAGCCGGTTGAGCCGGTTGGACCGGTTGGACCGGTCGGGCTGGTTCCAGGGCGGTCATCGTGAGGTGTCCTCCTGGCTGGTGGCAGGGGGCCGGCTGGTGGCCGGGGGTACCGTGCCGGCGTCCGGTGGTGGGACGGCAGCGTCGGGCGGTGGGGCGACAACGTCCGGTGGTGGGGCGTCGGCCGTGGCGGAGGTGTCGGGTGCGGGCGTCGGCAGGGTGACGACGGCTGCCGCGAGTGCCAGCAGGGCCAGGGCCTGGGCGAGCCCGCTGAAGGCGCCCTCGTGGTCGGCGGCGGGGTGGCCCGCGCCGACGGCGGCGGTGATGCCGGCCGCGAGCATCGCGGTGCCGGCCAGCGGTACCAGTGCTCGCGGCCGGAGGCGGGCCACCAGGGCCAGCGGCGCGACGATCAGCGCGTACGGCCCGGCCGCCAGGGCCACCACCGCGGTCAGGGCCAGCGTGCCCAGGACCCAGGACGGGGCGGGCGGTTGCGGCGGCGCGGCGGGCGGGGTGCCCGGGGTGGGGCGGGTGCGGCGGATCAGGGCGGAGGCGAGGAGCGCGACGATGCCCAGCGCGCCGGCGACGAGGCCCGTGTCGTAGGAGGTGGCCGGGGCGTAGGAGAGCGTGACGGTGCCGCCGGCGCCGGCCGGGACGAGGAACGCCTGTTGCCAGCCGTCCACGCGGAGCGGGGCGAGTTCCCGGCCGTCGAGGGTGGCGTGCCAGCCGTCGTTGGCGTTCTCGTGGAGTTGGAGGTAGGCGGCCGGGCCGGCGCCGATGGTGACGGTGCGGTGGTCGCCGGTCCAGTCTTCGGCCGCGACGGCCCGTGCGCTGTCGGGGGTCCGTGCCGTGTCGGGGGTGTCGGTGGACCGCGCGTCGGCAGGAGGCCGGACGTCGGTGGAGGACCGCGGTCCGGCGGACGAGCGCGCGTCGGCGGACGACCGGGCGTCGGCGGACGACCGGGTGTTCACCGAGGGCGACATGGCCGCGGCCGCCGGTCCTCGGCCCAATGTCACGTCCGTGATCGCCAACGGGCCCTGGTCGCCGGCCTCCACGCGGTGCTGGCCGGCGCGCAGCAGCAGCCGACCGTCGGTGACGGCGGGACCGCAGAGCTGCACGTCGATGGGGCGGCGGTCGGTGAGGTCGCGGATCGAGCCGCTGGCCCGGCTGGCGTACAGGATGCCGTCGACGGCGAGCGCCGGGCCCTGGCCGCAGGGGAGGGCGAAGCGCTTGTTGGGGGCCGGGCGCGGGGTGCGGTAGGCGTCGAGGGCGGGGATGTAGACCTCGCTGAGGCCGACGGGGAGTTGCAGGGCCTGGCCGGCGACGGGGTTGCTGAGGGTGAGTTCCTTGACCTTGCTGATGGTGATGTCGAGGCGGTCGGTGGTGATCGGGTCGAAGCGGGCCAGGCCGTTCTCGTCGACGCCGGCGGTGGCCGCGCCGTAGGGGGAGTCGAGCTGGATCTGCTCGGGGCGGGTGGAGATGCCGCCGGCGGCGGCCAGCACGATCTGGTCGATCTTCTTCTTGCCGGGCCAGCGCAGGTGGAGGGTGGGTTTGTCGCCGGCGATCCAGGCCGTCGTCAGGTCGCCGTCGACGAGGTTGCGGGGGCTGAGGGACTGGCCGAAGCCGAAGCTGGTGGAGTCGGCGGTGGCGGTGATGCGGTCCTTCTGTTCGGGGGCGACCTTGTCCAGGAGCCGGTCGAGGGCGGTGCCGGGGACGGCGAGCGCGGTGCCGGAGACGGTGTAGGGGGCGGTGCGGCCGGTGCTGAACTGGCGGTGCAGGCCGATCTCGGCGGAGACGGGGGAGAGGCCGCCGGGGTCGCTGCCGCGGTGGAGGGAGATGACCTGGGAGGGGGAGTCGGATCGGGTGGCGTCGGTGGGGAGTTGGAGCAGCCGGGTGACCTGGACGCCGGGGATGGAGATCTCGGTGAAGCCGGCGCCGGAGAGGCCGGCGCGCGGGTTCTGCGAGCCGCGGATGGTGAGTTGGAGCCAGGCCGCCCTGCCCGGGGGCGCCTTGATCTGCTGGCGGGAGCCGTCGGGGCGGAGGGTGCTGTCGGCGCTGCCGCGGTCGGTCTGGACGCGGACGGCGGTGGGGGCGGCGCGGAGTCCGTCGCCGCGCAGCGGGGTGACGGAGAGGCTCGCGGGAATGGTGGTGGGGTTGGTGAAGGCGATGCGGATCCACTGGCCGACGGGGTTGCCGGCGCTGCCCTCCGCCCAGGCGGTGTCGGGGTTGCCGTCGAAGGCGTTGACCGGGTCGTACTGCGGCAGGTGGAAGAGCCAGTTGCCGCTGGAGGAGGCGGTGACGGAGGCGGCGCCGCGGAGCACCGCGGTGGTCTGGTGGTCGATGCCGGAGGTCGGGAGGATCTGCCGCGGTGGGCGGCCGGGGTCCTGGAGGCTGCCGGGGAGGTTGGTCTCGTCGGCGGTGTAGGTGTACGAGGTGTTGCTGTTGACCAGGCCGAAGCGGGTGTCGGCGCGGCGCAGCCCGTCGGCGGTGAGCTGGAGCGGCGGGGTGCCGAGGCCGGGGTGGCGGTCGCCGGACAGGACGGTGGCACGGTTGCGCAGCGCGGGGTCGGCGGAGAGCTGGAGGAGGGCTTCCGGCCCGCCGCTGAGCTGGGCGGTGTCCGCGGCGGCGGGGGCGGTGACGGGGCCCGGTTCGGGGACGCCCTGCGGTCGGTAGACCTCGACGGAGCGTTGGCGCGGGTAGAGGCCCTGCACCTGGAGGGGGGCTTCGGCGGGGATCCGGCCGCCGGTGGTGAGCGGGCCGAAGGCGGCGGCCTTGCGGTAGCCGGACGCCTCCAGGGTGCGTTCGACGGTCTGCGGGGGGACGTAGCCGATCTGGTCGGGGTCGAGGTCGTTGCGGACGACGACGTCGTGGATGCCGGCCCGGTGCAGGTAGTCGCGCAGGCCGGGGACCTCGGCACCGGTGAGCAGCGCCTGTTCGACGGCGTCCAGGGCGCGGCGCGAGCCGGGGGTCCCGAAGGGCACGAAGTCGCGCTGCGCCCAGGGGGATCGGGCGAGTACGTCGAGGGGGTCGTCGATGGGGGAGCCCCAGGTGAACAGGCCGTGTGCGGTGGCGGGGACGACCAGGGAGCGGCTGCCGTGGGTGTGGTCCTTGAGCCAGTCGGCGGTCTGCCGCCAGTAGGTGGGGAGTTGGGTGAAGGCGCCGGGCTGGAGGACGTTGCCGTTGAGGTACGGCAGGGCGAGGGCCGGCAGGACCAGCAGCGCGGCGACGGCGGCGGGCAGTCGGCGGGCGGCGGCCGGGCGGGTGGCGCGCCGCCCGGTGCCCGTCCACCGGACGGCGGCCAGCAGGTGGGTCAGGCCCAGGGCGAGGGCCAGTCCGAGGCCGGGGGTGAACTTGTAGATGTTGCGGAACGGGCGCAGCCAGCCGTTCAGCCAGTCCTGCCACGGGCCGTGCAGGGGGCCGCCGAGGGTGCCGCCGTAGCCGGCCAGGGTGATCAGGGCGACGGTCAGCACGGTGAGCAGCAGCCAGCGGCGTTCGGGCAGGTCGCGGCGGGCCAGGCCGGCCAGGCCCAGGGCGGCGGCCAGGGCCGAGCCGGCGACGGCGACGGCGTTCCCGGTCAGGGTCCAGCCGGCGGGCAGCCAGGGTTTGCCGAAGTTGAGGTAGCCGACCCAGTTGCCGGCGCCGCGCAGCAGTTCGGTGGCGGACATGGTGCCGGTGGTGGTGTCGGCCTGTTCGATGAACGGCATGAAGTTCTCGCCGTGCAGGCCCAGGAGGAGCAGCGGGATCGCCCACCAGGCGGTGGCCAGCGCGACGCCCGGCAGCCACCAGGTGAGCAGGGCGCGGCGGCGCGGTCCCGTACGGGAGAGCAGATACAGCAGCGCGGGCAGCAGGGAGGCCAGGGTGGAGGCCGCGTTGACGCCGCCCATGCAGGGGATCAGCAGGGCCGAACGGGTCGCCGCGGTGCGGGGGCCCCGTCGCGGGTCGGTGAGCGGCAGCAGCACCCAGGGCAGCACCGCGCCGGGCAGCGCGGCGGCGGACGTGGAGCCGATGACGAGGGTGAAGGCGGGCCACAGGGCGTAGCAGGCGGCGCCCAGGAGCCGGGTCGGCGGGGTGCCGGCGCGGAACCGTTCGGCGAGCCGCAGGGCGCCCCAGAAGGCGGTGGTGACGATCAGCGACATCCACAGCCGTTCGGCGAGCCAGACGGGCAGGTGGACGACGTGGGCCGCGCCGTAATACGGGAGGGAGGGGAAGGCGTAGCCGATGTACTGGTCGGCGAGGCCGCCGAAGCCGGCCCGGTCGTGCCACATGTGGCCGAGGTCGGCGAGGAACCGCCCGGGGGCGGCGGCCACCCCCAGCTTGGTCTCGAACGTCATCTTCCCCGGCGAGGGTGCCAGGAACGCGACCAGCACGGCGGCCCAGAACGCCAGCAGCCAGCGCCGGCGCCGGGGCGTGTCGGGCGGTGGCGCGGGGGCGGTGGCCGGGGTGCCGCCGGCGTCGGGCGCTCCGGGGGACGGGGACATCTTCAGCGTCTGGGTCATGGCAACCGCCGGAGGATGAGGAGGAGGTTCCAGGTGGCGATCTCGCGGACGCCGGGGAGGCGGGGGATGGTCTCGGCGAGGAACGGCGCGTAGCGGGAGCGGGCGGTGACCACCGCGACGTCGTCCCGGGCCCGGACCTGCCGCAGGGTGCGGCCGACGTGCACGGCGAAGAGGTTCTCGCCCAGGGTGTGCTTGGCGGGGCGGCCGGTGCGCCGGTGGTAGCGGCGGCGGGCCCGTTCGGCGCCGAGGTAGTGCCAGGGGGCGGTCTCGTGGCCGCCCCAGGGGGAGAGCCAGTTGGTGAACGCCACGTAGATCAGGCCGCCGGGGCGGGTGACCCGCACCAGTTCGCTGAGGAAGGTCTGCGGGTCGGCGACGTGCTCCAGGACGTTGGAGGAGAAGCAGACGTCGGCGGTGCCGTCGGCGAGCGGCAGCAGGTAGCCGTCGGCGAGCACCGCGCCGTCGGGGGTCCGGCCGCGGGCGGTGAGTTCGGCGGGGTCGGGTTCGAAGAGGTAGCCGTGGGCGCCGCGGCGGCGGAACTCCTCGGTGAAGTGGCCGCTGCCGCCGCCGACGTCGGCGACCACCGCGCCGTGCAGCGGGATATGGCGTTCGACCTGGTCGGCGGCGTCCCGGGCGAGCAGCCGGTAGCAGTGTTCGGGGTCGGTCGGTTCGTTCAGGAAGGCCCGGAAGAGGGCCAGGGACCTGCGCAGCGAGGGGTCGCGCACGGGGCGGTCACCGCCCGGGGAGCGGCCGCAGGTACGCCTCCGCGGCGACCGCCCGGAAGCTGCGGACGGTCCGGCTCCATCTGAAGCGGGCGGCGCGGTCGGCCGCCGCGGCGCCCAGCGCGTGCCGCCGGCGGGCGCTCAGGCCCAGGGTGCACCAGTGCGCGGCGAAGGCGCTCTCGCCGCGAGCCAGCAGTCCGGTGGTGCCGTCCTCGACGGAGTCCCGCAGGCCGGGGACGTCGAAGCCGATGGTGGGGGTGCGGCGCGCGGCGGCCTCCATCACCACCAGGCCCCAGCCCTCGACGAGGGAGGGGTGCAGCAACAGCCAGGCCGAGCAAAGCAGTTGGTGTTTGCGTTGTTCGGAGATCCGGCCGGTGAAGGTGACGCCGGGGCCGGCCAGCGCGGTCAGCCGGGCGCGCTCCGGGCCGTCGCCGACGATCACCAGCCGGCCGCCGGTGACCGGACGGACCCGTTCCCACAGCCGCAGCAGCAGATCGATCCGCTTGTACTCGACGAGCCGGCCCATGGCCAGGAACAGCGGCTCGGGGGCCTCGGGGACGAGCGGACCGGGTTCCTCCACGCCGTTGTGGACGAGCCGGATCCGGTCGGGCGCGACGCCGAGTTCCTGAAGGGCGGCGGCGGTCGAGTCGGACACCGCGACCATCAGGTTGCCGCGGTGGGTGCCGGCCAGCGCCCAGCGCTCCAGGCGGCGGCCGAGCCGGGCGGCGGGCGCCGGGTAGCGCATCCGCCACAGGTCGGTGTGGACGTGGTTGACCAGGCACAGCGTCGGGCCGCGGTGCCACAGCGGCGCGAGGTAGGGCATGCCGTTGCAGACCTCGACCAGCAGGTCGCAGCCGCCGGCCCGGCGCGCCACCTGGCGGGGGACGCGCAGGAAGTGGCCGGCGTCGCCGCCCGCCGAGACGACCCGGTAGCCGCGGTCGGAGGCCGGTCCGCCGCACAGCAGGGTGACCTGGTGGCCGTGGGCGGTGAGCCCGTCGGCGATCCGGTCCACCAGCAGTTCGGAGCCGCCGGCGGCGGGGTTGCCCAGGTCGCGGCGGGCCAGGAACACGATCCGGCGGGGGAGCGGGGCGGCGCCGGCGGCCGGAGCGGCGGCCGCGGCCGGTGCACGGGGTGCCGGCGGTGCCGGGGACGCGGCGGGTAGCGGAGGGGAGGGGGGGACATGCTGGGGCATGTGCGATCCAACTCGTCTCAGGGTGCGGTACCTGCGGTGGGGGACGTACTGCGTGCTGAGTCGTGCGGGTCGTGCGGGTCGTGCGGAGACGTACGGGGACGGGTGGGTGTGCGAGCGGGCGGGGGACGGTCGGTACGGGGCGTGCGGGGGCGTGTTCCCGGTGGGAGGCACAGTGTTCGCGCCGGGGCGGGCCCGCGGCTACTCACCGGGGTGACAAAATCCGCTCCGCTCCCGCCCGTTGCGTCCTCACGCCGCTGAGAATCGGCCACCGCGCCGCCCGCGGGCCACCAGCACCCCGCCGGCCACCGCGAGCACCCCGCCGGCCGCGCCGGCGGCGGTCGGCAGCGTCCGTCCGACCAGGGCCAACTTCCCGCTGTCGGCCCGCGCCAGGGCGATCTGCGCCCGGCGGGTGGCGGGCGTGAACGCCAGGTTCCGGGCCCGCAGCAGCACGACCGCGTCCCGCCGGGCGCCGGGTGCCCGCAGCGTCTTGACCGGCGAGATCGACGCGTCGACGATCCGCCCGGTGCGCTCCTCGACGACCAGCTCGATCCCGGTGTTGGCGTACCACTCCTCGGCCTGGATCTGGCCCTGCCCCGGGCGGCCGACCAGCCGCCCGGGGACCTGCCGGGTGCCGGTCCGGGTGGCCGGCACGGTCCCGGTGAAGCGGTAGCCGGTGATCCCCCGCAGTTGCGTGGTGCCGGCGAAGCGGAGCGGGACGGCCGCGCCGAGGGTGTCGTCCCACCAGCGGTAGGTCTTCTTCTCCACCGAGAAAGGGAACTTCAGGTAGGCGTCCCCGTCGAAGCGGGTGGGACTCTCCCCGCAGCAGTGCACCGGGGCGTTGCTGCGCCGGTCGGTGACCCAGCGGCCGGTGGTCCACTGGAACGCCCTGCGCGGGTCCTTAAGGGGCAGCGTCCGCGGGGTGTCGACCGCCGTGGACACGTCCCAGACCGCCCGCCCGCTCTGCTCGCTGGCCGCGACGTCGCCCAGCACGTGCCGGGTGATGGTGATCCGCTGCCCGTCCCGGGTGGTCAGCGCGTCGGTGTCGAAGTAGCTGCCGGTGCCGGTGAAGACCGTGGTGACGTCCACGTCGACGGGGGTGACCGCGGCCCGCGGCGTCACGTACCAGATCAGCAGCGGGGCCAGCACCAGCAGGAACACGCCGGCGCCGAGGAGCGCCAGGGAGAGCGGCGAGGCGGTGCGGGGTACGGGGGAGGGAGAGGGGGAATCGGAGTCGGCGGCGGAAGAGCCGGGATATCTGGATTGACGCATACGAGCACTCCTGGAAGCGGTGGGGGAACACGCCCTGGTGCACGTGCGGCGCCGCGACGCGGCGCCATGGGCCGGGAACGTAAGCGAACCCTTGACAGCGCGTCAATGCCCTTCCACACTCGGCAGGCACCACGACCGAAGCGGCGCCGCGCGGTGGGAACGCGGCACCGCCGCCGGTCTCCCGAGCCGTTGGGCCCTGCGGGCCGCGGGGCCGCAGGGCCGTCCGCCCCGCGGCCGTACGCCTGCCGACGTGCTCCTCTGTTCCGCTCTCCCGGTACCGCTCGCGCCGCTCTCCCGGTACCGGCTGCCGACGAAGGGATCGCCGCGCCATGCACCGCACGCTCGCCGCCGCGCTGACCGCCCTGGCCGCCGCCGCCCTGGCCGTGGGCGCCGCACTGGGCATCGTCGCCGCCCTGGAGGCCACGCCCGAGCAGCCGAACGTACCGCTGGTGACCTTCGGCCGGCCCGGCGCGTAAGGGCCGCCGCAGTGGTGACCGCGGTCCGCTCTGCGTGGCGGGAGGTGCCGCCCTATCAGGTGCACCGGTTCGCCGCCCTGGCGCTGGAGGAAGTGCCCGCGCTGGCGCAGGAGATCTTCCGGGAGATCCGCCGGGAGTACCCCCAACTCCCTTTGATCCCCGACGGGTCGGGGGAGCCGCGGGCCCTGGTCGGCATCCGGCAGTCCCTGGAGCAGTTCGTCGGGCACCTCACCGCCGGCCTGGACCGGCCGCACGTCCACCCGCGCGTCTTCCAGGAGTTCGGCCGCGGCGAGGTGATCCAGGGCCGCAGCCTGGACGTCCTCCAGGCGATCTACCGGCTGGGCGTGCGCCTGGCCTGGCGGCGACTGGCGGAGATCGGCCAGGAGGTCGCCATCCCCGCCCCCGCGATGTACGAACTGGCCGAGTCCGGCTTCGAGTACCTCGACGGGCTGGTCGCCGAGTCCGTCCGCGGCTACGCGGAGGCCGCGGCCCGTCAGGCCGGCGAGCGGCTGCGGATGCAGCGCCGCCTGATGGACCAGCTGTTCGCGGACCCGGATCCGGCGACCCGGGACGGCCGTCGCCGCCACCGGGACGGCGCCCTGCCGAGCGTCCCGGATCCCGGCGACCCGCCCCTCCCCGCCCCCGCGACGGAACCGGGGGATCCCCGTCCGCTGCTCGCCGAACGGGCCCGGTTGGTCGGCTGGCCGCTGCCCGAACGGGTCGCGGTGGCGGTGCTGTTGCGCCCGGACCGGGAGGCGGTGGCGCCCGCGGTGGCGGACGGCATCCTGCTCGACATGGAGTGCGAACGGCCCCGCCTGGTGGTGCCGGACCCGGACGCCCCCGGCCGCAGCGAACTGCTCTCCCGCGCCGCGGCAGGCTGGTCGGGCGCCATCGGGCCCGCCGTGCCGCTGCTGGACGCCGGGAAGTCGCTGCGCTGGGCGGCCTCCGCGGTCGACCTGATGGAGCGCGGACTGCTGCCCGCCGGTGAGCTGCTGCGATGCACCGAGCACACCGAGGCGCTGGTGCTGCTGCCGCCCGGTGAACTGATCGAGGACCTCACCCGCCGCCGCCTCGCCCCGCTGGAGCACTGCGGCCCCTCCCATGGCCGGCGGCTCGCCGAGACCCTGCTCGCCTGGCTGGAGACCCGCGGCGGTGCCCCCGAGATCGCCGCCCGCCTCGGCGTCCACCCGCAGACCGTCCGCTACCGCCTCCGCCAGATCCGCGAACTGTGGGGCGACGACGTCGAGGACCCCGACCGCCGCTTTGAACTCGAACTGGTCCTGCGCGCCCAGCGGTTACGCGGAAAACTCGGCTGACGGCGGACCGGGGCGGGGGACTGCCGGCGTACCTTCCCGCCGCGCCGCGCCCCGCCGGTGCACCTCCCGGCTGCATTCCGTGGGAATGCCCCGGCTGCGCTCCGCCGGCGCACCTCCCGGCTGCGCTCCGTCGGAATGCCCCGGCCGCGTGCCGTCGGAGCGCCTTGCGGCCGTGTTCCGTCGGCGTACTTCTCCGCCGCGTCCCGCCGGAATACCTCCCCACCGCGCCGCGTTGTGGCCCCGAAGGGGGCGTCCGCATCCCCTACGGGATGTGTTCGCCCACCCCCTAGGTCACCCCCTAGGCCCCCCGCCCTCCCCCCGCCGCCCCTCCACCAGCAGCCCCATCCCGTCCAGCAGCCGCGCGAGCCCGAACTCGAAGAGGGTGTCCAGGGTCACCGCGTCCGATTCCAGCCCGTCCACCCCCGCGTACATCGGATACCCACCGGATCGCAGGATGCGCTCGTAGGCCGGTTCCATGGCGGCCATCCACTGGTCCCGGTCCATCCCGGTGTGCTGCTCGGCCTCCAGGTCGTCCTCGAACACCGCGGCGGTGGCGCGCACGTGGTTCAGCAGCGTCACCGACATGTGCAGCAGCGTCGTCGGGTCCATCCCCTCGACCCGCGCCATGGTCCACTCGATGACCGCCATCGCCCGCGGCATCGGCTGCGGCCGGCTGATCGACAGATACTGGGCGAGCCAGGGGTGCCGCCGGTAGAGCGCCCACTGGAGCCGGGCGCCCGCCTCCATCCGGTCCCGCCAGCCGGTCGGCGCCGGTTCCGGCAGTCGCACCTCGGCGAACGCGGCGTCCGCCATCTGCATCACCAGCTCGTCCTTGCCGCCGACATGGCGGTAGAGCGCCATCGAGGAGACCCCGAACTCCGCCGCCACCCGGCGCATGGAAAGGGCCCGCAGTCCCTCTCCGTCGGCGACCTCGATCCCGGCCCGGACGATCCGCTCGCGCGTCAGCGCCCCGTCGCCCTCCCGCGCGGACCGTCCCCGCGACGCGCCCCCGGGGGCCGCCTCCGTCCCGGATGACCGGCCGTCAGGAGCGCTGCCCTGGTTGCCCCGTGCGGCGACCACCGTCCCCACTCCCGGTACGACCCGGACGACGCCCTCCTGGCGCAGCGCGGCGAGCGCCTTGGTGGCGGTCGCCATCGCCACGCCCCACTCCTGGGTGATCCGCCGGGTCGACGGCACCCGGTCGCCGGGGGCCAGTTCGCCGGCGTCGACGCGGGCCCGGACGGCGTCCGCGATCTGTCGGTAGGGCGGTGGTGCGGACTGGTTCACGCGACGACCTCCGTACTAGTGCACCGAGGGGTTCTCCCCGGGTTTTCCGCGCCGTCGAGCGTAGCAGCGGCGCCGCGGGCACCCTCGTCCTCACCGAGGTGCACTAGTGTGACGAACCCCAATCCCCAAGTGCCGCAAGGTGTTTGTGTCGTAAACCCCGGGTGCCTACGCTGTCCGCCATGTCGTTTACTGCGTATACCTCCACGGTGCCGGGTGCGCCCGTGCCGAAGGCGGGCCGCCGGGAGTGGATCGCCCTGGTCGTCCTCCTGCTGCCCTGTCTGCTCGTCTCGATGGACGTCTCGGTCCTCTATTTCGCCGTGCCGTTCCTGTCGGCCCAACTGGAGCCCAGCGCCGTCCAACAGCTGTGGATCCTCGACGTCTACGGCTTCGTCCTCGCCGGCCTGCTGATCACCATGGGTGCGCTCGGCGACCGCATCGGCCGCCGCCGGCTGCTGCTGACCGGCGCCGTGCTCTTCGGCCTCGCCTCCTGCCTGGCCGCATACGCGCAGAGTGCCGAAATGCTCATCGCCGCACGGGCGTTGCTCGGCGTCGGCGGCGCCACCCTGATGCCGTCCACCCTCGCCATGATCCGCAACCTCTTCCCCGACGAGCGGCAGCGCGGCAAGGCCGTCGCCATCTGGTCGGCGGCGGTGACCGGCGGCATCGCCATCGGCCCGGTGCTCAGCGGGGCGCTGCTGGAGCACTTCTGGTGGGGCTCGGTCTTCCTGGTCAACACCCCCGCGATGGCACTGCTGCTGATCTGCGGCCCGCTGCTGCTCCCGGAGTTCAAGAACCCCGCCGCCGGCCGCTTCGACCTCCTGGGGTCGGTGCTCTCCCTGGCGGCGATGCTGCCGGTCGTCTACGGCGTCAAGGAGATCGCCCGGAACGGCGTGGCCGTGCTGCCGGTCGCCGCCCTGGTCGTCGGCGTGCTGGCGGCCGCGGCCTTCGTCCTGCGGCAGCGCACCGCCCGCCATCCGATGCTCGACCTGGAGCTCCTGCGGCACCGTGGGTTCAGCGGCTCGGTCCTGATGAACCTGCTGGCGATGTTCACGGTCGTCGGCTGTGCCGTGTTCTTGACCCAGTACCTCCAGACCATACGGGGCATGAGCCCGTTGCGGGCCGCGCTGTGGCACATGGTGCCGTCCCTCGCCGTCGGCGCGATCGCGCCGCTGTCCGCCGCGCTCGCCCGGCGCCTGGACCGCGCCTACCTGGTCGCCGCCGGCTTCGTCCTCGCGGCCGGCGGCTTCCTCTGGCTGTCCCGGCTGGAGGCGTCCTCGCCGCTGTGGTTCGTCCTGGGCGGCGCCGCGGTCTACGCCAGCGGTCTGGTGGCGGTGATGTCGCTCGGCAACGAACTGGCCCTCGGCGCCGCCCCGCCCGAGCGCGCCGGTTCCGCCTCGGCGGTCCTGGAGTCGGGCACCGAACTGGGCGGCGCCCTGGGCATGGCGATCCTCGGCACCATCGGGAGCGCGGTCTACGGCGACGACATCGAGGGCGCGCTGCCCGCCGGCCTCCCGAAGGGGGCCGCCGACGCGGCACACGAGACCCTGGCCGGCGCCCTGGAGGTCGCCGCCCACCTCCCGGACCGGGTCGGCCATGCCCTGGTGTCCGCCGCCCGGGACGCCTTCATGCACGGGCTGCACGCCGCCGCCCTGTGCGCCGCGGGCGTGATGGCCGCGGCCGCGGTCCTGGCGGTGGTGCTGCTGCGCGGTCTGCGCACGCCGACGGACGAGGGCGGGGAGACGGGTACGGCGGCGGACGGCACCCACCGGGCCGCCGCACCCGCCGCCGTCAACTGACGTCAGCTGAAGTCGAATTCCCCGGTACGGGTCCGCTTGAGCTCGAAGAACCGGTCGTAGCCGGCGAGCAGGCGGACCCCGTCGAAGATCCGCACCGCGTCCTCGCCCCGGGGGATCGCCATCAGGACGGGGCCGAAGAACGCCACCCCGTCGATGTGGATCGTGGGCGTGCCGACGTCCTCGCCGACCGGGTCCATGCCCTCGTGGTGGCTCTTGCGCAGCGCGTCGTCGTAGGTGTCCTGCTCGGCGGCGCGGGCCAGCTCGGTGGGCAGCCCGACCTCGGCGAGCGCCTCCTCGATGACGGCCGCGGTGTCCTCCCGGCCCTCCTTGTGGATCCGGGTGCCGAGCGCGGTGTACAGGTCGCGCAGCACCTCTTCCCCGTGCTCCTGGGCGGCGGCGATGCACACCCGCACCGGGCCCCAGCCGGCGTCCAGCAGTTCGCGGTACTTCTCGGGGAGGTCCTCGCGGCCCTCGTTGAGCACGGACAGGCTCATCACCCGGAACCGCAGGTCGATGTCCCGGAGGCTCTCCACCTCCAGGATCCAGCGGGAGGTGATCCAGGCGAACGGGCAGATGGGGTCGAAGTAGAAGTCGACGGTGGGGCGGCTGGGGTTCTGGTGCGTCATGCGGTCCAGGTTAAGGCGTCACCGGCCCGTCCATCTGGGACACTCGGCCGCGCTGTGCCTGGGCCAATTCGGTCATCCGCCGCGGGCGCCGGCCGGTGCCGCGCGCACTCCGCAGGCGCCGTTCCCCGGCCCCGCCCGCCCCTCGACCCGGGACGGCTCCTCACCCCTCGCTTCGGCGGCGCTCCCCGGCTTCCCGACCCGTCCCGGGCGCCTCCGGCACTTCCGGTTCGACGCCCAGCATCCGCTGGAGCAGCTGCTTGAGCAGGGTGCGCTCGGCGACCGTCAACCGGCCGAGCGGCTGGCGGGCGAAGTCCAGCGACGTGCGCAGCCGGTCGGCCGTCGCTCGGCCCTCGTCGGTGGGGACGGCCAGCTTGACCCGGCGGTCGGTCGGGTCGGGGCGGCGCTCCACCAGGCCGCGGGACTCCAGGCGGTCCACGATGCCGGTGACGTTGGACGGCTCGCACTTCAGGCACTGCGCGAGCTTGCGCATCGGCATCGGCTCCATCGCCAGCAGGCGCAGCAGCCGGGCCTGGGCACCCGTGAGGGAGTGCTCGGCCGCGGCGCGCTCGTACTCCTCGTGGTAGCGGGCGACGACGGTGCCGATGAGGTCGACCACCTCGACGGTCAGAGGGTCTGGGCGCGCTGTCATACACACCAGGATACCCAATTGCTTGACAGTATGAAATATTCAGGTGCATTATTGTTTCAGTAACTGAAGCATTTGGAGGTTCACGCTCATGTCCGCACCGCTGCCGACGACCAGTCGCGAATGGCACCTCGTCGCCCGCCCGGAGGGCTGGCCCACCCCCGACGACTTCGCGCTGCGCGAGGCCGCGCTGCCCGAGCTCGCCGACGGCCAGATCCTCGTCAAGAACCTCCACTTCTCCGTCGACCCGTACATGCGCGGCCGGATGAACGACGTGAAGTCCTACGTCCCGCCCTTCCAGCTGGACCAGCCGATGGACGGCGGCGCGGTCGGCGAGATCCTCGCCTCGCGTGCCGAGGGCTTCGCCGTCGGCGACCACGTCCTGCACGGCCTCGGCTGGCGCTCGCACGCCGTCCTCGGCGCCGACCGGGTCGCGAAGGTGGACGCCTCGCTCGCCCCGCTCACCGCCTACCTCGGCGTCCTCGGCATGCCGGGCCTGACCGCGTACGCGGGCCTGCTGGCGGTCGCCGAGTTCAAGGAGGGCGACGCCGTCTTCGTCTCCGGCGCGGCCGGTGCGGTGGGCAGCCAGGTCGGGCAGATCGCCCGCCTCAAGGGCGCCTCCCGGGTCATCGGCTCCGCCGGCTCCGACGAGAAGGTCCGCCTGCTCACCGAGGAGTACGGCTTCGACGCCGCCTTCAACTACAAGAACGGCGACGTCACCGAGCAGCTCAAGGCCGCCGCCCCCGACGGCATCGACGTCTACTTCGACAACGTCGGCGGCGACCACCTCGAAGCCGCCATCAGCACGCTCAACGTCCATGGCCGGGCGGCCATTTGCGGCATGATCTCGATGTACAACGCCACCGAGCCGAGCCCCGCCCCGCGCAATCTGGCCCTGGTGATCGGCAAGCGCCTCCGGCTGGAGGGCCTGCTGGTGAGCGACCACCAGGCGCTCCAGCCGCAGTTCGTCGAGGAGGTCTCCGGCTGGATCCGTTCCGGTGAGCTGAAGTACTCCGAGACCAAGGTCTCCGGCATCGAGAACGGCGTCGAGGCGTTCCTCGGCATGCTCCGCGGCGCCAACACCGGGAAGATGATCGTGAGCCTGGCGGACTGAGGCCCGGACCGCGGGGGGGGGGGGAGCGGGGTGGCCGGCCGGCGCGTCCGCGGCCGGACCCCGGACCCCGGGCACCGGGCCTCGGCTCGGTGCCCGGTGGGCCGCCCCGCCCCCACGGGCGCCCGCCCACCGGCCCGTGGCCGTGGTGTCGCGCCCATGAACAACCGGCAGCGCAAGAAGCTCGCCAACCGCCTTGTCGCGGCAGCGGCGTTGCGGGGGGCCGCCCGGTGGCGGCGCCGCTGCGGGCCGGAGCCGATCCGGCGGTGGCCGACGCCGACGGCACCACCCCGCTGTACGCGGCGTCCGTGCACGGTGCCGCCGACACCGTCCGCGTGCTGCCGGCGGCGGGTGCGCCGCCCGACGCCGAGAGCGGACACGGCAGCGAGGGCACGCCGCTGTGCGCCGCGTCCTGCGGGGGTCGTACGGCGGCGGTGCGCGAACTCCTCGCGCACGGCGCCGATCCCCGGCTCCGCGAGGACCACGGCACGGGCCTCGCACCGCTGGACCGGGCGCCGGCCGGTCCGCACCCGGAAACGGCCGCCCTGCTCCGGGCGGCCGGCGCCGTTCCCACCCGGGCTCCGTCCGGCCCGGTCGCCGCGACGGAGGTCTCCGCAGTGTGAGACTCGCCTCCCGCCCTGGTGCCCCGGCCCGTTAGGCTCGGCGGCAAGCCGTCGCGATGCGTGGGCGCGAGTCGCGGCGAACCACAGGAGGATTCGGTATGTCCATCCAGACCGTCGACGTCGTCTACACCGCCGTCGCCACCGCCGAGAACGGCCGCGACGGCCGCGTCGCCAGCGACGACGGCAAGCTCGACGTCGTCGTCAACCCGCCCAAGGAGCAGGGCGGCAGCGGCGCCGGCACCAACCCGGAGCAGCTCTTCGCGGCGGGTTACAGCGCCTGCTTCCAGGGCGCGCTCAGCGTCGTCGCCCGTCGGGAGAACGCCGACGTCACCGGCTCCCGGGTGACCGCCAAGGTCGGCATCGGCAAGACCCCGGACGGCGCCTTCGGCCTCGCGGTCGAGATCATCGCGTCGATCCCCACCGTCGACGCGGCCACCGCCAAGGAGCTCGTGGAGAAGGCGCACCAGGTGTGCCCGTACTCCCACGCCACCCGCGGCAACATCGAGGTCACGCTGACCGTCGCCTGACCCGGCCGACGCGGCCGGAGGAACCGGGGCGGCCTGACGGGCCGCGCCCGGCACCGGGCAACCGAGGGCCGCATCCCACCCGGGGTGCGGCCCTCCGCCGTTCCCCCGCCACCGGCAGCGGTCCAGCCCGGCGCCCGCTGTGACGCAGGCAACATTCTTGCGCAGAGCCTTGACGCATCACCCGTGTAATCGATTTCGTAGCCCTCGCGCGGCACACGTAATCGATTACACGAGGCAGGGTGGCAACGGAGCCATGGCGAACATCAAGGATGTGGCGGAGCGGGCGGGGGTCTCCGTCGCCACCGTCTCCCGGGTCCTCAACGGCAACAGCCCGGTCGCCGAGACCCGCGAACGGGTCCTCGCCGCCGTACGGGAACTGGGCTACCGCCCCAACAGCGTCGCCCGCGCCCTGCGCACCGCCCGGACCGGCGCGCTCGGCCTGGTGATCAGCGACCTCACCAACCCGTTCTTCACCGAGCTGGCCGACGCCGTCGAGGACGCCGCCCGCGGCCTCGGCTACAGCCTCGTCATCGGCAACGCCGGCGAACGCCCCGCCCAGCAGGACGACTACATCCGCACCCTGCTCGACCGCCGGATCGACGGCCTGGTGGTCAGCTCGGCCGGCACCGGCTCGGCGATGCTCCGCGAGGTCGTCGCCTCCGGCACCCCGCTCGTCCTGCTGGACCGCGCCGTCCCCGGCATCGACGCGCCCTGCGTCCGCGCCGACGGCCGGGCCGCGCTCACCGACCTCGCCGCCCACCTCGCCGCGCTCGGCCGCCGCCGCCCCGCGATCATCGTCGCCCCGGCCGGCACCCCCACCGGCGACGAACGCCTGGAACTCTTCCGCGACGCCCTTGCCGACCACGGCATCGCGCTCCCCGACGAGCGGGTCGGCGCCACCCCCGACCTCCAACCCAGCGGCGGACGCCGGATGATGAGCGACTTCCTGGACCTCCCCGAACCGCCGGACGCCGTGCTGGCCACCGACAACCTGATGGCGCTCGGCGCGATGGACGAACTCCGCGCCCGCGGCCTGCGGGTCCCCGACGACATGGCGCTGGTGGTCTACGACGACGTGCCGTGGTTCGCGCACACCGACCCGCCGCTGACCGCCATCTCCCAGCCCACCCGCGACCTCGGGCGGGCCGCCGTGCGGACCCTGCTGGAGCGGATCGAGGGCCGCCCCGCCGCATCCGTGCTGCTGCCCGCCCGGTTGGTGCCGCGCCGCTCCTGCGGCGAGGCGCCGGCCCGCTGACCGCACCCGCCCGCCGCACCGGCCCCGCGCCCGGACCGGCCCGATCCGCCCCGCCCGGCCCGCCCGTCGGGACCCGGCGCGGGCGCACCGCCCGCAGACCACCCGCCAGCCGAGGAAGACACCGAGGAGAGAGGGGCAGCGCATGACCGGCGTCAACGACGACGTACCGGACGGCCGCGAACTGCTGCGCGTCGAGGGGGTGACCAAGGCGTTCCCCGGCGTCCGTGCGCTGGACGGCGTCGATCTGAGCCTGCGCGCCGGCGAGGTGCACGTGCTGCTCGGCGAGAACGGCGCGGGCAAGAGCACCCTGATCAAGATGCTCTCCGGCGCCCACCGCCCGGACGCCGGCCGCATCCTCGTCCGCGGCGGCCCGGCCGGTGCGCCCGACGGGCTCCGCGAGGTGCAGATCCGCTCCGCGCAGGACGCCGAACGGCTCGGCATCGCCACCATCTACCAGGAGTTCAACCTCGTCCCCGGGCTGACCGTCGCCGAGAACATCTTCCTGGGCCGCCAACCTCGTACCGCGCTCGGCCTGATCGACCGGAAGACCATGCGCGCCCGCGCCGCCGACCTGCTGCGCCGGGTGCGCCTCGACGTCTCCCCGAACACCCCGGTCGCCGAACTCGGCATCGCCCGGCTCCAGATGGTGGAGATCGCCAAGGCGCTCAGCCTGGACGCCCGCGTGCTGATCATGGACGAGCCGACCGCGGTGCTCACCTCCGAAGAGGTGGAGACCCTCTTCGGCATCGTCCGCGAACTGCGCGAAGCCGGCGTCGGCATCATCTTCATCACCCACCACCTCGACGAGATCGGCGCCCTCGGCGACCGGGTCACCGTGCTGCGCGACGGCCGCTCGGTCGACGAGGTGCCCGCCGGCACCGGCGAGGACGCGCTGATCCGGCTGATGGTCGGCCGGGACATCGCCGAGCAGTACCCCCGCCGCCGCCCCGACGAGCCGGGCGCGCCGCTGCTGCGCGTACGGGGCCTGACCCGGCACGGCGCCAAGGGCACCGGCGGCGGCGCGGCCCGGCCGGTCTTCGAGGGCATCGACTTCGACGTCCGGGCCGGCGAGGTGGTGGGCCTGGCCGGACTGGTCGGCGCCGGCCGCACCGAGGTCGCCCGGGCGGTCTTCGGCGTGGACCGCTACGACGCCGGCACCGTCGAGGTGGCCGGCGAGCGGCTGGCCAGCGGCGACGTCCGGGCCGCGATGCGGGCCGGGCTGGGGCTGGTGCCCGAGGACCGCAAGGGCCAGGGCCTGGTCCTGGACGCCTCGCTCCAGGACAACCTGACGCTGGCCCGGCTCGACCGGGACACCCGCGGCGGGCTGGTCGACCGGCGCGGCCAGCGGCGCGAAGCGGCCGACGTCGCCGGGCGGTTGAAGGTCCGGATGAGCGGTCTGGGGCAGCACGCCCGCACCCTCTCCGGCGGCAACCAGCAGAAGATCGTCATCGGCAAGTGGCTGCTGGCGAAGACCCGGCTGCTGATCCTGGACGAACCGACGCGCGGCATCGACGTCGGCGCCAAGGTCGAGATCTACCAGCTCGTCAACGAGCTGACGGCCGCCGGCTGCGGGGTGCTGATGATCTCCAGCGATCTGCCCGAGGTGCTCGGCATGAGCGACCGGGTGCTGGTGATGGCACAGGGCCGGCTGACCGGCGAACTGCCGGCCGGGCAGGCCACCCAGGACGCCGTGATGGAGCTGGCGCTGCGGTCCCCGCACGCCGCCTCCGACGGCACGCACACCGACGAGAGCGCGATGGAGGGCTCCGATGTCCGCTGAGGTGAAGACGGCAGCCGCCCCACGGGCGGCGGGCGGGGACACCGCCCCGGACGGCTTCGGGCCGTGGTTCTCCCGGGCCGTGCTGCGCAACGGCCCGCTCGGCGGCCTGATCGCCCTGGTCGCGGTGATGGCCGTGCTCTCCCGGGACTTCCTCAACGGCCAGAACCTCCTCAATGTCGGCGTCCAGGCGTCGGTCACCGCGATCCTGGCCTTCGGCGTCACCTTCGTGATCGTCTCGGCCGGCATCGATCTGTCCGTCGGCTCGGTCGCCGCACTCTCGGCCACCGTCGTCGCGTGGGCCGCCACCGATCAGGGACTGCCGGTCTGGCTCGCGGTGCCGCTGGGCCTCGCGGTCGGCGCGCTCGCCGGCCTGCTCTCCGGCGCCCTGGTCGCCTACGGACGGCTGCCGGCCTTCATCGCCACCCTGGCGATGCTGTCCGTCGGCCGCGGCCTGGCCCTGGTCATCTCCGGTGGCTCGCCGATCCCCTTCCCCGACGCGGTCAACGGGCTCGGCGACACCCTGGGCGACTGGCTGCCGGTCCCCGTCCTCGTCATGATCGCGATGGGGCTGATCGCCGCGCTGATCCTGGCCCGAACGTACTCCGGCCGCGCGATGTTCGCGATCGGCGGCAACGAGGAGGCGGCCCGCCTCTCCGGCATCGACGTCAAGCGCCGCAAGCTCGTGATCTACGCGCTGTCCGGGCTGTTCGCCGCCGTCGCCGGCATCGTGCTGGCGGCCCGGCTCACCTCCGCGCAGCCGCAGGCCGCCAGTGGCTACGAACTCGACGCCATCGCCGCCGTCGTCATTGGCGGGGCCAGCCTCTCCGGCGGCTCCGGCAAGGCGTCCGGCACGCTGATCGGCGCGCTGATCCTCGCCGTGCTGCGCAACGGCCTCAACCTGCTGAGCGTCTCGGCCTTCTGGCAGCAGGTCGCCACCGGTCTGGTGATCGCGCTCGCCGTCCTCCTGGACACCCTGCGGCGCAGGAGCACGCGATGAGGCGGCGCACGGCACTGCTCGGCGCGGCCCTCGCGGTCGGCGCCCTCGCCCTGACCGGCTGCGACCGCGGGGGCAACACCGACCTCGGTCTGGCCCTGTCCACGATGAACAACCCGTTCTTCGTCGGTATCAAGAAGGGCGCGCAGGCCGAGGCGGACGCCCGCGGGCTGCACATCAACATCACCGACGCGCAGAACGACCCCATGCAGCAGATCAACCAGATGGAGACCTTCACCAGCCAGCAGGTGAAGGCGGCCATCATCAACCCGGTGGACGCCGACGCCGCCGTCCCCGCCGTCGGCGTCGCCAACCGGGCCAAGGTGCCGGTGATCTCCATCGACCGCGGCGTCAACGGCGGACAGGTCGGCTCGACCATCGCCTCCGACAACGTCGCCGGCGGCCGGCTCGCCGCCAGGACCCTCGCCGAGGCGCTCGGCGGCAAGGGCAAGGTGGCCTTCCTCGAAGGCCAGCCCGGCACCTCCGCCGCCCGCGAACGCGGCCGGGGCTTCGAGGAGGGCATCAGACGATACCCCGGCATCGAGGTCGTCGCCCGGCAGCCCGCCGACTTCGACCGGACCAAGGGCATGGACGTGATGTCCAATATGCTCCAGGCGCACCGCGACATCGCCGGGGTGTTCGCCGCCAACGACGAGATGGCACTCGGCGCCTCCAAGGCGCTGGGCGCCCGCTCCGGCAAGGACGTGAAGGTGGTGGCGTTCGACGGGACCCCGGACGGGGTCCGGGCCGTCCGCGCCGGCACCCTCACCGCCACCGTCGCCCAGCAACCCGAACTGCTCGGCAAGCAGGCCGTGGAATGGGCGCTGAAGGCGGCCCGCGGAGAGAAACTGCCGCGGACGGTCAAGGTGCCGGTGGTGCTGGTGACGGCGGCCAACGCCGCCGCGTTCGGCGGCTGACGGCACCGCCGGGCGGCACCGGGGCGGACCACCGCCACCGGTGCCCGCCGGGCGGCGACAAGCAGGAAGAGAAGGCAACGCGGCGTATGGACACGAGAGAACGACGCCCGGACAGAGAAGAGGAACGGCGCATGTACGACGTCCTGGTGGTCGGCTCGGCCAACGCGGACCTGACCGTGCGGGTGGCCCGGCGGCCCGGCGCGGGGGAGACCGTGCTCGGCACGGACCTGATGGAGTCGGCCGGCGGCAAGGGCGCCAACCAGGCCGCCGCGGCGGCCCGGCTCGGCGGGCGCACCGCCCTGCTGGCCCGGGTCGGCGGCGACGCCTACGGCGAGCTGCTGCTGGCCGCCCAGCGTTCGGCGGGAACCGACGTCGCGCCCGTCATCGTGGACGAGCACGCCCGCACCGGCACCGCGATGATCATCGTCGACCCGGACGGCGACAACAGCATCGTCGTCTCGCCGGGCGCCAACGCCGCCCTCACCCCGGACGACGTGGCCGCCGCCAAGGGCGTCATCGCGGCCTCCGCGGTGGTCTCCCTCCAGTTGGAGATTCCGCTGGAGACCGTGCGGGCGGCCGCGGCCGCGGCCGAGGAGGCCGGCACCCGTGTCGTCCTCAACCCCTCCCCGGCGCCCGAGGACCTCGACCGTGAACTGCTGGCCGTGGCCGACCCGCTGGTGGTCAACGAGCACGAGGCCCGAGCGCTGTCCGGCCGCGCCGACGGCAGCCCCGCCGACTGGGCGGCGGCGCTGCGCGAGCGGGGCGCCCGCTCGGTCGTGGTGACGCTCGGCGGCGACGGCGCGCTGGTGCTGGACGACTCCGGGACGACGGCCGTGCCGGGCGTGCGGGTCGAGGCGGTGGACACCACCGGCGCCGGCGACGCCTTCACCGGCGCCCTGGCCACCCGACTGGCGGGCGGCGCCACCCTCCCCGAGGCGGCCCGCTTCGCGGTACGCGTCGGCGCCGCGGCCGTCACCAAGCCGGGCGCCCAGCCGTCGTACCCCACCGCCGAGGAACTGGCACAGCTGCCGCAGCTGCCGTAACCGGCGGAGCACAAACGATCCGAACGGTCCGCGCGGTCCGCACGGTCCGAGCGGGCCGGGCTGCCGCGCCGGCCGCGGGACCGCACCGGCCCAGCGGGAGTGGACGGAGCCAACCGGACGGCGCGGTACGGCAGTTGCCCGCCGCGCCGCCCTGCCCGGTCGGCCCCGTCCGCAGCTCACCGCTCGGCCCCCGCGGCGAGCTCCCGGGGCCCGTACGGCGCGTGCTCGGCGCCGGTCGCCAGCGCCCAGTAGCGGTCGCCGTAGGACCAGTGCCACCACTCGGTCGGGTAGTTGACCAGGCCCGCCCCGCGCAGCGCGGCGGACAGGATCCGGCGGTGGGCGCGGGCCTCGGGCGTCAGGTCCGGCGCGGAGGTGTAGCAGGCGCCGCCGCTCTCCTCCGGGGACGCGTCGAGCGGTGTCCCCATGTCGACATTTCCGCCGTCCGCGGTGACCAGCGTGAGGTCCACCGCACCGCCGGCGCTGTGCGGGGCGATCTCCGGCGGGGACACGAAGCGGCTGGCGGCGCGGTGGACCCGGGCGTCGTCCCAGTCGGGGTGGGCGGCGCGCAGTTCGTCCCCGTACCGCGTGAAGTAGCGGCGCTGGAGGGCCGGCGGGCGGTACCCCTCCACGAATCGGAGCCGCAACCCCGCTGGCAGCGCCTCCTGTGCGGCCAGCAGCCGCCGCAGCACCCCTTCCCGCAGATGGGTCGATGCGCCGTCCGGGCCCGCCCCGTCCGTGGCCGTGCTCCCGTCCGCCAGCAGACCGGGCGCCGCGGTGCGCACGTCCACCAGCGGCTCCCCGCACTCCCGGACCGGCACCGCGGCCACCGCGGGGTCGGCCATCAGCGTGATCGCGTCCCGGACGTCGCTCAGCGCCAGCTCGGCACCGGCCCCGTCCGGCCCGGCGGACGCCGTCGCCACCGGTTCGCCGGACGGCAGCCAGCAGCCGCTGAGCCCGGCGGCCGGGCCGGGGCTGCCGACCCCGATGCCGTTGGCCAGCAGGACGTGCAGCCCGTGCGCGCGGGCCAACTCGCCGTACCGCGCCACCCGTTCGGCGTCGCCGTGGAAGGCGCTGGACAGATACACCCGGCAGCCGTCCGCCGCGGCCTGCTTCGGCACCTCGGGGAAGGAATTGTCGAAGCAGGTGGCGAGCGCGAAGCGGATCCCGCCGAGGGAGAACCGGCCGTGCGCGCTGCCCGGCGCGAACACGGCGTTCTCCGTCTCGAACAGGTGCCGCTTGTCGTAGCGGGTGAGCAGGTCGCCGTCGGGTCCGTACACGAAGCTGGCGATGGTGGGCCGCGCGTCGTCCCCGGTGCCGCGCCCGGGGCCGTTGACCACCGCGGCGACGCCGGTCGCGCGGCACGCCTCCCGTATCGGCGTCAGCCGGGGGTCGTCCGGCAGCACGGAGAGCCCCGCCGGATCGGCGGCTATCACGGCGAGGTCGTAGTGGGTCAGTGCCAGCTCGGCGAAGACCACCAGCCCGGCGCCGCGCTCGGCGGCCTCGGTGACCAGCCCGGCCATCCGCGCGGCGTTGCCGGCGATATCGCCCGGTACGGAGGGGAATTGTGCGGCAGCAATGATCATTGCCTCATGATGCCCGCTCCCGCAGCCGGCCCGTGCCGGCCTGTGGACAACTCCCGCCCCGCCGGCTCCCGACGCCCCGCGCAGCGCCGGCCCGGGCGCCGCGCCCTACTCCTCACGGTCCCCTTCGCCCGCCCCCGGGCCCGACTCCGCTTCCCCCGCCGCCCCGCTTCCGAGCAGGGCCAGGAAGTCGCGGAACGACGCGGGCATGTCCACCTGTCCGGGGTCCAGCAGCCACTGCAGTTGGAGCCCGTCCATCACCGCGACCAGGAGCGGGGCCGCCCGCTCCGGGGTCAGGCCGCCGGGCAGGGCATCGCCGAACTCGGCCCGCAGCGCGGCGGCCAGCGCCTCGCGCACGGCGCGGAAGCGGGCCTCGAAGAAGTCGCGCGCGGGGTGGTCCTCGGTGACACTGTCGGCAGAGAGCACGGTGTACGCCTGGACGATGCCGGGGCGGGTGGCGTTGTACTCGACGAGCTGGGCGAGGGTGCCGGTGCGCCAGGAGCCGGAGGCCGCCGCGGCGGCGTCCCAGCGGTCACGCGCCTCCAGCACGCCGATCAGCAGCAGTTCCTTCGTCGGGAAGTGGTGCAGCAGTCCCTGCTGCGTCAGCCCGGCCCGCTCGGCGACGGCGGCGAGTGAGGTCCGGCGGTAGCCGCGCTCGGCGATGAGCTCCATGGCGGCCTCCAGAATCACCGCCCGTCGCCCCGTGCGCTGCGCCTCCCGGCCGCCGCCGGCCCGCCGGGAACCCCGGGCCGCGCTCCGCTCTTCCGCACTCACCGGCCGAGCGTAACCCTCCTGGCCCGCTCCGCCGGAGCCCCCGACGCGCCATCGGCGAAGGTGGATAACGGAGAGGCAACGATACCTACCTTCCGTCCGGTATGAGGGTGAGAATTCGGCCCGGGGGTCCGCACGTCCACACGAGGGAGCGCCGCACATGACCGATCAGCCGCACGCCCGCCCCGCCGAGCCCGGCCCCCGTACCGCCCCCGGCGCGAAGGCCGGCACCGCAGCGGCCTCCCACGACTACACCGATGCGGTGGAGCGGGCGCTCGGCGCGCTCGACCTGGACACCAAGGTCCGGCTGCTCTCGGGGCAGGACATGTGGAGCCTGCCGGCGGTGCCCGCGATCGGACTGCGGTCGCTGGTGATGTCGGACGGGCCGATCGGCGTCCGGGGTCGGCACTGGAGCGCGGCGGATCCGTCCGTGGCGCTGCCCAGCCCCACCGCCCTGGCCGCCACCTGGGACCCCGAACTGGCCCGCCGGGCCGGCCGGTTGCTCGCCCAGGAGGCCCGCCGCAAGGGCGTGCACGTCCTGCTGGCGCCGACCGTCAACCTGCACCGTTCGCCGCTGGGCGGCCGGCACTTCGAGTGCTACTCCGAGGACCCGCTCCTGACCGGCGTGATCGGCGCGGGCTATGTACGGGGTGTACAGGAGGGCGGCGTCGGCACCACCGTCAAGCACTTCGTCGGCAACGACGCCGAGACCGACCGCTTCACGGTCGACAACCGCATCGCGCCGCGCCCGCTGCACGAGCTCTATCTCGCGCCCTTCGAGCACATCGTCACCCAGGCCCGCCCCTGGGGGATCATGACCGCCTACAACCAGGTCAACGGCTCGACGATGACCGAACACCACCACCTCGTCACCGAAGTCCTGCGCGGCGCATGGGGCTTCGACGGCTGCAACGTCTCCGACTGGACCGCGGCCCGGAACACCGTCCGGGCCCTGCGCGGTGGACTGGACGTGGCGATGCCGGGGCCCCGCACGGTCTTCGGCGCACCGCTGGCGGCGGCCGTGCGCGCGGGGGAGATCGCCGAGTCGGAGGTGGACACCGCGGTCCGCCGGGTGCTGCTGCTGGCCGCCCGGACCGGCTGTCTGGACGGGGTGCCGCCCGCCGCCCCGGCCGACGCTCCCCGGCGCATCGACGGCCGGGCCGTCGCCCGCGAGCTGGCCCGCCGCGCCGTCGTCCTGCTGCGCAACGAGCCGGTGGGCGAGGCGCCCGCCGACGGCGCGCTCCCGGTCCTGCCGCTCGACCCCGCCGCGCTGCGCCGGGTCGCCGTCATCGGCGCGGCCGCCCGCGACGCCCGGGTGCTGGGCGGCGGTTCCGCCACCGTCTTCCCCGCGCGGATCGTCTCGCCGCTCGCGGGTCTGCGCGCCGCGCTCCCCGACGACGTCGAGGTCGTCTTCGCGACCGGCGCCGACCCGCGCACCCGCACCCCGCACGCCCGCGACGGTTTCACCCTGCGCGCCCGCTACCTCGCCGCCGACGGCCGACTGCTCGCCGAGACACCGCAGTTCGACGGCAAGGTCCAGGTGCTCGACAGCTTCCCCGACGGCGTGACCCGCCAGGAACTGCACGCCGTCGAACTCACCGGCAGCTTCGTCCCGCGGATCACCGGCCCGCACACCCTGGCGCTGGTCGGCGCCGGACGGCTCCGGCTGACCCTCGGGGAGAGCGTCCTCTTCGACGGCGACGGTGCCGCGCCGGAAGGCACCGACCCCTTCGAGGCATTCCTGAATCCCCCCGAGCACCGGGTCACCACCGAACTGGCCGCCGATCAGGAACTCGCGCTCACCCTGCGGTTCGTCCCGCACAGCCTCGGCCTGGGCGGGGGCCTGGACGCCCTGAACTTCGTCCTCGGCCACCTGGAGCCGCAGCTCGACGGGGACGCCGAGATCGCGGAGGCGGTCCGCGCGGCGACCGGCGCGGATGCCGCGATCGTCGTCGTCGCGACCACCGAGGAGGTCGAATCGGAGGGGTTCGACCGCACCGACCTTCGGCTGCCGGGCCGGCAGGACGAACTGGTCGCCCGGGTCGCCGCCGCCAACTCCCGTACCGTCGTGGTGGTCAACTCCGGTTCCCCGGTGGAACTGCCCTGGCGTGATGAGGTCCCCGCGGTGCTGCTGAGCTGGTTCCCCGGCCAGGAGGCCGGGACCGCGCTGGCCGACGTCCTGCTCGGCGACCACGAACCGGGCGGCCGGCTCCCCACCACCTGGCCGGCGCGCCTCGCCGACGCCCCGGTCACCACCGTCACGCCCACCGACGGCGCGCTCCCCTACACGGAGGGGGTGTTCATCGGCTACCGCGCCTGGCAGCGCGGCACCACCGCCCCCGCGTACCCCTTCGGCCACGGCCTCGGCTACACCCGCTGGGAGTACGAGTCGCTGGACACCACCCCCGACTCCGTACGGGTCCGGCTGCGCAACGCCGGCGACCGCCCCGGACGCGAGGTCGTCCAGATCTACCTCGCGCCGGCCGGTGACACCTCCGGCGCACCGGAGCGCCCGGCCCACTGGCTGGTGGGCTTCGGCACCGTCGAGGCGGGCCCCGGCGAGAGCGCGGAGATCGAGATCCCGCTGCCGGGGCGCGCCTTCGAGGTCTGGTCGGAACCGGACGGCGGCTGGCGCCGGATCCCGGGCACCTACTCCGTCGAGGCGGCCCACAGCAGCGCCGACATCCGGCTGACCGCGCGGATCACTGCTGGCTGAGCACCGAGACGTCACCGCCGCTCGACTGCGCGGATATTTTGTGGGCCGAGCCCTCGTCCGTCGTGACGGACACCTTGCGGCTGCCGCCGCTGGTGCCCGCGTCGACGGCGTAGGTGCCCTTGGGCACCCGGATCGTGACGTTGCCCCCGCTGGTCCGGCCGGACACCTCGTCGGGCACCGCGCCGAGCGACATCTCCACGTCGCCGCCGCTGGTCTTCACCTTCGCCGTACGGGTCTTGGTGTCCTCGATGGTGATGTCGCCGCCGCTGGTTTCCGCGGTGATCCCGCCGGAGGCGCCGCGGACGGTGACGTCGCCGCCGCTGGTGTGCAGGTCCACCGAGGCGTTGCGCGGCAGCAGGACGCGGTAGCCCACCTCGCAGTGGCGGCCCGAGGGGCAGTCCTCGGAGTCCAGCGTCAGCCGACCGTTCTTGACGGTGTGTGTGGTCTGCGGCTTGGCCTCGTCGTACTTGTACTTCTCCGTCACCTTGACCGGGACGCCGGCCTCCACCGGAACGATCTCGATGTCGCCGCCGTGGGTCGTGGCCGAGAGCGCGCTGATCGTGCCGTCGACGCCGTACGTCTGCTGGGCGGACTTGAGCGAGCCGGTCCAGACCAGGGAGCAGCCGGTCGTCAGCAGGGTCAATGCCACGCAGGGCAGGACGAGATGGGCGGCACGGAGACGGGCCATGGCGAGATTCCCCCGAGGAAGTGGTGACGGTGCGGTACGGAACGGCCGTACCCGGCCGAACCGCTTGGTCATCATCATCCCCGCCCCTCGGCCCGCGGACGTCGCCGCACGGTATGACCTTCCAGGTCCCCGCACGGTATGACCCGCACCGCCGTGCCCTTAGGGGGTTCCCTGACGTCGCATCCGGGACCCGGTCGCCTCAGCTGCCGGAAGCCGCCTCACCCTTCAGGGGGTTTTCCTTGCGCGTGATCGTCCGGAACGCCAGCTCCGCCAACTGCTGCTGGCCGTGCAGCCCCGGATGGAACCAGTCCCAGGTGCTCAACTGCTGCCCGGTGAAGCGGTAGTCGAAGACGGAGCGGTCGAAGCGGCACAGCGTGTCCTTGGTGCAGACCTCCGCCAACGCCTTGTTGTACGCCATCACCCGGTCCCGTACCAGCGCCCGCCGGTCCTGTGCCGGCTTCGTCAGGTCGTCCGGGTCCCGCAGCATCGATCCGCAGATGCCCAGCTTCCAGACCTGTTTCCCGAGCGGGTTCTTGCGCCCCTCGGACCACAGTCGCAGCAGGTCCGGCACCGCCGCGACGTACACCTGGGTGCGCGGCAGGCTGTGCCGCAGGGTCTTCATGGACCGCTCGAAGCCGGCCCGGAAGTCCGCCGCGGAGGTCATCGCCCCCACGTCGCTGCGGCAGGCGTCGTTGGCGCCGATCAAGACCGTGACCAACTCCGGCCTGCGGGCCGCCGCAGCGGTGATCTGCTGCGGCAGGTCGCTCATCAGGGCGCCGGTCCGGGCGTAGTTCCAGCTGTGCGCGGCCGGGTTCTTCTTCAGCAGCCGGTGGGCCAGGCTGTCGACCTTGGGGCTGGTACCGGTGGACCAGGAGACCTCGGGGCAGTCGGAGAGCACCGTGCAGGCGTCGAAGCCGACGGTGATGGAGTCGCCGAGCGCCGCGATCGAGGCGGGGTCCGTCCGCCAGGCGGGGGTGGGCTTCGCGGTGGGTTTGGCGGCGCCGCGGCCGTGCGGGGTGGAGTCGGCACCACAGGCGGTGACGGTGGCCAGCAGCGCCGAAGTGGTGGCGAGGGCCACGGCGGCGCGGGCCGCGAGGCGGTGACGCCGAGGGCGAACGGGCCGATCGATCGTCGTCATCCCCTGTCCCCTCCGGCGTGCGAGTGATATCTCTTCGGGTACCGACGGTACGTCACTTCCGGTCCGGCGCCGCGCGGTAGCTTGGCCCCGTGCCTGCCGGGCGGTGACCCGAAGTGGCATGTGCAGTCGGCACAGACAAATTACAACACGTCATTTCCTGTCCCTTTTGCGGCAAATTCCGCCTAGTGGTGTTTACTGTAGGTCACCTCGCATGCTGGTGCCGAAGTGATCACTGGGGCAGAATGTCGACAGCTGTCCCGGCCGCGACCGGAACGGGCACGAGGCCGCTGGGGAAGGCGAACCTCGATCCGCACGGGAGGTCCCGGTGACGACACGTGGAGTCCTGTACGTCCACTCCGCTCCACGAGCGCTGTGCCCGCACGTCGAATGGGCGGTGGCGGGCGTCCTCGGGGTGCGCGTCAACCTCGACTGGATCCGCCAGCCGGCGTCGCCCGGCACCTGGAGAGCGGAGTTCTCCTGGCAGGGCGAGGCCGGCACCGCCTCCAAGCTCGCCTCCGCGCTGCGCGGCTGGCACCTGCTCCGCTTCGAGGTGACCGCCGAGCCCTGCTCCACCGCCGAGGGCGAGCGCTAC
The DNA here is from genome assembly GCF_001704275.1 of Streptomyces noursei ATCC 11455. NCBI lineage: Bacteria > Bacillati > Actinomycetota > Actinomycetes > Kitasatosporales > Streptomycetaceae > Streptomyces > Streptomyces noursei. The sequence goes on from NZ_CP011533.1 coordinate 6,383,721, forward strand.
AGCTCCACCCCGGACCTGGGCATCTTCCACGCCGTCACCGGCATCCACGGCGACATCCTCATCCCCGAGGACCGGCTGCGCGCCGCCGTCGCCCGCTCCGCGCGCGGTGAGACCGAACTCGCCGCCGAGGTCGCCAAGCTGCTCGGCAAGCCCTGGGACGACGAGCTGGAGCCCTTCCGGTACGCCGGCGAGGGCGCCCCCGTCCGCTGGCTCCACCAGGTCGTCTGAGGCCCCGCACGCGCCCGCACGGAGCCTTGTGCGGGGTCCGTCGTGCGACACACGGCGCACGCTTGACTTGGAGTCCACTCCAAGCCTTAGCGTGCCGCCATGGCCGACAACAACACCTCTGACACCCCTTCGGTCGCCGTACTCGGCACCGGGATCATGGGCACGGCGATGGCCCGCAACCTCGCCCGCGCCGGGCTGGACGTCCGGGCCTGGAACCGCACCCGCGCCAAGGCCGAGCCGTTGGCCGCCGACGGGGTCCGGGTCACCGACACCCCGGGCGAGGCGGTGGACGGCGCCGACGCGGTCCTCACCATGCTGCTCGACGGCTCCGCCGTCCTCGACGCCATGCGCCGGGCAGCCCCCGACCTCGCGCCCGGTGCCCTCTGGCTCCAGATGAGCACCGTCGGGCCCGAGGCACTCGAACCGCTCGTCCGCTTCGCCGCCGAACGGGACCTGCGGATCGTGGACGCCCCCGTACTGGGCACCAAGGAGCCCGCCGAGAAAGGGAAGTTGATCGTCCTCGCCGCCGGGGACCCGGACCTGCGCGAACGCGCCGGGCGGTATTTCGACATCGTCGGCGGCCGCACCCAGTGGGTCGGTGACGACGCCGCGGGCGGGGCCGCCAGTCGACTCAAACTCGTCGTCAACAGCTGGGTGATGACCGTCATCAGCGGTACCGGTGAAACCCTGGGGCTCGCCAAGGGGCTGGGCGTCGACCCGCGGGAATTCCTGGACGCGGTCGCCGGCGGCTCGCTCGACATGCCGTATCTGCGGATGAAGTCGGAGCTGATCCTGACCGGTGACCTCGCGCCCAGCTTCACGGTCTCCGCGGCGCGCAAGGACATCCGGCTGATCACCGAGGCCGCCGAGGCGGCCGGCGTCCACACGGACCTGGCGGCCGCCGCCGGGGAGCGGTTCCGCCGCGCCGAGAAGCAGGGCCACGGCGGCGAGGACGGCGCGGCGGCGTACTTCGCCAGTTTCGACGACTGACCGGCCGTCGGCGGCAGCACGAGGGCCCGCCCGGTCGTCCTGACCGGGCGGGCCCTCGTGGTGACTGCTGCGCGGCGGCCGTCGGCCGCCGGCGGTGCCTCAGATCGTGCGGAAGGCGAGGACCACGTTGTGGCCGCCGAAGCCGAACGAGTCGTTCAGCGCCGCGATCCGGCCCTCGGCCGGCAGTGCGCGGGTCTCGTCGCGGACGATGTCCGCTTCCACCTCGGGGTCGAGGTTCTCGACGTTGATGGTCGGCGGGGCCGTCCGGTGGTACAGCGCCAGGATGGTGGCGACCGTCTCCACGCCGCCCGCGCCGCCCAGGAGGTGGCCGGTCATCGACTTGGTGGCGGAGACCGCCATGTGCCGCACGTCGTCGCCGAAGACCTTGTGCAGCGCCTTCAGCTCCGCCAGGTCGCCCTGCGGTGTCGAGGTGGCGTGCGCGTTGACGTGCACGATCTCGGACGGGTCGAGGTCGCTGTTGTCGAGGAGGTTCTGCAGCGCGTGCGCGATGCCGTTGCCGGACGGCTCCGGCTGCACGATGTCGTGGCTGTCGGCGGAGATGCCCTGGCCGACCGCCTCGGCGTAGACCCGCGCGCCGCGCTTGGCGGCGTGCTCGGCCGACTCCAGGACGATCACGCCGGCGCCCTCACCGAGGACGAAGCCGTTGCGCTCGGTGTCGAACGGACGGGAGGCGCCCTGCGGGTCCTCGTTGTTCTTCGACATCGCCATCATGTTGCCGAACGCGGCGATCGGCAGCGGGTGGATGGCCGCCTCCGTGCCGCCCGCGACGACGATGTCGGCGCGGCCCGTACGGATCATCTCGATGGCGTAGCCGATGGCCTCGGAGCCGGAGGCGCAGGCGCTCACCGGGGTGTGCACACCGGCGCGGGCGTTGACGTCCAGGCCGACGTTGGCCGACGGGCCGTTGGGCATCAGCATCGGGACGGTGTGCGGGGAGACCCGCCGGACGCCCTTCTCGCGAAGGACGTCGTACTGGCCCAGGAGCGTGGTCACGCCGCCGATGCCGGAGGCGATGACGGTGCCCAGGCGGTCGGGGTTGACCGAACCCGCCGGCCCGGCGGCGGTGTCCGGCTCGCCGGCCTTGGCCGTGAAGCCGGCGTCCGCCCATGCCTCACGGGCCGCGATCAGCGCGAACTGCGCCGAGCGGTCCAGTCGGCGGGCCTGCGGACGGGGCAGGATCTCGCCGGGGTCCACCGCCGCCTGCGCGGCGATCTTGACCGGCAGGTCGGCTGCCCATTCCTGCTCCAGGGGGCTTACGCCGGACCGGCCGGCGAGCATGCCCTCCCAGGTCGAAGCGCTGTCGCCACCCAGCGGTGTGGTTGCGCCGATACCGGTGACGACCACGGTGCGATTGGTCGCGTTCACGGGAATTCTTACTCCACGGGTAGAGGTGTCTGAATCGACGGCGCCACCGCGGGGTGGCGACATGCGCTGCGCCAGATCAGGACTGGTGCTTGAGGATGTAGTCGGTCGCGTCGCCGACGGTCTTGAGGTTCTTGACGTCGTCGTCCGGGATCTTCACGTCGAAGCGCTCTTCGGCGGCGACGACGACCTCGACCATGGACAGCGAGTCGACGTCCAGGTCGTCGGTGAAGGACTTGTCCACCTTGACGTCCTCGGTGGGGATACCGGCGATCTCGTTGACGATCTCAGCGAGACCGTCGACGATCTCTTCCTTCGTGGCGGCCATGATGGCGCTCCTTCGTATAGCGGGAAACTGCTTGATCTGACAGTGAAGCGGTGAAGGCCCGCGCAGTGGCCGGCACGTCGTGCTCGGTGCCGGACTGCGCAGATCTTGCCTAGGGGAGAGTAACGACCGTCGCGGCGTACACGAGACCCGCCCCGAAGCCGATGACCAGCGCGGTGTCCCCGCTCTTGGCCTGCCCGGTCGCCAACAGCCGCTCCATGGCGAGCGGAATCGAGGCGGCCGAGGTGTTGCCGGTGGTCTCCACGTCACGGGCGACCGTGACGCTCTCCGGCAGCTTCAGAGTCTTCACCATCGAGTCGATGATCCGCATGTTGGCCTGGTGCGGAATGAAGACGTCCAGGTCGTCCGGGCTGACTCCGGCCGCGTCCAGCGCCTGCTGGGCGACCTTCGCCATCTCGAACACCGCCCACCGGAAGACCGCCTGGCCCTCCTGGGTGATCGCGGGGTAGCGGATCGCCTCGGGCGTGGGACGCTCCTCGGGCCCGTCGCCGCCGGGCTTCGGGGTGGTGCGGTACACGTCCCAGGAGAGGGTCTGCTTGATGGTCTCGGACTTGTCGCCCTCCGAGCCCCACACCGTCGGGCCGATCGCCGGCTCCTTGGCCGGGCCGACGATGACCGCGCCGGCGCCGTCGCCGAACAGGAAGGCCGTCGCGCGGTCCTCAAGGTCCGTCAGGTCCGAGAGCCGCTCGACGCCGATCACCAGGACGTACTCCGCCGAGCCCTCGACGACCATTCCCTTGGCCAGGGTCAGTCCGTAGCCGAAGCCGGCGCACCCCGCGGAGATGTCGAACGCGGCCGGCTTGCCCGCGCCGACGAGGTGCGCGATCTCGGTCGCGATGGCCGGGGTCTGCTTGAAGTGCGAGACGGTGGAGACGACCACCGCGCCGATCTGCTCGGGCGCGATCCCGGCGTCGGCGATGGCCTTGCCGGACGCCTCGACCGCCATGGTCGCCACGCTCTCGTCCGGGCCCGCCCAGTGGCGCGTGGCGATGCCCGACCGGGAGCGGATCCACTCGTCGGACGAGTCGATGTGCTTGAGGATCTCCTCGTTGGGCACGACACGGGTCGGGCGGTAGCCGCCGACGCCCATGATCCGCGCGTACGGGGCGCCCTTGGAGGGCTTGATCTTCGAGGTCATGCGCTACGACTCCTATTCGGCCGATGCTGCGGGGGCGGCGTCCGCTGCGGTGGCGATCAGCTCACGGGCCGCGTCGAGGTCGTCGGGCGTCTTCAGGGCGAGCGTCTTCACCCCGGGCAGGGCGCGCTTGGCCAGACCCGTGAGGGTGCCGCCGGGCGCGGCCTCGACGAGCGCGGTGACCCCGAGCTCCTTGAAGGTCTCCATGCACAGGTCCCAGCGCACGGGGTTGGCCACCTGGCCGACCATCCGCCGCACCAGGCCCTGGCCGGAAGTGACCACCTGGCCGTCCCTGTTGGAGACGTAACGGGTGCGCGGGTCGGCCGGGGACAGCTCGGTGACCGCGGCTTCCAGGGCCGAGACGGCAGGTGCCATGTGGTGAGTATGGAACGCGCCGGCCACCTTCAGCGGCACGACCCGTCGGGTGCCCTCCGGCTTATCGGCGACCAGCGCGGCGATCTGCTCGGCGGTGCCCGCGGCGACGATCTGCCCGGCGCCGTTCACGTTCGCCGGGGTCAGGCCGAGCTTCTCCAGGTGCGGCAGGACGACGTCCTCGGCGCCGCCCAGCAGCGCGGCCATACCGGTCTCGGTGACGGCGGCGGCCTCGGCCATCGCCAGCCCGCGACGGCGCACCAGGGCCATCGCCTCGGCGTCCGTGAGGGTGCCGGTCAGGGCCGCGGCGGCGAGCTCACCGACGCTGTGGCCGGCCGCCGCGCCGACCTGTCCGGCGAGCGCCTCGGGCGTCGGGAACAGCTGCCGCGCGGAGATCAGGGCCGACGCCACCAGCAGGGGCTGCGCCACCGCGGTGTCGCGGATCTCGTCTTCGGTTGCCTTGGTGCCGTAGTGGACGAGGTCCAAGTCGATGGCCTCGGACCATTCGCGGAGCCGGTCCTCGACTTCGGGGAGGTCGAGCCAGGGGATCAGGAAGCCGGGCGTCTGAGCGCCTTGGCCGGGAGCGACGAGTACGAGCACCCTCACACTCTCTCTTGTGGGAGGTCCCGCCCGCCCGTGGGGACAGGGACGAAGAACCATCGGGGGAATTGTTGGTGTTCGACAAAGTCTAGGGTTGCGCCTCGCCGCCAGCGAGACGCCCCAGAATCAGGGCGATACGCAGCGTGAATGCGGAGCGCACATCGGACGGTGACCAGCCGGTGACGTCCGTCACACGACGGAGCCGATAGCGCACGGTGTTGGGGTGGACGAACAGCATCCGGGCGGCGCCCTCCAGACTGCTCGCCTGCTCCAGATAGACGCTCAGCGTCTCCAGTAGCGCCGACCCCGCTTCTTCGAGCGGTCTGTAGATCTCCTCCACCAGCTGCTCCCGCGCGACCGGGTCCGAGGCCATCGCGCGCTCCGGCAGCAGGTCGTCCGCGAGCACCGGCCGGGGGGCGTCCGGCCAGGCCGCGCAGGCCCGCAGGCCGGCCGCCGCGGCCTGCGCCGAGCGGGTCGCGGCGAGCAGGTCGGAGACGACCGGGCCGGCCACCACGGGACCGGCGGCGAACGGCCCGATCAGCGCCTTGGCGGCCTTGAGCGGATTGTCCGAACCGCCCGCGATCACCACCAGCCGGCTGCCCAGCACGCCGGTCAGCACCTGGAGCTTGGCGTGCCGGGCGGCCCGCCGGATCGCCTCGACGGTCAGCTCGCTGTCGCCGTCCGGGGCGGTGCCCAGCACCACGCACACATGCTCCGGCGCGTTCCAGCCGAGGGCCGCGGCCCGGGAGACCGCGCCCTCGTCGGCCTCCCCCGAGAGCACCGCGTTGACCACCAGGGACTCCAGGCGGGCGTCCCAGGCGCCGCGCGCCTCGGCGGCCTGCGCGTAGACCTGGGCGGTGGCGAAGGCGATCTCCCGGGCGTAGACCAGGAGCGCCTCGCGCAGCACGGACTCGTCGCCCGGTGCCGCGACGTCGTCGATCGCGGACTCCATCACCTCGATCGTGGTGCGGACCATCTCCACCGTCTGCCGCAGGGTGATCGCCCGGGTCAGCTCGCGCGGCGCCGTACCGAAGACGTCGGTGCTGATCGCCTGCGGTGTCTCCGGGTGCCGGAACCACTCGGTGAACGCGGCGATGCCGGCCTGCGCCACCAGGCCGATCCAGGAACGGTTCTCCGGAGGCATCGCGCGGTACCACGGCAGCGTGGCGTCCATGCGGGAGATCGCCGCGGCGGCCAGCTTGCCGGAGGAGTTCTCCAGCCGCCGGAGGGTCGCGGAGTGCGGGTGCGCGTCGCGCGATGCGGGTTCAGACACGGGACCAAGCCTGCCCTATCGGGATGAGGGGGTGGAGCGGTGGGGCTACGGTGGCCCGATGATTCAGGTGCGCAGGGGCGAGGAACGCTATCGGGGCGGCGACGCGGACGCCGGGATCGAGTCGCGGCACGCGTTCTCCTTCGGGCCCCACTTCGACCCGGACAACCTGCGCTTCGGCGCGCTGGTCGCCTGCAACGAGGAGCGCCTGGTGCCCGGCGCCGGGTTCGACGAGCACCCCCACCGGGACACCGAGATCGTCACCTGGGTCGTCGAGGGCGAGTTGACCCACCGCGATTCGACCGGGCATGCCACGACCGTACGCCCCGGTGACCTGGCGCGGCTCAGCTCCGCCGGCGGCGTCCGGCACGTCGAGCGCAACGACGGCACGGCACCGCTGCGCTTCGTCCAGATGTGGCTGACGCCGCTCGCCCCCGGTGGCGAGCCGGAGTACGAGGTGGTGCGGGAGATCGCCGACGGTGTGCCGCACCGTCTGCCGCGGGCCGGCGCCGCGCTGCGGGTGTGCCGCCTCGGGGCGGGCGGGCGCACCGCCGTCCCGGATGCCGCGCGGGTCTACGTCCATGTCGTACGGGGCGAGGTGCGGCTGGGGGCCGAGCACCTGGTGGCCGGGGACGCGGCGCGGATCGGTGAGGAGCACGGGCTGGAGCTGGTGGCGCCGGAGGGGGCCGAGTGCCTGGTGTGGGAGATGGGGACGGAGCCGGTGTACGGGTGAGCCCGCGCGCCGGCTCCGGGCACCGGTGGTCGGCAGCCGGGACTCAGCGCCGCCCGGCCAGCTCGGCCAGGACCGCGTCGGTCAGCACCGGCCACGCCTCGACGGCCCACGGGCCGAAGTCCCGGTCGGTCAGCGCGACACAGGCCGCCCCGACCGCCGGGTCCACCCACAGGAACGTCCCGGACTGCCCGAAGTGACCGAACGTGCCCGGCGAGGAGGCCGCGCCCGTCCAGTGCGGCGCCTTGCCGTCTCGGATCTCGAAGCCCAGCCCCCAGTCGTTGGGCTTCTGGTGGCCGTAGCCCGGCAGCACCCCGGCCAGGCCCGGGAAGACCACCCGCGTCGCCTCGGCGAGGGTCTGCGACGCCAGCAGCCGCGGCGCCTGGAGTTCGGCCGCGAAGCGGATCAGGTCCGCGACGGTGGAGACGCCGTCCTTGGCCGGCGAGCCGGCCAGCTCGGTCGACGTCATCCCCAGCGGGGCCAGCACCGCCTCGTGCAGATACTGCGGGAACGGGATGTCGGTGGCCTTGGCGAGGTGGTCGCCGAGCACCTCGAAGCCGGCGTTGGAGTAGATCCGGCGGGTGCCCGGGGCGGCCATCGGGCGCGCCTCGTCGAACGCCAGGCCCGAGGTGTGGGCGAGCAGATGACGGACCGTCGACCCCTCCGGGCCGGCCGGCTCGTCCAGCTCGACGGCGCCCTCCTCGATGGCGACCAGCGCGGCGTAGGCGGCCAGCGGCTTGGTGACGGACGCCAGCGGGAAGCGGTGCTCCAGCGGGCCGTACGATCCGGCGACCGAGCCGTCGGCGCGTACGACGGCGGCCGCGGCGGTGGGCACCGGCCAGTTCTCGATCATCCCCAGGCTCTGCATGGCCCCGAGCCTACGGGGTGTCCCTGGGCCTTCAAATTCCGGTCAAGACCGCCCGCGGCCGGTGCTTGCTTGGAGTGCACTCCAACTCTCTAGCGTTGAGGAAGTCGGCAGGCGCCCGGCGGAACGACCGGCGGCGCGATGACATCCCGGGCGCGTGCCCGGGAAGCGAGTGGGGGAAGACACGGCATGACGGTGACGCAGAGCGAAACGGTGACCGGCGGCACGGTCGTGGAGGGACTGCCGAGGGTGGTGCGCACCCGGCCGCGGCCGGCCACGCCCGCGGGCTGCGCGACCCCGCGCGCCCCCCACCCGCGGCCGGCCGGCCAGGACCGGTACACGATCAGCGAGGTGGCCGAGCACACCGGCCTCAGCGCCCACACCCTGCGCTGGTACGAGCGGATCGGCCTGATGCCGCACGTGGACCGGACGCACACCGGTCAGCGGCGCTTCACCAACCGCGATCTGGACTGGCTGGACCTGGTCTCCAGGCTGCGGCTGACCGGCATGCCGGTGGCGGACATGGTCCGGTACGCGGAGTTGGTGCGGGAGGGCGAGAGCACCTTCCCCGAGCGTGAGGAACTGCTCACCCGGCACCGCGAGGACGTGCGGCAGCGGATCGCCGACCTGCAGAGCACGCTGGCCGTTCTCGACTACAAGATCGATATCTACGCCGACGCCCGACGGGCGTCCGAGAGGTGCTGAATTCCATGGCGAACGACACGAAGATCGGCACCGTCCAGCTGGGCACCGGCGGCCCGCTGGTCGGGGTCCAGGGCCTGGGCTGCATGGGGATGAGCTGGGCCTACGGCCCCACCGAGGACGTCGGTGAGGCGCGGGCCACCCTGGAGCGCGCCCTGGAACTGGGCATCACGCTCTACGACACCGCCGACGTCTACGGCGACGGGGAGAACGAGAAGTTCATCGCCCCCTTCGTCCAGGCGCACCGCGACGAGGTCGTCCTGGCCACCAAGTTCGCGCTGGGCCAGGACCCGAAGGACCCCACCAGGCGCGTCATCCGCAACGACCGCCCCTACATCCGCCAGGCCGTCGAGGCCAGCCTCCGGCGCCTCGGCGTCGAGCAGATCGACCTCTACTACATGCACCGCCGCGCCGTGGACGTCCCCATCGAGGAGACGGTCGGCGCGATGGCCGAGCTGGTCGCCGAGGGCAAGGTGAAGTACCTGGGCCTGAGCGAGGTGACCGGTTCCGAGCTCCGCGCCGCCCAGGCCGTGCATCCGATCGCCGCGGTCCAGTCCGAGTGGTCGCTCTTCAGCCGTGACTTCGAGTCGGGCGTGGTCCCGGTCGCCGCCGAACTCGGCGTCGCCCTCGTCCCGTACTCGCCGCTCGGTCGCGGCTTCCTGACCGGCTCCTTCGTCCACGCCGACACGGAGCTGGCCGCCGACGACTTCCGCCGCCAGCAGCCCCGCTTCACCGGCGACAACGCGGCGGCCAACGCGGCCCTCCTGGAGCCGGTCCGCACGGTCGCCGACGCGCACGGCGCGACGCTCGGCCAGATCGCGCTCGCCTGGGTGCAGCAGCAGGCCGACGCGCGCGGGCTGGCGGTCGTCCCGATCCCCGGCACCCGCAGGCGCGGCCGGGTCGAGGAGAACGTCGGCGCGACCCGGATCCGGCTGGCCGCGGAGGAACTGGCGCTGCTGGAGCCGATCGCGGGCAAGGTGGCCGGCGACCGCTACGCCGACATGCGGTTCACCTCGGCCGGGCGGGAGTAGCCGCCGGCCGGCGGAGGCGCCGCGGGGCGCCGGGGCAGGTGTCGTCCACCCGCCGTGGCGCCCCGGTGCCCGCACCGGCTACGCATAGCCCAGCGCGAAGGCCGCGAAGGCCGCCGCCAGCACCGCGGCACTCGTCCGCAGGGTCCGCCCGACGCCCGCCCAGGGCGCCTCGAAGCGGCGGGTGACCGCCCCGATGAGGACCAGCAGGACGGCGAGGACCGGCATCCAGGCCAGCCGCTCCGGGATCCAGGCGACCGCGTCCGGCGCGGTGGTCAGACCCGGTACGGCGCCCGCGAAGGACGCCGGCACGGCCGCCGCGAACATCGCCGTCTGGTGCCAGCACAGGATCGTCATCGCGGACAGGTTGATCACGACCACCGGCGACCACAGGGCGGGCCGCCGCAGCAGCCCGGCCAGCCTGTCCCGGAGCAGCACCGCCGCCCCGGACTGGGCCGCGGCCAGCGCCAGGACCAGCAGCGACGGCGGATGGGAGTTGGTGCGGTCCTGGCCGGGGACGCCCACCATGCTCGCCGGGTAGTGGAAGAACACCAGCAGCGCGGCGAACAGCGCGGTGCCGCCCAGCAGCAGGCCCCAGGCGGCGCGCCGGCCGAGCCGCCGTTCGCCCCAGCAGACGCCGAGTTGGTAGGCGAACAGCCAGCCGGGCAGCAGGTTGAGCAGGCTCAGCCAGGACGGCATGGCCGCGGCGAACGGCCCGTAGCGCAGGAAGTCCACGGCGGCGACCGACGCCAGCAGCGGCGCCGCGCTCCACAGGCCCAGGCGCCGCGCGGCGGCGGTGCAGTACGGGGTGAGCGCGGTGACCACCGCGTAGATGCCGACGAACCACAGCGGTTGGATGACCAGCGTCGCCCCCGTGCGCAGCGTCGCGGTGGGCACGCCCAGACCGTGCAGCAGCGGGATCAGCGTGGCCCAGACGGCGGTCACGCCCAGCACCGGGCGGCCCAGGCGGGCGATCCGGCCGCCCAGCCACCGGGTGGTCGAGCCGCCCCGCGCGGCGGTCCGCCGCAGGGACAGCACCGAGGCGTGGCCGCCCACCAGGAAGAAGATGCCGAGCATCTGCAGCAGCCAGCTCGCCGGGGCGAGGAAGCCGAGCGCGGTCAGCGGGCTGGCGTTGTGCAGCGCGCCGTCGGCGTCCCGGGTGAAGCCGCCGAGCAGCCAGTGCCCGGTGGGGACGGCGAGCAGGGCGAGGGCGCGCAGTCCGTCGATGGCCCGGTCGCGGTCGGCCGGGGTGCGGGCGTCGACGGCGCGCACGGCGGCGCCGGCCCTGGCACGGACGGCGCGGAGGGCGCGGACCGGGGCAGTGGGGCCGGCGGCCCGTCCGGCGGGCGGCCGGTGCGCGGTGGCGGTGGGACCGGTGCGGGTGGGGTGGTTCTTGACGGTCATGTGAGAGAGGTCCTTCGGGCGACGACGGGAAGGTGACGACACGACCTAGCGCACGTCGGCGTAGCGCCCCAGCGTGATCGCGGCGAAGTTGCGGAGGGAGTCGGTGCCGGGGGCGAGGTAGCCGGTGTGGCCCTGGGCGCGCTCGGCGGGCACCCGGCGGGCGCCGAACGCCGGATCGGTGGGGTCAGTGCCGTGCCCCAGGCCGAACAGCTCGACGTTCGGGACGTCGCCGATCCAGTCCGAGGCGTCCCGCGCCGCCCAGACCCGGGCCGTGGTGTGCAGCTCCGCGGTGCTGTCCCGGCGCATCCCGGGGGAGCCGAAGACGACGAGGTCGGCGAGCTGGCCGCGGCCGGTGTGCGGGACGGCGAGTCCGCAGACCACCGACCCGTAGCTGTGGCACAGCACGGCCGGGGCGGGGGTCCCGGTGGCGGCCAGGCCGGCGAGGAAGCGGGTCAGCCGGGGCGCGCCGGCCTCGGCGAGCCGGCCGGTGACGGCGTCCGGGCCGAGGCCGACCGGGGTGGTGTACCCGACCCAGGCGATCACCGCCGTCCGGATGCCGGGCGCCTCGGCGGCCATCTGCCGGCGCAGCGAGGCGGCCATCCCGGTCGGCGTGCCGTACGGGTCGGTGGCGCGGTCGAACGTGGTCAGGTCGATGTCCGAGCCCGGCACGATCACCGCGACGCGCTGCGCGGTCGCCAAGTCGCCGTGTACTTCCGCCACTTGGCCGCGTCCGCGCGGGTCGAAGGCGAGGATCCGGCGGCCGGGCGCGAGCAGCGCGGTGTAGCGCTCGGCCGTCTTCCTGGCCTGCCGGTGGTCCTGGAGGGTGCCCGCCGGGTCGGTGGCGCGGGCCAGCTCGCGGTCCCGTTCCGCGCGCAGGGCGCGGGCGTTGGCCTCGTACCGCAGGGCGACCGGTGCGCCGTCGAGGTTGCCGACGGTCAGCGGGTGCCGGGCGGCGAGCGCCTGCCGCTGGGCGTCGGTCAGGCCGGCGAAGAACCGGGCGACGTCGGCGGGGGAGGCGCTCGCCGGATCCGGCAGGCGCACCCCGAGCGCGTGGTCGGCGCGCCAGGCGGCGGCGCCGGGGGCCGGGCCGGTGACCGCGGTCTGCGCGGAACCGGCCGCCCAGCCGCCGGTCCCCGCGACGACGGCCAGCGCGAGGACGGCGGCGGCGAGCGTCCGCTTGCCGCGTCGGGCGGCGTTCCGCAGCACGGTCATGGTGGTCTCTCCCTCTTCCAGCGGTGTGGCGGAGGGAAAGGTAGAAAGCCGGTGCGTGACGCGGCGTCACACCGCGGAGCCAACTCCCGGGTGATACCGGGGTAGGGGGTCCCGACCGGCGGTCGTACCCCGGGAGGAGGAGCCGGGGGTTGCCCCCTCAGGGAGGGTGGGGCTACCCCGAAGACCGGGTGGGGACAACCCGAAACGGCGGTATCCGCTCACCGCTCGCCGGGTGAGACCAGCCCCGACTCATAGGCGAAGATCACCGCCTGGGCGCGGTCGCGCAGCTCCAACTTGGCCAGCACCCGGCCGATATGGGTCTTCACGGTCTGCTCGGCGAGGATCAGCCGCTCGGCGATCTCCTGATTGGACAGACCGCGGGCGATCAGCTCCAGCACCTCCGTCTCGCGCGGGGTGAGGCCGTTGAGCCGCAGCGCGGTGCGGTCCGTACGGGGCGCCGGCCGCTGGCGGGCGAAGTCGGCGATCAGCCGGCGGGTCACCGACGGCGCGAGCAGCGCTTCCCCGGCCGCCACCACCCGGACCGCGGAGATCAGGTCGGCCGGCGGCGCGTCCTTGAGCAGGAAACCGGACGCGCCCGCCCGCAGCGCCTCGTAGACGTAGTCGTCGACGTCGAAGGTGGTCAGCATCAGCACCTTCGGGCGGTGGGTGACCCCGATCGGCGGGTGGAGCAGCTGACGCGCCGCCTCCAGCCCGTCCATCTCCGGCATCCGGACGTCCATCAGCACCACGTCGGGGTGCACCTGCCGGCTCAGCCGGACGCCCTCGGCGCCGTCCGCAGCGTCGCCCACCACGTCGATGTCGCTCTGCGCGGCGAGCAGCGCGGCGAAACCCGCCCGCACCATGGCCTGGTCGTCGACGATGATCACGCGGGTCGTCATGGGGCGTCGGAGTCCTTCGTGGAGAGGGGGTCGGGCGGGGTGCGCGGTGCGGAGAGCGGGAGTTGGGCGGCGACCCGGAAGCCGCCGTCGGGCAGCGGGCCGGTGTCCAGCGTGCCATCCACCAGGCGCACCCGCTCCCGCATTCCCACCAGGCCGTGCCCGGTGCCGCTGGTCTCCAGCGGCGCGGACACCGGCGGGGCCGGCGGCTCGTTGACCACCAGCACCGTCAGCCGCGCGCGGTCGGCGGTCACCGTCACCGACACCCGCGTCGATGCGCCCGGAGCGTGCCGCACCACGTTGGCCAGCGCCTCCTGGACGATGCGGTACGCCGACAGGTCCACCGCCGGTTCGAGCGCCACCGGCTCCTCGGGCAGCACCAACTCGACCGGCACACCGGCCCGTACGGTCGCCTCGACCAGCTTCGGCAGCTGGCCGATCCCGGGCTGCGGGGCCTTCTCCGGGGCGTCCTGCCGCTCGGTCTCCTCGCTGCGCAGCACCCCGAGCAGACGGCGCATCTCGGCCAGCGACTCGCGGGCGCTCGCCGCGATCGCCCCGAACTCCTCCTGGGCCTCCCGGGGTATCCCGCTGATGCGGTACGGGGCGCTGTCGGCCTGGACCGTGATCACCGACATGTGGTGGGCGACGACGTCGTGCAGCTCGCGGGCGATGCGGGCGCGCTCCTCCAGCAGGGTGCGGCGGGCCCGCTCGGCTTCGCTGATGGTCTCCTGTTCCAGCAACTTCCGCTGGGCGTCGCCTCGTTCCCGCAGGGCGGCGCCGAGCAGCAGCACCACGCCGGACAGCACGAACATCAGCACCCAGGAGCTCTCGCTGCGGTCGGGCGCGACCGCCTCGAAGAGGATCCCCGTCACCCCGGTCGTGAGCCAGACCGCGATCAGGGTGCGCCGCCGCTCGCGCACCGACAGCGCCAGCATCAGCGCGAGATAGCCGACGATCACCGTGGGCGGCCAGGGCCACGGGCGGCCCGCGACACCGTCGACGCCGGTCAGCACCCCCGCGCACACGACGTCCGCCCCGAACATCACCCACCACGCCTGCAGCGGCCGGGTCACCGCGAGCAGCAGCGGGACGCTCTGCGCGGTCGCCAGCGCGCCGGCGAGGCTGCCGGCCATGCCGTAGTCGTTGTGGAGGACATTGACCCCCGACGGCAGCAGGGACACCGCGAACAGGAACGCCACCGCGTACGGCAGGTTGCGCACCCAGCGGCGCTGGACGCTGCCGAACAGCGGGGTGCCGGGGCGGTTCGGGGTGCCGAGTTCGGTGGCGAGCACCCGCAGCGCGGGCCGCGCGGCCCCGGCCACCCGGCGGGCGACGCGCAGCGCGGACTCGCGGGTCGGCCGGCGCCCGTCGCCGCCGGTCGGCCCGTCTTCGGGGGAGAGAGATCGTTTGGACATCGCGGGATCAATGTAAGCGGACCGCACGCGGCCGGGCGTCATACCGTGGTGCGGGCTTCGGCCCCGTACCACGGTATGACGCCCGGCGTCGGTGCGTCGGTGCGTCGGTGCCGCGGGCCGGCCGCCGGGGGAGCACCCGCCGCTCACAGCTCCGCCAGCAACTCCGCCTTCTTCGTGCTGAATTCGACGTCCGTCAGCAGTCCCGCCTCGTGCAGCTCGCCGAGGTGCCGGATCCGGTCGGCGATGTCGGCCGGGTCCCGGCCGGTGCTGCCGGCGCGCCGCACCGGTGCCCGCTCCGGCCCGTCCGGCGCGGGCTCGGCGGCCCGCACGGCCTGGAGGACGGAGGCCGCGAACGGCAGGGACTCGTGGACCGGCCCGTAGCCGAGCCCGAAGACCACCGCGGTCGGGTCCTGGTCCGCCTCGCCCGAAGGCCGCTCGGGGGCGTCCCGCTCCAGCAGCCGCAGATAGCCGTTGAGGATCTCCGGCGATCGCCACTCCACCCCGGCCAGCTCGCCGATCGCGAAGGTCTGGTCGCCGCTCTTCCACTTCGCCGACGACGCGCCCGTCCAGAACCAGCGGAAGACCACCGACCGGCCGTCGAAGGACGCCTTGCCGTCGTACGCCTTGAAGTGCAGCGGGGGCGGGGGCGCGGCCACCAGGTGCCGCTCGGCCGGTTCCTCGGCGGCGGGGCCCAGCGCCGCGCGCAGCTCGTCGGCGTAGTACGAGGCCAGCGTCTCGCGGTCGGCCGGCAGTACCAGCCGGTAGGGGTCGGCGTCCTCCCTGAGCTGTCCGTTCGCCGCCTCCATCAGGGGGTCGGCACCCTGCCGCGGCACGGCGCGCAGCACCACCGTGCCGCGCCTGCCCGCGGAGACCTCGACGGATCTCAGCGCCTCGTACGGAATGCGTCGCTCGCCGAGCGCCTGGAACAGCCTCGGCCTGCGGATCCCCCGTTCGAAGCGGATGAGTACGGAGTCCGAGTCGAACTCCCAGGCGGCGTGAAAACCGACTAGCACATCACCCATGCGGCTCATCGTATGCGGGTGGTTGCCCGCCCGTCCCCCTTCCGGACACCGGCGCTACGCGTGTCAAAAGGGCTCCCGGTCGCCCGGTCGTCACCCTTGCCCTGTTCACGTCACCCGGCGCGGGTGCGGTTCCCGCGGGTACGGCCCGTCCCCGGGCGCCGGGCCGTACCCGCGGGCGCCGGCGGTGGCGCGGCCGGCCGTCAGGCCAGGTCCGCGCTGCAGCGGGGGTCGCTGGCGGCGCAGTCCACCGACCCGAGGTCGCCCACCCCGACCAGGGCGAAGTTGTGCAGGCTCTGGGTGCCGGGCGCGAAGTAGCCGGCGTGGCCGGCCGCGCCCTGGGCGGAGAGGATCCGGGCGCCGAACGACGGATCGACCGGGTCGGCACCGTGGCCGAGCCCGCCGACCTCCAGGTACGGCACGTCCTGGATCCAGTCGTCGGCGTCCCGCATCGCCCAGACCCGGGCGTGCGTGCCCAGGCCCGACAGGTTTCCGGCCCGCATGCCGGGGCTGCCGGCCACCGCGATGTCGGTGACGTCGTCGGGGAGGTCCCGGGCCGCGACCCCGCACACCACGGACCCGTAGCTGTGGCAGAACAGCGAGACGGAGTCGGTGGACGGCAGCGCGTCCACCAGGGAGCGCAGGCGGACGGCCCCGGCCCGGGCGAGCTGCCCGGTGGCCGCCTCGACGCCCAGTCCGGACGGCGTGGTGTAGTCGGCCCAGGCGATCACCGCCGTACGGGCGCCGGGGCGGGCCGCCCGCTCGGCTTCGTACAGGGACTTCGCCATGCCCACGGGGGCGGCCGTCGCCTTGGCGGTGCGCTCGAAGGTCGAGAGGTTGGTGTCCACGCCGGGCACCACCACGGAGACCCGGTCGGCGGTGGCGAGGTCGCCGAAGACCTCCGCGGCCCGGCCGTCGCCCGCCGGGTCGAACGCCAGGATCTGGCGGCCCGGGCTCATCAGGGATTCGAGGCGGTGCATCAGCCGGCTCGCCTCCTGGCGGCCGACGGGCGTGAGCCGGTGGTCGTCCATGCGTCGCTTCTCGATCACGCGGGCGTCGTCGATCGCCATCTGGTTGGCGCGGTACCGGAGCGTGACGGGGGCGCCGCCCATGTTGCCGACGACCAGCGGGTAGCGGTGCGCCAGCTGCGCGCGCTCGGCCCGGTCGAGGGAGGCGAAGAAGGCGCGGACGGTAGCCGGTGCGGCGTCGGGGTCGGGCAGCGGCCGTCCGTGGAACGTGGCGTGCCGCCAGGCGTTCTTCGCGGTGGCCAGGGGGTTGGCGTCCTCCTTGGTGCTTCTGATGGCCGTCCAGCCCGTGATGGCGAGCATCACGAACACCACCAGCAGGGCGAGCGCGGCACGCCAGACTGTGGACTGCAGGAAACCGGAGGAGGGACCGAGGCCCGGGAAAGAAGTCACCGCGGGCCACCCTAGGAGACGCGGGAGGGTGCCCGTGGGCCCCCGTGAGCCATCTCACGTTTCGTGCAGGGTATTTGTGTCAAAACGGACACATTGCATCGTTGTTCGATGCTCGGTTGTGCAGGCCCGATCTCATTGAGGCGTGAACCGATCACGCACCGGACGGGGGGTGTTACGCCTGGTCGTGGGCGTGTTCATGCCCGGCGCGAGGGGTCCCCTTCCCCCGCCAGTCGGTCTCGATCGCCGGTCCGATGTGGTCCAGATAGGACTGGGTCACCTCGCGGATCGCCGCCACGCTGCAGTCGTGGCCCTCGCCCCACACCTTCCCGGCCACCCGCATCACGCCGCCGAACGCCGCGACCAGCACCCTCGGGCGCGGGTCGACGTCCACGTCCAGCCCCTCCCGCCGGGCGATCAACTGGGCGATCTGCTCCTCCAGTTCGGTGAAGCGCCGCAGATGCGCGGCGACCAGCGCCGGAGTCGACTCGATCATCTGGAACGTGCGCATGTACAGATCCACCGGGATCACCGACGCGATGGCGTTGCCGATCTCGTCCCAGGCGGTCAGTACCGCGCCGCGCAGGGCGGGCAGCGGCGGCTCGTCCGCCGGCCGGGCCCGAAGCTCCTCCAGGAAGCGCGCCTCGACCATGTCCTGGACGGCGAAGGTCACTTCCTGCTTGTTGCTGAAGTACCGGAAGAAGGTGCGCTGCGAGACGTCCACGGCCTCGGCGATCTCGTCGATCGTCGTGGCCTCGTAGCCCTGCTCCGTGAACAGCTCCAGCGCCGCGCGGATCAGGGCGTCGCGGGTGCGCTGCTTCTTGCGTTCGCGCAGCCCGCCGGGGGGAGTCGTCTGCGGCGTCGGGTCCGCCATCCTGCGCCGCCTTTCCGTGGAATTCTCGCTGCTCAGGATACCTGTGAGCTAAATGACAGTTACCGACTCATGAATTACTTTGTCAACTGTCAGTAGCTGACATTAGCCTCGAATCATGAGCTCTCAGACCCCGGTTGCCCACGTCGCACCGGAACTTCCCGTACCGGAGCCTCGCAAGGGGCTGCGGGGCCATCCCTGGTTGACGCTGTTCTCCGTCGCCATCGGCGTGATGATGGTGGCGCTCGACAGCACGATCGTCGCCATCGCCAACCCGGCCATCAAGCAGGATCTGGACGCGTCGCTCGCCGACGTGCAGTGGATCACCAACGGCTACATGCTCGCCCTGGCCGTCTCGCTGATCACGGCCGGCAAGCTCGGTGACCGCTTCGGCCACCGCCAGACCTTCCTGATCGGCATCACCGGCTTCGCCGTCGCCTCCGCCGCCATCGGGTTCTCCGGCCAGGTCGCGCTGGTCATCGTCTTCCGCGTGCTGCAGGGGCTGTTCGGCGCGCTGCTGATGCCCGCCGCGCTGGGCCTGCTGCGCGCCACGTTCCCCGCCGAGAAGCTGAACATGGCCCTCGGCGTCTGGGGCATGGTCATCGGTGCCTCCACCGCCGGCGGCCCGATAGTCGGCGGACTGCTGGTCGAGCACGTCAGCTGGCAGTCCGTCTTCTTCATCAACGTGCCGGTCGGCGCGCTGGCCCTGGTCCTCGGCCTGGTGATCCTCAAGGACCACCGCGCGGAGAACGCCCCCCGCTCCTTCGACATCCCCGGCATCGTGCTGCTGTCCGGCGCGATGTTCTGCCTGATCTGGCCGCTGATCAAGGCGACGGAGTGGGGCTGGGGCTCCATGACGACCTGGGGCTTCCTGATCGGCTCGGTCGTCCTCTTCGGGCTCTTCGCGGTCCTGGAGAGCCGGGTGCGCGAGCCGCTCATCCCGCTGCGGATGTTCCGCTCCGTGCCGCTGACCGCGGGCACGATCCTGATGGTCCTGATGGCCTTCGCCTTCATGGGCGGCCTGTTCTTCGTGACGTTCTACCTCCAGAACGTCCACGGCATGTCCCCCGTCGACAGCGGACTGCACCTCCTCCCGCTGACCGGCATGATGATCGTCGGCTCGCCGCTCGCCGGCGCGCTGATCACCAGGTTCGGCCCGCGCATCCCGCTGGTCGGTGGCATGGTCGTCACCGCCGTCGCGATGTACGGCATGTCCGGGCTGGACGCCGGCACCACCACCGGCCCGATGTCCGTCTGGTTCGCCCTGCTCGGCCTGGGCCTCGCGCCCGTCATGGTCGGCGCCACCGAGGTCATCGTGGGCAACGCCCCGCTGGAGCTCTCCGGCGTCGCCGGCGGTCTCCAGCAGGCCGCGATGCAGGTCGGCGGCAGCCTCGGTACCGCCGTGCTCGGCGCGGTGATGGCGTCCCGCGTCGACCATGACCTTC
This sequence comes from Streptomyces noursei ATCC 11455, assembly GCF_001704275.1. Taxonomy (NCBI): domain Bacteria; kingdom Bacillati; phylum Actinomycetota; class Actinomycetes; order Kitasatosporales; family Streptomycetaceae; genus Streptomyces; species Streptomyces noursei. Next base: position 6,403,047 of record NZ_CP011533.1, read on the forward strand.
CGGGCAAGTGGCAGGGCGCCGGCCTCCCGCCGCTGCGGCCCGAGCAGCTCTCCATGGCGTCCGACGCCGTCTCGGCGGGCCTCGCGCCGGTGCCGAAGGGCACCCCGAAGCCGTACGCCGAGAAGATCACCGCGGTCGCCCACGACACCTTCGTCTCCGGCATGGGCCTGGCCTTCACGGTCGCCTGCGGGGTGGCGGTGCTCGCCGCCGCCGTCGCGCTCTTCACCAAGCGCGGCGAGAACGCCGAGGCTGGCGCCGGCGTCGGCCACATCTGACCGTCGTCGTACCGACGCCCGCGGCGTCACCCGGTCCGCCCCACGGCGCGCGGCCGGCCGAGACACCCCTCGGTCGGCCGCGCGCCGTCGCGCGTACGGGGGCGAACACGGGCCCGGCCCCCACCCCCCCCCCGCGTCAACCCGCCGCTCTCCTCCCGCGTCCGCCGGCAATCGCCGTACTCCAGACGGCAGTTGGCCACCGGTCCGCACGGCGTATCCCTCATCCGGATGAAGCCAGCCGGGAACCACCGCCCCCCGTCCCCGCCTCCTGGGCGAGCGGCCCGCTCGACTTCCTTGCCGCGCCCGCGAGGAACGGTTTCCGCACTCCGTCCCGGCCGCCCGCGACGCGTCAACTCCGCTTCGCGGCCCGCCGATTCACCCCCGACGGGTCATCCCCATACCTGATCCGGGTGGAGGAGCCGCCACGGCCTTGGCGGACGCCCCCGCTCCGCCGCACGCTCGATCCCGAACCCGCCGCGGGCACCCCGCCCGCAGCGGACGCCACCGCCGTGGCCCGCGCCGAGACCGCGCGGCCCGCCACGGCCACGACACGGGGGAGAGACTCCTATGCGCATCCACGCGTCCCGCACGTTCCGCAGCACCGCGCTCGTCACCGGCCTCGCTGCACTGGCCGCGGCCCTGCTCACGCCGTCCGCCCTGGGCGCCCCGACCGCCCACGGGGCCGGCGGCGGCCACGCCCGGACCGCCGCAGGCAACTGCGCGGCCGGTCAACTGTGCCTCTGGCCGGGCACGGAGTTCGGCGGCCGGCGGCAGACCTACGAGCTGTCCGGCACCGACATCGAGAGCTGCGTGACCCTCCCCAAGGGGATGACCGCCGCCTCGCTGGCCAATCGCACCGGCCGCCCGGTCACCACCTACCAGAGCGCCGTCTGCGCCGAGACCGGCGAGTTCGACACCTACCCGGGCGGCGGCAGTTGGGTGCCCCGATCCCCCTACCAGGTAAGGGCGTTCAAGCTGTGGGAGCACTGAGCCGGTCGTCCGCGGCGGACGCACCGCGCCCCCCGACCGGCGGGCTTCGCCGGTCGGGGGGCGCGGGGGAGAGGGTGCGGCGGACGGCCGCGGGAAGGTCAGGCGTCGCCGCCGGCCTCACCCGCGTCGGCGGCCGACACGTCCAGGAGCTGGTAGCGGTCGATGGCCTGCTTGAGCAGCGAGCGGTCGACCTTGCCCTCCTTGGCCAGCTCGGTGAGCACGCCGAGCACGATCGACTGGGTGTCGATGTGGAAGAAGCGGCGGGCGGCGCCGCGGGTGTCCGCGAAGCCGAAGCCGTCGGCGCCCAGCGACTGGTAGGTGCCCGGCACCCAGCGCGCGATCTGGTCCGGGACGGAACGCATCCAGTCCGAGACCGCGAGCGTCGGGCCCTCGGCGCCCTGGAGCTTCTGCGTCACGTACGGGACGCGCTGCTCCTCCTCCGGGTGGAGCAGGTTGTGCTCCTCGACCTCCACCGCCTCGCGGCGCAGCTCGTTCCAGGACGTCGCCGACCACACGTCGGCCTTGACGTTCCACTCGTCCGCGAGGATCTGCTGGGCCTCCAGGGCCCACGGCACCGCGACGCCCGAGGCGAGGATCTGGGCCGCGTGCTCGCCCTTCCCGCCCGGCTTGATCCGGTGCAGACCCTTGAGGATGCCCTCGACGTCGACGTCCTCCGGCTCGGCCGGGTGCACGATCGGCTCGTTGTAGACGGTCAGGTAGTAGAAGACGTCCTCGCCCGGCCGGCCGTCGGCGGTCTCGCCGTACATCCGCCGCAGACCGTCCTTGACGATGTGCGCGATCTCGTAGCCGTAGGCCGGGTCGTAGGCGACACAGGCCGGGTTGGTCGAGGCCAGCAGCTGGGAGTGGCCGTCGGCGTGCTGCAGACCCTCACCGGTCAGGGTGGTGCGGCCGGCGGTCGCACCGAGCACGAAGCCGCGCGAGAGCTGGTCGGCCATCTGCCAGAACTGGTCGCCGGTCCGCTGGAACCCGAACATCGAGTAGAAGACGTAGACCGGGATCAGCGGCTCGCCGTGGGTGGCGTACGCGGAGCCGGCCGCGATCAGCGACGCGGTGCAGCCCGCCTCGGTGATGCCGTCGTGCAGCATCTGGCCGGTCGGCGACTCCTTGTAGGCCAGCAGGAGTTCGCGGTCCACCGACTCGTAGCTCTGGCCCAGCGGGTTGTAGATCTTGGCCGACGGGAAGAACGCGTCCATGCCGAAGGTGCGGTACTCGTCCGGCGCGATCGGCACGAAGCGCTTGCCGATCTCCTTGTCCCGCATCAGGTCCTTCAGGATGCGGACGAACGCCATGGTCGTGGCGATCTTCTGCGTCCCGGAGCCCTTCTTGGCGGTGGCGTACGCCTTGTCGCCGGGCAGCGCCAGCGGCTTGGCGCGCACGACACGGGTCGGCACGTAGCCGCCCAGCCCCTTGCGGCGGTCGTGCATGTACTGGATCTCTTCGGACTTCTCACCCGGGTGGTAGTACGGCGGCAGGCCGTCCTCCAGGTCCTTGTCCGGGATCGGCAGGTGCAGCCGGTCGCGGAAGCGCTTGAGGTCCTCGACCGTCAGCTTCTTCATCTGGTGCGTGGCGTTGCGGCCCTCGAAGTTCGGGCCGAGGGTCCAGCCCTTGACGGTCTGCGCCAGGATCACGGTCGGCTGGCCCTTGTGGGCCTTGGCCGCCGCGTACGCCGCGTAGATCTTCCGGTGGTCGTGGCCGCCGCGACCCAGGTGCAGGATCTGGTCGTCGGTCATGTTCTCGACCATCGCGCGCAGTCGGTGGTCGTCACCGAAGAAGTGCTGGCGGATGTACGCGCCGGTCTCGGTGGCGTAGGTCTGGAACTGGCCGTCGGGGGTGGTGTTGAGCTTGTTGACCAGGATCCCGTCGCGGTCCTGCGCCAGCAGCGGGTCCCAGCTGCGGTCCCACACCAGCTTGATGACGTTCCAGCCGGCGCCTCGGAACTGCGACTCCAGCTCCTGCATGATCTTGCCGTTGCCGCGGACCGGGCCGTCCAGCCGCTGGAGGTTGCAGTTGACGACGAAGGTCAGGTTGTCCAGGCCCTCGCGGGCGGCGATGGACAGCTGGCCGAGCGACTCGGGCTCGTCCATCTCGCCGTCGCCGAGGAACGCCCAGACATGCGACTTGGAGGTGTCGGCGATGCCGCGGGCCTCCATGTAGCGGTTCATCCGGGCCTGGTAGATCGCGCCGAGCGGGCCGAGGCCCATCGAGACGGTCGGGAACTCCCAGAAGTCCGGCATCAGCCGCGGGTGCGGGTAGCTGGAGAGGCCGTTGGGTGCCTTGGACTTCTCCTGGCGGAAGGCGTCCAGCTGGGCCTCGCTGAGGCGGTCCAGCAGGTAGGCGCGGGCGTAGATGCCGGGGGAGGCGTGGCCCTGGAAGAAGACCTGGTCGCCGCCGTCGCCCTCGTCCTTGCCGCGGAAGAAGTGGTTGAAGCCCACGTCGTACAGCGAGGCGGAGGAGGCGAAGGTGGCGATGTGGCCGCCGACGCCGATGCCCGGGCGCTGGGCGCGCGAGACCATGACGGCGGCGTTCCACCGGGTCGCGTTGAGGACCTTGCGCTCGATCTCCTCGTTGCCCGGGAAGAACGGCTCGTCCTTGGTCGCGATGGTGTTGACGTAGTCCGTGCTCCGCATCTCGGGCACGGCCACACGCCGTTCGCGGGCGCGTTCGATCAGCCGGAGCATGAGGTAGCGGGCGCGTTCCCGGCCTCGCTCGTCGACGGCCGCGTCGAGCGAGTCGAGCCATTCCTGGGTCTCTTCGGGATCGAAGTCCGGGACCTGGCTGGGAAGGCCGCCAATGATGATCGGGTTTCGATCGGATCCGGAAGCCACGCTGTTCCTTCGTGTTCGGTTCGTGTCGTGCTGCGCCTGCTGCTGCCGCTGCGCACGGGAACGAATGTTGTCTGGGCCTTGTGTCGCGCCGTCTTCCATCGTGTACCGAGCCACTGGGATACGTCACCTCTACCGATGGGTAACCACCCGCTGGGAGAGGGCGCTGAGAGGGCCGATTCGTGTGGTCGGCCAAATCGCAACCATACGCCCATCTCGAAACGCCCCGGCGTGCGGCCGCGCAGCGGCCGGTGGGGGAGCGCGGATGCTCCGATACCCTGCGCGGGGGCCATTCCTTTCCGCGTACCCCATATACCCGGCACAATGCTGTGGTGCGTATCACTTCATGGTGTCCTGGTGAGGGTCGGGCCGCGACGGTGGGCCCGTCGATCGTCACCGTTTCGGCGGTCTCGATCGCCGGGTACTTGCGCGATCCGCCCGGCACGTGTGGACTACGCCCAATGCTCCGCGCACGCGCGGGGTCCCCGAGTATTTTCCGAAACATGACAGGAGGCAATCCGTGAGCGCGACCGCGGACCACGCGGAGGAGCGGACCAACCCTGCCACCAAGCTGGGGTTCGAGCCCGGACAGGTGGTCCAGGAGATCGGCTACGACGACGACGTCGAGCAGGAGCTCCGCGAAGGCATTGAGTCCGTCATCGGCCAGGACCTTGTGGACGAGGATTACGACGATGTCGCCGACGTCGTCCTCCTGTGGTTCCGGGACGACGATGGCGATCTCACGGACGCGCTGGTGGACGCCATCGGCCTGCTCGAAGAGGGCGGCATGATCTGGCTGCTGACGCCCAAGACGGGGCGTGACGGCTACATCGAGCCGAGCGACATCAACGACGCGGCGCAGACCGCGGGCCTGTCCCAGACCCGGAGCATCAACGCGGGCAAGGACTGGACGGGCAGCCGGCTGGTCTCGCCCAAGCGCTGACCCTGCCGCGTCACCCGACGTCCTCGCCGAGCCCCTTCCGGAAGCGTTCCGGAAGGGGCTCGGCGCAGTTCAGGCGCGGTGCACCGGCCGTATAGGCGGGCGCGTAGGGTGGTCGCGTCCAGTTGAGAGTGACGCGGGAAGGAAGTCCCATGGCGATCGAGGTCGGCACCAAGGCTCCGGATTTCGAGCTGAAGAACCAGCACGGCGAGCTGGTGAAGCTCTCCGACTTCCGCGGCGAGAAGAACGTCGTCCTGCTCTTCTACCCCTTCGCCTTCACCGGCGTGTGCACCGGTGAGCTGTGCGCGCTCCGCGACGAGCTGCCGAAGTTCGTCAACGACGACGTGCAGCTGCTGGCGGTCTCCAACGACTCGCCGTTCTCGCTGCGGATCTTCGCCGAGCAGGAGGGCCTGGAGTACCCGCTGCTGTCGGACTTCTGGCCGCACGGCGCGGCGTCCACCGCCTACGGCGTCTTCGACGAGGAGAAGGGCTGCGCGGTCCGCGGCACCTTCGTCATCGACAAGGAGGGCGTGGTGCGCTGGACGGTCGTCAACGGCCTGCCCGACGCACGCGACCTCAACGACTACGTCAAGGCCCTCGAAACCCTCTGAGTCCTTTCGTCACGCAGGGCGCGGCGCCGGACATCCGTCAAGATCCATGTGCGATTTCTGCATTCGGCGGGAACCGGTCACTAGGATCAAATCGTTGATCCGATGCCATGCACGATGGGGGCGCACATCTTGACGTACCCCTCGAATCTACGGGAGGACTCGTGGGAGTCAGCCTCAGCAAGGGCGGCAACGTCTCGCTGACGAAGGAAGCCCCCAATCTGACCGCCGTTCTCGTCGGTCTGGGCTGGGACGCGCGTACCACCACCGGTACGGACTTCGACCTGGACGCCAGCGCCCTGCTGACGAATGACCAGGGCAAGGTCGCCAACGACCAGAACTTCGTGTTCTTCAACAACCTCAAGAGCCCGTGCGGTTCGGTCGAGCACACCGGTGACAACACCACCGGTGAGGGCGAGGGCGACGACGAGGCCATCAAGGTGAACCTCGCCGGTGTCCCCGCCGACGTCAGCAAGATCGTGTTCCCGGTGTCGATCTACGACGCCGAGACCCGCCAGCAGAGCTTCGGCCAGGTCCGCAACGCCTACATCCGCGTGGTCAACCAGGCCGACGGCAAGGAGCTGGCGCGCTACGACCTGAGCGAGGACGCCTCGACCGAGACCGCCATGGTCTTCGGTGAGCTGTACCGCAACGGCGCGGAGTGGAAGTTCCGCGCCATCGGTCAGGGCTACGCCTCGGGCCTGCGCGGCATTGCGCAGGACTTCGGCGTCAACGTCTGACCGCACGGCGCAACCGCGTCCGGCGCCGTACGCCCCTGCCCGGGGAGTGCGGCGCCGGACGCGTTTCGGGGCGTGAGCCGCGCCCCGTACCGACACCGGGGAGGAAACGAACACCATGGGCGTCACACTCGCCAAGGGGGGCAACGTCTCCCTGTCCAAGGCCGCCCCGCATCTCACCCGGATCACGGTCGGCCTCGGCTGGGACGCGCGGTCCACCACGGGAGCGCCGTTCGACCTCGACGCCAGCGCGCTGCTGTGCCGGTCGGGCCGGGTGCTGGGGGACGAGTACTTCGTCTTCTACAACAACCTCAAGAGTCCCGAGGGCTCCGTCGAGCACACCGGTGACAACCTCACCGGCGAGGGGGAGGGCGACGACGAGACGATCCTGGTCGACCTCACCCAGGTCCCCGAGCAGGTGGAGGCCATCGTCTTCCCGGTCTCGATCCACGAGGCCGATCTGCGCGGCCAGAGCTTCGGCCAGGTCGGCAACGCCTTCATCCGCATCGTCGACCAGGCCGACGGCAGCGAACTCGCCCGCTACGACCTCAGCGAGGACGCCGCCGGAGAAACCGCGATGATCTTCGGCGAGGTCTACCGCCGCAACGGCGAGTGGAAGTTCCGCGCGGTCGGCCAGGGGTACGCCTCCGGACTGCGCGGGATCGCCCTGGACTTCGGGGTCGACGTCTCGTGAGCGCCGTGCGCGCGGCGCGGTCCGCCGCCGCGCCGCGCGCTCCGTGGGGCGCGTGCCTCAGCTGACCTGGGCTCCGACCTGCGGCTCTCCGGCCGGGCAGGGGCCGACCGCCCCGTCCGCAAACTTCGCGCTCTACACTTCGGGTCAACGTTTCGCAAAGCGCCCCGCACTGGCGCGGGGGGACCCACACAGAAGGATTGGGTAGGCAGTGCTCCTGAAAACCTTTGGCTGGTCGTTCGCCGTCACGGTGGTCGGCCTCGGCCTGGCCGGCGTCCTCTGGGGGTGGCAGGGGCTCGCGATCGTCGGGATCCTGTCCATCCTGGAGATCTCGCTCTCCTTCGACAACGCGGTCATCAACGCGGGCATCCTGCGCAAGATGAACGCCTTCTGGCAGAAGATCTTCCTCACCGTCGGCATCCTCATCGCGGTGTTCGGCATGCGGCTGGTCTTCCCGGTCGTCATCGTCGCGATCACCGCGAAGATGGGGCCGATCGAGGCGGTCCAACTCGCCGTCAACGACAAGGCGCACTACGAGGAACTGGTCACCAGCGCCCACCCGGCCATCGCGGCCTTCGGCGGCGTCTTCCTGTTGATGATCTTCCTCGACTTCATCTTCGAGGACCGCGACTACAAGTGGCTGTCGTGGATCGAGAAGCCGCTCGCCCGGATCGGCAAGCTCGACACCCTCTCCGTCATCGTCGCCCTGGTCGTCCTGCTGGTGAGCGCCGTCACGTTGGCGCCGCACGTCGCGCACGGCGGCGGCGACAAGACCGTCACGGTCCTGCTCTCCGGCATCGCGGGCCTGATCACCTACCTCGTCGTCGGCGGGATCTCCGGCTACTTCGAGGGCCGGCTGGAGGACGAGGACGAGGCCGACGGCGAGGTGGCCGAGGACGGCGCCAAGCCGGCCGCGGCGGAGAAGAAGGGCAACGGGACCGGCGCCGCGGTGGGCCTGGCCGGCAAGGCCGCGTTCTTCATGTTCCTCTACCTGGAGGTCATCGACGCCTCGTTCTCCTTCGACGGCGTCATCGGCGCGTTCGCCATCACCAACGACATCTTCGAGATGGCCCTGGGTCTGGGCATCGGCGCGATGTACATCCGCTCGCTGACCGTCTTCCTGGTCCGCAAGGGCACCCTCGACGACTACGTCTACCTGGAGCACGGCGCGCACTACGCCATCGGCGCGCTGGGCGTCATCCTGCTCGTCACGATCCGCTACGAGATCAGCGAGGTCATCACCGGCCTGATCGGCGTGGTCCTGATCGCGCTCTCCTTCGGCTCGTCGGTGCTGCGCAACCGGCGCGAGGGCAAGCCGGGCGCGGAGTCGTCGGCACAGTCGGAAGTGACATCCGGAGTGTGACGGGCCTCTGATTGAGGAACGCTTTCTGCGGGGCGGCCATGGGGAGACACCCACCGGCCGCCCCGTAGGTGGTCCTGGACCGAACTATGGGGTGGGCAAGGTGTCGTTCCTGGGGAACTTGTGGCGTGGCAACGCGCCGAAGTTCGACGGCGGTGGCGCGTCGTACGTCGTCGAGCTGACGAAGCGGAACCCGGTCGTCTCGCTGACGAAGCAGGGGGCGGCCAACGGCCATCTGCGGGTCAATCTGAGCTGGCAGATGCGGACCTCGGACTTCGGCGAGCGGGGCGGGCAGCGTTCCGCGAGCCTGCTGCGGAACCCGAGCAGGCTGTTCAAACCGGAGATCGTGCAGGCCCAGGGCCCGGCCGTGGTCAACGTGGACCTGGACCTGGCCTGCATGTACGAGCTCCAGGACGGCAGCAAGGGCGTGGTGCAGCCGCTGGGCGACTTCCTCGGCGACCTCAACGCCCCGCCGTTCGTCAAGCTCAGCGGCGACGACCGGTTCGGCTCCGGCTCCGGCGAGACGCTGTACATCAACCTCGACCACCGCGACGAGATCAAGCGGCTGCTGATCTTCGTCTACATCTACGACGGGACCCCGGCGTTCGACCGCACGCACGCGGTGATCACGCTCTACCCGAGCACCGGCCCGCGGGTGGAGCTCAAGCTGGACGAGCGGGCGCCGCAGGCCCGCTCCTGCGCCGTCTTCATGCTGGAGAACGGCAAGGACGGCCTGTCGGTGCGCCGCGAGGTGAAGTACGTCTACGGCTTCCAGGCCGAGCTCGACCGGCTCTACGGCTGGGGGCTCCAGTGGGGCCGGGGCTACAAGTCGAAGGTCTGAGGACCCGGCGGACCCGGCCGCTTCCGTCGGTGCGTCAGCGGCGCTGGAACTGCGGCCCCTGGGGCGGCAGGACGAACGACGGATCGGGCACGAACGGCTGCGGCTGCGGCGGTTGCTGCGGTACTTGGTATCCATACGTCGGGGCGGGCTGCGGCGCCTGCTGGGGATAGCCGTAGGCGGGCGGTTGCTGCGGGTAGAGCGGCTGCTGCGGCGGCGGGCCCGGGTAGCCGTAGGCGGGCTGGGCCGGGGGCTGGGCCGGCGGGGGCGGGACGTTGGCCGGGTAGCCGTAGCCGCCGGTGGGCGCGGGCGGCAGCGGGGCGGCGGAGAAGGGCTCCGGCATCCGGTCCGGTACGTGCTGGGTGACCGCCGCCGGATCCGCGTGCGGGCCGCCGACGGGCGGCGCGGTCGCCTCCTCGGGCCAGGCGCCGGGCGGCGGGGAAACCGGGCCGGACGGTGCGGGGCCCGGCGCGGCGACGGGCGGGGCGCCGTCCACGGGGCGCGCCACGGCGGCGGTGGGGGCCTCGCCCTGCGGGTCCGCGGCGGACGCCTCTGGGGACGGGGAGTCCGCGGACGGGGGGCGGGCGGCGGGCGGCTCCGTGGTGACCGGCCCGGGGGCCTCGGGCGCGTCCGTGGCCGGGTCGGCGCCGGACGCGTCGTTCTCGTCCACCGAGATGCCGAACTCCGTGGCCAGGCCGACCAGTCCGCTCTCGTAGCCCTGGCCGAGTGCCCGGAACTTCCAGCTGTCGCCGCGGCGGTACAGCTCCCCGCAGATCAGTGCGGTCTCCTCGCCCGTCTCGGGCGCCACGTCGAAGACCGCCAGCGGCTCGCCGTCCGGCGCCGCCGCGTCGTACAGCAGCACCCGCAGGTCCGGCACGCCGGCGAACGGGCCGCCGTCCGAGGAGGCGGCGAGCACCACCCGCGCCACCGAGGGGTCGAGCGCCGTCAGCTCCGCCTCGATGGTGTCGGTCAGCGCGTCGGCCCGGTGGGTCTTGGGCAGGTGCCGGACCAGGCCGCTGGGGTGCCGCGGCTGGTTGTAGAAGATGAAGTCCTCGTCGGAGCGCACGCGTCCGTCCGGTCCCACCAGCAGGGCCGAGGCGTCGACATCGGGGACGCCGGCGCCCGGCGTCCAGCGCAGAACGGCCCGGACGGCCGTGGCGTCGAGGGGGACGTTCGACCCCTTCAGCATCGCGTGCGTCATGCGGCAATCCTGCCTTCCCTCTGCTGACGGTCACAACGTGGGGGCCGGGCACGGTGCTTCCCGGACACCCGGCCGCCACCCGAGGATGGCGAGATTTTCGTCCCGGCGGGAACTTTCGACACCCCCGCGCACGTACGATTACCGGCTGGATCCAGACAGCGGGACACGGCGGGGGTGCCCGGGTCCCGCTTCAATACGGGGAGTCGTATGCGGCACTTTGGGCATCTTCCGCCCGATGTTCGGAAGACGCTGTTCCATAAGGAGCCGGTGGAGTTCACCGCCGACTCCTCGGCCCGTACGCTCGCGGCCGCCCTCGGTGCCACGCTCTACAGCCCCGCCACCCGCCCCCGGCTCGCCGCCGACATCCGCAAGCAGGTCGCCCTCGGCGTCACGTCCATGGTGCTCTGCCTCGAAGACTCCATAGGTGATGGCGACGTGGCGGCCGGCGAGGAGAACCTCGTCCGGCAGTTCGCCCTGCTCGACGAGGCCGCCGACCGTGGCGAGGATCTGCCGCTGCTCTTCATCCGCGTCCGCGAACCGGCCCAGATCCCGGACCTGGTGGGCCGCCTGGGGCCGGCCGTGCGCAGGCTGTCCGGATTCGTACTTCCCAAGTTCACCGCCGAGCGCGGCGTGCCCTTCCTGGAGGCGCTGGCCGCCGCCGAATCCGCCTGCGGGCGGCGGCTGTTCGCGATGCCGGTCCTGGAGTCCCCGCAGCTGCTCCATCTGGAGAGCCGCGCCGCGACGCTGCAGGGCATCGCCCGCACCGTCGGCGGCTACCGCGACCGGGTGCTCGCCCTGCGCCTGGGCGTCACCGACTTCTGCTCCGCCTACGGCCTGCGCCGGGCCCCCGACATGACGGCCTACGACGTCCAGATCGTCGCCTCCGTGATCGCCGACGTGGTGAACGTCCTCGGCCGCGCGGACGGCACCGGCTTCACGGTCACCGGCCCGGTGTGGGAGTACTTCCGGCTGCACGAGCGGATGTTCAAGCCGCAGCTGCGACGCAGCCCGTTCCTGGGGTCGGCCGAGGAGCTCCGCACCAGCCTGATCGAGCACGCCATGGACGGCCTGCTGCGCGAGATCGAACTGGACCGCGCCAACGGCCTGACGGGCAAGACCTGCATCCACCCCTCGCACGTCGCCCCGGTGCACGCCCTGTCGGTCGTCAGCCACGAGGAGTACAGCGACGCCACCGACATCCTGCGGCCGGAGCGCGGCGACGGCGGGGTGCTGCGCTCCTCGTACACCAACAAGATGAACGAGGTGAAGCCGCACCGCGCCTGGGCCGAGCGGACGCTGCTGCGCGCCGAGGTGTTCGGCGTGGCCCGCGAGGACATCGGCTTCGTGGAACTGCTCACCGCGAGCCTCCAACCGGCCTGAACACCCCGTGGGACCAGCGCCGAGCACGACAGCGAGCACGACAGGCAAGAGCGACGACATGAACGACGGCATGGACGCAACGACGGAGGAGACGCAGCACGTGGTGTGGACGGGAGAGTGGGTCGCCGGACGGCTCGGAGTCGCGCTGAGCGGCGGGGACGAGCTGCCGGAGCTGCTCGGGCTGGCGCTGCGGCGCAACCCCAGGCGCGCCCACCTGCTGGTCTCCAACGTGCTCGGCAAGCACGTACCGCAGCGCCCGGACGTGGTGCACGGCGCCGGCGTCGGGCTGGGCCGTCGGGTGCGCGCGCTGCTCGGCGACGCCGACGCCGCCCGCGCCGTCGTCCTCGGCTACGCCGAGACCGCGACCGGGCTGGGCCACTCGGTCGCCGACGGGCTGGCGCTCGCGCCGTACCTGCACTCCACCCGCCGCCCGGTCCCGGGCGTCCCGCACGCCGCCGGCTTCGAGGAGGAGCACAGCCACGCCACCTCGCACCTGCTGCTCCCCGAGGACCGCACCCTGCTCGCCGGCGACGGCCCCCTGGTCCTCGTCGACGACGAGTTCTCCACCGGGCGGACGGTGCTGAACACCATCCGGGCGCTGCACGCCCGCTATCCGCGGACGCGGTACGTCGTCGTCGCCCTGGTGGACATGCGCTCCGCCGCCGACCGCGCACGACTGGCGGAGTTCGCCGCCGAACTGGGCGCCCGCGTGGACCTGGTCGCGCTGGCCGCCGGCGGCGTCCACCTGCCCGACGACGTCCTGGAGCGCGGCCGGGAACTGGTCGCCGCCCACGAGGCACCGTCCGCGCTCCCCGGGAGCGACGCGGCCGCGCCCCCGCAGGCGGTGCGCGTCGACCTCGGCTGGCCCGCCGGACTGCCCGACGGCGGACGGCACGGCTTCACCCCGGCCCACCGCGCGCTCCTGGAGGAGCATCTGCCCGCCATGGCCGAGCGGCTCGCCGGGCACCTCGGCACCGCCCGCCGCATCCTCGTCCTCGGCAACGAGGAGCTGATGTACGCCCCGCTGCGCCTGGCCGGAGCCCTGGACGCGCACGTCGGCGGGACCGGCGCGACCGTCCGCTTCTCGACCACCACCCGCTCGCCGGTGCTCGCCGTGGACGACCCCGGCTACGCCATCCGCACCCGGCTGGCGTTCCCCGCCCACGACCGCCCGGCGGACGGCCCGGGGGAGCGCTACGCCTACAACGTCGCCCCCGGCGGCGACCCGCGGCGCCGCTTCGACGCCGTCGTCGCGGTCGTCGACTCCGCCGGCGACCGGCCCGAACTGCACGCCCCCGGCGGCCTCCTGGACCGGCTCGCCGGCCACACCGACCGGCTGCTGCTGGCCGTCGTCCCCGCCCACACCCCGCGCGGCGCGCTCCCCGGCCCGCTGCGCGACTCGCTCCCAGGCCCGCTGCGCGGCCCGGCGTTCTCCTCCTACGCCCCCGAGGAGGTCGGCTGGCTGCTCCAGGACCTGTCCGACGTCACGTTGGAGGCTCCCACCGAGGAGCGCGAGGAGGCGATCCAGCGCGGCGGCGCCCACTACGCCGAGTCGCTGCCGGTCGAGTACCAGCCCAGCGAGGAGTACCAGGAGCTGTTCCACGCCGCGCTGGACGCCTCCGCCGGCCGGATCGCCCGCGCCGTCGGGACGGTCACCGAGACCGTCCTCGCCGAGCGGGGCCCCCGCCCGGTCCTGGTCTCACTGGCCCGGGCCGGCACCCCCGTCGGCATCCTGATGCGCCGCTGGGCCGCGCACACCCGCGGCCTGGACCTGCCGCACTACGCCGTCTCCATCGTCCGCGGCCGGGGCATCGACACCACCGCCCTGCGCTGGCTGGCCGCCCACCACGACCCGGCGGACGTGGTGTTCGTGGACGGCTGGACGGGCAAGGGCGCGATCACCCGCGAACTCGCCGGCGCGCTGGCCGACTTCACCGAGTATCCCGGCTCCACGGCGTATCCCGGCTCCGCCGGGCGTCCCGGCTTCGACCCGCGGATCGCGGTGCTCGCCGACCCCGGCGGCTGCGTGACGACCTACGGCACCCGGGACGACTTCCTCATCCCGTCCGCCTGCCTGAACTCCACCGTCTCCGGGCTGGTCTCGCGCACCGTCCTCCGCGCCGACCTGGTCGGACCGGACGACTTCCACGGCGCCAAGTTCTACCGCGAACTGGCCGGCGCCGACCTGTCGGCGGAGTTCCTGGACACCGTCGCCGCCCGCTTCACCGAGGTCGCTGACGCGGTCGCCGACGACGTGCGGAAACTGGCCGCCGCCGACCGCACCCCGACCTGGGCGGGCTGGGCGGCCGTCGAGCGGATCAGTCAGGAGTACGGCATCCACGACATCAACCTCGTCAAGCCCGGCGTCGGCGAGACCACCCGGGTCCTGCTGCGCCGGGTGCCCTGGCGGATCCTCGCCCGGCGCGGCGCCGGCAGCGACCTCGACCACGTCCGCCTGCTGGCCGAACAGCGCGGCGTGCCCGTCGAGGAGGTCGACGAACTCCCGTACACCTGCGTCGGATTGATCCACCCCCGGTTCACCCGCGGGGCCACCGGCGCCGACGGCAAGGCGGTGGCCTGCTGATGACCGGCCGGCCCCTCGCCCACCACCACCCTTCCCCGGAAGCGCTGCGCGCTGCCCCTCTTTTGGTCGCCAGCGACCTCGACCGCACCCTGATCTACTCGGCCGCCGCGCTGTACCTCACCGGCCCCGACGCCGCGGCCCCCCGGCTGCTGTGCGTCGAGCTCTACGAGGGTCGGCCGCTCTCCTACCTGACCGAGACGGCCGCCGCGCTGCTCACCGAACTGGCCCGGCGCACCACCTTCGTACCGGCCACCACCCGCACCCGCGAGCAGTACCGGCGCATCCACCTCCCCGGCCCGCCGCCGGAGTTCGCGGTCTGCGCCAACGGCGGCCATCTGCTCGTCCGGGGCGAGTCCGACCCGGACTGGCAGCGCACCGTCGCCGCCCGGCTCGCCGCCCAGTGCGCGCCGCTCGACGAGATCCGCGCGCACCTGGTCCGCACCGCTGACCCGGCCTGGCTGCGCAGCGAGCGGACCGCCGAGGACCTCTTCGCCTACCTCGTCGTGGAACGGTCCCTGCTCCCGGAGACCTGGGTGAAGGACCTGGCCGCCTGGGCCGAACCGCGCGGCTGGACGGTGTCCCTCCAGGGCCGCAAGATCTACGCCGTTCCCCGGCCGCTCACCAAGAGCGCCGCGGTGGCCGAGGTGGCCCGCCGCACCGGCGCCACCGGGATCCTCGCGGCCGGCGACTCGCTGCTCGACACCGACCTGCTGCTGGCCGCGGACCGCGGCTGGCGCCCGGGCCACGGCGAACTGGCCGACACCGGCTGGCGGGCCCCGCACGTCACCGCGCTCGACGAACGGGGAGTGGCCGCCGGCGAGATGATCGCCCGCGCCTTCCTGGACGGCGTCACGGCCCCGGGGCGAGCCTGGTGACACCCCGCGGGTGCCCGCAATAGGCTGCCCGCGACTGGGAGGAGAGCCCATGGCAGAGCCCAAGAGCGCACCGATCACCCCGGAGCTGTACGACTACGTGTTGGCGCACAACCCACCGCTGGACCCCGTACTGCAGGACCTCGCCGACCTCACCCGCGAGCGGTTCCCCGAGGCGGCCGGGATGCTGTCGGCACCCGAACAGGCGTCGCTGCTGGCCTTCCTGGTCCGTCTGACCGGGGCCCGGCACGTCGTCGAGGTGGGCACGTTCACCGGCTTCGCGACCCTGGCCATGGCCCGGGCGCTGCCCGAAGGCGGGACGCTGACCGCCTGCGACGTCTCCGAGGAGTGGACCGCCCACGGCCGGGACGCCTGGGCGAAGGCCGGCGTCGCGGACCGGATCCGGCTGCGGATCGCGCCCGCGCTGGAGACCCTCCGGGCGATGCCGGCCGAGCCGCACATCGACCTGGTCTACCTCGACGCCGACAAGAGCGGCTACATCGCGTACTGGGAGGAGCTGGTGCTGCGGCTGCGGCCCGGCGGCCTGCTGGTCGCGGACAACGTCCTGTTCCACGGCGCGGTCGTCGACCCCGCGGCCACCGGATCGGCCCTGGCGATCCGGGAGTTCAACGACCACGTCCTGGCGGACACGCGCATGGAGGCCGTGCTGCTCACCGTGGCCGACGGGGTGACGCTGGCCCGCAAACGCTAGGGCCTGTCCGACGGGTCAGGGTCGGCAAGGCCGCGGTCAGCCGCAGCAGCCGCCCCCGCAGCAGCCTCCGCCGCCTCCTGCGCGCGGGGCGGCCGGCGCGGCCGCGGTCCCTTCCCCAAGGGCTCGGCTTCGCTCGACCAGGGGAGACCCCATCACGGCGACGGTGGAGAGCAGCTTCACGGTGTCCTGGTGGCCCTCCGGGCAGGCGGCCGGGGCGGACGACTCGGCCATCGGCCGGTTCAGCTCGAAGGTGGTCCCACAGGGGCGGCAGCGGTATTCGTAACGGGGCATGGCCACAGATTACGGGGCACGGCCGCGGCGCGGGGGCGCCCGTCGGGTCCGGGCCGCCGGCCGGGCCCCGCCGCGCCCGCGGTCAGCGCACCACGGTGCCCGGCGGCGCGCCCAGCAGGGACAGCTCCGCGCGGGTCGGCGCGCCTTCCCAGTCGCCCCGGGAGGCGGCGGCGAACGCGCCGGTGGTGGCCGCCCGCGCCAGCCGCCCGGCGAGGTCCGCGCCGTCCAGCAGCGCCGAGAGGTACCCCGCCACGAAGGCGTCGCCGGCGCCCACCGGGTCCACCGCCCGGACGGGGACGGCGGGTTGGTGGTGCGGGCCGTCCGCGCCGGTGAACGCCGTCGCGCCGTCCGCGCCGTGCGTCAGCACCACCTCGCGGACGCCCAGGGCCAGCAGCCGGGCGGCGTCCTCGGCGGGGTCGCCGGCCGGCCCCGGCAGACACAGCGGCAGCTCGTCGCCGGAGGCGATCAGCACGTCCACGGAGGGCAGCCAGCCGCGCAGCACCTCGGCGGCCTCGTCCGCGGTCCACAGCCGGGCCCGGAAATTGACGTCCAGGCAGACCAGCGTGGAGTGCCGGCGGGCCAGTCGGAGGGCGTGCCCGGCCATCGCGCGTGCCGCGGGGCCCAGCGCCGGGGTGATGCCGGTCAGGTGCAGCACCCGCGGCGGTGCGGTGGCGAAGACCCGCTCCACGGCGGCCGGTGCGGGCCGGGAACCGGCCGAGCCGGTGCGGTAGTAGTGCACCCGGGTGACCTCCGGCAGCCGCGGCTCGAAGAGCAGCAGACCGGTCGGCGCCGTGTCGTCCCGGGTGGCGCCGGACACCTCGACGCCCTCGGCCCGCAGCGTCCGCAGCACCAGTTCCCCCGCCTCGTCCGCGCCGACCGCACCGGTCCAGTGCACGCGATGGCCGAGCCGGGCCAGGCCGATCGCGACGTTGCTCTCCGCGCCGGCGACCGAGACCCGCAGGGTGCCGCCGAGCTTCAAAGGGCCGTCGCCGCGCAGCGCCACCATGGTCTCCCCGAAGGTGAGCACGTCGGGTCCGGCGGGCCCGTCCGGTGTCCCGGTGCCGTCCTGTGCGGTGGCGTCCACGTGTCCTCCCCTGGGGCGTGCGAACGGTGCGTCGGCGCCACCCTGCCACGCGGCGCGCCGACGGACGGCGTCGCCCCGTATCGCCGCCGTCCGGGCGCCCGTCACCATTCGGCGAACGCGCCGTCCTCGTGCCGCCAGACCGGGTTCCGCCAGGTGTGGCCGCCCGCCGCGTCCGCCGCCCGGACGGCCGCCTCGTCCACCTCCACCCCGAGCCCCGGCCGGTCGGTCCGCAGCAGCGCGCCGCGGTCGAAGCGGAACGGCGCGGAGTCCACGACGTAGTCCAGCAGCTCGGCGCCCCGGTGGTAGTGGATGCCCAGGGACTGCTCCTGGATGAGGAAGTTCGGGGTGGTGAACGCCACTTGGAGGCTGGCGGCGAGGGCGACCGGGCCGAGCGGGCAGTGCGGGGCGAGATGGGCCCCGTAGGTCTCCGCCAGGGCGGCGATCCGGCGCAGTTCGGAGATCCCGCCGGCGTGCGAGACGTCGGGTTGCACCACCGCGACCCCGGCCTGGAGCGGAGCCAGGAACTCACGGCGGGTGTAGAGACGTTCACCGAGTGCGAGCGGAACGCCGGACGCGGCGACGAGGCCGGGGAGGGCCTCCGCCTGCTCGGGGAGGACGGGCTCCTCGGCGAACAGCGGCGCGTACTCCGCCAGCAACGGCAGCAGCCTGCGGGCATTGGAGGGGGAGACGCGGCCATGGAAATCGAGGGCGAAGTCCCGCTCGTCGCCGAGGACTTCACGGGCGGTCTCGGCGCGCCGCAGGCAGGCGCGCACCTCCGCCCGGGTCGCCAGCGGGGACATCCGCCCGCAGCCGTTCATCTTCACGGCGGTGAAGCCTGCCTCGATCTGCGCGGCCAGTGCGTCCCGGATCTCCGCCGGCTCGTCGCCACCGACCCAGGCATAGGCCCGCACCCGATCGCGCACCGGCCCGCCCAGCAACTGGTGGACGGGGAGCCCGCAGCGCTTCCCCTTGATGTCCCACAGCGCCTGGTCCAGGCCGGCGACGGCGGAGGAGAGCACCGGGCCGCCCCGGTAGAAGCCCCCCTTGGTCATCACCTGCCAGTGGTCCTCGATGCGCGCCGGATCCTGCCCGAGGAGGTGTTCCGCCAGCACCGCCACGGCCGCCCGGACCGGCTCGGCCCGCCCCTCGACCACCGGCTCGCCCCAGCCCACGACGCCGTCGTCGGTCTCCACCCGGACGAACAGCCAGCGCGGCGGGGCGAGGAAGGTCTCGATGCGGGTGATCTCCGGGGATCCGGCCATGGCGCGGGGACCGTCCTTCCGTCGCGGGTGTCCGTCGAGGAGAGGCGCCCGCCCCTCCCTACGACTCGCCTCTACCCTCGCCCGGCGTCCCCGGCCCCTCGCCGACCGCCCTTGCCCCGGTCCCGCGCTACGGATGCTCGCGCGCCGACTTGTCGAGCAGCTCCAGCATCGCCATGTACGCCCCGTCCAGGTCCCGGTCCCGGACGGCCTCGGCCACCGCCGCATGGACGCCGTACGGATGCTCGAAGGCGTCGCCGGAGGCGTACACCTGCCGGCCGCGCTGGATGATCACGGGCACGATCACCCGGTGCATCTGCGCGTAGAAGCGGTTGTTGGAGGCGAGCAGCATCGCGGTGTGGAAGGAGGCGTCGGCGCGCACGAGCAGCACGGGATCCTCCTCGGTCGCCGACATCGCGGTCAACGCGGCGTTCAGGGCGTCCAGGTCGTCGTCGGTACGGCGCTCGGCGGCCAGGGCGGCCGCCGCGGGCTCGATGGACCGGCGGAGTTCGAGCATGTCGGCGAAGAAGTCGGACGAGGCGCCGGCCGCCAGCTTCCAGCGCAGCACGTCGGAGTCGAGGAGGTTCCACTCCTCCCGGGGCCGCACATAGGTGCCGTGGTTCTGGCGGGTGGCGAGCAGGCCCTTGGTGGTCAGCACCTTCACCGCCTCGCGCAGCACGGTCTGGCTGACGTCCAGCTCCGCCATCACCTCCGGCAGGGCCAGGACGTCGCCCTCGCCGTAGCTGCCCTCGAAGATCCGCTTGGCGAGCGCCTCGACGGCCGCTCCGTGCGGCCCGTGCCCCGCCTGCGACGCCGGATTGCCCAACTGCCCCATGGTCGCTCCCACATGCCCGGTACTCCCGGGAACCCGTACTCCGCGTGCCGGTCGGTGCTCCCGTCGGTCGCCGGTCGGCCCGCCCCACAGCCGTCAGGGCGTACCGAGCACTCGACCCCGCCTCGGTGCGCCCTGAAATCCCGCCGTCCGACTCACCACTGCTTGCCGTTCCGTTCCCGTCGTCCCCTCACAGCTCCTCGGCTCACAGCGCCTCGGCTCACAGCTCCTCGGCGCTGCCGGCCGGGGGCGCGCCGCCGGGGCCCGCGCCCTTCTTCTCCGTCCCGGTGTCCGCGGTGAGCGCGCCCGGGCCCTTCTCGACGCGGGCGGCGGCGTGCCGGGGGTGCGGGCCGGTGCGGCTGGTGCCCGGGCCGAGCGAGCCGGTCCCGCCGTGCCAGGCGCCCTGCATCCGCACCCGCGCCGACTGCCGGCCGGCCGTCATCCCGGACACCGGGTGCAGCTCGCCGCGCTCGAAGCGTTCGGCTTCCTCCGGGTGCCGGGCGCGCCAGTAGGGGTTGTCGTGCGACAGTCCGCCGCTGACCCGCCCGTACATCCCGAACACCAGCAGGAGCACTCCCACCACGAAGCTGAACAGAACATTCTGGATCTTGAAGGCGAGGAAGTTGGCGTCGGTCTGCAGCAGCGCCAGGTTCACGAACCCGCTCAGCAGGAAGAGCCCGCCGAGCACGATGTTCAGGGTGGAGGCGAAGTTCCCGCCGATCACCATGCCGGCGATGAGGATCGCGCCGACGACGATCGAGAGTACGCTGAGCGAGCCGTTGGTGTTCAGCCCCGCCACGGTCGAGCCGCCGGTGTCGAAGAACCCGATGTGATGGGTCAGGCCGAGGATGCCGAACGCGACCAGCACCAGCCCCATCAGTCCCGCACCGGCGCGGTAGACCCGGCTCAGCCGGTGGTCCACGGGCAGATGCTCGTTGAACTGGGTGCGCCGCCGCTTGAACCGGCGGAGGGGGTTAGCGGGCCCGTGCAGCACGTGGTCGGTTGCACCGGTAGCAGCCATGTCCGGCCTCCTTCGCGCAGATGAGCAGCCTGGGCCGTACTCACTCCAGGACTCCAGCATCCGCCAAGGGGACATTTCATGCCATTGCGGAACGAGAGGGGAGGGGAGGGGAGAAGGAAGGCGAAGGCCCTGGACAGGGGCCGGGCGGCGGCCCGGCGACGGACCGGTGGCCTCCGGAGACCGCAGTCCGCAGTCGGCAACCCGTAGTCCGCAGACCGCCGGCCTCAGCGGCCGCTCGTCGCCCCGCCCCGCTGGTCGCGGATCTCCTGCACCACCCGCGCCGCCGTCTCCCGTACCGCCTCGGTCTCGGTCAGGAAGTGCCACCAGTCCGGATGCCGCCCCTCCAGGCCCGCGACCGCGCGGTCCAACCGCGCCACCGCCTCGTCCAGCGGCCCGGCGTGCCGGGGGTCGGGCGTGCTGCGCCCGGCCATCGCCAGCCGCTGCGCGTCCCGGAGCGCGAAGCGGGTCCGCTCGACCTCCTGCTGCCGGTCGGCCGCCACCGCGTCCAGCCGCCGCAGCCGGTCGCCGGCCGCCGACACCGCCTCGTCGGTGGTGTTGAGCAGCGCCCGTACGGTCGCCAGCCGGCTGGTGGCGTCCGCCCAGCGCTGCTCCGCGCGGGCCTGCCCGGCCTCCTGCAGCGCCGTCCGGGCCTGCTCGACGGAGTCCACCGCCTGCTCCGGCACCTTCTGGAGGTCCTGCCAGCACGCCGCGCTGTAGCGCCGCCGCAACTCGCTGAGGACGGGGGCGACCTGCTGGGCGCGGGTGGTGATCGCCTCCGCGCGGGTGCGCAGCGACACCAGCCGCTTGTCGATCTCCGCGGCCGTCGCCGGCAGCCGCTCGGCCTCCGACCGGATCGCCCCGGCCTGCCGCTGCACCTCCTCCGCGCGCCGGATCGTGTCCGGTACGCCGTGCTGCGCGGCCCCTTGGTTCAGCCGGGTCAGCTCCGGGCCGAGCGCCGCCAGCCGGGCCGCGAGGTCGTCCGCCCGCAGGCCCTGCGCCCGGACCGCGTCCAGCCCGTTGCTCGCCGCCAGCAGCGCCTGCCGGGCCTGCTCCACGGCCGGGGCCACCCGTGCCAGCTGGGTCTCGGCGTTCTCCAGCAGCGGTGCGAGGCTCTGTGCGAACCAGTCCAGCTCCCCGCGGACCCGCTCCAGCTCCTCCCGCGCCCGGGTCAGATCGGCCCGCGCCCGCGCGAGCGCGGCGCCGTCGATGTCGTCCCGGTCAAGATCATGCGAGTCGACGGCGGTGATGTACCCCTGGCTGACCTGGTCGATCCGCTGCCCGAAGCTCTCGTACTCCACCGCGGCCTGCCGGGCCCGCTGGGAGTCGTCGACGGCGGTGATCGTCTCCACCGAGATCCGCAGGTCGCGATGGGCGGTGTCGAGCTCGTAGAACGCCGCCGCGGCGGCGTCCTTCGCGGCCTGGGCATCGGCCCGCTGGCTCTCCCCGCGCCCGAACCAGCGCCGGGTGCCGCCCCCGGCGAACGCCATCGGCGCCACCGCCACCAGCAGCGGCAACGGCACCAGGACGAGCCCCACCGTCTCCCGCACCGCTCGGCCGAACCGGCCACCGCGGGTGCGACGACGGCTCCCCTGCCCGGACGGCCGCGGCTGCGGCTGCATGTGTGTCGCCGTCACATCCCTCTCCCGATCGGATCGCCCCAGGACCGGCTGACATTCTCCCACCCGGCCCAACGAACATCCCGACCGGTGAGTTCACGCCCGCCCCACCCTGCCCGGCGACCACCCGCCGCACGCTCGCCCGCCCCCTGGCCCGGGTTTGCGGTCCCGACCCCAGGGCAAGGTAGTCTGTCGGCTCGGCCAGGGCGCATAGCTCAGCGGTAGAGCGCTGCTCTTACAAAGCAGATGTCGGCGGTTCAAATCCGTCTGTGCCCACTTCTTGCGTAGAAATACAAAGGCCCAGGTCACCCGATGTGGAATCGGGCTCCTGGGCCTTGGTCGTCTTCCGCCGCGGACGGGCCACTACACCTAATCGATAGCCATGAGCAGGGTGAGAGTTCCCCTAAGAGGTCCTAACAGAAGTGGTTGATCATGTGACTGTTGGTCTATCCGGTCGTTGGTCTGGTCGTGGGTAAACGTCAGTCGCGGCCGTGGATCGTGTCGGATGAACTGTGGGCCCTGATCGAGCCGTTGCTGCCCAAGCCGGGGCCGAAGCTGGTCGAGGGGCGGCCGAGGGTGCCGGACCGGCAGGCGTTGTGCGGGATCCTTTTCGTGCTGCACACCGGCATCCAGTGGGAGTTCCTGCCGCAGGAGCTGGGCTTCGGTTCGGGTATGACCTGCTGGCGGCGGCTGGCCGCGTGGAACGAGGCCGGGGTGTGGGATCAGCTGCATGTGCTGCTGTTGAAGAAGCTGCGGTCGGCGAAGAAGCTGGACTGGTCGCGGGCGGTGATCGACTCCTCCCATGTGCGGGCGGCCCGCAGGGGCCCAAAAGCGGTCCCAGCCCGGTCGATCGCGCACGGCCGGGCAGTAAGCACCACGTCGTCACCGATGCCCAGGGCATCCCGCTCGCGGTGTCGCTGACTGGCGGCAACCGCAACGACGTCACCCAGCTCCTGCCCCTGCTCGACAAGATCCCCGCCGTCGCCGGGGTTGTCGGCCGGCCCCGGCACCGGCCCGACGCGCTGTTCGCCGACCGCGGCTACGACCACGACAAGTACCGGCGCCTGCTGTGGCAGCGCGGAATCCGTCCCGTGATCGCGAGACGAGGCGAGCCACACGGCTCCGGCCTGGGCATCTTCCGGTATGTCGTCGAACGAACGATCGCCTGGCTGCACGGCTTCCGTCGCCTGCGCATCCGGTGGGAGCGACGGGACGACATCCATGAAGCCTTCCTCGGGCTCGCCACATGTCTCATCACCTACAGACATGTCCGACGCCTTTGTTAGGACCTCTAAGGGAGCCTCACGGCGTTGGGTCCATGGCGTCATCAAGTGTGAGCTGCCTCGGGAGTCCGTCACGCGGTGCGTGCCGCTGGCTGAAGGTAAGGAGATGGTCGCTGCCGGAGCGCGTCTGCAGACGTAGGTCCGAGGCGATCGCGGTGTCTTCGGGTGGTTGGGTCGTCCGAGGGCTGCCGCGAGGACGTGCACGGCCAGCAGCGGAGGCATGGCGTTGCCAATCTGTAGGGCGATGTTGTTGCCTGCCCACGGGTAGTCGGCGGGGAAGCTCTGCAAGCGACCAGCCTCAGCGGGCGCCGAAGCTCCCTAGACCTGCCGAGCCCCCCCGGAAATACGGCTCGCATGCGCTTAACAACCTAGAGTCATCAGCGCTGCGCATTTCGGACGCCCTATGTGCAAGTTGATGCGCGTTCAATCCATACCCGGCAAGATACGTCTGTGGTGAATCCAGACTCTCAACAGCTGTGGATCCGTACTGACAACGGAGCTGACGAACTGCGCTCCCTGCTGGCTTGGTTGCAGTGGGACGATGCCTTGCGCGGGCGGGTCCGGCTGGAACACGCGCCAGTTGGCGCCGACGAGATGGGCGGGCTAGTCGATGCGCTCACAGTAGTTCTTGGCTCCGGCGGGATCGGAGTGGCGTTGACGAGCTCATTGACCGCATGGATCTCGCAGCGTCGTTCGGATGTCAAGTTGACAGTAACTGCACGTGATGGGCGGAGCGTTGAAGTCGATGCCAAGCGGGTCGACGCCCAAGCGCTAGCGAGAGACATAGAGCGAATACTTCGGGCGGAGGAAGGGGCGTGACCCGTTTCCCCGACCCGGCCCGTTCGCGAGCTGTGTTGATCGGTGCCAGCACGTTCTCGGAGGCGGGTGGGTTGCCCTCCATGCCGGCCGTTTCAAACAACCTAGAGGGCCTTCATGCGGCGCTCACCAGCTCAACAACCGGATCCCTCGCTGCTGAGCGCTGCACCCTTCTCAAGGATCCCGCAGCGACGTCAGAGATCGGCCAAGCCCTCGCACGAAACTCGGAAGCCACGGACGTGCTCTTTGTGTATTACAGCGGGCATGGGCTGGTCGATGAGCGCGGCAGACTGTACCTCTCCTTGTCCTCCACGAAGCCCGATCAATTGCGCTGGACGGCGCTCCCCTTCGATTTCCTCCGGGAGGAGATCGCGGCCAGCCCGGCAGTAATTCGGGTACTCGTTTTGGATTGCTGTTTTTCAGGTCGCGCGGTCGAGGCGATGTCGGGTCCCAACGGAGTGATATCCGGGCAGATCGACATCGCTGGCACCTACACGATGACCTCGGCGCCGGCGAATGGCACCTCCTACGCGCCGGCGGGCGCGAAATACACAGCCTTCACTGATGCCCTGTTAAGGGCGCTGCGCAGCGAAGAGTACAACGAATCGTTCAAGGACGAAGAGTACAAAGTATCGCTCACGTTGGATGAGGTCTTCCGGGAGGTGGATCTTCGCCTCCTTGAGCGTGGACTTCCTCGCCCTCAGCGTCGCGCAATCAATGCCGCGGGAAGCCTGATGCTGACCAAGAGCCGCCAAGTCGACGCACCTCTGATTAATATTCAGGCCGGGCACCGATTCAGCACGCGGCGTCAGGCACACGATGCGGGGGTGCATCGCCCGCTACAGGCCGGAATCTGTGGAACCAGAAAGACCGGCGCCGAGTCCATCGTCCTCTCCGGTGGCTACAAAGATGACGAGGACCATGGTGATGTCATCATCTACACCGGTCACGGCGGACAAGATCAGGCCGGGAACCAGATCAGAGATCAATCCCTGGACGACTCCGGCAACGCGGCCCTGGTGACCAGTTACCTCGAAGGGTTTCCAGTCCGGGTTATCCGCGGCTGGCAGAGCGCCTCACCCTATGCGCCCAGTAAGGGCTATCGGTACGATGGCCTCTACCGCGTGACCAGCTACGGCAGCAAGACCAGCCTCGATGGTTTCTTGATTTGGCAGTTTCGGCTAGAAGCGTGCGAGGGCACTCCGCTCCCGGAGATGAAACAACAGGGCGTCCTTGGCGATTTGATGGAGTCCAAGATTGAGCGCGTAACCGCGCGAAAAAAATCGAGAGGCATCGATCAGTCCGAACGAGTTGCTGCCACTGTGCAGCGAATCGTTCATAGCAATGCCACGCATCGCCAGGTCAAGGAATTGCACGATAACCGATGCCAGATCTGCAGTGTGCGTATCGAAGTGCCTGGCGGGAGTTACAGCGAAGGCGCACACCTTCAGGCTCTGGAAAGTCCGCACAACGGTCCGGACACAGCTGGCAATGTGCTCTGCCTCTGCCCAAACTGTCATGTGATGTTGGATGCCGGTGCCATCGTCCTTAATGACGATCTCAACGTCATCCGGGCCGGCGAGGAGGTGGGCGTTCTGAATACGCACCCTCAGCACACCATCGACCTGGAGTGTGTGAAGCAGCACCGTAACCGGTGGAGTGATGTGGAGTGACGCAGCGAGACGGATGCCCACACTCGACGTCAACGGTGCTGGATGTCAGCACATCTCGATGGAGTCCGGCACAAGGGCCGACGTCAAACAGACGGCTCCGCGCGGTCTGACAGTGGGCACTGGCGCGCACTCCTGAAGCGGTGTTCGACGCGTGCCAGATCGGGCGGTCAGTCACGGTCAACGGGGGTGGATGGCAGTGCAGAGACTGCGTTGAGGGCCGGAGAAGACGGCCCGTGGTGTGACCACCGCAAATGTCCTGGAGGCCACCCCCCAGACTTGCAAAGCAGATGTCGGCGGTTCAAATCCGTCTGTGCCCACACGGATAAACCATGAGGTCAGCGGCCCCCCACTCCACTGAGTGAGGGGCCGTTTCCATGATCGGAGCCGGTTGGCCGGAGCCGGTTGGCCGGAGTCGGTTGGTCGGAGCCGGTTGGCGGAGTCGGTTGTGGGCCCACATGCCCTCGGAGGGCATCGGCAGGCCGAGCGGCAGGGATCCCCTTGGTCGCATCGGACCGGCCCCGCGGGCGAGGTGTGGGGATCCGTCCGGCCGTGGTTTACGGAACGCCGTGGTACCGCAAACGACTGCGCCCCCGTCCTCGCCCTTGGGCGGGCATGCACGGGGGCGTCGCGCCCGGCTGGGCGCGGGGTGATGGCTCTATGGACCTGTCCCTGAGGGGCTCACATGTCCAGAAGGAACGAGCCGCTCACGATTTTTTGCAGACCTTCGGTGATCGGGGCGGTTCCGATCCGGGTGGATCCGTTGTCGGGCTTCCCGTCGGCGCTGGCGGTGCCGGCTCCGAGGATGATCAGTACTGAGGCCGCTACCGCGGTAGCGAGCGCGGGCAGGCGCTTCATGGGGACCTCCGCTCGTCAAGGCATTCATCGGCAGAATCTTTCGCCATCCTTCCCCTCATCGCCCGAACCACCTCAGGCGGGCGGCCATGTCACTCCAACGCTGCGCCGGCGCTGCGGGCCGTTTGCGGCCAGGGCGGCATCAGCCCTGCTCGTCCGGACCGGTGGGCAGCCGAACCCCGGGGCGCAGCCGGGCAGGCGACTCGGGCCGGCGCCGGCCGGCGCCTTGTCCGGTTGTCCGGGAACGCCCGGGCGTGTGCGGTGCGGGTGTCTTGCGCGGCGGTCCGGTCCCGTTGTGGAGTGCGGCGGGCCCTGTTAGTGGACGTCGTCGGCCGGTCTCAACGTCGGTTGAAGGATGGCGGGTTGGTGAATCTCGGTGCTGGTGACGGTCGTCGGGGCAGGGGCAGGGGCAGGGGCAGGGGCAGGGGCAGGGGCAGGGGTGGGGAGGGGGCGCGGGGGTGGGGTTCAGGATTGTGTGAGGTACATGAGCTGGTGGATCAGGTCGGGGTAGGTCCAGGCGGCGCCGGTTGCTGCGAGGGGGAGGAGGCTGGTCGGCGTCAGGCCGGGGAGGGCGTTGACTTCGATGCAGTGGGGTTCGCCGTGGGCGTCGCAGCGGAAGTCGGTGCGCGAGTAGGCGTGCGCGCCGAAGCCGAGGGCCTGGTGGGCGCGGAGGGCCATCTCCTGTAGGCGGTGGGCGAAGTCGGCCGGTACCCGGGCCGGGCAGATCTCGCTGGCGCCGCCCGGTTGGTACTTGGCCGCGTAGTCGAACAACGGAGTCGTCAGCTCGATCTCGACCACGGGGAGCGGTCGGCTTCCGACGACGGCCACGGTGAACTCCCGCCCCGGGAGGAACGGTTCCACCAGGAGCTCCTCGTCGGCGGGTACGTCGGCGGCGACTTGCGCCAGGTGGGGGAGCGACTCGACCCGGTGGACGGAGACGCTGGAGCCGTCCGCGACCGGCTTGGTCACCACCGGGCCGTGGGCCAGCAGGCGCCGCACGTCCGGTGGCACCTCGTCGGTCCCGGGGCGCCACAGCGCTCCCTCGGTCACCGGCAGGCCCGCGGCGGCCAGCACCGCCCGGGCCCGGTGTTTGTGCCAGGCCGCCGCGCACGCGGCGCTGTCGGCACCGGTGAACCGCAGGCCCGCCATCTCCAGCAGCGCCTGGACGTGGCCGTCCTCGCCCCAGCCGCCATGCAGCGCGAGGAAGACCAGCTCCGCGTCCCGCAGCAGCTCCAGGACCGGGCCGCCGGTCAGCGCCGCGTGCATCCGCCGCCGCAATCGTGGCCGGTCCGCGCGCGGCGGCGGAGTCGTGCCGACCGCGCACTCCTTGACGTCGTCGCCGGGGCGCAGCGGTCCGGCCACGACCGGCACGGCGGCGGCCGGGTCGATCAGTGTCACCTCGTGTCCGCGCTCCAGCAGGGCTCGGGCCACCGACCGGCCCGAGGCGTGGGAGACGTCGCGTTCCGCGCTCTCTCCGCCGCACAGGACCACCACGCGCTTGCCCGGGTCGTTCATGCCGCCGGGTCCAGGATCATCAGGTTTTCGGGGGTGGGGAAGGGGACGAAGCCGGCCCGGGCGTAGATCTCGTGGGCGTCCGACGTGGTGAGCAGTACGCGCTTGAGCCGGTAGGGGGCGAGGTGGTCGCGCACGGCGCCGGCCAGCCATGTGCCGAGACCCCTGCCGCGGTGCTCGGGTGCGACGTAGACGTCGCACAGCCAGGCGAAGGTCGCCCGGTCGGTGACGACCCGGGCGTAGGCGACCTGGGAGCCGTCGGGGGTGTGGACGGCGAAGTTGACGGAGGCGCGGGCGGCCTGTTCGACGGTCTCCCGGCTGCGGCCGAGCGCCCAGAACGCGTCCGTGGAGAGCCAGTGGTGGACCAGGTCGACGTCGAGCCGGTCCGGGTCCGTGGACAGTTCGTATCCATCTTCCCTGGTTGTGGTCATGGTGGGATCGTAGTGATGTTGCTTTTGTTTTCCAAGTAGGTGCTTGGAAAACAAAAGTGATGGCTTTGGGGTGGGGTGAGTGTCGGGAGGCTGTCGTTTGGTGGTGAATGGGGGGCTTTGGTGGTCCAGGGGAGGGGTGTATCGTGACTGGTGACTTGAAGTTTCAAGTAAATTGCGTGCGCACCGGCAGACACACGGCGGGGGACGAGTTGAGGTAAGGAATGGAGGATCGATGTCCGTACGGCGGCTCAATCACGCGGTGCTGTACATCCGTGAGGTGGCGCGGTCGGTGGCGTTCTACACCGAGGTGCTGGGATTCACGGTCGACGTGGAGATTCCGGGGCGGGCGGCCTTTCTGAGCGCGCCCGATTCGCACAACGACCACGATCTGGGGCTGTTCGCGGTGGGGCCGGACGCGCCCGGGCCGGAGGGCGGCCGGATCGGGCTGTACCACCTGGCCTGGGAGGTCGGGACGCTGGGCGATCTCTCGGTGATCGCGGAACGGCTGCGGGAGCGGGGCGCGCTGGTGGGGACCAGCGACCACCTGGTCTCCAAGTCGCTCTACGCGCGGGACCCGGACGGCAACGAGTTCGAGGTGATGTGGCGGGTGCCGCGGGAGGACTGGCCGGGGGCGGAGGTGGCGGACCGGCTGCGGCCGCTCGACCTGGCGGCGGCGCTGGAGCGCTGGGGCCCGGACCTGCTGACCGGAGCGGCGGCCGGCTCGGCCACCTGAGGCGTCGCGCGGACGAGCGCTGTCGGTGTGCGTGCTGCCCGTGGAGTGCGGCCTTTCCCTCCGTCCCTTGTTAAGGGGGAGGGGGAGGCCGCATCCCACGGGCGGTGGTGCTCAGGGGGTGTCGGGGGACGGGGTGTCGGTGTCCCCGGTGCGGGGTGCCGGGACGGTGTCGTCGGCGGGCCGGGCGTTCGCCGTGCGGGCGGTCCAGCGCTTCTCGACGCCGCCCAGGCGCCAGTACGCCAGCGCCGCGGCCCACACCACGACGAACAGGCCGACGATGATGAAGCCCACGTTGTCCAGGTCGAGGGAGGAGATCCCGGCCGTCAGCGGGTCGTCCAGCCCGAACTTGTCGTGCAGGACGGTCACCAGCTCGATGGTGCCGATGAGGAACGCGACCGCGATCGACAGGCCCGTGATGGTGAGGTTGTAGTAGACCTTGCGCACCGGGTTGGAGAACGCCCACTGGTAGGCGAAGTTCATGAACGTGCCGTCCAGGGTGTCGAACAGGCTCATCCCGGCGGCGAACAGCAGCGGCAGGCACAGGATCGCGTACCAGGGCAGGCCCGCCGCGGCACCGCTGCCCGCCATCACCATCAGCGTCACCTCGGTCGCGGTGTCGAAGCCGAGGCCGAAGAGGAAACCGAGCGGGAACATCTGGCCGGGCCGGCTGATGGACTTGGTGAGACGGCCCAGGATCCGGTTCATGAAGCCCCGGGAATCCAGGTGCCGCTCCAGCTCCTGCTCGTCGTACGCGCCCGCCCGCATCGCCCGGAAGACCTTCAGGATGCCGACCAGGGCGATGAGGTTGAGGGCGGCGATGAGGTAGAGGAAGGTGCCGGAGACGGTCGTGCCGACGAGGCCGAGCACCTGGTGTGTACGGGAGTTGTCGTTCATCAGCGTGCCGGCGAGCTGGGCGCCGCCCGCCACCAGCGCGGCCATCACGACGACCACGCTGGAGTGGCCGAGGGCGAACCAGAAGCCCACCGAGACCGGCCGTTTGCCGTCGGCCATCAGCTTGCGGGTGGTGTTGTCGATCGCCGCGATGTGGTCGGCGTCGAAGGCGTGCCGCATGCCCAGGGTGTACGCGGTGATGCCGAGGCCGGCACCGAACACCTGGCTGCCGACCGTGTAGTGGCCCGGCACGACCAGCAGGAACAGCACGCCGAAGGCGACGATGTGCAGCACGGCGATCACGGTCATCAGCCCGGCCGTGCGGACGGTGTCCCGACGCTGCCAGCGGAAGGAACCGGTGGATCCGGATATGCCGCCGAGGGACGCGTCGCGGGGGGAGGGGGAATTTCCCGGGGTATTCGTGGACAGGGCCATTCGGCCATCACGCTCCAGCACCTCGTGGATCAGTTCGTGAGATGCCGTGGCCGGTCTCCTGGCTTACGGGTGCACGCGTCCGCCCCGCCTTCCCGGCCGCAGGCTGCGGTCAGTGGCGCCGTACGCGCACCGGGCGCGTACGGAGAGGGGTGGAAACTCCCCGATCACAGTGGCGAGGGCCGCGCCGGCCTGGGACACAAGGTCCTGCACCGGTCTTCCCGATCACCACGGCCCGGTCACTCTAGCGGGCGCCGAGGGCAGCGGGCCGGCCCGGTGGCGCCCCGGGCCCTCGCCCGGGGCGGGACGGGCCGTCTCAGAGGGCCAGGGACGACAGGAAGGCGTGCAATTCCTGGTCGAAGAGCGGGGTGTTCTCCAGGTTCACCATATGGCCCGCGGCGGGGACGCGGATGCGGCGGGCGCCGGGGACCTGTAGCGCTATGGCGTGGGCGTTGGCGGATATGTCGGTGGAGTCGAGGTCGCCGTCGAGGACGGTGGTCGGCACCTTGATCTCGGCCAGGCGGTCCGCGGCGCCGACCTCCAGGGGCATGCCGGCGCCCACACCGTCGGCGTGCACCTCGACATTGGCGCTCGCGGAGGCACGCATCCGCTCCCGGAAGCCGGGGTGCACGGCGGACGGCGCGCGGTACGGCCCGTCCACCCACATCCGGAGGAAGTGCTCCACATAGCGCTCCGCGCCGTCCGGTGCACCGATCGCGGCGACCTGCCCCCGGATGTGCTCCAGGACGAAGGGGTCGGTGAAGGGGCGACCGCTGACCCCGGGGGCGGCGAGGAAGAGGGCCGAGACCCGGTCCGGGTGGGCGAGCGCGGTGTCCAGCGCGACCCGGGAGCCGTGCGAGAGGCCGACGAGGACGGCGCGCGGTATGTCGAGCGCGTCCAGCAGGGCCGCCAGGTCGTCGTGGTTGGCCCAGTCGCCCGTCACCGTGGAGGAGAGGCCGTGGCCGCGGGAGTCGTAACGGACCACCCGCAGGCCGGAGTTGACCAGCCAGGAGAACTGCTCGTCCCACATGTGCTGGTCGAGCATGCCGCCGTGCAGCAGCACCACCGCAGGTCCCGAGCCGGCCGTCTCGTAGAACAGCTCGCCGTCGTCGGCGATCGGCACGGTGCCGTTGTCGATCTCGGACCATGCCTGGAAGTCGTGGGTCATGCTGCGGGGCCTTCTGTCTGCGTCGGGCGGTCGGCTGGTCGGGCGGGCGCCGGCGGTCGGTGCCCGTGTGCGGGCGGTATCGCGGCCTGTGCGTCCTCCTGGTCGGCGGCGTCCGGCATTTCGGGATTGCCGCTTTCCTCCGGGGGAACGCGCGAGCCGTCCGCCAAGTGCCGGAATTCCTCGCCGAGCCGATCCAGGACCCGCAGCGCCGTGCGGACCTCCCCGGGCGACAGGTCGGCCAGCCCGCGGCGGAGTTCCGCCGCCTCGGCGTCCTGTATCCCGCGCATCACCTCGGTGCCCTCGTCGGTGAGCCGGATCAGCGACGAGCGGCGGTGCGCGGGATTGGGGGCCGTCACGACCAGGCCCAGATCCGCCGCGTGGTTCACCCAGCGCTGCACCGGCTGTCGGTCCAGGCCCAGGGAGCGCGCCAACTGCGGGACGGTGCGCGGCCCGTGGGTGCGCAGTGCGTCGAGCAGGGCGTGCTCGCCGGCGGTCATGCCGGTGCCTTCCAGTTCCCGCTCCACGGCGCGCACGATCGTCCGGTGCAGCGGCCACAGCCGCCGGATGACGTCGTGCAACAGCTCCTCGGTCGCCGCCGGCGGGTCGGCGGTCCGTCGGGTGTCGACGGCATCGGAATCCGCGCCGATGCCCTGGCCGGCGCCATGGCCGGCATCCCCCTCGATGACACTCATGCTGTCATGATGACATCCATGATGTCATTTTGGAAGGGGTGTTGATACCCGGCCGAGGAGAAGGGGTGCGGCGCGGAGCCGAGTTGGGGTCGCGTCGGGACCGGCGGCGGTGGGGTCCGGGCGGGTCAGTCGTCCGTCCGGGGCGGGGCCTCGTCCTCGGTGAAGGTCACGACGAGGTCGGCCCGGGGGCGGGTGGCCGCCACGAGGCGGGCGTTGGCCTCGTCGGAGGTGCGGACGAAATCCTCGGCGTCGATGCGCAGGCGGCCGAACCGCTCGTGGCGGGCGATCAGCCGCCGCACCCGCTCCTGGCCGTCCAGTTCCATGAACCAGACCTCGTCGAGCAGTTCGCGGATCCGCGCCCAGGGGTCGGAGTGCAGCAGGAGGTAGTTGCCCTCGGTGATGACGAGCGGGATGTGCGGGGCCACCGGGATGCTGCCGGCGACCGGCTCCTCGATGCGGCGGTCGAACGCGGGGGCGTAGACGGGTGTGCCGGGTTCGGGGGAGCGCAGGCGGGACAGCAGGGCCGCGTAACCGGCCGGGTCGAAGGTGTCCGGCGCCCCCTTGCGGTCCGTGCGGCCCAGGCGGCGCAACTCCGTCTCGGCGAGGTGGAAGCCGTCCATCGGGACGAGCGCCGCCTGGCCGGTCAGCTCCGCCGCCAGCCAGGCGGCGAGGGTGGACTTGCCGGCGCCCGGAGGCCCGGCGATGCCGAGCAGCCGGCGCCGGCCGGGCGTCGCGGAAGCGGCGAGCCGGCGGGCCCGGGCCGCGAGGTCGTCGAGGTTCATGATGGGTCCATCGTGCCTGATGGGGCGGGGTCGGCGCCGGGCAACCGGCCCGGCCCGCCGGACGTCGTCCGATTCCGCCCGGTGTGCGGCCAGTAGCATCGGCGGTGTGCCCCGTACCGCCGCCTCCGCCAGCTCTCCTGCCCCGCAGCGCCGGCCGCGCGCCGACGCCGAGCGCAATCGCGGCCGGGTGCTGGACGCCGCACGGGAGATGCTGCGGGCGCACGGCGACGAGGCACAGATGCCCGAGATCGCACGTGCCGCGGGCGTCGGGATCGGGACGGTCTACCGGCACTTCCCCAATCGGGCCGCGCTGATCGCCGCCGTGGGGGAGCAACGGCAGGCGGAGATCGTGGAGTTCGGGCGCAGCCGCTGCCTGGCGTGCCCGACCGCCGCCGAGGGGCTGGCCGCCTATCTCACGCACATCGGGGAGGTGCTCGACGCCGAGCGCGGGCTCTCCGCGGCGATCGAGGCGGCGTTCGGCTCCACCGAACCGGCCGGCGAGGGCCGGGAGCGCGCCGAGGGGGTCGCCGCCCAACTCCTCGCCCGCGGCAAGGAGGAGGGGTCGGTCCGGGCGGACGCCGAGGTGGAGGACGTGGTGATGGCGGTGTGCGGACTGGCCGCGGTGATCCGCAACGGCGCCGGTGACTGGCACCGCTATGTGCGCACCGTCTGCGCCGGGCTGCGGCCGTAGGGCCTGTTCGAGGAGACGACCGTGGGGCCCGTTCGAGAAGGCGAGAAGAACGAGAAAACGGGGCGACGAGAAAACGGGGCGACGGGGCGGCAGGGGAGGCCCGGCACGGGGCGCCCCGGGCGGTGTGCTTCCGATACTTTCCGTCGGCCGCCCGTGGGGTACGCCCGGCCGCCCCGTCCTCGTTCAGTCCGCCGTGCCCAGCCGCCACAGGGACGTGACCTCCGCGGCGCGGGCCACGTGGAGCGGGTCGGAGGTGTCCTGGGCGCGTGGGTGCCGGGGGGCGATGTCGAGCCGGTCGAGGACGGTGAGGCCGCCCCGGGCGAAGGCGTCGAGGAGTTCGGCGCGTGACCGCAGGCCGAGGTGTTCGGCCAGGTCGGAGAGGATGAGCCAGCCCTCGCCGCCCGGGGTCAGATGGTCGGCCAGACCGGTCAGGAAGCCGTGCAGCATCCGGTTGCCGGGGTCGTAGACCGCGTGCTCCACGGGAGAGGTCGGCTTGGCGGGCACCCACGGGGGGTTGCAGACGACGAGCGGGGCGCGGCCGGCCGGGAACAGGTCGGCCGCGACGATCTCCACCCGGTCGGCGACGCCCAGTCGCGCGGTGTTCTCGCGGGCGCAGGCCAGGGCGCGCGGGTCCTGGTCGGTGGCCACGATCTGCCGCACGCCGCGACGGGCCAGCACCGATGCCAGGACGCCGGTGCCGGTACCGATGTCGAACGCCAGGTCGCGGCCGGGCAGCGGGGCCTCGGCGACCAGGTCGACGTACTCGCCGCGGGCCGGGGAGAAGACGCCGTAGTGCGGATGGATCCGGTCGCCGCCCAGGGCCGGGATCTGTACGCCCTTGCGGCGCCATTCGTCGGCGCCGATCACGCCGAGCAGCTCCCGTAGGGAGATCAGGGTGGCGGTGTCCCCGGAGGCGCCGGCGGGCGGCTCCGCCCCCTCCGGCGGACCGTATGCCCGGGCGCATGCCTCGCGGACGTCGGGGGCGCGCGGCAACGGGACGGCCAGGTCCGCGTCCAGCGGGATCAGCAGCATGCCGAGGATCCGGGCGCGCTGGTTCTGGGCGGCGCGGTGCAGGTGGAACGCCTGGGTGACGTCGGCGGGCGGCGCCTTGCGCGGGCGGCGGTCCACCCTGCGGGCCAGCGCGGTCAACAGCTGGCGGGCGTTGTGGAAGTCGCCGCGCCACAGGAGCGCGGTGCCCTCGCAGGCGAGTCGGTACGCCTCGTCGGCCCGGGTGCGGTCGTCCGCGACGACGATCCGGCGGGGTGGCCGGGCGCCGTTCTCGGAATGCCAACGGGCGGTACGGACCTGCTCGTCCTCGGTCCATTCGACGACCGGGGGGTGGTTCACCGCAGTGTGCCTCGCGTCAGTGGTTCGGACCCGCGCCTCCGGGGCGGGAGGGGGGGAGGTGGGGACGTTCGACTCTACTCCGTGCCCGGGGCGGGACCTTTGTCCCTGTCTCCGCCACCGGCTCCGCGACAGGATGGAGGGAGTCGACCAAAAGCTGTCCAGTGCGGTTAATTCGCACTGGATCTGAACACGTGGCGATGCATCGGGGCAAAACGGTCGTATGCGCAAGCGTGTACGGACTCATGGGTGGAGGCGTGTATGGGCACCTTGCCGGTCATCGTCGGCGTGGACGGATCGCCGGACAGCGAGCGGGCGTTGCGCTGGGCGGCGGGCGCGGCCCGGGGGCGGTCGGCGCCGCTCCAGGTGGTGCACGTCTGGCCGTACGCCACCGCCGAGCGCGCCGCGGCCGGCGAGCAGGGCGGCGACCCGGTGCTGGCCGACCTCCGGGGCCGGCCCTTCCTCGCGGAGCTGCCGGAGGTGGCGTTCCGCGGGCTGAGCGGGCTGGCCGACACCGAGCTGCCGGCGCTCGGCGCCGAGGGCCAGCTGCTCGTCCTGGGGTCGCGCGGCCGGGGCGGGTTCGCCAGCCTGCTGCTCGGCTCCAACGGCCTGGCCTGCGCCGCCCGGTCCGCCTGCCCGGTCGTGGTGGTGCCGCGCCCGGACCGTGCCGGCGCCGAGCGGGGCCCGGACGGCGAGCTGGTGCCGCCGGCCGTCCGACAGGTGACGCTGGGCGTGGACGCGTCCTCCGACGAGCCCGCCGCGATCGGCTTCGCCTTCGCCGAGGCCGCCCGGCGCGGCGCCCGCCTCCAGGTCGTCTCCGGCTACGCCTGGCCGATGCTGCTGCCGCCGGCCTTCGAGTACGCGGCGGTCTACGAGTCCACGCAGCAGGAGTACGAGGACGCGCTCGGCCTCCAGTTGGTGGACGCGCTCGCGCCGTACCGCGTCCGGTATCCGGGGGTGGAGGTGGCGGTGCAGCTGCGCGCCGGGGACGCCGCCGGGCAGTTGGTGGCGGCATCCGGCGGCAGCGACCTGGTCGTGGTGGCGCGGCACCGGCGCCGGCTGCCGATCGGGCCGCGGCTGGGCTCGGTGGCGCACGCGGTCCTGCTGCACGCGATCTGCCCGATCGCCGTGGTGCCGGAGACCCGGGACGAGAACGGCCCCGCCGGGAGCGGCGGGGCCGAGGGCAACGGTTCCGAGGGCGCGGCCGGGGAGTGACGCGGGCGGTTCCCGGTCAGCGCGCGGCGGTCTCCCGTTCCGGACGCCGGACGAGGTAGACGGCCACCGAGCCGGCGACGAACAGCGCGAGGACGGAGAGGGCGGTGCTCACCCAGGACGCGCCGAGCCAGTGCCCGCCGAAGTAGCCCAGGCTGACGCTGTACGCGGCCCACACCAGGCCGGCCAGCGCCGACCAGGGGAGGAACTCGCGGGCCGCCCGGTGGGCCACGCCGGCGCCCAGGCTGACCACGGAGCGTCCGGCGGGCGCGAAGCGGGCCAGGACGACGATGCCGCCGCCGCCCCGGGTGAGTGCCGCGCCCAGCCGCTGCTGGGCCGCGGTCAGTCGCCGGGAGCGGCCGATGGCCCGGTCGAAGCGGTCCCCGCCGCGCCAGGCCAGCCGGTAGGCGACCAGGTCGCCGAGGACGGACGCGGTGGCGGCGCAGAGCACCAGGGAGGCCATTTCGGCCAGCTGGTTCCCGCTGTGGACGGTGGCGGCGACGTCGGCGGTGGGGCCGGATCCGGCGGCCGTGGTGGCCGCGGTGATCACCAGGATGCCGCTCGGCAGGATCGGGACGAAGACGTCGAGGACGACCGAGAGGCCGACGATCACATACACCCACGGGGTGCCGCTCAGCGACCCCAGGCTCTCCACCAACGTCTTGCTCCCGGTCCGGACCCCGCCGCGACGTCGCTCGGCGCGGCAGGGGCGGCACTACGGCCATACAGCGTACGCCTGGCCGAAAAGACACCACGGGCCGGGGCGGTTGCGCCCGCCCCGGCCCGTGGTCGCTCGTTGCTGCCGTGCGTCAGACGGTGCTCGGCGCGCGCTCGACGGTGGGCGCCTGCGCGCGCTCCGCGCCGCCGAAGAAGAGCCGGTCCAGCGCCCAGGAGCCGGGGCCGGTGAAGACGATCAGCAGGAAGGCCCAGCAGAACAGGGCGGCCGCCTCGCCGCCGTTCTGGATCGGCCACAGCGCGTTGGGCTGGTGCATCGAGAAGTAGGCGTAGGCCATCGAGCCGGAGCTGACGAACGCCGCCGCGCGGGTGCCCAGGCCCAGCAGCACCAGGACGCCACCGGCCAGCTGTATGACCGCGGCGTACCAGCCGGGCCAGGTGCCGGTCGGGACGGTGTGGCCGGTGCCCATCGCGCCACCGAGGATGCCGAACAGCGAGGACGCCCCGTGGCAGGCGAAGAGCAGGCCGACGACGACGCGGAACAGCGCCAGGACGTGCGGGGTGTTGCGCTGGGTGAGGGAGTTCAGGGGAGCGGACATTGCGGTGACTCCTAGGTCTTGGGGGGACGAGCGGGCGCGGGGGACGGGCGCGCCCACCGGAGTCTTGTAGATTAGGCCCCCCTAACTAGTACTTGCAAGTTCAACATTCTGGGAATAGGGGGGCTATTGGTCCGAACCAATGGGGTGCGGCATGGCCCCCACGGCACGCAGTGCCGCCCGCGCCACCGCGTCCGTGTCGGCCAATGTGATCGACCCCACCCCTGGGCGGGCCCCCGCCGCTGTCACCCAGTGCACCCCTTCCGTCGGCACCCCCACCGCGAACCGCCGCGGATGCGGTCGGCCGTCCGCCTCGATGACGTGGTACGGACTCGGCGTCACGTCCAGGCCGCCGGTCTCGTATCCGTCCACGGTGTGCGGCCGGCAGCCGCCGTCCTCCAGGAGCCGGGCCAACAGCGCGTCCCCGGTGCGCCGCAGGTCCGGTTCCGGGAGTCGGGCCTCTATCAGGGCCTCCGCGGTGATCCCCGACCCCGGGACGGCCGGGGAGTGCGCCGTGAAACCGGGCGCCGCCCCGTCCCCGGCCCCCGTCCGGACCTCCATACGGGGGCCGACCACCTCCAGCACGCCGGCCTCGACGAGCGCCGCCATCTCCGCCGTCCGGCGGCGCGGCGGCCCGATCGACAGGAACGCGTTCAGCGGGGTGTACCAGCGGTCCAGGTGGTCGCGGCGGGAGGCGCCCGCCAGCCCGCCGTGGTCGACGATCTGCCGCAGCTCGTTCCGCAGGTCCCGCAGCACGTCCAGGGCCGCCTTCACCGGGCCGGCCACGTTGCCCAGCCGGGCGTGTGCGACGTCCGCCCGCAGATGGTCCAGCAGCCAGGCGCGGAACGCCGCCCGGTCGGCGAACGGCAGGTCCGGATACGGGTGGGCGACGGCGTCCCAGTCCCAGCGGTCGGCGGGCGCCAGGCCGACGGCGTCGAGGCTCGCGGCCTCCTGCGGACTGCGGTGCGCGCTGGCCAGGAAGCGTTCCCGGAAGCGTTCCCGCTCCACGCCGGACGGGCCGCCCGGGGCGGCGGCCCGGCGCGCCAACAGTGCCTCGTAGTAGACCGCCTCCACCTCCTTGGCGACCAGCGGCCACACCTCGGCCAGGAAGTCCGGCGGATCCCCGGAGTCCGCCCGCTTGCGGAACGCCGCGATCACGTCCGGGGTGAGCAGCAGCGGCAGATGGCGGCCGTGCGGGCCCTTGGCGTTGTCGCCCCGCGCCTGGTATGGGATACCGCGCCGGGAGCCCGCGTACAGCCGGGGCTCGAGGCCCGACGGCCGGTACGTCAGGGCGCCGTCGGGGCCGGGGACGAAGCGGCCGCCGCGGCCGGCGGTCAGCAGCGCCAGGTGGTCGAAGAAGTTCAGGCCGAGGCCGCGCAGCAGGACCGGCCGGCCCGCGGGCAGCGCGGCCAGCTCGGCGGTGAGGTCGGCCGGATTGGCGGGCGGCAGGTAGTGCAGCCCGTGGGCGGCGGCGTAGCCGGCCAACTCCCGCTGTCCGGCGTCCGGGAGGGTCGGCAGATGGCCCTGGGCCAGGACCACCGCGCCCAGGCCGGTCAGCGTCCGGCCGTCGTCGAGGGCGAGCTCCTGGGTGCCGTCGGGGGCCTGCGTCAGCCGCACCGCGCGGGCCCGGTGCGTCACCACGGTCACCGCCTCCGGCGCGGTCCGCACCGTGCGCCGGAACACCCACTCCAGATAGCGGCCGTACAGCGCGCGCCCCGGATAGTCGTCCGGTCCGACGTCGCGGCCCGCCCAGTCGTGGAGGCTCGGCCCGGTGCGGATCGGGCCCGCGCACTCCACGCTGTCGTCGGTGAACAGGGTGACCTGCGACGCCACGGTGTTCATGAGCAGGTCGGCGGGCTGATCGGGGCGCCACACCCGGCCGGCGCCGGGCGGCGCGGGGTCGATGACGTACACGGTCAGCCGGGTACCCGGCGCCAGCCCGGCGGCCGAGGCGCAGATCCGCTCCAGGACGCTCGTCCCGCGCGGTCCCGCGCCGACGACGGCGAGACGGGCGGCGGGGCGGGTGGAGCGGTCGACGGGGTGGGCGGCGGCCAAGAGCTGCTCTCCCTGGGGCGGCGGACGGCCGGCGCGCGGGAGGGCGCGCCGGCCATCATGGGGCGGACGACGGCAAATGTGCGCCCCATCATCACCGCCCGAGGCGCCGGTGCGGCACCCGGGTGGGCAAAGATTCCGCGGAATTCGCAGGTGGGCGGGGTGTCGGTGGCGGCGAACCACACCGCACCCGGCTTTCACCGGCAACAGCCGCATACGGCAGGGAATCTGCCCATATCGGTCACGCCCCGAGGGTGGGTCCGCCCGTCCGGCCCGGACCTCAGCAGCCGTCGAGGATCTTCTTCAGCGCGGCCTTCTCCGCCCTGTCCGCGGTCAGCCCGTAGGCGTGCTTCACCCACACCCACATCCGGGCGTACTCGCAGTGGTACGACGCCTTCGGCGGCAGCCACTCCGCCGGGTCCTTGTCGCCCTTGGCCTGGTTGACGTTGTCCGTGACGGCGATCAGTTGAGAATGCGTCAGGTCGTTGGCGAACGCCTGGCGGCGCGCGGTGGTCCACTGCGCGGCACCGGACTTCCACGCCTCGGACAGCGGGACGACGTGGTCGATGTCCAGATCGGACGCCTGGGTCCAGGTCGCCCCGTCGTAGGCGGAGACCCAGGTGCCGCTCACCGCGGCGCAGTCGCCGTCCTGCTGGACGTTCCTGCCGTCGCGCTTGAGCACCACCTCGCGGGTGTTGCAGTTGTGGCCCTGGTCGATCCAGTGCGGGAACTTGGCGCGGCTGTAGCCGTCCTGCGGACCCTCGGGCTGCTCCTTGATCTGCGCCAGGTACGTCCGCGCGGTGGCCGCGCCGGGCGGTGCGGGCGGGGCGGCCTCGGCGGTCTGGCCGCTCAGGACGAGCGTGCTGGTCAGGGCGGCGGCCGTGGCCGCGACGAGGGACACGCGACGCGCGTAGCCCAGTGCCATCGGAACTCCCTTGAAGTGGGGGGAAGTCGGCGTGCGGTCGGGCCCATGGTGGGTTCGTGGGGTTGCCGGCACATGGGCACCGGGTAACAGTGCGGCGGCATGCTCGCGTCACTTCAAGGGGGTGGTGGCGCCCCTGGAGATGGGGCGCCAACGGTCGTATGGGGAACGGCTGGTGATGGTGCGTCACATAGCTGCTCATGCGGGCCGGTACGGTTCGGCGCCCGCAGGGAAAAGGGTGGGGCCCGTTCGACCGCGGTCGGTCGGACGGGCCCCGGGGGTCGGGCTGTGCGGGCTGCTCAAGTCGTTCGGGCTGCCTGAGTCGTTCGGGCCGTTCGGGCCGTTCAGGCCGTGATCCGGACGGCGATCCCGCCGTCCACCAGGCCCTCGACGCGGATCTGCGTGAGGTCGCGGACGTGGGCGGTGGGTGCGAACCGGGCGGCGCGGTCGCCGACCCCCACGACCCGCATGCCGGCGGCCCGGCCGGCCTCGATGCCCGCCTCGGAGTCCTCGAAGACCAGGCAGTCCTCGGGGGCGAAGCCCAGCTCGGCGGCGCCCTTGAGGAAGCCCTCGGGGTCCGGCTTGCTGGCGCTCACGCTCTCCGCGGTGATCCGCACGTCCGGCATGGGCAGCCCGGCCGCCCCCATGCGGGCCTCGGCCAGCGCGATGTCGGCCGAGGTCACCAGGGCGTGCGGGAGTCGGGCGAGGGCGGCCATGAACGCGGGCGCGCCGGGTACCGGGACCACGCCCTCGACGTCGGCGGTCTCCTGCTCCAGCATCCGGCGGTTGTCCGCCAGGTTCTGCTCCATCGGGCGGTCCGGCAGCAGCGCCGCCATGGTGGCCCAGCCCTGTCGCCCGTGGACGACCTCGAGGACGTCCACCGCCGGCAGCCCCTGCTCGGCCGCCCAGCGCCGCCAGCAGCGCTCCACGACGGCCTCGGAGTTCACGATGGTGCTGTCCATGTCCAGCAGCAGGGCGCGGGCTATGAGCGTGGTGGTGGCCGTCATCGGCGGGCTCCTGGGCGCGGTGGGCCGGCAGCGGGACTGCCAGGACGTGAGGGGAGTGCACAAGGAGTACACAAGCGGTCCCGCCCGCCGGTCAGGGAGTGCGGGCGGAACCACTTTGTTTTTTCACGATACAAAACGGGGGCGGGCGGCGACAACCGACGGACCCCTCGGATCGGCATGGCATTCGTCACGCTCGGGCTGACATGTCCGACCATGTCGCCCCGCGGTGCACCCGCGACCGCCCGTGGCGCGCCTGCCGGCGGTGCGTGGCGCACCCGCCACCGGTGCGTGGTGCATCTGCGGAGGCGGCGGGCTCACGGCTGCTGGGTGCGCGCCTCCAGGGACGCCCGGGTCGCGGCCCCGTAGACGCCGTCGGGGTCGTCGTGCACCCCGTAGGTCCGCTGGTAGCGCGCCACCGCGTCCCGTACTTCCGCGCCGTACTGGCCGTCCACCGCCCCCGTATAGATCGCCAACTGCCGCAGTCGCCCCTGGAGCTCCAGCACCTCCGGACCGCTGGAGCCTTCGCGGAGCACGATCGGCCCGGTGGGGGCCGTACTGGGGGAGGCGTCGGCCGAGGGGACAGCGACGCTGCCGGACGCCCGTACCGGGGGCGGCAGGGGAGGGGCCGGTGACCGGGAGGGGTGGGGGAGGGTGCCGGGCGCCCTGGAGCGCGAGGTGGCGGGGGAGGGGCGGACGGGGGTCGGCGTGGGGCTGGCGGGGGCGGCGGTGGTGGGGACGGCCGTGGTGGGGGCGCTGGTGCCGCGGTCCGGGGGCGCCGCACGGTCGCGGTCGCCGTCCGGGAGCAGCCCCGTGCCGACCACGATCGCCGCGGCGGTCACGGCGGTCACGGCGGTGCCGGCGGCGGTCAGGAGGGCGGACCGGGTCCGGCGGCGCCCCGCGGGAGGGCCGCTCCCGTCGGACGCCGCGACCCGCGGCAACGGGCCGGACGCCGTGTCCTCCGGGAACGGGCCGGATGCCGCGTCCCCCGGGAACGGGCCGGACGTCGCGCCCTCCGGGAACGAGGCGGACGTCTCGCCCTCCATCAAGGGACCCGATAAGGGACCCGATAAGGGATCGGATAAGGGACCGGAAAGGGGACCGGACGTATGGAAGGTCCTGGATGTCGGTCCGGCGGGACGGGAGAATCTGTGGACCGCGGCGTCCACGCCCGGTAAGTCCTCCAGCGAGTCCAGCGAGTCCAGCGAGCCCAGCCGGTCCTGCTCGCCGCCGGGGCCGGGATCGGGGCCCGCGCCGGGGCCCGCGCAAGGAGCGGTGCCCCCCTCCCCGCCCTCGTCCGGCCCGGCGACCCGGTCCGGCAGGGCGACGTACGGCCGTAAGCGCAGCGGATCAAAGTCCTCCGCCTCGGCCGCCGCGCACAGGCAGGTCGGCCGGCCGTCCCCGCGTACCGGGGCGAAGCAGTGCGGGCAGGTGGGTGCTGCCGTCACGAAGGTCCCCTCTCTGGAGGCGCGAACCGGCAGCCGATTATGCAGAGCGCCCGCCGTCCCCGCAGGCGCTCCACGAGATCCGCCCCACGTCTCCCACCCGCCCCCGGTGTGGCCAGGCCCGCTCGGCGGGCCGGATCGGGCGCGACCGCCCACGATGGAGGGAAGGCCCGAGGTCACCGCGGACAGCTGTACGGCCCGCCGCACGGCACCCGCACGGACGGCCGGCGACGCGCGTACGTGCCGGACGCGAGCACGTACGTGCCGGACACGAGGGAGACGACGCTCATGGCGCAGCACACCGGCGCTCCTGCCGTTCTTCCCGGCGAGGACCGGTCCCGGCGGACGGTCCTGGTCGCGATCGGCGCGCTGCTGCTCGGCCTGCTCATCGCGGCACTCGACCAGACCATCGTCGCCACCGCGCTGCCCACCATCGTCAGCGACCTCGGCGGCCTCAACCACCTCTCCTGGGTGGTGACCGCCTATCTGTTGGCGTCCACGGCGGCGACGCCCCTGTGGGGCAAGCTCGGCGACCAGTACGGCCGCAAGAAGCTGTTCCAGGCCGCCATCGTGATCTTCCTGATCGGCTCGGTGCTCTGCGGTCTCGCGCGGAACATGGGCGAGCTGATCGGCTTCCGGGCGCTCCAGGGCCTGGGCGGCGGCGGCCTGATCGTGCTGTCGATGGCGATCGTCGGGGACATCGTGCCGCCCCGCGAACGCGGCAAGTACCAGGGGCTGTTCGGAGCCGTGTTCGGTGGCGCCAGCGTCCTGGGGCCGCTGCTCGGCGGGCTGTTCGTGGACCACCTCAGCTGGCGCTGGGTCTTCTACATCAACCTCCCCATCGGCGCCGTCGCGCTCGCCGTCATCGCCGCCGTGCTGCACATACCGGTCCACCGCACCCCGCACCGCATCGACTACCTGGGCACCGCGCTGATCGCCGCGGTCGCCACCTGTCTGGTCCTGATGACCTCGCTCGGCGGCGTCAGCTACCCGTGGGCCTCCTGGCAGACCGCCCTGCTCGCCGGACTCGGCGTCGTGCTGCTCGTCGCCTTCGTCCTCGTCGAGCGCCGGGCCGCGGAACCGGTCATCCCGCTGCGCCTGTTCACCTCGCGCACCTTCACCCTCTGCTCGGTCATCGGCTTCGTCATCGGCTTCGCGATGTTCGGCTCGATGACGTACCTGCCGACGTTCCTCCAGGTCGTCCAGCGGGTCTCGCCGACCATGTCCGGCGTGCACATGCTGCCGATGGTGTTCGGCATGCTGCTCTCCTCGACCGCCTCCGGGCAGATCGTCTCCCGCACCGGCCGCTACAAGGTCTTCCCGATCGCCGGCACCGCCGTGGTCGCCCTCGGCCTGCTGCTCCTGCACCAGCTCGACCCGTCCAGCGGCGTCGCCCTGATGAGCACCTACTTCTTCGTGTTCGGCTTCGGG
Organism: Streptomyces noursei ATCC 11455; assembly: GCF_001704275.1. Taxonomy (NCBI): domain Bacteria; kingdom Bacillati; phylum Actinomycetota; class Actinomycetes; order Kitasatosporales; family Streptomycetaceae; genus Streptomyces; species Streptomyces noursei. Next base: position 6,447,818 of record NZ_CP011533.1, read on the forward strand.
CTCGGCCTGGTCATGCAGGTCCTGGTGCTCATCGTGCAGAACGCCGTCCCCTACCGGGACCTCGGGGTGGCCACGTCGGGCGCCACCTTCTTCCGTTCCATCGGCGCCTCGTTCGGCGTCTCCGTCTTCGGCACGATCTTCGCGAACCGGCTCGGCCCGCGGATCGCCGACGTCCTCGCCGGCGCGTCGCTGCCGCCCGGCATCTCCCCGGCGAAGGTCGCCCAGGACCCGCGGACGATCGCCCAACTGCCGCCCTCGCAGGCCGCCGGCGTCCTCGGCGCCTACTCCTCCTCCATCACCGACGTCTTCCTCTACGCCGTCCCGGTCGTCCTCGTCGCCTTCGCCCTGGCCTGGTTCCTCCGCGAGGAGCCGCTGCGCGGCAGCGTCACCGCCCCCGACACCAGCGAGGTCCTCTGCTCCAACCCCGTCGAGCGGTCCTCCCGCGAGGAGGTCGCCCGCGCGCTGTCCAAACTCGGCAGCATGGAGGGCCGCAAGGACATCTACCAGCGGATCACCGCGCGCGCCGGCCTGGACCTCAAACCGGCCGCGAGCTGGCTGGTGTTGCGCACCCACCGCTACGGCTCGGTGGAACCCGCGCTGCTCGCGGAGCGCAGCCGGGTGCCGCTCGGCGTGGTCGCCGAGGGCGTCCGGCAGATCGAGGAGCGCGGCCTGGCCGCCCGCGAGGGGCTGATGCTGCTGCTCACCGACCGCGGGAAGGAGGCCGCGGAACAACTCTCGGCGGCCCGCCAGGAGTCGCTGGCGGAGCTGCTGGGCGACTGGTGGACCAAGGACCGGCCCACCGACCTGACCGAACTCGTCCAGGAGCTGACGGCGGAGCTGTGCGGCTCGGACGAGGAGGAACCGCACAACGGCGACGCCCGGCCGCCGGTGCCGCGCACCCCGACCCACACCACGCCGCGCTCGTCGCGGCCGCCGGACCTCACCAAGTGACCGTAGGCCGGGCCCCGTTGGGTCGCCCGTCGCCGGCTCCCGCCCGCCGCGGCCCCGCCAGTCGCTTCTCGAAGAAGATCTCCGCGTAGGGGCTGTCCGAGTGGTAGGGGGCGATCTCGACGTAACCGCGCCGCCGGTAGAGGGCGAGGGCCTCCGTCAGGTCCAGCCGGGTGTCCAGCCGGATCCGTTCCGCGCCCAGCCGCACCGCCGCGGCCTCCGCGGCCGCCAACAACCCGCTCGCGACGCCCAGACCGCGCGCGCCGGGCCGGACGAACACCTGCTTCAGCTCGGCGGTCCGGACGTCCAACAGCCGGACCCCGGCGCAACCGGCCGGCTCGCCGCCGTGCCGGGCCACCAGCAGCACCCCGCGCGGCGGCATCAGCTCCGCACCCCGGTGCTCGGCCACGCCCTGGTCGATCTCCTCCGGCCTCGCGCGGCGCCCCTCGTACAGCGCGAAATAACGGTCGGCGACCTCGGTGTAGTACTCGCGGAACAGGGCCCGCGCGACCGGCGTGTCGACCGACTCGGCGGTGATCGTCCAGGGCGGGGCGGTGGTATCGCTCATGCCGGCATTGTCACGACGACACCGACCCCGCGGGCAACCGCTTTTCCGCTCACCCACCCGGACCCCGCCGCCCCACGCAAAGGGCCCCGCCGCATACGGACGGGACCCCTGCCGTGCGCCGACGCGGTCAGCCCTGCTTGGGCGCGGCCTGCTGCACGACCTCGAAGGACCACAGCGTCGACCCGCTGGCGGCCGGCTTCGGCCGCTCGCCGCCCTCGCCGCCGTGCTGGTGCGCGGCCTTCATCGGCCCCTCCATCCACGCCTGGAACGACTCCTCGTCACGCCACCGGGTGTAGACGAGGTACTGGTCGGTCCCTTCCACGGGGCGCAGCAGCTCGAACCACTCGAAGCCGTCCGACGAATCAACCGTTCCGGCGCGCGACGCGAAGCGCTTCTCCAACACCTCGCGCTGCTCGGCCGGCACGGTCAGCACATTGATCTTTACCACGCTGGGCACATGACACCTCTCACGAACCGGACGCCTGACTGGCGTCGTCATCTGGACCAAGTGCGTGCAGTCTCCTACATCGGACGGTCAAAGCGTCGTGAGGACGATTCCCGGGCCAGCCCCGAGGCTCAGCGGGAGAAGCGCGAGGCGCTGATCAGGGCGAAGGGCCGGGAGCCGGCGGGAAGCTTCGCGGACGTGGGCCGCTCGGGCTGGGATCCGAACGTGGAGCGCGGGAGATCCCGGTGTCGGGATCGATCAGTTGTCGCGGGGTTTGCCGAACTCTTCGATCAGCACGGGATACTGCTCCCCGCCGTGTCCGGCGGCGATCGCGCGGTCGGCCATCTCCTTGATCAACTTCGGCAGTTCGGCATTGACACCCACCGCCTCGCTCTCCTCGATCAGGTGAGCCATCGCCCGGACGTGGGTTTCCAAGGACGCCACCTCGGCAGGGAAGGAGCCACGGTCGATCTGTTCGGCATGCCCCGGCAGCCATTCGGCCACCCCGGTGGCCATCCGCTGCGCGAACGGCGCATACGTCGCGGCGTCCACACCGGCCGTCCTGAGCAGGGCCGCGCCCTGGAGCCAAGCGTTCAGGACGCTCCACATCATGGCCAGCCCCGCCACGTCGTACAGGGACGCCAGCCCGTGATCCGCACCAAGGTAGGTGACGGTGCCGAGCGCGTCGAGTGTTGTCTTGTGTGCCTCGAAGTCCGCCTGCGGCCCGCTGTGCAGAATCACCGCCTCAGCGGTCCCGATCGCCAGCGGGATCGCCATGATGGCGCCGTCCAGGTAACGGGCGCCGCGCTGCTCGGCCCATTGGGCGGCCTCCCGGGCCTGGGCCGAGTCACCCGAGGTCAGGTTCACCAACGTCATGCCGTCCAGCTCGATGTCGTCCGCTCCGAGCAGAGCGTGCATGGCCTGGTAGTCGGTGACGCAGACGATCGTCAGGGAACCCGCCTTGAGTGCGTCGCCCACCGTTGGCGCCAGCAGGGCACCGTCGGCCACCAACTGGTCGGCCTTGGAGGCCGTACGGTTCCATACGGTGGTGGGGTGCCCGGCTTCGAGGAACGCGCTGGCGAGTGCCTGGCCCATCCGTCCAAGGCCGATGATGGTCACGGGTGTTTCGGTTGTGTTGTTCATGGTGGCATCGTCAACGTTGATACCGGTGTGAAGGTCAAGCGAGGTTTTGATGCGGATCGGGGAACTGGGGCGCCGGACGGGCGTCAACACCCATCAATTGCGCTACTACGAGGCCCAGGGCCTGCTGGAGGCGGACCGCGGCGCGAACGGCTACCGCGAATACGACGAGCGCGCCGTGCTGCGGGTCAGGCAGATCCGGCATCTGCTGGGTGCCGGTCTGTCCTCCGAGGACATCGCGTACGTGCTGCCCTGTGCGGTCGGAGAGGCCCCGCAGCTGCCCGGGTGTCCCGAGTGGCTCGCTGCGATGCGGTCACGGCTGCAGCGACTGGACGAGCAGATGGAACGCCTTGCTCGATCCCGCGACGCTCTTGTCGACTACATCGATGCGGCCGGGCGAACGGGCAGTGAGAGCCATCCGCCCTTTGATGATGCTGATCCGGAGCCCGTTTCCATCGTCCCAGGTCGGGAGCGTTCTCCACTCATTTGATCAGTACCCGGGACGCCCAACACCGTGAAGGCGCCAGGCTCGTGCAGATGAAGGCGGGTCCCACGCCACGGACTCCAGTGTCCGACGTGGAGGCGTGAGCGCCGCGTCCGCCCGGGTCCTCCCGCGCGCCCCGGTGTCTTCCGGGGTGACGCGCGGGAGTTGAGCGCTTGGCCCCGTAGCTCAGTGGGAGAGCGCCCGACTGCCGGTCGGGTGGTTGCCGGTTCGACTCCGGCCGGGGTCGCCGGCCTGCAAGGACTGTCGAGCCTGGTTCTGTCGTCTAACGACTGGTCCACCAGGCGGCCCCTGTTCCGGTAGCCGTGGTGACCAAGGTGATCAGCCACACCGGCAGGCGCTGGATGGTTAAGTGCAGCCCTCCCCAGCGGAGTTCGAACTGTGGACGCTGTCTTGTCGTGGCGCTCGTTTTCGGAGTCATGGAATCAGTACAGCACTCGCTAAGGGGACTCCGTCACGCACCGTATGTGTACAAAACCGTCGGCCAAACTTTGACTTTCTGGATAGGGCATGGACGAAATGGCAGGTGGACGGGTGCCGGGGCGGATGTTTCGTGCCGCATCGGGGACTCTTGAACGTCAAGCACGCCACGACAGGCGGCTTTTTGTGTAACCGAGTCCACCGGAAACGGCATGTCGTCGGTGACGATCTGGGCCGCGTGGCTCATGGTCCGAATCGCCGTCGCGATGCCAGATCACGACAACTCAGGGCGTTCAGCTGGGCTGTTCCAGTGCCAGACGATGCGAGCGGCGCTTGGAGATGCGATGGCCTGGCACCTCACCGCTGACGTCCTGGCCGCCTTCGTGGCGAAGTTCAGGGTGGCCGACCCGGAGCCTCCCGGGAAGCCGCAGTCCGGTCCTACGCGGGCCCCGTAGTGCGCGGGGATCCGTCCGGTGGCGTGGGCGGGGTGTCGTTTCCGGGTGGGGACGGTGGGCCGTTCGGTGGGGGGCTGTGGCAGCGTACGAGGTGGACCACCTTGCGTAGGAGAAAGAACCTTGATGATGAACGCTGCACTCCGTTCGCTTTCCGCCACCACCTGGGCATGGGTACGGGACTCCACGAACTGGGGGGTCAGCAACGCCGGCGTGGTGTCGTCGCAGGGTGTCGCGCTGTTGTTCGACACGCAGTTCACGTTGGACGCCACCCGCACCATGCTGCGGGAGATCGATCGGGCGACGTCCGGCTCCCGGATCGAGACGGTGGTCGTCTCGCACCAGAACGGGGACCACACGTGGGGGAACCAGTTGCTCCCCGGGCGCGAGATCATCACGTCCGCGGCCTCCGCGGAGCATCTGTGCCATGAGATCACCCCCGAGCAGCTCACCCAGCTCTCTCGCGCGCGGGGCACGGACAGCACGAGCCGCTACGCCGCGCGGCACTTCGGGGACTTCGACTTCTCCGGCATCACCGTGGTCGGGCCCACGCGCACCTTCACCGGGCGGGAGGAGAGGCGGGTGGGCGACGTCACGGTGGAACTCATCGACCTCGGGCCGGGGCACAGCGCCGGGGACGTCGCGCTGTGGGTCCCGGGCGACGGGATCGTCTTCGCCGGCGACGCCCTGTTCCAGGGCGGCCACATGATCGTCTGGTCGGGGTCGCTGGCGGCGTGCGTGCAGTCCGTCGACACGCTGCTGGCCACCGGCGCCGAGGTGTTCGTCCCCGGGCACGGCGCGCTCATGGAGCGTGGTGAGGTGATCGCGTTCCGGGACGGTCTGACGCGGGTGCAGGAGGCGGCCACCGCCCATGCGAAGGGCGGCCTGTCGCTCGACGAGGCGGCAGCCCGCGTCCATGCCGAGTTCGCCGGGGGCCTGGCCCACCCCGAGCGGCTCTTCACGGCGACCGCGGGCGCCTACGCCGACGCCGGCGCCCTGGAGCCCCTGGAGGTCCTGGAACTCGTCAGGGGGATGGCGGACCTGGCGTAGTCGCGCGGCTCACACCGGGGGCGCGGGCGGCGGTGCCGGGGTGGCCGTCGGCCGGCGTCGGCCGGCGGTCAGGGCCGCGGCGGCCATGAGGAGGAGCAGGGTGCCGCCGCCCACGGTGGGGATCCAGAGGGGGATGCCGCCCACCTGGAGGAGGGAGTAGGCGTAGCGCACCCGGTGGTACGGGGTGTCCGCGGCCGTACGGCGGAACTCGTGGTCGTCGTCGATGCGTTGGGGCTGGGGGAAGCTCTGGTCGAGCGCGGTGAGGAAGGTCGGGGCGGGGCCGGCGAAGGCGCGGACGGCGTCCTGTGGATGGATCCGGCCCGCGTAGACGACGTGCGGAGGTGCCCCGCCGATGGCGCTGCGCGGCGCCATCCGGTGGGGTGCCAGGAGGTAGAGGCTCAGCTCCTGCGGGGTGGTGGCGAGGCGGGAGAGCCGCATGGGGTAGACGGGGTGGTCGGAGGCGAAGGAGAGAAGGAGCGGGTCGAGGGTGCCGGTGAGGCGGGTGCCGTGGTCGGCGGGGGCGAGCCGGACCGCCACGTATTCCCAGCGCCGGTCCACATAGGGGCGGAGGGCGGTGGCCAGCGCGGGCGGGAGCTTGAAGCCGTTGGCGGCGAGCCAGCCGCGCAGCGCGTCGGGGTCGGTGGCGGTCAGCCGGGCGACGTCGAAGGGGCCCAGCCGCTCACGGCCGACGACGCCGACCGACGAGTCGGCGGGCGGGGCGGCCGCGTCGCCGGCGCCGCCGAAGTCCGACTTGAAGGGCCAGTCGCCGGCGCGCGGCCAGAAGTAGTGCCGGTATTCGGTGACCGGCTCGGTGATCCGGCTCAGCTCGTCGGCGAGTTCGGGATCGCCCAGTCGCACGGTGGCGCGGTGCGGGACGGGCATGATCCAGGCGGCGTCCGGGGCGGTGCCGTGGACCGACAGGCTCATGGAGATCTGCTCGGTGGCGCCGTCCCAGCGCACCACCGACGTCTCGTGGTGCACCCCGATCGTGGTGTTCGGGCCGTGCACCATCGCCCCGCAGCCACAGGCGTAGGCGGGGCGGGCGAGCCAGACCAGCTGTACCGCCAGGAGGAGCAGGACGACGCACAGCGCCCGTCGCCGCCCGGCCGCGGCCGCCGTCCCCGTCGTCGCGTCTGCCGCCACCCGCATGGTGGTCCCCCGTTCCGTGCCCGGCGATCCCCGCGATCGCCAGGGTCACAGACGGGGCGAGCGGTGTCACCGGTTCCCCTTGTACCGCCATTCGGTACGGCGACGGCCGGCCGCCGGGCCCTTGGTTAAGGTCCGACGACCGGCCGTGCGCGGGTCGTGGTGCGGGTGCGGGGCGGGTCAGCGCGCCGCGGCCGCCGCGCGGAGCTGCCGGGCCTCGGCCTCGGTCTCCACCGCCGGCGGGGAGCCGGGCAGCGGCTTGCGGGCGCTCTCCGACATCAGCAGCACCGCGATGCCGCCGATCACGGCCGCCGCCATCATGTAGTAGGCGGGCATCATCTTGTTGCCGGTCGCGCCGATCAGGGCGGTGACCACCAGCGGCGTCGTGCCGCCGAAGAGCGACACCGAGATGTTGAAGCCGATCGACAGCGAGCCGTAGCGCACCTTGGTCGGGAAGAGCGCGGGCAGTGCGGAGGGCATCGCCGCGGTGAAGCACACCAGCAGCAGGCCGAGCGCGCCCATGCCCAGGGCGATGGCGATCAGCGAGCCCTGCCGGATCAGCAGCAGTGCGGGGACGGACAGGACCAGGAAGCCCACGCAGCCGGCGCCGATGACCGGGCGGCGACCGAACCGGTCGGACAGCTTGCCCGCGAACGGCTGCACGCCCATCATCACGACCATCACGCCGAGCACGACCAACAGCCCGTGCGTCTCGTCGTACTTGAGCTCCGAGGTGAGGTAACTCGGCATGTACGACAGCAGCATGTAGTCGGTGACGTTGAAGACCAGGACCAGGCCGATGCACAGCAGCATCGCCCGCCACTGACCGAAGACCATCTCGCGGATGCCGATCCGCTTCTCGGCCGCGCGGCGCTCCTTCTCCTTGGCGTGCGCCTCCTTCTCCAACTGGGCGAAGGCCGGGGTCTCTTCGAGCCGCATCCGCAGGTAGAGGCCGATGATGCCCATCGGACCGGCGATCAGGAACGGGATCCGCCAGCCCCAGGAGTGGAGGTCCTCGGTGGACAGCAGCGCGGTCATCAGCGTGACCAGGCCGGCGCCGCCGACGTAGCCGGCGAGGGTGCCGAACTCCAGCCAGCTGCCGAGGAATCCGCGCTTCTTGTCGGGCGCGTACTCGGCGATGAAGGTGGAGGCGCCGCCGTACTCGCCGCCGGTGGAGAAGCCTTGCACCAGGCGGGCGGCCAGCAGCAGGATGGGCGCGCCGACGCCGATCGAGGCGTACGACGGGATCAGGCCGATGGCGAAGGTGCCCACGGCCATCATGATCATGGTGATGGCGAGGACCTTCTGGCGGCCGATGCGGTCGCCGAGCGGGCCGAAGAACATGCCGCCGAGCGGGCGGACCAGGAAGGCCGCGGCGAACGCGCCGAAGGTCGAGAGCAGCTGCGCGGTCGGGTTCCCGGACGGGAAGAAGACATGGCCGAGGGTGACCGCGATGTAGCTGTAGACGCCGAAGTCGAACCACTCCATCGCGTTGCCGAGGGCGGCCGCCGATACCGCGCGCTTGACCATCGCGGGGTCGACGACCGTCACCTCGCCCGGTGTCTGCGGCCGGGGGGCCGTCTGCTGCGGCCCGGTGGCGGCGCCGGCGATTCCGCCGTCGCCCGTACGGGACCCGGGTGCGAGGGGGGACTGCGTCGGCACGTGTTCGCTCGCCTGCGCTCTCTGGGACGACTACAAGGACCTGCCCCGCCGTGGCGCGACGGGGCAAAGGACGACCATACGGGCAGACCGGGTCATCACGGACAGTGTGCAAGTGACTGCACAGTCGTCCGCCTACCCTCTCCTCGCTGGGCAAACATGCATCCGCGAACTTTTTCTCCCGGCCCTTGTTTGTGATCCATCTCGCGGGGATCGACCGCAACCGAGGGGTTTCTTGTGGCCCGCGTCACGCGGGGGAGTGGATTCGGGGCGTGTTCGTTCGCACACGGAAAGGGCAGAGGGGGAGGGGCGGGCCGGAGTCCGGGGCGCGGTATACGGAAACGGCGCGGCGGTGCACCCGCACCACCGCGCCGAAGGATCGTCGCGTCCCTCCAGGATCGGCCATGGGACCGGGCCCCGCCACTCGGGCGGTCACCGGGCGGGCGCGGCCGCCCCGCCGCACGCGCCGCGTGGCCGGCGCCTCCCGGTGGACGTCTCACGGCATCCACGCCTCATACGACATCACCTCGCCCGCGGTGATCCGGAAGTCGGGCAGGTCCCTGGTGAAGGTGATCTCCGTGCCGAGGAGTTGGCCGGTGCGCGGATCGAGGATCACCATCTGGCGGGTGGCGTCCATCGCGCCGTCGGGCCCGTCGTGCACGAACGCCTGCCCGCGCCGGCCCAGTCGGTCGGTGACCGCGCCGACCGGCCGCAGGCCCTTGGTGTCCGCCAGCATCCGTACGATCGCCGCCGTCTCCCGCGGCCCCGGCGTCCACTCCTGCCGGAACGAGGAGAGCGCCATCAGCAGTTGCGGGACGGCCGCCGCGCCGGCGTCCTTGCCGGCACCGTCCGCCGCGCCGTAGAGGGAGGCGAGCAGCGCCCGCAGCGCCGTGGGGTCGGTGGGCGGCTTCGTCCGGGCGGCGAGCCCGTCGTGCCGCGCGCCCGACCCCGCCGGATAGGTCGCGCGGTGCAGCACCTTCCCGTCGCTGACGGTCCGCCAGCGGCCGTCGTCGTCGTGGATGACCGGGCGGCCCGGGTGCTGCGGGTCGGTGGCCACGACCAGTTCGGAGCCGCTGCCGTCGGCGTTCCACCGGGTGATGCGCTCCTCGGGGACGGTCACCGGGGACGCCGTGTCCGGGCCGGTCCCCATGGACAGGCTCCAGCTCTGCAGGTGGCTGCCGCGGCGCGGTCCGTCCTGGGGGCCGGCCGCGCGGGCCAGGGCCTCCGCGACGCGGGCCAGCCCGTCCAGCGAGGGTACGGGGCGGCCGGCGTGCGGGACGAGCGCGGACGGCGCCGCGACGGCCGGGCTGCTGCCGGCGTCGGTCAGGGTGAAGGCGAGCACCGCGACCAGGGCCAGCACGGCCGCCTCGGCGCGCAGCACCAGACGGCGGCGGGCCCGCCGGGTGCGGGTGCTGTGCAGCAGGCGGTTGAGGGCGCGCTGCGCGGTGGCGTCCAACGGGCGGTCCCGCCAGCGGCCGTCGTCGGCGGGCACCGGGTTGGCCGCCCGCAGCAGCTCCAGTTCGTCACGCATGGCCGTCGCCTCCTCCTCGAACGGACACAGTGGTCCGGGTACGGTCGATCTCCGCGCGCAGCCGGCGCCGGGCCCGGTGCAGCCGCATGGCCGCCGCGCTCCGGCCGCAGCCGAGGACCACCGCCAGCTCCTCGACGGTCAGTTCCTCCCAGGCGGTCAGCCGCAGCACCTCCTGGTCGCCGGCGGGCAGCCGGTCCAGCGCCTCGTGCACCCAGGAGCCGGGCCGCTCGGCGTCCGGGCTCGCAACGGTCTGCCGGCCGTGCGCCGCCTCGTGGTTGCCGAGCCGGTGCAGCAGCCGCCGGTAGCGGCCGAGCCCGCGCACCGTGTTGGCCAGGCAGTTCCGGGCCACCCCGTACAGCCAGGGCAGCGGCGCGTCGGGGAGCTCGGCGCGCCGCCGCCACGCTATGGAGAAGACGTCCGCCACCACCTCCTCGACCTCGTGGGCCGGGGCGTCCAACCGCCGCGCCACGAAGCGGCTGACCGCCCAGTAGTGCGCGCGATATGCCTCGGCGAAGGCGTCGTCCGTGCTCATGAAACCCCTGTGTCCGGCATCGCCCCGATCGTCACACCCCTCCCGCGTGACACATCCCACCCTCCCGGTGGGCCGTTTCGCACCCGTCACCCGTGACGATGCGCGGGAAGGCGGACACCTACGGGGCATGAAGCTCCCCGCAACGTCCTCCCCGGCGGCCGGGCCCACCGCGCGGCGGGCCGCCGTGGCGCGGCCCGCCGTGCCGCGGAACCCGGTGAAGTGGCTGACGACCACCGACCACAAGACCATCGGCACGCTCTATCTGGTGACCGCCTTCGGCTTCTTCTGCGTCGGTGGACTGCTGGCGCTGCTGATGCGCGCCGAACTGGCCCGGCCCGGCCATCAGTTGATGTCGAACGAGCAGTTCAACCAGGCGTTCACGATGCACGGCACGATCATGCTGCTGATGTTCGCGACGCCGCTGTTCGCCGGTTTCGCGAACTGGATCATGCCGCTGCAGATCGGCGCGCCCGACGTGGCGTTCCCGCGGCTGAACATGTTCGCCTACTGGCTCTACCTCTTCGGCTCGCTGATCGCGGTGGGCGGTTTCCTGACCCCTCAAGGGGCGGCGGACTTCGGTTGGTTCGGATATGTGCCGCTGTCCGACGCCGTGCATTCGCCGGGTGCCGGCGCGGACATGTGGATCATGGGTCTGGCCTTCTCCGGCTTCGGTACGATCCTCGGTTCGGTCAACTTCATCACCACCATCATCTGCATGCGTGCCCCTGGCATGACGATGTTCCGGATGCCGATCTTCACCTGGAACGTGCTGCTGACCGGTGTGCTGGTCCTGCTCGCCTTCCCGGTGCTGGCCGCCGCGCTGTTCGCCCTGGAGGCGGACCGTAAATTCGGTGCGCATGTCTTCGACGCCGCCAATGGTGGCGCACTGCTCTGGCAACACCTCTTCTGGTTCTTCGGGCATCCGGAGGTGTACATCATCGCCCTGCCGTTCTTCGGCATCATTTCCGAGGTCATTCCGGTCTTCTCCCGGAAGCCGATGTTCGGTTACATCGGTCTGATCGCCGCGACGGTTTCCATTGCCGGTCTTTCGGTGACGGTGTGGGCCCACCACATGTATGTGACGGGCGGCGTGCTGTTGCCGTTCTTCTCCTTCATGACGTTCCTGATCGCCGTTCCGACCGGTGTGAAGTTCTTCAACTGGATCGGCACGATGTGGAAGGGCTCGCTGTCCTTCGAGACGCCGATGCTCTGGGCGATCGGCTTCCTGATCACCTTCGTCTTCGGTGGTCTGACCGGCGTCATCCTGGCGTCGCCGCCGACGGACTTCCACATCTCCGACTCGTACTTCGTGGTGGCCCACTTCCACTACGTGGTCTTCGGTACGGTCGTCTTCGCGATGTTCGCCGGCTTCCACTTCTGGTGGCCGAAGTTCACCGGCAAGGTGCTCGACGAGCGGCTGGGAAAGATCACCTTCTGGACGCTGTTCGTCGGCTTCCACGGCACGTTCCTGGTCCAGCACTGGCTGGGCGCCGAGGGGATGATGCGCCGCATTCCCGACTATCTCGCCGCCGACGGCTTCACCACGCTGAACACCGTCTCGTCCATTTTCTCGTTCCTGCTGGGCATGTCGATCCTGCCGTTCCTCTACAACGTCTGGAAGACCGCCAAGTACGGCCAGAAGGTCGGCGTGGACGACCCGTGGGGCTGGGGCCGTTCGCTGGAGTGGGCGACGTCCTGTCCGCCGCCGCGGCACAACTTCACGTCCTTGCCGCGCATTCGCACCGAATCCCCGGCGTTCGACCTGCACCACCCCGACATCGCGGCCGCGATCGAGCACTGAGGGAAGGCCCATGACCGAGCGGACCGGCGGGGGAGAGGACCTTCGGATGGCGGAGGCGATCAACGACATCGAGGGCTATCTGCTGTGGGAGGCGGAGCGGGAGCGGGCCCGCGGCCAGGCGGAGGAATTCTGCGCCCGGCTGCCCTGGCTCACCGACTCCCAACGGGAGGACGTCCTCCGGCACTACTGCCGGGAGCGGCGCGAGGTCTCCCGCTCCTATCTGGAGCGCGTCGCGGCCCGCAGCGCGTCGCTGCGGGCCGAGTACGAGGGCGTCTACCGCACGCTGCGCCGCCGCATGGTGGCCGCGCTGCTGGGTGTCGGCGCCCTGGAGGTGCTCACCCTGGCGGTGCTCTCCCTCAGCGGTAGTGCACCCGGAGTTCCTTGACCCCGTTGAGCCAGGCGGAGCGCAGCCGCCGCGGGTCGCCGGCCAGATGGATCCCGGGCACGGCGTCCGCGATGGCGTTGAAGATCAGGTCGATCTCCAGCACGGCCAGCGACTTGCCGAGGCAGAAGTGCGGGCCGCCACCGCCGAAGCCCAGGTGGGGGTTGGGATCGCGGGTGATGTCGAAGACCTCGGGGCGGTCGAAGACCGAAGGGTCGTGGTTGGCGGAGGAGTAGAAGATCCCGACCCGTTGGCCCTTCTTGATGTGTGCGCCGCCCAGTTCGGTGTCCTGGGTGGCGGTGCGCTGGAAGGAGACCACCGGGGTCGCCCACCGCACGATCTCCTCGGCCGCGGTCCCCGGGCGCTCGCGCTTGTAGAGCTCCCACTGGTCGGGGTGGGTGAGGAAGGCGTGCATGCCGTGGGTGATGGCGTTGCGGGTGGTCTCGTTGCCGGCCACCGCCAGCAGCAGCACGAAGAACCCGAACTCGTCGGAGCCGAGGTTCCCTTCGTGCTCGGCGGCCACCAGCCGGCTGACGATGTCCTTGGCCGGGCACTCCTTGCGGGCCGCGGCGAGGTTCATCGCGTACGAGATCAGCTCCACCGCCGCGTTGGCGCCGACTTCCTCGGTGATGGCCAGTTCCGGGTCGTCGTAGGCGATCATCTTGTTCGACCAGTCGAAGATCCGGGCCCGGTCCTCCTGCGGGACGCCGATGAGTTCGGCGATCGCCTGGAGGGGCAGCTCGCAGGCGATGTCGGTGACGAAGTCGCCGGAGCCCCTGTCCCGGGCCTCCTCGACGATCCGCTCGGCCCGCCGGCGCAGGGCGTCCTCCAGGGCGCGGATGGCCCGCGGGGTGAAGCCGCGCTGCACGATCTGGCGGACCCGGGTGTGCTCCGGCGGGTCCATGTTCAGCATGATCAGCTTCTGGACCTCGATCTGGTCGCGGGAGATGCCCTGGTTGAACCGGATGATCGAGGTGTTCAGATTGGCCGAGAAGACCTCCGGCCTGGTGGAGACCTCCTTGACGTCCTGGTGGCGGGTGACGACCCAGTAGCCGTCGTCGTCGAAGCCGGCGATGCCGTGCGGCTGGGCGTTCCACCACACCGGCGCGGTCCGGCGCAGCCGTGCGAACTCCGGGAGCGGGACCCGGGACTGGTAGACGTCGGGGTCGGTGAAGTCGAACCCTTCGGGCAGCGCGGGGCAGTGCATCGGCGACTCCTGGTCCAGCTGGCGTGGGACGCCCTGACGGCACCGGCGTCCCACCATCGGGTGTCTGACGGGCCATCAGATGCAGGTCGCGGTGAAGGTAGTGACGAGCTCTCCAAGTGGCAAGGGTCACGGCAACACCTCTTGCGCACAAGGGCCTGCAGCCCTCTTGCGCCGCACCGGACGGCTCATAAGACTGTGCGCAGAACTAGAACGCGTACTAGTTCTTCCCTCCGTGGGCGCCGGGACGTCCGCGGACGCGAGGAGAGGACGAGTTGAGTCATGGCCGCGGAACCCGTCATCGTCGAAGCCGTACGCACCCCGATCGGCAAGCGCCAGGGCGCGCTCGCCAACCTCCACCCCGCCTACCTCCTGGGCGAGACGTACCGCGAACTCCTCGCCCGTACGGGCATCCAGCCCGACTGCGTCGAACAGATCGTCGGCGGCACCGTCACCCACGCCGGCGAACAGTCCATGAACCCCGCCCGCAACGCCTGGCTCGCCATGGGCCTGCCCTACGAGACCGCCGCCACCACCGTGGACTGCCAGTGCGGCTCCTCCCAACAGGCCAACCACATGGTCGCCAACATGATCGCCGGCGGCGTGATCGACATCGGCATCGGCTGCGGCGTCGAGGCGATGTCCCGCGTCCCGCTCGGCAGCGGCTCCAAGCACGGCCCCGGCAAGCCCTGGCCCGACGAGTGGAACGTGGACCTCCCCAACCAGTTCGAGGCCGCCGAACGGATCGCCCGCCACCGCGGCCTGACCCGCGAGAACGTCGACGCGCTCGGCCTGCTCTCCCAGGAACGGGCCGCCGCCGCCTGGGCCGAGGAACGCTTCAAGCGGGAGACCTTCGCCGTCCAGGTCCCCACCACCGAGGACGAGCAGGCCGCCGGCCAGGGGATGTGGCGACTGGTCGACCGCGACGAGGGGCTGCGGGACACCAGCATGGAGGCGCTGGGCCGGCTCAAGTCGGTGATGCCCACCGCGGTCCACACCGCCGGCAACTCCTCGCAGATCTCCGACGGCGCCGCCGCGCTGCTGTGGGCGTCCAAACGGATGGCGCGCGCCCTCAAGCTCAGGCCCCGGGCCCGCATCGTCGCCCAGGCGCTCGTCGGCTCCGACCCGCACTTCCACCTCGACGGGCCGATCGACGCCACCCGGGCCGTACTCGGCAAGGCCGGCATGTCCCTCAAGGACATCGACCTGGTCGAGATCAACGAGGCGTTCGCCTCCGTCGTGCTCTCTTGGGCCCGGGTCTTCGACCAGGATCTGGAGAAGGTCAACGTCAACGGCGGCGCCATCGCCCTCGGTCACCCCGTCGGCGCCACCGGCGCCCGCCTGCTGACCACCGCCCTGCACGAACTGGAGCGCCGCGACAAGGAGTTCGCCCTGATCACGATGTGCGCGGGCGGGGCGCTGGCCACCGCGACGATCATCCAGCGGCTGTAGGGACCGGGGCGGGCGGGGCGTCGCGGACGGACACGACCTGGCGGGTGCCGGGGGTCGGGCACCGGGGGGCGGTCGGGCGCCCCGGCCGGCCCTCGATGCTCAAACTGAGGGAAACCCCAGGGGAGTTGGGGGCAAACCCTCATGTCGCGGCCGGCCGGATCCCCGTAGCGTCATGCCCATGAAGCGACCCACCTCACGCCCCGCACTCCGCCTCGCCGCGGCCGGCGCCGCCGTGCTGCTGGCGGCGCTCCCCGCCGCCCCCGCCCTGGCGGCCCCGCCGACCGCCGCGCACCCGGCGGCGGCCACCGCACGGCACCCCGCCGCCGACACCACCGGGCCGACCCCCGACGCACGCGGCACCCTGCTCTCCGTCACGCCCCTCGGCACCCGCGACCGCGCCACCCTCATCGCCCAGGCACGACAGGCCGGCCTGGACGCCGGCACGGTCCGGCACGACGTCACCCTCCACCGCCTCACCTACCGCACCCGCACCCCCGACGGCCGCCCCACCACCGCCTCCGGCCTGCTCGTCCTCCCCCTCGGCACCGGCCGCCGCCCCCTGCCCCCGGTGGTCCACGCCCATGGCACCCTCGCCTACCGCGGCTACGCCCCCTCGGTCGCCGACGGCCCCGACCGCACGGCGACGGCGGTGTACGCCGCGGCCGGCCGGGCCGCCCTCGCCCCCGACTACCTCGGCCTCGGCACCGGCCCCGGCCGCCACCCGTACATGGACGCCCGGTCCGCCACGACGGCCTCCCTCGACCTGCTCCGGGCCGCGCGCACCGCCGCCCCCGGGCTCGGCGCGCACCTCGGCCGCACGGTGTCCGTCACCGGCTTCTCCCAGGGCGGCCAGGTCGCCATGGCGCTGGGCCGCGCGCTCACCGACGGCGCCGCCCCCGGCTTCCGGCTCGGCACGCTGGCACCCGTCGCGGGCCCCTACGACCTCCTCGGCAGCGAACTCCCCGGCATGTTCGACGGCCGCGTCGGCCCCCGCTCCGCCGTCTTCTACCTGGCCTTCTTCCTCACCGCCCAGAACCGTCTGCACCCGCTCTACGACCACCCGGCGCAGGTGTTCCGCGCCCCCTACGCCGACCGCGTCGAGGCCCTCTTCGACGGCGACCACCCCGCCGGGGACATCGCCGGCAAGCTGCCCGACCGCATCGAGGACCTGCTGACCGACGCCTGGCTCGACAAGCTCCACCACCCCACCGGCGCCCTGCGCGACGCCCTCCGGGTCAACGACCGCACCTGCGACTGGCGGCCCGCCCCGGGCGTCCGCATCACCCTCTACACCGCCACCGGCGACCGCGACGTCCCCCTGGCCAACACCCGCACCTGCGCCCGGGACCTGCGCGGCCACGGCGCCGCGCCCCGGGTCGTCGACCAGGGCGCCGACGCCGACCACAGCACCTCGTTCCGGCGTTCGCAGCCCGAGATATCCCGCACCCTGCCCGCGCTCGGCTGACGCGCCCCGGCCGGGCCGCCGCCCGGGGCCGTCAGGACCCGCCCGGCCGCCCGGCCTCGTCCGCGAACGTCACCGGCGCCTCGAACGCCGCCCGCCGGGTCGCCCGACGCAACGCCTTCAACACCGCGCCGCCCAGCGTCAGGGTGAGCACGACGGTGACCACCGCCCGCGGCAGGTCCCACCCCAGCGACGTGGCCAGGCAGTACGCCAGGAAGCGCGTCAGGTTGGCGGAGAGCGGATCACCCGGCACGAACGACACGCCCGACGCCAGCCCCCCGATGTACGGCCAGCCCTGGAGGTTCATCACCAATCCGTAGCCCACCGACGCCACCGCCCCGTACCCGGCCAGCAGCACCAACTCGCGGCGGCCGCGCAGCCCCCGCGCTCGCGACCCCGCTCCCACTCCCCACTTCGTCCGAGCGGGGGTACCCCCATGCCCGGCAGGGGTCTCCAGGGCGCCCGGCAGCAGCCCCGCCCCCATCGACACCCATCCCATCGACAACATCTGGAACGGCATCCACGGCCCGACCCCGCCGGTCAGCAGCGCCGAGGCGAACATCGCCACCGACCCCAGCACGAAACCGAAGCCGGGGCCCAACACCCGCCCCGACAACACCATCAGGAAGAACATCGGCTCGATGCCCGCGGTCCCCGCGCCGAGCGGGCGCAGCGCGGCCCCCGCCGCGGCCAGCACCCCGAGCATCGCGATCGCCTTGGCGTCCAGACCGCGGGTCCCCGCGGCCGGCGCCGAGGGCGTGTCCGAGATGGTCGCCACCACCACCGCGAGCAACAGCGGCAGCAGCGCGGCGAACAACCACGGAGCGTCCTGCGAATGCGCCAACCCGGAACCAGGACCGGCCAACAACGGCCAGCCGAACGCCACCACACCGACCGCCGACACCAGGCACAGCGCGGCCACCGCCCGCGGGCCCAGCCGCACCGCCCGCACCCGCGGGGCCGAAGCCGTCACGCCGAGGCCCCTTCCAGGGAGCGGGCGACCTGCCCGACGGTCAGCCACGGCAGCGGCGCCAGCACCTTGGCGACCTGCGGGGCGAACGCGGGGGAGGAGACCACCACGTCCTCGGTCGGGCCGTCCGCGACGACCTCCCCGTCCGCCAGGATCACCACCCGGTGCGCCAGTTCGGCGGCCAGCTCCACGTCGTGCGTGGCCAACACGCACGCCTGTCCCTCGGCGGCCAGCCCGCGCACCACCTCGACCAGCCGCGCCTTGGCCGCGTAGTCCAGGCCCCGGGTGGGTTCGTCCAGCAGCAGCAACGGCGGCCGGGCGGTCAGCACCACCGCCAGCGCCAGCGCCAGCCGCTGCCCCTCGGACAGGTCCCGCGGATGCGCCGCACCCCGCACCCCCGGCAGCAGACGCGCCACCACCTCCCGGCACGTCCCGGCGGGCGCGCCCGCGTCCCGGTCCGCCGCGGCACACTCCGCGTCCACGGTGTCCGCGGACAGCAGGTCCCGCGGCTCCTGCGGCACCAGCCCGACCCGGCGCAGCAGATCCCGCGGCCGGGTCCGGTGCGGAACGGCACCACCGACCCGCACCGACCCCGCCGACGGCTGGTGCATCCCCACCAACGCCCGCAGCAACGTGGACTTGCCCGCCCCGTTGCGGCCCATCAGCGCGACCGTCTCGCCCGGCCGGACGGTCAGCCCGACCCCGTGCAGGACCGGCGTCCGGTCCCGGTGGACGCCCAGCCCCGCGACCGTGGCGACCGGCTCCGTGTCCGCCGCCGGCGCCGCCGCCGGGCCGGGCGACGGCGCGGCCGCCGCCGACAACCGTTCCCGCAGCGGGGCCGCCTTCCGACGGGCGTCGCGCACCGACAGCGGCAACGGCGACCAGCCGGCCAGCCGACCCAGCTCGACCACCGGCGGCCGGACCGGGGAAGCGGCCATCATGCCGGCCGGCTCACCCATCACCGGGGCCGCGCCCGGCCCCGGCAGCAGGATCACCTGGTCCGCGTACTGCACCACCCGCTCCAGACGGTGCTCGGCCATCAGCACCGTCGTCCCCAGGTCGTGGACCAGCCGCTGCAGCACCGCCAGCACCTCCTCCGCGGCCGCCGGGTCCAGCGCCGACGTCGGCTCGTCCAGCACCAGCACCTTGGGGTGGGCGGTCAGCACCGAGCCGATCGCCACCCGCTGCATCTGCCCGCCCGACAGCGTGCCGATCGCCCGGTCCCGCAGGTCGGCCAGGCCCAGCAGGTCCAAGGTCTCCTCGACCCGGCGGCGCATCACGTCCGGGGCCAGCCCCAGCGACTCCATGCCGTAGGCCAACTCGTCCTCGACGGTGTCGGTGACGAAGTGCGCCAACGGGTCCTGGCCCACCGTGCCGACCACATCGGCCAGTTCACGCGGCGGATGGGTGCGGGTGTCCCGCCCGTCGACGGTCACCCGGCCGTGCAGGGTGCCGCCGGTGAAGTGCGGCACCAGCCCGCACACCGCGTTCAGCAGGGTCGACTTGCCGACCCCGGACGGGCCGACGAGGAGGCACAACTCCCCCTCGGGCACGGTCAGGTCGACCCCCTGGACGGCCGGCTCGACGGCGTCCGCATAGGTGACCGAGACCTGCTCGAAGCGGATCACTGGGTGGGCTCCTTCGTGAACGGATCGGAAGCGGAGGGACGGGCGGACGAAGCAGACGAAGCAGACGAAGCAGACGAGGCGGACGAGGCGGACCGGGTGGGGGAGGACGACCGGGCGGACCGGCCGGCCCCCGCGCCGCCCCCGGCCCGCGCGGGCACCGGCGCCACCACCGCCGGCACCAGCCCCACCAACAGCGACAACGCCGGCCACAGCGGCAGCACCGGCGCCGTCAGCGGCACCGCCGGCGGATGCAGAGCCTCCGGCGCGTAGCCGTTCGCCGCGATCATCAACGCCGCGACCGCGACCCCCGACCCCGACACCAACCAGGCCCGCACTCCCCACGGCTCCGGCCGGTAGCGGGTCCGGACCGATCGGCGGCCCCCCAGCCACAGTCCGGCCATCGCCGCCCCCAGACCGACCGCCAGCAGCGGCAGCCCGTAGCCGCCCCCGGAGTCGCCCAACAGCCCGTACGTACCCGCGCACACCCCGAGCAGCCCGCCCAGGGTCAACACCGACGTCAACCGCCGCACGGCGGGCGGCACCTGAGCGGTCCGCCCGTAGCCGCGGGCGTCCATGGCCGCGGCCAGCGCCACCGACCGCTCCAACGCGCCCTCCAACACCGGCAGCCCGACCTGCAGCAGCGCCTTCGCCCCGCGGTCCGGACGGCCGCGCAGCCGACGGGCCGCCCGCAGCCGCTGCACGTCCGCCACCAGATGCGGCGCGAACGTCATCGCGACCACCACCGCCACCCCCGCCTCGTACAGCGCGCCGGGCAGCGACTTCAGCAACCGGGCCGGATTGGCCAGCGCGTTCGCGGCCCCCACACAGATCAGCAGGGTGGCCAGCTTCAGCCCGTCGTACAGCGCGAAGAGCATCCCCTCCGCGGTGACCCGGCCGCCCACCCGGACCCCCTTCGCCCAGTCGGGCAGCGGGAGTTCGGGCAGCGTCACCAGGGTGTGGGTACCCGGGATCGGCGAGCCCAGCACGAACGCGAAGACCAACCGGATGGCCAGCACCAGCAGACCGAGCCGGACGAACGCGCCGTACGACCGCGCCCACGGCGCATCCGTCCGGCGCACCGCCACGACATAGCCGGCCACCCCGATCAACAGCCCCAGCAGCAGCGGATTGGTGGTCCGGGACGCCGCGGTCGCCAGACCGAGCGCCCACACCCACCAGGCGCCGGCGTGCAACGCGGTACTGCGGGTGGCGTGCGGGGCGCTCATCCGCGCCGCCGGCGCGCCTGCCACGCGCCGGCCGCGCCCAGCACCACCACGGCGGCGATCCCGCCGATCAGCCCGGCCGACGGCCCACCGCCGTCGTCCCCGCCCGCGGCGCCGGTGGCACCGGGCGTCGGCTTCGCCGCCGCCGTCCCGCCGCCGTCCACCTGCTCCGCACAGCCCGACCGCGGATAGCCGGCGATCCCGCACAGCAGCGCATTGGCGTCGTACCGCAGCGGCTTGGCGACCGCGGCCAGCGCCTCGCCCGCCGAGGCGTCCGTCGGCACCTGCGCACAGGCCGTCCGGCCCGCCGGCGGACGCTCGTCGGGCGGCGCGTCCGCCGCAGTACCGAAGTCGATCACCACGCCGACCCGCTTGCTGCCGGGCTTGGTCGGTGTCCGCTCGCAGAGCGCGGCGAAGTCCGGGGCGGTGCGCGGACCGGCCGCCTTCGCGGAGTCCGTGCTCACCGTGAAGCGGAACCCGACGACGCCGCCGTCCGCCGGCCGCGCGGTGCCGGGCCCCTCCGTGGCGTACCCCCACGAGGCGCCCGCGCCGCCGGCCGTGGCCGGCCTGCCGTCCCAGAACGACCAGTACCGGTACTCCTGCGCCTGCGCGGGCCCGGCACCCAGACCGGCCACCACCCCCGCCAGCAGCAGCGGCCCGGCGACCCGCCGGGTCCGCCCCTGCCGCAGCACCCTCACAGCGCGTTCTTGTTCTTGTTGCGACCGCTGATCAGGAAGCCGATGCCGGCACCGAAGGCGAGCCCGACGCCGATCACCCACCACATCCCGATGCCGCCGTCGTCCTTCCCGTCCGCGGCGTCCTTCTGCGCGGACGGCGCACCGCTGCCGGCCGGCTCGGGCCCGGTGGCGTTCAGCGCGGCCACCAGGTCGGTGCCGCCGAAGGCCCGCGGGTCGGTGCCGGTGGCGTGCGCGGCGAAGACCAACTGGGCGTACGCGGCCGGGCCGCTCTGCTTCGCCCAGCCCGCGGCGTTCTTCTCCAGCCACGCCAGCGGCTTCCGGGCGTCCGCACCGTGCCCACCGGCGGCCAGTGCGACCACCGTGTCCGCGGTGTTGCCGACGTCCGGCTGCTGCTCGGCGCCCGGCATCGCGGACCGCAGGTGCTGGCCGTTGGCGTCCAACTGCCCGACGAGCCAGCCGGCGCCGGCGTCCGCGGCCGCCGTCCGGGCCTCCGCGCCGGAACCCCGCACCTCGCCCTTCGCACAGTCCGGGGCCGTGTTCGGCCGGTCGGCGTCCTTGCCCGCCGGTGCCACGACGAAGCCCTTGCCCAGCGCGCCGGTGACCGCGGCCGCGGTCGCGTCGGCGTTCGGCGCCGGGTTCTTCAGCTGGAAGGTGAACGCCCCGCGCTCCGCCTCCTTCGCGTCGCACCCCAGCCGGAAGCCCAGCAGCGCGTCGTACGGCGACTTGCCGCCCTTCGCCGTCACCGACTCCGGCTTCGCGCCCGTCGCGGCGAGCGCCCCGATCACCACGGCCGTGGAGTTGGCGTCGCTCGCCTCGCCGCCCGGCCCCGCGGGCATCGAGCTCCAGCCGCCGTCCGCGTGCTGGACGGACTTCAGCCACGTCACGGCCTTCTGCACCGCGTCGCCGTGCCCGCCGAGCGCGGCCAGTGCCTGGATCGCGGCGGCCGTCTGGTTGGTGTCCCGCATCGTGTGGGCGTCGCATCCCTTGCCCGGGTCGGCCCGGTACGCCGCGAACGCGCCGTCGGCGCACTGCTGCCCCGCCAGCCAGTCCACCGCGGTCGCCGCCGGGCGCACCCCGACCGTGTGCTGCGCCAGCAGCGCCAGCGACTGCCGCCACACGCCGTCGTACTGCGGGTCCGTGGTGCCGTACAGCCCCTTCGGCAGCTTCTGCTGCTTCGGTTGCGTCGGGGCCGCCGGGCCGTCGGCGTACGCGGCGGGGGCCGCGGCGCCGGCCAGTACGGCGGCGGTCGCCACGGCGGCCAGCGTCCTGGCGGCGCGGCGCGCCCGGGGAGCGGCGGAGTGCGGCTGCGGCTGCGGCGCGGGGGTCAGGGGAGCCGTGGGGGCCATGCGGGCCATCGGGTGGGTGCCTCTCGGGTCGGTCGGTTCGCGGCGGGGTACGAAGCCGAGCCGCGCTCGGGCGACCGGCCGCGCCGCCCGTGCGGCGTGCGGCGCGGTGGCACCGGGCTCAGCTCCGCATACCTCGACGGTGCCGCGCACCGGCCGGCCGCGGGGGCGGTGGATCCGGTGGCGGGAGCCTTGGTCGTGCCCCATCGGGTGCTCCGGCTCGTCCGGCCGTGGTGTGCGGGTGGCCGTGCTCACGGAAAGGGGGCCCCGGGCTCGAACGAAGCCGAGGGCCTGGGGGAGGGTCAGCGCCGGATTTACACCGGCTTTCCCCGATCGGGTACGGATGAAATTGTCCCGCACACCTTATCGCCGGCGCTTCGCCGGCTTCCCGCGATGGGGTCGGGAGCGGGCCTGTGCGGCCTCTCCCGGCGGGTGGGACCACAGGGCCGTTACGGGAATCCCGGCTATACCGCCACGTAACGGACGGGGTGCGAGCCGGGGACCGGCTCCGCGTGGCCGCGTTTGACCAGGTGGCGGAGGTGGGCCTCGGCCTCGGAGACGGCGATGTTGCGGGAGGCGGCGGGGATCTGGTCCCAGGGGCGGTTCCACTGCATGGCGGCGGCGAGCTGCCAGGCGGTGAGCGGTTCGCGGAGCAGGGTGCGGAGGTCGCTGAGTCGGTCCTCGTGGTGGGCGATCAGCTCGCGGACGCGGCCGGCGGCGTCCGGGAAGGCGTGCTGGTGGGCCGGCAGCACCTCGGCCGGTGCCAGGCGGGCGATGCGTTCGAGGGAGTCGAGGTAGTCGCCGAGCGGGTCGCCCCGGTCGTGCAGGTCGGGGGCGACGTCGTCGGGGTCCTCGTACAGGCCGATGTGCGGGGTGATGCCGGGGAGCAGGTGGTCGCCGGAGAAGAGCCGGCCGAAGGTGGCGGGTCGGGCGTCCTGGTGGGCGGGGTGCGCCTCCTCCAGGTGGAGGCAGACGTGGCCGGGCGTGTGGCCCGGTGTCCAGATGGCGCGGACGCGACGGCCGGGGAGGTCGAGGAGGGCGCCGGGCTCGATCCCGCGGTCGGGCAGCGCGGCCCGTCGGGCGGGCGCCTTCCGCCCGCGTCGGCCGGCGCGGGCGGCCCGGAGCGGCTCCAGGTGGTCCTCCGGTGCCCCGGCCGCGGTGAGTTTGACCAGCAGGTAGTCGAGCCACTGGCCGGGCCGTGCCGCGCGGGCGCGCCGGACCATCGCGGCGTCGGCGGCGTGCATGGCGATCCAGGCGCCGGAGGTCTCCCGCACCGCGGCGGAGAGCCCGTGATGGTCGGGGTGGTGGTGGGTGATCACCACGCCGTGGACGTCGGCCGGGGTGAAGCCGCAGGCGGTGATGCCGGCGGTGAGGGTGTCCCAGGAGTCCGGGTCGTCCCAGCCGGTGTCGACGAGGACCGGGCCGCGGTCGGTCTCCAGGAGGTGGACGAGGGTGTGGCCGAGCGGGTTGTCCGGGATGGGGACGGCGATGCTCCACACCCCGCCCTTGTGGTCGATCACCTGCGGTGCCATGGGTCCCGCCCCCTCCTGCGCCGTTGTCGCCTCAACTATAACTAGAACGAGTTTCAGTGCCAGGGGAACGGCTCGCGGTGGACGGGGAGTTGGGATTCGAGTAGGGGGCGTGGACTCCGTGGGAGGGAACTGGTATCAGTTCTGATGGCGATTCTGATGGAGTGTCAGAAATCTGCCGTCCGGAGCGCAATCCGTCGAGACCGTCGGGAGGCGGCAGCTGTGAGCGACCTCGTCGAGCACGGAAAGCTCTATATAGGCGGTGAGTTGGTCGACCCGGCCGGCTCGGAAACGATTGAGGTCGTCTCGCCGCACAGCGAGCAGGTCATCGGGCGGGTGCCGCACGCCGCGCGGGCCGATGTGGACCGGGCGGTGGCCGCCGCCCGGGCGTCCTTCGAGTCGGGGGTGTGGGCGAACGCCCCGTTGGACGAGCGGATCGCGGTGGTGAGCCGGATCAAGGACGCGTTCGCGGTGCGCAGCGAGGAGTTCGCGCGGGTCATCGGCGCGCAGAACGGGACGCCGGTCACCTCGGGCGTGATGGTGCAGTCGCTGGCCGCGATGATGGCGTGGGACGCGGCGCTCACGGTGGCGCGGGAGTTCCCGTTCGAGGAGCGGCGGGCCGGGGTGCTGGGGCCGCTGCTGGTGCGGCGGGAGCCGGTGGGGGTGGTCGCGGCCGTCGTGCCGTGGAACGTCCCGCAGTTCACCGCCGCCGCCAAGCTCGCGCCGGCGCTGCTGGCCGGGTGCTCGGTGGTGCTGAAGGTCTCGCCGGAGACCCCGCTGGACGCCTATCTGCTCGCGGAGATCGTGACGGAGGCGGGGCTGCCGGAGGGGGTGCTGTCGATCCTGCCGGCCGACCGGGAGGTCAGCGAGTACCTGGTCGGGCACCCGGGCGTGGACAAGGTGTCGTTCACCGGGTCGGTGGCGGCCGGCAAGCGGGTCATGGAGGTGGCGGCCCGCAACCTCACGCGGGTGACGCTGGAGTTGGGCGGCAAGTCGGCGGCGGTGATCCTGCCGGACGCGGATCTGGACGCGGCGGTCGCCGGGATCGTGCCGTTCGCCTGGATGATCAACGGGCAGGCGTGCGTGGCGCAGACCCGGATCCTCGCCCCGCGCAGCCGTTACGACGAGATCGCCGAGCGGTTCGCCGCGGCGGCGGGCGCGTTGACCGTCGGCGACCCGCTGGATCCGGCCACGGAGGTCGGGCCGCTGGTCGCCCGTCGCCAGCAGCAGCGCTCGCTGGACTACATCGCGTTGGGGCAGAAGGAAGGCGCCGAGGTGCTGACCGGCGGCGGCCGGCCGAAGGGGCGGTCGACCGGCTGGTACGTCGAGCCGACGCTCTTCGGCGGGGTCGACAACGGGATGCGGATCGCGCGGGAGGAGATCTTCGGGCCGGTGATCTGCCTGCTGCCGTACGGGGACGAGGAGGAGGCGGTGCGGATCGCCGACGACTCGGAGTACGGGCTGTCGGGGTCGGTGTGGACGGCGGACGTCGAGCGCGGCATCGACATCGCGCGACGGGTGCGGACCGGGACGTACTCGGTGAACACCTTCAGCATCGACATGCTCGGGCCGTTCGGCGGCTACAAGAACTCCGGCATCGGGCGGGAGTTCGGGCCCGAGGGGTTCGGCGAGTACCTGGAGCACAAGATGATCCACCTGCCGGCGGGTGCCTGATGACGGAGCGCTGGCGGGTGGCGGTGGACCGGGGCGTCTGCATCGGGTCGGGGCTGTGCGCGGGGACCGCGCCGGAGCGGTTCCGGCTGGACGCGGCGCGACAGTCGCACCCCGTGGAGCCGGAGACCGAGGCCGCGGACGGGGTACTGGCGGCGGCCGAGGGGTGCCCGGTGGAGGCGATCACGATCACCGCGCTGGAGACCGGGGAGGCGGTGTTCCCACCGGAGGAGTGAGCGGCGGGTCCCGTAGGGGGCGCGTGGGCCCCTTGCGGGCCCACGCTGGAGAACGCAGCCGTCGCAGGTGTCATGTTCGGGCGACGGGCTCAGCTGGTTCCTGCGCTCACAGCGTGTACGGATCCTCTTGCATGGCCTGACTCACTCCGTGGAGGACATCCTGAAGACTCTCAGGAACGTCAGCCAACCCTTCCCCGAACGCGACAGTTCCCCTCAACAGATTCAACGTGCGCATCGAACCAATTTCAGAAACAGTCGGAATGATGGACTCCAGCAATTCGCCCGCTTCCAGCCACGCCTTCTCCTTCAGGAAGGAGGCGAGGAGGCGCGCGGAATAGATTCCCTGGTAGCCGACCCGTGGGCGACGTTGACTGTACAGGTTTTCCTGGAGCAGCGGGATGGCGGATCTCCAGTCGCCCGAGTTTTGGAGTACGAGAGCCAGATGCCCGTTGATTTCATCGGTGCTGATCCACCAGGCCCAGAAAGGGTCGCTGCTTCTCGCGCCATCTTGGAGAAGGGAACGCGCCCGGTCGAATGTCTTCATGGCCTCGGTCGTTCGACCTGAAGTGAATAGGCCCCTGGCTTCGCGCATCCTGAAGATCGCTTCAACGCGTGGCGACAGGTTCCGCTGGTCAAGAACCGACCGGGCGATAGCCGCCTCTTCCCGTGATCGCCCTTGCCACCCGGACTGCATACTCATGTTCTGCAGAATCAGGAGTTCAATAGCCCGATCCCCAGACATTCGCGCTAGAAATAGGGCCTCTTGATTGAATCGTCGTGCAGCCTCGTATTTCTCCGCGTCGAACAGGGCCCATCCGGCGACCTCCGCAAGTTCTGCGGCCGCAGCCTGAATATCTCGCTCGCACCTCGGTTCGGGGTCACCGCAGCCGAGGCGGCGATACACTGCTTTAAACGAGCGCGCCGCCATGTCTGCAATCGGTAACCCGTTGAGTTCATTGTCAAGAGCGATCAGCCGTTGCGAGGTTTCGCGAATCGCCTCCACGTATTCATCGCCCTGCGCTTCATCCGAAATGGAGACCCGTCGCGGTGCGGCGTGGTCGGTATGCGCATCAGCGATTCTCGTCATCGACTCCCATGGCCTGGATGCGAGTCTCAGCATGCAGCCTGGGATGCGAAGGGCATCGGCTATCTTTTCGATTTTCGTTAGTGTGGTAATCGAACCCTCGCCCCGCGCGAGCTCGCTGATGCGGGAAGACTTGATATCGCATGCTTCCCCGATTCGGTTGTAGCTGATCCCGGCCCATTTTCGAACGAGGTGAAAGAGCCGGCCAAAGTCATGTGCCTCAATGGATTCCCGGACATCACTCCGGGCTAGTACCTCTGAGGGGAGCGCAGTTGATGGCTTCATGGCCAACTCCCGGTAGCCGAATGATGGTTATCGCTCATGCTACTTCCCGGCACCACGCACACACCCATGATGGGTGACCCATGGCCGACTTACGATCGCACGGCCACGGCGGAAGGGTGGGCGGCGCAGAAGGCCCCTGCGACCGTGGCGACGGCCCGGGGCATGGCTGCCAACCGCTGGAGGTTGACGACATGCGCAAACATGGCGCGTGGCTGTGTGAACTGCTGATGAGGGCGCAGTTGCCCGCCCGGGGCTGCCACCGTGCGGCAGGCGCGCCGTCCGCTGCGAGGCGTGAGGGCGCCCCGATCCCTGTACCACCTCGCGCGTCGGTCCGGCGGCCCGAGTGGACGCTGCTGCGCGGCGAGGACGCACCCCTGATCCGCCCGTACGTCCTCACGCACGAGGAGTGGCGCCGACGGGAACGACCGTTGCGGCGCGGGCGGCGGGCACTGTGGCTCGCGGTGCACGGCATCGACGCCGGGCCGCGCTGGATTCACGGTGCGGAGGCGGTGAGCTGATGCCCCGCAGGTGCCGCCCCGTTCACCTGCCGGACCCGCTTCCGGCGCCGGAACCTGAGCCGGTTGCCGGGTGTGACGTCCGCCTGGCGCTTGCCAGGCAGAGAGAGGGCGCTCGGGCCGTCGGGAATCTGTCGTGGGTGAGCGACTGCAACGTAGAGCTGCGCCGCCACCCGCACCAGCGGAAGGCGAAGTCATGACCGAGCGGGCCGAGTTGAGGCCGCAGGAGCAGAGGCCGCCGTTGGTGGCGACGGGCGAAGGTGTCATCTTCGTGCTTCCCGGTGATCCGGTGCCCCCGTGTAAGGAGCCGTGTGCCCTGTGCCGTGAGAGGGGGCGGCAGGTGACGCCTGAGGAGTAGCCCGGCAGACTCCGCTTCGGTGAGCGTTCGCCGAAGCGGCAGGCGTCCCCCGATGGTGAACCGGACCGACCCACGGTAGACGTGCGGTGACTCCGGACCCGTAGGGGGCCGGAGGGCCCCTTGTGGGTCGATTGCCCGGGTGCGGGGGAGGTTATGTGGAGGGAGGGCGGCGGTCCTGCGTCCGGTCCGGGGTCGTCAGGTCGATCAGGCGGCAGACGGTTTCGATGTCGATCTTCACCTGGGCGATCGAGGCGCGTCCGGACAGCCAGGTGATCAGCGCCGAGTGCCAGGTGTGCTCGATGACCCGGACCGCGGAGAGCTGTTCGGGGGTGGGCGGGGCGGAGGGGCGCGCCGGCCCCTTCGAAGGGGCGTGGGCGAGGGGCGGGGCCATGGCGTCGAGGATGATCGCGGTGGTCAGGCGGGAGACGGTGTCCACCTCGGGGCTGACGGACCGGTCGGCGAAGGTCAGCGCGCGCACCATCGCGTCGGCCAGGTGCGGTTCGCGCTGCAGGGCGCGGAAGGCCCGCATCAGCGTCTGGGCGACCCGGGCGCCGGGGTCCTCCTCCGACGGGGGGCGCTTGCGCAGCGTCTCGTGCATGTGCTGGAGCTGGTCCTGCATGGTGGCGACGAGCAGGTGCACCTTGGACGGGAAGTAGCGGTAGAGGGTGCCGAGCGCGACTCCGGAGCATTCGGCCACCTCGCGCATCTGGACGGCGTCGAAGCCGCCGCGGCTGGCCAGCTTGGCGCTGGTGTGCAGGATGCGGCGGCGCCGGGCCTCCTGACGCTCGGTCAGGGGAGGACTCGCCGGAAGCGCCGGCCCGGCCGCCTTGGATTCCGTAGTCATGTGTCCCATTCCGTGGCTTTCCGTCCGCGATGCGGTGAGTGCCGGTGGTGTGTGATCGGCACAGCATGGCAGGGGTCCTGTCGTGGTGCGAATCACCTGGTGCGGCTCTTTTCGCTCCGTTCCCGGCCGGTAGATTCGAAACTCGGTGAACTGATCAGTAGCTTTTCAGTTCTGAAACTTGTTCTAGATTACCGCCAGCGGTTACGCTCCGGCGAAAGTCCAGTGAGAAGGGGGCCGTGCGTGACCGCAGAGGCCGTCCAGGCAGCCGCGCCCCGCCCGGCGGAGACCCCCTCGGCCTCCGCCCCGACGGACCCCGAGCGTCCCCTGCGGATCGCCATGCTCACGTACAAGGGGAACCCGTTCTGCGGCGGTCAGGGCGTCTACGTCCGCCACCTCTCCCGCGAACTGGCCCGCCTCGGCCACACCGTCGAGGTGATCGGCGCCCAGCCCTACCCCGTCCTGGACGAGGGCGTGACGCTGACCGAACTGCCCAGCCTCGACCTCTACCGCCAGCCCGACCCGTTCCGCACCCCCGGGCGCGACGAGTTCCGCGACTGGATCGACGGCCTCGAAGTCGCCACGATGTGGACCGGCGGCTTCCCCGAACCGCTGACCTTCTCCCTGCGCGCCCGGCGCCATCTGGCCGCCCGCCGCGGACAGTTCGACGTCGTCCACGACAACCAGACCCTCGGCTACGGCCTGCTCGGCGGCCCGACCGCGCTCGGCGCCCCGCTGGTCACCACGATCCACCACCCCATCACCGTCGACCGGCGACTGGACCTGGCCGCCGCGCAGGACTGGAAGCGCCGCGCCTCGGTTCGCCGCTGGTACGGCTTCACCCGCATGCAGAAGCGGGTGGCCCGCCGGCTGCCGTCGGTGCTCACCGTCTCCGGCTCCTCCCGCCAGGAGATCGTCGACGACCTCGGCGTACGGACCGACCGGATCCATGTCGTGCACATCGGCGCCGACACCGACCTCTTCTCGCCGGACCCGTCCGTCCCGGAGGTGCCCGGCCGGATCGTCACCACCTCCAGCGCGGACGTCCCCCTCAAGGGGCTGATCCACCTCGTCGAGGCGCTGGCCAAGGTGCGCACCGAGAACCCCGACGCCCACCTGGTCGTGGTCGGCAAGCGGGCCGACGACGGGCCGGTCGCCGCCGCCATCGAACGCCTCGGACTGTCCGACGCCATCGAGTTCGTCAAGGGCATCAGCGACGCCGAACTCGTCGACCTGGTGCGCGGCGCCCAGATCGCCTGTGTGCCCTCCCTCTACGAAGGCTTCTCGCTGCCCGCGGCCGAGGCGATGGCCACCGGCACACCGCTGCTGGCCACCACCGGCGGCGCCATCCCCGAAGTCGCCGGACCGGACGGCGAGACCTGCCTCGCGGTGCCGCCGGGCGACGCCGGGGCGCTCGCCACCGGCCTGCTCCGGCTGCTGGGCGACCAGGCGCTCCGCCGCCGGCTGGGCGCGGCCGGCCGGGAGCGGGTGCTGGCCCGCTTCACCTGGCGGCAGGCCGCCATCGGCACCGCCGAGCGCTACCGCGAGGCCATCGCCCGCCAGGCGGGTCGGTCCGCCGCTTCGCCGGTCGCCGGCCGCCGGTGACCCCCACCATGCCGCCCTCCCACCGCCCACGCCGCACCTCACCCCGCCCCTGACCGCCGGACGAAAGCGTAAACGCCGTGCTGACCGTCGACTTTTCCCGATTCCCGCTCGCTCCCGGCGACCGCGTACTCGACCTGGGCTGTGGCGCCGGCCGGCACGCCTTCGAGTGTTACCGGCGCGGCGCGCAGGTCGTCGCCCTGGACCGGAACGGCGAGGAGATCCGCGAGGTCGCCAAGTGGTTCGCCGCGATGAAGGAGGCCGGCGAGGCCCCGGCGGGCGCCTCCGCGGTGGCCATGGAGGGCGACGCACTGGCGCTGCCGTTCCCCGACGCGAGCTTCGACGTCGTGATCATCTCCGAGGTGATGGAGCACATCCCGGACGACAAGGGCGTGCTCGCCGAGATGGTCCGGGTGCTGCGCCCCGGCGGCCGGATCGCGGTCACCGTCCCGCGCTACGGCCCGGAGAAGGTCTGCTGGGCGCTCAGCGACGCCTACCACGAGGTCGAGGGCGGCCACATCCGCATCTACCGCGGCGACGAACTCCTGGGCAAGATGCGGGAAGCCGGCCTGGAGCCGTACGGCACCCACCACGCGCACGGGCTGCACAGCCCCTACTGGTGGCTGAAGTGCGCCTTCGGCGTGGACAACGACCAGGCGCTGCCGGTGAAGGCGTACCACAAGCTGCTGGTCTGGGACATCATGAAGAAGCCGCTGGCCACCCGCCTCGCCGAACAGGCCCTCAACCCGCTCATCGGCAAGAGCTTCGTCGCCTACGCCACCAAGCCGCACCTGCCCGAGGCGGAGGCGGAGACGGAGACCGCGCCGGAGACGACGGCCGCCGCCAAGCCGGCCGCCAAGCGCACCCGCACCGCGACCAAGACCGCCGCCAAGCCCGCCACCGCCCGCGGGGCCGCCAAGTGACGAGTCCCGGGCGCACCGAACGGCTCGTCCTGCCGGGGGTGCTCACCGCCGAACAGGCCGCCCGCACGGTCGAGGGCATCCTGGCGACCCAGCGCACGGACGGCGCCATCCCGTGGTTCCGCGGCCACCACCTCGACCCGTGGGACCACACCGAGGCCGCCATGGCACTGGACGCGGCCGGCGAGCACGAGCGCGCCGAGGCCGCCTACGACTGGCTGGTCCGGCACCAGAACCCGGACGGTTCCTGGTACGCCGCCTACGCCGACGGCGACCCGAACGCCCCCACCGACCGCGGCCGGGAGACTAACTTCTGCGCGTACCTGGCGGTCGGGGCCTGGCACCACTACCTGTCCACCGGGGACGAGACCTTCCTGGACCGGATGTGGCCGGCGGTCCACGCGGCGATCGAGTTCGTCCTGGAACTCCAGCAGCCCGGCGGCGAGATCGGCTGGAAACGGGAGGACGACGGCACGCCCGTCCGCGACGCCCTGCTGACCGGCTCGTCCTCCGTCTACCAGGCGCTGCGCTGCGCCCTGGCGATGGCCGAGCAGCGCGAGGAGCCGCAGCCCGACTGGGAACTGGCCGTCGGCCGCCTCGGCCACGCGATACGCCACCACCCCGAGCGGTTCCTCGACAAGTCCCGCTACTCCATGGACTGGTACTACCCGGTGCTGGGCGGCGCGGTGCGCGGCGCGGCGGCCCAGGAGCGGATCGACGCGGACTGGGACCGCTTCGTCGTCCCCGGTCTGGGCGTGCGCTGCGTGGTGCCCAACCCCTGGGTCACCGGCGGCGAGAGCGCGGAACTGGCGCTGGCGCTGTGGGCGATGGGGGAGTCCGACCGGGCCGTGACGATCCTCAAGTGGATCCAGCACCTGCGCGCCGACAACGGCATGTACTGGACCGGCTACGTCTTCGAGGACAAGACGGTCTGGCCGCGGGAGCTGACGTCGTGGACCGCCGGTTCGGTGCTGCTGGCGGTGGCCGCGCTCGGCGGTGACGAGGCCACCACCTCGGTCTTCGGCGGCGAGCGGCTGCCGACCGGGCTGGCGCCGGACTGCTGCCGGTAGTCGCCCCCGGGGACATCCGCCCACCGGCCCGGCGTACGGGCCACCCCCATCTGGCCGTTGCCCGGTGGCGGCCCTCCGGCGGGCGGGTCAGGCTGCGGACGATGTTCCCCAGCCGATCCGAGCCCGCCGGAGGCGCGCCGTGACCGTTCCGCAGCCCCCCGTCCGAGACCGCGCCGCCCTGCGCAGGGGCGTCGTCGCGCTGCTGTTGGCCTGCGCCCTGACCCTGGGCGCCGTCGCCTGCGGCGGTTCGAAGAAGAACGAGGGCGAGGCCGGCGGCTCCCCCAGCCCCACCAGCTCGCTGGAGAAGCAGAAGTTCGCCAAGACCCGCTTCGTGACCAACGCCGGGCTGGCGGCCGGCGCCACCTACCAGTGGATCATCAAGCCGTACAAGGCCGGGGGCTTCAACAAGGGCGCCAAGCACCGCAAGACCGCGCTGGTCAAGGCGGGCCTGGCCGGGGTCTTCACCTACAACCGGCTCAAGGCCGCGGTGCGCAACGCCGAGGGCGACCCGACGCTCTCCAAGGCGCTGGCCCCGCTCAACAGCGGCATCGAATCGCTGAAGAACCTCGGCACCAAGCTCCGCAAGGGCGAGGCCGGCACCGCCGACGTCGACCAGTTCCAGAACGTCATCAACAACGTCAAGGACGTCGGGAAGAAGAACGGCGCCGAGGTGAAGGACCAGGTGCCCACGACGTCCCAACTGGGCGGCTGACGGGGGTGCCGACGGTGGAACTCCTGGGTGGGGCAGGTGTGACGGGGGGAGGTCAGCCGAGGACGGCGGACCGGCGGGCGGTGCGGAAGCCGGCCAGCGGCAGCCGGCCGCACAGTTCCACGACCCGCAACGCGTCGTCCGGGCGGTCGCCGACCCGGGAGGTCGTCCAGCACCACCAGGACACGCCGCCCCTGTTCGGCGAAGGCCGCGAGCACCGACACATACAGACGGGCCCGCTCGGCCTCGTCCGCCGGGACGTGCTCGTCCCGCACGCCCAGTGAGCGCAGCAGACGCCCCAGCGCCGTGTCGGGGGTCACCCGCCGCGCCTCGTCGTAGCCGTGCAGCTCCGCGAAGAGGACCCCGCCGGGGAACCAGCCCCGCGCGCGTGCCGTCGCCGCGGCGTGCACCGCGAGTTCCGTCTTGCCGACCCCGGCCAGACCGGAGATCGAGGCGACCGGGACCGCTCCCGGGCCGACGCCGTCCGGGGCGAGCGACGCCAGAACGGTGCGCAGTTCACCGTCGCGTCCGGTGAACGTGGCGGACGGGGAGGGGAGCCCGGAGAGCGCGGGCACGACCGGCGCGGGCAGTTGGACGGTGACGTGCCGGCCCTGGATCACCGTGTCGAGGAACACCCCGCCGCTCACGCTGTTCCTCGTCGCTCCGGCCCCCACCTCGGCCCCACCCCCCCGTCGGCCCACTTTAGGGTCTCCATGTTCACGGTCCCCCCGCAAATAGGGGGTGGAACCGGGCGACGGCGCACTACTGTGCGGCGTATGTCGCTCCAAGGCTCCCTCACCCACGAGGAATACTGCGCCCAACTGCTCGCGGAGACAGCGAAGTTCCGGGCATCCGTCCGCCACGCCGATCTCTCCGCGACCGTGCCGACCTGTCCCGACTGGACCCTGGCCGACCTCGCCCGGCACGTCGGCGGCGCGCACCGCTGGGCCGGTGAGCTGGTCGCCACCCGCGCCACCGACGTGATCGACCCGACGACGATCCCGGGCGCCGGCGGGCCGGACGACGACACCCCCGAGGCGCTCGACGCCTGGCTGGCGGAGGGCGCCGAGCGCACCGTGGCGGCGCTCCGCGAGGCCGGCCCGGACACCGCCGTCTGGTCCTGGGCGTCGGACCACCGGGCCGGGTTCTGGGCCCGCCGGATGGTCCACGAGACGGTGATCCACCGCGCCGACGCCGCGCTCACCTCCGGCGCCGCCTACGAGGTCCCGCCGGAGGTCGCCGCCGACTGCCTGGACGAGTGGCTGGAACTGTGCGCGCTGCCGACGGCGGCGGAGCGCTGGGCGGACCGCGCCGAGGGCCTGTTCGGACCCGGCCGGACGCTCCACCTGCACGCCACCGACGCCCCGCCCGCCCTGCACGCCGAGTGGGTGCTGGACCTGACGGGCGAGCGGCTCACCCACCGCCGCGCCCACGAGAAGGCCGCGGTCGCCCTCCGCGGCCCGCTCACCGACCTGCTGCTGGCCCTCTACCGCCGGCGTTCCCTCGACGACGACCGCATCGAGGTGCTGGGCGACCGCCCCCTGTTCGACCGCTGGCTGACCTACGCCTCCTTCTCCTGAACCACCGCCCCACCGATGTCGGCCCCAACCCCTCCGGCCCGTCACCGCACCCAACAGCCCCGCGCAGCGGCCCCGCGCCGCAGGCGCACCAGGCGAACCCCCACGGCGGGAACGCCGACGACGTGGGAAGCGGCCCGCCCCTAGGGCGCTTCTGATGGATCTCCGCGGCGTCGCGGCGCCTGGCACGCACTCCCCCACGCCTAAAGGGCGCGGGGGACCCCCATGCGGCGTTGCCGGGATGTCCCCATAGCTCCGCTATGAAGACATCCCGGCGCCTTGCGATCGCACGCACCAGGCGCCGCTCCTTCTTCCACGGAGATCCATCAGAAGCGCCCTAGGCGCTCAGTTCCGCCAGCACCCGCAGCGTCCGCGGGTCGGGGGCGGTCACCAGCAGGTCGGTGACCGGCCCCGCGCGCCACAACTCCAGCCGTTCCGCGATCCGTTCCCGCGGGCCGACCAGCGAGATCTCGTCGGCGAAGGCGTCCGGCACGGCCAGCACCGCCTCGTCCCGGCGGCCTTCGAGGAAGAGCCGCTGGACCCGCCGGGCCTCCTCCTCGAACCCCATCCGCGCCATCAGGTCCGCGTGGAAGTTCTTGGCCGCGTGTCCCATCCCGCCGATGTAGAAGCCGAGCATCGCCTTGACCGGCAGCAGCCCCTCGGCGATGTCGTCGCAGACCATGGCGCGCGCCATGGGGGCGATCAGGAAGCCGTCCGGGGCGCCCGCCAGCGACTTCGTGTAGACCTCGGTGCGGGTGGGCGACCAGTACAGCGGCAGCCAGCCGTCCGCGATCTCGGTGGTCTGGGCGATGTTCCGCGGTCCCTCCGCGCCCAACAGGACCGGCAGGTCGGCCCGTAGGGGGTGGGTGATGGGCTTCAGCGGTTTGCCGAGGCCGGTGCCGTCCGGGCCCTGGTAGGGGTGGGGGTGGAAGGTGCCGTCCGACGCCACCGGGCCCTGCCGGCGCAGCACTTGGCGGATGACGTCCACGTATTCCCGGGTGGCGGTCAGCGGGCTCTTGGGGAACGGCCGCCCGTACCAGCCCTCGACGACCTGCGGCCCGGACAGTCCCAGCCCCAGCAGCATCCGCCCGCCGGAGAGGTGGTCGAGGGTGAGCGCGTGCATCGCGGTGGCGGTGGGGGTGCGGGCGGCCATCTGGGCGATGCCGGTGCCCAGTTTGATCCGGGAGGTGTGCGCGGCGATCCAGGTGAGGGCGGTGAACGCGTCGGAGCCCCACGCCTCCGCGGTCCACACCGAGTCGTAGCCCAGCCGCTCGGCCTCGCGGGCGAGTTCGAGGTGCCGGGGGTCGGGGCCGCGGCCCCAGTAGCCGAGTGCCAGACCGAGTCGCATGACCCGCCTCTCTCCGACGTCCGGTTGCCCGCCCGTAGGTGACGATGCGTCAGTTCGCTGGTCCGCCGCACTGTACGGCGCCGTCGCGGACATGGCAACGGCCCCCCGCCGGAGGGCGAGGGGCCGGGCCGGCCCTTAAGGCCGCGACAGGACCGCGGGGTGCCGGCTGCGTCAGCCGCGCTGGATGCCGGTGGTGTCCTGGAGGATGCCGCGCCGACCGTCCTGGGTCTGCGCGATCAGCGCCGCGCCGCGCTGCTCCACCGCGAGGTACCAGGTGCCGGGCGCCAGTTCGGCGATCGGCGACGGCGAGCCCTCCTCGCTGTAGAGCGGGCGGGCCACCGGCACCGCGAACCAGAACGGGGCGAAGTCCGCCGGGCCGCCGGCCGCCGGGGTGGCACCCGCCGCGCCGCCGGCCGTGGCGCCGGAGTCCCCGGCCGGGGCCTGCTGGCCGCCGTAGCTCTGGCCGGACTGCTGCTGCCCGCCGGGGTAGCCGTAGCCGCCCTGCTGCTGGGCGCCCGGGTAGCCGTAGCCCTGGGTGGCGCCGGCGTTGCCGTACGGGCCGGGGACCTGCGGGCGGGGCGCGCCGACCAGGGCGACCTTCAGCGCCGGGACGAGCGGGGTGGCCACCGCGGCGGCCGCCTGGACCAGCGCGGCGATCAGGCCGAGGATCAGGCCGGCGCCCGCGCCGTGGCTGTCGATGATCGCCCAGAACGCGGTCCAGGCGGCGAACACGGACAGCGCCACTCCGAACTGCCCGAGCTCCAGCCCGGCGACCTTCCGGGGCTGCGGCAGCGCCCGCGCCGTGACGATCAGGCCGGCGGCGATGACGCCGGCCAGGTAGACGCTCATCAGCAGGTGCAGCGATTGCCAGGCGTTCGTGTCGCCGTACGCGTAGAGACTGAGGAACGAGGCGATCAACAGCAGCACCGCTGCTCCGATCACCACGCCGTCGCCTCGACTGAGGGAGCGGATGTTCACGTAAAGGTCCTTTGTCGGTTTCGTGTTCCTGGTCGACTTCGTGAGGGCGTCGACGCTGTCGCTGGCGCGGTGCGAGGCACGGCGATGGTCCCCCATCGTAAAGGGAACCTATCGTCGAATCCTGTGGGCCGCCCCGGGTATCGGTAGGGCCCTCGGCCGGAAGTCCGTTCGGCTGGTCGGGAGTGTGTTCAGCGCGTCAAGAAGTCCGTAATGCCCTCCGTGATCCCCCGGGCCGCTTTCTCCCGCCACTGTGCGTCGGTCAATTGCGCGGCGTCCTTCGGATCGCGCATATTGCCGCACTCGATGAACACCTTCGGCACCGTGGAGAGGTTGAGCCCGCCGAGATCGGAGCGGACGTCGAGCCCGGTCCCGTGGCCGACGTAATTGGAACGTGCACTTCCGGTAACCGCCGCGAACCGGTCGGCCAGCCGCTCGCCCAGCTCCCGCGACGGCCCCACGATCCGTGAGGTGTCGGCCGCGCCGGCGGTGACCCGCGCCGGGAGGATGACGTGGAAGCCGCGGTTGCCGGCGACCGAGCCGTCGGCGTGCACGGAGACCGCGGCGTCGGCGTGCGCCGCGTTCCCCGCCGCCGCCCGCCCGTCCACGCACGGCCCGTACGGCCGGTCGCCGTCCTGGGTGAGGACGACCCGGGCGCCCTCCGCCCGGAGCAGCGCCCGGGCCCGCCGGGCCACGTCCAGCGTGAACTCCGCCTCGGCGTAGCCGTCGTCGGTGGCGGTGCCGGTGGTGTCGCACTCCTTGCGGTCGTTGCCGATGTCGACGGGCCGGGCGATCTCCCGGGTGTGGTCCCGGTTGCGCGGGTTGTGGCCGGGGTCCAGGAGCACGGTCCTGCCCTTGAGGCGCGGACCGCCGGCCGGGGCCGGGGTCGGGTGGTCGGCACCCGCCGTGGGGGCGTCGTCGCCGGCCCCGTCGCCGTCCGCGGACGGCGACCCGGAGGCCGCGCCGCCGGCGGGGAAGAGGCCGCCGCCCGGTGGCCGCCAGAGCAGCCAGCCGCCGACCCCGACGGCCACCACCACCGCCAACACGATCAGCAGGGGGCCGCGTGAGCGGCGGGTCGGGGGGAAAGCGCTGCCGTTCGACACCTGCGCGATGGTAGCCGCCTCAGATTTTGGCCCCCGTGCGCCGCAGGACGCGCAGCGAACGGTGGACGGAAACCTCGGTGAACGCGCCGGACTCCAGGGCCCGGCGGTAGATGCGGTACGGGGCCTGGCCGCCGTCCGCCGGATCCGGGAAGACGTCGTGGATCACCAGCAGCCCGCCCTCCGCGACCCGCGGGGCCCAGCCCTCGTAGTCCGCGGTGGCGTGCTCGTCGGTGTGGCCGCCGTCGATGAAGACCAGGCCGGCCGGCGCCTGCCACAGGGCCGCGATCTGCGGCGAACGGCCCACCAGGGCGATCACCCGGTCCTCCAGGCCCGCGGCGTGCAGGGTGCGGCGGAAGGCGGGCAGGGTGTCCATCCGGCCGACGACCGGATCGACCACCTCCGGATCGTGGTACTCCCAGCCCGGCTGCTGCTCCTCGCTGCCCCGGTGGTGGTCCACGGTGACGGCCATCACGCCGGCGGCGCGCGCCGCCTCGGCCAGCAGCAGCGTGGAACGGCCGCAGTAGCTGCCGATCTCCACCAGCGGCAGCCCCAGCGCCGCCGCCTCGCCGGCCGCCGCGTACAGGGCGAGCCCCTCGTCCACCGGCATGAAGCCCTTCGCCGCCTCGAACGCGACGAGGATCTCCGGCCGGGGGGCGGTCGGGGCCGTGGGAGCGGTCATGGGCTTCCTCCTGGTGGGACGGGGTGTGTACGGGGAACGGGCCGCGCGCATCGGGCCGTGCGGATCGTGCCGTAG
Source organism: Streptomyces noursei ATCC 11455 (assembly GCF_001704275.1). Lineage (NCBI taxonomy): Bacteria > Bacillati > Actinomycetota > Actinomycetes > Kitasatosporales > Streptomycetaceae > Streptomyces > Streptomyces noursei. The sequence continues at coordinate 6,486,951 of NZ_CP011533.1, forward strand.
GGATCGTGCCGTACGGCGGGTGCGATATCGGAACGGGGGTTCGTTTTCCCGGTTCCCGGTTCCCGGTTCCCGGTTCCCGGTTCCCGGTTCCCGGTTCCGGGTTCCCGGTTCTGGGTTCTGGGTTCTGGGTTCTGGGGTCCGGCCCGGCGGTTCCGGCTTCCGGTTTGCCGGTTCCCGGGTGCCGGTGTGTCCGGGGCGCCCGCCGGGGGCCTTCTCCTGTCCCCGCCGCTTCCGCGGTCGTCCGTTCCCAATAGCGGACGGCGGTTCCCGGCATCCGTGAATTCCGTGCATTCCGGCGTCCGCGGAACGGAAGGAACGCACACCGGAACACGCACCGGAACACGCACCGGAACGCACACCGGAACGCGCATCGGCACGGGTGGCGGGACCGGATCGGGAAGGAAAGCCGGCGGCGTCCCGAAACGGTGCGGGATAAAGGCGCGCGGATAAACCGCCGTGCGGAGCGGGCGCGGGGAATGGCGAGCGGGCCGCACGAATTCGCCGTGCGTTTCCGGTCCGTGCCGGAGGCGGTCGATTCCCGTCGGCCGTCGGGGGCGCCGCGCCGGGGCGGTGGCGCGCCTGTGCCGCGTCACGCCGCGCCGCTGCGGCCCGGCACCCACCGCTCGGCTGACCTTCCGTCAGATTGAAACGTGTTCTACTCTGCCCGCCATGGGGATCGGAATCACGCAGGACCATCGTGACCTCGCGGAGGCGGCGCGTGGCTGGGCCGCACGCGCCGTACCGCCCGAAGACGTGCGCAAGCTGCTCGACGCCCCGCCCGCACGGACCGGCCGCCCCGCCCACTGGGACGGGCTCGCCGCACAGGGGCTCCTCGGCCTCCACCTCCCGGAGGCCGACGGCGGGGGCGGCGGCGATCTGCTCGACCTCGCCGTCGTCCTGGAGGAGTTCGGCCGCGCCGCGCTGCCCGGCCCCTACCTGCCCACCGTTCTCGCCGCCGCACTGCTGCACCGCGGCGGCGCGCCCCGGCACCTCGTCCGGGCGCTGGCCACCGGCGAGCGGATCGCCGCCGTCGCCCTCGGCAGCGGCTCCCTCACCGCGGTCGAAGGAGCCGACGGCCACCTCCTCGACGGCACCGCGCCGCCCGTCCTGGCCGGCGGCGACGCCGACCTGATCGTGCTGGCCGCGGAGGCCGCGACCGGGACGGTGTGGCTGGCGGTGGACGCCGCCGACCTCGCCGTCCGCGTCCACGACAGCGCCGACCCGACCAGGCCGACCGCCGAGGTCCGCGCGGACGGGGCGACGGTGTCCGCCGACCGGCGGCTGACGCTCGACGGCGCGCTGGTCCGGGACCTCGCCGGGGTGCTGCTCGCCGCGGAAGGCTGCGGAACCGCCGCCTGGGCGCTGCGCACCGCCGCCGAACACGCCGCCGTCCGCGAGCAGTTCGGTCGCCCGATCGGCCAGTTCCAGGGGGTCAAGCACCTCTGCGCCGAGATGCTCGTCCGCTGCGAGCAGGCCCGTGCCCTGGTCTGGGACGCGGCCCGGGCCGACGGCGCACCGCCCGAGGTGCGCGGTCTGGTCGCCGCGCTGGCCACCGCGGCCGCCCTGGACGCCGCCGTCGGCTGCGCCAAGGACTGCATCCAGATCCTCGGCGGCATCGGCTTCACCTGGGAGCACGACGCCCATCTCCACCTGCGCCGTGCCATCACCGCCCGCCAGCTGCTCGGCGGCGGCGACGCCCACCGGCTGCGCGCCGCCCGGTATGCCGCGGACGGCGCCCGCCGCGCACTGCGGCTGGAACTCCCCGCCGAAGCCGAGGAGTTCCGGGACCGGGCGCGCGCCGCCCTCGCCCCGGTGCGCGACCGGACGCGCCACCTCGGCGGCTCCGCCGCGGAACCCGCCGCCCGCCGCGCCCTGGCCCCCACCGGATACGCCGCACCGCATCTGCCCGCCCCGTACGGACTGGGCGCGGGCCCGGTCGAACAGCTCGCCATCCAGCAGGAGATGGCCGCCGCCGGCGTCCGGATCGGTGAACTGGGTATCGCCACCTGGGTGGTGCCCGCGCTCCTCGCGCACGGCACGGCCGCCCAACAGGAGCGGTACCTGCCGCCGACGCTCCGCGGCGACCTGCTGTGGTGCCAGCTCTTCTCCGAGCCGGAGGCCGGTTCGGACCTGGCGTCGCTGCGCACCCGCGCGGAGCGGACCGCGGACGGCGGCTGGCGGATCAACGGCCAGAAGGTGTGGACCTCGGCGGCGCGGACCGCCGACCACGGCATCCTGCTCGCCCGCACCGACCCGGACGCGCCCAAGCACCGCGGCCTGACCTTCTTCGTCATCGACATGTCGACACCCGGCATCGACGTCCGGCCTCTGAGGGAGATCACCGGCGACGCCCTCTTCAACGAGGTCTACTTCGACGACGTGCTGCTGCCGGCGGACGCGGTGGTCGGCGCGGTCGACGACGGCTGGCGGGTCGCCCGCACCACCCTCGGCAACGAACGCGTCCACATGGCCGACCAGATGGCCTTCGACACCGGCCTGGAGGCGCTCGTCGCCCGCACCGCCGAACTGGACGGCGCGGTCCGCGCCCGGGTCGGGGCGCTGGTCGCCGAGGCGCACGCGCTCGGCTGCATCGGACTGCGCACCACGCTCCAGCGGGTGTCGGGCCTGGAGCCGGGCGCCGGCGCCAGCATCCGCAAGCTGGTGCAGACCGCCCACCAGCAGAAGGTCGCAGAGCTGGCCCTGGAAGTCCTCGGCCCGGCCGGCGCGGTCCGCGAGGGCCCCGGCGCCCCCGCGCTGCACGGCTTCCTCATGTCGCGCTGCCTGACCATCGCCGGCGGCACGACCCAGGTGCAGCTCAACGTCGTCGCGGAACGCCTCCTCGGCCTGCCCCGCGACCCCGAACCCCGCCCCCTCATCTGACCTGCATCCGTATCCGTCATCTGGCCCAGGAGGATCCGCATGGCCGGCACGGCGTACATCATCGGCGTCGGGATGACCCGGTTCGAGAAACCGGAGACCCGCGACTGGCAGTACTGGGACATGGCGAAGGAGGCGGGCGGCGCGGCGCTCGCCGACGCCGGCATCGGCTACGACGTGGTCGAGCAGGTGCCGGTCGGCTACTGCTACCAGGCGTCCACGGCCGGCCAGCGCGCCGTCTACGAACTGGGACTCACCGGCGTCCCCGTCTACAACGTCAACAACAACTGCGCCACCGGGTCCACCGCGCTGATGATGGCCCGTCAGTTCGTCGCTTCGGGCCTCAACGACTGCGTCCTGGCGCTGGGCTTCGAGAAGATGAAGCGCGGCGCGCTGGGCGCCGGCGCGGAGGGTGACTTCTCGTCCTCGCCGGTCGCCCGGCACTACGGGGTGATGGCCGCGGCCCACGGCTTCGAGATGACCCCGCCCACCGCACAGATCTTCGGCAACGCGGCCCGCGAACACATGGCGCGCCACGGGACGACCGCCGAGCAGCTGGCCATGGTCGGCGCCAAGAATCACCGGCACTCCGCGCACAACCCGTACGCCCAGTTCCGGGACGTGTACACCGTCGAGGAGATCCTCGCCGCCCGCACCGTGCACCGCCCGCTCACCAAGCTCCAGTGCTCGCCGACCTCCGACGGCGCCGCGGCGGCGGTGGTCGTCTCGGAGCGCTTCGTCCGCGCGCACGGGCTGGCGGAGCGCGCGGTGGAGATCGCCGGGCAGGCCATGACCACGGACACCGAGGAGAGCTTCGCCGCCGGCTCCTGCATCGACGTGGTGGGCGCGCCGATGAGCCGGGCCGCGGCCCGCCGCGCCTACGAGGCCAGCGGTCTGGGCATCGAGGACGTCGACGTGATCGAGCTGCACGACTGCTTCTCGATCAACGAGCTGCTGACCTACGAGGCGCTGGGTATGTGCGCGGAGGGCGAGTCGGGGAAGCTGGTCGCCGACGGTGCCACGACCTACGGCGGGCGCTGGGTGGTCAACCCGTCCGGCGGGCTGATCTCCAAGGGGCATCCGCTGGGCGCGACCGGGCTGGCCCAGGCGGCCGAGCTGGTCTGGCAGCTGCGTGGCACGGCCGGCGAGCGCCAGGTCCCCGGCGCCCGCGTCGGCCTCGCCCACAACATCGGCCTGGGCGGCGCGGCGGTGGTGACCCTGCTGCGCACGTGACGACGGTGAGGGGCGGCATCGCGCGTTAACCACCGCCCGTAGGCGGGTAGTTGGTTCCCCGGGGGCCCACCCGACCCCTAGGGGACCCCCGCCCCCGCCCCCTAAGGCCCGCCCGCCCCGCCCGCCCCGGCCCTACGCCTCCGGCCCTAGGCCCGAGCGGCCGGCGAATGCACCGATATCCCGATGCGGGAGGCGAGCGTCGGGTGCGAGCATGGTCCGCATGCCCCCGATAGCCACCTCCTCCACGCTGTCCGCGTCCGTGCGCCGGAGGGCCGCGCCGGCCTGGCTGGTGATGCTGCTGGTCTGCGCCGGACAGTTCCTGGTCGTGCTGGACGTCTCCGTCGTGAACGTGGCACTGCCCGCCATGCGTTCCGGGCTGGGCCTGTCCGAGCTGGGCCTGCAGTGGATCGTCAACGCCTACGTGATCACCTTCGCGGGCTTCATGCTGCTCGGTGGCCGGGCCGCCGACATCTTCGGCCGCAAGCGGATCTTCCTCGTCGGGCTGGCGCTGTTCACCATCGCGAGCGCGGCCGGCGGGGTCGCCCGGGAGCCCTGGCAGCTGATCGCCGCCCGCACCATCCAGGGCGTGGGGGCCGCGGTGCTCTCCCCGGCCACCCTCACCATCCTGACCACGTCGTTCCCGGCCGGCCCGGCCCGTACGCGGGCCATCGCGACGTGGACGGCGGTCGGCGCGGGCGGTGGCGCGGTGGGCGGCCTGGTCGGCGGGGTGCTGACCGAGTACCTGTCGTGGCGGTGGGTGCTGCTGATCAACGTCCCGGTGGGCGCGCTGGTGTTGGCCGGTGCCGCGCTGTGGCTCACCGAGAGCCGGCAGGGCGCCGCGCGGCGGCTGGACGTGCCCGGTGCGCTGCTGGTCACCGGCGGGCTCGGCCTGGTGGCGTACGGCATCGTGCAGACCGAGACGCACGGCTGGGGGTCGGCTTCGGCGCTGCTGCCGCTGGTCGCGGGGCTGGTGGTGGTCGCGGTCTTCGTCGCCGTCGAGGCGCGTACCAAGGCGCCGTTGATGCCGCTGGGGCTGTTCCGGCTGCGGTCGGTCTCCTCGGCCAACGCGGCGATGGTGCTGTCCGGCGCCGCGATGTTCTCCATGTGGTACTTCCTGTCCCTCTACACGCAGAACGTCCTGTCCTACACGCCGCTGCAGGCCGGTCTCTCCTTCATCCCGCACTCGCTGTGCATCGTGCTGGGGTCGAAGACCGCGCCCCGGCTGATGCACCGGCTCGGCGCCAAGACGCTGGCGGTCGGCGGGGCGGTGCTCTCGCTGGCCGGGATGGCGTGGCAGAGCACGATGGCGGTCGACGGGACGTATCTCGGGTCGATCCTCGGCCCGGGCGTGCTGATGGCGCTGGGCGCCGGGCTGACCGCGACGCCGATCGCCGCCATCGCCACCTCCGGTGCCGACCCGGACGACCAGGGGCTGGTCTCCGGCCTGATCAACACCTCGCGGCAGATGGGCGGCGCGCTGGGCCTGTCGGTGCTCTCCACCGTCGCGGCCTCCCGGATCGCCTCGGGCTCCGGCCGCGCGGCGCTGGCGAGCGGCTACGGCACGGCCTTCCTGGTCGGCGCGGCGGTGCTGGCCGGCAGCATCGCGCTGATGCTCCTCGCGCTGCCGCGGCGGCGCAGCGACACCGCGCACGGCTGAGCGGGGCGCCCCGGCCGCGGCCGGGGCGCCCCGCCGGTCCCGCGCTACAGCCAGCCGTTGCGCCGGGCCGCCCGTACCGCCTCGATGCGGTTGCGGGCGCCGGTCTTGCCGATGGCGGCCGAGAGGTAGTTGCGGACCGTGGCCTGCGAAAGGTGCAACTTGGCGGCGATGTCGGAGACCGTCGCGCCGTCCACGGCGGCGGTGAGGACATCGCGCTCGCGCGGGGTCAGCGGGTTGGGGCCGGCGCTCAGGGCCGCGGCGGCCAGGCCGGGGTCGATCACCCGCTCACCGGCCAGCACCCGGCGGATCGCCGCCGCCAGGTCCTCCACCGGCCCGTCCTTCACCAGGAAGCCGGACGCCCCGGCCTCCATGGCGCGGCGCAGATAGCCGGGCCGCCCGAACGTGGTCACAATCAGCACCTTGCACGAGGGCAGCGCGTCGCGCAGGTCGGCGGCGGCGTCCAGGCCGCTGCGCCCGGGGAGTTCGATGTCCAGGAGCGCGACGTCCGGGCGGGTCTCCAGCGCGGACGCGACGATCTGGTCGCCCGCCGGGACCTGCGCCACCACCTCCATGTCGTCCTCGAGGCCGAGCAGCAGCGCCAGCGCGCCCATCATCATCCGCTGGTCCTCGGCCAGCAGCAGCCTGATCACCTGGACAGTTCCTCCGTATCCGCCAGATCGCCCGCGCCCACCGGGAGTTCGGCGGTGACGCGGAAGCCGCGCGGCCCGTCGGGGCCGCTGCGCAGTGTGCCGCCCGCCGCGGCCAGCCGCTCGGTCAGCCCCTTCAGGCCCGTGCCGCCCACCGGCCCGGTGGTGGCGTCGGGCGGTGCGAGGGCCCCGGCGGCCTCGTCCGCGGAGGACGCACCGGAGCTTACGGGAGCGCGGCCGTCGTCCGTGATCGTCAACCGCACCCGGTCGTCGTCCGCGTGCACCGTGATCTCGCAGCGGGTGGCGCCGCTGTGCCGGACGGCGTTGGTGACGCCCTCGCGGACCACCCAGCCCAGCAGCGCCGCAGCCTGCGGCGGCAGCGGCGGCCCGGACTGCCGCACCACCGGCTCGATCCCGGCGCCGTCCAACGCCGAACGGGCCCGGTCCAGTTCGGTCGCCAGGCTGCCCTGGCGGTAGCCGGTGACCGCCTCGCGCACCTCGGTCAGCGCCTGCCGGCCCACCGCCTCGATGTCGGCGGCCTGGGCCAGCGCCGCTTCGAGGTCGCGCGGCGCCAGCCGGCGGACCGCCTCGGCCTTGACCACCACCACGGACAGGGTGTGGCCCAGCAGGTCGTGCAGGTCGCGGGAGAACCGCAGCCGCTCCTTCTCCACCGCGCTGCGGGCCAGTTCCTGGCGGGTGGCGCGCAGTTCCTGGACGGTGTCGAAGAGGCTGAGGACGGTGGACGTCACCATCCCGGACAGGAACGTGCCGTAGCCGATGCCGAACGCGCCCGCGGCGCCCGCGTCCGACCAGCCGGACAGGATGCCGGCCGATCCGCTGAGCGTGATCAGCCAGATCGCGAGCGGCTTGCCGCGCAGCGCCCGCACCGTGCCGGAGGCCAGCGACAGCAGGGGGAAGAACAGGAACCAGTTGCCGCCGAAGCCGAGCGCGATGGCGACGGTGACGGCGGTCAGCGCGGCCAGGGCGTAGACCGGGTAGCGGGTGTCGCGCAGCCGGGGGCTGAAGGCGGCGAAGACGACGGTGAGATAGAGGGAGTTGAAGGCGAGGAGCCCGGCGCCGGCCAGCCAGGGGTTGCCGGACCTGCCCTGGATGATGTTGGAGAACGCGCCCAGTCCCATCAGCAGCCAGGGCAGGAAGGCGCCCCGGCCGGGGCCCCTGGGCTCGCGCTCGTCCGGCCGCTTCGACGCCGGGCCCGGCCGCTGTTCCGGCCCGCAGTCGGGCGCGCCGTCCCGCTCCCGCCGTCGTCCTGTCCGCATCATGTCGTTCCTCGCCTCATACCGTGCTCTCCCCTGCTCGTGGCGCCGACGGCATCCGCCGCCCCGCCGCCGCTCGTGCCGCTCGTGCCGCTCGTCACAGCGTCCGCGCGGCCCGGCGGTAGGCGTACACCGCGTAACCGCCGAAGAGTGCCAGCCAGGCGGCCGGTATCGCCACCGTGGTCGGTCCCGGTGCGCCGCCCTGGGCAGTCCGGCCAGCGCTTCGGTCCGCGCGCCGGCGAGGTCGAAGGAGACCCGTGCGCTGCCGGCCCGTCGCTTGATCCCCGCCCCGCTGCCGTCGGCCGCGATCCGGCCGCGGTCCCTCCAGCCCGTCCACGGCCCGCACCGCGCCGTAGCTCCGGGTGACGCCGGTGAACGCCACCGCGGCGCCCGCCCGGCCCGCGGCCGGTGCCGCGCCGGGCCCCCGCACCCTGCTCGCCGTCCCTGTCACATCTGCCTCCCCGTGGTGCCGACGCAGCTCCGCGCGCCGGTGGTCGGTGCCGTCCGGCCGCGAGAGGTCCGCGCCGTACGGGTGGGGCGACCTCGTCACCCACTGCCTCAGACGTTACGGAGAGTCGCCGTCGCGGCGGCAGATGCGAATGTGGGGGAAGGGCCCTGACAAATGTCATGGGTCGGTGGGCCGAACGGTGCGGTCGGGGGCCGAAAGGCGGGGCGGGGCGCGGCCGGACGAGGTCGTGGGCGGGCGGCGGCCACCGTCATCTGACATGCCGTCAGGGGTCTTCCGGGTCTCGCCCGTATCGGCTATACATGACTGCCATCGGCTAGAACGCGTTCTAGAAGTGCAGTGCGCCGGGTGCCGGCGGAGTGCGCCGAGGAGCGCGGGCCCGCCGACCCGATACGACCCCGGCGCGGCCGACGGTGCGGACGGCCGGGCCGGGGTCTCACGCCGTGGTGAAGGAGCAAGCAGCCCCATGCCCATCGACGCCGCCAAGGCCACCTCCGCCGAGCCGCGGACCACCGAACTCGCCTGGGACCACAAGGACGTCCAGCTCTACCACCTCGGCATCGGCGCCGGTGCGGCCACCCCGGAGCGGCCGCACGCCGCCACCGACCCCGACGAACTCCGCTACACCCTGGAGAGCGCGCTGCACGTGCTCCCCAGCTTCGCCACCGTCGCCGGCGGCGGCATGGCGCTGGCCGGCGGACTCTCCGCGCCCGGCATCGACGTCGACCTGGCGGCCGTCCTGCACGGCGGGCAGACCGTCACCGTGCACCGCGCCCTCCCCGTGAACGGCCGCGCCACCCAGACCTCCACCGTCCCGGCCGTCTACGACAAGGGCAAGGCGGCCGTGATCGTGCTGCGCTCCGAAGTGGCCGACGACGACGGGCCGTTGTGGACCTGCGACACCCGGATCTTCGTCCGCGGCGAGGGCGGCTTCGGCGGCGAGCGGGGCCCCTCGGTCCGCGGCGAACTGCCCGACCGGGCACCCGACCTGACCACCGAACGCCTGGTCCGCGCGGACCAGGCGCTGCTGTACCGCCTCTCCGGCGACTGGAACCCGCTGCACGCCGACCCCGAGTTCGCCGCGCTCGCCGGGTTCGACCGGCCGATCCTGCACGGCCTGTGCTCGTACGGCGTGACGCTCAAGGCGGTGGTGGACACCGCGCTGGACGGGGACGTCTCCCGGGTGCGGTCGTACACCACACGGTTCGCGGGGGTGGTGTTCCCGGGGGAGACGCTGCGGATCCGCATGTGGCGGGAGCCGGCGGAGGCGGGCGCGGGCGGTCGCATCCGGGTCTCGGTCACCGCGGCCGAGCGGGACGACGCGCCGGTACTGGCGGACACGGTGGTCGAGCACGGCACGACAGGCCCGTCCGGCGCTTGAAGGCGAGCGGCCGTCAGGCCGCGACAGCCCCGACGGCCGGCCCGTCGGGGGCGGAACGTCGTACGTACGAGAGGAGCCGCTCGGATGCGCGCAGCCGTACAGCACGAGACGGGACGGGACAAGCTGGAGGTGCTCGACGACGTCGAGGCGGTGGGGTTCGGCCCCGGCCGGGTCAGGATCCGGATCCGGGCCACCGGACTGTGCCACTCCGACCTCTCGGCGATGAGCGGGGTGCTGCCGCAGCCCGCGCCCTTCGTCCCCGGGCACGAGGGGGCCGGGGAGATCCTCGACGTCGGCGACGGGGTCACCGGCCTGAAGGCGGGCGACCGGGTCCTGATGTGCTGGCTGCCCGCCTGCGGCAGCTGCCCGTCCTGCAAACGCGGTCAGACCCACCTCTGCCTGGCCGGGTTCATGAACGCCGGCACCCCCAACTTCAAGCGCCCCGGCGGCGACGTGTTCGGCTTCGCCGGCACCGGCACCTTCGCCGAGGAGGTGGTGGTCGCCGCCAACTGCGCGGTCCCGATCCCGGACGACGTGCCCTACGAGATCGCCGCCCTGATCGGCTGCGGGGTCACCACCGGGCTCGGCGCGGCCTTCAACACCGCGAAGGTGGAGGCCGGTTCCTCGGTCGCGGTGATCGGCTGCGGCGGCGTGGGCATCTCCGTCATCCAGGGGGCGCGGGCCTGCGGCGCCGCTCAGATCACCGCCGTCGACCCGGTGGCGGCCCGCCGCGAGGCCGCCCTCCGGTTCGGCGCCACCGAGGCCGTCGCCCCCGAGGAACTCGCCGGCGCCAAGGCCCGGATCACCGGCGGCGAGGGCTTCGACTACGTCTTCGAAGTCGTCGGCAGGTCCGCCACCGCCCGCACCGCGTACGAGACGACCCGGCGCGGCGGCACCCTCTGCGTGGTCGGCGCGGGCGCGATGGACGACACCTTCCAGGTCAACATGTTCGAGCTGTTCTTCGACGAGAAGCGGATCCTGCCGTCGCTGTACGGGGGCGGGGACGTGCTGCGCTCCTACGAGCGGGCCATCGCCCTGTGGCGGGCCGGCCGGATCGACCTCGAAGGGCTGATCACCCACCGGGTCCGGCTGGACGGCATCAACGACGCCCTGGACCAGATGCGTTCGGGCACCGCGCTGCGTACCTGCATCGAGATCTGAAGCGGCCATCCGCACGGCGCGCCGAGGCCGCGCGGAACCGCACGGGAAGCACAGGAGAGGACACGCATGGCACAGCCACTGGAGGGCCTGACCGCGATCGTCACCGGTGCCGGCCGCGGACTGGGCCGGGCCGAGGCCCTGGAACTCGCCCGTCTCGGCGCCCGGGTCGTCGTCAACGACTTCGGCCAGCCCGGTCGGGACGGGTCGGGCGCGGCCTCGGCCGCTCCCGCCCAGGAGGTCGTCGAGGCGATCCGCGCGGCCGGCGGACAGGCCGTCGCCCACACCGGCGACGTCGCCGACCACCAACAGGCCGGGGCACTCGTCCAGTTGGCGATCGACACCTACGGCCGGCTGGACATCCTGGTCAACAACGCGGGCATCCTGCGGGACCGTATGGTGTTCTCGATGACCGAGGACGAGTGGGACTCGGTCATCCGGGTCCACCTCAAGGGCCACTTCAACACCACCCATTTCGCCGCCGCGCACTGGCGCGCCCGCTCCAAGGAGGCCGGCGGACCGGTCTTCGGCCGGATCGTCAACACCTCCTCCGAGGCGTTCCTGGCCGGCTCCGCGGGCCAGCCCAACTACGCCGCGGCCAAGGGCGGCATCGTCGGCCTGACCACGTCCACGGCGCTGGCGCTGGCCAAGTACGGCGTGACCGCCAACGCCATCTGCCCGCGCGCCCGCACCCGGATGACCGAGGACGTCTTCGCCGGCGTTCCGGCCCGTCAGGGGGGCGCGGGCCCCGAGGACGGCCGGCCCGACCCGCTCGCGCCCGAGCACGTCGCGCCGCTCGTCGGCTATCTCGCCTCGCCGGCCGCCGCCGGGGTCAACGGCCAACTGCTGGTCGTCCACGGCGGCATGGTCGCGATCGCCGAACGCCCGCGGATCGCCGCGAAGTTCGACACCGCAAAGGAGATCTTCAGCTACGAGGAGCTGGACGGCCTGCTCACCCCGTACTACGCCGAGCGCCCGGCGCACGAGACCTTCGCGGCGGCCGAGGTGCTGGGCCTCAAGCACGACTGACGGCCGCCCGGCCGGACGGCGTCCGGGTGCACAACGGCCGTGGCCGCCGCCCGCGTTCGCGGTGCGGCGGCCACGGCCTGCGGCGTCGGTCGCTCAGAAGGTCTGGATCTGGTGGTCCCGGCGGTGCCGCCCGTGCGCGGTGTCCTGCGCTTCCTCGGTGGCGGCGGCCGGACCGCGGTGCCTGCCGGAGCCTGCGGCCTCGGCGGCTGCCTCGTGCGGGCGCGCCTGGGTCGTTTCGGTCTGGGCTTCGGACATGAAAAGAGTCACTCCGTCGGATCGCTTACAGCTGTACGCGTCGGGACCTCCCCGGCTCCCGCCGGGAAGCGACCCGTGCGGTGCCGTCGGTGGCCGGGTCAACCGGCTGCACAGCCCCCGCCCGGAATACTAACGGGGCGGGTTTTGGCACTCCACTGGGACTCCCGGGCCGCGAGAGGCGCCTGTTGCAGGGGAACTGGCCTGCACATCCGGGGATGTGGGGGAAGATCGAGCGGTTCCGCGTCGAGGGGCTTCGGTTGTGGAGATGCTGTGGAGTCGACGACGTTATCGCCGGTTTCCAGGACAATTTCCCCGCCGTCCGGCGGCCCCGGATCGGGCGGAACCGCGACCTCCGGAAGCTTTGCGTCCGCAACGCCGCCTGTCGGACCGATGGCCTCCGGGCCCTCCCGGTCCTCCGGGCCCTCCCGGTCCTCCGGGCCCTCCCGGTCCTCCGGGCCCTCCCGGTCCTCCCGCGCCGCCACGTGGGCCCCCTCTGCCGGAGCCTCCTCCGCCGGACTCCCCGTCCCCGCGACCGGCTCCAACGGCCCCAGCGGCACCGCCATCCGCGCCACCCCGCACGACACCGCCGCCGTCGTGTAGGGGAGCAGCAGTTCGCCGTCCGGCGTCCACCGACCGCTGCCCGCCAACCAGCCCTCCGGGGCCGGGAACTGCCGCAACTGCCGCTCCGAGGGCCGCCACACGCCCAGCCGGGTCCCGGCCGGGCCGTCGAGCCGGAACGCCACCGCGCAACTCTCCGGCTGCAGCGCCCGCCCCGGCTGGATCGCGAACGGCGTCACCGCCATGTCGGGCGCCCGCAGGCACTCCGGAAAGCGCACCGGCAGGCTGCTGCCCAGGACGCCCCAGCCCAGCCGGTCGTGCCCGGGGGCGTCCGAGCGGACCAGCAGCAGCCCGCTGTCCGGGTCGGCGAGCAGCAGCCGGTCGTCGCTCTCCTCGGTGATCTGCAGCAGCGGGCTGACCTCCGCGTCGCGGGCCAGGTCGAGCAGTACGGTCTTGGTGCGGCCGGCCACCTCCCGGTCCACCGCCAGCAGGCGCCCGTCGTGGTCCAGCCAGACGCCGCCGGTGCAGCGGCCCGGCACCACGGCGACCCGCTCCGGTCCCCCCGTCCCGCCGTGCACCCGCCACAGCGCGGTGCTCTCGGCGCCGGGCGCCAGCGCGTAGCCGAGCGTCCCGCCGGGGGCGGGCGGCAGCAGGGACAGGGCCTGCGCCGCCACCGCGCCGACCAGCACCTCCTGGGTCCCGGGCCCGGTGGGGGAGAGCAGGGAGACGGTGAAGCGGTCGGCGACCCGGCGGACGATCACCACCCGGCCGTCCGCGAGCGGCAGCAGGGCGCTGTCCGGCTCCTCGGGCTGGCTGCCGGCCAGCGGGACCGCGTACGGCTCCGGACCGCCGATCGTCCAGCGCTCCGGATACCAGCTCCCGGCCGCGTCGTCGTGACGGGCGAGCCGGGCGGCGTACGAGCCGTCGGCGGCGAGGGTCAGCACCGCGCGAGGCGGGCTGTCGAGCGCCGAGGCGTCCTCACTGGCACAGATCGTCATCAGGTGCCACCTCCAGTGGAGGGACGTTAGTTTTCGCACTTCCGGCCGATCAACGGCAGTTGCCGGTCTTCACGCATAAGGGTGGCGGTTGTCCGATTCGCCGGTGTGGGGAGGGGTGGGTGTGCTTCGCGATTCAAGGATGCTTAAAGTTAGGCGGACCTAAGTTGTCGGCGGATGGTCCGGGATGTCCCGGTCCGCCCGGCGGCGCCCGCCTTCGACCTGGAGTGTTCGTGATGCCCCTTCGCCGCCGCGGCGCCGCCGCCATAGCCCTCGCCGCCGCCGGGGCGCTCGCACTCGCCGGCTGCGGCTCGTCCGGCGCGGACGGCGGCAGCGACCGCGGCGCCGGTTCGAAGTCCGTGGCCCAGGGCGGCAAGGACTTCGGCTCGGCCGCCGACCAGACCGCGAAGATGGGCACCGACGCCGAGCCGGGCCGGTTCCCCCGCACCGTCCGGCACGCCATGGGCACCACCACCCTCCCGTCCGCGCCCAAGCGCGTGGTCGTCCTCGACGTCGGCGAACTCGACAACGTCGTCTCGCTCGGCATCAAGCCGGTCGGCTACGCGCCCACCGAGGGCGACGCCGCCCTCCCGGACTACCTCGCCAAGGACGCCGGCCACCCCAAGAGTGTCGGCACCATCAACGGCCTCAACCTGGAGGCCATCAACGCCCTCAAGCCCGACCTCATCCTGGGCAGCAAGCTGCGCGCCGAGAAGCAGTACCAGCAGCTCAGCAAGATCGCGCCGACCGTCTTCTCGATCCGCCCCGGCTTCACCTGGAAGCAGAACTACCTGCTCAACGCCGCGGCCCTGGACAGGACCGCGCAGGCCAAGAGCGCCCTCGCCGCCTACGAGGCCAAGGCCGAGAAGCTCGGCGCGGACATCGGCCCGAAGAAGCCGACCGTGACGATGCTGCGCTACATGCCGCAGTTCACCCGCCTCTACGCCCAGCGCTCCTTCATCGGCACCATCCTGAAGGACGTCGGTCTGCCCCGCCCCAAGAACCAGCAGGTCGACGACCTCGCCACCGAGGTCAGCCCGGAGAACATCAACCAGGCCGACGCCGACTGGATCTTCACCGGCGTCTACGGCGACCCCAAGTCCACCAAGCGCGACACCGCCGAGCAGAACCCGCTGTGGAAGAACCTCAAGGCGGTCAAGGACGGCCACGCCGAGAACGTCAAGGACGAGACCTGGTACCTCGGCCTCGGCGTCACCGCGGCCAACAGCGTCCTGGACGATCTGCGCGGCTTCCTCGTGAAGTAGCGGCCTCGTCGAGCAGCGGCCCTGGAGCAGCGACCCGTGCACCTCGTCGCGCCGCCGTACCGGCGGATCACGGCCACGGCGCCCGGATCGGCGGCCGGAATCCTTCGCCCGGAGGTGCCGGCGGTCCCCGCGCGGACCGCGGCCCGGCGCGCGGGCGCGGGGGAGAGGTAACCTTCCCCCCGTGCCCGCACTGTCTGAAGTCCTCGCCGCGCTCGACGTCCTCTGGCCCCCCGAGCGGGCCGAGGGATGGGACGCCGTCGGCACCGTCTGCGGCGACCTCGACGCCGAGGTCGGCCGGGTGCTGTTCGCCGTCGACCCGGTCCAGGAGGTCGTCGACGAGGCCGTGCGGCTCGGCGCGGACCTCCTCGTCACCCATCACCCGCTCTACCTGCGCGGGACGACGACGGTCGCGGCGTCCACCTTCAAGGGCAAGGTCGTGCACACGCTCATCAAGCACGACATCGCCCTGCACGTCGCGCACACCAACGCCGACACCGCCGACCCCGGCGTCTCCGACGCCCTGGCCGGCGCCCTGGACCTGCGGATCCTGCGCCCCCTGGTGCCGGACGCGAGCGACCCGGCCGGCCGTCGCGGCCTGGGCCGGATCTGCGAACTCCCGCACCCGATGACGCTCGCCGAGCTGACCGCGTACGCCGCCGCCCGCCTGCCCGCCACCGCGCAGGGCATCCGGGCGGCCGGCGACCCGGACCGCGAGATCCGCACCCTGGCGGTCTCCGGCGGCTCCGGCGACAGCCTCTTCGACGACGTACGGGCGGCCGGCGTGGACGCGTTCCTCACCGCCGACCTGCGGCACCACCCGGCCTCCGAGGCCACGCAGACCACCGGGCGGAACAGCCCGCTGGCGCTGCTGGACGCGGCCCACTGGGCCACCGAATGGCCGTGGTGCGAGCAGGCCGCGGCCCAACTCGACGCGGTCTCCGACCGGCACGGCTGGGGACTGCGCACGCACGTCTCCCGCACGGTCACCGACCCCTGGACCGCCCACGCGGCGTCCGCCCCGCTCACCAGCCCCCTTGACCATTCGCACACCACAGGAGCCCCCCGCTGAACGCCGCGCCCGCCGACCAGATCCGTCTCCTGGACGTCCAGAACCTCGACGTCCGGCTCACCCAGCTCGCGCACCGGCGCAAGAACCTCCCCGAGCTGGCCGAGCTGCAGACCCTGGAGGCCGACCTCACCCAGCAGCGCGATCTGCTCGTCGCCGCGCAGACCGAGGAGAGCGACACCAGCCGCGAGCAGACCAAGGCGGAGCAGGACGTCGACCAGGTCCGCCAGCGCGCCGCCCGCGACCAGAAGCGCCTCGACTCCGGCGCCGTGACCTCCCCCAAGGACCTGGAGAGCCTCCAGCGCGAACTGACCTCGCTGGCCAAGCGCCAGGGCGACCTGGAGGACGTCGTCCTGGAGGTCATGGAGCGCCGTGAGGGCGCCCAGGAGCGGGTCCGCGAGCTGACCTCCCGGGTCGAGGCCATCCAGGCCAAGGTCGACGACGCCACCGCCCGCCGGGACGCCGCCCACGCCGAGATCGACGCCGAGGTCGCCACGGTCAACAAGGAGCGCGAGCTGACCGTCGCCGACATCCCCGAGGCGCTGGTCACGCTCTACGACCGCATCCGCACCAAGCAGGGCGGCATCGGCGCCGCCCGCCTCTACCAGCGCCGTTGCGAGGGCTGCCGGTTGGAGCTGGACATCACCGAGCTGAACGACGTCCGGGCGGCCGCCGCCGACACCGTCGTCCGGTGCGAGAACTGCAGCCGCATCCTGGTCCGCACGCCCGACTCGGGGCTGTAGGCCGTGGCGCGCGAGCTGATCGTCGAGGCGGACGGCGGTTCCCGGGGCAACCCGGGGCCGGCCGGCTACGGCGCGGTGGTCCTCGACCCGGCGAGCGGTGAGGCGCTGGCCGAGGCCGCCGAGTTCATCGGGACGGCGACCAACAACGTCGCCGAGTACAAGGGCCTGTTGGCGGGGCTGCGCGCCGCCAAGGCCCTGGACCCGGAGGCCGCCGTCCACGTCCGGATGGACTCCAAGCTCGTCGTCGAGCAGATGTCCGGCCGCTGGAAGATCAAGCACCCGGACATGAAGCCGCTGGCCGCCGAGGCCGCGTCGATCTTCCCGTCCGCCCAGGTCACCTACGAGTGGATCCCGCGCTCCCGGAACAAGCACGCCGACCGGCTCGCCAACGAGGCGATGGACGCGGGCAAGCGCGGCAAGCAGTGGGAGCCGCGCGACTCCCGGGCGGCGCTCGCCGGCCCGGTCGACGCGGCCCCCGCCCGCAGCGCCGCGGCCCGTGCGGCCGACGCCGCCGCCGAGGCCGCGGAGACGGCGACCGGTGGGGCCACCCCGCCGGTCGGCTGGGGCTCGCCGGATCTCGGCGTCCCCGCGACCTTCGTCCTGCTCCGGCACGGTGAGACCGCCCTGACGCCGCAGAAGCGCTTCTCCGGCAGCGGCGGGACCGACCCCGAACTCTCCGACGCCGGCCGCCGGCAGGCCGAGGCGACCGCCGCCGCGCTCGCCGCCCGCGGCACCATCCAGGCCGTGGTCAGCTCGCCGCTGCGCCGCTGCCAGGAGACGGCCGGGGCGGTCGCCGCCCGGCTCGGCCTCGACGTCCGCGTCGAGGACGGGCTCCGGGAGACCGACTTCGGTGCCTGGGAGGGGCTGACCTTCGCCGAGGTCCGCGAACGCTACCCCGACGACCTGGACGCCTGGCTCGGTTCGACCAAGGCGGCGCCCACCGGCGGCGGCGAGTCCTTCGCGACGGTCGCCCGCCGGGTCGCGGTCGCCCGCGACAAGCTGCTCTCCCGCTACGCCGGCAAGACCGTCCTGCTGGTCACCCACGTCACCCCGATCAAGACGCTGGTCCGTCTGGCGCTGGGCGCCCCGCCGGAGTCGCTGTTCCGCATGGAGCTCTCCGCGGCGTCCCTGACCGCGGTCGCGTACTACGCCGACGGCAACGCCTCGCTGCGGCTGCTGAACGACACCTCGCACCTGCGGTAGACGGCGCCCCGGCGCGCTCGCGTCGAACGCCTCCGGCCTGGCACACGGCGATCGTGTGCCGGGCCGGACGCGTTCGCGGGCGGTGCCGGTCGTACGGCGGGCGGCGCCGCGTTAGCCGCCCAGCGCCGCCGCCTCCCGGGCCAGCCCCTCGACCCGCGCCCAGTCCTTGGCGGCCAGCGCGTCCGCCGGCAGCATCCAAGTGCCGCCGACGCAGCCGACGTTGGGCAGCGCCAGGTACGAGGGGGCCGAGGCCGGGCCGATCCCGCCGGTCGGGCAGAAGCGGGCCTGCGGCAGCGGCGCGGCCAGCGACCTCAGATAGGCGGTGCCGCCCGCCGCCTCCGCGGGGAAGAACTTCAGCTCGGTGACCCCCTCGTCCAGCAGGGTCACCACCTCCGAGGCCGTCGAGACGCCCGGCAGGAACGGCAGTCCGGAGTCCCGCAGCGCGCCGAGCAGCCGAGGCGACCAGCCGGGGCTCACCAGGAACCGCGCCCCGGCCGCCCGGGCCGCCGCGACCTGCTGCGGGTCCAGCAGGGTCCCGGCGCCGACCGCCGCCTCCGGTACCTCGTCGGCGATGGCCGAGATCGCTTCCAGCGCGGCGGGCGTGCGCAGGGTCACCTCGATCGCCGGCAGCCCGCCGGCGACCAGTGCCCGGGCGAGCGGAACGGCGTCCGCGGCGTCCTGGAGGACCACGACCGGGATGACCGGGGCGAGGTCGAGGACCGAGGGGGACGAGGGCACGGGGGAGGGGGCGGCGTCAGTCACGCCGCCCATCCTGCGCCCGGCCCTCATCCTCCGCAACGGCCGTTGCGCATGTTGCAATGCGGGGGTCGGTTCGCCGATCCCTCACAGCTCCGTGACGATCACATCCAGCGCCCACGGCCTGCCGCCCTTCGCCGGGGCCTGCGCCTCCACCACGTACCCCAGCACGCGCAGCGCCTCCACCAGCTCCGCCGGATCCGCCGGCGCGGACCCCGCCATCAGCAGGTCCCGCACCAGCCGGCCCTTGGTCGCCTTGTTGAAGTGGCTGACCACCGACCGCTTCTCGACCCCGTTCACGATCTTCGACTGGAGCACCCGCACCGTCGCGGTCCGCCCGGCCGGCTCGCCCTTGGGCTTCCACGCCGTGGCGTACGCCGCCGACCGCAGGTCCAGCACCAGGCCCTCCCCGGCGGCCTCCGGCAGCACCTCCGCCATCGGCCCCCGCCAGAACGCGCCCAGCGCGCCCAGCCCCGGCAGCTTCACCCCCATCGAGCAGCGGTACGACGGGATCCGGTCGCCGATCCGCACGGCGCCCCACAGCCCCGAGAACACCAGCAGCGACCGCTCGGCCCGCTTCCGCGCCGCGGCGTCCAGCGAGGCCAGCCCCAGGGCGTCGTAGAGCACTCCGGTGTAGATCTCCCCGGCCGGCCGGGTGCCCGCCGTGCGCAGCCCCGCGTTCTTGGCGACCTCGCCCTTCAGGCCCTCGCTCAGCCCCAGAACCTCCTGCGCCTTGGCCGCGTCGGCCGCGCACAGCTCGACCAGCTCGGCCAGCACCTCCGTCCGCGCCGCGGTCAGCCCCGGCAGCGACAGCCCCTCCAGGTCCAGTGGCTTCCCGGTCCCTCCGGCGGCCTTCCCCTCCGACGGCGGCAACAGCACGAGCACGGTGTTTCTCCTTCACGGCAATACGGGCAGGGGGTGCGGCCCCGCCGAAAGCTTAGGGCGTGCCCGGGAAGCCCCACCGACCCGCCGCGGCCCCCGCCCGGCACCCGTACGCCGCGCCGGGAGCGCCCGGCGGTCATACGCTCGATTCCATGCCCCGTCGCCATATGCATGTGACCGACGCAGCGGAGGCCCCCCTCCGGGCCGCCCTGCACGAGCTGCGCGTGCGGCTGGAGATCCCCGACCACTTCCCGCCCACCGCCCAGGCCGAGGCGGAGAGCGCCGCCCGCGCCCCGCGCATCCCGGCCGGCGACGGCGAGGTGGTCACCGAGCACACCCTGGACGACGCCACCGACCTGCCCCTCTTCACCCTTGACCCGCCCGGTTCCCAGGACCTGGACCAGGCGATGTTCCTGTCCCGGCGGCGGGGCGGCGGCATCCGCGTCCACTACGCCATCGCCGACGTCGCCTCGTTCGTCACCCCGGGCGGCGCCCTGGACGCCGAGGCGCACCACCGGGTGGCCACCCTCTACTTCCCCGACGAGCGGGTCCCGCTGCACCCCACCGTGCTCAGCGAGGGCGCCGCCAGCCTGCTGCCCGACCAGGACCGCCCGGCCGTCCTGTGGCAGTTCGACCTCGACGCCGCCGGCGCGCTGACCGGCAGCACCGTCCGCCGCGCCCTGGTCCGCTCCCGCGCCCGCCTCGACTACCCGGGCGTCCAGCGCGCCCTCGACGACGGCACCGCCGAGGAGCCGCTCGCCCTGCTCCGCGAGATCGGGCTGCTCCGCGAGGAGCTGGCGGCGGCCCGCGGCGCGATCTCGCTCAACCTCCCCGAGCAGGAGATCGTCGAACGCGACGGCAGCTACACCCTCGCCTACCGCGCCCCGCTCCCGGCCGCCGCCTGGAACGCCCAGATCTCCCTGCTCACCGGCATGGCCGCGGCCGAGCTGATGCTCGCCGCCGGCACCGGCATCCTGCGCACCCTCCCGCCCCCCGGCCCGCAACCCCCTTCGAGCGGCGAGGACCCCGACCCCCCGACCGGCTCGGTCGCCCGGCTCCGCCTGACCGCACAGGCCCTCGGCGTCGAATGGCCCCACCACACCTCGTACGCGGCACTGATCCGCACCCTCGACCCGCGCCGCGCCGGCGACGCCGCGTTCCTCCAGGAGTGCACCACCCTGCTCCGCGGCGCCGGCTACACGGTCTTCGACGGCGGCGCCCCGCCGGCCGCCGGCGTCGTGCACGCCGCGGTCGCCGCCCCGTACGCGCACGCCACCGCCCCGCTGCGCCGGCTCGTGGACCGCTACACCTCCGAGCTCTGCCTGGCCGCCGCGGCCGGCCACGCCCCGCCCGGCTGGGTCCGCGCCGCCCTCTCCGCCCTCCCGCACGAGATGGAGACCGGTGCCCAGCACGCCAACCGGGTCGAGCGGGCCTGCGTCGACCTCGTCGAGGCGGCCCTGCTGCACGACCGGGTCGGCGAGACCTTCGAGGCCCTGGTCGTCGACCGGCACGCGGACGACCCGACCCAGGGCACCGTCCACCTCTGCGAACCGGCCGTCATCGGCCCCGTCCAGGCCGCCCCCGGCGGCGCCGAGCTGCCCCTCGGCCGGCGCATCAGGGTCCGCCTGGCCGGCGCCGAACCGGGCCGGGAACCGGTCCTCTTCACCCCGGTGTGACCGGCTCCGGGGCCATCGCCGCCCGCGCCGCCCGCATGGCATCCACCGCGCCCCGCACCGCACCCACCGCGCCCCGCGCGTCATCCGCATGGAACCGGACCGTGCGCACCGTCTCCCGCCGCCCCGACAGCCGCACCACGACCACCGGCTCGGCCAGCTCCACCGTCACCGAGGTCTGCCCGGCGATCGCCAACTCCAGCGGCCCGCCGTCCCCCTGTTCGCCGCCCGCGCCGCTCCCCGCGTCCTGCCGGGACCGCAGGTCGTACCGGACCGACGCGATCGACGCCAGCGGAATCCGCAGCTCCATCCGGGCACCGTTCCGCACCAGCAGGTCCTCCGCGCCCAGCACATGCGGCCGGGTCACCGCCGCGGCCTGGCTCCCCAGCACCAGCAGCACGGTGTAGACGTCGGCCACCAGCGCCACCGCGTGCAGGCCCGGACGGTCCCGCAACAGCATGCTCACCCCGACCGTCTCCACCACGAACACGAACGTCAGCCCGTACATCAGCGCCGCCTGCGCCCCCGCGTACGGCAGGGCCCGCGCCCCCTCCGGCACCTCCACCCGGCGCCGCGCCACCCAGCGCACCAGACTCGTCAGCCACCGCCCCTCGTGCCGCAGCAGCCGCCCCACCCGCTCCCCGAACCGCGCATCGTTCCGCGCGCTCATCGCGTTCCCTCCCCGATCATCCGCATCGCCACCCGCATCGCCTCCGCCTGCGCCGGCGCCAGCTCCGTCACCAGCAGCTCCGCCCAGACCCCGGTCGCCCGCCCCGCGTCCGCCACCGGCCCGGCCCCGGCGGCGATCGCCGTCACCACTCGGTCGGGCACGCACTCCACCAGCGCCCGCGCGGCCTCCACCACCCGCGGATCGTCCACCGCCGCCCCCGCCAGCTCGTCCAGCAGCCCGTACGCGGCATACGCCTGCTCCATCGAGCCCGGCGTCACGAACATCTCCCGCAGCGCCGCCGCCATCGCCCCCCGCGCCCGGCCGTCGCCCGACGCGTCCAGCAGGGCCAGCACCTCCCGCTCCCGCACCGCCATCGCCGGCTCCGGCCCCGGCAGCGTCGCCGACGTCCGCGCCATCTTCGCGAACACCTCGGCCAGTTGCTCCGACACCGGGCCCTCCTCCGGGAGCCCACCCGGCTCCTCGCCGCGCCGCAGCACCTCCGCCAACCGCGCCCGCCGGGCCCGGATCGCCTCCTCCTGCCGCGCCAGGTCCTCGTCCAGCTCCGCCAGCACCTCCGGCAGCTCCCGGCCGGCGTCGTCGGCCAGCACGTCCCGGACCTCCTCCAGCCCGAGCCCCAGCTCCGTCAGCCGCCGCACCCGCGCCAGCGCCACCGCGTCCCGCAGCCCGTACTCCCGGTACCCATTGGCCTTCCGCTGCGGCTCCGGAAGCAGCCCCAGGTGGTGGTAGTGCCGCACGGTCCGCGTGCTGACGCCGGCAAGCCCGGCGAGTTCCCCGATACGCATGAGCCCAGTAGAAACGTTGTCGCAACGGCAAGGTCAAGCCGCCGGAATCCGCCAGGTAGCATGGTCGGCACGGCGGACGAGCCGGCCGGGCGGCCGCGTGGGGATCATCGATCCTCCCGAGGAACGTCCGGGCTCCACAAGGCAGGGTGGTGGGTAACGCCCACCCGGGGTGACCCGCGGGACAGTGCCACAGAAAGCAAACCGCCCGGCGCTCAGGCGCTGGGTAAGGGTGAAACGGTGGTGTAAGAGACCACCAGTGCCCAGGGTGACCTGGGCAGCTAGGTAAACCCCACCCGGAGCAAGGTCAAGAGGGGCCGTCGGCTGATGGCCCTGCGCGGACGTACGAGGGCTGCCCGCCCGAGTCCGCGGGTAGACCGCACGAGGCTGCCGGCAACGACAGCCCTAGATGGATGGCCGCCTCCCGGCCGACCGCAAGGTCGCCCGGAGACAGAACCCGGCGTATAGGCCGGTCTCGTCCGCCCCACCTGGGATTTAGTCCCGGAAAGGGCCTCTGACCTGCGTCGGAGGCCCTTTCCGGTCTTTCGGGCCCTTGCCCGTTTAGGTAGCGGAAAGTCCCCGGAAAGTCCCCCTGACAGACCGGAAAGTCCCCGAAAAGTCCCCGGGATGGGCTGCCTGGCGAGCCCTCTGAACAGGCGATTCGACGTATGGCGCCACGGGGGAAGGCACTGTTCGCCGAGAGGCTCGATAACCGGACGGCTGCCGGTCACGTCGCACGTCACACGCCGTGGGAATCAGACGAACACCGGTTGACGAACCGGCGTGCACCGGAACACCGAAACCGCGAGGAGGAGGTGCTCGCCTGTCAGGACGCTGGCCGGCGGCACGACGTACCTGAAGCGCTGACTGGAGCCGCTGCCCGGCAGCGAATGGTGGGCTCCGGCCGACGTGGCCGGGCGCCTGACTCCACCGTTGTCCGGGGGTCGGCAAGTGGAGATTTCACTGTGGCTGCGCTGTCTGCTCCTCGGCCAGATCGGTGTCCGTGGTGTCTGCTTGCATGGGGCTGCAGCTGCGGCCAGGGCAGCTTGAACATGGGCCACGCCCTCGTGTGTGTCCTGTTCGGCTTCTTCCTGGCGGGGAGTTCCGCAGCGCCGAGCATCAGGGACGGTGTGCAGGGCGCGGTCCAGCTGATCAAAGAGATCGACTTCTAGACCGACCGTCGGGGCGCTGGCGAGGTTCTGGATCCCCTCCCTTTACCCCTGGGTCCTGACGGTCTTCCACTTCCGGACGTGACGCGAGGACTCTTGATGAAGCCGATACCAACTGTGCCCCTGAGCCTGGCTGTGGGTACGGCCACCGCCGAGCGAGGGCGTCGTGAGTCGTAGACCGGCTCTGGACCGGCATCCGGCCCGCGATGACGCTCAGTTGCGGGTGGTGGTCGAGGACGCGGCGATGGGCCGCTGGGAAGGTGCCCGGGGACTGCTGGCTGCAACGGGCGCAGACTGGGACCGGCGCATCTTCCGCCTTCAGGTCCTCGCCCGTGTCGGAGCGCGGCTGACGTTTGCTGAAACGTGGGCGCAAGCCGAACCGCAGTCGCCGCATGCTCTTGCCCTTCTGGCCCATGTGCTTGCTCTGCGGTCGAGGGCGGGGCCGCAGTGAGGCGATGGAACTGGCATGGGACGCCTGTGACGCAGCCGCCGACAGGATGCCGAGCGACCCCTCGCCGTACGTGGTGATGCTCGCATTGACCCGCTTTCACTGGCCTCCCCAGGACCCCGAGCGGCGCGCGACGGTGCGACAGCTGTGGCAGCAGGTGATCGAGCGCGACCCGTGGAACCGGGAGGCGCACCATGAACTCCTCACCTACCTGTTCCCCTCCTGGCACGGCACCGGAGGGGAGATGTTCCACTGGGTGCAGGAACGGTGCACTCACGCCCCGCGCGGCCTGCCGGCGCATGTCCTGCCCCTGGTCGCCCTCGCCGAGTCGCACCGGCAGCGGATGGAAGTGGAGGGGCACCAGTACGGACTGACCGTTCACCCCTGGACGGACAATCCGTCGACCTGGCAGGCGTGGGACAACTGGTGGTCCTACCGAGACCCGAACCGTCCTCACGCCGCATTCCACGAAGACGCTAACTACCTCGCCCACGCACTGTCGTTCGCGAACCGGCATCGCGAAGCCGGTGAAGTCTTCGACGCCATCGGCCCGTACGCCACCGACGTGCCATGGAGCTACTGGGGAGACGCCTCAATGCTGTTCAACCGCCACCGCGCCTGGGCTGTCAAAGCCTCCGCGCCGTAGTCCGCACCGCCGCAACTGAGCCGCAGCCGTCCCATCAGTTAGTGCCGACGAAGATGAAGGAATCACCCGAATGCCCCTGGATATACTGAGCGTTACGCCTTCGGAAGAAGAGCGTCTCGCCGAACTCGGCATCACCCAGACCCTGGACCGTTCGATGTCCGGGCGTCAGAACTTCGCCGTCTCGTTCACCTTCATCAGCATCCTCTCCGGCTGCCTGACCATGTACGGCTTCGGCATGAACACCGGCGGCCCTGCCCTGATCATGTGGGGCTGGGCCATCGTTGGGCTGATGACCCTCTTCGTCGGGCTGGCCATGGCGGAAGTCTGCTCCAGCTACCCGACGAGCGCCGGCTTGTATTTCTGGGCCCACAAGCTCGCTCCCCACAGGTCGGCGGCTGCCTGGGCATGGTTCACCGGCTGGTTCAACACCCTCGGCCAGGTCGCCGTCACCGCAGGCATCGAATTCGGCGCCGCCTCATTCCTCAACGCCTACCTGAATCTTCAGTTCGGCTACGCCGCCACCCCCGGGCACACCATCACGCTCTTCGGCGTCATCCTGGTGCTGCACGCCGTCGTGAACACCTTCCGTGTGCGCGTCGTGGGTTTCTTCAACACTGTCAGTGTCTGGTGGCACCTGATCGGCGTGGTAGTGATCGTCGGCGTGCTCCTGCTCGTCCCCGACCACCACCAGTCCCCGAAGTTCGTGTTCACCGAGTTCGTCAACTCGTCAACAACACTGGCTGGGGCTCTGCCGTCTACGTCGGCTTGATCGGCTTGTTGATGGCCCGGTACACCGTCACCGGGTACGACGCCTCCGCCCACATGACGGAGGAGACGAAGAACGCCTCTGTGTAGGGACCGAAGGGCATCGTCCGCTCCATTCTTGTCTCCTGGGCGGCCGGTTTTGTCCTGCTGTTCGGCCTGACCTTCGCCATCCAGTCCTACACCGGCGCGCTGGAGTCGAAGACGGGGGTGCCGCCGGCGCAGATCTTCATGGACGCTTTGGGCAAGAGCGCAGGCAACATGATGTTGCTTATCGTCATCGGCGCCCAGCTGTTCTGCGGCATGGCATCGGTGACGGCCAACTCCCGGATGATCTACGCCTTCTCCCGCGACGATGCCCTGCCCTTCTCCAAGGTGTGGCACAAGCTGCACCCGGGGACTCGGACCCCGACCAACGCGGTCTGGCTCGCCGCCGGCGGCGCCTTCGTCCTCGGCCTGCCCTACCTGTTCAACAGCACACTCGCTGACCACGGCGGCAGCGACGTCCGAGGGGCTCTACGAGGCGGCCGGCTGGCGTCAGAGTTTCAGTTCGTGGGTCTCCAGCCAGCTGTTGAGCTGCACCATGAATTCAAGCCCGGTGCGCGACGGCCAGCCGTCCGTATTCTGTCGACCGGAACCATCGTGATCGATAAAGGAATACACCGGGACGCTGGGGTCGGCGGCCAGCCGATCGAATTCGGCGCGCAGTGCGGAATCGTAGCGCGGATCGTGGCTTATCGGATACGCGCTCTTCTTCCGTTCCACGATGCTGTTCGGGAGTAGATCGCGGGTCGCTGCCCGCAACAGACTCTTTTCTCTTCCGTCGAAGAACTTCATCGACCATGGCACATTGAAGGCGTATTCGACGAGCCGGTGGTCACAGAACGGTACGCGTACTTCGAGTCCGACCGCCATGCTCATCCGATCTTTCCGGTCGAGTAAAAACGGCACGAAGCGGGTGATACTGAGATAGCTCACCTCTCGAATGCGTCGCTCCATGGCATCTTCACCGGGCAGTACCGGTACCTCGGCCAGTGCTTCGGAATACCGCTGGGCACGGTAGCCTTCGATATCCAGCCCGGCGACCAATCCCGGGTCCAACAACCCTGAGAGCATGGGCATCAGGTCGTATCCGGCGGCCACCCAGGGGAAGGTGTTCGCGTTGCGCAGCTCCGAAACGTGGAACCATACATAGCCCCCGAACAGTTCGTCGGCTGCCTCTCCGGACAGGGCCACCGTTGACCGCTCGCGAATCGCCCGGAACAACAAGTACAGCGAGGCGTATCCGTCACCGAGCATCGCGGCGGGCGAATCGTATGCCTTCGGCACTATGGCCCGGATGCGTGGGTCGGTGAGTTCTTCGAGGTTGAGCACCAGATTGGTGTGGTCAGCGGCCACATGGCCGGCCATCTCGGTGGCGAATGGGGCATCCGGGGAATTGTGTACCACGTTCGCGGTGAAATCCCGCTCGTTCCCGGCGAAGTCGACAGAGAACGAACGAACCGGGCCTGCCCCGCGTTCGGCGAGCGAACGGGCGGCCAGGGCGGTCACCGCGCTGGAATCCAGCCCACCGGAAAGCAGGGTGCACAGCGGGACATCGGCGATGAGCTGACGTTCGATGACGTCTTCGAGCAGCTCGCGCACCGTCCGCACGGTGGTGTCCACATCATCGGTGTGTTCGCGCGCCTCTAGTGCCCAATAACGCTGGATACGCAATCCCGCGCGGCCGAGGCGGAGCAGGTGACCGGGGCGGAGTTCATACATGCCATGGAAAATCGCGTGTTCCGGGGTTTTGACGCCTGCCAGCAGTTCGCGCAGCCCGTCTTGGTCCACGACCGGGCGCACCTCAGGATGCGCGAGTATAGTTTTGGCCTCCGAGCCGAACAGCAGCCCGCGCCTTGTGGGGTAGTAGTACAGCGGTTTGATGCCGAGCCGGTCGCGCACGAGTACCAGCTCCTCGGTGCGGGCGTCCCAGATACCGAACGCGAACATTCCTTTCAGCTTGTCCGCCATGGCCGCCCCCCATTGCAGATAGGCGTGCAGGACGACCTCGGTATCGCTTTCGGTACGGAAACGGTGCCCGAGCTGGCGCAGCTCCGCGCGTAACTCGCGGTAGTTGTACACCTCGCCGCTGTAGGTGACGGCCACCAGCGTGCGGCCGTCGTGTTCGACGGTCATCGGCTGGACCCCGCCTTCCAGATCAATCACCGCAAGGCGCCGGTGGCCCAAGCCGATATGGGTGTCTGTCCAGTACCCCTGCGCGTCCGGTCCCCGACAGGCCATCGTGTCGGCCATGTCCCGCAGCACGCCCTGCGCGCTGCTCATATCCCGCTCGAAATCCACCCAGCCCGTTATGCCGCACATGAAATCCTCGCTCTCTCCTCGATTTGCGTCAGGCCAGTCGGCGGCGAATCGCCTGAGAACAGTGGCAAAGGTTTGTCCGGTCGGAAATGCATGGTTCGGAGGTTGCGGGGCTCTTACCAGGTAACCGGGAATTCATGGATGCCGTAGATGTCCGCGTCATTCTTGAATGATAAATCCTCGGTCGGTATTGCAGAGCGCAATGTGGGGATGCGTCGTAGCAGGGTCGCGTAGACGATTTCCAGCTCCATTCGGGCAAGGTTTTGCCCGAGGCATTGGTGTGCTCCGTAACCGAACGCCAGTTGGTGACGGGCTCTGCGCTGTATATCCAGCTCGTTGCCGTCGGGAAATAAAGCAGGATCGCGGTTGGCTACGTTGCAGAGTGCGACAAGGACATCTCCTTCCTTTATCAGGGTGCCGCCGAGTTCGACGTCCTCGGTGGCCACGCGCGTGGGGATGAACTCGGCGATGGTGAAATAGCGCAGGAGCTCTTCCACGGCGACCGGGATTTTACTCGGATCCGCGCGCAGGATTTCCGCGTCGTTCGGGCGATCGATCAGGATCATGGCTCCGAGTGAGATCATGTTCGCGGTGGTCTCGTGCCCGGCGACCAGGAGAAGGAACGCCATGCGTACCAAATCTTCGTGCCGATATGTGCCTGCTTCGCGTAATTTCACGATCTGTCGTCCGAGCAGATCGTCGGTCGGCTCGACCTCTTTCCTGGTGATGAGATCGCTGAGGAACTCAAGGAGTTCATCGAGCGCGCACAGGCGCTCCTCGGCCGAAGCGCCGCGCAGGAGCAGCTTGTTGGAGCGGGCCTGGAAGAACTCATGGCCTTCGTAGGGCACGCCCAGTTGCTCGCAGATCACCAGGGAGGGAACGGGCAGTGAAAGTGCGCCGACCAGGTCCACTGGATTCGGTCCGGCCAGCATCGAGTCAATGCGGTCATCCACAATCTGCTGAATGCGCGGCTGCAATGCTTTCATGCGTTTCAGGGTAAATTCTCCGGTCACCGAGCGGCGGGCGTCCCGGTGTTCCGTCCCGTCCATGGAAATCATCGTGCGGCGGAAATTTCCCGGCTGTCCGTCGACCTGGAACGGAAAACCCTGCTTTTCCCGGTCGGCGCTGAACCGGCTGTCGGCGAGCATGGTGCGGATATCGGAGTGGTTGCTCACCGCCCAGACCGGTGCACCGGGCGCCAGGGTCGCCAAGGTGACCTGGGCGGGGTGGCCCTGCTGCTGGAATCCGATGTGCTGCGCATTCGGGGAGTGTGGGCAGCTGCGGGCGATTTCCAATTCTTGAACGTGCGCTGTCGAGGCGTGTTTCGAAGTGGTCACGGGCTTCCCTTTCTCAGGCACGTACGTCGAGGGACACAACGCGGCGGACTCAGGATTGGCCGGCCGGCTCGCCGTGGCCCTGCCACGGCCGGGCGAGCGTGAGCAGAGCCACCGCGGAGAGGAGAACAGAGCCCAGCACCACGACGGCCGTTGACATGGCGGTGGTGTTGCCCAGAACACCGGGCAGAGGCGCGGCCGCGGCGCCGAGCACGAACTGGGCGCCACCGAGCATGCCGGAAGCGGCTCCGGGGGCATCGCTACCGACCGCGAGGACGATGGTGGTCGACGCGGGCAGCAGGAGCCCGAACCCGAAGGTGAAGCCGAACAGGCAGGCCCATGTGGCCGGGAACGTGCTGATGCCGATGCCGAGCAGGGCCACCAGCGTGATCAGGGAGACGACGGTGAGGGCTACGCCGATGGCGAGCAGGGAGTTGAGACGTACGCGCCCGGCCAGCCGTCCGAATATTGCACCGGCCACCACGGTGCCGACGGCGTTCGTGGCGAAGACGAGGCTGTACGCAGTGGGCGACAGGCCGTAGGCACCTTCGAAGACGAAGGGCGATCCAGTGATGTACGCGAACAGGGCGGCCAGTCCACACCCCATGACGAGGAGATAGCCGACCATTTCGCGACGCCTGAGCAGTCCGCCCATCGCGGCGAACACGGATCGCAGACCGCCGGCCCGGCGCCGCTCGACGGGCAGTGATTCGGGAACCCACGCCCAGACCGCGGTCATCAACAGCAGCCCGGTCACGGCCAGCGCCACGAACACCAGGCGCCATGAGCCAACGTCGAGAAGGATGCCTCCGGCCACCGGCGCCAGAACCGGCGCGGTCGACCCGATCACGCTCAGTGTCGTGAGCTGGCGTGCTGCGCGGGTGCCGGTGAACCGGTCGCTGACGACCGCCCGTCCGATGACGATCCCTGCGCTGCCCGCGATCCCCTGCAGCAGCCGGGCCATGTCGAACACGGCGATGGACGGGGCGAGCGCGCAGACCAGGGACAGCACGCTGAACATGCCGCAGCCGGCCAGGAGCAGGCGTCGCCGCCCCATCGCGTCGCTAACTGGGCCGAGCACGACCTGGCCGACGGCGAGCCCGACGAGGCAGGCCGTCAGGGAGAGTTGGACGTCCGTTTTCGAGGTTCCGAACGAGGTGACGATCTCCGGGAAGCCGGGCGCGTACATGTCGATGGCGAACGGCGACACCGCCGAGAGTCCGCCAAGGACGATGATCAAACGCCCCGTTCCGGTCCGAGGGGGCGCGGTGTCGATGCTGACGGTCATCGGTCTCCATCCGTGAGTCCTGCGGTGAGGGAAACCTGAGCATGCGGGAAGGCTGCCCTGTGCCGTGTCGCGGCTGCCGACGCGACCGCGCCGGGGCCGTCGCCGCCACTGGCCGGTGCGGCCGCTACGCGTCACATCGTCGGCGCGGGGCCCGTGCCGCGGTGTGGAGCAAGGGGCCCGAGGGTGTGGAGAGCGGTGCTTCCGCGGCGGGCGTCAGGAGTGCGCCCGCCTGAACCGGGCGGGGGAGACGCCCCGGTCGCGCCGGAAGGCGTAGCCAAAGTTGGTGGGCGAGGCGTAGCCGACCTCGTGCCCGATCCGGGCCACCGGCCAGTCGGTCTCGACGAGCAGAGCCGCGGCCCGGTCGAGGCAGCGACGCCGGTGGTACTCCCTTACCGATGTCCCGTACAGCGCGCGGAACCCGGTGGTGAGGCGCCGGACCGACATCGACGACGCGCGGGCCAGGTCGGCCAGCGTGGGCGGTGCGTGGCGTTGCTGCCAGAGCAGTTCGGGGACACGGCGCAGCGCGGCCACCTCGTGGTCGTCCAGGGCGCGGTCCCCGGCGCCCGCGGACGGCCCGGTGAGCGTGAGCCCGTCGATCAGTGCGGCCAGCGCCGCCGCGAGCCGGGATTCCATGAACAGCAGGCGCCCCGGGTTCGACCGCCGGTGCAGGAAGAGCTCCTCCAGGGGCCCGGACACCGGGCGCAGTGCGGCGGACCGGCCCAGATAGCGCTCGCGCGCGACGTTCTCCGGTCCGATGGCGGGGAGGGCACCGGCGCCGACGCTTCCGAGATAGGACTCCAACCCGGTCCAGGTCCCGGTGATCGACACCGCTCGGTACCGCTCGCCGTCGCCGTGTGCGACGACACCCTCGGTGGCGCACCGGGGGCTCAGCGACACCGAGCCGGCGTGCAGGGCGCCGGTGCCGGCGTCGGCCTCGCTGACCTGCATGCGTCCGTCGACGCAGTGCTCCAGCTCGAAGTGGTCACCAGGGAAGGTGTATCCGACCTGGTGCCCTCCGACGAACGCGACGTCGTAGCGCACTATGTGGAACCCGCTGCGTAACGACGTCACCTCGATCGTGCCGTCGCCGACCTCCGGCCGGAGCCGGTGCCGGACGGTGCCGTCCCGGCCCTCGTCGGCCTGGGCGATCGATGCGTAGTACGCCGCGTACGTCGCGTCCAACGCGGTGGAACCGGCCGCGCCGATGAGCTGGTGAAACCGGGTCATAGTGCGCACGTTAGCCTTCCCTCAGCGCTGTGAACATCTACTTCTCTGTCAGGCGATACGCGGCCGGGCGTCGGTGAGTGATCTGGTGAGCGAGTCGTAGACCCGCGCCATGCCGTGGTGGCTTAGGTTGGGCTCCGGGTTCCACGGGCCGAGCTGACCGGCGCGGACGGCGGGGAGGCTCCGCCACAGGCCATTGGCGCTCAAATCCGCTGCCTGAAGGCTGCTGGAGCGCACGTCGAGGAGGATGAGGTCGGCCGGATAGCGGTCGACGAGCTCCCAGGAGAGCTTTTCCATGTAACGGGTGCCGCCGGTGGGTTTGACGACGTCCAGGCCGAGGCCTGCGAAATCGCCGATCGACGGGAATCCCGCTTTGCTGACCCTGATGCCGTCCTGGTCGGCCGAGGCGAAGAGGACCCGTAGCCCGGGCTTGCCGGCGATGGCCCG
The DNA here is from genome assembly GCF_001704275.1 of Streptomyces noursei ATCC 11455. Lineage (NCBI taxonomy): Bacteria > Bacillati > Actinomycetota > Actinomycetes > Kitasatosporales > Streptomycetaceae > Streptomyces > Streptomyces noursei. The sequence continues at coordinate 6,519,218 of NZ_CP011533.1, forward strand.
GCGGGCCCTGTCGCGGGCGGCGGTGTAGGCCGCCTTCCCGCGTCGCAGCTCCGGTGTGGTGAAGTCGGCTCCGAGGGCGGCGGCGAGGTCGGCGTAACGCCGCACGGCAGTGCCGACCCTGGCTCCGTAGACCTCTATGGACACTACAGGGGCCAGCTTTTCGGTGAGTTCGAGGCTGCTCGGGTCGATCTGGGGCGCACCGTACTGGAGGGGGTCGACGACGAGCTCCGGGTGCAGCCTCCCCAGCCGCTCGACACTGATATGCCCCCAGGTGGCGCCGACCGTGGCCACGCGACTCAGGTCCACCTCGCCGAGTACGGTGACGTCCTTGTTGCCCCCCTGCTTCCGTAAGGCGCCATAGACGCCGACCGGGCGGATTCCGTAGTCCCACAGGGCCGCGGCCGCGGTGGCATAGGCCACGATGCGCCGCGGGCGGTTCGCCAGCCGGACCGTCCGGTGGGCGTCATCTGAGAAGCTCCAGGTGCTTTCGCGGACCGGGGCGGTCTGTCTACGGCCGGCCTCCGGGGGCGAGCAGCCCGCCGTGCCGAGCGCGAAGAGTCCGAGGGCGCCGGCGGTCAGGAACCGGCGACGGTCGGGCAGGGGCGGCATAGGTCTCCTCAGGTCCACGGGGTGTTCACGGCTGGGTGTTCAAGGATTCGAGTGCCGACTCGACTCGAAAGGTAACTAAGGTTAGCCTTACAGAAGTTGGAGCTACCACGTACATCGTGAAGCCGCGAACAGTCAGAGGGAACGGGGGAACCGGAGGTGAGGAGCAGCCGCGCCAAGCTGTTGTCCGGCTTAGGCGCCGCGCTGTTCGCCCTCGTGGTCGCGGCGGCCGTCAGTACGGGCGTGGGCACGCGCGCCATCCCGCTGAGCACCGTCGCGGACGCGCTGGTCCACTTCGAACCGCACGACGTGAACCACGTGGCCATACGGGAGTTACGGCTCCCCCGCACCGCCCTCGGCGTGCTGGCGGGGGCGGCGCTGGGACTGGCCGGTGCGGTGATGCAGGGGGTGACCCGCAATCCGCTGGCCGACCCCGGCATCCTGGGGGTGAACGCTGGCGCCGCGCTCTTCGTCGTCGTCGGCATCGACCTCTTCGGCATCACCGCCCTGTCCGGCTATCTGTGGTTCGGACTCGCGGGCGCCGCACTGGCGGCCTGCCTTGTCCACGCGGTGAGTTCGCTGGGGCGTGGTGGAGCCACACCCGTCAAACTCGCGCTCTCCGGGGCCGCGGTGAGCGCTGCCCTGACCTCGCTGGTCACCGCGCTCCTGCTGATCGATGCGGACACCTTCGACCAGTTCAGGTTCTGGCGGGTCGGCTCGCTGGCCGGTCGGGACGGTGCGGTCATAGGGCAGGCGCTGCCCTTCCTCGCCGCCGGCGCGGCGCTGGCGCTCGTCTCCGGGCGGCTCCTCAACGCGCTCGCGCTCGGTGAGGACACCGCGCGCTCCCTGGGCCAGCACATCGGCCGAGGCCGCATGCTGGCGGCACTCTCCGTGGTCCTGCTGTGCGGCGCCGCCACCGCGATGTGCGGACCCATCGCCTTCATCGGCCTGACCGTGCCACACCTGGCGCGCCTGATCACCGGTCCCGACTATCGCTGGATACTGCCCTATTCGATGCTGCTGGCACCCCTCGTGCTGCTGGTGGCCGACATCGCGGGCCGGCTGGCGGTACGCCCCTCCGAGCTGCAGGTCGGGCTGATGACTCCGGTCATCGGCGCACCGGTGTTCGTCATGCTGGTACGCAGGCGCACGCTGGTGGAGCTGTGATGAGCGGCGACCCCGCGACCGCACGGGTCGCAGCGGGGGAGCGGGAGACGGCCGCCCGGGAAGCCGCACGGCGGACCGTGGCCGCGGTGCGCCGCCGGGACAGACGGCGTACGCGTGCTGTGACCGCCGCCCTGGTGCTCGCCGTGCTGGCCGCGTTCACCGCCGCGCTGGCGCTGGGCGAGTTCGGCGTACCGGTACCGGAGGTCGTCCGGTCGCTCGCCGGTCCGCTCTTCGGCAGGGCCGCATGGGAGAGCGAGTTCTTCGTCCTCGACGTACGGCTGCCGCGGGTGCTGACGGGCGTACTGACCGGAGTGGCGTTCGGCCTGTCCGGCGCCCTCTTCCAGAGTCTGATACGCAACCCGCTGGCCAGCCCGGACGTCATCGGCATCACCTCGGGCGCGAGCGCGGCGGCCGTGGTGTGCGTGTTGCTCCTCGGACTGAGCGGGATGGCGGTGTCCTTTGGAGCGCTCGTGGGTGCGCTGGTCACGGCCGCCCTCATCTATCTGCTCGCGTGGCGGAGAGGGGTGAGCGGCTACCGCCTCGTCCTCGTCGGTATCGGGATCGCGGCGGTGTTCTCCAGCCTGGTCTCGTACCTGATGACCACCACGCAGGTCAGCGATGCCCAGCGGGCCCTGGAGTGGCTGACGGGAAGTCTGGACGGGCGCGGCTGGCCGCACGCCGGCACCCTCGCGCTGTGCCTGGTTCCCCTGCTGCCTGCAACGGCGCTGCTGTCCCGCTCACTGCAGGTGCTGCGGTTCGGTGACGGCATCGCGGCCGGGCTCGGTGTGCGGGTGGAGTCCCGCCGGCTCGCGCTGCTGGCGGTGGCGGTGGCACTGGCCGCGGTGGCGACCGCTGCGGCCGGCCCGGTCCCGTTCGTGGCCCTGGTCAGTGCGCCGATCGCGCGCGGGCTGCACCGCGGGCGCGGAGCCGCCTTGACAGCGGCGGCGCTGGTGGGCGCGGTGCTGATGCCCGCGTCCGACTTCCTCGGCCGGCATCTGTTCGGCTCCACGGAGCTACCGGTCGGTGTGGTGACCGGCGTCGTGGGAGCCCCGTATCTGCTTCTCACACTGGCCAACACCAACCGCTCGGGACACGGCGGTTGACCATCGACGGCAGGAGCCGGAGGACCGGGACGGATGAGTGAACGGCACGTGCTGCGCGCAGAGGAGATCAGGCTGGGTTACAACGGGCGGGAAGTCCTCGGCGGGCTGTCGTTCGAGGTCCCGCCGGGCGAGGTCACGGTGATCGTGGGCCCGAACGGCTGCGGCAAGTCCACCTTGCTGCGCATACTGGCGCGGCTGCTGCGTCCCGCCTCGGGAACGGTGTGCCTGGACGGCAGAGACATCCGCACGGTGCCGACCCGGAAGGTCGCCGCCGTACTCGGCATCCTGCCGCAGACTCCCGTCGCGCCGGCCGGGATACGCGTCAGCGAGCTGGTGGGGCAGGGCCGTTACCCCCATCAAGGCCGGCTGCGGCGGTGGGGGGCCGAGGACGAGGACGCGGTGGCGCAGGCGCTGCTCGCCACCGGCACCCTGGAGCTCGCCGAGCGCCCGGTGGACGAGCTCTCCGGCGGACAGCGGCAGCGCGCCTGGATCGCGATGGCGCTCGCCCAGCGTACCGGCCTGCTGCTGCTCGACGAGCCGACGACCTTCCTCGACGTACCGCACCAGGTCGAGGTGCTGGATCTGCTGACCGACCTCAACCGCACGAACGGCACCACCGTCGTCGCGGTGCTGCACGACCTCAACCTCGCTTGCCGCTATGCCGACCGCATCGTGGTGATGAACGGCGGCACGATCGTCGCCGAGGGCCCGCCGTCGCGGATCGTGGACGAAGAACTGATGCGCACAGTTTTCGGCATGGACTGCCGGGTCATCGCGGATCCGGTCTCGGACACCCCGCTGGTCGTGCCCATCGGGCGCCATCACTGCACGGCCGCGAGGACCGGGCCCGCGGCCGGCGCGGTCAGTCCCCGATGAAGTCGATCTCGGGCGCGAGCAGGACACCGGTACGGTCGAGCACCTGCCGCAGCACGATGTCGACCGCCTCACGAAAGCCGGCCGCGCTTGCCCCGTCGTCGGCGACGAGGGTGTAGTGCACGGACGAGATCCGGACGCCACAGGTGAGGGAGGCGTTGAGGGCGAAGCCCGCCTGCCGGATGAGCCAGCTCGCGGTGACCCGTGTGGAGCCGTCCGGGAAGCGGGTCACCGGCGCGCCGAGACCGCGCAGCTTCGAGGCCATCGGGCCACCGACCTCGGGGCTGAAGAAGACACTGCCGATGGAACGGCGGTCGTTCTCGCAGGAGTCCAGCACCATGCCCTTCCTGCGGCGCACCGCCAGGACCGCCTGGGCGGCCTCGGCCGGGGGCACTTGGCTGCCCAGCGGCACGTCCAGTTCGTCGGCCACGCTGCGGTAGGTCACCGGACCGCCCAACTCGGCACGGTGCAGCGCGAAGAGGAGGGTCAGCACGGTCCAGCGTCTGGACTTCTTGAACATGCTGGTGCGGTGGCCCAGTGCGCACTCGGCGGCGTCCAGGGTGATCCGGCGGCCCAGTGCCCAGTCCCACACCTCCACGCTGCGCAGGGTGTCGGAGACCTCCTGCCCGTACGCTCCCACGTTCTGCACCGGCGTCGCGCCGGTGGTGCCGGGGATGCCGGCCAGCATCTCCATACCGGCCAGTCCTTCGGCGATCAGCGTCTCCACCAGGTCCCACAGCGGGTGCCCGGCCTGCACCTCGACCAGTACCCGGCCGTCGTCGGCCGGTCCCAGCACCCGTATGCCGCGGGTGGCGATCCGCAGGACGGGCAGGGAGCACCCCCGGTCGTCGACGAGGACGTTGCTGCCCTCTCCCAGGCATACCGGAGGGGTGGTGCCGTGGTGTACCTCCTGGACGAAGTCCGGGAATTCGGCAAGGTCGTGGAGTTCGGCCAGGGACGCGGCCGGTCCGCCGATGCCGAGGGTCGTCAACGGGGCGAGCGGCACCCCGCAACTGACATGCATAGTGGACTCCTCAGGGACAGTCCTGGAGATCACGAACGTGAGCGCTTCACCGCTGAGCGTGCTCTTCGGCCCGTACGGCAGCGGACTTCCGGCGCGTACCGACCAGTATCGTCCGCCATTTCGTTGTTTGTCGAAGGACGTGGGCTGTGCTGTCGCCGTACGTTCCGCAACCTCCGGCCGCCCGGTCCGTTCAGGAGCCGGGCCGCCGTCCCCGCAGAATCCGGCCGGCGCTCATCCGCACGTACGGCCCAGCACGTCGTCGGTGAGCTCGACGATCCGCCGGGCATCGGCGGCGTTGTGGCGCTGGAACCGTCGGCGCAGATCGGTCAGGCGGGCCTGGCCCCGTGCCGAGGGCACCTGGACGGCGAGGTCCAGTGCCGCCTCGGCGGCCTGGGCCGCGCCATCTAACTCACCCAGCGACAGCCGCGCTTCGGCGAGCGAGGTCTGGTGCAGCAGGCGGTTACGGGGCTGGCTGTCGTCGAACAGTTCCAGACCGCGGGCCAGGTCGAGGGCGGCCTCGCCGGGCCTGCCGATCTCCAGCCGGGCCCGGCCGGCGTCGCCCACCAGCACGGCGGGGGTGACCCAATAGGCCCAGGGTTCCTGCCCCCGGAGCTCGGTCGTCCCCTGCGTGCAGCCGGTGGCCTCGCGGATGGCGGCGGTTTCCTCCAGTGCGCGTTCGCAGCCCGCCAGGTCACCGAGGCTTGCGTGGGCCCTGGCCTGACGACTGGCCAGCAGTGCCTGTCCGGGGCTCGGGGCCTGGTCGGCGGTGCCCTTGCGGGCGATCTGGATCAGTCGCAGGGCCTCTTCACCACGGCCGTGCCACGCGGCTTGGTAGCTCAGACAGGAGATGATGTGCGCGGCCAGCGCGCGGTCGCCCGCGGCGCGTGCGGAACGCAGGGCCTGGAGTAAATAGTGCCTGCCGTGGGCCTCGTCACCTAGGTCAGCGGCCATCCAGCCGACAATCTGGCCGAGTTCGGCCACGAGCCGGTGCAACCGGATGCCGGTATCCTGGTCGTAGGAGCTGGAGTCGGCGAGCCTGATGGCCCACCGCAGGTCCTGGGCCGCCCAGTCCAGCAGCATCCTGCCCCCGTGGTCGTCGTCGAGCCGGCGGAACTGGGCGATGCGTTCACCGATCAGGTCCAGTACCACGGTGTCGATCCCCTCGCCGCGGAGCTGGGCGGCGGGCGGGACATCGGCGTTGAGCAGCCAGTCCAGGGCCACGGTGACCGGGTCCTGGACCCCCGCCGCGGTGAGCGGCGCGGACTGGTCCCGCTGTCCTGGCGGGGACGGGCATCCGGCGAGGCAGAGCGCCGACGGCATCTCCGGTAATCGGTCCTGGCCGGGCCCTAGTGCCGGGGGCGGGAATTTGCCGGGCCACAGCCTGTGGAGCGGCACCGGCTCCCCCAGCCGTTCGGCGAGTATCTCGGAGACCACACGAGGCAGCCCGTGACGCGGACACGACCCCTTGAGCCAGTTGTACGGCGCCTTGGCGCTGATGGTGCCTGCACCGCACACCCTGTTGATCTCCCGTGCCAGGCGGTCCGGGGACCAGGACAGTCGGCGCAGGCACTCGGCCAATACCGAGGTGTTGTTCATCCTCTTACGTCCCCCGCCTCGATCTGAACAGTGTTCGGTGGTAAACGCACTCCGTCCCATCGTCCTATCGGGAGTGCCCAATACTCAAACGAAAAAGGACGGGATCGAGTTGCCGAAGCGGTGTGGGACGCGCCACGAACCGGACGGTATGGACACACCGAAGGCGGCGGCGAGTTGGCTGAGAATCGGCACGGAAATTAGTTGAGTAATTTACTGGCTTCGCTGGTGTCGGCAGCGGGCGAGCGCTCCGCCCGTAGCGCAGGCCAGTAGAGCAGACCCCCGGCAATCAACACGGTGACCGCGAATCCAAAAGGTGCGCTGAATGAACCGGTGAATTCGGCCAACCAGCCGGTCAGTAACACCCCTCCGGTTGTGGCGGCCGTATTGGCGAAGTTCATCAGCCCGCCGACCGCGCCGACCGCGTGCGGTGGGGCCAGGAGCCCCGGCAGGCTCCAGGCCACCGGCGCGGCCACGGCGAGACCGCTGAGGGAGAGGGACATCCAGAAGACCGCGCCGAGCGGCGAGCCGGCCCCCCCTGCGCAGCCGATGGTGGCGCCCAGCGCCAGACCGCCCAGCAGGACCGGCCTGCGGGCGGCGACGGCGTCCCGGCCGCCGCGCACCATGCGGTCGACCAGCCATCCCCCGAAGGCGAACTCGGCCAGGGCCGCTACCAGCCACGGCACCATGGCGTACAGGCCGGCCTGGCCCAGTGCTACGCCGAACTGCTTCTGGAAGAAGACCGGCATCCAGGTCAGCACCACGTTGATGGTGTAGCCGTAGCAGGCGAAGCCCAGTGATATCGCCCAGATACGGCGGGAGCGCAGTACGCCACGCAATCCGCCCGGCGTGCCGTGGACGCCCTGGGCATCGTCGCCGCAGACCTCCGCGTGCTCCGTACCGCGCGGTCGGGGATGCCCGGCCGGATCGCGGTAGCCCCACCACCACGCCACGGCGAACAGCAGGCTCAGCACAGTGGTGAACAGGAACCCGGCCCGCCATCCCCACACGCTGATCACCCACGCCAGTGAGGGGAAGGCGAACACGTTGGCCAGCTTCGTGGCGCCGTCGAACAGCGCGGTGGCCCGGCCCCGTTCAACGGCGGGGAACCATGCGGCGGTCGCCTTCGAGGCGCCGACCATCGACGGTCCCTCGGCCACGCCCAGCAGCAACCGGGCCAGTATGACGAGCCCCAGACCGGAGGCCATGGCCGTCAGCAGACTCGCCAGGGCCCATAACGGAACGGCGATGCGGTTCAGCCATTGCACCCCGATACGGTCGGCCAACAGGCCGGAGGGCAGCTGGACCAGGCAGTAGGACCAGTTGAAAGCGGCCAATACCAAACCGAGTTCGCCGAGGCTCAACCCGAACTCCTCGGCGAGCGGGGTGCTGGCCACCGATAAAACCGTACGGTCGAAGAAGTTGACGACGATTCCACCGGCCAGGAGTGAGCCGATGGCCCAGCGGGCGCGGCCAGGGAGTGTCATGGAATTCGAACCATCCTTCATCGGGTCGTGGGGACACCGTGATTCCGGTGACTCCGATGAAGATCCACACTAAATTCCGCCCCGGCCGCCCCTGCCCCGGGTGGGCATTTACCGGCCAACCGCAGTCGGCCCCATGGGCCGGACGTTGCTCAGGCGCTGTTGTCCGCCCGGGAGATATCCGCCTTCTTTCGTTGACGGGCGACAGTGGGCTCGCCCATGATGCGGCGGCCGGGCGCCACATCGTCGAGCACCAGGGCGTGCGCACCGATCAGAGCGTCGTCACCGATGGCCAGGGGCCCGAGCACGGTGGCGTTCACGCCGAGCGTGACGCGGTCGCCGACCTGCGGGTGGCGCCGGTCCCCGCTGGGCCGCAGCTTGTCTCGCCACCACCCCACAGCACCCAGCGTGACCTGCTGGTAGATGGTGACGTCGTCGCCCAGCACGGCGGTCTCGCCGATCACCACGCCGGTGCCGTGGTCGATGAACAGCCGCCGGCCGATCCTCGCCCCCGGGTGGATCTCGACGCCGGTCAGCACCCGTGCGGAGCTGGTCAGTACGCGCGCGGCGATCCGGTGACGCCGGGCGTACAGGTGGTGCGCGACGCGATAGATCCACACCGCGGGAAGCGTGGAGTGGAACACCGCCTCCGCCCGGGAGGCGATCGAGGGGTCGCGGGCCAGCGTCGTGTCGATGTCTTCGAGCATCCGCGACAGCGGACCGTTCCCGGTGCGCCGGCTGCCGAACGGCACTGCGGCCGCTCCCGGTTTCCGGTCGGGCTTCGACTGGAGCATGGCTCAGTTCCCCATGCTTTCGGCCTTCTCCCAGTCTTCCTTCGAGCCGGAGTCCGCGAAGACCGTGACCACGATGTCGTCGGGGCCGAGGTTCTTCGCCTTCTCGCGCGCGATCAGCCAGCTGGCGCCGGCCGAGGAGCCGATCCTGGTGCCGGTTTCCTTCCAGAAGTCGTACATCGCCCGGAGCGCTTCGGGGTGCGAGACCTGCGCGCTCTCGAACTCCGGGAGCAGCTTTTCCACGAACGGCTGGCGCATCCCGTAGGTCATCCCGCCGGCGCCGGCGAACTTCGGTTTGGCGTTGGGGGGTTCGGGTGTCCCGTACGGAAGCTCGGCGGGGGTCACGCCGATGACAGACAGGCCGGGGGCGATGCCCCGCAGCGCCCGCGCCACGCCGGCGAGCATGCCGCCGCTGCCCACCGCCGCCACCACGGCAGCGGGGTGGGCACCGTCGAGCTGGCCCACGATCTCCCGGCCGGTGAAGAACTGGTGCGCGGCGACATTCGCCATGTTCCGGTGCTGCGCCAGCAGCGTCCAGCTCGGGTCGTCCGCCGCGATCTCCGAGGCGCGCCGCATGATGGCGAGCGGGAACTCGGACGCCGGCACCAGGTCGATGGCGCATCCCCCCTCGGAGAGATGGGTCAGCAGGCTCTGGGGCACCGAATCCGGCATCACGGCCCGTACGGGGATTCCCGTGATCTTGCTCAGTCCCGTCAGCGCGCGGGCCATGTTGCCGCCCGAGCAGTCCACGACCTTTAACGGGCCCTCTTTGTCCGTGTGTTCGTTGATGGCGCGGCAGAGCATGGAGTACCCGGGACGGTCCTTGGCAGAGCCGGACGGGTTCCGGAGCTCGTACTTGGCCATGATCTTCGCCCCGCCGGGCGGACCGGGCACCTCGACGAGCGGTGTACCGCCCAGGGTGGCCCGGAATTCGCGCAGCCCCGGATATTGGGCGAGCGCCGTGGTCTCGTCGACTGCCGCATCCAGCGGCTCGGTTACGGAGAGTTCGATCTGAGGCGGTTGTGTCGCCATCGGGCTCACAGTCCCTTCGCCAATTCGCAGTCTGCGCGGCCAGTTCCGCGCTGCTTCGCGCTCTTCGCGCACATGCACGACCGGGTAGATCGTCAGCGAGCCCGTGAGAGGTGTCAATGAAACCCAGGTGTTCAAGCAGTCGCCTCAACGGCCGTACGGAGAAAACGAATCGGTGCCCGGCTCCCGGCTTCGGGGCCGGGCACCGGCGCTTCGACGGGCCCAGGGGCCTATGCCGGCTGGTCGGCGGGTCGCCGGGCTTTGAGCAGCCAGAGCGCCAGCAACCCGCTCCCCAGCCCGACGACGGCCGCGACCACGAATACCGCGGACAGCCCGCTCGCGTACTCCGCATGCAGGTCGACGCGGCCCTTGCCGGACGAGAACTGGTGGAATACGGAGCCGAGTACGGCGATGCCCAGCGCCAGGCCGAGCTGGCGTGCACAGTTGGCCGCGGCGGAGGCGACCCCGCTCTGTGACGCGGGCGCGGCAGACATGGCGATGGCGGGAAGCACGGGGGAGACGATGCCCGCGCCGATACCGGTGATGACCAGTCCCGGTACCAGCGCTGCCCAGGACGAGCCGGCATCGACCGTCAGCATGAGGACGTTGCCCACGCCCACGGCCACCGTGCCGCCGCCGAGTGTCACGTATGAGGGAAGCCGGTGCAGTGCGCTGCCGACCACGGCGGAGGTGGTGAAGAACGCCACCGGCTGCACCGTGATGACCAGAGCCGTGGGCAGTGAGGTGAGCCCCACGCTGTCCTGCAGCCAGATCGACATGACTGGCAGCGAACCGAAGCCGGCGAGGTAGTACCCCATGGCTGCGACCAGCGTTCCGTTGAACTCCCGCTTGCGGAACAGGGAAAGCGAGATCATCGGGTTGCTGCTGGCCCGCTCGACCAGGATGAACGCGATGAGCATCAGTACGCCGACGACGAAGCCGAGCACCGCGGAGGTGGCCCCCCACCCCTGCTCGCCGCCGCGGATGATACCGAAGGTGATGCCGATCGCCGCGAGGGTGAAGGTGCAGATGCCCAGGTAGTCGATGCGGGTCGAGGTACTGGCGTCGTCGATCAGCACCGCGGCGGACAGCGCCACCGTGAGCACGCAGACCGGCACCCCGCCGAAGAAGATCCACTGCCAGGACAGGAACTGCGTCAGGATGCCGCCCGCGACATTGCCGATACCGGCGGCGGCACCGGCGACCGCACCCCAGATCGCGAAGGCCACGCCCTTGTCGCGTCCGGTGTAGGTGAGTCCGATCAGGGGCAGCAGGGTCGAGAACATCGCGGCACCGGCCAGGCCCTGTACCGCCCGCGCAGCGATCAGTACGGCGACATTGCCGGCTAATCCGCAGACGAGCGTGGAGACGCCGAAGATCCCCAGGCCGGCCAGGTAGAGGCGTTTGCGCCCCAGGTTGTCGCCGAGCGATCCCATGCCGAGCAGCAGCCCTGCGAGGGCGAGGGTATAGACATCGACGATCCACTGCAGGGAGCCGAAGCTCGCGTGCAGGTCGTGGGCCATGCTGGGGAGCGCCACCGTCACGATCGTCGAGTAGACGAGCAGCATGAACGTTCCCAAGCAGGTGGCGACCAACGGCAGCCATTTGCGCATGGTTGTACTTCCTTCCGGGGCCTGGAGCCTTCCGGAACAAGCCTGCTGTAATATCCTTATGCAACAGAACCCTTACGGGGAGGATCCCGTACGGCTCATCCTGGACCTCGCCGCCGCGCCACCGCGTTCCCCCGGGGAATTCGCCGAACGCTGCGTCGCGGCGGGCATGGCGATCGACCGGGCGGTGGGCGACGAAGACCTGGCGGAGATCCTGGAGTTCATCCCGCGCTGGCTCGCGGTGGTCGACGCCGATACCCCCGAGCGGCGCGCCGCGCTGCTCAACGAACTGCTGACGACCTCGTCCGCGTACCCGCGGCTGACCGACCACGCCGACGGCGGCTGGCACATCCACTACCGTGCCGATGGCCTGGGCCTGGCGGGGGTGGTGCGGGCAGTGGTCAGTGTGGGCACCGCTCTGCACCTGACCAGCCGCGGCATGGACCGCCTCGGCCGCTGTGCGCTGGCCGAGTGCGGCCGGGCGTACGGCGACTTCACACGGGGCGGCCGACAGCGCTACTGCTGCCACACCTGCGCGAACCGCGACGCCGTACGTCGCTTCCGCACCCGGCAGGCCGGCACAGAACCCGTGAGGCCGGCGGCGAGGGGGTGACCGCCGACCTCACGGGTCGTCACAGTGGCATCTACGGCGACTCGGCCGGTCCGGTCGCCGGGGTCGCCTCGGCGTCCGTGACGACCGCAGTGAGCTTCGCGGGCGTCGGATGGGACAACAGCTCCCGCAGGGACACCGTCACCCCCAGCGCCTCCTGTATCCGGTTCGCCAACTGGGTGCCGAGCAGGGAGTGCCCGCCCAGCTCGAAGAAGTCGTCGTGGACCCCGATGCCCTCGAACCCGAGGGACTCCTCCCACAGCGCCACGATCCGTTTCTCGGTCTCGTCGCGCGGGGCGGTGTAGCCGGACCGCAGTCCGGCGGGCCGTGTCGAGCGCTCCTCGGCGGCTGCCTTGGGCACCGGGGCCACGGGCCGTGTGTCGCCGGCTTCCACGGGCAAGTCGGCCGTCCCGGCGCCCTGCCTCCCGCTCGGCCCGATCCAATGGCGCTCCCGCTGGAACGGGTAGCCGGGCAGCGTGGCCCGCTGCCGTGGTCCGTCGTGCAGTGCGGGCCAGCGCACCTCGCCGCCCGCCAGCCACAGGTCCCCGACCCCGCGCAGCAGCGTCTCCATGTCGTCGCCCGCCTCACCGGGGCGGCGCATCGTCCGGACGGTGGAGATCCCCCGGCGACCGGCCAGGGCCGCCCTGGACAGCGTGGACAACGCGGTGCCGGGCCCAACCTCGACCAGCACGGTACGGCCCTTGGCCGCCGCCGTACGGACCGCGTCGGCGAAGCGCACCGGCCGACGGGCGTGGCCGCCCCAGTACGCCGGGTCCATGGCCTGCTCGGGGGTGATCGGCTGCCCGGTCACTCCCGAGACGAACGGCCGCTCGCACGGAGCGAGGGCAGCGCCGCGTACCGCCCCGGTCAGCGGGCCGACCACCGGGTCCATCATCGCCGAGTGGAAGGCGTGCGAGGTGTGCAGACGCCGCGTCGCCACCCCGGTGCCGGCCAGTTCACGTTCCAGTGCGGCCACGCCCTCCTCGGGACCGGCGGCCACGCACAGGGCCGGGGCATTGACCGCAGCGACGGACACTCCTGCCGGCAGCAGCGGTACGAGCGTCTCCTCGGACGCCTCGACCGACAGCATCACCCCCGGGGGTTGCTCGCCCATCAGCCGGCCGCGCAGCGCGACCAGGCGCAGCGCGTCCTCCAGCGGCAGCACCCCGGCCAGGCAGGCGGCAGTGAACTCGCCGACGCTGTGGCCCACCATGTCATCGGGCTCCACACCCCAGCGCAGCAGCAGCCGCGCCAGCGCGTATTCGGTGGCGAACAGCGCCGGCTGTGCCACCTCCGTCGAAGTGAGCCGCTCGGCATCGGCGGCCGTGCCGTACAACACCTCGCGAAGGTCGAGGCCGAGATCGGCGCGCAGCAGCTGGGCCGAGCGGTCGATGTCGGCGGCGAAGCCCGGATCCGCCGTGTAGAGGCCGTGGCCCATCGCGGGGAACTGTGTGCCCTGGCCGGGGAACAGGAAGACCGTACGCGGCCGACCGGTGCCCGCGTCGCCCTGGCGTGCGCGGTCGGGGTCTGTGCCACCAAGCAGCGATGCCGCGCGCGCCGGGTCGGGGGGGACGAGGACCGCGCGGCGGTGGCGCATCGGCCGCCTGCCGGTCTGCAGGGTGTACGCGGCGTCGGCGACCGCGGGGGCGTCCGGCCCGGCCAACCGCCCAGCCAGCCGGTCCGTCGCGGCCTCCAGCGCCTGCGGCGTCTTGGCCGACAGCAGGAGGAGCTGCGGCCGGGGAGCGGCGGACACTAGCTCGGGAGCCGGGCATGCGGTCGGAGCCTCTTCGAGGATCACGTGGGCGTTGGTGCCACCGATACCGAAGGAGCTGACACCGATGCGGCGCGGGACGTCACCCGGATTCCAGGCAACCCGTTGGTCGTTCACCCGGAACGGCGTCGCATCGAAGTCGATTCGCGGGTTGGGCGTACGGAAGTGGAGGCTGGGAGCCAACTCCCGGTGCTGCAGCTGCAGTACGGCCTTGATCAGACTCGCGATGCCGGCCGCGGACTCCAGGTGCCCGATGTTGGACTTCACTGAGCCGATGGCGCAGTAGCCGGTGTCCTCGGTGAAGTGCCGGTGGGCGCGGGTCAGCGCGTTGATCTCGATGGGGTCGCCGATGGGGGTGGCGGTGCCGTGCGCCTCGACGGCGGTGACGGTCCGGGCGTCCACCCCGCCCGCACGCAGCGCCTGTAGAACCACCCGCTCCTGTCCCGTGACGCCGGGCGAGGTGTAACTGACCTTGTCGGAGCCGTCGTTGTTGACCGCGGAGCCCTTGAGTACAGCCAGCACCCGGTCGCCGTCGGCCACCGCGTCCGTGAGCCGCTTCAGTACGACCACGCCGACGCCGCTGCCGAAGACGGTGCCCCGGGCCTCGGCGTCGAAGGGGCGGCAGTGCCCGTCCGGCGAGTAGATCAGACCGCGCTCGTAGCGGTATCCCACCCGGTGCGGCACCCGTACGCACACGCCGCCGGCGAGCGCGACATCGCATGCCCCGGTGCGCAGCGACTGCGCCGCTTCGTGCACCGCGACCAGCGACGTGGAACAGGCCGTCTGCACCGACAGCGCGGGTCCGGTGAAACCGAGTTGATGGGCGGCGCGGGTCGCGAGGTAATCCTTGTCGTTGTGGATCTGCAGCTCGAAGACGGCCGAGTCGAGCACGATCCGCCGGCCGCCCAGCAGGTTTGACATCAGGTACGCGGGCATGTTGGCGCCCGCGAAAACCCCGCCGGAACGCACCGCCGCCGGGTCGATACCGGCATGTTCCAGGGCGTGCCAGGCGCACTCCAGGAACAGGCGCTGCTGCGGGTCCAGGAGGGCCGCCTCCCGCGCGCTGAAGCCGAAGAACCGCGCGTCGAAGAGGTCCACACCGTCCAGGAGCGGGGCGGCCGGCACGTACTCCGGCCGTTCGAACTCGGCCCGCTCGATGCCCTCGGCGAGCAGGTCCGCTTCTTCCAGCCGCGTGATGGACTCGACGCCGTCCCGCAGATTGCGCCAGTAGGCGTCGATGTCCTCGGCGCCGGGGAAGCGGCCCGCCATCCCGACGACGGCGATGTCGGTGGCAGCCGGGTCCGTGGTGGGGTCGTCGTCGCGCAGGGTCATGCCACGATCCCGGACGGTCCGGCGGGGGTGAGAGCGTGCCGGCCGATGTCGTACGCGGTGGTCCCGTCGAGGGCGAGATCGGCGCAGATCTTCCCCCACAGCGGGGTGAACTTGAAGCCCCAGCCGGCCACGGACACCACGACGTTCTCGCCGCCGTTCACGAGCGCGCCGGCGTCACCGAGGAAGAACTGCCGGGCGGGGTCCTTGGGCAGCATCGCCAGGCAGGTGGACAACTCCGTCGGCCGCGGGTCGGCCCAGGGCATGTGCGCGGTGGCCCAGTCGGTCACCCGCTCCACCGGCCGTGCGGCCGGTATGCCCTTCGCTTCGTCGGCGTGGTTCAGCGCGTCGACCTCGAAGACCGGGCCGAGCCGGATGTCGTCGCTGGCCGACCACGGGTTGGGCGGGAAACCGTAGAACAGGTTGGTGTCCTCGTCCGTGGGTTGCTGGAAGGCGAACCAGAACGGCCGTCCGGGATCGGCCCGGCGCTGGTTGAGGGTGACCAGCGGCAGCTCGTACAGACCAACGTCCAGCTTTGAACCCCACGCTCCCAGAAGGTCGTTGGCGTGGGCACCGTTAGTGATCACGACCTTGTCCGAGCGGTAGGTGCGCTCCTCCGTCCGGACGGTGACGCCGCCGGAATCCGGGTTGACCTCCAGCACCCGCTCGTTGCCGCGCAGCACCGCCCCGTGCTGCTGGGAGAGCTGGAAGACCGCGCCGATCGTGCCGCGTACGTCGATGGCGCCGCCGTCCCGCTGGAGGAAGCCCTCGTAGTGGCCCGGGAGGCTGGTGAAGCCGTAGCGGCGCTCGATCTCCGCGGCGGTCAGCCACTCGTAGGGCACGTCCATCTCGTCCATGGCACGTGCGGTCCCGGAGATCTGGCCCTCGTTGGTCTTCACCTCGGTGTCGCCGAACCACAGGCTGCCCACCTCATGGAGGAGCTTGCGGCCGGTCAGCGACTCCAGCTCCCGCCACATCGGCAGGGCCTCAAGGGTCAGCGCGAAGATGTCCCGCTCGGTGTACTGGAGCCGCCAGTGCCGCTCGGCGCCGCTCGTCCCGCCCCGCTCGTTCATGAAGCCGTACCGCTCCAGGACGAGTACCTTGCGGCCGCCGCGCCGGGCCGCCTGCCAGGCCGTGGACAGGCCGATCGGCCCGCCGCCTATCACGATGAGGTCGTAGTGCTGGTTGTAGTCGCTCATGTGCGTCACTCATTTCTTCACGGGAGAGGGGGCCGGGGTCTGGGGCCCGGCGGAGGGCGGGGGCGTCAGCGGGCCGGCAACGCGAGCAGCTCGGAGACCGCGGCTACCGTCTCGGTGAGCCGTTCGCGGGGGTAGAAGTGCCCGCCGTCGAAAATCCGGTCCGTGAAGCCGGCCCGGGTGAAGGCCGCCCATTCGCGCACGTCCCGCGGTGTCACCGCCGGGTCGTCCGCACCGCAGAACGCGGTGACGGGCAGGTCCAGCGCCGGGGTGTCGGCACCGAACCGGCAGGACTCCAGCACCTGGTAGTCGTTGCGCACGACCGACACGATCATCCGCACCAGCTCCGGGTTCTCGGACACGCCCCTGGGGACGCCGCCGAGCCGGACGAGCTCGTCGAGGACACCCTCGTCGTCGTGCCGCAGAAGGTCACCGGCGTGGATCCGAGGCGGGGCGAACTGGCTGGAGACGATCAGCCGGTCCGGCGTCGGGTAGCCCGACTCCTCCCACCGGCGGGCGATCTCGTACCCGACGGCGGCCCCCATGCTGTGGCCGAAGAACGTGAACGGCAGGTCCAGCGCCGGGGCGAGCTCGGCGGCGAGAAGACCGGCGAGCTCGTCCATGTCGTCGATGAGCGGATCGTCGATGCGCTCCTCACGACCGGGGTACTGCACCGCCAACAGGTCGATATCCGAGGGGAGTTCGTCTCGCCAGCGGCGGTAGAAGGAGGCGCCTCCGCCGGCGTACGGGAAGCAGACGAGCTGGTGGCGGGGCGGTGAGGCACCGGCGGCGTACTTGATCAGCGGGGTCGTGCGCCCCAGATACATGGATTCACCTCATGGTGGTATGCGGGTGTGGGGATACGGCATGCGCGGACCGCGCGCGGGTGGGCTTAGTGCGCTTCAGAGGCGAGTCGGCCGGCGATGTCCTCCCGCAGAGCCTTCTTGTCGATCTTCCCGATGCCGGTCAGCGGCAGGGCGTCCACGACTTCCAGCCGCTCGGGAAACTTGAAGCCGGCCAGGCCTTGCTGTTCCAGGAACCGGCGCAGCTCCCGCAGCCCGACCGTGCCCTCGCCGTCGAGGACGGCGTACAGGCACACCACCTCGCCGTAGAGTTCGTGCGGCATGGCGACACCGGCCGCCTGGACGATCCGCGGGTGGCGCTGGGCGATGGACTCCAGTTCCTCCGCGGAGATCTTCTCGCCGCCGCGGTTGATGGAGTCCCGTACCCGGCCCTCCAGGACGACGTTGCCGCCGCTGTCCAAGCGCACCAAGTCGCCGGTCCGGTAGAAGCCGTCGGGTGTGAACGCCGCGGCGGTGGCCTCGGGATTGCGGTAGTAGCCGGCGACGGTATAGGGGCCGCGGGTCAGCAGCTCACCCATATCGCCTTCGGCCACCGGCTTGCCGTCGGCGTCGACGACCCGGAACTCGTCCGCCGCACTGGCCGGTCTGCCCTGAGTGGTGTGGACGACGTCGTCAGGGTCGTCGAGGCGAGTGAAGCACAGCAGTCCCTCGCTCATGCCGTAGCACTGCTGGAGCGTGGCGCCCAGCTCGGTGCGGACCCGGGCGGCCGCTTCGGCGCCGGGCCGGGCGCCGCCGACCTGGATCACCTCCAGGCTGCTCAGATCGGCCCCGGACTCCGGCGCGGCGGCCAGCCACTGAAGCATCAGGGTCGGGACGAGGGTGCAGTGGGTCACCCGCTCCCGCTCGATCAACTCGAAGGCGGAGCGAGGACTGTTGGGGTTCGCGAGCACAACCCGGCCGCCCGCGATCAGCGTGCCGAGCACCCCCGGGCAGTTCATCACGAAGCCGTGGGCGGCGGGCATGACCGCAAGGTTGACCGACTCCGAAGTGATTCCCGCGATGCCGACAGCGGTACGGATCATGTAGCCGTAGCCCTCGTGGGACCGCGGGATCGCCTTCGGCAGCCCGGTGGTGCCGCCGGAGAGCAGGAAGACGGCGGCATCCCCGGGAGTGGCACCGGATGCGTCCGCGTCGGTACGACGGGTGTCCGGCGCGGTGCTGCCGGGCTCGGGTCGGCACAGCCGCGCCAGATCCGTCTCGCCCTCGGCGAGTTGCCCCGCTCCCCGTATGAGGAGATGGCGCAGGCCGGGGTGCCGGTCCCGCAGCGTGCGGGCCAGCCCGAGCAGACCTGCGCGGCGGGTTCCGGCGTCCACGGCCAGGGCGACGGGCCGGGTGACGGACACGATGTGGTTCAGCTCGTGTTCCCGGAACGCCGGAAGGATCAGCACCGGCGGCGCCCCCACATGCAGCAGCGCCAGCACCAGGACGACATACTCCAGGCAGTTGGGCAGCTGTACGCAGACCCGGTCGCCGGGGGCGATGCCCTGGGTGCGCAGTCGGCCGGCCGCCTCGTGCACCGCCCGCGCCAGTTCCGCGTAGGTCATCCGGCGGTCACCGTCGACGAGGGCGCAGCGATCGGGCTGGGCCCGGCACCGGTCGAGCACGAGGTCGCTGACCAGCTCCTGCCGCCACAGCCCGGCGTCGCGGTAGGCCGCGGCGCGGTCGGCGGCGAGGGCGATCACCTCCGTGTCCAGCGCGGCGCGCTCGCTGACCGGCGCCGTCATGACCCGCTCCGCTGCTCGCCGACGAGCTCGGCCAGCTGGCCCAGCGTGTAGTCGTCCTGGTCCCACAGGTCGACCGTCACACCGAACCGCTGCTTGAGCGCGAGCTGCAGCTCGGTGGTCTCCACCGAGCTGAGCCCGAGCTCGGCACGGAGCTTCCAGTCCGTGGTGGCCTCCGCCAACTCCGTTTCGTCAAGGCCTATTTCGACCAGCGTGGCGGTCACCGCGCTAAGCAGGTCGGCCGTCTCATGCATCGACAAGGGAAAATGCCTCCAACATCCGCTGTCATCCGGGGGTGCGAGGGCGCCTGGCAATACCGGGGATACGACGGCGCCCTGGGTGAGGTGTTCCGGCCTTCGGGTTCAGCGCTCCGGGGCGCGTGCGGTCATCTCGCGTGCGAACTCCTGCCATATGCGGGCGCATTCGCCCGCTACGTCGGCCACCGCGCGGGCGCAGTGCGGGGGGACCCCGCCGACCAGGGCCTGCCAATGGGTGAGCGGGATCTCATGGGAGCTGAGCAGCCGGAGCAGCGCGCGTCCCATGTCGGTAGAGCGCAGTGCGGGGTCCTGCTTCAGGACGCGCACCCGCTCCGGCAACGGCGGACGCCGCAGGTCCGAGCCGGTGCCCGGGGACGGAGGCATGAGGCGGTCATCCCCGGCACCGTCATGGGCACCGTCGACACCGCCCGAGCCGCCGGCGTCATCCCTGCCGCCCGCTCCGCCCTCGATGCGCCATGAGACGAGGGGGGTGCGGGGAGCTGCGCCGACCGCCCGGTGTCCCTTGCCGCGCGGCGCGGGCACCGGATTCTGGCCGTTCTCCAGCCGTTTGCGCACGTCCTGGGCAGTGCCCAGAGATATCCCCGCCGAGCTGGCGATCTCCCGCAGCGAGGCGTATGGCCGCTCGCTGATCAACTTGCTGGCGTAAAGCCGACCTTCGGCCACGCTGGCCGGGTGCGTCCGGCCATCCCGGCCGAGCCTATCCACCCCGTTCAGCTGAGGATCTTCCTCGGCTGAACGGCGCCGGATGACGCCCACGGTCTTCGGGGACAGCCCCGACACCGATCCGATCGACCGATCCGACCACTGCGGGTAAGCGTGCAGTATGCGGGCGGCCGCCGCCTTGCGGTCGCTCAGCGACAGCGGCAGTCCGTGAGCGACGTTCGAGCGGACAGCGAGGACGAAGCTTTCCTCTTCCGTGCCTTCGAAGAACTCCACACGGATCTGCGTGCCGCCGCGCAGGAGTTGAGCGCGCACCCGGTGCGTCCCGTCGAGTACGCGCATCGTCGGGCGGTGCACCAGGACGGGCGGCAGCAGCGAGGGGTCCAGCACGGCCAGCGCCCTGACGTGTTCCGGATCCTGGCCGCCGCTGCGCAGCGGGCAGGACATGTCCAGTGCGCTGATCGGTACGGTTACGGCCCGGCCCCGCCGCGCGGCACCGAGGCCGGGAGCGGCCTCCGGTACCCGTAACGCTGACTCGACGGTCATCCCACCACTCACGTTCGTCCCTGCAAGTCAGCCGGCCGCCAGCGCGGCACCCAGCCTGGGCGTGTCCGTACCGCTCGCCATGGCCTGGACCTCGGCCAGCGACTCGTCCAGTGCTTCGACGAGATAGTCCACCTGTGAGGGCCGCAGTTCGGGGTGGCAGGGGAGGTTGAGGTGCTGGTCGAACCACATGCTCTCGGCGACCGGGCACTCGCCGCGACCGTGGCCGCGGTGCCGCCACTCGGGGGTCAGATGCAGCGGGAAATAGCGCAGCTGGATCTCCACCCCCCGCCGGTCCAGCGCCAGCAGCAGCTGGTCACGCAGGGCGCGGGTGTCCGCGAAGCAGGTGTAGAGGTGGTAGGCGTGACCACTGTGCGCGGGTGCCTGTTGGGGGCGTACGAACGGATAGCGGCGCAGCACCGCATCGAGCCGCGCCGCGATCGAGCGCCGGGTCGCCTGAAGGGTATCCAGCCTGCCGAGCTGCGCCAGGCCGACGGCCGCCGCGGCCTCGGACATCGTGGCATTGGTGCCGGCCCGCCGGATCAGGGTGACTCGGTCGCTGTAGACCGCGGCGGAGTACTTCATCCACGGCAGCACCAGCGGCTCGTCGGGATCGATCCGCTCCTCTGGCTCGATCTGCGCGTCGACATCGTTGCCACGCAGCCGCTCCAGACGCACGGCCCAGTCGTCACGGTCGAAGGTGACCATGCCGCCCTCGCCGAGCGTGGTGATGTTCTTGGCGTTCTGAAAGCTGAAGGTGCCGATGTCGGCCAGCGAACCCGGCCTGCGCCCGCGGTAGTCGGCGCCCAGCGCGTGCGCGCAGTCCTCGACGACGAGGATGCCGTGACGGCGGGCGATCGCCATGATCTCGTCCATCTCGGCCGGGCAGCCGCCGTAGTGCACCAGAAGCAGTGCCTTGGTGCGCGGCGTGATCAGCGCCTCCACCGCGGTCGGGTCGATGTTGAGGGTCGTCGGATCGATGTCACAGAAGCGGACCGTCACCTCGCGGTCCAACAACGGCATGACGGTGGCCTGATAGGTCTGGGGAGTGGCGATGACCTCGTCGCCGGGCCGCAGGTCGAGGAGCTGGATCGCCAGTTCCAGTGAGACGGTTCCGCTGGTGGTCGTCATCGCGTACCGGCTACCGACCAGCTGAGCGAAGGCCCGCTCGAACCGGTCGCGCCAGGTACCCAACGACAGTGGGGCATCGCCCTGCACCAGTTCGGTGAGCTCCCTGACCTCGACCTCGCCCAGTACACTGCCCCGTTTCGCACAGGGCACTACATAGCTCCTGTCCAACATGCGTCCCATCAAAGCCCGGACCGTTCATACGGGGTAAGGGCCGACAGCGGTCAGCTTGGTCAGGGCACGGTCAGAATGGTCAGACTTACTGCCTACGACCGGTGCGCCGCTCAGTGACCGGTGGCTTGGTTCGCTTTCACGGCCGGTGGGCGAGGCGAAGCTGGTTGCGGGGCTTTTGGCTGCACTCGACACCACCCACCCAGAGCACCAGGCGGCAAACGAAGCGACCATGGCAGCGGGCCTCCTGGTCATGTCCCCGCTGCTGCTCGCCGAGATCGACCACGTGGCCACGCGCGAACTTGGCCGCGAAGCCGCCATCAGCGCAGCCGATGACATCCGGCACTGGATGCGCCGCGGCCGCATCTCCGTACCGGAGATCACTGAGGACCACTTGGCAGCCGCGCAATCCCTGCGTGCTCGCTACGCCGGTCTCGACCTCGATCTCGCCGACGCGGTGAACGTCGCCCTGGCCTCCGACTACGACACAGCCGCCGTCCTCACCCTCGACCGCCGCGACTTCCGTGCCGTGCGCCCCCTCGGCCGCCACAAGGCATTGCGGATTCTCCCCGATGGCCTCCCGCTCTGAATCCGTGACGACGATGGTCGGGGCGGTGGCGGCCGCGTTCTGTCATGCCTGTGCTGTCTCCACAAATTGAGCCACCGTGGTGCTGTTGACGGGCGGCGCAAGCAAGTGCGGCGCTTCGTCGGCGGTGGGGGAGCGCAAGGGGAGCGTGGACGCCTTTGGACGGTGCAACACGGGACGCGAAGAGCGGGACCGTGGCATGGGTTCTGATCAGGGAAGACGGGACCTCGGGCTACGGCGCGGCACTGGGCGGCACGATGTCTACCGGCCTCGTAATGCGTAGGTCCCGGGTTCGAATCCGGTCGCCTGCACCGCCGATGCAGGCTCGACCGCCCTGGTCGGACCGCTCCGAACCAGGTACTTTCCAGGGATTTTTCAGGGACTTTTCAGCTCTGTCCCAGGGACATTCCAGGGACTTCCGTTGAGTGGGAGGGAAAGGACCTGACAGCTCCGAAAGGTGCAAAGCGCCAGGCCAGGGCCGGTTTCTACCAGTTGATGGCGCTCGCCAAGTGGTGTCTCGTGCTGATCACGCAAGCCGCACGATGATGTGCGGGCGAGGGCTTGGTGGGCACCGTGAGAGCTACCCCGCGACGGCACCGCCGGAGGCGCTGTTTCGGGCGAATTCGCCCTTGAACAGCGCCAGTTGGCGGCGTCGCCGCATGCATCAGTACGGGTAGAACCCCGACCCGGACTTCCGCCCCAGACGCCCCGCGTCCACCATCCGCTGGAGCAGTGGGGAAGCGGCGTACAACGACTCCTTGTACTCCTCGTTCATGTCGGCCTACGTCTCCCTTGACGCTCTGATGGATGCGTCCCGGGAGACGTAGTACCCGCCGGGCCGATCAGGTGGCCTGCCGCTACGAGCGGCTGTCTAGCACTTAATCGCGGCCGGTCCAAACCGGCTTTTCTCCGGACACTGGTCTCGCCTGCCAGGAGCAGCCCGGACGTCGCCGCTGCACAGCTGGTGGGAGACCGGCGCGGCTGCCGGTACGTCGAAGTCCTCACCCGGAGATATCCAATGAGTCATCAGAAGCAGCCTTTCGTCGAGACAGCGTTCCTGAACGTGGAGAACGCTGCTACGTACCTCGGTATCTCGACGAACACTTTGTACGTCTGGCGTCACCGGCGGCAGGGGCCGCTCAGCTTCCGTATGGGCCCTGGTGGGCGGGTCATGTATCGCCGGGATTTGCTCGATGCATGGCTTGCGGAACAACAGGAAGCCGATTCGCGTTCGAACCCGGCCCTTAGCCCGATGAACAGGGCGCCGCAGCGGCGTTCGCCACGCACCGTGTCCTGATGCGGAATACCGGTCTTGCAGTTGGACCGGTCAGGGCGGGTTGTGGCCCAGGGCCGGCGGGTTGAAGAAGTGGACGATACGCGGAATTTCGTGCAGACGAAGGTTGTCTGTGTGCTGAGCATGGCGCGGGATGCGCCTTGTGAATTTGCTCTCCGACCTTAAGGGGCTTCATATGGCGGGATACATAGAGGACAGGTGGCTCAAGAAGCGGCCGAACAAGGAGACCGGCAAGCGAGAGCGCACCGAACTCTGGGGGAAGCGCACCCGCTACCGAGTGAAGGGGATCCCCGGAGTTCAAGACCGCTCCTTCGACACGGTCGCGGACGCCAAGGCGTGGCTCGCCGAGGCCCAGACCGACTCGCGCCGCGGCGAGTTCGTAGACGCCCGCGACGGCGAGATCACCTTCCGCGAGTATGTCGAGAAGCACTGGTGGCCGTCGCAGGTCCACCCCGCGCAGACGCGGGAGAGCATGCACTATCGGATCTGGGGACACGTACTGCCATACCTGGGGGAGACCCCGCTGCGGGACATCGGCACGGCAGAACTCCGTAAGTGGTCCGCCGACGTGCAGCGCGCGGTCGGAGCCGGCACGGCGCACATCGCCTGGATCTACCTGAAGGCGATCATGCAGGCCGCGGTCGAGGACAAGCGTCTCTTCCGTAACCCGTGCAAGGGCAGCAGCACGATCAAGCCGCCCAAGAAGCCCGAGCGGAGGGCGCGCTCCTGGACGCAGGGCCGAGTCCACGCGGTGCGGGCTGAGCTTCCCGATCGGTACCAGATCACAGCTGACCTCGGCGTCGGGTGCGGCTTGCGGCAGGGGGAGGCATTCGGGTTCTCTCCCGATGATGTGCGGGGCGACTTCATCCACATTGAGCGGCAGATCCTGCGGTACAAGTCGCAGCTCTACTTCGGTCCACCGAAGGGCGGCAAGGAGCGCGACGTACCGGTGACGGAGGCCCTGGCCAAGCGGGTGCTGGTGCACCAGGAGCAGTTCGAGACGATCGAGGTGACCCTGCCGTGGCTCGATCCTGAAGAGCCGGACGTGCCCCGGGACAAGCGCCGCAAGGTGACGGTGCCGTTGCTGGTCACCACGACCCGCGGTGGAGCAATCAACCGGACCACATGGAACACCAAGGCTTGGAAGCCAGCCCTGGCCAAGGCTGGGGTGATTCCCCCTCTCCCGAAGCAGGAGGAGGGGGAGAAGACCACGCGTGTGTGGGAGCCGAGCCGGGAGCACGGATTCCACGTCCTGAGGCACACCTATGCCTCGGTGATGCTTGAGGCGGGCGAGTCGATCGTCTCGTTGGCCCAGTGGCTCGGTCACTCCGACCCGGCCTTCACCCTCCGCACCTACACTCACTTCATGCCGCAGGCCGGCGCCCGCGGACTCTCCGCCATCGAGGCGTGGTTCACCGCTGTCGACTGAAAGTCCCCGAGAAGTCCCCGCGGGCCCAAGAGTCCGAAACGATCATGCAAACGTGCAGGTCAAAGCATGATCGTTGCCGCGGGGGGCGGAGCCCGGCGTACAGGCCGACTCGTCCGCCATTACCGTTCCGACCAGGGGTTTCCCTGGTCGTTCCGACGGACGTCGTCGGGTTGGGGCGGCAGCGGACCACGACGCGGCCACGGATGCGGACGCACGCCCCCCCCGCCCCGCAGGGCCGGCTGTCACATGGCGTGCACGGGGCTGCCCACGGATGTCCGGGCCGGGCCGTGGAAGACCTGTCGGTCGTGCCACTCGCGGTGTCGTGTCGCGACCTTGGGGGCGTCCGCCTGCGGGCCGATGACCGGGCGGCCGGCGAGGTCCAGCACGTGCTGTCGGCTGGCCTCGCTGCGGCCGACGAAGCGTTGCGAGACCAGGATGCGGTGGTTCTCCCCGACGCCCAGGACCCCCTTGTCGAAGAGTTTGTGGTGCAGCGAGCACAGGCACAGGCCGTTGTCGACCTCGTCCGGCCCGTCGTGGGACCACCAGCGCACATGCGCGGCCTCCAGCCCGACCGGGCTCGCGCCGAGTGCCCCGTCGTATCCGCAGAACGCACAGCGGAACTCGTAGGCCGTGAGTATGAGTTCACGCATCCGTCGATCACGCCCCCGTCGGGCGGCGGCGCCCGCGCCGGGCCCGGGTTCGGTCTCGGCGAGCTCCAGGTCGAGACCCACGGCTTCGCACAGATCCCCGTGCAGGGACGGCGGGAAGTGGCTGTCCAGCAGCACCCTGGTGAGCCGGCCCAGCAGCGACGGCTCCTTGGCGAGCGCGGCCCGTAGGGCGGGCGCGAGCCGCCCGGTGGCACCGCTGGAGCGAAGGAGTCCGACCCCGCTTCCGGGGCTCCCCGGCCCCTGGTCGGTTCTGACCTCCCACACGCCGTCACTGACGAGGTGATGGAAGGGGTACGCGGGGGTCGTCGGGTGCGAGGGTCCGTACTCGGCCAGCAACCGCTTGAGCTCGTCCTCGACCGCGCTGTAGCGCAGCTCGCCGTCGGCATCCCGCTGATAGCCGCCGAGCGCGTACAGCAGCAGCAACGGCTTGTGCGGAGCCCGAAAGCCGTTGCTCGTCCAACGCCGCAGTCCCGCCACCCGATCAAGCCAGTCCATGGGCCGCAAGGGTAGTTCTCCTCGCGGACGTCGCGTCAGGTCCGGTCGGACAGTCAGGGGCGGGAGGGAGTGGAGAGGGGATTCCGTCAACAGGGGAATCATCAAGAGATCGTTGGTATTCTGCCAGGAAGTAGTAAATTCGAGGGTGAGGGAAGGGTATGTCGTCCAAGACGTCCGTCGATCCGGGGGAACTGCGAGCTGCCGCTCATGCGGAGGACTCGATATCCGACGACATGAGGGGCAGGAGCGACAAGGCGATCGGCGCCACCAAGGACGCCGCGGCGGCGCTCAAGGGCTGGACGCTGTCGCAAGCGCTGGAAACGACTGCCGCGACCTGGAAACCGTCCCTCGACGGGATGCGTTCCCGGGCCTCGACTGCGGCGGCCAACCTGCGGACTTGCGCCACTGGGCACGAGTGGAACGACGCCGCAGCATCCCAGGATTTCGAGAACGCCGATGCTCGGACGCAGTCCGCGCCCGCTGTCATGCCCGCTGTCGCGCCCGCCTTCGTGAACCGTGACAACACGTCGGATCCCGGCCGTGATCCGCGCGCTGCGCGGACTCCCGACGAGATGCGGAACGCCGGACCCGTGCACACCACGACCTCGGATTCCCCCTTCGGCTGAGGGGGCGGTTCGAGGGAGTGATTCTGGCAGCCATTTGATTTCTCCACGGGGGATTGCGAATTGACCAGCGGCTACTTGCTCCTGTTGAAGCAGGATTTCTCGGACTGCGAGGAGGCTTCGACTGCTTGGCACAAGCTGTCCACGCACATGGACGAGCTCGGCGATCGGCATCGAACAAAAGTAACCGGCCCGCTGCACGCCAACTGGTCCGGGGACGACGCTGCATCCGCGCTGTACTACCTGGAGAACCTCGAAAGCAGATTCGGGATCGTCCGCACCGAAGCGATGGCGATATCGGAGGCCATCGCGCAAGCCGTCGCCAAGATGTTCCTGGCCCAGAGTCACCTGCGGGAAACCGTCAAGGAACTTGAGGGTGAAGACTTCTACGTGGATGACGACGGCGCCGTCCATCCGCCCAAGGATCGCGAATACCCGCAGGATGGCGAGACCCGGCAGGACCGGTTCGACTTGTTCACCAAGCTGGAAAACTACCAGACGGCAATCAACGGGTGCGTCGAGCGGGCCCAGAATGCCAGCGATGAGGCGGCCCGCGCCCTGGGTGTGCTCGGCGGCGATATTCTGACGGGAAACATCGACGACGCCGCGGGTGAGGCGCGCGAGGACGTCAAGCAGGTTTCGAAAGCCCTGCACAACGACATCGGCAAGCCCTACCCGCCGAGCGATCCCAAGGATGCTGCGGAATGGTGGAAGAACCTCCCGGAGGGGCAGCGGGAAACGTATGCGGCGCTGCATCCCGAGATCCTCGGCAAGACCGACGGGTTGCCGGCCGGCGTGCGGGACGACGCCAATCGGCTCGCCCTGGAGCAGGAGCTGAGCGCGATGGAAAACTACGAGTACCACGACAAGTTCTCCACGGACGAGTACAACAAGCGGCTCAATAATCTGCAGACGCTGCAGGCGGAACTGGACAAGCGGGACGGCGCCACCGGAGAGAAGCAGATCTATATGCTCGGGTTCGACTCGAAGGGCGACGGGAAAACCGTCATCGCCCTGGGGAACCCGGATACGGCCGACAACGTCGGGGTGTTCGTCCCCGGAACTTCCACGACCGTTTCGGACTCCACCGGCGGCAATCTGAGCCGGATGGACAAACTCCAGAACGCGGCCGGGGACGCCGACCACGACGCCAAGACATCCATGATTTTCTGGCTTGGTTACGACGCTCCGGAGATTCCCGGGTCCCAGGCGGGAAACCTGGACGTCGCGGGCACGGGGCGTGCCGAAGGAGCGGCGCCGGACCTGCGGCACTTCACCCACGGGCTGAGGGCTTCGCACGAGGGCGCGCCGGCCAATCTGACGGTGCTGGGGCACAGCTACGGTTCGACCGTGGTCGGAGCCGGCGCCTCCGGGGGCGGGGGCCTCGACGCGGACAACATCGCCGTGGTCGGCAGCCCCGGAATGACGGTCGACAAGGCGACGGAGCTGAACATCGACCCCGACCATGTCTATGTCGGTCTTGCCGAGGACGACGGCATCAGTGCGGCAACCGACCTGACCCTCGGCGCCGACCCCTCGGAGAAGTCCTTTGGCGGCCACCGATTCAAGGTGGACACCCACGAACACAGCGGTTACTGGGACATGACCCCGCAAGGGCCCAGCCAGAGCCTCGCCAACCAGGGCAAGATCATCGCTGGGGTCAAGCCCACGCTGGCCTCGTAGCGCCCGCGTCGCTCGCCCCTACGGATCGGATCCCCTCGTGCCGCTGACCATTCACCGCAAGAACGGCCTGCGTGCCGTGGCGCTGACAGCCCTGACCGCCCTCCTCACAGGAGCCTGCATGTCCCGACCGACCGACGACATCAACGCCCCGCTGCCACGCAAGAGCAGAGCGGACACGCTGGCCTGGGCCAAGCGGTACACCGCGACCATGGCGCACTTCGCGGGGGTCGACCTCGCCCATGGGCCCTCCCCCCGCACGCACTTCGAAGACTGTGTGGGGAAGGGGGACGAGGTGGCCACCGACGGCAGATTCACCCTCACCTACGCCGCTTATGCGCATCTTCCGGCCGGGGAGCACATCGCGGCGGTCAGGAAACTCCGGGACGCGCTGAAGGGCCACGGGGTGGACGTCTCGGACTACACGGAGGACCAGGACCAGCCCGCGGTCACGCTGTACGGGAGGAACACGACGGAGCGCTTCCTGATCATCGCCGACACCGTCAAGCCGGCGGATACGCTTCGGCTCTCCGTCAGCACCAGCTGCTTCCTTCCGCCAGGTGCCGAACAGCAGAAGTTCTGAACGATCCGGCGGACGACGGCTGTTCGTCGGCAGCCGTCCCTCCCGCCCGTCAGAAGCGCCCTAGGTGTTCTGTCCGGGGAGGTTGTGGACGGGTGAGCCAGGTCTCGGCTGGGGGATCTTGAACGGGTGAGGGCCTTCCGGTTCGGTGTGGATTGCGACGTCTACACCGACAGAAAGGCCCTCATGCCCCACCGTAATGCACCCCTGACCGAGACCGGACGCCTGCGCCTGGCCCGCTGTGTGGTCGAGGACGGCTGGCCCCTGCGCAGGGCAGCCGAACGTTTCCAGGTCTCCCCGACCACGGCCCAGCGATGGGCAGACCGCTACCGTCAGCTCGGCGAGGCGGGCATGGCCGACCACTCCAGCCGCCCGCACCGCAGCCCGGGACGAACCCCGACCCGCACCGAACGGCGGATCATCAAGGTCCGCCTCCTGCGCCGGTGGGGCCCCGCCCGCATCGCGGGCCTGCTCCACCTGGTGCCGTCCACCGTGCACCGCGTCCTGACCCGCTTCGGTCTGGCCCGCCTGTCCCACCTCGACCGTGCCACCGGCCGTGCGATACGCCGCTACGAGCGTGAACGACCAGGAGAGTTGGTGCACGTGGACATCAAGAAGCTCGGCAACATTCCCGACGGCGGCGGCCACAAGGCGCTCGGCCGGCAAGCAGGCCGCAAGACCCGCTCGAACGCCGGCTACAGCTACATCCACACCGCCGTCGACGACCACTCCCGCCTCGCCTACAGCGAGATCCACACCGACGAGCGCAAAGAGACCGCCACCGCCTTCTGGCAACGCGCCCAGGCGTTCTTCACCCAGGCAGGGATCACCGTCGAGCGGGTCCTGACCGACAACGGCTCCTGCTACCGCTCACACGACTGGCGGGACGCGCTGGCAGCGGCCGGGATCACCCACAAGCGCACCCGGCCCTACCGACCCCAGACCAACGGCAAAGTCGAACGCCTCAACCGCACCCTGCTCGACGAATGGGCCTACGCCCGCCCCTACCGCTCGGAAACCGAACGACGCGAAGCCTTCCCACAATGGCTACACACCTACAATCACCACCGCGGACACACCGCACTCGCAGGCCAACCACCCGCCAGCCGCGTCCCCAACCTCACAGGGCAATACACCTAGGGCGCTTCTGATGGATCTCCGCGGCGTCGCGGCGCCTGCCACGCACGCTCGCGGCGTTGCCGAAATGCCCCCATAGCTCCGCTATGAAGACATCCCGGCGCCTTGCGATCGCACGCACCAGGCGCCGCTCCTTCTTCCACGGAGATCCATCAGAAGCGCCCTAACCCCCGTGCGCCGGCGACCTCTTGGAGCCGGCGGGGACGGGGCGGTCCTCGCGCAGGGCCTTCCACAGGTCGCGTGCCTGGGGCTCGGCGGCGACCACGCGGTTCGGGTCGGTGGTGTCGTAGTCGACCGGGAGCATCACGGTCTCCATCGTCGAGGTGTCCAGGCCCTTGAGGGATCTGGCGAAGTCGGCGAGCTTGGGGAGCGAGCCCAGTTCGGAGTCCGTGGTGAGCGCCTTGGTCGCGGCGTCGGCGGTCTTGTAGAGCTTGGCGGGGTTGCCGAGCACGTTCTGGCGTTTCAGCTCGGACAGCAGCGCGAGGATGAACTTCTGCTGGAGGCCGATACGCCCCAGGTCGCTGCCGTCCCCGATGCCGTGCCGGGTGCGGACGAAGGCCAGCGCGTTGGTGCCGTCCAGCCGGTGCGTCCCGGCCGAGAGGTCCAGGCCGCTCTCCTTGTCGTGGATCGGGCGGTCGAGGGTGACGGGCACTCCGCCCAGGGCGTCCACCAGGCCCTTGAAGCCCCTGAAGTCCAGCTCGACGTAGTGGTCCATGCGCACGCCGGACATCGACTCGACGGTCTTGACCACGCAGGCCGGACCGCCGCTGGTGTAGACCGAGTTGAACATCACGCGGTCCGCGGCGGGGAGCGCGGAGCCGCTCGCCGTGGTGCAGGCGGGGCGGCTGACGAGGGTGTCGCGCGGGATGCTGACCGCGGTCGCCCGCTTCCGGCCCTGCGGGAGGTGGACGACCATCGCGGTATCCGAGCGGGCCGTGCCGCCCGTGTCGCCGCCCGCCAGGTCCTTGTTGGCGCCCGAGCGGGAGTCCGATCCGAGGATCAGGATGTTGCGCGCACCGTCGTCCACGTCCTTGGGACGGTCCTTGCCCAGGGCCTGGTTGATGTCGACGGTGCTGAGGTTGTTGGCCAGGTGGGTGTAAGCCCAGTAGCCCAGTCCGCCGCCGACGACCACGAGGGCCAGGACGGTCCAGCCCAGGGCCCGGCGTATGCGCGCGCCGCGGGTGCGCGGCTTGCGGCGGGTCTGCTTGCTCATGCGGTCGGTGTCCTTAGGGGGTGCGACGAGGTGGCTGGTGTCCCGTGCTCACGAGGGTCGGCGGCCCCTCAGGCGGCGCGCCGGTACGCGTTGCCGAGGCGGGCGTTGCGGGCGCTGCCCCGCTCGAACTGGCTCGCGACGGGGAAGTAGCTGGGCAGGAACGCCGCCAGGATGGCGCTCTGTTCGTCGGCGGGGACGTCCCCGTCGTGGTAGTCGTTCAGGCAGAACACGTCGTGCGGGCGGCTGATGAGCAGCCGGTTGAGGCGGGTGTGGTGCTCGCGCAGACCGACGTTGACGAAGCCGCAGTTGATGCCGCCGGGCACGCTGCGCCCGGTGTGGTAGCCGAGGTAGTGGTGCAGCGAGGAGGCGATCGAGATGTCGGTGTGGCTGCGCAGCTGGTTCGCCGCGGTCCGCGCCCATGCCTGCGGGTAGTACGCCGCCACGTCCGCCAGGACGCTGCGCCGCAGGGGGTGCGGCGTGTGCAGGAAGGCGTGGGTGAGGGTGCGTCCGAAGACCTGCTCCAGCAGGGCGCGGTTGTTCTTGGCCGCGCTGATGTTGAAGTCGTCCTCGGTGGAGACCGGGGTCATGGGGACGGGCGTGGGGGACAGGAAGTGCTTGGCGACCCCGTTGCCGTGGAAGAACAGGTGGGGCTGGAGCGGTCGGCCCAGGAACACGTCGTCGTTGAAGTAGAGGAAGTGTTCCGACAGGCCCGGGACGCGGTGCAGTTGGCTCTCGATCGCGTGCGAGTTGAACGTCGGCAGCGCGCCGTCCTCGCCGAAGATCTCGCTGTGGTCCACGATGCGCACCCGCGGGTGGGTGAGGTCGAGCCAGCTCGGTACCTGACGGTCCGTCACGATGTGGATGGTGCGGATCCACGGCGCGAACATGTCGAGGGAGCGCAGCGAGTAGCGCAGCTCGTCGCGGTCGCGGAAGCGCGCGGAGTCCGTGGCGGCCACCGCCGGGGCCAGCCCGCGCGCGGACAGCACCGCGTTCTTGCGCGCCAGCCAGGCGGGGTCGTTGCCGTCCACCCATGTGTAGACCGCGTCGACGGGAAAGCCGACGTCGTCGGTGAGGGTGCGGGTGTAGGGCTCGATGGTGCCGTAGCTGCGGCCCGCCACCGTGGTCCGGGCCCGCACCAGCGCGTCGCGCGGCACGGTGTCCCCGATCCGGGTGCGGGTCGGGGAGCGGAAGACCGCGGGGTCCTCCGGGTCGTCCTCCCAGAAGGCGATGTCGCAGCCGTAGACCGTCCCGTAGCGCAGGGTCTGCGAGGGCGTGGTGACGGGCTGGTAGACGCGTACCAGCGGGTGCTGGGGGCCGACGGCCCGCTCGGCCAGGTTCGCCAGGGCGGTGCTCTGCACGGCCTGTCGGGCGTTGAGCGCCGCCACGTAGACCGCGGCGTCGCGGTGGTGCGCGGCGAGCGCGGCGAGCACCGCCTCACGCTGGGAGGAGTGCACCGCCACGGTGTGGCGCAGTGCGTTGTCCCGTACGAGCAGGTGCGGGACGCCCGCGGATTCCAGGGCGCCCACGACCAGGTCGAGGTTGGCCTGCATGACGTCGAAGGGTGTCGCGGTCTCGGTCGGTTTCGCCAACTGCCCACCGCTGAGGACCAGTTCCGGGTGGCGTCGGGCCACCCGCTCCTGGTGCGCACGCTGTTCGCGCGGTGTGACGCCGGTGGGGGTGACCGGCGCGGTCTGCGGCATGCCGCCGGTCCCGGCCGTCGCCGCCTGGAGCGCCTGCCGGTCGGTCTTGGCCGCGGCACCCGGCCCGCGGCGCGCGGCCAGCAGTTCGCGGAAGAGCGCCTCCCAGCGCTCCGTGACGGCCGATTCGGAGATCCGGTGGACGTGGCCGGCGGCGGCCCGGCCCATCGTGTGCCGCAGCGGGGCGTCCTCGATCAGCCGCAGCAGCGCGGCGGCCACGCCCTCGATGTCGCCCGGCGGCACCAGCAGGCCGGTCTCGCCGTCGGCGATGATCTCCCGCGGACCGTTGGGGCAGTCGTAGGACACCACGGGCACGCCGGCGGCCTGTGCCTCGCCGAGCACCAGCGAGTACGCCTCGTTGCGGGAGGTCAGCAGGGCGACACCGGCCTTGGCCCACTCCTCGGCCATGTGCGGGGAGTTGCCGTTGAGCTGGACGCAGTCGTGCAGCCCCAGCTCGTCGATCTGGCGGCGCAGCAGTCCGCTGGACGGGCCGTCGCCGAAGATCCGCAGCGTCCACAGCGGCTGCTGCCGCGCGACGACGGCCCATGCCCGGAGCGCATGGTCGATCTGCTTCTCGGGGACGAGCCGGGCCGCCAGTACGACGGTGCGCGACTGGCGGCTGGACTGCGGTCGGTAGCCGGCGGGCAGCGCGTTGGGGATGACGTCCAGCCGCGGTGCCCACTGGCCCAGTACCTCGACGAACCAGTCCTTGGTGCGGTGGGTGAGCAGCACCAGCGCGTCGAGCTGGGAGGAGAACCGCAGCAGCGGCTCGCCGGAGCTGCCGCGCAGTTCGGAGACGCGGTGCTCCTGGTGGACGGTGACCACGTGGGGCGGCGCGAGCTGGACGGCCAGGGCCATCAGCGCCGGGGTGGTGGAGACCAGGATGTCGGTGTCGGTGTGGCGCAGCGCGTGCTGGAGCTCGAAGTCGGTGAGCCGGTTGAAGGCGGCCTCCCAACTGTGGTCGACGAGTTGGCTCGGCTGGGCGGCCAGCGCGGCGCACGCCTCCGCGGACAGCTGCGAGGGCCGCAGCACCCGCGGGGTGGCGCCGCTGGTGTCGACGAGGTGCTCGATGCGCACCCGCGGGTCGGCGTCGAAGAACCGCTCGGCGGAGGTCTTGAAGACGCTCAGCACGCGTACGTCGTGCCGGCCGGCCAGCGCGCCCGCCTGGTTGAGGATGGCCCGCTCGGTGCCGCCGATGGCGTCCGCCGATGTCAGAAGAAAGGTGATCTTCACCGTCGTACCTCGTGCATCTCGGGCATCTGCTCGCAGGTGAAGCGCAGCGTGCCCGCGGTCGTGTAGCGCGGCTGTACGCGCATGATCCGGCCCTCGCCGACCGCCATCACGATGTGCCGGATGGCGAAGACCCGCAGCGGGTTGCGGACGTCGTGCAGGCGGCGGCCGAGCGCGACGCGCGGCCCGCCCTTGATGGGGCGGGCGTAGAGCGTCCAGTTCTCCTTGGGCCGCCGCGGGAACATGTCCTCCACGGGCAGACTGACGCGCAGCAACCCGTCCCCGAGGTGCGCGGCGCGCCGCGTCAGGCTCCGACCGCCCGAGGCGAACTCCACCTCCCAGCGCGACCGCCGGGTGCCCAGTACCCGGAACTCCACGTCCGCGCCGGTGTAGCGCAGTTCGGTACGGGCGACCTCGGCCTGCGCGGCCGGCGTCGCGCACACCAGCCGCAGGCGCCCGGTGACGGTGCGGCCCGCGCGGTGCCGCATGCCCGTCCGCGGACAGGTCGTCATGGGCCGGGTGGGGCCGCCGTACGGGGGCGGCGGCACGGCGAGCGCGAGGGGTATGTGCTTGCGCCCGCGCGGTCCGCGCAGCACGAGCGTGAGCCGCCAACGCCCCGGCCGCACCGGCACGCCGTCGAGGTCGGAGCCCAGCAGCACCGTGGCGTCCATGACCAGGCGGCTGTCGCGGTCGCGGTAGACCCGGACCGGAACCCGGTGGCGCTTCCCCCTCCGGGACACGGTCAGTTGGGCCGCGCGGCCCTCGACGCCCTCGCGCACGCCGGGCGGCAGCACGGCGTGCAGGCTGAGCGTGTGGCCGTCGAGCACGGCTGCGTACCGCACGGTGGCGGACCAGCGGGAGCGCACCGGGTAGCAGACCTTCGCGATCAGCCGGGCGCGGGCCGGCGCGAGCGCGGCGATCAACCTGCGCCGGGCCGCGCGCGGCAGCGCCGACGGCTTCCTGAGGTGCTTCACGGCAGCCGTGGCACGGGACTTGGAACTCAATGGGCCGTATTCGTCGTGGGGGTGGGGGCGGATGAACAGTCGGGCGCAACCGGCGACCTGGCGGCGCGCGGCGACGGCGACACCGCCATGGAAAGGGGCGCGGCGCGGGGCCGCGCCGGCGTGGAGCGGGGTGGACGGCGAACGAGCGATCAGTTGCCGATCAATGCCTCTCATGCGTCCAACACGTCATCCATCGGTCAAGGAGTCGTCTGTTCTACGTAAACCCGTGAAACCCTAACAAGGCCCTTATTGGAACCTAATTATCAATTCAGGCAAATCGGACGCCGTGTAGGTAACGAATGAGGATCAGCTGTATCAAGTCGGAGTGACCCTGCCATCGGTGACGAGAGGAGCAGAAGCGACATAAGGGGGGAGGGGGGTGGGGCGCGTCGGCCCCGTCCACTGCCTCAGCCGACCCTCAACCGACCCTCAGCCACGGCGAGAACACCGGTGCCGCCAGGGTGGTCTGCCGGGCGACGTACAGATGGGCATCGGCGCCGATCGCGCCGACCATGCCCCGCCCGAGGGAGTCCGTGCTCACCGACGGTGCCCCGATCAGGCCGCCCGCGATGCCGTCCAGGTCGAGGTCGGCCCAGTTCGCCCCGTCGGGGGTGAGGACCGCGCAGCTGACCCCGCCGAAGTCGTTGCGGGCGGCGAGCAGCGCACAGTCCTCCATCCCGCTGGTCGTCAGGGCGGTGGCCGCGACCGGGCCGTAACCGCCGCGCCCGCCCCGGCTCTGCGGACCGTGCGGCCAGCCGCCGCCCGGGTCGCCCTGCCGTCCGACGAGCGTCACCGCGCGCTCGGGCTTGCGGTAGATCGCGATCACCCGCCCGTTGGCCTGTACCGCGCTGCCCGTCGCCCCCGCGGGCGTGGACAGCTTGAAGCGCGGCGTCAGACGCAGCAGCGGCCCGTCCTCGTCCTGGACCCAATGGGCCACCCGGTCGCGGGCGGGCGCGAACAACTCGATCCGCCCGTCGTGATTGACCGCCGCGCTCAGCCCCTCCTGGAGCTGCGAGCCGCGCAGATCGATCCACTCGCTCCAGCCGCCCGCCGGTTCCAGCACCCGAGAGCTGACGCCCTTGCCCCAGTTGCGCGCGAACACATGCAGCCGGCCCTGCCCGTCCACCGCCGTCACCGGCGCCCCCAACTGCCGTACGCGGTGCGCGGAGTCGGCCGGGTTGCCCAGGTCCCGCCACGGCCCGAACGCGCCGCCGGGCTCGGTCTGCGCCAGATGCACGAGCTGGCGGCGGTGCGCGTCGGCGCCCGCCCCCAGGGCCGCGTACCGCAGGCCGACGACGTGCAGCCGCCCGTCCGGGGTGGCGCACACGGACAGCTGGGGCGCCAGCGGCCCGCCGCCCAGCCGCCACGGGCCGCCCCACTGCCCGGTGCCCGGCCCGGACTCCTGCCACATCACGGCCTCGCCGCCCAGCACCCCGAAGGCCGACAGCCGCCCGCCGGCGTCGCGCCGGAGCCAGTCGGTGCCCCCGGCGTACCGGTGCGTGGTGCTCTGCACCCAGCCGGTGCCCCGCGCGCCGAACCCGACCGAGTAGTCGCCGCTGCCGGCCGGGTCGCCGCAGTCGTAGCCGTCGGCGGCGCCGTAGACGTTGAGGTAGTGCTCCTTGCACGAGCTCGCGTACACACCGAGGTTGTGCGGCCAGCGCTCGTTGTAGTAGCCGCGGTAGGACGTGACGGTGAACGGCCGGGCCGTCCCCGAGGAGCGGTGGCGCTCGATCGCCTCCAGCGAGAACAGCGCGGCGTAGGTGTGGTCCTGGTGGTCGGAGTGGT
The DNA here is from genome assembly GCF_001704275.1 of Streptomyces noursei ATCC 11455. Classification (NCBI taxonomy): domain Bacteria; kingdom Bacillati; phylum Actinomycetota; class Actinomycetes; order Kitasatosporales; family Streptomycetaceae; genus Streptomyces; species Streptomyces noursei. The sequence continues at coordinate 6,556,189 of NZ_CP011533.1, forward strand.
CCCCGTAGTCGTGCCGCTGCGGGAACTGCGCGTTGTGCTCTTGGTGGTCGGGGTCGGGATCCATGATGCGGACGGCCGTGGGGCGGAAGTGCTCCAGCAGTCCGGCCAGCACGTCGATGAGCGTGTCCCGGTCGTAGCCGCACTCCGCCTCGACCGCGCCGCCGGTCGGCACGATGGTGCGCAGGGACGGGGCCTGCCCCGTCCACAGCGTGCGCAGCCGCACCTGGGGGTCCTCGGGCGCGTACTGGCGGAGGTTGAGGAAGACCAGCGTGACGTGCGGGGCGCGCTCCAGCCGGCACATCTCCAGCACCGTCTCGTGCGGCCCGCGTAGCGCGGTGCGCGTCCACCGCGCGGTGCGGTCGGCCAGCGCCATCGCGGCGTACGCGCCCAGCAGGCCGTTCTGCCGCGCCTTGGCGTACGCCGCGCGGTCGACCGGCACCTGGTCGCGCGGCTCCCACGGGTGCGGATTGCGACCGTCGGACTCGCCGTTGGTGAGATAGACGCTGGTCGTGGGCGCCCCCGAGCGGATCGCCTGCAGGACCTCCGGGTTCATGAAGTACAGGTCGTCGTCGGGGTGCGCGAGGACGCTCAGGTGCGCCGCCCGCAGCGAGGGCCGGTCGTCGGGGTGCGCGTGCGGGTGCGAAGACATGGAGTGGACGTCCTGGAGGTACGAGCCCGACGACCCGCGGCACGAGGGCGCACGGGGCGCGGTCCGCGCCCGTCGGCCGAGCGGTTGCTGTCGAATCGCAAATCATACAGAACGCCCTCCGAAGGTGAATTCGGATATTTGGGGTTCTCGTCCGTCGCTCGTTGCTGAGGTGCTCGGCGTCCGGCGTGCGGCCCCGGAGGCGGCGAGGGTGCGCCTGCCGCAAACATGGACAGAGTGCATGAGTAGAACTACTCATGACCGGCGTCCGCACTGCAGGACAAGATGGCCGCATGGCCATGACCAGGAATACCGGAGCGCGGATCGGCTTACTGTCGATAGCGGTGCTGTCCCTGCTCACCGCGGGATGCGGAACCGAGCGGCCCGGACACGACGTCGCCGCCGGCGCCCCTTCGCGCGCCGCGGCGTCCGAGCCGAGCAGGCCGAGCGCGCCGGTGGACTTCCCCTGTCCCGGCGAAAGCCCCAGCAGGGCTCCGGCGCACACCGCAGGTACGTCGGGACCCGCCACGCCCCCTTCCGACCACTACGCCGAGAACCACGGCTTTCGGGACCCGTTGCCCCTCCACGGCCAGGGCCGCTGCGACGGAATCGCCGCCGTCGCGCGCATCAGGAACGCGCTCGAACCCCTGCGCACGCACAACGACATCAGCGCGGACAGCACCCGCCGCGCACTCACCGCTCTCGGCTACCCCGCCGCGAAGGCGGAGTCCTACGCCGTTGATCCCGGCGTCGGATTCCTCGTCGACGGATCCGCTCTGTGCATCGAGGGCAAGGTCAACCCCCACTTCATCGAGGCGAACGCGTTCGCCGGATACCCCGACGGCACCGACTGCAAGCCCCCCAGGGGAGGGCATTGACGGCCCGTGCACAGCAGCGGTCCTCTACTGGCGGCATGGCGTCGACGACCGGCGTGGCCGCCTGGGCGAGCGGCGACGGCGGCTCCGTCACCGCGTCGCACCGGGGGGGGCGAGGGCCCGCAGGCAGCGAGCGGCGGAGCCGTCCATGTCGAAGTCGAAGCCGAGCCACATCACGTGATGACGTCCCGGTCGCTCGCGCTCGGTGGGTCAGGCAGCCGGCCCCGGCCCCCGCAGTGCCTTCTCGTGCTGCATGCGCGTGAGGCGCAGCACGAAGAACACGGCGAGAACGGCCGCCGCGAGGTCGACGAGGTCGCTCGCCATGAGCCCGGCGACCGCGCCCCTGATCTCGTCCAGGCCCTCGGCCCGTGCGTAGAACCGACCGGCGACGCGCCCGAAGAGCAGATTCGCGACCCACAGCGCCCACCACCAGTTGAGCAGGGCCGTGGAATGGGAGTTCCGGTCGGCACTGGCGTCCCAGATGTCGAGGGCTATCCGTCGGGGGAACCACAGGTTGACCACCGGCACGAGCCAGCCCCAGATCGCCCAACCGCGTTTCTTCTCATGGCCGTCGGGGGCGAAGACCTCGGCGTTGACGCGGGTCCGGTGGAACCAGACGACGAAGAGCACGGCGGTCGCGACGGACGCCGCGTCCTGCATGATCCCGGAAGCCCGGTACAGCGTGTCCGCCGCCGAGATCTCCCGCGACGTGACGGAGCCGAAGTCCTGTAGGAGCCGGCCGCTCAGCCGGTACCAGTGGTTGCCCTGCCACACCGCGAACGCATCGGTCACGATGACGAGGCCGAGCAGGATCATCACGGCCTTGGAGAGTCCGACGGGCGAGCGGAGAACGGCCTGTGGGGCGGGTGGAGCAGGTGGGGCGGACCAGCCGGGCGGCGGTGGTGGCGGCGACGGCGATGGTGCGCCGGGCAGGTGGGACATGCGAAATCCCCCGTGGATTCAGGTTCGTTGCGTTGGCGTGCGCAGGGGCCGCCCCCGAGGCGGCACCTGCGCATAAGGAACCTACGTGCCGTAGTTGATCTTGTCCATTCAAAAAGGGACAGATGTGATCGTCATTCCCTTCATGTCTCAACCGCCCCTGAATGAGGGGAAGTTGCCCGGACGCTCCCTCCGGCGCCCCGGCGGCAACCGCTCGGTGCCCGCCCCGCCCCCGCCTCCGCCCGGCGGATCGAGTGCGTCGAAGGGCGTCATGGAATTCATGGGCGCGGGTGTCAGCGCGGGGACGGGAATGGGAATGGGAATGGGGACGGGGGTGGAAATGGGTGCGGGTGACCGAAGCGATATCCACATTCCTGCCCCTGGGGAGATTGGGGAAAATCAGTCGCCCCAAAGAACTGATGCCGGTCCGGCTGGAGTTGGGCGGTCGTTCCGGGCCGTGCGGTGGGTGCCGGTCCGGTCGAGGCGCGCGGAAAAAAGGAGGGGGCGGAGTCCGGAACGCCCGTGTGCGTTCAGTATTCGCGCTGTGGTTTTTGCCACATGGAACGGGTGTTGGCCGTCCTGTGGTCTGTGTAAGCATGAAAAGTGGACAACTCGCTCACCGGTTGACCGGAAGTGGTGAGCTACTTCGACCATGGGGCGCCCCTGACCTGGGCGCTACGGGGGATACGCAATGGCCGAGCGTCGCATAGGGAACAGGCTTGCCGTACTGGACGGGCTGCGGTTGCTTGCCGCGCTGATGGTGGTCTTCTACCACTACGTCGCCCTGGCCCGACCATGGGGCCACGGCACGGACACGATCTTCCCGACCGCCCACCGGCTCGCCCAGTACGGGTGGTTGGGCGTGGAGGTCTTCTTCCTGATCAGCGGCTTCGTCATTTGCATGAGCGTGTGGGGCCGCACGCTGGGCGAATTCGCCGTCTCCCGTCTGACCAGGCTGTTCCCCGCCTACTGGGTCGGGATTCTGCTCACCGTCCTGGTGGTGAAGATGTGGCCGGAAGTCGCTTCTCTCCGTGGCTGGGACACGGTGATCACCAATCTGACCATGCTGCAGGGCGGCAACAACACGCCGAATGTCGATCCGGTGTACTGGACGCTCTTCGTGGAGCTCAAGTTCTACCTGATCATGGTCGTGGTGGTGCTGTTCGGCGTCACCTACCGCAACTGCCTGATCCTGTGCGGAGTATGGACCGCGGCCGCCGCGCTCGCCCCGGTCATGAACACACCCCTGCTCACCGCGTTCGCGATGCCGCAGTACGCGCCGTTCTTCATAGCCGGTATCGCCTTCTATCTGATGCGGCGCTTCCGGCCGAACGCGATCCTGTGGGCGATCGTGCTCCTGCAACTGCTGCTCGCCCAGCGCTATATCGACTACCGCCTGGCCACCAACCTCGGCAAGGCCGCCGTGGACGCCCTGCCCACCTGGCCCGCCCGCTTCCTGATCATCGCGGCCTTCGCCGTCGTCGGCGCGATCGCGCTCGGTGCCTTCGACCGCATCCAGTGGAAGTGGCTCACCACCGCGGGAGCCCTCACCTACCCGCTCTACGTCATCCACATGAACATCGGCATGACCCTCATCCACCACTTCCGGAACAGGATTCCCGCGCCGGTCCTGGTGGCCTCGGTGGTCGCACTCATGCTGGTGGCCGCCTGGTTCATCCACCGCTTCGTCGAACGCCCCCTCGGCAAGTGGCTGCGCACCACGATGCGTCGAGGCATCGACGACGTCCGCCGGAACGTCGCACCGCGCCGCCGGCACGCCCGGCCCGCCACCACCCCGCCCCCGCCGCAGCCCGCTGTGGCGCACGCCGCGCAGGACGAGCGGACACCGGAGCACGCCCGGGCGGCCGACTCGGCCTAGGGCCTGTCCGGCCTGTCCGACCCTGACCCGTCGGACAGCCCCTGGTGCGTGTCCGACGGGTGGGCGGACGGTCGGAGCGGCGGATCAGGCCCGTTCGAACGGCGAACGCACCGGGAAGTACGCGCTGAGGAAGGCGCGCAGCACGCGGTCCTGCTCGTCGGCGGGCACCTCCGCGTCCGCCGACTCGCCTATGCAGAACACGCCGTGGCTACGGGTGGCCAGCATCCGGCTGAGCCTGGTGTGGTGGGTGTAGTCGCCCGCGTTGACGAACGAGCATGACAGGGACGCCGGGGTGGAGCGCCCCGTCAGATAGCCGTAGTGGTGGTGCAGCGAGGACGCCACGGACAGGTCCGTGGTCGCGCGGAAGCGGCTGGCCGCGGTGGCCGTGATCTCCTCCGGGAACTTCTCGGCGATCTCCGCCAGCACGCTGCGCCGCAGCGGGTGCGGGGCGTGCAGGAAGCCGTGGGTGGCGGTCCGTCCGTACTCCCGCTGGAGCAGGCCGCGGTTGTTCTTCGCCGCGGCGAAGTACCCCTCGTCGTCCTCGGCGAGCGGGCTGGGCGGGACGGCGGTGGGCGAACGGAAGAAGTACGCCATGCCGTTGCTGTCGAAGAACGAGCGCGGGGTGAGCGGACGTCCGAGGAAGACGTCGTCGTTGAAGTAGAGGAAGTGCTCGGACAGGCCGTCGATGCGGTGGAGTTGGCTTTCGATGGCGTGGGAGTTGAAGGTGGGCAGCAGCGCGGGGTCGTCGAAGATCTCGCGGTGGTTGACGACCTTGATGCCGGGCCGGGAGGTGTCCAGCCAGGCGGGGGTCTGGTCGTCGGTGACGAGGTAGACGTTGCGCACCCACGGGGCGTACATCGCCAACGACCGTAGCGAGAACCGCAGTTCGTCGCGGTTGCGGAAGCGCACGTCACCGCTGTCCGCGCCGCCGTCGGCGAGTCCCGCGGCGCGCTTGGCGGCGTCGCGGCGCGCGCGCCACTTCGGGTCGCTGTCGTCGACCCAGGTGTAGACGACGTCGACGGGGAAGGTGACGTCCCACATGAGGCGGTCGGTGAAGCCGGCCAGGGTGGGGTGGTCGCGCTCGCCGACGCGCAGGGTCGCGTCCGCCTCCAGCGAGGGCAGTCGGGGGCCGAGGAGGGTGGAGCCGCGGGGGGTGCTGCGCCAGCCGGGCATCTCCTCGTCCTCGGCGTTCTCGGTCCAGAACTCCACGGTGCAGCCGAACGCGGGTCCGTAGCGCAGCGTGCGGCTCTCGGTGGTCAGCGGCTTGAAGACGCGCAGGCCCGCCACGTCGCCGGCCTCGCGCAGCCGTTCGGCGAGCACGGCTCCGGGTGCCGCCCCGCGCGGAGTGATCAGTTCCGCGTAGACGGGCTTGCCGTGGAGCTCCGCGGCGAGGGCTTCGAGGACCTGCTCGCGACGCTCGACCTCGACGGCGACGCGGTAGGAGGTTCCGCCGTCGCGCAGCAGGACGTAGGGGATGCCGTGCGCGGCCAGCGCGGAGGTGGCGATCTCCAGGTTCCACTCGGCCATGCGCGGCGCGAGGACGTCGTCGCGCACCTCCGCCAGCCGGCCCGCGGAGCGCACCAGGGCGCCGGTGCGGTCCTGCGCCTGGAGCAGCACCTCGCGCGCCTTCTGCTCGTCCGCGGAGCCGGAGAGCACGCTGATCGGCGCGGCCACGTTGAAGCTGCGGCTGCCGCCGGCCGCGATGCGGCGGGCGGTGCGGTCGGCGCGGTCGGCCAGCCGTCGGGGATCCTCGCGACGGGCCACCAGGCGGGTGAAGAGCTCCTCCCAGCGCGCGGTGATCAGCTCGGCCGAGAAGCGCTCGTGGACGCCCTCGCGGGCGGCCCTGCCGTAGGCCCGGCGGGTCTCGTCGTCGCCCATCAGCTTGTCCATGGCGACGGCGAGGGAGTCCTTGTCGCCGGCCGGGACGAGCAGGCCGTCGACGCCGTGCCGGACGATCTCGGCCGGGCCGGTGACGATGTCGTAGGCGATGACCGGCACACCGGCGGCGAAGACCTCCAGCAGCACCAGCGGGAACGCCTCGTTGCGGGAGGGCAGCAGGGCCAGGCCGGCCTTGGCCCACTCCTGCTCCATCTCCGGTGAACGGCCCAGGAGCTCGACGCGGTCGTGCAGGGCCAGGCCGTCGATGATGCGCCGCAGCCGCACTTCCTGCGGTCCGTCGCCGAAGATGCGCATCGTCCAGTCGGGGTGCTGGTCGGCGAGGGTGGCGAACGCCTCGATGGCGTGGTCGAGTTGCTTCTCCGGCGTCATGCGGGCGGCCAGCACGATGGTCTGGCCGTCCAGGTCGGAGCGGGGCCGGAAGCCGCTGGGGACGGCGTTGGGGACGACCGCCAGCTCGGGAGCCGTGGCGCCGAGCGAATCGGCGAACCAGTCGTTGGTGCGCTCGGTCAGGGAGACCAGCGCGTCGATCCGGGGCGCGTACACCAGCAGCGGTTCGCCGCTGACGCCGCGCAGTTGGGACGCGCGGTGCTCCTGGTGGACCGTGACGACGCGGGAGGGCACCAGCTCGGCCGCGGCGGCCATCAGCGCGGGCGTGGTGGTGACCAGCACATCGGTGTCCAGCGAGCCCAGCGCGGCGGTCATCTCGATGTCGGTGAGCCGGTCGAAGGTGGCCTCCCAGGCCGGCTTGATCAGTTCGCTGGGCAGCGAGGTGAGCGTGCGGCACGCCTGCTCGTCCAGGCCGCTGTCGCGCACCGGGCGGCCGTACGGGCCGGTGCGGTCGACCAAATACCGGCGCGGGATCGCGCGCCCGGCGGTGAAGAAGGGTTCCTCCCGCGTCTTGAGGACGCTCAGGACCTCGACGTCGTGGCGCGGCGCCAGATGTGCCGCCTGGGTGTAGGTGGCCATCTCGGTGCCACCCATCTCGTCGCCCCAGGTGAGCAGGAACGTGATCTTCATCAGGCGGAATCCTCGGTGGTGGGGAAGGTGGCGCAGCTGACCGCGAAGGTGCCGGCCGCGGAGAGGTGGGCGTGGACGCGCAGGAGCGCGCCGTCCTCCGTCGCGATCGTCCGGAAGGGGGTGCGGAAGACCTTCTTGGGGCGGCGCACGTCGGTCAGTCGACGCGCGATCCTGATGCGGGTCCGTCCGCGGCGCAGCTGGAAGTCCCACATGCGCTGGGGCGCGACGCCGCGGGTCATGGCGGCGAGCGGCACGTCGAAGACGAAGCGGTCGCCGTCCCAGACGGGGGTGATGGCGAGGACCGTTCCCGAGCCGCGGCGCACCGCCTCCACCGCGTAGTCGTCGGGCGGTGAGCCGGCGGCGATCAGGCGGCCGTGCACGGTGACCCGGTCCCAGCGCAGGTCGAAGCGGATCAGCTCGGCGTGCTCGCGCGGCCCGGTCACCTTGAGCATGGCGTGGCCGTCGAGGGACCGCACGGGTCGGAAGGAGGCACCGCTGGTCGCGCTGGGCGGGGAGGGGAGCGTGGGGCCGTCCGAGGCCGGCACGTCGGGTGCCGCGATCCCGTAGCGGGTCTCCTGCCCGTCGGCGCCGATCGCCGCGACGGTCAACCGCCAGATGCCGTCGTCGAGTCGGGGGCCGGGGGCGGCGGTGTCGTCGTGCCGTGCGTGGCGCAACGGCGCGGTGGCGGTGAGCAGGAGCCGGCCGTCCGGCTGCGGTTCCCGTTCCAGGGGGATGCTCTGCCACCGGCCCCGGCGCTCCAGTACGAGGCGGGCCTCCGTCACGGCGGCGGCGCCCGGAGGCCAGGGCACCGCGAGGTTGAGGGTGCGGCCGACGAGTACCGAGAGGTGCGCCGGGCGGAGGGCCGGTCGGGGGCGGGCGCGTGCGCCGAGCACCGGGACGGTGTTGATCTGCTCCACACGGCGTCGGACCCGGCCCGCGGTGCGGCGGGCGCGCTTGGCCGCCGCCACTGCATGGGACAGCAGGGCTTCACTCATGGCGCTTCGTCATCTCTCCTCTCGGCGCGGTGGCCGGCGCCCAGTGTCGGGCATGTGCATGGCGACGGCAAAGAAATCACCTGATTCACCAGGATCACGTGATTCGAATCACTCGCACCAGATGCATCCACATCGCCCGATTCGCCCTCTTCCGTGACGGTGAAGCAAGATCACCTTACCGTTCATTTACGTTTCGTGCTAAAGGTAGTGTACTTGTAAAGATTACGTCATTTGCCGCAAAACGGTCTTCGTGGCCGGGGGATTGCAAGAGGGAATGAAGCAGATCGAGAGCGTGCGGCCCACGGAGCAGCGCGCAGCAGCAGCCGGACGCCAGCCCGAGCCGCGCGCGACCGGCGCGGTTCCCGGCGGCGACGGCGGGGTCAACACCGAGGCGTCGCCCGTGGTCGCCGTCTACCGCAAGGTCGTTCCCACGCGGATGCGGCGCGCGATAGCCGGCCGGTACTCCCCCGAAATGCGGCGCAGCGTCAAGCGGTTCGTCAGTGCCGCGGCCGTCGGCCGCAGCGTCCAGCGGGTGGGTTGCGCCGGCCACGCCGTCCAGCACCGCGTCCTGGTCGAGGCTTCGGAAGGTGTCGTCCTGGCCGTGGACGGCCGTCCGCGGATCGCCTGTGTCGAGGAGCGGCTCTCGCCGGAGACGGCCCGCCGCGCCAACCTGGGCGCGATCACCGCCGCGTTGGAGGCCGCGGACGTCGACCACTTCTGTGTGCGCGCCGAGTCCGGCGGGACCACGGTGGCGGTCTCCGCCGAGGACCGGGGGCGCGTGCTGCGGGCCCTCGCCGACCTCTGCCGGACGCGCCCCGTGTACTTCGGCCCGCGCGGCGAGAGCGGCGGGCGCGTCATGCCCGCCTACCGGCTGGCGAGTTGGCGGCGCTACGCCAAGGCCACGTCGCTGCGCCTGTTCTGGTACCGCACCGACCCGGCCCACCGCCTCGTGCTGGGCCCGGAACACGGCTGCGACATCGAGTTCTGGAAGCGCGAGGGCGACCGGCTGACCGCCCCGCGGCGCAATGCGATCACCGACTCCGTGCCAGTCGAGGCCCCCTACCTGCGGGTCTCCATGACCGACTTCACCGCCCCCTTCGGGACCCGGGACACCTCACCGGTGCGGGTGCGCACCCGTCAGGAGTTCACCACGGCGGTGCCCCAGGACATCACCTTCCCCATCGACGTCGTCTACACCTGGGTCGACGGCGCCGACCCCGCGTGGCAGCGGCGCCGGGCCGGGTTCGCCGGCGCGGCGTACCACGAGGAGGCGGCCAACGCCGCGCGCTACGCGGACCACGAGGAACTGCGGTTCTCGCTGCGGTCGTTGGCGATGTACGCCCCGTGGGTGCGCAACGTCTACCTCGTCACCGACGACCAGACCCCCGCCTGGCTGGACACCTCTCAGCCCGGCATCAAGGTCGTCAGCCACCGCGAGATCTTCGACGACCCCGCGCTGCTGCCCACCTTCAACTCCCACGCCATCGAAAGCCAACTCCACCGCATCGACGGCCTGTCCGAGCACTTCCTCTACTTCAACGACGACGTCTTCCTCGGCGCCGAGCTGGCCCCCAAGGACTTCTTCCTCGCCAACGGGCTGACCAAGTTCTTCCCCTCGCCCGCCCTCGTCCCGCTCGGACCGCCCTCGCCGGAGGACGTACCGGTCTCCGTCGCGGGGAAGAACAACCGCGCGCTGATACAGGAGCGCTTCGGCACGACCCCGGTCCGCAAGATGCGCCATGTGCCGCACGCGCTGACCCGGAGCGTCCTGGGCGAGATCGAGCGGGAGTTCGGCGAGCAGCACCGCAGGACGGCCGCACAGCGGTTCCGCAGCGGGACGGACCTGTCCATCCCGTCGTCCCTGTACCACTACTACGCCTTCCACACCCGGCGGGCGCTGCCCGGCGACGTGGAGTACGCCTACCTGGACGTCGCCCACCCCAACACCGCCAACCGGCTCGACCGGCTCCTCCTCCGGCGCGACAAGGGGGTGTTCTGCCTCAACGACACCCTCTCCACGGATGACGACCTGGAGCGGAGCACGGCACTGCTGCGGCCCTTCCTGGAGTCGTACTTCCCGGTGCCCAGCCGCTACGAACTACCCCGCTGACCCACAAGAGAGCTCCTGTGCGACCACAGCCCACCCGCCGCACCCTCGTCGCCGGCCTCGTCGCCCTCACCGCGGCGGGGTGCAGCGGCGCCACGCGGACGGCCTCCCCGCCCTCCGCCGGACGCGGCGCGGTGGCGGCCGCCGACGACGGCCGGAGCGGCAGCCGGGTCATGCAGATCCTCGCCCACCCGGACGACGACCTGTACTTCATGAACCCGGAGGTACAGCAGACCATCGGGGCCAACGACCAACTCGTCAGCGTCTACCTGAACTGCGGCGAGACCGGCGGCCTCAACAAGGTGCCGGGCCAGCCGCGGCCCAAGCCCAATCTCGCCATGTACGCGGGCGCCCGCCGCCAGGGCCTGCGCCAGGCGTACGCGCTCATGGCGACCGGCGACCCGCACGCGGGCTGGGGGGTGCAGGCGCTGGCCCTGCCCGACGGCACGCTCATCGAGGTGAACACCCTCGCCGGCCACACCGGCGTCCAGCTGGTCTTCCTGGGCGTGCACCAGCACTTCGCCGCCGGGCGCGGCCGCAAGCGCGGCCTGCCGGACCTGTGGGCGGACCCCACGATGGTCACCAGCACCCTGGTCAGCACGGGATCCCCGGTCCGCGCCGCACAGAAGATCACCCGGTCCCGGCTGATCGACGTCCTCGTCCAGCTCCTCGACCGGTACCGGCCCACGCTGGTGCGGACCCTGGACCCCGACCCGGACATGCAGGTGCACGACGGAGCGCACCGGCGCCACCACGACCAGGCCGGCTACTCCGACCACCCCGACCACACGGCCGCCGCGCTGTTCACCTACGCCGCCCTGGCGCGCTACAAGGGCCCCGGCGACGGCCGTCTGCACGCCGTCATGGCGTACCGCGGCTACTACAACGAGCGCTGGCCCGACAACCTTCCCGCGCAGCTCGTCCGCGACAAGGCCGAGGCGCTCAACGCCTATGGCGGAGCGCCGGATTCCTGCGACTTCCCCGCCGGCTGCGGAGACTACGACGTCGGCCGGAACCGCTCCTACCGCACCGGCTGGCTCCAGCGCACCAGCCTGCGCTATCCCACCGCCGCCCCACAGGTGCGGCAGGGCCCCGACGGCCGACTGACCGCCTTCGCCGTGCTCGCCGGGCAGGCCGTCAGATGGCAGCGGACCGGCAAGGGCGACGGCACCTGGACGACGCCGGAACCCCTGGGCGGCGACGGGCTGCTGCCGGGGCTGTCCGCCACCCTCACCGAGGACGGCCGCTGGCAGTTGTTCGCCGAACGCATCGCCGCCCTGGGCCCCAGGGCGGCGGACAACCGCCGCGAGATCGTCATGGCCGAACAGCCGCGCCGGGGCGGCCCGTTCCGCCCCTGGGCCTCGCTCGGCACCCCCGACCGCACCCCCGACCACGGCCGCCGGGTCGGCGGTCCCGTCGTGGCCCGGGGCGCCGACGGCACGACGTGGCTCTTCGCCCGCAACTGGGCCAAGGGCGTCTCCGCCCGTCAACGGCGCGCCGACGGCACCTGGAGCGACTGGACGGACCTGGACCCCGCCGAGGTCCAGGAGGGGCTTTCCGCCGTCACCGACGGCAAGGGGTGCGTCCATGTCTTCGGGTCCGGGCACAACACCGTCCACCACTGGCGGCAGGAGCACCCCGGTGGGAGGTTCTTCCTCCGCCGTACCGGCCTGCCGAGCCCCGCGGACCCGCCCACCGCGCTGGCCCGGCCGGACGGTTCGCTCCTCCTCGCCTTCCGCGAGGCCAAGTCCGCCCGCCCGCTGGTCCATCGGCTGCCGGCCGGCGGCGCGACCTGGCAGGGCGAGCACGTCGGTCTGGTCGCCCGCGGCTACGGGGTCCTCGCCCTGCATCCCGTGGCCGGCGACGTGCTCCTGGCCGCCGGCAACAACGACGGCACCACCAGCCTGGCCACCCTGGGGGCCGGGCACGCCCCGCGGTGGCAGACCCTCACCGGCGCGGTGGTCGGCGCCGCCGCCCTGGCCACCGATTCCGCCGGCCGTCCCGTCCTCGCCCGCCTGGCGCCGAACGCGACGCTGACGACCTCACTGGTACCGCAGAACCGCCGCTGACCAGGAGGTTCGTGGGGGAGGGCAGGGGCTTCGGGCGTTCGGGCGCACGCTCGGCCCGGTCCCGGCGTGTGTGCCGACGCGTCCGCCCCCTCTCCGTCCTGCGCGCCGCACCGGTGGGGATCGGGCGTGTCCGGGTGCGCAGCTCATCGTTCTCATCACACAAGCACATCTCATTCCTTGAGGAGCCTTGATGCGACGAGTTCTGACGGCAGTGGGCATGGCCGCGGCTGCGATGACGCTGGGGTCGGCTGCCGGAGCCCACGCCGCCGACGTACCGAAGACCCCCGACCTGGGCGGGCTGAGCAACGTGGACCCCGGGGCCCTGGGGAGTGTGGCGGACGGGGCCGCGCAGCAGGCCACGCAGGTCGCGGGCGGGGTCCAGGGCAAGGCCGTCGACAAGGTGGTGCCCGCGGAGACCACGGCGGTCGGCGGGGCCGCGGCCAGGGTGACGCCGCCGGCGGCGGAGACGGCGGGCGCGGCGGCCGGTGCGGCCGGGGACCTGCTGGGACAGACGGCGCAGGCGGCCACCGCCGACGGCGGACTGCTCGGCGGACTGCCCACCGACGCGCTGCCCGGGAAGGGCGGCCAGGGGCTGACCGACGGGCTGCCGGGGAAGGGCGGCCAGGGGCTGACCGGTGCGCTGTCGGGGAAGGCGGTGACGGACGCGCTGTCCGGGAAGGCGGCGACCGGCGCCCTGTCCACCAAGGGGCTGCCCGGCCTCGGCTGACGGCGGGTGCCGTTCCGGCCCCGTTCCGCCCCCGCCTGCTCAGGGGGTCGGAGCGGGGCCGTTGTCATGAGGAGGCCGGTCGCCGTCTCCGCGGCCGTGCCGGTCACCGGGCCGCCGGGTGTCCATCGGGGCGGGCGGGCCCGTTGCCGGCACGGGCGGGCGCCGTGGGCGCCGGCGGGCAGTACCCTCGTGGCTTCCCGTGCAGTCACACGAGGGGGAGCCGAGGTGCTGAAGCACTACTACCGGCTGGTGTATTGGAAGAGACGGATCGCGCGGGCGCTGGGGCGGCACCGCGGTCCGGGGACGAGGACGCGGGCGGGGACGGTGCCGGGGAGGGGCGCGGGGGGCCGGACGGCGAACCGCGGGCCCGGCCGGGTGCGTCAACTGCTGGTGCGGGCCCGGCCGTTGCTGATCTTCGTGGTGCTGGTGCTGATAGTGGTGGTGGCGTCGGCGCTGCTCGGATGGCGGGACGACACCTTCGGTGCGGGGCACCGGGAGGGCGGGGCGGGCGGTGGCACCGGGCAGAGCGAGATCACGGTGTCCTGTGAGCCGCGGTGCGGGGGGCCGGGAGGGGGCCTGCCGGGCGCCGGGTGAGCGCGCGCCGGGCCACCGCGTTCGCCCCGCACCCGCACCCGCACGCCCCGGCGCCGGTCCGCGCCCCGGGCCCCCGCGTCCTCAGGCGTCCGTCGCCGAGATCCGGGTGGCGGTGCCGCTGACGTGCGAGCGGGGGTCGCCGGACCGGAGGTCCACCGTCAACAGGCCGGGGCGGCCGAGGTCGTGGCCCTGGTGGAGGGTGAGCGTCACCGGGGCGGTGACCAGGCCCAGGGCGCGGGTGTAGGCGCCGAAGGCGGCGGCCGCGGCGCCCGTCGCCGGGTCCTCCACCACGCCGCCGACCGGGAACGGGGCGCGGACGTGGAAGACCGTGTCGCCCTCCCGCCACACCAGCTGAAGGGTCGTCAGGTCGAGCCGGTGCATCAGGGCGGCCAGCCGGTCGAAGTCGTAGTCGAGCTTGCCCAGTCGCGCGCGGGTGGCGGCGCCGAGGACCAGGTGGCGCGCGCCGGCGTAGGCGATCCGGGGCGGCAGGGCCGGGTCGAGATCGGCGGCCGGCCAGTCCAGCGCGGCCAGCGCCTCGGTGAGGTCGGCCGGGGCGATCGGCTCGATGCGCGGCTCGACGCTGGTGAGGGTGGCCCGCAGGGCGCCGTCGTGCCGGACGACGGTGACCGGGACCGGGCCGGCCTGGGTGGCGAAGACCAGGTCGCCGGGGCCCTGGCGCTCGGCCAGCGCGACCGCGGTGGCGACCGTGGCGTGGCCGCAGAAGGCGACCTCGGCGAGCGGGCTGAAGTACCGGATGGTGAACGCCCGACCGGGCTCGCCCAGCCCCTCCGGCGGCGCGGTGAGGAACGCGGTCTCGGAGTAACCCAGTTCGGCGGCGATGGCGAGCTGGGCGGCGTCGTCCAGCCCGGTGGCGTCCAGGACGACCCCGGCCGGATTGCCGCCCGCGGGGTCGGCGGAGAACGCGGTGTAACGCAGGATCTCGGGAGTGCGGGCCGGGCCCCCGGCAGCGGTGTCGAGTGTCATGGCCGGGGAACCATCCGCCACCGCCCGGCTATTCCCGGGCGGCCCGCGGTGCGTCAGCCCCGTCCGACGTAGGGCATCGCGGTCGCCATCACCGTCGCGAACTGCACATTGGCCTCCAACGGGAGCGCCGCCATGTGCGCGACCGTACGGGCGACGTCGGCCGCGTCCATCACCGGTTCGATCTCGGTGCGGCCGTTGGCCTGGAGGATCCCGGCCTGCATCCGGCCGGTCATCTCGGTGGCCGCGTTGCCGATGTCGATCTGGCCGCAGGCGATCCGGTACGGACGGCCGTCCAGGGACAGCGACTTGGTGAGGCCGGTCATCGCGTGCTTGGTGGCGGTGTACGCGATCGAGTGCGGCCGGGGCACATGGGCGGAGATGGAGCCGTTGTTGATGATCCGGCCGCCCTGCGGGTCCTGTTCCTTCATCGCCTTGAACGCGGCCTGGGCGCACAGGAAGGCGCCGTTGAGGTTGACGTCGACCACCGCCCGCCAGTCGTCGTAGGAGAGTTCCTCCACCGGGACCGGGGGGCCGAAGGCGCCCGCGTTGTTGAAGAGCAGGTCCAGCCGGCCGAACCGGTCGCGGATCGTGGTGAAGAGGGCGCCGACCTCCTCGGGGCGGGTGACGTCGGTCGGGACGGGAAGCACCGCGGGGCCCTCGATGCCCGCGTACCCGACCTGGCGGGCGGTCTCCTCCAGGGCGTCGGGGCGCCGGCCGGCCAGGACCACCGTCCAGTTGTCGGCGACCAGCGCCAGGGCGACCGCCCGGCCGATGCCCGAACCCGCGCCGGTGACCAGCGCCACCTTGCGGCCCGCCGCGCCGTCCCCCCTGGCCTCCTGCGGCAGCGCGGCCGTCCGCGGGGACCGGCCCCGGGAGGAGGGCGCCGGGAGCGTCGGCCGGGCCGCGGTCGCGGTACTGCCCACCTGCCCGGCCCGTGCCACCGGTGTCGCCTGTGCCGCCCCTGCCCGCTCTGTGTCATATGCCATGCCGGCAGAGTAACGGCGGACGAGGCGCGAACCGGGCGCGAACCGGGCGCGAACCGGGCGCGAACCGGGCGGCGTCCGTCAGGAGCCGCGGATCGGGCGGTAGTTGACGGCGGCCCGGCCGGGCGGCGGGCGACCGCGGGCGGGGGCCGGTCCGACGGCGGGCTTAGGACCAAAGGACTGCGTCCGGGCGCCCCGGGCGGCGTCCGCCGCGTGCCACCATGGTGCCGCCATCACCGACTCATGGAGACGCTCATGACAGAGTCCGGCGCCCCCGCCGCCGAGACCCGGGACGACGCCCCCGGTCAGCCCGCCATATCCGGGCGGGACGCGCCCGCCGCTCCGGTCGCCGCCCGCCGCACCAGCCTGCTCGTCACCCTCGTCCTCGGTGGTCTCACCGCGGTCCCGCCGCTCTCCATGGACATGTACCTGCCGGCCCTGCCGCAGGTCACCGCCGCCCTGCACAGCCCGGCCGCCACCGTCCAACTCACCCTCACCACCTGCCTGGCGGGCATGGCCCTGGGCCAGATGATCGTCGGCCCGATGAGCGACAAGTGGGGCCGCCGGCGCCCGCTGCTCATCGGCATGGTCGTCTACGTGCTCGCCACCGCGCTGTGCGCGGTAGCCACCAACGCCGAAGTCCTCATCGCCTTCCGCCTGCTCCAGGGGCTGGCCGGCGCGGCCGGCATCGTCATCGCGCGGGCGGTGGTGCGCGACCTGTACGACGGCGTGGCGATGGCCCGCTTCTTCGCCACGCTGATGCTGATCTCCGGGGTGGCGCCGGTCGTCGCCCCGCTGATCGGCGGCCAGATCCTCCGGGTCACCGACTGGCGCGGCGTCTTCGTCGTGCTGACCGTGGTCGGGGTGCTGCTGACCCTCCTCGTCTGGCGCCGCCTGGACGAGACGCTGCCGCCGGAGCGCCGAGCGCCCGGCGGCCTCGGCCCGGCCCTGCGCACCATGCGCGACCTCCTCGCCGACCGGGTCTTCTCCGGCTACCTCCTGGTCGGCGCGTTCGCCTTCGCCGCGCTCTTCGCCTACATCTCCGCCTCGCCGTTCGTCGTCCAGGAGATCTACGGCGCCTCCCCGCAGACCTTCAGCCTGCTCTTCGGCCTGAACTCCGTCGGGCTGGTCGCGGTCGGCCAGATCAACGGCAAGCTGCTGGTCGGCCGGGTCGGCCTGGACAAGGTGCTGGGCGTCGGCCTGGTGGCGATCGCGCTGGCCGGCGCGGCCCTGCTGCTGATGTCGTCCGGGGTCTTCGGCAAGGCCGGGCTGGTGCCCGTCGCCGCCGGGCTGTTCGTGCTGATGTCCGCCATGGGCCTGGTCATGCCGAGCACCAACACCCTGGCGCTGCTGCGCACCCCGCACGCGGCCGGCTCCGCCTCCGCGCTGCTGGGCACCTCGACGTTCCTGCTCGGTGCGGTGGCCTCGCCGCTGGTGGGCATCGCCGGCGAGCGGACGGCCGTTCCGATGGCCGTCGTGCAGTTGTCGTGCGCCGTTCTCGCGCTCGTGAGCTTCCTGGGAATGTGCCGTCCGTGGCAGCGTAAGGGGGAACGCACCGCCGGCGAGAGGACTGGGCTCTGAACGCACCGAACGCCCCGAGACTGAAGCCCGGCACACCGGCCGCGGCGGGACTGCACCCCGCCTGGATGGATCGGCTGGTCAGCGGCGTGCGGGCACTGCCCGAAGGCCGTCCGCCATGGTGCGCCGGAGCGGTGGTGCTGGCCGGCCGGGGCCCGGTGGTCGCCGCCGAGGCCGCCGCCGGCTGGGCGCTGCGCTACCGCGGCTACGACCCCGAGCGGGACCGGGGCCTGGACCTGCCCCGCGACCTGTGGGAGCCGATGCGGGTGGGCACGGTCTTCGACCTCGCCTCGCTCAGCAAGCTCTTCACCGCGATCGCCGCGGTCCAGCAGGCCGAGCGGGGCCGGCTCGCCCTGGACGCGCCGGTCGCCGCCCACCTGCCGGCCTTCGCCCCCGGCATCACCGTCCGGGACCTGCTCCGGCACACCTCCGGCCTCGCCCCCGAACTGCCCTTCCACGACCACCGGGCCCGCGCCGACCAACTGGCGCTGCTGTGGGCCGAGGCCGCGGCCCCCTCCGGCGGTCCGTACGGCGCGCACCGCTACTCCGACCTCAACCTCATCGCCCTCCAGCTGCTGCTGGAGCGGCTCACCGGCCGCCCCCTGGATGTTCTGGTCCGCGACGGCATCACCGGCCCGCTGGGCCTGACCAGTACCTGCTACGGCCCGCTGGCGCCGCAGGGGGTGGCCGCCACCGAGGACCAGCGGCGGCCGTGGGCCAAGGCGGACCGGGGCCTGCTGCGCGGCGAGGTGCACGACGAGAACGCCTGGGCGCTCGGCGGCGTCGCCGGGCACGCCGGGGTGTTCTCCACCGCCCAGGACCTGGCCGTGCTCTGCCGGACGCTGCTCAACGGCGGGGCGTACGGCACCGCACGGATCCTCGGCCCGGCCGCGGTCGCCGCCCTGCTCGACCCGCCCGGCCTCGGCTTCGCCGTCGACCAGCCGTACTTCATGGGCGAGCTGGCCGGCCGGGGCGCGGCCGGGCACACCGGGTTCACCGGCACCAGCCTCGTCCTGGACCGCGCCACGGACACCTTCCTGGTGCTGCTCGCCAACACCGTCCACCCCCGGCGCCGGTCGGGCGGCAGCGCGCCGCGGGCCGCGGCGGCCACTCACCTCGCCCGCGCGGTGGCGCACACCGACCCCTCGGGCCGGCCCTGACCCCGTTCCGGCCCGGCGTGACCCGGCCCGGGACCCCCGTAGACTTTCCCGAATGCACGACGAACTGCGCGCCGCCCTGGCGGGCCTGCTCGACGGCCTGCCGCCCAAGCAGGCCGCGCAGGCCGTCGAGCGGCTGATCGCCAACTACCGGGGCCGCACCCCCACCGACGCCCCGGTGCTCCGGGACCGCGGCGATGTCGCCGCCTACGCCGCCTATCGGATGCCGGCCACCTTCGAGGCGGTGCGGGCCGCGCTGGCCGCCTTCGCCGCCCGCGTCCCCGACTGGTCCCCGGCCACCCACGTCGACGTCGGCGGCGGGACCGGCGCGGCCACCTGGGCCACCGCCGCCACCTGGGACGGCCCGCGCAGCACGGTCCTGGACTGGGCGCAGCCCGCGCTCGACCTGGGCCGCGAACTGGCCGCCGGGATCCTGCCGGACGTCACCTGGCGGCGGCAGTCCCTCGGCGAGGGCCTCGCCCTCCCCGAGGACACCGACCTGGTCACCGTCTCCTACGTGCTGGGCGAGCTGCGTCCGGAGGACCGCCGCGCGGTGGTCGACGCGGCGGCCGCCGCCCGGTCCGTCGTCCTGATCGAACCGGGCACCCCCGAGGGCTATCTGCGGATCCGCGAGGCCCGTGAGCAGTTGGTCGCCGCCGGGCTGCGGATCGTCGCGCCGTGCCCGCACAGCGCCGCCTGCCCGATCGTGCCGGGCGAGGACTGGTGCCACTTCTCCGCCCGGGTCAGCCGCTCCTCGCTGCACCGTCAGGTCAAGGGCGGCTCCCTGGCCTACGAGGACGAGAAGTTCAGCTATGTGGCCGCCACCCGTCTCCCGGCCGAGCCGGCCGCGGCGCGGGTCGTCCGCAGACCGCAGATCCGCAAGGGCCAGGTGCTGCTGGACCTGTGCACCGCGGACGACGCCCTGCGCCGGGACACCGTCACCAAGCGGCACGGCGCCGCCTACCGCGAGGCCCGCGACGCGGCCTGGGGCGACGCCTGGCCGCACTGACCGAGGTCGGCTGCGGGGCGGCGTCCGCCCGCCGCCCCCGCAGCGATCGAGGCGACCCGTCTCGTTGAGACGATACGTCTCGCCTCTTCTCGTTACACTCCCGCCCATGGCCAACAAAGCAGCCCCCGACGCCTCCCGCCGCAGCGAACGCTCCCGCCAGGCGATCTTCGAGGCCGCCCTCGCCCTGGTCGGCGAGGTCGGCTACGAGAAGCTCACCATCGAAGGCATCGCCGCCCGCGCCGGCGTCGGCAAGCAGACCATCTACCGCTGGTGGCCCTCCAAGGCCACCGTCCTCCTCGACGCCTTCGGCTCCGCCGCCGACGCCTACGAGCACGAGGGACTCCCCGACACCGGCGACCTCGCCGCCGACCTCAAGACCGTTCTGCGCGCCACCGTCGACGAGTTCAACGACGCGGCCTGGCAGGCCCCCTACCGCGCCCTGGTCGCGGCCGGCGCCAACGACGAGGAGCTCTCCCGCAGCTTCGTCGGCCGCCTCATGGAACCGGGCATCCGCCTCTACGTCGAGCGGCTGCGCGCCGCCCGGGAGGCCGGCGAACTGGACCCGGACGTCGACCTCAGGATCGGCGCCGAGATGCTGCTGAGTCCCTTCTCACAGCGTTGGCTGATGCGCACCGGGGAACTGACCCACGCCTTCGTCGACACCTTCGTCGACCAGGTGCTCCGCGGTCTGCGCCGGCGCGACTGACGCCCGGGGCGACGGGCGGCGTTGGCGTGAAATGCCCTGTTCGCCCGTACCGCGTTCACCCCGGATCCGCACACCGGTCACCTGGCGCCCAGGATGGTGGCAGCATTGACCCCAGACCACCGCTCGAAGTGAGGGGATTGATGGAACGCAAGAGCAGGTTCTCCCAGTGGCTGCGCCGGCCGAGGAGCGGATCGGGCGGCGATACGGACACGGGATCGGCCGCCGCGCGCGGCCGCGAGGACCTGCTGATGGCGGCGGTCGACGCGGGTTTCCCGGTCGCCCCCGCCGCCCACCCCTCCGGCTACGGCTGTTCCTGTGAGCGCATCGGCTGTCCCACCCCCGGCCGCCATCCCATCTCCTTCGGCTGGCAGACCGTCGCCACCACCGACCGCGACAAGGTCGCCGCCTGGGTCCGCACCCTCCCGCAGGCCAACTTCATCACCGCCACCGGCATGGCCCACGACGTCCTCGACGTTCCCGTCGAGGCCGGCCGCAGCGCCCTCGGCCGGCTGGAGGCGGCCGGCGTCGAGGTCGGTCCGGTCAGTCTCAGCGGCGCCGGCTTCGGCGACGGCCGGATGCTGTTCTTCACCGCCACCCGCGGCACCCCCGACGACGAGGACGAGTGGTGGCCGTGCGAGCTGGACTGCCACCCCGAGACCCTCGACGAGCATCCCGGCTTCCGCTGGCACTGCCGCGGCAGCTACGTCCTCCTGCCGCCGTCCGCCCTCCCCGGCGACCAGCCCGCGGTGACCTGGCTGCGCGGCCCCGAGCTTCCGCTGCCGGACCCGCTGACGCTGCTGGAGACCCTCACCGACGCCTGCGCCGCGTTCATCGACCACGAAGCGGACCACGAGACGGCGGCCTGGCCGATCGGCCGCTGACCCGCCCCCGGCAGCGGAAAAGGGCCGCCGGTCGCCCGACGGCCCCTCGCTCCCGCGCACGCGCCGCTCGTCGGGCGGCGCCCAGCAAGTCCCCTAGAGCGCCTTCACCGAGGTCTTCGCCTCGATCCGGTTGAGCACCGTGATCTTGCCGCCGGCGCTCTTCGCCGGGACCGTGACCGCCTGGCCCGACACCGTCGTGAACGCCATCCGCATGGTCTTCTTCATCGGCCCCTCCACGATCCCGCGCAGCTCCGGCGGCACCGTGATCATCAGGCCCTGGGAGACCGTCTTCTGCTGGTGATAGACGGTCGAGAAGAACACCAGCGCCCCGCCGTCGGTGGTCCGCAGCGCCACCGGCGGCAGATCCGACGCCTGGTCCTCCCACTGGATGCGCGCCCCGGGCTGGTTGGCGCCCTGGGCCCGCCGGGCCCGCCACTGGTCGGTCTCCTGGCCCGGCGCGAAGTCGCCCTTACCGGTGCCGAGATAGTCCACGTACGCCTGGCTCAGCTTGCCCGGATCGACGGTCAGCCCCGACGAGCCGTCCACCGGCACCGCCTCCGCGTAGCCGCCGGTGACCTTCAGCTCCGGGGCGTTGTTGCCGGGGAACGTCGCGAGGTACGTCGCCCGCCACTTCGCGCGGATGCTGTCCCGGCTGAACACCAGGAACCAGCGGGTGTTCTCGCCGCTGCGGTCCCGGCGGTTGCTGAGCCCGTCCCCGATGAAGAACCTCGGCCAGCCCTTCTGCTTGGGCACGGTGAAGTGCGTGTCCGTGAACGACAGCGGGTTGAAGTTCGGGTTGCCGTTGGGGCGGACGCCGTGTGCGGCCTTTATCTGCGCCTGGTCGATGGCGAGCAGCGCGCCGGACTCGATCGAGGTGTTCACCGTCGGATCCAGCGTGCGGTTGGCCTTGTTGAAGCCGTCGGTGAACTGCTTGAGCGCCTTGGCGGCGTCGGCCTGCGACACCGCGGGCAGCACCTCGCGCTCGCCGTGCACCGTCATGCATCCGCTCAGCATGACCAGCGCGGCGGCGGCCGACGTCACTGCTGCGGGCACCCGGAACGGCGACCTGCGTGTCATGGGGCTCGGGCTCCTTCGGGGCGACCGGGGCGACCGGGGCGGACGGACGGCCGCCGGGGTGGCACGGATTCGGCGCAACCATACCCGGTGGCCGACGGCGTACGCGGGGGTCGGGGGGCGTTCGTCCTCGGGCGGGCCCGAGGGGCGGGGCCGGCGGCGGGCGACGCGGAGGCGGCGGCGGACAATGCGGGGGTGAACGAACCAAGCGAAGCGCACCGGCGCGACCGCGGCGCCGCCGACGTGGACCTGCTGCGGGTCTTCTGCGGACCGGACGGCGGCGGGGGCAACCCGCTGGCCGTCGTCCTGGACGGCGCCGCCCTTCCCGGCCGGGCCGATCGGGCCGCCCTCGCCGCCGAACTGGGCTACAGCGAAACGGTGTTCCTCGATCCCGCGCCGGACGGCGACGACCCGGCCGCCGGCGCCGTGGACATCCACACCCCCAGCGTCCGCCTGCCGTTCGCCGGGCACCCCCTGGTCGGTCTCGCCTGGCTGCTGCGGAGCGCGGGGCGGCCGGTGCGGTCGCTGCGCCCGCCGGCCGGCGAGGTGGCCGTCCGCCACGAGGGCGACCTCACCTGGGTACGGGCCCGCGCCGAGTGGGTCACCGCGCGCCGTACCGAGCGCCACGGCTCGGCCGCCGAGGTCGACGCGCTGCCCGCGCCGCCGCCCGGCGACGGCTGGCTCTACGCCTGGGCCTGGCAGGACGAGGCGGCGGGCACGGTCCGCGCCCGGGGCTTCCCCCGGCGCGGCGACAACGTCGTGGAGGACGAGGCCACCGGCGCCGCCGCCCTGCTGTTGACGCATCAGCTGGGCCGGCCCCTGGACATCCGTCAGGGGACCGGCTCGCAGTTGTTCACCCGCCCCCGTCCCGACGGGACGATCGAGATCGGCGGCCGGGTGCGCGCCGGGGTGCCGCAGGCGCCGTGAACGACGGCCGGGGCGGGTGCGGGTGCCGCGCCCGTCACGCGGTGCGCGGGAACTCCTCGCCCAACTCCCGGAAGACCGCGCTGTTCAGCGCGAACGCGCGCTTGCACTCGTCGATCACGCGCTGCTTCTCCAGGTCGTCCACCGGCAGCCCGTCCAGCAGTTCGCGGTACTCGCGCTTGAAGGCGGCGGGGTTGCCGATGCCCTCGAAGACGTAGAACCGGACGCCGTCGCCCTTGCGCGCGAAGCCCCAGGTCTTCTCGGCGGTGCCGCGGATGATCTGGCCGCCGGAGAGATCGCCGAGGTAGCGGGTGTAGTGATGGGCGACATAGCCGGCCGGCCAGTCGCGGGCGCAGTCGGCTATCCGCTCGGCGTAGGCGGCGGTGGCCGGCAGCGGCACGAGGCCGGCACGCCAGTCCGGGCCGCCGAGGTGGGCCAGATCGCGCTCCAGCTCGACGGTGCGGGCCAGCTCCGGGCGGAGGAAGGGGCCCGCGACCCGGTCCGCGGCGAGCTCCTGCGGGACGTCCTCCAGCGCGCGGTAGACGAACCACAGCTGCTCGGTGTAGCGCCGGTAGGCGGCGACGCCGAGCTCGCCGCCCAGCAGGTGGCTCATGAACGCGGAGTTCTCGGCCTCGGTGTGCTGCTCGTGCGAGGCCGTGCGGATGGCCGCCGAGAACGACGGGGTCGGGCTGGACGCTTCCAAGGCGGACCTCCGGAGGCCGGGAGAGCGCGGACAGGCGCGGAGCGCGCGCGGTGCGGCCCCGGGAACAGGCCGACGAGCACGCGCAGCCGTCAGGTTAGGGTTACCTAACTACGCGGGGCGGGCCCTGGTCAACCTGTTCCCGACAACCTGTCGGTAAAAACGCTACTCCCGTCCGGATCAGGGCAGCGTAAGAATTTCCGTCCCGGTCTCGGTGACCACCAGGGTGTGCTCGAACTGCGCGGTCCGCCTCCGGTCCTTGGTGACCACGGTCCAGCCGTCCTCCCACATGTCGTACTCGTACGTGCCCAGCGTCAGCATCGGCTCGATCGTGAAGGTCATGCCGGGCTTGATGTCGGTGGTGTGGTGCGGGCTGTCGTAGTGCGGGACGATCAGGCCGGAGTGGAAGGACGAGTTGATGCCGTGCCCGGTGAAGTCGCGGACCACGCCGTAGCCGAAGCGCTTGGCGTAGGACTCGATGACCCGGCCGATGATGTTGATCTGGCGGCCCGGCCGGACGGCCTTGATCGCGCGGTTGAGCGCCTCCCGGGTGCGCTCCACCAGCAGCCGCGAGTCCTCGTCCACGTCACCGCACAGGTACGTGGCGTTGTTGTCGCCGTGCACGCCGTGGATGTACGCGGTCACGTCCAGGTTCACGATGTCGCCGTCCTTGAGGACGGTCGAGTCGGGGATGCCGTGGCAGATGACCTCGTTGACCGAGGAGCACAGGGACTTGGGGAAGCCGCGGTAGCCGAGCGTGGAGGGGTACGCGCCGTGGTCGCACATGAACTCGTGGGCGACCCGGTCCAGTTCGTCGGTGGTCACGCCGGGCGCGATGTGCTTGGCGGCCTCCGCCATCGCCTGGGCGGCGATCCGACCGGCGATCCGCATCCGCTCGATCGTTTCGGCGTCCTGCACCTCCGGCCCCGTATAGGGCGTGGGCGCGGCCTTCCCGACGTACTCGGGGCGGGCGATCGAGGCGGGGACGTGGCGGGTGGGGGAGATGCTCCCCGGGACAAGAAGCGACTGGCCAGACATGCCAGCGAGTGTATCCGCGGGCCGTCGGGCAGGATGGTGGCACGGGAGTCACGCACAGGAGGCGGCAATGGCGCTGTTCAAGCGGCGGACGGTCGGCAAGCCCGGCGAGTGGTTCTACTGCCTGGAGCACCGCACGGTCGAAGAGGGGCCCCAGTGCCGCGCCGCCGACCGCTTCGGCCCGTATGCCACCCGCGAGGAGGCGGCGCACGCCATGGAGACCGCACGCGAGCGGAATCTGGAGTGGGAGACCGACCCCCGGTGGCACGACATGGGCAAGGGTGACAAGGGCGGCAGGGGCGAGGGGGACGAGGCGTCCTAGCACGACGTCCTAGCCAGACGTCCTGGCGAGACACCCTGGGGCGGGGCCGGGGCGCCCGGTCGAGTCCGACCGACGGTTCAGGGCCGGGCCGCGGCTCACCAGCGCGGGGGCGGCGGGGCCGCCAGTGCCTCGGCGAGGCGGGCCAGGCGGTCGCGGAACCTCCGGTGGTGCCGCGCCTCGGGCCGGCTGTTCTCGCCGGCGGCGGCGCTGACCAGGTGCTGGACGGTGTCCAGGTCGAGGTCCGGAGGCCGCGGCGGATCCGGGGCGGCCGGGGCGGCGGCCCCGTCGTCCGGTGGTGGCGCGGCGATCAGCGCGTCGTGGGCCAGGGCGTGCAGATCGCGGTCGCCGGAGTCCAGGGCGAGCACCGTGGCGCCGTTGCGGCGCGCGTCGTGCACCTTCTCCAGCAGCCCGGCGTCCGGCGACTCCGGCGTCACCACCAGCAGCGTCGCACCGCGCCCGGCCGCCGCCAGCCGGCCCGGACCCACCGCGAGGTGCGCGGGCGCCCCGGCCGGGACCCGGTGACGGACCAGGGTCGGCGACAGCTCCGGCAGCCCCGACCAGGCCGCCTCGTCGTCCAGGTGGGCGGCCAGGTGCCAGGGCTCGTAGCCGGCGCTGCCGACCAGCAGCAGACCGCCGCCGTGCGGGGCGACGGCGGCCCGCAGCGAACCGGCGAAGCGGCGGGTGGCCTCGATCCACTCGGTCCCGGCCAGGACCTCGCGCAGCAGGGCGACGCGTACGGCATCCATGGCGCGGCATGGTGCCGCACGGACGGGCCCCGAGGGGGCCGGGTGCGGTGGGTGTCACCCGTTCGGGGCATACGCTGCCGACCCGGCGCCGGTGGTGCAGGGGTCGCCGCCCGTCTCACGGGGCGGGCAGCAGCCCCGCCTCGGTCAGCCGACGTCCCACCTCCGCGACCGACTCCTCGCTCAGCGGGAGCTGCGGCACGGCCGTGTCGCGGCAGGCGATCACGCCGAGCAGTCGGAGCGCCGCCTTGAAGCCGCCGAGCGCCGAGGAGCCGCGGCCCATCTCGGCCTCCGGGCCGGTGTCGGTGAGGTCGAAGAGGCGGACCAGCCGCTCCTGCTCGGCGCAGGCGCGGGGCCAGTCGCCGGCGCGGGCGGCGTCGTAGAGCCGGACGTAGCCGGTCGGGTCGATGTTGCCCAGGCCCGGGACGACGCCGTCCGCGCCCGCCAACAGTGCGGCGTCCGCGGTGAGTTCGGAGCCGCTGAGGACGGCGAAGGCCGGCGCGGGGCCGGTGCGCCGGGCGGTGCGGCCGCCGAGCGCGACCAGCAGCCGGCGCAGCGTCCCGTCGTCGCCGCTGGAGTCCTTGAGCCCGGCCAGGGTGCCGTCCTCGGCCAGTTCGCGGATCAGGGCCGGGGAGAGCTTGCTGTGCACGGACACCGGGATGTCGTAGGCGATCAGCGGCCGGCCGGTGGCGGTGCGCAGGTGCCGGAAGTGGGCGGCGATCTCGCGCGGGTGGGTGCGGGCGTAGAAGGGGGCGGTGGCGACCAGGGCGTCGGCGCCGAGTGCGACGGCGGTCCGGGCGTGCTCCAGGACGCGGGCGGTGGTGGTGTCGATGACCCCGGCGAGGACCGGGACCCGGCCGGCGGTGGCGGTGACCACCGTCTCCAGGACCGTGGCGCGCTGATGGTTGGTCAGATAGGTCGCCTCGCCGGTGGATCCCAGGGCGAACAGGCCGTGGACGCCGGCGTCGAGGAGGCGGCCGACCAGGCGGGTGAGGGAGGCGGTGTCGACCTCGCCGTGCGGGTCGAGCGGGGTGCAGACCGGAGGGATGACGCCGTGCAGCGGGGCGGTGAGTGCCATGGGGGCTCCAAGGGCTGCTTTGAGCTGGGACATCAGACATGGGATGTCCGATATCGCGGTTCACAATAGGCATGCGTGCAGGCGCCCGGTCAAGGATTTCCGCCCCGGAACGGGCCGAACGGGGCGGCGGCGCGCGGCACATGAGGTGCGCGAGACGGAAGAGGGCGATGAGGATGGCGCGAGGGACGATGTCCGAGGACGTCCAGGCACGGATCAAGCAGCTGATCCTGGATCGCGGGTTGACGACGGGCGATCCGCTGCCCACGGAGACCGAGCTGGTCGCCATGCTCGACGTCAGCCGCAACTCGGTGCGCGAGGCGCTCAAGGCGCTCCAGGCCATGCGGATCGTCGAGATCCGGCACGGCTTCGGCACCTACGTCGGCGCGCTCACCCTCGAACCGTTCGTCGAGGGCGTCGCCTTCCGGGCCGCGGTCCGCCACCACCAGGGGGAGTCCAGCCTGTACGAGCTGATGGAGGTCCGGGAGGCCCTGGAGGCGGGGCTGATCGGCACGGTGGCGCGCGGCCTGCCGGCCGAGGACCTCGCGGTCCTCAAGGGGCTGGTGCAGCGGATGGCCGAGGAGGCGCGCGGCGGCGAGGTGCTCAGCGCCACCGACCGGGCCTTCCACCTCGCGCTGTACCGGTCGCTCGGCAACCACCTGCTGAGCGAGGTGCTGGACGCGTTCTGGGCGGCGCTGCGCCGGGTCCGCGAGGACCTCGCCGACGTCCGGCCGGACCCTGAGGTGACCTACCGTCAGCACGCGGAGATCGTCGACGCCCTGGAGGCGGGCGACGGGGAGCGGGCGGTCGCGGCGATGCACCGGCACTTCGACGGCATCCGGCGCCGGCTGACCGCGTAGCCGCCGGCCGGGAACCGGACGCCCCGGCGCCGGCCGCGCGGGGGCGTCGGGGTACCGGGTTTTGTCGCGATCATCCCATTCACCGGGATTTCACCCCGCGTCGGCGGTGCCGTTGCCGACACGAAAAAGCGTCATGTGCCGTGCCTTGACGGCCAGTTGGGCCCTTCTTATCGTCCGCAGGACAAGGGACGTCCTACGTCCTGGCCTGGCTGAGGGGTGAGCCGTGACGTACGAGAGCTCAGACAGCCCACGCGGCGGCGTCCGCCGGAGAACGGTCCTGGGCGGGGCGGCCGCGGCCGCCGCCGGCCTCGCGCTCGCCGGCTGCGGCGACGACGGCGACGCGCCCCGGGAACGGAGGAAGGGGCAGAAGATCACCCTGACCTTCTGGTCCTGGGTGCCGGGCATCGACCGCCCCGTGGACCTGTGGAACCGCACGCACCCCGAGGTCCAGGTCAAGGTCGAGAAGGTGTCGGCGGTCAACGGCGAGCAGTACGCCAAGATGCACGCCGCCATCAAGGCCGGCAACCCGCCCGACCTGGGCCAGATCGAGTTCCCGGTGATCCCCAGCTTCCTTCTCGACGGCGGACTGCGCGACCTCGCCCCGCTCGGCGCCGCCCGGCACCGCGACGCGTTCTTCGCCTGGCAGTGGGGCCAGTCCGTCTTCGGCTCCGGGATCTACGCCATCCCGCAGGCCAGCGGCCCGATGGGGCTGTTCGTCCGGCAGGACCTCTTCGACCGGTGGGGCATCCCGGTACCGCGCACCTGGGACGCGTACGCGGCCGCGGCCAAGGAGGTCCGCCGGCACGGCGCCTGGATCGAGACCTTCGCCCCGACCAACGGCAACCGCTTCGCCGGCCTGGCCTGGCAGGCCGGCGCCAAGTGGTACGCCACCCACGGCGACACCTGGGTGGTGCACCTCGACGACGCCCCCACCCGTCGGGTCGCCGACTACTGGGAGGCGTTGGTCCGCGGGAAGCTCGTCAAGACCATCCCGGACCGTCGGGACGCCTGGTACAAGGACATCCAGACCGGCGCCATCCCGGCCTGGGTGGGAGCCAGTTGGGGCGACGCCCTGCTGGCCGGCAACGCACCCGGCACCAAGGGGAGGTGGCGGGCCGCCCCGCTGCCCCAGTGGCGGCCCGGCGGCCGGGCGTACGCCAACTGGGGCGGCTCCACCACCGCCGTCTTCGCCAAGGCGAGCTACCCCAGGGACGCCCTGGACTTCGCCGTCTGGCTCAACACCGACCCGGGGTCGATCGCCCTGCTCCTCCAGGGCGGCTACGGCTTCCCCAGCGCCAAGGCCGGCTACGCCGCCACCGCCCTCGACGCCGACAAGGACTTCTTCGGCGGCCAGCCGTACAGCAGGGTCTTCGCCGACGCCGGGGCGCACGTGGACACCAGCTGGCAGTGGGGGCCGGGCGTGGACACCCTCTTCCAGCGGCTCGGGGACGCCTTCACCGACGCGCTCGCCGACGGCAGTTCGTTCCGCTCGGTGCTGACGAAGGTGCAGCGCCAGACCGTCTCCGACCTGCGGGACAAGGGGCTGAAGGCGGAGAGCGGCCGGTGAGCGAGCGCAGCGTGCGAACCACGAGGAGGCGCGCGCCGCGCGCGTCCGGGGGCGAGCGGCGCGGGCGCCCGGCAGGCACGGCCACCGCGCGGCGCCCGCACCGGGCCGGGCGCCCCGGTGGCCGCAACGCCCGGACCGCGGCCGGTTTCGTGCTGCCCTTCCTCGCCTTCTTCGCCCTGTGCTACCTCGCCCCGGTCTGCTACGCCGTGTGGACCAGCCTGCGGCGCACCCGTCGCACCGGGCCGCTCGGCCTCGGCACCGAGCACGACACCTTCGCCGGCCTCGCCAACTACGCCCAGGCGCTCGCCGACGACCGGTTCCTGACCGGCTTCGGCCGGGTGCTGCTCTTCGGCGCCGTGCAGATCCCGCTGATGACGGTGCTCGCCACCGCGCTGGCGCTGCTCCTGGAGAGCGCCGCCGCCCGCTGGGTCACCTTCTTCCGCGGCGCCTTCTTCCT
Source organism: Streptomyces noursei ATCC 11455 (assembly GCF_001704275.1). Classification (NCBI taxonomy): domain Bacteria; kingdom Bacillati; phylum Actinomycetota; class Actinomycetes; order Kitasatosporales; family Streptomycetaceae; genus Streptomyces; species Streptomyces noursei. Next base: position 6,585,991 of record NZ_CP011533.1, read on the forward strand.
GCCCTACGGGGTGCCCGGGGTGATCGCCTCGATCCTGTGGGGCTTCCTCTACGTCCCCGGCCTCAGCCCACTGGTGCGGATCGCCCAGGGGGTCGGCTGGAACGTCGACTTCCTCTCCCGCGGCAGTGTGCTGTGGTCCGTCGCCAACATCGTCACCTGGCAGTTCACCGGCTACACCATGCTGGTGCTGATCGCCCAGCTGAAGTCCGTCCCCGGCGAGCTGTACGAGGCGGCGCGGATCGACGGCGCGAGCGCCTGGCAGGTGGCCCGGTACGTCAAGCTCCCGCTGCTCCGCCCCGCCCTGGTGCTCACCACCGTCTTCAGCATCATCGGCACCCTCCAGCTGTTCGCCGAGCCGATGGTGCTGCGCCCGCTCACCTCCTCCATCGACTCCGGCTACACCCCCAACCTGCATGCCTACAGTGAGGCGTTCGTCGGCAACAACCAGCACCGGGCGGCGGCCGAGGCGGTGCTGCTGGCGCTGGTGGCGTGCGCGGCCTCGTTCGGCTTCCTGCGGCTGGTCGGCGGGCGCGGGAAGGAGCGCGGATGACCCCGTCCCCCCGGCGGACGCGGCCCGGAGCGGCGATGCCGACCCGGACCCCCGTGCGCCACCGGATCATCATCGGCGCCCTCCTGACCACCGCCGCCGTCTACTTCCTCGCGCCCGTCTACTGGCTGGTCGTCTCGGCCACCAAGGACAGCGCCGACCTCTTCGGTACCTTCGGCTTCTGGTTCTCCGACCACCCGCGGCCCCTGCGGTACCTCACCGCCGTGCTCACCTACGACCACGGCGTCTACGCCCGCTGGTTCGCCAACTCCCTGCTCTACGCCGGCGTCGGCGCGGTCTGCGCCACCCTGCTGTCCGCCGCGGCGGGCTATGCGCTGGCCAAGTTCCCGTTCCGGGGGCGGGAGACGGTCTTCGGCCTGGTGCTGGCCGGGGTGCTGATCCCGAGCACCGCGCTGGCCCTGCCGCTGTACTTCCTCTTCAGCGCGCTGGGCCTGGCGAACACCTACGCGGCGGTGCTGATCCCCAGTGTGGTCAGCCCGTTCGGGGTCTATCTGTGCCGGATCTACGCGGCCGCCGCGGTGCCCGACTCGCTGCTGGAGGCGGCCCGGATCGACGGCGCGGGCGAGGCGCGGATCTTCGCCGGGCTGGGGCTGCGGCTGATGGGCCCGGCGCTGGTCACCGTCTTCCTGTTCCAGTTCGTGCACATCTGGAACAACTACTTCCTGCCGCTGGTGATGCTCTCCGACTCCGGTCTCTACCCGGTCCAACTGGGGCTGACCACCTGGATCGGCTACGCCGACCGGCAGCCGGTGCTCTACCAGTACACGGTCGGCGGCGCGCTGCTGTCGGTGCTGCCGCTGATGGTCCTGATGACGGTGCTCCAGCGGTACTGGCGCACCGGTCTGACCGAGGGGAGCGTCAAGGCGTGACCGCGCGAGTGATGCCGGGACGGGGCGTGACAGGATCGCTGTCATGACTACTTCCGACGCTGCTGCGACCCCGTCCGCCACCCCGGCCACGGCCGCCAAGCCCGCCGCCCGCGACCCCTGGGACCTGCCCGACGTCTCCGGTCTGGTGATCGGCGTCCTCGGCGGCACCGGTGACCAGGGCCGCGGCCTGGCCTACCGGTTCGCCCGGGCCGGCCACAAGGTGATCATCGGTTCCCGGGCCGCCGAGCGCGCCCGGGCCGCCGCGGACGAGCCCCAGCTGGGCAGCCTGGGCGTCGAGGGCGCCGCCAACGCCGACTGCGCCCGGCGCAGCGACGTGGTCATCGTCGCGGTGCCCTGGGAGGGCCACGCCAAGACGCTGGAGGCGCTGCGCGAGGAGCTGGCCGGCAAGCTGGTGATCGACTGCGTCAACCCGCTCGGCTTCGACAAGCAGGGCGCCTACGCGCTCAAGCCCGAGGAGGGCAGCGCCGCCGAACAGGCCGCCGCCCTGCTGCCGGACTCCCGGGTCACCGCCGCCTTCCACCACCTCTCCGCCGTCCTGCTCCAGGACCCCGAGATCGCCGAGATCGACACCGATGTGATGGTGCTCGGCGAGCGCCGCGCCGACACCGACGTGGTGCAGGCGCTGACCGCCCGCATCCCCGGCATGCGCGGCGTCTTCGCCGGCCGGCTGCGCAACGCCCACCAGGTCGAGTCGCTGGTCGCCAACCTGATCTCGGTCAACCGCCGCTACAAGGCGCACGCCGGGCTCCGGGTCACCGACGTCTGAGCCGACCCCTCGACCCCGACGCCGGGGCCGGAGCGGGGGAGGGGGCGGCGGGGCACCGCGGGGCGTAAGGGACACTGGAACGGACCGCACCACCCGACAGGAGCCGACCCCATGCCCTCCCTGCCCCCGCCCGGACCGGACCGGCGCCTCGCCACCCTCGCCCTCGCCGTCTGCCTGCTGGCCGTCGCCGCGGCGGTCGTGTCCTTCGTCGAGGGCAGTTTCGTGGGCATCGTGTGGATCCTGCTGGCCGGCGTCTCCAGCAACATGGCGTGGTTCTACGTCCGCAAGGCGAAGCTGGAGCGGGCCCGCCGGGCCGCGGCCTCCAACTGACCCATCGGACAGGCCCTAGGGCGCTTCTGATGGATCTCCGCGGCGTCGCGGCGCCTGCCACGCACGCTCGCGGCGTTGCCGAAATGCCCCCATAGCTCCGCTATGAAGACATCCCGGCGCCTTGCGATCGCACGCACCAGGCGCCGCTCCTTCTTCCACGGAGATCCATCAGAAGCGCCCTAGGCGCCGATCTGCGGCACCTGCGGCTCGCCCTGCCAGAAGCGGAAGAACTCCTGGCCCCAGTAGCTGTCCCAGGCCGACACGCCCAGCCCCCGCAGGACGCTGTGCACCAGCTCGAAGAAGACCTGGCCGACCTCCGGCACCCACAGCAGCCCGAAGACCGCCAGCATGCCGAACGGCGCGTACGGCGCGACGGCCCGCCGCACCCGGTCCGACAGCCACGGCTCGATCACGCCGTAGCCGTCCAGCCCCGGCACCGGGAGGAAGTTCAAGATCGCCGCGGTCACCTGGAGCAGCGCCAGGAACGCCAGCGCGTAGCGGAACGCGTCCGGGATCCCGTCCGCGGCGTGCAGCCAGAACGGCGCGCTGACCACCGCGGCGAACAGCACGTTCGTCAGCGGCCCGGCAGCCGAGACCAGGCTGTCCCGCCAGCGGCCCCGGATCCGGTGGCGCTCGATGAACACCGCACCGCCCGGCAGCCCGATCCCGCCCATCAGAAGGAAGAGCACCGGCAGCACGATGCTCAGCAGCGCGTGCGAGTAGACGAACGGGTTGAGGGTCAGATAACCCTTGCCGCCCACCGTGGTGTCGCCTCCGTGCAGCGCGGTGCGGGCGTGCGCGTACTCGTGCAGGCACAGCGACACCACCCAGCCGGCGGTCACGAACAGGAAGACCGCGAAGCCGGTGCTGGCCGCGAGCGTCCCGCTCCACACGGCCCAGCCGGAGACCGCCAGGACGGCGACGAGCGCGAGGAAGACCGGGCTGACGCGGCGGTCGGCGCGCGGGATTGCGGTGGTCATCGGTAGGGGACTCCCAGGGGGTGGGTCGCGGTCGGGGATCCGGGCCACGGGCCGCGGCGGGCCGCCCCGACCGTATCCGCGGCGCGGTCGCCCGCGCACGGGCCGGGTCGGATGCGCCCCGGTCCCGGAAACGTCGTGCGGTACCCGGAGAGTTCCGCCGGCGGGCGACAATGGCCCGGTGCGCTACGGAATTCTCGGCACCACCCAGGCCGGCCTGGCCGACGGCACCCCCGTCGCCCTGGGCGGTGCCCGGCTGCGCGCCCTGCTCGCCGCGCTCGCGCTGCGCCCCGGCCGGGCGCTGCTCGCGGACGCCCTGATCAACGACGTCTGGGGCATGGACCCGCCGGCCGACGCGCCCGGCGCCCTCCAGGCGCTGGTCGGCCGGCTGCGCCGCGCCCTGGGCCGGTCCGCGATCGCCTCCGTGGACGGCGGCTATCTGCTGTGCGCCGAGCCGGACGCGGTCGACCTGCACCGCTTCGAGCGGCTGGCGGCGGAGGGCGGCCGGGCGCTGGACGCCGCCGACCCGGGCCGCGCCGCCGCCCTGCTCGACGAGGCGCTGGCCCTCTGGCGCGGCCCGGCCCTCGCCGATCTGCCCGACGCGGCCGTCGAGGCGGCCCGCGCCGAGAGCCGCCGGCTGGACGCCCTGCGCACCCGCCTCGCCGCCGACCTGGCCCTGGGGCGGGCCGCCCGGGCGCTGCCCTCCCTGGCCGTGCTGTGCCAGGACCACCCGTTGGACGAGCCCCTCCAGGCGCTGCGGCTGCGCGCCCTGCGAGACGCGGGCCGGACCGCCGAGGCGCTCGCCGCGTACGAGGAGATACGCACCGGCCTCGCCGACCGCCTGGGCGCCGACCCGGGCCCGGAGCTGCGCGCCCTGCACGCCGAACTGCTGCGACCGGACCGCACGGCGGTGCCGGCGCACCCGGTCGTCCCCGCGGTCCCGGCGGCTCCGGCGGTGGCCGCCGACGTGCTCACCGCCCCCGCCGGACCGGCCGCCCCCGCCGTGCCCGCCCGGCCCGGGAACCTCCGCGCCCGGCTGACCTCCTTCGTGGGCCGGGAGCACGACCTGGCCGCGCTCCGCGCCGACCTGGCCGGGCACCGGCTGGTGACGCTGCTGGGGCCGGGCGGCGCCGGCAAGACCCGGCTGTCCCAGGAGGGCGCCGAGATCGCCGCGGCCGCCCTGCCGGACGCCTGGCCGCACGGCGTCTGGCTGGCCGAGCTGGCGCCGGTGGACGATCCGCGGACCGTGCCCGAGGCGGTGCTGACCGCGCTCGGGGCCCGCGAGACCGTCGTCCGCGGCACCACCGCCGAGGGGCTGCGGGCCGCCGCCGACCACGCCGTCCGCGACCCGCACGCCCGGCTCGCCGAACACTGCGCCGGCCGCCGGATGCTGCTGGTGCTGGACAACTGCGAGCATGTGATCGGCGCCGCCGCGGAGCTCGCCGAGCGGCTGCTGACCGCCTGCCCGGGCGTGACCGTGCTGGCCACCAGCCGGGAGCCGCTGGCCGTACCGGGCGAGGTGCTGCGGCCGGTGGAGCCGCTGCCCGACCCGGTCGCGCTGCGGCTGCTCGCCGACCGCGGGGCCGCCGCCCGCCCCGGTTTCCGTGTGGACGCCGACGAGGAGACCGCGGTGGCCTGCGCCGAGATCTGCCGCCGGCTGGACGGGCTGCCGCTGGCGATCGAACTCGCCGCCGCCCGGCTCCGCATGATGACGCCTCGTCAGATCGCCGATCGGCTGGACGACCGCTTCCGGCTGCTGACCAGCGGCAGCCGCACGCTGCTGCCGCGCCAGCAGACCCTGCGCGCGGTGGTGGACTGGTCCTGGGACCTCACCGACGATCCCGAACGGGCGGTGCTGCGGCGGCTGTCGGTGTTCGCCGGGGGCTGCGACCTGGCCGCCGCGGAGGAGGTCTGCGCGGGCGGCGGCGTCGCGGCCGACGACGTCGCCGGGCTGCTCGGCTCGCTGATCGACAAGTCGCTGGTGGTCGCGGCCCCGGACGCCCCCGGGCCCGCCGGCGGACCCGGGGGCCAGATGCGCTACCGGCTGCTGGAGACCGTCGCCGAGTACGCCGGCGAGCGGCTGGACGAGGCCGCGGAACGGGCCGACGCCGAGCGCCGCCACCTGGTCTGCTACCGCGAACTGGCCCGCACCACCGACCCGTTGCTGCGCGGCCCCCGGCAGCGCGCCGCGATCGACCGGCTGGAACGGGAGCACGACAACCTGCGCACCGCGCTGCGCCGGGCCGTCGCCGCCGGCGACGAGCACGAGGCGCTGTGCCTGGTGCTCTCGCTCCAGTGGTTCTGGTCCCTGCGCGACCACCGCCGCGACGCCCACACCTGGGCCCTCGCCGTGGGCTCCCTGGGCCCCAGCCCGTTCGCCCCGCCCGTCGCCCCCGCCCCCGACCTGCACGAGCGGCCGATCGACGCACCCCCGCCGATGGACCCCGAGCAGTTCGCCGAGGCCCGCCGCCAGGTCCGGCTGGTGGCGCTGTCCACCCTGGACAGCGACATGGAGGCGCTGCGCAGCCCTCAGATGCAGGAGGAGCTGTCCGGGATCATCGCCGCCTACCGTGGCGGGATGCCGCAGACCTGCAAGGTGCCCGGGGTGCTGTGGTACTTCGCGGTGCTGCTCACCGGCCGGTGGGAGAACCTGACCGGGCTCCTCGACGACGCGGTCGAGGCGTGCCGCGGCTACGGCTACGACTGGGAGCTGGCCTACGTCCTCCAGCTGCGCTCCAGGGTGCTCAACGACCGCCGCGGCAGGCTGGACCAGGCGACCCGGGACGCCGACGAGGCACTGCGGATCTTCCTCGGGCTGGGCGACGCCTGGGGCGCGTCCGAGGCGCTGGCCGGCCGCGGCGAGACCGCCGAGAAGCGCGGCGAGTACGAGGCCGCGGCGCGCGACTTCAAGGACGCGATGGTGCAGGCCGAGGAGCTGGGCGCGCACGGCCAGACCCTGATGCTGCGCGCCCGGCTGGGCGGCGTGATGACCGAGGTCGGCCGGCCGGAGGAGGGCGAGCGGATGCTGCGGGAGGTGCTGGCCGAGGCGCAGGACCGCAACAGCGGCCGGGACGCGGTGCCGTTCACCCGCATGGCGCTGGCCGTGCAGCTGTCGCTCACCGGGCGCACCCAGGAGGCGCGCAGGGAACTCCTCCTCGTACGGGAGGCGTTCGCCTCGTACGGCCCGGAACTCTTCCTGGGGCTGCTGGACGGCCTGTTGGTCGCGTTGGACGTGGACGAGGGGCAGCACGGGGCGGAGCTCCTCCCACGGCTCCGGCGGGCGCTGGAACTGACCCGGGACCCGCTGACGGAGATGGTCGACCCGGATCTGCCGGTGGTGCAGCTGCTGACCGGCGCCCGGGTGCTGGTGGCGGTCCGCGGCGCGGCCGCGGCCCGGGACGCGGCACGGCTGATCGGTGCGTTCGACGCCCTGCGGGCCGGCGCGCTGGTGCCGGCGCTGTCCGTCCGCGAGAGCCGGTCCCGCGCCGAGGCGGCCGTCCGCGCGCTGCTGGCCGACCCGGACTACGCGGCCGCCCACGCCGAGGGCGGCGGGCTCTCGCTCGACGAGGCCACCGCCCTCCTCTGACGCGGGCCGGGCGGGCGTCGGCCGCCCGCGGGGAGGTTCCCCGCGGGCGGTGCGTCAGGTCTTGGAGCGGAACTTCCGCACCGCGAGCGGCATGGTGACGGCGGTGATGACGACCGTCCAGCCCAGGGTGATCAGCGCCGGATGGGCCACCGCGCCCTGGCCGTTGATCAGCGCTCGGGCCGCGTCGGCGAGGTTGGACAGCGGGTTGACCTTGGTGAAGCCCTCCAGCCAGCCGGGCATCGACGTCGTCGGCGCGAAGATCGACGAGCCGAACTGGAGCGGCATCAGCACCAGCATCGCCATGCCCTGCACCGCCTGCGGCGTCTTCACGCTGAGCCCCAGCAGGATGAAGATCCACATCAGGGCGGCGCCGAAGACCGTGGACAGCAGGACCGAACCGGCGAACTCCAGCAGCGAGCCGCGTATTTCGAGGCCCAGCAGGAGGCCCATGGCCAGCAGGATCGTGGTGGCCAGCAGCATCCGGAGGATCTCGACCACGATCTTGGCTATCAGGACCGAGGACCGGGCGATCGGCATCGTCCGGAAGCGGTCCATCACGCCCTTGCGGAAGTCCTCGTTGACGCCGGTGCCCACCGCCATGGCGACGTTCATGCCCATCATCGCCATCATGCCGGGCACCAGATACTGCACGTACTCCTGCTGATTGCCCTTGCCGGCGATGGCGCCGCCGAAGACGTAGACGAACAGCAGGATGAAGATGATCGGCATCAGGAGGACGTCGAACAGCGTCTCCGGGTCGTTCTTGATCTGCACGAGGTTGCGGCGCACCAGCGCGCCGATGTGCCGCAGATTGCCCCGGAGCCCGATCCGGCCCTCGTCGGCGCCGGCCTTCCCGATCGGCGCCGTGATCGTCGCGGTGCTCATACCCCCACCTCCGCGTGCTGTGCGGCCTGTTCGTCGTGCGTGTCGGAATCGGACTCCGGGGTGCCGGCCCCGGAGGTCTTCTGGCCCGTGATGGCCAGGAACACCTCGTCCAGGCTGGGCAGATGGGTGCTGATCCCGGCCAGTGCGAAGCCCCGGGCGCCGAGCAGCCCGACCACCGCGGTCAGCTGCTCGTCGCTGACGATGGGGACGTTGACCACACCCCCGTCGTGGTCGGCGGTGGCCCCGGTGATGCCGTCCAGACCAGCCTGGGCGATGGCGCCCACCATCCGGTCCAGCTCGCCCGCCCCGGTCGGCCGGATCTGCAGCGTCCGGCCGCCGACCTTGGCCTTCAGCTCGTCGACCCGGCCCTCGGCGATGACCCGGCCGCGGTCGACGACCGTCAGCTCGTCGGCGAGCTGCTCGGCCTCCTCCATGTATTGGGTGGTCAACAGGACCGTGGCGCCGTCGCGGACCATCCGCTGCACCTCGTCCCAGACCTCGTTGCGGGTGCGGGGGTCCAGGCCGGTGGTCGGCTCGTCCAGGAAGAGGACCGCCGGTCGGCCGATCATCGAGGCGGCCAGGTCGAGCCGGCGCCGCATGCCGCCGGAGTACTTCCCGGCCGGCCGCTTGGCGGCCTCGGTCAGCGAGAACCGCTCCAGCATCTCGTCGGCGCGGGTGCGGGCGTCCTTGCGGGGCAGGTCCAGCAGCCGCCCGATCATGTAGAGGTTCTCCCAGCCGGAGAGCTTCTCGTCGACCGAGGCGTACTGGCCGGTCAGGCCGATCCGGCGGCGCAGCGCGCGGGGCTGGCGCACCACGTCGCAGCCGGCCACCACGGCGCGGCCGGCGTCCGGCACCAGGAGGGTGGACAGGCAGCGGACGAGGGTCGTCTTGCCCGCGCCGTTGGGGCCGAGGACACCGAGCACGGTGCCCTCCCGCACGTCCAGATCCACTCCGTCGACGGCCTTGACCGCGCCGAAGTGCTTGACCAGACCGCGCACCTCCACGGCGTTGCCGCCCCTGGTGGATATCGTCTGTCGCGTCATGCCCTCAAAGGTGCCAGCCGCCACCGACAACGCACCGACAGGCCGCCGACAGCCCGGGAGGACCGGTTGTCGGCGGCCCGTCGGTCGGGCCTCAATGGAAGGTGTGCTCCTCGGCCGGGAAGGCGCCGCCGACCACGTCCTCGGCGAACGCCTTGGCCGCGCCGCCCAGCAGCTCGCGCAGCTGGAGGTACTGCTTGACGAACCGCGGCACCCGGCCGGCGGTGAAGCCCGCCATGTCGGTCCACACCAGCACCTGGGCGTCGCACTCGACCCCGGCGCCGATGCCGACGGTGGGGATGTGCAGCGAGCGGGTCACCTCGGCCGCCAGCTCGGCCGGCACCGCCTCCAGGACCACCGCGAAGGCCCCGGCGTCCTGCACCGCCTTGGCGTCCCGCAGCAGCTGCTGGGCGGCCTCCTCGCCGCGGCCCTGGACCGGGTAGCCGCCGTAGGCGTGCACCGACTGCGGGGTCAGCCCGACGTGCGCCATGACGGGGATGCCGGACGAGACCAGCAGCTCCACCTGGTGCGCGGAGCGCTCCCCGCCCTCCAGCTTGACGGCGCCCGCCCCGGCCTCCTTGACCAGCCGGGTGGCGCTGCGCAGCGCCTGGACCGGGCCTTCCTGGTACGAGCCGAACGGCAGGTCGGCGACGACCAGGGCGCGCTTGGTGCCGCGGACCACCGCCGCGGACAGGATGGCGATCTCGTCCAGCGTGACCGGCACGGTGGACTCGTAGCCGAGGTGGCAGTTGCCCATGGAGTCGCCGACGAGCAGTACCGGGATCCCGGACTCGTCGAAGACCGAGGCGGTCATCGCGTCGTAGGCGGTGAGCATCGGCCACTTCTCGCCGCGCTCCTTGGCTGCGGCGATGTCGCGGACCGTGATCCGGCGCGAACTGGTGCCCCCGTAGAGCGACTTGGGGTTGTCCTTGACGGGCTTGGCGGTGGGCTCGGCGGTGGCCCCCGCGGCCGGCTTCTGGGCAGGCGAAAGCTGCGTCATGGTGACGGCTCCTGTTTCTTCATCTCGAAGCACCCTGACGGTGTCTCCGGACTCCCCTCCATGCTGGCACGCCCTGCCCGGGGAGCAAAAGGGGGCGGGGCGGCGGGAGCAAACGGGGCCGGGGTGGTGGGAGCCGGGGACCCGGGGCGGCGGGCGGTCGGCTGCGGCGAACCGGTGGCCTTGGCCCGGCTCGCCACCAATACGAAACGGTTCCGTATCGATATAAGCGTATGGTGGCGTCATGGCCACCTCACCGACGCCACCGGACGCGTCCGGCGCCTCAGCCGCCTCCCGCATCCCCGCGCACATCCACCGCCGGCGCTGGCTGATCCTCTGCGTCCTGATGCTCAGCCTGCTGATCGTGGTGCTGGACAACTCCATCCTCAACGTCGCGATGAAGACCATCGCGACCCCGGCCCCCACCGGCCTCGGCGCCACCCAGAGCGAGCTGGAGTGGGCGATCAACTCCTACACGCTGGTCTTCGCCGGGCTGCTGTTCACCTCCGGCCTGCTCGGCGACCGCCTCGGCCGCAAGAAGGTGCTCCTCTTCGGCCTGGCGGTCTTCGGCACCGGCTCGGTGCTCGCCGCGGTCTCCGCCTCGCCCGCCGAACTCATCGCCTTCCGTGCCCTGATGGGCCTGGGCGGCGCGTTCGTCATGCCGGCCACCCTCGCCATCCTGATGAACGTCTTCGAACGCGAGGAGCAGCCCCGGGCGATCGGCGTCTGGGCCGGCGGCGTGGGGTTGGCCATCGCGGTCGGCCCGATCGCCGGCGGGCTGCTGCTGGACCGCTTCTGGTGGGGCTCGGTCTTTCTGATCAACGTCCCGATCGTGGTGTGCGCGCTGGTCGCGATGGTCTTCCTGGTGCCCGACTCCAAGGACCCCGCCCCCGGCAGACTGGACCCGGTCGGGGTGCTGCTCTCGGTGGTCGGCCTGGTCCTGCTGGTCTACGGGATCATCAAGGGCGGGCAGCTCGCCGACTTCACCGTCCCCGAGGTGCTCGCCACGGTCCTCGGCGGCCTGGCGGTACTGGCCGGGTTCGTCGTCCACCAGAGGCGCAGCGACCACCCGTCCATCGACATCGGCTACTTCCGCAAGCCCGCCTTCTCGGCCGCCGTCGCCGCCATCGCGCTGGTCTTCTTCGCGCTGATGGGCGTCACGTTCTTCATCGTCTTCTACGTCCAGAGCGTGCGCGGCTACAGCCCGCTGGAGTCCGGGGTGCTGATCCTGCCGCTGGCCGCCGCCCAGCTGATCTTCGCGCCCCGGGCCCGGCTCGCGGTGGACCGCTTCGGCGCCCGCGCGGTGTGCACCGTCGGCATGCTGGTGGTGGCCGTCACGATGGCCGGGATGCTGCTGCTGGGCACGGACACCCCGATCTGGGTGCTGGAGGTGCTGTTCTTCCTCCAGGGCACCGGGATGGCGCACATCATGCCGCCGGTCACCGTCGCGATCATGCAGTCGCTGCCGCGCGAGAAGGCCGGCTCCGGCTCGGCGCTCAACAACATCTTCCGGCAGGTCGGCGGCACCCTCGGCGTGGCCGTCCTGGGCTCGCTGCTCTCCACCACCTACCGCACCGGCATCCAGGACTCCCTCGACGCGCTGCGCGGCGTGCCGGGCCCGGTGCGGAACGCGGCCGGCGAGTCCATCGAGGCCACCCTGGGCCTCGCCGCCCGGCTGCGCCCGCTCGCGGCCCGCACACTGACCGTCAAGGCCGACGACGCCTTCCTGCACGCCATGCACGTCACCGCGCTGGGGTCGGCGGCCGTCTCGGTGATCGGGGCCGTGGTGGTCGCGGCATTCCTGCCGGGCAAAATGGCCCCGGGTCCGCACGCGGCGGAGCCGCGGGACGGACAGAAGGCGGGCGCGACACGATGAGCCGGGTGGCGGAAGACCGCGGGCGGACGGCCGGGGCGCGAGCGGGGTCGGCGGCCCCCCGGCGCCGGGGCCGCCCGCGCAGCGCCGCCGCCGATTCCGCCATCGTCGAGGCGGTGCTCCGCCTGATCGAGGACGGTGTCCCGATAGCCGAGCTGTCCATGGAGCGGATCGCCCGCGAGGCCGGGGTGGGCAAGGCCACGCTCTACCGCCGCTGGCCCGGCAAGAGCGCGCTGCTGCTGGACGTGATGCGGTCCCAGGACACGCCCTGTCCGCCGCTGGACGGCGACTCGGTCCGCGAGGACCTGGTGCGGCTGCTGGAGTTCCTGCGCCGCCGCGGCCTGGCCAAGCGCAGCTCGGCGGTGCTGCGCACGGTCGTCAGCCACGTCCAGGCCCAGCCCGAGCTGTGGGCGGAGTACCACGAGACGGTCGTCCGGGCTCGGCACGAGGCGCTGCTCGGGGTGCTCCGGCGCGGGGTGGCCAGCGGTGAGATCCGCGCCGACCAGGATCTGGAGACCCTCGCCGACCTCTTCGTCGGCCCGATGCTGGCCCGCGCCATCCTCCACGAGTGGAAGGAACTCCCCGAGGGGCTCGCCGAGGACATCGTCGACACCGTGCTGGAGGGCGTCCGGCCCCGGCCGGCGACGCGGCCGGCGGACGGACCCGTGAACGGACCCGCGACGGGGACCGCACCGGGCGCGGAGTGAGCGCCCGACGACCGGCGCCCGGCCCGTATGACCGGACCATGCCCGTTGTGTCACAGCCGCTGTCACGAACGGCCCGATCGGAACCCGGGGCGGCGGACCCACCGTCCTCTCCTGCGGGAACGCGAAGACGGGTCCGGCGGAACGTCGATCTAAGAATGCGTTTCACAGCCATCGCCTAGGGTCGAAGATCACAGGTGAGGCGCACCGGAGCAGGGCGGCAAGGTAGTGAGGACAGCGGTATGGCGCAGGCGTACATGACGGAGCCGGAACAGGGTCAGGGGTCCGAGCGGGCCGGTTCCCGGTCCGGACGCCTGCGGAACTGGTGGCGCCGCGAAGGGATGTGGCGGCGCGGCATCATCCTGGCGGTGCTCGCGGTCCTGCTCGGGCTGGCGATGGTGCTGCACGCCCGGATCCCCAACACCGTGGGGAACCTGGGGAGTTTGCTGGAGACCTTCCTGCCGTGGCTGGGACTGGGCGTCCCGCTGCTGCTGCTCTGCGCCCTGTTGCGCCGCTCGGCGACCGCGCTGGTGGCGCTGGTGCTGCCGGCCGTCGCCTGGGTGAGCCTCTTCGGCGGGCAGATCACCGACAAGTCCGGCACCGGCGGCAATCTGACCGTGCTCAGCCACAACGTCGACGCGGGCAACGCCGATCCGGCGGGCACCGCCCGGGACATCGTGGCGTCCGGCGCCGACGTGGTCGCCCTGGAGGAGCTGACCGGCACCGCCCTGCCCGTGTACCGCAAGGGCCTGGCCGAGGCGTATCCGTACCACACGGTGCAGGGCACCGTCGGCCTGTGGAGCAAGCGCCCGCTGGCCGACGCCCGGCCGGTGGACATCAAGATCGGCTGGGTCCGGGCGCTGCGCGCCACCGTCACCGCCCCCGACGGCCGGCAGGTCGCGGTCTACGTCGCCCACATGCCGTCCGTGCGGGTCTACGTCGACAAGGGCTTCACCGCCAACCAGCGGGACGGCAGCGCGCGGGCGCTGGGCGAGGCGATCGCCGCCGACCCGGTCCGCCAGGTCATGCTCCTGGGCGACCTCAACGGCACCATGAACGACCGCTCGCTGGCCCCGCTGACCTCGCAGCTGCGCTCCGCCCAGGGCGCGGCGGGCGACGGCTTCGGCTTCAGCTGGCCGACCGAATTCCCGATGGCCCGGATCGACCAGATCCTGGTGAAGGGCATCGACCCGGTCAAGGCGTGGGTGCTGCCGGCCACCGGCAGCGACCACCGGCCGGTGGCGGCCACCGTGAAGATCTGAGGGCGGTCGGCCGTGCGGCGCACGGCCGACCGACAGCCCGCGTCGGCAGGACGGTCCCGCGGCCGTCCTGCCGACGCGGGCTTTTCACGTCCCGTTTTCACGTCGGAACACTCCGCCTGGGAGACTTTGTTCCGCATTCGAACTTGGACCGCCGCGCGCCGCACCGCGCACCCCACCCCGAAAGGTTCTCCATGCCCTTGGCTCTGCTCGCGCTCGCGATCTCGGCCTTCGGTATCGGCACCACGGAATTCGTGATGATGGGCCTGTTGCCCGACGTCGCGAACGATCTGGGCACCTCCGTGCCCACCGCCGGCTACCTCGTCTCCGCCTACGCCCTCGGCGTCGTCATCGGCGCCCCGCTCCTGACCGCCCTCGGCTCCCGGGTCCCCCGCAAGCGGTGGCTGGTCGTGCTGATGGCGGTCTTCACGGTCGGCAACCTCGCCTCCGCCCTGGCCCCCACCTTCGGCCTGCTGATCGCCGGTCGGCTGCTGGCCGGGCTCCCGCACGGCGCGTTCTTCGGCGTCGGCGCGGTGGTCGCCGCCCGGCTGGTGCGCGAGGGGCGCCAGGCCCGCGCGGTGGCCACCATGTTCCTCGGCCTGACCATCGCCAACATCGTCGGCGTGCCCGCGGCCACCCTGCTCGGCCAGCACCTCGGCTGGCGTGCCACCTTCCTCGTCGTCGCCGTCATCGGCCTGGTCGCGATGGCCTCCCTGGCCCGGCTGATCCCGCCGCTGCCGGCCGACCGGAACACCGGCCTGGGCGGCGAACTGCGCGCCCTGGGCGACCGCCAGGTGCTGCTCGGCCTGCTCACCACCGTCTTCGGCTTCGCCGGGGTCTTCGCCGTCTACAGCTACCTGGCCTCGATGATGACCGAGGTCACCGGCTTCGCCGCCGGCTCGGTCCCGCTGGTCCTGGCCCTCTTCGGCATCGGCATGACGCTCGGCGCGCTGGCGGCCGGCCCGCTCACCGACCGGGCACTGCGCCCCACCCTCTACGGCTCCCTCGGCGCGCTCGCCCTGGTCCTGGTGGTCTTCCACTTCGCCGCCCCCGTGAAGTGGGCGGCGCTGGTCACCGTGGTCCTGATCGGTGCCATCGGCTTCCTGACCACCACCCCGCTGCAGATGCTGGTGATGAACAAGGCGCAGCAGGCGCCGACGCTGGCCGCCGCCTCCAACCAGTCGGCGTTCAACCTCGCCAACGCCGGCGGCGCCTGGATCGGCGGTCTGGTCCTCTCCGCGGGCTGGGGCTGGACCTCGCCCACCCTGGCCGGCGCGGTGCTGGCCGCCGCCGGCCTGGCGGTGGCGCTGCTGGCCGGCCTGCTGGACCGCGGCGCACCCGACGCTCCCACGCGGATCGTGGCACGCGGCGGGGAGAACGAGCCGGAGCCGGAGCCGGCGGCGCCCGGCGCATCGGACGCGGTCAGCCGCTAGGTCGGGCCCGCGGCGGTGCAGCCCCTAGGGCCTGTCCGATGGGTCATGGCCGGGTCCGTGGCGTCTGGTACGGCACCTCGCCGCGTTGCCGAAACGCCCCAATAGCTCCGCTATCGAGCCGCTCCATAGCTCCGCTATCGAGCCGCTCCGGCGCCTTGCGATGCACCGCACCAGACGCCACGGCCTTGCCGACCCTGACCCATCGGACAGCCCCTAGGCCCCCTCCCGCCAGTGGTTCGTGATCGGCAGTCGCCGGTCCTTCCCGAACCCCTTGGCGGAGATCTTGGTGCCGGGCGGGTACTGCCGGCGCTTGTACTCGGCGTGGTCCACCATCCGCAGCACCCGGGTCACCAGCGCCTCCTCGAAGCCCTGCGCCACGATCTCCTCGCGGCCCCGGTCGCGGTCGACGTACAGCTCCAGGATCCGGTCCAGCACCGCGTAGTCCGGCAGCGAGTCGGTGTCGACCTGGCCGGGCCGCAGCTCGGCGCTGGGCGGCTTGCTGATCGAGTGCTCCGGGATCGGCGGGGTCTGGCCGCGCTCGGCGGCGGCCCGGTTGCGCCAGCGCGCCAGCTCGAAGACGACGGTCTTGTAGACGTCCTTGATCGGGCCGTAGCCGCCGACCGAGTCGCCGTAGAGCGTCGAATAGCCGCACGCCAGCTCGGACTTGTTGCCCGGCGCGAGCACCAGGTGCCCCTCCTGGTTGGACAGCGCCATCAGGGTCGTGCCGCGCAGCCGGGACTGGAGGTTCTCCTCGGCCAGCCCGGTCACCCCCAGCGCCTCCATGTACGCGTCGAACATCGGGCCGATCGGCACCGTGCGGAAGTGCAGTCCGGTGCGGCGGGCCAGTTCGGCGGCGTCGCCGATCGAGTGCTCCGAGGAGTAGCGCGAGGGCATCGCGATCGCGTGCACCTGCGCGGCGCCGACCGCGTCGCAGGCCAGCGCGGCGACCAGCGCGGAGTCGATCCCGCCGGACAGTCCCAGCACCACGCTGCGGAAGCCGTTCTTGGCGACGTAGGCGCGCAGCCCGACCACCAGCGCGGTGTAGATCTCCTCCAGGTCGCCGAGGCGTTCGGCCTGTCCGCCGAGGGTCTGCGGCGGGTAGGGCGGCAGGGGTTCGGCGGAGAGCACGACGTGGTCCACCCGCAGCCCGTCGTCCAGCTCCCCGGACGGCGGTTCCGGCGCGGCGGCGGGCAGCTCCAGGTCGACCAGCACGCACCCCTCGGCGAACTGCGGGGCCCGGGCGATCACCCCGCCGTCCCGGTCGACGACGATCGAGTCGCCGTCGAAGACCAACTCGTCCTGCCCGCCGATCATCGCGAGGTAGGCGGTGGTGCAGCCGGCCTCCTGGGCCCGCTTGCGGACCAGTTCCAGCCGGGTGTCGTCCTTGTCCCGCTCGTACGGCGAGGCATTGACGGACAGCAGCAGCCCGGCGCCGGCGCTGCGCGCGGCGGGCACCCGACCGCCCTCCTGCCACAGGTCCTCGCAGATGGCCAGCGCCACGTCGACGCCGTGGACCCGGACGACCGGCAGGGTGTCCCCGGGGACGAAGTAGCGGAACTCGTCGAAGACGCCGTAGTTGGGCAGGTGGTGCTTGGCGAAGGTGAGGGCGACCGCGCCGCGGTGCAGCACCGCCGCCGCGTTCTGCGGGGCGCCGGCCGGCAGGCCGTAGCGGGGCAGCGCCTGCGGGCAGCGGTCGAGGTAGCCGACGACGACCGGGACGTCGCCCAGTCCCTCCGCGGCCAGCCGGGCGGCCAGCGCCGGCAGCGCGGCCCGGCTGGCCTCGACGAACGACGGGCGCAGCGCGAGGTCCTCGACGGGGTAGCCGGTCAGTGCCATCTCGGGGAACGCGACGAGATGCGCGCCCTGGCCGGCCGCGTGCCGGGTCCAGTGCACGATCGTCTCGGCGTTCCGGGCGATGTCGCCGACGCAGGAATCGATCTGATTGAGGGCGAGACGAAGCTGAGGCACCCCGCCAGTGTAATCGTCTTTCTGACGCAATGGGGGGTGCGCGGCGCTACGGGGCCGCGCGCGGCGGGTTCTGCAACGGTGTTGCTCGACGTTCTGTAACGGTGTTACTCGCCGCCGATCGGCGTGCGGCGGCCCGGTGGTGGCCGGGCGAGGGCCCGGCCGGCCTGGTGGGGCGCACCGGGCCGGCCGAGGTCGTCGGTCAGTCCCGCCGGTAGCCGAGGATGGTCATCATCCCCGACTCCGAGTGGTAGACGTTGTGGCAGTGCAGCATCCACAGACCGGGGTTGTCGGCGTCGAAGTCCACCGCCACGCGCTTGCCGGGACGCAGGACCGTTGTGTCCTTGCGCGGCCCGCCATCGGGGAGCGTGAAGCTGTGCCCGTGCAGGTGCATCGGGTGCCACATGGTGGTGTCGTTCTGGAACACCAGCCGCACCCGTTCGCCCTCCCGGATGGGATAGCGCTGCGACGGGGTGTACTGGCGCCCGTTGATCGCCCAGTCGAAGCGGTCCATGGTGCCGGTCAGCTTCATGGTCAGGACGCGGTCCGGCCGCCGGTCCCGGGCCCGCACGCTCTCGTGCGCCCGGAGCCGGTCCGCGGTCGTCAGCGGCCCCTCCAACTCCTTGGGGTGGACCGAGGCTTCCGGCGCCCGGCCGCTCGCGGTGCGCAGCAGGGCCAGTGCGGTCTTGTTCCGACCCTTGCCGTCGGCGACGGCGACCAGCGGGAAGACCCCGGAACGGGCGGTGACCAGGACGTCGTAGCGCTCGGCCATGCCGATCAGCAGCTGCTCGGCGCGGGTGTGCCGCACCGGGTTGCCGTCGGTGTGCGTCACGACCATCCGGTGGCCGCCCAGTGCCACCCGGTAGGCGGTGTCGCCGCCGGCGTTGATGAAGCGGATCCGGATCCGGTCCCCGGGGCGGCAGCGGAAGGTGTCCGGGTCGTCCTTCGTGCGGCCGTTGATGAGGTGGTAGGGGTAGTCCACGTTGCCCGGCATGCCGTCCAGCACGTTGCTGTGGGCGCTGGTCGGCAGCAGGCGGGAGGGCCCGTTGTGGCCGCGCCCGGGGCCGTCGTCGCGGCGGGCGCCGCGGCTCGCCCGGGCCGCGGCGCCCGCGGCCGCGGTGGCGGTCATCCCGTGCAGGGGCAGGCCGCCCAGGCCGAAGTCGTGCAGGTTCTTGTCGGCCAGGTTCAGGCCCAGGTTGCCGAGGCCCGAGGAGTCCACCTTGGGGAGGATCCCGTCGAGGCCCAGGTCCTTGATGATCGGCGGGGTCCGGGGAACCCGTTCGTCGGTGCCGACGTCGCCGTTGTGGACGTGGTGCTCGGTCCTGCCGTTGTCGTGGCTGCCGGCATGGCTGCTGGTGTGACTGCTGCTGTGGCTGCTGGCGTGGCTGGTGCTCTTGGTGTTGCCGTTGGTCTTGCTGTGGCCCGCGCCGTGGCCGTCGTGGCCGGGCCCCTGGCCTTCGCGCCCCTTGCCGTGGTCGTTCGGGTGCGCGGGCGCGTCGTGTCCGTGCGCGTCGTGCCCGTGCCCCTCGTCCGTGCCGCGCCCGTGGTCGGAGTCGTGTCCGCCGTGGTCGGCGCCGTCGTTGCCGTGCATGGAGCCCCGGCCGTGGTTCAGCTCCTTCAGCACGGCGTCCGGGGTGCTGCCGTCCACGCCGTCCAGCCAGTCGTCCAGGATGACCACCCACTCGTGGTCGTACGCCATCGGCTCCCGCGGGTCGTCGACGATCAGCGGCGCGTAGAGGCCGCGGTCCTGCTGGACGCCGACGTGCGGATGCATCCAGTAGGTGCCGGGCCGGGGAAGCCGGAAGTGGTAGTGGAAGGATTCGCCGGGCCGAATGGGGCGCTGGGTGACGTCGGGGACGCCGTCCATGTCGTTGCGCAGGTCCAGTCCGTGCCAGTGCAGCGTGGTGGACTGGGGCAGCCGGTTGGTGAAGGTCATCGACAGGGTGTCGCCCGACGTGAGCCGGAGGACGTCGGCCGGCAGCCGGTTGTCGTACACCCAGGTGTGGACGGTCCGGCCGCCGATGTCGACCCGGGCCTCCTGGGCCTCCAGGTGCATCCGGCGCACCCGCCCGGAGGAGTAGCGCCGGTCCTCGACGTCGACGACCTCCGGGCCGTGCGGGTCGACGTAGCGGCCGCGCTCGGTGTGGTCGTCGTGACGACGGTCGTGCGGGCCGGGGGCCGCGCCGGCGGAGGTGGCGAGCAGACCGCTGCCGGCGACCGCGATACCGGCGCCGAGCACGGCGCGGCGGGAGTGCGTATGAAAGGAATCCATGGGGTCAGCACCTCGTGGCGATGTCGGGGGCGGGGGAGCGGGGCGGCCGCGGACTCCCGCGGGCGGGGGTTCCAGGACCCGAGGGGAGCCCCGGTCGACCGCGGTCGGGGCCGGGGCGGCGCGGGGCCGTGGGGAGGCCGGGGTCAGCTCGTGCGCACCGAGCCGGCGGTCAGCGGCGAAGCGCCGTGGGCACCGCGGCCCGGGGGTATCGGCCACGGTCCGCGCAGCCGGTGGTCGCGCAGGGCGGCGGCCTTGCGGTGTTCACCCATCGCAGACCTCTCGACGGCCGGTGGCGTACGGACGCACCCTTGTTCCCGGGGTACCGACCCCGGAGGTGGCCCATCGCGCCGCGCTCGCCGCGTCCGGTGGACCGTCTGCCTATTCTTGGTCTTCCCACCTCCCCGGCATATCTGGCATTTCGGACGCGCCGCTGGGATCACCCGAACACCAGGAAGTCCGTGAGTCCGATCAGCTCCACCGCAGACGCCCGTACCGGCATCGCCGGGCGGGCCGCCGCCGTCCTGCTGCTGCTCGGCGCGCTCGCCTACACCGCCTGGGTGCTGGAACTGGTGAGCACCACGGGCCTGGACCCGGTGCGGGCGTACGTGAGCGAACTGGCCGCCGCCGATCAGCCGCTGGGCGGCCTGTTCCGCGCCACCGACCTGGTCGCCGGGCTGCTGGTGCTGGCCGGCGCGCTCACCGCGCTGGCCACCGCCCGGCGCCGGCCCTGGACGGTGGCCGGCCTGTGCGCCCTGGCCCTCTTCGGCGCCGCCACCGTGCTGGACTCCCGGCTGCCGCTGAGCTGCGCCCCCACCAGCGACCCGGTGTGCGCCGCCCGGGAGACCGCCGGACTGGTCCCGGCCACCCACACCGCGCACGCCGTCAGCAGCACGCTCGCCATGCTCGGCGCGCTCGCCGCGCTGGTCCTGCTGACCGTCGCGGCCCGCCGCTACGGCCACTGGCCCGGGCTCGCCCGCCTGGGCCCGCCGCTGGTGCTGGCCGAACTCGTCGCCACCGCTTGGACGCTGGCGGAGGCCGCCGTCCTCACCGCGGGCCGGGACACCTGGGCGCTCGGCGTCGGCCAGCGCCTCCAGGTGCTGCTGGTCGCCCTCTACCTCGCCGTGCTCGCCGGCTGCCTGGCCCGCGGCGCCCGCCGCGGCGCCCCGGCCGACACCCCCGCCGTGCCCCGGGACCTGCCCCGAGGAGCCCCATGAACCCCCGCAACGCCCCCGGTCGGATAGTGCGCGTCGGCGGGCTGCCGCTGCACGTGCTGAGCGAGGGCGACGGCCCGGTCGTGGTGCTCAGCGCCGGCCTCGGTATGGCGTGGTTCGACTGGGACGCGGTCGCCGCGCTGCTCGTCCCGCACCGCACCGTCGTCCGCTTCGACCGCCCCGGCCTGGGGCTGAGCGCCCCGTCCGCGGCACCGCCGGACCTCGTCGACGAGGCCGACCGGATCGCCGGCCTCCTGGACGCCCTCGGCCACCGGGCGCCGGCCACCGTCGTCGGTCACTCGATGGCCGGCTTCCACGTCGAGGCGTTCGCCCGGCTGCACCCCGACCGGTGCGACGGACTGGTCCTCGTCGACGGCAGCGTCGAGGAGGACCCCCGGCCCCGGCTGCCGCGCGCGGTCCGCGCGGCCTGGGCGCGCGGGGCGGCCGGTGTGCTCTCCGCCGCCGGGCTGCCGCACCTCCTCGGCCCCGCCGCGCGCCGCCTGCTCACCCGCGCCGGGACGGTGGGCCGCCACGGCACCGGGGACTGGGAGCGGGCCGGCTACCGCACCAGCCGGGTGCTGCGGGCCTGCGCCCTGGAGAACGCCGGCTACCCCTATCAGGCCGCGGACCTGGCGGAGCTGCGCCGGCACCGCCCGCTGCCGGCCGTCCCGGTGACCGTGCTGGCCGCCTACGACGGCAGCGAGTCACCGCGCCAGCTGCGCTGGCTGGCGCGGCAGCGGGCGCTCGCCGCCGAGCTGGGCGGGCGCTGCACACTCGCCGCCCCCGCCGGCCACCTCGTCATGGCGGACGCGCCGGAGGCGGTCGCGCGGGCGGTGCTGGAGCTGCGCTGAGAGCCGTCCGTGACGGCAGGTGCGAAAGGGCCGAACGCCGCCCTACGGACCGCTCAATACCGGGTCAACGGGGCCTTACGGAGCGTCCAAGACTGGGCCAAGGCGCTCGATTCCCGCGCCACCGGGCGCTGACCCTGTTCGCGGCGGGAAGGATTCCGGAAGCACGCGAGAAGGGGGTCACGGGTCGACGGTTCTGATTCAGGCCAAGGGTGCGTAATGTGACGGTAACCCCCTGACGTGATACTGGTGGGCCGGAACGCGATGATCCCCGCGCGTGGACAGGCCAAATGACCTGCAAGGATTGGTGAACCATGGACAAGCAGCAGGAGTTTGTGCTCCGGACGTTGGAAGAGCGCGACATTCGCTTCGTCCGGCTGTGGTTCACCGACGTCCTCGGATTCCTGAAGTCGGTGGCGGTCGCCCCGGCCGAGCTTGAGCAGGCGTTCGACGAGGGCATCGGCTTCGACGGCTCGGCCATCGAGGGCTTCGCCCGGGTCTACGAGTCCGACATGATCGCCAAACCGGACCCGGGTACCTTCCAGATCCTGCCGTGGCGCGCCGAGGCCCCGGGCACCGCCCGGATGTTCTGCGACATCCTGATGCCGGACGGCTCGCCCTCGTACGCCGACCCGCGGTTCGTCCTCAAGCGCATCCTGGCCAAGACCTCCGACCTCGGCTTCACCTTCTACACCCACCCCGAGATCGAGTTCTTCCTGCTCAAGGACAAGCCCGTGGACGGCTCCCGGCCGATCCCCGGCGACTCCTCCGGCTACTTCGACCACACCCCGCAGAACGTCGGGATGGACTTCCGCCGCCAGGCGATCACCATGCTGGAGTCGATGGGCATCTCGGTGGAGTTCAGCCACCACGAGGGCGCCCCCGGCCAGCAGGAGATCGACCTGCGCTACGCCGACGCGCTCTCCACCGCCGACAACATCATGACCTTCCGGCTGGTGATGAAGCAGGTCGCGCTGGAACAGGGCGTGCAGGCCACCTTCATGCCCAAGCCGTTCTCGGAGTACCCCGGTTCGGGCATGCACACCCACCTCTCGCTCTTCGAGGGCGACCGCAACGCCTTCCACGAGTCGGGCGCCGAGTACCAGCTCTCCAAGGTGGGGCGCTCCTTCATCGCCGGCCTGCTCAAGCACGCCGGCGAGATCTCCGCCGTCACCAACCAGTGGGTCAACTCCTACAAGCGCATCTGGGGCGGCGCCAACCGCACCGCGGGCGCCGGCGGCGAGGCCCCCTCGTACATCTGCTGGGGCCACAACAACCGCTCCGCCCTCATCCGCGTCCCGATGTACAAGCCCGGCAAGATGGGCTCCACCCGGGTCGAGGTCCGCTCGGTCGACTCCGGCGCCAACCCCTACCTGGCCTACGCGGTCCTGCTCGCGGCCGGCCTGAAGGGCATCGAGGAGGGCTACGAGCTCCCGGCCGGCGCCGACGACGACGTGTGGGCGCTGTCCGACTCCGAGCGCCGGGCGATGGGCATCGAGCCGCTGCCGCAGAACCTCGGCGAGGCCATCGAGCTGATGGAGCGCAGCGAACTGGTCGCCGAGACCCTCGGCGAGCACGTCTTCGACTTCTTCCTGCGCAACAAGAAGCAGGAGTGGGAGGAGTACCGCTCCGAGGTCACCGCCTTCGAGCTGCGGAAGATGCTGCCGGTGCTGTAGGGCCTGGACCAGCCCCTGTGTCCGAGCCGACCCGCCACCGAGAGGCCGCCCCATGGCACTACCCGCTCCGCAGGGACGGCGGAGCAGCACCTTCACCCGGCTGCTGAGGCACGGTTTCACCGATCCTTCGGCGGCCGGCACGCTGCTCGACGCCACCGAACTCGCCCCCGTACGCGACGACTCGGTGCTCCTGGAGGCGCTGGGCGCCACCCCCGACCCCGACCTGGCGCTGCGCGGCCTGGTGCGGCTGGTGGAGGCGCTGTCGCCGGCGGAGCGGCAGGAGCTGCTGGCCACCGTCGCCGCCGCCAAACCGCTGCGCGACCGGCTGCTGGGCGTCCTCGGCGCGTCCGAGGCGCTCGGCGACCACCTGGTCCGGCACCCGGGGGACTGGCGGTCGCTGGTCACCTACGAGTCGGTCGATCTGCACCCGACCACGCCGGAGTTCGAGCAGGCGCTCGCCGACGGCATCTGGGGCGAACGGGGCGCCGACCGGCCGCGGGCGGACGCCCTGCGCGCCGCCTACCGCCGCAGCCTGCTGGGCATCGCGGCCCGCGACGTGTGCGGCACCACCGACGTCGCGGAGGCCGCGGCGGAGCTCGCCGACCTGGCCACCGCCACCGTCCGCGCCGCCCTGGAGATCGCCTACGAGGAGCAGCCCGGCGACGCCGCGCAGTGCCGGCTGGCGGTCATCGGCATGGGCAAGTGCGGCGGCCGGGAGCTGAACTACGTCTCCGACGTGGACGTCATCTTCGTCGCCGAGCCGCGGGAGGGCGCCGAGGAGGCCAAGGCGCTCCAGGCCGCGACCCGGCTCGCCGCCCGGATGATGCGGCTGTGCTCGGACAGCACCGTCGAGGGCACCATCTGGCCGGTGGACGCCAATCTGCGCCCCGAGGGCCGCAACGGGCCGCTGGTGCGCACCCTGTCCAGTCACCTCGCCTACTACCAACGGTGGGCCAAGACCTGGGAGTTCCAGGCGCTGCTCAAGGCCCGCCCGATGGCCGGCGACCTGGCGCTGGGCCAGGAGTACGTCGACGCGCTGTCGCCGATGGTGTGGGACGTCGCCGAGCGGGAGAACTTCGTCACCGACGTCCGCCAGATGCGCCGCCGGGTCGTGGCGAACATCCCCGCCGCCCAGGTCGACCGGGAGCTCAAGCTCGGCCCCGGCGGGCTGCGGGACGTCGAATTCGCCGTCCAGCTCCTCCAGTTGGTGCACGGCCGCACCGACGCCACACTGCGCAGCGCCACCACCCTGGACGCCCTGGCGGCGCTCGCGGCCGGCGGCTACGTGGGCCGCCAGGACGCCGCCGCGCTCGACGCCGCCTACCGCTTCCTGCGCACCCTGGAGCACCGGATCCAGCTGTTCCGGCTGCGCCGCACCCATCTGATGCCCGAGGACGAGTCCGAACTCCGCCGTCTGGCACGGTCGTTGGGGCTGCGCACCGAGCCGGTCGAGTCGCTGCGCCGGGAGTGGAAGTGGCATGCCCGCGAGGTGCGTCGACTGCACGAGAAGCTCTTCTACCGGCCGCTGCTGGACGCCGTCGCCCACCTGGAACTCGGCGAGGCCCGGCTGTCCGCGAAGGCCGCCGGGCACCGCCTGGAGGCCCTCGGCTACGCCGACCCGATCGCCGCGCTGCGGCACCTGGAGGCGCTGGCCTCCGGGGTGACCCGCAAGGCGGCGATCCAGCGGACGCTGCTGCCGGTGCTGCTCGGCTGGTTCGCGGACTCCGCCGACCCGGACGCCGGTCTGCTGGGCTTCCGCAAGGTCTCCGACGCGCTCGGCAAGACCCCCTGGTACCTGCGGCTGCTGCGCGACGAGGGCGCCGCGGCGGAGAACCTCGCCCGGGTGCTGTCGGCCGGCCGGCTCGCCCCCGACCTGCTGCTGCGCGCCCCCGAGGCGGTGGCCCTGCTGGGTGCCGCCGACGGGCTCCAGCCGCGCGGCCGGGCCGCCCTGGAGCAGGAGGTGCTGGCCGCGGTCGGCCGCGCGGAGGGCGCCGAGGCGGCGGTTGCGGTGGCCCGCGGGGTGCGCCGCCGGGAGCTGTTCCGGACCGCGGCGGCGGACATCATCGGCGCGTACGGCACCGAGTCCAGCCCCGCCGAGACCGACCACGGCCACGCCGTCGACGCGGTCGGCTCGGCGGTCTCCGACGTCAACGCCGCGACCCTGGCCGGCGCCCTGCGGGCCGCGGTCCGCGAGCACTGGGGCGACACCCTGCCCACCCGGTTCACGGTGATCGGCATGGGCCGCTTCGGCGGCCACGAGCTGAGCTACGGCTCGGACGCCGATGTGCTGTTCGTCCACGAGCCGCGCGAGGGCGCCGACGAGCAGGAGGCCGCCAAGGCCGCCCACGCGGTCGCCAACGAGATGCGCCGGCTGCTCCAGCTCCCCTCCTCCGACCCGCCGCTGCCGATCGACGCGGACCTGCGCCCGGAAGGCCGGTCGGGCCCGCTGGTGCGCACCCTCGCCTCGTACGCGGCGTACTACCGGCGCTGGTCGCTGGTGTGGGAGGCGCAGGCGCTGCTGCGCGCCGAGCCGGTGGCCGGCGACGCGGAGCTGGGGGAGCGGTTCGTCGAGCTGATCGACCCGCTGCGCTACCCGGCCGAGGGGCTGGGCGAGGACGCGGTCCGCGAGATCCGTCGGCTCAAGGCGCGGATGGAGTCCGAGCGGCTGCCCCGCGGCGCGGACCCGACCACCCACGCCAAGCTGGGCCGGGGTGGGCTGAGCGACGTGGAGTGGACGGTCCAGCTGTTCCAGATGCGGCACGGCTGGGAGCTGCCCGGACTGCGCACCACCCGCACCCGGGACGCGCTGGCCGCCGCGCACGCCGCCGGGCTGATCGGCACCGACGAGGCCCGGACGCTGGACGAGGCGTGGGTGCTGGCGGCGCGGGTGCGCAACGCGGTGATGCTGGTGCGCGGCCGGCCCGGCGACACCTTCCCGGCGGACGGCCGGGAGCTGGCGGCGGTCGGCCGCTACCTCGGCTACGAGGAGGGGCACGTCGGCGAGATGGTCGACGACTACCGGCGGATCACCCGCCGGGCCCGGGCCGTCGTCGAGGAGCTGTTCTACGGGGCGTGACCGCGCGCGGTCACGCCTTGAGGGGGCCGAGCTCGGCCGCCCCCACGTACCGCGCCAGCCGGTGCGGCAGCCGCCCGTACCACGCGCAGGCCAGCGCATAGCCGAACGCCAGGCACAGCACGCCGCCCAGCGCGTCCAGCCAGAAGTGGTTGGCGGTGGAGACGATCACCGTCAGCGTGGTGGCGGGGTAGAGCAGGCCCAGTGCCTTGCCCCACACCGGCTTCGCCAGCAGCGCGATGGTGATGCCGCACCACAGTGACCAGCCGATGTGCATCGACGGCATCGCGGCGTACTGGTTGGACATCGACGCGAGGTTCCCGGACGCCATGGAGCCCCAGGTGCCGTGCTCGATGACGGTGTCGACGAAGCCGCCGTCCGGCATCAGCCGGGGCGGCGCGAGCGGGTAGAAGTAGTAGCCGACCAGGGCGACGCCGGTGGTCGCGAAGAGCGCGAGCCGGGCCGCCGCGTACCGCCCGGGATGCCAGCGGTAGAGCCAGATCAGCACCCCGATCGTCACGATGAAGTGCAGCGTCGCGTAGTAGTAGTTCATCGAGACGATCAACCAGGTCACCGAGTTCACGGCGTGGTTGACGGTGTGCTCGACGGCGATGCCCAGGGCGTGCTCGGCCTGCCAGATCCAGTCGGCGTTCCGCAGCGCCTTGTCCTTCTGCTCGGGCACCGCGTTGCGGATCATGGAGTAGGTCCAGTAGCTGACCGCGATCAGCAGGATCTCGAACCAGAGACGGGGTGAGCGCGGGGTCCGCAGCCGGGCCAGTCGCCCCCTGTCGACCGGACGCTCCGTGTGCTCCCCGCTGGATGGCGGGGCGGTCTGCAGATCGTCCAATGTCCTCACATGCGCATCACCCATAGGCAGACAGTCTGCCAGAAAGGGTTTCGCGGCCGATCATCCTCCGGTCGGGTGAGCGACACCTCGTATCGACCTTCAGGAGGACGGGCGATCCCCTAGGGGACGACCCGGGAGGCCCGTGGCGGCCGGGGTACCTTCGCCGTCCCGGGCGTCGCCTTGGGCACCGACGCGGTCGAACCCCGCACCACCAGCTCGGGGTGGAAGACGAACTCGCTGGGCGGCGCCGGGGTGCCGCCGATCTCCTCCAGCAGCGCCCGCACCGCCGCCTGCCCCATGGCCTGGACGGGCTGCCGGATCGTCGTCAGCGGCGGGTCGGTGAACGCGATCAGCGGGGAGTCGTCGAAGCCCACCACGGACATCTCCCGCGGCACGTCCAGCCCGCGCTGCCGGGCGGCCCGGATCGCTCCCAGCGCCATCATGTCGCTGGCGCACACGATCGCCGTCACGCCCCGCTCGATCAGCGCGGCGGCCGCGGCCTGGCCGCCCTCCAGGGTGTAGAGCGAGTGCTGGACGAGCGGCTCCGCCTCCGCCGCGTCCATGCCGAGCCGCTCCTGGGCGCAGCGGAGGAACCCCTCGATCTTGCGCTGGACCGGCACGAACCGCTTCGGCCCGACCGCCAGCCCGATCCGCCGGTGCCCCAGCGCGGTGAGATGGGTCACCGCCAGCTCCACCGCGGCCCGGTCGTCGGGGGAGACGAACGGCGCCCGCACCTTGTCGGAGAAGCCGTTGACGAGGACGAAGGGCACGCCCTGGCCGCGCAGCTGCTCGTAGCGCCCCATGTCGGCGTCCGTGTCGGCGTGCAGTCCGGAGACGAAGATGATGCCGGCCACCCCGCGGTCCACCAGCATCTCGGTGAGCTCGTCCTCGGTGGAGCCGCCCGGGGTCTGGGTGGCCAGCACCGGGGTGTAGCCCTGGCGGGTCAGGGCCTGCCCGATCACCTGGGCGAAGGCCGGGAAGATCGGGTTCTCCAGCTCCGGGGTGATCAGCCCGACCAGCCCCGCGCTGCGCCGCCGCAGGCGGACCGGTCGCTCGTAGCCCAGGACGTCGAGGGCGGCAAGCACGGACTGGCGGGTGGTGGCGGAGACGCCGGGCTTCCCGTTGAGAACCCGGCTGACGGTGGCCTCGCTGACACCCGCCTGTGCTGCGATATCGGCCAGCCGGGCGGTCATGAGGTGGACTGTACCGGTCGCATGTCAGATTGCCCACCAGCTGCAGCTGTCCCCGGGCAGCACCGCCGCCCCGTCGGCGACCGCCACCGGCGCGGTGCCGAGCAGCAGTTCCCCGGGCAGCGGGATCTCGGTGTCCTGGCCGCGGGTGTTGACGGTGCACAGCACCCCGGGCCGGCGGAACGCCAACACGCCCTCGGGGGCGGGCTGCCACGCCATCTCCCCGTCGCCCAGGCCCGGCAGACGGCGGCGCAGCTCCAGCGCGGCGCGGTAGAGCTCCAGGGTCGAGGACGGGTCGCCGGCCTGTGCCGCGACGCTCAGCCGGCCCCAGTCGGCGGGCTGCGGAAGCCAACTGCCGCCCGGCCCGAAGCCGTACGGCGGCAGCTCGCCGGACCAGGGCAGCGGCACCCGGCAGCCGTCCCGGAAGCCGTCCTGGCCGCTGGTGCCGGAACAGCCGTCGGCCGTCTGCCCGTCGCCGCCGAGCCGGCCGCGGAAGAACGCCGGGTCCTGACGCACCTCGGCGGGCAGGTCGGTGACCTCGGGCAGGCCGAGTTCCTCGCCCTGGTAGAGGTAGGCCGAGCCGGGCAGCGCCAGCATCAGGAGGGTGGCGGCGCGGGCCCGGTCCAGGCCGCCGCCGAGGCGGGTGGTGTGCCGGACGACGTCGTGGTTGGAGAGCACCCAGGTGGTGGGCGCGCCGACGGCGACGGTGGCGGTCAGCGAGGAGTCGATGACCCCGCGCAGCGCCTCGGCCTCCCACGGGGTGGTCAGGAACTGGAAGTTGAACGCCTGGTGGAGCTCGTCCGGGCGGACGTAGAGGGCCAGCCGCTCGACGCTGGGCGCCCATGCCTCGGCGACCCCGATCACCTCCTTGTCGTTGGCCTCGCCGTAGGAGTCCAGCAGCCGGCGCCAGGCGCGGTGGATGGCGTGCACGCCGTCCTGGTCGAAGAAGGGCAGGATCTGACTGCCGATCAGCCGGGCCTGTTCGCCGTGGCCGATGTCGGGCAGGCCGGCGGCCTTGACCATGCCGTGGGCGACGTCCACCCGGAAGCCGTCCACGCCCAGGTCCAGCCAGAAGCGCAGGATGGCGGCGAACTCCTGGTGCACCTCGGGCCGCTCCCAGTCCAGGTCGGGCTGTTCGGGCGCGAAGAGGTGCAGGTACCAGTCGCCGCGGTCGGTGCGGGTCCAGGCGGGGCCGCCGAAGACCGACTCCCAGTCGTTGGGCGGCAGTTCGCCGTGCTCGCCCTTGCCGGGCCGGAAGACGTAGCGCTGTCGGGCCAGGTCCGGATCCTGGAACCAGGGGTGGCGGTCGGAGGTGTGGTTGGGGACGATGTCCACGATCACCCGCAGGCCCAGCGCGTGCGCGGTGCCGATCAGGTCGTCGGCGTCCTGGAGGCTGCCGAAGAGCGGGTCGACGGCGCGGTAGTCGGCGACGTCGTACCCGCCGTCGGCCTGCGGCGAGGCGTAGAAGGGGGTGAGCCAGACGGCGTCCACGCCCAGGTCCTTGAGGTAGGGGAGCCGGTCGCGCGCCCCGCGCAGATCGCCGATGCCGTCTCCGTCGCTGTCGGCGAAGGACCGGACGTAGACCTGGTAGATGACGGCGTCGCGCCACCATCCCCGGTCTCGGTCGGATCCGGCGGCCTGGGGGGCGGGGCTGGGGGAAGTGAGCTCCTGGGTCATCTGCCGTCCCTGTCAGGTCATGAGGCGAAGGTGCTTCCACGAAGTCAACGCTCGGAGGGGCGGCGGGTGACGGTGCGCCAGGGGCTCGACGGGTTCCGTTCCGGCCAGCGCGCCGCAACTCCTTCCAGAATTCTTGCAGAAAAGTCTCGCAACATCTTTCGGTTTGTTTTCGGCGCTGTTACGTTCCAGACCGCCAACCGAGGCTTTCCCTAAGGAGTTCACATGCGGCGTGGCATACGTGGCGCTCTCGCCACCGCGCTGGTAGCGGGCCTGGCACTGGCGGCGACGGGATGCGGGAGCGGGGGTGACGGCGGCGGCGCGGCCGGAGGTGAACTGTCCGGAACCGTTACCTTCTGGGACACCTCCAACGACGCCGAGAAGGCCACGTACCGGAAGCTTGCGGAGGGTTTCCAGAAGGAGCACCCCAAAGTCCACGTCTCCTATGTGAACGTCCCCTTCGGCGATGCCAACGCCAAGTTCAAGAACGCCGCGGGCGGCGGCGCCGGTGCCCCCGACGTGATGCGCACCGAGGTCGCCTGGGTCGCCGACTTCGCCAACCTCGGCTACCTCGCCCCGCTCGACGGCACCCCGGCCCTGGACGACACCGGCGACTACCTCCCGCAGGCCGTCGGCTCGACCAAGTTCGGCGGCAAGACCTATGCCGCGCCGCAGGTCATCGACACCCTCGCGCTCTTCTACAACAAGAAGCTCCTGCAGGACGCCGGCGTCGCCGTGCCGAAGACCTTCACCGAACTCGCCGCCGCCGCCCAGAAGATCAAGGACAAGACCGGCGCCACCGCCCTCTACCTGCGCGGCGACGACCCCTACTGGTTCCTGCCCTACCTCTACGGCGAGGGCGGCGACATGGTCGACGCGGCCCACAAGAAGGTCACCGTCGACAGCGCCGCCGGCGTCCGCGCGTTCCGCACCATCAAGCAGCTGGTGGACTCCAAGGCCGCCGTCACCGACGCCACCGACGGCCAGGAGAACCAGCTCAAGGCCCTCAAGGACGGCACCGTCGCGATGGCGATCGACGGCCCCTGGGACATCGAGGGCGCCCGCGCCGGCAAGGCGTTCCAGGACAAGGGCAACCTCGGCGTCGCCCCCGTCCCCGGCGGCAGCACCGCCCAGGGCTCCCCGCAGGGCGGCTGGGACCTCTCCGTCTACGCCGGCAGCAAGAACCTCCAGGCCGCCTACGCCTTCGTGAAGTACATGAGCTCGGCGAAGGTCCAGCAGGAGACCACCGACAAGCTCAGCCTGCTGCCCACCCGCAAGTCCGTCTACAACGTCCCGGCGGTCAAGCAGAACGAGATGGTCGCCTTCTTCAAGCCCGCCGTCGACGGCGCCGTGCAGCGCCCCTGGATCGCCCAGGGCAACTCCCTCTTCGAACCGCTCAAGGTCCAGATGAACAAGGTGCTCACCGGCGCCGCCACGCCCGAGCAGGCCGCCAAGGCCGTCGGGGACGCCTACCGGAAGCTGCTCAAGGACTACACGTGACGCTCACCGCCCGGATCCGCCGGGCGTTCGGCACCCACTGGTACGCCTGGACGATGGTGGCCCCGGTCGTCCTCGTCATCGGCGTCATCATCGGGATACCCCTGGTCCGCGGCGTCTACCTCTCCCTGACCGACGCCAACGAGGCCAATGTCGAGCGCTCGATCGGCATGAACCACATCCCCGCCACCTACCACTTCACCGGCCTGGACAACTACCGGGCGGTGCTGACCGACGGCGTCTTCTGGGACCGCCTCGGCTGGACCGTGGTGTGGACCGTCGGCTGTGTCTCCCTCACCTTCCTCACCGCCCTCGCACTGGCCAACCTGCTCAACCGCCGGATGCGCGGCCGCACCTTCTACCGCCTGGCGCTGATCCTGCCCTGGGCCATCCCCGCCTTCGTCTCCGTCTTCACCTGGCGGATGCTCTACAACGAGAAGAACGGCATCCTCAACAAGCTGCTGGCCGGCGGCGGCCTCGACGCCGTGCCCTGGCTCAACGACCCGACCTGGGCCAAGCTCTCGGTCATCGCGGTCAACGTCTGGCTGGGCGTGCCGTTCATGCTCGTCGCGCTGCTCGGCGGGCTGCAGTCCATCCCCGGCGAGCTCTACGAGGCCGCCGAGATGGACGGCGCCGGTGCCTGGCAGCGCTTCCGCCACATCACCGTGCCCGGCCTGCGCGCGGTCAGCGGCACCGTGATCCTGCTCTCCACCATCTGGACGTTCAACATGTTCCCGGTGATCTTCCTGCTCACCAGGGGCGGACCCGGCGACGCCACCGAGATCCTGGTGACCTACGCCTACCGCCTCTCCTTCGTGGACAGCCCCCGCAACTTCTCCGCCTCCGCCACCTGGGGCATGGTCATCCTCGCCGTCCTCGCCCTCGTCGCCGTCGGCTACCGCCGGGCGCTGCGCAAGCAGGGAGAGGTGTGGTGACCATGGCGCGCACACGCTCCGAACGGCACTGGTCGGCCTCGGTCGGACTGCACCTGGCCCTGGTGCTCGCCTCCGTCGTCGCGGTCTTCCCGCCGCTGTGGCTGCTGGTGACCTCCTTCAAACCCAAGAACGACGCCTTCACCACCAGCCTCGTCACCCACTTCACCCTCGACAACTACACCCACGTCCTGACCGGCACCTCCTTCCTCACCTGGTTCGGCAACTCCGTGGTCGTCGTCGCCCTGACCACCGTCATCGGGGTCTTCACCGCCGCCACCACCGGCTACGCCGTCAGCCGCTTCCGCTTCCCCGGCATGCGCCCGCTGCTGTGGCTGCTGCTGATCACCCAGATGTTCCCGGTCGCGGTGCTGATCGTCCCGCTCTACAACCTGCTCGCCTCCCTCGGCCTGCTCAACCAGCCGCTCGGCCTGGTCCTCACCTACCTCACCATCGCCGTCCCGTTCTGCGCCTGGATGATGAAGGGCTTCTTCGACACCATCCCGGTGGAGATCGACGAAGCGGGCCGGGTGGACGGCCTCACCCCCTTCGGCACCTTCTGGCGACTGGTCCTCCCGCTCGCCCGCCCCGGCCTGGCCGTCACCGGCTTCTACACCTTCGTCACGGCCTGGGCCGAGGTCGCCTACGCCTCCGCCTTCATGACCGGCGAGGAGAACCTCACCCTCGCCGGCGGGCTCCAGACCTTCGTCAACCAGTACAGCAACGACTGGGGTTCGATGACCGCCGCCGCCGTGATCATCGCCGTGCCGGCCGCGCTCGTCTTCGCCTTCGCCCAGCGCCACCTCGTCGCCGGACTGACCGCCGGCACCACCAAGGGTTGATATGACTCACCAGCACAACGAAGCTCCTGAGAGCGCCGTCCGGCCCACCGACTGGTGGCGGGACGCCGTGATCTACCAGATCTATCCGCGCAGCTTCGCCGACGGCAACGGCGACGGCATGGGCGACCTGCCCGGCATCCGCGGGCGGCTCGCCCACCTGCGCGACCTGGGCGTGGACGCCGTCTGGCTGAGCCCCTTCTACGCCTCCCCGCAGGCCGACGCCGGCTATGACGTCGCCGACTACCGCGCCGTCGACCCCCTCTTCGGCACCCTCGCGGACGCCGAGGCGGTGATCCGCGAGGCCCACGACCAGGGCCTTCGCATCATCATCGACATCGTCCCCAACCACTGCTCCGACCAGCACGCGTGGTTCCGTCGCGCGGTGGCCGAGGGGCCCGGCTCGGTCCTGCGCGAGCGCTTCCACTTCCGCAAGGGCCGCGGGGACAACGGCGAACTCCCGCCCAACGACTGGGAGTCCGTCT
This sequence comes from Streptomyces noursei ATCC 11455, assembly GCF_001704275.1. NCBI lineage: Bacteria > Bacillati > Actinomycetota > Actinomycetes > Kitasatosporales > Streptomycetaceae > Streptomyces > Streptomyces noursei. Next base: position 6,619,808 of record NZ_CP011533.1, read on the forward strand.
TCGGCGGCCCCGCCTGGACCCGCCTGCCCGACGGCGAGTGGTACCTCCACCTCTTCGCCCCCGAACAGCCCGACTTCAACTGGGACCACCCGGCCGTCCAGGACGAGTTCCGCTCCATCCTGCGCTTCTGGCTGGACCTGGGCGTGGACGGCTTCCGGGTGGACGTCGCCCACGGCATGGCCAAGGCCCCGGGACTGCCCGACATCGGCCACGGCGAACAGGCCCGACTGATCGGCAGTCAGATCCTCCCGTTCTTCGACCAGGACGGCGTGCACGCGGTCTACCGCTCCTGGCGGGCGATCCTCGACGAGTACCCGGGGGAGCGGATCGGCGTCGCCGAAGCCTGGGCCCCCACCCTCGACCGGCTCGCCCGCTACGTCCGCCCCGACGAACTCCACCAGGGCTTCAACTTCCACTACCTGGGCACCGATTGGGACGCAGGTGCGCTCCGCGCCGCCGTCGACGCCTCCCTCTCCGCCCTGGGCGCGGTCGGCGCACCGGCCACCTGGGTCCTGTCCAACCACGACGTCGTGCGCCACCGCACCCGCCTCGGCGGCGGCCTGGACCGGGCCCGCGCCGCCACCCTCCTGATGCTGGCGCTGCCCGGCTCGGCCTACCTCTACCAGGGCGAGGAACTCGGCCTGCCCGAGGTCACCGAGCTGCCCGACGAGGTCCGCCAGGACCCGTCCTTCTTCCGCGACAGCGGCCAGGACGGCCTCCGCGACGGCTGCCGCGTACCGCTCCCGTGGAGCGGCACGGAGCCGCCGTACGGCTTCGGCGCCGGCGACACCTGGCTGCCCCAGCCCGACGACTGGGCGACGCTCACCGTCCAGGCCCAGACCGGCGACCCGGCCTCCACCCTGGAGCTCTACCGCAGCGCCCTCGGACTGCGCCGTACGCACCCCGGCCTCGGCGCCGGCGACACCGTCGAATGGCTGGACGACGCCCCCGACGGCGTCCTCGCCTTCCGCCGCCCCGGTGGCCTGGTCTGCACGGTCAACACCACCGAAGCCCCGGCCCGCCTGCCCGTCCCCGGCCGGCCGCTCCTCACGTCCGGCCGGCAACTGCCACTGCTGGACGGCGACTTCATCCTTCCCGCCGACACCACCATCTGGTGGGAGGAGTGACCCGTCCGGCTCCCCGGCCCACCCCGCGCCTCTCCGACATCGCCGCCCAGGCGGAGGTCAGCGAGGCGACCGCCAGCCGTGTCCTCAACGGCCGGGCGGGCGTGGCGGCGGGCACCCGTCAGCGGGTGCTCGCCGCGCTCGACGTCCTCGGCTACGAACGCCCGGTCCGGCTGCGGCGGCGCAGCGCCGGCCTGGTCGGCCTGGTCATCCCGGAGCTGACCAACCCGATCTTCCCGGCCTTCGCCCAGGTCATCGAGCAGTGCCTGGCGGGACAGGGCTACACACCGGTCCTGTGCACCCAGATGCCGGGCGGCGCCACCGAGGACGAGCTCGTCGAGCAGTTGGAGGAGCGCGGCGTCACCGGCATCGTCTTCCTGTCCGGACTGCACGCCGACACCGCCGCCGACCCCTCCCGCTACACCCGCCTGACCTCGCGGGGCGTGCCCTACGTCCTGATCAACGGCTACAACGACCGGGTCGACGCGCCCTGTGTCTCGCCCGACGACCGCGCCGCGGCCCGGATGGCCGTGCGGCACCTCGTCGAACTGGGCCACGAGCGCATCGGGCTGGCCGTCGGCCCGGCCCGCTACGTGCCCTCCCGCCGCAAGGCGGAGGGCTTCGTGGCGGCCCTGGAGGAGTCGTTCGGCCTGCGGAGGGGGCAGGCCGAACGACTCGTACAGCACACCCTGTTCAGCGTCGAGGGCGGCCACGCCGCGGCCGCCGCCCTGCTCGACGACGGCTGTACGGGCATCGTCTGCGGCAGCGACCTGATGGCGCTCGGCGTGGTGCGCGCGGCCCGGCAGCGGGGGATCGACGTCCCCGGCCGGCTCTCCGTCGTCGGCTTCGACGACTCCCCGCTGATCGCCTTCACCGCCCCGCCGCTGACCACGGTGCGGCAGCCGGTGCAGGCGATGGCGACCGCCGCCGTGGGCGCACTGATCGAGGAGATCCAGGGAAACCCCGTCCAGCGCACCGAGTTCGTCTTCCAGCCGGAGCTGGTCGTACGGGGATCTACCGGCCCTGGGCGGCGTACGTGACGAACGCCGCCCAGGAACCCGCCGGCACCGCGAGCTGCGGCCCGCCCTTGTCCTTGGAGTCCCTGATGTGAACGGTGGTGGGGCAGGCGGCGATTTCTATGCAGTCGCCGTCACCGCTGCTGCTGTAGCTGGACTTGCGCCAGGTGAGGGCGACTTCGACGCAGTCGTCGCCGTCCCCACTGCTGTAGCTGCTTTTGAACCAGGCCAGTTCGGGGGTGCTGGTCATAGCGCTCCTCGGATCTGCTTCAGCAGGCTCCGCGAGTCTTGAGGGGTCAGGGCCTGCGAAAGCAGTCTCGCATACCGCATTTGAAGGATGCTGACCTCGTGTGGATCGGAGACGAACAGGCCGGTGCGCTGCCCCTCGCAATAGCCGAAACACTCGTTGTCCGGGGTCTCCAGCAGTTGCATCGGCCCATGCAGTGCCACATGGTTCTCCTGCACCAGCGGCATCAGCTGGATGTCCACGTTCCGCAGCTCGGAGAGTTCGAGGACGTGGTCGATGAGCTGCTTGGTGACTTCCGCTCCACCTGTGCGGCGAAGGAACAGTTGCTCTTCGAGGACGAAGCTGAATACGGTCTTGGGGCGCTCCCGCAGCAGCCGCTTATGTTCGGATCGTGCCGCCCAACGGGCCTCGATCTCCTCGTCTTCCAGGTGCGGGACCTGCTGCGTAAACAGCGTCCGGCCGTAAGCCTCCGTCTGTAAAAGCCCGGGAACCAACCGGCATTCGTACGTGTACAGGCTGATCGCCGTCTTCTCCAGCTCCGCCCACTCCCGGAACCACCGGGCCAGTCCCGGCTGCTTCGACAGCCGCTTGGCCGCCTTCCGCAGTACGCCGTTGGCGCCCAGCGCCTCCTCCGAGCGGTCGATGAACTTCTTCGACGGGAGGCGTCGGCCCTGCTCGACGGAGCCGATGTAGTGCGCCGAGTACCGGAGCACCGGCGACAGGGCCTCCTGCGTGAATCCCGCGTTCTCGCGGAACCCTTGATAGACGGCGCCGAAGGTCCGCAGACTGCCGGAGGGCTCCGGCTTTCCGCCGTCGTAGTTGTCGGTGCTGCTGTCTTCCATGTCGGGTACTCCCGATGTCACTGGCGCTGACCCCGCAAGCCACCCATCGTTACGGCCCGTCACCCGACCCGTCCACGTACTCAACTCGTACATTCTCCGGGGTACGAGCCCAGTCCCTGGCGTACGAGGCTGCTGACCAGCACCGTTGCCCCCATGCCAGCCCAAGTAGCAGCCCCCGTACACATGTTCACCCAGCGTTTCAGTGCCACCCGGCGCGGGGCGCGCCTCGCGCGGTATCTCGCCGTTCAGCAACTCGACGTGTGGGGCTTTCCGTACGGCGGCGAGGTCTCGGACGCCGTCGCCGCCGTCGTCGGCGAACTCGCCGCGAACGCGGTCACCCACGGGCGGGTGCCCGGCCGGGACTTCGAGCTGCGGCTCGCGAAGCTGCCGGGCCCGGGCCGGTCGGGCACCCTGCGGATCGAGGTCGCCGATGCGCGGACGGAGCGGCGTCCCCCGGGCCCGGAAGCGCTCGTACCGCCGCCGTCCGACTCCGAGACCGGCCGCGGACTGATGCTCGTCGCCGCGCTCGCTACCCGCTGGACCGTCGTGGACCGGCCCTCGGTGGGCAAGATCGTCCGGGCTGAGCTGGACCTCTCGGACGGCTGACGGCCGACGGTCCTCAGTCCGCCGGACGGCGCGCGTGGAAGACGCCCCAGCGCAGCAGGCTCCGGCGGGTGATGTCCGTCCAGACGGGAAGGTTGGTCAGCAGCTCGTCCACGTAGGCCGGGCTGATGACGTTGCGCAGCTCGGCCGCTCGCTGTCGGACGTCCTCGTCGAGGCGCGCGTAGTGGGTGGCGACGTCCGGGGTGCGGTCCTCGAATTCGATGTCGTCGAGGCCGAGTTCGGAGAGCCGCTCCAGATAGAAGGTCGATGTCGCCGGGGTCTCGACGCCCAGGCGGGAGAACGCCGGCCGCACCGCCTCCGCGGGTGTCTCCTCGCCCACCATGATGTCCGAGAAGACCAGGGCGCCGCCCGGCCTCAGTACGCGTACGGCCTCGCGCAGGGCGCCCTCCCGGTCCTCGACATGGCACAGCACTTCCAGGGACCAGACGACGTCGAACCGCTCGGCCTCGTAGGGCAGGTCGTTGAGGGAGCCGGTGGTGACCTCGATCAGGTGGTCCAGTCCGCGTCGGGCGTTGGTCGCGCGGTGCCGCCGGTTGTGTTGCTCGCTGAGGTCGAGGGCGACGACGCGGCAGCCGAAGCGTTCGGCGAGCGCGCGGGACGAACCGCCGTATCCGGAGCCGAGGTCGAGCACGGTGGCGTGCGGGCCGAGCAGGTCAGCGGCCTTGTCGGCGGCGTGCTCGACGGTGCGGTGCGAGGCGTCCGCGATCGGCTCGTCGTCCTCGGTGTAGATGCCGATGTGGATGTCCTCGCCGCCCCAGACGGCGTCGTAGAAGGCGTCGACGTCGCCGGTGTCGTAGTAGCCGCGGGTCGCGGCGTCGTGGTGGTGGTGCGGTGTGCCGTCGTCGGTGTTCTCGGGGGCATTGATCATGACGAGGGGGTTCCCCGCTGCCGGCCGGGCAATTCGCCCTGCTCGCCGGATGGGTGACTATGCGCCAACGGGCGCCGTCTGGCGGCCGGTCCGGGCGGCCGGGCGCGTAGGACCCACCGTGTGGTGGGCCTCCGGTCGGCCGGACCGGCTCGCCTGGGAAGGTAACACCGTTGCAATCTCTTGCGAAAGGTCTTGCAGCAATCGTTTCCCGCGACTAGAACCAGGGGCCATGCCCTCCACCGCGCACCGCGCCCGCCGCCGGATCGCCGCCGTCCTCGCCCTGCTGGCCGGCGCCGCCGCGCTCGCCGTCCCGCCGCAGCCCCGGGCCCAGGCGGCCCCCTCCGGCGGCCAGGCCAAGGCCGAGGCTCAATGGATCGACCGCGCCACCGTGGTCTGGAAGGGCGCCCAACCCGCCGCCGCCCAACTGGAGTTCGGCGAGCCCGGACGCACCACGGGACGCATCCGGCTCGCTCCCGGCACCCTCACCCCCGCCGAACGGGCCGCCTACCCGCACCTGACGGGCTACCCCGCCTTCACCGTCGACCCCCGCGACCGCGCCCTGGCCCCCACCGCCCTACGGCAGCGGCTGATGGCCACCCAGACCGCCCCCGACGGGCGGCACACCACGGGCGTGCAGATTCCCGGCGTCCTCGACGACCTCTACGGCGCCCGCGCCCAACACGCCGCCCTCGGGCCGGTGTTCCACGGCGGGCGCCCCACCCTGTCCGTCTGGGCACCCACCGCCCGCACCGTCGCCCTCGAACTGGCCGGCCGCCGCGTCCCGATGCGCCGCGACGAGGCGACCGGGGTGTGGAGCGTGCGGGGCGAGCGGGACTGGACCGGGAAGCCGTACCGCTACCTGGTCACCGTCTGGGCCCCGAGCGCCGGCCGGACCGTCACCGACGCGGTCACCGACCCGTACTCCACCGCGCTGACCACCGACTCCGCCCGCAGCCTCGTCGTCGACCTCGCCGACCCCCGGCTCACCCCCAAGGGCTGGGCGACGCTGCGCAAGCCCGCGCCGGTGCCGCTGCGCCGGGCCCGCATCCAGGAGCTGCACATCCGCGACTTCTCCATCGAGGACGCCACCTCCCACCACCCCGGCCAGTACCTCGCCTTCACCGACACCGACTCCGCCGGCATGCGGCACCTGGCGGCCCTCGCCGCGGCCGGCACCACCCACGTCCACCTGCTGCCGGCCTTCGACTTCTCCTCCGTCCCCGAGCGCCGCGCCGACCAGCGGCGCCCCGATTGCGACCTGACCGCCCTGCCCCCCGACTCCGCGCGCCAACAGGAGTGCGTGGCGGCCACGGCCGACCGGGACGGCTACAACTGGGGCTACGACCCGTTGCACTACACCGTCCCCGAAGGCTCCTACGCCTCCGACCCCGAAGGGACCGCCCGCACCGTCGAGTTCCGCCGCATGGTGCAGGGCCTCAACGGCATCGGCCTGCGCACCGTGATGGACGTCGTCTACAACCACACCGCCGCCGCCGGGCAGGACGACCCGCGCTCCGTCCTGGACCGCATCGTGCCCGGCTACTACCACCGCCTGCTCGACGACGGCACCGTCGCCACCTCCACCTGCTGCGCGGGCACCGCCCCCGAACACACCATGATGGGCAAGCTCGTCGTCGACTCCGTCGTCACCTGGGCCAAGCAGTACAAGGTCGACGGCTTCCGCTTCGACCTCATGGGCCACCACCCCAAGGCGAACATCCTCGCCGTCCGCAGGGCTCTCGACGCCCTGACCCCGGCCCGGGACGGCGTCGACGGGAAGTCGGTGATCCTCTACGGCGAGGGCTGGAACTTCGGCGAGGCCGCGAACGACGCCCGCTTCGTCCAGGCCACCCAGCGCAACATGGCCGGCACCGGCATCGCCACCTTCAGCGACCGGGCCCGCGACGCGGTGCGCGGCGGCAGCCCCTTCGACGCCGACCCCCGCGTCCAGGGCTTCGCCTCCGGCCTCTACACCGACCCCAACTCCGCACCCGGCCAAGGCGATTCGGGCGCCCAGCGCGCCCGCCTCCTGCACTACCAGGACCTGATCAAGGTCGGGCTGACCGGCAACCTCGCCGACTACGCCTTCACCGATACCACCGGCCGGCGGGTCAAGGGCTCCCAGATCGACTACAACGGCGCCCCCGCCGGCTATGCCGACGCCCCCGGCGACGCCCTCGCCTACGCCGACGCCCACGACAACGAAACCCTCTACGACGCCCTCGCCTACAAGCTGCCGCCCGGCACCTCGGCGGCCGACCGCGCCCGGATGCAGGTCGTCGCCCTGGCCACCGCCGCCCTCTCCCAGGGCCCGGCGCTCTCCCAGGCGGGCACCGACCTGCTGCGCTCCAAGTCCCTCGACCGCAACTCCTTCAACAGCGGCGACTGGTTCAACGCCCTGCACTGGACCTGTGCCGACGACCCCCGCGGCGATGCGGCCGGCAACGGCTTCGGCCGCGGCCTGCCCCCGGCCGCCGACAACAAGGACAAGTGGCCCTACGCCCGGCCCCTGTTGGCCGACCCCGCGCTCCGCCCGGACTGCGCCACCCGCACCGCGGCCTCGGCCGCCTACCGCGACCTGCTCCGCATCCACGCCACCGAACCGGCCTTCGGCCTGTCCACCGCCACCGCCGTCCAGGCCGCCCTCTCCTTCCCCCTCTCCGGCCCGGACGAGACCCCCGGCGTCCTCACCATGCGCCTGGCCGACCTCGTCGTCGTCTTCAACGCCACCCCCCGACCAGCGGCCCAGACCGTCCCGGCCCTCGCCGGACGGCCCTACGCCCTGCACCCCCTGCAGGCCCACGGCGCCGACCGCACCACCGCCACCGCGACCTACGACCGCGCCGCCGGCACCTTCACCGTCCCGCCCCGCACCGTCGCGGTCTTCCGCCAGGGCTGACGCGGAGGGGGGAGCCGGCGGGAGCGGTCGCTAGGGCCTGTCCGGCGCATCAGGTTCGGACAGGCCCTAGTCCACCCGCTTCTCGAACAGCGTCACCGCGTACCGGCTCCCCCCGCCCCCGTCCTTGGACGACTGCTCTCCCACGACCGCATAGCCCGCGCCCTCGTAGTACGGCCGCAGCCGCGGATTGCTCGTCATGCAGTCCAGCCGCGCCCAGGTCCGGCCCGACTCCGCTATCCGCCGCTCGGCCCGGGCCAGCATCGCCCGGCCGGTCCCCGCCGGTGCGCACGAGCGGTCCACCATCAGCCGGTGCACATACCCCGCCACCGGCGGCTGCGGCCCCCAGGCCGGCTCGTCCTCCCACCACAGCTCGAAGCCGCCGACGACCCGGCCGGCGGCCTCCGCCAGCCAGACCTCGCCCTGCGCGATCCGCCGCCGGAAGTGCTCCTCGTCCTTCCCGCCGGGCTTCCACTGGTCTATGCCGTGCTCCACCATCCAACGGGCCGCCGCGTCATAGAGGCCGACCAGAACGGCCGGGTCGTCGCCCGCCTCGGCCAGCCGGTACGTGATCTCGTCCATGCCCGGGATTCTGCCGCAGCCCGGGGCGGGACCCGCCGGCCGCCCGGCGTCACACGGGCTGCGGGAGCTCCAGCAACCGCCCCACCAGATCGGCGAACATCCCGTCCGCGGGCTCGTCCGCCAGCATCCGGCGCACCACCTGCGCCATCTCCTGGTCGTACGCGGCGCTGACCGCCGCCAGCGCGGCGAAGTCGTGCACCAACTGCCGCTCCAGCTCCGCGCGCGGCACCCGGCGGCCGTCCAGCCACAGCAGCGCCGTGGTCTCGGCGAGCGAGATCCAGGAGCGGACCACCAACTCCAGCCGCGGCGAGGGGGCGTGGGCGTCCACGTCGAGATGGCTGAGGATCTGCGTGTAGGCGGCCTGCCGCACGCCGTCGATCAGCGCGCTCGTCCGGGTCGAGCCGATCGCCGGCCCGCCGCGCATCAGCGCCGAGAAGCCGGGCCCGTGCTCCTCCACGAAGTCGAAGTACCGCTCCATGACACGCAACAGGCGGGCGCCCAGCGGGCCTTCGTGCGGTTCCACGAACCGGGCCGTGAGCTCGTCCGCGGCGCGCCGCAGCGCCGCCTCGTAGAGCTGCTGCTTGCCCGGGAAGTAGTGGTAGACCAGCGGCCGCGATATGCCGGCCGCCTCGGCGATCTCGTCGATCGAGACGTCCTCGGGGGAGCGGTGGCTGAAGAGGTCGAGCGCGACGGCGATCAACTGCTCCCGTCGCTCCTCGACCCCCATCCTGCGGCGTGCCCCGGTCGTCATGGGCTCACCCTAACGACCGGCCGCACACCGGCACCACCGCCCGAACGGCCCCTCCTCCGGCGGGCGGGCGGGCGGCGTCCGGGCGCCCGCGCGCGGATTCACAGGTCCAGGACCAGCCCCGACCCCGGCTTCGCCCGGGAGACGCAGATCAGCAGCGAGTCCGCGCGTTCCGCGTCCGTCAGGAGTTCGTCGCGGTGCGCCACCTCGCCGGCCAGCACGCGCTGCTGGCAGGTGCCGCAGAAGCCCTGCTCGCAGGAGTACGGCAGGTCCGGCAGGGCCTGCTCGCGGAGCGCGCGCAGCACGCTGGTGCCGGCCGGGACCGTCACGCTGCGGCCGGTCCGCCGCAACTCCACCTCGAACGCCACGTCCTCGCCGGGCCCGGCCCCCGCCTCGGACGCCGCCGGGGCGAAGCGCTCCGTGTGCAGCATGAGGCCCGCCGGCCCGTCGGGCAGCAGGGCGGCCACGGCGTCCATCAGGGGCTCGGGGCCGCAGCAGTAGACGGCGGCGTGCGGGGGCGCGTCGGCCAGCGCCGCGGCCAGGTCGGGCCGGCCCTCCTCGTCCTCCGCGACCACCGTCGACCGCCCGCCACCGGACGCGGCGGCGCCCCCGGCCAGCTTCTCGACCTCCGCCAGGAACGGCATCGACGCCCGCGACCGCCCCGCGTACAGCAGCCGCCAGGGCACCCCCTCCGCCTCGGCCTGCCGCACCATCGGGAGGATCGGGGTGATGCCGATGCCGCCCGCTATGAAGAGGTAGGCGTGGTGGTCCTCCAGGGGGAAGCGGTTGCGGGGCCCGTGCACCTCCACCGTCGTGCCGGCCCGGAGCGTCTCGTGCACCTCCCGCGACCCGCCCCGGCCGTCCTCGATCAGCCGGACCGCGACGGTGTACGAGCCGCCGTCCGCCCGTACGGCGTCGGCCGGTTCGCCGCACAGCGAGTACTGCCGCACGGCGCCCGAGGGCAGGACGAGATCGAGGTGCGCGCCCGGTTCCCAGGCGGGGAGCCGCTCGCCCTCCAGGCGGAGGGTCACCACCCCCTCGGCGGCCTCGGTACGTTCGGCCACCCGCAGGCGCAGCGGGGACGGCCGCCCCTGCTCGTGGGACGGTTCGGCCTCCCGGCGCGCGCTCCAGGACGTCGCGCGGGCCGCCTCCCGGCCCCTCCCGGAGACCGGCTGCTCCAGCGCGGGCAGCGGCCACAGCGGCGACCGTCGGATCCGCCGCCGCAGGGCCCGCCGGACCACCAGGGCGGTGCCGGCGACCACCAGCACGGTACCGAGGCGCGGCAGGCCCGTGCGGGACGGGTCGAGGCGGCCGACGGACGGGGAAACACGGACGGGCGCGGACACTTCAGGCTCCTCCGGGGGCGGCAGCGGCGGCGGTCGCGGCGGGCGAGCGGTCGAGGTAGGCCAGGGCCTGCTCGGTGCTGCCGTGCTGCGAGGGGTGGTAGGCGCGGCTCAGGTACTGGGGGATGGAGCGCGCGATCGCCCCGGTGGTCGGCAGCATGCCCTGCCGCCCGCCCCGTACGAAGTCCTTCAGGGCGGCCTTGCCGTTGCTGAGCGTGGGGTCGTTCTCCATGAAGAACCGGGTGCCGCGCTGCCACAGGAACACCAGCGCGGTGAAGGCGGTCGCCCAGGTGCGCACCCGCCGCCGGTAGTCGCCGTCCAGGTGCATGAAGAGGTCGAACGCCACCGACCGGTGCTCGACCTCCTCCGCGCCGTGCCAGCGCAGCAGGTCGAGCATGGTCGGATCGGCGCCCCTGTCGTCCAGGGCGCGGGCGTTGAGCACCCAGTCGCCCAGGAAGGCCGTGTAGTGCTCGATGGCGGCGATCATCGCCACCCGCTCCTTCAGCCACCAGACACGGGCCCGCCCCGGCGGCAGCGTCCGGTCGCCGAGCAGCTTCTCGAAGAGCCAGTCGACCTGCGCGGTGTACGGGGTGGGGTCCAGGCCCTGCTCCTTGAGGTGCGGCAGGACGTCGTCGTGCGCCTGGGAGTGCATGGCCTCCTGGCCGATGAACCCGATGACGTCCGCGCGCAGTTCGGGGTCGCGGATGTACGGCAGCACCTGCTTGTAGACGTGGACGAACCAGCGCTCGCCGGCCGGCAGCAGCAGGTGCAGCACATTGATCGTGTGGGTGCTGGACGGATCGCCGGGGATCTAGTGCAAGGGGGTGTCCGCCCAGTCGAAGGCCACGTTCCGGGCCTTCAGCGGGGTGTGCTCGGACGCGACCGACCGGGGCCGCAACGAGGCCGTATTAGACATGGCGTCAATGTACTGGCGGGTAAGGAATGTCGATACCCCCTGGACGCCGAAAGACGGGAAAGCGCGCCCGCCGAAGCCGGCGAGCGACCCCGCCGGCACGCCGGACCCCACGGGGAGAGCGGCCCCGCCCACCGCTCACCGCAGCGCGCGCACCGTCCCGCCACCCGCCAACCCGCCCGTCAGATCGGCCCGCGCACCCGCCGACGCGGGGACCGCCAGCAGCCGTCCGGACGTCCGGCCCCGCACCCCGCCGCTCGCCGTGATCGACGTGATCTGTTGACTGCCCGCCGCCAACAGCCACCACCGACCGCCGGTGCTCTTCCACAGCACGCCCGACAGCACCCGCGGCATCCGCGGGCCACAGGCCGTACCGCCGTCGGCGCGGGCGGTCACCGCACCTGCCGGGTACGGCTGCCCGCTCGGCGCCGGCGCCTGGAACTGCGCCATCGCCCGGCTGCCGGCCCCGCGCCAGGTCTCCGCCCGGGTGCACAGCCAGGACGCGACGCCCGCGCCCCCGGGGAGCGGCTGCTGCGCGAACCGCCAGGCGTTGACCGTCCGCACGCCCTGCGAACGGACCCCGGGCAGCTGGCAGGCGGTCCGCGCCCACGCGACGCGGCCCTCCGGCCCGGACACCGCCCCCGGTGCGTCCGGCGGTCCGTAGGTGAGCCGGGCGGGGGACAGCTCCCCGAGGTCGGTCAGCAGCTCACCGGCGTTCCGCCCGCCCGGCACCCCGTCGGGCTGCCCGTCCAACTGCCCGCCGACCCGGAGCGCGGGCCAGGCCGTGCACGTCCCGTCGGCGCGCGGCGCCGGGACCGGGGCGGTCAGCCCGTCGGCGCCGACCGCGACCGGCTGGCCCGCCGCGTCCGGCTTCAGCAGGTCCACCAGCCGCACCGACGTCACCCAAGGGGCCGTCAGATAGCGGACGTTGCCCTGCGTGCGGCCCACCACCAGGGCGCCGGACGAGTCCGCCGCCGCGCCGTCCGCCCGGGCGAAGTCCAGGCCCGCCCCGGCACCGTCGCCCCGCTGCCGGCCGTCGATGCCCTCGGCGTACCGCACCACCCGCAGCCCGTCGTGGAAGAGCACCACCACCGCGTGGTCCACCACGCCCGCGAAGAGCAACTGGGGCGGGCCGGCCGCGGGGCCGGTGGGCGTGCCGGGCGTCGAGGTGACCGGCACCCGGACGCCGGGCCGGGCCCACACCGCCAACGCCCGTCGGAGCAGCGCCTTGTCGGCGGTCCGCTCGCCGCGGGCCGGCCAGGCCGAGAAGTCCGGCCGGGCCGCGGACTTCCAGGCCGTCGCCGAGGACACCGTCAGCCGGGCCGGATCCAGGGCCGCCTCGGCGGCGGCATTGCGGGCGTACGGCGGGGCCGCGGCGCCGTCCGGCCCCCAGCCCTCGCCCGGCTTGCCCAGCAGCGCCCCGCACACCAGCACCGCCACCCCGGCCGCCAGCGCCGCCCGGCCGTGCTGGCGGCGCCGGATCAGGTCCGTCGGCCGGGCCTGCAAGGAGCACGCGTCGAACTCCACCGACTCCAGCAGCGCCCGGTCCCGGCTCCCGGCCGGCAGGACGGCCCCGTCCGCCTCGGCCAGCGCCTCCCGGGCGTCGGCGACCCCCGCCGCCTCCAGCACCCGCCGGGTCTCCTGGACCGTCAGCCGCTCCAGGTCGCGCAGCACGAACGCCGCCCGCGCCGGGCCGGAGAGCGCCGACAGGGCCTGGTCCAGGGCGAGTTCGTCGGCGCCGCCGGAGCGCGGGAACAGCCGCAGGCCCCAGACCTGGGGGAGTGGCGCCGGCGGCCGCCACCACCGCCGCCCGGCGGCCAGCGCCGCCCGCAGCACCCGCAGTCGCATCAGCGCGTAACCGGGATCGACGGCCGGGTCCCCGCCGCGCTGGGCGGGCAGCGCGAGCCCCGGACCGGGGCGCCGGGGCAGTGCCCGCTGCACCGCGGCGTGCGCGGCCAGCACCCGCCGCCCGCGGGTGGGGGCCGGCGGCAGCACCAGATAGGCCAGCCGGGCCAGTCGGGGGTAGTGCTCGACCAGGGCCGCCTCGGCCCGCTCGACGTCGATGGGCTCGCCCTCGTCGGCATGCCCGACAAAGGCGCGGTCCGGGCGCGGGGTCACCGCATGCTGCTGCTCCACATTCCGTGGAACGAGTGAATCCTGTGATGGTCACCGACCGCCGGCCCCCCTCGGACGGGTGACCGTGCCCCGCGCGAGGGGGACCGGCGGGCGCCGGCGGACCTCAGGCCGGGTGGTGCCGGTCCAGGTCGAACTCCCCGTCCCGGGCGCCCAGGACGAACGCCCGCCACTCCGCCTCGGTGTAGCGCAGGACCACGTCCGGTTCGGTGGAGTTGCGCATCGCCACCGCGCCGCCCTCCAGGAAGGCGATCTCCACCGCCTCCGCGTCGGGGTCGCCGGGCGGGCGCTGCCAGACGGCGTCGGAGATGTCGAGGCTGTAGAGCCATTCCTTGTCGGCTGCGGTGCCCATGTCCTGCTCCCCTTACTCGCGTGAGCTGTGCCGGTCAGCGTACGCGGCGCCCGGAGGAGCTTTCCAGCGGCGGAACCCGGGCCTGCCGCGGTGCCCGGCACGGGAGTTGGCGGCGCGCGACGGGCACCGCCGGGGGCGGCTCCCCCCACCCGCCCGTCCCCGTGGCCACTCGCCCCTCCCTGTGATTGGCCGAAAAACGCCGCGTCGGCGGTGCCCGTTCGCGGGATGCCATCGACAGGGACGGCGACGCGGGGACCGGCGCGTGACGAGGCACTTTCCCCTCCACTTCCCCTCCACCCGCGGCGTCGCCCCGCACACCGCGGCGACCAGTGTTCTGCGGACCCTTACCCGTACGCTCCCTGAGCTTCACGCGGGTGGCCGGCGGGCGCGGGAACAGTCTGCCGCGTAGGAGAACACCAGGTCATTGGGGCGCGCACCCCACCGGGGGTGTCCCCAGCACCACCTACGGAGGCTCTGATGAGCACGGCACCCACCACGACCCACGGTTCGGCCGCCCCGGACACCCCCGCCCCGGACACCCCCGCCCCGGACACCGCCGCCCCCGAGTACACCGCCCTGATCGCCGACACCCCCGACCTGGTCCGGGCCGCCCAGCGCCTGCGCCACCAGGTCTTCGGCGACGAGCTGGGCGCCGCCCTCGACAGCCCGCTCCCCGGCCACGACATCGACGCGGTCGACGCCCTCGCCGACCACCTCGTCGTCACCCACACCCCCACCGGCGCCGTCGTCGGCACCTACCGGCTGCTGCCCCCGGGCCGCAGCCGACGCCTCTACTCCGACGGCGAGTTCGACCTCACCGCGCTGGACGCGGTGCGCCCCGCCCTCATCGAGGCCGGCCGCTCCTGCGTCCACCCCGACCACCGCAACGGTGCCGTCATCAACCAGATGTGGGCCGCCCTGGCCCGCTACACCCTGCTCTCCGGCCACCGCTACCTCGCCGGCTGCGCCTCCGTACCGCTCGCCGACGGGGGCACCGCCGCCGCCCACGCCTGGGCGCTGGCCCGCACCCGGCACGCCGCGCCGCCGGCGTTCCTGGTCACCCCGCACCGCCCCTGGGAGCCCACCGCCCCGCTGCCCGAACGCCCCGCCCTCGCCCAACTGCCCCCGCTGCTGCGCGGCTACCTCCGGATCGGCGCGTGGATCTGCGGCGCCCCCGCCCACGACCCGGACTTCGGGGTCGCCGACTTCTTCACCGTCCTGGACATCGAGCAGCTCGGCGACCGCTACCGCCGCTTCTTCCTGGGGGAGCGGTGAACGGCCCCTGGGACGTCCGCGCGGTGTGCACCCCGCGCTGCGCCGCGCACACCGCCCCGCCCCTCCCGCTCCCCGGCACCGCCCGCCGCGCCACCGCGTTCGCCGGCGCGGTGGGCCGCGCCCTGACGGCCGGTCCGCGGCTGGCGGACCCCGTTCGGCTCCGGGCGTACGCACGGGCGCTGTTGACGGCGCTCTCGGTCGGGCTGGAGGTCCGCGGCGCGGCGACCGGGGCGGACCCGCTGACCGTGCCCGCCGCGCCCGGTGCGGAACCGGGGGCCCGGCCGGCGGAGCGCGCCCCCGGTGCGGCCGGCGCACCGGGCACCCTGATCGCCCTCAACCACATCTCGTGGCTCGACATCGTCGCGCTGCTCGCGGTCGAACCCGCGACCCTGCTCGCCAAGCGCGAGGTCGGCCACTGGCCGCTGGTCGGCGGCCTGGCCCGCCGGGCCGGCACCCACTTCATCGACCGCACCAGCCCCCGCCGACTCCCGCAGACCGTGCGGGAGTTGTCGGCGCTGCTGGCCGCCGGCCGCTCGGTGGCGGTCTTCCCCCAGGCCACCACCTGGTGCACCGCCGACCAAGGCGCCTTCCGCCGGGCCACCTTCCAGGCCGCCCTGGACGCCGGCGCCCCGGTGCGCCCGGTGACCGTCGACTACGTCCAACACGGGTATCCCACCACGGTGGCCGCCTTCTGCGGGGACGACACCTTCGCCGCCTCGCTGCGCCGGGTGATCACCGCCAGCGGACTGACCGTGCGGGTCACCGTCCACCCGGCGCTGCCCACGGCGGGCCGGGGCCTGGACCGCCGGGCGCTGGCCGGCGCCGTCGAGCGGGTGGTGCTCGGCGGCGGCCGGGGCAACAGGCTGTGCGGCGGCAGCCGCTCCGGTGGAGCCGGCGCCTGCACCGGGGGCGCGCCCGGCGGCGTGCGGCCGGCCGACCGGCCCGGTCAGGCGCTCGGCACGTACTTGTAGCCGACCCGCCGGACGGTCACGATCGACCCGCGGTGCTCGGCGCCCAACTTCCGGCGCAGCCGGGCGACGTGGACATCGACGGTGCGGCCGTCGCCGACGTGCCCGTAGCCCCAGACCGTGGTCACCAACTGGTCGCGGGTGTGCACCCGGTGCGGATGCGCGACCAGATGGGCCAGCAGCTCGAATTCGAGGTACGTCAGGTCCAGTTGCCGTTCGCGGACGTAGGCGGTCCGCTGCTCGGGGTCGATCCGGACGATCTCGTCGCCGGTCCGGGCCGCCGGGGCGGGCCCGGCGGGCGGCTGCGGCGCGGCGGGGGCCTGCTCGGCCGGGACCAGCACGAGATAGCCGACCATCGGCGGCTGACCGGGCAGGGCGGGCAGGCTGTGCTGCGGCGCCGGGAGCCAGGTCGCCCCCGAGGCCAGCAGCTCGGCGACATGCTGCGCACTGTGGCGCGCGGCGACCGCACCGGGGGCGGCGGCGGGCTGGGGGTACCTCGCGGCGGAGGCCGGGGAGGGCAGGGCCTCGTCGGGCGCCACGGCGCGCAGCCGGTGGCGGGGGTGGGGCGGCGGGGGAACGGTGGCCGTGGCGGAACCGGCGGGAACGGTACGGAGATTGGTCATCGAAGGTCAGCTCTTTCGCGCAGGGGATCGCCGGGGGACGTCATGCGCGCGGGCAGGGCTGGGGACACCGGTCAGAGGTGTCGGAGAGGGAGGTGCGGGCCCGCGCTCAGTGCGCGCGGCAACACAGACGGTCGAAAGCGTGCGCCTGCCGGGACGGCCAGAACGGCTCGAGGTCGATGCGACCCGTCGCGATGTCTGTGAGGCTGGCCATGGGGCTATTGAACCAGACGGTCACTGATCTGTCTTTCACACCCCGGCCGGTGGTGACGCGATCCCGCCGGGCCTCCGCCCTGCCGGCCGCCGCGCGGGTGCCGGGCGTGCCCCGACTGCCCTCCCGCGCAACGGAGTTGCGGACGGGACCGGTTGGGGGACGTCCCACCCGGTGGCCGGAATTCGCCCCCGCACGGGGATCCCCGCGGCTCCCATGCCCACCCCGAGTGCCAGCGCCGTCAGATGCCCGACGTCGGTGAACGTCCGGCCGCGGCGGACCACCGGCACCGCGCCCAGCGCCAGCAGCCCGCCGGTCGCCGCCGCCCGTGCCCCACGGTGCGGCACCGAAGCGGCCAGCGCGCCGAGGGTGGCGTAGAAGCCGTAGCTCGCCCCGACGTCCACGGCGTGCGCGGTGCCGGCCCCGCCGGCCGCCTCGGGCGCCGGCCGCGCGGCTGCCCGCCGTGCCCACCGGCGCCCGCGCAGGCCGGCGTAGACCAGCAGGCTGGCGCCGACGTGCCCGGCCGCGAACACCGCCGCCGCGCGCCCGGCGCCCCACCGCGCCTCGGCCGTCCCGAGCGTCGCCAGCAGCGCGGCCCCGTACGCCGCCGGCAGCGGCTCCTCCACGAAGGCCGCGCTGGTGGCCAGCGTGCCCCACCGGCCGGCGCGCAGATTGGCGACGTTGGTGGAGTGCGCCCGCAGCAGCTCCGCACGCCGTGGCACCGGCAGCCGGGCGGTGGCGTACGCCCCGCACTGCAGCGCCCCCACGTACAACGGCGTCATCCAGGGCAGTCCCCCGCGCCACGATCGGCTCCGCACCCCGCGTCCCCCTCCGCTCCCGGTCCTGCCGTCCCCCCGCCCCGACGGCGAGCGCAAGCATGGGTCCAGCGTGCCATCCGCCACCGACAGTCGGTCCGGCCGCCCGGCCCGCGCCCGCCCGCCGGGGTGCCGCCCGGACATGCGGAAGGGGCCGGACCCGCCGGTCCGGCCCCGCTCCACCCCCCGCTCCGGCGGGCGGTCGGTCACGCCTGGGCGCGCCGTTCCAGCTCCGTGCAGCAGGTGTCCACGATCAGCCGGGTCACCACGTAGGGGTCCACGTTGGCGTTCGGCCGCCGGTCCTCGATGTAGCCCTTCTTCTCGACCTCGACCTGCCACGGGATGCGCACCGAGGCACCGCGGTCCGAGGCGCCGTAGGAGTACGCGTCCCAGGGCGCGGTCTCGTGGGCGCCGGTCAGCCGCTCCTCGATGCCGGTGCCGTACTGGCGGACGTGCTCCAGCGGCTTGTCGCCCTCGCCCAGCGCCTCGCAGGCGGTGATGATCGGGTCGTAGCCCTCGCGCATCGCGCGGGTGGAGAAGTTGGTGTGCGCGCCCGCGCCGTTCCAGTCGCCCCGGGCCGGCTTGGCGTCCAGGGAGGCGGTGACGCCGTACTCCTCCGCCGTGCGGTGCAGCAGCCAGCGCGCCACCCACAGGTGGTCGGAGACCTCCAGCGGGGCCAGCGCGCCCACCTGGAACTCCCACTGGCCCGGCATCACCTCGGCGTTGATGCCGGACAGCCCGAGGCCGGCCGCCAGGCAGCGGTCGAGGTGCTGCTCGACGATCTCCCGGCCGAAGATCTCGCCGGCGCCGACGCCGCAGTAGTAGCCGCCCTGGGGGGCGGGGAAGCCGCCGCCCTCGGGGAAGCCCAGCGGGCGGTCGCCCTTGAGGAAGGTGTACTCCTGCTCGATGCCGAAGATCGGCTCCTGACCGGCGAAGCGCTCGGCCACCGGGCGCAGCAGGGCCCGGGTGTTGGAGGGGTGCGGGGTCAGGTCGGTGTTGAGCACCTCGCACAGCACCAGCAGGTGGTCGCCGCCGCGGATCGGGTCCGGGCAGCTGAACACCGGGTCGAGCACGAGGTCGGAGGAGTGGCCCTCGGCCTGGTTGGTGCTGGACCCGTCGAAGCCCCACCGCGGCAGCGAGCCGCCGTCCGTCAGGATCTTGGTCTTGGAGCGGAGCTTGGCGGTCGGCTGGGTGCCGTCGATCCAGATGTACTCGGCCTTGATGGTCACGGGGTCCTCTTATACGGGTCGGTGCGGGTACGCGTGCGGGGCGTACCGGAGCACTCTCGCAACAGGCCGTTTCCCGTCCGTTGCCCATATGTGAACCGCAGGTTACCCAGTCGGACATCCTCTGATTCTGCGACTATTCGCCACAAAACGCCTGGCATTCCATGCCCGCGGTGCTCGGTCATGCTCCCGCAGTCACCCCAGAACCTCAAGTTCCGTATCCGGCCGGACAGTTCGGCGGCGCCGTCGCCCGTCGTGGCCGTGGCCCCCCTCGCGCGGCCGTATCCGATTTCAGCCACCCCTCATAACCCCAAGTGCATATCCACATGGCGCATTTGGTCGTGGAAGGCATGACCGACCCCGCCTAACGTCGCAACCGACCGGCACCCCGCGTGCCGCCTTCCCGAAGGAGCCCGCCATGACCGCCGCGCCCACCGACGCCCCGCCGTTCACCAGCTACGTCGACACCCTCCTCACCGTCTTCGCCCGCGACCCCGACCGCTCGGTCGTCACCTCGGCCGACGGCCAGGACGTCACGGCCGGCGACCTGCACGCCACCGTCCACCGCATGGCCGCCGTCCTGCGCACCCACGGCGTCGATCGCGGCCGCACCGTCTCCGTCCTCAGCCGCAACCGCCCCGAGGCGCTCGCCGCCCGTTACGCCGTCAACCTCCTCGGCGCGCGGGTGGTCCTGCTCTACGAGGGGATGGCCGCCGAAACCCTGTCCCGGATGGTCGAGAGCGCGGAGACCGTCCTCCTCCTGGTCGACCCCGACCTGCACGACACCGCGCGCGCCCTCCTGGACGGCTGCACCGGCTCCCGCCCCGAGGCGATGACCTTCGGTCCGCCCCCCGGCGACGCCGCCCCGCTCGGCCCCGACCTGCTCGCCGCCGGTGCCGCCCTCCCCGTCACCCCGACCGTCGCCGGCGCGGTCCGCCCCGAGGACGACTGGTGCATCCGGCACACCGGCGGAACGACCGGCATCCCCAAGGGAGTCCGGATGACGCACGGCCCGTTCGCCGGGATGATCGCCCAGCTCGCCGACAGCGGCGCCGGCGAGCCGCCCCGTCTGCTGGCCTGCACCTCGCTGGCCCACATGGCGGGCATCATGGCCGACGTCACCCTCGTGGCCGGCGGCAGCGTCGTCCTCCACCGGGACTTCGACCCCACCGCCGTCCTCGCCGCCATCGCCCGCGAACGCATCACCCAGCTCTGGCTGCTGCCGCCGCTCCTCTACCGCCTGCTCGACGACCCCACCCTCCCCACCACCGACCTAGGTTCCCTCACCCGCATCCTCTACGGTGGCTGCACCGCCTCCGCGCCCCGGATGCGCCAGGCGGCCGAGGTCTTCGGGCCGGTCCTCTACGGGTGCTACGGCCAGTCCGAGGCGATGGCGATCACCCAGGCCGGCCCCGCCGACCACGCCGACATCCGCATCGACGCCCCGATGACCGTCGGCCGTCCGATGCCCGGTGTGACCCTCGCCATCCGCGACGCCGAGGGCCGCGACCTGCCGCCGGGGGAGCCGGGCGAGGTCCACGTCCACTCCGCCGGCGCGATGCGCGGCTACTGGAAGCGCCCCGACCTCACCGCCCAGGTCCTCCGCGACGGCTGGGTGCACACCGGTGACGTCGGCTACCTGGACACCGACGGCCGCCTCTACCTCGTCGACCGCCTCAAGGACGTGATCATCGTCGTCGGCGGCCACGTCCACCCCTCCGAGCTCGAAGACCTCCTCCACACCCACCCCGCCGTCGTCCACGCCGCCGCCTACGGCGTCCGCACCCCCGACGAAACCGAGGAGGTGCACCTCGCGGTCGTCCCCGCCCCCGGCCACGCCGCCGACGAGGTCTCCCTCACCGCCCTGCGCACCTTCGTCACCGCCCACAAGGGCGCCCTCTACGCCCCCACCGCCGTCCACCTCCTCGACACCATCCCGCTCACCCCCGTCGGCAAGCCCGACAAGAAGCTCCTTCGCGCCCGCCCCGTTCCCACCCCCTGAACCGGGCGTCGGACCACCCCCTCCGGCCGCGCCCCGAAACCCCCGCCCGCACACCGGCAAATCCCCCCTGGCCAGGGGCTTTTGTCAGTGCCCGGCAGTAAAATGGGAACCAGTAAGTGAGGGTTCACCAAAGCTCCAGGAGGTCCGCCGGATGGCTGCTGCCACACTCATGACGAAACCCCTCCCGGCCCACCCGCTGCCCAAGAAACCGCTCCCCGCCGGATGGCCCCGCGAGCGGTACGAATCCCACAACCGCCGCCTGAAGGCCATGCGCCTGGCCATAGCCCTGCTCGACACCGGCGTCTACCGCCCCGAGCACGCCACCAACACCAAGATCCGCACCACCGCTCTCGCCATCGGCGTCCACCACCCCTCCGACACCACCTGCCGCCTCGTCCGCGCCCTGATCTACGACAACTGCTGACCCCGCCCGCCCGGTTGCCCCGACGGCCGGCCCGGAACGCCACGCGCCCCGGGCCGGCGCACGTCGGTCCCGGCCGCGCGGCCGCTTCCGGGCGGTGGCGGTGGGGCAGCGGGGCGGTCTCCCTCCCCGCGGCGATGCGGAGTTCGAGGCTCCGCGGTAGGAAGGATGCGGAGGAAGCGCGGAATCCGGTGCCGCGTCCCGTGGCGTGGATTACCTTGCCTCCGTGGATCAGCTGATTTCCTCAGACCCGACGCACATAGGTCCGTACCGCCTGATCGCCCGTCTGGGCGCGGGCGGTATGGGCCTGGTCTATCTGGGCCGTTCCGAGGTCGGGCGGACCGTAGCGGTGAAGGTCGTCCAGGCCGAGCACGCACAACACCCGGAGTTCCGCCGCCGCTTCGCCCGCGAGGTGGCGGCCGCCCGGAAGGTGGGCGGCTCCTGGACGGCGGCCGTGCTCGACGCCGACACCGAGGCCGCGGTCCCCTGGGTGGCGACCCAGTACATCCCCGGACCCGACCTGACCACCGTGGTGGCACACGACTTCGGGCCGCTGCCCGAGAACTCCGTGCGGGTGCTGGCCAACCGCCTCGCCCTCGCCCTGCAGGCGGTGCACGAGGCGGGCCTGATCCACCGGGACCTCAAACCGTCCAACGTCCTGGTGACGGTGGACGGGCCGCGCGTGATCGACTTCGGCATCGCGCGAGCCATGGACAGCCTCGCCGGGGACAGCCTGCACACCCGCACCGGCATGCTGATCGGTTCCCCCGGCTTCATGTCGCCCGAGCAGGTGCGCGGCCTCGAACTCACCCCCGCCAGCGATGTGTTCTGCCTGGGCGCCGTCCTCGTCTACGCCGCCACCGGCCGCCTGCTCTTCGGCGCCACGGAGACCGGGCTGAACGCCCACCTCTTCCGGATCGCCGAGGAGGAGCCGGACCTGACCGGCGTCCCCGAGCCGCTGCTCGATCTCGTCCGCGCGTGCCTCGACAAGGACCCGGCCGCGCGGCCCACCCTCCACCAGGTCGCGGCCCGCACGGCGGCGGACGCGGACGCCGGCCAGGGCACGGGCCCGGACGGGGAGTGGCTGCCGGGCGCGGTACTCGCCCAACTCGGCCGGCACGCGGCACAGTTGCTGGACTTCGCCCCCGAGACGGCCGCCACCCCCGCCCCCGCGCCCCCGCCGCCCGCGTACGCGCCCACGGCGCCGGCGCACGCCGTCCCCCCGCAGGGTTTCGGACCACCCCCGGGCATGACCCCCCAGGCATGGCCCGTGCCGCCCTCCCCGCCCCCCGTCCAGGACCCGGCGCTGCCGCACCGCATGCGCTGGTGGGGCCTGGTGGTGGTCGGCCTCGTACAGCTCTTCGTGCTGCTCGACGCGACGTCCCTGCGGACGGCGGCGCCGACGATCATGGCCGATCTGCACCTCCGCGCCGACGACGTGAACGGGCTGTTCGCCGGCTACGGACTCGCCTTCGGCGGGCTGCTGCTGCTCGGCGGGCATCTCGCCGACCTGGTGGGCCGCAAACGGATGCTGATCATCGGCCTGGCCGGCTTCGCGGTGGCCGGCGCCGTCGGCGGTCTGGCCGTCAGCTCCGGCATGCTGCTCTCGGCCCGCGTCCTGCAGGGCGTCTTCGCCGCGCTGCTGTCGCCGGCCGCACTGGCCCTGGTGGCCGCCGACTTCCCCGAGCCGAAGGCCCGCGGCAGGGCCTTCGGGATCTACGCCGCGATCGTCGCCGGCGGCTCGACGGCGGGCCTGTTCGCCGGTGGCTGGTTGGTGGAATTCCTGAGCTGGCGCTGGTGCCTGTTCATCGACGTCCCGCTCGCCCTGATCGCCGTGCTCGGTGTGGCCACCCTGGTCCACGACCGCCTGGTCCGCACCGGCCCCCGCTTCGACGCGCCGGGCCTGCTGTTCGGCTCCAGTGGGATCGCCGCCCTCCTCTACGGCTTCCAGCAGACCGGCTCGCGCGGCTGGACCGACCTCCTGGTGCTGGCCCTGTTCGCGATCGGCGTCGCCCTGCTGATCGCCTTCTTCTGGTGGCAGACCAGGGCGGGCACCGCGCTCCTGCCGTCGTACGCCCTCGGGGACCGCGACCGCGTCGGCTCCTTCGTCACCCTGTTCCTGGCCGGCGCCGGCACGCTCGCCCTCCTCCCGACCCTGACGGCGTACCTGGAGAACGTCCGCGGCTACTCCCCGATGGGCACCGGCCTGGCGATCCTGCCCACGGCCGTCGCGGTCGTCATCGGTGCCACCCAGGTCTCCGCCCGTCTGCTGCCCCGCATCGCGCCGCGCAACCTGATCGTGCCGGGCCTGCTGCTCACCGCGCTCGGCCTGGCGCTGCTGGCCTTCCGCACGCCCGACAGCCCGTACGGCGCCCTGGTCCTGCCCGGCATGGTCCTCGCCGGCCTGGGCCTCGGCACGGCCCTGACGCCGCTCCTCTCCCTCGCCACGGCCGGCCTCGCCGCGTCGGACGCGGGCGGCGGCGCGGCAGTGGCCGGCGCGACCCACCAGGTGGGCGGGGTGCTCGGCACGGCACTCTTCGGCAGCGTGCTGTCCTCGGCCATCGCCGCCCGCATGGCACGGCTGCCCGGCCTCGGGCAGAACTTCGCCGAAGCGGCCCGGAGCGGCCGGCTCCTCAACCCGCGAGGTACGACACCGCAACTCGTGGAGTACCTCACCAGCGCCACCCTGGGCGGCTACGCCACCGCCCTGTGGTGGTCGGTCGGCCTCACCCTCCTCGCCGGCCTGGCCGCCGCCCTCCTGATCCGGTCCGCCGCCCCCGCGCTCCCCGCACCACCCCTCCCCGCCTACGACCAGCGGGCCACCCTCTGACCCTCCCCACGAAGCCGGCCGCCGCCCGGAGACGCCCCCGGGCGGGACGGAGAAATCCGTTATCGACAACGCATTCAGGATCACGTGACGTCGTGCCGGAATGGAGGCAGTACCGTCTTTCGCTGCGTTTCACCTGACGGCGATTCATGTTCGCTCGTCGAGCGACTTCTCTTCCGGCTGCAAAGGTATGGACCGGCGGCCGTGCCAGGTGTCGCCATGCAGTCCCTCGGGACTTCGAATCAGCCGAAATGCGTGGGTCACAGGACGCCGGTCATGCCCGCCCGTGACGATGTGCTCAGTGCACCGAAGGGGCGGGAGGACAGGTGGCCAAGCAAGTCAAGTGTGGATCGACCAAGACCGCGACCGGCAAGCCGTGTCAGAACCCTGCGATGATCGGCTACTCGCGCTGCCAGCTCCACCGAGGTGAGTGGACACCGCGGCAGAAGAGGAAGACCAAGAAGCGCTGACCGCGCCCGGGCCCGGCCACCAAGCGCGCCGGCGGTCGAGCCCAGGCCGCGTCCCCATGCCCTACTCGGTGCCGGCCGCATGCCCGTGTGGTCTTCCACGCCACCGCCGACGGAAATCACGGCGCTTTTTCTGGCTCAACAGGCACTTTGACGTTGTGAGTTCACGTTGTGGGAAAACGCAAAGAGTGGTTGCTTCCGTCGGTCTCGGACGGAAGCAACCACTCCAGGCTTCTCGGCTACCGTACGCCGAGTTCGAGATCTAATTTTTTAGATGTCGAAGTACAGCTCGAACTCGTGCGGGTGCGGGCGGAGCTGGATCGGGGCGATTTCGTTGGTGCGCTTGTAGTCGATCCAGGTCTCGATCAGGTCGGAGGTGAAGACGCCGCCCTGCTGCAGGTACTCGTTGTCGTCTTCGAGGGCCTCGAGGACCGCGGGGAGGGAGGTCGGGACCTGCGGGACGCCGGCGTGCTCCTCCGGCGCGAGCTCGTAGAGGTCCTTGTCGATCGGCTCGGCCGGCTCGATCTTGTTCTTGACGCCGTCGAGGCCGGCCAGGAGGAGGGCCGAGAAGGCGAGGTACGGGTTGGACGACGGGTCCGGGGCACGGAACTCGACGCGCTTGGCCTTCGGGTTGGAGCCCGTGATCGGGATGCGCATGGCGGCGGAGCGGTTGCGCTGCGAGTAGACCAGGTTGACCGGGGCCTCGAAGCCCGGGACCAGGCGGTGGTAGGAGTTCACGGTGGGGTTGGTGAACGCCAGCAGCGACGGGGCGTGCTTGAGGATGCCGCCGATGTAGTAGCGGGCGGTGTCCGAGAGGCCCGCGTAGCCCTGCTCGTCGTAGAAGAGCGGCTGGCCGCCCTGCCACAGCGACTGGTGGACGTGCATGCCGGAGCCGTTGTCACCGAAGATCGGCTTGGGCATGAAGGTGGCGGTCTTGCCGTTGCGCCAGGCGACGTTCTTCACGATGTACTTGAAGAGCATCAGGTCGTCGGCGGCGGCGAGGAGGGTGTTGAACTTGTAGTTGATCTCCGCCTGGCCGGCGGTGCCGACCTCGTGGTGCTGGCGCTCGACCTGGAGGCCGGACTTCTCCAGCTCCAGGGAGATCTCGGCACGCAGGTCGGCGAAGTGGTCGACCGGCGGGGCCGGGAAGTAGCCGCCCTTGTAACGGACCTTGTAGCCACGGTTGTCCTCGCGGGCGCCGGTGTTCCAGGCGCCGGCCTCGGAGTCGATGTGGTAGAAGCCCTGGTTCGCGGAGGTCTCGAAGCGGACCGAGTCGAAGACGTAGAACTCCGCCTCGGGGCCGAAGTACGCGGTGTCCGCGATGCCGGTGGAGGCGAGGTACGCCTCGGCCTTCTTGGCGATGTTGCGCGGGTCGCGGCTGTACTGCTCGCCCGTGATCGGGTCGTGGATGAAGAAGTTGATGTTGAGGTGCTTCTCCTGGCGGAACGGGTCCAGGCGGGCCGTCGACAGGTCGGGGCGCAGCGCCATGTCCGACTCGTGGATCGCCTGGAAGCCGCGGATCGACGAACCGTCGAACGCGAGCTCCTCGTCCGGGTCGAACGCCGCGGCGGGGATCGTGAAGTGCTGCATCACGCCCGGCAGATCGCAGAAACGGACGTCGACGAACTTCACGTCCTCATCCGCGATGAACTTCTTCGCGTCGTCGGCGTTCTGGAACATCCAACTCCTCCTAGCCCGGTCACCGCTCGGCGGATGCGGGGTTGCGACTCGGAGCGCGTCCATGTGCGGTGGCGCGCTTGCCCGACCATAGGCAGGCGGGATTTCCCAAGCATGACCCATTTGTTTCGCCGAGGTTAACCGGCGCGCTGTCGATCTCACCCCCAGTGTGCGCCTGCGGCCCGGGGCGGGGAGCGGCGGGACGAGGGGGCGGGGACGGTGCGGGAACCCGCTGCCGGGGGAACGTATGCGGTCGCAGTACCGTGGACGGGTGGACAACAGGCAAGCAATCGGATCGTGGATCTCCGGGCCCCGTGCGGCAGCCGAGGACATGGGCGTCGAATTCGGCTACCGCGGGCAGCGGCTCGGGCTGCCCGAGGAAGGACCGGGCTCGATCGCGCGGTTCGGCCGCCGCTTCGGCGCGCTCTTCATCGACTGGGCGCTGTGCCTGCTCATCGCCTACGGGCTGCTCAGCGGCGGCAAGGCGCAGTCGGCGAGCAACTGGGCACTGCTGGTCTTCGCGGTGATGAGCGTGCTGACCGTCGGCACGGTCGGCTGCACCCCCGGCAAGCGGCTGCTCGGTCTGCGGGTGGTCGCCGAGGGCGGCGGCCGGATCACCCTGCCGCGGGTGGTGCTGCGGACGCTGCTGCTGGTGCTGGTCATCCCGGCGGTGATCTGGGACCGCGACGGCCGGGGGCTGCACGACCGGCTCGCCCGCGCGGTCGAGGTACGGATCTGATCCGTGCCGCGGATCCGACCTCCGTCGCGGTCGCGCGAACCGTTCGCGTCGCGCGGAGCTGTTCGCGCCGTGATGCGGAGCTGAGTTGATCTGAGCTGATCCGGTGGGTGCTCTCGCGTCGCTCTGGTGGGTGCTCTCGCGTCGCTCGTCACCGTTCCCGCCCGGTCGGACAGGTCATCGGGCGTGCGCGTCCCCACGCCCCCCACGTCAGCCCCCACGCACCCCGTGCGTCGGAAGCCCGCCGGCCACCGCGTGCGGCGGGGGCGGAACGCAAACAAGCGGAGCGGCGAAGAGAAGCAGAAGCAGAAGTAGACGCATAAGAAGACGACGACGCCCCGAGGCCAAGCCCCGGGGCGTCGTCGTCCGTGCCGTGCCGTACTGGCCGTCGGTGGTCAGCGCATCTTGCCGCCGCCCCTGGGCATCCGCATGCCACGCCCAGGAATCGGCCCCTTCGGGACCGGCATGTTGCTCATCAGGTCGCCGAGCGCGCGCAGGCGGTCGTTGACGGCCGTCACCTGGGCGCCGGGGAGGACGCGCGGGAGCTTCAGCAGGTGGGTCCGCAGCTTCTTGAGCGGGACCTGGCCCTCGCCGTCACCGACGACGACGTCGTGCACCGGGGCGTCGGCGACGGTGCGCGCCATGCGCTTCTTCTCGGCGGCCAGCAGGCCGCGCAGTCGGTTCGGGTTGCCCTCGCCGACCAGGACGATGCCTGCCTTGCCGACGGCGCGGTGCACCACGTCCTGGCTGCGGTTCATGGCGACCGCGGGGGTCACCGTCCAGCCGCGGCCGACGTTCTCCAGGACGGCGGCCGCCGCGCCGGGCTGGCCCTCCATCTGCCCGAAGGCCGCCCGCTCGGCGCGCCGGCCGAAGATGATCGCCATCGCCAGGAATGCCAGGACGAAGCCCAGGATGCCCGCGTAGACGGGGTGGCCGATCAGGAAGCCGATGGCGAGGAGCACGCCGAAGACGACGATTCCTGTGCCAGCGACGACAAGACCGACCTTGGAATCGACCCGACGGGTCATCTTGTAGGTCAGGGCGATCTGCTTGAGCCGCCCGGGGTTCTCAGCGCCGCCAGCGCCGGTTGCGTTTGCCTTCCTCGCCATACAGCGAAGTTTACGTGGCGTGCGGGCGTCGGGTGGCCGCGGCCTCCAGGACGTACTCGGCGTCGTACCGGTCCTTGGCGCGGCGGCGGTCCTCCAGGACCGACGTCCAGGCATTGCGGCGGGCGGTGCGCTGGCCGCTGCGCAGCAGCACGGCCTCGATGGCACGCAGTGCACCGGTGACGGAGGGGATGGGGCGGGCGGTGGCGCGGAGCGGCGCGGCCTCCATGGTGATGGTCTCCCTCGGACGAACGGAACGAACAGGGGGCGGGGGGGGAGGTGTCTTGCGGTGCGTACATCCATCGTCACTGAAGGGTGTTACCAACGGATGACCTGCCGGTCAAACACCTATGAAACGTTGACGCGGCCCCCACGCCCCCCTGCCAGGGGGAGTGCGGGGCCGCGTCTCTCAGCATGTGCCACGATTCACAGATCGGCGCGCCGGGGCCGTCAAACCGCCTGACTGGACGCCTCGACCTCGCGCCGCTCGATCGCCTGCTGGTACAGGCGGCCGGCACGGTAGGAGGAGCGGACCAGCGGGCCGGACATGACGCCGGCGTAGCCGATCTCCTCGGCCTCCTCCTTGAGCTCCACGAACTCGGCGGGCTTGACCCAGCGCTCGATGGGGTGGTGGCGGACCGAGGGGCGCAGGTACTGGGTGATCGTGATCAGCTCGCAGCCCGCGTCGTGCAGGTCCTGGAGCGCCTGGCTGATCTCCTCGCGGGTCTCGCCCATGCCCAGGATGAGGTTGGACTTGGTGACCAGACCGGCCTCGCGGGACTTGGAGATGACCTCCAGCGACCGCTCGTAGCGGAAGCCGGGGCGGATCCGCTTGAAGATCCGCGGGACCGTCTCGACGTTGTGGGCCAGCACCTGCGGGCGGGAGGAGAAGACCTCAGCCAGCTGCTCGGGGACCGCGTTGAAGTCCGGGATCAGCAGCTCGACGCCGGTGTCCGGCATCAGGGCGTGGATCTGGCGGACGGTCTCGGCGTAGAGCCAGGCGCCGCCGTCCTCCAGGTCGTCGCGGGCGACGCCGGTGATCGTGGCGTACTTCAGGCCCATGGTCTGGACCGACTCGGCGACCCGGCGCGGCTCGTCGCGGTCCAGCTCCTGCGGCTTGCCGGTGTCGATCTGGCAGAAGTCGCAGCGGCGGGTGCACTGGTCACCACCGATGAGGAAGGTCGCCTCGCGGTCCTCCCAGCATTCAAAGATGTTGGGACAGCCCGCCTCCTGGCAGACCGTGTGCAGACCCTCGCTCTTGACCAGGCCCTGGAGGTGGTTGTACTCGGGACCCATTTTCGCCCGGGTCTTGATCCACTCGGGCTTGCGCTCGATGGGGGTCTGGCTGTTGCGGACCTCCAGGCGCAGCATCTTGCGTCCGTCGGGTGCGACTGCGGACACGTCGGCTCCCTAACAACTTCGATTCTTCGGCGTACACCAGGGTACGCCCGTCAATTCGCACGCATTTCCACGTGCGGGTGGTGCAGGGCCAACCTCGGAGGGGAGGGCGGCATTCCCGCGGCCTCGGCCGCGGGCGGCCCTCAGACCGCGCGGGGGAGCAGGACGGCGGTCTCCAGGACGCCCCGCAGGTGCTTCTCGACGACCGGCAGGACCTCGGCGATGGTGACCTCGCGGCCCAGCTCGCCGGAGAGCGAGGCGACCCCGGCGTCCCGGATGCCGCAGGGCACGATCTTGTCGAAGGACGTGGTGTCCGGATTCACGTTGAGCGCGAAGCCGTGCATGGTGACGCCCTTGGCGACGCGGATGCCGATCGCGGCGAGCTTGCGGTCCTCACCGCGCTGTCCGGCGTTGGACGGCGCGTACTCGGGGCCGTTCAGCCGCGGGTCGAACAGCTCGTCCGTGGCCCGCGGGTCGAAGTCGAGCTGGAGGCCGCCCAGCGCGGGCCGCTGGTCGACGGGGTCCCCCAGGACCCACACCCCGCTGCGGCCCTCGACCCGGGTGCCCTCGACGCCGAACTCGGCGCAGACCCGGATCAGCGCGTCCTCCAGGCGGCGGACGTGCGCGACCACGTCGACCGGGCGCGGCAGCTTCTGGATCGGGTAGCCCACCAGCTGGCCGGGGCCGTGCCAGGTGATCTTCCCGCCGCGGTCCACGTCGACGACCGGGGTGCCGTCCAGCGGCCGCTCGTCGTCGGAGGTCCGGCGGCCCGCCGTGTAGACGGCCTGGTGTTCCAGGAGGAGGCAGGTGTCGGGGATCTCGTCGGCGAACCGGGCGCTGTGGACCCGACGCTGCTCCGCCCACGCCGCCTCGTACTCGACGGCGTCCGTCCCGAAGCCCAGATGCACAAAGCGCAGCCCCTCGGGTGCGGGGGTCTCCCCCCGAGAGATCGCAGTCACGGCAGCTCCTCTTCGAACCCTTGTCGCAGTTGCATGCGACGTCTCATGCCCCTCGCGAGGCACTTCCGATGCCACGTCGCGCCCATGCCACTGTACGGCCGCCCCGCGCGCCCCCCACACGGGGTCGACGCGCCGCGCAGCCCCCGACGAGCCCGTGACGTGCTCACACGATCGGATGAACGCGAGGCGCAGGCCGCGAGAAAGGCGCCGAAGGCCGTTACATTCACGCCGTTCCACAAGGGCGAAGAGCACGCCGGACTGGGTCAGTCGAGCCCGGCGGCCCGGCCCGGAAGGCAGGAGACCGGTAAAGCTGATGACGGAACGACCCCCGCACCACACGCCCAACCGACAGCTCGCCGCGCTCATCGCCGAGGCGGGCTTCTCCAACGCAGGGCTGGCCAGACGGGTTGATCAACTCGGCATCGAGCACGGCCTCGACCTGCGCTACGACAAGACCTCGGTGACCCGCTGGCTGCGCGGGCAACAGCCCCGAGGCACCACCCCCGCGCTGATCGCGGAGGTCTTCACCCGCCGGCTGGGGCGCCGGCTCTCCGCCCAGGACCTGGGCCTGGACGCCTGCGCGCCGGTGTACGCCGGGCTGGAATTCGCCTCGACCCCCGCCGAGGCGGTGGACATCGTCAGCGGCCTGTGGCGCAAGGACTCCGGCAGCCATGCCGAGCTCCGCAAGATCGCGTTCACCCCGGCGGGGCTGGTGGTGCCCAGCCGGGACTGGCTGATCGGCCGGCCCGACGAGCGCGTCGCGCACGGCGAGCCGGGCGGCGAGGCCGGGGAGCGGGTGCCCGTGCAGGGCGGCCGGTCGTCGGTGCCCCGGCAGCGCCAGACCGAGCGGGTGGACCGCACCCAGGGCGGCCGGGTCACCTCCGGCGACATCGCGGCGCTGCGCTCGGTCGGCGAGCTGTTCCGGGCCCTGGACCACGCCTACGGCGGCGGCCACGCCCGCCAGGCCCTGGTGCGCTACCTGGAGCACGAGGCCGAGCCGATGCTCCGCGGCACCTACGGGGAGACGGTCGGCCGGCGGCTGTTCGCGGCCGCCGCGGACCTGACCCGGCTGGCCGGTTGGACCTCGTACGACATCGCCGCGCACGGGCTGGCGCAGCGGTACTTCGTCCAGGCGCTGCGGCTGTCCCAGGCCGCCGGCGACCGCGCGTACGGCTCCTACGTCCTGGTGACGATGAGTCGGCAGGCGGTCTATCTGGGGCACGGCCGGGAGGCCGTCCAGCTGGCCCGGGTCGCCCAGCAGGGCGTCGGCAGCAGTGCGCCGCCCACCGTGCAGGCGCTGCTGCACGCCGCGGAGGCGCGCGGCCACGGCGTCCTGAGCGAGGTCCGGGCCTGCACCGCCGCGCTGGCCCGCGCCGAACGGGCCCTGGAGAGCGCCCGCCCCGGGGACGACACCCCGTACTGGGCGCGCTTCTTCGACGAGGCACAGCTCGCCGACGAACTCGCGCACTGCCACCGCGATCTCCAGCAGTACCGCGCGGCCTCCCAGCACGCCGAGCGCTCCCTCCAGCTGCGCGCCGCCGGGTTCGCCCGCAGCCGGCTGTTCTGCCGGGTGGTGCTGGCGACCGCCCGGCTCGGCCTGGGCGAGCTGGAGCAGGCGTGCACGCTCGCCGCCGAGGCGGCCCTCCAGGCATCCGAGATGCGCTCCGTACGGGCCCACGAGTACGTCCGGGACTTCGAGCGGCGGCTGGAGCCGTACCGGGACGCGGCGGCGGTGCGCGGCTACCGCGAGCGGGTGGCCGCGCTGGGATGACGGACGGGCGTCGCACGGCGGAGCCTAGGCCGCGGCCCGTACGGCGTCCGTTTCCGGGCGGGCCGGCACGCCGAAGTCCTGGAGCAGTGCGCGCGCGGCGCGGTGGCCGGAGCGCAGTGCGCCCTGGAGCGTGCCGGTGTCGCGGTGGTCGCCGCACACATAGAGCCCGGCCAGCATCCGTACGGTGCGCTGCGGGTCGTGCGGGGCGGCCATCGCGGGCACCGCGTAGGGGTCGTGATGGCCGGTCAGCAGCCGCCAGTCCTCGGCCCGCACCCCGTGGATCCGGTCGAGCTGCGGTCGGACGGTCTTGTCGAGGACGTCCAGCGGCAGTGCCGCGGCGGGGCCGAGCACGACGGTGGTGACCAGCGGCCGGCCGGGCGGGGTGCGGGACGGGTCGATCGCGCCGGCGAGGTAGGTGAAGCCGATCGGGCCGTCGGTCGGCAGGATCAGGGTGGTGTCCCGGTGGGGACCGCCGCGGGTGCCGGCCGGGGCGTCCGCGGTGTGGTGCAGCACCGTGACCGGGTGGAAGGCGGGTAGCCGCAGCCCCGGCAGCAGCGCGGCGGCGTCCCGCGCACCGGTCGCCACCACCACCGCCCGGCACGCCGTCCGGCCGTGTTCGCGGGTGCCGACGCCGTTGGCGTCGACGGCCGTGACCTCCACGGACGTCCGGACCGTGCCCGGCGGCAGGCCGGCCGCCAGCAGATCCGGGACGGCGAAGGCGCCGCCCGTCGGCAGCGTCAGCCGCCCCTCCGCGAAGGTCCGCAGCACCTGCGCGGCGCCCCGGCTGGAGCCGCCCAGCCGGGGGTCGCAGAGCAGCGCGCCCAACAGCGGCCGCAGGAAGGTGTCGTGGGTGCGCGGCGGGAACGCCGGGCGGCCGGCCAGGGCCTCGCTGACCGGAAGGTCGGCGATCCGCTCCGTACGGCGGTCGGCGCGTGTGAGGGCGCGCGCCGCGGACAGTGCGCCCCTCGTGCACCGCAGCGGACTGATGCGTTGGGTCCGCTGGCCGTTGTGGAGGCTCAGTCCGGCCGCGAACGGACGCAGCGTCAACTCGCCCAGGCCCGGCGTCCGGCGCAGCGCGGCGGGGGAGACCGCCAGCGGCCGGCCGCAGCGGTCCAGGCGGAAGCCGTCCACCTCGTCGGTGACGGACCGGCCGCCGACCCGTGGCGCGGCCTCCAGGACGGTGACCGCGAGCCCCGCCGCGGTCAGATGGCGAGCGGCGGCGAGACCGGCCGGCCCGGCCCCCACGATGACGACGTCGACGACCGATGCGGTGCGCAGCACATGCCCCTCCCGAGGTCGGTCCCAGCGGCGGCGCACGGTTCTCATGCCCGGTGCGGCGGTCCGGGATGCCCAGTGGTGTGTCCGAGGACCGTAGGGCGCCGCGGCCCGGCCGACAGGGGCGCCCTGGGGGCGCGTCGGAGCGGCCCCCGCGCCACCTCCCGACCCGCCGCGCCCTACGACGCCAGGGCGGCGCGCACCGCGTCCGCGATCCGCGGGTCCGCGAAGCCGAAACCGGAGTCCAGCAGCTGCCGCGGCACGATCCGCTGACTGCCCAGCACGTCCGCCGCGAACTCCCCGAGGGCGATCCGCAGCACCGGCGCCGGCACGGTGCACAGCGTCGGGCGGCGCAGCACACGGCCCATCACCGCCGTCGCCTCGCGGTTGGTGACCGGTTCCGGCGCGGTGAGGTTGACCGGCCCGGACAGCCCCTCGGTGGCCAGCAGGTGGCGGAGCGCCGCGATGTGGTCCCGCAGGGAGATGAAGCTCCAGTACTGGCTGCCGTCGCCGAGCCGACCGCCCAACCCCAGCCGGAACAGCGGGAAGAGCCGTCCCCAGGCACCGCCGGAGCGTGCCACGACCAGACCGGTCCGGGCGAGGACGGTCCGGATGCCGGCCTCCTGGGCGGGCGTCGCGGCGTCCTCCCACGCCACGCAGAGCTCCGGCAGGAAGCCCGAACCGGCCGGCCCGCTCTCGTCGGTGCGCCGGTCGCCGGTGTCGCCGTAGTAGCCGATCGCGCTGCCGGAGACGAGGACCCGCGGCGGGACGTCCATCGCGGCCAGCGCGGTGGCCAGGGTCCGGGTGCCCAGCACCCGGCTGTCGTGGAGCTCCTGCTTGTAGGCGGCGGTCCAGCGGTGGTCGGCGACGCCCGCCCCGGCGAGGTGCACCACCGCCTCGCAGCCGGCCAGCGCGGCCGGGTCCAGCCGTCCCTTGGGGTCCCAGGACACCTCGTCCGCCGCGGTCGGCCGGCGGCGGACGAGCCGGACGACGTCGTGGCCGTCCGCGCGCAGGTTCCGGACGAGGGCCGTGCCGATGAGTCCGGTCGAGCCGGTGATCGCGATCCGCATGGGGCCATCCTGCCCGCAATCCGTGACGCCACCGGGGAGGGGTCGGGGTGAGCCGGGCGGGAGTGCGCCGCGGCGGCGCGGGACCTCAGCCGCGGAAGCGGTCCCACAGCAGGGGGAAGCGCTCGGCGAGGGTCGCGTCGTCGTCGAGGTCGAGGTAGGTGCCGAGCGGTTCCGGTGGGGCCGGGGGCAGTTCCAGGTCGGGCATGACGGTGCCGGTCAGCTGCTCGTACGCCTCGTCGGCGGCGTAGCCCAGCTCCTCGGCGTCGCCGTCGGTCTCCTCGTCGAAGTCGCCGACGAGGCCGGCCAACTGGTCCGGGTCGTGCAGCGCGCCCTCGAAGACGTGCCGGCCCTGGCCGATCAGCCAGCAGCGGAAGTAGTCGAAGGCGTCGTCGCTGGCGCCGTCCAGCATCAGTGCCGCGGCGGCCCACAGGTCCCAGGTGTAGGCCCGGTTGTAGCGGGCCTCGAAGTGGCGGGCGAAGTCGATGACGCGGTCCGGGTCGAGCCCGAGCAGCCGCTCCACCAGGGCGTCGGCCTGCTCCTCGGGGTCGCCGCCGGCGGCCGCGCGGGAGCCGTCCACCAGCTCCCAGAACTCCGTCTCGTCCATCACCGCTCCAGCATCCGTCCTGCCGCCGCGGCCCGCACGCGGAGTGCACCGGATGCGGCGGCGCGGCGTCCGGGCCGGGGCGTCCGGGACGCCAGGAGGGGGGTCCGGCGGGTGACCGCGTCGCGGTTCCGTCGTTGTGCGGCATGCAACGACGGCAGCGCAGCCCCCTCCCCCCCCCACCACCCACGCAGTACCCCTCCCATCCCTCCCACCCCGCGCAGTGTCCCTCCCGCCCCACCAGTGCCCCACCCAGCGCTTCTCCCACCCCGTATCCCCCCACTTCGTGAAGGGCGCATCCCGCCATGCCCATGGACGAAAGAACCCGGGCCGAGGTCGAACGTGCCGAGGCGGCCCTCGTCGAGCACTATCCGCGGCTGGTCCGCCTGGCCTATCTCGTCCTGCCCCCGTCGATGGGCCGCCACCGCAAGGTCCTCACCGCGCACGGGCTGGTGCAGCGGGCCCTGCCGTGGCGCGTGCCGCGCCGGCCGGTCGGTGCGCTGCCCGCCCAGCGCGGCTCGGACGCCGGCTCCGGCTACGACCTGGTCCGCCAACGGACCCTGGAGCTGGCGCTGGCCTACGAGGACCGGCAGCGACCGGCCGTCCTGTTGCCGACCGTGCCGTTCGTGTGGGGCCTGCGGCTCTTCCCGCGTGCCGGCGGCGCCGATGAACTCGCCCTGGACCAGGCCCTGTCGGCGGTCCCGGCCGCGGTCCGGGCCGCCCTGGGGCTGTGGCACCTGGAGGGACTGGACGCGGACGCGGCGCGCGCGGTCCTGGCGCGGGCCGGGGTCCCGGACCCCGACATGGCGCTGCGGGCGGCCGGGCAGCTGGACCGGCGGACCGGGGCCGGCGCCGGCGCGCTGCTGAACTCGGGGGAGTTCGACCCCTGCACGGTGCAGGCCCGGCCGACGGATCTGCTGCGCCGCCGGCAGCGGGTGCGGGCGACCGGCGTGCTCGCGGCGGTGGCGGTGGTCGGGGCGCTCGCGATGGCGCTGCCCGGCGGCCGGCCCGCGGGCGGGTCCGCCCCCACCGCCGCCCAGCAGGCCCTCGACCCCGGCCGGCTGCTGCGCGCGCCCAACGAGCAGTGGGCCCGGACCGCCCGGGTGGACTTCACCGCCTGGCCGGCGCGCGGCCGGCAGGCCGGCGACTGGCAGCTGCTGGCGCGGGCGCTGGGGGTGTGGGCCGCGCCGCCTGCCGGCACCCGGATCGTCGCGGCGGCGGACACCTCCACCCGGCCGCCCGCCGCCCCGCCCCGGCTGCTGTACGCCGGACTGATCGACAACGTCATGGTGGTGGTCTTCCACGACGGCGAGCGGCTGGTGCGCTACGCCGAGCCCCAAGACGCCACGCCCACCCTGCACTTCGCCCGGGTCGACAACGCGGACCTCGCCTCCGCCGGCGGGCTGGTGATCGGCCGCGGCAACGGCTGGCTGCGGTATCTGATCGCGCCCTGGGTCGCCGAGGTCGCCGTCCGGGACCTGCTCGCGCCGGACGCCCCGCCGCACGGACTGCACCTGGCCCCGGACGGCGTCACCGACCGCATCCCGATCCCGCCCGCGGACGGTGCCCCCTGTGGGCACTGGCCGGTGGCCGAATTCCACTCCTCGCCGCGGATCGACGACCGCCGCTCCTTCCTGATGACCGACCTCGGCGACCTGGCGCCGGTGCACCTGACGTCCGTGCCGCCCGCTGCGGCCGGCGGCGGTCCCGGCGAGGCGACCGGCGCGCCCGCGCTGCACAGTTGGGCGCGCACCGCCTGCACCCTGCGGTCGCTGCGCGGCACCGGCGTACGGTCCGTCACCAACTGGGCCTACGCCCGGCAGGAGCTGCCGGAGGGCGGCGGCACCGCGACCTGGGTCTGCAACCGTGCCGACACCTGGCGCGGTCCGGGCCGGGCCATGGTGCAGTTCCAGCCGCCGGCCGTCGGACCGGCCGACCCGGGGCGGATCGCCGGCCGGGCCGTCGGCACCGCGGCGTGCAGCCCGTTCGGCCGGCATGTGCTCGCCGACGTCCACTGGCAGGCGAAGTCCGGGAAGTGGTACCTGCTCGCGGCGGGCAGCGGCGAGCTGGCCAAGGTCGACGTGTCCGGCGGGGTCCGGGCGGCGGCCCAGGCGCCGGTGCTGGCGGTCCCGGCGGCCCGGAACACCACGGCGCAGGTCGCCGGGCACCTGCGGGACGGCCGGAGCCTGCCGGCGATGCTGCCGTAGGTCGAGCGGGAGGACCCGAAGAGGCCCGGAAAACCCGACAGGAGATGTCGGCTTTCCCTGTCAGGGTCGCCGTGTACGACCACACGGGACGACGCGAGGAGCACGACGTGACGGCGCACGAGAGGGCGGAAAGCCGGGCATCGCAGGGGCGGTCGGTGGCCGCGGCGGAGAGTTCGGGGAACGGTGCCGCGCACCGGGGGGTGCCCACGGGCGATCTGTCCGGGCGGGTGGCGCTGGTCGCCGGGGCGACCCGGGGCGCCGGCCGGGCGATGGCCGTGGAGCTGGGCCGGGCCGGCGCGGTGGTGTACGTCACCGGCCGCACGACCCGGGACGCGGTCAGCGAGGTCGGCCGGCCCTCGGAGACCATCGAGGAGACCGCGGAGCTGGTGACCGCGGCCGGGGCCGAGGGCAACGGGGGCAGGGGGATCGCCGTGCCGACCGACCACCTGGAGCCGGCGCGGGTCCGGGCGCTCGTCGAGCGCATCGACCGGGAGCAGGGGCGGCTGGACGTCCTGGTCAACAGCGTCTGGGGCGGCGACCGGCTGATCCAGTTCGACACCAAGGTGTGGGACCTGGACCTGGCGGGCGGGCTGCGGATGTTCCGGCTCGGCATCGACACCCACATCATCACCCATCACTTCGCGCTGCCGCTGCTGATCCGGCGGCCGGGCGGACTGGTCGTCGAGGTCACCGACGGCACCGAGGAGTTCAACCGCGTCTACCGCGACAGCCTCTGCTTCGACCTCACCAAGAGCGTCCCGCACCGGATCGCCTTCGGGCTCGCCGGCGAGCTGGCGGAGTACGGCGGTACGGCCGTCTCGCTCACCCCGGGCTTCCTGCGGTCCGAGGAGATGCTGGACCACTTCGGCGTCACCGAGGAGACCTGGCGGGACGCGATCGCCGAGGAGCCGCACTTCGCCATCGCGGAATCGCCGGCCCTCATCGGCCGCGCGGTGCGGGCGCTGGCCGCCGACCCGGAGAAGGCGCGCTTCACCGGCCGGTCGCTCTCCAGCGGCCAGCTGGCGCGGGAGTACGGCTTCACCGACACCGACGGCTCGCAGCCGGACTGCTTCCGCTACTTCGAGGAGGTGGTGCGGGGCGGCAAGGACGCCGGTCCCGAGGACTACCGCGTCCCGGCGTCCTCCTCCTCCGGCACCGGGGAATAGAGCGCGGCGGCGCGGCGGGCGGCCGCCGCGAACCGCTCCCGCAGCGCGGCGGGAGCCAGGGCCTCGACCTCCGGGCCGAGCCCCAGCAGTTGGGCGTAGGCGACCTCCTGGGACTCCACGGCGAGGGTGACCGTCAGCCACCCCCGCTCATCGGGCCCGCCCTCGGCCGTCGCCCGCGCGACGGCCTCCTCGGCCGCGGCCGGCTCGGTGACGTGGGGCAACTGCCGGACGCCGTGCGGGGAGAGCCGGATCACGGCCTCCTCGCGCAGCAGTGAGCGCCGGAACTGCTCGGCCCGCTCGGCCCAGAACGCGGGCAGGTCGAACTCCGGGTCGCGGACGAAGCGCCCGGTGCGCGCCGCGTCCCCGGCCGCGCGGCCGTCCGGCGGACCGTCCACCGGAACGGCCGGCTCGGCCGCGGTGAACCGGTCGACGCGGTAGACCCGGAAGCCGGCGGCCGTGGCGGGGCTCCCTTCGGGCGGACCCGCCACGGCCCGGGCCGCCAGATACCAGACGCCCGCCTTGAGCACGAGGCCGTACGGCTCCAGCTCCCGGGCCACCTCGCGGCCGGCCCGGAGATAGCGGGCCGTCAGCCGCCGGTCGTCCCACACCGCGTCGGCGATCACCGGCAGCAGCTCGGGCGTCCGGGGGTCGTGGTACCAGCGCGGCGCGTCCAGATGGAAGCGCTGGGCGGCGCCGGACGCGGCGTCCCGAAGCTCCGGCAGCAGCGCGGCGGAGACCTTCAGCCGGGCCGCGGACGCGACGTCGGCCAGGCCCATCTCCCGCAGCGCGGAGGGCACTCCGGACAAGAAGAGCGCCTCCGCCTCGCGCAGGCGCAGCCCGGTCAGCCGGGTGCGGTAGCCGCCTATCAGGCGGTAGCCCCCGGACCGGCCGCGGTCCGCGTAGACGGGCACCCCGGCCTCCGAGAGCGACAGCACGTCCCGGGCGACCGTGCGCTCCGAGACCTCCAGCTCCCGCGCCAGCTCCCCGGCCGTCATCGACGGCCGGGACTGGAGCAGCAACACCATTCTGATCAGCCGTGCGGCACGCATGGATCCATCATGCGGGGCAGCACTGACAACGCCCCGCGCACGCGGAACGGAAAGGGTCCCGTGCGAAGACCCCGGGCGCGGTGGGTGGTCTTCGCACGGGAGTGTGGGGGCGGGCGGTGCCCGGTGTCGGCCGGGGCCGCCCGCGTCCGGGGGCCGGTGCGGGCACCGGCCCCACCGAGCGGCGCCCGCCGCGCGGCTTCAGAGGACGGGGCTCACAGCCCGTAGCGCTCCCGGGCCTCCTTGACCGACTCCGGCTTGACGTCGCCGCGCCGGGCGAGGGCCGCCAGCGCCTGGACGACCACCGACTGCGGGTCGACGCCGAAGTACCGGCGGGCCGCCTCGCGGGTGTCGGACAGGCCGAAGCCGTCCGTCCCTATGGACGTCCAGTCCTGCTCGACCCACGGGGCGATCTGGTCCGGGACCGCCCGCATCCAGTCGCTCACCGCGACGACCGGACCGGGGGCGCCGGCCAGCGCACGGGTGACGTAGGGGATCCGGTCCTCGCCCTCCAGACGGGCCGCGTCGCACTCCAGGGCGTCGCGGCGGAGCTCCGTCCAGGACGGGGCGGACCACACGTCCGCCGCCACGCCCCAGTCGGCGGCCAGCAACTGCTGCGCCTCCAGGGCCCAGTGGATCGCGGTGCCGGAGGCCAGCAGCTGGAGCCGCGGGACCTCGGCGCCCTCGATGGACGTGGCCTCCTTGAAGCGGTAGAGGCCCTTGAGGATGCCCTCCTCGACGCCCTCCGGCATCGCCGGCTGCACCTTGGTCTCGTTGTAGACCGTCAGGTAGTAGAAGACGTCCTCAGCGTCCGGACCGTACATCCGGCGCAGACCCTCCTTGACGATCACCGCGACCTCGTAGGCGAACGCCGGGTCGTACGAGAGCGCCGCCGGGTTGGTGGAGGCGATCAGGTGCGAGTGGCCGTCGGCGTGCTGGAGACCCTCACCGGTCATCGTCGTGCGGCCGGCGGTGGCGCCGATCACGAAGCCGCGGCCCAGCTGGTCGGCGAGCGCCCAGAACTGGTCGGCGGTGCGCTGCCAGCCGAACATCGAGTAGAAGATGTAGAAGGGGATCATCGGCTCGCCGTGCGTCGCGTACGACGTCGCGGCGGCGGTGAAGTCGGCCAGCGAACCGGCCTCGGTGATCCCCTCGTTGAGGATCTGGCCGTTCTTGGCCTCCTTGTACCAGAGCAGCTGGTCCCGGTCGACCGGGTCGTAGGTCGCGCCCTTGGGGGAGTAGAGGCCGGCGGTCGGGAAGAGCGACTCCATGCCGAAGGTGCGGGCCTCGTCCGGGACGATCGGGACCCAGCGCTTGCCGGTCTCCTTGTCCCGCATCAGGTCCTTGACCAGCCGGACGAACGCCATGGTGGTGGCGATCTCCTGGCTGCCCGAGCCCTTCTTCAGCGCGTCGAACGCCTTGTCCGCGGGGATCGGCAGCGGCTTGGCCGCGACCTTGCGGGCGGGGGCCGGGCCGTCCAGGGCGGCGCGCCGGGTGCGCAGGTACCGCATCTCCGGGGAGTCCTCGGCCGGGCGCCAGTACGGCACCAGGTCGCCCTCCAGGGCGCTGTCCGGGATGGGGAGTTCGAGCAGGTCCCGCATGGTGCGGAACTCCGCCATCGTCAGCTTCTTCATCTGGTGGTTGGCGTTGCGGGACTCGAAGCCCGTGCCCAGGGTGTAGCCCTTGACGGTCTGCGCCAGGATGACCGTCGGCGCGCCCTTGTGCTCGACGGCGGCCCGGTACGCGGCGTACACCTTGCGCGGCTCGTGGCCGGCGCGGGAAGTCTGGAACAGCTCCAGCAGCTTGGCGTCGGAGAGCCGCGCGCCGATCGCCTTGAGGGTGTCGCTCGCGCCGAAGAAGTGCTCGCGCAGGTAGGCGGCGTCGCGGGTGGCGTACGTCTGGAACTGCGCGTCCGGGGTCTCACGGAGGCGCTGGATCAGCGCGCCGTCGGTGTCGAGCGCGAAGATCTCGTCCCACGCCTGGCCCCACAGGGCCTTGACGACGTTCCAGCCGGCGGCGCGGAACTGGGCCTCCAGCTCCTGCACGATCTTGAAGTTGGGGCGGACCGGGCCGTCCAGGCGCTGCAGGTTGCAGTTGATGACGAAGGTCAGGTTGTCCAGGCCCTCGCGGCCGGCCAGCGCCAGTGCGGCGGTCGACTCCGGCTCGTCCATCTCGCCGTCGCCCAGGAAGGCCCAGACGTGCGAGTTGCTGGTGTCCTTGATGCCGCGGTGCTCCAGGTAGCGGTTGAAGCGCGCCTGGTAGATCGCCGAGAGCGGGCCGAGGCCCATGGAGACGGTGGGGAACTCCCACAGCCAGGGCAGCCGCCGCGGGTGCGGGTAGGAGGGCAGGCCCTCGCCGCCGGCCTCCTGGCGGAAGTGGTCGAGCTGCTCCTCGGTGAGCCGGCCTTCGAGGAAGGCGCGGGCGTAGATGCCGGGGGAGGCGTGGCCCTGGATGTAGAGCTGGTCGCCGGACCCGTCGCCCTCCTTGCCGCGGAAGAAGTGCTGGAAGCCGGTCTCGTACAGCCAGGCGGCCGAGGCGAAGGTGGCGATGTGGCCGCCCAGGCCGAGCTTGGAGCCGCGGGTCACCATGGCGGCGGCGTTCCAGCGGTTCCAGGCGGTGATCCGGGCCTCCATCGCCTCGTCACCCGGGAACGCGGGCTCGGCGGAGGTCGGGATGGTGTTGACGTAGTCCGTCTCCACCAGCGAGGGCAGGTCGGTGCCTTCGGTGTGCGCGGTGTGCTCCAGAGCACGGCGCATCAGGTACGCGGCGCGATGCGGGCCCGCTGCCTTGGTGACGGCGTCCAGCGACTCGCGCCATTCGGCCGTCTCCTCGGGGTCGCGGTCCGGGAGCTGGTCGAGCTGGCTGTACGGCAGGCGCACGGGATCGGGCATGGGTGGCCCCTTTCCGGACGGGTGGGAATGCGAGTTCGGCAGGCATTCGGCAGGCAGGGGTGTCGCGCCCCAGTCCTCGACGATAACGCTCTGATCGATGATCGATCAACGCCGGTCGGGGGAAAAACCGCAGGTCGGCACGGGGTGCCGCAATATGGGGCACCCCGTGCCAGCCCCGGAGCCCCCCTCCGTTACGCCTCGGAGCGCCCTCGGCACACCCCGGAATCAGGCGTTCCGAATGCACGGGAACGGCCGATTCCGCGTGGGTCGCCGGCGCACGGCGAAGCGGCCCCGCG
This sequence comes from Streptomyces noursei ATCC 11455, assembly GCF_001704275.1. Classification (NCBI taxonomy): domain Bacteria; kingdom Bacillati; phylum Actinomycetota; class Actinomycetes; order Kitasatosporales; family Streptomycetaceae; genus Streptomyces; species Streptomyces noursei. Next base: position 6,662,527 of record NZ_CP011533.1, read on the forward strand.
GAACACTCCGCAGGACCGCTTCGCCGGATTCGTCCCCCGGTGCCTCAGACCCGTGGCGCGCAGCTCAGCACGTGCGCCTTGAGTAGCGCGCCGATCCGCGGGTCGCGCCGCCGGAACGCGTCCACCAGCTCCTGGTGGTCCTGCGCGTGCGAGCGCGGCTCCGGGCTGAACCAGCGGATCGACAGCGTCGTCCAGACCTCGACGCCCAGCCCCTCCCAGGTGTGCAGCAGTACGGCGTTCCCGGCCGCCCGCACGATCTCCCGGTGGAAGGCCACCGTGTGCCGCACCTGCGCCTCGCCGTCGCCCGCCGCGTCGGCGTCCCGCAGGGCTGCCACCTCGCGCTCCAGCGCCGCGGTGTCCTCCGCCAGCCGCCCGGCCGCCAGCTCGGCGGCGACCTGCTCCAGCCCGGCCCGCACCGGGTAGCTCTCCTTGAGATCGTCCGCGGTGAGGTTCCGCACCCGGACGCCCTTGTTCGGCGCCGACTCGATCAGCTGCAGCGACTCCAGCTCCCGCAGCGCCTCCCGGACGGGCGTCTGGCTGACCTCCAGCTCCACCGCGATCCGCCGCTCCACGATCCGCTCGCCCGGCTGCCAGCGCCCGCTGACGATCCCCTCGAGGATGTGCTCGCGGATCTGCTCGCGCAGCGAATGGACGACGGGCGGGGTCATGACGTGCTCCTTCAGAGCGGGTGGGGCCGCGAGGGGTGTGGTGCCGGGGCCATTATCGGGGACGCCGACGTACAAAAGGGCCGGCCCCGGCTCGTCGGAACGAGCCGGGGCCGGCCCCGGTGCACAACTCCCGCTTCTCCGACGGGAGTCGGGAGCAGGTGTGATCCTCGATCACACGGAGCGGGCGACCGCCTGGGTCAGAGACCGATCTCGGTCTCGTTGCGATCCTCGGTCACCCGGGTGACCGCTAGAGACCGATCTCGGTCTCGAACTCCGCGGCCTCCAGGATCTGCTTGACCGTGGTCAGGTAACGGGCCGCGTCGGCGCCGTCCACCAGACGGTGGTCGTAGGACAGGGCCAGGTAGGTCATGTCACGGATGGCGATGGTCTCGCCGAGGTCCGGGTGGTTGATGACCACCGGGCGCTTGACGGTGGCACCGATGCCGAGGATGCCGACCTGGTTCGGGGGCACGATCACGGTGTCGAACAGGGCGCCGCGCGAACCGGTGTTGCTGATGGTGAAGGTCGCGCCGGACAGCTCGTCCGGGGTGATCTTGTTGGCGCGGACCTTGCCGGCCAGCTCCGCGGTCTTCCGGGCGATGCCGGCGATGTTGAGGTCGCCCGCACCCTTGATGACCGGGGTCATCAGGCCCTTCTCCGCGTCCACCGCGATACCGACGTTCTCGGTGTCGAAGTAGGTGATGGTGCCCTCGTCCTCGTTGATCCGGGCGTTGACGACCGGGTGGGCCTTCAGCGCCTGGACAGCGGCCTTGACGAAGAACGGCATCGGGGAGAGCTTGACGCCCTCACGCTGCGCGAAGGAGTCCTTGGCCTTGTTGCGCATCCGCATGATCGCGGTGATGTCCACCTCGACCACGGAGGTCAGCTGCGCCTGGCCGTGCAGGGCCTTCATCATGTTGTCGCCGATGACCTTGCGCATCCGCGGCATCTTGACGGTCTGACCGCGCAGCGGCGAGACCTCCAGCGCCGGGGCCTTGGACGGCGCGGCGGCCGGCGCGGCCGGGGCCGGCACGGCGGCCTTGAGGGCCTCGGCGGCGGCGATGACGTCCTGCTTGCGGATCCGGCCACCGACACCGGAGCCCTTGACCGTGGCGAGGTTGACGCCGTTCTCGGCCGCGAGCTTGCGGACCAGCGGGGTGACGTAGGCGCCGTCCGCCTCACCGGCCGCCGGGGCGGGGGTGACAGGGGCGGGCGCGACCGGAGCCGGAGCCGGAGCCGGGGCCGGAGCAGGCGCGGGGGCCGGGGCAGCAGCGGCCGGAGCCGGAGCCGGGGTGGGCGCCGGGGCCGGGGCAGCAGCGGGCGCCGGAGCCGGAGCGGCTGCCGGGGCGGGGGCGGCGGCCGGAGCCGCACCCTTGACGCCGATCACCGCGAGCTTGGCGCCGACCTCGGCGGTCTCGTCCTCGCCCACCAGGATCTCCAGCAGGGTGCCGGAGGTCGGGGCGGGGATCTCGGTGTCGACCTTGTCGGTGGAGACCTCGAGCAGGGGCTCGTCCTCGGAGACCTCCTCGCCGACCTCCTTCAGCCAGCGGGTGACGGTGCCCTCGGTGACGCTCTCGCCGAGCGCCGGGAGGAGCACGTCCGTGCCCTCGGCAGCGCCCGCGGGGGCGGCGGCGGGGGCCTCGGCCACGGGGGCCGGAGCCGGCTCGGGCTGCGCGGCCGGGGCCGGGGCCTCGGCGGCGGCCGGCGCCGGCGCGGCGGCCGGAGCACCGGTGCCGTCGTCGATGATGGCCAGCTCGGCGCCGACCTCCACGGTCTCGTCCTCGGCCACCTTGATGGAGGCCAGAATGCCGGAGGCCGGGGCCGGGATCTCGGTGTCGACCTTGTCGGTCGACACCTCCAGCAGCGGCTCGTCGGCCTCGATGCGCTCGCCCTCGGCCTTCAGCCAGCGGGTGACGGTGCCCTCGGTGACGCTCTCGCCGAGCGCCGGCAGGGTTACGGAAACCGTCATGGTTTCAGTTGCTCCTATCGCAAGTACGGATGTGGTCGCGCCCGGGACTGGGGGTCAGTCGTGGGAGTGGAGGGGCTTGCCGGCGAGGGCCAGGTGGGCCTCGCCGAGCGCCTCGTTCTGCGTCGGGTGCGCGTGGATGAGCTGCGCAACCTCGGCCGGCAGGGCTTCCCAGTTGTAGACCAGCTGGGCCTCGCCGACCTGCTCGCCCATACGGTCACCGACCATGTGGACGCCGACCACGGCACCGTCCTTGACCTGGACGAGCTTGATCTCGCCCGCGGTCTTGAGGATCTTGCTCTTGCCGTTGCCCGCAAGGTTGTACTTCAGGGCCACGACCTTGTCCGCGCCGTACAGCTCCTTGGCCTTGGCCTCGGTGATGCCCACCGACGCGACCTCGGGGTGGCAGTACGTGACGCGCGGGACGCCGTCGTAGTCGATCGGGACGACCTTCTGGCCGGCCAGTCGCTCCGCCACCAGCATGCCCTCGGCGAAGCCGACGTGCGCGAGCTGGAGGGTCGGGACGAGGTCACCGACGGCCGAGATGGTCGGGACGTTGGTCTGCATGTACTCGTCGACCAGGACGTAGCCGCGGTCCATCGCGACGCCCTGCTCCTCGTAGCCCAGACCGGCGGAGACCGGGCCGCGGCCGATGGCGACCAGCAGCACCTCGGCCTCGAAGGTCTTGCCGTCGGCGAGGGTGACCCTGACGCCGTCGGCGGTGTACTCGGCCTTGTCGAAGAAGGTGCCGAGGTTGAACTTGATGCCCCGCTTGCGGAAGGCCCGCTCCAGCAGCTTGGAGCTGTTCTCGTCCTCGACCGGGACGAGGTGCTTGAGGCCCTCGATGACGGTGACGTCGGTGCCGAAGGACTTCCACGCCGAGGCGAACTCGACGCCGATCACGCCGCCGCCCAGGATGATCGCCGACTTCGGGACGCGGTCGAGGGTGAGCGCGTGGTCCGAGGAGATGATGCGGTTGCCGTCGATCTCCAGGCCCGGCAGGGACTTCGGCACGGAGCCGGTCGCCAGCAGGACGTGGCGGCCCTGGACGCGCTGGCCACCCACGTCGACGGAGGTCGGGGAGGAGAGGCGGCCCTCGCCCTCGATGTAGGTCACCTTGCGGGAGGCGACCAGACCCTGCAGGCCCTTGTAGAGGCCCGAGATCACGTCGTCCTTGTACTTGTGGACGGCGTTGATGTCGATGCCCTCGAAGGTGGCCTTGACACCGAACTGCTCGGCCTCACGGGCCTGGTCCGCGACCTCGCCGGCGTGCAGCAGAGCCTTGGTGGGAATGCAGCCGTTGTGCAGGCAGGTGCCGCCGAGCTTGTTCTTCTCGATCAGGGCGACGTCCAGGCCCAGCTGCGCCCCGCGCAGGGCAGCGGCGTAACCACCGCTACCGCCTCCGAGGATCACTAGGTCGAAAACGGTGCTGGCGTCGTTCGCCACGTCACGTCCTCCATGCATGGGTGCGCCGGAGCCGGTCGTCGATGACCGGATCGCGGCTGTTGTTCGGCCGCTTTAACTCGGCCCTGGGTAAGGGGGGCCCTGTCCTGCCGAGAACCCATCTTCGCACTTGTTCAACGAAGCCGGGACGCGGGGCCGGGCTCGGGACGGCCGATCTGCCGCTTCACCGGGGTTACTCGTGCGTACTTACGTGCGGATTTCGTCGAGGGCGAACATACCGTGGTCGGCGCACCGACGGCCCCGGGCGTACCCCGGGGCCGTGCGGGCGTGGCGGACCGGCGGGCCGGTCAGCCCAGGTCGCCCTCGGCGGTGCGCTCGGCCAGCCGCAGCAGAGTGCGGACCGAGGAGCCGGTGCCGCCCTTGGGGGTGTAGCCCCAGGGCGCGCCCTCGTGGAAGGCCGGGCCGGCGATGTCCAGGTGCGCCCAGGCGATGCCCTCGCCGACGAACTCCTTCAGGAAGAGGCCGGCGACCAGGCCGCCGCCCATCCGGTCGCCCATGTTGGCGATGTCGGCGACCGGGGAGTCCATGCCCTTGCGCAGCTCGGCGGGGAGCGGCATCGGCCAGGACTGCTCGCCGACCTCCTCGGCGATCTCGTGGATCGCGGTGCGGAAGGCGTCGTCGTTCGCCATGATCCCGAAGTGGCGGTGGCCCAGCGCCAGCACCATCGCCCCGGTGAGCGTCGCCACGTCCACGATCGCGTCCGGCGCCTCCTCCGAGGCCCGGGTCAGCGCGTCGGCCAGCACCAGGCGGCCCTCGGCGTCGGTGTTGAGCACCTCGACGGTCTTGCCGCTGTACATGGTCAGCACGTCGCCGGGGCGGGTGGCGGAGCCGGACGGCATGTTCTCGGCGAGCGCCAGCCAGCCGGTGACGTTCACCGGGAGGTCCAGCCGCGCGGCGGCCACGACCGCGGCGAACACCGCGGCGGCGCCGCTCATGTCGCACTTCATGGTCTCGTTGTGGCCGGCCGGCTTGAGCGAGATACCGCCCGAGTCGTAGGTGATGCCCTTGCCGACCAGCGCCAGCGTGCGCTCCGCGTCCGCGTGCGTGTGTGCGATCCGCACCAGCCGCGGCGGCGCCTCCGAGCCCTGGCCGACGCCCATCAGGCCGCCGTAGCCGCCCTTCTTGAGCGCCTTCTCGTCCAGCACCTCGAAGGTGAGGCCGAACTCCTTGGCGGCGGCCTGCGCTTCGGCGGCGAACTGCTTGGGGTCCAGGGCGTTGGAGGGCGTGTTGATCAGGTCGCGGGCGCGGTTGATCTCCGCGGCCAGCACCTGGGCGCGCTCCGCGGCGGCCTTGAACTCCTTGTCCCGCGGCTTGCCGCCGAGGACCGTGGCCTCGCCCAGCGGCGCCGACTTGGCGTCGCCCTTGCGGCCCTTGGCGCCCTTGCCGTTCCCGCCGTTGCTGCGGAACGCGGTGAAGCTGTACGCGCCCAGCAGCGCGCCCTCGCCGACCGCGGCGGCCGCCCCGGCGTGCTCGACCGGCAGCGCGAAGGCCGCCTTCTTGGCGCCGGCCAGCGTCCGGGCGGCGCTGCCCGCCGCGCGGCGCAGTGCCTCGTGGTCGTAGGAGTCGCCCTTGGCCGGGGCGTCGCCCAGGCCGACCGCCAGCACGACCGGCGCCTTGATGCCGTCGGCGGCGGGCAGCTTGGTCACCTCGCCCTCGACACCACTCGCGCCGAGGGTCTCCAGCACGGCGGCGAGCTTGCCGCCGAACGCGTCGTCCACGGCCTCGGCGCCGGGGGCGACCACGACGCCCTTGGCGCCCTTGGCCACGCCGACGACGACGGCATCCGCGCGCACCGTTGCGGCGGAAGAAGTACTGAGGCTCAGTGCAGTCACGGTGATGAAGGTCCTGTTCGTCCGGGGAATCCGTTTCGCGCGTCAGCGCTGCTGCGGCCGAGCCTACGCTCGGTGGCGCCGGCTGGCCCGGCCGGTTACGGCACCGGGACCTGACGGGACGTCTCCCGCCGCCCGACGGATGCGCCAACTCGCCGTGAACGCAAGGGGGGTGACGGTGGTGCGCGGGCTTTCAGCCGAGTGTGAGCAGCACCAGCGCGGTGAGTCCGGCGCACTCCGCGAGGGCGCCGAAGACATCGCCGGTCACCCCGCCGAACCGCCGTCGGCAGTGCCGCAGCAGCACTTCCCCGCCCGCCAGCCCGAGCAGCGCCGCCACCGCCGCGTGCAGCGCGCCGTACGGGCCGCCGGCCGCCGCGCCGAACGCCGCGCAGCCGGCCGCCACCAGCGCCGCGCAGCCCACCGCGGCCGGCACCGGAACCGCCCCGGCGACCGCGGCCCCCAACCCCTCCGGGCGGGCCGCCGGCACCCCCGCCCGGGAGGCCAGGGTCAGCGCGCCGCGGGCGGTGACCGCCGCCACCACCGCCCCGGCCGCGCCGCTCGCCCAGCCCGCCGCGTACAGACCGAAGAGCGCGGCCACTTGGGCGAGCAGCGCGAACAGCAGGGTGATCACGCCGAACGGCCCGATGTCGGACCGCTTCATGATGCGCAGCGCCTCCTCGGCGGGCTTGCCGCTGCCCAGGCCGTCGGCGGTGTCCGCGAGCCCGTCCAGGTGCAGGCCGCGGGTGAGCACCGCCGGCACCACGGCGCTGCCGATCGCGGCCAGCAACGGCCCGCCGCCGAGCACCAGCAGCACCCCGCCCAGCGCCGCCGCGCACAGGCCGACCACCAGTCCGGCCACGGGTGCGCACAGCATTCCGCCGCGGGCCGCGGCCCGGTCCCAGCGGGTCAACCGCACCGGCAGCACGGTCAGCGTGCCGAACGCGAAGCGGAGCCCGTCGGCGAGGGAGGCGGGGGAGGGCGGCACGGGGGCGGTGTCGTTCACCGCGGCAGGGTACCCGGGGCCGGCGGCGCGGCGGACCGGCCCCGGGCCGTTCACCAGGGGCGGTCCCGGCCGCGGGCGTACTGGGCGTAGTGGACGTCGGACGGCTTCAACGGCCGCCACCGGTCCCACGCCACGCACAGCGCCAGCACCACCAGCACCGCCGCGACGTGTTCCTTGCCCGCCAGGTTGGTCTTGATGAACGCCACCTCGACGAACATCGAGACGACCACCACGACGCAGGTGAGGCGGGCCCGGTAGCGCCAGCAGACGACGACCGCCAGGCCGACCACCGCCGCCGACGGACCGGTGTCGACCACGAACTTGTCGGAGTCCGGCAGCCCGATCGGGCTGTCCGGGCCGAGCCACAGGCCGATCCGGGCGTACATCGTGCCGGCGAGCGTGGCCGCGTAGGCGACCGTCAGCGTCTGCCAGCGGCCGAGGCAGATCTCGGCGATCCCGAAGACCACCAGGATCTGCACCAGCGCGCCCCACACCGGCAGGTCCAGCGCCGGGACGAACAGCGACAGCGGGGTCCGCAGCAGCGCCACCCACAGGTGCTCGTACGCCTGCACCGAGCCGATGTTCTGGACGGCCCGGTAGCCCCAGGACTGGTTCTGGACGAAGTGGAAGGCCAGCGTCAGGCCGACCGCGGTCAGGGTCAGCGGGACCGCCCGCAGCCGGCGGGCCACCAGCGTCGGCCACACCGTCCTCAGGAGCGGGCCCCACTCGGCCCGCACGGCGCGCCGCAGGACGGACAGCTCCCGCCGGCCCGCGCCGGGCTCGCTCATCTCCCGTGCTCCAAATGCTTGCGGTTCAGCCACTTCGGCAGGCCGGGCGCTTCGAGGAAGCCCTCGGCGCGGGCCGCGGCGATACCGATCCGCAGCACGTCGGTGCTCTTCTCGAAGAGCATGTACCGGGGCTCCCAGACGGGCCGGTATTTCGCGTTGGCGCGATAGAGCGATTCGATTTGCCACCACCGGGAGAAGAAGCCGAGCAAGGAGCGCCACACACGCAGCACCGGGCCCGCGCCGAGCCGCGACCCCCGTTCGAAGACGGAACGGAACATCGCAAAGTTGAGCGAGAGCTGAGTGATCTCCACCTCGTCCGCCCGCTGGATCAGCTCCAGCACCATGAATTCCATGAGCCCGTTGTCGGACTCCCGGTCCCGCCGCATCAGATCCAGCGACAGTCCCTTCCGCCCCCACGGCACGAAGCTCAGCAGCGCCCGCAACCGGCCCTCGGCGTCGGTGCATTCGAGCATCACGCAGCGCCCGTCCGCCGGATCGCCGAGCCGGCCCAGCGCCATCGAGAAGCCCCGCTCGGTGTCCCCGTCGCGCCAGTCGTCGGCCAGGCGTACCAACCGCGCCATCTCCTCGGCGGGGATGTCCTCGTGCCGCCGGATGCGGACCGTGTAGCCGGCCCGCTGGATCCGGTGGTACGCCTGCCGCACGGTGCGCATGGCCCGGCCGCTCAGGGTGAACTCCGCGGTCTCCACGATCGCCTCGTCGCCCAGCTCCAGCGCGTCCAGCCCGTGCCGGGCGTAGATGGTGCCGCCCTCCTCGCTCGCGCCCATCACCGCCGGCGCCCAGCCGTGCTCCCGGGCCTCGGCCAGCCAGCGCTCGATCGCCCCCGGCCACGCCTCCGGGTCGCCCAGCGGGTCGGCGGAGGCCAGCGACACCCCGCCGACCACCCGGTACGTCACCGCCGCCTTCCCGCTGGGCGAGAACACCGCGCTCTTGTCGCGGCGCAGCGCGAAGTACCCCAGCGAGTCCCGGTCGCCGTGCCGCGTGAGCAGCCCGCGCAGCTTCTCCTCGTCGTCCGCGGAGATCGGGTCGACGGTGCGCACGGACCGGAACGCCGCCCACAACACGGCCACCAGCAGCGCCGCGCTCAGCACGTTGATGGTGCCGTTGACCCAGTTCGGCGTGGAGATCCCGGGGAAGCCGCGGTCGTCGGCGGCCAGCGACACCAACCGCAGCAGGCCGTACCGCCAGCGCTCGGCGAACGTCGAGGCGCCCGGGGAGGCCAGGTTGGTGACCGACACCAGCAGCGCCGCCAGCAGCGAGGCGACCAGCAGCCCGCCGGCCGCGGTCAGCGCCGCCAGCTTCGGGTTGGCCCGGTCGCCCTTGGCGTAGAACTCCCGCCGGCCGACCAGCAGGGACGCCGTGAACAGCAGCGTCAGCGCCAGCGACACCCAGTTCTGCGGATGCGTCCGGAACTCCGGGGCGAGCCCCATCACCACGGCCACCAGCAGCAGGAAGAGACCGGACAGCACCACGTTCAGGATCCACGCCGCCCGCTTCCGGCGGCGCAGCGTCACCGCCAGGAACAGCGAGAAGGCGCCCGACGCGAAGCCCGCGGTGAGCAGGTACGGGGTGAAGAAGTCCGCGGCGTTGTGGCGCCGGATGTCGTTGCCGAACGACACCCACACCGCCCCGAGGACGTTGATGAAGGTGACGACGCGCAGGTACCAGATGCCGAACGCGGCACCGCGCCGCGCCCACCGGCCGAGGGGGTGGTCTTCCTCCGGACTCAAAGCGATGTCTCCCGATAAATCGTGCAAAACGCGATCTTACGGGGGCCGTCGCCGACCGGCGCGGTGCGGTCGCGGTGGGCGCCGCGCGGGTGCGCCCGGTGGGTGTCAGTCGCCTACCGGGAGCTCCGCGGCCAGTGCGGCCGCCGCCCGTACCAACGGCAGGGCGAGCAGCGCCCCGGTCCCCTCGCCCGCTGTGACGCCGTGATCGAGCAGAGGGTTGAGTGCGATCCGGTCCAGCGCCTTGGCCTGCGCCGGCTCGCCGCTGGCCTGCCCGGCCACCCACCAGTCCGGCGCCCGGAACGCCACCCGCTGCGCCACCAGCGCGCAGGCCGCGGAGACCACGCCGTCCAGGATCACCGGGGTGCGGCGGACCGCGCTCTGCAGCAGGAAGCCGGTGGCCGCGGTCAGATCGGCGCCGCCGACGGTCGCCAGCAGCTGCAGCTGGTCGCCCAGCACCGGTCGGGCCCGGCGCAGCGCGTCCCGGATCGCCGCGCACTTGCGCATCCAGGCCAGGTCGTCGATGGGCCGGCCGCCCCGCCCGGTGACGACCGAGGCGTCCGTCCCGCACAGCGCGGCGATCAGGGTGCCGGCGGCGGTGGTGCCGCCCACGCTCAGATCGCCCAGCACGACCAGGTCGGTGCCGGCGTCCGCCTCCTCGTCCGCGATCGCCATCCCGGCCCGGAACGCCGCCTCGGCCTCCTCGGCGGTCAGCGCGTCCTCGACGTCGATCCGCCCCGAGCCGCGGCGCACCCGGTGCCGAGTGACCTCCTCCGGCAGCTCCGCCGGATCGCAGTCCACCGCCATGTCCACCACCCGCACCGGCACGCCGGCGGTGCGCGCCAGCACCGCCGCCGGGCTCGCCCCGTCCAGGACGGCCCGCACCAGGTCCTTGGTGCCACCGGCCGGCCGGGCCGAGACGCCCAGCCGCGCGACGCCGTGGTCGCCGGCGAACAGCAGCGCCCGGGGCCGCTCGACGGGCCGCACCGGCACCTGCTGCTGGACGGCGGCCAGCCACTCGCCCAGCTCGTCCAGCCGCCCCAGGGCGCCGGGCGGCAGGGCCGTCCGGGCCCGCCGTTCCTCGGCGGTGCGGCGCACATCGGCGTCGGGGCGCTCGATCAGTTGGGCGAAGTCATCGAGGTTCAGGGCGCTCATTGGGCGCAGATTACCGGCAACGGCCGGCCGACGGGGCGTCCGTGGGGCGTCCGCGGCGGCCGGCCTCGGCGGCACCGGTGCGGGCCGGGGACGGTGGCGGCGCGTCAGGTGGCGCCACCGCCGGTGAACCGCACCTCGCACACCACCGTCCCCGGCAGCCACCGCCGCCACCGGCCGGGCGACCCGCGGCCCGCCGCCAGGGGGAGGACGCGCACCGCGGCGACGGCCGGGTGGCGGCGGGCCGACCGGGCCACCGCCGCCGTCCACCGGGGCAGCGCGTCCAGCACCAGCGCCCCGCCGGGGAACCGCGCCGCGCACACCGCGAGCAGGTCCGCCACCGCGCCCGCCGACAGCCCCGCGGGCGTCCGGGGCACCGCCACCACCACCCCGCCCTCCGGCGCGCCCACCACGTCCGGCCAGTCGGCGCCCGATCCCGCGCAGCCGACGGTGCGCCGCCGGGGGCCGTCGGGCAGCAGCAACCGGCGGGCCGCCGCGTCCTGCGGCGGCAGCACCGACAGCCAGGTCAACCGCCCGTTGTCCAGCCGCCGGAAGCCGGTCCCCAGGCCCTCGCCGAGGACGACCACGGTGGCGTCCGGGCGGCGCTCCAGATAGCCGCGGACCGCCGCCTCGGCGGCGTCGCTCAGCTCGCCGCCCCGGCCCGGCCCGACCGGACCGGGGCGCCCGGGGGCGGCAGGCCGGAGGGGGGAACGCCGGCGGCGGGCGCGGTACCCGTGATGTCGGGAAAGTTCGGTCACCGCCCCAGCGCACCCGCCGCCGGCCCCCCGGGCAAGCGGACACGGGCCGGACCGGGCCGCTGTCAGCCGCGCAGCGCAAGCGCCTGGCCCGCGACCACCACCAGCAGCTGCTCGCACTCCGCGCCGAACGCGGCGTTCAGCCGCCCGAGTTCGTCCCGGAACCGGCGGCCCGCCGGGGTCGCCGGGACCACCCCCGAACCGACCTCGTTGCTCACCGCCACCACCCGCCGGCGGGTCTCCCGCACGGCCGCCACCAGCGCCTCGCAGCGCTCCCGCAGCGCCCGCCGCCCGCCCGCCTCCCAGGCCGAGTCGTCCCACGCCCCGGCCTCGTCCATGGCGTCCGTCAGCCACAGCGCCAGGCAGTCGACGAGCAGCGGCGGCGCGGTCGCCGGCTCCGCCAGCAGCGGCAGCAGGTCACAGGTCTCGACGGTCCGCCAGCCGGCCGGGCGCCGCTCCCGGTGCAGCGCCACCCGCTGCGCCCAGTCCTCGTCCCCGTCCCGGGTGCCGCTGGTGGCCACGTACACCACCTCGGGGAAGGCCAGCAGCCGGCGTTCGGCCTCCACCGACTTCCCGCTGCGCGCCCCGCCCAGCACCAGCGTCCGGCGCGGCAGGTCGGGCACCGCGTGGTACTCGCCGACCACGAGGGAGGTGCCGTCCGGCACCGTGCGGGCGCCCAGCGCCGCCAGCCGGCGGTGGAGTTCGGGCCCGGGCGGCACGGTGTGGTCCAGGTGCACCGCGACCACGTCGGTCGCCGCGTCCACCGCGCCGCTCGCCCGCAGCCGGGCCAGCGCCTCCGGCCGCGCCAGCACGTCCAGCAGCACCAGGTCGTACGGCCCCGGGCCGCCCGCCGCCGCGGGCCCGCCGTTGCCGGGGTCGGCCTCGCCCCATCCGGCCGGCGCCGCGCCCGGCGGCAGGTACAGCAGCCGCTCGCCGTCGCCGCCGGTGACCTCGTAGCCGGTGCCGGGGACGTCCACCGCGACGGCCCGCACCCGGTGCCCGCCCAGCAGCGCCAGCTCCCGGCCGTCGGCGACCCGGCCCGGCTGCGGCAGCCCCGCCGGCACCTCCAGCGCCGGCCCGTCGTGCGGGTGGGAGAGCAGCACCTGGCGCACCCCGGCGAGCGAGCGGCCCGCACGGGCGGCGGCGAACGCCGGGCCCGGAGTCAGATCGAGCAGCAGCGCGCCGTCGACGAGCAGGGCGGTCGCCGCCCGTGCCTCGTCGCCGACGGCGGTCGCACAGGCGGCACACGGGCAGTCGGGGCGCGGCAGCCCCTGCGGGGCCGCGGTGCCGAGGAGAGTGAGGTCCACCCGGGTAAGTCTCTAGTGTCCGGCGCGCACGAGCGCGCGGGGCGCCCACCGGCGCCGCCGTTGGGCTTGCGCGGCGCACCGGGCGCCCCTCGGCGCCGCCGTCGGACCCGCGTGGCGCACCGGCGTCGCCGTCGGGCCGGCGAGAGCGCCGCAACGCCCCTCGACACGGCCGATAGGCTTTCCGATCAAGCGGGGAAGCACGATCCGCAGGCACGGCGTGGCGCGCGGTGCCCGGCGTGTGCGGTGGGATCGGCGGACCCGGCGGACCCGGTGGGACTCCAGGAGGCGCACATGGCGTGGACGTGGCGGTTCGAGAAGGCGGACGGTTCGGAGGCGGTGCCCACCGTGGAACCGGAGGAGTTCACGACCCAGGGGGACGCCGAGTCCTGGATCGGGGAGCAGTGGCGCGACCTCCGCGACGGCGGCATCGACCAGGTCAGGCTGTTCGAGGACAGCACGGAGATCTACCCCGGGCCGATGAGCCTGCACGCCGACGAGGAGTGAGGCGCGGTGGGGGCCGGCGGCGCCGGCCCCCACCGTCCCGAGCCTTCTGGGCTCAGGGGCGCTGGCCGCGCTTGACCTGCGGCTTGGGCAGCCGCAGCCGGCGCATCTGGAGCGTGCGCATCACGGCGTAGGCGCGGGCGCCCTTGAGGTTCTCCTTGGGGAAGCGCTGCTGGAGCAGCTTGCCCAGCCGGAACCAGATCATGATCGAGTCGAGCACGATCAGGACGATGATCACGAGCCACAGCAGCAGCGCGATGCTCTGGATCTGCGGCACCCGGATCATGGTCAGCACCAGGATCACCACGGCGACCGGCAGGAAGAACTCCGCCACGCACCACCGGGCGTCGACGTAGTCCCGGGCGAAACGACGCACCGGGCCCTTGTCGCGGACCGGCAGATAGCGCTCGTCGCCGTTGGCCAGGGCCTCGCGCTGGCGGGCCATGTCGGCACGCCGCGCCTCCCGCTGCGCCTTCACGGCGTCCTTGCGGTTGGTCGGCGTCTGAGCGCGCGTGCGGCGCTGCGACTGGGCGTCGCTGCGCTTGGGCGTCGGACGGCCCTTGGGGGCCTGCGGGTCGCGGGGCTGCTGGGGCTGGGACGCGGTCACCTTGGCGGTCGCGGCCTGCTCATCCTTCGAACGGCTTCGGAACACAACACCCAAGAGTACGTCCTCACCGCGAATGAGCCACGGGGCGACGGGGAACGATCCGGCAACGGCACCGGCCGTCCCGTGGGGGCAGAAGCGGACAGACCGGGCGGTGCGGCGGCCTCCGGGGGGCGCCCTACTCCCTGGGCTGGAGAAGCCGGACGGTCTGATCGTCCTGGAGGAGGAGCGCATCCGGGCCCGAACAGTGCGGTAATGGAACCAGGGCCCGTACTGTGGGGTCTGTAGATGTGCTGGAGCCTAAGCCCGATGTGAGTCGGTCAGAAGGGGGCGCGCGAGGCCCATGAGCGATGGTGTCATGAAGCGGATGGGGATGATCTTCCGCGCGAAGGCCAACAAGGCCCTTGACCGGGCCGAAGACCCGCGCGAGACCCTCGACTACTCGTACCAGAAGCAGCTCGAACTGCTGCAGAAGGTACGCCGCGGCGTCGCCGACGTGGCGACCTCCCGCAAGCGCCTGGAGCTGCAGCTCAACCAGCTCCAGGGCCAGTCCGCGAAGCTGGAGGACCAGGGCCGCAAGGCGCTGGCGCTCGGCCGCGAGGACCTGGCCCGCGAGGCGCTGACCCGGCGCAGCGCGCTGCAGCAGCAGGTCACCGACCTGGAGACGCAGCACCAGACCCTCCAGGGCGAGGAGGAGAAGCTGACGCTCGCCGCGCAGCGGCTCCAGGCCAAGGTCGACGCCTTCCGCACCAAGAAGGAGACGATCAAGGCCACGTACACCGCCGCCCAGGCGCAGACCCGGATCGGCGAGGCGTTCTCCGGCATCTCCGAGGAGATGGGCGATGTCGGCCTGGCGATCCAGCGGGCCGAGGACCGCACCGCGCAGCTCCAGGCCCGGGCCGGTGCCATCGACGAGCTGATGGCCTCCGGCGCGCTGGACGACCCGACCGGCATGGCCAAGGACGACATCACCGCCGAGCTGGACCGGCTCTCCGGCGGCAGCGACGTCGAGCTGGAGCTGCAGCGGATGAAGGCCGAGCTGGCGGGCGGGCCGTCCGCCCAGCAGCAGGCCATCGAGGGCGGCCCGGGTGGCGCCGCCCAGCAGGCCCCGCAGCAGCAGCACCCGCGTCTCGACAAGCAGTGACCGACGGCGGCGGTCCGCCCCGTGCGGAGCGGTCCGCCGTCGCCACCGCGACCCCGCCCGACCGCAACAAGGGAGACCGTCGTGATCGTACGGATCATGGGGGAGGGGCAGGTGAAGCTGGATGACGCCCACTTCATCGAGCTCAACAAGCTGGACGACGAACTGCTCGCCGAGATGGAGAGCGGTGACGAGGCCGGATTCCGGCGCACCCTGGGGGCCCTGCTGGACTCCGTCCGTCGTCTGGGCACCCCGTTGCCGGACGACGCCCTGGAGCCCTCCGAGCTGATCCTGCCCGCGCCGGACGCGAGTCTGGCGGAGGTCCGGGAGATGCTCAGCGACGACGGCCTGATCCCGGGCTGACCAGCAGATACACCGCACACCCAGCGCACTACGCACGGCGCCCCGGCCCCCCTGGTGGGACCGGGGCGCTACCGTTGCCTGCTGTGACAGCCCTTCCGTCGCCCGCCACCGCCCAGGACGCGAGCCGCGTCGCCCGGCTCCGCCAGTGGCACCGGACGCATCAGCTCGCGTTCGACACGGCGGTGGCGGCGGCGGTGTTCGTGGCGATCCTGTGCGGCGCGGTGGCCGGGCCGCACGGCCCGCACGGCGCGCACCTGCCCCGCTTCGGCGTCCGCGAGCTCTCGCCCGTCACCGTGGTGCTGGCCGTCCTCGCCTGCGGCGCGCTGGTGCTGCGCCGGCGGCTGCCCCGCACGGTGCTGGCCGCCACCGGCGCGCTGACGATCGTCGAGCTGGTCGCCCAGTCCAACGCCCCGCGCGCCCCGGTCGCCGCAGCGGCGGTGATCGCCCTGTTCACCGTTGCCTCCCGCACCGATCGGCCCACCACCTGGCGCATCGGCGTGCTCACCTGCCTCGTGCTGACCGCCGCCGCGATGTTCTTCGGGGACCGCTCCTGGTACGCCCAGGAGAACCTCGCGATCTTCGCCTGGACCGGGATGGCCGCGGCGGCCGGCGACGCGGTCCGCAGCCGCCGGGCCTACGTGGACGCCATCCGCGAGCGCGCCGAGCGCGCCGAGCGCACCCGCGAGGAGGAGGCCCGCCGCCGGGTCGCCGAGGAGCGGCTGCGCATCGCCCGCGAGCTGCACGACGTGGTCGCGCACCACATCGCCCTGGTCAACGTCCAGGCCGGGGTCGCCTCGCACGTCATGGACAACCGGCCCGACCAGGCCAAACAGGCGCTGGCGCACGTCCGGGAGGCGTCCCGGTCGGCGCTGGAGGAGCTGCGCGCCACGGTCGGCCTGCTGCGCCAGCCCGACGACCCGACGGCCCCCACCGAGCCCGCGCCCGGCCTCGGCGTCCTGGACCAGCTGATCGACGGGTTCGTCCGGGCCGGCCTGCCGGTCGCCCTGGACCTGCCGCCCGCGCCGCAGCCCGCCCTGCCCGCCTCGGTGGACCTGACCGCCTACCGGGTGGTCCAGGAGGCGCTGACCAACGTCCGCAAGCACGCCGGCGACGGTGCCCGCGCCACCGTGCGGATCATCCGGACCGACGGTGCGCTGACCGTGACCGTCCAGGACGACGGCCGCGGCGCTGGAGCGGACGCCGCGGTGGCCGCGGACGGGCCGGGGGAGGGGGCCGTGGCGGGGTCCGTCGGCGGCCATGGTCTGATCGGGATGCGCGAACGGGTCCAGGCGCTGCGCGGCACGGTCGTCACCGGCCCCCGGGCGGCCGGCGGCTTCCAGGTGCGGGTCACCCTGCCGCTGGGCGGCGCGCGTACCGGTGAGACGACATGAGCGCGAGGGCGATGGGGACATGACCATCAAGGTGCTGCTGGCCGACGACCAGACGCTGTTGCGCAGCGCGTTCCGCATCCTGGTCGACTCGGAGCCGGACATGCGGGTGGTGGGCGAGGCGTCCGACGGGGCGCAGGCGTACGCCCTGGCCCGCGAGGAGCGCCCCGACGTTGTCCTGATGGACATCCGGATGCCCGGCACCGACGGTCTGGCCGCCACCCGTCTGATCAGCCAGGACCCGGAGCTGACCGGCGTCAGGGTGGTCATCCTGACCACCTTCGAGGTCGACGACTACGTCGTGCAGTCGCTGCGGGCCGGCGCCAGCGGCTTCCTGGGCAAGGGCGCCGAGCCGGACGAGCTGCTGCACGCGATCCGGATCGCGGCCGGCGGCGAGGCGCTGCTCTCGCCCGCCGCCACCAAGGGCCTGATCGCCAAGTTCCTCGCGCAGGGCGAGGGCGCGGCGGGCGAGGGGCCCGGTGGCGCGAACGCCGAGCGGCTGGCCACGCTCACCGGCCGGGAGCGCGAGGTGCTGGTGCTGGTGGCCGGCGGACTGTCCAACGACGAGATCGCCGAGCAACTGGACGTCAGCCCGCTCACCGTCAAGACGCACGTCAACCGCGCGATGGCCAAGCTCGGCGCCCGCGACCGGGCCCAACTGGTGGTCATCGCCTACGAGTCGGGACTGGTGCGCCCGCGGGCGCACTGATCGGAGCAGGCGCCCGTACGCCCAGGGGTGCAGGGCGGGTGGAGCCGCCCGTACTACGGACGCGGTACGGACGGCGGCCGAAAACCGACTTGCGAGCGAGGAGAACCGGGCTGGCCGTGACGGAGGGTGTAGGTGGGCCGGTGTCGGCCCTCACACCGGGCCGGACACCCGGCTTCCGCCGGAGTTCCCCCGTCCTCGATACCCGCTTTTCTGAACAGAAGAGAGACCGCCACCCATGTCCTGGCTGTCCCGCATCAGCCTCGTACAACGGGGCCTGATAGCGCTGATGTCGATCGTCGCGATCGCCTTCGGCGCCATCGCGATCCCGCAGCTCAAGCAGCAGCTCCTGCCGTCCATCGACCTGCCGATGGTCTCCGTGATCGCCCCGTACCAGGGCGCCTCGCCCGATGTCGTCGAGAAGCAGGTGGTCGAGCCGCTGGAGAACGGAATCCAGGCGGTCAACGGCATCAAGAGCGTCACCTCGACGTCGAGCGAGGGCTCCGGCGTCATCATGGCGCAGTTCGACTTCGGCAACGACTCCAAGACCCTGGTCGCCGACGTCCAGCAGGCCGTCAACCGGGCCCGGGCGAAGCTGCCGAAGGACGTGGACCCGCAGGTGGTCTCCGGCGGCACGGACGACCTGCCCACCGTCGTCCTCGCGGTCTCCTCCACCAAGAAGGACCAGCAGACCCTCGCCGACCAGCTCAACCGCACCGTCGTCCCGGACCTGAAGAACATCGACGGCGTCGGCCAGGTCAACGTCGGCGGCGTACAGGACCGGATCGTCGCGGTCACCCCGGACGCGGCGAAGCTGGCCGCCGCGGGGCTGAACTCCGCCGCGCTCGGCCAGGCGCTCCAGGCCGGCGGCACGTCGGTGCCGGCCGGCGCCTTCTCCGAGGACGGCCGCAGCAAGACCGTGCAGGTCGGTGCCGGCTTCACCTCGGTGGCGCAGATCAAGGACCTGATGGTCACCCCGGCGGCCGGCCCGATGGGCGGCGGCCAGGGCGGCAAGCCGGTCCGGCTCGGTGACGTCGCCACCGTCCAGGAGACCTCGGCCACCCCGACCTCGATCACCCGCACCGACGGCAGGCCCAGCCTCTCGGTCACCGTGACGATGAACCAGGACGGCAGCGCGGTCGCCATCTCCGACGCGGTCAAGGGCAAGCTGGACACCATCCGCAAGGACCTGGGCGCCGGCGCGAGCGTCACCATCGCCTCCGACCAGGGCCCGCAGGTCTCCAAGTCCATCGAGTCGCTGACCACCGAGGGACTGCTCGGCCTGGTCATGGCCGTGATCGTGATCCTGGTCTTCCTGCTGAGCCTGCGCTCGACCCTGGTCACCGCGGTCTCCATCCCGCTGTCCGTGGTCATCACCCTGATCGTGCTGTGGACCGGTGACCTCTCCCTGAACATGCTCACCCTGGGCGGTCTGACCATCGCGATCGGCCGGGTCGTGGACGACTCGATCGTCGTCCTGGAGAACATCAAGCGGCACCTGGGTTACGGCGAGGAGCGCCGCGAGGCCATCCTCAAGGCTGTCAAGGAGGTCTCCGGCGCGATCACCTCCTCGACCCTGACCACGGTCGCGGTCTTCCTCCCGATCGGTGTGGTCGGCGGCATGGTCGGCGCCCTCTTCGGCTCCTTCTCCATCACCGTCACCGTCGCCCTGCTCTCCTCGCTGCTGGTCTCGCTGACCGTGGTGCCGGTGCTGTCGTACTGGTTCCTGCGCGCCCCGAAGGTCCCGGAGGGCACCGACCCCGAGGAGCTGCGCCGCGCGGCCGAGGAGAAGGAGACCCGCAGCGCGCTGCAGCGGCTCTACGTCCCGGTGCTGCGCTTCGCCACCCGCCGCCGCGCGATCAGCCTGCTGATCGCCGTGGTGATCCTCATCGCCACCTTCGGGATGGCCCCGCTGCTGAAGACGACCTTCTTCGACCAGGGCAAGCAGGACACCCTGAGCATCAAGCAGGAGCTGAAGCCGGGCACCAGCCTGGCCGCAGCCGACGCGCAGGCCAAGCGGGTCGAGAAGGTGCTCGCGGCCGACAAGGACGTCGAGGACTACCAGGTCACCGTCGGCTCCTCCGGGATGATGGCGGCCTTCGGCGGCGGCTCCGGCGCCAACCAGGCCAGCTACCAGGTCAAGCTCAAGAGCTCCGCGGACTCCGACAAGGTCACCGAGAACCTCCGCGGCGAGCTGGCCAAGCTCGGCCCGGCCGCCGGCGAGGCGTCCGTCTCCGCGGGCGGCGGCGGCTTCGGCAACCAGAACCTCAGCGTGGTCGTCAAGGCCGGCGACGCCGACGTGCTCAAGCGCGCCAGCGAGCAGGTCCGCACGGCCGTCGCGGGCCTGGACCACGTCACCGACGTCCAGAGCGACCTGGCGCAGAGCGTGCCGCGGATCTCCGTGACGCCCAACGACAAGGCCGCCGCGGCCGGTTACACCCAGGCCACGCTCGGCGCGGCCGTCGCCCAGGCGGTCAACGGCACGCCCAGCGGCAAGGCCGTGCTGGACGACACCGAGCGCGACGTGGTGATCAAGTCGGCCCACCCGGCCACCACCGAGGCCCAGTTGAAGGACCTGCCGCTGCCGACCCCGTCCGGGATGGCCCGGCTCGGCGACCTGGCCACCGTCAAGACCGTGGCCGGCCCGGTCCAGATGACCCGGATCGACGGCGCCCGCTCGGCGACCGTCACGGCCAAGCCGACCGGCGACAACACCGGTGCGGTCTCCGCCAAGCTGCAGAGCACGATCACGTCGCTGAAGCTGCCGTCCGGCGCCACCGCCACCGTCGGCGGCGTCTCCCAGGACCAGACCGACGCGTTCGGCAAGCTCGGCCTGGCCATGCTGGCCGCCATCGCGATCGTCTTCCTGCTGCTGGTGGGCACCTTCCGGTCCATCGTCCAGCCGCTGATCCTGCTGATCTCGATCCCGTTCGCGGCGACCGGTGCGATCGGCTTGCTGGTCGCCACCGGCACCCCGATGGGCGTCCCCGCCATGATCGGCATGCTGATGCTGATCGGCATCGTGGTCACCAACGCCATCGTCCTGATCGACCTGATCAACCAGTACCGGGCGCAGGGCTACGGCGTCGTCGAGGCGGTCGTCGAGGGCGGCCGGCACCGTCTGCGCCCGATCCTGATGACGGCCCTGGCCACGATCATGGCGCTGCTGCCGATGGCGCTGTCGATCACCGGCGACGGCGGCTTCATCTCCCAGCCGCTGGCCGTGGTCGTGATCGGCGGTCTGATCACCTCCACCCTGCTCACCCTCCTCCTCGTCCCGACGCTCTACGCGATCATCGAGCTCCGCAAGGAGCGCCGGGCGGAGAAGAAGGCGGCGAAGCGGGCCGGGAAGGACGGCGGCACCGCGGCTCCCGCGGACGCCGACCGCACCCCGGAGCCGGCCGGGGTCTGACGCCCCGCCCGTCCCGTACGACCCAGGGATCCCCCGTGACCGCACCGGCGGTCGCGGGGGATCCGCGCGTCGTGGACACCCGGCGCCCGCGCGCTCCGGTGGCGCCGGAGCCGCCGGTGGCACCCGGGGCGGGTGGGGTGGCCGGAACGCGCTGCTGCGGCCGCCGAGGCGCCGTCGCGCACCACCGTGCGACCGGTGGGCCCGCTTATCATCAGGCGCGCAGTATCGGCGAGTTGACCGCCCAGGCCGGAAGGTTGTCGCATCGTGCTGTTAGAGCCGGAAGGCAAGAGAGTCCCGATGCCCCGTCCTGACGGAGGGCGCGGGCGTCCTCCCTCCGGACCCATACCGACGCTCGGTGTCGAGGAGGAGTTCTTCCTCGCCGACCGCGCCACGCGCGCCACGGTCGCGCGGGCGCCCGACGTCATCGCGCGCGCCCGCACCTCCTTCAGCGAGTACATCGACGCCGAGCTCTTCACCACCACGGTGGAGACCCGCACCCCGCCCGTCAGCACCCTCGACGACCTCCGGCAGCAGCTCCGTGCGCTGCGCGCGGTCCTGGTGGCCGCCGCCGCCGAGGCCGACTGCCTGGTGGTGGCGTCCGGCACGCCGGTGATCCCGTTCCCCGACCCGCCGGAGATCGCCGACAACGCGCGCTACCGGCACATGGCGGACTACTACGCCCCCCTCGTCGTCGGCGACCGGAACACCGGTGTCTGTGCCTGTCATGTCCATGTGGCAGTGGCCGATCGCGAGGAGGCCGTACAGCTCTGCAACCACTTACGGCCCTGGCTGCCGACACTGCAGGCGCTCGCCGCCAACTCGCCGTTCCAGGACGGCCGGGACAGCGGATTCGCCGGCTGGCGCACGCTCCATTTCGGTCGATGGCCGCACTCCGGCCCGACACCGCTGTTCCAGGACGCCGCGGCGTACGACAGCCTGGTGGACACGCTCGTCGCCTCCGGCATGCTGCTCGACCGGAAACTGGTCTACTGGCACGCCCGCCCCTCCGAACGCTGGCCCACGGTGGAGGTCCGCGTCCCCGACGTCAACGCGGACCTGGACACCGTCGTGCTCCTCGCCGGTCTGACCCGCGCCCTGGCCAGCGTCCTGCTGGTCGACGTCCGCCGGGGCAGACCGGCCCCCGACGTCCACAACGCCCTGCTGCGGGCCGCGCACTGGCGCGCCGCCCGCGACGGCGTCTCGGGCTCCGGCCTGGACCTCGCCACCGGCCGCCTGCGACCCGCCGGGGAACTGGCGCTCGACCTCATCGGCCGGGCCGCGCCGGCCCTGGAGGAGGCCGGCGAGCTGCCCTTCGTCCGACAGATGTGGCAGCGCCTGCACCGCGGCGGCGGCGGCGCCGAGCGGCAGCGCGCCGCCTACCGCCGGCGCGGCGACCTACGGGACGTCGTCGACCGGCTGAGCCTGGACCTGGCGGCGGACGCCGCGCCCGACCGCCCCTGACCCGAACGGCCCGGTGCCGGTCCGGTGGTGACGGCCCGCCCCTTCACCACCGCACCGCGGTGAAGTCCACCGGTCGTGGGCGCAGCGCCCGGGTGCGGTCGGCCAACTCCCGCATCCGCCGCGCCATTTCCTCCGCCGGCAGCCGCCGACGGTCGCCGTGCCCGGGCAGCAGCCACGCGAAGCGCAGCCCCGCCACCGTCCGGTCCAGCGAGGCGGCCAGCTCGGTGACGGAGTACCACGTGACGCTCTCCGCCACCTCGATGTCGCCGGTGGCCCGCGACCAGTAGAAGCTGTCGCCGCTGAAGCAGTACCGCTCGTCCGCGACGTAGAGCACGCTGCCCAGGGTGTGGCCGGGCAGCGGATGGACCACCACGCCCTCGGCGATCTCCGTGGGGTCGGTGCCCCGCAGCACCTCGTCGGCGTCCGGCGCCGCCTCCAGGTCCCCTTCGTGGATCCACAGCCGGGCCCCGAACCGATCGGCGTAGCGGCGGCCGTGCGCGGCGTGGTCCCGGTGCGTGAGCAGCACGTCGGTGACCGTTCCGGCCGCCTCGTAACGCGCGGCCAGCCCCTCGCTGAACCGCGGGGTGTCGATCATCATCTGCGTCCCGCCGGGACGCCGCAGCAGATACGCGTTGGCCCCCGCGGTGTGCGGCGAGTTGTGCCCGCACAGGTCCACCGCGTCGTCGAGCCGTAACGGGAACGGGTCCAGCTCCGCCGCCACCCGGCCCCCGGTCCACCGCACCGAACGCGTCGGACAGGCGAACGCCACCGCGTGCATCCGCCGCTCCTCCGCCGCCCCGCGCGGCTGCCGGACGACCTCGGACCGGCCGCCGACCTCCCCGATCAGCTCCGGTGCGAGCTGCCGCGCCACATCGCAGTTGGTGCAGCGGTCGTCCACGTACCAGTCGCCCGCGCCGCCGTCTGCCGAGAGTGCCGATGATCGGTCGTCCTGTGTGGTGTGCACGGTTCGTCCGCCTCCTTGACCCCTGTGCCCTGCCGGGCCTGTTGGTTTCCCCGCTCACGAGGTTCCTCCGGGGCGCCCGGAAAGCGGAAGGGGTACCGGGTCTTGTTTCTCCTGGTCACAGCGTCTCTCACGGCGGACGGCCGGGGCGCGCAAGATGTCCTGGGCATGACAAGCATGCGCATGCGGCGGGGCCGGCCCCGCGGAGGGGCCCGCCCCGCCCGGACGCGCTACGGCAGCGCCAGCATCCGCTCCAGCGCCAGCTTGGCGAAGTGCTCGGTCTCCTCGTCGACCTGGATGCGGTTGACGACCTTGCCGTCCGCCAGCGACTCCAGCGCCCACACCAGGTGCGGCAGGTCGATGCGGTTCATCGTCGAGCAGAAGCAGACCGTCTTGTCGAGGAAGACGATCTCCTTGTCCTCGGCCGCGAAACGGTTGGCCAGGCGGCGGACGAGGTTCAGCTCGGTGCCGATGGCCCACTTCGAGCCGGCCGGCGCGGCCTCCAGGGCCTTGATGATGTACTCGGTCGAGCCGACGTAGTCCGCCGCCGCCACGACCTCGTGCTTGCACTCGGGGTGGACCAGGACGTTCACGCCCGGGATGCGCTCGCGCACGTCGTTCACCGAGTCCAGGCTGAAGCGGCCGTGCACCGAGCAGTGGCCGCGCCACAGGATCATCTTCGCCGCCCGCAGCTCCTCGGCGGTCAGCCCGCCGTTCGGCTTGTGCGGGTTGTAGACCACGCAGTCGTCCAGGGACATGCCCATGTCCCGCACGGCGGTGTTCCGACCCAGGTGCTGGTCGGGGAGGAACAGCACCTTGCCGTTCGCGGGGTCCACCTGCTCGAAGGCCCACTCCAGCGCCCGCTCGGCGTTGGAGGAGGTGCAGATCGTGCCGCCGTGCCGCCCGGTGAACGCCTTGATGTCCGCCGAGGAGTTCATGTACGAGACCGGCACCACCTGGTCGGCGACGCCCGCCTCGGTGAGCACGTCCCAGCACTCGGCGACCTGCTCGGCGGTGGCCATGTCGGCCATCGAGCAGCCCGCGGCCAGGTCGGGGAGGATCACCTGCTGGTCGTCGCCGGTGAGGATGTCGGCCGACTCGGCCATGAAGTGCACACCGCAGAAGACGATGTACTCGGCGTCCGGCCGGGCCGCGGCGTCCCGCGCGAGCTTGAAGGAGTCACCGGTGACGTCCGCGAACTCGATGACCTCGTCGCGCTGGTAGTGGTGCCCGAGGACGAAGACCCGGTCGCCCAGCTTGGCCTTGGCGGCGCGGGCGCGCGTCACCAGGTCCGGGTCGGAGGGCGCCGGCAGGTCACCGGGGCACTCCACGCCGCGCTCGCTCTTCGGGTCGGCCTCGCGGCCGAGGAGGAGCAGCGCCAGCGGGGTCGGCTGGACGTCCAGGGGCTGGGCGGTGGTCACGACACGCACCCTCTCTTCTCTGCGGAATGTCCTTGCGGACGGTCTCTGCGGGGACGGCGGGATGCGCTGCGGCACCGCCTTTTCGTCTATTTGACGCTATCTATCATAGCCGGTTCACGTCACTTTGACGATGGCCATAGTGTCGATGTGACGCATCAGCCCCGCGGCCCCGTGGGCGCCCATGTGCGCCGAGCGCCGGCGGCGTTCCGCGGCCGGTGTGCGAGCATGAAGAAAGAGAAGGACAGCTCACGGGCAGCCGGAATTAATCCGGGGCGCCGCCGGTTACAGCTGTTCGCAACCGATGGCAAGCGGTCCGTACAACCCGGGAGAGATGTAGATGAGCGTTCAGGACGAGACCACCGTCAGCGACGGCATCATCCTGTCCGACGCGGCCGCGTCGAAGGTCAAGAGCCTGCTGGAGCAGGAAGGCCGGGAAGACCTCGCGCTGCGGGTGGCGGTCCAGCCCGGCGGCTGCTCCGGTCTGCGTTACCAGCTCTTCTTCGACGAGCGTTCGCTCGACGGCGATGTCGTCAAGGAGTTCGACGGTGTCAAGGTCGTCACCGACCGGATGAGCGCTCCCTACCTGGGCGGCGCCTCGATCGACTTCGTCGACACGATCGAGAAGCAGGGCTTCACGATCGACAACCCGAACGCCACGGGCTCCTGCGCCTGCGGCGACTCCTTCAGCTGACCCGATCTGGACCCACGGGTCACGACGGGCGAAGGCGGCGCTCCCGGCCGGGAGCGCCGCCTTCGGCGTCTTCACCGTCCTGGCTTCACTGCCCTAGCGCGGCGCCACGGCCCTGCCGGACGAGCTGTCCACGACCTTCCGGCCGTCCAGCGGCTTCTCCAGCGTCACCGTCTTGCTGAAGTCCTTGGCGATCTTCACGCAGATCTGTCCGGGGTGCTCGTCCCTGGCGGTGACCGAGACCCGGACCGTGCCGTCCGACTCCTGCGCGCCGACCTCGTAGGTGCTGCACACCCCGCCCCAGAAGTGGACGGTCAACTTCCGGCCGCCGTCGGCCACCTCGTAGCCGGACAGCGTCATCGCCGTCGTCCCGGGCGTGGACGGCTTCGGCGCGGGCGGCCGGCTGCCGCGCAGGAACTTCGGGTCCACCGCGGTCCCGGCGATCGTCGAGGTGCTGCCCGCCGTGCCCGCGGCGCCCGGTACGCGCACCGTGTAGAGCCAGGACGGCACCAGCACCTGTCCGCTGTGCGAGTACCGCGTGGCGAGTCCGAACACCGCGCCGGTCACCTCGGACACCGGCCGGCTGCCGGTCGGCGCCGGCTCGCACGGGGCGATCCCGCCGCCCCCGGGCGCCTTGTCGCCCTTGTCCTGGAACGTGGGCGCGGACGGGCAG
Source organism: Streptomyces noursei ATCC 11455 (assembly GCF_001704275.1). Taxonomy (NCBI): domain Bacteria; kingdom Bacillati; phylum Actinomycetota; class Actinomycetes; order Kitasatosporales; family Streptomycetaceae; genus Streptomyces; species Streptomyces noursei. The sequence goes on from NZ_CP011533.1 coordinate 6,688,523, forward strand.
TGGGCCAGCGGCTGCATCGTCCGGCCGTCGCCACCCAGCTCGTTCAGGGTCGTGCGGGCGTCCCGGACGGGGTAGCTCGCACCCTTGACCGGATTGGCCAACTCGCCGCTGCCGCCTATCAGTTGACCGTCCGAACCGACCTGGAGCCGGCTCTGCCAGCCGAACGTCGGCAGCCCGCCGATCACCGGGTCGGCGGTCACCACCCGCACCGCGGCGTACGTCTGGTGCGTGTCGAGCCGGGCGTCCGGCTGGCCGAGCGCCGCCAGCACCGGCCGGACCGCCTGCCGGGCCTTCGCCTCGGACGCCGGGCCGCTGCCGGCGTTCCCGCTCCCGCCGTCCCCGCCGTCCGCGCCGCCGCGGTAGGAGGGGCAGCCGGGCCGGTCGTCCACCAGCGGGCACTTGGTGCCGTCCCCGGCGCCGTACCGGTTGAAGACCCAGTTCCCCGCGCCGGTCCTGGCGACCCGCAGCGTGGTGCCCCGGCCGTCCGGCCCCGGCGTGCCCACCGTCCACCAGGCGCCGTCCGACCGCACGGTTCCGGACACGTCCAGTGCCTTCGCCAGCCGTTCCACGGCGGACCGGTCGACTTCGCCGGCGGGTCGGTACACGGGCGCCGACCGCGGGCCCTCGGGCAGCGTTCCCACCACGTGGTACCGGTCCCGGTGCGGACTCGGCTCGCCGACCGCGATCGACGCGGAGTCCAGCGCCAACGGCGGGGGGTCGCCCTTGGCCGGGCCCGCCTGCCCGGTGCCGCCGGACGCGGACGAGGCCCAGTACGCCGCCCCGCCCCCGGCCACCAGCACCGCGCCGGCCACCGACGCGATCACCAGGGGGGTGCGCCGCCCGCGCCGGGTGGGGCGGGGGGACTGGGGGGTGTCCTGGTTCTGAGGGGTGTCCTCGGTGCTCACCGCTTCGCTCCTTCAGCTCCGCCGGTCGTCTGACGTGCCACCCGGCAGGGTGGACGTCGATGGGACGGAGCGGGGGCGCGGGCGGTTCCCCGCAGGCCGGCCCCCTCGCCCGCCGCCCCGCACCGGCTGTGATCGCCCTCACAGCCCGGGGTGTCCGGCGGGAGATCGACACCCGCCCGGCAGGAGAAACGCCCTATTATGAGGTGTTTTCGCGCTGTGTCGAGTGTCCAGGAATGAGCAGGTGCCGGGCCCCCCGCCCGGTAGCGTTGCCCTCCGTCCGCCTACCCCACGCCCTCCGCAGGAGCAGACCCGCCGTGCGTATTGCAGTCTCCGGCTCCATCGCCACCGATCACCTGATGACCTTCCCCGGCCGCTTCGCCGACCAGTTGGTCGCCGATCAGCTGCATACCGTCTCCCTGTCCTTCCTGGTCGACCAGCTCGACGTCCGCCGCGGCGGGGTCGCCCCCAACATCTGCTTCGGCATGGGCCAGCTCGGCATCCGGCCGATCCTGGTCGGCGCCGCCGGCAACGACTTCGAGGAGTACCGCGCCTGGCTCGACCGGCACGGCGTGGACACCCGCTCGGTGCGGATCTCCGAGGTCCTGCACACCGCCCGCTTCGTCTGCACCACCGACGCCGACCACAACCAGATCGGCTCCTTCTACACCGGCGCCATGAGCGAGGCCCGGCTGATCGAGCTCCAGGCCGTGGCCGACCGGGTCGGCGGCCTGGATCTCGTGCTGATCGGCGCGGACGACCCGGAGGCGATGATCCGGCACACCGAGGAGTGCCGCACCCGCGGGATCCCGTTCGCCGCCGACTTCTCGCAGCAGATCGCCCGGATGGACGGCGAGAACATCCGCACCCTCATGGAGGGCGCCACCTACCTCTTCAACAACGAGTACGAGGCGGGGCTGATCGAGACCAAGACCGGCTGGACCGCCGAGGAGATCCTCGCCAAGGTCGGCACCCGCGTCACCACCCTCGGCTCCAACGGCGTCCGCATCGAGCGGGTGGGCCAGCCGGACATCGAGGTCGGCGTCCCCGAGGAGAAGGTCAAGGCCGACCCGACCGGCGTCGGCGACGCCTTCCGGGCCGGCTTCCTGTCCGGCCTGGCCTGGGGCGTCGGCCTGGAGCGCGCCGCCCAGGTCGGCTGCATGCTGGCCACCCTGGTCATCGAGACCGTCGGCACCCAGGAGTACGAGCTGCACCGCAGCCACTTCATGGACCGCTTCACCAAGGCGTACGGCCACGAGGCCGCCGCCGAGGTCCAGCAGCACCTGCTCTGAACCCCGCCGGGCCCCTGCCTCAGACGCGGCGCCGCACCACGTACGCGGCGCCGCGCTCCGCGGGCTCCTCGCCCACGTACTCCTGCTCCCGCATCGCGCACCAGGCGGGGATGTCCTGCCGCGCCGCCGCGTCGTCGGAGAGCACCGTCACCGTGGCGCCGAGGGGCACCTCGCCGATCACCTTCGCCAACTCGATGACCGGAACGGGGCAGCGCCGACCGAGCGCGTCCACCACCAGCCCGGCCGCGGCCGGCTCGGCGGCCGGCTCCCCGGCGCCGGCCGCCGAGCGCGCCGGCTCCTGCGCCGGCACCCCGAACCGCTCCCGCACCGACCGCACCGCCTCCGGCAGCACCGTCAGGAACCGCTCCACCTCCGCCGCCTCCGTGCCGTACGGCAGCGAGACCCGGACGTTCCCCTCGGACAGCACGCCCATCGCGCGCAGCACATGGCTCGGCGTCAGCGTGCTGGACGTACACGACGAACCGGAGGAAACGGAGAAGCCGGCCCGGTCCAACTCGTGCAGCAACGCCTCCCCGTCGACATAGAGACAGGAGAAGGTGACGAGATGCGGCAGCCGCCGCACCGGATCGCCGACCACCTCCACGTCCGGCACCAGCCCCGGCACCCCGGCACGGATCCGCTCCACCAACCCCCGCAGCCGAGCCGCCTCGTCGGGCCCGCTCTCCGCGGCGGCCCGCAGGGCGCGCAGCGCCGCCGCCGCGGCCACCACCGCCGGGAGGTTGCCGAACCCCGGGCTGCGGCCCGACTCCCGCTCGTCCAGCGGCCCCTGGGGCGCGAACCGAGTCCCCTTGCGGACCACCAGCAGTCCCACCCCGGGCGGCCCGCCCCACTTGTGCGCGCTCGCCGTCAGCACGGACCAGGCACCGGGCACCGGCCCCCACGGCACCGACTGCGCCGCGTCCACCAGCAACGGCACCCCGGCCTCCCGACAGCGGGCGGCCACCTCCCGCACCGGCTGCTCGGTGCCCACCTCGTGGTTGGCGGACTGCAGACAGACCAGCGCGGTGTCCCCGCCGAGCACGTCGGCCACCGCGGCCTGTGCCACCCGGCCCGTCCGGTCCACCGGAACCTCCGTCACCGTGCCGCCGGCCGCGGCGTGCACCTCGGCGGCGTGCAGCACGGAGGAGTGCTCGACGGCGGAGTGCACCAGCCGCCGACCGACACGCCGACGGGCGGCCAGGACGCCGAACATGCCCGAATGCACCGCATGCGTCCCCGAAGGGGTGAACGTCAGCTCGTCCGGACGGCACCCCACCGCATCGGCGGCGGCCTCCCGCGCCGCATCCAGCAGCAACCGGGCCCGCCGCCCCTCGCGGTACAGACGGGCCGGGTCGGCCCATCCCTCGTCCAGCGCGGCGAGCAGGGCCTCCCGGGCGACGGGATGCAGCGGAGCGGCGGAGGCGGCGTCGAAGTAGGGCACGTACGAGACGGTAGAGCACCGGCCGCCGGGCCGCCGGACGGGTCGCCGGGCGGGCCGTCAGATGCCCGGCGGCGACGGGTGATCGGGGCCCGGAAGGCCCGTCCCCGAAGGGCTTGGCCACCCCTTAGGGGTGCGACGCGGCGCGTTGGGCACCCTCCCCGCGCGACCCCAAATAGCGTCCAGTAGGGTTTGGTCCGCATAAACATCCAAACCCCTGCCCGAAGCAGGGCGGCGACCGACCAGCGAGTAAGGCCGCAGCCGACCGCTCGGGCGAGACTCTCGGGAAGGCGCTACGTGAGTCCCAACGGCTCCGACCGCTCGTCGCGGCGCCCGATGCGGCGGAAGCTGCCGCAGGTGCTTGCTGCGGGCCTGGTCCTGGCGACCGCGACTGGTTGCACATCAAAGGACTTCCCCCGCCTCGGCATGCCAACGCCCGTCACCGACGAGGCGCCGCGGATCCTCTCTCTTTGGCAGGGCTCCTGGGCCGCCGCCCTCGCAACGGGCGTGCTGGTCTGGGGCCTGATCATCTGGAGCGTGATCTTCCACCGCCGTAGCAGGACCAAGGTGGAGGTCCCCGCTCAGACGCGGTACAACATGCCGATCGAGGCGTTGTACACCATTGTCCCGTTCATCATCATCGCGGTGCTCTTCTACTTCACCGCCCGTGATGAGAGCGCGCTCCTCAAGACGTCCAAGAAGCCGGACCACGTCATCAACGTCGTGGGCTTCCAGTGGAGCTGGGCGTTCAACTACCTGGAGAACGTGGACGGCAACCCCGCGACCACGAACATCAATTCTCCGGAGCTCGCCGCGATCCCGGACAAGTGGAAGAAGTCCGCGCCCCAGGGTGCGGACGGCGTCTACGACTACGGCACGCCGGCCACGCGCAACCCGCAGACCGGCAACCCGGGCCCGACGCTCTGGCTGCCGAAGGGCGAGACGGTCCAGTTCGTGCTGACCTCGCGGGATGTCATCCACTCCTTCTGGGTGGTGCCGTTCCTGATGAAGCAGGACGTCATCCCGGGCCACACCAACGTCTTCGAGGTGACCCCCAACAAGGAGGGCACCTTCATGGGCAAGTGCGCCGAGCTCTGCGGCGTCGACCACTCCCGGATGCTCTTCAACGTCAAGGTCGTCTCGCCTGCCAAGTACCGGCAGCACCTGAAGGACCTGGCGGCGAAGGGTCAGACCGGATACCTGCCGGCGGGTATCAAGCAGACTGACCACGCCAGGAATGCGGAGACCAAGAACCAGTGAGCATCCTCAACGAACCTCAGGGTGCCGCCGCCGAATCGGCTCCGGCAGCACCACCCGTACGCAAGAAGCAACCCGGTATCGCTGCCGTCAAGTGGCTCACGACCACTGACCACAAGACCATCGGCACGATGTACCTGGTCACGTCGTTCGCGTTCTTCTGCATCGGCGGCCTGATGGCGCTCCTCATGCGCGCCGAGCTGGCCCGCCCGGGTACGCAGATCATGTCGAACGAGCAGTTCAACCAGGCGTTCACGATGCACGGCACGATCATGCTGCTGATGTTCGCGACGCCGCTGTTCGCCGGTTTCGCGAACTGGATCATGCCGCTGCAGATCGGCGCGCCCGACGTGGCGTTCCCGCGGCTGAACATGTTCGCCTACTGGCTCTACCTCTTCGGCTCGCTGATCGCGGTCGCCGGCTTCCTCACCCCGCAGGGCGCGGCGGACTTCGGTTGGTTCGCCTACTCGCCGCTCTCGGACGCGGTGCGTTCGCCTGGCGTCGGCGCGGACATGTGGATCATGGGTCTGGCCTTCTCCGGCTTCGGTACGATCCTCGGTTCGGTCAACTTCATCACCACCATCATCTGCATGCGTGCCCCGGGCATGACGATGTTCCGGATGCCGATCTTCACCTGGAACGTGCTGCTGACCGGTGTGCTGGTCCTGCTCGCCTTCCCGGTGCTGGCCGCCGCGCTGTTCGCCCTGGAGGCGGACCGTAAATTCGGTGCGCATGTCTTCGACGCCGCCAATGGTGGCGCACTGCTCTGGCAACACCTCTTCTGGTTCTTCGGGCATCCGGAGGTGTACATCATCGCCCTGCCGTTCTTCGGCATCATTTCCGAGGTCATTCCGGTCTTCTCCCGGAAGCCGATGTTCGGTTACATCGGTCTGATCGCCGCGACGGTTTCCATTGCCGGTCTTTCGGTGACGGTGTGGGCCCACCACATGTATGTGACGGGCGGCGTGCTGTTGCCGTTCTTCTCCTTCATGACGTTCCTGATCGCCGTTCCGACCGGTGTGAAGTTCTTCAACTGGATCGGCACGATGTGGAAGGGCTCGCTGTCCTTCGAGACGCCGATGCTCTGGGCGATCGGCTTCCTGATCACCTTCACCTTCGGTGGTCTGACCGGCGTCATCCTGGCGTCGCCGCCGATGGACTTCCACATCTCCGACTCGTACTTCGTGGTGGCCCACTTCCACTACGTGGTCTTCGGCACGGTCGTCTTCGCGATGTTCGCCGGCTTCCACTTCTGGTGGCCGAAGTTCACCGGCAAGATGCTCGACGAGCGGCTCGGTAAGATCACCTTCTGGACGCTGTTCGTGGGCTTCCACGGCACGTTCCTGGTCCAGCACTGGCTGGGCGCCGAGGGCATGCCCCGCCGCTACGCGGACTACCTCGCCGCCGACGGCTTCACCACGCTGAACACCATCTCCACGATCAGCTCGTTCCTGCTGGGCATGTCGATCCTGCCGTTCCTCTACAACGTCTGGAAGACCGCCAAGTACGGCCAGAAGGTCGGCGTGGACGACCCGTGGGGCTACGGCCGTTCGCTGGAGTGGGCGACCTCCTGCCCGCCGCCGCGGCACAACTTCCTCACCCTGCCGCGCATTCGCTCCGAATCCCCGGCGTTCGATCTGCACCACCCCGAGATCGCGGCGCTGGACGCGCTGCACAACGGTCACGAGGGTGACAAGGCGCTGGCCGGCGGCAAGGAGGCGGGCAAGTGAAGATCCAGGGCAAGATGTTCATCTGGCTGAGCGTCTTCATCCTCGCCATGGCGGTCGTCTACGGCGTGTGGTCGAAGGAGCCGGCCGGTACCACGGCGCTCTTCCTGGCCTTCGGCCTGTGCATCATGGTCGGCTACTACCTGGCCTTCACGGCCCGGCGGGTCGACGCGGGCGCGCAGGACAACGAGGACGCCGAGGTCGCGGACGACGCCGGTGAGCTGGGCTTCTTCAGCCCGCACAGCTGGCAGCCGCTCTCCCTGGCGATCGGTGGCGCACTCGCCTTCCTGGGTGTCGTCTTCGGTTTCTGGCTGCTGTACTTCTCCCTGCCGGTGATCCTCGTGGGTCTCTTCGGCTGGGTCTTCGAGTACTACCACGGCGAGAACCGCACCCAGTAGCACGCTTCGCGCGAGCAAGGCGGCGGACACGCCGTACGGACGGGCCCGGACACTCCAACAGGTGTCCGGGCCTGACCCGTTTGCAGTCATCCAACGCGCCGCCGAACGGGATACTTCGTACGTTTGGGGCATGAGTCACAGACCTCGAACCCGGACGGTGCTGAGCTGCGGCCTCCTGCTCGTGCCCCTCGCGGTGAGCACCACCGCGTGCGGGGGCTCGTCGTCGGAACCGCTCTCGGCCAATCCCTACGACGCGTCCGACCAGATATCGACGAACATCCCGGCGGACGGCCGGCACAAGGCGGACCCCGACAAGCCGCTTGAGGTCTCCCTCAAGGGCGACGATTCCCGGATCACGGATGTGACCGCCACCGACGCGACCGGCCGCTACGTCCACGGTGAACTCAGCGCCGACGGCCGGCGCTGGCGCACCACCGCGCCGCTGGCCGCCGGCACGCGCTACACGGTGCAGGTCAGCACCGAGGAGGAGGACGGCACCCCGGGCCGCAAGACCCTGGTGGTCAACACCAAGGACGCGGACGACCGGCTGACCGTCAAGTTCGGCCCGGAGAGCGGCCGGTACGGCGTCGGCCAGCCGATCACCGCCGAACTCAGCAAGTCCGTCACCGACCCCAAGGCCCGGGCCATCGTCGAGAGCGCCCTGAAGGTCGACTCCTCGCCCCGCGTGGAGGGTTCCTGGCACTGGGTGGACGGCAAGAAACTGCACTTCCGCCCCAAGGAGTACTGGCCCGCCCACGCCACCGTCGCCGTCCACAGCAACCTCGACGGCCTGAAGATCGCCGGCGGGCTCTACGGCGGCCCGGCCAAGCCGATCCGGCTCACCACCGGCGACCGGCTGGAGGCCGTCACCGACGCCGCCGCGCACCAGATGACCGTGCTCCGCAACGGCAAGGCCATCAACACCATCCCGGTCACCACCGGAAAGCCCGGCTTCTCCACCCGCAACGGCGTCAAGGTCGTGCTCGGCAAGGAGAGCTTCGTGCGGATGCGCAGCGCCACCGTGGGCATCGCCGCCGGCAGTTCCGACGCCTACGACCTGCCGGTCCACTGGGCGACCCGGGTCACCTGGAGCGGCGAGTACGTGCACGCCGCGCCCTGGTCGGTCGGCTCCCAGGGGGCCGCCAACGTCAGCCACGGCTGCACCGGCATGTCCACCGGCAACGCCCAGTGGTTCTTCAACACCGTGCGGGTCGGCGACATCGTCAAGGTCGTCAACAGCGGCGGCGCCACCATGACGCCGTTCGACAACGGCTTCGGCGACTGGAACATGCCCTGGAAGGAATGGCGCGCCGGCAGCGCGCTCAAGAACACGGCCCCCACGACCACAGGCGCGGCCGAGCGGGGGCAGAATCCCGCCGCCGACGCCCGGCTGCGCCCGCAGGTCTGAGGGGCGCTCAGCGCCCCCTTGAGGGCCTCGCTCAGGCCGGCACGACGTCCTGGGTGAGCCGCCGTCGGCGCAGCAGCCCGGCCAGCGCGTCGGCGAACGCCACCGGGTCGAGGGGATGGGTCACCGCGGCGTCCGCGCGGCTCCAGGTGGCCAGCCAGGCGTCCTGCGGACGCCCGATCAGCAGCAGCACCGGCGGGCACTGGAAGACCTCGTCCTTGATCTGCCGGCAGACGCCCATGCCACCCGCCGGCGCCGTCTCGCCGTCCAGCACACAGACGTCGATACCGCCCTGGTCCAGGGCCTCCAGGACGGCCGGGGCGGTGGCGCACTCCAGGATCTCGATCCGCGGGGCGTCGGGGGCCGGACGCCGCCCCGCCGCCAGCCGGACCTGCTCGCGGGTGTTGGCGTTGTCGCTGTAGACCAGCACCGTGGCAGTCGCCTGCATCGTTCCTCCACCTATGTCGCGGCACCTTCATAGCGGCACGGTTCCCGATCAAACCGTTGCGCGATGCTACTCCCGGACGGGCCCTCGGTAGGAGAGGCCGTACGGCCCCCGGATGCGGTCGACGGCCCGTCAGGACCGGCTTTCCCAGGGGGCGTGGGGCGTTCCGGCGCGCTTCCGGGGCGCGTGCTTCGCCCCTTCGGGCGACCGCCGCGACCGCTCGAACGAGCAGGCCATATGGCCTTGACACACCGAACGGCACCCCCCGGAGTGAGGGCGGGATAAGCGACCGACATAATGTCGGTCGTGGCGACAGCAACGACAGTAGAAACCGGGCACGCGCACCCGTCGGTCAATCGACCGAACCTCACCAGCGTCGGAACCATCATCTGGCTGAGTTCCGAGCTGATGTTCTTCGCGGCCCTCTTCGCGATGTACTTCACCCTCCGGTCGGTGACGGGCGAGGCGTATTGGAAGGAATCCGCCGATGCGCTGAATCTTCCGTTCTCCGCGACCAACACCACGATCCTGGTGCTCAGCTCCCTGACGTGTCAGCTCGGCGTTTTCGCGGCCGAGCGCGGCGACGTCAAGAAGCTGCGCGCGTGGTTCGTGGTCACCTTCATCATGGGTGCCATCTTCATCGGCGGTCAGGTCTTCGAGTACACGGAGCTGGTCAAGCACGAGGGCCTCTCGCTCTCGTCCGGCCCCTACGGCTCGGTGTTCTACCTGACCACCGGTTTCCACGGACTGCACGTGACGGGCGGTCTGATCGCCTTCCTGCTGGTCCTGGGCAGGACGTACGCGGCCAAGAGGTTCACCCACACGCAGGCCACCGCGGCCATCGTCGTGTCCTACTACTGGCACTTCGTCGATGTCGTCTGGATCGGCCTCTTCGCCACGATCTACCTGATCCGGTAAAGAGGTCCGACCGGACTCGCATATCGGACAGACACATCCAAAGCATCGACGCAGAAGATCCTGACACCGGGGTAATCCGTGAAAAAGCTCTCCGCACGACGGCGCCATCCGCTGGCGGCGCTCGTCGTCCTACTCTTCGCGCTGGCGGTCACTGGGGGGCTGTACGCCGCGTTCGCGCCGGCGGACAAGGCTCAAGCCGATGACACCGCCCAGTCTCTTGCCATCAAGGAGGGCAAGAAGCTCTTCGCCGTGGGCTGCGCAAGCTGCCACGGCACCGGCGGTCAGGGCACCTCCGACGGCCCGAGCCTGGTCGGCGTGGGCGCCGCCGCCGTCGACTTCCAGGTGGGCACCGGCCGCATGCCGGCCCAGCAGCCCGGCGCCCAGGTGCCGCGGAAGCGGAACATCTACAGCAACGCCCAGATCGACCAGCTCGCGGCCTACGTCGCGTCGCTGGGCCCGGGCCCGTCCGTGCCCGACAAGTCGCAGTACAGCGCGGAGGGTGCCGACGTCGCCAAGGGTGGCGAGCTGTTCCGCACCAACTGCGCCCAGTGCCACAACTTCACCGGTAAGGGCGGCGCCCTCACCAACGGCAAGTTCGCACCGACGCTCGAGGGCGTGGACCCCAAGCACATCTACGAGGCCATGCAGACCGGCCCGCAGAACATGCCCTCCTTCGGTGACGGCTCGCTGAGCCCGCAGAACAAGAAGGACATCGTCGCGTACCTCGGCGCCGTCAACGGCGACAAGACCGCGAGCCCCGGCGGTATGGAACTCGGTGGTCTGGGCCCGGTGACCGAAGGTCTCTTCGGCTACATCTTCGGCCTGGGTGCGTGTGTCGCGGTCGCCATCTGGGTCGCAGCCCGGACTACGAAGGCCAAGAAGTCATGAGTGAGACAGAACAAAACCTTCCCAGTGAGCGGGACACGGCTCACGAGGGCGCGGTGGCGAAGGCGGACAACCCCTTCGCCGACCCGGGGCTGCCGCCCCACGAGCACCGCATCCAGGACATCGACGAGCGGGCCGCCAAGCGCTCCGAGCGCACCGTCGCCATGCTCTTCCTGGTGTCCATGCTCGCCACCGTCGCGTTCATCGCGTCGTACGTGGCCATCCCGATCGACAAGATCGTCTACGTCTTCCCGCTCGGTCACATCAGCGGGCTGAACTTCGCGCTCGGTCTGACGCTGGGCGTGGCGCTCTTCTGCATCGGCGCGGGCGCGGTCCACTGGGCCCGCACGCTGATGTCGGACGAGGAGGTCGCCGACGAGCGGCACCCGATCGAGGCCACGCCCGAGGTCAAGGCCAAGGTCCTGGCGGACTTCGCCCAGGGCGCCAAGGAGTCGCAGTTCGGCCGGCGGAAGCTGATCCGCAACACGATGTTCGGTGCGCTGGCCCTGGTGCCGCTCTCCGGCGTCGTGCTGCTGCGCGACCTCGGCCCGCTGCCCGAGAAGAAGCTGCGGACCACCGGCTGGAAGAAGGGCGTCCGCCTGGTCAACCAGTCGACGAACCTCCCGCTGCGTCCCGAGGACATCGCGGTCGGCTCCCTCACCTTCGCCAAGCCCGAGGGCCTGGAGGAGAGCGACGAGGACTTCGCCAACAAGATCGCGAAGGACGCCCTGATGCTCGTGCGGATCCAGCCGCAGAACATCAAGGACAAGCAGGAACTCGCCTGGTCGCACGAGGGCATCGTGGCGTACTCGAAGATCTGCACCCACGTGGGTTGCCCGATCAGCCTGTACGAGCAGCAGACGCACCACGTGCTCTGCCCGTGCCACCAGTCGACCTTCGACCTTTCCGACGGCGGTCGGGTCATCTTCGGTCCGGCCGGTCACGCCCTGCCGCAGCTGCACATCACGGTGAAGGACGGCTTCCTCGAAGCCGTAAGCGACTTCGCGGAGCCCGTCGGCCCGAGCTTCTGGGAGCGCGGATGAGTAACGAGACAACCGCGACCACTGAGCGCCGTGGCCAGGCGCCACGGGGTGAGCGGATCGCCGACTGGGCCGACGGCCGGCTGGGCATCTACAGCCTGGCCAAGGCCAACATGCGCAAGATCTTCCCGGACCACTGGTCCTTCATGCTGGGCGAGGTCGCGCTCTACAGCTTCATCATCATCATCCTGACCGGTGTCTACCTGACGCTGTTCTTCCACCCGAGCATGGCCGAGGTCACCTACCACGGGTCCTACGTGCCGATGCACGGGATCAAGATGACCCAGGCGTTCGAGTCGACGCTGAACATCAGCTTCGACGTGCGCGGTGGCCTGCTGATCCGGCAGATCCACCACTGGGCGGCGCTGGTCTTCCTGGCCGCGATGATGGTCCACATGATGCGGGTGTTCTTCACCGGTGCGTTCCGCAAGCCGCGTGAGGTCAACTGGCTCTTCGGATTCCTGCTGTTCGTCCTGGGCATGTTCACCGGCTTCACCGGTTACTCGCTCCCCGACGACCTGCTGTCCGGCACCGGTGTCCGCTTCATCGAGGGCGTCATCCTGGCGATGCCGCTGGTCGGCTCGTACCTGCAGATGTTCATCTTCGGCGGCGAGTTCCCCGGGCACGACATCATCCCGCGGTTCTTCACGGTCCACGTGCTGCTGCTGCCGGGCATCATGCTCGGCCTGCTGGTGGCGCACCTGATCCTGGTCTTCTACCACAAGCACACGCAGTTCCCGGGTGCCGGCAAGACCAACAACAACGTGGTCGGCATGCCGCTGCTGCCGGTCTACATGGCCAAGGCCGGAGGCTTCTTCTTCCTGGTCTTCGGTGTGATCTCGGTGATCGCCGCGGTCGCCAGCATCAACCCCGTGTGGGCCATCGGCCCGTACCGGCCGGACCAGGTGTCCACCGGTGCGCAGCCGGACTGGTACATGGGCTTCGCCGAGGGCCTGGTGCGTGTCATGCCGGGCTGGGAGTGGAACTTCTGGGGCCACACCATCAACTTCGGTGTGCTGATCCCGATCCTGGTCTTCCCGCTGGTCCTGGTCGCCATCGCGGTCTACCCGTTCATCGAGTCCTGGGTCCGCGGCGACAAGCGCGAGCACCACATCCTGGACCGCCCGCGCAACGTGCCCACCCGCACCGGCTTCGGTGTGGCCTGGCTCGTCGCGTACTTCGTGATGCTGATCGGTGGCGGCAACGACCTGTGGGCCACCCACTTCCACCTGTCGATCAACTCGATCACCTGGTTCGTCCGGATCGCGTTCTTCGTCGGGCCGGTGCTGGCCTTCATCGCCACCAAGCGGATCTGCCTGGGTCTCCAGCGTCGCGACAAGGACAAGGTGCTGCACGGGCGCGAGTCCGGCATCATCAAGCGCCTGCCGCACGGTGAGTTCATCGAGGTCCACGAGCCGCTCAACCAGGAGCAGCTGCACGTCCTCACCCAGCACGAGCAGCCCGAGCCGCTCGAGCTCGGTCCCGAGGTCGACGAGAACGGTGTCCGGCGCAAGTTCAAGCGCTCGCAGAAGCTGCGCGCCAAGCTCTCCAAGGGCTACTACGGCGAGGACAACGTCATCCCCAAGCCGACCGTCGAGGAGTACAAGGAGATCACCAGCGGCCACGGCCACCACTGATCCCCGCGGGCGCGGCACTGCCGCGCACCGCTGGTAGTACGCCACCCAGAGGGCCCCGTCCACGAAGAGGACGGGGCCCTCCGGCATGCCCGGGGGTCGATAGGGTGAACGGCACAAGCAGGAGACGATCCAGGAGCGTGGACCATGAACGTTGTGACCCCGGCAGGCGGCGGCAGCGTGGCGGACCGCTCCTGGCCGGCCGTACTGAACGCCCTCCTCGACGCCCGTGACCTCACCGCCGACGACACCGCCTGGGTCATGGACCGGATCATGCGCGGCGAGGCCACCGACGCGCAGATCGCCGGCTTCGCGGTGGCGCTGCGCGCCAAGGGCGAGACGGTCGCCGAGATCTCCGGCCTGGTGCGGGCGATGTACGCGCACGCCAGCCTGATCGAGGTGCCAGGACCCAGCGTCGACATCGTCGGCACCGGCGGGGACGGCGCGAACACGGTCAACATCTCCACCATGTCGGCCATCGTGGTCGCCGGCACCGGCGCCAAGGTCGTCAAGCACGGCAGCCGCGCCGCGTCCTCGGCCAGCGGGGCCACGGACGTCCTGGAGAAGCTGGGCATCAATCTGGACCTGTCGCCGCGGCGGGTGGTGGAGGTCGCGGAGGAGGCCGGGATCACCTTCTGCTTCGCGGCCAAGTTCCACCCCGCGCTGCGACACGTGGCGGCCGCCCGCGGCCAGCTGGGCATCCGGACGACCTTCAACGTACTGGGGCCGCTGACCAACCCGGCCCGGGTCAGGGCCCAGGCGACCGGCGTCGCGGACGCCCGGATCGCGCCGATCCTCGCCGGGGTGCTGGCCGAGCGCGGCTCCTCGGCGCTGGTCTTCCGCGGCGACGACGGACTGGACGAGCTGACCACCACCGCCACCTCCCGGGTGTGGGTCGTACGGGACGGCGCGGTCCACGAGGAGTCCTTCGACCCGCGGGACGTCGGCATCGACCTGGTGCCGGTGGAGGCGCTGCGCGGCGGGGACGCGTCGTACAACGCGGAGGTGGCCCGGCGGCTGCTGGACGGCGAGACCGGGCCGGTGCGGGAGGCGGTGCTGCTGAACGCGGCGGCCGCGCTGGCCGCGCTGGAGCCGTCCGACGCCCCGCTCACCGAGCGGATCCGGGACGGCCTGCGCAAGGCAGCCGAGTCGATCGACTCGGGCGCGGCCCGGCGGACGCTGGACCGCTGGGTGGCGGCCAGCAACGCCTGACGCCCCTCGGATGTGACGCAGGTCCCGGTCCGCCATACGGACCGGGGCTTGCGCCCCGATGATCGTGTGGCATGATTCAGCCCAGGTCACGAGTGACAGCGATGTAGGCCCCGGCCCGCTGTCCGGCAACCCTCCTTCCGTGGCGGGGTGCCCCGGGTGATGACCAGGTCGCAGGCAACGAGGTCTGCGGCAAGCGCGGATCCCTCGCCAGGGATCCTGGTCCTCGAGGGAGTCCTTCCGTGATGAAGCGAATGCGCTAGGGCCTGACGGCCCTTCTCCGCACCCTTTTTCCTTTTACGCTGCGCGCCGCGCCGTGCGTTCTCGCGCACCCTGATGCGCCCCGTCCCGCAGCGAACCCGCTTATCTCTCACGGGAGTTCGCCATGCCTGTCGTCACCGCTGCCGCCGACCGTTCCGTTTGTGCCCCGCTGCCGGTTCTGGGCCGGGATGTCCTCGTCCCGCTGGTGACCGGCGGCGAAGCCGTCTACGCCGCACTGGACTACGCCGCCAGCGCGCCGGCGCTCCAGCGGGTCTGGGACGACGTCGCCGCCTACGCCCCGTACTACGGCAGCGTCCACCGCGGCGCCGGCTACCTCTCCCAGCTCTCCACCGACCTCTTCGAGAACGCCCGCAAGGCCGTCGCCGACTTCCTCGGCTGCCGCGCCGAGGACCAGGTCGTCTTCACCCGGTCCACCACCGACTCGCTGAACCTGCTGGCCGCCACCCTGCCGCAGGGCACCCGGGTGTTCGTCTTCGAGACCGAGCACCACGCCTCGCTGCTGCCCTGGGAACGCCGCGCCGACCTGGCGGTGACCTACCTCAACGCCCCGCGCACCCCGCGACAGGCGGTGGACACCATGGAGAAGGCGCTGGCCACCCGCGAGCCCTACGGCCCGGCGCTGGTCTGCGTCACCGGCGCCTCGAACGTCACCGGCGAACTGTGGCCGGTGCGGGAACTGGCCGCCGCCGCGCACGCCCACGGCGCCCGGATCGTGCTGGACGCCGCCCAACTCGCCCCGCATCATCCTGTGGACATCGCCGAACTGGACGTCGACTGGGTCGCGTTCTCCGGCCACAAGCTCTACGCGCCGTTCGGCGCCGGGGTGTTGGCCGGCCGCGCCGACTGGCTCCAGGAGGCCGAGCCGTACCTGGCCGGCGGCGGCGCCAGCCGGAAGGTCGCCCGGCGGGCCGACGGCGGCGTGGACGTCGAGTGGCACACCACCGCCGCCCGGCACGAGGCCGGTTCGCCCAACGTGATCGGCGCCTACGCCATCGCCTCCGCCTGCCGGGCGCTCACCGAGGCCGGCTTCGACGGCCTGGTCGCCCGCGAACAGGAGCTGATCGCCCGGGTCCAGGCGGGCCTGGCCGACGTCCCGGAGGTCCGGATCCTCTCCCTCTTCGGCGACGATGCCCCGCGCGTCGGCGTCATCTCCTTCATCGTCGAGGGCTGGAACAGCTCGCACTTCGCCGCCGCCCTCTCCGCGGAGTACGGCATCGGCGTCCGCGACGGCCTCTTCTGCGCGCACCCGCTGGTACGGACCCTGCTGGGCAGCGAGCCCGGCGACCCGGGGGAGTGCGGCGCCCCCGAGGCCGCACCCGGTGAACGCTCCCTCAACGCGATCCGCGTGAGCTTCGGGGCGGGAACGCCCGACGAGCACGTCGACCGCTTCGTACGAGCGGTGCGCGAGCTCGTCGCCGAGGGCGCGCGGTGGAACTACCGCGTCGAGGACGGCCGTTGCGTCCCGGCCGGGTCCGCCGGGGCCGCCGGGTCCGCCGGGGCCGCCTGACGGCGGGGTGGTCCCGCTACGTCTGGGCGGGTCCGCTGCGCGGGGCTGTTCGGCAGCGGTGCCGGGTCTGCGGGGCTGGGGTTGTCCGGACTGCTGCCGCTTTACGTCCGGACAACCCCAGCCCCGCAGACCCGTCCCCTCCCGTAGGTGGTCGTAAAGACCGTGGGTGGGGGGCGTACGCCGGTGGTTCCCTGCGGGTTCGTTGTCGAGTGGTGACCGTCGCCGGACCACCGGCGCTAGCTCCCACTCACCGTCTGTATGACCCACCCACGGGAGGTGACGGGCCGGAGGGGGTGGTGTGCAGGACGTAAAGCGATAGCAGTCCTGCACACCACCCCCGCAGGCCCGTCACCGCACCCGACAGCCCCGCGCAGCGGATCGGCCCCGCGCAGCGGACAACGCAAGGTCCCGCCGCCCGGCGGGCCAGGCGGGCCCGGCGCCGCAGGCGCAAAAGCGAGCAACCCCCACGGCGGGGACGCCGACAACGTGGGAAGCCAGCCAAGCGCAGCGCAACGCTACGCGTCGAGGCCGATGGAGAACGCCGCCTCCAGGTCATGCTGCGAATACGTGCGGAACGCGATGTGCGTCTCGGTCGAGGCGACGCCCGGCACCTTGCTGATGCGGCCGGGGATGACGTCCGCGAGGTCGTCGTGGTTGGCGACCCGCACCATCGCGATGAGGTCGTGCGCGCCGGTGACCGAGTAGACCTCGCTGACGCCTTCCAGCGCGGCGATCTGCTCGGCGATCTCGGGGATCTGATCCACGCTGGTCTTGATGAGCACGATCGACGTGATCACGGCTGGCTCTCTCCCTCGGCCGACGGTCCGTTGTCCCTGGTGGCCCCCACAGTATCCCGCCCGTAGCGGGCCCAGGCGTAGAGGAAGCCGAGGGCGAAGCCGACGACGTGGGCGAGGTAGGCGACGCCGGGGCCGGCCGGGTCGTGGCGGGCGGCCTGCCACTGGAGGCAGAACCAGAAGAGCAGCACCAGCCAGGCCGGGAACCGCAGCGGCAGGAAGAACAGGAACGGGAACAGGCTGGTGACCCGGGCCCGGGGGAAGAGGAAGAGGAAGGCGCCCAGGACGCCGGAGATGGAGCCGGAGGCGCCGACCAGCGTCTGGTCGGAGGAGGCGTGCGCGGCGGCGTAGCCCAGCAGCGCCAGGTAGCCGACGGTCACGTAGAAGGCGGTGAACGGGAGCCGGCCCATCCGGGCCTCGGTCATCCCGCCGAAAACGTACAGAAACAGCATGTTGCCGAGCAGGTGCAGCCAGCTCGCGTGGACGAAGAGTGCGGTGAGCGGGGTGAGCAGGGCCCGCGGTGCGCCGCTCCACAGATCGAGCGGAATCACGCCCCAGTGCTCGTAGTACCTGCTCTGGGCGTGGAACAGGGCGTCACCGGTGCCGTATGTCCGGTTCAGGCCGGAGTCCGGGCCGAGCGCGAAGAGTGCGCAGCACAGTCCGATCAGCACGTTCGTCATCCGTGAGAACACCGCGCGCAGCGAGCGGGCGGGGTGGACCGGCGCCGTCATGAAGTGATCATGGCGCAATGCGGGCACACGGGACAGAGTGCCTCGCCGCGTCCCGGCTTCCGGGCGGGCCCGCGCCGGCCCGCTGTCAGGCCGTAGGGTTACAGGCAGTACGTTGCGTATTTCCGCAGTCCGACGGCGCACCGCGTGAGCGCACCGCAGCACGAGCACGACGAGCACGACGAGCACGAAAGAGGACGACACGATGGCTGTTCCCCTGCCGACGGCGGAAACCCGGTGGCGTTGCACGCTGTGCGGAAACCTCACCCGGTTCGACGTGACCCGTCGGTCCAAGGTCGTGGAGTACGTCCACCTCGACCTGGCAGGGGAGCCGTCGGTGGAGGAGCGCGAGGTCGTCAGCGAGACGATCGAGTCCGTGCGCTGCCGCTGGTGCAACGCGGTCGACCAGATCGAGCTGGTGGACCGCCCGGGCGCGAGCGCCTGAGATCGGAGCGATGCAGCCGTGGTGGAACGTCCAGAAGGGGATCCGGGGGCCGAGCGTGCGGACGCGCCCGGAGGAGTGGTCGACGAGGTGCTCGATCAGCCACTGCCCGAGGGCGTTCGGCGCCGTGTCGTGGCGCTCACCGCGGAGTGGTTCGGGGCGCTGACGGTCGCCGAACTGCCGCCCCCTTTGCGGCAGTACGCCCGTTTCACCCCGACCCGTCGGGCCAAGTTCGCCGGTAACGCGATGGCCGCGGCGCTGGAGAGCGACCCGGTCTTCCGGCAGCGGATCGCGGGCAAGCTGCGGGAGGCCCAGCCGGAGCTCGCCGAGGCCCTGGAGCAGGGGACCCCGCCCGCCGCCGCCGATCCGCTGGACGTCGCGGCCGCGGCGTACGTGCTGCGTCCCGAGGGCTGGATCAAGCTGGTCGCGGCGGCCGGCGAGGAGGCGCAGCGGGCGCGCGCCGAACGGGCCGGCGAGGAGGCCGAGCGGGAGCTGGCCCGGCTGCGCGAGGAGTTGGCGCAGGCGCGCGGGGAGGCCCGTGCGGAGGCGGACCG
Organism: Streptomyces noursei ATCC 11455; assembly: GCF_001704275.1. Classification (NCBI taxonomy): domain Bacteria; kingdom Bacillati; phylum Actinomycetota; class Actinomycetes; order Kitasatosporales; family Streptomycetaceae; genus Streptomyces; species Streptomyces noursei. The sequence continues at coordinate 6,707,380 of NZ_CP011533.1, forward strand.
GGTCCGCGCCGGCCTGGAGGCGGCCCGCAAGGAGAACGAGTCGCTGCAGCGCCGGCTGCGCAGTGCGCTCAGCGACGTCAAGCGCGGCGAGGCGGCGGTCCGCAAGGTCGAGGCGGTGCTGGCCGAGGCCCGGGAGCGGGCGACGGCGGAGAAGGCCGGGGCCGACAGCGAACTGCGCCGGCTCAAGGCCCGGATCGCGGAGGTCGAGGCGGCGCTGGAGACCAGCCGGCGGTCCGCCCGCGAGGGGCGCAGCGTCGAGGACATGCGGCTGCGGCTGCTGCTCGACACCGTGCTGGACGCGGCCCAGGGGCTGCGTCGCGAACTGGCGCTGCCGCCCGCCGCGGGCCGCCCGGCGGACACCGTCGACGCGGTCGCGCCGGGCCGGATGACGCCCAAGGACATCGCGACCCGGGCGCTGTCGGAGACCGACCCGGCGCTGTTGGACCAGCTCCTGGCGCTGCCTCAGGCGCACATGGTGGTGGACGGCTACAACGTCACCAAGACCGGCTATCCGACCATGCCGCTGGAGAAGCAGCGGCTGCGGTTGCTGGGCGGGCTGGCGGTGCTGGCGGCCCAGACCGGCGCGGAGATGACCTGTGTTTTCGACGGGGCGGAGCTGGCCGCGCCGGTGCTGTTGGCGCCGCCGCGCGGGGTGCGGGTGCTGTTCAGCAAACCGGGTGTGACGGCCGACGACTTGATCCGCCAGCTGGTCCGGGCCGAGCCGTCCGGCCGGCCGGTGGTGGTGGTCTCCTCGGACCGGGAGGTGGCCGACGGGGTCGCCAAGGCGGGTGCCCGGCCGGTGGCATCGGCCTTGCTGCTCAAGCGACTTGCGCGAACCTGACATATCCCGTGTTGCCCGGAATGGTGCCGGGGAAATTCGTTTGACGGTGGTACCGCTGCGTCAATTGGCGCTCACGGGCAGTGTGATGTTGGTAAAAGATGGGGTTCCCGGTGCAGTTTTTCCCCGGGAGGATTTGAAGCGATCACAACTCGGTTACTAAGGTCGGCCTCGAACCTTCATACAGGTGATCATCCAACCGGGACGGTCAGTGAAGGTACCGCCGAGTCCGCGGCGTTCGCGCGGAGCCGGGGCACTCGCTCCCCCCACTCCCGGTAGGCGGCTGGAGGAAGAAGGAGCTCGCCCCCGTGGCGTCCCACCGTCGACCCAAGCAGCCGAGCCGTACTCGTGTGACCGTGCTCACCGCGACCGCCGCCGCTGCCGTCGCCCTCTCGTCGCAGGCGGCGCACGCCGCCGACCCGAGTCAGTCGAAGAAGGACGTCAAGTCCGAGGTCGACAAGCTCTACGGCGAGGCGGAGCAGGCCACCGAGAAGTACAACGGCGTCAAGGAGCAGCAGGACAAGCTCCAGAAAGAGGTCGACGACCTCCAGGACAAGGTCGCCCGTGGCCAGGGCGACCTGAACCAGCTCCGCAAGGGGCTGGGTGCCATCGCCTCCGGCCAGTACCGCAGCGGCAGCATCGACCCCTCGGTCCAGCTGTTCCTCTCCGGCGACCCGGACACCTACCTCGAAAAGGCCGCCACCCTCGACCAGTTGAGCGGCAAGCAGGCCGAGCAGCTCAGGACGATCGCGGACAAGCAGCGCCAGCTCGCGCAGGAGCGCGCCGAGGCCGCGAGCAAGATCCAGGACCTCTCCGAGGCCCGCAAGTCGCTCGGCGAAAAGAAGGACGAGATCAAGGGCAAGCTCGCCAAGGCGCAGGAGCTGCTCAACACGCTGACCGCCAAGGAGCGGGCGGCCATGCAGGCCGCGGACGACCGCGCCAACCGCAGCAACGACCGGGTCAACCTCGGCGACGACGTGCCCGCCTCGCAGCGCGGTGCGGCCGCCCTGGCCGCCGCCCAGTCGAAGATAGGCTCGCCCTACGTCTGGGGCGCGACCGGCCCGTCCTCCTTCGACTGCTCGGGGCTGACCTCCTGGGCGTACGCGCAGGCCGGCCAGTCGCTGCCGCGCACCTCGCAGGAGCAGGCCAACGCCGGCACCCGTATCGGCTCGGAGAGCGCCCTCAAGCCCGGCGACCTGGTGCTGTTCTACGGCGACCTGCACCACATCGGCCTCTACGCCGGCAACGGCACCGTGCTGCACGCCCCGAAGCCGGGCGCCGCGGTGCGCTACGAGTCGATCAACAACATGCCCTTCCAGTTCGGCGTGCGGGTCTGAAAAGCCTCACATCCCGTACAACCTGCCGCCCGATCGGGCGAATTGCGGCCTCTGCCGCTGACCTGCCGCTCCGCCGGTGACCTGCGAAGTCACCGGCGGAGCGGCTTTTTGCGTACGAAAAGCGGGCTTTGGTCGGCATGCCGCGGCGCGGTTACTGTCTGCCCTCGCAGCTGCCGGATCACCGACCGTCCCGCCCGGGCGGCAGGGGCTGCACACGGAAGGAGTTGCGGCCCTCGTGGTGTCCCATCGCCGTTCCTCGCAGCGCGGCCCGACCACCCTCGCTTCGGTCACCGTCCTGTCCGCCGCCCTGGCGACCGCGGCGGCCGCGCTGTCGGCCGCACCGGCCAGCGCCGACCCCTCCTCCGGTGCCGGTAGCGGCTCCACCGGCCGGGAGGGCGCCGCGGCCCGGGTCGGCAAGCTCTACGAGGAGGCCGAGCGGGCCACCGAGCAGTACAACGGCGCCAGCGCCCGCACCAAGGAGCTGCGCGACGAGGTCTCGGCCCTCCAGGACCGCACCGCCCGCACCCAGGCGCGGGTCAACGGGATGCGGGCCCGGCTCGGCGCGCTGGCCGCCGCCCAGTACCGGTCCGGCGGGATCGACCCCACCGTCCGGCTGATGCTCTCCGAGCGGCCCGAGAGCTACCTGGAGAAGGCCGCGGCCCTGGACCGGCTGAGCGGCACCCAGGCCCACGAACTGCACCGGCTCCAGGCCGCCACCCGCGAACTGGAGCAGCAGCGCCACGAGGCGGCTCGGAAGCTGGCCGAGCTGGAGGCCAGCCGCACCGAGGTGGCCCGCCACAAGAAGGACGTCCAGCGGAAGCTGGCCACCGCGCGGCGGCTGCTCAACGCCCTCCCCGCGGAGGCCCGGGAAGCCTACGACCGGGCCTCCCGCAGCGACGGCCGGGACGAGTACATCCCGGACCTCACCGGGATCGTGCCGGGCTCGGGCCGGGCCGAGGCGGCGGTCGCCGCGGTGCGCGCCGCGGTGGGCGCCCCCTACGCCTGGGGCAGCACCGGCCCCTCGTCGTTCGACTGCTCCGGCCTCACCCAATGGGCCTACGCCCAGGCCGGCATCTCGCTGCCGCGCACCTCGCAGGCCCAGCGCGGCGCCGGGGCCCGGGTGCCGCTGTCCCAGGCCCGCCCCGGCGACCTCGTCATCTACCGCTCGGACGCCAGCCACGTCGGGATGTACGTCGGCAACGGGCAGGTCGTGCACGCGCCCTACCCGGGCGCCCGGGTGCGCTACGACCCGGTCGACATGATGCCGATCGCGGCGATCACCCGGCCCTGAGCAGGGCCCCTGCGGTTTTGCCCCGACGGGGCCGCCCTTACGATCGGCCGCATGGCGGAGCTGAGGGCGCGACGCAGGCGGCCGTGGCGGGCCGCACGGGCGGTCGGCTGCGCGGTGCCGCTGCTGGCGCTGCTGGCCCAGCTCACCGGCTGCGCCCCCGCGGAGGGGCCCACCGACCAGTACCCCGGTGCCCAGCGGATGCTCGACGCGCGGGCCGACGCCGTCCGACGGCACGACGCCACCGCCTTCCTGGCCTCCGTCGATCCCCGGGCCACCGCTTTCCGCGGCAGCCAGCGCGCGGTCTTCGACCACCTCGCCGCCGTCCCGCTCGCCGACTGGCGCTACGACCTGATGTCCACCGGCGCCTTCCCGCTCCCGATGGCCGGCGGCCGGCGGCTGGCCGCGCAGGTGCGGCTGCGCTACCGCCTCAAGGGCTTCGACACCGCGCCGGTCACCAGCGTCCAGTACCTCACCCTCACCGAGCGCGACGGCCGGTGGTGGGTCAGCTCCGACTCCGACGGCGCGTCCGACGGCAAGGGCGGCACCCGGCAGCTGTGGGACCAGGGCCCGGTCCGCGTGGTCCGCGGCCGGTACAGCCTGGTCCTGGGCGGGGCCGCGGCCCCGGAGCGGCTGCGCGACCTGGCGAACCGGGTGGACGCGGCGGTGCCCGCGGTCTCCGCGGCCTGGAAGGGGGAGTGGGCGCGGAAGGTGGTGGTGGAGGCGCCGGACTCGGTCCAGAAGATGGCGCAGCTGATGGGCGGTGACGATCCGTCCGGGTACGCCGGGATCGCGGCGGTCACCACGGGGGAGGCGGGCACGGCGTCCGTGGCCCCCGCGGACCGGGTGATCGTCAACCCGGACGCGTACGAGGAGCTCAACGAGCTGGGCCGCACGGTCGTCCTCACCCACGAGACCACCCATGTCGCGACCCGCGCGCTCACCACGCCCGCCACCCCGCTGTGGCTCTCCGAGGGGTTCGCGGACTGGGTCGCCTACCGGAAGGTGCACCGCAGGCCGACCATCACCGCGCCGGAGCTCTCCCGCGCGGTCGTGGCCGGGCGGCTGCCCGCGGGCCTGCCCGCCGACGCCGACTTCGGCTTCCAGGCCGGCGCGGAGCGGCTGGCCAAGGCGTACGAGGGCGGCTGGTTGGCCTGCCGGCTGATCGCCGAGAAGTGGGGCGAGGACCGGCTGATCGCCTTCTACCGGGACACCGGGCAGCGCGGGCTCCGCAACGCGGCGGCCCGCCCGTCGAAGCCCCCTTTGGAGGCCCGGACCGCCGCCCCGACGAAACCGGTCGCCTCGGCCACCCCGGCGGTGGGCGGCGTCGGCGCCCGTGGCACCGGCCGCAGCGGCCTGGTGGAGCAGGCGATGCGTGAGCAACTCGGCGTCGGGATGGCGGAGTTCACCGCGATGTGGCGCGCGTATGTGCGCCGCGAGCTGAGCTGAGCGAGGGGCGGGCGACGGGCACCGCGGGTCGGCCGGGGCCGGTGCGGGCGCGCAGCCGGCGGCACGCGACCAGGCACGCCGCCACCAGCAGACCGTTGCGCAGCACCAGCAGCGCGATGCCCCGGGCGTCGCTCGCCACCACGTCCGCGAAGGAGACCGGGAACTCCAGCTGGGTCACCCCGGTGGCCAGCAGCACCAGCACGGCCGGTGGGCCCTGCCGGCTCGCCCGTACGGTCAGACAGACCGCGGCCAGTCCGGCCAGCCACAGCAGGTACTGCGGGCTGATCACCCGGCTCGTGGTGGTGAACAGCAGGACGGCGGTGAAGGCGGCGTCGCACAGCGTCGCGGGAGCGGGCTCCCCGTGCTCCCGGCGCTCCCCGCACTCCGCGCGCTCCCCGAACGGTCCGGCGCGCAGCCGCCAGTGGACCAGCCAGGCCAGCGCGGCCCCGGTCAGCGCCAGCGAGAGGGCGCTGACCAGCGGGACGCCGGGGCCGAGGAACTCCAGCGAGCCGTAGTGGAGTTGCACCTCGCCGGGCCAGCCGGCGTGCCGGGCGAGGTGCAGGACCAGCGCGCCCAGCGACTCGACCTCGGTGCCGCGGTCGCGCTGGAAGGTGAGGAAGGAGAGCGCGCCCGGCGCCGCCACGACCGCGGCCAGTATCAGCCCGGCGGCCCAGCCCGCCGCGCTCCCCCATAGGGCGGGGGCCCGGCGACCGCGCAGCGGCGCCCCGGTCAGCAGCAGCACCGGCCAGACCTTGAGCAGGGCGCCGAGGGCGATCAGCGCGCCCGCGGTGCGCGGCCGGCGGGCCGCCGCGAACAGCGCCGCCGCGGCCACCGCCGCCACCATCAGGTCGTAGCGGGCGTAGGCGGTCGGGCCGAGCAGGGCGACGCCGGCGATCCACGCCCAGGCGCCGGTCCGGCGGTGCCCCGGTGCGCGTCCGACGCGCAGGAAGAGCGCCAGCGCGGCCGCGTCCACGGCCAGTACCAGCACGGTGAACGCGGTGGGGTACGACAGGAACGGCAGCAGGCCGGGGGCGAGCACCGGCAGTGCGGCGGCCGGCGGGTACTGCCAGGTGACGTCGTCCAGGGGGAAGGTGCCGGACCGCAGGACCTCGGACCAGCCGTGGTAGATCTCCGAGACGTCGGTGGTGACGTCCGGTCCGGGCAGCACCAGCACCCGGAAGACGCACAGCAGGAGCAGTGCCCGGGTCGCCGCCCAGGCCGTCCAGGCCGCCGCCGTCCCGCTGCCGGTGCCGGTCATCGTTCCCCCGTCGGTCGTCCTGTCTGCATGATGCCGGGCCGGGCGGGGCACGGCCGGGCAGGCCGGGCGCGGGCGTGGCGGGGCGCGCCACCCGGGCCCCGCCGCCCACCCGGTACTGTCGGCCGAGGACCGTCCGGGACGCCGCGCGTCCCGCCGTCCACAGACGCCCCTCGCCGAGAGACCGCCGACCGCCGAGAGACCACCGTGCACAAGACCCTCATCGTCACCAACGACTTCCCGCCCAGGCCCGGCGGAATCCAGGCATTCCTGCACAGCATGGCGCTGCGGCTGGATCCCGACCGGGTCGTCGTCTACGCCTCCACCTGGAAGCGGACCGAGGAGGGCCGGGCCGCCACCGCGGCCTTCGACGCCGAGCAGCCCTTCCGGGTGGTCCGGGACGCCACGACGATGCTGCTGCCCACGCCCCGGGTGACCCGGCGGGCGGTCTCCCTGCTGCGCGAACACGGCTGCTCCTCGGTGTGGTTCGGGGCCGCCGCGCCGCTGGGGCTGATGGCGCCGGCGCTCCGCGCGGCGGGCGCCCGCCGGATCGTGGCGACCACCCACGGCCACGAGGCCGGCTGGGCCCAGCTGCCCGCCGCCCGGCAGCTGTTGCGCCGGATCGGCGAGGGCACCGACACCCTCACCCACCTCGGCGAGTACACCCGCTCGCGGATCGCCGCCGCGCTCACCCCGGCCGCCGCCGCCCGCATGGTCCAGCTGCCGCCCGGCGTCGACGAGAAGACCTTCCACCCGGACTCGGGCGGCGCCGAGGTCCGGGCCCGGCTCGGGCTCGCCGACCGGCCGGTGGTGGTCTGCGTCTCCCGGCTCGTCCCGCGCAAGGGGCAGGACACCCTGATCGAGGCGATGCCCGCGATCCGTGCCGCGGTGCCGGACGCGGTGCTGCTGATCGTCGGCGGCGGCCCCTACGAGGAGCAGCTGCACGCGCTGGCCATGGAGAAGGGCGTGGCCGACGCGGTCCGCTTCACCGGGGCCGTCCCGTGGGCGGAGCTGCCCGCCCACTACGGCGCGGGCGACGTCTTCGCGATGCCCTGCCGCACCCGCCGCGGCGGGCTGGACGTCGAGGGCCTGGGCATCGTCTACCTGGAGGCGTCCGCCACCGGGCTCCCGGTCGTCGCGGGTGACTCCGGCGGGGCGCCCGACGCGGTGCTGGACGGCGAGACCGGCTGGGTGGTCCCCGGCGGCTCCCCGGAGGCCGTCGCCGAGCGCCTCGTCACCCTCCTCCGGGACCCCGGGCTGCGCCGCACCATGGGCGCCCGGGGCCGCGCCTGGGTGGAGGAGAAGTGGCGCTGGGACCTGCTGGCCGAGCGGCTCCGGGAGTTGCTCTAACCGGGTCCGCACCTGCGCGTCCGCCGCCGTGGTGCGCGACCACGACGGCGGATCCGGCGGTGCGGGGCCGGGCGGCCCCGTGCGGGAGGTACCCGCGCCCTACCCGCGGTAGAGCGCCTCGATCTCCTCCGCGAAGTCCTTCGCGACGACGTTCCGCTTCAGCTTCAGCGACGGCGTCACATGCCCCGACTCCTCGGTGAACTGGGTCGGCAGGATGCGGAACTTGCGGACCGACTCGGCCTTGGAGACCGCCGCGTTGCCGTCGTCGACCGCACGCTGCACGGCGGCCAGCAGCTCGGGGTCCTCGGCGAGCCGGGCGGGCGTCACGTCGGCCGGGTGGCCGTGCTCCTCGGCCCAGCGGGGCAGGAACTCCTCGTCGAGGGTGATCAGCGCGCCGATGAACGGGCGGCCGTCGCCGACCACCATGCACTCGGCGATCAGCGCGTGGGCGCGGATCCGGTCCTCGATGACGGCCGGCGCGACGTTCTTGCCGCCGGCGGTGACGAGTATCTCCTTCTTGCGGCCGGTGATGGCGAGGTAGCCGTCCTCGTCGAGGGTGCCGAGGTCGCCGGTGTGGAACCAGCCGTCGGACAGCGCCTCGGCGGTGGCCGTCGGGTTGTTCCAGTACTCGCTGAAGAGGTGCTCGCCGTGCAGCAGCACCTCGCCGTCGTCGGCGATCCGGACCACCGAGCCGGGCAGCGGCTGTCCGACCGTGCCGATCTTCTGCCGGTCCCAGGGGTTGAACGCGGTGGCCGCGCAGGACTCCGTCAGGCCGTAGCCCTCCAGAACGGTGAAGCCGATGCCGCGGTAGAAGTGGCCCAGCCGCTCGCCGAGCGGGGCGCCGCCGGAGATGGCGTGGCCGGCCCGGCCGCCGAGCACCGCCCGCAGCTTGCCGTAGACCAGGCGGTCGAAGACCTTGTACTTGACCTTCAGCCCGAAGGACGGGCCGCCGGGGGTGTCCAGCGCCCGGCTGTAGGCGATCGCGGTCTCCGCCGCCTTGTCGAAGATCTTGCCCTTGCCGTCGGCCTGCGCCTTGGCCCGCGCGGAGTTGTAGACCTTCTCGAAGACCCGGGGGACGCCCAGGATCATCGTCGGCCGGAAGGAGGCCAGGTCGTCGGTGAGGTTCTTGATGTCCGGCGCGTGGCCCAGCTTGATGGGCGCCATGACCGAGGCGACCTCCACCAGCCGGCCGAAGACGTGCGCGACGGGCAGGAAGAGCAGGACCGAGGAGTCGCCGGTGCGGAACAGCGGGCGCAGCCGCTCGACGACGTTGCCGCACTCGGCGAAGAAGCTGCGGTGGCTGAGCACGCACCCCTTGGGACGGCCGGTGGTGCCGGAGGTGTAGACGATGGTGGCGGGGGAGTCCGCGTCGGCCAGCCCGCTGCGCTCGTCGACCTCCTCGTCGGTGATGCCGTCACCGGCCGCGCGCAGCCGGGCGACGGCGTCCCGCTCGATCTGCCAGATGTGCGCCAGGTCCGGCAGCCGGTCGCGGACCGCCTCGACCGTCGCCTCGTGGTCGGGGGTCTCCACCACGATGGCCACCGCGCCGGAGTCTCCGAGGATCCACTGGATCTGCTCGGCGGAGCTGGTCTCGTAGACGGGGACGGTGATGGCGCCGGCGCTCCAGATCGCGAAGTCCAGCAGCGTCCACTCGTAACGGGTGCGCGACATCAGCCCGACCCGGTCGCCCGGCCGGACACCGGCGGCCATCAGCCCCTTGGCGGCGGCCCGGACCTCGGCGAGGAAGGTGGCGGCGGTGACGTCCTGCCAGGTGCCGTCCACCTTGCGTCCCAGGACCGCGACATCCGGGTACTGTGCGGCGTTGCGGCGGATCAGGTCCGTCAGATTGCCGTCCGCGGGGACCTCGTACAGGGCCGGAAGGCTGAACTCGCGCAAGACTGCTGCTCCTCGAAAGCGCCGGCACCACGACGCTGTGTGCGCACCGGCTGCGGTCCATGATCATGCGGGGGGATTGGACGGCCCGGACGTTACCCATCGGTATTGCTTTTGGGATAGGGGGTTACGGCCAGATGTTCGATGCGTCACATGCTGGGGACACGTCATGGGGACTGCACCGCGCAGACTAGACCAGCCCCGTGGTGACCCGAAAGTAACCAAGGGCCCCCTCCGCCTCCCCTCCGCCGCCCGGCGCGATCTAGGGTGACGCCATGCGCGTGCATGTGGTCAGTGACGTCCATGGGAACAGCCGGGACCTGGCGGCGGCCGGGGACGGGGCCGACGCCCTGGTCTGCCTCGGCGACCTGGTCCTCTTCCTCGATTACGCGGACCACTCGCGCGGGATCTTCCCCGACCTCTTCGGCGTCGCCAACGCCGACGCCCTGGTCGAACTGCGCACCGCCCGCCGCTTCGGCGAGGCCCGGGAGCTCGGCCGACGGCTCTGGGCCGAGCTGGACCGCAGCGGTGCCGGCCGGGAGGCGGTCATCGAGGCCGCGGTCCGCCGCCAGTACGCCGACCTCTTCGCCGCGTTCCCCACCCCCACCTACGCCACCTACGGCAACGTCGACATACCGCGTCTGTGGTCCGAGTACGCCGGGCCCGGCACCACCGTCCTCGACGGGGAGCGGGTGGAGATCGGCGGCCGGGTCTTCGGTTTCGTCGGCGGCGGCCTGACCTCGCCGATGAGGACGCCGTACGAGATCAGCGACGAGGAGTACGTCGCCAAGGTCGAGGCGATCGGCGACGTGGACGTGCTGTGCAGCCACATCCCGCCGGACGTCCCCGAGCTCTGCTACGACACCGTCGCCCGCCGCTTCGAACGCGGCAGCGCGGCCCTGTTGCACGCCATCCGCACCACCCGGCCGCGCTACGCCCTGTTCGGCCACGTCCACCAGCCGCTCGCCCACCGGGTCCGGATCGGCGGTACGGAATGCGTCAATGTCGGGCACTTCAACGCGACCGGCCGGCCCTACGTGCTGGAGTGGTGAGGCCGACGGCGGCGGCGCGGCCGGCCCGCGGCGACCGGCCCGCTGGTGTCGGTCCGGGTTCCGCCGCGCGGTAGCCTTCAGCAGCAGAGACACCGCGTAACGGGTTCTCCCCGGCTCACTGGGGGTCCCTCGGCTCACCGACCCCCTGCTCGCGCGCAGCCGAAGCCGGGGGAGCGGCCGGGAGCTCGGGGGCGGAGCCGGGAGCTCGGGGAAAAGTCGGCGGACCGGCACGAATCGGCATGGAGGAGTCAGGGCGATGGCCGAACACACCAGCTCGAACATCACGATCGAGGCGGCACCGGCCGAGGTGATGGGAGTGATCGCCGACTTCGACCGCTACCCGGAGTGGACCGGGGAGGTCAAGGAGGCCGAGATCCTGGCCACCGACGACCGGGGCCGCGCGGAGAAGGTGCGCCTGGTGCTGGACGCCGGCGCCATCAAGGACGACCACACCCTCGCCTACGCCTGGACCGGGGAGAACGAGGTCAGCTGGTCGCTCGTCAAGTCGCAGATGCTGCGGGTCCTCGACGGCTCCTACCGGCTCACCGCCCTGGAGGGCGGCACCCGTACCGAGGTCACCTACCAGCTCACCGTCGACGTCAAGATCCCGATGCTCGGGATGATCAAGCGCAAGGCCGAGAAGGTCATCATCGACCGGGCGCTGGCCGGCCTGAAGAAGCGGGTCGAGAGCGGCTCCGCGGCATCCGGTGCCGCGACCGCCGACGAGGCCGAGAAGCACTGAGCGTGCGGACCGTCCTCGTCACCGGCCCCGGCGGCGCGGGCCGCACCACCCTCGCCGCCGCGACCGCCCTGGCCGGTGCCCGACAGGGCGCGCGGACCCTTCTGCTCACCACCCAGAGCAGCGCCCCGGAGGCGGTCCTCGGCGCGCGCCCCGGCGTCGCCGGACCCGCGCCGATAGCCTCGGCCCCCGGCCTGTACGCCCGCCGTATCGACCCCGCCGACCGGTTCCGCCAGGAGTTCCTCGCCTTCCAGGAGCGCGCCGGCGCCGCCCTCGACCTGCTCGGTGCGGCCCCGCTCGACGAGGACGAACTCACCGAGCTCCCCGGCTCCGAGTCCTTCGCGCTGCTGCACGCACTGCGCGCCGAGCACGCCTCGGACGCCTGGGACCTGCTGGTCGTCGACATGCCGCCGGCGGCCGAAACGATCCGGCTGCTGGCCCTGCCCGCGCAGGTCCGCCGCTACCTCCGCCGTCTGCTGCCGCCCGAACGCCAGGCGGCCCGCGCGCTGCGCCCGGTCCTCGCCCAGCTCGCCGGCGTCCCCATGCCGGCCCAGAAGCTGTACGAGGCCGCCGAGCGCTGGGAGAGCGAACTCGCCGCCGTCCAGCGGGTGGTGGACGCCCCCGGCACCTCCGTGCGGCTGGTCACCGACGCCGGCCCGGTCGCCAACGCCACCCTGCGCACCCTCCGCGCCGGCCTCGCGCTGCACGGCCGCCGCACCGACGGCGTGCTGGTCAACCGGCTGCTGCCCACCGGCTCCGCCGACCCCTTCCTCGCCGGCCTCTCCGGCAGCCAGCAGACCGCCCTGAAGGCGCTGCGTGAGGAGTTCCCCGACGTCCCCGTCCACGAGGTGCCCCACCTGGGCCGCGACCCTCAGGGCGTGGCGGAGCTCGACGAGTTGATCGACGGACCGGCCGGCGCCGTGCACCCTCCGCCGCCGGCCGCCGACCCCTGGACCGTCGAGGACCGGCTGGCGATCGAGGGCATCCTCGTCTGGCGGGTGCCGCTGCCGGGCGCCGAGCGGGACGGCCTCGGCCTGGTGCGCCGCGGCGACGAGATCGTGGTGACCGTCGGCCGCTTCCGCCGGATCCGGACGCTGCCCTCGGCGCTGCGCCGCTGCACCGTCTCCGGCGCGGCTCTGCGCGACGGCGCCCTGGAGATCCGCTTCACCCCGGACCCGGGACTGTGGCCCCGGACCGCGCCGAGCGACTGATTCCGGCACCCCCGTTCGGGTAACGTCGTAACACGCCCTCGCCGTGCTGCCGCGCGCACGACGGCGCCCTACGTGCCTTACGACAGTGCCCCCGGGCACCGTCCCGTCCGTACCGCCTGCAGGAGTCCACGGAGTCCGTCATGAGTGATGCCACCGAGCGCCCCGCCGACCACCGCGCCGAGCCGGAAGCCGACGCCTGGGAGACGGCCTGCGCCGAGGACCTCGCCGCGGAACAGGCCCGCCGCCGGAACGAGTACGGCCCCCAGCCGGGCAGCGCCGCCGAGGAGTTCCGCCGGCTCGCCGAGGCGGTGACCGACAAGCTCGCCGCCATCCAGCTGCCCGGCGCGCTCGGCGGAACGGCCGCCAGCAGCGCGGTGGGCGGGCTGCTGCGGCAGGCCAAGGCCGTCGTCGAGCCGGTCATCGAGCGCAACCCCGACGTCTTCGACCACCTCGCCGCGGCCGGCTCCGAACTCCTCGCCGCCTACCGCTCGGCGGTGACCGGCAGCGAAGGCCGCTGGACCCGCGGAGAGAGCGCCGACGACCGCCCCGAGGGCCGGGCCGCCGATCCTCGCGACGACGGCCCCGCCGGCACCGAGCGCATCGACCTCGACTGACGCCTCCCACCGCCTCGACGCGTGGGAGATACCCCGCCTCAGTGGCCCTGACCGGCGAGGAAGCTCCCCCTGCCTCCGGTACGGTGGTTCACGGCGGGGTTCGAGCGAAAACTGAGGGACACATGGGACTCACCATCGGCGTCGACATCGGCGGCACGAAGATCGCGGCCGGCGTGGTCGACGAAGAGGGTTCGATCCTTGAGACGTGCAAGGTTCCGACCCCGCAGGCCACCGACGCGCTGACCGAGGCCATCGCCGACGCCATCCGCACGGTCGGTGCCGGCCACCACGTCGAGGCCGTCGGCATCGGCGCCGCCGGCTACGTCGACGAGAAGCGGGCCACCGTCCTGTTCGCCCCGAACATCGACTGGCGCCACGAGCCGCTCAAGGACAAGGTCGAGCAGCGCGTCGGCCTCCCCGTCGTCGTCGAGAACGACGCCAACGCCGCGGCCTGGGGCGAGTACCGCTTCGGCGCCGGCCAGGGCCACAGCGACGTCATCTGCATCACCCTCGGCACCGGCCTGGGCGGCGGCATCATCATCGGCAACAAGCTGCGCCGCGGCCGGTTCGGCGTCGCCGCCGAGTTCGGCCACATCCGAGTCGTCCCCGACGGCCTGCTGTGCGGCTGCGGCAGCCAGGGCTGCTGGGAGCAGTACGCCTCCGGCCGGGCCCTGCTGCGCTACGCCCGGCAGCGCGCCTTCGCCACGCCGGAGGCCGCCACGGCGCTGCTCGCGCTCGGCGACGGCACCCCCGAGGGCATCGAGGGCAAGCACATCAGCGCCGCCGCCCGTCAGGGAGACCCGGTCGCCATCGACTCGTTCCGCGAACTGGCCCGTTGGGCCGGCGCCGGCCTCGCCGACCTGGCCTCGCTCTTCGACCCGTCCGCCTTCATCGTCGGCGGCGGGGTCTCGGACGAGGGCGAGCTGGTCCTCGAACCGATCCGCAAGTCCTTCCGCCGCTGGCTGGTCGGCAACCAGTACCGGCCGCACGCCCAGGTGCTCGCCGCCCAACTCGGCGGCAAGGCCGGACTGGTCGGCGCCGCCGACCTGGCGCGCCAGGGCTGACGCGGATGGCGGCCGAGCACCCCGGACGGACCGCGTCCGGTGGGACGGACCCCGCCCGCGGCACCGCCGCGACGGCCCCCGTCGCCGGACTTCCGGCCTCCGCCACCGAGGCGGACGGTTCCGCGGTCGTCCGGGTGCTCAGCTACAACATCCGCTCGATGCGCGACGATCAGGCGGCGCTGGCCCGGGTCATCCGGGCCTGCGCCCCCGATCTCGTGCTCGTCCAGGAGGCGCCGCGCTTCTTCCGCTGGCGCAAGGCCGCCGAGCGCCTCGCCCGGGCCAGCGGCCTGGTGTACGTCACCGGCGGTGCCAGCACCGCGGGGCCGATGATCCTGGCCCACCTCCGCGCCCACGTGGAGCGCACCGAGGACGTCCTGCTGCCCCGCACCCCCGGCCTGCACCAGCGCGGCCTGGCCACCGCCGTGCTCCGCTTCGCCGGGGCCCGGCTCGGGGCCGTCAGCTGCCACCTCAGCCTCGACGCGCGGGAGCGGTACAGCCAGGCCGGGCTGCTGCTGGAGCGGGTCGCCGGGCTGGGCGTCCCGCACACGGTCGTCGGCGGCGACCTCAACGACCGGCCGGACGGGCGGAGCTTCCGGCGGATCACGGGGCTGCTCAGGGACGGTTGGGCGGCCGAGCCGTGGGGCGGGGAGCACACCTCCACGCCGCACCGGCCGCGGCAGCGGATCGACGCGGTGTTCACCACCGACGGCGTCGAGGTCCTGGGGTGCGGGGTGCCGCGCGAGCTGCCGGGCCTGCGCACGGCCGACCTGCTGGCCGCCTCGGACCACCTGCCGGTGCTGGCCGCGCTCCGGGTGCCGGCCGGCGGCTGACCCCGGCCGGTCCCCGGCTTCAGGACCGGCCGGCGGACAGGGCCCTAGACCACCGCCCCGCTGCCCGGCATGTCATCGTCGTCGTCCCGGTCGCCCGCCATCCGGGCGAAGAGGGTGGCCAGGCCGCCCAGGAAGCCGCCGATGCCCAGCACCGCGGCCCACCAGGTGAGCGGCTGTTGGAAGACGACCATGCCGAGCAGCAGCAGCGGGCCGCCGAGGACCGCGATCCAGGCGAACTTGGTGGTGGTGTCGGCCTGCGGCAGCGGCGGTGGCTCGGGCGGGGTGAAGTGGCCCTCGTCGGTCTCGTCGAAGTCGTCGTCGGAAGACTTCTCGGGGGTCCAGTCGCGCGGGCCCACACCGGGGGCGTAGACCACGAAGCTGCCGGGGCGCGACGGGGAGTCCTCGCCGGGCGCGCCGTCGGCGGGGCGCGGGGCGGGGGAGTCCGGGGCGTCCTCGTCCGCCGGCGCGGTGCGCTCCGGCCGCTCCCCGGTGCCCGGGAACTCCGGCCGCTCGCCGTAACCCGCGACGATCTCGGCCCACGCGGCCTCCTCGTCGAGTGGGTCCCGGGGGTCGCGGGGGCTACGCTCCGCCACTGGCCGCCGTCCCCTCCTGGACCGTGTCCGGCCGGGCCTCGGGGGCGAGTCGGGTGATGAAGGAGTAGGTGTCCTGGAAGATCCGCTCCGCGTCGTGGTCGAGCGTGGCGACGTGGTAGCTGCGCTCCAGCACCTCGTGCCGGACGTCGTCGGAGGAGACCCTGCTGAGGATGCGCTCGGAGTCGACGGGCGGGACGACGTGGTCCTGGCGGCTGGTCAGCACCAGCAACGGCTGGGTGACGCGCGGGAGTTCGGAGTCGACCAGCTCGAAGAACCGCCGCAGCGAGTGCGCGGCGTGCAGCGGCACCCGGTCGTAACCGACCTCCACCGCACCGGGCTTGGCGATGTCGCTCGCGATCCCCTTGGTCGTGCGGACGACGTGGCGCAGGACGGGCAGCAGCGGCGCCGCCGCGTCGTGGACCTTGTTGCCCGGGTTGACCACGGCCACGCCGCTGATCGCGTCGCCGTGCCGGGCGGCCAGTCGCAGCGCCAGCGCGCCGCCCATGGACAGTCCGCAGACGAAGACCTTGGTGCAGCGCTCGGTCAGCGCGCGCAGCTCCCGGTCGACCTCGGCGTACCAGTCCTGCCAGGTGGTGAGCTGCATGTCCTCCCACCGTGTGCCGTGGCCGGGCAGCAGCGGCGCGCTGACGGTCAGCCCCCGGTCGGCGAGGTACTCGGCCCAGGGGCGGATGGACTGCGGGGAGCCGGTGAAGCCGTGGCAGACGAGGACGCCGACCTCTCCGCCGTCGCGGCGGAACGGCTCGGCTCCGGGGAGGAGCGGCACCGGGGAACTCCGATCGATGAGGGGACTCGCGGGTTACTTAAGGGTACGCGGAGTGACCGCGGCGGGGTAGGGCCGTGGCTCCACCAGGGGGCGTGGCGACGGCCGCTCCAGTGGTGCCGGTGCCTGCACCGGGAGCGGGCCGAGGGACCCGCGCGGGGCGCGGACGCCCCGGGCGGGACCCGTGTGCGGCCCGCGGCGGGCCCGCGCGCGGTCTCGTGGCCCGCCGCGGCCCCCGGCGTGCCGCGAGGGGGTTAAGGTCATTGCGTCAGACACAGGAGGCAGTCGGTTGATCTACGGCGCAATGAAGTTTTCCATCGGCGGTCCGCTCAGGCTCGCGTTCCGTCCCTGGGTGGAAGGCATCGAGAACGTTCCCGCCGAGGGTCCGGCGATCCTCGCGAGCAACCACCTGTCCTTCTCGGACTCGTTCTTCCTGCCCGCGGTGCTGGACCGCAAGGTCACCTTCATCGCCAAGGCCGAGTACTTCACCTCCCCGGGGGTCAAGGGGAAGTTGACCGCCGCGTTCTTCAAGGGCGTCGGGCAGCTCCCGGTGGACCGTTCGGGCGCGCGCGGCGCGGGCGAGGCGGCGATCAAGAGCGGGATCGAGGTGCTGGAGCGCGGCGAGCTGTTCGGCATCTACCCGGAGGGCACCCGCTCCCCGGACGGGCGGCTCTACCGCGGCAAGCCGGGCGGCCTGGCGCGGGTGGCACTGGCCACCGGGGCGCCGGTCATCCCGGTCGCGATGATCGACACCGAGAAGGTGCAGCCGCCCGGCAAGGTCCTGCCGAAGATGGTCCGGCCCGGCATCCGGATCGGCAAGCCGCTGGACTTCAGCCGCTACCAGGGCATGGAGGGCGACCGCTACATCCTGCGCTCGATCACCGACGAGGTGATGTACGAGATCATGAAGCTCTCGGGCCAGGAGTACGTCGACATCTACGCGACCGCCGCCAAGCGGCAGATCGCCGAGGCGGCCAAGGCCGCGGAGGCGCAGAAGAAGGCTTAAGGCGAAGGCCGGGGCGGTGCGGCCCCGGTGAGGGGTGGGGGTAGCCCGCATGAAGGATGCCGACATAGAGGACGTCCGGGCCGAGGGCGGCGAGGTGAAGGGCGGCCGGGGCGCGGCACCCGGCGGGGGCCGGAAGACGCTGCGGATGTCCGTCGAGCTGCCGCTGTGGCGGGCGCTCACCGGCTACCGCATCCTGACCCTGGTCTATGTGCTGGGCCTGTCCGCGGTCGCCTATCCGCGCTACGCGCACCCGCTGGGCGCCGCCGCCTACATGGCCGCGCTCACCCTCTGGACGGCGCTGACCTGGCGCCGTACGACGTCCCCGGAGCGCTGCACCCGGCAGTTCCTCCTCGCCGACCTCGGCTTCGCGGTCGGCGGCATCCTGCTGACGTCCGTGATCGACACCCACGCCCGCATCATGGGCGGCGCCCCGACGCTGCCGTCCATCTGGACGGCGGGGGCCGTCCTGGGCTTCGCCATCAAGGGCGGCTGGCGGTGGGCCGCGGTGGCCTCCAGCATCGTGGCGGTGGTCAACCTCGTCGAGCGCCAGGAGCTGGCCCGGGACACCGTCCACAACGTGGTGCTGGTGTGGGTGGCCAGCGTCGCCATCGGCTATGTCGTCGAGGTGGCGCGGGCCAGTGAGCGCACCCTGGCCCACGCCCTCCAGATCGAGGCCGCCACCCGCGAGCGGGAGCGGCTGGCCCGCGACATCCACGACGGCGTGCTCCAGGTGCTCGCCATGGTGCAGCGGCGCGGTGCCGCGCTCGGCGGCGAGGCGGCCGAGCTGGGCCGGATGGCGGGCGAGCAGGAGGTGGCGCTGCGCACCCTGATCGCCGGCGGGCTGGTGCCCCGGCAGCGGACGGTGCTGGACGTCCCCCAGGACGCCGCGCCCGCGGCCCGCCCGGCGGACCCCGGCCCGCTGCCGGCCGGCCCCTGCGACCTGATGGTGCTGCTCGCCCCGGACGCCGGGGCCGGGGTGACGCTCTCCGGCCCGGGCTCCCCGGTCGAGCTGCCGGCCGCCGCCGCGGTGGAGCTGGCCGCCGCTGTCAGTGCCGCGCTGGACAATGTACGGGTGCACGTGGGGGCCGACGCCCGCGCGTGGATCCTGGTGGAGGACGAACCGGACGCGGTGCTCGTCACGGTGCGCGACGAGGGGCCCGGCATTCCTGAGGGCCGGCTCGCCGCGGCCGAGCGCGAGGGCCGCCTCGGGGTGGCGCTGTCGATCCGCGGCCGGCTGCGGGAGTTGGGCGGCAGCGCCGAGTGGCTCTCGGTCCCCGGCCAGGGCACGGAAGTGGAGCTGAAGGTTCCCAAGGGCACCGCGCCCGAGGGCGGACGACGGGGGAGAGCGCGCGCGTGAGTGACGAGACGGGCCTGCGGGTCATGGTGGTCGACGACCACCCGATGTGGCGGGACGCGGTCGCCCGCGACCTGGCGGAGGCCGGGTTCGACGTGGTGGCGACGGCCGGAGACGGCCTCCAGGCGGTGCGCCGGGCCCAGGCGACGGCGCCCGACGTGCTGGTCCTGGACCTCAATCTGCCGGGGCTGCCCGGCGTCCGGGTGTGCAAGGAACTGGTCGGCGGCAATCCGTCGCTGCGGGTGCTGGTGCTCTCCGCCAGCGGCGAGCACGCCGACGTCCTGGAGGCGGTGAAGTCCGGCGCCACCGGCTATCTGCTGAAGTCGGCCAGCACCGAGGAACTGCTGGACGCGGTCCGCCGCACCGCCGTCGGCGATCCGGTCTTCACCCCGGGCCTGGCCGGCCTGGTCCTCGGCGAGTACCGCCGGCTGGCGACGGAGCCGTCCCCCGCGGCCGCCGACGAACCGGACGCCCCCCGGCTGACGGAGCGGGAGACCGAGGTGCTGCGCCTGGTCGCCAAGGGGCTCTCGTACAAGCAGATCGCCGAGCGGCTGGTCATCTCGCACCGCACGGTGCAGAACCACGTCCAGAACACCCTGGGCAAGCTCCAGTTGCACAACCGCGTCGAGCTGGTGCGGTACGCGATAGAGCGCGGCCTCGACGGCGTCTGAGGCGCCCGTCGTCCGCCCGCACGGGCCGCGCGCCTGCGCTCGTAAGGGTGAACACCTCGTGTCAACTCCCGTGCAATTGGCGGGGATCGACGCACACCCCATCCCGGAGTGACCCAGGTCACCATTAGCGTGACCGGCGTTACGCTCACGGACGGCCGTACGGCGGCCACGGACGGGATGAAGGTGAAGCGATGCGGGTCGGAGTACTGACCGGCGGCGGCGACTGCCCGGGTCTGAACGCGGTGATCAGGGGCATCGTCCGCAAGGGCACCCAGGAGTACGGATACGACTTCGTCGGGTTCCGGGACGGCTGGCGCGGGCCGTTGGAGGGCCGCAGCATGCGGCTGGACATCCCGGCGGTGCGCGGCATCCTGCCCCGCGGCGGCACCATCCTCGGCTCGTCGCGGACCAACCCCTTCAAGGAGGAGGACGGGGTCCGCCGGATCAAGGAGACGCTTGCCAAGCACGAGGTCGAGGCGCTGATCGCGATCGGCGGCGAGGACACCCTCGGCGTCGCCTCCCGGCTCTTCACGGAGTACGGCGTCCCCTGCGTCGGCGTGCCCAAGACCATCGACAACGACCTGTCGGCCACGGACTACACCTTCGGCTTCGACACCGCGGTCGGGGTCGCCACCGAGGCCATCGACCGACTGCACACCACCGCCGAATCCCACATGCGGGTGCTGGTCGTCGAGGTGATGGGCCGGCACGCCGGCTGGATCGCGCTGCACTCCGGTCTGGCCGGCGGCGCCAACGTCATCCTCATCCCCGAGCAGCGCTTCGACGTCGACGAGGTCTGCCGCTGGATCGAGTCCCGCTTCAAGGCCAGCTACGCGCCGATCGTGGTGGTGGCCGAGGGCGCCATGCCCAAGGACGGCGACATGGTGCTCAAGGACGGCAGCACCGACTCCTTCGGGCACGTCCGGCTGTCCGGCGTCGGCGAGTGGCTGGCCAAGGAGATCGAGGCGCGCACCGGCAAGGAGGCCCGGACCACCGTCCTCGGCCACACCCAGCGCGGCGGCACCCCCAGCGCCTTCGACCGCTGGCTGGCCACCCGCTTCGGGCTGCACGCCATCGACGCGGTGCGGGACGCCGACTACGGCACGATGGTCGCGCTGCGCGGCACCGACATCGTGCGGGTACCGCTGTCGGAGGCGACCGCCAAGCTGAAGACCGTCGATCCGGCGCTCTACGCCGAGGTCGGCGTCTTCTTCGGCTGACCTCCGTCGCGCTCGGCCGCCGGCCGCCGGCCGCCGACCGAGCGCCACCGGCCGCGCCTCGGGCGGCACCGCCGGGCGATGGGCCGTATATTCGCCATGACGCGACATATCCGGCCCATTGCCTCCGCGGGGCGCCGCCGCCGGCGGGGGAGAACCGGAGGAGAACGTGGAGATCGTCGCATTCGGCGTGCAGGCGGATGAGCGGCCGATCCTGGAGCAGGCGTTCGCGGGCCGCCACCAGGTCCGTTGCCTGGACGTCTTCCTCGACCGCGACACCGCCCCCATCGCCCGCGGCTACGAGGTCGTCTCCACCAGCGTCAACGACGACCTGAGCGCCGAGGTGCTGCAGACCCTCGCGGCCGGCGGCACCAAGATGGTCGCCCAGCGCTCCACCGGCTTCAACAACATCGATCTGGAGGCCGCGGCCGATCTGGCCATGACCATCGGCCGGGTCTCCGCGTACTCCCCGTACGCGGTCGCGGAGTTCGCGTGGCTGCTGGCGCTGGCGGTGAACCGGCATCTGGTGCCGGCCGCCAACCGCACCCGCAACTTCGACTTCCGGCTGGACGGCCTGATGGGCCGCGATCTGCACGGCCGGACGGCCGGGGTGCTCGGCACCGGCAAGATCGGCACCGCCTTCGCCCGGATCGCCCACGGCTTCGGGATGCAGCTGCTGGGGTGGGACCTCGTCGAGAACCCGGAGTGCGCGGCGCTGGGCATGCGCTACGTCCCCCGGGAGCGGCTGTTCGCCGAGGCGGACCTGATCAGCCTGCACGTCCCGCTGACCGACGACACCCGGCACCTGGTCGACGCCGCCGCGCTGGCCGCCATGAAGGACGACGCGATCCTGGTCAACTCCAGCCGCGGTGGGCTGATCGACACCGCTGCCCTGGTCGAGACGCTCAAGGCACGCCGGCTCACCGGCGTCGGCCTGGACGTCTACGAGGAGGAGGCCGGGCTGTTCTTCTACGACAAGTCGCTGGACGTGGTCGGCGACGACACCCTGGCCCGGCTGATGACCTTCGCGAACGTGCTGGTCACCTCGCACCAGGCGTACTTCACCGAGGAAGCGGTCGGCCAGATCATCCGGACCACCGTGGCCAACGTGGAGGACCATCTGGCCGGCCGCACCAGCGAACACCTGCTGGTCACACGAGGACAGCTGCCAGCAGCTGTGCGGTGACCGCCGCGCCGTCCAGGGTCAGCACCGACTCGGGGTGGAACTGCACCCCCGCGAAGCCCGGGCCGCGCAGCGCGTGCACCTCCCCGGTGGCCTCGTCCCGGCTCAACTCGATGCGGTGCATGGCCAGTTCGGCCGCCGTCCGGTCGTCGCAGCGGGCCGTGAAGGTGTTGTAGAAGCCCACCGTCTCGGGCCGCCCGAAGAAGTCGATCCGCTCCTGCGCGCCCTGGAACGGGACCTCCTTGCGGACGATCTCCAACCCCAGCTCCGCGGCGAGCAGTTCGTGGCCGAGGCAGACCCCGAGAAGGCCCTGGCGGTGCGCCGCCACGAGGTCGGAGGTCAGGGACCGCAGGAACCGCATCTTGGGGTCGGCGATGTCGGACGGGTTGCCCGGCCCCGGGCCCAGCACCACCGGACCCTGGTGCGCCAGGGCCGCAGCGCGCAGCCCCGGCTCGTCGTAGCGGCGGACCGTCACCGTCAGCCCCGAGGTGCGCAGCAGGTGCGCCAGCATCGCGGTGAAGGTGTCCTCGGCGTCGACCACCAGGGCGTGGCCGCGCAGCCCGGTCGACGGCGCGCCGTCCCCGGCGGTGGTCTGCATCCGCAGCCAGAACGGCGCCAGGTCGGCCCGGCGGGCGTCCAGCGCGGCCCGCACCCGCGGGTCGTCGGCCAGCCGCGGCGCCGGCCCGGCCGCGGCCCGCACGGGCGTCGGCCGGACCCCCAGCGCGGTGAGCACGCCGGCCGCCTTGGCGTGCGTCTCGGCGACCTCGCCGGCCGGGTCGGAGGCGCGGACCAGGGTGGCGCCGACCGGCACCCGCAGCCGCCCTCGCGCGTCCCCGCCGTCGATGTCCGCGGTGCGGATCAGGATCGGGGAGTCCAGCGTCTGCGCCCCGGTCGCGTCCCGGCCGATCAGCGCCAGCGCGCCGGCGTAGTAGCCCCGCCCGCGGCCGTCCGGGCCGACCGGCTCGTGCCGCTCGATCACCCGGCAGGCGTTCTGCACCGGCGACCCGGTGACCGTCGCCGCGAACATCGTCTCCTTGAGGACCTCCCGCACGTCCAGGGTGGAGCGGCCGCGCAGCTCGTACTCGGTGTGCGCGAGGTGCGCCATCTCCTTGAGCCGCGGGCCGACGACCACCCCGCCCTGGTCGCCGACGGTGCACATCATCTTCAGTTCCTCGTCGACCACCATCGACAGCTCCTCGACCTCCTTGCGGTCGCCGAGGAACGCCAGCAGGCCCTCCGCGGTGGGGCCCTCGGCCGGGTAGCGGTAGGTCCCGCTGATCGGGTTCATCACGACGGTGCCGCCGGTGGCCCGGACGTGCACCTCCGGGCTGGCGCCGACCAGCGTGCGCACGCCGGGCCGGTGCACCACGAAGGTCCAGTACGCCCCGCGCTCGCCGGCCAGCAGCCGCCGGAACAGCGCCAGCGCGTCGGCCGCCGAGAAGTCGGGGATCGTGCCCTCGAAGGTCCGGCGGATGACGAAGTTGGCGCCCTCGCCGGTGCCGATCTCCTCCCGCACCACCCGGTCGACGATCTCCGCGTAGGCCGCGTCGGTGACGTCGAAGGCCCCGTCGTCCACCCGGACGTCGTGCGCCGGGAGCGCCGTCAGCAGCGCGTCCAGCGGCAGTTCGTGGCACTCGGCCGGGCGCAGCACGGCCAGCGGGGTGCCGTCGTCGTGCGCCCGGAAGCCGCGCTCGCGGATCTGCCGGAACGGGACCAGGGTCAGCGCGTCGGTGACCGGGGCGTCCGGCACGCCCGCGCCGAGCGGGATGTCGGCCAGCCGCTCGACCTCGGTCACCTCGCCGATCAGCACCTCGACGGTGCCCCCGTCCCGGCCGGGGGCGCGGCGGCGGAGCAGGGCGAACGGCGGGCAGGCGGGGTCGAGCAGCCGCTGGACGAGCGTGGCGGCGGTGTCGGGTGCGGCCTGGGGTGCGAGGTGCATGGGCGGTTCCTTCCGGGAGAGCTTCCGGTGCGGAGGGAACGGCCGTGGGAACACCGAAGGCCGCCCCTCGGGCGGCCTTCGCGGTCTGTGGGATGCGTACGCGAATCAGTGGGCCGCCGGCTGGGCGGTCCACCACCAGTCCATGTTCATGGTCGGTCGCGTCTGCATGGCCGGCACCCTATCGGATCGTCGACCACGCGGCGTCTCACAGTCCGGATGGCGGACGGACACGGCTCGGGGACCCCGTAATGTGGGGGTGTGACCGTGAACGCTGAATCCCACGCCGGTGGCAACACCTGGCGAGACCTGCCCGCGGCGCAGCAGCCTGACTGGCCGGACCAAGAGGCTCTGCGCGATGTGATCGCGGAGCTCGAGTCCTATCCGCCGCTCGTCTTCGCGGGCGAGTGCGACCAGCTGCGCGAGCGCCTGGGCGCGGTCGCCCGAGGTGAGGCGTTCCTGCTTCAGGGCGGCGACTGCGCGGAGGCGTTCGACGCCGTCTCCGCCGAGCACATCCGCAACAAGCTCAAGACGCTCCTCCAGATGGGCGCCGTGCTGACCTACGCCGGGTCCGTCCCGGTGGTCAAGGTCGGTCGGATCGCCGGCCAGTACAGCAAGCCGCGCTCCAAGCCGACCGAGACCCGTGACGGGGTGACCCTGCCGACCTACCGCGGCGACTCCGTCAACGGCTTCGAGTTCACCGAGGCGGCCCGCATCCCGGACCCGCAGCGCCTCAAGCGGATGTACCACGCCTCCGCGGCGACGCTGAACCTCGTCCGCGCCTTCACCACCGGTGGCTACGCCGACCTGCGCCAGGTGCACGCCTGGAACCAGGACTTCGTGAAGTCCTCGCCCTCCGGCCAGCGGTACGAGGCGCTGGCGCGCGAGATCGACCGGGCGCTGAACTTCATGAACGCCTGCGGGGTGGACCCGGAGGAGTTCCGGACCGTGGAGTTCTACTCCTCGCACGAGGCGCTGATCCTGGACTACGAGTCGGCGCTGACCCGCGTGGACTCCCGCACCGGGAACCTCTACGACGTCTCGGGCCACATGGTCTGGATCGGCGAGCGCACCCGCCAACTGGACGGCGCGCACATCGAGTTCGCCTCCCGGGTCCGCAACCCGATCGGCGTCAAGCTCGGCCCCACGTCCACCGTGGAGGACGCGCTCACCCTGATCGACCGGCTCGACCCGGACCGCGAGCCGGGCCGCCTGACCTTCATCACCAGGATGGGCGCGGACAAGATCCGCGAGAAGCTGCCCGACCTGGTGGAAAAGGTCACCGCCTCCGGCGCGCAGGTCGTGTGGATCTGCGACCCGATGCACGGCAACACCTTCGAGGCGGCCTCGGGTCACAAGACCCGTCGCTTCGACGACGTGCTGGACGAGGTCAAGGGCTTCTTCGAGGTCCACAAGGCCCTCGGCACGCACCCGGGCGGCATCCACGTCGAGCTGACCGGTGACGACGTCACCGAGTGCGTGGGCGGCGGCGACGAGATCTTCGTCGACGACCTGCACCAGCGCTACGAGACGGCCTGCGACCCGCGGCTCAACCGCAGCCAGTCGCTGGACCTGGCCTTCCTGGTGGCGGAGATGTACCGCGACCAGTGACGGTTGCCGAACGACGTGTGGGGCGCGGATCCTGTGATCCGCGCCCCACTGCGTCGCCGCGCATTGTTGCGCGCCCGCCGTCACGGGTAAGGTAAGGGTTACCTCACTGTCGATCACCGGGATCGTCCGAGGCGCCCTTACGGAGGTGACCCCGCGTGTACGTCTGCTCCTGCTTCGGCATCACCGAGCAGCAGGTCCGCGAGCACGCGGACCGGGGCGCCTGCACGCCCCGCCAGGTCGCCTCCGCGTGCAAGGCCGGCACCGACTGCGGCAGCTGCGTCCGGCGCATCCAGGCGCTGCTGGGTCGCGGTGCGTGCCCCCGTCGCGAGCTGATCGACAGCGGCGCCCCCGACGCGCTGCGGTCGGAGTCCGAGCCGTGGAGTCCGGCGCCCGAGGTGCCGGCCGCGTCTTCCGGGCCGCTGGCCGCGGAGGTGGCCGCACCGGCGCCCGCGGGCCTCCGGGCGGCCGCGTAGCCCCCTGGGGCGCCCCGTCGATGTGCATCGCGCCGGGCCGTCAGCTCGGCTGCTCGATCACCTGGGCGAGGTAGAGCGCCTCCCCGAGCTTCTCGACCAGCTCCAGCTGGGTGTCGAGGTAGTCGATGTGGTGCTCCTCGTCGGCCAGGATGTCCTCGAAGATGTTGGCCGAGGTGACGTCCCCCTTCGCGCGCATGACCTCGATGCCGCGCTTGAGCCGGTCGATCGCCTCCACCTCGATCTGCCGGTCGGCCTGGAACATCTCGGTGACGGTCTGGCCGACCCGGACGTGGAACAGCCGCTGGTAGTTCGGCAGCCCTTCGAGGAAGAGGATGCGGTCGGTCAGCGTCTCCGCGTGCTTCATCTCGTCGAAGGACTCGGCGCGGGTGTACTTGGCGAGCTTGTACCAGCCGAAGTTCTCCTGCATCTTCGCGTGCAGGAAGTACTGGTTGATCGCGGTCAGCTCCGCGGTCAGCTGCTCGTTGAGGAATTCGATGACCTCGGGGTCGCCCTGCATGGCTGCGGGCCCCTTTCACGCGAGTTCTGGGCAGGTGCCGCGCATCCTTGCACCGCCCTGAGCGGGCCGTCCAGTAAGTTCACACTTAGCACGAGTTGCCCGATTCCATCCCGCCCTGGTCATCGGCACCCCGTACGGTCTGACACCATGGGGGCATGGGCCAGCCGGAAAGTCGCGACGAGGAGCCTGTGCTGCCTCCGGGACAGCGGCTCCAGAGGGGCTGGCCGGTGACGCACTACGGACCGGTCCCGAAGTTCCGGCCCGAGCGCTGGGAGTTCCGGGTCTTCGGCGCCACCGCCGACGGTGCCAAGCACTGCTGGACCCACGAGGAGTTCACGGCTCTCCCGTACACCACCGTCGTCGCCGACATGCACTGCGTCACCAAGTTCAGCATGCTGGGCGCCGAATGGGGCGGGGTGCTGACCCGCACGATCCTTGAGCTGGCGCCCCCCGCGCCCGAGGCCACCCATGTGATGGTGTGGGCCGAGTACGGCTTCAGCTCCAACCTCCGGCTCACCGACTTCGGCGCGCAGGACTGCCTGTTCGCCACCCACCGCTCCGGCGAGCTGCTCACCGCCGAACACGGCTTCCCGGTCCGGCTGATCGTGCCGCACCTCTACGCCTGGAAGGGCCCCAAGTGGGTCCGCGGCATCGAGTACATGACGGCCGACCGCCGCGGCTTCTGGGAGGAGCGCGGCTACCACAACCTCGGCGACCCCTGGCGCGAGCAGCGCTACTCCTACCAGGAGGAGCCGGGCGAGGGCCCGGAGCTCTGAAGGCCCGGCCCGCCCGGCCCCGTGCCGGGTTCAGGGCAGCCGCAGTTCCTTCAGCCGCGCCACGTCCGCGGCGTGGCCCTCCTCGCCGCCCGGGGTCTCGATCACCAACGGCACACCGGCGGTCGCGGGATGCGCGAACAGCTCGGCGAACGGCTCCGCGCCGATGTGGCCGGCGCCGATGTTCGCGTGCCGGTCCTTGTGCGCGCCGACCACGTCCTTGGAGTCATTGGCGTGGATCAGCTTCAGCCGGCCCTCGCCGGTGACCTCGACCAACTCGTCCAGCAGCGCCTTCGTCCCGCCCGGCGCCGCCATGTCGTGCCCGGCCGCGAACGCGTGACAGGTGTCCAGGCAGACCCCGAGCCGCGGATGCCGGTCCAACGCGTCGAAGTACGGGCCCAGGTCCTCCGCCAGCGCGCACAGCGAGGAGCCCTGGCCGGCCGTGGGCTCCAGCAGCAGCCAGGGGTCGTCGTCCCGCGTCAGCTCGTCCAGCAGCGGCCGGACCTGCTCCCTGACCTGTGCCAGTGCCGTCTCCCGCGGGCGTCCGCCGGTCGCCGAGCCGGTGTGCACGACCACCCCGAGCGCGCCGATCTCCCGGCCGCGGCGCAGCGAGTGGCGCAGCGACGCCACGGACTTCTCGACCGTCGCCGGGGTGTGCGACCCGAAGCTGATCAGGTATGGCGCGTGCACATAGGCCGGGATGCCGTCCTGGGCGCAGCGCTCGCGGAACGCCGCATCCTGCTCGGGGTTTCCGGGCGGTGTCGCCCAGCCGCGCGGATTGGCGACGAAGACCTGGACGACCTCGCAGCCGAGCTGCCGGGCGTACGACAGGCCCACCTTGGCCAGGCCGCCGGCCACCGGCACATGGCCGCCGACCGGATTGCGTGCGCGGGCGCGCAGGGCGGCGCCCTCGGGGGACAGGGGAGTACTCACCCTCCCAGGGTGCCAGGTGCCGCGCGGCCGTCCGCGGGGCACCCGGGCCACCGGGTCTTCCTACAGCGCGCCCTTGAGCCGGATCGTGATCGTGCTGCCCTTGGGCGCCTGGTCGCCGGCCGCGACCGACTGGGACGCGACGCTGTCCTGCGGGAACAGGAACGGCCGGTCCACCGCGACCTTGAAGCCGAGGTCGGTCAGCGCCTTGGTGGCGTCCGCGGTGTTCATCCCGCCGACGTCCGGCACGGCGACCATCTCCGGGCCCTTGGAGAGCGTCAGGGTGACCGTCTCGCCCTTGCCCAGGGTGCCGCCGGCGCCGGGCGACTGCCGGGCCACGCTGTCCTTGTCCTGCGGCGCGAAGACCGGCTGATCGGCGAACTGCACCCGGAAGCCGGCCTGCTGCAGCGCCGCCGCGGCGTCCTGGCGGCCCTTGCCGACCACGTTCGGCACGTCCACCGGCGCGCCCCGGCTGACGGTGAGCGCCACCGCGGTGTCCGGCCGCCGGGTGCTGCCCGGTGCCGGGTCCGTACGGATCACCGACCCCTTGGCGACCTCGTCGCTGAACGCCCGGGTCTCGGTGCCCGGCACCAGGCCCAGGTCGCGCAGCTTGCGCCGGGCGTCCGCGAGCGGGGTGCCGGCCAGGTCGGGGATGGTGACCTTCTCCGGGCCACGGGAGACGACCAGGGTGACCGTGCCGTTGCCGCGGATCCGCTGCCCGGTCTCCGGCTTCGTCGCCATCACGTGGTCGCGCTGGACGTTGGGGCTGAAGCCGCGCTCGACCTTCACCCGCAGTCCCTCGTCGTGCAGCGCCTTCTGGGCCTTGGCCTGCGTCATGTCCAGCACCGCCGGGACGTGGGTGAACTGGCCGACGTTGATGTACCAGACGCCGGTGCCGATGCCCAGGACCAGCAGCACGGCCGCCACGAGGGTGAGGATCCGCCGCTGCCGGAGCCGCCCCCCGGCCGGGGGCGCGGTGTGCGCCGGTGGCGCCGGGCGCAGCCGGGTGGTCCGGCCGTCCTCGGGTGCGGCGTCCGCCGGCGGCATCTCCAGCCGGCTGGTGCGGTTCAGCTCCGCCTCGCCCTCGACGGGCAGCGCGAGCTGGGTGCCGGCCGGGCGCGGGATCACGTCCGTCCGCTCGTCGTCCGCGGACGCCTCCCTGGCCTGCGGCGGGACGACGTCCAGCTGTGCGTCGGTCAGCCGCGCGCGGGCCGCGCGGGCCCGGGCGAGCAGCGCCACCGCGTCCTGCGGGCGCTGCTGCGGGGCGCGGGCGGTGGCCGCCGCGACCAGCTCGTCCAGCTCCGGCGCCAGGCCCGGCACCAGCTCGGAGGGCGGGGTGATGTCGTCGTGCAGATGGCTGTAGAGGATCTGCGCCGCGGAGCCGCCGGTGTGCGGCTTGCCGCCGGTGAGCATCTCGTAGAGCACCACACCGCAGGCGTAGACGTCGACCCGGGCGTCCGCGGTGCCGTGCTCCATCTGCTCGGGGGCGAGGTAGGAGACCGTGCCCAGGACCGAGCCGGTGGAGGCGGTGGTGTGCGTGTCCACCGCGCGCACCAGGCCGAAGTCGGCGACCTTGACCCGGCCGTCGTCGCCGATCAGGACGTTCTCCGGCTTCATGTCGCGGTGCACCAGGCCGGCGCGGTGCGCGGCCCCCAGCGCGGCCAGGATCGGCTCCAGGATGTCCAGGGCGGCCCGCGGCTGCAGGGCGCCCCGCTCGCGCAGCACGTCGCGCAGCGTGCAGCCGGCGACGTACTCCATGGCCAGATAGACGTAGGTGCCGTCGGTGCCCTGGTCGAAGACGCCGACCACGTTCGGGTGCGAGAGCCGGGCGACGGACTTGGCCTCCCGGATGAAGCGGTCGACGAACGCCCCGTCCACGGCCAGGCTCGGGTGCATCACCTTCAGCGCGAGCACGCGGTCCAGCCGGGTGTCCATGGCCTGGTAGACGGTGGCCATGCCCCCGGCGGCGATGCGCCCCTCGACGCGATAGCGACCGTCGAGCAGCTGGCCCACGAGCGGGTCCTGCAGCGTCGTATCCACGGCAGACGAGTCTACGAGCCCGCGCCGACACGCCGGGCGCCCCGGCCACTCTCCTGGGCTACCGCAGCGGAACCGTGACAAGGGGCGGCCGCCGGGACGGCGCCCCGGGCACGGAATAATCCGGTCCCGGCCGTGGTCGCTCCCCAAGGGGGCGTCACGCGGCACACCGCACCAGAAGGGGGACCTCATGACGACGCTGCTGATGATCGGTGAGCTGGCCCGGCGGACCGGTACCACCGAGCGGCTGCTGCGCTACTACGAGGAGCAGGGGCTGCTCAGCCCCGAACGGACCGCGGCCGGCTACCGCGTCTACGAGGAGGCCGACATCGCCCAGGTCCGCCGCATCCGCACGCTGCTGACCTCCGGGCTGAACACCGCGACCATCGCGCAGGTGCTGCCCTGTCTGCGCGACGACGACGGCCGCCTGGTGCCGACCTGTCCGCAGCTGGTCGGCGAGCTCCACCGGGAGCGCGCACGGCTCACCGACTCCATCGAGGCCCTGCTGGCCTCCCGGAGCCTGTTGGACGAGGTGATCACCGCCGCCCCGCCGGAGTTCGCCGACCTGGTCGGGGCGGCGGCGGACCGCCCCGGGCCCGCCGGCCGCCCCGCGGCCTAGAACGCCGGCCGCCCCGCGGCCTAGAACGCCGGCCGCTCCGGGTCCAGTTCCGGGACGCCCTCGGTGGGCGAGGACGCCAGCGCGAAGTGGCGGCGCGGGATCCGGCCCGCACGATGGGCCAGCCGGCCCGCCGCCACCGCGTGCCGCATCGCGGCGGCCATCAGCTCCGGCTCCTGCGCGCGGGTCACCGCCGACGCCAGCATCACCGCCGCGCAGCCCAGCTCCATCGCGAGCGCGGCGTCCGAGGCGGTGCCGGCGCCCGCGTCGAGGACGACCGGCACGCCCGCGCGCTCGGTGATCAGCTGGAAGTTGTGCGGATTGCGGATCCCCAAGCCGGAGCCGATCGGCGAGCCGAGCGGCATGATCGCCGCGCAGCCCACGTCCTCCAACTTCCGGGCCAGCACGGGGTCGTCGTTGGTGTACGGGAGCACCGTGAAACCGTCGTCCACCAGGATCTCGGCGGCGTCCAGCAGCTCCACCGGGTCGGGCAGCAGGGTCCGCTCGTCGGCGACGACCTCCAGCTTGACCCAGTCCGTGCCGAGCGCCTCCCGGGCGAGCCGGGCGGTGAGCACCGCCTCGCCCGCGGTGAAGCAGCCCGCGGTGTTCGGCAGCACCCGGATGCCGTTCCGCTCCAGGACGGACAGCACCGAGCCCTGCACGGTCGGGTCCAGCCTCCGCATGGCGACCGTCGTCAGCTCCGTGCCGGAGGCCAGCAGCGCGCGCTCCAGGACGTCGAGGCTGGGCGCGCCGCCGGTGCCCATGATGAGCCGGGACCGGAAGGAGGTCCCGGCGATGGTGAGCGGGTCGGTGGCCGGGTCCGGGCCGGGCGCCGCGGGGGCGGCACCCCGTTTGACTGCGATGTCGGTCATGTCGGCGGATCAGCCTCCCTGGACGGCGGTCAGCACCTCGACGCGGTCGCCGTCGCCGAGCGCGGTGGTGGGCCACTGGCTGCGCGGCACCACGGTCTCGTTGACCGCGGCGGCCACCCCGGCCGGTGCCTGGGACAGCGTGGCGACCAGCCGGTCGAGGGTCAGCCCGCCCGGGATCCGGCGGGCCTCCCCGTTGACGGAGACCGACAGCGTGCGGCCCTCGGGGACATCGGGGCCGTCGGGGGTACCGGGGGCGTTCATACGGGCTGCTCCTCTGGGGCGCGGGTGCGCTCGGTCCCCCGGGCGGTGGGGGAGAAGCGCGTGGGGGAGAAGGGGCGGGCCTCTTCCGGGACGGTCCCGGTGGCCAGCACCTCGGCCATCACGTCACCGGTGACCGGCGTCAGCAGGACGCCGTTGCGGAAGTGGCCGGTGGCCAGGTGAAGGCCGGGCAGCTCGGTCGGCCCGAGCAGCGGCGCGTTGTCCGGGGAGCCTGGGCGCAGCCCGGCGCGGCTCTCGGTCAGCGGCAGCTCGGTGAGGCCCGGGACCAGCTCGTGGGCGTCCCGCAGCAGCTCGTAGACGCCGCCCGCGGTGACCGTGGTGTCCCAGCCCAGCTCCTCGCTGGTGGCACCGAGGACCAGTTCACCGCTCTCCCGGGGCACCAGGTAGAGGGGGTTGCCACGGACCACGGCCCGTACGGTGCGGGAGAGGAACGGCCGGCTGCCCGGCGGCGGGTCCGGCAGCCGCAGCCGCAGCACCTGCCCCTTGACGGGGCGCACCGGTGGCAGCACGGCCTCCGGCACCCCGGCCAGCCGGCCGCTGCGGCTGCCCCCGGCCAGCACGACCTGACCGGCCGCCAGCCGTGTCCCGTCGGCGAGTTCGGCGCCCGAGGCGCGCCCGCCGGCGGTCGTCAGGCGCTCCGCCCAGGTGCGGTGGAAGACAACCCCGGCCCGCTCGCAGGCCGCCAGCAGGGCGCCCGCCAACCGGCGCGGATCGACCTGGTGATCACCGTCCACCTGGAGGCCGCCGCGTACCCCGGGGGCGAGCATCGGCTCCAGCCGGCGGCACTCGCGTCCGGTCAGCCACTGGGAGTCCAGCCCGGACCGGACCTGGAGGGCGTGCAGTTCCCGCAGATGGGCGCGGTCGTCGGCGTCCAGCGCGACGGCCAGCGTGCCGCACGGCCGGTAGCCGATCCGCTGCCCGCTCGCCTCCTCCAGCTCCTGCGCGAAGCGCGGATAGCGGCGTGCCGAGGCCAGGTTGAGCCCCAGCAGCGTCTCCTCGCCGTAGTGCAGCTCGGTGACCGCGGCCAGCATGCCGCCCGCGACGTACGCCGCGCCGCCGCCGGGCGCGGGGTCCGCCACCGCGACCCGCAGCCCGCGGCCGGCAGCCCGCCAGGCGGTGACCAGCCCGATGATGCCGCCCCCGACGACCAGCACGTCGGGGTGCGGTGGTGTGGCGGATGGATGCAATGGATGCATGGGCGTCCAGCCCCTCCCTTCGCCGGCATGACCCGGATCAGGTTCGTACGGTCGGAGGCCGGCCAGCCTCCCTCTCAGCCCGGTCCGTCCGGGCTCCCGCGAGTGCGTGCAGCCGCCACCCTAATACGGGCCGCGACGCGCCGTAAGGGAGCGCCCCGGCGGCGCGGCCCCGTACGCCCGCCGGCGGTCCCGGGCGGTGCCCTGGCGCCACGGCTCATGACGCTGTGTCAGAGATCTCCTTGCGCGGTGCTGCGGGCCGCGTCGTCCGCCGTCCTAGAGTGAGCGGGTGAGCGAGCAGAGCAAGTCTCCCCAGGCCCCTGACCGCACGCCGCGCGTGGTGATCGCCGGCGCGGGGATGGCGGGTGTGCAGACCGCCGTGGCCCTGCGCGAGCAAGGCTGGCGCGGCGCGATCACGCTCCTCGGCGACGAGCCCCACCAGCCCTACGACCGCCCCCCGCTGTCCAAGGCGGTGCTGCTCGGCAAGGCCGAGGGCTCGGCGTTCGACATCGACTTCGCCGGCCTCGGCATCGACCTCCGCCTCGGCTGCCCGGTCACCGCGCTGCGCCCGGCCGAGCACGTCGTCGAGACCGCCGAGGGCCCGATCCGCTACGACTACGCGGTCATCGCCACCGGTGCCGAACCGATCCGGCTGCCGGGCGGCGACGAGCTCCCCGACGTGCACCTCCTGCGCACCCTGGACGACGCCGAGCGGCTGCGTCCGGTGCTCGCCGCTCAGCACCGGATCGTGGTGGTGGGCGCCGGTTGGATCGGCGCGGAGTTCGCCACCGCGGCCCGTGAGGCGGGCTGCGAGGTCACCGTCGTCGAGGCCGCCGACCATCCGCTGGCCGGCGCCCTGCCCGCCGAGGTCGCCGCGTACATGACCGCCTGGTACACGGACGCCGGCGCTGACCTGCGCACCGGCGCCCGGGTCGCCTCCCTCGCGCCCGGCGCGGTGGCGCTGGCCGACGGCACCACCCTGCCCGCCGACGCCGTGGTCGTCGGGGTCGGTGCCCGGCCCGCCACCGGCTGGCTGGCCGGCTCCGGCGTCGCCCTCTCGCCCGAGGACGGCTCGGTCCTGGCCGACGAGCGGCTGCGCACCTCCGTCCCCGACGTCTACGCGGTCGGCGACTGCGCCTCCTTCCCGTCGGCCCGTTACGACACCCGGCTGCTGGTCCACCACTGGGACAACGCCCTCCAGGGGCCCCGCACGGTGGCCGAGAACATCGCCGGCGGCGAGGCGGCGGGCGTGGTCTACGACCCGGTGCCGTACTTCTGGTCCGAGCAGTTCGGGCGGTTCGTGCAGTACGCCGGCCACCACGTGGACGCCGACGAACTCGTCTGGCGCGGCGACCCGGCCGGCGCCGCCTGGTCGGTGATCTGGCTGCGGAGCGAGGGCCCGGACCGGGCGGAGCCGGCCGAGGGTGGTGCCGGGCGACCGGCGGGCCGGCTGGTCGCGCTGCTGGCCGTGGGGCGGCCGCGGGACCTGGCCCAGGGGCGGCGGCTGATCGAGAAGGGCGCACTGCTCGACCGGGAGCGGGCGGCGGACGCGGCCGTTCCGCTCAAGTCGGCGGTGCGGTAGGGGCGGTCGGCGGGCCGTACGGCTCACCCGGCGGTGTGCACGCGGCCCCTGACGGCGATGCCCGGCTACCGGCTGTCAGTGGGAGGTGGCAGGCTTGTCCTGTGACCGAGATTGACGTAAACATCGATGGGCTCGTCCCCGCCTGGCTGACCCTCCCCGACATCGCCGAGGAACTCGGCGTCGAGGTGACGCGCGTGCGGCAGCTGGTGAAGGAGGGCCAGCTGATCGCGGTGCGTCGCGGCGAGAACCGCGTGCTCCAGGTGCCCGCCGAATTCATCAAGGACGGCAAGGTCGTCAAGGGCCTCGCCGGCACGCTGACGCTCCTGCGCGACGACGGTTTCGCCGACGAGGAGATGCTGGAGTGGCTCTTCACCGCCGATGACACCCTGCCCGGCACCCCGGCGCAGGCGCTGCGCGAGAATCGCGGCACGGAGGTCAAGCGCCGGGCCCAGGCCCTGGCCGTCTGACGGACCCGCGTCCGCCCAGTAACCGCACCACGCATCCGTAACCGCATCCACGCGTCGTACGGACCGGTCCCGGCCGGTCCGTACGACGCCGACGAGGGGGGAAGCCGCCCGATGACCACCGCTCGACAGGCCCTGTCCGACGCCCGGCTCTACCTGTGCACCGACGCGCGCACCCGCCAGGGCGATCTCCCGCAGTTCCTGGACGCGGTGCTGGCCTCGGGCGTGGACATCGTCCAGCTCCGCGACAAGGGCATGGAGGCCGGCCAGGAGCTGCGCCACCTGGAGGTCTTCGCCGATGCCTGCCGGCGGCACGGCAAGCTGCTCGCGGTCAACGACCGCGCGGACGTCGCCCATGCCGCGGGCGCCGAGGTGCTCCATCTCGGCCAGGGGGACCTGCCGGTCCCGGCCGCCCGCGCCCTGCTCGGTCCGGAGCCGCTGATCGGCCGCTCCACCCACGCCGAGGCCGAGGTGGACGCCGCGCTCACCGAGCCCGGGGTGGACTACTTCTGCACCGGCCCCTGCTGGCCCACGCCGACCAAGCCCGGCCGGCACGCCCCGGGGCTGGACCTGGTCCGGTACGCCGCCGCGCGGAACCCCGAGCGCCCCTGGTTCGCCATCGGCGGCATCGACGCCGGCAACCTCGACGAGGTGCTGGCGGCCGGCGCCCGCCGGGTGGTGGTGGTCCGCGCGATCACCGAGGCCGAGGACCCGGGCGCGGCGGCCACCGAGCTGGCCAAGCGGATCCGGTCCTGGCCCGTCTGACCAGGGGGTCCGGCGCCCACCGGGAGACCCCGGAATGGACGGGAGATGTCCACGTAGTGGACAGGAACCGCGCCAACCAGCCATTACGCCGATGCCGGTTGGTGTCCGTCCGGGCTGTGGTTAACCTGCCGGTATGGCCCTAGGTACAGCTTCCACCAGGACTGATCGCGCACGTACCGTGCGCGACCTGCTTGCTTCCGGCAAGCGGTCCTATTCGTTCGAGTTCGCCGCGCCCAAGACGGAGAAGGGCGAGCGGACGCTGTGGAACGCCATCCGCCGCATCGAGGCCGTCGCCCCGACCTTCGTGTCGGTGACCTACGGCGCCGGCGGCACCTCCCGCGACGGCACGGTCCGTGCCACCGAGCGCATCGCCACCGACACCACCCTCACCCCCGTTGCCCACCTGACCGCGGTCAACCACTCCACCGCCGAGCTGCGCAACATCATCGGCCAGTACGCCGACGCCGGGATCCGCAACATGCTCGCGCTGCGCGGCGACCCGCCGGGCGACCCCATGGGCGAGTGGGTCAAGCACCCCGAGGGCATCAGCTACGCCGCCGACCTGGTCCGGCTGATCAAGGAGTCCGGCGACTTCTGCGTCGGCGTGGCGGCCTTCCCCGAGATGCACCCGCGCTCGACGGAATGGGACGCCGACATCCGGCATTTCGTCGACAAATGCCGCGCCGGCGCCGACTTCGCGATCACGCAGATGTTCTTCTATCCGGAGGACTACTTCCGGCTGCGCGACCGGGTCCGCGCCGCGGGTTGCTCGACGCCGATCATTCCGGAGATCATGCCGGTGACCAACGTGCGTCAGATCGAGCGGTTTGCGCAGCTCAGCAACGCCGCGTTCCCGCCCGAGCTCGCCGAGCGCATCCTCGCGGTCAAGGACGACCCGGCGGCGGTACGCTCCATTGGCATCGAGTACGCGACGGACCTGTGTGCGCGCTTGATGGCCGAGGACGTGCCCGGGTTGCACTTCATCACCCTGAACCACTCCACGGCGACCCTGGAAATCTACGAGAACCTGGGGCTGCACCAGCGGCCCTGATCACGGCGGCCGGAATCCGGCGGAAGAGGGGCGCATATGGGCTGGACGATCCTCTACATCGCGTTCGGCCTGGTCGCCCTGTGGCTGCTCGGCGAGGTGCTGTTCCAGAACAAGGCGCCGCTGCGCTGGCGGCTGCTGGCGCTGTGCGGCTTCCTCGGCGTGGTCACCGGCGTGCTCCTCCCCTCGGTCATAGTGATCGCGCTGGGCGGCATCGCCTTCGCGGTGGGGCAGACCTATGTGACGCTCTCCGTCCGCCGCGGCTACGAGGACGGCTGGACGATCGGCGGGCGGCCCAAGCCGAACCGCCGGCGTCGCGCGCGCTCCTCCCGCGGTCCCGCGGCCGGGCCGAAGCTCCAGGTCTCCGGGCTGACGGAGGAGACGCCCGAGGCCGTCGTGGGAAGCGGCACGGAGCCCACGGCCGGCGCCCACGACGGCGCCCACGACGGCGTCGGCGTCGGGGTGCCGGACCCGTATCAGCCGCTGCCGGACCAGGTCGGCCCCGGCGAACCGCCCGCCGCCGCACCGGACTTCGCCTCCGCCTCCGCCTTCGCGGACGCCCCCACCGTCTACGCCCCCCAGCCGCTGCCGGACGAGACCGGGGCCTACGGCGTCTACAGCCGCGACTCCCGCCCCGACCCGTTGGCCGCCGCCTCGTACGACGTCTTCGGAAACGTCACTGCGGAGGGCGACGGCAACGCCCATGGCTACGGCGGCGGTTACGGCGCGACCCCCGGCCAGGGCGAGTACACCGACCCCTACCCGGCCTACGACGACGGCTCCTACCACGGCGGGCAGGCGCCCTACTCGGACCCGTACATCGGCACCCAGCAGTACGCCGCGCACTACGACCCCTACGAGGAGCCCGACGCGTTCGGCGGGGCGCCGTACCAGCCGGGGCAGTACGACGGCCTCGGCGGCCAGCCGGCGCAGCAGTACGGCCAGGAGTACTACCACCCGCAGGCCCCGCAGGACGGCGCCTGGGTGCCGCAGCAGCGGGACACCGGGCACGGGGCGGAGCACCCGTCCTACCCGCCCCCGCAGCCGGGGTACGACGAGCAGCGCTACCACTACTGAGCGGCGGGCGGCGGCCGCATGGCGGCCCGGCCTCGTCGCCGGCCCCGGCATCCCGGGGCCGGGCACGGGCTCACTCCGAGCCGTGCCAGTCGTCGCCGTTGACGATCAGGCCCGCGACGATCGCCCCGGACATCCCGGCGTGCGCCAGTCCGCCACCGGGGTGGGACCAGCCGCCGACGGCGTAGAGGCCCGGTATCCGGGTGCGGTTGCCGGGCCGCAGGAAGCGCCCTTCCCGGCCCGCCAGCGCCGGGCCGGGCACCGGCCCGCCGTCGGCCGGCGAGCGGACCTCCCGCCACAGCACCCGCTCCCGCAGGCCCGGTACGGCCGCCTCGGCGCTCGCCACCAGCTCGTCCGCCGCGCGCTCCAGGACCGCGGGATCCCGCCAGTCGACCGGGCCGTGCGGGGCGACGGTGGCGGTGAGCGTCACCGCCTCGTGCGCGTCGTCGGGGCGCGTCGCCGGGTCGTCGGGGCGCAGCACCGTCACCGTCGGCCGGGCGCAGGGGTCCCGGGGGGCGGGCCCGTCGCCGAAGACGCCGGCCAGCTCCGCGGCGCGGTCCGCGGCATGGACCACCGTGCGGTGCACCGCGTCCGCGGGGCGGGCGCCGCGCAGCGCCAGACAGACCGTCAGCCGCGCGCCGACCTCCCGGTCGCCCGGCTCCGGAGCCGGGCGGACGTCGCCGTCGCCCCAGGGCGCGCGGCCCGCGCACAGGCCCGGCAGCCGGACCGGGTCGACGCCCGCGACCACGAACTCCGCCTCGGCGACCCGGCCGTCGGCCAGCTCCACGCCCGCGGCCCGGCCGTCCTTCTCCACGATCCGGGTCACCTCGGCGTCGAAGGCGAACTCCACCTTGCGGGCCCGGCAGCGCGCGTACAGCGCGTCGGCCAGTGCGCGCATCCCGCCGGCGACGTACCAACTGCCGAAGGTCTGCTCCATGTACGGCAGCACGGTCGCGCTCGCCGGGGCGGTGCGCGGGTCGAAGCCGTACGCCAGGGCGTGGCTCTCCAGGAGGGCGATCAGCCGGGGATCGGCGAGCTCCCGCCGGGCGACCTCGGCGAGGGTCGCGGTGGTCGGGCCCTTGCCCCCGCCCAGCCCGAACAGGCCGCGCCGGCGCACCGCCGGATACGGGTCGCGCCCCAGCACGTGCCAGTCCGCCCACAGCGGCTCCTCCAGGAGCGGCCGGCGGGTGGCGTCCCACGCCTCGCGGGCGCGGACCATCAGATCGCTCCAGCGCTCGCCGCTGCCGGTGCCCAGGGCCTCGTCCAGCGCGGCCAGGACGCCGGCCCGCGAGGCGTTCGGCAGCGTCGCGGCGGTGCCGTCGGCGAAGACGTGCCGGCTCGCGGGGTCGACCTGGGTCAGCTCGACGCAGCTCTCCAGCGGCTCGCGGCCGGTCTTGATGAACAGATCGCGGTGCACCGCCGGCAGATGCAGCAGGCCGGGCCCCGTGTCGAAGGCGAAGCCGTCCCGCTCGAAGCGGCCCACCGCGCCGCCGTACGTCGCACCGCGCTCGAACACCGCCACCCGGTGGCCCGCGACGGCCAGCCGGGCGGCGGCCGCCATGGCGCCCGTCCCGGCGCCGATCACCGCAATCCCTGCCATGCCTGCGACTGTATCCGGCGGCACCGACAGCAGCGCCGACGGCCGGTGCCCCGGCCGGCGGCGGGCTCAGCCGACCGGCGGTGCGGCGCCGTCCGCAGGGGCCGGCCGCCTCGCCGCGCGCCGCTCCCGCCGGCGCCGCAGGTACCGGCGGATCCGCGACCACAGGAAGATCACCACCGTGATGCCCGCGACCAGCAGCACCGCCGCGATGCCCGCCGCGATCCACGGGTGGAACAGCGCGAACGCGACGATCCCCGCGACGCCCAGGTCCTCGGTCAGGCTCAGCACGATGTTGCTCGCCGGCTCTGGCGAGGTGTTGACCGCGATCCGGGTGCCCGCCTTGACCAGATGGCTCACCAGCGCCGTGGAGCCGCCCACCGCACCGGCCGCCAGCTGGGGCAGCGACCCGTCGTGCCCGGCCAGCAGGGCCGCCACCACACCGCCGGCGATCGGCCGGATCACGGTGTGCACGGCGTCCCAGACGGAGTCCACGTAGGGGACCTTGTCGGCGACCGCCTCGGCGACGAAGAGCACCGCCGCGACGATCAGGACGTCGGGCCGCTCCAGGGCGGCGGGGACCTCGTCGGAGACGCCGGTCGCGCCGAGCAGGCCGAGCAGCAGGACGACGGCGTAGGCGTTGATCCCGCTCGCCCAGCCGCTGGTGAAGACCAAGGGAAGTACGGACACGCGGCAGATCGTAGGCGGTCGGCGGGGCCCGCCGCCCGGCTCATGAGGCGCGGTGCTCAGCTTTGAGTATCCGTACTCAGACGCCGAGATGAGTAGGTACGCGGATGGGCCGACACCGGCCTGGACGGAAGAGTGGGGGCCACGGACGGGAAGCGGCGCCGCACCGCCGACACGGGGCGGCGGAGCGGCGTGGCTCCCGGACGTGACGGAGGAACCCACGGGGGAAGACGGGGGACTCCACGGGGGAGTACGGGGGAAGGACGGGGGCGGCGCTGCCCTGGTCGGATCGGTCGGGGGAACGATCTGTGCCAGGGCAGCGCCCATGTGCGCGGGGACCGGGCGCCCGCTCAGGCGGGGCGCCCGGTGACCCGCCCCTGGAGGAGCCGCGACAGTGCCGCGTGCACGTCGTCGATCGACCGGTCCGGCTGGTACGACTGCCAGTCCAGGGCGGCCACCAGGACCATCCCGAACAGTGCCGAGGCGGTCAGCGGGATGTCGATCTCCTCGCTCAGCTCGCCGCCGGCCACCGCCTCCCGCAGCACGTTCTCCACCACCGTGATGGCCCGCTCCCGCACCACCATGAGCGTGGACTGCCAGGCCCGGTTGGTGCGCCACAGCTCGGCGACGTAGAGCTGGGTGAGCGCCGGGTAGCGGGCGATGAAGTCCAGGCCCGCCCGGATCATCGCGTCCAGGGCGTCGACCCGGGTGCCGCCCCGGTCGGTGACCTCGTCGGCGGCTGTCTGGAGGGAGGACGCCAACAGCTCGATGCCGTGCCGCAGCAGCTCCTCGAAGAGGACGTTCTTGCTCGCGAAGTTGTAGTACACCGTGCCCTTCGCGACCCCCGCCCGTTCGGCGATCTCGTCCACCGTGGTGGAGGAGAAGCCCTGTTCGGCGATGAGCGTGACCGCGGCCTCGAAGAGCTTGCGCCGGGTGGCGTCGCGGCGTGTGTTGGAGCTGTCCATAGGGGCGATTGTGCCGGTCTTCGTTGGGCGCGCGCTCACAGGCTCAGCTCCGGGTGGAGGTCCTTCATCCGCACCACCTGCCGGCCGCGCGCCGCCAGGGAGGTCAGCGCGAGCGCCCCGAGGGTGAAGACCAGCAGCACCGCGCTGCCCTGCCACACGGGCGCCAGGTCGCCGCCCGTGATGAGCCGGCGCAGCCCCTCGACGATGTAACTCATCGGCAGGAAGGGGTGGATGGCGCCGAAGAAGCCGGGGCTGGTCTGCACCGGGTAGGTGCCGCCCGCCGACGTCAGCTGGAGCATCAGCAGCGCCAGGACGAGGATCCGGCCGGCCGGCCCGAACTTCGCGTTCAACCACTGCACGATCGCCGTGAAACAGGCCGTGACCAGCACCAGGAAGCCGATCGTGCCGGCGGCCCGGGCCATCTGGAGGCCGAGCGCGAAGTGCAGCACGCTCATCAGCGCCGCGGTCTGCAGCACCCCGATGCCGAAGACCGGCAGCCATCCGGACAGCGCCACCCGCCAGGAGGCCGCACCCATCGCCAGCGCCCTCCGGTTGAGCGGCGGGATCAACATGTACGCCACCATCGCGCCGACCCACAGGGACAGCGGGATGAAGTACGGGGCGAACCCGGTGCCGTAGTTGGGCGCCTTGTGGGCGGAACCGGACGCCAGCTGCACCGGGTCGGACATCACCAGGGTGCGCGCGTCGCGGTCCTTCCTGCCGTAGTCGGGGATCTGCCCCGCCCCGTCGTGCAGCCCGCCGGCCAGCTGCGCCGAACCGTCGGACAGCTTGAACATCCCGCCGTCCAGCGTCCGCGCGCCGTCCTTGAGGCGGCCGACGCCGGCGTCCAGGTCGGTCATCCCGGAGGCGGCCCGGCCGGTGCCGTCGTGCAGCTGCCGCGCCCCGTCGCTGAGCCGGTCCGCGCCGCTGGCCAACTGGGCGTTGCCCGCGGCCAGTTTGCGGGCGCCCGCGGAGACCTTGTGGGCGCCGTCGTTGAGGTCGTTGATCTTCCGGACCGCGGCGTCCATGTCGGCGCCGAGGGTCGGCCCGTGCGCGGCCAGTTCGGAGGCCAGGGAGTGCAAGGTGTCCAGGTCCCGGCCGAGCTGGTCGAGGTTCTTCTGGTCGTGGACGTAGCCGCTGACCTCTTCGGCGGTGCCCGCCGCGGTGTTCGCCTGCTCCGTGATCCGCTTCAGTTCGGCGCAGTCGGTCACCAGGGTGACGCCGGTGCCGCAGCGCAGCCGGTAGTACGAGCCGAGGTGGTCGGCGATCCCCCGGGAGAGCTCGGCTCCCGTGGAGGCGGCGGCGGGCAGCTTGTCCAGGTGGTCGCGCACCGCCTGGGCGCCGTCCGCGACCAGTCGCGCGGCCTCCCCGATCTCCTTGCCGTGCGCCCGGACGAACGGTCCCACCTTGTCGACGACCCCGTTGACGGTGTCGGCGAGCTGCTGGGTCCCGTCGGCCACCTGCCCGGCCCCGTCGGCGAGTTGACGCGATCCGTCGGCGGCGGTGCCGGCGCCCCGGGCGAGGTCGGTGCTGCCCCGGCTGAGCCGGCCGGCGCCGGCGTCGAGGTCGCCCAGGCCGCCGACCAGCTGGGCGCTCCCGTTCTTGGCGGTGCCCAGGCCGTCGGCCAGTTTGCCGGTGCCGTCCTTGGCCTGCCCGATGCCGTCCTTGAGGCGGTCCGCGCCGTCGGCGGCCTCCTCCGTCTTGCCGTGCAGGGTCGAGAAGGAGACGAAGATCTTGTCGAGGAAGGTCCGCGACGCCTTGGCCGAGGCCGCGGCGCGCACCTCGGAGAAGACCGTCCGGGAGATCTGCCCGACGATGTAGTTGTTGGCGTCGTTGGTGCGCACCCTCAGGGCGCCGGTCTCCGGGTGGCCCCCGGAGCTGGAGGCGATCCGACGGCTGAAGTCCCGCGGAATGGACAGCGAGAGGTAGTACGTGCCGTTCTCGACGCCCCGGCCGGCCGCCACGGCGTCCACCTGGTGCCAGTCGAAGGTGTGGCTGTCGCGCAGCCCGGCGACGATGTTGTCGCCCGCGGAGAGGTGCTGCCCGCCGACGTCGGCGCCCGCGTCCTCGTTGACCAGCGCGACCGGGATCTTGTCCAGCCGGCCGTAGGGGTCCCAGAAGGACCACAGGTAGAGCGCGCCGTACAGGAGCGGCAGCAGCAGGAGCGCGGCCAGCGCGGCGCGCGGTAGCTTCCCCCTGCCGAACCGCTTCAGCTCAAGCGCGGCCAGCTTCGGCGAGCGCATCGGCCGCCCCCTCCTCGTCGTGCCCGCCGTCCTCGGGGGCGCCGATGGCGTCCGGTTCCGGGCGTCCGGTGCGCACCAGCACCACGCCCGCGGTGTCCGCCGGCGGCTCGCTGCACACCGCGAGCACAGTGGTGCCGGCCGCCGCCAGCGCGTGCAGCATCGACCAGGCCGCCGTGCGCTCCTGGTCGGACAGCTTCAGGTCGGTGTCGTCGACGGCCAGCAACCGGGGGCCGCCGATCAACGCCAGCGCCACGGACAGCCGCAGCGCCTCCAGCCGCTCCAGGTCGCGCACGCAGGTGCGGACCCCCTTGGGCAGCGCCGCCACGTCCAGTCCCGCGGCGGCCAGCGCGCCGTCCACCAGGGCGCGGGCCTGCGCCCCGCGCTCCCGCCGGGGCCGCAGCAGCGTGCGGAGCGAGGCCCCGAACCGGCCCTGCAGCAGGGCGCGTTCGCGCAGGTGCTCGCCGACCGTCAGGGCCGGATCGAGCTCGGCGACCCCCGGTACATGGGCGAGCGCGGTGACGGACCGGACGGCGGCCATCCGCCGGGGCAGCGGCAGTCCGCCGACCTCGGCGGCGCCGGCCGTGGG
The DNA here is from genome assembly GCF_001704275.1 of Streptomyces noursei ATCC 11455. Lineage (NCBI taxonomy): Bacteria > Bacillati > Actinomycetota > Actinomycetes > Kitasatosporales > Streptomycetaceae > Streptomyces > Streptomyces noursei. The sequence continues at coordinate 6,751,353 of NZ_CP011533.1, forward strand.
CTTCATCCGGCCGGTGAGCGCCAGCAGCAGACAGGTCCGGCCGGACCCCGAAGGGCCTTGTACGGCGATCAGCGCGCCGGGTTCCGCGGTGACGTCGATGCCCCGGAACGCCCATCCGCGGGGGCCCTCGACCCCGATTCCGGCGGCCGTGACCGCCGCACCGTGCGGGGTGCTGTCCACGATCCCCTCCTTGCACTGACTGGTCAGTTCAAAGTAGGGAGCCCTCCCGCTGTCCGCAAGGGGTTCTCCGGAAATCCGCGAAAACCCGTTCCGGATCCCCGTCGCGATGTCCGTTTTTCCGGCAAAACCGCAGGTCACGGCCGATTGTCAGTGGTGTGCCGCACGATGGGTGCATACGGTCCGCATCGGCCCGCCGGTTCTCAACCCGCGGGCGACGACAGGAGGTTCGTCATGGCAGCTCGTCCCACCGCGGGCAGCTCCGCTGCGTACGGTCCCCCGAGCGATGTCCACCCCGTCCTGCGCCGGGCGTCCGCGCCGCCCGCCGCCCTCGACCTGCTCACCAAAGCACAGCACGGCCTCGACGAGGCCGAGACCCTGGAATCCGCCAACGAACGCTTCGCCGCCGCCCACCTGGCCGCGCTGCGCGCCGCCGCCGCCGTCCTCGCCGTGCGCGGCCGGCCGGAGCCCACCGCGCGCCGCCGGAAGACTATCCGGAGCGCCTGGGAGGTGCTGCCCGAGGTCGCTCCCGAACTCGCCGAGTGGAGCGCCCTGTTCGCGGCCGGCGCCGCCCGCCGGGCCCGGGCCGAGGCCGGCATAGCGGGCGCGGCCACCCGGCGCGACGCCGACGACCTGCTGCGGGACGCCGGGATGTTCCTCCGCCTGGTCGAGCGGATGCTCCGACTCCAGCCGGTGCTGCCCCCGCAGCGGGCCGGGGACCCCAGCGGCAGTTGGGGCAGGGCCGGCTGACCGCCCGCCCCCGCCCGGCGCGCGGGCCGGAGGCGGCACCAGGCACGATACGGAATAGGGTGGTGAACGACTGGATGTCCATGCCCCGCCGAGGAGCCACCCACCGTGTCTGACCCGCTGCGCCCGCGCGCCTCCCTTCGTACCGCCGTGGTCTGGGACGTCCTCAAGGACGCCCTGGAGCGCCGGGTCAAGGCCGCCGGGCGCGACGCCCTGGACGTCCTCGACACCGGTGGCGGCAGCGGCAACTTCGCCGTCCCGGTGGCCCGTCTCGGTCACCGCGTCACCGTCGTCGACCCCAGCCCCAACGCCCTCTTCGCCCTGGAGCGCCGGGCCGCCGAGGCCGGGGTCGCCGACCGGATCCGCGGGGTCCAGGGCGACGCCCACGGGCTGTTCCAGGTCGTCGAGCGCGGTGGCTACGACGCGGTGCTCTGCCACGGCGTGCTGGAGTACGTCGACGACCCGGCCGAGGGCCTGCGCAACGCCGTCGGCGCGCTCCGCCCCGCCGGCACCCTGAGCCTGCTCGCCGCCGGCCTGGGCGGGGCGGTCCTCGCCCGTGCCCTGGCGGGCCACTTCACCGAGGCCCGCCGGGCCCTCACCGACCCCGCCGGCCGCTGGGGCGAGGGCGACCCGGTGCCCCGCCGGTTCACCGCCGAGCAGCTCACCGAGCTGGTCACCGGCACCGGCCTCCAGGTCGGCGCGGTGCACGGCGTGCGGATCTTCGCCGACCTGGTGCCCGGCGTCCTGGTCGACACCGAGCCCGGCGCCCTGGACGCGCTGCTGAAGCTGGAGGTCGCCGCGGCGGAGCAGCCCGCGTTCCACTCGGTCGCCACCCAGCTGCACGTCCTCGCCGAGCGCGACTGACGTCTCACGAGGTCGCCGGGCCGCGCCGCGGTCGTTCCGATCGCACACGGCTCCTCACCGTTCGTACGGCCCGCACCGCTCCCCGCCGATGCGCCCGCACCGTCGGGCCGCGGGCGGCGGGCGGTACGGCACCGAGGAGCGGCGTCCACGGCGCTCGCGAGCACCGTCCGCGGGACCCGATGGCGCCCGCGGGCATCGCGTGTGGTCGGGCACAGGCCACCCGAACAGCCGCTTCGCCCCGTATGATCGGGGTACGACGTTCCGGCATGACGGACTGGCGGGTGGGGAATGCAGCCAGCATCACCACCAGCCGCCGCAGCGGTGCGGACGGTGAATTGGCGTAGAGGGGCGGGTTTCACGGGGGCGATTCCCTGCCTATCCTGAAAGGGTCGCACCCGGTCGCCCCCCGCGACCGACGAGTAGGAGGACTCCGTGCCGCTCTCGGAGCACGAGCAGCGCATGCTCGAGCAAATGGAGCGAGCGCTGTACGCCGAAGATCCCAAGTTCGCGACAGCGCTTGAGGGAAGCGGGCTGCGTACGTACACCCGGCGACGGGTCTACCAAGCGGTCGCGGGCTTCCTGGTGGGTATCGGCCTGCTCATGGCCGGCATGGTTGCGCAGCAGATCTGGTGGGTCAGCGTCATCGGCTTCCTCGTCATGCTCGGCTGCGCGGTGCTGGCCGTCACCGGCTGGCGCAAGGCCCCCAAGCCCGGTGAGCGCGCCGCCGGCCCCGGTGGGGCGCAGCCGCGCCGCCAGGTCAGGCCGCGCCGTTCGATGATGAACCGCATCGAGGACCGCTGGCAGCGCCGCCGCGACGAGCAACAGGGCCACTGACCGACGGGCTCGACGCCCGGTTCCTCCGTACGGCGAACGCCGGGGCGCGGGCTCGGCCGATTTCTCGGATCCGGCCGGTTTTCCGACGTCTCTCCGGGCTTTTGGCGCCCGGCCCGTTCGTGTTTTTGATGCCGGTCCGGGTATTCGTTTCGACTTCCGTGGTGTGGCCCCCGGGCGATCGGGGGCCACACCTTTTCCGTTTTCCGGGTGCGCCGTTTTCCGCGCGGGATTCCGTGTGTGCGGTGCCGCGCCGATGGCTTCTCGCACAGGAGTGCCCGCTGCCGGGCACGGTGGGTCGTGCCCGAGGGGGTGCCGGACTACGCCCGCTCGTCGCGCCGCCGTCCCGCCGTCCGCAGCGCGGCCACCGCGCGTCGGGCCGCGGTCGCCGGGCGGCTGTTCCGGCAGCCCAGCCGCAGTGCCGCCCACCGGGCCGCCCAGGACCGGCGGAGCCGCGCCGCCGAGCGCGGCGCGAACCGGGCCCGTAGCCGCAGTGCGCGGGGCGCCCCGTCCCGCAGGCTGGCCTGGACCTGCCGGACGTCCGCGGCGAGCCCGGACACCGGGACCGGCCGTGGGGCGTACAGCACCCCCTCGACCGCCGTGGCCACCCGCCGGGCGGCGGCCGCGGCGTCCGGTTGCAGTTCCCCGACGCGAATGATCCGGGCCGCCGCCGTGCGCGGCGTCAGCGACTCGTCCGGGCAGATCCCGAAGTCCCAGCCGGTGTCCATCAGCTCCTGCCAGGCGTCGAGGGTGTGGGCCGCGGCGTCGCCGTCCGGGCCGCCGGCCAGCCGGCGGGCGCGGACCCGGCTCCGCCAGAGCAGTGGCACCGCGGGCAGCGCCAGGACCAGCAGTGCGGCGAGGATCCCGGCCGCGAGCGCCCAGGGCGCGGGGCCGCCGTCCGACGGGCCGGAGGCCGGGTCAGCGGGCGCGGCCGCGCAGTCCGGACCGGCGCCCGCCCGCCGGTCGCCGGCGCCGCAGGAGGGGTCCGCGGACGGTCCGGTCGAGGGCATCGCGGACGGCGCCGTCGCGCGGTCCGGGGCGCCGGGACCGGTCGCCTGCGAGGGGTCGGGATAGGCGTAGTCCGGGACGCTGCCGCGGCTCGGGGTCGGCTCGAAGCGGGTCCAGCCGACGCCCTGGAAGTACAGCTCGGGCCAGGCGTGCGCGTCCTTCAGGCCCACCGACGTCGTGCCGTCGGGCTGCGGGGTGCCCGGGGTGAAGCCGACAGCGACCCGGGCCGGAATGCCGAGGGTGCGGGCCATCGCCGCCATGGAGAACGAGAAGTGGACGCAGAAGCCCTCCTTCTCCTCCAGGAAGCGGGCTATCGCCTCGGTGCCGCTGCCCGCCCGGACCTCGGTGTTGTAGGTGAAGCCGCCATCGACGGCGAACCAGTCCTGGAGCTTGACCGCCTTGTCGTACGCCGTGCGGGCACCGTGGGTGACCTTGCGGGCGGTGCTGCGGACGATCGCGGGGAGGGAGGCCGGGACCTTGGTGTACTCGCGCTGCAGCGCGGCGGGCGGGGCCGGGGCGGTGGCCAGCTGGTGCGCGGTGGGCCGCACCTGGAGGCTCTCGACCTGGTACTGCAGGCCGTGGGTGTTCTGCCCGCGGTCGCCGACCAGGGTGCGGCCCTCGGGCTCGAACCGCCAGCGGCCGGGGATGTCCACCTTGGCCGCCGGATAGGGGAGCGGCAGCCAGTTCTGGGTGTACCAGCGGGCGGTGGACAGGGAGGTGTTGATCCGGGTGACGGGGACGTCGGAGCTGAGGCCGGGAGGCCGGGGCAACTCGGCGGGGACGTCGGTGACCGTGCGCTCGGAGGGTTTCCAGGCCGTGCCGTCGAACTGGTCCAGGGCGACGATCCGCAGATACATCTCGCGGGTGTCGGCCGCGGTGGTGCGGTAGTTGAGGACCTCGCGGTCCTCCGGTTGGTTCAGGCTGTCCTGGAGCGAGACCAGGGGGTTCACCGCGGAGATGGTGCCGCCCCCGCCGCCGGGCCCGGCGCTGTCGGCGGTCGGACCGAGCAACCCGCCGCCCAGCGACGGCAGTACGGCGGGCACCAGCAGCGCGATGCCCAGCGCCAGCGCGCCGATCCGGCGACCCCGGCGGATCGGCACCGGGGCGCCGCCGGCACCGCCGGGTCGGCCCGGTGCCGGACTGCCGAACACCCGGCCCCACTGGGAGAGCCGGTCGCGGCCCTCGGCGAGCAGGAGCAGCAGATAGCCGGCGGCGGCCACGACGAACCACAACCAGCCCGCGCCGTCCGGGGACAGCCCCGCCGCCACGGAATACAGCGCGAGCAGCGGCAGTCCGGCGGGCGCGGCGCTGCGGTAGGTGACCGCCAGCGCGTCCACGACGAGGCCGATCAGCAGCACCCCGGAGATCAGCAGCAGCCGGATGCCGGGCGTGACCGGGGCCGGGATGGCGTAGCGGCCGACGTCCCGGACGCCGTTGTGCACCAGGTCGGCGAGCGCGGCGACGGCGTCCGGCCCCGGCAGCAGCCCGGCCATCGCCCGGCCGTGGGCGAACACCGCGGTCAGCAGCAGGACGGCCGCCAGCGCCTGGGCGACGACGATCAGCGGCCGGGCCAGCGGAAGCCGCCGGGCCAGCGCCCCCACCCCCGTCACCAGCGCCAGCGACAGCGCCGCCTGGAACAGCCAGGTGACCGGGTCCACCAGCGGCAGCATCGCGCACCCGGCGGACAGTGTGGCCACCATCGCGCCCAGCGTCAGCCGTCCCCGCCCGTTCATGCGCCCGCCTCGCTTCGTCCGGGGGCGCCGGGGGCGCCCCGCCCCGGCGCCGCGCCGGCTGTCGGGCCCGGTGCCGCACCCGCCCGGTCCGCCGCCCGCCACAGATCCGCCAGTGCGTCACCGGGCGCCACCGGCAGCGCCGCCCAGCCCGCCTCGCGCAGCAGCCGCACCCGCTCGGCGACCGGTGTCCCCTGGGAGGGACGGATCCCGCCGGGCCCCCGGGACCAGGCGTCGCCGTCCAGGACGAAGGCGACCGCGGTGACACTGCGTCGGCGGATCCGGCCGGCCAGCGCGGCCTGCTCCTCGTCCAGTTCGCCGAAGAAGGCGATCAGCAGCCCTTCCGCGCCGCCGCGCAGCGCGTCGTACGCCGCGGAGAGGCCCTGCTCGGCGGAGTGCTCCACGACGGCGAGGGTGTCCAGCAGCAGGCCCGCGGCGTCCGCGGACTCGCCGCCCGCGAAGCCGCCGCCCTCCGGACCGGGCACCGTGTGGCCGGTGTCCGTCAGCAACCGCACCGAGAAGCCCCGCTCCAGCAGGTGCAGAGCCACCGAGGCGGCGCCGGCCACCGCCCATTCGAAGGCCGAATCGGGCCCGGAACCCTCGTGGGCGACCGTGCGGGTGTCGAGCAGGACGGTGCAGCGCGCCTTCTGCGGCTGCTCCTCGCGACGCACCATCAGCTCGCCGTGGCGCGCGGTGGAGCGCCAGTGGACCCGGCGCAGATCGTCGCCGTGGCGGTAGCCGCGCGGGATGATGTCGTCCTCACCGGCCAGGGCGAGCGAGCGGTGCCGTCCGTCGCCGTACCCGGCGGTCTCGCCGGCCAGCCGGACCGGCGACAGCGGCTCGACGCGGGGCACCACCGTGAGGGTGTCGAACGAGCTGAAGGAGCGGGTCAGCTCGCACATGCCGAACGGGTCGGTCAGGCGCAGCTGCAGCGGCCCCAGCGCATAGCGGCCGCGCAGGTCGGAGCGGACGCGGTAGGACACCTCGCGGTGCCCGCCGGGCTCGACGCGGTCCAGGACGAAGCGCGGCCGGGGCCCGAGGACGTAGGGGACCCGGTCCTGGAGCATCAGCACGCCGGTCGACAGCCGTGCGACGTTCTCCACCCGGAGTCGGACCCGGGCCTCGGCCGCCGTCGCGACCCGCGCCGGCGTGAGGGTGCGGCTGCCCGCGACGCGGTAGCGGGTGCGGTGCAGCACCAGGACGCACACCAGCGGCAGCGCCGCCAGCAGCAGCCCGACCCGCAGCAGATCCGCCTGCCCCAGGAGATACGCGCAGGCCGCGGCGGCCACCCCGGCCGCCAGGAACGACCGGCCGCGGGTCGTCAGCCCCTGGAAGGCGCCGCGCAGCCCGCCCGGCTCGGGCGTCCCGGTGCTCCCCCCGCCGGACATCACAACCCCCGTGCGCCGGGCGGCTGCTGGCCGCGGGCAGACTGCCGCCACTGCGGGGCGGACGGGTCGGGGACCGGGGTGCGCTGCATGATCTCCAGCACCACCTGTTCGGCCGTGCGGCGGTTCAACTGGGCCTGGGCGGTGGGCAGCAGACGGTGCGCGAGCACCGCCACCGCCAGCGACTGGACGTCGTCCGGCAGCGCGAACTCCCGCCCGGCCATGGCCGCCGCGGCCTTGGCGGCGCGCAGCAGGTGCAGCGTCGCCCGCGGCGAGGCGCCGAGCCGCAGATCGGGATGGCTGCGGGTGGCCGCCACCAGATCGACGGCGTACCGGCGCACCGCCTCGGCGACGTGCACCGCGCGCACCGCCTCGGTCAGTTCGACGATCTCGTGGGCGTGCGCCACCGGGCGCAGCGCGTCCAGGGGGGAGGCGCCGCCGTGCACGTCGAGCATCCGCAGCTCGGCCGCCGGGCTGGGATAGCCGATCGAGACCCGGGCCATGAAGCGGTCCCGCTGGGCCTCCGGGAGCGGGTAGGTGCCCTCCATCTCGACCGGGTTCTGCGTCGCGACGACCATGAAGGGGCTGGGCAGCTCGTAGGTCTGCCCGTCCATGGTGACCTGGCGCTCCTCCATGGACTCCAGGAGCGCCGACTGGGTCTTGGGGGAGGCGCGGTTGATCTCGTCGCCGATCACGATCTGGGCGAAGATCGCGCCCGGCTTGAACTCGAAGTCCCGCTGCTGCTGGTCGTAGACGCTCACGCCGGTGATGTCCGACGGCAGCAGGTCGGGGGTGAACTGGATGCGCCGCACCGAGCAGTCGATGGACCGGGCCAGTGCCTTGGCGAGCATCGTCTTGCCGACGCCGGGCACGTCCTCGATGAGTAGGTGCCCCTCGGCCAGCAGAACGGTCAGCGCGAGCCGTACGACCTCCGGCTTGCCCTCGATCACGCCCTCCACCGACCGGTGCACCCTCCCGGCGGTGGTGGTCAGATCGGCAAGGCTCGCTCGTTCGTCATACGTCGTCACTCGGCCCTCCTCGGCCCGTCACCGGGTGGCCGCCGCTCCCTGGATGGACCCGGCCCTCCCCGCGCGCATCCCGCCCGGCCTCGGCCGGGGCGATGTCACCTACGCATTCTTGCCGCCCGCGCGGCCTCGCGTCATGGCCTGTGGATAACTCACACCGTTCCGTCCCGGCCAACCGGACAAGCCCGGCGAACCGGGCGTGGGGGCGGGGTGGCGGACGGGACCCGCCGCCGCTCGCGGCAGGTCCCGTCGCAGGTCAGCCCTGCGGGTCGATCTCCCGCAGCAGCCCCGTCGTCACGTCGAAGACGAAGCCGCGGACGTCGTCGGTGTGCAGCAGGAAGGGTGAGGTGCGCACCCGCTGCATGGACTGCCGGACGTCCTGGTCGAGGTCCTTGAACGCCTCGACCGCCCAGGTGGGCCGCTGGCCGACCTCGGCCGCCAGCTCGTGCCGGAAGTCCTCGGTCAGGCTGAGCAGGCCGCAGCCGGTGTGGTGGATGAGGACGACGGACCGGGTGCCCAGCGCGCGCTGGCTGATCGTCAGGGAGCGGATGATGTCGTCGGTCACCACGCCGCCGGCGTTGCGGATGGTGTGGCAGTCGCCGAGCTCCAGGCCCAGCGCGGCGTGCAGGTCGAGCCGGGCGTCCATGCAGGCCACCACGGCGACTTTGAGGACCGGTCGGGCGTCCATGCCCGGGTCGGTGAAGGCGGCGGCGTAGTGCCGGTTCGCCTCGACGAGGCGGTCGGTGACCGTGCCGTCAGGCGCGGCGGGCGTGCTGTCGGAGGAGGGGGGCAGCGGCTGCGACGCAGGTATGGGCATGGATTCACGGTAATCGTTCATGGCCTGTTCAGCCCCTCCGCACAACAGGCGTAGGGGGCAACATCACACCTTGTGAGGTAATCCACAGGGTTGCACGTCCCCGGATAAAGCCGCGCGAAACCTTCGGTCGCACCCTGCGGGGGACGCGCGGAACCAGTTGATTGACCGGGGCGGCAGGTGGACTAAAGTGGCGCGAAGTGGGAGGCGTGACGCTCTCCTTGGATCCCGGATCCCTCGCGTGCGTGACCGTACGTACGGTTCGGCCTCCTCCCGCTCCACCGGTCATCCGACGTCACTTCCCCGTCGCCGGAGGGCCACTTCCCCTTCAGAGCGGGCGGGGACCAAGCGGTACGTGCGGCATCCCCCAGCCAACGGCCGGGGACCCACCTGCCGCCCACCATCGGAAGGCGCATGAGCAGCAACACTCGCCACGTACCCGTCATGCTCCAGCGGTGTCTGGACATGCTCGCCCCCGCGCTCGCCGAGCCCGGCGCGGTCGTCGTCGACTGCACCCTCGGCCTCGGTGGGCACAGCGAGGCGCTGCTCGCCACGTTCCCCGAGGCCCGGCTCGTCGCCCTGGACCGCGACCCGGCCGCGCTCCGGCTCGCGGGGGAGCGGCTGGCCCCCTACGGGGACCGCGCCACCCTGGTGCATGCGGTCTACGACGAGCTCCCCGAGGTCCTCAACCGGCTCGGGCTGCCCAAGGTCCAGGCCGTCCTGTTCGACCTCGGGGTCTCCTCCATGCAGCTCGACGAGGCCGACCGCGGCTTCGCCTACGCCCAGGACGCCCCGCTCGACATGCGGATGGACCAGACGACCGGCATCAGCGCCGCCGAGGTCCTCAACACCTACCCGCCCGGGGAACTGGTCCGGATCCTGCGCGCCTACGGGGAGGAGAAGCAGGCCAAGCGGATCGTCGCGGCGGTGGTCCGGGAGCGGGAGAAGGAGCCGTTCAGCAACAGCGCCCGGCTGGTCGAGCTGATCCGTGACGCGCTGCCGCAGGCCGCCAAGCGCACCGGCGGCAATCCGGCCAAGCGCACCTTCCAGGCCCTGCGCATCGAGGTCAACGGCGAGCTGGCCTGCGTCGAACGCGCCATCCCGGCCGCCGTGAAGGCTCTCGCGGTCGGCGGCCGGATCGCCGTGCTGGCCTACCACTCGCTGGAGGACCGGCTGGTCAAGCACGTCTTCGCGGCCGGCGCCAGCAGCACCGCGCCGCCCGGCCTCCCGGTCGTCCCCGAGCGCTACCAGCCCCGGCTCAAGCTGCTGACCCGCGGGGCCGAACTGCCCACCGAGGAGGAGGTCGCCCAGAACCGGCGCGCGGCCCCCGCCCGGCTGCGCGGCGCCGAGCGCATCCGCGAGGACATCGCGTGACAGGGCAGGGGGGTCGTCCGCGCGGCAGGCAGCGCCTGGCCGCGCTGCTGCCCTCCGCCCCCCGCGGCGGCACCGCCGCACGCACCCCCTTCGTCCTGCTCGTCGTGGTGCTCCTGGGCTCCGGGCTGATCACCCTGCTGCTGCTCAACTCGGCGCTCAACCAAGGGTCGTTCGAGCTGAGCCGGCTGGAGCGGAAGACCGGCGAGCTGACGGACGAGCAGCAGGCGCTCCAGCAGGCGGTGGACGCCTACTCCGCCCCGGACGAGCTGGCGCGGCGGGCCCGCAAGCTGGGCATGGTCCCGGGCGGCAACCCGGCGTTCCTGATGCCGGACGGCACGGTCCGCGGCGCGCCGGGCCCGGTCTCGTCCTCGAGCACCTCGCTGTCCGCGTCCGCCGCACCGGGGTCGCTCGGCCCGATGGTGCTGCGGCCGTCGGCCCCGGAGACCCCGCCGGCGTCCGTGCTCCCGCCGACGTCGCCGGCCGTACGGCCCGCCATCGGCCCGCTCGCCCCCAGCACCCCGGGCGTCCCGCCGTCGCCGGGCCCACTGGCGACCCCGGTGGCCCCGGCCTCCGTCCTCATGCCCGCCGCCGCCCCGCCGTCCCCCGCCGGCCGCCCGTCCGCCCTCGCGGCCGGGCCCTCCCCGTCGGCCTCCGGCAGGTGACCGCGTGATGCCCGCCCCCGCCCTCCGCTGCTGCGGTCCAGCCGTCCCGGCCCTCCGGGCGCACGGCGCCGCGCGGCTGCCCGCCACCCCCGTGCCAGCCCCGGAGACCGCGGTATGACCGAGCCCAGGGACCCCCGTCGCGTACCGCGCCCCGCCCGGCCCGCCGGCCGCTCCGGCGCGTCCCGGTCGCCGGCCACCCGCCGGCCCGCCGTCCAGGGCCGCCCCCGGCCGGCCGGCGGCACGCTGCGGCCGGTCAGCCCGCGCCCCCGGCTGCGGCTGGTCGCCCTGGCGCTGACGCTGGTGATGCTGGCGTTCGTCGTCCGGCTCGTGCAGGTGCAGGCGGTGGACGCCGCGGCCTACGCCGCCAAGGCCAACGGGAACCGCTACGTCCCGGTCAAACTGGCCGCCGAGCGCGGCGCGATCACCGACCGCAACGGGGTGGACCTCGCCACCACCGTGGACGCCTACGACATCACCGCCGACCCCAGCCTCCTGGCGCCCGACAAGCTCAAGATCAAGGACGCCCCGCAGCAGGCCGCCGCGCTGCTCGCGCCGATTCTCGACGAGTCCCGGGAGACCCTCGCCGCCAAGCTCGACCAGCCCACGTCCCGCTACGTCCTGCTCGCCCGGCAGCGCACCCCCCAGGTGTGGAAGAAGATCAAGGACCTCCGCAAGACGCTGGACGCCAAGGCCGCCGCCGCCCCCAAGAGCGCCCCCCGCCCCAACGTCCTGGTCGGCATCTTCGCCGACAAGCACAGCAAGCGCGTCTACCCGGGCGGCGACCTCGCCGCCGGCCTCCTCGGCTTCGTCAACGGCACGGGCAAGGGCGCCGGCGGCCTGGAGGCCCAGCTCGACAAGGAACTGGCCGGCAAGGACGGCAAGCTGGTCTACGCCCAGTCCGGCGGCCGCCGGGTGCCCACCGCCGACACCCAGGAGCACCCCGCCGTCCCCGGCACCGACGTCCAGCTGACCATCGACCGCGACATCCAGTGGGCGGCCCAGCAGGCCATCACCGATCAGGTGGAGAAGTCCCGCGCCGACCGCGGCTACGTCGTCGTCCAGGACACCCGCACCGGCCAGATCCTGGCGCTCGCCAACGCCCCCGGCTTCGACCCCAACGACCTGTCCAAGGCCGGCCCCGACACGCTCGGCAACCCCGCCCTCACCGACGCCTACGAGCCGGGCTCCACCAGCAAGCTGATGTCGATGGCGGCCGTCCTGGAGGAGGGCGCCGCGAGCCCGTACACCCGGGTCACCGTGCCCAACCGGCTGCACCGCGGCGACCGGCTCTTCTCCGACGACGTCGACCACGACACCTGGCACCTGACGCTCAACGGCGTGCTCGCCAAGTCCAGCAACATCGGCACCATCCTGGCCACCGGCCAACTGGGCACCACCCAGCCGCAGGCCAACCGGGTCCTCTACTCCTACCTGCGGAAATTCGGCATCGGCCAGCCGACCGGGCTCAACTTCCCGGGCGAGACCGACGGCATCCTGGCCAAGCCGGAGAAGTGGAACACCTCCCAGCAGTACACCATCCCGTTCGGCCAGGGCCTGTCCCTCAACGCCGTCCAGGCCGCCTCCGTCTACTCCACCATCGCCAACGGCGGCGAGCGGATCGCCCCCACCCTCGTCCGCGGCACCACCGGGCCGGACGGCCGGTACGTCCCGGTTCCCGCGCCCGCCCAGAGCCGGGTGGTGAGCACGAAGACCGCCACCACCCTCTCCGCCATGCTGGAGTCGGTGGTGGACGACGACGAGGGCACCGGGGCGAAGGCGAAGATCGACGGCTACCGGGTCGGCGGCAAGACCGGCACCTCCAACCGGGTGGACCCGAAGACCGGCCGTTACCACGGCTACACCGCCTCCTTCGCCGGCTTCGCGCCCGCCGACAAGCCCCGCATCACCGTCTACTGCGCCGTGCAGAACCCCACTCACGGCAGCTACTTCGGAGGCCAGGTCTGCGGCCCGATCTTCCAGAAAGTCATGGCGTTCGCGCTCAAGACGCTCCAGGTCCCCCCGACCGGCGCACAGCCGCCGCGGCTGCCGGTCACGTTCAAGCCAGGCGAATGAAAACGAGGCAACACCGCCGTGACGACGATCACTCCCGACGGCCCGCAGCTGCCCGGCGACAGAACCCCGGCGGAGCCCTCACTTCGCCCCGAGCCCGTTCTGCCCGGTACGCTCACCGCCGTGTCACAAGCTGATCAGTCCCCGAAACCCCAGCACGCGGAGAAGGGCGGCCCCGGCAGATATCCGGGTGCGCCGCGCCCCCAGGAGGTCCGTCCCACCCCCCTGGCGGACCTCGCCCAGCAGCTGGCGATCCCGGTCCCGGACGCCGTGCGGCGCCCCGGTGCGAGCAACGGCTCCGCCGGAGCGGTCGACGCCGCGCATGTCATGGTCACCGGCATCACCCACGACTCCCGTGCGGTCCGCCCCGGCGACATCTACGCCGCGCTGCCCGGCGCCCGTCTGCACGGCGCCGACTTCGTCGCCCAGGCCGCCGACCTCGGCGCCGCCGCGATCCTGACCGACCCGTCGGGCGCCGAGCGGGCCGCCGCGACCGGTCTGCCGGTCCTGGCCGTCGACGACCCGCGCGGGCGGATGGGTGCCCTGGCCGCCTCGATCTACGGGGCGCCGGGCGAGGACCTCCTCCAGATCGGTATCACCGGCACCTCCGGCAAGACCACCACCGCGTACCTCATCGAGGGCGGGCTGCGGGCCGCGGCCGCCAAGGAGGCCGACGGCGGTGGCGGGCACCGGGTGGGCGGTCTGACCGGCCTGATCGGCACCGTCGAGTCCCGGATCGGCGACGAGCGCCTGAAGTCCGAGCGGACCACCCCCGAGGCCACCGACCTCCAGGCGCTGTTCGCGGTGATGCGCGAGCGCGGCGTCCGCTCGGTCGCCATGGAGGTCTCCAGCCACGCACTGGTGCTCGGCCGGGTCGACGGCTGCGTCTTCGACGTCGCGGTCTTCAACAACCTCAGCCCGGAGCACATGGAGTTCCACTCCGGCATGGAGGACTACTTCCAGGCCAAGGCCCAGCTGTTCACCAGGGCGCGCAGCAAGGCCGGCGTGGTCAACCTCGACGACGAGTACGGCCGCCGGCTGGCCGCCGGCGAGTCCGAGGTCCCGGTCACCACCTTCTCCGCCGAGGGCCACCCGGACGCCGACTGGCGCGCCGCCGACGTCGAGATCGGCGCGCTCGGCTCGACCTTCACCGTGCACGGCCCCGGCGGCGTGACGCTGCGCGCCGCCAGCCCGATCGCCGGCCCGTTCAACGTCTCCAACGCGCTGGCCGCGATCACCGCGCTGGCCGTCGCCGGCATCGACCCGCAGACCGCGGCCGACGGCGTCGCCGCGATCCCGGGCGTCCCCGGCCGCCTGGAGCGCGTGGACGTCGGCCAGCCCTACCTGGCGGTCGTCGACTACGCGCACAAGACGGACGCCGTCGAATCGGTTCTGCGGGCCCTGCGCAAGGTCACCACCGGCAAGGTGCACGCCGTACTCGGCTGCGGCGGCGACCGCGACCCGCACAAGCGGATGCCGATGGGCGCCGCGGTCGCCCGGCTCGCCGACACCGCCGTGCTGACCTCCGACAACCCCCGCTCCGAGGACCCGCTCGCGATCCTCGCCACCATGCTCGCGGGCGCCGCCGAGGTGCCCGTCCACGAGCGCGGCACCGTCCTGGTCGAAGAGGACCGGGCCGCCGCCGTCGCCGCCGCCGTCGCCCGCGCCGAACCCGGGGACACCGTGATCGTCGCGGGCAAGGGCCACGAACAGGGACAGGACATCGCCGGAGTGGTACGCCCCTTCGACGACCGCCAGGTGCTGCGCGCCGCGATCGAATCCGCGATGGCAGCGCAGAAGTCGCAGCAGTCACAGCAGCCGAACCACCAGGGATGACACACCGCCATGCGCGCACAATCCTCTTGTTGGCACCTCCTGCACGGCCCCGGGGGTGACCTGTGATCTCCCTGTCCCTCGCCGAGATCGCGAGCATCGTCGGCGGGCAGCAGCACGACATACCGGACCCGGACCGCGAGGTCACCGGGCCGGTCGTGTCGGACTCCCGGGCGGTCCGCCCGGGTGGCCTGTTCGTTGCGTTCGCCGGTGAGCGCGTCGACGGCCACGACTTCGCCGTCGGTGCCGTGGAAGCCGGTGCGGTGGCCGTCCTCGCGGCCCGCCCGGTCGGCGTCCCGGCGATCGTCGTCGACGACGTCGTCGCAGCTCTCGGCGCACTCGCCCGGGCCGTCGTGAACATGTCGGGCGCCACCGTCGTCGGTCTGACCGGCTCGGCCGGCAAGACCAGCACCAAGGACCTGATCGCCCAGCTCCTCCAGCGGCACGGTCCGACGGTGTGGCCGGAAGGCAACCTCAACAACGAGATCGGGCTGCCGCTCACCGCGCTGCGCGCCGAGGACACCACCCGGCACCTCGTGCTGGAGATGGGCGCCCGCGGCATCGGCCACATCCGCTACCTCGCCGGGCTGACCCCGCCCCGGATCGGGTTGGTCCTCAACGTCGGCACCGCGCACCTCGGCGAGTTCGGCGGCCGCGAGCAGATCGCCCAGGCCAAGGGCGAGCTCGTCGAGTCGTTGCCGGTGGCGGAGGACGGCGGCGTGGCGGTGCTCAATGCGGACGATCCGTACGTCCGGGCCATGGCGTCCCGTACGAAGGCCCGTACGGTCTTCTTCGGCGAGTCCGCGGACGCCGCGATCCGCGCCGAGAATGTCCGGCTCAACGGCCTCGGACAGCCCTCCTTCACGCTTCACACACCCTCCGGGTGCAGTGATGTGACCATGCGGCTGTACGGTGAGCACCACGTGTCGAACGCGCTCGCCGCGGCCGCCGTCGCCCATGAGTTGGGCATGCCCGTGGACGAGATCGCCGCCGCGCTCTCCGAAGCCGGCACGCTCTCCCGCTGGCGGATGGAGGTCACCGAGCGCGCGGACGGCGTGACGGTCGTCAACGACGCCTACAACGCGAACCCCGAGTCCATGCGAGCGGCGCTGCGTGCGCTGGTCGCCATGGGCGCCGCCGGCAGGGCGCGGGGGGGCCGGACGTGGGCGGTGCTCGGTGAGATGGCCGAGCTGGGCGAGGAGTCACTCGCCGAACACGACGCGGTCGGGCGGCTGGTCGTCCGGCTCAACGTCAGCAAGCTCGTGGCGGTCGGCGGCAGGGAAGCGGCCTGGCTCGACATGGGCGCCAAGAACGAGGGTTCGTGGGGTGAGGAGTCGGTGCACGTGTCCGACGCGCGGGCGGCGATCGACCTGTTGCGCAGGGAGCTGCGACCGGGAGACGTCGTGCTGGTGAAGGCGTCCAGGTCGGTGGGCCTGGAGCGGGTGGCCGCGGCATTGCTGGACGGCGAGGACGGTTCCGCTGCGAAGGGCGGAGCCGCGTCCCGATGAACTCCATGAAGCAGATCCTCTTCTCCGGGATGATCGGGCTCTTCCTGACCCTGATCGGTACCCCGCTGCTGATCAAACTGCTGGCCAAGAAGGGCTACGGGCAGTTCATCCGCGATGACGGCCCCCGCACCCACGGCAGCAAGAAGGGCACGCCCACCATGGGCGGCATCTCCTTCATCCTGGCCACGATCATCGCCTACGCCCTGACGAAGGTGATCACCTCCAGCCACCCGACCTTCTCGGGTGTCCTGGTGCTCTTCCTCTTCGCGGGCATGGGTCTGGTCGGCTTCCTCGACGACTACATCAAGATCGTCAAGCAGCGGTCGCTGGGCCTGCGGGCCAAGGCGAAGATGGCCGGTCAGCTGATCGTCGGCATCGCCTTCGCGGTGCTCTCGCTCCAGTTCGCCGACCTGCGGGGCGCGACCCCGGCCTCCGACCGGCTCTCCTTCACCCAGGACTTCGGCTGGCAGATCGGCCCGGTGCTCTTCGTCATCTGGGCGCTGTTCATGATCCTGGCGATGTCCAACGGCGTGAACCTCACCGACGGCCTCGACGGCCTGGCCACCGGTGCCTCGGTGATGGTCTTCGGCGCCTACACCTTCATCGGCATCTGGCAGTACCAGGAGTCCTGCGCCAACCAGATCACCGCCGGACCCGGCTGTTACGAGGTCCGCGATCCACTCGACCTCGCGGTGGTCGCCTCCGCCCTGATGGGCGCCTGCTTCGGCTTCCTGTGGTGGAACACCTCGCCCGCCAAGATCTTCATGGGCGACACCGGCTCGCTGGCACTGGGCGGCGCGCTCGCCGGCCTCGCGATCTGCTCCCGCACGGAGCTGCTGCTGGCCATCCTGGGCGGTCTGTTCGTCCTGATCACCATGTCCGTGGTCATCCAGGTCGGCTCGTTCCGCATGACCGGCAAGCGGGTCTTCCGGATGGCGCCACTCCAACACCACTTCGAACTCAAGGGGTGGTCCGAAGTCCTTGTGGTGGTCCGCTTCTGGATCATCCAGGGCATGTGCGTGATCGTCGGTCTGGGCATCTTCTACGGCGGCTGGCAGGCGGCGAAGTGACCGTGTACGACCCGCAGGACCTCCACGACTTCGCCGGTCGGCACATCACCGTGGCCGGCCTCGGCGTGAGCGGCGTCCCCGCCGCCCGCGCCCTGGCCGGCCTCGGCGCCCGCGTCACCGTCGTCAACGGCACCGACGGTGAACGCGAACGGGCCCAGGCGGCCGAACTGGAGCAGCTGGGGGTCACCGTCCGGCTCGGTGACGGGGAGACCCTCCCCGAGGGCACCGAGGTGGTCGTGACCTCCCCCGGGTGGAAGCCCACCAGCCCGCTCTTCCTGGCCGCCGAGCAGGCCGGCGTCCCGGTCTGGGGCGACGTCGAGCTGGCCTGGAGGCTGCGCGGCCCGGACGCCGCGCCCTGGCTGGCGGTCACCGGCACCAACGGCAAGACCACCACCGTGCGGATGCTGGCCTCGATCCTGGGCGCGGCCGGCCTGCGCACCGCCGCGGTCGGCAACATCGGCGTCCCGCTGGTGGACGTCGTGCTGGGCGAGGGTCGCACGGAGGACACGTCCTACGACGTCCTCGCCGTCGAGCTCTCCAGCTACCAGCTGCACTGGGCACCCTCGGTGCGGGCGCACTCCGCGGCCGTCCTCAACCTCGCCCCGGACCACTTGGACTGGCACGGCTCCATGGCCGCGTACGCCGCCGACAAGGGCCGGATCTACGAGGGCAACACCGTCGCCTGCGTCTACAACGTCGCCGACCCCGCCACCGAGGACCTGGTCCGCGAGGCCGACGTGGAGGAGGGCTGCCGGGCCATCGGCTTCACCCTCGGCACCCCCGGCCCGTCCCAACTGGGCATCGTCGACGACATCCTCGTCGACCGCGCCTTCGTGGAGAACCGGCAGCGGCAGGCCCAGGAGCTCGCCGAGGTCGCGGACATCGCCCCCGCCTCCGGGAAGCCGGCCCCGCACAACATCGCCAACGCGCTGGCCGCCGCGGCGCTGGCCCGCGCCTTCGGCGTCCCGGCCGCCGCGGTGCGCGAGGGACTGCGGTCCTTCCACCCGGACGCGCACCGCATCCAGCACGTCGCGGACGTCGCCGGGGTCTCCTACATCGACGACTCCAAGGCCACCAACACCCACGCCGCCGAGGCGTCGTTGGCGGCGTACGAGCACATCGTGTGGATCGCCGGCGGCCTGGCGAAGGGCGCCACCTTCGACGAGCTGGTGCGCACCGCCGCCGGGCGGCTGCGCGGGGTGGTCCTCATCGGCGCCGACCGGGCGCTGATCCGCGAAGCGCTGACGCGACACGCCCCCGATGTCCCGGTTGTCGACCTCGACCGGACCGACACTGGGGCGATGTCCGAGGCGGTCAGGGAGGCGGCCCGCCTGGCCGAGCCCGGCGACACCGTGCTGCTGGCCCCGGCCTGTGCCTCGATGGACATGTTCGTCAATTACAACAAGCGGGGCGAGGCGTTCGCCGACGCGGTGGGCGAACTGGCCGCCGCGGGTCACTAGCCCGGTTCTCCCCGCTGCCGTCGTCGCCGGCGGCGAGCGCACCTGTGGAGGGACGAGGATGACCGCCCGATCGGCGAAGCCGGCGCCACCGCGCCCGGCGCGCCGGACCCCCGCGAAGGTGCGCCCGCCGCGGGCGGGCCGGCGTCCGGCCGGCCCGCAAGGGTTCCTCACCCGGGCCAGGCGGGCCTGGGACCGCCCGTTGACGGCCTACTACCTCATCCTCGGCGCCCCGCTGCTGATCACCGTCCTCGGCCTGGTGATGGTCTACTCGGCCTCCCAGATCAAGGCCCTGCAGTCCGGCCTGGCGCCGTCGTACTTCTTCCGCAAACAACTGCTGGCGGCCGCCATCGGCGGCGGGCTGCTGCTGCTCGCGTCCCGTATGCCGGTGCGGCGGCACCGGGCGCTGGCCTACCCGCTGCTCGCCGGCTCGGTGTTCCTGCTCGGCCTGGTGCAGATCCCGGGCATCGGGGTCGCGGTCAACGGCAACCAGAACTGGATCAGCCTCGGCGGACCTTTCCAGGTGCAACCGAGCGAGTTCGGCAAGCTCGCGCTCGTCCTGTGGGCCGCCGACCTGCTCGCCCGCAAAGAGGACAAGAAGCTACTGACGCAGTGGAAGCATTTGCTGGTTCCGCTGACGCCGGTGACATTTCTCCTGCTCGGGCTGATCATGCTCGGCGGCGACATGGGCACCACGATCATCCTCACCGCGATCCTCTTCGGCCTGCTGTGGCTGGCCGGCGCCCCGACCCGGCTGTTCGCCGGGGTACTGGGCGCCGCGACCGTGCTCAGCGCGCTGTTGATCAAGACCAGCGCGCACCGGATGTCCCGCCTGGCCTGCATCGGGGCGACCGATCCGGGCCCCGGCGACCAGTGCTGGCAGGCCGTGCACGGCATCTATGCGCTGGCCTCCGGCGGACTCTTCGGTTCCGGCCTCGGGGCGAGTATGGAAAAATGGGGAGAACTCCCCGAACCGCACACCGACTTCATCTTCGCCATCACCGGGGAGGAACTGGGACTGGCGGGGACGCTGTCGGTGCTCGCCCTCTTCGCGGCTCTAGGCTATGCGGGTATCCGCGTGGCCGGACGCACGGAGGACCCCTTCGTACGGTACGCAGCGGGCGGTGTGACCACCTGGATCATGGCCCAGGCCGTGATCAACATGGGTGCGGTGCTCGGTCTCCTGCCGATCGCCGGTGTCCCGCTCCCGCTGTTCTCTTACGGGGGCTCCGCGCTGCTGCCGACGATGTTCGCCGTCGGGCTGCTGATCGCCTTCGCGCGTGACGAGCCCGCCGCACGGGCGGCGTTGACGGCTCGGTTGGCGCGGAAGCCGGTTTCCGGCAGGAAGCCGGCTGGGGTGAGATGGAAGACGATGAGACGGCGCGTTAAGAGGCGGCCGTCCGGAGAGCGGTGAATTTCGGTGCATGTCGTACTCGCCGGTGGGGGGACCGCCGGCCACATCGAGCCCGCGCTCGCCCTCGCGGACGCCCTGCGGAGGCAGGACCCGACCGTGGGGATCACGGCACTCGGCACGGAGAAGGGCCTGGAGACCCGCCTGGTCCCCGAGCGCGGTTACGAGCTCGGCCTGATCCCGGCGGTACCGCTGCCCCGTAAGCCCACCCCCGAACTGATCACCGTCCCCGGGCGGCTGCGCGGCACGATCAAGGCCGCCGAGCAGATCCTGGAGCGCACCAAGGCGGACTGCGTCGTCGGCTTCGGTGGCTATGTGGCGCTGCCCGGCTATCTGGCCGCCAAGCGGCTCGGGGTGCCGATCGTCGTCCACGAGGCCAACGCCCGGCCCGGCCTGGCCAACAAGATCGGCTCGCGGTACGCCACGTACGTCGCCGTCAGCACCCCGGACAGCAAGCTGCGCGGCGCCCGCTATGTCGGCATTCCGCTGCGCCGGTCCATCGCCACCCTGGACCGTGCCGCGGTCCGCCCCGAGGCGCGCGCCGCGTTCGGGCTCGACCCCAACCTGCCGACCCTGCTGGTGTCCGGCGGCTCCCAGGGCGCCCGCCGGCTGAACGAGGTCGTCCAGGCCGCCGTGCCGGCGCTCCAGCGCTCCGGTATCCAGGTGCTGCACGCGGTCGGGCCGAAGAACGAACTGCCGCACGTCGACAACATGCCGGGAATGCCCCCCTACATCCCGGTACCGTACGTGGACCGGATGGATCTCGCGTACGCCGCGGCCGACATGATGCTCTGCCGTGCGGGCGCGATGACCGTCGCCGAGTTGTCCGCCGTCGGGCTCCCGGCCGCCTTCGTCCCGCTGCCCATCGGCAACGGTGAGCAGCGGCTCAACGCCCAGCCGTTGGTCAACGCCGGCGGTGGCCTGCTGGTCGACGACGCCCAGCTGACCCCGGACTGGGTGCAGAACAACGTGCTCCCGGTGCTGGGCGATCCGCACCGGTTGTACGAGATGTCCCGCTCGGCCTCCGAGTTCGGCCGCCGGGACGCCGACGAGTTGCTGGTCGGCATGGTCTACGAGGCGATCGAGCAGCACCGCAAGTAGCGGACGAGAGAAGGCGGAGAGCGTGGCCGGACCGACCACCGCCAGGCGCGGAGCGAAGAAGTCGCCGTCCGGCCCGCCCCCTTCGCGGCCGTCCGGCGGCCGGCGCTTCCGACTGCCGCCCCTGCGACTGCGCCGTCCGCGCCGTCGCAGTGTGATCATCATCGCGGTTGTGGCGGCGCTGCTGGGCGGGTTCGGCGCGTGGGCGCTCTACGGCTCGGACTGGCTCCGGCTGGAGGAGGTTCACGCCACGGGCACCGATGTGCTCACGCCGGAGGAGGTGGTCGCCGCCGCGTCCGCCCCCATGAACGCACCGCTCGCCTCCGTGGACACCGAAGCGGTGCGGCGCCGGCTGCTCGCCCGGCTCCCGCGCCTCAAGAGCGTTGACGTCACCCGGTCCTGGCCGCACACCCTCGGTCTGGAAGTGACCGAAAGGGCGCCGGAACTGCTGCTGCAAACGAACGGAAGGTTTGTGGAAGTGGACGGCGAGGGCGTCCGATTCGCCACGGTGAGTCGCGCCCTCAAGGGCGTCCCGCTTCTGGAAATGACCGTTTCCGATTCCCCGAGCCTGCACCGCTTCGGAACCGGCCGTTTGCTGCGCGCCGCGGTCACCGTCGCCCGGGACCTCCCGGCCGCGGTCCGCAAGGACGTGCGCACCGTCCGGATGCGTTCCTACGACTCCATCACCCTCGAACTCGCAGGTGATCGCACGGTGATGTGGGGCAGCAGCGAGCAGGGCGCCGAAAAGGCGAAGGTGCTGGCCGGCCTGATGAAGGCCGCGCGTGACGCGCGCCACTTCGACATCTCGGTCCCCAGCGCCCCCGCGGTGTCCGGGAGTTGACGTACCGCGACGCAGGCCAGCACCCTGGATGGCTACGACTATGGGTGATCACATAGGGTGAAAAGAAAAACGGGAGGTTCGGCGTGTTCGTTGAACGCGCGCGCCTTGTCGACTTAGTGTCTCGTTCCAAAGGGACCGTGGAACCAGGAACACAGGCACAGTAACCCTAAACTTCAGAGTTAGGGTTCGGGTCGGCGGAGCGGACCATCCCTTCGGCATCAGTCGGCGTCCACACGCAATGTGCGGCGACGACACGTAAATCGAGGCGAGAGGCCTTCGACGTGGCAGCACCGCAGAACTACCTCGCAGTCATCAAGGTCGTCGGCATCGGCGGCGGTGGCGTGAACGCCATCAACCGGATGATCGAGGTCGGGCTCAAGGGCGTCGAGTTCATCGCGATCAACACCGATGCGCAGGCGTTGCTGATGAGCGACGCCGACGTCAAGCTCGACGTCGGCCGCGAGATGACGCGCGGACTCGGCGCCGGCGCCAACCCGGATGTGGGCCGCAAGGCGGCCGAGGACCACCGCGAGGAGATCGAGGAGGTCCTCAAGGGGGCCGACATGGTCTTCGTGACCGCGGGCGAGGGCGGCGGCACCGGCACCGGCGGTGCCCCGGTCGTCGCCAACATCGCCCGCTCGCTGGGCGCCCTGACGATCGGTGTGGTCACCCGGCCGTTCACCTTCGAGGGCCGCCGCCGCGCCAACCAGGCCGAGGACGGCATCGCGAGCCTTCGCGAAGAGGTCGACACCCTCATCGTGATCCCCAACGACCGTCTGCTGTCCATCTCGGACCGCCAGGTGAGCGTGCTCGACGCGTTCAAGTCCGCGGACCAGGTGCTGCTGTCGGGTGTCCAGGGCATCACCGACCTGATCACCACCCCGGGTCTGATCAACCTCGACTTCGCCGACGTCAAGTCCGTGATGTCGGAGGCCGGCTCGGCGCTGATGGGCATCGGCTCGGCGCGCGGCGACGACCGTGCGGTGGCCGCGGCCGAGATGGCGATCTCCTCGCCGCTGCTGGAGGCGTCGATCGACGGCGCCCGCGGTGTGCTGCTCTCCATCTCCGGCGGCTCCGACCTCGGTCTCTTCGAGATCAACGAGGCCGCGCAGCTGGTCAGCGAGGCCGCGCACCCCGAGGCCAACATCATCTTCGGTGCGGTCATCGACGACGCGCTGGGCGACGAGGTCCGGGTGACCGTCATCGCCGCGGGCTTCGACGGCGGTCAGCCGCCGGCCCGCCGCGACGCCCAGCAGGCCGGGATGCCGTCCCCGAAGCGCGAGGAGCCCGCCCCGGCGCCGGCCCGTCCGACCGTTCCCCCGGTCGAGCCGCCGCGCACCGCACCGTCGTTCGGCGGTCTCGGCGCGGTCCCGCAGATCCGGGACGAGGCCCCGGCGTCGTCCGACTCCTCGTCGCTGGGCGAGGTGTCCACCTCGCCGACCGGCGGCCCCTCGGTTCCCCCGGCCCGTCCGTACTCGGACTCCGCGGCCGAGGAGCTGGACGTCCCCGACTTCCTGAAGTGACGTAAAGCACCGACGTGATAGGGCAACAGCACCACGTGAGCGGCGCGCACTTCGCCTTCACCGACAGGTGGGGCGGGGTGAGCGCCGCTCCGTATGAGCAGCTCAACCTGGGCGGCGCGGTGGGCGACGACCCCGCGGCCGTCCGTGCCAACCGCGACCTGGTGGCCCGGGAACTGGGCCTGGACCCGGCCGCGGTGGTCTGGATGAACCAGGTCCACGGCCGGGATGTCGCCGTGGTCGACGGACCCTGGGGGGAGGGCGAGCCCCCGTGTGTGGACGCGGTGGTGACGAGCCGCCGGGGTCTGGCGCTGGCCGTGCTGACCGCCGACTGCACCCCGGTCCTGCTCGCCGACCCGGCCGCCGGGATCGCGGGCGCCGCGCACGCGGGCCGGCCGGGCCTGGTCGCCGGGGTCGTGCCGGCGGTCGTCGCGGCCATGGTCGAGCGGGGCGCCGAGCCGTCCCGGATCGTCGCGTACACCGGGCCCGCGGTCTGCGGGCGCTGCTACGAGGTGCCCGAGGCGATGCGCGCCGAGGTGGCCGCGGCGGTGCCGCAGGCGTGGGCGACCACCTCCTGGGGCACCCCGTCGGTGGACGTGGCCGCGGGGGTGCGAGCCCAACTCGCCGCGGCCGGCGTGCAGTTGCGTGGGGAATCCCACATCTGCACCCTCGAATCGGCGGACCACTTCTCGTATCGACGCGACCGCAGGACCGGGCGGCTCGCGAGCTACGTATGGCTCGGGGACGCCCCCGGAGAGGCTGCGCCGTGACCGAGGACCGCAGAACGCAACTGGCCGACAACATGGCGCGGGTGGAGGATCGTATCTCCACCGCCTGTGCCAAGGCCGGCCGGTCGCGCGACGAGGTCACGCTGATCGTCGTCACCAAGACCTACCCCGCGAGCGACGTCCGACTGCTCGCGGAGTTGGGGGTGCGCCAGGTCGCGGAGAACCGCGATCAGGAAGCGGCTCCCAAAGCGGCCGAATGTGCCGATTTGCCGCTGACTTGGCACTTCGTCGGTCAATTGCAGACCAACAAGGTGCGGTCGGTGGCCGGTTACGCCGGGGTCGTCCAGTCCGTCGACCGACCCCGGCTCGTCACCGCGCTCTCCAAGGAGGCGGTCCGTGCCGGGCGGGAGCTGGGCTGCCTGATCCAGGTGGCATTTGACGTCGAGTCAGGGCAAAACGGGCGAATGACGGGGGATCGCGGCGGGGTGGCGCCGGAGGGCGTCGCGGAACTCGCCGAGGTGATCGCCGGTTCTCAAGGGCTGCGTCTGGACGGCGTGATGACGGTCGCGCCGCTGGCCGGGCCGTATGCCGGACGCCAACGGGCCGCTTTCGAGCGGCTCGTGGAAATCTCATCCGACCTGCGCGCGACCCATCCTGCTGCCACCATGGTGTCGGCAGGTATGAGTGCGGACCTTGAGGACGCGGTGGCGGCCGGGGCGACACATGTGCGCATCGGTACCGCGGTACTCGGAGTCCGACCACGGCTCGGGTAACGTCGCCAAGCAAGTCGGACCACAGCACAAAATATGGTCATTCCCGCAGGAAGCGGGCAGGCCGAGTGGATCCAGGGCCCCCGGTGACGGAGCCGATCCACCACAGAGCGGAGGACGCAGAGAATGGCCGGCGCGATGCGCAAGATGGCGGTCTACCTCGGCCTCGTGGAGGACGATGGGTACGACGGCCGGGGGTTCGACCCCGACGACGAGTTCGAGCCCGAGCTTGACCCGGAGCCGGATCGGGGGCGGCGACAGCAGCACCAAGTGCCGGCCGAAACACGCCCGGAACGGGAAGAACCGGTCCGAGCCGTGACACCTCCCGCGCCGCGTGAACCCGCCCCGCTCGCCGCGGAAAGCGGACGACCCGCGCGTATCGCCCCCGTGGCATCCATCACACCCGAACGTCCGAACCTAGAGAAGAACGCACCGGTGATCATGCCCAAAGTTGTGTCCGAGCGGGAGCCTTACCGCATCACCACACTCCACCCCCGGACCTACAACGAAGCCCGTACCATCGGGGAACACTTCCGTGAGGGCACTCCGGTGATCATGAATCTCACGGAGATGGACGACACGGACGCGAAGCGACTTGTCGACTTTGCGGCCGGTCTGGTCTTCGGACTGCACGGGAGCATTGAGCGGGTGACGCAGAAGGTGTTCCTGTTGTCGCCTGCTAACGTCGATGTCACGGCGGAGGACAAGGCCCGTATCGCAGAGGGCGGGTTCTTCAACCAGAGCTGAGACGCAACACCGGGCACACCAAGGCCGTAAGGTCTGCACAGGAGCAAGGGGAGAGGGAAGCGCGAGATGAGTGTCGCTGGTCAAGTGATCTACATCGCGCTGTACTGCTTCCTCATCCTGCTGATCTTCCGCCTGGTGATGGACTATGTCTTCCAGTTCGCCCGCTCATGGCAACCCGGCAAGGCAATGGTGGTGATTCTTGAGGCCACCTACACTGTCACCGATCCGCCACTCAAGCTTCTGCGGCGGGTCATCCCGCCGCTGCGTCTCGGGGGCGTGGCGCTCGACCTGTCCTTCTTCGTATTGATGATCATCGTCTACATCCTGATCACCGTCGTGAGGTCGGTGTTGTTGGTGTGAACGATACGGTCTTGCCGATTGCCGACGACTACGTTGAGGTGAAGTAGAGATGCCGTTGACCCCCGAGGACGTGCGGAACAAGCAGTTCACGACCGTCCGCCTCCGAGAAGGCTATGACGAGGACGAGGTCGATGCCTTCCTCGACGAGGTCGAGGCCGAACTGACCCGCCTGCTGCGGGAGAACGAGGACCTGCGCGCCAAGCTGGCCGCCGCCACTCGGGCCGCCGCGCAGAACCAGCAGCAGGGGCTGCGCAAGGGTCCCGACCAGCAGCAGGACCAGCCGCAGCGGCCGGGGGCCCCGGTGCCCGCCGCCATATCCGGTCCGCAGCCGGTTCCGCCGCAGCAGCAGGGGATGGGTGGCCCGCCCCAACTGCCCGGTGGTGCACCGCAGCTGCCCCCCGGTCCCGGTGGCCACGGTCCCGGTCCGCAGGGCCCGCACGGCCCCGGCCCGATGGGCCAGGGCGGCCCGCTGGGCGGTCCGCTCGGCGGTCCCGGACAGCAGATGCCGCAGCCGGCCCCGCAGCAGGGCGGCCCCGGCGGTGACAGCGCGGCGCGCGTGCTGTCGCTGGCGCAGCAGACCGCCGACCAGGCGATCGCGGAGGCCCGTTCCGAGGCCAACAAGATCGTCGGCGAGGCGCGCAGCCGTGCCGAGGGCCTGGAGCGGGACGCCCGCGCCAAGGCCGACGCGCTGGAGCGGGACGCGCAGGAGAAGCACCGCGTGGCGATGGGCTCGCTGGAGTCGGCCCGCGCGACGCTGGAGCGCAAGGTCGAGGACCTGCGCGGCTTCGAGCGCGAGTACCGCACGCGTCTGAAGTCGTACCTGGAGAGCCAGCTGCGTCAGCTGGAGAACCAGTCCGACGAGTCGCTGGCCCCGCCGCGGACCCCGGCTGCCCCGTCGCTGCCGCCGTCGCCGTCGATGGCGTCGGCCGGTGCGGGCACCATGGGCGGCAACCACACCATGGGTGGCGGCCCGTCCATGGGCGGCAACCACTCCATGAGCAGCCCGTCCAGCGGTGGTCCGTCCTACGGCGGTCAGCAGCAGATGTCGCCGGCGATGACCCAGCCGATGGCACCGGTGCGGCCGCAGGGTCCGTCGCCGATGCAGCAGACGCCGTCGCCGATGCGCGGCTTCCTCATCGACGAGGACGACAACTGACGGACGGCTGACGCCGGTACGGCGCGCAGAGTCGGCAATCAGGGCCGGGCCCCGAGGGAACTCCCTCGGGGCCCGGCCCTGTTCGTACCACTTTGACCCCGTCTGTCGTCGCGCCCCCGTCCCGTCGTTCCCTGAGAGGGGCGCGGTGGTGGTACGCGGGGGGCGGAGAAGAGCGCAGGCCCCGGCGCGGAGTGCGCCGGGGCCTGGTCGTGCTCCGTCGTGCTTCCGTGCTCCGTTATGCCTTGCGGAGGTGGAAGGTCAGGGACAGTGCCTCGTCCGTGAAGGCCGGGCCGTAGGAACCGTCCGGCTCACCGGCGGCGAAGTCGGTGGCCAGCACCTCGTCGGCGATCAGCGCGGCGTGGTCGGTCAGCGCCGTCCGCAGCTCGTCGTCGGCGGCGGCCCAGCGCAGCGCGATCCGGTCGGCGACGTCCAGGCCGCTGTTCTTGCGGGCCTCCTGGATCAGCCGGATCGCGTCGCGGGCCAGGCCGGCGCGGCGCAGCTCCGGGGTGATCTCCAGGTCGAGGGCGACCGTCGCGCCCGCGTCCGAGGCCACCGACCAGCCCTCGCGCGGGGTTTCGGTGATGATGACCTCTTCGGGGCTCAGGCCGACGGTCTCGCCGTCCACCTCGACGCTCGCCGTGCCCTCGCGCAGCGCGAGCGAGAGGGCGGCGGCGTCCGAGGCGGCGACGGCCTTGGCGACCGCCTGGACGCCCTTGCCGAACCGCTTGCCCAGGGCCCGGAAGTTGGCCTTGGCGGTGGTGTCGACCAGGGAGCCGCCCACCTCGGAGAGCGAGGCCAGCGAGCTGACGTTGAGCTCCTCGGCGATCTGGGCGCGCAGGTCCTCGGAGAGGTCTGCGAAGCCGTGCGCGCCGACCAGCGCGCGGGACAGCGGCTGGCGGGTCTTCACCCCGGACTCGGCGCGGGTGGCGCGGCCCAGCTCGACCAGCCGGCGCACCAGCTGCATCTGCGCGGAGAGCGCCGGGTCGATCAGCGCGCGGTCGGCCACCGGCCAGGTGGCGAGGTGCACCGAATCCGGGGCGTCCGGGGTGACCGGGACGACCAGGTCCTGCCAGACCCGCTCGGTGATGAACGGGACGAGCGGGGCCATCAGCCGGGTGACCGTCTCGATGACGTCGTGGAGGGTGCGCAGTGCGGCGGCGTCGCCCTGCCAGAAGCGGCGGCGCGAGCGGCGGACGTACCAGTTGGAGAGGTCGTCGACGAACGCGGAGAGCAGCTTGCCGGCGCGCTGGGTGTCGTAGCTCTCCAGCGCACCGGTCACCTCGTCGACGAGGGTGTGCAGCTCGCCGAGCAGCCAGCGGTCCAGCAGCGGACGGTCGGCCGGGGCCGGATCGGCCGCGGACGGCGCCCAGTTGGAGGTGCGGGCGTAGAGCGCCTGGAAGGCGACGGTGTTCCAGTACGTCAGCAGGGTCTTGCGGACGACTTCCTGGATGGTGTTGTGACCGACCCGGCGGGCCGACCACGGGGAGCCGCCGGCCGCCATGAACCAGCGGACCGCGTCGGCGCCGTGCTGGTCCATGAGCGGGATCGGCTGGAGGATGTTGCCCAGGTGCTTGGACATCTTCCGGCCGTCCTCGGCGAGGATGTGGCCCAGGCAGACCACGTTCTCGTAGGACGACTTGTCGAAGACGAGCGTGCCGACGGCCATCAGCGTGTAGAACCAGCCGCGGGTCTGGTCGATGGCCTCGGAGATGAACTGCGCCGGGTACCGCTTCTCGAAGAGTTCCTTGTTGCGGTACGGGTAGCCCCACTGCGCGAACGGCATCGAGCCGGAGTCGTACCAGGCGTCGATGACCTCCGGGACGCGGACCGCGGTCAGCGTGCAGCCCTCGTGGGTGCAGCCGAAGGTGATCGCGTCGATGAACGGGCGGTGCGGGTCCAGGCCGGACTGGTCGGTGCCGGTCAGCTCGGACAGCTCGGTGAGCGAGCCGACGCAGGTGAGGTGACCCTCCTCGCAGCGCCAGATGGGCAGCGGGGTGCCCCAGTAGCGGTTGCGGGAGAGCGCCCAGTCGATGTTGTTGTTCAGCCAGTCGCCGAACCGGCCGTGCTTGACCGAGTCCGGGAACCAGTTGGTGTTCTCGTTCTCCCGCAGCAGGGCGTCCTTGACCGCGGTGGTGCGGATGTACCAGGACGGCTGGGCGTAGTAGAGCAGCGCGGTGTGGCAGCGCCAGCAGTGCGGGTAGCTGTGCTCGTACGCGACGTGGCGGAAGAGCAGGCCGCGGGCGTCGAGGTCGGCGACCAGCGCCTCGTCGGCCTTCTTGAAGAACTGGCCGCCGACGAGCGGGAGTTGCTCCTCGAAGGTGCCGTCCGGGCGGACCGGGTTGACCACCGGGAGGTCGTACGCCCGGCAGGTCCGCAGGTCGTCCTCGCCGAAGGCGGGGGCCTGGTGGACGAGGCCGGTGCCGTCGTCGGTGGTGACGTACTCGGCGTTGACGACGAAGTTGGCGCCGTCGAGGTCGAGCAGCCGGAAGGGGCGCTCGTAGGACCAGCGCTCCATCTCGCGGCCGGTGAAGGACTCGCCGGTGGCCGTCCAGCCCTCGCCCAGCGCCTTCTCCAGCAGCGGCTCGGCGACGACCACGTGCTCGGCGCCGTCGGTGGCGACGACGTAGGTGACGTCGGGGTGGGCGGCGACCGCGGTGTTGGAGACCAGTGTCCAGGGGGTGGTCGTCCAGATCAGCAGGGCGGCCCGGCCGGCCAGCGGGCCGGAGGTCAGCGGGAGGCGGACGAAGACCGAGGGGTCGACGACCGTCTCGTAGCCCTGCGCGAGCTCGTGGTCCGACAGACCGGTGCCGCAGCGCGGGCACCAGGGGGCGACGCGGTGGTCCTGGACCAGCAGGCCCTTGGTGAAGATCTCCTTCAGCGACCACCACACCGACTCGATGTAGTCGGGGTCCATCGTGCGGTACGGGGCGTCCAGGTCGGTCCAGTAGCCCATGCGGGTCGTGAGTTCGGCGAAGGCGTCGGTGTGCCGGGTCACCGACTCGCGGCACTTGGCGTTGAACTCGGCGATGCCGTACGCCTCGATGTCCTTCTTGCCGCTGAAGCCGAGCTCCTTCTCCACGGCCAGCTCGACCGGGAGGCCGTGGCAGTCCCAGCCGGCCTTGCGGTCGACGTGGTAGCCCTGCATCGTGCGGAACCGGGGGAAGACGTCCTTGAAGACCCGGGCCTCGATGTGGTGGGCGCCGGGCATGCCGTTGGCCGTCGGGGGGCCCTCGTAGAAGACCCACTCGGGGCGGCCCTCGGACTGCTGCAGGGTGCGGGCGAAGACCTTCCGCTCCTGCCAGAAGTCGAGCACAGCGTGTTCCAGGGCGGGCAGGTCTACCTGGGCTGGTACCTGGCGGTACTGGGGTGTGGGACTCATCGGTTCCTCCGGCGGACACCTGGGTGCGTTCTCCGACCGGAGGGACGAGAGCACGTGCTCCCGCGGTACCACCCTCCTTGGCGGTGCGCGCCGCACCGCCCCCTCATTGGGGTCGCGCTGCCGGTTCTAGTCGCCCTGGCGGCCCGTGGGCCCCGCTCACTGTCCAGAGCTTTCTTCCGGCGGCTCCGGGCTGATCTTCACGTCATGCACGCCCCCGGGCTCGCACCGTCCCCGGGTCGCTGCAGGCTGCGTATGACGCTACTCGTCCCATCGACGCCTTTCGCTGCGCCCCCAAGCTCTCGCCTTCGCTTGAGCAGGGGGTGTCCCCACAGTGTACGGGGCCGCGCCGAGGGCGGCCGACCGGATTTCCCGGCCGCCGACCCAGGGGGACCGGGCGGGGGCCGCCGCCCGGCGGGTGACCCGAATGGCGAGCAGCTCCGGAGCGGGTCGTTCCGGGCGGATTACGGCGCGGGGAGCGGGGCACAACCGAGGCAGACCGGACGTACGGCCCCGGCGGCGGGGGTGGCCGGGCGGTGCGTCTCGTTGCCGCGTGCCGTGAGGCGATTTATCGTTCCCGTCACGATTCGCGAACTAGATCACATATGTGAAGGGATCGCGGCCATGGTGGCGAAAAAGACCGCCGCGGAGAAGATCACGACGTCCGGCGGGCCTGCTGACGAGGACGTCGTGCAGCGGTCCGTCCGCCAGGAGGCGACCGGGCACCCGGCGGCGCCGGAGACGTCGGAGCAGCACGAGAAGGCCGCTCCGGAGAAGGCGGCCGTGAAGAAGGCGCCGGCGAAGAAGGCGGCGCCCGCCAAGACCGCCGCCAAGAAGACCGCCGCCAGGAAGACCGCGGCGAAGAAGGCGGCGGCCAAGAAGACGACGGCGAAGAAGGCGACCGCCAAGAAGGCGGCGACCGGGCAGGCGCCGGCGGCGGAGAAGACGGGAGCCAACACGGTGGTGGCGAAGAAGACGGCGGAGGACGCGTCGGTCGCGCACGGCGCGGACTCCGCGGTGCCCCCGGCCCGCGCGGCCGCGACACCCGGTGAACTCGCGGTGCGGCCCGGCGAGGATCCCTGGACGCCGGCGGAGGTGGCCGAGGCGCGGTCCGCCCTGATGGACGAGGTGGGCCGGCTGCGGGCCGAGATCGTCGCCGCGGGGGACGCGATCGCCGGGCTGATGCGGGACTCGGGGGACGGCGCGGGCGACGACGAGGCCGACACCGGCACCAAGAACATCACCCGCGAGCACGAGCTGGCGCTGGCCTCCAACGCCCGCGAGATGCTGCGCCAGACCGAGCGGGCGCTCGGCCGGCTGGACGCCGGCACGTACGGGCTGTGCGAGAACTGCGGGCAGCCGATCGGCAAGGCGCGGATGCAGGCGTTCCCGCGCGCGACGCTCTGTGTGGAGTGCAAGCAGAAGCAGGAACGGCGCTGATCGGTGTGCGCCCGCGGCGCGCAGCGGGCCGGCACCTGTCCGGCCCGCCGGCGCAGGCGTGTGCCGTACCCTCGTGGTCAGCCGGGCTGGGCCTGGTGAAGGACTCGACGGGCTGAGGGACGCACACGTGGCAGAGGCGGAACGCATCACCGGTACGCCGGAATCCGAGCCGGGTTCCGGGTCGGATCCCACGACGGGATCCGACGGGGGACGGCCGGCGGAGGGCGAGCGGCCCACCGGGCGGGGCAAGCGGCGGATCGCCGCGCTGCTGCTGGTGGCCGCGATCGTCTACCTGCTCGACCTGGGCAGCAAGCTCGCGGTGGTCGCCAAGCTGGAGCACCACGCGCCGGTCGAGGTCATCGGGACGCTGCTGCAGTTCAGCGTGATCCGCAACCGCGGGGCGGCCTTCGGCTTCGGTGAGGCGCTGACGGTCCTGCTGACGGTGATCGCCGCGGTGGTGATCGTGGTGATCGCCCGGATCGCCCGCAAGCTCTACAGCCTGCCCTGGGCGATCGCGCTGGGGCTGCTGCTGGGCGGTGCGTTCGGCAACCTCACCGACCGGATCTTCCGCTCGCCGGGCGTCTTCCGGGGGGCGGTGGTGGACTTCATCGCCCCCGCGCACTTCGCGGTCTTCAACCTCGCCGACTCCGCGATCGTCTGCGGCGGCGTGCTGATCGTGCTGCTGTCCTTCCGGGGCCTGGACCCCGACGGGACGGTCCACAAGGACTGACGGCCCGCGCCCGGTTCCACGTCCCGCTTCCACGCCGGTGTCCCGGCCCCGGGGCCCTCGCCGGGCAGGGCAGTACCGCGGGACTGCCATACTCGTGGGGTGAGCAGCTTCCCCGAGATCCGCACCCTGCCCGTACCGGACGGCCTGGAGGGCGAGCGCGTGGACGCCGCGCTGGCCCGCATGTTCGGCTTTTCCCGGACGAAGGCGGCCGAGCTCGCGTCGGCCGGCAAGGTCCGGGTCGACGGCGCCGAGGTGATGAAGTCCGAGCGGGTGCGCGGGGGCGCCTGGCTGGAGGTCGAGATGCCGGCCGCCGCCGCGCCGGTCGAGATCGTGGCCGAGCCCGTCGAGGGCATGGAGATCGTGCACGACGACGACGACATCGTGGTGATCGTCAAGCCGGTGGGGGTCGCCGCGCACCCCAGCCCCGGCTGGAGCGGCACGACCGTCATCGGTGGTCTGGCCGCGGCCGGCTACCGGATCTCCACCTCGGGGGCGGCCGAGCGGCAGGGCATCGTGCACCGTCTCGACGTCGGGACCTCCGGGCTGATGGTGGTCGCCAAGTCGGAGCGCGCGTACACGTCGCTGAAGCGGCAGTTCAAGGAGCGGGTGCCGGACAAGCGCTACCACGCGCTGGTGCAGGGCCACCCGGACCCGATGAGCGGCACCATCGACGCCCCCATCGGGCGGCACCCCAACCACGACTACAAGTGGGCGGTCATCGCCGACGGCAAGCCGTCGGTCACCCACTACGACCTGATCGAGGCGTTCCGGGCGGCCAGCCTGCTGGACATCAAGCTGGAGACCGGCCGGACGCACCAGATCCGGGTGCACATGTCCGCGCACCGGCACCCCTGCGTCGGCGACATGACCTACGGCGCGGACCCCACCCTGGCCAAGCGGCTGGGCGTGGCCCGGCAGTGGCTGCACGCGGTGCGGCTGGGCTTTGAGCACCCCTCGGACGGGCGCTGGGTCGAGTTCGAGAGCGCGTACCCGGCGGACCTCCAGCGTGCGCTGGACACCGTCCGG
The DNA here is from genome assembly GCF_001704275.1 of Streptomyces noursei ATCC 11455. Taxonomy (NCBI): domain Bacteria; kingdom Bacillati; phylum Actinomycetota; class Actinomycetes; order Kitasatosporales; family Streptomycetaceae; genus Streptomyces; species Streptomyces noursei. The sequence continues at coordinate 6,785,111 of NZ_CP011533.1, forward strand.
GAAGAGAGCTACTGACGCCGGTACCGCGCCCGAGTCGGGGCAACTCCGGACATCTCGGCCGGCAAAAGCGGGCATCTGATCACTTCATGGCAGGCTTGGGGCGAAATGTGATCGAAATCGACCGCCCCGGAGCGTAGCCACCGTGGATCAGTTGGCCCTGCTGTTCGTCCTGCTGTTCGGAGCGGTGGTGATGGTTCCGGTCGGCGACCGGCTGGGCCTGCCCTCGCCGGTGCTGATGACGCTCGCCGGCGCGGTGCTGGCGCTGCTGCCGTTCGTGCCCAACGTCGAGGTGCCGCCCGAGTACATCCTGCCGATCGTGCTGCCGCCGCTGCTCTACGCGGCCGTCCAGCGCACCTCCTGGCGGCAGTTCACCGCCAACCTGCGGCCGATCTTCCTGCTCGCGGTGCTGCTGGTGTTCGCCACCACGGCGGCGGTCGCGGCGGTCGCCCAGGCGGTGGTGCCGGGGATGCCGGTGGCCGCCGCGGTGGTGCTGGGCGCGCTGGTCGCCCCGCCCGACCCGGTCGCCGCCACCGCGGTGGCCGGCAAGCTCGGACTGCCCCGCCGCATGGTCTCCATCCTGGAGGGCGAGGGGCTGTTCAACGACGTCACCGCGATCGTGCTGTACCACGTCGCACTGGCCGCGGTGATCAGCGGGAGCTTCTCGGTGCCCGGCGCGGTGGGCTCGCTGGTGCTCTCCGCCGTCGTCGCCATAGCGGTCGGCCTGGTGCTCGGCTGGGTCACGAACCAGCTGATGGGGCGGCTCGGCGACCCGACGCTGCAGATCGGGCTGACGCTCCTGGTGCCGTTCGTGGCGTACGTCCTGGCCGAGGAGTTCAAGGGGTCGGGCGTGCTCGCGGTGCTGACCTGCGCGCTGTTCCTGGCCGAGTACGCGGTCGACGCGGACGACGTGATGGGCCGGCTGGCCGGCTACACCTTCTGGGAGGTGGTCGACACCCTCGTCACCGGCGTCGCGTTCGGGCTGATCGGCCTGGAGCTGCACAACATCCTCGGTGCCGCCGCCGGCCGTTGGGGCTCGCTGCTGGGCGCCGGCGCCGCGGTGGTCGGGGTGGTCGTCGCGGTGCGGCTGGTGTGGCTGCTGCCCGCCGCCTGGCTCGCCAAGCGGATGCACAAGCGTCGGGACTACGACGAGGACATCCCGATGAGCTGGCGGGAGACGGTCATCATGTGGTGGTCCGGGATGCGCGGGGTGGCCTCGGTGGCGCTGGCCCTGGCCATCCCCTACGGGATCGACGGCGGGCCCTTCCCGGCCCGCGACGAGATCCTGTTCATCGCCTTCGCGGTGGTCCTGTCCACGCTGATCATCCAGGGGCTGACGCTGCCCTGGCTGGTGCGCAAGCTGCGGGTGCGGGCCGACACCGACGCCGCGGACGAGCTGGAGCGGGAGCTGGCGCTGCGGGTCGTCAAGGCGTCCAAGCGCCGGCTGAAGGAGATCCTGGAGGTCGAGGAGGTCTCCGACGAGGTCGCCGACCAACTGGCCCGCCGGGCCTACGACATCGGGGCCCGGATCGCGCCGGACATCGTCGACGAGGAGCGGCGGGAGCTGTTCGAGAAGCGCATCTCCCGGCTGAAGAAGGTCCAGCGGATCCAGAACGAGATGCTCTCGGCCGCCCGGCACGAGGTGCTGGCGGCCCGCAGCGAGCCGGGCGCCGACCCGGAGGTCGTCGACCGGGTGCTGCGCCACCTGGACGTGCGGAGCCTGCGGGCGACCCCGTAGGCGCGGCGGGGTGGTGCGCCGGACGGGCGGCCGGTCAGTGGGCCTCGGCACCGTCCGGGCCGGCCGCCGGACCGGGCGGCATCGCGCGCCGGGTCTCCTCGGCGCACGGCGCGGGCGCGGTGGTGATCCGCGGCAGCGCGTAGGCGTGCTCGGTCCGCAGCCAGTCGATCATCCGCTCGCGGATCTGGCAGCGCACCGTCCACACGGCGTCCGCGTCGCGGGCGGTGACCAGGGCGCGCACCACGATGGTGGACGGGGTGGTGTCGGTGACCACCAGGCTCCAGGACCGGCCGTCCCACTCCGGGCACTCCTGGAGCAGCTCGTGCAGGCGCTGCCGCATCTTCTCCACCGGGGCGGAGTGGTCGAGGTGGAAGAAGACCGCGCCGGTCATCTGCGCGCCGCCGCGCGACCAGTTCTCGAACGGCTTGCTGGTGAAGTACGACACCGGCATGGTGATCCGCCGCTCGTCCCAGGTCCGCACGCTCAGGAACGTCAGGGTGATCTCCTCGACCGTGCCCCACTGGCCGTTCACGACCACGGTGTCCCCGATCCGCACCATGTCGCCGAACGCGATCTGCAGCCCGGCGAAGAGGTTGCCCAGGGTGGACTGGGCGGCGATGCCGGCGACGATGCCCAGCAGGCCGGCCGAGGCCAGCATGGACGTGCCCACCGCCCGCATCTGCGGGAACGTCAGCAGCATCGAGGCCGCCGCGACGACGATCAGCACCGCGGTGACCACCCGCTGGATCAGCGTCACCTGGGTCCGCACCCGCCGCACCCGCGCCGCGTCCCGGGCGCCCGCCGCATAGCGGGCGTACGACGACTCCACGATGGCCGCCGCGGCCCGCACCAGCAGCCAGGCGGTGGCCGCTATCAGCACCAGCGTCAGGGCCTGGCCGATGCCCACCGCGTGGTGCACCACGACCGGGATCCCGGTCTGGTCGAAGGAGCCGAGCAACAGGGCGGCGGCGAGCATCAGTCGGAGCGGTATCCGGCAGCGGCGCAGCAGTCCCCACAGCGGGGTCTCCGGGTGTCGGGTGTCGATCCGCAGCAGGGTCCGGTCGATCAGCCGGACCACGACGAGCGCGACCACGAGCGAGCCCCCGACGACGGTGATCGGGCGCAGCACGGACTCCAGGGACACGGTCTCCTCCTCGGTGCGGTGTGCTCCTGCCGGACCCGACGACGGTAGCTGGCACGATGGGGGGAGAGCGATCCAACCCCAGGGAAGTGATGTCTGTGCCCGCCTCCGTCGAGCCCGCGACCAGCGGTTCCTCCACCATCGTGCTGTTTCATTCGGTGTGCGGGCTGCGCCCCGCGGTGCACGCCGGCGCGGACCGGTTGCGGGCCGCGGGCCACGAGGTGATCGTCCCGGACCTGTTCGGCGGGCGGACCGCCGACTCGGTCGCCGACGGCATCGTGATCAAGGACGAGTTCGGCAAGGAGGAGCTGCTCCGGCGCGCCGTCGCGGCCGTCGCCCCGTACTCCGACCGCGGGCTGGTCTATGCCGGGTTCTCCTTCGGCGGCGCGGTCGCGCAGAACCTCGCCCTCGGCGACGAGAAGGCCCGCGGGCTGCTCCTGCTGCACGGCACCTCCGACATCGCCGACGGTGCCGCCGCCGACGAGCTGCCGGTGCAGCTGCACGTCGCCGACCCCGACCCGTACGAGCCGCACGACTGGCTCAACGCCTGGTACCTGCGGATGCGCCGGGCCGGTGCCGACGTCGAGGTGTTCCGCTACGCCGGCGCCGGCCACCTCTTCACCGACCCCGAACTGCCGGACTACGACGCGGAGGCGGCGGAGAGCACCTGGAAGGTCGCGCTGGGGTTCCTGGCCGACCTGCCCGAGCGCGGCTGAACGACGGCCGGGCCGACGGGGCGCGAGGGCCCCGGTCGGCCTGCCGCGGCGGTCAGTTGCCGCCGGTCGGATCCTTCTCGCCCTTGGCGATGCCCTGGCCGCCGCCGTCCTTGCCGGCGTCCCGGCCCTTGCCCGCGTCGCCGCCCTTCGCCGGGCCGAACTCCGCGTCGATCATCTTGCGGAAGTTGGCCCGCGCGAGCTGGTCGTACTGCTCCTGCGTCATCTTCCGCTGCGGGATCTCCGCCATCGTCAGCTTCTTGTCGCCGTGCATGAAGGTGGGGGTGCCGCGTACGCCCTTGCGCCCGAACAGCGCGGTCATCTCCATCGCCCAGCGGTCGTAGGTGCCGTCCTCGACCTGCTTCTCGAACGCCTTGTTGCCCTTCAACTCCGGTACGTCGCCGGCGACTTTGAGCAGCTCGGAGTCCTTGGCGTAGAGGTCCTCGCGCTCGTCGGGGTGGTACTTGGTGGAGTACAGCGCCGACTTGTACTTCAAGAACGCCTCCGGGCTGACGTTCAGCGCCGCGCCCAGCGCGCTCAGCGCGTTCTTGGAGCCCTCGCCGCCCTGCATGTCGTCGATGAACGAGTACATGGTGTAGCGGACCTTGAAGCGGCCGTCGTGCAGGTCCTTGAGCAACTCCTCGCCGGTGCTCTGCTCGAAGGCCGCGCACGCCGGGCAGCGGACGTCCTCGAACACCTCCAGCGTCTGCTTGACGTTCTTGTCGCCGATCAGGATCTCGGTGCCCTTGTCGCCCTGGGTGTGCGCCGGGGTGACCAGCTTGGCCTCCTTGGCAGCCTCCCAGCCGGTCGGCTCGTTCGCCTTCATCACGGCGAAGCCGATGCCGCCGGCGATCGCCAGGACACCGACCGCCGAGACCGCCACGATGAGTTGGCGGCGCAGCCGCTCCTTCTTCTTCTCCTTCTCGCGCTGGGCGCGGATCCGCTCGCGGGCGGCCTGCTTGTTCTCCTGGGTGTTGCGGTTGCTCATGGGGGGTGTCCGATCCTTCGGTGCGGCGCTGGCTGGGGCGATGCGGGTGTCAGACGGCGGCCGGGACGGCGGGCCGCGGCGGCGTACCCCGTGCGCGAGCAGCCCGCCGGCCAGGTGCCCGACGGGCGGAGGTACCCCCCTCACCCCCGGTCGGCCCCCCGGCCGGACCGCCGGGTGGACTCCCCTCCCCTGCATGGCCGGGAGTCTGCCATGAGCACGACGGGAAACCGGGTCAAGATTTGGCATCGGCCGGCGTGCGCGGTGCACGCCGGCCGATGCCGGTGCCGGGGGTGTGTCCCGGCGTCAGGACCCGGGGGTCACTTCTTGAGGTTCTTCTCCACCTGCGCGTTGAAGTCCGCGACCGTGGACGGCGCGACCGGCCCCTGGGCGGACTGGGTGCCCAGGACCGTGCCGTTCATCCGCACCGTCGGGGTGCTGCGGACGTCCTTGTGCGAGTCGAACTCCTTGGACATCGCCATCGCCCAGGCGTCGTACGTGCCGCCCTTGACGGCCTTCTGGAAGGCGGCGTTGCCCTTCAGGGCGGGGACGGTGTCGGCCACCTTGATCAGGTAGCTGTCGTCGGCGAACTTGTCCGGGCCCATCTCGTCCGGGTGGAACTCCTTGGAGTACAGCGCGTACTTGTACTTCAGGAAGGCGTCCGGGGAGACGTTCAGCGCGGCGCCCAGCGCGCTCAGCGCGTTCTTGGAACCGGTGCCCTGGAGGTTGCCGTCCAGGAAGGTGCCCAGGTGGTACGTCGCCTTGTACTTGCCGTCGCTGATGTCCTTCTCGATCTGGGATCCGACGGTCTCCTCGAAGGCGGCGCAGCCGGGGCAGCGCGGGTCCTCGAAGAGCTCCAGGCTGTTCTTGGCGTCGGACTTGCCGACGACCAGGGTGGTGCCGTTGGGGCCGCTGGTGTTCGCCGGCGGGACCGGCTTGGCCTTGGCGGCCTTCGCCCAGACGTCGGCGCCCGAGCCGCCGCCGCTGTCACCGCCGCCGGAGTTGGCGACCGCCAGACCGATGCCGCCGGCCACCGCCAGCACCGCGACGACCGAGCCGCCGACGATCAGCTGCCGGCGGGTGCGCTCCTTCTTGGCCTGCCGCTCGCGCTCGGCGCGCAGCCGCTCGCGGGCTGCCTGCTTGTTGGCCTGACTGTTGCGGTTGCTCATGACTGTTCTGCTCCGTGGGTTCCGTGGTCCGTGGGGACGGGGGTGCGTGCTACCGGGAGGCGTCTATGCCCTGGGGGCGTGCGCCGGCCGCCGGGGCCCGGGAGGGCCGTCAGGCGGCGAGCGCGCAGGGCGGCCCGCGGCGCACCACGGAGTGCACGAGCAGGGGAACGGACCGGGCGACCGGACCGCTCCGCACGAGGGCGGGCACCGGGCGGCGCGGCGCCAGGACCCGGCCCAGGACCGCAGCCGCGACCAGCAGCGGACGGAAGGCGAAGCCGGCCACCGCGCCCAGCAGCCGCACCAGAGCGGCCTCGCCGCGGCGCAGCCAGCCGGCCGCCAGCAGCCCGACGGCCAGGTGCGCGGCGAGCAGCAGCAACCAGACCTGGGCCGGGGCGCCGCCCTCGCGGGAGAGCTGGGCCAGCGGGCCGCCGACCGGTCCGCCGCCGCAGAGCAGCATCGTGCTCAGCGAGTGGACCGGGGCGGCCGGGGTCCCGTCCGGGCCGTAGCAGGTGTCCTGGCCGAGGCTGAAGACCGCGTCGGCGGCGAGCTCCAGGGGGAGCAGCAGCCCGGCGATCCGCCAGTAGCCGCGCTCGCCGCCGGCCAGCGCGTAGGCGAGCGCGAACACCGCGACGCCGGTCACGGCGACGGTGACCGGCGGCAGCGGCATACGGGAGAGCAGCACATGGGATGCCGAGGACAGCGTCACGCACAGCGCCGTGAAGAGCGCCGCGCGCAGTGCCCGCAGGTGTGCCGCAGAGATGTCCATCGTCAGCGAGTGTGCCATGGGACGGGCCAAAGGGTCACTAAGGGGGCGGGCCGGATGGGCTACGGGACCGGGAACCGACCGTCCCGGAGCAGCTCGACGAAGAGCGCGTGGTCGGCGCGGGCGCGGGCCGCACCGGAGTGCGCGAAGTCCGCCAGCAGCGGGCCGAAGCCGTCCTCGTCGGCCGCCAGGGCCGCGTCGATGGCCCGCTCGGGCCGGAACGGCACCAGCGGATGCCGGGCCTTGCCGTCCCCCGCGGCGTGCGCCGCGGCGGTGACCCGGCCCAGCCCGACGACGGCCGCGGCGAACTCCTCGGGGTCGTCCAGGCCGGACCAGTCCAGCCCGGTGGTGTACGGCGAGACCTCGCCGACCACCAGGCCCGCGTCGTCCAGCGCGGTCCAGCCCAGCCAGGGATCGGCGTGCGTCTGGAGGGCGCACCGCGCCAGCACCGCCAGCTGCCCGTCGTGCCGGACGTGCTCGGCGACGTCGGGGAGGGGGCGGTACCGGGCGAGCGACGGGGTCCGCGCCCGCCGCATGGTGAGCACCACATCGCTCTCCAGGACGTCGCTGCCGCCCTCCAGCAGCAGGTCGTACGCCTCCGCGTCGGCCGTGCCGGTGCCGCGCCGGCCCACCACGTCCTTGATCCGGTACGCCTCAGGACGGGTCAGGGAGCTCTCCGGCAGCGTCTCCAGATAGCCGTCGAACGCCGCCAGGACCGTGTAGCGGGCCGCCGCGTCCAGCTCGACGCCGTCGTGCCCGACCGCGAGGCGCCGCTCGCCGTCGCACCGCTCGGTCCGCGACGCCAGCAGCCCGGCCCGGGTCCGGCCGCGGGCCGCGCGCAGCACCGCGAGCAGCGGGCCGTCGGCGGTGTCCAGGGTGCACGGCGGCGCGGTGTCCGCGTCGGAGGCCAGCGCGTGGACGTGCTCCCGATAGGCCGCGGCGAAGGCCCGCACCAGCTCGGTGATCCGGGTGTCGCTCAGCCCCCGGGCGTGACCGAGCAGCGCCACCGAGGCCGCGCACCGCTTCAGGTCCCAGGTGAACGGGCCGACGTAGGACTCACCCGATCCGGTGACGCCGAACACCAGACGGCCCGTGGCGTCCAGATATCCGCCGAAGCTCCCGGCGTGCAGATCGCCGTGGATCCACACCCGGGCGGTCCGCTCGTCCAGATACGGCGTGCCCTGCGCGCCCGCGCCGGCCGCCGCCAGGTCGTGGTGGAAAAGGGCCGCCGCGCCCCGGAAGAACGCGGCGGGGGAACCGGCCATCCGGCGCAGGGCGCCTTCGGGGGCGGTGTCGAGGGCGGCGAGGATCTCCCCGTCGCGCCGGGCGGTGTCCTGGCCGGGCCGCGCGGTGTCCCGCGTCGGGGCGTGTGGGATCGGCATCGCTGGCTGCCTCCTGCAGTGCCGGGAAAGCGAATCGGAGATCAGCGGGACAACGCACGGGGCGGCCCGTGAGTGCCCGGCCGTCGGTCGTCCCGTCGGGGGCGCCGTGCGCACCGCTGCGGGCCCCCGCTGTCAGTGCCGGGTCGTAGACTTCAACACCGTCCCACCCATCCCTCGCGACATCTTCAGCCCATCCCTGCGGACGGCTTCCGCCGCCCCCGGCGGACCTGTCCCGTCCATCCCGCCCGACCAGTCCCGACAACTGCCGTTCCCGGAGGTTCAGCGCCGTGGCCCCCTCGTCCAGGCCCCCCTTCACGCACCTGCACGTCCACACCCAGTACTCGCTGCTGGACGGTGCCGCGCGGCTCTCCGACATGTTCAAGGCGTGCAAGGACATGGGGATGACGCACATCGCCATGTCCGACCACGGCAACCTCCATGGCGCGTACGACTTCTTCCACTCCGCGCAGAAGGCCGGGGTCACCCCGATCATCGGCATCGAGGCGTACGTCGCGCCGGAGTCGCGGCGCAACAAGCGCAAGATCCAGTGGGGCCAGCCGCACCAGAAGCGCGACGACGTCTCCGGTTCCGGTGGTTACACCCACAAGACGATCTGGGCGGCGAACAAAACGGGGCTGCACAACCTCTTCAAGCTCTCCTCGGACGCGTACGCCGAGGGCTGGCTGCAGAAGTGGCCGCGCATGGACAAGGAGACGATCTCCCAGTGGAGCGAGGGCCTGATCGCCTCCACCGGGTGCCCCTCCGGTGAGCTGCAGACCCGGCTGCGCCTCGGCCAGTTCGACGAGGCCCTGAAGTCGGCCGCCGAATACCAGGACATCTTCGGCAAGGACCGGTACTTCCTGGAGCTGATGGACCACGGCATCGAGATCGAGCGCCGGGTCCGTGACGGCCTGCTGGAGATCGGCAAGAAGCTCGGCATCCCCCCGCTGGTCACCAACGACTCGCACTACACCTACGCGCACGAGGCGACCGCGCACGACGCGCTGCTGTGCATCCAGACCGGCAAGAACCTCTCCGACCCGGACCGCTTCAAGTTCGACGGCACCGGCTACTACCTCAAGTCCACCGACGAGATGTACGCCATCGACTCCTCGGACGCCTGGCAGGAGGGCTGCCGCAACACCCTCCTGGTGGCCGAGCAGGTCGACACCACCGGCATGTTCGAGAAGCGCGACCTCATGCCGAGGTTCGACATCCCGGAAGAGGGCTACACCAACACCACGTGGTTCAAGGAGGAAGTGCGCCGCGGCATGCTGCGCCGCTTCCCCGGCGGCGTCCCCGAGGACCGGCAGAAGCAGGCCGAGTACGAGATGGACGTCATCATCCAGATGGGGTTCCCGGGCTACTTCCTCGTGGTCGCCGACTTCATCATGTGGGCGAAGAACAACGGCATCGCGGTCGGCCCCGGCCGTGGCTCCGCGGCCGGTTCGATCGTCGCCTACGCCATGGGCATCACCGACCTCGACCCGATCGAGCACGGCCTGATCTTCGAGCGGTTCCTCAACCCCGAGCGCGTCTCCATGCCCGACGTCGACATCGACTTCGACGAGCGTAGGCGCGTCGAGGTCATCAGGTACGTCACCGAGAAGTACGGCGCCGACAAGGTCGCCATGATCGGCACCTACGGCAAGATCAAGGCCAAGAACGCGATCAAGGACTCCGCCCGCGTCCTCGGCTACCCGTACGCCATGGGCGACCGCCTCACCAAGGCGATGCCCGCCGATGTCCTCGGCAAGGGCATCGACCTCGACGGCATCACCAACCCCTCGCACCCGCGCTACAACGAGGCCGGTGAGATCCGGGGGATGTACGAGAACGAGCCGGACGTCAAGAAGGTCATCGACACCGCCAAGGGCGTCGAGGGCCTGGTCCGGCAGATGGGCGTGCACGCCGCCGGCGTCATCATGTCCAGCGAGCCGATCATCGACCACGCCCCGATCTGGGTGCGGCACACCGACGGCGTCACCATCACGCAGTGGGACTACCCGCAGTGCGAGTCGCTCGGCCTGATCAAGATGGACTTCCTGGGCCTGCGGAACCTCACCATCATGGACGACGCCGTGAAGATGGTGGAGGCCAACAAGGGCGTCAAGCTGGAGCTCCTGTCGGTCCCGCTCGACGACCCGAAGACGTACGAACTCCTCTGCCGCGGTGACACGCTGGGCGTGTTCCAGTTCGACGGCGGCCCGATGCGCTCGCTGCTGCGCCAGATGCAGCCCGACAACTTCGAGGACATCTCCGCCGTCTCGGCCCTGTACCGGCCGGGCCCGATGGGCATGAACTCGCACACGAACTACGCCGAGCGCAAGAACGGCCGGCAGGAGATCACGCCGATCCACCCGGAGCTCGAAGCGCCTCTGAAGGAGACGCTGGGCCTGACCTACGGCCTCATCGTGTACCAGGAGCAGGTGCAGAAGGCCGCGCAGATCGTCGCCGGCTACTCCCTCGGCGAGGCCGACATCCTGCGCCGCGTGATGGGCAAGAAGAAGCCCGAGGAACTGGCGAAGAACTTCACCATCTTCCAGGCGGGCGCCCGCAAGAACGGCTACAGCGACGCCGCGATCCAGGCCCTGTGGGACGTCCTGGTCCCGTTCGCCGGCTACGCCTTCAACAAGGCGCACTCCTCCGCGTACGGCCTGGTCACCTACTGGACCGCCTACCTCAAGGCCAACTACCCGGCCGAGTACATGTCCGCGCTGCTGACCTCCGTGCGCGACGACAAGGACAAGTCCGCGGTCTATCTGAACGAGTGCCGTCGGATGGGCATCAAGGTGCTCCCGCCGAACGTCAACGAGTCCGAGGCCAACTTCGCCGCCCAGGGCGACGACGTCATCCTCTTCGGCCTCACCGCCGTCCGGAACGTCGGCCAGAACGTCGTCGAATCGATCATCCGCTGCCGCAAGGCCAAGGGGAAGTACTCCTCCTTCCCCGACTACCTCGACAAGGTCGATGCGGTGGTCTGCAACAAGCGCACCACCGAATCGCTGATCAAGGCCGGCGCCTTCGACGAGATGGGCCACACCCGCAAGGGCCTCATGGCGCACTACGAGCCGATGATCGACAACGTCGTCCAGGTCAAGCGCAAGGAGGCGGAGGGGCAGTTCGACCTCTTCGGCGGGATGGGCGACGACTCCACCGACGACGGGCCGGGCTTCGGGCTGGACGTGGAGTTCTCCGAGGACGAGTGGGACAAGACCTATCTGCTCGCCCAGGAGCGCGAGATGCTCGGCCTCTACGTCTCCGACCACCCGCTCTTCGGGCTGGAGCACGTGCTGAGCGACAAGGCGGACGCCGCCATCGCCCAGCTGACCGGCGGCGACTACTCCGACGGCTCGATCGTCACCATCGGCGGCATCATCTCGGGCCTGCAGCGCAAGATGACCAAGCAGGGCAACGCCTGGGCCATCGCCACCGTCGAGGACCTCGCCGGCTCCCTCGACTGCATGTTCTTCCCGGCGACCTACCAGCTGGTGTCCACCCAACTCGTCGAGGACGCCGTGGTGTTCGTCAAGGGCCGGCTCGACAAGCGGGAGGACGTGCCGCGGCTGGTCGCCATGGAGATGATGGTCCCCGACCTCTCGGAGGCCGGCGCCAACGCCCCGGTGACGATCACCATCCCGGCGGTGAAGGTCACCCCGCCGATGGTCGAGAAGCTCGGTGAGGTGCTCAGCAGCCACCGCGGTTCGACCGAGGTCCGCATCCGGCTCCAGGGCGTGCGGAAGACCACGGTGCTCCGCCTGGACCGCCACCGGGTCACCGCCGACCCGTCGTTGTTCGGCGATCTGAAGGTGCTGCTCGGCCCGTCCTGCCTGGCTGGCTGAGCATCCGGCCGGGGCGTCGCCGCGGCCCCGGTCCCCGATGCGACGAGGGGCGCGCCCGCACGGTTCGGGCGCGCCCCTCGGCAAGTCATCGGTGGTGCGGGGCAGTTGGGGTGCTGCCGGGCGGCTTCACCGGGATGTGTCAGTTGTGGCCGAAGCGGCGCTGGTGCTTGCGCGCGACGTCCGACGGGCTGGCCTGGGCCTGCGAGTGCGAGATCGCTTCGAGGGTCGACTTCTCGGACCGCTGCTGGCCGCGCTCGGGCTCGCTCGCCTTGGGCTGCTTCCGTTCCTTCTTGTTCTTGGCCATGATCGTGCCTCCTGGGGGGGATCTTGGGATCGGCCGGAATCAGACTTACACGGCGGACACATCACTGCATTTCGGGCAATTACCCTGAGTGATGGCGGCAGTTACGCGCCGTGCGACTGGCCGAACGTGAATACGCCACGCCGAAGATCGAGTTCGTGCAGATAACCCCCGTTCGGTCGGGCAGACTCGAAGGAAGCCGAAGAGCACTCGTGCCACGGGCGGAGCCGGGGGGCGTCCGGACTTCAGCACCTCAGGGAAGAGGGTGGAACGTGGACCGCTGCGTCGTCCTGGTCGACGCCGGGTATCTGCTCGGTGCCGCCGCCAGCCTGCTCGCCGGAGAACCCGCCCGTTCCCGGATCACCGTCGACCACGCCGCCCTCATCCAGGGCCTGCGCCAGCGCGCCGAGGCCGACACCGAACGGCCGCTGCTGCGGATCTACTGGTTCGACGGCGCCCCCGACCGCGTCCCGCAGCCCGAACACCGCCGACTGCGGGTGATGCCCCGGGTCACCGTCCGGCTGGGCGCCCTGACGCGCAGCGACGGACGCTGGGCGCAGAAGGGCGTGGACGCCGCCATGCACGCCGAGCTGACCGAACTCGCCCGCAACCGCGCCTGCTCCGACATCGTCCTGGTCACCGGCGACGGCGATCTGCTGCCCGGCCTGATGTCCGCCAAGGAGCACGGCGTCGCCGTCCACCTCTGGGCCGTCCAGGCCGCCGACGGCGACTACAACCAGTCCGAGGACCTGGTCGCCGAGGCCGACGAGCGGCGGGTGCTGGACCGCGCCTGGATCACCGGCGCGGTCCGCGCCAAGGAGCTGGGCGGCCCCTGCGCCCCGCCGCCCGCCCCGCGACCCGAGATCGCCGCGATCCTCTCCGCCCCGCTCCCGGAGACCGCGGTCGCCGCGGCGGCGGCCGCCGCGTCCGGCTCCGGACCGGACCCCGCGGGCGGCGGCAACGGTGCCACCCGCCCGGTGCCCGACGGCGACCGCGAGGAGTCCTCCGGCGAGACCGGCTCCGGCGGCTCCCGTGGCGTCCCCACCCCCAAGGACCTCGCCGGCCTCGGCCGCCCCGCGCACGTCGTCCAGGGCTCCGCCCCGAACTCCGCCCCGAACGGCACCCAGCCCGCCGCCACCCTCCGCTGGTCCTCCGACAAGGGCTGGATCGAGCGCGGCGGCCCGCTCGGCGAACCGGCCGAGACCGCCTCGCTGCCCACCCTCGCCCAGCTCACCAGCGCCGAGCAGCGCTGGGCCGACCGCGAGGAGGACATCACCGCGGTCGGCGGCGACCCCTTCGAGGTCGGCCAGGTCTTCGCCCGCCGCTGGACCGAGCGGCTCTCCGACTCCGTCCACCTCCAGCAGCTCTCGACGGAGTACCCCCGCATCCCGCACCGCATCGACGGGGAACTGCTCCGCTACGCCGCCCGCTTCGGCCTGCTCGCCCACAAGGACGACCAGATCGACGAGCACGACCGCTACGCCATCCGGGCCGGCTTCTGGCGCGAGGTCGACCTCCGCACCGCCGCCGAACACACCCCGATCGGCGACTGACGGCCCGCCCGCACGCGGCGCGCCGGCCGTACGCGCCGGTCCCGTGGAGCCCCAGGGGCGGGAGGCCGCCCGGGGCCGCGTACTCTCGTCACTCGTGAAGACGGGCGCAAAACAGGTGGAGCACGGCGCGCCGGTGTGCGTCGTGCGGGACCTGGTCAAGACCTATCCCGCGCTGCGCGGGCGGCGCGGGGCGGACCGGGCGCCCGCGGTGCGCGCCAGCGACGGCATCAGCCTCGACGTCCGGCGCGGCGAGATCTTCGGGCTGCTCGGCCCCAACGGCGCCGGCAAGTCCACCCTGGTCCGCCAGCTGACCGGACTGCTCAGGCCGGACTCCGGCAGCATCGTCGTCCTCGGCCACGACCTGGTGCGGCACCCGGAGCGGGCCGCCCGGCTGCTGGGCTACCTGGGCCAGGAGTCGACCGCGCTGGACGAGCTGACCGTCTCCCTCGCCGTGGAGACCACCGGCCGGCTGCGCGGCCTGGACGCCGGCGCCGCCCGCGCCGAACGCGACGCGGTCCTCGACGAGCTGGGCCTGGGCCCGATCGCCGGTCGGGCGCTGAAGAAGCTCTCCGGCGGCCAGCGGCGGCTGGCCTGCTTCGCCACCGCGCTGATCGGCGAGCGCCCGCTGCTGGTGCTCGACGAGCCGACCACCGGCATGGACCCGGTCGCCCGGCGCGCCGTGTGGGCCGCGGTGGACCGCCGCCGCGCCGAGCGGGGCGCCACCGTCGTCCTGGTCACCCACAACGTCCTGGAGGCCGAGAGCGTGCTCGACCGGGTCGCGGTGATCGACCAGGGCCGGGTGATCGCCTGCGACACGCCGGGCCGGCTGAAGGAACTGGTGGGGGAGGAGGTCCGGCTGGAGCTGGTCTGGCGGGACCGGCCCCCGCTCGACGTCCCCGAGGTCGCCGCCCTCGCCGCCGAGGCCCGCACCGCCGGCCGCCGCTGGACCCTGCGGCTGCCCGCCGACCGGGCCCGCTCCGCGGTCACCGCGGTCACCGCCGGGCCCGCCTTCGCGGCCCTGGACGACTTCACCCTGGCCACGCCGAGCCTGGAGGACGTCTACGTCTCCCTGGGCGGGCGCGCGGAGGGGCTGGTAAAAGCGTGAGCGCGGCGGTACCCCCGGCCGGAGGCCGGACGAGGACTGGCCCGAGCGGGCGCCCGCTCGCCCGTACGACGGACCGACGGTGGGTCGGGGAAAGCTGGGTGACGGCGTGAGTGTGGTGTCCGCGCGGGCGGCGACCGGGACCGGAGCCGAACCGGACGGCGGCGGGGCCGGCGAGGTCGCCCCGCTCGCGCCCCGGGCCCGGCTGCTGCCCGCGCTGGGCGCCGTCTACCGCGCCCAGCTCTCCCGGGCCCGGGTCGCCCGGATCCCGCTGCTGTTCGTGGCCACCTTCCAGTCCGTCGGGATCATGGTCCTGCTGCGCGGGGTGGTCAGCGGCGGCGACCCGGCCTGGTCGGTGGTCGCCGGCTCCGCGGTGCTGGTCGTCGCCTTCGTCGCGCTGAACCTGCTGGCCCAGTACTTCGGTCAGCTGCGGGCCGGCGGCGGCCTCGACCACTACGCGACGCTGCCGGTGCCGCCGGCCGCCGTGGTGCTCGGCGCGGCCGCCGCTTACGCGTCCTTCACGGTGCCGGGGACGGTGGTCACCGCGGTCGTCGGCTGCCTGCTCTTCCAGCTGCCGATGGCCCACCTGTGGGTGCTGGTCGCCGTCGTCCCGCTCGCCGGCGCGGCGCTGTCCGGGCTGGGCGCGGCCCTCGGGCTGCTCGCCCCGCGGCAGGAACTCGCCACCCTCGGCGGCCAGTTGGGCATGTCGGCGGCGCTGCTGCTGGGAGTGCTGCCGGCCGGGCGGATGCCCGAGCCGATCGGCTGGGCCCGCGATCTGCTGCCCTCCACCTACGGGGTGGAGGCGCTGGCACGGACCTTCGCCCCGCATCCCGACTGGTTGGCGGTCGCCGGCGACCTGGGCATCTGCGCGGCCGTCGGGGTGCTCTCGCTGGCCCTGGCGACGTGGGCGTACCGCCGGGCGGCGGTCCGGTGAGCGCGGCCGCCGCCCCTAATAGGTGCCTTGGGCGTCCTGCTGCCGGAACCACGGCGTCGGCCTGGCACGATGACGGGGTGACCGCAGCGCAGACGCCCCATGAGAACCAACCGCCCCACGAGAACCAACCGGCCGACGAGCCGCACCGGCAGCAGGACGCCCCCGCCGGGGAGCCCGCTGCCGCCGCCGACTCCGCAGCCGGCCCCGAACTCGCCCGCGAGCTGCGGGAGGGCGTGCTGATCGCGCTGGCGGTCGCGGTGAGCGGGGTGCTGCTGGGCGTGCTGTGGGCCTGGCTGGCGCCGCGCGTGCCGCTGATCGCGGACACCCACAACGTCTACCTCAAGAACACCGAGGGCGAGGAGGCGATCGGCGCCGACGGCACCTTCGTCCTGCTCGCGTTCGGCTTCGGCGTGCTCAGCGCGGCCGTGGTCTTCCTCTTCCGGCGCCGCGGCGGCATTCCGCTGGTGGTGTCGCTGGCCGTGGGCGGCCTGCTGGCCGCCGTGCTGGGCTGGCTCATGGGCATGTGGCTGGGCCCCACCCCGGACGTGGTCGCGCACGCCAAGCAGGTCGGCGCCGGGGTCGTCTTCGACGGCCCGCTGCGGCTCCAGGCCAAGGGCGCCCTGCTGGCCTGGCCGATCGCCGGCATGCTCACCCAGATCGCGCTGAGCGGGCTGTTCGGGCCGCGCGACCCGGAACCGGACGGGCTGATGGTGCCGGACTGGTCCGGGCACCACCAGCAGCCGCCGACGGCCGACTGACCGCTCCGCCGGCCGCCCCTCAGGACGGCCGGCGACCGTGGTTGGCCCGCCCCTTCCGGACGCGCCACTTCCGCTTACGGGTCCTCTTCGACATGGCGTACCTCCTCCCCGGTCGTAGCCGAGGGCGGGGTGCGGCAGGAAGCCCCGGTGCGGTGCGGCCGGCGGCAACCGGGGGCGCGCGGCGGCGCCGGCGGGGCGCTCAACCCCGCGCGATCGGTGCCAGTCGGGCGCCCGTCAGCGCGACCAGGTCGTCGGGGGCGAGCTCGACCTCCAGTCCGCGCCGACCCGCCGAGACGCACACCGTCGGCCGGCCCTGCGCCGAGGCGTCCAGCACCGTCCGCAGCCGCTTGCGCTGCCCCAGTGGCGAGATCCCGCCCAGCACATAGCCGGTGCTGCGCTCGGCCGCCGCCGGATCGGCCATCGAGGCCCGCTTGCCGCCCACCGCGGCGGCCAGCGCCTTCAGGTCCAGCGAGCCGGAGACCGGCACCACGGCCACCGTGAGGGTGCCGTCGACGTCCGCCAGCAGCGTCTTGAACACCTGGTCGGGGGAGATCCCGAGCGCCTCCGCGGCCTCCTCGCCGTACGAGGCCGCCGCCGGGTCGTGCTCGTAGGCGTGCACCGTGAACGGGACGCCGGCCGCGGTCAGCGCCACCGTCGCCGGCGTGCCGCCGGACTGCGGGCCGGTCTTCTTCCCCTGCTTCGGCTTCTTCGCCACGGTGCCCTCGCCTCGTTCGCCCGCGGAGCCGCGGCCCCGGGACCGGAGACCCGCGAGCCGGTGTGTCAGTTGGGACTGGTCGGCTGCCGGGTCAGCTCCACGGCCGGCAGCGACGGGAGCTTACCGATCACCGCCGCCTCCTGGCGAAGCAGTTTCAGCTCCTGCCGCAGCCGGTCCGCGGTGTCCGGCGCCGCCAGCAGCTCCTGCTTGGCAGGCACGTCCAGCACCGCAGCGGCGGCGACCAGGTACGACAGCACCGCCGGGTCGGCGGGCAGGTCCTGGCCGCTGGCGAGGGTCCGCTCGTTCGCCCAGGCCAGCCGCTTCTGATAGGCGCGGAAGGCCCGCACCACGCCGGAGGCCAGCGCGCCGGCGCCCTCCCCGTGGTCCTCCTCCAGCGGCTCCAGCTCACCGGTCAGATACGGCCCGGAGGCGTCCACCGACAGCAGCCGGAAGCGGGTGGTGCCGGTGGCCAGGACCTCGTAGCCGCCGCCCGACTTCTCCTGGATGGTCGCCGCGTCCGCGACGCAGCCGACGGCGTGGAAGGCCCGGACCGGATCGTCGCCGAAGCCCGCGGCCGGGCCGGTGGCGGTCGGCGCGGTGGCGTCCGGCAGCCCCGGCGCGGTGAACGCCACCTCGCGGCCGTCCCGGATGGCGACCACCGCGAACCGGCGGTCGTCCTCGGGCCGCTCCAGCAGATCGCGCATCATCGCCCGGTAGCGCGCCTCGAAGACGTTCAGCGGCAGCACCAGACCCGGGAACAGCACCGAGTTGAGCGGGAACAGCGGCAGACGCAGGGAGGACACAGCCCGTAAGCCTAGAGCCTGTGCCTGGGCGCGCCACCACCCGCACCCGCCTCGGGCCCGTCCGCCGGGTCCCGCCGGGCGTGCCCGCCCCCGGAAAACGACCCTATTGCCGCCGCAGCAACCGGGACGCGCCGGTCGCGACCGTCGTCGCCAACACCCACCCGGCCATGATCATCACCGCCGCCACCCACTGGGCGGCGCCGCCCGGTTTCCACGCGCCGCCCTGATAGAGGTCTATCACCGGCAGCAGCAGGTCCAGGGAGTACAGGTAGGGGTTCCACGGCGGCGCCTCGTCGTGCTTGAGGGGCGGCGGCGGGTACGAGGCGAAGTACGCGGTGCCGATCGCCCACAGGATCGCCATCCACACCGTGGCCCGCCCCGGGCGGTAGCCGTAGGCCACCGTCCAGTCCTGGAGGAAGCCCCACGCCTTCGCCGCCAGCGGCAGCGTCTCGCGCCGCCGCCGCTGCTTGGCCAGCAGCACCTCCCGGGCGTCCGCGTCCTCGCCCATCGCGCGCAGCGAGGCGGCCAGCATCTCGTACGGTTCGGGTGCGTACTCCGGGGTCGCCGCGGCCACCCACTGGAGCCGCAGCGCCAGCGGGAAGTGGCCGCGCGGGATCAGCGTCTCGTAGGAGAAGCCGGCCATCATCAGCCCGCCCAGTCCGGGCCAGCTCGCCGACTTGTCGACGAGGTTGACGACCCTGGCGCCGGAGAGGATCACCCGGCCGCGCTGCGGGCGCTCGCCGAGGAACCGCAGCTCCGGCGTCTGGATGCGGCGCAGCGACAGCTCCTGGTCGGACTCCATGATGAACCGGGCGTGCTCCAGGTCCACCGCGTCCCCGAACCGTCCGTCGTCCAGCCGCACCCCGCCCTCGCACTCGAAGCGCTGCATCCGGGTGCCGCGGGCGGGGGTGTGGGTGATCCCGTACGGGGGTGTGGCGCCGCTGGAGAACGGGGAGTTGGCCAGGCCCGCGGCGGTGAGGTAGAGGGTCCGCTCGACGGTCAGCTGGGGGGCGTTCAGCGCCCGGCGGCCGAACGGATTGCTCAGATGGCTGCCGCGCAGGCTCAGCGACACCCCGACGGTGGCGCCGCGCAGCGACAGCTCGCCGTAGGACTCCAGCATCTCCGCCTGGAGGTCCTGGGCGACGGTCATCCCGTCCGCCATGATCGAGCGGCCCTGCCGGTCCTTGTGCACCACTACCTGATTGAGCATCAGATCGGTGCCGATGTGCGCGTCGGTCAGCCGGATCCCGGAGTGCACCACGCAGCGCGGCAGGTGCAGATCGCCCTCGGTGTGCAGCCGGGCCGCCTCCAGCCGGGGTATCGCGCAGTTCACCATCCGCAGGGTGGTGAAGCGGCTCTCCGGCAGCAGCACCTCGGCCTCGAAGCGGCAGTCCCGCAGCTCGACGAATGGCTTGATCGTGCCGCCCGCAAGGTCGAGAGTGTCCGTGATGTACGCACCGGTGAGCTTCAGCCCGGACACCCGGCCCGGTTGGGCCGGCGGGCCGTCGAGCAGCAGCAGCGCCACCACCCGGGCCCGGACCCGGCGCTCCGGGCCCCACAGGTGCTGCCCGTGCGGGTCGTCCCGGGACGGCTCGCCGCTGCTGAGGTTGCAGGTGCTGCCGTTGCGGAACGCCTGCCACATGCTCCACTCCGCGGACGTCAGTCGCAGGTCGGCGGGCGCGTCGCCGTCCCTGGCTCCGGTCACTGTGGCTCCCCCTCGCTCTCGCGGTGCCTGCCGGCAGGCCGCCTGTGGTGGTCGATCGCTGGTCGTCCGGTGGTCGCCGTGCGGTGCTGCGGTGCGGCGGTCGCCCGGCTCCGGGCGTCCGGCGGCCGGGGCCCGCGCCCCGGACGGCCGGCATCCGGTCGCGATACCTGTTCGGGCGTGTCCCGGCGGGCGCTCCGGTGCCCGCCCCGGGGGCCTCCCGGTACGCCCGCACCGACCCCTTGCCCGCCCGGTGACCGGTTGAACACGCGTGGTCAGGGCCAACTCCGGTCAACTTCGCGGACCGGTCCCGCGGCGGTCCGGCCCGTGTGTCACTGCGTATCACTGAGTGATACGGGCGCTCGGCGGCATCGGCGGGTCTGAGACACTGGGGGAGTGATCTCCCGAATCGATCTGCGTGGCGCCGCCCTCCCCGAGGGCGCCGCCCTGCGCGACCTGCTGCCCCGTGCCGAGTTCGACGTGGAAGCCGCCCTGGAGCAGGTGCGGCCGATCTGCGAGGACGTACGCCATCGCGGCACCGCGGCGCTGATCGACTACGGGCGGCGGTTCGACGGTGTCGAGATCGAGCGGGTCCGGGTCCCGGTCGAGGCCCTCACCGAGGCCCTCGACGCGCTGGACCCGAAGGTCCGCGCCGCCCTGGAAGAGTCCATCCGGCGCGCCCGGATCGTCCACCGCGAGCAGCGGCGCACCGACGTCACCACCAAGGTGGTGCCCGGCGGCACGGTCACCGAACGCTGGGTCCCGGTCGAGCGGGTCGGCCTCTACGTCCCCGGCGGCCGGTCGGTCTACCCCTCCTCCGTCGTCATGAACGTCGTCCCCGCCCAGGAGGCCGGCGTCGGCTCGCTGGCCGTCGCCTCCCCGCCGCAGGCTTCCTCCCCGGCGCAGCCGTCCTTCCACGGGCTGCCGCACCCCACGATCCTGGCCGCCTGCGCCCTGCTCGGCGTCGACGAGGTCTACGCCGCGGGCGGCGCCCAGGCCGTCGCGATGTTCGCGTACGGCACCGAGGAGTGCGCCCCGGTCAACCTGGTCACCGGCCCCGGCAACATCTACGTCGCCGCCGCCAAGCGCCTCCTCAAGGGCCGGATCGGCATCGACTCCGAGGCCGGGCCCACCGAGATCGCGGTCCTCGCCGACCGCACCGCCGACCCGGTCCACGTCGCCGCCGACCTGATCAGCCAGGCCGAGCACGACCCGATGGCCGCCGCGGTCCTGGTCACCGACTCCGAGGAGCTGGCCGACCGCACCGAGAAGGAGCTGGCCCCGCAGATCGAGGCCACCAAGCACGTCGAGGACCGCATCGTGCCGGCGCTGTCCGGCCGGCAGTCCGCGATCGTCCTGGTCGACGGCCTCGACGAGGGCCTGAAGGTGGTGGACGCCTACGGCGCCGAGCACCTGGAGATCCAGACCGCCGACGCCACCGCGGTCGCCGCCCGGGTCCGCAACGCCGGCGCGATCTTCGTCGGCCCGCACGCCCCGGTCTCCCTCGGCGACTACTGCGCCGGCTCCAACCACGTCCTGCCCACCGGCGGTTGCGCCTGCCACTCCTCGGGCCTGTCCGTCCAGTCGTTCCTGCGCGGCATCCACGTCGTGGACTACTCGCGGGAGGCGCTGGCCGAGGTCGCCCACCATGTGGTGACCCTCGCCGAGGCCGAGGACCTCCCGGCCCACGGCGCGGCGATCAAGGCGAGGTTCGACTGGACGGTCCCCCAGAGCAAGTGAGCAGGCACGTGACCAAGAACTCCCCGGTGTCCCGTATGGACGAGCTCCCCATCCGGGACGAGCTGCGCGGCAAGTCCCCCTACGGCGCGCCGCAGCTGGACGTCCCGGTGCGCCTCAACACCAACGAGAACCCCTACCCGCTCCCCGAGCCGCTGGTGCGGCGGATCGCCGAGCGGGTGACCGAGGCCGCCCGCCACCTCAACCGCTACCCCGACCGGGACGCGATCGAGCTGCGCACCGCGCTGGCCGCCTACCTCACCCGCACCGCCGGCCACGAGGTCACCACCGAGCAGGTGTGGGCCGCCAACGGCTCCAACGAGGTCCTCCAGCAGCTGCTGCAGACCTTCGGCGGCCCCGGCCGCACCGCGCTCGGCTTCGAGCCGTCGTACTCCATGCACGCGCTGATCTCGCGCGGCACCGGCACCGGCTGGATCTCCGGCCCGCGCAACGACGACTTCACCATCGACGTCGAGGCGGCCCGGGCGGCCATCGCCGAGCACCGCCCCGACGTGGTCTTCGTCTGCTCGCCCAACAACCCCACCGGCACCGCCGTCGAGGCCGACACCGTCCTCGCGCTGTACGAGGCGGCGCAGGCCGCCCGGGCGGACACCGCGGGGGCGCTGGTGGTGGTCGACGAGGCGTACGTCGAGTTCAGCCACCACCCGTCGCTGCTGCGGCTGATCGAGGGCCGGCCGAACCTGGTGCTCTCCCGGACGATGTCCAAGGCGTTCGGCGCCGCCGGGCTCCGGCTGGGCTACCTCGCCGCCGACCCGGCCGTGGTCGACGCCGTCCAGCTGGTCCGGCTGCCGTACCACCTCTCGTCCGTCACCCAGGCCACCGCGCTCGCCGCCCTGGAGCACACCGATACGCTCCTGGGGTACGTCGCGCAGCTCAAGGGCGAGCGGGACCGCCTGGTCGCCGAACTGCGCGCGCTCGACTGCCAGGTCGTCGCGTCGGACGCCAACTTCGTCCAGTTCGGCCTCTTCGACGACGCGCACGCCGTCTGGCAGGCGATCCTCGACCACGGCGTGCTGGTCCGCGACAACGGCGTACCGGGCTGGCTGCGGGTCACCGCCGGCACCCCGGCCGAGAACGACGCGTTCCTGGACGCGGTGCGCGCGGTGCTCAAAGAACGCAGCCTGAAGGAGAACAAGCGATGAGCGGGGATACCGCCCGCGTGGGGCGCGTGGAGCGCACCACCAAGGAGACGACGGTGCTGGTCGAGATCGACCTCGACGGCACCGGCCAGGTCGACGTCTCGACCGGCGTCGGCTTCTACGACCACATGCTCGACCAGCTCGGCCGGCACGGCCTCTTCGACCTCAAGGTCAAGACCGACGGCGATCTGCACATCGACACCCACCACACCATCGAGGACACCGCCCTCGCGCTCGGCGCCGCCTTCAAGCAGGCGCTCGGCGACAAGGTCGGCATCTACCGCTTCGGCAACTGCACCGTCCCGCTGGACGAGTCGCTGGCCCAGGTCACCGTCGACCTCTCCGGTCGCCCCTACCTGGTGCACACCGAGCCGGAGAACATGGCGCCGATGATCGGCACCTACGACACCACGATGACCCGGCACATACTCGAGTCGTTCGTCGCCCAGGCCCAGATCGCGCTGCACGTCCACGTCCCGTACGGCCGCAACGCCCACCACATCGTGGAGTGCCAGTTCAAGGCGCTCGCCCGGGCCCTGCGCTACGCCAGCGAACGCGACGTGCGGGCCGCCGGGATCCTGCCCTCCACGAAGGGGGCTCTGTGAGCGTCGCACGCGCGGCCGCCGGGCCGCAGACGAACACGATGCCCGCACCTCTGCGCCGCGTGGGCGGAGAAGCGAACCGGAGGACGCAGTGAACGGCCTGTCCACCGTCTTCATCCTCGTGGGCCTCTTCCTGCTCGGCGGGGTCTACTCGTTCTGGAAGCAGCAGATCCCCAAGAGCGTGATCACCCTGATGGCCATCGCCTCGGCGATGTGCCTGGTGGCCGGGGTGCTGCGACTGGAGGTGTGGAATTGAGCGCCGCGCAGCAGTCCCCCGGGCGGCAGTCCGCGGGCAAGGCCGCCAAGAAGGTCGTCGTCTTCGACTACGGCTTCGGCAACGTCCGGTCCGCCGAGCGCGCCCTGGCACACGTCGGCGCGGACGTGGAGATCACCCGCGACTACGACACCGCGATGAACGCCGACGGGCTGCTGGTGCCCGGCGTCGGCGCGTTCGCCGCGTGCATGCGCGGGCTGAAGGAGGCCCGCGGCGACTGGGTCATCGGCCGTCGGCTGTCCGGTGGCCGCCCGGTGATGGGCATCTGCGTCGGCATGCAGATCCTCTTCGGGCGCGGCATCGAGCACGGCGTGGAGACCGACGGCCTCGACGAGTGGCCCGGCACGGTCGGCCCGCTCAAGGCCGAGGTCGTCCCGCACATGGGCTGGAACACCGTCCGCCCCGCCGAGGGCTCGCGGCTGTTCGCGGGGATGCCCGCCGACGCCCGCTACTACTTCGTGCACTCCTACGCGGTCCACGACTGGGAGCTGGAGATCGGCAACGCCGCCCTCGCCGCCCCCAAGGTCACCTGGTCCACGCACGGCGAGCCGTTCGTGGCCGCGGTCGAGAACGGTCCGCTGTGGGCCACCCAGTTCCACCCCGAGAAGTCCGGCGACGCCGGTGCCCAGCTCCTCACCAACTGGATCGAAACGCTGTGAACGCTGCGAACAAGCTTGAACTGCTGCCCGCCGTCGACGTCCGCGACGGCCAGGCCGTCCGCCTGGTGCACGGCGAGTCCGGCTCGGAGACCTCCTACGGGGACCCGCTGCAGGCCGCGCTGGCTTGGCAGGCGGCCGGCGCCGAGTGGCTGCACCTGGTCGACCTGGACGCCGCCTTCGGCACCGGCGACAACCGCGCGCAGATCGCCCAGGTCGCCCGCTCCATGGACATCAAGGTCGAGCTGTCCGGCGGGATCCGCGACGACGACTCGCTGGCCGCCGCGCTGGCCACGGGCTGCACCCGGGTCAACATCGGCACCGCGGCGCTGGAGGACCCGGAGTGGGTCGCCAAGATCATCGCCGAGCACGGCGACAAGATCGCGGTGGGCCTGGACGTCCGCGGCACGACCCTGCGCGGCCGCGGCTGGACCCGCGACGGCGGCGACCTCTACGAGACGCTGGCCCGCCTGGACTCCGAGGGCTGCGCCCGCTACGTCGTCACCGACATCAACAAGGACGGCACGCTCCAGGGCCCCAACCTGGAGCTGCTGAAGAACGTCTGCGCGGCCACCGACCGCCCGGTCGTCGCCTCCGGCGGCGTCTCCTCCCTCGACGACCTGCGGGCGATCGCCGCGCTGGTGCCGGAGGGTGTCGAGGGCTCCATCGTCGGCAAGGCGCTCTACGCGAAGGCGTTCACCCTCGAAGAGGCACTGGCGGCCGTGTCGTAGACCGCGGGTGCCGCAACCGGCCACATGGGAGGCGGCGTGATGAGCATCGAGCGCGTACGGACCGACAGTCCCTGGGAAGAGACCATTGGCTTCGCGCGTGCGGTGGCGGCCGGCGACCGGGTCCTGGTCGCCGGCACCATGCCGCTGGTCGGCGGCGTCCTCCAGGGCGAGGGCGACCCCTACGTCCAGACCAAGGTCGCCTTCGGGAACGCGTTGGCGGCGCTCAAACCCTTCGGGGTGGGCGTCGCCGAGGTGCTGCGCACCCGGATGTACCTGACCCACCTGCGCGACGCGGACGCCGCCGCCCGCGCCCACCGCGAGCTGTTCGAAGCCGCGCCGCCCGCCACGACCGTGGTCGTGGTCTCCGGCTTCGTCGACTCCCGCGTCCTGGTGGAAGTAGAACTAGAAGCGTTCCGGGACCTGTCCCCGGAAACCGAGCGAGAGGGCTGAACGACATGACCCTGGCGGTCCGCGTCATTCCCTGCCTGGACGTCGACAACGGCCGCGTCGTCAAGGGCGTCAACTTCCAGAACCTGCGCGACGCCGGGGACCCGGTCGAGATGGCGAAGGTCTACGGCCAGGAGGGCGCCGACGAGCTGACCTTCCTCGACATCACCGCCTCCTCCGGCAACCGCGAGACGACCTACGACGTCGTCCGCCGCACCGCCGAGCAGGTCTTCATCCCGCTGACCGTCGGCGGCGGGGTGCGTACCGCGGAGGACGTCGACAAGCTGCTGCGGGCCGGCGCCGACAAGGTCGGGGTCAACACCGCGGCGATCGCCCGCCCGGAGCTGATCAAGGAGATCGCCGAGCGCTTCGGCAGCCAGGTGCTGGTGCTGTCCGTGGACGCCCGCCGTACCGCCGCCGGGACGTTCGAGGTCACCACGCACGGCGGCCGGCGCTCGGCCGGGATCGACGCCGTCGAGTGGGCGCACCGCGCCGCGGAGCTGGGCGCCGGGGAGATCCTGCTGAACTCCATGGACGCCGACGGCACCAAGGACGGCTACGACGTGGAGATGATCGAGGCGGTCCGCAGGCACGTGAGCGTGCCGGTGATCGCCTCCGGCGGCGCCGGCAGGCTCGCCGACTTCGCGCCCGCCGTGGCGGCCGGCGCCGACGCCGTGCTGGCCGCCTCCGTCTTCCACTTCGGCGACCTGCGCATCGGCCAGGTCAAGGATGCGCTGCGGGAGGCCGGCCACCCGGTGCGGTGACCGGCGCGCCCGGCGCCCGCCGACGGCACGCACGAGGCCCCCGCCGCGTCCCGCGGAGGGGGCCCGTCGCGTTCCCGGTGGTCGGCCGGGCGGGCGGTGCGCTCAGCGGCCCTTGCGCGCCGCCCGGAGGAACTCCCGGTTCATCTTCGTGATGCTGAACAGCGGGATGCCCTTGGGGCAGGCGGTGGCGCACTCGCCGGCCAGGGTGCAGCCGCCGAAGCCCTCCTCGTCCATCTGGGCCACCATGTCCAGCACCCGGGACGCGCGCTCCGGCGCGCCCTGCGGCAGCACGTTGAGGTGGTTGACCTTCGCGGACGTGAAGAGCATCGCCGCGCCGTTGGGGCAGGCCGCGACGCAGGCGCCGCAGCCGATGCACTCGGCGTGCTCGAAGGCGAAGTCGGCGTCCGGCTTGGGCACCGGCGTGGCGTGCGCCTCGGGGGCGGCCCCGGTCGGCGCGGTGACGTAGCCGCCGGCCTGGATGATCCGGTCGAACGCCGAGCGGTCGACGACCAGGTCCTTCACGACCGGGAAGGCCGCGGCCCGCCACGGCTCGACGTCGATGGTGTCGCCGTCCTCGAAGGACCGCATGTGGAGCTGGCAGGTGGTGGTCCGCTCCGGGCCGTGCGCGTCGCCGTTGATGACGAGCGAGCAGGCCCCGCAGATGCCCTCCCGGCAGTCGTGGTCGAAGGCGACCGGGTCCTCGCCGGTGAGGATGAGTTCCTCGTTGAGGGTGTCGAGCATCTCCAGGAAGGACATGTCGGGGGAGACGCCGTCCACCTCGTACGTGGACATGGCGCCGTCGGCGTCGGCGTTCCGCTGCCGCCAGACGCGCAGGGTGAGCTTCATGCGTAGCTCCGCTGGGTGGGGTGGACGTACTCGAAGACCAGGTCTTCCTTGTGCAGGGTGGGGGCCGCGCCGGTGCCGGTGAACTCCCAGGCGGCGGCGTAGGAGAACTCCTCGTCGCGGCGGGCGGCCTCGCCGTCGGGGGTCTGCGACTCCTCCCGGAAGTGGCCGCCGCAGGACTCGCGGCGGTGCAGCGCGTCGAGGCACATCAGCTCGGCGAGCTCCAGGTAGTCGACGATGCGGTTGGCCTTCTCCAGTGACTGGTTGAACTCCTCACCGGTGCCGGGCACCCTGATGCGCCGCCAGAACTCCTCGCGGATCTGCGGGATCCGGTCCAGCGCCTTGCGCAGGCCCTCGTCGGTGCGGGCCATCCCGCAGTACTCCCACATGAGTTCGCCGATCTCGCGGTGGAAGGAGTCCGGGGTGCGGTCGCCGTCGACGGCGAGCAGCCGGTTCAGCCGGTCCTCGGTCTCGGCCAGCGCCTCCGTCACCACCGGGTGGTCGGCGGTGACGGTCTCCTGGTGCGGGTTGCGCGCCAGGTAGTCGTTGATGGTGGACGGGAGGACGAAGTAGCCGTCGGCCAGGCCCTGCATCAGGGCGCTGGCGCCCAGCCGGTTGGCGCCGTGGTCGGAGAAGTTGGCCTCGCCGATCGCGAACAGGCCCGGGACGGTGGTCTGCAGGTCGTAGTCGACCCACAGCCCGCCCATCGTGTAGTGCACGGCCGGGTAGATGCGCATCGGCACCCGGTACGGATCCTCGTCGGTGATCCGCTGGTACATGTCGAAGAGGTTGCCGTACTTGGCCTCGACGGCCTTGCGGCCCATGCGCTCGATCGCGTCGGCGAAGTCGAGGTAGACGCCCTGTCCGCCGGGGCCGACGCCGCGGCCCTCGTCGCAGACGTTCTTCGCGGCGCGGGAGGCGATGTCACGGGGCACGAGGTTGCCGAAGGACGGGTAGATCCGCTCCAGGTAGTAGTCGCGCTCGTCCTCGGGGATCTCGTTCGCCGGGCGGGTGTCGCCCTTCGCCTTCGGGACCCAGATCCGGCCGTCGTTGCGCAGCGACTCGCTCATCAGCGTCAGCTTGGACTGGTGGTCGCCGGTGCGCGGGATGCAGGTCGGGTGGATCTGCGTGAAGCAGGGGTTGGCGAAGTACGCGCCGCGCCGGTGCGCCCGCCAGACCGCGGTGGCGTTGGAGTTCATGGCGTTCGTCGACAGGTAGAAGACGTTGCCGTAGCCGCCGGAGGCCAGCACCACCGCGTCGGCGAAGTAGCTGGAGATCTTCCCGGTGATCAGGTCCCGCGCCACGATGCCGCGCGCCCGTCCGTCGACGACGATCAGGTCGAGCATCTCGGTGCGCGGGTGCATCTCGACGTTGCCCGCCGCGATCTGCCTGCTGAGCGCCTGGTAGGCGCCGAGCAGCAGTTGCTGTCCCGTCTGGCCGCGGGCGTAGAAGGTGCGGGAGACCTGGACGCCGCCGAAGGAGCGGGTGTCGAGGAGGCCGCCGTACTCGCGGGCGAAGGGGACGCCCTGGGCGACGCACTGGTCGATGATCTCGACGGAGACCTGGGCGAGCCGGTGCACGTTGGACTCGCGGGCGCGGAAGTCGCCGCCCTTGACGGTGTCGTAGAAGAGACGGTGGACGGAGTCGCCGTCGTTGCGGTAGTTCTTCGCCGCGTTGATGCCGCCCTGCGCGGCGATGGAGTGGGCCCGGCGCGGCGAGTCCTGGTAGCAGAACTGGACGACGTGGTAGCCCTGTTCGGCCAGGGTGGCGCCGGCCGAGCCGCCGGCCAGTCCGGTCCCGACGACGATGACGGTGTGCTTGCGGCGGTTGGCCGGGTTGACCAGCTTGGCCTCGAAGCGCCGGGTGTCCCAGCGCTCGGCTATCGGGCCGGCCGGTGCCGTGGTGTCGGCGACCGGCTCCCCGGTCGCGAAGTCGGAGTAGGTCATGGGTCAGCTCACCAATCCGGTCATGACGCCGACGGGGACGGCGATGAAGCCCGCGGTCAGCACCAGCGCGAGCAGGTTCGCCACGGTCTTCAGGAGGCGGTCGCGGCTCCGGCCGCCGGCACCGAGGGTCTGCGCGGCGCTCCAGAAGCCGTGCCGGACGTGCAGACCGAGGGCGAGCATCGCGACGAGGTAGATGACGTTGCCGTACCAGGTGGAGAAGGTGTCCACGACGTTCTGGTACGGGTGGCCCGGCTGGAAGCCGCCCGGGTGCACGGTGCCGGTGGTCAGGTCGAGGATGTGCCAGACGATGAACAGGCCGAGGATGATCCCGCCCCAGCGCATCGTGCGGGTGGCGTAACTCGCCCGGGGCTTCTTGTGGACGTACCTGGTGGGGCGCGCCCTGATGTCGCGGCGGCTGAGCTGATACGCGGAGACGGCGTGCGCGACCACGGCGACGATCAGCACGACGCGGACCAGCCACAGCGTCCACTCGTAGTGCATGAAGGGTTCGCCGACGGTGCGCAGCCAGTGCGCGTAGTGGTTGAACTCCCCGGGACCGAAGAAGATCTTGAGGTTGCCGATCACATGGGCGACCAGGTACAGCAGCATGATCACGCCGCTGACGGCCATGACCGTCTTCTTGCCGACGGAGCTGTCCCACAGGGTGCGCCCACCCGTCGCCCGACCGCCGCCCCGGGGGGAGCGCTGCCGCGCGCTGGGCTGATTCGACGGCCGTCGGTCCGTCCGCGTTGCCAGTGCCATGACTCCGGACGCTAGGGCCGAACGACCCGATCGGTCCAAGACATGGTCCAGCTGATCTCCATAGGCTGTCCCTATCACTGCTTTATATTCCTCTTATGCAGTTGCAGCAGCTCCGCTACTTCACGGCCGTGGCCGACACCCGCCACTTCACCCGCGCCGCCGAACGCGAACACGTCGCCCAGCCCTCGCTCTCCCAGCAGATCCGCGCCCTGGAACGGGAGTTGGGCGCCGAGCTGTTCCACCGCGCCCGCGGCCACATCGCCCTCACCGACGCCGGCGAGACCCTGCTGCCGCTGGCCCGCCGGATCCTCGCCGACACCGAGACCGCCCGCCGCGAGGTCCAGGAGGTCGCCCAGCTGCGCCGCGGCCGGCTCCGCCTCGGCGCCCCGCCCAGCCTCTGCGCCAGCCTCGTCCCGGACGTGCTGAGCGCCTTCCACGCCACCTACCCGGGCGTCGACCTGATCGTCAGCGAGGACGGCTCCCAGGACCTCGTCCGGGCCCTGGCCGACGGCGAGCTGGACCTCGCGCTGATCATCACCCCGCTGCCCGGCCAGGCCCCGGCGCTGGCCACCGCGGAGCTGCTGCGCGAGGAACTGGTGGTGGTCTCCGCCCCGAGCCGCCCGGCACCGGTGGCCGGCCGGCGCACCCGGATCCGCGTCGAGGACCTCCGCGGCCGTCCGCTGGCGATGTTCCGCCGCGGCTACGACCTGCGGGAATTCACCACCGCCGCGTGCCGCGCGGCCGGCTTCGAACCGACCTTCACCGTCGAGGGCGGCGAGATGGACGCCGTCCTCGGCTTCGTCCGGGCCGGGCTCGGCATCGCCGTCGTGCCCAGCATGGTCGCCGAACGCTCCGGGCTGCGGGTCACCCCGTTCGCCACCCCGGGCATGCACCGGGTGGTCTCGGTCGCGCACCGCGGCGACGTCTCACCGCCCCGCGCCGCCCGCGAACTGGACCGCATCCTGCGCGCACACCTGGCGGACGGCATGCCCTGAGGGGCGCGCCGCACGGCGGGCCCCTCAGGGCACACCCCAGGTCAGGGGCCGGCGCACCCCGGGATCAGACCCCCAGCTGCGCCGCCCGCAGCTTCGCCACCGCGTCCTCGTCCCCGTCCAGCTCCACCTTCGCCGCGTCCAGCCGGCCGAAGGCGAACAGCGTCAGCTCGCCCGGCTCACCGGTGACCGTCACCACCGGGGTGCCCCGGTGCGCCACCGCGGTCTGCCCGTCCGGCCGCCGCAGCACCACCCCCACCGGCGCCTTCCGGCCCAGCACCCGGGCCGCCCGCTCCAGCCGCACCCACAGCGCGTCCGCGAAGACCGGGTCCAGCTCGCGCGGCGACCAGTCCGGCTGGGCCCGCCGCACGTCCTCGGCGTGGACGTAGAACTCCACGGTGTTGGACGCCTCGTCGACCTGCTTGAGCGCGAACGGGGACATCTTCGGCGGACCGGTCCTGATGAGCTGGAGCAGCTCCTCGTACGGCTTCGCCGCGAACTCGGCCTGCACCCGCGCGAGCCGCGCCGCCAGCGGCTTGACCACGATCCCCGCGGACGCGTCGGCGCGCCGCTCGCGCACCACCACGTGCGCGGCCAGATCCCGCGTCGTCCAGCCCTCGCACAGCGTCGGCGCCTCGGGGCCCGCGCTCTCCAACAAGTCGGCCAGAAGGAGCCGTTCACGCTTCGCATGGGTCGACATACGGCCAGCCTACGACTGCCCCGCCCGGCCTGCCACGGCGCACACCCCCGTCACCACCGGGCGGGGCCCCACCGCGCCGTGCGACACCGTCACCCCCGCAGCACCAGCACCCCCACCACCACCGCGGCCACCAGCGCCGCCGCGAACACCGCCACCATCACCCGCAGCGCCACCTTCGGCACCCGGTCCGGGTCCGGCGGCCGTGGCGCGGCGGGGCGCGCGGCACCGCCCGCCCCGGTGCCGGGAGAGCGCGGAGCCGTGCCTGCGTCCGGGGGCGGCTGCTGTTCCATTCCAGCAGGATGCCGCACGGCACAATGGACCCATGACCAGCAGCCGCGCCACCACCCCCGACCCCACCACCCCCGGTCTGGACCCCGCCGTCGCCGCCCGCCTCAAGCGCGGCGCCGACGGCCTGTTCCCGGCCATCGCCCAGCAGTACGACACCGGCGAGGTGCTGATGCTCGGCTGGATGGACGACGAGGCGCTGCACCGCACCCTCACCACCGGCCGCTGCACCTACTGGTCCCGCAGCCGCCGGGAGTACTGGGTCAAGGGCGACACCTCCGGGCACGCCCAGTACGTCAAGTCCGTCGCCCTGGACTGCGACGCCGACACCGTCCTGGTCAAGGTCGACCAGGTCGGCGCCGCCTGCCACACCGGGGCCCGCACCTGCTTCGACGAGGACGTGCTGGCCGGCGCGACCCCCGCCGACCAGTAGGCTCCGCTGCCATGACCACGGGAACCACCGGCACCGCCGCACCGGACCTCGACACCTTCCGCACGCTCGCCAAGGACCGACGGGTCATCCCCGTCACCCGGCGCCTCCTGGCGGACGGCGACACCCCGGTCGGCCTCTACCGCAAGCTCGCCGCCGAGCGCCCCGGCACCTTCCTGCTCGAATCCGCCGAGAACGGCCGTACGTGGTCGCGGTACTCGTTCATCGGCGTGCGCAGTGCGGCGACGCTCACCGTCCGCGACGGGCAGGCCCACTGGCTCGGCACCCCGCCGGTCGGCGTCCCCACCGACGGCGACCCGCTCGCCGCGCTGCGCGCCACCGTCGAGACCCTGCACACTCCCCACGACCTCATCGAGGGCGAGGGACTGCCCCCGTTCACCGGCGGCATGGTCGGCTACCTCGGCTACGACGTCGTGCGCCGCCTGGAGAAGGTCGGCGAGCACACCACCGACGACCTCGGCCTGCCCGAGCTCACCATGCTGCTCACCTCCGACCTCGCCGTGCTGGACCACTGGAGCGGCACGGTCCTGCTGATCGCCAACGCGATCAACCACAACGACCTGGAAACCGGCGTCGACGAGGCGTACGCGGACGCGGTGGCCCGCCTGGACGCGATGGCCGACGACCTCGCCCGCCCCGCGCCCGCCGGCGCCGCGGCCCTCCCGCCGTCCGCCGTGCCCCCGTACACCGGCAAGTGGGGCGCCGACGCCTTCATGGCCGCCGTCGAGGACGTCAAGGAGCGCATCCGGGCCGGCGAGGCGTTCCAGGTGGTGCCCTCCCAGCGGTTCGAAACCCCCTGCACGGCAAGCGCGTTGGACGTCTACCGCGTGCTGCGGGCCACCAACCCCAGCCCGTACATGTACCTCTTCCGCTTCGAGGGCGCGGACGGCCGCCCCTTCGACGTGGTCGGCTCCAGCCCCGAGGCGCTGGTCAAGGTCGAGGGCGGCCGGGCGATGGTGCACCCGATCGCCGGCACCCGCCCGCGCGGCGCGACCGTCCAGGAGGACCAGGCGCTCGCCGACGAGCTGATGGCCGACCCCAAGGAGCGCGCCGAACACCTGATGCTGGTGGACCTGGGCCGCAACGACCTGGGCCGGGTCTGCGAACCGGGCAGCGTCGAGGTCGTCGACTTCATGTCCGTGGAGCGCTACAGCCACGTCATGCACATCGTCTCGACGGTCACCGGCACGGTCGCCGCCGACCGCACCGCCTTCGACGTGCTCACCGCCTGCTTCCCCGCCGGCACCCTCTCCGGCGCCCCCAAGCCGCGCGCCCTGCAGATCATCGAGGAGCTGGAGCCGACCCGGCGCGGCCTGTACGGCGGCTGCGTGGGCTATCTGGACTTCGCCGGCGACTCCGACACCGCCATCGCCATCCGCACCGCCCTGCTGCGCGACGGCACCGCCTACGTCCAGGCCGGCGCCGGCATCGTCGCCGACTCCGACCCGGTCGCCGAGGACACCGAGTGCCGCAACAAGGCCGCGGCCGTCCTCCGCGCCGTCCACACCGCCAACCACCTGGGGAAATGATCCCGCGCACCCCCGCGCGCCGGCCCACCCCGGCCGGTAGGCGATAGTGGTACGCGTGAGTGCCGCACCCCAGCCCCGTACCGACACCGAGCCGGCCCCGACCCCGGCCCGGCCCGCGCCCAGCGCCAAGCGCTCCCTCGCCCTGGCGCTGCTGCTCGGCGCCGCCGGCGCCGGCCTGGCGCTGCTGGCCTCCGGCCGCATCTGGGCCCGGGGCACCGCGGTGCTGGCCCAGGGCGAGCTGCCGCGCACCGTGACCGGCGCCGACGTGACCGGGGTGCCCGGCGCGCTGGCGGTGGTCGGCCTGGCCGCCCTGGTCGCGGTCTTCGCGGTCCGCCGGGTCGGCCGGATCATGGTAGCCGCGCTGCTGGCCCTCAGCGGCCTGGGCGTCATCGTCGCCGCCGCGCTCGGCAACGCCGACACCTCGGCGCTGCGCGAGAAGGCCGCCGACGCGGTCGGCCTGGCCGGCGCCGATGTGCATCACGTCACCCACACCGCCTGGCCCTGGGTGGCCGCCGCCGGCGGCCTGCTGCTGCTCCTGGCCGGGGTGCTGGCCCTGGTCTTCGGCCGCTCCTGGCCCGCGATGTCGGGCCGGTACGAGCGCACCCCCGGCGGTGCCCGCGGCCCGCGGCGCGCCCCGGCGGCGCCGGACCTGGAGCGCCCCGAGGAGATCTGGAAGTCCCTGGACCGCGGCGAGGACCCCACCCGGTAAGAGGGTTCCGTCCGGCATCGGTGACAATGGACGACGACATTCGCGCGCCCGGACCCCGGCGCGACAGAGCAACGAGGAGCACTCCATGTCGAGCAGTGGCCACGGACACACCCCCGCCGCCTGGACCGGCGTCATCATCGCGTTCATCGGCTTCTGTGTGGCCGGTGCCTTCATCGTGATGGCCAACGTGGCCGGCTTCTGGGCGGGCATGGTGCTGATCGCCGCCGGTGCCCTCGTGGGTGGCCTGATGCGCGCGGCCGGCATGGGCCAGGAGCCCAAGCGCTCCGCCAAGCCCGCCCCGCAGGCCAAGGCCCAGCCGCAGGAGGGCTGAGCCCCGCTCGCCGGGAACCCGAAGGCGCCGCTTCCCGCCGCGTACGGCCCGTGCCGCCGCGCGGCCCGTGCCCCGTACGGCGGCCGAGAAGCTGCGCCTTCTCGCGTCCGGTAGCACCATCGGCACCGTGAGCGATCCCGTGGTCCCGCTGCGGCCGGACGTCTCCCGCGGCCCGGTGCGCCGGCTCGCGGCACCGGTCGGCACCCTGGCGGCGGTGGCCGCCGCCTTCACCTGGGTCGGCGTGGTCGACCCCAACGAACCGGGCCACTACCCGGTCTGCCCGCTGCGGCACCTCACCGGCCTGCTCTGTCCGGCCTGCGGCGGGCTGCGCAGCGCGCACGCCATCGCGCACGGCGACCTGCTCGCGGCGCTCGCCGCCAACGCCCCCGCGGTGGCCGGCTACGCCGCGTTCGCGCTCTTCTGGCTGGTCTGGCTGGCCCGGGCGGCGCGCGGTCGGCCCACCGCCGGTCCGCGGCCCCGGCCGGCCCACTGGTGGGCGCTGGGCGCCCTGCTGCTGGCCTTCACGGTCGTCCGCAACCTCCCCCTCGGCGCCGGACTGCGCCCGTGAGGCGCGCGCCGTGCGGCCCGGCCCGGCCCCGGGGCGAACCACCGGGAATCCCGGAGACGTCCAGGTTCTGGGACCACGGTCAACCGGATGCGGGACCTGACCCCGGCGGCGGATACCATCAAAGGACCGGCCGGGGCAGTGGTTGAGTCCCACAGGCCGCTGTCCACCTCCACCGTTCAGATAGGAGGCCGCTCGCGTGAGCGTGCTCGATGAGATCATCGACGGAGTCCGCGCCGACCTCGCAGAGCGGCAGGCGCGCGTCGGCCTCGACGAACTCAAGGAACGGGCCCGCAAGGCGCGACCGGCCAAGGACGGCGTCGCCGCGCTGAAGGGCGAGGGCGTCCGGGTGATCTGCGAGGTCAAGCGCTCCAGCCCGTCCAAGGGCGCGCTGGCCGCGATCGCCGACCCCGCGGGCCTGGCCGCCGACTACGAGGCGGGCGGCGCCGCGGTGATCTCCGTCCTCACCGAGCAGCGCCGGTTCGGCGGTTCGCTGGCCGACCTGGAAGCCGTCCGCGCCAAGGTGGACATCCCGGTCCTGCGCAAGGACTTCATCGTCACCGCCTACCAGCTCTGGGAGGCCCGGGCCTACGGCGCCGACCTCGCGCTGCTGATCGTCGCGGCGCTGGAGCAGGAGGCGCTGGTCTCGCTGATCGAGCGGGCCGAGTCGATCGGGCTGACGCCGCTGGTCGAGGCGCACGACGAGGACGAGGTGCAGCGCGCGGTGGACGCCGGCGCCCGGATCATCGGGGTCAACGCCCGCAACCTCAAGACCCTGGAGGTCGACCGGGGCACCTTCGCCCGGGTCGCCCCAGAGATCCCCGACCACATCGTCAAGGTCGCCGAGTCCGGGGTGCGCGGCCCGCACGACCTGATCGCCTACGCCAACGAGGGCGCCGACGCCGTCCTGGTGGGCGAGTCGCTGGTCACCGGCAAGGACCCCAGGACCGCGGTCGCCGACCTGGTCGCGGCCGGCTCCCACCCGGCGATCCGGCACGGCCGGGACTGACCCCGGCCACCCGAGGACAGGGCAGACCGAGATGACCGCCGCCCCCCGCCGCCCCGTGGCCAAGCTCGTCCGCTCGCGACGTCGTTCGAGCGGGGGGTCGCCGATCGCGCTGCCCTCGTGGCACCGCGGCTGCCGGGCACCCGGCCGGCGGATCCGGGGACGCCGGGTCCGGTACCACATCGGCTCCGAACCGGGCCAGATCAACGGGATGCGATGGCGTCCGGGGACCGTGCGCGTAAGGCGCCGTCCCCGTAGCGGCGGCGCGTCACTGCGCACAGCAGTCGTCACCTCATCCCGATAAACCGGACCTCCGGGGCGGTACGCCCTGGTTGAGGAGTGCCCAGATGTCCTCCGAAAGTTCCCGTTTCTTCCTTCCCGATACGGAAGGTCAAGTGCCCAGCGCCGAGGGCTACTTCGGCGCGTTCGGCGGCAAGTTCATCCCCGAGGCGCTGGTCGCCGCGGTGGACGAGGTCGCCGCCGAGTACGAGAAGGCCAAGGCGGACCCCGCGTTCGCCGCCGAGCTCGACGACCTGATGGTCAACTACACCGGCCGGCCCAGCGCGCTCACCGAGGTGCCCCGGTTCGCCGAACACGCCGGCGGGGCCCGGGTGTTCCTCAAGCGCGAGGACCTCAACCACACCGGCTCCCACAAGATCAACAACGTGCTGGGCCAGGCGCTGCTCACCAAGCGGATGGGCAAGACCCGGGTCATCGCCGAGACCGGCGCCGGCCAGCACGGCGTCGCCACCGCCACCGCCTGCGCCCTCTTCGGCCTCGAATGCACCGTCTACATGGGCGAGGTCGACACCCAGCGGCAGGCACTGAACGTCGCCCGGATGCGGATGCTCGGCGCCGAGGTCATCGCCGTGAAGTCCGGCAGCCGCACCCTCAAGGACGCCATCAACGAGGCGTTCCGCGACTGGGTCGCCAACGTCGACCGCACCCACTACCTCTTCGGCACGGTCGCCGGCCCGCACCCCTTCCCGGCCCTGGTCCGCGACTTCCACCGGGTCATCGGCGTCGAGGCCCGCCGTCAGATCCTGGAGCGCACCGGCCGGCTGCCGGACGCCGCCCTGGCCTGCGTCGGCGGCGGTTCCAACGCCATCGGCCTGTTCCACGCCTTCCTGCCCGACACCGGCGTCCGCCTGATCGGTTGCGAGCCCGGCGGCCACGGCATCGAGACCGGCGAGCACGCCGCCACCCTCACCGAGGGCACCCCCGGCATCCTGCACGGCTCCCGCTCCTACGTCCTCCAGGACGAGGACGGCCAGATCACCGAGCCGTACTCGATCTCGGCCGGCCTGGACTACCCCGGCATCGGCCCCGAGCACGCCTACCTCAAGGACGTCGGCCGCGCCGAGTACCGCGCGGTGACCGACGACGCGGCGATGCAGGCCCTGCGGCTGCTGTCCCGCACCGAGGGCATCATCCCGGCCA
This sequence comes from Streptomyces noursei ATCC 11455, assembly GCF_001704275.1. NCBI lineage: Bacteria > Bacillati > Actinomycetota > Actinomycetes > Kitasatosporales > Streptomycetaceae > Streptomyces > Streptomyces noursei. The sequence continues at coordinate 6,822,639 of NZ_CP011533.1, forward strand.
TCGAGAGCGCCCACGCGCTGGCCGGCGCCCTGGAGGTCGGCCGGGAGCTGGGCCCCGACGGCCTGCTGCTGGTCAACCTCTCCGGGCGCGGCGACAAGGACATGGACACCGCCGCCCGCTACTTCGGGCTCTACGGCAACGACGACCAGACCGGCGAGGGGGACAAGTGATGGCGGGCAACATCGAACTCCTGACGTCCGTCCTGGCGCAGGCCCGCGCCGAGGACCGGGCCGCGCTGGTCGGCTACCTCCCGGCCGGCTTCCCCACCATCGACGGCGGCATCCGGGCCATGACCGAGATGCTGGACGGCGGCTGCGACATCGTCGAGGTCGGGCTGCCGCACAGCGACCCGGTCCTGGACGGCCCGGTGATCCAGACCGCCGACGACATCGCGCTGCGCGCCGGCATCCGGATCACCGACGTGCTCCGCACGGTCCGCGAGGTGCACGCCGCCACCGGGGCGCCGGTGCTCTGCATGACGTACTGGAACCCCGTCGACCGCTACGGCGTCGAGCGGTTCGCCGCCGACCTCGCCGAGGCGGGCGGCGCCGGCTGCATCCTGCCGGACCTCCCGGTCGAGGAGTCCGAGGTCTGGCGGAAGGCCGCCGAGCAGCACGGCCTGGCCACCGTCTTCGTGGTCGCGCCGAGCAGCCGGGACGAGCGGCTGGCCAAGATCACCGCGGCCGGCAGCGGCTTCGTCTACGCCGCCTCCCTGATGGGCGTCACCGGCACCCGCGCGTCCGTCGGCCGCGAGGCGGAGGACCTGGTGGCCCGCACCCGCGCCACCACCGACCTGCCGGTCTGCGTCGGACTCGGCGTCTCCAACGCCGAGCAGGCCCGTGAGGTGGCCGCCTTCGCCGACGGTGTGATCGTCGGCTCGGCGTTCGTCAAGTGCCTGCTGGCGGCCGACGGCGACATTGACGCCGGACTCGCCGCGGTGCGGACCCTCGCCGGCCAACTCGGCGACGGCGTGCGCCGGCGCGGCGCGACCCGGGACTGACCCCGGCGGGATCGTCCGATCGAGCGAACCTCGGAGCGGAGGGGTGCGACTGCGCCCCTCCGCTTCGTTGTCCACGGGCGTGAACCAGAAGAACCAAGACGGCCAGAACCGTGACGGAACGAGCAGCGCCCGCGAGCGGCTGCAGGCCCAGCGCATCAAGGAGAAGTCGCGCGCCCGGCGGGTCCGCCAGGCCGTCGTCGGCGGCGCGGTGGTGGCGGCGCTCGCGGTGGCCGGCGGGGTCGCCGTGTGGGTGTCCTCCGGCGGCGGGTCCGGCAGCACCGCCGAGACCGCGTTCGCCCTCCCCAAGAAGGCCAGCGACGGCAACAAGCCCGCCGTCCCGGTGGGCGCGCCCGGCGCGCACTCCACCCTCGTGGTCTGGGAGGACTTCCGCTGCCCGGCCTGCCAGCAGTTCGAGACCGGCTTCCGCCCGGTGATCCACCAGCTCCAGGACTCCGGCCAGCTCAAGGTGGAGTACCACCTCGCCACCCTCATCGACGGCAACACCGGCGGCTCCGGCTCGCTGAACGCCGGCAACGCCGCCCTGTGCGCCCAGGACGCTGGGAAGTTCCGCGACTACCACGACGTCCTCTACTCCCACCAGCCGCCCGAGCAGCAGGACCGCTTCAGCGACAAGAAGTACCTGATCCAGCTGGCCGGGAAGGTCGGCGGCCTGGCGTCGCCCGCCTTCACCAAGTGCGTCGACGACGGCCGGTACGACGCCTTCGTCCGCAAGTCCAACGAGGCGTTCACCAGCGCCGGGTTCCGCGGCACCCCGACCGTCCTGCTCAACGGCAAGGACCTCGCCCAGGTCCAGGGCGGCCGGGTCACCCCGGCCGAGCTCAAGAAGATGGTTCTGGACGCCAACAAGGGCAAGCAGCCCGGCAAGGGCTGACCCGCCCGGCGGCCGGTACGGGCCGACGCCCGGACGGGGTCGTTACGCAGCCGTTGCCGGGCCGGGTTGCCGTCAACCCGGCCCGGCGCGGTAGCGTCGGTCCTGCCATGGACCTCGCATTCATTCCCAGCCCGCCGATCGGTGTCGTCCATCTCGGCCCGATCCCGCTGCGCGGCTACGCGTTCTGCATCATCATCGGCGTGTTCGTCGGCGTCTGGCTCGGCAACCGGCGCTGGGTGCAGCGCGGCGGCCGCTCCGGCACCGTCGCCGACATCGCCGTGTGGGCGGTGCCCTTCGGCCTCGTCGGTGGCCGTCTCTACCACGTCATCACGACGTACGAGCCGTACTTCGGCAAGAACGGCAACCCGATCGACGCCTTCAAGGTGTGGCAGGGCGGCCTCGGCATCTGGGGCGCGGTCGCGCTGGGCGCGCTCGGTGCCTGGATCGGCTGCCGGCGCCGGGGCATCCCGATGCCGGCCTACGCCGACGCGCTGGCGCCGGGCCTGGCCATCGGGCAGGCGATCGGCCGCTGGGGCAACTGGTTCAACCAGGAGCTGTACGGCAAGCCCACCGACCTCCCGTGGGCGCTGAAGATCGACCCGGACCCGGCCATCGGCAGGATCGGCGGCACCTACCACCCGACGTTCCTCTACGAGTCCCTGTGGTGCCTGGGCGTCGCGGCGCTGGTGATCTGGGCGGACAAGCGCTTCCGCCTCGGCCACGGCCGGGTCTTCGCGCTCTACGTCGCCGCCTACTGCACGGGCCGCGCCTGGATCGAGTACATGCGGGTCGACGAGGCGCACCACATCCTGGGCATGCGGCTGAACGTCTGGACCGCGCTGATCGTCTTCGTCCTGGCGGTCGTCTACATGGTCGTCTCGGCGAAGAAGGCCCCGGGCCGCGAGGAGATCGTCGAGCCGGAGTGGCAGCTCGGCGAGGGCGCCCGGAACGGCGCCGAGGGCGCCGGAGCCGACAAGGGCGTCAAGCTGGACAAGGCCGACAAGGCTGGCAGGGCTGACAAGGTCGAGAAGGCCGAGAAGTCGGAGAAGCCAGAGAAGGCCGCCGACAAGAGCGATAGGGCTGGCGAGGCCGCCGAGGAGGACGCCAAGGGCTCCGCGGCCGCCGACGGGAACGGCGAGGACGCGACCGGCGCCGAGCGTGCCGACGGTTCCGCGTCCGGTTCCGCCGAGGCCGCCGGGAGCGCCGGCGGCGCGAAGCCCTGACGCCGACGAAGGCCGTCCCACCGACCGGAGCGCCGGGCGGACCCGTTCACCGCGGGACCGCCCGGCGCTCCGCCGTTTCCGGCGGCGGACGCCGGCCGGCGCGCCGTCAGCGCCCGCTGGCCTCGGTCGGCGCCGTCCGCGCCGCGATGGCGCAGAACGCCTGCTCATGGCGCAGCTGCCGGGCCCGGTCGCGGGCGAACACCTCGCGGGTGACGGCGGCCAGCGCGGTGGCCGGGGCGTGCAGGTCGAGCCGGCTGGCCCGGGCGACCTCGGTGCTCCACTCGGCGGGCACCGCCGCCGCGCCGCGGAGGGCGCCGGCGAGCGCACCGGCCATCGTGGCGATGGCGGCGCAGTCGCGCCCGTAGTTGACCGCGCCGAGCGCGGTGGCCCGGTAGTCGCCGTCGGCGACCAGCAGCATGCCCAGGGCGATGGGGAGTTCCTCGACGGCGTGCAGCCGGGAGGGCCGGCGGGCACCCAGCGACGGTTCGCGGTAGTCGGGGCCGACGGTGTCGAACGGGGCGACCGCGGCTCGCAGCGGGACCAGCGCGGACTCGTAGTCGGTGTGCGGCGCGGCGACGTCGCAGACCGCCTCGATCGCCGCCCGGGTGCCGTCCTTCGCCAGCCGCAGCGCGTGCCCGACGACCGAGGCCGCGGTGGCGTCCGGCAGGAACGCGGCGGCCACCGCGGCGGCGAACACCCCGGCCGCCTCCCGGCCGTAGGAGGACTGGTGGGCGGCGGAGATGTCCAGTGCCTCGGCGTAAGCCCGGTCCGGATTACCGGCGTTGACCACGCCGACCGGCGTCATGTACATCGCCGCACCGGAGTTGACGATGTTTCCGACGCCGGCCTCGCGCGGATCGGCGTGCCCGTAGTGCAGCCGCGCCACGATCCACTTCTCGGCGAGGAAGATCCGCTGCAACGGCAGCGCCTCGGCCTCCAGTTCGGGGATCCAGCGGGGCGTGCCGATCAGGTCGGGGACGAGGTGGTCGGCGACGTCGTAGGCGTCGAGGTGGTCGCGGACCGTCTCGTAGACCCGGACCAGCGCATGGGTCATCAGGGTGTCGTCGGTGATGTGGCCGTCGCCCTTGTGGTACGGCGCGAGCGGCCGGGCGGTGCGCCAGTCCGCGTGGAACGGCCCGACGATGCCCTCGATCCGACCGCCGTGCCGGGCCACGATCTGTTCCGGCGTCAGACCCTCGACCGGCCCGCCGAGGGCGTCGCCGACCGCGGCCCCGACGAGCGCGCCGGCCGCCCGGTCCTCCAGCTGGGGGACCTCGGGCGGCGGGGCGGCCGGCCCGGCCGCCGGGGCGTCGTCGTACGGCGCCGGGGGCCGGGCCGGGTCCGGTGGTTCCGGGTCCGGTTGCGTCGCGGTGGCGAGGGTGGTGGCGTCCGTCATCGGGGAGTCCTTTCACGGGATCGAGGGGGCGGGAGGGCGTGCGGGCGGTGCGGCCGGAGGGGCCGGCTGCGGCCGTCGCACGGCCCGGCATCCCGGTATCCGTCCCCCGCGGCGGTCCGGCTCTCCTGTCCGGGGCGGCAGGGTCACCCGGTCGACCGTGCCGGGCGGTGCCCCATGGCCGCCGGAAGCCCTCGTGATCCAGATCACAAGCCCCTCGCTCCGACAAAACCGCAGGTCAGCGGGGTAAGTTCGGCCTTCCTTGCTAGCGGAGGAGGGCAATTCGCGCATAACTTCGAGGCGTTGGAGGGGGAAGAGCCGCCATCGGCCCACACCTCGCAGAGCAGGGAGCAGGTCTCGATATGTCGGTCATGGAGATCATGGACACGGCCGCGCCGACGCACGTGGCGCACCGCGACAACCACACCCACCGTGATGTCAACGGTGGCTGGCTGCGCCCCGCGGTCTTCGGTGCGATGGACGGCCTGGTGTCCAACCTCGCCCTGATGACGGGAGTGGCCGGCGGCGCGGTGTCGCAGCAGACGATCGTGATCACCGGCCTGGCGGGGCTGGCGGCCGGCGCGTTCTCGATGGCCGCGGGGGAGTACACCTCGGTGGCTTCGCAGCGTGAGCTGGTGGTCGCGGAGCTGGACATCGAGCGGGCCGAACTGCGCAAGCACCCGAAGGACGAGCAGGAGGAGCTGGCGGCCCTCTACGAGTCCCGTGGGGTGGAGCCGGAGCTCGCCCGGAAGGTGGCCGAACAGCTCTCCCGCGACCCCGAGCAGGCGCTGGAGATCCATGCGCGCGAGGAATTGGGAATCGATCCGTCGGACCTTCCTTCTCCGGCCGTCGCCGCCGTTTCCTCCTTTGGTTCCTTTGCTCTGGGCGCGCTTCTGCCTGTCCTTCCTTACCTGTTGGGGGCCAGCGCGCTCTGGCCGGCGGTGCTGCTGGCGCTGCTCGGGCTCTTCGGCTGCGGCGCCGTGGTGGCGCGCGTGACGGCCCGTTCGTGGTGGTTCAGCGGGCTGCGTCAACTGGCTCTGGGCGGCGCCGCGGCGGGCGTGACGTACGGCCTCGGCGCGCTGTTCGGAACGGTGATGGGTTGACGTCCCATTCGGGCGACCGCATCATGGCCGCATTACCGAGCGGTTTCGGTTTGTTGACGACCGGGCATAAGGCCCTGGCGTCGCGGGCAATGTCGCCCGCCGAACGCCGCCGCAGAGGGCGGCTCCCAGTCCGAGAAGAAGCGGCCGTCCGCACACCCAGATATCCCGGCTCATCGCCGGTGCGGTGTCCGAATGCTGGAAGGCATCTTCCGCTTTTCGAGAAGCGAGCCATCCTGTAACCTGCACGAAATTTCGCGGAGGGCCAACGTCGTCCCTCGGTAATTCCCCCGGGCCTCAAGGGCCTGGGAGGGACCCCCATTGCCACTGACGACGTTGGGAGAGCCGATGCGCTTCGCGTCCACGCACTCCGCGACCACCAGCAGCGCCGCCGCCGCTTGGTCGCCCATGGACGGGCGCCCCGCCCAGCAGGGGATGTACGACCCGCGCAACGAGCACGACGCCTGCGGCGTCGGCTTCGTGGCCACCCTCACCGGTGAGGCCAGCCACGCCCTGGTCGAACAGGCCCTGACGGTGCTGACCAACCTGGAGCACCGCGGCGCCACCGGCTCCGAGCCCGACTCGGGCGACGGCGCGGGCATCCTGCTCCAGATCCCGGACGCGTTCCTTCGCGAAGAGGTCACCTTCGAGCTCCCCGCGGCCGGCTCCTACGCCGCCGGCATCGCCTTCCTGCCCTCCGATGCCCACGAGGCGGCCGACGCCGTCTCACGGATCGAGACGCTTGCCGGTGAGGAGGGCCTCACGGTCCTCGGCTGGCGGGTCGTTCCGGTCGCCCCGCAGCTGCTGGGCAACGGCGCCCGCGCCACCATGCCGGCGTTCTCCCAGCTGTTCGTCGCGGACCGGCGCGGCGTCGCCGACGGCGGGGACACCGGGCTGGCGCTGGACCGCAAGGCGTTCGCGCTGCGCAAGCGCGCCGAGCGGGAGGCCGGGGTGTACTTCCCCTCGCTGTCCGCCCGCACGATCGTCTACAAGGGCATGCTGACCACCGGCCAGCTGGAGCCCTTCTTCCCGGACCTGTCCGACCGCCGGTTCGCCACCGCCGTCGCCCTGGTCCACTCGCGGTTCTCCACCAACACCTTCCCGAGCTGGCCGCTGGCCCACCCGTACCGCTTCGTCGCCCACAACGGCGAGATCAACACGGTCAAGGGCAACCGCAACTGGATGCGCGCCCGCGAGTCCCAGCTGGCCAGCGCGCTGTTCGGCGCCGGGGCCCCCGAGAACCTCGACCGGCTCTTCCCGGTCTGCACCCCGGACGCCTCCGACTCCGCCTCCTTCGACGAGGTCCTGGAACTGCTCCACCTCGGCGGGCGCTCGCTGCCGCACGCGGTGCTGATGATGGTCCCCGAGGCGTGGGAGAACGCCACCGCCATGGACCCGGCCCGGCGGGCCTTCTACCAGTACCACTCCACGATGATGGAGCCCTGGGACGGCCCGGCCTGTGTCACCTTCACCGACGGCACCCAGGTCGGCGCGGTCCTGGACCGCAACGGTCTGCGCCCGGGGCGCTACTGGGTCACCGACGACGGCCTGGTCGTGCTCTCCTCCGAGGTCGGCGTCCTGGACATCGACCCGGCCAAGGTCGTCCGCAAGGGCCGCCTCCAGCCCGGCAAGATGTTCCTCGTCGACACCGCCGAGCACCGCATCATCGAGGACGACGAGATCAAGGCCCAGCTGGCCGCCGAGCACCCCTACCAGGAGTGGCTGGACGCCGGCCTGATCGACCTGGCCGACCTGCCCGAGCGCGAGCACATCGTGCACACCCACGCCTCGGTCACCCGTCGCCAGCAGACCTTCGGCTACACCGAGGAAGAGCTCCGGGTCATCCTCGCCCCGATGGCCAAGGCGGGCGCCGAGCCGATCGGCTCGATGGGCACCGACTCGCCGATCGCCGCGCTCTCCGAGCGCCCCCGGCTGCTCTTCGACTACTTCACCCAGCTCTTCGCGCAGGTCACCAACCCGCCGCTGGACGCCATCCGGGAGGAGCTCGTCACCTCCCTGGTCTCCTCCCTCGGCCCGCAGGGCAACCTGCTGGAGCCCACCGCGGCCTCCTGCCGCAGCGTGACCCTGCCGTTCCCGGTCATCGACAACGACGAGCTGGCCAAGCTCGTCCACATCAACGCCGACGGCGACATGCCCGGCATGAAGGCCGTGACCCTCGCCGGCCTCTACCGGGTCTCCGGCGGCGGTGAGTCGCTGGCCGCCCGGATCGAGGAGATCTGCGCCGAGGCCGACGCCGCCATCGCCGACGGCGCCCGGCTGATCGTGCTCTCGGACCGGCACTCGGACGCCGAGCACGCGCCGATCCCGTCGCTGCTGCTGACCGCCGCGGTCCACCACCACCTCATCGCCACCCAGACCCGCACCCAGGTCGGGCTGCTGGTCGAGGCCGGCGACGTCCGCGAGGTGCACCACGTCGCGCTGCTGATCGGCTACGGCGCCGCCGCGGTCAACCCGTACCTGGCGATGGAGTCCGTCGAGGACCTCGTCCGCGCCGGCACGTTCCTGCCCGGCCTGGAGGCCGACACCGCCATCAAGAACCTGATCAAGGCGCTCGGCAAGGGCGTCCTGAAGGTGATGTCCAAGATGGGCATCTCCACCGTCGCCTCCTACCGTGGCGCGCAGGTCTTCGAGGCCGTCGGCCTGGACGACGAGTTCGTCGCGAAGTACTTCCAGGGCACCGCCACCAAGATCGGCGGCGCCGGCCTGGACGTCGTCGCCAAGGAGGTCGCGGCCCGGCACGCCAAGGCGTACCCGGCGTCCGGCATCGCCGCCACCCACCGCGCGCTGGAGATCGGCGGCGAGTACCAGTGGCGCCGCGAGGGCGAGCCGCACCTCTTCGACCCGGAGACCGTCTTCCGGCTCCAGCACTCCACCCGGGCGCGCCGCTACGACATCTTCAAGCAGTACACCGAACGGGTGAATGAGCAGGCGGAGCGGCTGATGACGCTGCGCGGTCTGTTCTCCTTCGCCGCGGACCGCCCGTCGATCCCCCTGGACGAGGTCGAGCCGGCCTCCGAGATCGTCAAGCGGTTCTCCACCGGCGCGATGTCCTACGGCTCGATCTCCCGCGAGGCCCACGAGACCCTCGCGATCGCCATGAACCAGCTCGGCGCCAAGTCCAACACCGGTGAGGGCGGCGAGGATCCGGAGCGCCTGTACGACCCGGCGCGCCGCTCCAGCATCAAGCAGGTCGCCTCCGGCCGCTTCGGCGTGACCTCCGAGTACCTGGTCAACGCTGACGACATCCAGATCAAGATGGCCCAGGGCGCCAAGCCCGGCGAGGGCGGCCAGCTGCCCGGCCACAAGGTCTACCCGTGGGTCGCCAAGACGCGTCACTCGACGCCCGGCGTCGGCCTGATCTCGCCGCCGCCGCACCACGACATCTACTCCATCGAGGACCTCGCCCAGCTCATCCACGACCTGAAGAACGCCAACCCGGCCGCCCGCATCCACGTGAAGCTGGTCTCCGAGGTCGGCGTCGGCACGGTCGCGGCGGGCGTCTCCAAGGCGCACGCCGACGTGGTCCTCATCTCCGGCCACGACGGCGGCACCGGTGCCTCCCCGCTGACCTCGCTGAAGCACGCCGGCGGCCCCTGGGAGCTCGGCCTGGCCGAGACCCAGCAGACCCTGCTGCTCAACGGCCTGCGCGACCGCATCGTGGTGCAGACCGATGGCCAGCTGAAGACCGGCCGCGACGTCGTCATCGCCGCGCTGCTGGGCGCCGAGGAGTTCGGCTTCGCCACCGCGCCGCTCGTCGTCTCCGGCTGCGTCATGATGCGCGTCTGCCACCTGGACACCTGTCCGGTCGGCATCGCCACCCAGAACCCGGTGCTGCGCGAGCGGTTCAGCGGCAAGGCCGAGTTCGTCGTCAACTTCTTCGAGTTCATCGCCGAGGAGGTCCGCGAGCTCCTCGCCGAGCTGGGCTTCCGCAGCCTGGACGAGGCCGTCGGCCACGCCGAGGTCCTGGACGTCGCCCGGGCGGTGGACCACTGGAAGGCCCAGGGCCTGGACCTCGCCCCGCTGCTGCACGTCCCCGACCTGGCCGAGGGCGCGGTCCGCCACCAGATCACCACCCAGGACCACGGCCTGGAGAAGGCGCTGGACAACGAGCTGATCAAGCTCGCCGCGGACGCGCTGTCCGCGGACACCGCCGAAGCCGCCCAGCCGGTCCGCGCCCAGGTCGCGATCCGCAACATCAACCGCACCGCCGGCACCATGCTCGGCCACGAGGTCACCAAGAAGTTCGGTGGCGCGGGCCTGCCCGACGACACCATCGACCTCACCTTCACCGGCTCGGCCGGCCAGTCGTTCGGTGCGTTCCTGCCCCGCGGCATCACCCTCCGCCTGGAGGGCGACGCCAACGACTACGTCGGCAAGGGCCTGTCCGGCGGCCGGATCGTGGTCCGCCCGGACCGCGGCGCCGACCACCTCGCCGAGTACTCCACCATCGCCGGCAACACCCTCGCCTACGGCGCCACCGGCGGCGAGCTGTACCTGCGCGGCCGGGTCGGCGAGCGGTTCTGCGTCCGCAACTCCGGTGCCACGGTGGTCTCCGAGGGCGTCGGCGACCACGGGTGCGAGTACATGACCGGCGGCCACGCCGTCGTCCTGGGCGAGACCGGCCGCAACTTCGCGGCGGGCATGTCCGGCGGTACCGCCTACGTCATCGACCTCGACCCGGACAACGTCAACAAGGAACTGGCCGACGCGGTCCGCCCGCTCGACGACACCGACAAGCGGTGGCTGCACGATGTCGTGCGCCGCCACCAGGAGGAGACCGGCTCCACCGTCGCCGAGAAGCTCCTCGCCGACTGGGACGCGGCGGCAGCCCGCTTCCGCAAGGTCGTCCCGGCCACCTACCAGGCAGTGCTCGCCGCCAAGGACGCCGCCGAGCGAGCCGGGCTCTCCGAGTCCGAGACCCACGAGAAGATGATGGAGGCGGCGACCAATGGCTGACCCCAAGGGCTTCCTGAACCACGAGCGCGAGCACGCCAAGACCCGCCCCGTCGAGGAGCGCGTCAAGGACTGGAACGAGGTCTACCAGCCCGGCTCCCTGCTGCCGATCATCACCAAGCAGGCGTCGCGCTGCATGGACTGCGGCATCCCGTTCTGCCACAACGGCTGTCCGCTCGGGAACCTCATCCCGGAGTGGAACGACTACGCCTACCGCGAGGACTGGACCGCGGCCAGCGAGCGGCTGCACGCGACCAACAACTTCCCGGAGTTCACCGGTCGGCTGTGCCCCGCGCCCTGCGAGGCGGCCTGCGTGCTGGGCATCAACCAGCAGCCGGTCACCATCAAGAACGTCGAGGTCTCCATCATCGACAAGGCGTGGGAGACCGGTGACGTCACCCCGCAGCCGCCGGAGCGGCTCTCCGGCAAGACCGTCGCGGTCATCGGCTCCGGCCCGGCCGGCCTGGCCGCCGCCCAGCAGCTGACCCGCGCCGGCCACACCGTCGCCGTGTACGAGCGCGCGGACCGCATCGGCGGTCTGCTCCGCTACGGCATCCCCGAGTTCAAGATGGAGAAGCGGCACATCAACCGCCGCATCGAGCAGATGCGCGCGGAGGGCACCAAGTTCCGCACGGAGGTGGAGATCGGCCGGGACATCGACGCGGCCAAGCTCCGCAAGCGCTACGACGCGGTGGTCGTCGCGGCCGGCGCCACCACCTCCCGCGACCTCCCGGTGCCCGGCCGTGAGCTGAACGGCATCCACTTCGCCATGGAGTACCTGCCGCTGGCCAACAAGGTGCAGGAGGGCGACCTGACGGTCGCGCCGATCAGCGCCGAGGGCAAGCACGTGGTCGTCATCGGCGGCGGCGACACCGGCGCGGACTGCGTCGGCACCGCGCACCGCCAGGGCGCGGCGTCGGTGACCCAGCTGGAGATCATGCCCAGGCCCGGCGAGGAGCGGAACGCGGGCCAGCCCTGGCCGACCTTCCCCATGCTCTACAAGGTCACCTCCGCACACGAGGAGGGCGGCGAGCGGGTCTACTCCGTCTCCACCACCCACTTCGAGGGCGACGAGGACGGCAACGTCCAGTGGCTGCACCTGACCGAGGTGGAGTTCAAGGACGGCAAGCTGGAGCAGAAGCCCGGCACCGAGCGGAGGATCCCGGCCCAGCTGGTCACCCTCGCGATGGGCTTCACCGGCACCGACCAGCAGAACGGCCTGGTCGAGCAGTTCGGCCTGGAGCTGGACGCGCGCGGCAACGTCGCCCGCGACGCGGACTTCGCCACCAACGTCCCCGGTGTCTTCGTCGCCGGTGACGCCGGTCGCGGCCAGTCGCTGATCGTGTGGGCCATCGCCGAGGGCCGCTCCGCCGCCCGCGGTGTGGACCGCTTCCTCACCGGAGCCAGCGCCCTGCCGGCTCCGATCAAGCCGACGGACCGCGCCCTGGCGGTGTGAGCGTCCGTCACCGGATGTCCCGTACAGCGTCGTACGGAGGCACGGGGACCGGGTGAGAGCCCGGCCCCCGTACGGCGGCGCCTGTCCCCTCCACCCCGACCGGAGGGCAGGCGCCGCGCTGTCTTTTCCGGGGCCGACGGGACGACAGGCCCTAGCGGTCCCGCTGGGTGGGGAAGCGCCGCCCCAACTGCCGGGCCATCTCCCGGGCGGGCACCGGGACGGGCTCCGGCGGGGGAGTGACCGGCGGCCGGAAGTCGTGCACCGGCGCCCGCCAGGCCGATACGTCGATGCTGCCGTCGCCCAGCGGCAGCACCCAGCGCGGGTCCGCATGGACCCGCAGCACCTGCGCCTCGATCTGGGTCCAGGCGCCGTCGGTCATCGTCCGCTCACCGACCCGGCGGGCCTCCAACTGCACCGGGCAGTGCGCCAGTCGGGGCGGCCGGACGAGCTCGGACGGCTCCGTCCACGGTGCCTCCTGCTCGGCGCCGCCTTCCGCCCCCTCCTGCGCCGCGGCCCCTTCGGGCGGCAGGTTGAAGACAACGTCGGGGCGTACCGCGAGGTTCTGCGCGGTGCGCCCCCGGGCGGGCAGCCAGACGCTCACCACCGGCCCGAGATCCCACCGGATCTGCAGCGCGACCAGCACGAACGTCCCGTCGTCGTTCTCCGTGGACAGCAGCGCCGGCACGACCGAACTGCTTTTCTCCAGCGCGGATTTCATACTCCTGAGGATAGAAGCCGGACGATTCGGCGCTCACCGAAGTGTTATATGTGATTACGCTCTGCACATGATTCGATGGGACGCCGATCACGAAAGCACTGCGGAAACTCCCGATCTGGCCGCCCTCGCGGCGCTGCTCGCGGACCGTACCCGCGCCGCCATCTGCATCGCCCTGCTCGACGGCGGCACCTGGACCGCCGGCGAGCTGGCCGAGTACGCCGGGGTGGCGCCGTCCACCGCGACCGAGCACCTCAACCTCCTGGTCGCCGGCGGCCTGTTGGCCGAGGAGCGACAGGGGCGCCGGCGCTACGTCAGACTGGCCGGGCCGGACACCGCGGAGACCCTGGAGAACCTCGCCGGGCTCGCCCCCTACCGCCAGGTGCGGATCCGCTCGTTGGCCGAGGCCAACCACCGCCGGGCCCTGCACCACGCCCGCACCTGCTACGACCACATCGCCGGGGCGCTCGGGGTGGCCCTGGCCGAGACCATGCTCGAACGCGGCCTGCTGGTGCGGGAGTACGGGCTGGAGCTGACCACCGCCGGCGCCGAGTGGCTGGCCGACCTGGGCATCCCGCACGCCGGCCAGTCGCCGGCCCACCGGGCGCACGTGCGCACCTGCCTGGACTGGACCTCGCGCCGCCAGCACCTGTCCGGCGCGGTCGGCGCCGCCCTCTACCGGCACGCGCGGGAGTACCGCTGGATCATCAAGGCCCCGGCCAGCCGCATCCTCGCGGTCACCGAGGTCGGCAGGGCCGCCTTCCGGGAGCGGCTGGGGCTGCCCGACGAGGTGCTCACGCCCACGCCGGCGACCCCGCCTCCGCGCGACCGCACGGAGGTCAGTCCTCGCCGACCTGGGTGATCCGGTCGTCGCCCAGGCGGTGCTGGACGTCCAGGAGGAGGATCCGCAGCAGCCCGGTCAGCTGCTCCTGCTGCTCGGGGGAGAGCGCCTGGAGCAACTCGGCCTCGCGGCCCAGTACTTGGTCGACGGTGGACTCGACGACGTCGTGGCCGGTCGGGGTCAGCTCGACCAGCACGCTGCGCGGGCGGCCCTCCCCGGGTCGGCGGGTGACCAGGCCCTCGCGCTCGGCGCGGGCCACCCGCTGGGAGATCGCCCCGGCGGTGACCATGGAGCGCCGGCTCAACTCCCGGGTGCTCAGGGTGTACGGCGGGCCGCTGCGGCGCAGCACGCTCAGCAGGTCGAGGGTGGCGATGTCCACCCCGGCGCGGTTGAGCACCCGGCGCCGGTCGTCGCCCAGCAGCTTCGCCAGCCGCCAGATGGGCGTGACGATCCCGATGGAGGAGACCGGCGTGCCGGGGCGCTCGCGCTGCCAGGCGGCGGCGATCTCCTCCACGGGATAGGCGGAGTCGGGGGGTGCCGGGCGGTCGTCGCCGTCCCGCGCCTGGGGTTCGCTTGCCACCGGACCTCCTGGAAGTGTTATGTTCAGGTCTAAATTTAGCTCTGAACGCAGGGTTGCGAGCTATGCATTTAGACCTAAAAATCACGGACGGAGCCCAGCATATGGCACGCACCATCCTGATCACCGGCGGCGGCACCGGCATCGGACGCGCCCTCGCCGAGCACTTCGCGGCCCACGGCGACCGCGTCGTCATCACCGGCCGGCGGCCCGGCCCGCTCAAGGACGCCGCGGACGCCCTCACCGGGGTGACCGCCGCGGTCTGCGACCACACCGACCCCGCGGCGCTCCACCGGCTCGCCGCCGAACTGCCCGAGCGCCTCGACGTCCTGGTCAACAACGCCGGCGGCCAGACCGACTTCGACGCCGACGGCGCCACCGACCTGGCCTCCTACGCCCGGGACTTCCGCGCCAACCTCGACGCCAACCTGCTCAGCGCCGCGCTGACCACCCGGGCCGTGGACGACCGGCTGGCGGCCAACGGCGCGGTGATCCACATCGGGTCCATCGCCGCCGACCAGGGCTCCGGCTCCTACGGTGCGGCCAAGGCCGGACTCGCCTCCTGGAACGTCGACCTGGCCCGTACCCTCGGCCCGCGCGGGATCACCGCCAACGTGGTCTCGCCCGGCTACATCGCGGGCACCGAGTTCTTCCGCGACCAGCTCGCCGACGCGCGCCGGGAGCGCCTGATCGCGGCCACCGCCACCGGCCGGCCCGGCGCCCTGGACGACATCACCGGCGCGGTCGCCTTCCTGGCGTCGCCGGCGGCCCGGCACATCACCGGTCAGGTGCTGAACGTCAACGGGGGCGCACACCCCACCCGTTGATGCCGGGCCGGCGCGACGACCGGCCCGTCAGGCGCCGTCGCCGGCCACCAGGCGGGCCGGGAAGCCGCCGGTCGCGATCGGGCCCCAGCGCCGCGGCGTCACCCGGATCAGGGACTTGCCCTGCTTGCGCATCGCGGCACGGTACTCGTCCCAGTCCGGGTGCTCGCCGGCGATGTTGCGGTAGTACTCGACCAGCGGCTCGATGGAGTCCGGGGCGTCGATCACCTCGGCCTCGCCGTCGACCTGCACCCACGGCCCGGTCCATTCGTCGGACAGCACGAGCACGCTGACCGACGGGATCCGGCGGACGTTGCGGACCTTCGCCCGCTCCGGGTACGTCGACATCACCAGCCGACCGGAGTCGTCCACTCCGCAGGTCAGCGGCGAACCCTGCGGGGTGCCGTCGGAACGGCGGGTGAGCAGGATCGCGCGGTGCCGCGGGCGGACGAACTCCAGCAGCTCGGACAGTTCGACACGGGTGGTGGTGGCGATGGAAGGGCTCATGGCGCGAGCCTAGGGCCTGTCGTCACCTTCCCGTCCGCCGCGCGGCGTTCCCCGGGGTGTCCCCCCGATCGGGCCGGAGCGGGACGTGGTGTCCGGCCGTCGTGGTCAGCCCGCCAGCAGGCGCTTGCCGGTGGCCGCGTCCACCACCGTGCGGCCCGCCAACGGGCCGTCCAGCCGGATCTTCGCCCGGTCCGTGGCCAACTGCTCGGTGCACATCCCCTCGGGGCTCTTCTTCCTGCCCCACCCCGAGACCACGACCAGTTCCTTGGACTCCCGCACCCGGGCGCCGTAGCCCGCGTCGCAGGCGCTGTGGCCGACGGTCACCGTGAACTCCCTGGCGTCCGGGCTCTTGGGGCGCTCGGCGCCGGCCAGCGGCAGCAGCGCCTCCTGGCGGCCGGGGACGGGGGAGACCTTCGGCCAGTCCCGGACGATCTGCGCGGCCCGTTGGTCGAAGGCGTCCGGGGTGTGCTGCGGCGGAGAGGTGTGCACCGCCTGGGTGGCCCGGCCGCAGCCGGAGAGCGCGACGGCGCCGGCCGCGGCGAGGGAGACGGCCAGGGCGGCCGCACGGGTGCGCGGGCGGGTGCGGTGGACGGTGTGCGGCATGACGTGCCTCCTCGGGTCGGTCGCGGATGGGACGCGCCAGGGGCACGAGGGGTTCCTCCCTCCCGTCACCCGACCTCCCCCCCCGCCCCGAAGATGACGGCGCTGCGCGCCGGACTTCTCGCCGTCGCCCGTCACGCCGTGCGCTCGATCCGGCCACGGCGCAAAGCTCCGGGCCGCGGACCTCCGGCGATCAGCGTTGTGATCATGGCCGCCCTCGACTGCCTCGACACGGTCTGCGTCCCGCACGGGACGCCGATCCGCTCCGGCGCCCGCGCCGTACTGGCCACGGCCGTCCCGGAGGCGGACTGGCGGTGAGGGTGGGCGGGGCGGGCGCCACGCGGTCGCCAGCTCGAAGGCCCAATCGCCATGCCATTCACCGCATGTGACGAGGCGTCATCCCGAGTCGCGGGGCACGAGGTGGAAGGTTCCCAGTCGGTGGGCGGCCGAGGGGGCGGACGGTTCCCGGACGAGGGCGTCGACCAGATGGGCGATCCGGTCCGGGGCGGCGGTCTCGGCCCGGACGGTGGTCAGCCGGGGGCGCAGCAGCCGGGCCAGCAGCAGGTCGTCCGCGCCGACCACCGCGATCCGCCCCGGGGTCGCGCCCACGGCGTGGCCGGCGTCCTGGAGGGCGCGCAGCAGCAGCATCGCGTACTCGTCGTTGTAGGCGAACACCGCGTCCAGGTCGAGCGCCGGCCACCGTGCGGCGAGCCGGGCCGCGGACTCCTCGGTGCGCGCCAGGACCAGGGGACGGACCTCGGCGCCGGGGTGTGCGGCGGCCGCGTCCCGTACGCCGGCGAGCCGCGGCTCGGCGAAGGCGGTCAGGCGGGGATCGGCCGGGAGCACCACCCCGATCCGACGGCGGCCCGCGGCCATCAGGTGCGCACCGGCCCGCAGGCCGGCCTCGCGCTGGTCCAGCAGCAGGGCGTGGGCGCCGGGCGGCGCCTGCGGGCCGGTGGTGAGCACCGCCGCGGTCCCGGACCGCTTCAGCACCTCGACGGCGGCGGCGTCCAACGGCGGTCCGTGCAGCGCCAGTACGGCGGCGGGCCGCAGCTCGGCCCAGTCGCGGGCGGCGGCCAGCGGGGAGTCGGCGGGCGCGCCGTGCAGCACACCGGTGTAGCCCAGGTGGTGCAGCGCGGTCTGGAACCCGGCCAGGAAGTCGGCGAACAGCGGGCCGAACGCGGGCACCGCGTCGGCCGGTGCGGCCAGCAGCACGATCCGGCCCCGGCCGGCCCGCAGGCTGCGCGCCGCCGCGTGCGGCACGTACCCCAGCTCCTCGGCGGCGGCCCGCACCCGGGCCTGGGTGCGGGCCCCGACGCGCCCGGCGGCCTGGCCGTTGAGCACGTACGAGACGGTCGCGCGCGACACCCCGGCACGGCGGGCAACGGCCGTGCTGGTCGGGGGCGTTGGGGTGGCCTCGGGGCCGGCTGGGTCGGTCATGCTGGGGGGCATCCTCGCACAGCGGATGCGGGCCGGCGGTGTGTGGCACCGCTTACGCTCTCCCGACGACTGACACGTGTAACTTCGGTCGCTCGCGCGGCCGTGCCGGACGGCCGCTGGAGCCCGACGTGCGGCGCACCGGCGCCCGGCGCGGGTGGGAGACGAGCGGAAGAGGGGCACGGATGCAGCTGCACACCCACGAGTGGGGCGCCGGTGAGCGGATCGCGGTGCTGATCCACGGGATCATGTCCGACCACCGCACCTGGCACCGGGTCGGCCCGGCCCTCGCCGAGCGGGGCTACCGCGTCATCGCCGTCGATCTGCGCGGCCACGGCCGCAGCCCGCGCGGCGACTACGGCCCCGAGCTCTTCGCCGACGACCTGGTGGACACCCTGCCGGTCGGCGTCGAGGTCGCCCTGGGGCACTCGTTGGGCGGGCTGGCGCTGTCCCTGGCGGTCGAGCGGCTGCGGCCGCGGCGCGTGATCTACAGCGATCCGGCGTGGTCGCTGACGGGCGCGCGGCAGACCGTGGACCCGGCCGTGTTCGTGACGTTCAAGAACGCCGACCCCACCGTGGTGCGGTACTTCAACCCGCGCTGGGACGACGTCGACGTCGACATCGAGCTGGCCACCCTCGCGGACTGGGACACCGGGACGGCGCTGGCGCTGTCCGGCGGCGGGCTGCGGGACCGGACGCCGGAGCGGCCGGTGGTGCCGTCGCTGGTGCAGATCGCGGGGAAGGGGTTCCTCTTCAGCGAGGAGGCGGGCAAGGAGCTCGCCGGCCGCGGTTTCGAGGTGCGCACGGTGGACGGTGCCGGGCACACCATCCACCGGGACGACCTGCCGGGGTTCCTGGCCGGGCTGGAGGGCTGGATCTGATCCCGCGGGCCGTCCGGCGGGCCCGGGGCGTCGGGGTACCTGGGTACCGGGGTGCCGGGGTGCCGGGGTGATGCTCCGTCAGGTGTCGCAGTCCAGCAGGGTCTTGCACAGGCCGCAGCGGGCCTGGAGGTGGCCGCGGACCGGGACGCGGATCCGCTGCCAGCAGGTCGGACAGGGGAACGACACCCGCAGCGGCGCCCCGGCGCCGGCGGCGGGCTCGAAGGCGTAGCCGTCACCGGGGCGGGCGGCGGGCCCGGCGGTGCGGTGCGGGTCCTGGGCGGCGCGGCGGTCCTTGGCGTAGCGGAGCCGGGCGGCCCAGCCGGCGCCGGCGAGCGGTGGCCGGCGGGCGTCCTGCCGGGCCCGCGCCCGCCCGGCGGTGTAGGCGTCGTACGCCTGCGGGCTGGTGAACCACGGTGCCGGGTCCTCGGCGAAGAAGTCGGCGCGCTTGGCCAGTACGTAGCCGAACTCCTCGGGCGTCAGATAGCCCAACTTCTGCGAGAACGGGCCGTGTTCGCGGTAGGCGTCCAGCAGCAGCCAGCCGGCGCCGAGGTAGGCGGCGGCGGTGTCGGTGAGGATCTCGTTGTCGCGGGTGCCGGGGAAGGACAGGTCCAGCCGGTGCAGCCAGACGTGGGTCACCTCGTGGGCGAGGGCGGCGCCGATGTCCTTGCGGTGCCGCCGGAAGCGGTCGTTGAGCTCGACGAAGTACTCCGGTCCCGCGGTCAGTTCGACGGTCGCGGCGTGCTCCATCTCGCGGAAGGTGATCACGATCCGGGCGTCCGGCAGGTGCAGCTGGCGGACCATGGCGCGGGCGATCCGCTGCGCGCCCAGGTGCACGTCCTCGGTGTCGTCGAAGGCGACGTCCACCGGGAGGACGCTGGTGGGGAAGGTGCTCACGGTGTCGTGGGACAGGCGCCGGAAGAGCGCCGTGAGGGCCGCGCGGACCGTGTCGAGATGGGGGAAGCCGTGTGCGATCCCGCTGCCGCCGGTGGTCATCCGGACACTGTACGACCGGCGCCCGGGCCGACGGCACGGGGCGTACGGGGCGTATGGGGTAGGGGAGTTGGCCGGATGTTGACCCTTGTCACTCTGATCCCCCACTCCACATAATCACAGGGCGCTTTACGGGTTCATTGCCTGGATGCCCGAAGGCTTTGCGGTGTGCTGCCGTCGTCCGTGCGCATTTTGCGACGGCCATGCCCGGCGCTGGGGTTGGCATGACCCTGTCATTGCGCTACGCGACCCCCCACGAAAGGAACAGTCCGTTGCGCAGCACCCGGAAGCACCTCAAGAGAACCACCGCCGCCGGCGCGATCGCCCTGGCCGCCGTCAGCCTCCAGCCGGCCGCGGCGCAGGCCGCCCCCGCGCCCACCCCCGGCGGCTCCGTGCACACCCACGTCGTCGGCGGCACCCGCGCCGACCAGGGGGAATTCCCCTTCATGGTCCGGCTGTCGATGGGCTGCGGCGGCGCCCTCTACACCAAGGACATCGTGCTCACCGCGGCGCACTGCGTCGACGGCAGCAGCAACGACACCTCCATCACCGCCACCGGCGGCGTCGTCGACCTGGAGGACTCGGCCGCCGTCAAGGTCAACTCCACCCAGGTCCTCCAGGCCCCCGGCTACAACGGCAAGGGCAAGGACTGGGCCCTCATCAAGCTCGCCAAGCCCATCGACCAGCCCACCCTGAAGATCGCCGAGAACGACACCTACAACAAGGGCGACTTCACCATCGCCGGCTGGGGCGCCGACAAGGAAGGCGGCGACCAGCAGCGCTACCTGCTCAAGGCCACCGTCCCGTTCGTCGACGACGCCACCTGCCAGCAGGCGTACGGCGACTCCCTCACGCCCGGCGACGAGATATGCGCCGGCAAGCTCGACACCGGCGGCGTCGACACCTGCCAGGGCGACTCCGGCGGCCCGATGTTCCGCAAGGACGACGCCGGCCAGTGGCTCCAGGTCGGCATCGTCTCCTGGGGCGAGGGCTGCGCCCGCCCCGGCAAGCCCGGCGTCTACACCGAGGTGAGCGCCTTCGCGGCCGACATCGAGAAGGCCGCTGCCGGGCTCGGCGGCTGACCCGCCCGCACCACCGACGGCCGGGGCCCGGGCACACCACCGGGCCCCGGCCCCTCCGCCATCCGCCGCCGCGGCTTGCGGGCCCCGGCCGTCCCGGGTCCGATGGAGCCATGCCGATCAGCGTGGTCATCGCCGACGACCAGGAGATGGTCCGGACGGGCTTCCGGATGATCCTGGAGAGCCAGCCCGACATCGAGGTCCTCGACGACGTCACCGACGGCGCCGCCGCCCTGGAAGCCGTCGAACGGCTCCAGCCCGACGTGCTCCTGCTCGACATCCGGATGCCCGAACCGGACGGCCTGGAGGTCACCCGCCGGCTCGCCGAGCGCGCCGCCACCCACCCCGAGCACCACGACCGCCCCAGGATCGTCATCGTCACCACCTTCGACCTCGACGAGTACGTGCACGCCGCGCTGCACGGCGGTGCCTGCGGCTTCCTCCTCAAGGACGCCAGCCCCGCCCTGCTCGTCGAGGGCGTCCGCGCCGCGGCCGCCGGCGACGCCCTGGTCTCGCCCGCCATCACCCTGCGGCTGCTGCGCACGATGGCCCCCACCGCCGGCCGCGCCGCCAAAGCCCCCTCCGAGCCGCTCACCGACCGCGAGGAACAGGTCGTCCGCGCCCTGGCCACCGGCCGCACCAACGCCGAGATCGCCGACGAACTCTTCGTCTCGCTCTCCACCGTCAAGACCCACCTCGCCAACGTGCAGGCCAAGCTGGCCGCCCGCAACCGCGTCGAGATCGCCGCCTGGGCCTGGGAAACCGGGCTGGCCACCGGCGGATGAGCCCGATGTCCGGGTGGGCCCGCAGCCACCCCCACAAGGCCGCCGCAGCCAAGGTCGCCCTCGCCGGGGTCCTGCTCTTCCTCGTCGGCGTGGAGGCGGTGGTCCTCACCCAACAGCCCACCCGCCCGCACGCCGTCGTCGTCGCGGCCGCCGTCGTGGTCTGCCTCTGCGCCGTCCCCTACCGCCGGATCCCGCTCACCACCCGGGCCCGGATCGCGGTCGCGGTGTCCCTGGCCGCCTCCGCCGTCCTGATCGCCGGCCAGCACGCCCTGCGGGTCTGGGGCCTGGGCGAGGGCATCGCCCTGCTCGTCCTGCTCACCGCCGTGGTCCGCGGGGCCCCCGGCCGCACCGCCGCCGTCCTCGGCCCCCTGCTCGGCCTGGCCTGCGTCCTGGCCCCCATGCGCGACATCCGGATGGGCATCTTCACCGTCGTCTACGGCGTCCTCACCGTCGTCGTCACCGCCTACTCGCTGATCCTGCGCTGGCAGGACGCCGGCCGGCTGCGCGACCTGGCCGCCGTACGCGACGCCGAACGCCTGGAACTGGCCAGGGAACTGCACGACGTCGTCGCCCACCACGTCACCGGCATCGTCGTCCAGGCCCGCGCCGCCCGCTTCACCGCCCTCGACGGGCCGCGGGCCGGCGCCGCCTTCGCCCGGATCGAGACCTCCGGCGGCGAGGCGCTCGGCGCCATGCGCCGCCTGGTGCGGGTGCTGCGCGAGGGCGAGGCCCGCACCGCCCCGGTCGCCGGACTCGCCGAGGTCCGCACCCTCGCCGACACGTTCGCCCGCACCGGCCCGCCGGTCGTCCTGGACCTCGAACCCGGCCTGGACCGCACCCTGCCCCCCGAGGTGGCCGCCGCCTTCCCCCGCATCGTCCGCGAGGCCCTCACCAACGTCCGCAAGCACGCCGCCGACGCCACCGCCGTCCGGATCACCGTGCACACCGTCCCCCACGGCACCGAACTGCGCATCGCCAACGACGGCGGCGCCGCCGCGCGCCTGTCCGAGCAGGCCCGCGGCGGAGGCTTCGGCCTGGCCGGCCTCACCGAACGCGCCGAGGCCCTCGGCGGCACCCTCACCGCCGGCCCCGCGCCCGAAGGCGGCTGGGAGGTCGTCGCCGTCCTCCCCACGAGCGGCCCGGACGACACCTGACCGCGCAACCGCCGCCGCACATCTGTCCAACACCTCCCGCGCCTTAGTCCATGGGCCTGCGCCCCGCCCGCCCCGCACGCTGTCCGCCGACAGGCCGCACCGCCACCGAGGAGGACGCGCGTGACCGCACAGCCAGGGCCCAGCCGCAGACAACTCGTCGCCGCCACCGCACTCGCCGGCGTCGCCACCACCCTCCCCCTCGGCAGCCGCACCGCGACCGCCGCCCCGCGCGCCGGCGAGGTGGTCCTGCGCTCCACCGCGCTGGACGTCCGCGTCGACCCCGCCTTCCCCCGCATCGTCTCCTACACCGACCGCGCCACCGGCGCCGTCCTGCACGGCCAGGAGACCCCCGTCACCCAGATCCTCGTCGACGGCACCGCGCACACCCCCCGCGTCACCCACCGGGCCCGCGCCGACCGCGCCACCTACACCCTCGCCCTCGACGGCGGCACCACCCTCACCGCCGAGATCGCCGTCGACGGCTGGCAGGTCACCTGGCGCCTGACCGCCATCGACGACACCCCCGCGCTGCGCGTCGGCACCCTCCAGATACCCGGCCTCGCCCTGCTCAGCGTCCGCAGCGACCAACCCGGCGCCCACCTCCTCGCCGCCTGCCTCCAACTCGACAAGGCCACCAGCGGCGACACCCTCGTCCGCGTCACCCCCGACACCCCCGCCGAGCCCGCCCCCACCGGCTGCGCCTACGCCGTCGTCGCCACCGACCAGCTCGCCGCCGGCATCGAGACCAACACCGTCTACGACACCCCCACCGCTGCCACCAGCTGGGAGAACGGCCGACTCTGGCGGCAGACCCTGCGCGGCGACGGCTACCTCAAGGCCCAACTCGCCCCCGGCCAATGGACCCACCGCGCCGCCGGCCAACCCACCGACGCCACCGAACCCCTCCCGTACGCCACCGTCGTCCTCACCCGCGACCGCAACGGCGACGGCCGCACCGACTGGCAGGACGCCGCCCTCGCACTGCGCGCCATCATGGTCGAGCCGCTCGGCGCCGACGAACAGCACCTCCGCGTCGTCCCGCACATCCCCTTCAACTTCGCCAGCCAGGCCACCAACCCGTTCCTCGCCACCCTCGACAACGTCAAACGGATCGCCCTGGCCACCGACGGCCTGCGCCAGTTCACCCTCCTCAAGGGCTACCAGTCCGAAGGCCACGACTCCGCCCACCCCGACTACGGCGGCAACTACAACGCGCGCGCCGGCGGCCTGGCCGACCTCAACACCCTGCTCCGCGCCGGGAAGAAGTGGCACAGCGACTTCGCCGTCCACGTCAACGCCACCGAGTCCTACCCCGTCGCGCACGCCTTCTCTGAGACGCTCGTCGACAAGGACGACAAGCAGTGGGACTGGCTCGACCAGTCCTACCGGATCAACGCCCGCCACGACCTGACCGCCGGCACCATCGCCGCCCGCTTCGCCCAGCTCCGCAAGGAGACCGACCCCGCCCTGAACACCGTCTACCTCGACGTCTTCCGCGAATCCGGCTGGAACTCCGACCGCCTCCAACGCCATCTGCGCGACCAGGGCTGGCAGATCGCCACCGAATGGGGCCACGGCCTGGAACGCTCCGCCCTGTGGTCGCACTGGGCCAACGAGACCGACTACGGCCCCGACACCTCCCGCGGCATCAACTCCCGCCTCATCCGCTTCCTCCGCAACCACCAGAAGGACGTCTTCGCCGACAAGTGGCCCACCCTCCTCGGCGCCCCCCGCATGGGCAACTTCGAGGGCTGGACCGGCAAGAACGACTGGCACGCCTTCCACACCATCGTCTGGAACGACGCCCTGCCCGCCAAATACCTCCAGGCGTACCCCATCCGCACCTGGACCGACCACGAGATCACCTTCGAGGGCCCCACCCGCACCGCCGTCACCGACACCGACGGCACCCGCCGCATCACCACCGACGGCCGCCTCGTCTACGACGGCGGCAGCTACCTGCTGCCCTGGGAACCCCGCCGCGCCACCGACCCCACCAAGCTCTACCACTACAACCCCCGTGGCGGACAGAGCAGTTGGCGGCTCCCCCGCGGCTGGTCGGGCACCCCTGCGGTCCACGCCTACCGGCTCACCGACCAGGGCCGCACCGACCGGACCCGGATCCCCGTCACCGACGGGCAGATCACCCTCACCGCCCGCCCCGGCACCGCCTACGTCGTCTACCGCACCGAGGCCCCCACCCCACCCGACCCCCACTGGGGCGAGGGCACCCCCCTGGCCGACCCCGGCTTCCACGCCGGCGACCTCGCCGCCTGGCAGACCACCGGCCCCGCCACCGTCGAGATCAACGACCGCGGCGACTACGAACTCGTCATCGGCCCCGGCGCCGCCGCCACCGTCGCCCAACGCCTGGCCCGCCTCGCCCCCGGCGACTACGCCGCCTCCGTCCAGGTCGAGGTCGGCGCCACGGCGGGGGAGCGGCGCCGCGCCGGCCTGACGGTCCGCACCGCCGACGGCGTCACCGCCACCAACTGGACCGACACCTCCACCGCCACCAACCACGTCGCCGCCGACCGCAAGACCGGCACCCGCTTCCAGCGCATGACCACCCGCTTCACCGTGCCCGACGGCGGCGGCCCCGCCACCCTCGCCCTCACCGCCGCCCCCGGCCGGGCCCGGATCCGCTTCGACAACGTCCGCGTCGTCGCCGCGCCCCGACCCACCACCCCGCCCGGCACCCCCGGCACCCCCGCCACCCTCGTCCACGAAGACTTCGCGCACGTCCCCCAGGGCTGGGGCCCGTTCGTCAAGGGCGACGCCGGCGGCTCCACCGACCCCCGCACCCACCTCGCCCAGCGCCACGCCCCCTACACCCAGCGCGGCTGGAATGGGAAGGCGATCGACGACGTCATCGACGGCGGCCAGTCCCTGAAGTCCCGCGGCGAGAACACCGGCCTGGTCTACCGCACCGTCCCGCACACCGTCCGCTTCACCCCCGGCCGCCGCTACCGCGTCACCTTCCGCTACGAGAACGAGAAGGCCGGCCAGTACGCCTGGATCACCGCCGTCGACGAGCCCACCGCCCGCGAACTGCGCCGGCAGCCGCTGCCCGTCGCCACCCGACCCACCACCCTCGCCTACGAGTTCACCGCGCCCCAGAGCGGCGACGCCTGGGTCGGCCTGCGCAAGACCGGCGGCGACGGCACCGCCGAGTTCGTCCTCGACGCCTTCCACGTCACTGAGGCGTGAACCGAGGCGTGAACCGAGGCGGACCGGGCGCCGGGAGCCGCACCCGCCCCCGGCACCCGGCCCGCCTCACGGCACCAGCCGCGGCGCCCCCGCGGCCCCGTCGGCGCCCTCCGGCCCCTCCAGCTCCAGCACCAACACCTCGTTCACCCCCTCCCGCAACACCGGGCCCGGCACGAACAACCCCCGCTGCGGCCCCGCCGACCAGTACCGCCCCACCGGAAAACCCCCCACCCACGCGAACCCCCGCGTCCACCCCTCCAACTCCAGCACCGCATCCCCCACCCCGCCCACCGGCACCGTCACCGTGCCCCGGTGCAACCCCCGCGCCCCCGCCGCCGGCGCACCGAACCCCAGGCCGGCCACCGCCGCGGCCCCCGCCGCCCCGTCCAGCACCGCCAGCCGCAACCCCTGCGCCCGCACCCCGTGCAGATACTGCCGCTCGTGCAGCACCCCGCCCGTGATGCCCTTCGCCTCACCCAGCCGCGGCCCGTAATTGACCCGCCCCAGCGACTCCGCCCACAGTTCCACCTCCGCCGGCCCCGCGACCGGCCCCGCGAGGACCGGCTCGTCCTCCGTGAGCACACCGGCCCGCACCCCGTCCACGTACACGGTGGCGAGGTCCCGCAGGCCGGACACCCGCAACGGGTACGCCGCACGCGGACCCGGCACCGCCACCCGATACCGCACCACCCCCCGATCCACCCCCAACTCCTCGAACGTCGGCGGCACCCCCGCGCACACCTCCGGATCCCCCAACGCCGCCACCACCGCATCCGCCGACAGCCACCCCGACAGCGCCACCTCCAGCGGCCCCGCCACCACCGGCTCCGGCTCCGGCACCGCCGGCAGCGGCCCCTCCGCGAACCGGGCCAGTACCTCCCGCATCCGCCAGAACTTCTCCGTCGGACGCCCCCGCTCGTCCACCGGCGCCCCGTAGTCGTACGACGTCACCGTCGGCAACAACGCCCCGTCCTGCACCTCACCCGCCCGGTTCGCCCCCGCCCAACCACCGAAGCTCGTCCCGCCGTGCGCCATGTACACATTCACCGACGCCCCGCACTCCAACACCTCCCGCAGCGCCTCCGCCGCGTCCCGCGCCGCCCGCGGCACCCCCGTCCGCCCCCAGTGCGCGAACCACCCGCACCAGAACTCCATGCACATCAACGGCCCCCGCGCCCGATGCCGGCGCAACGCCGCGAACGCCGCCCGCGCCCCCGCCCCGAAATTCACCGTCGCCAACACCCCCGGCACGCTCCCGCCGGTCAGCATGTGGTCCTCCGCCCCGTCCGACGTACACAGCGGCACCGTCACCCCCAACCCGCGCAACCGCCCCGCCAGATGCGCCAGATACGCGGCATCCGACCCGTACGACCCGTACTCGTTCTCCACCTGGACCAGCACCACCGGCCCACCCCGGTCGCACTGCCGCGCCACCACCTGCGGCAACAGCACCTCCCACCAACCGTCCACCGCCCGCAGGAACGCCGCGTCCCGGGTCCGCACCCGCCGCCCCAACGCCCCCGTCAACCACGCCGGCAACCCCCCGTTCTCCCACTCCGCGCAGATGTACGGACCCGGCCGCACGATCGCCCACAACCCCGCCGCCCCCGCCGCGTCCAGGAACCGCCCCAGCGCCCCGACGTCCCGCACCTCGCCCGGCCGCGGCTCGTGCCAGTTCCACGGCACGTACGTCTCCACACAGTTCAGCCCCATCGCCCGCAACATCGCCAGCCGATGCCCCCACTGCGCCTCGTGCACCCGGAAGTAGTGCAACGCCCCCGACAGCAGCCGCACCGGCCGCCCGTCCACCTCGAAGTCCCGCTCCCCAACGGCAAACCGCACCGCACGCCTCCCGGATCGTCACGCCCCGCCCGCCCCCGATCGCCCACACCCTCGCCCCCTGGCGGCCCGCCGGTCCATGGACAAAGATCGATGCCCGTTGGACGGATCGACACAGCGGCAGACCGGTCGACCGTCCGGACACAGTGGCGGACCGCCGCCGTACGGACGGTGCGGCGGCGCACGGCGACGGGAGGCCCGCCGGCATGTACCACACCTGGATGCGCTACTTCACCCCCAGCCCGCTCCACCACCGGCTCGGCCTGGTCTGCCTGGGCGTCGGCCTGCAACACGGCACCCTGCCCCCCGTCGGACCCCGCACCCTCGACCACCACGTCGCCGTCGTCATCAGCGCCGGCCGCGGCTGGCTCACCACCCCCGACGGCCACCGCCGCACCGTCACCGCCCCCGCCCTCCTCTGGCTCCTCCCCGACGTCCCCCACCACTACGGCGCCGACCCCGACACCGGCTGGGACGAAAGCTTCGTCGACTTCACCGGCCCCGCCGCCGCCACCTACACCGAACTCGGCTACATCGACCCGCACCACCCCCTCGTCCCGCTCGCCGACACCGGCCCCGCCCGCACCGCGATCGGCCGCATCGCCCGAGCCGCACGCCGCGACAACCCCCTCCTGGACGTCGAGACCGCCGCCGCCGTCCACGAACTCCTCGTCGCCCTGCGCCGCGCCCGCGCCGACACCGACGCCGACGGCGAACCCGTCCTGGCCGCCCTCGCCCGCGACGCCTTCCTCCCGCTCTCGGTCGCCGAACACGCCGCCCGCCACGGCATGACCCCCGCCGAACTGCGCACCGCGGTACGCCGCGGAGCCGGCTGCAGCCCCAAGGACTACCTCCTCGGCATCCGCCTGGGCCGCGCCAAGGAACTCCTCGTCGCCACCGAACTCCCCGTCGCCGCCGTCGCCCGCCGCGTCGGCTACGACGACCCCGCCTACTTCAGCCGCCTGTTCACCCGCCGCGTCGGCCTCGCCCCGGCCCGCTTCCGCGACCGCCAGCACCGCCGCGTCCCCGGCGGCTGGTCGACCCGGATACCCGACCCCGCCCACCCCCCGAGGGTGGAATGACACCGCCGGCCACCACCCCGGGCACACCCCGCCAGGCGCCGCCCCGCGCACCCGGCCCCGGCCGCCGAAATACCCCGCACCACCCCAACCCCGGCGTGGGAAGCTGCACGGCATGCCCGTACTGAAGCGCCCCGAAGCCGAAGCCCGCGCCCAACTGCTCCACGTCGACCACTACGAGATCGCCCTCGACCTCACCCACGGCGACGAGGAGTTCGCCTCCCGCACCACCGTCCACTTCACCGCCCGCACCGCCGGCGACACCTTCGTCGAGATCAGACCCGCCACACTCCACACCGCCACCCTCGACGGCCACCCCCTGGACCCCGCCGCCCTCGACGACAACCGCCTGCCGCTGACCGGCCTGACCCCCGGCCCCCACGAACTGCGCCTCGACGCCACCATGCGCTACTCCCGCACCGGCGAGGGCATGCACCGCTTCACCGACCCCGCCGACGGCGAGAGCTACGTCTACACCCAGCTCTTCATGGACGACGTCCAACGCGTCTTCGGCGCCTTCGACCAGCCCGACCTCAAGGCCACCTTCGCGCTGACCGTCACCGCCCCGCCCACCTGGACCGTGCTCGCCAACGGCCGCACCGAACAACTCCCCGACGGCACCTGGCAGGCCGCCACCACCCCGCGCATCAGCACCTACCTCGTCGCCGTCGCCGGCGGCCCCTGGCACTCCGTCCGCACCGAACACGCCGGCCTCCCGTTCGGCATCCACTGCCGGGCCAGCCTCGCCCCCCACCTCGACGCCGACGCCGAGGAGATCCTCGACCTCACCCGCCGCTGCTACGACCGCTACCACCAGATCTTCCAGGAGCCCTACCCCTTCGACTCCTACGACCAGGCGTTCGTCCCCGAGTTCAACGCCGGCGCCATGGAGAACCCCGGCCTGGTCACCTTCCGCGACGAATTCGTCTTCCGCTCCGCCGTCACCGACACCGAGCGCCAGACCCGCGGCATGGTCATCGCGCACGAGATGGCCCACATGTGGTTCGGCGACCTCGTCACCCTCCAGTGGTGGGACGACATCTGGCTGAACGAGTCCTTCGCCGAGTACATGGGCTACCAGGTGCTCTCCGAAGCCACCCGCTTCACCGACACCTGGACCGACTTCGCCATCGCCCGCAAGGGCTGGGGCTACGACGCCGACCAGCGCCCCTCCACCCACCCCGTCGCCCCGGCCCCCCGGGACGTCCCCGACACCGCCTCCGCCCTCCTCAACTTCGACGGCATCTCCTACGCCAAGGGCGCCTCCGCACTGCGCCAACTCGTCGCCTGGATGGGGGAGAAGGACTTCCTCGCCGGCATCAACGACCACTTCGCCCGACACCGCTTCGGCAACGCCACCCTCGCCGACTTCATCGACTCCCTGGCCCGCTCCACCGACCGCGACGTCCACGCCTGGGCCGAACGCTGGCTGCGCACCACCGGCGTCGACACCCTCACCCCGGCCGTCGCCGAGGAACCCGGCACCTGGCACCTGGACATCGCACACACCGGCAACCGCCCGCACCGCATCGCCGTCGGCGCCTACGACCCGGACCCCGGCCACCCCGACCGGCTTGCCCTGCGCGACCGCTTCGACGTGGACATCCCGGCCGACGGCCACCCCGCCCGCCACACCTTCCCCCAGGCCGCCCCCGCCCTCGTCGTCCTCAACGACGGCGACCTCACCTACGCCAAGGTCCGCTTCGACGCCGCCTCCTGGGAAACCGCCGCCCGCGCCCTGTCCGGACTGCCCGACCCGCTGACCCGCGCCGTCGTCTGGAACGCCGCCCGCGACCTGGTCCGCGACGGCGAACTGCCGCCCACCGCCTACCTGGACGCCGCCCGCGCCCACCTCCCGCACGAGACCGACCTCGCCATCGTCCAGGGCGTCCTCGCCTTCGCCCGCACCCAGATCGCCGACCGCTACCTCCCCTCCCCGACACCCACCACCCCGCCCGCACAGGGCGCCCCCCGCACCGCCCGACACACCGCCCTGACCACGCTCACCGCCCTCAGCCGCGACCTCCTGCGCCGCACCGAAGGCCCCGGCCACGGCCCCGAAGCCGGACTGCGGCTGACCGCCGTCCGCGCTTTCGTCGACAGCGCCACCGGCCCCGAGAGCATCCAGGAATGGCTCCACGACGGCAGCGTCCCCGGCGGCCCCGACCTCGACCACGAACTGCGCTGGCGCATCCTCGGCCGGCTCGCCACCCTCGGTGCCACCACCGAGGACGCCATCGCCGCCGAACTCGCCCGCGACCAGAGCGCCACCGGCCAGGAGGGCGCCGCCCGCTGCCGCGCCGCACTCCCCGACCCGGCCGCCAA
Organism: Streptomyces noursei ATCC 11455; assembly: GCF_001704275.1. Classification (NCBI taxonomy): domain Bacteria; kingdom Bacillati; phylum Actinomycetota; class Actinomycetes; order Kitasatosporales; family Streptomycetaceae; genus Streptomyces; species Streptomyces noursei. The sequence continues at coordinate 6,853,520 of NZ_CP011533.1, forward strand.
ACAGGCCGCCTGGGACGCCCTGTTCACCACCGACGAGGAGTCCGCACTCTCCAACTACCTCTTCACCGCCACCGCCGCCGGCTTCTGGGCCCCCGAGCAGCAGGACCTGCTCCGCCCCTACGTCGCCCGCTACTTCGCCGAGGTCCCCGCCCTCGCCGCCCGCCGCGGACCCGCCCTCGCCAAGGCCGCCGGACGCCACGCCTTCCCCGCCGTCCTCGTCGAGGACGCCACCCTCCACCACGGCGAGCGCTGCCTGGCCGAGGGCGACCCGACACCGGCCCTGCGACGCACCCTCGACGACCAACTCGACGACCTGCGCCGGGCGTTGAAGGTGCGGGCGGCCGACGCGCAGCGGTAGCCCACCGGACGCGCGGAGCGCGGGTGCCGTCGGCCCACAGGGGCCGCCGACGGCACCCGCGCCACCTCCGCGTCACCTTCCCGGCACCCGTTCCTCGACGGTGCGCAAGACCGCAGGCAACCGAACACCTGCGGGACACCCATCCCACGAACGGGTGATACCGGCGGAACGGGTGGATACCTGCCGTACCGGGACAGTAACTTAGGGCGGCCTAAGACCCGGTGCCATGCACCCAACTCCCTTTGAAGAAGAGCCCCTTGATGTCAGTCGCCCCTGCCGGCACCGCCCTCGCAGGCGGCACCGACGGCCCCCGCGCACTCCGCCCCTTCCTCGACACCGTCCTCGACGCCCTCACCACCGGCGCCCAGGACCGCTCCGGCCCCCTCCCACCCGGCGGCCCGGACGCCGTCGCCCGGGCCGTCCGCGACGCCTGCCTCCCCCTCCTCCCCGAACAGGGCGCCGGCCCGCACACCGCACTGCGCACCCTCGTCCACACCCTCGCCGCCGGCGCTGCCGACCCCGCCGACCCGCACTGCGCCGCCCACCTGCACTGCCCCCCACTGGCCCTGGCCACCGCGGCCGACCTCGCCGCCGGCGCCCTCAACCCCTCGATGGACTCCTGGGACCAGGCCCCGGCCGCCTCCGAACTCGAAGTCCTCACCGCCCGCGCCCTCGCCGGCCTCGTCTACCCCGCGGCCGACCAGCCCGACGCCCTGGTCACCACCGGCGGCACCGAGTCCAACCAACTCGCCGTCCTGCTCGCCCGCGAAGCCCCCCGCCCACCGCACACCACCGGCCCCCTACGGATCGTCTGCGGCGCCAACGCCCACCACAGCATCCACCGCGCCGCCTGGCTCCTCGGCCTCCCCGAGCCCGTCACCCTCCCCACCCCCGACGGCACCCTCGACCCCGCCACCGTCCACACCTGCCTCGCCGAACTCGCCGGACGCACCGGTCAGGTACTCCTCACCGCCACCGCCGGCACCACCGACGCCGGCGCCCTCGACCCCCTCCCGGCCCTCGCCGACCTCGCCGACCAATACGGCGCCCGCTTCCACATCGACGCCTCCTACGGCGGCCCGCTCCTCTTCAGCGACACCCACCGCACCGCCCTGACCGGCCTCGACCGCGCCCACACCGTCACCCTCGACCTGCACAAACTCGGCTGGCAACCCGTCGCCGCCGGCCTCCTCGCCGTACCCACCCCGACCACCCTCACCCCCCTCGCCCACCAGGCCGACTACCTCAACGCCGACGACGACACCGAAGCCGGCCTCCCCGACCTCCTGGGCCGCTCCCTGCGCACCACCCGGCGCCCCGACATCCTCAAGATCGCCGTCACCCTCAAGGCCCTCGGCCGCCAGGGCCTGGGCGACCTCGTCGACCGCACCCTCACCGCCGCCCGCACCCTCGCCGACCTCATCGACGCTCACCCCGGCTACGAACTCCACTCCCGCCCCACCCTCACCACCGTCCTCTTCCGCCCCCGCGGCGCCGACGACACCACCCTCGCCACCATCCGCCGCACCCTGCTCACCGAAGGCCACGCCGTCCTCGGCCGTGCCACCACCCCCACCGGCCTCTGGCTCAAAGCCACCCTCCTCAACCCCCACACCCAACCCGGAGACCTCACCACCCTCCTCAAACTCGTGGAAGGCCACACCCCCCGATGAACACCCCTCCGCACACCGAGCCCGGCACCGCCACCGACACCCCCGGCCCCGACGAACCCCTCGACCTCGCCGGCATCGGCATCGGCCCGTTCAACCTCTCCCTCGCCGCCCTCGCCCACCCCCTCACCCAGCTCCGCACCGCCTTCTACGACCAGCACCCCGCCTTCCACTGGCACCCCGGCCTCCTCATCGACGGCACCACCCTCCAAGTCCCCTTCCTCGCCGACCTCGTCACCCTCGCCGACCCCACCAGCCCCTGGACCTTCCTCAACTACCTCAAAACCCGCGAACGCCTCTTCCCCTTCTACTTCGCCGAGCGCTTCCACATCCACCGCGCCGAATACGACGCCTACTGCCGCTGGGTCAGCGAAAACCTCCCCTCCCTCCACTTCGGCCACCACATCGACGCCGTCCGCTGGAACCACGAACGCAACCTCTTCGAAATCGACTTCACCCAACTCGACGCCGACGGCGAAGCCGAAGCCCTCGGCCGCACCTACGCCCGCAACCTCGTCCTCGGCATCGGCACCGCACCCCACATCCCCGTCCCCCTCCGCCCCCTCGCCGAGGCCCCCACCGTCCCCGTCATCCACTCCGCCGACTACCTCGACCACCGCGAACGCCTCCTCGCCGCCGACCACCTCACCGTCATCGGCGCCGGCCAATCAGGCGCGGAAATCTTCCTCGACCAACTCCGCGCCCGCCCCACCGGCCGCGAAAACCTCCACTGGCTCGCCCGCACCCCCGCCTTCGCGCCCATGGAATACAGCAAACTCGGCCTGGAACACTTCACCCCCGACTACACCCGCTACTTCCACGCCCTCCCCGAACGCGCCCGCGACGAGCTCCTCCCCGCCCAATGGCAGCTCTACAAGGGCATCGACCACGACACCCTCGCCGCCATCCACGACGAGCTCTACCGCCGCACCCTCGACGGCGGCTGGCCCAACGCCGTCCTCACCCCCGGCGTCCAGGTCCGCACCGCCGGCCGCGTCGGCACCACCAAGGTCGAACTCCACCTCGAACACGCCCAACAAGGCAGCCGCTCCCGCCTCACCACCGACGCCGTCGTCCTCGCCACCGGCTACCGCGAACGCCGCCTCGACACCCTCCTCGCCGCCCTCGACCCCTACCTCCGCCGCGACGCCTCCGAACGCCCCCGCATCGACGAACACCACCGCCTCGTCCTCGACCCCGCCATCACCGGCTCCCTCTACGTCCAGAACGCCGAACGCCACACCCACGGCGTCGGCACCCCCGACCTCGGCCTCGCCGCCTGGCGCAGCGCCACCATCCTCAACTCCCTGACCGCCAAGCCCACCTACCCCCTCCCGCACCGCACCGCCTTCACCACCTTCGGCCTCGCCCACCCCCCGACCCGCCGCACCGGCACCGTCCCCCGCCAGGGCTCCACGCTCGTCCCGCGCCACTGAACGCCACCGCCCCTCCCACCCGACCGAAACAACCCGGACCGGGGGAGAGGGGCGGCCGCACACCGGCGCCGAGACCTCAGAACACCGGCACCCCGTCCCGCGTCAACCGCCACCCCGCCGAAGCGAACACCACCGGATCGATCACCTTCTTCGCCTTCACCCACGCAATGATCGTGTTCCGGATCTCGTCAGAGTTCGACCACACCGACGTCGCCTTCGCCACATGCGGGAAACCACCACCGCCGTTCGCCCGGTAGTTGTTCACCGCCAGCACGAACTGCGCCTTGTCATCCAACGGCTTTCCCCCGTACCGCAGATTCGCGATCCGCGAACCCGCCGGCTTCGCGATGTCGATGTCGTACGTGAGCCCACCGACCACGTCATAGTTGAAGTCAGGCGTGTTGTCCGCGTTCGTCAGATTCTTCGGATCCACCGGCGCACCCGGCGCCGTCCGCACGAAATACCGCGCCGAGAACTCCAGATAGTCCCGCAGCTGCGCACCCGTCATCAACCGCGCATCCAACGTGTTCTCGTACACATACAACCCCGCCACATCACGCAGCGACACCTTGCCCGCCGGAATCGCCGCCGACCGCGAGAAACACGCCGCCTGCGACAGCACCGGCAGCGACGCGTACTTCGTACCGGCCAACGCCGCCTTCACCGTGTCCACCTGCACGAAATTGATGAAGTCGATGATCGGCGTGTCCTTGTACGGAGCCTCGGCCGCCGACATCGCCGCCTTGCACGTCCCGACCACCTGGTTCACGTACTTCACCACCGCCTGGTGCTCACGCCGCACCAGCCGCGCGATCTGCGGATCCTCCGCCGCCGTGTTGGCGTTGCGCACCTCCGCCTTCACCGACACCACCTCCCAGCGGCCCCGGCACCACTCCACCTCGAAATCGAAGACGCTCAGCCGCATCCCCCACATCAGCGGCTCGGACAGCACCACACTCCGCCCCGTCTCCTTGTTCACCACCGTCCGGGACGCGACCTCCTTGTGCGTATGGCCCACCAGAATCGCGTCGATACCCGGCACCTGCTCCGCCACCAGCGACGACGCGTTCTCCGGATACGGCAGCGCGTCCCCGTACGACGTCGCACCGTCCAGACCCGAATGATCCGTACAGACCACCACGTCACAGCCGAGCGAGCGCAGCTTCGGCACATACACCTTCGCCTGCTCGACCAGCCCCGAAAACGTCATCTTCCCCTGCACATGGGCCTTGTCCCACACCGCGATACCAGGATTCGTCAGCCCCAGAATCCCCACCCGGATATCCCGGTGCCCCGGCACCTTGATCCGCTTCACCACATACGGCGGAAACGCCGGCTTCAACGTCCGCGCATCCAACGCGTTCGCCGCCAGCAACGGGAAATCACACTGCTCCTGGAACTTCCGCAGCACCGGAATCCCGTAATTGAACTCATGGTTTCCGAGCGCCGCCGCGTCGTACTTCATCCTGTTCATCGCCAGCGCCATCGGATGCTTCGGACCATGCGGCGCGGTGATCGGATCGACCCGCGCGTAGTAATACGACAGCTGAGTGCCCTGAATGATGTCACCCGCGTCGATCAGCAGCGTACGATGCCGCCCCGCCTCCTTGCGGGCCGCCTCCACCAACGTCGAGATCTTCGCCAGCCCGACATCATTGTGCGTCGCGTCGTCATACTCCTTGTCGGTGAAATAGTCCCAGTTGAAAACGTGCCCGTGCACATCCGTCGTGCCCAGCACCCGGAACGGGACCCGCTTGCCCCGCCCGCTCCCCGGCCGCCGGCCCTCCTCCCGCCCCTGCGCCTGCGCGGCCCGCGGCAGCGCCCCCGTGAGCGCCACGCCCGTGCCGGCCGCGGCCGAACGCCCCAGAAACTTCCGGCGGTTGAACGACATATCGATTCCCCCAAGGAGGTCAAATGGTCTCAATGCACCCAGTGGCACTGCCACTTCAGGGCAACGCGCGTAGATTTCGCGCGTAGATTCTGGACCCAACCACCCCCACCGCAACAGCCCCACGACATTGCGAACAGGTGACTCCCCGGTTACCGGCCCACCGAAAGACCGGCACCAGCTGGCAAGCTGACGCCATGACCCAACCCACCCCGGCCCTCCCCTACGGCACTCCCGACGCCCCCCGCCTCGCCGTACGCGGCGAAGCCCGCCTCGAAGTCGACCCCGAGATCGCCCGCATCACCGTCACCGTCAGCGCCCGCGGCACCGACCGCGCCACCGCCCTCACCGACCTCACCCGCCGCAACGAACACGCCCTCACCCTCATCAAGAGCTACGGCGACGCCGTCGAACAACTCGAAACCGGCAGCTTCACCCTCACCCCCGAACTCACCGACAAAGGCCGCCACGAACGCATCCGCGCCTACCACGGACGCGTCACCCTCACCGCCACCCTCAACGACTTCACCGCCCTCGGCGAACTCACCACCCGCCTCGCCGACCTCGAACTCACCCGCGTCGACGGCCCCTGGTGGGCCCTCCGCCCCGACTCGCCCGCCCACCGCAGCGCCCGCACCCAAGCCGTCCACGAAGCCGTCCAACGCGCCCGTGAGTACGCCGAGGCCCTCGGCGCCCACCTCGACGCCGTCCTCGAAATCGCCGACGTCGGTGCCGAGGGCCAGCCCCACCAACAGGGCTACGGCTACGCGGCCCCCGCCGGCGCCCGCGGCGGCACCCTCGAATCCACCCCCGCCCTCGACCTCGAACCCCGCCGCCAGACCGTCCACGCCAGCGTCAACGCACGCTTCACCATGACCCGTCCCGCACTGTGAGACGACACCCCGCGAAGCCGAATTTCCGCTCATCGGAGCGGCTTCGCGCCCATTCCAAAACTTGTCAACAGCCTTTCACCAAGCGGTCGTTGAGCAGTCATGTCTCCACAGTTCCCTACCGCCGGGTAAGTCATAGGGTCGAACCATGCGCCGAGCAAAGATCGTCTGCACACTGGGACCCGCCACCGACTCGTACGAGCAGATCAAAGCCCTCGTCGACGCCGGAATGGACATCGCCCGCTTCAACCTCAGCCACGGCACCTACGCCGACCACGAAGCGCGCTTCGACCGGGTCCGCAAAGCATCCGAAGAATCCCGCCGCAGCGTCGGAATCCTCGCCGACCTTCAAGGCCCGAAGATCCGCCTGGGCCGATTCCGCGAAGGCCCCGTACTCCTTGAACGCGACGACACCTTCACCATCACCGTCGAAGACGGCATCGAAGGCGACCGACAGACCTGCGGCACCACCTACCCCGGCCTCGCCGGCGACGTCACCCCCGGCGAACGCATCCTCGTCGACGACGGCAAGGTCACCCTCGAAGTCACCGCCGTCGAAGGACCCCGCGTCCACACCAAGGTCATCGAAGGCGGCATGGTCTCCGACCACAAGGGACTCAACCTCCCCGGCGTCGCCGTCTCCGTCCCCGCCCTCTCCACCAAGGACCAGGACGACCTCCGCTGGGCCCTGCGCTACGGCGCCGACGTGATCGCCCTCTCCTTCGTCCGCAGCGGACGCGACATCGAGGACGTCCACCGCATCATGCGCGAGGAGGACCGCCACCTCCCCGTCATCGCCAAGGTCGAAAAGCCCCAGGCCGTCGAGAACATCGACGACATCGTCGCCGCCTTCGACGGCATCATGGTCGCCCGCGGCGACCTCGGCGTCGAAATGCCCCTGGAAACCGTGCCGATCGTCCAGAAGCGCGCCATCAAACTCGCCAAGCGCAACGCCAAACCGGTCATCGTCGCCACCCAGATGCTCGACTCGATGATCGACAACTCCCGCCCCACCAGGGCCGAGGCGAGCGACGTGGCGAACGCGATCATCGACGGCACCGACGCCGTGATGCTCTCCGGCGAGACCAGCGTCGGCAAGTTCCCCACCGAGACGGTCCGCACCATGAGCCGCATCGTCGAGGCCGCAGAGGAGGACATCCTCGCCAAGGGACTCCCGCCGCTGACCGAACGCAGCAAGCCCCGCACCCAGGGCGGTGCCGTCGCCCGAGCCGCCGCCGAAATGGGCGACTTCCTCGGCGCCAAGTTCCTCGTCGCCTTCACCCAGTCCGGCGACACCGTCCGCCGGCTCTCCCGCTACCGCTCGCCCATCCCCCTCCTCGCCTTCACCCCCGACCCCGCCACCCGCTCCCAACTCAACCTCACCTGGGGCGTGGAGACCTTCCTCGGCCCCACCGTCGACTCCACCGACGAGATGGTCGCCCAGGTCGACGAGCAACTCCTGAAGATCGGCCGCTGCAAGAAGGGCGACGTCGTCATCATCACCGCCGGCTCCCCGCCCGGGGTCCCCGGCTCCACCAACCTCGTCCGCGTCCACCACATCGGCGAGGACGACATCCACCCCCCGCGGTAACCCCGCGCCACCACACACTGCGACACACCGCACCACGAAGAGCTGGGCCGAGGTACCTGACTGCCGTCCCTGTCAGTACTTCGGCCCGATGTGTTGGTCCATGAGCACCACGGAGGCTTTGCGGGCCACGGAGATGTTGAACGGTTCGCTGCCGCGCGCCAGGACGGTCCATTCCACACCGACCTTGGTGAGGGTGTCCGAGAACAGTCCCCGGATGTCGTCGGACTTGTTGGCGAAGAAGTACCGCGGGTACTCGTAGCGCTTGCGCTCGCTGCCGACTATCCGGGTCGTCCAGTTGGTGACCCGGCACCCGTCGGAGTGGATCAACCCCCTGATGAACTCCCAGGGATGCTCATCAACGATCCGCTGCTGCCATCCTTCAAGGACGATCGGCCGCTCGTGCTTCTTGCCAGGGCCGTGCTGAGGAAACATGCACCATAAGTGCTTGGAGTAGACCTTCACGTTGTGGCAGCCCTTCTTGGTGGCCCGGCATACCGAGTTCCCGGGGAAGACCGACCGCATCGCGGTCTCGCAGTCGTCCGTGAGGCCGGGCCAGTTGTCGTCACACGTGATCATGAGGCTCGGTACGCGGTGCCCCGAGTACTGGCTGATGTGGCCGTCACCGAGGTAGAGGGCCAGGAGGTAGGCGTAGGCCGTCTCGTCGAGCTCGCAGCCGTCACAGCGAGGGCACCGGGGATCATGGCGTCCCGGACACTCTCCGCGTTTGGCGCGGTCCATGTGTCGCCAATAGCCGATGGTTCCGAGGGGGACACCCAGGGCGTGGGCGACGTCTGCGTTCTTCGCCCCCGCGCGGAGTCGGGCGACTGCGTCATGTCGTACGTTCGTGTCGTGAAATCGCATACCGTCACTGTGCGTGACGGAGCGCGCGGAGGGAATGGTTCACCTCGAGTTTCACGAGAACGTGAAACTCCGCTTGATCTGTGAGTGCCGGGTGCGGGATTCGAACCCGCATGCCCTTTCAGGCAGATGTGTTTGAGACATCCGTGTATACCGTTCCACCAACCCGGCCGGCGGCACGAGACACCATACCGTGTAAGTAACGATGACCGCCCCTAGGTAGGCTGCAATGGCACCACCTGCCTGGAACGAGGAGTCCCCTTGAGCGCCGCCGAGCCCCAGCAGCCTGTCGCCGATGGCGATCAGTCGCATGTCCCGCCGCTGACCACGCGCGTCGTGATCGCCGAGGACGAGGCACTCATCCGCCTCGACCTCAAGGAGATGCTGGAAGAGGAGGGCTACACCGTCGTCGGTGAGGCCGGGGACGGCCAGAAAGCCGTGGAGCTGGCCCGCGAGCATCGCCCCGATCTGGTGATCCTGGACGTGAAGATGCCGATCCTGGACGGCATCTCGGCGGCTGAGAAGATCGCCGAGGAGAGCATCGCGCCGGTCCTGATGCTGACCGCGTTCTCGCAGCGCGAACTGGTGGAGCGGGCCCGGGACGCGGGCGCCATGGCGTATCTGGTGAAGCCGTTCAGCAAGAGCGACGTCGTGCCCGCGATCGAGATGGCGGTGTCGCGCTTCACCGAGCTGAGGGCGTTGGAGCAGGAGGTCGCCGACCTCACCCAGCGGCTGGAGACCCGGAAACTGGTGGACCGGGCGAAGAGCGTTCTGCAGACCCAGTACGGGTTGACGGAGCCGGCGGCGTTCCGGTGGATCCAGAAGACGTCGATGGACCGGCGGCTGTCGATGCACCAGGTGGCCGAGGCGGTCATCCAGGATGCGGCGGAGCGTCAGCAGCAGAAGGAACAGCAGAAGGAACAGCAGAAGGAGCAGTCGAAGGAGCAGGGGAAGGGCCAGTAGGTCCGAAGTCCCGTTCCGGGGTTGATCGCCGGCGGTGCCTGTGGGCGCCGTCGGCGTTTTTTGTGGGTGCGTCGATGGCCTGGTGGGTGCGGTCGGGGCGCCGTGCGGGGGTGGGGTCAGTCCTCGCCGAGGTAGGTCTTGCGGACGGATTCGTCGTGGAGGAGGTGGGCGCCGGTGCCGGAGAGGGCGATGCGGCCGGTCTCCATGACGTGGCCCTCGTCGGCGAGGGAGAGCGCGGCGTGGGCGTTCTGTTCGACGAGGAGGATGGTGGTGCCCTGGTCGCGGAGGGCGCGGATGGTGTCCGTGATTTTCCGCATCATGATCGGTGAGAGGCCCATGGAGGGTTCGTCGAGCATGAGGAGTTTGGGGCGGGACATCAGGGCGCGGCCCATGGCGAGCATTTGTTGTTCGCCGCCGGAGAGGGTGCCGGAGGGTTGGCGGTGGCGTTCGCCGAGGACGGGGAAGAGGTCGTAGACGCGTTGGATGTCGGCGGCGATGCCGTGGGTGTCCTTGCGGAGGAAGGCGCCGAGTCGGAGGTTCTCGGCGATGGTGAGGCGGGGGAAGAGGCGGCGGCCTTCGGGGGAGTGGGCGAGGCCGCGTTCGACGATTTTGTGGGCGGGGACGTCGTTGAGGGGGTGTCCGTCGAAGGTGATTTTTCCGGTGTGGGGGGTGAGGAGGCCGGAGAGGGTGCGCAGGGTGGTGGTTTTTCCGGCGCCGTTGGTGCCGATGAGGGTGACGACCTGGCCGGCGTGGACGGTGAAGGAGATGCCTTTGACGGCTTCGATCTTGCCGTAGGCGACGTGGAGGTCCTCGACTTCGAGGAGCGGGGTGGTCATGGGGTGTCTCCGGTGGGGTCGCCCGGGGTGGGGTCGTCCGTGGTGCCGAGGTAGGCGGCGATGACGCGGGCGTCGGCCTGGACGGTGCGGGGGGTGCCCTCGGTGAGTTTGCGGCCTTGGACGAGGACGGCGACGCGGTCGCAGAGGTTGAAGATGAAGCGCATGTCGTGCTCGATGACGAGGACGGCGGTGCCGTGGTCGCGGATGGCGTGGACGAGGTCCTGGGTGGCGCGGGTCTCGTGGGGGTTCATGCCGGCGGTGGGTTCGTCGAGGAGGAGGAGTCCGGGTTCGCTGGCGAGGGCGCGGGCGATTTCGAGCTTGCGTTGTTCGCCGTAGGGGAGGTTGCGGGCGAGGTGGTCGCGTTTGGGGGCGAGGCCGGTGAAGTCGAGGAGTTCGAGGGCGCGTTGGGTGCTGTGGTGTTCGGCGCGGGTGAAGGCGGGGGTGCGGAGGAGGGCGGACCAGAGTCCTTCTTTGGTGCGGGTGTGGCGTCCTACGAGGACGTTTTCGAGGACGGTCATGTTGGCGAAGAGGCGGATGTTCTGGAAGGTGCGGGCGATGCCGGCCTGGGTGACGAGGTGGGGTTTGCGGGAGAGGCGGGTGCCGCGGTAGGCGACGGTGCCTTCGGTGGGGGTGTAGAGGCCGGTGAGGCAGTTGAAGAAGGTGGTTTTGCCGGCGCCGTTGGGGCCGATGAGGCCGACGATTTCGCCGGTGTGGACGGTGAGGTCGACGCCTTGGACTGCGGTGAGGCCGCCGAAGCGCATGGTGACGTCGGTGGCTCGGAGGAGGGGGTTGGTGGCGGGGGTCGGGGTGGGGTCGGTGGTGGGTGTGGGTGTGGTCATGGGGGTCACCCCTTTGCCTGGGCGGTGCCGAGGGGGCCGGTGGGGTCGGTGGGGCTCCCGTCGCGTCCGGTCGAGGGGTTTCCGGGGTCGGGGGTGTCGGGTCGGTCGGTGTCGTGGAATTCGAGTCGTTTGCGGCGGTCGGGGATGAGTCCTTCGGGGCGGAGGCGCATGAGGAGGACGAGGGCGATGCCGAAGAGGAGGAGTTGGTAGTCCTGGAGGAAGTCGAGTTTGGCGGGGATGAGGAAGAGGAGGGCGGCGCCGACGAGGGGTCCGCTGAGGGTGCCCATGCCGCCGAGGATGACGGCGGCGAGGAGGAAGGCGGAGTTGGGGGGTTGGGGGCCGGCGAACTGGAATTGTTCGGGGGTGGCGGTGGTTACTACGTGTGCATGGACGGTTCCGGCGAGTCCGGCGAGGGTGGCGCCGAGGGCGAAGGCGAGGAGGCGGAGGCGGAAGCTGTTGATGCCCATGGCGACGGCTGCGGTTTCGTCCTCGCGGATGGCGATCCAGGCGCGGCCGATGCGGGAGGCGGCGGCGCGGCGGAAGACGAGGACGACGAGGGCGGTGACGAGGATCATCAGCAGGTAGTAGTTGCCGTAGGGGGCGAGGGGGATGCCGAGAAGGTGGTGGGGTTCGCCGAAGTTGAAGCCGAGGATTTCCAGGTTGGGGATGTTGGGGATGCCCATGGCGCCGTTGGTGATGTCGGGGCCGGTGGTGCCGTTGAGGTTGAGCATGGCGATGCGGAAGATCTCGCCGAAGCCGAGGGTGACGATGGCGAGGTAGTCGCCGCGGAGGCGGAGGGTGGGGGCGCCGATGAGGACGCCGAAGGCGAGGGAGGCGGCGGCGCCGGTGAGCAGGGCTGCCCAGAAGGGGAAGTGGAGGCCGAGGGCGGATTCGGGGGAGCCGGAGACGAGGGCTGCGGCGTAGGCGCCGACGCCGAGGAAGGCGACGTAGCCGAGGTCGAGGAGTCCGGCGAGGCCGACGACGACGTTGAGGCCCAGGGCGACGGTGGCGAAGATCAGGATGTTGGCGCCGATGAGGGTGTATTGGTCGGTGTCCTGGGTGAAGGGGAAGGCCGTGGCGGCGAGGAAGGCGGCGGCCAGGGCGGTGCCGCGGTGTCGGTGGGTGAGGTCGGTGAGGCGGGCGAGGAGTCCGGCGCGGTGGAGGGCGGGGACGGCGAGGGCGACGAGGAGGAGGTAGCCGATGAAGGGGGCGCCGTCGTCGGTGTCGATGCCGTAGGTGAAGGCGAGGAGTGCGGCGGCGAAGGCGGCGGTGATGGTCAGGTGCTCGGCCCAGGTGGGGAGTTGGCGGGTGGCGGGGCGTGGGGGGCCGGCGGTGAGGGCTGCGGTGAGGCGTTGTCGTGGGGTGGTGGGGGTGGGGTCGGTGGGGTGGTCGGGGGGTAGGCCGAGGGCGCCGATGAGGGTGAGGAGGGCGGTGGCGCCGGCGAGGTAGCCGCCGGGTTCGAGGTTGACCAGGCCGCCGAGTTGGACGGCGATGGCGGTGAGGGTGAAGGCGGTGGTGGCGAAGGTGCCGAGGGCGGCGAAGAGGGTGGGGGCGGTGCGGCCGGCGGGGGTGAGCCAGCGCAGTCCGGGGAGGCCGTGTGCGGAGGTGGCGAGGAGGAGGGTGAGGAGGGCGCCGGTGAGGGTGACGAGTTGGAGGCCGGCGGGGGATCCGTAATAGGTGAGGTCGCCGGGGAAGTCGCTGGTCCAGGTCCAGGCGAGGCCGGTGGTGGCGGCGGTGGCGAGGGCGCCGGTGGCGGTGGTGAGGTGGGCGGTGCGGGCGGGGAGGGGGAGGAGGCCCTTGGGTTGGGCGGTGGTGGTGGTCATCGGTATCACGCCCGATCCGCGACGCGTTCGCCCAGGAGCCCCTGGGGCCGCAGGAGGAGTACGAGGATGAGGAGGACGAAGGCCCAGACGTCTTTCCATGCGCCGCCGCCGAATTGCTGCATGCCGGGGATGTGTTCGATGTAGGCGGTGGCGAGGGCTTCGGCGATGCCGAGGACGATGCCGCCGAGCATGGCGCCGTAGATGTTGCCGATGCCGCCGAGGACGGCGGCGGTGAAGGCTTTGAGGCCCATGATGAAGCCCATGCGGAATTGGACTTCGCCGGTGCGCAGGCCGTAGGCGACGGCGGCGATGCCGGCGAAGGCGGCGCCGATGGCGAAGGCGAGGACGATGATGCGGTCGGTGTTGATGCCCATGAGGCGGGCGGTGTCGGGGTCCTGTGCGGTGGCTTGCATGGCGCGGCCGCTGCGGGTGCGGGTGACGTAGAGGCCGAGGGCGGTCATGCACAGGGGGGCGGCGATGAGGACGAAGAGGTCGCCGCGTTGGACGGTGGCGCCGAGGATGTCGAGGGCGTGGCCTTTGAACTGGGGGAAGACGCGGGCCTGTTTGCCGTCGGGGTACCACTTCCAGATGGCCTGTTGGAGGGCGATGGACAGGCCGATGGCGGTGATGAGGGGGGCGAGGCGGGGGGCGCCGCGGAGCGGGCGGTAGGCGAAGCGTTCGGCGGCGATGGCGATGAGGACGGATATCGCGATGCCGCCGAGGAGCATGGCGGGGAGGGCGAGGGCGAGGGTGGTGTTGGTGGGGAGGGCGAGGTAGACGGTGAGGGCGCCGAATCCGCCGACCATGAAGATCTCGCCGTGGGCGAAGTTGATGAGCTGGACGATGCCGTAGACCATCGTGTAGCCGATCGCGATGAGGCCGTACATCGCGCCGAGGATGAGTCCGTTGGCCAGCTGTTGCGGCAGTTCGGTCACCGCGGGGCCTCCGTGGGATGGGAAGGTGGGCGTTTCCGTGGTGCCGTGGTGCGGGGGGCCGCGCCGGCGTGGGGCGCGGCCCGGGGCGCTGGTGGGGCGGTCAGCTCTTGTCGAATTTCTTGAATTCGGCGCTGAAGCGGGAGACCCAGGCGCCCTTGTCGACCTGGTAGGCGGTGATCATGGTGTTGGTGGTGTCGCCGTATTTGTCGAAGGCGACGTGGCCGGTGACGCCGTCGAAGGCGACGGTGTTCAGGGCGGTGGGGATTTTCTTGCGGGCGTCGTCGGGGAGTTTGCCGTTGTTGTCGGCGACGACTTTCTTGACGGCTTGGATGAGGGCCCAGGTGGCGTCGTAGGTGGAGCCGCCGTATGCCTCGTAGGCTTCTTTGAAGCCGGCGGCTTTGTAGTCGTCGATGAACTTCTTGGCGGAGGCGAGTTGTTCGACGGGTTTGCCGACCGAGGAGGCGTAGTCGCCCTGGGCTTTTTTGTTGAGTTTGATGTAGTCGGCGCTGTACATGCCGTCGCCGCCCATGAGGGGGGCGGTGACGCCGCCGTCCTTGAGTTGTTGGCTGAGGGGGCCGGAGGCAGGGTATTCGCCGCCGTAGAAGACCATGTCGGGGGTGGCTGAGCGGACCTTGGAGACCACGGCTTTGAAGTCGCGGTCGTCGGGGCTGATGTGTTCGGTGCCGACGACGGTGCCGCCGAGTTTGGTGAACTGGTCCTTGAAGGAGGAGGCGAGGCCGGTTCCGTAGGTCTTCTGGTCGTCGATGACGTAGGCCCTCTTGGCCTTCATTTTCTCCCAGGCGTATTGGCCGTCGAAGGCGCCTTGTACTTCGTCGGTGGTGGCGGTGCGGAAGTACGTGGGGAATTGCCTGGCGCGTTTGTTCTGTTTCCAGTTCTTGCCCTGGGTGAGGTCGGGGGTGGTGTTGGCGGGGGATATGAGGGTGAGGCCGTTTTGTTGGGAGACTTGTTGCATGGATTGGGCGACGCCGGAGTTGAGCGGGCCGACGATGCCGAGGACGTCTTTGTCGCCGGCGAGTTTGGTGGCGTTCTGTTGGCCGACGTTGGGCAGTGCCTTGTCGTCGAGGGGTTCGAGTTTGAAGGTGACGCCTTTGATTTCGCCGTTCTTGTTGGCGGTGTCGACGGCGAGTTGGGCGGAGTTGCGGATGCCGAGGCCGAGGGCGGAGAGTTCGCCGGTGGTCGGGGCGTCGAGGCCGATGACGACGGTGGTGTGGTGGCCGTCGGCGTTCTTGTTGTCGCCGCGGGATCCGCAGGCGGTGAGGGTGAGGGCGCCGGTGGTGAGTGCGGTGGTGAGGAGGAGCAAGGAACGGTGACGCACGATCAGTCCTTTCCTTGGCCGCGGCCGCGGCTGCACGCCTGGCCGGTTCGCGCGCCGGGCCGTACGGTGCGGTACAGGTTCCGTGCTCGCAGCGCGCCCGGCGGTGCGGTGACTGGCGGTGAACTCTAGAGTGCCGACCGCCGGGTCGGAACTGACGCCGTCGAGCTTGTGACGCTCTTGTTATGACCTTCGATGAGCGTTTTGCCGTTATGGTCCTTACAGGGCGGTCGGGTGCTGAGCGGAGGGCGAACTCGCACTTCTGGCGGTGATTTGACGGTGTGTCGGTGCGGCGCGGGACCGGTGTCCGATTGACGGAGGTGGCGGGCGTCCGGCGCGGCGGGCGCGGGGCGCGACTGTGACGCTGCGTTACGGAAATGCGGACGGCCCCGCTCCCGGGGGTCCGGGTGCGGGGCCGTGGCGGCGGGCGGCGGGGCGCCGGCCGGGTGGCTGATATGCGACGTCAGGCGCGGTACATGGCGGGGTCGGCGTCGCGCAGCAGACAGGTCAGACGGGCGGTGCAGACCCGCTTGTCCTGCTCGTCGGTGATGACGATCTCGTAGGTGGTGGTGGACCGGCCGCGGTGTACGGGAGTGGCGACGCCGGTGACCAGTCCGGAGCGGATGCCGCGGTGGTGGGTGCAGTTGAGGTCGACGCCGACGGCCGCCTTGGTGGGGCCGCCGTGCAGCATGGCCCCGACGGAGCCGAGGGTCTCGGCCAGGACGGCGGAGGCGCCGCCGTGCAGCAGCCCGTAGGGCTGGGTGTTGCCCTCGACGGGCATGGTGCCGACGACGCGCTCCGGAGCGGCCTCGGTGACCTGGACGCTCATGCGTTCGCCGAGGTGCCCGGCGGAGAACAGGGCGGGCAGGTCGACCCCGATGCCGGCCCACTGATCGAGGATCTCCTGCGGGAACGTGGTCGTGCTCTGCTCACCCATGGACTGCTCCGTTTCGCTCGCCCTTGAACGTGGCCGTGTCTGTGCCCTTGATCGTCGTGGATCTGTGCCTGTTCCTATCAGGCCGCGTCCCGGGCGCCCGCCGCGGGGTGCCCGAGCGCCGGTGCCGGCCGCGTGCCGCGCGGCCGGCGGTCAGCCTTCCCGTGTGGCCTCCAGCCGGATGACCAGGGACTTCGAGGCGGGGGTGTTGCTGGTGTCGGCGGTGTGGTCCAGCGGGACCAGGACGTTGGTCTCGGGGTAGTAGGCGGCGGCGCAGCCCCGGGCGGTGGGGTAGTGCACCACCCGGAAGCCGGGGGCGCGCCGCTCGCTGCCGTCGGTCCATTCGCTGATCAGGTCGGCGTAGGAGCCGTCGGCGAAGCCCAGGTGGTGGGCGTCGTCGGGGTGGACGAGGACGACGCGGCGACCGTTCTTGATGCCGCGGTAGCGGTCGTCGAGGCCGTAGATGGTGGTGTTGTACTGGTCGTGGGAGCGCAGTGTCTGGAGGAGCAGGCGCCCTTCGGGGGCGGTGGGGTGTTCCACGGGGGCGGCGGTGAAGTTGGCCTTCCCGGTGGCGGTGGGGAAGCTGCGGCTGTCCCGGGGGGCGTGCGGCAGGGCGAAGCCGCCGGGGCGGGCGACCTTGGCGTTGAAGTCCTCGAAGCCGGGGATGACGCGGGCGATCCGGTCGCGGATGGTGGCGTAGTCCTTCTCGAACGCCTGCCAGGGGGTGTTGCTGCGGTCGCCGAGGACGCGGTGGGCGAGGCGGGCGACGATGGCGGGTTCGGAGAGCAGTCGGGGGCCGGCGGGCTCGAGGCGGCCGCGGGAGGCGTGCACCATGCCCATGGAGTCCTCGACGGTCACGAACTGGTCGCCGCTCGCCTGGCGGTCGCGTTCGGTGCGGCCCAGGGTCGGCAGGATGAGGGCGCGGGCGCCGGTGACGACGTGGGAGCGGTTGAGCTTGGTGGAGACGTGCACGGTGAGGCGGGCGCGTCGGACGGCGGCTTCGGTGACGTCGGTGTCGGGGGTGGCGGAGACGAAGTTGCCGCCCATGGCGAAGAAGACCTTGGCCTGTCCGTCGCGCAGGGCGCGGATGGCGCGGACGACGTCGTAGCCGTGCTCGCGGGGCGGCGCGAAGCCGAACTCCTTCTCCAGGGCGTCCAGGAAGGCCGGTGCGGGCCGTTCGAAGATGCCCATGGTGCGGTCGCCCTGGACGTTGCTGTGGCCGCGTACGGGGCAGACGCCGGCTCCGGGGCGGCCGATGTTGCCGCGTAGCAGCAGGAAGTTGACGACTTCCTGGATGGTGGGGACGGAGTGCTTGTGCTGGGTCAGGCCCATCGCCCAGCACACGATGGTGCGGCGGGAGGCGAGGACCATGGCGGCGGCGCGTTCGATCTCGTCGTGGGTGAGTCCGGTGGCGCGCAGCGTGTCGTCGGCGTCGTCGCCGGCGCGGACCAGGTCCGCGAACTCCTCGAAGCCGTGGGTGTGGTCGCGGATGAAGTCCTCGTCGAGGGCGCCTTCGGTCTGCAGGATGCGGCGGTTGAGGGCGCGGAAGAGGGCCTGGTCGCCGCCGATGCGCACCTGGAGGAAGAGGTCGGTCAGGGCGGTGCCGCCGCCGGCCAGGCCGCGCGGGGTCTGGGGGTTCTTGAAGCGTTCCAGGCCGGCCTCGGGCAGCGGGTTGATCGAGATGATCTTGGCGCCGCCGGCCTTGGCCTTCTCCAGGGCGCTGAGCATCCGCGGGTGGTTGGTGCCCGGGTTCTGGCCGGCGACGATGATCAGGTCGGCCTTGTAGAGGTCCTCCAGGAGGACGCTGCCCTTGCCGACGCCCAGGGTGGCGGTGAGTGCGCAGCCCGAGGACTCGTGGCACATGTTGGAGCAGTCCGGGAGGTTGTTGGTGCCGAACTCGCGGGCGAAGAGCTGATAGAGGAAGGCGGCCTCGTTGCTCGTCCGGCCGGAGGTGTAGAAGACGGCCTCGTCGGGGGAGGCGAGGGCGGTGAGGTCCTCGGCGATGAGGTCGAAGGCTCGGTCCCAGGTGACGGGTTGGTAGTGGTCGGCGCCCTCGGGGAGGTACATGGGGTGGGTGAGGCGGCCCTGTTGGCCGAGCCAGTAGCCGCTGCGGGAGGCGAGGTCGGCGACGGAGTGGGCGGCGAAGAAGTCCGGGGTGACCCGGCGCAGGGTGGCTTCCTCGGCGACGGCCTTGGCGCCGTTCTCGCAGAACTCGGCGGCGTGCCGCTTGTCGTCCTCGGGCCAGGCGCAGCCGGGGCAGTCGAAGCCGTTCTTCTGGTTGACCCGCAGCAGGGTGAGGGCGGTGCGGCGGACGCCCATCTGCTGCTGGGAGATCTTCAGCGCGTGGGTGATGGCCGGGATGCCGACCGCGGAGTGCTGGGGCGCGCCGACCTCGGGCGCGTCCTGGACGGGGTCCGACGCGGGCGGCTTGCCTGCCATGCGCTCTCCCTGGGGTCGTGTGCCGGCGGGCCGCCGGGGGTGGGGCGGATCGTTGCCGTGCGCATCTGATGGGTGCGTCTCAGATCCTGTCACGGACCGGGGCGGGCCAGTAAGGGGAGTGCGCGGCGGTGGGTGCGGCGCGGTGGGTCGGGCGGCCCGGTGTCGCCCGGCGCGGCGGGGATTGTCGGTGGGGCGTGGCAGGATCGGGGGCGTGGCAGGAAAGGCAGTGAAGATGAGCGAAGCGACCGGCACCGAGGCGGCGGGCGGCCGTCCTCGCCTGCTCCTGATGGACGGGCATTCCATGGCATACCGGGCGTTCTTCGCCCTGCCCGTGGAGAATTTCACCACCGCGACCGGGCAACCGACCAACGCGATCTACGGCTTCGCGTCGATGCTCGCGAACACCCTGCGTGACGAGGCGCCCACCCACTTCGCGGTGGCGTTCGACGTCTCCCGCAAGACGTGGCGCTCCGAGGAGTTCCCCGAGTACAAGGCGAACCGCTCCAAGACGCCCGACGAGTTCAAGGGGCAGGTCGAGCTGATCGGCGAGCTGCTGGACGCGATGCACGTCAAGCGCTTCGCGGTGGACGGTTTCGAGGCCGACGACGTCATCGCCACCCTGGCCACCCAGGCCACCGCCGAGGGCTTCGAGGTGGCGATCGTCACCGGCGACCGCGACTCCTTCCAGCTGGTCTCCGAGGACGTCACGGTCCTCTACCCCACCAAGGGCGTCTCCGAGCTGACGCGCTTCACGCCGGAGAAGGTCGCCGAAAAGTACGGCCTGACCCCCACCCAGTACCCGGACTTCGCCGCGCTGCGCGGCGACCCGTCGGACAACCTCCCCGGCATCCCCGGCGTCGGCGAGAAGACCGCCACCAAGTGGATCAACCAGTTCGGTTCGTTCGCCGAGCTGGTGGCGCGCGCCGACGAGGTCAAGGGCAAGGCGGGGCAGAACCTCCGCGACCACCTGGAGTCGGTGAAGCTCAACCGCCGCCTGACGGAGATGGTCCGCGACGTCGAGCTGTCCTGCGGCCCCGCCGAGCTCACCCGCCAGCCCTACGACCGCGAGGCCCTCAAGGTCTTCCTGAACGCCCTGGAGATCCGGAACCAGGGCCTGCGGGACCGCCTCCTGGCCGTGGACCCCGGTGCCGCCGAGAGCGCGGAGAGCGCCGAGCCGGCCGCCGGCGTCGAGGTGGACGGCGCGGTCCTGGGCACCGGCGAGCTGGCCCCGTGGCTGGCCGAGCACGGCACCGGGCCGCTGGGCGTGGCCACCGTCGACGTGTGGACGCTGGGCAGCGGCAGCGTCGCCGAGGTGGCGCTGGCCACCGGGCACGGCCCGGCCGCCTGGTTCGACCCGGCGCAGCTGGACGAGGCCGACGAGCGGGCCTTCGCCGCCTGGATCGCCGACCCGGCCCGGCCCAAGGTGATGCACAACGCCAAGGGCCTGATGCGGGTCTTCGGCGAGCACGGCTGGCGCATCGACGGCGTCGGCATGGACACCGCCCTCGCCGCCTATCTGGTCAAGCCCGGCCGCCGCTCCTTCGCCCTGGACGCCCTCTCCGTCGAGTACCTGGGCCGCGATCTCGCCCCGGCCGCGGCCGGGGACGGCCAGCTGGCGTTCGGCGCGGACGAGGAGGCCGAGGCGGAGGCCCTGATGGGGCAGGCCCGCACGGTCCTCGACCTCGGGACGGCGTTCGGCGCGAAGCTGGCCGAGGTCGGCGCGGCCGATCTGCTGTGCGACGTGGAGCTGCCCACCAGCGAGCTGCTGGCCCGGATGGAGCGGGCCGGGATCGCCGCCGACCGCGGCTGGCTGGAGCGCATGGAGCAGCAGTTCGCCGGCGCCGTGCAGCAGGCCGTCAAGGAGGCGCACGCCGCGGCCGGCCACGAGTTCAACCTCGGCTCGCCCAAGCAGCTCCAGGAGGTCCTCTTCGGCGAGCTGGGCCTGCCCAAGACCAAGAAGACCAAGACCGGCTACACCACCGACGCCGACGCCCTGGCCTGGCTGGCCTCCCAGACCGACAACGAACTCCCGGTGATCATGCTCCGTCACCGGGAGCAGGCCAAGCTGCGCACCACGGTCGAGGGCCTGATCAAGACCATCGCCGCCGACGGCCGGATCCACACCACCTTCAACCAGACCGTCGCGGCCACCGGCCGGCTGTCCTCCACCGACCCCAATCTGCAGAACATCCCGGTGCGGACGGACGAGGGCCGGGCGATCCGCCGCGGCTTCGTCGTCGGCGAGGGCTTCGAGTCGCTGCTGACCGCCGACTACAGCCAGATCGAGCTGCGGGTGATGGCGCACCTCTCCGAGGACGAGGGCCTGATCGAGGCGTTCACCTCCGGCGAGGACCTGCACACCACCGTCGCCTCCCAGGTCTTCTCGGTCGCCAAGACCGAGGTCGACCCGGAGATGCGCCGCAAGATCAAGGCGATGTCGTACGGCCTGGCCTACGGGCTGTCCGCGTTCGGTCTCTCCCAGCAGCTGGGCATCCAGCCCGACGAGGCCCGCAAGCTGATGGACAACTTCTTCGAGCGGTTCGGCGGGGTGCGCGACTACCTCCAGCGCGTCGTCGAGGAGGCCCGCGCCACCGGCTACACCGAGACGATCCTCGGCCGTCGCCGCTATCTGCCCGACCTCAACAGCGACAACCGCCAGCGCCGCGAGATGGCCGAGCGGATGGCGTTGAACGCCCCCATCCAGGGCACCGCCGCCGACATCGTCAAGATCGCGATGCTGCGGGTCGACGCGGCGCTGCGCGCGGCGGAGCTGTCCTCCCGGATGCTGCTCCAGGTCCACGACGAAATCGTGGTCGAGGTCGCCCCCGGCGAGCGCGCCCAGGTCGAGGAGCTGGTCCGCAAGGAGATGGCCGCGGCCGTCGAACTCCGCGCCCCGCTCGACGTCTCGATCGGCGCCGGCGCGGACTGGGAGTCGGCGGCGCACTGACCGCCGCCCCGGGGTGCGTACGGAGTCCGTGCCGTACGCACCCCGGCGGGTCCGCGCCCGTCAGGCCGCCTCGGCCCCCGCGCCCGCCGGCCGGCCCGGCGCGCCGCCGTCCGCCGCGGCCCCGTCCCGCCGTGCCCGCCGGCCCAGCAGCCGTATCGCCCCGGCGCTGACGAGCAGCCCCGGCACGAGACCGGCGCCCGCCCCGAAGAGCGCGTCCGGCAGGTAGTCGAACCACCCCACCGCCGCCCCGTGGACGGCGTACGCCCGCAGCGTGCGGTACGCGGCGCCGAGCAGCACCGCCAGGACCACCGGGGCGGTGAGCAACAGCCGCAGCCGCACGGGCAGTTCGGGTGCCACGCCTCCGGTGCTGCCGGCCCCGGCCGCGGGCGCGACCCGCAGCGCCGACCACAGGAACCATCCGATCCCCACCAGGGCCAGTGCCGAGGTCGCGTACTGCAGGTACATGGCCAGCGGCCGGTCGCCCACCACGGTGTTGAGCGCGGGCAGCAAGCGGGTGCCCCAGCGTCCGGGATGGGTGAAGGCGTCCCAGACCACATGGGACACCGCACCGAGCACCGCCGAGGCGACGAACCAGCCTGCCGACGCGGCCCGTTCGCGGACCGGGCCCGGCGTCCGGGGCCGGCCCCGGAGGAACGCCCCGAGCCGCTCCCGCCCGGCCCGCGGCAACAGTGCCAGCAGCGGTTCGCGCACCAGCAGCCAGCCGCCCACCAGCCCCGCGGTCAGCAGCACGTCCACCGTCAGCACGCCGGGCAGCGAGTGCGTGAACGCACCGAACGCCATGCCGCCCGGAACCACCGTGCCCGCGTAGTACGTCACATCCGGTGCGAACGACCCCGCGACCAACGCCGAGGCGACCAAGGGGCCGTGGGCCGCACCGGTGCGGCGGATCAGTGGCAGGACGGCGGCGGCATGACTCGGCGTGAACGGCATCTGCCCCTCCTTGATCGATTAGGATCATTATGTGGCTGATGGGAGTGGTGGCTGTGCGGCCCGAGTTGTCGTAGTGTCGCCGGAGTTGAGGCGCTGGGGAGCGCGATACGGCGTCACACAGAAGCAGCCAGGCACCGGCGATCAGGTGTGCACGCGGTAGGTCGACACGGAGGGGACACCAGGTATGGCAGCCACATTCCGGCGGCGGCTCCAAAGAGGAGCGGCCTCGACGGCCGTGGCGGCAGCGGCGCTGGCCGCGCTGACCGCCTCTCAGGCGCCCGGTGCCGCCGAACATCCGGCGGCCCGCGCCGACCGCAGCCCCGCACCGCCCGCCGACCTCCCCATCGACGGCGGCTCGTCGTACTTCACCGACCGGCCGCCCCTCAAGACCCCCGCCCCGCCGAAAGGTTCCGGCCACTCCGGCGACGCCGGCGGCGGGACGCACGCCCCGTCCGAGGCGGGCATCCCGGCCACCGTCCTGGCCGCCTACAAGAAGGCCGAGGCGGACCTCCGGGCCTCCGACCCGAGCTGCCGGCTGCCCTGGCAACTGCTCGCCGCGATCGGCGAGGTGGAGTCCGGCCACGCCCGCGGCGGCGCGGTCGACGCGCAGGGCACCACCCTCCGGCCGATCCTCGGCCCCCAGCTCAACGGCCGTGGCTTCGCCCTGATAA
Source organism: Streptomyces noursei ATCC 11455 (assembly GCF_001704275.1). Taxonomy (NCBI): domain Bacteria; kingdom Bacillati; phylum Actinomycetota; class Actinomycetes; order Kitasatosporales; family Streptomycetaceae; genus Streptomyces; species Streptomyces noursei. The sequence continues at coordinate 6,876,882 of NZ_CP011533.1, forward strand.
CCGACACCGACGGCGGTCGCTACGACGGCGACACCACCCACGACCACGCCGTCGGCCCGATGCAGTTCATCCCCTCCACCTGGTCCCAGGGCGGGCCCCTCGGCACGGGCTGGGGCGCCGACGGCAACGGGGACGGCATCAAGGACCCCAACAACGTCTTCGACGCGACCCTCGCCGCCGGCCGCTACCTCTGCGCCAACGGCCGCGACCTGTCCGACCGGACCGACCTCGACCGGGCGGTGCTCGGCTACAACGACTCCACCGCGTACCTGAACCTGGTGCTGTCCTGGTACACGTTCTACCGGAACGGCACGTTCGAGGTACCGGACGGCAAGGGGCCGCTCCCCGTCCACCGCGGCCGCACCTCCGACACCGTCGGCGGCCCGGGCAACCAGCGCCGCGACGAGGCGAAGGGCACGCCCCCGGCCCCCGGCGGCAAGGGCGGACAGCGCAAGCCCGACGAGCCGGCGACACCGGGCGGTCCGTCCGGAACCACCGGCCCCACCGGTCCCGGCCATGACGGCGGCACGACGGTCCCCGCGCCGTCCCCGAAGCCGAAGCCCACGCCGGACCCCAAGCCCACCCCGGACCCGAAGCCGAAGCCGCCCACGAAGCCGGCCCCGCTCACCGCCCTGGAAGCCGTCGCCGACAAGGACGGCAAGCGCCTGACGGCCACCGTGGGCACCGACTTCGCCACCACGCCGCGGGTCCGCGCCAAGGACGCCGACGGCAAGCCGGTGGCCGGCGCCACCGTCCGCTTCACCCTCACCGGCACCCTCCCTCACGGTCTCGGCTTCTCCCCCGCCCCTGGCGGCGCCACCACGGTCACCGTCACCACCGACAAGGACGGTCTGGCCACCGCCCCGACGCTGCACGCCGGCGACACCGCGGGCCCGTTCACCGTCCGTGCCACCGCCGCCGTCCGCGACGTGCGCCCGGTCGACTTCGCCGGCACGGTCACGGCCAAGCCCGCGCCGAAGGCCGACGCCCTCGCCCGGACCTCCGACATGGCGCTGACCACGGCGGCCGGCGGTGCGTACGCCGACGACGCCGTCCAGATCAAGGCGACCTACCAGGGCAAGGCCGCGGCCGGCGTCCCGATCACCGCCGCCCTGGTCACCGACGACCCGAAGAAGCCCGTCGAGAACGACCGGGGCCCCTACTTCAAGGACCCCAAGGCCACCGGCGCCGACAAGGACAAGCCGGTCCGCACCCTCACCGGACTCACCACCGACGCCAACGGCCTGCTCACCCTCCCGAAGCTCTACACCGACTCCCACCCGGGCACCTTCCGGCTCCGGCTGACCACCGCCGACGGCACCGTGCTGACGGTCACCCTCACCGTGACGGCACCGCCCGCCGCCTCCTGACCGCCCGGTCCCCGTCCCCGGCCCTCGTGGCCGCACTGCCACCGCCGTCCCGCCCGTACACCCGGGCGGGACGGCGGTGGCAGTGAAACGTGTTCTCATCTCGGCCGCCCGTTGCTACCGTGCCCCCGCCCTGACGCTGCATCAGTTCAGTTCTCCGGGAGGACGGCCATGCGCGCCCTGACAGCAGCCGCGATCGGCCTGGCCGCGGCGCTCGCCCTCATCTTCACCGTCACCGCGATCGGCGCCCCCGAGGGCCGGACGTCCCCCGAGCCGCTGCTGACCACCGTCCCCGCACACCCCTGAGGGAGGGACGCCACCGCCATGCGCCGAACCCCGCCCGGCACCGGGGCGCACGCGTCGAAGCCGCGGAGAGGGATGCGCCGCACCGCGAGCCTCGTCCTGCTCGGCCTCGCCGCCTTCTTCACCGCGCTGTCCCCGCTGATGCGCTGGTACGCCTTCCCCCGCCTCGCCGAGATCCCGCCCAGCCAGTACCAGGCCATGGTCCTGGAGGCCAGGCCCGCCACCCTCCTCGACTACGGCACCATGAAGGCCCGACAGGTCCCCGAGGTCACCATCGTCCAGACCCTCAAGGGCAACGTCGCCGAGGCCCACCGGGTCGAGCGGGCCACCGGCCGCGACGTCGTGGTCTGGGACGCCCTCTCCTTCGTGGCCGGCCCCGACGGCAGGATGGTCTCCGAGATCCCCGAGCGCTACGTCTTCGACGCGCACTCCCAGGAACCCGTCCACGCCGCCGGCGAGATGGTCGACGGCGACCCCGTGCGCCGCTCCGGCATCGAGTACAAGTGGCCGTTCCTCACCGAGAAACGCGACTACGCCTACTTCGACGCCCAGACCCGCACCTCGGCCCCCATCCACTACAAGGGGACCCGGACCTTCCACGGCCTGGAGGTCTACTACTTCGAGCAGACCATCCCCTGGACCAGGGTCCCGCTGCCCAAGAAGATGCCGGTCAAGGGCATCACCCCGGAGGCCGTCCAGAAGATGGGCACCACCCGCTGGTACTCCACCACGCGGATGTTCTGGGTCGACCCGGTCACCGGCGCCCCCGTCAACGGCGAGGAGATCCACAAGGAAGAGCTGCGCGGCGGCCAGTTGCTCCCCGGCGGCGGCAAGGTCACCGCCTTCGCCGGCCATGTCAAGATGCGCGCCGACTACGTCGACTCCACCCTGGCCCTGGTGAAGTCCCAGCGCCCCCTCGTCCTGCTCCTCACCAGCTACCTTCCCTGGGGCTTCCTGGCCCTGGGCGCCCTCCTCCTCGCCGTCAGCCTGCACCTCGAGGCGCGCGGCCGGCGCTCCCGCCCGGAGGCCCCGGCGCAACCGGCGGTCGAGGGCGTTGTCAGTGGCGGGCCGTAGCGTGGAGACATGACACCGACGAACCGTCCGCAGAAGCTCCGAACGCCGCCCTGCCGAAGGGAGTTGACGTACCCGCACACCCCTGACGTCGGGGGAGGAGCGGGCGCGCGGGCCCGTCCGGCACGCGGCGGGACCGCCCCGCCCGGCGGGCTCTCACCCCCGCCGCAGCCGCGCCGAGGTGTGCCGGGTCGGTTCGGCCGTCGAAGGGTCCTCCGGCCAGGGGTGCTTGGGGTAGCGACCGCGCAGCTCCGCCCGGACGGCCCGGTAGCCGTCCCGCCAGAAAGAGGCCAGGTCCGCCGTGACCGCCGCCGGCCGCCCCGCCGGCGAGAGCAGGTGCACCAGCACCGGCACCCGCCCGCCCGCCACCCGCGGCGACTCCCGCAGTCCGAACAACTCCTGCAGCTTGACGGCCAGTACGGGCTGCTCGCCGCCGTAGTCCACCCGCACCCGGGAACCACTCGGCACCTCGATCCGCTCCGGCGCCAGCTCCTCGAAGCGCGCCGCCTCACCGGTCGCCCACGGCAGCAGCCGGGCAAGCGCCTGTCCCGCGTCCACCCGCGCCAGATCGGCCCGCCGCCGGGCCCGCCCCAGCTCGGTCCCCAACCAGTCCTCGACGCGCTCCAGCAGCGCCGCGTCCGACACCTCCGGCCACGGCGCGCCCAACTCCCGGTGCAGGAAGGCCATGCGCTGCCGCACCGCGGTCGCCCCGGCCGTCCACCGCAGCAGCCCGAGCCCCTCCCGCCGCAGGCCCTCGACGACCGCGTCCCGCAGCAGCCCGGGATCCGGCGCGGTCAGCGCACGGGCCGACAGCTCGATCGCGCCGAGCCGGGTCACCTGTCGGGCCACCACCTCGCCGTCCGCCCAGTGCACCTCCTCCCCGGAGGAATACAGCGCCCCGGCCGCGGCGTGGGCGGTCTCCTCGTCGATCACGGCCGCCAGCCGGACCCGTGCGGACGCCGCGGCGACCGGCCGGTCCGCCACCGCGACCGCCAGCCAGGCCGCGTCCCGCAGCCGCGATCCGTCCCCGGCCCGGCCCCCGGCCCCCGCCCCGGCCAGGTCGGCCCCGGTCCCGGACGCCATCAGGTAACTGCCGGCCCCGCGCGCCCGGGCCACCCGCTCCGGGAAGGCCAGCGCCGCGAGCAGTCCGGCGACCGCGTCCTCGGACGCGACGCCCCCGGCCGCCGGCCCCCGCCGCTCCCCGGGGTCCCGCTCCGGTTCCCCGGCGGCCGCCGCCAGTCGCCGCGCCTCCTGCCGCCACCGCGCGGCGTAGGCGTCGCCGCCCCGGCGTGCGGTGCGCCACGCGGCCGCCAGATCGTCCCCGTAGGACCGCGGCGGCTCCTCGCTCAGCAGCGCCACCACCTCCGCCGCGCGCCGCACACCGACCTCGGTCGCGCCGTCCAGCAGCGCGCGGGCCAGCCGGGGGTGCAGTCCCAGCCGGGCCATCCGCACGCCCCGTTCGGTCGCCCGGCCCGCCGCGTCCACCGCGCCGATCGCCGTCAGCACCTCCCGGGCCGCGGCCAGCGCCCCGGCCGGCGGTGCGTCCAGCAGCGCCAGCCCGCTCGCCGTCGGATCGCCCCAACAGGCCGTCTGCAGGGCGAACGCGGTCAGGTCGGCGACCTTGATCTCCGGATCCGGGAAGCGCGGCAGCCGTCCGTCCTCCCCCTCGGCCCAGCAGCGGTAGACCACCCCGGGCTCCTGCCGGCCGGCCCGCCCGGCCCGCTGCCGCGCCGCCGCCCGAGAGGCGCGGACGGTCGTCAGCGCGCCGAGCCCCCGCGCGTGGTCCATCCGCGGCACCCGCGCCAGCCCGCTGTCCACCACGACCCGCACCCCGGGCACGGTCAGGCTGGACTCCGCCACGGAGGTCGCCAGGACGACCCGGCGGGCCCTTCCCCCGTTCTCGGCTTCGCTCGAACGAGAGGTACCCCCACCGCCCGCCAGCACCGCGTCCTGCACCTCGGCCGACGCCCGCCCGTGCACCTGCAGCACCTCGGCGTCCACCCCCGCCAACTGCCCCGCCACCCGTGCGATCTCGCCGACCCCGGGCAGGAAGCACAGCACGTCACCGGCCTGTTCCCGCAGCGCCCGCCGCACCACGGCGGCGACGTGCGCCAGCAGCGCCGGATCCACCCGCATCCCGTGCGGCGGCGCGACCGGCCGCTCCGGCGGCGCCCACACCACCTCCACCGGGTGCGAGACCCCCGTCGCGGCCACCACCGGAGCCGGCTCACCGCCGCCCAGCAGCCGCGCCCACCCCTCCGCGTCGGTCGTCGCGGAGGCCGCCAGCAGCCGCAGCTCCGGACGCAGCGCCGCCCGTACGTCCAAGAGGAAGGCCGCGCAGGTGTCGGCGTCCAGATGCCGCTCGTGGCACTCGTCCAGCACCACGACGTCCACCCCGGCCAGCTCCGGATCGCGCTGCAGCCGCTGCAACAGCACCCCGGTGGTCACCACCTCCACCGCCGTACGCGGCCCGGCCCGCCGCTCCCCGCGCACGGTGAAGCCGACGCGGTCGCCCACCCGCTCGCCCAGCAGCCACGCCATTCGCCGGGCCGCCGCGCGGGCCGCGATCCGGCGCGGCTCGGCGACGACCACCCGCCGCCGCGGCCCCTCGCCGGTCAGCCCGGCGAGCTCCAGCGGCACCAGGGTCGTCTTGCCGGTGCCCGGCGGCGCGCACAGCACCGCGGCACCGGTCGTGTCGAGGGCGTCGCGCAGCGTGGGCAGCGCACTGCGGACGGGCAGCTGGGCGAGGGCGGCGCCGGGCGTCCCGGCGGCCGGGGAAGGGCTGAGGCTCACCGCTCCAGTCTGCCGCCCGGCTGCTCCGCCCCGGCCGCCCGCCCCGGAAGCGTCACGCCCCGTCCGCCGCACACACGAAGATCGCCGTCCCCGGGATCAGATGCCCCCGCAGCGGCGACCAGCCGCCCCACTCCTGGGTGTTCCATTCCGGCCACTCCGGTTCGACGAGGTCCACCAGCCGGAAGCCGGCCGCCACCACGTCCCGCACCCGGTCGCCCAGCGTCCGGTGGTGCTCCACGTACACCGCCCGCCCGTTCTCGTCCTGCTCGACGTACGGCGTGCGGTCGAAGTACGAGGCCGCCACCGACAGCCCCTCCGGCCCCGGCTCGTCGGGGAACGCCCAGCGGATCGGATGGGTCACCGAGAAGACGAACCGCCCGCCCGGCCGCAGCACCCGCCGCACCTCGCGCAGCACCTGCACGGGCTCGGCGACGAACGGCAGCGCCCCGTAGGCGGAACACGCCAGGTCGAAGGAGTCGTCGCGGAACGGCAGCGCGCCCGCGTCCGCCTCCACCAGGTCGACGGTGCCGTCGGCCGTCCCGCCGGCGATCCGCAGCGCATGCTGGAGCTGCCGGTGGGAGAGGTCCAGGGCCACCGGGTGCGCCCCCTGGGCGGCCAGCCAGCGGGAGCACTGCGCCGCGCCGGCGCCGATCTCCAGGACGCGTCGTCCCTTCAGTTCGGCGGCCGGCCCCAGGAGCGCGGCGTCCGCCTCGTCGAGCCCCTCCGGGCCCCAGACGAACCGGTCGTCGCCGAGGAACGCGCCGTGCTCCCTCTGGTACTCGTCCGCATTGCGGTCCCACCAGCCTCGGCTGGCCCGGCTGCTCTCGGCGTCCGAGGTGTCACGGCGAGTCGCCTCCGGCTCGCTGTCTTCCACGTATTGGCTCATCGCGCCCGTCGTCGTAGTCTTCGCTGTGCTTGTCGCAGCGGGGGACTGTGAGGCCGTGCGGCCTCGCGGAACATCGCGTGCGCCGGTTATGGGGCGTTCTGTCCCCGGTGTGCGCCTTTCGCGCATTGACCCTGTCCGGCTGCCCCCGTATGCTACAAGTTGCGCTGCGGGCCTGCGCGCCTCGGACGGAGCAGGCCGCGCTCGCATCTGTATGAATGTCCCCTCGGTTTTGAGGCGTTTCGGGTTGCTCCGGTTTTGCGGGGCGTCCGGAGGATGCGCCTTAGACGCTGTCCGGTCTGATGCAGAGGCGATACGGGCTCTCGGCGTAGCAGTACCTACGACTTCAATGTCCGTACCGGAGCCCTTTCCCACATGACGAGCAGCACCGAGACCACCGCCACCACCCCGCAGGTTGCGGTCAACGACATCGGTAACGAGGAAGCTTTCCTCGCCGCGATCGACGAGACGATCAAGTACTTCAACGACGGCGACATCGTCGACGGCGTCATCGTGAAGGTCGACCGGGACGAGGTCCTGCTCGACATCGGTTACAAGACCGAAGGCGTCATCCCGAGCCGTGAGCTCTCGATCAAGCACGACGTCGACCCCAACGAGGTCGTCGCCGTCGGTGACGAGATCGAGGCCCTTGTCCTTCAGAAGGAGGACAAGGAAGGCCGCCTGATCCTCTCGAAGAAGCGCGCCCAGTACGAGCGTGCCTGGGGCACCATCGAGAAGATCAAGGAAGAGGACGGGATCGTCACCGGTACCGTCATCGAGGTCGTCAAGGGTGGTCTCATCCTCGACATCGGCCTCCGCGGCTTCCTCCCGGCCTCCCTGGTCGAGATGCGCCGTGTCCGCGACCTTCAGCCCTACGTGGGCAAGGAGCTCGAGGCCAAGATCATCGAGCTGGACAAGAACCGCAACAACGTGGTCCTGTCCCGCCGCGCCTGGCTGGAGCAGACCCAGAGCGAGGTCCGTCAGACCTTCCTCACCACCCTCCAGAAGGGTCAGGTGCGCTCCGGCGTCGTCTCCTCCATCGTCAACTTCGGTGCCTTCGTGGACCTGGGTGGCGTCGACGGTCTCGTCCACGTCTCCGAGCTGTCCTGGAAGCACATCGACCACCCGTCCGAGGTTGTCGAGGTCGGCCAGGAGGTCACGGTCGAGGTCCTGGACGTCGACATGGACCGCGAGCGCGTCTCCCTGTCGCTCAAGGCGACCCAGGAAGACCCGTGGCAGCAGTTCGCCCGCACCCACCAGATCGGCCAGGTCGTGCCCGGCAAGGTCACGAAGCTGGTGCCGTTCGGTGCGTTCGTCCGCGTGGACGAGGGCATCGAGGGTCTGGTCCACATCTCCGAGCTGGCCGAGCGCCACGTGGAGATCCCGGAGCAGGTCGTCCAGGTCAACGACGAGATCTTCGTCAAGGTCATCGACATCGACCTGGAGCGCCGCCGCATCAGCCTCTCGCTGAAGCAGGCCAACGAGTCCTTCGGCGCCGACCCGTCGGCGGTCGAGTTCGACCCGACCCTGTACGGCATGGCCGCGTCCTACGACGACCAGGGCAACTACATCTACCCCGAGGGCTTCGACCCGGAGACCAACGACTGGCTGGAGGGCTACGAGGCCCAGCGCGAGGCGTGGGAGCAGCAGTACGCCGAGGCGCAGCAGCGCTTCGAGCAGCACCAGGCCCAGGTCATCAAGTCCCGCGAGGCCGACGAGCAGGCTGCGGCCGAGGGCGCTGCCGCTCCGGCGGCCGGTGGCCAGGGTGGCGGCAACGTCTCCGGTGGCTCGTACTCCTCGGAGTCGGCGGACAACTCCGGCGCCCTGGCGTCGGACGAGGCCCTTGCCGCGCTCCGCGAGAAGCTGGCCGGCGGCCAGAGCTGAACGGTTCCACCCGTCAGCGCTAGCCGGTTGAGGTAGCTGAAGACGCGAGGCCCGCTCCCTTCGGGGGGCGGGCCTTCGTCATGGAGTGAGCCGGTTCCGGTGCCGGTGGGCCGGAATGGATCGGAATGCGTCGGATCGGCCGCGGGGTGGGCGCGCGTCGCTGGTCGGGCGAGGCGCGCTGGCCGACGGGGATTCCCGGGTCGGCGACGCCCCGGCCGCCGCTGACCGTGTTGTCGCCCGCGATGGTGACCGGGCAACCGCCCGCGTCGTAGTCGGCGATGTCGAAGCCGTGGCGGCCCGCGCCGGTGGTGTTGTCCAGGATCTGGACGTTGTCGCTCCTGTCGTCCGTGCCGCCCACATAGACGCCCTCGCCCGTTCCCCGGCCGTTTTTGCCGGTGTCACGGATGGCGCAGTTCCGGATGATCCCGTCCTTGCCGGACGTGCGGAAGCGCACGCCCTCCATGGCCAGGTCGTGGACGGTGACCGTGCCGATCACCACGCGGTTCGCGGAGTCCATCACGATGCCCTTCTGGCCGCCGGCGACGGTGATGCCCTGGACGGTCCGGTAGGACGCCCCGTCCAGATGGAGGCCGTAGCCGCCGCTGACGGTGAGCACGGCCTTGACCCGAACCGGTCAGCATGATGCGGGATGCGGGATGCGGGATGCGGGATGCGGGATGCGGCGCTGCCGGCGGTGGCGGACGAGAAGTTGCCGCGGTGGGTGCCGTCGGTGAGCCGGATGGTGTCGCCGGGTGCGGCGGCGGCCGGCGCGCTCTTGAGCTGTGCGGCGTTCGAGACCTCGACGATGCGGGCGGGGGAGGACGTCGCGGAGACGGAGACGGAGGCGGTGGCGGTGGCGCCGGCCGGGGCGGGGTGGGCGCTCCCTGGGCGGTGGCCAGGGAGCAGGCCATGAGCGGGAGCATGGCGGCGGCGAGGGCGGTGAGGGGTCCGGTACGCATTCAACTGTCGTTCCACATAGGAACCTTGGGCGGGAATGTGAATCGCTGGAGCGGTGGCGAAGCTGGAGGTACGGACCCAGGGGCGTCAAGGGTTCGGGGTGGAGTGGGGTGGCCTGGGGTGGGGTGGCCTGGAGGGGGTGGAGTGAGGTGGGGCGGGAGTGAAGGCGCGGTGCGGCAACTGGGCGGGGAGGCGCGGGGGTTCCTTGACGTGAACGACGGGGCGTTGGCGTTGGTGGGGGACTGCCGGAGCGGGAGGGGGCCCGGGTGATCGCGGAGGGGTGGACGGGAGGGGGCGGACGTGAGCGAGTTCCGGAGAAAGGGGTCGGGAATGCTGGCTCGGGAATGCCGGGGCCCATCCGGGACGTTCTTGCTCTTGGACACGAGGAGGAGCGGTCACTGTGTTGGATCCCCAGGGTTTGTACGAATGGGAGCCGAGCGGGCTCGCGGCGGTCGAGGCGATCACGGCCAGGGACTCCGCCGGTCTGGTGTTGCTGTACCACTTCGACGGCTACATCGACGCCGGCGAGACCGGCGACCAGATCGTGGAGAGGCTGTTGGACGGCCTGCCGCACCGGGTCGTGGCGCGCTTCGACCACGACCGGCTGGTCGACTACCGTGCGCGCCGGCCGCTGCTCACCTTCGAACGGCACCGCTGGACCTCGTATGAGGCCCCGCGCATCGAACTGCACCTGGTCCAGGACGCCACCGGGGCGCCCTTCCTGCTGCTGTCCGGGCCCGAACCGGACGTGGAGTGGGAGCGGTTCGCCGCGGCGGTGCGCCAGATAGTGGAGCGGCTCGGCGTCCGGCTGTCGGTCAACTTCCACGGCATCCCGATGGGTGTGCCGCACACCCGGCCGGTGGGGCTCACCCCGCACGGCAACCGCACGGACCTGATGCCGGGGCACAGCAGCTTCTTCGACGAGGCCCAGGTGCCCGGCAGCGCGGAGTCCCTGGTCGAGTTCCGGCTGGCCGAGGCGGGGCACGATGTCCTGGGCGTGGCGGCGCACGTGCCGCACTACATCGCCCGATCCGCGTACCCGGACGCCGCGCTGACCGCCCTGGAGGCGGTGACCGCCGCCACCGGACTGGTGCTGCCGAACGCCGCGCACGCGCTGCGCACGGAGGCGCTGCGGACGCAGGAGGAGATCGAGCGACAGATCTCCGAGGGCGATGAGGAACTGGTCGCCCTGGTCAGCGGCCTTGAGCACCAGTACGACGCGGTGGCCGGGGCGGAGACCCGGGGCAACCTCGTCGCCGAGCCGGTGGAACTCCCGTCGGCCGACGAGATCGGCCGGGAATTCGAACGATTCCTGGCGGAGCGCGAGGCCGAAGGCGGCGGGGGCGCGATCTGAGGCGGGTGCGGGGCAGGGCCGGGCGACTTTCGGCGGGGCGGCGCCCAAGGCGGTTCGCTCCCGGACCATTGTCTCGCCCGTGCCCTCTGTTCGCCGGCGATACCCGCGCACGGTTCGTGCGGCTCGCTGGTGGGGGAGTGGGCGCCGGTCGGGCGTGGAGCACCGCCCGGGAGTTCTGCCGCCGGGGCAGGCGTATAGCGTGGGGCCATGGTGAAGGTGGGGCTGACCGGCGGGATCGGTGCCGGCAAGAGTGAAGTGTCGCGGCTGCTGGCGTCGTACGGCGCGGTGATCGTGGATGCGGACAAGATCGCACGCGAGGTCGTCGAGCCGGGAACCCCTGGACTCGCGGCCGTGGTCGAGGAGTTCGGGGCGGAGGTCCTCGCGGCTGACGGCACCCTGGACCGGCCGAAGCTGGGCGCGTTGGTCTTCTCCGACCAGGAGAAGCTGAAGGCGCTCAACGCGATCGTGCACCCGCTTGTGGGCGCGCGGTCGGCCGAACTCGAGGCGTCGGCCGGGCCGGACGCCGTGGTCGTCCACGACGTGCCGCTCCTGACCGAGAACGGTCTGGCGCCGCTCTACGACCTGGTGGTGGTCGTCGACGCGACACCGCAGACCCAGCTGGACCGGTTGGTGCGGCTGCGCGGTATGGCGGAGGACGAGGTGAGGCGGCGGATGGCGGCGCAGGCCACCCGCGAGGAACGCCTGGCCGTCGCCGACTTGGTGATCGACAACGACGGCCCGCTGGAGGCGCTGGAGCCCCAGGTCCGCGAGGTGTGGGAGCGCCTGCGGGGCGCCTGAGACCGGGCGGTAGCCTCACCGCCATGACAACTACCGATCTCGATCCCGAGACCCCCGCCGCCGCGGCGTCCGGCCCTGCCGTCGGCGGTGCCGATGCCGCTCCCGCCTCCTTCGTGGTGAACGTCCCCGGCCTCGCCGACGCCGACCTGGAGCCCGAGCCCCTCGACCCCGAACAGGTCGTCTCCGGCGACCCGGTGGTGACCGGCAAGGTGCTGTGGGAGTCGCCGGACGGCAGCCAGATCAGGGGCATCTGGCAGATCACGCCGGGCGTGGTGACGGACACCGAGGCCAACGAACTGTTCGTGGTCGTCAGCGGACGCGCCACCATCGAGGTCGAGGGTGGTCAGGTACTCGAGGTGGGACCGGGCGACGCCTGCGTCCTGCGCGAGGGCGACCGCACCCGGTGGACGGTGCACGAGACGCTGCGCAAGGCCTACCACATCAGCCTCTAGCGGCGGGTGCATCGGCGTCAGCGTGAGGGGCTGACGTCGGTGCGGGACGCGTCACCGGTGGCCGGGCACCCGACGGGACGAGACCGCCGGACCGGGAATGCGGCAACAAACCCGAGTGTTAACGACGTGGTTGTTGCACCGCACAGATCGCGGTACGGAGCATGGTCATCCCTGGCATGCCCGACGACACCCGGAGAGGAGACGGTCCGTGCCCGAGCGCAGTCCCGCGACGCACGTCATCGACTACCGTGCCGCCGAGCAGCTGCTGGCCGCCCGTGATCCACGAGGCGCGATCCGGCTGCTCGATTCCGTCATCACCGCACACCCCGAGAACACCGCAGCCCGACTGCTGCGCGCCCGCGCCTTCTTTCTCGCCGCCCAACTCCGTGCCGCGGAGCTGGAGTTCCAGATCGTGCTGGAACGCGAGCCGGACAACGCCTTCGCGCACTTCGCCCTCGCCCGCACCCTGGAACGCGGCAGCCGGCCCGACGAGGCCCTGCGTCACTTCCGCCTGGCAGCGGCCCTCGAACCGCGCCCCGAATTCCTCGAAGCGGCCCGCTTCGCGCCGGGCCGGGGCAACGGTGACCGAGCGGTCGGCCCCGACGACGGAGTTCCGTAAGCACCGCCCATGAGCGCGTCACCCACCGCCGGTGACGGTCGCGACTACGGCCTGGAGTCGCGCCGTCTGCCGGCGGCGCGGCGTATCTCGTTGCGTCCCCGGTCGGGCTCGTAGGGCGGAATGTTCCTGCCGGGCTGGTAGTGCGGCCCCTGGCGGATGTGTCGGATCACCATGACGAGGTCCGCGGCGGCGATCGCCGCGAGTGCCGCGCAGGCGGCCGCCCACTGCGGCCGGCCGGCCATCACGAAGGCCACGGTGCCGGCGACGGCCCACAAAAGCCCCCACAGTGCCAGCCCGCACCGAATTCTCAGTGGGCTGCGTGCGTGAAGAGGCTCATCACCCGAGCGCATCGCTCCCCATCTCCTCCCTCCAGCATCCTCCGGATCGATACGCCTGTCATGTGTCGTGTCCCCCCTTCCCGGCCGCCGCTCTCGCCCGTCGTCCTTCCCTCCTCGGCGGGGCGCCGCCTTCGGGGCGGGGATCGCCGGCCGGGTGGGTGTTGATCCAGGACAGCCCGCCGATGTCGAGCTGCGAGCGGGCGCGGGTCACCGCGACATAGGCCAGGCAGGCCTCGTCGAGGTCGATCGGGCCGGGCAGCGGCGTGCCGTCCTCGTCGCGCTCGTCGAGATCGTCGGGGCAGGTGAAGTCGTCGGCGATGCGTACGCTCGACCATTCGCGGCCCTTGGCGCGGTGGGCCGTGGACACCGTGACCTCGGCGGACGCCTCGGGCGAGAGCCGGTCCAGGGCACCCAGCACGGTGTCCGCGCCGTGTTCGTCGATCAGCTCCACCAGAGGCAGCAGGTCGCGTCCGGCCGGGTCAAACTCCGCGTACTCGCGCAGCTCGCACCAGCTCTCGAAGAGCATCAGCTCGGGGTGAGCGGTGCGCCGGCCCGATGCGAGATCGTGCGCGGCACGGGCCAAGGCGCTCAGGGGTTCACCGCCGCCCGCGAGCGCGACCCGCCGATGGGCGTCCAACTGCCGTATCACCTCCACCATGGCGCCCACATTCGTCCGGCACAGGATCGCGTCGGGCGTGGCGAGCCGGCACAACTCGGTCTCCTGGCGGGGCGACCCGGTGAGGCGGATGGGGGCGTCGACGATCGTCAGCCAGCGGTTGGCCTCGGCCGCCAGGGCGGGGCCGAAGCGGAAGGATCGCGAGAGGCTCAGGTGGGTGCCGTCGAAGCCGGTCATCACGTCGCGGGCGCCGCGCCAACCGTAGATGGCCTGCGCGGAGTCCCCGACCAGGACCAGCTGGGCGTGGGCGCGCTGCGCGGTGAGGACCTGCTCGACGACCGGGTTGGTGTCCTGGGCCTCGTCCAGGAGGAGGAAGTCGGCCGGGATGACGGGGGCGCTCAGTGCCCACATCTTGAGGTAGTGGTCGTGCTCGAAGCGGACCACGCCGTGCTCGGGATGGTGCAGATCGGCCCAGGCTCTGCGGGCGTAGGGCAGGGCGAGGCCGGCGAGCTGGGTGTGCAGCGGCTCGGACTCGGCTCCGCGCAGCGGGGGGACATGATGGTGGGCGATCTCCTTGTCGGCGGACTGGCAGAAGCGGGTGATGGTGCGCAGGACGGTGTAGGAGAGGGCCTTGTTGTTGACCTTGCGCGGGCCGATGCGTAAGCACATGCCCTCCTTGATGCCGAGGGCGGCGCCGGTGCGCCAGCCCGCCTGGCGTGGGGCGTTCAGGCGCGCCTGGTAGTGCCTGCCCACCGCGGTGTAGGCGAGGGCGTGGGCGGTTCCGCAGGTCACCTCGGCGGGGAAGGTACGGGTGGCGTGGCGGGCGACGGCGCGGTTGAAGGCGAGGTAGCGGCCGGTGCGGCGCTGTCGGCGCGCGGTGTGCGCCAGCATCGCGAGGGTCGTCGTCTTCCCGGTGCCGGCGCCGGCCTGGATCACGAGATGGGCGCCGGTCGGAAAGGCTTCGGCCGCGGCGGTCTGCTCGGGGGTGGGGGTGTGCATGGGGACTCCTCATCGGGTTCGGTCGACGGGCTGCGGTGGTTGTGACGGGTCGCGGTGGGTCGTGGTGGTGTGTGGTGGGCAGCCGCGGGCGGCGGTGCTTTGCCGTGAGCTGCGGTGAGCCGGCGGGTGTCGCGGGGTGGCCACCCCGCGAGCGATTTCGTCACTGAATGTAATCGACTTGGCGCGGGGGCGGGCGGGGCGTCTTCAACCTGTGGATAACTTCGTCGTGGTGCTTCCGCGTGTCGTCCGATGGGCGCCGCCGATGCGTCTTTGTGCTGGTCGGACGGGTGTGGTTGGAGGGTGACCGGCGTGCCGCGGCGCTGCGTGCGAGCTGCGCGGGAGGCTGGGCGCGGCGGATTGTCAGTGGCGTCTGCTTTGCTCGACATCACGCAGAGCCGCGGCGGCGGAAGCGCCGCGGAAGGCCGCGACGGAACCGCAAGTGCACCAAGAGAGACAAGGGGAGGGCGGAAGCGAGCCGGGCAGGGAGGTGTGGGGCGGCCGTCCGAGGAACGCGCCGCGGCCGTCGGTGATCGCCGCGGCCGCCGGAGAACGACGGGGGAGGGCGACATGGCGACGACCGTAGACTCGCAGGTCGGGGACGTAACAGAAGGCAAGCGGGCACGAGGGGCCCGGTGGGCGCCGTTACCGGCGTCGAAGGATCCGACGGCAGGGGACGGCATGGCGAGGTGGCAGGAGGCGTCGAGAGGGGCGCCTCGGCCGTCGATCACCCCTGCCGAGGGAGCGCCCATGGCGGGGCGTGCGGCAGACGGGGCGGCCCCCGACGTGACGGGGTGTGCCGCGATCTTCCTGCCCGCCCGGACGCCGCGCGCCGGGGCGGTCGCCTTCTGGCGGCCGGACGGTGGGCCGCTGCCCGACACCGTGGCCGGTGCGACCGAGGGGGACGCCGGCCACCAGGAGGCGAGGCCGCAGGGCGAGGTCGCGCAACTGACCGTCGCCCGGCGGCACGGCAACGGGGCGCGGAGCCGTACGGTGCCGGCCCTGGTGCTTCCCCTGCCCGAGGCCGTTCCGGTGCTGGTCCGGGCCCGGCACGCCCCCGACGCCCACCCCGCCGCGGCCTGCTGGGGCGCGGCCACCCTGCACGCCCTGCACCTCGCCGCCCGCGGCCGCCTGCTGCCGGGGCTGACCGGAGAGGACGCCGACGCCTGGCGGGCCGGCCCGCTCGACCCGGACGACGTCGCGCACCTGCGGGCCATCGCCGCCGCCATGCCGGGAGAGGCGTACGCCGCACCGCTGCCCGGCAGCCGGCCACTGCAACTCCCCGATCCGGCCGCCCTGGTGCGAGCGTTCGTCGACGCCGTCGTGGACACCCTGCCGCGTACTCCGGCCGCGGCACTGGTGGCCGCTGCCCCGTTCGCCGCGACGGCGCCGCAGCACCTCCCCGCCGCCCGGGAGTGGGCGGCCGAGGTCGCGGCCGGTACCGACGCCGGGGTGGGGCTCTCGCTCCGCCTCGACCTCGCTCCGCACCAGCTCTTCGACGGCAGGGGGGAGGACACGCCCGCGGAGGAGGGCGTGCCGGGCCGGGCCGGAGGAGCGGCCACGTCCGGAGCCGCCGAGGAGCGCCGCGCCGGGGCGGCCGTCCTCCAGGTCCACAGCCGCACCGACCCGACCCTGGTGGCCGACGCCCGACAGCTGTGGGAGGGTGAGGCGCCCGACCCCTTCGGCCCGCGGTCCTGCGCCGACACGCTCCTCGCGCTACGCCGGGCCACCCGTGTCTGGCCTCCGCTCGGCCGCCTTCTGGAGCGCCCCGTCCCCGACGTGCTCCCGCTCAGCGAGGACGAGTTGTACGACCTGCTGGCCGAGGCGGCGGGGCGCCTCGGCGCCGCCGGGGTGGCCGTCCACTGGCCCAGGGAGCTGACCCGCGGCCTGACGGCGGCGGCGGTGCTGCGACCCGCGCCGGGGTCGGCGGCGGACGGTTTCGGCTTCTTCGACGCCGGTCAACTGGCACAGTTCCGATGGCAGTTGGCCATGGACGGCGTGCCGCTCAGCGAGGCGGAGATGGACGCCCTCGCCGAGGCGCACCGCCCGATGGTGCGGCTGCGCGACCAGTGGGTCCTGGTCGACCCCGGGCTGGTCCGCAAGGCACGCAAACGCGAACTGGGCTATCTGGACCCGGCCGGAGCGCTCGCCGCGACGCTCGACGGCACCGCGGAGGTGGACGGCGAGAAGGTCGAGGTGGTGCCCCTGGGCGCGCTCGCCGCCCTGCGCTCCCGGCTCACCACCCAGGAGCGTCCGCTGCCCCAGCCGCCCGGACTCCGCGCGACCCTGCGCGACTACCAACTGCGCGGCATGGCCTGGCTCGACACCATGGTCTCGACCGGGCTGGGCGGTTGCCTGGCCGACGACATGGGCCTGGGCAAGACCATCACCGTCATCGCACTCCACCTCCACCGGCGGCCCTCCGCGCCCGTCCTCGTCGTCTGCCCCGCCTCCCTGCTCGGCAACTGGCAGCGCGAGATCGAGCGCTTCGCCCCCGGCACGCCCGTGCGTCGCTTCCACGGCGCCGGCCGCAGCCTCGACGGCGTGGACGGCGGCTTCGTGCTCACGACCTACGGGACGATGCGCGGCAGCGCCACCGAACTGGGCGGCCGTAGCTGGGCATGGGTCGTCGCCGACGAGGCGCAGCACGTGAAGAACCCGCGTTCCTCGACCGCCAGGGCGCTGCGCGGAATCAAGGCCCCCGCGCGGATCGCGCTCACCGGCACGCCCGTCGAGAACAACCTCTCCGAGCTGTGGGCGCTGCTGGACTGGACGACCCCCGGGCTGCTCGGCCCGCTCAAGACGTTCCGTGCGCTGCACGCCCGGGAGGTCGAGGGCGGCGAGGACCCGCGCGCGGCGGAACGACTGGCCCGATTGGTACGGCCGTTCATCCTGCGCCGCAAGAAGTCCGACCCCGGGATCGTGCCCGAACTCCCGCCCAAGACCGAGACGGACCATCCGGTCCCGCTGGGGCGCGAACAGGCCGCCCTGTATCAGGCCGTGGTGCGCGAGACCCTGGCCCGGATCGAGAGCGCCGAGGGCATGGCGCGGCGCGGCCTGGTGATGAAGCTGCTCACCGCCCTCAAGCAGATCTGCAATCACCCCGCGCAGTACCTCAAGGAGACCGCTCCGGGACTCGCCGCGCGTTCCGGGAAGCTCGAACTGCTCGACGAACTCCTGGCCACCATCCTCGCGGAGGGCGGCGCCACCCTGGTCTTCACGCAGTACGTCGGGATGGCTCGGCTGCTCGAACGCCATCTCGCGGTCCGGGGCGTCCCCCACCAACTCCTGCACGGGGGAACTCCGGTGGCCGAACGGGAGAGGATGGTCGAGCGCTTCCAGTCGGGCCGGACGCCGGTCTTCCTGCTGTCCCTGAAGGCGGCCGGCACCGGCCTGAATCTCACCCGCGCCGGACACGTCATCCACTACGACCGCTGGTGGAACCCGGCGGTGGAGGAGCAGGCCACCGACCGCGCCTACCGCATCGGCCAGACCCAACCCGTCCAGGTCCACCGGCTGATCACCGAGGGCACCGTGGAGGACAACATCGCCCAACTCCTCACCGCCAAGAAGGCGCTCGCCGACGCGGTGCTCTCCGGTGGCGAGGGCGCACTCACCGAGCTGACCGACGCCGAACTCGCCGATCTCGTCTCCCTGAGGAGGGCCGGATGAGTCCCGGACACCTGCGCCGGGCCGTGGCCCCGGGGCGTGCCGCGGCGGCGGACCGGCTGGTCCGCGCCGACCGTTCGCGCACCTTCCCGCCGCTGCCGGGCCCCGACGGCCCCGACGGGTCGCAGACGGAATCCTGGTGGGGCCGGTCCTGGCTGACGGCGCTGGAGAGCAGTGCGCTCGACGCCGCCCGCCTGGGCCGGGGCCGGGCCTACGCCCGCGACGGGCACGTCGACACGATCAACATCACCCCGGGCCGGGTGATCGCCACCGTACGAGGCAGCCGCCCCCGCCCGTACAGCGCCGAGGTCCGCGTCAGGACGCTGACCGAGCAGGAGTGGGACGCCCTCCTGGACGGCGTCGCCGCCCGTCCCGACCGGCTCACCGCGCTGCTGGCCAAGGAGTTGCCCCGCGCGCTGGCCGAGGGGGAGGTGCCGCTCCTCCCGGGGCCGGGGGAGTTGACGCCCCGCTGCTCGTGCCCGGACAGCGGCCGGCCCTGCAAGCACGCCGCAGCGCTCTGCTTCCAGGTGGCCCGGTTGCTGGACGCCGACCCCTTCGTCCTGCTGCTGATCCGTGGCCGGGGCGAGCGCGAGCTCCTCGACGAGCTCGCGCGCCGCAACGCCGGTCACGGCGCGCGGGAGGACCGGGGACGGGCCGCGGCCCTGGCCGCCCTGGCATCCGGGAGCGGGGGGGCGTCCTCGGAGCCCGCGTCCGGTGCGGAGCCAGGGGGCCCCTCGGCGACCGGGCGCGCGCCCGCGTCCGGGCCCGGCGTTGCCGGTGCGCCCGGATGCGGAGCGGTGGACCGCTCCGCATCGCCCGGTGCGGTGCGGTCCGGAACGGCCGTCGAGAGCGGTGGACGGACCGCGTCACCGGCGGCCGCACCCCGCGGTGTCCTCGCCCGGGAGGCGCTCGCCGATCGGCCCCGGCCGTCGCTTCCGCCGCCCGCGGCGTTGCCGGCCGAGCCCGGTCGGCCACCGGCCCTCCCGGACACCGGCGATCTCCCGTTCGACGCCGCCACTCTCGAACTCCTCGCCGCCGACGCCGTGGCACGCGCCCATGCCTTCCTGGCCGCCGCCGGGCCCGCCGGGGGCGGTGGTCCGGCCGGCCCCGGTCCGTTCGCGACGCTGCCCGTCTGGGAGGACGCCGTCCGGCTGGCCGCGACGGCCCACCCCACGGCCGGTCTGACCGCCACCACGCGCGCCCTGTACCGCGAGGTCGCGGCGGCGACCGGCCGCACCCCCGCGGACATCGCGCGTTCCGTCGCCGCCTGGCGACAGGGCGGCCCCGAGGGACTCGCCCTCCTGGAGCGCACCTGGAATCCCCCGGCCGGCGACTTCGATCGGGCCCGCAGCGCCCTCCTGGCCGCCGGACTGCCGGCGCTGCGTCCGCACCACAACCACCTCACCGACGCCGTCCGCGGCCTTCAGCTGCGCTTCGGCCGTGACCACCGCTGGTATCCCTACGAGTCCGAGCCCGGGGCCGAGGACTGGTGGCCCACCGGCCCCGCGGCACCGGACCCCGTGGGCGCCCTGACCACCCTGCTGGCACGATGACTAACCTCAAGGTCGTGGAAGGTCTCGACGCACTCACCCGCTCGCTCGCGCAGCGCACCCCCGAACAGCTCGCCGCACTCCTCACCCGGCACGCCGAGCCGCTCGCCCGCCGGCCCGCGCCCACCGAACTCCGCGGTCTGGCAGGCGCGTTGTGGTCCTACGAAACCCTCCACCACGTGGTGCTGCACCTGGATCACCCCCGGCTGCAGGTGCTCGCCACCGCGGCCCGCATCAGCCAGCAGCGGGCCGCCCGGGACGCCGCCGCGCCCGCCGCCCCCGCCCCGGGCGCCGACTACCAGTCCCTGATGGCCCACCGACTGTCCTTCCCGCAGTTGGCCAGTGAACCGGTCCTCCCCGAGGACATCTACGCGGCGCTCGGCGCCACCGCCCCCGGAGCCGGGCGGAGCGTCGCCGAAGCCGCCCTGGACGCCCTCTGCATGGACGGCCTCGCCGCCGCCACCGAGGACGGCGCCGTCGTCGTGCCGCCGCGCGTCCCGCAACTCCTCGCCGCCCACGACCTCGGCCCGTTCACGCCGCACGCCCCGGCGCCCTTCCCCGAGGGCGCCGCGCCGCACGACCGGCGTCCCGGCGCCCCGACCGTGCCCGCCCCGCGGACCTCGGCGCACGACGAGTCCCAGGCGTCCGCGGCGCACCTGGCCGCCACTGTGGAGCGGCTGCTCGCCTCCCTGGCCACCGAGCCCGCCACGCTCCGCAAATCAGGCGGGCTGACCGTCCGCGAGGTCAAGCGCCTGGCCAAGGCGGCCGGCGCCACCGAACCGCACACCCGACTCCTGCTCGATCTCGCCCTGGCCGCGGGCCTGATCGCGCTGACCCGCAGCCCGTCGGGGATCACCGCGCTGCCCACCCACGCCTACGACGACTGGCTCGGCCGCCCGCCCGGCGCCCGCCTCGCGCCCGTCCTGGCCGCCTGGTACGCCCTCTGGGACGTCCCCACCCACACCCCGTTCGGCGAGACCCCGACCGCCCTGATCCGTGGCCACGACCGGCACGCCCCCGCGCTCCGGCACGCCCTCCTCGCCGCCCTGGCCGAGGTCCCCACGGGCGCCGCCGGCCCGACGTGCCCGCCCCTGCCGCTGCCCGGCTCACCGGAGGACGAGGCCGTCCTCGTGTCCCTGCGGCACCTGCTCAGGACGGCGGACTGGCACCGTCCGCTCGCCGTCACCGAGCAGCCGACGGCCGAGGAGCGCGCCCTCCACACCCTCCACGAGGCGGCCTCCCTCGGGCTCACCGCCCACGGCACCCTCACCCCGCTCGGCCGGGCCCTGCTCGCCGACCCGACGGACCTCGACGAGCCGCTGCGCGACCTGCTCCCGCCGCCCGTCGAACAGGCCCATCTCCAGGCCGACCTGACCGCCGTCGTGCCCGGCCGGCCCGCCCCCGCGCTCGCCGACCTGCTCACCTCCGCAGCCGACCGCGAGTCCGAGGGCCATGCCGTGACCTGGCGCTTCACCCCCGGGTCCGTCCGCCGCGCGCTGGACTCCGGCCACACCGCCGCCACCCTCCGCGACGCCCTCACCGCCGCCTCGGCCACCGGCACCCTGCCGCAGCCCCTCGGCTACCTCGTCCAGGACACCGCCCGCACCCACGGCCGGATGCGGGTGGTGCCCGCCGCCTGCTGCATCCGCTCCGACGACGAGTCCCTGATCGCCGAACTCGCCGCCCACCACGCCCTGCGCGCGTTGGAGCTGCGTGCCCTCGCCCCGACCGTCCTGGTCAGTGCCCGCCCGCCGGCCGCCACCCTGGACGCCCTGCGCGCCGCGGGCTACGCCCCCGCGCTGGAGGCCGGCACCGGCGCCGCCACCGTCGAACGGCTCCCCGTCCACCGCACGGCGGCGCCCGGCCCCGCCCGCGATCCGCACGCCACGCTCGCCCTCGCCCGGCGCCTCCTGGGACACCGGGCGGCGTCCCAGGAGAGCACCACAAGTGGAAGCAGCTGATCCGCCCCGCGGCGTCGAAGGAGGCGCGGGCGGCGCGGGCGGGGCGTCGCCCGGCTACTCGTACTCCGTGCCGCCCTTGCGGGTCAGATAGGCGTCGCCGACCATCTTGGCGATGGCCCGTCCGCCCAGTTCCGTGCTGTGGCGGCCGGACAGCGGACGGATCACCACCCCCTCCCGGAGGTGCACCGCCCGCCCGGACACCGTCTCGCGGCCCTCGGCCAACTCCCGTACCCGCTGTGCCTCGTACGGGCCGCTGAACAGCGTCGGCACCACCGGAAGCCGCCCGTTCAGGACCCTCGTCAACTCCTGTGGATCCAGCCACCGCACCCCGTCGCCGTCGGCCACCGCGATGTCGAAGACCGCGTACCCCGGAACTCCCCGCCGGCCGTCCGCGCCGTAGCCGAGGTCCTGGACGCCGTCGCCGTACACCTCGCCGAAGATGCCGACCCGCGATGCCCCCAGCTCCCCGGCCAGTTCCGCGGCGACCTTCGGGAGGCCGTGCCCGCGCACCGCCCGCCAGTACAGGTTCCCGGGGGCCTCGGCCAGCGCCAGTCGCTGGGCGCCCAGCCCCTTGGACGTCACCTGTACCCGGCCGTCGCCGGTGTGGTAGGTCAGGCTGCAGGCGGTGCCGTGCACCTTCTCGGTGACCGCCACCGGTTCGCCCTCGGGGAACGCCGTCGGATACCGCTTCAGGTTCTCGATGTCGATCCACGGCAGCAGATCCGGCGCCGGTTCGACGTCCCCGCTCATCGAAATCGGCACCGGCGGGACCCACTTCACGATCCCGAGCTCCGCCGCGAAGTCCGTGCCGTCCCGGTGCGCGCGGGCCAGATCGACGCCGGCCAGCGCCCGCGGGCGGCACACGATGCCCTGGGACAGCTCGCCGCGCAGACGGATCGCCTTGACCCGGTTGGCGGCGGCGCCGGCCAGCCTGCCCGTCAGGCCCAGCTCGGCCAGCAGCCCCTCCGGGAGCACCGCCTGCTCCGGTATGTAGACCGCGAAGTCACCCGTCCGGTAGGCCCCCTTGGCGACGACCGCCCTGTACAGGCCCACCTGCGCGAGCTCCAGCGCGTCGGCGTTGGGATGCTCATGGACCGTCAGTTCCTCGACCGTGACGCGCAGCGTCGACATGCCGTCCCCCCGTTTCCCGTTGCTGTTTCCGTGGTGAGGCGCTCCGTGCCGGGCGTCGCCCGGCCGGAGTCCCGGATCCACTGTGATCGAGCCGCTGTCGACCGGCGACCGATTTTCCCGCTGTCGACCGGTTGCGATCGGGAGCTGGGGGAGGGAGACGAAGGCGGTGTCCGCGCGACGCACCGCCGCGCCGCGTTGTCAGTGGCGTCAAGTAGCGTTTTCCCGTACGGAGTCGACCAAGATGAGGGGGACCGGCGTGGGGGACGACGGCGCGGACGCCGAGCGCGTCCGGAACGACTTCAGTGGCACCGCGCACGGCCCGGTGATCCAGGCCGGGGTGATCGAGGGCGGCGTGCGGATCGAGATGCCGCGGCCGGAGCAACCGGTGCCGCGGCAGGTGCCGGCCGGGTCGCCGCAGTTCGTCGACCGCGAGCCGGTGCTGGCGGAGATCGACGGCTGGGTGGGCGCCGGCGGCGGCCTGGCGGTGCTCAGCGGCCTGCCCGGGGTGGGCAAGAGCGCGACCGTACGGAGATGGGCGCACGAGGAGCGCGGCCGGTTCCCCGGCGGCGAGTTCTACGTGGACTTCGCCGAGCTGCGGGCCCAGGCGGGCGGCGACGTCTCGGCCGGGGTGAGCCGCTGCCTGCGGGCACTCGGCGTCGAGGACCGCTATCTGCCCGCCAGCCTGGGCGAGTTGACCGGCATGCTGCGCACCCTGACGGCGGACAAGCGGGTGCTGATGGTCCTCGACGACGTCACCGAACCGGCGCAGGTGCGGGCGCTGCTCCCGGGCGCCCCCGGCAGCGTGGTCCTCGCGACCAGCCAGTCGATGCTCGGGGAACTGCTCGGCGACGGCGCCCGCCTGATGCCGTTGGAACCGCTGTCGCCGGAGCACGGGCTGCAACTCCTCCGCCGGCTGTGCGGGGAGGAGCGCATCGCGGCGGGCGGTGAGGCCGCGGCCCGGCGGATCGTCGCGAGCTGCGGCGGACTGCCGGTGGCCCTGCAGGTCGCCGCCGCGCGATTGGTGATGCATCCACGTTTGCCGGTGGCCGCGCTGGCCGAGGAATTGGCCGACGACCGGCGCCGGTTGGACGCCCTGCGCCGGGGAGGGGAGCGCACCGTGTCCACTGTCTTCGGCGTGGCCTATGCGGCACTGCCCGTACCCGCCGCGCGGCTCTACCGCCTGCTGGGCCTGCATCCCGGACGCCACTGGGACGCCGGATCGGCCGCCGCGGCAGCCGGGACGACCGTCGCCCACGCCGCCGAGCAGCTCGACGTCCTGGAGACCGCGAGCCTGATCACGATGACCGCCGACGGGCGTTACGAGTTCCACGACCTGGTGCGCCTGCACGCCCGCGAACGGGCCGCCCAGGACGACGACGAGGCCGAGCGCACGGCCGCCGTGGCCCGCGTCGTGGACCACCTGCTCACCCGCGCCGCCCAGGCCGATCTCGCCGTCATGGGTCGCCGGATGCGCATCGGCGCCTACACCGATCGGCTGGGCGAGGCCGACCGGGCCACCGCCTTCGCCCACCGGGGCGAGGCGCTCGACTGGCTGGACGCCTGGCGCGGCGAGCTGCTGTCCGCCCAGCAGGCCGCCGCCGACCACGGATGGCACCGTCGGGTGTGGGAGCTCGCCGAGGCGCTGACCGCGCTCTTCCTCAACCGCAGATACCTCAATGACTGGGTCAGAAGCGGCGACTTGGGCGCCCGGCACGCCGCCGAGGACGGCAACCCCGCCGCCGAGGCCCGACTGCGCGCACTGCTGTCCCGCCCTCTGATGGACCGCGACGAACTGCGCCGGGCCCGCCGGGAATTGGAGACCGCCGTCGCCCGGGCGGACGAGTCCGGCCACACCCTGCTGCGCGCCTCCGTCCGGGAGTTCCACGGCCGCTACTGGGACCGCTGCGACCCGGCCCGCGCCGTGACCACCTACGAGGAGGCGATGGTCTACTACCGCGCCGCGGGAGACGAGCGCGGCATCGCCATCGGCCGCTTCTTCATGGGCTGCGCCCAACACGCCGTCGGCCGCACCGAGGAGGCCCGGGCCACCCTGCAGGACGCCTACGACGGGTTCACGGCCCTCGACGACCGGCGGATGGGCGCCCGTGCGCTGGCCGCCATCGGGGGCGTACGCCGCGACCTGGGGCAGATCGCGGAGGCCGTGGCGGCCCTGGAGGAGGCCGTCGCCATGCTGCGCGAGCGCGGCGCCGTCCACTACGAGGCGCAGGTGTGCGAGACGCTGGCGGAGCTGGCCGAGGAGTGCGGTGATCATGAGCGTTGGCGGCGCCATCTGACCCGGGCCCTGGAGATATACGAGGCGGGCGGCGGCCCGCGCGCCGCGGAACTGCGCCGCAGGCTGACGGACGCCACCGCCGACGGCACCAAGGAATGACGCGGACGGAGCGGCGGGCCGGAGCACCGGGGGAGCGCCCCTCCGCACGCGGGTCCGTCAGTCGCCGGGGCGCGGCCGGCTCGCCCGTCGGGTGAGGCGGAGCACCGCGTCCTCGGTGCGCTCGCCGAGCGCGAGGGTGGCGAAGCCCTCCGGCGGCCGTCCGGTGCGCAGGCAGGCGTAGACGGCGGAGGCCAGGACGGTGACGTCGTCCAACCGGCCGGTGGCGGTCACCTCGACCGTCCGGCCGTCGCGCAGACCGGCCCGACAGCCGCGACCGCCGACGGTGACGGCGGCGAGCAGACAGCCGGGGTAGCGGGCGAGCGTGTCGTCGATCCACCGGTCGGCGGCCACGACGGTGTCGGCCGGATCCCGGCGGACCAGGACGGATGCGCTCTCCGGCCACTGCCGGTCGCGCTCGTCGTCCGCGCAGGACAGATGGCGGAACGGGCCCTCGGGGGCATCGCCGCGCGCCCCGCACGAGTGGGCGGCCACCGCGGCCGGGGTGCGTTCGACGGATATCCGCGGGCCGTCCGTCCCGTCGGGGTCCTCGGTGAGGGAGGTGTGGACGTGGCAGGCGGTGGTCGGTTCCGGGCGGTCCTGCGGGACCGGTGGCTCTGGTGCGCGGCGCGGTGGCGGGCCGGCCGGCTCGGAGAGGTCCAGCAGGTCGTAGACGGCCGATCGCAGGAGCGCCAGCGCCCGACCCGGGGCGGCGAAGGCGCTCTCGCCGACCTTGCGCAGCCGCTCTGCGGTGTCGTCGCCGGCCGCCCGGCCCATGCCGAGTGCCCGCTCGATCTGCGGTCGCAGCGGCGCGTCGGAACCCAGGCGCGGGGCGATCCGGCCCAGCTCCGCCATGGGGGTTCCGGCGACGGCCTCGTCGTCGCCGAACGCGCCGAGCAGCAGGGGGGTGCCGAGCGCCGCTCCGTAGAAGGTCACCGACCCGTGGTCGCCGATCAGCAGGTCGGCGGCGAGCAGGGTGGCCTGCCAGCCGGCGGTCGGTGGAATGGTCAGCAGTCCGGCGTCGTGCGCGGAGTCGAGGTGCGACCGGAGGGCGTGACGGCCGTGGGCGGAGGTGATGTTGGGGTGGGTGACCAGTGCCACGGCGTAGTCGTCCAACGGGAGTTCGGCGAGCAGACGGGCCGGGAGGGCGGCGTCCCGGCCCAGGACCGAGTGGTCGCGCCAGGTCGAGCTGAGCATGATCAGGCGGCGCCCGTCCTCGACGCCGAGCGCCCGGCGGTACTGTCCGCGCAGGGCCCGTCCGTCGAGCAGCGCGTCATAGCAGGGGTCGCCGACGAGCAGGGTGCGACCGGCGGTCGCGGGGTGGGCGGCGGCGAGCTGGGCCGCCTGGTCCGGGTGGGAGATCGCGAGCCGGGCGCGGCCACTGCGCAGCAGCTCGTCCGGGACGACGCCGGCCAGCCGGTCCCGGTCGCTGCGGGAGTCGGGGACGACCTTGTGGAAGCCGACGCCGTGCGGCAGCACCAGTACCGGGCAGGTGTGGGGCGCGGTGGTGAGGTCGGCGTTCTCGGTCGCCGTGATGATCAGGTGGGGATCGATCCGGGGGAGCTGGTGCCACGGCAGCACCCGGGCACCGACCGAGCGGAGCAGGGCGTGGACGCCGTCGTTGAAGGCGGAGGTGGGGTCGAAGGCGAAGACCAGATGGACCCGCGGGTCGTCGCGCAGCACCGGGCGGAGGACGTCGAGGACCCGGACGGTGGAGGTGACGGTCCGGGCGATGGCGACGACCAGCCGCTCGCCGGGGAAGGTCCGCCACCGTTCGGGATCGTCGCCCACCGGCACCCGCAGCGGCGGCAGCAGCCCGTGGGTGGTGTCAGCCGCAGCCCCGGACGCCCCTCCACCGGCGCCGCCGCCTCCGCCCGCCCCATCCCCGGTTCGCGGTTCGCGGTTCGCGGTTCGCGGTTCGCGGTTCGCGGTTCGCGGTTCGCGGTTCGCGGTTCGCGGTTCGCGGTTCGCGGCCAGACTGCGATTAGCGCGTATCACCGTATTCCGCAACCCCTTTATGGTGACGCTCACCGACGGCCGGGCCACCGGTGAGCGGGCGTGTCCGGGGCCCACGGTAGTTCAGGCCCGGCGCCGCGCCGGGGCCCGGTCCGGGCCTCAGGCGCCGTCGGGCTTCCGCCTGCCGCCGTTGAGCCGACGCAGCCGCAGCGACGCCGGGCCGAAGCCGAGGGGGCGGGGCAGCCGGCGGGGAGCCCGCTCGACGTCGGGGCCGGGCCCGGGGCCGGCAGGCGCGGCCGGGGCCGGTGGCACGGTGAGCGCCGCGGCGGGGGCGGTGAACAGGGACGGCAGATCGGACGGCGCGTCCGTGCTGTCCGGGGTGTCGAGGTCCGGCGACCGCACCGCGGACGCCGCTGGCGGGGTGAACGGGCGCGGCAGACGCGCGACCGGGACGGCGGGGGTGACCACGTCGACGTAGGCGCGGCAGACCGGTGGCAGGCCGGCGGCCGGGGTGCGCAGTCCGCTCATGGCGCCGCGTACGACGCGGATGGCCAGCGACGTCCGGGGCGCGCCGGGGCGCGGGGACGGCACCGGTTCGGCGCCGGTGGCCAGCACCCATGGTGCCTCGACGAGCCCGCCGACGGTGCGCTGCACCCTGCGGGCCAGCGTCGGATCGTCCAGGCCGTACCGCCGCAGCGCCGCGCGCAGCGCGGCGGCGCCATGGGCGGCGAGCGACAGCCCCTGGCCGTAGTCCGGGTTGACCGAGGCCACGGCGCCGCCGAGGGCGAGGAACCCGCTGGGCCAGTGCGCCAGTTGCTCGTAGCGGTGGCGGCGGCTGGAGGTGCCGCGGGTCAGCCGCACCTCGCTCAGCGGCTCGGCGTCGGTGACGAGGTCGGCGATGGCCGTGTGGACCCCGCGGGCGAACGGCACGAAGCGGTCGGCGCGTTCGGAGGGGCTCTCCTCGCCGGCGCCGGTGAGGGTGACCAGCCAGCGTCCGTCCTCGATGGGGACCAGCGTCGCCGTCCGGGCGGTCGGGACCGGCGATTCGGGGGCGGGGGCGCTGCCGGCCGCGCCGCCGGCCCGACCGGGGCCCGAACGGGCGGTGAGCACCGAGCAGTTCTCGTATCCGGCCGGGACGCGGAAGACGCGGGTGGCGCAGACGATGCCGGGGTCCCGGACGTCCTCGGGGACGGTGGGCAGCCCCAGCGCCGACAGCCGGTCCGGCGTGGTGGAGGAGCGGCCGGTGGCGTCGACCACGAGATCGGCGTCCAGGCGGTACGTTTCGCCACTGGTGGTGTCCCGGACCCACACGCCGGTGACGTGTTCGGCGGTGCCGGTCAGCCGCTCGGCGTCCGTGCCGTCGAGGACCCGCACCCCAGGGAGGGCCGGCACCTGCTCGCGCAGGACCCGGTCGAGCAGATCACGGGAACAGGCGAACACCTGCCGGGTACGGGCCCGTCGGACGGGCCGGCCGGGCAGCAGTGGACCGGTGGGCTCCGACGGCATCGGGAGCAGACGGGCGCCCGCGGTCAGCCAGCCGTCGATGGTGCCGGGCAGCAGGCTCTCCACGACGCGGGCGCCGTCCGCCGCCAGTAAGTGGGTGTGCCGCGGCTGCGGAAGATCCGTGGGCAGCACGGGGGTGCGCGGCAGCTGCTCCCGCTCGACCACGACCACATCGGCGTACTCGGACAGCGCGGCGGCGGCGAGCATGCCGGTGAATCCGCCGCCGAGCACCACGGCGAGGTACGGGTGCGTGAATTGGAGCCCGGCGCTGGGCGTACTGCTCGACGCGTTCATGGGCGGTCCCTTTCTCGGCGGTGGCGCGCGAGCCCCCGGCGGGGCCGGGCCGCGTCCAGAAAGGGCGGCGCGGCGTATGGCCGGGTGTGACGGCGCGCGGCGGCGATGACGGCGTCGGCGGCGTCGGTGACCCGTATGGTCAGCGACGGCAGGGAAGCAGACGCGGTCCGCAGCATGCGCAGAGGCGCCGGCGGAAGAGGCAGAGCCCGTTGTGGGTCCCGGCAGGCCGGCGCGAACGCCGGCCTGCCGCCCCCCGATTTCCCCATCATGATTCCCCCTCAGGCCGTGCCCGCCCCGGCGAGACCCGAGCCCCGTCCTCCGCCACTCCCCACCCGGATCACCGGGTGGGACGGGCCGGCACCGCTGCCTCGCGCGCCATGCTCCGCCCTGGGGAACGCGGCCGTCGGATCTCGTCAACGGCGGACACACGTCCGGATCGTAGGCGGCGGCGATCACTTCTGGTAGCCGGAATCGAGTGAGAGATGTGTGGGAGCCACCCGCCGCATACCGCCGGGTAGATCTACACCAAAACGGTGCAATGGACTGAAAACGCTCCCCTGTTTTCTCGCGTAGCGAGAAAACCTCCGGGAATCGGGGGCGGCCGGAAGTCCATCGGTCCCGAAAAGTCCGAAGGGTTGGCGCGAAATGATCGGGATGCGGCGGGCCGGCCGCCGCCGTGCCTACCCTGTGCGGGCACCGCACCGGAGAATCTGAGGGAGAGTCGTGCGCGCGATCGTGATGCGAGAATTCGGCGGCCCGGACGTGCTCCGCCTGGAGGACGCCCCGGAGCCGACGCCCCGCGCCGGGCACGCGCTCGTCGACGTCACCCTGGCCGGTGTCAACTACGCCGATGTGCACGTCCGCGGCGACACCTACCTCGCCCCGGTCGAACTTCCCTACATACCCGGCAACGAGGTCGTCGGAACCGTCGACGGCGGCCGGCGCGTGGTCGGGCTCACCCGCGGCGGCGGATACGCGGAACGGGCCCTGCTGCACCGCCGCGTCACCTGGGACATCCCCGACGCCGTCAGCGACGAGCAGGCGGTCGCGCTGGCCCTCCAGGGCAACAGCGCCTGGCACCTGCTCTTCACCGCGCTGCGCCTCACCGAGGGCGAGAGCGTCGTCGTCCCGGCTGCGGCCGGCGGGGTCGGCACGCTGGCCGTCCAGCTCGCGGCGCGCGCCGGCGCGAAGGTCATCGGCCTCGCCGGCACCGCGGCCAAGCGTCGACTCGCCCTGGACCTGGGCGCCCACGCGGTCGTCGACTCCACCGCCGAGGACCTCACCGAGCGCATCCTGGACGCGGCCGGCGGCCCGGTCGAGACGGCGCTGGAGATGACCGGCGGCGCCACCTTCGCCCGGACCCTGGCCGCCGTCGCACCGCGCGGCCGGCTCGCCGTCTACGGTTTCGCCGGCGGCGAGCTGGCGAACGTCTCCACCCGGGAACTGATGGAGCGCTCGCTCACCGTCTCGGGCTTCTGGCTGCCTCAGCTCTACGCCGACCGGACGGCGCTGCCGACCTCCATGCGGGCGCTGTTCGACGCCGTCGCCGACGGCTCCCTCACGACACTGACCGGCGCCACCTACGCGCTCGGGGACGCGGTGCAGGCGCACCACGACCTCGCCGCCCGCACACCGACCGGGAAACTCGCCCTCGACGTCACCCGCTGACGCCGGTGCCCTCAGGGGTGGGACACCGAGCACCGCACACGCCGTGCGCCTTCGGGCGCGGATCACTGCCAAGGGAGAGAGCACACGATGGGCCATCGCACCGCAGCGTCGCAGTCCACGGCTCCGGAGGCCGCGCAGCGCACCGGCCAGGCATCCAGGAGCGCGGCCGCCGCCGGCTCCCGGACGTCGGGATCCGGCCATGCCGAACGGGTCTTCCTCGTCCAGACGGCCTTCGCCGAGCTGGGCGGATCCGCCCACGGGCCCGGTGAGATCGCGGAGTTCACCGGCCTGGACGACTCCGTCGTCTACCGCATCCTGCAGTCCGGCATCTACCAGCGGATCTTCGAGCGGGTGGACCGCGGCCTCTACCGGCTGCGGACCTCCGCCGCCCAGCTCGCCTTCACCGCGCTCGACCACCGGCTCGACGGCGCGCAGACGGTCCTCGCCGAACTGCGCGAGGCGAGCGACAACGGGCTGGTCTTCCTCTACATGGTGGCGCCGTTCTCCGGCGCGCAGCGGCAGTGCGTCGACATGGCCGTCGGCGACTCCGACCTCGCCGAACTGGGCATGACACCGCGCGACGTGCTGTCCGTGACCCGCTCCCTGCGCACCGGCGCCTCCGGGCGCACCATCCTCGCCTACCTCCCCGAGGTCCTCCAGCAGCGGGTGCTGGCGGAGCCCGTCCCCGAACAGGCCGGCCCGGGCGTCTACCGGGACAACGACGCGCTGCTCGCCTCCCTGGCGGAGGTCCGCGACCTCGGCCACGCGCTCGGCTACGAGGAGTGCATGGCCGGCTGGAACTCCTGCGCGGCACCGATCATGTGGGACGGGGCCATCATGGGCGCGGTGCTGCTGCTCAAGCAGAAGACCGTGATGCCGGAAGCCCCCGACAGCGTCGTCGAGGCGACGAAGGAGGCGGCGGCCGTGCTCAGCCGCGACGGAGCGGCCGGGCCGACGCACAGCTGAACCCGGATCGCGGCGCACGGCCGGGCGGCTGTTCATGAGGCCGTCCGCCTCTCTACCGTGGCACCACGCGCGGCACACGGCGCGCACGACATCCAAGGGGGTCCGATGGAAGCGGAATTGGTGGCGCTCGCCACGGCCGGGGCGACGACGCTGGTGCAGCAGATGGCGACCGAGGGCTGGGCCACGGTCCGCCGGCGGATGGCCGCCGTGCTCGCCCGCCGCCGCGGCGCGGAGGAGGAGGCGGAGGTCGAACGCGAGCTGGACCAGGCGCGCACCGACGTCATCAGCGCCCGGGAGGACGGCGACGAGGAGGTGCCCCAGGGGGTGGCCGTGGTCTGGAAGGCCCGGCTGCGGCGACTGCTCGCGGAGGACCCGGCCGCGGCGGCCGAACTGCGCCGACTGCTCGACGAGATGGCGCCCCAGGGCACCCAGAGCGTCGTGCGGGACGTGCACAACACGATCAGCGGCGGTGTGATGACCGGCCCCGTGGTGCAGGCCGGTGTCGTCTTCGACCACCGCGGCACCCCGCCCGGCGGACCGCAATCCCGCTGACCCCGGCGGCCCGCCGTCCGCCGGCGGGGCAGAATGGCCGGGTGCGGCTCGAAGCGATCACCTGGGAACGGCTCACCGACGCGCTCGCCGCGCGCATCGACGCGTTGACGGCGCACGACGGGAGCCCCTGGCTGCGGGTGGCGGTTGACGGGGCTCCCGCAGCCGCCCCCGGCGACCTCGCCGATCGGCTCGCCGAGGCGCTGCGCCTCCGGGGGCGTGCGGTGCACAAGGCCGGCGCCCACGGCTTCCTGCGGCCCGCCTCGCTGCGCTTGGAGTACGGCCGTGAGGACCCGGACGCCTACTACGACGAGTGGTTCGACCGGCGGGCCCTGTGGCGCGAGATCTTCCAGCCGCTGGAGCCGGGCGGCACCGGGCGGGTGCTCCCCGACCTGTGGGACCCGGAGGCGGACCGGGCGACGCGCAGCGCCTACGTGGAACTGCCGCCCGGCGGCCTGGTGTTGCTGCACGGCCCGCTGCTGCTCGGGCAGTGGTTCCCCTTCGACCTCTCGGTGCACCTGAAGCTGTCGCCGGGGGCGCTCGCCCGCCGCACCCCGGAGGACCAGCGCTGGACGCTGCCGGCGTTCGCCCGCTACGAAGCCGAGGTCCGGCCCGAGGAGTCCGCGGACGTCGTCGTCCGGGCCGACGACCCCCGCCGGCCGGCCTGGAGCGGAGCGCCCGGCTGACCGGTCGGGCCGCCGGGCGAACGGCCGGTGCGCGAACCGCCCGGGACGGGCCGCGACCGCGGTGCCGTGCGCACGGTCCCCGCCCGACTCCTCTGCCCTGCGGCCCTCTTGAGATAACTCCGGATGCGTCCTGGCCCCGTACATCGCGCCCCCTCCCGGGCGGTCCCGGCGACCGCCCCGCTGAAAAAACCGTACGGCCGACCACTGACAGTCGACCGTGGACGGCCGAACGCTCCCCGCTGATCAGGGCGTTCGGCGCGGCCGGTAGCGTGCGGGGGATGACCACTTCGTTCAACGCAGCAGACGAGCACGCGCCGTTGCCCGGCAGCCAGGGGCCCACCGCCACCGTCGAGGTCCCGCCGCGCGCCGTCGGCGCCGTGGCGATGGCCTACGCGCCCGACCCGGACGGCGACCCGGACCCCGGCGAGATCGTCTGGACCTGGGTCCCGTTCGAGGAGAACGACGGACGCGGCAAGGACCGACCGGTCCTGGTCGTGGCCCGGGAGACGGCGGGAACGCTGCTGGCCGTGCAGCTGTCGAGCAAGCGGCACAACGAGGACCGGGACTGGGTGGCGATCGGCGCCGGCCCCTGGGACCGCGCGGGGCGCGACTCCTGGGTCGCCGTGGACCGGGTGCTGCGGGTCCACCCGCACGGCATGCGGCGGGAGGCGTGCGCGCTCGACCGGGGCCGCTTCAACCTCGTCGCCAACCGGCTGCGGGAACTCCACGGCTGGCACTGAGGCCCGGCGGGTCGGGACGCGTCGGCCGGGTGGTCAGGCGTCGGCCAGCGCCAGCAGCTTGGTGACGGTGTTCCAGTTGCGCGCGGTGGCCGTCACCCCGAGCCGGGCGCGGCCGACCGCCTCGGCGAGCCTGGAGCGCCCGATGCCGCCCGGGCACCACAGGAACAGCTCGCGGCCGATCAACCGGAACTGATCCGGCGCGTAGGCGTCCTGGTCGAGCGCGTCCAGCCGGGCGGTGTCGGTCGGTGCCTCCGACAGGAACGTCACGTGCAGGGTCTTGGGCTCCGGCACGGCCGACGGGAACGGATTCCCGGCGACCGTGGCGGCCAGCTCGTCGCGGGTCCGCACGAGCACCGGCACCGTCAGGCCCAGCTCGGCCGCGATCCGCTCCTCGAACCGCCGGGCGGTCTCCTCCGGCGGCCTCCCCGGATCGGCGAAGACGATGTTGCCCGTCTGCAGCAGGACGGTGACGTCCGCCAGCCCCAGGGAGCGGGCCAGCTCCAGCTGGCGGGCCTTGGGGAAGGAGTTGTGGCCTCCGACGTTGATACCGCGGAGCAGGGCGATCTGACGGGACATGCGCGGCCCTTCGTGGCACGGTGCCGGCCGGCGGGACGGATTCCGGTGGCACGGACGGGATACGGGACGGAAGCGGCCGGACGGCGGCCGGGCCGGCGCTCAGAACAACGGAGCGGGCAGCACGCCCTCCAGGGCCAGCAGCAGCCGCTTGGTCTCCAGACCGCCGCCGAAGCCGCCGATCCCGCCGTCGCTGGCGACGACCCGGTGGCAGGGGACGACCACGGGAAGCGGGTTGGAACCCATCGCCGCGCCCACCGCCCGGGCCGCGCCCGGCTCCCCGACCCGGTCGGCGAGGTCCTGATAGCCGACCACGCTGCCGTACGCCACGCCGTCGGCCAGCGCGTGCAGCACCCGGGCGTTGAAGCCCCCGGACAGCGACCAGTCCAGCGGGACCGTGAAGGTGCGCAGCTCGCCGGCGAAGTAGCGGGCGAGCTCGGCGGCGGCCGTCGCCAGATGCGGTATCTCCGGGAGCGGCGGCCCGCCGAAGGCGTACTCCAGACGGGCCAGTGCCCGCCGGGCCTTCCGCTCGTCGGCATGGAAGACGACCTGGACCAGGCCCTCCCGGGTCGCCGCGAGCAGCAGCGGGCCGATCGGGGTCCGAAGGTGCGCCCAGGCCCAGTCGCGGCGGGCCGGGACGGCCGCCTCCGGGGCGGCGTCCGGCGCCGCGGCCGGCGCTGGACCGTGCTCTGTGTTCGTCACGTGCCCAGACTAGGACCGGCCACTGACAACGCGGCGGGGAACGGTCCGACGGCCACCGCCGAACCCGCTTCCCGCCGCGCCGGGACGGTCAGGAGTCGGTGCCGCCGAGCGCCTTGCGCACCACGTCGGGCTTGTTGCTGATGAGCCCCTCGACGCCGAGGTCGGCGATGCTGACCGCGGCCTTGGCGTCGTCGACAGTCCAGGTGTAGAGCTCCAGCCGCCTGTGGTGCGGGCCCTGGAGCGCGTGCACCGCCTTGACGTACTTACGGGTGACGGCCGTGTGGGGCGGATTGATCTGGTCGCAGTAGGCGGCGTACTTGGGCAGGTCGGCCACCGAGGGGCTGCCCAGGAAGCCCGTCTTGATCGCCGGGTTCAGGCGGTGGACCTTCTTGATCGCGTCGGCGTTGAAGCTCTGGACGATCAGGCGGCGCTTGAGGTGCTCCTGGTCGAGCCAACCGTCGTGGCGCAGCTCCCGGAGCGCCTGCCGCTCGATCCCCGGGTAGAGCTCGGGGTTCTTCAGCTCCATCAGCAGGTTCTGGCCGTTGTCCTCGACCTCTTCCAGGTACTCCTCCAGGGTCGGCACCCGCTCGCCCTTGAACTTCGCACCGAACCAGCTGCCCGCGTCCAGCTTCTCGATCTCACGGAGGGTGAAGTCGCCGACGTTCCACGAGGAGCGGTCCGGGAAGACCTTCTTGACGTTGGTCGTCCTCGCCAGCGAGGTGTCGTGCAGGACGACCAGCTCGCCGTCCTTGGTGCGCTGGACGTCGTTCTCGACCCAGGCGATGCCGAGCCGGCCGGCCGTGTCGACCGAGGCGAGCGTGTTCTCGGGCGCGTACGCCGCGGCGCCGCGATGGCCGACCACCACAGGGGGATGCCCATGGGCCGCGGCCGCGCCGGTGGCGGGCAGGGCGAACGCGGACAGACCCATGAGCGCGCCGGCGACGGCGACGACGGGGCGGATACGCATACGGACTCCTCGTGACGTCGTGGAAGTGAGCTGACGTGAAGTGAGGTGAACGGGGCGGACGGTCGGAGGCTCGCAGCCGGGCCGGAGGGGGAGGGGGATGTGCGGTGGACGGACGCTGAACGAAGAATGGCCGGTATTCCGTGCGGAGCGTCGCAGTTGCAGGGTGCCCGAAATGGCCGTGCAGCAGACATACGTCCCGACGTCGTCCAACTTGCCGGAGCCGCGGCATCCGCGCATCTCGGCCGACGGTGAGTCACCCGTCGCGCATATGACCGTTTTTGCCGGCCGAGTCCCGGGCATACCCCCTGGCCGGCCGCGGCGACACCGGTCCTCGGTCGTCTCCCCGGCTGTCATGATCGCGCCGGGCGGCGTTCCCCACTGTCCGGCCGCCGGCCGGTCCGCTCGCCCCGCCGCTCCGCAAGCCCTCGGGAAACCGCAGGTCAGATCCGATGCGGCACCGATTGTCAGTGGCGGGTCGTACGGTGGATCCCATGCGGCCCGTTTCAAAGATCGAACGCACGGTGGCGCCCTTCGAGGTCGTCAGCTCCTACCAGCCCAGTGGCGACCAGCCGGCGGCCATCGCCGAGCTGGACCGGCGCATCCGCGGTGGTGAGAAGGACGTCGTCCTGCTGGGCGCGACCGGTACCGGCAAGTCGGCGACCACCGCGTGGATGATCGAGAAGCTGCAGCGCCCGACGCTGGTGATGGCGCCCAACAAGACCCTCGCGGCGCAGCTCGCCAACGAGTTCCGCGAACTGCTGCCGAACAACGCCGTCGAGTATTTCGTCTCCTACTACGACTACTACCAGCCCGAGGCGTACGTCCCGCAGTCCGATACGTACATCGAGAAGGACTCCTCCATCAACGAGGAAGTCGAACGGCTGCGCCATTCCGCGACGAACTCGCTCCTCACCCGGCGGGACGTGGTCGTCGTCGCCTCGGTGTCCTGCATCTACGGTCTGGGCACGCCCCAGGAGTACGTCGACCGGATGGTCCCCCTCAGGGTCGGTGACGAGATCGACCGCGACCAACTGCTGCGCCGCTTCGTCGACATTCAGTACACCCGCAACGACCTGGCGTTCACCCGGGGCACCTTCCGGGTCCGCGGCGACACCATCGAGATCTTCCCGGTCTACGAGGAGCTGGCCGTCCGGATCGAGATGTTCGGCGACGAGATCGAGGCGCTGTCCACCCTGCACCCGCTCACCGGCGAGGTGATCAGCGAGGACCAGCAGCTGTACGTCTTCCCCGCCAGCCACTACATCGCCGGCCCCGAGCGCATGGAGAAGGCCATCGCCGGGATCGAGGCCGAGCTGGCCGACCGGCTCGCCACCCTGGAGAAGCAGGGCAAGCTGCTGGAGGCCCAGCGGCTGCGCATGCGCACCACGTACGACATCGAGATGATGCGGCAGATCGGCTCCTGCTCGGGCATCGAGAACTACTCGATGCACCTGGACGACCGTGAGCCGGGCTCGGCGCCCAACACCCTCCTGGACTACTTCCCGGAGGACTTCCTCCTGGTCATCGACGAGTCGCACGTCACCGTCCCGCAGATCGGCGCCATGTACGAGGGCGACGCCTCCCGCAAGCGCACCCTCGTCGACCACGGCTTCCGGCTCCCCTCCGCGCTGGACAACCGGCCGCTGAAGTGGGAGGAGTTCCTGGGCCGGGTCGGTCAGACGGTCTACCTCTCCGCGACGCCCGGCCCGTACGAGCTGTCCCGCGGCGACGGCTTCGTGGAGCAGATCATCCGGCCGACCGGCCTGGTCGACCCGGAGGTGGTGGTCAAGCCCACCGACGGGCAGATCGACGACCTGGTGCACGAGATCCGCAAGCGCACCGAGAAGGACGAGCGCGTCCTGGTCACCACCCTCACCAAGAAGATGGCGGAGGACCTCACCGACTACTTCCTGGAGCTCGGCATCCAGGTCCGCTACCTGCACAGCGACGTGGACACCCTGCGGCGGGTGGAGCTGCTGCGCGAGCTGCGGTCCGGCGAGTTCGACGTGCTGGTCGGCATCAACCTCCTCCGGGAGGGCCTGGACCTGCCGGAGGTCTCCCTGGTGGCGATCCTGGACGCCGACAAGGAGGGCTTCCTGCGCTCCGGCACCTCGCTGATCCAGACCATCGGCCGGGCGGCCCGTAACGTCTCCGGCCAGGTCCACATGTACGCCGACAAGATCACCCCGGCGATGGAGAAGGCCATCGACGAGACCAACCGCCGCCGGGAGAAGCAGCTGGCGTACAACAAGGAGAACGGCATCGACCCGCAGCCGCTCCGGAAGAAGATCGGTGACATCGTCGCCACCCTCGCCCGCGAGGAGATCGACACCCAGGAGCTGCTGGGCAGCGGCTACCGCAAGCCCGGCGACAAGGACGGCAAGGGCAAGGCGCCGGTCCCGGCGCTCGGCGGGAAGGCCGGGAAGGCGGGCAAGGCCGCCAAGGGCAAGGCCGGCAAGGGCGGCGAGGCCCTGACGGACCGGCCCGCCGCCGAACTCGCCGACACGATCGAGGAGCTGACCGAGCGGATGCGGGCCGCCGCCGCGGAGCTGCAGTTCGAGGTCGCGGCCCGGCTCCGGGACGAGGTCAGCGAGCTGAAGAGGGAGCTGCGGCAGATGAGGGAGGCCGGACTGAAGTAGCGGCGGGAGCACCGGCGGAGCGGCGGCGGCCCGACCCGGGGCACCGGGCGGGCCGCGGACCTGCCCGGATGTGTTGCAGATCCGCCACGATGGCCGGGCTCGGCGCGCTCGGGCCCGGCCCCCTGCATAAGGTCGGGGACAGGGCCGTCGGACCGGTGGGGCGCGGGCGGCGAGAAGCGACCCGTACGACACGCAAGGGGAGAACGATGGCGGCGGAGCTGGTCCGGGGGCAGAACCACCCGCTGGACCGCACCCGTGTGGAGATCCGGATCGCGGCCGACGGGCCCGTCCTGGCCGGGGTCACGCTCGGCGACGAACAGGGCCGGTTGTCGGGCGCCGAGGCGGTGGCCCATCCGGGCGCGCCCCGCCGCGTGGGCGTCGAGGTGCCCTCCGGGCCGGCCGCCGTACAGCGCATCACCGTCGATCTCGGCGCGCTGCCCGGCGCGGTGCACCGGGTGAGCGTGCTGCTGGCGCTGCCGGTCGGGCCCGGCGCACCGCGCGGCTTCGGCGCCGCCGCCGCGCCGTCCGTCGCCGTGACGACCCCCGACGGCATCCCCCTCGCCGGGTACACCGTCACCGGCCTGGGCCCCGAATCCGCGCTGGTCGCCGTGGAGCTGTACCGACGACGGGGCGCCTGGCGGATCCGTGCCGTGGGCCAGGGGTACGCCGGCGGGCTGGCGGAGCTGCTGCGCGACCAGGGGCTGCCGGGGGCCGCGGAGCTGGCCGCGCGGATCGAGGAGGCGACCGGCACCTCACGCGCCCCGGCGGTGGCCGCCCCCGACCCGTCGGCCGCGCCCGACCCGGTGCCGGCGATCCGCCCCGAGCGACCGGCCCCCGGGCCCACCACCTTCGCCCCGGAGGCCGAGTCGCTCGCCGGGGCCCTCGGTGCTCCCGGTGCCCCCGACGCCCCGGCGGTCGACCTCGGTGCCCCGCCGGCCGGCGCCCGCCTCGACTACCGCCATCCCCGACGCCCCGCCGCCTCCGCGGCCGCCCCCGTGGCCCCGCCCGCTCCCGCCCCGCCCGCGGCAGCCGGAGGCGGGGACGGCCCGGCCGTCCCGGTCGCCGGTGACGCCAACGGCTGGAGCATGGAGGAGCGGCTCTACAACCAGGTCCGGGGCATGTTCGAGGACCTGGCCCGGTCGGTCGCGGCGTACCGCGGCGCCGCCGGCTTCGCCGCCTCCCGTCTGGAGCGGGAGCTCGACGAGGCGCTCGCCGACCCCCGCGCCCGTCTGGGCGGCGCCACAGAGGCCGCCCGCGTCGCCGCCCGGGACCGGCACGCCGACCTGATCGGCCGGGCCCGCGCCGTCCTCGACCGCGACCTGGCCCAGCTCGCCGCCGAGTCGGAGGTGGTGGAGCCCGCGCTGCCACCCGCGCTCGCCCGTTGGGACAACCCGGTGTGGCACGCCTACGAGGTGCCGCGGCAGCCCCCGATGGCCGTCCGACTGGGCGATCTGCACCTCCCCGAGGCCCCGGAGCTGCGCATTCCGCTGCTCGTCCGGCTCCCCCTGGAGCGCGGACTGTGGATCGACAGCGGTCCCGGGCCGTATCCCCGTGCCGGGCGGGACCCCGAGCGGGAGTTCGGCCGCCGGGAGCTGGGCGGCGCGCTGACCGACGCGGCGCCCGACGAGGCCGAGCTGGGGCGGCTCGCCCTGGAGACCGCCGTCGCGGTCGCCGCCCGGCTGCTGGCCGCCCACCCGCCGGGCGGGTATGCCGTCCGGGTCCTCGACCCCGCCGGCTCGGCCGGGCCGGCGCTGGCCCCGCTGCGGGAGAGCGGCGCGCTGCCCGAGCCTCCGGCCGCCGGTGCCCGGGGCGTGGCCGCGGTGCTGGAGGCGCTGACCCGGCGGGTCGATCTCCTCCAGATGGCGGTGCGCCACCGTGCGACGGAGGCCCTGCCGCCGGAGCTGGACCCGGCCGAGCAGCTGCTGATCGTCCATGACTTCCCGCACGGCTTCGACGACCGCGCGCTGAACCAGCTGCGCTATCTGGCCGACGAGGGCCCCGCGGTCGGGGTCCACCTGATGATGGTCGCAGACCGGAGCCGGGCACGGGAGTACGGCCCGGTCCTGGACCCGCTCTGGCGCGCCCTGCTGCGGCTCACGCCGGTCCCGGACACCCATCTCGCCGATCCGTGGGTCGGCCACGCCTGGATATACGAGCCGCCACTCGCGCCCCGGCGCAGCGAGGTGATCCGCCGGGTGCTGGACCGCGTCGCCGAGGCCCGCCGAGCCGCGGACCCGCAGACCGGCTGACACCGACCTCGCCAGCTCAAGGTCAAGCCCCTCACCAGCGGCTTTACCCTTTCCTTTGCCATTTCATGAACCTCCTTTACCATTTCTTGTACGGAGGGGCGTCGGAGTCCCCCGGCAGCGACGACGCTGTGTGTGCCGTATGACCCTGCCGGAGGAGCAGTGGACGTTTCCCTGAACCTGTGGGTGCTGACCATCCTCGGTCTGTGCGCCCTGATCGCCGTCGACTTCTTCATCGGCGGACGCAAACCCCATGAGGTGTCCCTCAAGGAAGCCGGTGTCTGGACCGGTGTCTGGATGGGACTCGCCGTGCTGTTCGGGCTCGGCCTGCTGGTGTTCGGCGGGAGCGCGCCGGCCGGCGAGTTCTTCGCGGGCTTCATCACCGAGAAGTCGCTGAGCGTCGACAACCTCTTCGTCTTCGTCCTGATCATGAGCAAGTTCGCGGTGCCGGCCGTCTACCAGCAGCGGGTGCTGATGGTCGGGGTGCTGATCGCGCTGGTGCTGCGCGCCGGGTTCATCGGCGCCGGCGCGGCGATCATCGCCAACTTCTCCTGGGTGTTCTACCTCTTCGGCGCGTTCCTCATCTGGACCGCCTGGAAGCTGATCCAGGAGGCGCGGGCCGGCCAGGAGGACGAGGAGTTCGAGGAGAACCGCTTCCTGAAGGCGGTCGAGCGCCGCTTCCCGTCCACCGACCGGTACCACGGCACCAAGCTGTTCATCGTGGAGAACGGCCGGCGGCTGATGACGCCGATGCTGATCGTCATGCTGGCGATCGGCACCACCGACGTCCTGTTCGCCCTGGACTCGATTCCGGCGATCTTCGGCCTGACCCAGGACCCGTACATCGTCTTCACCGCCAACGCCTTCGCCCTGATGGGCCTGCGGCAGCTGTACTTCCTGATCGGCGGGCTGCTGAAGAAGCTGGTCCACCTCTCCTACGGCCTGTCGGTGATCCTCGGGTTCATCGGCGTCAAGCTGGTGCTGCACGCCCTGCACGAGTCGGGAGTGGCCGTCCCGGAGATCAGCATTCCGGTCTCGCTGGGCGTGATCTGTGCGGTGCTGGCCATCACGACGGTGACCAGCCTGCGGGCCTCGCGCCGCGCCGCGGCGGCCGGGCCGGAGACCGGGGAGCCTGCGGCGCCGGCGGTCGCGGACCGGTCGGACACCCGCCGATAACGGCCCGGGCCCGGCGGGCGACTATCCGCCCGCCGGGCCCGGAACCGGGCGTTCGGCCGCTACCAGCCGCGCTCCTGCCACTCGGCGAGGTGCGGCCGCTCGGCGCCGAGCGTGGTGTCGGAGCCGTGGCCCGGATAGACCCAGGTCTCGTCCGGCAACGCGTCGAAGAGCTTGCGCCGCACGCCGTCGAGCAGCGTGCCGAACCGCTCGGCATCGCCCCAGGTGTTGCCGACCCCGCCGGGGAAGAGACAGTCCCCGGTGAAGACGTGCGGGTGCCCGTGCGGGTCGTCGTAGACCAGCGCGATGCTGCCCGGGGTGTGCCCGACCAGATGACGTGCGGTCAGCCGGACGCGGCCGACGGTCAACGTGTCGCCGTCCTCGACCAGTACGTCCGTGGGGACGGGGATGCCCTCGGCGTCGTACCGCCCGGCGTACGTCCGTGCGCCGGTGGCGTCGACGACCTCGCGCAGCGCGCCCCAGTGGTCGCCGTGCTGGTGCGTGGTGACCACGGACGCCAGACCGCTGTCACCGATCAGGGTGAGGAGCGTGTGCGGCTCGGCGGCCGCGTCGATCAGCAGCTGCTCGTCGGTGGCCCGGCACCGCAGTACGTACGCGTTGTTGTTCGTGGGACCGACCGCGACCTTCGAGATCATCAGGTCGGTCAGCTCGTGCACGTCGGCCGGTCCGCCGACCTTCACTGCTCCGCTGTAGGTCATGGCACCAACTCTAGAGCGGGGGGATGACCGGCAGCGGCGCGCCGTGGGTGTCCAGCAGACCGCCGTCCGCGCGCCCGGTCAGCCAGCCGACCAGGTCCCGCGCCGAGCCGCTCACCACCACCGGCCCGGCTGACGCCCCGTCGCCCGAACCGTGGCCTCCGGTCCGCCATCGGCGGCCGTCGTCGGCGTGCAGCTCCAGTGCCGTCAGCTTCGGGTGGCGGGCGAACTTGATCCCGGTGAGGAAGTCCAACTCGCTGTCCACGAAGTCGTCCGGCAGCTGCTCGACGGTGTAGCCGACGCCCAGGTCGACGTGGTGCAGTTCCACCTCGGCCAGCCGGCGCAGCGCCAGCCGATCGGCCCGCTCGACGACGCCGTTGCGCATCTCGACCTCGTACGCCCGGCGGTTCTCCGGCAGGGCCCGCGCCGCGGCCTCGAAGCGGGCCGCGCTCTCCCCGAGGTCGTCCAGGTGGACCTTCAGCGGACGGTCGGCGCCCCGCTCGATGTCCTCGTCGCGCGCCGCGGCGCTGGCGTACATCGGTGTGGGGACGCCGGTCCGCGCCCAGTTCAGGAGGTTGACCAGGGCGTCGGCGTTGCGGGCCAGATGGGCCAGGACGTGGCCCCGGGTCCATCCGGGGAGCAGCGACGGCTCGCCGACCGCGTCGTCGTCGAGCTTGCCCAGGGAGACCAGCAGACGGTCGGCGGAGTCGTGGACGGCGGCCACGTCGCGGGCGAAATCACGAGGGATGGTCATGGTTCGACGCTAGCGCCGCCCGGGCGGGTCCGGGAGACGGACGCAAACCTTCCGGGTGGCAATGAGGTGGTGCCCGGTGGCACGAGTGGTGCGCGCGGGCGTGGAAGGGGCGGACGGGGTACCGCCCTTCCCACGCCTGTACGCCGGCATGGGGCGTGCCCGTACAGCGGACCCGATCTATGCCGGCACCTGGGCGGGCACCCCGAACCACCGGCCCAGCGCCGCGTCCAACTCCTCGTCGCCGCCGGGCGCGTCGGCCGCCCACGCGGTGCAGCCGTCCGGGCGCACCAGGAGGCCGGCCAGGTCGGGCCGGTCCGGGCAGCCCGCGGTCACGATCCGCACCCGGTCGCGGTGGCCGGCCGCGCGTTCGCGCAGCGCCGGGTCGTCGGCGAGGTCGAGCAACAGGCCCTGGCCGCCGTGCAGGTGGTCGGCGAGCCGACGGCCGTCGGACAGCTCCAGGTCGGGGGCGCTGCGGCCGGTCAGCGGGTGCGTACCGGGCAGGTCGTAGCGCTGCCAGACGCCGGAGATCTTCTTGACGAAGAAGGTGGTGGCGTCGGTCGTCCCGGACAGCTCGGCGATCACCCGGCGCAGCGCCCCGGCGTGCGACTCCGGCCGCATCAGCGCCACTTGGGCCCGGGTCCAGTCCAGCACCCACGCGCCGATGGGGTGCCGCTCGGCGGTGTAGGTGTCGAGCAGCCCCTCGGGTGCCCGGCCGTGCACCGTGGCGGCCAGCTTCCAGCCGAGGTTCATCGCGTCGCCGATGCCGAGGTTGAGGCCCTGGCCGCCGAACGGCGAGTGCACATGGGCCGCGTCGCCGGCCAGCAGCACCCGGCCGCGGCGGTAGGTGGACGCCTGTCGGGCGTTGTCGGTGAACCGGGTCGCCGAGATCACCTTGGTGACCGTCACGTCCGGGACGCCCGAGACCCGGCGCAGCGAGGTCTGCAACTCCTCGGCGGTGATCGGGGCTTCGCGGTCCTTCGGCGGGCCGTCGAACTCCACGGTCAGGATCCGGCCGGGCATCGGCCCGTGCACATACGTCCCGGTGTCGGTCCAGTTCCAGCCGGCCCCCAGGGCGTCGGCGCCGGTCAGCTCCACGAGGGCCTGGTGGCCGGTGATCGAGGGGTCGGTCCCGGGGAAGGGGAAGCCGGCGAGCCGGCGCACCGTGCTGCGACCGCCGTCGCAGC
Source organism: Streptomyces noursei ATCC 11455 (assembly GCF_001704275.1). NCBI lineage: Bacteria > Bacillati > Actinomycetota > Actinomycetes > Kitasatosporales > Streptomycetaceae > Streptomyces > Streptomyces noursei. The sequence continues at coordinate 6,921,329 of NZ_CP011533.1, forward strand.
CCACCAGCCAGCCGGCGCGCAGCGACCCCTCCGAGGTGTGGACGTGGACGGTGCCGCCGTCGGTGTCGTCGGTGTCGAGGCCGGTGAGGGTCACCCCGCGGCGCACCGTGACGCCCAGTTCGGCGGCGCGTTCGCCGAGGACCCGCTCCAGGGCCTCCTGGGGTATCAGGCCGACCTCGCCGGCCGGGCCGCTGTCGCCGAAGTCCGGGTCCGACTCGTCGAGCAGGTCCCCGCGGAGCATGATGCCCGCGAAGTGCCCGGCGAACTTCGGCGCCGGCCCCGGTGCGGCGGCGCCGGCCGCCTGCCGTTGCCGGGCGAACGCGCCGAACCGCGCCATGGCGGCCTCCTGCACCTCCACCAGGGCCGGCAGCAGTCCGCGCCGGTAGAAGGCTTCCGCGCTGGGGGTGTTGATCGCCCCCGCCTTGATCGTGGTGTCCACCTCGGTCAGTCGCTCCAGGACGACGACCGAGACGTCCGCCAGTGCCAATTCGCAGGCGAGCATCAGCCCCACCGGGCCGCCCCCTGCCACTACTACGTCTGCGTCGCGCTTCATGAGCAAGAGTGTAGTGACTAAAAATTTATTCTCGCTACAATTTTTCCTTTCGGAAGGAGAGACGGTGGCGGAGAAGAAGTCGACGGGGGAGCGGGAGTCGGGGCGGCCGGTGGTGCGGTCGGCGGCCGGGAGTGCGGACGACGACGGGCGGCTGGGCCTGCGCGAGCGCAAGAAGCTGCTCACCCGACAGCGGATCTCCGGCGAGGCCACGCTGCTCTTCATCGAGCGCGGCTTCGACAACGTCGCCGTCGCCGAGGTCGCCCAGGCCGCCGGGGTGTCCACGATGACGGTCTTCAACTACTTCCCGCGCAAGGAGGACCTCTTCCTCGACCGGGTCCCCGAGGCCGTCGAGCTGGTCGTCGGCGCGGTGCGGGGGCGCGGCGCGGACGAGACGCCGCTGGCCGCGCTGCGCCGGCTGGCGCTGGAGCTGCTGGCGCGGCGGCACCCGTTGGGCGGGCCGGGGGAGGGGTTCGAGCACTTCTACCGGACCGTGCTGGAGGCGCCCTCGCTGCGGGCGCGGGCGCGGGAGGCGGTGCAGGAGGTCGAGGCCGCGCTGGCCGGGGCGCTCGCCGAGGCGGCCGGCGGCGACCCCGCGCGGCCCGGTCGGGACGCCCGGTTGGCCGCGGCGCTGATCATCGCGGGCTGGCGGACGTTCTTCGTGGAGGCCGTCGTCCGGCAACTGGAGGGTGACCCCGCGGACGAGGTGGCCGTTGACCACGAAGCAGTGATCCGGCACACGTTCGACGTGCTGGCGCGGGCGCTGCCCGACGGGGGGCTCGGGCGGGGTTGAGCGCGGGCGTGCCCCGGGGTGCCGGCCGCTGAACGGTGTAACGGCTGGTCATCGCGGTGGGAAGGGTGCGGGGCCGCCACACGTTTGGGTGAAGAGGGCTTGCGAGGCCCGTAAATCGAATGCGCGTGCTATAGGCTCGTGTGTGGCATCCCAAAGACAGTGCCGCGGCGGCCCCCATACCCTTGGTCCGGGGCCCGCTCCGCTCCGCCGCCTCTGCTCGCTCACCGCGCGGTGGACGCAGCCCGTGGCTTCCGCCCCTCTCCAAGAAAGGTGCCGACCGGCGTGGCCGACCGTCTCATCGTCCGTGGCGCTCGCGAGCACAACCTCCGCAACGTCTCGCTCGACCTCCCCCGCGACTCCCTCATCGTCTTCACGGGGCTCTCCGGGTCGGGCAAGTCCTCGCTCGCCTTCGACACGATCTTCGCCGAGGGGCAGCGGCGCTATGTCGAGTCGCTCTCCTCGTACGCCCGGCAGTTCCTCGGGCAGATGGACAAGCCCGATGTGGACTTCATCGAGGGGCTGTCCCCCGCGGTCTCGATCGACCAGAAGTCGACCTCGCGCAACCCGCGCTCGACGGTCGGCACGATCACCGAGGTCTACGACTACCTTCGGCTGCTCTTCGCCCGGATCGGCAAGCCGCACTGCCCGCAGTGCGCGCGGCCGATCGCCCGGCAGTCGCCGCAGGCCATCGTCGACAAGGTCCTGGAGCTCCCCGAGGGCAGCCGCTTCCAGGTGCTCTCGCCGCTGGTGCGCGAGCGCAAGGGCGAGTTCGTCGACCTCTTCTCCGACCTCCAGACCAAGGGCTACAGCCGCGCCCGGGTCGACGGGGAGACCATCCAGCTCACCGATCCGCCGAAGCTGAAGAAGCAGGAGAAGCACACCATCGAGGTGGTCATCGACCGCCTCACGGTCAAGGAGAGCGCCAAGCGCCGGCTGACCGACTCCGTCGAGACCGCCCTCGGGCTCTCCGGCGGCATGGTCATCCTCGACTTCGTCGACCTCGACGCCGACGACCCGCAGCGCGAGCGGATGTACTCCGAGCACCTCTACTGCGCCTACGACGACCTCTCCTTCGAGGAGCTGGAGCCCCGCTCCTTCTCCTTCAACTCGCCCTTCGGCGCCTGCCCGGACTGCACCGGCATCGGCACCCGCATGGAGGTCGACCCCGATCTGATCATCCCGGACGAGGAGCGCTCCCTCGACGAGGGCGCCATCCACCCCTGGTCCGGCGGCCACACCAAGGACTACTTCGGCCGCCTGGTCGGCGCACTCGCCGACGCCCTCGGCTTCCGCACGGACATCCCGTGGGCCGGCCTGCCGCAGCGCGCCAAGAAGGCCCTGCTGCACGGCCACAAGACCCAGATCGAGGTCCGCTACCGCAACCGCTACGGCCGCCAACGGGCCTACACCACCGCCTTCGAGGGCGCGGTGCCGTTCGTCAAGCGGCGGCACAGCGAGGCGGAGAGCGACAGCAGCCGGGAGCGCTTCGAGGGCTATATGCGCGAGGTGCCCTGCCCGACCTGCGAGGGCACCCGGCTCAAGCCGATCGTGCTCGCCGTGACGGTCCAGGAGAAGTCGATCGCCGAGGTCGCGGCCATGTCGATCAGCGACTGCGCCGACTTCCTGCGCTCGATGACGCTCAACTCCCGCGAGAAGACCATCGCCGAGCGGGTCCTCAAGGAGGTCAACGAGCGGCTGAAGTTCCTGGTCGACGTCGGCCTGGACTACCTCTCGCTGAACCGCGCGGCCGGCACCCTCTCCGGTGGCGAGGCCCAGCGCATCCGCCTGGCCACCCAGATCGGCTCCGGCCTGGTGGGCGTGCTCTACGTCCTGGACGAGCCGTCGATCGGCCTGCACCAGCGCGACAACCACCGGCTGATCGAGACCCTGGTGCGGCTGCGCGACATGGGCAACACCCTGATCGTGGTGGAGCACGACGAGGACACCATCAAGGTCGCGGACTGGGTGGTCGACATCGGCCCGGGCGCCGGTGAGCACGGCGGCAAGGTCGTCCACAGCGGCCCCATGAAGCAGCTGCTGGCCAACAAGGACTCGATCACCGGCCAGTACCTCTCCGGCAAGAAGGCCATCGCGACCCCGGACGTCCGCCGTCCCACCGACCCGTCCCGCCGGCTGACCGTCCACGGCGCGAAGGAGAACAACCTCCGCGACATCGACGTCTCCTTCCCGCTCGGGGTGCTCTCCGCCGTCACCGGAGTCTCCGGCTCCGGCAAGTCGACGCTGGTCAACGACATCCTCTACACCCACCTCGCGCGCGAGCTGAACGGCGCCAAGTCGGTGCCCGGCCGGCACACCCGGGTCGCCGGCGACGACCTCGTCGACAAGGTGGTGCACGTCGACCAGTCGCCGATCGGCCGGACCCCGCGCTCCAACCCGGCCACCTACACCGGCGTCTTCGACCACGTCCGCAAGCTCTTCGCGGAGACGATGGAGGCCAAGGTCCGCGGCTATCTGCCGGGCCGCTTCTCCTTCAACGTCAAGGGCGGTCGCTGCGAGAACTGCTCCGGCGACGGCACCATCAAGATCGAGATGAACTTCCTCCCGGACGTGTACGTCCCGTGCGAGGTCTGCCACGGCGCGCGCTACAACCGCGAGACGCTGGAGGTGCACTACAAGGGCAAGTCCATCGCCGAGGTGCTGGACATGCCGATCGAGGAGGCGCTGAGCTTCTTCGAGGCGGTGCCGACCATCGCCCGCCACCTGCGGACGCTCAACGAGGTCGGTCTCGGCTACGTCCGGCTCGGCCAGTCCGCGCCGACCCTCTCCGGCGGTGAGGCGCAGCGCGTCAAGCTGGCCAGCGAGCTCCAGAAGCGCTCCACCGGCAGCACCGTCTACGTCCTGGACGAGCCCACCACCGGTCTGCACTTCGAGGACATCAGCAAGCTCATCAAGGTGCTGTCCGGCCTGGTCGACAAGGGCAACACGGTGATCGTCATCGAGCACAACCTCGATGTGATCAAGACCGCGGACTGGGTCATCGACATGGGTCCCGAGGGCGGCAGCGGCGGCGGCATGGTCGTCGCTGAGGGCACCCCGGAGCAGGTCGCGTCGATCCCGGCCAGCCACACCGGCAAGTTCCTGCGGGACATCCTCGGCGACCGGGTCAGCGACGCGGCGCTGGTCGACGGCGGGCCCCGGAAGCCGGCCGCCCGGAAGACCGCGGCGAAGAAGGCCGTGGCGAAGAAGGCCGTGGCCGCCGCTTCCGCCGGGAAGACGACGGTGACCGCCTCGACCGCGGCCAAGAAGACGACGGCCAAGAAGACGACGGCGAAGAAGACCGCGGCCAAGAAGGACGCCGCCGCGACCACGGCCGAGAAGGCCCCGGCGAAGAAGACCGCGGCCAAGAAGACGGCGACGCGGGCCCGCCGGGCCTCCTGACGCCGTATCGCGACACCGCCGCACGCGGCACAGCGGGGGCGGAGCCTCTTCCCGGGGCTCCGCCCCCGCTGTGCTGCCCGCGGCCCGTCAGGCGACGGGCCCGTCGGCCCCTCGCTCCGTCAGCTCCGCGGCGAACGGCGGCTCGGCGCCCGCCCGGGAGCACGTGACGGCGGCAGCCCGGGCGGCGAAGCGCAGGATGTCCTCCCAGTCGCCGTCGCCGAGCGCCTCGACCGCCGCGTACGACAGCGCGCCATGGACGTCCAGCCGGTGCAGCAGCGCCGCGTTGACGGTGTCGCCCGCGCCGATGGTGTCGACGACGGCGATCCGCTCGCCGGGTACCGCCACCTCGCCGCCGCCCCGGGTCAGCACCGTCAACCCGTCGCCGCCGTGGGTGAGCACGATCGCCGCGGGCCCGACGGCCAGCCACTCCCGGGCCGCCGCGAGGGCCGCCGCCCGATCGGCCCCGGGCGCCCCCGGCGCGCCCGCGTCCGCACCTGCACCCGTACCGGCCCCGGCCAGCCACAGCGCGTCCTCGTCGGACAGCTTCAGCAGCGCCACGTCCGACAGCCAGGAGCGAAAGCGCGCCCGATAGGCGTCCGCATCGGGGATCAGCCCCGGGCGGACGTTGGGGTCGAGCGCGGTGAACACCCCGCGCCGGGCCTCCCGGCGCAGCAGCGCCTCGTACGCCCCGGCGCCCGGCTCCAGCACCAGCGAACAGGTGCCCAGGGAGAGTGCCCGCACCGCCTCGGGCAGCGCCGGCGGCAGGGTGAAGAGCCGGTCGGCGGTGCCCTCCACGTAGAAGCCGTAGCCGGCCGAGCCGTCCGGGCTGATGTCCGCGACCGCCAGGGTGGTGGGCTCCGGGCCACGCTGCACCAACGAGGTGTCCACCCCGCCGTCGCGCAGACCGCGCAGCAGCGACGCCCCGAAGGTGTCGGTGGAGACCCGCGAGCAGAACGCGGCGGGCGAGCCCAGCCGCCCCAGCGCCAGCGCGGTGTTGTACGGCCCGCCGCCGCGCCGCGGCAGCAGCGTCGGCAACGTCCCGTCCGGGGAGGGCTGTTGACTGGGGACGAGGTCGATCAGGGCCTCGCCGGCGACGACGATCACGGGGTGCGGGTCCTTTCCTGCGGCGGCCGGGGCCGGCCGGGGCGTGGCGGGCGGGGCCCGTCCGGGCCCTGGGGCCGTCCGGCGGGGCGGTGTGCCCGGCCCACCGGACTGCCGCTAAGCGGTCTCGGGGCAGCCGCACGAGGTGCGGTGCACGAAGGCGCACGGCAGTCGGACGGTGCGCGGCGGCCGGTGCGGGTCGTCCAGCCGCTCCAGCAGCAGCCGGACCGCCGCCGCGCCGAGTTCCTTGCTGGGCTGGGCGATCGCGGTCAGCCGCGGGGTGAAGAGGTCCGCCCAGGAGAAGTCGTCGAAGCAGGCCAGGGCGATGTCCCGGGGCACCTCCAGGCCCAGGTCGCGCAGCGCCTGGAGGGCGCCGATGGTCATCGCGTTGTTGGCGGTGATGATCGCGGTGGGCGGCTCCGGCGCGGCGAGCAGGTGCCGGGTGGCGTCCTGGGCGCCCTCCGCCTCGGAGTTGCCGCCGGCCAACAGCTCGGGCGTGAACGGCAGTCCGCGGGCGCGCAGCCCCTCGCGGTAGCCCTGGACCCGCTCGGTGGTGGTGCTGAGCCCGGGCAGCCCCGCCACCAGGCCGATCCGGGTGTGGCCCGCGTCGGCCAGGTGCTCGACGAGTCGGCGGACCGGACCGGCGCTCTCCGCGCAGACCTGGTCGAAGCCGTCGCCGACCAGCCGGTCGAGAAAGACCGTAGGAACCTGACGCTTCGTCACATAGTCGACCATCTCGGCCGGCTCCGCGGACGGCGCGACGATCATGCCGTCCACCCGCCGCTCGTGCAGCAGCTGGACGACCTTGCGCTCGTGCCGCGGATCGTCGTGCGGATCGGCGATCAGCAGGCTGTATCCGGCCTCCAGCGCGCCGGCCTCCACGCCCTGGAGGATCTCGGTGAAGTACGGGTTGCTGATCGCCGAGACCGCCAGGCCGATGGAGCGGGTGCGGGAGGTGACCAGCGAGCGGGCGAGGGTGTTGTGGGTGTAGCCGAGCTCCTCGATGGCGGCCAGCACCGCGGCCCGGGTGTCCGGACGCACCGGCCGGGTGTCGTTCACCACGTGCGAGACCGTGGCGACCGAGACGCCCGCGCGCCGTGCCACATCCACCATCGTCGTCATCCGGCTCTTTCCTCCCCGCCGCCCCGGTGCTCAGTGCGCCGGCTCCCGGCGGTCGGCCTCCGTGCCCGTCCGCCGCAGTCCATCACAGTACGTCCGCCGAAGGCCAAACGTAAACGCTTGCGTAAGCGTTTACGTTATGGCGGTTCTTCTGTAGTGTCCCCGCCATCGCAATCCGCACGACGTCGTGAGGAGGCGCCGATGCGCGCTCTCGTGGTCACCGCACCGGGCCCCCGGGGCACCGCCGCTGTCACCGAACTGCCCGATCCCCGCCCGGAGCCCGACGAGGTGGTCGTCCGCGTCACCTCCTGCGGGCTGTGCGGCACCGACATGCACGTCCTCGGCGGCGAGTTGCCGGTCGTCGGCTACCCGCTGGTCCCCGGCCACGAGCTGACCGGCGAGATCGTCGCGGTGGGCTCGGCGGTGCGGGACCGGGCGGTCGGCGAGCGGGTCGCGGTCGACCCCAACATGCCGTGCGGCGCCTGCCACTACTGCCGGATCGGCCGCGGCAACCTCTGCGAGGACTACACCGCGATCGGCGTCACCCGGGCCGGCGGCTTCGCCGAACTGGTCGCCGTCCCGGCCCGCTGCTGCTACGTCCTGCCGGCCCACCTCTCGGAGGCCGCCGCCGGACTCGTCGAGCCGCTGTCCTGCGCCGTGCACGGCCTCAACCGGCTGCCGCGCCGCCCCGGCGAGCACTACCTGATCTACGGGGCGGGCACCATGGGCCTGATGATGGCCGCGCTGGTGCGGACCGCGGGCGCCGCCTCGGTCTCCGTCGTGGACCCCAACGAGGAACGGCTGGCGTTCGCCCGGTCCTTCGGCGTGGACGCGGCGGTGACCGGTGCCGACGCCCTCGACCGGACCCCCGGTTTCGAGGTGGTGATCGACGCGACCGGGGTGATCGCGGCCATCGAGGACGGTCTGGGCCGGGTGCGCCGCGGTGGCACCTTCCTCCAGTTCGGCGTCGCCGACCCGGCCCGCGGCGCGTCCTTCTCGCCGTACCGCGTCTACAGCCAGGAGATCGACATCATCGGCTCGATGGCGGTGCACAACAGCTTCCAGCCGGCCGTCGACCTGCTGGCCGCCGGCCTCGATCTGGACCCGCTGGTCTCCGACGTCTACGGGCTGGACGACTTCGACGAGGCGGTGGCCCGCTTCCGGGCCGGCACCGGCCGCAAGATCCACATCGCCCCGCAGAAGGGCTGAGCGCCGTGCCCGCATCCGTCAAGGCTGTGCCCGCATCCTTCAAGAACGTGCTGATCTGGGTCTTCGGCGCCCTCGGGGGCATCCTCTGGGGCTACGACACCGGTGTCATCTCCGGCGCCATGCTCTTCCTCAAGCGCGATATCGCGCTCACCCCGCTCCTGGAGGGGCTGGTGGTCTCCGGCCTCCTCGTAGGGGCGATGCTCGGCGCCGGCCTCTCGGGGCGGCTCTCCGACTCCTGGGGGCGCCGCCGATTGATCCTGGTCGCCTCCGGGGTCTTCATCCTCGGCACCCTCGGCGCGGCCTGCGCCACCGGGGCCGCCGCGCTGATCGCGTTCCGCTTCGTGATCGGGGTCGGCGTGGGCATCGCCTCCGTCGTCGTCCCGCTCTACCTCACCGAGCTTGCGCCCAAGCACCTGCGCGGCGGGCTCACCTCGCTGATGCAACTGCTGGTGACGGTCGGCATCTTCGTCGCCTACGTCACCGACTACCTGCTCGCCGACTCCGGGGCCTGGCGCTGGATGATCGGCCTGGGCGTGGTCCCGGCCGCGGTGCTGGCGCTGGGCATCCTCACCCAGCCGGAGAGCCCGCGCTGGCTGGTGGGCAAGGGCCGGGGCGGACAGGCCCGCGAGGTGCTGACGCGGCTGCGCGGGGACGCCGCGGCGGCGGGCGAGGAACTGGCCGAGATCGAGCGGACCGAGCGCGCCGAACGGGAGGCCGGCGAGCCGCTGAGCCTGCGCCGGCTGCTGTCGCCGCAGCTGCGGCCGGTGTTCACGGTCGGGATGCTGCTGGTGTTCTTCCAGAACTTCGTCGGCATCAACACGATCATCTACTACGCACCGACCCTGCTCACCGACATCGGTTTCGGGTCCGGCGGCGCCATCCTCGCCAACGTCGGCATCGGCCTGCTCAACATGCTGATGACGCTGCCGGCGATGCGGCTGATCGACCGCCGGGGCCGCAAGCCGCTGCTGCGGATCGGGGCGCTGGGCATGTGCGCGGCCATGGTGGTGCTGGCCGCCACCAACCTCTCCGGGCTCGGCTACGGCGCGCTGCTCTCCACCCTGACGCTGCTGGGCATCGCGCTCTACATCGCCTCGTTCGCGGTCTCCTGGGGGCCGGTGCAGTGGGTGATGCTGCCGGAGCTGTTCCCGATGCGGATCCGGGCCGCCGCGGTCAGCCTGTGCGTGCTGTTCAACTGGCTGTTCAACATGGTCGTGGCGCTGGTCTTCCCCTCCCTGCTGCACTCCTGGGGCGCCGGGGTCAACTTCCTCTTCTTCGCCGGTACGACGCTGCTGGCGTATCTCTTCGTCCAGCGGCTGCTGCCGGAGACCAAGGGCCGCAGCCTGGAGGAGATCGAGGCGGAGCTGCTCCGGGGCGGGCAGGACCGCCGTCCGGCCGAGCGGACCGCCCCGGTATCGTCGGGGGCCGACGTCGCCCACTGACCAGGAGGTTCCCCATGAGTGCGTCCCCGGACCGCCGGACCGTGCTGCGCGGGGCCGCGCTCGCCGGCATCGCGTGCTTCGGAGCCGCCGGCTGCGCCGCGGGGGAGCAGGGGTCGGGCGCCCGGCCGTCCTCGGACGCGCCGGTCGAGCTGGGCCCGGCCGCGGAGGTGCCGGTCGGCGGCGCCAAGCTCTACGCCGCGCAGCGCCTGCTGGTCTCGCAGCCCACCAAGGGCGCGTTCAAGTGCTTCAGCGCCGTATGCACGCACATGGGCGGGACGCTGGACAAGATCGAGAAGGGCCAGGCCGTCTGCCCCCTGCACGGCAGCCACTTCGAGGTGGCCACCGGCAAGGTCGCCCAGGGCCCGGCGTCCAGCCCCCTGGAGGAGGTCCCGGTCAAGGTCGAGGGCGGCAAGCTGGTCGCGGGCTGAGCCGTCGCCCCGTTCACCCCCAGTCCCAGGCGATCCCCAGGATTCCGGGCCGCACCCCCTGCTCGACCACGTGCACCGCGTGGTGCCGGCCGCTCAGCGTCAGCTCCTGGCGGCCGGCGCGCGGGGCGCCGGCCGACGCCTGGGTGAAGCGGTAGCAGCGCACCGGCAGCGCCGCGTCGTCGAACCGCACCTGGAGGACGTACTGGCCGCCGGCGAAGCTGAAGCCGCGTACGTACTCGGCGCTGGGGCCGCCGCTGCCGTCCTCGAAGGCGTAGCCGAAGACGTGGGTGTCGCCGGCCCGCAGCCGGGTGTCGAAGAGCAGCTCGGCGACGATCACGCCGTTCGCCGCGTCCCCGCGGACCCGTCCCAGCCGGCAGTTCTCCATGGCCCGCACCCGCACCCGGGACGGGTCGCAGCCCGGGTCGCCCCGGTGGATGGCGACATAGCGGTCCACCCCGTCCCGGTGGGCGCGCACCACCTGCAGCGACTCGCGTTCGCTCAGCTCGCGCCGGGCCCCGATCCGTACCCGCTCGTGGTGGCCGACGGTGTGCACCCCGCCGTCCGCGGGGGTCTCCAACTCGGCGAACAGCTGTTGCAGGCAGTCGGCCGGGGCCACCAGGGAGCGGTACGAGCGGGCCGGTGGCCGCTCGGTCTCCGGGCGGGCGCCGCCCTCGGGCACCAGGAGCCGGTGCAGCGACCGGTCGGGCAGGCCGAGGACGTCCTCCAGGGCGCGGACCGCGCGCAGCGACTCGGGGCGCTGGGGGCGCCGGGCCCCCTGTTGCCAGTAGCTCAGGCTGGTGACGCCGATGGTGATGCCGCGCTGGGCGAGCTTGTGCTGGACGCGGGTGAGGGCCAGCCCGCGGGCGGTGAGCGCGCTGCGCAGGGCGAGATGGAACGGGCCGGTCCGCAGCAGTTGGGCCAGTTCGGCCGAAACGTGAGGGTTTTGCGCGGTATCGGGAGTGTTCTGTGCCATTGCCTCAATCCTCCGGCGCGCGCGGTGAATGTTCACAACCGGAACGCACGGCGCGCGCTCTCCCTGCTCGTTCACTGCAGGACGCCGGGCACCAGCCGTTCACATCCGGGCCCGCTCGTCCACACCCCCATGTCACCTCGCATTGAAGCGTGTTGACCTGCCTGCGACAACACCTGATGCTCCTCAACAGCATCCGGATGCGCTCCTCTCCCCCCCTCACCCCTCACGGGAGGAACGCCATGCTCCACTCTCTGTTCGCCCCGCGCGGGCGCCGCAGATGGCTGTCGGCCGCGGCGCTGACCGTCGTGGCGCTGGCCGGGCTGCCCGGCGCCGCCAACGCCGCCCCGCAGTCGGCCAACCGCCTGAACATCACGATGCAGGCCCAGGAGAAGACCAACTGGTGCTGGGCCGGCTCGGGCAACACCATCGCGACCTGGTACGGCCGGAACTACAGCCAGAACCAGTTCTGCAACGCCGCATTCAACCGCCAACAGGGCACCACCTGCCCCAACAACCAGGCCACGCTGGGCAATGTGCAGAACGCACTCGACTGGATGGGCATCAATCCTGGCTCATATGTGACCGGTTGGCTCCGGTACAGCACCGTCCAGAACGAGATCAACGCCAACCGGCCCATCGAGACCCGCATCCAGTGGTCGTCCGGTGGCGGCCACATGCACGTCATCTACGGTTTCGACACGTCCCGCAACTGGGTGTACTGGGGCGACCCCTGGGCCACCAACAACCGTTACAACTGGGGCGACTTCGACAACTACGTGAACGGAAGCTCCTTCTCCTGGACCCACTCCCTCTACCAGATAGGAGCCTGAGGCATGACGAAGCGCATCGTCGTCCGCGCCGCCGCCACGGGCACCCTCGCCGCCGCCCTCCTGGCCCTCGCCCCGCACGCCGCCCTGGCCGCCGTGCCGGCCCCGCCCGCCCCGGCCCGCACCAGCGTGGCCGCCGCCCACGACGCGGCCGCCGACCCGGCGACCCTGGACACCCTGGCCCGCTTCTTCGCCGCCGCCCCGGGCAAGGACGGCAAGGGCGCCGCCGGACTCGCCGCCCCGGCCCGGACCGCCCCGCACGTCGAGGGCGCCACCGTCCCGGTCTACGTCCTCTCGCCCGACTTCGTCCGCGGCAGGGCCGACGCGCCCGTCGCCCGGCTGGAGTTCATGGCCACCAAGGCCGTCGCCGGCGACGGCCGCACGGCGTCGGTGTGGACCGCGCACCGCGGCGCGTCCTGGAAGGTCGTCAACATCGCCACCGGCGACGACGAGACCCGCTACGCCGCGGCCGGCGCCGGCCAGGGCGGCGGAACGGTTTTCCACGAGCCGCAGATCGACGCCTGGTACGTCCAGCGCGGCGACCGCGTGGAGCCGCTGGACGACGCGGCCCGCAAGGCCGTGGGCGCGCACGGCACCACCGTCGCCGCCTACCAGAAGCGGGTCGCCCACGACTACGGCGACAAGCTCCCGGGCTCCGCGTACGACAAGCGCGGCGAGGCCGGCGGCTTCGGGCCCGGCGCCGCACCGGCCGGCCCCGACACCGGCCGTGCCCCGCACCCGCTCGCCGCGGACGCGGCCGGCCCGGTGGACACCGCGGACACCACGGCCGACGACACCTTCCCGGTGGCCGCCGCCTCGACCGTCGCGGGGGCCGCCGCCGTGCTCGCCCTGGGCCTGTCGACCAGGGCGGCGGTGCGCCGGCGCCGCACCCGCTGACCGGACGCCCCACCGGAGCCCGTCCTTCCGCCCCTTCGCCGGGTGTCGGAGGGGCGGGCTCCGCCGCCTCGGCCCTGATTGTCGGTGGCGGTCAGTAGGGTGGAGGGCATGGCAGACCCCAGTAGCTACCGACCCAAGCCGGGACAGATCCCCGACTCGCCGGGGGTCTATAAATTCCGCGACGAGCACGGCCGGGTCATCTACGTAGGCAAGGCCAAGAGCCTGCGCCAGCGCCTGGCCAACTACTTCCAGGACCTGGCCGGTCTCCACCCGCGCACCCGCACGATGGTGACCACCGCCGCTTCGGTGGAGTGGACCGTGGTCTCCACCGAGGTCGAGGCGCTCCAGCTCGAATACAGCTGGATCAAGGAGTTCGACCCGCGGTTCAACGTCAAGTACCGCGACGACAAGAGCTATCCGTACCTCGCGGTGACCCTGGGCGAGGAGTTCCCCCGCGTCCAGGTGATGCGCGGCGCCAAGAAGAAGGGCGTGCGCTACTTCGGCCCCTACGCCCACGCCTGGGCCATCCGCGAGACCGTCGACCTGCTGCTGCGGGTCTTCCCCGTGCGGACCTGCTCCGCCGGCGTCTTCAAGCGCTCCGCCCAGATCGGCCGCCCCTGCCTGCTCGGCTACATCGGCAAGTGCTCCGCCCCCTGCGTCGGCCGGGTCTCCCCCGAGGAGCACCGCGAACTCGCCGAGGAGTTCTGCGACTTCATGGCCGGCCGCACCGGCGCCCACCTCCGCCGCCTGGAGCGTGGGATGCAGGAGGCCGCCGAGGAGATGGAGTACGAGCGCGCCGCCCGCCTGCGGGACGACATAGGCGCGCTCCGGCGCGCCATGGAGAAGAGCGCGGTGGTCCTCGCCGACGCCACCGACGCCGACCTGATCGCCCTCGCCGAGGACGAACTCGAAGCCGCCGTCCAGATCTTCCACGTCCGCGGCGGCCGGGTGCGCGGCCAGCGCGGCTGGGTCACCGACAAGGTCGAGGCGGTCACCACCGGCGATCTGGTCGAGCACGCCCTCCAGCAGCTCTACGGCGAGGAGCAGGGCGACGCGGTCCCCAAGGAGGTGCTGGTCCCGGCGCTGCCCGAGCCGGTGGAGCCGGTCGCCCAGTGGCTCACCCAGCGCCGCGGCTCCCAGGTCTCGCTGCGCATCCCCCAGCGAGGCGACAAGAAGGACCTGATGGCCACGGTCGAGCGCAACGCCCAGCAGGCGCTCGCGCTGCACAAGACCAGGCGCGCCTCGGACCTGACCACCCGCTCCCGCGCCCTGGAGGAGATCGCCCAGGCCCTCGACCTGGACACCGTCCCGCTGCGCATCGAGTGCTTCGACATCTCGCACCTCCAGGGGGAGGACGTCGTCGCCTCGATGGTGGTGTTCGAGGACGGCCTCGCCCGGAAGAGCGAATACCGCCGCTTCCAGATCAAGGGATTCGCCGGCCAGGACGATGTGCGCTCCATGCACGAGGTCATCGGCCGCCGCTTCAAGCGCTACCTCCAGGAGAAGCAGAAGTCGGGGGAGTGGACCGAGGAGCCCACCGAGGGCGTCGACGGAGCGGGGGCCGCCGGGGTGGCGGCCGCCACCGGGCCGGCCGCCGTCGCGGACCCCGCGGTGGACTCCGACGTCGACTCCACGGACCCCACCGACCGCCTCACCGACGAGGACGGCCGCCCCAAGCGCTTCGCCTACCCGCCCCAGCTGGTGGTCGTCGACGGCGGCGCCCCGCAGGTGGCGGCGGCCCGCCGGGCCATGGACGAACTGGGCATCGACGACGTCGCGGTCTGCGGCCTGGCCAAGCGCCTGGAGGAGGTCTGGCTGCCCGGTGAGGACGACCCGGTGGTGCTGCCGCGCAGCAGCGAGGGGCTCTACCTCCTCCAGCGGGTCCGCGACGAGGCGCACCGCTTCGCGATCACCTACCAGCGCAGCAAGCGCGGCAAGCGGCTGAAGTCCTCCCCGCTCGACGCCGTCCCCGGGCTCGGCGAGACCCGCCGCCAGGCGCTCCTGAAGCACTTCGGCTCGCTGAAGAAGCTGCGGGCCGCCACGGTGGAGGAGATCTGCCAGGTCCCGGGCGTCGGCCGGAAGACCGCCGAGACGGTCGCCGCGGCGCTGGCCACCGCGGCTCCGTCCGCCCCTGCGGTGAACACCGCCACAGGAGAGATCATTGAGGATGACGGGGCCCCACCGGCCGCGTTGTCAGCAGAACGGGGGCAGGACCGATGAGCACACCGCACGACACGCAGGAACCCGAGAGAGACGGTGCACAGGTGAGTACGGGCACGATGCGCGAAGCCGACCAGGGCGAGAGCGCCGCGATCCCCGAGCTGGTGATCATCTCCGGCATGTCCGGCGCCGGCCGCAGCACGGCGGCGAAGTGCCTGGAGGACCTCGGCTGGTTCGTCGTCGACAACATCCCGCCCGAGCTGATCCCGCCGATGGTCGAGCTGGGCGCCCGCTCGCAGGGCAACGTCGCCAAGATCGCCGTGGTCGTCGACGTCCGCGGTCGCCGCTTCTTCGCCAATCTCAAGGAGTCGCTGGCCACCCTCGACGCGCAGAACGTCAAGCGCCGCATCGTCTTCCTGGAGTCCTCCGACGAGGCCCTGGTGCGCCGCTTCGAGTCGGTCCGCCGCCCGCACCCCCTCCAGGGCGACGGCCGGATCGTCGACGGCATCGCCGCCGAACGCGACCTGCTGCGCGAACTGCGTGGCGACGCCGACCTGGTCATCGACACCTCCAGCCTCAACGTCCACGAACTCCGCGCCAAGCTCGACGCCCAGTTCGCCGGGGAGGAGGTCCCCGAGCTGCGCGCCACGGTCATGTCCTTCGGCTTCAAGTACGGCCTGCCGGTCGACGCCGACATGGTCATCGACTGCCGCTTCATCCCCAACCCGCACTGGGTCCCCGAGCTGCGCCCCTTCACGGGCCTGAACGACGAGGTCTCCAACTACGTCTTCAACCAGCCCGGTTCCAAGGAGTTCCTGGACGGCTACACCGAGCTGCTGCGGCTGGTCGCGGCCGGCTACCGCCGCGAGGGCAAGCGCTATGTGACGATCGCGGTCGGCTGCACCGGCGGCAAACACCGCAGCGTCGCGATGTCCGAGAAGCTGGCCCGCCGACTGGTCTCCGAGGGCGTCGAAACGGTCGTCGTGCACCGGGACATGGGGCGCGAGTGACCTCCCGTACACCGCGGCTGCGCCGGGTCCGCCGCTTCGTCCCCAGTGGCCGCGCGACGAGGGGCGCCACCCCCAAGGTGGTGGCGCTCGGCGGCGGCATGGGCCTGTCCGCCTCGCTCGCCGCGCTGCGCCGGATCACCCGTGACCTGACCGCCGTGGTCACCGTCGCCGACGACGGCGGCTCCAGCGGCCGGCTCCGCGACGAGCTGGGCGTGCTGCCCCCCGGCGACCTGCGCAAGGCGCTGGCCGCGCTGTGCGGCGACGACGACTGGGGCCAGACCTGGGCCCGGGTGATCCAGCACCGCTTCCAGAGCGAGGGCGAGCTGCACGACCACGCGGTGGGCAATCTGCTGATCGTCGCGCTGTGGGAGCAGCTCGGCGACCACGTCCAGGCCCTCGACCTGGTCGGCAAGCTGCTCGGCGCGCACGGCCGGGTGCTGCCCATGTCGGCGGTGCCGCTGGAACTCCAGGCCCAGGTCAAGGGGCTGGACAAGGATCACCCGGACGAGATCAGCACGGTCCGTGGCCAGGCCACGGTCGCCCTCACCCCCGGCGAGGTGCAGTCCGTCCACGTCGTCCCCGAGAACCCGCCGGCCGTCCCCGAGGCGGTCGCCGCGGTCCGCGACGCCGACTGGGTGGTGTTGGGTCCCGGTTCGTGGTTCTCCTCCGTCATCCCGCACCTGCTCGTGCCCGAGTTGCGCGAGGCCCTGGAGGAGACCCAGGCCCGGAAGGTGCTCTCGCTCAACCTCGCGCCCCAGCCGGGCGAAACCGAGGGGTTCTCCCCGCAGCGTCATTTGGAGGTTTTGGCCCGACACGCCCCTAAACTCGCCTTTGACGTGGTGCTGGCCGACGAGGCCGCGGTGCCCGACGTCGACAGTCTGACGGTTGCCGCCAAGCAACTGGTGGGCAGCGAGGTCGAGCTGGCTGCGGTCGCCGCACGCGGAGACGACGCCCGGTCCGCCGGGGGAGCCCCCGACCGGCACGATCCGGAACTGCTGGCAGCCGCGTACGACCGTATTTTTCGGATGCATGGAAGGATCGGCCCATGGCGATGACGGCTGCGGTGAAGGATGAGATCTCCCGGCTCCCCGTCACCCGGACCTGCTGCCGGAAGTCGGAGGTCTCGTCGATCCTGCGGTTCGCGGGTGGTCTGCACCTGGTCAGCGGCCGCATTGTGATCGAGGCGGAGCTCGACACGGGCATCGCCGCCCGCCGGCTCCGCAAGGACATCCTGGAGATCTTCGGGCACTCCTCCGACCTGGTGGTGATGGCCCCCGGCGGGCTGCGGCGCGGCAGCCGCTACGTCGTCCGGGTGGTGGCCGGCGGCGACCAGCTGGCCCGGCAGACCGGCCTGGTGGACGGCCGCGGGCGCCCGATCCGCGGCCTGCCCCCGCAGGTGGTCTCCGGCGCGACCTGTGACGCCGAGGCCGCCTGGCGCGGCGCCTTCCTGGCCCACGGCTCGCTGACCGAGCCCGGCCGCTCGTCCTCCCTGGAGGTCACCTGCCCCGGCCCCGAGGCCGCCCTCGCCCTGGTCGGCGCGGCCCGCCGGCTCGGCATCGGCGCCAAGGCCCGCGAGGTGCGCAGCGTCGATCGCGTGGTCGTCCGTGACGGTGACGCGATCGGTGCGCTGCTGACGCGGCTCGGCGCCCACGAGTCGGTGCTCGCCTGGGAGGAGCGGCGGATGCGTCGCGAGGTCCGGGCCACCGCCAACCGCCTCGCCAACTTCGACGACGCCAACCTCCGCCGCTCGGCGCGGGCCGCGGTCGCCGCCGGCGCCCGGGTCCAGCGCGCCCTGGAGATCCTCGGCGAGGAGGTCCCCGAGCACCTCGCCGCCGCCGGCCGGCTGCGCATGGAGCACAAGCAGGCGTCCCTGGAGGAGCTGGGCGCGCTCGCCGACCCGCCGCTCACCAAGGACGCGGTCGCGGGCCGGATCCGCCGTCTGCTGGCGATGGCCGACAAGCGGGCCCAGGACCTGGGCATCCCCGGCACCGAGTCCAACCTCACCGAGGAACTCGCGGACGGCATGGTCGGCTGAACCACGGCGGCCCTCCGCACGCACGCGCCCCCGGCACCCACACAGGGTGTCGGGGGCGCGTGCATGCGGGCGCCGTGCGGCGCCGCGCAGGGGCGGGCGTCAGAGGGGCTCGAAGCCGCTCACTTGAGCATCTTTGGGCGCCGATGTCAATGTCACGTACGTCTCTTCTAGGGGGTAGGGTCGTAGACGGTCGGGGACAGCCCATACAGCTCGCCGGTATCCAAAACCGGCGTACCAACGAGGAGATCGGTTCGTGACGATCCGCGTAGGCATCAACGGCTTTGGCCGTATCGGTCGCAACTACTTCCGCGCGCTCCTGGAGCAGGGCGCGGACATCGAGATCGTCGGTGTCAACGACCTGACCGACAATGCCACCCTGGTGCACCTGCTGAAGTACGACTCCATCCTGGGTCGTCTGAAGCAGGAGGTCAGCCACACCGACGACACGATCACTGTCGGCAACATGACCTTCAAGACGATGGCCGAGCGCGACCCGGCCGCCCTCCCCTGGGGCGAGCTCGGCGCCGACATCGTCATCGAGTCCACCGGCATCTTCACCAAGCGTGAGGACGCGGCCAAGCACCTGGCCGCCGGCGCGAAGAAGGTCCTCATCTCGGCTCCGGCCAAGAACGAGGACATCACCATCGTGATGGGCGTCAACCAGGAAAAGTACGACGCGGCCAACCACCACGTCATCTCCAACGCCTCCTGCACCACCAACTGCGTGGCGCCGATGGCGAAGGTCCTCGACGAGAACTTCGGCATCGTCAAGGGCATGATGACCACGGTCCACGCGTACACCAACGACCAGCGCATCCTGGACTTCCCGCACTCCGACCTGCGCCGCGCCCGCGCCGCCGCGGAGAACATCATCCCGACCTCGACCGGTGCCGCCAAGGCCACCGCCCTGGTCCTCCCGCAGCTCAAGGGCAAGCTGGACGGCATCGCCATGCGCGTCCCGGTCCCGACCGGCTCGGTCACCGACCTGGTCCTGGAGCTCGACCGCGAGGTCACCAAGGACGAGATCAACGGCGCCTTCCAGAAGGCCGCCGAGGGCCAGCTCAAGGGCATCCTCGAGTACACCGAGGACCCGATCGTCTCCTCCGACATCGTCAACTGGCCGGCCTCCTGCACCTTCGACTCGCAGCTCACGATGGTCCAGGGCAAGCAGGTCAAGGTCGTCGGCTGGTACGACAACGAGTGGGGCTACTCCAACCGCCTGGTGGACCTCACCGTGTTCGTCGGCGGCCAGCTCTGAGCCTGCCCGACATCGGGTACGGCACCGGAACGTGAAGACGGGGCTCGTAGGGCGCGGGAACGCGTCGTACGGGCCCCGTCCCATGACGGATAGAGTCCCTTGACGGACTACAACGGAGTCACTTCACATGAAGACGATCGACGATCTCGTCCAGGAAGGCGTTGCGGGGAAGCGGGTCTTCGTCCGCGCTGACCTCAACGTTCCCCTGGACGGCAGCACCATCACCGACGACGGCCGGATCCGCGCCGTCCAGCCGACCATCGCCAAGCTCGCCGCGTCCGGCGCCAAGGTGATCGTCGCCTCCCACCTGGGCCGTCCCAAGGGCGCCCCGGACCCCGCCTTCTCGCTGGCCCCGGCGGCCCGGCGGCTCGGTGAACTCCTCGGTCAGGACGTGGCGTTCGCCACCGACACGGTCGGTGAGTCCGCCGCGTCCGTGGTCGCGGGTCTGGCCGACGGCGAGGTGGCCGTCCTGGAGAACCTCCGCTTCAACGCGGGCGAGACCAGCAAGGACGACGCCGAGCGCGGCGCCTTCGCCGACCAGCTCGCCGCGCTCGCCGACCTCTACGTCGGCGACGGCTTCGGTGCCGTGCACCGCAAGCACGCCTCGGTCTTCGACCTGCCCAAGCGGCTGCCGCACGCCGCCGGCGACCTGATCGCCACCGAGGTCGGCGTGCTGAAGAAGCTCACCGAGGAAGTCCGGCGCCCCTACGTGGTGGTGCTCGGTGGCGCCAAGGTCTCCGACAAGCTCGGCGTCATCGACAACCTGCTCAAGAAGGCCGACCGCATCCTGATCGGCGGCGGCATGGCGTACACCTTCCTGGCGGCCAAGGGCCACGAGGTCGGCATCTCGCTGCTGCAGAAGGACCAGATCCCGGTCTGCCTGGAATACCTGGCGGAGGCCGAGAAGCGCGGCGTGGAGTTCGTGCTCCCCGTCGACGTCCTGGTGTCGGCCGACTTCCCGGACCTGAAGACCAAGGCCCCGGCCAACCCCGAACTCGTCGCCGCGGACGCCATCCCGGCCGACAAGGAGGGCCTGGACATCGGCCCGAAGACCCGCGAGCTCTACGCCGCGAAGCTCGCCGACGCGGGCACCGTGTTCTGGAACGGCCCGATGGGCGTCTTCGAGCACCCCGACTACGCGAACGGCACCAAGGCCGTCGCCCAGGGGCTGCTGGACTCGGACGCCTTCACCGTCGTCGGCGGTGGTGACTCGGCCGCCGCGGTGCGCCTGCTCGGCTTCGACGAGAATGCTTTCGGCCACATTTCGACCGGCGGCGGCGCCAGCCTCGAGTACCTCGAGGGCAAGACGCTCCCCGGCCTCGCCGCTCTGGAGGACTGAACAACCGTGAGTGACCGCACCCCGCTGATGGCGGGCAACTGGAAGATGAACCTCAACCACCTCGAGGCCATCGCACACGTCCAGAAGCTCGCCTTCGCCCTCAACGACAAGGACTTCGACCAGGTGGAGGTAGCGGTCCTGCCGCCCTTCACCGACCTGCGCTCGGTGCAGACCCTCGTCGACGGCGACAAGCTCAAGATCAAGTACGGCGCCCAGGACCTGTCGGCGCACGACTCCGGCGCCTACACCGGCGAGATCTCCGGCGCCATGCTGGCCAAGCTCAAGTGCGCCTACGTGGCCGTCGGCCACAGCGAGCGCCGCCAGTACCACGGCGAGGACGAGGAGATCTGCAACGCCAAGGTCAAGGCCGCGTTCCAGCACGGCCTGACCCCGATCCTGTGCGTCGGCGAGGGCCTGGACGTCCGCAAGGCCGGCAACCAGGTCGCGCACACCCTCGCCCAGGTCGACGGCGGCCTGAAGGACGTCCCGGCCGAGCAGGCCGAGACGATCGTGATCGCCTACGAGCCGGTGTGGGCCATCGGCACCGGCGAGGTCGCCACGCCCGAGGACGCGCAGGAGGTCTGCGGTGCCATCCGCGGCCGCCTCGCCGAGCTCTACAGCCAGGAGCTGGCCGACAAGGTCCGCATCCAGTACGGCGGCTCGGTCAAGTCCGGCAACGTCGCGGCGATCATGGCGCAGCCGGACGTCGACGGCGCCCTGGTCGGCGGCGCTGCCCTGGACGCGGACGAATTCGTGAAGATCGTCCGTTTCCGCGATCAGTAGCAGCTATGACGACGGGCCCGGCCCGTCGTACCCTGTCGGGGCCGGGTCCGGTGTCGTGCGCACCGCCCGGCCCCGCACCGTCCGGCCCCGTCGGCCGGTCGGCACGTTCCGTC
This sequence comes from Streptomyces noursei ATCC 11455, assembly GCF_001704275.1. Taxonomy (NCBI): domain Bacteria; kingdom Bacillati; phylum Actinomycetota; class Actinomycetes; order Kitasatosporales; family Streptomycetaceae; genus Streptomyces; species Streptomyces noursei. The sequence goes on from NZ_CP011533.1 coordinate 6,942,765, forward strand.
CGAAAGTCCTCAGAGAGTTGGTCCAGCCGTGGTCATCGGTTTCTCGATCGCCCTCATCGTCTTCAGCGTGCTGCTGATGATGCTGGTGCTCATGCACAAGGGGAAGGGCGGCGGTCTGTCCGACATGTTCGGCGGCGGCATGCAGTCCTCGGTCGGCGGCTCCTCGGTCGCCGAGCGCAACCTCGACCGCATCACCATCGTGATCGGTCTGCTGTGGTTCGCCTGCATCGTGGTGCTCGGCATCCTGGTCAAGCTCGGCAGCTGACACGGCGTCGGGGGCGCGGCCTATCATGAAGGCAGCGTCCCGGGACGGTAACTCGTGTCACTGGACGCGCGTTGGGCCTTACGTAGACTGGGGCGCCCGCAGCGCAGTCGCTGTGAGAGGCACGCGGCACCATTACGCAGGGAGTTACGACCGTGGCAAGTGGCAACGCGATCCGAGGAAGTCGGGTCGGGGCGGGGCCGATGGGGGAGGCCGAGCGCGGCGAGTCCGCGCCGCGCATCCGCATCTCCTTCTGGTGCTCCAACGGGCACGAGACGCAGCCCAGCTTCGCCGGCGATGCCCAGGTGCCGGACACCTGGGACTGCCCCCGCTGTGGTTTTCCGGCCGGCAAGGACCGGGACAGCCCGCCGGACCCGCCGCGCACCGAGCCGTACAAGACGCACCTCGCCTACGTCCGGGAGCGCCGCAGCGACGCCGACGGCGAGGCGATCCTGGCCGAGGCGCTCGCCAAGCTCCGCGGCGAGATCTGACGGAACCGCACCGCACGATCACCTCGCTCGACATCACCGGCCCGGCCGGGAGGGACACCGCGTCCTTCCCGTCGGGCCGTTCGCGTTCCCCGGCCGCGTCCCACGGCATCTGAGGAGCGGGATGGGGAGGTTGCCCCAGGCCCGCTGTCAGTGGCCGACCGTACGGTGGGCACGAGGCGGATCCCGCTCCGGGGGATGCGCGGTACGGGGGCGGGGATGGCGCGTACGGACGTGGGCGGTGCGACGGGAGTCGGCGTGTTCGGCCCGCGCGGCGGGTTCGGGCGGCTGTGGTCCGCCGCGGTGGTCTCCCGCTTCGGCGACGCGCTCAGGGGCACCGCCCTCCCGCTGCTCGCCCATGCGTTGACGGCCGATCCGCTGCTGATCGCGCTGGTCACCGCCTGCGGCTTCGCGCCGTGGCTGCTCTTCGGACTGCTCGGCGGCGCGGTCGCCGACCGGGTGGACCAGCGGCGCGCGATGTGGGCGGTCGATGTGCTGCGCGGGCTGTTGATGGGTGGCTTCGCCCTGGCGGTGGCGGCCGGCGCGGCCGGCATCGGGCTGCTGCTGGCGCTGGCCTTCGCGCTCACCACCCTCCAGACGCTCTTCGACAACGCCGCCACGGCCCTGCTGCCGGCGGTGGTGCCCAGAGAGGCGCTGACCTCCGCCAACGCCCGTCTGATGACCGGCCAGGAGGTCGTCGGCCGGTTCGTCGGGGGACCGGTGGCGCCCCTGCTCATCGGGGTGGGCCTCGCGCTGCCCTTCGCGGTCGACGCGGCGACGTATCTGATCGCCGCCGCCCTGGTGGCCTCGCTGCGCACCGGCGCCCCGCCCCGCCCGCCGGCCGACTCCGGGCGCACCCTGCGGCGGGAAATCGCCGAGGGCATACGGGCGTTGTGGGGCGACCGGGTGCTGCGCGGCTTCTGCCTCTTGGTGGCGCTGGGCAACGTCGGCGTGGGCGCGCTGATCGCGGAGCTGGTCGTGGTCGTCAAGGACTGGCTGGGCGCCGGGGACTTCGGCTATGTCGCGGTGACGACGGGATACGGCGCCGGCACCGTGCTCGGCGGGCTGTTGGTCGGCCGGGTCGTCGCAGCGCTGGGCGGCCGGTTCCGCACCCTGCTGCTCGCCGGAGTGGTACAGGCCGTGGTGCTGGTGGCGTTCGGCACGGTGCGCGCGCTGTGGCCCGCGGCCCTGGCGCTGGGCCTGTTCGGCTTCGCCGGCACGGTGTGGAACGTCCTGGAGACCACGCTGGTGCAGCAGCGCGCACCGGAGGCCATGCTGGGCCGGATCAGCTCCGCGTTCCGCACGGTCTCGATAGCCGGGACCCCGCTGGGGGCGCTGCTGGGCGGCGGGGCCGCGGCGGCCTGGGGGCCCAACTCCCCGGCGCTGGTGGCCGCCGCGCTGCTGGGGGTGGGCGCCGTGGTGCTGATACCGGTTGTTCGGGGCGGCGACAGCACCTCGTCCAACAGCGGACAGATACCTCATACCGCGCTCTGATCAATTAGGTTGGAGGGTGGCGGGGCCGCTAACGAGATGAAGAAGGCTGATGTCCGAATGAACGCAGAAGGCCGCGGCAGGCTCGACCAGATGCCTGAGTGGACCGCGTTGAGCAAGCACCGCGAGCAGATGGGGGAGGTGCATCTGCGCGAGCTGTTCGCCAAGGACCCCGGCCGCGCCGGGCGCTTCACCCTCCAGGTCGGCGATCTGCACCTGGACTACTCCAAGCACCTGGTCACCGACGAGACCCTGCGGCTGCTCCGCGAACTCGCCGCCGCGACCGACGTGGCCGGGCTGCGGGACGCGATGTTCCGCGGCGAGAAGATCAACATCACCGAGCACCGCTCGGTGCTGCACACCGCGCTGCGCGCACCGGGCTCGGCGGTCATCGCCACCGACGGGGAGAACGTCGTCCCCGCCGTGCAGCACGTCCTGACGCGGATGGGCACCTTCGCCGACCGGGTCCGCTCGGGCAACTGGAAGGGCCACACCGGCCGGCGGATCAAGACGGTCGTCAACATCGGTATCGGCGGCTCGGACCTGGGCCCGGCGATGGCGTACGAGGCGCTGCGCGCCTACACCCACCGGGACATGCAGTTCCGTTTCGTCTCCAACGTGGACGGCGCCGACCTGCACGAGGCGGTCCGCGATCTGGACCCCGCCGAGACGCTGTTCATCGTCGCCTCGAAGACCTTCACCACCATCGAGACGATCACCAACGCCACCTCCGCCCGCGACTGGCTGCTGAGCGGCCTCGGGGCCGGCCAGGAAGCCGTCACCAAGCACTTCGTGGCGCTGTCGACCAACTCCGAGAAGGTCTCCGAGTTCGGCATCGACACGGACAACATGTTCGAGTTCTGGGACTGGGTCGGCGGTCGCTACTCGTACGACTCCGCCATCGGTCTGTCGCTGATGATCGCGATCGGTCCGGAGCGGTTCCGCGAGATGCTGGCCGGCTTCCACCTGGTCGACGAGCACTTCCGGACCGCCCCGCCGGAGGAGAACGCCCCGCTGCTGCTGGGCCTGCTGGGCATCTGGTACGGCAACTTCTGGGACGCCCAGTCGCACGCCGTGCTGCCCTACAGCCACTACCTCTCCAAGTTCACCGCCTACCTCCAGCAGCTGGACATGGAGTCCAACGGCAAGTCCGTGGACCGCGAGGGCCGTCCGGTCGGCTGGCAGACCGGCCCGGTCGTCTGGGGCACCCCCGGCACCAACGGCCAGCACGCCTACTACCAGTTGCTCCACCAGGGCACCAAGATGATCCCGGCCGATCTGCTGGGCTTCGCACGCCCGGTCGAGGACCTCCAGCCGCATCTGGTCCCCCAGCACGACCTGCTGATGGCCAATCTCTTCGCGCAGGGCCAGGCGCTGGCGTTCGGCAAGACGGCGGACGAGGTGCGCGCCGAGGGCGTGGCCGAGGAACTGGTGCCGCACCGCACCTTCCAGGGCAACCACCCCACCACCACGATCCTGGCGTCGGAGCTCAGCCCGTCGGTGCTGGGCCAGTTGATCGCGCTCTACGAGCACAAGGTGTTCGTCCAGGGCGCGGTGTGGAACATCAACTCCTTCGACCAGTGGGGCGTCGAGCTGGGCAAGGTGCTCGCCAAGCGCGTCGAGCCGGCGCTCACCGAGACGTCGACTTCGGCCGCTGGCGCGGCGGGGGACGTGCCGGGCCTGGACGCCTCCACGGCCGGGCTGGTCGCCAAGTACCGTGAGCTGCGCGGACGTTGAGTCGAAGACGCCGACGGCCCCACCCCCGCGGGGGTGGGGCCGTCGGCGTGTGCGCGGCGCGCCGGTGGGGCCGGCGCGCCGTCCGGCTCAGGAGGACGCCGGGGGGTAGAGGTCGCGCGGCAACCGGGTTGCGGCGGCCTCGTCCAGCAGCCACAGCGTCCGGCTGCGACCGCGGGCGCCGGCCGCCGGGGCCTGCACCTCGCCGGCGCCGGAGAGCGCGATGGCCGCGGCGTTGGCCTTGTCCTCGCCGGCCGCCAGCAGCCAGACCTCCCGTGCCGCGCGGATCGCGGGCAGGGTCAGCGAGATCCGGGTGGGCGGCGGCTTGGGGGCACCGTGCACCCCGACCACCGTCCGCTCCTGCTCGTAGACGGCGGGGAGCTCGGGGAAGAGCGAGGCGACATGGGTGTCCGGGCCGACGCCCAGCAGCAGGACGTCGAAGGACGGCACCGCGCCGTGGTCCTCCGGGCCCGCGACGGCGGTGAGTTCGGCCGCGTACGCCTCGGCGGCGGCGTCCGCGTCATGACCGAACGGGCCGTCCGAGGGCGCCATCGGGTGCACCCGGTCCGGGTCCAGCGGGACGCTGTCCAGCAGCACCTCGCGGGCCTGGGTGTAGTTGCGCTCCGGGTTGCCGTCGGGCAGGAACCTTTCGTCCCCCCACCACAGATCCAGCCGGGACCAGTCGATCGCGTCCCGGGCGGGCGCCTCGGCCAGGGCCGCGAGCAGCCCGTTGCCGTTGCGCCCGCCGGTCAGCACGACGGAGGCGGAGCCGCGGGCCGACTGGGCATCGACGATCTTGGTGATCAGCCGGGCCGCGGCGGCCTTCGCCATCAGCTCCTTGTCGCGGTGGACGACGACCTGGGGTGTGCTCACTTGGCGGCTGCCTTCTTGGCGGGCGCCTTCTTCGCCGCCGGCTTGGCGGGCGCGTCCCCGGCCTGTGCCGCGGGCTGCCCGTCGGCGGCGGGCGTCCCGGCGCCCGGCAGCTGGAGCCGGTCCACGCCGTACTTCAGCGCGGCGGCGTAGATGTCGTCCGGGTCGAGCCGACGCAGCTCCTCGGCGAGCAGCTCGGCGGTCTCCCGGCGCTTGAGCGCCACCGCCCGGTCCGGTTGGCCGGGCATGGCGAGCGTGGCCAACGAGGCGTCCGGGCGGCCCAGGACGATCGTTCCGGCGGTGGTCTCCAGGCGCACCTCGGTGAGCCCGGGGCCGGGCGAGACGGTACGGGTCACCGGCACGTCCAACCGGCCGGCGAGCCACATGCCGAGCAACTCGCAGCTGGGGTTGAACTCCTCGCCCTCGACCACGGCCGAGGTCACCTTGCACGGCGACTGGTCGAGCGCCGCCGCCAGCATCGAGCGCCAGGGGGTGATCCGGGTCCAGGACAGGTCGGTGTCGCCGGGGGTGTAGGTGTCGGCGCGGCCGGTCAGCTCCGCGATGGGCTGCTCGGCGGCGTAGGCGTCGGTGACGCGGCGCTGGGCCAGCGCGCCGAGCGGGTCCTTGGCCGGGTTCAGCGGGGCGTTGACCGCCCACCAGACCACGACCGGGGCGTCCGGCAGCAGCAGCGGCAGCACCACGGACTGGGCGTGGTCGATCGCCTCACCGTACAGCCGCAGCAGCACCGTCTCGCCGGTGCCGGCGTCCGTGCCCACCCGCACCTCGGCGTCGAGCCGGGCCTTGGCGCGGTTGCGCGGCGTCCGGCTGACCCGCTTGATGACGACGAGGGTGCGCGAGGGGTGCTCGCGGGACGCGTCGTTGGCCGCCTTGAGGGCGTCGTAGGCGTTCTCCTCGTCGGTGACGATGACGAGGGTGAGCACCATGCCGATGGCCGGGGTACCGATGGCGCGGCGGCCCTGGACCAGTGCCTTGTTGATCGCGCTGGCCGTGGTTTCCGTCAGATCGATCTTCATGGCCGACGCCAGCTCCGTCCGTCTCGTGCGAGCATTTCGTCCGCCTCGATGGGGCCCCAGGTGCCCGACGGGTACTGTGCGGGCTTGCCGTGCTTGTCCCAGAACTCCTCGATCGGGTCGAGGATCTTCCAGGACAGCTCGACCTCCTCCAGCCGCGGGAAGAGGTTGGCGTCGCCGAGCAGCACATCGAGGATCAGCCGCTCGTACGCCTCGGGGCTGGACTCCGTGAAGGACTCGCCGTACGCGAAGTCCATCGACACGTCGCGCACCTCCATGGAGGTGCCGGGGACCTTGGAGCCGAACCGCACGGTCACGCCCTCGTCCGGCTGGACGCGGATGACCAGGGCGTTCTGCCCCAGCTCCTCGGTGGCGGTGTGGTCGAAGGGGGAGTGCGGAGCGCGCTGGAAGACCACCGCGATCTCGGTCACCCGACGGCCCAGGCGCTTGCCGGTCCGCAGGTAGAACGGGACGCCCGCCCAGCGGCGGTTGTCGATCCCCAGCTTGATCGCGGCGTAGGTGTCGGTCTTCGACTTGGCGTCGATGCCGTCTTCCTGGAGGTAGCCGACGACCTTCTCGCCGCCCTGCCAGCCCTCGGCGTACTGCGCCCGGACGGTCTCCTTGCCCAGGTCCCTGGGCAGCCGGACCGCGCCCAGCACCTTGGTCTTCTCCGCCACCAGCGCGTCCGCCTCGAAGGAGGCGGGCTCCTCCATGGCGGTCAGCGCGAGCAGCTGGAGGAGGTGGTTCTGGATGACGTCGCGGGCCGCGCCGATGCCGTCGTAGTAGCCGGCCCGGCCGCCGATGCCGATGTCCTCGGCCATCGTGATCTGCACGTGGTCGACGTAGGAGCGGTTCCACAGCGGCTCGAACATCGTGTTGGCGAACCGCAGCGCCAGGATGTTCTGGACCGTCTCCTTGCCCAGGTAGTGGTCGATCCGGAAGACCTCGTTGGGCGGGAAGACCTCGTGGACGATCTGGTTGAGCTCCTGGGCGCTCTTCAGGTCGTGGCCGAACGGCTTCTCGATGACCGCGCGGCGCCAGGAGCCTTCCTTCTGCTCGGCCAGCCCGTGCTTCTTGAGCTGCTGGACGACCTTGGGGAAGAACTTCGGCGGCACCGAGAGGTAGAAGGCGTAGTTGCCGCCGGTGCCCTGGGCCTTGTCGAGCTCGTTGATGGTGTCCTTGAGGGTCTCGAACGCCACGTCGTCGTCGAAGTTGCCTTGGACGAAGCGGCAGCCCTGGACCAGCTGCTGCCAGACCTCCTCGCGGAACGGGGTGCGCGAGTGCTGCTTGACAGCCTCGTACACCACCTGCGCGAAGTCCTCGTCCTCCCACTCGCGACGGGCGAAGCCGATCAGCGAGAAGCCCGGCGGCAGCAGACCCCGGTTCGCGAGGTCGTAGACCGCGGGCATCAGCTTTTTGCGTGACAAATCACCCGTGACGCCGAAGATGACCAGGCCCGACGGCCCCGCGATGCGCGGGAGCCGTCGGTCCGCGGCGTCACGGAGCGGGTTCGCTCCATGAACAGCGGTCAAGGGGATCAGCCCTCCGAGGGAGCGAGGCGCGCCAGCTCCGCCTCGGTCGACTTGAGCAGGTCGTTCCAGGACGCCTCGAACTTCTCCACGCCCTCGTCCTCCAGGAGCTGCACGACGTCGTCGTACGAGATCCCGAGCGCGCCGAGCGCGTCGAGGTCGGCCTGGGCGGCGGCGTAGGTGCCGCGCACCGTGTCGCCGGTGATCTCACCGCGGGCGGCGGTGGCCTCCAAGGTGGCCTCCGGCATGGTGTTGACCGTGCCCGGGGCGACCAGTTCGTCCACGTACAGGGTGTCCTTGTACGCGGGGTCCTTCACGCCGGTCGAGGCCCACAGCGGACGCTGCTTGTGGGCACCCGCCTTGTCGAGGGCGGCCCAGCGCGCGGAGGAGAAGACCTCCTCGTACGCCTGGTAGGCCAGGCGGGCGTTGGCGAGGGCGGCCTTGCCCTTGAGGGCCTTGGCCTCGTCGGTGCCGAGCTTCTCCAGGCGCTTGTCGATCTCGGAGTCCACGCGGGACACGAAGAACGACGCCACCGAGCGGATCTTGGACAGGTCCAGGCCCGCGGCCTTGGCCTTCTCCAGACCGGCGAGGTAGGCGTCCATCACCTCGCGGTAGCGCTCCAGCGAGAAGATCAGCGTGACGTTGACGCTGATGCCCAGGCCGATCACCTCGGTGATCGCCGGCAGACCCGCCTTGGTGGCCGGGATCTTGATCAGCGTGTTCGGGCGGTCCACCAGCCACGCGAGCTGCTTGGCCTCGGCGATGGTCGCCACGGTGTTGTGCGCCAGCCGCGGGTCGACCTCGATGGAGACCCGGCCGTCCTGGCCACCGGTGGCGTCGAAGACCGGGCGCAGCACGTCGGCGGCGTCCCGGACATCGGCCGTGGTGATCATGCGGATCGCCTCGTCCACGGTGACCTTGCGGGCCGCCAGGTCGGCCAGCTGCTGGCTGTAGCCGTCGCCCGAGGAGATCGCCTTCTGGAAGATCGAGGGGTTGGTGGTGACGCCGACGACGTGCTGCTGGTCGATCAGCTCGGCCAGGTTGCCGGACGTGATGCGCTTGCGCGACAGGTCGTCCAGCCAGATCGCCACGCCTTCGTCGGAGAGGCGCTTGAGTGCGTCTGTCATGGGTTCTGCATCTCCTACTTGTCGTATACGGGCGTCAGCGCGCGGCGTCGGCCAGCGATTCCCGGGCGGCGGCGGCCACCGCTTCGGGGGTGAAGCCGAACTCGCGGAAGAGGACCTTGGCGTCGGCGGAGGCACCGAAGTGCTCCAGCGACACGATCCGACCGGCGTCGCCGACGTAGCGGTGCCAGGTCAGCCCGATGCCCGCCTCCACGGCGACCCGGGCCTTCACGGACGGCGGCAGCACGCTGTCCTTGTACGCCTGGTCCTGCTCCTCGAACCACTCCACCGACGGCATCGACACCACGCGGGTCGGCACGCCCTCGGCCTGGAGCTGCTCGCGGGCCTCGACGGCCAGCTGCAGCTCGGAACCGGTGGCGATCAGCACGACCTGCGGCTCGCCGCCCTCGGCCTCGAAGCGGACGTAACCGCCCTTGGCGGTGTTCTCGTCGGCCTCGTACGTCGGCACGCCCTGACGGGTCAGCGCCAGGCCGTGCGGGGCGCCCACGCCGAACTCCTTCGTCCAGCGGCGCATGATCTCGCGCCAGGCGAGGGCGGTCTCGTTGGCGTCGGCCGGGCGCACGATGTTCAGGCCCGGGATGGCGCGCAGCGTGGCCAGGTGCTCGACCGGCTGGTGGGTCGGACCGTCCTCGCCCAGGCCGATGGAGTCGTGCGTCCACACGTACGTCACCGGCAGGTGCATCAGCGCGGACAGCCGGACGGCGTTGCGCATGTAGTCGGAGAACACCAGGAAGGTGCCGCCGTAGATGCGGGTGTTGCCGTGCAGCGCGATGCCGTTCATCTCCGCGGCCATGGAGTGCTCGCGGATGCCGAAGTGGATGGTGCGGCCGTACGGGTCGGCGCCCGGCAGCGGGTTGCCCTTCGGCAGGAACGACGAGGTCTTGTCGATCGTGGTGTTGTTCGACCCGGCGAGGTCGGCGGAGCCGCCCCACAGCTCGGGGATGACCGCGCCCAGCGCCTGCAGCACCTTGCCGGACGCGGCACGGGTGGCGACGGACTTGCCGGTCTCGAACGACGGGACGTGGTCCGTCCAGCCCTCGGGCAGCTCGCCCGCGGCGATCCGGTCGAACTCGGCGGCGCGCTCGGGGTTGGCGGTGCGCCAGGCGGCGAACGACTTCTCCCACTCGGCGCGGGCCTCGCGGCCGCGGTCCAGGGCGCCACGGGTGTGTGCCAGCACCTCGTCGGCCACCTCGAACGTCTGCTCCGGGTCGAAGCCCATGACGCGCTTGGTGGCGGCGATCTCCTCCTCGCCCAGCGCCGAGCCGTGCGCGGCCTCGGTGTTCTGGGCGTTCGGAGCCGGCCAGGCGATGATCGAGCGGGCCGCGATGAACGACGGGCGCTCGGTCTCGGCCTTGGCGGCCTCCAGGGCCTCGGCCAGACCGGCCGGGTCCAGGTCGCCGTTGGGCAGCTGCGCGACGCGCTGGACGTGCCAGCCGTACGCCTCGTAGCGCGCGCAGGTGTCCTCGGAGACCGCGGTCTCGGTGTCGCCCTCGATGGAGATGTGGTTGTCGTCCCACAGCATGACGAGGTTGCCGAGCTTCTGGTGGCCGGCCATGGAGGACGCCTCGGCGGCGATGCCCTCCTGGAGGCAGCCGTCACCGGCGATGACGTACACCATGTGGTCGAACGGGGAGGTGCCCGCCGCGGCCTCGGGGTCGAACAGGCCGCGCTCGTAGCGGGCCGCCATCGCCATGCCCACGGCGTTGGCGACACCCTGGCCCAGCGGGCCGGTGGTGGTCTCCACGCCGGTGGTGTGGCCGTACTCCGGGTGACCGGGGGTCTTCGAGCCCCAGGTGCGGAAGCTCTTCAGGTCGTCCAGCTCCAGGCCGAAACCGGCGAGGTAGAGCTGGATGTAGAGGGTCAGGCTGGAGTGGCCCGCGGAGAGGACGAACCGGTCCCGGCCGGTCCAGTCCGCATCGGCGGGGTCGTGCCGCATCAGCTTCTGGAAGAGAACGTAGGCGGCGGGCGCCAGGCTCATGGCCGTACCCGGATGGCCGTTACCGACCTTCTGCACGGAATCCATGGCCAGGACTCGGACGGTATCCACAGCCCGCTGGTCCAGTTCGGTCCACTCGAAAACTGTGGTGGTCGGCTTGGTGCTCACCCTGAGTCAGGGCTCCTCTCCACATGTCGAACGCGGACGGCATGTCCGCCCAGGCGGTGTCGAGCCTACCCCCGCGAATGCGCCCGCCTTTTCGACGCTCAGTCGGCGATTTCGACGCTCAGTCGGTGCTCAGTCGGCGGTCCTGGCGCTCACTCGGCGGGCGGTGTCGCTGTCACGGGATCATCTATCGCTTAGGGCAACCAAAGCGGCGCTCGGGGCATTCCTGGCGTCGGGTAGCGCCCTACGCACCAGACTGCCGGGCCCTGGGCGCCTCCGCCTCCCGAACGCCGGGTGAACGGGCCGGGAGAGCTCCGGACGAACCGTCGCCGGGCCCGCCCGCATTGTCGCCACCGCCGGCCCGCGGCCGGGCGCCCAACACGACCCCACCCCCGCGAGAGTCGCCGTATGGCCAACGTCTAAAGTGGCGTGGTAAGCGCAAGCCTTTACCGGGTGTTCACCGCCGGCGGAGCTTGCTGGCCTTATCTCCGCGGCTCAGGCCGCAGACGTTACTTCCAGGGGTGTGCGTGACGGCCGTCGAAACCCGTCCTGCGGGGGGGCTCTCTCAGGTCCCCGGGAGTCCCGGTAACCGGCCGTTCGGGGCCCGCGTCAAGGCGTTCATCGCGCTGACCAAGCCGCGGGTCATCGAACTGTTGTTGATGACGACGGTGCCGGTGATGTTCCTGGCGGCCGGCGGTGTGCCGGACCTGTGGCTGGTGCTGGCCACCTGCATCGGCGGTTACCTGTCCGCCGGTGGTGCCGCGGCGTACAACATGTACCTCGACCGCGACATCGACGCGATGATGGACCGCACCTCCCAGCGCCCGCTGGTGACCGGCATGGTCTCGCCGCGCGAGTGCCTGGTCTTCGCCACCGTCCTCGCGGTCGGCTCCACGGCGTGGTTCTGGTACCTCGTCAACCCGCTGTCGGCGATGCTCTCCCTCGGGGCGCTGCTCTTCTACGTCGTCGTCTACACGATGATCCTCAAGCGGCGGACGACGCAGAACATCGTCTGGGGCGGCATCGCGGGCTGCATGCCCGTCTTCATCGGCTGGTCCTCGGTGACCAACACCGTCTCCTGGGCCTCCTTCATCCTCTTCCTCGTCATCTTCTTCTGGACGCCGCCGCATTACTGGCCGCTGTCGATGAAGGTCACGGAGGACTACAAGCGGGTCGGCGTGCCGATGCTGCCGGCGGTGGCGGGCAACAAGGTCGTCGCCCGACAGATCGTCCTCTACAGCTGGGTGATGGTCGGGGTCTCGCTGCTGCTCCAGCCGCTGGGCTACACCGGCTGGTTCTACACCGGGGTCGCGGTCGCCTGCGGCGCGTTCTGGCTGTGGGAGGCACACGCCCTCCAGGTCCGCGCCAAGGCCGGCCTCACCGGGGCCAAGCTCAAGGAGATGCGGCTGTTCCACTGGTCCATCACCTATGTGTCGCTGCTGTTCGTCGCCGTCGCGGTGGACCCCTTCCTGCGCTAGGGCTTGTTGTCACCTTCCCGTCGTCGCCGGGGGTGTGGCGGATCACCCCCACAAAGGCGGTACCGGTGGGTAACATGCTGACCATGGCAGACACCCAGCAGGCTGACGAGCAGGCGGCGGGCGGCGCGGCCGCCGCGACGCCGGCGGAGAAGCGGGCCGACAAGCAGGCGGCCCGGCTCGCCCGGCAGATCCGTTCCTTCGCGAGCAGCCACGGCGGCAGCGCCGAGGGCCAGCTCGCCCACATCGGCCGCGGTCGCACCCGGATCGCCCTGGTCGGCGCCAACGGCGAGTGGGGCAATCTGGTCGCGGACAGCTACCTCGCCGCCAAGAAGGCCGCCGAGCAGGCCGGCATCGCCCTCCAGGACGACTTCGACGGCGAGTTGGCCGCCAAGGTCCGCACCGGCCGCTACGAGTGGTCGCGGATGGCCGGCCTCCAGCTGGGCGGACCGGCCAACGCCTGAGCCTCGCGCGACGCGCCCCCGTGCCGTGCGCCGGGGCGCGTCGCCCGCTACCTCACCACCCGCTCGCCCGTTAAGCTCACCAGGCGCGGTGGACCGGCCACGCCCGGCGGGCCGACGGCGAGGAGGGGCGGATGGACACACTCCCCCCGCTCATCGACCAGCACAGTCACGGCGCCGTCCACGGTGAACTGGGCCTGGGTTCCTTCGAGGCCCAACTGGGCGCCGCGGCCGGGGCCCGGGGCCCGGCCCCCGCGGGCACCAGCCACTTCGACACCCGCACCGGTCTCGCGATACGCCGCTGGTGCCCACCCCTGCTCGGCCTGGAGCCGCACTGCGCGCCGGTGCGCTATCTGGCCCGGCGGCGCGAGGTGGGCGCCTTCCAAGCGGGCCGGATGTTGCTCCGCGGCGCCGGCATCGAGACGTTCCTGGTGGAGTCCGGTGCCCCCGGCGGTCTGACGTCCGCCGCCGAACTCGCCGACGCCGCCGATGTCCGCGCCCACGAGGTCGTCCGGCTCGAACCGCTCGCCGAACAGGTCGCCGACACCTCCGGCAGCGTCGACGCCTTCCTCGGCTACACCGCCGAGGCCCTCTACTCCGCCGCCCAGCACGCGACCGCCTTCGCCTGCGGGGGCACGTACTGCGAGGGGCGGGCGCCCGATGCGGGCGCGGTACGGCGGGCCGCGGACCGTTGGCTGCGCGATCGTCGACCGGGGGAGCCGCTGGCGGAGCCCGCGCTCGTCCGGCACCTGTTGTGGAGCGCGGTGGCGACCGGCCTCCCGGTGCAGCTGCACTGCGCCGATCCGCAGCCGTTGGCGGACTTCCTGCGGGCCACCGCCGGGCTCGGTTCCGACCTCGTCCTGCTGCCCGAGGCCCCGCACCACCGGCGGGCCGCGCAACTGGCCGCCGTGCACGCCCACGTCTACGCGGACGCCGGCCCGTGTCCCGAGGAGACGCTGGGCCAGGCGCCGTTCGGCAAGCTGCTGTTCTCCTCGGGCGCGCGCGGGCTGCCCGAGCTCTACGTCACCGCGGCCCGGCTCTTCCGGCGGGCCATGGATCGCGTCGTGGGGGAGTGGACCGCCGAGGGGCTGTGCGCCCCGGCGGACGGGCGGCGGATCGCCGAGATGGTCGGCTCCGGCACCGCCCGCCGGGTCTACGGGCTGGCCTCCGCGGCCTAGGCGGCGGTGGTGGCGGCCGGTCGGGCCTCCGCGGCCTCGCCGTCGCCGAGTGCGTCCGGGGCGGCGGGCACCGGGCCGCGGTCGCGCAGGGTGAGGAAGACCCGCAGCACCGCGATCCAGACCAGCGTCGAGCCGAACATGTGCAGTCCGACGACCAGCGTCGGCAGGCTCAGGAAGTACTGGACGTAGCCGACGACGCCCTGGAAGGCGAGGGTGGCGAACAGGGCCAGCGCGGCGCGGCGCGGGGCCGGCGGCGCCTTGACCGCGCGCAGGGTGAAGAACAGGGCGACGGTCAGCCCGACGACGATGTAGACGAAGTCGACGTGGAGCTGGGTCACCTCCTGCCAGTCCAGCGGGATCCGGTGGACCTTGCGGGCGTCGCCCGCGTGCGGACCGGTGCCGGTGACGACGGTGCCGATCACCGTCAGCGCGGCCACCGCGACCACCAGCACCCAGGAGAGCTGCCGGACCGCGGGGGAGACCAGGTCGCGCGGCTCCTCGTCGCCCTCCTTGGCGCGCTGCCAGGACAGCACACAGACCGTCAACAGAGCGCTGGTGAGCAGGAAGTGCGCGGCGACGAGGTACGGGTTCAGGCCGGTGAGCACGACGATGCCGCCCCAGACCGCGTTGCCCATCACGATCCAGAACTGCGCCCAGCCGAGCCGGGTGAGCGCGTGGCGGCGCGGTGCGCGGGCCCGTGCCGCCACGATGAACAGCCCGATGAAGGCGCACAGGACGTAGGTCAGCAGGCGGTTGCCGAACTCGATGAGGCCGTGGATGCCCATCTCGGCGGTCGGGGTGAGGCTGTCCGGCGTGCACTGGGGCCACGTCGAGCAGCCCAGCCCGGACTCGGTCAGCCGGACCGCACCACCGGTCACGACGATGACCACGGCCATCACGACGGTGGCGAGCGCCGCCCGCTCGACGAAGCGCGCGGAGGGCTGCCAGCGGCGGGCGATCAGCTCAAAGGGATTCAGCGTGTTCGGCACGGGAGTCATCGTAGGCGGCGGCTTGTGCGCGTTTTCACGAGGGTCGGGGTTCCGCTGTCCGGCCGGGGGGTCGGGGGGTGTCCCCCGAGGGAATCGGCACGAGGGTCGGGGTTGCGGCGTTCCGGCCGGTCCGGCGGGCGGTGGGGTCACTCCCGGCGGAAGAACCGGCGGGGTCACTCCCAGCGGAAGAACTTCGCGGCCGCGCCCAGTCCTAGGACGGCCCAGGCCGCCAGGATCCCGAGGTCCGCCCAGGGCACCCCGGCCCCGTGCTGGAGCACCTCCCGCAGGCCGTCCGAGAGCGCGGAGATCGGCAGGAACTGGAGCACCTGCTGGGCCGCGGCCGGGAACTTCGCCAGCGGGACGATCACCCCGCCGCCGACGAGCAGCAGCAGGAAGACCAGGTTGGCGGCGGCCAGGGTGGCCTCGGCCTTGAGGGTGCCGGCCATCAGCAGGCCCAGGCCGGAGAACGCGGCGGTGCCCAACAGGAGCAGCAGGACCACGGAAGCCACGCCGGAGAGGGACGCGGCGCCCTGCGGGGACCAGCCCAGCGCCAGGGCGACCACGGTCAGCAGGACGACCTGGAGGACCTCGGTGACCAGCACCGCGCAGGTCTTCGCGGTCATCAGCCCCCAGCGCGGCAGCGGCGAGGCGGCCAGCCGCTTGAGGACGCCGTAGCGCCGCTCGAATCCGGTGGCGATGGCCTGGCCGGTGAACGCCGTGGACATCACGGCCAGCCCCAGCACGCCCGGCGTGAGGAAGTCCACCGACCTGCCGGCGCCGGTGTCGATGATGCGGACGGCGGAGAACAGCACCAGCAGCAGCGTCGGGATGATGACGGTCAGCAGCAGCTGCTCGCCGTTGCGCAGCAGCATCCTGGTCTCCAGGGCGGCCTGCGCGCGGATCATCCGGGGCAGCGGGGCCGCGCCGGGCCGGGGGGCGAACGTACCGCTCGCGGTGGTCATGCGCGCAGCTCCTTACCGGTGAGCTCAAGGCTGTGCTTTCCCGGGGGACGACCCCCGGACCCCCGGCCGAAAGAAGGGTGACCCGACCTCATGCGCGCAGCTCCTTACCGGTGAGCTCAAGGAAAACGTCCTCCAGGGTGTGGCGCTCGACGGCTATCGCGTCGGGCATCACGCCGTTCTGCGCGCACCAGGAGGTCACGGTGGCCAGCAGCTGCGGGTCGATCCGGCCCTGGACGCGGTAGATGCCGGCGGTCAGCTCGGCGGCGGCGCTGTCGGCCGGCAGTGCCTTGAGGAGCGAGGCGACGTCCAGGCCGGGCCGGCCGGTGAAGCGCAGGCTGTTCTCGGCGCCGCCCTTGCACAGCTGCTCCGGGCTGCCCTGGGTGACGACCTTGCCGCCGTCGATGATCGCGACGTCGTCGGCGAGCTGCTCGGCCTCGTCCATGAAGTGGGTGGTCAGCACCACGCTGACGCCGTCGGCGCGCAGTTCCCGGACGAGGTCCCAGGTGGCGCGGCGGGCCTGCGGGTCGAGGCCGGCGGTCGGCTCGTCCAGGAACACCAGCTCGGGGCGGCCGACCACGGCCATCGCCAGGGCGAGCCGCTGCTGCTGGCCGCCGGACAGCCGCCGGTAGGGCGTCCGTCCGCAGCCGCCCAGGCCCAGCCGTTCCATCAGCGCGACCACGTCGAGGGGGTGGGCGTGGAGGGTGGCGGTGTGCCGCAGCATCTCCTCGGCCCGGGCTCCGGCGTAGACCCCGCCCGACTGGAGCATCACGCCGATCCGGGGGCGCAGGGTCGCGGCGTCGGCGATCGGGTCCAGTCCCAGGACGCGGACCCGGCCGGCGTCCGGGCGCCGATAGCCTTCGCAGGTCTCGACGGTGGTGGTCTTCCCGGCGCCGTTGGGGCCGAGGACGGCGGTCACGGTGCCGCGTGCGACGGTGAGGTCGAGCCCGTCCACGGCGGTCTTGGACCCGTACCGCTTGACCAGGCCGACGACCTCGACGGCAGGCTCGCGACCGGGCGAGCGGGGGGCGTCCCCTGGGGAGGTGCTGGGCATGCCGGGCAGTCTACGGAGCGGGCGGGGGCGCCGGGAGCGGGGGCCGGAAGCTGTCCGGGAGCCGTTCCGTGCGGGACCGTCGCCGGGCCTCCCCGGTGGCCGGCGTCAGTTCCGGAGCGTGACCGGGAGCCCCGAAATTAGGTAACCCTTAGTGACGGAGGCCACCGGTCCGTGATCCCGCACAGGGGTTGAATCGATTTGGCGAATTACGCAACAATGGCGTTGTGAAAAACGTGAGCGAGGATCGGAAGAGGCCAGCGGCCCGGCAGACCGCCGGCCCGGTTCCGTCCGCCCCTGCGCACGACGATCAGCACGGCACCCGCAACCGCGTCGCCCGCTCCATCCTCGACCACGGCCCGTCCACCGCGGCCGAGCTGGCGCTCCGCCTGGAACTGACCCAGGCCGCCGTCCGCCGTCATCTGGACGCGCTGGTCGCCGAGGGCGTCGTGGAGCCCCGCGAGAAGCGGGTCTACGGCGCGCGCGGCCGCGGCCGCCCGGCCAAGGCGTTCGCCCTCACCGACTGCGGACGGGACGCCTTCGACCAGGCGTACGACGCCCTCGCCGCCGATGCGCTGCGCTGGATCGCGCAGAGCGCGGGCGGCGGCGCCGAGGGCGAGGCGGCGGTCGCCGCGTTCGCCCGCGCCCGGCTCGCCGCGCAGGCCGAGGGGTACCGCGAGGCGGTCGAGGGCGCCGAGCCCGAGGCCCGCACCCAGGCCCTTGCGAAGGCGTTGACCGCGGACGGGTACGCTGCTACGGCACGCAGTGCGCCCAATCCCCAGCTCGGTGAGCAGCTCTGCCAGCACCACTGCCCGGTCGTCCACGTCGCCGAGCAGTACCCGCAGCTGTGCGAGGCGGAGACCGAGGTCTTCTCCCGATTGCTCGGGACCCATGTACAGCGCCTTGCCACCATCGCCCACGGCGACGGGGTGTGCACGACCTTCGTCCCGAAGGCCGGTGCCGGCAAAGCAGCTCACCGCACCGGTGAGCGCCCCACACAGACCACCACAGCATCTGCTAGCACGGCCGGGAGGAACCCCGCATGACGCTCCCCACGGAGACTGCTCACCCTGAGCTCGAGGGTCTGGGCAAGTACGAATACGGCTGGGCCGACTCCGACGTCGCCGGTGCCGCCGCCAAGCGCGGCCTCTCCGAGGCGGTCGTCCGCGACATCTCGGCGAAGAAGAGCGAGCCGGAGTGGATGCTCAAGCTGCGCCTCAAGGGCCTGAAGCTGTTCGACAAGAAGCCCATGCCGACCTGGGGCTCGGACCTGTCGGGCATCGACTTCGACAACATCAAGTACTTCGTCCGCTCCACCGAGCAGCAGGCCGCCTCCTGGGAGGAGCTGCCCGAGGACATCAAGAACACCTACGACAAGCTCGGCATCCCGGAGGCGGAGAAGCAGCGCCTGGTCGCCGGTGTCGCCGCGCAGTACGAGTCCGAGGTGGTCTACCACCAGATCCGCGAGGACCTGGAGAAGCAGGGCGTCATCTTCCTGGACACCGACACGGCGCTCAAGGAGCACCCGGAGCTGTTCCAGGAGTACTTCGGCACGGTCATCCCGGTCGGCGATAACAAGTTCGCGTCGCTGAACACCGCGGTGTGGTCCGGCGGCTCGTTCATCTACGTCCCCAAGGGCGTGCACGTCGACATCCCGCTCCAGGCCTACTTCCGGATCAACACCGAGAACATGGGCCAGTTCGAGCGGACGCTGATCATCGTCGACGAGGACGCCTACGTCCACTACGTCGAGGGCTGCACCGCGCCGATCTACAAGTCCGACTCGCTGCACTCCGCGGTCGTCGAGATCATCGTGAAGAAGGGCGGCCGCTGCCGCTACACGACGATCCAGAACTGGTCGAACAACGTCTACAACCTGGTGACCAAGCGCGCCGTCGCCTACGAGGGCGCGACGATGGAGTGGGTGGACGGCAACCTCGGCTCCAAGGTCACCATGAAGTACCCCGCGGTCTACCTCATGGGTGAGCACGCCAAGGGCGAGACGCTCTCGATCGCGTTCGCGGGCGAGGGCCAGCACCAGGACGCCGGTTCCAAGATGGTCCACATGGCGCCGAACACCTCCTCCAACATCGTCTCCAAGTCGGTGGCGCGGGGCGGCGGCCGGACCTCCTACCGCGGCCTGGTGGAGATCGGCGAGGGCGCCGCGGGTTCGAAGTCGAACGTGCTGTGCGACGCGCTGCTGGTCGACACCATCTCCCGCTCCGACACCTACCCCTACGTCGACGTCCGCGAGGACGACGTGTCGATGGGCCACGAGGCGACCGTCTCCAAGGTGAGCGAGGACCAGCTCTTCTACCTGATGAGCCGCGGCCTGAGCGAGCAGGAGGCCATGGCGATGATCGTCCGCGGCTTCGTCGAGCCGATCGCCCGTGAGCTGCCGATGGAGTACGCGCTGGAGCTCAACCGGCTGATCGAGCTGCAGATGGAAGGCGCGGTCGGCTGACCCCGGCCCCACGCAGCGAACGACTCCCTGAGAACGCAGAAAGCGAGCTAGACGACAGCCATGGCTGAGGCTCAGACGACCATCCCGGCGGGTTCCACGACCTCCGGCTCCATCGCGGTGGCCGCGGAGTCCACCGTCGCCACCCGGATGAGCGCCCCGCCGTCCTACGACGTGGCGGACTTCCCCGTTCCGCACGGCCGCGAGGAGGAGTGGCGGTTCACGCCGCTGGCGCGGCTGCGCGGGCTGCACGACGGCACCGCCACCGCCGGCGGCCCCGACCTGAAGGTCGACATCACCGCGCCCGAGGGCGTCACCCACGAGCTCGTCGACCGCGACGACCCGCGGGTCGGCAAGGCCGGCAAGCCGGTGGACCGGGTCGCCGCCCAGGCGTACAGCGCGTTCGAGAAGGCGTCGGTGGTCACCGTCCCCAAGGAGACCGTGCTCACCGAGCCGATCCGGATCCGGGTGCACGGCGAGGGCGGCACCGCCTTCGGCCACCAGGTCGTCGAGCTGGGCGCGTTCGCCGAGGCCGTCGTGGTCATCGACCACACCGGTGACGGCGTGCTCGCCGCCAACGTCGACTACGTCCTCGGCGACGGCGCCAAGCTGACCGTGGTCTCGGTCCAGGACTGGGACGACACCGCCGTCCACTGCGGCCAGCACAACGCCCTGGTCGGCCGGGACGCCACCTTCAAGTCCGTGGTCGTCACCTTCGGCGGCGACCTCGTCCGCCTGCACCCGCGGATCGACTACGCGGGCCCCGGCGCCGAGGCCGAGCTCTACGGCCTGTACTTCACCGAGCAGGGCCAGCACCAGGAGCACCGCCTGTTCGTGGACCACGACACCCCGAACTGCCGCTCGCACGTGACGTACAAGGGCGCGCTGCAGGGCCAGGACGCGCACGCGGTCTGGATCGGCGACGTCCTGATCCAGGCGGCGGCCACCGGCACGGACACCTACGAGCTCAACCGCAACCTCGTCCTGACCGACGGCGCGCGGGTCGACTCGGTGCCCAACCTGGAGATCGAGACCGGCGAGATCGTCGGCGCCGGCCACGCCTCGGCGACCGGCCGATTCGACGACGAGCAGCTGTTCTACCTGATGGCCCGCGGCATCCCCGCCGACGAGGCGCGCCGTCTGGTCGTCCGCGGCTTCTTCGCCGAGCTGGTCCAGCAGATCGGTCTCCCGGACGTCGAGGAGCGTCTGATGAACAAGATCGAAGCCGAGCTGGAAGCGTCCGCGGCATGAGCTACGTACGCGCGGCCGCGCTGAGCGAGCTGGAGGAGGACACCCCCAAGAGGGTGGAGATCGACGGCACGCCGATCTCGCTGGTCCGTACCGAGGGCGAGGTGTTCGCGATCAACGACATCTGCTCGCACGCCAACGTCTCCCTCTCCGAGGGCGAGGTCGAGGACTGCTCGATCGAGTGCTGGCTGCACGGCTCCAGCTTCGACCTGCGCACCGGCAAGCCGTCCGGCCTCCCCGCGACGCGCCCCGTCCCCGTTTACCCCGTAAAGATCGAAGGGGACGACGTGCTCGTCTCCATCACCCAGGAGTCCTGAGTCACCCATGGCAACGCTTGAGATCCACGACCTGCACGTCTCCGTCGAGGCCGAGAACGGCCAGCGGGAGATCCTGAAGGGCGTCGACCTGACCGTGAAGCAGGGCGAGACGCACGCCATCATGGGCCCCAACGGCTCCGGCAAGTCGACCCTCGCCTACTCCCTCGCGGGTCACCCGAAGTACACGATCACCGGCGGCACCGTCACCCTCGACGGCGAGGACGTCCTGGAGATGTCCGTCGACGAGCGCGCCCGGGCCGGCGTCTTCCTCGCCATGCAGTACCCGGTCGAGGTCCCCGGCGTCTCGGTCTCCAACTTCCTGCGCACCTCCGCCACCGCCATCCGCGGCGAGGCCCCCAAGCTGCGGACGTGGGTCAAGGAGGTCAAGGAGGCCATGGAGCGTCTCCAGATGGACCCGGCGTTCGCCGAGCGCAACGTCAACGAGGGCTTCTCCGGCGGTGAGAAGAAGCGCCACGAGATCCTCCAGCTGGAGCTGCTCCAGCCGAAGATCGCGATCCTCGACGAGACCGACTCCGGTCTGGACGTCGACGCGCTGCGGATCGTCTCCGAGGGCGTCAACCGCGTCCGCGAGACGGGTCAGGTCGGCACTCTGCTGATCACCCACTACACGCGCATCCTGCGCTACATCAAGCCCGACCACGTCCACGTCTTCGCCAACGGCCGGATCGCCGAGTCCGGCGGCCCGGAGCTGGCGGACAAGCTGGAGGCCGAGGGCTACGAGGCATACGTGAAGGGTGGTACGACCGCGTGACACAGCTGCCGGGCCTCCTCGACACAGAGGCGATCCGCAAGGACTTCCCCCTTCTGGACCGTCAGGTCCACGACGGGAAGAAGATCGTGTACCTGGACAACGCGGCGACCTCGCAGAAGCCGCGCCAGGTGCTGGACGCCCTGAGCGCCTACTACGAACGCCACAACGCCAACGTCCACCGCGGCGTGCATGTGCTCGCCGAGGAGGCCACGGCGCTGTACGAAGGCGCCCGCGACAAGGTCGCCGCCTTCATCAACGCGCCCAGCCGCGACGAGGTGATCTTCACCAAGAACGCCTCGGAGTCGCTCAACCTCGTGGCCAACATGCTGGGTTGGGCCGACGAGCCCTACCGGGTGGACCGCGAGACCGAGATCGTCATCACGGAGATGGAGCACCACTCCAACATCGTGCCGTGGCAGCTGCTCTCGCAGCGCACCGGCGCGAAGCTGAAGTGGTTCGGGCTGACCGACGACGGCCGGCTGGACCTCTCCACGATCGACGAGGTCATCACCGAGCGCACCAAGGTGGTCTCCTTCACCCTGGTGTCCAACCTCCTGGGCACGTACAACCCGGTCGAGACGATCGTCCGTCGCGCCCAGGAAGTCGGCGCGCTGGTGGTGATAGACGCCTCGCAGGCCGCACCCCACATGCCGTTGGACGTGCAGGCGCTGCAGGCGGACTTCGTGGCCTTCACCGGCCACAAGATGTGCGGCCCGACCGGAATCGGCGTGCTGTGGGGCCGCCAGGAACTGCTGGAGGACCTCCCGCCGTTCCTCGGCGGTGGCGAGATGATCGAGACCGTCTCGATGCACTCCTCCACCTACGCCCCGGCGCCGCACAAGTTCGAGGCGGGTACGCCCCCGATCGCCCAGGCCGTCGGCCTCGGCGCCGCGGTGGACTACCTGACCGCGATCGGCATGGACAGGATCGCCGCGCATGAGCACGCGATCACCGAGTACGCCGTCAAGCGGCTGCTGGAGGTCCCCGACCTGAAGATCATCGGCCCGAGCACGGCCGAGGACCGCGGGGCGACGATCTCCTTCACGCTGGGTGACATCCACCCGCACGACGTGGGCCAGGTGCTGGACGAACAGGGCATCGCGGTCCGGGTGGGACACCACTGCGCGCGCCCGGTCTGCCTGCGCTACGGAATTCCTGCGACCACGCGAGCGTCGTTCTATCTGTACTCCACCCCGGCCGAGGTCGACGCCCTGGTCGAGGGCCTGGAGTACGTGCGCAACTTCTTCGGTTAACGAACACCGCGGTTACGAGCACAGCGGATGAGGACGAGGACTGACTGAGTCGTGAAGCTGGATTCCATGTACCAGGACGTCATCCTGGACCACTACAAGCACCCCCATGGGCGCGGTCTTCGGGACGGCGACGCCGAGGTGCACCACGTCAACCCCACGTGCGGCGACGAGATCACCCTGCGCGTGAAGTACGACGGCACGACGATCGAGGACGTGTCCTACGAGGGCCAGGGCTGCTCCATCAGCCAGGCCAGCGCGTCGGTGCTCAACGACCTCCTGGTCGGCAAGGAGCTCGGCGAGGCGCAGCGGATCCAGGAGACCTTCCTTGAACTGATGCAGTCCAAGGGCCAGGTGGAACCGGACGACGCCATGGAGGAGGTGCTGGAGGACGCGGTGGCGTTCGCCGGCGTCTCCAAGTACCCGGCGCGCGTGAAGTGCGCCCTGCTCAGCTGGATGGCCTGGAAGGACGCCACGGCCAAGGCCCTTTCCCAGGAGGCGAAGACCGCATGACCGACACCCCGACCACCACCAAGCCGGCCTCGGAGGAAGAGGTCCGCGAGGCGCTGTACGACGTCGTCGACCCGGAGCTGGGCATCGACGTCGTCAACCTCGGGCTGATCTACGGCATCCACATCGACGACGCCAACATCGCGACCATCGACATGACGCTGACCTCGGCGGCCTGCCCGCTGACCGACGTCATCGAGGACCAGGCGAAGTCGGCGACGGACGGCATCGTCAACGAGCTGAAGATCAACTGGGTCTGGATGCCGCCGTGGGGACCGGACAAGATCACCGACGACGGCCGCGAACAGCTGCGTGCGCTGGGGTTCAACGTCTGAGCTTCGCTCCGCGGCACTGCCGCACGGTCTTCGACGGCCGTGTCCACCGGTTCTCCGGCGGGCACGGCCGTTGTCGTCGTTCCGGGCGGGCCGGCGGTCGTTGTGTACGCCCGTACGCATCGCTGTGTACGCTCGTACGCATGGCCTATGCGACGCTCGCCGGCGCGATCCTCTCCGAGATCCTCGCGACCACATCGATGAAGTACAGCCACGGCTTCAGCAGGCTGTGGCCCTCGCTCGGCACCGCGGTCGGCTATGTGGTCGCCTTCGCGCTGCTGGCCCGGACGCTGAAGTCGATGAGCGTCGGGACCGCGTACGCGATCTGGTCCGGGGCCGGCACCGCGGTGATCGCCGCGATCGGCATGGTCTTCCTGGGCGAGAGCACCAGCACGCTCAAGATCCTCGGGGTGCTGCTGGTGATCGCCGGCGTGGTGGTGCTCAACCTCGACGGTGCGCACTGATGGCCCGGCGCTACGACCCGGACCGGCGGCAGCGGATCATCGACGCGGCGCTCGCGGTGGTCCGGGAGCGGGGGATCGCCGGGCTCAGCCACCGCGCGGTGGCCGCCGCCGCGGACGTCCCGCTGGGCTCCACGACGTACCACTTCGCGACCCTCGACGATCTGCTGGTCGCCGCGCTGCGGCAGTCCAACGGCCGGTGGCTGGCGGACTTCGCGCGCTGGGTGGACGGCATCGACCTCGCGGTGCCGCTCGCCGACGAGGTGGCCCGACTGGTCGGCGAGACCCTCGCCGGGGACCGCTCGCGGGTGGAGCTGGAGTACGACCTGTATCTGGCCGCGCTGCGGCACGAGGCGGTGCGGCCGATCGCCGCCGAGTGCCTGGACGAGATGGAGACGCTGCTGGCCCGGCGGATCGGCGACCGGGCCACCGCGCGTGCGGTGGTGGCCTTCACCGACGGGCTGCTGCTCCAGCACCTGCTCACCGACCGACCCTTCCAACCGGCCGTGGTGCGCGAGGGGTTGGCGGGGGTGCTGGGCGCCTCCGGCTGACCGGCGGCGACGCCTGGGCGACGGCCGGGCGACTGGTGCGACCGTACGAGAGGGGAGGTGCCGGCGGGCCGCCGGGATCGTGCGACCGTACGGGTCGGGACCGATCGCTGAGACCGGTTCGCCTCCGCGGGCCGGCTCCGGTTAGGTTTCCAGCATGACCGATGCTGCAACTCTTCGTACGACCGGCGCCGTCGCCGCCGGGCTCGCCACCGTCGCCTCCGACGGCACCGTTCTCGACACCTGGTTCCCCGCGCCCCAGCTGGTCGACGCGCCCGGCCCGGCCGGCACCGAGCAGCTGGCGGACGACCGCGCCGCCGAGCTGCTGGGCGACGCCGTCCGCAAGGCCGTCGGCCCCGACCCGGTCCGCGGCGTGGAGGTCGTGGCCGTCCGCACGGTCATCGCTTCACTGGACGACAAGCCGCTGGACGCGCACGACGTCTACCTGCGGCTGCACCTCCTCAGCCACCGCCTGGTCAAGCCGCACGGCCAGAGCCTGGAGGGCATGTTCGGCCTGCTGGCCAACGTCGCCTGGACCTCGCTCGGCCCGGTGCCCGTCGACCAGCTGGAGACGGCCCGGCTGAACGCCCGCGCCGAGGGCCTGCACCTCCAGGTCACCAGCGTCGACAAGTTCCCGCGGATGACCGACTACGTGGCGCCCGCCGGCGTCCGGATCGCCGACGCCGACCGGGTGCGGCTGGGCGCCCACCTCGCGGCCGGCACCACCGTCATGCACGAGGGCTTCGTCAACTTCAACGCCGGCACGCTGGGCACCTCCATGATCGAGGGCCGGATCAGCGCCGGCGTGGTGATCGGCGACGGCAGCGACATCGGCGGCGGCGCCTCCACGATGGGCACCCTCTCCGGCGGCGGCAAGCAGATCATCTCGATCGGCGAGCGCTGCCTGCTCGGCGCCGAGTCCGGCATCGGCATCGCGCTGGGCGACGAGTGCGTGGTCGAGGCCGGCCTGTACGTGACCGCGGGCACCCGGGTCACGCTGCCCGACGGTCAGATCGTCAAGGCGCTGGAGCTGTCCGGTGCCGACAACATCCTCTTCCGCCGGAACTCCACCACCGGCACCGTCGAGGCCCGCCCGAACAAGGCGGTCTGGGGCGGTCTGAACGAGATCCTGCACAGCCACAACTGACCGGGCACGCCTGCGCAGTTGCCGCCCCGGGCCCACCGGCCCGGGGCGCGCGCATGCCGGGCGCCGGACGGACGGCGGGACTTGGCGGACAGGACCTTAGGGTGGGCCCATGCGTGATCTGGTAGCAGGGATGCGGTATCTGGGGCGGGGCATGCGCTGGACGGCGCAGCACGGCCGGTGGTGGGGGTTCGGGCTGATTCCCGCACTGGTCGCACTGGCGCTGTACGCGGGGGCGCTCACCGGGCTGGCCCTGTGGTCCGGCGACCTCGCCGCCTGGGCGACCCCGTTCGCCGACGGCTGGGGCTCCCCGTGGCAGGGGCTGCTGCGGGGGTTGTTCGTGGCGCTGCTGCTGGCCGGCGGGCTGATGCTGTCGGTGCTGACGTTCACCGCCGTCACCCTGCTGATCGGCGACCCCTTCTACGAGTCGCTGTCGGAGCAGGTCGAGCGCAGCGAGGGCCACTGCCCGCCCGGCCCGGACCGTCCGCTGTGGCGGGAGATCGGCGTCGCGGTGCGGGAGATGATCCCGGTGCTGCTGCGGGCCGCCGGGTTCGGGGTGCTGTTCTTCGTCCTGGGCTTCCTGCCGGTCGTCGGGCAGACCGTCGTCCCGGCCGTCGGCTTCTGCGTCTCCGGCTTCTTCCTCGCCGTGGAGCTGACCACGGTGGCGATGCAGCGCCGGGAGGTGCCGGTGCGCGAGCGGCTGCGGCTGCTGCGCGGCCGGCTGGGCCTGGCGGTCGGCTTCGGGACGCCGCTGGTGCTGCTGTTCCTGATCCCGTTCGTGGCGGTGCTGCTGATGCCGGGCGCGGTGGCCGGGGCCACCCTGCTGGTGCGGGACCTGGTGCCCGCCGGTCCGGACGCCGGGCCGGCGGTCGCGGACGGGGACGAGACCGAGGGACGGGCGGTGCCCGCCGCCTGGTGACCGCGCCCCACGGGCGCCCGGAACGACGGAAGCGGCCGCCGCACCGGTGAGTGCGGCGGCCGCTCGGGCGTACTGCCCTACCCGCGTCAGTCAGCCTTGCGCGACCGCGGCTTCAGGTCCTGGGTGCGCTCTGCTGCGGACTCCTCCGACCGCGGCCGGTGCTGGTCGGAGCGCCGCTCGGCGGCCCGGTCCTGCTTGCCCGACTTACGGTTCTGCGACTTCGGCATCATGACTCCCTTTGTCTCGCCGAAAATGGTGCTTACCAGCCCAGTACCGCACCCCCGGGCGCGATCGGCCCCCGGAGGTGGGCTGGTGGAGTGACGAGACGGTCACCCCGGGTGAGGCGAGGGGCAGGGGTGTCGGGCGTCAGGGCTTGATCCGCAGCACCTGCGGGTCGTGGTCGCTGGTCTGGTCCGCGTACTCGGCGTTGATGTGCACGATGTCGTAGTCGGTCCGGGTCAGTGCCCGGCTGGTGAGCAGGTGGTCCAGCACCTGCGAGTTGCCCTGGTAGACGTAGCTGTAGCGCTCGGCGACCGGCAGTCTGGTGACCTGGTCGGTGAGCACGCCGCCGCCGGTGAGGGTCTTCAACGCCGGTGAGAACTGGTAGTCGTTGAGGTCGCCGGCCACCACCACGTCGGCCTTCGGGTCCTTGGCCAGGAGCTCCTTGACGAAGCCGTTGACCAGCTTCGCCTGGGCGGTGCGCTGGGTCTCCGAGGACCGGGCCGGCGGTTGGAAGCGGCTGTCCAGGCCCTGGTCGCCGCCCTTGGAGTTGAAGTGGTTGGCGATCACGAAGACCCGGCGGTCGGGCTTGCCGCGCAGCGCGAACTCGCCGACCAGCGGCTTGCGGCTGGACTTCCACGCCGCGTCGGCCGGTGCGATCCGGCCCGGCGACGCCGAAAGCCCGGCCCGGCCGTGGTCGTCGACGACCTCGACCGGCGTGGTCGCGTCGCCGCCCTTGACGTCCGTGAACGCCACCCGCTGCGGGTTGAAGAGGAACGCCACCCGGATGTTGCCGCCCGGCTGGCCGCCGTCCTGGTCGTTCTGCGGGTCGATGGACCGCCACGCGTACGCCGGGCCGCCGGCCGCCTTGACGGCGTCGGTGAGCTTCTTGAGGGTGGCGCCGGCGGTGACCGTCCCGTCGTCCTTGGCGCCGCTGTCGTCCTGGACCTCCTCCAGGGCGACGACGTCCGGCGCTGCGAGGTTGTGCACCAGCCCCTTCGCCAGCCGGTCGAACTTGGACCGCGGGTTGTCCGGCGCGAGGTTCTCGACGTTGTACGTGGCCACCGCCAGCTCGCCGGCCGCCTGCTTGCGGGTGACCTCGGGCGCCGGGGTGTGGGCGGCGAGCGTGCCCAGTTCGGTGGCCTGGACGGTGTAGCCGCCGAAGTTGTCGTAGTCCAGCGGGCCGGCGGTGGTGCCGGTCAGCCGGTCGCCGACGTTGGCCACCGGGAAGGGCCGCCCTTCAGGGGCGCGAAGCTCCGATGGAGCCGGCGCTTGCGCCGGGGGGATCAGCGACTGGACCTTGATCCGGCCGCCGTTGGGGTCGGCGTAGGAGCCGTAGAGGGTGCCGCCGCGGGCGGTGCGGTGGTGGTCGGGGGTGGCGGTCGCCCACAGCTCGTGGTGGGTGTTGGTGGGGCCGACGACCCGGGCGTCGGAGAGCGCGACCCGCATGCCCTCCAGCGACTCCAGGCGGTCCAGGGCGTACTTGGCGGGCCGCAGGGTGAGCGCCTCGATGCTCTTGCCGCCCGCTCGGGGCGCGTAGGCCGCCGGAATCGTGGACGCGTCGAGCTTGACCGGGGCCGGCAGCGGCTGCTTGCCGGCGCCGACCGTCCAGGTGGCGTCGGTGATCTCGGTGACGGACTGGCCGCCGGCGTCCTTGCCGCCCGGGTAGTACTCGCTGACCGTGCCGCTGAAGGTGAGCGCGTCGCCGACCGCGACCGCGGGCGTCTCCTTGCCGGTGAAGACGAAGACCGCCTCGCTGGTCGCCGGGTCGTTGTCCGGGTGCGGGTCCTGTACCCAGAAGCCGCGGGACGAGCCGAACGCCCGGACCGCGGTCACGATGCCGGGCACGTCGCCGACCTGCTTCCCGGCCAGCGGGGATATCCGGGTCCTGCCTTGTATGTCGTGGATCCGGGTGCCGGCCGCCGAAGCGGACTGCACGCTGAGCAGTCCGCCGGCGAGGGCGGCACAGGCGGCCACCGCACTGAGGGCGACCGGCCTGCGGAGCGTACGACGGGATGGCATCCAAGCCTCCGGAGAAAAAGGGGGGTAGGGGGGTGGGAGAAGCGGCGGAGCGGGACCGACGCTCGCGCTACGCGCGTCAATCTCTTGTGTGCGCAAGGGAGTTGTCAAGGTTCTCCCGGTGGACGGGAGCGTACGGGAGGGTGAACCGCCCGAGATGGGGAGAATTCCGTCTACGCTTGGGCGGCGCACACGCCGACGTCCGTCCGAGGAGCTGAGCCCGATGCCCGCAGACCGCCCCACCATGCCGCCGGTGCGGCTGCACCCCGAAGCGGAGCTGGCCCGCGACGCGCTGAGCGCCCCGCTGCTGGCCCGGGCCGCCCGGCTCGCGCGCTGGGCCGGGACCGGCGTCCCGGTCGGCGTCGGCGGCGAGCTGGTCGACCCGTCGCTGGTCGCCGCCACCGAGCACCTGGGGCTGGCCGGCGACGAGGAGGGCCCGGCCTACACCGCCGAGGCGTGGCAGCTGGCGGTCGACACCGGACTGGTCGAGATCACCGAGGACGAGGACGCCGCTGACGGCGCGGCGGACGTCCCCGACGACGCCGCGGTCGGCACCGCCACCCCCGGCGAGGAGCTCGCCCTGCTCACCTCCGGCAGCCCCCAGGACGTCCTGGACATCTGGCTCGGCGGTATGGAGACGGTGCTCGCCGACGCGGTCGCCCCGGACCTCTCCGACATCGCCGAACAGCTCGCCGACGGCGGCGAGCTGGACCTGGACGCCCTGGACTGGGACCCGGAGGAGGAGGCCGAGCTGCTGGACGGCATCCTCGGCAACCTCTACCTCCTCAGCGCCCTGAACGAGGTCCCCGGCCAGGACGTCCCGCTGCCCGCACTGGCCGCCTCCATGATCGTCCCGGACGACATGGACGAGCCCACCGACGAGATCCTCGAAGAGGTCTCCGCGGTGATGATGCGGCTCGACGACCAGTTCCGGGTGCTGGAGCCGATCGGACTGGTCGCCTACCGGCCGGTCGACGAGGCGCTCATCGAGGAGCTGGACGAGGACGGCGACACGGTCAGGGCCGCCGAGCCGCTGGCGGACGAGGACGTCGCCCGGTACGGCATGGTCCGGCTCACCCCGCTCGGCGTCTGGGCGGTCCGCGCCCGGATGCTGGACGCCGGCGTGGACGCCCCGGCCGTCGGCGACCTCGCCGACCAGAGCGCCGACGCCCTGCTGGCCGCGCTGCCCGACTACCCCGAGGTGCTGGCCCAGGCGGAGTCCGAGCAGTGGCTGGCCGCCCGCACCCCGCTGGACGCCGCCCGGGACCTGCTCGCGGCGGCCCGCGGCGACGACGAGTACGGCCCGCTGCGCCGGCTCGCCGCCCAGCAGACCCTCTCGCTGGTCGCCCCCGAGGCCGAGCCGGCGCTGCGCGAGGTGCTCGACGACCGGTACCTGGGCGGACTGGCCCGGGTCTGGCTCGCCGAGCGCGGGCTGCCCGACATCCCCGAGCCGTCCCAGGACATGGTCTTCTGGCTGACGGTGGACACCATCGCGGCCCAGCTGGGCGACACCGACGACGCGGCGGCGGCCGAGCTCCGCGAGCTGGTGCAGGCCCTGACCGAGCAGCACAGCGGGTTCTTCGACGAGGTCTGGCGGGTGGACCACCCGGCCACCGCGGAGGTGCTGGAGGTCATGGGGCAGCTCCACCCGGACAAGAAGGCCGCCAAGGAGGCACGCAAGGCCGCCTTCAAGGCGCGGTCGCGGCAGTCCGACTGACCGGGGGCCGGCCGGGGCGCGGCGTCAGCCGCTCCGGCGGAGCCGGTGGTCGCGCCGGGGCTCACTCGCCCGGGGCCGCCGCGGTGATCAAGTAGTAGTCCAGCAACCCCGTCTGATATGCCGTCAGGTATTGCCGGGGCCACTTGTCGCGCAGCTCCGGCCGCTGCTCCATGTAGCGGTCGTAGGGCTCCCAGACACCGTCGCCGATCGGGGTCACCGCGACGTCCCGCAGCCCGGCCGCGTCGAACGTGGCGGCCACGTCGTCCACCAGGTGCGGGACGTCCAACCCGTCGGCGTACGGGGGCAGCAGCTCGGGCAGCACCCGGACCGCCTCCGGGACCCGGGCGAAGAACGTGCTCAGCGCGAACTGGCCGGCCGGGCGGAGCACCCGTACCGCCTCCCGCGCGAAGCCGGCCAGGTCGCGGAAGTGCTGGGCGGCCTCGACGGAGTAGACGAAGTCGGCGCAGGCGTCCGGCAGCGGCATCCGCTGGGCAGGGCCGAGCACGAACTCCAGCCGGCGGGGGCCGGTGTCCTCGCGGAGCAGTTCGGCGTTGGCCTCCAGGGCGCGGGCGATCTGGTCCGGATGGGCGTCCAGACCGATCAGCGACCCGAAGTCGAACTCCCGCAGGGCCAGCGCACAGCCCAGCCCGCGCCCGCAGCCGACCTCCAGGGCGGTGCGGCCGCGCGGCCGGTCGAAGGTGTCCAGCACCAGCCGGTAGAGGTCCTGCTCGCTGCGGACCCGGTCCTCCTCGGTCAGCGGGCGGTCCGCGAGCTCGGGCAGCCAGGCCCAGTAGCCGAAGTTGATGAAGCCGCCGGCGAACGCGGAGACGGTGCTGAGATCCTCCTCGCCGTAGGTGGCGGCGACCCGCTCGGGGAGGTCCGGGCGGGCTGCGCCGTCCGGGTGGTCCGGGTGCCCGGGCCGGTCGGGTCCGCCGGCCGGGGGCGGCTGCTGGGTCATCGGACGCTCCTCGTCGTAAGCCGTGGGGGAGGGGGCCGACGTCGGGCGTGCGCGGAGGGTGGGGGGAGGGCGGGCGCGACGGTACCGACGACACAATTCTCGGTCCTCGACGGCTCCCGCACCAGGGCGGGACACCCGCTCGCCGCGATGCCCATCGGCCGGGGCCGGCCGGTGGGGCGGGTGCGGGACGGGCGGCCCCGCACCCACCACGGGCGCGGGCTACAGCGCGGCGGCCGCGGGCTTGACCATGCCGCGCACCGTGCGGGCGTCGACGAAGTCGCCCAGCGCGGTCATCTCCCACTCGCCGGAGTACTGCCGGATCAGCTTGGCCATCAGCACGCCGGTGCGCGGCTCGGCGCCGGTCAGGTCGAAGCGGACCAGCTCCTCGCCGGTCTGCGCGTCGGTCAGCCGGCAGTACGCCTTGGTGACGTCGGAGAACTTCTGGCCGGAGAAGGAGTTGACGACGAAGACCAGGCCGGTGACCTCCGGGGGGATCCCGCCGAGGTGGACGGTGATCGCCTCGTCGTCCCCGTCGCCGTCGCCGGTGAGGTTGTCGCCGGAGTGCTGGATCGCCGCGTCGAGGATCCTGAGCTTGCCGAAGTAGCAGGCGTCGATCTTGCCGCGGTCCGGGCCGTAGGCGATCACCGAGGCGTCCAGGTCGATGCTCCGGCCGCGGCGGGCGGGCTCCCAGCCCAGGCCCATCCGGACCGAGGTGAGCAGCGGGCGGCCGCCCTTGACCAGGGAGACGGTTTGGTTCTTCCGGAGGCTGACCCGGCCCTTGTCGAGGTTGACCTTGCCGGCGGCCGGCGGGACCGGCGCGGCGGGCTCGCCGGGGGCCGGCGGCGGGGCGACCGGGGCGGGGGCGCCGACGGGCGGTGCCCACTGCTCCGGCGGGACGGGCGCCGGGGGCGCCTGCGGGGCCGGGGGCGTCGGCGGGGTCCGGGGGGCCGGAGGCGCCTGGGGCGCGGGTGGGGCGGCCGGCTCCTCCACGCTCACGCCGAAGTCGGTGGCGATGCCGGCGAGGCCGTCCGCATACCCCTGGCCGACCGCGCGGACCTTCCAGCCGCCGCCGCGGCGGTAGATCTCCACCACGACCAGCGCGGTCTCCGCGCCCAGCCGCGGCGGGGTGAAGGCGGCCAGCACGCCGCCGCCGTCGGCGTCGCGGACCGTGCCGGTCGGCTCGGTGCCGGCGAAGGTCGCGCCGGGCGCGTCCAGGCTCGCGGTGACCACGACCTTGTCGATGTCCGCGGGCACCGCGGCGGTGTCCACCGTGATGGTGTCGCCGTCCGGCGCCGAGCGGTGGCTCACCCCGGGCCCCGCGGGCTGGTTGTAGAACACGAAGTCGTCGTCGGAGCGCACCTTGCCGCCGGCCGTCAGCAGCAGGCCCGAGACGTCCAGCCGCACGGGGGCGGTGACGGTCACCGCCACCCGCGCGGCGGTGAGCGGGAGGTTCGAGCCAGGAGTCATTGCGGTCATGCCAGCCCTAACGGTCAGCGGGCGTACGCGGTTCCCCGCGGGGGCCGCCCCCAAGCCGGTCGGGGCGGCCGTCCCCGCCGGTCAGCGTCGGGCCCGGGAGTTGCCGAAGAGCAGCCGGTAGGCGATCAGCAGGACCAGGGCGCCGGCCACCGCGGCGATCCACATGGCCGGGTCGTAGAAGTCCTTGGGTATCGGGCGGTGCAGGATGCGGGTGGAGAGCCAGCCGCCGATGAAGGAGCCGGCGATGCCGATCAGGGTGGTGCCGACGAGGCCGCCCGGGTCCCGCCCCGGCAGCAGGACCTTGGCGATCACGCCCGCGATCAGGCCCAGGACGAGCCAGCTGACGATGCCCATGGTGTGTTACCTCGTTCTCGCGTGGTGTGCTTGCGCCTGCCGGAACGCGGGGTGCCGGCAGGCGTCGTGCCCTCAAGGACGCCGGGGGGCGGGGACGAGGTTCCGTAGGGTGGTGGATCATCCGGAATCGCGGTCAGTGCTGCCACATGGGAGGGTTCGTGCAGAAAGCTCCGCCGAGGTGCGCGTGTTCGGGGTCGTCCGGATCGAGCTCCCCCTGCGCGGCGAGGAGTTGCGCGGCGTACGGCTCGGAGTCGTCCTGCGGGTCGTAGCCGAGGGCGCGGGCGGTCGTCAGGTCCCACCACAGCCGGGTGTTGGCGGAGGAGGCGTAGGCGACGGTGTGGCCGACGTGTTCGGCGGTGAGCGCGGCGTGCAGCAGCCGGGCGCAGTCCGCCGGGCTCAGCCAGATGGAGAGCATCCGCACGGTGGTCGGCTCCGGGAAGCACGAGCCGATGCGCAGTGACACGGTCTCGATGCCGTGCCGGTCCCAGTAGAGGGCGGCGAGGTCCTCGCCGAAGCCCTTGGAGAGGCCGTAGAAGGTGTCCGGGCGGTGCGGGGTGTCGGCCGGGATGGCCGCGGAGCCGTCCGGCGGGCGCGGGGTGAAGCCGACGGCGTGGTTGGAGGAGGCGAAGACCACCCGGCGCACGCCCGCCTCGCGGGCCGCCTCGTAGAGCCGGTAGGTGCCCTCGATGTTGGCCCGCAGGATCTTCTCGAACGACGACTCCAGGGAGATGCCGGCGAGATGGACGATCGCGTCGACCCCGTGGACCGCCGCGCGCAGCGCCTCGGTGTCGGCCAACTCCGCGGTGACGGCGTCTGGTTCGCCCTCGACCGGCCGCTGGTCGAACAGCCGCAGCCGGTAGCCGTACGGCGGCAGTAGTGCGCGCATCAGGGTGCCGACTCCGCCGGCGGCGCCGGTGAGCAGGACGGTGCGGGGTGCGGTCATGGGCGGAACTCCTCCGACTGGTCGTGCGGCCGTATGCATGGACCAGGTTCATATGGATGGACGAGGTGGATGGAGGGACACGCTAGGGAGCACCCTCCGGGCCGGTCAAGACGCTTGATCGGGCAGTCAAATCGGCTTGTGCGGCACGGGATGGGGACCCTTGACCCGCCCGGGCGGCTGCAATACCGTGACGACGTTCAGAAATGTAGACGTCGATCAGAAACGTAATCGACCGGAAACGTCTGCGGGAACGCGTCCGCGCACGCCAGGGAGAGCCCGTGACCGCACACCCTCCGCCGGCCACCGCCGGGCACCACCAGCTCGCCGACCGCCTCGACGGACCGCTGTTCTTCCCGGTGACCGCGTACGCGCCGGACGGCGCACTGGACCTGGACGCCTTCCGGGCGCATCTGCGCGGCGGCATCGACGCCGGCGCGGGCGCCGTCTTCGCCTGCTGCGGCACCGGCGAGTTCCACGCCCTGACCCCCGGGGAGTACGCCGCCTGCGTCGCCGCGGCCGTCGCGGAGGCCGCCGGCCGGGTCCCGGTCCTCGCCGGCACCGGCTACGGCACCGCGCTCGCCGCCCACTTCGCCCGCCTCGCGCACACCGCCGGCGCCGATGGGCTGCTGGCCATGCCGCCGTACCTCGTCCGGGCCGACCAGCCCGGCCTGCTCCGCCACTACACCGAACTCGCCGCCGCCACCCCGCTCCCGGTCATCGTCTACCAGCGCGACAACGCCGTCTTCACGCCGGACACCGTCGCCGCCCTGGCCCGCACTCCCGGCGTCATCGGCCTCAAGGACGGCCTGGGCGACCTGGAACTGCTCCAGCGCATCATCAGCGCGGTCCGCACCGACGCCCCCGGCCGGCCGTTCCTCTACTTCAACGGCCTGCCCACCGCCGAACTCACCGGCGCCGCCTACCGGGGCCTGGGCGTCCACCTCTACTCCTCGGCCGTGTTCGCCTTCGCCCCCGAGATCGCGCTCGCCTTCCACCGGGCGCTGGCCGACGGCGACGACGCCACCGCCACCCGGCTGCTGGACGGCTTCTACCGGCCGCTGGTGGAGCTCCGCAACGAGGGCTGCGGCTACGCCGTCGCGCTGGTCAAGGCCGGTGTGGGGCTGCGCGGCGGGCCGGCCGTCGGCGGGGTGCGGCCACCGCTCAGCGACCCCGCACCGGCGCACGTCGAGCGCCTGTCGCACCTGCTCGACCACGGTCTGGCGCTGGCCGCGGCCGCCCCCGGGAGCGGCGCCTGATGCGCACCGCGGCCTTCCTCTACCCCTGGGACGTGGTCGGCGACCCGGACGCCCCCGCCCGCCTCGCCGAACTGGGCCTCGCGCAGGTCACACTGGCCGCCGCCTACCACTCCACCCGCGCCCTCACCCCGCGCCACCCCCACCACCGCATCGTCACCGCCCGGCACTCCGCGGTCCTCTACCCGCCCGACCCGGACCGCTGGGCGGGCCGCCGACTGCGCCCGTACGCCCAGGACTGGATCGCGGACCCGGACCCCTTCGGCACCGCCGCGCGGGCGCTGACCGCGGCCGGCCTGGAGGTGCACAGCTGGGTCGTGCTGGCCCACAACTCCCGTCTGGGCGCGGACCATCCCGCCTCGGTCGTCCGCAACGTCTACGGCGACCGCTATCCGTGGGCGCCCTGCATCGCCCGCCCCGAGGTGCGCGACCACCTCGTCCACCTGGCCGCCGAGGCCGCCGTCCGGCCCGGCGCCCGGGGCGTGGAGCTGGAGTCCTGCGGCTGGTACGGGCTGGCGCACCTGCACGGCCACGACAAGATCGGCGGGGTCGGCCTGGGCGGCGTCGCGGAGTACCTGATGTCGCTGTGCTGCTGCCCGGTGTGCCTCGCCGGCTATGCCGAACTCGGGCTGGGCGAAGGGGAGTTGCGGGCGCGGGTGCGGCGGGCGCTGGAGCCGGTGTGGGCCGGGGCGGCGCTCCCGGACGGCGGCGGCCGGGCGGGGGAGTGGGCCGCCGTCGAGGAACTGCTGGGCCCGGAGCCGGCGGGCGCGGTGCGTGCCTGGCGGGACCGGGCGGCGGACGAGCTGCGGCGCGCGGTGGTGGGCGCCGTGCGGGACGCCGCGGCCCGGGCGCCGGTGGACGGCTTCCGGGTGCTGCTGCACGCCGATCCCGCCCCGCACCGCTGCGGGGCCAACCCGGGCGTGGCCCCGGCGGCCGCCCTGGCCTGCGCGGACGGGGTGGTGGTGCCCTGCACCGGGGACGCCGCGGCGCGGGCCGAGGCGCTGCGCCCGTTCGCGGAGCGCCCCGCGGGCGCGACCGTGGCCGCCAACCTCACCGTGGTCGCCGGGATGGGCGGCCGCCCCGACCGCCTCGCCGCCGACGCCGCGCACGCCGCCTCGCTCGGCGCGGACGAACTGCGGCTCTACCACGCGGGGTTGGCGGGACCGGCGGACCTGGTGGCGGTACGGGGCGCGCTGCGGGCGCTGAACCGGTCGGCCGGCGGCCGGGCCCAGGGCAGTGGCGCGGAGCCCGCATCCCGTGCCTGACTGTCCGTCAGGTGGGCGAAGGCCACGACGTTGCCCAGGTACTCCTGCCGGGTCCGGCTGAAGCCGCCGCCGCAGGTGATCAGGCGGAGCTCGGGCCGGCGGGCCTCGCCGTAGACCTTCTCGTCGGGGAAGTGCCGGCCGTCGTAGACCTCCACCGCATCGACGGTGAACACCGCGATCCGGCCGTCGGCGCGCAGGATCCGCACGGTGTGCCCCTTCTTCAGGGCGCCCAGGCGGTAGAACACCGCGGGGCCCGCGCGGGTGTCCACATGGCCGGCGACCAGGGCGGTGCCGGTGGCGCCGGGCGGGGTGCCGTCCGCGTACCAGCCCGCCAGGTTCCGGTCGCCCTCCGGCGGCGGGGCGAGGCTGCCGTCCGCGGCCAGCCCCAGCCGGGTCAGCGGCGCGTCGATGCCCAGGGATGGCACCGCCACCCGGAGCGGCTCGGCGGCCGGCAGCGGTGGCGCGGCCCGCTCGGTGGCCGCCTCGCCGCCCGGCGGTCGGGCGGTGAACCCCTGCGCGACGGACGGTTGGGGCGGCGCGGTGTCCCGGCTGCCGTTGACGATCAGCCAAACGCCGGTGCCGCACGCGGCGGCGGTGACGGCGGCCGCCACCGCACCGGCCGGCCGGGCCCAGGCCCGGCGCCGGCCGGCCCGCCGCGCGCGGAGCGGGGCCCGGATCAGTACCGGCCGCCGGGCCGGCGGCGGCGCACCAGCCAGACCCCGCAGGCCGCCGCCGCCACCACCACACCGGCGCCGGCCGCGATCTCGGTGGTGTTGATGCCGTCCTCGCTCGTGGCGCCCTCGCCGGTCTTCATCTTGCCCTTGGGCGGCGTGGTGGGGCCGGCGCTGCCCTTCGCGGGCGTGCTGGGGTGCTCCTTGGCCGGCATGCTCGGGGCCGCGCTGCCGTGCCCCATGCCGGGGCTCATGCTCATGCTCGGACTCGCGCTCATGCCCGGGCTCATGCTCGGGCCGGCGGACGCGCCCTGCTCGCCGACCCGGACCGTGCCGGTCAGCTCCTTGCCGTCGGCGCACTTGCCGCCGATCCCGTAGTTGCCGGGCTTGGTACCGGGCTTGACCATCACCTTCCCCACCAGGGAGCCCTTGGCGCTGCCCGGGGCGAAGGCGACCGTGCCCCCGCCCAGGGCGGTGGCGTCCACGCTCGCCGAGCGGCTGGCCCCGCACCCCGTGGTGGACAGGGAGACCGTGGAGCCGGCCGCAGCCGCCCCCGGAGAGACCTCGATGGTGCCGAAGTCGCCGGCGTACGCCGCGGTGGCGGCCAGACCCAGCGTGGCGACGGACAGCACGGCACCGGTGAGCAGTCGGGTGGAACCCATGGGAACAACCTCCGCGAAGCGCGGACGTGACACAGGTGTGCCACTGGGGGAATCGGCGGAGTTCCGCGCCTCCACCCACGAGATAAGCCCGCGACGGCCGGCCGGTCCTGCTGGCCTACGGTGAACGGGTGAGCGGGACCGGCCGGTTGCGCCGTCCGGTGGCCGCGACCGCTCCGGCCGCCGGGTCTCAGAGGCGCCGGGTGGCCAGCGTCAGCCGGTCCCGGGCGTCGAACAGCGCGTCCTTGATCGTCTGCTCGTGGGCGGGGGTCAGCCGGGCCACCGGCACCGAGCAGCTGATCGCGTCCCGGGCCGGGGTGCGGTAGGGGATCGCCACGCCGAAGCAGCGCAGGCCGACGGTGTTCTCCTCGCGGTCGACCGCGAATCCCTGCTCGCGCACCGCGTGCAGCTCCTCGATCAGCCGCTCGCGGTCGGTGATCGTGTGCTCGGTCAGCGCGGGCAGGGTGGGCGGCAGCATCGCCCGCACCTGGTCGTCGGTGCAGGTGGCGAGCAGTGCCTTGCCCAGCGACGTGGAGTGCGCGGGCAGCCGGCGGCCGACCCGGGTGAACGGGCGCAGGTAGTGCTGCGACTGGCGGGTGGCGAGGTAGACGACGTTGACGCCGTCGAGCCGGGCGAGGTGGATGGTCTCGGTGGTGTCGTCGGAGAGCCGGTCCAGGGTCGGCCGGGCGGCGGCCACCACCTCGTCGCCGTCGATGTACGAGGTGCCGACCAGCAGGGCGCGCACGCCGATGCCGTAGCGGGTGCCGGTGGCGTCGGTCTCCACCCAGCCGAGGTCGACCAGGGTGCGCAGCAGCATGTAGAGGCTGGACTTGGGATATCCGACGGCTTCCTGGACGGAGGCGAGGCTGTGCATGCCGGGGCGGCCCGCGAAGTATTCGAGCAACTCCACCGTCCGCACAGCGGACTTGACCTGTGCTCCACCGGTCTCGGCAGCCGACATCGCCCTTGACCCCTCTGTTCGGACAGTCATAGAGTCCCAGATGTTCACCATCTGGGACATCGTTCAGCATATAGAACGCTGTCAGCGCTGTCCCGTGTGCAGCAAGGGTTCACGCAGCACTGACTTCGCCCGGGAGGGACGCACGGTGACAGCAGCAGAAGCAGCGCCGGTGGCAGCACCAGTCTGGAGCGTGGACCCCCGAACCGGGAAGCGCCGGGAGCGGGTTGCGGTGGAGGCCACAGCCGACGCGGTGGACGCCGCGGTCCGCGCCGCGCACGCCGCCCGGGGCCCGCTCGCCGACCGCGGCCGGCGGGCCGCCCTGCTGCGCCGCGCCGCCGCCCTCCTGGAAGCCGACGCCGACCCGGTCGTCGCGGACGCCGACGCCGAGACCGCCCTCGGCGTCCCCCGCCTGACCGGTGAACTCGCCCGCACCGCCTACCAGTTGCGGTCCTTCGCGGACCTGGTCGACGAGGGTGACTTCCTCGACGTCCGGATCGACCACGCCGACCCCGGCCTCGCCCCGCCCCGCCCCGACCTGCGCCGCTACAAGATCCCGCTGGGCGTGGTCGCCGTCTACGCCGCCAGCAACTTCCCGCTCGCCTTCTCCGTGCCCGGCGGCGACACCGCCAGCGCCCTCGCGGCCGGCTGCCCGGTCGTCGTCAAGGCCCACCCCGACCACCCGGCCACCTCCGAGCGGTGCGCCGCCCTGCTGCGCCGCGCCGCCACCGAGACCGGACTGCCCGCGGACACCGTGGTCCTGGTGCACGGCTTCCGGGCCGGGCTCGACCTGGTCCGCCACCCGCTGGTCACGGCGGCCGGCTTCACCGGCTCGATCCGCGGCGGACGCGCCCTCTACGACGCCGCCGCGGCCCGCCCCCACCCGATCCCCTTCCACGGCGAACTGGGCAGCCTCAACCCCGTGGTGGTCACCGAGGCCGCGGCCGGTGAACGCGCCGACGAGATCGGCACCGGCCTGGCCGGCTCCATGACGCTGGGCACCGGGCAGTTCTGCGTCAAGCCGGGGCTCGTCCTGGTGCCCGACGGCCCGCACGGCGACCGGCTGCTGGCCGCGCTCACCACCGCCGCGGGCGCCACCGGGCCGGGCGTCATGCTCGACCACCGGATGCGCGACGCGTTCCTGGCCGGCATCCGCGAACGGGCCCAACTCCCCGACGTCCAGGCCCCGTTGCGGCCCGTGGCGGAGGACGGTGGGCACACCGTCGGCGCCGCCGTGCTCACCGTCGACGCGGCCCGCCTCGCCGCCCCCGGCCCGCACGACCTCCTGCTGGAGGAGTGCTTCGGCCCGGTCACCGTCCTCGCCCGCTGCGCCGACGAGGACGAGGCCACCGCGCTCCTC
Organism: Streptomyces noursei ATCC 11455; assembly: GCF_001704275.1. Lineage (NCBI taxonomy): Bacteria > Bacillati > Actinomycetota > Actinomycetes > Kitasatosporales > Streptomycetaceae > Streptomyces > Streptomyces noursei. The sequence goes on from NZ_CP011533.1 coordinate 6,983,343, forward strand.
GCCCGCGTCCCCGGCACCCTCTCCGCCACCCTTCAGCTCTCCGCCGCCGAGAGCGCCGGCACCGACCCCGCCGGCCGCGGCGCCCGGCTGCTCGCCGCGGTCACCCCGCTCGCCGGCCGGGTCGTGGTCAACGGCTGGCCCACCGGCGTCGCGGTCGCCCCCGCCCAGCACCACGGCGGCCCCTACCCGGCCACCACCTCCACCGCCACCTCCGTCGGCGCCACCGCCGTCGAGCGCTGGCTGCGCCCGGTCGCCTACCAGGACACCCCGCCGGCCCTCCTCCCGCCCGAGCTGCGCGACGCCAACCCGCTGGGGCTGCCGCGCCGGGTCGACGGCCGGGCCGAGGAGCCGGGCGGGCGCCTGGCCGGTGGCCCGCTGGCAGGGGAGGGGACCGGCCCGTGAACCCCGCCGCGCCGCACCCCACCCCGCAGGTCCGCCCCGCCACCCCCGCCGACCTGGAGCAGATCGCCGCACTGCACACCGCCGCCCGCGCCGCCTACCTCCGCGGCCGGGTGCCGGACGCGCCGTTCGACGCGCCCGCCGAGCACGCCCGCTGGCGGGACGCCTGGGCCCGGGTGCTGCACCGCGACGAGGCCCCCACCCTCTGCGCCGTCCACCGCGACACCGTCCTCGGCGCCGCCTCCTACCGCCCCCGTCGGGGACACTCCCCGCGCGCCGCCCCCGGGACCACCGTCGCGTTGCACCAGCTGCACGTCGATCCGGCCCACTGGGGCACCGGCGTGGGCCGTGCCCTGCACTCCGCCTGTCTGCACGCCTGGCGCGCCGCCGGCCACTCCCGGGCCGTCCTCGACGTGCTCTGGCACAACCACCGCGCCCGCACCTTCTACACCCGGCTCGGCTGGCGCCCCGACCCGGACCGCCGCCCCGCCCCCGACGCCACCCACCTGGCACTCACCCTGTGCCTGACTCCGCCGGAGCACCGGCCGGCTCCCGCCGGGCCATGATCTGCAGCCGCTCGGCGGTGCGGCCGTCCAGCGTCGGCACCACCGTGCGGCGCTCCCGCAGCACGGCGAAACCCGCCTCCCGCAGCAGCCCCCGCAGCCACTCCGGCGGATGGTGCCGGAACACCCCGCCGTCCTCCGTCTCGAACACCCCGTACGTCCCGTACCGCGCCGCGAACCGCTCGTACTGCCCGACGTGGAACCCGTCGTCCTGCAGCGGCACATCGCTCACGTAGAGCACCCCACCGGGCCGCACCAGCCGCCCCAGCTCCCCGACGATCGCCCGCTGGTCGGCGTCGTCCGGCACACAGGTCAGCACCGCGAACAGCAGCGCCGCGTCGAAGCTGCGGTCCGTGAACGGCAGCGGGAACCCGGCCCAGCGCATCAGGGCCAGCCCCGGGTGCTCCCGCCGCCCCCGCGCGATCAGCGCCGCGGACCGGTCCACCCCGCGCACCGCCCGGTACCCCGACCCGACCAGTTCGGCGGTGAGCCGCCCGTACCCGCAGCCGTAGTCCAGCACCCGCGCGGTCCGCGGTACGAACTCCGTCAGCAGCTCGGCGTCGAGCGGATGCGTGAAGGTCTTGGCGGCCCCGGTCGACTCCCAGAACCCGTCGGTCGCGTGCGGTGGTGGCGTGCCCATAGCGGGACGGTACCGCCCGGCCGACGCGCATCCGGCGCATCGCGCGGCGGCCGACCCGTTCGGGACGCCCGGGGGGCTTTCCGGAATAAGCCCCCCGCCGGCACCGTTGCACCCCTTCGTACCCCTGATCGGCCGCGGGCCGGTCCCCCCCGAGGAAAGCCATCGAGAGTCATCCCCATGCGCGTCGAAATCTGGTCGGACATCGCCTGCCCCTGGTGCTACATCGGCAAGGCCCGGTTCGAGGCCGGTCTGGCGGCCTTCGCCCAGCGGGCGGACGTCGAGGTCGTCCACCGTTCCTTCGAACTGGACCCGGCCGCCCCGCCGGCCACCGACGTCCCGATCCTGGACATGCTCGCGACGAAGTACGGCGTCAGCCGGGAACAGGCCGAGGCGATGGAGGCCCGCGTGGCCGAGGCGGCGGTCGGCGAGGGGCTGGGCTACTGCTCCGACCGCATCCACGGCAACACCTTCGACCTGCACCGGCTGCTCCACCTGGCCAAGGCGCACGGCGTCCAGGACGCACTGCTCACCGCCCTCTACCACGCCAACTTCGCCGAGGCCCGGCAGCTCGCGGACCCCGCGGTGCTGACCGGGATCGCGGTCGGGGCCGGCGTGCCCGAGGCCGAGGCCGCGCGGGTCCTCGCCGACCCGGACGCCTACGCCGACGAGGTCCGGGCCGACGAGCGCGCCGCCGCCGAGCTGGGCGCCACCGGCGTCCCCTTCTTCGTCATCGACCGCCGCTACGGCGTCTCCGGCGCCCAGCCCGCCGACGTCTTCCGTCAGGCCCTGGAGCGGGCGCACGCCGACTCCGCCGTCCAGGTGCTGGCCGCCGACGACGCGGACAGCTGCGGCGACGGGAGCTGCGCGGTCTGACCCACCGGCCGGTCCGCCCCGGCGTCGCGGCCCGGCATTCCCGTGGACGCCGGGGCGGCCACCGAGCAGAGTGGGGTCATGCAGCGACACATGGCACTGGGCGGCGGCGAGTTCGCGCCCGAGACGGTCTATCTGAACTCGGCGTCCTGCGGGCTGCTGCCCGCGCGGAGCGCCGCCGCGCTGACCGCCGCCGTGGCGGAGTCGGCGTCGCACGGGACGATGGGGCGCGACTACCTCGGCACGGGCGCCCGGGTGCGCGGCGCCTTCGCCCGGCTGATGGGGGTGCCCGAGGAACGGGTGGCGCTGGGCAGTTCGGTCGCGGTGCAGTCGGCGTTCGTCGCGGGCTCGCTGCCGGCCGGCAGCGAAGTGCTGGTCGCCGAGGGGGACTTCAGCTCCCTGGTGAACCCGCTGGCGGCGCGCGCCGGATGCACGGTGCGGGTGGTGCCGCGGGAGGCGCTCGCCGACGCGGTGCGGCCCGGGACGGCGCTGGTCGCGGTGAGCGCGGTGCACGCGCTGGACGGCCGGATCGCCGACCTGGCCGCCATCCGGGACGCCGCCCGGGCGCACGGGGCGCTGACGTATGTCGACATCACACAGGCGGCGGGCTGGCTGCCGCTGCGGCTCACGGACTTCGACTACACGGTGTGCGGGGCGTTCAAGTGGCTGCTGTGCCCGCGCGGGACGACGTTCATGGTCTTCGGCGGGGAGCGGGGGGAGCCGGGCGGCCCGGGGTGGCCGGTGCCGGTGCACGCGGGGTGGGTCGCCGGGGAGGACCCGGGGGAGTCCAACTACGGTCCGATCGACCGGCCGGCGGCGACCGCCCGCCGCTACGACGAGCCGCACGCCCACTACTCCTACGTGGCCGCCGAGCACTCCCTCGGGCTGCTCGCGGAGCTGGGCGTGGACACCGTCCACGCCCACAACGTCGCGCTGGCGGAGCAGTACCGGGCCGGGCTGGAGGCCGCCGGCTTCACCCCGCGGGCCGCGCCCGGGTCCGCGATCGTCTCCACCCCGGGGCTGGCGGACGCCGAACCGCGGCTCGCTCAGGCCGGGGTGCGGGTCTCGGTCCGCGGCGGGCTGCTCCGGGCGGCGTTCCACCTCTACAACTCGACCGAGGACGTGAGCCGGGCGCTGTCCCTGTTGGTTCCGTGACGGGCGGTTCGGGTCCCCAGGGGAATACGGGGCGGGCATCGACCGCTGAGGTAATGGCCAAGGGTTCAGCTCGACAGCCGAGTTGACGAACCATGACAAACCGCTGAAAGGCCGTCAGTGACCACTGCGTTCGACCCCATGGAACTCGCCGGTATACCGCTCGCCAACCGCATCGTCATGGCGCCGATGACCCGCAACCGCGCCACCGCCGACGGTGTCCCCACCCCGTCCATGGTCGAGTACTACACCCAGCGGGCCTCGGCCGGCCTGATCATCACCGAGGCCACCCAGACCGAGGTGGTCGGCCGCGGCTACCCGCTCACCCCGGGGCTGCACACCGCGGACCAGGTCGCCGGCTGGCGCCGGGTCACCGACTCCGTCCACGCGGCCGGCGGCCGGATCTTCGCCCAGCTGTGGCACGGCGGCCGGATCGGCCACCCGGTGCTGCTGCCCGACGGGCTGGAGCCGGTCGGCCCGTCCGCGGTGAAGGCGGCGGGCCAGGGCTTCACCCAGGACGGCCCGACGGACTTCGTCACCCCGCGCGAGCTGACCGACGAGGAGATCCGCGCGACCGTCGACGGTTTCGCCGCCGCGGCCCGCAACGCCATCGAGGCCGGCTTCGACGGCGTGGAGATCCACGGCGCCAACGGCTATCTGGTCCACCAGTTCCTGGCCCCCAACGCCAACCGGCGCACCGACGCCTGGGGCGGCTCCGACGAGGCCCGCGCCCGGTTCGCCATCGAGGTGGTCCGGGCGGTCGCCGGCGCGGTCGGCGCGCACCGCACCGGTCTGCGGCTCTCGCCCGGCAACCCGTTCAACGACATCGACGAGCCCGAGCCCGAGGCCACCTACACCGCGCTGATCGAGGCCGTCGCCCCGCTGGGCCTGGCCTATCTGCACACCTGCGACGTGCACGACCTGGAGCTGCTGGCCCGGCTGCGGAAGCGGTTCGGCGGCACGTTCCTGCTCAACCCGGCCACCGAAGGCCGGCCCACCGGCCCCGAGGAGCTCCCGCTCGTCGAGCGCGGCGAGGCCGACCTGCTGGCGTACGGCGCGCTGTTCCTCGCCAACCCCGACCTGCCCCGCCGGCTGGCCGCCGGCGGCCCGTTCAACACCCCGGACCGGGACGGCTTCTACGGCGGCGACGACCGCGGCTATCTGGACTACCCCGCGCTGGACGACGAGAGCTGACGGAGCGTCGGCGGCGTCCGTCGCGACGCGGCGGCCGCCGCACCGCACCCCTGTGGTGCCGTGCGGCGGCCGCGCGCGGGGCCTCCCCGCTTCCCCGTCCGGTGCCGGAGCACCGGCCGTCCCCTATTTGACCGGAACGAACGGGGCGCGCGCCCCGATGTACTCCGGGCGCCGGACCGGGGCCGCGAACGGTTCCACCGCGGCGTTCTCCACGCTGTTGAAGACGATGAAGACGTTGCTGCGCGGGTACGGCGTGATGTTGTCGCCGGAGCCGTGCATGGCGTTGCAGTCGAACCAGGTCGCCGAGCCGGCCCGGCCGGTGAACAGGCGGATGCCGTGCCGGTCCGCCATCGTCGTCAGCGCCTCGTCCGACGGCGTCCCCGCGTCCTGCATCTGGAGCGACTTCTTGTAATTGTCCTTCGGGGTGGCGCCCTCGCACCCGACGAAGTACCGGTGCGACCCGGGCATGATCATCAGGCCGCCGTTGGTGTCGTAGTTCTCGGTCAGCGCGATCGAGACCGACACCGTGCGCATGCGCGGCAGCCCGTCCTCGGCGTGCCAGGTCTCGAAGTCCGAGTGCCAGTAGAAGCCGGAGGCACCGAACCCGGGCTTGACGTTGATCCGCGACTGGTGGACGTAGACGTCCGAGCCGAGGATCTGCCGGGCCCGGCCGACCACCCGGGGGTCGGCGACCAGTCTCGCGAACACCTCGCTGATCCGGTGGACTTCGAAGACCGAGCGGACGGCCTGCGACGTCGGCTCGACGATCGAGCGCGGGTCGGCGCGCATCGCCGGGTCGCCCACCAGCCGGTCCAGCTCGGCGCGGTACACCGCGACCTCGTCCGCGGCGAGCAGCTCCGGCAGCGCGAAGAAGCCGTCACGGTCGAAGTCGCTCAGCTCGGCAGCGGCGAAGGGCCCCTCGACTCCGGGCCGCGACCACACCACCGGGTCCTTCCGCGGGGTGATGACCTCGGAGGTCCCACGGGTCGGGTACAGGTCGGCGGTGCGCTCGGGTGCGGTGGTCATGGTGGTGCCTTCCTCTCCTCTCGTACGGAATCTCATGGCATCGCGGCGGCCCGCGGCGGTAGCGGTGCCGCTCAGTCCGCCTCGGGCTCGGTGAGCAGCGGGTAGACGCCGTTCTCGTCGTGGTCCTCACGACCGGTGACCGGCGGGTTGAAGACGCACAGGCAGCGGAAGTCCTCCTTGATCCGCATGGTGTGCTTCTCGTGCCCGTCGAGCAGGTACATCACGCCGGGCGTGATGAGGTGCTTCTCGCCGGTCTCGTCGTTGGTCAGCTCGGCGACGCCCTCGACGCAGACCACGGCCTCGATGTGGTTGGCGTACCACATGGACGTCTCGGTGCCGGCGTAGAGGACCGTCTCGTGGAGCGAGAAGCCGACCCGCTCCTTGGCGAGCACGATGCGCTTGCTCTCCCACGTGCCGGACTTGGCCTTGACGTGGCGGTCGGTGCCTTCGATCTCCTGGAACGAGCGGACGATCATGGTGCGTCGGATGCCTTTCTGTGGTTCGGCGGGGGATGTCGGCGCGGGGCCGCGGTCAGGCGCAGTCGCGGACCGCGCGGGCGAGGATCCGCAGGCCCTCGTCCAGTTCCTCGGGGGTGGTCGTCAGCGCGGGCAGCAGTTTGACGACCTCGCTCTGCGGGCCGGAGGTCTCGATCAGCAGACCCAGCTCGAAGGCGCGCCCCGCGATCTTGTTGGCGAGGCTCTTGTCGGTGCACTCCAGGCCCCACACCAGACCGCGGCCGCGGTACTCGGCGAAGGTGCCCGGGTGCTCCTCGGCGATGGCCTTCAGGTGCGCCTCGACGATCTCACCGCGGGCCAGCGTCTGCTTCTCCATCTGACCGTCGGCCCAGTACGTGTCCAGGGCGGCGGCCGCGGTGACGAACGCCGGGTTGTTGCCGCGGAAGGTGCCGTTGTGCTCGCCGGGCTCCCAGATGTCCAGCTCCGGCTTGAACAGCGTGAGCGCCATCGGCAGTCCGTAGCCGCTGATGGACTTGGAGACGGTGACGATGTCCGGCACGATGCCCGCCTCCTCGAAGGAGAAGAAGGCACCCGTACGGCCGCAGCCCATCTGGATGTCGTCGACGATCAGCAGCATGTCCTGGCGCTGGCACAGGGCGGCCAGGGCGCGCAGCCACTCGGTGCGGGCGACGTTGATCCCGCCCTCGCCCTGCACGGTCTCCACGATCACGGCCGCGGGCTTGTTCAGGCCCGAGCCCTGGTCCTCCAGCAGCCGCTCGAACCACAGGAAGTCCGGCGTCTGGCCGTCGAGGTAGTTGTCGAACGGCATCGGGGTGCCGTGCACCAGCGGGATGCCGGCGCCGGCCCGCTTCATGGAGTTGCCGGTGACCGCGAGGGCGCCCAGCGACATGCCGTGGAAGGCGTTGGTGAAGGACACGATCGACTCGCGGCCCTTGACCTTGCGGGCCAGCTTGAGCGCGGCCTCGACGGAGTTGGCGCCCGTCGGGCCCGGGAACATGACCTTGTAGGGCAGGTCGCGGGGCCGCAGGATGATGTTCTGGAACGACTCCAGGAAGGCCCGCTTGGCCGTGGTGGACATGTCCAGGCCGTGGGTGATGCCGTCCCGCTCGATGTAGTCGAGCAGGGCGCGTTTGAGGACGGCGTTGTTGTGCCCGTAGTTGAGCGAACCGGCACCGGCGAAGAAGTCCAGGTAGGTGTGGCCGTCCTCGTCGGTCAGGCGGCTGCCCTGGGCGCGGTCGAAGACGGTGGGCCAGCCACGGCAGTAGCTGCGCACCTCCGACTCGACGGTTTCGAAGACGCTCAGATCGGGCTGGGTGAGGGTCACAGCATGCTCCTGGGAGATGAGTGCGGGGAGGGAGAAGTCCGGGGGTGGCGCCGTGCGCGCGGCCAGGGTCAGCGTCTGCTGCCGGGCGGCGCCTCGAACGGGCCTATGAGGTGCAGGACCTCCGCCTCGTGGCCCTGCTCGGGGAAGAGCGCCGCGTCGAAGAGCACCTCGCGCTCGATCGGCACCGAGTGCCGCTCGGCGAAGGAGGCGAACAGCCGGTTGGAGGCGGTGTTGCCGGGCGAGATCGTGGTCTCCACGCGGCGGACGCCCAGTTCGTCGACGGCACGGGTGGTCAGCCCGTCCAGCAGGGCGGCGGCCAGGCCCCGCCCGCGGTGCGCCGCGTCGACGGCGACCTGCCAGACGACGAGGGTGTCCGGGCGGTCCGGGCGCAGATAGCCGGTGATGAACGCGGCCGGCTCGCCCGTCGCGTCGCGGGCGACGGCGGAGGTGGCGGCGAAGTCGCGGCACCACAGGAGGTAGCTGTAGGAGGAGTTCAGGTCCAGCGTCTTCGAGTCGCGGGCGATGCGCCAGATCGCGGCCCCGTCCTCCACCCGGGGGGTGTCGAGCTTGAAGCCCTCCGGTATTTCTCTGATTTCGCTTCGGGCACCGGCATGGTCTGCTTGTGCGGCGGTCATGGAAATTAAATTTACCGAGGCGAAAAGCAAATTGCATCGCGGGCAGGGGTTACGTGAGAACCTGATCTGTGTTATCACGCGGGGGCGCACGAGCGCGCGAACCGGTTGCAAAGTGTCATGGTTTGGTCCGATAGTTCGGGGCGAAACGGACACGCTGTGTAATCAGTCACAGCTTCGTAACGCTCCCGCGAAGTGCCTGAATTATGAGACTCGGTACTAGCGAAATCTTGGCGTTTGAGCTTGGGGAAAGCGGGCATAAGAATACGGGAAGCTGCTCTTCTGAGGAATAGGGAATTCGCCGGTAGAAGGCGTTCCAGGCGCTTCCTCAAAAGTCGTGCGAGAAGTTCCGTCAAGCGCTTCAGGCGAGATGGTGGAAGCCCCGCGGTTCGGTGTGTCCCGGGCGTGCCGCGGGTTTTCGGAAAACCGCCCGGAGCATGGCCGGCGCGGGCCCTTCGCACACCGTGGCCGCCGGCTCGGGCCCCCGCATACAGTGCGTGCATGACGTCCATGAGTGAAGGTGCGGTGCTGCACCTCAAGGGGAGGGTCCTCGTCGGGCCGGACGACGTCCGCGACGAGCTGTGGGTCATCGACGGCCGGGTCAGCTTCGAGCGGCCGGCCCTGGCACGCGATGCCAGGACCGTGACCGGCTGGGCGCTGCCGGGCCTGGTCGACGCCCACTGCCACGTCGGACTGGACGCGCACGGGCCGGTGGACGCCGCCACCAGCGAGAAGCAGGCGCTCACCGACCGGGACGCCGGCACCCTCCTGATCCGGGACGCCGGCTCGCCCTCGGACACCCGCTGGATCGACGACCGTCCCGACCTGCCGCGGATCATCCGCGCCGGCCGGCACATCGCCCGCACCAGGCGCTACATCCGCAACTACGCGCACGAGATCGAGCCGGCCGACCTGGTCGCCTACGTCGCCCGGGAGGCACGGCGCGGCGACGGCTGGGTCAAGCTCGTCGGCGACTGGATCGACCGCTCCACCGGCGACCTGGCCGCCTGCTGGCCGCCCGGCGAGGTGGCCGCCGCCATCGCCGAGGCGCACCGGCTCGGCGCCCGGGTCACCGCCCACTGCTTCGCCGAGGAGTCCCTCGCCCCGCTGGTCGAGGCCGGCATCGACTGCATCGAGCACGCCACCGGACTGACCGAGGACACCATCCCGCTCTTCGCCGAGCGCCAGGTCGCGATCGTCCCCACGCTGGTCAACATCGCGACCTTCCCGCAGCTCGCGGCCGGCGGCGAGACGAAGTTCCCGCGCTGGGCGGACCACATGCGCCGGCTGCACGCCCGGCGCTACGACACCGTGCGGGCCGCCTACGACGCCGGCGTCCCGATCTTCGCCGGCACCGACGCCGGCGGCTCGCTGCCGCACGGCCTGGTCGCCGACGAGGTCGCCGAGCTGATGAAGGCGGGGCTGCCCGTCGAGGCCGCCCTCTCGGCGACGACCTGGGGCGCCCGGGAGTGGCTCGGCCGCCCCGGGCTCACCGAGGGCGCCTCCGCGGACCTGGTCGTCTACGAGGCCGACCCGCGGGCCGACGTCCGGGTGCTGGCGGCGCCGCGCCTGGTGGTGCTGCGCGGCCGGGTCGTGGGCTGAGCGGCCTTCGGCACCCCGCCCGGCGGGCCGTGCCGGGCCCCCGCGGCCCGGTGCGGCTGTGGCGGGGGAGGCCCGCCGAGGCGGAGGAGCCGGGAGAAATCGAATGAATGCGCGAAAATGACCCATTGGAGTGAACTGACCTCGCGTGGCTAACCGTTCACCCTCCGTGCGTACACGATGTGCGAGTCGATGCCGTCGGCCCGCGTGATGTCCCCCATTGGCGCGGTCGGCGGCGCCATCTCTCCTGTGGGGGTTCCACACCCGTGTCCACCCGTTCCACCACATTCGCCGGCTCCACCGGCTCCACCGGCACCACCGGGCGGATCGGCGCCGTGCTGGCCGCCGCCGTCCTGACGGCCGGTCCCGCCGTCGCCCTCGCCGCCGCGCCCGCCGCGTACGCCACCGGCGACGACGCCCGTGGCCACGGCACCTCGGGGGCGGTGGTGCTGCGCACCGCCCTGGACGTCAACCTGCTCGACAAGAGCCTGAACGTCCCCGTCCGGGCCGTCCTCGACGAGGTCCACGCCCCGGCCTCGGCCGACAAGACCGCGCTCACCGTCCGGCTGGACGGCATCGACGGCGGCCGGCCGGTCAGCCTGCTGCGGGCCGACGTCGCCACCGCCCGGGCCACCGCCGACGGGCGGACCGCCGAGGGCCACGCCCACCTCGTCCGCGCCAAGGTCCAGCTCCCCGGCCTGCCGGCGCTGCCGCTGGCCGAGGTCCAGCAGGTCACCGCCCGCGCCGTCTGCACGGCAGGACAGCGCCCCCGGGCCGAGTCCCAGGTGCTGGGCGACGTCGTGGTGCTGGGCAAGCGGGTCGCGCTCCGTGCCGGCGGGACCACCGAGGTCGACGTGCCCGGCGTCGGCGACGTCCGGCTCGACCTGTCGCAGAAGAGCACCACCTCGGCGAGCGCCGCCGCCACCGCGCTCCAACTCCGGGTCTCCGTCAACCCGTTGAAGCTCAACGTCGCGGAGGTGCACGGCCAGGTCACGCTGGCCCAGGCCACCTGCACCACCCCGCACGGCACCCCGGACCAGCCCGGCACCCCGGCGCACCCCGGTCAGCCCCACGAGCCGGGCACCGGCACCCAGGCGCACACCGGGGGCGGCGCCCGCCCGGCCACCGAGAACCTCGCCGAGACCGGCGGCAGCGCCGCCACCCCGTACCTCGTCGGCGGCGCGGTTCTGTTGGTCGCCGGCGGCGCCGGCGCGATGGTCTACACCCGCCGCCGGAGCGCCGCGCCGGACGGGCGCGGCTGACGGACCCTCCCCTCGCCCGCACGGCGGGGGAGGCATCCCCAGCGCATCGGTGCCGTGGGGGGCGCCGGGCGCTGGTGGGGACGGGTGCGCCGCGCGGGCCCGCGCGGCGCACCCCGCCCGCTCTACCGGGCCGGCTCGCCGAGCACGTCCGCCAGGGCGGCCACGAACCGGTCGGTGGTCGCCCGGTCCCGGACGGCCAACCGGAGCCAGTCCGGGCCCAGTCCGGGGAAGGTGTCGCCGCGGCGCACCGCGAACCCGCGGGCCCGCAGCCCGGCCCGGACCGCCGTCGCCCCGGGCAGCCGCACCAGCACGAACGGCCCCGCCGCCGGACCGGCCACCGCCACCGCGGGGAACCCGGCCAGCCGGGCCAGCAGATGGGCCCGGTCCGCGGCGATCCCCTCGGCCGCCGCGGCCGCCTCGGCCAGCGCCGCCGGCGCACAACACGCCTCGGCGGCGGCCAGCGCCGGACTGGAGACCGGCCACAGCGGCTGGGCCCGCTCCAGCGCCGCCACGGTCCCCTCGTCGGCCAGCACATAGCCGACCCGCAGACCGGCCAGCCCCCAGGTCTTGGTGAGACTGCGCAGCACCACCAGCCCCGGCAGCTCGCCCACCCGTCCCGCCAGGGACTCCCGCTCCCCGGGCACCGCGTCCATGAACGCCTCGTCCACCACCAGGGTGCGGCCGGGCCGCGCCAGAGCGGCCACCACACCCGCCAGATGCAGCACCGAGGTGGGATTGGTGGGATTGCCGACGACGACCAGGTCCGCGTCGTCCGGCACCGCCGCCGGATCCAGCCGGAAGCCGTCCCGCTCCGCCAGCAGCACCCGCCCGACCTCGTACCCGGCGTCCCGCAGCGCCGCCTCCGGCTCGGTGAACTGCGGATGCACCACCACCGGCCGGCGGGCCCGCAGCGCCCGCGCCACCAGCACGAACGCCTCGGCGGCGCCGGCCGTCAGCAGCACCTGCCGCACCGGCAGCCGGTGCCGCGCGGCGACCGCCCGGCGGGCCGCCCGGCCGTCCGGGTACGCGGCCAGCCCGTCCAGCGACGCGGCGATCCGCTCCTTCAGCCAGGCCGGGGGCGTGCCCGCGCGGACGTTGACCGCCAGGTCCGTCAGATCCGCCGGATCCGTGCCGCGCACCTCGGCGTCGCCGTGGTGCCGCAGATCCACCTCCCCGGAGTCGGGCCCGCTGTGCGCCGGGGACGCAGACGACAAAGTCGGCCCGGTCACGCCTGGCCCCCCGTGGCGCTCAGCGCGGTGTCGGACAGCGGGCCGGTCGCCGGCCGGGCGTCCCCCGCCGCCGCCCGGCCGTGCCCCGCCGCCTCGTCCGCCACCGTCGCCCGGTAGCGCTCCATGATCACCGCGGCGAGTTCCGGCGCCGCGCCGATCGGCTCCGCGGCCAGCACCTCGGCTCCCGGGTGCGCCGCCGCCCAGCCCTCGGTCTGCATCCGCAGCCGCTCCAGCAGGTCACCGGCGAAGAAGAAGAACGGCAGGACCACGATCCGCCCCGGACCCCAGGTGCCCGGCGCCGCCGCGGCCAGCGCCCGGCACCGGTCCAGCCCGGCCGGCACGTCCGGCGCCGCCAGGGTGACGAACGCGGTCTCCACGCCCGCGAAGCCGCGGCCCTCCCACAACAGTCGGGCGGCCCGGACCACTTCGGCATTGGCGTAGGGATCGGCCGCGCCCCGGCCCACCAGCAGCACCGTGGTGCGGGCCCGGTCCGCGGGCCGCCGCGCGCCGCCGCCCAGCGCCTCGTCCAGCCGCCGCTCCAGCACCTCCAGCAGCCGGGGGTGCGGCCCCAGCTCGGGCAGGCACACCGAGTCGAGACCGGGGTGCGTCGCGACCGCCCGCGCCACCGCCTCCGGCAGCGACTCCCGTATCGGCCCGGTGGGCGCCATCAGCAGCGGCACCACGATCAGCCGGGTCGCGCCCCGCGCGGCCAGCTCCTCGACCGCGCCGGACAGCGGCAGCGGCGACGCCGCGGCGCCGAAGAAGCCGCCGGCGACCGGCACTTCGGGGTGCCGTTCGGCGAGCGTGCGCACCAGTGCGCGCAGGGCGCCGGCCGCCCCTTCGTGACGGGTGCCGTGACCGGCGATGAGCAGTGCGGGACGGGTGGTCACAACGTCTCCTTGGTGCCAGGGGCTTCGCTGTCGGGGCGGTGGCCGCCGCCCTCCGCCGCCCACCGGTCCACGCCGGATGGGGAGCGCGGCGTCGGCCGCTCCGGTGGAGCCGGTGCGTCGGGGGAGGGGACGATGACGATAGCGGGACCCGCCGTGGGCATGTCGGCCGCGCCCGCCGTACCGGAGGTAATGGCGGGAATGTCCCGGGAGTTCGGGGCGGCGGGGGCCGCCAGGGCGCAGGTCGCCGCGGCCGGCCGGCCCACCGGCGCCGACACCCGCTTGCCGACGACCAGCCGGGCCCCGGGCCCCGCGGCCAGCAGCGCGGCCGCCTCGGCGACGCTCGGCGTACCGGCCACCGCCCGGACCGCGGCGGACGGCGCCGGGACCGGCACCGCCGCCAGCTCCGCCGCCGGGAACGACCACAGCGGAACCCCGAGTTCCCGTGCCGCGGCCACCAGCCCCGGCTCGGCCGCCTTGGCGTCGACGGTGGCCAGCCCGGCCAGCCCGGCCAGCCCGGCCAGCCCGCCCGGCGCCCGGCCCGCCGCCGCCAGCGCCGCCCCGATCAGCTCCAGCACCTCCGCCGCCGGCACCCCGCGCCGGGCCCCCACCCCCGCGACCAGCACGCCGCCCGGCCGCCGCGGGACCGCGGCCGCGCCGCTCATGCCGCGACGGCTCCCCGCCCGAGCGCCACCGGGGCGCCGGTCACCCCGGCGACCTCGGCGCTCACCGGGCGCCGTCCGCGGCCGGCGCCGCGACCCGGGCCGCGGACGCCACCAGCCGCCCGGCCAGGGCCGGTTCCGCCGCCCAGTGCACATGCAGATACGAGGCGTGCACCCCGCCGGAGACGAAGCCCTCCACGCCGCGCCGGGGGTGCGTCACGCCCCACGCCGGGGACGCCCCCGCGCCCGGCTCCAGCACCGTCCGGTGGAACTCGTGGCCCCGCACCCGGGTCCCGGCCGCCGCCAGCGCGTTGTCGGTCAGCGCCACCGCCTCCCGGTAGCCGAGGGTCAGCCGCTCGGTCATCCGGCCGTCGGCGGGCAGCACCCCGCACATCGGCTTCCCGTCGAGCGAGCGGGAGAGATAGAGCAACCCGGCGCACTCCGCGGCGACCGGCGCCCCGGACGCGGCCAGGTCGGCCACCGCGGCCCGCAGCGGCGCGTTCGCCGACAGCTCCGGCGCGTACATCTCCGGAAAGCCGCCGCCGATCACCAACCCCCGGGTGCCGGGCGGCAGTTGCTCGTCCCGCAGCGGGTCGAACGGCACCACCTCGGCGCCCGCCGCGGTCAGCAGCTCGGCGTGCTCGGCGTACGAGAAGGTGAACGCGGGGCCGCCGGCCACCGCGACCACCGGCCGGTCGGCGCCCACGGCGGGCGCCGACACCGCCCGGGCCGGGTCCCACGGCCGGTCCGGCAGCTCCGGCACCGAGCGCGCCAGCGCCAGCAGCGCCTCCAGGTCGCAGCCCTCGCGCACCCGCGCGGCCAGCGCCCGCACCGAGTCCAGGGCCTCGGCACGCCGCTCGGCGACCGGCACCAGCCCCAGGTGCCGGGACGGCGTACGGGCCTGCTCGGTACGGCGCAGCGCCCCGAGCACCGGCACCCCGGAGGAGCCCATGGCGTCCCGCAGCAGCTCCTCGTGCCGGTCCGAACCGACCTTGTTGAGGATCACCCCGGCCAGCCGCACCTCCGGGTCCCACGACGCGAAGCCGTGCACCAGCGCCGCCACCGACCGGGACTGCGAGGAGGCGTCCACCACCAGCACCACCGGCGCCCGCAGCACCTTCGCCACCTGCGCGGTCGAGGACAGCTCGCCCATCCCTGACGCCCCGTCGAACAGCCCCATCACGCCCTCGACCAGCGCCAGGTCGGCGCCCGCCGCCCCGTGCAGGAACAGCGGCGCGATCTGTTGCAGGCCGCACAGGTAGGCGTCCAGGTTGCGGCCGGGCCGGCCGGTGGCCAGCGAGTGGTACCCCGGATCGATGTAGTCCGGCCCCACCTTGTGCGGCGACACCGCAAGGCCCGCCTCGGCGAACGCCGCCATCAGGCCGGTGGCCACCGTCGTCTTCCCGGCACCCGAGGACGGCGCGGCGATCACCAGCCGGGGCACGGCACCGCCGCTCATGACGAACTCACCATTCGATGCCCCGCTGGCCCTTCTGGCCCGCGTCCATCGGGTGCTTGACCTTCGTCATGTCCGTCACCAGGTCCGCGAAGTCCAGCAGTGCCTCGGGCGCGTCCCGCCCGGTGATGACGACGTGCTGCGCACCGGGCCGCTCGCGCAGCACCGACACCACCTCGTCGACGTCCACCCAGCCCCACTTCATCGGGTAGGCGAACTCGTCCAGCACCAGCAGCCGGTAGGTCTCGGCCGCCAGGTCCCGCTTGACCTGCTCCCAACCCTCCCGGGCCGCCTCCTCGTTGCTGAACTGGGAGTCGCGCTGCACCCAGGACCAGCCCTCGCCCATCTTGTGCCAGTCGACGGTGCCGCCCTCCCCGGTGGCGCCCAGCACCTTCAGCGCCCGCTCCTCGCCGACCTTCCACTTCGCCGACTTCACGAACTGGAACACCCCGACCGGCCAGCCCTGGTTCCAGGCCCGGAGCGCCAGCCCGAAGGCGGCGGTGGACTTGCCCTTGCCCCGGCCCGTGTGGACCAGGACCAGCGGGCGGTTGCGGCGCTGGCGGGTGGTGAGCCCGTCGTCCGGTACGACGGACGGCTGTCCCTGCGGCATTACGCGGCCTTCTCCCTGTTGACGTGATCGTGATCCCGGTCCCGGCCGGCACTGCTGCCGCCGCGGACGGGCCTGCCCTGCACGGTCCGTACGAGCGCGGAGACGCTGTCCGCGCGCAGCTCGTCGAGGGTGACGGCGGTGCCGCCGAGCTCCCGGGCCAGCTCCCCGGCCAGCCCCAGCCGCACCGGCCCCGCCTCGCAGTCCACCACCACCGACGCGACGCCCCCGCCGGCCAGCAGCCCCGCCGCCCGGTGCGCCCGCCCCAGCGGGTCCGGGCCGCCGGTCGCCCGGCCGTCGGTGACCACCACCAGCAGCGGGCGGCGCGACGGATCCCGCATCCGCTCCACCCGCAGCACCTCATGGGCCCGCAGCAGCCCCTCCGACAGCGGCGTCCGGCCGCCGGTCGGCAGCTGCGCCAGCCGCGCCGCACCCGCCTCGACCGACGACGTCGGCGGCAGCGCCAACTCGGCACCGGAACCCCGGAAGGTGATCATCCCGATCTTGTCCCGCCGCTGGTACGCGTCGAGCAGCAGCGACAGCACCGCCCCCTTGACGGCGCCCATCCGCTTCCGCGCCGCCATCGACCCGGACGCGTCCACCACGAACAGCACGAGGTTGCCCTCGCGCCCCTCGCGCACCGCCTCCCGCAGGTCGTCCCGGCGCACCACCAGCCCCGGGCCGCGCCGCCCGCGGGTCCACTGGTGCGGCGCCGCGGCCTGCACGGTCGCCGCCAGGTGCAGCTTGCCCAGGGCCCCTTGGGGCCGGCGCGCCCCGGTCGTCCGGCCGTGCGCGGTGCGCGCCCGGGACCGTCGGCCGTCCGCGCCCTCGCCCAGCCCCGGCACGTCCAGCCGCCGGGTCCGGAACGGCTCGGTGGCGCCCACCGCGGCCTGCTCCCGGCCCGGCCCGGAGGCCGCCGGCTCGCCCGCCGGCTCCCGCTCCGGCTCCTCCGCCCGCGCCGGACGCTCCGGCTCCGGCTGCCGCGGCATCTGCGGGCCCGGCGCGTCCGCCGGCTGCTCCCGGGGCCCGCCGTCCTGCGGCGGCAGCCCGCCGGGACCGCCACCGGGACCGCCGTCCGGTCCGCCGTCCGGGCCGTCGGGGCCGCTGTCCGGGCCCTCCGGCTCCGGATCGTCGTCGCCGTCCATCCCGCCGGACTCCTCCAGCACCTGGTCGAGCTTGTCCTCGTCGAGCCCCGGAGCGTCGAAGGGATTGCGCCGCCGCCGGTGCGGCAGCGCCAGCAGCGCCGCCTGCCGGACGTCCTCCGGCCGCACCTCGGTCCGCCCGTCCCAGGCCGCCAGCGCGGTCGCCGTGCGGGCCATCACGATGTCCGCCCGCATCCCGTCCACCTCGAACGCCGCGCAGGTCGCCGCGATCTGCCGCAGCGCCGCGTCGCCGAGCCGCACCCGCGGCAGCAACTCCCGCGCCAGCGCGATCCGTTCCCGCAGCTGGCGCTCCTCGTCCGCCCAGCGCGCCGCGAAGCCCGCCGGGTCGTCGTCGTAGGCCAGCCGGCGGCGGACCACCGCCACCCGCTGCTCCGGGTCCCGGGACGCCGCGACCTCCACGGTCAGCCCGAACCGGTCCAGCAACTGCGGTCGCAGCTCGCCCTCCTCGGGGTTCATCGTCCCGACGAGCAGGAACCGGGCGGCGTGCCGCACGGAGACGCCCTCCCGCTCCACATAGGAGGCGCCCATGGCGGCGGCGTCCAGCAAGAGGTCCACCAGGTGGTCGTGGAGCAGGTTGACCTCGTCCACGTAGAGGACGCCGCGGTGCGCGTCGGCCAGCAGGCCCGGCTCGAACGCCTTCACGCCCTCGGACAGGGCCCGTTCGATGTCCAGCGCGCCGACCAGCCGGTCCTCGGACGCGCCCACCGGCAGCTCGACCATCCGCGTCGGTCGCTGCTCGGCGTCGGCCGCGCCGTGCGGACCGTCCGGGCAGGCGGGGTCCGCCGCGCCCGGCGCACACGAGAAGCGGCAGCCGGCGACCACGTCCACGGCCGGCATCAGCTCCGCCAGCCCGCGCACCATCGTCGACTTCGCGGTGCCCTTCTCACCCCGGACGAGCACCCCGCCGATCGCCGGCGAGATCGCGTTCAGCAGGAGTCCCAGGCGCATGTCGTCCATGCCGACGACCGCCGTGAACGGGTACTGCCGGGTCGGGTTCTGCGTCGTTGTCATGCCCTGTCGTCCTCCACGTCGCCGGCCGGCTCCTGTCGTGTCCCCTGGATCGTGCTCACGGCGCCCCCGGAGGAACGAACGGCAGCCCCTCCGGCACCCCCTCCTCGATCAGCCGCAGCAGCGCCTTGGTGTCCGCATGCTCCTCGATCAGATCGCCCAGCCGGTCCAGCTGCTCCTCGCGCAGCGCGCCGAAGCGGGTGTCCGGCGCCGGCACGAACCGGCGGCCGGCCGCCCGGGCAACCTCCCGCAGGAACGCCCGCCGGAAGCCGTCGCTCTCCAGGGAGCCGTGCCAGTGCGTGCCCCACACGGCCCCCGCCCGGCAGCCGTCCAGGCTGTTTCCCCGGCCGTCGGAGAAGAACCCCTCGCCGCCGGCCACTTCGGCGACGCCGTGGTGGATCTCGTACCCCTCCACCGGCTCGCCCAGCGCTTCGCCGGACGGTCGGGCGAGCGTCTTCTCCACCGCGAACCGGACCCGGACCGGCAGCAGTCCCAGCCCGTCCACGGTGCCCGCCCGCGACTCGACCTCGTCCTCGATGCGCTCGCCGAGCATCTGGAACCCGCCGCAGATGCCCAGCACCGGGCGGCCCTCCGCGGCCCGCCGGACCACCGCGTCCGCCAGCCCGCGCTCCCGCAGCCAGGCCAGCGCGCGGACCGTGCCGCGGGTCCCCGGCAGCACCACCAGGTCCGCGTCGGCCAGCTCCTCCGGCCGGTCCACGAACCGCACCACCACGCCCGGTTCGGCCGCCAGCGCGTCCACGTCGGTGAAGTTGGACATCAGCGGCACCGCGCACACCGCGACCCGGAGGATGTCCTCGCCGGCCGGCGGCGCCACCACCGACTCGCGGACCGCGCCGCGCAGCGACACCCTCAGTCCGTCCTCCTCGTCGATGCCGAGCCCGTGCGCGAACGGCAGGACGCCGTAGGTGCGCCGGCCGGTGAGCCCGCGCAGCATCTCCAGCCCCGGCTCCAGCAGCGTCACATCGCCGCGGAACTTGTTGACGAGGTAGCCGGCGACCAGCGCCTGGTCCTCCTCCGACAGCAGCGCGGTGGTGCCGAAGAACGAGGCGAAGACCCCGCCCCGGTCGATGTCGCCGACCACCACCACCGGGATCCGTGCCGCCCGGGCGATGCCCATGTTGACGATGTCGGTCCGCCGCAGGTTGATCTCGGCGGGGCTGCCGGCGCCCTCGCAGATCACCGCGTCGTGGGTGCGCCGCAGCTCCGCCAGGCAGTCCGTCACGGTGCCCAGCAACTGCTCCTGCCGCCCCGCGTGGTAGCCGCGCGCGCTCAGCTCGCCCACCGGCTTCCCCAGCAGCACCACCTGGCTGCTGCGGTCGCCGCCCGGCTTGAGCAGCACCGGGTTCATCAGCGCGGTCGGCTCGACCCGGGCCGCGGCCGCCTGCATCGCCTGCGCCCGGCCGATCTCCGCGCCCTCCCGGGTCACGAACGAGTTCAGCGACATGTTCTGCGCCTTGAAGGGCGCCACCGAGACGCCCTGCCGGACCAGCCAACGACAGATGCCGGCGGTCACCACGCTCTTGCCGGCGTCGGACGTCGTCCCGGCCACCAGCAGCCCGCCGCCCACGGCCCCGCCGGCCGCCCTCCTCCGCCCGTTCACCGGGTTCTCCTCCCGTTCCCGCGCAGGCTCCTGCGCCGTACCGTGCCCGCCGCCAGCCGGCCCGCCACCGTGACGCCCAGCGCCAGCAGGCCCACCCGCCGGGACAGGCGCACCGCCCGCTCGATGTCGGGCACCTGGGGCGGCCGCGCGCCGCCGTTGAGCACCGGCCGGTGCTCCACCCGCCCGCCGTACGCCAGGGTGCCGCCCAGGCGGACGCCCAGCGCCCCCGCGAACGACGCCTCCACCGGGCCCGCGTTGGGGCTCGGATGGGCCCCGCCGTCCGCCCGCCAGGCCCGCAGCGCACCGCGCCGGTCCGGGCCCGCCAGGACCGCCAGCGCCGCGGTCAGCCGGGCGCCGGGCCAGCCGGCGACGTCGTCGAGACGGGCCGCCGCCCAGCCGAACCGCCGGTAGCGCGGCGACTTGTGACCCACCATCGCGTCCAGGGTGTTCACCGCCCGGAACGCCACCAGACCGGGCACGCCGCCGAGGGCGCCCCACACCAGGGCCCCCACCACCGCGTCCGAGGTGTTCTCGGCGACCGACTCCACCACCGCACGGGCCATCTGCGGCCCGTCCAGGGACTGCGGATCGCGCCCGCACAGATGCGGCAGCCGTTCCCGCGCCACGTCCAGGTCGCCGACGGCCAGCGCGCCGCCCACGGCCCG
Organism: Streptomyces noursei ATCC 11455; assembly: GCF_001704275.1. Taxonomy (NCBI): domain Bacteria; kingdom Bacillati; phylum Actinomycetota; class Actinomycetes; order Kitasatosporales; family Streptomycetaceae; genus Streptomyces; species Streptomyces noursei. The sequence goes on from NZ_CP011533.1 coordinate 7,003,778, forward strand.
CGCCTCCCGGCCGAGCGAGGTGCCGCCCAGCACCGCCCACGTCGCCGCCGCGGTCAGCGCGGTCCGGGCGCCCGGACGGTCCCGCAGGGCGCGCTCCAGCAGCGCGGCGCCGACGGCCGCGCCGCCCGCGCAGACCAGGGTGTGGGCCGTCCCGTGGCCGCGGTGGTCGCGCCACAGCCGGCGTTCGACGGCGCCCGCGGCCCGGCCGAACGCGGCCACCGGATGGCCGCGCCGCGGATCCGCCGCGATCAGATCACCGAGGTAGCCGAGGACCGCGCCGCACGCATATCCCGCGTGTTCGCCGCGCATCGGATCAGGCCGCCGTCCGCCCTCGAAGGGACCCGGCGGCAGCGGGCAGGGGAGTTCTCGACGGGCAGCCGGGCATGGCGGTATGTCCTCACTCAGGGTCCGCGCCCTGGCTCGACGTGACGGCGACCAGAGTCTCCTGGCTCCCGGATCGGCGCCGCCCCCGGCCTTCCCGCCCGTACGGAGTACGGGCCGTGGCCCTCATCGGAGGAGCGCTCCCCGGTGACAGTGGCGGGACCGCGCCGGATTCGCACCGGACTTCCTCTGCTGTCGCCGATTGGCCCGGGCAGTCCACCACGCCCCGCGAAGGCCCGTCAACTCACCCTTGACCTGCGAAGCAGCCCCACCGCCGGACCTGTGGTCAAAGCCACAGGGTGGCCGCCGGCTCACGGACGGTTGCCCCTGGCACGCCTCCCGCGCCACTATCTGGTGCACGGCGGGCGAAGGGGCCCGCCGGGAGGGGGACCGGGGGATGCCGGAGAGCGCCGACCGCCACGAGATCCGCATCAGGGTCGCGGGTACCAACAATCCGAGCCAGGACATCGACGACCTCACCGCATGGCTGGAGCGCGAGCCCTGGCTGACGCGGCACCAGCACGACTGGCAGCGCCGGCCCCGCCCCGAGGAGAGCCCCGGCCGCGACGCCGCCGACGGCGCGATGGCGGTCGGCGTCGACGACCTGGTCCTGGTCGTCGTCGGGGCGGTGGCCGCCGAGATCACCAAGGGACTGGGCATCGCCTTACGCGAGTGGCTGCGCCGCCGCCGGGAGGCCCGCGAGGAGGGCGAGGAGCCCACGGTCGCGGTCGGCGCCGGCCCGCAGGTGCACGACATCGGCGAGGGCCCGCAGCAGCCGGCCGCCCCGGGGTCCGCGCGCCCCCGCACCGGAAGCCGTGCGGACGAGGACGGCAGCACCGGCGAGGACTGACCCGGATGTCCGAGTACGACGCCCGGGGCAAGGTCAACCGCGCCCTGCTGATCTGCGTCCACGACTACGAGACGCTGACCCGCCTGCCCGCCGTCGAGGCCAACGCCGAGGCGCTCCGCCACGCCCTGACCCGCCCCGGCACCGACCTGTTCACCGCCGACGAGGTGGTGGTCTGCCGGCCCCACCGGCCCGAGGACCTCAGCACCGCCCTGCGCACCGCCGCCGACGAGGCGCGCGGCCTGCTGCTGGTGTACTTCTCCGGCCACGGCTGGGTCGGCAACGACGGCGCCGACCTCCAGCTGATGGTGGGAGCCTCGGACACCCGCCAGAGCTACACCACCGTCTCCTGGCAGGACACCGTGCTCTCCTGCCTGGACAACGCCCGCGCCGACCGCGTCGTGATCGTCCTGGAGTGCTGCTACTCCGGGAACGCCGACAGTGCCTTCTACGCCCTGCGCAAGCCCGTCTCGCTGCTGATGGCCCACCAGCCCAACCGCCGGATCTTCAGCGGCGACGAGCAGGCCGGCGGCACCGCCTTCACCCGCGCCGTGGTGCGGATCCTCGAACAGGGCCGCGCCGACCGGCCGTTCGTCACCTTCGACGACCTCGCCGGCGCCCTGCGCGACGAACTCGTCGACGAACGGACCCCGATGGGCGAGCCGTGGGAGCCGCGCGCCGCCAAACAGAACACCCTCGACGACGTCATCCTCTCCTTCGCCACCCCCGAGAACCGGCCGGCCACCCCGCTGAAGGTCCGGCTGCGCCGCTGGTACAACGAGCACTCGCGGCGGCGCGCCAAGCTCCTCATCGCCCTCGCCGCGGTGTGCGCGCTGCTCGCCGCGGGCCTGGTCGCGGCCCGCGTGCTGACCCCGCCCGCACCCTGCCCGCCCGCCCTGGAACTGCGCCTGCTCACCGCGCCCGAGGCCGAGCCCGCCCTGCGCCGGGCCGCGTTCGACTACGAGATGTCCCCGCTCAACACCCGCCCGCTGGACGGCGAACGGGACCTCCCCGACGGCTGCCGGCGGGCCCAGATCACCGTCTACTCCGCCGCCAAGGACCAGATCGACCAGGGCTTCGCCGCCGCCGACCGCTGGCAGGGCGAGGCGCACGGCGGCGCCCCCGAGGCCCCCGCCAGGTCCACCGCTCCCGACCCCCTCTACCGGCCCGGTCCGCAGCCGGACCTGTGGATCCCCGAATCCACCGCCGACTACGAGGAGGCCCGCCGCGGCATGCCGTCCACCGGCTCCCCGGCCACCCTGTCCGACACCGGCCCGGTCGCCTACAGCCCCCTGGTCGTCGGCATCCCCGCCGGCACCCAACTCGACGGCGTCGAACGGGTCGACGCACCCTGGAAGGACCTGCTGACCAGCACCGACAGCGACCACCGGAACCTGCGGCTGCTGCGCCCCAGCCCGGTCCTGTCCGGCACCGGGCTGCTGCACACCCTCGGCCTCTACCTCGCCGGCGACGGCGCCCCCATCGGGCCGTCCGGCGCCCCCGACCCCACCCGCGCCCAGGACGCCGAGCGCCGCCTGGTCGCCCCCGGCAGCCAGTACGCCGGCAGCCCCGAACTCCTGTGCTCGCTGCGCCAGGACGGCGGCCCGGACCAGGCCCCGGACCGGCCCGGCACCGGCCGGAGCCCGCACTCCGCCCCCCTGGTCTCCGAGAAGTCCCTCGCCGACTTCAACCTCGGCCACGCTCTCGGCGGCTGCCCCGCCCTCGACGCCCCGCCGCCCCTCGGCGACCGCTACTACGCCTACTACCCCAAGAACGTCCCGGCGCTGGACCACCCGCTGATCCGCGTGGACTGGGCCGGCACCGCCGACGCCGCACCCCGCCGGGCCGCCGTCGCCCGGTTCGCCGACTGGCTGCGCGACCCGGCCGGCGGCCAGCGGTCGCTCACCGCGCAGGGCTACCGCGGCCTCCCCGAGAAGGACGGCTCCGCGCCCCGTCCCAACCCCGCGTCCCCGCTCCTCAACCCCCGCGCCGACACCGACCCCACCGCCCCCGTCACCCGCTTCACCGCCGGCCCCGACCAGGTCGCCCAGGTGCTGACCGACTACAACCGGGCACAACGCGCCAGTCGGCTGCTGATCCTGATGGACACCTCCACCTCGATGGCCGACGGCGGCAAGCTCCCGATCGTGGTCGGCGCCGCCGCCCGCGCCCTGGAGATGGTCGGCGCCCACCACACCTACGGCCTGTGGACCTTCCCCGACCCCGCGCACCCCGGCGACCCGGCGGCGGTCCGCCGGGCCGTCCCGCTCGGCAGCACCGACCCCGCGCCCGGCCGGGCCGCCCTGGACCGGATCGCCAAGGGCGAACTGGTCGACCACGGCGCCGCGATGGAGGAGGCGCTGACCACGGCGGTGACCGAGATGAAGAAACCGGGCGAGGGCAACAGCGCCATCGTGCTGCTCATCGACGAGGACGACGGCGGTCCCCGGCGGGCCGCGGGCGTGGAACAGAAGCTCACCACCCTGCTGAAGGAGGCCCCCGAGGTGCCGGTGCTGACCGTGGTGATGGGCCGGGTGGGCTGCGACACCTTCGTCTTCCAGGGGCTGGCCCGCGCCTCCGCCGGGCAGTGCGTGCCCGGCGGCCCGGCCGCGCCCGACCTGCTGGCCGGGCTGGTCGCCTCGGTCGGCACCGCGGGGACGGTGCGGCGGTGAGGGCCGGGGCCGCCCTGCCGGCCGCCGCCCTGGCGCTGCTCCTGACCGCCGCGGTCGGCGGCTGCACGTCCGGACGACCCGCCCCCGAACAGGGCCCGATCGTCCTGGCCACCGGCAGCGACCTCAGCAGCTCCGGCGTCCGCCAGGACCTCATCCACGCCTGGGAGCGCCGCACCGGCCGCACCGTGCGGATCGTCAAACTCCCCGACACCGCCGACGCCCAGCGCAGCCAGCTGCTGGCCGCCGGACAGGCCGGCAACAGCGGCTACGACGTGCTCAACATCGACGTGGCCTGGACTGCGGAGTTCGCCGCCGCCCACGTCATCCGCCCCTGGGACGGCGGCCTGGACGGCGACTTCCTGCCCAGCGTGGTCAAGACCGCCACCGGCGACGACGGCAGGATCTGGGCGGTCCCCTTCAACACCGACGCCGGGCTCCTCTACTACCGCAAGGACATCCTGAAGAAGTACCACCACTCCGCCGAACCCCCCTCCAACTGGGGCGAGTTGAAGAACGTCGCCATCGAGGTGACCAACGCCTACAACCGCGAGGCCGCGCGGGCCGCGAAGGCCGCCGGCAAGGCACCGCCGCCCACCCTCTACGGCATGGTCGCCCAGCTGCGCCCCTACGAGGGGCTGACCGTGAACACCCTGGAGGCCGCCTGGGCCAACGGCGGCAACCCGGACGCCACCAGCTTCAGCAAGGGCGAGCAGATCGGCGCGCTCCAGATGGGCGTCGCCGAACTCAAGAGCCGGCTCGACACGATCATGCCGCACGAGGCCACCGCGATGGACGAGACCGAGAGCCGCCGCTGGTTCGCCGACGGCCGCGCGCTGTTCATGCGCAACTGGCCGGTGGAGTACGCCTCGATCGCCGAGAAGCTCACCCCGCTCGTGCAGTTCGACGTCGCCCAGCTGCCCGCCCGGCCCGACGGCAAGCGGATGTCGGTGCTGGGCGGGCAGAACCTCGCGATCGCCGCCGACAGCACCCACCCGTCCGGCGCCCGGGCCCTGATCGAGGCGCTGACCGACCCGGAGAGCGAACGCTGCCTCCTGGAACGGGGCTTCGCGGCGACCCGCAGCTCGGCCTACCGCACGGCCGGCGGGGCGCCGCACTGCCCGCTGCCGCCGGGCGACGCCCAGCGCGGCGAGCACGGCGCCGGCGGAGCGCCGTCCGCCCCGCCCGACGGGCCGCCGCCCTACACGCAGGTGCTCAAAGGGGCCCTGCTCGCCGCCGAGCCGAGACCGCGCAGCGCCCACTACCAGACCTTCAGCAAGGTCGTGCAGATCCGGGTCTCGGAGTACCTCGACAGCCAGGGCGGCACCGCCATCGCCGACGAGCTCGCCAAGGAGGCCGACCAGGCGCTCAGCGGCCGGGAGTGACACATGCGGACGGGGCGCCCGAGGGCCGCGGCCGCTGCCGCGCCTTCTCGGACGCCCCGTCCGTTGCCGGATCCGCCGGCGTCGGTCTCAGGCGGCGACGATCAGGTAGATCCCGTACGCCACGGCCGCGGCGCAGAGCGCGAAGGCCGCCAGTGCCCCGGCGCGCGCCCCGGCGGCCGGTGCGGTGGTCGTGGTCGCCGGTGCGCCCTGTGCCGCGGGCTTGCGGGAGACCCCCACGATCCCGACGGTGAACAGGCCCACGAGCCCCACCGTCACCACGAGGCTGACGCCGAAGACCTGGCCGAGAGCTGCCCAGTCGATGTGCATTGCGTAGTCCTTAGGTCAGGGTGGTCGGCGTCAGGAGGTGGCCGCCGCGGGCCGGGCGGGGGATTGCGCCGGGTCCGGGTGGGTGGGAGCGACGCCTGCCTCGGTGGCCGCCGGAGCGGTGACCGCCGCGACGACCGGGCCCGCCGGGGGCGGGGCGACGGTCTGCAGCGCCGTGGTGACGACACCGGCCGGCTCCGCCGCCGGTCCGTCGTTGACGTTGGTGTGGTCCACCGGCTTGCGCCGGGAGGCCGCCCAGATGCCGCCGCCGATCGCCAGGGCCAGCACGGCGACCGTCGTCACGCCCCAGGTGCCCTGGTCGGCGAGGAAGGCGGCACCCGCGGAGACCAGGCCGGCGGCCGGCAGGGTCAGCCCCCAGGCCACGACCATCCGCCCGGCCGTGGACCAGCGCACCACGCCGCCCTTGCGGCCCAGTCCGGAGCCCATCACGGCGCCGGAGCAGACCTGGGTGGTGGAGAGCGCGAAGCCGAGGTGGGAGGAGGCCAGGATGGTGGCCGCCGCGCCGGTCTGGGCGGCGAAGCCCTGCGGCGGCTGGATGTCGGTGATGCCCTTGCCCATGGTGCGGATGATCCGCCAGCCGCCCAGGTAGGTGCCGAGCGCGATGGCCAGGCCCGCGGAGGCGATGACCCACATCGGCGGGTCGGAGTGCGGGGCGACGACCCCGCCGGTGATCAGCGCGAGGGTGATCACGCCCATCGTCTTCTGCGCGTCGTTGGTGCCGTGGGCCAGCGAGACCAGGGCCGCCGAGGCGATCTGCCCGGCGCGGTAGCCCTTGGCGGTGTCGGCCTCGGCGCGGTTGCGGGCCAGCCGGTAGGTGAGCCGGGTCGCCGCCATCGAGGCGAGCCCCGCGACGAACGGAGCGGCCACCGCCGGGATCAGGACCTTCATCACCACGGCCTGGCCGTGCACCCCGTGGGTGCCGACGGACACCAGCGTCGCGCCGATCAGACCGCCGAAGAGGGCGTGGGACGAACTGGAGGGGAGACCGGCGAGCCAGGTCAGGAGGTTCCAGATGATGGCGCCGACCAGACCGGCGAAGATCACTTCAGGTCTGATGCCGGAGCTCTCGTCGATGATGCCGCCGGAGATGGTCTTGGCCACCTCGACGGAGAGGAACGCCCCGACGAGATTGAGTCCCGCCGACATCGCCACCGCGGTCTTGGGTCGCAGGGCCCCGGTGGAGATGGTGGTGGCCATAGCGTTGGCCGTGTCGTGGAAGCCGTTCGTAAAGTCGAACACCAAGGCCGTGACGATCACGATCCCGATGAGAAGCGTGATGTGTTCCATTCACCCAGGCAATCCGTTTGAAAGGTCAGTGTCGTCGGGACCGTACGGACGGCGGGTGAACGGAAAGTGAACTGGGCCGGGCGCCGCGGTGACACCCCCGCAGTGTTCACGCGGAGGCGTCTCAGCTGCCACTTCCGTCTCACCCGTCGGCAAATTTCTTGAGCTGGGCCAGGGGGTGGTGCGGTCGCACGTCATGGATCCCCCTGGGCGATGACACGTGAGGGGTGCAGTTCACTCGACGTTAATGGATGATCGACGCAAGGTGGTCGATCTCCGGCCAATTCATCCGAGAGGAACTGGTATCCCCATATGGCGGATACCAGGTGGATGGTTCCAGGGCGTACAGTGCCCCGGCCCGCCCGTACGGTGTAGTGGATCACCCTCGTGCGTTTCCGCACGTCCCGCAGCGTCGCACCGGAGGACCCATGAAGGACCACCCCGACCACCTCGCCGGCGCCTGGAGCGAGCTCGTCGCCACCGCTCGCCGGACCGCCGCGGACGGGCTCGTCGTCGGCACCTCGGGCAACGTCTCGGTCCGCGTCAAGGACCTGATCCTGGTCACCCCCAGCGGCGTCCCCTACGACCGGCTCGGCCCCTCCGACATCACCGGGGTGGACCTCGAAGGCCGCCCGATCATCGGCCGGCTGCGCCCGACCAGCGAACTTCCGCTCCACCTCGCCGTCTACCGGCACACGCCGGCGACCGCGATCGTGCACACCCACGCCCCGCACGCCACAGCGGTCTCCACCCTCGTCCCCGAACTCCCGCCCATCCACTACATGGCCGCCGCGCTCGGCGGACCCGTGCGCGTCGCCCCCTACGCGCTCTACGGCAGCGACGAACTCGCCGCCCACATGCTCGACGCCCTCCGCGACCGCACCGCCGCACTCCTGCAGAACCACGGCACCATCGCCTACGGCGACGACCTCGCCCAGGCACTGGACCGCACCGCCCAACTGGAGTGGATGTGCCGGGTCTGGCTCACCGCCGTCTCCGTGCCCGGCCACACCCCCAGCCTGCTGTCGCCCGCCCAACTGGACGCCGCGGGGGAGCGGCTGCGCGGCTACGGCCAGCACGGCCACGCCCCCGCCTGACGCTCCGCCGAGCGCGCCGCACGGCACCCCGGGCGGCGCCCCGCCCGGCCCCGTGACCGGCACGACACCGCTGGTCCGGCGGCCGGCCCCGGGCGCCCGGTGGCCGGGACCGGCGGCGCTGCGCACACTGGAGGGATGCGACGGGGAACCGTGGCGGCGGTGACCGCCACCACAGTGATCGGTGCCGGGGCGGCCGCCGTGGCGGCCGGGCGGTACGCCGGCGACGTTGCCCTGAAACCGTCGCCCGACCACCCCTTCCCGGGCGACTCCCGGCTCACCGTCCACTCCGCCGCCGGCGACCGCATCGCCCTCACCCGCAGCCTGGTGTCCCTCAGGCCCGGCACCTACGGCCTGACCGGCGCCGGCTGCCATGCGGTGGTCGGCCCCGTCGTCCACGGCGGCCCGCACCCCGCCGACGCCGTCGTACGCCGCCTGGAACGGGTCACCCACGGCACCCTGCGGCCCGGCGCCCGGATGCGGCTGACCCCGCAGGTGCACATCGGCAACCCCCACGACACCCTCGGCATCACCTGCGCCGACGTCGACATCCCCGGCGAACTGGGCGCGCTGCCCGCGTGGTTCGTGCCGGGCGCCCGCGACACCTGGGTCATCGCCGTCCACGGCATCGGCACCACCCGCGAACACCCCATGGTGGTGCTGCCGTTCCTGCACCACCACCGCTTCCCCGTCCTCGTCCTCTCCTACCGCAACGACCCCGGCGCCCCGCGCACCGCCGACGGCATCCACCACCTCGGCGAAACCGAGTGGCGCGACCTGGACGCCGCGATCCGCTACGCCGTCCGCTACGGCGCCCGCAGGGTCGTCCTGTACGGCTGGTCCGCCGGCGCCACCATGGCGCTGCGCGCCGCCGTCAACTCCGCCCTGCGCCACCGCGTCTCCGGCCTCGTCCTGGACTCCCCGGTCCTGGACCGGGACGCCACCGTCCGGGCGCTGGCCACCGCCCGGCGCATCCCGCGGGCCCTGCTCCCGCTGGCCGTCCGCGCCGCCGAGGGCCACACCGGACTGCCCGTCGACCGCCCGGCCGACGCCGTCGACCCCGAGGAGCTCGACGTGCCCGTCCTCCTCTTCCACGGCCCCGAGGACCTCCTCGCCCCCTGGGACGCCTCCCGGCGCTTCGCCGCCCGCCGCCCGGAGCTGATCACCCTTCAGCCCGTCCCGCACGCCCCGCACGCCGCGATGTGGAACGCCGCCCCGGACCGCTACGAGGAGACCCTGCGCCGCTTCCTCACGCCCCTCATGTGACGGCGCCGCCCGGCGGCCCGGTCGAGCGCCGGGCGGCGGAGGTGGACGGGCGGACAACTCCCCATATCGGGGATGGGGCGGTGGGGTGACGCGCACCGGAAGAGCCGCAAGCCGGGTTCCGATTGGGTTTTCGGGCCGTCAGCGGCAAGACTGCTCTTGTGACGTCCCGTACACCGCGCGACTCCCGGCTCCGACTCGTCCCCCGCCAACCGATTGCGGCCGCCCGCCGGGCGGTGAGCACCCGGGCCACCCGCCCGGCGCCCCGGCCCCCCGAGGGCACCCCGTCGCCCGCGGAACTGGCCCGCCAGGCCCGTGCCGCACTGGCCGGCGCGGCCCGTCTCGCACGCTGGGCCGACCGCGCGGGCAGTCTCCGCGCCGGCCCCGACGGATCGCTCCCGCGGGCCGCCGCGGACGGCGCCGCCGAGGCCCTGGGCCTGACGCCCCACCAGGTCCGAACCGACTGGGACCGGGCCCGGCTCGCCGGACTCGTCGAACTCCACGACGGCCTCGCCCGCCCCGGCTGGCGGCTGCGCGCCTGGGACCGCGACGACACCGCCGCGCTGCGCGGCTGGGTCGCGCTCTTCGACGCCTGGTCGCTGGCCCTGCCGGTCCCGGAGGCGGCCGGCCCGGCCGCCGTCGCCGAGGTCGTCGAGGCCGTCCCGCAGCTGCTGTCCCTGCTGCACCTGTCCGCCGGGCCGGTACGCCTGCCGGTGCTGCTCGACATGCTCGACCAGCGCGTCGCCGAACTGCGCACCGAACGCTGTGAGGTCCCCTACGGCGCGGACCCGGCCCCGGACGGCACCGACGCCGCGGGAACGACGAGCGACGCCGCGGGGGCGCCGCTCGTCGACCTGCTGCACTGGGCGCTGGACGCCCTGCGCGCGGTGGGCGCGCTGATGCCGCCGGCGGGCGCCGGCGAGGCGGCCCACCGGGGCGCCGGAGAAGCCGGCCGGCACGGCCAGGAGGCGCAGCTGACGCCGCTCGGCAACTGGTCGGTGTGGGTCAAGCTGGAGCAGATCTGCGTCGCCGCGCAGAGCCCGGCCGGCAACATCGAGCAGTCCGCCGAGGCGATGCTGCGCGGCTGCGCGCGGCTGACCCCGGGCCCGGCCCGCGCCGAATACCGCGCCTGGCTCGCCGCCCGCTCCGTCGGCGCCGCCGTCGAGGAACTGCTGACCGTCGCCCGCGGCGAGGACGCGCTGCTGCGCGGGCTGGCCTTCGAGGCGCTGCGCGCGGTCGGCGCCCCCGCGGAACCGGCCGTGCGCACCGCCGCGGAGGAGCCGGGCCTGCGCCCCTACGCCCTGCTGTGGCTCTTCGAGCACGAGGGCGGCGACCCGGAGACCGCGCCCGACGTCCTCACCCGCGAGGAGTCGACCTGGCTGTGGGTGGACACCGCGGCGGCCGTGGCCGACCACGGCGAGACCCAACTGCTCGTCCGGCACCTGGACTCGGCCGTCCAGGGCTCGGTGCCGCGACTGCTGGAGGAGGTCCGCGCCGTCGGCCACCCGCGCACCGTCCAGGTGCTGGTGGCGCTGGCCGCCGCCCACCCCGACCCGGCGCTCGCCAAGGCCGTCCGCCGGGCGGCCTTCCAGGTCCACACCGGCGGCGCGTGACGGCCCGGGCACTCCGGCCGGGCGGGGCGGGCTCTCACCCCGCCCCGCCCGGCCGGTAGGTGCCGAAGCTCCAGACATTGCCCTCGGCGTCCCGGGCGAGGTAGTCGCGCGCGCCGTAGTCCTGGTCCGTGGGCGGCACCAGGATCTCCACCCCGGCCCGCCGGGCCCGTTCGCAGTGCTCGTCGGGATCCTCGACGACGACGTAGACGCCGCTCGGTCCGGCGCCCTTCATCGCCTCGTCGAACGGGCCGCCGCGGCCCTTCGAACCGACCATCACCACCCCGTCGCCATAGGCGAGTTCGGCGTGCAGCACCTGTCCGTCCGCGCCGTCGTACCGCACGGCGACGGCGAATCCGAACGCCTCCGTCAGCTGTCCGAGGGCGCCCGGGACGTCCCGGTAGAGCAGAGTGGGGAACATCGTCGGCGTGCCTGCCATGCTGATCACCGTGCCTTTCGCGCGCCGGACGGCACCCCACCGCCCGGACTCCTGTGTCCTGGCTCACAGTCTCGCAGTGGGGACCGACAACGCCGGAAAACGACTTGCACCGGCCCGTTAGACTGCCTGCATGGCAGTTCTCCTTTGGGTTCATTAGACGGCGTAGACCGCTCTCGGACCGTCCGTCCAACCCGCCGTCTTCCTGCCCTGGAGTTTTTCCGTGATCACCGCTTCCGGCCTTGAGTTGCGCGCCGGCGCCCGCATCCTCATCGAGTCCGCCTCCTTCCGCATCGCCCGCGGCGACCGCATCGGCCTGGTCGGTCGCAACGGCGCCGGCAAGACCACCCTCACCAAGGTGCTGGCCGGCCAGGGCATGCCGGCCAGCGGCACGGTCACCCGCTCCGGCGAGGTCGGCTACCTCCCGCAGGACCCGCGCACCGGCGACCTGGACGTCCTGGCCCGCGACCGCATCCTCTCCGCCCGCGGCCTGGACGCCGTCCTGCGCAAGATGCGGGAGAACGAGGACCGGATGGCGAACGGCAAGGGCGCCACCCGCGAGAAGGCCATGAAGAAGTACGAGCGGCTGGAGACCGAGTTCCTCACCAAGGGCGGGTACGCGGCCGAGGCCGAGGCCGCGACCATCGCCGCCAGCCTGGGCCTGCCCGACCGCATCCTCGGCCAGCCCCTGCACACCCTCTCCGGCGGTCAGCGGCGCCGCGTCGAGCTGGCCCGGATCCTCTTCTCGGACTCCGACATCCTGCTGCTCGACGAGCCCACCAACCACCTCGACGCCGACTCCATCGCGTGGCTGCGCGACTACCTCAAGACCTACCGCGGCGGCTTCATCGTCATCTCGCACGACGTCGACCTGGTCGAGACCGTCGTGAACAAGGTGTTCTACCTCGACGCCAACCGCTCGCAGATCGACGTCTACAACATGGGCTGGAAGCTCTACCAGCAGCAGCGCGAGGCCGACGAGAAGCGCCGCAAGCGCGAGCGGGCCAACGCCGAGAAGAAGGCCGCGGCGCTCAACTCCCAGGCCGACAAGATGCGGGCCAAGGCCACCAAGACCGTCGCCGCCCAGAACATGGCCAAGCGGGCCGACAAGCTGCTCGCCGGCCTGGAGGCGGTGCGCGCCTCCGACAAGGTCGCCAAGCTGCGCTTCCCGGACCCGGCGCCGTGCGGCAAGACCCCGCTGACCGCCGAGGGCCTGTCCAAGTCGTACGGCTCCCTGGAGATCTTCACCGACGTCGACCTGGCCATCGACAAGGGCTCCCGGGTCGTCATCCTGGGCCTCAACGGCGCCGGCAAGACCACCCTGCTGCGGATGCTGGCGGGCGTGGAGACGCCCGACACCGGCGAGGTCCGCCCCGGCCACGGCCTCAAGCTCGGCTACTACGCCCAGGAGCACGAGACCCTGGACCCGGACCGCACGGTCCTGGAGAACATGCGCTCCGCCGCGCCCGACATGGACCTCGTCGAGGTCCGCAAGGTGCTGGGCTCCTTCCTGTTCTCCGGCGACGACGTCGACAAGCCCGCCGGCGTGCTCTCCGGCGGCGAGAAGACCCGCCTGGCGCTGGCGACGCTGGTCGTCTCCTCCGCCAACGTCCTGCTGCTCGACGAGCCCACCAACAACCTCGACCCGGCCAGCCGCGAGGAGATCCTCGGTGCGCTGCGCACCTTCACCGGCGCGGTGGTCCTGGTGACGCACGACGAGGGCGCGGTGGACGCGCTGTCGCCGGAGCGGATCATCCTGCTGCCGGACGGTGTGGAGGACCTGTGGGGCCAGGACTACGCGGACCTGGTCGCGCTGGCCTGATCACCGCCGTACCGGTGCCGCCGGATGGATCACGCCCGCTGGATCATTCGGCCCATGGGTGATCCATCATCTGAGTGAGAACGGCTCGTACACCGGCGAGCCTGCGGCTTGCGGCCGGGCCCTGTGGGCCCGGCCGTCGCCTTTTCGGCGGCACACCACCTGACCTGGCATTTCTCGCGTATCGGGGCGCGCGTGGGCGCGGCGGGGCGCGCGGAAGAACGCATTCCGACCGCGCCGGGCGCCCGGGGGACGGCAAAGGATGTCCTACGGACCTAGCGGAATGGGTGGCCAGGAAGCCGAGGAGGGGTGATCATGAGAGTCCAGAGCGCACTTCCCACGAGGAGGCACGGGTGGCCGAGACTCTGAAGAAGGGCAGCCGGGTAACCGGCGCTGCGCGCGAAAAGCTCGCGGCAGACCTGAAGAAGAAATACGACGCCGGAGCGAGCATCCGGGCGCTGGCCGAGGAAACCGGCCGCTCCTATGGATTCGTGCACCGGATGCTCAGTGAATCCGGCGTGATCCTGCGAGGCCGCGGCGGAGCCACGAGGGGCAAGAAGGCCGCCTCAGTCTGAGGCCCGCGGCTCCGGGTGCAGTGGTGCCCCCCGGCCGTCCGAGGAGTCGGCCGGGAGGTTACCGTTCAGTCACTTACGCACGCAGGTGCGGTGGCTGACTCGGAGGCGCCCTCATGACTCTGCTCGACAAGCACGGTGTGCGGCTCACCGTGGACGACGCGATCGCCACGGTGACCCTCGCCAACGCGGCCAAGCGCAATGCGCAGAGCCCTGCCATGTGGCGGGCGCTGGCCGAGGCGGGTTCGCTGCTGCCGGGAAACGTACGGATCGTGGTGCTCCGCGGTGAGGGCAAGTCGTTCTCCGCGGGGCTGGACCGGCAGGCGTTCACGCCCGAAGGGTTCGACGGCGAGCCGTCGTTCCTCGATCTGGCACGCGGTACGGACGAGGCGCTGGACGCCACGATCGCCGAGTACCAGGAAGCGTTCACCTGGTGGCGGCGGAACGACCTGGTGTCCATCGCCGCCGTCCAGGGCCATGCCATCGGTGCGGGCTTCCAGCTCGCCCTCGCCTGCGACCTGCGGGTCGCCGCCGAGGACGCCCAGTTCGCCATGCGCGAGACCAGTCTGGGCCTGGTCCCGGACCTGACCGGCACGCACCCCCTGGTCGGCCTGGTCGGCTATGCCCGGGCGCTGGAGATCTGCGCCACCGGGCGCTTCGTGCATGCCGCGGAGGCCGAGCGGATCGGCCTGGCCAACCTCGTCGTGCCCGGCGCCGAACTCGACGCCGCGGTGGCCGACCTGGCCGCCGCGCTCACCGCCGCGCCCCGGGACGCCGTCATCGAGACCAAGGCCCTGCTGGCCGGTGCCGTGGACCGCACCTACGAGGAGCAGCGCCGTGCCGAGCGTGCCGCCCAGGCGCGACGGCTGCGGGACTTGGCCGGCGTCGGGGACTGATCACCCGCACCCGTCCCGCGGTCACCGGCCGTCAGTCGCCCGCCACCCCGGTGACCAGCACCGCCGCCGACTCCGGCGCCGGCGGCGGACCGGTGACCGCCCGGCGGACCGCGCGGGCCACGTCCAGCGGGCGGTGGCCGGCGGCGGTCGTCAGCTGAATCAGGACATGACCGCCGGTGCGGGTCACCGGGCGGGAGCGCCCGGCCAGGGCCGGGGTGAGCCGGGCCACCCCGGGAACGGCGAGCACCCGGGCGGCGAGGTCCGCAGGCTCCCGCTCGCCGCTGCCCGGGCCCGCACCCTCCCGCGCCGCGTCCTCGCCCCCGGGCGCTTCGTCGTCCCGGGGGCCGTTCCGGGGGCCTTCCCGGGGGCCGTCCCGACCCCCGTCCGCGCCGTCGAGCAGGTCGGTGACCCGGAGGTCCACCGCGCCCACCCGCAGCCCCAGGCCGTCCTCGGCCGTGGTCAGCAGCGCCGTCCGCAGCCGTGCGGCGAGCGCCGGCAGGGGGCGGCCGGGCGGTGCGGTGAAGTCCGCCGCGATGCGCAGCGGGCCCGGTGGCAGGGCGCTGGGCGGTGCCGGCACGGCCGGTGCCGGGGCGTCGTCGGGGGCGGCGAGGGAGAGCCGCAGGGCGGCCAGGCGCACGCCGGGCGGGGTGCCGGGGGCCCGCAGGAGCGCCGCGCGGGCCGCGCGTTCGGTGATCCACGCCCCGTCCGCCGGGCCGCCGAGCGGCAGGACCCGGCCGATGCCGAGCTGTTCCCGCACGGCGCGTGCCCACGCGTTCCCGGCCACCGCGTCACCCCCTTTCCCGGATCACTTCCCCAGCGTGCCGCAGCCCGTCCGCCCCGGCAGGGCGCGGCACTCCGCTGCCGCGTCCCCGGAGCGCACCCGGTCGTCCGCCTCTACTGTGGGCAGGGAACGAACAGTGCGAAAGGTGCATATATCCTGATGGTCGTCGCGCCCCGCGTGCGCGTCGCAGCGCACCGCGGGCGGGGTGTGGGGTGCGCACGGCGAGGCGCGGCCGTGACCCGTCAGGTGGCACGTCCGGGACGCGGCGCAGAAGGGACGCACGGCGATGACCGAGAGCCAGCAGGGCGCGGACACGACGAAGCCGCCGGTGAAGCGGGGCGGTGGCGACCCCGGCACGCGCGGCCGCACCACCATCGCCGACGGCGTGGTGGAGAAGATCGCCGGACTCGCCGCCCGCGACGTGCTCGGCGTCCACGCGCTGGGCAGCGGGTTCGCCCGCACGCTCGGCGCGGTGCGCGACCGGGTGCCCGGCGGCGGGCGCTCGGCCCGCGGGGTGAAGGCCGAGGTCGGCGAGGTGCAGACCGCGCTGGACCTGGAGGTCGTGGTCGATTACGGGGTGGCCATCGCGGAGGTGGCCCGGGCCGTCCGGGAGGACGTGATCTCCGCCGTGGAGCGGATGACGGGCCTGGAGGTCGTCGAGGTCAACATCGCGGTGAGCGACGTGAAGCTGCCCGACGAGGACGACGGGGACGACGGGACCGGGGAGGCGGGGCCGCGGCTCCAGTGACCGGGCCCGACCGGAGCGGTAGCGAAGGAGCGCACGATGAGCATGGCCGTGATCGGCCTCGTGGCCGGGATGGCGCTGGGCTTCGCCGGGTACTTCGGCGGGTTCGGGGCCTTCATCCTGGTGGCGGCGCTGGGCGCCGTCGGGTTCGTGGCCGGCAGGTTCCTGGAGGGGGACCTGGAGGTCGGGGACTTCTTCCGCACCCGCACCGGCGACCGCGACGACCGGCGGCGGTGACCCCGGATGGCGACGGTGTCCCCGCCCTCCACCGGGGCCGACGTACCGGCAGGTGAGCGCGGCGCCACCAGGGTCGCCGACCGGGTGGTCGCCAAGATCGCCGCGCGGGCGGCCCGCGAGGCGCTGCGCGAGGCGGCCCCCGGCGCCCCCACCGACGCCCACGCGACGGTGACGGTGGCCCACCGCGACGTCCACCCGCCGTTCGGCGAGGCCCGGCTGCGGATCGCCGTGGAGCTGTCCTACCCCGCGCCCATCGGCGCCCAGTGCGGCCTGGTGCGCCGTCATGTGACGGAACGCGTACGGGAGTTGGCGGGCATGACGGTCGCCGAGGTGGCGGTTCAGGTCGAGCGGCTGAACTCACCGCTGCTGACGGACCGGGAGCGGGTGCGATGAGCGGGCCGGGGAGCGCGGAGGAGGCCGGTGCCGGCGCGGGGACGGGCGAGCGGCCCGGCGCCGCCGGCGGGTTGCCGGCACAGGTACCGGACGCCGCGGAACCCGGCCCGGACTCCGGTGCACCCGCCGGGCGCTTCTGGTCGGCCCGCCGGGTGTCCGCCGGACTGGTCGCGCTGGTCCTGCTGGGCGCCGCGGGCCTGCTGCTCTACGACGTGGCCGCGGTGCGGGCCGGCCGCACCGCGATGGCCTGGCGCCGGTGGCTGGCCCACGAACTGGCCGTCCGGCACCTCGACGACCCCTGGGTGCTGGGCGCCGCGGCGACCGCGACGGCCCTGGGGATCTGGCTGCTGGTGCTGGCCGTCACCCCGGGGCTGCGGGCGGTGCTGTCGATGCGGCGCACCGCCCCCGGCGTCCGGGCCGGGCTCGACCGGTCGGCCGCCGTGCTGGTGCTGCGCGACCGGGCCATGGAGGTCTCCGGTGTGCAGTCCGTACGGATGACCGTCGGCCGGCGGCGGGCCCGGGCCCGGGCCGTGGCGCACTTCCGCGCGCTCGACGTGGTCCGCGGCGACCTCGGCACGGTGCTGGGCGACGGCCTGCGGGAGCTGGGGCTGGCGCGTCGGCTGCGGCTGACCGTCGACGTCCGGCGCCCGAAGAGGAGGTGAGCGCGCCGTGCGCACCGCCCGCGCGACCGTCAACCGGGTGCTGCTCGGGCTGATCGGCCTCCTCCTGCTCGGCACCGGCGGGTCGGTCCTGATGGGCGGCCTCGACCTGCCCGCCCGCCGGCACCTGGACCTGCCGTCGGGTTGGCCCTGGACGCGCCCGGACGGCGTGCTGCTCCCCGCGGCGGACCGCACCCGGTTCACGGACCGGGGCTGGTGGTGGCCGACGGTCATCGCCGGACTGGCCGTGCTGGTGCTGTTGCTGCTGTGGTGGCTGTTGGCGCAGCTCCGGCCGCGCCGGCTCGGCACGGTGCTGGTCGACAGCGGCGACGGGGAGGGCGCGAGGGTGCGCGGGCCGGCGTTGGAGGCGGTCCTGGCGGCCGAGGCGGTGGCGGTGGACGGCGTCGACCGGGCGGCCGTCGTGCTGACCGGCCGCCCTACGACACCGCAGGTGCGCGCCCTGCTGGTGCTCGCCCCGCACGCCGACCCCGGGACCGTGCTGCTGCGGCTGGCCGACAGGGCGGTGGCGCAGGCCCGCACCGCGACCGGCCTGGACGCGCTGCCGACGGAGGTCCGTCTGCGCGCGGTGCGCCATCGGGCGGAGCGGGTCAGCTAGGGCGCTTCGGGGGCGCGGTGCCGGCCCCCGGAAGCCGCCCGGTCCGCCCGGCTCTTCAGAAGCCGCGTCGGGCGCCGCCGTCCACCGGGACCATCACGCCGGTCACGTAGGACGCGGCGGGGGACAGCAGGAAGGCGGCGGTGCGGCCGAACTCCGCGGGGTCGCCGTAGCGGCGGAGCGGGATGGTCGCGGAGTTGCGGGCGCGGGAGCCCTCGGCGTCGCCGGAGAGCTCGTCGAGCTGGGTCATCCGGTCGGTGGCGATCCGGCCGGGCAGGACGCCGACGACGCGGATGCCGCGCGGCCCCACCTCGTCGGCCAGGGACTTGGCGAAGCCGGCGAGGCCCGGGCGGAGGCCGTTGGAGATGGTGAGCCCGCCGATCGGCTCGTAGACGGAGCCGGAGAGGACGAAGCCGACGACGCCGCCCTCGCCCAACTCGGCGGCGGCGGTCCGGGCGAAGCGCACCGCGCCGAGGAAGACCGTCTCGAAGGCGGTCTGCCACTGCTCGTCGGTGTTGTCGGCGGCGGTGCCGGGCGGCGGGCCGCCCACGCTGATCAGGATGCCGTCGAAACGGCCGAAGCGCTCCCGGGCGGCCGCCACCAGGCGGGCCGGGGCCTGCGGGTCGGAGTTGTCGGCGGCGAGCCCCAGGGCCCGCTCGCCCAGGGACGCGGCAGCCTTTGCCGCGGCCTCCTCGGAGCGCCCGGTGAGCACCACGTTGGCGCCGTCGGCGACCAGTTCGCGGGCGGTGGCGAAGCCCAGGCCCCGGGTGGCGCCGGTGACGAGATACGTCCGGTCGGTGAGTCCAAGATCCATGGCCCTAGTCTGCCCCCGGCCCGCCGCGCAACGCGAAGGCGGTCCCCACCAGTCCGATGTGGCTGAACGCCTGCGGGAAGTTGCCCAACTGGCGCCCGGCGACCGGGTCGTACTCCTCCGCCAGCAGTCCCACGTCGTTCCGCAGCGCCAGCAGCCGCTCGAACAGCTCCCGGGCCTCCCGCCGGCGCCCGGTCAGCAGCAGCGCGTCCGCCAGCCAGAACGAGCAGACCAGGAACGTGCCCTCGCCGCCCGGCAGCCCGTCCACCGACTGCCCCTCGGTGCTGTAACGGCGTACCAGGCTGGTGGGGGCACCTCCCGTGCCCTTCGGGCCGAGGGGGAGCGACAGCTCGCGGCGGACCGTTTCGACGGTGGAGACCACCCGCGGGTCGTCGCCGGGAAGGAAACCGACCCGCGGGATGAGCAGCGTCGCGGCGTCCAGTTCGGGCGAGCCGTAGGACTGGGTGAAGGTGCCCCGCTCGGCGTCGTAGCCGCGGGCGCAGACCTCCCGGTGCACCTCCTCGCGCATCGCCCGCCAGCGGTCGGTGTTCCCGCCGAGCCGCGGGAACCGCTCCACCGCCCGTACCGCGCGGTCGGCCGCGACCCAGGCCATCACCTTGGAGTGCACGAAGTGCCGCTGGGGGCCGCGGATCTCCCAGATGCCGTCGTCGGGGTCGCGCCAGGTGGACTCCAGGTAGTCCATCAGCGCCCGTTGGATGCTCCAGGTGTGCGGCTCGGTGGGCATCCCCGCGGTGTGCGCGAGGTGGAACGAGTCGATCACCTCGCCGTAGACGTCGAGCTGCCGCTGCTCGACGGCGGCGTTGCCGATCCGCACCGGCAACGAGCCCTCGTACCCGGACAGCCAGGGCACCTCGAACTCCGGCAGTCGCCGCTCCCCGGCCAGCCCGTACATGATCTGGAGGTCCTCGGGGGCGCCGGCCACCGCGCGCAGCAGCCAGTCCCGCCAGGCCCCGGCCTCGTCGTGGTACCCGGCGGCGAGCAGCGAGTTCAGCGTCAGGCTGGCGTCGCGCAGCCAGCAGTAGCGGTAGTCCCAGTTGCGCACCCCGCCGGGCTCCTCGGGCAGCGAGGTGGTGGGGGCCGCCACGATCCCGCCGGTGGGCGCGTAGGTGAGGGCCTTGAGGGTGATCAGGGAGCGGATCACCGCGGCGCGGTACGGGCCGTCGTAGCGGCACCGCGCGGACCAGGCGTGCCAGTCCTCGGTGGTGTCCGCCAGCGCCTGGAACGGGTCGATCTGGACGGGCCGGGGCTCGTGCGAGGGGTGCCAGGTCAGCACGAACGCGGTGCGCTCGCCGGCGGCGAGCGTGAAGTCCGAGCGGGTGCTGAAGTCCTTGCCGTAGGTGGTGCCCTGGGACGGGGTGCGCAGCCACACCGAGTCCGGGCCGGCGATCGCCACCCGGGAGCCCTCGGTGGCGCGCACCCACGGCACCACCCGCCCGTAGTCGAACCGCAGCCGCAGCACCCCGCGCATCTCCACCCGGCCGCGCAGCCCCGTAACGACCCGGACGACGTCGGGCATGCGGTCGCGCTGCGGCATGAAGTCGGTGACCCGGACACTGCCCTCGGGGGTCTCCCACACGGTGTCGAGGATCAACGAGTCCCCGCGGTAGCTGCGCTCGGCGCGGGCCTCGCCGGACCGGGGCGCGAGCGTCCAGTGGCCGTTGTGCTTGTCGCCGACGAGGGCGGCGAAGCAGGCGGGGGAGTCGAAGCGCGGCAGGCACAGCCAGTCGATGGAGCCGTCCCGGCCGACGAGTGCGGCGGTCTGCAGATCGCCGATGAGTGCGTAGTCCTCGATGCGTGAGTGCACTCCGCGGCCTTTCCCGCGCGGCGGGTGCGTTAGTCGGGGGCGACGGCCGTCCGGGCTACGGGCTCCGCGTCGGCGGCCGCGGCCTCGGTGGCCTCGGCGGTCTTGGCCTCGGCGGGCGCGGCGTCCGCGGGCTCGGCCGGCTCGGCCGCTCCGGCGCCCTCCGCCTCCTTGGCCGCAGCGGCCAGCCGGTCGCGGCGCTCCCGACGGACCAGGACGACCCAGCCGACCGGCACCGCCGCGGCGAACAGCCACCACTGGATCGCGTACGCCATGTGCGGGCCGATGGAGCTGTAGTCCGGCTCGGGCACCTGCTCGGGGGTGTCGCTCTTGGGCGCGGTCTGCTCGATGTAGCCGCCGAGCATCGGCCGGCCCACCCGCTTCGCCTGCTCCGTGCTGTTGATCAGCATGACCTGGCGCGGCGGCAGGCCCCTGGTGTCCTTGATGCCGCTGGCCGCGGTGGTCTCGTCGGCCATCATCCGGCCGGTGACCGTGACGGTGCCCTTGGGGGCGGCCGGCACCCGCGGGAACTTGGTGAGGTCGTTGCCGGCCGCGATCCAGCCGCGGTTGACCAGCACGGCGTCGCCGTTGCCCAGCACCAGCGGCGTCAGGACGTAGTAGCCGATGGACTGCTCGTCGGCGGCGGTGCGCTGGCGGACCACGACCTCGTGCGCGGTGTCGTAGCTTCCGGTGGCGGTGACCTGGCGCCACATGTCGCCGTGCGGCAGCGTCCGGCCGACGGCCGCCAGCTCGGTCACCGGGACCGGGGTGGCGTGCACGTTGTGCTCGATCTGCGCGTTCTGCGCGACCTTGTGCTGATGGCGGTGGTACTGCCAGAACCCCAGCTTGATCATGACGGGGATCAGGACGAGGCCCAAGAGGGTGAGGATCACCCACTGCCGGGTCAACAGGAAGCGGTACACGGCAGCGACGGTACCTGGCGCTCCCGGACGCCCCGCCCGCGGGTCCCCCGGCGGCGACCGGCACCGGCCCCGCCGGGGGACCGGACACCGCCGTGCCGCCGCGATGCGGACCGGCGTCAGACCCGGTCGACGATGCCCACCCGCCCCGCCGAGCGGGCGCAGTGCGCCCCGCAGTACCACTGGCCCTCGGCCTCCACGCCCTGCCCGATGATCTGCACCCGGCAGTGCTCGCAGATCGGCGCCATGCGGTGGATCGCGCAGGCGAAGCAGTCGAAGACGTGCACCGCGCCCTGCGCGTGCACCTCGAACGTCATGCCGTAGTCGTTTCCGCAGACCTCACAACGTGCCATGCGCCACAGACTGCGGGCGGGGCCCACCCGGGGCGAGGCGGCGCCGGGTGTGTTGGCCGGGCTTCACCCGGACGACGGTGCCGGGGCTGCCGGCCGGACGTCCTGGAGCAGCTGCATGAACGCCGCCTCGTCGACGACGGCCGTGCCGAACGTGGTGGCCTTGACCGTCTTGGACGTCCGGGCCTCCGGGTCGTTGGTCACCAGCAGGCTCGTCAGCCGGGACACGCTCGTCGCCACGTGCAGTCCGGCCTCGATCGCCCGGTCCTCCAGCAGCTCGCGGTCCACGGAGGTGTCGCCCGAGAAGGCGACCCGCATGCCCTGGACGAGCCGGCCGCCGGGCTCGTAGCGCCCCGGGTTGGGGTACGGGCAGGCCGGGCGCTTGCGGGCCGGCCGCCAGGTGCCGGGGCGGTAGGACGAGCCGGTGGGGTGCGAGCGGGGCGCGGGGGCGTCCGACCACTCCGTCAGCGGCTGGCAGGTCAGCAGCGGCAGCCGGACGTTCGTCTGCGCGGCCCGGCGCAGGCTGGGGCGGAACGCCTCAGACAGCACCCGGGCGTCGTCCAGGGCGTGGTGGGCGCGCTCCTGTATGACGCCGAAGTGCGCGGCGAGGGACTCCAACTTGTGGTTGGGCAGCGGCAGGCACAGCTCCTTGGACAGCGCGATGGTGCACAGCCGCTGGCGCACCGGGGCGACCGCGGCGGCGCGGGCGTACTCCCGGGCCAGCATCGACCAGTCGAACATGGCGTTGTGCGCGACCAGCACCCGGTCCGCCAGCCGCGCCGACAGCTCCGGCACGATCTCGGGGAAGAGCGGCGCGTCCGCCAGCACCTCGCTCGTCAGACCGTGGATCCAGACCGGTCCGGGATCGCGCTGGGGGTTGACGAGGGTGTACCAGGAGTCTTGGAACTCGCCCTGGGCGTCGAGTTGGTACACGGCGGCGGAGATGATCCGGTCGTCGCGGGCCAGGCCGGTGGTCTCGACGTCGACCACCGCGTATCCCTGGGGATACCCGGTCGGCCAGTCGGCCGGCGGCGTCTGCGGGCCCGGCTGCCGGCCGATCTTCGGCGCGATCGAGGGGGCGGCTGCGCTGCGGTCTTCGAGCATGGTCATTGAGGATACGGGCCGGCACCGACAGCCACCGCATCGCCGGGGCACATCCGGCCGGGCCGCCGCGCGCCACCGTGTCCGCGGGACGGCCGCGGGACGGCCGCGGTACGGCCTCGGGACGGCCGGACGGGGCCGTCCGGAGCCCGTGCCCCGGCCCGCACGCCGGCTCTCACGCCGGCCTTCGGTCCGGCCCCAGCAGTGACGAGACCAGCGCCTCCAGGGAGACCAGGAAGAGCCGTTCGGCGTCGGCCGGTGCGGCCAGGGCGCGGGCCAGTGCCGGGTCCTGCCCGGCGGCGGGGGAGTCCCACAGCTCGCGCTCGCTGGGGTGCTGGGCGGGCGACCGGGCGCGGTTGCGGTCCACCAGGACCGAGCCGACGACCAGGAACTGCACGGCGCGCACCGCCTCGGCGGCGAGCTCCCCGCGCAGCCCGGCCGCGTGCACCTCGTGGACCAGCGCCTGCTGCGCGGGCAGGAACATCCGCTCGGTCAGCCCGCGTTCGTGCACCATCGCGATCAGGTGCGGGCGCTCGCCGAGCGCCGTGCGCAGCGCGCGGGCCACCGAGACGACGCGCGCCCGCGGCGTGCCACCGGTCGGCCGGATCTCGCCCATCTCCTGGAGGGTGCGGGCCACCAGCGCGTCCAGCAGGGACTCGCGGTTGCCGACGTGCCAGTAGATGGAGGTGACGGCGGTGCCGAGTTCGGTGGCGAGCCGGCGCATGGTCAGGGTCTCCGGGCCGTGCGCCCGGACCAGCCGGGCGGCCGTCGCCAGGACCTCTTCACCGGTCAGCGCACTGCGTGTCATAGCACCCCACTATCGCCCAACTCCGTTCGCTGCACGGCTCTTTACCCTTCATCGGAAGCGGTGTAACTGTGTTACAGACGCCTCGCACAACCCCCGCGCGTCACGGACGACGAAGGGTGGTACGCCATGGCACGCATGCGTTACGGAGCCCGCACCGAGGCGGAGATCGCCGCGACCCGCGCCGCCGGCGCCCGGCTCCCCGACATCTGGTCCACCGGTGTGGTGGCCCTGTGGGAGACCGACCCGGACGCGGTCGCGGCCGTCCTCCCGCCTCCGCTCACGCCCACCGGACGCCCGCTGGTCCGGGCCACCATCAGCACCGTCAACCTGCCCGGCTATCCGCTGGGCGCCGGCTCGGTCGCGGTCGCGGCCGCCCACGACGGCACCGAGGGCTGGTATCCGCTGGTCATGCCGATGACCCACGAGCGGGCGCTGACCGGCGGCCGGGAGGTCTTCGGCGAGCCCAAGAAGCTCGGCGAGGTCACCGTGGAGCGCGACGGTCTGACCATCCGCGCCGCCCTCGCCCGGCACGGCATCGCCTTCGTGGAGGTGCGCGGCGCGGTCGGCGGCCAGCTGCCGCCGCCGGCACCGGAGACCCGGACCGACTTCTACTTCAAGTTCCTGCCCGCCGTGGACGGTTCGGGCTTCGACGGCGACCCGCTCCTGGTGCACTGCCGGCGCACCGAGAAGGTCCGCACGCTGGAGCGGATCACCGGCGACGTGGTGCTGCGGGAGTCGATGTACGACCCCGTCGCCGACCTCCCGGTGCAGGCCCTGGTCGGGATCACCCTGGGCGAGAAGACCTCCGACCAGAGCGGCGAGGTCGTCCGGCGGGTCCCCGCCGAATCCCTGCTGCCCTACGTCCACCAGCGCTACGACGACCCGCGGCAGGTCCTGGACGCCCCGCCGGAAGGGAGCGTCTGATGGAGCTGCGGGCCGGGCAGGTCGCGGTGGTCACCGGCGCGGCGAGCGGCATCGGCCGGGCGATGGCCCGCCGCTTCGCCGCCGAGGGCCTGAAGGTCGTCCTCGCCGACGTCGAGGAGGGTCCGCTGCGCGCCGCCGCCGGCGAACTCGCCGCGGACGGCGTCGAGTTGCTGGCGCGCACCGTGGACGTCGGCGTACGGGAGGAGGTCGAGGCGCTGGCCGGCGCCGCGTACGAGACCTTCGGCGCCGTCCACGTGCTCTGCAACAACGCCGGGGTGGGCTCCGGCGCCGAGGGGCGGATGTGGGAGCACGACCCCAGCGACTGGCGGTGGGCGTTCGAGGTCAACGTCTGGGGCGTCTTCCACGGCGTCCAGTGCTTCCTGCCCCGGATGCTGGCCTCCGGGGAGCCGGGGCACGTCGTCAACACCTCCTCCACGGACGGCGGGATCGCGCCGCTGCCCACCGCCTCCGTCTACGCCGTCACCAAGGCCGCCGTGGTGACCCTGACCGAGTCCCTGTACGCGCACCTGGCGGCCGAGGGCGCCCCCGTCGGGGCGTCGGTGCTCTTCCCCGGCCCGCACATGCTGCGCACCGGCCTGTGGGAGTCGCACCGCAACCGGCCCGCACGGCACGCCAAGTCCCGCCCCCGCAGGACGCCCTACCGCACCCTCGTGGCGTGGGAGGCGGCCATGAAGGAGGCCGGGCAGGAGGTGGCGTTCACGCCCGTCGAGGACGTCGCCGAGCAGGTCGTGGCCGGCATCCGGGCCGGCCGCTTCTGGCTGCTGCCGCCCAGCGCGCACACCGACGCACAGATCCGGGCGCGGGCGCGGTCCCAGCTGGACCGCACCGCCCCCACGTACCTGGAGCACTTCATCCTCGACGACGAGTGAGGGACCGCCATGAGCGACCCGTACCAGGACCCCGCCGCACCGCGCCCCGCCCCACCGGGCGGCGGCCCCGCGGACCCCGGGTCCCAGGACCCCTACCTGATCATCTCCTCGGACTGCCACGCCGGACTGCCCACCGAGGAGTACCGCCCCTATCTGGAGCGTCGCTTCCACCGGGCCTTCGACGACTTCCTGGCCGGCCGGGACGCCCGGCGCGCGGCCATGACCCGGCTCGGCGTCCGCAACGAGACCTTCGCCACCCGGTGGTTCGTGGACCACGAGGAGGGGCTGCGCGGCGGCTGGGACCCGGTGCGGCGGGCCAAGGAGCTCGACGGCGACGGGGTGGCCGCCGAGGTCGTCTTCCCCGACGCGGACGCCGTGGACAGCTCGACCGCCGCGCCCTTCGGCGTCGGCCTCGGCCTGTCCGGCGACCAGGACCCGGAACTGGGCATGGCCGGCGCCCGGGCCCACAACCGCTGGCTCGCGGAGTTCTGCGCCACCGACCCCGAACGGCACTGCGGCGTCGCGCTGTTGCCCGTCACCGGCGAGGTCGACACCGTCGTCGCCGAGCTGCACCGGGCCCGCGACGACGGCCTGGGCGCCCTGATGGTCCCCGCCATGTGGGGCGCCGGCGCCCCCTACCACGACCGGCGCTACGACCCGGTGTGGGCCGCCGCGGCCGAGGCCGGGATGCCGGTGGTCACCCACTCCGGCGCCGCCCCGCGCGAGGAGTACGGCGACCACCTCGGCATCTTCGTCAGCGAGGTGACCTGGTGGCCGGCCCGCCCGCTGTGGTTCCTGCTCTGGTCCGGGGTCTTCGAACGCCACCCCGGCCTGCGCTTCGGCATCGCCGAGTCCGGCTGCTGGTGGCTGCCGAACCTGCTGTGGTTCATGGACCGGCTCTACCTTGGCGCGCACGGCGGCAAGAAGCTCTCCCCGTTCGCCGGGCTGAAGCGCCCGCCGCACGAGTACCTCGACCGCAACGTCTTCGTCTGCGCCACCAACACCAAGCGCCGCGAACTGGCCCAGCGCTACGAGATCGGCGTCGGCAACATCCTCTGGGGCAGCGACTTCCCGCACCCGGAGGGCACCTGGCCGCGCACCCGGGAGTGGCTGGCGAACACCTTCCACGACATCCCGGTCGACGAGACCCGCCGCATCCTCGGCACGTCCGCCGCCGAGGTCTTCGGCTTCGACCCGGCCCGGCTCGCCCCGCACGCCCGCCGCATCGGCCCCACCCCGGCGGAGCTGGGCCAGCCCGCCGACCAGGAACCGGTCGCGGCGTCCTGGCGGCGCGCCCGCGAGACCGGCCGCCACTGGCTCACCGGACAGGACTTCCCGTACGTGGGGGTGACCCATGCCTGAGAACACCGCCGTGCCCGGCGCGCCCACCGACGCGCCCCGCTACACCGTCGTCTCCGCCGACTGCCACGCCGGCGCCGACCTCCTCGACTACCGCTCCTACCTCCCCTCCGGCCACCACGAGGCGTTCGACGCCTGGGCCGCCGGCTACGTCAACCCGCACGAGGACCTGCTCGCCGACACCGCCGACCGCAACTGGAACTCCGACCGGCGACTGGCCGAGCAGGAGGCCGACGGCATCGTCGCCGAGGTCGTCTTCCCCAACACCATCCCGCCGTTCTTCCCCAGCGCGTCCCTGATGGCGCCGCCGCCCACCCTCGCCGACTTCGCGCTGCGCTGGGCCGGCCTGCGCGCCCACAACCGGTGGCTGGCGGACTTCTGCGCCCAGGCCCCCGGCCGCCGCGCGGGCGTCGCCCAGATCCTCCTCAACGACGTCGACGAGGCGGTCCGCGAGGTCCGCCGCACCAAGGAAGCCGGCCTCACCGGCGGCATCATGCTCCCCGGCACCCCGCCCGGCTCCGGGCTGCCCGAACTCCACTCGCCGTACTACGACCCGCTGTGGGCGGTCTGCGCCGAACTCGGCGTGCCCGTCAACCACCACGGCGGTTCGGCCTCCCCGCCGCTCGGCGACGAACCGGCCGCCCGCGCGGTGTTCATGGTGGAGACCACGTGGTTCTCCCACCGGGCGCTGTGGCACCTCGTCTTCGGCGGCGTCTTCACCCGCCACCCGGGGCTGACCCTGGTACTGACCGAGCAGGGCTCCGGCTGGATCCCCGGCGTCCTCGACATGCTGGACTACTACCACGGCCGCCTGGTCGCCTCCGCCTCCCGCGCCACCACCGCGGAGTCCCGCTTCGGCGCCGGGCTGGCCGCCTCCCTGGACCGCACCCCCACCGAGATCTGGCACGCCAACTGCTATGTCGGCGCCAGCTTCATGCGCCCGCACGAGGTCCCGCTGCGCGACCGGATCGGCCTCGACAAGATCATGTGGGGCAGCGACTACCCTCACGACGAGGGCACCCACCCGTACTCCCGGCACGCCCTGCGCGCCGCCTACGCCGGCCTTCCACCGGCCGAGATCGCCGCCATGACCGGCGGCAACGCCGCCCGCGTCTACGGCTTCGACCTCACCGCCCTCGACGCCGTCGCGGCCCGGGTGGGCCCCACGGTCACCGAGATCGCCGAACCACTGGAAACGGTCCCGCCGGACGCGACGAGCCCGGCGTTCGCGCGGGGCGGTGCGGCGCGGGTGTGGTGACGGGCCGCCGCTGCCCGCGATCACCACACTGATGTGGCGCGACAAGGCTGAAGGGGGTAATTTTCTCTTCCCGCATCGCCTGTTGCCGGGAAGATGACCCAACTCGACTGAATTCAGGGGGCGTTCGGTGATCCCAGAAGCGCTTGGCCAGCTCGCGGCGGCCGGCGGCACGGCACTGATCGGAGCGATGGCGACGGACGCGTGGCACTCGGTACGGACGGGCTTCGCCGAACTGCTCGGGCGCGGGGATCAGGGCCGTACGCAGGAGGCGGACCGCCGGCTGGAGAACGCGGCGGCCGCCCTCGCCCGCGCCGACGACGCGGAACGCGCGACCGTCGGCCGGTGGGAGGCCGAGCAGTGGGCGGGCGAACTGCACGCGCTGCTGGCCGAACGGCCGGACGCCGCGGAACGGCTGCGTGAACTGGTGGCCCTGGTACCCGCCGACGGCGGCCCGGCGGCCCGGCAGACCTTCGTACAGCACAACACCGCCCAGGCGGGCGGCACCCAGAACATCCTCCAGAGCGGCACCATCAACGTCCACCCCGGCCCCCAGAACGCCGGATGACGACCCCGGGGGCCCAGCACAACCGGGCCCAGGACGACGGCCGGCAGAACATCACCGGCAGCGGAGACGTCAACGACCGCTCCGACAACCGGCAGTACACCTTCGTCACCCTCCCCGCGGAGCCGCCGCGACCGCCCCGCCCCCGACTGCTCCGGCCGGTGCCGCTGGTCGCGGGCGGGGTGCTGCTGGCCGCGGTGGCGTTCGCCCTGGGTGGCCAGAAGTGGTTCGGCGGGCCGGCCGGTGTGGCGGACACCGCGCAGTCGGACCCCATGGCAACGGCGCGGGGCGGCTCGGCCACGCCGCGGTCGAGCCGGCCGGCGGGCCCGTCCGGCACGGCGACGCCGACGGAACGGCCCTCGACGGCCGAGCCGTCCGGGCAGTCCGCCTCCGCGGAGCGGAAACGGCCCGCCCCGCCGTCGACGTCTGACTCCCCGCCACTTCAGGCGTCACCCATCAGCACGTATCCGCACACGGATGTCTACTGCGGGGACTGGCGTGGCTCGGGGGCCGGCGGTCTGGACATCAGCCCGTGTGTACAGGCCGTGGACCACAGGGGCACCGCACAGTTCGGGGTCAGGGTCCGCAATACGCGGTCGGTACAGGCCGTGGTGTCCGTGGACGTCGCCTGGCTCCGGAAGGGGATGCTCAGGGAATGCGAGACGGGAAGCGCGCTGCGGCAACGCATCGTGATCAACCCGGACACGATCTGGTACAGCCCCCTGTCATGTTCGGCCGACGCCGTGGAGGGCTACGCGGTCCAGGCGGCCGCGTGGGCGGTCGCCGAGCCCGAAGCCGATGTCACCCTCCGGACGCGCGGAGACCGCCAGCTCTCGCCCACAGCCCAGATCAAGGCCGACGGCGCCGTGTCAAGGCAGCAGTCCTGAGGGCCGCACAGCGGGCTACCGCCGGTACGCCCCGGCCCGAAGCTGACACCACGTCTTACATACTTCTGAGTAACAACCTCTAGCGGTACGCCCGTCGGCGCACTTATGGTGCGGGGCATGCCGCACCTGCCCGATGTCGTGTTGTGGTCCGTACCCGCCTTCGTCCTGCTCACCGTCGTCGAGATGGTGAGCTACCGCCTGCACCCCGACGAGGACGCCCAGGGCTACGAGACCAAGGACGCGGCGACCAGCATCACCATGGGGCTGGGCAGCCTGGTCTTCGACGCGCTGTGGAAGATACCGATCGTGGCGATCTACGCCGCGGTCTACGAGCTGACCCCGCTGCGCGTCCCCGTCCTGTGGTGGACGGTGCTCCTGATGCTGCTCGCCCAGGACTTCTTCTACTACTGGTCGCACCGCGGCCACCACGTCGTCCGCGTCCTGTGGGCCTGCCACGTGGTCCACCACTCCAGCGAGAAGTTCAACTTCACCACCGCGCTGCGGCAGCCTTGGACGACGTGGACGGTCTGGCCGTTCTACGTGCCGATGGTCGCGCTGGGCGTGCACCCGGCGGCGATCGCCTTCACCTCCGGCGCCAACCTCGTCTACCAGTTCTGGGTGCACACCGAGCGGATCGGCAAACTGCCCCGCCCCGTCGAGTTCGTGTTCAACACGCCCTCGCACCACCGTGTCCACCACGCCTCCCAAGGCGGCTACCTGGACCGCAACTTCGGCGGCATCCTGATCGTCTGGGACCGGATGTTCGGCTCGTTCGTCCCCGAGACCGACCGGCCCGTCTACGGCCTCACCAAGAACATCAAGACCCACAACCCGCTGCGGGTCGCCACCCACGAGTACGCCGCCATCGCCCGCGACATCCGGGCCGCGGAGAGCTGGGGCGAGCGCGCCGGGCGGGTGTTCCGCGGGCCCGGCTGGCAGCCGGCCCGGGTCCGGGCCGCCGAGGCCGCGGCCGTCGCCGCCGCGGCGGAGCGGGCCGGCGCGCCCACCGGCAGCCGCCCGGCCGCGGACCGGAGCGCCGCCGAGCCGGCCGTGGGGGAGACCGCCGCGTGAGCCCGCTCGCGCCCCGCCCGCGCGCCGCACGGGCCCTGCTCGTCGCCTTCGCCGTCCTGGCCGTCGGCCACCTCGCCGCCCTCGTGGCGCACGCCGCCGCCGCGCCCGGCGACGGCCTCGCGACCCTGGCGGACACCGCCGTCCACGTCACCAAGCCGGCCCTGATGCCGCTGCTGGCCGCCCACGTCCTGCTCCGCGGCGGGCCACCGCTGCTGGCCGGGGCGCTGCTGTTCGGCTGCGGCGGCGACACCTTCCTCCAGATCGGCGGCGAGACCGCGTTCCGCGTCGGGATGGGGTCGTTCGCCGCCGGACACCTCTGCTACCTGCTGCTCTTCGCCCGGCACGGCGGCCCGATCAGCGGTCGCAGGGCGCGCACCGCGCTGGCCGCCGGGCTGTACGCGGCGGCCCTGGTCGCCACCGTGCTGCTGCTCTGGCCCGACCTGCCGGCCGCCCTGCGGATCCCCGTGGCCGGCTACAGCCTGCTGCTCACCGCGATGGCGTTCGGCGCGCTCCGGGGCGGTCCCCTGGTCGCCGTCGGCGGGCTGCTCTTCCTGCTCTCCGACTCCCTGATCGCCGGCGGCATCGCCCGCTGGCCCCAGCTGCCCGCCCCCCAGTTCTGGATCATGCTCACCTACACGTCGGCCCAATACGCCCTCGCCATCGGGGTGTTGGCGGCCGCGGCGGGTCCGGACGCACCGGAGTCAGCGGAGCCCCGCCCGACGGTCGCGTACCGTGCCCCTTGAGTCTCCCCCCGTGGGAGACCCGAAGGTGGGGGCATGTACGAGGACGGCACGGGACTGCTCTCGATCGGCGCGCTGTCGCGCCTGACCGGAATCTCCGTCAAGACGATAAGGAACTGGTCGGATCAGGACCTGCTGCCGCCCGCCGCCCGCACCCCCGCGGGCTACCGCCGCTACGGACCGGACGCCCCGGCCCGCCTGGAGATCGTGCGCAGCCTGCGCGACCTGGGCGTCGGGACGGCGGCGATCCGCGCCGTCCTGCACCGCGAACGCACCCTCGCCGACACGGCGGCGCGTTCCGCGGACGCCCTGGACGCGCAGATCGCCGCGCTGCGCGCGCAGCGCGCCGTCCTCCGGGCGGTGGCCGCGGGGGGCACCGCAGCAGAGGAACTGCCGCAGATGACCCGACTCGCTTCCCAATCTGGAAGTCAAGCCGCATGAGTGACTGGAGGTATCACTTGGTAACACCGACGGTCACGGATCAGAGCCCAGAAGACGTTGACTCGTCGGCGGGCAAGCGCGAGGACGGCTTGGATGTGGCGCTTCCCCTCAGCGCGTTTGCGGTCGTAAAAGCGGCGCGAGTTCGGGTCGCTGCGGATGCTGATCAGCGCGGAGGTGTAGAAGACCCGCTGGAGGCCGCGGTGGTACTGCTGCGGTCGGTGCAGGTTGCCGTGGGACTTCCCGGAGTCGTGCGGGGCGGGAGCCAGGCCGGCGAAGGCGGCCAGCCGGTCCGGGGTGGCGAAGGATGCCATGTCGCTGCCCACGGCGGCCAGGAATTCTGCGCCCAGCAGGGAGCCAATTCCCGGCATGCTGGTGATCACTTCGGCGAGTTCGTGGCGGCGAAACCGGCCCTCGATGAGCTTGTCGACGTCCGCGATCTTCTCGTTGAGGGCCATCACCTCCTCGACCAGCGCACCCACCAGCGAGGCGATGGCCGCTTCGCCGGGGACGGCGGTGTGCTGCCGCTCGGCGGCTCTGACCGCAGCGGTGGCCAGGGACTCCGCATTGCGAACGTTGCGGACGCTCAGCCACTTGGTGAGACGGGTCAGGCCCACGCGACGGATTGCCAGCGGGGTCTGATAGCCCGTCAGCAGCACCAGCGGCCCCTTGGTGGTCAGATCCAGCGCGCGTTCCAGTGCGGGAAACATGCTGGTCAGCGTGGCACGCAAGCGGTTGATCGACCGGTTACGGTCGCATGCGAGGTCGGTGCGGCGCGCGGTGAACAGCTTCAGCTCCGCGGTGATCTCGTCGCTGGGACGTATGGGCTTCAGGTCACGGCGGACGCGGGCCTGGTCGGCGATGACGAGCGCGTCGCGGGCGTCGGTCTTGCCTTCGCCTCGGTAGCCGTCGGCGGCCCGGTTGACCGCGCGGCCGGGGATGTAGAGCAGTTCCTGATCGTGGTTGACCAGCAGTGCAATCAGCAGTGCGGCACCGCCGTCGGCCATGTCCACCGCCCACGTTGCGTCGTCCGCGAGTCCGAGGACGTCTGCAAGGAGCTGGAGGAGCTCCGGCTCGTCGTTGGCCACCCGGCGCGACAGCAGCTTGGCGCCGTCGGCGTCCAGGACGACGCAATGGTGGTGGGTCTTGCCGCTGTCGATCCCGGCCCATACCCGGCTCATCATGCTCCAGACGGTCGTCGTTGCAGTGCGTACCACAGACGACCTCGCCGGCATTGCCTTACACAGCGACTCGTTCGCACTTCCCAATCAGCGGCCTGGTCGTCGTGGGGTGCCGGGCGGCGAAGCGAGTTCAGCCACGGACGGCAGCCGCCTGATAGCCACACCCAGCACCCCTGGGCGACCCAACCCTACGAATGGCTCGATCAACCCGCCCAACAACGTAAGGCCCGCCTGACCGCCGAGGAACGCCGCCGCATCGTCGCCGACGTCATCGACGACGCGCTGGACGGCGTACCCGCCCCCGCCTACCGCAGCGGCCTGCTGGCCGCCACCCCCGATCTGCCCGACGACCCCACCCCCGACCAGCTCCACGCCTGGAACGAACTGGCCTCCCTGGTCCGCGATCCGGAGTTCCGCGCCGCCCTGCGCCGCCTGGCCGTCTACAGCGCCCGAACGGCGCCCGGCACCCCCACGCCCGACGGCCGCTCGGCGGCCGACACCAGGGCCGCCGAGCGGGTCGCCGCCCTGATGCACGCCCGCGCCGAGGCCGCCGTCGCCGACGGCATCGCGCCGGACTCGCCGGCCGCCGAGCCGATCGTCGCGGAGCTGGTCGCCGCCTGGCTCCCCACCCAGAAAGCCCCGCCCGTCGAGGACCCCCCGCCCGCCGAGGACGGCCCGGCCGCCCGGACCCGTCTGCTGGAGCAGTTGGAGACCGTCGCCGAACCCCTCGTCGCGCGCTACTGGCGACTACTGTGCACCGCCACCGGCCGCCCCGCGCCGCCCCGTTGGGAGACCGCCGGCGCCTGGACCGCCGCCGCGCTGCGCGCCCACCGCACCCCCGTCCTGGTGGACCGCGCCGCGTTCGGCACCCCCGACCCGGAGCGGGTGCTGTACGCCTACCAACGGGTCGTCCACGCGGTCGGCGCGCTGGTCGCGCAGGTGCGGCCGGCGGACCTCGCGCGGCCCACGCCGTGCGCCGACTGGACCGTCCGGGAACTGCTCGACCACATGGTGTGGGAGAGCCTGATGGTCACCTCCATCGCCGAGGGGATGCCACGCACCGACCACACCGCCGACCATCTCGGCGACGACCCCCGTGCCGCCTTCGAGGAGTCTGCCCGGGCCGCGCTCGCCGCCTTCCGGAGCAGCGGGATGACGGAGCGGACCTTCGGCCCCTACGAGGCGCCCGGCGCGCTCCTCGTCCAGCAGGTGGTCGTCGAACTCCTCGCGCACGGCTGGGACTTGGCACGGGCGCTCGGCGCGCCGACCGCACTGGCACCGGAGGTCGCCGAGGAGACCCTGGCGGCGGCGCGCCGGATCTACGGGGCCGCGCCCCGCACCGAGGGCGGCTCGTTCGCCCCGGAGCGGCCCGCGCCGCCCGGCGCCGCCGCGGCGGACCGGCTCGCCGCCTTCCTGGGGCGCGAGGCGTGACGGGCCGGGCGGTCGACCGCCCGGCCCGCCGTGCCGCCCGGGCCGCCGCATCGGCGGTCCGGGCCGGCGGCTACTCCACGGCCTTCAGCGCGTTGACGATCCCGTAGCCGAAGTGGCTGTTGACCTGCTGGGTGCCGGTGCAGGTGGCGTCACCCGCCGGGCAGCCGGGGTTGTCGGCCTGCTCCTTGAGCAGCCACTGGATCTCCTGCGCGCTCGCCTTCGGGTGGGTGCTCTTCAGGAGCGCCGCCACGCCCGCGACATGCGGTGAGGCCATGGACGTACCGGCGTAGAAGGCCCAGTCACCACCGGGGATGGTGGAGAGGACGTTGCCGTTCTTGGCGGGCGGTTCGGGCACCTGCTTGGTGTCGCCGCCCGGCGCCGCGACGTCGATCTGGCCGAGGCCGTAGTTGGAGTAGCCGGACTTCAGGCCGTGCGAACCGGTCGCCGCGACCGTCACCGTCCCCGGCAGCTGGGTCGGCACGTCCCAGCAGGTCTTGGGGCTGAGGGCGCGGCTGACCGGGGTGGAGTCGTTGGGACTGCTGGCGTCGGTGAGCTTGTCGGCCCCGAGGTCGGAGTTGGCGTTGCCCGCCGCGGCGACGTTCACCACTCCCTTGTCCTGCGCGTACTTCGCCGCCCGGCCGACCGCGTCGATGATGGCCGCCTGGTCGGCGTCGTCCTTGCAGTTGAACATCCACGGGTCGACGTAATAGCTGTTGTTGGTGACCTGGACGCCGTGGTCGGCGGCGAAGACGAAGGCGCAGACCACGCTCTCCGCATAGAAGAAGCTGGTCCTGGGCTCGCTCACCTTGATGGCGGAGACCTTCACGCCCGGCGCGACACCGGTCACCCCGATGCCGTTGCGGGCCGCGGCGATGGTGCCCGCCACATGCGTGCCGTGCGCGTCGCCGACCGGGTCGTAGGGTCGCCAGGCCCCGGGGGAGGTGTCGGGCACCCCGCCCACGCAGTTGGCGGACTGCCGGGCCGAGAAGTTCGGCTTGAGGTCCGGGTGGGTGTCGTCCACGCCGGTGTCGATGACCGCCACGGTCACCTTGGGGCTGCCGGGGTTCACCTTGGCCGCCCGGTCGGCCTTGATGGCGCGGATGTCCCACTGGAGCGGCTCCAGCGGCTCCTCGCCCTTGGCCCTGGCGGTCCGCTCGGCCGCGGCGAGTTGGGCCGCGGTCAGCCGCTGCGGCTTGCCGAAGTCGGTGGTGCCGGACTGCTTGAGCGGCGCGGTGCGGGTCGCGCCCGCCGACTGCACGCCCGCCACCGTCCGGACGGTGGCGGCGAACCGCGGGTTGGCCGAGTGGGCGACGATCACGCCTATCCGCTCGTGGGCGGTGATCACCTTGCCGCCGGCCCGGACTATCGCCTGCTCGACCTTGTCGACCGTGGCGTGGCCGGGGGCGGTGTTCACGACGTACGACAGCAGCGGGCCACTGTCCTGGGGTGCGGCGCCGGCCGCGTCGGGCAGGGCGCCGAGGAACCCGGTCGTCGCGGTCAGCGCCAGCCCGAGCGGTACGGCCAGGGCCCGCAGGCGTCTGTTCCGGGGATGTGCAAGGGGACGTGCCATGGGGTACTCCACCTCATCCGTCGGACCGCCCGGGCGCGGGACGCGCACGGGCGGTTACACGACAGGTGAAGCTATCGGCGATCACCGGCGCACAACAATGGAACGCGGAGAAAACCGCTCAGGAGCAGCATATTGACGGGCAGTCAGGCGACCGCCGGACGGCCGGTCGGCGCGCGCGAGGGTGCGCGGAGACGCACGGGCGGCGCGGCGGCGCGACGCGGCGCGCGCCCCGGGCGTCGCCCCCGGCCTCAGTCCCGGCGGCCCGCCCCGCCGCGCCGCCGCAGGGTGCCCATGCTCAGCGGCGGCAGCGGGACCCGCGGGCCGTACCAGCGCCGGGCGCCCGCCCCGGGGTGCGGTCGCGCCGGAGCGACGGCGATCGGCGCGGACAGCCGGACGCTGCCGTACGGGCGCCGGCGGGGGGCGTGCGGAGCCGGGTCCGGTGAGGGCGGCGGAGTCATGACCGGTCAACGAAGCGTCGCCCGAGCGGTGGCGGCCGGTGCACCCATTCCCCCGATTTCTTCGGGAATTCAACCATCCATCGTCTGTCGCATCGCGCCCGGCCGCCCTACGATGCGTGATCCACGTCACTTATCCGGGCCTTATCGTCGGCCTCGTACCAGCTCATCGAGCGTCAGGAGACTTCGTGATCACCGCACCCAACGCCGACCCGGGGCAGCACGACCCGCCCGACTACCCACAGGTGCAGTCGAGTCCGGAGTTCGCCGAACTCCGGCGCGCACACCGCTCGTTCGCCTTCCCGCTCACCCTCGCCTTCGTCCTCTGGTACCTCGGCTATGTGCTGCTGTCGAGCTACGCCGGCGACTTCATGGCCACCAGGGTCGCGGGCCACCTCAACGTCGCCCTCGTGCTCGGCATCGCCCAGTTCGTCACCACGTTCCTGATCGCCTGGTGGTACTCCCGGCACGCCGCCGCCCGGCTCGACCCCCGCGCCGAGGCCATCAAGGCCCGCCTGGAGGGCACAGCCCCCGCCCCGCAGGCCGCTGCCCCGCGGACCGCCGCCCGGCAGGCCGGCGCGGCACAGGCCGACGCCCCGGGGGACGGCCCCGAGCAGACCGACGTACAGGAGGCCGGCGCATGAACCTCACCCCGCACCTCGCCGCCGGTGCCGCCGGCGAGCACCGCACCCTGATCGTCACCCTCTTCGCCGTCTTCGTCGCCGCCACCCTCGGCCTCACCGTCTGGGCCGGCCGGCAGACCAAGGGCACGGACGACTTCTACGCCGGCGGACGGCAGTTCAGCGGATTCCAGAACGGCCTGGCCATCTCCGGCGACTACATGTCCGCCGCGTCCTTCCTCGGCATCGCCGGCGCCATCGCCCTCTTCGGCTACGACGGCTTCCTCTACTCCATCGGCTTCCTCGTCGCCTGGCTCGTCGCGCTCCTCCTCGTCGCCGAACCGCTGCGCAACTCCGGCCGCTTCACCATGGGCGACGTGCTCGCCTACCGGATGCGCCAACGCCCCGTCCGGACCGCCGCCGGCACCTCCACCATCGTCGTCTCGATCTTCTACCTGCTCGCGCAGATGGCCGGCGCCGGCGCCCTGGTGACCCTGCTCCTGGGCATCACCAGCGAGACCGGCAAGATCCTCGTCGTCGTCCTCGTCGGCATCGTGATGATCCTCTACGTCACCATCGGCGGCATGAAGGGCACCACCTGGGTCCAGATGATCAAGGCAGTCCTGCTGATCGCCGGCACCTTGCTGATCACCTTCCTGGTGGCATGGAAGTTCCACTTCAACCCCTCCGCGCTGCTCGGCGCCGCGGCCGAGAACAGCGGCAAGGGCTCCGCCTTCCTGGAGCCTGGCCTCAAGTACGGCGCCACCGCCACCTCGAAGATCGACTTCATCTCGCTGGGCCTCGCCCTCGTCCTGGGCACCGCGGGCCTGCCGCACATCCTCATCCGCTTCTACACGGTCCCCACCGCCAAGGCCGCCCGGAAGTCGGTGAACTGGGCGATCGGCATCATCGGTGTCTTCTACCTGATGACCCTGGCCCTCGGCTTCGGCGCCGCGGCCCTCCTCAAGCCCGGCGTCATCACCCACGACAACAAGGCCGGCAACACCGCGGCCCCGCTCCTGGCCCAGGAGATCGGCGGCGGCGCGGGCTCCACCGGCGGCGCCGTCCTGCTCGCCGTCATCTCCGCCGTCGCCTTCGCCACCATCCTCGCCGTGGTCGCCGGCCTCACCCTCGCCTCGTCCTCCTCCTTCGCCCACGACATCTACGTCAACGTCCTCCGCAAGGGGCAGGCCACCGAGAAGGAAGAGGTCGGCGCGGCCCGCTGGGCGACCGTCGGCATCGGCGCGGTCGCCATCGTCCTCGGCGTCTTCGCCCGCAGCCTGAACGTCGCCGGCCTGGTGGCGCTCGCCTTCGCGGTCGCCGCCTCCGCCAACCTCCCGACCCTCCTCTACAGCCTCTTCTGGAAGCGCTTCACCACCCAGGGCGCCCTCTGGTCCATCTACGGCGGCCTGTTCGCCTCCGTCCTCCTCGTCCTCTTCTCGCCCGTCGTCTCCGGCAAGGAGACCTCGATGTTCCCCGGCGCCCACTTCGCGGTGTTCCCCCTGGAGAACCCCGGCCTGATCTCCATCCCCCTGGGCTTCCTCCTCGGCTGGCTCGGCTCCCTGCTCTCCAAGGAACAACCGGACGCCGCCAAGTACGCCGAACTCGAAGTCCGCTCCCTGACCGGCACCGGCGCCCACTGACCCCTCCCCACGGGCACTGAGCCGTCCCTACAGCCGACGGGCGGGGTGACCTCGTAGAGATCTACGAGGTCACCCCGCCCACCTCGTGCTTCTCACGCCTCCTCACGGTCGGACCCATCGCGTAGTCTCGGAGGCGTACTGATCGACAGACCGATCCACACTCTCGGGGAGGGGGCCCAGTGCTCATCGACACCTACGGCCGCGTCGCCACCGACCTGCGGGTCTCGCTCACCGATCGGTGCAATCTGCGGTGCACCTACTGCATGCCCGAAGAGGGCCTGCAGTGGCTCGCCAAGCCCGACCTGCTGACCGACGACGAGATAGTCCGCCTGATCACCGTCGCCGTCCGCGACCTCGGCGTCGAGGAGGTCCGCTTCACCGGCGGCGAGCCGCTGCTCCGCCCCGGCCTGGTCGGCATCGTCGAGCGGGTCGCCGCCCTCGCCCCCCGCCCCCAGATGTCGCTGACCACCAACGGCATCGGCCTGGAACGCACCGCCGCCGCCCTGCGCGCCGCCGGCCTGGACCGCGTCAACGTCTCCCTCGACACCCTCCGGCCCGACGTCTTCACCGCCCTGACCCGCCGCAAGCGGCACGCCGACGTCCTCCGCGGCCTCGAAGCCGCCCGCGCCGCCGGCCTCACCCCGGTCAAGGTCAACACCGTCCTGATGCCCGGCCTCAACGACGACGAGGCCCCCGACCTCCTGGCCTGGGCCGTCGCCCACGACTACGAGCTGCGGTTCATCGAGCAGATGCCGCTCGACGCCCAACACGGCTGGCAGCGCGACGGAATGATCACCGCCGGCGACATCCTGGACTCGCTGCGCACCCGCTTCACCCTCACCCCCGAGGGCCAGGACGAGCGCGGCTCCGCCCCCGCCGAGCGCTGGGTCGTCGACGGCGGTCCGCACCGCGTCGGCGTGATCGGGTCGGTGACCCGCCCCTTCTGTCGCGCCTGCGACCGCACCCGGCTCACCGCCGACGGTCAGATCC
The DNA here is from genome assembly GCF_001704275.1 of Streptomyces noursei ATCC 11455. Classification (NCBI taxonomy): domain Bacteria; kingdom Bacillati; phylum Actinomycetota; class Actinomycetes; order Kitasatosporales; family Streptomycetaceae; genus Streptomyces; species Streptomyces noursei. Next base: position 7,043,638 of record NZ_CP011533.1, read on the forward strand.
GCACCTGCCTCTTCGCCACCGAGGAGACGGACCTGCGCGCCGCACTGCGCTCCGGTGCCCCCGACGCCGAGATAGCCCGCATCTGGAAGCTGGCCATGTGGGGCAAAAAGGCGGGATCCGGTCTCGACGACCCCGCCTTCCTCCAGCCGGAGCGCCCGATGTCAGCCATCGGCGGCTGACCGCCGCTCCCACTCCTCCAACGTCACCACGTCCTTGAGGAACCCGCGCACGGCGAGGAACTGCGACAGATGCTCCCGGTGCTCGTCGCACGCCAGCCAGGTCTTGCGCCGGTCCGGAGTGTGCAACTTGGGGTTGTTCCAGGCCACCACCCACACCGCGGCGGCGTGGCAGCCCTTGGCGGAGCAGATGGTGAGAGTCTCGGGATCGTTCGGGGAGTTCACTCCTCAACCCTACGTCCCGCCCCGTGAGCGCCCCGTCGCCCTCTTCCGTACGACATCGCCAACTCCCGCTGCGGACATGACGACGCCGGGCAGCCACGGGGGGAGCCGCCCGGCGTCGGTCCGTCGCTCCGACGGGGGATGCGGAGCGCGTACGCAGTATGTCATGGGGAATGGTGCGCGGTGCAGCCGAACCGCATGATTGATCTGAGCTTTTCTTGAGCTTTGCTGTGCCCGCCGCGCCCCGCGGCACTCAGCCCCGTTCGTCCCGCGACTGCGAACGCCCCTCCGCGGGCCGTTCCGCAACGGATTCCGCGCGGCCCTCGGTCAGCGCCGGACGCGTGGGCGTGACCAGCGTCGACGGCAGCGAAGGGACGTTCTCCCGACCGGCGTTGGCGATCACCACCGCGATGTACGGGAGTCCCATGCCGATCACGAGCGTTGCAATGGCAATCGGCCGCTCGACGTTCCAGAGCACCGCGGTGAGCACCACGGCCAGGGTCCGCACCGCCATCGAGATCACATAGCGCCGCTGGCGACCCCGCACGTCCTCGGTCAGCCCCTGACGGGCCCCCGTGATCCGGAAGGTTTCGACGCCGCCGCTCTGCTTCCGCATCACGTTCCACCACCTGCTCGGTCCCGCCGGATTCTCCCCGCATTCCGGTCAGATCCCACGGTACGCCGCCCTTTCCCACGCGACGAGACCGGGTCGTGCCGTCGGCGTACGCGGCGGTACCCCGAACGACGTAGGCGCGCGTCGACCTCCCCGCCCCCGCGGAAAGGCGACGCGCGCCCGTCTGTTCCCAGAGCCCTAGCGGCCCTCGACCTGGGCGAGCTTGCGCCCGGCCTTCAGGTAGGCCACGCCCTCGGCGTCGGACAGCTTCTCCGCGAGGACCTCGGAGAGCGGCCGCACCGCGTCGGCCTCGGCCAGCACCACCGTCGACTGGCCGGACCCGCCCTCGACCACCAGCCGCAGCGCGTTCTGCTTCGCCAACCGCCGCGCCGCCGAGGCGCTCGGGGTGAACTCCAGCACCGTCGTCAGCACCGCCGCGACCGTCAGGGCGCCGTGCTCGCCGGCGTCCACGACCGGCAGGGACTCCACGTCCCCGAACGACTTCTTGGAGAACTGCGCCACGAAACCGGCGCGGGCCGCCATCGCTGCGTCCAGCCCGTAGAGCGCCGCCACGACCTCGCCCGCGAGGACCTTCTTGAGGTCCATCGGGTGCAGTGAGCGGTCACCGACCCGACCCAGGACGAGGGCGATCTCCTCGTCCGTCCACTCCGTCCATGCCTTGAGGTACGGCTCCATCAGCCGGTCCGGCACCGACATGATCTTGCCGAAGACATCGTCGGCGGGCGAGCTCAGCCCGACGTAATTGCCCTTGGACTTCGACATCTTGGCGCCGGTGCCGTCCGTGCCCTCGATCAGCGGCATGGTCACCACCAGCTGCGGCCGCTGCCCGCGCAGCTCCATCAGCTTGCGACCCATCTGGAGGTTGAGCAGCTGGTCGGAGCCGCCCAGCTCCACGTCGCACTCCAGCGCCACCGAGTCCAGGCCCTGCGCGATCGGGTACAGCAGCTCGGTCATGGTCAGGCCCGAGCCGGCCGCCAGCCGGTTGCGGAAGTCCTCGCGCTGCAACAGCTGCGAGGCCGGCACCTGGGCGAGCAGCCCCAGCAGCTCCGGGAAGGTGTACGGCGCCAGCCACTCGCTGTTCTGCCGGAAGCTGACCTTCTCGAAGTCGAAGAACGGGCGCACCTGCTCGCGGTAGGTGGCGAGGTTGTGCGCGATGTCGTCGTCGGTCAGCGGCGGGCGCTCGGCCGTACGGCCCGACGGGTCGCCGATCTTGGCGGTGAAGTCGCCGATGATGAGGGTGACGTCGTGGCCGAGGCGCTGGAACCGGCTCAGGATGATCAGCGGCACCGCGTGCCCCAGGTGCACATCGGTCGCCGTCGGGTCGATGCCCAGCTTGACGTGCAGACCCTTGCCGGCCGCCCGGCGCTCCTCGATCCGCTCGGCCAGCTTCGTGACGCCCGGCAGCACCTCGACCGTCCGGGACGCGATCAGTTCGGCCTGCTCCTTGGACGACAGGTCCGTCAGGTCGAGATAGCGCCGCTCACCGGTCTCCTGGAGCAGCTCCCGGACGGTGGCGTCCGAGGAGAGGTCGGCGGAGAGCAGCGTGCTGGCGCGGGCGACGGATTCGCCGAGGCGTGTCATGGCGTTCCTGATCGATCGTGGTTCCCCGAGGGGAGGACAGAGCGACAGTCTATTAGGCCGGGATGCGCCGCTCACCGCGATATCCGCCCACCCGGACGCAGGTCGGGGCGGGCGGCGCCCCGCACCGCCCCGACCCCGGCCCCCGGCCGCGCCGCCACCCGGGGGCCGGGCGGCGGCGGACCCTCACACGCCCCGGCTGACCGAACTCATGTTGAAGTCCGGCACCCGCAGCGGCGGCATCGCGGTCCGCGGGAAGTAGTCGCCCCACTCCCGCGACAGCGTCCGCTCGGTGCGGCCCGCCGCCACCGCCCGGCCCAGCAGGTCCACCGGCGACTCGTTGAACCGGAAGTTGTTGACCTCGCCGACGACCTCGCCGTTCTCGACCAGATAGACGCCGTCCCGGGTGAGCCCGGTCAGCAGCAGCGTCGCCGGATCGACCTCGCGGATATACCACATGCAGGTCAGCAGCAGCGTCGGGCCGTCGTGGCCCGCCGCGGCCACCATCTCGTCGAGGGTCCCCGAACCGCCGCCCTCCAACAGGAGGTTGTCGATGGCCGGGGCCACCGGAAGCCCCGTCAGCGCGGCGCCGTGCCGGGTGGCCACCAGCCGGTCCAGGACCCCCTCGCGCACCCACTCGGTGGCGGTCAGCGGCAGCCCGTTGTCGAAGACCGAAGCGTCCGCGCCGGAGGAGTGCGCCAGGACGAACGGCGCGCACTCCAGTCCGGGGGCCGTCGGATCGCTGCGCAGCGTCAGCGGCAGCGCGGAGAGCCGATCGCCGACCCGGGTCCGGCCGGCACCCTCCCCGCCACCGGCCTTGGAGAAGACCGTGCGGCCCTCGGCGGCGTCCCGCGCGGTGGCCGACCACTGCTGGTAGATCAGCAGGTCGGCGACGGTGCTGGGCGGCAGCAGCGTGTCGTAGCGGCCGGCCGGCAGCTCGATCCGACGCTCGGCCCAGCCCAGCCGCCGGGCCAGCTCGACGTCCAGCTCCCGCGGGTCGGTGTCGGCGAAGTCCCGGGTGGCCCGGCCGGCCCAGGCCGACCGGGTGCGGTCCGGCGACTTGGCGTTCAGCTCCAGCGTCCCGGACGGCTGGTCGTGCCGCAGCCGCAGTCCGGTGGAAGTGCCCAGGTACGACGAGACGACGGTGTGCTGGGCGAAGCCGTACAGCTCACGGCCGCCGCCGGCGGCCTGCCGGAAGGACTCCCCGAGGGCCGGGGCGAACGCGGCGAAGACCTCCGAGGAGGTCTCGGCCGGGGCGTCGGTGAAGTCGGCCGCCGGCCGGCCGCCGGTGACCAGCGGCCGGGCGTCCTCGGCCGGACCGGCGTCCCGGGCGGCCGCCTCCGCGGCCCGCACCAGCGGCTCCAGGTCCTGCGCGGTCACCGCCGACCGCGAGACCACCCCCGACGCGGTGCCCTGGGCGCCGTCCACGGTCGCCACCACGGTGACCGTCCGGCCGCGGGTGGTGCCGTTGGTGGTGAGGGCATTGCCCGCCCAGCGCAGATTGGCGCTGGAGCGCTCCTCGGCGATGACCGCACAGCCGTCGGCGCGGGACAGCTCCAGCGCCCGCTCGACGATCTCGTACGGCCGGTTGCTGCGCGTACCGCGCGGGCTCATCGTCCTGCCTCCTGTGTCGTGTTGAGCACGTTCACGCCCTCGAAGACCGCCGAGGGACAGCCGTGGGAGACCGCCGCGATCTGGCCCGGCTGGGCCTTGCCGCAGTTGAAGGCGCCGCCCAGGACGTAGGTCTGCGGGCCACCGAGCGCGACCATCGACCCCCAGAAGTCGGTGGTGGTGGCCTGGTAGGCGACGTCCCGCAGCTGCCCGGCCAACCGCCCGTTCCGGATGAGGTACGCCCGCTGCTGGGTGAACTGGAAGTTGTAGCGCTGCATGTCGATGGACCACGAGCGGTCGCCGACGAGATGGATCCCGCGCTCCACCCCGGCGATCAGCTCCTCGGTGGACGGGCCGTCCGGCGCCGGACGGAGCGAGACGTTGGCCATCCGCTGGACCGGCACATGGCTGGGGGAGTCCGCGTACGCGCAGCCGTTGGAGCGCGGGAAGCCGGTCAACTTCGCCATTCTGCGGTCGAGTTGGTAGCCGGTGAGGATGCCGTCCCTGATCAGGTCCCAGGACTGGGCGGCCACGCCCTCGTCGTCGTAGCCGATCGTGGCGAGCCCGTGCTCGGCGGTCCGGTCGCCGGTGACCTGCATGATCGGCGAGCCGTAGACCAGCGAACCGAGCTGGTCGAAGGTGGCGAACGAGGTACCGGCGTACGCCGCCTCGTAGCCCAGCGCCCGGTCCAGCTCGGTGGCGTGGCCGATCGACTCGTGGATCGTCAGCCAGAGGTTGGACGGGTCGATCACCAGGTCGTAGCTGCCGGGCTCGACGCTCGGGGCGCGCAGCTTCTCGGCGAGGTGCTCGGGCATCCGGTCCAGCTCGCCCACCCAGTCGTAGCCGCCGGTCAGGTACTCCCAGCCGCGGCCGACCGGCGGCGCGAGGGTGCGCATCGACTCGAAGTCACCGGTGGCCGGGTCCACCGCGACCGCGGTCAACTCCGGATGCAGCCGGATCCGCTGCTGGGTGGTGCTGGTACCGGCGGTGTCCGCATAGAACTTGTTCTCCTGCGCGGCCAGCAGCTGCGCGTCGACGTGCGCCACGCCCGGTGCCGCCAGCAGCCGGGCGCTCCACTCCGCCAACAGCCCGGTCTTCTCGGCATCCGGGACGTCGAACGGGTCGATCTCGTACGAGGAGACCCAGGTGCGGTCCGGGTGGACGGGCTCGTCGGCCAGCTCCACCTTCCCGCCCGTACTGGTGCCCGCCGCCTCGGCCACCTTGGCGGACAGCTTCGCCATCGCCACCGCCTGGCCGGCCACCCGCGCGGCGGCGTCCATCGTCAGGTCGACGCCGGCGGCGAAGCCCCAGGCGCCGTTGTGCACCACGCGCACCGCATAGCCCAGGTCGGTGGTGTCGGAGGTGGCCGACGTGCGGGCGTCCCGCAGGCGCCACATCGCGCTGCGCACCCGTTCCAGGCGGAAGTCGGCGTGTTCCGCGCCCAGTGCGCGGGCCCGCGCCAGTGCGGCGTCGGCCAGTGCGCGCAGCGGCAGCGCGAGGAAGGTCTGGTCAAGGTCATGGGGTGCGGCTGGCACGGCATCCTCCCGTAGTCGGCGGGTGCATCATGCCGTGCTTCTGTGGGGACCCGACAGTGAACCGGGGCGTGCCGCTGTGTGGCCTCGATTCCCCGGAAGGGCGCCCCGACCGATAGTTTCGTACCGAACGCAAGACGGACAGGACACGGAAAGGGTGATCTCTTGAGCCGCTCGGTTCTGGTCACCGGAGGCAACCGCGGCATCGGCCTCGCCATTGCCCGCGCCTTCGCCGAGGCAGGCGACAAGGTCGCCATCACCTACCGCTCGGGCGAGCCCCCGGCGGGATTTTTGGCCGTGAAGTGCGACATCACGGACGCCGAGCAGGTCGAGCAGGCGTACAAGGAGATCGAGGAGAAGCAGGGTCCGGTCGAGGTGCTGGTGGCCAACGCCGGCATCACCCGCGACCAGCTCCTGATGCGGATGTCCGAGGAGGACTTCAGCGCCGTCCTCGACACCAACCTGACCGGCACGTTCCGTGTGGTCAAGCGCGCCAACCGGGCGATGCTGCGCGCCCGTAAGGGCCGGATCGTCCTGATCTCGTCGGTGGTCGGCCTGACGGGCGCGGCGGGGCAGTCGAACTACGCCGCCTCCAAGGCCGCGCTGGTCGGCTTCTCCCGCTCGCTCGCCCGTGAGCTGGGCAGCCGCAACATCACCGTCAACGTCGTCGCCCCCGGCTTCGTCGACACCGACATGACCCGGGTGCTCAGCGACGAGCAGCGGGAGAGCATCGTGAAGCAGGTGCCGCTGGCGCGTTACGCCCAGCCCGAGGAGGTCGCCGCCTCGGTCCGCTTCCTGGCCTCCGAGGAGGCCGCGTACATCACCGGAGCCGTCATTCCTGTCGACGGCGGATTGGGCATGGGGCACTGATCAGCATGAGTGGAATCCTCGCAGGCAAGCGCATCCTGGTCACCGGTGTGCTGACCGAGTCGTCGATCGCGTTCCAGGCGGCCAAGGTCGCCCAGAACGAGGGCGCCGACGTCATCCTCACCGGCTTCGGCCGGCTCTCCCTGGTCGAGCGGATCGCCAAGCGGCTGCCCAAGCCCGCCCCGGTCATCGAGCTGGACGTGACCAACCAGGAGCACCTGGACGGGCTGGCCGGCAAGGTCCGCGAGCACCTGGGCGAGGACGCCCGCCTCGACGGCATCGTGCACTCCATCGCCTTCGGCCCGCAGGGCGCCTTCAACTTCCTGGAGGCCGACTGGGACGACGTCTCGACGGCCGTGCAGGTCTCGGCGTACTCCTACAAGTCGCTGACGATGGCCTGCCTGCCGCTCATGAGCAACGGTGCCTCGATCGTCGGCCTGACCTTCGACGCGCAGATCGCCTGGCCCAAGTACGACTGGATGGGCGTGGCCAAGGCGGCGCTGGAGAGCACCAACCGCTACCTGGCGCGCGACCTGGGCCCGAAGGGCATCCGCTGCAACCTGGTCTCGGCCGGCCCGATCAAGTCGATGGCCGCCAAGTCCATCCCCGGCTTCGAGGAGCTGGCGGACGTGTGGAACCACCGCGCCCCGATCGGCTGGGACCTGGCCGACCCGGAGCCGGCCGGCCGCGGTGTCGTCGGCCTGCTGTCCGACTTCTTCCCCCGCACGACGGGCGAGATCGTGCACGTCGACGGCGGCGTGCACATGATGGGCGCCTGACGCCCACCACCCGCCGACACCGCCCGTCCCGGTCCACCGGGGCGGGCGGTGCGGCATTCCGGAGCGGAGACGACCGGGTGCCGGGCCGCCTCCGCTCCGTGTCGGCACGTGGGACCCCCACCGCGCGTGCGTGCGCTGGGGCGGGGCGTCCCCAGCGTGCGCGTGCGCCGGAAGGGGCGTCCTCAGCGTGCGCGTGCGCTCGCGGGGTGCCCCACCGTTGCGCGCGTGCGCCGCAGGGACGGCCCTGCCGTGCGCGGGTGCGCTGCCGGGACCTCACCGCTGTGCGTGCGCTGCCGGGGCGTGCCCACCGTGCGTGCGCCGCAGGGGTGCCCCACCGCGCGTGCGCCGCAGGGGCGCGTCCGCTGCGTGTGCGTGCGCTGCCCGGTGGCCTGCGCCGCGCGTGCGCCGGCGGTGCATCCGTTGCCCCCGCTGGGAACCCTCGCCCGGGAATAGCCCCCGGCCCCCGCCCCGTTGTGGCCCCGAGGGGGCGTTGACGCCCCCTACGGAGTCTGTTCGACTCCCCCTAGGTGTTCTGTCCGGGGAGGTTGTGGACGGGTGAGCCAGGTCTCGGCTGGGGGATCTTGAACGGGTGAGGGCCTTCCGGTTCGGTGTGGATTGCGACGTCTACACCGACAGAAAGGCCCTCATGCCCCACCGTAATGCACCCCTGACCGAGACCGGACGCCTGCGCCTGGCCCGCTGTGTGGTCGAGGACGGCTGGCCCCTGCGCAGGGCAGCCGAACGTTTCCAGGTCTCCCCGACCACGGCCCAGCGATGGGCAGACCGCTACCGTCAGCTCGGCGAGGCGGGCATGGCCGACCACTCCAGCCGCCCGCACCGCAGCCCGGGACGAACCCCGACCCGCACCGAACGGCGGATCATCAAGGTCCGCCTCCTGCGCCGGTGGGGCCCCGCCCGCATCGCGGGCCTGCTCCACCTGGTGCCGTCCACCGTGCACCGCGTCCTGACCCGCTTCGGTCTGGCCCGCCTGTCCCACCTCGACCGTGCCACCGGCCGTGCGATACGCCGCTACGAGCGTGAACGACCAGGAGAGTTGGTGCACGTGGACATCAAGAAGCTCGGCAACATTCCCGACGGCGGCGGCCACAAGGCGCTCGGCCGGCAAGCAGGCCGCAAGACCCGCTCGAACGCCGGCTACAGCTACATCCACACCGCCGTCGACGACCACTCCCGCCTCGCCTACAGCGAGATCCACACCGACGAGCGCAAAGAGACCGCCACCGCCTTCTGGCAACGCGCCCAGGCGTTCTTCACCCAGGCAGGGATCACCGTCGAGCGGGTCCTGACCGACAACGGCTCCTGCTACCGCTCACACGACTGGCGGGACGCGCTGGCAGCGGCCGGGATCACCCACAAGCGCACCCGGCCCTACCGACCCCAGACCAACGGCAAAGTCGAACGCCTCAACCGCACCCTGCTCGACGAATGGGCCTACGCCCGCCCCTACCGCTCGGAAACCGAACGACGCGAAGCCTTCCCACAATGGCTACACACCTACAATCACCACCGCGGACACACCGCACTCGCAGGCCAACCACCCGCCAGCCGCGTCCCCAACCTCACAGGGCAATACACCTAGGGCTCCTTCGACTCCCCCGAGGCCCCCTCGCCCGGTCGGCAGCCGAAGGGGTGCGCGCCCGCCTCGGCGGCGGCCCGCTCCCCGTCCCCGGCGCGGATCGCCTCCACCAGCCGGGAGTGGTCCATGTGCGCCTCGGGCCGCAGCACGGCGCCGACGTCGGCCCGCAGGAAGTCGCGCAGCACGCCGCCCAGATCGGCGTAGATCGCGGCCAGCACGTCGTTGTGGGAGGCCGCCACCACCGCCATGTGCAAGGTCGCGTCGGCCGCCACGAACGCCTCGGCGGCGCCCGACTCCCAGGCCCGCTCGCGCCGCTCCAGCAGGGCGTCGAGCTGGCGCAGATCCTGCTCCGTGCGGCGGTACGCGGCGAGCCGGGCGGCCTCGGCCTCCAGGGCGGAGCGCAGTTCGGCGACGTGCCCGGGGTCGGCGTCGGCGAACCGGCGGTTCATCACCCCGGCCAGTTCACTGGTGGCCACGACGTAGGTGCCCGAGCCCTGCCGGATGTCGAGCAGGCCGTTGTGGGCCAGCGCCCGGACGGCCTCGCGGACGGTGTTGCGGGCCACCCCGAGCTGCTCGACGAGCTCCGGCTCGGTCGGGATGCGGGACCCCACCGGCCAGTCGCCGGACGTGATCTGGGCGCGCAGCTGCGCGATCACCTGGTCGGCCAGCGCGGACCGGCGGGGCGAGGTCAGGGGCATGGCAGGGCTCCGGGGTGCTGGGCCCGGGGGTCCGGGCGGACGGAGGCGGCGCGGACAGGGGCGGGGCGGCGGGGTCCGGGGCGCCGTGGAGGTGTGCCGAGGCTACCGATTTCCCCTGGACAACTATTCATCCCATGATTCTATGATGTCCCCTATGGCAGACGAAGACCTCGCGACCCTCGGCCCGGCCGCCGAGCCCCTGACCCCCGTCACCCCGCCCGCCCGGGACACCGGTGCGGTGCGCCCCGACGCCGTCCCCGAGCGCGTCCCGGAGTCCGGGCCCGCCGCCGGCTGGCTGACCGGGATCGTGATCGCCGGTCTCGTCCTCGCCGCGCTCAACCTCCGCCCGGCGATCACCAGCCTCGGCGCGCTGCTGAAGGAGGTCCGCGACGGGCTCGGCATGAGCGGCACCGTCGCCGGCCTGCTGACGTCCGTCCCGGCCCTGTGCTTCGCCGTCTTCGGCTTCGCCGCGCCCCGGCTGGCCCGGCGCTGGGGACCCGGCGCGATCGTCTGCGCCGGCATGGCCGCGATCGGGGTGGGCGTCGTGGTGCGCCCGTTCGCCGGCGGTACGCCCGGCTTCCTGGCCGGCAGCGCGTTGGCGCTGGCCGGCATCGCGGTCAGCAACGTGCTGCTGCCGGTGGTCATCAAGACCTGGTTCCCCGACCGGGTCGGGTCGATGACCGGGCTCTACTCGATGGCGTTGGCCCTGGGCACCTCGCTCGCCGCGGCGCTCACCGTCCCCATGACGGCGGCGCTGGGCGGGAGTTGGCGCACCGGCCTGGCCGTCTGGGCGCTGCTCGCCGCGCTCGCGGTGCTGCCCTGGCTGGCGGTGCTGCGGCGGCGGCCGGCAGGGGTGGCGCCGGGGAGCGGCAGGCCGGGCGCCGGGGAACCGCCCATCCGGATCACCTCGTCGCCGACCGCCTGGGCGCTCGCGGTCTTCTTCGGCCTCCAGGCGACCGCCGCCTACATCACCATGGGGTGGATGCCGCAGATCTTCCGCGACGCCGGGGTCTCGGCGGGCACCGCGGGGGTGCTGCTGGCCGTCACCATGGCGGTGGGCGTGCCGCTCTCCTTCGTGCTGCCGCGGCTTGCGTCCCGGATGCGGCACCAGGGTCCCCTGGTGGTCGCGCTCGGCGTGTGCGGGCTGGCCGGCTACACCGGTCTGTGGCTGGCGCCGGCCGCCGGTGCCTGGGGCTGGGCGCTGTTGATGGGCATCTCCAACTGCGCCTTCCCGCTTGCCCTGACGATGATCGGGATGCGCTCCGCCACCCCGGCCGGGGTGGTCAAGCTCTCCGCCTTCGCGCAGAGCGTCGGCTATCTGATCTCCATCCCCGGTCCGCTGTTGGTCGGCACGCTCTACCAGCACAGCGGTGGTTGGGGGCTGCCGATCGCGCTGATGGTGGGGCTCATGGTGCCGCAGATCGCGGTCGGCGTGCTGGCGGGGCGTAACCGCCGCATCGAGGACGAGCGGTGAGGGTGCCGGCCGGCGGCTGAACCGCCCGGTCACGGGTCCTCTCCGGGGGGGGCTCCCGAGGCGCCGCACCGCGCCCCTCGCACCCGCTCGCGAGCCCTGGCCGGTGCGGCGCGGAGGGCGGGTGCGACACTGGGCGCATGCCAGTGCTCGAACCGAATCCGCAGGGCAGCCAGAAGAAGCTGCTGCTCGTCCTGGGTCTGATGCTCGGGGTCACCGTCGTCGTGGCGATCGTCGCGAGCATCGCCGCGCCATGATCCGGCGGCGGCCGGCTCCCCGGTGCGGCCGCCGGTCGGACGCCCCGTGGTGGGGTTGTCCCCCCGTCCCCTAGGGGGCGGGTATCAGGGACGAATAGGGGGCCTCCCGGATGGGAACGGCCGCCGGAGATCCGTAGCGTCGGAGTCACACCGCGGCATCGCGGTGGGCGCGCCGCCGCTCGCGGGGCGCGCCGCCCCCGCGACCTCTCCTGGAGCCCGCCATGTCCGCCGCGTTCAGCCGTTCGTCCGCAGCGAAGGCACCGCGCCTGCGGAAGGCGCTGCCGTGGTGGGGGCTGGCGCTGCCGGTGGTCTCCTTCATAGCCCTGCTGGCGCTGGTGGTGAGTCCCGGCGAGGCCGGTGCGGCCGGCGCCGGACGAGCCACGCAGAGCCTCGCGCCGCTGCTGGAATTCCTCGCCCGGATGCTCCGGCTCGGGGGGTGAGCGGTGCCCGCGCGGGGGCGCCTGCCGGCGCCGACGGCGAGCATCACCCGGCCGAGCGCAGCGCTTCAACACCCCGCGCCGGTCGGCGGGTTTCATGCGAAGCTGGGACGCATGAGCGTCGATACACCCCGCCGGATTGTCCTGCTCCGACACGCCAAGGCCGAATGGTCCGACGAGAGCGATCATGAGCGTCCGCTCGCCGACCGCGGCCGCAAGGACGCCCCGGTCGCCGGCCGCTGGCTGGCCGGAGCCGGTGTCACCCCCGAACTGACCCTCTGCTCGACGGCCGCCCGCACCCGCGAGACCTGGAAGCTGGTCGTTTCCGAGCTCCCGCAGCGGCCGAAGACCGTCTACGACGAGCGGCTCTACGAAGCCTCTCTCGGCGAGCTCATCGCGATCCTGAACGAGACCTCCGACGAAGTGAGCGACCTGCTGGTCGTCGGGCACAACCCCGGCGTGCACGCCCTCGCCGACGCCCTGGCGGGGGAGGCCGAGGGGGATCTGCTGGCGCGGATGAACCGCAGCGGCTTCCCGACGGCGTCGATGGCCGTGCTGACCTTCAACGGCACCTGGAAGGCGGTCGAGCACGGCATCGGCCGGCTCGTCGCGTTCTGGTCGCCGCACGCCTGAGGCCACCCCCGGCGCCTTCCCGGACGCCGGGCGAGCCGACGGTGCCCGACCCGCGGCGGGCGGGTGACATGCGACGGGGCCCCGGCGCGCATCGTGCGCACCGGGGCCCCGTCCGTCGTCCGGGAGCCGGTGGTGGGCCGGAAGGGGCGGCGGGCCGGGCCCGGCCGCTCACTCCGCGTGGGTGTCCGCCGCCTCCACCTCTTCGCGGGTGATCCCCAGCAGATAGAGCACGGTGTCCAGGAACGGCACGTTGACCGCGGTGTGCGCGGCCTCGCGGACCACCGGCTTGGCGTTGAAGGCGACCCCCAGTCCGGCGGCGTTGAGCATGTCCAGGTCATTGGCGCCGTCGCCGATCGCGACGGTCTGCGCCAGCGGCACCCCGGCCTCGTGGGCGAACCGCCGCAGCAGCCGGGCCTTGCCGGCCCGGTCCACGATGTCGCCGATGACCCGTCCGGTGAGCTTGCCGTCGACGATCTCCAGGGTGTTGGCGGAGGCGAAGTCCAGCCCCAGCTCCTCCTGGAGCGCGTCGGTGACCTGGGTGAAGCCGCCCGAGACCACGCCCACTTGGTAGCCGAGCCGCTTGAGTGTCCGGACGAGGGTGCGGGCCCCCGGCGTGAGCCGCACCTCCTTGCGGACCAGGTCCACCACGGACGCGTCCAGCCCGCGGAGCAGCTCGACCCGGGCGTGCAGCGACTGCTCGAAGTCCAACTCGCCGCGCATCGCGGCGGTGGTCACCTCGGCGACTTCGGCCTCGCAGCCGGCGTGCGCCGCGAACAGCTCGATGACCTCGTCCTGGATGAGCGTGGAGTCCACGTCCATCACCACCAGCCGCTGCGCCCGGCGCTGCAGTCCGGCCGCGACCACCGCGACGTCCACCCCGAGCTGGGCCGCCTCCGGGGCCAGCACCGTGCGCAGCGCCTCGGTCGCTGCGCCGGAGACGGCGAACTCGACGGCCGTCACCGGATACTTGGCGAGCCGGAAAATACGGTCGATATTGCCCCCGGTGGCCGTTATGGCCGAGGCGATGGCGGCGGTGGACTCCGCGGTGAGCGGGTGGCCCAGCACGGTGACGTGGGAGCGGCCGACACCGCGCGGACGGTTGTCGCCACGACCGGAGATGATCTCGGCCTGGAGGTTCAGCGACTCGGCCCAGCTGTGCACGGTGGCCCGGAGGTCGCCCTCGGAGGACCCGGTGGTGCCCTCACCGGGGGAGGGGGCGGTGACCAGTACGCACAGGGTGATGCGTCCCCGGGTCACCACCTGCTCGATGTCCACGACATCGACGGAGTAGGCGGCGAGGGTGTCGAAGAGGCCCGCGGTGATGCCGGGCCGGTCCTTCCCGAAGATCTTGACGAGGAGTGTCGGTACGTCTTCGCCTGATGCGGCGGCGGCAGGCGGGGTCTGCGATGCGCTCATGGTGCCCCCACGGTATCCGGCGGGCGGTCGCGGCCGTACGGGCGTCCGGGGTTCGGACCCCGCGTCTCCGGGGTGCCGGGCCGGCGTCCGGCCTGCCGTGCGCCGGGCCCCGGGGGCTGCGACGCGATCGTTATGCACTCGTGTCGCGTCTCCCCGGTTGCACCGGTGCGAGGGACCGGGCTGGCACTCCAACTCCCCTTTTGGTATGGCGTCTTCGGGGTCCGGAGAGCGTCCGACGCCAGCCGCGGTGCATCAAATGCCCAGAATTCCGGCTATCGCAGACACCGCGGGCCCTTCCGGCTCTCCGGGAGGGTTCGCCGGATGCCGGCGGGTGCACCGCGTGCCCCGGCGCCGTCCCGGTTTCCGGTCCGCGGGCCGAGCCTGAAATAGTTCCTCACGATGTTTCGCCATCCCTAGACTTCCCGCACAGGGCGTCACTCGGGGGACTATGTAATGGGGCTGGAGTGCCTGAACTCGTACTGGAATTGAACGGAAGGACCTGGCCGCTCGACCCGTCCAGGACCTACAGCGTGGGCCGGGATCCGCAGGGCGACATGGTGCTCGACGACGCCAGGGTCTCCTGGCGGCACGCCACCATCCGGTGGTCAGGTCGCAGCTGGCTCATCGAAGACCACGGCAGCACCAACGGCACCTACGTCCAGGGCCAGCGCATCCAGCAGCTGGAGATCGGCCCTGGCTCCGCCGTCCATCTGGGCAACGCCACCGACGGCCCGCGGCTGAGCCTGTCCGCCGCCGCGGCGCCCGCCGACGCCTTCAGCGCGCAGCCCGCCGCGGCCGCGCCGCAGCAGGGCTGGCAGGCGCCGCCCGCGCAGCAGCAGCCCGTGCGGCAGCCGCCGGCCCAGCAGAACTGGCAGGCCCCGGCCCAGGGCCAGCAGCCGCCGTACGTCCCGCCCCAGCAGGCCCAGCAGGCCCAGCAGGCCCAGCAGGCCCAGCAGGCCCAGCAGGCCCGCCAGCCGCAGCAGGGCGTGCCCCAGCAGGCCGCCCCCGCCCAGCAGTCGGGGCAGCCGCAGCAGCGCCCGGCCCCGCAGGCCCAGGGCGGCGACCGCAGCCCGACCACCTTCCACCGCCTGGACTCGGGCCGGGTGATGCGGATCGGTCGTGCGCTCGACAACGAGCTGGTCGTCTCCGACCTCCAGGTCTCCCGTCACCACGCGGAGTTCCGCGCCACCCCCGACGGCCGGTTCGAGATCCGCGACCTGGGCAGCCACAACGGCACTTACGTCAACGGCCAGCCGGTCCCCAAGTCCGGCACCGCGCCGGTCGGTCCGAACGACACCGTCGGCGTCGGCCACTCCACCTTCCGGCTGGTCGGCGACCGCCTGGAGGAGTTCGTCGACACCGGCGAAGTCTCCTTCTCGGCCCGCCACCTCACCGTCACCGTCGACGGCGGCAAGAAGATCCTCAAGGACGTCTCCTTCGGCGTCCCCGAGAAGTCGCTGGTCGCCGTCATCGGCCCCTCCGGTTCCGGCAAGTCCACGCTGCTCAAGGCGCTGACCGGCTACCGCCCGGCCAACGAGGGCGAGGTCCTCTACGACCACCGGAACCTCTACAAGCACTTCGCCGAGCTGCGCCAGCGCGTCGGCCTGGTACCGCAGGACGACATCCTCCACAAGGAGCTGACCGTCCAGAAGGCGCTCCGCTACGCCGCCAAGCTCCGCTTCCCCGGCGACACCGCGGAGTCCGAGCGCGAGGCCCGGATCAACGAGGTGCTGCGCGAGCTCAAGCTCGACATCCACAAGGACAAGAAGGTCACCTCGCTCTCCGGCGGCCAGCGCAAGCGCGTCTCGGTCGCCCTGGAGCTGCTGACCAAGCCGTCGCTGATCTTCCTGGACGAGCCCACCTCGGGCCTCGACCCGGGCATGGACCGCGACGTCATGCAGCTGCTGCGCGGTCTCGCCGACGACGGCCGCACGGTCCTGGTCGTCACCCACTCGGTGGCCGAACTCGCCCTGTGCGACCGGCTGCTGGTGATGGCCCCCGGCGGTTCGGTGGCCTACTTCGGCCCGCCCGAGGAGGCGCTGAACTTCTTCCAGTACGAGACCTGGGCCGACGTCTTCTCGGCGTTCGAGAACTACCGGGACTACGACTGGGCGGGCCGCTGGCGCGGCTCCCCGCACTACCAGATGTACGCCGCGGACCTCGACGCCGCCCCGCCGCAGTCGGTCAGCGTCCAGGCCCCGCCGGCCCGTATACAGAAGTCGCAGAGCTGGGGTTCCCAGCTGTGGACCCTGATGCGGCGCTATGTCTCGGTGCTCGCCTCCGACCGGGGCTTCCTCGCCCTGATGGTGATCCTGCCGGCGGTGCTCGGCGTGGTCTCCCTGCTGATCCCCAGCGACTACGGCCTCGGGTACGGCCCGGTCTCCAAGCACCAGACCAACCGCGACGCGAGCACCATCTCGCTGATCCTCGCGGTCGGCATGTGCTTCTCCGGCGCGGCCAACTCGGTCCGTGAGCTGATCAAGGAGCGGGTCATCTACGAGCGCGAACGGGCCACCGGCCTGTCGCGGTCGGCGTACCTGATGTCCAAGATCATCGTGCTGGGCGTGGCCACCGCCCTCCAGGGCGTGATCATCGCGGCCATCGGTTTCTCCACCCGGAAGATGCCGTCCCAGGGCCTGATCGTGGCCAAGGTCCCGGCCGTCGAGATGACGATCGCGATCATCGCCCTCGGCTTCACCTCGATGATGGTCGGCCTGATCATCTCGTCGCTGGTCAAGACGGCCGAGAAGACCATGCCGCTGCTGGTCATGTTCGCCATCGTCCAGGTCGTCTTCACCGGTGTCCTCTTCCAGCTCTTCGACACCGTCGGCGTCTCCCAGGTCTCCTGGCTGATGCCGTCCCGTTGGGCGGTCGCCGCGCTCGGCGCCACCGAGGACATGAACACCCTGCTGCCGTGGGAGCCGGGCAACCCCGACCCGCTGTGGAAGCACCAGACCGGCGTCTACGTGATGGACGTGATCATCCTGGTCGCCCTGGGCGTGACACTCGCCCTCGTCGTCTCGCGGCTGCTGCGCCGCCACGAGCCGGAGGTCATGCGCAAGTAGCGCCCGCGACCACCGCACACACCGCCGAGGGGCGGCACCCGGAATCGGGTGCCGCCCCTCGGCGGTGTGTGCGGGTGCCGCGGTCCGCGGTGAACGTCCGGCTCAGTAGGCCGAGTTGACGTTGTCCATCGAGCCGTAGCGGGCGGCCGCGTAGTTGCAGGCGGCGGTGATGTTGGCGACCGGGTCGTAGATGTCCCAGGAGGTACCGGAGACGTGGTACTGGCGGAACGTCGGGTCGATGACCTGGAGCAGGCCCTTGGAGGGTATGCCCGCCTGGGCGTTGGAGTCCCAGAGGTTGATCGCCTTGGGGTTGCCGGACGACTCGCGCATCAGGTTGCGGTAGATGCCGTTGTAGCTGCCCGGGATGTTGTGCTTGGCCATGACGGCCAGCGACTCGCGGATCCAGCCGTCCAGGTTGTTCGGGTAGACCTTGGCCGGCTTCTCGACGGCGGCGGGGATCGCCTGGCGGACGGCGGCGCGGCTCGCGGCCTCCTTGACCTGGCGCTCCTTCTCGGCCTTCGCCTTCGCCTCGGCCTCGGCCTGCTTCTTGGCGGCGGCGGCCTCGGCCTTGCCCTGCGCGGCGGAAGCGTCGGCCTGCTGGGCGATGGTGGCCTGCTGGGCGCGGGCGGCGGTGTCGACGGCGCTGAAGGCCACCGGCTTGACGTTGAGGCTGGCAGAGGCGGCCTCGGCCTTGCTCTGGCCGGCGTCGGCACCCGGGACGGCGGTGAAGACCAGTGCGGCGGCACCCGCGGCGGCGATGCCGGCGGCGGTGAGCTTGTGGACGCGGGTCAGATTCAGACCGGAGACGGCGTACTTGGACATGGCGGCTCGACCTCTTCCAATGGGGGGCGTCGCACGGGCCATGAGCGGCGGCAGTACGCCGAGTTCTGATCCGGCGCCGAGCGACGGGAGCCATTCTTAGCGGCCGAAAATTCGCCGAGCAATGGTGTGACGTACGACCCCGGTTAGTGGAACCGACCTTGCCCGGATTGCGTCGGGACGGGAATATTCCCAGTTCAAGGCGGATTTGTTAGTCCACTAACCGGGGTCGTAAGTGACCTGCGCCCTATGCGCGGGGTCACATCCGGCCGAGGTTTATCTCGCCGGTAGTAATTGCAATCGCACAGACTGTGCGTACCTTGTGGGCCGGCTGTGCGGATCAGACCTCGACCAGCACCTGGTCAAGGGACTTTCGGACCAAATCGGGCACCTGGCAGTCCGGTGCCGGGTACCCCACGGGGATCACCGCGAACGCCTTCTCGTTGGCCGGCCGCCCCAGCACCTCCTGCAGGAACCGCATCGGGCTCGGCGTGTGCACCAGCGCCGCCAGCCCCGACAGATGCAGCGCGGACAGCAGCATGCCGACCGCGATGCCCACCGACTCGTCCACGTAGTAGTGCTTGCGCTTGGTGCCGTCCGGGCCCAGCCAGTGCCGCTGCTGGAAGACCACGATCAGGTGCGGGGCGTCGGTCAGGTGCGGCTTGACCTCGTCCGTGCCCAGCGGCCGCAGCGCCGCCAGCCACTCCTCGCCCAGCCGCCCCTCGTACGAGCGCTGCTCCTCGACCTCCGCCGCCGCCCTGATCCGGCGGCGCACCTCGGGGTCCTTGACCAGGACGAACGTCCACGGCTGCTGATGGGCCCCGGACGGTGCGGTGGCCGCACAGGCGATCGCGTCCCGGACCACCTGCTCCGGCACCGGATCGGTGGCGAACTGCCGCACCGTCCGTCGGTCGTCCATCCGGGCCCGCAGCTCGGCGGCGCGGGCCAGGGACTCGGTCGCGGGCATCCGCTCGGGCCGGTACGGCACCGGGCGGTAGGGCTCTCCGTGGGTCGGCGTCCAACGCTCGGGGGGTGTCGGCGCGGTACGCGCCTGCGATGAAGAGGACATGCCCAGAGTGTGGGGGCGACGATGGCGGCGTGAGACGCAGATCACCGAATTCCCGCCGAGACCCCCCGCGTCCAGGACGAGATCGACGCGAAGCCACCCCCGGAATCACGCACTCTGTCCCTATTAATTCCCTTCACCCCTATATAAGGGGAAAGGTTCGACTGCCGCCCCTCCGTATCGGCCCCCGCGCCGGGGCGCCCTTCCATCGACCCCCTGCATCGAACCTCCCCATCGAACCCCCCTATATGGGGCTCTCTATATAAGAGGACGCAACGAGCCATGTAAGGGGTATAAGGCATACATAGGTGCGAATCGGTATAAACGAGACCCGGATGTGATGCGCGCACGACTCTGAGCGGGGCGTTTGACCTAGGCCCGCCGGCGTAGGCACGCGGCGTCGGCGGACCGATACCGGCTGCTCGACGCGCCGGTACGGTGAACGCATGAGCAACGGACCGGGAGCCGGGATCCCCGCGGTGAGCACCGCGATCCTGGCCATGAGCAGGCATCTGGAGGTGCGCGACGTCCTCAAGACGATCGTGGCCTCGGCCCGTGAGCTGCTGGACGCCGAGTACGCCGCGCTCGGCGTGCCGGACGACCACGGGGGCTTCGCCCAGTTCGTCGTGGACGGTGTCAGCGCCGAGCAGTGGAAGGCGATCGGCCCGCTGCCCCGCCAGCACGGCATCCTCGCCGCGATGCTGCACAACGCCACCCCCGAGCGGCTCGCCGACGTCCGCGAGGACCCCCGCTTCGGCGGCTGGCCCGCCGCCCACCCGGACATGTCCGACTTCCTCGGCCTGCCGGTCGCCGACGGCGACGAGATCCTCGGCGCCCTCTTCCTGGCCAACAAGCGCTGCCCCAAGCCCACCGGCGGCTGCGGCTTCACCGAGGAGGACGAACGGCTTCTCGGCATACTCGCCCAGCACGCCGCCATCGCCCTGACCAACGCCCGCCTCTACGAGCGCAGCCGCGAGCTGACCATCGCCGGCGAGCGCGCCCGGCTCGCCCACGAGCTGCACGACGCGGTCTCCCAGAAGCTCTTCTCGCTCCGGCTCACCGCCCAGGCCGCGACCGCCCTGGTCGACCGCGACCCGGCCCGCGCCAAGGACGAGCTCCACCAGGTCGCCGCGCTGGCCGCGGAGGCCGCCGACGAGCTGCGCGCCGCCGTCGTCGAGCTGCGCCCCGCGGCGCTGGACGAGGACGGGCTGGTGGCCACCCTGCGCTCCCAGATCCAGGTCCTCGACCGGGCCCACTCCGCCCGCGTCACCTTCACCGCCCAGGGGGTACGGGCCCTGCCCTCCGCCCAGGAGGAGGCGATGCTCCGGGTCGCCCAGGAGGCGCTGCACAACGCGCTGCGCCACTCCGGCGCCGAGCGCGTCGAGGTCAGCCTCGGCCGTGCCGGCCAGGGCGCCCTGTTGAAGATCGCCGACAACGGGCGGGGCTTCGACACCCGTGTGGTCCGCCGGGCCGGCCGGCACCTGGGACTGGTGTCGATGCGCGACCGCGCCGGTGGCGTCGGTGGCAAGCTCACCGTGGAATCGGAGCCCGGCAAGGGCACCACTGTCGAGATGGAGGTGCCCGGTGGCTGACCACACGCGGGGCGGTACGGAACGGGCCACGGGCGAGGGGCACGCGATCCGCGTGCTGCTGGTCGACGATCACCAGGTGGTGCGCCGCGGCCTGCGGACGTTCCTGGAGGTCCAGGACGACATCGAGGTGGTGGGGGAGGCGTCGGACGGCGCCGAGGGGATCGCCGCCACCGAGCAACTGCGCCCGGACGTCGTCCTGATGGACATCAAGATGCCCGGCATGGACGGCATCGAGGCCCTCCGCCAGCTCCGCACCCTCGACAACCCGGCCAAGGTCCTGGTCGTCACCAGCTTCACCGAGCAGCGCACCGTCGTCCCGGCCCTGCGCGCAGGTGCGGCCGGCTACGTCTACAAGGACATCGACCCCGACGCCCTGGCCGGCGCCATCCGCTCGGTGCACGCCGGGCACGTGCTGCTGCAGCCCGAGGTGGCCGGCGCGCTGCTCTCCCAGGAGGACGGCAACGGCGGCCAGGGACGCGGGAGTTCGCTCACCGAGCGGGAGGGCGAGGTGCTGGGCCTGATCGCGGACGGCCGCTCCAACCGCGAGATCGCCCGCGCACTGGTGCTGTCGGAGAAGACCGTCAAGACCCACGTCTCCAACATCCTCATGAAACTCGACCTCGCCGACCGCACCCAGGCCGCCCTGTGGGCCGTGCGACACGGCATCGGGGCCTGAAACACGGGGGAGTACGGCGTACTGACGGACCATCAAAGCTATTAGCCGAACGTCGCCTCGCGGATCCGAGATTCATACTGTCGTGTATACGTAGCCCGTTTGGCGTATCCCAGCTCCGTGCCGGGCCGTTTCCCAGTGCAGTCGTGGCGGCTGGCCACGGCATCGGCAACGAGGAGCAAGAGCAGTGAAGAACATCAAGCGGGTTGCGGCCATCACGATGGCGGGGGCCGGTCTCGTCCTGGCGGGCGCCGGCGTCGCCTCCGCGCACGACGGCCAGGCCCAGGGTGCCGCGGTGGGGTCGCCCGGCGTCGCCTCGGGCAACGTCACCCAGGCGCCGATCCACATCCCCGCGAACATCTGCGGCAACAGCACCTCCGTGGTCGGCCTGCTCAACCCGACCTTCGGCAACGCCTGCGTCAACAACTGATCGTCGGAGCGTCCGCTCCGACCACCCGACCCCTGCGCCGGGCCGCCCGCCGGCCCGCGCGGGTCACCCGGACCGGCCCCGCCAGCCCTGGCCGTGCGGCCGGTCCGCTCTCCACAGTCACCGTCATTCCGGCCCTGTGCCACCACGTGAGGAACACGCCACCATGAACAGCGTCAAAAAGGCCGCCCTTGTCCTTGCCACCACCGGTCTCGCCGTCGGTGCCGCCGCCGGTTCGGCGTTCGCCCACGACGGCGGGCACGCCCAGGGCGAGGCCGTGACCTCCCCGGGCGTCCTCTCGGGCAACGTCACCCAGGCGCCGGTGCACGTCCCCGTGAACATCAGCGGCAACAGCACCAACGTCGTGGGCGTGCTCAACTCCGCCTTCGGCAACCCGGCCGTCAACAACTGACGCCGCCGGCCCGGGGCCAACTCCCGGGCCGTCCAGGGCACTTCAGCCCGGCTCTCCTGTGGGTCCCGCCGGCCGCGCCATGGCCGGCGGGACCTTCCCCGTTCACCCCCGGCGGCGCTTCTGCTCCTCCACCGCGGAGTTGTACGCCGCCACCTGTGCCCGGCGGGCCGTGCGCTCCACCGGCCGCAGCGCCTCGGCGCGGGCCGCGATCTCCGACGAACTGACCGCCGCGCCGTGCTCCCGGCCGTCCCCGCCCGCGCTCCGGGCGATGTCGATCAAGACGCCGACCCGCTGGGCCAGCTCCAGCACCCGCACCGCCCGCGGCGGATAGCCCGGCGCCAACACCTGCCGGCCGGCCTCCGCCCGCGCCCGGTAGGCCGCCAGCGCGGCGTCCGCCACCGGGCCGGATCCGGCCACGTCCAGCCGCGAGAGCACCTCCGTCGCCTCCCGCAGGGCCTCCGCCAGCTCCCGCTCGGCCTCGCCCAGCGAGGGCACGTCGGCCGGCGGCGCCTCGCGCGCCGGCAGGCAGTGCCAGACCACCTCGACATGCACATCGGGGCCGGCCGCGCCCTCGGGGCCCGCCTCGAACACCTCCGGGACCAGGCCCAGACCGGCGCCCTGGGCGACCACCGCCTCCTCGGCCTCCAGCGCCCGCGCATTGAACTCCGGCGGGCCGCTGAGCCCCAGCGGGTGCCCCGGCACCGGCAGTGCCACCCGCAGGCCGATCGCGCCGAGCGTCCGCAGCCGCCCCAGGGCGAGCGTCAGGCCGACCGGGGCGTCTTCCCCGGGCAGGCCCGAGACGCGGTGCACCGCGTCGTCGCCGGCGATCCGGTGCGCGGCATCATCAGGTGAGACAAATCCGGCCAAAAGAGCATTTCCCCATGCCGCCAGCCGTCCTGAGCGAGGTTCGTCGAGCATGGTCCCCAGCCTAGGGAACGGCACTGACATCGAGTGGCGTAGGTTTGCAGGGGGGCTGCGCCTACAGGCGCACACGACGACCGAGAAGCAATGGGAGACAGTGCGCTCATGAGCGATGTGCTGGAGCTGGTGGACGTATCCGTGGTCCGCGAAGGACGGGCTCTGGTCGACCAGGTCTCCTGGTCGGTGAAGGAGGGGGAACGCTGGGTGATCCTCGGCCCCAACGGCGCCGGCAAGACCACCCTGCTGAACCTCGCCTCCAGCTACCTCTTCCCGAGCGCCGGCTCCGCCCGGATCCTCGGTGAGCAGCTGGGCCGGGTCGACGTCTTCGACCTGCGGCCGCGCATCGGCATCGCCGGCATCGCGCTCGCCGACAAACTGCCGCGCAGCCAGACGGTGCTGCAGACCGTCCTCACCGCCGCCTACGGCATGACCGCCAGCTGGCGGGAGGACTACGACGAGGTCGACGAGCAGCGCGCCCGGGCCTTCCTCGACCGCCTCGGGATGAACGCCTACCTGGACCGGAAGTTCGGCACCCTCTCCGAGGGTGAGCGCAAGCGCACCCTGATCGCCCGGGCGATGATGACCGACCCCGAGCTGCTCCTCCTGGACGAGCCCGCCGCCGGCCTCGACCTCGGCGGCCGCGAGGACCTGGTGCGCCGCCTGGGCCGGCTCGCCCGCGACCCCTACGCGCCCTCGATGATCATGGTCACCCACCACGTCGAGGAGATCCCGCCGGGCTTCACCCACGTCCTGATGATCCGTCAGGGCAAGGTGCTGTCCGCCGGCCCGCTCGACCTGGAGCTGACCTCCAGCAACCTCTCGCACTGCTTCGGCCTCCCGCTCGTCGTCGAGCGCAACGGCGCCGACCGCTGGACCGCGCAGGGGCTGCCCCTCAAGTAGCCGCCACCGCCCGAGTGGACGCGCTTCGCACGGTGCGGCAACCGGTCGCTGACCGATCGCGCCCTGTCCCCGGGCCGCCCGCCGGACCTACCATGAGGCCGTGGATCCATGGGTGTGGTGGCTGATCGCCGCCGTAGGACTGGGCATTCCGCTCGTCGTGACCGCGATGCCCGAATTCGGGATGTTCGCGGTCGGCGCCGTCGCCGGTGCCGTCACCGCAGCGCTCGGTGGCGGCACCGTCGCACAATTCCTGGTGTTCGTGGTGGTGTCGGTGGCGTTGGTCGCCGTCGTCCGGCCGATCGCCAACCGCCACCGCGGCCAGGGCCCGCGCCTCGCCTCCGGCATCGACGCCCTGAAGGGCAGGACCGCCACGGTCCTCGAACGGGTCGACGCCGGGAGCGGCGGCCGCATCAAACTCGCCGGAGAAGTCTGGTCCGCCCGTGCCCTCGACGGCGACCGGGTCTACGAACCGGGCCAACAGGTCGACGTGGTGGAAATCGAGGGTGCCACCGCCCTCGTCATCTGACCGAACCCGGTGCACGACGCCCCGCACCTCTGAAAGACTGATCAACAGAAAGCCGGCCGCGGCCGGACGGGCCAGCAACGAAGGGCAACGGGAGCCGCTGTGGATATCATCATCGTCCTGATCATCCTGGTGGTGCTCGTCTTCATCGCACTCCTCAAAACGATCCAGGTCATCCCCCAGGCCAGCGCCGCCATCGTCGAGCGCTTCGGCCGCTACACCCGCACGCTCAACGCGGGCCTGAACATCGTCGTCCCGTTCATCGACACCATCCGCAACCGCATCGACCTGCGCGAACAGGTCGTGCCGTTCCCGCCGCAGCCGGTGATCACGCAGGACAACCTCGTCGTCAACATCGACACGGTCATCTACTACCAGGTCACCGACGCCCGCGCCGCCACCTACGAAGTCGCCAGCTACATCCAGGCGATCGAGCAGCTCACCGTCACCACCCTCCGCAACATCATCGGCGGCATGGACCTCGAACGCACCCTGACTTCCCGCGAGGAGATCAACGCGGCGCTGCGCGGCGTCCTGGACGAGGCCACCGGCAAGTGGGGCATCCGCGTCAACCGCGTCGAGCTCAAGGCGATCGAGCCGCCCACCTCCATCCAGGACTCGATGGAGAAGCAGATGCGCGCCGACCGCGACAAGCGCGCCGCCATCCTCCAGGCCGAGGGTGTCCGGCAGTCCGAGATCCTCACCGCCGAGGGCCAGAAGCAGTCCGCGATCCTCCGCGCCGAGGGTGAGGCCAAGGCCGCGGCCCTGCGCGCCGAGGGCGAGGCCCAGGCGATCCGGGTGGTCTTCGAGTCCATCCACGCCGGCGACCCGGACCAGAAGCTGCTGTCGTACCAGTACCTCCAGATGCTCCCGAAGATCGCCGAGGGCGACGCCAACAAGCTCTGGATCGTCCCCAGCGAGATCGGCGACGCGCTCAAGGGCCTCGGCGGCGCCATCGGCAGCTTCAACCCCGCGGGCGGCGCCAACATCCCCAAGCCCGGCGGCCCCGAGCGCCAGGCGCCCCCGATCGACTGACGCCGCGACACCCCTCGTGCATGATCAGGGTTGCCCCTCGACCTCAATGGCGGGGAGGCAACCCTGATCATGTGAGGAGATGGGCTTGTCCCTCTGGGAAGCAGTCGCAGTCTTCGTCGCCGGCCTGGGCGCCGGCACCATGAACACCATCGTCGGTTCCGGCACCCTGATCACCTTCCCCGTCCTGCTCGCCGTCGGCCTCCCGCCGGTGACCGCCAACGTCTCCAACTCCCTTGGCCTGGTGCCCGGTTCGATCAGCGGCGCAATAGGGTACCGCCGCGAACTGCGCGGCCAGGGGCGCCGGGTGCTGCGCCTCGCGACCGCCGCCCTCATCGGCGGCCTGACCGGTGCCGTCCTGCTGCTGGCCCTGCCCTCCAGCGCCTTCGACACGGTCGTCCCGGCCCTGATCGCCGTCGCCCTGGTGCTCGTCGTCGCGCAGCCCCGGCTCGCCGCCGCGGTCCGCGCCCGCCGTGCCCGCAACGGCACCGCCGCCCACCGCGACGGCGGCCTCGCCCTCTTCGCCGGCCTGCTGCTGGCCAGCGTCTACGGCGGCTACTTCGGCGCCGCCCAGGGCATCATCTACCTCTCCCTGATGGGCGTCCTGCTCAGCGACGACCTCCAGCGCATCAACGCGCTCAAGAACGTCCTCGCCGCCCTCGTCAACGGCGTCGCGGCGATCTTCTTCCTCTTCGTCGCCGACTTCGACTGGACAGCCGTCGCCCTGATCGCGATCGGCTCCGCCCTCGGCGGCCAGGTGGGGGCCACGATCGGCCGACGCCTCCCGCCGACCGCCCTGCGTGCCGTGATCGTCGCGGTGGGACTGCTGGCCATCGTCCAACTCCTCCTGAAGTAGGAGGAGTTGGATGCCGGTCCGCCGGTCTGCCAGCCGTCCGCGGCGCTACGCCGGGAGCGCTCCCAGCCACTCCGGCAGCTCGTCCCGCGCGGACACCCCCAGGGCCGACACCAGTGCGTCCGCCGGCGTCGGCACGAAGGGCCGCCGGAGCAGCCGCATCCCCGCCTGCTCCGGCGTCCGGTCCGCCTTGCGGTGGTTGTCCTCCGCACACGAAGCGACGGTATTCAGCCAGGTGTCCCCACCGCCGTGCGACCGCGGCAGCACGTGGTCCACGGTCGTCGCCCGCTTCCCGCAGTACGCGCATCGGTGCTGGTCACGGGCGAGTACTCCGCGCCGGGACCACGATGCCTGTCTTCGGAACGGCACCCGGACGTACCGGCTGAGCCTGATCACCCGCGGCACCGGTACGTCCACCGACGCCGCCCGGATCCGCATCCCCGGGTGGGCGTGCTCGACGACCGCCTTGTCCTGCATCACCAGCACCACCGCACGCCGCAGCGACACCGTCGCCAGCGGCTCGAAGCTCGCATTCAGCACCAGCGTCTCGCGCATCCCGTCCACCTCCCGGACCCTGATCGCCGTCGTGGCGAAGTGGCTCCACTGTGCAGGGGCAGGTATTTCCCGGACAACGCAATTTCCGTGTGCCACAAGGGAAATGGCAGGTGAGGGCAGGGTGAAGAAGAGGTGTGCCGCGGCGACGGCGGGGACGCCGCGGAGGCACACGAAAGGGTGCGCTCCGAGTCCCGTCCCCCGTGACGCACGGAACCCGGAGCGAACGACAGCCGGTACGGACGTCCGGCGCGTGCGGACTCCGGACGGGGCACCCACCCGTGCTCCTGAGGCACGGGGGGAGGGGGCGAACACACCTGCGCCCCAGCACTCCCGCCCACTGTGGTACCAGCTGCCCGCCGCCTCGTGGAGGCGGCGGCACGCGTACCACTGTGCGCGCGGGGAGCGCCGGGGCGCAACGCATTTCTCCCGGGCCCGACGGCCCGGCCGGCACCGGCGTCAGCCGGCGGCGGGCACCTCGTACTCGCCGATCAGCTGAGCCCGCCCGATCGTGTGGAACCGCAGGTTGAAGCCGACCACCGCGGGCGAGACGTCCGCGTCCGGACCCAACTTCTCCTGGTCCACCGCGTACACGGTGAACACATAGCGGTGCGGACCGTCACCGGGCGGCGGCGCCGCACCGCCGAAGTCCCGCGTCCCGTAGTCGTTGCGGACGTGCACGGCCCCCTCGGGGAGCCCCTTCATGTCACCGCTGCCCGCCCCGGCCGGCAGCTCCGTCACCGACGCCGGGATGTCGAACAGCACCCAGTGCCAGAACCCGCTGCCGGTCGGCGCGTCCGGGTCGTAGCAGGTGACGGCATAGCTCCTGGTCCCCGTGGGAGCACCCTCCCACCGCAGCTGAGGAGAGCGGTTCCCCGCCGCGTGGACCTGCTCGGGCCGCAGCGTGCCGCCCGGCTCCACCTCCTCGCTCACCACGGTGAACTCCGCCACCGGCGGGTGGAAATCGTGCGGGAGCGGCCGCCGCTTCAGCTCGGACACCTCGGACCTCCTGGTCGCTTGCTGACACTCTGTCCGGCCAGGTTAGAGCCAGTTGCGCCGCCCGCCGACCTCGGCCAGCCAGTGGTTGAGATAACCGGGCCAGTCGGTCCCCTCGAAGTCGTGCAGCCCGACCGTGAACGACCGGTAGGTGTCCGACCCCTCGCTGAACAGCCCCGGCTTCTTGTCCATCTCCAGCACCACGTCCATCTCCCGGTCGTCGGCCACGAAGGACACCTCGACCTCGCTCAGCCCGCGGTACTGCGGCGGCGCCGAGAACTCGATCTCCTGGTAGAAGGGCAGCTGCTGACGCGTCCCGTGGATCCGCCCCTGTTCCAGATCCGCGGTCTTGAACCGGAACCCGAGCCGCCCGAAGGCGTCCAGGATCGCCTGCTGTGCCGGCAGCGGGTGCACCTGCACCGGGTCGAGATCACTGGAGTCCACCGCCCGCGCGATCGCCAGGTCGGTCGTCACCCCCACGCTCACCCCGGGCAGCGGATGCCCCGGGAAGGTGGTCATCGGCGTCTCCCAGGGGATCTCCAGCCCGAACGGCACCGTGTGCACGGCCCCCGCCTGCACCTCGAACGCCCCGCCCAACCGCAGCCGGGCGAACTCGACGTCCCGCCTGACCTCCTCGTCCCCGCGCTCGACCTCCACCCGCGCCTGCAGCCCGACGGACAGCCCCTGGATCGCCTGCGGCACCGACCCGCCCTGGAGCCGGACCTCCCCTTGCACCACCCCGCCGGGCACCACGTTCTCCTCGAAGAGCACCGTCTCCACGGACGCGCCCCCGGCCCCCAGACTCGCCAGCAACTTCTTGAACCCCATGCTCGCCCTCCCCTGACGCAATCCGCGCCCCGTACAGCCGGCCGATCGTGGCCCGATCCTTACGCACCCCGAACCGATCGGCCCAATTCCGTTTCCACAACCGCCCAAACCGCCCCGCCGCCCACCCGTGCCCCTCCACTACGCTCGGGATCCATGACCGACGTACCGGGCCACGTCCCCCTCCCGCGCGACTTCTTCGACCGCCCCGTCCTGGACGTCGCCCCGGACCTGCTCGGCCGCACCCTGGTACGTCACAGCCCCGCCGGCCCGATCGCACTCCGCCTCACCGAGGTCGAGGCGTACGACGGCGAGGCCGACCCCGGCTCCCACGCCTACCGCGGCCGCACCGCCCGCAACGCCACGATGTACGGCCCGCCCGGCCACGCGTACGTCTACTTCATCTACGGCATGTGGTTCAGCATCAACCTGGTCTGCGGGCCCGAGGGCAAGGCCGGCGCGGTCCTGCTGCGCGCCGGCGAGATCCTCACCGGCGCACCCCTGGCCGCCGGCCGCCGCCCCAAGGCCCGCAACACCGACGAGCTCGCCAAGGGCCCGGCCCGGCTGGCCACCGCCCTCGACATCGACCGCTCCCTGGACGGCGTAGACGTCTGCGCCCCGGCCCACGGCCCGCTCACGATCCTCCACGGCACCCCCGCCCCGCGCGATCGGGTGCGCAATGGGCCCCGCACCGGCGTCGGCGGCGACGGCGCCGACCACCCGTGGCGCTACTGGATCGACGGTGACCCCACCGTCAGCCCCTACCGCCCCCACACGCCCAGGCGACGCACCGCCACGACGACTTGACTCTGTCCCGCCAAACGCCTAACGTGTCCCGAGCCGCTGAACCCGGGCAGTGCTATCTGCACACCCGAGGCGGCACCACCACTACTTCGAACGACTCCCTGGCGGGTTTCTTTCGGCGTTGCCGAAATTCACCCCGCTCGGCTCGATTATGAGCCGTCAGGAAAAGCCGCTAAAGTAGTGACCACGCCGAAAGGCGAACCCCTCCGACGAAAATCGGAACCGAATTCGAAGCCGGTAGCGCCCCTCGGGAAGCGGCCCGGAAACGAAAAAGGATCTGATAAAGTCGGAGCCGCGAGGAAGCCGAAAGGCCGAATCGCACCGGCGAAAATCGGAGCCGAAAGGATCTGATAGAGTCGGAGACGCAAGACCGAAGGGAAGCGCCCGGAGGAAGCCCGAGAGGGTGGCCGAAGGAAGCGTCCGTTCCTTGAGAACTCAACAGCGTGCCAAAAGTCAACGCCAGATATGTTGATACCCCGTCTCCATCATGGAGATGAGGTTCCTTTGAAAAGTCCTTCTAATAGCTTTGGGAGGCACACAGCGAGGACGCTGTGAACCGCGAGGATTATTCCTCCTTGTGGTTCCGCTCAACGCGAGTGTTGATACCGGCAGTTTTTCATTAAACGCAGTCCGGAAAGCATTCACGGAGAGTTTGATCCTGGCTCAGGACGAACGCTGGCGGCGTGCTTAACACATGCAAGTCGAACGATGAACCGGCTTCGGTCGGGGATTAGTGGCGAACGGGTGAGTAACACGTGGGCAATCTGCCCTTCACTCTGGGACAAGCCCTGGAAACGGGGTCTAATACCGGATATGACACGGGGTCGCATGATCTCCGTGTGGAAAGCTCCGGCGGTGAAGGATGAGCCCGCGGCCTATCAGCTTGTTGGTGAGGTAATGGCTCACCAAGGCGACGACGGGTAGCCGGCCTGAGAGGGCGACCGGCCACACTGGGACTGAGACACGGCCCAGACTCCTACGGGAGGCAGCAGTGGGGAATATTGCACAATGGGCGAAAGCCTGATGCAGCGACGCCGCGTGAGGGATGACGGCCTTCGGGTTGTAAACCTCTTTCAGCAGGGAAGAAGCGAGAGTGACGGTACCTGCAGAAGAAGCGCCGGCTAACTACGTGCCAGCAGCCGCGGTAATACGTAGGGCGCGAGCGTTGTCCGGAATTATTGGGCGTAAAGAGCTCGTAGGCGGCTTGTCGCGTCGGATGTGAAAGCCCGGGGCTTAACCCCGGGTCTGCATTCGATACGGGCAGGCTAGAGTTCGGTAGGGGAGATCGGAATTCCTGGTGTAGCGGTGAAATGCGCAGATATCAGGAGGAACACCGGTGGCGAAGGCGGATCTCTGGGCCGATACTGACGCTGAGGAGCGAAAGCGTGGGGAGCGAACAGGATTAGATACCCTGGTAGTCCACGCCGTAAACGTTGGGAACTAGGTGTGGGCGACATTCCACGTCGTCCGTGCCGCAGCTAACGCATTAAGTTCCCCGCCTGGGGAGTACGGCCGCAAGGCTAAAACTCAAAGGAATTGACGGGGGCCCGCACAAGCAGCGGAGCATGTGGCTTAATTCGACGCAACGCGAAGAACCTTACCAAGGCTTGACATACACCGGAAAGCATTAGAGATAGTGCCCCCCTTGTGGTCGGTGTACAGGTGGTGCATGGCTGTCGTCAGCTCGTGTCGTGAGATGTTGGGTTAAGTCCCGCAACGAGCGCAACCCTTGTTCTGTGTTGCCAGCATGCCTTTCGGGGTGATGGGGACTCACAGGAGACTGCCGGGGTCAACTCGGAGGAAGGTGGGGACGACGTCAAGTCATCATGCCCCTTATGTCTTGGGCTGCACACGTGCTACAATGGCCGGTACAATGAGCTGCGATACCGCGAGGTGGAGCGAATCTCAAAAAGCCGGTCTCAGTTCGGATTGGGGTCTGCAACTCGACCCCATGAAGTCGGAGTTGCTAGTAATCGCAGATCAGCATTGCTGCGGTGAATACGTTCCCGGGCCTTGTACACACCGCCCGTCACGTCACGAAAGTCGGTAACACCCGAAGCCGGTGGCCCAACCCCTTGTGGGAGGGAATCGTCGAAGGTGGGACTGGCGATTGGGACGAAGTCGTAACAAGGTAGCCGTACCGGAAGGTGCGGCTGGATCACCTCCTTTCTAAGGAGCATCTAGACGGTCGCAAGATTGTCCAGAGCCACTACGTCGGCGAATGTTCGACGGTGGTTAGCTCATGGGTGGAACGTTGACTACTCGGCACACAGAGATCGATCGGGACGCTAGTACTGCCTTCGGGCGTGGAACGCGGATCGGGTCGGGTCTGGGTGTCGGGCACGCTGTTGGGTGTCTGAGGGTGCGGACTTATGGTCTGAGCCTTCGGGATGCCGGTCCCAGTGAACTCAGCCTTCGGGTTGGGGTGGTGGGTGGCTGGTCGTTGTTTGAGAACTGCACAGTGGACGCGAGCATCTGTGGCCAAGTTTTTAAGGGCGCACGGTGGATGCCTTGGCACCAGGAACCGATGAAGGACGTGGGAGGCCGCGATAGGCCCCGGGGAGCTGTCAACCGAGCTTTGATCCGGGGGTGTCCGAATGGGGAAACCCGGCAGTCGTCATGGGCTGTCACCCGCTGCTGAACACATAGGCAGTGTGGAGGGAACGCGGGGAAGTGAAACATCTCAGTACCCGCAGGAAGAGAAAACAACCGTGATTCCGGGAGTAGTGGCGAGCGAAACTGGATGAGGCTAAACCAGTCACGTGTGATACCCGGCAGGGGTTGCGTGGTTGGGGTTGTGGGAGCTTTCTTGATCGGTCTGCCGGCCGGTCGGTGAGTCAGAAACCGTTGATATAGGCGAAGGACATGCGAAAGGTCCGGCGTAGAGGGTAAGACCCCCGTAGCTGAAATGTCAGCGGCTTGCTTGAGAGCCACCCAAGTAGCACGGGGCCCGAGAAATCCCGTGTGAATCTGGCGGGACCACCCGTTAAGCCTAAATATTCCCTGGTGACCGATAGCGGATAGTACCGTGAGGGAATGGTGAAAAGTACCGCGGGAGCGGAGTGAAATAGTACCTGAAACCGTGTGCCTACAAGCCGTGGGAGCGTCGCCATGCAGCTTGCTGTGTGGTCGTGACTGCGTGCCTTTTGAAGAATGAGCCTGCGAGTTTGCGGTATGTTGCGAGGTTAACCCGTGTGGGGAAGCCGTAGCGAAAGCGAGTCCGAATAGGGCGTTGGAGTAGCATGCTCAAGACCCGAAGCGGAGTGATCTAGCCATGGGCAGGTTGAAGCGGAGGTAAGACTTCGTGGAGGACCGAACCCACCAGGGTTGAAAACCTGGGGGATGACCTGTGGTTAGGGGTGAAAGGCCAATCAAACTCCGTGATAGCTGGTTCTCCCCGAAATGCATTTAGGTGCAGCGTCGTGTGTTTCTTGCCGGAGGTAGAGCACTGGATAGGCGATGGGCCCTACCGGGTTACTGACCTTAGCCAAACTCCGAATGCCGGTAAGTGAGAGCGCGGCAGTGAGACTGTGGGGGATAAGCTCCATGGTCGAGAGGGAAACAGCCCAGAGCATCGACTAAGGCCCCTAAGCGTGTGCTAAGTGGGAAAGGATGTGGAGTCGCAGAGACAACCAGGAGGTTGGCTTAGAAGCAGCCACCCTTGAAAGAGTGCGTAATAGCTCACTGGTCAAGTGATTCCGCGCCGACAATGTAGCGGGGCTCAAGTACACCGCCGAAGTCGTGTCATTGCAGCATGAGGGCTAACGCCTGTTGTGATGGGTAGGGGAGCGTCGTGTGCCGGGTGAAGCAGCCGTGGAAACGAGTTGTGGACGGTTCACGAGTGAGAATGCAGGCATGAGTAGCGATACAAGAGTGGGAAACTCTTGCGCCGATTGACTAAGGGTTCCTGGGTCAAGCTGATCTGCCCAGGGTAAGTCGGGACCTAAGGCGAGGCCGACAGGCGTAGTCGATGGACAACCGGTTGATATTCCGGTACCCGCTTTGAAGCGCCCAATACTGAATCAGGCGATGCTAAGTCCGTGAAGCCGCCCTGATCTCTTCGGAGTTGAGGGGAGTGGTGGAGCCGACGGACCAGACTTGTAGTAGGTAAGCGATGGGGTGACGCAGGAAGGTAGTCCAGCCCGGGCGGTGGTTGTCCCGGGGTAAGGGTGTAGGCCGTGTGGTAGGCAAATCCGTCACACGTTAAGGCTGAGACCTGATGCCGAGCCGATTGTGGTGAAGTGGATGATCCTATGCTGTCGAGAAAAGCCTCTAGTGAGTTTCAAGGCGGCCCGTACCCTAAACCGACTCAGGTGGTCAGGTAGAGAATACCGAGGCGTTCGGGTGAACTATGGTTAAGGAACTCGGCAAAATGCCCCCGTAACTTCGGGAGAAGGGGGGCCATTTCTGGTGATCCGTTTTACACGGTGAGCTGGGGGTGGCCGCAGAGACCAGCGAGAAGCGACTGTTTACTAAAAACACAGGTCCGTGCGAAGCCGTAAGGCGATGTATACGGACTGACGCCTGCCCGGTGCTGGAACGTTAAGGGGACCGGTTAGCTCCATTTCGGTGGGGCGAAGCTGAGAACTTAAGCGCCAGTAAACGGCGGTGGTAACTATAACCATCCTAAGGTAGCGAAATTCCTTGTCGGGTAAGTTCCGACCTGCACGAATGGCGTAACGACTTCTCGACTGTCTCAACCATAGGCCCGGTGAAATTGCATTACGAGTAAAGATGCTCGTTTCGCGCAGCAGGACGGAAAGACCCCGGGACCTTTACTATAGCTTGATATTGGTGTTCGGTTCGGCTTGTGTAGGATAGGTGGGAGACTTTGAAGCGCCAACGCCAGTTGGTGTGGAGTCGTTGTTGAAATACCACTCTGGTCGTGCTGGATGTCTAACCTGGGTCCGTGATCCGGATCAGGGACAGTGTCTGGTGGGTAGTTTAACTGGGGCGGTTGCCTCCTAAAGGGTAACGGAGGCGCCCAAAGGTTCCCTCAGCCTGGTTGGTAATCAGGTGTTGAGTGTAAGTGCACAAGGGAGCTTGACTGTGAGACTGACGGGTCGAGCAGGTACGAAAGTAGGGACTAGTGATCCGGCGGTGGCTTGTGGAAGCGCCGTCGCTCAACGGATAAAAGGTACCCCGGGGATAACAGGCTGATCTTCCCCAAGAGTCCATATCGACGGGATGGTTTGGCACCTCGATGTCGGCTCGTCGCATCCTGGGGCTGGAGTCGGTCCCAAGGGTTGGGCTGTTCGCCCATTAAAGCGGTACGCGAGCTGGGTTTAGAACGTCGTGAGACAGTTCGGTCCCTATCCGCTGCGCGCGTAGGAGTCTTGAGAAGGGCTGTCCCTAGTACGAGAGGACCGGGACGGACGGACCTCTGGTGTGCCAGTTGTTCTGCCAAGGGCATGGCTGGTTGGCTACGTTCGGAAAGGATAACCGCTGAAAGCATCTAAGCGGGAAGCCTGCTTCGAGATGAGGGCTCCCACCCACTTGATGGGGTAAGGCTCCCAGTAGATGACTGGGTTGATAGGCCAGATATGGAAGCGCCGTAAGGTGTGGAGTTGACTGGTACTAATAGGCCGAGGGCTTGTCCTCAGTTGCTCGCGTCCACTGTGTGGTTCCCGGGTTGCGAACAGTCGCAGCATCGGTGAACTGGCTGATATCCCGCTTTCGCGGGGTGACAGTTGCACTTCTTAAATTGAAGAGTGTGCTTGTTCGCTTGAACCCGAATGGGTTTCGGTGGTTATAGCGTTAGGGAAACGCCCGGTCACATTCCGAACCCGGAAGCTAAGCCTTTCAGCGCCGATGGTACTGCAGGGGGGACCCTGTGGGAGAGTAGGACGCCGCCGAACAATTTTTCAAGGACCCTTGGTCCCAGCGTTCACGCTGGGACCAAGGGTCCTTTTGTTTTGCCGAAGCGCGCCGAACGGGTCGGTGCGTGAGAATGAATGCAGTACCGAAGACAGGAGTCACGTCGATGTCCACCAACCCTTCCGACGATCGTTCGGAGCGCCGGCCGAGGCGCGACGGCGGTGACCGTGGTGGTTTCCGGCGGGACGACCGTGGGCCGCGGCGCGACAGCCGGGACAACCGCGACAGCCGGGACAACCGTGGTGGTGAGCGCGGTGGTTACCGTCGCGACGACCGCGGTGAGCGGGGCGAGCGCGGTGACCGGGGCGGCTACCGCGGTGGGTTCCGTCGGGACGAGCGTGGCGGTGGCGAGCGTCGCGACGACCGGGGCGGTTTCCGGCGCGACGAGCGTCGGGACGACCGGGGTGACCGGGGTGACCGGGGCGGGTTCCGTCGGGATGAGCGTGGCGGTGGCGAGCGGCGTGACGACCGGGGCGGTTTCCGGCGTGACGAGCGTCGCGACGACCGGGGTGACCGCGGCGGGTTCCGTCGGGACGACCGCTTCGAGCGGCGTGACGACCGGGGCGGTTTCCGGCGTGACGAGCGGCCCGAGCGTCGCGACGACCGTGGCGGATTCCGGCGTGATGAGCGGGACGACCGTGGTGGGTTCCGGCGTGACGAGCGTCGCGACGACCGGGGCGACCGTGGCGGGTTCCGTCGGGACGAGCGTGGTGGGGGCCGTGGTGGGTTCCGGCGGGACGAGCGGGATGATCGCGGTGGGTTCCGGCGGGATGACCGTTCGCGGGCGCCGCGGCGGGACGATGAGCGCGGTGGCTTCCGTCGCGACGACGAGCGCGGTGGCTTCCGTCGGGACGACGAGCGCGGTGGGTTCCGGCGCGACGAGCGTCGGGACGACCGGGGCGAGCGCGGCGGGTTCCGGCGCGATGATGAGCGCGGCGGTTTCCGGCGGGACGATCGAGGGCCGCGACGGGACGACCGTGGTGGTTTCCGGCGGGACGATGAGCGCGGGGCGCGGCGGCCGTACGGCGGTGGGCGTGGCCGGGACGACCGTAGGGACGGGCAGCGTCGGGACGACCGTCGGGACTACGACCGGGACCGGGAGCCGATCAAGCGGCTGCCGATCCCGGAGGACGTGACCGGCGAGGAGATCGACAAGGCGGTGCGGCAGGAGCTGCAGAGCCTGCCGAAGACGCTGGCCGAGGACGTCGCCAAGAACCTGGTGATGGTCGCGCGGCTGCTCGACGAGGAGCCGGAGAGGGCGTACGGGTACGCGCGGGTCGCGCTGCGGCTGGCGTCCCGGGTCGCGGCGGTGCGCGAGGCCGCCGGCTTCGCGGCGTACGGGACCGGCAAGTACGCCGAGGCGCTGAAGGAGTTCCGGGCGGCGCGGCGGATGACCGGCAGCGCGGAGCTGTGGCCCCTCATGGCGGACTGCGAGCGGGGCCTCGGTCGTCCGGAGAAGGCGCTGGCGATGGCCGGTGAGCCCGAGGTGCAGAAGCTGGACCGGGCCGGGCAGGTCGAGATGCGGCTGGTCGCGGCCGGGGCCCGGCGGGACCTGGGGCAGGCGGACGCCGCGGTGGTGACGCTGCAGAGCCCCGAGCTGGCGTCGAACGCGGTGCACCCGTGGACCGCGCGGCTGCGGTACGCGTACGCGGACGCGCTGTTGGCGGTCGGGCGCGAGGGCGAGGCGCGGGACTGGTTCGCCAAGGCGCTGGAGGCCGATCAGGCCGGCACCACGGATGCCTCGGACCGGCTGGCCGAGATGGACGGCGTGCAGTTCACCGATGCGCTGGTCGAGGACGAGGCCGAGGCCGAGGCCGAGGCCGGCGGTGAGGCGCAGTCCGGTGGCGGGTCGGAGAAGACCGAGTAGCTGAGTGACGAGAGAAGGGCGGACCCGGTGCGGGTCCGCCCTTCTTCGTATGTGGCGTGGGGGAATGTCGTGCGGGGGTGGGGTCAGGGGGCGTAGGGGGCGATGGGGTTCTGCAGGGTGCCGATGAGCTGGAGGGCGCCGGCCGGGTCCTGGAGGTCGACCATCTGCTGGTTGTTGCGCAGCTGGAGGCGGTTGAGGCAGGAGAGGGCGAACTCGGGGGCGAACATGTCGTACTCGGCGAACTTGTCGGCGAGTTCGGGGTGGGCCGCCTGGTAGTCGGTGACGGTGGCGGCGACGGTGCGCCAGAAGGTGTCCTCGTCGAGGACACCGCGGTCGGCGAGGGTGGCGCCGAGGAAGCGGAAGAAGCAGTCGAAGACGTCGGTGAAGACCGAGAGCAGCTTCTTGTCGTCGGGGACGTCGGCGCGGATGCGTTCGACGGTGGGCGGCAGGACCGCGTCGGCGGACATCACGGCGATCTCCTCGGCGATGTCCTTGAAGATCACGCGGGCCACCGCGCCGTCCTCGATGACCAGGATGGCGTTCTCGCCGTGCGGCATGAAGACCAGGTCGTAGGCGTAGAAGGCGTGCAGGACCGGGGTGAGGTAGCCGTCGAGGTAGCGGCGGAGCCAGGCTTCGGGGGCCAGGCCGGATTCCGCGACGAGGGCGGCGGCGAAGGAGTCGCCGTCCCGGTCCACGTGGAGGAGGGAGGCCATGGTGGCCAGCCGCTGGCCCGGTTCGAGGGTGGGGACCGGGCTCTCGCGCCAGAGGGCGGCGAGCATCTTGCGGTACGGGGAGCCCTTGTCGGTGGCGGCCTCGTACTGGCGGTGGTGGTAGCCGATGGCGGCGCGCTCGCGGATGATCGAGAAGCGGGCGGCGCGGAAGGTGTCGTCGGCGTCGATCAGGCGGGCCAGCCAGTCGTTGATGGCCGGGGTGGCTTCCATGTAGGAGGCGGACAGGCCGCGCATGAAGCCCATGTTGAGGACCGACAGGGCGGTTTTGACGTAGTGCCTGGCGGGCTGGGTGGTGTTGAAGAAGGTGCGGATGGACTGCTGGGCGAGGTACTGGTCGTCGCCGGGGCCCAGGCAGACCAGGCGGCGCTGGGCGACCTCGGCGGCGAAGGTGACGGAGAGCTTGTTCCACCACTGCCAGGGGTGGGTGGGGAAGAAGTAGTAGGCGTCCGGGTCGAGGCCGAGGTCGGTGAGGGTGGCGGTGAAGCGGGCCCGGGTCGCGGCGGGGAGCTCGGCGTCGACGAGGGTGTCGTAGTCGAGGCCGGCGCCGGCGGTGAAGGTGCTGTGGTCGCGGTGGGCGGCCAGCCAGAGGAGCGTCAGCGGGGCGGCGGCCTCGGGGGCGTAGGCGTGGTACTCGTGGATGCCGAAGCCGAGGCGGCCGTTGTTGGCGACGAAGCAGGGGTGGCCCTCGGTCATGCCGGTCTCGACGGCCTGGAAGTCGGCGGTGGCGAGTTCGGCGGCGGTGGGGGCCTTGCCGGCGAGCTTGTAGGCGGTGCCGGAGAGGGTGGAGCTGATCTCCTCCAGGTAGACCGGGAGGACGTCCGGGGACAGGCCCAGGGACGTGTGGAACTCGGTGATGAAGTCCAGGGCGTCCAGCGGGAGTTCGGCGTCTTCGCGGTGGCGGGTGATGCTCTCGGCGTCGATCTGCCAGTGGTCGAGGGCCTGTCTGCGGGCGGTGAAGCGGTAGCTGGTGGTGGCGTCGTCGCTGTGGACGGCGTAGCGGCCGTCTTCGGCCAGCGGCTCGGGGGTCAGCAGGCGTTCGTGGGCGAACTCGGCGAGGGCCTTGCGGACCAGGGCGCGGTTGGCGCGGGCCCACAGTTCCGGGGTGAGGTGGGCGACGGCGTCCTGGGCGGGCTGCTCCGGGGCGGTGGGGGCGGTCATCAGCGGTCTCCTCGGGTGGCCAGGAACTGTTCGCGGGTGCAGGTGCTGAGGTAGGCGTCTTTGGACGGGAGCGAGACGGTGCGGACGACCTCGAAGCCGACGGCCTTGTTGAGGGCGTGGACCGCGGTGTTGCGGGTGTCGGGTTCGACGACCACGCGCCGGACGTCGGGGTCGGCGAAGAGGCTCTCCATGACCGTGGTGATCACGGCGTGGGTGAAGCCGTGGACGGGGGCGTCCGTGGGGGCGGTCAGGAAGTGCATGCCGACGTCGCCGGGCCGGGCGGCGTGGATGCCGACCAGTTCGCGGTGGGCGGGGTCGTAGCGCTCCATGAGGAAGGCGGGGGCGCCGTCGTGCAGGCCGAGGAGGGCGTCGTGGTGCGGATCGGCGTCGATCCGGGTGAACTCCTTCTCGACCCCGGCCAGGTCGCAGTCCTGCATCAGCCAGAAGACGGCCTTGGGGTGGGTGACCCAGGAGTGCAGGACGGGGGCGTCGGCGGCGGGGTCGACGGGCCGCAGGGCGAACTCCCCCAGCGCGGGGTCGGTGCGGGTGAAGACGGGGGCGTTCATGCGGATATCTCCATCGGGTCGTGCGGGCCGGCCGGGGCGGCGAACTCCTGGAAGGCGATGGCCTTCTCGACCGGGTAGTACTCGCGGCCGAGCAGCTCGCGGACGATGCAGGAGTTGCGGTAGGCGGCCATGCCGAGGTCGGGGGTGACGAAGCCGTGGGTGTGCAGCTCGGCGTTCTGCACGAAGATGCCCTGGCCGGTGGTGTCGATGCTGTAGTTGCGGGCGACGTCGTAGCGGCCGGCGGCGTCCCAGGCGATGCGGTCGCGGACCGGGTCCAGGAAGTCGGGGACGCGGTAGCGGTAGCCGGTGGCGAGGACGAGGCCCTGGGTGGCGAGGGTGAAGTCCCGTCCCTGCTCCTCCTGGTGCAGGCCGAGGGTGTAGGTGCCGGTGGCCTCGTCGTAACGGGCCTCCCGCAGCGCGGAGTTGGTCAGCAGACGGGTGCGGACCGGGCCGGCCAGGCGCTTCTGGTAGAGCAGGTCGAAGATGTCGTTGATCAGCTCCGAGTCGATGCCCTTGTAGAGGTGCTTCTGGGTGGCGTTGAGGTGGTCGCGGGTGGCGGCGGGGAGGGCGTGGAAGTAGTCCACGTACTCCGGGGAGGTCATCTCCAGGGTGAGCTTGGTGTATTCGAGGGGGAAGAAGCGGGGGGAGCGGGTGGCCCAGGTCAGGTGGTAGCCGTGGGTGTCGATGTCCTGGAGGAGGTCGTAGTAGATCTCGGCGGCGCTCTGGCCGCTGCCCACGATGGTGATGCTGTCCTTGGCCTGGAGGGTGGTCTTGGCGTCCAGGTAGCCGGCGTTGTGCAGGGCGTCGCCGCCCAGGTCCCGGCAGGCGTCGGGGAGGTGCGGCGGGGTGCCGGTGCCCAGGACGAGCCTGCGGGCCCGGAAGGTGTGCCGTTCGCCCTGGTGGTCGGCGTGGACGAGGTAGACCTCGGCACGCTCGTCGTACTCGACGGTGGTGACCTTGTGGGAGAAGCGGACGGTGTCGAGCTTGCCGGCGGCCCAGCGGCAGTAGTCGTTGAACTCGGCGCGCAGCGGATAGAAGTTCTCGCGGATGTAGAAGGAGTACATCCGGCCCGATTCCTTCAGGTAGTTGAGGAAGGAGAAGGGCGAGGTGGGGTCGGCCAGGGTGACCAGGTCGGCCATGAACGGCACCTGGAGGTGGGTGCTGTCCAGCATCATGCCGGGGTGCCAGTCGAAGCCCGGCCGGTCGTCGAGGAAGAGGCCGTCGAGTTCGTCGATGGGGGCGGTCAGGCAGGCCAGGCCGAGGTTGAACGGGCCGAGTCCGATGGCGAGGAAGTCGTAGGGGGCATCGTGGGGGACGGTCACGGGGGCTCTCTTCGGAGATGGTCGGTCGGTGGGGAGGTCAGGGGGCGCTGAGGGCGGGTGCCGGGCGGTCGACGACGGGCTGCTCGGCCAGGTAGCGGCCGGCGTGCTCGGCGATCAGGTCGAGGACGGTGGCGATGTCGTCGAGCGTGGTCTCCGGGTTGAGCAGGGTGAACTTGAGGTAGTGCCGGCCGTCGACCTTGGTGCCGGCGACGACCGCGTCACCGGAGGCGAAGAGGGCCTCCCGGGCGTGCAGATTGATCCGGTCGGTGAGCTCGGGGTCCTGGGGGCCGCCGGGGAGGTAGCGGAAGACCAGGGTGCTCAGCTGGGGCTCGACCACGACCTCGAAGCGCGGGTCGTCGTGCAGCAGTTTCCAGGCGTCGGCGGCCCGGTCGATGACCTCGTCGAAGAGTTCGCCGATGGCCTGGGCGCCCATGATGCGCAGGGTCAGCCAGAGTTTGAGGGCGTCGAAGCGGCGGGTGGTCTGGAGTGACTTGTCGACCTGGTTGGGGATCCGCTTCTCGACCATCCGGCGCGGGTTGAGGTAGTCCGCGTGGTAGGTGACGTGCCGGAGCGTGGCGCGGTCGCGGACCAGGACGGCGCTGGAACTGACCGGCTGGAAGAAGGACTTGTGGTAGTCGACGGTGACCGAGTCGGCGCGCTCGATGCCGGTGAGCAGGTCGCGGCGGCGGGAGACCAGCAGGCCGCAGCCGTAGGCGGCGTCCACGTGCATCCAGGCGCCGTGCCGGGCGGCCAGGTCGGCGATCTCCGGGAGCGGGTCGATGGAGCCGAAGTCGGTGGTGCCGGCGGTGGCGACGACCGCCATGGGTATCAGGCCGTCGCGGCGGCAGCGCTCCAGTTCGGCGGCGAGCGCGTCGGTGCGCATCCGCTTGGTGGCGTCGGCGGGGACGGCGATGACGGCCTCCGCGCCCAGGCCGAGCAGGGTGGCGGACTTGCGGATGCTGAAGTGGCTGCAGGCGGAGGTGAGGATGCGCAGCCGGGGGAGCAGGTCGGTGAGCCGGGTGCCTTCCGGGGACTCCGGGCGGGCCAGTTCGCGGCGGCAGGTCTCGTCCCGGGCGAGCAGCATGGCCTGGAGGTTGGACTGGCTGCCGCCGCTGGTGAAGATGCCGTCGGCGGTCGGGCCGAGGCCGATCCGCTCGGCCGTCCAGTCGACCAGGCGGCGCTCGATGAGGGTGCCGCCGGCGCTCTGGTCCCAGGTGTCGAGGGAGGAGTTGACGGCGGAGAGCACCGCCTCGCCGACGAGGGCCGGGATCACCACCGGGCAGTTGAGGTGTGCGAGGTAGCGCGGGTGGTGGAAGTAGATCGCGTCGCGGAGGTAGACCCGTTCCAGCTCGTCGAGGGCGGCGGCCGGGTCGTGGAGCGGGGCGTCGAGGTCGACGGCGGCGACGGTGGGCGCCAGCTCGTCGACGGAGACGCCGGTGAAGGGGCGCTCGGTGGTGGCGAACCGGTCGCTGAGCCGGGTGACGCTCTCGGTGACGGCGGAGCGATACCGTTCGGCGGTACGGCTGTTGAGAAGATAGGTGCGGCTGTCGGCCGGGTCCTCGGCGGGGTGCTCGAGGCGACTCATGAAGTGCCCTCCCTGGTGCGGGGTCAACCGCGTCCTGTGCAGGGTGCGGAGGTGTGCACAGGGGCAGGGGGACCCGCCCGGTGACGCAGTGAGGTAAGCCTAACCTAACTGGATCACCGGGTGGGTGCGGGGTGCCGTCCGGGACGGGTCCCCGCGGAGGGTCAGCTCCCTTCGTCGTCCAGGGTGCGCAGCACCAGACCGGTCGCCGGCTTGGGACCGAACGAGGTGGACTTGCGGGGCATCGTCACGCCCTGCTGGGCGAGTTGACGGACCGTCTCCTCCGACGTGGCGCGCATCAGGACCGCCGTCCCGCCGTGCCGGGCGGCCTGCGCCACCGCCGCCTCGGTGTGGTGCAGATAGCCGATGTCCGACGGGTGGTCCGGGATCCGCCAGACCTCGTCCAGCAGCACCGAGTGCAGCACCGTCGCGTCCAGCCGCCGCCACGCATCGGGCCGGTCGGTGCGGATCGCCCGGTCCAGCAGGCCGGGGTCGGGGCGGTCCAGGAGGTGGAAGGAGTCCGGGCCGCCGGACAGCACGAAGGCGGTTCCGGGCGTTTCGGCCAGTGCCTCCAGGGCGGCGGCCGGGTCGTCGGGCAGCCGGCTGACCCGGAACGCGCCGGCCACGTCCGCCAGTGCCTTGCCGGGCGACAGGTGCGGCAGCACCCGGTGGATCGCCCGGACCTGGAGCGGATAGCGGGCGGTGTCGACCAGC
The DNA here is from genome assembly GCF_001704275.1 of Streptomyces noursei ATCC 11455. Taxonomy (NCBI): domain Bacteria; kingdom Bacillati; phylum Actinomycetota; class Actinomycetes; order Kitasatosporales; family Streptomycetaceae; genus Streptomyces; species Streptomyces noursei. The sequence goes on from NZ_CP011533.1 coordinate 7,086,823, forward strand.
AGCACCAGCCCGGATGCCCACGGGGAGTCCGGGCCGGCCTCCGGCCGCTGCTCGTGGAGCCGTTGGTAGGTCGCCCAGCGGTGGTGGCCGTCGGCGATCAGCGCCTGCCGCTGGGCCAGGTCCGCGTCGATGGCGGCCAGCTCGGCGGGGTCGGTGACCGCCCACAGGCGGTGCGCGAAGCCGTCCTCGGTGGTGGTGGCCAGCAGCGGGGCGTGCTGGACCGTGCGCTCGATGACCGCGGTGGCGCCGTTCCCGGTGCCCTGGCCGCGGTACGACAGCAGCAGTGGCTCGAAGTTGGCCGCCGCGGCGCCCATCAGCGCGGCCCGGTCCTCGACCACCTCGGGGATGACGTCCTCGTGGGGCAGTACCGGGCCGTCCAGTCGGAGCGCGCCGATCAGGCCGCGCTGGAGGGTGTCGCCGCCGCGCTGCTCGTAGACGTAGAGCGCGGGCTCCGGATCCGGTGTGAGGATTCCCTCGTCGCGCCAGCGCCGCAGGGTCTCGGCGGCCTGGCGGTGGCGGGCGGTGGGGTCCGCGGTGTGCGGCAGGATCAACCGGACGATGTTGTACGGATCGGAGGTCTCCAACTCGCGGACCCCGTCCGGGCGGACCACGACGTCGTAGGGCGGGGAGGTGACCGCGGTGAGGCTGCTGACCCGGTCCGGGGCGTAGCGCAGGCCGCGGAACGGGAGGAGGCGGAGGCCGTCGGTACTGGTCATTGAAGAATGCTATGCCGGGAGCCGGTGCGGGATGATCGGGGGAGCGGCCGTGAATCGGCCGGAATCATCGGCGGCCGCGCGACGGCGCAGGGACCGGCCCGGGGGGTGCCGGACGGCCCGCGCACGGAGTGCGGGGCGAGCCTCCGTGCGGCACGGAGGAGCGAGGAGCAGGACGGCATGGAAGAGGTTCGCAGGCGGCCCGACGGATGCCGGCGCGCGCTGAGCGAGGCGTACGACACGGCGCTGCTGGATCTGGACGGGGTCGTCTATGCCGGCGGACGGGCCATAGAGCACGCCGTGGCGTCGCTCACCACGGCGCGGGAGGGCGGCATGCACCTCGCGTATGTGACCAACAACGCTTCCCGGACCCCGCAGGCGGTGGCCGGCCAACTGTCCGGATTCGGTCTCCCCACGACCGCCGAGGACGTGATCACCTCGGCGCAGGCGGTGGCCCGCTTGATCTCCGAGCAGGTGCCGGCCGGCTCCCGGGTGCTGGCCGTCGGGGGCGAGGGGCTGCGGGTGGCACTGCGCGAGCGCGGGCTGGTGCCGGTGGCGTCGGCGGACGACGACCCGGCGGCGGTGGTCCAGGGCTTCGACCCGGCGCTGGACTGGGAGCGGCTGGCGGAGGCCGCGTACGCGGTGCAGCGGGGGGTGCCGTGGTTCGCCTCCAACACCGACCTGACCATCCCCAAGGAGCGCGGGATCGCGCCGGGCAACGGCGCGCTGGTGGAGGTGGTGCGGATCGCCGCCGGCGGGACGCCGCAGGTCGCGGGCAAGCCGCAGCCGCCGATGCACCGCGAGACGGTGCTGCGGACCGGCGCGCGGCGGCCGTTGGTGATCGGGGACCGGCTCGACACCGACATCGAGGGCGCCTGGAACGGCGGCGTGGACTCCCTGCTGGTGCTCACCGGCGTCACCACCCCGGCGGCCCTGCTGGCCGCGCCGCCCGAGCACCGGCCGACGTACGTGGCGGCGGATCTGCGGGGGCTGCTGCGTCCGCAGCCGGAGGTGGCGGCGGACGGCGCCGGCTTCCGCTGCGGCGACTGGCGGGCCGAGGCGGCCGGCGACGAACTGGTCCTGGACGGCGCGGGGAAGCCGCTGGACGGGCTGCGGGCGCTGTGCGCTGCGGCCTGGACCGCGGCGGGCACCGGGAGTTGCCCGGTGGACGCAGCCAAGTCCCTGCGCACGCTCGGTATGTGACGACACGTCACATAACTTGCGGCCCGGGTCGGAGGGCCGACGGGCCCCGTCGCGAGGAGCGGCGGGGCCCGTGCGGGGGACCGGCGGGCCGGCAGGTCACTCCTTGCCGGCGGCGGCCGTGGCGGCCGCGGTCAGCTCCGCGATCAGGTCCTCCTCGGTGGCGCCGCGCCGCCAGTAGCCGGTGAACTTCACCGCGCGGCGGTCGAATCCGCGCTCCCCGACGAGATGCCGGCGCGTCGCCTTGACGGTGCCGGCCTCGCCGGCGATCCAGGCGTACGGGGTGCCCTCGGGCAGGTCGGCGGCGCGCAGCGCGTCCAGGACGGGCCCGCCGTCCGCGCCGTCGCGGCCGTGGGGGCGGACCAGCCAGGTGACCTCGACGTCGGCGAAGGTCGGCAGCGGCTGCCGGTCGTCCTCGTGCCCTACCTCGATCCACACCTTGGCCACCGTGCCGGGCGAGAGCCAGGACAGGATCCCGGCGATGGCCGGCAGGGCGGTCTCGTCGCCGGTCAGCAGGATCCAGTCGGTGCCGGGCGGCGGCCGGAAGTCCACGCCGCCGTTGTCCTCGACGGCCGGGGCGAGGACGGTCAGCCGGTCGCCCGGCCGGGCCCGGAGCGCCCAGCGGCTGGCCGGCCCGCCGGAGGCGAGGGCGGGCGACGCCGGCTCGTCGGCGCCGTGCAGCGCGAAGTCCACGTCGAACTCGCAAGGGGCGGGGCGCTGTTCGCGGATCGTGTACGAGCGCATCACCGGGCGCTCGGCCGGGTCCTGCGCCCGCCAGGCGGTGTACCAGCCGTCCCCCATGTCGTCGAAGACCGGCGCGGTCTGGTGGGGCTGCGGGAGGAACAGCTTGAAGCGCTGGTCCCGGCCGCCGGACACCAGCTCCTCCAGCCGTTCGCCGGTGAAGGTGATCCGGACCATGGAGGGGCCCAGTCGCCGGGTGCGGGCGACCTGGACGTCGAAGAAGCGGAACGGCGCGGTGGTGGGGGTGGCGGTCGCGGTCATTCGGGAACCTCCCGGGACGGTGCGGGGCGGGGTGGGGTGACCGGGCCGGCGGCGAAGCCGGCCCGGCGGTGCGTCAGTTGACCTTCTTCGCGTGCTCGATGGCCTGGGCGAGCGACTCCAGGAGCGGGGCGGCGCCGGCGTAGGAGAAGCGCGGCTCGCTGGCCCAGGGGGTGATCTGGCCGGCCTTCACGGCGGGCAGTCCGGCCCAGGACGGCTTGGCGGCCAGGTCCTTGGGCTGGAGGGTGGCGGTCCGGTTGTCCAGCAGGAGGACGTCGGCCTTGTACTTGTCGGCGTTCTCCCAGCTCAGGCTCTCGAAGTAGCCGCCCTTGTCGAGGTGGTCGGGGACGATCAGGTCCACGCCGAGGGATCTGAAGTACATCAGGTCCGCGCTGATGCCGGGGTTGGAGGCGTAGAAGAAGTCGGCGCTGCCGGAGCAGGCGAGGACCTTGACCGGGTGGGCGGCGGCGGCCTTGCGCAGCCGTGCCGCGGCCTGTTCGAAGCGGGCCTTGGCGTCGGTGACCTTCTTGGCCTTCAGGTCCGCGCCGAGCGACGCGGCGAACTCCGCGTACCGCCCGATGATCCGGTCCAGCGGCACCCGCGACGCGGTGAGGGCCACGGACCCGGCCAGCTTGGTGATCTTGTCCTTGCTGCTGTCCGGGACGAACCAGAGCGCGTCCGGCTCGTACATGTTGGTGACCAGCAGATCGGGGCCGAGGCCGGCGTACTTCTCGACGTTGAACTGGTCGTAGGCGTTGCCGAGGATGGTGACCTTGTCGACGTCGAGGTCGCCGGCCTGCGGGTCGGGCCTGCCGTTCGGCAGCTTGGTGGGGCCGAAGACGCCGACGATCCGGTCGTCGATCCCGAAGTCGTGCAGGGCCGCGGCGCTGCCGGTGAAGGCGACGATCCGGTGCGGTGTCCGGGGCAGCGAGACCTTCCGCCCGCGGTCGTCGGTGAAGGACCACGGGCCGCCCTTGCCGCCGCCGTCGGAACCCCCGGACCCTCCCGACCCCTTGCTCCCCCCGCAGGCGGCGAGCAGCGCACCGATGCCGAGGGCACCGCCGGCGGCCAGGACACCGCGTCGGGACGGGGATACGCTTCGGGGGGTTCTCATGACGTGCGTGCTTCTCTCTGGAGGCGGAGCGCCCCAACGGGCATGGCGGACGGGCCGAACCACAAGGGCCGGTAGATCGACTGCTTGTGAGGGTAGGCTAACCTAACTGGCGTGTTGGTTGACAGTCCTCCCGTCGACAGTCCCACCGACGCGGCGACGGCCCCCACCGCACCCCGGCGGCGGCCTGCCGCCCGCGCCGCGGGACTGGCCGCCTGCCTCGTGCTCCTCGCCGTCGTCGCCGTCCTGGGCATCGCCGTCGGCGCCAAGGCGATCCCCGTCGACCAGGTCTGGCACGGGGTGTTCCACTACTCCGGCTCCGACACCGACGTCGTCATCCGCGATGTACGGCTGCCGCGCACGCTCCTCGGACTGCTGGTCGGCGCCGCGCTCGGCCTGGCCGGCACCGTCATGCAGGCGCTCACCCGCAATCCGCTCGCCGACCCCGGCATCCTCGGCATCAACGCCGGCGCCTCGGCCGCGGTGGTCTCCGCCATCAGCTTCCTCGGCGTCACCTCGCTGACCGGCTATGTGTGGTTCGCCTTCGCCGGTGCCGCGCTGGTCTCCGTCGCGGTCCACGTGCTCGGCGGCACCCGCAGCGTCACCCCGGTCCGGCTCGCGCTGGCCGGCACCGCGCTGACCGCCGTCCTCACCGGCTACCTCAACGCCGTCAACCTCATGGACTCCGCGGCGTTGGACCGGATGCGGTTCTGGACGGTCGGCTCGCTGGCCAACGCGACCCTGCCGACGGTGACGCGGATCGCGCCGTTCCTGGCCGTCGGCGCGCTGCTCGCGCTGCTGCTCGCCCGCCCGCTCAACGCCGTTGCGCTCGGCGACGACCAGGCCCGGGCACTGGGCGCCCGCCTGACCCGCACCCGGGTGCTGGCCATGCTCGCGGTCACCCTGCTGTGCGGCGGGGCCACCGCGGTCTGCGGCCCGATCGTCTATCTCGGCCTGATGGTGCCGCACGCGGTCCGCGTCCTCACCGGGCCGGACCTGCGCTGGATCCTGCCGTACTCGGCGGTGCTCTCGCCGGTGCTGCTGGTCGGCGCCGACGTGCTCGGGCGCGTGCTGGCCCGGCCCGGCGAACTCCAGGTCGGCATCGTCACCGCCGTCCTCGGCGGCCCGGTCTTCGTCCTCCTCGTCCGACGCCGGCGGATGGCCCAACTGTGAGCGTCGCACGCGCGGCCGCCGGGCTGCTGACGGGTACGAGAGGCGCGCTGCTGCGCCGCGCGGGCGGAGAAGCGAGCGGGGGTGCGCTGTGAGCGTCGCACGCGCGGCCGCCGGGCTGCTGACGGGTACGAGAGGCGCGCTGCTGCGCCGCGCGGGCGGAGAAGCGAGCGGGGGTGCGCTGTGAGCGTCGCACGCGCGGCCGCCGGGCTGCTGACGGGTACGAGAGGCGCGCTGTTGCGCCGCGCGGGCGGAGAAGCGAGCGGGGGTGCGCTGTGAGCGGACGCGGCGAGCGAGGAGAGGCAGTGCAAATGCACGCGACAGTGAGGTCGGACGGGTCCGGGACCGCGGGACGGCCGGGGGAGACCGCCGCGGCCGGGCCGCGGAGCGGGGCGCCGGTCGGCCGGCGGACCCGGGTGGTGCGGACCGCGGGCGGGTTCTCGCTCCGCCTGGACCTGCGCGCCGTCCTGTCCGGGGCGCTGCTGCTGGCCGTCGCGGTGGCCGCCACCGTCGCCCTGATCGGCTCCGGCGACTACCCGATGACCCCCTCGGAGGTGCTCACCACCCTGACCGGCGGCGGCACCACCGGCCAGGAGTTCATCGTGCACGAACTGCGGCTGCCGCGGGTGCTGGTGGGGCTGCTGGTCGGCGCCGCCTTCGGGATCGCCGGCGCGGCCTTCCAGGCCGTCTCCCGCAACCCGCTGGGCAGCCCGGACATGCTCGGACTCTCCCAGGGCGCCTCGGTCGGTGCGCTGGTCGTCCTCGTGTGGTTCCACGGCGAGCCCCGCGCGGTGGCCGCCGGCGCGGTCGTCGGCGGCGTGGTCACCGGCCTGGCCATCTTCCTGCTCGCCTGGAAGCGCGGCGTCCACGGCTACCGCTTCGTCCTCGTCGGCATCGGCACCGCCGCCATGCTCTACGCCGTCGTGCTCTACCTCCTGACGAAGTCCACCCTCTACGACGCGGCCCGGGCCACCCTCTGGATGACCGGCTCGCTGAGCGGCCGCGACTGGAGCCAGGTCGGCCCGCTGGCCGCGGTCTGCGCGGTGCTGGTCCCGGTGGCGCTGCTGTGCGGGCGGCCGCTGCGGATGCTGGAGATGGGCGACGACGCGGCCGCCGCGCTGGGCGTCCGCACCGAACGGGTGCGGATCACCGTCCTGTTGGTCGCCGTGGTCCTCGTCGCGGCCGGTACCGCCGCGGCCGGCCCGATCTCCTTCGTGGCCCTCACCGCACCCCAACTCGCCCGCCGGCTGACCCGCGCGCCCGGCCCCAACCTGCTGCCCGCCGCGCTGATGGGCGCCGCGCTGCTGGTCGGCGCGGACTGGGCCGCCCAGCGGCTCTTCGGCGCCGACCAACTGCCGGTCGGCGTGCTGACCGGCGTCCTCGGCGGCGGCTATCTGCTGTGGCTGCTGGTCGCCGAGCGGAAGGCGGGACGGGTGTGAGCGGCCGGCCGCCCGTCATCGCGGCCCCCGGCGACCCCAGCGATCCGACCACCCCCATCACCTCAGGAGCCATCCAGTGAGCCGTCTCACGGCCGAGGGCCTCACCCTCGCCTACGACCAGCGGACCATCGCCGAGAACCTCTCGGTCGCCATCCCCGACCACTCCTTCACCGTCATCGTCGGCCCCAACGCCTGCGGCAAGTCCACGCTGTTGCGCGCGCTGTCGCGGATGCTCAAGCCGACCGCCGGCGCGGTCCTGCTCGACGGCCAGACGATCTCCTCGCTGCCGGCCAAGCAGGTCGCCCGCACGCTGGGCCTGCTGCCGCAGTCCTCGGTCGCCCCCGACGGCATCACCGTCGCCGACCTGGTGGCCCGCGGCCGCTACCCGCACCAGGGACTGCTGCGCCAGTGGTCGGCCGAGGACGAGCGGATCGTCCAGGAGTCGATGGCCGCGACCGGCGTGGCCGCGCTGGCCGACCGCTACGTCGACGAGCTCTCCGGCGGGCAGCGGCAGCGGGTCTGGATCGCCATGGCGCTGGCCCAGCAGACCCCGCTGTTCCTCCTCGACGAGCCGACCACCTATCTCGACATCCAGCACCAGATCGAGGTGCTGGACCTGTGCGCCACCCTCCACGAGGAGCAGGGCCGCACCCTGGTCGCGGTGCTGCACGACCTCAACCAGGCGGCCCGCTACGCCACCCACCTGATCGCGATGAAGGACGGCGAGGTGATCGCCGAGGGCGCGCCGTCGGACATCGTCACCGCCGACCTGGTGGGCCGGGTCTTCGGCATCGACTGCCGGATCATCGACGACCCCGAGACCGGCACCCCGCTGGTCGTGCCGGCCGCCCGCCGGCCCCGGGAGGCCGCCGCGGCGGCGTCGGCTACAGCAGCGACCTGAGCCGCAGCAGGTCGCGCAGGCCGGCCTCCAGCTTCACCCGGCCGCTGCCCCAGGCCCGGGCGAAGTTGAGCCGGCCGTCCACCAGCGCGACCAGGTCGTCCCCGGTCATCGCCAGCCGGATCTCGGCCTTCTGAGGCGGCGGTCCGGCGACGCAGATCACGTCCCGCAGGCTGCCGTCGGCCAGCCGGCCGACGAAGGTGGTGTCGAGGTCGGTGATGCGGCAGCTGACGGAGCGGTCGAGCGCCGTGGCGCTGCGCACCTCGCCGTCCGCCGACGCAAGGTTGTGGGCCAGCCGGTCGAGCGCGGCGCGGCACTGGTCGAGAGTTGCCATCGGGCCCGACGATACGCCAGGTCACGGACGGCCGGGGGCGCACGGCCGAGGTAGCGTCGGGGGCATGGCAGACCCGACGAACGGCCCGGTGCAGGCGGCCCCCGACACCCCGGACGCCGCACCGGAGCCGGCCCCCCAGCAGGCCCCCGAGGTCACGGAGCCCGCCGAGCCGGCCGGCCCGCGGCCGCTCGGGCCGGCGGTGACCCCCACCGGCCAGGCCGCGGTCGACGGCGGCCTGCGGCGCCTGGCCGAAGCCGACCACCTCCCGGTGAGCGGCCACCTGGACATGTACGAGGATGTCCACCGTGGACTGCGCGACGTGCTGGCCGGCCTCGACCAGCACCCCGGGCCGCCCGCCCCGTCCCCGTCCCCGACGCACGACCGTCCCGACCAGTAGGAGCTGAACCACAGGTGGCAGGAGTGGCACGACGCCGTCTCGACGCGGAGCTGGTGCGCCGCAAGCTGGCCCGCTCGCGGGAGCACGCGAGCCAGCTGATCGCCGCGGGCCGGGTGACCGTCGGCGGGGCGACCGCGACCAAGCCGGCCACCCAGGTGGAGACCAGCGCGGCCCTGGTCGTCCGGGCGGACGAGAGCGACCCGGAGTACGTCTCGCGCGGCGGTCACAAGCTCGCCGGGGCGCTGGCCGCCTTCGTCCCGCGCGGGCTGCGCGTGGAGGGCCGCCGGGCGCTCGACGCCGGCGCCTCCACCGGCGGCTTCACCGACGTCCTGCTGCGGTCCGGCGCCGGCCATGTCGTCGCGGTGGACGTCGGCTACGGACAGCTCGCCTGGCAGCTGCAGAGCGACGAGCGGGTCACCGTCAAGGACCGCACCAACGTCCGCGAGCTGACCCTCGATCAGATCGACGACCGGCCCGTCGACCTGGTCGTCGGCGACCTCTCCTTCATCCCGCTGGGCCTGGTCCTGCCCGCGCTGGTGCGCTGCGCGGCGCCCGACGCCGACCTGGTGCTGATGGTCAAGCCGCAGTTCGAGGTCGGCAAGGAGCGGCTGGGCAGCGGCGGCGTGGTGCGCAGCGCGGCGCTGCGGGCCGAGGCGGTGCGCGGCGTCGCGGACCGCGCGGCCGGGCTGGGGCTGGGCGTCCTCGGCGTGACCGCGAGCCCGTTGCCCGGTCCCTCGGGCAATGTCGAGTACTTTCTGTGGCTGCGCGCCGGGGCGCCTGCACTCGACCCGGCGGATGTCGACCGTGCAGTGGCGGAGGGGCCCAGTTGACCACTACCCAGGCAGTTGAAGGCAGCGCAGCACCGCAGAGCGGCGCCGGGCGGACGGTGTTCCTGCTCGCGCACACCGGGCGCCCGGCGGCCATCCGCAGCGCCGAACTCGTCGTCCAGGGGCTGCTGCGCAGCGGGATCGGAGTGCGGGTACTGGCCGAGGAGGCCACCGACCTGCCGCTGCCGGACCCGGTCGAGCGCGTGGAGACCGAGCCCTGCGCGGCCGAGGGCTGCGAACTGCTGGTCGTCCTCGGCGGGGACGGCACGCTGCTGCGCGGCGCCGACTTCGCCCGGACGTCCGGCGTGCCCATGCTCGGCGTCAACCTCGGCCGGGTCGGCTTCCTCGCCGAGGCCGAGCGGGACGACCTCGACAAGGTCGTCGACCGGGTAGTCACCCGCTCCTACGAGGTCGAGGAGCGGATGACCCTCGACGTCCTGGTGCGCAACAACGGCGCCGTGGTCCACACCGACTGGGCGCTCAACGAGGCGTCCGTGGAGAAGGCCGCCCGCGAGCGGATGCTGGAGGTCGTCACCGAGGTGGACGGCCGGCCGGTCTCCCGCTTCGGCGGCGACGGGGTGGTCTGCGCGACCCCGACCGGCTCGACCGCGTACGCCTTCTCGGCCGGCGGCCCGGTCGTCTGGCCGGAGGTCGAGGCGCTGCTGATGGTCCCGATCAGCGCCCACGCGCTGTTCGCCAAGCCGCTGGTCACCTCGCCGACCTCGGTGCTGGCCGTCGAGGTCCAGCCCAAGACCCCGCACGGGGTGCTGTGGTGCGACGGCCGGCGCAGCGTCGAACTCCCCGCCGGCGCCCGGGTCGAGGTCCGCCGCGGCGCGGTCCCGGTCCGTCTGGCCCGGTTGCACCACGCCTCCTTCACCGACCGGCTGGTCGCCAAGTTCGCCCTCCCGGTGGCCGGCTGGCGGGGCGCGCCCCACTGACCCGACAGGGCCTCGTCAGGACGACGCCGCCCCGGTGCCGCGCGCCAGCAGCTCCCGCGCCCGGGCCAGGGCGGTGTCGTGCCCGGCGGTCAGTTCCGCGTCGGTGAACACCGGGGTGCGGACGGCGGGCGGGATGCCGGGGCCGTCGAAGGTCCGGCCGTCGGCCGTCAGGAACTCCTCGTCGGGCAGGCCGAAGCTCCAGCCGTTCGGCAGCGCCCGCTCCAGCACGTCGGAGAAGACGCCCTGGGTGTTCTCGCCGATCCGGGTGGGCGCGGGGGAGCGGCCCATCAGGGACTGGGTGAAGGTCTCGCCCGCGCTGATCGTCAGCCGGCCGGTGAGCACGGCCAGCGGTCCGGTGTAGAGCGGGCCGCGGTGCGGACGGACGGTGATCGGCTCCGGCGCGGTGAACCCGCCCGGGTGCCGCGGGTCGTTCCGGACCCGCTTGCGGTACGCGGTGTAGGGCCGGTCGGAGAGCCGGGAGGCGATCCGCAGGCCCAGGGCGTCCGAGCCGCCGCCGTTGAGCCGCAGGTCCAGGACGAGTCCGCGCAGCGCGGTGGGGCCCTCGGTGCGGGCCCTGGTGAAGATCGCGTCCAGCGCCCGGTCGAGCTCGGCGACGTCCCCCGCGTAGTCGCCCTGCTCGGTGTACTTCGCGAACTGGGTGACCCGGAAGTAGCCGATCCGGCCGGGCAGATCGGCGTAGGAGAGCCGGCCGCCGGCCCAGTGCCGCCGGACGGCGCCCGGCCCGAGGTTCGCGGCGACCGCCCGGTCGACGCGGGCGGTGAACCCGGGCGTGGGCAGCACGGTGCCGGGACGGCTGCCGGCGAACCACCGGTCCGGTCCGGCGACGACCCGGGTGTGCGCGTCGTGCAGCGGCTCGATCATCGCGCGCAGCACCGCGAAGAGTTCGGCGTCCGTGGTCGTGGCGGTGATCCGGGGGCGGTAGCGGTCCCGGACCGCGTTCCAGTCGATGCCCTTCGCCCGGAAGAACGGGTAGTTCTCCGCGTACGTCTGCCAGAAGACGTCGAAGACCGCCCGCGGGTCCCGGGCCGGCCGGGCACCGCAGCGCTTCGGCAGCGCCCCGGCCCGGCGCAGCGCGTGGTGGCCGACGTTGTCCTCGAAGGCCGTCCGGGCGCGGTCGGGGCCCGCCGGGGTCACGGTCAGCGGCGCGGAGTCCGGCACGGCGAAGCGGAGCGTGTCGTCCGCGCCGGGGGCGCCGGCCCGGCTGCCGGTGACCGCGCCCGGCAGGCAGCTGATCGCGGTGGTCTGGTACGTCTTCAGGGTGCGGCCCTCGATCGTGACGAGGGTGCCGTAGCCGTCCGTCCGCCAGACACCGTCCAGGGAGGGCGCGGCGGCCCCCGCGGCGCGGGCCGGGGCCGCCGGGGCGGCACAGGCGGTGAGCGCGGTGACGGTGGCCAGCGTGGTGGCCAGGAGGACGGCGGTGCGCGGGCGGCGGGCCGGACGGGGCGCTGCCGGGTCACTCATGGGAGTACCTCGGGGAAGTCGGAGCGGAGTGCGGCGCGGGCCGCGGTGCTGTGTCAGCGTGCCGTTCGGGCCCGGCCGGGCGCACTGCGGCGGCCACCCCGTTCCATGGTGCGGTTTTCCGCACGTCCCGGGCCTGCGAGGGGTCCGGACCGGGCGGGACGGGGGCCGGAGCCGGGAAGCGGTGTGGGGGAGGCCGTCGCGGGGCGGCCCCGGGACCTCGTAAGGTCATACCCGTGTTGGAGGAGATGCGGATCCGGTCCCTGGGTGTCATCGACGACGCGGTCGTCGAGCTGTCCCCGGGCTTCACGGCGGTGACCGGCGAGACCGGCGCCGGCAAGACCATGGTCGTCACCAGCCTCGGCCTGCTGCTGGGCGGGCGCGCGGACCCCGCCCTGGTGCGGATCGGCGCCCGGGCGGCGGTGGTCGAGGGCAGGATCGTCCTCAATTCCTCGTCCCCCGCGGCCGTGCGGGCCGAGGAGGCCGGCGCGGAGCTGGACGACGGTGCGCTGCTGATCAGCCGCACGGTCTCCGCCGAGGGCCGCTCGCGGGCCCATGTGGGCGGCCGCTCGGTACCGGTCGGGGTGCTCGGCGAACTCGCCGACGACCTGGTCGCGGTGCACGGCCAGACCGACCAGCAGGGCCTGCTGCGGCCGGCCCGCCAGCGCCAGGCCCTGGACCGCTACGCCGGGGACGCGGTCGCCGTCCCGCTCGCCAAGTACACCGCCGCGCACCGCCGGCTGCGCACCGTCGCCGCCGAGCTGGACGAGCTGACCACCCGGGCCCGCGAGCGCGCCCAGGAAGCCGATCTGCTCCGCTTCGGCCTGGACGAGATCGCCGCCACCGAGCCGCTGCCCGGCGAGGACACCGAACTCGCCGCCGAGGCCGAACGGCTCGGCCACGCCGAGGCGCTGGCGTCCGCCGCGGTCGCCGCGCACGCCGCGCTGGCCGGCAACCCCGAGGACCCCGAGGGCGTCGACGCCACCACCCTGGTCGCCGGCGCCCACCGCGCCCTGGAGTCGGTCCGCGGCCACGACCGCGACCTGGCCGCACTGGCCGACCGGCTCGGCGAGATCGGCATCCTGATGGCCGACGTCGCCACCGAACTCGCCGGCTACGCGGACGGCCTGGACGCCGACCCGCGGCGACTGGCCGCCGTGCAGGAGCGCCGCGCCGCCCTGAACCACCTCACCCGCAAGTACGGCGAGGACATCACCGCGGTGCTGGCCTGGGCCGAGCAGAGCGCCGCCCGGCTCGCCGAACTCGACGGCGACGACGACCGGATCGCCGAGCTGACCACCGAGCGCGACGCCCTCCGCGCCGAACTGGGCGAACTGGCCCAGCAGTTGACCGACGCCCGGGCCGCCTCCGCGGAGCGCTTCGCGGACGCGGTCACCGCCGAACTGGGCGAACTGGCCATGCCGCACGCCCGGGTGAGCGTCGCCCTGCACCAGGCCGAACTCGCCGAGGACGCCGACGAGGCCGACGGCATCGAGGTGAACGGCCGCACCGTGGCCTACGGCCCGGCCGGCGCCGACGAGGTCGAGATCCTGCTGGCCCCGCACCCGGGCGCCCCGCCCCGGCCGATCGCCAAGGGCGCCTCCGGCGGTGAGCTCTCCCGGGTGATGCTGGCCGTGGAGGTCGTCTTCGCCGGCTCGGACCCGGTGCCGACCTATCTCTTCGACGAGGTGGACGCGGGCGTCGGCGGCAAGGCGGCCGTCGAGGTCGGCCGGCGGCTGGCCAGGCTCGCGAAGTCGGCGCAGGTCGTGGTGGTCACCCACCTCCCGCAGGTCGCCGCGTTCGCCGACCGGCAGCTGCTGGTGGAGAAGACCAACGACGGGTCGGTGACCCGCAGCGGCGTCACCGTCCTGGAGGGCGAGGACCGGATCCGCGAGCTGTCCCGGATGCTGGCCGGCCAGGAGGACTCCGAAACGGCCCGCGCGCACGCCGAGGAACTGCTGGAGACCGCCCGCACCAGCCGGTAGCGGCGCCGGTACGGCGAGAAGGGGAGGGACGATGACGATGGGAGCGGGCGGCGGGACGCCGGCCCGGAGCGCGGCGCTGGTCGCGGCGGCCGGCGCGACCCGGGCGGTCTACGGGGCGCTGCGGCGCCGGCCACCGGGCGGCGCCGCCCGGTGGGAGCGGAAGAACTACGCGGGCCGGACGGTCACCCTGCACGCCGGCCCGGCCGCCGCGCTCGGCGTCGCGCTGGCCGCGGCCGGCGCGCCGGGGCTGCCCGCCCGGGCCCGTGGCGCGGCGGCGCTGGCCGTCCTGGCCGCCGGTGGCTGCGGGGCCTACGACGACATCGCCGGCGCCGGGGACCCGCGGCGCGGCTTCCGGGCACACCTGACCGCGCTGCGGCACGGCGAGGTCACCAGCGGCGCGGTCAAGCTCTTCGGGATCGGCGCCGCCGGGCTCGCCGCCGGCGCCCTGCTCAAGGACCGCCCGGCCGACAAGCTGCTGGCCGGCGTGGTGATCGCCGGCTCGGCCCACCTGGTCAACCTCCTGGACGTCCGGCCGGGCCGGGCCGCCGGCGCCGCGCTGGCCCTGGCCGCACCGGGGCTGCTGCGCCGCGGGCCGGCCGGTCCGCTCTCCGCCGTCCCCATGGGCGCCGCCGCCGCGGTCGTCGCGGACGACCTCCGGGAGCGGACGATGCTCGGGGACGCCGGGGCGCATGCGCTCGGCGCCGCCCTGGGGGTGGCCGCCGTCGCGGGATGGGGGTCCCCCCGCTCCAGCGGAGCCGAGAGCGGGGGAGGCCGCGCGGGGCTGGCCGCGCACGCCGCCGCGCTGGTCGCCGCGGCGGCCGCCGGCGACCGGATCAGCCGGCTGGCCGGGGCGCTCTGACCGGGCCCGGTCAGAGCGCCGGTGCCGCTAGGGCCCGCGGAAGATCCGGAGCGACCCGATCCGGACAGTGAAGGGCGGGTTCCGGACAGCGCCGGAGGTGGACCGGAAGGGTGGCTTCACCCCTTTCGGGCTGCGGTCCGCTCACTCACCGGGTCGCCCATGTGGGTGAATCCGGGGAACGGCGGGTGAGACTTCCCACCGGAACGGCGTCCGCACGGTGCCGAATTGACGCCGCCGGACTGGCATCCTGGGCGCGGTGCGCGGTGCCGGAGCGTGCCCGCCCCGACCTGTCCGCAGGCCGGTGCGTCGCTCCGATCCGGCACATCGCAGCACCTCGCAGTGCCAAACCGCCCCGCCGGTACGGTCCGTACCGCACCCCCGACCCAGGAGCCCGACGTCGTGATCAGCACCCCGACCCCGCCGCACGGGCTCGCGCCGCTGCGCACGGTCCAGGTGCTCGGCCACGGCGGAGCCGGCAGCGCCGCCCACGTCCGTTCGCTGGCCGAGGGGCTGGCCGCCCGCGGGGTCCGGGTGACCGTGTGCGCCCCACCGGAGGCCGAGGAGGCGTACCGCTTCACCGCGGCGGGCGCCCGGTTCGTGCCGGTCGCCACGCGGATGGACCCGGCGAGCATGACCGCCCTGCGCGGCGCCTGTTGGGACACCGACCTGGTCCATGCGCACGGCCTGCGGGCGGGGCTGCGCGCGTCGATGGCGCTGCGCGGGCTGCGCGGCCCGCGCGGCGGGAGGGTCCCGCTCGTCATCACCTGGCACACCAAGGCGCACACCGAGGGCGCGCGGGCCGGGTTGGTGCACCTGATGGAGCGGCGGGTGGCGCGGGCCGCGGCGGTCGTCCTGGGCGTCTGCTCCGACCTCGTCGACCGGGCGCGCGAACGGGGCGCCCGGGACGCCCGCCTCGCGCCGGTCGCCATCCCGCGCCCCCGGCCCGGCCGGGCCGCCGCCGCCGATCCCGACCGCAGCCGCGACAAGGAGCGCGCCGAACTGGGCGTGGTGGACCGGCCGTTGCTGCTCGCGGTCGGCCGGCTCGACCCCGCCCAGGGCCATGACCTGCTGCTGGACGCGGCCCACGCCTGGTGCGGGCTCGACCCCCAGCCGCTGCTCGCCATCGCCGGCGAGGGCGGCCAACGGGCCGCGCTGCAGCGCCGGATCGACAGCGAACGGCTGCCCGTCCAACTGCTCGGCCGCCGCGACGACGTGCCCGCACTCCTCGCCGCCGCCGACCTGGTGGTGCTGCCCAGCCGTTGGGAGGCGCGCTCGCTGATCGCCCAGGAGGCGCTGCGCGCCGGCGTCCCCCTGGTGGCCACCGACACCGGCGGCACCCCCGAACTGGTCGGCCGGGCCGCCGCCCTGGTCCGCTACGGCGACGCCGCCGCCCTGGCCCACACGGTCCTCGACCTGCTGGCCGACCCGGTGCGCCGGGACGCGCTGGCCGTGGCCGGCCGCGCCCAGGCCGCCGGCTGGCCCAGCGAGAACGACACCGTCACCCAGGTCCTCAGCGTCTACGACGAGCTGACCCAGCCGCGGTCGGCGGAACGGTCGGCCTGACCCCGGCCGCCGGGCGGCACGGGCCCTACCGCTCGGTGTGCCGCCGTGCCCGCAGCGCCAGCCGCAGCCCCAGCACGGTCTGCGGATCGTCCAGGTCGGTCCCCAGCAGCTGGGCGATCCGCGCCAGCCGGTCGTAGAGGGTCTGCCGGTTGACGTTCAGATCGCGGGCGGTCTCCGCCTTGCGGCCGGCGCTGGCCAGATACGCCTCCAGGGTCGGCAGCAGCGGCTGGCGGGCGCCCCGGTCGTGGGCCAGCAGCGGGCCGATGGCGCGCTCGACGAAGTCGGTGAGCACCCCCTGCTCGCCGTGCTCCCGCATCCGCCACAGCAGCAGTTCGATGTCCAGGCGACGGGCGTCGTACCAGGACGCCTCCGGCAGGCCCTGGGCCGCGGCCGCCGCCTCCGCCGCGTGCCGCAGCCCGGGGCCGGCCGCCGCCCAGTCGCCCGCCGTGCCGACCACCACCACCGGGCGGTGCGCGGACGGCCGGTCCAGGCCGGCCCGGACGACCCCGGCCCGCAGTGCCTCGGCGACCCGGTCGGCCAGCGCCGCCCGGTCCTGGCCCGCCCGCAGCGCCACCAGCAGCGGCACCCGGCCCTCCACGGGCCGCACGCCGAGCAGCACCGGCACGCCGGGGGCGGCCAGCTCCTCGCGCAGCGCCTGGGCGAGCACCGCCCAGCTGCCGGGGGAGGGCAGCGCGGCCGGCAGCCGCATCACCACCGGCAGCACCGGGTCGGCGCCCGGCCGGAATCCCAGCAGACGGGCCTGCGCCGGCGCCTCGGACGCGGAGATCCGGCCCTCGGCGAGCTCGGCGAGGAAGTCCCCGCGGCCCCGGGCGGCCAGCACCTCCTCCTGCCGGGACTGGAGCATCACCACGGCCAGCAGATCGGCGGCCCGCTCGGCGGCGATCCGGTGCACCGGCTCCAGCGGCCCGTTCACCGGGAGCAGCACCAGGCGGGCGCGTACCGTGTCGGGCCCGTGCCCGCCGCCGGGCACCTCGATCCGCAGGCCGGATTCCCGCAGCCCCTCCCAGGCCAGCAGGGGGTCGGCGTCCGCGCCGCCGTCTTCGCCCTCCGGCCCGGCCGCGTACAGCGGGCTGCCGTCGGGTGCCTCCAGGCACAGCGGATTGCCGGTGAAGACGGCGAGCAGCCGCAGCACCTCCGGGGCGCCGCCGCCCCGCAGCAGCACGCCGGTGCAGCGCCGCAGCAGTTCGTCGGCGCGCCGCAGCAGGCTGTAGTGGCTGTTGATGATCTCGGTGTGGATCTCCTCGGTGACCGTGACGTACGGGACCTCGCGGTGCAGTTGGATCAGCGGCAGCCCGCAGTCCCGCGCGGCGTCGATCAGCGCAGTCGGCAGCGCGTCGAACCGCGAGCCCAGCTCCACGACCAGCGCGGCGACGTCCCGGTCCGCGAGCTTGCGGATGAAGGCGCGCTGCTCGGACGGCCGGGTGCCCACTCCGAGGCCGGTGGTCAGCAGCAGCTCGCCGCCCTTGAGCAGCGAGGCGATGTGCGGGACCTCGCCGGCGTGCACCCAGCGCACCGGCCGACCCAGCCGGTCCTCGCCGGCCAGCACCTCCGGCAGGCCGCGCCGCAGCGCCGGCAGTTCCAGCGCCCTGCGCACCGTGATGTCGGCGTCGGTCCTCGCGTACGGCCCCATGGCGCGAACGCTACCGCGAGTACGACCATCCGGAGGAATGTGATCCGGATGGTCCCCGGCGGCTCCGGGGAAGGGCCGCCCCGACCCACCCGGCGCGCTTCGCAACTCCCGCCCCCGCCAGCCCACTTGACGAGATCGGCGACAACTGGGCAGGGTGCCCGCACGTCCCACCGAGAGCGCTCACCCCACCCCCCCACAAGGAGCCGCCTCATGATCACCCGTCGCACCCTGCTCGGCGGACTCACCGCCGGCGCCGCCACCGTTGCCGCCGCCGCCCTCGCCGGCCGCGCCGCCGGCGCCCCCGCCCGCCCCGCCGCGGCACCCCTCCCGCTGCACGTCGTCAACAACTCCGGCTCCTACGCCAACGGCTCCGTCTGGATCTACATCCTCGGCAACGACGGCACCCAGCAGATCCGGGTCACCCCGGACGGCCGCCCCGCCCCCGTCGCCCTGGCCGACAACGGCCCGGACGGCTACACCGACTACGCGATACCGCTCGCCGCCAACGGCCCCACCACCCTCGGGCTGCCCCCGATGTCCGGCCGGATCTACGTCAGCCTGGGCGCCAAGCTCAAGATCAAGGCGGTCGCCGACGGCAGCGGCCGGCCCGCGCTGGCCTACCCGGCGGGCTGGGTCGCCACCGACCCCAACTACGAGGTCCTGCACGACTGCGCCGAGTTCACCCACACCTCCGGCGGGATGTACTGCAACACCACCATGGTCGACATGTTCAGCGTCCCGCTCGCCCTGCGGCTCACCGGCGCCGCCGACCAGACCACCGGCACGCTCAAGGACGGCGCCCGGGCCCGGATCTTCGCCGACGTCGGGGCCGCCGCGGGCTTCGACCGCCTGGTCGTCGGCGACCGGCGGGTGATCGCCCCCGGCCACGGCCTGGACAGCGGCCTGTTCGCCGCCGACTACTTCGCCCCCGCCGTCGACGCCGCCTGGTCCGCGTACGCCGCCAAGGACCTGACCGTCACCACCGCCGCAGGCACCTTCACCGGCCGGACCGACGGCGGCCGGCTCACCTTCACCGGCCCCCAAGGCCCCAAGGGCCGGGGTGGGGGTGCCCCCGTCGGCACGGTCGCCTTCGACAAACCGTCCACCCGCGACGTCCTCTTCTGCGACGGCACCCTGGCCGCCCCCAACGACGGCACCCGGGGCCCGGTGGCCGCCGTCCTGGGCGCCGCCCTCAACCGCTCCACCCTGGCGACCCACGCCGCCCAGCCCGTCACCGACCCGGCCGCCTTCTACCAGCAGCCGCTCACCAACCACTACGCCCGCGCCATGCACGCCGCGACGTCGGACGGCAAGGCGTACGGCTTCGCCTTCGACGACGTCGCCGGCTTCGCCTCCTACATCGAGGACCGCGCCCCCAAGGAGCTGACCCTCACCCTGACGCCGTTCTGAACCACGGGCAGCCGGACCCCGACGGCAGCGAAGACCGCCGGGAGGTTGGTGCCCCGAAGGGGGCACTAACCTCCGTACGCCCCGCTGGCGGTCAGCCGCAGCGCCGTGTCGATCAGCGGAACGTGGCTGAACGCCTGCGGGAAGTTCCCCACCTGGCGCTGGAGCCGGGAATCCCACTCCTCCGCGAGCAGCCCCAGGTCGTTGCGGAGCGAGAGCAGCTTCTCGAAGAGCTTGCGGGCCTCCTCCACCCGGCCGATCATCGCCAGGTCGTCGGCGAGCCAGAACGAGCAGGCCAGGAACGCCCCCTCGTCGCCTTCGAGGCCGTCCACGCCGAGCCCCTCGCCGGCCGTCGGGTAGCGCAGCACGAACCCGTCCTCGGTGGACAGCTCCCGCTGGATCGCCTCGATGGTGCCGATCACCCGCTTGTCGTCCGGCGGCAGGAACCCCACCTGCGGGATCAGCAGCAGCGACGCGTCCAGCTCCTCCGACCCGTAGGACTGGGTGAAGGTGTTCCGCTCCTTGTCGTACCCCTTCTCGCAGACGTCCCGGTGGATGGTCTCCCGCAGGTCCTTCCAGCGCTCCAGCGGGCCGTCGACGTCCCCGGACTCGATCAGCTTGACCGTGCGGTCGACCGCGACCCAGGTCATGACCTTGGAGTGGACGAAGTGCCGGCGCGGTCCGCGCACCTCCCAGATGCCCTCGTCCGGCTCGTCCCAGTGCTTCTCCACCCACTCGATCAACTTGATCTGGAGCAGCGAGGCGTAGTCGTTGCGGGCCAGCCCGGTCATGTGCGCCAGGTGCAGCGCCTCGGTGACCTCGCCGTAGACGTCCAGCTGGAGCTGGCCGGCGGCGCCGTTGCCGACCCGCACCGGGCGCGAATCCTCGTACCCGGGCAGCCACTTGAGCTCGGTCTCGCCCAGCTCCCGCTCACCGGCGATGCCGTACATGATCTGGAGGTTCTCCGGGTCGCCGGCCACCGCCCGCAGCAGCCACTCGCGCCACGCCCGGGCCTCCTCGCGGTAGCCGGTGCGCAGCAGCGACGACAGGGTGATCGCCGCGTCCCGCAGCCAGGTGAAGCGGTAGTCCCAGTTGCGGACCCCGCCGATGCACTCCGGCAGGGAGGTCGTCGGGGCCGCCACGATCCCGCCGGTCGGCGCGTACGTCAGCGCCTTGAGCGTGATCAGCGAGCGCACCACCGCGTCCCGGTAGGGCCCGTGGTAGGTGCAGTGCTCGACCCACTCCCGCCAGAAGTCCTCGGTCGCCTCCAGCGACTGCTCCGGCTCGGCCAGGGCCGGCGGCTCCTGATGCGAGGGCTGCCAGCTGATCGTGAACGCGATCCGCTCGCCCGGCGACACCGTGAAGTCCGAGTACGTCGTCAGGTCCTTGCCGTAGGTCTCGGCGGAGGTGTCCAGCCACACCGCGTCCGGCCCGGCGACCGCCACGGTCCGGCCGTCGACCTTGTGGACCCAGGGCACCACCCAGCCGTACGCGAACCGCATCCGCAGCTCCGACCGCATCGGGACGCGACCGCTGACGCCCTCCACGATCCGGATCACCTGCGGCGCGCCGTCCCGCGGCGGCATGAAGTCGATCACCCGGACGGTACCGCGCGGAGTGTCCCACTCGGACTCCAGGACGAGTGAATCCCCTCGGTAGCGCCGCCGGTCCGCGGCCCGCGGGCCGCCGTCCCCACCGGCCGGGCCCATCCGCCAGAAGCCGTGCTCCTCGGTGCCCAGCAGCCCCGCGAAGACCGCCGGTGAGTCGAAACGCGGCAGACACAGCCAGTCGACCGTGCCGTCCCGGCACACGAGAGCGGCGGTCTGCATATCACCGATAAGTGCGTAGTCCTCGATGCGCCCGGCCACGTGCATCTCCCGTCGAACTGGAGTCACGCCCCCCATGGGACGTTGTGTGCTGTCCGTCCTGCCCATGAAACGTCGCCGAGCAGCGGGACCGGAAATCGGGCTGGGGGCACTCCCCCAGCTATCGCTGGGGGCACCCCCACCCAGCGGTGGCTGGGGCAGGGTGGTGCCTTCCCGGACGGCTCGTAGCGAGTGTCCGAGCAGGATACGACGCAGGGGAGTGCTGCGCGCGACGCTCACGTCGAGTGGGGGTGCTCCGAAAGGGTGGCCTGCGGAACAACCCCCTCCGGTGCGTGGCCGGACGCGACCATGCCCGGTCGCTGATAGCCTGGTACCCCGTGGACCGGTGGGCCCCAGCAGAAATGCGGCACCCCCGAACCGCAGCGAAGGCACCCCCTGAATCCCAGGGTCGGCGCCGCATCGCACCTCTCCACCTCGCGACCACGGGAGCCCCCTCTTGGCCATGCCGCCCAAATCCACGACGACCAAGCACCTCTTCGTCACCGGGGGCGTCGCCTCCTCGCTCGGCAAGGGGCTCACCGCCTCCAGCCTGGGTGCGCTCCTGAAGGCGCGCGGTCTGCGGGTCACGATGCAGAAGCTCGACCCCTACCTCAACGTCGACCCCGGGACGATGAACCCGTTCCAGCACGGTGAGGTCTTCGTCACCAACGACGGCGCCGAGACCGACCTGGACATCGGCCACTACGAGCGCTTCCTCGACGTCGACCTCGACGGCTCGGCCAACGTCACCACCGGCCAGGTCTACAACACCGTGATCGCCAAGGAGCGGCGCGGCGAGTACCTCGGTGACACCGTGCAGGTCATCCCGCACATCACCAACGAGATCAAGCACCGCATCCGGCGGATGGCGACCGAGGACGTCGACGTCGTGATCACCGAGGTCGGTGGCACCGTCGGCGACATCGAGTCGCTGCCGTTCCTGGAGACCGTCCGCCAGGTCCGCCACGAGGTCGGCCGGGACAACGTCTTCGTCGTGCACATCTCGCTGCTCCCCTACATCGGCCCGTCCGGCGAGCTGAAGACCAAGCCGACCCAGCACTCGGTCGCCGCGCTGCGCAACATCGGCATCCAGCCCGACGCGATCGTGCTGCGCGCCGACCGCGAGGTGCCCACCGCCATCAAGCGCAAGATCTCGCTGATGTGCGACGTCGACGAGGCCGCGGTGGTCGCCGCCATCGACGCCCCCTCGATCTACGACATCCCCAAGGTCCTGCACGCCGAGGGCCTGGACGCCTACGTCGTCCGCAAGCTGGACCTGCCGTTCCGCGACGTGGACTGGACCCAGTGGGCGGACCTGCTCGACCGCGTCCACAACCCTGACCACGAGGTCAAGATCGCGCTGGTCGGCAAGTACATCGACCTGCCCGACGCCTACCTCTCGGTCACCGAGGCGCTGCGCGCCGGCGGCTTCGCCAACAAGGCCCGCGTCAAGATCAAGTGGGTCACCTCCGACGACTGCAAGACCCCGGCCGGCGCCCGTGCGCAGCTCTCCGACTGCGACGCGGTCTGCGTCCCCGGCGGCTTCGGCGACCGCGGCGTGGACGGCAAGGTCGGCGCGATCACCTACGCCCGCGAGAACAAGCTCCCGCTGCTCGGCCTCTGCCTGGGCCTGCAGTGCGTGGTGATCGAGGCGGCCCGCAACCTCGCCGGCATCGAGGGTGCCAACTCCACCGAGTTCGACCCGGCCGCCACCCACCCGGTGATCTCCACGATGGCCGAGCAGATGGACATCGTCGCCGGCGAGGGCGACATGGGCGGCACCATGCGGCTGGGCATGTACCCGGCCAAGCTCGCCGAGGGCTCCATCGTCCGCGAGGTCTACGGCGGCGAGCCCTACGTCGAGGAGCGCCACCGCCACCGCTACGAGGTCAACAACGCCTACCGCGGCGAGCTGGAGAAGAAGGCCGGCCTGCAGTTCTCCGGCACCTCCCCGGACAACAAGCTGGTCGAGTACGTCGAGTACCCGCGCGAGGTCCACCCCTACCTGGTCGCCACCCAGGCGCACCCGGAGCTGCGGTCCCGCCCGACCCGTCCGCACCCGCTCTTCGCCGGCCTGGTGAAGGCAGCCGTCGAGCGGCAGCAGGCGGCCCGGAAGCCGGGCGCCAAGAAGTAGGCGCCGACACGCCGGATACGGTTGCCGGGGTACGGCCTCACCTCGTGGGGCGGTACCCCGGTTTCCGTTGTGGCACAGGCACCTACAGGAGGACGCGCATGGCGATCAAGGACACCCCGGAGGAATGGACGGTCACCGGGACCACCACGCCGTTCACCGGGGCGAAGACGAGCGTGCGCACCGACCGGGTCGTGATGCCGGACGGCTCCACCGCCACCCGCGACTACCAGGTCCACCCCGGCTCGGTGGCGGTCCTCGCCCTCGACGACGCCGGCCAGGTGCTGGTGCTGCGCCAGTACCGCCATCCGGTGCGGCAGAAGCTGTGGGAGATCCCCGCCGGCCTGCTCGACGTCCCCGGGGAGAACCCGCTGCACGCCGCACAGCGCGAGCTGTACGAGGAGGCGCACGTCGAGGCCGAGGACTGGCGGGTGCTGACCGACGTCTACACCACCCCGGGCGGCTGCGACGAGGCGGTGCGGATCTTCCTCGCCCGCGGGCTGTCCGAGGCCGAGGGCGAGCGTTTCGAGGTCTCCGAGGAGGAGGCCGACATGGAGCTGGCGCGGGTGTCGGCGGACGAGCTGGTCCGCGGGGTGCTCGCCGGCGAGCTGCACAACAACTGCCTGGTCGTGGGAGTGCTGGCGCTCACCGCGGCACGCGCCGGCGACGGCCTGGACGCCCTCCGGCCGGCCGACGCGCCCTGGCCAGCCCGTCCCTTCGCGGCCTGACCCCGGGCCGGGTGCCGCCGCCCCGGCCCGGGGCCCCTCCGTCTCCCGGTCGGATGATCGGCCGATCCGATCGAGTGACCCAACAGCCCTGCTCCGCACGGTGTGTGACGGATCGTGAACTACGCTCGACAGGGTTCCCGTACGCGCCCGCGACGGGAACCCAAGCGCGCGGGCGGACGGGAGGGTGACCGGTGACGGACCAGGCGGTGGACGGGGGGCACCGTGCGCCGGACGCGGCGCGCGGGCCCGGCGCGGCGGCCCGGGAACGGCGGGCGACGCTGCCCCGCCAGGACGCTGCCGCCGCCCGCTCCGGCCTCCCCGGATTCGCCGGCCGCCGCCATGAACTCAAGGCGCTGCGCGCCGACATCGGGCGGGCCGGCCTGGACACCCTCACCGGTCGCCGGGGCGCCCGCAGCCGCGTCCTGCTGATCGCCGGCCGCCCCGGCTCCGGCCGCACCACCCTGGCCGAGGCGCTGCTGCGGGAGATCGCCGACGAGTACCCGGACGGGGTGCTGCGCGCCGTCCTGACCGGCCGGGACGCCGCCCCGACGGGCCTCGCCCGGACCGCCCGCGACCTGCTCGCCGAGCTCGGCGCCGACGCCCCGCCGGGCGCCGACGAGGACGAACTGGCCGAGGCGGTGCGCACCGCGCTGGCCGGGCGGCGGACGGTGCTCCTGCTGGACGACGCGCCGGGCGCCGAGCACGTCGAACCGCTGATCCCGGACGCCCCGGACTGCCTGGTCGTGGTGGTCTCGCAGGGCCCGTTGACCGGCATCCCGGACGTCCGGCCCTGCGCCCTGGGCGGGTTGGACACCGCGGCCGCCGTCGAGGTGCTGTGCCACTACGCGGGACCGACCCGGGTCACCGTCGATCCGCGGACCGCGGAGGCCGTCGCCGAGGAGTGCGGCGGCCAGCCCGCGGCGCTGATACTGGCGGGCGCCTGGCTCGCCGCCCGTCCCAAGCTCTCCGTCGCCGACCTGCGCCAGGCGCTGCTCGCCGTCCCGCTGCCGCCGGACCTGCCGGCCGGCGACCGCCCCCTGCACCGCGCCTTCCGCCTCACCTACGACGCGCTGCCCCAACCCGCCGCCCGGATACTGCGCCTGGCCACGCTCGCGCCGGACGGCCTGGTGGATCCGCACACCGCCGCCGCGCTGGGCGGCTGCACGGTCCCGGCCGCCGCCGCGGTGCTGCACGACTTCGCCGCGCTCGGCCTGGTGCGGCCGGTCCCCGAGGACGACGGCCCGCACGTCCCGCCCGCCGACGCCGCGATCGGTCCCCGCTACCGGCTCCCCGGCTGCCTCGTGCCGTTCTCCCGGGAACTGATCCACGGACAAGAGCGGCCGGCCGACGTGCAGTTGGCCCGGGCCCGGATGCTGGAGCGGACGGTGCGACTGGTCCAGTCGTGCCGGGCGGCCGCCGAACCATCCGGTTCGCCCGCCCGCCGCAGGGCCGGGGAGCTGCCCCGCTCGCTGCGCTTCGCCACCAGGGCCGCCGCCGCGCACTGGCTGCACACCCGCCGCGGCGCCCTGCTGGACGCCGCCCGGATGGCCGTCGCGGACGGCCAACTCGACACGCTGGACCGGCGGTTGATCACCTCGCTGACCCGCGCCCTGCTCGCCCACTACGGCCCCGAGGCCGCCGCGCCCGACCTCTACACCCTGCATGCGCTGCTCTTTGAGGTCGCCGAGCGGCGCGCCCTGCCGCGCGAGCGGGCCGCCGCCCTGCTCAACCTCGGCGACCTGGACGCCGGGGCCGGCCGACAGGAGCAGGCGCTCACCCGCTACCGGGGGGCCCTGGAGTCGGCTCGCGCGGTCAAGGATCCCCTGGCCACCGG
The DNA here is from genome assembly GCF_001704275.1 of Streptomyces noursei ATCC 11455. Classification (NCBI taxonomy): domain Bacteria; kingdom Bacillati; phylum Actinomycetota; class Actinomycetes; order Kitasatosporales; family Streptomycetaceae; genus Streptomyces; species Streptomyces noursei. The sequence goes on from NZ_CP011533.1 coordinate 7,112,351, forward strand.
CCGGGCGCTGGAGTCGCTGGGCGACACCTACACCGAGCTGGGCGACTGGGTCCGGGCCGCGGACTGGTACGGGCGGGCGCTGGAGCTGCGGCTGGCCCGGGGCGAGCGGGCCGACGCGGCCCGGCTGCACGCCCGGATCGGTGCCGCGCACGGCCGCGCCGGCCGCCATGAGCAGGCGCTGAAGGACTGCCGGGCGGCCGCCCGGACCTCCCGCAGGCTCGGCGATGCCGCAGGTCAGGCGCGTGCGGCGGAGGTGGCGGCGGACGTCCACGAGCACGTCGGGCAGCTCGACGGGGCGCTGCGCAGCCTGCTGGAGGCCCTCGATTTCGCCCGTGCGGCGGCCGACGGGGCGCTGGAGGTGCGCCTCCAGCTGCGGATTGCGGAGATCCTCGACCGGCTCGGCGACCCAGCAGCGGCACGGCTGCATCGGGCGGCGGGGGAGCGGCGACGGGAGGAGCACCCCGAGTGACCTACGAAATCGGTAGTGGCCTTCCGGAAAATTATGTCTTTGCAAGGCTAGACAACGTGACGTCCTTCAATAGACTGGTCAGGCCGCGTACGGCGCGGTCAGTTCCGTCATGCATCGCATGAGGGATAATTCCTTCTGCAAGCTCTCATTCAAGGACCGTGATCGACGTGAAGGTCGGCATCCCCCGCGAGGTCAAGAACAACGAGTTCCGCGTGGCCATCACGCCCGCCGGAGTCCACGAGCTCGTCCGCAACGGCCACCAGGTCGTCATTGAGAAGGACGCCGGTCTCGGCTCGTCCATCACGAACGAGGAGTACGTCGCCGCCGGCGCCACCATCCTCGACACCGCCGACGAGGTCTGGGGCACCGCCGACCTGCTGCTGAAGGTCAAGGAGCCGATCGCGGAGGAGTACCACCGCCTCCGCAAGGACCAGACCCTGTTCACCTACCTCCACCTGGCCGCGTCCAAGGAGTGCACGGACGCCCTGCTGGAGTCCGGCACCACCGCCATCGCCTACGAGACGGTCGAGACCGCCAACCGCGCGCTGCCGCTGCTGGCCCCGATGTCCGAGGTCGCGGGCCGGATCGCCCCGCAGGTCGGCGCCTACCACCTGATGCGCCAGGCCGGCGGCCGCGGCGTGCTGCCCGGTGGCGTCCCCGGTGTCCAGGCCGGCAAGGCCGTCGTCATCGGCGGTGGCGTCTCCGGTTGGAACGCGGTGCAGATCGCCGTGGGCCTCGGCTTCCACGTCACCCTGCTCGACAAGGACATCAACAAGCTCCGCGAGGCCGACAAGATCTTCGGCACCAAGGTGCAGACGATCGTCTCCAACGCCTACGAGCTGGAGAAGGCCGTCGTCGAGGCCGACCTGGTCGTCGGTGCGGTCCTGATCCCGGGCGCCAAGGCCCCCAAGCTCGTCACCAACGAGCTGGTCGCCAAGATGAAGCCCGGTAGTGTCCTTGTCGACATCGCGATCGACCAGGGCGGCTGCTTCGAGGACTCCAAGCCGACCACGCACGCCGAGCCGACCTTCCAGGTCCACAACTCGGTCTTCTACTGCGTCGCCAACATGCCCGGCGCGGTGCCCAACACCTCCACCTACGCCCTCACCAACGCCACGATGCCCTACATCGTGGAGCTGGCGAACCGCGGCTGGGTCGAGGCGCTGCGCCGTGACCCCGCGCTGGCCAAGGGTCTGAACACCCACGACGGCAAGGTCGTCTACCCCGAGGTCGCCCAGGCCCACGGTCTGGAGTACGTGGAGCTGCGCACCCTCCTCGGCTAAAGGGCGTCAACCGCACGCGTCAAGCGCCGCACGACCGGCCGGGCCCTCTCTACAGGGCCCGGCCGGTCGCATGTGCGACGCGTCCCGGGAGCGGCTCCCGGCGGCCAACTCTCAACTCGCCGTGAACGTAACCCTTTAACCTATTCGCGCACCCCCGAAACATCCGTCTTGTGCGCTGTGCACTCTTGACATCGGGGGCTTCCATTACCGACACATCGGGCCGGGTCCGGCGGATTGTGTTGCTGCGGACGCCCGACACGCCATAGAGTCGCCAACCGTCGGCATGGTGCCACGCTGACCTATCGATAAGTTTCCTGGTCACATCCAAGGAGGTAAGACGACTTGTGAATGAGTCGACATTTACTCCCGGAGGAGGTCGGCCAGGAGCGGTTGCACGGGGCCAGGGTCCCTCGGGGCGCGAGGCTGTCGGCTCCGTAGCGGTCCACCCCTTCGCAGCCCCCCAGAGCACTTCCACGACAGCCCACCAGAGCATGGACGGCCAACACGTGAACGCCATGGCCGGCGACCGGGGCAGTGGAGAGCCCGCCCGTCTCGCCGACTACGACGACCTGCCCGAAGGGCACTTCTACGACCCGGACGCCGAGTACGAGCCGGACCCCGAATACGCGGCGACGCTCGCGCCGGACGCGGCGCGCCAGCGCCGTGAGCGGGTCGGCCCGACCGGACGCCCGCTGCCTTACTTCCCCATCCCGGGACCGTTGTCGGAACACGGCCCGGCGAAGATCATCGCGATGTGCAACCAGAAGGGCGGGGTCGGCAAGACCACCTCGACCATCAACCTGGGTGCCGCACTCGCCGAATACGGCCGCCGGGTGCTGCTCGTCGACTTCGACCCGCAGGGTGCCCTGTCCGTCGGACTCGGCGTCAACCCGATGGAACTGGACCTGACGGTCTACAACCTGCTCATGGAGCGGGGCATGTCGGCCGACGAGGTTCTGCTCAAGACCGCGGTCCCCAACATGGACCTGCTGCCCAGCAATATCGATTTGTCAGCGGCAGAGGTGCAGTTGGTCAGCGAGGTCGCCCGCGAGTCGACCCTCCAGCGGGCCCTGAAGCCCCTGCTGCCCGACTACGACTACATCGTCATCGACTGTCAGCCCTCGCTCGGCCTGCTGACCGTCAACGCCCTGACGGCCGCTCACAAGGTCATCGTGCCGCTGGAGTGCGAGTTCTTCGCGCTGCGCGGGGTCGCGCTGCTCACCGAGACGATCGAGAAGGTCCAGGAGCGGCTCAACCCCGACCTCGAGCTGGACGGCATCCTGGCGACGATGTACGACTCCCGCACCGTGCACAGCCGCGAGGTCCTGGCGCGCGTCGTCGAGGCGTTCGACGATCACGTCTACCACACCGTCATCGGCCGTACGGTCCGCTTCCCGGAGACCACCGTCGCCGGTGAGCCGATCACCACCTACGCCTCCAACTCCGTGGGGGCCGCGGCCTATCGCCAGCTCGCCAGGGAGGTGCTCGCCCGGTGTCACGCCGAGTGAGTCTGCCCGGAGCCGACGAACTGTTCCGCACCACCGGGGGAGTGGGCCTGCAGTCGTCCACTCCCCGCCGTACGAACGGCGGTCCGGCCGGCGGCGAGGACGTCCGGGTGCCCGCCCCGGCCGGCGAGTCGGACCCCACGTCGGACGCGGCCGAGGACACCCCCGGGGCGCGCCGGTCGCGGGCCGGGGCCGGCGCGGACGCCGATGCCCCGGCGGCCGACGACGGTGCCGCGGGCGCGGCGCGCACGGCGTCGGCCGAGCACGGCGGCCGCGAGGCGGAGTCGGAGGCTTCCGCCGGGCACCGGACGACGGCCGGCCGGGCGGCCCGCGCCGAGCGGGAGGCCGCGGCGCCGGCCGGTGCGTCGGGCCGCCGCCGGGGGCGCGGCGCCAACCGCCGTCCCAGCGGCCGGGAACGGCACGACGAGAAGATCACCGTCTATGTCTCCGCCGAGGAGCTCATGGACCTCGAACACGCCCGCCTGGTGCTGCGCGGCGAGCACGGCCTGGCGGTCGACCGCGGCCGGATCGTCCGCGAGGCGGTGGCCGTGGTCCTCGCCGACCTGGAGTCGCGCGGGGACGCCAGCATCCTGGTCCGGCGGCTCCGCGGCCGCTAGGGCCTGTCCGATGTGGATCATGGCCGGGTCCGCGGCGTCTGGTACGGCCCCTCGCGGCGTTGCCGAAACGCCCCAATAGCTCCGCTATCGAGCCGCTCCGGCGCCTTGCGACGCACCGCACCAGACGCCGCGGCCTTGCCGACCCTGACCCATCGGACAGGCCGCTAGGCCGCCCGACACGCCCTGGGGGCCGGTCCCCGGCGCGTGGCGGGATAGCCTGCCTCTTCGGCGGGGTGTCCCGCCCGTGACCGACCCGCCGCCCCGGCGCGGGACCGCAGCACACTGGACCGCCATGCCGACCGACGCCGCCGACGAGACCGTCCCCGCCCCGCGCCGCACCCGCCGCGCTCTCGGGCGGGGGCCGGACAGCGCCCTGGAGGCCCCCGCGCCGGACGTGATGGACGTGGTGGACGCCGCCCCGGCTCCGGTCGAGCAGGCCGCGGGGGCGACCGCGGACGAGGCCGTGGAGACGGCGGAGAGGCCGGAGGCAGACGGTGGCGGGGCCGCCGCGGCGCCCCCCGGGGACGGCCGGTTCACGCTCCGGCTGGACAACTTCGAGGGGCCCTTCGACCTCCTGCTCCAGCTCATCTCCCGGCACAAGCTGGACGTCACCGAGGTCGCGCTGTCCAAGGTGACCGACGAGTTCATGGCGCACATCCGGGCCATGGGGCCGGACTGGGACCTCGACCAGACCACCGAGTTCCTGGTCGTCGCGGCCACCCTGCTCGACCTCAAGGCGGCCCGGCTGCTGCCCGTCGCCGAAGTGGAGGACGAGGCCGACCTCGCCCTCCTGGAGGCCCGCGACCTGCTCTTCGCCCGTCTGCTCCAGTACCGCGCGTACAAGCGGATCGCGGAGATCTTCAGCGGGCGGCTGGCCGAGGAGACGCGCTGCCATCCCCGAACCGTGGGGCTGGAGCCGCACCACGCGGAGCTGCTGCCCGAGGTCGTCCTCGGGATCGGGGCGGAGGGGTTCGCCCGGCTCGCGGTGCGGGCGATGCAGCCCAGGGCGAAGCCGCAGGTCTACGTCGACCACATCCACGCGCCGCTGGTCAGCGTCCGGGAGCAGGCCGAGGTGGTGGTGGCCCGGCTGCGCACGACCGGCGCCGCCGACTTCCGGGAACTGGTCGCCGACGCCCCCGACACCCTCACCGTCGTCGCGCGCTTCCTGGCCCTGCTGGAGCTCTACCGGGAGCGGGTGGTCGCCCTGGACCAGGAGGAGGCGCTGGGGACGCTGACGGCCCGCTGGACGGGCGCGGAGGGGGCCGCCCCACAGGTCACCGACGAGTTCGACCGGGAACCGGGCGAAGGGGCCGACAAGGACGCCGGCGCGGACGCGACGGACCGCCCGGAGGCGGAGGAACAGGAGGAGCCGGCGTGAGCGGCACGGGATACGAGATCACCGAGCAGGGGCCGGGGGAGCACCGCGCGCCCCAGGAGCCGCCGGCCGGCGCGCTGGGCGTGGCCGACCTGGAGCTGAAGCCCGCGCTGGAGGCCGTCCTCATGGTCGTCGACGAGCCGGCGACCGAGGAGCACCTGGCCAGGGTGCTCCAGCGGTCCCGCCGGGCGGTGGCGCTGGCGCTGCGCGAGCTGTCCGAGGACTACACCCGCCAGGGCCGCGGCTTCGACCTGCGGCTGGTGGCCGGTGGCTGGCGGTTCTACTCCCGGGCGGCCTACGCGGACGCGGTGGAGGGCTTCGTCCTGGACGGCCAGCAGGCCCGGCTGACCCAGGCCGCATTGGAGACTCTGGCCGTGGTCGCGTACCGTCAGCCGGTCAGCCGTTCCCGCGTCTCGGCCGTCCGCGGGGTCAACTGCGACGGCGTGATGCGCACGCTTCTGCAGCGCGGCCTGGTGGAGGAGGCGGGGACGGAACCTGAAACAGGTGCGATCCTGTACAGGACGACGAATTACTTCCTGGAGCGGATGGGCCTGCGCGGCCTTGACGAGCTCCCTGAGCTCGCACCGTTCCTCCCGGAGGCGGACGCGGTCGAGGGCGACTCCGCGGAAGGCATCCCGTCGTTCGACGTAGACGACAGCGGCAACTCTCAGACGGATCATTGATGCGAAGCAGCGGTAGTAACAGCAGGGGCAGCGGCGGCGGCAGGGGCAACTACCGCGGCGCGGGCAACAAGCGGGACGAGAAGCAGCAGCGCACGGGCCGCCCCCGTCCCGAGGAGCGCCGCTACGACGTGGGCGGGTCCCAGGGCGGCGACGAGCGCCGGAGCGGCGGCAAGAGCGGCGCCCGGGGCGAGGCGGCCCGCGGCGGCGCCAAGGGCGGCCCCCGCACGGGCGCGTCCCGGGGCGGGCGGCCGGGCGGCGCCGGTGGCGCGGGCGGTCAGCAGCGCGGCCGCGGCCAGGCCCCCGCGCGGCCCCGCGAGTACGACGCCAAGATCGAGGAGCGCAACCGCGCCCGCTACGAGAACAAGCCGCAGGTCAAGACCCCCAAGACCTTCGGTGACCAGGAGGGCGAGCGGCTGCAGAAGGTGCTGGCCAGGGCAGGTATGGGCTCCCGGCGCGCCTGCGAGGAGCTGATCGACCAGGCCCGGGTCGAGGTCAACGGCAAGATCGTCATGGAGCAGGGCGTCCGGGTCGACCCGGAGAAGGACGAGATCAAGGTCGACGGCCTGACGGTCGCCACCCAGTCGTACCTCTTCTTCGCGCTGAACAAGCCCGCCGGTGTGGTCTCCACGATGGAGGACCCGGACGGCCGCCAGTGCCTGGGCGACTACGTGACCAACCGGGAGACCCGGCTGTTCCACGTCGGCCGGCTGGACACCGAGACCGAGGGCATCATCCTGCTCACCAACCACGGTGAGCTGGCCCACCGCCTCACGCACCCGCGCTACGGCGTCACCAAGACCTACCTGGCCGCCATCCAGGGCCCGCTCCCGCGCGACCTGGGCAAGCGGCTCAAGGACGGCATCCCGCTGGAGGACGGCTACGCCCGCGCCGACCACTTCCGGGTCGTGGAGAACACCGGCAAGAACTATCTCGTCGAGGTCACCCTCCACGAGGGCCGCAAGCACATCGTGCGCCGGATGCTGGCCGAGGCCGGCTTCCCGGTGGACAAGCTGGTCCGGACGCACTTCGGCCCGATCGCCCTGGGCGACCAGAAGTCGGGCTGGCTGCGCCGGATGACCAACACCGAGGTCGGGATGCTGATGCGCGAGGTGGACCTCTAAGGTCCGGCCCGCCGCGGTCCGTCCGGGCCGGCCGTCGCTTGCGGTGGCCGGCCACCACCCCTTAATGTCATCGTGACGATTAAGGGGTGGTTTTCATGGGGGCATCGATGACGGCGACCGGATCGCTGGTCGGGCTGGCGCTCGGTGACGCGCTCGGCTTCCCGATGGAGTTCAACGACGTACCGGCGATCCTCGCGAAGTGCGGTCCCTGGCGGGAGATGGACCTGCCCGAGCCCGCCCTCGTCACCGACGACACCCAGATGACGCTGGCCCTGGGGCACGGACTGCGCACCGCCCTGGACGGCGGCGAGCTGACCGCCGCCACGCTCGAACCGCCGGTCCGGCGCGCGTACGTGGCCTGGTGGCGCTCGCCCGAGAACAACCGGGCACCGGGCTTCACCTGTCTTCGTGCCTGCCAACTCCTCAGCGACGAGCACCGGCCCTGGGCCGACGCCAGCCAGATCGGGTCCAAGGGGTGCGGCGCCAACATGCGGGTGGCGCCCCTCGGGCTGGTGCCCGGACTGACCCCGGAGCAGCGCTCCGGCGCCGCCCAGCTCCAGTCCGCGCTGACCCACGGACACCCCACCGCGCTCGCCGCCAGCGACCTCACCGCGTACGCCGTGCGCGTCCTCGCCGACGGCGCCCGCCCCGCCGAACTGCCCGGCCTGCTGCGGGCCCACGCCCACGCCCAGCGCACCACCTACCGCGAGGACTGGCTCGGCGACCTCTGGCGGCGCTCCCAGGACCCGTCCCCGACGGCGTTCATCGCCCGCGGCTGGGACGACTGCCTGGGCGTCCTGGACCGGCTCGACGCGGCGCTCGCCGCACCGGACCGGGAGGCCGACCCGTGCCTGGCCACCGGCGCCGGCTGGATCGCCGAGGAGGCGCTGGCCACCGGCCTGCTCTGCTTCCTGCTCTTCCCCGACGAGCCGGTCACCGCGCTGCGCCGGGCCGCCTGCAGCTCCGGGGACTCCGACTCGCTCGCCTGCCTCGCCGGCGCGTTCGCGGGCGCCGCGCTCGGCGCCGGCGCCTGGCCGCAGGAGTGGGCCGCCCGCATCGAGTACCGCGCGGAACTCCTCGCCCTCGGGGCGGCCTGGGATGCCTGAGACGTCCGTGGCCCCCGCCGCCGGCCGGGACGCGGTCCTGCGGGCCGCCGGAATCCCCGCCGTCGACCTGGACGCCCTCCTCGCGCGGCAGCGCGATCCGCTGCTCTTCGCCACGGTCTCCGGCGCGCACCTGTACGGCTTCCCCTCCCGCGACTCCGACGTGGACCTGCGCGGCGTCCACCTGCTGCCGGTGGCCGACCTCGTGGGGCTGCGGGAGCCGGCGGAGACCAGGACGCTGATGGGGGAGCACGACGGCGTCGAGACGGATCTCGTCACGCACGACCTGCGGAAGTTCGTTCGGCTGCTGCTGCGCCGCAACGGCTACGTCCTGGAGCAGCTGCTCTCCCCTCTGGTCGTGCACAGCACGCCCGTCCACGAGGAGCTGGTCGCGCTCGCCCCCGGCCTGTTCACCTCCCACCACGCCCACCACTACCGGGGCTTCGCGGGCACCCAGTGGCGGCTCTTCGAGAAGACCGGCGAGCTGAAGCCGCTGCTGTACACGCTGCGGGTCCTGCTGACCGGCATCCACCTCATGGCCACCGGCCGGCTGGTGGCCCACCTGCCCACCCTGGCCGGCGGGCCGGACGCCCCCGCCTACGTGCCGGAACTGGTCGCGGCCAAGGAGGCGGCCGAACACGGGCCGACCGGCGACCTGGTGCCCCCGGACCGGCTGCGCGCCGACATCGAGGCGCTGCACGCCCGGCTGGACGCCGCGCAGGCCGCCACCGCCCTGCCGGACGCGCCGGCCGGCCGGGACGCGCTGCACGACCTGGTGGTGCGGGCCCGGCTGGACGGTGCCGCGGCCGGCGGCTGAACGGGCCCGACCGACTGACCGGCCCGATCGACCGGTTCGACCGACTGGCACGGTCCGTACGGACGGCGGCGTCAGCCGCGCAGCGCCGAGGTCCGGCGCGTCCGGTGCAGGAAGTCCGCGACCCGGGCCCGGTCCGGCCCGGCGGGCAGCGGCGAGCCGGGCAGCGCCGCCTCCGCCTCCGCCGACAGCACCGCCAGCCGGCGCTCCACCGTCTCCCAGGGCACCTCGCCGCGGCGCACCGCCAGCAACTCCTCCCGGGCCGCGCCGACCTCCAGGGTCAGCTCGCCGGTACGCAGCAGGTCACGGGCGCAGGCCAGGAGGCGCAGCAGGTGCATCGCCTGCTTCCAGCGGGGTGCGCCGTGCCGCGCCCGGTCGGACCGCAGCTGCTTCAACTGGCCGGTGGCGTAGCGGACATAGGTGCCGTGCACCTCGCGGGAGAGGAACGCGTCGCGCAGCGCGAGCAGCTCGCGGCCGGTGGCGTCGGCGCGTTCCACCAGGGGGGAGTGCAGGCACTCCAGGGCGGTGGGGTTGGCGCGCAGCGCCAGCCCGCAGAACCGTTCCAGCTCCCAGGAGAACTCCTCCTCGCGCGGCCCCTCCACGTGCGTCGGCGGCTTCTCGAACCGCCAGAAGAGGGCGGTGGGCGCGAGATAGACCCCGCGCCGGTCGGTGTCGCTGGCCTCGGTGGCCAGACCGAAGGCGCGCGAGCCCATCACACACGCATAGACGGTGTGCCCGGTGACGAGTTCATGACCGGAGGGGGCGGGAGGAGCGGTCGACATGTCGGGGATTGTCGCCGGGCGGGGGCGCCGGGGGCCACCGGATTCCCAAGAGCTCGGGACACGGTTGTCGGTGGCGCTGGTTACGCTGAGCAGTGCGTACGCGGACGTGTACGCGGCACACGACGCAGGGGAGCAGGGACGTGGCGGTACGGGCCGTGCGCGGGGCCGTCCAGCTGGAGCGGGACGACGCGGAGCACATGCGGGAGCAGGTCGGCGCGCTGCTCACCGCGCTACTGGAGCGCAACGGCCTGGCGCCGGACGACCTGATCAGCATGTGGTTCACCGCCACCCCCGATCTGCACAGCGACTTCCCGGCCGCCGCCGCGCGCGCCCTGGGCATCACGGACGTCCCGCTGCTCTGCGCCCAGGAGCTGGACGTGGCCGGTGCCATGGCACGGGTGGTGCGGGTGCTCGCCCACGTCGAGACCGGGCGGTCCAAGCCCGAGATCGCCCACGTCTACCTCGGCGCGGCCGCGGCGCTCCGGAAGGACATCGCCCAGTGAGAACCGCACTCGTCATCGGAACGGGCCTGATCGGCACCTCGGCCGCCCTCGCGCTCAGCGCCCGCGGCGTGCAGGTCCACCTGGCGGACCACGACCACGCCCAGGCCCTGACGGCCGCCGCGCTCGGCGCCGGCACCGCCGAGCCGCCGCAGGACACCGTGGACCTCGCCATCGTGGCCGTGCCACCGGCGCACGTCGCGGCGGCGCTCGCCGAGGCGATCCGGCGCGGTGCGGCCCGGGCGTACATCGACGTCGCCAGCGTCAAGGGCGGCCCGCGCCGCGAGCTGGAGGCGCTCGGCTGCGACCTGTCCGGCTACCTCGGCACGCACCCGATGGCCGGCAAGGAGCGCTCCGGCCCGCTGGCCGCGACGGCCGACCTCTTCGAGGGCCGCCCCTGGGTGCTCACCCCGTCCCCCGGCGGCGACACCGAGGTGCTCAACCTCGCCCTGGAGCTGGTCGCGCTGTGCCGGGCCGTCCCGGTGGTGATGGACGCGGACGCGCACGACCGCGCCGTCGCCCTGGTCTCGCACACCCCGCAGCTGGTCTCCAGCCTGGTCGCGGCCCGCCTCAAGGGCGCCGACGAGACCGCCGTCCGGCTCTGCGGCCAGGGCATCCGGGACGTGACGCGGATCGCCGCCTCCGACCCCGCGATGTGGATCGACATCCTCTCCGCCAACCCCGGCCCGGTCGCCGACGTCCTGGCCGAGGTCGCCGCCGACCTGGACGCCACGGTCCGGTCGCTGCGCTCCCTCCAGTCCGCCGACGACGAGAAGCGCGGCAGCGGCGCCCACGGCATCGAGGACGTGCTCCGCCGCGGCAACGCCGGCCGCGAGCGGGTCCCCGGCAAGCACGGCGCCGCCCCGTCCGTCTACGACGTCGTCGCGGTCTACATCGGCGACCAGCCCGGTGAGCTGGCCCGGATCTTCGCCGACGCCGGCCGCGTCGGGGTCAACATCGAGGACGTCCGCATCGAGCACGCCACCGGCCAGCAGGCCGGCTTCATCCAGCTGATGGTCGAGCCGCAGGCGGTCCCGGCGCTGACCGCGGAGCTGCGGGAGCGGGGGTGGTCGATCCGGCAGTGACACCGTGGACGGCGCGCTGCGGCCGAGCCAGTAACCTTGTCCGAGGCCCCAGTCCCTTCGTCGGCCCCTTCGTCGGCTCTTCGTGGCTCTCCCGACCGCCGGTCGACGACCGGACCTGGCGCCCTGGACCGCGCCCCGTGTGTATCAAGAAAGGTGTTCGTCACCGTGGAAACCGCCGATCGGACCGCCCCGGCTGCAGTGATTGTCGCCATCGACGGCCCCGCAGGCACGGGCAAGTCCAGCACGTCCAAGGCCGTCGCCGGCAAGCTGGGCCTGGGCTACCTCGACACCGGCGCGCAGTACCGCGCGATCACCTGGTGGATGTTGACCAACGGCATCGACGTCAACGACCCGGTCGCGGTGGCCGACGCCTGTGCCAAGCCGGTGATCGTCTCCGGCACCGACCCGGCGGCGCCGACCATCACCGTGGACGGGGCGGACGCCGCAGGCCCGATCCGCAGCGCGGAGGTCACCGCCGCGGTCAGCGCGGTCAGCGCGGTCCCCGAGGTGCGTGCCGCGATCACCGACCTCCAGCGCAGCATTGCCGCCGAGGCGCCGCTGGGCATCGTCGTCGAGGGCCGGGACATCGGCATAACCGTCCTGCCGGACGCCGATCTCAAGATCTTCCTCACCGCCTCCGCGGAGGCCCGGGCGGCCCGTCGCAACGGCGAGCTCAAGGGCGAGGAGGCCGGCGACCTGGCCGCCACCCGCGAGGCGCTGATCAAGCGGGACGCCGCCGACTCCTCCCGCAAGACCTCGCCGCTGGCCAAGGCGGACGACGCCGTCGAGGTCGACACCACCGACCTGACGCTGGATCAGGTCATCGAGTGCGTGGTCACCCTCATCGAGGGTGTCAGCGCCGAGAAGGCGGGGCGGGACATCCGGTGACCGACGGCGGCAAGGCGCCGAGCCCCCGCGGGGCCGCGATCGGCCGGCGGATCGGCATCGGGCTGATGTACGGCCTGTGGAAGCCGCGGGTGCTGGGCGCCTGGCGGGTGCCGGCCTCCGGACCGGTCATCCTCGCCGTCAACCACTCCCACGGCATCGACGGCCCGATGCTGATGGGCACCGCACCCCGACCGGTGCACTTCCTGATCAAGAAGGAAGCCTTCGCCGGCCCGCTGGACCCGTTCCTGCGGGGCATCGGCCAGCTGAAGGTGGACCGTCAGGCAGCCGACCGCAAGGCGATCACCGACGCGCTCGACGTGCTGGCGGGCGGCGGAGTGCTGGGGATCTTCCCGGAGGGCACCCGCGGCGAGGGCGACTTCGCCTCCCTGCGGGCCGGCCTCGCGTACTTCGCGGTGCGCTCCGGCGCCCAGGTCGTCCCGGTGGCGGTGCTCGGCAGCACCGACCACCCCAGCCGGCTCAGCCCGGCCGTGCCGCGGCTGCGCGGCCGCATCGACGTCGTCTTCGGCGACGCCTTCGAGGCGGGCGACGGCAGCGGGCGGCGCACCCGTAAGGCGCTGGACGAGGCGACCGTACGGATCCAGGAGCGGTTGACCGCCCACCTGGCACAGGCCCGGCGCCTTACCGGGCGCTGACCGACACTTGAGCAGTGGGCCCTCCACCAAGCGGCCCACCGACCACATGGATGAACGAGGAACGGACTTCATGAACGAGCAGATCCCCGCCGGCGACGAGCACGGTGCGCTGGGCGACGCCGAGTACGCGGAGTTCATGGAGCTCGCCGCGGAAGAGGGCTTCGACCTGGAGGAGGTCGAGGGCGACATCGCCGCGGCCGGCCACGGCCCGCTCCCGGTCCTCGCCGTCATCGGCCGCCCCAACGTCGGCAAGTCGACGCTGGTGAACCGCATCATCGGCCGCCGCGAGGCGGTCGTCGAGGACCGGCCGGGCGTCACCCGCGACCGGGTCACCTACGAGGCCGACTGGAACGGCCGCCGCTTCAAGGTCGTCGACACCGGCGGCTGGGAGCAGGACGTCCTCGGCATCGACGCGTCGGTCGCGATGCAGGCCGAGTTCGCCATCGAGGCCGCCGACGCGGTGGTCTTCGTGGTGGACTCCAAGGTCGGCGCCACCGACACCGATGAGGCCGTGGTCAAGCTGCTGCGCCGCTCCGGCAAGCCGGTGGTCCTGGTCGCCAACAAGGTCGACGGCGCGTCCGGCGAGGCCGACGCCGCCATGCTCTGGTCGCTGGGCCTGGGCGAGCCGTACCCGGTCTCCGCGCTGCACGGCCGGGGCACCGGCGACATGCTCGACGCGGCGCTGGACGCGCTCCCCGAGGCGCCCGCGCAGACCTTCGGCGGCGGCGTCGGCGGCCCCCGCCGGATCGCCCTGATCGGCCGCCCGAACGTCGGCAAGTCGTCGCTGCTGAACAAGCTCGCCCGCGAGGAGCGGGTGGTCGTCAACGAGCTCGCCGGCACCACCCGCGACCCGGTCGACGAGCTGATCGAACTGGGCGGCAAGACCTGGAAGTTCGTGGACACCGCCGGCATCCGCCGCCGGGTGCACCTCCAGGAGGGCGCCGACTACTACGCCTCGCTGCGCACCGCCGCGGCCGTGGAGAAGGCCGAGGTGGCGGTTGTCCTGATCGACGCCGGCGAGTCCATCAGCGTCCAGGACCAGCGGATCATCACGATGGCCGTGGAGGCCGGCCGGGCCCTGGTCATCGCCTACAACAAGTGGGACAACCTCGACGAGGAGCGCCGCTTCTACCTGGAGCGGGAGATCGAGCGGGACCTCGTCCAGATCCCGTGGGCGATGCGGGTCAACGTCTCCGCGCGCACCGGCCGGCACATGGAGAAGCTCGTGCCGGCGATCGAGACCGCGCTGGCCGGCTGGGAGACCCGGATCCCCACCGGGCGGCTGAACGCCTTCCTCGGCGAGATCGTGTCCTCCCACCCGCACCCGATCCGCGGCGGCAAGCAGCCCCGGATCCTCTTCGGCACCCAGGCCGGCACCAAGCCGCCGCGCTTCGTGCTCTTCGCCTCGGGCTTCCTGGAGGCGGGCTACCGTCGCTTCGTCGAGCGCCGGCTGCGCGAGGAATTCGGCTTCGAGGGGACGCCGATCCACATCTCGGTGCGGGTGCGCGAGAAGCGCGGCACCAAGAACAGCAAGAAGAAGTAGCAGCGACGATCCGACCCCGCGGCGGCCCGGCCGGTGTCAGCGGCCGCCGTGGCGTCGGGAACCGTCCCGCGGCCCCGGCGGCAGCGCCGCCGGCAACTGCCCCCGCGGCCGGAACGGCTGCCGGCCCACCACCTCCCACTGCGTCGGTGCCGCCGCGCCGCCGCCCCAGTTGCCGCCGCGCAACGCTTCCGGCACCTCCGGCTCGTCCGTACGGTCCCCGGGCAGCGCCCGGAAGGCGCGGCGGTACTCGGCGTACAGCGCGTCATAGATCGGCGTGGCCGAACCGCGGTCGACGCCGCGCGGCGCCGCGGCTTCCCGGGACGGACGCATGCCGGGGATGGGGTGGGGGAACGGGGCGCGGGAGGGGGGCTCGTATGCGTGCACGTAGGTGCCAACGACCCCGGTGCCCCCGGGATGCGGCTTTCGGGAGGAAATGGCCGATCGCGGGCGCAATCCCGCCCCATTGGACGGTCATGCTCCCGCGATCGGATTGCCGGACGGTCAGGTTCCGGCCAGCGGCATCGAGGCCGCGACCAGCAGGCCCTTGGCCGCCGCCTGCTCCAGCGCCTGGCGCATCAGGTCCTCGCGCGGCTGATGGCCGATGGTTCCCGAGGGCGCGGCGTACATCAGCACGGTCCGGGCCTTGTTGGCCGCGGTGCGCCAGCCGTCCGAGACGGCCAGCGGCTGATGGGCCTGCCACCAGGCGGACTGGCTGCCGGCCGTGCCGGGCTGGAGCACGGCGTGCAGCTTGCCCATGGCCAGCAGCGCGGACCAGCCCTCGATCGGGGCGGGGGGCGTGTTCATGTCCCGCACCGGGGTGAAGCCGTGCTCCAGGAGGAGCGGCAGGAAGTCGTCGTCCAGGCTGGTCGAACCCGGGCGGGCGATCGGGCCGTTGGGCTCGACCACGAGGGCGGGGTGCAGCTCGTCCCTGATCAGCACCAGGCCGCAGGTGATGCCCAGGGTGGCCTGGCGGTCGTTGGTGGGGATCGGGGCGGCCGGGGCACCGGCGGAGTTGTCGCCGGTGATGGAGCGCACGGCCCCGCGGAGCTGCTCCTCGGCGACCGGCACGACCTGCGACGGGATGCACGTGGCATGGGCGAACGCGAGCACCGCGGTCTCCTCGCCGACGAACAGGACGGTGCTGGTGCGCTCCTGCTCGCTGTTGCCGGGCGTGCGGCACGAGGTGCAGTCATAGCTGCCGGGGGCGTCTTCTCCGGCCAGCAGGCGGTCGGCTTCTTCGTCGCCGATCTCGGCGCGAACGTCGTCGCTGACGTCGAGCATGCGCGGCACGGGTGGCTCCTCGATCTTCATGAGCGGCTGCCGGGCGGTCTCCCGGCTCGTACAAGGACAACGGGCGACCCCCGGCAGAGTCACGCGCGGACGCGAACAGAATCGAACCAAGCGGCCCCCGGCGGAGAACCGGTGAAAAGCCGTCATCGGGATGGTCACGCACCGCCAATTCCTGCGCAGAACTTGGCGCAGGTGGCCGCGTTCTGTACACCGGACGGGGTGGGGTCGTCCCCTGGAAGGGCGCGGCGTGCCGGCACCCGGCGACCCGCTGCCTACCGTCACCGGCTATGTCGGACATCTCTTCGGCGCCGCGGCGCCGCGTGGAATCCGTCGGGCTGTTGATCGCGACGGCCGCCGCACTGATCCTGTGCCTGCCCGGCGGTGCCGCCGCCGACGGGGCGCCGGGCGGGGACGGCGGTGGGGACGACGGCGGTCGGCCGTCCTACGCCTGCGCCGAAGACCAGTGGCCCTGGGGCTGCCTCGCCGAGTGCGAGAGCGGCGGCGACTGGCACATCAACACCGGCAACGACTACTACGGTGGGCTCCAGTTCTGGCAGCCCACCTGGGAGCGGTACGGCGGCCTGAAGTACGCCGACCGGGCCGACCTCGCCAGCCGGGACGAGCAGATCGAGATCGCCAAGCGGGTCCAGGCCGACCAGGGCTGGGGCGCCTGGCCCACGTGCGCCCGGCGCTACGGCCTCCTCGACGATCTCGACGATCACGGCCACGTCGTCCGCCGCGGCGACACCCTCGCCGGGATCGCGCGCCGGCGCCACGTCAAGGGCGGCTGGCGGGCGCTGTACCAGGCGAACCGGGAGGCCATCGGGGACGACCCGAGGCACCTGACCGTCGGCATCCGGCTCGCGCTCGACTGAGCCCCGCACGGCATCCGGGGAACGGCGCCCCGCTCCCCGGAAAGAGTTCCCGCCGCGCCATACCGATGCCCTAACTTTTTCGGCACGACTTGGCCAATACCCCCAACCCCGAAGACCGTTTTGCGGTCTTATCTTTCAACAGCCGGACGCCGGGCGCCGCCACCAGGGCGGCCGTCCGGATCGCGGGGGGACCAGGAAGAGCGCGAGGGACCAGGGGGCACCGGGACGGATGCACATCTCATTCCTGCTTCACCATGCCTACGGCGCCGGTGAGACGGCCCGCGCCACCTTCAGCCTGGCGGACGCCCTCGCCGTCCACCACGACGTGGAGATCGTCTCCGTCCTGCGGCACCGCGACGCCCCGGCGCTCGACCTCGCCCCCCGGGTCGCGCTGCGGCACCTGGTGGACCTCCGCGAGCACGCCCCGGCCGGGGACCGGACGGACCCGGCGCACGCCCGGCCCGCCAAGGTCTTCCCGGCCGCCGAACCGTGCTTCGGCCAGTACAGCGAGCTCACCGACCGCCGGATCGCCGCACACCTGCGCCGGACCGAGGCCGACGTGGTGATCGGCACCCGGCCCGGCCTCACCGTGCACATCGCCCGGCAGACCCGCCGCGGGCCGCTCCGGGTCGGTCAGGAGTCGCACTGCCTGGCCGCCCACGGCCGGCAGCTGCGGTTGGCGCTGCGCGGCGCCTACCCGCGGTTGGACGCGCTGGTCACCGCCACGGAGGCGGACGCCCGCGCCCACCTGCGCCGGCTGCGGCTGCCCGGCGTCCGCGTCGCGGCGGTGCCCCGCGCGGTCCCGGCACCGCGGCTGGCGCCCGCCGACGGCACCGGCCGGTGGGTGGTCGCCGCCGGCCGGCTCACCCGGGCCAAGCGCTACGACGTACTCGTCCGGGCCTTCGCCGCGGTGGTCGCCGAACGCCCCGACTGGCGCCTGCGGATCTACGGCGGCGGGCCGGAGAAGCCCGCGCTGCGCGCCCTGATCGACGAACTCGACCTCTACAACCACGTCTTCCTGATGGGGCCGGCCGGCCCGCTGGAGTCCGAGTGGGCCAAGGGCGCCGTCGCCGTGGACCCCGCCGACCGGGAGCCCGCCGGGACGGTCCTCGCCGAGGCGCTGCGCTGCGGACTGCCCGCCGTCGCCACCGACAGCCCCTACGGGCCGGGCGAGCTCGTCGAGGACGGGGTCACCGGCCGGCTGGTGCCCGCCGGCCACCCCTCGGCGCTGGCCGCGGCCCTGCTGGAGCTGATCGGCGACACCGCCCGCCGGACCCGGATGGGCGCTGCCGCCCTCGCCGCGTCCGACCGCTTCGACCCGGCCGCGGTCGCCGGGCGGCACGCCGCGCTCTTCGGCGAACTGCTCGACCGGCGGCGCGGCAGCGGACTGCGCGGCTCCCTGCACCGCGTACGGGGAACCCTGATCGGCGGCGCCTACGCCACCAAGGATGCGGCCCGCGCCGCGGTGAGAGGGGTGCGGACGGTATGAACGCCTCGACGCAGTCACCCGTGACCGGGCCCGGAGCGGCCGACCGACCGCGGCGGACCGCCGCGGCAGGAGGAGGGGCGCCGGTGCCCGTGGACCTGAAGGCCGACTGCATCGCGGACTCCGCGGGCGGCCTCACCTTCGATCTGAACGTCCCCCAGGGCACCGGCACCACCTGGAGCGCGGCCCTGGTGCTGCGGCTGCGGGCCGGTACCGACGACACCGGCACCGCCGCCGGCGGCCCGGACGGCACCGCCGCCGACAACGAGGTGCGGCTGCCGCTCGGACCCAACGGCCCCGGTCGGCTGCGCGCCGTCCTGCCCAGCACCGTCGCCCTCGCCGAGGGGCGCTGGCACGCCTTCGCCGACCTCGGAGACGGCGCCGACCCGCGCCGGCTGCTGCCCGGCGTCAACGATCTGCGGTCGCTGGTGGACCGCCGGCCGCTGGCGGCCATCGGCCGACTCGGCGTGCGCATCCCCTACGCCACCAAGCTGGGCAACCTCGCACTGCGCAGCTGGCTGCGCGGGCCGCACGCCGAGGCCGGCGACATCCTGGTCGGCCCCGAGGGCATCACCGTCACCGGCCGCCTGTACGGGGCGAGTCCGGCGGCCGACGCCCATGCGGAGGCCCGCGCCCGCCGCGCCGGCCAGGACCCGGTCGCCGTCCCGCTGACCGTCGAGGGACCGACCTTCCGCTTCACCCTCCCCTACGGGGAGTTGGCCGCCCACTGGCGGCGCGGCAGCGAGCCCTGGGACCTGTGGCTGTGCCCCGCCGAGGACCTGCCGCCGGTCCGGATCGCCCGGCTCCTGGACGACGTCCCGGAGAAGGAGCAGGTGTTCAGCTATCCGGCGCGGCCGGTGCCGGCACCGGCCGGGGAGCTCAGGATCGGCCCGTACTACACGCTCGACAACGACCTGGCCGTACGGGTCACCGGTCCGGTCGGCCGGGAGTAGGGGCGGCCCGTGGAAGGGGAGTGCGGTGCGGCGCCGCTGGGGATCGGGGAGTTGGCCCGCCGCGCGGGGGTGACGGTCAAGACCGTGCGGCACTACTCCGACGCCGGGCTGCTGCCGGAGGCCGACCGCAGCGCCGGCGGGCACCGCCGCTACGGTCTGGACGACCTGGACCGGCTGCACCGGATCCGCGATCTGCGGGCCGTCGGGATGCCGCTGCCCGCCGTGGCCCAGGCGCTGGCGGGCGGTTCCTTGGAGCATGCCCTGGCCGCCCAACTCGACGCCGTCGGCGGCCAGTTGACCGCGCTGCGCTGGCGGGAGGCCGCGCTGCGCGCGCTGACCGCCGCCCCCGAGGAGCGTCGTCCGGAGCTGCTGCGCCTGCTGGGCGGTCTGCCGCAGCCGCCCACCAGCGACGCGCTGGTCCGGTTCTGGCACCGGCAGTTGCCCCGTGCGCTGCCGCCCGCGGTGCGCGCCGCCGTGGTCGAGGCCGCGGTGCCCGCCCCGCCCGCCGACCCCCGGCCCGCCCAGGTCGTCGGCTACGCCCGGCTCCACGCGCTCGCCATGGACCGCGACGGCGGGCTGGCCGCGCGCTGCCGCCGGGTGCGCGCGGCCGCCGCGCTGCCGGGGGAGACGGATCCGGTGGTGCTCTACGAGGGACTGGGCGAGGCGTACGCGCTGGCCGGGGCGGCGCTCGCCGCGGGCCGCCGGCCGGCGCCCGGGGCCGAGGTGGACTCCTTCGTGGCCGCGCACGCCCGTGCGTACCGGCGGCGGGACGGCGTCGCCTTCCGCGCCGGGCTGCGGGCGGCCCTGGCGGCCGGCGACGATCCGCGGATGCGGGCGTACTGGCGGTACGCCGGCGAGGTGGCCGGTGCGGAGGCCCCGTCGATGGGGGCCGCGCACGACTGGCTGGTCGCCGGCCTCGGGGCCGGGGTGCCGACCGGAGCCGGGGGGACCGCCGGGCCCTGAGGCCGAGAAGGCGCCGCGTCGGGCCTTTGCGGCACTCGACCTAGGCCCTGGAGTTCCCGGGTGCCGGGATGCCGGCGGCCCGTTCGGTCAACTCCGGGTGGTGCAGGTCGAAGGCCGGGGACTCGGAGCGGATCCGGGGCAGGGCGGCGAAGTTGTGGCGCGGCGGCGGGCAGGAGGTGGCCCACTCCAGGGAGCGGCCGAAGCCCCAGGGGTCGTCCACGGTGACCCGGGCGCCGTAGTGCCGGGTCCGCCAGACGTTGTAGAGGAACGGCAGGGTGGAGGCGCCGAGCAGGAAGGCGCCGACGGTGGAGAGGGTGTTGAGCGCGGTGAAGCCGTCGGCGGCGAGGTAGTCGGCGTAGCGGCGCGGCATGCCCGCCACGCCCAGCCAGTGCTGGACGAGGAAGGTGGTGTGGAAGCCGGTGAAGAGCATCCAGAAGTGGATCTTCCCCAGGCGCTCGTCGAGCATCCTGCCGGTGAACTTGGGCCACCAGAAGTAGAAGCCGGCGAAGGTCGCGAAGGTCACCGTGCCGAAGACCACGTAGTGGAAATGGCCGACGACGAAGTAGCTGTCGGTGACGTGGAAGTCCAGTGGCGGGGAGGCCAGGATGACGCCGGTGAGCCCGCCGAACAGGAAGCTCACCAGGAAGCCCACCGACCACAGCATCGGGGTCTCGAAGGAGACCGAGCCGCGCCACATGGTCCCGATCCAGTTGAAGAACTTCACCCCGGTCGGCACCGCGATCAGGAACGACAGCAGGGAGAAGAACGGCAGCAGCACCGCGCCGGTCGCGAACATGTGGTGGGCCCAGACCATCGCCGACAGCGCCGTGATGGCCATCGTCGCGCCGATCAGCGTGACGTAGCCGAAGATCGGTTTGCGGGAGAAGACCGGGATGATCTCGGTGATCACGCCGAAGAACGGCAGCGCGATGATGTAGACCTCGGGGTGGCCGAAGAACCAGAAGAGGTGCTGCCACAGCAGCGCCCCGCCCCAGCGGGCGTCGAAGACCACCGCGCCGAACTTCCGGTCCGCCTCCAGCACCAGCAGGGCCGCGGCCAGCACGGGGAACGCCATCAGCACCAGGACCGAGGTGAACAGGACGTTCCAGGTGAACACCGGCATGCGGAACATCGTCATGCCCGGCGCCCGCAGGGTGATGATCGTGGCGATGAAGTTGACCGCGCCGAGGATGGTGCCGAAGCCGGCGAACGCCAGCCCCATGATCCACAGGTCGGTGCCGATGCCGGGCATCCGGACCGTGGAGTTGAGCGGGGCGTACGCGGTCCACCCGTAGGAGGGTCCGCCCTCCGGGGTGAGCAGGCCGCCCAGCACCATCAGGCCGCCGAAGAGGAAGAACCAGTACGAGAGCATGTTCAGCCGCGGGAAGGCGACGTCCGGGGAGCCGATCTGGAGCGGCATGATCTCGTTGGCGAAGCCGGCGAAGGCCGGGGTGGCGAAGAGCAGCAGCATGATCGTGCCGTGCAGGGTCACCGCCTGGTTGAACTGGTCGGCGCTGATGAACTGGAGGCCGGGGCGGGCCAGCTCGGCCCGCATCACCAGTGCCAGCAGCCCGCCCACGAGGAAGAACCCGAACGACGTGATCAGGTAGAGGTGCCCGATCTTCTTGTGGTCGGTGGTCGACAGCCAGTCCGCCAGCACCGCCCCGCGGCGTCGGGTCCGGCGCCGCCTGGTGTGCTCCCGGGAGATCTCGCTGACCATCGGCTCCACCTCGCTCGGCGGGGGTGTTTCGGTGCCCGGTCATGATCCTCGGGCGCGGGGCGCAGTGCGAGGGGACGCTCCGGTCCGTTCCGGTGGCATCCGTCCGGTGGTGACCCGGTCCGCGGGGCGATGTGCGGGAAATGTGTGTGGAATGTGTCTCGTTCGCCAATTCCTGGACGGCCGGAAAAGGGCGTCGGGTAAGGGGAATCCGGAGGAGCCGGACGATTAATTCCGGCGCGCTGTCCGGCCTTGCCCGAACCGTCGACACGCCCTTCCGCATCTGATCAAGAGAGAATTCCGGCCGCTTTGTTTTCCGCCCGGCCGCGGTGACGTACGGCGCGTAAGGGTGAGGGGTTCCGGCAAACGCAGGAGCGTTCGCTGTGACAGAAGTGTGACCAATGACGGACCGCCACGGCACGGCGATGTGCAGGTGACGGGCCTTCCACGCGCCGCCGCGGGCGCCTACGGTGGCTGCCATGGCACCCGAACCGAACCTTCCCGGCGACCTGCCGGAAATACAGGACGACCCCGAGACGTACGCCGGTCTGACCCAGGAAGCGGCCGAGGAGCGGGCCCGGACCCGGGGCTGGACCACCGTCCGGGCGGTCCCACCGGGGGCGATGATCACCATGGACTACCTCGTCGGCCGGATCAATTTCGAGGTCGAGGACGGCGTGGTGGTACGCGGCTGGGAGGGCTGACGGACCGCCCCCCGCCCTGCCGACACGGCGAAGGCCCCGGCCGCTCCGAGGTGGAGCGGCCGGGGCCTTCGTGCGGGGCCGGGGTGTGCGTACCGGGCCCCGGGAGCGGTCAGCCGGCGCCGTTGCGGGGGCGGCCGGCGGTCGGGCCGAACGGTGCGGCGCCGCGCGGGACGCGGTCCGCGTGCGGCGGCCGGCGGCTGCCCGTCGGGGTGACCGGGGTGCGCTCGGCGCGCGAGGTGTGCGGGCGCGGCGGGTGGTGCGGCCAGCCGTCGGGCGCGTGCGCGGTGCGAGGGCCGGTGGCGGCGCCGACCGCCTCCCGCACCAGGACCTCCCCGCCCTCCGGGGCGATCCGCTGCCGGGCGACCTCGGAGGCCAGTGCGCCGGCGGGCAGCGGGCCGCGCAGCGAGTCGGGGCGGAGCCGCAGCCACAGCCGCAGCAGGATGCCCATGAGCCGGTCCTCGACCCAGGTGATGCCGGGCTCCAGCCACGGCATCGCCAGCAGCACCAGCAGCCCCGCGGCCCAGCCCAGCAGGACGTCGCTGACCCAGTGGGTGCCGAGGTAGACCGTGGTCATCCCGACGCCCAGCGCGCCCAGCGCGGCGATCACCGACAGGGTGCGGCGGCGCAGCGGGGTGGTCGCCAGATAGGCCAGCACGCCCCAGGTGACGACGGCGTTCGCGGTGTGGCCGGAGGGGAATATGTCGCCGCCGAGCCACATCTCGTTGGAGCCGACCGTCGTCGCGTAGTGCGGGCCGAGGCGGCCCATGCCGAGCTTGGCGGCGCCGACGGTGATGTTGAGCAGCAGCAGCGAGGCGCCCAGCACCAGCAGCGGGTGGAGGTTGCGCTGCCGCCAGCAGCGCCAGCCCAGCCACGCCGCGACCGCCACCGCGGTCGGGCCGCGCTGCCCCAGCACGACGAAGTAGTCGAGGAAGGCATGGATCTCCGGCCACTGCTTGTACGGCCGGAACAGCATGAGCTGCCAGTCGATCGTGACCAGGGAGGTGTCGGCCAGTACCCCGACGACGATCGCCGCGTACACCGCCAGCGTGCCCCAGAACAGCCACAGCCGGGTCCGGGTCATGCGCGGCGGTCTGACGCGATCGGTCGGGAGGCGCTCCTCCATCTGGTCGAGCTTGTCATCGGTACGCACTCAAACGACGTTACCGCCTGTGATGTATGCACTTGGTCAAACCGTGCGCTTTGTAATGACGATGTGATGTGGAATGGGTCTCAATCCGGGCCGGGTTCCCGGGATTTCGAAGAGAATTTCTTGGGTACTGGATTCCGTTCCGGCCATCCGCGTGTCGCCGCCATAGACGCTTATCTGTTTTTCGCCGGCGGAGTTTATCTGTCATTCGCACGGGTGTCGCAGCGCGTTTTCTTCGGGGCGGCGATTACGGAGCGGGATCTTCCGGTCACGGCGGGCCGGAGCCGTTGAGCCAGAACGCGCCATAGACCGCCGAGCCGACCGCCACCACCCCGATGACCAGCCACGCCCGCACCGGGCGCCAGCGGGCCAGCCCCGCGGCGAGCGGCAGCAGCAGCGGGAAGGCGGGCATCATCAGCCGCGGCTTCGACCCGAAATAGCCCTTGGCGGTGAGCGCGATCAGTAGCACCGTCCCGCCGTAGACGGCCAGCGGCAGCGGCTGGCCCTTCCGTACGCCGTGCACGTACAGCCAGATCACCAGCGCGACGCCGAGCAGCAGGCCGAGGCCGGCGGCGAAGGCGGGTCCGGTGAGCTGGTGCCAGACGAAGGTGCCGAAGGCGATCCCGCCGTCGAAGCCGTTGTGCCAGCCGGCCTGGACGTCCAGATAGCCGGTGAGCGACCCCTGGCGGACGCTGACCCACAGGACGTAGCCGCACCAGCCCAGCGGTGCCAGCAGCACGCCGAGCAGCATCCGCCGGTGCCGGCCGCGCAGGAAGGCGCGCGGCCGGACCCCGCCGGCCCGCTCGTTCGCCACCGTCGCCGCCGCGGTGATCCACACCGCGGCGACCACCGCGGCGCCCACCGGCCGGGTCAGCCCGGCCAGGGAGGCCAGCGCGCCCGCCGCCACCCAGCGGCCGGTCAGCACGCAGTAGACGCCCCACGCCGCGAGGGCGGTGAACAGCGACTCCGAGTAGGCCATCGACTGGACGACGCCGACCGGCAGCGCGGCCCACAGCGCGGCCAGCAGCACCCCGGCCCGCGGCCCGTGCAGCCGCTCCCCGGTGAGGTAGAGCGCCAGCGCCGCGGCCAGCGACGCCAGCCAGGCCACCGCCATCCCGGCGTCCGCGGCGGACAGCGGGGTCAGTGCCGACAGGCCCCGCTCCAGCCAGGGCAGCAGCGGGAAGAACGCCAGGTTGGAGTGGACGTCGCCGTTGGCCAGGTGGACGGTGTAGCCGTAGCCCCGTTCGGCGACCCGGGTGTACCAGAGGGAGTCCCAACGGGCGGTCAGCAGGACGTGCCAGTCCTTGCCCTCGGCGGCCGACCACGCCCCGAGCGCGACCAGCCCCAGCAGCCGGATCGCCGCGTACGCCGCCAGGCCGGGGACGGCACGGCGGAGCGCGGCACGGACGGCGGGCGGACACAGGGCCCGGCCGGGTGCGGCGGTGGAGGCAAGATCGTTCACCCGGTCGATTATCCAGGTGGCGCGGACGCGACCGTCTGGCACGACCACGGGAACGTCGGGGCTGCGACGAGCGTCTCACCGTGAGGTGGGCCACGCGGGTCCCACGGGGACTCGCGTAGTCTGACGTCTCAACTCGCCCGTACCGCCGGTTCCGCCGGCGTGTCGTCGCGCCCGGGACCGGGGCCGCGAGAGCAGCACGGCGAGCGCATGACAGGAGGTTCTGGATGTCAGGGACGACCGCGTCCGGCAGGGGGCGGACGGCTGGTGTTCCCCGGCACACAGGCGGCGGTGTGAACCGCTGGACGGTGCTGACCGTGCTCTGCGTCAGCCTGCTCTTCGTCGCGCTGGACACCACCATCCTCTACGTGGCGGTGCCCTCCATCACCGAGGACCTGCGCCCCGGACCGGTCGAGCTGTTGTGGATCGTCGACGTCTACCCGCTGATCGCGGCCTCGCTGCTGATCCTCTTCGGCACGCTGGGCGACCGCGTCGGTCGCCGCCGCGTCCTGCTGCTCGGCTACGGGCTCTTCGCCCTGGCCTCGGCCGCCGCCGCGCTCGCGCCCAACCCGCAGATCCTGATGGCGGCCCGCGCGCTGCTCGGCATCGGCGGCGCCATGATCATGCCCGCGACGCTGTCGATCCTGCGTCAGGTCTTCCCCGACCGGCGGGAGCGGGCGGTCGCGATCGGGGTGTGGAGCGCGGTGGCCGCGGTCGGCGCCGCGGTCGGCCCGGTGCTCGGCGGCTTCCTGGTCGAGAACTTCTGGTGGGGCTCGGTCTTCCTGATCAACATCCCGATGATGGCGGCGATGTTCCTGATAGGGCGCTGGCTGCTGCCGGAGTCCCGGGGCGAGCGCAACGGTCCCTGGGACCTGCTCGGCGCGGTGATCGCGGCGCTCGGCGTGCTGGGCATCGTCTTCGGCGTCAAGCGGCTGGGCAGCGGTGCCCCGGTGGTCGGGGTGACGACGCTGCTGCCGATCGTCATCGGGGTCGTGCTGCTGATCCTCTTCGTCCGTCGGCAGGGGCGTCGCGCCCATCCGCTGATCGACATGCGGCTGTTCGCCCGGCCGGCGTTCGGCACCTCCATCGGCTGCATCGTGCTCGCCATGCTCGCGCTCGTCGGCCTCCAGCTGATCGCCGTCCAGTACCTCCAGCTGGTGCTGCATCTGAGCCCGTTGGAGACCGGGCTGCGGATGCTGCCGCTGGTGTTCTCCGCGATGGCCGCCGGCCTGACCGGCTCCAAGCTGCTCCAGGCCCTCGGCCCGCGGGTGATGGTCGTCGGCGGCTTCACCCTCACCGCGCTCGCGGTGCTCTCGCTGACCGCGCTGGGTTCCCAGGACCACTTCTGGCAGCTGTCCCTCGGCTTCGTGCTGCTCGGCTTCGGCTTCCAGTCCACGCTGTTCGGCGCGTACGAGTCGATGCTCAGCGAGGCCCCGGCCGCGCAGTCCGGCGGTGCGGCGGCGCTCGGCGAGACCGCCTACCAGTTGGGCGCCGGGATCGGTGTGGCGCTGCTCGGCAGCGTGATGAACGCCGCCTACGCGCCGGGGCTGGGCCGCGTCGAGGGGGTCTCCGACCGGGCCGCCCGCTCGGCCTCGCACTCGCTCGGCGAGGCGTACAAGGTCGCCGCCGGACTGGGCGAGCACGCCCGGGAGGCGCTGCGGGTGGCCGCCCGGGACTCCTTCGTCCACGGCCTGCGGGTCACCCTCGTCGCCAGCGCCGTGCTGCTGCTGGTCGGCGCCGGGATCGCGCTGCGGCTGCCGCGCCGGGCCGCGGCGGAGTCCGTGGAGCGGGACGCCGCCGAGGAGGGGGCGACGGCCGCCGAGGAGAGCGCTCCGGCCGTGGGGTGCGAGGGGACGCCGGCTCCCGCGAGCACCGGCCGCTGAGCCGGGCGGCACCCGCTCGCCGCACCGCGCGGCGGGGACCCTTGCCGGGCGGTGCCGGGGACCGTACCGTCGGACGCGCGTAACTACCACTGCTAGTTTTTCGCGCGAGCGCTGAACCCGCCGGAGGCCCGCCATGCCCGCAACGCCGTCCCCGCTTCCGCCGTTCGATCCCGGTGACCCCCTGGGCCTGGACGACCTGCTCACCGACGAGGACCGCGCGGTCCGCTCCACCGTCCGCCAGTGGGCCGCCGACCGGGTCCTGCCGCACATCGCCGACTGGTACGAGCGCGGCGAACTCCCCGACATCCGTGAACTCGCCCGGGAGCTGGGCGCGATCGGCGCCCTGGGCATGTCCCTGACCGGCTACGGCTGCGCCGGCGCCTCGCACGTCCAGTACGGACTGGCCTGCCTGGAGCTGGAGGCCGCCGACTCCGGCATCCGCTCGCTGGTCTCCGTCCAGGGCTCGCTGGCCATGTACGCGATCTGGCGCTTCGGTTCGGAGGAGCAGAAGCGGCAGTGGCTGCCGCGGATGGCCTCCGGCGAGGTCATCGGCTGCTTCGGGCTGACCGAGCCGGACCACGGCTCCGACCCGGCGGGCATGCGCACCTACGCCAAGCGGGACGGCACGGACTGGGTGCTGACCGGGCGCAAGATGTGGATCACCAACGGGTCGGTGGCCGGCGTCGCGGTGGTCTGGGCCCGCACCGACGACGGCATCCGCGGCTTCGTCGTCCCCACGGACAGCGCGGGCTTCTCCGCCCCCGAGATCAAGCACAAGTGGTCGCTGCGCGCCTCGGTCACCAGCGAGTTGGTGCTGGACGAGGTGCGGCTGCCCGCCGACGCGCTGCTGCCGGAGGCCCGGGGGCTGGGCGGCCCGCTGCGGTGCCTGAGCCACGCCCGCTACGGGATCGTCTGGGGCTCGATGGGGGCGGCGCGGTCCTGCTTCGAGGCGGCGCTCGACTACGCCCGCACCCGCGAGCAGTTCGGCAAGCCCATCGGTGCCTTCCAGCTCACCCAGGCCAAGCTCGCCGACATGGCGCTGGAACTCCACAAGGGCGTGCTGCTCGCCCACCACCTCGGGCGGCGGTTCGACGCCCGGCGGCTGCTGCCGGAGCAGATCAGCTTCGGCAAGCTCAACAACGTCCGCGAGGCGCTCGACATCTGCCGCACCGCGCGGACGATCCTCGGCGCCAACGGGATCTCCCTCGAATACCCGGTCATGCGGCACGCCACCAACCTGGAGTCGGTGCTGACCTACGAGGGCACCGCGGAGATGCACCAACTGGTGCTGGGCAAGGCGCTCACCGGTCTGGACGCCTTCCGGTGAGCCCCTCGCCGGGCGCCGGGCCCGGCGCTTCCCGGGGGACGCGGTAACCGGCCGCGGCCCTGCCGCCGGCCGGCCCCCGGCCGGAACGGATCCCGCGCCCTCCTCAACTCTGGTTGAAGAAACCGCCGTTGCGGTGGCCGCGGGCCTCGCCGGTGACGACCTTGTAGTCGGCGGGGGTGAGCAGGAACACCCGGGTGGCGACCCGCTCGATGGAGCCGCGCAGGCCGAAGGTCAGGCCGGCGGCGAAGTCCACCACCCGCTTGGCGTCGGCGGACTCCATGGCCGTCAGGTTGACGATCACCGGGACGCCGTCCCGGAAGAGCTCCCCGATGCCGCGGGCGTCCCGGAAGGAGGCCGGGGTGATCGTGGCGATGCGGGTGCCCTGGCTCTGGGCGGCCTCGTCGGCCACCTGGACCCGGGGGTCGGTCACCCAGGGGTTGCCGCCCGAGTCGGCGGACTCGGGCCCCTCGGCGTAGTCGTCGTCGTAGTAGCGCTCGTCATCGTTGTCGTCCACGAGGCCAAGCCAGGCACTCGCCTTGCGTACCGATCCCATTGACGCCTCCTCTCACCCGCGGCGTGTGCGTTCCGTTCTCCCTATCGTCGTCCATGAGGGCGAGGGTGTGCCAAGCGGATAGCCGCCGCACGGGGGGTTCGTGACATATCTGGTGCAAAGAGGGTGGTGCGCCGTCAGCTCGCGTGCCCTGGCGGTGAACTGACAGTACGAAAGGCATCACGGTAGGTACCCGCGTCATGGTGTCGACAAGTTGACTGCTCCGGATCGGGCCCACGCGCGAGGAGGTACGGGGGCGGGACCAGGGCGTATGTCGGTCCGGGCGACCGGCGTGGACGTCGCCCGATCACCGGGTGGCGGACCCCGCGGAGCGTCGTCGGGCGGGGAGGGGCCTGTGGCGCGGGCGCGGGGGGCGTGCCCGTCCGGCGGGGGCCCGGCGCGGGGCGCCGCGATCCGGGCCCGGCCGCCGACGGGTGCCGGGGCGCGGTGCGGGGTCAGCGGATCTCCGGTGGGCTGATCCGCGATGTCGCGATGGCCGAGGGGGTGGTGCCCCACTTCTTCAGGATCCTGTCGTAGGTCCCGTCCTTCTTCAGCCGGTTGACCGCGGCTTGGAAGGCGGGTGCCAGCAGTGTCCCCTTCTTGAAGGCGAAGCCGACGTCCAACCGTTTGAACTCGTTGAGGAAGCGCAGGCCCGGCTGTTGCTGCACCGCGTAGCGCAGCCCGTTGATGGTGCTCATCACCACGTCGCTGCGGCCCTGTTGGAGCGAGACCCACAGGGCGCCCTGGTCGGCGTAGGTCTTGACGTCGTAGGGCTGCTCGCCGGCGTCCGCGCACCGGTGCTTGTTCTCCTCCAGGGTCGTCTCGAAGGTGGTGCCGGCGCCGGTGGCCACCGTCAGGCCGCACAGCCGGGTCAGCGTGGTGACCTTCTTCAGCGGGCTGTCCCGGCGGGCCGCGAAGCCCTGGCCGTCGTTGACGTAGGTGACGAAGTCGAGGATCCTGCGGCGTTCGTCGGTGACGCCGAAGTTGCCGGTGCCCACGTCGTACTTGCCGCTGTCCAGCGCCGGCAGGATCGCCTCGAAGCCGGCCACCTCGCGGGTGAGTTTCAGGCCGAGGACCTTGCCGACCGCGTCCGCGAAGTCGATGTCCTGGCCGGCCAGGGTTTTGCCGTCGGGCAGGTAGGTGGCGCCGGGCGGGGTGCCGACGCTGCTGGCCAGGGCGAGGGTGCCGCGGGCGCGGACGTCGGCGGGCAGCAGCGCGGCGGCGGCCGGGTCCTCGCGCACGCCGGAGACCACGTCGGTGGTGGGGATCCGGGCGCTCGCCGCGGCCGGTCCGGCGTCCCGGGTGTCGGGGGCGGCGCCGCCCGCACCGCAGGCGGTGACCGTCAGGGCCGCGGTGACCAGGAGCGCCGCGGTGCGCAGCGCGGTGGCGGACGGACGGGTGGTGGTCATGGGCGCGGAATCTCCAGGTGCTTCTCGAACGGCAGGGGGCCGATCGACTCCGGGTCGGCGGTCAGGTCGAACAGGGGGCGGTAACCCGCCGCGAGGTAGAGGTGTTTGGCCTCCGGTTGGCGGGGGCCGGTGGTCAGGTAGAGCCGGGTGTAGCCGCGGCCGGCGGCGTGCTGCTCCAGGGCGGTCAGGACGCGGCGGGCCAGCCCGCGGCGGCGGTGCGCGTGGTGCGTCCAGATCCGTTTGAGCTCGGCGGTGTCCGGGTCGTAGCGGCGGTAGGCGCCGCCGGCGACCGGCTCGCCGTCCTCCAGGAGCAGCAGGAACGCGCCCCCGGGCGGGCCGAATTCGGCGGCCGGGTACTCCAGGTCCAGGTCGACGGGACGGCCGTAACGGGTGCTGTATTCGTGGGTGAGCTCGTCCAGCAGGGGGCGGGCGAGCGGGTCGGTGACGGCGGTGTGATGGATCGTCAGGCAGGCCGCGCGGGGCGGCCGTGGCGCGGCGGTCATCGGGGCGCCTCCGTGGCCGGCGGCGACACTCGGGCGTCCGAGCGCGCCGGATGGACGAGGGAGAACAGGGAGGAATAGGGGAGAGCAGCGAGGAACGGTGGAACCGTAGAGCGAGGGGAGGGGCGCGCCGAACGGCGCGTGGAGGTGTGAAGGCGCGCGGCGGGAAGGAAGGAGAACCGCGGGAACGGCCCGGCCTGCGGCGACGGGCCTCAAGGGCAGGGGGTCAGCTCAACAGGACGACGACCACACGCGACCGAAGTCGATGTGGTCACGGGTGACCAGCCGCTGCCGTGGATACATGCGACCAAGTGGAACAGGCATCCGTTTCCGCGTCAACCGCGACGTGACGCATCGCTCACCGCGTGGACGCCGCCCGAACACCCCTTGACAACCGGCCGTGTTCACCGCATAGCCTCAAAGGCCGGTCGTGCTGAGGGGCGCGACCCGTTCCGCCTGTGTGAAGGCGCTCGACTCCCGTGCTCGATCTGAAGCGTCCACGGAGCCTTCGCATGCCTTCCGACATTCTCGACGCCCCCGCCGTGTCCGCGGCGCCGCCCGGTGAACCGGACCGCGCCGCCCCGCGCATCGTGCCGCGCCGCCGCACCGGCCAGTGGGCGTCCGCCGCCGTCCTCCTCGCCCTGCTGGCGCTGGCCCTCGTCTCCGTCGTCCGCAACCCCGCCTTCCAGTGGGACGTGGTCGCCGACTACTTCCTGACCTCCGCCGTGCTGCGCGGCCTGGGGCTGACGCTCTGGCTGACCGCCGTGGTGATGGCGCTCGGTTTCGCGCTGGGCACCCTGCTCGCGGTCCTGCGGCTGTCCGCCAACCCCGTGCTGCGCGGCATCGGTTGGGGCTACGTCTGGCTTTTCCGGTCGATGCCGATCCTGGTGCAGCTGCTGTTCTGGTTCAACATCGGGGCGCTGTACCCGGTCGTCCTCGGCGTCAAGACCGTCGATCTGCTCTCGCCGGTGGCCGTCGCGGTCATCGGGCTCACCCTGCACGAGGCCGCGTACGCCGCGGAGGTGGTCCGCGGCGGTGTGCTCTCCGTCGACAAGGGCCAGTTGGAGGCCGCCCAGGCGCTGGGCCTGGGGGCCGGGCGGCGGCTGCGGCGGATCGTGCTGCCGCAGGCGATGCGGTCGATCGTGCCGCCGGCCGGGAACATGCTGATCGGCACCCTCAAGGGCACCTCCATCGTCAGTGTCATCGCCGTCCAGGACCTGCTCTACTCCGTCCAGTTGGTCTACCACCGCACCTATCAGGTCATCCCGCTGCTGCTGGTGGCGACCCTCTGGTACGTCCTGGTCACCTCGGTCCTGAGCGTCGGTCAGCGCCACGTCGAGCGGCACTACGCCCGCGGGACGGCCGGTGCCCGGTGAGCGCGCCGAACCCCCGCCGGCCGTCCGTGGTGATCGTGGGCGCCGGCCCGCGGGGCACCGGGGTGCTGGAGCGGATCGCCGCCAACGCCCCCGAGCTGTGGGGCGACGCACCCCTGGACCTGCACCTGGTCGATCCGCACCCGCCCGGCGGCGGCCGGATCTGGCGCCATGAGCAGTCCCCGCTGCTGTGGATGAACTCCACGGCCGAGGACGTCACCATGTTCACCGACGAGACCGTCGAGCAGGCCGGTCCGGTGCGGCCCGGCCCCTCGCTCGCCGCGTGGGCCCGCGCGGTGCGGGACGGGGAGCGCCCCGCCCCGCCCGGCCTCGCCGACGCCGTGGCGGCGCTGGGCCCGCGGGACTTCGCCGGCCGGCGGCTGCTCAGCGGCTATCTGCGCTGGGTCCACGAGGACGCGGTGGCCGCGCTGCCGCCCCGGGTCGCCGTGCACGAGCACCGGGCCACCGCGCTGCGGGTCTCCGGGGCGCGCGAGGGGCGCCAGCGGGTGTGGCTGGCGGGCCGCCGCGCCCCGCTCCTCGCCGACCTGGTGGTGCTGACGCTGGGCCATCTGGAGTCCCAACCCGCCGCACAGGACCGGGAGTTCGCCGGGTTCGCGGCCCGGCACGGGCTGACGTACCTGCCGCCGGCGTTCACCGCCGACAGTGACCTGGGCGCGCTGCGGCCCGGCGAACCGGTGCTGGTGCGCGGCTTCGGGCTGGCCTTCGTCGACCTGATGGTGCTGCTGACCGAGGGGCGCGGCGGGAAGTACACCACCGGCCGCGACGGCGTCTTGACCTACCACCCCTCCGGCCGTGAACCGGTGCTGCACGTCGGGTCCCGGCGCGGCGTCCCCTACCACTCCAAGATCGGCTACCCGCCGTCCGGCGAACGGCCGCCGCTGCCGCGGTTCTTCGGGCCTGCCGAGGTCGAGGCGCTGCTCGCCCGCCCCGGGGGGATCGACTTCGACCGGGACGTCCGACCGCTGATCGACAAGGAGTTGGGCTTCGCCCACTACCACCGGCTGTTCACCGCGCACCCCGCGCGCACCCGGATGGCGTGGCCGGACTTCGAGGAGGAGTACGCCGCCGGCGAGCCGGGCGGCGCCGCCCTCCAGGCGCTGGTCCGCGCCGCCGTCCCCGACCCGGCCGACCGGCTCGACCTGGACGCGCTGGACCACCCGCTGGACGGCATCCGCTACGCCGACGGCGCGGCCCTCCAGGCGGGGTTGCGCGGCCACGTCGAGGCCGACCTGGCGCGCCGGCACGACCCCGCGCACAGCCCCGACCTGGCGGTCTTCCTCGCGCTGCTGTCGGTCTACGGCCAGCTGACCCGGCTCGGCGACCACGGGCCCTGGTGGCACGGCTTCTTCAGCTTCCTCGCCTCCGGGCCGCCCGGGCCCCGGCTGCGGCAGCTGCTGGCGCTGTCCCGGGCCGGGGTGGTGCGCTTCCTGGGCGCCGGCCTCACCGTCACCGCCGACGAGGCCCGCGGGGTGTTCCGCGCCGAGTCCGTCAGCGTGCCGGGGGAGCGGACCGAGGCCCGGGCGCTGGTGGAGGCGCGGCTGCCGGAACCGTCCGTGGCCCGCACCCGGGACCGGCTGCTGCACGCCCTGCACGCCGACGGCGCCCGTGCCACGGCCGGCGGCCTGCTGGCCGTCGACCCGGCCGACGGCCGGATCCTGGACCGGGCCGGCCGCCCGCACCCGCGCCGGTTCGCCCTCGGCCCGCACACCGACGCCCGCGCCGGCGGGGCCTTCGCCCGCCCCCGCACCAACGCGCCCGCCTTCCGGCAGAACGACGCGACCGCGCGGGCCCTGCTCACCTTCCTCCGCGACCGCACCGCCCCACCGGTCCCGGTCCCCGCACTCACCCCGAGGACTGACCATGCCGTTGACCAGTGACCCCGCCGTCACCGGCGATCCCCCCGCCGGACCGGCCGCGACCACCCGCCCCGTCCCGCGGCGCGCCGGGCCACCGGGGGCCGACGACGACCCGGCGGACCTGAAGGTCGTCCCCGTGCGCCATCCCTGGCGCTGGGCGGGGGTGGCGGTGACCGCGGTGCTGCTCGCCCAGTTCGCGCACGGTCTGATCACCAACCCCGCCTGGGAATGGGGGGTGTTCGCCCGGTTCTTCGCCAACGGAACGATCCTGAAGTCGGTCGGGACCACCCTCCAACTCACCGTCTACGGCACCGCCCTCGGCTTCGCGCTGGGCCTGGTGCTGGCCCTGATGCGGCTGTCCGCCAGCCCGTTCCTGCGCTGGGTGGCCTTCGGCTACATCTGGGCCTTCCGGTCCATCCCGCTCATCGTCCAGCTGCTGTTCTGGTTCAACCTCGCCTATCTCTACAAGCGGTTGGACTTCGGGATCCCGTTCGGTCCCGGCCTCTTCCACTTCGACACCATGGGGCTGGTCGGCGCGATGGGCGCGGCGGTGCTCGGGCTGGCGCTGCACCAGGCCGCCTACGCCGCCGAGATCGTCCGGGCCGGCGTGCAGGCCGTGGACGCCGGCCAGTTGGAGGCCGCCGCCGCGCTCGGCCTGCCGCGGGCCCGCCGACTGCGCCGGATCGTGCTGCCGCAGGCGATGCGCTCGATCCTGCCGAACGCCACCAACGAGGTGATCTCCCTCTTCAAGGGCACCTCGATCGTCTCGGTGATGGCGATCGGCGAACTCTTCTACCAGGTCCAGGTCGTCTACGGACGGAACGGCCGGGTGGTGCCCCTGCTGATGGTCGCCACCGCCTGGTACATCCTCCTCACCACCGTGCTCTCCGTCCTCCAGTACTACGTCGAACGCCACTACGCCAAGGGGGCAGCGCGATGAGCGCGATGGTCGAGATCCGTTCCGTCCACAAGAGCTTCGGTTCCGTCGAGGTGCTGCGCGGCATCGATCTGGAGGTCGCGGCCGGCCGGGTGACGGTGGTGCTCGGCCCGTCCGGGTCGGGCAAGTCCACGCTGCTGCGCACCATCAACCACCTGGAGAAGGTCGACCGCGGCTGGATCAGCGTGGACGGGGCGCTGGTCGGCTACCGGAAGTCCGGCGACAAGCTGTACGAGTTGCGGGAGCGGGAGATCCTCAAGCAGCGCACCGGGATCGGGTTCGTCTTCCAGAACTTCAACCTCTTCCCCCATCTGACGGTGCTGGAGAACCTCGTCGAGGCGCCGCTGGCGGTGCAGCGCCGCCCGCGCAAGGAGGCCGAGGCCACCGCCCGCCGGCTGCTGGCGCGGGTGGGCCTGGCGGAGAAGGCGGACGCCTATCCCCGGCAGCTCTCCGGCGGACAGCAGCAGCGGGTCGCCATCGCCCGGGCGCTCGCCCTGGAACCCAAGCTGCTGTTGTTCGACGAGCCGACCTCGGCGCTCGACCCCGAGCTGGTCGGGGAAGTCCTGGACGTCATCAAGGACTTGGCGCACCAGGGCACCACCATGATCGTCGTCACCCATGAGATCGGCTTCGCCCGCGAGGTCGCCGACACCGTCGTCTTCATGGACGGCGGGCGGATCGTCGAGCAGGGCCCGCCCGCGCAGGTGCTCGACCACCCGCGCCACGAGCGCACCCGCTCCTTCCTCTCCAAGGTCCTGTGACCGTGCCCGCCGTCCCCGTCGGGTCCGCCGCGCCCGCCGTCCCGTCACCGCCCGCACCGTTCCGAAGGAGATCCCCCGTGATCCGCCGCGCGCTCGCCGCCGCCCTCGCCCTCGCCGCCGGCTCCGCCCTGCTCACCGGCTGCGGCAGCGGTGACGCGGCGAGCGCGGAGGTCGGCGTCGGGAACGCCGGCACGAAGATCAACGTCGGACCCGACCAGCACCGTGTCCGCGGCACCGAGGACCCCAGGAGCGCCGCGCTGGTGCCCGCCGGCGTCCGGCGCACCGGCGAACTGCGGATCGGGGTGGGCGCCGAGAGCAGCCCCCCGCTGAGCTTCTACGCCACCGACGACAAGACCCTGATCGGCGTCGAGGAGGACCTGGCCACCCTCGTCGCCGACACCTTGGGGCTGAAGCCGCACTTCGAGCCGCTGTCCTGGGAGAACCTCTTCGTCGGCCTGGACAGCGGCAAGCTCGACGCGGTCTTCGCCAATGTCACCGTCACCGAGGAGCGCAAGGACAAGTACGACTTCGCCACCTACCGGCTCGACCAGTTGGCCATGGAGACGAAGAAGGGCAGCGGCTGGAAGGTCCGCGGCGCCGCGGACGTGGCGGGCCGGACCGTCGCGGTCGGCTCCGGCACCAACCAGGAGAAGATCCTGCTCGACTGGAGCAAGGAGGACGAGCGGGCCGGCCGCAAGCCGGTGGACGTCAAGTACTTCCAGAAGCCCTCGGACGTCTACCTCGCGCTCCAATCGGGCCGGATCGACGGCTACTTCGGCCCCAACCCGACCGTCGCCTACCACGTCGCCACCGCCGGCGGGACCGAGAGCGCCGGCACCTTCTCCGGCGGCGGCGCCCACCTCAGGGGCGAGATCGCCGCCACCACCCGCAAGGGCAGCGGCCTGGTCGGGGCGTACGCCGCCGCCCTGCGCAAGGTCATCGACGACGGCCGCTACGCCAAGGTGCTGGCCCGCTGGGGGCTGTCCGGCGAGGCCGTGACGACCTCACGGATCAATCCGCCCGGCCTGCCCAGGACCGCCGACTAGGGCCTGTCCGACGGGTCAGGCCCTAGGGCCTGACCGCCCCCGACCCCTCGCACAGGAAGGCCCCACCCCATGCCCGAACCGCACCACCCGCCGCGGTTGGCCGTCGCCCTGGACGCCCCGGGCGTCCCGCCCCGCCACGACGCCGCCCACTACACCGCCCTCGCCCGGCTCGCCGAACACGGCACCCTGGACTTCGTCACCCTCGGCGACCGGTTCGGCGGCCCCGGCCCGGACGCCCTCGCGGTGCTCGCCCGGATCGCCCCGGACACCGAACGGATCGGCCTGGTCCCCACGGTGACCACCACCCACACCGAGCCGTTCCACGTCTCCACCGCCGTGGCCACCCTGGACTGGGTCAGCCGCGGCCGGGCCGGCTGGACGGTGGAGGTGTCCACCACCGAGGCCGAGGCCGCGCTCGTCGGGCTCCGCAAGGCAGCTCCGCCCGCCGAGGTCTGGTCGGAGGCCGGCGAGGTCGCCGACGTCGCCGGGCGGCTGTGGGACAGCTGGGAGGACGACGCGGAGATCCGCGACCGGGCCACCGGCCGCTTCGTGGACCGCGCCAAGCTCCACCACGTCGACTTCACCGGCCGCGCCTTCTCGGTCCGCGGGCCGTCCATCGTCCCCCGGCCGCCGCAGGGCCGCCCGGTGACCGTCGTCGAGGTGACCGGGGAGACCGGCGGGCCGGACCGGGGTCCCTCGGCCCGCCGGGAGGTGGCCGCCGCCCGGGCCGATGTCGCGCTGGTCAGGGCCGAGGATCCGCAGACCGCCGGCGCCGCCCGCGCCGACCTGCTCGCCCGTGCCCGGGCGCACGGCCGCGCCCCCGGCGGGCCGCTGGTGCTGGCCTCGCTGCCCGTCGAGCTGGAGTCGTCCGGCGACGCCGCCGGGCTCGCCGCCCTGCTCGGCGACTGGTTCGCCCAGGGCGTCGCGGACGGCTTCCACCTGCGCCTCGCCGACCCCGTCCGGGACCTGCCCCGGCTCGTCGAGGGCACCGTCCCGCTCCTTCGGGAGCGCGGCCTGCTCCGTCGCTCCTACGAGGGCACGACCCTGCGCGAGCACCTCGGTCTGCCGCGCCCCGCCAGCATCTACGCCCTCGCCCGGGAGGCCGCCCGATGAGCCCCGACCCCCGTCCCCGCAAGCAGATCCACCTCGCCGCGCACTTCCCCGGCGTCAACAACACCACCGTCTGGGCCGACCCGCCCACCCTCCGTCCGACCACCGCCCCGGCAGGAGGGACTTCGCCCGGCTCCGCCCTCGGGAGCCAGATCGACTTCGCCTCCTTCGTGCATCTGGCGCGGACCGCGGAGCGCGGCCGGTTCGACTTCTTCTTCCTGGCCGAGGGGCTGCGGCTGCGCGAGCACAAGGGCCGGATCCACGACCTCGACGTGCTCGGCCGGCCCGAGACGCTCACCGTGCTGAACGCCCTGGCGGCGGTCACCGAGCGGCTGGGCCTGGCCGGCACGGTCAGCGCCACCTTCAACGAGCCCTACGAACTCGCCCGCCGGTTCGCCTCCCTGGACCACCTCAGCGGCGGCCGGGCCGCCTGGAACATCGTCACCACCTCCGACGCCTTCACCGGGGAGAACTTCCGGCGCGGCGGCTATCTCGACCACGCCGACCGCTACACCCGCGCCGCCGAATTCCTCGCCACCGCACACGCGTTGTGGGACTCCGGGCCGGCCGGCGGGCCGCCGCGCCGGGTGGACCACCGCGGCCGGCACTTCGCCGTCCGCGGCGAGTTCGGCGTCGCACGCAGCCCGCAGGGCCACCCCGTCGTCATCCAGGCCGGGGACTCCGCCGAGGGCCGGGAGTTCGCCGCCTCCGCCGCCGACGTGATCTTCACCCGGCACAGCGGGCCGGAGGCCGGCCGGGCCTTCTACGCGGACGTCAAGCGCCGGCTCCCGGCGTACGGGCGACGGCCCGAGGACCTCAAGATCATGCCGGGTGTCACCTTCGTCCTCGGCGACACCCTCGCCGAGGCCCAGGAGCGAGCCGTCGAGATCCGCCGGCAGCAGGTCTCCCCGCAGACCGCGCTGCTCACCCTGGAGCAGGTCTGGGGCGTGGACCTGTCCTCCTACGACCCGGACGGGCCGCTGCCGGACATCGACCCGGATCCGCACGGCGAGCTGGCCCAGGGCCGGGTCCGGATCGCCGACCCGCAGGCCGTCGCCGACCGGTGGCGGGCGCTCTCCCGCGCCAAGGGGCTGTCCATCCGGGAGACCGTCATCGAGACCACCGGGCGGCAGTCCTTCGTCGGCACCCCGGACAGCGTCGCCCGCGAGATGGACCACTTCGTGCAGAGCGACGCCGCCGACGGCTTCATCCTGGTGCCGCACCTCACGCCCGAGGGGCTCGACCCGTTCGTGGAGCGGGTCGTTCCGCTGCTCCAGGAGCGCGGCGTCCACCGCACGGAATACACCGGGACCACCCTGCGCTCCCACTTGGGGCTGCCGGATCCGGCGCGCCCCGCACGGAAGGACTGAGATGACCAGCACAACGCAGCCGGACGCCGTCCAGGAGTGGCAGGAGTGGCGCGAGGGACGCCTGGCCGCGGTCACCGGTCCGCACGGTCCGCTCGCGCTCGCCGGCACGCACTGGCTCGCCGACCACCCCGACGGCCGGATCGCGGGGCTGCCGGGCCGCTGGACGGTCCCCGCCGACGGCGCCGCGGTGCTCCTGGAGGCCGGGCCCGAGGACGGGCTCACCGTGGACGGCGCGCCGGCGGCCGGTGCGTACCGGCTCGACCAGGACGCCGGGCCGGCGGCGGCCCGGGTCGGCCACGGGGCGCGCCGCCTGGTGGTGCTGCGCCGCGAGGGGCTGTGGGCGGTCCGCGACTTCGACCCGGACGCCCCGGCCCGGCGCGCCTTCGCCGGGATCGACGCCTACCCCTACGAGGAGCGCTGGGTGCGGCCGGGCCTGTTCCGCCCGTACGGCGAGCGGCGGACCGTCCAGGTGGCCAACGCCGACGGGCAGGAGCGGGGCTTCGTCCTCGGCGGGGAGCTGGCCTTCACCCTCGACGGCGACGAGCACACCCTCCAGGTCGCGGTGGAGCCGGACGGCTCGCTGTGGGCGGTGCTGGCCGACGCCACCAGCGGCACCGACAGCTATCGCTTCCGCTTCCTGCGCCCGCCCGCGCCGGCCGCCGACGGCACCGTGCCGGTGGACCTCAACCGCACCCAGCTGCCGCCCTGCGCCTTCGCCGACCACTTCATCTGCCCCTTCCCGCCGCCCGGCAACACCCTGCCGTTCGCCCTGCGGGCGGGGGAGCGGAACGCACTCGTCCGCTGAGCCGGAGACCGCCCCGCCCGCGGAGCGCACCGCCCCGGAAGCCGTCAACTCGGCTTCCGGGGCGGCGCGTTGGGGGCGCCCGGCGGGGTGGTGCGAGGGGTGTGGAATCGGGGCGGCCCTCTTGCGCCACGGGGTCGGCGCACCGGACATTCCCGGTCAGGAGCGTTTGTCAGGGGCACGCAAAGGACGCGGGGGTGTTCCCTCCCTCGTGCGTCGGTGTGCCCTTCGGCTGCGCCTCACCGGCCGCCCCTCGGCGGCCCCCGATCCCCCTCGGAGGAATCAGTGAGGAACGAGCGCACCACCCCCCGCAGCGGCGCTAGACGCACCCGGCTGATCGCCGTGGCGTCCGGACTGGTGGCCCTCGGTGCCGTCACCATCCCGACCGCCGCCGGCGCCCAGACCCCCGCCCCCGCCACGACGTTCGGCGCCGCCCAGCTCACCGCCGCGAGCAACGCGGTCCGCGGCGCGGACGTCGCGGGCACCGCCTGGCGGGTGGACCCGGCGACCCGCACCCTGGTCGTCACCGCCGACAGCACCGTCTCCACGGCCCAGATCGCCAGGATCCGACAGGCCGCGGGGAGCACCGCGGGCGCGGTCCGGATAGAGCGCACCGCGGGCAGGATCCGCAAGCTGATCTCCGGCGGCGACGCCATCTACGCGCCGAGCTGGCGCTGCTCGCTCGGCTTCAACGTCCGCAGCGGCAGCACCTATTACTTCCTGACGGCCGGTCACTGCACCGACGGCAAACCCCCCTGGTACACCGACTCCTCCGGCAGCACCAGCATCGGGCCGACCACCGGCTCCAGCTTCCCCGGCAACGACTACGGCATCGTCAAGTACACCAACTCCTCGGTGGCGCACGCCGGTACGGTCGGCAGCCAGGACATCACCAGCGCCGGGAACCCCACGGTCGGCCAGACGGTCACCCGCCGCGGTTCCACCACCGGCGTCCACAGCGGCAAGGTCACCGGCCTGAACGCCACGGTGAACTACGGCAACGGCGAGATCGTCTCCGGCCTCATCCAGACCACGGTCTGCGCCGAGCCCGGCGACAGCGGCGGCCCCCTCTACGCGGGCACCAAGGCGCTCGGCCTGACCTCCGGCGGCAGCGGCGACTGCACCAGCGGCGGCACCACCTTCTTCCAGCCCGTCACCGAGGCGCTCAGCGCGTACGGCGTGAGCGTCTACTGACCGGCGAAGGACCGAACGGCCGCACTGACGTAGGGGCCCCGCCGACCGGCGGGGGCCCCTACGTCAGTGCCGCGAGCCTCGACCGGTCCGTGGGCCGGGCCTACCATGGGAGACAAAGGCGACTCGGGCGACGTAACGGCACACTTCAGGGGGCCGTGATGGTCGGAGAACTGGTGGCGGCAGGAGTGGCGCTGGCCTCCGCGGGGACGGTCTATCTGATGGCCGCGGCGCGGGTGGTCAAGCAGTACGAGCGCGGCGTGGTGCTCCGGCTGGGGCGGCTGACCTCCCCGGTGCGCAGCCCGGGTTTCACCATGATCATCCCGGCCGTCGACCGGATGCGTAAGGTCAACATGCAGATCGTCACGATGCCGGTGCCCGCACAGGAGGGCATCACCCGGGACAACGTCACCGTCCGGGTCGACGCGGTGGTCTACTTCAAGGTCGTGGACGCGGCCGACGCGGTCATCCGGGTCGAGGACTACCGCTTCGCGGTCTCCCAGATGGCGCAGACCTCGCTGCGGTCGATCATCGGCAAGAGCGAGCTGGACGATCTGCTGTCCAACCGCGAGAAGCTCAACCAGGGCCTGGAGCTGATGATGGACAGCCCGGCCATCGGCTGGGGCGTGAGCGTCGACCGGGTCGAGATCAAGGACGTCTCGCTGCCGGAGACGATGAAGCGCTCGATGGCCCGGCAGGCGGAGGCCACCCGGGACCGCCGGGCCCGGGTGATCAACGCCGATGCCGAGCTCCAGGCGTCGCGGAAGCTGGCCGAGGCCGCCGCGGCCATGTCCGACCAGCCCGCCGCGCTGCAACTGCGGCTGCTCCAGACCGTGGTGGCGGTCGCCGCGGAGAAGAACTCCACCCTCGTCCTGCCCTTCCCCGTGGAGCTGCTGCGGTTCCTGGAGCGCTCCGGACTCCAGGCCCAGGCGCAGACCGAGCAGGTGGAGGCGGAGACCGAACGGGTCCGCGCGCAGCGGCCGGCGCCCCGCGACGCCGCCCCGTCCCCGGCCCCGGTGGAGAACGGCCAGGTGAGCGACGCCCTGCCGGCGCTGGAGGACCTCCCGGAGGCGGAGAAGCTCACCTAGGTCCCCGGCGGGCCCCCGTGGGCCCCGCCGTCCCTCTCCCGTTCGCAGCGTTCGCCGCCCTGTAACACCGTCATAGACGACCGCCGCGCCCCTCCGCGCGGCGGTTCCGTGCCGCCCGATGCTGCCGGCCCCGTGCCGTCGG
The DNA here is from genome assembly GCF_001704275.1 of Streptomyces noursei ATCC 11455. Taxonomy (NCBI): domain Bacteria; kingdom Bacillati; phylum Actinomycetota; class Actinomycetes; order Kitasatosporales; family Streptomycetaceae; genus Streptomyces; species Streptomyces noursei. The sequence continues at coordinate 7,154,732 of NZ_CP011533.1, forward strand.
CCCGCTGTCGTCGGTCCCGTTCGCGGTGGTGGGGTCGCTTTCCGGACAGGTGTGGCCCTCACACTTCGCGTGCCTCCGGGGTGGTCCGCGTGCCCTCTGATGTCCACACTCGGGACTCGGCCGCGCGGATATCGGTGTGAACGACGTGTGCCGAAAACGTGAACTCCCGCACCTGAGACCGGAACCCGGTCTTGTGCACGAGTGGGGCGGATGGGAATACTCGGCTTCGTTGGCATGGACGCGACGCCCTGCGGCGGCTGCCACGGGGCCGACCCGTCCGTGCTCGGTACCTCACACCTCACTCTCGGGCCCGCGCGACTCCCCACGGTCAGGGCCCATCCCCCCACGGGAGGCACTGAGTTGAAGCACCGACGCATACCCCGCCGCCGCACGATAGTGGCCAGCGCGGGCGCGCTCGCGCTCGCCGCCACCGCGACCGTCACCCTCGCCAACGCGCACGCCGCCCCCGCCCCCTCGGCGGCCACGCTCTCCCCGGCCGCGGCGACCACCCTGGCGTCGCAGCTCAAGACCGGTACGGCCGGCGCGTTCTACGACGCCAAGGCGCACAAGCTGGTCGTCAACGTGGTGGACGAGGCGTCCGCCGCGGCCGTCCGGGCCAAGGGCGCGGAGGCCAGAATCGTCCAGCACTCGATGGCCCAACTCGACGCGGCCCGGCAGACGCTGAAGACCAAGGCGACCATCCCCGGCACCGCCTGGGCCATGGACCCCAGGGCCAACAAGGTCGTGGTGACCGCCGACCGCACGGTCACCGGCGCCAAGCTGGACCGGCTCGCCAAGGTCGCCAAGGGCCTCGGCGACACCGTCGAGATCCGCCACTCCAAGGGCGCGTTCAAGCCCCTCATCGCCGGTGGCGACGCGATCTGGGGCAGCGGCGCCCGCTGCTCGCTCGGGTTCAACGTCACCAAGGGCGGCCAGCCGTACATCCTGACCGCCGGCCACTGCGGCAACGCCGTCCAGGAGTGGTCCGACCAGCAGGGCGGCCAGACGATCGCGACCACCGAGACCTCCAAGTTCCCCGGCAACGACTACTCGATCGCCAAGTACGCCGACGGCGCCAGCATCGACCACCCCAGCGAGGTCGACCTCTACAACGGCAGCACCCAGAAGATCACCAAGGCCGCGGACGCCACCGTCGGCGAGAAGGTCCAGCGCAGTGGCAGCACCACCCAGGTGCACGACGGCACCGTCAAGGCGCTGAACGCCACCGTCAACTACCAGGAGGGCTCGGTCGAAGGGCTGATCGACACCGACGTCTGCGCCGAGCCCGGTGACAGCGGCGGCGCCCTCTTCGACGGCGAGAGCGCCCTCGGCCTCACCTCCGGCGGCAGCGGCGACTGCAGCAACGGCGGCGAGACCTTCTTCCAGCCGGTGCCGGCCGCCCTCCAGGCGACGGGCACGCAGATCGGCTGACCCGCACGGCCGATCGGCTCCGGCCCACGGCGCGAACCGGCCCCCGGACGCTCTCCTCGTCCGGGGGCCGGTGCCGTTCCGCCGCATCGGCGCGTCGTTGCGTCGACGCATCGACTCGCCGGATCAGAACTCGAAGACCGAGCCCTTTCCGTCCGTCATCTCACAGGAGTTGGCGAAGACGTGGGTGTACGCGATCCGGCGGCCCTGCCAGACACCGTCCGCGGTGACCACGACGGGGGCCCAGATCTTGTTGCAGATCCGCTCGCTCGCGACCTCGGTGACCTTGTTGAAGTCGCCGGAGGCCGTACGCAGTTGGGCGCAGGCGGCTTTCGCGTACGGGTGGCTGCCGGATGCCGTCGGCATACAGCTCAGCGTCGCCGCGCGCAGTGACGTGGTGGTCGCGCGGCTGTCGCCCTGACCGATCGTCAGGACCATTTCGGTGGGTGCGTAGAGGCCGCCGGTCCGGGCGGGTTGGGCCGGCGCGGCGGCGGCGTGCGCGGTGGTGGACAGCGCGCCCAGGACCAGCGCCGCGCCGAGTGCGATCGCCCCAGTGATGTGCCGCATGACGAACTCCCTTGTTCGTGGGTGAAGATGCCGGACGGGAGTCTGGCCCAACCGCATCTCAAACGCACGCGGCCCGTTCACTTTCGGTCGATAGATGAAAGCTGAGGGTAATGGCGCGAAAGGTGTTCGAAGGGTGGGGGAGCGGGGCGTCCGGGAGCGGTCCCGGCCAGCGCGGATGAGAGCCGCCCGGCGGGGCCCGGAGCGCCTCCGGGCGGGGTGAATCCGGCCGCCGACCGTCCGTTCGGACGGGCTTCGATCTCCGGTGATTGGCCGAAGGCCGGGGCCTGGACCGCCCGGGGCCTTGCCCGGTGGATCAGGGGATCAGGGGTGGGCGGGCCCTTCGGGGGCGCCCGCGCCCCCCTCGCCGCGGCCGCCGGGGCGGCCGTCCAGTTCGGGCAGCCCCGCAGTGAGCGCCCGCATCCCGCGGACGACCAGCTCGGCGGGGCCGTGCGGGCCGTCCGCCGGCTCGTCGCCCGCGGCCCACTCCTCGACCGCCACCCGCAGCGCGGTGTTCGCGGCGGCCGCGGCCAGCCGCACCACCAGCGGATCGGCGCCGGTGAGCCGCGCCAGGACCGGCCGCAACTCCTCCTCGGAGTCGTGGTGCACGCGGTGCCAGACCGCGCGCAGCGCCGGTTCGCCGGGCATCGCCCGCAGCAGCCCGCGGGTCCAGCGCAGCGCCTCCTTCGCCGGCTCGTCGGCGGGGGTCAGCGCCCGCCGGGCGGCCCGCTCCAGCGCCACCCGGGGCGACGGGGCGCCCGGCCCGGCGGTGGTGGCGGCCAGGTCGCCGATCCACTGCCGGACGCCGACCGCGAGCAGCGGGGCCACGGCGTCCTCCTTGGTCCGGAAGTACCGGTAGAAGGTGCGCAGCGCGACGCCCGAGGCGCGGGCGATCTCGTCGGCGGTGACCCCGGGGCCGCGGTCCGCGAACAGGGCCGCCGCGGTGCGGGCGATCTCCAGCTGGGTCTCGGCCTTGCGGCGCTCGGTGAGGGAGGGACGCGCGGGGGTGGGTGCGGCTGTGGGGCGTGGTGCGGTGGGCATGGGGCCAGCTTACGGAGCGCGATGGCGCATCGGCATGTAGTGCGAATCTGGCACATCGTGCCAAGTGGGCGTACGGTGCGGGCACAGCCTCCAGAGACACTTCACGAACGGAGCAGCACCATGAACCGCTTTGACGGACGCCGCGCACTGATCACCGGCGCCGGCTCGGGCATCGGACAGGCCACCGTCCACCGGATCCTCGCCGAGGGCGGCCGGGTCGTCGCGGTGGACGTCGACGAGGCGGGCCTGGCGGCCACCGCCGAGCGGGCCGCCGCGGACGGCACCGCCGACCGCCTGGAGACCGCGCGGCTGGACATCGCGGACGAGGCCGGGGTGCGGTCCGGCGTGGCCGCCGCGGTGGCACACCTGGGCGGGCTGGACGTGCTGGTCAACGCGGCCGGCATCCTGCGCTCCGCGCACACCCACGCGACCACGCTGGAGTTCTTCAACAAGGTCGTCTCGGTCAATCTGACCGGCACCTTCCTGATGATCCGCGAGGCGCTGCCGGCCCTGCTGGAGGGGCAGGCGCCGGTGATCGTCAACTTCAGCTCCACCTCCGCCTCGTTCGCCCACCCGTACATGGCGGCGTACGCGGCCAGCAAGGGCGGCGTCCAGTCGATGACCCACGCCATCGCCAGCGAGTACAGCAAGCAGGGGCTGCGGGCGGTGTGCGTGGCGCCGGGCTCGATCGCCAGCAACATGACCACCGGCCGCGGCCCGGGGCTGCCCGAGGACGCCGACATGAGCCTGTTCATGAAGCTCGCCCCGGCCATCGGGCAGGGCTTCGCCGGCCCGGAGACCGTCGCCGGCGTGATCGCGATGCTCGCGTCGGAGGACGGTGCGTTCATCACCGGCACCGAGATCCGCATCGACGGTGGCACGCACATGTGACGGATCCACGATGGCCGGGAACTGACGGCCCGTAGGGGATCACCCGCGGGTCGCGCCGGCCGCGCGGGAGAATGGGCAACGGCGCCTCGTGCGTGCCGCGTCGGGAGGGGCGTGGCAGGCGCGGGGCGCTTCTCGTCGGTGCCGGGCGCCCGGGCTCAGGCCGGCGGGCGCTCCCCGACGCCGGCCGTCGCGTCGTCGGCCCGCTCGCCGTCGGCCCGCTCGTCGGCCGTCCGGTGCAGCGTCGCCAGGACGACGGTGACCAGTGCGCCGCCCACCGCCCAGGCGGAGAGCACCAGCAGCGGTCCGGTCAGCGCTTGGCCCCGGAAGTACGCGATCGAGCGCGCCGCCCAGGTGCCTGCGCCCGGCGGCAGCGCGGGCCCGATCGCCCGCCAGAACGGCGGCAGCAGCGGATACGGATAGGCGCCGCCCGCGCTCGGGTTGCCGAACACCACGATCACCAGGATCGCCAGGCCGATGCCGATGATGCCCAGCAGCCCCTGGAAGGCCAGGGTGGTGGCGCCCACCGCGAAGACGGTCAGCGCGCCCAGCCCCCACAGCCCGAAGAGGCTGCCGGGCAGCGCGCCGAGGACCGGGCCGACCACGAGTGCCCCGGCCAGCCCGGCGGCGATCGCGTAGAGCGCCAGCGCGGCCAGCCGGATGACCGCCCGCTGCCGGTTGGCCGGGCGCGCCCCGGCGCTGATCGCCAGGATCGCGGCGCACAGGTAGCCGCCCACGCACCACCCCACGACCAGGTAGAAGGACGACAGGCTGCGGCCGTCGCCGGCATCGGCCGGGACCACGTCCTCGGTGCGCACGGTCCGCTGCCGCTGCTTCTCGGCCGCCGTCACCACCGCCTCGACCGCCTGTGAGAGCGAGGCGCCGCCGCCGCTGGCGACCAGCAGTCGGTCGGTGGTGCCGCGCGGGTCGACGAGCAGCGCGGCGTCGAGGGTGCGGTCCTCGATCCGGCGCCGGGCGGCCTGTTCGGAGGCGACCGGGCGCGGGTCCAGCGGCGCGCCCGGGAGCCGGTCGAGGGTGCGCACCAGCTCCGCGCGGACCTGGGCGGGGGCGACCACGCCGAGCGGCACCCGGTCCGGCTTCGGGTGGTGGAAGGCACCGGCGTACGACGTGATGAACGCGACCATCAGGCCCAGCACCCCGATCACCAGGAGCGCCGCCCGGGTCGTCACCGCGCTCTTCACCTCCTCGGCGAGGGTGGGGCGGGTGCCGTCGTCGGTCGTGCCCATGCGCCGCTCCGTTCTGGGATTCGCAGCTGTTCAGGGGTTTTATATCTCTTTCGGTCGATATCTCCCGGCCGGCGTGATCTCCGGGCGTGTGTTCGCATGGATGTTCGAAAGAAGCGTTATGGTGGAGGAAGTGAAACGAGGGACGCGAATACAGCCGGGGGGCGTATGAGGTGCAGGAGGTGCGGATGCCCGGGTTCACGCATCTGCACACCGCTTCGGGCTTCTCGCTGCGCTACGGCGCCTCCCACCCCGAGCGGCTGGCTGAGCGCGCCGCCGAGCGCGGGATGGACGCCCTCGCGCTGACCGACCGGGACGGGCTCTCCGGCGCCGTACGGTTCGCCAAGGCCGCCGCCGAGGCCGGCGTCCGCCCCCTGTTCGGCGCCGAACTGGCCGTCGCGGAGCGGGAACCGGCGCCCCGGCCCGCCATCCGTCCCCGCACCCCGGTGCACGGCGGCGCCTTCCGGGACGAGTCCGCCGCCCGCGCCGTCTTCCTGGCCCGGGACGGCGCCGCCGGCTGGGCCGCCCTGTGCCGACTGGTCTCGGCCGCCCACGCGGCCCGCCCCGCCCGGCCCGTCGCCCCCTGGAGCGCCCTGGACTCCGCCGCCGACGGGCTGACCGTCCTGCTCGGACCGGACTCCGAGGTCGGCCGGGCGCTGGCCGCCGGCCGCCCGGACCACGCCGCGAAGCTCCTCGCCCCCTGGCGCGAGCGGTACGGCGACGCGCTCCGCCTGGAGGTCGTCGACCACCACCGCCCCGGCAGCGGCCCCGGCTCCCCGCGGCTGGCCGCCCGCACCCTCGGCTTCGCCGTCGACCAGGGCGTCCGCGCCGTCCTGACCAACGCGGTCCGCTACGCCGACCCCGGCCAGGGCCCGGTCGCCGACGTACTGGACTCCGCCCGCCGCCTGGTGCCGGTGGACCGGCACCGCCCCGAGACCTGGGACAGCGGCGAGCGCTGGCTCAAGGACGCCGCCGCGATGGGCCGCACCGCCGAGCGGATCGCCGAGGCGGCCGGCCACCGGCGGGACCTCGCCCACCGGCTGCTCGCCATGACCGAACAGACCGCCGGGGAGTGCTTGGTGGACCCCCGGGGCGACATCGGGCTGGGCCGCATCCACTTCCCCGAGCCCCGGCTGGTCGGCGCCGAACACCGCACCGCCGCCCGGGTGCTGCGCTCCCGCTGCGCCGCCGCGATGGTGCTGCGCGGCTACGACCGCGACCGCACCCGCTGGGCCCGGCTGCACGACGAACTGCGCACCGTCGAACGGCTCGGCTACCCCTCGTACTTCCTGACGGTGGCTCAGGTCGTGGACGACATCCGGCAGCGGGGGATCCGGGTGGCCGCCCGGGGCTCCGGCGCCGGGTCCCTGGTCAACCACCTGCTGGGCATCGCCCACGCCGACCCGGTCGAACACGGGCTGCTGATGGAGCGGTTCCTGTCCGAGCGGCGGGCCGTGCTGCCGGACATCGACATCGACGTCGAGTCGGCCCGTCGGCTGGAGGTCTACCACGCGATCTTCGACCGCTTCGGCGCCGAGCGGGTGGCGACCGTCTCGATGCCCGAGACCTACCGCGTCCGGCACGCCGTACGGGACGTGGGCGCCGCGCTCGGCCTGGACCCGGCGCGGGTGGACCACCTCGCCAAGGCGTTCCCGCACATCCGGGCCCGGGACGCCCGCGCCGCGCTGGCCGAACTCCCCGAGCTGCGCGGGGTGCGGGAGGGCGCCGACGAACGGCTGTGGCAGCTGGTCGAGGCGCTGGACGCGCTGCCCCGCGGGATGGCCATGCACCCGTGCGGGGTGCTGCTCTCCGACGCCACGCTGCTGGACCGCACCCCCGTCGTGCCCACCGGCGGCGAGATCCCCCATGGCCTCAAGGGCACGGGAGGCACCCCCCTCGCGATGTCCCAGTTCGACAAGGACGACGTGGAGGCCCTCGGGCTGCTCAAGCTCGACGTGCTGGGCGTGCGGATGCAGTCCGCGATGGCGCACGCGGTCGCCGAGATCGGTCGGGCCACCGGGGTCCGCCTCGACCTGGACGACCCGGCGCAGGTGCCGCCCGGCGACCCGGCCACCTACGGCCTGATCCGCTCGACCGAGACGCTGGGCTGCTTCCAGATCGAGTCGCCCGGGCAGCGCGACCTGGTCGGCCGGCTCCAGCCCGCCACCTTCCACGACCTGGTCGTGGACATCTCGCTCTTCCGGCCGGGCCCGGTCGCCGCCGACATGGTGCGCCCCTTCATCGACGCCCGGCACGGCCGCGCGGCCGTCCGCTACCCGCACCCCGACCTGGAGGAACCGCTGCGCGAGACCTACGGGGTGGTGGTGTTCCACGAGCAGATCATCGAGATCCTGCGGATCATGACCGGCTGCCGGCGGGACGAGGCGGACGAGCGGCGGCGCGCCCTGGCCGACCCGGAGGAGCAGCCCCGGGTGCGCGCCTGGTTCGCCCGCCGGGCCGGCGGCCGCGGCTACCCGCCCGACGTCGTCGCGCACACCTGGGAGATCGTCGAGGCGTTCGGCGCGTACGGCTTCTGCAAGGCGCACGCGGTGGCGTTCGCGGTGCCCACCTATCAGTCCGCCTGGCTCAAGGCGCACCACCCCGCGGCCTTCTACGCCGGGCTGCTCACCCACGACCCCGGGATGTACCCCAAGCGGCTGCTGCTCGCCGACGCCCGGCGGCGCGGGGTGCCGGTGCTGCCGCTGGACGTGAACCGGTCGGCGGTCACCCACCGGATCGAACTGGTGTCCGGTCGGGAGGGTGCTCCGGACGCCTGGGGGCTGCGGCTGGCCCTCTCCGACGTGTACGGAATGAGCCAGGTCGAGGCCCGGCGGATCGCGGACGGCCAGCCCTACCGCTCGCTCCAGGACCTCTGGCAGCGGGCCCGGCCGAGCCGCCCGGTGGCCGAACGCCTCGCCCGGGTCGGCGCGTTGGACGCCTTCGGCGCCAACCGCCGGGACCTGCTGCTGCACCTCGCCGAACTGCACCGGCACGGACACGGCGTCCCCGGCGGGCAGTTGACGCTCCACCTGGACGACCGGGCGATGGGGATCCCTCCCCGATCGGGCGGAGCCGGGAACTCGGGGGTCGAGCCGGTCGAGCCGGCCGGCCTGCCCGACCTCGACGACGTGGAACGGCTCAGCGCCGAACTGGGCGTCCTCGGCATGGACACCTCCCGCCATCTGATGGCCGATCACCGGGAGTTCCTCGCCGAACTCGGCGCGGTGCCGGCCCGGCGGCTGCGCGACGCCCGGCACGGCGAGACGGTGCTGGTCGCCGGGGCCAAGGCGGCCACCCAGACACCGCCGATCCGCTCCGGCCGCCGGGTCATCTTCACCACCCTGGACGACAGCACCGGCCTGGTCGACTGCGCCTTCTTCGAAGACAGTCACGAGGCGTGCGCCCGTACCGTCTTCCACTCCTGGCTGCTGCTGGTGCGCGGCACGGTCCAGCGGCGCGGCCCGCGCAGCTTCAGCGTGGTCGGCAGCGCCGCCTGGAACCTCGCCGAACTGGCCGAACTCCGCCGCACCGGCGGCCTGGAGGCGGTCACCGCCCGGCTCGCCGCCGCGCCGGAGCCGTCCGACGCGGGCGCCGTTCCCCAAGTTCTCGAATCCGCTCGAACAGGGGAGGCCCCAATCACCGGAGCTGCTGACGCCGCCCCCCTTGCCGGCCCCGGCCGCACCATCCGCCTGGAGACCGGCTACGAGATGCACCCGTGGGCGGACCTCCGGCCGCCAGGTGAACGCGCCGCCACCGGCCGCAGGCTGTGGCACGCCAGCCCCGGGAGCGCCGGATGACCCCGCCCGGCGCCCGGCGCTCGCCCGGCACGCTGTACGTCCGTTTCCGGACCGCCGCCGACGGGCCCGTCGACGCGCGCCAGTACGAGCAACTGCTCGGCCTGATAGGCCGGTTCACCCCCGTCGTGCAGGCGCTGCCGCCGGACGCCGCGCTCGTCGACGTCCGCGGCGCGCTGCGCTACTTCGACCGGGACGCGGCGGGCATCGCCGCGCTGATCCGGCTGCGCGCGCTGGCCTGGCACGGCGTGCGGTGCACCATCGGCGTCGGCGACAACCCGCAGCTCGCCCGGATCGCGGCCCAGGACGCCCCGCCCGGCGGGATCCGGTCGGTGCCCGCCGACCCCCGGGCCGTCGCCGCCTTCCTCGACCGCCGCCCGGCCTCCGCGCTGTACGGCGTCGGGCCGTCGGCCGCCCGCGCGCTGTCCGCCTACGGGCTCGACAGCATCGGCAGGATCGCCGCCGCCCCGCCCGCCACCCTCCAGCGGATCCTGGGCGCCCGGGCCGGCCGCGCGGTCTTCGAGCGGGCCCGCGGAATCGACCCCACCCCCGTCACCCCCAACGCGGCGGCCCGCTCGATCGCCGCCGAACACCGCTTCGCCCACGACGAGTTGGACCCGGACCGGCGCCGCCGGGCGCTGCTCTCGCTCGCCGACGAACTCGGCACCCGGCTGCGGGCGAGCGGACAGGCGGCCCGCGCGCTCACCCTCACCGTCCGCTACGCCGACCGCTCCACCACGACCCGCACCCGGCGGCTGGACGCGCCGACCGCGCACGGCCCCGCGCTGACCGCGGCCGCCTACGCGCTGCACACCGCACTCGGCCTCCAGCGGGCCCGGGTGCGCACGCTGGCCCTGCGGGCCGAGGACCTGTGCCGCGCCGAACGCGCCGCCCGCCAGCTGACCTTCGACCCCGTCGACGACAAGGCGCACCGCATCGAAGCGGCCGTCGACCGCGCCCGGGCCCGCTTCGGCGCCACGGCGGTACGTCCCGCCGGGGCGTTCGGACCGGCCCCGGGGCGGACCCCGCCGCGCCGCCCGGCCCGCTCGTAGGCACCACCGCCGTCGGCCGGCATTTCCCCGACACACAACCGGAGTTGCGCACCCGGTCGTGCGGTGCGGATCCGGTGCGTCTTCCTTCACCGTCACGCCACTGGTACGCCGTGCTTACCCGCTCGTAACTTACTTGCAAGTCACCACGCTGGCCCTTGCGATCCGGATCGCAGGTGAACGGCTCACCGAGCACCTCGGAGTCCCCTCACCCCGCAAGGAGCACCGTATGAAGCTGCGTTGGTCGAGACTGCGCGCCGCCCTCCCGGCGGTCGCCCTGGCCCTGGGTCTCACCACGGCAACCCCCGCGGCGGCGTCCCCCACCGTCAGCAGCGGATGGAACGACTTCTCCTGCAAGCCCTCCAGCGCCCACCCCCGCCCCGTCGTCCTCGTCCACGGCACCTTCGGCAACGCAATCGACAACTGGGTCGGCCTCGCACCCTACTTGGTCGCCCGCGGCTACTGCGTCTTCTCCCTGGACTACGGCCAACTGCCCGGCGTCCCGGTCTTCCACGGGCTCGGCCCGATCGACGCCTCGGCACAGCAACTCGCCACGTACGTCGACCAGGTGCGGGCCGCGACCGGCTCGGACAAGGTGGACCTCGTCGGGCACTCGCAGGGCGGCATGATGCCGCGGGTCTACCTGAAGTTCCACGGCGGCGCGGACAAGGTGCACACGCTGGTCGGGCTGGCCCCCGACAACCACGGCACCACCCTCGACGGCCTGACCAAACTGCTGGACCTCTTCCCCGGCGCCAAGCAGTACCTCGACAAGTTCACCCCGGGCCTGACCGACCAGGCCATCGGGTCCGACCTCCTCAACCGCCTCAACGCCGGCGGCGACACCGTCCCCGGCATCCACTACACCGTCATCGCCACCCGGTACGACGAGGTCGTCACGCCCTACGCCTCCGGGTTCCTCAACGGCCCCGACGTCCACAACGTCATGCTCCAGGACCTGTGCGCGGTCGACCTCTCCGATCACGTGGCCATCGGGACCCTCGACCGGATCGCCTTCCACGAGACGGCCAACGCGCTCGACCCGGCGCACGCCACCCCGACCACCTGCGCCTCCGCCGCGAGTTAGGGCCTGACCCATCGGACAGGCCCTAGGGCCGTTCGGCCGCGCGCCGGACCCTGCGCCGTCCCGGCCCGCGGTCGGCGCGCGGGCCGGGCCCCGGGCCGGGCGCACCCGCCCGCGGTTCAGCGGGTGCCCCGGCCCGTCCGACGCAGCGTCAGGAAGCCGACCGCGGCGACCGCCAGCGCCGCCGGGATCAGCAGCAGCCACCCGGAGAAGGCGAGCACCCCCGCGGTCAGCACGGCACTGGCCAGCCCGCCGCACCACAGCGGGGTGCGCCGCGGCAGCAGCACCAGCGCGGCGGCCAGCCCCGCCAGGGTCACCGCGGCCAGGCAGGTCGCGGTGGCCCGCATCAGCAGGTCCAGGTCGGCGGCGCCGGTGGCGGCCGGCACCGCCAGCCCCGCCGCCACCACGCCCAGCACCGCCAGCGCCCGGCGCGGCACCTCGCCCGGCGCGCCGCCCTTGGCCAGCCAGCGCGGCGCCGCGCCGTCCCGGCCGAGCGCCGCGCCGAGCCGGGAGGCCCCGGCCAGATAGGAGTTGACCGCCCCGAAGGTGAGGAACAGCGCCGCCGCTGCCGCCACCGGGCGGGCCGCGGTCCCCACGCTCTGCGCGAGCAGCGCGGTCAGCGGGGTGTCGGTCCGCGCGGCGGCCGGCCCCAGCGCGCCGATGGTGGTGACCGCCAGCCCCAGGTAGAGCACGGTGATCACGGCGAGCGTACGGCGGGTCACCCGCGGCAGGTCCCGCGCCGGATCGGCGAACTCCCCGGAGAGGTGGCTGGCCGCCTCCCACCCGGCGAACGCGAAGAACAGCACCGAGGCCGCCGACCCCACCGACGCCCAGCCGCCCGGCAGGAACGGCGTGAAGTGCGCCGCGGACACCCGCGGCGCGGCGGCCAGCACCGCGCACAGCAGCACCGCCGCCAGCAGCCCGCCGAGCAGCAGTTGGACCCGCCCCGACATCCGCAGCCCGACCGCGTTGGAGGCCAGCGCGCCGACCAGCACCACGGCGCCGACCACGGCCGCGCCGGTCCGGCCCCAACCGGCCGCGTCGGCCACGTACGTGCCGCCGATCCAGGAGGCCGAGACCACGCCCAGCGGCACCGCCCCGTAGAACCACCACCCGACCACCGCCGCGGCCCGCGGCCCGATCGCCCGGTGCACGAAGGTCGCCACGCCGCCGCCGTCGGGGAACCGCGCGCCCAGCGCCGCGAACGACGCGGCCACCGGCACGCACATGGCCAGCAGCACGACCCAGGCCAGCAGGGAGGCGGGACCGGCCGCGGCGGCGGCCAGCGACGGCAGCGTCAGCACACCGGGCCCCAGGACGGCGCCGGCGCACAGCGCGGTACCGCCCCCGATACCCAGCCGCCGTACATCCGGCCGTGCAGCAGCAGTGAGAGATGTTTCTTGTACGGACACGGCCGCAGACGCTAGCCGGAAAGTTGATCAAACGGGGCTGTGGCCGAACGAAATTCGACGGCGACCGGCACCATGGGGGCATGGACGACATTGATTCGGCGATTGTCCGGGAACTGCAGCGCGATGCACGGCAGACCAACCGCGAACTGGCCGGCAAACTGAACATCGCCCCCTCCACCTGTCTGGAGCGGGTCCGCGCCCTGCGCGCCCGAGGGGTGATCACCGGCTACCGCGCCACCGTGGACCTGCGCGCCCTCAACCGCCCCGTACAGGCGCTGCTGACGGTCCGGATCCGGCCCATGAACCGCGAGGTGATCGAGCGGTTCAAGGCGTTCCTGACCTCCCTGCCCGAGGTGCTCACCGTCTATGTCGTCGCGGGCGGCGACGACTTCCTGGTGCACGTCGCCGTCCCGGACGTGGACCGGCTGCACGCCCTGCTGATGGACCGGATCTTCAAGCGCCGCGAAGTCGTCGACTGCCGCAGCTCGGTGATCTACCAGCATGTCGCCAACGACATCATCGAGCCGCTGCCGCCCGAGCGGCCCTGACGGGACCGGACGGGCGGCAGCGGCGGACGACCTCAGCCCTGGTGGCGGGCGGCCTTCCGGCGGGTGGCCAGGAACAGCACCCCGGCACCCAGGGCGAGCACCGCGGCGCCCCCGACGGCCAGCGGCGCGGTGCTGCCGTCGCCACCGGTCTCGGCCAGGTGCTTCCCGCCGACCGGACGCGTCGCGCCGTCCGGGTGCGGCCCGCCCGCGCCGGATCCGGCATCCGCGGGCGCGGCAGCCGGGGCCTGGGCGCCGGCCGGCCGGTCGCCGCCCATGGCGTGGTCGTGGTGGCCCATGTCCATCGAGGACCTGTCGGCGCCCGCGGCGATCTGCCGGTCGGTCGGCGCGGACGCCGACGGGCTCCCGGCGCCGCCGTTGCCCTTGCCGAAGACCACGTCGGAGCAGGTGTAGAAGGCTTCCGGGCTGTCCGAGCGCTGCCAGATGCTGTAGACGAGGTGGCGGCCGGACCGGGCGGGCACGGTGCCGTCGAAGACGTACTCCCCGTTGGTCAGCGTCGGGTCGGTGGCCTTCGCGAACGGCCGGGCCTCCAGGTCCGACCACTTCAGCGGCTTCTTCGGGTCGTAGCCGGCCTTGGTGAGGTACAGCTCGAACGTGCCCTTGTGCGGCGCGGTCGCCTTGTAGTGGAAGGTGTGCTTGCCCGCCTTCATCGGGGTGGACGGCCAGTCGGCGCGCGGCAGGTCCAGCCCCTTGTACTCGTCGTTGCCGGCGCTGCACAGCTTGCCGTCCGGGATCCGCTCCTTCGACCTGCCGCCGGCGTTGCCGTCCCGGACGGCGTTCCAGTCGTAGAGCGCCTGGGCGCTGCCGACCTGCACGGCGGCCTTGCACGCGGCGGACGTGGGGTGCTCGGGGCCCTCGGCGTAGCAGGCCGCGACGCGGCTGACCGGGTCCGACATCGACCCGTGCGCGGCGGCCGGGGTCGCGGTGAGCACGGTGAGCGCCAGGGGGGCGACGCCGAGCAGCGCGAGCACCGTGACGTTGCGGCGAGCGGTCATCGTGGGGGTCTCCTTCATCGGGTGTGTCCGTTGCGGGCGCGCGGCGCACCGAGGGGGTCCCCGCTCCGGGGGAGCGCGGGGCGGTGCGCCGCGCGCGGAGGGGCGGCGGGCGGTGGGGGGTCGGGCGGCGAACGGCACCGGTGCCGCCCTCCGGCGAACGGCACCGGCCGGCCCGCGAACCCGCCGTGCGGAGCTGACGCTAGCCGCCCTGAGCAGCGGATTTGAGGCCCGAAGGCCGATCCGGCGGATCCTTATGGCGCCGTTAAGGGGCGGGTAAGGAGCCTCTAAGCGGGGGCGCCGGAACGCGGGCCGGTCGGCGGGCCGTCGAGGCCGTCGGCGAGTGCGCCGAACGCCTCCGCGGCGGCGTCCGGGCCGTTGTCCAGCGGGAGTTCGGCCCAGATGAACTTGCCCTGCGGGGTGTAGCGGGCGCCCCACCGCCGGGCGTACCCGGCGATCAGGAAGAGCCCCCGGCCGCCCTCGTCGGTGGTCCGGGCGTGCCGCAGGTGCGGCGCGGTGCTGCTGCCGTCGGAGACCTCGCAGATCAGCGACTCCGCCCGGATCATCCGCAGCCCGATCGGTCCGGAAGCGTGCCGGATGGCGTTGGTGACCAGCTCGCTGACGATCAGTTCGGTGGAGAACTCCAGCTCCGTCAGCCCCCACCGGGCCAACTGGTCGGCGGCGGACCGACGGGCCTCCCCGACCGCCGACGGGTCCGCGGGGATGTCCCAGGTGGCCAACTGCTCCTGCGGCAGCGCCCGGGTGCGGGCCAGCAGCAGCGCCACGTCGTCCACCGGCCGGGCGCCGGGCAGGGAGTTGACGACCCGTTCGCAGATCTCCTCCAACGGGGCCTGCGGATCGGACAGCGCGGTCCGCAGCCGGGTGATCCCGCCGTCCAGGTCGAGCGCCTTCCCCAGCAGCAGCCCGTTGGTGTAGAGCGCCAGCAAACTGCCCTCGGACAGCGGCAGTTCGACGGACTCGAAGGGCATCCCGCCCAGCCCCAGCGGCGGCCCGGTCGGCAGCTCCAGCAGCTGGCAGCCGCCCGCCGGACTGACCAGCAGCGGCGCGGGGTGCCCGGCCCGGGCCAGGACGCAGGAGCAGCCGACCGGGTCGTAGACCGCGTACAGGCAGGTCGCCCCGACCACCCCGTCGTCGCTGTGCGCGTCGTGCGCGACCCGGTTGACCATGTCGTCCAGGTGGGCCAGCACCTCCTCGGGGGACAGGTCCAGATCGGCCAGCGCCTGCACGGCGGCGCGCAGCCGGCCCATCGTGGCCGCGGCGTGCACCCCGTGCCCGACCACGTCGCCGACCACCAGCGCCACCCGTGCCCCGGACAGCGGGATCACATCGAACCAGTCACCGCCCACCCCGGACCGCGAGTCGGCCGGCAGATAGCGGTACGCCGCCTCCACCGCGCTCTGTTCGGGCAGGTCGCGCGGCAGCAGGCTGCGCTGGAGGGTGAGCGCCGCGGCGTGCTCCCGGGTGTACCGGCGGGCGTTGTCGATGGAGTTCGCCGCGCGGGTGACGAACTCCTCGGCCAGGACCAGGTCGTCGGGGTGGAAGGGGCCGGTGGGCCGCCAGCGCGCGAACGCCGCCGCGCCCAGGAAGTTGCCCCGGGCCCGCAGCGGCACCACCATCAGCGAGTGGAAGCCGAGCGCGCGCAGTTGCCCGGCCCGGACCGGATCGTCGGCCGCCCAGTCGGCCTGGTCCAGGTCCAGGGCCGGGATCAGCACCGACTCGCCCTCGGTCAGGCTCAGCACCACCGGCGCCGACGGAGGGTAGGCGGCCCGCTCCCCGACCGCGATCACCGCCTCCGGGCAGCCCTCCCGCACGGACTGCTGACCGGCCCGGCGCATGGTGAACAGGGTGGCGGGATCGATCGGCCCGGGCGCGGGCTCCTCGCCGGTGAGCATCGCCTCCAGCAGGTCGACGGTGACGAAGTCGGCGAGGTCCGGGACCGCCACGTCCGCCAGTTCCTGGGCGGTCTGCCAGACGTCCAGGGATCCGCCGATCCGCTCCCCGGCGCGGTTGAGCAGCGCCATCCGCTGCCGGGCGCGGTAGCCGTCGGTGACGTCGAGGACCATGTAGCAGACGCCGAGGACCCCGCCGGACTCGTCCTCCAACCGGAAGAAGGACGTCGAGTAGGCGTGCTCGCGCTGCGGATCGGACTCCGGGCGCCCGAGGTACTCGTAGCCCAGGGAGGGCACCCCGGTCCGCAGCACCCGCCGCATCTCCGCCTCGACGGACTCCACCGCCAGGCCCGGCAGCACCTCGCCCAGCCGCCTGCCCAGCCGATCCGGGCGCGCGGTGCCGCCCATCCGTTCCAGGGCGTCGTTGAGCCAGACGTACCGCAGCTCGCGGTCGAGCATCGCCACCCCGATCGGCGACTCCCCCAGGATGCCGTTCAGCAGCGACCGGGCCGCCCCCGTCCAGGGCGTCCGGGCCATCTCCGAGGCCAGCACCAGCCGCGCGGCGGGTTCCCGGCCGGTCAGCACCGGCAGCACCCGCACCTCCAGGTCGAGCCGCTGCCCCGCGCGGTCGCGCACCGCCGCCAGCCCGCTCCAGCCGCCCTCCGCCGCCAGCCGGTCCGCCCAGACCTGCTGCCCGGACGCCGCCTGCGGGTTCGCCGGGGCGAACAGCTCCGCCAGCGGACGGCCGACGGCCCATGAGGCCGGATGACCGAGCAGCCGCTCGGCGCCCGCGGTCCAGCCCCGTACCACCCCCGTCCGATCGGCCATCACCACGGCGGTCCGGGTGAGGTCGAAGGCTCCGTCTCCGGGGAGGCGGTTGCTCGGCGAGGCACTCATACAAGACCGTTCCAATGCCGGCGCAAGGCCCCGCGACGGCCCTGCCACCGGCTCGCCACCGTGTACCACCAGCGCCTTCAACGGTACTCCCGGAACCTGTCGGGGCGCTTGCCCAGCGGCCGCGGCCGGCGGCCCTCTCCCGCAGGTCACCGGCGGTTGTCAGTGGCAGCTGGCACCCTGACGGACATGAGCACCGACACCCCGGCCGCCCCGGCGACACCGCCCCTGCCCGACCCGTCCGCCGCCTACTGGCAGGCCGCCGCCGCGACCTACGACGACGAGCCCGACCACGGCCTCGGCGACCCGGCGGTCCGCGCCGCCTGGGCCGCCCGGCTGCGCACCTGGCTGCCGGCCGCCCCCGGCGACGTCCTCGACCTGGGCTGCGGCACCGGCAGCCTGGCCCTGCTCGCCACCGAGCAGGGCCACCGGGTCACCGGCGTCGACCGCTCACCGGCCATGGTCGACCGCGCCCGCACGAAGCTCGCCGGGCGGCCCGCCACCTTCGTCGTCGGCGACGCCGCCCAACCACCCGTGGGGGAGCGCCGGTTCGACGCCGTCCTGGTGCGCCACGTGCTGTGGGCGCTGCCGGACCCGTCGGCGGCCCTGCACCACTGGGCGGCACTGCTCGCCCCCGGCGGCCGACTGGTGCTGGTGGAGGGCCGCTGGGGCGAGTCCGCCCCGATGGGCCTGACCGCCGCCGAACTCACCGCCCTGACCGCACCGTTGGCGTCCCGCACGGAGCTGATACCCCTCTCCGACGACCCGACGCTGTGGGGCCGGGAGGTCTCCGACGAGCGGTATGCGGTGGTCGTCCGTGTCGCGCCCCGGCACCCGGCGTGATCGACATCACTTCCGCCCCAACTCCCGCACATGCCGCACCTCCCCGCCGCACCCCCGGTAGCCGAAGCCGCGGTTGATGGCGCGCATCGGGGCGTTGTCGGTGTCGTTGCCGGTGAAGGCTTCGGTGCAGCCGGCGTCGCGGGCGCGGTGCAGGGCGTCGGTCTTGGCGAGCTTCGCCAGGCCCCGGCCGCGGAAGGCGCGCCGGCAGCCGGTCATCGCGGTCAGATAGCGGCCCCGGCCGTCGGTGGCGGCGAGGGTGTACGCGGCGACCTCGCCGTCGACGGTGACCACGGTGGTCAGGCCCAGGTCGAGGTCGGGGTTCTCCCAGGTGGTGCGGAGCCAGTCGGGGTAGGTGACGGCGTCCGCGGCGACGTCGGCCGGTTCGTCCGCGCCGGCCTCGGCGTCCGCCTCGTACAGGGGGCGTGGATCGGCGCCGAAGTCCGCGCCGGTGCACAGCCGGACGCCGGGGGGCAGGGCGGCCGGCAGCGGCGGCAGCGCGGTGTGTGCCAGGTCGAGCCGGAGGAAGTCGGCGCGGCGGGTGGGGCGGTAGCCGTGCCGGGCGGCGAAGGCCAGTGAGCCGGGCTCGTCGACCGTCCAGGCGTACGCGTGACCGACGCCGACCGCGGCCAGGTGTTCCTCGCCGGCCGCCAGCAGCGCGCTGCCTGCGCCGTGCCCCCGGTGGTCGGGGTGGACGAGGGGAGTGGCCATGCCCTGTCCGGGCCGGTTGCTGTCGTGCAGCAGCGAGGCATTGATCTGGCCGATCACCTGTCCGTCGCGCACCGCGACCAGCGACCGCAGCCGCTTCGCCGGGGGCGCGGCGGCGATCTGCCAGGCGACGCCCTGTGGGGTCGCGAGGAGGAACCGCAGGGCGGCCCGTCGCAGGTCGGCGACGGGCTTCGCGTCGGAGGGGCGGAAGTCGCGCAGGGTGAGGGCCATGGCGCGGACGGTACGCCGGCGCGGTCCGTTCCGCCGCCCGATTTCCGGGCGCCGGTGGCGACCGGGGGCGGTTTCCGCCGTGCGGGACAAGGGAGTTGACGGCGGTCTTCCGGTGGGCGGTGGGGGTGTGGCTCATTCCGGACGGTCGCCCAGATGTATAGGTGGTGCCTGCAACTACCTGGGCGTACGGTGATCGCGCCGGGCGCCGCCGGGAGCGCGGCGGCCCGCCGTAACCCGAAGGAGGAGCCGCGAGCATGTGCGGAATCACCGGATGGATCTCCTACGACAACGACCTCACCACGCAGCGCCCCATCCTTGAGGCGATGACCCGGACCATGGCCTGCCGCGGTCCGGACGCCGGCGGCATATGGCTCGCCCCGCACGCCGCGTTCGGGCACCGCCGGCTCGCCGTCATCGACATCGACGGCGGCAGGCAGCCGATGAGTGTCGAGCAGGACGGCCGCACCCTGGTCGTCACCACCTACAGCGGCGAGGTCTACAACTACCGCGAACTCCGCGCCGAGTTGACCCGGCTGGGCCATGCCTTCCGGACGAACAGCGACACCGAGGTCGTGCTGCACGCCTACCTCCAGTGGGGCGAGGCGTTCGTCGAGCGCCTCAACGGCATGTACGCCTTCGCGCTCTGGGACCCGCGCACCGAGCAACTCCTGCTGGTCCGCGACCGGATGGGCATCAAGCCGCTCTTCTACTACCCGACCCGCGACGGCGTCCTGTTCGGCTCCGAGCCCAAGGCGGTGCACGCCCACCCCGACGTCCGCCCGGCCGTCGACGCCGAGGGCCTGGCCGAGCTGATCACCTTCACCAAGACCCCCGGCCACGGCGTCTACAAGGGGCTGCACGAGGTCCGCCCCGGCCACCTGGTGCGCATCGACCGCAACGGCGTCCACGTCAGCCGCTACTGGGCCCTGGAGGCCCGCGAGCACACCGACGACCTCGACACCACCGTCGCCCGGGTCCGCGAACTCCTCGACGACATCGTCGCCCGCCAGCTGATCGCCGACGTCCCCTTGTGCACCCTGCTCTCCGGCGGCCTGGACTCCTCGGCCATCACCGCGCTCGCCGCCAAGGCGCTGGGGGCCCAGGGCAGCGGCCCGGTCCGCTCGTTCGCCGTCGACTTCACCGGCTACACCGAGAACTTCAAGCCCGACGACCTGCGTGGCACCCCCGACGGGCCGTACGCGCACGCCCTGGCCGAGCACGTCCGCTCCGACCACCACG
This sequence comes from Streptomyces noursei ATCC 11455, assembly GCF_001704275.1. Taxonomy (NCBI): domain Bacteria; kingdom Bacillati; phylum Actinomycetota; class Actinomycetes; order Kitasatosporales; family Streptomycetaceae; genus Streptomyces; species Streptomyces noursei. The sequence goes on from NZ_CP011533.1 coordinate 7,174,616, forward strand.
ACATCGTGCTGGACACCACGGCCCTGATGGACCCGGCGCACCGCGCCGCGGTCCTGGCCGCCCGCGACCTGCCCAACGGGTTCGGCGACGGCGACACCTCGCTCTACCTGCTGTTCAAGGCGGTCCGCGAGCAGTCCACGGTCGCCCTCTCCGGCGAGTCAGCGGACGAGGTGTTCGGCGGCTACCGCTGGTTCCACGACCCGGAGTCGGTGAACGCCGACACCTTCCCCTGGGTCGCCGCGGGAGTCTCCGGCCGGTTCGCCGGCGGCAACGCGGTCCGCGAGGCGCTGCTCGACCGCGCCCTGCTCAAGCGGCTCGACCTGCCCGGCTACGAGCGCCGCCGCTACCGCGAGGCGCTCGCCGAAGTCCCCTACCTGGACGACGACATCGGCCACCAGCGCCGGATGCGCGAGGTCAGCTATCTGCACCTGACCCGCTTCGTGCAGATCCTGCTGGACCGCAAGGACCGCGCCAGCATGGCCGTCGGACTGGAGGTCCGGGTCCCGTTCTGCGACCACCGCCTGGTCGACTACGTCTTCAACACCCCCTGGGCGATGAAGACGTTCGACGGCCGGGAGAAGTCGCTGCTGCGGGCCGCCACCCGCGACGTGCTGCCCGACGTGGTCGCCGACCGCGTCAAGAGCCCCTACCCCAGCACCCAGGACCCCGGCTACAACGAGGCGCTGCGCGACGAACTCAGGGAACTGACCGCCGACCGCGACGCCCCGGTCCGCCCGCTGCTGGATTCCGGGGTGCTCGCCGAAGCCACCGCCGACGGCGCCGACCAGGACATCCGCCCGGGCGCCGAACTCGTCCTCGGCATGGATGCCTGGTTGCGCACCACCGGCACCACCCTGGAGCTGTAGGCCGCGGACTTCCGCAGTCCCCGGGCACGGTGGCCGCTCCTGGCGCACAATGGATGCGACAAAACCGCGCACCCGCGCCGGCGGATCCGCGCACCCCGCGCGCCCGCCGACCGCGCCACCACCAGCACCAGGAGCGCCACCGTGTCCCCGCAGACGCTGACGATCACCATCGACCCGGCGGCGGCCGAGGCCCCGTTCGAGCAGGTCCGCACCCAGATCGCCGACCAGGCCCGGACCGGCACCCTGCCGGTCGGCCACAAACTGCCCACCGTCCGCGGCCTCGCCGAGGAACTGGGCCTGGCCGCCAACACCGTCGCCAAGGCGTACCGCGCCCTGGAGACCGACGGCGTGATCGAGACCCGCGGCCGCAACGGCAGCTTCGTCGCCGCGGCCGGTGACGCCGCCGCCAAGGAGGCCGCCGCGGCCGCCGCGGTCTACGCCCACCGCGCCCAGCGCCTGGGCCTGGACCGCGCCGCCGCGCTCGCCGCCGTCACCGACGCCCTGCGCGCCAGCTACGACAGCGGGGACTGACCGCACCGGCACCCGAAACCCGGCGGGCCGCCCCGACCCGCCGACCCGGCCCGCACCAGCCCCGCACCAGCCCCGGAGGAGCCCATGCCCAGTCGGCACGCCCTCGTCCGACGCCCCGGTCCCCGCCTCGCCGAGGGCCTGGTCACCCATATGGACCGGCGGCCGGTGGACGTCGCGCTGGCGCTGCGCCAGTGGGAGGCGTACGTCCAGGTGCTGCACGACCACGGCTGGCGGACCACCGAGGTGGCGCCCGCCGACGACTGCCCGGACGCGGTCTTCGTCGAGGACACCATGGTCGTCTTCCGCAACGTCGCCCTGCTCGCCCGCTCCGGCGCCGGCTCCCGCAGACCCGAGCTCCCGGCCGCCCGCGAGGCCGCCGAGGCGCTCGGCTGCTCCCTCAACGCGGTCCGCGCCCCCGGCACGCTCGACGGCGGCGACGTCCTGAAGGTCGGGGACACCCTGTACGTGGGCCGCGGCTGCCGCACCAACATCGACGGGGTCCGGCAACTCCGCGCCGCCTTCGAGCCGTTGGGCGCCCGGGTGATCGCCGTACCGGTCAGCCGGGTGCTGCACCTGAAGTCGGCGGTCACCGCCCTCCCCGACGGCACCGTCATCGGCTACCCGCCGCTGGTCGAGGACTCGTCGGTCTTCCCGCACTTCCGCCCGGTCCTGGAGGAGGCCGGGGCGCACGTCGTCCTCCTGGGCGGCGACGCGCTGCTGATGGCCGCCTCCGCACCCCGGACCGCCCAGCTGTTCACCCGCCTCGGCTACCGCCCGGTGCCCGTCGACATCAGCGAGTTCGAGAAGCGGGAGGGCTGTGTCACCTGCCTGTCGGTGCGCCTGCGCGAACTGACGGAGTGAGCGGCGCACCGCACCAGCGGAGCTGACGGAACATCATCCGCGCGACGCGGCAGCGGGCATCCTCGCCCCATGAGCAACCTCGACCTCCGCCCCACCCCCACCCGCTGCGGCGGCAACCGCCACACCGGCCCGGTCCGCGAACTCCAGGCCGGCAAACAGGTCCCGCTCGGCGAGAGCACCCTGGTCCGCCGTCTGCTGCCCAACCTGGGCCGTGCGCCCGGCTGTGGGTCGCCCTGCCCGACGCCCACCGCGCCACCGTCATCCTCGGCGAACTGGACGGCGCCGCCTCGCCCGGCACCACCTTCACCCCGCTGATGGGCGCCGACCTCGCCCTCGCCGCGGGCACCGACGCCCGACTCCCGCTCCCCGTAACGGCGTTACAGATACAGCCCCGACGCCGTGCCCCGGGGCTGGGTCGGCAGCCCGGCGGGCCGGGTGCCGCGGCGGAGGGCGTAGAGCTCGGCCAGGGTGGCGCCGTCGCGGCCGACGCCCTCCTCGGTGCCGAGCCAGGCGACGGCCTCCGGGCGGGTCAGCGGGCCGATCTCGATCCGGGCCAGGCAGCGGCCGGGGCGGACCACCGCGGGGTGCATCCGCTCCAGGTCCTCGTTGGTGGTGACGCCGACCAGGACGTTGCGGCCCTGGCCCAGGAGGCCGTCGGTGAGGTTGAGCAGGCGGGAGAGCGCCTGGCCCGCGGCGTGCTTGGCCTCGCCGCGGATCAGTTCGTCGCAGTCCTCCAGCAGGAGCAGCCGCCAGCGGCTGCGGCCGGTGGCGTCGTCCTCCCCGATGGCGATGTCCATCAGATAGCCGATGTCGCCGAACAGCCGCTCCGGGTCCAGTACGCAGTCCACCTGGCACCACTCCCGCCAGGACCGGGCGAGGGTGCGCAGCGCGGAGGTCTTGCCCGTGCCGGGCGGGCCGTGCAGCAACAGCAGCCGCCCGGCGATCTCCTCGGGGGAGACCGTCATCAGCCGGTCCAGCTCCGCGGCCACCGGCGCGGTGTAGTTGGCGCGGATCTCCTCCCACGTCCCGGCGCCGATCTGCCGGGTGGTGCGGTGCGGGCCGCGGCGCGGGGAGTAGTACCAAAAGCCCATCGGGACGTTCTCCGGCTGGGGGTCGGGGGCGTCCTCGGCGCCCTCCGTGGCCTGCCCGAGCACCTTCTCGGCGAGTTCGTCGGTGACCGCGGTGACCGTCACGTCGGCGCCGCGGTTCCAGCGGGAGACCAGCAGCGTGAAGCCGTCGCCCTCGGCGAGGGTGGCGCCGCGGTCGTCGTCCCGGGCCGAGCGCAGGATCCGGACCCCGGGCGGCAGCAGCGTCCGCCCGGACTTCACCCGGTCGACCGTGCGGCTCCGGGCGTACGGCTGCTCGCCGTTGGCGAACCGGCCCAAGAAGAGCGCGTCGACGACATCGGACGGGGAGTCGCTGTCGTCCATCGTCAGCCGGAGCGGCAGGGATTCCTCGGCGCGGGAGGACGGGACCCGATCGGCACACATACCGGCATGATCCGCCAGACCGGCCGCCCGCGTACAAGGATTATCCGAGCCACGCCGCCCGCCCGGCGCCGGACCGGTTGTCCGCGGGCGGTGCGCGCGCCGGAACGCGCCCTGTGCGCGCCCGTCGGACCCGTCCTAGGGTGGTCCGCCGTGCGACGTCGAGGTGGGGAACGTCAGGGGCGGCCGGACGGGCCGGAGCGAGCGAGCGGCGGGCGCCTGCGGGGGCGCCAGGGGACGGCCTTCGGGGTGGCGGTGGTGGTCGGGGTAGCCGCGCTGGTGCTGCTGCTGGTGATGTGCGGGGCGGGGGGCGAGCACCGGGACGCGTCCCGGGCGAGAACGGCGCCCGGGGGAGCAATTGCCACCGGCCGCCGCTGAGGGGCCGTCCGGGCGGGGCGCCCACTGACGGCGCAATGGGCCCGGTGCCGCGCCGGCCCTCCGGAGACTGGCAGACGCCGATCCGAGGTGCCCGGTGGAAGGAGCCGATCCCGTGGAGCCGCCGAGCGGAGCCGCCCTGACGGTGGTCATGGTGTGCCTGACCGTGGTGACCGGCGTGCTCGACGCCGCCAGCTTCCTGACCCTCGGTCATGTCTTCACCGCGACCCAGACCGGCAATCTGCTCTTCCTCGGCTTCGGCATCGCCGGGCAGGGCGGGCTGCCGGTGGTCGCGACGGTGGTCTCGCTCGGCGCGTTCCTGGTCGGGGCGGTCGCCGGGGCCCGGCTGGAGTCCGTGCTGGCCACCCGTCGGCGGCCGTGGTTCCCGGTGGCCCTGCTGGTCGAGGCGGCGCTGCTGGCCGGCGCGGCGGCGGCGTGCTGGGGGTCCGGCCCGGCCCGCGGGCTGACGGCCGGTCAGCGCTGCGCGGCCATCGCGCTGATGGCGATGGCGATGGGGATGCGCAACGTCACCGCGATGCGGGTGGCCGCCCCGGACCTGACCACGACGGTGGAGACCCGTGCGATGACGGCCCTGGTGAGCGGTTCGGCGCTGGGTGGCGACCGGCTGCTGGGCTACGGCAGCCACGCCGTGCCCCGCCGGCTCAGCTCGGTGGGCGCGATGCTGCTGGGCGGGTTGCTGGGCGCCTGGCTGATCGGGCTGGGTACCCGTACGCCGCTGGTGGTGCTGTTGGCGGCGGTGACGGTGGCGGCCACCGCCCTCCTCGTCCCCGGGCTCGCCCACGGGCGGAACGCCGACGGCTGACCGGCCGGCCGTCGGCGTCCGCACCCGCCGGGCCCCCGGCGGGGCCCGCTACCGGGTGGCCCGCGGGGGGTGCCCCGTTACGGGACGATCTTCAGCAGCTTGTTGGGCGAGCCGCTGCCGGGGTTGGTCACGGTCCCGGAGGTGGCGCCGTTCACCAGGGCCGTGGCGACCTGGGCCGGAGTGGCCGTGGGGTGCCCGGCGAGATAGACCGCGGCGGCGCCCGCGACGTGCGGGGTGGCCATCGAGGTCCCGGAGATGGTGTTGGTGGCGGTGTCGCTGGTGTTCCAGGCGCTGGTGATGCTGCTGCCGGGCGCGAAGAGGTCCACCCGGGAGCCGTAGTTGGAGTACGAGGCGCGGGCGTCGGTCGAGGTCGTCGCGCCGACGGTGATGGCCTCGGGGACCCGCGCGGGGGAGTGGTTCTGCGCGTTGTCCCCCGAATTGCCGGCCGCGATGGCGTAGGTCACGCCGCTCTTGATGGAGTTCTGCACGGCGGCGTCCAGGGCCGCGTCCGGGCCGCCGCCCAGCGACACGTTCGCCGCCGACGGGCCCTTGTGGTTCTTGGTGACCCAGTCGATGCCCGCGACCACCTGGGCGGTGGTGCCGGAGCCGGAGTCGTCCAGCACCCGCACGGCGACGATCTTCGCCTTCTTGGCGACGCCGTACGACGAGCCGGCGATGTTCGCCGCGACGTGGGTGCCGTGGCCGTTGCCGTCCTGGGCGACGTTGTCGTTGTCGATCGCGTCGTAGCCGTTGGACGCCCGGCCGCCGAACTCCCGGTGGGAGATCCGGACCCCGGTGTCGATGACGTACACGGTGGCGCCCGAGCCGGCGGTGGCGGGGTAGGCGTACTTCTTGTCCAACGGCAGCTTCGCCTGGTCGATCCGGTCCAGGCCCCAGGACGGCGGGTTGTTCTGGGTGTCCAGGGCGTGCACGGTGCGGTCCTGGTAGACGCGGTCGACGGCGGGGTCGGCCGCCAGCCGTCTCGCCTGGGCCTCGGACAGGGTGGCGGCATAGCCGTTGAGCGCGGCCGTATAGGTGCGCTTGACGGTGCCTCCGTAGGCGGATATCACGCCGCGGCCGTCCGCCGACGCGGCCTTGAGACCCGCGGTCGGCTTGAGCGTGACGAGGTAGCTGCCGTGCACCGCGTCGGCGGCACCGGCACCGACGACGGTGCCCTGGGCGGGCGCCGCCTGGGCGGGCAGGGCCAGGACGCCGAGGGTGGCGGCGGCCGTGGCGGCGGTGACCGCCGTGGCGATCCGCAGGGTGGTGGAACGCCGGCGGGCGGCGTGGGGGGTGGTGGAACGCATCACTGCCATCGCGAGGGAGTCCTCCTCATCGGTGGCGCGCCGTGGTGCGCGCGCGGGGTGGGCGTACGGGTCCGTACGCAATCGGCCGATCCGTGAAAGTCCGTGACCGTCCGTCAAAAGATTCGATGAGTCGCACGCAGGTATCAAGAGTCCCAACGGGATGTCATATGCGCGTCATGGAAAGGCAATGCCGCCGCAGTGAGCAACCTGACAGAACAGCAGATTTGTCATGAACTCTGTACGAGTTTTGGCATGGACACTTCCGGCCACGCGGGACTCCTGGTACCACGGATCGCGCAGAGATCCTGCTATGGGAGGTTCCATGAGAGTGTCCCGTTTTGCGGCATTGACATCCGCCTTCTTCGTTGCTTCGTCGCTCGCGCTCACCGGCGCAGGCGCTGCGGCGGCAGCCCAACTCCCCGCCGCCGGAGGCTATGTGGCCCTCGGCGACTCCTACTCCTCCGGCGTCGGCGCCGGCAGTTACGACAGCGGCAGCGGTGCCTGTAAACGCAGCACCAAGTCCTATCCGGCCCTCTGGGCGGCGGCGCACTCCCCGTCGTCCTTCGCTTTCACCGCATGTTCAGGGGCCCGAACGGGTGATGTCGTCAGTGGTCAGCTCGGCCCGCTCGACTCCGCCACGAGTCTGGTCAGCATCACCGTCGGCGGCAACGACGCCGGATTCGCCGACACCATGACGACCTGTGCCCTCCAGGGCGAGAGTGCCTGCCTGGCCCGGATCGCCCAGGCCCGCGCCTACATCGACAACACCCTCCCCGGCAAGCTCGACACCGTGTACGCGGCCATCGCCGACAAGGCGCCGTCCGCCCGTGTCGTCGCCCTGGGGTACCCGCACTTCTACAAGCTCGACGGCTCCTGTGTGGCCGGCCTCACCGAGAAGTCCCGCGCCGCCGTGAACGCCGCCGCCGACGACATCAACGGCGTCATCGCCAAGCGCGCCGCCGACCACGGCTTCACCTTCGCCGATGTCAACTCCACCTTCGCCGGCCACGAGCTGTGCTCCGGCAGCCCGTGGTTGCACAGCGTGACCTACCCCGTCGACGAGTCCTACCACCCCACCGCCGCAGGTCAAGCCAGCGGCTACCTCCCGGTGTTCGGCTCCGCTGCGTGATCCTCCGTGTACGGGGCGCGGGGGAGGGGGCTTCCTCCTCCGCGCTCCGGCCTCCCCGGCAACCTCCAGCGGGCGCCCAACTCGCCCTGGCACGCGCGCTGTACGTGACATTCCGTATGGTGTTCGTCAACGTCAAGGCATGGCAGGTGAATCCGTTGACCGGTCTGCACGCGTGTCCTCCAAGAGAGATAGGGTTACCCTGCCCGTTGGCCGGGTGCCCTCGTACGGGTGGGGAGAGTCATGGAACAGATAACAATGCGCAGCAGGGCGCGGGTCCCTGCCATCACATGCGGGAGCAGCGCGTCCAGCGCGCGGCTCGACCGCCATCTCGCGGTGCTCGGCGGTCCCGCCATTCCGCAGCGCGAGGTGGAGGGGGCCACGTCGTTGATGCAGGAGCTCACCGCGCGTGACCACACGCGCATCACCAAGAGCCGCGGCCACCGGGTGTCGCTGTTCGCACCGCTGCGCAGGCTCCGCCGCTCGCTCTTCGGCGGCCACGGCTGAGCAGTCTCTGAAGCGGCACCACCGGCTCAGGCAACCCACCGTCCCGGCTCGGCGCAGCACCGCCGGCCGGTGCCGCCTTCTCACCACCCGTCACCTCGTGGCGGGTGGTCCTTTGTGTGCCCGCGGGCGCGCCCTTCCCGCCGGCTCGGGGTGCGACTCACAAGAGCGCGAACTGGCCGTCCGGGCCCTCCTCCCGGTGGTCCAGCACGGACGCCGGCCGGGCCGCCGCGGCCGGCACCGGCAGCACCCCGGCGGACCGTAGCTCCGCCGCCCCGATCCGCGGACCGGCCGCCACCGCCCGCGTCAACTGCGCCACCTCCGGCTCCAGTTCGGCCAGCAGCGCCAGGACGGTGACCAGCTCCAGCAGTTCCGAGGTCCACTCCTGCGGCCAGGCCGCGGGCCGCAGCGCCGCCAGCGAGCCGGCCTCGGCGGGCTCGCCGCCGGCCGCACCGGGCGCGCAGCGCTGCGCGAACCACTCCTCCAGCACCCGTACGCCCCCGGCATGGAACTTCCAGGCACCCGCCGGCACCGGCGAGATCCGGCCGTCGCCGAGCAGCAGCGCCTGGTCGTCGGGGTCGTAGGCGAGGGTCGCGGGCAGTCCGTGGGCGGGCAGCGCGGCCCGCACGTAGGGTCGCCGACCGCCCGGCAGGCGCGGTCGCCCGCCGGGCCCGTTCGGGCCGTCGCCCTGGTGGGCGCCCCAGGTGCACAGCCACAGCAGCCGGCCGCCGAGCGCCGTCCCGCGGTCCCAGAGCGCCGGGTCGGCGGTGAGCGGCACCGTGGTGCCGGCGGGGGAGTGCTCCGCGGTGGCGACGATCCAGGCGAGCAGCTCGGCCGGGCGGACCGGACGGTCCAGGCGGCGGGCGAGGAGGTCCGTCAGCCCGGGGGCGAGGTTGGGCTCGGCGCCGCCGGGCCGGCGGTGCAGCGGGTGGATCCGGCCGGGCCGGCCGGCCGGGGAGCGTCCGTCCGGGAGCAGCGCGGAGGGCACCACCGCCGGGCCCGGGGTCTGCGGGACATGGCCCAACTCCACCAGGAACACCTGGTGTTCGTCGGCGACCCGCCACAACTCCGGGCGGGCCGCGTCGATCAGCCGGTGGTCGGGCAGCAGCCACTGCCGGTCGAACGGCCCGTGCAGCACCCGCACCGGCTCCGGGCACGGGCCGACCGCCCGGGACAGCCGTGCGGTGGGGGTGGCCCGCCCGGGGAGCTGACCGACCGCGGAGTGCAGGGTGCGGGCCCGGGAGGGGCGGAACAGCCGCTCGCGCGCCGCCGGGTCCGCGGCCGCCAGGGCCTGCCAACGGGCGCGCAGGGTGGCCGGATCCGGTCCCGTCACCCAGGAGCGGCCGAGCCGCAGCGGCGCCACGGACCACGGCATCAGATCGGACAGCCGTGGCGCGTCACGTCCTGGCGCGCCCTGCTTCGCCGTCACGCGGAGCCCCTCCCGCAACCGTTGGTCGACCCCGGCATGGTAGGCCCTGGCGGCGCACTCCCGCCCGCCGGCCGTCGTCCGGGCAGGCATCCGCGCCGGGGGTGTCCGACCGCCGGAAGCGCCCTGAGGCGGTCTTCCGCGTGCTGATCTTGGCGGAGTACGGTCCTGACCGGAACACCTGCCGAGGGAGGGCCGCCATGACGGACATCGCCTCCTCCGCGCCTGGGCGGCGCCGGGGGACCTCCACCGAGGCCCGGGCCGCCGCACGGCTGGACCGGCTGCCACCGTCCCGCTGGCACCGCCGGATCACCCTCGTCGTCGGCGTCGGCGCCTTCTTCGACCTCTACGAGATCTTCCTCGGCGGGGTGCTCGCCGCGGTGCTGGCCGACCGGTGGGGCCTGGGGCACACCGCGAAGTCCTGGGTGATCGCCGCCGGTTTCCTCGGGATGTTCGTCGGCGCCAATGTGCTGTCGGTGCTCGCCGACCGGCTCGGCCGGCGCCGGATGTTCCTGGTCGACCTGGGCGGTTACGCGCTCTGCTCGCTGGCCGCGGCGTGCGCGCCGGATCTGGGCTGGCTGCTCGTCCTGCGTTGTCTGTCCGGACTCGGGCTCGGTGCCGAACTCGTCCTGGTCGATACCTATTTGGCGGAGTTCCTGCCGCGGGCGGTCCGCGGTCGGTACCTCGCCTACGCCTACACCCTCGGCTTCGCCGGCGTGCCGGTGGCGGCGCTGCTGGGCGCCCGCCTGGTGGCCGGGCACACGGTGCTGGGGGTGGATGGCTGGCGGTGGTTGCTGATCGCCGGCGCGCTGGGCGCCGCCTTCCTGCAACTGATGCGTCGTCAGCTCCCGGAGTCGCCACGCTGGTTGACCGTCCAGGGCCGCCAGGAGGAGGCCGACCGGATCGTGACCGACATCGAGCGGCGGGTGGCGGCGGAGACCGGCAACAGTCTGCCCTCCGTCCCGGACGTCGAGGAGGTCCCGGAACGCAAGGTGCCGCTGCGGGAGATGTTCCGCGGCGAGTACCGCCGCCGGACGCTCATGTGGTGGATCTTCCAGGTGCTCCAGACCGTCGGCTACTACGGCTTCGGCTCGCTGGCGCCGGTGGTGCTCACCGCCAAGGGGCACACCGTCACCGACTCGCTGACGTACGCGGCGCTGAGTTACTGCGGCTATCCGATCGGCTCCGCGCTGTCCGTCCCGCTGATCGACCGGATCGAGCGCCGGACGCTGATCGTTGCCGCCGCGCTCGGCATGGCCGGCTGCGGTCTGGCCTTCGGCTTCGCCACCGCCACCTGGGCGATCGTCGCCTTCGGCTTCCTGCTGACGGTGTGCAGCAACGTCTTCTCCAACGCCTTCCACGTCTACCAGACCGAGATCTTCCCGACCGGGCTGCGCGGCAGCGCGATCGGCATCGCCTACTCGCTGTCCCGGCTCACCTCGGTCGTGCTGCCGTTCGTCGCGCTGGGCGTGCTGGCCGACTTCGGCGCGGCCGCGGTCTTCGTCGGCTCCGCGGTGCTGCTGGTGCTGCTGTGCGTGGACGTGGCGCTGCTCGGGCCGCGCAGCACCGGGCGGAGCCTGGAGCGGATCTGACGGGACGCCGGCGGCCCCGGGCGCGGCCCCCGGGTCAGTGCGCGTCCAGCGTCACCGTGAACGAGAACCGGTCGCCGCGGTAGTGGATCAGGGCGATGTCCAGCACCCGCCCGGACTCGTCGTAGGTGATCCCGGTGTAATGCAGGATCGGGCTGAGCAGTGGCACATGCAGCAGACGGGCGGTCTCGGGGTCGGCCAGCCGGGCCTCGACGGTGTCGGTGATCCGCCCGATCCGGATGCCCACCGCGTCCCGCAGCACCTTCGTCATCGGCCACCGCTCCAGGTCGGCGAGGTCGATCCGGGCGGCCACGTCGGGACGTACGTAGTTGCGCGCGTGGTTGGTCGGCTCGTCCGTCGCCTCGTCGCTGCGCAGTCGCCGAAAACCGGCCACCTCCGCCAGATCCGGAAAGTATTCGGCCAGTTCGGCGGGGACCGCGACCGGTCCGTGCTCCAGCAGAACGGTCCGCATCCCGGACTGCTGGGCCACGATCGCGTCCACGGACCCGAGCAGCCGCACCGGCGCACCGCGCCGCGCATGCGGCTCGATGAAGGTGCCCCGGCGCCGGTGCCGGCTGATCAGACCCTCCTCCTCCAACTCCTTGAGCGCCTGGCGCATCGTCAGCACGCTGACGCCGTAGTGCGCGGCGAGCGCGTCCTCGGTGGGCAGCCGGAGCGGTGCCTCCGGGGAGCGGCCCAGTATGGAGGCGCGCAGGGACTGCGAGACCTGGTACCACAGCGGCAGCTTGCGGTTCAGGGCGAGCGAGTCGGGAGCGAAGGTGGTCAAGGGCGTTCCCCGGTTGCGGTGCTGGTCCCGGTGCTACGGGCGGAAGTGGCGCTGGAGACCCTGCCATACGTCGTCGTAGCCGCGCTGGCGGTGCCCGGCGTCCCGGGCCTGCTCGGTGAGGGTCAGCGGCCAGCGGGTCTCGAACATGAAGGCCAGTCCGTCGTCGATCTTCTGCGGGACCAGTTCGGCGGCGCTGGCCCGCTCGAAGGTCTCCCGGTCCGGACCGTGCGCGGACATCATGTTGTGCAGCGAGCCGCCGCCCGGGACGAAGCCGCCCTTCCCGGCCGCCTTCGCGTCGTAGGCGCCCTCGATGAGGCCCATGTACTCGGTCATCACGTTGCGGTGGAAGTACGGCGGGCGGAAGGTGTCCTCGCCGACCAGCCAGCGCGGGGCGAACACCACGAAGTCCACCCCGGCCAGCCCCGGGGTGTCCGAGGGCGAGGTCAGCACCGTGAAGATCGACGGGTCCGGGTGGTCGTAGCTGATCGAGCCGATGACGTTGAAGCGGCGCAGGTCGTAGACGTAGGGCACGTGGTTGCCGTGCCAGGCGACCACGTCCAGCGGGGAGTGGTCGTAGGTCGCGGTCCACAGGTGGCCGCAGAACTTGTTGACCACCTCGACCGGCCCCTCGACGTCCTCGTAGGCGGCGGTCGGGGCGAGGAAGTCCCGTGCGTTGGCCAGGCCGTTGGCGCCGATCGGGCCGAGGTGGGGGAGTTCGAAGGGGCGGCCGTAGTTCTCGCAGACATAGCCGCGAGCCGTCGGGCCGGTTCCGTCGGGCGCGGCGTCCAGCAGCTCGACCCGGAAGCGGACGCCGCGCGGGATCAGCGCCACATGGCCCGGTTCGACCCGCAGCAGGCCGAACTCGGTGCGCAGCAGCAGCCCGCCGCGCTCCGGCACGATCAGCAGCTCGCCGTCCGCGTTGCCGAACACCCGCCGTTCCATGGAGGCGTTGACGTGGTAGAGGTGCACCGCCATGCCGGTGCGCTGGGTGGCGTCGCCGTTGCCGCCCAGCGTCCACAGGCCGTCGATGAAGTCCGTGGGGTCGGCGGGCGCGGGGAGCGGGTCCCAGCGCAGCCGGTTGGGGTCGGGCAGGCACTCGGTGAACGGCGCCGAGCGGATCTCGCCGCGGTTGGCGCGGACGAACGGCGGGTGCGCGGCCGACGGCCGGATGCGGTAGAGCCAGGACCGGCGGTTGTGGCTCCGGGGTTCGGTGAACGCCGAACCGCTGAGCTGCTCGGCGTACAGCCCGAGGGGGGCCCGCTGGGGGGAGTTGCGGCCCACCGGCAGGGCGCCGGGGACCGCCTCCGAGCTGTGCTCGTTGCCGAACCCGGAGGAGTAGGCGAGGCCCTCGGCCGCCTTCCTGGCCCGCTCGTTGTCCGTACCTGTCATCGCACGCTCCCGCCGCTCACGGATCAAGACGTCCACGGAATCCAAGGCACCACGAGGTCCGAGGAGGACCTCAGGGAATCCTATGCAAGACATTAGGATTGGGGCGGGGGTCCGTCAACGGTGGCGCTGCCTGCCTGGTCGAGCGACGCCGGGCACGCGGGGGGATCCCGGCCGCGATGGCCGGATCGCCCCGCTCGCCCATCCCCGGTGCGCGCGCCGGGCAAGATGACCACGTGCAGCCTTCGACGCCCCCGCCCGTCCCGCCGTCCACCCCCGCCCCGCAGCCCGCTCCCGCCGCACGGCCTGCTTCCGCCCCCGCCGTAGGGTCCGCTCCCGCCCCCGCCGCCCTGGCCCACCCGCCCGCACCGCCCCTGCTCCGTCGTGCGCCCGTCCAGCGGCGCAGCGCCCAGCGCCTGGCCCGGATCCTCGACGCCTGCGCCGAGCTGCTGGACGAGACCGGCTACGAGGACCTGAGCACCCGCGCGGTGGCCGGCCGCGCCGGGGTCCCGATCGGCTCCGTCTACCGCTTCTTCCCCAACAAGCGCGCCATGGCCGAGGCGCTCGCCCGGCGCAACCTCGACGCCTACGCGGACCGGATCAGCGCCCGGCTGACCGCCCCGGAGCAGCCGCCGGGCTGGCGCGCCGCGATGGACGTGGTGATCGACGAGTACCTGGCCATGAAGCGGACGGTGTCGGGCTTCGCCCTGGTGGAGTTCACCGTCCCCGCCCCGCGCGAGTCCCGGCAGGCCAACTACGAGGTCGCCGACCGGCTGCTGCGGCTGCTCGCCGGGCGGCTCGGCCTGGATCCCGCCGACGCCCGGCTGCGCACCGTCTTCCTGGTCGGCGTGGAGACCGCCGACGCGCTGCTCCAGCTCGCCTTCCGCATCGACCCGGCGGGCGATCCGGCGATCGTCACGGAGGCCAAGGAACTGCTGCGGGCCTATCTGGCGCGCTATCTGGACGGGCCGGACGGCCGATCGGCCGAGGGCGCGGCAGGGGCGGCCGGCCCTGGCGGCGGGGCCGGGTGAGGACGGTGCGTCCGTGCCGCGGAGGGTCCGGGCGGGCGGGAGTGCCGCTGGCGGACACGAAACTACCGGCGCTAGTTTGGAGGGAGTCCCCCTAGGAAGTGCCCCAGGGCGCACCTAGGGTGCCGATCATCACCAGCCGGCCCGGGAGGAACGCGACGTGAAGCACCACGAGGCGCTGTACATCGACGGACGCTGGCGGCCCGCCGCGGGCAGCGGCACGATCGAGGTCGTCAACCCGGCCGACGAGCAGGTCATCGCCACCGTCCCGGCCGGCTCCGCACAGGACGTGGACGCCGCGGTGCGGGCCGCCCGCGCCGCCCTGCCCGGCTGGGCCGCCACCCCGCCCGCCGCCCGCGCCGAGCGACTGGCCGCGCTGCGCGACCAACTCGCCGCCCGCGCCGAGGAGATCGCGCGGACCGTCACCGCGGAACTCGGCGCGCCGCTCGCCTTCAGCCGGACCGTGCACGCCGGGGTGCCGGTCGCGGTCTGCGGCTCGTACGCCCAGATCGCCCGCGAGTACGCCTTCGAGGAGACCCTCGGCAACTCCACCGTGCTGCACGAGCCGGTCGGCGTGGTGGGCGCGATCACCCCGTGGAACTACCCGCTGCACCAGATCGTCGCCAAGGTGGCCCCGGCGCTGGCGGCCGGCTGCACGGTCGTCCTCAAGCCCGCCGAGGACACCCCGCTGGTGGCCCAGCTGTTCGCCGAGTGCGTCGAGGCGGTCGGGATACCCGCCGGCGTCGTCAACCTCGTCACCGGACTCGGGCCCGTCGCCGGCCGGGCGCTGGCCGAGCACGACGGCGTCGACATGGTCTCCTTCACCGGCTCGACCGCGGTGGGCCGGACCATCGGCGCGCTCGCCGGCGGCGCGGTCAAGCGGGTGGCCCTGGAACTGGGCGGCAAGTCCGCCAACGTCATCCTGCCCGGCGCGGACCTCGGCAAGGCGGTGGCGGTCGGCGTCGCCAACGTCATGGCCAACTCCGGCCAGACGTGCAGTGCCTGGACCCGGATGCTGGTGCACAGGGACCAGTACGACGAGGCGGTCGCGCTGGCCGCCGCCGCGACCGCCAAGTACGTCCCCGGCGAGCGGCTCGGCCCGCTGGTCAGCGCCCGCCAGCGGGAGAGGGTGGTCGGCTACCTCGAACGCGGCGTCGCCGAGGGCGCCCGGCCCGTCGTGGGCGGACCGCGGACGCCCGAGGGGCCCGGCTTCTACGTCCACCCCACCGTCTTCGCCGACGTCACCCCGGAGATGACCATCGCCCAGGAGGAGATCTTCGGCCCGGTCCTGACCGTCCTGCGCTACGAGGACGAGGACGACGCGGTGCGGATCGCCAACGGCACCGTCTACGGCCTGGCCGGCGCGGTCTGGGCCGGCGACGACGCCCGGGCGGTCGCCTTCGCCCGCCGGCTGGAGACCGGCCAGGTCGACATCAACGGCGGCCGGTTCAACCCGCTCGCCCCGTTCGGCGGGTACAAGAAGTCCGGGATCGGCCGGGAGCTGGGGCCGCACGGCCTGGCCGAGTACCTCCAGACCAAGTCCCTCCAGTTCTGACAACCCGTTCCCGCACCGGGCCGGCACGCCCCGCCGGCCCGTCGCACCCGCCCGCCCCGCCGCCGACGCCCCGAGGAGACCCCGTGGTCCGCGCCGCCGTCCTGCCCGCCGTCAACGCCCCGCTCCGGGTGACCGAGATCGAACTGCCGGAGCCCGGCCCCGGCCAGGTCCGGATCAGGCTCGCCGCCGCCGGCGTCTGCCACTCCGACCTGTCGCTGTCCAACGGGACGCTGCGCCAGCCCGCCCCCGCCGTGCTCGGGCACGAGGGCGCGGGCACCGTCAGCGCGGTGGGACCGGATGTGACCGGGGTGGCGGTCGGCGACCGGGTGGTCCTCAACTGGGCGCCGTCCTGCGGCGATTGCCACTTCTGCGGACTGGCCGAGCCCTGGCTGTGCGCCGACGCCGGCCGGGCCGCGGGCGCCCCGTACGCCACCCTCGGCGCCGACGGCAGCGCGCTCTACCCGGGCCTGGGCACCGCCGCGTTCGCCGAGGAGACCGTGGTGCCCGCGCACGCCGCGCTGCCGCTGCCGGACGGCATCCCGCTGACCGACGCGGCCCTGCTCGGCTGTGCGGTGCTCACCGGCTGGGGAGCCGTCCACCACAGCGCCCGGGTCCGGGCGGGGGAGTCGGTGCTGGTCGTCGGCGTCGGCGGGGTGGGGCTTGCGACCCTGCAGGCGGCCCGGATCGCCGGGGCGGGCCCGATCGTGGCGGTGGACGTCTCGCCGGCCAAGGAGGAGTTGGCCCGGGCGGCCGGCGCCACCGACTTCCTGGTCGCCGACGGTCCGGCGTTCTTCGAGAAGGAGGGCGCCAAGCGGATCCGGGCGCTCACCGGCGGCGTCGGCGCCGATGTCGCCGTGGAGTGCGTGGGCCGCGCGGAGACCATCCGCGCGGCCTGGTCCGCCACCCGGCGCGGCGGCCGGACGACGGTGGTCGGCATCGGCGGCAAGGACCAGCAGGTCGCCTTCTCCGCCCTGGAGTTGTTCTACTTCGGCCGGACGCTGGCCGGCTGCGTCTACGGCAACAGCGATCCGGCCCGCGACCTGCCGGTGATCGCCGAGCACGTCCGCTCCGGCGCGCTCGACCTCTCCGCGCTGGTCACCGACCGGATCGGGCTGGACGGGATCCCGGCCGCCTTCGAGGCGATGCTCGCCGGGAAGGGCGGTCGGGCGCTGGTGGTGTTCTGAGCGGTCGGACGCGCCGCCGGCCGGTCAGCCCGTGGCCCGGCGCAGCCGCGGGAAGGCCGGCACGGCGGCCAGGAACACCAGCGACACCAGCACGAACGGCCAGGTGAAGGCGTGCCCGCCGGACGGCGCGAAGAGCGCGCCGAGCGCCGGGCCGAGCACGGTGGCGGTGACCGCGCCGACCATCGCGTACCCCACGCTCCAGGCGTCGGTGACCAGGAAGAGCCCGCCCAGCGCCATCGCCACCAGCACCGCGTCGTAGCCCATCAGGCCCTGGCGCACCTGGTCGGCGGGGGCGCCGAGCGCCCAGGACGTCAGGATGCCGACGGCGCTGCCGGCGCAGGCCAGGGCGCCCATGCGGCGGTCGGCGAGGAAGATGCCGACGAGGAAGATCAGGCCGACGTACCACTGCGGCATCAGGAAGATCTCGCCGACGTTGGCGAAGAAGGCGTGCCACAGGTCGGTGAAGCCGAGCGCGGTGGGCCCGGACGCGGTGCCGGGCAGCGCCGCCGGGGCGTCGGACAGGTGCCAGACGTGCTGGAAGCCCGGCGCGGCGACGGTGAGCGCGGTGGCCGTCAGGCAGAACGGCAGGGTGAGGGTGGGCAGTTCCCAGGTGCCCAGGAGTCGCGCGGCGGCGGCCGTGACGACCGTGACGGCCGCGCTGGCGGCGACCGCGATCAGCAGGGTCGACAGGTGGTCGGCGTGCAGGAAGACCGCGCAGGCGACCCCGACCAGGCAGGAGTTGAAGCCCTCCAGTCCGGCCGCGACCCGGCCGCGGTCCACGCCCAGCAGGCGCGCGGTGCCGGTGCCCACGGCCGCGCCCGTCAGCCCGTAGACGCCGTACCGCCACCCCGCGGCGAACAGTGCGATCGAGAAGACCAGCCCGGTCAGCGCGCTGGGCAGGAGGTCGACCTGCGCCTGGCCGCGCAGCACCTCCCTGACGAACCGTCCGCAGCGGGTCGCCGACGGACGGGTCGCTGACAGGTCGTGACTCTTGGCGGCCGACGCTCCGTCGGCCGTGCTCGGCTGGCGCATATCCGCCTCCGCAGGACGCACATCGTCCCTGCCCGCCAGGGACTGATGCACTTTACATTCAAATCCTGGGCGGTCGTCCGGGTGGTGCCAGTTCCGGGTGATGCAGCGTCAGGCCGTCCACCAGCGCCAGCATTCCGGCCTCAAACGCGCCCTCGTCCACCCGGCGTTGGTGCTCGGCCAGCAGGTGCGCCCGGCCGAGGTGCGGGTAGGCGGCCGGGTCGTAGGCGCGCGGGTCGTCCACGAAGCCGCGGGCGAACGAGCCCAGCGCCGAGCCGGCGACGAAGTACCGCACCATGGCGCAGACCTTGGTGGCCAGGGCGGGCGGCCAGCCCGCCTCCACCATGCCGCCGAACGCCGTGTCGGCCATTTTCAGCCCGGCCGGCCGCAGGCCGGGGCCCTGGGCGAGGAACGGCACGATGTGCGGGTGGGCGGCCAGCGCCGCGCGGTAGGAACGGGCCCAGTCCAGCAGGCCGGCCCGCCAGTCGGTGCCGGACGCCAGGGCCGAGACGTCGACCTGGGCGATGACCGTGTCGGCCACCGCGTCGAGGATCTCGTCCTTGGTCGTGAAGTGGTTGTAGAGGGAGGGGCCGCTCACGCCCAGTTCCGCCGCCAGCCGCCGGGTGGAGAGCGCCGCGAGCCCCTCCGCGTCGATCAGTGCCAGCGCGGTGGTGACGATGCGCTCGCGGCTCAGCAGGGGCTTGCGGGGTCGGGCCATGCCGCACATAGTAGGGGCTGCCCCACGAAAACTAGCACCGCTAATTTTCTCCGTCCGCCGCCCTCCCGTTCCCGTCGACAAGGGGTCCGAGATGAACCTGGAGCTCACGCCCGAGCAGACCGCCGTACGCCGGCTCGCCGCGGACTTCACCGACCGCGAGATCGCCCCGCACGCCACCGCCTGGGACCGCGCCGAGCAGGTCGACCCGGGCATCGTCCGCGCGCTCGGCGACCTGGGCTTCCTGGGCCTGACCATCCCCGAGGAGTACGGCGGCTCCGGCGGCGACCACCTCTCCTACGCCCTGGTCACCGAGGAGTTGGGGCGCGGCGACTCCTCGGTCCGCGGCATCGTCTCGGTCTCGCTCGGACTGGTCGCCAAGACCCTCGCCGCCTGGGGCGACGAGGAGCAGAAGCGGACGTGGCTGCCCCGGCTGACGTCCGGCGAGGCGCTCGGCTGCTTCGGCCTGACCGAGCCCGGCACCGGCTCCGACGCGGCCGCCCTGACCACCCGCGCGGTCCGCGACGGCGCGCACGGCGACTGGGTCGTCGACGGCGGCAAGATGTTCATCACCAACGGCACCTGGGCCGACGTCGTCCTGCTCTTCGCCCGGACCGGCGGCGCCCCCGGCCACAAGGGCATCAGCGCCTTCCTGATACCGACCGACACCCCCGGCCTGACCCGCCGCCCGATCCACGGCAAGCTCGGGCTGCGCGGCCAGGCCACCGCCGAACTCGTCCTGGAGGGCGTGCGGGTGCCCGCCGGGGCCATGCTGGGCCCCGAGGGAAAGGGCTTCTCGGTCGCCATGTCCGCGCTGGCCAAGGGGCGGATGTCGGTCGCCGCCGGCTGCGTCGGCATCGCCCAGGCCGCGCTGGACGCCGCGCTCGGCTACGCCGGCCAGCGCGAGCAGTTCGGCGCCCCGATCGCCGGGCGCCAGCTCGTCCAGGAGCTGATCAGCGACATCGCGGTGGACGTGGACGCGGCGCGGCTGCTGACCTGGCGGGTGGCCGATCTGATCGACCGTGGCGAGCCGTTCGCCACCGCGGCGTCCAAGGCGAAGCTCTTCGCCTCCGAGGCCGCGGTGCGCGCCGCGAGCAACGCCCTGCAGGTCTTCGGCGGTTACGGCTACATCGACGAGTACCCGGTCGGCAAGCTGCTCCGGGACGCCCGGGTGATGACCCTCTACGAGGGCACCAGCCAGATCCAGAAGCTCCTCATCGGCCGCGCCCTGACCGGCGTCTCCGCCTTCTGACCCGCCCGTCCGCCGCCCGACCGCCGCCCGCCGGGAGCCCGGCGAGCGGCCCTAAGCGCTTGCTCAGCGACGCGGTATGGTGTTCGATCCGGCAGAGGAAGGGCCCTGGCGGATCGAGGAGCGGGGAGCGGCGATGAGTGCGGCCGAGCGGGCGGCGGAGGAGAGCGGCGAGTGGTCCGGGGTGACCCCGGACGCCGCACGGCGGCTGGTCAGCGCGGCCGTCCAGGCGTTCGCCGAGCGCGGCTACCACGCCACCACCACCCGTGACATCGCCGGCCGCGCCGGGATGAGCCCGGCCGCGCTCTACATCCACTACAAGACCAAGGAAGAACTGCTCTACCGGATCAGCAGCACCGGCCACGAGAAGGCGCTGCGCATCATGGGTGCCGCCGCCGAGGCCCAGGGCAGCGCCACCGACCGGCTCCGCGACGCGGTGCGGACCTTCGCCCGCTGGCACGCCGAGCACCACACCACCGCCCGGGTCATCCAGTACGAGCTCCAGGCGCTCGGCCCGGACCACTACGCCGAGATCGCCGGGCTGCGCCGGCGCACCGACCGGCTGCTCCGGCAGATCATCCAGGACGGTGCGGACAGCGGGGAGTTCCGGGTGGACGACGTCCCCGGCACCACCCTGGCCGTGCTGTCGCTGTGCGTGGACGTCGCCCGCTGGTTCTCCGCCGACGGCCCGCGGACGCCCGACGAGGTCGGCGCGCTCTACGCCGACCTCGTCCTGCGGATGGTCGGCGGCTCCGTCTGAGAGCCGCCGACCGGCCAGGCCCTGCCCGGTGGACCGGGGGCGGACGGCGACGACCTACAGGTGGAACCGGCTGACCGACTCCGCCACGCACACCGGCTTCTCGCCGCCCTCCCGCTCGACCGTCACCAGCGTGGTGAGCTGCACCCCGCCGGTCACCTCGGCCACCTCCGCGATCCGGGCCCGGGCCCGCAGTCGGGAGCCGACCGGGACGATCGCCGGGAAGCGCACCTTGTTGGTGCCGTAGTTGATGCCCATCTTCACGTTGTCCACCCGCATCAGCTGCGGGACCAGGACCGGCAGCAGCGACAGGGTCAGATACCCGTGCGCGATGGTCGTGCCGAACGGGCCGGCCGCGGCCTTCTCCTCGTCGACGTGGATCCACTGGTGGTCGCCGGTGGCCTCCGCGAACAGGTCGATCCGCTTCTGGTCGATCTCCAACCAGTCGCTGGGGCCCAGCTCCTCGCCGATCGCCGCCCGCAGCTCCTCGACCGACCCGAACACCCGGGGCTCTGCCATCCTCGTCCGCCTCCTCAGCCGATTACTAAGCGCTTGCTCAGCATGCGAGGGCGGACGCCCGCTGTCAACGCCCTCGCCCCAGGCCGCCCCGGAGGTCCCCCGGACAGGCCGTAGGGTGGGCCGCGTGCCCCAGCTTCCGTTCAAGGTCCATGAACTCTCCGTCGGCCAGCTCTCCGCGCGCAGCGGCGCGGCCGTCTCCGCCCTGCACTTCTACGAGTCCAAGGGACTGATCAGCAGCACCCGCACGGCCGGCAACCAGCGCCGCTACACCCGCGAGACGCTGCGCCGGGTCGCCTTCATCCGGGCCGCCCAACGGGTCGGGATCCCGCTCGCGGTGATCCGCGACGCCCTGGCCGAGCTGCCGGACGAGCGCACCCCCAACCGCGAGGACTGGGCACGGCTCTCGGCGGTCTGGCGCACCGAACTCGACGAGCGGATCGGCCAACTCGTCGAGCTGCGCGACCGGCTGACCGACTGCATCGGCTGCGGCTGCCTCTCGCTGCAGAACTGCGCGCTGTCCAACCCCTACGACAACCTCGGCGAACAGGGCCCCGGCGCCCGCCGGCTGCGGGTGGACCGCCGCACCGTCGACCCGACGCCGACGCCCGCGCCGCACGACGACACCGACGCCCGCGCCGGCACTTGCGCCCCGGACGCGCTGAGCTGCGCGCCCGGGGAGGAGTGCTAGGGCCTGTCCGATGGGTCATGGCCGGGTCCGCGGCGTCTGGTACGGCCTTGCCGACCCTGACCCATCGGTGTCCCGCTGCCCCGGACGTCGGTTCACCAGACGGGCGGCTTGCGGTGCGCCCACGGGCGGGCCGCCTCCAACTGCGCGGAGAGCGCGATCAAGGTGGCCTCGTCGCCGTAGCGGCCGGCCAGCATCACGCCGATCGGCAGCCCCTCGGCGTTCCAGTGCAGCGGGACGCTGACCGCGGGCTGGCCGGTGGCGTTGTAGAAGGCCGTGAACGGCGTGAAGCGGCCGATCGCGGCGAACTCGGCCTGCGGATCGGCGTCGTCGCGCAGCGCGCCGACCAGGGGCGGCGGCGCGGCCACGGTGGGGGAGAGGATCACGTCGTAGCCGGTGCCGGGCGGCATCAGCTCGTCGGCGAGGGTCTGGGCGAGGGCCCGGAAGGCGTACAGGGAGCTGCCGAAGGCGGTGCCGGAGACGTCCCGGCCGCGGGCCCGCAGATAGCGGGTGAGCGGCATCAGCAGCTCCTCGCCGCCCGGCGGGACCGGGCGGTTGGCCGCCATCACCGACCAGACCCGGGTGAAGGCGTGCAGGATCCGGTCGTCGACCGGGAAGCTCAACTCCTCGGGCCGGTGGCCGAGTTCGCCGAGCAGCGTCACGGTCTCGTCGACCGCTGTGCGGCAGTCGGGGTGCACCTCGACGTCCGGGAGCGGCGCCCGGGCCAGCACCGCTATCCGCAGGCTGCCGGGGTCCCGGCGGACCTGGCCGGCGAAGGTCTCCCCGGGCGGCAGGGACGGGGCGGCGTACGGGTCGCCGGGCCGGGTGCCCGCCATCACGTCCAGCAGCGCCGCCGCGTCGGCCACCGTGCGGGCCAGCGGACCGGAGGTGCTCAGGCCCGTGACGTCGTGCAGCACCGGGCCGCCGCTGACCCGGCCGCGGCTGGGCTTGATGCCGAAGAGCCCGCACGCCGACGCCGGGATGCGGATCGAACCGCCGCCGTCGCTGGCGTGCGCGAGCGGCGCCAGTCCGCCGGCCACCGCCGCGGCCGCGCCGCCGCTGGAGCCGCCCGCCGAGCGGGTCGGGTCCCAGGGGGTGCGGGCGGGCGGGGCGAGCGCGTTCTCGGTGTAGCAGGGCAGCCCGAACTCGGGGGTGTTGGTCTTGCCCAGCAGGACGGTGCCGGCCCGGCGCAGCGCGGCGGCGACATGGTCGTCGACGTCCGGGACGTGGTCGGCCAGCGCGGCCGACCCCATCGTGCAGCGCACCCCGGCGACCTGGTTGAGGTCCTTCACGGGCACCGGGACACCGTGCAGCGGCGGCAGCGCACGGCCCTCGCGGCGGGCCGCGACGGCCTCGCTCTCGGCCTCCGCCGCCTGCTTGCGGGCGATCTCGGGGGTACGGGTGAGGAAGGCGCCCAGGGTGTCGTCCAGCCGGTCGATCCGCGTGAGGTAGTGCTCGGTGAGCTCGACCGGGGACAGCTCCCCGGACCGGATCTCCTCGGCCTGTTCGAGCGCGGTCAGGTCGTGCAGTTCGGCCATGGACGTCCACACCCTCTCGTCAGGGCCCGTGCGGCCCGGGTGCCGCACGGGTGGGGCGGGCCGGCCCCGGCGCGCGCGACCTCCGGTGATCAGCCCGAGAACAGTTGTTTCAGCTTCAGCGCCAACTCGTAAAGCCCGTAGGCGAACGGGACGGCCACCCACAGCCAGGCGACGACCATGAGGGCGGTGCGGCGCGGGGTCATCGGTCGGCTCCCTTCGCGTCGGCCGCCGCGGCGCGTGGCGGCCCGGCGGGCGCGGGCGGTTCGTGGTGGCGGGGGTGGACGGGGCGGATCAGCTCGTTGGCGGCGAAGCCCACCACCAGCAGGCCGATCATGATGAAGAAGGACGTGGAGTACAGCTCCGGGCCGCTGTGCCCGGCGGACTTCCGGGCGTCCGCCACGGCGTTGACGATCAGCGGGCCGAGGACGCCGGCGGTGGACCAGGCGGTGAGCAGCCGGCCGTGGATCGCGCCGACCTGATAGGTGCCGAACAGATCCCGCAAGTAGGCCGGGATCGTGGCGAATCCGCCGCCGTAGAAGGAGAGGATGACCGCCGCGCAGCCGATGAACAATGGCTTGGAAGCGTCGCCGGCCAGCGCGATCACCAGATACAGCAGGGCGCCGGCGCCGAGGTAGAGCCGGTAGACGTTCTTCCGGCCGACCGCGTCGGAGACCGAGGACCAGACGATCCGGCCGAGCATGTTGGCCAGGGAGAGCAGTCCGACGAATCCGGCCGCGGCCGCGGCGCCGACCGGCGCGGCGGTGTGCGCGAAGAAGTCGACGACCATCGGGGCGGCCTTCTCCAGGATGCCGATGCCCGCGGTGACATTGGTGCACAGGACCACCCACAGGCACCAGAACTGCGGGGTGCGCAGGGCGTTGCGCGCGGAGACGCCGGGGAGGGCGAGGCGCGGGCCGGACGCCGCGACCTCCCCCGCGGGACCGGCGGGCGGCCGCGCGGACGCGGGCGGCACCCGCACCAGCAGCACCCCCGGCGTCATGAAGACGCCGTACGCCAGGCCCATCACGAGGAACGTGCGGGCGATCCCGGACGCGTCGGAACCGAGGCCGGCCAGGAGCCGGGTGGACCACGGGGAGGCGATCAGCGCGCCGCCGCCGAAGCCCATGATGGCGATGCCGGTGGCCAACCCGGGGCGGTCCGGGAACCACTTCAGGAGGGTGGAGACGGGGGAGATGTAGCCGATGCCCAGCCCGATCCCGCCGAGCACGCCGTAGCCGGCGACGATCAGCCAGAAGTGGCCGGTGGCCGCGCCCATGGCGGAGACCAGGAATCCCGCGGCGAAGCAGATCGTCGAGACGGCCATCGCCCAGCGCGGGCCGCGGCGTTCGACGAGGGTGCCGCCGAACGCCGCGGACAGCCCCAGCATGGCGATGGCCAGCTGGAAGGGGAGCGCGGAGGCCGTCCCGGAGAGCCCCAGCGCGCTCTCCAGGGGCGGCTTGAACACGCTCCAGGCGTACGCCTGGCCGATGGCGAGGTGGATGGCGAGCGCCGCGGGCGGAACGAGCCAGCGGCTCCAACCCTCGGGTGCGATGCCGCGGGGGCGGTCGGGGACGCGCATGCCGCGGAACGTACCGGCTGGATCAGGCTCGGGGAAGACCGCCCGTCGACGCGACGGCACAGGACACCAGAGGGCCGTTGCCGGCGGCCGGCGAGCCGTCGGACAGCGCGAGGGTGTCCTCGATGCCGATGCGGCTGGCCAGGCCCAACTCCCCGGCCAGCCGCAGCACCGGCCAGGCGCCGCCGTCGAAGCCGTGCAGCAGCACCGGGCGGCCGTGCGGTATCCGCGCCAGCTCGGCGAGCAGCGCCCGGGCGGTGTCGGGCGCGGTGCTCGGGTCGGTGTCGTCCATGACCTCGGCCAGCACCCGCAGCACCCGTGGCGCGAAGGGCGACTCGGCGAACCGGGCGGCGGCCTCGGTGTCCGCCCAGATGCCCGCCTCGATGCCGACGCCGCGCTCCAGCAGCGCGGCGGCGACCGTATCGGCGCCGTCCTCGTGCCAGTTGACCGAGGCGTGGTCGGGGAGCACCGTCCAGGACGCGATCCGCTCCGCCCGGCGCCGCGGGTCGGGCTCGGCCCAGGCGCCGGTCGTCACGCCCACCGGGACGTCCACCGCCTCCCGTATCGCCGTGAGGGCCGGGCCGACCACCCCTGGCGAGAGGGAATCCTGGCCGCACGGGGTCTTGGGATGGACGTGGACGTCCTGCGCGCCGGCCGCGACCGCCTGCCGCGCCGCTTCCGCGAGCGCGGCCGGCGACAGCGGCACGACCGACGAATCGGCTGCCGTTCGGGCGCCGTTGAGACACACCTGAAGCATCTGGAGCATGTGTCCGATGATGGCAGAGGGGTCTGACAAGCACCCCGCGCACGGGGGGAACGGCGCCGCCTGGAGCGGGGGTCAGGCCGCCGCGGCGGCCTGCGCGCCGGGCATCCCGGCGGCGGTGTGCAGCGCCTCCGGGGTCAGTACGGACGCCGGGGCCAGCACCCCGCACTCCCGGCAGGCCGGGCCGACGGCCGGGCAGCCGTCCGGGCCGGGGACCCACGCGAAGCGGGTGCCGCCGCAGACCGGGCAGTCGCGGCGCGGGCGGCCCGCCTCCATCGCCGCGATCATGCGGCGCAGCACCTCGGAGAGGTGGGCCGCCGGGTGCCGCTGCGGGGAGGCGCAGGGCACGATGTCGTAGCCGCCCCAGGTGCGGCGGTGCCATGCGTCCAGCGCGCTGGGCTGGCGGATGCCGTGGTGCTTCTCGCGGCGGCGCCGGGCGGCGAACTCCTCCTCGTAGGCGAGCCAGAGGGCGCGCGCCTCTTCCAACTCGGCGAGCGCGGCCACCAGCCGCGCCGGATCGGGGTCGCGGTCCTGGAGGGCGAATCCGGCCCTGGTGCACAGATGGTGCCAGGTCGCGCGGTGCCCGTATGGGGCGAAGCGCTCCAAGCACTTGCGCAGGGCGGTGCGCCGCCTGACGGTGACGAGTCGCGGATTGCGGACCTGTTCTGCGAGGGCTCTGAAACCGGCCATGGTGCTTCCACCTCCGAGGAGGATCCCGACTGGACAGGGAATGGACGTAGTCGGCCGCCACCTGGATCCATCGAATTCCTTTGCGGTTTTGGGTGGCGATGTGACGGGGTGTCCGGCCGTGCGACGCCCACCGACATCTGCCCGCTGTGGGGAATTCGAAAAGGTGACTGTTGTTCATCTTCCGGTAACGAGTAACCGACGGTAACGTCCGGCGCACCTTCCCGGGCTCGCCAAGAGCAGCGGGACCCCCTCAAGGAGCAGGAATGCAGCGACGTACCGGAAGGCTCAGGACCGCCGCCACGGCAGCCCTGTTCGCCTTGGGTGCCACGTTCTTGGCACCGCCCCCCAGCGCGACCGCGGCCGTGCCGCACGACGTTGACGACCATTGCCAGGGCCAGTGCGCGGACATCCTGCCGCCCGGTGCGACGGGCAACGCCACCCTGATGCAGATCCTCGGCAACAAGCTGTTCGGCACCCATCCGCCGCACACCACCGACCAGATCGCCCCCTACAACGCCCTGGCCGGCGGCTACCGTTCGCTCACCGACGACACCCTCACCGACTTCTTCAACGACGCCTCCTTCGGCGTCGCGAAGGACCAGGTCGCCTCGGTGAGCACGCCGCGTCCGGACGTCAGCATCACCCGCGACAAGAAGACCGGTGTCCCGCACATCAAGGGCACCACCCGCTACGGCACCGAGTACGGCGCCGGCTACGCCGCGGGCCAGGACCGGCTGTGGCTGATGGACCTCTTCCGGCACATCGGACGCGGCGAGCTGACCTCCTTCGCCGGCGGCGCCCTTGCCAACCAGGGCCTGGAGCAGCAGTTCTGGCCCTCGGCCCCGTACACCGAGGCCGACCTCCAGGCGCAGGTGGACGCCATCCGCGACAACAACGGCGAGCGCGGCAAGCAGGCCATGGCGGACGCCCAGGCGTACGTGGACGGCATCAACGCCTACCGCGAACAGTCCAAGAACGGCCGCTACTTCCCCGGCGAGTACGTCGTCACCGGCCACATCGACGCGATCACCAACGCCGGTGAGATCCAGCCGTTCAAGCTCACCGACCTGATAGCCCTGGCCTCCGTCGTCGGCGGCCTCTTCGGCAACGGCGGCGGCGGCGAGGTGCCGTCCGCCCTCGCCCTGCTCTCCGCCCAGCAGAAGTACGGCCTGGAGAAGGGCACCAAGGTCTGGGAGTCCTTCCGCGAGCGGAACGACCCCGAGGCGGTCAAGACCCTGCACGACGGCCAGAGCTTCCCCTACGCCGTCAAGCCCGCCAAGGCCAAGGGCACCGCGCTGCCCGACCGCGGCTCGGTCACCCCCGAGCCGCTGGTCTTCGACCGCACCGGCGCCGCCGCCTCCAAGAGCGCCACCCCGCCCCGCGACCCGGTCAAGGCCCCGGAGAAGTACCGGAAGTTGGAGGGCCTCTTCAAGGACGGCGTGCTGCCCAAGGGGAGCTTCGACCCGACCCAGCACCGCGGGATGTCCAACGCCCTGCTGGTCTCCGGCAAGCACACCGCCAGCGGCCACCCGGTCGCCGTCTTCGGTCCGCAGACCGGCTACTTCGCGCCCCAGCTGCTGATGCTCCAGGAGATCCAGGGCCCCGGCATCAGCGCCCGCGGCGCCTCGTTCGCCGGCGTCGGGATGTACGTCCAGCTCGGCCGCGGCCAGGACTACGCCTGGAGCGCCACCTCCGCCGGCCAGGACATCACCGACACCTACGCCGTCGACCTGTGCAACGCGGACGGCTCGGCGCCCACCAAGGAGTCCACCTCCTACCGCTACCACGGCCGCTGCCTGCCGATGGAGAAGCTGGAGCGCACCAACTCCTGGAAGCCCACCGTCGCCGACCCCACCGCGGCCGGCTCGTACCGGATGCAGGTCTTCCGCACCAAGTACGGCACCGTCACCCACCGCGCCACCGTCGGCGGCAAGCCCGTCGCCTACACCGCGCTGCGCTCCACCTACCGCCACGAGGCCGACTCCATCATCGGCTTCCAGATGCTCAACGACCCGTCGTACGTCCACGACGCCAAGAGCTTCCAGCAGGCCGCCCAGCACATCGGCTACGCCTTCAACTGGTTCTACGCCGACTCCCGCGACATCGCGTACTACAACAGCGGCCTCAACCCCGTCCGCAACCCCGACGTCGATCCCGCGCTGCCCGTCAGGGCCGAACCGGCCTACGAGTGGAAGGGCTTCGACCCCGCCACCAACACCACCGCCTACACCCCGCCCGCCCAGCACCCGCAGTCCATCGACCAGGACTACTACGTCTCCTGGAACAACAAGCAGGCCAAGGACTACGACTCGGCGGGCTTCGGCAACGGCCCGGTGCACCGCGCCAACCTGCTCGACGACCGGGTGCGCGCGCTCACCCGGGACGGCGGGGTCACCCGGGCCTCCCTGACGCGGGCGATGGCCGACGCCGCCCTCACCGACCTGCGCGGCGAGGACGTGCTGCCCGAACTGCTGCGGGTCCTGGGCAGTAGGCCGGTCACCGACCCCGCACTGCGCGGGGCGATCCAGCGGCTGGACGCCTGGCGCAAGGACGGCGCCCAGCGCCGCGAGACCACCCCCGGCTCGCACACCTACGCCCACTCCGACGCGGTCCGGCTGATGGACGCCTGGTGGCCGCTGATGGTCCAGGAGACCTTCCGGCCCGGCCTCGGCACCGACCTCTACGACGCGGTGCGCGCCAACCTCGCGATCGACGAGTCCCCGTCGGCCGGCCACGGCCCCACCGGCGCGCACGCCGGATCGGCCTTCCAGTACGGCTGGTGGAGCTATGTCGACAAGGACCTGCGCGCGGTGCTCGGCGACCGCGTCCAGGGCCCGCTCGCCGCACGCTACTGCGGCAACGGCGACCTCTCCGCCTGCCGCGACACGCTCCTGGCCACCCTCCGCCAGGCCGACGCGCGGACCGCCGCCCAGGTCTACCCGGGCGACGACACCTGCAAGGCCGGCGACCAGTGGTGCGCGGACTCGATCGTCCACCGCGCGGTCGGCGGTCTGACCCACGACAAGATGAGCTGGCAGAACCGCCCCACCTACCAGCAGGTGGTGGAATTCCCCGCCCACAGGTAGCGGAGCGAACGACACGGGCCCCGGGGTGCGCACACCCCGGGGCCCCGCCGGCGACCTGCCCCGGTGATCTCCGGATGGGTTTTCGGGACGGCTATGCTGCTCATTCCCGAATTTGGGGGAAGGGAAAGCGAGTAGGGGCACATGGCCGCGTCAGGTCCGCAGCAGTACCCGAGTCCGCAGCAGTACCCGACGGAGCTGCTGGACACCACGATGGACCAGCTGCGCACGCTGATCACGGTGCACGAGGAGGGCACCGCGCTGGCGGCGGCCCGCCGGCTGGGCCGCGAGCAGTCCAGCGTGCAGAAGCAACTCGACACCATGAACCGCACCTTCGCGGCGCTCTGCGGCGAGGAGTTGGTCCTCAAGCAGGGCCGGGGCCGCGATGCGCGGTTCACCGCCACCGGCGAGGCCCTGGTCGAACTGGCCCGGCGCACCCTCGGCGAGTGGTCCGCGGGTGTCCACGGCGCCCGCCGCCGCCTCGGCCGCACGCTCTCCGTCGGCACCACCCGCTACACCCTCGGCTTCCTCCTGGACGCCGTGGAGCACGTCAGCGAGGACTTCGACCGCGAGGGCGTCGACCTGAAGATCACCCACGTCCGCACCGCCGACCTCTTCACCAAGCTCCGCTCCCAGGAACTGGACCTGGTCTGCGGCAGCGTCGTGGTCACCGAGGGCGAGGAGGCCGCCCAACTCGCCCCGTACGAGGTGATGGAGTGGCGGCGCAGCGGGCTGTCCCTGCTGACCAACCTGCCGCCGGAGCGGCTGCCCGGCGGCTCGTTCCCCGCCGGCCAACTGCCGCGGCTGCCGCTGGTGGTCTCCACGGGCGGGCTGATCGACCGCTTCCTGACCGCCTGGTACGGCAGCGACTACCGCCAGAAGCTGACCGTGGCCGCCGAGATCGAGGCCGCCCACTACGGCTTCGAGCTGCTCCGCTCGGGGGTGGTCAGCGGCGCGATGCTGGTCACCAGGGGCCTGGGGGAGGCGGCGTCGGACGGCCACCTCCCGGAGGCCGGCGGCCTGCGCACCCTGGAGGTCACCGGGGACGTCGGCCCCCGCACGGAGGTCCTGGTCGGCGTCTTCACCCGACGCGGCGAACGGGACTCCTACGGGCCGGAGCACCCGCTCAACCGCCTCTGGGAGGTGCTCTCCTGGGAGAGCGAGCGCTGGTGGCTCCGGCCCTGAACGCCCCCAAGGGTGCGGCTCAGCCCAGGAGTTCGCGCTCCCGGGTCTCCGGCAGCACCAGTACGCACCCCAGCGACACCAGCGCCATCGCGCTCACGTACCACCCCACCGACGCGGAACCGAACGCCGCCTGGAGCCGGGTGGCGACCAGCGGCGCGACCGCCCCGCCGAGCACCCCGCCGAGGTTGTAGGCGAGCGACGCGCCCGAGTAGCGGACCGTGGTCCCGAACAGCTCCGGCAGGTAGGCGCCCATCGGGCCGTAGACCACGCCCATGCAGAACAGCGCGCCGCCGATGCCCAGGGCGATCAGCACCGGCTGCCGGGTGTCCAGCAGCGGGAAGAGGGCCAGTCCCCACACCAGGGCGAGCCCGGAGCCGCCCAGGATCAGCGTGCGGCGTCCGCTGCCGTCGGAACGGGTGGCCGCCAGCCAGGTGCCCGCCGCCAGGAACAGGCAGGCGACCAGGGAGAGTCCGAGCATGGTGGTGCGGGGGATCCCCAGGGTGCCGGTGGCGTACGCGAGGCAGTAGGTCGTGGCGGTGTAGAAGAGGCCGTAGGCGACGACCATCCCGCCGGCACCCAGCAGCAGCTCCCGCGGATGCCGCCGGAAGACGTCCACGGCCGGGACCCGGCTGGCCTCCTGGGCGTCCAGCACCTTGGCGAAGACCGGCGTCTCGCTGATCTTCAGCCGGACGAACAGCCCCACCCCCACCAGCAGGAACGACAGCAGGAACGGCACCCGCCAGCCCCACGACCGGAAGGCCGCGTCGCTCATCGTCTCGGACAGCAGCCAGAACACCCCGGTCGCCGCGAAGAAGCCGACGGACGGCCCGAGTTGCGGGAAGGCGGCGTACAGTCCCCGCCGGCCGCGCGGCGCGTGCTCGACGGCCAGCAGCGCTGCCCCGCCCCACTCGCCGCCCAGCCCGATCCCCTGGAGGAAGCGCAGTGCGATCAGCAGCAGCGGCGCCCAGATCCCCCACGTCCCGTAGCCGGGCAGCAGGCCGACGAGCGCCGTGGACAGGCCCATCAGCAGCAGCGAGGCGACCAGGACCGACTTGCGGCCGACCCGGTCGCCGAAGTGCCCGAAGACCACCGACCCGAGCGGCCGGGCGGCGAACGCCACCGCATAGGTGGAGAACGACGCGAGGGTGGCGTTGACCGGGTCGAGCGTCGGGAAGAACGCCTGGTTGAGCACCAGCGCCGCGGCCGTGCCGTAGATGTAGAAGTCGTAGAACTCGATGGCGGTCCCGATGAACGAGGCCACGGCCACCCGCCGCAGGCTCTCCCCGCCGGCCGGCGCCGCGTCCGCGGACGCCGCCGGCTTCGCTGATGTCGCGTCACTGTGCACGAGCCGCACTCTCTTGGTCGGTGTACGGGGCAGTCAATAGCCGAAATGATCTATCTCGGATGGTGAGATATCGGGCACGGCCCGCCCGTCCGGCCACCACACCGGCCCGGACTGCCCCGAACGCCCCGAACACCCCCCGTCCCCGGTCACCGCCAACGGCCCCTACGGATACCGCAGATACCGCTCCCGCACCCGCCGGAAGCGCCCGAGCCGCTCCTTCCAGGCTCCCGCGATCTCCTCGACCCCCGCGCCTGCGTCGATCATCGTGCGGACGGTGTCGGTGCCGGCCAGTCGGTCGAAGTGGTCGGCGCGCCAGGCGAAGTCCTTCCACAGGTGCCGGACGGTGACCAGGAGCCCGATGCCGGTCCGCACCGGGTCGAAGACGTCCCGGTCGTGGACGTGGAGTTGGAGGCCGCCGATCGTCCTGCCCTGGAACTTGGAGAAGGTCGGGGCGAAGTACGCCTCGCGGAAGTACACGCCGGGCAGGCCCAGTCCGGTGGCGGCCTCGGCCCAGCGGCGGTCCAGGCCCTCGGCGCCGAGGAGTTCGAAGGGGCGGGTGGTGCCGCGGCCCTCGGAGAGGTTGGTGCCCTCGAACAGGCAGGTCCCGGCATAGGCCAGGGCGGTGTCGGGGGTGGGCATGTTGGGGCTCGGGGGCACCCAGGGGAGCCCGGTCGCGTCGAAGAAGTCGGTGCGGCGCCAGCCGGTCATCCGGACCGTCTCCAGCGGCACCGGGCGCCCGGCGGCGGCCGGCACGAACGCGCCGTTGAAGAGCAGCGCCAGCTCCACCACCGTCATGCCGTGCGCCTGCGCGATCGGCTCCCGGCCGACGAAGGAGGAGTACCGCCGGTCCAGCACGGGGCCGGTCGCGGCCCGGCCGGTCACCGGGTTGGGGCGGTCCAGCACCACGAACCGCTTGCCGGCCAGGACGGCCGCCACCATGCAGTCGTAGAGCGTCCAGATGTAGGTGTAGAAGCGGGCGCCGACGTCCTGGATGTCGAAGACCACGGTGTCCACGCCGGAGGCGGTGAAGATGTCGGCGAGCTCCCGGCCGCTCTTGTCGTAGGTGTCGTAGACGGGCAGGCCGGTGGCCGGGTCGTCGTAGCGGCCCTCGGAGCCACCGGCCTGGGCGGTGCCCCGGAAGCCGTGCTCCGGCCCGAAGACGGCGGCCAGCCGGACCCGGGGGTCGGCGTGCATCACGTCCACGATGTGCCGGATTCCCCCGCGCCCGGCCTCGGCCGCGCGGGAGGTGCCCCCACTCGTGACGCCGGTGGGGTTGGTGACGATGCCGACCCGCCGGCCGGCCAGGAGGCGGTAGCCGTCGGCGGCCAGGCGGTCGAAGCCGGTGCGCACCCGCCGGCCGCCGGCGTCCGGCGCGGCCTGGGCGGCGGCCGGGCCCGTGGAGACCGCTGCCGCGGCCGCCCCGGTCGCCGCCAACTGCCCCAGCAGAACACGTCTCGACAGAGCCATGCGCACACCTCCGTGAGCGGTGGTCGACTCGATGTGTGTCGTGGGCACGCTAACGCTCGGCGGCCCGGTGCGGAACGCGCCGGGCCGGTCCTCGTGGCGGAGCGGGCGGGTGGCGTCGGGCGGGGCGGTCAGTCCTCCAGCGCGAGCGCGCGCTTGGCCCGGTCGACGGACTCCTCGGAGGCCGGTCCGCCGGGATTCTCCACGGCGAGCGCCTGGTTGAGCGCGACGAACGGGCGCATCCGCTCCTCGTAGCGGGCGAAGGCCGCGCGGTGGTCGTCGCCCGCACCGCGCAGGGCGGCGGCCAGGACATGCGCACCCACGAGGGCGAGGCTGGTCCCCTGACCGGACAGCGGCGAGGCGCAGTACCCGGCGTCGCCGAGCAGCACGGTCCTGCCGTGCGACCAGCGGTTCATGTGGACCTGCGTCATCGCGTCGGAGTAGAAGTCGGATGCCTCCCACAGGGCCTTCAGCAGCCGCGGGGTCTCCCAGCGCAGGGCTGCCATCCGGTCGGCGACGACACGCTTGTGCGCCGCGGTGTCGAGTGGCCCGGCGGGCAGCGGCCCGGCCGCGAAGCCGAACGAGATCCGCAGCTCGGTGTTGTCGCGCACCGGGTAGATGCCGTAGCCGGCCTCGCCGTCCCTGAGCCACACCTGCCAGTCGTCCAGGCCCAGGAAGTTGTCCGCGGTGAAGATCGCCAGGTGCATGCCCAGATGGCGGGTGAACCGCTCCTCCGGTCCGAAGCCCAGCCGCCGCACCGCCGAATGCAGGCCGTCGGCCCCCACGACCAGGTCGAACGTCCGGGGACGGCCCCGCTCGAAGGTGACGCGTATCCCGCCCTCGCCCCTTCCCTCCTCGTCCTGGTCCAGCGCCGTGATGCGGTCACCGAAGACGAACTCGACGCCGTCGCCGGCCTGTTCGTGCAGGACGTGGACCAGGTCCTCGCGCAGCAGCTCGATGTCCTCGCTCACCAGCCGGCCGCTGCTGAAGGTCGCCTCGGTCGAGCGGTGGACCTCCCTGCCGTCCCCGTCCAGCACCGACATGCCGCGCATCCGGGTGCGGTGCGCGCGGACCCGGTCCAGCAGCCCCATCCGCTCGACGACGTCGAGTGCGGTGCCCCGGATGTCGACGGCCTGGCCGCCGCGGCGCCGGCCCGGCGTGTGTTCCACCACCGTCACGGCGACCCTGTCGCGGTGCAGCCAGTGGGCGAGTGCGGATCCGGCGACCCCGGCGCCGGAGATGAGCACGGTCTTCATGCACGCTCCTTCATACGCTGTACGCGGCTGAATGTACGACGTATGCGCAGCGCCGCCAACTGCCCGTTTCTCCCTTCTGTTCTAGGTCAGATGGCACTCCCGGGCACTCCGCGCTGGTAGCGTCTGAACTAGTACAGATCCCGTGGGCGCGAAAAAAATCCCGAGGAGTCGACCGCATGGCCGCACAGCCCGATCCGCCGTACCGGCGCATCGCCGACGAGATCGCCCGGCGCATCGCCGACGGCACGCTCGCCCCGGGCGACCGCGTGCCCTCGACGCGCCGGATCGCCCGCGAATGGGGCGTCGCGCTCGCCACCGCCACCAAGGCCCTCACCACGCTGCGCCTGGAGGGGCTGGTCGAGGCCCGCCCCCGGGTCGGCACCGTGGTGGCGGCCCGGGGCGGGGCGGCGTCGACGGAGCACCGCGCCCCCACCACGCGCCGGGCGCCGGCCACGGCCCTGCCTGAGCGCGACCTGAGCCGCGCACGGATCGTCCGCGCCGCCGTGGAGCTCGCGGACGCCGAGGGGCTGGCCGCGGTGTCCATGCGCAGCGTCGCCGCCCGGCTCGGCGTCGCCGCCATGTCCCCGTACCGCCACGTCACCGGCAAGGACGACCTGGTGCTGCTGATGGCGGACGCGGCGTTCGGCGAGGAGACCTATCCGGCCCCGCCGCCGGAGGGCTGGCGGGCCCGGCTGGAACTCGGCGCGCGCACCCTGTGGACGATCTACCGCCGGCATCCCTGGCTCGCCCAGGTCGGCTCCCTCACCCGCCCCCTGATGCTGCCGTCCCTGATGGTCCACGCGGAATGGGCGCTCGCCGCCCTCGACGGCCACGGCCTCGAACCGGAGACCATGCTCGACCTGCACGTCCTGTTCTACAGCTACATCCACGGGATCGCGGTGCACCTGGAGCGGGAGGCCCAGGCCGAGGCCGCCACCGGACTGTCCGAGGACCAGTGGATGGACCGGCAGGCCCTCGCCTTCCAAGCGATCACCGCGTCGGCCCGCTACCCCGTCTTCACCAGGCTCACCAGCAGTTTCGCGGACGGTTACGAGCTCGACCTGGACGCGCTGTTCGCCTTCGGTCTCACGCCGCTCCTGGACGGCATCGCCCTCCTCATCGCGGACCCGCCGTCCGGCCGCGCGCCCTCGTGACCGGGAGCGCTCGCCCTTCCCGCCGGCGCCCGCCGCACCACCGCGCCGACCGCTACCCCCGCAATCCCGGCCGTGACGGAAAACAGAGGCTTCCGCTGGGACATACCGACTGGTTAGTCTGCCCCTGCCGGTGAGCCGGTGGAGCCGGTGGAGTCAGGCGACCGAGGGAGACGCAGCGTGGCAGCCGTACGGGACAAGGCCGTTGTCGTGACCGGAGCGGGCGGGGGGATCGGCGCCGCGCTGGCCCGCCGGTTCGCCGCCGAGGGCGCCCGGGTCGTGGTCAACGACCTGGACGAGGCCAAGGCCCGCAGAACCGCGGAGGAGATCGGGGCGGTCGCGGTCCCCGGCGACGCCTCCGCGGCCGTCGGCCCGGCCCGCGAGGCGCTCGGCGGCGCCATCGACGTCTTCTGCGCCAACGCCGGCGTCGGCACCGGCGGCGGTCCCGAAGCACCCGAGGACGACTGGGCACTGGCCTGGGACGTCAACGTGATGGCCCACGTGCGGGCCGCCCGCGAGCTGCTGCCGGAATGGCTGGCGCGCGGCAGCGGCCGGTTCGTCTCCACGGTGTCCGCCGCCGGCCTGCTCACCATGGTCGCCGCCGCCCCCTACAGCGTCACCAAGCACGGCGCCTACGCCTTCGCCGAGTGGCTGTCGCTGACCTACCGCCACCGCGGCATCGACGTGCACGCCATCTGCCCGCAGGGCGTGCGGACCGACATGCTCGCCGCCACCGGCACCGCCGGCGACCTCGTCCTGACCCCGACCGCCATCGAGCCGGACGCCGTCGCCGACGCCCTCTTCACGGCCATGGAAGCGGGCCGCTTCCTGGTCCTGCCGCACCCCGAGGTGGGCGACTACTACGCCGCCCGCGCCACCGACCCGGACCGCTGGCTGACCGGGATGAACCACCTCCAGCAGAAGCTGGAGGCACGCGAGGGGGAGGCCCGGTGACCACCTACCAGGACAAGCCGTGGCTGGCCCTGCTCTCCGACGCCCAGCGCGCCCCCGTCCAACCGCCGCCCTCACCGCTGCACGCCTTCCGCGCCGCGGTCCGCCGCGCCCCCGACCGCACCGCGCTCGCCTACTTCGACGGCCGGATCGACTACGCCGAGGCCGACGCGCTCTCCGACGGCCTCGCCGGCCACCTCGCCGCCCGTGGCCTGCGGCCCGGCGACCGCGCCGTGGTCATGCTCCAGAACACCCCGCACTTCGTGCTCGCGGTGCTCGCCGTCTGGAAGGCCGGCGGCGTGGTCGTCCCCGTCAACCCCATGTACAAGGCGGCGGAGATCCGGCACATCCTCGACGACGCGGAGGTCACCGCCGTCCTCTGCGCGGACCGCACCTGGGCCGGCTTCCTGCGCGCCACCGCCGCCGAGGCCGGCTCCGTCCGGATCGCGGTCACCGCCGACGAACGCGGACTCCAGACCCGCGACGACGCCCGGGTGCTGCGCCACGAACCGGCCGGCCCCCAGGACGGCGCCGACGACCTGCTCACCGCCGCCCGGACCGGCGGACCGGCGCCCACCGTCCCTGAGCCCGCCGCCGCCGACATCGCGCTCATCAGCTACACCTCCGGCACCAGCGGCACCCCCAAGGGCGCCATCAACACCCACGGCAACATCAGCTACAACGCCGAACGGATGCGCACCGGCCTCGAACTCGCCGAGGGCGCCACCTACTTCGCGCTCGCCCCGCTCTTCCACATCACCGGCATGGTCTGCGAACTGGCCACCTGCCTCGCCAACACCGGCACCCTGGCCCTGGCCTACCGCTTCGAGGCCGGCACCGTCCTGGACGCCTTCCTGGAGCACCGCCCGGCCTTCACCGTCGGCCCCGCCACCGCCTACATGGCGCTGATGGCCCACCCGGACGCCACCCCCGGGCACTTCGCCTCCTTCCGGACCGTGAGCTCCGGCGGCGCACCGCTGCCGCCGGCCCTGGTCGAGAAGTTCCGCACCACCTTCGGCCCGCACATCCACAACGGCTACGGCCTGACCGAGTGCACCGCGCCCTGCGCCACCGTCCCGCCCGGCAAGGAGGCGCCGGTCGACAAGGTCTCCGGCACCCTCGCGGTCGGCGTCCCCGGCCCGGACACCGTCATACGGATCATCGACGAGGCCGGCCGCGATCTGCCGTTCGGCGAGCAGGGCGAGATAGCGGTCCGCGGCCCCCAGGTCGTGCCCGGCTACTGGCGCCGCCCGGACGCCACCGCCGAGGCCATCCCGGACGGCGAACTGCGCACCGGCGACATCGGGTTCATGGACCGCGACGGCTGGCTGTACGTCGTCGACCGCAAGAAGGACATGATCAACGCGTCCGGCTTCAAGGTGTGGCCCCGCGAGGTCGAGGACGTCCTCTACACCCATCCCGCGGTGCGCGAGGCGGCCGTCGTCGGGGTGCCCGACCCCTACCGCGGGGAGACCGTCAAGGCGTACGTCAGCCTGCGTCCCGGCGCCTCCCCCGACCCCGCCGAGCTGGCCGCCTACTGCAAGGAACGGCTCGCGGCGTACAAATATCCCCGAGTGGTGGAGATCCTGCCGGAGCTTCCCAAGACCACGAGTGGCAAGATCCTTCGACGGGAGTTGCGCCGGCGCGCATGACGGCAGGGCGGTCGGCGCGCATGACGGACGCATGTGAGGAACAGAGGAACGGGTGAGGGCGATGGCCGGCATCAAGGACGGCACCAGCAACGGCAACGGCACGACGAAGCCCGTCGCGCAGCGGCTGCTGGCCACCGCCACCAGGCTCTTCGCGGAGCAGGGCTACGACCGCACCTCGGTCCAGGAGATCGTGGACACGGCGGGCGTCACCAAGGGCGCCCTCTACCACTACTTCGGCTCCAAGGAGGACCTGCTCCACGAGGTCTACGGCCGGGTGCTGCGGCTCCAGCAGGAGCGGCTGGACCACTTCGCGGACGCCGACGCGCCGGTGGAGCAGCGGCTGCGGGACGCCGCCGCCGACGTGGTGGTCACCACCATCGAGAACCTCGACGACACCAAGATCTTCTTCCGCTCGATGCACCATCTGAGCCCGGAGAAGGACAAGCAGGTGCGGGCCGAGCGGCGCCGCTACCACGAGCGGTTCCGGGCCCTGATCGAGGAGGGGCAGCGCACCGGCGTGTTCACCGCCGACGTCCCCGCCGACCTGGTCGTCGACTACCACTTCGGCTCGGTGCACCACCTGGGCACCTGGTACCGCGAGGACGGCCCGCTGAGCCCGCAGCAGGTCGCCGACCACCTGGCCGGCCTACTCCTGCGGGCCCTGCGGCCGTAACGCGCTCGCGGCGTCGTCCCGGGGTCGTACCGGGGTCGTAGCGCTGCTGTCGCCGACGCCCCGGCGCTCACTGCGCCGCCTCGCCATGCCCACGCCCGTGGTTCCGGATTTCCCTGGCAGCAGCGCAGGCGGCTGCCCGGTCGTCCCGCGCATGCGCCTCGCTGCGCTGAACAGCCAGCGCGGCGCACACCTTGCAGCCAGGAGCGGGAGTGCCTTCCAGGAGCCAGGCATCGATGGCACCCGGAAGGACCACAGGTCGCGTGCTGTATCTGGCGGGTTCGTTCACGGTGTTCGCCATTCCTCGCGTCGGACTGATGGCGAACACGCCAGGAACGGTGCGCTCTTGCTGTCTGTGGCACTTCGGATACGCATCCGGGGGAAGCGCCACAGGCACTACAGCGGCAGCCCCACCACATCGGCCATCGACCGCATCTCCGCTGTCAACGTCCGCCGCCTGTTGACCAACCGGCGGAGGATGTCGCGCGCATAGCGTTGATTCGGAAGCCACTCCCGGCTGTCGGCATGGATCTGCTCCAACTTCCCCAACGCGTCGGCGTAGTTGCCGGTCTTGACGTATGCGTCAGCCACGTCCAGCAAGTGGCGATTGCGGTTGTTGCTGGTCGGCTTGAGGCTGGAGAACGGGATGCGCTCGGCGAGGCGGAGGACCATGTCGGGTCGGTCCGTCACGCCAGCGTTCTCAGCAGCCTTGAGCTTGACCGTGGTCGGCCCGAAGGTGCGCAGGAAGTCACCATCCGGGGTGTGCTCCCTGCCCAGGGCCACGGCTGCCGCCGCGGCGAGCTTCAGGGCGTCCTCGGCCTCTCCGGGCTGTGCGTTCCGGACGGCCGCAGCGGACACCCGCAGCAGCAACCACCCCCATGTCGCCAACTCGGCGGGCGTCGCGCGTGACATCCGCGGCTCCGTCTCGTCCGCCCACTTCACGGCCAGGTCGTACGCCTTGCCCAACTCGCCCTGGCGCAGCCGAAGCCAGCACAGCGTGTTGACCGTGGCAGCGCCCTCGAGTCGGTCCGCCGCATCGTCCAGGGCGCGCTCCAGGGCCGTCTCGGCGGCCTTGAACTGCCGGGTCTGGACCATGAGCCACCCGGCGAGCTGCAAGAGCCTTGCGCGGACGCTCCGTCCCTCGGAACCCAGTGCGTCGGCATCCCGCAGCAAGGACGGGAGCAGCACGGACAGTGCGGCGAAATGATCGCCCGAGAACAACGGCTCCGTCTCGCGGAGTGCCGCACCTACGCCACTGACGGTCGGGGGCTCGTCATCCAGCTCCAGAGCCATCGGAGGACGCTCCAGAGCCTCACGGACGGCGCTCCAGCGGTCCACCGTGTCAGCGCCGGCGTCCTCTTCGTTCGGCTCCCCGGCGAGCCGCATGGTGGGCACCCTCAGTGCTCGGGCGAGCTTGCGCAACGTTTCCAGTCGTGCGGTCTCCCGTTCGCCCTGTTCGAGCTTGCGAATGAGGGAGACGGACACGCCGGATGCCTTCGCCAACTCGGTCTGAGTCAGTCCCCTGCGCTTACGGACTTCCTTGACCCTCTGCCCCGCAGCAGTGCTCATGCGGTGAGCGTACGCCGGGTACCTCAACTCCCGGAGCGCCGAGAGCGCTACCTCGTTCTATGACTCCGGAGCTTCGGGGCTTCGGGGGCGCGTCACTACGCCCCCGCCCCCCACCGGGCACCGCCCGCCTACACGTACCGCTTCAACTCCCGCCGTGCCAGCGACCGCTGGTGCACCTCGTCGGGGCCGTCCGCCAGTTGGAGGGTGCGGGCGCCGGCCCACAGTTCCGCGAGGGGGAAGTCCTGGCTGACGCCGCCGGCGCCGTGCAGCTGGACCGCCTTGTCGAGGATGCCCACGACCGTCCGCGGCGTGGCGATCTTGATGGCCTGGATCTCGGTGTGCGCGCCCTTGTTGCCGACGGTGTCCATCAGCCAGGCGGTCTTCAGCACCAGCAGCCGCAGCTGCTCCACCGCCACCCGGGCGTCCGCGATCCACTCCTGGACCACGCCCTGTTGGGCCAGCGGCTTGCCGAACGCCGTACGGCTCACCGCCCGCCGGCACATCAGCTCGATCGCCCGCTCGGCCATTCCGATCAGCCGCATGCAGTGGTGGATGCGGCCGGGCCCCAGCCGCGCCTGCGCGATGCCGAAGCCGCCGCCCTCCTCGCCGATCAGGTTGCCGACCGGCACCCGGACGTCCTCGAAGAGCACCTCCGCGTGCCCGCCGTGGTAGTGGTCCTCGTAGCCGTAGACCTGCATGGCGCGCTTGACCGTCAGGCCGGGGGTGTCCCGCGGCACCAGCACCATCGACTGCTGACGGCGGAGGTCGGGGCCGTCCGGGTCGGTCTTGCCCATCACGATGAAGATCCGGCACAGCGGGTTCATCGCCCCGGAGATGTACCACTTGCGGCCGTTGATGACGTAACTGTCGCCGTCCCGCTCGATCCGGGTCTCGATGTTGGTGGCGTCCGACGAGGCCACCTCCGGCTCGGTCATCGCGAACGCCGACCGGATCTCGCCCGCCAGCAGCGGCTCCAGCCACTGCTTCTTCTGCGCCGCGTCGCCGAACTGCGCCAGCACCTCCATGTTGCCGGTGTCCGGTGCTGCGCAGTTCAGTGCGGTGGGCGCCAACTGCGGGCTGCGGCCGGTGATCTCGGCCAGCGGCGCGTACTGGAGGTTGGTCAGCCCCGCGCCGTACTCCTCATCTGGAAGGAAGAGGTTCCACAGGCCCTGGCGGCGGGCCTCGGCCTTGAGCTCCTCGACGACCGCCGGGGTGTCCCACGGCGAGGCCAGCGCGGCCCGCTGCTCCTCCGCGACCCGCTCGGCCGGGTACACGTGCTCGGCCATGAACGCCTGGAGCTTCGCCCGCAGTTCCTCGGTACGGGCGTCGAATGCGAAGTCCATCGGTGCCTCAGCCTTCCTTGAGAGTGGTCAGTCCGCGGTCGATGAAGACGGGCACCAGCTCGCCGATCCGGTCGAAGCCCGCGCCGACCGTCTGGCCGAGCGTGTAGCGGTAGTGGATCCCTTCGAGGATCACCGCGAGCTTGAACCACGCGAAGGCGGTGTACCAGGCGATCCGCGAGGTGTCCCGGCCCGAGCGCTCGGCGTAGCGTGCGATCAGCTCCTCCGGGGAGGGGTGCCCCGGAGCGCCGCTGGTGGTGCTGACCGGCGACTTGGGCAGCCCGAGGTCGGTGCAGTACATCGCCAGCAGCCCGAGGTCGGTCAGCGGGTCGCCGAGCGTGGACATCTCCCAGTCCAGTACGGCGGTGATGGTGTCGTCGGCGCCGACCAGGACGTTGTCCAGCCGGTAGTCGCCGTGCACGACGGTCGGCGCGGGGGAGCGGGGCAGCTCCCGGCCCAGCGCCTCGTGGAGCGCGTCGATGCCGGGCAGCGCGCGGTTCTTGGAGGCTGCCAACTGCTTGCCCCAGCGCCGGAGTTGCCGCTCCAGGAAGCCGTCCGGGCGCCCGAAGTCGGCCAGTCCGGCCGCCTCCGGCTCCACCGCGTGCAGCGCCACCAACGTGTCGACCAGCGACAGCACCACCGCCCGGGTCCGCTCCGGGCCCAGCGGAGCCAGCTGCTCCGTGGTCCGGTACGGGGTGCCCGCCACCAGCTCCATCACGTAGAACGGCGCGCCGACGACGGTCTCGTCCTCGCACAGCAGCAGCGCCTCCGGCACCGGCACGGCGGTGTCGTGCAGGGCGCTGATCACCCGGTGCTCGCGGTGCATGTCGTGCGCGGTGGCCAGCACGTGGCCGAGCGGTGGGCGGCGGACGACCCAGGAGTCGGCGCCGTCGGTGACCCGGTAGGTGAGGTTGGA
This sequence comes from Streptomyces noursei ATCC 11455, assembly GCF_001704275.1. Taxonomy (NCBI): domain Bacteria; kingdom Bacillati; phylum Actinomycetota; class Actinomycetes; order Kitasatosporales; family Streptomycetaceae; genus Streptomyces; species Streptomyces noursei. The sequence continues at coordinate 7,217,554 of NZ_CP011533.1, forward strand.
CCGTCCGCCCTCGATCAGCTGCGCGCGCAGCGGCCCGGAGACCAGGCCCGGCCGCTCCCGGTCCAGATGCTCCCGCAGGCGCTCCAGGTCGAGGCCGGGCGGCGCCTCCCCGGCGGCCGACGGGGGCGGTGTGCCGTTGCTCATCGTGCTTCCTCCGTACGGAGTGGACGGTTGGCGGTCCGGGGCCGGCGGGCCCGTTCCGCCCGATCATGCCGACTAGTCGGTATGGAGTCCAGTGCTCCGTCGTGGGGCGTCGGTCACCCGACGTGTTTCCGCCACCGGACCCGGCGCGCAGGCCGGGCGCGGCGTGCGCCCCGGCGCCCCGACCGGCCCCCGCTCAGGCGTGACAGGCCGGCAGCACCCCGCCGTTCAGTTCCGCCATCGCCCCGAACCCGGCCGCCGCGTCCAGCGGCGCACCCGGCGCCGCGCCCGCCAGCTCGGCGTAGGCCCGCAGCAGGTTGGCCACCAGCCGCTCGCCCTCCGCCAGCCCCCCGAACGCCCCCGGGTCCGCCTCCCGGGCCACCTCCAGCGGCGTCCGCCCGGCCGCCCGACCCTCCCGCGCCAACTCCCCGACGTACCGCAGATACCGCTCGACCTCGTCGTAGACCTCCGGCCCGGCCACCGGACCGTGCCCCGGCACGACCGTCTCGGCGCCCAGCGACCGCAGCACCTCGATCGCCCGCAGCGACCCGCTCAGCGAGCCCATCAGGAGGAACGGCGTGCCCCCGTGGAAGATCAGGTCCCCGGTGAAGACCACCCGCTGCCGCGGCAGCCAGACGATGGTGTCGCCGGGTGTGTGCGCCGGCCCGGGGTGGATCAGGTGCACCTCCCACTCCCCGACGTGCACGGTCAGGCGGTCCTCGAAGGTCACCTCCGGCGGGGTCAGCCGGATGTCGCCGTATGCCACCTCGGGCCACACCGCGTGCAACTGGTAGCCGGCGGCCAGCACCTCCCGCCGGCAGGCCGCGTGCCCGATGATCGTCGCCTCCGGCGCGAACACGCCGTTGCCGTAGGTGTGGTCGCCGTGGTGGTGGGTGTTGACGAGGGTGCGGGGCGCGGGGGCGCCGCTCTCCGCGATCCGGCGGCGCAGCAGCCGCGCCCGGCGCTCGGTGGCGGCGGTGTCCACGACCAGGGTGGCGGTGCCGTCGGTGACGAACCCCGCGTTGTTCAGGCACCAGCCGCCGTCCGGCTGGACGAACGCGTGGACGCCCGGGGCGAGTTCGGTGAGGTGGGGCTCGGCGACGGCGGCGGTGCCGTTCGCGCCGGCCCCCGAAGCCTGCTGATGGTCCGTCATGTTCCGCTCCCGGGGGATGGGTCGGTCGGTCCGTGCGGATACCGCGGCCGGCCGCCGGATCCCGGAGCCGGGCCGGTGCCGCGCGGGCCCGCTCACCGTACCGCCGTCCGCGATCTCACCGCCCCGGTAGCAGCAGCGCCGCGCCGCCCGCCGCCAGCCCGACCGTGCAGCCGGCCACCAGCAGGGCCAGCCGCGCCGGCAGGGCCGCCGGCCGCCCGGCCGCCATCGTCCGCATCCGCAGGTCCGCGGCGACCGCGAACGCCACCCACACCAGCGCCACCAGCGCCGCCAGGGTCACCTCGACCGGGCCCGGCGCCCCGCTGCGCAGCACCTGCCGGCCGGCCAGCACCGCCACCACAGCGGCCGACAGCACCGTCCGCCGCCAGGCCAGCCGGGTCCGCTCCGGCTGGAGCCCCGGGTCCCGCTCGGCCGTCGGCCGCGGCGCCCGGCCGCCCCGCCCGGCCCCCTGGGACGCGCCCATCGCTTCCCCCACCCGCTAGTTCGTCCAGCCGATCAGCGTCAGCACGACCACCGCCACCGCCAGCAGCCCGACGCACAGCGCCAGCACGGCCGGGAAGCGGGAGAGCGGCAGGTCCTCGCCGCGCCGCATCGCCCGCTCGCAGCGCACCCAGTGGTTGACCGCGCGCAGCGCGCACAGTGCCCCGCCCACCAGCAGGACGACGGTGAAGGCGAGCCGCAGGCTGCCGTGCAGCCGGGGCAGGAACTGGTCCACCGCGAAGCCCCCGCCGACCAGCGCCAGCCCGGTGCGCAGCCAGGCGAGGAAGGTCCGCTCGTTGGCGAGCGAGAACCGGTAGTCGGGGGTGGTGCCCTCCTCGCGCACCCGCCCCGGGGAGAACCACAGTCGTATGCCCGGACCCATCGGCTCAGCCCTCCCCGGCCGCCCGCCGGGCCGTCAGCTCCCGGTACGCGGCCAGCCCGTCCGGGGTCCACGGCCACACGTCCAGCTGTCGGGCCAGCTCCTCCTCGGACAGGAAGGCGTGCCAGTCGATCTCCGCCTTCTGGGGCGCCACCGGAAGCGTGCAGCGCACCTGGTAGACCGCCGACCACCAGGTGTGTTCGGGCGTCTCGTACAGGAAGCGGAACAGCGGCTCCGGGCGCGGCAGCCCGGACACCCCGAGCTCCTCCTCGGCCTCCCGCAGCGCCGCCTGGTCATAGCTCTCGCCGGTGCCCACCACACCGCCCACGAACATGTCGTAGTGCGAGGGGAACACCAGCTTCCGGGGCGTCCGCCGGTGCACGAAGATCCGGTCCTCGGCGTCCCGGACCAGGATGAACGCGCACCGGGTGCGCAGCCGGCGGGCGTACGCCACTGCCCGCGGGGCCTGCCCCACGACCCGGTCCTGCTCGTCGACGACATCGAGGACTTCGTCCGCGTTGAGCGGCTCCTGCGCGGTGCGCGGTCGCTGATCGGTCATGGGGCCATCGAACCACCCGTGGCGGCGCGCGGACGTGCCGGGGACGCCGCCACCGGTCTTCGGCTCACTGTCCCATGACGTACTTCACGGTCGGCCCGGTGGTCCAGCCGCCGTCCACCGCCAGCTCGGCGCCGGTGATGTACGAGGCGGCGTCGGAGAGCAGGAAGGCCACCGCGCCGGCGATCTCGTGCGCCTCGCCGACCCGGGCCATCGGCGTGTTGGGGTACCGGCCCTCGCCGACCTCGATGCCGACCTGGGCGGTCATCGGGGTGTAGGTCATCCCGGGGTGCACGGAGTTCACCCGGACCCGCGCGGTGCCCCACTCCACCGCGCCGATCTTGGTCAGGCCGCGGACGCCCCACTTCGACGCGCCGTAGCCCCCGGTCATCGCCAGGCCCATCAGCCCGGCCGCCGACGAGATGTTCACGATCGAGCCGGCGCCGCGCTCCTTCATGGCCGGCAGCACGGTCTTCATCCCGATGAAGACGCCGGTGAGGTTGACGTCCAAGACCTTGCGGAAGAAGTCGGCGGAGATCGTCTCCAGGGGCGCCCCGGTCGATATCCCGGCGTTGTTCACCAGCCCGTCGATCCCGCCGAACTCCGCCACCGCGAAGTCCGCGACCCGCTGCCAGTCCTCCTCGGAGGTGACGTCGTGGGCCAGGAAGCGGGCCGGCTCGCCGAGCCGCGTCGCGGTCGCCGCGCCCTCCTCCCGGAGGACGTCGGTGAGGACGACGTGGGCGCCGGCCGCGACGGCCCGCTCGGCGGCCGCGGCCCCCAGCCCGCGGGCCGCGCCGGTGAGGACGACGGTCTTGCCGGTCAGGTCCGCTGCCGGGGCCGCCGGGGTGGACTCGCTCATGGGAACTCCTTCGGTTCGGGGGCGGCGGCGAGCAGGAACGCCGTCGTCGTCCCGGTGAGGTCGGCGAGAAACAGCTCTTCGCCCGTCAGGGGTGCGGCACCGTCCAGGTAGTGCCGGGCCCGGTCGGCCAGCGCCGCGCCGATCAGCGTCAGCGCCAGGTCCAGCCGCTCCAGCCGCACCGGCTCCGCCAGCCCGGCGGCTGCCAGCGCCGCCGCCACCCGGCAGATCAGCCGCCAGTAGGCGGTCCCGGCGAGGGTGGGGTGCGGGACCCCGCTGCGGACCCCGCTCTCGTGGCTGAGCTGCGCGGAGATCCGCAGACAGCGCCGCCCGCGGTCGGTGCGCAGCTCGGTGGCCTCCGCCGTGACCAGGAGCCCGATCAGCTCCCGGAGCGCCGGTGCGCCGGCCTCCGCCGTGGTCAGCGGCGGCGCCAGGGCCGCCTCCGTACGGGCCAGCCGGCCGGCCATCACGGCGTCCAGCAGTCCGGCCCGGGAGCCGAAGTGGTACTGCACCGCCGAGGGATTGCTCTGGCCGGCGAGCGCCACGATGTCGCGCAGCTGGGCGCCGTCCACGCCTTGCGCCGCGAAGACCTCTTCGGCGGCGCGGATCAACTTCTCCCGGGTCTCGGGGCCTGATGTCCTGGGCATGCGCCGATTCTAATGTCGAACATTAATAAAGGGGGAAGGGGCGGCGGTGTGTCGGTCGGCGCGCGGCGCGGCCGGCGTGGCGCGGCTGCGCGCGCAGGACGGTGGACACGGCGGGCGGGACTTCGTGGACGCGCCCTAGCGGGGCTGGAGCTCCCGCGAGGAGTCGGTCGCCCCGGCCCCCGGCGGCATCGCCGGATGGCTGCCGATCAGTACGATCCCCGCCACCACCGCGGCGATCCCGGCCGCCTGGAAGGCCAGCGCCCCGGGCGTCACCCGCAGCTGGTCGCCGAGGAAGCCCACCCCGCAGGCGATGCCCGCCAGCGGCTGGGCGGCGGTCAGTGCGGGCAGCGACATCCGCAGCGGCGCCGACTCGAAGGCGCTCTGCACCATCACCAGCGCCAGCACCCCGAGCACCACGATCGCGTACGGGTGCCAGCTCGTCAGCAGCGCGCGCCAGCCGCCCGCGCCGAACCGCAGGCCGCTGATCCGGGTCAGCGCGTCCTGCAGCCCGTACAGCAGTCCGGCCGCCACCCCCAGCAGTGCGGCCTCCAGGCTCACATGCACCCGCTCCCGCTTGGCGATCGCCGCCAGCAGCAGGGCGGCGGACAGCACCCCGCCCATGATCAGCCACTGGGCCAGCTGCCCCACCTCGCTGTTGCGCCCGCCGTGCGGCTGCCCGGCCACGATGAACGCGGTCACCCCGCCCGCCAGCAGGCACAGGCCGGCCCAGCCGCTGTGGCCCAGTCGCTGCCGGGAGAGCCGGCGCGCCAGCGCCATCGCGAACAGCAGGTTGGTCGCCATCAGCGGTTCGACCAGGGTGATGTCGCCCATCCCCAGCGCCACCGCGCCCAGCGCCATCCCCGTCACCATCAGCACGATTCCGGCCACCCAGCGCGGCATCCGCACCAGGTCCAGCAGCAGCCGGAAGGAGAGGTAGTCCTGCGGCGGGGCGTGCTGCGCCGCGATCTGCTGGAGGACGAACCCGGTGCCCAGACAGCAAGCCGCGGCAAGGGCGAGCAGGATCACCGTCACGTCGCACACCTCGTATCGCGCGGGGCGGGGGATGCGCCCGAGGATAGTCAGCCACGGTGGCCGAAACGCGGCCGTCGACCCCGCCATTCTCGCGCGCACCCGTCTGTACCACCGACCACCGGCCGTTGCGGGCAACGGACCCCGTTCGCAGCCGGTTGCAGAGGACTCTTTGCAGAGAAACCCATGCAGAGAACTCTCTGCATCCCTACGCTGAGGCCATGACGACCCACGACGAGGGGCCGTGCGTCGAGGTGCCCCAGGGCGACGTGCCCCGGGGCGCCCCGTCGAGCCGCGGACCGGACGACAGCGCCGCCGCCCCCGCGCGGCGCCCCACCCGCCGGATGGACGCCCGCAGCCTGCGCGGCCTCGCCCACCCGCTGCGGATGCGCATCCTGGAACTGCTGACCCTCGACGGCCCGGATACCGCCACCGGGCTCTCCCGGCGGCTCGGCGAGAACACCGGCACGGTCAGCTGGCACCTGCGCCAGCTCGCCGCACACGACTTCATCGAGGAGGAGGCCGGCCGCGGCACCCGGCGCGAGCGCTGGTGGCGGGCGGTCGCGGTCTCCCGCCAGCTCAACACCACGGACTTCCGCGACGATCCGGACGCCCGCGGCCCGCTCTCGGTCTACGTCCACGAACTCGTCCAGCAGCACTTCCACCAGGTCGTCGGCTACCTCGCCGAGGACTGGGGCCCGGAGTGGCGCGACGCCGGCGCCATCGTGCAGTGGCACGACCTCAGGCTGACGCCCGATCAGTTGGCGGCGCTGAACAAGGAGATGGAGGACGTCGTCGACCGGCACCGGGCCGCCGCGCGGGCCGCGGCGGTCGAGCAGGCGTCCGCGACTCCCGGCGCGAGTGCCGCGCGGCCCGTCATCGTCCAGCTCCAGTCCTTCCCCCGGACGTCGCGGGCGGACCGCTCGGCGCGGTCGGACGCCGCCGCGCACCCGGACCGCGCCGACCGAGCGGACGACGCCGGGCGGGCCGGGCGGTGAGCGGCCTGCTCCGTCGCCACCGCGACTTCCGGCTGCTGTGGTGCGGCGAGACCGCGGGCAGGTTCGGCACCGCGGTCACCGGGGTGGCGATGCCGCTGACGGCGGTCGCCGCACTGCGCGCCGACACCTTCGCGGTCGGCCTGCTGAGCGCCTGCGGCTGGCTGCCCTGGCTGCTGATCGGGCTGCCGGTCGGGGTCTGGGTGGACCGCACCCGCCGCCGCCCCCTGATGCTGGGCGCCGCCGCGCTCTCCCTGGCGGTGTTCGTCGCCGTCCCGGTCCTCGCCCGGTGCGGCGGGCTCGGCCTCGGCGTGCTGGGCGGCGCGGCCCTGCTGAGCGGCGCCGCCGCGGTGGTCTTCCAGACCGCCTACAGCGCCTACCTCCCCGGTCTGCTCGCCCCCGCCGACCAGGCCGAGGGCAACGCCAAACTGCACGGCAGCGCCTCCGCGGCGCAGCTCGTCGGGCAGGGCGCGGGCGGCTTCCTGGTCCAACTCGTCGGCGCCGCCAACGGATTGCTCGCCACCGCGGCCACCTTCCTGGTCTCGCTGCTCTGCCTGCTCGGCATCCGGCACCGGGAACCGCGCCCGGACCGCACGGGGGAGCGCGCCCGGCGGTCCCTGCGCGCCGAGGTCGCCGAGGGGCTGCGGCTGGTCTCCGGCGACGTCTGGCTCCGCACCCTGACGCTCTTCGGCGCCGCCTCCAACCTCGCCCTGATGGGGTACCAGTCGATCCTGCCGGTCTTCCTGGTCCGCACGGCCGGGCTGTCGCCGGGCACCGTCGGCACCCTGCTGGCGATGGCCGGCACCGGCGGGATCGCGGGCGCCCTCGCGGTCCGCCGGGTCGCCGCCCGGATCGGCACCGCCCGCGCCACCCTGCTCTTCGAACTCGGCCTGCCCGCCGCGGCGTTGCTCATCCCGCTCACCACCTCCGGGCCCGGCGTCGTCCTGTACGCCGTCGGCGGCTTCGGGATCTGCGCGGGAGTGGTCGGCGGCAACATCCTCAAGGTGAGCTTCCAGCAGGCGTACTGCCCGCCGGCGCTGCTCGGCCGGGTGACCGCCAGCGCCGCCTTCCTCAACTACGGCACGCTGCCGCTGGGCGCCCTGCTCGGCGGTGCGCTCGGCACGGCGCTCGGCGTCCGCACGGCCCTGTGGATCACCACCGCGGGCGTCCCGCTCGCCGCCCTGATGCTGCTGGCCTCGCCGATCCGTACGGCCCGCGACCTGCCCTCCCGCCGTGCGGCGGAGAGCGCCGACGCGCCCGACGGCGACCGCCTCGCGCGGCCCTGAGTCGCCGTCCCGCTCGCCGGGCTCGCCGGGTGCACTGGCTGCGCCGGCTGCACAACGACCGGGATCCCGCGGCCGGTCGGACCGGTCCCGTCATTCGGCCCGGTCCCGTCATTCGGCTTGGTCATCCGGCGGCCCGGTCATCCGGCTCCGTCACCCGGTCCCGTCACCCGGCCCACGGCCGGTTCCGGAGGACGCCCGGCGCGGCACCGGCCGCCCCGCCCACCGGCACCGTCTCCCCGGCGGGTGCGCCCGCGCCCGCCGGGACCGCCTCGTCGCCCCCGGCACCGAAGCGGTAGCCGGACCCCCACACCTCCGTCAGCGGACCCGGCGCGTCCGGTCCCGCCGCCAGTTCCGTCCGCAGCCGCGCCAGCAGCGCCGCCACCGCCGACAGATCGCCGAAGTCCCGCCCCCAGACCCGCCGGAGCAACTGCTCCCGGGAGAAGACCCGCCCCGGGTGCCGCATCAGGAACACCAGCAGCGCGAACTCGTCCGCCGTCAGGGAGAGTTCCCGGCCGGCCCGCGCCGCCCGCCCGGTCCCGGGATCGGCGGTCAGGTCCCCGGCCCGCAGGACGGGCGCGGCCTCGGCGCCCTTCGCCGCACGCCCGGCCCGGCGCAGCGCCTCGGCCACCCGCGCGACCAGCTCCGGCGCCCCGGCGCGGCCCGCCGCCGCTCCTGCCGCCCCGCCGCCCGCGGTCAACGACACCACGGGGACCGGCGCCCGAGCGCCGCTGCGCAGCCGGCGGCGCAGCCCCAGACCGTGGATCCCCGGCAGCGCCGGATCGAGGACGACGACGTGCGGACGGAAGTCCGCGGCCAGTTCGAGGGCGGTGAAGCCGTCGGTGGCGTACGCGGTGGTGTGGCCGGCGCGGGCCAGAGCCGCGGTGGCGGCCGTGGCGACGGCCGGGTCGTCCGCGACCACCAGGACGCGGTGCAAAGGCCCCGGTGCCGGATCCGGGGGAGCGGGCGGCACTGCCCGGCGCACCGTTCAGCCCGCCGTTCCCGGAAGGCGCGTCCGGCGGCGCGCCGTCAGGAGGGACCGCATACCTCCAGCCAACACCCGTCGGCCCGCCGCCGCGCGCCGAGGCCGGGTCCCGCCCGGCCGGGGCTCCCCGCTACTTCTCCAACTGCTCCCGCACCCGCCGGGACACCGTCAGCGCGTACAGGTCCAGCACGCCGGGCGGCTCCGCCAGGCCCGGCCCGCCGGCCCGCACCCAGGCGGCGATGTCCGCCAGCGCGTCGTCGTCGTTGACCAGCCCCAGCCACACCGGCCGCCCGCCCGCGGCCCGCCCGGCCGCCGAGGGCTGCACCACGACCACGTTCGCCTGGTCGCAGACGTCCAGGCACTCCGAGGCGCGGACCGGCGCCGCCCCGTCCAGCGCGGCCCGCAGCCGCGGTATCTGCCCGGTGTGGTCGACCCCCGGGATCTTCGCCGCGTCACCGCAGCAGCAGCCGCGGCAGACGGTCACCCGGCACTGTTGCGCGGTGGCCCGCTCCGCCCGCCCGGCACGCTTTTCGATCATCGGGCCATGCTACGTGCCGCCGCCGCGCCGCCCGCCGGCTCCCGGCCACCCGCCCCACCGCCCCCGGTCGCCCCTCCTGGCCACCCGTTACCCACTCGACGCCGGGGTACGACATTCCCGGGCCCGTTCCTGGATAGGAATCGGGGCATGTCCCTGACCAACTCCTCGTCCGGCGCCGGCGCCGGCACGGCGCGGACGCCCGGCAGCGGCGCCCCGGCCGCCATCCCCGGACCCGCCGGGCTCCCCGTGATCGGCTCCCTGCTCGACCTGCGCCGCGACTCCCTCGGCGCCTTCTTAAGAGCCCAGCGCGAACACGGCGACGTGGTCCGGCTCGAGGCCGGCCCGCCCGGACTCCGCAGCGTCTTCTACGCCGTCTTCGCGCCCGAAGGCGTCCAGCAGATCCTCGGCACCCAGGCCGCCAACTTCCGCAAGGACCACCCGCTCTACGAGGAGGTCCGCCAGGCGTTCGGCAACGGCCTGCTCACCAGCCAGGACGACGACTACCTCCGCCAGCGCCGGCTGGTCCAGCCGCTGTTCACCAAGCGCCGGGTCGACGGCTACGCCACGGCCGTCACCACCGAGGCCGACGCGGTCGCGGCCCGCTGGCGGTCGGCCGAGGAGGGCGTGGTCGACCTCGTCCCCGAGATGAACCGGCTCGCCCTGCGCACCGTCGCCCGGATCCTCTTCGGTCTGGACGTGGAGGCCGCGGTGGCCGCCATCCACCGCTCCGCCCCCGTCATCAACGACTACGTCGTACGCCGTGCCTACGCCCCCCTGAAGGTCCCCCGCGACTGGCCCACCCCCAGGAACCTCGGCAACCGCCGGGCCACCGTCGAACTCAACGCGCTGTGCGACCGGATCATCGCCGAACGCCGCGCGGCCGCCGCCACCGGCGGGGTCTCGGACCACGACGACCTGCTCTCCCTGCTGGCCGCGGCCGGCAACGACGAGGACGGCACCCTCGACGCCACCGAGGTCCGCGAACAGGTCCTGATCTTCCTGCTGGCCGGCCACGAGACCACCGCCACCTCCATGGCCTTCACCCTCCATCTGCTCGCCCGGCACCCCGGCGAACAGACCCGGATCCGCGCCGAACTCGCCCGGGTGCTCGGCGACCGCACCCCCACCGCCGCCGACCTGGACCGCCTGCCGCGACTCACCCGGGCCTTCAAGGAGTCCATGCGGCTCTACCCGGCGGCCCCGGTCGTCAGCCGCCGCGCCGTCGAGGCCACCGAGGTCGCCGGCTTCACCCTGCCGGCCGGCGCCGACGTCGTCGTCGCCCCCTGGGTCACCCACCGCCACCCGGACCTCTGGGAGGACCCCGAGCGGTTCGACCCGGACCGCTTCGCCCCCGAACGCGAGGCGGAGCGCCACCGCTACGCCTGGTTCCCGTTCGGCGGCGGCCCGCGCGCCTGCATCGGCCAGCACTTCTCGATGCTGGAGTCCGTCCTGGCCCTGGCGACGCTGCTGCGCTCCCACGAGCTGGAGGCCATCGACCAGGAGGTGCCGGTCGCCGCCGGCATCACCCTCCAGGCCACCGGCCCGGCCCGGGTCCGCCTGCGCACCCTCTGACGACCACGCCGCACCCTCTGACGACCACGCCGCCCCCGACGCCCGCCCGCGCGGCCGGCGTCGGGACAGCGGAGATGCCAAACGCAACAAAAATAGCGTTTGCATTCCCGCCGGTCACCCTCTACGGTCGTAGTCGTCCACCCCGCCCGGGCAGCGCCCCGGCGGGTTTCCCTCCCGACAGGAGAAGGCCGTTGCTCGTCTGAGGTCCGGAAGACACCGCGCCCGCGACCGGCGATTCGCTCAGCGATCCCGCCCCGCGCGCCCCGTCCGCGACCTCGGCGTACGCACGGCGTACCCGAACCCCGGCACTGCCGCGGTGTCTCCCTGCGCACGCATCGCCCGCCCGCGCACACCTCCCTGGAGACCCGTATGTCAAAGCCCTCCACCGCCCCCACCGCGGCCGTCGTCTGCACCCGCACCGGCTTCAGCTGGCCCGACGGCACCCCCGTCCTGGACGACTTCCAGTTCTCCGTCGGCCCCGGGCGCACCGGCCTCGTCGGCCTCAACGGCTCAGGGAAGTCGACCCTGTTGAAGCTGATCGCCGGTGAGCTGACCCCGACCGCCGGCAGCGTCAAGGTCGTCGGCGAGGTCGGCTACCTCCCGCAGCACGCCTCCCTCGACACCCACCTCAGGGTCGACGAGGCGCTCGGCATCGCCGCCACCCGCGCCGCCCTGCACGCCATCGAGAACGGCGACGCGAGCGAGGAGCACTTCACCACCGTCGGCGACGACTGGGACGTGGAGGAGCGCGCCCGCGCCACCCTCGACCAACTCGGCCTGGGCGCCCTCGACCTCGACCGCACTGTCGGCGAGGTCTCCGGCGGCGAGTCCGTCCTCCTCCGCCTCACCGCCCTGCTGCTCCGCCGCCCCGACGTGCTCCTCCTCGACGAGCCCACCAACAACCTCGACCTGCCCGCCCGCCGCCGCCTCTACGACGCGGTCTCCGCCTGGTCCGGGGTCCTCGTCGTGGTCAGCCACGACCGCGAACTCCTCGAACGCGTCGACCGGATCGCCGACCTCCGCGTGACGAGAGGGGCGGTGCGACGGGAGTCCGGGAGAGCCTCGGCCGCGGGTGGTGGGCGACGGGTGAGCGTCCACTGGTACGGCGGCAACTTCACCGCCTACGAACAGGCCCTCGCCGTCGAACAGGAGGCGGCCGAGCGGATGGTCCGGGTCGCCGGGGCCGACGTCGCCCGCCAGCGGCGCGAACTGGCCGACGCCCAGGTCAAACTGGCCCGTCGGGTCCGCTACGGCGACAAGATGTACGCCCAGAAGCGCGAACCCAAGATCGTCATGAACAGCCGCAAGGGGGAGGCTCAGGTCTCGGCCGGCAAACACCGCGCCCTGCACACCGAACGCCTCCAGGAGGCCAGGGAACGCCTCGACGAGGCGACCGAGGCCGTCCGCGACGACGACGAGATCCGCATCGACCTCCCCTACACTGCGGTCCCACCGGGCCGCACCGTCCTCACCCTCACCGACCTGCGCACCCGTTACGGCACCCGTGCCGACCTGGAGGTGCGCGGCCCCGAACGGATCGCCCTCACCGGCCGCAACGGCTCCGGCAAGACCACCCTGCTGCGCACCCTCGCCGGCGAACTCCCGCCGGCCGCCGGCACCGCGGAGGTCCACGTCCCCCACCGCTTCCTCCCGCAGCGCCTCTACGAGGTCCTCGACCACGACCTCACCGTCGTCGAGAACGTCGCCCGCTACGCCCCCGACGCCACAGACAACCGCATCCGCGCCCGACTGGCCCGCTTCCTGTTCAAGGGCGCCCGCGCCGACCAACAGACCGGCACCCTCTCCGGCGGCGAACGCTTCCGGGCCGCCCTGGCCGCCCTGATGCTCGCCGAACCGGCCCCCCAGCTCCTGCTCCTCGACGAACCGACCAACAATCTCGACATGTCCTCCGTCCGCCGCCTGGTCACCGCCCTGCACTCCTACGAGGGCGCCCTCCTCGTGGTCAGCCACGACCACCGCTTCCTGCGCGAGCTGTCGCTCACCCGCTGGCTGACCGTCGAATCCGGCGGACTCACCGCCACCGACCCGCTCTGACCCGCGGAGGGCCCCGGCCATGGCCGGGGCCCGTCCCGCAGAAGTCCGGAAGTCCGGAAGTTCAGAAGTGCCGCACCAACTCCCGGAACGCCCCCAGCCGCAGCACCTTCTCGTCCCCCGGGTCCAACTCCTCGTGCTCCAGCACCCAGGTGTGGTCGTGCGGGATGAACACCGCGTTCAGCCCCGCCGACCGCGCCGGCAGGATGTCCGACTTCGGGGAGTTCCCGATCATCCACGTCCGCTCCGGCGCCAGCCCGTAGCCGCGGGTCAGCTCCTCGTAGGCGGCGACGTTCTTCTCCGGCACGATGTGCACGCCGCGGAAGTGCCCGGTCAGCCCCGACGCGGTCACCTTCCGCTGCTGTTCCTCCCGGTCCCCCTTGGTCAGCAACAGCAGCTCGTGCCGCCCCGCCAGCTCCGCCAGCGTCTCGGCCACCCCCGGGATCAGCTCCACCCGATCCCCCGCGAAGGCCGCCTCCCACCCGGCGATCCGCGCCCGCTCCGCCGCGGTGGCCACCCGCCCCCGCAGCCGTTCCACGCACTCCCCGAGGCTCCGCAGGAACATCTTGCTCCCGTACCCCAGCGTCCTCGTGTTGGCCGCCTCGATCTCGTCCAACACGGCCCGCACCGCCGCCCGATCGGTCCCCGGCCCCGCCATCCACGCCGTGAACTCGTCGATCACCCGCTCGAAGATCACGTTGTTCTCCCACAACGTGTCGTCCGCATCAAAGATCAACATCCCTCGCGCCCCTCTCGCCGTCCATGAACGGGGGCACCCTACGGACGGTCTCGCCACACCCGCACCGGAAATACGGTTCTGAGGTCGAAGGGAATGACCTGCTCGCCGCCGGAAGGGAGACTGCCCCTGCTCGAGCCCGTAGCGATGTCCAACCGTCGGATCCGGTCTCCTCGTCGAAGTGCTCGACGAGCCCCATGCGGTCGCGTTCGCGACGGAGCCCGCCACCCCGAACTCATCGAGACCCCCCCAGTGAAATGTGTCACTCCTACCGGATTCGGCTGCGACGGCCGGTTGGAGGCCGCCGTTCGGCGCGAGCGCCCCGCCTCACGAGGGGCAGGGCCGTACCCCGGAGTGGCGGGCGACGAGCCGGGTGGGCCCCGCTTTCCGAGGCGCTCGGCGCATAGCTCGGCCCCTGCCAGCCGCTGGGGAAGAAGGAGGCAGGGCACATGCCCGGGAAAAGCACCAGGTCCCAGATCCGAAGATCTGGGACCTGGTTGCCTCATGGTGTCCGAGGTGGGGACGTGAACTCTTCCCCACCTCAAGGCCGGCCGGACAGTTGGTCGAGCGTGTCCCTTGCGGGAGGAGCCGAGTTACCCAACGGTTTCGGCAACATGCCGTCGCAGCCCTACCAATGTCTGCGGCCACCTCACTAATACGTCTTCGGCGGGCTCGCCTTCCACGCCCGGTCGAGGGAATTGTCCCAAGTGCCGTCTCGGTCGAAGCTGGCGGCCCGACAGCCACGGGACATGGGCGCCGCGGCACTATGGCGCCAGGAAGCGTCCCCGATTCGGGCTATTGCGTGGCCGCAGTGTCGGCAGACTGCGTGCCCCATCAACTCGTCAGCCAGTCGCTCGAACTGCGCGGTGCGGTCCGCGACCTCTTCTTTGATGCCCCGCAGCACCTCGGCGGCGCTGGAAACCCCCGCGGAGGCGATGATGTCGTGCACGAGTGCCGCCGCTTCGGTGGCGATGTCGGCTCGGCGCGCGGCATCGACGAGGCTCTGCGCTGAACCGCTCTCGGGTGATTTGCGCACCGTCCGCTCGGCCAGTTCAACCGACGGATGGCTCGACGCCGACCGCAGGTCCTCGCCCGCCCCGGGCTCTGTCACCCCGTCCCGCAGGCGTCTGCGAGCTACTTCGAAGGCCCATGCCTCGGTGGATGCCTTCTTGGCGACATTGAAGTGGGTACTGGTCGCGGCGTCCATCACAGTGTGGAACTCCTCCATCAGTGCACCCCAGTGGTCGCCACCGGCGAAGTCCTCCGGACGCCAGCCGTAGTGACGCACAAGTTCGTCGCGGACCCGACCGAAATGATGAAGGCTCTTTCGCACCGGTCCGGACGTGTCGATGCGGAGGCCGACACGTTCCGCCTTGGCCAGCATCTCGGGATCCACACCTTCCCACTTCATATGGCCGTCGCGTTCACAGGCGTAGTCGACCCAGGACCAGAACGCCTCGGCGTCCGCGACGTCAGGGGCCTCACGGTGGTGGCGCGGGCACAGGAGCGCAAAGTTGCGCACATCGTTGGAACCGCCGAGCGACTCCGGGACCACATGGGCCCTCTCCACCGGCGCCTGCCAGCAGATGAGACAGATCGGCTCATCGAGACCGAGATAGTCGGCGATGGCCTGGACCGGAGGTCTGGAGCGGCGTCGGTCGGGGTGACTTTCCCGGTTGCGCACGCGCAGTTCGCGATGGTCGTAGGCGTGTTCACGGTCCGGGCCTCGTATGTTCAGGACGGCAGGTACGTCCTCACGCTGCGGCCCTGGATTTCTCACCCGGTAGAGCGGTGTGCTGATCTCCGTGAGGTAGGGGCTGAGGAAGCCCAGCAGGAACTCCTGGATGATCTCGAAAGCATCGGTGTCGAAGCCCCCGGCGGCGTTGCGGTGTCCTTGGACGTCGAGGAAGAGGTAGCGCGGGGCGCCGGGGTTGGTAGCGGCGGCTTGCTTGAGGATCGAGAAGAGGCGGGTGGCGCACTTGGTGAAGTCCTCTTCGACCCGCATGTCGTGATACAGGGCGATGCCCTTCGTTGTTCCATCGGCTTCCGAACCCTCGGGTGGGGCTGCCCCTTGCATGGTCTCGGAGTGAGCTGAGCTCTGACGCGGAGTCGGTTTCTGTGGGTTGTCGTTCATGAGCGCACAGTAGGTGCCGCGACTGACAGTCGGTGTTCGTAGCGTCTGGCTCGGGGCGGGTTGGCCTGCAAGGAGCCCGGGGGCTCGGTGCCGCTGTGACGTTTTCGCACAGGACTACGGGCCCGGGCTTCGGCCAGACAAACTTTCGTGCCAGCCGCATCGTCCTGTCGCCCCTGGACTGACCTGAGGGTTCGCTCGGCTGTCGGTCACGCCACAGCCGGAGAAACAGAAAAACCCCAGGTCAACTGGGGTTTCTGCTGGTGTCCGAGGGGGGACTTGAACCCCCACGCCCGATAAAGGGCACTAGCACCTCAAGCTAGCGCGTCTGCCATTCCGCCACCCGGACAAGGTGTCTGTCGTTGCGGCCTCCGGGCCGTTCCGACGAGGAAAACAATAGCAAACGTTCGGGGGTGGTCGATCACGCGTGGTCCGGGGCGGCCGCGGGGCTGTGACCAGCGCATGTCGGGAGTATTGCGGCCTTGGGCGGAGCGGGTGCGGGGTGGAGGATGGCGGTGGACCCCGCCGTGGCGTGCCCGTGGAGCGTGCCGCGGCCGTGAACCCAGAGGAGGCAGTGTGAGCGAGCTCCGCGAGCGAACCAAGGATCGGTGCGAGCCCTGCGGATGCGGGGCCGGGCGAAGCGAGGTTTCGGCATGAGCGAGTCGCAGCAGGCCCGTACGGTCACCGGCGAGGACGAGGTCGTCGATCTGTGCCGGGATCTGATCAGGATCGACACCAGCAACTACGGCGACCACTCGGGGCCGGGGGAGCGGGTCGCCGCCGAGTACGTCGCGGAGAAGCTCGCCGAGGTCGGCCTGGAGCCGCGGATCTTCGAGTCCCACAAGGGGCGCGCCTCGACCGTCGCGCGGATCGAGGGGGAGGACCGCTCGCGGCCGGCCCTGCTGATCCACGGGCACACCGACGTGGTGCCGGCCAACGCGGACGACTGGACCCACCACCCGTTCTCCGGGGAGATCGCGGACGGGTGCGTGTGGGGCCGCGGCGCGGTCGACATGAAGGACATGGACGCGATGACCCTGGCGGTGGTGCGCGACCGGCTGCGCACGGGGCGCAAGCCGCCGCGGGACATCGTGCTGGCGTTCCTCGCGGACGAGGAGGCCGGCGGCACGTACGGCGCGCGCTACCTCGTCGACAACCACCCGGAGCTGTTCGAGGGGGTGACCGAGGCGATCAGCGAGGTCGGCGGGTTCTCCTTCACCGTCAACGAGAACCTGCGGCTGTACCTCGTCGAGACGGCCCAGAAGGGCATGCACTGGATGAAGCTGACCGTGGCCGGCTCGGCCGGGCACGGTTCGATGATCCACAGGGACAACGCGATCACCGAACTGTCCGAGGCCGTCGGGCGGTTGGGCCGGTACGAGTTCCCGGTGCGGGTGACCAAGACGCTGCGGGCCTTCCTCGACGAGCTCGGGGACGCGCTGGGCACCGAGCTGGACCCGGAGAACATGGACGAGACGCTGGCCAAGCTCGGCGGGATCGCCAAGCTGATCGGCGCATCGCTGCGGAACACCGCCAACCCCACGCAGCTGGGCGCCGGTTACAAGATCAACGTGATTCCGGGCGAGGCCACCGCCCACGTGGACGGCCGCTTCCTGCCCGGGTACGAGGAGGAGTTCCTGGCGGACCTGGACCGGATCCTGGGGCCGCGGGTCAGGCGCGAGGACGTCCACGCGGACAAGGCGCTGGAGACCACCTTCGACGGTGCCCTGGTGGACGCGATGCAGTCGGCGCTGCAGGCCGAGGACCCGATCGCGCGGGCGGTGCCGTACATGCTCTCCGCGGGGACCGACGCCAAGTCCTTCGACGACCTGGGGATCCGCGGGTTCGGGTTCGCGCCGCTGAAGCTGCCGCCGGAGCTGGACTTCGCCGGGATGTTCCACGGCGTGGACGAGCGGGTGCCGGTGGACGGGCTGAAGTTCGGGGTGCGGGTGCTCGACCGGTTCATCGAACTGAGTTGAGTCGAAACGGTTCGCCGGGAATCGGTTCTCCGATCGGGGGGGGGGACGGTGCGGTGTGCGGTGCGCGGGCTGGCGCGGAGAGGATGAAGTCGGCGTGAATTTCCTGCCTTTCGCGTTGACTTCGCTGGAACGGGTGAATGCCGCGATGTGTTCGTATCTTCAACGGCCTGGCCTCTGTTGACGTCATTGCGGTCCGCGGCTGGGACCGCAACGCCTACAAGGAGGAACCATGATCAAGAAGGTCGTCGCCGCTGCTGCGGTCGCCGGTGGAGTCGTGTTCGCCGGCGCCGGCCTTGCCGTTGCCGACGCGCCCGCCCAGGGTGCCGCGGTGCACTCCCCGGGCGTGCTCTCCGGCAACGTCGTCCAGGCCCCGGTGCACGTTCCGGTGAACGTCTGCGGCAACACGATCTCCGTGATCGGCCTGCTCAACCCGACCTTCGGCAACACCTGCGTGAACCGCTGACGTTCTCGACGGCCTCACCGGCCCTTTGAGGACCCGGCCCAGTCCGGCTCCGGAATGTCGCTCCGACGTTCCGGAGCCGCTGGGTATTTCGCGGCGGGTGAACCTCCCCAAGAGGCAGTCCGCGGAGTTGATCTCACCTCCGCCGGCCGCCACCCGTCCGCATTCATGTAAGGCACTTAGGCAGGGGAAAACTATGAGGCAGGTCGCGAGAAAAGGCCTGATCACCATGGCGGCGGCCGGCGGCGCGCTCGCCATGGCCGCCGGGTACGCGCACGCGGCCCCCGCGGCCGCGGGGGGTGCGGCGAATTCGCCGGGTGTCGGATCCGGCAACGTGATCCAGGCCCCGATCGACGCCCCGATCAACGTCTGCGGCAACACCGTCAATGTCGTCGGCGCGCTCAACCCGTCGTTCGGCAACCACTGCGCGAACGGTTCCGACGGGCGGCACGGGCACGGTCCGGGCGGCAAGCACCGGCGGACGCCCGGTGGGCATGGCGGTGCCAGCGCCACGGGCGGTGCGGCGCATTCGCCGGGTGTCGGATCCGGCAACGTGATCCAGGCCCCGATCGACGCCCCGATCAACGTCTGCGGCAACAGCGTTGACGTCGTCGGCGCGATGAACCCGTCCTTCGGCAACGACTGCGACAACGCCTCGCCGGGGGGCCCGGGCCGTTCGCACCACCCCGGTCACCCGTCGCAGCCCGGTCAGCCGGAGCCGGGCCACCCGCACGGCCCCGGCACGCCCCACCACCCGGGCACGCCGCACCAACCGGGTACGCCGCACCAACCGGGCTCCGCACACCACCCGGGGCACCCGGGGCACCCGGCGCAGCCCGGCGGCCCGCAGACCCCGGACGTGCCGGGGCCGCGGACGCACACCGCGGGCGCTCGTGGGACGCACGCCCAGGCAGCGGCGACGCCGGAGCAGGGTGCGCGGCAGCTCGCGCACACCGGTGCCGGGGCGCTGGGCTATGCGGTCCCGATCAGCGCCGGACTGCTGCTCGGTGGCGCCGTCCTCTACCGGCGGGCCCGTACCGTCCGTAGCTGATCAGCGGCGCTCCGTGTGAGCGCGCGAGGGAGCGGGCCCGGTCTTCGACCGGGCCCGCTCTGCTGCGATCACACCCTTCCGGCGGTCACCACGTGGCGCGGAGCTGTCGGATGATCCGGCGACGCAGCCGCACCCGGCGGCTACCGTCGGGATTGAGACGAAGTCGGTCCAACTCCCAGTGTCCGTACTCGGCATGGTCGGTCAGCAGGCGTGTGGTGGCCTTGCGGGAGACGCCCCGGGGCACGTACACATCGCAGAATTCGTATTCCGGCATCGCATCTATTGTGCGGGACCGGCCCCGGTACGGATAGCGTCTGCACTATGTCTGATGCTGCGCAGCCTTCCGCTGCCGAGGTTCGTGCCGCCGCTGAGGCGGTCAAAGCCGCGCTGGACCGTCACCTCGCCGCGGTCGAACGCCGCGCGGGGGCGGACGATCCCGCCGTCTATGCCGCGTTCGACGAACTCGCCGCGGCTGCCGAGCGCTATGACGAGCTGCTCTACGACACCTACGACGAGGTCACCCCCTTCGAGATCCCCGGTAACGACGCCCTGCCCGCGTACGCGGGTCCCGAGGAACCGAGCGCGCTGAGCGTGCTGATCCGACGCGACTACACCGTCGCCGAGCCGCAGCGCCTGCTGCATCAGGCACAGCGCATCGCGGCCCTGGATCCGGACGCCGCCGACGACGCCACGGGCAACGCCCCCGATGCCGCCGCGCTCGTCGGCAGCAGCGCCTACGCCGCGCTCGGGGTGCTCTTCGGGGAGTACGAACCGGATGAGATCGCCTCCCGGCACAAGGAGTTCGGCCTGGAGGAGGGCGACTCCACGCTGTGGGTGGCGGCCGTCGACGAGCCGGCCGAGCCGGGGGAGTGGCTCGCCGCGCCGTTCGACCAGGCGGATCCGCAGCGGGTGGTGTGCCGCTTCGACGTCAGCACCGTCTTCGACGAGGAAGAACTCGACGACGGGGACGACGATCTGCTGGAGCCGGCCGACGGGAGGCGGTGAGGCGCCCGGCGGAACGGGCCCGCGGGGCGGACGGCCGGTGCGCCGCCGCCCCGCGGGCCCCCGCTTGCGGGGTCAGCCCGCCGCCGGGTCCGCCGACTGCTCCTCGGCCTGGAGCCGCAGCAGCGTCCGCAGCCGGGTGGTGCGCTCCTTGGCGGGGATTTCGGCGACCGCGCGGGACAGCGCCTGGCCCACGCCCTGGACCACCGACAGATGCCGTTCGGCGCGGCTGAAGGCGGTGTAGACCCAGGCGCGGGTCAGTCCGCCGGCGGCGTCGCCGGGGAGCACCACGACCGCGGCGGGCCAGCGCGCCCCGGCCGCCTGATGGGCGGTGAGCGCCCAGCCGTGCCGGACCGCGCCGGAGCCGACCTGCTCGCGCGGGACGACCACGGCGGTGCCCGCGCAGTCGAGGTGCAGGCCGTCGGCGTCGGCGCCGGTGACCGTGCCGAGGAGCGTACGGCCCAGCGCCGGGGAGTAGGCCGCGCGGTCGCCGGGGTCGAAGCCGCCGAACCGGCCGGGGCCGGCGTTCAGCCGCTCCTTGAGCGCGGCGTTCAGCGCGCGGGTGCCGGCGGCGCCGCCGTGGCCGACGGTGATGACCTGCGTCTGCTCGGCGGGGATGCCCAGCGCCCGGGGCACCGAGTCGGCGACCAGCTGGACCGTGCGGTGCACCGCCTCGGCGGCGTCCCGCACCGGGACGGTCACCACCTCCTTGCCGGGCGCGTCGACCTCGGCGAGTTCGCCGACGCCGATGCCCGACACCAGCTCGCCGATCGGCCCGAAGTCCGGGGTGCGGGAGGCGACCTGGGGGCAGAACCGGGACTGCAGGACGTCCTGGAACAGCCGCCCGGGGCCCGCGGACCACAGGACGCCGGGGTCGCCGCTGAGCACCAGGCGCGTCCCGTCGGTCAGCGATTCGACGAGCAGGGCGGTGGTCTCCAGGTCGAGCTGCGGGGCGTCCAGCACGACGAGCAGGTCGAGGGCGAGTGCGCCGTCCGCGTCCCGGCCCGGGCCCTCGGCGCCGGACAGCAGGCCGGAGACGGTCACCGCGGCCTCCGCCGGGGCCGGGCCGGTGGGCTCCCCGGGGGCGGTGTCCGGTGCGACCTCGGCGAGGTGCGCGGCCAGCCGGCGGCGGCCGTCGGCGGTGTGGGCCGCGCCGTACGCCCGCAGCCCCAGGGCGCGGGCCGCGGCGATCAGTGCGGCGGGCTCGGCGCGGGCCGCCTCGCCGCCGGTGTGGGTCACCAGTCCGCTGAGCGAGACGGTCTGGATCAGCTCCGCGGCGGAGCCCGAGGGGGCGGCCGCCGCGACGGTCGCCCAGGCGCCGGCGGAGGGGCGGACCCGGGGGCCGGAGGCGTCCGTGTCGTCCGCGGCGTCCGTGGCGTCGCCTTCCGGGGCGGCGGCCTCGGTGTCCTGGGAGGCAGGGGTCGGGTCGGCCGCCCCGGTGTCGTCAGGCGCCGTGACGGTCGGTTCGATCGCCGGGAGTTCGAAGGTGTTCAGCAGCCGGGCCAGTCCGTCGGCGACGCTCTCCTCGGCCATGGCGAGCCGGTCCAGGCCGAGCAGCACGCGGACCGGCTGCTCCTCGTCGTCGTCCGTGGCGGCCCGGGGGCGTCCCGGGGTCTCCAGGGCGTCCTGGAAGACCAGTACCGCGCCGTCCGCGATGGCGCTCTGGAGGGCCTCGTCCGGTTCCGGGACGGCGCGTTGGGCGAGGGCGGCGCGCAGTGCGGACGCCTCCAGGGCGGAGTGGCCGGCGACCGCGGCCTGCTCCAGCAGCCAGCCGATCAGCGCCTGGGCGCGCCGCTCGTCGCCCGGCCCGCAGGCGGGGCCGAGCAGTGCGCGGGCGAAGCCGTCGGCCTGCTCGGGGCGCACCCCGGGCACCGTGAGCAGCTGCCAGGGGTCCTCGACCAGTGCCTCGGCGGCCTGCTGGCCGAGTGCCTCCGCGGCACGCTCGGCGAGCGCCTCGGGGGCGCCGCCGGCCGCGAGCACCCGCCGGACGCCCTCGATGCCGGGGGTCGGGACGAGCGCGGGACGGGCCGCCGGGACCGTGGGGTCGGCCGTGGCGCCCTGGGCGCCGGGCTCGGGCGCGGACGGACGGGCCGCGGCGGGCTGCGGCTCGGCCTCCTCGCGGGCCGGGCCCGCCGTCGCGGGCTGCGGTGCCTGCTGCGGTGCCGGGGCGGGGGTCGCGCCGGCCGCGCCGTCCCGCGCCGGGCGGGCGGCGGGGGCCTTGGCGGCCCGCGGGGTCTCGGCGAAGAACGAGGCGGCGGAGCGCTCGCCGCTCTCCACGGCCCGCACGGCCGCCGCCAAGGACGCCAGGGACGCCGCGGAGTCGGACCGTGGTGCTGGTGCGCCGCCGGCCTCGCGGCCCGCCTCGCCGCCGGGCGCGGCGGCCTCCTGCTCGGGCGGGTTGTCGCCGGCGCGGTCGGTACTCACAGCGTGCTCCAGTCGTGGTCGGGATAGTGGTGCACCGGAGCCGACACATCGTCCAGCGCCCGGCGGATCTCGTCAGGAAGACTAAGCGCCTCCACTGACAATGCGGCTCTGAGCTGCTGCGCCGTGCGGGCGCCGAGCAGTGGGGCGGTGACCCCGGGGCGGTCGCGGAGCCAGGAGAGCGCGACCTGGAGGGGGGTGACGGCCAGTCCGTCGGCGGCGGTGGCGACCGCGTCGACGACCCGGCCGGCGGCCTCGTCGAGATAGGGCGCCACGAACGGCGCGAGGTGCTCCGAGCCGCCCCGGGAGTCGGCCGGGGTCGCGTGGCGGTACTTGCCGGTGAGCACCCCGCGGCCCAACGGGGACGACGGCAGCAGGCCGAGGCCCAGGTCCAGGGCGGCGGGGAGCACCTCCCGTTCGACGCCGCGCTGGAGGAGGGAGTACTCCATCTGCGTGCTCGCCAGCCGGTTGCGGACGTCGGGGGCGGCCAGCTGCCAGGTGGCGGCCTTGGCGAGCTGCCAGCCGGAGAAGTTCGACAGGCCCACATAGCGCGCCCGGCCGCTCGCCACCGCGACGTCGAGGGCCTGGAGGGTCTCCTCCAGCGGGGTGTGCGGGTCGAAGGCGTGCAGCTGCCAGAGGTCCACGTGGTCGGTGCCCAGGCGCTCCAGGGAGGCGTCCAGCGCGGCGAGCAGGTGGCGGCGTGAGCCGTCGACCCGGCGGTCCGGCTCCAGGACGCTGCCGGCCTTGGTGGCCACGACCAGGTCGGAACGCGGCACCAGTCCTTCGAGCAGCCGGCCCAGGAGGTACTCGGCGCCGCCGTCGGCGTAGATGTCGGCGGTGTCCACGAGCGTGCCGCCGGCCTCCCAGAACGTCTTGAGCTGCTCGGCGGCGTCCTGTTCGCCGGTGTCGCGTGCCCAGTTCAGGGTGCCCAGCCCGAGGCGGGACACGCGCAGGCCCGTGCGGCCGAGGTGCCTTTGCTCCATGGGCCCAGACCCTACGCGCCGGGCCCCACGATCAGGGGACCTGTGGACAAAGGCCGGGCGGCGGTGTGCGGACCGGGTTCCGGCCTGCCGGTGACGGCCGCGGCACCCGCACGCTAGAGTCCCCGCAACAGCGACGTTACTGATGGGTAAGGGGAGCGGCATGAGGCTCGGCATCAACCTCGGCTACTGGGGCGCCGGCATGGACTCCGACAATCTCGCGGTGGCGCAGGAGGCCGACCGCCTCGGCTACGCGGTCTGCTGGGCGGCCGAGGCGTACGGCTCCGACGCCCCCACGGTGCTCTCCTGGGTGGCCGCGCAGACCGAGCGGATCGACGTCGGTTCGGCGATCTTCCAGATCCCGGCCCGCACGCCCGCGATGACCGCGATGACCGCGGCGACCCTGGACTCGCTCTCCGGCGGCCGCTTCCGGCTCGGCCTGGGCGTCTCCGGCCCGCAGGTCTCCGAGGGCTGGTACGGCGTGAAGTTCGACAAGCCGCTGGCCCGCACCCGGGAGTACGTGGAGATCGTCCGCAGGGCCATGTCCCGCGAGCGGCTCTCCTACGAGGGCGAGCACTGGACGCTGCCGCTGCCGGGCGGTCCGGGCAAGCCGATCAAGCTCACCGTCCACCCGCAGCGCGAGCACATCCCGCTCTACATCGCCGCGATCGGGCCCAAGAACCTCCGGCAGACCGGCGAGATCGCCGACGGCGCGCTGCTGATCTTCCCCTCCGCCGACCACCTGGAGGAGACCGCGATCTCCCACATCCGGGCGGGCCGGGAGGCGGCCGGCAAGACCATGGACGGCTTCGACGTCTGCCCCACCCTCCCGCTGGCCCTCGGCGAGGACAAGGACGTCAGCGCGCTCGCCGACACCTTCCGCCCGTACACCGCGCTGTACGTCGGCGGCATGGGCAGCCGGAAGCAGAACTTCTACAACCAGCTCGCGCAGCGGATGGGGTACGAGAAGGAGGCCGCCGAGATCCAGGACAAGTACCTGGCCGGGGACAAGGCCGGCGCCGCCGCCGCCGTCCCCGAGCGGCTGATCGACCAGACCACCATGCTCGGCTCGGTCGACCGGATCGCCGAGCGGATGCAGGCGTACGCGGCGGCCGGGGTGACCACCCTGACCGTGACGCCGGCCGGGTTCACGCTGGAGGAGCGGATGGCCGCGCTCCGCGCGGGCACCGAGGCCCTGGAGCGGGCCGGCCTGGCGTAGCCCCGGACGGGGCCCGGACGCGCGAGAGCCCGGCGCCTGGGCGCCGGGCGGGGGAAGCGCTGCGGCCGTGGTGGGGGCTCGGGGGTCTTCCCCGCCACGGCCGTCACGGAACTCAACGGCTCAGGGGCGGGCGGGTTACGGGGCCCGCCCCGCGCGGGTCAGGCGAACGGGCGCAGCCGGCCGCGCCCCCGGTTGCCGGCGGCGAAAGGCGGCATTTGGCTTTCCCTCTACGGGCGTGTCCGTTCGGAGGTGACGCTGATGTTCTCGGCCAGGAGCCTGTTCCAGGAGATCGTCGACAACGACGCCTCCTACCGTCTCTTCTGCTCCATCGCGGCCAGCGGGGAGGCGCAGGGCGGCTGGGAGAACGGGCGGATCGCCGCGCTGCTCCCGGACTCCCAGCGCGCCCTGGCGCCCAAGGTCGCCCGGCACGGCGCCGACGAGGACAAGCACGGCCGGATCTTCGGCGCCCTGCTCCGCAAGCGCGGGCTGACGCCCGTCGAGATCCCCGCCGCCACCGACTACACCATGCTGCTGGAGCGGCGGGGCATCGGGCTGGCCCACGACAAGCTCCGCCGCGACGAGCCGCTCAGCGAGCGGGACGTCGTCACCTACCTCGCGCACAGCCGGGTCACCGAGCAGCGCGCGGCCGAGCAGATGGTGCTGCTGCGCAGGTACTTCGGCGACCACCCCGAGGTGGGCCGGGCGGTCCGGATGATCTGCCACGACGAGGAGAACCACCTCGCGTACTGCCACGAGGAACTGCTCCGGCTGGCCAGGGCCGGGCACGGGCGGGCGATCCAGCGGACCCTGCGGGAGTGCGCACTGGCCGAGATCGCCGTCCACCGGGACGTCAGCCTGGCCGTGATGGCGCGGATGGGCCGCATCCTGGGATGGTCGAGGGCCAGGTCCGCGCTGCTCCGGGCCGGGATCGCGGCGCTCTACGGCTACGAGCGGCTGTTCGGCTGGCGGCGGATGGTCAGCCTGGCGATGCCCGAGCGGCGGAACGCGCTGGGCGGTCCGGCCACCGCCGCGCCGGAGTTCGCCTGAGCGGTGCGCCGGTCCGCCCCCTCACAGCCAGCCGCGGCGCTTGAACAGCCGGTAGAGCGAGACCTCGATGACCGCCATCGTCAGCAGGACCATCGGGTAGCCCAGTGACCAGGACAGTTCCGGCATGTCCCGGAAGTTCATGCCGTAGATGCCCGCGATCAGGGTCGGCACCGCGGCCAGCGCGGCCCACGCCGAGATCTTGCGCATGTCGTCGTTCTGCCGGACCCCCATCTGCGCCAGATGGGCGGCCAGGATGTCCGACAGCAGCCGGTCCAGGCCCTCCACCGACTCGTTGGCGCGGGTCAGGTGGTCGCCGACGTCCCGGAAGAACGGCCGGGCGTGGTCGTGCACGAAGGGCACGCCGGGGCTCTGCAGACGGGACATCGGGTCGGCCAACGGGACGGTGGCCCGGCGGAATTCGAGGATCTCGCGTTTGAACGCGTAGATCTGGGCGGCGGTGTTCCTGGTCTCTCGGCGGATCGGGGCGAACACCTCCGCCTCCAACTCCTCAAGATCCACCTGGAGTTCGCCGGCCACCTCGATGTAGTGGTCGACCACCGCGTCGCTGACCGCGTACAGCACCGCCCCGGGGCCGTGCCGCAGGATCTCCGGATGGTGCTCCAGCCGCCGCCGGACCGCCGCCAGCGGACTGGCCGTCCCGTGCCGGACGGTGACCACGAACGAGTCGCCGACGAAGACCATCAGCTCCGAGGCGGTCACGGTGTCGGCCGTGACGTCGTAGGTGATCGGCTTCAGCACCATGAACAGCGAGTCGTCGTAGACCTCCAGCTTCGGCCGCTGGTGGGCGTTCAGGGCGTCCTCCACAGCCAGCGGGTGCAGCCCGAACTCGCTGCTGACCTGGTCGAACTCGTGCTGGGTCGGCTCGTACATGCCCAGCCACAGGAAGGAGCGGCCCTCCGCCCGTGCCGCCTCCAGCGCGCGGGAGAAATCCGTCGCGCACTCATGGCGGCGGCCCTCGCGGTAGATGGCGCAGTCCACGATCACATCAGGCATTCTCGCCCGTCGCAGGGGGCCTTGCCAGGGAAGCCGGGCCGGGGCGGGGACGGACGCAGGGCGGACCGCGGGCGGACCGATGGCCGTGGAGTGGGTCCGGCCACCCCCGATCCGCCGGACAGGCCCTAGTGTTGCGGTCATGCCCACGCTGATCCTGGTGCGGCACGGCCGCTCCACCGCCAACACCGCCGGGGTGCTCGCCGGTCGGACCCCCGCAGTCGCCCTCGACGAGCGGGGCGCCGCCCAGGCCGCGGCGCTGCCCGCCCGGCTCGCGGGGGTCCCGCTGGCCGTCGCCGTCACCAGCCCGCTGCAACGCTGCCGGGAGACCCTGGGGCCGCTGGTGGACGCCCGCCCCGGGCTGCGCCTGGAGAACGACGAGCGGATCACCGAGTGCGACTACGGCGACTGGTCGGGCCGCAAGCTCGGGGAGCTGGCCGACGAGCCGCTGATGGAGGTCGTCCAGCAGCACCCCTCCGCCGCCGCCTTCCCCGGTGGCGAGTCGATGCGGGAGATGCAGGCCCGTGCGGTGGCCGCCGTCCGGGACTGGAACGCCCGGGTCGAGGAGACGTCCGGCGCCGAGGCGACCTACCTCATGTGCTCCCACGGTGACATCATCAAATCCCTGGTCGCCGACGCCCTCGGCATGCACCTGGACCTCTTCCAGCGGATCTCCGTGGAGCCGTGCTCGGTGACCGTGATCCGCTACACCCGGCTGCGCCCCTACCTCGTACGGCTCGGCGACACCGGCGACCTCGCCTCGCTGGTGCCCCGTGAGGACGGCGGCGGGGCCGGGAGCGAGCGGGACGCGGCCATCGGTGGTGGTGCGGGCGCAGCGTGATCAGCGGGCGCAGTAGGGTGGTGCGACGGCGCTGCCCGCGACGCCCGTGTGATCCGCGCAGTACCCCTCCGGAACGCAGCGACCGCAGCGACCGCACTGACCCAGCAGTCGAGACAAACGGAGCAGGACGTTGTCCCGTCAGGTGTTCTTCTACGACCTACCGGACCGCTTCGTGGCCGGTACGGTCGGGCTGCCTGGCCGCCGTAGCTTCTTCCTCCAGGCCACCGCGAGCGGTCGCACCACCAGCGTCGCCCTGGAGAAGACGCAGGTGGCGGCGCTCGCCGAGCGGATCGACGAGCTCCTGGACGAGGTGGTGCGGCGCAGCGGCGGCAGCGCCCCGGTGCCCGCCGTCTCCCCGACCGAGATGGCCGACACCGCGCCGCTGGAGTCGCCGGTGGAGGAGGAGTTCCGGGTCGGCACCATGGCGCTGGCCTGGGACGGCGAGGAAGAGCGGATGATCGTCGAGGCCCAGGCGCTGGTCGAGCTGGAGGCCGACAGCGACGAGGACCTCGCCGACGCCGAGGAACGGCTGCTCCAGGACGACGAGAACGGCCCGCCGATGCTGCGGGTCCGGCTGACCGGCACCATGGCCCGGGCGTTCGCCAAGCGGGCGCTGGAAGTCGTCAACGCCGGCCGCCCGCCGTGCCCGCTGTGCAGCCTGCCGCTCGATCCGGAGGGACACGTATGCCCGCGCCAGAACGGATACCGGCGGGACGCCTGAGCCCCATGGAGCCCACCGCCGAACCGGTGCCCACGCCCGCGGACCCGCAGCAGCCGCCGGCGCCCGCCGACGAGCCCGTCGGGAGCCTGGCGCCGGCGCTGCTCGCCGAGGGCGAGCTGACCGTCCGCGGCCAGATCCCGGACGCCTCCAACGCGGTGCTCTACTGCACCGTCGAACAGGACGGCCGCAGCGCCGCCTGCGTCTACAAGCCGGTCGCCGGCGAGCGCCCGCTGTGGGACTTCCCGGACGGCACGCTCGCCCAGCGCGAGGTCGCCGCCTACGAGGTCTCCCGGGCCTGCGGCTGGGACCTCATCCCCACCACGGTGCTGCGGGACGGCCCGTACGGCACCGGCATGGTCCAGGAGTGGATAGCGCCGCCGGGGGACGGCGACGCGGCGCCCGAGCTGCTGGCGCTGGTCGCCGAGGACGAGCCGGCGCCGGGCTGGAAGGCGGTCGGCCGGGCGGACATCGGCGCCGGCCGCACCGCGCTGTTGGTCCACGCCGACCACCCCCGGCTGCGGCGGCTGGCCGTCCTCGACGCGGTGATCAACAACGGCGACCGCAAGGGCGGCCATCTGCTGCCCGGTGCCGATGGCGCGTTCTTCGCGATCGATCACGGTGTGACGTTCAACTCGGCCGACAAGCTGCGCACGCTGCTGTGGGGCTGGGCAGGGGAGCCGTTGACCGACGAGGCGTCGGCGGTGCTGCGCGGTCTGACCCGGGCGCTGGCGGACGGGGCGCCGCTCGCCGTCCGGCTGGCCGAACTCATCACGGACGCCGAGCTGGCGGCGCTGCGGGCGCGGGTGGACGGGATGCTGAGCAGCGGGCGGCACCCGGAGCCGAGCGGCGAGTGGCCGGCGATTCCCTGGCCGCCGGTCTGAACAGCGGCCCGCCGGGCGGCCGGTGCGGGCGTCGTCGCACGATGTCCCGACCGCACCGGATCAGGGAGACCCTCGGCACATGGTGCGGCTGACGCCGCACCATGTGCTGCCGCTTGCCAATGGCACATCCGGTGGCGGAACACAAGACCGCCTTTCCGGCCAGAGGGGCCCCTCCGGTTCGTATGCGGAACATGCATCCGGTTACGCTCAAGGCATGCATGCATGGCCCGCTTCTGAGGTCCCCGCCCTGCCCGGTCAGGGCCGCGACCTGAGGATCCACGACACCGCGACCGGCGGCCGGGTAACCCTCGACCCCGGTCCCGTCGCCCGTATCTACGTCTGCGGCATCACGCCGTACGACGCCACCCACATGGGGCACGCGGCGACCTACAACGCGTTCGACCTCGTTCAGCGCATGTGGCTCGACACGAAGCGTCAGGTGCACTACGTGCAGAACGTCACCGACGTCGACGACCCGCTGCTGGAGCGGGCGGTGGCGACCGGCGACGATTGGACCGCGCTCGCCGAGCGCGAGACCGCCCTGTTCCGCGAGGACATGACGGCGCTGCGGATGCTGCCGCCGCGGCACTACATAGGCGCCGTCGAGTCGATACCGCACATCGTCCCGCTGGTCGAGCGGCTGCGCGACGCCGGCGCCGCCTACGAGCTGGACGGCGACATCTACTTCTCGGTCGCCGCCGACCCGCACTTCGGCGGGGTCTCCGGCCTGGACGCCGAGGCGATGCGGCTGCTGTCCGCGGAGCGCGGCGGCGACCCGGAGCGCGAGGGCAAGAAGAACCCCCTCGACCCGATGCTGTGGATGGCCGCCCGCGACGGCGAGCCGAGCTGGGACGGCGCCTCGCTGGGCCGCGGCCGGCCCGGTTGGCACATCGAGTGCGTCGCCATCGCCCTGGACCACCTCGGCATGGGCTTCGACGTCCAGGGCGGCGGTTCCGACCTCGTCTTCCCGCACCACGAGATGGGCGCCTCGCACGCCCAGGCGCTGACCGGTGAACACCCCTTCGCCAAGGCGTATGTGCACGCCGGCATGGTCGCCCTGAACGGCGCGAAGATGTCCAAGTCCAAGGGCAACCTGGTCTTCGTCTCGGCGCTGCGCCGGGACGGTGTCGACCCGGCGGCGATCCGTCTGGCGCTGCTGGCCCACCACTACCGCAGCGACTGGGAGTGGACCGACGAGGCGATCCCGGAGGCCGAGGCCCGGCTGGCCCGCTGGCGGGCCGCCGTGTCCCGCCCCGACGGTCCGCCCGCCGAGGCGCTGCTGGCGGAGGTCCGCGCCGCCCTCGCCGACGACCTGGACGCGCCCGCCGCGCTGGCCGCGGTGGACCGCTGGGCCGCCGCGCAGCAGGCCGACGGTGGCACGGACGAGAGCGCTCCCGGGCTCGTCACCCGTGCGGTGGACGCGCTGCTGGGCGTCGCGCTGTAGGGACGTCCGCGGCCGGATACGACAGGGGCGCCCCCGCCGGATGGCGGGGGCGCCCCTTCGTCGTGCCGGCGCGGGGCCGGGCGGCCGGTCAGCGCTCGGTGCCGGGGTCCTCCGGGCCGTCGGCGTCGGTGTGCCCGCCGTCCTCGCCGGTGCCCTCGCCGGGCGCCGGGCCGTCAGCCGCCTGCGGGGGCGGTCCGGACTCCTCCGGCGACCGGGGCTCGCGCGGCTCCTTGGAGGCGGCGCGGGGGTGCCGGGTGCGTCCGCTGGCGGTGTCGCGGAGGTAGGAGCTGTCCCGGCCGTCGGCGACGCCGCCCTCGCTCGCCACCCCCGGGCCGGCCTGCGGGTCGCGGCGGCGCAGATAGCGCTCGAACTCGCGGGCGATGGCCTCGCCGGACGCCTCCGGCAGTTCGGCGGTGTCCCGGGCCTCCTCCAGCGACTGGACGTACTCGGCGACCTCGCTGTCCTCCGCGGCGAGTTGGTCCACGCCCAGCTGCCAGGCGCGGGCGTCCTCGGTCAGCTCGCCGAGCGGGATCCGCAGGTCGAGCAGGTCCTCCAGGCGGTTGAGGAGGGCGAGGGTGGCCTTGGGGTTGGGCGGCTGGGAGACGTAGTGCGGCACCGCGGCCCACAGGCTGACCGCCGGGACGCCGGCGTGTGTGCACGCCTCCTGGAGGATGCCGACGATGCCCGTCGGGCCCTCGTAGCGGGACTCCTCCAGATCCAGCCGGCGCGCCACGTCGGCGTCGGAGGTGACCCCGCTGACCGGGACCGGCCGGGTGTGCGGGGTGTCGCCCAGCAGGGAGCCCAGCACCACCACCATCTCGACGCCCAATTCATGGGCGAAGCCGAGGAGTTCGTTGCAGAACGAGCGCCAGCGCATGCTGGGCTCGATGCCGCGGACCAGGACCAGGTCGCGGGGGTTCCCCTTGCCGTCGGCGTCGCCGATGCGGACGACGGAGAGCCGCGTGGTGGGCCAGGTGATCTTGCGGACGCCGTTCTCCAGGAAGACCGTCGGGCGGTTCACCTGGAAGTCGTAGTAGTCCTCCGCGTCGAGCGCGGCGAAGACCTCGCCCTTCCATTCCCGGTCCAGGTGGGCGACCGCGGCGGAGGCGGCGTCGCCGGCGTCGTTCCAGCCCTCGAACGCGGCCACCATGACCGGGTCGATCAGCTCGGGCACCCCCTCCAGCTCGATCACCCAGCCCCTCCTTCCGGCCGGCCCCGCCGCCCTGGGGCGGCCGCCGGCAGCAGTTCCGTTGCGTGCGCTCCCAAGACTACGGCTTCCACGGTGCCGATCCGCAGCCCCTTTACGAGCGTGTGTGCGGAAAGGCCCGTCCGAGAGAGATCCGATCTGTGCTAAGGGAGGAGCGGAGGGCTCCGGTCAACGCCCCTGGAATTCCCGGTGGATTCGGGTACGGGGTCTGGACGCGGTCTCCGGGGCGGGTCTATACATCGGAGGACCGGGAAAGGTCCGATGTTCTCCGCGAGATCCGCGCGACATCCCAGGGGGCGTGCCCATGGCCGTAACCGACATCGTCACCGGGCTGGAGGTCCACGACGTCCGCTTCCCCACCTCCGACCAACTGCACGGGTCGGACGCGATGCACCCCGATCCCGACTACTCCGCCGCCTATGTCGTGCTGCGCACCGCCGACGGGCCGGACGGGCACGGCCTCTGCTTCACCCTCGGGCGCGGCAACGACGTCATGGCCGCCGCGATCCGCGCCCTGGCCCCGTACGTCGTCGGCCGCCCCGCCCCGGCCACCGTGGACCGGCTCGGCGCGCTGCACCGCGCCCTCACCCACGACTCCCAGCTGCGCTGGCTCGGCCCGGAGAAGGGCGTGGCGCAGATGGCCGCCGGGGCGGTGGTCAACGCCGCCTGGGACCTGGCCGCGCGGCGCGCCGGCCGGCCGGTCTGGGAGCTGCTGGCCGGGCTGAGTCCCGAAGAGCTGGTCGGGCTGGTGGACTTCCGCTACCTGACCGACGCGTTGACGCCCGCCGAGGCGCTGGACCTGCTGCGCGCCGCCGAGCCCGGCCGGGCCGGGCGCACCGCCCGTCTCAAGGCCGAGGGCTACCCCGCCTACACCACCTCGCCCGGCTGGCTCGGCCACGACGACGCGACCCTGGTCCGGCTCGCCGAGGCCGCGGTCGCCGACGGCTTCGGCCAGATCAAGCTCAAGGTGGGCGCCGACCTCGACGACGACCTGCGGCGGCTCCGGCTGGCCCGGGACGCGGTCGGGCCCGGCGTGCGGATCGCGGTCGACGCCAACCAGCGCTGGGACGTGGCCGAGGCGGTCCGCTGGATGACCGCGCTGGCGCCCTACGCCCCGCACTGGATCGAGGAGCCGACCAGCCCGGACGACGTCCTGGGGCACGCCGCGGTGCGCGCCGGGCAGCCGGTGAAGGTCGCCACCGGCGAACACGTCGCCAACCGCGTGGTGTTCAAGCAACTGCTGCAGGCCGAAGCGGTGGACTTCGTGCAGCTCGACGCGGTCCGGGTGGCCGGGGTCAACGACAACCTGGCGATCCTGCTGCTGGCCGCGAAGTACGGGGTGCCGGTGTGCCCGCACGCCGGCGGGGTGGGGCTGTGCGAGCTGGTGCAGCACCTGGCGATGTTCGACTACGTGGCGGTGTCCGGGAGTTGGGAGGACCGGGTGATCGAGTACGTGGACCACCTGCACGAGCACTTCACCGATCCGGCGGTCATCGCGCGGGGCCGCTACCGCGCGCCCGTCGCGCCCGGTTTCTCCGCCCGGATGAAGCCGGCGTCGCTGGCCGCCTACCGCTTCCCCGACGGGCCGGTGTGGCGGACCCGCGGGCCGCGCCGGGAAGCCGGGGTACCGGCGTGAACGGGCCGGCCGGAGCGGACGACTTCGCGGGCCTGGCCGCCCTGGTGACCGGCGGCGGTTCGGGGATCGGCGCGGCCACCGCCGCCCTGCTGCTGGCCCGTGGCGCCCGGGTCGCCGTCCTGGACCGCGACCCGGCCGGGGCGCCCCCGGGGGCGCTGCGGATCGCCGCGGACGTCACCGACGACGCCGGTGTCCGGGCCGCGGTCGCGACGGCGGTGGCGGAGCTGGGCGCCCTGCACATCCTCATCGGCAACGCCGGGATCGGCGCCGTGGGCACCGTCGAGGACAACGACGACGCCGAGTGGGGACGCGTCCTGGACGTCAACGTCCTGGGGCTGGTGCGCACCGCGCGGGCCGCGCTGCCGCACCTGCGGCGGGCCGCGGCCGACGCGCCCGGCGCGGTCTCCATCACCCACACCTGCTCCATCGCCGCCACCGCCGGGCTGCCGCAGCGGGCGCTGTACGGCGCGAGCAAGGGGGCGGTGCTCGCGCTGACCCTGGCGATGGCGGCCGACCACCTCCGGGACGGCATCCGCGTCAACTGCGTCAACCCCGGCACCGCGGACACCCCCTGGGTCGCCCGGCTCCTCGACCGGGCCGCCGACCCGGCCGCCGAACGGGCCGCGCTGGAAGCCCGTCAGCCCCTGGGCCGGATGGTCACCGCGCGGGAGGTCGCCGCCGCCCTCGTCCACCTGGCCTCCCCGGCCGCCTCCGGCATCACCGGCACCGCGCTGGCCGTGGACGGCGGGATGCAGGGGCTGCGGCCGCGCCCGGCCCGTTGAGCCGCCCCGGAGGCCGTCCGGAGGCCGAGGCCCGGAGGCCGCCCGCCCGCCGCCGTCGCCCCACGACCGCCGCCCACCACGACCGAGGGACCACCGACCCGACGCGAGGGACCCCATGAGACTGCGTACCCGCACCACCGGCGCGGCGGCCGGAGCCGCGGTGCTCGCCCTGGCCGTGCTGGCCGGGGCGGCCGTGCTGACCGGCTGCAACCGGGGCAGCGACGCCACCGGCCGGATCGGCATCGACGTGCCGCGCACCGACACCGACTTCTGGGACTCCTACCAGGACCACCTGAAGGCCGACCTGGCGCACGGCGGCCCGTCCGCGCTGCCGCTGGCCAACTCGCAGAACGACATCGGCAAGGTCGTCTCCGACGTCCAGGCGCTGACCGGCCAGGGCGCCCGGGCGATCGTGATCGCCCCGCAGGACACCGGCGCCATCACCGCCGAGCTCCGGCGCCTGGCCGACCGGAGGATCCCGGTCGTCAGCGTCGACACCCGCCCCGACGACGGCCCGGTCTACATGGTCGTCCGGGCCGACAACCGCGCCTACGGGGAACGGTCCTGCGTGTTCCTGGGCGAGCGGCTCGGCGGCCACGGCCGGGTCGCCGAACTCCAGGGCGACCTCAGCTCGATCAACGGACGGGACCGCTCGGAGGCGTTCGCGGCCTGCATGAAGCGGAGGTACCCCGGCATCACCGTCCACGAGCTGGCCACGGACTGGAAGGGCGAGGTCGCCTCCGCCAAGCTCCAGAGCCTGCTGGCCCAGCACCACGACCTCGACGGCGTCTACCTCCAGGCCGGCGGCGCCTTCCTCCAGCCGGTGCTGGCCCTGTTGCGGCAGCGCGGGCTGCTGAAACCCGTCGGGACACCGGGGCACCTCACCCTCGTCTCCAACGACGGCATCCCCGACGAACTGGCCGCCATCCGGGCCGGAACCCTGGACGCCACCCTCTCCCAGCCCGCCGACCTCTACGCCCGGTACGCGCTGTACTACGCCCGGGCGGCGCTCGCCGGCAAGACCTTCCGGCCCGGGCCGACCGACCACGGATCGACCATCGTGAAGATCAAGAACGGGCTGGAGGACCAGCTGCCCGTGCCGCTGGTCACCAAGGAGAACGTCGACGACCCCCGACTGTGGGCCAATCAGTCGGAGCAGGGGAGGTGACGGCCGCGCCCGGCGGCCCGGCGTCCGAGGATCCGGCCCGTGAGCCGGCGGCCGCCGAGCCCGCGGCGGTGCGGGCCGAGGGCATCGTCAAGCGCTACGGGCCCACCCTCGCCCTCGACGGGGTCCACCTGACCGTCCGGCCCGGCGAGGCGCACGCCCTGGTCGGCCGGAACGGCGCCGGCAAGTCCACCCTGGTGTCGGTGCTGACCGGGATGGCCCGGCCGGACGCCGGGCGGGTCGCCTTCGACGGGGTCCCCGCGCCCCGTTGGGGCGATCCCGCCGCCTGGCAGCGCCGGGTCGCCTGCGTCCACCAGCGGTCGATGTCCGTGCCCGGCCTGACGGTGGCCGAGAACCTCTTCCTCAACCACTTCCCCGGCGGCCCCGCCATCCGCTGGCGGGCGCTGCGCGGGCGGGCCCGGGACCTGCTCGCCGGCTACGGCGTGGACGTCGACCCGGCCGCCCGGCTCGAAGAACTCGGCGTCGAACAGCGCCAGTTCGTCGAGATCGCCCGCGCCCTGACGCGCGGTGCCCGGCTGATCGTCCTGGACGAGCCGACCGCGCGGCTGGACGCGCCCGGCATCGCCCGGCTCTTCGACCGGCTGCGGGAACTGCGCGCGCAGGGGGTGGCGTTCCTGTTCATCTCCCACCACCTCCAGGAGGTCCGGGAGCTCTGTGACACCGTTACAGTCCTCCGGGACGCCCGCCGGGTGCTGACCGCCCCGGTCGCCGAGCTCGGCGAGGACGCCCTGGTGGCGGCGATGACGGGGGAGGACACCGGGCACCGGCGCCCGGCACGCGCCCCGGTACCGCCGGCACAGCCAGAACGGCCAGCCCCGCGCACCGGCGGCGCGCCGGTGCTGCGGGCCGAAGGACTGGCGCTGCGCGGGCACTTCGGCCCGCTCGACCTGACCGTACGGGCCGGCGAGGTGGTGGGCCTGGCGGGCGCCGCCGCCGGCGGGACCACCGCGGTCGCCGAGGCGCTGGCGGGACTCCGGTCCCCGGACGCCGGGCGGATCACCGTGCGCGGCCGACCGGTCCGCCCCGGGAGCGTGCCGCACGCCCTCGACGCCGGCATCGGCTACGTCCCCGAGGACCGGCACCGCGAGGGACTGGTCCCCGCCCGCAGCGTCGCGGAGAACGCCACCCTGGCCGTCACCGGGCCGTTGGGGCCGTGCGGGACCGTCCTGCCCGCCCGGACCCGGGAGTTCGCCCGGCGGATGATCGCGGCGCTGGACATCAGGACCACCGGGCCCGACCAGCCGGTCTCCGGGCTCTCCGGCGGCAACCAGCAGAAGGTGGTGGTGGCCCGCGCGCTGGCCCGCGACCCCGCCGTCCTGGTCGCCGTCCGCCCCACCAACGGCGTGGACGTCCGGTCCAAGGAGGCGCTGCTGGGCGTCGTACGGCAGGTCGCGGACGGCGGGCGCGGCGCGCTGATCGTCTCCGACGAACCGGCCGACCTGCGGATCTGCGACCGGGTGGTGGCGGTCTTCCGCGGCCGGGTCCGGGCCGAGTTCCGCCGCGGCTGGCGCGAGGCGGACCTGGTGGCCGCCGTGGAGGGCGTCACCGCCGGCACCCCCGGCCCGCCCACCGCACCGGACACCCCCACGACGGAAGGGACCGCGCCATGACCGAGACCACGGCCCCACCGGCCGCCGACGCACCGCCGGCCGGCCCGGTGCGGCGCCCCCGGATCACGCCGGGCCGCTGGCGGGACTTCTCGCTCGTCCCGGTGATCCTGCTCCTCGGCGTCATCGGCTTCATCGTCTCGCCGGCCTTCCTCACCGGGGACAACCTCATCGGCGTGGTCCAACAGTCCACCGAGCTGGGCCTGTTGGTGCTGGGCGAGGCGCTGGTCCTGATCAGCGGGCGGATGGACCTGTCGCTGGAGTCGACGATCGGCCTGGCGCCGGTGGTCGCGCTGTGGCTGGTCCTGCCCGCCCACGGCGGCCGGTTCGCCGGCCTGGGGCTGCTGCCCTCCTGGACGGCGGTCCCGCTGTGCCTGGCCGTGGGCGCGGCGATCGGCGCCGCGAACGGCTTCCTCATGCTCCGGCTGCGGGTCAACGGCTTCATCGCCACCCTCGGCATGCTCACCATGCTGCGCGGTCTGCACCTGGGCCTCTCCGAGGGCCGTTCGCTCGCCGACGTCCCGGACTCCTTCGCCTACCTGGGCCGGACCTCCTGGCTGGGCGTCCCGGCCGCCGTCTGGATCTGCCTGGCCCTCTTCGCGCTCGGCGGCGCGGCGCTCGGCTACCTCCGGCACGGCCGGGCGCTCTACGCGATCGGCGGCAACCCGGAGGCGGCCCGCGCGGCCGGCATCCGCACCGATCGGATCACCTGGACCGTCCTGGTCCTGGCCGGGGTCCTCGCCGCCTTCGCCGGCGTCCTGTACACCGGCCACTACGGCGCGGTCTCCGCCAGCCAGGGCAGCGGCTGGATCTTCCAGGTCTTCGCCGCCGCGGTGATCGGCGGCATCAGCCTCAAGGGCGGTCGCGGCACCCTCTTCGGGGCGCTCACCGGCGTGCTGACCCTCCAACTCGTCATCAACGTGATGACGCTGGGCGGGGTGCCACCGCTGTGGACGCAGTTCCTCAACGGCGCGATCATCCTCCTCGCGCTCGTCGTCTCCCGCTTCACCAGCGGCGAGAAGCAGGAGTGAAGGGGCCGCCGCCATGAACCGTCCGCCCCACGGGCCACGGGAGTTGGGCCGCAGCGGCGTCGTCGTCCCGCCGCTGGGCCTGGGGTGCGCACCGCTCGGCAACCTCTACCGCGCCGTCCCCGAGGAGCGCGCCGACGCGGTCGTCCGCACCGCCCTGGCCACCGGCGCCCGCTACCTCGACACCGCCCCGCACTACGGCGTCGGCCTCTCCGAGGAGCGCCTGGGCCGGGCG
The DNA here is from genome assembly GCF_001704275.1 of Streptomyces noursei ATCC 11455. Taxonomy (NCBI): domain Bacteria; kingdom Bacillati; phylum Actinomycetota; class Actinomycetes; order Kitasatosporales; family Streptomycetaceae; genus Streptomyces; species Streptomyces noursei. The sequence continues at coordinate 7,255,843 of NZ_CP011533.1, forward strand.
TTGCGCGGCGTCGACCGCGCCGGCTACGTGCTGTCCACCAAGGTCGGCCGCCGGCTCCGCCCGCTCGCGCCCGGCGAGGCGGCGGCCGGCGAGGGCTTCGTGGCCACCCCCGCCCGGGCCCGCGTCCGCGACCTGACCCGCGACGGCATCCGCGCCACCCTGGAGGCGTCCCTGGACCGGCTCGGCGTGGCCGCGGTGGACATCGTCTACCTCCACGACGTCGAGGACCATCTGCGCGAGGTCTACGAGACCGGCTACCCGGCCCTGGCCGCCCTCCGCGCCGAGGGCACCGTCCGGGCCATCGGCTTCGGCATGAACCACAGCGGCGTGCTGGCCCGTCTCGTCGCCGACCTGGACGTCGACGTGGTGCTGTGCGCCGGCCGCTGGACGCTGCTGGAGCGGACCGCGGTCGACGACCTGCTGCCGGTGTGCGCCCGGCGCGGCACCTCGGTGGTGGTCGGCGGGGTCTACAACTCCGGGCTGCTCGCCGACCCGTCGCCCGGCGCCCCCTACGACTACGCCCCGGCGCCGCCGGCGGTCCTGGCCCGGGCCCGCCGACTGGCCGCCGTCTGCGCCGAGTTCGACGTGCCGCTGAAGGCGGCGGCGCTCCGCTTCCCGTTCGGGCATCCGGCCGTCGCCGCGGCGGTGGTCGGCGCCGCCGCGCCCGCCGAGGTCGCCGAGAACGCCGCCCTCTTCCGCCACCCCGTGCCCGACGGCCTCTGGCACGCCCTCGTCGCCCGTGGTCTGCTCGACCCGGACCTGCCGCTGCCGCTGGGGCCCGTCGCCGACGTCTGACGCCCCGCCCGCCGACCCCGACCGGGGGAGCCGCCCGATGCGCATCGACGCCCACCACCACCTCTGGGACCCCACCCGCCGCGCGCAGCCGTGGATGGACGGCCCCTGGGCCGACCCGATCCGCCGCCGCTACACCCAGGCCGACCTCGTCCCGCACCTCGCGGCGCACCGCATCGACGGCACCGTCCTGGTGCAGTCCTCCGCCTCGGACCGGGAGACCCTCGAACTCCTCGCCGTCGCCGCCGCGGACGGCCCGGTGCGCGGCGTCGTCGGCTGGGCCGACCTGACCGCCCCCGGGCTGCCGGACGCGCTCGCGGCGCTGCCCGCCGGGCTCGTCGGCCTGCGCCACCAGGTCCAGGACGAGCCCGACCCGGACTGGCTCGGCCGCCCCGACGTCCGGCGCGGTCTGCGCACCCTGGCGGACCGCGGCCTGGTCTACGACCTGCTGGTCACCCCGCGCGAACTGCCCGCCGCGCAGGCCGTCGTACGGGCCCTGCCGGAGCTGTCCTTCGTGGTGGACCACGCCGCCAAACCGGCCGTCGCCCGCGGCGACTGGCAGCCCTGGGCGTCCGCGCTCACCGCCCTGGCCGCCCTCCCCAACGTCACCTGCAAGCTGTCCGGGCTGGTCACCGAGGCCGACTGGTCCGCCTGGCGGCCGCGGCAGGTCCTGCCCTACGCCCGGCACGCCCTGGACACCTTCGGCCCGAACCGGGTGATGTTCGGCTCCGACTGGCCGGTCTGCACCCTGGCCGCCGACTACGCCGACGTCGTCGCCCTCGCCGAGGCCGCCACCGGCCGGCTCACCGCGGCCGAGCGCGGGGCCGTCTTCGGCGGCACCGCGACCCGGGTCTACGGCCTCGCCGCACGGCCGCGGACCCGGCCATGACACACCGGACACGACCTGGACAGGGCCCGTCCGGTGCGTCGGGTCGCGAGGCCGCGGCGTCCGGATTCCGCCAGCACCGCCCGCCGCCCTGTCGGAGGATCGAGCCGTACCGCGGAGGAAGCCCTCCGGAAGCAGAGAAAGCATTCCGGATCCCGCCGAAGCGGTACGTACTGCTCGGATTTCGATGTGAGACAAGGTGATGACGATGACGACGGCCACGACCCCCGCACCCACCGCGTCCGGCACCCGCCCGCTGACCGGCAAGGCGGCCCTGGTGACCGGCGGCAGCCGGGGCATCGGCGCGGCGATCGCGGTGCGGCTGGCGGCCGACGGGGCGACGGTGGCGCTGACCTACCGGGACCGGGACGACCTGGCCGCCCAGGTGGTCGAGGAGATCACGGAGGCCGGCGGGCGGGCCTGGGCGATCCGGGCCGACGGCGCGGACCCGGAGGCGGTGCGCGCCTCGGTCGCCGCCGCGACCGACCGGATGGGGCGGCTGGACATCCTCGTCAACAACGCGGGCGCGGGCTTCATCGGCCCCTTCGAGGGGATCGCCCTCGACGACGTGGACCGGTTGCTGGCGACCAATGTCCGGGCCCCGTTCCTGACCGCGCAGGCCGCCGCCGCCCACCTCGGCGAGGGCGGCCGGATCATCTCGATCGGCAGCTGCATGGCCGAGCGGGTGGCCTTCCCCGGCGGTTCCCTCTACGCCACCAGCAAGGCCGCGCTCGTCGGCCTGACCAAGGCCCTGGCCCGGGAGCTGGGACCGCGCGGCATCACCGTCAACGTCGTCCACCCCGGGCCCGTCGACACCGACATGAACCCCGCGGACGGCGAGAGCGCCGCGCTCCAGGCGCAGTTGACCTCGCTCGGCAGGTACGGGCAGCCGGCGGAGGTGGCGGCGACGGTGGCCCACCTGGCGGGCGACGGCGGCCGGTACATCACCGGTGCCGCGCTCGCGGTCGACGGCGGCTACGCGGCCTGACCGCCGGCCGGCGCGGCCCTCACAGCGACGCCCGCAGCCACTGCTCCACGCTGGCGATGTGCACCGTCGCCCAGGCCCGCGCCGCCTCGGCGTCCCCGTCGCGCAACGCGCCGAGGATCGCCCGGTGCTCGGTGAGGGTGCGGGCCACCGCGCCCTCCTGGGTCAGCCCGCGCCAGATCCTGGCGCGGGTGGTCGGGCCGGACAGGCCGTCCAGGAGGGAGCAGAGCACCGCGTTCCCGGACGCGGCGACGATCCGGTGGTGGAACTCCAGGTCGCCGGCGACCAGCTCCTCCACCGACGGCGCCGGGCCCAGCGCGTCCAACTGCTCCTGGAGCGCGTCCAGTTCCGCCCGCGCGATCCGGCCGGCCGCCAGGCCCGTGGCGGCCGGCTCCAGGATCCGGCGGACGGCCAGGAACTCCAGCACCGTGTCGTCGCGGTGGAAGTCCACCACGAAGCTCATCGCCTCCAGCAGGAGTTGCGGGTCCAGGCTGGTGACGTAGGTGCCGTCGCCCTGGCGGACGTCCAGCACCCGGATCAGCGACAGCGCCCGCACCGCCTCCCGCAGGGAGTTGCGGGACAGCCCCAGTTCCGCGGCGAGTTCGCTCTCCTTGGGCAGCCGGTCGCCCGGCCGCAGCGCACCGGAGACGATCATCCCCTTGATCTTCTCGATGGCCTCGTCGGTGACCGCCATGGTCGTCCTCCCCGTCCGGACCCGCCCGGACGCTGCGGGCCCGCCCGCAGACATCCGATGTCTGGGGGCATTATGGCCCGCGGGACGCGCTCAGCGCCCGTACCCGCCCGCGCCGCCGTCCGCCGCGCCGTCCCGCGCCGCGTCCCGTGCGTCCAGCGCGTCCGGTGCTCCGTCGGCCGCCTCCCACAGCGTGCTGGGTGCCTCGCGGCGGACCACGGGGGCGATCTCCTCGGCGAACCGCTGGAGCGTCTCCAACTGTTCGGCGTGCGCCAGACCGAAGCCGTCCACGGTGATCGACTGGAGGTCGTGCCCGTACACCGCGTGACAGCCGAGGATCTTGTCGATGATCTGCTGCGGCGAGCCGATCAGCTGCGGACCGTCCGCGATGGCGTCCTCGATGGTGCGGAACGGGGTGTTGTAGCCCGCCCTGCCCGCCAGATGCGGTTGGAAGGTCTGGGCGACCTTCGCCTCGTAGAGGTCCTTGTAGCGGGCGATCGCCTCCCGTTCGCTGTTCGCGATCAGCAGCCCGCCGGAGCCGGCGGCCACCCGGGCACGCGCCGGGTCGTGCCCGTACGCGGCGAACCGCTCCCGGTAGTGCGCGATCAGCTCGGCGTAGGCGGCGCGCGGCTGGATCGCGTTGGCGGTGAACAGCGGATCGCCGTACTTCGCGGCGAGTTCGGGGGAGTTGCGGCTGGTGGCGGAGCCGTGCCAGATCCGCGGCGGACCGCCGTACGGGCGCGGCACGGTCGTCACGTTCTTCAACGGCGGCCGGAACTCGCCCTCCCAGTCGACGTTCTCCTCGCTCCACAGCCGCCGCAGCAGTGCGTACTTCTCGGCCTGGAGGTCCCACTGCCGCTCCTCGTCGAGCCCGAAGAGGGCGAAGTGCCCCGCCTCCGCGCCCTTGCCGACGACCAGTTCCAGCCGCCCGCGGGCGAGTTGGGTGAGCGTGGCGTAGTCCTCGGCGACCCGCACCGGGTCGAGGATCGCCACGACGGCGACCCCGGTCTGCAGCCGGATCCGGGACGTCCGCGCGGCCAGCGCGCCCAGCACCACCGACGGGCTGGAGGAGAGGAAGGGGCCGGCGTGCCGTTCGCCGACGGCGTACGCGTCGAAGCCGAGCCGCTCGGCCGCCACGGCGGTCTCGACGACCTCCGCGAACCGGTCGGCGGGGGCGGGGAGCCGGCCGGTCAGCGGGTGCGGTGCATGGCCGATCAGGGAGAGCACGGAGAATTTCATGGGGTCCTTCCGGCGTGGGGGCCACCCCGGCGGTGGTCCTCCCACTGTGCGCGCCGGACGTTGCCGCGGTGTGTCGGCCGCGTGGCACGGTGCCGCCGGACGGCCGCGGCGCGCGCCCCGAACGGGGACGCGCGCCGCGGTGTGCTCCGGGAAAAGGGGTCGGGGCGGCCCGTGGACCGCCCCGACTCACCTCACCTGTACAGGATTCTGACTATGCGTCAGCGCTTCAGCATGCTCTCGACCCGGGTGCGGATGTCGTCCGTGGCCAGGCCGCGGATGGTCAGCGTGGTCCGGCGGCGCAGCACGTCGTCGGCGGTCTCGGCCCACTCGTGGTCCCGGGCGTAGGCGACCTGCGCCCAGATCTCCGGCGCGTCCGGGTGGATCCGCTCGGCCAGCGCCGGGTCCTCGTTCGCCAGCCGGGCGATGTCGAAGGAGAGCGAGCCGTAGTGGGTGGCCAGGTGGCGCGCGGTGTCGGCGGACATCCGCGGGCCGGGGGTGCCGCCGTCGATCAGCAGCCGGTGCGCGACCGCGTTGGGGTTGGCGATACCGGGCAGCGGGAGCTTCTTCGGCAGCTGCGAGATCGGCTCCATGTCCTCGGCCAGCGGGTGGCCGGGCAGCGCGGCGAGCTTGTTCATCACCGTGCGGCCGATGTGCCGGAAGGTCGTCCACTTGCCGCCGGCCACCGACAGCATCCCGCCGCGGCCCTCGGTGACCACCGTCTCGCGCTTGGCCTTGGAGGTGTCGCCGGGGCCGCCGGGCAGCACCCGCAGACCGGCGAACGAGTAGGTGATCAGGTCGCGGGAGAGCTGCTGGTCACGGACGGAGAAGGCGGCCTCGTCCAGGATCTGGGCGGTGTCCTTCTCGTTGACCGCGACGTCCGCCGGGTCGCCCTCGTACTCCTCGTCGGTGGTACCGAGCAGCAGCATGTCCTCCCAGGGGAGGGCGAAGGTGATGCGGTACTTGTCGATCGGGGTGGCCAGCGCGGCCTTCCAGGGGGAGGTGCGCTTGAGGACCAGGTGCGCGCCCTTGGACAGGCGGATGGAGGGGGCCGCGTTGGGGTCCTCCATCTTGCGCAGGTGGTCGACCCACGGGCCGGTGGCGTTGAGGACCAGGCGGGCGTTGACGCCGAACTCGGTGCCGTCCAGGCGGTCCTTGAGCTCCGCGCCGGTGACCCGGCCCTGGGTGAAGCGCAGGCCGGTGACCTCGGAGTGGTTCAGGACCGTGGCGCCGGCGTCGACCGCCGCGCGGACGGTCATCAGCGCCATCCGGGAGTCGTTCATCTGGTCGTCGCCGTACACGGCCACGGCCTTGAGGTTCTCGGTGCGCAGCTCCGGCACGTCGCGCTGGGCCTTGGCCGGGCTTATGACGTGGCCGACGCCGTCGCCGAACGCGGAGAGCGCGGAGTAGGCGAAGACGCCCGCGCCGAGCTTGGCGGCGCCGTGCGGGCCGCCCTTGTAGACCGGCAGGTAGAAGGTGAGCGGGTTGGCCAGGTGCGGGGCCACCTGGCGGGAGACCGCGCGGCGTTCGAAGTGGTTCTCCGCGACCAGCTTCACCGCACCGGTCTGCAGGTAGCGCAGACCGCCGTGCAGCAGCTTGGAGGAGGCGGAGGAGGTGGCGCCGGCGAAGTCACCGGCGTCCACCAGGGCAACCCGCAGTCCGGCCTGCGCGGCATGCCAGGCGGTGGAGATGCCCAGGATGCCGCCGCCGATCACCAGGAGGTCGTACGTCGCCTTGGACAGCTGCTCCCGGGTTTCGGCGCGGCTCGGCAGGGAACCGGCGGCCGGGTGCGTCCCGAGGGCCGGGACGCTCTGCAGGGTGCTCATGATGTGCTCCTCGTCAGCTCTCGTCGTCGAGCCAGCCCATGGTCCGCTCAACGGCCTTGAGCCAGTTCTTGTACTCGCGGTCACGGATGGCCGCGTCCATGCGGGGGGTCCATTCGGCGGCCCGGCGCCAGTTGGCGCGCAGTTCGTCGGTGCTGGACCAGAAGCCGACGGCCAGTCCGGCCGCGTAGGCAGCGCCGAGGCAGGTGGTCTCGGCGACCATCGGGCGCACCACGGGTGCGTCCAGGAAGTCCGAGATGGTCTGCATCAGCAGGTTGTTGGAGGTCATTCCGCCGTCGACCTTGAGCGCGGTCAGGTCGACACCGGAGTCCTTGGTCATGGCGTCGGTGATCTCGCGGGTCTGCCAGGCGGTGGCCTCGAGCACGGCACGGGCGATGTGCGCCTTGGTGACGTAGCGGGTCAGGCCGGCGATGACGCCGCGGGCGTCCGAGCGCCAGTACGGGGCGAACAGGCCGGAGAAGGCCGGCACGAAGTAGGCGCCGCCGTTGTCCTCGACGGTGCTGGCCAGCGTCTCGATCTCGGCCGCGCTGTTGATGAGCCCCATCTGGTCGCGCATCCACTGGACGAGCGAGCCGGTGACGGCGATGGAGCCTTCCAGGGCGTAGACCGGCTGCTCGTCGCCGATCCGGTAACCGACCGTGGTCAGCAGCCCGTTGTAGGAGTTCACCGGCTGGTGGCCGGTGTTCATCAGCATGAAGGTGCCGGTGCCGTAGGTGGACTTGGCCTCGCCCTCGGCGAAGCAGGTCTGGCCGAAGAGCGCGGCCTGCTGGTCGCCGAGCGCGGAGGCGACCGGGACGCCTTCGAGCACACCGGCGGCGGTGGTGCCGTAGACCTCGGCGGAGGAACGGATCTCCGGCAGCAGGGCCGCCGGGATGTCCATCGACGCCAGGATCTTCTCGTCCCACTGCAGGGTGTGCAGGTTCATCAGGAGGGTGCGCGAGGCGTTGGTGACGTCGGTGACGTGCCGACCGCCGTCGACGCCGCCGGTGAGGTTCCAGATGACCCAGGAGTCCATGGTGCCGAAGAGGATGTCGCCGCGCTCGGCGCGCTCGCGCAGCCCCTCGACGTTGTCCAGCAGCCAGCGGACCTTCGGGCCGGCGAAGTACGAGGCCAGCGGCAGGCCGGTCTCCCGGCGGAAGCGGTCCTGGCCGACGTTGCGGCCCAGTTCGCGGCAGAGCCCGTCGGTGCGGGTGTCCTGCCAGACGATGGCGTTGTGGACCGGCTCACCGGTGTGCTTGTCCCAAAGGAGGGTGGTCTCGCGCTGGTTGGTGATGCCGATCGCCTTGACGTCGGCCGAGGTGAAGCCGGGGTTGCTCTGCGCGGCCTTCTCGATGGCGCCCTCGACGACCTGCTGGACGTTGGCCCAGATCTCGCTGGCGTTGTGTTCGACCCAGCCCGGCTTGGGGAAGATCTGCTCGTGTTCCTTCTGGTCGACCGAGACGATCCGGCCGTCCCGGTCGAAGACGATGCAGCGGCTGGACGTGGTGCCCTGGTCGATCGCGGCGATGAACGGACCGTGGCCGTGCGAGGAGGTGCTGGGGGTGTCGCTCATGGTGTGCTCCAGGTTTCGGTGCGGGCGGAGGCGTGGTGGGCGGGGCGGCTCAGGCGAACGCCAACTGGTAGATGCCTCCGGCGAGGGCTCCGCCGATCAGCGGGCCGACGACCGGGATCCAGGCGTAGCCCCAGTCGGATCCGCCCTTGTTCGGCAGCGGCAGCAGCGCGTGCACGATGCGCGGACCGAGGTCGCGGACCGGGTTGATGGCGTAGCCGGTCGGTCCGCCCAGGGAGAGGCCGATGCCGGTGACGACCAGGGCGACCAGCAGTGTGCCGATCGCGCCCACGCCCTTGCCGTTGTCGCTCAGCCCGAGGGTGAGGATCGCCAGCACGAGCACGATGGTGGCGATGATCTCGGTGACGAGGTTCTGCACCACGTTCCGGATCTCCGGGCCGGTGGAGAAGATGCCCAGCACGGGGCCGGCCTTGGGAGCGGCGGCCGGGTCGACCATGCCCTCCTCGCCGAAGTGGCCGGACACCACCTCCGGGTCGGTCAGATGCGCCCGGAACTGCCCGTAGTACACCAGCCAGACCAGAACCGCGCCGATCATGGCCCCGAGGAACTCGCCGGCGAAGTACACCGGCACCTGACTCCACTCGATGCCGCCCTTGATCGCGAGACCGATGGTGACGGCGGGGTTGAGATGCGCGCCGGACTTGGCGGCGATGTAGGCACCCGTGAGGACGGCGAAGCCCCACCCGAAGGCGATGGCGACCCATCCGGCGTTGAACGCCTTGGAGCGCTTGAAGGTGACGGCGGCGCAGACGCCGCCGCCCATCAAGATCAGAACAGCGGTACCGATGGTCTCGCTGATGAAGATGTCGGAGCTGGACACCCGCGACTCCTTTGTCCTTCGTCCAGGGGAAGGCGAACCCCGGGTCCCTCCGGTGGTCCGCACCCTCCGAGAGGGCGTTGGTCGGCCCGCGGCAGTCCACACCATAACGCTTATTGCCGTTAGGTGTTCGGCAATGCCGACCGACGAACGGCAGTTTTATTTACCTCCCAGACCTCGTCAAGGGTTCTGTGGCGAAAAACTTAGGTGAACAATTGGGGCGTAAGGGGTCAGAATCGCCCTGCTCCGAGGTCACGAGAGACCGCACGTGCGCAATCCCTCACAGCAGCGACGATTTCCGGCCGCAGCTCGCCGTCCCGGCACACCCGCTCCACGGCCCCGGCGACCCCCACCGCGCCCACCGGCATCCGGCGCCGGTCGTGGATCGGCGCGGCGATCGAGGCCACGCCCTCCCAGGTCTCCTCCACGTCCGCGGCCCAGCCGCGCGCCCGCGTGAGATCCAGCACCGTCTCGAAGTCCGGCAGCCCGGTCGTGGTCCGTGGCGTGAACGCCTCCCGCGCGCTCTCCACGGCCTCGCTGTGCGCCACCGGGTCGTAGGCCGACAGCACCTTGCCCAGCGCGGTGCTGTGCAGCGGCTGCATCGCGCCGACCTCCAGCACCTGCCGGCTGTCGTCGGGGCGGAAGACGTGGTGCACGATCAGTACGCCCTGCTGGTGCAGGACGCCCAGGTAGACGCTCTCCCCGCTGGAGCGGGCCAGATCGTCGGTCCATACCAGGGCGCGGGCCCGCAGCTCGTGGACGTCCAGGTAGCTGTTGCCCAGCCGTAGCAGCTCGGCGCCCAGCTGATAGCGGCCCGAGGTCGCGTCCTGCTCCACGAAGCCCTCCTGTTGGAGGGTGCGCAGGATGCCGTGGGCGGTGCCCTTGGCCAGGCCGAGCGAGGAGGAGATGTCGGAGAGACCCAGCCGCCGTTCTCCCCCGGCGAGCAGTCGCAGCATGGCGGCTGCTCGCTCCAGCGACTGGATGGTGCGTGCCATCGGGGCGACCTCCGAAGTATCTGGTTCGACAATGCTGAACGATATCGGCCCATGCCGACCATGGGGAGTGGGCCGGGCGATCAACGATCATGGATAGCGGACCGGGCCGCGGTCGGTAACCGTTGTCCACGCCGTGGAATGGAGAACCCCTGTCCCGGCCCGGAAGCTACGCTGGCCGGGTGCGCCCTCTTCAGGAGGGGCGCAAAGCCGACAGCCGTCGCAACCACGGGAGCACCTCCATGGCCTCGAATACGCCCTCGTCCACCAGCTCGTCCCGCGTCACCGCGCTCCGCGAGGCCCTCGCCTCACGGGTGGTGGTCGCCGACGGCGCCATGGGAACGATGCTCCAGGCGCAGGATCCGACCCTGGAGGACTTCCAGCAGCTGGAGGGCTGCAACGAGATCCTCAACCTCACCCGCCCCGACATCGTGCGCTCGGTCCACGAGGAGTACTTCGCGGTGGGCGTGGACTGCGTGGAGACCAACACCTTCGGCGCCAACTTCGCCGCCCTGGCCGAGTACGACATCCCCGAGCGGGTCTTCGAGCTGTCCGAGGCCGGTGCGGCGATCGCCCGCGAGGTGGCGGACGAGTTCACCGCCTCGACCGGCCAGCAGCGCTACGTCCTCGGCTCCATGGGCCCGGGCACCAAGCTCCCCACCCTCGGCCACGTCGACTACCTCATCCTGCGGGACGCCTACCAGCGCAACGCCGAGGGCATGATCGCCGGCGGCGCGGACGCCCTGCTGGTGGAGACCACCCAGGACCTCCTCCAGACCAAGGCCGCCGTGCTGGGCGCCCGCCGCGCCCTGGAGGCGACCGGCACCCACCTGCCGATCATCTGCTCGGTCACCGTCGAGACCACCGGCACGATGCTGCTGGGCTCGGAGATCGGCGCCGCGCTCACCGCGCTGGAGCCCCTGGGCATCGACATGATCGGCCTGAACTGCGCCACCGGCCCGGCCGAGATGAGCGAGCACCTGCGCTACCTGGCCCGGCACTCCCGCATCCCGCTGTCCTGCATGCCCAACGCCGGCCTGCCGGTCCTGGGCAAGGACGGCGCGCACTACCCGCTGAGCGCCGCCGAGCTGGCCGACGCCCAGGAGACCTTCGTCGGCGAGTACGGGCTGTCCCTGGTGGGCGGCTGCTGCGGCACCACCCCCGAGCACCTCCGGCAGGTCGTCGAGCGGGTCCGGGGCATGGCGCCCACCGTCCGCGAACCGCGCCCCGAGCCCGGCGCGGCCTCCCTGTACCAGACCGTCCCGTTCCGCCAGGACACCTCCTACCTGGCGATCGGCGAGCGGACCAACGCCAACGGGTCGAAGAAGTTCCGCGAGGCGATGCTGGACGGCCGCTGGGACGACTGCGTGGAGATGGCCCGCGACCAGATCCGCGAGGGCGCGCACATGCTCGACCTGTGCGTGGACTACGTGGGTCGGGACGGCGTCGCCGACATGGAGGAGCTGGCCGGCCGCTTCGCCACCGCCTCCACCCTCCCGATCGTCCTGGACTCCACCGAGGTCGACGTCCTGCGGGCCGGGCTGCAGAAGCTCGGCGGCCGCGCGGTGATCAACTCCGTCAACTACGAGGACGGCGACGGCCCGGAGTCCCGCTTCGCGAAGGTGACGCGGCTGGCGGCCGAGCACGGTGCGGCGCTGATCGCGCTGACCATCGACGAGGAGGGCCAGGCCCGCACCCCCGAGAAGAAGGTGGAGATCGCCGAGCGGCTGATCGACGACCTGACCGGCAACTGGGGCGTCCACGAGTCCGACATCCTCATCGACACCCTGACCTTCACCATCTGCACCGGCCAGGAGGAGTCGCGCAAGGACGGCATCGCCACCATCGAGGCGATCCGGGAGCTGAAGCGGCGCCACCCCGACGTCCAGACCACCCTCGGCCTGTCCAACATCTCCTTCGGCCTGAACCCGGCCGCCCGCATCGTCCTGAACTCCGTCTTCCTGGACGAGTGCGTCAAGGCGGGCCTGGACTCGGCGATCGTGCACGCCTCGAAGATCCTTCCGATCGCCCGCTTCGACGAGGAGCAGGTCACCACGGCGCTCGACCTGATCTACGACCGGCGGCGCCCCGCGCAGGGGAACGAGCCGGCCTACGACCCGCTGCAGCGGCTGATGGAGCTCTTCGAGGGCGCCACCGCCAAGTCCCTCAAGGCCGACAAGGCCGCCGAGCTGGCCGCGCTGCCGCTGGAGGAGCGACTCAAGCGGCGCATCATCGACGGTGAGAAGAACGGCCTGGAGGACGACCTCGAAGCGGCCCTGGCGGACCGCCCGGCCCTCGACATCGTCAACGTGACCCTGCTGGACGGCATGAAGGTCGTCGGCGAGCTGTTCGGCTCCGGCCAGATGCAGCTGCCGTTCGTGCTCCAGTCCGCCGAGGTCATGAAGAGCGCGGTGGCCTACCTGGAGCCGCACATGGAGAAGTCCGACGACGAGGGCAAGGGCACCATCGTGCTGGCCACCGTCCGCGGCGACGTCCACGACATCGGCAAGAACCTCGTCGACATCATCCTGTCCAACAACGGCTACAACGTCGTCAACCTCGGCATCAAGCAGCCCGTCTCCGCGATCCTGGAGGCCGCCGAGGAACACAAGGCCGACGTCATCGGGATGTCCGGGCTCCTGGTCAAGTCCACGGTGATCATGAAGGAGAACCTGGAGGAGCTCAACCAGCGGAAGATGGCGGCCGACTACCCCGTCATCCTCGGCGGCGCCGCCCTCACCCGCGCCTACGTCGAACAGGACCTCCACGAGATCTACGAGGGCGAGGTCCGCTACGCCCGCGACGCCTTCGAGGGCCTGCGGCTGATGGACGCCCTGATCGCCGTCAAGCGCGGCGTGCCGGGCGCGACCCTGCCCGAGCTCAAGCAGCGGCGGGTGCCCCAGCGCGCGACACCGGCGGCCGGCGCCGCGGGCGGGAGCGCCGACCCGGAGCCCGATCAGGGCGCCGTCCGCTCGGACGTGGCCACCGACAACCCGGTGCCCACCCCGCCGTTCTGGGGCACCCGGGTCATCAAGGGCATCCAGCTCGCCGACTACGCCTCCTGGCTGGACGAGGGCGCGCTCTTCAAGGGCCAGTGGGGGCTCAAGCAGGCCCGCACCGGCGAGGGCCCCACGTACGAGGAGCTGGTGGAGACCGAGGGCCGGCCGCGGCTGCGCGGCTGGCTGGACAAGCTCCAGACCGAGAACCTCCTGGAGGCGGCCGTCGTCTACGGCTACTTCCCCTGCGTCTCCAAGGGCGACGACCTGATCCTGCTGGGCGAGGACGGCACCGAGCGGACCCGCTTCACCTTCCCCCGCCAGCGCCGCGGACGCCGCCTGTGCCTGGCCGACTTCTTCCGTCCGGAGGAGTCCGGCGAGACGGACGTGGTCGGACTCCAGGTGGTCACCGTCGGTTCGAGGATCGGCGAGGCCACGGCCGAGCTGTTCGCGGCTAACTCCTACCGCGACTACCTCGAACTGCACGGCCTGTCCGTCCAGTTGGCCGAGGCGCTGGCCGAGTACTGGCACGCCCGGGTCCGGGCCGAGCTGGGCTTCGCGGGCGAGGACCCGGCGGACGTCGAGGACATGTTCGCGCTGAAGTACCGCGGCGCGCGCTTCTCCCTCGGCTACGGCGCCTGCCCCGACCTGGAGGACCGGGCCAAGATCGCGGACCTGCTCCAGCCGGAGCGCATCGGCGTCCAGCTCTCCGAGGAGTTCCAGCTCCACCCCGAGCAGTCCACCGACGCCATCGTCATCCACCACCCGGAAGCCAAGTACTTCAACGCGCGGTGACGCACCGTAGTCGGTCGGCCCGGCGGTCGGCCCGTCGGACGCCCGGCGCGGCGCCCGGGGAAGCGGACCTTCCGCCTTCCCCGGGCGTTCCGGCGCGCACGGTCGTACACTGGTCGATCCGGTAGTGGCCGGTCGTTTTCCCCCAGCCGGGGGTGGCGGCCGGCCTTTTCGTCCCTCCGGGGACGTCCCAACGGAGGTGGACGGATGACCAGCAGCATCCCCGTAGTCGGCGTCTCCTCGGCCGAAGCCGTGACCCTCCAGGCCGTTTTCCTCGATCTGGACGGCACCCTCGTGGACACCGAGGGCTTCTGGTGGGAGGCCGAGGCCGAGGTCTTCGCGCGGCTCGGCCACGTCCTGGAAGACAGCCATCGGGAGGTCGTGGTCGGCGGACCGATGTCCCGCAGCGCCGGCTATCTGCTGCGGGAGACCGGTGCCGACATCGGCCTGACGGAGCTGAGCACCCTGCTCAACGAGGCGTTCGTGGCCCGGATCGGCCGCGGCGTCCCGCTGATGCCGGGCGCCCGCCGACTGCTGTGCGAGCTGGCCGCGCACCGGGTGCCGGCCGCCCTGGTCTCCGCCTCGCACCGGACCATCATCGAGCGGATGCTGGACTCCCTCGGCCCGGAGAACTTCGTCCTCACGGTCGCCGGCGACGACCTGATGCGCACTAAGCCGCACCCGGACCCGTATCTGACCGCCGCCGCCCGGCTGGGGGTGGACCCGACCCGCTGCGCCGTCGTCGAGGACACCCTGACCGGCGTGCGGGCGGGGGAGGCGGCCGGCTGCCGGGTGGTCGCGGTGCCGTCCGTGACGCCCATCCCGCCGGCTCCCGGGCGGACCGTGGTGCGCTCCCTCGAAGAAGTCGATCTCCCTTTTCTCCAGGCGCTCATCACGGAAACCCAAGGGACCGTGCACTGAGCGTGCTGTGCGGAATGCCCGGGAACTCACGGCAGCGATCCGCTTATTTTCCGTGACGAATACCCGGGCGAATTCTCGGCCCTACGAGGCCGCTAGGATGCGTGACGTTTCTCACGTGCCGGGCCGTCGACAGCGGCACCGGCAGGTGATCCAGAGGGCCCCGGTGGTGGTTTCTACGGGGGTAAGTGTCCGGATTGGTGGGGCAACGTGCGATACGTTCCGCCGTCCGGATATCGATCACGCTGTCCCCGTTATCCCACCGCCTTATCGATGTAACTTCCTTGCGTCGATGACCCGCTGGCGGTGCCTACTAATCTCGACGCGAGCAACACCTCTGCGCTGATAAGGAACCTGCCGACGATGAATCGCAAGACCTTGGTGCTGCCGGCGCTGGCTGCCGGTCTCCTCGCCCCGGCTCTCGCTGCTTGCGGCAACACCGACGGCGCGAGCTCGGACGGCTCGCCGATCGTGGTCGGCGTCGCCTCGCAGATCGAGGCCACCAAGGCGGCGCCCGCGCCGCTGGATCCGGCGCAGGCGTACGACGTCGACGCCTGGAACGTGTTGCGCAGCACCTTCCAGACGCTGATGCGGCTGCCCCGGACCGGTACCGCCGTGGTGCCCGAGGCCGCCGAGTCGTGCGGCTTCCGGGACACCCAGAACGAGCAGTACCGCTGCACCCTGCGCAGCGGCCTGAAGTTCTCCAACGGCCACGACCTGACGGCCCAGGACGTGAAGTTCTCCTTCGACCGGATGCGGGCCATCAACTACACCAACGGCCCGGTGTCGCTGCTCGACGACATCGACCGGGTCGAGACGCCCAGCGACCGCGAGGTGGTCTTCCACCTCACCAAGCCGGACGCCACCTTCCCGCAGAAGCTCGCCACCCCCGCCGCGGCCATCGTCGACAGCCAGGTGTACCCCAGGAACAGCCTCTACAAGGGCTGGGAGACGGTCGGCTCGGGCCCGTACACCGTCAAGACCGAGCACAGCGGCGACCGCCTCACCAAGGCCGTCTTCACCAAGAACCCCGAGTACAAGGGCGGGCTGACGGTGAAGAACGACAAGGTCGAGATGCGGTTCTTCGACGACTCGGCGGGCATGGCGGCGGCGCTCCGCAAGGGCGACGTCGACCTGCTGAGCCGCGGCCTGACGCCCGACGAGGTCAAGGGCCTGCAGAACTCCTCGGACAAGCACCTCACGCTCCAGGAGATGCCCGGCCAGGAGATCCGCTACATCGCCTTCAACATCAAGGACCCGGCCGTCTCCAACAAGGCCGTCCGGCAGGCGATCGCCCAGGTCGTCAACCGCTCCCAGCTGGTGCGCGACGTCTACTCGTACACCGGTGACCCGCTCTACTCGCTCGTCCCCAGCGGCCTCACCGGGCACATCAACTCCTTCTACACCAAGTACGGCAACCCCGACGTCGCCGCCGCCCGGCAGACCCTCCAGCAGGCGAACATCACCACCCCGGTGAAGTTCACCCTGACCTACAGCAAGAACCACTACGGCCCCAACACGGCCAAGGAGTTCGCCGCCCTCCAGCAGCAGCTCAACAGCACCAAGCTGTTCGACGTCAGCATCAAGGGCATCGACCGCTGGCAGCAGTTCCGCACCGACGGGTCGAGCGGCAAGTACGCCGCCTACGGCATGGGGTGGTTCGCCGACATCCCCGACGCGGACAACTACATCGCGCCGTTCGTGGGCAAGGGGAACTTCCTCAACTCCCCCTACCGCAACGACAAGATCGAGTCGCAGCTGATCCCCACCACCCGCCAGCAGACCGACCGCAACGCCGCCGGGGCCGGCTTCAAGCAGGCCCAGGACATCCTCGCCGAGGACGTCCCGTACCTCCCGCTGTGGCAGGGCAAGCAGTACGTCGCCGCCCATGACAACATCACCGGCGTCGAATGGGCCGTCAACTCCGCCTCGGCGCTGCAGATCTGGGAGCTGGGCCGCGGCGTCTCCAGCTGACCGCCGGCCCGCCCCGCACCGTCCACCGCCGCGGCACCCCGCCGCGGCCCGATCGGCACCACCAGAACGTGAGGAACCACCGAGTGAAGCGTGACCAGTGGCTGGCCGCCCCGATCGGAGCGGGGCTGGCGACAGTCCTGCTCGCGGTCGCCGGGTGCGGCACCGACACCTCGGCGTCGTCCGGCCACGGCGAGCCCGTCGTCATGGGCACGACCGGCAAGGTCGTGGCCACCGACCCAGCCTCGGGCTATGACCCCGACTCCTGGCTGCTGTTCAACAACGTCTTCCAGTCGCTGCTCAGCTTCCCCAAGGGCCAGACGACGCCGGAACCGGAGGCCGCCGAGAGCTGCGGCTTCACCGGCTCCGACAGCAAGGTCTACCGCTGCACCCTCAAGGACGGCCTGACCTTCAGCAACGGTGACCAGCTCACCTCACAGGACGTCAAGTTCTCCTTCGACCGCATCCAGCGCATCAAGGACGACAAGGGTCCCGCCGTGATGTTCTCCGCCCTGGAGAGCGTCGAGACCCCGGACGCCAGGACGGTGGTCTTCCACCTCAAGTCGCCCGACGCCACCTTCCCCATGAAGATCGCCTCGGGCGCCGGCTCCATCGTCGACCACACCGCCTACCCCGCCGACCGGCTGCGCACCGACGGCAAGGCCGTCGGCTCGGGCGTCTACACCCTCGACTCCTACGGCCCCGAGCAGGCCAAGTTCTCGGTCAACTCGTCCTACAAGGGCCCCGCCAAGGCCAAGAACTCCGGGATGACCCTGAAGTTCTACGCCAACCGCGACCAGCTCAAGAAGGCCGTCCAGGGCGG
This sequence comes from Streptomyces noursei ATCC 11455, assembly GCF_001704275.1. Taxonomy (NCBI): domain Bacteria; kingdom Bacillati; phylum Actinomycetota; class Actinomycetes; order Kitasatosporales; family Streptomycetaceae; genus Streptomyces; species Streptomyces noursei. Next base: position 7,273,156 of record NZ_CP011533.1, read on the forward strand.
CGGCATCGACCTGGCCTACCGCGGCCTGGCCATGAAGGACATCGCCGCGCTGGACCAGGCGTCCCTGCACCAGCAGCACGGCACCCAGGTCGTCGAGGGCGGCAGCGCCGAGGTCATGCACCTGGTCTTCAACCTCAAGGACCCGGTCGCCGGCAAGCTCGGCGTCCGCAAGGCCATCGCCTACCTCCTGGACCGCTCCACCCTCGTCCGGGACGTCTACCAGCGCACCGCCGAACCGCTGTACTCGGTCGTCCCGGCCGGCATCACCGGCCACAACACCGCTTTCTTCAACACCTACGGCGACCGCCCGCAGCCCGACAAGGCCGCCGCCGCACTGCGCGACGCCGGCGTCCAGGGCAAGGTCCCGCTGACCCTGTGGGCCACCCCGGACCGGTACGGCCCCGGCACCGTCGCCGCCGTCCAGGAGATCGCCGAACAGCTCAACGCCAGCGGCCTGTTCGAGGCCAAGGTGCACAGCGTGCCCACCCAGGAGTACGACCAGGGCATGGCCGGCGGCAAGTTCGGCGTCTACGTCAAGGGCTGGATCCCCGACTACCCGGACCCGGACAACTTCACCCAGCCGTTCTTCGGCAAGGACAGCGTGCTGGCCAACCACTACAGCTCGCCCGACATCACCGGCCGGCTGCTGCCCGAGACGGCCGACCAGCCCAACCGCGGCGCCACCAAGGCCGCCTTCCGCGAGCTCCAGGACATCATCGCCAAGGACCTGCCGGTGATACCGATCTGGCAGGGCAAGCAGTACGCGGTGGCCCGCCAGGGAGTCTCCGGCCTGGAATGGACCCTGGACTCCTCGACCGTCTTCCGCTTCTGGGAGATCAGCAAGTCGACCGACGCCTGAGCCGGACCGGCGGCACGCCGGAGCAGCACGGCGGCGGGGCCGGTCCGGGACTTCCCGGGCCGGCCCCGCCGCCGTGGGTGACGCCTTCGCCCGCGCGCGGCCTACTGGGCGCCGGGCCGCACCAGCCCGCTCTCGTAGGCGTACACCGCCGCCTGCACCCGGTCCCGCAGCCCCAGCTTCGTCAGCACGTGGCCGACGTGCGTCTTGACCGTCGTCTCGCTGACGAACAGATCCGCCGCGATCTCCGCGTTCGACAGGCCGCGGGCCACCAGCTTCAGCACCTCCACCTCCCGCTCGGTGAGCGTGTGGAGGGTGTTCGGCACCGGCTCCTCGCCCGACGGCAGATGGCCGGCGTACTTGTCCAGCAGGCGCCGGGTGATGCTGGGCGCGAGCATCGCCTCGCCCGCCGCCACCACCCGGATCGCCTGCACCAGCTCATGCGCCGGGGCGTCCTTGAGTAGGAAGCCGCTGGCCCCGGCCCGCAGCGCCTCGACGACGTACTCGTCCAGGTCGAACGTGGTCAGCACCAGCACCTTCGCCGGGCCGTCCTTCGCCGGGCCGGTGATCTGCCGGGTCGCCTCGACCCCGTCCATCCGCGGCATCCGGATGTCCATCAGCACCACATCGGGCTGCAGCGCCCGTACCTGTTCCAGTGCCTGGAGTCCGTCGCCCGCCTCACCGACGACCGCCAGATCCTGCTCGGCCTCCAGAATCATCCGGAAACCCGTACGCAGCAGGGGCTGGTCGTCGACCAGCAGGACGCGGATTGCCACTAGCTCTCCTTCGACGGGGAGGGATCTACTCGATCCGCTCCATTCTGCCCTGCGGCCCGGCCTCGCCGTCCGCCGGGCGCACCGAGTGCCCCTCCCGGGGCGCCGCCCCGGGCGCTCCGGCCGGATCGGCCGCCGTCGCCCGCACGGGCAACGGTTGCGTTTCCCGGGGGACGACCCCCGGACCCCCGGCCGGATCCGCCGCCGTCGCCCGCACGGACAACGGCTGCGTTTCCCGGGGGACGACCCCCGGACCCCCGACCGGATCCGCCGCCGTCGCCCGCACGGACAACGGCTGCGTTTCCCGGGGGACGACCCCCGGACCCCCGACCGGATCCGCCGCCGTCGCCCGCACGGGCAACGGATACACCGGGGGAGTGCCGCCGAACTCCGGGCAGTGCGCCTGGTGGTCGCACCAGCCGCACAGTTTCGTCGGCCGCGGACGCCAGTCCCCGGTCTCCGTCGCCTGCTGGATCGCCTCCCACAGCGCCAGCAACTTCCGCTCCACGCCCCGCAGATCGCGTTCGTCCGGGTCGTACGTCAGCACCTCGCCGTTGCCCAGGTACACCAGTTGCAGCCGGCGCGGCACCACGCCCCGCAACCGCCACACCACCAGCGCGTAGAACTTCATCTGGAACAGCGCGCCCTCGGCGAACTGCGGCCGGGGCGCCTTGCCGGTCTTGTAGTCGACCAGCCGCACCTCGCCCGTCGGCGCCACGTCGACCCGGTCGATGAACCCCCGCAGCCGCAGCCCGGACTCCAGCACCGTCTCGACGTACAGCTCGCGGTCGGCCGGCTCCAGCCGCGTCGGATCCTCCAGCGTGAACCAGCGGTCCACCAGCGCCTCGGCCTCCGCCAGCCACTGCCCCAACCGCTCCCCGTCCGCGTCGTCCGCGAACAACTCGGCCAGCTCGGGGCGCTTGGCCAGCAGCTTCTCCCACTCGACCGGCACCAGCGCGCGGGCCCCGACGGCCGTGCGCTGCGCCGCGGGGGCGTCGAAGAGCCGCTCCAGCACGGCGTGCACCACCGTGCCCCGGGTCGCCGCCGGGCTCGGCTTCTCCGGCAACTTGTCGATCACACGGAAGCGGTAGAGCAGCGGGCACTGCATGAAGTCGCTCGCCCGCGACGGCGACAGCGCCACCGGCGGCTGCGCCCCGCCCCGCGCCGGCTCCACGGCCCCCGCCGGCACCGCACCCTGCGCCGGCACCGCGGCCGCCGCCGCCGGCTCCGGACCGCCGCCCGGCGCCTCCGCCTCGGTCTTCTCCGTGCTCCATCCCATGCACAGAACCCTACGGCCCGCCACTGACAATCGCCGACGCGTCACCGACGGTGAGACCGCTGCCCGACCCCGCGGCCGAGTGCGGCCGGAAGCTCCGCATACCATCGACGTCGGGCACCTTTGCCCTGCATGATCGAGTTGTCAGACAGTGCAGGTGCCGTAGCCGTATTCGACGAGGGGACGCCGTGGACGAGAGCGGGAAGCCGCAGGACCCCCAGGAGTCGGGGCCGGACCGGCCGCCCCAGCCGACCGAACACGCCCCCGACGGACCCCAGCCGCCGTCCCCGGGCACCCCGGGCACACCAGGGGGAGAGGACCGGGCGCACACCGAGCCGAAGGCCCCCGGCGGCGGCATCCTCATGGGCCGCCCCTTCGGTGTGCCCGTCTACGTCGCGCCCAGTTGGTTCCTGGTCGCCGCCCTGATCACCTGGGTGTTCGGCGGCCAGTTGGAGCGGGTCCTCCCCGAGTTGGGCGCCGCCCGCTACCTGGTCTCCCTGTTCTTCGCGGTCGCCTTCTACGCCTCGGTGCTCGTCCACGAACTCGCGCACACCGTCGCGGCGATCCGCTTCAAGCTCCCCGTCCGCCGGATCCAGCTCCAGTTCTTCGGCGGCGTCTCGGAGATAGAGAAGGAGACCGAGACCCCCGGGCGGGAGTTCGTCCTGGCCTTCGTCGGCCCGCTCCTCTCCCTGGTCCTCGCCGGCGTCTTCTACGTGGGCATGCAACTGGTCGAACCGGGCACCGTCCCCGGCGTGCTGCTCGCCGGCCTGATGATCTCCAACCTCATCGTCGCCGTCTTCAACCTGCTCCCCGGCCTCCCCCTGGACGGCGGCCGGATGCTGCGCGCCGTCGTCTGGAAGCTCACCGGCAGGCCGATGAGCGGCACCGTCGCCGCCGCCTGGGTCGGCCGCGCGCTGGCCGTCACCGTCCTCATCGGCCTGCCGCTGCTCACCCACACCGGCGCCCTCGGCCGGGCCCCCGAGGAGATCGGCGGCGCCGACTCGCTCACCGACGCCCTGCTCGCCGCGATCCTCGCCGCGATCATCTGGACCGGCGCCGGCAACAGCCTTCGCATGGCCCGCCTGCGCGAACGCCTCCCCGGCCTCACCGCCCGTACGCTCACCCGGCGCGCCATCCCCGTCGAGACCGACACCCCGCTGTCCGAGGCGCTGCGCCGCGCCGACGACGCCGGCGCCCGCGCCCTGGTCGTCGTCGACCGGCAGGGATTCCCCACCGCCCTGGTCCGCGAGGCCGCCATCGTCGGCATCCCCGAGCACCGCCGCCCCTGGGTCACGGTCGGCACCCTCGCCCAGGACCTCAAGGACGGCATGCGGGTCGGCGCCGAGCTCGCCGGCGAGGACCTCCTGGACCACCTGCGCGCCACCCCCGCCACGGAATACCTCGTCGTCGAGCACTCCGGCGAGATCTACGGCGTCCTCTCCACCAGCGACGTGGAACGCGCCTTCGTGGCCGCCATGGCCCGCACGCCCTGACCGATCGCCCCGGAACCCCCGGTCCGGAACATCCGCCCAGGAACACCCGGTCCGGAACCCGCGACCGGGAACCCGGAACCCGCGACCCGGTGCACCCGGCCGCCTCTCCGACGCCCGGCCCGGGCGCTCGCCCCGCGGGCATCCGGTTCCGGGCGGGCATGACCGGGCCCGCCCCTGGGCAGCCCCCAGCTGGGGGGCCGGCCCCGTTCGACGGGCCCGGGGGAGAGGCCGGTCCGGCGCCCGCGGTACGGGGGACGCCAAACGGCCGGTAGGCTGGTCACATGTCCGAACCGACCGGTGCCGCCCGCCGTCGCGGGCCCTTCAAGGTCGGGGACCAGGTCCAGCTCACCGACCCCAAGGGACGCCACTACACCTTCACGCTCGAAGAGGGCAAGAGCTTCCACACCCACAAGGGAGCCTTCCCCCACGACGAGCTGATCGGCGCGCCCGAGGGCAGTGTTGTCCGTACCACCGGAAACGTCGCTTACCTCGCGCTGCGTCCCCTGCTCCCCGACTACGTCCTGTCCATGCCCCGCGGTGCCGCCGTGGTCTACCCCAAGGACGCGGGGCAGATCCTGGCGATGGCCGACATCTTCCCCGGCGCCCGCGTCGTCGAGGCGGGGGTGGGATCCGGCTCGCTCAGCAGCTTCCTGCTGCGCGCCATCGGCGACGACGGCATGCTGCACTCCTACGAGCGCCGCGCCGACTTCGCCGAGATCGCCACCCAGAACGTGGAGCGCTACTTCGGCGGTCCGCACCCCGCCTGGACGCTCACCGTCGGCGACCTCCAGGACAACCTCTCCGACACCGACGTCGACCGGGTCATCCTGGACATGCTGGCCCCCTGGGAGTGCCTGGAGGCCGTCTCCAAGGCCCTGGTGCCCGGCGGCATCCTCTGCGCCTACGTGGCGACGACGACGCAGCTGGCCCGCACCGTGGAGGCGATCCGCGAACACGGCACCTTCAACGAGCCGTCGGCCTGGGAAACCATGGTCCGCACCTGGCACGTGGAGGGCCTGGCCGTCCGCCCCGACCACCGCATGATCGGCCACACCGGCTTCCTGCTGACCGCCCGCCGGCTGGCGGACGGCGTCGAGCCCCCGCTGCGCCGCCGCCGGCCCGCGAAGGGCGCTTACGGCGAGGACTACACCGGTCCCGGTGGGCGGGAACCGGCAGCGTCGGGCGGGCGGGAGAAGAGCGCCCCCGGCAAGCCCGACGGCGCCGCCGCGGCCGACCTCACCGCCGACCTCGCGGACGGGTCGCCCGAGCGCGGCTGACACCGGCCGAGAGGCCACCGAACCGACCGGCGCCGCCGACGAGTTCCCCCGAGCGGGAACCGTCGGCGGCGCCGCTTCGTTCCCCTCGCGAACCGGTGCGGAAATCGTGGAAAACTCCGCCCCCGCCGGTTCCTTGCCGCCGCCCGCTGTGGAACGATGCTGGGCACTCCCACCGCCACAGCACCTCACAGGAGTTACCCCGCGTGCAGCCCTTGGCAGGCCAGGACCTGTTGCACACCCAGCCCCACCCCATGCACTGGCTCGCCACCGCCACCGCCGTCTCGGCCGTGATCGCGGTCTCGTCCCTCGTCCAACCCCCCAGTGCCACCGCCAACGCCGCCAGTGCGTCGTCCGTCAAGGACGCCCCGGTCGCCGCGGCGGCCCCCGACCCGGGCCGGGTGGCCTTCCCCGTCAACTGCGGACCCAACCGCCTCGACGTGGTCCGCAAGGTCTCCGGGGACCTCGACGGCGCGGGCGGCATCCAGACCGTCGCCGTGGTCCGCTGCCACAGCGGGGCCGGCACCCCACCCAGCGGCGTCTACGTCCTCGCCCAGCCCTCGGACCCCAAGGCCGCTCCACGCATCGTGGCGACGCTCCTGGCGCCCGCCCAGCGGCTCTCCGTCCAGGACATCGACCTGGAGGGCCGCGTCGTCTCCGCGACCGTCCAGGGCTATTCCTCACCTGACGTGCCGCGCTACATGCCGGACGTGCACAAGACCGTCAAGTGGCAATGGCAAGGCGGGAAGTTCGTCCAGAGCGAACTCCCCGCCGATACGGCAACCGAGGGTGCCTGATTCCTCACACGGCGTGCGGGCGTCCCGTGTTCCGCTACGCCGTGCCTACGTCGTCTCTACGCCGCGTCCGCGCCGTGTCTACTCGGCGTCGGCGCGGCCGGTCACTCCGCGTCCGGCCCGTAGACCTCGACGAGATCCGCGACCCGGCGCACGTGGATGCAGTCGCCGGGGCACTCCTTGGCCGAGTCCCGCACGTCATTGAGCAGCGGCAACGGCACGCGGGTTGTGGCGCCCTTCTCCTGCAGGAGCTCGTCGTCGGGGCTCTTGACGTACGCCAGGCCGTCGATGTCCAGCTCGAAGACCTCCGGCGCGTACTGCGCGCAGATCCCGTCCCCGGTGCACAGGTCCTGGTCGATCCAGACTTCCAGCTCCGGTGCTTCGTCCTGCGCGGTCATCTCGCCTGCCGTTCTTGCGTACGTGAACCGTTTTTGCCTAAGTGGCGCCAGCCCTGACGGGTGTTGACCGACTCGACGATACAACCGCTCGCTTTCCGATGTTGTTGGGTGGGTATTCCCCTGGCGTGAGGACGTGCGCAAGGGTGAAGATCGGACACACCCCGACAGTCTTTTCGATCTAGGGGTTTCAACCTGCACCGGCCCAGGTAGGGTCTGGAAGCGTCCAGCTCCTTGGAGGAGGTGAGGACCGTGGCAGCCCACGACGACGACATCAACCGCGGCATCCGGCCGGGGCGCGGGTCTGAAGATCCAGCCGGTCAGGTTGCCTATCTTGAGCAGGAGATCGCCGTCCTGCGACGCAAGCTCGCCGACTCTCCGCGGCACACGAGGATTCTCGAAGAGCGGATCGTCGAGCTGCAGACCAACCTGGCCGGCGTTTCCGCTCAGAATGAACGCCTCGCCAATACGCTCCGCGAGGCCCGCGACCAGATCGTCGCCCTCAAGGAGGAGGTCGACCGGCTCGCGCAGCCGCCCGCCGGTTTCGGCGTCTTCCTGCAGGCGAACGAGGACGGCACCGTCGACATCTTCACCGGGGGCCGCAAGCTCCGGGTGAACGTCAGCCCCAGCGTCGAGGCCGAGGACCTCCGGCGCGGCCAAGAGGTGATGCTCAACGAAGCACTCAACGTGGTCGAGGCCATGGAGTTCGAGAGTGCCGGCGACATCGTCACCCTCAAGGAAGTCCTGGAGGACGGCGAGCGCGCGCTGGTCATCGGGCACACCGACGAGGAGCGGGTGGTGCGGCTCGCCGAGCCGCTGCTGGACATCACCATCCGCCCCGGCGACGCCCTGCTGCTCGACTCCCGCTCCGGCTACGTCTACGAGGTCATCCCCAAGAGCGAGGTCGAGGAGCTGGTCCTCGAAGAGGTCCCGGACATCGACTACACCAAGATCGGCGGTCTGAGCGGTCAGATCGAGCTGATCCGGGACGCGGTCGAGCTCCCCTACCTCTACCCGGACCTCTTCAAGGAGCACGAACTCCGCCCGCCCAAGGGCGTCTTGCTCTACGGCCCGCCCGGCTGTGGCAAGACCCTCATCGCCAAGGCGGTCGCCAACTCCCTTGCCAAGAAGGTCGCCGAGGTGACCGGGCAGCCCGCCGGGAAGAGCTTCTTCCTGAACATCAAGGGCCCCGAGCTGCTCAACAAGTACGTCGGCGAAACCGAGCGGCACATCCGCCTGGTCTTCCAACGGGCCAGGGAGAAGGCCAGCGAGGGCACGCCCGTCATCGTCTTCTTCGACGAGATGGACTCCCTCTTCCGGACCCGTGGCTCCGGAGTCAGCTCGGACGTGGAGAACACCATCGTCCCGCAGCTGCTCTCCGAGATCGACGGCGTCGAGGGCCTGGAGAACGTGATCGTGATCGGCGCCTCGAACCGCGAGGACATGATCGACCCCGCGATCCTGCGCCCCGGTCGCCTCGACGTGAAGATCAAGATCGAGCGTCCGGACGCGGAGGCCGCCAAGGACATCTTCTCGAAGTACCTCACGGAAAGGCTCCCGCTGCACTCCGACGATCTCGCCGAGCACGGGAATTCCCGTAAGGCGGCGGTCAGCGGAATGATCCAGTCGGTCGTCGAGCAGATGTACGCGGAATCCGAGGAAAACCGTTTCCTGGAGGTCACCTATGCCAATGGTGACAAGGAAGTCCTCTACTTCAAGGACTTCAACTCCGGCGCGATGATCGAAAACATCGTGGGTCGTGCCAAGAAGATGGCCATCAAGGCTTTCCTGGAGCACAACCAGAAAGGTCTGCGGGTCTCCCACCTCCTCCAGGCATGCGTGGACGAGTTCAAGGAGAACGAGGACCTGCCCAACACCACCAACCCGGACGACTGGGCCCGGATCTCCGGAAAGAAGGGTGAGCGGATCGTCTACATCCGCACCCTGGTCACCGGAAAGCAGGGCGCGGACACCGGTCGCTCCATCGACACGGTGGCGAATACCGGCCAATACCTGTAACACCGCTCGCCGGCTGCGGATGTCCTGCACGGGGCGTCCGCAGCCGGACGCATTTCCGGGGGCGGCGGATCGCCCCGGCGAGCCGGCGACGGATCGGGGAAAACCGGACTGGAGCAATGACTGTAATGATCTCCCCAGCGCCGCAAAGGCGTTCTAGGCTCTTCGGTACCGCTGCGTCTCGCTGTGCGGACGCGGGGAACGCACACGGACCGGAAGCGCAGCGGTTTTCGAGCGCCTGCCCCATCCGGGGGCGCCGCCGGGCAAGGAGGGCCGCATGACCGTACGGCGAGTAATGGGCATCGAGACGGAGTACGGGATCTCCGTCCCCGGCCACCCGAACGCCAATGCCATGCTCACCTCGTCCCAGGTCGTCAACGCCTACGCGGCGGCGATGCACCGGGCACGACGTGCCCGCTGGGACTTCGAGGAGGAGAACCCGCTGCGGGACGCCCGCGGCTTCGACCTCGCCCGCGAGGCCGCCGACTCCAGCCAGCTGACGGACGAGGACATCGGCCTGGCCAATGTCATCCTCACCAACGGGGCCAGGCTCTACGTCGACCACGCACACCCCGAGTACAGCGCGCCCGAGGTCACCAACCCGCGGGACGCGGTCCTGTGGGACAAGGCCGGCGAGCGGATCATGGCCGAGGCCGCCGAGCGCGCGGCCCAGGTCCCCGGTGCCCAGCCCATCCACCTCTACAAGAACAACACCGACAACAAGGGCGCCTCCTACGGGACGCACGAGAACTACCTGATGAAACGGGAGACCCCGTTCTCGGACATCGTGCGCCACCTGACGCCGTTCTTCGTCTCCCGGCAGGTGGTCACCGGCGCCGGACGCGTCGGCATCGGCCAGGACGGCCACGAGCACGGTTTCCAGCTCAGCCAGCGCGCCGACTACTTCGAGGTGGAGGTGGGCCTGGAGACGACCCTCAAGCGGCCCATCATCAACACCCGCGACGAGCCGCACGCGGACGCCGAGAAGTACCGCCGGCTGCACGTGATCATCGGCGACGCCAACCTCTCCGAGATCTCGACGTACCTGAAGCTGGGCACCACCGCGCTGGTGCTGTCCATGATCGAGGACGGCTTCATCGCCGTCGATCTCGCCGTCGACCAGCCGGTACGCACCCTCCACCACGTCTCGCACGACCCGTCGCTGCGCCATCTGATCTCCCTCCGCAGCGGGCGCACGCTGACCGCGGTGCAGCTCCAGATGGAGTACTTCGAGCTGGCCCGCAAGTACGTCGAGGACCGCTACGGCGCGGACGCCGACGAGCAGACCCGGGACGTGCTCTCCCGTTGGGAGGACGTGCTGGGACGGCTGGAGAACGACCCGATGAGCCTGTCGGGCGAGCTGGACTGGGTCGCCAAGCGGGAGCTGATGGAGGGCTACCGCCGTCGTGACGGCCTGGACTGGGACGCCGCGCGGCTGCACCTCATCGACCTCCAGTACGCCGACGTGCGCCCCGAGAAGGGCCTGTACAACCGTCTGGTGGCCCGCGGCAGGATGAAGCGGCTGCTGGACGAGCCGGCGGTCGAACAGGCCGAGCTGAAGCCCCCGGAGGACACCAGGGCCTACTTCCGCGGCCGCTGCCTGGAGCAGTACGCGGACGACGTGGCCGCCGCCTCCTGGGATTCGGTCATCTTCGATCTGCCCGGTCGTGACTCTCTGCAGCGGGTGCCCACGTTGGAGCCGCTGCGTGGGACCCGTAAGCACGTGAAGGAGCTGCTGGACCGCTGTCGGACGGCAGAAGAGCTGGTCAGGACGTTGTCCGGACGCTGAAGCGGGGCAGGTTCATGGCAAATGCACCATGATCCACGGCTGATCCACGGCTGAAACGACCGCGGTGCGGGAATCATCGAGGTGACTCCCGGGCGTTGCAGCAAGTGCAGGGCCGATGTCGGACCCTGCTTGTAGGGTCGGATCTTGAAGGTCACATCGAGCGGGGCAAACCGAGCGGGGTGAGGGATATGGCGACCAAGGACAGCGGCGGCGGACAGCAGCGGGCCACCCGGTCCACCGAAGAGGTCGAGGAGCAGACGCAGGACGCGGAGGCGTCGGGGGACCTCAAGGAACGCCAGGAGAAATTGTCCGACGACGTGGATTCCGTCCTGGACGAGATCGACGACGTCCTCGAAGAAAACGCTGAGGATTTCGTGCGGTCATTTGTCCAAAAAGGCGGACAGTAACCGCAAATCGGGCGCATATATCTGACGCTCGCCGGTCGGTGTGCCGTGCGCGGGGGGAAGAGGAATTCCCACGCACGGCGCCCGGCCGGCGCGCATGGCTTCGGGCGGTGCCGCCCGGTCCGTTCGATATCGGGATCCCACGATGTGGATCACGGCTCCGGGGCGGGTAGGGTCCGAGGCGTACGCTGCTTCAGCTGCAACGCAACCTTGGGTCAATTCAAGGAGTCGGCCGGACGTACCTCGGGCGGGCGGCCGAGTATCCGGAAGGAAACGTGTGGAAGCCAACACTCCAAGCACCGGGCGTCTGCCGGCTGCCTTCCTGACGCCTGGATCCTCGTCCTTCGTGGACTTCCTCGGGCGGCACGCGCCCGAACTGTTGCCGGGCAACCGCCCGCTGCCGTCGGTGCAGGGGGTCATCGAGGCCCCGCACGGCACGACCATCGTGGCGGCCTCGTTCCCCGGCGGTGTGGTGCTCGCCGGCGACCGCCGGGCGACGATGGGCAACGTCATCGCACAGCGCGACATCGAGAAGGTCTTCCCGGCCGACGAGTACTCGGCGGTCGGCATCGCGGGCACGGCCGGTCTCGCGGTGGAGATGGTCAAGCTGTTCCAGCTGGAACTGGAGCACTTCGAGAAGGTCGAGGGGGCCCAACTCTCCCTGGAGGGCAAGGCGAACCGGCTCTCGACGATGATCCGCAGCAACCTCGGGATGGCCATGCAGGGCCTCGCCGTGGTGCCGCTGTTCGCCGGCTACGACCTCGACCGCGAGAAGGGCCGGATCTTCTCCTACGACGTCACCGGCGGGCGCTCGGAGGAGCACGGCTTCGCGGCGACCGGCTCCGGCTCGGTCTTCGCGCGCGGCGCGCTCAAGAAGCTCTTCCGGGAGGACTTCACGGAGCATCAGGCCGCCACCGCCGTCGTGCAGGCGCTCTACGACGCCGCCGACGACGACTCGGCGACCGGTGGGCCGGACATGGCGCGGCGGATCTACCCGATCGTCACGGCGATCACCGAAGAGGGCTTCAAGAAGCTGACCGAGGCCGAGGTCTCGGAGATCGCCCGTGCCGTGCACGAGCGCCGCCTCGACCAGCCCGACGGCCCGCGCGCCGCGCTGCTCTGACGGGACGGATGGTTCCGCGGTGCGCCCCCAGACAGCGAGAGAGCTTTTGACAGGAAGGGACGGATAGCCGGTGTCGACGCCGTTCTATGTCTCACCCCAGCAGGCCATGGCCGACCGCGCCGAGTACGCCCGCAAGGGCATCGCGCGCGGTCGTAGCGTGGTGGTGCTGCAGTACACCGACGGCGTGCTCTTCGTCGCCGAGAATCCCTCCCGCGCCCTCCACAAGGTCAGCGAGATCTACGACCGGATCGCCTTCGCGGCGGTCGGCAAGTACAACGAGTTCGAGAACCTGAGGATCGGCGGCGTCCGCTACGCCGACCTGCGTGGTTACACCTACGACCGGGAGGACGTGACCGCCCGCGGGCTGGCTAACGTCTATGCCCAGACGCTCGGCACGATCTTCTCCAGCGCGGCCGAGAAGCCCTACGAGGTCGAGCTGATCGTCGCCGAGGTCGGCAACGCCCCCGAGGACGACCAGATCTACCGGCTGCCGCACGACGGCTCGATCGTGGACGAGCACGGCTCGGTCGCGGTGGGCGGCAACGCCGACCAGATCAGCAGCTACCTCGACCAGCGCCACCGGGACGGCATGACCCTGGCGGAGGCGCTCCGGCTGGCGGTGGACTCGCTCTCCCGGGACACCAACGGCGGCGAGCGCACGCTGACCGCCGAGCACCTCGAAGTGGCGGTGCTGGACCGCACCCGCCCGCAGAAGCGGAAGTTCAAGCGGGTCCTGGGGCGGCAGCTGTCCCGGCTGCTGGACGAACACGCCGCCGGGGAGCAGGAGAAGGACGGGCCCACGGAGAGCACGGGGGAGTCCTCGGGCACCGGCCCCTCCGACGGGAACGGCAAGGGCGCCGGCAAGGGCGGCGCCGCGCGGAAGAACGGCTCAGGTGCGTCCGCGGCGGACGGCGACGAGCCGGAGTCCGGCGCCGCGGACGACTGAGGACCGCGGCACACCGCTTCCGGGCCGGCCGCCCGGACCGCGCGCCCCGGTGGGTCATCACCCGCCGGGGCGCGCGGTGTTGTGCGGGGCGCCCGGCGGCGGCGCCGTGGAGCCGCGCGGGACGAGGGCGACGGGGAGGGTGGCGGCATCGGTCGGGGCGCCGTCCAGGACGGCCATCAGGGCCCGCATCCCCGCCTCGCCGAACTCCTCGGCGGGCAGCCGCACGGTCGTCAGTTCCGGCTCCACGGCCACGGCGAGGGCCAGGTCGTCGAAGCCGGTGACCGAGACGTCCTCGGGGATCCGCAGGCCGAGCCGGCGCACCGCCTTGCAGGCGCCGGCGGCGATGATGTCGTCGTCGCACAGCAGGGCGGTGGGGCGGGGCCCGGGGGCGGTCAGCGCGGTGTGTGCGGCCCGCAGGCCGGCGTCCACGCCCAGCGCGGTGGGCACCCGGTGCACGACCACGTCCGGGGTGCCGGCCAGGGCGTCGGTGAGGGTCCGGGTGCGGACGGCGAAGGTCCAGGAGTCCACGTCGGCCGCGAGATGGGCGATCCGGCGGTGTCCGAGGCCGGTGAGGTGGGCGGCCAACTGCCGCACGCCGTCGGCGATGTCGAGGTTCACGGTGGCCGAGGCGGTGGCGTCGCCCGGGTCGCTGTCGAGCATGACCAGCGGCAGTCCGGCGGTGCGCAGCGCGGCCAGGGCGTCGGCCGCCATCGACGAGGCGATCACGCCGTCCAGGGCGGCCGAGGCGGAGGCGAACGGGTCGCGGGCCGGGCCGATGCCCTCGGGCGAGGGGTAGAGGACCACGCCGAAGTCGTGGTCGGCGGCGATCCGGGCGGCTCCCGTATAGACCCGCGCGAAGAACTCCGTGGTGAGCGCGGGGACGACGAGCAGCGCGGTGCGGGTGCGGCCGGTGCGCAGGCTGCGGGCGGCGAGGTTGGGGCGGTAGCCCAGTTCGCGGGCGGCGGCCCGGACCGCCTCGGCCTTGCCGGGGGAGACCCGACCGCGCCATTTGTCGCCGAGGACCAGGGAGACCGCGGCCTGCGAGACGCCGGCGGCGCGGGCGACGTCGCGGCTGGTGACCCGGGCGGCGGCCCGGCCGGGGGTGCCTGTCCGCGCGAGTTCGGGGACGGTGGGCGCGGCGCCCTCGTGGCTGCTCACCGGGTGCGTCACTCCTTGGGTCCGGCACTGCGGGGTGGACCCGCGGGTTGCCGCCATGGTACGTATGACGCCGCAAGTTATACGTAACACGTCCCGGCGTCGGACCGGGCGGAGAGGGGCAGGCGTGGCCGCGGGATATGCGGATTTGCTCAGGACCCGGTATGCCGCCCGGCTGCTGGCCGGGACCCTGATCGGCCGGTTGCCGAACGCCACCGCGGCGCTGGCGCTGGTGCTCTTCGTCCGGGGTCAGGGCGGCAGCTACGCCCTGGCCGGCGCGCTGTCCGCGATCTACGGCGTCTGCAACGCCATCGGCCAGCCGTTGCTCGGCCGCGCGGTGGATCTCTACGGCCAGCCCCGGGTGATGCTGCCCGCCTCGGTGCTCTCCGCGCTCGGCATGGCGCTGCTCGCCGCCGTCGGGGTGGAGCCGCGCTGGGCCGCCTACGGTGCGGTGGCGATCGCCGGGTTCTTCACCCCGCCGCTGGAGGGCGGGCTGCGGGCGCTGTGGCCCGGGGTGCTCCAGCGGGCGGACCGGGTGCACGCCGCGTACGCGCTCGACGCGGTGGCCCAGGAAGTCATGTTCGCGGTCGGGCCGTTGCTGGTCACGCTCTGCGTGGCGGCCTGGTCGCCCGGGGCGGCGCTGCTGGTGATCAACGCGATCGGGGTGCTCGGCGCGCTCTCCGTCGTGGTCTCCGCGCCGTCGCGGCAGTGGCGCAGCGCGCCCCGGGACGCGCACTGGCTCGGCGCCCTGCGCTCGCCCGGGATGCTGGTGCTGATCGGCGCGTTCTTCTTCGTCGGGCTGGCGCTGGGGTCGATCGCGGTGGCGGCGGTCGCCTACTCCGACCGGCACGGCGGCGGGATGGTCTCCAGCTGTCTGCTCTCCGCGCTCGGCCTGGGCGCGCTGCTCGGTGGCCTGGTCTACGGCGCCCGGCAGTGGCCGGGGCGTCCGGAGGCGCGACTGCGGCTGCTCGTGGCGCTGCTGTCGCTGGGCTATCTCCCGCTGTTCCTGGTGCCCGGGGTGGCCGGGATGACGGCGCTGACCGGTCTCGCCGGGGTGTTCCTCGCGCCTTCCCTGGCCTGCGCGTTCGTGGTGGTGGACCGGCATGCGCCCAAGGGGACGGTGACGGAGGCGTTCTCCTGGTTGGTGACGACGTTCGGGGTCGGCTCGGCGGTGGGCGCCTCGGTGGCCGGCCCGGTGCTGGAGGACGGCGGACCGGCCTCGGGGTTCGCGGTCGCCGGCGCCTCCGGAGTCGCCGCGCTGCTGGTGCTTTTGTCGATGAAGCGATTCCTCGGGGAACCGGTGATGCCCGCCGCCGGTGCGGTCCGGGCGGAAAATGATCGAAACGGGGCCGTCGAACCCGGTTTCAGAGCAGGCCATCAGGCGTAATGTTCAGTCATGGACCGCCGCATTTTCGGGCTGGAGAACGAGTACGGCGTCACGTGCACGTTCAGGGGACAGCGCCGACTGTCGCCTGACGAAGTGGCGCGGTACCTCTTCCGCCGTGTCGTGTCATGGGGCCGCAGCAGCAATGTCTTCCTGCGGAACGGCGCCCGCCTGTACTTGGACGTGGGTTCACACCCGGAATACGCAACTCCCGAGTGCGACAACGTGACCGAGCTGGTCACCCACGACAAGGCCGGCGAACGCATTCTCGAAGGTCTGCTCGTCGACGCCGAACGCCGCCTGCACGAGGAGGGAATCGCGGGCGACGTCTATCTCTTCAAGAACAACACCGATTCGGCGGGAAACTCCTACGGCTGCCACGAGAACTATCTCGTGGCCCGGCACGGCGAGTTCTCCCGGCTCGCGGACATCCTCATTCCGTTCCTCGTCACCCGGCAGCTGCTGTGCGGCGCCGGCAAGGTGCTGCAGACGCCGCGTGGCGCGGTCTACTGCGTCAGTCAGCGCGCCGAGCACATCTGGGAGGGCGTCTCCTCGGCGACCACCCGCTCCCGGCCGATCATCAACACCCGGGACGAACCGCACGCGGACGCCGAGCGCTACCGCCGTCTGCACGTCATCGTCGGTGACTCCAACATGTCCGAGACCACGATGATGCTCAAGGTCGGCGCCACCGACCTCGTGCTGCGGATGATCGAGGCGGGCACCGTCATGCGCGATCTGACGCTGGAGAACCCGATCCGGGCGATCCGCGAGGTCAGTCATGACACCACCGGACAGCGCAAGGTGCGGTTGGCCAGCGGACGTGAGGCGTCCGCGCTCGAAGTGCAACAGGAGTACTACGAAAAGGCCGTGGATTTCTGCGACCGCCGCGGAATCCGCACCGGCACCGTCGAGCGCGTCCTGGAGTTGTGGGGCCGCACGCTGGAAGCCGTTCGCGACCAGGAGCTGGACCGTATTGCGACCGAGATCGACTGGGTGATGAAACATCAGCTCATCGAGCGGTATCGCGCGAAGCACAACATCAGCATGTCCCATCCGCGCGTGGCCCAGATAGACCTCGCGTATCACGACATCCACCGCCGCCGGGGTCTTTACTACCTCCTGGAGCGGAAGGGGCAAGCGGCGCGGATCTGCAACGACTTGAAGATCTTCGAGGGCAAGTCGGTTCCGCCGCAGACCACGCGCGCGCGGTTGCGCGGCGACTTCATTCGCCGGGCCCAGGAACAGCGTCGTGATTTCACGGTCGACTGGGTGCATCTGAAGCTCAATGACCAGGCACAGCGCACGGTCCTGTGCAAGGACCCGTTCCGTTCCGTGGACGACCGGGTGGAGAAGCTGATCGCCGGAATGTGAGTGTCCGGAATGCGCAAGGGTGCGCCGGGAGCGTGAATGCTCCCGGCGCATCGTCGTGTCGGGCCGGGCCGCTGTGTTTACCGGAAGCGGCCACAGCGACAGGTCGTAGAGTGGCGGGCATTGCCCATCTACCCCACGAGCCCGAGTTGGACAGATGCTGAATTCTCCCGGGGGGCGCTTCCCCCGCCCCTTCGCCACGCACACCCGTCGCGCCGTCGCTGCCGCGCTGGCGGTGCCCGTTCTGCTCCTCACCGCCGCCTGCGGGTCCGACGACGGCAAGACCTCCGACGAGGCGGTGGTCAAGGTGACGGGCAAGCCCGGTGCGAAGCCGACGATCTCCGTGCCCAAGGACGCCAAGCCGGCCGACAAGGCCGTCACCAAGACCCTGGTCGAGGGCAAGGGCGCGGTGGTCAACAAGGGCGACCTGGTGCGGCTGGACTTCTCCGCGCAGACCATGAAGGGCCAGAACCTCGGTAGCAGCTGGACGCCGCAGCCGGGCGCCAAGCCGGGTGCGGCGCGCACCCAGGTCGTCACCGAGGTCACCGACCAGATGACGCAGCAGATGCTGCCGCCGAAGGTGCTGACCGCCGCGGCCGGGCAGAAGGTCGGCGGCCGGTTCGAGGTCGAGGGCACCGCCAAGGCGCTGATCGGCGAGGGCCTTAACCCGCAGTCGGGGATCAAGCCGGAGGACGGCCTGGTCTGGGTCGTCGACGTGGTCGGCGCGAAGAAGGTGGACAAGAAGGCGAAGGCCGAGGGCACCCAGGCGGCGCCGGAGGACGGGATGCCGGAGGCCAAGGCCGAGGACGACAAGGCCGCGACGATCACCATCCCCAAGGGGGAGAAGGCGCCCACCGACCTCAAGCAGCAGGTGCTGATCCAGGGCAAGGGCCCGGAGGTCAAGGCCGGTGACGGCCTGATCGCCCAGTACACCGGCGTGAAGTGGGAGGACGGGAAGAAGTTCGACTCGTCGTGGGACCACGGTGGCGCGACCGCCTTCCAGATCGGCACCGGGCAGGTCGTCCAGGGCTGGGACCAGGCGCTGGTCGGCAAGCACGTCGGGGACCGGGTGGAGATCGTGATCCCGCCGAAGCTGGGCTACGGCGCCAGCCCGCAGCACGAGCTGGCGAAGAACACCCTGGTCTTCGTGGTCGACATCGTCGGCACGGTCTGACCCGGGTGACCTGCGCGATCTGCCAGACTGACCCGGTAATCGCAAAGATTCGCAAGTAGGAGCACATACGTGAACATCGACAAGCCCGAGATCGACTTCCCCGAGGGCCCGGTTCCCACTGACCTGGAGATCGTGGACCTGTGGGAGGGCGACGGGCCGGTCGCCAAGGCCGGGGACATGGTCTCCGTGCACTACGTCGGCGTCTCCTTCAGCACCGGCGAGGAGTTCGACGCGAGCTGGAACCGCGGCAAGCCGCTCCAGTTCCAGCTGGGCGCCGGTCAGGTCATCGCGGGTTGGGACCAGGGTGTGCAGGGCATGAAG
This sequence comes from Streptomyces noursei ATCC 11455, assembly GCF_001704275.1. NCBI lineage: Bacteria > Bacillati > Actinomycetota > Actinomycetes > Kitasatosporales > Streptomycetaceae > Streptomyces > Streptomyces noursei. The sequence goes on from NZ_CP011533.1 coordinate 7,291,700, forward strand.
GTGGGCGGCCGGCGTCGGCTGACCATCCCGCCGCACCTCGCCTACGGTGAGCGCGGCGCCGGCGGTGGCCGGATCGCGCCCAACGAGTCGCTGATCTTCGTCTGCGACCTGGTCGCCGTCTGAGACGCCCGTAGGACGCAGTGAGGGTCCGCGCCGACCGGCGCGGGCCCTCCGCTTTTGCGGTACGCACCCAGGGCGGTACGGTCACCCGTTGGGAGCCAACGAGAAAGGGCGTCGATGGCGATTGCCAAGGCCGAGCGGCTGATGAATCTGGCGCTGTGCCTGCTGGGGACGCGACGCCCGCTGAGCAAGCACGAGCTGCGGTCTTCGATCGAGGCCTATGTCGAAGCCTTCGGGCCGGGCGCGGGGACGGGCTTCGGGACGGGGAGCACCGCCGGCGACGACTCCTTCAACCGGATGTTCGAGCGGGACAAGGACGACCTGCGCGAGCTGGGCCTGGTCATCGAGACCGTGGACGGCATCGACGGCGAGGTCGGCTACCTCGCCCGCCGCGACAGCAACCGGCTGCCCCCGATCACGCTGGACGCCGAGGAGTCCGCGGCCCTCGGGCTGGCCGCCAAGGTCTGGCAGCAGGCCCGGCTGGCCGGCGCGGCCAGTGGCGCCCTGCAGAAGCTGCGGGCCGCCGGGATGCCGCTGGCCGGGGAGCGCGACGAGGTGGAGGCGGCAGCGCCGCACAGCGCGCTGGAGCCCCGCATCCCCACCCACGAGGCGGCTTTCGAACCGCTGATGCTGGCCTGCCGGGACCGCCGCCCGGTCGTCTTCGACTACCGCAAGTCCAACGCCGCCCACCCCGAGCAGCGGCACATCGAGCCCTGGATCCTGGAGTGCTGGCGCGGCCACTGGTACGTCGCCGGCTGGGACCGGGACCGCGGCGCCGAGCGGGTCTTCCGGCTCTCCCGGATCACCGGCAAGGTCCGTTCCCGGCAGGGGAAGTTCACCGCGCCGGTGCCCGACCACGTCACCGTCCGCGAGACCGTCGAGCGCTGGGCGGGGGAGACCGCCACCGGCACCGCGCGGATCAAGCTCCGCACCGGGCACGGCTATCCGCTGCGCGCCCGGGCGCTGGCCGTCCGCGCGCTGGACGGTGACTGGGACGAGCTGGAGATCCCCTACGGGCACGGACTCGACGCCTGGCTGGTGGAGTTCGGGCCCGATGTGGTCGTACTGGAACCGGCGGAGCTGCGGGCCGAGGTCATCGACCGGCTGCGCGCGGTGGCCAAGGGCTGAGTGGGGGACGGAACATGGCTACGAACGCGATCGACCAGACCCGCCGGATGCTGTCGCTGGTGACCTATCTGCGCGAGCGCCCCGGCGCCCGCGTCAACGACGTCGCCCGGGCCTTCGGCATCACCGAGGACGAGCTGATCGCCGACCTCGACGTGCTGCCGATGTGCGGGACGAGCTTCCGCGGCGGCGATCTGATGGACATCGACACCGACGGCGACCGGATCTGGTGGCACAACCCCGACGACGTCGCCGAGCCGCTGCGGCTGGCCGCCGACGAGGCCACCGCGCTGCTGGTGGCGGCCCGCGCGGTGGCCACCCTCCCCGGGCTGCGCGAGGGCGACCGGCAGGCGCTGCTGCGGGCCACCGCCAAGCTGGAGGCGGCGGCCGGCGAGGCGGCCGGGGCCAGCTCCCGGCTGTCGGTGACCTTCGAGTCCGAGGGCGGGGTCTTCGCCGACGTGGACCGCGCCATCGCCGAGCGGCGTCGGCTGTGGCTGCGCTATTACTCCCCGGCCCGCGACGAGCTGACCGAGCGCGAGGTGGACCCGATCCGGCTCTTCGCCGTCGGCCACACCTACGTGGAGGCGTGGTGCCGGCTCTCCGAGGCCCGGCGCACCTTCCGCCTCGACCGGGTCGCCGAGATCAGACTGCTGGACGCGCCCGCCGACCCGCCGCCGGTCGAGCTGCGCGACCTGTCGGAAGGGCTGGTCCAGCCCGCGGCCGAGGATCCCGAGGTCGCCATCGAGGTCGGGCCCGGCGGCCGATGGGTCGCCGAGTACTACCCGCACGACAGTGCCGAGGAACTCCCCGACGGGGGCCTGCGGATCACCCTGCGCACGCCCGACCCGGCGTCGCTGCGCCGGCTGGCGCTCCGGCTGGGCGGGGACGGCCGGATCGTGTCGCCGCCGGCGCTGGCGGCCAGCGCCCGGCAGGCCGCCCGGCAGGCGCTCACGGCGTACGGCGAGTGAGACCGGCCCGCCCTGGCGGCGGGCCGGCGCACCGATGACCGTAGGAGGCAGCGAAGGATGACGACCACGATGGCGACGACCACTCTGGCGGACATGGCCGCTCCGGTGCTCTTCAAGGCGGCCTGCCCGGAGTGCCGAGGGCGCTTCGAGCTCGCCTCGGACGCCTTCCGGCTGGCCATCGGCGCCAGCCGCCGCACCACCTTCTACTCCTTCACCTGCCCCGACTGCGGCCGGGCGGTGCGCCGGCCGGCCGGGGAGCGGATCGTCGAGCTGCTGACCGGTGGCGGGGTGCGCACGCTGCGGTTGCACACTGGCTGATCGGTGCCGCGCGCCGTCCGCCGGGCCCGTCGGGCCGGAGCGGCCCGATAGGCTCGCCCCATGCTCTGGCCCATGATCGCTGTCGCCCTCGGTTTCCTGGGGATCGCCGTCCTCGGAGTCCTCGCCATCCGTGTCTTCGCGGAGGTGCGGCGGCTGGCCAGGGAGGTCGGCACGGCGACCGAGCGGATCCAGCGGGCCGCACAGGACCTGGAACGCGCCGCGGTGCCGCTCGCCTCCCGGATGCACGACGTGGGACGCGACCGTAGCTGACGGCGGCAGCACCCTGCTGACGCGGACGTCCGGAAGGTAGGCTGCTCAGCGGTTCAGATACCGCGGTGGCGCGGTCAATCCACAGGATGCACGGGGATTGCCGGACGTTCACCGCCGAACGTTACGATCGAGGCACCACCAGGACGCCAGTCCGACTCCATCGGCAGGCACCACAGGAGACGCCGCCCCGGCGAGAAGGTAGTCGCACATGCTAGCCAACCTGAGGCTCCCCGAGATTCTGCTGATCATCGCCGTGATCTTCCTGCTGTTCGGCGCGAAGAAGCTTCCGGACATGGCGCGTTCGCTCGGCAAGTCGGCCCGCATCCTCAAGAGCGAGGCCAAGGCGATGAAGAAGGAGAGCGAGGCGGAGCGGACGGCTGACGCCGGCACCGCGTCGCAGGCTCCGGCCGACGCTGCCCAGCAGGCGCCTCGTACGATTCAGGCTGCGCCCGGTGACGTGGCCAGCTCGCGCCCCGTGGCAGAGCCGAACCGCACCAACCAGAGCTGACCCAGCCGATCCCGGCCGTGCCGACGCCGTCGGTGCGGCTGACGTACGAGACGAGGAAGTGGGTTGCTCAAGTCTGCCCGCAATCAGCAGAAGGACCCCGAGGGGCGGATGCCCCTCGCGGCGCATCTGCGTGAGCTGCGCAACCGGCTGCTGAAATCGGTGCTCGCGATCCTCGTGGTCACCGTCGTCGCCATGTGGCAGTACGACCCCATCGCCCATTTCATCACCGGGCCGACCATCGCCGCCGTGGGCTGCCCCAAGGGTGGTGTTTCCGCCGGTGGGCAGCCCCATCCGTGCGCGGAGATCGTCGCGAACGGCTTCATCGCGCCGTTCACGATCATGCTCAAGCTGTCGCTGACCGTGGGCCTGGTCGCAGCCAGCCCGCTCTGGCTCTACCAGCTGTGGGCCTTCCTCGCTCCCGGCCTGCACAAGCACGAGAAGAAGTACGCGCTGAGCTTCGTGGCCGCCGGTGCGCCGCTCTTCCTGGGTGGCGCCTACCTCGCCTACGCGGTGCTGCCGACCACCGCGGGCGCGCTGGTCGGCCTGACCCCGAGCGACTGGTCCAACCTCTTCCCGGCCGACGACTTCTTCGACATCGTCACGCGGATGGTCCTGGTCTTCGGGCTGTCCTTCGAGCTGCCGCTGCTGCTGGTGCTGCTGAACTTCGGTGGCGTGCTCACCGGTAAGCGGGTGCTGAGCTGGTGGCGGTTCATGGTGCTGGGCATCACGATCTTCGCGGCGGTCGCCACGCCGACCGGTGACCCGCTGACGATGTCGCTGCTGGCCGCGCCGATCGTGCTGCTGTACTTCGGCGCCGTGGGCATCTGCTTGTTCAACGACCGCCGCCGGCGGCTGGCCAACCCCGACCGGGAACTGGCCGACGACGAGGCGTCCGAGCTCGACCTGACGCCCACCGACATCGAGGCGATCGAGCCGGTCGCGCCGACCCGGATGCTGCCGGAGCAGGCCGACGGGGACGGAACCAAGGACGGGCGCCGCGGTTACGACGACGTCACGTGAGGTGACGGGTAGTCGCGGGGTCACTTGAAGTGACCTTCCGCGGAACGGATTTCGCGGCCCCCGCGCTCTTCGAGCCGGGGGCCGCTGCTGTGGGGGGCAGTGGTCGGGTGACGGGCGGGAGGGTAAAGGGCCGCCATAAAGATCCGGTCGATGTCAGAGGTGGCCGGTAGTCTCGTAAGCACGATGACCGAGGACATGTCCCCTGCTGAGCGCTATGCCGCCGCCAAAGTCCGCGCGGCCGAGCAGGCCACCGCACTCGCGCCGTTCCGGGAGCTGTACGACTTCGACCTGGACGCGTACCAGGTCGAGGCGTGCCAGGCCCTGGAGGCCGGAAAGGGTGTGCTGGTCGCCGCTCCCACCGGATCCGGCAAGACGATCGTCGGCGAGTTCGCCGTCCACCTGGCCCTGACACAGGGCCGAAAATGTTTCTACACCACGCCGATCAAGGCGTTGTCCAACCAGAAGTTCCAGGACCTGGTCAAGCGCTACGGTCCCGAGAAGGTCGGTCTGCTGACCGGCGACAACAGCGTCAACGGCGACGCCCCGGTGGTCGTGATGACCACCGAGGTGCTGCGCAACATGCTCTACGCCGGTTCGCAGTCGCTGAACGGCCTGGGTCATGTCGTCATGGACGAGGTGCACTACCTCTCCGACCGCTTCCGCGGCGCCGTCTGGGAAGAGGTGATCATCCACCTCCCGGAGTCGGTGACGCTGGTGTCGCTGTCGGCGACGGTCTCCAACGCCGAGGAGTTCGGCGACTGGTTGGACACCGTCCGCGGCGACACCGAGGTGATCGTCTCCGAGCACCGCCCGGTCCCGCTGTGGCAGCACGTCCTCGCCGGTCGCCGGATCTACGACCTCTTCGAGGAGCGGGACGGTGCCACCGGCAGCCGCCGCGAGGTCAATCCCGACCTGGAGCGGCTGGCCCGGATGGAGGGCAGCCGGCCGACGTTCGGCCGGGACAAGCGGCGCGGCCGCACGATGCGCGAGGCCGACCGGGAGCGGGAGCGGCGGCAGCGCGCCCGGATCTGGACGCCGAGCCGGCCCGAGGTGATCGACCGGCTGGACAACGAGGGGCTGCTGCCGGCGATCACCTTCATCTTCAGCCGCGCCGGCTGCGAGGCGGCCGTCCAGCAGTGCCTCCACTCCGGCCTGCGGCTCAACGACACCGAGGCCCGGGAGAAGGTCCGCCGGATAGTCGAGGCCCGGACGGCCGGCATTCCGGACGACGACCTGCACGTGCTCGGCTACTTCGAGTGGTTGGAGGGCCTGGAGCGGGGCATCGCGGCGCACCACGCCGGGATGCTGCCCACCTTCAAGGAGGTCGTCGAGGAGCTGTTCGTCAAGGGCCTGGTCAAGGCCGTCTTCGCGACCGAGACGCTGGCGCTGGGCATCAACATGCCCGCGCGGTCGGTGGTGTTGGAGAAGCTCGTCAAGTGGAACGGCGAACAGCACGCCGACATCACCCCCGGCGAGTACACCCAGCTGACCGGCCGGGCGGGGCGGCGCGGGATCGACGTCGAGGGCCATGCGGTGGTGCTGTGGCAGCGCGGGATGAACCCGGCCGCGCTGGCCGGTCTCGCCGGGACCCGGACGTACCCGCTGCGCTCGTCCTTCAAGCCGTCGTACAACATGGCGGTCAATCTCGTCTCGCAGTTCGGGCGGCACCGTTCGCGGGAGCTGCTGGAGATGTCGTTCGCGCAGTTCCAGGCCGACAGGTCGGTGGTCGGCATCACCCGTCAGGTGCAGCGGAACGAGGAGGGCCTGGGCGGATACCGCGAGGCGATGATCTGCCACCTCGGCGACTTCGAGGAGTACTCGCGGCTGCGGCGGGAGTTGAAGGACCGCGAGACCGAACTCGCCAAGCAGGGCGCGGTCCAGCGGCGGGCGGCCGCCGCGGCGGCGCTGGAGAAGCTCCGGCCGGGCGATGTCATCCACGTGCCGACGGGCAAGTACGCCGGACTGGCGCTGGTGCTGGATCCCGGTATGCCCTCCGGGCGGACCAACGGCCACCGCGGCCTGGACGCCCACGACGGCCCGCGGCCACTGGTCCTCACCGCCGAGCGGCAGGTCAAGCGGCTCGCTTCGATCGACTTCCCGGTGCCGGTGGCGGCCCTGGACCGGATGCGGATCCCGCGCACCTTCAACGCCCGCAGCCCGCAGTCGCGTCGCGATCTGGCGTCCGCCCTGCGCACCAAGGCCGGCCACCTGGTGCCCTCGCGGCACCGCAAGCCGCGCGGGGAGGCGGCCGACGACCGCGAGGTCGCCCGGCTGCGCAAGGACATCCGCGCGCATCCCTGCCACGGCTGCGACGAGCGGGAGGACCACGCCCGCTGGGCGGAGCGCTACCACCGGCTGCTGCGGGACACCCGCCAGTTGGAGCGCCGGATCGAGGGCCGGACGAACACCATCGCCCGCACTTTCGACCGGATCTGCGCGCTGCTGACCGAGCTGGACTACCTCGAGGGCGACACCGTCACCGACGAGGGTCGCCGACTGGGCCGCCTCTACGGCGAGTTGGACCTGCTGGCCAGCGAGTGTCTGCGGGAGGGCGTCTGGGAGGACCTCGGCCCCGCGGAGCTGGCGGCCTGCGCCTCGGCGCTGGTCTACGAGGCGCGGCAGGCGGACGACGCGGTGGCGCCGAAGCTCCCGGTCGGCAAGGCGCGGGACGCGCTGGCGGAGATGGTGCGCATCTGGGGCCGGCTGGACGCCCTGGAGGAGGACCACAAGATCAGCCAGGCGGAGGGCGTCGGCCAGCGCGAGCCCGATCTGGGGTTCGCCTGGGCGGCGTACCGCTGGGCCTCCGGCTTCGGCCTCGACGAGGTGCTGAGCGAGGCGGACATGCCGGCCGGCGACTTCGTCCGCTGGTGCAAGCAGCTGGTGGACGTCCTCGGGCAGATCGCGGCGGCGGCGCCGACCGAGGGCACGGTGGCGCGGTCCGCGCGCAAGGCGATGGACGGGGTGCTGCGCGGAGTCGTGGCGTACTCGTCGGTCGGCTGACCGGCTGACCGGCTGACCGGCTGCCGGGCCGTGGCGTCGGAGCGGGATGTTCCGACGCCACGGCCCGGCGGGTGCCGCGGCGGCAGCGGTCAGGACGCCGTGCGCTCCGCCGCCCGTTCGGTGCCGCGCCGGGCGTCGCGCTTGGCGACCTCCTCGCGGACGATCGGGATGACCTGCCGTCCGAAGTCGATGGCGTCGTCGAGCAGGTCGTAGCCGCGTGCGGAGAGGATGGTCACGCCCAGGTCGTAGTAGTCCAGCAGTGCCTGGGCGACGGTCTCCGGCGTGCCGACCAGGGCGGTGGAGTTGCCGGCGCCGCCGGTCTCCGCCGCGGTCGGCGTCCACAGCGCCCGGTCGTGCCGCTCGCCCTGCGCGGCCACCGCCAACAGCCGCTGCGAGCCGGCGTTCTGAGGGCTCGTCAGCGGATGGCGGCGGCTGAGTGCCCCGCCCGCCTTGCGGGCCTTGATCCGGGCCAGGGTGTGGTGTGCCTTCTCCCAGGCCAGCTCCTCGGTGGGCGCGATGATCGGCCGGAAGGCGACCTGGATCCTGGGTACGTCGGTGCGGCCGGCCGCGGCGGCGGCCGCCTTGATCGACGCGATCTGCTCGGCGGTCTGCGCCAGCGGCTCGCCCCACAGGCAGTAGATGTCCGCCTCGGCGCCGCCCGCCGCGTAGGCCGCCGGTGACGAGCCGCCGAACGACACCTGCGGATGCGGCTGCTGTACGGGGAAGGTGTCGGAGACGAAGTCCTGGAAGCGGTAGTGCGCGCCCTCGTGGTCGAAGGGCTCCTTGCTCGTCCAGACCTTCTTGACGATCCGGATGTACTCGCGGGTGCGGGCGTAGCGCTCGTCCTTGGTGAGGGTGTCGCCCTCGCGGCGCTGCTCGTGGTCGTTGCCGCCGGTGATGAAGTGCACCGCGAGCCGGCCGTCGCTGATCCGGTCCAGCGTGGCGAAGGTCTTGGCGGCGAACGTCGGGTAGGAGACGTTGGGGCGGTGCGCCACCAGGAGCTGGAGCCGCTCGGTGCGGGCCGCGACATAGGCGGCGGCCGGGGAGGGGTCGGGGGAGCCGGAACCGTAGGCGAACAGGACCCGGTCCCAGCCGTACTCCTCGTGGGCGCGGGCGAGTCGGAGGGTGTAGTCCTTGTCGAAGGAGGCGCCGGAGCGCGGGGTGACTTCGGAACCGTCGTGGGTGGCGGCTATGCCGAGGAACTCGACAGGCATGGGTGCGGCCTCGTCTTCTCGTCGATCATGCGTGGGTGGGCATGCGAGGGCATGCGCGGTGCGCGGGAATACCGGCAGGGCGACATGCGGGTGTGCGGGGCGGTGTGCCCGGCGCGACACCGTGACGTCAGAGGCAACAGGAGGCGGACCACACGCGACCGAAGTCGATGTGGTCCCGGGTGACCAGCCGTTGCTGAGGTCGCATGGGGCCAGTGGAACAGGCAGGTCCATGCGCCGTCAACCATTGCTCGGGAAAGCATGTGCCGTCGGATGCCGGTTGCTGCCGCGCGCTCGGCTTCCCGTGCCTCCCCAACTTGCGTGACGGGGGCGTCAGTTCGACGCCTCCGGTCGTCGTTTCCGGCCTCGTAGGCGGAGCGTGCCGCGCAGGCACAGGAAGAGCAGGACGCCGAGGGGGGCGAGCAGGACGGTGAGGATCAGCAGCGGGCCCATCACCAGGGGGTGGATGCCCAGGGTGCGCGCCTCGCGGTACATCCACTGGCCGAGGAAGAGGTCCCAGGCGATCAGCTGCGCCCAGATCGCCCCGGCGCCGCCGCCGAGGGCCAGCAGCCGCTGGAATCCGGCCAGGTCCGGGCGGCTCACCGCGGCCCACAGCTGCGGGAGGACCGGTATCGCCAGGGCGAGGTAGACGCCGATGACCGGCACCATCGGCAGCGGTGAGGCGGCCATCCGGTCGGTCCAGCGGCGGCCGGGCGCGAGGATCAGCAGGGCCCAGAACGGGGCCGCGAGGGTGAAGGCGAGACTGAACAGGGTGCGGTCGGTCATCGGGTCGACTCCGTTGTGCGGTGGGTCTGTTCGGTGGCGGTGGCGGTGGCAGTGGCGGTGGCAGTGGGGGAACGGCGGAGCGCCGCGCAGCCACCGGCCGTGGTGGCGACGACGAGGGCGGTCAGCGCGGTGAGGGTGACCGCGTCGGGGTGGATCAGGGCCTGGCCGCGCAGTGCCTGCCAGGTCACCAGCGCGAGCAGCCCGGTGAGGAAACCGGCGGCGGTGAGCACCAGCCGCAGCCGGACCCGCTCGTCGCGCAGTCGGGCGCCGCGGCGGGCCAGCGCCTCGATCGCGTAGAGGAAGAGCGGCAGGGCCTGGAGGGCGTGCATGCCGACGAAGTGCGGGATGCGCAGATCGCCGCCGTCCGTGTTCCAGCCGGTCAGCGGCATGGCCGGGCCGCCGTCGGGGACGCCGACGCTGTGCGCGCCGATGAGGGCGGGTGCGAGGCCCGCGGCCCGCTGGGCCTGCTGCTCGGGGGTGGGTGTCACCATCAGCCCGCCGAGCAGCAGTCCGGCCAGGGCGATCAGTGCGCCGAGCCGGATCGCCCAGGTCGTGGCGCGGTCGCCCAGCCGGGCCCGGAACAGCAGCACCGCGATGACCAGGGTGGCGGTCCACAGGGCGATGATGGTGCCGCCCATGACCAGGAACAGGGCCCGGTCCAGCGGGGTTTCGATGTTGAAGTGACTGCGCCGGCCGCGCAACGTCTGGCCGACGATGATCGCCATCTCGATCAGGCCGGCGACCACGACGGTGTGCGCGGCCCGGGTGCCGGCCCGGCTCGGGGCGGGGCGGCGGGACAGCATCCAGGCCAGCGTCAGCCCGTAGGCGGCGAACGACACCGCGAACTTCAGCGGTTTGAACCAGATCGGCGCGCCGACCAGAACGCGGTCGTCGACGATCATCCCGATCGCCGCGACCACGGCCAGTGCGGCCATCGCCCATGAGAAGCCGAGCAGTGAACGGTATCTGGACATGCGCACGGAACCCCCGGAGAAACAGCGGATAGTTGCACTATGGATAGCGATGCTCTCCACTATCTGATAGTGCGACTATCTATGATGAGAGGTCGATTGACAAGACCGGGTGGTTGGTGGGGCGCCCGGACATTCCGGAACACGCGGATCCCGGGACCGGGGTCCGGGAGGAAGAGGGCGTCGGATGCGCATTGGCGAGTTGAGCCGTGAGACGGGCGTGGCGGTCCCGACGATCAAGTTCTACGTCCGCGAGGGGCTGTTGCCCGCGGGCCGGCTCACCAGCCCCAACCAGGCCAGCTACGACGAGAGTCACGTCCGCAGGCTGCGGCTGATCCGCGGGCTGATCGACGTCGGCGGGCTCTCGGTCGCGACGGTGCGCGAGGTGCTGGCCGCCGTCGACGCGCCGGGAGAGTCGGTGCACAAGGTGCTCGGGGCGGCGCACGACGCGATCACCCCGGTGCCGCCCGGCCGCCCGGAGGGGCTGCCGCGGGCCCGTCGGACGGTCGCGGAGCTGATCCGTCGGCGCGGCTGGCTGGCCGAGGAGGACCACCCGGCCGCCGAGGCGATGGCGGTCGCGCTGGCCGCCTTCCAGGACCTCGGGCAGGGCGCGTTCGTGGAGGTGCTCGACGACTACGCCGAGGCGTGCGAGCGGATCGCCGACGCCGACCTGGCGTACGTGGGGCGCCACGCGGACGTGGAGGAGCTGGTGGAGAGCGTGGTGGTGGGGACCGTCCTGGGCGACGCGGTGCTCACCGCGCTGCGGCGGTTGGCGCACGTGGACCGCTCGGCGCGGCGGTACGAGGAGCACGGGGAGGGCCGACCGGTGGCGCGGGACGCCGCGGACGAGGGGACGGAGAAGGGCGGCGCCGACCCGTCCTGGGTCGCGCCGCCCTCGATGTGATGGAGCGTCAGGCCGCCGCCGCGGGCTCCTGCTCCGCCTCCACCTGGTCGTTCCAGGCGCGCTTGCCGGCCTGCCAGCCGTCCTCGTCGTGGCCGGTGCGCCAGTAGCCGGAGATCGACAGCGCCTCGCGGGGGACGGCGTGCTCGACGCGGAGCAGCTTGCGCAGCTCCTTCACGCAGCCCGCCTCGCCGTGCACGAACGCCTGGACCCGGCCCGGGGGGAACGTGAGCGCCCGTACGGCGGAGACCAGTTCGCGGCCGACCGGGGCGGCGCCGCGGAACAGCCAGCTGACCGTCACGCCGGGCGGCGCGGTCAGCTCCTGCCGCTCCTCGGCGTCGGCGACCTCGACGAAGGCGTGCCCCACCGCGTCCGCCGGCATCCCGGCCAGTGCGGCGGCGATGGCCGGCAGGGCGCTCTCGTCGCCGGCCAGCAGGTGCCAGTCGGCGGTGGTGTCCGGGGCGTAGGCGCCGCCGGGGCCGAGGAACGTGATCTCGTCACCCGGCCGGGCGGCCAACGCCCACGGCCCGGCCAGCCCCGTGTCGCCGTGGACGACGAAGTCCACGGTCAGCTCGCGCGCTGCCGGGTCCCAGGCGCGCACGGTGTACGTGCGCGTCCGGGGCCACTGGTCGCGCGGCAGCTCGGCCCGGATGCGGCCCATGTCGAAGGGCTCGGGGTAGCTGACGTGCGGCAGCGGGAAGACCAGCTTGACGTAGTGGTCGGTGTAGGTGCCCGCGTCGAACGCGGCCAGTCCCTCGCCGCCCAGGACGACCCGCATCATGTGCGGGGTGAGCCGCTCGGTACGCCGCACCCGGGCGCGGTGCAGTGTGGGCGTGCTGCGGGCCGGTCGCTCTGCTGCCACGGTCGTCTCCCCTGACGCGGTCGAGGGCGGGCGCGCTTGCGGGCGGCACCGCCGGTTAGGTTTACCTAACCTAACAGGTCACCGTCGCAGTGTGACCAACAACCGCTGCAATGCGCCGCCCAGACCCCACTGTGCGGCCAGCGCCTCCAGCCGCTCCGGGTCGGCCGGCTCGTCCGGCAGCGCATGGTCGACGTCCGGCACCGGGACGTCGGTCGCCACCCGGACCACCTTCGGGGCCACCGCCAGATAGGGGCGCGCCTCGGTGAGCCGCTTGCGCTGCGCCGGGGTGATCTTGGAGGACGGGTCCTCGGCGGCGGCGATGATCCCGGCCAGGTCGCCGTAGGCGTCCAGCAGCTTGGCGGCGGTCTTCTCGCCGACGCCCGGGACGCCCGGCAGGCCGTCGCTGGGGTCGCCGCGCAGCAGCGCCAGGTCCGCGTAGCCGGGGCCGTCCACGCCGTACTTCTCGTGCAGCAGCGCCCCGTCGGTGAGTTGGAGGGTGCCGACGCCCTTGAGGGGGTACAGGACGCGGATGCCGCGGGCGTCGTCGACGAGCTGGAAGAGGTCGCGGTCGCCGGTGACGATGTCGACCGGGCCCTTCGCCCGCGCGGTCAGGGTGCCGATGACGTCGTCGGCCTCGTAGCCCGCGGCGCCGATCCGGGCGATGCCCAGCGCGTCGAGCACCTCCTCGATCACCGGGACCTGCGGGGAGAGGGTGTCCGGGATCTCTTCCGCGTCGGGCGCGGCCGAGCCCGCGGGGGCTTCCTCGGCGACCCGGTGCGCCTTGTAGGAGGGGATCAGGTCGACCCGCCACTGGGGGCGCCAGTCGAAGTCCATGCAGGCGACCAGGTCGTCGGGGTGGTGGTCCTGGACGAGCCGGGCGATGAAGTCCAGCAGTCCGCGCACCGCGTTCACCGGGGTGCCGTCCGGGGCTTTGACCGATTCCGGTACCCCGAAATAGGCGCGGAAGTACAGGGAGGCGGTGTCGAGGAGCATCAGGCGTCGAGTCACACCCCGCATGATGCCGTATGCCCCAAACGTGCCTGCGTTGTGAGCTGAATCACCGATGTGTTTGAGCCCTAAAAAGCCGGGCAGGCGCGCAGCCGGAGCGGGCCCGGCCGGACATTTCCCCACACCGCCGGTGACGACGAGCGGAACTCGTCCCGCACCACGACCTGCCGACCCAGCGGACGGCCCCTGCGGGGTGGCGGGTCGTTTCTCGTGCGACAAGAGAGGTATATGTGTCCAGGCTGCAAGCCGAGCACCTGTACAAGGTGTTCGGCAGACGACCCGAGGACGCGGTCCGCAAACTCCAGGCCGGCGCCGGCCGGGGCGAGTTGCGGGCCGAAGGCACCACCGCCGCGGTGATCGACGCCTCCATCGAGGTGGACGAGGGCCAGATCTTCGTCGTCATGGGTCTGTCCGGATCCGGCAAGTCCACGCTGCTGCGCATGCTGAACGGGCTGCTGGAACCGACCTCGGGCACCGTCCGCTTCGACGGCCAGGACCTCACCTCGCTCAGCGACAAGGAGCTGCGCACCGTCCGGTCCCGGAAGATCTCCATGGTCTTCCAGCACTTCGCGCTCTTCCCGCACCGCAGCGTGCTGGAGAACGCCGCCTACGGTCTGGAGGTCCAGGGCGTGGCGCGTGCCGAGCGGGAGCGGCGCGCGACCCAGGCGCTGGAACTCGCCGGGCTCAAGGGCTGGGAGAAGTCCTGGCCGGACGAGCTCTCCGGCGGCATGCAGCAGCGGGTCGGCCTGGCCCGCGCGCTGGCCACCGACGCCGATCTGCTGCTGATGGACGAGTCGTTCAGCGCGCTCGACCCGCTGATCCGCCGCGACATGCAGGACCAGCTGCTGGAGCTCCAGAAGACGCTGAAGAAGACCATCGTCTTCATCACCCACGACCTCAACGAGGCGATGCGGCTCGGCGACCGGATCGCGGTCATGCGCGACGGCCGGATCGTCCAGACCGGCAGCGCCGAGGACATCCTCGTCCGGCCCGCCAACGACTATGTCGCCTCCTTCATCCAGGACGTGGACCGCAGTCGGGTGCTGACCGCCGGTGCGGTCATGGCGGAGGTCGGCACCGTCCTCGGCATGACCTGCCCGGACGGCACGAAGCTCGGCACCGCCGCCGAGTTCCGGGCCGCCGCGCCCGCCACCGTCGACACCGAGACCCCGCTCGTCGAGCTGTTCAGCGCCTGTTCGGCCAGCGGCGTACCGGTCGCGGTCACCGACGAGCGCGGCGAACTGGCCGGCGCGGTCACCGCCGAGCGGCTGCTCGCCGTCCTCGGCGAGCCGGGCCGACCGGCTCCCGCCGTGCCGACCCGGTCCGGGTCCGCCGCCACGACCGGGACCGCGACCGAGGGGACGGTGGCCGCCGATGCCTAGGATCCAGATAGGCAGTTGGGCCAACGACGCCGTCAACTGGCTGCGGGACAACCTCGACTGGCTGTTCAACCTCATCACCACGGTCCTGAACGGCCTCTACAACGCCATCCACACCGTCCTCGCGGCCCCCGAACCGCTGATCCTCGCGGGCATCCTGGCGGTGCTCGCCTGGTGGCTGCGCGGGCTGCCGGCCGCGGTGCTCACCTTCCTCGGCTTCGCGCTGATCGACTCCGTCCAGCAGTGGAACCCGACCATCGAGTCGCTCTCGCTGGTGCTGGTGGCCTGTCTGATCACCATCGTGGTCGCGGTGCCGCTGGGCATCTGGGCGGCCCGCAGCAAGGTCGTCGGCGGGGTGTTGCGCCCCGTGCTGGACCTGATGCAGACCATGCCGGCGATGGTCTACCTCATCCCCGGCATCCTCTTCTTCGGCCTCGGTGTCGTCCCCGGCATCGTCGCCACCATCGTCTTCTCCATGCCGCCCGCGGTGCGGATGACCGAGCTGGGCATCCGGCAGGTGGACGAGGAACTGGTCGAGGCGGCCGAGGCGTTCGGCACCCACCCGCGGCGCACCCTCCTGCGGGTGCAGCTGCCGCTGGCGCTGCCCACGATCATGGCCGGAATCAACCAGGTCATCATGCTCGCGCTGTCCATGGTCGTGATCGCCGGCATGGTCGGCGGCGGCGGCCTGGGCGCCTCCGTCTACAACGCCATCAGCTCGGTCAACGTGGCCCTGGGCGCCGAGGCCGGCCTCGCCGTGGTCATCCTCGCCATGTACCTGGACCGGATGACCGGCGCGCTCAACCAGCGGGTCTCGCCGCTCGGCCGGCGGGCGCTGGCCAAGGCGCAGGCGGCGCTGGGCGGATGGAAGTTCCTGCACTGGCGGCCGGCGACCTCGGTGGCCATGGTCGGCGTCGTCGTCCTGGCGCTGCTGGCCGGCGGGATGAGCTACCTGAACAAGGGCGGCGGCGCCGGGTCCGGCGGCAACGGCAAGCCGATCACCCTGGGCTACGTCAACTGGGACGAGGGCAAGGCCACCACCTACCTCTGGAAGGAGATCCTGGAGCAGCGCGGCTACAAGCCCAAGGTCCAGGCGCTGGAGGCCGGCCCGCTCTTCGCCGGGCAGGCCCGCGGCGACATCGACGTCCAGACCAACGCCTGGCTGCCGGTCACCCACGCCGAGTACTGGAACAAGTACAAGGACAAGCTGGAGGACCTCGGCACCTGGTACGACAAGACCTCGCTGGAGATCGCGGTCCCGTCGTACGTCAAGGACGTCAGGACGCTCGACGACCTCAAGGGCAGGGCCGCCGAGTTCGGCGGCAGGATCACCGGCATCGAGCCGGGCGCCGGCGAGATGAAGATCCTCAAGGACAAGGTCCTCAAGGACTACGGCCTCGGCGGCGAGTACCAGGTGCAGGAGTCCAGCACCGCCTCCATGCTGAGCGAGCTGGACCGCGCCATCCACACCAAGAAGCCGATCGCGGTCACCCTGTGGTCCCCGCACTGGGCGTACGACAAGTACCAGCTCACCAAGCTCAAGGACCCCAAGGGCTCCTTCGGCTCCGGCGACGGCCTGCACCTGATCGGCCGCAAGGGCTTCGGCAAGGACCTGCCCGAGGTCGCGAAGTGGATGAAGAACTTCCATCTCGACGAGAAGCAGCTCACCAGCCTGGAGAACGACATCAAGTCGGCCGGTGAGGGCCATGAGCAGGACGGCGTCCGCACCTGGCTGAAGAAGAACCCGGGCCTGGTCGAGAAGATCGCCCCGTCCGCGCACGCCACCTACGCCAAGGGCGAGGACGCGGGCAAGGCCCCCCACATCGGCTACCCGGCGTGGGACGAGGGCATCGCCACCGCCTACCTGTGGAAGAACGTCCTGGAGAAGCGCGGCTACCACCCCGACCTGCGCAACCTCGACGTCGGACCGATGTGGACCGGCCTGTCCACCGGCCAGATCGACGTGGAGACCGACGGCTGGCTGCCGATCGCCCAGAAGCAGTACTGGGACAGGTACAAGGACGATCTGGTCGACGTCGGTGCCTGGTACGACAAGACCTCGTTGGAGATCGCGGTCCCGTCGTACGTCAAGGACGTCAAGACGATGGACGACCTGCGGAAGCACAAGGACGAGTTCCAGGGCAAGATCATCGGCATCGAGCCGGGCACCGGCGAGATGCAGCGCCTGAAGAGCACCGTGCTGCCCGCCTACGGCCTGACGGACTTCGAGGTCACCTCGGCCGGCACCAGCGCGATGCTCGCGGAACTGGACCGGGCGTACCACAAGAAGGAGCCGATCGCGGTCGTCCTGTGGTCGCCGCACTGGGCGTACAGCAAGTACCAGCTCACCAAGCTCGCCGACCCCAAGGGCACCTGGGGCGCCAACAACCAGATCAAGACGCTCGCCAACAAGAGCTTCCCGGACAAGTTCCCGGAGTTCCACGGCTGGCTGAAGAACTGGAAGATGACGCCCGACGAGCTCGGCAGCCTGGAGCAGGACATCCAGGACGCCGGAAAGGGCAACGAGGACAAGGGCGTCGAGAAGTGGATCGACGACCACCCGGGCATCGTGGACAAGATGGCACCGGTGAAGTAGCCCCGGACCACGGGCACATGGCGGCGCGCCCCGCCCCGGCAACGGCCGGTGGCGGGGCGCGCCGTCGTTCCCGGACGCGGTGGCGGCGGCCCGCCACCTGACTGGGCGCGTCCGCCTGGCCCGGCGGGCCGGTCGGTGGTTCGCTCGCCCTGTGCCGGTGTCCGTCCTCGGCGGCCACAGTGGCCGCGGCCGGCCCGGGAGCCGACCGTGAACCCTGCCCGACCGACCGCCGCCGTGCTGCTCGGCCTCCTCGCGGTCACCCTGGCCGCACCGGCGGCCCGGGCCACGGCCGAGCCCGATCCGGTGGTGGCCGGCGAGCGGGTCAGCATCAACGACGGTGGATGGTGCGGGCCGATCCGGCACGCCACCGCGGCCTCGGAGCTGTTCGGGGCGGTGGCGCTGCGGCCCGGCGTCCGGGGAATGGCCGCGGAGGTCCGGGTCGGCCAGGAGGTGGCGCCGGGTCGCTACCAGGTGACCATCGAGTGCGGGCGCGGCGGGGCCCGGCACGTCGACAGCGTGACGGTGACCGAGGGGCGGGCCGACTCCGTCGGCGCGGCGCAGGTGATCGGGGGGTTGGCGCTGTTGGCGGTGGCGGGTGGGGCGGCGTATCGGCTGCGGCGGAAGGGGGCCGCTGCGCTTGGTTGACCTCCCACGTTGTCGGGTTTCCCGCCGTGGGCCTGCGGCCGGCCGCCTCCCGCGTTGTCGGCTGTCCCGCCGTGGGGGTTTGCCTTGTGCGCCTGCGGCGCGGGGTTGTTGGGCCCGTCACCTCCCGAAGTGGGTGGGAAAGACGGTGGGTGGGGGCTGGCGTGAGTGGTGTGGTGGGCGCGTACGGTGGGGGGATGGGGCTGCGGGTGGTGTCGCTGGTGCCGTCGTTGACCGAGGCGGTGGCGGTGAGTGCGCCGGGGACGGTGGTCGGGGCGACCGACTGGTGCAGTCATCCGGTGGGGCTGGACGTCGTGCGGATCGGTGGGACCAAGAACCCCGATACCGAACGGATCGCCCGTCTGGCGCCGGATCTGGTGCTCGCCAATGAGGAGGAGAACCGTCCGCAGGACCTCGACGCGCTGCGGGCCGCGGGGCTGACCGTCATGGTCACCGAGGTCCGCACCCTGGAGCAGGCGTTCCGGGAGCTGGCGCGGGTGCTGGTGGAGGGCTGCGGGCTGGCTCGGCCCGGGTGGTTGGACGCCGCCGAGGAGGCATGGCGGGCGCTGCCGAGCGGGCCGCCGGAGCGGGCCGCGGTGGTGCCGATCTGGCGGCGGCCCTGGATGGTGTTGGGGCGGGACACCTTCGCCGGGGACGTGCTGGCCCGGCTCGGGGTGCGCAACGTCCACGCCGGGCACGCCGAGCGGTATCCGCGGATCCCGCTGGAGGACCTCCGTTCCACGTCGGCGGACCTGGTCGTGCTGCCCGACGAGCCCTACCGCTTCACCGCACAGGACGGGCCCGAGGCGTTCCCCGGGCTGCCCGCCGCACTGCTCAGCGGGCGCCATCTGACCTGGTACGGGCCCTCGTTGGTGGAGGCGCCGAAGGTGCTGGCGGCGGCCCTGGACGGGCCGGCGCTGCTCCGCGGCACCGGCCCCTGAGCCGTCAGGCCGCCGTCCGGCGGGGCGCCGCGGCGGGCGGCGGGGCCAGCAGGGTGCCGCGCAGCAGGCCGTGGGCGGTGCGCGTGCCGGCCACCACGACCGCGATGACCAGGAGCGCGAACAGCGCCGTCGCGAGCCAGCCGAAGGCCGTCAGCCCGGTGTGCCGGGCCAGGCCGGCGGCGCCGGTGACACAGGTGCCGAGGGGGAAGGTGAAGCCCCACCAGGTCATCGCGAAGCCCATGCCGTGGCGGACCGCGCGCACCACCAGCGCCGTCGCCAGCACCAGCCACAGCAGCGCGAAGCCCAGCACCGGCACCCCGTAGAGCACCGCGAAGGCGCTCATGGCGTGCGCGTACGAGGGGACGACGACGCCGGGGGCGGCGTCGGCGAGGTTGTTGACGGCGGTGGTGGACTGGCCCAGCGGACCGAGGACGAGGAAGAGGGTGGGGGTGAGGGCGAGCGGCAGCGGCCCGTGGTGGATCAGCCGGCTGAGCACCAG
Source organism: Streptomyces noursei ATCC 11455 (assembly GCF_001704275.1). Classification (NCBI taxonomy): domain Bacteria; kingdom Bacillati; phylum Actinomycetota; class Actinomycetes; order Kitasatosporales; family Streptomycetaceae; genus Streptomyces; species Streptomyces noursei. The sequence goes on from NZ_CP011533.1 coordinate 7,310,825, forward strand.
CGGCAGCACCAGCACGGTCATCAGCAGCGACATACCGAAGAGCGCGTAGCACCCCAGCAGCAGCGTCTCGCGCGGCTGGCCGGGCGGCAGGTGCGGCACCAGTGCGGGGCCCAGCGCGGCCGAGACCATCGGGGCGACCAGCGGCAGCAGCCACACCGGTGAGGCGCTGCCCTCGGTGATCCGGTGCCGGACCACCATCAGGTACGGGATGCCCGCGGCGGCGGCCAGGCCGACCAGGGTTCCGACGGACCACAGCACCGCGTCGGCGGCGACCGCGGCGGGCTCGCCGAGCACGTCCTTGCCGACCGCCAGGGTGCCGCCGCCGACCGCGAGCAGCGCCATGGACAGGCACCCGTAGAACGGGGCGACGGTCGGGTCGAGCAGGTGGCGGCGGGCCTGGTCGCGGTGGCGGATCCAGTGGACGGTGCGGGCGGCCAACAGGGTGAGCAGCATCAGCGCCGACAGCGCCCAGACCACCCGGTAGGCCGTGCGGAGGCCGGGGGCGGCGAGCGGCAGCGTCGCGCCGGCGTTGGCGACGATCGCGGTGCCCATGACGGCGGCGTACCAGTTCGGGCCGAGGTGACGGACCGAGGGGCCGGTGCCGGGGGAGCCGCCGCTGGTGGCGGGGTTCCGGGACGGGGTGGGGGCGAGCGTTGGCATGTCTCCAGGTTCGGCGGAGCGCGGCGTGCCCACCAGAGATCTTGTTTCTATGAGGGCATAAGCTGGGGTTATGAGTGGGGAGAGCAAGGGGCGGCCGGTCGAGCCGCCGGACGCCGGGGTGCCGCTGCACCACCGGGTGCCCGACCTCGGGGCGCTGGAGCTGCTGCTCGCCGTCGCCCGGCTCGGCAGTCTGGGCCGGGCCGCCCGCACACTGGGCATCACCCAGCCGGCCGCCAGCAGCCGGATCCGGTCCATGGAGCGGCAGTTGGGGGTGGCGCTGGTCGAGCGGTCGCCGCGCGGCTCCCGGCTCACCGACGCCGGGGTGCTGGTCACCGACTGGGCGCGCCGGGTGGTGGAGGCCGCCGAGGCGTTCGACGCCGGCACCCAGGCGCTGCGCGGGCGGCGCGACTCCCGGCTGCGGGTCGCGGCCAGCATGACGATCGCCGAGTACCTGCTGCCCGGCTGGCTGATCGCGCTGCGCGCCCAGCGCCCGGGGACGGCCGTGTCGCTGCTGGCCGGGAACTCCCGGGTGGTCGCCGAGCGGCTGCTGGCGGGCGAGGCGGACCTCGGCTTCGTGGAGGGGTTGGAGGTCCCGGCGGGGCTGGACGGCGCGGTGATCGGCCACGACCGGCTGATCGTGGTGGCCGCGCCGTCCCACCCCTGGGCCCGGCGGCGCACCGAACTGACCGCCGTCGAGCTGGCCGCCACACCGCTGATCCTGCGCGAGCGCGGCTCGGGCACCCGCCAGGTGCTGGACGCGGCACTGGCCGAGGCGGGCGGGCTGGCCGAGCCGCTGCTGGAGCTGGCCTCGACCACCGCGGTGAAGTCGGCGGTGGTCAGCGAGGCGGCCCCGTCCGTGGTGAGCGAGCTGGCGGTCCGCGAGGAGCTGACCGCCGGCCGGCTGGTGCAGGTCCCGGTGCGCGCGCTGCGGCTGGGCCGGGAGCTGCGCGCGGTGTGGCCGGCCGGCCAGCGCCCGGTGGGACCGGCCCGCGATCTGCTGGGGCTGACCCGGCGCGCGCCCTGACCCGGCCGGGGCCGGCCGCGGCCGTCAGCCCGCCCCGGCCGGTGCGGTCCGGCCGCCCGCGTCCAGCCGGCCGAAGAGCGCCGACAGCAGCGCGGCGGTGAGCGCGGCGGCCGGCACGCCGCTGCCGAAGAGGGTGTGCGCCCAGTCGGGCAGCGGCGCGTACAGCCGCGGGGCCAGGACGGGGAGCAGGCCGGCCAGCAGGGCCAGGGCGACGACGGTGGAGGCGGCGCGGTCGGTGAGGTCGGTGCGGCGCAGCATGTCGATGCCCATGGCGGCGATCACCGCGTAGATCACCAGGGCGGCGCCGCCGACGACCGGCACCGGCAGCGCCGCCAGCAGCCGGGTGACCGGCGCCAGCAGCCCGCAGACGACCAGCAGTGCCCCGGCCGCCGCGGTCACGAACCGGCTGCGCACGCCGGTGAGTCGGACGATGCCGATGTTCTCCGCACTGGTCACCATCGTCGTGCCGCCGAGCAGCCCGGCGGCGAGCGAGGCCACCGCGTCCGCGCGGGCGGTGCGCGGCACGTCGCGGGCCGGCTCCGGGGTCCGGCCCACCGCCTCGCTGTTGAGCACCGTCTGACCGGTCGCCTCGGCGAGCGAGGCGAGCGCGAAGACCAGCAGCGGGAGCGCGGCGAGCAGATCGAAGTGCGGCGCGCCGTACGGGAGGAGGCGGGGGAGGGCCAGCACCGCGTCTCCCGGGACCGCGCGGAACGGGACGCCGGTCAGGGCCGCGACGGCGGTGCCCACCGCCATGCCCAGCAGCACCGACAGCTGTCGCAGTACGCCGCGCAGCAGCAGGAGGCCGAGTGCGGTGGCGGCGACGGTGACCAGCGCCGGACCGCTGCCGACGGCCGCCATCGGGGCCGCCGTTGCGACCATGTTGACGCCGATGACCAGCACCGTGGTGCCCATCACCAGCGGCGGGAAGAACCGCACGATCCGCCCGTACAGCGGCAGCGCGGCCAGCAGCAGCGCGGCCGCGAGCAGCACCGCGCCGGAGGCGGTGGCCGGGCCGTGCTCCCGGGCGATCTGGAGGAAGAGGGCCGCCGCCGCGCCGCCGGGCAGCATCATGAACGGCAGCCGGGCGCCGATCCCCAGCACCCCGAAGGACTGCAGCAGTGCCCCGACGCCGCACAGCACGAGGGTCGCGCTGAGCAGGGCGGCGGTGCGGTCGGGCGGCAGGCGCAACCCGCCGGCCAGCAGGAAGACGGTGGAGACCGGCGCGGCGAGCATCGCCAGGACGTGCTGGGCGGCGAGCGGCACCAGCCGGGACGGGGGTACCTCCCTGCTCTTCGAGAGCTTGGGGGAGGCATCCGTGCGTCCTCCGGTGCCGCGACGGCGTGCGGCGGCCATCGCTCACACCTGCCGCTTCAGCCAGGGGAGTTCCCCGGCGGCGTAGCGGTAGGCGCGGAAGACCGCGTTGTGCCGGCTGGGGAACAGCTCGCCGACCTCCGGTTCGTGGTAGCCGCCGAACTCCGGGACGACGTACTCCCAGCACACCTGCCCCTCGGCGGTGACCTCGAAGAGCCGGCCGGCGGGGGAGTCGGTGACCAGGGTGTTGCCGTTGGGCAGTCGCTGGGCGCTGCCCATGAACGGCGCGAAGAACGCCTCCCGGGCCGGGTCGTGGTACTCCCAGACCACCGTGCCGGTGGCCCGTTCCACCTCGATGACGCGGGAGTGGGGCACGTCGCAGCCGGGTCGGAAGACGCCGTTGTCGAAGATCAGGAAGTTGCCGTTCGGCAGCTCGGTGGGATGGTGCTGCTGGGAGACCACGCCGGGCCCGGTGCGCCAGAGCACCTCGCCGGTCGCCCGGCTGATGACGATCACCGCCGAGGTGCTGCGCAGGCTGGCCAGGACGTTGCCGTCGGCGAGCGGTAGCACGGAGTTGATCAGCGGCCAGTGCTCGCGGGAGTAGGCGGGGTGCAGGGCGTGGTCGTCCGGGTCGAGGTGGTCGGCGGCGTTCCAGGACCACAACAGCCGCCCGTCCGCGTCGACTTCGCGGAGGGTGTCGGCGTACACCGTGCCGTCCGGGGCGGAGTCGGGGACGCCGCCGCGGACCGCCGCGGCCCGGTCGCCGGTGAGCGGCTCCAGCGCGGAGTAGAGGATCCGCCCGTCGCCGTGGTGGTGGGCGTCGTGGTGCTGGAGCGGATCGGTGAAGGAGCGCAGCACCGTGCCGTCCGGGGCGATCTCCTGCATCAGCCCGCCGCGGTACTTGTGCCACATCGGGAAGAGTGCGTGCTGGTCCGGGAGGGTGGCGTTGTAGGCGAGGTTGCCGTTGGGGAGGATGCGGGCGTGACGGCCGGGGCGGTGCGGCAGCTGCCAGCGGTGGACGACGGTGCCGCGCAGGTCGATCAGCAGGACCTGGCCGCCGCCGGTGAGCGGGGCGTAGAGCGTGTAGCCGTCGTACGCGACGGTGGCGTCGAGCGCGATCAGGCCGGTGCCGCGGCGGCGCCGTGTGTTTTGATCGACTGCGGTATGGCCGGAGGTCATGCCGAATTCCCCTCGTCAAACTACGTCTTGTCAAACTTTGTTTGATGGGATCAAACAGCGTAGACGCTAGGGGCGGAGTGTTGCAGCGCCGTGAACGGCTCGATAAGGAGTGTGCGGGTGCGCGAGGGCGTCGGTGAGGAGCGAGGGATGGGCGGGGCCGAGGCCGCGGCGGAGGTCCCGCGGGTGGGGGCGGCGGTCCGCCGGCGGCGCCGCGCGCGGGAGTTGACGCTGGCCGACCTCGCCCGCGCCACCGGGCTGTCCGCGCCCTTCCTCAGCCAGGTCGAGAACGACCGGGCCCGACCCAGCATGCGCTCGCTCCAGCTGATCGCCGACGCCCTGGAGACCACCGCCGTCCGGCTGCTGGCCGCCGCCGACGGGCCGCGCACGGTCGATGTGGTGCGGGCCGACTCCGCCGCGGTCCCCGAGGACGGCGAGGTCGGCCGGGTGCGCCCGCTGGTCCGCGGCCACCAGCAGCTGCACGCCCTGGAGTTCACCGGCCGGCACGACTGGCGGCGCGAATTCCGGCATCCGCACGACGAATTGATGTACGTCGTCCAGGGCGCGGTGGAGGCCGAGGCGGACGGCCACCGCTACGAGCTCGGACCGGGCGACACCCTCTACTGCTCCGGTGGGGTCACCCACCGCTGGCGGGCGCTGGTCCCGGAGAGCCGGGTGCTGCTGGTGGGGGTGTCGGACGACTTCCGGGGCTGAGCCGCCGAGGGCCCGGCCCGGACCCTGCGCGACGGGCGTTGTCGGACCCGCACGCTACTGTGTGCGCAATCGTCGATCGCGGCCCGCCGAAGCGGGCGCCCGGTGGTCGGGCGCCCGCCGGGCCGTCAGGGGTTCACACCCCGGCCGGGGACGCCTCGCGGGCCGCCGCCACCAGCGCGTCCATCACCCGGGTGTCCTCGCCGGCCTCCGGATGCCACTGCACCGCCAGCGTGAAGGCCGGTGCGTCCGGCAGCTCCACCGCCTCGATGGTGCCGTCCGCCGCGTGGGCCGAGGCCACCAGCCCGCGGCCGAGCCGGTCCACCGCCTGGTGGTGGTAGGTCGGCACGGCCACCGGCTCGGGCAGCGCGGCGGCCAGCAGCGTGCCGGGCACCGGCTCGATGTCGTGCCGGCCGAAGACCCCGGGCGGGCCGGAGTGTCCGTCCAGGTGCTGGACGAGGGTGCCGCCGAGCGCCACGTTCAGCAGCTGGAGCCCCCGGCAGATGCCCAGCAGCGGCACCCGGGCCGCCAACGCCGCCTCGATCAGGGCCAGTTCCCAGGCGTCCCGGTCCGGCGCGGGCGGGCCGGTCCGGGGGTGCGGCTCGGCGCCGTAGCGGTCCGGGGCGATGTCCGCGCCGCCGGCGATCACCAGTCCGTCCAGTCGGGCGACGGTCGCCGCGGCGGTCTCCGGGTCGCCGGGCGGCAACAGCGCCGCCAGCCCGCCCGAGCGCCGCACCAGGCGGGGGTATCCGGCGGGCACCAGCGCGGCGGGCAGCGTCCACACCCCCCACCGGGCCTCTTCCTGGTAGGTGCTGATGCCGATGAGGGGCGGCTGCGGCTGGGACATCGGGTGGTTCCTCCGTACGGTGCGGTGCGGTGCGGGTCAGTCGCGTTCGAGTTCGGCCTCGGCGGCGGCCAGTGCCGCGAACTCCTCCTCGGGCGCGGCGGCCACCAGCCGGTGGCGGGAGTAGAAGGCGAAGTAGGCCAGGGCGACCCCGTAGACGCCGAGCGCGATGAAGGCGGCCTCCTTGTCGACCAGGAACGTCGCCACCAGCGCCGAGCATGCCAGCACGAAGGCGACGGCGGAGGTCAGCATGCCGCCAGGGGTGCGGTACGGGCGGTGCAGACCGGGCTCGCGACGGCGCAGCACGAGGTGCGAAAGGGCCATCAGCGCATAGGAGATGGTGGCGCCGAAGACCGCGACGTTGAGCATCCGGGCGCCGTCGCCGGTCGCCGCGGCGAGCCCGAAGCCCAGCGCGCCGGGGACCAGCAGCCCCAGGTAGGGCGCCTTGCGGCGGCTGGTCAGGGAGAGGAAGCGGGGCAGGTAGCCGGCCCGGGAGAGCGCGAAGAGCTGCCGGGAGCCGGCGAAGATCAGGGAGAAGAAGGACGCCACCAGGCCGGCCAGTCCGGCGTAGTTGACGATCCGGCTGACCGTGGTCGGGGTGCCGTGCGGCTGGAGCGCCTGGACCAGCGGGTCGCCGACGGACTGGATCGCGGCCGAGCCGCGCGCCCCGGTGGCCGCGACGAAGGTGATCAGCGCGAGCAGCAGCAGGATGCCCATCGCGGCGGCCATCGCCCGGGGCAGTGAGCGGACCGGGTCCTTGGTCTCCTCGGCCGCCAGCGGCACGCCCTCCACGCCCAGGAAGAACCACATGCCGAACGGGAACGCCGCCCAGATCCCCAACACGCCGAACGGCAGCCAGGAACTCGCCCCGAAGGCACCGGACTTGACCGGGATGTCGTTGAGCGCGTCCACATGGAAGTCGCTGAGCGCGGCGACCGCGAAGACCAGCAGCGCGGCGACCGCGACCGCGGTGACGATCAGGCTGAACCGCAGCGCCTCGCCCACGCCCCACAGGTGGATCCCGATGAAGATCACGAAGCAGGCGAGATAGACCGGCCAGCTGGAGTGCAGCCCGAACAGACCCAGCGATTCGACGTAGTCGCCGATGAAGATGGAGATCGCGGCCGGCGCCAGCACGTACTCGATCAGGATCGCGGTGCCGGTCAGGAAGCCGCCCCAGGTGCCCAGCGCGCGCCGGGCGAAGCCGTAGCCGCCGCCCGCGGTGGGCAGGATCGAGGCCAGCTCCGCCAGCGCGAAGACCAGGCAGGTGTACATCAGGCCCATCAGGACGGCGGCTATCGCCAGCCCGCCGAAGCCGCCCTGCGCGAGCCCGTTGTTCCAGCCGGAGAAGTCGCCGGAGACGACATAGGCGACCCCCAGGCCGGTCAGCAGCAGCGGGCCGGCGCTGCCGCGGCGCAGCGTCCGCCGCTCCAGATAGGCGTCGCCGTCGCCCGGGGGCCCGCCACCGGGGGACGCTGCGGTCTGCGCACGGGTGCTGTCGGCCATGAGCCGCTCCTGCCTCGCGGGGACATCCGGAGTAAAGGTTTAGCCGCATACCTTTGCTGTCCGGGTGGCTCAGCGCAAGACCCCTGCGTAAAAGACTGGTTACGGGGCGGCGGAGCGCGGGCCACGGGGCCGGTGCGGCAGGGGCTACGGGGCCGGCGCCGCCAGGAAGCCGCGCAGCAGGGCCGCGGTGCCGCAGCAGTGCTCCCGCATCACCTCGCGGGCGCCGTCCGTGTCGCCCTCCAGCACCGCCTCCACCAGCGCGGCGTGCTGGTTCTGGGAGTGCTCCAGATTCCGCACCAGCAGCGGGATGCAGTCCAGCAGGTCGTTGACGCCGGCCCGGACCGCGGCGTACTGGGCGGCCAGCGACGGCGACCCGGACAGCTCCGCCAGGGTCAGGTGGAGCAGCGTGTCGCGCCGGCGGTAGTCGGCCAGCGGCGCGTCCTGGGTCGCGGCCAGCGCCTCCCGCAGCCGCTCCGCCTGGTCGTCCGACAGCCCGTGCGTCGCGCACAGCCCGGCCGCGCCGACCTCCAGCACCTCGCGGAAGCGCAGCACGTCCTCCACGTCGATGCCCTCGACCCGGCGGCGCAGCTCCGCCTCGCCCGGATTCTCGGCGCGCACCCGCACGAAGGTGCCCCCGTACCGGCCGCGCCGGCTCTCCACCAGGCCCTCGTCCTGGAGGACCTTGAGCACCTCGCGCAGGGTGACCCGGCTGATCTGCAGCCGCTCCGCCAACTCCCGCTCGGCGGGCAGCCGTTCGCCCTGCGGCACCAGCCCGAGCCGGACGATCTGGAGTATCTGCTCCAGCGCCTCCTCGAAGCCGTTGCCCGCCCGGACCGGCCGCAGCACCGGCGCCAGCCGATCGGCCGCACCGTCCATCTGAACCCCTTCCCAATCAATGGTTCGTGTGCCTACCTTATGACTTCCGGATGCAGCGACAGGAGGCACCACCGTGGCAGACCGCAGGCCCCCGCTCTCCGTCGAGGAGCTCACCGTCCTCGTCGACAACGGGGAGATCGACACTGTCGTCCTCGCCTTCACCGATATGCAAGGCAGGCTCCAGGGCAAGCGGTTCGCCGCCCGCTACTTCCTCGACACCGTCCTCGAACACGGCACGGAGGGCTGCAACTACCTCCTCGCCGTCGACGTCGACCTGAACACCGTCGACGGCTATGCGATGTCCTCCTGGGAGCGCGGCTACGGCGACTTCGCCATGCACGGCGACCCCGCCACCCTCCGCCGCACCCCCTGGAACCCCGGCACCGCCCTGATCACCGCCGATCTCGCCTGGCACGACGGCTCCCCGGTCGTCGCCTCCCCCCGGCAGATCCTCCGCCGTCAGCTCGACCGGCTGGCCGAGCGCGGCTGGACCGCCCACGCCGGCACCGAACTGGAGTTCATGATCTTCAAGGACTCCTACGAGGACGCCTGGACGCGCGGCTACCGGGGGATGACCCCGGCCAACCAGTGGAACGGCGACTACTCGGTCCTCGGCACCGGCCGGGTCGAGCCCGTCCTGCGCCGGATCCGCAACGAGATGGGCGCGGCCGGCATGACCGTCGAGTCCGCCAAGGGCGAGTGCAACCTCGGCCAGCACGAGATCGTGTTCGTCTACGACGAGGCGCTCACCACCTGCGACCAGCACAGCATCTACAAGACCGGCGCCAAGGAGATCGCCGCCCAGGAGGGCATGGCGCTCACCTTCATGGCCAAGTACGACGAGCGCGAGGGCAATTCCTGTCACATCCACCTCTCGCTCCAGGACGAGCAGGGCCGGCCGGTGCTGGCCGACGACGCGGGACCGCACGGCATGTCGCGGACCATGCGGCACTTCCTCGCCGGCCAACTCGCCGCGATGCGCGACTTCACGCTCCTGTACGCCCCCAACATCAACTCCTACAAGCGGTTCCGCCCCGGCTCGTTCGCGCCCACCGCCGTCGCCTGGGGCCCGGACAACCGCACCTGCGCGCTGCGGGTGGTCGGCCACGGCCGCTCCCACCGCCTGGAGAACCGCCTGCCCGGCGGCGACGTCAACCCCTACCTCGCGGTCGCCGGCATGGTCGCGGCCGGCCTGTACGGCATAGAGCACGAGCTGGAGCTCCCCGACGCCACCACCGGCAACGCCTACACCGGGGACGCCGCGCACGTCCCCACCACCCTCCGCGAGGCCGCCGAGCTGTGGGAGCACAGCCCGATCGCCCGCGCCGCCTTCGGCGACGAGGTCGTCGACCACTACCGCCACATGGCCCGCGTCGAGCAGGACGCCTACGACGCCGCCGTCACGGACTGGGAGCGCTTCCGCTCCTTCGAGCGCATGTGAGGAACGCCGTGCTGCAAGAGCTGACCATCCTCAACCCGGCGACCGAGGAGGTGGTGGCCACCGTCCCCACCACCTCGCCCGCCGAGGTCGACGCGGCCGTCCGCCGGGCCGCCGCCGCGCAGGAAGCCTGGGCCGCGGTGGCCCCCGGCGACCGGGCCCGCCTGCTGCGCCGGTTCGCCGACGTCGTCGACGCGGCGATCGAACCCCTCGCCGCGCTGGAACTGCGCGAGGCCGGCCACCCGCTGGGCAACGCCCGCTGGGAGGCGGGCAACGTCCGCGACCTGCTGCACTACGCGGCCGGGGGAGTGGAGCGCCTGACCGGTACGCAGATCCCGGTCGCCGGCGGCCTGAACATCACCCTCCAGGAACCGCTCGGCGTGGTCGCCGTCATCGCCCCCTGGAACTTCCCGATGCCGATCGCCGCCTGGGGCACCGCCCCCGCCCTCGCGGCCGGCAACGCCGTCTTGCTCAAGCCCGCCGAGACCACCCCGCTCACCGCGCTCCGGCTCGCCGAACTCGCCCTGGAGGCCGGGCTCCCCGAGGGCCTCTTCCAGGTCCTGCCCGGCGAGGGCCCGGTCACCGGCAGCGCACTGGTCGACCACCCCGGCGTCGCCAAGGTCGTCTTCACCGGCTCCACCGCCACCGGCCGCCGGATCGCCGCCCAGTGCGCCGCGCGGACCAAGCGGCTGACCCTCGAACTCGGCGGCAAGAGCCCCAACATCGTCTTCGCCGACGCCGACATCGAGGCCGCCGCGGCCGCAGCCCCCGGCTCCTTCCTCGACAACACCGGCCAGGACTGCTGCGCCCGCAGCCGGATCCTGGTCCAGCGCAGCGTCTACGACCGCTTCCTGGAACTGCTGGAGCCCGCCGTCAAGGCGTTCACCGTCGGCGACCCGAGCGACCCCGCCACCCAGATGGGCCCGCTGATCTCCGCCGCCCAGCGCGACCGCGTACGGTCCTACGTCCCCGAGGACGCCCCGGCCGCCATCCGCGGCGAGGCCCCGGCCGGCAAGGGCTTCTGGTACCCGGCCACCGTCCTGGAGGGCCGCCCCGAGGACCGCGCCGCCGTCGAGGAGATCTTCGGCCCGGTCGCGGTGGCCATCCCCTTCGACGGCGAGGCCGACGCGATCCGGATCGCCAACGCCACCGACTACGGCCTCTCCGGCTCGCTGTGGACCCGCGACGTCGGCCGTGCACTGCGCGTCTCGCGGGCTGTCGCGGCCGGCAACCTCTCCGTCAACTCCCACAGCAGCGTGCGCTATTGGACCCCCTTCGGCGGGTTCAAGCAGTCCGGACTCGGCCGCGAGCTCGGCCCGGACGCGCTGGCCGCCTTCACCGAGACCAAGAACGTCTTCATCGCCACCGAGCCGGCCGGCTCGTGATCCGCACCGCAACCAGCACCGCCACCACCCGCGAGGAGAGCAAGTGACCGACCAGACCGCCGTGTGCCGCCGCCTCGTCGGCCGTACCGCCGTGATCACCGGGGCCGGCAGCGGCATCGGCCTGGCCACCGCCCGCCGGCTGGCCTCCGAGGGCGCCAACGTCGTCTGCGCCGACATCGACGAGACGGCCGGCAAGGCCGCCGCCGAAGAGGTCGGCGGCACCTTCGTCCAGGTCGACGTCACCGACGCCGAGCAGGTCGAGGCGCTCTACAAGACCGCCTTCGACACCTACGGCTCGGTGGACATCGCCTTCAACAACGCCGGCATCTCGCCGCCCGACGACGACTCCATCCTCACCACCGGGATCGACGCCTGGAAGCGCGTCCAGGAGGTCAACCTCACCTCGGTCTACCTCTGCTGCAAGCACGCCCTGCCCTATATGCAGCGCCAGTTCGAGCAGACCGGGCGCGGCGGCTCCATCATCAACACCGCCTCCTTCGTGGCCGTGATGGGCGCCGCCACCTCGCAGATCAGCTACACCGCCTCCAAGGGCGGCGTGCTGGCCATGTCCCGTGAGCTGGGCGTGCAGTTCGCCCGCGAAGGCATCCGCGTCAACGCGCTCTGCCCGGGGCCGGTCAACACCCCGCTGCTGAAGGAGCTGTTCGCCAAGGACCCCGAGCGCGCCGCGCGCCGCCTGGTGCACGTCCCGGTCGGCCGGTTCGCCGAGCCGGAGGAGATCGCCGCCGCGGTCGCCTTCCTCGCCAGCGACGACTCCTCGTTCGTCAACGCCGCCGAATTCCTCGTCGACGGAGGCATCGCGGGCGCCTACGTCACCCCCCTGTAGGCTCCATGATCAACAGCGGGACCGGCACCACCGGGTGCCGGTCCCGCCGTGCTTCCCCCCTTGACCACGGAGGACACATGACGACACCTCTCAGGCGGCTGCTCGCCCTCGGCCTCGCCGGCACCGCCGCGCTCGCCGCCCTCACGGCCACCACGCCGGCCACCGCCGCCGCCCCCGGCCCGGCGCCGACCCGCGCCCGCTGCCCGCAGCTCTCCAAGGACCTCCCCTGGTACGGCGACAACCGCGCCAAGCTCCAGAAGATGATCGACGAACGCGGCACCTGCTCGGGGTCCCACGACGGCCCCCGCCCGGTCGCCGCCTTCGACTGGGACAACACCGTCGTCAAGAACGACATCTCCGACGCCACGCTGGCCTGGATGCTCCGGCACGACAAGCTGCCCCGGCCCGCGAGTTGGCGGGACACCAGCCGCTGGCTCACCCCCGCCGCCGACCGCGCGCTGACCCGCGCCTGCGGCACCGGCGCCCCCGGCCGCCCGCTGCCGACCTCCCGCAACACCGCCTGCGCCGACGAGATCATGGAGATCCGCGGTGAGGCACGGACCATGAGCGGCGCCGCGGCCTTCGCCGGCGACTGGAACCACCGCCGCACGGTCCCCGAATACGCCTGGGTGCCCCAGCTGTTCGCCGGCCTGAAGCCCGCGACCCTCACCAGGTACGCCAAGCAGGCCCGGGCCGAGAACCTCGCCGCGCCCGTCGGCGCCGTACAGACCGTCGGCACCCACAAGCTGGCCGGGTACATCCGCTACTACGACCAGCAGAAGGACCTGATCCGCACGCTCAAGGCGGCCGGCTTCGACGTCTACATCGTCTCCGCGTCGTCCGAGACCGTCGCCGAGGCGTGGTCCGGCGGTGTCGGGGTGGACGCCCGGCACACCATCGGCATACGCAACCGCGTCCGCCACGGCCGCCTCACCACCACCATCGCCGGCTGCGGCGACGTCAAGGACGGCCAGGGCGAGGTCATCCCCTACGTCGACGGCAAGCGCTGCTGGATCAACCAGGAGATCTACGGGATCAAGGGCGCCGAGGCGTGGCGGAAGCAGGACCCCGCGCACCGCATCGCCCTGGGCGGCGGCGACGCCAACACCGACGTCACCTTCGTCGACGACGCCACCGGCGCCCACCTGGCCATCAACCGCAACAAGGACGAGCTGATGTGCCGCGGCTACGACAACGCCGACGGCCGCTGGGTGGTCAACCCGATGTTCATCGACCCGCTGCCCCGCAAGTCCGGCGCCTACCCGTGCGCCACCAAGGGCTACACCAACACCGACGGCACCCACGGTCCGGTCCGCCGCCCCGACGGCACGGTCGTCGCCGACCAACTGGACCGGATCCACGGCTGACCCGGCCGCGCCCGGCCACCCGAGGAGCAGCTGCGGCCCCACCCGGCAGGGCGGGGCCGCACCGCCGTATAACGCCGTTACAGGAAGGTGTGGCCCTCGCCCCGGTACGTCGGCACCGTCCCCACCACCCGGTCCCCCTCGATCAGGTGCAGCTCCGCGAACCGCTCGCACAGCTCCCCGGCCTTGGCGTGCCGGAACCACACCTTGTCGCCGACCGCCAGCCCGTCCGCCGCCGCCCCCAGCAGCGGCGTCTGCACCTCGCCCGGCCCCTCCTGCGGGTCGTAGCGCAGCCCGGCCGGCAGATACGGCTCCGGCAGCCGATCCGCACCGGCCACCCCCGACGCCGGATACCCGCCCCCCAGCACCGTGACGACGCCGGGCCCCGGCCGCCGCACCACCGGCTGGGCGAACAGCGCCGCCGGACGCCCGCGGAACGACCGGAAGTTGTCGAACAGCCGCGGGACGTACAGACCCGAACCGGCCGCGATCTCGGTGACCGCCGCCTCCGCCGCGGTGTGCTGCACGCTCCCCGTCCCACCGCCGTTGACGAACTCCAGCCGCGGCGCCACCGCCCGCACCGCCCGCACCGCCTCCCAGCGCCGCCGCGCCAGCTCCTTGCGGGCCGCCGCCTGCATCACGCGTATCGCCCGCGAGAACACCGGCTTCCCGGCGACCTCGTCGCCCACCCCCGCCACGTGCCCCTCGTAGGCCATCAGCCCCACCAACCGGAACCCGGGGCGGCGGACCACCGTCCGGGCGATTGCGGCGAGCGCCCCGGGATCCCGCAGCGGCGACCGCCGCGCCCCGACCCGGACCCGCCCGGCCAGCACCCGGTACGAGGTGTCCAGCTCCAGGCAGACCCGGATCTCCTCGCCGCGGCCCGGACCGGCCGGGCGCGCGGCGTCGATCAGATCCAGCTGCGCCGGGTCGTCGACCATCACCGTCACCGCCGCCGCGAGCCCGGGGTCACCGGCCAGCTCCGCGAACCCGGCCCGGTCCGCCGACGGATACGCCAGCAGCACGTCCGGGAATCCCGACCGCGCCAGCCACAGCGACTCGGCCAGCGTGAAGCTCATGATCCCCGCGAAGCCCTCGCGCGCCAGCACCCGCTCCAGCAGCGCCCGGCAGCGCACCGACTTGCTCGCCACCCGGATCGGCTTCCCCTTCGAACGGCGCACCAGATCGGCGGCGTTGGCGTCGAAGGCCGCCAGATCGACGACGGCCAGCGGCGCGTCGAGATGGGCGGTGGCCCGGTCGTACGGGGTCTCCCCGGCGCGCGGGGGTCCCCCCTGCGCGAGCGGGGAGCGGCGGCCGGCCCGGGGAAGGGCGCCGGCGGCGGGCGCGTCGGTGGAGTGCGGGGACATGGCCCGCAGCCTGCCAGACCCCGCTACCACTGGGTAGGGGGACGAACCGCATCGGAAGTGACGCCGGAGCGCCGAGGGGTTGGAGCAGCGGCCGGGCCAGCCCTTACAGTGGCTCGACACCGCAACCAGCAGGTCAGCGGCGTGATGTCCGGATACGAACCACCCTGCCCCGATTGTCTTTCGGGTCCGGGGCACACCGTGCGAAGGGGAGCGCTGGTGAGCGCCGACGCCGATTACGCCGATGCTCCGCGCATCCCACCCATACCCCCGCGCCCGCCGCACCGCCCCGCCGCGCCGCCCGCCGACGAGGACCCCAGGACCACCGTCCTGCGCCCGGTCCCCGCCGACCCCACCGTCCCCCCGCCAGCGGCCCCGGCCACCCCCTCCGCCACGCCCCCCGCCGCCCGGCAGCCGCTCCCCGCCGAGACCGCCCCGGCCCCCGCACCCCCGGCCACACCGCCGGCCCCGGCCGCCCCGCCCCGCCCGTCGGCCCCGCCGACCACCCCGCCCCCGCCGCGCCCCGAGCCACCGGCCGCCCCGCCGCGCCCCGGCCGCGCCCCCCGGTCGTTCCGCGACACCGCCGCCTTCCACCTGGCCAACAGCGCCCCCTTGTGGGACGAGTCGTCCGACCACCCCGCGAGCCCCCCGCCGCCCGCCGCGCCCCCGCCCGCCCCGGCCTGGCCGGCACCTCCCGCCCGCCCCACGGCGGACGAGCCCGCCCCGCGCCGCCCGTTGGCCGACCGGCTGCCCGGCACCCGGGTCGTCGCGGCGGCCGTCGGACTGGTCCTCGGCGTCGGCCTGATCGTCGGCGCGGCGGCCGGCAGCTGGCTCACCGAAGCCCCCGCCAAGGGCGCCCCGACGCCCGAGAGCATCTTCGCCAAGGGCCAGGACGCCTGGCGCAACACCCCCGTCGACACCCTCTTCCCACGCACCGTCGAGGGCCTGGCCGCCGGCCCCGGCGGCGCCGACCGGACCTGGACGCGGATCGCCGTCGCCCCCGACACCGACTGCACCGCCCGCTACGAGGGCCCCCTCGCCAAGGAACTCGCCCCGGCCGGCTGCGCCCGCCTGCTGCGCGCCACCTACGTCGACGCCACCCGCACCCACGTCATCACCGTCGGCGCCCAGACCACCAGGGCCGACCGGGCCGGGATGATGGACCTCAACGCCCGCTTCAGCACCAACGACCTGGCCGACCACAAGGCCCTGATGCCGCTGCCGCTGGCCGCCAAGGGCACCCCGGCAGAGGACTTCGGCCCCGCCCAGCGGGCCAGTTGGACGGTGCGGATACTCACCGACGTCCCGGTCGTGGTCTACACCGTCTCCGGCTTCGCGGACGGCCGCGAGATCACCGACCCGCAGCCCGCCGACGCCGCCGTCCAGCCCGGGACCGCCACCACCGCCGCCGAGTCCGGGCTCGGCCACGACGCCAAGGGCCTCGCGGACAAGATCAGCGCGGCCTTCCGTACCGCGTCCGGCGTCCCCGCCCAGTCCACGGAGGTGGCGTCATGATCAAGTCCGCGCTGCGGGCCGCGACCGTCGCCCTGACCTCCGCCGCCCTGGCCGTCCTGCCCGCGCTGCCGGCCCGCGCGGACGCCATCCGCGCCCAGCAGTGGGGCCTGACGGCCATCCACGCCCAGGAAGCCTGGCAGACCACCAAGGGCGCCGGGATCACCGTCGCCGTCCTCGACACCGGCGTCGACGGCGCCCACCCCGACCTGACCGGCCAGGTCCTGCCCGAAAAGGACCTGATCGGCTTCGGCGCCCGCCGCGGCGACGACGCCTGGGCCCAGCACGGCACCGGCATGGCCAGCGTCATCGCCGGCCACGGCCACGGCGCCGGACGCTCCGACGGCATCCTCGGCGTCGCCCCCGAGGCCAGGATCCTGCCGATCCGGGTGATCCTGGAGGACCACGACCCCGACCGCCGGCGGGCCCGCGACCAGAAGCCCGGCGCCCTCGCCGACGGCATCCGCTGGGCCGCCGACCACGGCGCCGACGTGATCAACATGTCCCTGGGCGACGACAGCGAGACCGCCCACCCCGACCCCCGCGAGGACTCCGCGATCCAGTACGCCCTCGGCAAGGGCATCCCGGTGGTCGCCTCGGCCGGCAACGGCGGCGAGAAGGGCAACCACATCTCCTACCCGGCGGCCTACCCCGGCGTCATCGCGGCCACCGCCGTCACCCACCTGGACGCCCGCGCCTCGTTCTCCACCAGCCACTGGTACGCCACGGTCAGCGCCCCCGGCTACGACATCCTCATGGACGACCACGGCACCGGCTACCTCTCCGGCCAGGGCACCAGCCCCGCCGCCGCCTTCGTCTCCGGCGCCGTCGCGCTGATCCGCTCCGCGCACCGCGACCTCAGCCCCACCCAGATCCGCGACCTGCTGACCAGCACGGCCCAGCACCGCCCCGAAGGCGGCCGCAACGACGACTTCGGCGCCGGCCTCGTCGACCCCGCCGCCGCCCTCAAGGCCGCCGCGGACCTCGCCCCCACCCCCCAGAAGCCGGCCCCCGTCGCCTACCCGCACCGCTACTTCGGCCCCGGCCCGGTCACCGACCCCGCCGACGACACCCCCGTCAACTGGCTCCCCTGGACCCTCGCCGCCACCGGCCTGGCCCTCACCACCGCCTCCTACTTCGCCTGGCGCACCCGCCCCACTGGCCCCCCGAGGCACACCCCCACCCACCCATAACCCACCGCACCCAACAGCCCCGCGCCGCAGGCGCACAAGCGAACCCCCACGGCGGGACAGCCGACAACGCGCGAAGCCGGCCACAGGGCCCACGACGGGAAACCCAACAACGTGGGAAGCAGCCGGCCGCAGGCCCAAGCGCAGCGGATACGCTCAGGACCGTGCAAAAGAACATCCCCAACCCCGGTTTCGCCGACGACGACGGCTCCGCCGACCCCGCCCTCGGCGCGGCGCTCGCGGCCTACGCGACGGACCCCGGCACCGAACCCGCCCTGCTCGCCGCCCTGGCGGACGCCCGCCTCCTCGTCCCGGTCGTGGCGGTCCTCGGCGAGGTCGAGACCGGCCCCGACGGGCTGCGCCGGGAGAAGACCAGCGACATGGCGGTGCCCACCCTCACCGCCCCCGACGGTCGCCGCGCCCTGCCCGCCTTCACCTCCATGGAGACCCTCCAGCGCTGGCGGCCGGACGCCCGCCCGGTCGCGGTGCCGCTCCGCCAGGCGCTGCTGGCCGCCGCGCACGAGCAGGCCGACACCGTCGTCCTCGACCTGGCCGGACCGGTCACCTACCAGCTCACCGGCGCCGCCCTCCGGGCCCTCGCGGAGGGCCGGACCAGCGCCGACCCGCTCGCCGACCCGGCCGTCACCGAGGCGCTGCGGGCCCTCCTCGCCGCCGAGCCGGCGGTCCACGTCGCGCGTCTGACGCGGTCTGCGGAGACCGACGGCACCCTCGCCCTGGGCCTGGCCCCCGGCGCCGTCCCCGCCGAGGCCGCCCAGCGCCTGGCCCAGGCACTCGCCACCGACGAGACCCTCCGCGCCCGACTCGTCCGCGGCCTCGACCTGGCCCTCCTGCCGCCCGGCGCCGACGCCTCCGGAGACCTCCTCTACCAGCGCTGATCCGCCGGCAGCCGGGCCGGCCGGACGCTCCTCGCGGCGGGCCCGACGGCTCGCCCGCCGCCCGCGCCCAACGGGCGGCGCCGCTCTCCGGGCCGCACAATGCCAGGAGAGCTCAAGATCCACGCGAGGAGAGCCCATGGAGACCACGGAGACCCGCACGGTCGTATCCGAATTCCTCGGCACGCTGCTCCTGGTGTTCTTCGCCGTCGGCGCGGCAGTGCTGGCCGGCGAATACATCGGCACCTTCGGCATCGCCCTGGCCTTCGGCTTCGTCATGCTGGCGCTTGCCTACGCGCTAGGCCCGATCTCGGGCTGCCACATCAATCCCGCGGTGACGCTCGGCATGCTGGTGGCCCGGCGCATCACGGTCCGGACCGCCGTCGAGTACTGGGTCGCGCAGATCCTCGGCGGCATCGTCGGTGCGGCCCTGCTCTTCCTGGTCGCCAAGCAGGTCCCGGGGCTGCAGACCCACGCGGCCTTCGGCACGAACGGCTGGGGCGACCGTTCGGCGGTGCACATCAACCTCGGCGGCGCGTTCGTGGCCGAGATCGTGATGACCTTCCTGTTCGTCTTCGTCGTGCTCGGCGTCACGCACAAGGTGGCGGTGGTGGGCTTCGGCGGCCTGGCGATCGGTCTGGCCCTGGCCACCGTCCACCTCATCGGCATCCCGCTGGACGGCACCTCGGTGAACCCGGCGCGGAGCCTGGGCCCAGCCCTGTTCGCGGGCGGCGCGGCGATCACCCAGGTGTGGTTGTTCCTCATCGCGCCACTGATCGGCGGTGCGCTGGCGGCGGTGGTGCACCAGGTCACCCACCCGCCCCAGGAGCCGGTCGTGACCGCCGACCGGACCGCCCGCGGCGAGCCGAAGACCTCGGACGAGCCGCCGGCCTCCGGCGACCGCGTCTGAGGTCGCGGGCCGCGGCCCCGTACGCGCGCGAGCCCCGGCCGGAGCGGATCCGGCCGGGGCTCGTCGTCGCTGTGCGGGGCTACCCGCGGGGCTCAGCCGTAGACCGGCCCGGTGAACTTCTCCCCGGGGCCCTGGCCCGGCTCGTCCGGGACCACCGACGCCTCGCGGAAGGCGAGCTGGAGCGACTTCAGGCCGTCCCGCAGCGGCGCCGCGTGGTAGGAGCCGATCTCGGTGGCGCTGGCGGTGACCAACCCGGCCAGTGCGTGGATGAGCTTGCGGGCCTCGTCCAGGTCCTTGTGGTCCTCGCCGCCCTCGGCGAGCCCGAGGTTGACCGCCGCCGAGCTCATCAGGTGCACCGCGACCGTGGTGATCACCTCGACCGCCGGCACGTCCGCGATGTCCCGGGTCATGGTCTCGAAGTCGGGCCGGGCCGCGTCGCCGGTCTCCGGGGCGGTCGGCTGCTGGGGGGTCTGCTCGCTCATGTGCTGGCGCTTCACTTCCTGCTGGACGGGTCGCCCCCAGCCTATGGCCCCGGTCCGGCGACTCCGCGCCCGGGAGCGCCGGACGGCCGCCGGACGGGCGGTGGCGGGCCGCGGCGGGCGCCGGACCGGGCGCGGGCCCGGTGCACAGGAGTGGGGCTGCCCTCTTGACTCGTGTATTCTGGTGTTCCGACCGGCCGGACACGCATGTGACCGGCCCACAAGTGGAGGCTCCGATCTCCCACCCGACCGATCTCAGGTTGGCGGGTCAACGGTCTGGCTGCGCCCCGCGGAGATTTCGCGGCGGTGCTCCTGATCCACGTGGAGCCCCGCCTGTGTCCCGTCCGGGGCGTTTTTCGTATGCCGGCGCGGTTGGTCACACCGAAACAGACGTTACGCGGCAGTCCGCCAGGCCGTCGCGTGGTGCTACCGAGGAGGATCCATCAGCGCCGAGCCCCGCATCAACGACCGGATTCGCGTCCCCGAGGTGCGACTCGTCGGTCCCAGTGGCGAGCAGGTCGGCATTGTGCCGCTTGCCAAGGCCCTGGAGCTTGCGCAGGAGTACGACCTCGACCTGGTCGAGGTGGCGGCGAACGCCCGTCCGCCGGTCTGCAAGCTCATGGACTACGGAAAGTTCAAGTACGAGTCGGCCATGAAGGCCCGTGAGGCGCGCAAGAACCAGGCGCACACGGTCATCAAGGAGATGAAGCTCCGGCCGAAGATCGACCCGCACGACTACGACACCAAAAAGGGTCACGTCGTCCGGTTCCTCAAGCAGGGTGACAAGGTCAAGATCACGATCATGTTCCGTGGTCGTGAGCAGTCGCGCCCCGAGCTGGGCTTCCGACTGCTCCAGCGGCTCGCGGAGGACGTCCAGGACCTCGGCTTCATCGAGTCGAACCCGAAGCAGGACGGCCGGAACATGATCATGGTCCTCGGTCCGCACAAGAAGAAGACCGAGGCGATGGCCGAGGCCCGCGAGGCGCAGGCCGCCCGCAAGGCGGAACGCCAGGGCGCTGCTCCCGCGGAGCCCGCTGAGGAGCACGCCGAGGCGTGAGCTCTTGGGTGAGCCGCCCCGGATCCAGGCCGGGGCGCCAGCCCCGGAACAACCGATACATCTGACGCTCCCGCGTGCCGGTCCCCGCCGGTGGGAGCGCCACTGACGAGGAGAGAACGGCGCATGCCGAAGAACAAGACGCACAGCGGTGCCAGCAAGCGCTTCAAGGTCACCGGCTCCGGCAAGGTCCTGCGCGAGCGCGCCGGCAAGCGCCACCTGCTCGAGCACAAGTCGTCCCGCGTGACGCGCCGCCTCACCGGCAACGCCGAGATGGCCCCGGGCGACGCCGCGAAGATCAAGAAGCTTCTCGGCAAGTGAGCCGGGCGCTCCGCCACACGGGCGGGGCGTACCGACCCGACCGGGACCTAACGTCGATTCGGGCCGTGTGACGAACAACCACGGCCCCGCTACAAGGAGTTAACAAGTGGCACGCGTCAAGCGGGCAGTCAACGCCCACAAGAAGCGCCGGGCGATCCTGGAGCAGGCCAGCGGCTACCGCGGCCAGCGCTCCCGCCTGTACCGCAAGGCCAAGGAGCAGGTCACCCACTCCTTCGTCTACAACTACAACGACCGCAAGAAGCGCAAGGGCGACTTCCGTCAGCTGTGGATCCAGCGCATCAACGCCGCTGCCCGCGCCAACGGCATGACCTACAACCGCTTCATCCAGGGTCTGAAGGCCGCCAGCATCGAGGTGGACCGCAAGATCCTCGCCGACCTCGCCGTGAACGACGCCGGTGCGTTCGCCGCGCTGGTCGAGGTCGCGCAGAAGGCGCTGCCGAGCGACGTCAACGCCCCGAAGGCTGCTGCCTGAATCGCGGCCTGACGCCGACGGCGTCGTGACGATGTGACGACGTTGTGATTGCGGACCCGCGGGCCCCGGCCTGCGGGTCCGCCGCGTTTCCGGGTTTCCCGGGCCCGTCCCCCACGCTCTCGGCCCCGTTCGAGCGGGGGAGACCCCATCGTCCGCACCGGGCCCCCGCACCGAACGAAAGAAGCGAGCCGCCGCCCATGGGCACCCCCGAGCTGATCTCCCCGCGTTCCCCGCGAGTCGCCGCCGCCCGGCGGCTGGCCCGGCGGCACTTCCGGGGCAAGGAACGCCGGTTCATCGCCGAGGGCCCGCAGGCCGTCCGCGAGGCCGTCGCGCACCGCGCCGGCGGATCGCCCACCCTCATCGAGCTGTTCGCCACCGTCGAGGCCGCCGAGCGGCACGCCGAGATCGTCGAGGCGGCCCGGGCGGCGGGGGCGCTGGTGCACTTCGCCGACGACAGGACCGTCGCGGACGTCTCGCAGACCGTCACCCCGCAGGGTCTGGTGGGCGTCTGCCGGTTCCTGGACTCGCCGTTCGAGGAGATCCTCGCCGCCCGCCCGCGGCTGGTGGCCGTGCTGGCCAACGTGCGCGACCCCGGCAACGCCGGCACGGTGCTGCGCTGCGCGGACGCCGCGGGCGCCGACGCGGTGGTGCTGACCGACGCGTCCGTGGACCTCTACAACCCCAAGTCGGTGCGGGCGTCGGTGGGTTCGCTGTTCCACCTGCCGGTCGCGGTGGGCGTGCCGGTGGAGCAGGTGGTGACCGGGCTGCAGGGCGCCGGGGTGCGGATCCTGGCCGCCGACGGGGCCGGCGACCGCGACCTGGACGCGGAGCTGGACGCCGGTTCCATGGGCGGGCCGACCGCCTGGGTCTTCGGCAACGAGGCGTGGGGGCTGCCCGAGGAGACCCGGGCGCTGGCCGACGCCGTCGTCCGGGTGCCGATCCACGGCAAGGCCGAGAGCCTCAACCTCGCGACCGCCGCCGCGGTCTGCCTGTACGCCTCCGCGCGGGCCCAGCGCACCGCCGGAGGGTGTCGTGCGACGTCACCCGCCGGAGGGGCGTAGCCGCGAACCCGGCGGTGGGGCCGGGCCGAGCTAGTACTCTTGCCAGCTCCGGCCCGGGAGGGGGTAACACGGCGATGACGGCGAGGACTTCGGCCAGTACTGCCACCGCTGGTGGCTGCCCGCCCGAGGAGTCCGGTGCGGATCTCGGGCTGGCCCCGGACGACCTCCCCGACGGGCTGGTCGTCGCCGACGAACACGGCCGGGTGATCTGCTTCAACGCCGCCGCCGCCCGGATCACCGGCATCGAGCCGCCGCAGGCGCTGGGCCGCCCGGTCGGGGACGCCCTGCCGCTGCAGGACATCGAGGGGCGCCGCTGGTGGCAGCTGACCGACCCGTACGGGGGACTGGCCATCCGCCGCGGCCAGCCGGAGCGGAACCTGCTGCTGGGCGGCCGCGAGGTGCTGGTCTCGGCCCGTTACGTCCGCAGTCGGCCCACCGGCCCGGTGCGGCGGCTGGTGATCGCGCTGCGCGGCACCGAGGCCAGGCGGCGCACCGAGCTGAGCCACGCCGAGCTGATCGCCACCGTCGCCCACGAGCTGCGTTCGCCGCTGACCTCCGTCAAGGGCTTCACCGCCACCCTCCTCCAGAAGTGGGAACGGTTCACCGACGACCAGAAGCGGCTGATGCTGGAGACGGTGGACGCCGACGCCAACCGCGTCACCCGGCTCATCGCCGAGCTGCTGGACATCTCCCGGATCGACTCCGGGCGGCTGGAGGTCCGCCGGCAGCGGGTGGACATGATCGCCGCGGTCCGGCGGCACGTGCAGGCGCAGACCACCGCGGGCCAGCTGCCGGACCGCTTCCTGATCCGGATGAGGGAGCCGCTGCCCGATCTGTGGGCAGACCCGGACAAGGTGGACCAGGTCCTGGGCAATCTCCTGGAAAACGCCGTGCGTCACGGCGAGGGAACGGTCACCATCGAGGTGGGACCGGCGGAGGAGACCGGCGGCGGAGAGGGGACGAGCGTCACCGTGAGCGACGAGGGCCCCGGCATCCCCGAGGAGTCGATGAGCCGCGTGTTCACCCGTTTCTGGCGGGGCAGCAAGCGCGGCGGCACCGGGCTGGGCCTGTACATCGTCAAGGGCATCGTCGAGGCGCACGGCGGCACGATCACGGTCGGCCGGGCCCCGGCCGGCGGCGCCCAGTTCCGATTCAGCCTGCCCGTCGCGGCCCCTGCCTTCCTGGCGTGAAAGGGGGGCCGCGAAGCGTCGAACAGGGGCGGTGGCCGGGCGACGGGCGGGCGGCGGGCGCCGCGCGACGGCCCGGACAGGGCCGACGGCGGGTCCGGGAGGACCCGCCCCTTAGACTTGACCTTTGGCACCTTTGGCGCACAGGCATCGCGGACACGCGGGCGCAGAGCCGAGGCGAAGCGAGCCGCGCCAAGCCACACCACCGGAAGCACGGGAAGAGATGTCCGCACCCAATAAGTCGTACGACCCTGTCGAGGTCGAAGCCCTGAAACCGGAAGAGATCGCCCGACGGGTCGACGAGGCGCTGGCCGCCATCGCCGCCGCGGGTGACCTCGACGCGCTCGCCCAGGCGAAGATCGCGCACGCCGGTGGCACATCGCCGCTCGCCCTCGCCAACCGCGAGATCGGCGCCCTCCCCCCGCAGGCCAAGGCGGACGCCGGCAAGCGCGTCGGCCAGGCCCGCGGCCGGGTCAACCAGGCGCTCAAGGCCCGCCAGGAAGAGCTGGAGGCGGAGCGTGACGCGCGCGTCCTGGTCGAGGAGGCGGTGGACGTCACCCTGCCGTACGACCGGGTCGCGGCCGGCGCCCGGCACCCGCTGACCACCTTCATGGAGCGGGTCGCGGACGTCTTCGTGGCGATGGGCTACGAGATCGCCGAGGGCCCCGAGGTCGAGGCCGAGTGGTTCAACTTCGACGCCCTGAACTTCGTGCCGGACCACCCGGCGCGGCAGATGCAGGACACCTTCTTCGTCCAGGGCAACGGCACCCAGGGCGACGAGTCGGGCGTGGTGCTGCGCACCCACACCTCGCCGGTGCAGGCCCGCACGCTGGTCGACCGCGAGCCGCCGGTCTACGTCGTCTGCCCGGGGCGGGTCTACCGCACCGACGAGCTGGACGCCACGCACTCCCCGGTCTTCCACCAGATCGAGCTGCTGGCCGTCGACGAGGGCCTGACCATGGCGGATCTGAAGGGCACCCTGGACCACATGGTCCGGGCGCTGTTCGGTCCGGACATGAAGACCCGGCTGCGGCCCAACTACTTCCCGTTCACCGAGCCGTCCGCCGAGATGGACATGGTCTGCTACGTGTGCCGTGGCGAGTCCGTGGGCAACCCCGACCGGCCGTGCCGCACCTGCTCCAGCGAAGGCTGGATCGAGCTGGGCGGCTGCGGCATGGTCAACCCCAAGGTGCTCATCGCCTGCGGTGTCGACCCCGAGAAGTACAGCGGCTTCGCCTTCGGGTTCGGAATCGACCGGATGCTGATGTTCCGGCACAACGTGGAAGACATGCGCGACATGTTCGAGGGCGACGTCCGGTTCACCCGGCCGTTCGGGATGGAGATCTGATGCGGGTCCCGCTTTCTTGGCTGCGGGAGTACGTCGACCTGCCGGCGACGACGACCGGGCGCGACGTACAGGAGAAGCTCATCGCGGTCGGCCTGGAGGTCGAGACCGTCGAGCAGCTCGGCGAGGGCCTGAGCGGCCCGCTGGTCGTCGGCCAGGTGCTGACCATCGAGGAGCTGGAGGGCTTCAAGAAGCCGATCCGCTTCTGCACGGTGAACGTCGGCCAGGCCAACGGCACCGGTGAGCCGCAGGAGATCGTCTGCGGCGCGCGGAACTTCGCGGTCGGCGACAAGGTCGTCGTGGTGCTGCCCGGCGCGGTGCTGCCCGGCGACTTCAAGATCGCCGCTCGCAAGACCTACGGCAAGAAGTCGCACGGCATGATCTGCTCCGGCGACGAGCTGGGCATGGGCGACGACGGCTCCGGCGGCATCATCGTGCTGCCGCCGGCGACCGAGGTCGGCATCGACGCGATCGAGCTGCTGGAGCTCCGCGACGAGGTGCTGGACATCGCCGTCACCCCGGACCGCGGCTACTGCCTGTCGATGCGCGGCGTGGCCCGTGAGGCGGCCATCGCGTTCGGGCTGCCGCTGCGCGACCCGGCGCTGCTGGACGTGGCGCCGCCGAACGCCGGTGGCTACCCGGTCCAGGTCGGCGACCCGATCGGCTGCGACCGCTTCACCGCGCGTACGGTGACCGGTCTGGACCCGGAGGCCCGCACCCCGATCTGGATGCAGCGCCGGCTGCAGAAGGCCGGGATGCGGCCGGTGTCGCTCGCCGTGGACATCACCAACTACGTGATGCTGGAGCTCGGCCAGCCGTTGCACGCCTACGACCGGACGACCGTCGAGGGTCCGATCGGCGTCCGCCGCGCCACGCCCGGCGAGGAACTGGTCACCCTGGACGGCACCAAGCGGGTGCTGGACGGCGAGGACCTGGTCATCACCGACAACCGCGGCCCGATCGGGCTGGCCGGCGTGATGGGCGGCGCCAACACGGAGATCGCCGCGCCGGTCGCCGACCCCGAGACCGGGCGGGTGCACGGCACCACCGACGTGGTGATCGAGGCCGCGCACTTCGACGCGATCTCCATCGCCCGGACCGCCCGCCGCCACCGGCTGTCCTCCGAGGCCGCCAAGCGCTTCGAGCGCGGGGTGGACCCGGAGGCGGCGTCCGCGGCGGCCCAGCGGACCGTGGACCTGCTGGTGCTGCTCGCCGGCGGCACCGCCGAGGAGGGCGTCACCGAGGTGGTCTCGCCGCGCGGGCCGCGGACGATCACCATCCCGGCGGACCACCCGGACAAGGTCGCCGGTGTGACGTACGGGCGGGAGACCGTCGTGCGCCGCCTCCAGCAGGTCGGCTGCGACGTCTACGGGCAGGACGAGCTGGTGGTCACCGTGCCGTCCTGGCGGCCCGACCTCGGCGACCCGAACGACCTGGCCGAGGAGGTCATCCGGCTGGAGGGCTACGAGAACCTGCCCTCCACGCTGCCGCTGCCGCCCGCCGGCCGTGGGCTGACCGAGCGTCAGCGGCTGCACCGCCGGGTCGGCCGCGCGCTGGCCGGCGCCGGATACGTCGAGACGCTGAACTACCCGTTCACCGGCCCGGCCGTCCTCGACCAGCTCGGCATCGAGCCGGACGACCCGCGACGGGACGCGGTCACCCTGGTGAACCCGCTCTCGGACGAGGAGCCGGACCTCCGTACGACGCTGATCCCGGGGCTGCTGGCCTCGCTGCGCCGCAACTACGGCCGGGGCAACCACGACCTGGCGCTCTTCGAGACCGGTCCGGTGTTCCGGGCGACCGGCACGGAGCTGCCGGCCCGCCGGCTGGTGGTCGACCGCCGGCCGACCGACGACGAGATCGCCTCCCTGGACGCCTCGCTGCCGCAGCAGCCGCGCCGGGCCGCGGTGGTCCTGGCCGGCGCCCGCGAGCAGGCCGGCTGGTGGGGTGCCGGGTACCCGTCCGGGTGGGCCGACGCCGTCGAGGCCGGTCGGGCCGTCGCCCGGGAGGCGGGCGTCGAGCTGATCGTCCGTCAGGACCAGCACGCCCCGTGGCACCCCGGCCGGTGCGCGGCGCTGCTCGCCCTGGTCGACGGCGAGGAGGTGCTCGTCGGCAACGCCGGTGAGCTGCACCCCCGGGTCGTCAAGACCCTCGGTCTGCCGGAGCGCACCAGCGCGATGGAGATCGACCTGGACCGGCTGGAGCGGGCCGCGGCCGGTTCGCTGCAGGCGCCGCGGATCTCTACCTTCCCGGTCGCCACGCAGGACGTCGCGCTGATCGTCGACGCGTCGGTGGCGGCGGCGGACGTGGAGACCGCCCTGCGGGACGGCGCCGGCGAACTGCTGGAGTCGGTGCGGCTGTTCGACGTCTTCACCGGTGAGCAGGTGGGCGACGGCAAGAAGTCGCTGGCCTATGCGCTGCGGTTCCGGGCGGACGACCGGACGCTGACCGCCGAGGAGGCCACCGCGGCCCGGGACGCGGCGGTCGCCGTCGCGGTCGAGCGGGTGGGCGCGGCCCTGCGCGGCTGACGCCCCGCGGCCCCGTGCCTCGTACGGGCCCCCGTCCACACTGGTGGGCGGGGGCCCGTCGTGCTGTGCGGGCGGACGCCGCCGGCCGGTTCGGCGCCGTTTCGCACGGGGTGTGAACTCCCCCTGATTACGCTGGACTTACGGAGTCCGTACGTCCTTGGGGGCGAGGCATGGAGCCCAACACGCTGCTCGACGCGATCCTGGACGAGGCCGGTATCTCGCACGCCGGGCTCGCGACGCGGATCAACCACCTCGGGCGGCGGCGCGGGCTCGCGCTGCGCTACGAGCACACGGCCGTGGCGCGCTGGCTCAAGGGGCAGCGGCCGCGCGGGCAGGTGCCCGACCTGATCTGCGAGATCCTCGGCGAGCGGCTGCACCGGCCGGTGGGCCTGGCCGACATCGGGCTCAGCGGGCCGGGGGCGCGCCAGGCCCCGGGCACCCCGCTGTCCGGGTTCGTCGAGCGGGCCACCGCGCTGTGGCGGTCCGACGAGCAGCAGCGGCCGCACGTGGTCGCGGCGCCCGCGCTCACCGGGACCTCGGCGATCATCCCGGTGTGGGAGTGGGAGAACCCGCCGGAGGACTTCGACGTCTCGCGCGACGGGGTGACCCGGGTCGGGATGGCCGACATCGAGATGCTGCGGGTCGCGCGGACCCACTACGAGCAGATGTACCGGAAGGCGGGTGGTATCGCTACCAGAGCGCGCATCGTCGGATTCCTCAACACCGAGGCGGCGCCGCTGCTGCGGGGCAGCTACAGCGACGCGACGGGGCGTCAGCTGCACCGGGCGACCGGTGGGCTGGTGGCCGTCGCGGGCATCTGCGCGTACGACTCGGACGCTCTCGGGCTGGCCCAGCGCTACTTCCATCAGGCGCTGCGGCTGGCCAAGGCCAGCGGGGACCGCGGACTCGGCGCGTATGTGATCGCGCTGTTGGTCAACCAGTCCCTCTTCGTACGGGAGTACCGCCAGGCGGTCGCCTTCGCTGAGGCGGCCCTGCGCACCGCCGGCGGGCAGCTCACCCCGGCGCTCTCGGCCGACCTCTACGCCATGCAGGCCAAGGCGTATGCCCGGCTGGGCGACGGCGCGGGCGCGCTGGACTGCATCCGGCGGGCCGAGGCCGCGGCGGAGCGGATCCGCCCGGGGTTGGAGCCCGCCGAGACGGGCTATGTGCAGCCGGGCCTGGTGAACGTACAAGTGGCGGAGGCGCTGCTCAGCCTCGGGGACCTACGGTCCGCCCGGGAGCAGGCGGACGCCGCCGTGGACACCCCCGCACACGACCGCGGCCGGGTTCACCGGCTGGCCATGCTCACCCATATCGAGCTGCGCCAAGGGGATGCGGACCGGGCCGTGGCCAACGCCGCGGAGATGACGGAGCAGGCTCGGGGCATGGAGTCGCAACGCCTGCGGGACCGGCTGCGGGCGGTGCGCGAGCATCTGGCGGAGACCGGGAGTGCCGCGACGGACGAGGCTGCCGATCTCATCGACGAGGTGCTGCGCGTTCCGCTGTGACCGGGCTCGTGTCACCTTGCCGGCCCTCAAGCGGAAGGTGGCAGTTACGTGCGTTGGAACAATCTCAGCGAAAAGCCGGTCTACGCGAATCCCTGGTTCCGGGTCAATCTGGCCGATGTGGAACTCCCCGACGGCCGTCACCTGGATCACTTCCTGATCCGGATGCGGCCGGTGGCGGTGGCCACCGCGGTCAACGAGGCCAATGAGGTGCTGCTGCTGTGGCGGCACCGGTTCATCACCGACAGCTGGGGCTGGGAACTGGCCGCCGGCGTGGTGGAGGACGGGGAGGACCCGGTCGCCGCGGCCGCGCGGGAGATGGAGGAGGAGACCGGGTGGCGACCCGGACCCCTCCAACACCTCCTCTCGGTGGAGCCGTCCAACGGCCTCACCGACGCGCGGCACCACATCTACTGGTCCGACCGGGCGGAGTACCTCGGCGCGCCGCAGGACGACTTCGAATCGGACCGGCGGGAGTGGATCGACCTCAAGCTGGTGCCCGACATGGTCGCGAGGGGGGAGGTGCCGGCCGCGAACATGGCCGCGGCGCTGCTGATGCTGCACCACATCCGGCTCGGCTGACGCCGGCCGGCCTCAGTGCCCGTACGCCTGCCACAAGGCGGCCGCCCCCGCGGCGAGCCCGGCGAGTGCGGCGAGCGAGGGCAGCGGCCAGCGGCGGCTCTCCAACCGCGTGATGCGGGCCTGGAGTTCGTCCGCGTCCCTGGTGTTCTGCTCGCAGCGTTGGGCCTGCAGCCTGAGCTGACCGTCGACGGTGGCGGTGCGTACGTCGAGTAGGCGTCGCAGCTCCGCTAAGTCGGCGGCGATCGTATCGGGGTCCCGATGGGCGGTCACGTTCCGCTCCTCTTTCCTTCTCCGAGTGACGGTCGGGTGGTTACCCGATCCAGTCAACTGCCCAGGGAGGGAAGGCGGGAGCGTGTGCGGCGGGCGGATCCGGGTCAGCGGTTCACACCCCGTGCGAAGTGACGCAGCGTGAGCGTTTCGCACGGGGTGCGAACCAGGCGCACGGAGATGGCGCATTCACACGCTGTCATCAACGGCGGGAAAGGAGTTGACTCTTAGTACGGGGGCCGAAGCCGGCGGTCGGGCGCCCGCCGGCCGGGTCCGCCCGCCGAACCATCCCCCGAGCGGCGGGCGGACGGCCCCCGTTTCCCCGTGATGGGCGTTCGACCGGGCAAGTGCTCGGTGGCGAACGCCGGGGCGCGTGTCGAAGGCGGCTCAACGCCGCCTTCGACAAAGGCGCTTGACGTGGTCTGTGGCCTCGGATGGAATACCTCGACGGTTGCGAAATCTGTTCGTACCACCGGAATTGCTCCGGAATTAAACAGCTTTCCTTGGAGGGGCCATGGAGAACGCCACCATCAGCATGGACGAATTCGACCTCGACCTGGATGTGGACATCGTGGATTCGGCCACGGTCGCCGTGGACGCCCAGGAGTCGAAGCTCATGACGCAGGTGTGTCCGTCCACGTCCTGGCGCTGCGGCTGGTAACGGCCGCCGAGCCACAGGCGCGGGGTGGTGCCCGGGACGTCGTCCCCGCCACCCCGCACCCTTGTCAGGTGAAGGAGCGTACGGGGATCGGGGCGGGGCCGGCGTGGGTGGTACGGGTGACGTTGATTTCGCATGCGGGACGGTGGTCCTGGTACGCGCAGCGGCCCTCCCGCTGCCCCCGGAGGACGCCCCTGGGAGGCGGTCGCGGTCGTCCGACGCGGCCCCGTACGACGAGGACCGGCTGCGCCGTCGGATAGTCGAACTCGCCGCCGACCCACGGCTCATGGAGGCGGTGGCCCTGGCCAGCGCGGGCCTGGCGGCGGAGGTCGACCGCGCCGTCGCGGGGGAGCAGCTCAGGCTCAGGTCCCTGCGCCGGATCGCGCTCTCGCTCACCAAGTACCACTCGCGGATGTCCCACCGACCCACGCCTTTCGGCCTCTTCGCGGGGGTCGGCCTCGCCGGGTTCGGCCCCGCGCCCGCGCGGGAGCCGATCGGCGGCGGGCGCCGGGTGACCCGGCCGGACGCGGCCTGGCTGGACGGCGTTCTGGAGCCGCTGCTCGACGTCCCCGCCGTGCTGGAGCGTTCGCGGCTCACGGCCAACAACCTGCATGTCGTACGGGACGGCCGGCTGGTGCTGGTCGACCACCACGACCGCCACGGCGAGCGGCAGTTGGCCGGGTCGGTGCGTCACACCAGGGTGGTCCGGCAGCTCCTGGCGGCCGCGGCGCACCCCACGCCCTATCCCCGGCTGGTGGCGGCGGCCGGGCGGGAGTTCCCGCACGCGCCACGGGGCGCGATCGAAGGCAGCATCCGGCAACTCGTCCGCGGCCACTTCCTGCTCGGCGACCTGACCCCGCCGCCCGACTGCACCGCCCCCCTCGACCACGTATGCGACCGGCTGCGGGGAGTCGACCACCCCACGGCCCACGAACTGCACGTCCTGCGGGCCGAGTTGCGTTCCCTGGACGCCGCGCCGCCGGACGGCCGGCGCGCCCGGCTGACCGCGGTCGGTGAGCGGATGCGGGCGGTGCGGCCCGCCGCGGACGTCCTCCAGACGGACCTGGCGCCGACGGTGCGGTTGACCCTGCCGCAGGAAGTGGCCCGGGAAGCGGAACGGGCCGCGACGGTGTTGTGGCGGACCTCTCCCGTCCACCGCGGCAGTCCGCACCTGCGCGACTACCACCTGGACTTCCTGGAGCGGTACGGCACCGACCGGTCGGTGCCGGTCCTCGAACTGCTCGACGACGTCCGCGGGCTGGGGCTGCCCCGCGACTACCGTCGGCCCCCTGCGTCACCGCCCGCCGCCGGGCCCGGCACGCGCGACCTGGTGCTCGGCGAGCTGCTGATGGCCGCGGCCCGCGGCGGCGGCCGGGAAGTGGTGCTCGACGAGGAGACCGTACGCGCCCTGGAGCAGGCGGAGCGGGGGGCCGCGCCGCCGAGCATGGAGGTGGGAGCCGAGCTGGTGACACCGGGCTGGGACGCCCTGTGCGGCGGGGACTTCCATCTGGTGCTCGCGCCCGATGCGGTCTCCCCGCTGGCCGGGGCGACCTTCAGCCGGTTCGCGCCGGTGCTCGGCCGGTCGGCCGCACAGGTCCGGGAGCTGGCGCTGCGCACCGAGCGGAGCGCACCGCAGGACGAGGTCCCCGCCTGTGTCGCCTTCCGGCCCCGGGTGATGCGGTCCGCCAATGTGTCCGCCGTACCCCAATGGCTGTCCCATCGCATCCCGTTGGGGGTCGGACCCGCCGCGGCGGAGACGGCCCACGATCTGCGTGTGGAGCACCTGGCGGTCTGCGCGGACACCGACGGCCTCCGGCTCGTCGACACCGTGACCGGTCGAAGGGTCCGGCCGCTGTCGTACTCGATGCTGAACCCCAGCGGCCGCCATCTTCCGTACGTGGCACGGTTCCTGCTGGAGGTCGGGCAGGAGGGGCGGTCCTTCTGCGCGCCGTGGAGCTGGGGAGGCTGGGCAGCGGCGCCCGCGCTGCCGCGGGTGCGCCACGGCCGGACCGTGCTCTCCCCGGCGCGCTGGCTGCCGGACCGCGCGCTGCGTGCCGCGGCCGACCGCGGGGACGAGGAGTGGAGCGGACAGGTCGGGCGGTGGCGGCGGCGCTGGGACGTCCCCCGGCAGGTGCTGCTCACCAAGGCCGACCACCGCGTCGCGGTCGATCTCGACGACCCGCTGCACCTCCTGGTGTTCCGCGACGAGACGCGGCGGGCGCCCGGGTTGACGGTGGTGGAGCGGTTCGCGGGGCCGGCGGAACGGCAGTGGTTCCGGGGCCCCGAGGGGGCCCATGCCGCCGAGTTCTTCTTCCCCGTCTTCGCCAGGCCCACCGGCGTCCGCGCCAGGCCCACCGGCCCGGACACCGCGCGCGGCACCCGGCCGGCCGGCCCCGTGGCGGCGCCGGTACCGCCCCTTTCGGGCGACGCCGCCGCGGGCCGCGGAGCGCGTGCCCATCTGCCCGGTGGCGAGTGGCTCTACGCGAAGATCCATGTGCCGCGGGCCCGGCAGGCGGAGGTGCTGGCCCGCCACCTCGGGCCGTTGACCGATCCCGGGCTGCTGCGCAGAGCCGGCGTCGACCGCTGGTTCTTCGTCCGCTACGAGGATCCGGCCCCGCACATCCGGCTGCGCTTCCACGGCACGCCG
Organism: Streptomyces noursei ATCC 11455; assembly: GCF_001704275.1. Lineage (NCBI taxonomy): Bacteria > Bacillati > Actinomycetota > Actinomycetes > Kitasatosporales > Streptomycetaceae > Streptomyces > Streptomyces noursei. The sequence continues at coordinate 7,343,960 of NZ_CP011533.1, forward strand.
GAGTCCCTGTGGCCGGTGCTGCTGCCCGAACTCCATGCCTGGGCGCGGGCGCGCGAGGAGGCAGGGGTCCTCGGGAAGGTGGTCCTGGACACCTACGAGCCCGAGGTCGAACGGTACGGGGGACCGGCCGCCCTCGCCCATGCCGAGCGCTTCTTCCACGCCGACAGCGAGGCGGTCGTCGCTCTGCTGACCGGGTCCGCCGCCCGGCCGGACGATCCGACCCCGAAGGCCGCGCCGGGCATACTCGACATCGTCACCCGCCTCGGCTCCCCGGACGAGGCGCTCGGCTGGCTCAGCAGCCCGGCGGTGCTGGCGCGCCGGGGGGACATCCCGCGGGAGCGGAAACAGGCCGTCGCCGCTCTGCTGGACTCCCGGGCCAGGCCCCGGCCGCCGGCCGCGACGGACGGCGGGGACGCGGGGTGGAGCGCCCGCGCCGCGGCGCTGTCCGATCTGCGCGAGGCGCTGTCCGCCGGCGCGCCGGACCCCGGGCGGCGGGCACGGATCGCCCTGAGCCTGACCCATATGCACGTGAACCGGCTGCTCGGTCCCGGTCCCGAACAGGAACTGACCGCTCAGGTGACGGCCCGTGAGGCGCTGGCGCTGTGGCTCGCCCGGAAGCGGAACAGGAACACCGGATGACGACACCCCGCGCCCTGTGCGACGCGGCGTCGGACACCGCCCACCGCGTCGCCGAGCTGCTGAGCTCGCCGGAGCGGGTGGCCGGCGCCGCCCGTGGCGCGTTCGCCGCGCTGCCGTCCGATGTGCCGCCGCCCGCCTGGCAGCCCGCATCGCTGCTGCTGGGGTACCCCGGCATCGCGCTGCTGCACACCCGGTGCGCCCGGGACGACGCACGGTACGCGGCGATCGGGCACGCCCATCTCGCGGCCGCCGTGGCGGCGACCACCGACGCCGGCCCGGCCGCGGTCGGTGATCTGCTGCTGCCCGCACGGCTCCATGCGCACGCCCACGGCGGGTACACCCGGCTGCTGGCGCGCTCCGCCGAGGTGCACGCCGCATACGTCGGGGCGCGCGTCGCCCGGCTCGTGACGCGGCGGCAGGAGCACGGCCCGGGACTGGCGTACGGCGATTACGACGTGATCTCGGGCCTGGCGGGACAGGCACGCGGCCTGTTGGCGGCAGCCGACGACGGCGACGAGCGGTGCGCGCAGGTGCTCCACGACGTCCTGGACTTCCTGGTCGGGATGACGCACCCCGTGCGCCCCGCGGAAGGCGACGGGAGCCAGGTGCCGGGGTGGTGGTGCGCGCCCGACCGCTATCTCCTCGCGCGCGAGCGCGCGGAGTTCCCCAGAGGCGACCTCAACGTCGGCGTCGCCCACGGGATCTGCGGTCCGCTCGCGCTGATGTCGCTGGCGTACCGCGCCGGACACCGGGTGCCGGGCATGCGGGACGCCCTGCGCCGGATGGCTGACTGGGTGCTGGGCGTGGGCCGTGCCGACGACCGCGGGACCCAGTGGCCCGGCCGCGTCGCCGCCTGTTCGAAGGCGCCCGGGGAGCCTGCCCCGCCGCCCCCGCGACGCCGGCCGTCCGGGGCAGCGGGCGGGAGCAGCTCACCGGGATGGTGTTACGGGACATCCGGGATCGCCTGGACCCTGCAGCTGGCCGGGCAGGCGCTCGACGACCACCGGTTGACGGCCCTGGCCCGGGACGCGGTCCGCGGCCTCGTGCACCGCCCGCGGGACGCGGTCACCGCCGTCGATCCGGGCTTCTGCCACGGCCGCGCGGGCATCCTGCACATCGTCGGTCGGATGGCCGCCGCCGGCGGGTCGACGGAGTTGTGGACGGCGGCGGACGCCCTCGCCCGGGAACTCGTGGCGGACTTCGACGCCCGAACTCCCTTCGGCTATCGCCAGGTTCTGCCGCCCTCCGGCACGTCGCGGCCCGCACCGCACCGGGTCCACCACCCGGGGCTGCTGGACGGCGCCGCCGGCATCGCCCTCGCCCTGGCCGACTACGCCGCCGCCCGCCGCGGAACCGCGCCAGTGGACACCACCGGCTGGGACGCGGCGTTCCTCATGAGCTGAGGCGTGGGCCCCGCCAGGACCTCGGTCCGGGCGGGGCCCACGCCGATGATTTCTTCAGGCGTCCTGCCTGAAAGACGGGTTGCAGATGGTGGGTGCGGCAGCGGTTGACGTCTCGTGGGCGGCGTGGGTGTGTGATGCGGAAGGTACGACGACTGTCGATGGGTGGGTCGTGGGGGGTGCTTGGTCGGCGGCCATCGCCACCGTCGGGATAAGGGCGAGCAGACCGATAGATGCAGCACGCATCATGAGGTTAGCCTAACTTTATATTGTGCCCCTGGATCCGTGCGCGCATGTGAAGCGACGGTTAATGGGGTCGAGGAATCAATGCAATACGCAAGCGACGCTACACGGGGATGTGCGGCATTGCGAAATCCAGTGCATAGGTCCTGGAGAGAACCTTTGAGGCTCAGCCCGTCGCCCCATTCGAGGTTTGTCGCAGCCGGTTGCTCACGCGTGTGGCCGCGCTCTCGTCGCCTAGCTCTTGGAATATGCCAAGGGCATTTCTCCAGAGCGTTTGCGCCGTATCGAGGGAGCCCTCATCGTGCCGGATTTCCGCCAGGGCCTCCAAAGTTCGCCCGGTTTCCTCGGGATCCTGGGTGCGGCGGGCCAGGAGGAGTGCGGACTCGAAGTGCTCGGCGGCCGGCCGCAGCTGTCGTATGGCGGCTTCCGCGTTCCCCAGATGACGCAGGGCGCGGCACTCCTCGTAGCGGGCACCGATGCTGCGCGCGAGGTCAAGCGCCCGGGTGTGGTATTCGATGGCCTCGGGGAAGCGCCCCAGGTCGTGCTGGGCGGCGCCGAGGCCGATGAGTCCGTTGGCCTCGTTCTTCCGGTCACCGAGTCGCTGAAAATCGAGGAGGCAGTCCCGGTAGAGCTTTGATGCTTCCTTGGCGTTTCCGGCGAGTGCCGTAATGTCCGCGAGGTTGAACCGGGCTATCGCTTCGTCATGTGGGTTTCTGATCTCCTTGGCGATGTCGAGCGCTTCCTCGATGCACCGTCGAGCGAATGGGATATTTCCCATGCGTAAATGGAGATCGCCCAGGTTGTTCTTCGTTTTGCCGACGGTCCTCGTATCGCCGGCTCGCTGGGATTCGTCAATGGCTTCCAGGAAACGCTCCTGGGCCTTTTGGTACTCACCCAGGTGCAGCAGGGCGATGGCGATGTTGTTCATGTACTTGGCACGGTTCGCGGCGTTTCCGGATTCATTCTGTACGGCCAGCGCCTGCAAGTAGAAGTCCAGGGCGGTCCGGTACTTTCCGCGATTCCAGTCGAGCACGCCGAGCGCGCGCAGCGCCTCGCTCTCCGCGTCCGGATCGCCCAGGGCGCGGGCCAGTTCCAGTGCGCGGTGGCAGGCTTCCTCGGCCTGCGGGTAGTGGCCGGTCTGTGCGTGCGCGCCGCCCAGATCCAGCAGGGCGAGGCAGAGCGCGCGCTGGTCACCGGTGCGCTGCCAGTGGCTGACGGCGTGTCCGTGCAGCCGGTCGGCGTGTGTCCAGTGGCATTCGGTGTCGAGGAAGCCGGCCAGTATGTGACAGAGCTGGGCGGCGCGCCCGGGGGAGCTGTGAACGCGGTTGTAGTGCTCTGTGGTGAGGAGGTTGGCGCGTTCGAGGCTCAGCCAGGACCGGGCGTCATCGACATCCCTGAAGGGCGGCAAGGGCCAAGGGCCTGGGGCGACTTCATGGGCCAGGCGCAGCCGCTGAGGGTAGATCAGGGCGTCGGCCCGTGACGCGGTGCACAGATAGAAATCGGTTAATCGGCTGAGGGCATTACATCGCTCGGCGTCGTCATCCTCGGAGTTGACCAGGGCACGCGCGTACTCGCCCAGAAGATCATGGAATCGATACCGGTGAGGGGCGGGTTCCTGCAGCAGGTGGCACTGTAGTAAGTCTTCGAGGAGTCGCTCGGTGGCCTCCAGTGACCGGTTCAGCAGGGCGGCAGCCGCGTATGGTCCGAACTCCGATCCCAAATGCAGACCGAGAAGGCGGAATGCGGACCGCTGGCCGGGCGTCAGCGTGTGATACGAGATTTCGAATGCAGGGCCTATTTCGCGGAAGCCGTCCCGGATTTCTCCCAGCCGTCCCGAACCGCGTGTGAGGCGCTCGCGGAGGGTGGCCAGCGTCCATGACGGGTGGGCGCTGAAGCGGTTGGCGACCAGCTCGATCGCCAGCGGCAAATGCCCGCAAAGATGGACGATTTGTTCGACTTCTCTGATGTCCTGGCTGCGGTGCTCCCCGGCGAACTGCAGAAAGAGCGCAGTCGCGTCCTGTGGCGGCAGTACGTCCAGAGCCAGGGAGTGGGCGCCGGGCAGGCCGGCCAGGTGCCATCGGCTCGTGACGATCGCCAGACTGGGGGAGTCGCTGGGGAGGAGGGGGATGACCTGGGAGGGTGAGGCGGCATCGTCCAGGACGAGGATCACGCGCCGGCGCGCCAGCATGGTGCGCCACAGCGCGGTGCGTTCCTCGACGTCGGCGGGGATGGCGTCGGCGGGAACGCCCAGCAGCCGCAGCAGCATGGCGAGCGCCTGGCCGGCTTCCAGCGGTTCCTGTACGCGCGCGTGGGCGCGGAGATCGAGATAGAGCTGCCCGTCGGGGAACCGGTCGCCCATGTGTCGCGCGGCATTGATCGCCAGCGCCGTCTTGCCGATCCCCGCCATCCCGGAGATCGATTCCAGGGTGACCACCGACCCGTGGTCGGCAACCGCTTCGACGGTCTGGCTCAGCCGCCGTAGCTCCGCATGCCGTCCGATGAGAGCGGACTGCCGGGGAAGGTTGTGCGGTGCGGGCATCGCTACGGGCGGCACGGCGCCGGAGGGGGCCGCGGCGGACCAGGTGGCCGCGAGGGCGCCGGCGGGCGTGGCGGATGCGAGAGGCATGGCGGGCCCCGTAGCCCCGGTGGATCCGGCGGACTCGGCGCTCCCGGGAAGCAGGTCCTGCACCGGCGCGCGCCGGAGGATGCGCTGATGGATGTGCGCCAGTTCCTCACCCGGCTCCGTGCCCAATTCGGCGCGCAGTCGGCGTAAGGCGACCTGGTAGGCGCGGAGGGCGTCGGCGTGTCGTCCGCATCCGTAGTAGGCGACCATGAGGTGACCGATCAGCGTTTCGTCGTCGGGGTGCTGGTCCACCAGGTCGGCCAAGTCCCCGACGACGTCGGCGAAACGGTGCAACCGCAGTTCGAGGGCGATCCGGGAGGACGTGACACCAAGGCGCCGCTGGGCGAGCTTCCTCCGTGTGCGCTCGGGCCACAGCCCGGGTAGCCCGGCGAGCGCGTCGCCGCGCCAGAGATCGTCGGCCTGGTGCAGGAGGTCGATGGCGGCTTCGGTGTCCCCGCGGTCCGCTGTGGAGCGGGCCTCGGAGGTCAGGTGCTGGAAGCGGTGCCAGTCGATCGAGTCCGCGTCCATGCGCAGCGCGTAGGTGTGCGCGTGATGTGAGATACGTGGCATGTCGGGTCCGGCGCCGTACTCGCGCAGCGCCTTGCGGATGCGCGACACGTAAACCTGCACGTTCTTACGGTCGTTGGCCGGCGGGTCGCCCTCCCAGAGGCGGCCGACGAGCGCATCCAGCGAGACCGGACGGCCGGCTTCCAGAGCGAGTGAGGCCAGGACCAGACGTTCTTTGTCCGAACCGAGGCCGAAACGGCGACTTTGTGCCACGAGTCCGACCGGGCCGAGCACTTGGATTTCCACCAGCGCCTCCCCCCGACAGCGCACACCCCGCCGATAGCGACTATGACAGGGGTCACAAAAGAGGGGCCAGAGGGCCTGGCGCAATGGCCGAATTCCTATGCCATCGCCCTATGTCAGGGTCTCTGTGCCGTGCTTGATGGGTAGTTCCCCTCCGATCAATATGCGACCGATCGCCCATCCGTGACCGATCTGTGAGTGAGTCGGTCCACTTTTGGCGCAGAGGTGATCGGTAGTGGGGTTGGTGGAACAGGGGGGCGGATGCGTCGGGACGGGAACGTGGTCGGCGGCGAGGCGCAGCTCAACGGCCCCGTCATCCAGGCGGGAGAGGTCACCGGCGGCATCCATCTTCATGGCGCCGCACGACAGCCACCCCTTCCGGTCCCACGCCAACTCCCGCCCCTCACCGCCCATTTCATGGGACGCGACGACGACCTGGCGGCCCTGGACGATCTGCGCTCCCGGCACGATGGACACTCGGCACCGCTGATAGTGGTCAGCGGTCCTGCCGGCGTCGGGAAGACGGCGTTGGTGACACGGTGGCTGCGCGACACCAACGAGGCGTATCCGGACGGCCATCTTTACGCCGACCTGCGCGGGCATTCCCCCGAGGGGCCAGCCGAGCCCGGAGAGATTCTCGGCCAGTTCTTACGGGCCCTCGGAGTGGGCCCGGTCCCGGCTGGACTGGCCGAACAAGCCGCGCTCTGGCGCTCGGTCACCGCGAACCTCCGGATCGGCATAGTGATCGACAACGTTCTGTCCGCGGCCCAGGTCCGGCCCATCCTGCCCGGCGGCAGAGGCGGCCTCACCGTCGTGACCAGCAGAAACCGGCTGACCGGACTGGGCGTGGACGGCGCTCTGGTGTACCACCTGGGCGTCTTGGACCCGGCAGCGGCCGAGGAGCTCCTGTCGCGTGGAGTGGGTCGGGAACGGGTGCAGAACGAGGCCGCGGCGGCTCGCGAGGTGGTTCTGCTGTGCGCCGGCCTCCCCCTGGCCGTATGCCTGGCCGCCGCGCGTCTCGCAGCGCGGCCCAAGCAGCCGCTGCGCGCCCTGGTCGAGGCGCTCGCCGAGGATCGCGATCGCCTGGAGGAGCTGACGGTGGAGGGGGAAAAGGCGGTACGCAGCGGACTGGACGGCTCGTATGCGGTCCTGTCGGAGGGCGCCGCGCGGCTGTACCGGCGCTGGGGTCTGCTGCCGGTGCGGGTATTCGAGGTACGCAGCGCGGCGGCGGTCTGCGGGGTGCCCATGCGGGTGGCCGAGCGGCTGATCGACGCGCTGCTCGAGGCCAATCTGATCGAGGAGTCCGGACCTGACGCCTATCGCTTCCATGATCTGGTGCGGCTCCATGCGCGCGAGCGTGGTTTCCTGGATGAGACGGACGGCAGCCGCAGCGAGACCCTGCGCCGGGCGTGCGACTGGTACCTGGCGACCGCCACCGAGGCTCAACGGCTGCTGACGCCCATTCAGCTCACCCTGCGGCGGGACTTCGCCTTCTGTCCCGACGGTCTCCCGCTCCCGTTCGACGACGAGATCGGGGCGCTGGAGTGGTTGGCCGCGCACCGGCTGGACCTGCTGGAAGCCGTCCGCACCGCGACCGGACAGGGCTGGTACGACACGGGTTGGCAGATCGTCGACGCGATGTGGCCGCTGTTTCTGCGGCTGAGACACTACGGCCTGTGGATCGAGGCCCACGAACTGGGACTTGCCGCCGCGGAACGCGCCGGTGACCAGGCCGCGGAGCGCCAGATGCTCAACTCCGGCGCCATCGGCTTCACCAGCGCGCATCGCATCGACGACGCCATCGACTGGTACCACCGGTCCCTGATTGCCGCGCGCGAGGCCGGCGATGTGCGAGACGAAGGTCAGGCGCTGCACGGTCTGGGTACTTGTCATCGCGAGGCGGGCCGCACCGGGCAGGCCGTCTCGTACCTCGCCCAGGCCATCACGGCGTGGGAGAGCTGCGGCTATCAGCGCGGTGCCGCGCTGTCCCGGATCATTGTCGGTGAGATCGCCCTGGAGGACGACGACATCGACCGCGCCGTCGGCTGCTTCTCCCAGGCGCACACCTTGCTGACCGAGGTACGGGACCCGTACGACGCGGCGCGGGCGCTGGCCTTCCTCGGATACGCGCACACACTGGCCGCAACTCCGAGGAAGCGGGCCGCAGACGCCGGGGCCGATGCCTACGAGCGAGGCATCGGCGAACTCCGGGAGGCGCTGGCCGTATTCGAGGCGTCGGGAGCGACTCACTGGCGGGCCAGGGCCTTGGAACTGCTCGGCCGGAGTGCCCAGCACCATGGCGATACGGATGCCGCCCGGGAGTTCTACGAGCGTTCCCGGGCGGCTCACCTGCCGCACAGCCCTGATGAGGCGGAGCGGCTGGCGGGGCGGCTGGTCGAGCTGGGCGGGTGAACCTGCTGCAGGCTCTCAAGCCGTGCACGTAGCGCGCGTGAGGACGACCATCGACGCCAGCTTGTCCCATGGTTGCCCCGCTGCCGCCCAGCCGTACAGGCAAGAGGGGAGCAGCGCTCGGTCCGCGGCCGTGGGCGGACTTCCGCACCAGGACGGCGCGGGCACCAGACACGGTCGCACCTGTCCCCGGCCGCCCCGGCGTTCCGCCACTGCCCAGCCCCCGTCATCCAGGGGCAGCGTGGCGAGTCGGCAGCCGACCCGGTCGGCGAGTACGTCCGCCACCCAGCGCAGGGCGTGGTCACGTGGGCGGGGGACGCTGCCGTGCAGCAGGTCGGCGCATCCGAGCCAGCGTTCCTCGACACAGAGGTCGACGTCGACCGCGAAGTGGTCGTGCAGGCAGGGCAGTCGGCCCGCGTCGACGCGTTCATCGGCGGTCTCGGCCGTCCCGTCGCCCTGTGCATCGACGACGTACACGCCTTCCCTCGCGGCCTCCACCACATACGCGCCCCCCGGTGTGCCGAGGACCATCCGCAGCGTCGGCGCCCCGGTACCGGGCAGGGCCCACCGGCCGCCCGCCGCCATGGCCGGTTCGACGCTCACCAGCCGGCCGCCGCGCCGCACCCATCGGGGCGCATCGGACGTGGACGCAGTCATGCCGGGACCTCCGACTCTCCCGCGTGCCAGGCGTCCTCGTCATCCCTCGCCACCCAGGTCTCCAGCGCCGGCGGAAGCGGCAGGCGCCGGGTGAGGGCCGGGAACGCGGGCTGGCCGAGGCCCAGGACGCGGTACATCAGCCGCCGCATGTTCCGGTTGAACCGGCCGGGTTCGGAGGTGATACGCGCAGCGATGGCGGCGTAGTCCTGCCGTCGGTATTCGGCCGCCGCGTAGTCCAGTTGCTCCAGCAGCCCGTGGGCGGGCGACAGTGTCGGTGCCGTGAGGGCGAGCGCGGCGGCCGGCGAGGCAGGGTTGATCTCCCGTTCCGGTGACGCCGCCAGCAGGATCGGCGCGTGGGTGAGCGTGCCGTAGAGGGTGACCGAGCCGTGGTCCCCGATGATGCCGTCGGCCGCGATCAGGACCGTACGCCAGTCCGCCTCGGGCGGCACCACCGCGATGCCCCGCGTCCGGCATTGCGCCAGCCAGGCGCGTACCTGCCAGGCCCCGTGCCCGGACCACACGTTGGGGTGGACGAGGACGGCCACCCGTACGGAGTCGTCGTTGAGCTCGCTCAGGAGCCGGGGCAACAGCGTCTCGAACGAGCCGAAGGACGAATGCGGACCCCAGGTGGAGACCACGCCGATCAGCCGCTCCCGGGCGCCGATGCCGAGCGCCCTGCGGTAGGCGTCGCGCTGTGGCAGGCTGATCGCCATCCGGTCATGCGCCGGGTCACCTGCCACGACCGCCACGGGAAGGGCCGCCGGGCAGTGACGTGCCAGTTCGCCCGCATCGTCCTCGTGGGGCAGTACGACGGCGGCCGGCAGCGGCCTGCCGTCCGGGACGATGTCCCGCCGGGACAGTCCCGCCACCCACTGCTTGCCCGAAGGTCCCACCTTCTTGAGGTAGTTGGCGCCATGAGGCAGTGTGATGAGCGGGCCCCGGATCTCCTCCACGCCGCGCGGACCGGCGGCCAGTACGAGGTCGAACTCCATCCGCACCGCTTCCTGCCAGGTGAGCTGCACACTGCCCAGCCGGCGGAGCAACTGCGCCACCCCGTCGCTGAACTCATGCGGCGGCGCGGTGAACATCACCTGGACGCGGAAGTCCGACTCCAGCAGCGAGAACACCTCCCGCAGCCGCTTCCCGTAGGTCACGGTGTGCACGATGACCAGGACGCGTTTGCGGCCGACCAGCGTCAGCCACTCTCGCTTGTGCTCGGGTTTCTGGCTCTCCCGTCCCAGTCCGTAGGACGTGGTGATTGCCGACATGACATCCCCCAATGTCTGCTGTCCGCCGCCGTCGTGACGGCTTCCTCCCGTTGCCCCCTGCCGATCCGCCGGGGGTATGGAGGAGGTGCCCGGGTGGGTGTGCGAAAGGCTTGCTGGGTGGTTGCAGAAAACTTGCGGCGTGGGCGACGCCGACAGGCCCTGGAGAGTTTTCGCAGGTCAGGGCGTGTTTTTGGCGAAGGGGGTCAGCCGGCGGGGCGGTTCGAACGGATCGGAGTGCACGCCGCGTTTCCGTGTCACTGACGTGAGTACCCACCAGGCACGGTCGTCGCCGACCGGGGCTTCGGCACCGCGGCCAACGACCGGTCTCCGGCCGAACTCGGTGTCCGGCGGATCGCTCTCCAACGTGCTGGAAGGCCCGGCAAGGCACGGCGTGATGACGAACGAAGTCGCCCGTTCCGGCGCAGCCACTCGGCCGCCGCAACGCCAAGTGGCGCTGCTCCAGAAGTGAACTCCCCCTGAAGCAACGCCACTTGGCGGCACCGGCGTGCGTCTAGTACGAGTAGAACCCCGACCCGCTCTTGCGTCCGAGGCGTCCCGCGTCCACCATCCTCTGCAGGAGCGGGGGAGCGGCGTAGAGCGGTTCCTTGTACTCCTCGTACATGGAGGCGGCGACCGAGGCCACGGTGTCCAGGCCGATCAGGTCGGAGAGCCTGAGCGGGCCCATCGGGTGGGCGCAGCCCATCTCCATGCCGTGGTCGATGTCCTCGCGGCTGGCCATGCCGGACTCGAACATCCGGATCGCGGAGAGCAGGTACGGGATGAGCAGCGCGTTCACCACGAAGCCGGAGCGGTCCTGGGCGCGGATGGCGTGCTTGCCGAGGACGTCCTGGACCAGCGACTCGGCGCGCTTGAGGGTCTCCTCGCCGGTGGTCAGGGCGGGGATCAGCTCGACGAGCTTCTGCACCGGTGCGGGGTTGAAGAAGTGGATGCCGATGACCTGGTCGGGCCGCGAGGTCGCCACCGCCAGCTTCACCAGCGGGATGGACGAGGTGTTGGAGGCCAGGATCGCGTCCGAGCGGACCACCACCTGGTCGAGCACCTGGAAGATCTCCGTCTTGACCTGCTCGTTCTCCACCACGGCCTCGATGACGAGGTCGCGGTCGGCGAACTCGCCGAGGTCGGTGGTGAAGCTGAGCCGGCCGAGCGTCGCATCGCGCTCGGCCACGGTGATCTTGCCGCGTTCGGCGGCTTTGCCGAGGGAGTTGGTCAGGCGGGTACGCCCCAGCTCCAATGCCTCGCCGGTGGTCTCCGCGACCTTGACGTCCAGCCCGGCGCGGGCGCACACCTCGGCGATGCCAGCGCCCATCTGGCCGCAGCCGACCACTCCGACGCGTGCAATGTCGGCGAATGAGTCCGTCACCTCGTGCCTTTCGCTGATCTTCAGGACCGGCGGTACGCCGTAAGGGTCCGGCGCCCGCCTCGCCCCCGACGTTACTCCGCGAGGTGCTGGGAGGACGGCGCCGGGGCGGGCATTCTGGGCCTGCCATATCGGACGAAGCGGACAAGATGGGGGCTTTTCATGCGAGGGATCACACGCCGCGGGTTCGGCGCCGCGACACTGGGCGCGGCCTCCTGGCTGCTGGGCGCGGGCGCCGGGGCCGCACCGGCCGCCGAGCGCGCCCCGGTCGCGCGGGAACTGCGCGGGATGTGGCTGGCGACGGTCGCCAACCTGGACTGGCCGACCCGCCCCGGCCTGGACCGCGCCACCCAGCAGCGGCAACTGGCCATGCTGCTGGACACGGCGGTCGAGCGGCGGCTGAACGCGGTGTTCTTCCAGGTGCGACCGACGGCGGACGCGCTGTGGCCGTCGCGGTACGAGCCCTGGGCGCAGTACCTGACCGGGGTCCAGGGCCGCGACCCGGGCTGGGACCCGTTGGGGTTCGCGGTCCGCGAGGCGCACCGGCGCAACCTGGAGCTGCACGCCTGGTTCAACCCGTACCGGGTGGCCAACCACACCGACCTCGGCCGGCTGAGCCCCGACCACCCCGCCCGCCGGCACCCGGGCTGGATCGTCCCCTACGGCGGCAAGCTCTACTACAACCCCGGGCTGCCCGAGGTCCGCCGCTTCGTCCAGGACGCGATGCTGGACGCGGTGCGCCGCTATCCCGTCGACGGGGTGCACTTCGACGACTACTTCTACCCGTACCCGGTCGCCGGCCAGGCGTTCCGCGACGACGCGGCCTACGAGGCGTACGGCGCGGACTTCGCCTCCCGCGCCGACTGGCGGCGGGACAACATCGACCTGCTGATCCGTGAGATGGGGCAGCGGATGGTGGCGATCGACCGGCAGGTGCGCCTCGGTGTCAGCCCGTTCGCGGTCTGGCGCAACGCCGCGACCGACCCGCGCGGCTCCCGGACCGAGGCCGGGGTGCAGACCTACGACGACCTCTACGCCGACACCCGGCGCTGGGTGCGGGAGGGCTGGATCGACTACATCGTGCCGCAGGTGTACTGGCCGCTGGGCTTCGCCGTGGCCGACTACGCGGAGCTGGTGCCGTGGTGGGCCCGGACCGTGGCGGGCACCCAGGTGGAGCTCTACATCGGCGAGGCCCTCTACAAGGCGGACCGGGCCGCGCAAGCGGAAGCCTGGCGGGACCCGGCCGAACTCTCCCGCCATGTCTCCTTCGCCCGCCGCTACCCGCAGGTCCGCGGGCACGTCTACTTCTCGGCCAAGGACGTGGTGCGGGACCCGCTGGGCGCGCTGGCCCGGGTCGTCGAGGACCACTACGGGGGTCCGGCCCGGCGGTGACCGCGGCTGCCGCCGGGCGGGGGCACGGACGCGGCGGTGGCGGGCCGCCCGCCACCGCCGCGAGGTCCGTCAGTGGATGGTGTGGGGTTCGGTCGACTTGGGGTGCTGGACGACGCAGTCCGGGCCGGGCCACATGATCGTTTCGTGGCCGTCCTCGGCGCGGATGCGGAAGGGCGGTTCGCCATTGGGCCCCAGCACTTCCACGATCTCGACCACATGGTCGCCATGACCGACGGTTCTGCCGTGCACCAGCAGCCGGTCGCCCTTGCTCGCGTGCATCTGGGCTCCTCCCGCCTCGGGTGGCCGCCGACCGGGGCGGCCGACGCGCACGACGGCCGGGCGGTGGAACGGCCAAACGGATTGCGGGCCCGGGAACGGCCCGGACGGCACGACTGCCGTCGCCGCCAGTTTATGTCCGCACGCCCGGGGCGCACCCGGTGGAGCGGGCCCGCGCCCCGGCCCGCGGCCCCGCCGCCCGGGCCCGTCAGGTGCGCGCCCGCTGGGTGACCACGATGCACGCCAGGACCGCCAGCGCGGTCAGCGGGGCGGCCGGCGGCAGCTGCTCGCCGAGCAGCACCACCGACCACACCAGGGTCAGCAGCGGCTGGGCGAGCTGGAGCTGGCTGGCCCGGGAGACGCCGATGGCGGCCATCCCGCGGTACCAGACCACCATCCCCAGGAACGTCGAGCCGACCGCCAGCCACAGCAGCCCGGCCACCGCGCGGCCCGTCGGATGCGGCGGCTCGGCGCACAGCGCCCACACCGCGCCCGGCCCGGTCACCGGCAGCGCCAGCACCAGGGCCCAGCCGATCACCTGCCACCCCGGCATGTGGCGGGCCAGCCGGCCGCCCTCGGCGTAGCCCGCCGCGCACACCAGCAGCGCCGCGAAGAGACACAGGTCGCCGGTGGTCGGCGCGCCGCCGCTCTGCCGCAGCGCGAAGGCGATCACGGCGGCGGCGCCGACCGACGCGGCGATCCAGAACGTACGCGAGGGCCGGGCCCCGGTGCGCGCCACCGAGCAGGCGGCGGTGGCCAGCGGCAGCAGGCCGATCACCACGGCGGCGTGCGAGGTGGTGGAGGTCTTCAGCGCGAGGGTGGTCAGCAGCGGGAAGCCCAGCACCACCCCGCCGGCGACCACCGCGATGCCGGCCCAGTGGCGGCGTTCGGGCACCCGGGCCCGGCAGACCGCCAGGCACGTCCCGGCCAGGGCGGCGGCCAGCACGCTGCGCAGCATCACCACCGTCCAGGCGCCCATGCCCGTCAGCGCCCAGGCGGTCGCCGGGAAGGTCAGCGAGAAGGTGGCGACCCCGAGGGCGGCGAGCAGGGCGCCGGAGCCGGACGCGCGGGCCGGGGGCGCCGGGCGCGGCGCGGCGGGGCCGGCGGCCGGGGTGGGGTCCGGGGCGGTGACCGCTATCGGCGTGGCGGTAGTAGCGCTATCGTTACCTCTCATGCATGAGCGTAGCAGTGGTGCTGAACTGGCCGCGATCCTGCGAGAGGAGCTGAATCGCTACTCTCCCGGTGAGAAGCTGCCATCGAGTCGCGCCCTGGTCGAGCGTCACCGGGTCAGCCCGGTGACGGTCTCCCGGGCGCTCGCCGAACTGGCCGCCGAGGGGCTGGTCGTCACCCGCCCCGGTGCCGGGGCCTTCCGCGCCGAGCCGCGCCGCGCGACCCCGCCCCCGGTCGACACCTCCTGGCAGGAGATCGCGCTCAGCGCCGAACCGGCCGGCGACCAGGTGCCGCGCAGCGTCGACGCCTCCGGGGTGCTGGCCACGCTCTCCGCCCCCGGGCCCGGCGTCATCGAGCTCAACGGCGGCTATCTGCCGCCCGCCCTCCAGCCCGAACGCGCCCTGGCCGCCGCGCTGGCGCGGGCCGGCCGGCGGCCCGGCGCCTGGAGCCGCCCGGCGGTCGACGGGGTGCCGGAGCTGCGGGCCTGGTTCGCCCGGGAGATCGGCGGCCCCGGCGGCCCGCTCTCCGCCAACGACGTGCTGATCACCGCCGGCGGCCAGAGCGCCCTGACCGCCGCGCTGCGCGCCCTCGCCGCGCCCGGCGCCCCGGTCCTCGTCGAGTCGCCGACCTACCCCGGCATGCTCGCCGTCGCCCGGGCCTCCGGGCTGCGCCCGGTGCCGGTCCCGATGGACGCCGACGGGGTGCGCACCGATCTGCTCGCCGACGCCTTCAGGGTCAGCGGCGCCCGGCTGTTCGTCTGCCAGCCGCTGTTCCAGAACCCGTCCGGCGCGGTGCTGGCCGCCGAGCGCCGCCGGGAGGTGCTGCGGGTGGCCCGGGCGGCCGGCGCCTTCGTCGTGGAGGACGACTTCGCCCGGCTGCTGGGGCACGCCGACGGGCCCCCGCTGCCGCCGACCCTGCTCGCCGACGACCCGGACGGCACCGTGGTGCACGTCCGCTCGCTGACCAAGGCGACCTCGCCGAGCCTGCGGGTGGGCGCCCTGGCGGCCCGCGGCCCGGTGTTCGACCGGCTGCGCGCCATCCAGGTCGTCGACAGCTTCTTCGTGCCCGGCCCGCTCCAGGAGGCCGCCCTGGAACTCGTCGGCTCGCCCGCCTGGCCGCGTCATCTCCGCCTGATCGCGGGGGAGTTGACCTCCCGTCGGCAGACCGTCCGGGCCGCCCTGCAGCGCGAACTGCCGGCGCTGGCCGCGGCGGGCGCCGGGCAGCGCACCGCGCTCGGCGGCTACCACCTGTGGCTGCGGCTGCCGGACGGCACCGACGAGGCGGCGCTGACCGGTGCGGCACTCCACGCGGGCGTCGCGGTCGCGGCCGGCCGCCCCTACTTCGCCGCCGAGCCGCCGGCCGCCCACCTCCGGCTGAGCTACGCCTCGGCGGCCGGCGCCGCCGAACTGACCGAGGGGGTCCGCCGGCTCCGCACCGCCTGCGACGAACTGGGCGTGCCGGTGGCCTGAACGGGACGGCGGGGCCGGCCCGGCAACCCGTTCGACGCGGACCCGACCCTTCTGCCACGCTCCGGGCATGACTGCCCGCGCCCTCGACGGCTACGAGATCTCCACCGACCCGGACCGCCTTGACTCCGGCCTGGTCCACGACTGGCTCGCCAACGACTCCTACTGGGCCCTGGGCCGTACCCGCGCGCACCACGACCGCGCCGTCGCCGGCTCGCTCAACTTCGGCCTGTACGAGGCGGCTTCGGGTCGTCAGGTCGCCTACGCCCGGGTCGTCACGGACCACGCCACCTTCGCCTGGCTCTGCGACGTCTACGTCTCCCCCGACGACCGCGGCAAGGGCCTGGGCACCGCCCTGGTCGAGGAGATCGCCGAGCACCTGGCGTCGCACGGGCTGGCCCGGCTCACCCTCGCCACCAAGGACGCGCACGGCGTCTACGAGAAGGTCGGCTTCCGGCCGCTGGTCGCCCCCGAGCAGTGGATGACGCTGGGGCTGCTCGACCCGGGCCCGGTCGGTCCTTGACCCGCGCCGGGATCCCGCCGATGACCGAGAGCCCCGTCCCGCCGCCCGACGACTGGGCGGCCCGCGCGCTGCGCGACCTCGCCGCCGACGCCGCGCCGACCCCGCTGCGGCCGGTGCGCCTGCCCGCCCTCCCGGAGATCGACCTGTATGTCAAGGACGAGTCGGCGCACCCCACCGGCAGCGTCAAGCACCGGCTGCTGCGCGAGCTGTACCGCGCCGCCGTCCAGGACGGGACCCTCACCGAGGGGACGCCGGTGGTGATGGGCAGCGGCGGCGCGGCGGCGGTGGCCGGGGCGTACTTCGCCCGGCTGCTGGGCCTGCCGTTCACCGCCGTCCTGCCGCGGACCGCGCCGGCCGCCGTCCACGACCGGATCGCGGCCCACGGCGGCCGGTGCCGGACTGGCGAACTGCCGCCCGCCGCCGTGCTGGAGGAGGCCCGGACGCTGGCCGGGCGCACCGGGGGCCACTTCCTCGACCATTTCGCCGCGGCCGGGCGGTCGCCGGACGGTCCGGCCCCGATGCCGGACCTCGGCACCGAGATCCTCGACGGGCTGCGGGGCGCCCGCCACCCCGTCCCGCGGTGGCTGGTGACCGGCGCCGGCACCGGCGCCACCTCCGCCTCCCTGGGTCGCCATCTGCGCCGCCACGGCCTGCCGACCCGGCTGGCCGTCGCCGACCCGGAACACTCCGCCTACTTCCCGGCCTGGGCGAGCGGCTGCGACGACTACGCGACGGGGATGCCGTCCCGGATCCCGGGCATCGGCCGCCCGCGCACCGAACCCGGCTTCCGGCCGGAGCTGATCGACCTGGTCGTCCCGGTCCCGGACGCCGCCTCCGTCGCCGCGATGCGCTGGCTGCACCGGACCGCCGGGCTGGCCTGCGGCCCGGCGACCGGCACCGCGCTGTGGGCGGCCTGCCACCTCGCCGCGCGCCTGCGGGCCGAGGGCACCGGGGGCGGCCTGGTCCTCCTCGCCGGGGACGGCGCGGAGCCGTACCGCACCACCCACCTCGACGCCGGCTGGCTGGCCGCCAAGGGGCTCGAACCGGCCCCGTACGAGGCCGGGTTGGCGCGCTTCGCGGAGAGCGGCCGGTGGACCTGGCCGCCCGCGCCCCGCTGAGCCGGCGGCGGCCCGCCCGGCACCTCACGCCCCGGCGCCCGGACCCCGGCCCGGCCGCCCGGCCGCCCGCATCAGCCAGGCGTTGGCCGCCGCGACCCGGCCGCCGACCTGCAGCTTGGCGTAGGCGTGCTCCAGGTGCTTGTCCACCGTGCGGGGGCTGATCGCCAGCCGGTGCGCGATCTGCTGGTTGGTCAGACCGTCGGCGAGCAGGCACAGCACGGCCGATTCGCGACGGGTGACCAGGTCCCCGGCCGGGGCCGGCGGGGCGAGGCGGCCCATCACCCGGCTGAGGCGGGCGCGCAGCAGCACCGCGGCGGCCACGTCCGCGTCGCTGAAGTCGCTGCCGTGGCGGTCCCGGCTGACCACCACCGAGACCCGCCGTGGAACGCCCGCGGCATAGCCCGCCGGGAAGGACATGGCCAGCTGCCGCTCGGCCCCGAACGGCCGGTAGACATCGGGGTAGACCGGGAGCGCGTGGAACTCGCCGGGGGTCTGCAGCGCCGAGCGGCGCAGCGGGACGCCGCTGCCGATCCGGGTGTGCCGGACGAAGGAGTCGCACCACCACCCGCGGTCGAACGCGTCCAGCACGTCCCGGCTCAGCAGGTCGTCCGGGAGGGTGCGCAGCGGATGGGCGGGGTCGGGGCGGGGCGACCAGATGATGCTGTCGCCGGGCAGCGCGCCGAGCAGCAGCGGCAGCAGCGCCGGAACCAGGGTGTCCTCGTCCACGGCGTCGATCAGGAGGTCGACGACGGAGAGGATGCGCCGCAGGCCGGCCTCCGCGGCCGCGCTCATACATCCAGCCTGCCGAGCCCTCCGGCCCGGGTCAAGGCCGCTCGGAGCGGTTCCCGGGGCGTTGCCGGGAACCGCCCGGAGCGGGGCCGCCCGGCCGGCCGGGGGAAGACCGGCCGGGGGCGTCGGGCGGGTCAGCGCCCGACGGCATAGACGCGGTTGACCGGGCTCTGGGCCGCCAGTCGCCAGTGGTGCAGCCCGGCCGCGTCGGCGAGTTCCCGCAGCGCCCGCTCGCCCGCGTGGTTCCCCAGGGCCTGCGGGCCGTGCTGGGCCAGCGCGGACGGCAGGCAGACGGCCACCGAGGCGGCGGTCAGCACCCGGCCGACCGGGTTGGCGTTCTCGTCCGCGTGCGGGGAGGCGTTCGGTTCCACGATCATGCAGGTGCCGTCCTCGGCGAGGGCGTGCTCGGCGTGCCGGAGCGCGGCGCCCGGGTCGCCGATGTCGTGCAGGCAGTCGAAGTAGGTGATCAGGTCGAAGTCCTCGCCGGGGAAGTCGTCGGCGCCCGCCACCTCGAAGGTCACCCGGTCGGCCACGCCCTGCTCGGCGGCGATCCCGCGGGCCGCCTCCACGGACGGGCGGTGGAAGTCGTAGCCGGTGAAGCGGGAGTTGGGGAACGCCCGCGCCATCAGCGCCGTCGAGTAGCCGTAACCGCATCCGACGTCCGCCACCGCGGCCCCGCGCTCCAGCTTCTCCACCACGCCGTCCAGCGAGGCCAGCCATTCGGGCACCAGCGACGCCGCGTAACCGGGACGGAAGAACTTCGCGGTGCCCTCGAAAAGCGCCGCTCCGTGTTCCTCCCAGCCGATGCCCTCGCCGGTGCGGAACGCCTCCATCAGGCTGTCCTCGGTGGCGTACAGCGCCTGCAGCACGGTGAAGAAGCCGGCCGCGTAGCTGGGCAGCCCGGACTCGGCGAGGACCGCGGCGTGCTCGTCCGGGAGCAGATAGGTGTCGCGGTCCGGCGCGTACATCACGTACCCGCCGGCCACCTGGGCCGCCAGCCACTCCCGGACGTACCGCTCGACCAGCCCGGTGCGGGCGGCGAGCTGGGCGGAGGTCAGCGGGCCGACGCCGGCCATCGCCCGGTACAGCCCGAGCCGGTCGCCGAGAGAGGTGCACAGGCCCGCGACCGCGGCCCCGCCGTCGGTGATCACCCGCTCCAGGAACGCGCTCACCCGTTCCTGCCGGGTGGTCCCGCCGTCGCCGATGGCGCCCGGTGCGGCCGGGGCGGACACCGCCATGGCCGTCACCTCCTCGCCTTGCTGCCTCCACTGCACCAGCTCCGGCCGCCGTCGCGCCATACGCGGTTCCCCGTATACGCGCGGCGCGGCGGGCCCCGGCGGCCGACACTGGGGACGAGGAGGTGGTGGTGATGCGCAAGTTGATCGACTGCCGGGACCACCCCAGTGAGACGCGGTGCACCCTCGTCCTCATCGGCGAGGAGGAGGAAGTGCTCCGCGCCGCCGCCGAGCACGCGGTCTCCGCGCACGGCCGCACGGACGGCCCCGAACTGCGCGCGCAGCTCCGCAGGTCCCTCAGGAACGAGACGCCGCAGCCCGCCTGAGCCGACGGGGGAGCGGCGGCCCGAGCCCGGCCGTCCCCGCGGGGCGGCCGGGCCCCGGGTGCCCCGGGCGGGCCCCCGATACCCGCGTTCGGGCCCGCTGCGGTCGTCCGGTCGCGCCGCCGGGCGCAGGATCGTCCTGGAACGGATCGTCCTGGGACGGACCACGCACCAGGAACGCACGGACGGGAGCGACCCGATGGCGGACGGCGCCGCACGCGACGCGGGGGAGCGCCGCGCCGCGGACCGGCCGCCCGCCGGCCTGGACCGCCGGCACTTCCTCGGCGCCGCCACCGGCATCGCGGCCCTGGCCACCGGCCTGACCGGCTGCGACTCCCCGGGCGGCACCCGCGGCCACCGGCCCGCGGACCCGCTCACCGCCGAGCGCGCCCGCCCCGGCAGCCCGGACTGGCGGCTGCGTGCCACCGGCCCGCCGGAGGCGATCGAGGGCTATGCGGACCGGGTGAGCGTGCTGCCCGGCGAGGAGTTCGGCCTGCACGTCTCCACCACCGCGCCCGGCTTCCGCATCCGCGCCTACCGGGTCGGCTGGTACGGCGGCGCCCAGGCGCGGCTGGTGTGGCGCTCGGAGCGGCTCGCCGGGCGGCGCGGCCCGGACCCGCGGCTGCTGGCCGCGACCCGGACGGTGGTGGCCGGCTGGCCGCGCACCACGGCCGTCCGCACCGACGGCTGGCCGCCCGGCGCCTATCTGCTCCGCCTCGACGCCGACCACGGCCACCAGCGGTACGTCCCGCTGATCGTCCGCTCGGCCGGCGCCGCGGGCCGCACCGCCCTGATGCACGCGGTGACGACCTGGCAGGCGTACAACGCCTGGGGCGGCCACAGCCTCTACCGGGGCCGGGACGGCGCCTACGCCACCCGCTCGCTGGCGGTCACCTTCGACCGCCCCTACGACGCCACCGGCGCCGAGAAGTTCCTGGTCTACGAGCGCGCCCTGGTGGTGCTGGCCGAACGCCTGGGCCTGCCGCTGGCCTACACCACCTCGGTGGACGTCCACCGCGACCCGTCCGCGCTGCGCGGCGCCACCGCCGTGGTCTCCCTCGGCCACGACGAATACTGGACGCCGCAGCAGCGCGCGCACGTCACCCGGGCCCGCGACAGCGGCACCAACGTCGCCTTCCTGGGCGCCAACGCCTGCTTCCGCCGGGTCCGTCTGGACGCCGGCCAGGACGGCCCGCTGCGCACCGTGACCTGCTACAAGACCGCCTACCGCGACGACCCGGGGTTCGCCGACCACCGCGACCCGCCCACCCACGACTTCCGCGCGCCGCCCGCCGCCGACCCGGAGTCGGCCCTGACCGGCGTGTTCTACGAGGGCTACCCGACGGACGCGCCCTACGTGGTGCACGGCGCCGGCCACTGGCTCTTCGAGGGCACCGGCGTCAGGACCGGCGACGCCTTCCCGCACCTGGTCGGCGTGGAGTACGACCGGGTCACGCCCGAGGCCCCCACCCCCGCCGACCTGGAGATCGTCGCGCACTCCCCGCTGGTCTGCCAGGGTCGCGCCAGCCACGCCGACTCCGCCTACTACACCGTCCCCGGCGGAGCCGGCGTCTTCGCCACCGGCACCATGCGCTGGGTCGAGGCCCTCATGGCGGGCACCCGGGACGACGGTCGCGACCACGGTATGGACCGCCGCACCGGTGCCTTCGTCACCCGCACCACCGAGAACCTGCTGCGCGCCTTCGCCGCGGGCCCGGCGGCGCACCACCGCCCGGCGCCGGAACCGAACACCGGCCGGGTGTACGGGACATGAGCCGGCCGACCCCCGGCCCGGCCCCCGGCGCCGTGTGACGGCCGGGTCCCTTCCCCGGTCCGGGGCCGCCCTCCGCCCCCTCTTGCTCGGGTGAGCAAATCTCCCTTGCTCGGTCGAGCAAAACATCTTGCTCGGGCGAGCAAACGCGGCTACTGTCTTGCTCATGCAAGCAAAGAACAGCACGGCCAAGCAAAAGGCGACGCGCAGGACCGGGCAGCCCTCGTTCACCGAGTCGGGCCGCCGGGCCCAGATCGTCGCCGCGGCGATCGACGTCATCGCCGAGGTCGGCTATCACCGGGCCTCGTTCGCGAAGATCGCGGAGCGCGCCGGGCTGAGCAGCACGGGGATGATCTCCTACCACTTCGACGGCCGGGACGACCTGATGCGCGAGGTCGTCACCGAGGTGATGCGGCTCGCGGACGGCTTCGTCCGCCCGCGCATCGAGGCCCACGAGAGCTACGCGGCCCGCCTGCGCGCCTCCATCGAGGGCAATCTCGACCTGTTCGCCGAGTACCCCAACCACCTCGCGGCGATCGTCGAGATCCTCGGCAACCTCCGCGGCGAGGACCCCGGCATGGTCGCCTTCCTCGGCACGACGGAGGCGAACCTCGCGGTCCAGGTGGAGCAGCTCCGCAAGGCGCAGCGCGCCGGCGAGTTCTGCGACTTCGACCCGTGGGTGATGATGCGCGCGATCCGCGCCGCCATCGACGACGTGGTGCGCCGCGCCACCCACGATCCCGATCTCGATGTACGGGCCGCCGGCCGGGAGTTGGCGGACCTGTTCGACCGCGCCACCAGGAGGGCGTCATGACCGCGGACACGGGGGCACACACCATGGCCACGCACCGGGCACCAGGGACCGACGCGGACGGGGCCCTCGCGGCGGCCGCCCGGCGTCGCACGAAGGCGCTGCGCCGCCGGCTCGCCGCGCAGCTCCTCTTCGAACTGGTCCTCCCGCTCGGCTCCTACTACGGACTGCGCGCGGCCGGCCTCGACCAGTGGCTCGCGATGGCCGTCGGCGGCGCGCTGCTGCTGCCGTGGATCGTCTACGGCATCGTGCGGCAGCGCCGGGTGGAGGCGATGGCGGTGTTCACGCTGAGCCTGGTGGTGATCGGCACGGTGCTGACCCTGGTCTCCGGCAGCCCCCGGGTGGTGATGATCCGGGACAGCTGGCTGACCGCGGCGATCGGCCTCTGGGTGCTCGGCACGCTGTTCACCCGGCGCCCGTTCATCATGACCGCCTCGCGCGGCATCGTCATCGCCAAGGTCGGCGAGGCCGGACTGGTCGAGTGGGAGGCGCGGTGGGACACCGAGCCGACGTTCCGTCATCACCTGCGGCTGGTCACGGCGGTGTGGGGCGCGGTCTTCCTGCTCGACGCGGTGCTGCGGGTGGTGCTGGCGTACACGATCCCGGTGGACGCCTTCCCGCTCACCAGCACCGTGCTGTGGCTGGTGATGCTCGGCGGACTGCTCACCTGGCACAACTGGTACCTCACCCGGCACGGCATGAAGCTGTAGGGGAGCCGTGGACACCGACTACGAGGTGCTGATCGCGGGGGCGGGCCCGACCGGCCTGCTGCTCGCCAACGAGCTGGGCCTGGCCGGCGTGCGGGCGGCCGTCGTGGAGCGGCTGCCCTTCCGGACCGGCCGGTCCAAGGCACTCAACCTCCAGCCGCGCACCGCCGAGGTGCTGGACTGCCGAGGCTGGCTGGCCCCGGTCCTGGACCGGTCGCTGGCGCTGCTCCCCGCCGGCCACTTCGCCGGACTGCCGCTCCACTACGACGCGTTGGACACGCCGTTCCCGCACCAGGTCGGCATCCCGCAGGCCCGGGTCGAGGAGTTCCTGGAGGACCACCTCGCCCGGTACGGCGTCCCGGTGCTGCGGGGCCGGGAGGTGACGTCGTTCCGTCAGGACGCGGACGGTGTCACCGTGAGCCTCCTCGGGCCCGACGGCGCGGAGCGCACCGTCCGGGCCGGGTACCTGGTGGGCGCGGACGGCGGGCGCAGCACGGTGCGCCGCGTCCTGGGCATGCCCTTCCCGGGGTGGGACGGCCGGATCGGCATGGCCGTCGCCGACGTCGAACTCGTCGCGCCCGCCGCTGCGGAGACCGCGCCCGCCGGCCCCGGCGAGGCATGGCGCCTGCCCGACCTCACCCCGGACCCCGCGGGCGTCGCCTTCCTGCTCCCGCTCGGCGACGGGGTGCACCGGCTGCTCCTCGGCGGCCCCGAGCAGCAGGGCGTCGACCTCGACGCCCCGGTCACCGACGACGAGGTGCGCACGGCGCTGGCCCGCTGCCCCGGCCCGCCGCGCGAACTGCGCGCGGTCCGCTGGGCGTCCCGCTTCACCGACGCCGCCCGGCAGGCCGAGCGGTACGCCGACGGCCGGGTGCTGCTGGCCGGCGACGCGGCCCACATCCACGCCCCCGCCGGCGGTCAGGGCCTCAACCTCGGCATGCAGGACGCGTTCAACCTGGGCTGGAAGCTGGCCGCGGTGATCCGCGGCCGGGCTCCGGACGGCCTGCTGGCCACCTACCACGCCGAACGGCACCCGGTCGGCGCCCGGGTGCTCGCCAACACCCGCGCGCAGACGGTGCTGACGCTCCCCGACCCGGACGCCTTGGTGGTCCGCGAGATGTTCGCCGACCTGCTCGCCGTGCCGGAGGCCAACCGCCGCATCGCCGCCATGATCGCCGGCACGGATATCCGCTACCCGATGCCCGATACGCCGGACCACCCGCTGCTGGGGGCGCGGGTGCCCGGCGTCCGGCTGCCGTCCGGCCGCGGCCTGCTGCTGGCCGGCGCCGCCTCGACGGCCGCCGCCGTGGCGGACGGCTGGGCGGACCGGGTCGACCGCGCCGACGCCGGGCCCGCGGCGGGCGCCGGCGAGGCGCTGCTGGTCCGCCCGGACGGGCATGTCTGCTGGGCCGGCCGGGACGGTGGAGCGGAGGGCCTGCGCGCCGCCCTCGCCCGGTGGTTCGGCGCGCCCCGCCCGGGCGCGAGCCGCCCATCCGGCAGCATTGCATAAAACTGCAATCATCCGTATAGTCATGCCATCGAGACGGAGGGTCCAGGGGTCATGACGGTACGAGCAGCAGTCGCCGGTGCGAGCGGATACGCGGGAGGGGAACTCCTGCGCCTGCTCCTGGGGCACCCGGAGGTCGAGATCGGCGCGGTGACCGGGCACTCCAACGCGGGGCAGCGCCTGGCCGCGCTCCAGCCGCACCTGGCCCCGCTGGCCGACCGCGTGCTGGCGCCGACCTCGCCCGAGGCGCTGGCCGGCCACGACGTGGTGTTCCTCGCGCTGCCGCACGGCCAGTCCGCGGCGGTCGCCGAGCAGCTCGGCCCCGAGGTGCTGGTGGTGGACTGCGGCGCGGACTTCCGGCTGCAGGACGCCGCCGACTGGGAGGCGTTCTACGGTTCGCCGCACGCCGGCACCTGGCCGTACGGCCTCCCGGAGCTGCCCGGCGGCCGCGCGGCGCTGCAGGGGTCCAAGCGCATCGCGGTCCCGGGCTGCTACCCCACCGCCGTCTCGCTCGCGCTGTTCCCGGCCTACGCGGCCGGCCTCGCCGAGCCGGAGGCCGTGATCGTCGCGGCGTCCGGCACCTCCGGCGCGGGCAAGGCCCTCAAGCCGCACCTCCTCGGCTCCGAGGTCATGGGCTCGATGAGCCCGTACGGCGTCGGCGGCGGGCACCGGCACACCCCGGAGATGATCCAGAACCTCGGCGCGGCGGCCGGCGAGCGGGTCACGGTGTCCTTCACCCCGACCCTGGCGCCGATGCCCCGAGGCATCCTCGCCACCTGCTCGGCCAAGGCCCGACCCGGCGTGGACGCCGAGGCGGTGCGCGCCGCCTACGAGAAGGCGCTGGCCGGCGAACCGTTCGTCCGGCTGCTGCCCGAGGGGCAGTGGCCCACCACCGCCGCCGTGTACGGCTCCAACGCCGCACAGATCCAGGTGGCCCTCGACCCGGCGGCCGGCCGGATCATCGCGATCAGTGCCATCGACAACCTGACCAAGGGGACCGCGGGCGGCGCGGTCCAGAGCATGAACATTGCCCTCGGCCTCCCCGAGGAGCTGGGCCTTTCCACGATGGGAGTCGCGCCGTGAGCGTCGCACGTGCAGCCACCGGGCCGCAGACGATGACGAGTGCCGCGCCGCTGCGCTGCACGGGCGGAGAAGTGAACGAGGAGACGCAGTGAGTGTGACGGCAGCGCAGGGATTCCTCGCGGCGGGCATCGCCGCCGGGATCAAGGAGAACGGCAACCCCGATCTCGCCCTGGTGGTCAACAGCGGGCCGCGCCTGGCCGCCGCCGGCGTGTTCACCTCGAACCGCGTCAAGGCGGCGCCGGTGCGGTGGTCCGAGCAGGTCCTCAAGGGCGGCCGGGTCTCCGCGGTGATCCTCAACTCCGGTGGCGCCAACGCCTGTACGGGCCCGCTCGGCTTCCAGGACACCCACGCGACCGCGGAGAAGGTCGCCGAGGTGCTGGACGGGCACAGCGCCGCCGAGGTCGCGGTGGCCTCCACCGGCCTGATCGGCGTGCGCCTGCCGATGGACAAGCTGCTGCCCGGCGTCGAGAAGGCCGCGACCGAACTCACCGGCCACGGCGGCGAGAAGGCCGCGATCGCCATCAAGACCACCGACAGCGTCCACAAGACCGCGCAGGTCACCAAGGACGGCTGGACCGTCGGCGGGATGGCCAAGGGCGCCGGCATGCTCGCCCCCGGCCTGGCCACCATGCTCGCCGTGCTGACCACCGACGCCGACGTGCCGGCCGAGCAGCTGGACGCCGCGCTGCGTGCCGCCACCCGCGCCACCTTCGACCGGGTCGACTCCGACGGCTGCATGTCCACCAACGACACGGTGCTGCTGCTGGCCTCCGGCGCCTCCGGTGTCGTGCCCGACCAGGACGCCTTCGCCGAGGCGGTCCGGGAGGTCTGCGACGACCTGGCCCGGCAGCTGATCGGCGACGCGGAGGGCGCCAGCAAGGACATCCGCATCGAGGTGATCAACGCCGCCGACGAGGACGACGCGGTCGAGGTCGGCCGCTCCATCGCCCGCAACAACCTGCTCAAGTGCGCCATCCACGGCGAGGACCCCAACTGGGGCCGGGTGCTCTCCGCGATCGGCACCACCGCCGCCGCCTTCGACCCGGACCGGCTCAACGTCGCGATCAACGACGTCTGGGTCTGCAGGAACGGCTCGGTGGGCGAGGACCGGGAGCTGGTGGACATGCGCTACCGCGAGGTGCGGATCACCGCCGACCTCGCCGCCGGCACGGAGTCCGCGGTCATCTGGGCCAACGACCTCACCGCCGACTACGTCCACGAGAACAGCGCGTACTCCTCATGACCGGACCCGCCGCGCACCGGCGCGCACCGGACGGACACCCCACGGAGCGGAACGAGGCCGCCGCATGACCACCCGTAAGCACACCGCGCTCCCCAAGGCCCGCACGCTCGTCGAGGCGCTGCCCTGGCTGACCCGGCACCACGGCAAGACCGTGGTGATCAAGTTCGGCGGCAACGCCATGGTCGACGACGAGCTCAAGCGCGCCTTCGCCCAGGACGTGGTCTTCCTGCGGCACGCCGGACTGCGCCCGGTCGTCGTCCACGGCGGCGGCCCGCAGATCAGCGCCCAGCTCGAACTCCTCGGCCTGGCCTCGGAGTTCAAGGCCGGCCTGCGGGTCACCTCGCCCGAGGCGATGAACGTCGTCCGGATGGTGCTGGCCGGCCAGGTCCAGCGCGAGCTGGTCGGCCTGCTCAACGAGCACGGCCCGCTCGCCGTCGGCATGACCGGCGAGGACGCCCGGCTGATGTCCGCCACCAAGCACTACGCGGACGTCGACGGCGAGCGGATCGACATCGGCCGGGTCGGCGAGATCACCGCCATCGACCCCGGCGCGGTGCAGGCCCTGCTGGACGACGGCCGGATCCCGGTGATCTCGTCCGTCGCCCGCAGCAGCGACGACGGCGACGGCGCCGGCGTCTTCAACGTCAACGCCGACACCGCCGCCGCCGCCCTGGCCGCGGCGCTCGGCGCGGAGACCCTGATGGTGCTCACCGACGTCGAGGGCCTCTACGAGGACTGGCCGCACAGCGACGAGGTGATCTCCCGGCTCACCGCGAGCCAGCTGGAGAAGCTGCTGCCCGACCTGGCCAGCGGCATGGTCCCCAAGATGCAGGGCTGCCTGCACGCCGTGCGCCACGGCGTGCGCAACGCCCGGGTCATCGACGGGCGGGTCCAGCACTCGATCCTGCTGGAGATCTTCACCGACGAGGGCATCGGCACGATGGTGGTCCCGGACCCCGATCCGGCGTCGGCCACCGGCCCGCACGGCAGCACCACACACCACACTGCGGAGGGGACGGCATGAGCGACGGCACGGCGACGGACACCCCGGCGACCCGGGGCACGGTGACCGGCGGAGGACCGGTCACCAACGAGGGGCTCACCGGGCGCTGGCAGGGCGCCATGATGGACAACTTCGGCACCCCCCGCGTCCCGCTCGTCCGCGGCGAGGGCGTCACCGTCTGGGACGCCGACGGCAATGCCTACCTCGACTTCCTCGGCGGGATCGCGGTCAACGCGCTCGGCCACGCCCACCCCGCGGTGGTCCGCGCGGTCTCCGACCAGGTCGCCACCCTCGGCCATGTGTCGAACCTCTTCGTCGCCGAGCCCACCGTGGCCCTCGCCGAGCGCCTGCTCGCGCTCACCGGCCGGCCCGGCCGGGTCTACTTCTCCAACTCCGGCGCCGAGGCGAACGAGGCCGCCTTCAAGATCGGCCGGCTGACCGGCCGCACCCACATGGTCAGCGCCACCGGCGGCTTCCACGGCCGCACCATGGGCGCCCTGGCCCTCACCGGCCAGCCCGCCAAGCAGGACCCGTTCCGCCCGCTGCCCGGCGACGTCGAGCACGTCCCGTACGGCGACGTGGACGCCCTGCGGGCCGCCGTCACCACCGACACCGCCCTCGTCGTCCTGGAGCCGATCCAGGGCGAGAACGGCGTGGTCGTCCCGGCGCCCGACTACCTCCGGGCCGCCCGCGAGATCACCGCCGCCACCGGCACCCTGCTGGTCCTCGACGAGATCCAGACCGGCATCGGCCGCACCGGCCACTGGCTGGCGTCCGCGGCCCAGGGGATCGAGGCCGACGTCATCACCCTCGCCAAGGGCCTCGGCGGCGGCCTCCCCATCGGCGCCACCCTCGCCTTCGGCCCGGCCGCCGACCTGCTCACCCCCGGCTCGCACGGCTCGACGTTCAGCGGCAACCCGATCGTCTGCGCCGGCGCCCTCGCCGTCCTGGACACCATCGAGGCGGACGGCCTCCTCGACCACGTCCAGCGGGTCGGTGCGCGCCTGCGCGCCGGCATCGCCGCCCTGGAGCACCCGTTGGTCGGCCAGGTCCGCGGCGCCGGGCTGCTCCTCGGTATCGTCTTGACCGGGCCCCTCGCGTCACACGTGCAGCAGGCGGCCCAGGACGCGGGCCTTCTGGTCAACGCGGTCGCGCCGGACGTCATCCGGCTCGCCCCGCCGCTGATCGTCTCCGACGAGCAGGTGGAGACCTTCCTCCAGAAGCTCCCCGGCGTCCTCAAGAAGGCCGAGGAATCGGCCAACGGGGAACGAGGATCCGGAGACTGACGCAACGATGACCGAGCCGCAGGGCAACGAGTCGCACACCAGCGGCCCGGCCGTACCGCAGACCCGCACCGCCCGCCACCGCCGGATCGTGGACATCCTCAACCGGCAACCGGTCCGCTCCCAGAGCCAGCTCGCCAAGCTGCTCGCCGACGACGGGCTCTCCGTCACCCAGGCGACGCTCTCCCGCGACCTGGACGAACTGGGTGCGGTCAAGATCCGCAACACCGGCGGGGAGCTGATCTACGCGGTACCGAGCGAGGGCGGCGACCGCAAGCCGCGGGCGCCGCTGGGGGAGTCCGCCAAGGAGGAGCGGATGCGCCGCCTCTCCGGCGAACTCCTCATCTCCGCCGAGGCGTCCGCCAACCTCGTCGTCCTGCGCACCCCGCCGGGCGCCGCCCAGTTCCTGGCCTCCGCCATCGACCAGGCGGAACTCCACGACATCCTCGGCACCATCGCGGGCGACGACACCCTGATGCTGATCAGCCGCGACCCGTCCGGCGGGCAGGCGCTCGCGGACCATCTGCTGCGGCTGGCGCAGAAGGACGACCGCGGGGCGCCGTGACCGCCCCACCGCGGCAATCACCATCCGTAGGTATATAAGTGCATATAGTGACTGAGGGTGCGGTGGTGGCTCCGGCGCTCACCGCCGTGGGAGCCGCCGCCGTACGGACGGACGCCGCGACGGCGCGGTGTCATCACCCTCAGCTGCGTCGGCCGGGGCCGATCCGCAGGTAAGGAGCGCTGCACAGTGAAGCCTCAGCGGAAGGCCGGCCCGCGCACCAGGGCCCTCGGGGCGGTGGCCGTGTGCGGCGCCCTCGCCCTCACGGCCTGCGGTGCGAACGGCGGCTCGGCCCCCTCTCCCAGCCCGTCCGCCCCGTCCCCCAGCCCGTCCGCCGCCGCGGGCGCCATCGCCTGCGGCAGGACGGCCACCCTGCGGGCCTCCGGCTCGACGGCTCAGCAGTACGCGATGAAGTACTGGATCACCACCTACACGCGGGCCTGCGCCGGCACCAGGATCAGCTACGACGGCAACGGCTCGGGGGCCGGCCAGGACGACTTCCTGCGCGGCCGGACGGCCTTCGCCGGCTCGGACTCCCCGCTCGACGCCGACCAGGTGAAGCAGTCCGAGAAGGTCTGCGCCGACGGTGGCCGCGCCATCCACCTGCCGATCGTCGGCGGGCCGATCGCGGTCGCCTTCCACCTCCCCGGCGTCGATCGGCTGGTCCTCGACGCCCCCACCCTCGCCAAGATCTTCAACGGCCGGATCACGCGGTGGGACGACCCGGCGATCGCCGGGCTCAACAAGGACACCAAGCTCCCCGCCACGCCGATCCGGACGTTCCACCGCTCCGACTCCTCCGGCACGACCGACAACTTCACGGCCTACCTCGCCGCCACCGCCCGGGACGCCTGGCCGTATCCGCACGCCAAGGAGTGGCCGGCGCGGGGCGGCGGATCCGCCAAGGGCTCCGCGGATCTCGCCGCCCAGGTGCAGCGGACCACGGGCGGGATCGGCTACGTCGAGCTGCCGTACGCGGTGGACCGGATGCTGCGCACCGTCTCGGTCGCCACCGGCGCGGCGACCCCCGCCGACGCCAACGTGATCGCGGCATCGCACGCGATCGCCGGTGCCCGGACGGTCAACACCGGCCATGACGTCATCCTCGACCTCGACTACGGGACCAAGGTCCCCGGTGCCTATCCCATCGACGTGGTCACCTACGAGATCGTCTGCGACAAGGGCAACAAGCCGGAGACCTGGCCCGCGACCAAGGCGTTCCTGGCGTACATGGCCAGCCAGAAGGGCCAGCAGAACCTGACCTTCCAGGGCTATGCGACGCTCCCGGCCAAGGTCGTGGACGCGGTCCGCCACGAGATCGGCACGCTGTCCTGAGCCCCGCGCGGCCGGCTGACGGGCCGTGAGCTCGCGGCCCGGAAGCGTGCGGCCCGACGCGCGCCCCATACGGCACAAGGCCCGTCGATCCGGGATTCCTCCCGGATCGACGGGCCTTGCGACACCGTCGGGACGACAGGATTTGAACCTGCGACCCCTTGACCCCCAGTCAAGTGCGCTACCAAGCTGCGCCACGTCCCGGTGCCGTGTTCCGACCGGAGACTCCCGGTCGGGCCGTGCAGACAGAAAAATACCCTGTCCGGGCCGATGAATCCAAAGCGGGTCCCCTTTGGGGTGCTCCGGGGCCTCCCGGCGGGCCCGCGGCGACCGTGTTCTGATGGGAATATGCCGGCAAAAGCGCAGAAAGCGAAGAAAACGAACAGGGCGCGCACGGTCGAGGTGCGCCGGGTGTACGACCCGCCGGAACCGGCCGACGGGGCGCGGGTCCTGGTGGACCGGCTGTGGCCCCGGGGGATGGCGAAGGGTGACGAGCGGGTCGCCGACGCCGAGTGGTGCAAGGACGTGGCGCCCTCGACGGAGCTGCGCAAGTGGTACGGGCACGACGAGGCGCGGTTCGAGGAGTTCGTCGAGCGGTACCGGGCCGAGCTGGCCGAGGGCGCGCCGGGTGCGGCGCTGGAGCATCTGCGGGAGCTGGCGGCGGACGGTCCGCTGGCGCTGCTGACGGCGACGAAGGAAGTGCCGCTGAGTCATGCGGCGGTGCTGCAGGAGGAGCTCCGGAAGGGCTGAGGGGGCGCGGCGCGGCACTTCGGGGGCGGCTCCGGCGTCCGTACGGGACCGCTGGCGGCGTCGCTGGCCTGGGGTTTTCTGAGTCCATTGACGAAGCATGCAGTGGAGTGCATACTTATGCCTAGCAGTGAATGCCTCGTAAGGAGAAACCCATGACCGAGCGTGTCGTACTCGCCTACTCGGGCGGCCTGGACACCTCCGTCTGCATCGGCTGGATAGCCGAGGAGACGGGCGCGGAGGTCATCGCCGTTGCCGTGGACGTCGGCCAGGGCGGCGAGGACCTGGACGTCATCCGCAAGCGCGCGCTCGCCTGCGGTGCGGTGGAAGCCGAGGTCGCCGACGCCAGGGACGAATTCGCCGAGGGGTACTGCCTCCCGGCGATCAAGGCCAACGCCCTCTACATGGACCGCTACCCGCTGGTCTCCGCGCTCTCCCGGCCGGCCATCGTCAAGCACCTGGTCGCCGCCGCCGAGAAGCACGGCGCGACCACGGTCGCCCACGGTTGCACCGGCAAGGGGAACGACCAGGTCCGGTTCGAGGCGGGCATCTCCTCGCTCGCTCCCGGCCTGAAGTGCATCGTCCCGGTCCGCGACTACGCGATGACCCGGGACAAGGCGATCGCCTTCGCCGAGAAGGCCGAACTGCCGATCGCCACCACCAAGAAGTCGCCGTACTCCATCGACCAGAACGTCTTCGGGCGGGCCGTGGAGACCGGCTTCCTGGAGGACATCTGGAACGCGCCGATCGAGGACCTCTACGAGTACACCGAGAACCCGGCCACCCCGCGTGAGGCCGACGAGGTCCTGATCACCTTCAAGGAAGGCGCGCCGGTCGCCCTCGACGGCAGGCCGGTCACTGTCCTCCAGGCCATCCAGGAGCTCAACGCGCGGGCCGGCGCCCAGGGCATCGGCCGGATCGACATGGTCGAGGACCGCCTCGTCGGCATCAAGTCCCGCGAGGTGTACGAGGCCCCGGGTGCGATCGCGCTGATCACCGCGCACCAGGAGCTGGAGAACGTCACCGTCGAGCGCGAACTGGCCCGCTACAAGCGGCAGGTCGAGCAGCGCTGGGGCGAGCTGGTCTACGACGGCCTGTGGTTCTCGCCGCTCAAGCGGGCCCTGGACGGCTTCCTCGACGAGGCCAACGCGGCGGTCTCCGGCGACATCCGGATGACCCTGCACGGTGGTCGCGCGGTGGTCACCGGCCGGCGCTCCGAGCAGTCGCTGTACGACTTCGACCTCGCCACCTACGACACCGGCGACACGTTCGACCAGTCGCTCTCCAAGGGCTTCATCGAGCTCTTCGGCATGTCGAGCAAGATTGCCGCGCAGCGCGACCTGGCAGGCTGACCCTTCCGGGACCCGGCGCACGGGGCCGACCCGCCCGCCGTTCGAGCGCCGAACGGGCTGACCGTCAGTCCGTCCGGCGCCCGCCGTGAATCCACCACCGACGAGGAGCACAGCAAGTGAGCAGCAACAACGGCGACGTCCGGCTCTGGGGCGGTCGCTTCGCCGACGGACCGGCCGAG
Organism: Streptomyces noursei ATCC 11455; assembly: GCF_001704275.1. NCBI lineage: Bacteria > Bacillati > Actinomycetota > Actinomycetes > Kitasatosporales > Streptomycetaceae > Streptomyces > Streptomyces noursei. The sequence goes on from NZ_CP011533.1 coordinate 7,377,259, forward strand.
GCGCTCGCCAAACTCTCCGCCTCCGTCCACTTCGACTGGCGGCTGGCCCCGTACGACATCGCCGGCTCCCGCGCGCACGCCCGTGTGCTGCACAAGGCCGGACTGCTCACCGCCGACGAACTGGCCCGCATGATCGAGGGGTTGGACCGGCTCGAACGGGACGTCGCCGACGGCTCGTTCACCGGCACCATCGCCGACGAGGACGTGCACACCGCCCTGGAGCGCGGGCTGCTGGAGCGGCTCGGCCCGGACCTCGGCGGCAAGCTGCGGGCCGGCCGGTCCCGCAACGACCAGGTCGCCACGCTCTTCCGGATGTATCTGCGGGACCACGCCCGGATCGTCGGGGGGCTGCTGGCCGACCTCCAGGAGGCGCTGATCGGCCTCGCCGAGGCGCACCCGGACGTCGCGATGCCCGGCCGCACCCACCTCCAGCACGCCCAGCCGGTGCTCTTCGCCCACCATGTGCTCGCCCATGTGCAGTCGCTGTCCCGGGACGCCGAGCGGCTGCGGCAGTGGGACGAGCGGACCGCGGTCTCGCCGTACGGCTCCGGCGCGCTGGCCGGCAGCAGCCTGGGCCTCGACCCGGAGGCGGTCGCCGCGGACCTCGGCTTCGAGCGGGGCTCGGCGGGGAACTCCATCGACGGCACGGCCTCCCGGGACTTCGTCGCGGAGTTCGCCTTCATCACCGCGATGATCGGGGTCAACCTCTCCCGGATCGCGGAGGAGGTCATCATCTGGAACACGAAGGAGTTCTCCTTCGTCACGCTGCACGACGCCTTCTCCACCGGCTCGTCGATCATGCCGCAGAAGAAGAACCCGGACATCGCGGAGCTGGCGCGGGGCAAGTCGGGGCGTCTGATCGGCAACCTCACGGGGCTGCTGGCGACGCTCAAGGCCCTGCCGCTCGCCTACAACCGCGACCTCCAGGAGGACAAGGAGCCGGTCTTCGACTCCTGCGACCAACTGGAAGTGCTGCTTCCGGCGTTCACCGGGATGATGGCCACGCTGACCGTCAACCGCGCGCGGATGGAGGAACTGGCGCCCGCCGGCTTCTCGCTCGCCACCGATGTCGCCGAGTGGCTGGTCAAGCAGGGCGTACCGTTCCGGGTGGCGCACGAGGTGGCCGGCGAGTGCGTCAAGGAGTGCGAGGCGCAGGGCATCGAGCTGGACGAGCTGACCGACGAGCAGTTCGCCAAGATCTCGCCGCACCTGACGCCCGAGGTCCGGGGCGTCCTCAACGTCCCCGGTGCGCTCGCGGCGCGCGACGGCCGGGGCGGCACCGCGCCGTCGGCGGTGGCGGTGCAGCTCGCCGAGGTGCGGGCGGACCTGGTGCGGCAGCAGGAGTGGGCCGCGGCGAAGAAGTGACGGCGCGGCCGGCGCGGCCGGCGCCGGCCGACGAGGGCGGCCCCACCTGATCAGGTGGGGCCGCCCTCGCGTTTCCCGCGGTGCCCGGCCCCGGTGCGGTGCCCCGGAGGGCGCTCGCATGCGACGGCGCAGAATTGGATGAGACATGAATGTCTCATCCGGGTATCCTCTGTCTCATGCCCGTGGACAGAGAACACGTACTCACCGAAGCCGCCGCCCTGCTCACCCGGCGCGCGACGACGTCGATGGACGAGATCGCCCGCGCCGCGGGCATCAGCCGGGCGACCCTGCACCGGCACTTCGCGGGCCGCGACGCGCTGATCCGCGCCCTGGAGGAGCACGGGATCGAGCGGTTCGCCCGGGCCATCGACGCCGCCCGGCTCGACGAGGGGGACGCCGCCGGCGCGCTGCGCCGACTGGTCCACGAGGCCGAGCCGGTCGCCGGCGTGCTGGCCTTCCTCTTCACCGAGAACCAGCTCTTCGAGGCCGAGCCGGTCAACGCCGGCTGGGCCCAGCTCGACGCCCGGCTCACCGCACTGTTCCGTCGCGGCCAGGAGGAGGGCACCTTCCGGGTCGACCTCAGCGCGATCTGGCTGACCGAGGCGTTCTACGGCCTCCTCGGCGCCGGCGCCTGGGCGGTGCACGAAGGCCGCGTCGCGCGGAACGACCTCGACCACTCGATCGCCGAGCTGCTGCTCGGCGGCATCCGACGGAGCATGGAGAAATGAGCGATCCCACAGCCGAAGGGCGGGCTGGTTCAGCCCATGTGGACGACCAGCCCCGGCCGGGCCGTTGGCTCGCCCTCTCGGTCCTGGTCCTGGCGGTCCTGCTGGTCGGCGTCGACGCCACCGTGCTCGGCCTCGCCACCCCGTTCCTGAGCGAGGACCTGAAGCCGTCCGGCACCCAGCTGCTGTGGATCGGCGACATCTACTCGTTCGTCATCGCCGGACTGCTGGTCTCCATGGGCAGCCTCGGCGACCGGATCGGCCGGAAGAAGCTGTTGCTCATCGGCTCGGTGGCGTTCGGCGCGCTGTCGGTGCTCGCCGCCTACGCCACCAGCCCGTCGATGATGATCATCGCGCGCGGCCTCCAGGGCGTGGCGGGGGCGACGCTGATGCCCTCCACCCTCGCCCTGATCCGCAACCTCTTCCACGACCCCAAGGAACGCAGCCTGGCGATCGGCATCTGGGGCGCCATGGCTTCGGCCGGCACGGCGGTCGGGCCGGTCCTCGGCGGCTTCCTGCTGGGCCACTTCTGGTGGGGCTCGGTCTTCCTGATCAACCTCCCGGTGATGGCGCTGCTGGTCGTCGTCGGCGCCAAGGTGATCCCCGAGTCCCGCAACCCCGACCCCGGTCCGTGGGACGTCCCCAGCGTCGTACTGTCGCTGGTGGGCATCGTCGGCGTCGTCTACGCCATCAAGGAAGCGGCGGTGCACGGCTTCCGCTGGGACATCGGGCCGGCCGCCGTCGTCGGCGTGCTCGCCCTGCTGCTGTTCGTCCGCCGCCAGCACACCCTCGCCTCGCCGCTGCTGAACATGCGGCTCTTCCAGCACCGGGGCTTCTCCGGCGCGGTGCTGGCCGACCTGCTGACCATCCTCGGACTGTCCGGTCTGGTCTTCTTCCTCTCCCAGTTCCTCCAGATGGTGCAGATGCGCTCGCCGTTCAACGCCGGGCTGGTCGAACTCCCGGCCGCGGTCGGCGCGGTGGGTGCCGGCCTGGCCGCCGGCTGGGTCGCCCGCCGGCTGTCGGTGCGCCTGGTGGTGGCCGGTGGCCTCGCGGTGGTCGGCCTCTCGCTCGCCGGCTGCATGGCCCTGCACGCCGACACCGGCACCCTCGCGCTGTGCGTCATCCTCTTCGTCGTGGGCGTCGGCGCCGGCTTCGCCTTCACCGTCACCGCCGACGTCATCCTCTCCAGCGTGCCCAAGGAGGAGGCCGGTTCCGCCTCCGCGGTCTCCGAGACCGCCTACGAGCTGGGCGCCGCGCTCGGCATCGCCCTGCTGGGCTCCATCGTCACCAGCATGTACCAGGGCTTCAGCGTCCCCGCCGGCGTGCCCGAACACGCCGCCGAGGCCGCCCGCTCCTCGCTCGGCGGCGCCGTGGACGCCGCCGCCCACCTCCCCGCCGAGCAGGGCGCCGCCCTGCTGAAGGCCGCCCAGGACTCCTTCGTCAACGGCGTGGACACCGCGGCCGGACTGGGCGCGGTGGTGCTGCTGGGCGCCGCGGTGGCCGCGTGGTTCCTGCTCCGCGGCCAGACCCTGGCCGACAGCGCGGAGCCGCAGCCCGCGCCGGAGGCCGAGACCGCTCCGGTGGCCGGCTCCGGCTCCACCGCCGGTGGCCCGGCCGGGCACCCGTAAGGGCCCCACCCGGCGGGCGAACGAGGGACACCACCCCGCCGCCTGCCCCCGCACAGGCGTGTCCCGTGGATCGTGACCGCGCGCACCGGACATGATCCACAGGACACGCCCCCGGGGGCGACTGTCCCCTGCCGTTCACGCCCGGTACGCGTCCTGGTGACCGGTTGTCCCGCACGGCTCGTTTGACTCTCGCGTCGTCCCCCCAACGGTCGGACCCGCTCAGGAGAGTGACGCAGTGCGCGACATCGGACGACGGTCCTTCGTAACCGCCGCGGGGGCGATGGCCACCGCCAGCGCGATCGGCAGCAACGCCTACGCCACCGGCCACGCCCGCGACGCCGCCACGGCCGACGAGTACGTCGACGTCCAGCTGCTCAACATCACCGATCTGCACGGCTATCTACAGGGCGCCCCGGGCGCCAACTCCGTCATCACCGGCACCGGCGGCAAGCGCCACACCGTCGGCGGCGTCGCCTACATGGCCGCCCACCTGGAGCGGCTGCGCGCCGGACGGCGGAACTCCATCTTCTTCGCCCCCGGCGACCTCTTCTCCGGCTGGGAGTTCGACGCCGCCTCCTTCGCCGACGAGCCCACCATCGAGGCCCTCAACGCCCTGCAGATGGACTTCGCCTCGGCCGGCAACCACGAGTTCGACAAGTCGACGGTCTTCCTGCGGGAGCACATGGAGCGTGGCCGGCCCTTCCCGGTCGTCGGCCGCGACGTCTCCTTCACCGACTCCACCGGCCACCGCTTCCGCGGCGCGAACTTCCCCTACTACAGCGCCAACATGGTCTGGCACGACACCGGCGAGCGGGTGCTGCCGCCGTACAACATCGTGCACGTGGACGCCGGCCGCGGCCGCCGGCTGCCCATCGGCTTCATCCACCTGACCGCCATCGGCACAGAGTCCTTCCCCGGCTCCTACCAGCCCCAACTGCGCACCCTGGACGAACTGGAGACCGCCAACCGCTGCGCGGCGGCCCTCAAGAGCCGGGGCGTCAACGCGATCGTCCTCAGCATGCACGACGGCGCGGTCGCCGGCGGCAACTTCGAAAGCGGCAGCAACCCCTCCGGCCCGGCCTACGAACTGGCGCTGCGGGTCTCGCCCGCCATCGACGCCATCGTCACCGGCCACTGGCACTGCGCCTTCACCATGATGCTGCCCGACCCCAAGGGCGTGCCCCGCCCGTTCGTCGAGGCCGGCTGCTACGGCCAGATCATCAACGAGATCAACCTGCGGCTGGACCCGGTCTCCGGCAGGGTGATCCGGGAGCTGACCACCTCCGTCAACCACCCCAACACCCGTGATGTGACGCCGGATCCGGAGCTGAAGTCGATCGCCGACTACTGGGCCGGTTACGGCGCCCGGCGCGCCCGCACCCGTATCGGCACCCAGACCGCCTCGTTCACGCGGCGGCGCAACGCGATGGGGGAGTCCACCATGGGCAACCTTGTCGCCGACTGGGCACTGTGGGCGGGCGGCCGACCGCACGGCCCGATGGACGACCGCGGAGGGCACCGCAACGTCCCCGCCGAACTCGCCGTCATCGCGCTGGCCCCGCGGGTCGGCGCCGCGATCATCGCCGGCGACCTGGTACGTGACGAGGCGTCGGACGGGGTGGTCACCTTCGGGCAGGCGTGGAACGCGGTCGGCTTCGGCGACCCGATCATGACCGTCACGGTCACCGGCCGACAGATCCACGACGCCCTGGAACAGCAGTGGGCCCCCACCCCCGGCGGCGGGATGTCCTTCTCCCCGCTGGCCGTCTCCGGCAACGTCCGCTACACCTTCGACGCCACCGGCCGGCCCGGCCACCGGATCGACCCCGCCGACGTCCTCGTCGACGGCGAGCCGCTGGACCCCGCCCGCCGCTACCGCCTCGCCGCCCCCTCCTACACCCTCATCAACCAGGACGGGTTCAGCGCCTTCACCGGCTTCACCGAACCCGTCCGGCACACCCGGGACTTCGAGAGCTTCGTCTCCTACGTCCGCGCCCGGCGGAGGCTGTCCCCGTCCGAACCGAACCGCGTCACGGCCAGGAACGCCCATCGCCCCGGTGCCCACGTCGGCTCCGTCGCCGAGCACCAGCAGCAGCTCCTGCGGGCCGACGCCAACCACGTCCCGCGCCCGGAGGTGGCCCTGCGCGCCGCGCTGACCGGCGACGCCGAGGGGCAGCGCGCGCCCGGCGGCTTCCGGGTGCCCTGCTGACCGCCCGGTAGCGGCGCACGTGCGAGGGGCCCCGTCCGGGATACGGACGGGGCCCCTGGTGGCGCGGGGGACGGGTCAGGCGGCGGCGCGGGCCTTGGTGGCGTAGACGTCGACGTACTCCTGGCCGGACAGCTCCATGACGTCGCTCATCACCTCGTCGGTGACCGCCCGCAGCACATAGCGGTCCCGGTCCATGCCCTCGTAGCGCGAGAAGTCCAGCGGCTCGCCGAACCGCACGGTCACCGGGGCGATGTGCGGACGGCCCTTGCCGCCGGGCTGCACCTTGTCCGTGCCGATCATGGCGAACGGGACGACCGGGGCGCCGGTCATCAGCGCGAGTCGGGCGACGCCGGTCCGGCCGCGGTACAGGCGCCCGTCGGGGGAGCGGGTGCCTTCCGGGTAGATGCCGAAGGCGTGGCCCTCCTCCAGGATCCGCCGCCCGGTCATCAGCGCCGCCACCCCGCCGTGTCCGCCGTCGCGGTCCACCGGGACCATCCCGGCGGTGGTGAAGAACCAGGCCATCAGCCGGCCCTTGATCCCCTTGCCGGTGACGTACTCGTCCTTGCCGATGAAGAACACCGGGCGCTTGACCACGAGGCTGAGGAAGATCGAGTCGATGAACGTGACGTGGTTTCCGGCCATGATCACCGGGCCGGTCCCCGGAATCCGCTCGATGCCCTCGACCTTCGGGCGGAACAGGACGCGCATCATCAGTCCGAGGATCGCCTTCAGCACAATGCGGGACAACGGGCCCTCCGGGTCGTGGCTGGACAGGATCAGGGCGGCGCAGCGCTCTGCAGCCCAGGACCATACTCGCGGGTCACTCCCGCGCGCACATCGGGTTCACGGGGCCGATACGCAGAGTTGACGTGCGTCACGTCCATGTTCCGCGCGGTACCCCCGCACGTCTCCCCGGCATCACCCGTCCGTGCTTACGATCAAGGCGCTTCCGTGAGAGGTGCGTATACAGCTCGCGGGACACCTTGATACACCGGAACGCCCTGGAACGCCCGGAACGTCACCGGGCCGGTCGGGGCACGACGCAGAACGAGGAGCACGGGCATGGAGAAGCGGCACGAGCCGGGGCGGCGGACGGTACTGGGAGCCGCCGCCCTGGGCGCGGGGGCGGCGGTACTGGCCGGCGCGGGACAGGCCCAGGCCGCCGGCCCGGCGGAGCGGGCGGCGGGCCCGGCGGCCCGGCCGGCGCCCGCCGGACGGCCCGACAAGCTGCCGGTCCCGCTGGTCGTCGGCCACCGGGGCGCCAGCGGCTACCGCCCCGAGCACACCTTCGGCTCCTACCAACTGGCCCTCGACATGGGCGCGGACGTCATCGAGGCCGGTGACCTCGTCCCCACCAAGGACGGGCACCTGGTCTGCCGGCACGAGAACGACATCTCCGCCACCACCGACGTCGCCGACCACCGCGAGTTCGCCGGTCGCAGGACCACCAAGACCGTGGACGGCAAGAAGCTCACCGGCTGGTTCACCGAGGACTTCACGCTCGCCGAGCTGAAGACCCTGCGCGCCAAGGAGCGCATCCCCGACGTCCGCCAGCACAACACCCTGTACAACGGCCACTGGCAGATACCCACCTTCGAAGAGGTCCTCCAGTGGGCCGAGCGCGAGGGACGCCGCCGCGGCCGCCCCGTCTGGGTCTACCCCGAGACCAAGCACCCCACCTACTTCCGCAAGCTGGGCCTGGGCATCGAGGAGCCGCTCGCCAAGCTGCTGCGCCGCTACGGCCGGCACACCGCGCACGCCCCGAACTTCGTGCAGTCCTTCGAGCCCAGCAGCATCCAGCGGCTCGGCCGACTCGGCGTGAAGTGCCCCAAGGTCGTCCTGCTCGACGAGCCGTCCGTCAAGCCCTGGGACTTCGTCGAGTCCGGCGACCCGCGCACCACCGCCGACCTCCTCACGCCCGAGGGGCTCAAGTGGATCTCCGGCTTCGCCCAGGGCATCGGCCCCTGGCTGCCGCAGATCATCGCGCAGGACGAACAGGGCAAGCTCGGCAAGCCCACCACCCTCGTCCGTGACGCGCACGCCGCGGGCCTGGTCCTCCACCCGTACACCGTGCGGAACGAGAACAACTTCCTGCCGCTGGACTTCAGGGTCGGCAAGAACCCGGGCGACTACGGCAACTCGCTCGCGTACTTCAAGGCGCTCTTCGCCACCGGCATCGACGGGCTCTTCTCCGACAACCCGGACACCGCGCTGCTGGCCGCCGAGGAGTTCCGCCGGCACTAGGCCGCTCCCGGACCGGCGTCCGGCCCCCATCCGCCCGCGTACTCATCTGAGTTGGGAATGTCACAGGGGAGCTTGGCGCCGGTCCGTTCCGCTTGTCCCGAATGCCTGCGCAGAATGCCCGCGGCGGAGATTGCCACCGCCGAATGCCGGGGAGTCCGGAAGCGGACAGCGAACCCACGAAGGGGAGGCAGACGCGCATGGGCACGAGCGTGACCATCTCGACGGCGACCGACGACGACGGCGAGCAGATCCTCAAACTCCAGTACCTCTGTTACCAGGCCGAGGCCGCGCTCTACGACGACTACGGCATCGAGCCGCTGACCCAGACGCTGGACTCCCTGCGCGCCGAACTCGCCGAGGGCTGCGTCATGGTGGCCAGACTCGGCCGGGAGGTCGTGGGGTCGGTGCGCGGCACCGTGGACGCCGACGGCACCGCGAGGATCGGCAAGCTGATCGTGCACCCCCGGCTCCAGCGGCACGGCCTCGGCGGCCGGCTGCTGGCGGCCGTCGAGCGGCGGCTGGCCGAGGAGCGCTCCGCCAAGCGCTACCGCCTCTTCACCGGCCACCGCAGCGAGGGCAACCTCCGGCTCTACCGCAACCACGGCTACGCGCCGGTCGGCACCGAGCAGCTGACCCGCCGGCTGAGCCTGGTCACCCTGGAGAAGGAGCCGAGCGCCGCGCCGTGACCAGGGACCGGGCCCGCGTCCACGGCGGGCCCGGACGTCCGACCGTGCGCTACGCCGTCGCCGTACGGGCCCGGCGCAGCCACATCAGCCCGGTGACCGGCAGCGCGACCGGGATGAAGAGATAGTCCATGCCGAAGTACGACCAGACCGTGGAGTCCGCGAACGCCGCCGGGTCCACCAGCGTCCAGGTGCCGATGCCGACCACCCCGATCAGCTCCAGCGCGCAGCAGGCCACCGCCGCCCGCCGGGCCCCCTCGCCGCCCCGCACCAGCGAGAACGTGATGAAGCCGTAGACCAGTGCGGAGACCGCCGACAGCAGGTACGCCAGCGGGGCGCGGTCGAACTGGGCGATCAGCTGGTAGATCGAGCGGGACGCGGCGGCGACGGTGAAGACGCCGTAGAGGGTGACCAGCAGTCGCCCCGGGCCCGCGCCCAGCTTCGTGACCGGATCCCGGCCGGTGGTCCCGTCCGCGGCACCGGCCGCCGTGGTCTTCGGCGCAGTCTCAGGCACTGCCGCCTCCCCAGATGTCGAAGAGCCGTACTTCCAGGACGGCCAGCACCACGGAGCCCGCGGCGACGGTGGCCGAACCCCACCGGGTGCGCTCGGAGAGCGACATGAACCCGGTCGCCGGGACGCACGCGGCCGCCCCCAGCAGATACGCCAGGAAGAGCGCGGTGCCCTTGTCCGGCTGCTGCCCGCGCGCCAACTGCACGATGGCGATGACCAGTTGGACGACGCACAGCACGGACACCACGGCCATGCCGATGAAGTGCCAGTCCTTGGTGGGTTCGTTGCGGTACGCGGCGAGGCCGCACCAGGCGGCCAGCGCGAGAGCGGTCACGCCGACCGCGAGCGTCAGCGCGTCGATCACCGCGGCCTCCGGGCGAGGCGGCCGCGCGCCGTGGGGTTGTGGGGCATGCGCCCGATGCTAATCGGCGCCGGGTCGGGCACCGCGTCCGGCCCCGCCGCGGCCCGACGCGGCGCTCGCCGGGACGGGCGCCGTCCCGGCGGCCGTGGCGTTGGCCACAGCCCGTCCCGCACCGCACCGGCCGACCGGTCGCCGTGCCGCCGCCCCGCCGGCAGCATCCGCGCAGGCCACGCGCGGACCGGCCGAGATCATCCGGGGCGGGCGGGGCCCGGTCCAGGCTCCGGTCGCCGCCGTCCGCTATACGGACAGGCTTGATCGGGCCACACCGCTGTCTGGTTTACTGACCGCCATGACCACGACGAGCAGCCGCACCCCTGCGACCGAGGCGCTTCCCGCGCCCGGTGCTCGTCGCATGTGTCGAATGTGTGACCGCTGAGGGCCCCCGTCCGAGCCTCGCGCCCCGAAGCGAGACCTCCCGCCATGAGCCGAACGTCGCACCCCGGCGCCATCGGCCGCCCCGCGTCACCGGAACCGGGAGCCGGGCCCCGCGCCCACCGCCGCTCCCCGTTTCCCCCTGCCGCACTCGCAAGAATGCCCCGTGCCCGGCGGGCCAGCCGCCGAGCACTCGACAGTGACGGAATTCCCCTGTGATCACCACAACGGGCCTGACCAAGGTCTACCGATCGGGAGGCCGTGAGGTCACCGCCCTGGACGGCGTCGATCTGCACGTCCGAGAGGGCGAGGTGTACGGCGTCATCGGCCAGAGCGGCGCCGGCAAATCCACCCTCATCCGCTGCCTCAACCTCCTGGAACGCCCCACCTCCGGCACGGTCACCGTGGCCGGCCAGGACCTCACCGCCCTCGGCGGACGGGGGCAGCGCGCCAACGCCGCGCTGCGCGCCGCGCGCAGCCACATCGGCATGGTCTTCCAGCACTTCAACCTGCTGTCCTCGCGCACCGTCCAGGACAACGTCGAACTGCCCCTGGAGATCCTCAAGGTCGGCCGCCGCGACCGCGCCGCCAAGGCGCTGGAACTCCTGGACCTGGTCGGCCTCGCCGACAAGGCCAACGCCTACCCCGCCCAGCTCTCCGGCGGCCAGAAGCAGCGCGTCGGCATCGCCCGCGCCCTGGCCGGCGACCCCAAGGTGCTGCTCTCCGACGAGGCCACCAGCGCCCTCGACCCGGAGACCACCCGCTCCATCCTGACGCTGCTGCGCGACCTCAACCAGCAGCTCGGCCTCACCGTCGTCCTCATCACGCACGAGATGGACGTCGTCAAGACCATCTGCGACTCCGCCGCGCTGATGAAGGGCGGCCGGGTCGTCGAGCAGGGCACCGTCGCCGAGCTCCTCGCCACCCCGGGCTCCGAGCTGGCCCGCGAGCTGTTCCCGGTCGGCGGCGAGCCCTCCGCCGAGGACCGCACCGTCGTCGACGTCACCTTCCACGGCGCGGCCGCCACCCGCCCGGTGATCTCCGAGCTGGCCCGCACCTACAACGTCGACATCTCCATCCTCGGCGCCGCCATGGACACCATCGGCGGCAAGCAGGTCGGCCGGATGCGCATCGAGCTGCCCGGCCGCTTCGAGGACAACGTCGTGCCCATCGGCTACCTGCGCGAGCAGGGCCTGCAGGTCGACGTCGTCGACGGCGCCGCTGCCGACGCCGCCCCGGAGACCACCCCGCTCCAGAAGGAAGATGCCAAGTGAGCTGGAACGACATGCAGCCGCTGCTGTCCGACGCCACCCTCGACACCCTCTTCATGCTGTGGTGGTCCACGGTCTACTCGGTCCTCATCGGCATCCCCGTCGGCGTCCTGCTGCACCTGACCGACCGCGGCGCCATGCTCCAGAACGTCGTGGTGAACAAGGTCCTCGGCGCGATCGCGAACATCGGGCGGTCCTTCCCGTTCCTGATCCTCATCGTCGTGCTGATGCCCTTCACCCGCTTCCTGGTCGGCACCGCCATCGGCCCGACCGGTGCCGTGGTCACGCTCACCATCGCCGCCATCCCGTTCTTCGCCCGCCTCGTGGAGGCCGCGCTGCGCGAGGTCGACCACGGACTGGTCGAGGCGGCCCAGGCGATGGGCGGCGGCACCTGGACCGTCATCTTCAAGGTGCTGCTCCCGCAGGCGCTGCCGGCCCTGGTCGCCGCCATCACCACCACCGTCATCACGCTGATCGGCTACTCGGCGATCGCCGGCGCGGTCGGCGGCGGCGGGCTCGGCGCCCTGGCCTACAACTACGGCTACCTGCGGTACGACACCAGGCTCATGATCATCACCGTCGTCGAGCTGATCCTCATCGTCACCGTCGTCCAGCTGCTCGGCGACCTGATCGTCCGCCGGCTCGCCGCCCGCGGCACCCGCTCCTCCGCCCTGCGGGTCGGCCTGCGCCGGGTCCGCACCGAGGAGCCGACCCCGGTCACCGAGGCCGCCTGACCCCACGCACCACCCGCGTCACCCGCACCCCCAAAGCCCGGACCCTTTGCCGGGCGCAGCCCACACGGATCCCCGTGTGCACAAGAAAGAGGCACTCTTCGTGCGTAACACCATCAAGATCACCGTGGCCATAGCCGCCGCCTCCGCCGTCGCCCTCGGCGCGAGCGCCTGCAGCGCCCCCTCCGACGTCAGCGCGAGCGGCGACAAGGGCGACAAGAACGCCCCGCTGGTCATCGCCGCCAGCCCCACGCCGCACGCGACGATCCTCGACTACGTCAAGGAGAAGCTGGCGCCCCAGGTGGGCCTGAAGCTGGTCGTCAAGCCCTTCAACGACTACAAGCTGCCGAACAAGGTCACCGACGACGGCCAGGTCGACGCCAACTTCTTCCAGCACAAGCCGTTCCTGGACACCTTCAACAAGGAGAACGGCACCCACATCGTCCCGGTCGTGAACGTCGAGATCGAGCCGCTGGGCATCTACTCCAAGAAGATCCACAAGCTCTCCGACCTCAAGGCCGGCTCCACCGTCTCGGTGCCCAACGACCCGTCCAACGAGGGCCGCGCGCTCAAGCTGCTCGCCGACAACGGTGTGATCACCCTCAAGCCCGGCGTCGGCTCCGACGCCACGCTGACCGACGTCAAGGACAACAAGGGCGTCAAGATCACCGAGCTGGAGGCCGCCCAGACCGCGCCGCGCCTCGCCGACGTCGACGCCGCCGTCATCAACGGCAACTTCGCGGTCGGCGCCAACCTCAAGCCCTCCAGCGACGCGCTGGCCCTGGAGAAGGCGCAGGGCAACCCCTACGCCAACTTCCTCGCCGTCAAGCAGGGCAACGAGAACGACCCGCGGATCAAGAAGCTCGCCAAGCTCCTCAACTCCGACGAGGTCAAGAAGTTCATCGAGGACAAGTACAAGGACGGCTCGGTCATCCCGGCCTTCGGTCCCGTCAAGGGCTGACGCCCCCGTTACCGGGAGGCGGGGCGCGCCCCCGCTCCACGCGGCCGCCCCACCGTGCCTCCCGTCCTCTCCGCACCCGCCCACCCCTTCCACAGGGGTGGGCGGGTGCGGTCACGGGCCCCGGGCGCGTGGCACGCCCGCGGGCCCATGCTGCATGCTGGTGCATTCAAGACGGTCAGGACGGCCCCGGCCGCGCGGTGCACACGGCCCGCGACATCCCGGGGCACCCCAGTCAACGGCGTTGGAGCATCGGCATGACATCCACCTTTCCGGACATCTCCCTCAGCACGGACCGGTTGGTGCTGCGCGCGCTCGACGAGGACGACATCCCCGCCCTGGCCGCGATGATGAACGACGAACTGGTCGCCGCCTGGACCGCGGTGCCCCAGCCGTACACCGAGGACGCCGCCCGCACCTGGGTCACCGAGTACGCACCCACCGAACGCATCGCGGGCCGCGGCCTCGACCTCGCGGTCACCGAGTTCCTCACCCAGCGCCTGGTCGGCATCGTCCAGCTCGGCCACACCAACTGGCGGGTCCGCTCCACCGAGATCTCCTACATCGTCGCCTCCTGGGCCCGCGGCGAGGGATACGCCTCCGAGGCGGCCCTCGCCACCGCCCGCTGGCTCTTCGAGGACCAGAAGTTCGAGCGCCTGGAACTGCGCACCGCCGCCGGCAACACCGCCTCCCAACAGGTCGCCCAGAAGATCGGCTGCATCAGCGAGGGCGTGCTGCGCAACGCCTGCATAGCCCGCACCCGTGCCGACGACGGCGGCTGGACCGACGTCCGCACGGATCAGATCGTCTGGAGCCTGCTCCCCGAAGACCTCGACGGGCCGCCGGCCCGGACGGTCGACGCCAACGGCTTCGCCTACCCCGAGTGGAACTGACCACGCGGCACCTCCCACCCCGGTCGCCGGGGTACCCTCGGCCTGCCGGACGGCGGCCGGGCCCGCCCCGACCAGCGCGGACCGGCACCCCGCAGCACCCCCGGACGGCGGCCACCGCACCCGTCAACCACCCCAGGAATTCCCACCAGCCCCAGGAGACTGACGAGCATGGCCGACCGGGTCACGGTGATCGGATGGGACGGCTCTCCGCTGACCGCCGCCGGCCGCTCCGCCCTCGCCGCCGCGACCCTCGTCGCCGGTGCCGCCCACCACCTCGCGCTGCCCGAAGTCCCGCCGGCCGCCGAACGGATCCGGCTCGGCAGCACCACCCTCGCCGCCCGCCGCATCGCCCAGCACCGCGGCACCGCCGTCGTCCTCGCCGACGGCGACCCCGGCTTCTTCGGCGTGGTCCGCACCCTGCGCGACCCCGAATACGGCCTGGAGGTCGAGGTCGTACCGGCCGTCTCCTCGGTCGCCGCCGCCTTCGCCCGCGCCGGCATGCCCTGGGACGACGCCCAGATCGTCGTCGCCCACAGCCGCGACCTGCGCCGCGCGGTCAACGTCTGCCGCGCCCACCCCAAGGTCGCGGTGCTCACCTCACCCGGCGCCGGACCCGCCGAACTCGCCCTCCTCCTGGAAGGCGTGCACCGCACCTTCGTCATCTGCGAGGACCTGGGCACCGAACGGGAACGGGTGACGGTCCTCACATCCGACAAGGTCGCCGACCACGTCTGGCGCGACCCCAACGTCGTCATCGTCGTCGGCGGTTCGCCGTCCGGCGCCGCCGCCCAGGGCACCGGCTGGATCGCCGGGACCCCCGGCACCGCCGCGGGCCACCCCGCCGGCCCGCGCGGCTGGGGACTTCCGGACCGCGTCTACGGCGGAGGGCTCGGCGAGGGTGAGGCCGTCCAGCTGCGCACCGCCCAACTCGCCCGCCTCGGGCCGCGGGTGGGCGACCTGGTCTGGGACATCGGGTCCGGCAGCGGGGCCGCGGCGGTCGAGGCCGCGCGGTTCGGCGCCGCGGTCATCGCGGTCGACGCCGACCCCGACGCGTGCGGCCGCGCCACCGCCCTCGCCCGTCGGTACGGCGTCCAACTCCAGGCCGTGCACGGCCTGGCGCCACAGATCCTGGAGGACCTCCCGGAGCCCGACGTGGTGCGCGTCGGCGCCGGGGGAGCGGCCGTGGTCGCCGCCTGCGCGACCCGTCGCCCCGAACGGATCGTCACCCACGCCGCCACCCGCGACGAGGCCGAGGCGCTCGGCCGCGCCCTCGCCGACGGCGGCTACGAAGTCGAGTGCGCCCTCCTGCAGTCCGTGGAACTCGACACCTCCGTCTGGGTCGAACGTGAACGCTCTGTGGTGTTTTTGCTGAGCGGCTATCGCGTTCCTCACCCGTGACCAGGAAGGCCACCCGCGCGCGGTAGGCTGGCGGATCGTTGCGCCGCCGTTCCGCGTTCGGCTTCGTACGCCAATATCCGGAAATTGCCGTGGTTTTGGACGAAAATGAAGCACTTGAGTGCGGACGTGCCGGGAGGCGTGCTCGCTCGTTCTCGCTATCGGGGCGTCGGTGCGCACCGGTCGGCGCGTCGCACGAGCGGTTGGAAGGAGCACTAGCAGTGGGCGAGGGGTACGCATGACCGACACCGGCCAGGTCCCGGGCCAGGGGCAGCCGGAGAACGCAGGCGGACACCGCGGGCAGCCGCAGGCCGTGCCCACCCCTGCCGACCCCGGACCCACCCAGCACCCCGGCGACTATCCCTACCTCGGCCCGGCCGACGGCGTCGTCGAGGACGACGACCTGCTGATGCCCGGTGCCCAGGGCGCCTGGAGCGAGCAGGGCGCCCAGCAGCTGCCGCAGCCCGCCCAGCCGCAGGCCGTACCGCCGCAGCAGGCCGTGCCGTTCGACCCCGCCGCCGGCGACCACGAGAGCGGCGGCCGGGACACCGGCGCTGTCGACCTCACCGCCGTCCGCGCCCCGCAGCCCACCGTCCCGCAGCAGGTCCGCGCGCACGCCGGCGAGCAGACCGCCGCCGCGCCCCGCCGCCCGCTCCACATGGGCCCGCCGGTTCCGGACGCGACCGGCGGCGTGGTCCGTTCGCTGGCCGACCGCGGGCCGGCCGAGGCGCCCCAGCAGGCCGTCCGCCCGACCGCCCGCCCGACCGGCGGCCCCGAGTACCTCGACGTCCCGCCCGAGACCCCCCAGCCCGTACCGCTGCCCGCCCAGGAGCAGACCGCCGCGCAGGCCGTCGAGCCGCAGCCGGTTGACGACGGGTCGGCCGCCGCGCAAGCCGTGCCCGTCCAGCCGTTCCCCGAGCAGGCCGCCCCCGTGGACGCCGCCCACCAGGAGCCGCCGGCCGCCCCGGTGACGCCGTACGGCCAGCAGCCCTACGAAGGCCAGTTGTACGCCGAGCAGTCCTACGGAGCCGCGGGCCAGGGCCCGTTGCCCGGCCCGCAGCTGGGCGAGATCCCGTCCCATGCGCCGGCCCAGGTGCAGCCGTGGGTCGAGGCGTCCACCCCGGTCGCCGCGGTGCCCGTCGCGGAGCCGACGGCCGCCCCGGTCGCCCCGGCCGGCGGCGAAGCGGTCGCGCCCGAGGCACAGCCGCCCGCCCAGGAGGGCACGCCCACCGAGCAGCCCACCGCCGAGCAGCCGACGGCCGAGCAGGTACCGGCCGCACAGCCGCAGGAGCAGCCCGCGCCGGCGGTCGCCGAGGTCGCGCCGATGGTCGTCGAGGACGGCGCCGCCGCCCCGGTCGTCGCGGAGCCGGCCGAGGTCGACCCCGCCGCCCAGACCCAGACCCAGGCCCCGGCGGCGGAGCCCGCTGCCGAGCAGCCGCCGGCCGTGGACGCCCCCGCCGAGCCCGTCGCCCCCCCGGACGCCGCCGCTCAGCAGCCCGCCCCCGAGCAGCCCGCACCGGAGCAGACCGCACCGGAGCAGACCGCCCCCGAGCCGGTCGCCGCCGCCCCGCAGCCGGTCGCCGACCCGCCCGCCCCGGCCCAGGCCGCCCCGGAGGCCGCGCCCGAGCAGCCCCAGGCGGCGGCGCAGGAGGCCGCGGTGGCGACCCCGGAGGCCGCCCAGTCGCCGGCCGCCGAGCCCCAGCCCGCGCCGGCCCCCGCCGAGGCGCCCCAGGCCCCGCAGGACGCGGCACAGCCCGTGGCGGAGCAGCCCGCCGAGCAGCCGGCGGCCGACGCCCCGGTCCAGGCCCCGGCGGCGGACCAGCCGCAGACCGAGGCCGCCGCGGAGCCCGCCCCGGCCGAGGCCGCCGCCCCGGCCGCGCAGCCCGAACAACTCACCGCCGAGGACCAGGCCACCGTGCCGCAGCCCGTCGAGGACGGCACCGTGGCCGAGACCGAGCAGCCCGCCGTCGAGGTCGAGCAGGCCCCCGCCGAGGCCGAGCAGGCCCCGGCGGACGCCGCGCCCGCCCCCCAGGAAGCCGATGCCGCGCCGACCCCGGAGCAGACGCCCCGGCAGCCCGTCATAGAGGCAGCCGAAGCGCAGCCACAGGACGCCGGACAGCCGGAGCCCGCCGCCCCCGAGGACGCCGCGGGCCGGCAGCCCGCCCCGGAGGCGGCGACACCGCAGCCCGCCCCCGAGGACGCGCAGCCCGCGCCGGCCGCCGACGCCGCCCCGGAGCACCCCGCCCCGCCGGCCGAGGCCCCCGCCCCGCCGGCCACCGACGAGACCGCCGGCCAGGCACCCCGGCACGCCGCGGCGGCCGCCGCCCCGCAGGACGCCACCCAGGCGACCCCCGAGCCGGCCGACGCCGCGCCGCAGCCCGCCGCCGACCAGGCGGCGCAGGCCCCCGAAGCCGACCCCGTCGCCGCCGAAACCCGCCCGCACGAGCAGGACGACGCCCAGCTCGTCGAACACGCCGAGGGCGACGACACGCACCCGGCCCAGGCCCCCGCCGCCGAGCCGGCGCCCGCCACGGCCCCCGCGCCCGGCTACGACGACTCCGAGCGCGCCGCCGTCCACCGCGTCATCCGCGAACGCCGCGACATCCGCAACGGCTTCCGCTCCGACCCGATCCCCAACGAGGTCCTGCTGCGCGTCCTGGAGGCGGCCCATACCGCCCCCAGCGTCGGCCACTCCCAGCCCTGGGACTTCGTCGTGATCCGGTCCGACGAGACCCGCGGCAAGATGCACGAGCTCGCCATGCGGCAGCGCGACGCCTACGCCAAGTCGCTGCCCAAGGCCCGGGCCAAGCAGTTCCGCGAGCTGAAGATCGAGGCCATCCTCGAGACGCCGGTGAACATCGTCGTCACCGCCGACGCCACCCGCGGCGGCCGCCACACCCTCGGCCGGCACACCCAGCCGCAGATGGCCCCGTACTCCTCCGCGCTCGCCGTCGAGAACCTCTGGCTCGCCGCCCGCGCCGAGGGCCTGGGCGTCGGCTGGGTCAGCTTCTTCGACGAGCGGGAGATGGTCCGCGAACTGGGCCTGCCCGACCACCTCGAGATCGTCGCCTACCTCTGCGTCGGCTACGTCGACGAGTTCCCGGACGAGCCCGAACTGCTCCAGGCCGGCTGGTCCAAGCGCCGCCCGCTGTCCTGGGTCGTCCACGAGGAGACCTACGGCCGCCGCGCCCTGCCCGGCGAGGACCCGCACGACCTCCTCCAGGAGACCCTCGCCGGCATCCGCCCGCTGGACGCCAAGGCGCTCGGCGAGGCGTGGGAGCGGCAGAAGCGGATGACCAAGCCGGCCGGCGCGCTCGGCATGCTGGAGATCATCTCCGCGCAGCTCAGCGGCCTGTCCCGCAAGTGCCCGCCGCCCATCCCGGAGCCGGCCGCGGTCGCCATCTTCGCCGGCGACCACGGTGTGCACGCCCAGGGCGTGACCCCCTGGCCCCAGGAGGTCACCGGCCAGATGGTCGCCAACTTCCTGGGCGGCGGCGCCGTCTGCAACGCCTTCGCCAACCAGGTCGGCGCCGAGGTCTGCGTGGTCGACGTCGGCGTGGCCGGCGACCTGCCCGCCACCCCCGGACTGCTGCCCCGCAAGGTCCGCCCCGGCACCGCCGACTTCACCCAGGGCCCGGCGATGACCCAGGAAGAGGCCCTCAAGGCCATCGAGGTCGGCATCGAGACCGCCCGGGACCTCGTCGCCGCCGGCAACAAGGCGCTGCTGACCGGTGAGATGGGCATCGCCAACACCACCGCCTCGGCCGCCCTGATCGCCGTCTACACCGGCGTCGACCCGGCCGAGGTCACCGGCCGCGGCACCGGCATCAACGACGAGACGCACGCCCGCAAGGTCGAGGTGGTCCGCCGCGCCCTGGAGTTCCACCAGCCGGACCCGGCCGACCCGATCGGCGTCCTCACCGCCCTCGGCGGCCTGGAGCACGCGGCCATGATCGGCCTGATCCTCGGCGGCGCCTCCCTGCGCACGCCGGTGATCCTCGACGGCGTCAGCGCCGGAGCCGCCGCCCTGGTGGCCCGGGCCATCGCCCCCGAGGCGCTGGCCGCCTGCATCGCCGGCCACCGCAGCGCCGAGCCCGGCCACGTCGCGGCCCTCAACAAGCTGGGCCTGCGCCCGCTGGTCGACCTCGACCTGCGGCTGGGCGAGGGCACCGGCGCCCTGCTCGCCCTGCCCGTCGTGCAGAGCGCCGCCCGCGCCATGCACGAGGTCGCCACCTTCGACTCCGCCGGAGTCACCGAGAAGAGCTGACACCGGGGCCGACCCGAGCCGAGGCCACCCCGCGTGCCCCCGGCCCGCAGCCCCAGTACCTGTCGGCGCACCCCCGCCTGTCAGCCCTCCGGGCGGACGGCGGGCGGGCGCCGACAGGCCCTAGGCTGTGGGCCGGGGCCGTAAGCTCCCACGGGCACGCCCCGAAGGGCCGCACCACCCCTCAGCCGCTCCGGCGTCGCAGCGACTGAACGGTCGTCGAATTCGCACCACCGCACAAGGAGCCCACCCCACCATGGCCGAGCCTGCTGCCGAACACGCTGCCTACCCCGTCGGACTGCGGCTGTCCGGCCGCCGTGTGGTCGTCCTGGGCGCCGGCCAGGTCGCCCAGCGCCGGCTCCCCGCGCTGCTCGCCGCGG
The DNA here is from genome assembly GCF_001704275.1 of Streptomyces noursei ATCC 11455. Taxonomy (NCBI): domain Bacteria; kingdom Bacillati; phylum Actinomycetota; class Actinomycetes; order Kitasatosporales; family Streptomycetaceae; genus Streptomyces; species Streptomyces noursei. The sequence goes on from NZ_CP011533.1 coordinate 7,397,309, forward strand.
GCGCCGACGTCCTGCTGGTCTCCCCGTCCGCCACCCCCTCCGTCGAGGCGATGGCCGACGCCGGCGAACTCCGCTGGGAGCGCCGCCGCTACCGCGCCGGCGACCTCGACGGCGCCTGGTACGCGCTGATCTCCACCGACGACCCCGAGGCCAACGCCGCCGCCTCCCAGGAGGCCGAGGAGCGCCGCGTCTGGGCCGTCCGCTCCGACGACGCCGAGGCCGCCACCGCCTGGACGCCGGCCACCGGCCGCAGCGAAGGCGTCACCGTGGCCGTCCTCACCGGCCGCGACCCGCGCCGCTCCGCCGCCGTCCGCGACGCCATCGTCGAGGGCCTGCGCGACGGCAGCATCGCCGCCCCGCACCACCGCCGCCCGCACACCCCCGGTGTGGCGCTGGTCGGCGGCGGCCCCGGCGACCCCGACCTGATCACCGTCCGCGGCCGCCGGCTGCTGGCCGAGGCGGACGTGGTCATCGCCGACCGGCTCGGCCCGCGCGATCTGCTCGCCGAACTCCCGCCGCACGTCGAGGTCATCGACGCCGCCAAGATCCCCTACGGTCGGTTCATGGCCCAGGAGGCCATCAACAACGCCCTGATCGAGCACGCCAAGGCCGGCAAGGCCGTGGTCCGCCTCAAGGGCGGCGACCCGTTCGTCTTCGGCCGCGGCATGGAGGAGGCCCAGGCGCTCGCCGACGCGGGCATCCCGTGCACCGTCGTCCCCGGCATCTCCAGCACCATCTCCGTCCCCGGCGCCGCCGGCATCCCCGTCACCCACCGCGGCGTCGCCCACGAGTTCACCGTGGTCAGCGGCCATGTCGCCCCGGAGGACGCGCGTTCCCTGGTGGACTGGGCGGCGCTCGCCAAGCTGCGCGGCACCCTCGTCGTCCTGATGGGCGTGGAGAACAGCGGCGCCATCGCCGCCAAGCTCATAGAGTGCGGCCGCCCCGCCGACACCCCGGTCGCCGTCGTCCAGGAGGGCACCACCGCCGCCCAGCGCCGCGTGGACGCCACCCTCGCCACCCTCGGCGAGACGGTACGGGCCGAGGGCGTCCGCCCGCCGGCCGTCATCGTCATCGGCGACGTCGTCGCCCTGACCCCCGCCGCGCCCGCCCGGTAGCCGGACCGCTCCCCGGCACAGGCTCCTCGACACCGACAAGGCACTATCTCCCCGTGGCAGAAATCATCACCGTCGATGACCCGGACGACCCGCGGCTGCGCGACTACACCGGCCTCACCGACGTCGAGCTGCGGCGCCGCCGCGAACCGGCCGAAGGACTCTTCATCGCCGAGGGCGAGAAGGTCATCCGCCGCGCCCGGCACGCCGGCTACGAGATGCGCTCCATGCTGCTCTCGGCCAAGTGGGTCGACGTCATGCGCGACGTCATCGACGAGGTCCCGGCCCCGGTCTACGCCGTCAGCCCGGACCTCGCCGAGCGGGTGACGGGCTATCACGTGCACCGCGGCGCGCTCGCCTCCATGCAGCGCAAGCCGCTGCCCACGGCCGCCGAACTCCTCGCCGGCACCCGGCGGATCGCGGTCATGGAGGCGGTCAACGACCACACCAACATCGGCGCCATCTTCCGCAGCGCCGCGGCCCTCGGCATGGACGCGGTCCTGCTGTCCCCGGACTGCGCCGACCCGCTCTACCGCCGCTCGGTGAAGGTCTCCATGGGCGCGGTGTTCTCGGTCCCGTACGCCCGCCTGGAGAGCTGGCCGCGCGACCTGGCCGTCGTACGGGAGGCGGGCTTCAAGCTGCTCGCGCTGACCCCGGCCGAAGGGGCCACCGGCATCGACGAGGTCGCCCCGCACACCCTCGAACGCGTCGCCCTGATGCTCGGCGCGGAGGGCGGCGGCCTGACCACGGGCGCCCTCCGCGCCGCCGACGAATGGGTCCGCATCCCGATGGCCCACGGCGTGGACTCCCTCAACGTCGGCGCCGCCGCCGCGGTCGCCTTCTACGCGGTCTCCACGCCCCGCCGGCCTCCGGAATAATCCCCCCACCCGCCCCGTTGTGGCCCCGCAGGGGGCCCACACACCCCCTAGGGAATCCGTTCCCCCACCCCCTAAGGCCCCAACCCCGAGCCCCCTCCACCGCCCCCGGGCGGCCGAGGTGATGCGCCGTCAGGGACGCTGGGCTCCGCCACCGGGCGTGCCGCCGCCGTCGTGCGACGCGACGCTCACCGGCCGCTCCACACCCAGCCCGCGGGTCGGCCCCTGACACCCCTGGGCCGCCGCGATCCCGAGCGCCACCAGCAGCGTCACCACCACGAACACCACGACGCGCTGCCGCAGCAGCCGACGGTCCGGGCCCGGCCGCCGGCCGCCCGCGCCGGTGCGCACCGGGGTGCGCGAACCGTTTCGCCCGGTGGGCCGGGAGGCCGGCCCCCGCCCGGTGTTCCGCCCGCCGGTCCGCGAGTTGGCCCCCGACGCCGGTCCCTGCGCCCGCGCCGCCCCGCCGCGGGACGCGGCGTCCCGGGACGCCGCCGGCCGGGCCGGCCGGGGACGCGGCGCGGGGGTGCCGTCCGCCCCCCGCTCGGTCCGCTGGCGCGCGTACTCCTCGGCGCGCTGTCCGGTCGGACGTCCCGACGGCCGCCGCTCCGCGCGCTCCCAGCCGTCCGCGCCCCCCGCACCGTTCTCCCAGGCCCCGCCCGAGTGCCCGTGCGCCTCACGGGCCGCGATCTCCTTCAGCCGCAGCGACAGCGACAGCGTGCTGGGCCGGTCCGCCGGGTCCTTGGCGAGGCATGCCGCGAGCAGCGGCGCCAGCGCGTCCGGCACCCCGGCCAGCTGCGCCTCCTCGTGGACCACGCGGTAGAGCATGACCTCCGAACTCCCCTGTCCGAACGGCGAGTCCGCGGTGCAGGCATAGGCGAGCGTGGCGCCCAACGAGAAGATGTCGGTGGCCGGTGTCACCGCGGCGCCGCGCACCTGCTCCGGCGCCAGGAAGCCGGGCGACCCGACAGCCGTCCCGACGTGCGTCAACGTGCTGGCCCCGGTGGCCCAGGCGATGCCGAAGTCGATGATCCGCGGGCCCTTGGGCGACAGCAGGATGTTGGACGGCTTCAGGTCCCGGTGCACCACGCCCGCGTCATGGACGGCCAGCAGCCCCTCGGACAGCGCCGCCCCGATGGCGGCGACCTGCGCGGGGGAGAGCGGCCCCTCCTCGTTCACCTTGTCGTGCAGCGAGGGACCGGGGACGTACTGGGTGGCGAACCACGGGCGGTCGGCGTCCAGGTCGGCCGCCACCAGGCGCGCCGTACAGCCGCCGCGGATCCGCCGGGCGGCCGAGACCTCGCGGGCGAACCGCGACCGGAATTCCTGATCCTCCGCCAGATCCGGCCGGATCACCTTCAGGGCGACCCGCTGCCCGCGCTTGTCCGAGCCGAGGTAGACCACGCCCATCCCGCCCGCGCCGAGCCGGCGGTGCAGTCGGAACGATCCGACGACACGCGGGTCCTCGCGTCGGAGCCGCATCATCGCCATGTCCGTCCCCTGCCTGCGGTGGGGAGGCCCCACTCCGCTCAACCGTCTGACGTGGCACAGCTTACGGATTGCCGGCTCGCTGTGCTGAGAGGCCGCGCATGCGTCGGCAACCGGATTACCCGCGGCCGTCCCGATCCCCGCCGCACGGAAGGAAATCGGCCCGCCCCCCGGCCTCGCTACCCGCACCGTCCCCCAATGATCCCTTTTCCAAGGGAGTTTGACGGTGCGAAAGGTGCGGGGGCGGCGCGGACCCCGGATCCCGCGAGCCCCGTCCCGCGGCGGGCGCGGCCGGTCGCGGGGGAGCGCCCCGAGTGATCGAAGTCACCGTTTCGACACCCTTGCGCCCGACAAACCCGATACCCGCCGTGGCGCCGCCCACCTGCGCCTTGCGCCCCTGTCAGGGATCTCTCCGGGCCCCACCCCCGTTCTCTCCACCCAGGGGAGTACTCCGGACCCCCTCCCGTCATCCTCCCGGAGGCCCGCCAAGCGGTACGACGGCATGACGCCCGCTACCCCCACACGCGCCTAGGCTTGAGGTCAAGCGGCGGGCGCAGCTCTCGTCCCCCGAGGTCAGACGCCCGCCGCCCTGGAACACGACAGGAGCAGAAGGATGGCGGACAGTACGGGGCGGACGGCCCTCCGGACGCGGGGCCGCGAGGCCACCACCGCGCTCGGCGGCAGCCGGCCCGCCGGCACCCGTCATCCCCTCATAGCGGTCGCCATGGTGCTGCCGCTGGTCTTCCTCCTGGCCGTGGTCTTCGGCGGCTGGGAGGCCGTCGTCACACAGGCGTCGTCCGTGGTCGGAATGCTGGGGCGCTGAGCGGCGTCCCGGTCCTGGGAGAGCGGCCCGGGACGGGGACTTCCGGCCGAAACCCCGTGGGGACGGGGGTGCGGCGGACGGCACGAGTGGCCGGGCATCTGGGGAGATGCCCGGCCATCGGGCTTTCGGGAACCGCCCGTCGGGCTTTTCGGGAACTGCCTCGCAGCCCGGGGGAGTTGGTCGCCGAAACGCGATGGCACAAACGCCTGAGGGCCGGAGCTGCTGCTCCGGCCCTCAGGCTTCGGTGTGGACGATACTGGGATTGAACCAGTGACCTCTTCCGTGTCAGGGAAGCGCTCTCCCGCTGAGCTAATCGTCCTCGGGACCGCGGATCTCAAAGATCACCGCGGGCACTGCGTGCGCGATACTGGGATTGAACCAGTGACCTCTTCCGTGTCAGGGAAGCGCTCTCCCGCTGAGCTAATCGCGCGGGGATCCGGCGTTACCGGATCAGTGGACGATACTGGGATTGAACCAGTGACCTCTTCCGTGTCAGGGAAGCGCTCTCCCGCTGAGCTAATCGTCCTTGGAGGTGGAGACGGGATTTGAACCCGTGTAGACGGCTTTGCAGGCCGTTGCCTCGCCTCTCGGCCACTCCACCAGGAGTGTGTGCAGGGGGTTCGGGATGATCCCCCACATCGAGCGGACGACGAGACTCGAACTCGCGACATCCACCTTGGCAAGGTGGTGCTCTACCAACTGAGCTACGTCCGCAGGCGGCTCTCCCTGACTGGGTCGGGAAGCTACCTGGCCTCCGGGGCGCTTCCGCGTCCCGGCGACGTGTTGAACTCTAGCGGATTCCTGGGCCAGTACAAAAACGCGTTTGTGCAGCGTGCTGCGGTGCTCGGTCGGCCCGGGCGATCGAGGGTGCCCCGCCATAGACTCACTGACGTGCACGATTTCGCTCCGATGGCCCGCTTCGGCGGCCTGATAGCCACCGACCTGCGCGATGTGACCAGCGATCCGGCGGCACTGGATTCCGCGGGCTGGTGGGCGGTGACCGCCGACTTCGAGGGGGGCGTGGTCTGCGCCCGCTTCGGCGACGTACGCCCCGCCACCGCCGCGGACGCCCCGGCGCCCGGCGCCTGGCGCGGCCCCGCCCCGGCCGACTGGCGCAGCTCGCTGGACCGCGCCGCCTATACGGAAGGCGTACGGCGCATCCGGGCCCACATCGCGGCCGGCACGGTCTATCAGGTCAACCTCTGCCGGGTCCTGACCGCGCCGTTGCCCGACCCCGAGCGCGCCGACGTGGACGCGCTCTCCGTGGTCCTGGCGCACGGCAACCCCGCGCCCTACGCAGGAACGATTCGTTTGCCCGGCCACGGCGTCGAGATCGCGACCGCCTCCCCGGAGCTCTTCCTGCGCCGGGACGGCCGCACCGTCGAGTCCGGTCCCATCAAGGGAACCGGCCGCGTCGCCGCGGACCTCTCGGGGAAGGACCGGGCGGAGAACGTGATGATCGTGGACCTGGTCCGCAACGACCTCGGGCGGGTCTGCGCCACCGGCTCGGTGACCGTCCCCGCCCTGTGCGCCGTGGAGGAGCACCCCGGCCTGGTCCACCTCGTCTCCACCGTGCGCGGTGAACTGGCCGAGGCACACGAGAAGACGGCGTGGGCCGATCTGCTCGGTGCCACCTTCCCGCCCGGGTCGGTCACCGGAGCCCCCAAGTCCAGCGCCCTGCGGATCATCGACGAGTTGGAGACCGCCCCGCGCGGTCCGTACTGCGGCGGCATCGGCTGGGTGGACGCCGACCGCCGTACCGGCTGGCTCAACGTCGGCATCCGCACGTTCTGGATCGACCGCGCCACCACCGAGGGGCCGGTGCTCCGCTTCGGCGCGGGGGCCGGGATCATCTGGGACTCGGACCCGGAGCGGGAGTGGGCGGAGACCGAGTTGAAGGCGCGCCGGCTGCTCGCGGTAGCGTCCGGTGAGCACGAAGTGACGGAAGGACCCAAGCGATGAAGATCTGGCTCGACGGGGAACTGCGGGACGCCGAAGGCGCCCGCGTCTCGGTCTTCGACCACGGCCTCACGGTCGGCGACGGGGTCTTCGAGACGATCAAGGCCGAGCGGGGGCGGGCCTTCGCCCTCACCCGCCACCTGGAGCGCCTGGCCACCTCCGCTCGGGGGCTCGGCCTGCCCGAACCCGACCTCGACGAGGTGCGGCGCGGCTGCACGGCCGTCCTGGACGCCAACCCGATGCCGCTGGGCCGGCTGCGGATCACCTACACCGGCGGTGTCTCGCCGCTCGGCTCGGACCGTGGCGAGGCCGGCCCGACCCTGGTCGTCGCCGTCTCCGCGACCAGCCGGCGGCCGGACACCACCGCCGCCGTCACGGTCCCCTGGACCCGCAACGAGCGCGGCGCCCTCACCGGCCTGAAGACCACGTCGTACGGTGAGAACGTCGTCGCCCTGGCCCGCGCCCGCGAACAGGGCGCCTCCGAGGCGCTGTTCGCCAACACCACCGGCGCGCTCTGCGAGGGCACCGGCTCCAACGTCTTCGTCGTCCTCGACGGTGAACTGCACACCCCGCCGCTGCACTCCGGTTGTCTGGCCGGCATCACCCGCGCCCTCACCGTCGCCTGGGCCGGCGCCAAGGAGACCGACCTGCCGCTGGACGTCCTGGAGAGCGCCGAGGAGATCTTCCTGACCTCCACGTTGCGCGACGTCCAGGCCGTGACCCGGATCGACGGCCGCCAACTCGCCGACGAGCCGGGCCCGGTGACCGCCGAGGCGATGCGGATCTTCGACCGGGAGTCCGCCGCCGACTTCGACCCGCGCTGAGGGTGACGGGCCCGCGGGCGGGCGAGTAGAAAGTCCTTCGTGACCACTACGCTGCGCCCCGCGGGCCCCGAAGTACGACACGACGACGGCCGCCGGTCCCGCCCCTACGACATCTGCGTCAACAGCCGCCGGGTCGGCGGGATCCAACTGGCCACGGACGCCCGCTTCGGGCCCACCGCGGGCCGGATCGAGGCACTGCACGTCGAGGCCCCCGACCGGCACCGGGGCCGCGCCACGGTCGCCGCGCTGGCCGCCGAGGAGGTGCTGCGCGGCTGGGGCTGCCGACAGATCGAACTGACCGTGCCCACGGACGCCGAGGCCGCGGTGCGGCTCTCGGCGGCGCTGGGCTACATCGAACGCGGCCGGATCATGACCCGGGCCCTCACCCGCCCCGGCGGGCTGCCCGACGGCAGCGTCGACCGGCCGATGCCCGAGGACGGGTACCCGGCCTGGCGGGACGCCGCGATCGCCGAGCGCGTCCGGCAGCAGACCGCCGAGGGGATGCCCCGCGAACGCGCCGAGGCGACCGTGCCCGCCGAGCACGCGGCACTGCTCCCCGAGGGCGCGGCCACCCCCGGTCACGTCCTGCGGGTCCTCGCCCACGAGGGCACCGACGTCGGCACCCTGTGGCTCGCCCTGCGGCTCCCCGGGCAGCCCGGCGGGTACGTGATGGACGTGCGGGTGGCGCCCGAGCGCCGCGGCGAGGGGCACGGCCGCAGCCTGATGCTGGTCGCCGAACGGGAGACCCTGGCCGCTGGCCGCTCCTCGCTGGCGCTCAACGTCCACCCGGACAACGCCGCGGCGCTGGGTCTGTACCGCTCGCTGGGCTACCGGACCACCGCGTACCGGATGTGGAAGCCGATCCTCTGACGCGCTCCACCGACCGGCCAGCGGGGCCTGACGGGCCCGACCGGAGCGGGCGGCCGGGCCGCGGTCGCGTCAGCCCGCTGCGGAGTCCGGCCCGGCCAGCAGCCGTTCGGCGATCTCCTCGATCCGGGCGCGCAGCCCCTCCTGGCTCTTGCCGCCGTCCAGCCGCTCGCCGCCGATCTCGTACGTCGGGGTGCCCGTCACCCCGATCGCCTTGCCCTCGGCCTGGTCCGCGTCCACCGCCAGCAGGTGCCGCCCGTCGACCAGCGCGGTGTCGATCTCCTCGGCGTCCAGCCCCAGCTCCCCGGCGACGTCGAGCAGCACCTTCTCGCCGTGCTTGCCGAGCTCCGCGGTCCGCGCCAGCAACGCCTCGATGTACGGCCAGCCCTGCCCCTGTTCGGCGGCCTCCTCGGCGGCCTGGGCGGCCGCGTAGGCGTGCTTGTGCTTGGTCAGCGGGAAGTGCCGCAGCCGGATCTCCAGCCGGTCGCCGAAGCGCTCGCGCAGCGCCCGTACGTCCGCGAGGGCGGTGGCGCAGTCCGGGCACTGCAGATCGCACCACACGTCCAGGACGGGGCGGTCGGGGCTGACGGGACTGGTGGGGCCGGAGGCGGCGGCGTCGTTCATACGGCCAGTCTTCCAGCCCGCCGCCCTGGGGAGGAACCCGGACCTGCGGAGGAGGGCGACCCGGAGATCTCCCTGAGGTCCTGGCCCGGACATGGCCTGTGCGGGGTCGGAGGGGGCAGGATGGAGGGGAGCGCGGAACGCCCGCTCGCCCATGGGACCGGCAGGAGGACCGGATGCTGACCTCGACAGTCTGTGCCGCGGTGTCGGCAGCGGGCCTGGGTATCGCCGCGCTGACCGCTTATCGCAAGCGTTTCCTGGCCGCGACCCGGATCGCCGCCTTCGCCCTGATCCCGATCGGCCTGGTCATGACGGGTGTCATCGACTGGGTCACCAGCATCGTCTTCAAGCCCACGGTCTGGGCCGGGTTCGGGGTGCTCGCACTCTCCGCGGGGCTGTTCGCGATCAGCAGGCTGGTGGAGCGGCGCCGTGGGATAGCCGGTCGCAAGGAGCGCCGGGCCGCGGCGGGTTCCGGGGCGCCGGCGGTGGCGCCGGCCGCCTCTGCGCCGTCCCTCGGCCCCGGCCGGAAGGCCCCGAAGAGCACCCCCGCGCCGAGCGCGGGCAGCGCTCCCAAGGATGACTTCTCGGACATCGAAGCGATCCTGAAAAAGCACGGGATCTGATGAACTCCCGCTGCTGAGCGGCCTATCGCGGCTTCCGGGACGATCATCTGCGCGATGATGCGCGCGAGATGAACGATGAGTGCGCCCTCGCCCAAGACGACGCCCCGTCCCCCGAGCCACGCGGTTGCCTGTTCGCGCTGTCCCAGCCGCCGCTGATGCTCTTCCTAGCCGTGATCGGCCTACTGCTCCTGCTAGGCGCGGTACACGACCTCTACATCCTCTGAGGTCCGCACCGGCCGGGTGCGGACCCGGCCCGCCTGTCGCCGTGCGACCGCGGGCCGTACCCGCCGCGGTCGCTCAGCCCGCCGCCTCCCGCCGCCGTGCGCGGTACGCCGCGACGTGCAGCCGGTTCCCGCAGGTCCGGCTGTCGCAGTAGCGCCGCGAGCGGTTGCGGGAGAGGTCGACGAAGGCGTGCCGGCAGTCCGGTGCCTCACAGCGCCGCAGCCGCTCGCGCTCCCCGGCGACGAGGATGAAGGACAGCGCCATCCCGCCGTCCGCGGCCAGGTGGTCGGCGACCGAGGCGCCCGGCGCGAAGTAGTGGACGTGCCAGTCGTAGCCGTCGTGGTCGGTCAGTCGCGGGGTGGTGCCCGCCGAGGCGACCAGCGTGTTCAGCCGTGCGGCGGCGGCGCGGTCGTCGCCGGCGGCGAAGACCTCAGCGAACCGCGCCCGGACGGCCCGTACGGCCGCCAGGTCGTCCGGGCCGAGGGATCCCACGTCGCTGACATCGTTGCGCCGGACGAACTCCGCGAGGGCCGCGAGGTCGGTCAGGCTGTCCGGGGCGCCGGGGGAGTCGCCCTCGGGGGCGGTGTTCAGCAGATCGACGACCGCGTCCAGCGCGCACCGGGTGTCATGGGTGATCATCACGGTTCCGCTCCCTGGCCGGGTGGGGTCGGCCGCTGCCGCCCCGGTGTCGTTGGCGAATGGTCGCCGACTCTAGCGCCTGGGACAAGCCTCGGCGCCGTCCCCGCGGTGGGTCCGCGACGACGGCGCCGAAGTGTGCCGTGTGAACTTGTCGGTCCTGCGCCGTCTCCCCGAGTCGGACGGTCGCAAGTGTGAGCGGGTGGGTGTGCGTGCTGCGTCTCAGCTCTCCGCCAGGATGTGGGAGAGCTCGGTGTCGAGGTCGAAATGCCGGTGTTCCGTACCGGGTGGTACGGCGGCATCCGTCCGCTTGAGGAACGATTCCAGTGCCCGCGCCGGCGCCTCCAGGAGGGCTTCCCCCTCCGGGGAGCTCAGGGCGATGCAGACGACGCCCTGTCCATGGCTCCGGGACGGCCACACGCGGACGTCTCCGGTGCCCGTGGGCCGATGCAGGCCCTCGGCGAGGAGGTCGCGGGCGAAGACCCACTCAACCGTTTCCTCGGCTCCGGTGTGGAAGGTGGCGTGCACGGCATACGGATCGGCCGTGTCATACCGCAGGCCCGCGGGTACAGGCAGTGAGGACTCGCTCGACACAACGAGGCGCAGGTGCAGCTCGCAGCTGACCGTGGTGTTCATAAGCGCCAGGGCCTTTCGCTCAGTGTGCGCTCGGGGATTCGCACGTCGGCGAAATCGACATGCCACCTACGGTGCCGTTGTAAACCCCTCTGACGGTTTTGTGTGGCTTCAGGTACCTCTTACGGCGGATTGCGCGAGCGTCCTCGGCGGTGAGTTCGGCCAGGCGAACATGCCGGTTGCATAGGCGATACGAATACGCAGAGTAATGGAGCGGGGAGCGCTTCGCGATGATCTCGGTCGGTTCGGCGTGCCGGGCGTCGGGGGTCGGTGCCCGGCGCACGGCCGGGTGCCCGGTGCGTGCCGGGTGGAGATCGGCGATGTCGCGACGGTGGTCAGGAGCGCCCCCGACGTGCGGTAATGTTGTCGATGCGCCCGGGCGATTAGCTCAGTGGGAGAGCGCTTCGTTCACACCGAAGAGGTCACTGGTTCGAACCCAGTATCGCCCACCCCGGACGACGGCCCGGAGACTTCAAGTCTCCGGGCCGTCGCGGTTGTTGGGCCGTTCCCGGGCGGCGGGGGCGCACACTGGGATCATGCCCGACTCGTCAGGTCGATCCTGCCGCCTGCACCGCTACCGCTTCCGTAGCGTCTGGCTGCTGCATGCCCCGCCCGCCGTCGTCTACGCGGTGCTGGGGCGGGCCGAGGCGTATCCCTGCTGGTGGCCGCAGGTGCGTGAGGTCGTCCCGCTCGACGACCGCAGCGGCACCGCGCGGTTCCGGTCCTTCCTGCCGTACGAGCTGACCGTGGTGGCGACCGAGACCCTGCGGGATCCGGGGGCCCGGGTGCTGGAAATAGGGATGCGCGGGGACCTGGCCGGCTGGGCGCGCTGGACGATCATGCCGGGGGAGGGCGGTACGCGGGCCGTCTTCGAGCAGGAGGTGGAGGTCCGCAAGCCGGTGCTGCGGCGCTGGGCGCTGCTGGGACGGCCGGTGTTCCGGATCAACCACGCGCTGATGATGCGGGCCGGGCGGCGCGGTCTGAGGGCCTGGCTGGCCCGCGGGTGAGGGGCGGCGGGACAGGAATTTGATGGAAGGGCGTGACGACCTGTATCGTTCAGGTCGTTCGCGAGGGAAACCCCGCCGACACCCGGGCGATTAGCTCAGTGGGAGAGCGCTTCGTTCACACCGAAGAGGTCACTGGTTCGAACCCAGTATCGCCCACCGGGATCGAGGACCGGGCCGCCAAAAGGCGGTCCGGTCCTTTTTGTTGGTCGGTGCGGCCGTGATCCGGGGCGCGCGCTTGCGCGGTCGACGGCGGTGACCCTCGGGGAGAGCGCGGTGGGAGTCCTGATGAGGGATCAGGCCGCGGAGGGGAGTTCCGGCCGCAGCGGCCAGTGCGGGTCGACCGGCTCGGGGGAGCCGCTGCGGGCGAACCACGCCTGGAGGCCGCGGGCCTGGGCCGCGTGCCAGACCGCCTGCCGGGTGTGCAGCTCGGCCGGCTGCAGCCCCTCCAGCCGGTCGGCGAAGCGCAGGCCCACCTCCCGGACCACCCGCAGCGCGGCCAGTGCGTCCGCCGCCGCCTCGTGGGCGTCGGTCAGCTCGACCTCGTAGTGCGCGCAGAGATCGGTGAGGGTGCGACGGCCCTTGCGGTAGCGGTCCAGGTGCTTGTCCAGGACGCGCGGGTCGAGGACGTGCAGGGGGTACGCCCCCAGATAGGTGCCCAGTGAGCTGGCGCGGTGGCGCTTCAACTCCCGCTCCAGGAGTGTGAGATCGAACGGCGCGTTCATCACCACCAGCGGCCGACCGGCCACCGCCTGGGCGGCCAGCGCGCGGGCCAGCTCCTCCAGCACCGGCGCCGGCCAGCGGCCGTGCAGCGCGAGGTGATCGGCCGTGAGTCCGTGCACCGCGGTCGCGGCCTCGGGTATCTCCACCCCCGGGTTGATCAGCCAGCGGGTGATGCGCGGGGCGGCGCGCGGGGTCTCCTGGACGACCAGGGCGGCCGAGACGATGCGATCGCGCTCCACGTCGATGCCCGTCGTCTCGGTGTCGAAGGCGGCAAGTGGACCGTCATACCAGCGCGGCATCATCCAACTCCTCGCGGTCGTACGGGGGATGACGGTGCACGTCACCCGAGCTGGTGATACCCGAGACCAGGTCGGCTCGAACCGCCCTTGTTTGCGGCCGGTCTGACGCGGAGACAACCACAGTGACGGGCCGGCGCACACCGCGCGGCCCGGCGTCTCCCCCGCGCCGGGTCCCGCCCCGCCGCCCCGCCGCATCGATTCGCCACGGCCCGGAAGGCATCCCGCGATGACCCTCGCGCAGCCCGAACCGGGCGGGCTGTCCCCCGCAAGCGGGCGGTACCCCCGGCCCTCACTCACCTCGCAGCGCGGTGGCCTGGCCACCACGGCCTGCATGGAAACACTCCAGGTGGGCTACCTGCACGCGGTCGCCGCCGCCTCCGGGTGCTCGCTGGCCCAGCCCTTCCCGGACAACGGGATCGACTGGCACGTCAGCCACGCCGCGCCCGACCACGCCGTCGACGACGAGGTGACCATCAAGGTGCAGCTCAAGTGCACCTACCAGACCGCCCCGCGCCCGCCCGGGCCCACCTTCGCCTTCACGCTCGACAACGACCACCTGGTGAAGCTGGCCCGCACGCCGGTGGCGGTGCACAAGATCCTCGTCGTGATGCTCGTCCCGCGGGATCCGGAGGACTGGCTGCGGGCCGGGCACGACCACCTCGAACTGCGGCACTGCTGCTACTGGATCAACCTCGCCGGCCATCCGGTGACCGGTCGGCGCAGGACCACTGTGCGGATCCCGACCACGCGGATCTTCGACGACCGCGCGCTCCGCGAGATCATGACGCGGGTCGGGGCGGGAGGGAGGCCCTGATGGACCGGCCGATCGACGACTACGGCGCGCGGTCACCGGACCCCGCGCGACTCGACCCGGCGGTGCTCGGCGCCCTGCTGGCCCGGCACGGCTGGCGGCGCCGGGGCGGCCCGGCCGGCGACTACGCCCGCTGGATCCCGCCGGACGGGTCGGGCGGCACCAGCCTGCTGGTGCCCCACGACCGTCTCTTTCCGGACAGCGCCGAGCTGCTGGCCGAGGCGTTGGCGGCGCTGGAGCGGAGCGCCGCGCCCTCGGCCCGGGAGGTGCTGGTCGGACTGGCGGTGCCCAGCGACGAGGTCCGCTGGGAGCGCGAGGTGCCCGACGGCGGACCCGGCACCGCGCACTGGGTGGCGCAGGAGCAGCTGCGCGGCGCGGCCCGGGCCCTGCTGACCGCCGGCGCGCTGGGCAGCTACTCCCGGGCCGGCTTCTACGGCGCCCGGCACAAGCGGCGGGCCGAGGGGTTCCTGGGCCAGGTGCTGGTCGGCCCGGCGCCGGCGGGGCGGCACCTGGCCGCGTTCGTCCCCGTACCGGCCGGGCGGGACGTGGTCGCCGGGCTTCAGCGGGCGCTGCACGCGGCCCGGGACGCCACCGACTACCAGCGGGCCACCGGCGGCATGGAGGCGTTCGACGCGGCGGTCGGGCTGGGCGTCTGCCACGAGCTGGCGCAGGCGCTGATCGCGTTGGTGCGGGGCGCGGAGGGGGTGCGGATCAGCATCGCCTGGTCGCCCGCGGCCGGCACCCCGGCCGGCTCCGCGGCCCGCCCCGAACCCGTCGAGTTCTCCCCCGGCGACCTGCCCGCGCTCCAGCAGGCGGCCCGGCGCTACGTCCGCACCGAGCCGTCGCTGCCGGTGCGGGTGACCGGCACCGTCGTGCGGCTGCGCCGGGAACGGCCGGACGGCCCGGGGTCGGTGCGGCTGCGGGTGATCACCGGGGCGGACGTGGGGCAGGTGCGGGCCGCGCTGGAGGAGGAGGACTACCGGATCGCCGGGCACGCGCATCTGGCCGGGCTGCCGATCCGGGTCAGCGGCCGGCTGGAGAGCCGGGGCGGCTTCCGGCGGATCACCGGCGGCCGGGACGTCACCCCCGTACAGGTCGATCCGGCCGACCGCGACCGGCTGTTGAAGGCACTCTGGGAGAATCCTGCGGAGCCCGGGGACGGGGGATTCGACGACGCCGACGCGGCGTGCGGCGGGCCGCCGGCGGACGCCTGAGCGGGCGGGGGCAATCCGTTTCGCGGTGCGGTCCTGCGGCTCGGTACGATTCGGGAGCGCAGCAAACGCTGACGCGAGAGAGACATGAGTCAGGAGAGACCGGTGTCAGACGTCCGTGTGACCGTCCAACGCGATTCCGAGCGGGAAGAACGCGTGGTGACCACGGGCACTACGGCCGCCGACCTCTTCCAGGGCGAGCGCAGCGTCGTGGCCGCACGGGTGGCCGGCGAGCTGAAGGACCTCACCCACGAGCTGGCCGACGGCGACGAGGTCGAGCCCGTGGAGATCACCTCCGAGGACGGCCTGAACATCCTGCGGCACTCCGCCGCGCACGTGATGGCCCAGGCCGTGCAGGAGCTCTTCCCGGAGGCCAAGCTCGGCATCGGTCCGCCGATCAAGGACGGCTTCTACTACGACTTCGACGTCGAGAAGCCCTTCCACCCGGACGATCTCAAGCGCATCGAGAAGAAGATGCAGGAGATCCAGAAGCGCGGGCAGAAGTTCGCCCGCCGTGTGGTGTCCGACGACGAGGCCCGCGCCGAGCTGGTGGACGAGCCGTACAAGCTGGAGCTGATCGGCCTGAAGGGCTCCGCGGCGGACGCCGCCGAGGGCGCCTCCGCCGAGGTCGGCGCCGGCGAGCTCAGCATCTACGACAACCTCGACGCCAAGACCGGCGAGCTGTGCTGGAAGGACCTGTGCCGCGGCCCGCACCTGCCCAGCACCCGGCACATCCCGGTCTTCAAGCTGATGCGGTCCGCCGCCGCCTACTGGCGCGGCAGCGAGAAGAACCCGCAGCTCCAGCGCATCTACGGCACCGCCTGGCCGACCAAGGACGAGCTCAAGGCGTACCTGGACTTCCTCGCCGAGGCCGAGAAGCGCGACCACCGCAAGCTCGGTGCCGAGCTGGACCTCTTCTCCATCCCGGAGGAGCTGGGCTCCGGCCTCGCCGTCTTCCACCCCAAGGGCGGCGTCGTGCGCCGGGTGATGGAGGACTACTCCCGCAAGCGGCACGAGCTGTCGGACTACGAGTTCGTCAACACCCCGCACATCACCAAGGAAAGTCTCTTCGAGACCTCCGGGCACCTGCCGAACTACGGCGAGGCGATGTTCCCGCCGCTGGAGTTCGACGGGCAGAACTACCGCCTCAAGGCGATGAACTGCCCCATGCACAACCTGATCTTCAAGGCGCGCGGCCGGTCGTACCGCGAACTCCCGCTGCGGCTCTTCGAGTTCGGCACGGTCTACCGCTACGAGAAGTCGGGCGTCGTGCACGGCCTGACCCGCGCCCGCGGCTTCACCCAGGACGACTCGCACATCTACTGCACCAAGGAGCAGATGGCGGACGAGCTGGACAACCTGCTCACGTTCGTCCTGGACCTGCTGCGCGACTACGGCCTGGCCGACTTCGAGCTGGAGCTGTCCACCCGCGACCCCGAGTCCGACAAGTTCATCGGCGAGGACGCGGAGTGGGAGGAGGCCACCGAGGCGCTGCGCCAGGCGGCCGAGAAGCAGGGGCTGCCGCTGGTGCCCGACCCGGGTGGCGCCGCGTTCTACGGGCCGAAGATCTCGGTCCAGGCGAAGGACGCCATCGGCCGGTCCTGGCAGATGTCGACCATCCAGGTCGACTTCCAGCAGCCCGCCCGCTTCGGCCTGGAGTACACCGCGGCGGACGGCTCCAAGCAGCAGCCCGTCATGATCCACCGGGCGCTGTTCGGCTCCATCGAGCGGTTCTTCGCGGTGCTGCTGGAGCACTACGCGGGTGCCTTCCCGGCGTGGCTGGCCCCGGTGCAGGCGACCTGCATCCCGATCGGCGACGCCCACGTCCCGTACCTGGAGGAGTTCGCCGCGGAGGCGAAGGCCAAGGGGCTGCGGGTCGAGGTGGACTCCTCCTCGGACCGGATGCAGAAGAAGATCCGGAACGCGCAGAAGGCCAAGGTGCCGTTCATGATCCTCGCCGGTGACGAGGACATGGCCGCCGGGGCGGTGTCGTTCCGCTACCGCGACGGTTCGCAGGAGAACGGCATCCCGCGCGACGAGGCGATCGCCAAGCTGCTGGACGTGGTGGAGCGCCGCGTCCAGGTCTGACGGAGTCGAGGTGACGAGGGGCGGTCCCACCGGGACCGCCCCTCGCCGCTTCCCTCGCCGGCCGGGGAGAATATGCTTCGCAACATGACGAGTGAGCCGGAACAGCAGATCGGAGTCGGGACGCAGGACGCCTTCCAGCGCCTGTGGACGCCCCACCGGATGGCCTACATCCAGGGGGAGAACAAGCCGAGCGGCCCGGGGGCCGAGGACGGCTGTCCGTTCTGCACCATTCCCTCGAAGTCGGACGAGGACGGCCTCGTGGTCGCCCGCGGTACGTACGTGTACGCGGTGCTGAACCTCTACCCGTACAACGGCGGCCACCTCATGGTCGTCCCGTTCCGCCACGTCGCCGACTACACCGACCTCGACGAGCCGGAGACGGCGGAGCTGGCGGACTTCACCAAGCGGGCGATGACGGCGCTGCGCGGCGCGTCCGGGGCGCACGGCTTCAACATCGGGATGAACCAGGGAGCGGTCGCCGGCGCCGGCATCGCCGCCCACCTCCACCAGCACGTCGTCCCCCGCTGGGGCGGCGACACCAACTTCATGCCGGTGGTAGGGCACACCAAGGTGCTGCCCCAACTCCTCGCCGACACCCGGGCGATGCTGGCCGCGGCCTGGCCGGCGTAGCCGGGGTGCGCGCCGGGTGAACGGGGCGACACGCGCACGGATGAATCGTATGAATCGCCCCGATTGGGAATTCTTGCCCCTCTAATGGGGTGGTGACCTCCCTGGATCGTCGCTCCGTGCTGCGCGTGGCCGCCTCGGCCGCGGCGGCCGGTGCGCTTGCGTCGGGCTGTGACCCCAAGCGATCGGCGGACTCCGCCCCCTCCGTACAGGCCGCCGGCGGACCGAGCCCCCGAGCGACGGGCCGGTCCGCCCCCGCCCGGCACCCCGCCGCCCGGCCCCCGACCCGCGCGCCCGGCCTGCCCGCGGAGATCGAACACGGGCCGCGGGACGGCCACGCGGTGGCCCTCACCTTCCACGGCCGGGGCGACCCCAAGCTGGCCGAGGCGCTGCTCGGCGAGGCCGAGCGGGCCGGCGCCAAGATCACCGTGCTCGCGGTCGGCGACTGGCTCGACGCGCAGCCCGCGATGGCCCGCCGCATCCTGGACGGCGGCCACGAGCTGGGCAACCACACCATGCACCACCGCAACATCTGCGCGCTGCCCGCCGACGCCGCGTACGCCGAGATCAGCCAGTGCGCCGACCGGCTGCGGAAGCTCACCGGCAGTATCGGCAGCTGGTTCCGCCCCTCGCAGACCCAGCGGGCCACCGGGCAGGTGATCCGGCTGGCGCGTCGGGCGGGCTACCCGCACGTCCTGTCGTACGACGTGGACTCCCTCGATGCGAACGACCCCGGCGCCCCGGCCGTCCAGCGCACGGTCCTGGACGGCATCCGCCCGGGCTCGGTCGTCAGTCTCCACCTCGGGCACGCCGGCACGGTGGCCGCGCTGCCCCCGATCCTCGACGGCCTCCGCCGGCGCGGTCTGCGCGCGGTGACGACAACGGAGCTTGTGACCTGATGGCTGACCGGAACCGTACCCACTCCCGTCCTACCGGCTCCCGCCCCGACCGCTCCACCCGCCGGGCCGCACTGCTGGTCGTGGCCTGCGCCCTGGTGGCGGCGGGCTGTGCCGGCGGCGGGGAGCAGTCCGCCCCCACGCGGCCCGTCGGGCCCTCGCCCCACAAGGCCGTCGCCCAGGGCCTGCCCGGGATGCCGCCGCCGCTGGACGAGCACGACCTGTACGCCGCGGACCGGCCGAACCGGCTGGCGCCGCAGGTCAAGCACTACCCGTCGCGGGTGTACGTGCCCAACACCGGCTCCGACACGGTCAGCGTCATCGACCCCAAGACGTACAAGGTCATCGAGACGATCCCGGTGGGCGTGCAGCCGCAGCACGTGGTGCCGTCCTGGGACATGAAGACCCTGTGGGTCAACAACAACCGGGGCCACGACCTGACCCCGATCGACCCGGCCACCGGCAAGGCCGGCAAGCCGGTCAAGGTCCACGACCCGTACAACCTCTACTTCACGCCGGACGGGAAGTACGCGGTGGTGATGGCGTCGATGGACAAGCAGCTGGTGTTCCGGGACCCGCACACGATGGAGGTCCGCAAGACCGTCCCGGTCAGCTGCGCGGGCGTCAACCACGCCGATTTCTCGCCGGACGGGAAGTACTTCATCGTCTCCTGCGAGTTCTCCGGCGAACTGCTCAAGGTCGACACCGCGAAGATGGCGGTGATCGGCCAGCAGAAGCTGCCGTTCGAGGGCGCCATGCCCCAGGACGTGAAGATCTCCCCGGACGGGAAGACCTGGTACGTCGCCGACATGATGGCCGACGGCGTGTGGATCCTGAACGGCGACACCTTCGGCCGGCCCAAGCTGCTGCCCACCGGCAAGGGCACGCACGGGCTCTACGTCAGCCGCGACTCCCGCACCATGTACATCTCCAACCGCGGCGAGGGGAGCATCTCGCTGCTGAACTTCAAGACCGGCGAACTCGCCGACAAGTGGCACATCCGCGGCGGCGGCAGCCCCGACATGGGCGGGGTCTCCTCGGACGGCAACGTGCTGTGGCTGTCCGGGCGGTACAACTCCGAGGTGTACGCGCTCGACACCCACACCGGGAAGACCCTGGCGAAGATCCCGGTGGGGCTGGGCCCGCACGGACTGGCGGTGTACCCGCAGCCGGGGCGGTACTCGCTGGGGCACACCGGGATCTTCCGCTAGCCGAAAGACGGGCGCGCGCACGGCGGGAGGCCGTGCGCGCGCCCGTCCGTGCGGTGCGCGGGGTGGTGCTACGCGTGGTACTCGTCGGCCTTCTTCGGCTCGGCGCTCTGCACCATGCCGCTGAGCACCAGGGAGCGGTTGTCGAAGCGCTCGGTGTTGACGCCGTGCTCCTGCAGGACGCTCATCGCGGCGGCGTGCACCGCCCGCAGCACCGGGGTCGCGGCGCGCAGCGCGTCATCGGCCATGAAGCGGTGGCGCCAGGGCTTGTCGGCCCAGACGTGGCGCAGGCCGAACGGCTCGGGGAGGGCGAGCTTGCCGCCGAGGAAGTCCAGCACCGGCGGGAACCACGTCAGCGGGGCGCGGGCGGCGAGCCGGACCACCTCCGACGGCTCGATCAGCGGCAGCGTCTGGGTCCTGGTCTCCCAGAACCGGACGACCTTGGCGATCTCCTTGGTCTTGGGCTCCGGCTTGCTCGTGAAGAGGGAGTTGACCGGACCGAGGGCGTGACCGCTGACCTCGATGCGCAGCGTCTCGTGCAGGACGGTGACGGTGATCATCAGCGTGAGCACCAACTGGCCGTCCCACAGGACGAATTGGACGCCGAGGTAGTGGCGGTCGCCGCTGCCGAACTGCTGCTCGTTGCAGATCCGCTCTATCTCGTGGCCGCGGACCTCGTACCCGTCGACGTGGGCGCCGTCGGGGCGGCCGACGGCCTTGGCCTTCTCGCCCACCGGGGAGACGATCCAGTGGCGGACGGACGGCGGCTGCTGGAATCCGCCGGTGTGCAGCGGGCTGCGCTCCAGCAGGCGCAGCCGGTCGTGGATCGCGCGGATCACGTCCCAGCTGCGGAAGGGGTGGATGTCGGTGCCCTCCTGGGCCGGCCGGAGCTCCTCGGCCAGCTGCCAGCTGCCCCAGCGGGTGCCCATGCCGAGTATGCCCTTGGGGCCGGCGTAGAAGACGACGTTGCTGCGCTGCTCGGCGGAGACCTTGGCGAGGTTGTGCCGGAGGGTCTCGGCGGAGGTGTGGTTGGGGTCCTGCGGCACCGCCTCGGGGATCTTCGCGGCGACCCCGCCGCCCTCCAGTAGCCCCTTCCACGCCTCCCGCAGGGTCACCGCGGTCCGCTCGCAGATCTGCTTGGCCAGCCACCAGCCCACCACCGGGGCGATGAGCATGCCGCGGGCGTACAGCGGCCAGAAGCCGGTGAACGGCAGCTTGACCATGAAGAACAGGCCGGCCAGCGCGAGCAGGACCAGCAGCGCCCCGCCCGCCAGGGAGATGCCCTTGCCCTCGCCGTCCTTGGAGAACATCTTCCGGAGCTGGAAGGCGCCCAGCCAGAGCAGCACACCGGGCAGGAACAGCAGCCCGCACACCACCATCAGCACCGTCAGCCGGCTGTCGCGCTGCTTGCGGATGCGGGTGGCCGACAGGCAGTGCTCGACGATCGTCTGCGGCTCCGTCCCGAAGGACTGGATCAGCGGCTTGCGGCCGCCGCCGAGCATCCGCACCTGGACGGCGCGGGAGAACGCCTCGCCGAGGTTGGGCTCGAACAGCGACAGCTTGGGTTTCTTGATCTCGGACTTCCCTGAATCGGAGTCCGCCTCGGAGATCTTGGAGAGCTTGCAGTCGCGGTAGGCGGCCGAGGCCAGGGCCTGGGTCGCCGCCGTCTGTCCGGCACCTCCCGAGATGGGGACCTGCGCCCCCGGACTGAAGTCAAAGCCGTCTGCCACTACCCGCCCCCATCACGCGCGTATCCGCTGATGCGCTCTACCCGACTCCGCCGACGCGCACACCTGCCGGGCCGGCGTGCTCGCAGGTTGGCCCGGAACGCGCGGCGCGGCGGTGGAGTCCCAGCGTACAGCCGCCGGCCCGGCCCAAGTGGGTTGTCCGGGACAGCGGCTGACCGACCGTTAACTAGGCGCTGACCGCCTCCTGTTCCCGCATCCGGGCGGCGAGCTGGCCGGGCATCGGCTCATGCCGCAGGTAGCCGCGGCTGAAGCGGCCGGTGCCGTGCGAGAGCGACCGCAGATCGACGGCGTACCGTCCGATCTCGATCTCCGGCACCTCGGCGCGGACCAGGGTGCGGCCGGCGCCGGACTGCTCGGTGCCCACCACCCGGCCGCGGCGGCCGGAGAGGTCGCTGAGCACCGGGCCGACGTACTCGTCCGGTATCAGGACGCGCACCTCGGAGACCGGTTCCAGCAGGTCGATCCTGGTCTGCGCGGCGGCCTCCCGCAGCGCCAACGCACCCGCCGTCTGGAACGCGGCGTCCGAGGAGTCCACCGAGTGGGACTTGCCGTCGAGCAGGGTGACCCGGATGTCGACGAGCGGATTCCCGGCGGCGATCCCGCGGGCGGCCTGGGCGCGGACGCCCTTCTCCACGGACGGGATGAACTGCCGGGGGACCGCGCCGCCGACGACCTTGTCGACGAACTCGATGCCGGAGCCGCCCGGCAGCGGTTCGACCTGGATCTCGCAGATCGCGAACTGGCCGTGGCCGCCGGACTGTTTGACGTGCCGGCCGCGGCCCGCGGCGGAGCCGCTGAAGGTCTCCCGGAGCGCGACCTTGTGCTCGACGGCGTCGACCTGGACGCCGTAGCGCGAGCGCAGCCGCTCCAGGGCCACGTCGGTGTGCGCCTCGCCCATGCACCACAGGACGACCTGGCGGGTGTCCTGGTTGTGCTCCAGACGCATCGTGGGGTCCTCGGCGACCAGCCGCGCCAGGCCCTGGGAGAGCTTGTCCTCGTCCGCCTTGCTGTGCGCCCGGATGGCGACCGGCAGCAGCGGGTCCGGCATCGCCCACGGCTCCATCAGCAGCGGGTCGTCCTTGGCGGAGAGGGTGTCGCCGGTCTCGGCGCGGGTGAGCTTGGCGACGCAGGCCAGATCGCCGGCGATGGCCCGGGGGAGCGGCCGCTGCTGCTTGCCGAACGGCGCGGACAGCGCGCCGACCCGCTCGTCGACGTCGTGGTCCTCGTGGCCGCGATCCGTCAGGCCGTGCCCGGAGACGTGCACCGTGTCGTCCGGGCGCAGGGTGCCGGAGAAGATCCGGACCAGGGAGAGCCGGCCCACGTACGGGTCGGAGGAGGTCTTGACCACCTCGGCGGCCAGCGGACCCTCCGGGTCGCAGCCCAGGCTCGGCCGCGGCGAGCCGTCCGGGCCGGTCACCGCGGGGGCCTCGCGCTCCGCCGGGGTGGGGAAGCCACCGGTGATCAGCTCCAGCAGTTCGACCGTGCCCAGCCCCTGTTTGGCGCCTTCGACGGCCGGGGCGGCGGCCAGCACGGGGTGGAAGGAACCCCGGGCGACCGCGGTCTCCAGGTCCCCGACGAGCGTCTTGAGGTCGATGTCCTCGCCCGCGAGGTAGCGGTCCATGAGGGTCTCGTCCTCGCTCTCGGCGATGATCCCCTCGATGAGGCGGTTGCGGGCCGCTTCGATCAGCGGGAGCTCGTCGTCGGTGGGCGCGCGCTCGGTGCGGGTGCCCGAGGAGTAGTCGAAGACGCGCTGGGAGAGCAGGCCGATCAGGCCGTCGACGGGGGCGTGGCCGTCGGACCCGGGGGTGCCGTACAGCGGCAGGTACAGGGGCAGGACGGCGTCCAGGTCGTCGCCGCCGAAGGTCAGCGCGCACCGCCGGGTCATCTCGTCGAAGTCGGCGCGGGCGGCTTCCAGGTGGGTGACCACCAGGGCGCGCGGCATGCCGACGGCCGCGCACTCGTCCCAGACCATCCGGGTCGCGCCGGCCACGCCGTCGGCGGCCGAGACGACGAAAAGGGCCGCGTCCGCCGCACGCAGACCGGCCCTGAGTTCCCCGACGAAATCGGCGTATCCGGGGGTGTCCAACAGATTGATCTTGATTCCGCCCCAGTCGACCGGGACGAGGGAGAGCTGTACGGAGCGTTGCTGCCGGTGCTCGATCTCGTCGTAGTCGGACAGGGTGCCACCGTCCTCGACCCGGCCCGCCCGGTTGACCGCGCCGGACGCCTGTGCCAGCGCCTCGACCAGAGTGGTCTTTCCCGAGCCGCTGTGGCCGACCAGCACCACATTGCGCAGGGCGGCGGGCCGGTCGGCCGCCGGTGCCCTTCCGGCGGCTCCTGGGTTCGTACTCGACTTCTCGCTCATGTGTCTCGCCTCCAGGTCGACACTTTGCGGTGATTCGAGCTTTCCACCGGGTTCAGGATGCGTCCATACGTGGCACGTCCGCGCGGTGTGCTCAAGGGGGCCGTCGGCCGTCCTGCGGGGCCCGCCGGCGCGCTCGCGGGCGCGCGAGGGCCGGTCCGAGCTTGTGGGATGCACCCCGCGCCGCGATGCGTTCGCGGTGCCCCACGGCCGCGTGGCTACGATGGGCCAGCCGGTGGCCCCTTGACCGCGCGGCCCGTATCGACTTTCCGGGAAGGTCATGCTGAACAAGTACGCGCGTGCGTTCTTCACGCGTGTTCTCACACCGTTCGCCGCCCTGCTCATCCGTCTCGGGGTCAGCCCGGACGCGGTCACCCTCGTCGGAACCGGCGGTGTGGTCGCCGGCGCCCTGGTCTTCTACCCCCGGGGCGAGTTCTTCTGGGGCACGGTCGTGATCACGCTGTTCGTCTTCTCCGACCTGGTCGACGGCAACATGGCGCGGCAGCTGGGGCGCTCCAGCCGGTGGGGCGCCTTCCTGGACTCCACCCTCGACCGGGTCGCGGACTCGGCGATCTTCGGCGGGCTGGCCCTGTGGTACGCCGGCCGCGGCGACAGCCTGATGCTCTGCGCGATCGCCATCTTCTGCCTCGCCAGCGGCCAGGTCGTCTCGTACACCAAGGCGCGCGGTGAGGCCATCGGGCTGCCGGTGGACGTCAACGGCCTGGTGGAGCGGGCCGAGCGGCTGGTCATCACGCTGGTCGCCTGCGGTCTGTCCGGGCTGCACACGTTCGGCGTGCCGGGCGTCGAGGTCCTGCTGCCGATCGCCCTGTGGGTGGTCGCGGTCGGCAGCGCCGTCACCCTCGGCCAACGTGTGGTGACGGTACGGCGGGAGTCGGCCGAGGCCGACGCCGTGGCGCAAGGGGGGAACGGCTGATGCGGATCGACACCGACAAGCTGACGGACGGGCTGTACGGCCTGGGCTGGAGCACCGTCAAGCGGCTGCCCGAAGGGGTCGCGGTGCAGCTCGGGCGGCAGCTCGCCGACCTGGCCTGGCGACGCCGCGGCAAGGGCGTCCAGCGCCTGGAGTCCAACCTCGCCCGGGTCGTCCCGGATGCCTCCCCGGAGCGACTGGCCGAGCTCTCCCGGGCCGGGATGCGGTCGTACATGCGCTACTGGATGGAGTCCTTCCGGCTGCCGGTGTGGAGCCCGGAGCGGATAAAGGCCGGTTTCACCCCCGAGGACGTGCACCACCTGGAGGACGGCCTCAAGAGCGATCGCGGGGTGATCCTGGCGCTGCCCCACATGGGCAACTACGACCTCGCCGGCGTCTGGGTCACCACCAAGCTCGACACCCCGTTCACCACCGTCGCCGAGCGCCTCAAGCCGGAGTCCCTCTACGACCGGTTCGTCGCCTACCGCGAGGGACTGGGCATGGAGGTGCTGCCGCACACCGGCGGCGCCGCGTTCGGCACGCTGGCCCGGCGGCTGCGCGCCGGCGGCCTGGTCTGCCTGGTCGCCGACCGCGACCTGTCCAGCTCCGGGATACCGGTGAAGTTCTTCGGCGAGGAGGCGAAGATGCCGGCCGGGCCCGCGATGCTGGCCCTCCAGACCGGCGCGATGCTGCTGCCGGTCACCCTCTGGTACGACGACACCCCCATCATGCGCGGCCGGGTCCACCCGGAGATCGAGGTGCCGCAGAACGGCACCCGCACCGAGAAGGCCGCCCTGATGACCCAGGCGCTGGCCGACGCCTTCGCCTCCGGCATCGCCGACCACCCCACGGACTGGCACATGCTCCAGCGCCTGTGGCTCGCCGATCTGGAGCCGCGCGGCGACGCCGGAACGGAGCCCGCGTGAAGATCGGCATCGTCTGCCCGTACTCCTGGGACGTCCCCGGCGGCGTGCAGTTCCACATCCGCGACCTGGCCGAGCACCTGATCCGCCTCGGCCACGAGGTCTCCGTCCTGGCCCCCGCCGACGACGAGACCCCGCTGCCGCCCTACGTCGTCCCGGCCGGCCGCGCCGTCCCCGTGCCCTACAACGGCTCGGTCGCCCGCCTCAACTTCGGCTTCCTCTCCGCCGCCCGGGTCCGCCGCTGGCTCCAGAACGGCGCCTTCGACGTCATCCACATCCACGAGCCGGCCTCGCCGTCCCTGGGCCTGCTCGCCTGCTGGGCGGCGCAGGGCCCGATCGTGGCGACGTTCCACACCTCCAACCCGCGCTCCCGCGCCATGATCGCCGCGTACCCGATCCTCCAGCCCGCCCTGGAGAAGATCAGCGCTCGGATCGCGGTCAGCGAGTACGCCCGCCGGACCCTGGTCGAGCACCTCGGCGGCGACGCGGTGGTGATCCCCAACGGCGTGGACGTGGACTTCTTCGCCCGGGCCGAGCCCCGGCCGGAATGGCAGGGCCGCACCATCGGCTTCATCGGCCGGATCGACGAGCCCCGCAAGGGCCTGCCGGTCCTCATGAAGGCACTGCCCGCGATCCTCGCCGCGGTCCCCGACGCCCGACTGCTGGTCGCCGGCCGCGGTGACCAGGACGAGGCCGTCGCCGGCCTGCCCGCCGAACTGCGCTCCCGTGTCGAGTTCCTCGGCATGGTCTCCGACGAGGACAAGGCACGACTGCTGCGCAGCGTGGACGTCTATGTCGCGCCCAACACGGGCGGCGAGTCCTTCGGCATCATCCTCGTGGAGGCGATGTCCGCCGGGGCCCCCGTACTGGCCAGCGACCTCGACGCGTTCGCCCAGGTCCTGGACCAGGGCGAGGCCGGCGAACTCTTCGCCAACGAGGACGCGGAGGCGCTGGCCGCCGCGGCCGTCCGCCTGCTGCACGCCCCTGACCGCCTCACCGAACTCCGCGAACGCGGCACCAAGCACGTCCGCCGCTTCGACTGGACCACGGTCGGCGCCGACATCCTCGCCGTCTACGAGACGGTGACGGCGGGCGCCTCGGCCGTGGCGACCGACGAACGAGTGGGAGCCCGGGGCCGATCCGCTGCGCGGCGCGGGTCCGCCTGACGGCGGGGTCTTGCGTTGTCCGCTGCGCGGGGCGGATCCGCTGCGCGGGGCTGGGCCGTTGTGCGTTGTCCGCTGCGCGGGGCTGTTGGGTGCGGTGACGGGCCTGCGGGGGTGGTGTGCAGGACTGCTGCGCTTTACGTCCTGCACACCACCCCCTCCGGCCCGTCCCCTCCCGTGGGTGGGTGGGAAAGACAGGTGCGCGACCGTTGATGCCGGTGGTCCGGTGACGGTCACGACTCGACGACGAACCCGCAGGGGACCACGGGCCGGCACCCTCACTCATCGTTTTCATGACCACTCACGGGAGGGGACGGGGCTGCGGGGTGGGGGTTGTCCGGACGTAAAGCGCAGCAGTCCGGACAACCCCCACCCCGCAGCCCCGGCACCGCTGCCGAACCGCCCCGCGCAGCGGACCCGCAACCACCCCTGCCGTCAGGCGGACAGGCGCAGCGGCACCGTCCCGCGCAGCGGACCCGCAACCACCCCCGCCGTCAGGCGGACAGGCACAGCGGCACCACCCCGCCGTCAGGCGGCCCCGCACCACCCCGCCGTCAGGGCGGCCCCGCACCACCCCGCCGTCAGGCGGCCCCGCCCCGCGCAGCGGATTCGCCCCGCCGCAGGCGCAAAACGCGAACCCCTACGGCGGGAACGCCGACTACGTGCGAGGAAGCCAGCCGCAAGGCGATAACGTGACCCCGCGTGACCACGTTTATCTGGATCGCCGCCGCGATCGTCCTCATCGGTGTCTACCTGAGCTGGACGGCCGGTCGGCTCGACCGACTGCATGCGCGCATCGACGCGGCGAAGGCGGCGCTGGACGCCCAGTTGCTGCGGCGGGCCTCGGTCGCGCAGGAGGTGGGCACGTCGGGGGTGCTGGATCCGGCCGCGTCGATCGTGTTGTACCAGGCCGCGCACGAGGCCCGGCAGGCGGCGGAGGATCATCGCGAGGTCGCGGAGAGCGAGCTGAGCCAGGCGCTGCGTGCGGTCTTCGAGGACGAGGCGCAGGTGGAGGCGGTGCGGGAGGCCCCGGGCGGGGAGCGGACGGTCGCGGAGCTGATCGCGGCGGTGCGCCGGGTGCCGATGGCGCGCCGGTTCCACAACGACGCCGTGCGGGCCGCGCGGGCGGTCCGTCGGCACCGGTTGGTCCGCTATCTGCGGCTGGCCGGCCATGCGCCGTTCCCGATGGCCTTCGAGATGGACGACGAGCCGCCGGCCGTCCTGGACGACCGCTCGGGCGGGAACTGACCGACCACGAAGCGGAAGTGGTACGTCCGGATGCCGCGACGGCAGACCCGACAAGCCACCGGCCTCTAATTGGCCCTTTTCCCGGGCCGCTGACCAACGGTTGTGTGGGCGGCGAAGTACAACCACCCGCACTGAGTGAGGTCAACGTGTCCAGCACGCCCACCACGCCCCAGACCCCCGAGACCGGAACCGCGCGCGTCAAGCGCGGAATGGCCGAGCAGCTCAAGGGCGGCGTGATCATGGACGTCGTCACGCCGGAAGAGGCGAAGATCGCCGAGGACGCCGGTGCCGTCGCCGTCATGGCCCTGGAGCGGGTCCCGGCCGACATCCGCAAGGACGGCGGGGTGGCCCGGATGTCCGACCCGGACATGATCGACGGCATCATCAACGCCGTCTCCATCCCGGTCATGGCCAAGTCCCGGATCGGCCACTTCGTCGAGGCCCAGGTCCTGCAGTCGCTCGGCGTCGACTACATCGACGAGTCCGAGGTCCTCACCCCGGCCGACGAGGTCAACCACTCCGACAAGTGGGCCTTCACCACCCCCTTCGTCTGCGGTGCCACCAACCTCGGTGAGGCGCTGCGCCGGATCGCCGAGGGCGCGGCCATGATCCGCTCCAAGGGCGAGGCCGGCACCGGCAACGTCGTCGAGGCGGTCCGTCACCTGCGTCAGATCAAGGGCGAGATCGCCAAGCTGCGCGGCTGCGACCACAACGAGCTGTTCGCCGCCGCCAAGGAGCTGCGCGCCCCCTACGAGCTCGTCAAGGAGGTCGCCGAACTGGGCAAGCTCCCCGTCGTGCTGTTCTCCGCCGGTGGCGTCGCGACCCCGGCCGACGCCGCGCTGATGCGCCAGCTGGGTGCCGAGGGCGTCTTCGTCGGCTCCGGCATCTTCAAGTCCGGCGACCCGGCCAAGCGCGCCGCCGCGATCGTGAAGGCCACCACCTTCTACGACGACCCGAAGGTCATCGCGGACGTCTCCCGCAACCTGGGCGAGGCCATGGTCGGCATCAACTGCGACACCCTCCCCGAGGCCGAGCGCTACGCCAACCGCGGCTGGTAAGGACGCAGAAACTGATGAGCACCACTCCCACCATCGGTGTGCTGGCGCTCCAGGGCGACGTCCGCGAGCACCTCACGGCGCTCGCGGACGCCGGCGCCCGGGCGTTGCCGGTACGCCGTCCCGAGGAGCTCGCCGCGGTCGACGGCCTGGTCATTCCGGGCGGCGAGTCCACCACCATGTCCAAACTGGCGGTCGTGTTCGGGATGTTGGAGCCGCTGCGCGCCTTCGTCCGGGCCGGCCGGCCGGTCTACGGCACCTGCGCCGGCATGATCATGGTCGCCGACAAGCTGCTGGACGGCCGCGAGGACCAGGAGACGCTCGGCGGCATCGATATGATCGTGCGCCGCAACGCCTTCGGGCGGCAGAACGAGTCGTTCGAGGCGGCCGTCGAGGTCGCCGGGGTCGACGGTGGCCCGGTGGAGGGCGTCTTCATCCGGGCGCCCTGGGTCGAGTCGGTCGGTGCCTCCGTCGATGTCCTTGCGACGTACGGTGGGCATACGGTGGCGGTGCGGCAGGGTAACGTCCTGGCCACGTCGTTCCATCCGGAGTTGACCGGCGATCACCGCATCCACGCGTTGTTCGTGGACATGGTGCGTGCGGGGGCCTGACGCAATCCCGGTAGGATCTAGGGCGATCGTTTCTGAAATGGGTTACGCGAAGGAGACAGGCGGATGTCCGGCCACTCTAAATGGGCTACGACGAAGCACAAGAAGGCCGTGATCGATGCCAAGCGCGGCAAGCTCTTCGCGAAGCTGATCAAGAACGTCGAGGTCGCGGCGCGGATGGGCGGCGTCGACCTGGAAGGCAACCCGACGCTGTACGACGCCGTGCAGAAGGCGAAGAAGCAGTCGGTCCCGAACAAGAACATCGACTCCGCGATCAAGCGCGGTGGCGGCCTCGAAGCCGGTGGCGCCGACTACGAGACGATCATGTACGAGGGCTACGGCCCCAACGGCGTCGCCGTCCTGATCGAGTGCCTCACCGACAACCGCAACCGTGCCGCGTCCGACGTCCGGGTCGCGATGACCCGCAACGGCGGCTCGATGGCCGACCCGGGTTCGGTCTCGTACCTGTTCAACCGCAAGGGCGTGGTGATCGTCCCCAAGGGCGAGCTGTCCGAGGACGACGTGCTGGACGCGGTCCTGGAGGCCGGTGCCGAGGAGGTCAACGACCTCGGTGAGTCCTTCGAGGTGCTCAGCGAGGCCACCGACCTGGTCGCGGTGCGCACCGCGCTCCAGGAGGCCGGCATCGACTACGACTCGGCCGAGGCCAACTTCGTCCCGACCCTGCAGGTCGAGCTGGAGGAAGAGGGCGCGCGCAAGATCTTCAAGCTGATCGACGCGCTGGAGGACAGCGACGACGTGCAGAACGTCTTCGCCAACTTCGACGTGTCCGACGAGGTCATGGCCAAGGTCGACGCCTGACGGCCACGGGCTTACCGGTCTACGACGGGCCGGCGGGGACACACCCCGCCGGCCCGTCGGTTTGTCAGTGGCAGCCACTAACCTGCAAGAACATAAGGAACAGGCGACCGAACGACGGCGAGGGGCGGGGCCGATGAAGGTGCTGGGGGTGGACCCGGGACTGACCCGGTGCGGGGTCGGCGTGGTGGACGGGGTCGCCGGGCGTCCCCTGACCATGGTCGGCGTCGGCGTCGTGCGGACCCCGGCGGATGCGGACACCGCGCGCCGCCTGGTGCTGATCGAGCGCGGCATAGACGAGTGGCTCGACACCCACCGCCCCGAATACGTCGCCGTGGAGCGGGTGTTCAGCCAGCACAACGTCCGTACGGTCATGGGCACCGCTCAGGCCAGCGCGGTCGCCATGCTGTGTGCGGCCCGCCGCGGACTGCCGGTCGCGCTGCACACCCCCAGCGAGGTCAAGGCCGCCGTCACCGGCTCGGGACGGGCCGACAAGGCGCAGGTCGGCGCGATGGTCACCCGCCTGCTGCGGCTCGCCGAGCCGCCCAAGCCGGCAGACGCCGCCGACGCCCTCGCCCTGGCCATCTGCCACATCTGGCGGGCCCCCGCGGTCAACCGCCTCCAGCAGGCCCAGGCCGCGGCCCGTCGCACCCCCGCTCCCGTACGCACGCTGAAGGGCACCCGATGATCGCCTTTGTCTCCGGCCCGGTCGCGGCCCTCGCACCGGATCTCGCCGTCGTCGAGGTCGGCGGTGTGGGCATGGCCGTCCAGTGCACGCCGAACACCCTCTCCGGCCTCCGGGTCGGCGAGCACGCCAAGCTCGCCACCTCCCTCGTCGTCCGCGAGGACTCGCTCACCCTCTACGGCTTCGCCGACGACGACGAGCGGCAGACCTTCGAGCTGCTGCAGACCGCCAGCGGCGTCGGCCCCCGGCTCGCCCAGGCGATGCTCGCGGTGCACTCCCCGGACGCGCTGCGGCTCGCGGTGTCCACCGGGGACGAGAAGTCGCTGACGGCCGTACCGGGCATCGGCAAGAAGGGCGCGCAGAAGCTGCTGCTGGAGCTCAAGGACCGGCTCGGCGCACCGACCGGCGCCGCCCGCCCGGTGGCCAAGGCCGCGGCGCCGGCCGGCTGGCGCGATCAGCTCCAGGCCGCGCTGATGGGGCTGGGCTATGCCGCGCGGGAGGCCGACGAGGCGGTCGCCGCGGTGGCGCCGCAGGCCGAGGCGGCCGCCTCCGCGGGCGGCACGCCGCAGGTGCCGCAGCTGCTCAAGGCGGCCCTCCGGACCCTCAACCGGGCCCGCTGACCGACGCGCTCCGGCGCCCCCGACCCTACGACCACGCAGGCGGCCCGGCCGCCCCGACCCCGCGAGGCAATCCGCAGTGAACTGGGACGACACCGCACCGTCGACCGCCGAGGAGAGCGCCGGTGCCCCGGCCGACCGGCTGGTGGCGGCCGACGCCGATGGCGAGGAGAATGCCGTCGAGGCCGCGCTGCGGCCCAAGGACCTGGACGAGTTCGTCGGCCAGGAGCGGGTGCGCGAGCAGCTCGACCTGGTGCTGAAGGCGGCCAGGGCCCGTGGCGCCACCGCCGACCACGTCCTGCTCTCCGGGGCGCCCGGGCTCGGCAAGACCACCCTCTCCATGATCATCGCGGCGGAGATGGGCGCCCCGATCCGGATCACCTCCGGTCCCGCCATCCAGCACGCCGGCGACCTGGCGGCGATCCTCTCCTCCCTCCAGGAGGGCGAGGTGCTCTTCCTCGACGAGATCCACCGGATGTCCCGGCCCGCCGAGGAGATGCTCTATATGGCGATGGAGGACTTCCGGGTCGACGTGATCGTCGGCAAGGGGCCGGGCGCCACCGCCATCCCGCTGGAGCTCCCGCCGTTCACGCTGGTCGGGGCGACGACCCGGGCGGGGCTGCTGCCGCCGCCGCTGCGCGACCGGTTCGGCTTCACCGGCCACATGGAGTTCTACGCCCCCGCCGAGCTCCAGCGCGTCATCCACCGCTCCGCCGGCCTGCTGGACGTGGCGATAGAGCCCGAGGGCGCCGCCGAGATCGCCGGCCGCTCCCGCGGCACGCCCCGGATCGCCAACCGCCTGCTGCGCCGGGTCCGCGACTACGCCCAGGTCAAGGCCGACGGCGTGATCACCCGCGAGGTCGCGGCGCAGGCCCTGGGGGTCTACGAGGTCGACGGCCGCGGGCTGGACCGGCTCGACCGGGCGGTGCTCACCGCCCTGCTCAAGCTGTTCGGCGGCGGCCCGGTCGGGCTGTCCACTCTCGCGGTCGCGGTGGGGGAGGAGCGCGAGACGGTCGAGGAGGTCGCCGAGCCCTTCCTGGTGCGCGAGGGGCTGCTGGCCCGTACGCCGCGCGGCCGGATCGCGACCCCGGCGGCCTGGGCCCACCTCGGGTTGGTGCCGCCCCAGCAGGCGGGCGGCGGTGGTCAGCACGGCCTGTTCGAGGCATGACGGCGCGGAGACTCGCCCGGTCAGGAACTGCGGTGCGATGCTGGGCGTTGTTCCTGTGGTGCGGACTCGCTTAGACTCCGCCGATGCCGTCCGTAAGGATCGGTATACCCACCCCGCTATATGAGACCGCGAGAGCAGCGGTCGTGCGAAGGATTTCCGTCCCGTGCCCAATATCGTGACTCTCCTCCCCTTCATCGTCCTCATCGGGGCCATGTTCCTGATGACGCGGTCCGCCAAGAAGAAGCAGCAGGCGGCCCAGCAGATGCGCAATGAGATGCAGCCCGGCACCGGCGTCCGGACGATCGGTGGCATGTACGCCACCGTGAAGGAAATCCACGAGGACACCGTCCTCCTGGAGGTCGCTCCCGGTGTGCACGCCATCTACGCGAAGAACGCCATCGGCGCGGTGCTCGCGGATGAGGAGTACAACCGCATTCTGGACGGTGCCGACCCGATCGTCGCCGAGGAGAGCCCGGTCGTACCGGACGATGTCTCGTCGCTGACCGGTGACGGTGCCGACAAGGCCACTGAAAAGGGTGACAAGTCCGGCAAGATCGACCTGGACAAGGCCGAGGCCGGCGAGGGCACCGAGCCCGCCGCCGACAAGGCCGAGGCCGCCGAGGGCGACCAGGCCGGAAAGGCCGAAGAGCCGGCCGCCGAGACCGGCAAGGACAAGAAGGCCGGCGACGCCGACGCGAAGTAGTCCGTTCCGTAGCGTGGAACCGCGGCACGCCCCCGATCGGGCGCACCGCGGTTCCCGGACGGTCTAGGCTCCGGCGGGGGCACGTCCCCACAAGACTTCGTGCCCGCTCGGCAGACAACCCAGGCCGAGGGGTTGGACAGGGAGAAACGACAAGGTGGCAGCACCGAAGAAGGGCCGCAGGGCGCCCGCGAGCCAGGGGCATCCGGGGCGCACCCTGATCCTGGTCCTGATCGCGATGGCGGCGCTCGTCGGAGGCATGTTCTACTCCGGCACGATGACTCCCCGCCTGGGCATCGACCTGGCGGGCGGCACCAGTTTCACGCTGGCGGCGCAGAACCAGCCGGGCAAGCCCAACGCGATCAACGAGACCAACATGAACACCGCCGCCGGCATCATGGAGCGGCGGGTCAACGGTCTCGGTGTGACCGAGTCCGAGGTCCAGACCCAGGGCAGCAACCACATCATCGTGAACATCCCCAAGGGGACGGACGCGAAACAGGCTCGCCAGCAGGTCGGTACCACTGCCCAGCTCGCGTTCCGGCCGGTGCTGACCACCGCCGCCGGCACCAAGGCCCCCGAGCCCAAGCCCAGCCCCTCGCAGGGCGGCAAGGGCAAGGAGGGCGAGAAGGCCACCGGTGGCAAGGGCTCGCAGCAGAGCGCCTCGCCGACCCCGAGCGCCAGCTCCACCAGCCAGGGCCGCGCGGTCACCGACGCGCTGAAGAAGCCGTCCGCCTCGCCCTCGGCCTCCGCGTCGGACAAGTCCTCGACGCCGCCGACTCCGCCGGTCCCCGGCGGCGCGGACATCCCGCCCGCGCTGCAGAAGCAGTTCGCGGCGCTGGACTGCTCCACGAAGAAGGGCCTGGCCCAGGCCAATGAGCAGGCCGCCGGCTCCAAGCCCACCGACCCGGTCGTGGCCTGCAAGGACGACGGTTCCCAGAAGTACGTGCTCGGCCCGGTGGGCGTCGAGGGCACGGACGTCAAGGACGCCAAGGCGGTCTTCGACAGCCAGCAGGGCCAGGGCTGGATCGTCCAGATGGACTTCACCTCCGACGGCGGCAAGAAGTTCGCGGACATCACCGGCAAGCTCGCCACCAAGACGCCGCCGCAGAACCAGTTCGCGATCGTGCTGGACGGCGCGGTGGTCTCCGACCCGCGCGTCAACGAGCGGCTCAACGGCGGCAACGCCACCATCTCCGGCGGCTTCACCCAGCAGTCCGCCGAGGACCTCGGCAACATGCTGTCCTACGGTGCGCTGCCGCTCTCGTTCAAGATCGACGACGAGACCACGGTCACCGCGGCGCTCGGTGGCGAGCAACTGCACGCCGGTCTGATCGCCGGTGCCATCGGCCTCGCGCTGGTCATCGTCTACCTGGTCGCCTACTACCGCGGGCTGGCGCTGGTCGCGCTGGCGAGCCTGGGCGTCTCGGCGATCCTGACGTACACGATCATGACGCTGCTCGGCCCCGCCATCGGGTTCGCGCTGAACCTCCCGGCGGTCTGCGGCGCGATCGTCGCCATCGGTATCACCGCCGACTCGTTCATCGTCTACTTCGAGCGCATCCGGGACGAGATCCGCGAGGGCCGCACCCTGCGCCCGGCCGTCGAGCGCGGTTGGCCGCGGGCCCGCCGCACGATCCTGGTCTCCGACTTCGTGTCGTTCCTGGCCGCGGCGGTGCTGTTCATCGTCACCGTCGGCAAGGTGCAGGGCTTCGCGTTCACGCTCGGCCTGACCACCCTGCTCGACGTCGTCGTGGTCTTCCTGTTCACCAAGCCGCTGATGACGCTGCTGGCCCGGCGGAAGTTCTTCTCCGACGGGCACTCCTGGTCCGGTCTCGATCCCAAGCGTCTGGGCGCCAAGCCCCCGCTGCGTCGTCGTCGCACCGCCCCCACCCAGACGAAGGAGGCGTGAGATGTCCAAGCTCGGCAACATCGGCGCCCGGCTCTACCGCGGCGAGGTCGGCTACGACTTCATCGGCAAGCGCAAGATCTGGTACGGCGTCTCGATCCTGATCACCATCACGGCCATCGTCGGCCTGGCGGTGCGCGGCCTGAACTTCGGCATCGAGTTCTCCGGCGGCGCGGTCTTCACCACCCCGAACACCTCCGTCTCCACCTCGGAGGCCCAGCACCACGCCGAGTCGGCCGCCCCCGGCCACCAGGCCACGGTGCAGAAGCTCGGCGGCGGCGCGCTGCGCATCCAGATCAGCGGTCTGGACACCAAGCAGTCGCTGCCCGTCCAGGAGGAGATCGCCAAGGACCTCAACGTCCCGGTCAAGGACGTCAACACCCAGCTGGTCGGTCCGAGTTGGGGTGAGCAGATCGCCAACAAGGCGTGGCTGGGCCTGGGGATCTTCATGGTCCTCGTGGTGCTCTACCTGGCCATCGCCTTCGAGTGGCGGATGGCGGTCGCGGCACTGGTCGCCCTGATCCACGACCTGACGATCACCGTCGGCGTCTACGCCCTGGTCGGCTTCGAGGTCACCCCGGGCACCGTCATCGGTCTGCTGACCATCCTCGGCTACTCGCTCTACGACACCGTGGTGGTCTTCGACAGCCTGAAGGAAGCCTCCAAGGACATCACCAAGCAGAGCCGCTTCACCTACAGCGAGATCGCCAACCGCAGCATCAACGGCACCCTGGTGCGCTCGATCAACACCACCGTCGTGGCGCTGCTCCCGGTCGCCGGTCTGCTCTTCGTCGGCGGTGGCGTCCTGGGCGCGGGCATGCTGAACGACATCTCGCTGGCCCTGTTCGTGGGTCTGGCCGCCGGCGCCTACTCGTCGATCTTCATCGCGACGCCGCTGGTCGCCGACCTGAAGAACGGCGAGCCGGAGATGAAGGCGCTGGCCAAGCGGGTCGCCGCCAAGCGCGCCTCGGCCGCCGCCAAGGAAGCCGCCCGCCAGGAGGAGGGCGGCGCCGGTGAGGCGGAGGGCGTCGAGGACGACGCCGAGGGCGCCGCGGTGGTCGGCCAGCGGGGACAGACCGACACCCGTGGCCGTGGCCGCGGTGGCCGTCCCTCGGGGAGGCGTCGATGAGCGCCCCCGTCGAGCTGCGCGAGCTGCTGCTCAGCCGGATCTCGGACGTCCCGGACTACCCGCAGCCGGGCGTGATGTTCAAGGACATCACCCCGCTGCTCGCCGATCCGTCCGCGTTCCGCGCCCTGACCAGTGCCTTCGTCGACCTGTGCGAGCGTTTCCGGGTGGACAAGGTGGTGGGCCTGGAGGCCCGCGGCTTCATCCTCGCCGCACCGGTCGCGGTGGCCGCCGGCATCGGTTTCGTCCCGGTCCGCAAGGCCGGCAAGCTGCCCGGCGCGACGCTCGGCCAGGCGTACGAGCTGGAGTACGGCACCGCGGAGATCGAGATCCACGCGGACGCCCTGGCGCCCGGCGACCGGGTCCTGGTGATCGACGACGTGCTGGCCACCGGCGGCACCGCGGACGCCTCGCTCCAGCTCATCCGACGGGCCGGCGCCGAGGTGGCGGGCCTGGCGGTGCTGCTGGAGCTGGGCTTTCTGGACGGCAGGCAGCGGCTGGAGGAGGGCCTGAAGGGCGCTCCGCTGGAGGCCCTGATCACCGTCTGAGAGCCCGCTTGAGGGCTCGTCGCCGGCACCGTCCGGCACCCGTGACGACAGCGGGGGCATTCGGAACATTCCGGATGCCCCCGCTGCTGTGTCATGTACGGACCCATGGCCGCGGGGCAGTCATGGCCATGGGCTCGATACCATGGCACCCCGGCCGCTTCGAGGCCCTGGGGTCCGTACCCGCATGAGGAGTGCCCTTGCCAGACGAGGCCCAGCCGCTCTCCCCCGGACCGCGTCCGACGGGAACCCCCGCCGTGCGTCCGGACGAGCCGAAGCCGCAGTCCGCGGTTTCCTCCGACGCGCCGAAGCCCGAGCGGCAGGGCGCGGCCGACGGCACCGCCGCGCCCACCGCGTCCCAGGCCCCCGCCGGCCGGTCCCGCCCGTCCCCGGCGTCGCAGCCGCCGGCCAGGAACCTGCCGGCCGGCCCGGCCGGCCGCTCCGGCTCGCCCAACCGCGTCCGGGCCCGCCTCGCCCGTCTGGGCGTCCAGCGCTCCAGCCCGTACAACCCGGTCCTGGAGCCGCTGCTGAGGGCGGTGCGGAGCAACGACCCCAAGATCGAGACGGCCACCCTGCGCCAGGTCGAGCGGGCCTACCAGGTCGCCGAGCGCTGGCACCGCGGCCAGAAGCGCAAGAGCGGCGACCCGTACATCACCCACCCGCTCGCGGTCACCACCATCCTCGCCGAGCTGGGCATGGACCCGGCGACGCTGATGGCGGGCCTGCTGCACGACACCGTCGAGGACACCGAGTACGGGCTCGACACCCTGCGCCGGGACTTCGGCGACCAGGTCGCGCTGCTCGTCGACGGCGTCACCAAGCTGGACAAGGTCAAGTTCGGCGAGGCCGCGCAGGCCGAGACGGTCCGCAAGATGGTCGTCGCGATGGCCAAGGACCCGCGGGTGCTGGTCATCAAGCTCGCCGACCGGCTGCACAACATGCGCACCATGCGCTACCTCAAGCGGGAGAAGCAGGAGAAGAAGGCCCGCGAGACGCTGGAGATCTACGCCCCGCTGGCGCACCGGCTGGGCATGAACACCATCAAGTGGGAGCTGGAGGACCTCGCCTTCGCGATCCTCTACCCCAAGATGTACGACGAGATCGTCCGGCTGGTCGCCGAGCGGGCGCCCAAACGGGACGAGTACCTCGCGATAGTGACCGACGAGGTCCAGGCCGATCTGCGGGCCGCCCGCATCAAGGCCACCGTCACCGGCCGGCCCAAGCACTACTACAGCGTCTACCAGAAGATGATCGTGCGCGGCCGCGACTTCGCCGAGATCTACGACCTGGTGGGCATCCGCGTCCTCGTCGACACGGTCCGGGACTGCTACGCGGCCCTGGGCACCATCCACGCGCGGTGGAATCCGGTCCCCGGCCGGTTCAAGGACTACATCGCGATGCCCAAGTTCAACATGTACCAGTCGCTGCACACGACGGTGATCGGTCCCAGCGGCAAGCCCGTCGAGCTCCAGATCCGCACCTTCGACATGCACCGGCGCGCCGAGTACGGCATCGCCGCGCACTGGAAGTACAAGCAGGAGGCGGTCGCCGGCGCCTCCAAGGTGCGCACCGACGCGCCCAAGGGCAGCGGCAAGGGCGTCGGCCAGGACACCGTCAACGACATGGCCTGGCTGCGGCAGTTGCTGGACTGGCAGAAGGAGACCGAGGACCCGGGCGAGTTCCTGGAGTCGCTGCGCTTCGACCTCTCGCGCAACGAGGTCTTCGTCTTCACGCCCAAGGGCGACGTGATAGCGCTGCCCGCCGGCGCCACCCCGGTCGACTTCGCGTACGCGGTGCACACCGAGGTCGGCCACCGCACGATAGGGGCGCGGGTCAACGGCCGTCTGGTGCCGCTCGAATCGACGCTGGACAACGGCGACCTGGTGGAGGTCTTCACCTCCAAGGCGCCCGGCGCGGGCCCGTCCCGCGACTGGCTGAGCTTCGTGAAGTCCCCGCGCGCCCGCAACAAGATCCGCGCGTGGTTCTCCAAGGAGCGCCGCGACGAGGCCATCGAACAGGGCAAGGACGCCATCGCCCGGGCGATGCGCAAGCAGAACCTGCCGATCCAGCGGATCCTGACCGGCGACTCCCTGGTCACCCTCGCGCACGAGATGCGCTACCCCGACATCTCCTCGCTCTACGCCGCCATCGGCGAGGGCCATGTCGCCGCGCAGGGCGTCGTCCAGAAGCTGGTGCAGGCGCTCGGCGGACAGGACGAGGCCACCGAGGACATCGCCGAGTCGACGCCGATCCGGCCGCGCTCCAAGCGCCGGTCCAGCGCCGACCCGGGCGTGGTCGTCAAGGGTGTGGACGACGTCTGGGTCAAGCTGGCCCGCTGCTGTACGCCGGTGCCGGGCGACCCCATCATCGGGTTCGTCACCCGCGGCAGCGGCGTCTCGGTGCACCGCGGCGACTGCGTCAACGTCGACTCGCTCTCCCAGCAGCCCGAGCGGATCCTGGAGGTCGAGTGGGCGCCGACCCAGTCCTCGGTCTTCCTCGTCGCCATCCAGGTGGAGGCGCTGGACCGCTCCCGGCTGCTGTCGGACGTCACCCGGGTCCTCTCCGACCAGCACGTCAACATCCTCTCCGCGGCCGTACAGACCTCCCGCGACCGGGTCGCCACCTCCCGCTTCACCTTCGAGATGGGCGACCCCAAGCACCTGGGCCATGTGCTCAAGGCGGTCCGGGGCGTCGAGGGGGTCTACGACGTCTACCGGGTGACCTCGGCACGTCGGCCCTGAGCACGGCGCGGGGCGGACGGCGGGGGGCGGACGGCGGGGGAGACGAGGGGGAGGGCGATGGGGGAGGACGTGCTCGGCGGGCGGTACCGCCTCGTCCGGCTGATCGGTCGGGGCGGGATGGGCGCCGTCCACGAGGCGGTGGACACCGGCCTGGACCGCCGGGTGGCGGTCAAACGGCTGCTGTCCGTGGGCGGTCCGGACGCGGCCTCGACGGCCCTGCGGCGCTTCCGGCGGGAGGCCCAGGGGCTGGCCCGGATCAGCCACCCGGGAGTGGTGCACGTCTACGACAGCGGCGTCCACGAGGGCACGCCGTACATCGTGATGGAGCTGCTGGACGGGGTGGGGCTGGCGGAACTGGTCGAGAGCCACGGGCCGCTGCCGCCACCGCTGGCCGCCGAGGTCGGGCTGGGCATGTGCCGGGCGCTGGCCGCCGCCCACGCGGCCGGTGTGCTGCACCGCGACGTCAAACCGACCAACGTCGCGATCACCCGCGCCGGCCGGGTGGTGCTCCAGGACTTCGGCCTGGCCCGGCTCGTCGAGGAACCGGCCATCACCCAGGCCGGTGCGCTGATCGGCACCCCGCAGTACATGGCCCCGGACCTGATGCGGGGCGAACTCCCCGGCACCGCCGCCGACTTGTACGGGCTCGGCGCCTGCCTGTACCTGATGCTGACCGGCACGCCGCCACTGGGCACCGAGGCCGTCGACGTCGGCGCGCTGGTGGAGCTGGCGGTCGGCCCGGGCGTCCCGCGGTTGGCCGGCCGGGCCGACGGCGGGCTCCCGGAGGAGCTGGCGCGGCTGGTGGACGCGCTGTGCCGGCAGGATCCGCGGGACCGGCCGTCCGCGGCGGAGACCGAGGCGGCGCTCGCGGAGCTGCTGGACGCGGACGACGGGCAGGGGCTGCGGGAGTTGGTGGCGCGCTGCGTCCGCGAGCAGGCCGTGGAGTTCGTCTACAGCCCGCCGGCCCTGGACGCCTCCGCGCCGGAGCTGCTGGACTGGGCGGCGATCCCGCAGTCGGAGACGGCCGGCCCGGACGTCCACCGGCCGCTGACGCTCAGCGACGGCACCCGCCAGTTGCTGCTGCGCAGCATGACGCCGGAGAGCGCCCGGTCGCGCCAGCGCGAGGCGGTCAACCTCGTCCTGCGCGGCGACATCCAGGAAGCGGTGCGGATGATCACCGCGGTCGCCCAGGTCTGCGCCTCGGCCCTGGGGCCGGATCATCCGACCACCCTGACCAGCCAGTACTGGCAGGCGGTGTGCCTGGCGCGGCTCGGGGCCGGCGCGGAGGCACTGGAACTGTTCTCACGGGTCAACGCGGCAACCGAACACAGGAGGGGGCGGGATCGTGACTGATCTCGACGTACGGGCGGCAACGGAACCGGGCGGCGACCCGGAGGAGGAACTCCGTTCCCTGATGCGGTGGTTGCACGAGGACGAGGGGCTGCACCGCCAGGTGCGCGGCACCCTCACCGCCTCTCGCGGCCCCCGGCCCGGCGAGATGGGCCTCGGCTTCGACCTGCTCCAACTGGCCCTCGGCACCGCGGTCTCCGGCGGCTCGCTCGCGGTGTCGGTCCTCCAGTGGCGGGACGCCCGCCGCCGCGCCCCGGAACTCACCCTGCGCGCCGGCGAGATCGAGATCCGCATCCCGCGCGACGCGGCCGGCGACCCGGAGACGGTGCGCCGGATCGCCGCCCTGCTGGACGAGGCCCGGGAGCCCGGGGGCGATGACCGGACTGCCTGATCCGGCCACCTCCCGGGCCGTACTGCTCGGCACCGCCTCCTACCACCACCTCGACGCGCTCCCGTCCGTCGAGGCCAACCTGCGCGACCTGGCGGCCACCCTCGGCGACGCCACGGTCTGGGGCCTGCCGGAGCCGCACTGCGAGGTGGTGCTCGACCCGGGCAGTGCCGACGCGATGCTCGACCCCGTGCACCGCGCCGGCGACGAGGCCACCGACACCCTCGTCGTCTACTACGCCGGCCACGGCATGCGGGACACCGAGTCGGCCGACCTCTACCTCGGCCTGACCGGCTCCCGGGACGGCGTCGGCTACACCGCGGTCGCCTACCAGCACCTGCGCGGCGCCATCCGGTCCGCCCGGGCCCGCCGCAAGATCATCGTCCTGGACTGCTGCTTCAGCGGCCGGGCCGTCCGCACGCTCGCCGGCCAGGGCGACGTCCTGGCCGCCCGGGCCGCGGTGGACGGCGCGTACGTCCTGACCGCTTCCCCACGGGACCGGGTCGCCCTGGCCCCGGACGGCGAGCGGCACACCGCCTTCACCGGCGAACTGCTCGGCATCCTCCGGCACGGCCTGACCGACGGCCCCGAACTGCTCGACCTCGACACCCTCTACCGGGCGCTGACCGAGCGGCTGGGCGCCAAGAACCGGCCCCTGCCGCAGCGCGCCCAGGAGAACGGCGTGGGACGGCTGCCGCTGGCCCGCAACCGGGCGCTGGCGCAGCGCCGCGCCCCCGCCGGGCCGGTGCTCGACGCCGAGGTCCGCGCCGCCATGGTGGCGTCCGGCCTCGGCCTGGCGCGGATGCTGCGGGCGGCCGGCAACAGCCGTGACGCGCTGCCGGTGCTCCGGCTCGCCCTCAGGGAGCGCGGCCCGAAGGACGCGGGCAGCCTGCTGCCGGTGCAGC
Source organism: Streptomyces noursei ATCC 11455 (assembly GCF_001704275.1). NCBI lineage: Bacteria > Bacillati > Actinomycetota > Actinomycetes > Kitasatosporales > Streptomycetaceae > Streptomyces > Streptomyces noursei. The sequence continues at coordinate 7,439,847 of NZ_CP011533.1, forward strand.
TGGAGCTCTCCGAACTCCTCGCCGAGACCGGGCAGATCAAGGAGGCCATCGAGGTCCTGGAGCAGGCGTTCCACCAGGCCCGTCAGGTCTACGGACCGGAGGCCGTGCTGGTCTGCCGGCGGCTGGCCGACCTGCTCCAGGAGTCCGGTAACCACATCCAGGCGTGCGAGGTGCTCAAGCACGCCCTCGACCTGATGGAGCCGGGCCACCGCAGCCGGCTGTGAAACGCCCCGGAACAGGCGAACGGCCCGCCGGGAAGCCCGGCGGGCCGTCAGCAGGGGTGGCGGCTCAGCCGCCGAACTCCTCCAGGCCCTTCAGTGCCTGGTCCAGCAGCGCCTTGCGGCCCTCCAGCTCCCGACCGAGCTTGTCGGCCTTGGCGGTGTTGCCGGCCGCCCGGGCCTGGTCGATCTGCTTCTGGAGCTTGTCGACGGCGTCCTGGAGCTGACCGGTCAGCCCCGCGGCGCGGGCCCGCGCCTCAGGGTTGGTCCGCCGCCACTCGGCCTCCTCGGCGTCCTGGATGGCCCGCTCGACGGCGTGCATCCGGCCCTCGATCTTGGGACGCGCGTCCCGCGGCACGTGGCCGATGGCCTCCCACCGCTCGTTGATCCCGCGGAACGCGGCCCGGGCCGTCTTCAGGTCGGTGACCGGGAGCAGCTTCTCCGCCTCGGCGGCCAGCTCCTCCTTGCGGGTCAGGTTCTCCCCCTGCTCGGCGTCGCGCTCCGCGAAGACCTCGCCGCGCGCCTGGAAGAAGACGTCCTGCGCACCGCGGAAGCGGTTCCACAGGTCGTCCTCGTGCTCGCGCTGGGCGCGCCCGGCGGCCTTCCAGTCCTGCATCAGCTCGCGGTAGCGGGCGGCGGTGGCCCCCCAGTCCGTGGAGCCGGACAGCGACTCGGCCTCGGCGACCAGCTTCTCCTTGGCCTTGCGGGAGTCCTCGCGCTGCGCGTCCAGCGAGGCGAAGTGCGCCTTGCGCCGCTTGGAGAACGCCGACCGGGCGTGCGAGAAGCGGTGCCACAGCTCGTCGTCGGTCTTGCGGTCCAGCCGCGGCAGGCCCTTCCAGGTGTCCACCAGCGCCCGCAGCCGCTCGCCGGCCACCCGCCACTGCTCGCTGGCGGCCAGCTCCTCGGCCTCGGCGACCAGCTTCTCCTTGGACTGCCGGGCCTCGTCCGTCTGTCGGGCCTTCGCCGCCCGGCGCTCCTCGCGCCGCGAGTCGACCACGGCCACCAGCGCGTCCAGCCGCTTGCCCAGCGTCGCCAGATCGCCCACCGCGTGGTGCTCGTCCACCTGCTGGCGCAGGTGGTCGATGGCGGTCTGTGCGTCCTTCGCCGAGAGGTCGGTGGTCTTGACCCGCCGTTCCAGGAGGTCGATCTCCACGACCAGGCCCTCATACTTGCGCTCGAAGTAGGCGAGGGCCTCCTCGGGGGTTCCCGCCTGCCACGATCCGACGACCTGCTCGCCGTCGGCGGTACGCACGTACACGGTCCCCGTCTCATCGACGCGGCCCCATGGGTCGCTGCTCACAGCGCCTCCTCCACATGATGCCGACGCGGGCCTGTGGCCCCCCGGCATCGTCCACAGTTTCTGTCCGGCGGGGCAGCGCCCCGGCCGGTCCGACGGGCTGAATTGCGGTGAGGGTGGCAGGCCGTCGGAGCAGGCACCCTTCACAACGCCAATCTAGGCGACCGGAGGTCGGCTGTCCGCATCCAGCACGACCGAAATTGCAGCCGGGACGCCGGAACGCGCCCTCGGTCGGCCCGATCGCTCAGGATTTCCCGACCGTCGCCCGGTCGATGACCACCGTGGCGTTGGGCGCGGTGTTGCCGGTCGCCGGCTCGGGGTGCGAACCGGCGTCGGCGATCTTCTTCAGGACGTCCATCCCGCCGGTGACCCGGCCGAACGGCGTGTAGTTCGGCGGCAGCTGGCTGTCCTTGTAGACGAGGAAGAACTGACTGCCGCCGGAATTGCGGGTCTTGGGGTTCGTGCCGTCGTAGCGGTTGGCCATGGCGACCGTGCCCGCCGGATACACATTGCCCTTGATCCGTGGGTCCTTGAGGTTCTCGTCCGGCAGGGTGTAGCCGGGCGTGCCCTCGCCGGTGCCCTTGGGGTCGCCGCACTGCAGGACGTAGATGTTCTGGTCGACCAGCCGGTGGCAGCGGCTGTGGTCGAAGTAGCCCTGGCCCGCGAGGAAGGCGAACGAGTTCACGGTGTGCGGCGCCTTGGCGGCGTCCATCGTGAACGTGAGCTGCCCGCAGGTGGTGGCCAGGTGGGCGGTGTACGGCGCCGAGGAGTCGATCGCCATCGCCGGCTCCTTCGGCCAGGTCTTCTTCGACGGCGAGCCCGGGGCGGGCCGGGCACACGGGTCGGCGGACGCGTCGTCGGTGGTCGACCGGTCGCCGCCGATCAGCTTGACGGACGCGTAGGCGGTGGCGCCCGCGGCCAGGGCCACGGCCACGACGCCCGCGATGAGCACGTTGCGGCGCTTGGCCCGCCGTGCGGAATCGACCCGCCGCTGCTGCTGGCGCGCGTACTTCTGCCGGGCGAGTTCGCGCCGCCGCCGGTCCTTGTTGACCACCGGTCGCCTCCTTGTCCTGGGCGTCGATCGCTGCCGCCGGGCCCGCTCGCCGGACTCCCGCCCGCCGTTCCGGGCGGACGGCGGGAGGTGCGACGACAGGCGCCGGTCGTGGCCGTACCGTATACGGGTTCGCCCTGCCGGGAGTCCCGCCGGTAGGCTCTGGAGCTGCCGAGATGTTCCGGGCGCGGCCCCGCTGGCCGCTCCCCGCCGATCTTTAAGGACGAACGTGCTGATTGCCGGGTTCCCCGCCGGGGCCTGGGGGACCAACTGCTACCTGGTCGCCCCCGCCGCCGGCGAGGAGTGCGTGATCATCGACCCGGGCCACCAAGCGGCCCCCGGGGTCGAGGACGCGCTCAGGAAGCATCGGCTCAAGCCCGTCGCGGTGATCCTCACGCACGGCCACATCGACCACGTGGCGTCCGTCGTCCCGGTGTGCGGTGCGCACGACGTCCCCGCCTGGATCCACCCCGAGGACCGCTACATGATGAGCGACCCGGAGAAGGCCCTGGGCCGCTCCATCGGTCAGCAGCTCATGGGCGAGCTGACCGTGGGCGAGCCGGACGACGTCAAGGAACTGGCCGACGGCAGCGTCCTGGAACTGGCCGGACTGGAGTTCTCGGTTGCGCACGCCCCGGGCCATACCAAGGGGTCGGTGACCTTCCGGATGCCCGAGCAGGCCGACATCCCCTCGGTCTTCTTCTCGGGCGACCTGCTGTTCGCCGGCTCCATCGGACGTACCGACATGCCGGGCGGCGACCACGCCGAGATCCTCACGTCGCTGGCACGCGTGTGCCTGCCGCTGGAGGACTCCACCGTCGTCCTGTCCGGCCACGGCCCCCAGACCACCATCGGCCGCGAGCGCGCCACCAACCCCTTCCTCCGGCAGGTGGCCGCCGGCCTCGGAGACGGCACCCCGACCGCCGCTCCGCGACGAGGAATGTGACGAGAACCTTCCGTGAGCACCTTTCAGGCACCCAAGGGCACCTACGACCTGATCCCGCCGAACTCCGCGACGTACCTCGCGGTGCGCGAGGCGATCTCCGTACCGCTGAGGAACTCCGGCTACGGCTACATCGAGACGCCCGGCTTCGAGAACGTCGAGCTGTTCGCCCGCGGTGTCGGTGAGTCCACCGACATCGTCACCAAGGAGATGTACGCCTTCGAGACCAAGGGCGGCGACAAGCTCGCCCTGCGCCCCGAGGGCACCGCCTCCGTGCTGCGCGCCGCGCTGGAGGCCAACCTCCACAAGGGCGGCAACCTCCCGGTCAAGCTCTGGTACTCCGGCTCGTACTACCGCTACGAGCGCCCGCAGAAGGGCCGCTACCGGCACTTCTCGCAGGTCGGCGCCGAGGCGATCGGTGCGGAGGACCCGGCGCTGGACGCCGAGCTGATCATCCTGGCCCACCAGGCGTACCGCTCGCTGGGCCTGCGCGACTTCCGGATCCTGCTGAACTCGCTCGGCGACAAGGAGTGCCGCCCCGTCTACCGCGCCGCGCTCCAGGACTTCCTGCGCGGGCTGCAGCTGGACGAGGACACCCGCCGCCGGATCGAGATCAACCCGCTGCGGGTCCTGGACGACAAGCGCGAGGCGGTCCAGGAGCAGCTGATCGGCGCGCCGATGCTGCGCGACTACCTCTGCGAGGCGTGCAAGACCTACCACGAGCAGGTGCGTGAGCTGCTGACCGCGGCGGGCGTGGCCTTCGAGGACGACCCGAAGCTGGTCCGCGGCCTGGACTACTACACCCGCACCACCTTCGAGTTCGTCCACGACGGCCTGGGCTCGCAGTCCGCGGTGGGCGGCGGCGGCCGCTACGACGGCCTGTCCGAGATGATCGGCGGCCCCGCGCTGCCGTCCGTCGGCTGGGCGCTGGGCGTGGACCGCACGGTGCTGGCCCTGGAGGCCGAGGGCATCACCCTCGACATCCCGGCCGCCACCGCCGTCTACGCCGTCCCGCTCGGCGAGGAGGCCCGCCGGGTGCTGTTCGGCAAGGTCACCGAGCTGCGCCGGGCCGGTGTCGCGACCGACTTCGCGTACGGCGGCAAGGGCCTGAAGAACGCCATGAAGTCCGCCAACCGCTCCGGTGCCCGGCTGGCCCTGGTCGCCGGGGAGCGGGACCTGGCCGAGGGCGTGGTCCAGCTCAAGGACCTGGTGAGCGGCGAGCAGACCCCGATCGCGCTGGACGCGGTGGTCGACGAGGTCCGGCGGGCGCTGGGCTGAGCCCGACCCGACAGATCCCGAGGGGCCCGGACGGCAGTGCGCCGTCCGGGCCCCTCGCGTCAACGGCGGCCGCGCCGCATCACCCCGGATCCGCGCAGAGCGCCCCGGGTTCACAGGGAGGTGCGGCACAATGAAGGTCGCGGCCGGGTCCGCCGGCCGGGTGACACCTCCCACGGGACCGACGGAACGGCCATATGACGACGACAGAGCTTGACGACGTGTCCACCGACGACGACCACGTGGGCGCCGCGGAGACGACCGGCTCCGGTCGCGCCTTCGCCCTGCTCCTGGTGATCACCGGTGCGCTCGGCGGGCTGGCTGCCTGGGTCATCACCCTGGACAAGTTCGAGCTGCTGAAGGACCCGAACTTCAAGCCGGCGTGCAGCCTCAACCCGATCATCTCCTGCGGCAGCGTCATGCAGAGCAAGCAGGCGGAGGTCTTCGGCTTCCCCAACCCGATGGCCGGACTGGTCGGCTTCGGGGTGGTCGTCGCGATCGGCATGGCCCTGCTGGCCGGTGCCCGCTTCCGCCGCTGGTACTGGCTCGGCCTCAACGTCGGCACGCTGCTGGCCGCGGTCTTCTGCATGTGGCTGATGACCCAGTCGCTCTACGACATCAACGCGCTCTGCCTGTGGTGCACGCTGACGTGGTGCGTGACCGTCCTGATGTTCTGGTACACCACCGTGCACAACCTCAAGCACGGCATCATCCCGGCGCCCCGGGGGCTGCGCGACGCGGTCCTGGAGTTCCACTGGGTGGTCCCGGTGCTCTGGTACGGCGTGATCGCGCTGCTGATCCTGACCCGCTGGTGGTCGTACTGGAGCAGCCTGCTCTGAGCCGCCCCGGAGCCTTTCCGGACCCGTCCGGAACCGTTCCCCGCCCCGGCCCGCCGACCCCGGCGGCCGGGGCGTTGTCAGTGGGGTGACATAGGCTCCGTAGGCGTGGAGCCCGACCTGTTCACCGCCGCCGCGGAAGACCGTCAGGAGAAGGACCCGGCGGGGTCCCCTCTCGCCGTACGCATGCGCCCCCGCACCCTCGACGAGGTCGTCGGGCAGCAGCATCTGCTCAAGCCCGGCTCGCCGCTGCGGCGGTTGGTCGGTGAGGGTGCCGGAGGCCCGGCGGGCCCGTCGTCGGTGTTCCTGTGGGGCCCGCCCGGCATCGGCAAGACGACCCTGGCGTACGTCGTCAGCCAGGCGACGAACAAGCGCTTCGTGGAGCTCTCCGCGATCACGGCCGGCGTCAAGGAGGTCCGGGCGGTCATCGACGGCGCCCGCCGCGCCTCGGGCGGCTACGGCAAGGAGACCGTCCTCTTCCTCGACGAGATCCACCGCTTCAGCAAGGCCCAGCAGGACTCCCTGCTGCCGGCGGTGGAGAACCGCTGGGTGACGCTGATCGCCGCCACCACCGAGAACCCGTACTTCTCGGTGATCTCCCCGCTGCTCTCCCGCTCCCTGCTGCTGACCCTCGAACCGCTCACCGACGACGACCTGCGGGGCCTGCTGCGCCGGGCACTGACCGACGAGCGCGGGCTCGGCGGGGCGGTCACCCTCCCCGGGGACACCGAGGCCCATCTGCTGCGGATCGCGGGCGGCGACGCCCGGCGGGCGCTCACGGCCCTGGAGGCCGGTGCCGGATCGGCGCTGGCCAAGCGGGAGCAGGAGATCACCCTCCAGACGCTGGAGGAGGCGGTGGACCGCGCGGCGGTGAAGTACGACCGGGCCGGCGACCAGCACTACGACGTCGCCAGCGCCCTGATCAAGTCCATCCGCGGCTCCGATGTGGACGCCGCGCTGCACTATCTGGCGCGGATGATCGAGGCGGGGGAGGACCCGCGGTTCATCGCCCGCCGCCTGATGATCTCGGCCAGCGAGGACATCGGCCTGGCCGACCCGACGGCACTGCAGACGGCGGTGGCCGCCGCCCAGGCGGTGGCGCTGATCGGCTTCCCCGAGGCCCGGATCACGCTGAGCCAGGCCACCATCGCGCTCGCCCTCGCCCCGAAGTCGAACGCCGCGTATCTGGCGATAGACGCCGCGCTGGCGGACGTCCGCGCCGGCAAGGCCGGGCCGGTGCCCGCGCACCTGCGCGACAGTCACTACAAGGGCGCCCAGAAGCTCGGTCACGGCCAGGGCTATCAGTACCCGCACGACCTGCCGGGCGGCATCGCGGCCCAGCAGTACGCCCCGGACGCGGTGCACGGCACGCGCTACTACACCCCCACCCGGCACGGCACCGAGGCGCGCTACGCCGATGTCGCCGAGCGGGTGCGGGCCCGGCTGCGCGGCGAGAGCGGCGGCGACTGACCGGCCGGTGCCCGGCGCGGCCGGGCCGGGCGGTCAGCTCGCCGCGGCCTCGAAGAGGACGTGCATCGCCCGGCGCAGCTCGACGATGTCCCGGACCGGCTCGGGGAAGTCGAAGCGGGCGTCGAAGGTCCGCCGGTCGCGGTCGGTGCCGCCGTCCCCCGGGGGACGCCCCCCGGACCCCTGAACGAAGCGGACCCGCAGCCCGAAGCGGTCCAGCCCCACCGGCACGGCCCGGTCGCCGAGCCCGCAGACCTCGGCGCGCTCGCCGAGCAGCGCGCACAGCCCGCGCACCTGCTCGGCGTGGGCCGTGTGCAGGTGCTGGAGCAGCTCCGCCTCGTGGGCGACCAGCGGGTCGGGTGCCGCGGCGGCGAACTCCTCCGGTTCGAAGGGCTCCGCGCCCCACAGGTCGTCCACCGCACCCTCGCCGACCTCCAGGCGCAGCAGCATCCAGGCGGGCCGCCCGTAGAGGCCCGGTGCCGGGTCCGGTGCCAGGGCCTCGTCGATGCCCAGCAGCTCGCCCACCGGGTGCCGCTCGGCGAGCAGCATCGCGGCCCGGGCGCGCTGCTCGTTGCGCACGGGGGTGAGCCAGCCGGCCACCCAGGCGCGGCCGCGGATCCGGTAGGGCACCGAAACCGGCGCCACATCCGTGATCTCCATCACGGCGGGAAGGTCGTCGTCCTGGGCGTGCGCGGCGGCCCGAGCGGCCGCGGAACCCCCAGGAACCAAGAGCAGCACGTCTCCTTCGGGCGTCACGGTCCGGCAGACGGGGGCCGAGAGGCCGGCCTCGTCGGAATCCTCGACTCCGGGGATGTCCAGCGACGCCATACCATGGGAGTCGACGAGAGTTCGTACGCGCTCAGCCGCCGAGGGCCGCTGGGCGTCTTCCACGGGACGCGGCTGACCCGTTCCGGTGCGGTCCGCGCCGGCCAGGTGGATCCCAGGTCGAAACATGCGTTCTCCTCGCGCTAAGGTAAGCCTCACCTAACTTACATGGAGGAACGTTCCACGTGAACCAGTCGCGTCCCAAGGTCAAGAAGTCCCGCGCGCTCGGCATCGCGCTGACGCCGAAGGCAGTCAAGTACTTCGAGGCCCGTCCCTACCCGCCCGGCGAGCACGGCCGTGGCCGCAAGCAGACCAGCGACTACAAGGTCCGCCTGCTGGAGAAGCAGCGTCTGCGCGCTCAGTACGACATCAGTGAGCGCCAGATGGTCCGTGCCTACGACCGCGCTCGGAAGGTCGAAGGCAAGACGGGCGAGGCCCTGATCGTCGAGCTTGAGCGCCGTCTGGACGCGCTCGTCCTGCGTTCCGGTCTGGCCCGGACCATCTACCAGGCCCGCCAGATGGTCGTGCACGGCCACATCTCGGTGAACGACCGCAAGGTCGACAAGCCGTCCTTCCGCGTCCGCCCCGGCGACGTCGTGATGGTCCGCGAGCGCAGCCGCGAGAAGCACCCCTTCCAGGTTGCCCGCGAGGGTGGCTACGCCACCGACGGCGAGACCCCGCGCTACCTGGAGGTCAACCTCCAGGCGCTGGCGTTCCGCCTGGACCGGGACCCCAACCGCAAGGAGATCCCGGTGATCTGCGACGAGCAGCTCGTCGTCGAGTACTACGCCCGCTGATCCACTCGGCCGGCACACCGCTCAGCCCGCCGGCTCCCCTCCACTCGTGGACGGGGAGCCGGCGGGCCGGCGTGTTTCCGGGGCGGTGATCCGCACCTCCCGGACTGCCGATCAGGCGGTCAACTCCCTTCCCGCGAGCGGGAGTTCAGGGGTTGTCGAGCCCCGTCCCCGGTGGGCGTGCGCGGCGCCGTCGGGCCGGACCGTCCGGCGAGGGGCGATGGCCGCGTCCCGCGGCGGCGGGCGGCGCCGCCGCGCGAGGCGCCGCTCACCCGACGGAGCGTGGTCGACCCGCAACGGACCGTGCGCTCTCGCCTCTTGGTGACCCGGACGGGAACGGCGACGCGGTACGGACGGACAGTCACGGCGCGATAAGGTCAAGGTTGCCGTTCGAGCAGGACGAGACCAGACCAGAGCAGACCAGTCGGAGTGTGGTGCCAGCGTGTCCGGTGGAGAGGTGGCCGGGATCCTCGTGGCCGTCTTCTGGGCGATCCTCGTGTCGTTCCTCGCCCTCGTGCTGGTGAGGCTCGCACAGACCCTCAAGGCGACCACCAAGATGGTGACCCAGGTGTCCGAACAGGCCGTTCCGCTCCTCGCCGACGCGTCCGAGACCGTTCGCTCCGCGCACACCCAGCTCGCCCGCGTCGACGCCATCGCCGCCGACGTCCAAGAGGTCACCGCCAACGCCTCGGCGCTCTCCTCGACCGTCTCCTCCGCCTTCGGCGGGCCGCTGGTCAAGGTCGCCGCGTTCGGCTACGGCGTACGGCGCGCGATCGGCAAGAAGGGCCTGCCCGAGCCGGACCGCACCGTCGTCGTCGGCCGCACCCTGCCCGGCGCCCGCCGTGGCGGGCGCCGCTCCCGTCGCTCCAAGGACTGATCACCGCGATGTTCCGCCGTGCATTCTGGTTCACCACCGGCGCCGCCGCCGGGGTGTGGGCCACCAACAAGGTCCACCAGAAGCTGCGCAAGCTGCAGCCCGACAGCCTCGCCGCGCAGGCCGCGGACAAGGCCGTCGAGACCGGCCACCGGCTGCGTCAATTTGCATTGGACGTACGGGCCGGAATGGCGGACCGTGAAGAGCAACTGCACGACGCCCTCGGGCTCGCGGAGCCCACTGAGGTGCGCGAGCTGCCCGCACCGCGCCGTGCGGTGCCTCACCTGCCCTACCGAACCACGAGAACACCCGGCCTGACCGGACCGACCGGAAATGAGGACCACTGATGGAGTCGGCTGAAATCCGCCGCCGCTGGCTGCGCTTCTTCGAAGAGCGCGGGCACACCGTCGTGCCGTCGGCGTCGCTCATCGCGGACGACCCGACGCTGCTCCTGGTCCCGGCGGGCATGGTCCCCTTCAAGCCGTACTTCCTCGGCGAGGTCAAGCCCCCGTTCAAGACCGCCACCAGCGTCCAGAAGTGCGTCCGCACGCCGGACATCGAAGAGGTCGGCAAGACCACCCGGCACGGCACGTTCTTCCAGATGTGCGGCAACTTCTCCTTCGGCGACTACTTCAAGGAAGGCGCCATCAAGTACGCCTGGGAGTTGCTGACGACTCCCGTGGCGGAGGGCGGCTACGGCCTGGAGCCCGAGAAGCTCTGGATCACCGTCTACCTGGACGACGACGAGGCCGAGCGCATCTGGCACGAGGTCGTCGGGGTGCCCAAGGAGCGCATCCAGCGCCTGGGCAAGAAGGAGAACTACTGGTCCATGGGCGTCCCGGGCCCCTGCGGCCCGTGCTCGGAGATCAACTACGACCGGGGCCCCGAGTTCGGCGTCGAGGGCGGCCCGGCCGTCAACGACGAGCGCTACGTGGAGATCTGGAACCTGGTCTTCATGCAGTACGAGCGCGGCCAGGGCCTCGGCAAGGAGGACTTCGAGATCCTCGGCGAGCTGCCGTCGAAGAACATCGACACCGGCCTCGGCCTGGAACGCCTCGCCATGATCCTGCAGGGCGTGCACAACATGTACGAGACCGACACCCTCCGCGTGGTCATCGACAAGGCCGGTGAGCTCACCGGCGTCCGCTACGGCGCCGCCGTCGACTCCGACGTCTCGCTGCGCGTGGTCGCCGACCACATGCGCACCTCCACGATGCTCATCGGCGACGGCGTCACCCCCGGCAACGAGGGCCGCGGCTACGTCCTGCGCCGCATCATGCGCCGCGCCATCCGCAACATGCGGCTGCTCGGCGCCACCGGCCCGGTCGTCGGCGACCTGCTCGACGTGGTCATCCGGGCGATGGGGCAGCAGTACCCGGAGCTCCTGGAGGACCGCAAGCGGATCGAGACGGTCGCCCTCGCCGAGGAGGCCGCCTTCCTCAAGACCCTCAAGGCCGGCACCAACATCCTCGACAGCGCGGTGACCGAGACCAAGGCCGGCGGCGGCACGGTGCTCGCCGGCGACAAGGCGTTCCTGCTCCACGACACCTGGGGCTTCCCGATCGACCTCACCCTCGAAATGGCCGCCGAGCAGGGCCTGTCGGTGGACGAGGACGGCTTCCGCCGCCTGATGAAGGAGCAGCGGGAGCGCGCCAAGGCCGACGCCCAGGCCAAGAAGCACGGCCACGCCGACATGTCGGCGTACCGCGAGATCGCCGACTCCTCCGGCTCCTCGGTCTTCACCGGCTACACCGACACCGAGGGCGAGTCCACCGTCGTCGGCCTGGTGGTCAACGGCGCCTCCGCCCCGGCCGCCCACGAGGGCGACGAGGTCGAGGTCGTGCTGGACCGCACGCCGTTCTACGCCGAGGGCGGCGGCCAGCTCGCCGACACCGGCCGCATCAAGCTGGACAACGGCGCCGTCGTCGAGGTGCGCGACGTCCAGCAGCCGGTCCCCGGCGTCATCGTCCACAAGGGCGTGGTGCAGGTCGGCGAGGTGGTGCTCGGCTCCGCCGCGTACGCCGGCATCGACATCCAGCGCCGCCGGGCCATCGCCCGCGCCCACAGCGCCACCCACCTCACCCACCAGGCGCTGCGCGACGCCCTGGGCCCGACGGCCGCCCAGGCCGGTTCGGAGAACTCCCCGGGCCGCTTCCGCTTCGACTTCGGTTCGCCGACGGCGGTGCCCGGCTCGGTCCTCACCGACGTCGAGCAGAAGATCAACGACGTCCTGGCCCGTGAACTCGATGTGCACGCCGAGGTCATGAGCATGGACGAGGCCAAGAAGCAGGGCGCCATCGCCGAGTTCGGCGAGAAGTACGGCGAGCGGGTCCGCGTCGTCACCATCGGTGACTTCTCCAAGGAGCTGTGCGGCGGTACGCACGTCCACAACACCGCCCAGCTGGGCCTGGTGAAGCTGCTCGGCGAGTCCTCCATCGGCTCCGGCGTGCGTCGTGTCGAGGCCCTGGTCGGCGTGGACGCCTACCGCTTCCTGGCCCGTGAGCACACCGTCGTCTCGCAGCTCACCGAGCTGGTCAAGGGGCGCCCGGAGGAGCTGCCGGAGAAGATCTCCGGTGTCCTGGCCAAGCTGAAGGACGCCGAGAAGGAGATCGAGAAGTACCGCGCGGAGAAGGTGCTGCAGGCCGCGGCCGGGCTGGCCGAGGGCGCCAAGGACGTCCGCGGGGTGGCCCTGGTCGCCGCCCGGGTCCAGGACGGCACCTCCGCCGACGACCTGCGCAAGCTGGTCCTCGACGTGCGCGGCCGGATCCAGGGCGACCGCGCCGTGGTGGTGGCCCTGTTCACCGTGGCGGGCGGCCGTCCGCTGACCGTCATCGCCACCAACGAGGCCGCCCGTGAGCGCGGCATCAAGGCCGGCGACCTGGTCCGTACCGCCGCCAAGACGCTCGGCGGTGGCGGTGGCGGCAAGCCGGACGTCGCCCAGGGCGGCGGGCAGAACGCCGCCGCGGTGCCCGAGGCCGTCGAGGCCGTCGAGCGCCTCGTGGCCGAGGCGGCCTGACGGCCGTGAGTGAGATGCGACGCGGCCGCCGCATCGCCGTGGATGTCGGGGACGCCCGGATCGGGGTCGCCTCGTGCGACCCCGACGGGGTCCTCGCCACCCCCGTCGAGACCGTGCCGGGGCGGGACGTCCCGGCGGCGCACCGGCGGCTCAAGGCGATCGTCGAGGAGTACGAGCCGCTCGAAGTCGTGGTCGGCCTGCCCCGCTCCCTCAGTGGGGGAGAGGGGCCGGCCGCGGCCAAGGTCCGGGCCTTCGCCCAGGAACTCGCCGGGAACATCGCCCCCGTCGGGGTCCGGTTGGTCGACGAGCGGATGTCGACGGTCACCGCGACCCACGGGCTGCGGGCCTCCGGCGTCCGCAGCAAGAAGGGCCGCTCGGTGGTCGACCAGGCCGCCGCGGTGGTCATCCTCCAGAGCGCGTTGGAGACCGAACGGACCTCCGGGCGGCCGCCCGGGGAGCCCGTCGAAGTGGTCATCTGATCGCGGTACGGTAACGTTCCGCGCGTTGTGGCGGCGGTTCGAACAGCCGCGCGTGCAAGTAGAGGCGGAACGGTACGTCAGGCGCTGCCCGGATGGAGCGCCCCGCCTCGCGGCTCTAGGGGATCGATGACCGAGTATGGCCGGGGCTACGGCTCCGAACCGTGGCATCCCGACGACCCGCTCTACGGAGACCGGGGTCCGTACGGAAGCCAGGACCAGCAGCCGCAGTGGGCCGGACAGCAGCCCGCCGGGTATCCCCACCAGCAGTACCCCCACGAGCAGCACCCGCAGCACCCGCACCCGCAGCACCAGCAGCAGCACCCCCAGCAGTACCCGGCGGGCCACGGCGGCTGGGACGGCACCCAGCAGCCGGGAGGCCAGGGGTCGTACGACCCGTACGACCCCTACGGGCAGCACCCGCAGCCCGATCCGTACCTCCAGCCGGGCCAGGACTACCGGGCCCCCCAGCACACCGGCCAGCACTACGCGGGCCAGGAGTACGCGGGCCAGGAGTACTACGCCGGCCAGGACGGCTACCCGCTCGACGGGACCCAGCAGATTCCCGCCCAGCCGCCGGCCCCGCAGCACGGGATGCCGGAGCAGGCCCCGGCGGACCCGCACCGACAGCCTTACGGACAGGCCCCGCACCCGCAGCGGCCGGCCGACTACCCGCCGGACCCCGGACCGCAGCAGCACCCGCAGGCCGGCCCGCACCACGACGAGCCGGGCGCCGGCGACGACTGGCGGGCGGCACCGGACGCCGACGGACTGGAGCCGCGCGCCCCGGAGCGGGACCACCCGTTCTTCGCCGACGACCCGGACGCCGAGGACGAGGGCTACGACGACGAGGACGACCGGCAGTCCGGCCGCGACCGCCGGGGCCGGAAGAACAAGAACAAGAAGAACAAGCGGCGCAGCGGTACCGCCTGCCTGGTCGTGACCCTCGCCCTGGCCGGAGTCGTCGGCGGCGTCGGCTACTTCGGCTACGACTTCTTCATGCGCCACTTCGGCTCGTCCCCCGACTACGAGGGCGAGGGCACTGGTGAGGTGCAGGTGCAGATCCCGGACGGGGTGCTGCTCTCCGAGATGGGCACGATCCTCGCCCGCGACGGCGTGATCAAGAGCGCCGGCGCGTTCACCGAGGCCGCCGGCGACAACAAGAAGGCGCAGAGCCTTCAGCCCGGGACGTACACGCTGCGCAAGCAGATGTCGGCGGCGGCCGCCATCGACCTCATGCTGGATCCCAAGAGCCGCAACGGTCTGACGATCCGGGAGGGCCTGCGCTCCAGCGCGGTCTACGAGCTGATCGACAAGAAGCTCAAGCTCAAGACGGGTACCACCAAGGAGATCGCGCACAGCCAGGCCAAGAACCTCGGCCTGCCGTCCTGGGCCGACGACTCCCCGAAGATCAAGGACCCGCTGGAGGGCTTCCTCTACCCCTCGACCTACAGCGTCGGCGATCACGCCAAACCCGCGGACGTGCTCCGGCAGATGATCTCGCGGGCCAACCAGGAATACCAGAAGTACGATCTCGAAACGAACGCCAAGAAATTCCATCTGGATTCTCCGCTCCAGCTCATCACCGTCGCCAGCCTCACCCAGGCCGAGGGCATGACGCACGATGACTTCCGGAAGATGGCGGCCGTCGTCTACAACCGGCTGGCCCCGACGAACACGGCCACGAACCAGAAGCTGGAATTCGACTCGACGTTCAACTACCTCAAGAACCAGAGCAAGATCAATATCGGTACGAAGGAGATCCGGAACTTCGACGACCCCTACAACACGTACTTCTACCGGGGGTTGCCGCCCGGTCCGATCGGAAACCCCGGCGCCGACGCACTGAAGGCGACGATCAATCCGGACGATTCCGAGAAGTGGCTCTACTTCATCTCGGTGGACGGCAAGAAGACGGACTTCACCACCAACTACGCCGACCACTCGAAGCTCGTCCAGGAATTCAACAAGCGGCAGCAAGAACAGAAGCAGAACGGAAACTGAAGGCCGACCGGTGTCCCACAGCCCCGAGCACAAGAAGGCGGCGGTCCTCGGATCGCCCATCGCGCACTCCCTCTCGCCGGTGCTGCACCGCGCCGCCTACGACGAACTCGGTCTGACCGGCTGGGAGTACGGCCGGTACGAGGTCGACGAGGCGGCCCTGCCCGCGTTCCTGGAGAAGCTCGGCCCCCAGTGGGCGGGCCTGTCGCTGACCATGCCGCTCAAGCGCGCGGTGATCCCGCTGCTGGACGAGATCAGCCCCACCGCGGCCTCCGTGGAGGCGGTCAACACCGTCGTGTTCACCCCCGACGGGCGCCGGCGCGGCGACAACACCGACATCCCCGGCATGCTCGCCGCGCTGCGCGAACGCGGCGTCCAGCAGGTCGAGCGGGCCGCCGTGCTCGGCGCCGGCGCCACCGCCTCCTCGGCGCTGGCCGCGCTCGCCCGGATCTGCACCGGCGAGGTCACCGCGTACGTCCGCAGCGCGGCGCGCGCCGACGAGATGCGCGGCTGGGGCGAGCGGCTGGGGGTCCCGGTCCGCACCGCCCCCTGGGACGACGCCGCCGCGGCCTTCGAGGCACCGCTGGTCGTCGCGACCACCCCGGCGGGCAGCACCGACCCGCTCGCCGCCGCCGTCCCCGACCGGCCGGGCACCCTCTTCGACGTGCTCTACGAGCCCTGGCCGACCGCGCTGGCCGCCGCCTGGGCCGACCGCGGCGGCGCCGTCGTCGGCGGCCTGGACCTCCTGGTCCACCAGGCCGTCCTCCAGGTCGAGCAGATGACCGGCCGGGCGCCGGCGCCGCTCGCCGCGATGCGCCGGGCCGGCGAGTCGGCGCTCGCGGCCCGCTGACCGCCTCGCTTCGGTCCGCACCCTGGACGGCGCGCCACGCGACCGGTGCGACGTGGGAGGATCGGAGGAGACCGTACGCGGATGAGCAGCATATGAGCAGTACTGAGGAGCACCGTTGAGCAGGTTGCGCTGGCTGACGGCGGGGGAGTCGCACGGCCCCGCACTCGTGGCGACGCTGGAGGGCCTTCCCGCCGGCGTGCCGATCACCACGGAGATGGTGGCGGACGCCCTGGCCCGCCGCCGGCTCGGCTATGGCCGCGGTGCCCGGATGAAGTTCGAGCAGGACGAGGTCACCTTCCTCGGCGGCGTGCGGCACGGCCGGACGCTGGGCTCCCCGGTGGCGATCATGGTCGGCAACACCGAGTGGCCCAAGTGGGAGCAGGTCATGGCCGCCGACCCGGTGGACGAGGCGGAGCTGGCCACGCTGGCCCGCAACGCCCCGCTGACCCGGCCCCGCCCCGGCCACGCCGACCTCGCCGGCATGCAGAAGTACGGCTTCGACGAGGCCCGCCCGATCCTGGAGCGCGCCTCCGCCCGCGAGACCGCCGCCCGGGTCGCCCTGGGCACCGTCGCCCGCTCCTTCCTGAAGGAGACGGCCGGCATCGAGATCGTCTCGCACGTCGTCGAGCTGGCCTCGGCCAAGGCCCCCTACGGCGTCTACCCCACGCCCGCCGACGTCGAGAAGCTGGACGCCGACCCGGTGCGCTGCCTGGACGCCGACGCGTCGAAGGCGATGGTCGCCGAGATCGACCAGGCCCACAAGGACGGCGACACGCTCGGCGGCGTCGTCGAGGTGCTGGCCTACGGCGTGCCGGTCGGCCTCGGCTCGCACGTCCACTGGGACCGCCGGCTGGACGCCCGGCTGGCCGCCGCCCTCATGGGCATCCAGGCCATCAAGGGCGTCGAGGTCGGCGACGGCTTCGACCTGGCGCGGGTGCCCGGCTCCAAGGCGCACGACGAGATCGTCGCCACCGACGAGGGCATCAAGCGCGCCTCCGGCCGCTCCGGCGGCACCGAGGGCGGCCTGACCACCGGTGAACTCCTGCGCGTCCGGGCCGCGATGAAGCCGATCGCGACCGTGCCGCGGGCGCTGGCGACGATCGACGTCACCACCGGCGAGGCCACCAAGGCGCACCACCAGCGCTCCGACGTCTGCGCGGTCCCGGCCGCCGGCATCGTCGCCGAGGCGATGGTGGCGCTGGTGCTGGCCGACGCGGTGGTGGAGAAGTTCGGCGGCGACAGCGTGCCGGAGACCCACCGCAACGTCCGCAGCTTCCTCGACAACCTGGCGATCAAGTGACCGCGCCCGTCGTCGTGCTGGTCGGCCCGCCCGGGGCCGGCAAGTCCACCGTGGGCGCGCTGCTGGCCGAGCGGCTCGGCGTCGGCTACCGCGACACCGACGCCGACATCGTCGTCACCGCCGGCAAGCCGATCGCCGAGATCTTCATCGAGGACGGCGAGGGGCACTTCCGCGAGCTGGAGCGGGAGGCGGTCCGCACCGCCCTCGACACCCACCCCGGCGTGCTGTCGCTCGGCGGCGGCGCGATCATGGACGACGGCACCCGGAAGCTGCTGACCGGCCTGCCGGTGGTCTTCCTGGACGTCGAACTCGCCGACGCCGTCAAGCGGGTGGGGCTGGACGCGCCCCGTCCGCTGCTCGCGGTCAACCCGCGCAAGCAGTGGCGCGAGCTGATGGAGCGGCGCCGCCCGCTCTACACCGAGGTCGCGCGGGCCGTGATCGCCACCGGGGACCGCCCCCCCGCGGCCGTCGCCGACGCGATCGTGGACGCTTTGGAGCTACGGCCGGCCGCGGAGCACGCGCGCCCCGCCGGCAGGGAGGAACAGGCATGACGGAGCACGCCACCCGCATCCAGGTCGGCGGTACCGCCGGCACCGATCCGTACGAGGTCCTCGTCGGGCGGCAGCTGCTGGGCGAACTCCCCGGCCTGATCGGCACCGCCGCCAAGCGCGTCGCCGTGCTGCACCCCGAGGCGCTGGCCGCCACCGGCGAGGCGCTGCGCGAGGACCTGGCCGGCCAGGGCTACGAGGCGATCGCCATCCAGCTGCCGAACGCCGAGGAGGCCAAGACCGCCGAGGTCGCCGCGTACTGCTGGAAGGCGCTCGGCCAGACCGGATTCACCCGCACCGACGTGATCGTCGGCGTGGGCGGCGGCGCCACCACCGACCTCGCCGGCTTCGTCGCCGCGACCTGGCTGCGCGGAGTGCGCTGGATCGCCGTCCCGACCACCGTCCTGGGCATGGTGGACGCCGCGGTCGGCGGCAAGACCGGCATCAACACCGCCGAGGGCAAGAACCTCGTCGGCGCCTTCCACCCGCCGGCCGGGGTGCTGTGCGACCTGGCCGCGCTCGACAGCCTCCCGGTCCACGACTACGTCTCCGGGCTGGCCGAGGTCATCAAGGCCGGCTTCATCGCCGACCCGGTGATCCTCGACCTGATCGAGGCGGACCCGGAGGGCGCCAAGCGCCCCGACGGCCCGCACACCGCCGAGCTGATCGAGCGGGCCATCCGGGTCAAGGCCGAGGTGGTCTCCGCCGACCTCAAGGAGTCCGGTCTGCGGGAGATCCTCAACTACGGCCACACCCTGGCCCACGCCATCGAGAAGAACGAGCGCTACAACTGGCGGCACGGCGCCGCGGTCTCCGTCGGCATGGTCTTCGCCGCCGAACTCGGCCGGATCGCCGGCCGGTTGGACGACGCCACCGCCGACCGGCACCGCGCCGTCCTGGCCTCCGTCGGGCTGCCGCTGAGCTACCGCGGCGACCAGTGGCCCAAGCTGCTGGAGACCATGAAGGTCGACAAGAAGTCCCGCGGCGACCGGCTCCGCTTCATCGTCCTGGACGGTCTGGCCAAGCCGGTCGTCCTGGAGAGCCCGGACCCGGCGATGCTGCTCGCCGCGCACGCGGAGATCGCCTCATGAGCCGCCGGGTGCTGGTCCTCAACGGTCCCAACCTCGGCCGGCTGGGCTCCCGTGAGCCCGACGTCTACGGCGCCACCTCCTATGCCGGGCTGGTCGCCGAGTGCGCCCGGCTCGGCAAGGAGCTGGGCCTGGAGACCGAGGTCCGGGAGACCAACGACGAGGGCGAGCTGGTCCGCTGGCTGCACGAGGCGGCCGACGGCTCCCTCCCGGTCGTGATCAACCCCGGTGCCTTCACGCACTACTCGTACGCGATGCGGGACGCGGCGGCCCAGCGGACCGCCCCGCTGATCGAGGTGCACATCTCCAACCCGTACGCCCGCGAGGAGTTCCGCCACACCTCGGTCATCGCGGCCGTCGCCAGCGGCACCGTCGCCGGCTTCGGCATCGGCTCGTACCGCCTCGCGCTGCGCGCCCTCGCCGAGGAACTGGACGCCTGACCGGCGCGTCGGCCACACACCCGTCCCCCCGGCCGTTCATTCGACGGACGCCGGGGGTAGGGACACCTTCCGGCAGCCGCCGGGGGAGTACGGTTCACCGCAGCGCCACCCGGCGGTGGGACGGCAACGACCCGTACCCGCCCCGCAGTTGTCGTCACGGCGCACCGGGCCACCCCGCCCGGTGCGCCGCCCCGCACCACGTCGACCGCACGAGACGGAGAGCCACCGGATGCAGTACGCAGTGGGGGCTCCGCTGCCACCGCCCCGCGGCCCGCTTCACACCCAAGGCGCCGGCATGAGCATGAACTGGACGCCGCACCCCGGCCAGCCCCACCCGCCCGGCGCGCCGCACGCCCCCGCGGTCCCGCCGCCCCCTCCCGCGCCGCCGGCGCCCGCCGCCCCGGGCCAGGGCGGCTGGCCCGCCCCCGCACCCCACCAGGCCCCGCCCGCCGCGCCGCACCCGAACCCGCCCGCCGCGCCGCACCCGAACCCGCCCGCCCAGCACAGCGGGGACATCACCGGCCACGTCCAGCTGCCCCCCGGCGCCCTCGTCCCGGTGCCCAGCAACGCCACCCCGGACGCCGCGCACGCCGCCGTCGCGGTGCTGCTGATCGGCCCGGCCGGCGCCGGCAAGACCAGCGTCGCCCGGCACTGGGCCGACACCCGGCGGGTGCCGACCGCGCACATCAGCCTGGACGACGTCCGGGAATGGGTCCGGGCCGGTTTCGCGGACCCGCAGTCCGGCTGGAACGACAACTCCGAGGCGCAGTACCGGCTCGCCCGCCGCACCTGCGGCTTCGCCGCCCGCAACTTCCTCGCCAACGGCATCTCCTGCATCCTCGACGACGCGGTCTTTCCGGACCGCCCGGTGGTCGGCCTCGGCGGCTGGAAACGCCACGTCGGCCCCGGCCTGCTGCCGATCGTGCTGCTCCCGGGCCTGGAGGTCGTCCTGGAGCGCAACGCCCGACGCTCCGGCAACCGCCGCCTCTCCGACGAGGAAGTGGCCCGGATCCACGGCCGGATGGCCGGCTGGTACGGCTCCGGTCTGCCGATCGTCGACAACTCCCAGCACGACGTCGCCACCACCGTGCGGGCCCTCGACGAGGTCGTCGCCCGCAGCCTCGCCAGCCCGCCCAGCTGGTAGCCGGTCCCGTCCCCCGGGCGGCCGTCTCGAACGGCCGCCCGGGGAGACCGGTCGTACGCTGGCGATATGTCCGAGTTGTACGCAGTCCGACGCGCGCAGCTGCGCGACCGCTGCGCCGCAACCGGGAGTACCGCCGCCCTGATCTCCCGCCCCGCCAACGTCCGCTACCTCACCGGCTGCACCCCACCCGGCGCCGCCCTGCTGCTCGGCCCCGGCGGCCCCGGCGGCGATGTGCTGGTCTGCTGCCGTCCGCTGACCGGCGACCCCACCGAGGGGCGGCCCGCCGACGACGTGCGGGTCACGGTGCTGCCCGCCCGCGACACCGACCCCGTCGTGGCCGCCGCCGGCCTGGCCGCCAAGGCGGGCGCGGAGGTCCTGGCCGTCGAGGAGCACCACCTCACCGTCACCCGCCACCGGGCGCTGTCCCAGGTCGCCCCACGGATGCGGCTCGCCGACCTGGCCTGCGCCGTCGAGGCGCAGCGGCTGGTGAAGGACGACGACGAGATCGCCTGCCTGCGGATCGCCGCCGAGATCAGCGACCAGGCGCTGGGCGAACTCCTGGAGTCGATCCTGGTCGGCCGCACCGAGCGGCACCTCGCGCTCGAACTGGAGCGCCGCCTGGTCGACCACGGCGCGGACGGCCCGGCCTTCTCCACCTCCGTCGCCACCGGCCCGAACTCCGGGCGTGCCGGGCACCTGCCCACCGACCGGCGCGTCGAGGAGGGCGATTTCCTGACCGTCGGGCTGGGCGCGAACTACCGCGGCTACCGCTGCGAGATCGGCCGGACCTTCGTCATCGGCACCACCCCGGCGGACTGGCAGATCGAGCTGTACGACCTGGTCTTCGCCGCCCAGAAGGCCGGTCGGGAGGCGCTGGCACCGGGCGTGGAGTGCCACGAGGTGGACCGGGTGACCCGTCATATCCTGGAGACGGCGGGCCACGGCGACGGCCTCGGACCGTGGACCGGGCATGGTGTCGGACTCGAAATCGACGAGGACCCTCAGTTGTCACCCGGCGCCATGGGTAAACTGGACGCTTGCGTGCCGGTCACCGTCGAGCCAGGGGTCCACATCCCGGGCCGTGGGGGTGTCCGGATCGACGACACCCTCGTCGTCCGCCCCGAGGCGGACGGCGGACCCGAGCTACTCACGATCACGACCAAGGAGCTGCTCGCCCTGTGAGCCACCGGGCTCGCTGCGGGCGGTTCCTCGGTATCCACCACCTGTAGTCCAGGAGATTCCGCAACCGTGGCTTCCACGAACGACCTCAAGAACGGCATGGTGCTCAAGCTCGAAGGCGGCCAGCTCTGGTCCGTCGTCGAGTTCCAGCACGTCAAGCCCGGTAAGGGCCCGGCCTTCGTCCGTACCAAGCTCAAGCACGTGCTCTCCGGCAAGGTGGTGGACAAGACCTTCAACGCCGGCACCAAGGTCGAGACGGCGACCGTCGACAAGCGCGGCATGCAGTTCTCGTACATGGACGGCGACTACTTCGTCTTCATGGACATGGACACCTACGACCAGCTGCACATCGACCGCAAGACCGTCGGTGACGCCGCCAACTTCCTGCTCGAGGGCTTCGAGGCCGTCGTCGCGCAGAACGAGGGCCAGGTTCTCTACGTCGAGCTGCCGGCCGCCGTCGAGCTGCTCATCAAGGAGACCGAGCCGGGCCTCCAGGGCGACCGCTCCACCGGTGGCACCAAGCCCGCCACGCTGGAGACCGGCTACGAGATCCAGGTCCCGCTCTTCATCACCACCGGTGAGAAGATCAAGGTCGACACCCGTACCGGCGACTACCTCGGCCGGGTGAACAGCTAACCGTGGCTGCCCGCACCAAGGCCCGTAAGCGCGCCTTCCAGATCCTCTTCGAGGCCGACCAGCGCGGTGCCGATGTGCAGTCCGTGCTCGCGGACTGGATGCGCCATGCCCGGACCGACCCCCGGCAGCCGCCGGTGCACGAGTACACCCTGGAACTCGTCGAGGGGTACGCGGACCACATCGCCCGCATCGACGAGCTGATCTCCACCTACTCGGTCGACTGGGACCTGGACCGGATGCCGGCGGCCGACCGCTCCATCCTGCGGCTCGGGGCCTACGAGCTGTTGTGGGTGGACGGCACGCCGGACGCGGTGGCGATCGACGAGGCCGTGCAGCTGGCCAAGGAGTTCTCCACGGACGACTCGCCGTCCTTCGTCAACGGCCTGCTGGCCCGGCTCAAGGAGCTGAAGCCGGGGCTGCGCCGCGAGGAGACGCGCTGATCCGGTCGTACGGCCGCTGATCGGCTCGAGACCCGAGGCACCGAACGGGCCCGGAGCGATACGACATCGCTCCGGGCCCGTTCGTCTGCGCCTCGCGCCCCGTGTCCGTATCCGAGCGCCTGGGGGCCGTGGCAGCCCCGGATACGCCGACCGCCGCCCCGGGCAGCCCGGAGCGGCGGTACGTTTCTGCTGGTGAAGCGAAGGGGCGAGACCGGTCAGATCTCCTCGTGCTGCACGGCCCGGCGGGCATCCGCGTCCAGTACGCCCCAGCTGATCAGCTGCTCGGTGAGCACCGAAGGCGACTGGTCGTAGATCACCGCGAGGGTGCGCAGGTCGTCCTGGCGGATCGAGAGGACCTTGCCGTTGTAGTCCCCGCGCTGGCTCTGGATGGTGGCGGCATAGCGCTGGAGCGGGCCGGCCTTCTCCTGCGGTACGTGGGCCAGGCGCTCCAGGTCCAGCACGAGCTTCGGCGGCGGCTCTGCGGCGCCGCCCGGCGTCGTGCCCGGCAGCAGTTCCTGCACCGGCACGCCGTAGAAGTCCGCGAGCTCCGCGAGGCGCTGGACGGTCACGGCACGGTCGCCGCGCTCGTACGACCCCACGACCACGGCCTTCCACCGGCCCTGGGACTTCTCCTCGACGCCATGGAGAGAGAGGCCCTGCTGGGTACGGATGGCGCGGAGCTTGGCCCCGAGCTGTTTAGCGTATTCGCTGGACATAAAGCTCCCCAGACGGCTGTATCGACATGCGGCTCCGCCGCGTGGCTGGTAACTCACTGTGAGGTTACGCAGCGTAATCTGACTTCGTCAAGCCGAATGGGGCAGACCATCACCCGTCAGGGGGGCGTACGGGTCCCCGAGGGCCTCCTGATAGCCTGAACCCCGTAATTCCGACGTCCTTTAAAGTCCGTCCCGTGAGGCGGAGAAGGAGGTCCGTTTCGTATGGACGCACGCAGTTCCGACTCGCGCACGCAAGCTCCCGCCCGGCCGGTGCTCGAAGGCCCCGACATCGCGCGGATGCTGACCCGTATTGCCCACGAAATCGTCGAGCGCGCCAAGGGCGCGGACGATGTGGTGCTGCTGGGAATCCCCACCCGCGGCGTATTCCTCGCCCGGCGGCTGGCCGCCAAGCTCGAGGAGATCACCGGTCGCGCCATTCCGGTCGGCTCGCTCGACATCACGATGTACCGCGACGACCTCCGCCTGGGCCCGGCCCGCACGCTGGCCCGCACGGAGATCCCCACCGACGGCATCGAGGGCCGGCTGGTCCTCCTCGTCGACGACGTCCTGTTCTCCGGGCGCACCATCCGCGCCGCCCTGGACGCCCTGGGTGACATCGGGCGCCCGCGTGCCGTGCAGCTGGCTGTCCTGGTCGACCGCGGCCACCGAGAGCTGCCGATCCGCGCCGACTACGTGGGCAAGAACCTCCCCACGTCGCTGCGGGAGGCGGTCAAGGTCCAGCTCACCGAGGAGGACGGCCGCGACGCCGTGCTGCTCGGCCTGCGCTCCGCTCCGTCCCGCCCCGGCTCCGACGCCGCGTCCTCGGCGGCCGAGCAGACCGTCCCGGCCGACGAGCGCTAGCGCACGCGCGTACGGACCCCGGTGACCCCGGGCCCGCACCCATGCCTGCTCGACGGACATTCCCGTACACCTCCCTCACACCCGGAGAGAACCGGATGAAGCGTCACCTCATCTCGGCCGCCGATCTCACGCGGGACGACGCCGTGCTGATCCTCGACACCGCCGAGGAAATGGCCCGGGTCGCCGACCGGCCGATCAAGAAGCTCCCCGCCCTGCGCGGACGCACCGTCTGCAACCTCTTCTTCGAGGACTCGACCCGGACCCGGATCTCCTTCGAGGCCGCCGAGAAGCGGCTCTCCGCGGACGTCATCAACTTCGCCGCCAAGGGTTCCAGCGTCTCCAAGGGCGAGTCGCTCAAGGACACCGCCCAGACCCTGGAGGCGATGGGCGTCGACGCCGTCGTCATCCGGCACAGCGCCTCCGGCGCCCCCTACCGGCTGGCCACCTCCGGCTGGATCGACGCCCCCGTGATCAACGCCGGTGACGGCACCCACCAGCACCCCACCCAGGCCCTGCTGGACGCCTTCACCATGCGGCGCCGGCTCGTCGGCCCGGACGCCGGGCTCGGTCAGGACCTCGCCGGGAAGCGCATCACCCTCGTCGGCGACGTCCTGCACAGCCGCGTCGCCCGCTCCAACGTCGCCCTGCTGCACACCCTCGGCGCCGAGGTCACCCTCGTCGCGCCGCCCACCCTGGTGCCGGTCGGCGTCGAGACCTGGCCGTGCGAGGTCTCCTACGACCTCGACAGCGTGCTGCCCAAGTCCGACGCCGTGATGATGCTGCGGGTGCAGCGCGAGCGGATGAACGCCGCCTTCTTCCCGACCGAGCGCGAGTACTCGCGCCGCTACGGCCTGGACGGCGACCGGATGGCGCGGATGCCCGAGCACGCCATCGTGATGCACCCCGGCCCGATGGTCCGCGGCATGGAGATCACCGCCGAGGTCGCCGACTCCGACCGCTGCACGGTCGTCGAACAGGTCGCCAACGGCGTCTCCATCCGGATGGCCGTCCTCTACCTGCTGCTCGGCGGCAACGAGCCCGCCCTCACCAACCCCCGTACCGAGGAGAAGTAAGACCCATGAGCAAGATCCTGATCCGCGGTGCGAAGGTGCTCGGTGGTGCGCCGCAGGACGTCCTGATCGACGGGGAGTTCATCGAGGCGGTCGGCGCCGGCCTGTCCGCCGAGGGCGCCGAGGTCGTCGAGGCCGACGGCAAGGTCCTGCTGCCGGGCCTGGTCGACCTGCACACCCATCTGCGCGAGCCCGGCCGGGAGGACTCCGAGACCGTCCTGACCGGTACCCGGGCCGCGGCCAGCGGCGGCTACACCGCGGTGTTCGCCATGGCCAACACCTTCCCGGTCGCCGACACCGCCGGCGTCGTCGAGCAGGTCTACCGGCTGGGCAAGGAGTCCGGCTACTGCGACGTGCAGCCCATCGGTGCGGTCACCGTCGGCCTGGCGGGCAAGAAGCTCGCCGAGCTGGGTGCGATGCACGAGTCCGCGGCCGGCGTCACGGTCTTCTCCGACGACGGCAAGTGCGTCGACGACGCGGTGATCATGCGGCGCGCCCTGGAGTACGTGAAGGCGTTCGGCGGTGTCGTCGCCCAGCACGCCCAGGAGCCGCGGCTGACCGAGGGCGCCCAGATGAACGAGGGCGTCGTCTCGGCCGAACTGGGGCTGGGCGGCTGGCCGGCCGTCGCCGAGGAGTCGATCATCGCCCGGGACGTGCTGCTCGCCGAGCACGTCGGCTCCCGGGTCCACATCTGCCACCTCTCGACCGCCGGCAGCGTGGAGATCGTCCGCTGGGCCAAGTCCCGCGGCATCGACGTGACCGCCGAGGTCACCCCGCACCACCTGCTCCTCACCGACGAGCTGGTGCGCAGCTACAACCCGGTCTACAAGGTCAACCCGCCGCTGCGCACCGAGCGCGACGTGCTGGCGCTGCGCGAGGCCCTCGCCGACGGCACCATCGACATCGTCGCCACCGACCACGCCCCGCACCCGCACGAGGACAAGGACTGCGAGTGGGCCGCGGCGGCGATGGGCATGGTGGGCCTGGAGACCGCGCTGTCGGTCGTCCAGCACACCATGGTCGAGACCGGGCTGCTGGACTGGGCCGGCGTCGCCGACCGGATGTCCGCCACCCCGGCCCGGATCGGGCAGCTGGCCGGCCACGGGCGCCCCGTCGCGGCCGGCGAGCCCGCCAACCTCACGCTGGTCGATTCCGCTTACCGTGGAGAGGTGGACCCCGCCGGTTTCGCCTCCCGCAGCCGCAACACCCCCTACGAGGGCCGTGAGCTGCCGGGACGCGTCACCCACACCTTCCTGCGGGGCCGTAAAACGCTCGTCGACGGGAAGCTGGCGTGACTCCTTCACTCATCCACTTGGCCGCGGCGCCGCACTCCGCCCCGGTCACCGACTGGGCCGGACGCATCGCATGGGTGGTCGGTCTGCTGGTCTTCGTCGTCTTCGTCTACTGGCTGATGCGCCAGGGCTGGAAGTGGCGCGGCACCCTCCAGGGCGATCTGCCCGAGCTGCCGTCCCGCCCGTCGCCCCCCACCGCCCTGGCCGGCGGCGGCGAGCCGCCGCTGCCTGAAACCGCCGACGCGGGCGAGGCCCGGCTGACCCTCAGCGGCCGCTACCACGGCTCGACCACCGCCGGGCAGTGGCTCGACCGGATCGTCGCCCGTGACCTGGGCACCCGCAGCAAGGCCGAACTGACCCTGACCGAACAGGGCCTGGACGTCGTGCGGCCCGGCGCCACCGACTTCTTCGTACCGGCCGCCGCCCTGCGCGGTGCCCGTCTCGACAAGGGGATCGCCGGCAAGGTCCTCCCCGAGGGCGGCCTGCTGGTCGTCACCTGGGAGCACGGCGGCAAGCAGATCGACTCCGGCTTCCGCTCCGACCGGGCCGGCGAACACCCCGCCTGGGTCGAGGCCATCAACCAGCTCAGCAGCACCGAGCACACCACCGAGCACACCGAAACGGAAGGCGCACGATGACGACCTCCACCAAGGGGACCGGCAAAATCCCCGCCGTACTCGTCCTGGAGGACGGCCGCACCTTCCGCGGCCGTGCCTACGGGGCCGTGGGGGAGACCTTCGGCGAGGCGGTGTTCTCCACCGGCATGACCGGCTACCAGGAGACGCTGACCGACCCCTCGTACCACCGCCAGGTCGTCGTCATGACCTCCCCGCACGTCGGCAACACCGGCGTGAACGACGAGGACCCCGAGTCCGCGCGGATCTGGGTCTCCGGCTACGTCGTCCGCGACCCCGCCCGGGTCCCGTCCAACTGGCGCTCCCGCCGCTCCCTCGACGAGGAGCTGCGCCACCAGGGCGTCGTCGGCATCTGCGGTATCGACACCCGCGCGCTCACCCGCCACCTGCGCGAGCGCGGCGCGATGCGGGTCGGCATCTTCTCCGGCAACGCGCTGCCCGACGAGGGCACGATGCTCGCCGAGGTGCGCCAGCAGCCCGAGATGCAGGGCGCCGACCTCTCCGCGCAGGTCGCCACCAAGGAGCCGTACGTCGTGCCGGCGATCGGTGAGAAGAAGTTCACCGTCGCCGCGGTCGACCTCGGCATCAAGGGCATGACCCCGCACCGGATGGCCGAGCGCGGCATCGAGGTGCACGTCCTGCCGGCCACCGCCACCGCCGAGGACGTCTACGCGGTCGACCCCGACGGCGTGTTCTTCTCCAACGGGCCGGGCGACCCGGCCACCGCCGACCACCCGGTCGCCGTGATGCGCGAGGTGCTCTCCCGGAAGACGCCGCTGTTCGGCATCTGCTTCGGCAACCAGATCCTGGGCCGGGCGCTGGGCTTCGGCACGTACAAGCTCAAGTACGGGCACCGCGGCATCAACCAGCCGGTGCAGGACCGCACGACCGGCAAGGTCGAGATCACCGCGCACAACCACGGGTTCGCCGTGGACGCGCCGCTCGACAAGGTTTCCGACACCCCCTTCGGCCGCGCCGAGGTCTCCCACGTCTGCCTCAATGACAACGTGGTGGAGGGGCTCCAGCTCCTGGACCAGCCGGCCTTCAGCGTGCAGTACCACCCCGAGGCGGCCGCCGGCCCGCACGACGCCGCGTACCTCTTCGACCGGTTCGTCGAGCTCATGCGAGACAACAATCAGCACAGCGTTTCTCTGATGGAGGGCCAGCGTGCCTAAGCGCACCGATATCCAGTCCGTCCTGGTCATCGGCTCCGGCCCGATCGTCATCGGTCAGGCCGCCGAGTTCGACTACTCCGGCACCCAGGCATGCCGGGTCCTCAAGTCCGAGGGCCTGCGCGTCGTCCTGGTCAACTCCAACCCGGCCACGATCATGACCGACCCGGAGATCGCCGACGCCACGTACGTCGAGCCGATCACCCCGGAGTTCGTCGAGAAGATCATCGCCAAGGAGCGCCCCGACGCGCTCCTGCCCACCCTCGGTGGGCAGACGGCCCTGAACACCGCGATCTCGCTGCACGGGTCCGGCGTCCTCGACAAGTACGGCGTCGAGCTGATCGGCGCCAATGTCGAGGCGATCCACAAGGGCGAGGACCGCGACCTGTTCAAGGAGGTCGTCGAGGAGGTCAACCGCAAGATCGGCCACGGCGAGTCCGCCCGCTCGGTCATCTGCCACTCCATGGACGACGTCCTGGCGGGTGTCGAGGAGCTCGGCGGCTACCCGGTCGTCGTCCGCCCGTCCTTCACCATGGGCGGCGCCGGCTCCGGCTTCGCGCACGACGAGGAGGAGCTGCGCCGGATCGCCGGCCAGGGCCTGACGCTCTCCCCGACCACCGAGGTGCTCCTGGAGGAGTCCATCCTCGGCTGGAAGGAGTACGAGCTGGAGCTGATGCGCGACAAGCACGACAACGTCGTGGTCGTCTGCTCCATCGAGAACTTCGACCCGATGGGCGTGCACACCGGCGACTCGATCACCGTCGCGCCGGCGATGACGCTCACCGACCGCGAGTACCAGATCCTGCGGGACGTCGGCATCGCGATCATCCGCGAGGTCGGCGTCGACACCGGCGGCTGCAACATCCAGTTCGCGGTGAACCCCGAGGACGGTCGCGTGATCGTCATCGAGATGAACCCGCGGGTCTCGCGCTCGTCCGCCCTCGCCTCCAAGGCCACCGGCTTCCCGATCGCGAAGATCGCCGCGAAGCTGGCCGTCGGCTACACCCTGGACGAGATCCCCAACGACATCACCCGGGAGACCCCGGCGTCGTTCGAGCCCACCCTCGACTACGTCGTGGTCAAGGTGCCGCGGTTCGCCTTCGAGAAGTTCCCGGCCGCCGACGCCACCCTCACCACCACCATGAAGTCGGTCGGCGAGGCGATGGCCATCGGGCGCAACTTCACCGAGGCGCTCAACAAGGCGCTGCGCTCGCTGGAGAAGAAGGGCAGCCAGTTCGCCTTCACCGGCGAGCCGGGCGACAAGGCCGAACTGCTGGAGCGGGCCCAGGTCCCGACCGACGGCCGGATCAACACGGTCATGGCGGCGATCCGGGCCGGCGCCACCCCGCAGGAGGTCTTCGACGCCACCAAGATCGACCCGTGGTTCGTCGACCAGCTCTTCCTGATCAAGGAGGTCGCGGACGAGATCGCGGCCGCCGACAAGCTCGAACCGGAAATCCTTGCGGAAGCAAAGCGCCACGGCTTCTCGGACGCCCAGATCGCGGCCATCCGCGACCTGCGCGAGGACGTCGTCCGCGAGGTCCGGCACGCGCTGGGCATCCGCCCGGTCTACAAGACGGTCGACACCTGCGCGGCCGAGTTCGCGGCGCGGACCCCGTACTTCTACTCGTCCTACGACGAGGAGACCGAGGTCGCCGCCCGCGAGAAGCCCGCGGTGATCATCCTCGGCTCCGGCCCCAACCGCATCGGCCAGGGCATCGAGTTCGACTACTCCTGCGTCCACGCCAGCTTCGCGCTCAGCGACGCCGGCTACGAGACCGTGATGGTCAACTGCAACCCGGAGACCGTCTCCACCGACTACGACACCTCCGACCGGCTCTACTTCGAGCCGCTCACCCTGGAGGACGTGCTGGAGATCGTGCACGCCGAGTCCCAGGCGGGCCCGGTCGCCGGCGTGATCGTCCAGCTCGGCGGGCAGACCCCGCTCGGCCTGGCGCAGGCCCTCAAGGACAACGGCGTGCCGATCGTCGGCACCTCGCCCGAGGCCATCGACCTCGCCGAGGAGCGCGGCGCGTTCGGCCGGGTGCTGACCGAGGCCGGGCTGCCGGCCCCCAAGTACGGCACCGCCTTCTCCTTCGCCGAGGCCAAGGGCATCGCCGCCGAGATCGGCTACCCGGTCATGGTCCGTCCCTCCTACGTGCTCGGCGGCCGCGGCATGGAGATCGTCTACGACGAGCCCTCGCTGGCCGAGTACCTGGAGCGGCACGCCGGCCTGATCGACCAGCACCCGGTCCTCATCGACCGGTTCCTCGACGACGCCATCGAGATCGACGTGGACGCGCTCTACGACGGCCACGAGCTCTACCTCGGCGGCGTCA
Source organism: Streptomyces noursei ATCC 11455 (assembly GCF_001704275.1). Classification (NCBI taxonomy): domain Bacteria; kingdom Bacillati; phylum Actinomycetota; class Actinomycetes; order Kitasatosporales; family Streptomycetaceae; genus Streptomyces; species Streptomyces noursei. The sequence goes on from NZ_CP011533.1 coordinate 7,470,630, forward strand.
TGGAGCACATCGAGGAGGCCGGCATCCACTCCGGCGACTCCGCCTGCGCGCTGCCCCCGATCACCCTCGGCGGCTTCGACATCAAGCGGCTGCGGGCCTCCACCGAGGCCATCGCCAAGGGCGTCGGCGTCCGCGGACTGATCAACATCCAGTTCGCCATGGCCGGGGACATCCTCTACGTCCTCGAAGCCAACCCGCGCGCCTCGCGCACCGTGCCCTTCACCTCGAAGGCCACCGCGGTCCCGCTGGCCAAGGCGGCCGCCCGGATCTCGCTCGGCGCCACCATCGCCGAGCTGCGGGCCGAGGGCATGCTGCCCAGCACCGGTGACGGCGGCACGCTGCCGATGGACGCGCCGATCTCCGTCAAGGAGGCGGTCATGCCCTGGTCGCGGTTCCGGGACGCCTCGGGCCGCGGCGTGGACACCGTCCTCGGCCCGGAGATGCGCTCCACCGGCGAGGTCATGGGCATCGACTCGGTCTTCGGCACGGCGTACGCCAAGTCGCAGGCCGGCGCCTACGGCGCGCTGCCCACCAAGGGCCGGGCGTTCGTCTCCGTCGCCAACCGCGACAAGCGCTCGATGATCTTCCCCGCCCGCGAGCTGGTCGCCCACGGCTTCGAGCTGCTGGCCACCTCCGGCACCGCCGAGGTGCTGCGCCGCAACGGCATCAAGGCCACCGTGGTGCGCAAGCAGTCCGAGGGCCAGGGCCCCAACGGCGAGAAGACCATCGTCCAGCTGATCCACGACGGCCAGGTCGACCTGATCGTCAACACCCCCTACGGGACCGGTGGCCGGCTCGACGGCTACGACATCCGCACCGCCTCCGTGGCCCGCGGCATCCCGTGCCTGACCACGGTCCAGGCGCTGGCCGCCGCCGTTCAGGGCATCGAGGCGACGTCCCGCGGCGACGTCGGGGTGCGCTCCCTCCAGGAGCACGCCCGGCAACTGACCGCGGCCCGCGAGGAGTAGGCCGGCAGAGGGGGACACCGCAGCGGTGTCCCCCTCTTCATGAGCCCACCCGACCCCTCGCGCAAAGGCCCTGACCTCACCATGTACCGCCTGTTCTTCCAGCTGGTCTTCCAGCGCATGGACCCCGAGAAGGCCCACCACCTGGCCTTCCGCTGGATCCGCCTGGCCGCCCGCCTCCCCGTGCTGCGCACCTTCGTCGCGGCCGCCCTCGCCCCCCGCCACAAGGAGCTGCGCACCGAGGCCCTGGGCCGCCGGATGCACGGCCCGTTCGGCCTGGCCGCCGGCTTCGACAAGAACGCCGTCGCCATCGACGGCATGACCATGCTCGGCTTCGACCACGTCGAGATCGGCACGGTCACCGCCCAGCCGCAGCCCGGCAACCCCAAGAAGCGGCTGTTCCGGCTGGTGCCGGACCGCGCGCTGATCAACCGGATGGGGTTCAACAACGACGGCTCGGCGGCGGTGGCGGCCCGCCTGGCCGCCCGCAACCCGGTCTTCCCGACCACCGTCGGCGTCAACATCGGCAAGACCAAGATCGTGCCGGAGTCCGAGGCGATCGGCGACTACGTCACCTCCACCGAGCGCCTGGCCCGGCACGCCGACTACCTGGTCGTCAACGTCTCCTCGCCGAACACGCCGGGGCTGCGCAACCTCCAGGCCACAGACCACCTGCGCCCGCTGCTCACCGCGGTCCGCGAGGCCGCCGACCGCACGGTCACCGACCGCCGGGTCCCGCTGCTGGTCAAGATCGCCCCCGACCTCGCGGACGAGGACGTGGACGCGGTCGCCGACCTCGCCCTGGAACTGGGCCTGGACGGCATCATCGCCACCAACACCACCATCGCCCGCGAGGGCCTGGGCCTGGCCTCCGACCCGAAGCTGATCGCCGAGACCGGCGGCCTCTCCGGCGCCCCCCTCAAGGAGCGCTCCCTGGAGGTCCTGCGCCGCCTCTACGCCCGGGTCGGCGACCGGATCACCCTGATCGGCGTCGGCGGCATCGAGACCGCCGAGGACGCCTGGCAGCGCATCCTCGCCGGCGCCACCCTCGTCCAGGGCTACAGCGCCTTCATCTACCAGGGCCCGTTCTGGTGCCGCGCGATCCACAAGGGCCTGGCCGCGCGCCTGCGCAACAGCCCGTACGCCACCCTCGCCGACGCGGTCGGCGCCGACCACAAGAAGGTGACCGGATGACAGCCAGCCCCTCGCCCGACCACCGCCCCTCAACGTCGCCCTCCGGGCGGCTGGATTCTCTTCCGCCCTTCGGCGCGCGTCTCCGCCGTGCCATGGACGAGCGCGGCCCGCTGTGCGTCGGCATCGACCCGCACGCCTCGCTGCTGGCCGACTGGGGCCTGAACGACGACGTCGCGGGCCTGGCCCGGTTCACCCGGACCGTGGTGGAGGCGCTCGGCGAGCACGTCGCGGTCTTCAAGCCGCAGTCGGCCTTCTTCGAGCGGTTCGGCTCGCGCGGCATCGCCGTCCTGGAGACCGCCGTCGAGGAGGCCCGGGACCGCGGCGCGCTCATCCTCATGGACGCCAAGCGCGGCGACATCGGTTCCACCATGAGCGCCTACGCCGAGGCGTTCCTGCGCCCGGACTCGCCGCTGTTCTCGGACGCGCTCACGGTCTCCCCGTACCTCGGCTACGGCTCCCTGCAGCCCGCCGTGGAGCTGGCGCGGCAGAGCGGCGCCGGGCTCTTCGTCCTCGGCCTGACCTCCAACCCGGAGGGTGCGGAGGTCCAGCGGGCGGTCCGCGAGGACGGCCGCAGCGTCGCCGCGACCATGCTCGGCCACCTCGCCGCCGAGAACGCCGGGGCCGAGCCCCTGGGGTCCTTCGGCGCGGTCGTCGGCGCCACCCTCGGCGATCTCTCCGCCTTCGACCTGGCGATCAACGGCCCGCTGCTGGCGCCCGGCATCGGGGCGCAGGGCGCCACCCCCGCGGACCTGCCCACCGTCTTCGGCAAGGCGGTCCGCAACGTGGTCCCGAGCGTGAGCCGGGGAGTGCTGAAGCACGGTCCGGACACCGGCGCACTGCGCGCGGCGGCGGCCCGCTGCGCCGACGAAGTGCGTGCGGCCGTCGCATAACGCGGTTATTTGGTCCCGAAATGTCCTGGTCAGCTGAGTCTGACCAGGACTTTTCGTCTGTTCTCGCTGACTCCAGCGCGATCGGCCGCTAGTCTCCGTCGAGAGCACTGCACGTAAGCGCGTTGCTCGTTGCTCCGCTGTTGCGGGGCGACTAGGTTCCACACCGGTCCGTATCCGACAGTTCGACATCCGAGGTGACGTAGGCGTGGCTCTTCCGCCCCTTACCCCTGAACAGCGCGCTGCCGCGCTCGAAAAGGCCGCCGCGGCTCGCCGGGAGCGCGCCGAGGTCAAGAATCGGCTCAAGCACTCCGGGGCCTCCCTGCACGAGGTCATCCAGCAGGGCCAGAAAAACGATGTCATCGGCAAGATGAAGGTCTCCGCCCTCCTGGAGTCCCTGCCGGGCGTGGGCAAGGTCCGCGCGAAGCAGATCATGGAGCGACTCGGCATCTCCGAGAGCCGCCGGGTGCGCGGTCTGGGGTCCAACCAGATCGCATCGCTGGAGCGTGAGTTCGGCAGCACGGGTTCCTGAGTTTCTCGGCACCGCCGGGTAGCTGGAATAATCGCTGCATGAGTTCAGCAGTCTCCCGGGGGTCCGCCCCCGTACCCCCGGCCAGACAACCGCGCCTGACCGTGCTCTCCGGCCCCTCGGGGGTCGGCAAGAGCACGGTCGTCGCGCATCTGCGCAAGGTCCATCCGGAAATCTGGCTCTCGGTTTCGGCCACCACCCGTAGGCCGCGCCCGGGGGAGCGTCACGGCGTCCAGTACTTCTTCGTCGAGGACGAGGAGTTCGACAAGCTCATCGCCAACGGTGAGCTGCTGGAATGGGCCGAGTTCGCCGGCAACCGCTACGGCACCCCGCGCAAGGCGGTGCTGGACCGGCTGGAGGCCGGCGAGCCGGTCCTGCTGGAGATCGACCTGCAGGGCGCCCGCCAGGTGCGTGAGTCCATGTCGGACGCCAATCTGGTCTTCCTGGCCCCGCCGAGCTGGGAGGAACTGGTCCGCCGGCTCACCGGCCGCGGCACGGAGGCGCCCGAGGTCATCGACCGGCGCCTGGAGGCAGCCCGGATCGAACTCGCGGCGGAGAAGGAGTTCGACGTGACGCTCGTCAACACCTCCGTCGAGGACGTCAGCCGTGAGCTGCTAGCCTTGATGCTGCGCCGCCCTGAAGACCGGACCACCGGCGACTGACTCCGGTCCCGATCGCGGCGCCACGGATTTCGGCGCCTGCGCGCCATCACCTGCTTCATCCCCTTTCGGAAGGTAGAGAGTGTCCTCTTCCATCACCGCACCCGAGGGCATCATCAACCCGCCCATTGATGAGCTGCTCGAGGCCACCGACTCGAAGTACAGCCTCGTGATCTACGCCGCCAAGCGTGCGCGCCAGATCAACGCGTACTACTCCCAGCTCGGCGAGGGCCTGCTGGAGTACGTCGGCCCGCTGGTCGACACCCACGTGCACGAGAAGCCGCTGTCGATCGCGCTCCGCGAGATCAACGCCGGTCTGCTGACCTCGGAGGCCATCGAGGGTCCCGTCGGCCAGTAAGCGGCACCGCAACCCTCACCAAGGGCCCGGCGGGTCCCCCCAGCTCCACGTTGGGGGTGCCCCTGCCGGGCCCTTGGTGTGCCGGGAGGGCATAGGTTGAGGGTCATGCGTTCGGACCTAGGCTCGGGGAGCGGGGAAACGATGGACAAGCGGGAGCGGCCCAGGGTCGTCCTGGGGGTGAGCGGTGGGATCGCCGCCTACAAGGCGTGCGAGCTGCTGCGCCGGCTCACGGAGTCCGGTCACGACGTGCGCGTCGTGCCGACCGCCTCGGCGCTGCACTTCGTCGGGGAGGCCACCTGGTCGGCGCTGTCCGGCAACCCGGCCACCACCGAGGTCTGGGAGTCCGTCCACGAGGTCCCGCACGTCCGCATCGGCCAGGCCGCCGACCTCGTCGTGGTCGCCCCGGCCACCGCCGACATGCTGGCCAAGGCCGCCCACGGCCTCGCCGACGACCTGCTGACCAACACCCTGCTCACCGCCCGCTGCCCGGTGGTCTTCGCGCCCGCGATGCACACCGAGATGTGGGAGAACCCCGCCACCCAGGAGAACGTCGCCACGCTGCGGCGCCGCGGCGCGCTGGTCATCGAGCCCGCGGTGGGCCGGCTCACCGGCGTCGACACCGGCAAGGGCCGCTTCCCCGACCCGGTGGAGATCTTCGAGCTGTGTCGCCAGGTGCTGGCCCGTGGCACCAGGGGCCTGCCGCAGGACCTGGCCGGCCGCCACGTCGTGGTCAGCGCCGGCGGCACCCGCGAGCCGCTGGACCCGGTGCGCTACCTGGGCAACCGCTCCTCCGGCAAGCAGGGCTACGCCCTCGCCCGCACCGCCGCGGCCCGCGGCGCCCGGGTCACCCTGGTCGCCGGCAACACCGAGCTGCCCGATCCGGCCGGCGTGGACGTGGTCCGCATCGGCACCGCCCGGCAGCTGCGCGAGGCCGTGCTGAAGGCCGCCGCGGACGCCGACGCGGTGGTGATGGCCGCCGCGGTCGCCGACTTCCGCCCCGCGGTCTACGCCACCGGCAAGATCAAGAAGCAGGAGGGCCAGGAGCCGGAACCGGTCGCCCTGGTACGGAATCCGGACATCCTCGCGGAGCTCTCCGCCGACCGGGCCCGCCCCGGCCAGCTGGTCGTCGGCTTCGCCGCCGAGACCGACGACGTGCTCGCCAACGGCCGCGCCAAGCTCGCCCGCAAGGGCTGCGACCTCCTGGTCGTCAACGAGGTCGGTGAGCACAAGACCTTCGGCTCGGCCGAGAACGAGGCCGTGATCCTGGCCACTGACGGCACCGAGACCCCCGTCCCGTACGGTCCGAAAGAAGCCCTCGCGGACACCGTCTGGGACCTGGCCGTCCCCCGACTGGCCTAGTCCCGCCCCTGACGCCGCCGACCCGCGCGGAACCTCCGTGGCGGGCCGGCGAGCATCCTTATTCGGCCACCAAAAATCGGTGTGCCCCCTTGACCCGACCGATCCACAAGGTGATCGTCACTACCGTGAGTCAGTGGTGTCCCAGGTCACGGGGGTTCCATAAATCGAGACTGATTGCCCGGACGCCACATTCGACCGATAAACTGGCAGCGGATCCGGCCGAGCGCAGCTCTCGGCCGTTCCGCTAAATGATCAGCCAGCAGCCGCTGCAACCCCAGGGAGCGATGTGTCCCGCCGCCTGTTCACCTCGGAGTCCGTCACCGAGGGCCACCCCGACAAGATCGCTGACCAGATCAGCGACACGATTCTCGACGCGCTCCTCAAGGAGGACCCGACTTCTCGGGTCGCCGTGGAGACGTTGATCACCACCGGCCTGGTGCACGTGGCCGGCGAGGTGACGACCAAGGCGTACGCCGACATCCCCAACCTTGTCCGGAACAAGATTCTGGAGATCGGCTACGACTCGTCCAAGAAGGGCTTCGACGGCGCCTCCTGTGGCGTGTCGGTGTCCATCGGCGCGCAGTCCCCGGACATCGCCCAGGGTGTCGACACCGCCCACGAGTTCCGCGTCGAGGGCGACGACGACGAACTGGACCGCCAGGGCGCGGGCGACCAGGGCCTGATGTTCGGTTTCGCCTGCGACGAGACCCCCGAGCTGATGCCGCTCCCGATCTACCTGGCGCACCGCCTCTCGCGCCGGCTCTCGGAGGTCCGCAAGAACGGGACCATCCCCTACCTCCGCCCTGACGGCAAGACCCAGGTCACCATCGAGTACGACGGCAACAAGGCCGTCCGCCTCGACACCGTGGTGGTCTCCTCCCAGCACGCCAGCGACATCGACCTGGACTCGCTGCTGGCGCCCGACATCCGCGAGTTCGTCGTCGAGTACGTCCTCAACGAGCTCGTCGAGGACGGCATCAAGCTGGACACCGACGGCTACCGCCTGCTGGTCAACCCGACCGGTCGCTTCGAGATCGGCGGTCCGATGGGCGACGCCGGCCTGACCGGCCGCAAGATCATCATCGACACCTACGGCGGCATGGCCCGCCACGGTGGCGGCGCCTTCTCCGGCAAGGACCCGTCCAAGGTCGACCGCTCGGCCGCGTACGCGATGCGCTGGGTCGCCAAGAACGTGGTCGCCGCCGGCCTCGCCTCGCGCTGCGAGGTCCAGGTCGCCTACGCGATCGGCAAGGCCGAGCCGGTCGGTCTCTTCGTCGAGACCTTCGGTACCAACGCGGTCGACACCGACAAGATCGAGCAGGCCATCGGCGAGGTCTTCGACCTCCGCCCGGCCGCGATCATCCGCGACCTCGACCTGCTCCGCCCGATCTACTCCCAGACCGCCGCCTACGGCCACTTCGGCCGTGAGCTGGAGGACTTCACCTGGGAGCGCACCGACCGGGTGGAGGCCCTCCGCAAGGCCGCGGGCCTGTAAAGGCTCCGCACCACCAGGGCTACCACCGAGGGCCCCGGACCGCTGGTCGGTCCGGGGCCCTCGGCCGTTCCCGCGCACCCGCCGTTGTCGGTGCCGTCTGCTAAGACTGGTTGCTGTGAGCAGGGAGAACGGGCGGGAACCGGGGGAGCAGGGCGAGCAACTGGCCCTGATCCGGGAGACCGTGCGGGAGACGAAGGCGGAGCGGGCCAAGCCGCGCACCTGGCGGGGGGCCGCGCTGGCGCCCCGGCTGCCGGTGGCACGGGTGCTGGTGGACAAGGGCCCCGTGCACCTGGACAAGCTCTGGGACTACGCCGTGCCCGCCGCCATGGACGCCGAGGCCCAACCCGGGGTGCGGGTGCGGGTGCGGTTCGGCGCGGGCACCGGCAAGGTGCGCGAGGGGCGCCGCGAGGGCGGGGGCCTGCTCGACGGCTACATCGTCGAGCGGATCCCGGAGTCCGACTACCGCGGGCCGCTGGCCGCGCTCGCCCAGGTCGTCTCGCCGGAGCCGGTGCTCAGCGAGCCGTTGCTGGCGCTGTGCCGGGCGGTGGCCGACCGCTACGCAGGCTCGCTCGCCGACGTCCTGCAACTCGCCCTCCCGCCGCGGAACGCCAAGGCCGAGGCGGCCCGCTTCCCGGTGCCCCCGCCGCCGCCCGCGGCCCCGGCGCCGGCGAGCTGGAGCCGGTATCCGGCCGGACCGGCGTTCCTGGAGGCGCTGGCCCGGGGGGACGCGCCACGGGCCGTGTGGACGGCCCTCCCGGGGCCGCACTGGCCGACCGAGCTCGCCACCGCGGTGGCCGCCACCCTGGCTTCCGGCCGCGGTGCCCTGGTCGTGATGCCCGACGGGAGGTCGGCGGCCCGGGTCGAGGCGGCGCTGACCGAGCTGATCGGGTCGGGGCGGCACACCTTGCTGGTGGCGGAGTCGGGTCCCGAGGAGCGCTACCGCCGCTGGCTGGCGATACGCCGCGGCGCGGTGCGGGCCGTGGTGGGGACCCGCGCCGCCATGTACGCACCGGTCGCGGACCTCGGGCTCGTCGCCATCTGGGACGACGGCAACGGCAGCCACAGCGAGATCCACGCACCGCATCCGCACGCCCGGGACGTGCTCCTGCTCCGTGCCGTCCATGAGAAGGCCGCGTGCCTGGTCGGGGACGTGGGCCGCACGGTCGAGGCCACCCAACTGGTGGAGAACGGCTGGGCGCGCGCGCTGACGGCCGACCGCGAGGTGGTGCGCAGGGTGGCACCGCTGGTCCGCACCGTCGACGAGACCGAGGAGGCGCGGGACGAGGCGGCGCGCGCCGCCCGGCTGCCGTCGCTCGCCTGGCAGACGGCGCGCCAGGCGCTGGCCCGGGGGCCGGTCCTGGTGCAGGTCCCCCGGCGGGGGTACGTTCCCCGGCTGGCGTGCGGGCGCTGTCGGGAGCCGGCCCGGTGCCGGCACTGCGCGGGGCCGCTGGAGGCGCAGAGCCAGGGCAGCGCGCTGTGCTGCGGCTGGTGCGGGCAGGCGGCGCCGGACTGGGCCTGCCCGGAGTGCGGCGGCACCCGGCTGCGGGCGCAGATCGTCGGCGCACGGCGGACGGCGGAGGAGCTCGGGCGGGCGTTTCCCGGCGTGCCGGTCCGCACCTCGGGCCGGGACCACATCCTGGAGACGGTCCCCGACGTGCCCGCGCTGGTGGTGAGCACGCCCGGCGCCGAACCGCTCGCCGAGGGCGCGGGCTATGCCGCGGCGCTGCTGCTGGACGGCTGGGCGCTGCTGGGCCGGCCGGATCTCCGCGCCGGCGAGGAGGCGCTGCGCCGCTGGCTGGGTGCGGCGGCGCTGGTCCGCGGCCAGGCGGAGAGCGGCACGGTGGTGGTGATCGCGGAGCCGACGCTGCGGCCCGTGCAGGCGTTGGTGCGCTGGGATCCGGTCGGCCATGCGGTCCGCGAGCTGGCCGAGCGGGCGGAGCTGGGGTTCCCGCCGGTGTCGCGGATGGCCTCCGTGGCGGGCCGTGCCGAGGATGTGGCCGGGCTGTTGGCGGCGGCCGAACTCCCCGCGGATGCCGAGGTGTTGGGCCCGGTACCGGTGCCGGTGCCGGATCCCGGACGGCCCCGTCGGCCGGGGGATCCTCCGCCGGGCGAGGAGTGGGAGCGGGTGCTCGTACGGGTCCGGCCGGGCCGGGGCGGGGCGCTGGCGGCGGCGCTGAAGGCGGCGCAGACGGCCCGGCTGGTCAAGCGGGAGGGGCAGCCGCTCCGGGTGCGGGTCGATCCGCTGGACCTGGGCTGAGGGGCGCCGCGTCGGCCGCGCTCGCGGACGGCCCCGTGCCGCACCACGCAGCGCACCGGGACCTTAGTCGGCAGGCGGTCCCGGGTGCCGGCGCGTGGTGCGGCACGGGGCGCGGTGCCCGGGGGCGGGGGAGTCGTTCAGCCGTTGCGGGGGCCGGGGAAGGCGCCGGGGCGGGCCTCGTCGCGCGAGGACGCGGTGGGCTGGGTGGGCATGGAGCGGGCGGCGGGGACGGCGGCGGGGCCGGTCAGGCCGCCGGCCATGCTGACCGCGCGGGCCGCGGAGGCCGCCGAGGCGTCGGGGGAGCGCACCGCCTCGTCGCCGCTGTCGCCGGACGTCTGGGTGGCGGCCCGCCGGGCGCCGTAACGACGGTGCACCGCCTGCTTGGTGACGCCGAGCGCGGAGCCCACCGCGTCCCAGGAGAAGCCCAGCGAGCGGTCGAAGTCGACTGCCGCGGTGACGAGGGTCTCGACGCTGTCGCGCAGCTCCTGGGCGAGGCGCACGGTGGGGGCGGGTGCCCGTCCGTAGACGACGAAGCCCGCGGAGGGGCCCGTGCGCCGCGGCCGGTAGACGTTGCCGAGCTGCGCGGTGAGCGTGCGCAGGGCGTCCACCTGCCGGCGGACCCGCTCGATGTCCCGCACCAGGAGATGCAGGCTGGCGCGCGCCTGGGCGTCGTGGGTTGCGTGGTCGGCCATGAGCAAGCCTCTCGAACCGGCGTGGAAAGGAAGGGGGAAAGCGATCGGGCCGCCAAAGCGGCCCGTGAAGCGGTCAATGCTGCTTGACCAACGCGCCAGCAGCGACTCTGGTCACGGTGCAGGGGCGTACGAGCGTGTGCGCGGGGCGCGGACGACTTTGCACGCCCCCTGGCGTTCCGGCCCATGACCTGCGCCAAGGCCCCTAGACTGGTGCGTCGTTCCGCAGCGCGTGAGAGGTAGTCCGTCACCCATGAGGCTTGTCTTCGCCGGTACCCCCGAGGTCGCCGTACCCGCTCTCGATGCCCTGATCGCCTCGGACCGGCACGAGGTGGTGGCCGTGGTGACCCGGCCCGACGCGCCGGCCGGTCGGGGCCGCCGGCTGGTCGCCAGCCCCGTCGCGGAGCGCGCGGAGGAGGCCGGCATCGAGGTGCTCAAGCCCGTCAAGCCGCGGGACGAGGACTTCCTCGCCCGGCTGCGGGAGATCGCGCCGGACTGCTGCCCGGTGGTCGCCTACGGAGCGCTGCTGCCCAAGGTGGCGCTGGACATCCCGACCCACGGCTGGGTCAATCTGCACTTCTCGCTGCTGCCGGCATGGCGGGGCGCCGCGCCGGTGCAGCACGCGGTGCTCGCCGGCGACGAGATCACCGGCGCCACCACGTTCCAGATCGAGCAGGGGCTGGACTCCGGCCCGGTGTACGGGGTGCTCACCGAGGAGATCCGGTCCGCGGACACCAGCGGTGATCTGCTGACCCGGCTGGCGTTCGCCGGTTCCGGTCTGCTCGTCGCCACGATGGACGGCATCGAGGACGGCACCCTCAAGGCGGTGCCGCAGCCGGAGGAGGGGGTCACCCTCGCCCCGAAGATCGAGGTCGAGGACGCCCGGATCGACTGGACGGCGCCCGCGCTGCGGGTGGACCGGGTGGTCCGCGGGTGTGCGCCGGCGCCCGGCGCCTGGACGGTCTTCCGCGGCGAGCGGCTGAAGGTGATGGCGGCCGAGCCGGCCGCCGGGCACGACGGACCGGCCCTGGAGCCGGGCGAACTGGGCGTCACCAAGAAGACGGTGCACGTGGGCAGCGGCAGCCACCCCGTGCAGCTGCTCTGGGTCCAGCCGCAGGGCAAGAAGCCCATGCAGGCCGCGGACTGGGCGCGCGGCGTGCGGATCGCGGCCGGCGAGCGCCTGGGCGACTAGGTCGCCGACCGCTCCTGCGGTGCGCCGCCGGGGGCCGTCCGCCCGCGCCGCCGGATCCCGGCCCGCGTAGGCTGGGGCGGACCCCGTCCCGTAATACCGGAGCACCTTTCTGTGAGTCAGCAGCCGCCGCGTCGTCACGGCACCCGCAAGCCCTACCGCCGCCCGAAGAAGGACCCGGTCCGGATCCTCGCGTTCGAGGCGCTGCGGGCCGTGGACGAGCGGGACGCGTACGCGAATCTGGTCCTGCCGCCGCTGCTGCGCAAGGCGCGGGAGGCCGGCGACTTCGACACCCGGGACGCGGCGCTGGCCACCGAGCTGGTCTACGGTTCGCTGCGCCGCCAGGGCACCTACGACGCGATCCTGGCGCGCTGCGTGGACCGGCCGCTGCGCAAGGTGGACCCGCCGGTGCTGGACGTGCTGACGCTCGGCGCACACCAGTTGCTCGGCACCCGGATCCCCCCGCACGCCGCGGTCAGCGCCACCGTGGAGCTGGCCCGGGTGGTGCTCGGCGACGGCCGGGCGAAGTTCGTCAACGCGGTGCTGCGCAAGGTCACGGCGCACGATCTGGACGACTGGCTGGAGCGGGTGGCGCCGGAGTACGACGAGGATCCCGAGGAGCACCTGGGGATCGTGCACGCGCACCCGCGCTGGGTCGTCTCCGCGCTCTGGGACGCCCTGGGCGGCGGACGCGCGGGCATCGAGGAGCTGTTGGCCGCGGACAACGAGCGCCCCGAGGTGACGCTGGTGGCGCGGCCCGGTCGGTCCACCGCGGAGGAACTGCTGGCGGCCGCGGGCGAGGACGGCGCGGTGCCGGGCCGGTGGTCGCCGTACGCGGTCCGGCTCGCCGAGGGCGGGGAGCCGGGCGCGCTGGACGCGGTGCGCGAGGGCCGCGCCGGAGTGCAGGACGAGGGCAGCCAGTTGGTCGCCCTGGCGCTGGCCGGCGCGCCGCTGGACGGCCCGGACTGCACCTGGCTGGACGGCTGCGCGGGGCCGGGCGGCAAGGCGGCGCTGCTGGCCGCGCTGGCGGCGCAGCGGGGCGCGGCGCTGCTGGCGTCGGAGAAGCAGCCGCACCGGGCGCGGCTGGTGGCCCGGGCGCTGGACGGCAACCCCGGGCCGTACGCGGTGATCGCCGCAGACGGCACCCGTCCGGCGTGGCGGCCGGGGGCCTTCGACCGGGTGCTGGTGGACGTGCCGTGCACCGGCCTGGGCGCGCTGCGCCGCCGGCCCGAGGCGCGCTGGCGACGCCGCCCCGAGGACCTGGACGGCTTCGCGCCGCTCCAGCGGGAGCTGCTGCGGCAGGCGCTGGCGGCGGTGCGGGTCGGCGGTGTGGTCGGCTATGCGACCTGTTCGCCGCATCCGGCGGAGACCCGGGCGGTGGTCGAGGACGTCCTCAAGGGGCGCGGCGGCCCGGCGGTCGAGGCCGAGTGGATCGACGCCCGGCCGCTGATGCCGGGTGTTCCGGAGCTCGGCGACGGGCCGGACGTCCAGCTGTGGCCGCATCGGCACGGGACCGACGCGATGTATCTGGCGCTGTTGCGGCGGACCGGTTGACGGGCCCGCTTCCGTGGTGGGCGGCCCCGGTCGTACGAGGGGCCGCACCGCCGCGGGAGCGGATCGGGGCACCAGATATCTTGATGTCGAGCAATCTTGATATCTTGATGTCGAGCAATATTTGAGACGTGGATGGAGCGGAGTACCCGGTGACTGACTCGACCATCATTTACACCCACACTGACGAGGCCCCGGCCCTGGCGACGTACTCGTTCCTGCCGGTGGTGGAGGCGTACGCCGCGACGGCCGGGGTGACGCTGGAGACCCGCGACATCTCCCTGTCGGGCCGGATCATCGCCAGCTTCCCCGAGCGCCTGAAGGAGGACCAGCGGATCGCCGACGCCCTCGCGGAGCTCGGCCAGCTGGCCAAGACCCCCGGCGCGAACATCATCAAGCTGCCGAACATCTCGGCCTCCATCCCGCAGCTCAAGGCGGCCATCGCCGAGCTCCAGGAGCAGGGCTACGCGCTGCCGGACTACCCGGACGACCCGAAGACCGACGAGGAGCGCGAGACCCGCGCCCGCTACGACAAGGTCAAGGGCAGCGCCGTCAACCCCGTGCTGCGCGAGGGCAATTCGGACCGCCGGGCGCCCGCGTCGGTGAAGAACTACGCCAAGGCGCACCCGCACCGCATGGGCGCCTGGACCGCCGACTCCAAGACCAACGTCGCGACCATGGGCGAGAACGACTTCCGCTCCACCGAGAAGTCCGCAGTGATCGCCGAGGACGGCTCCCTGCGCATCGAGCTGGTGGCCGAGGACGGCACCACCACCGTGCTGCGCGAGTCGGTTCCGGTGCTCGCGGGCGAGGTGGTGGACGCCTCCGTCATGCGCGTCGCCCAGCTCCGTGAGTTCCTCGCCGCCCAGGTCGCGCGCGCCAAGGCGGAGGGCGTGCTGTTCTCCGTGCACCTGAAGGCCACGATGATGAAGGTCTCCGACCCGATCGTCTTCGGCCACGTCGTACGGGCCTTCTTCCCCAAGACCTTCGCCCGGTACGGCGAGGCGCTGGCCGCGGCCGGCCTCACCCCGAACGACGGCCTCGGCGGCATCTTCAAGGGCCTGGAGGCGCTGCCCGACGGCGCCGAGATCAAGGCGTCCTTCGACGCCGAGCTGGCCGAGGGCCCGGAGCTGGCCATGGTCGACTCCGACCGGGGCATCACCAACCTGCACGTCCCCAGCGACGTCATCGTGGACGCGTCCATGCCCGCGATGATCCGCACCTCCGGCCACATGTGGGGTCCGGACGGACAGGAGGCGGACACCCTCGCGGTGCTCCCCGACAGCAGCTACGCCGGCATCTACCAGGCCGTCATCGACGACTGCCGGGCGCACGGCGCGTTCGACCCGGCCACCATGGGCTCGGTGCCGAACGTCGGCCTGATGGCGCAGAAGGCCGAGGAGTACGGCTCCCACGACAAGACCTTCGAGGTCGCGGTCGCGGGCACCGTCCGCCTGGTCGACGCGCAGGGCAACGTCGTCATCGAGCAGGCCGTCGCCGCCGGTGACATCTTCCGCGCCTGCCAGACCAAGGACGCGCCGATCAAGGACTGGGTCAAGCTGGCCGTCAGCCGCGCCCGCGCCACCGGCGACCCGGCGGTGTTCTGGCTCGACGAGACCCGCGCGCACGATGCCCAGCTGATCGCGAAGGTCAACGCCTACCTGTCGGAGCACGACACCGAGGGCCTGGAGATCAAGATCCTGGCCCCGGTCGAGGCGACCGCGTTCTCCCTGGAGCGGATCCGCCGCGGCGCGAACACCATCTCGGTCACCGGCAACGTCCTGCGCGACTACCTGACCGACCTGTTCCCGATCCTGGAGCTGGGCACCAGCGCCAAGATGCTCTCGGTCGTCCCGCTGATGAACGGCGGCGGCCTGTTCGAGACCGGTGCCGGTGGTTCCGCCCCCAAGCACGTCCAGCAGCTGGTCAAGGAGAACTACCTGCGCTGGGACAGCCTGGGCGAGTTCCTCGCGCTGGCGGTCAGCTTCGAGCACCTCGCGACGACCACGGACAACACCCGTGCCAAGGTCCTCGCCGACACCCTCGACCGCGCGACCGGTTCGTTCCTCAACGAGAACAGGTCGCCGAGCCGCAAGCTGGGTGGCATCGACAACCGCGGCAGCCACTTCTACCTGGCGCTCTACTGGGCCCAGGAGCTGGCCAAGCAGACCGACGACGCGCAGCTCGCCGAGGCGTTCGGGCCGCTGGCCAAGACGCTGACCGAGCAGGAGCAGACCATCGTCGACGAGCTGATCGCGGTGCAGGGCTCCCCGGTCGACATCGGCGGCTACTACCGCCCCGACCCGGCCAAGGCGTCCGCGGTGATGCGTCCCTCGAAGACGCTGAACCAGGCGCTGGCGGCCCTGCAGGGCTGAGCACCGTAGTACCCACCTCGTCCGCCCCGGCCGGGCCGCGCGTCCGGCCGGGGCGGCCCGGTGTCGCCGGGGTGACGGGGCTCTCGCGGCCCGGCGCGGTCGGTCCGTGACGGGACCGCCATACTGGGGGCATGGCCTTGATCAACCCCAGCATCCTGTCCGCAGACTTCGCCCGCCTCGCCGAGGAGGCGAGGGCCGTCGAGGGCGCCGACTGGCTCCATGTCGACGTGATGGACAACCACTTCGTCCCCAACCTCACGCTCGGCGTGCCGATCGTCGAGTCGCTGAGCAAGGCGACGGACACCCCCCTCGACCTTCACCTGATGATCGAGGATCCGGACCGCTGGGCGCCGCAGTACGTGGAGGCCGGGGCCGGCTCGGTCACCTTCCACGCGGAGGCGGCCGGGGCGCCGGTGCGGCTGGCGCGGGAGATCCGGGCCAAGGGGGCGCGGGCGTCGATGGCGCTGAAGCCGGCGACCCCGATCGAGCCGTTCGAGGACCTGCTGCCCGAACTCGACATGCTGCTGATCATGACCGTCGAGCCCGGCTTCGGCGGTCAGGCGTTCCTGGACATCATGCTGCCGAAGATCCGCCGCACCCGGGAGCTCATCTCGCGGCACGGTCTTCAGATGTGGCTCCAGGTGGACGGCGGGGTCTCGGCGGAGACCATCGAGCGGTGCGCGGAGGCCGGCGCCGACGTGTTCGTGGCCGGTTCTGCGGTGTACGGCGCGGACGATCCGGCCAAGGCCGTCCGCGACCTGCGGGAGAAGGCCGAGGCGGCGACGGCCGCGAGCTGGGGCTGCGCCCACTGATCGAGTCGCCCGGCTCGTCACGGGGCCCGGGACCGGTCCGTCCGGCGCGCTGCGTGCCGGCGGTTGACCTGGTGGCAACCGAGCGTTCATGCCCGTCGTGCCGCTCTTGGTCCCCGTACACCTCGGGTTTCTGAAAGGATGAGCAAAGACTCGATCAGATGCGCAAAAGGGGAGATTTTCGTGGTAGCCAGCCGCCCGCAGTCCGGAATGGGCCCCGCCGAGCTGGTGCAGGCCGCGGCCATGGCCCGCCGCTTCTATCTCGAGGGCAAGTCCAAGATCCAGATCGCGGAGGAGTTCGGCGTCAGCCGCTTCAAGGTCGCCCGTGTCCTGGAGACGGCCCTGGAGCGTGATCTCGTACGGATCGAGATCCGGGTGCCCTCCGAACTGGACGCGGAGCGCTCCGACGCCCTGCGCGCCCGCTACGGCCTGCGGCACGCGGTCGTCGTCGAATCGCCCGCGGACGCCTCCGAGGACGCCGCCGACCCGGAGAACCTCGGCGAGGTGGCCGCCGACCTCCTCGGCGAACTCGTCGCCGAGGGCGATGTGCTGGGCCTCGCCTGGGGCCGCTCGACGATCCACATGGCGGCGGCGCTGCACCGGCTGCCGCCGTGCACCGTCGTCCAGCTGACCGGGGTCTACGACGCCGGCACCGCCGACCGCGGCTCGGTCGAGGCGGTCCGCCGCGCGGCCGACGTCTCCGGCGGCGAGGCGCACCCGATCTACGCGCCGATGCTGCTGCCCGACTCGGCGACCGCCGCCGCGCTGCGCGGCCAGACCGGCATCGCCCGCGCCTTCGAGTACTTCGACAAGGTCACCGTCGCCTGCGTCTCCATCGGTTCGTGGGAGCCGGGCGTCTCGACCGTCTACGACATGCTGTCGGAGGAGGAGCGGGAGCACTACGCCTCGCTGGGCGCGGCCGCCGAGATGTCCGCGCACCTCTTCGACGCCGAGGGCCGGCGCATCGGCCGCGATCTCGGGGAGCGGTGCATCACCGTCGAGGCGGACCGGCTGCGCCGCATCCCGGAGGTCGTGGCGATCGCCGGCGGCCGGCGCAAGGCCGCGGCCATCGGCGCGGTGCTCCGCTCCGGGCTCGTGACGAGCCTGGTGACGGACACCGCGGCCGCCGACCACCTGCTGTTGGAGACCGGTCCCGGCCCGCGGCCGGCCCTGGACCGGGCGGACCCGGACGGGAAGTGAAGCGGGTCGTGGGAGCCCGCCGGCGAGCAGCCCGCGCGTGGCTGTGACAGCATCGGCGCATGCTGATCCACACCGCCCCGCGCCGGGCCGCCGCCCTCGTCGGCGCGCTGTTCGCCGCGCTGCTCCTCGTCCTGACCGGTTGTTCCACCGGCGGTGACGGCAAAGGGAGTTCGGCCGGCACGCACCGGCCGTCCGCGACCGCCAGCCGGCCGTCCGGCGGCACCACCGCACCGGGCTGGGCGAAGGGCCTGCCGACCGTCCCGGCCGGCAAGCTGCCCGCCGAGGCGCAGCGCACCCTCAAGCTGATCGACGCCGGCGGGCCGTTCCCGTACCCGAAGGACGGCACCGTCTTCGGCAACTACGAGAAGCGGCTGCCCAGTGAGCCGCGCGGCTACTACCACGAGTACACGGTCGACACCCCGGGCGCCCGCAACCGCGGTGCCCGCCGTCTGATCACCGGCAAGCACCACGAGTTCTTCTACACCGACGACCACTACAAGAACTTCAAGGCGGTGCTGCGGTGAGCCCCGAGGTACCCCCGGCACTGGCCGCGGTGCTCGACGGGCGGACGCCGGCGGGGGTGCTGCCCTGGCCGGCCGACCGCCCGGTGGCGGACGCCCTGGCCGCGGCCGAGGACGCCGGCTGGAGCGCTGCCGCGCTGGATCTCGACGGGGTCGCGGACAAGGCCGGGTTCCTCGACCGGTGCGCCGCCGCCCTGGACTTCCCGGCGTACTTCGGCCACAACTGGGACGCGCTGGCCGACTGCCTGACCGATCTGTCCTGGTGCCCCCCGGCCCGCGGCCGGCTGCTGGTCGTCACCGACTGGCAGGGGTACGCGGGCGCCGTGCCGGAGGACTGGAGCGTGTTCGAGCAGGTGCTGGCGGACGCCGTGGGCTACTGGCGGGACACCGACACCGGGCTCTCGGTGATCATGGCCGGCGGGCGCGGCCGGCAGGGGACGTAGCCGGGGGCGCGGCTCCGCGGGGCACCGTTCCGCGTCGTTCCGCGATGTGACGCGTGCGTCCCGTGAGGCGGCGTCTTGGTGGGTGGACCGCGGATTGGCGGATCACACACACGGCCCAGGTGGCCGTAGGACTATCACATGAGTCCTGGTCAGGGCCCGTATCCTGGCGGTATGCGATTCCTCAATCCGAAGAACGGCGCCCTCGAAGAGAGTTCTTCGGTGCCCTACGACCTGACCTACGACGATGTCTTCATGGTGCCCAGCCGCTCGTCGGTGGGCTCCCGCCAGGCCGTGGACCTCGCCTCGCGCGACGGCTCCGGCACGACGATCCCCCTCGTGGTCGCCAACATGACGGCGATCGCCGGCCGCCGCATGGCCGAGACGGTCGCCCGCCGCGGCGGTCTGGTGGTCATCCCGCAGGACATCCCGATCGACGTCGTCACCGACGTCATCACCTGGGTCAAGCAGCGCCACCTGGTGCTGGACACGCCGATCGTGCTGTCCCCGGTCTCGACCGTGGCGGACGCGCTGTCGCTGCTGCCCAAGCGCGCGCACGGCGCGGGCATCGTCGTCGAGAGCGGCCGGCCGGTCGGTGTCGTCACCGAGCACGACCTGGCCGGGGTGGACCGCTTCACCCAGGTGTCCGAGGTCATGTCGAAGGACCTGCTGGTCCTGGACGCGGACATCGACCCCCGCGAGGCGTTCAACCGCCTCGACGCCGCCAACCGCAAGCTGGCCCCCGCGGTCGACGCGGACGGCATGCTGGTCGGCATCCTGACCCGCAAGGGCGCGCTGCGCGCCACCCTGTACACCCCCGCCACGGACGCGGACGGCAAGCTGCGGATCGCGGCGGCCGTGGGCATCAACGGCGATGTGGCCGGCAAGGCCAAGGCGCTGCTGGAAGCCGGCGTGGACACGCTCGTCGTGGACACCGCGCACGGCCACCAGGAGTCGATGATCAGCGCGATCAAGGCCGTTCGGGCCCTGGACCCGCAGGTCCCGATCGTCGCGGGCAACATCGTCGCCGCCGCCGGTGTGCGCGACCTCATCGAGGCCGGCGCGGACATCATCAAGGTCGGTGTCGGGCCCGGCGCGATGTGCACCACCCGCATGATGACCGGCGTGGGCCGCCCGCAGTTCTCCGCGGTGCTGGAGTGCGCCGCCGAGGCCCGCAAGTACGGCAAGCACGTCTGGGCCGACGGCGGTGTCCGGCACCCCCGCGACGTGGCCATGGCGCTGGCCGCGGGCGCGTCCAACGTCATGATCGGCTCGTGGTTCGCGGGCACCCTGGAGTCGCCCGGCGACCTCCAGCACACCGCCGAGGGCCAGCCGTACAAGGAGAGCTTCGGCATGGCCTCCGCGCGTGCGGTGCGCAACCGCACCAGCGAGGAGTCGTCCTACGACCGCGCCCGCAAGGCGCTGTTCGAGGAGGGCATCTCCACCTCGCGGATGTTCGTCGACCCGGCCCGTCCCGGCGTCGAGGACCTGATCGACTCGATCATCGCGGGCGTCCGCAGCTCCTGCACGTACGCCGGCGCCGCCTCGGTCGAGGAGTTCGCCGAGAAGGCCGTGGTCGGCGTGCAGAGCGCCGCCGGCTACGCCGAGGGCAAGCCCCTGCACAACAGCTGGAGCTGACCTCCAGGAGCCCGCTGCCGGCTCCGCCGGCGCCGCTCACCGGCCCCGCACCGACCTGGTGCGGGGCCGGTTGCGTTCTACGGACGGGACCGTGATTCACTGAGGTGGAGCGCAACGTTCCGCCGCCCTTCGCCGCCGTGCGCAACGTTCCACCGCGGTTGCGCAAGGATCCTGCATTACGGCAGGTCAACGAGGGGCCGTAAGGTCATGCGCTGTACGTGGAGTGGCGGAGACCGCCTGCTCGGCGGTCTCCTGCTGCAGGGTGGTTCGTCCTGCCTGCCCGACCGCTGCGGTCCTGTCACCGGAATGTGCCGGAACGTGTCAGTCTGACCGGCAGCGACGAAGGAGCCCCCTGTGTTGGAGAACGGCGCAGTCCCGCCCTCGCGGGACAGCTATTCCGGGCCGCCCGCCGCCGGAGGAATCGGCACTCGGCTGATGCGCCGCAAGCCGGTGGAGCGCCTGGTCGCCGAGGGGGGCCGGGGCGAGGGGGGCACCCTCCGCCGCTCGATGGGTGTCTGGCAGCTGACGATGATCAGCATCGGTGCCACGCTCGGCACCGGCATCTTCGTGGTCCTCGGCCAGGCCGTCCCGGACGCCGGGCCCGCGGTCGTCCTCTCGTTCGTCATCGCCGGTGTCACGGCGCTGTTCTCCGCGCTCTCCTACGCCGAGCTGGCCGGCACCATCCCGGTCTCGGGCTCGTCCTACTCCTACGCCTACGCCACCCTCGGCGAGCTGGTCGCCTGGGTCTGCGGCTGGTGCCTGATCCTGGAGTACGGCGTCTCGGTGGCGGCCGTCGCGGTCGGCTGGGGCCAGTACCTCAACGAGTTCCTCGGCGGCACGCTGGGCTTCACCATCCCCGACGCGCTCTCCGCGCCGCCGGGCCAGGGCGGCTACTTCAACCTGCCGGCCCTGCTGGTCGTGGTGCTGGCCATGGTGTTCCTGCTGGGCGGCGCCCGGGAGAGCGCCCGGGCGAACACCATCATGGTGATCGTCAAGATCGCCACGCTGCTGCTCTTCTGCGGCGTCGCGATCCAGGGCGTGAAGTCCGGGAACTTCGCCAACTTCATGCCGATGGGCATGGCGGGGGTCAGCGCCGCCGGTGCCACCCTGTTCTTCTCCTACATCGGCTTCGACGCCGCCTCCACGGCGGGCGAGGAGGCCAAGAACCCGCAGCGCGACCTGCCCCGCGCGATCATGCTCTCGCTGGTGATCGTCACCGCCCTGTACTGCCTGGTCGCGGCCATCGCGGTGGGCGCCCTGCCGTGGCAGGAGTTCAAGGGCTCGGAGGCGGCGCTCGCCGGGATCCTCAAGACCGTCACCGGGCACGACTACTGGTCGGTGCTGCTGGCCTTCGGCGCCGTCGTCGCCATCGCCAGCGTCGTGCTGACCGTGCTCTACGGCCAGACCCGGATCCTCTTCGCGATGTCCCGGGACGGGCTGGTGCCCAAGACGTTCTCCAAGGTTCACCCCAAGAGCGGCGTGCCCCGGGTGAACACCGTGATCGTCTCCCTGTTCTGCGGTGTGCTCGCCGCCGCGGTGCCGCTCGGCGAGCTGGCCGACGCCACCAGCATCGGCACGCTCTTCGCGTTCGCGCTGGTCAACGTGGCCGTGATCGTGCTGCGCAAGACCCGGCCGGACATGCCGCGGGCGTTCCGCACCCCGTTCTCCCCGATCTTCCCCGCGATCGGTTTCCTGCTCTGCGCCTTCATGATGACCCGTCTCGGCCTGGTGACCTGGGTGGTCTTCGGTGTCTGGATGGTGGTCGGCCTTGTGATCTACTTCGGATACGGCATGCGCCGCTCCCGATTGGCCACCGCAGAGAAGTGATCCACCCGCAGTGCGACTGAACGATCTCGACGAACGCATCGTCCACGCCCTCGCCGAGGACGCCCGCCGCAGCTACGCGGACATCGGCCAGGAGGTCGGACTGTCCGCGCCGGCGGTCAAGCGCCGGGTGGACCGGCTGCGGGCGGACGGCGCGATCACCGGGTTCACGGTGCGCGTCGACCCCGCCGCCCTCGGCTGGGAGACCGAGGGGTTCATCGAGATCTTCTGCCGCCGCAACACCTCGCCCGAGGCGATCCACCGCGGCCTGTCGCGCTATCCGGAAGTGGCGTCCGCCTCCACCGTCACCGGTGAGGCGGACGCCCTGGTGCAGGTCTTCGCCGCCGACATGCGGCACTTCGAACGGGTCCTGGAGCGGATCGCCGGCGAACCGTTCGTCGAGCGCACCAAGTCCGTCCTGGTCCTCTCCCCGCTGCTGCGACGCTACGGGGCGGGGGCGCCCGGCTGAGGTTCGGCGCTCAGGCGGCGTCCGCCGGTCCCGTTCCCGCCGGCAGGCGCGGCGGGGTGCCCCGGGTCCATGTGACGCGCAGGGCGGAGGCGGCGATCCGCCAGCCGTCCGGGGTGCGCACCAGCTCGGTCTCGGCCCGGCCGCCGGAGACGAAGAGCGCCTCGGATCCGTCCGCCAGTACATGGGTGCTCAGCTGGGGCCCGTGGGCGGTCGCCCGGTCGCCGTCGATCTCGATGACCGGGGCGCCGCCCAGGTGCACGGTCCGGTCGAACAGCGCCATCCCCGCACGGATCCGCGCCACGATGGCGTCCCGGCCTCGGACGGTGCCGAGCGGCATCTCGGCGGTGGCGTCCGCGGCGTAGAAGGCGCGGCCCCACGCCTCGTCGAACACCCCCTCGTCCAGGGAGCGCAGATAGCGGCCCAGCAGGTCGGCGACGGCGGCGCGGTCGGTGAGGTGGCGCAGCTGCCGCGCCGTCTCGGCGGCCTCGGCGGCGGGGGTGGTCGGGGCGGCGGTCGCGCTCTCGTGTGGGGTCATGCCGTGATCCTGCGACCTCAAGCGGACTTGAGGTCCAGTGTGGGTCCGGGGGCGTCGGTCGACGGCGGTGCTGACGTGATCGTGGGCCGGGCGTAGAGTCCCGCTCAGTTGATCTCAACTGCAAGGTGTGCCCGCCATGATTGCGCGATACGCAAACATCGACCTCAACCTGCTGATCGCCCTGGACGCACTCCTGGAGGAAGAGAGCGTCACCGGCGCCGCCGATCGGATCGGGCTCTCCGGGCCCGCGATGAGCCGGGCGCTCGGCCGGATCCGGCGGACCGTCGGCGATCCGATCCTGGTCCGCGCCGGCCGCCACATGGTGCCGACCCCGCACGCCCTGGAGATCAAGGCCGAGGTGCGGCGGCTGGTCGAGGCCGCGCAGGTGGTGCTGACCCCGTCCGCCCCCGTCGACCCGGCGCGGCTGGCCCGCAGCTTCGCCATCAACGCCAGCGACCTCTTCGTCACCGTCGTCGGGCCCGCGTTGCTCGCCCGGGTCGCCCGGCAGGCGCCGGGGGTGGTGCTGCGGTTCCTCGGCGAGGGGCATGCCGATCTGCCGCTGCTGCGGGACGGCGCGGCCGACCTGGGGCTGGGCGTGGGCGACGGCCCGCAGTCGGAGATCCGCACCGAGCCGCTGTTCACCGACCGCGCGGTCGCGGTCGTCCGGGACGGCCACCCGCTGGCCGCCGGGCCGCTGACCGTCCGCCGGTACGCCGACGCGCCGCACCTCAACTTCTCCCGGCGCGGGCGGCTGACCGGCCCCATCGACGCCGCGCTGGCCGAGCACGGGCTGCGCCGCCGGGTGATCGCCACCGTCCCGACCCTGGCGGCGGCGCTGATGATGGTGCGGGACAGCGACGCGGTGGGCATGGGCCCGGAGCGCGCCGGGGCCTCGATGGTCCGGGAACTGGGTCTGCGCACCCTGCCCGTCCCGCTGGACCTCCCGCCGCTGCGGATGGTGATGGCCTGGCACCCCCGGCAGGACGCCGACCCGGGCCATGTGTGGCTGCGCGGGGTGGTGCGCGCGACGGTGGCCGCCGTGGTGGCCTGAGCCACTGCGCGGGCGCCCCGCCCGACCGGCGCGAATGCCCCGTGCAACGAATCGCCGCGGTGACCCTTGAAGGCGCAACGAATCGTCCGCCGCCGCGCAACGGTGGCGCCTTGTCCCGGATCGTCGGCGCCCCGTACCGTCAATGCGTCCCGCCCGCACCGCCGTCACCGAGGGGTCCCATGTCGCCACTGCACACCGCCCTGCTGCAGAGTTCGGGACGGCCCGGCGACGTGGCGCACAACCTGAAGGTCCTCGACGAGGCGGCCCGCGAGGCGGCCGCGACCGGCGCCCGGCTGCTCGCCTGCCCCGAGCTGTTCCTCACCGGCTACGCGATCGGCGGCGACCTGCACCGCCTGGCCGAGCCGGCCGACGGCGCCAGCGCCCGGGCCGTCGCCGCGATCGCCGCCGAACACCGGATCGCGGTGCTCTACGGCTACCCCGAGCGCGCCCCCGAAGAGCACGGCGTGGTCTACAACTCCGCCCGGCTGATCGGCCCCGACGGCACCCCGCTCGCCAACTACCGCAAGACCCACCTCTTCGGCTGCTTCGAGCGCGAGTGGTTCACCCCGGGGGAGCGGCAGGTCGTCCAGGCGGAGCTGGACGGGCTCCGGATCGGCCTGCTGATCTGCTACGACGTGGAGTTCCCGGAGAACGTCCGGGCGCACGCGCTGGCCGGGACCGATCTGCTGCTGGTGCCCACCGCGCAGATGCACCCCTTCCAGATCGTGCCGGAGCAGATGATCCCGGTCCGCGCCTTCGAGAACCAGATGTACGTGGCGTACGTCAACCGGGTCGGCGCGGAGGGCGAGTTCGAGTTCGTCGGCCTCAGCTGCCTGGCCGGGCCCGACGGGGTCGTCCGCACCCGTGCCGGGCGCTCCGAGCAGCTGGTGCAGGCCGCGGTGGACCCGGAATTCCTGAAGGAAGCGCGGGAGAACAACCCCTACCTCCAGGACCGGAGGCCGGAGCTCTACACCGACCTCGCCTGACCGGCGCCGCACCGCGCCCGTCGCACCCCGCCCGCACCGCCCCCCGGTCCGCCGTCGCGGCCTGAAGTCCCCCCCCGCCCACGAGGGCGTCCCGGCGCGCCCACCAGCGCCCTATACGCCCCGTTATGCCCGCCCCCTCGCAAGGAGTCCGCCCGATGACGTCCACGGTGCCCCCCGCCGTCCCGCACACCACCGCGCAGCCGCCGATCACCATGTTCGGCCCGGACTTCCCCTACGCGTACGACGACTACCTCGCGCACCCGGCGGGCCTGGGCCAGATCCCGGCGACCGAGCACGGCACCGAGGTCGCCATCGTCGGCGGCGGCCTCTCCGGCATCGTCACCGCGTACGAGCTGATGAAGATGGGCCTCAAGCCCGTCGTCTACGAGGCGGACCAGATAGGCGGCCGGCTGCGCACCGTGGGCTTCGACGGCTGCTCCGCCGCAGGTGACGAGAGTGTGCTCAACTGCGAACTGGGCGCGATGCGCTTCCCGCCGTCCTCCACCGCGCTCCAGCACTACATCGACCTGGTGGGCCTCACGACCCGGCCGTTCCCCAACCCGCTCGCCGAGTCCACCCCCTCGACCGTCGTCGACCTCAAGGGCGAGTCGCACTACGCCGAGACCCTCGACGACCTGCCCGCGGTCTACCGCCAGGTCGCCGAGGCGTGGAACGCCTGCCTGGAGGAGGGCGCCGACTTCTCCGACATGAACCAGGCCATGCGCGAGCGCGACGTCCCGCGCATCCGCGAGATCTGGGCGCAGCTCGTCGAGAAGCTCGACAACCAGACCTTCTACGGCTTCCTCTGCGACTCCAAGGCGTTCACCTCCTTCCGGCACCGTGAGATCTTCGGCCAGGTCGGCTTCGGCACCGGCGGCTGGGACACCGACTTCCCCAACTCCATCCTGGAGATCCTGCGGGTCGTCTACACCGAGGCCGACGACCACCATCGCGGCATCGTCGGCGGCTCCCAGCAGCTGCCGCTGCGCCTGTGGGAGCGCGAGCCGCGCAAGATCGTGCACTGGGCGCCGGGCACCTCGCTGTCGTCGCTGCACGGCGGCGTGCCGCGGCCGGCCGTGACCCGGCTGCACCGCACCGCCGGCAACCGCATCACCGTCACCGACGCCTCCGGCGACATCCGCTCCTACAAGGCGGTGGTCTTCACCGCGCAGAGCTGGATGCTGCTGTCGAAGATCGACTGTGACGACGACCTGTTCCCGATCGACCACTGGACGGCGATCGAGCGCACCCACTACATGGAGTCCAGCAAGCTCTTCGTCCCCGTCGACCGGCCGTTCTGGCTGGACAAGGACGAAGAGACCGGGCGCGACGTGATGTCGATGACGCTCACCGACCGCATGACGCGCGGGACGTACCTCCTCGACAACGGCCCGGACCAGCCGGCCGTCATCTGCCTCTCCTACACCTGGTGCGACGACAGCCTGAAGTGGCTGCCGCTGTCGGCGAACGAGCGCATGGAGGTCATGCTCAAGTCGCTCGGCGAGATCTATCCCAAGGTCGACATCCGCAAGCACATCATCGGCAACCCGGTGACCGTGTCCTGGGAGAACGAGCCCTACTTCATGGGCGCGTTCAAGGCCAACCTGCCCGGCCACTACCGCTACCAGCGGCGCCTGTTCACCCACTTCATGCAGGAGCTGCTCCCCGAGGACAAGCGCGGCATCTTCCTCGCCGGCGACGACATCTCCTGGACGGCCGGTTGGGCCGAGGGCGCCATCCAGACCGCGCTGAACGCGGTCTGGGGCGTGATGCACCACCTCGGCGGCGGCACCGACGCGACCAACCCCGGCCCCGGCGACGTCTACGACGAGATCGCTCCGGTGGAGCTCCCGGAGGACTGAGCGGTCCCAGGGCGCCGCGTCGACGCGAGCGCCAACTGAGGTGCGCGGGGCCCCGGATCGACCGGGGCCCCGCGCACCTCCGCTTCCGCCCGGCCGGTCGCGCCCGCCGGCCCGGTGCTACAGCCCGGCCGCCCGGATCCGCCCGTACAGGTCGGCGGCCCGGTCGGTCAGCTCCTTGCCGTCCCGGCAGTGCACCTGGAAGTCCAGCAGGACCTCCCGGGCACCGGCGTCGGCGGCACCGGCCAGATCCGCCAGCACCTGTTCGTGGCTGCCGGTGTACGGACGGCGGCCGTCCTCCGGCAGCGGCGCGCCGGTCAGGTCGACCCCGACCCGCAGGACGACGTCCAGCTCCCCGGCGTCCCGGCCGTGCCGTTCGGCCGCCGCCCGCAACCTCCCCAGCAGCGGGGCGAGTTGGGCGCCCGTCAGATGGCCGGGGAGCCAGCCGTCGGCGCGCCGCGCCACCCGCTCCAGGGCTCGGCCGTTGCTCCCGGCCAGGTAGACCGGGACCGGACGGGCCGGCTTGGGGCCGACCGAGGCCGGCGCGATCTCCGTCCAGCGGCCCCGGTACGCGACCGGGTCGGGGCCCCAGACCGCCGCGCAGACGTCCAGCAGCTCGTCCAGCTGGGCGCCGCGGTCGGCGTACGCGGTGACCCCGGCGGCCCGGTACTCGTCCTGGGACCAGCCGGTCCCCAGGCCCGCCAGCACCCGCCCGCCGCTGGCCGCGTCCAGCGTCGCCAGCATCCGGGCGAGCGGGAACGGCGCATGCAGCCCGGAGACCAGCACGCTGCTGCCCAGCCGGACCCGGTCGGTGACGGCGGCGGCCAGCGTCAGGGTGACCAACGGGTCGGCGCAGTGGCGGTAGAAGTCGGGCCAGGGCCGGCCCGGGACGCCGTAGAGCCCGTCCAGCGGCTCGTTCGGGATCAGCGTCCGCTCGAAGCCCCAGACGCTGTCGAATCCGATCTCCTCCGCGGCGCGGGCCACGTCCCGCACATCGCGCCGCGGGTCGTACTGCGGCATCTGGGGCAACCCCAGTCCCAGTCGTAACGTCATGGACCGCACCCTACGACGGGGCGCCCGGCCGCGGAACGACGTCGGCACCGAGCGCTTCGGTGCCCCTCGGACACGCGACGCCCTAGCCGAGCGGGGTCAGCAGACAGCGCCCGATCAGGCCGACGCTCGCGTCCAGGCGGTCGGCGAACTCCTCGGCCACGTCCGGGAGCCGGCGGGCGCCCCACAGCATCCGGGCCGCTGCCCAGGCGCCGTCGCGGGCCATCTCCAGGCTCCAGGACCCGACGAGATGGGTGAGCGGATCGGCGATGTCCAGGAGGTCGGGGCCGGGCATCAGGGTCTCCCGGATGCCCTCCTCCAGGCCGGTCAGGAGCGTGCCGATGCGGTCGAAGTCGCCTTCCAGAGCGGGGGGTTCGCACTCCAGCGCCCGGCAGGTGTCCACCACCGCCAGTGCGAGGTCGTGGCCGATGTGCGCGTTGATGCCGGCGAGGGCGAACTGGAGCGGGCGGATCCGGGGGTGGCGGCGCAGTTGGAACAGCGGACGCCAGCAGGCCGGCGGCCGCAGCCCGGTGGCGTCGGCGTCCACCGCGGTGAAGTAGCGGAGGGCGAAGCGCACGTCCAGTTCGCCGGCGGCCCGGGGGTCCTCGAAGGCGCCGTCGCCGACCCGCTCGGCGACGGCCTCGGTGACGGCCAGATAGACCCGGTTGAACACGGCCACCCCGTCGTCGGTGGGCAGCGCCCGGTCCAGCGCCCGCATTCGTTCCAGTACCTGCGCCACTCCCGCGGTCGTCGCAGGTCCGGCGCCGCCGGCGGGCCCGGCGACGGATTCCGCGACGGCGTGCGGCGGGCCGTTTCCGGCATGTTGCTGAAAGGTCGTCATCCGTTCAGCGTGGCATTGGCATACCCCCGAATATGCCTAATCCCGTGGACAGTTGACCGGAACGGAGTAATAATCGGCCCGCCGTCTTGAGGCTCTTCCCACCGATCCGCGCCGGGCTCGTCCCGCGGTACCCACTGCCGCGTCGATTCGCGCTGCGCATCTCTGGTCGGGCCGCGGGAACGGCGAAGTCTCCGCCATGTCCTTTGAGAACACCCACATCCATTTGGCATGCCAGGAAACGCCGCCCGAACGCGGCGTGGATTTCCGGAGGTTGATTCGTGTCCCGAAGACTCGTCGCCACGCTGGTCACACCGTTACTCGCGGTCTCCGCGCTGGCCGTGGCCGCCGCCCCGGCCCAGGCCGCCCCCGCCGACAAGCCGCAGGTGATGGCGAGCTTCACGCAGACCAGCGCGGCGAGTTACGACAACTGGCTGGCGGCCCGCAACAATCAGGCGAAATGGGCCTCCTACGATTTCGACTGGTCCACCGACTATTGCTCCAAGTCCCCGGACAATCCCTTCGGATTCCCTTTCAAACTTTCCTGTGCCCGGCATGACTTCGGCTACCGCAACTACAAGAAGGCGGGCACTTTCTCCGCCAACAAGGCGCGTTTGGACAGCGCCCTCTACGAGGACCTGAAGCGGGTCTGCGCGGGATATTCCGGCGCGACGAAGACGTCCTGCGACGGGCTGGCCTGGACGTACTACGAGGCCGTCAAGAACCTCGGTTCGTGAACCGGCGACGGCTCGGGGCGCGCCCCGAGCCGTCGCGTCGTCACGACCGTTCGTCCGGGCCGTCCGTCGCGTCGTACGCGGAGGCGCCCTCGTCCAGCAGCGGTTGCTGCTCCTTGAGGTGCGCCGGCGCCAGGGCGCGCAGGACGTGGTAGCCGGTGAGCACCACGATGGTGCCCAGGGCGATCCCGCCCAGTAGGCCGCGGTGGAGTAGACCCGGGTCGCCGCCATCACGCCGATGTTCTCGGAGTAGGTGGTGTTCGGCGGGCCGCCCAGCGCGGTGGAGAGCACCGAGGCCGCGCCGTCGGCGGAGATCGCGGTGCCGAGCTTGTCGTCCAGCGGGTCCCCGGTCATCTCGCCGACCGCCTTGACGTGCCCGGCGTTCTCCGCGACCAGCACGATCACGACGGGCACGCCACCAGGATCGCCGACCACTGGAAACTCGGGCCGTGGAAGGACGGCAGACCGGTCCAGTCCGCCTTAGAGAACCCACATTGAGACAGAAGCGCATCAGCGCCGCGGATCGCCAACCAAGCGGACCAAGTTTGTCCTGAAGCCATTGTTCGACTATGAATCCCTTCGGCTCTGTGACGTGCAGGGCGTCGCAGGAGCGGAGAGTGGTCATGGTCGGCGTGGGGTGGAAGGTTCACGGAGACGGGCGGCACCTCAAGCCAGGGGAGGTCGTCAAGCCCGGGGAACGCCTGACATGGGGGCGCACGATTGCGCTCGGAGCCCAGCACGTGGTCTCGATGATCGGCGCATGCTTCGTCGCTCCGGTTCTCATGGGCCTGGACCCGAGCCTCGCCCTCATGGCATCTGGCGTTGCCACAGTGCTTTTTCTGGTCATGACCCGCGGGCGCATCCCGAGTTACTTGGGGTCGTCCCTTTCCTTCGTCGGTGTATCCGCCGTGATCGCTGGCCAAGGAGGAGACGCTGGGACCTTGACTGGCGCAATGCTCGTGGTCGGCGCCGCTCTGGCGGGCTGCGGCATCGTCATTCATGTTCTCGGGCCCCGCGTGATCCACGCAGTTCTCCCGCCGGTGGTGACCGGCGCCGTGGTGATGCTGATCGGCTTCAACCTGGCCCCTGTGACGGCGTCGACCTACTGGCCACAGGATCAGTGGACGGCCCTCGCGACCATGATGTTCACCGGCCTTGCTCTCGTTGTACTCCGAGGCTTCTGGTCCCGGATTGCGATCTTCCTCGGTCTGGTCTTCGGCTACGTGCTGTCCTGGGTACTCGACCGCACCACCGGAATGATTCATTCGGCCAACGGCGCGGGGAAAGTGACCGACCACTGGCGCATCGACTTCTCCGGCGTCGCCAAGGCTGACTGGGTCGGGTTGCCGACCTTCCACGCGCCGAACTTCTCAGCCTCGGCAGTACTGGTGGCTCTGCCGGTCCTGGTGGCCCTGGTCGCCGAGAACGCCGGACACGTCAAGGCGGTCGGAGAGATGACCGGCGACCCCCTTGAAGACAAGATGGGCCTGGCCATCGTCGCTGACGGCACGGCGACAGTGCTGTCGACCGCGGTCGGCGGCCCTGCCACCACGACGTACGCCGAGAACATCGGCGTGATGGCGGCGACCCGGGTCTACTCCACCGCGGCCTACTGGGCGGCCGCCGGCTTCGCGCTCCTCTTCGGCCTGTGCCCGAAGTTCGGCGCGGTGGTCGCCGCGATCCCCGGCGGGGTGCTGGGCGGCATCACGGTGATCCTCTACGGCATGATCGGCCTGCTGGGCGCCCAGATCTGGATCCGAAACAAGGTCGACTTCACCGTGCCCCTGAACCTCATCCCCGCTGCGGCCGGCATCATCATCGCCATCGGTGGGGTCTCACTGAAGTTCACCGAACACTTCGAACTCGGCGGCATCGCACTTGGGACGCTCATCGTGCTGACCGGCTACCACGGCCTGCGCTGGCTGTCGCACGCAGCCGGCCAGCGGCGCATACCACTCCTGGACGCCGGAACCAGCGACTATGACGGTCCTGCTGGCCGCAGCGACTGAGGCTCAGCAGAAGGGCCAGCCCTTCGTGTCCAAGCCTCCTTCACCGAACTCGGGCTGAGGGACGCACTGTGGAACCCCCGTCAGTGGCGGGAACGTTTCTCCGCGACCTTCCGGCTGACTGACGAGCGATATCCCGTCGAGTCACCAGAAATGCCCTTCTGGCCGCTAATGCCTTCACGCCTTCGCCGCCGGGGACACGGTGGAGCTCAAGACGTACCGCGTCGGGGCGAGCAGCGGCGCCTCCATCCTCAACCAGGGCGACGGACGCACCGGGGTCATGGCGCACTGGGTGAGCCCCGGATTCTGAGCACCCAGAGCAGTCGCGTGAGGTAAGCGGCCTACGGCCTGTCCGGTGAATTGCCTATGTTTCACCGGACACGGCCTAGGCGTGTCGGCTGTTGCCTCCTGGACCAACGATGGAAGTACTCCGCGAGGCCAACGGCCAAGCCAGAATGCCGCTGTCGAAGGAAGACTGTCGCCATCGGTCGATCCATCGTGGGGGAGATATTCGGTCGGCGCCAGGTAGCCCTCACCAGGGGCCAGCCGCATGCGGACGATGCGAAACGTACGCCCGCTTGCGGCGTAGGCCCGGTGGTCGTCAGTGTGCGGGCAGCGGTGCGCATATGAAGCGGGGTGGACGGCTCGGCACATTATGAGAGCGGGTGGGTCATACCTGCGCTCCCACCAGCCGTCGCTGCTGTTCTCGGCAAAGCCCTCGGCGTGTCCATGGCTGTGGTGCTGGGGGAAGTCTCGGTTGCTCATGACGATGAGGCGCGGCTCTCCTTCGGTTAACAGAACACGTTCACCCACGAACTGGCTACTCGTGTGGAAAGCCTGGGATGTGGCTCCGCAGATGGCACGCATCCACCCGATGGGGCGTGAAGTGTTCCGGGTGGTGTCTTCCCTGCACAGGAGGAGCAACGCCAGGTTGAGGGTGTATTGACCCCTGAGTTGGCCAGAGGCCCCTCAAAGCGAGGGGCCTCTCGCCGTAGGCGCCGACAGGCGGACGTGATCCGTGTCGTTCTCGACGGGTCACCCGAGGGCGCGGAGACTCGTCAGTACCAGCAGGAAGAGCGTCAGCGCGACGCCAGTCGCGGCTGACCCGCCCCTGATGCACGTCGGCGTGCGGGCTCCCTCCCACCGTGTGAGCAAGCCGGCCGTCACGCCGACGATGACCGCTGCCAGCAGCGCCGCCAGGACCAGGAGCAGCCTGACGTAGATGGGCAGTCCCACTTCAACCTCCCCTGTACACAGCCGAGATGAACGGTTTCAGCATCCATGCAGGCCATCGGCTGAACTAGGATCCTGGACTACCTATCCACATCTCAGGACTACGCAGGACTACTGGGGCGACATGGGACGCAGACCCAATCCTCTGAACCCGGAAGATCCTCTGCATGCGTTCGCCATCGAGCTCAGGGCGTTGCGGGACAGCGTTGGAGCAGCTGGCGACGTCAGAGCAACCTGCAAGGCCGCCGGCATCACCCGGGGCACCTACTATGCATGGTTGAGTGGCAAGCAGCTCCCCGGGCGGGATGCTCTTCAGCTGGCCGTATCTTCGTGGGGCGGAGACGTGAGCTTTTGGCTTTCGCGCCGTCGTCGAGCGGAAGAATCAATAGCCCAACACCCACCTAATTCTCTGGATGGCGGAGCTTCGCGAAATCTTTCTCCGGCGACTGTTTCAGAGCGAGCGGAAGATGCATCGCAGGAGCCGCCTGCGGAAGTGGGTAGGCGAATCATATTCGAACGCGAGATTTTTGTTTCATTTATGCTGTATGGCTTCATTGATGAGCTATATCACCTCGCTGCATCTCCTTCTGTTGTGGACCTCGCGCTCGCAACGGGAAACAGGGTCGCGGACGTCAATATGGTGATCACTTATCCGCTCCCC
The DNA here is from genome assembly GCF_001704275.1 of Streptomyces noursei ATCC 11455. Taxonomy (NCBI): domain Bacteria; kingdom Bacillati; phylum Actinomycetota; class Actinomycetes; order Kitasatosporales; family Streptomycetaceae; genus Streptomyces; species Streptomyces noursei. The sequence goes on from NZ_CP011533.1 coordinate 7,503,991, forward strand.
ACTCGTAGCCTTGAAGAAGATGTCCTCCGACGTATTCGCAGCAAATTAGTCGAATGCCTGGCCCGTCTCGCTCGCGAAGTGGGCCACGCATCTCCCGAAGCGGTAGAGGGGCAAGTCGATAAAGCCCGTGAGGCGCTTGCTGAACTGGCCGTGCTGAGAAAGCGCCGTCTAATTTCGAATATGCTTCCTGATGCCGATGGGGTAAATGAATAACGTCTGGTCACTCAAAGAGCCAGATGCGTACATCGGTGGAAGGCGGGCCTTGGCTGGTGATTCTGAAGAAGGCCCGGTGAGCCGCAGATCCAGGAGTGCTAAGCGTGCTCTGCTCTTCGCTGGCCACTTTTGGGAAGGGGTGCCCATGAGGGGCTCTTCATGGGCGGCCGGCCGGGTTGCGCCCGTCGCCGTGCACGGTCCAGCGCACACCGAGGCCCATGACTGCTCCGGTTGTTCATGTGTTCTTCACAGGGGGACGCGAAGCATTCTAAGCAGTCGCTTACGATGGCTCGGGCTTGTCGCGCCGGCCCCGTCGGCCGCGCCAGCGCCGGACCACCCCCTTGAGAACCCCAGGAGCACCACCCGTGAGCGTCGAACCCCTCCAGGCCGCCGGCCCCGTCACCTACGGGCAGCTGGTCCCCGTCACCGTCCACTTCGACGACCTCGACGCGCTCGGCATGCTCCACAACTCCCGCTACCCGCTGCTGGCCGAGCGGGCCTGGGCCGAGTACTGGCACGGCTTCGGCTTCGGCTTCGACGGCGACTGGGCCGCCGCGGGCGACATGTGCAACGTCATCAAGGAGATGAAGGTCTCCTACGAGCGCCCGGTCACCAGCGCCGGCCGCTACGCCGTGCACCTGTGGGTCGAGCGCCTCGGCCGCACCGGCCTGACGTACGGCTTCCGGCTCTGTTCCGCCGACGGCGCCGAGACCCACGCCCGCGGCCACCGCGTCCTGGTCCGGGTCGACCCGCAGGCGCTGCGCCCCACGCCCTGGTCGGACCGGGCCCGGACGATCGCCGCGGGCCTGCTCCGCCCGGAGCAGGCCGACGCCGCCGGGGCCGACGCGGCCTGAGCCGCCGCGGTCAGGAGCGCTTCGGGTCGCGTCCGCGGTCGGCGGCGGCCGGTGTGCCCGCCGAGGCCGTGCGGCCCGGCACCCGCAGCACCCCGGCCCCCGCCACCAGACCCGAGGTCAGCGCCGTCACCAGCAGGAACGAGCCGGTCAGCGAGGTCGCCTGGGCGATGCCGCCGATCGCCGAGGGGGCGATCAGCCCGGAGGTGTAGGTGATGGTGGCGACCCCCGCGATGGCCTGGCCGGGGGCCGGGCCGCTGTGCCCGGCCGCCGCGAACGCCAGCGGGACCACCACCGCGATCCCCAGGCCGACCAGCCCGAAGCCGGTCATCGCTGGCGCCGGATGGCCGGCGGTGACGATCAGCAGCCCGCCGGCGGTGGCCAGCACGCCGCCCGCCCGGACCGTGCGCACCGGGCCGAAGCGGGCCACCACCTTGTCCCCGGCCAGCCGGGCGGCGGCCATCGTGCAGGAGAACGCGGTGGTGCAGGCCGCCGCCAGCCCGGCGTCGGTGCCCAGCCGGTCGCGGAGGTAGACCGCCGACCAGTCCAGCGAGGCGCCCTCGGCGAACACCGCGCAGAACCCTATGGCGCCGATGATCAACGCCGACCGGGGCGGCAGCGCGAACCGCGGCGGCGGATGCTCCTCCGGGGCGCTGCGCAGGTCCAGCACGCCCTGGCAGGCCAGCACCCCGAGCAGCGTCGCCACCAGGGCGGCGCCCGCGAGGTGCAGCCGGGCATCGGTACCGGCGTGCGCGGCGACGGTGCCGGCAGCCGACCCGAGCAGCGCGCCCACGCTCCACATGCCGTGCAGCCCGGACATGATCGGCCGGCCCAGCCGGTCCTCGGTCTCCACGCCCAGCGCGTTCATCGCCACGTCCGCCATGCCCGAGGTGGCGCCGTAGACCAACAGCGCGCCGCAGAGCGCCGGCAGGCCGGGGGCGAGGGCGGGCAGCGCCAGTGACAGCGTCCACAGCGCGAGCAGTCCGCGCAGCGCGGCGCGGGTGCCTGAGGGGGTTCGGCGCGTAGCGCCGCCTTCTGGGGGTGGAGGCCGGGTGGCGGGAGGGCGGCTGAGCCGGGCGGCCAGCGGCATGGCCAGCGACGCGCCGATCGCGGGGAAGGCCAGGGCCAGGCCGAGTTGGCCCGGGGGGATCTGGGTGTGGTCCTGGATCCAGGGGATCCGGGTGGCGAAGTTTCCGGTGACCGAGCCGTGGACGAGGAACACCGCGGCTGTCGCCCAGCGGGCACGGCGCAGTCGGCGGTCGGGGAGTGGAGGCAGCGGGGCACGGGGAGTGGCGTCGGGAACGCCGTTGCCAGCCATGGCCGGCAAATTATCAGGAACCCTGCCTGATAATAAGGATGACCGCCTGTGAGGAGGGAAGGATCCAGCCATGCATGCACCGCTCGCGGCAGCCGCCGGTCGCACCGCCTCCCCGACCACCGCCCGGCTGATCAACGACCGGCTGGCCCTGCAACTCCTGCAGTCCGAGGGCCCCTTGACGGCAAGTCAGCTCAAACGGCTGACCGGCCTGTCCCGACCCACCGTCGCCGATCTGGTCGACCGCCTCCAGGAGGCCGGGCTGATCGCCGTCGTCGGCGAGAGCGGCGCCCGGCGACGCGGACCCAACGCCCGCCTCTACGCCATCGTCGCCGACCGGGCCCATCTGGTCGGCCTCGACCTGCGCACCCACAGCCTCACCGTCGCGGTCGCCGACCTCCTCGGGCGGCCGCGCGCCGAACGCACCGTCCCCATCGGCCCGTTCGGCGCGCCCGGGGACGGCGACCGGCCCGCCCGCGACGCGCCCGACCCCACCGCGGCGGCCCGCACCGCCGCGCTCGCCGCCGTCGACGCGACCCTCGCCGAGGCCGGCGCCGCCGGCCCGCACACCCTCGCCATCGGCGCGCCGGGCCTGATCGATCCGGCTACCGGGCGGCTCGGCGGCTCCACCCCCGCCTGGCACGACGCGCTGATCGGCGCCCTGCGCGACCGCAGTGCCGGCACCGTCCTGCTGGAGAACGAGGTCAACCTCGCCGCCCTCGCCGAACAGCGGGACGGCGCCGCCCGCGACCGCGACACCTTCGTCCTGTTCTGGCTCGGCCACGGCACCGGCGCCGCGGTGGTGCTGGACGGGACGCTGCGCCGCGGCGCCTCCGGCGGCGCCGGCGAGATCGGCTTCCTGCCCGTCCCCGGCACCGGCGGACTGCCCTCCGCCGCCGGCTGCGACGGTGGCTTCCACTCCCTCGCCGGCTCCGCCGCGATCGTCCGGCTCGCCGCCGAACACGGCCTCGCGCCCGCCCCCGACGACACCCCGGAACACACCGACGCGCCGCCCGCCGAGGCCCTCGTCCGGGACGCGGTGACCGCCGACGGCCCCGCCGCCTTCCTCGACGCGCTGGCCGCCCGGATCGCGCTCGGCGTGTCGGGCGTGTGCGCGGTGCTCGACCCCGGGTGCGTCGTGCTCGGCGGCGAGATCGGCCGGGCCGGCGGCGACCCGCTGGCCGAACGCGTCGCCGCACGACTGACCCGGCTCTCCCCGCTGCGCACCGACGTCCGCGCCGGGACGGTCGGCGGCCGGGCGGTGCTGCGCGGCGCGGTGCTCGCCGCCCGGGACGCGGCCCAGGACGACCTCTTCGGCTCCACCCCCTGAGCCGCCCCGACGCGCCCCGCGGCCGGCGCCCGGCCGCACCGCGCCGGCCGCCGCGCTCACCCGCCCGCCCGCGCACCCGCCCGCTCCGCCAGGAACTCCGCGTAGGTGCGCCGGCCCACCGCGTGCTCCGGGGCGAGGTTCTCCCCGCGCCGCAGCGCCGCCGCCGAGGGGCCCGGCAGCCACACCGGCAGCGGCAGCCGGTGCCGCCCGCCCGCCGCCAGCGTCATCCGGACCACCTCGCCGGCCGTCAGCACCTCGGGCCCGCCCATGTCGGCGACGTGCCCGACCGGCCCGCCCAGCGCCAACTCGACCAGCCGGTCGGCCACTTCGCCGACGTCGACGGGCTGCACGCGGGTCCCGGCCGGCAGCGGGACGACCGGCGACCGGGCGCCCGCCCTGACCAGCCGCAGCAGCAGGTCGTGGAACTGCGTCGTGCGCAGCACCGTCCAGCCGAGCCCGGACTGCTCCACCAGCCGCTCCACGGCGAGCTTCGCGCGGTAGTAGCGCAGCGGGATCCGGTCCACGCCGACGATCGAGATGTACACCAGGTGCCGGACCCCGGCCCGGCGCGCCGCCTCGACGAGCCGCCCGGCTGCCTCGGTGTCGCCGCCGGCGGGGGTGGAGGCGCAGTGCACCACCGTGTCCACCCCCGCCACCGCCTCGGCCAGCCCGGTGCCGTCCCGCAGATCGACCGCGTACGACCGCGGGCGGCGGCGCCCGGTGCCGGTGTGCGGATGCCGGCTCAGCGACCGGACGCCGTGGCCGCCGTCCAGCAGCCGGCCGACCACGGCACGCCCGAGGGTGCCCGTGCCGCCGGTGACGAGGATGTCCGTCGTGACCGTCATCGCGGTTCCGTCCGTCCTTGAGAGGGGGAGAGGTACCCGCCCATGACGGAACATCGGCGGCGGCTCCGACAGGCGGCGCGCCCGCATCCTGTGAGGCAGCCCACAGGGCTTCGCTCGCATGGGGGACGATCAGCCGTGGCAGACTGGGGCTGTACTGACATAAGCAGCAGCGCACTCCGGGGTCGGTGTAATTCCGAACCGGCGGTAATAGTCCGCGACCCGTCCGCAGCCAGCGGCCGGTTGAGCAGGTGGAATTCCTGCACCGACGGTGAAAGTCCGGATGGGAGGCAGTGCGCGGCGGGCGAGTTCGAGTACACCGCCGTCGGCGGCGCGTCCGGACGTCCTTTTCCGGTCGGGCCGTGCTTTTCCGGCCTCGGTGTGCGCGGCTTCAGCGTCCGCTCCTGTCGTCCAGACAGCCCCGGAGTCCGTGCCCGAAGAGGCAGGAGGACCCGGTGGCCACCCCAGCCCCCGAAGAGACCGCGGCGATGCGCCGGGCCATCGAGCTCGCCGCCCGTGGTCTCGGTCGCACCAGCCCGAACCCGGTCGTCGGCTGTGTCGTCCTGGACTCCGCGGGCCGCACCGCGGGCGAGGGCTGGCACCAGCGGGCCGGCGGACCGCACGCCGAGATCCACGCCCTGCGGGCCGCCGGCGAGCGCGCCCGGGGCGGCACCGCCCTGGTCACCCTGGAGCCCTGCAACCACACCGGTCGCACCGGCCCCTGTGCCCAGGCACTGATCGACGCCGGTGTCGCCCGGGTCGTCTACGCCGTCGCCGACCCCAACCCCACCGCCACCGGCGGCGCGCTGACCCTGGCCCGAGCCGGGATCGACGTCGAGGGCGGACTCCTCGCCGACGAGGCCGCGGCCGGCAACGAAGCGTGGCTGACCTCGGTGCTGCGCGGCCGCCCGTTCGTGCTGTGGAAGTACGCCGCCACCCTGGACGGCCGGATCGCCGCCGCCGACGGCACCAGCCGCTGGATCTCCTCGCCCGAGTCCCGCGCCGACGTGCACCGGCTGCGCGCCGCGGCGGACGCCGTGATCGTCGGTTCCGGCACCGCCCGCGCCGACGACCCGCAGCTCGGCGCGCGGGTCGCCGGGCTCGCGGACGACGAGGTCAGCCAGCCGCTGAGGGTCGTCGTGGACTCCGGCGCCACCGCCGTCAAGGCCGGCGCGCGGGTCCTGGACGGCACCGCCCCGACCCTGATCGCGGTCGCCGAGGACGCGGACGCCGCGCATCTCGAAGGGCTCGCCCCGCTCGTCCGGCTGCCGCGCGCCCCCCAGGGGCGCGGGCTGTCCATCCCCGCCCTGCTCCAGGCCCTGTTCGCCCGCGACGTGCGGTCCGTCCTGCTCGAAGGCGGACCCACGCTCGCCGGGGCGTTCCTCGCCGCCGGAGCCGTCGACAAGGTCGTCGGCTACCTCGCCCCGGTGCTGCTCGGCGCCGGCCCGGCCGCCGTCGGCGACGCCGGAATCACCACCATCGCCCAGGCGTTGCGGCTCGATGTGACCGACACCGCCCGCCTCGGCCCCGACCTGCGGATCACCGCCACCCCCGCGCACCCGTCGTCCGCCACCGCCCTTGCCGCGGGGCTCGCCCGGACTCCGTCCGGGGCGACCCCCGGCGCGCCCGCCTCTGCCTTCCGCCCCGAGGAGAACTGACGTGTTCACCGGAATCGTCGAAGAACTGGGTGAGGTCGTCGCCGTCGAGAACCTCGGCGACGCCGCCCGCTTCCGCCTGCGCGGCCCCGTCGTCACCGAGGGCGCCAAGCACGGTGACTCGATCGCCGTCAACGGCGTCTGTCTGACGGTCGTGGACACCGCGGACGGCGAGTTCACCGCCGACGTGATGGCCGAGACCCTCCACCGCTCCAGCCTCGGCGCGCTGACCACCGGCTCCCGGGTCAACCTGGAGCGCCCGATGGCACTCGGCGGACGGCTCGGCGGACACCTCGTCCAGGGCCATGTCGACGGCACCGGCACCCTCGTCGAGCGCACCCCCGGCGAGCACTGGGAGCTGGTGAAGGTCGCGCTGCCGACCCAACTCGCCCGCTACGTCGTCGAGAAGGGCTCCATCACCGTCGACGGCGTCAGCCTCACCGTCGTGGACGCCGCCGACGACTACTTCACCATCAGCCTCATCCCCACCACCCTCGCCCTGACCACCCTCGGCATCAAGCAGCCCGGCGACCCGGTCAACCTCGAGGTGGACGTGCTCGCCAAGTACGTCGAGCGGCTGCTCGGCCGGGGCGACAAGGACGCCGACGACCTCGCGGAGATCAAGGAGATGGACCGGTGAGCGTCCTGGACTGGCTCAACGGCCCGGCCTTCACGGTCTTCGGACAGCGGGTCATCTGGTCCGACATGATCGGCAACACCATCGGCCTGGCCGCCCTGGCGCTCGGCTGGCGGCGCTCGATATGGACCTGGCCCGCCCAGTTCCTCTCCGGCGTCATCCTCGTCGCCGCCTACACCTCCGCCCACCTCAGCGGCGGCGTCGGCAAGCAACTGCTGGTCATCGGGGTGGCGGTGTGGGGCTGGCGGCAGTGGCAGCGCGGCCGCCGACAGGCCCAGGACGGCTCGATCGCCGTCCGGTTCGCCACCTGGCGCGAGCGCGGGCTGCTGATCGGCGGCACCGCCCTGGGCACCCTGGCCGTCGGCGGACTGTTCACCCTGGTCCCGCAGCTGTCCTGGAACCCCTGGCCGGACGCCTACATCTTCGTCGGCACGCTCGCCGCGATGGTCGCCCAGGCCCGCGGGCTGGTCGAGTTCTGGTTCGCCTGGCTGCTGGTCGACGTGGTCGGCGTCCCGCTCGCCTTCAGCAGCGGCCTGGCCTTCTCCGGCCTTGTCTACGTCGTCTACCTCGCCCTCGTCGCCTGGGGCATGCGCGACTGGTGGCTCCGCTCGCGGGCCACCGCCGAGCGCCCCGCACTGGAAGGAGCCCTGCTGTGAGCGACGCACATGCGGCCGCCCGGCTGCACTCGACAACGAAAGGCGCACCTCTGCGCCGGATGGGCGGAGAGGCGAACGAGGGAGTGGGAGCATGACCGCACTGCAGAGCTGGTACGCCGAGGCCGAGACCGGCGACCTCAGGCTGGACCCGGTCGAGCGGGCCATCGCCGACATCGCCGCCGGCCGGCCGGTCGTGGTGGTGGACGACGAGAACCGCGAGAACGAGGGCGACCTGATCGTCGCGGCCGAGAAGGCCACCCCGGAGATCGTCGCGTTCATGATGAGCGAGTGCCGCGGTCTGATCTGCGCCCCCATGGAGGGCACCGACCTGGACCGGCTCGACCTCCCGCAGATGGTCGAGCGGAACACCGAGTCGATGGGCACCGCCTTCACCGTCTCGGTCGACGCCACCGCCGCGCACGGCGTCTCCACCGGCATCTCCGCCGCCGACCGCGCCACCACCCTGCGGCTGCTGGCCGCCGGCGGCTCGGCCCCCGGCGACTTCGTCCGGCCCGGCCACATCTTCCCGCTGCGCGCCAAGCCCGGCGGCGTCCTGGTCCGCAACGGCCACACCGAGGCCGGGGTGGACCTCGCCCGGCTCGCCGGACTCCGCCCGGCCGCCGCCATCGTCGAGATCGCCGGCGAGGACGGCACCATGCTGCGGCTGCCCGAACTGGTCCCGTTCGCCCGCAAGCACGGCCTGACGATCATCTCCATCGAGGACCTGATCGCCTACCGCAGTTCCCCCGAGTTCTCGGCTCCGCTCGAACAGGGGGGACCCCCATTCGAACCCACCGTCCGCCGCGAGGCCGCCACCCGGCTGCCGACCGCGCACGGCGAGTTCACCGCGTACGGCTACCGCTCCACGGTCGACGGCGTCGAGCACGTCGCGCTGGTCGCCGGGGAGCTCGGCGACGGCGAGGACGTCCTGGTCCGGGTCCACTCCGAGTGCCTGACCGGCGACGTCTTCCACTCGCTGCGCTGCGACTGCGGCCCCCAACTGGAGGCGTCGCTGCGCCGGATCAGCGAGGCCGGCCGCGGCGTGGTGGTCTACCTCCGCGGCCACGAGGGGCGCGGCATCGGGCTGCTGTCCAAGCTGCGCGCCTACGAGCTCCAGGAGCGCGGCCGGGACACCCTCGACGCCAACCTCGAACTGGGCCTGCCGGCCGACTCCCGGGACTACGGCGCCGGCGCCCAGATGCTCCGCGACCTCGGCGTCCGCTCGCTGCGCCTGATGACCAACAACCCCGAGAAGACCGCCGCCCTGGTGCGGCACGGCCTCACCGTCACCGGACGCGAGCCGATGCCCGTCCAGGCCGGCGAGCACAACCTGCGCTACCTGCGCACCAAGCGCGACCGGATGGGACACGACCTGCCCTGGCTGGAGGGCACCCCCGGCGCCGGCACCGGTACCGCCGGCACCGCGACCACCTGCGACAACCAGTAAGCACCGTCAGCCGGGCACCGGCACATCACTCGTACGAGGAGAACCATGAGCGGCAAGGGCGCACCCGAACTGTCCGTGAAGAACTGTGGCGACCTGCGGGTGGCCGTGATCGCCGCGCAGTGGCACCAGCAGGTCATGGACGGCCTGGTGGACGGCGCGCTGCGGGCCCTGCATGAGCTGGGCATCGACGAGCCCACGCTGCTGCGGGTGCCCGGCACCTTCGAGCTGCCGGTGGTCGCCAAGGTCCTGGCCGGCCGCGGCTACGACGCGGTGGTCGCGCTCGGCGTGGTCATCCGGGGCGGCACCCCGCACTTCGACTACGTCTGCCAGGGCGTCACCCAGGGCCTCACCCAGGTCGCGGTGGACACCGGCGTCCCGGTCGGCTTCGGCGTGCTGACCTGCGACACCGAGGCGCAGGCGCTGGACCGTGCCGGACTGCCCGGATCCACCGAGGACAAGGGCCACGAGGCGGTCACCGCGGCGGTCGCCACCGCGGCCACACTCCGTACGGTCTCGGAGCCCTGGCGGTGAGTGGCCGCCCGTCTCACCCCGCGGGCCTTCAGCCGAGGCGCTGCGCGCCGCAGTGACGTCACCGCGTAGGGTAGGCGCCATCATGTCCAAGAAGACGTTCGAGGAGCTCTTCGCCGAGCTCCAGCAGAAGGCCGCCACCGGCGACCCCGCCACCTCCCGGACCGCCGAGCTGGTGCAGGCCGGTGTCCATACGATCGGCAAGAAGATCGTCGAAGAGGCCGCCGAGGTGTGGATGGCCGCGGAGCACGAGTCGCACGACGCCGCCGCCGAGGAGATCTCCCAGCTCCTGTACCACCTCCAGGTGATGATGGTCGCCAAGGGGATCTCCCTCGACGACGTCTACGCCCACCTCTGAGCCAGCCCCCTCCGCAATCCCCCAACTCTCCCAGCCGCAAAGGAAATCGCTGTCATGCTGCGCATCGCTGTCCCCAACAAGGGTTCACTGTCCGAGCCTGCGTCGGCGATGCTCCATGAGGCCGGCTACCGCCAGCGCAAGGACCGCCGTGAACTGGTCCTGGTCGACGCGGAGAACGAGGTCGAGTTCTTCTTCCTCCGCCCCCGCGACATCGCGGTCTACGTCGGCTCCGGCAAGCTCGACATCGGCATCACCGGCCGCGACCTGCTGCTGGACTCCGGCTCGCCGGCCGAGGAGATCCTCCAGCTCGGCTTCGCCGGCTCCACCTTCCGCTACGCCACCCGCCCCGGCACCGCCAAGGACGTCGGCGACTTCGGCGGCATGACCATCGCCACCTCGTTCTCCGGCCTGGTCACCAAGCACCTCGCCGACAACGGCGTGGACGCCTCCGTCGTCCACCTCGACGGCGCGGTGGAGACCGCCATCCAGCTCGGCGTCGCCGAGATCATCGCGGACGTCGTGGAGACCGGCACCACCCTGCGCAACGCCGGCCTGGAGATCATCGGCGAGCCGATCCTGAAGTCCGAGGCCGTGGTCATCCGCGGCACCGGCGCCCCGGACGACGACCCGAAGGTACGCCAGTTCCTCCGCCGGATGCAGGGCGTCCTGGTGGCCCGCCGCTACGTGATGATGGACTACGACATCCGGGTCGAGCACGTGGAGAAGGCCGTGGCGCTCACCCCGGGCCTGGAGTCCCCGACCGTCTCCCCGCTGCACCACGAAGGCTGGGTCGCGGTCCGCTCCATGGTCCCGTCCAAGGACGCCCAGCGCATCATGGACGAGCTCTACGACCTCGGCGCCCGTGCGATCCTGACCACCGGCATCCACGCCTGCCGGCTCTGACGCACCGCCGCCCGCACCCCCACCCCCTCCGACGGAAGACGACACGTGTCCGCGCCCGCGTCCCCCGCTGACTCCCTGCCCGGCCTGCCGGTGACCTTCCGGCCGGCCCGCACCCGGGCCGTCCTGTACGCCGTGGGCATCGCCCAGCTCGCCGCCCTCGTCGCGGTCGCGGTGCTGCTGCCGGAGCTGACCGGCGGCGAGCGGATCAGCTTCGTCGGCACCGGGGTCCTGGTGGGCGCCGTCCTCCTGCTGCTCAGCCGCCCCAGGGTGGTCGCGCGGCAGGAGGGCGTCACGGTCGTCAACCTCACCACCCGGCGCGACCTGGCCTGGGCCCAGGTCCTGCGCGTCAACCTCCGGGCCGGCGACCCGTGGGTCCATCTGGACCTCGCCGACGGCACCAGTCTGCCCGCGATGGGCATCCAGCCCGGCATCGCCCGGGAGCAGGCCATCCGCGACGCCCGCGCCCTGCGCGATCTCGTCGAGATCCACGGTGCCGTCGACCACACGGCCCGCTGACCCTGCCCCAACGCGGGCCCCGCTGTTTACTCTGTTCTCCGGGGTGCGCCCGCGCCCCGCCCCTCAAGGGGACCCAACGAACCGAGGAGTGACTCCCTCCGGCAATGGACGGATCGTCCTGTAGTACCTGCGCCGCCCCTCCCGAACCCCCGCATACGACGGAGGCGGCGGCATGATCGGCCCCCTGCTGCTCCTCCTTGCGGCACTCGCGCTCATCCTCGCCAACGGCTTCTTCGTGGCCGCCGAGTTCGGACTCGTCACCGTCGAGAAGGCGGACGCCGAACGGGCCGCGGCAGGCGGCGACCGCCGGGCCGACACCGTGGTCTCCGCACTGCGGGAACTCTCCTTCCAGCTCTCCGGCACCCAACTCGGCATCACCATCACCTCGTTGGTGGTCGGCATGCTCGCCGAGCCGGCGCTGGCCGGGCTGCTGTCCGGACCGCTGCTCGCCCTGGGCCTGCCCAAGGGCGCCGTCCCGGGCATAGCGGTGGTCGTCGGCATGCTGCTGGCCTCCGCCGTCCAGATGGTCATCGGCGAGCTGGTGCCCAAGAACTGGGCGGTCTCCAAGCCGCTCCAGGTCGCCCGGTTCGTCGCCGGCCCGCAGGACGCCTTCTCCCGCTTCTTCCGGCCGGTGATCACCCTGCTGAACACCGTCGCCAACCGGCTGGTCCGCGCCCTGGGCGTGGAGCCGACCGACGAACTGGCCTCCGCCCGCACCCCCGGCGAGCTGGTCTCGCTGGCCCGGCACTCCGCCCGGGCCGGGGCGATCGAGCAGGACACCGCGGACCTCTTCGTCCGCACCCTCTCGCTGGCCGACCTGACCGCGGAGAACGTGATGACGCCCCGCGTCCGGGTCAGCGCCCTCCAGGCCACCGCCACCGCCGAGGACGTCGTCAACCTCACCCGCGCCACCGGGCTCTCCCGCTTCCCCGTCTACCGCACCCGGCTCGACGAGATCGTCGGCATGGTGCACCTCAAGGACGCGCTGGCGGTCCCCGCCGAGGAGCGGCTGCGCATCCCGGCGGCCCGGATCGCCGTGCCGCCGCTGCTGGTGCCCGAGACGCTGCCGGTGCAGCCGCTGCTGGAACGGTTGCGCAGCGAGCAGCCGATCGCGGTGGTCGTCGACGAGTACGGCGGCACCGCCGGCGTGGTGACCCTGGAGGACATCATCGAGGAACTCGTCGGCGAGGTCCGCGACGAACACGACCGGGTGGACCTGCCCGAACTGGGCCAGGCGCCGCCCGAGGACGGCCGTCCGGCGTGGGACGCCGACGGCGGCTGCCGGGTCGACACTCTGCGCCGGATCGGTCTGGAGGCCCCCGACGGCCCGTACGAGACCGTCGCGGGGCTGGTCGCCCACATACTCGGCCGGATCCCGGCCCCCGGCGACACCGCCGAGCTCGACGGCTGGCGGCTGCGGGTGCGGCTGGTCGCCCACCACCGCGCCGAGCGGATACGGCTGGTCCGGCTGGCACCCGCCGCCCCCGCCGTCCCCGAGGCCGCCCGCGAGCGGGTCGCGGCCGGAGCGGAGGTGGCCCGATGAGCGCGGCCCAGCTCCTCTTCGCGGTTCTGCTCGTGCTCGCCAACGGCTTCTTCGTCGGCGCCGAGTTCGCCCTGGTCTCGGTCCGCCGCAGCCAGATCGAGCCGCTCGCCGTGATGGGCTCCAAGCGGGCCCGCCGGGTCCTGCACGGCCTGGAGAACCTCCCGCAGATGATGGCCGCCGCCCAGTTCGGCATCACCGTCTGCTCCCTGACGCTCGGCGCGGTCGCCGAGCCGACCGTCGCGCACCTGCTGGAACCGGTCTTCGAGGCCGTCCGGCTGCCCGCGGCCCTGGTCCACCCGCTCGGCTACGCCATCGCCCTGGCCCTGGTGGTCTTCCTCCACCTGGTCATCGGCGAGATGGTCCCGAAGAACCTGGCGATGGCCGCACCCGAGAAGACCGCCCTGTGGTTCAGCCCCGGCCTGGTCGCCTTCGCCCGGCTGTGCCGCCCGGTCACCGCGCTGCTCGGCGCGCTGGCCCACGGTGTGCTGCGGCTCTTCCGCGTCGAGCCCAAGGACGAGGTCGAGGCGGTCTTCACCAGCGAGCAGCTCACCCACCTCGTCGAGGACTCCGGCCAGGCGGGCCTGCTCGACCCCGCGGAGCAGGAGCGGCTCTCCGACGCCCTGGAGCTCGGCAGCCGCCCGGTCACCGACGTGCTCCTGGACCCCGCCGGGCTGATCACCGTCAAGCCCACGGTGACGCCCCGCCAGGTGGAGGAGCTGACCGTGCGGACCGGCTACTCCCGCTTCCCGGTCTGCGCGCCGGGCGGCGCCTACATGGGCTATCTGCATGTCAAGGACGTCCTGGACCTGGAGGAACGGGACCGGGCGGTGCCGCAGCGGATCTGGCACCCGATGGCCACCCTCCGCGCCGAACTGCCCCTGGACGACGCGCTGACCGCGATGCGCCGGGCCGCCTCCCACCTGGCCGCGGTCGCCGACGCCGGCGGCCGGGTGCTCGGCCTGGTCGCGCTGGAGGACGTCCTGGAGATGCTGGTCGGCGAGGTCCGGGACCCGGCGCACCGCACGGAGCGGACGGCCGGTCCGGCGCCCCGTGAGGGGGCCGGGCGGGTCGGCGAGCCGCGCGAGGGGGCGCCGGCGGCGGCCGAGGATCCCGCGCTGGCGGGCTGAGCCACGCCGCACCCGACACAGGGGCGCGCCGGACCACCGGCGCGCCCCTCCGCGTTCCGCCCTACAGGTCCAGCCCCTTCGGCGGCGCCTGCGGATCCGGCCCGCGGCCCGAGAGCACCTCGCCGTACGCCTGCATCAGGTCCGCCAGCCGAAGGGTGGCCAGATCGTCCCGGGTCGGGGTGCCCTGCCAGGTGGACAGGCGCAGATCGCGGTAGGCGCAGCTCTTCTCGTACAGGGTGCGCAGGAAGCGACCGTTGCCCAACTCGTCGATCCAGCCCTGCTCGACGACGTGGCCGTTGATGCTGCACAGCTCGTCGCGGGCCTCCTCGTCCCAGCGGTCGCCGTTCTCGGCCGCCAGCACCTCGCCGATCCTGGTGAGTTCCAGCGGACGGTAGCTGGGGAAGTCCACCCGGCTGGTGAAGCGGGACGAGAGGCCGGGGTTGGTGGCCAGCAGCCGGTCCATGCCCTCGGGGTAGCCGGCCAGGATGACCACCAGCCGGTCGCGGTTGTCCTCGGCCCGCTTGAGCAGCACCTGGAGGGCCTCGTCGCCGTAGGCGTCGCCCTTGCTGTAGCCGGAGTTGGACAGGCTGTACGCCTCGTCGACGAAGAGCACCCCGCCCAGCGCCGAGTCGATCAGCTCGTTCGCCTTGACCGCGGTCTGGCCGAGGAACTCGCCGACGAGGTCGGCGCGTTGGGCCTCCACGAGATGGTCGCCGCCGAGCAGCCCCAGCGCGTAGAAGACCCGGCCGAGTATCCGGGCCACCGTGGTCTTGCCCGTTCCCGAGGGGCCGGAGAAGACGAAGTGCCGTTTCGGGGGCGCCACCGGCAGGCCCTGGCCGGCCCGCAGCCGGGCCATCCGCAGCTGCGCCGACAGCGCCCTGACGTGCCGCTTGACCGGCTCCATGCCAACCATCCGTTCCAGCTCCGCCAGGGCCTTCTCCAGCAGCACCGGATCGGCCGGCCCGGTGGGCAGCAACTCGCCGCCGCGACGGCCCGGCGCGGTCGTCTTGATCCGGGCGGTACCGTCGTCCCCGGCGGACGGTCCGGCCGGCTCCGCCTGCGCGCCGGCCGGTTCGCCGGCCACCAACAGCTCCCGGCCGTCCACCGGGTCCAGCGGCGCCAGCGGGTCGAGGTCGCCGCCGGCCTCCTGGGCCGGGCCCTGGGCGGAGACCGGCGCCAGGCCGGCGCCCTCGTCCAGCCCGTCCGCCTCCGCGATGGCGGCGAGCCGGGCCGCGGTGTCCATGAACGTCGGATCGACCCGGTGCACCGCGCGGTAGAGGGGGAGCGCGGCGGCGCTGCGGCCGGTGCCCTCGTAGGCGCGGGCGAGCCAGTAGCGCAGTTCCTTGCGCTGCGGCTGCTCGCTGCGGCAGCGCATCAGCGCGGCGGCCAGCAGCGGCTCGGCCTGCCCGTACGTCTCCATCCGCACCCGCGCCATCCCGCCGAACAGCCCCGCCTCGATGCCCAGCGTCGGATCGCCGAGCAGCGGTTCGGTGTGCCGGACGAGCTGCTCCCAGTCCTTGACGAGGTAGGCGCGGCAGGCGTGCAGGAAGCGCACCTGGGGGTCGGCCTCCACCGGTGGGCAGCCGGCCAGCGCCTGGTCCAACTCGGCGACGTGCCGGCCGTCGAGCCAGTGGGAAGCGTGCGCCAGCAGCAGATCGCGGCTGGTCTCCAGCACCGGCTGGACCCACCAGCCCAGCCAGTACCAGGAGTTCAGAGCGCGTCGGTGGCGGGCGCGCTGCTCGCCGAAGCGGTCGCGGTGCTGGTGCATCCGCAGCAGCGCCATGGAGGTGTCCGCGCGCAGCGCGTGGAGCCCGAGCCAGGCGTCGGCCATCGTCGGATCGAGCCGCACCGCGGCCCGGAACTCCTCCTCGGCCTGGGGGTAGGCCCCCATGGTGTAGGCGTCGACCGCGCGCAGCCAGGCGAGTTCAGCCGGAGCGGGCGAACCCTGAGCGCCGACATCCATCCCGTCCCCCCCACAAAACGTCCCCCCGTGGTGTACCACCGGACGTGTGCCGCGCCGTGGGCCCGGGGCCTGGCCGGCCCTTGGCGAACCGGCGTGCGGCGGGCGGGAGTTGCCCTGTCGCGCACCCGGGTCCGGGTCCTGCGGTGGCACAGACTCGCATCGTACCTGCGCTGTCGGTGCAGGTCGTAGAGGGCCGCACGAGGTGGAGACGGGGGAGTGAAAGGGGGCGCATCGGCGCGAAGCGAGCGGTGACCCTGGGTGAGGGAAGTGCCGCGCGGCGAGCGCCGCGAAAGGTGCTTTCGCACAGGACGAAGCCCCCGATCACGGGGGAACAACCGGGGGCTTCGCGTCTGCAGGCGGTCCGTTGAACCGCACATTGAGAACGTAAGTCCTGTACGCCCCCCAGGTCAAGCCGAGTTGGGGTACTCGGCGGGTCCCGGTCGACGACTGGCGGCGTGTCAGCCATGGTCGGCTACACACGGTGAAATCCGGGCCCCGTCAATGCTATTTGGCGGGTCCCACGCACACCTCGTACCCCATCTGCCCCTGGTGCACCAGGAGATCGGCATACGGCCGGGACGGATCGGCCGCGAAGTGCGCGCGCTCCGCCGGAATCCAGCCATCCCAGAACGCGGAGAGCCCCGGACCGTCCCGGAGTTGACCCCGTTCCCATGAATGCTCGCGCGCCAGTTCCATCCAGAGCAGGCACGCGACGTACGGCCGCAACTCGCGTCGTCCGGTGCCCACGCCCTCGACCAGTACCACCGGCTCGGGCGCCAGCTCCCGCACCGTGGTGAACTCCCGGCGCACCCAGTCGTAGACCTCGTAGCGCGCGGTCCCGCCCCGGGACAGCGGCGCCAGCACCTGCTCCCGGAACCGGCCGTTCCACGCGAACAGCTCCTCGTGTGTCGCGAGGTCGTCGGTGTGTACCACCGGAGCGCCGCCGAGCGCCTCCGCCAGCCGCCCGGCGAAGGTGCTCTTCCCCGATCCCGCGTGTCCGTCCACCGCGACCAGACGCACCGGGCCGCACGACGGCGGGAGGGTGCGCAGCCGGGCGGCCAGCGAGGTCAGTACGGGGTCCGGAACGGGAGTCATCCCACCAGCCTACGCGCCAGTGGTCCATACCAATATTCCTGCCGCGACGCGCGTCGAACCGCCTTCCTAAGCCCGCCCGGAACGGAGATAGTTGAGCCCATCCGCCGCACCGCACCGGACCCGACCGTCCGCACCGCGAGCCGTCCGCACCGACTGGGGGACCTCACATGACCAGCTCCGCGCCCCGGCGCACCGTCCTGGCCGCCGCACTCGCCGTCGCCGCGGGCGCCGCCGCGAGCCCCCTGGCCGCCGCCGGCGAGCCCGCCCGCCGGCCCGCCCTGCCGGTTCCCGAGACCACCCCGCGCCGATCGAAGAGCCCCGTGGACTACCACGCCTGGACCACCGCCGCCGACTGGCACCAGGGCACCGGCCACGGCACCCGCGTGGTGTCCGGCCGCCGCCCCGGCGTCGCCCTCGCCCGCCCCGCCGGCACCACCGAGTACCGCGACCCGCACACCGGCAAGACCGCCACCTGGGAGTACGCCACCTGGACCAGCCCGGTGCACCGCCTCCCGGTCCCGGCCACCGAGGCCGTCGCCTCCTGGAACGCGCACACCCCCGCCGGCACCTGGATCGCCGTCGAACTGCGCGGCACGTACTCGGACGGCGGCCACACCCCCTGGTACGTCATGGGCCGCTGGACCGCCGGCGACGGCGAGACCGACATCCGGCGCACCTCGGTCGACGGCCAGAAGGACGGCCGCAGCGCCGTCTCGACCGACACCTTCGCCCTCGACGACCCCGCGAGCGGCCTCCGCCTGGCCGCCTACCAGCTCCGCCTCACCCTCCACCGCCGCCCCGGCACCACCGCCACCCCCACCGTCTGGCGACTGGGCGCGATGGCCTCCGACCTCCCCGACCGCTTCGAGGTGCCGGTCTCCACACCCGGCCTCGTCGGCTGCGAACTGCACGTCCCCCGCTACTCGCAGGAGATCCACAAGGGCCAGTACCCCCAGTACGACAACGGGGGAGAGGCGTGGTGCAGCCCCACCTCCTCCGAAATGATCATCGAGTACTGGGGCCACCGCCCCACCCGCCGGCAGCTCGCCTGGGTGGACCCCTCCTACGCCGACCCCCAGGTCTGCCACGCCGCCCGCTACACCTACGACTACCAGTACGAGGGCTGCGGCAACTGGCCCTTCAACGCCGCCTACGCCGCCACCTACCCCGACCTCCAGGGCCTCGTCACCCGGCTGTCCTCCCTCACCGACGCCGAACGCCTCGTCCACGCCGGCATCCCCGTCATCACCTCCCAGTCCTTCCTCAAGACCGAACTCGACGGCGCGGGCTACGGCACCGCCGGCCACCTGATGACCGTCATCGGCTTCACCCCGACCGGCGACGTGATCGCCAACGACCCGGCCTCCCCCACCGACCCCGCCGTCCGCCGCGTCTACAAACGCCACGAGTTCGAGAACATCTGGCTGCGAACGAAGCGCCACGACGAAAAAGGCCAGGTCAAGAGCGGTTCGGGCGGGGTGTGCTACCTGTACTTCCCGGCCAAGCCAGCACCAGCTCAGCACCGCGTCCTGCGCGAGCTCGGGATCCGGTAGCGGTCAGGCCGCGAGGCCGACCGCCGACTCCTCCGGCAGGCGGCCAGCAGGACCCAGCGGCTGCCAGGGGGTTCGGCCTCGCTGTGACCGCCGGCCGATCGCGGGCCGGCTCAGCGGGCGGAGCCGAACTCGCGCACCACCTGTGGCAGGGCCTTGAGGACCGTCGTGGAGTGGTCGAACTGCCCGACATCGCTGAGCTGCTGATCGGCCCCGTGGGAAGCCAGCTGACGTTGGCAGTACAGGGAGTTCGCGAAGGAGACGTCCTTGTCGCCCCTGGCGTGAAAGAGGCGCACCGGGACTGCGGGCCGCCAGTCACAGGTGGTGTCCATCACCTGCAGTTTCCGTTGCAGAATCCCCGTGGGGTTGCGCACCTTCTGGAGGAACTCATCGGTGAACAGTTCCTTCGAGGTCGCCGGCAGCGCGGTCGCGATCTCCGACGCCTGGTGGTCGCCGTCGAACAGCGCTTCCACCGTCTTGTCATAGGGGGCACGGAATGCCTGGTCCGTCGTGTCGTACAGGCCGTACATCCGGTTCCAGGCGGTGGCGAAATAGGCGAGGTAGAGCGATGACCGGACGACCTTGTCGGCTGCCGCGGCGGCCTCGAAGGCACTCAGATCGAACGGGCCGGAGATCGGGGCCAGGGCACCCGGACGGAAGTACGGGTCGACGCCCTGTTGCAGGGCCCGCCCGACCATCATCGTGGCCGGTCCGCCCTGGGAGAACCCGCTGACCAGTACACGCCGGTCGAGCGTGCGACCGTCCCGGCGGGCGAAGGCACGAGCCGCCCGCAACGCATCCACCGAAGCGCTGACGGTCGCCTCCGGGTTCCCGTACGGATGGATCCCGGGGCCCTTTCCCAGGCCGAGGTAGTCCGGTGCGGACACCGCTCGGCCGGTCGAGGCGAAGAACAACGCCGTGGCCCGGTCGGTGGACTTGTCACTCACCGAGGCCACCTCCCCTCGGTACACCTGCGTGCCGTGCAGCCAGGACACCACCCGAAGATCGCGGTCATCGTTCTTCGGCAGCGCGACCAGCTCGCTCGCCGTGGTGGGCTCGCCCTTGATGTCGACGGTGCGATACACGATCCGGTGGGCCCGCACGCCGTAGCGGACCTGTGCCGCGCCGATGCCGGTCTTCGCCAGACGGGCCACGACCTCCTTGGCGTCCAAGTCCGCCACAGGGGTCGCAGAGATCACCGCACCGCGTGCTGCGGGCTGCTGGTACGAGGGAGAGGCGGCAGGCGAGGAGGACCGCTGGTGGCCGTCGCCGCACCCCGTCACCGCCAGTACGGTCACGGCGCACACCAGAGCGAGCGCACCGCGCTTGGCTGATCTCCCATGGAGTCGAAAAAAGTTCATGACCGGACTCTGCCGCCCCCGGCATGCTCGGCACACTGGGACGAACACCCCACCCGTCAGGGGGTTTTCCCCACCGTGGTCTTCAGGCGGGCTCAATGACAGGGGGGACGAACCGGTTGAGCCCGTAGCCGCGGATTCGCCCCCCTCTGGTCCGCACCGGAGAAGCCCGCCTCGTGCGGGTCGGCCTTGACCAGGCGTGCGCCGCGCTGCAGCAGCCGGAAGCCGACCCGAACGGCGAGCACGTGACGTTGTCGGACCAGGATCATGCGCTGCTGGAGTCGCTCGCGGAGGACGGTCGCGTCGGCTGCCGGACTCTGGCGTCCGTCACGGGCTGATCGCAGACCTCGGTGCGACGGCGACGCGCCGAACTGCTTCGCACCTCGGTGGCGTACGTCGACGTCGACTTCGACGCCGAGTTGCCGGACCCGGATCGCCTGAAGGCGTCCCGGGCGCTTCCTCCCTTCTTGCCTGCCCGATCGACACCCGTTTCACGAGGTGCGGAAGAAATCGTCAGGGGTGCCTGGCACGCTGTCGAATATCGCCGGAAGTATCGGGCCAACTGGCTGTGGAGCGGGGCGGTCGTCAGGGTTGGCGACTGCCACACCGACTCTCATCAGGGAAGGAACCCGCGCTATGACGACCGCCTTCGACCCCATCTCCGTGGGCTCGATGACGCTGCCCAACCGCATCGCCATGGCACCACTGACCCGCCGCCGCGCCTACGGCGAGGGCCTGTCCGCCACGGCGTTGACGGCCGAGTACTACGTGCAGCGCAGCACGGCGGGCCTGATCGTCGCCGAAGCGATGCAGCCCAGCCGTGTGGGCCAGGGATACACCGACACCCCCGGCCTGCACGACGAGCGACAGGTGCGGTCCTGGCGCCCGGTCACCGACGCGGTGCATACGGCGGGCGGCCGGATCTACGCCCAGCTCATGCACGCCGGGCGCAACAGCCACCCCCAACTCCTCGGCGACGGGCTGCACCCCGTCGCTCCCTCACCCGTGGCAGCCGAGGGTGTGGTGCGCGTCAGCGGCGCCGAGCCCGCCGTCCGCAAGCCCTACCCCGTGCCGCGCGAACTGAGCGTCACGGAGATCCAGGAGACGATCGAAGACTTCGCGCAGGCCGCGCACAACGCGATACGGGCCGGCTTCGACGGCGTCGAACTGCACGGTGCCTACGGATACTTGATCCAGCAGTTCCTGTCCGACAACACCAACCGCCGCACCGACCGCTACGGCGGCTCCATCACGGGCCGCATCCGCTTCGTGCTGGAACTGGTGGACGCCGTGGCCGCCCGGATCGGCCCGCAGCGCCTGGCCCTGCGGATCTCACCCGGCTGCCCCGCCTTCGGACTCACCGAGACCGACGTCGACGACCTGTACGCGGCCCTGGTGTCCGAGCTGCGGGGCGACCTGGCCTACCTCCACATCCTCGAGTTCCCCGGTCACCGCGCGCTCACCAAGCGCCTGCGCAATGCCTGGCCCTCGGCCTTCATGCTCAACCCACACGAGACACCGGACTCCTGGCCCTCAGGGCCGGACGACCTGCACCTGATCGAAGACGGCCTGGCCGACATCCTGGCCTTCGGCACCCTGTACATCTCCAACCCCGACCTGGTGGCACGACTCCGGAACGGCAGCGCCGTCGCCCCGGCCGACCACACGACCTTCTACCGTGGCGACCACCGCGGCTACACGGACTACCCGGCACTGGCCGAAGCCGGTGCCCATGCGACGCCCTGAAGAGCGGGCCGGACAGCGACACCTCCTGCCCAGCCACCACCGCCGCTCCGCACCCGACCCACCAACCAGGCACAAGCCCACTGCCGACCCACGTCGGTGGACCAGGGCTGGTACTCCCACCACACCTGGTGTGACGGACCTCGTCGGGAAAGGAGCGGCCTCGGGTACCCGCCGACCGCACCGCCCTGCAGACGTGCCTGCCCGCACCGCATGGCGGCGTCAGACCATCAGCGCGGCGGCTTGCCGACGTGCCTGGCGCAGCCATGATGCGCGCATTGCGTCCGTCGAGTCGGTGACCGTACGGAAGACGATCCGGCGGACGTCGGCGACGCCTACGTACGGCAGGACGCATGCCGCCCAGATCCTTTGCGGCGGATCGCCGAACTCGCTCTCTTCGCGGTCGGCAGGGGTGTCGGAGGTGTTCAGCACGAGTGCCCGGCCGGCCTTCAGCAGCCCTGCGGGCTCGCATGGTTCCTCCCTGGTCGATGGCGGTCCTCCCCGACTGTGCCCTGCCTGTTGCCGCACACCGCATCTGGGGTCTGTGGCCTTGGAGTTGATGGTGGCGACGGCGGGCTCGTGTCTGGCTGCGTGATCGGGGTGGCGGTGTCGTGGAAGACGTACGCCGGCGTCGGCGGGGGTGCGCTGAGATGCCCTCGGGCGGGGCGTCAGGCGCGGAGTGCGAGGTGCCTGTCGAGCCGGGTGCGTAGGCGGGCGGAGGCCCCGCGGAGCGTCCCGAGCCGTCGGACCTCTTCCGTCGCGAGTTCGGTTCGTGCTGCCAGGGCGAGCACGGCGGCATAGGGGCGTTCGCCCTCGGCGAGCTTCGCCGCCACGGCATCGCGCACGGCCCGCAACACCATGAGGTCCGCACCGGGATGCTCCGCCAGCAGACACAGGAGCCTGTTGTCGTTCCAGGTGCTGTCGTGGGCCGTGCTCAGTTCCACCAGGGTCTCGGGCGCGGTACGGGGATTGACCGCCAGTGCATGCCAGACGAAGGGATACGGGCACTGCGCAAGTCGATGCAGGGCGGTGCTGTCGTCCTCGGTACGTGCCAGTTCCAGATAGTCGGCAGGGGTGCGCACGGACGGATTCCCCCCAGGATCGTCGGAAAGGCCATCCTCGCAGGGGATTTGGCCACTCGTGACGGGGCGGATTTCGCAGGCGACCGAGGGGCGGGAAGTCATCCGTGGATATTTCCCGGCACGGAGGGTCCCGACGGTTTCTCGGCGAGGTCGGTCCTGGTGGATCGGCCGCTCTAGCCCAGCCAGGCTACGGTGGGCGCCGCACGGTGACGTTGTTGCCGGTAGTTCGTTGGCACGACATGAAAAATACGCGTTGTGCACTCGTCGGTCTCGTGCTCGCGACCGCGCTTCTCGGCTCCATGTCGGTGCAGGCTGTGGCCGTCCCCAATGACGAAACCCCGCTTCAAACGCACCTCACGATGCCGCTGAGCAACCTCCTGACGGAAAACGGCACTCCGGCCGATTGGAGAATCCTCGGCTACCGACTCTGAATAGCCGGGTACGCCGCAGGGCCGTTCACCGCTTTCGGTAGCCGCTGGTCGTGGTGCGGGATCAGGCGGCTCGCCGGTGCCAATGCCGGGAACCCGGGGAACGCAGGAAATTCGAGGTACCCGAGTAACCCGAGCAAGCCGCGTGATCCGGGGGGCTGGTCAGCGGTTCGTGTTGTGGGCCGCCGGTGCGAATGCCCGGGTCACGGCGAGGCTGTCCTCGTAGACGTGGTGGCGGGTGACCAGTCCGTTCTCGACGGTGAGGTGGAGGGCGAAGCGGGCGCGGTAGGCGCGTCCGGTGGTCCGTGCGGTCTGGCGGATCTCGCCGAGGACGACGGCTTCGGGGCCGTCCACGAGGATCCGCTCGATCTCGGTGGCCGCGGCCTCGGGGATGTGGTGCTCGGCGAGTTCGCGGTAGTGGGCGGCGGCGTCGGCGCGGGTGGTGCGGTGACGGATCCAGGGGGTGGCGGTGCGGCCGTGCTCGGCCTCCGGCCAGTCCAGCTTCCAGTCGGCGTCGTCGGCGTACAGCTCCGCGATGCGCTCCGGGTCGCCCTCGCCGATCCGGTGCAGCAGTTCTTCCACCACGGAGCGGGTGGTCGTCGGCGTGGTCGTGGTCATGGTGGGGGCGTCCCTTCGGGTAGTCGATGCATGGGTGGGGGTGGGTGTGTCAGGGGCGTCCCCATCTTGTCGTGGGGGGAGGAGGGGGGCGATTACCTGGGAGGTAAGGGGGCGCGGTCGGCGGCCTTGCCGTGGGCCGGCAACCTCTCCGCCCTCGTCGTGGCCCGGGACACCGGTCGCCGCGCCCGCGGCCTGGACGATCGGGACCCGGTGCGGATCGCGGTCAGCGACCAGGTCCCTTCCTCCGTCGGCGACACGCTGCGGATCATCGGCGCGGAGCCGCTGGCCGTGCACGGCGCCGACGCCCACCGCGACGTGGTCGAGAGGGGTGCCGGGATCGCCCGCTGGACCGTCGACCGGGGTACGGGGGCCGACGGCCGGCGAGCGAGAACAGTGCGTCGAGGTACGGGGCGAGGGCGGACATGGGCCGGCCTCCTGGTCGGGACGGGGCGTGCGGGCCCGGTGTTCGCGGCGCGTCGCGCTCCCGGACGAGCCGCACCGGCAGACGATCACGCACCGGTCGGGGGCGCGCTACCCCGGTCCGCCGCCGCCCCTTCCCGGTGGGGCGGCCCGGCCCCGTGCGCGCGCCGCTCAGCCGATCAGCTCCAACACCGGGCGCAGGCCATCGGGGCGGCAGTGGACGGGAAGGTGGTCCACCGGGAAGTAGGCGCAGCCGACGGCGGTGGCGCCCCCGTCGGCGGTGCGGTCGTCGCCGACCATCAGCACGTGCGGCGGCGCCACCCCCAACTCCCGGCAGGCGAGCGCGAAGAGCCGTGGGTCCGGCTTCTGCAGGGCGTGCTCGAAGGAGAGCACACAGGCGGAGAGGTGGTGGTCGAGGCCGTGCGCGCGCAGGACCGGGCGGAGGTCCCAGCCGATGTTGCTGAGGACGCCGGTACGGATGCCGCGCAGGTGGAGCGCGGCCAGCACCTCGGCGGCGTCGGGGTAGGGCAACCAGGCGTCGGCCGTCATATGGCGGTCGTAGAGGGTGTCGTAGAGGGAGCGGCCGGCGCCCGGCGGGTCGTACAACTCGGCCTTGGGGAACGGTACTTGGCGGGCCAGGCCGGTGTAGACGGCGCGGTGGTGGCGGGCGTCGCGGTCGCGGAGGTCCCACAGGGCTTTGAGTTCGTCGGGAACCGTGGCCGGCGAGGCGCCGCCGGGGAGGGCGCCGGCCCGCTCCAGGGCCGCGGCCAGCCGGACGATCTCGCCGTCGGCGAGGGGGCAGGGCGGCGTTCCGGGGACGGCGTGGAAGGCGGCGAGGGACGCGCGGAGCCAGGACTCGGCCGGCTCGATGCGCAGCAGCGTCCCGGAGAAGTCGAACAGGACGCCGTCGATCCCGCCGCCGGCCGTACCGCGGGGCGTGCCGTTGGTGGTCGTCATGGTCTCCATGGTGACGGTTGTCCGGCGGCCGGTCAGGTGAGCGCGTGCAGCCCGGGGCCGAACGCCACCAGCAGCGGGACGGCCGGCAGCAGCAGCGCATAGGCCGTCATCCGCAGGCGGCGGCCGGGGGTCAGGCGGGCGGCCGGGGCCAGTAGCCGGTTCACCCGCTGCGGGACCTGGGCCAGCTGGGGCGGGCAGGGCCCGAACACCCCACTGTCCTCGTTGAGTTCGACCAGTGCCAGGGCGATGGTCAGTCGGCCGAAGCGGCGCGAGGCGACGTCGTCGGCGGCCATCTCGACCAGCCGGTGCACCTGGTCGCGGAACGCCGCGAACATCGGGATCTGCGGGAAGCCGGCGGCCAGCGCCGACGCGCAGTGCAGCAGGACGTCGTGCCGGGCCCGCAGGTGCCCCTGCTCGTGGGCGATCAGCGCATCGAGCTGACGACCCCTCAGGCGCTGCAACGCCGAGGTGGTGATGACGAGTTGGGGAGAGGGGTGGTGCAGCAGGAACGCCCCCGGCCGGTCGCCCTCCAGGACCACCAGACGACTGCCGCGCGGGTCCTCGCCGGGCAGCAGCGGCGAGCGGCGCAGCAGTTCGCTCCGGCGTCGCCGGCGGCGGGCCCGCGCCGCCCGCACCTCGCGGGTCAGCGCCACCACCGTCCACGCGCCGCCGCCCGCCAGCAGCAACGCCAGCACACCGGCCCACGGCCCGTAGGTGTTGAGCGCGTACGCCTCGACGACCACCCGCGGGGCGAATCCGAAGACCGGGCTGCGCACCGCGTCCCAGGCGGCGGCCGCGCTCAGCGCCATGGCGAGCACACAGCACAGCAGAACACCCGCCACCACGCACTGCCACACCCACAGGGCCAGCACCGGCTCACGGTCGGGCCAGTCCGAACGGGCCATCACGCGCGGCGCCATCGCCGCGGCCAGCACGCCGAGGATCATCAGCGCGAGGGGGACCATCATGGCGTCAGCCTATGAGCGGTCCGCTACCGGTTGGTACGGTCCTGCGACGGAAGTGACGTACACCACGCCCCACGGGGGTGTGCGGCGCGCGGGGCGGCACGGTCGATGGCGCGCGACGGGCCTCAGAGTGCCAGGAGCATGGCGAGCATGCCCAGCCCCATGGCCACCTGACAGGCCCGCAGGACGACGGGCGGGCCGGCGCAGGCGACGGAGGCCCCGGCGGCGGCGCCCGGTGCGCCCGGCGCGCCGGCGGGGGCCAGCCGGATCCCGGCGGCGAGCACATAGACCGTGTAGTAGACGAGCAGCAGGCCGGTCAGCAGCGGGATGCCGGCGGGCGCGCCGTGCGACCCCCCGGTCATCCCCGCCATCCCGTGCGCGCCGTGCATCCCCGGCATCCCCGCCATGCCGGACGCGGCGTGCATCCCCGGCATGTCCTGCATGCCGACCATCGCGAGCGCCATGTAGACCATCGCCAGCGCCCCCACCGCGTGATGCAGATGGCGCCGCACCAGCGCCCAGAGCGCCGACGCGCCGAACACCGCCGTGTACACCCAGGGCGACCACGCCGGCGGCGCCACCACGGAGGCCGGCAGCGCCATCACCGCCATGCCCAGCGCCATCAGCGCCTCGCCGCGGGCCGTGGTCCGCTGTTCCGGGGGGCCGGTGCGGGTACGGGACAGGCAGTAGCCGCCGGTGGCCGCGCACAGCAGCACCAGCAACCAGCCGACCAGTGACGGTGTGTGCATGGAACACCTCCCGGACCGGGGGGACGGTGAGCACCCGCAGGATGCCCGGCAGGGGCGTGGCATACAGGAGCGCACAGGCGCAATCCGGGAGCGCAGGAAGGCCGGCCCGCACCACCGGTCGGCGCGGCGGTGCCCCGGCGCCCCGGTCAGTCCGCGGCCACCCGCTCCGGCCCGCACCAGGCGGTCAGCGCCGCGCGCAGCGCGTCCTCCGCCACCGGCCCGTCGCTCGCCCAGGCGAGATAGCCGTCCGGCCGCACCAACAGCGCCGCCGTTGCCGCGCTGGGCGCCTGGGCGGCGGCCGGGACGATCTCGACCCGGTCGGCCCACCCCGCGGCGGCCTTGAGGGCGCCGTCCGCATCCGGCCCCTCCAGCCCCAGCAGCAACGGCCGCCCCGGGCGCAGCAGTTCCGCCAGCCGCGTCGTGCCGTCCGCCGTCGTCACCGGCAGATCGCGGGCGAACGTCCCCGTCAACGGATGCCCGTCGGGCTCGGCCGCGTAGCGGATGCCGGTGCCGTAGATGACGTCGCTGAGGTACTTGTTGACCTCGTCCATCGCCATCAGCCGGGTGAACAGCGCCCGCAGCGCGTCCACCTGCGGGCCGGGCCGCATCAGCGCGACCTGGGCGCGGGTGTTCTCCAGCACCTGCGCGGCGACCGGGTGCCGCTCCGCGTGATAGCTGTCCAACAGCCCCTCCGGCGCCCGGCCCCGGCACACCGCGGCCAGCTTCCAGCCCAGGTTGAACGCGTCCTGCAGGCCGAGGTTGACGCCCTGCCCACCGGCCGGGAAGTGGATGTGCGCCGCGTCGCCGGCCAGCAGCACCCGGTCCACGCGGTACCGGTCCGCCTGGCGCGCGCTGTCGGTGAAGCGCGTCACGAAGTCCACATCGCTCAGGGTGACCTGCTGCCCGGTCACCCGCTCGATGCCCCGGGCCAGTTCGTCGACGGTCTCCGGACTCTCCAGGTCCGCCGGCGGCTCCCACTCGGTGACGGCGATCCGCCCGTCGGGCATCCGCATGAACCAGCCCCCGTCGGTGCGCTGCCAGGCGGCCGGCAGTTCCCCGTCCCCGTGGACCTCGACGTGGCCGCGCCCCATCCGGGACACCAACGACGGGTCGGTGCCGGGGAAGCCGATCCCGACGTCCTTGCGCACGATGCTGCGCCCGCCGTCGCAGCCGACCAGGAAGTCCGCGCGCACCGTGGTGTCGCCGTCCGCGGTCCGCACATGGACGGTGACGCCGTCCGCGTCCTGGGCCAGGCCGGTCACCTCCTGGTCGTAGCGGACCACCGCGCCGAGGTCCTCGGCCCGCCGGGCGAGCAGGTTCTTGAGGACCTGGTGGGTGAGGGCCAGGCCGTGCGGCTGCTCGGCCGGCTCCGCCGAGTGCCGGCCGAGCAGGTACAGACCGGCGAAGTGGCCGCGCGCGGCCCGGTCGTCGAGCTGCCGCCGGAAGTCCGCCAGCCCCGGCAGGCTCTCCTGGGCGCGGGTGAACTCCGCCAGCAGGCCCCGCCGGTCCAGCGTCTCCAGCGTCCGGGAGTGCAGCACCAGCGTGCGCGGCTCGCCCTCCCCGCGCCGCCCCCGCTCCAGGACGAGCGCCGCGACGCCCTGCAGTCTCAACTCCGCGGCCAATGTCAGGCCGACCGGTCCGCCGCCCGCGATGACGACGTCGAAGTGCTCCCCGCCTATGGGGGATTCCGTGGTGGTCATACCCGCGACGCTAGCGACCGCGGGGACCCACCACCAGTGACCGTTGTGCAACCCAGAGTTGCACCGGACGCACTCCGGCCCGCGCCACCGGGCGCGAGCCGGTCCGCCGGGTCAGGGCCGGTAGCGCAGCGGATGGTCGGCGGGGACCTCGGTCACCACGATCCGGTGCCCGTCCGGGTCGGCGATCCACATCTCGATCAACCCCCACGGCTCGCGCACCGGCGGCCGCAGCACCGCCACCCCGCGCTCCACCAGCTCCTCGTGCGCCCGTGTCGCGTCGTCCACCTGGAGCCACAGCTGGAGGGTCGGCGTCGGGGCGGCCGTCGCCCGCCCGGAGACCTCCAGGAAGCCGCCGCCGAGGAAGTACACCGTGCCGCGCTCCGGACCGGTGCCGAACTCCCGGTAGATCGCCAGCCCCAGCGCCTCGCCGTAGAACTTCCGCGACCGCTCCGGATCGGCCGGCCGCACCAGAATCCTGCTGCTCAGTACCTGCACCATGGCTGGACCCTACGCCGCGGGGACCGTCCGGCCCTGCCGTCGGCCGGCGCGTCTTGTTAGCCTCGATTTTTCCGCCATCGCCACGGCCGAGAGGACCCCGCTCCCATGCCCACCAGCTCGCTGACCTTCCGCAACGCCACCGAGGCCGACGTCCCCGCGCTCGTCGCGCTCGTGGAGTCGGCCTACCGCGGGGACGCCAGCCGCGCCGGGTGGACGACCGAGGCCGATCTGCTGGACGGCCAGCGCACCGACCCGGACGGCGTCGCCGAGGTGGTGCGCAACGAGAGCGGTCGGCTGCTGGTCGCCGAGCGGGACGGCGAGCTGATCGCCTGCTGCCAGCTGGAGCACCGCGGCGACCACGCCTACTTCGGGATGTTCGCGGTCCGCCCGGACCTCCAGGGCGCCGGCCTGGGCAAGGTGATCATGGCCGAGGCCGAGCGCACCGCGTTGACCACCTGGGGCACCCCGGAGATGCGGATGACCGTCATCCGGCAGCGCGAGGAACTCATCGCCTGGTACGAGCGCCGGGGCTACCGCCGCACCGGCCGGTTCAGCCCGTTCCCGTACGGCGACGAGCGGTTCGGCATACCGCAGCGCGCCGACCTGGAATTCGAGCTGCTGGTCAAGCCGCTGGGCTGACCACCGGCCCCGACCGCGGCCCCGATCGGACGGACCGGGCGGCCCCGTGACGTGCCGTCCGGCCGCCGGCCCGCGTACCGCGCCGGCTACGCCGTGAAGCGCACCGCCCGCCGGATCTCCGGCTGGTCGGTCACCACGCCGTCCAGCCCCAGCCCGCGCGCCAGCCGCAGCTGGTCATGGGTGTTCACCGTCCAGCCCAGCACCTTCAACTGCGCGGCGTGCGCCCGCTCGACCAGTTCGAGGGTGAGCCGCCGGATGTCCAGCGACACCACCTCCGCACCCACCGCCTTGGCGCGGTCCACGACATCGGCGCCGTACCGCTCGGCGACCAGCCCGGTGCGCACGCCCGGCAGCAGCGTGCGGATCGCTGCCAGTGCCTCGTCGTGGAACGAGATGATCTCCACCCGGTCGGTCAGATCGCGCGACCGCACCACCTCGGCCAGCGCCTGCGCCGCCGCCACGTCCTTGATCTCCGCCTGGAGCGGCAGCCGCACCGTGTCCACCACCTGCTCGAACACCGGGATCCGCTCGCCCCGCCCGGCGTCCAGCTCCCGCAGCTCGGCGAGGGTGTGCTCGGCGATCGCACCGGTGCCGTCGGTGGTCCGGTCGACGTCCGGATCGTGCATCACCACCAGTGCACCGTCCTTGCTGAGGTGCAGGTCCAGCTCGATGACGTCGACGCCCTCGCGTTCGGCGCGTACGAAGGAGCGCAGGGTGTTCTCAGGCTCCACACCCATCATTCCGCGGTGCCCGATGGTGAGAAAGGACAAGGCTGCCTCGCTTTGTGTCGGCTCGGTTGCGGTCGGCTCCGTGCACATGTCGCCGCCGGCGCACTGCCGCCCGAAATGGCGCACAGCCTAATCCGCTGACGAGCGGCAGCGACGTAGGGACAAGTGCCCTCTAGCCCGTACGAGTGCCCCCGTGCGGCGCCGTCTACGCCCCGCCGGCCGTCCGGGCCGCGCCATCCGCGCCAGATCCGCCGGCACCGCCTCGGTACGTTCCTCCCGGGCCCGGACGAGGCGCCGCTCCACCCGCCCCGTCCTGCGTCTGACGACAGGTCATATCGCCGACGGGAAGAGCGAGTCGGCCGCACCGCAAGCGGGAGGTGCCACGCAGTTTCCGGCCGCGACACCGCGCATCATCGGCCGCGCCAGACAGGGCGAACAACCCTCCCGCCAAGGCAAGTTGACGTGACGACAGGCATTGATCCGGCGACACGTGACGACAGGCACTCGTCCGGCGACCGGGCCCTGGTCGCGGGCGTCCTCGTCATGCGCTTCGCCGTACCGGACGAGGTGCCTGCCCGGGGGTATCGAGCGAAACGGGGCATAGGGGCTCATTCCGTACTTCACCGGTGCCCGGTCCGGCCCGGTGCCCGCCACCCGTCCGGACGCTCCATGATCCCCACTTCTACCCCTGTCCGTGCCGGAGAAAACGCGGAATCCATCGCCAAGAGGGGCAGGAAGTGAGGTCGAACCCGTACCCCACAGGAAAAACAGTCGTGACCATGGGGTGTCCGCAGAATATTTTTCACCGACCCCACTTGAATGGGCGATCCTTGCCTGGTTACGGTGTCTCCACAGGACGATCTACCGCCGGAGGGCAGTCATGACGGAAATTCTTTCGCCTGTGGGTGTCCGGGGCGGCACCCTGTCCGATGAGTCCGTGGTTGCGCACCCCGCCTGGCCCGTGCTGAAGGACGCCATCGAGAACATCCGCCCGTGGCAGTCCAAGGACGGTGCGATCGACCTCGCCGCGGACGGCGCACCCAGCGCCGCGGCCGTGCGCCACGAGGTCGACTGCGCCATAGCGGCCATCCGCGAGCTCGCCCCGCTGCTCCCGCACAACGCCGCCTACCACCAGGCGCTCGTCGACGACCTGCGCCGCTGGGCCGACGAGGGCTTCGGGGTCCCCGACTTTCTCGACTCGCTGCTCGCCTTCCAGCCCGCCCAGCAGCGCGCCGACGGCCTCCAGCACCTCGTCGTCTTCCCCATGTACACCCAGAACGGCAACCCGAACCGCAACTTCGAGGCCGTCGTGCTGCGCATGGTCTGGCCGGACTGGCTCGCCGACCTGGAGCGCACCCGCTATGACAACCCCCTGTTCTGCGGGATCACCTTCGAGGACTTCACCGCCGGCTACGACACCAACTCCGCCGTCCTCTTCCCCGAGACCATCGCGGTCCGCCAGGCCCCCGAGCGGTTCAGCTGGGGCGGCATCTTCTGCGACCGCGAGGCCGCCCGCTTCCGCCGGGTCAGCGAGGCCGCCGTGGAGATCCTCGGCGTCGAACTCCCCGCGGACATCGCGGCCATGCTCGACGACCAGCAGCGCTGCCAGCAGGCGTTCGTCCTCTGGGACATGATCCACGACCGCACCCACAGCCACGGCGACCTGCCGTTCGACCCGTTCATGATCAAGCAGCGCCAGCCGTTCTGGATGTACGGCCTGGAGGAGCTGCGCTGCGACCTCACCGCCTTCAAGGAGGCCGTGAAGCTGGAGGCCGAGGGCTACCCGCAGGCCCGGGACGTGCAGTTCGCGGTGATCTTCGACCGGATGTTCCGCTTCCCGGTCACCGGCGACCGGGTGCGCAATTATGACGGCCTCGGCGGCCAGCTGCTCTTCGCCTACCTCCACAAGCACGACGTCGTACGCTGGACGGACAACACGCTGCACATCGACTGGGAGCGGGCGCCCAAGGTCACCAACCAGCTCTGCGGTGAGATCGAGCAGCTCTACCGCGACGGCATCGACCGGCCCAAGCTGGTCCACTGGTTCGCCGCCTACGACCTCGTCTCGACCTACCTCGCCCCGCACCCGGGCTCGGTCTGGGCCAAGGGTCCGGACGCCCTCAACCTGGACCAGCCGCCGCGCAAACTCGTGGACGACGTGCTTCCCGACGAGTTCCCGCTGAGCATGTTCTACGAGGCGCTCGCCAAGAAGCTGCGCTCCGTGATCGCCTCGACCAAGGGCATCACCGCCCACAGCGAAGCGCCGGCGGCGGTGTGACGGGCGCGCGGACCGAGCAGGATCAGATCATGCGGCACAGGGATCGGAACACCCGGCGGGCGGCCGTCCAGGGGCAGGACGAGGAGGCGACGGAGATGGGCACTTCGACGGGCGGCAAGGGATCGCTGGAGGGTGCGGTCATCGCGGTGGCCGGAGCGGCCGGCCCGGCGGGCCGCGCCACCCTGCTGCGGCTGGCCGAGGCCGGCGCGGTGGTGGTCGGCTCGG
The DNA here is from genome assembly GCF_001704275.1 of Streptomyces noursei ATCC 11455. Classification (NCBI taxonomy): domain Bacteria; kingdom Bacillati; phylum Actinomycetota; class Actinomycetes; order Kitasatosporales; family Streptomycetaceae; genus Streptomyces; species Streptomyces noursei. The sequence continues at coordinate 7,536,908 of NZ_CP011533.1, forward strand.
ACGCCAACCCCGAGCGGCTGGCCGAGGCCGTCGACGCGGCCCGCTACGCCCACGGCGGCGCCACGGTCATCGGCGAGACCGTCGACCTCCTCGACCTCGACCAGACCCGCGAATGGGCGGCCCGTACGGAGAAGGAATTCGGCCGGGTGGACGGCGTGGTCCACCTCGTCGGCGGCTGGCGCGGCTGCTCGACGTTCACCGAGACCGACCTGGCGGACTGGGACACCCTGCACAAGCTGCTGATCCGCACCGTCCAGCACACCTCCCTCGCCTTCAGCGAGGCGCTCGAACGCAGCGGCAACGGCCGCTACGTGCTGATCAGCGCGGCCGGCGCCAGCAAGCCCACCGCGGGCAACGCCGCCTACGCCGCGGCCAAGGCGGCCGCCGAGGCGTGGACCCTCGCCATGGCCGACGGCTTCCGCAAGGCGGGGGGCGAGGGCGGACCGCGCGCCGCGGCTGCCATCCTGATCGTGAAGGCGCTCGTCAACGACCAGATGCGCGCCGAGCGACCGAACGCCAAGTTCGCGGGCTTCACCGACGTCACGGAGCTGGCCGAGGCCATCGCCGGTGTCTGGGACCGGCCCGCCCAGGAAGTGAATGGACAGCGTCTGTGGCTGACCCCCAAGCCGTGAACCGGGCGAAGACCGACGCCCGGCAGCACCACGACCCGCAGATCCGCGGCTTCGCCAGCGACAACTACGCCGGTGCGCACCCCGAGGTGCTCGCCGCGCTCGCCCTCGCCAACGGCGGCCACCAGGTCGCCTACGGCGAGGACGACTACACCGAGCACCTCCAGCGCGTCTTCCGCAGCCACTTCGGACAGCGCGCCCAGGTGTTCCCGGTGTTCAACGGCACCGGCGCCAACGTCGTCGCGCTCCAGGCCGTCACCGACCGCTGGGGCGCGGTGATCGCCGCCGACACCGCGCACATCAACGTCGACGAGTGCGGTGCCCCGGAGCGGATCGGCGGCCTCAAGCTGCTCACCGTCCCCACTCCGGACGGCAAGCTCACCCCCGAGCTGATCGACCGCCAGGCGTGGGGCTGGGACGACGAGCACCGCGCCATGCCGCAGGTCGTCTCGATCGCCCAGAGCACCGAACTCGGCACCGTCTACACCCCGGACGAGGTCCGCGCCATCTGCGACCACGCCCACGAGCGCAACATGCTCGTCCACCTCGACGGCTCCCGGATAGCCAACGCCGCCGCCACCCTCGACGTCCCCATGCGCGCCTTCACCAACGCCGTGGGCGTCGACATCCTCTCCTTCGGCGGCACCAAGAACGGCGCGGTCTTCGGCGAGGCCGTCGTGGTCCTCAACCCGGACGCGGTCCGCGCCATGAAGCACCTGCGCAAGCTCTCCATGCAGCTGGCGTCCAAGATGCGCTTCGTCTCCGTCCAACTGGAGGCGCTGCTGGCCAAGGACCTCTGGCTCCGCAACGCCCGCCACGCCAACACCATGGCCCAGCGCCTGGCCGCCGGCGTCCGCGAGATCCCCGGCATCGAGATCCTCTACCCCGTCCAGTCCAACGGCGTCTTCGCCCGCCTCCCGCACGAGGTCAGCGAACGCCTCCAGAAGCGCTTCCGCTTCTACTTCTGGGACGAGCAGGACGGGGTGGTCCGCTGGATGTGCGCCTTCGACACGTCGGAGTCCGACGTGGACGCGTTCCTTTCGGCGATCCGCGAGGAAATGGGCCGATAAGGGCTTTTCCCTCACCCCTCACCCCACAGCCCCGTCCCCTCCCGTTGGTGGGTGGATTCCAGACCGTAGGGGTGCGCCTGGGTGGGTCCCTGCGGGTGCGTTGGCGGAGTACTGACGGCCGTCAGGGGACCACTGACCTCAGCCCTCATCCACCGTCTTCATGACCCTCAACGGGAGGGGGCGGGCCGGAGGGGGTGGTGTGCAGGACGTAAAGCGCAGCAGTCCTGCACACCGCCCCCGCAGGCCCGTCACCGCACCCGACAGCCCCGCGCAGCGGACAACGCAACAGACAACGGCCCAGCCCCGCGCAGCGGAACCGCAGGCGCACAAGGCGAACCCCCACGGCGGGACACCCGACAACGTGGGAAGCCAGTCCAATGCGCTGGACCGAGAGGTACCGTTTGCTGAACCGCCCGTCGGCATGCTCCAATGCCGGAGGAGGCCGTCGCCCGGCCTCGACTTTGGCAGATGTTCCCGAGAGCTCCGAGGTACGGCCCATGATCCGCACCCTGCACGTCGCCGACGAGGTGCGTGCCCTCGCGCCCGGTTTCGGCTATCTCGCCGTGGAGGCGCACGGCCTGACCAACGGACCCAGCGACGAGTTCAGTTCGGCGCTGCTGGACGAGGCCGCCCGGCGGCTCGTCGCGCGGCTCGACGGCCGGGCGCCGCAGGACGATCCGCACATCGCCGCCTGGCGCGCCGCTTACACCGCGTTCGGCTGCAAGCCCTCCCGTACGCGCAATTCCGCCGAGGCGCTCGCCAAGCGTGCCCTGGCCGACGGCGGGCTGCCGCGGATCAACCGGCTGGTCGACGTCTACAACGCGATCAGCGTCGCGCACCTGATCCCGGTCGGTGGTGAGGACCTGGACCGGATCCAGGGGGAGATGCGGCTCGTCCGGGCCGCCGGCGACGAGCCGTTCGCCACCGCCGCCGGCGGGGCGGAGGCGGTGGAGCACCCCGAGGCGGGCGAGGTGGTCTGGTGCGACGACGAGGGCGTGACCTGTCGGCGCTGGAACTGGCGGCAGGGTGTGCGCACCCGGCTCACCGAGGGGTCGGTCAACGCGCTCTTCCTGCTGGAGCGGATGGCGCCGATGACGTGGGACGAGCTGCGGACCGCGGGCACCGAGCTCGCCGAGGCGCTGGAGAAGGCGTGCCCGGGTGCCCGCGTCGAGGTGGGAGAGGTCTGGGCGCAGGAATCCTGAGCCCGGGAGACTAGGGCCTGTCCGATGGGTCAGGGTCGGCAAGGCCGTGCCAGACGCCACGGACCCGGCCATGACCCGTCGGACAGGCCCTATGCGCCGCCGCCGGGGGCCGGGGCCGTGCCGCCGAGGTGGGCCGGGATCCACCAGGTGTCCTCGGCGTCCCGGGGGCGTACGGGGTAGGCGCGCTGGGCGGCCTCCAGCAGGTCCTGGACGCGGGCCCGCAGCCGGTCAGTGATCTTCTCGGCCTGCTCGGCCGGGTCGGCCTCGACCGGCTCGCCCACCCGGATCGTTATCGGGAAGTGCTGGCGGCCCAACTGGCGCTTGTGGCCCTTGGTCCACAGCCGCTGGGTGCCCCACAGCGCCATCGGGAGCAGCGGGACGCCGGCCTCCTGGGCCAGCCGTGCCGCGCCCGACTTGAAGTTCTTCAGGGTGAACGACTCGGAGATCGTCGCCTCCGGGAAGACCCCGATGATCTCCCCGGAACGCAGCGCGGAGAGTGCGTGCTTGTAGGCGTGCATGCCCTGCGTCCGGTCCACCGGGATGTGCTTCATGGCCCGCATCAGCGGCCCGGAGACCTTGTGGCGGAAGACCGATTCCTTCGCCATGAAGCGCACCAGGCGCTTGGCCGGGCGCGCCGCCAGCCCGCAGAAGACGAAGTCCAGATAGCCGATGTGATTGCTCACCAGTACCGCCCCGCCGCGCTGCGGGATGTGCTCGGTGCCGGCGATGTCGAACTTCAGGTCCATCGTCTTGAAGAGCGTGCGGGCGGCGCCGATGACGGGCGGGTAGACGAACTCGGCCATGTCCGGGGGACCCCTTCTCTGTGCCTGGGGAGGGTTCTCCCGGCGGAAACCTACGCAGTCGTAACTCTGCGGCTCCGGAGATCGTGCCCGATGTCCGCCCCTGCGGCCAGCGCCCGAGCCGCCCGGAGCGGGAGATTCTCGTCACGTGGGCGGGGAAAACCGCAGGTCTCGGCCGGTTGCCCGGCGCAGGGGACGGTACACCCGGCACCTCGGGCAGCGGCCCGACCACCGGCCCTTCTCCGTGCCCGTGTGTGCGGGGTGTCCGCCCTGCCGGCCCCGCTCGCCGTCGGGTCGGTCCGCCGTTCCGCGGGGGCGGAACCCCGCCCGCCGACGTCCGGTGGGTGGTCCCGGGAATCTTTGTGGTCGGGTGAACGCTGCACCCTGGGATGACGGGGACGGCAGGGCGCCTCGTGCGCGTCGCGGTGTTCGTGGCGGCGGGCCGGCGCCCTCGGCCTCCCTCCGTCGCGGCGACGGAGGGACGACGGAAGGACGAAGGTGCGCAAGCGGGACGACGAGGCGCGGCTGGATGCCGCGGGGATCGGTGCGGAACTGGGGGAGCGGGCGACCCTCGTCCAGTTCTCCAGCGCCTTCTGCCAGCCCTGCCGGGCCACCCGGCGCATCCTCGCCGAGGTCGCCGGGATGGTCGACGGCGTGGCCCATGTGGAGATCGACGCGGAGGACCGGCTGGACCTGGTGCGGCGCCTGGGCGTCCTGCGCACGCCGACGGTCCTGGTGCTCGACCGGCACGGTGCGATCGTCCGCCGCGCCTCGGGCCAACCGCGGAAGGCCGACGTCATCGCGGCGTTGGGGGCGGCGGTCAGTGATTGATCTCCCAGATGCCCGGCGGCACTTGACGCTGCGGGGCGCGCCTCGTCAGCCTGACGTGATGCGGCCAGGAATTCCCCTCCTTCTGTACGGACGCGCGCACGTCGACCTTCTGCGGACCGCCAGCGCGCGCTGTCCCGGCGCGTGAGCAGCGACGACACCCCTGCCGCCGCCCGCCGTTCGGCCGCCGGCGGCCCCGCCCGGGCTCGTAGCCCACAGCAGAAGGACAACTCCATGACGGCCTCGCCCGATGTCGGCACGCCCCGCACCGCCTCCCCCGAACTTCTGCGTTCCGTCTTCCGTCAGCACGCCGCGGGCGTCGCGGTGATCACGGCGGCCGGCTCCGGACCCGTCGGCTTCACCGCCACCTCCCTCACCTCCGTGGCCGCCGAGCCCCCGCTGCTCTCCTTCGGCATAGGCACCGGCGCCTCCAGTTGGCCGACCGTCTCCGAGGCCGAGCACATAGGCGTCCACATCCTCGGCGAGCACCAGCAGGAGCTGGCCGCCACGTTCGCCCGCAGCGGCGCCGACCGGTTCGGCCCGGCCACCTCCTGGCGCACCGGTCCCGAGGGCGTGCCCCTGTTGGACGGCGTGTTGGCCTGGTTGGTGTGCAGGGTCGTGGCCCGGATCCCGGCCGGCGACCACCGGATCGTGCTCGCCCAGCCGGTCGTCGGCGACCCCGCGGGGCCGGGGCGGCCGCTCCTCTACCACCAAGGCCGCTTCAACGCGTTGCGCGACTGACGGGTTCCTCCGGACCTGCTTCGTCGCCCGATCAGGGCCGTTGGGAAGGTCACATTTCGACGGCCTTGATTCGGGGCAACAGAGTGTATGTACTGGCGAGTAATATGACGGTCGGCGCGGGGATCCGTATCCGACCGGGAGCCGCCCCGTGAGGCGCCTATGCTGCCAGCACAAGGCAGTTCTGAAGAGACGAAGCAGGTAGGAGAGCCGGCGTGAGCTTGAGGATCGTTGTCTGTGTGAAGTACGTGCCCGACGCCACCGGCGACCGGCACTTCGCCGAGGACCTGACCGTCGACCGGGACGACGTGGACGGTCTCCTCTCGGAGCTCGACGAGTACGCCGTCGAGCAGGCCCTGCAGATCAAGGAAGCCAACGACGGCGAGGCCGAGATCACGGTCCTGACCGTCGGCCCCGAGGACGCCACCGACGCGCTGCGCAAGGCGCTGTCGATGGGTGCCGACAAGGCCGTCCACGTCGAGGACGACGACCTGCACGGCACCGACGCGCTCGGCACCTCGCTCGTGCTCGCCAAGGCCATCGAGAAGACCGGCTACGACGTCGTGGTCTGCGGTATGGCCTCCACCGACGGCACCATGGGTGTGCTGCCCGCGCTGCTCGCCGAGCGGCTCGGCGTGCCGCAGGCGACCCAGCTCTCCCAGGTCGCCGTCGCCGACGGCAAGGTCACCGGCCGCCGGGACGGCGACACCGCCAGCGAGCAGCTGGAGGCCGCGCTGCCGGCCGTCGTCTCCGTCACCGACCAGTCGGGCGAGGCGCGTTACCCCTCCTTCAAGGGCATCATGGCGGCGAAGAAGAAGCCGCTGGAGACCCTCGACCTGGACGACCTGGACATCGAGGCGGACGAGGTCGGCCTGGAGGGTGCCTGGACCAAGGTCGAGTCGGCCGACGAGCGCCCGGCCCGTACCAAGGGCACGATCGTCACGGACGAGGGCGAGGGCGCCAAGCAGCTCGCCGAGTTCCTCGCGGGCCAGAAGTTCATCTAGGCCGCGGGTCCGGGGCCCGGCCCCGGACCGGCACCGCTTCCGCGGTCGGGATCGGGCGTCATCTCCCGCCTCCCCGCCCGTAATTGACGGTCCGTCGGAACCATCCGTCCTCCCTTCGCCCGCACTCTTCCTGCAGGAGCAATTCCCATGGCTGAAGTCCTTGTCTACGTCGACCACGTGGACGGCGCCGTCCGCAAGCCCACCCTCGAACTGCTCACCCTCGCCCGCCGCATCGGCGAGCCGGTGGCCGTGCACCTCGGTGCCGGCGTGGACACCGCCGCCCCCGTGCTCGCCGAGCACGGCGCGGTGAAGGTCCTGGCCGCCGACGCCCCGGAGTTCGCCGACTACCTCGTCGCCCCCAAGGTCGACGCGCTCCAGGCCGCCTACGACGCGGTCTCGCCGGCCGCCGTCCTGCTGCCGTCCTCCGCCGAGGGCAAGGAGATCGGCGCCCGCCTGGCCGTCCGCATCGGCTCCGGCATCATCACCGACGCCGTGGACGTCGAGGCCGGCGACGAGGGCCCGGTGGCCACCCAGTCGGTCTTCGCGGCCTCGTACACCACCAAGTCGCGGATCACCAAGGGCACCCCGGTCATCACCGTCAAGCCCAACTCCGCCGCCCCGGAGGCCGCCCCGGCCGCCGGTGCGGTCGAGCAGCTCGCGGTGACCGTCGCCGACGCCTCCAAGGGCACCAAGATCGTCTCGCGCACCCCGCGCGAGTCGACCGGCCGCCCGGAGCTGACCGAGGCCGCGATCGTGGTCTCCGGTGGTCGCGGCGTCAACGGCGCCGAGAACTTCCCGGTCATCGAGGCGCTCGCCGACTCGCTCGGCGCGGCCGTCGGCGCCTCGCGTGCCGCGGTGGACGCCGGCTGGTACCCGCACACCAACCAGGTCGGCCAGACCGGCAAGTCGGTCTCGCCGCAGCTGTACATCGCGGCGGGCATCTCCGGCGCGATCCAGCACCGCGCCGGTATGCAGACCTCGAAGACCATCGTCGCCATCAACAAGGACGCCGAGGCGCCGATCTTCGACCTGGTCGACTACGGCGTGGTCGGCGACCTCTTCGACGTCGTCCCGGCGCTCACCGACGAGGTCAAGTCCCGCAAGGGCTGACCCGGCCGGGCCCGCCGAGGCCCACCGGCACCGCATGGCCGAAGGCCCCGTACGCACCGGACGTACGGGGCCTTCGGCCGTGCGGCGTCCCGCCGGCCGCCAGGTCAGTCCCCGGTCTCGCCGTCCAGCGCCTCGCGCAGCAGATCCGCGTGCCCGTTGTGCCGCGCGTACTCCTCGATCATGTGGACGTAGACCCAGCGCAGGTTGAGGGTGCGGCCCCCGCGGACGGTGAAGGTGTCGTCCAGGTCGCGGCCGGCGGCGACCGCGTCGCAGGCCGCGATCTCGGCGCGGAAGGCCGCGTGTTCCGCTTCGGCCCGGGCCGGGTCGAGGTCGTTGAAGTCGGCGTCCGGGTCCGCTTCGGTGTAGTAGAGGCCGTCGATCTGCTCGCCGGCGAACCGTTGCCGGAACCAGACGCGTTCGACGTAGCTCAGATGACGCACCAGGCCGAGCAGGGTGAGCGGGGACGGCGGGGTGGCGGGCCGGGCGAGCTGTTCGCCGGTGAGGCCCGCGCACTTGGCGAGCAGGGTGTCACGGTGGAAATCGAGCCAGCCCTGCAGCATCGCGCGCTCGCTCGCGGCGGCGGGTATGTCCCGGCGTTCGATCCGGGGTGCGGTCCATGTCATGAGGGGGATTCTGGGGCGCGGCGGGCGGGTCGCGCCAGGGGGTTGGCGGGCTGGTGCAGGCCGGTGACCTGCGTCGCCACGGCCGGGAAGGGTGTTGACCTCGCCAACCGACAGCACTAGCTTCGCTATACGGATTGTTGATTCCGTTAGACGGAAACGCTCGGGTCGATGGCGACAGCGGGCACAAGCACCGGGAGGGTACCGAAATGGGGCAGCAGGAGACCGTGGCGACGAGCCTCGCGGACACCGTACGCGAGGGCATCGGAGCCGCCCTCGCCGAGGTGGACGCCGACCTGGCCCGGCGCTACCCGGGCGACCCCGGCACCCGCCAGCCGATCCACACGGTCTACGTCCCCGGCGACGCCTTCACCGCCGGCACCCTCCGCTCCTGGGGCGACCAGGCGCTCGCGATGCTCGACGAGCACGCCCCCGACGCCGCCGCCCTCGCGGGCGTCCTCGGCCTCTCCGACGAGCTCGCCGGCCCGGTCTACGAACGGGTCCGCGCCAAGCTGGAGCGCGAGCCCGTCGAGGACCTGCGCATCGACTTCGAGGACGGCTACGGCCTGCGGTCCGACGCCGAGGAGGACGAGACCGCCGCCCGCGCCGCCGCGCTGGTCGCCGCCGCGTACCGGGACGGCACCGCCGCCCCCTACATGGGCATCCGCATGAAGTGCATGGAGGCCGCCGTCCGCGACCGCGGCATCCGCACCCTGGACATCTTCCTCACCGGCCTGATGGAGGCCGGCGGCCTGCCCGACGGCCTGGTCCTCACCCTCCCCAAGGTGACCTACGCCGAGCAGGTCACCGCCATGGTCCGACTGCTGGAGGCGTTCGAGAAGGCCCGCGGCCTCACGCCCGGCCGGATCGGCTTCGAGATCCAGATCGAGACCACCCAGGCCATCCTCGGCGCCGACGGCCGCGCCACCGTCGCCCGCATGATCGAGGCCGCCGAGGGCCGCGCCACCTCCCTCCACTACGGCACCTTCGACTACAGCGCCTCCTGCGGCGTCAGCGCCGCCTACCAGGCCAGCGACCACCCCGCCGCCGACCACGCCAAGGCCGTCATGCAGGTCGCCGCCGCCGGCACCGGCGTCCGCCTCTCCGACGGCTCCACCAACGTCCTGCCGGTCGGCCCCACCGCCCAGGTCCACGAAGCCTGGAAGCTGCACCACGGCCTCACCCGCCGCGCCCTGGCCCGCGCCTACTACCAGGGCTGGGACATGCACCCGGGCCACCTCCCGACCCGCTACGCCGCCGTCTACGCCTTCTACCGCGAGGGCCTGGAGAAAGCCGCCGCCCGGCTCGCCGCCTACGTCGCCAAGGTCGGCGGCGACGTCATGGACGAGCCCGCCACCGCCAAGGCCCTCAGCGCCTACCTCCTCCGCGGCCTCGACTGCGGCGCCGTCGACCCCGCCGAGGTCGCCCGCCTCACCGGCCTCACCCGCACCGAGCTCGACGGGCTGGCGGGGCGGGGGGTGATGTCGGTCTGAGCCCCTCGTCTCCGTCCCGCGCCCTCGGGAGCGCGGGACGGAGACGTCGTCACTCCGGAGGCTTGCTGTATCGCTCCAACGTGCTACGGATGCCAGGCGTCCTATATTCCCCGCGGACCGGACGAGGACCCCGCCGTGGTCAGGCGCTGGACTACCCGGTGGAGAGGTGGCCCGTCCTACTCGGGGAGTACGGCTTTGGGGACTGCCGCACGACCGTTCTTCCGGCCCCCCCTCACGGGGAGGAGGAAGAGCGGAACGCTCGTTGTTCGGGCGGTGCGCGAGCACTAGGTGTGTTGTCCGATGGACCGGGCCGGAAGGGGCCGTGGCGCAGCCTGCGCAACGGCTGCACACCGCTCGCGCGTCAGGAGCGGGCAGCCCTGGAGGGTGGGCAGCCCGTCAGCCCTCCGGCGGTGCGATCTCCCCCGAGCCGCGGGGGATCAGTCGGGTGGGGATCTCCAGGCGCTGCGGGGGGTCGTCGATGCCGTCGAGGCGGCGGAAGAGCAGGCCGGCGGCGGTGCGGCCGAGGTGGGCGGAGTCCTGGGCGACGACCGTGATGGCGGGGTGGACCAGGTCGGCCAGTTCGAAGTCGTCGAAGCCGACCAGGGCGACCGGGCGGGGATGGTCGCGCAGGACCCGGACGGCGGTGACGGTGACGCGGTTGTTGCCGGAGAACAGGGCGGTGACCGGCTCGGGCGCGGCCAGCATGGCCGTGGCCGCGGCGCGGACCGGGTCGGGGGCGGTCGGGCCGAGGGAGACCCAGGAGTCGGCGACCGGCAGTCCGGCGTCGGCCATCGCGGTGCGGTAGCCGCGCAGCCGCTCCTTGGCGGTGTGGATGCGCGGCTGGTCGCCGATGAAGCCGATCCGGCGGTGGCCGTGCGCGATCAGGTGGGCGACCGCGGCCTGGGCGCCGCCGAAGTTGTCGGAGAGGACCACGTCGGCGTCGATCCGGCCGGCCGGGCGGTCGACGAAGACGGTCGCGACGCCGGCGGCTATCTCCGGTGCCAGATAGCGGTGGTCGTCGCCAGCCGGGATGATCACCAGCCCGTCCACCCGGCGGGCGCACAGCGCCAGCACCAACTCCTGCTCGCGGGCCGGGTCTTCGGCGCTGGAGCCGTTGATCAGCAGGGCGCCGTGGCTGCGCGCGACCTCCTCCACGGCGCGGCTGAGCGGGCCGTAGAAGGGGTCGGCGAGGTCTTCGAGGACCAGGCCGATGCTGGCCGTCCGGCCCTTGCGCAGGATCCGCGCGGAGTCGTTGCGGCGGAAGCCGAGCGCGGTGATGGCCTCCTGGACGCGACGTTCGGTGTCCGGGGTGACGCCCGGCTCGCCGTTGACCACCCGGGAGACGGTCTTCAGGCCGACGCCGGCGCGCGCCGCGACATCCTTCATCGTGGGGCGGGTGCCGTAGCGATGGGAGGTACCGCGGGCGGTCTCGGTCACGTGTGCGGTCCTGTCTGGCGGGGGACGGATGCGGTGGTGGGCGCGGCCGGACGGGGCGCGCGGCCGGCCACCGTGTGGCGACGAGCATAGCCCCTAGACAACGTTGTCAAATGCCGGAAGACTGGCGTTCTCACGCCGGGTCGGTACCCCGGCCCCCCATGCCCACCAGGAGAATTCGACACCGATGCAGACGGACCTCAGCGCAGCCCTGGACATTGGCGGCACCAAGATCGCCGGCGCTCTGGTGGACGCGCAGGGCAGACTCGTCGTCCGGGCCGCCCGGCCGACCCCCGCGGACCAGGACGGGGCCACCGTGATGCGCGCGGTGGCCGAGGTCGTCCGCGAGCTGGCCGCCGCGCCGGACTGGGCGCGGGTGGCGGCCGTCGGCATCGGCAGCGCCGGCCCGGTGGACGCCGCGGCCGGCACCGTCAGCCCGGTCAACATCCCCGGCTGGCGCGACTTCCCGCTGGTCGCCGGGGTGCGCGCGCTGGTGGGGGAGCTCCCGGTGACGCTGGTCGGCGACGGGGTCGCGATGACCGCGGCGGAGCACTGGCAGGGCGCGGCCCGGGGCCACGACAACGCGCTGTGCATGGTGGTCTCCACCGGGGTCGGCGGCGGACTGGTCCTCGACGGGCGGCTGCATCCGGGCCCCTCGGGCAACGCGGGCCACATCGGGCACATCAGTGTCGACCTCGACGGCGATCCGTGTCCGTGCGGCGCGCGCGGCTGCGTGGAGCGGATCGCCAGCGGCCCCAACATCGCCCGCCGTGCACTGGCCAACGGCTGGCGGCCGGGCGCCGACGGGGACGCCAGCGCCGCCGCGGTCGCCGCCGCGGCGCGCGCCGGCGACGCCGTCGCGCTGCGCTCCTTCGAACGGGCCGGCCAGGCGCTGGCCGCCGGCATCGCCGCCACCGCCACCCTCGTCGAGATCGACATAGCGGTCATCGGCGGCGGGGTCGCGGGCGCCGGGGATGTCCTTTTCGACCCGCTGCGCACCGCCCTGCGGGACTACGCGACGCTGTCCTTCGTCTCCGGACTGACCGTGGTCCCCGCCCAAATGGGAACCGACGCCGGGGTGGTGGGCGCCGCCGCGGCCGCCGCACAACGGTCCCGTCTCGATGCGTTCACCCCTGCCCCATAAGGGCACCGGCCGCCCCCCTCCGCCCCGTAGTCTGGTGCCGGCCGTCCGAGGCCGCGGCGAACGCCCCGGTGTCCAGGACGCACAGGCCGCTGTGGGGCACGGATTCGGGTAGCGAGGGGATCGGCACGGTGACTTCGGGGGAGCGCGAGCAGCACGGTGCGAACGGGTCCGGTGCGGCGGGCGGTGCGAACGGCCCCGGGCCGGCGGGTGAGGTGCCCGGCGGCGGTGTGCCGCGGGCCGCTTCCCGCGGCGGACCCCAGCGCGGCAACGACGACGACCTGACCGGGCGGGTGCTCGGCGGCCGCTACCGCGTCACCGGGCGGATCGGCCGCGGCGGCATGGGCGTGGTCTGCCGGGCCGACGACCAGGTGCTGGGCCGTGAGGTCGCGCTCAAGGTCCTGCGGGCCTATACGGACGCCTCCGCGCCCGAACTCGCCGACCTGCGCACCCGTATGCAGCGCGAGGCGCGGGCCGCGGCCCGGATCCGGCACTCCGGCGTGGTGACCGTCCACGACGTCATCGAGGAGGGCGGGCGTCCGGTCATCGTCATGGAGCTGGTGGACGGCCCGTCGATGGACGACGCCGTCGGCGAGCACGGGCCGCTGGACCCCCGGGAGGCCGCCCGGATCGGCGCCGCCGTGATGGACGCGCTGGACGCCGCCCACCAGGTGGGCGTGCTGCACCGCGACGTCAAACCGGGCAACGTCCTGTTGGAGGGATGGGGGCACCCCGCGGGCCGTTCGGGCCCCGGGAGGGGGCGGGTGGTGCTCACCGACTTCGGCATCGCCAGCATCGAGGCCCCCGGCGACGGCGCCACCACCAACATCACCCGCAGCGGCGAACTGGTCGGCTCGCTGGACTACCTGCCGCCCGAGCGCGCCCAGGGCATGGACCCCACCCCGGCCTCGGACATCTGGTCGCTGGGCATGACGCTCTACGCGGCGGTCGAGGGCGGCAGTGCGCCGTTCCGCCGTACGTCGGTGTACTCGACGCTGACCGCGATCGTCACCGAACCGCTCCCCACACCGCGCCGGGCCGGGCCGCTGACGCCCGTCCTGCACGCCCTGATGGCCAAGAACCCGGCCGACCGCCCGTCCGCCGCCCAGGCCCGCAGCATGCTCCAGGCGGTGGCCGAGGGCCGCGACCCCGGTGTGACGCCGCCCGCCTCGCCGTCGGTCGCCCAGCCCGGCCTGCCGTACGCGCCCACCGCCACGGACGTCACGGCGGGGGCCGGGCCGGTGCCCGGTCCCGCGGGTGCCGCGGCGCCGGCCGGCTGGCTCGGCGGGCCCGGCGCGCAGGGCGGCCCCGTGCCGCAGCCGCCGGCCCCGTACGCGCCGCAGGCCCCCGCTCACGACCCGTCGGCCACGGCCGCCGGCGGCATGGCCGGGGCCGCCGGCCCGCACCCGTATCCGGGCGGACCGGACGGCGACACCACCCGGCTGCCGGCCCGCCGGCGCCGCCGGGTACTGCTGGCGGTGGCCGCCGTCCTCGCGGTGCTGGCCGCCGGCGGCGGGATCACCTACGGACTGGTCGGCGGGGGCTCCGGCGACCGGGACACCGCGGGCGGACGGCACCCGGCGGCACCGGCCACCACGCCGACGGCGGGCCGGCCGAGCGTGTCCGCCGGCAAGGGCGGGGTCGGTGGCGACGGCAAGGCCACCGCCCCGTCGCCGTCCGACGCGGCGAGCCCCTCGGGCGACACCTCCCCGTCCGGCAACCCCAAGCCCGGTGTCCCGGGCGGTAGTACGGGCGGCCAGGCCGACGGGGGCCGGACCGGCGGCCAGGGCGGCACGGTCGGCGGCGGGGCCTCGGGCGGCGGCCAGGGCGGCACTGCGGGCGGTGCGCACGGCGGCACCACCACCGGCGGGTCCGGGTCCACGGCCGGCGGCGCCGGCGGCGGAAGCGGCGGTACCGGCGGCGGGGGACCGACCCGCGGCCCGTCCTGCGCCGACGTCGGCGGCGGCAAGGCCAACTGCGACGTGTGGCGCACCGCGAACTCCTACACCGCGTCCTTCCAGCAGGTCGGCCACCTCAACATGGGTACCAACTACTTCTACTGCCAGGCGAAGCTGGGCCGTCGCGAGACGTACGGGAAGTGGACCAACGTGTGGTGGGCCAAGACCGATGACGACAGCGGCAATTCCGGTGTCTACGTCAGCGTCGTCTACCTCACCGGAGGGGAGAACGACCAGCCGGTCCCGGGACTGCGGACCTGCTGAGCCTCGCCGACGCTCCCCGGATGCCGGGATCTCCATGGGACTCCGGCATATGCGACGTACCGCCCCGCCCGCGGCGGACCGGAGGCCGTGCGCGGGTGGGGGTTTCGGTGCTGAAGGGGCGGGGGAGCGCTTGTTTGCCGGGGCTTCGCGGCGGGGGAGACGGACCGGAATCCCCCGTGCGGTGTGTTCTTCGAGGCGGTGTTCCCGGTGCTGTGCGCGGCCCGTGGCCCCGAGCGTTTCCGTGGCAGGGTGTTGCGGGCAACTCACCTGGGTCTAGGGAAGAGGGGAAACCGTGATCGTCTGGCTGAACGGCACGTTCGGTGCGGGCAAGACCACTGCGGCTCAAGAATTGCTCGACCTGCTTCCCGGAAGCACGCTCTACGACCCCGAACTCCTCGGCAGCGGGCTGCGGTTGATGCTGCCGGCCAAGCGGTTCGAGGAGGTGGACGACTACCAGGACCTGCCGTCCTGGCGGCGCATGGTGGTGGACACCGCGGCGGCACTGCTCACCGAGGTGCCGGGCCCGCTGGTGACGCCGATGACGCTGCTGCGCCAGGAGTACCGCGACGAGATCTTCGGCTCCCTCGCCGCCCGCCGGATACCCGTCCGACATGTCCTGATCCATGCGGAGGAAACGATCCTGCGCGAGCGCATAGCGCACCGCGAGGAGACGCCCGGCGACCCCGAGGGCAGCGCGTCCGTGCGCCGCTGGTGCCTGGAACACCTGGAGCCCTACGCGCAGGCCCTGGACTGGCTCAAGGGCGACGCGCACGTCGTCGACACCTCGGCGCTGACCCCGCGCCAGACCGCCGAACGGGTCGCCGAGGCCGTCCGCACCGGCGCCGGTGCCTGCGACATCGTGCAGACCCCCGAGCCCACCGCGGAGACCCTCGCCGCCGGAGTGCTCCTCTTCGACGACCAGGACCGCGTCCTGCTGGTCGACCCGACGTACAAGCCCGGCTGGGAGTTCCCCGGCGGCATCGTGGAACCGGGCGAGGCACCCGCCCGCGCCGGCATACGCGAGGTGGCCGAGGAACTGGGCATCCAACTCCCGCGCGCCCCCAAGCTGTTGGTCCTCGACTGGGAAGCCCCCAAGCCCCCCGGCTTCGGCGGCCTGCGCCTGCTCTTCGACGGGGGCACGCTCACCCCCGCCCAGATCCGGGAACTGCTGCTTCCCGGCTCCGAACTGCGCGAATGGCGCTTCGTCACCGAAGCCGAGGCGGAGACCATGCTGCCGCCAGTCCGCTGGAACCGACTCCGATGGGCCCTACGGGCGCGGGAGCGGGGATGCCCGTTGCACCTTGAGGCTGGTATTCCCGTGGGCTAGCGGTTGTTCCCGTGGGGGTGCCGCACGTTGTCGGCTACCCCGCCGTGGGGGTTCGCCTTTTGCGCCTGCGGCGCGTGTCCGCCTGACGGCGGGTTGTTCCGTTGTCCGCTGCGCGGGGCTTTTGGGTGCGGTGACGGGCCTGCGGGGGTGGTGTGCAGGACTGCTGGCGCTTTACGTCCTGCACACCACCCCCTCCGGCCCGTCCCCTCCCGTTGTGGGGTGGGAAAGACAGGTGCGCGACCGTTGATGCCGGTGGTCCGGTGACGGTCACGACTCGACGACGAACCCGTAGGGGACCACGGGCCGGCACCCTCACTCATCGTTTTCATGACCACTCACGGGAGGGGACGGGGCTGCGGGGTGGGGGTTGTCCGGACGTAAAGCGCAGCAGTCCGGACAACCCCCACCCCGCAGCCCCGGCACCGCTGCCGAACAGCCCCGCGCAGCGGCACCGTCCTGCGCAGCGGACCCGCAACCACCGCCGTCAGGCGGACAGGCGTATCGGGACCACCCCGCCGTCAGGCGGCTCCGCCCCGCCCCTCCGCATAGCTCCGCAGGAAAAGCGCCTCGGCCAGCGACAGCCTCCGCAACTCCTCCGGGCACACGCTCTCGTTGACGGCGTGGATCTGGGCCTCCGGCTCGCTGAGGCCGATCAGCAGGATCTCCGCGTCGGGGTAGAGGGCGGTCAGCGTGTTGCACAGGGGGATCGAGCCGCCCATGCCGGAGGTCTGCATCTCCTGGCCGTCGTACGCCTCGCTGAGCGCCGCCGCCATCGAGGCGTAGGCGGGGCTGCTGGTGTCCGCGCGGAACGGCTGGCCCTGGCCGACCTGCTCGGCCGTGACCCGCGCGCTCCACGGGGCGGCGCTCTCCAGGTGGGCGGTCAGCAGCTTGGTGGCCTCGGCGGCGTCGGAGCCCGGGGGCACCCGCAGGCTCACCAGGGCGCGCGCCGAGGCGTGTACGGACGGGGTGGCGCCGACCACGGGCGGGCAGTCGATGCCGAGGACCGTCACGGCGGGCCGGGCCCAGAGGCGGTCGGCGACGGTGCCGGTGCCGATCAGTTCGACGCCGTCCAGGACCTTGGCGTCCGAGCGGAAGTCCGCCTCCGGGTACTGCAGGCCCTCCCAGGTGGCATCCGTGGTCAGCCCGCGCACGGTCGTCGAGCCGTCCTCGGCGCGCAGCGAGTCCAGGATCCGGATCAGGGCGGCCAGCGCGTCGGGGGCCGCGCCGCCGAACTGGCCGGAGTGCAGATTGCCGGCGAGGGTGTCGACCCGGACCTGCACCAGGGTCATGCCGCGCAGCGTCGCGGTGACCGTCGGCAGCCCGGCCCGGAAGTTGCCGGCGTCGCCAATGACGATGGCGTCGGCGGTCAGCAGCTCGGGGTGTGCCTCGGCGTACCGCTCCAGGCCGCCGGTGCCCTGCTCCTCCGAACCCTCCACGATCACCTTGATGTTGACCGGGACGCCGCCGTGCTCCTTGAGGGCGCGCAGCGCGGTCAGGTGCATGATCACGCCGCCCTTGCAGTCCGCGGCTCCGCGCCCGTACCAGCGGCCGTCGCGCTCGGTCAGTTCGAACGGCGGGGAGACCCAGGCGGCCTCGTCCAGCGGCGGCTGGACGTCGTAGTGCGCGTACAGCAGGACGGTGGGGGCGCCGGCCGGTCCGGGGAGGTGGCCGTAGACGGACTGGGTGCCGTCGGGGGTGTCCAGGAGTGCCACGTCCTGGAAGCCCTCGGCCTGGAGGGCGTCCACGATCCAGCGGGCCGCGCCCTCGCTCTCGCTCTTGGGGAACTGCGCGAAGTCCGCGACCGACTTGAAGGCCACCAGCTCGGCGAGCTCGGTCCTGGCCCGTGGTTGCAGTGCGGCGACGGTCTGGGCGAGCGGGCTGTCAGACATGGAACGCTCCTTGTGGGCGCGACGTTGGGTACATGGGGCACGTCCGGCGGGGTGAGCCGGGCGGGCCGGACGTACGTGTGCGTGCCACCGATCTTCCCACAGGCGGTTCGGCCGGACGCGGCCCGTAGGATGCGGGCGGTACGCGCAGCCAGGCATCGGACGGGAGCGGAAGCACAGGTGAGCAGCGAGCAGGCAGCCGAGGGCGAGCAGCAGGTGTGGGACGTGGTGGTGGTGGGCGCGGGGCCCGCGGGCGCCTCGGCGGCACACGCCGCGGCGTGTACGGGACGCCGGGTCCTGCTCCTGGAGAAGGCCGAACTCCCCCGCTACAAGACCTGCGGCGGCGGCATCATCGGCCCGTCCCGGGATTCCCTGCCGCCCGGTTTCGAACTGCCGTTGCGCGACCGGGTGCATGCCGTCACCTTCTCGCTGAACGGCAAGCTGACGCGCACCCGCCGCTCCAAGAACACGCTCTTCGGGCTGGTCGACCGCCCCGAGTTCGACGCGGCGCTGGTGGAGTCCGCCAAGGACGCCGGCGCCCGGGTCCGGACCGGTGTCACCGTCTCGCGGGTCGAGCAGCACGGCGCCAACGTCCCCGACCGGCGGACCGTCGCGGTGGTGCTCGCCGACGGCGAGGTGGTGCTGGCCCGGTCCGTGATCGGCGCGGACGGCAGCGCGAGCCGGATAGCCGCGCACGTCGGCGTCAAGGTGGACCAGGTCGACCTCGGGCTGGAGGTCGAGATCCCGGTGCCGGAGACGGTCGCCGAGGACTGGGCGGGCCGGGTGCTCATCGACTGGGGCCCGCTGCCCGGCAGTTACGGCTGGGTCTTCCCCAAGGGCGACACCCTCACCGTCGGTGTGATCTCCGCCCGCGGCGAGGGCGCGGCCACCAAGCGCTATCTGGACGACTTCATCGGCCGGCTCGGCCTGGCCGGCTTCGAGCCCGCGATCTCCTCCGGCCATCTGACCCGTTGCCGTGCCGACGACTCCCCGCTCTCCCGCGGCCGGGTGCTGGTCTGCGGGGACGCGGCCGGCCTGCTGGAGCCCTGGACCCGCGAGGGCATCTCCTTCGCGCTCCGCTCCGGGCGGCTGGCGGGCGAGTGGGCGGTGCGGATCTCCGAGGCGCACGACGCGGTCGACGCCCGCCGCCAGGCGCTGAACTACGCCTTCGCGATCAAGGCCGGGCTGGGAGTGGAGATGGGCGTCGGCCGCCGGATGCTGGCGGCCTTCGCGCGCCGCCCGGGGATGTTCCACGCCGCGGTGACGGGACTGCGGCCGGCGTGGCGGGCGTTCGCCAAGATCACCCGCGGTCAGGCCACGCTCGCCGACCTGGTCCGGGCGCATCCGGTGGCCCGGCGCGCGCTGGACGCCTTCGACCGGGCGGAGGCGTCCCGGGAGACCGCGTCGGCCGTCCCGCCGGCGGAGGTCGGCGACCAGGAGCCGGTGGCCGAACGGCGGTGAGGAGTCAGGCGGTGCCGCGCCGCCGTCCTCGTAGGGGCGCGGCGCCGCCGTGAGTGTCGCGTGGGCGCCGTCCCGGACGTCCGGGACGGCGGCCCGGCGCCCGGCCGGGTACTCCACCGGGAGTAGGCGCGACCACCCCGCCGGGCGGACGCCGCCGCGCCCGCCGCGGTCTAGCGTTGCGGCATGGACAACGCACGGCCGCCGTGGGCGCGGCGCCGCCTCGGCGCTGCGGGGGAGCTGTGGGCGGCGGCCCCGCAACCCGGAATACGGGCGGACGGCCGGCTGCCGTGGCGCTCGACGCTCGCGGTGACCCTGCTGGTCACCCTCGGCAGCAACGCCGCCGCCCGCAACCCGCACGGGCGTGTCCCGCTCGACTCCTTCGGCCATGCGCTGCTCCTCGCCGGCGCCCTGCTGCTGCTCTTCCGGCACCGCTATCCGCGGGCCACGGCGCTGGGCACCGCCGCCTGCTGCGCCGCCTACTTCGCGGCCGGCTACCCGTACGGGCCGGTGTTCGTCACCCTGGCCCTCGGCGCCTACGCGGCGATCGTCGCCGGGTACCGGACGGTCGCCTGGTGCGCGGTGGGCGGGGTGTGGCTGGTCCACCTCCTGGTCGCGCACTGGCTCTACCGCTGGCTGCCCCCGTACCTCGGACCGGCGCCCTGGGCCCAGGAACTGCTCGTCACCGCCTGGGTGGCGGCCGTGCTGGCGGCCTCCGAACTCGCCCGGGTGCGCCGCGAGCAACTGGCCAGGACGCGGGCCGAACGCGCCGCCGCCGAGCGCCGTCGGGCCGACGAGGAGCGGCTGCGGATCGCCCGCGAACTGCACGACGTCCTCGCGCACAGCATCTCGGTCATCAACGTCCAGGCGGGCGTCGGGCTGGCGCTGCTGGACTCCGACCCCGAGCAGGCCCGGACCGCGCTGTCCACCATCAAGGCCGCGAGCAAAGAGGCGCTCGGCGAGGTCCGACAGGTCCTCGACACCCTGCGCACCCCGGGAGACGCCCCGCGCGCCCCGGCCCCGGGCCTGGACCGGCTGCCCGAACTCACCGAACAGGCCCGGGGAGCGGGCCTCGCCGTGGACGTCACCACCGAGGGCACCCCCGCGGCCCTGCCGCCCGGCACCGACCTCGCGGCCTTCCGGATCGTCCAGGAGGCGCTGACCAACATCGTCCGGCACTCGGGCTCGCGCACCGCCCGGGTGCGGCTCCGCTACGCTCCCGGTGCGCTGGAGATCCGGGTCGTCGACGACGGCCCGGCCACCGCCGGTACCAAGGAGCTGACCGGCGGTGGCAATGGGCTGGCCGGGATGCGGGAGCGCGCCGCGGCGCTCGGCGGCACCGTCGAGGCGGGGCCGCGGCCGGACGGCGGCTTCCGGGTCCGGGCCCGCATCCCGCTCGCCGCCGCGGCCCGCACCGTCATCGAGGAGGAGTCGTGATCCGGGTACTGCTCGCCGACGACCAGTTGTTGGTCCGGGCCGGCTTCAAGGCGCTGCTGAACGCCCAGTCCGACATCGAGGTGGTCGGCGAGGCGGCGGACGGCCAGGAGGCGCTGACCGCCGTCCGCGCGCACCGGCCGGACGTGGTCCTGATGGACATCCGGATGCCGGTCGTCGACGGCCTGGCCGCCACCCGGCGGATCACCGAGAACCCGACACTGCGGGACGTCAAGGTCGTCATGCTGACCACCTTCGAACTCGACGAGTACGTCTTCGAGGCGATCCGCTCCGGGGCCTCCGGCTTCCTGGTCAAGGACACCGAACCGGAGGAGCTGCTGAGGGCGGTGCGCGCGGCGGTGGCCGGCGACGCGCTGCTCTCGCCGGGGGTGACCCGCCGGCTGATCGCGGAGTTCGCCGCCCGTTCCAAGGAGCCGGCGCCGGCCGCCGAACTCGCCGCGCTCACCGAACGCGAGCGGGAGGTGATGGCCCTGGTGGGCATCGGGCTCTCCAACGAGGAGATCGCCCGCCGGCTGGTGGTCAGCCCGCTCACCGCCAAGACCCACGTCAGCCGCACCATGGTCAAGCTGGGCGCCCGCGACCGCGCCCAACTCGTGGTGCTGGCCTATGAGTCGGGGCTGGTGCGCCCGGGCTGGCTCGGGTAGCCGGGCGCTCATCGCCCGGCCACCCGCGGCCGGCCCGTCGGGCACCGGTCAGATGCCCGCCCGCTCCTGCCACAGCGTCCGCAGCGACGCGTCGCCGGAGACCGTCAGCCCGTCCCAGGGGAGGCGGTTCCACAGCGCCAGATACAGCCGCTCGGCCGGGCCCTCGACGGTGCAGTCGGCGGTGGCCCCGGCCTCGGGTGCGTCGGGCGTCCGGACCGTGCGTGGTGGCGCGTCGGGGGTGAGGTGCACCGTCCAGTCCGCGCCGGGGGTGTCGACGGCGCGCAGCCGCAGCGTCCGGGGTGCGTCCGGGCGCAGCCGGCTGCGGTCACCGGCGTGGAAGCCCGCCACGAGTTCGTCGACACCGTCGGCGGCGAAGCGCGCCGGCAGCGGCGTGAGCGGGACACCGGCCGCCTGCTGGGCGTCGACCCGGTGCACCGACGTCTCGTGGGCCTGCCGACGCGCCCAGAAGGCCAGCGGGGACGGGGCGGGAAGGAACGCCCACGTCCGCAGGTCCTTCGGCGCGGTGTGCAGCGCCACGACGAGGTGGTGGTGCCCCTCGCGCAGCCACGGCACCAGCTCGTCGTCGGACAGCTCCGGGGCCTCCGGGAAAGGCATCCGCCGATCCCCGGGCTCGGTCACGAACCCCGCCGCCCAGCGGTGGACCCGCCCTATGTGCAGCACCAGATCGCGCATCCGCCACTCGGGGCACGCCGGCACGGGGGCGTCGGGCCCGGCCTCGTCGGCGGCGTCCGCGAGCAGCCCGCCGTCCAGTCGCAGCGTTTCGACGAACTCAGTGATCTCCATGCCCCCGAGTCTGCCAGCCACCACTGACAACGCACCGCCCCGGGCCGCCCGCCGCCTGGGCGCACCCTGCGATGGAGTCCGCCGACACGTCACCGAAAAGGGCGAGCCCGTCGCCGTCGGCCACACCATCGGCCACAACGCCCCGTCGCCCTACCAAAGATGACGGTTCGTCACCCCACCCGTACGCGCAAACCGGCTCAGGGCCGGGCGACCTCGCTCCGGTGCGCCCCACGCGTCAGATGCGCGACCAGAGCCGCCACCGCGGCCAGCAGCGCGACCGTGGTCAGCGCCACCGGCAGGCCCCACACCTCGGCCAGGAAGCCGATGGCGGGCGGGCCCAGCAGCATGCCGCCGTAGCCGATCGTCGAGGCCACCGCGACCCCGTCCGGGCCGCCCGTCGCCCCGGCCCGTGCGATGGCGATCGGGAAGATGTTGGCCAGCCCCAGACCGGCGACCGCGAATCCGGCGCAGGCGCCCCACGCGGTCGGCGCCAGCGCCCCCAGCAGCATCCCGGCCGCCGCCGTGCCGCCGCCCGCGACCAGGGCCCGCGCCGCGCCGAAGCGCTCGACGAGCACGGTCCCGGAGAGCCGCCCGGCGGTCATCGCCAGCGCGAACACCGCATAGCCGGCGGCCGCGAGGCCCGGTGAGGCGGCCAGGTCCTGGGAGAGGTGCAGCGCGCCCCAATCGGCCAGCGCACCCTCGCCGTACGCGGTGCACAGCGCGATCACGCCGAAGACGAGCACGAGCCGGCGGGTCCGACCGGGCACCCGGGATCCCCGCGGCCGATCGGGCGCCGCCGGGGAGTGCCGCTCGACGCGTTCCTCGGGGGGAGCCGCCGGTGTCCCCGCTCCCGTACGTCGCCGTAGCAGCGCGACGCCCGCGACGGCCGTCACCAGCAGTCCGCACACCGCCAGCACCAGCAGGTGCACGAAGGGCGAGAGGTGCGCCGCGACCAGCCCGCCGAGCCCGGCGCCGACCATCCCGCCCAGGCTGAAGGCGGCGTGGAAGCCGGACATCACCGGGCGGCGCAGGGTCGCGATCAGTTCGACGGCGGCGCTGTTCATGGCGACGTTGAGGGAGCCGTACGCCGCGCCGAAGACCAGCAGCACCAGGCCGAGCGCGGTGGCCGAACGGGCGAGCGGGGGCAGCAGGATGCTCAGCGCGAGCGCGGCACCGGAGGCCACGGTCACGGCATGACTGCCGAAGCGCCGGCACAGCCGCCCGGTGAGCATCATGAACGCCACCGCCCCGACCGAGACGCCCAGCAGCGCCAGGCCCAGCGTGCCCGCGCCGGCGCCGGTCTGCGCCTTGATCGCGGGGATCCGGACGACCCAGCCGGCGAAGAGGAAGCCGTCCATGGCGAAGAACGCGGTGATCGCGGCGCGCAGCCGGGTCGCCCCGGGGGCGGCCGGTACCGGGACGGCACACGCCGTCCGGCTATGCGGCGATGGAGGGGATTTCGAGGCGTCGGAGGCGATCTGGGCCCGATTGCGCGTCAAGGCCGTGCGTATTTTGTTTAGCGTCGGCACAAAGCCAGAATAGAGGTGTGACCCAGACTCGGACAACCAGGCTGGAGCGGGGCCGCAGCGCCCTCGGACCCGCACTGGAGCTCGTACACACCGGACGCGCGCCCACCCGTGCCGTCCTGACCACCGAACTCGGCGTGACCCGCGCGACCGCCGGGGCGGTGGCCGCCGAGCTCGAAGCGCTCGGCCTGATCACCGTCGACTCCCGGCCGCACGCCTCCGCGGGCTCCCAGGGACGGCCGTCCCACCGGTTGTCGGTCAACGAGAACGGCCCGGTCGTGCTCGCCGCACAGATCCACGCCGACGGGTACCGCGCCGCCCTGGTCGGCCTCGGCGGCCGGATCGTCGCCACCACGCCCAGCTGCGGCATCATCCCCGCGGACCCCGCGCAGGTCCTCGCCGAGGTGGTGGAGGCCGGCGCCGCCCTGCTGCGCGACACCGGGCGACGCTGCCTGGGCGCCGGCCTCGCGGTGCCCTCCGCGGTCGCCGAACCGGACGGCGAGGCGCTCAACCCGCTCCACCTGGCCTGGCCTTCGGGCGCCCCGGTACGCGAACTCTTCCTGCGCGCGCTGGCCGACGCCGGCATCCCCGGCGTCACCGAGAAGATCGGCTTCACCGGCAACGACGTCAACCTCGGCGCGCTCGCCGAACACCGGCACGGCGCCGGCCGCGGCGCCCGTCACCTGCTGTGCGTCGCCTCCGGCCACCGGGGCGTCGGCGGGGCCCTGGTGCTCGACGGCCGTCTGCACAGCGGCAGTTCGGGCCTCGCCCTGGAGGTCGGCCACCTCACCGTCCACCCCGAGGGCACGCCCTGCCACTGCGGCAGCCGCGGCTGCCTGGACGTCGAGGCCGACCCGCTCGCCTTCCTCGTCGCCGCCGGCCGGGAGCCCGGACCGGAGGTCTCCCTCCTCCACCAGGCCGGCGAACTCCTCCGCAACGAGTACGCCGACCCGGGCGTACGCGCCGCCGCCGACCTGCTCATCGACCGCCTCGGCCTGGGCCTCGCGGGGCTGGTCAACATCCTCAACCCCGACCGCATCATCCTCGGCGGCCTCCACCGAGCGCTCGTCGAAGCCGACCCCGAACGCCTCCGGGCAGTGGTCGCCGACCGCAGCCTGTGGGGCCGCAGCGGCGGCGTCCCCATCCTCCCCTGCAGCCTGGACCACAACAGCCTCGTGGGCGCGGCGGAGCTGGCCTGGCAGCCGGTGCTGGACGATCCGCTGGTCATTCTCGACGCGTCCGCGTGACAGGGGGCCGCCCACTGCGTGCGGGTCCGCTGCGCGGGGCGGTGCCGCTGCGCGGGGCTGTTCGGCACCTCCCGTGGATGGTCATGGGAACTGGTGGGTGGGGGCGTATGCCGGTGGGCCCCTGCGGGTTCGTTGTGGAGTGGTGACCGTCACCGGACCACCGGCGTCAGCTCCCACTCGCCGTCTTTATGACCCACAACGGGAGGGGACGGGCCGGAGGGGGTGGTGTGCAGGACGTAAAGCGCCAGCAGTCCGGCACACCACCCCCGCAGGCCCGTCACCGCACCCAACAGCCCCGCGCAGCGGACAACGCACGATCCCGCCGCCAGGCGGGCCCGGCCCCGCGCAGCGGACATCGGCCCCCGCCGTCAGGCGGGCACGGCGGGACAGCCGACAACGTGGGAAGCCGGCCAAGCGCAGCGGACAGGCCAACCGTCACGGCCACGCGGCCGCAAACGCACGGGCCGGATTGGTGGTGAGCATCCGGGTCACCGCCGCCGTCCCCACGGCGAGTTCGAGCCGTGGTCGGAGTCTGCGCAGCAGATACCGCATGCCGGGGCCGCCGTTCACCGAGCGGGCGGCGGCCGTCGTGGTGTCGCCGCCGAGCAGGATGCGGTCGGCGAATCCGGCGTCGCAGAGTGCCGCCACCGCGTCCGGCATCCGCCAGTCCGTGCCGTGGTTGGCGCGCGACGGTCCGTCGAAGGCGAGGTACGCGCCGGCCTCGGCGGCCATCCGGTGCACGGCGGGGTCGGGCGAGCGGTTGAGGTGGCCGAGGATCACCCGATCCGGCGGGACCGCCAGTTCGCCGCAGAGCAGGTCGAGGACGTCCAGCGCCCCGGTGCCCAGCTCCAGGTGGACGCCGATGGCCGCGCCGGTCGCCCGGTGGGCCTCGGCGGCGGCCGTCATGGTGCGCCGGGCGTGGTGGTCCAGTCCGTGGAAGCCGCCGGCCACCTTGATCATGCCGGCCCGCGGCCGGGGCTCCGCATCGTCGCCGGTGGTGGTGCCGGTGGCGCCTGTGGCGCCGATGCCCTCGGTCAGTTCGGTGACGAACAGCGCGGCCGGGTCCGCCGGGAGTCCTTCCAGGACGCCGGGGCCGTAGTGCGCCGCCTGATGCAGGCCGGTCGCGGCGACGATCGTCACTCCCGACTCCCGTGCCAGTCGCGGGAGTTCGGCGGCGCGCCGCCCCATGCCGTAGGGCGTCCACTGGATCACGGCCGTCCCGCCGGCCGCGCGGAAGGCGTGCAGTTCGGCGCCGGCCGCCGCGGCGTCGGCCAGCTCCTGGCCGGGCAGCTGGGGGCTGCTCAGGAAGAGGTGGTCGTGCGCGTCGCAGACGCCGAGCCGGTCGGGGGCGAGGTCGCCCAGGACGGTGCGGACGGTGGGGCCGGCGGGCGCGGTGCGGTGGCCGGGGGCGGATGCGGGGCGCGGGGTCACCACTGCCGCCCGCCGTCCAGCCGTGCGAGGTCCGGCGTGGACAGGTGCAGCACCTGGAAGCGCTCGCCGGCCGCGGACTCGGGGGCGGCGCCCGTCCAGAGGGTGAAGTGGACCAGTTCCCAGTGGTGGGGGTCGAGGCCCAGCGCAGTGGTGTGCACCGCCTCCGTGGCCGCCAGTTTCTCGTGGGTGGCGAGTGCGTCCTCGATGGCCGTCGCCACGTCGGCGCTCTCCGGGAGCGGTTCGGTCCGTCGGGTGAAGGTGGCGGGGGCGTGGCCGGCCGCGGGGCCCGGACGGTGGTACAGGCCCTGCCAGTTGTGGACCGCCGGCCGTCCGAAGTCCCGGATCACGCCGCGGAACCCGTCGCCCGTCAGGAAGCGGTTCATCGCCGCCTGGTCGGCCCAGAGGTAGAACGGCGCGTACTGGTTGACCGGCGAGCCGTCGGTGCCGCGCTCCCGGATGCCGTACGCCTTCAGGCCGAGGCCCTCGAAGGTGTCCAGCAGGTGGCCCCTGGTCCGCACCCGGTGCCGGATGATCTCCATGTCGTAGTCGGCGGGCAGGGTGACGCTGTACTGCATGGCGTGCATGGCGGCTCCGAGGAGGAAGGGGCAGGTCAGGGGGTGGGCGTGGTCTGCGCGGCGAGCAGCGCGAGCAGGCCGTGCACGGCCGCGTCGAAGGGTGCGGGGTCCTCGGCCGCCCGGGCCAGGACGTAGCCGCCCTGGACGACCGCGGCGACGCTGGCCGCGACGGCCGCCGGATCGAGGGCGTCGGACAGTTCGCCGTGTCGCTGCCCCTCGGCGAGGACCTCGGCGATCCGGCGCCGGAGCCAGCCGAACATCTCGTCCAGCGGCGCCCGGAGTTCGGGGTCCTGCACCACGTCGCGGTCCTGCGTCATCCGCCCGATCGGGCAGCCGCGCAGCACCTGCCGCTCCCGCAGCAGATAGGCCGCGACGCGGTCGTACGCCGTGCCGGGAGCGGCGAAGATCTCCTCGGCCGTCGCCCGCATGTCGTCCGCGGTGCGTCGGATCGCCGCCAACGCGAGGTCGGACTTGCCCGCGAAGTGGTGGTACATGCTCCCCTGTCCCACCCCCGCGTGCTGGAGGATCGCCTTGGGGCTGGTGCCGACGTAGCCGCGCTCCCACAGGAGTTCCTGGGTGCTGATGACGAGCCGTTCCTGAGTGCTGCCGGGCGGGGGCGTGCCGGCCGCCGCTGCGCTGTCCCGTGTGCTGCTCATACGGCGACTGTACATACCAGTAGTTACAAAGATCAAGAGCGAGGTGGGAGGGGCGCGGCTCCGGGGCGGGGTACTCCCGGGGGGAGGGGCGGTACCCCGTGCGTCGTACGCGCACTGTCGCCGGGCGTACGACGACGCGCGGGGCCGGGGGAGCGAGTCTCGAAGGCGTAACCCGGCGACTCCGGCCGGCCCGTGGGTGGAGATCGTCCGGCGCGTCCCGTCAAGGAGCTGACTTCCATGAACGCATTGGCAGAACACTGGTCCGGCGGCGGCCCGGGTCCCTGGATCCTGTTCGTCCCGCTCGTCTGGGCGGCCGTCGTCCTCGGTGCGGTGACCCTGCTGCGCCGCACCGTGTGGCGACACGGCGGCCCCGGCCGGGCCTTCCGCGGGCCGTGGCCCGGCCCCCGGCCCGCGGGCGGCGGTGACACCCCGACGCCGATCGCCGTCCTGGGGCGCCGGTTCGCCGCCGGCGAGATCGACGAGGAGGAGTACTGGCGGCGGCTGTCCGTACTGGAGGAGCACTTCGGCGCCGGCCGCAAGGGGGGCGCGGCGGCCTGAATCCCCGCGTCAGCCGACCCTCGCGCTCCGGTTCCGGGGGCGGGGGTCGGTGCCCGCTTCCTCCAGTGGCGCGGTGTCCCAGTGGGTGCGCAGCGCGCGGGCCCCTTCGGGGGCGGTGGTCAGGGCGGGGAGGGTGAACCAGACGACCTTGCCCGGGGTGTGCGGGCGTACCCCCCAGCTCTCGCTGAGCGCCGCGATCAGCGCCAGCCCGCGGCCGGAGGTCTCCCAGCTGTCGGCGGTCCGCAGGCGCGGCAGCCGGGGATCGAGATCGTGCACCGAGACCGTCAACTGGTCGAGCAGGACGCAGAGTTCGACGGTGCACTGCTTGCTGGGGCGGGCGTGCCGGTGGACGTTGGCCAGGAGCTCGGTCACCCCGAGCGAGGCCGGGTCGATCAAGGCGTCGAGATGCCAGTGCCGCAGCTGCGCGGAGACGATCCCGCGCACATGGCCGATGCGGGCCGGGACGGCCTGGAGCTCCACCGTGCAGTGTCTGCTGGGCTGCCTGATCACGACCGCGACTCCCTGATGAGGCCGGGCGCCCCTCGTACCGGGGAGGGGCGAAGATCGGAACCAGCGATACCGGCTGCGCCACAGCGTCATCGCTGGTGAACCCTCAGTGATACGTGTCCAGGGTCGGGCAGGCGGTGCACCGCCGCAACCGCACCGGCTCGGCCGTGGGGGCTGTCCGGTGTATCGGGGCGCACGGGGCCCCGGCCGGCGTTCACGCGCGTGGCCGACGGGCCGCCTGTACGGCGTTGAGGAAGCGGTCCCGGGCGCCCAGCGTGAGGGAGTAGCGGTTGCCGTTGAGGATGGCGAGCGCCCGGTCGCGGGCCGCGAACAGGGGCTTGTGGGCCTCCACCGCGCCGAGCGGGGCGCTGTCGATCTCCCTGCCGTAGCTGGTCAGCAGCGCCAGCCGGCCGCCGCTGATGCGGACCTGCCCCGCCCTGGTCAAGGACCGCAACGACCGCTCGATCCGTACGCCGGTCGCGTTGTATTCCGGCTCGGCCATCCTCACCACTCCCCGGTGTCGCGGGCGGGTGTCGTCCACCGCCCCCCGTAGGGAAGTTTGCCGCCACCGCGCCCCGTACACCAGTGCCGCATGGGGCGCAAAGGCGCACAACACCCTTCCCCCAGGGCCTCCTTGGGGCCTCTCAAAGTGATGTTTATGCAGGTGAGAAGCGTGCGCCGGGTGGTTATAGTCGAAACCGGCCCGACCTTCCAAGCGGGCCCGTAGACCCCTGGAGGAGCGCGCCGGTGAGCACCGCACAACAGCCGCAGAGCCGGCCTGGAGACCAGGAAAAGGCCCCGTCGGTCCAGCCGACCGTCGATGTGGACCGCTCGGATCAGGACTACCGGCACTGGCTCAACGAAGCCGTCCGCAAGGTCCAGGCGGACGCCAACCGCACCGCCGACACCCATCTGCTGCGCTTCCCGCTGCCCGAGAAGTGGGGCATCGACCTCTACCTCAAGGACGAGTCGACGCACCCCACCGGCAGCCTCAAGCACCGGCTGGCCCGCTCGCTCTTCCTCTACGGGCTGTGCAACGGCTGGATCCGCCCCGGGAAGCCGGTGATCGAGTCCTCCAGTGGCTCCACGGCCGTCTCGGAGGCGTACTTCGCGTCGCTGATCGGCGTGCCGTTCATCGCGGTGATGCCGGCCACCACCAGCCGGGAGAAGACCCGGTTGATCGAGTTCCACGGCGGCACCTGTCACCTGGTCCAGGACCCGCGGACGGTCTACGAGGTCTCCGCCCGGCTCGCCGCCGAGTCCGGCGGCCACTACATGGACCAGTTCACCTACGCCGAGCGGGCCACCGACTGGCGGGGCAACAACAACATCGCCGAGTCGATCTACCAGCAGCTGCGGCTGGAGCGCTACCCCGAGCCGACCTGGATCGTCGCCACCGCCGGCACCGGCGGCACCTCCGCGACCATCGCCCGCTACGTCCACTACATGCAGTACGACACCCGGATCTGCGTCCCCGACCCGGAGAACTCCTGCTTCTTCGACGGCTGGCTCGCCGGCGACGCCTCGACCGACTGCGCCACCGCGTCCCGGATCGAGGGCATCGGCCGGCCGCGCATGGAGCCGAGCTTCCTGCCCGGCGCGATCGACCGGATGATGAAGGTCCCGGATGCGGCCAGCGTCGCCGCCGTCCGCGCGCTGGAGCGGGCGATCGGCCGCAAGGCGGGCGGCTCGACCGGCACCGGGCTGTGGAGCGCCCTGAAGATCGTCGCGGAGATGGTCGCCGAGGGCCGCACCGGTTCCGTGGTGACGCTGCTGTGCGACCCCGGCGACCGCTACCTCGACAAGTACTACTCGGACGACTGGCTGGCCGAGCAGGGGCTCGACATCGCCCCCTATACCCGGACCATCGAGCACTTCCTCGACACCGGCTCCTGGGGCGACTGAGGCGCCCGCGCCGGCCGGGCCAGCGGCATCAGCCAGCGGAACGGCGCCGGGCCGTCCGCCGCGAACGTCCACCGCACCCGGGTCCCGGCGCCGGCCGGCGTCAGTCGCCAGTCCTCCAACAGGGCCTGCAAAGCTGGGGCGTTGGTGGTGTCGACCCGGTAGGCGTAGCGTGCGGCGGGCTCGGCGGCCATGAGCGTCTCGCCGAACCGGGTGCCGCCGGTGAGGCGCACCTCGCGGCCGAGGCCGTCATCCGTCGGTGCGGCCCGTGCGACGCCGGTGAACCAGTCCGCCCAGCCCGGTACGTCGTCCGCCAGTGCGGCGTAGACGACCTCGGGCGGGGCGGCGGCCTCGGCGGTGAACACCAGCCGCAGCGGCGCCGATACGGCGAAGTCGAGCGCGACGGGGCGGAGTCGTCGGGCCATGGGGCGCACACCTCCTGCGGGCGGGTCCTGCTGCGCCGGACACCATAGTTGACGTGGCGTCAGCTGTCTGCGTCGCCCGTCGGCTCGCCCGCCACCACCAGCTCCGTGGACCGGTCCGCGAACTCGGCCCGCGCCTCGGCGGACAGCCCGGCGTCCGTCACCAGCACATCCACCTCGTCCAGCGCGGCGAACGAACTCAGGCCGACCGTGCCCCACTTGGTGTGGTCGGCGACCACCACCACCCGCCGCGCGGACCGCACGAAATGCCGGTTGGTCTCCGCCTCCGCGAGATTGGGCGTGGACAGTCCCGCTTCCACCGATATGCCGTGTACCCCGAGGAAGAGCAGGTCGAAGTGGAGCGACCGGATCGCGGCGTCCGCCACCGGGCCGACGAGGGTGTCCGACGGCGTGCGCATCCCGCCCGTCAGCACCACCGTCGCGGCCTCCGCGGCCGGCCGGCCCTCGCCGCCGCTGGCCGCCGCCCGCTGGGCGTTGTAGAACACATCGGCCACCCGCACCGAATTCGTCACCACCGTCAGCTCCGGCACCTCCAGCAGCCGCTGCGCCAGCGCGTACGCCGTCGTGCCGCCCGCCAGCGCGATCGCGCTGCCCGGTACCGCCAACTCGGCCGCCGCCTTGGCGATCTCCGCCTTGGCGCTCAGCTCCAGCCCCGACTTCGCCTCGAAACCCGGCTCGTGCGCGCTGGGATCGCCCACCGGAAGGGCGCCGCCGTGCACCTTCTCGATCATGCCCTGGCGGGCGAGTGCGTCCAGATCGCGACGGACCGTCATATCCGAGACGCTCAGCCGGCGGGTCAGTTCGTTGACCCGCACGCCGCCGCGTCGCCTGACCTCGTCGAGGATCAGGGCCCGCCGCTGCTCCGCGAGGAGATTCTGGTTGTCGCCCACCGCGGCCCGTCCCTTCCACCCGGCTCACCGCCCCGGGTCCTTCCGCCGGCTGTCCGCCGCCTGCGATCTGTGCTGACCACATCCTCGCACGCGGGTCCGACAGCCACCCCGATCCGGGCACACCACAAGTGGGGAACGGCAACCGCCGTCCCGGGAGCCACAACCGGCGCTCCGGGAACCGGAACCGGGGTGCGAACGCTCCCAGAGGGCAGGGACAATCCGAAGCGGCGGCCCACGCACCACCGACCACGACCGACCCCGGCCGCCCCACAACACCGCACCGCACTGACATCGGGGGAGAGCCAGTGGAGACCGCGGCCACCACACCACCACCCGCCCGCTCGACGGATCCCGGTCCGACGAGGGGCGCACCACCGGCCACCGCACCGCAGCCGCAGCTCGCCCTGGAGCTGCTGGTCCACGGTGTCGGCGGCACCACCCCGCAGGAGATGCTCGGCGACCCGCGGGTCCAGCGGATCACCGGCGACGACACCGCCGCCTGCTACCGCCGCACCGACGACGCGGACGCCGAGCAGCGGCCCGACGACTACCGGACCGAGCCGGTCCGCGAGGCGTACTGCTGGTCCAACCTCACCTCCGGCAACGGTGCCCGCGCGCTCTGGCTGGTCCTGCTGCCGTTCATGGTCGCCAACCTCGCCCACTGGATGCGCCCGGCCGCCCCGCCCGACCACCGGGGGCAGCGGATCTACGACCTCCTGGTGCGGCTGCTCGCCCTCACCCTCACCGTCCTGCTGGCCGCCGCGGCCTGCGAGGTCGCCCTCGACCTCAGCGCCTGGCAGTGCGCCGGCACCCCGGTCTGCGTCACCGGCAAGTCCTGGCTGGGCTTCCTCGACCCCGCGGGCGGCGGCTGGTGGAGCACGCCCGGCCGCCGCCTGGTCCTCGCCTCCCTGCTGCCCCTGCTGGTCGTCGGCTTCCTGTGGTGGCTCTCGCACCGCACCTGGAGCGCCTACGAGTCCGCCTCCCCGCCGCCGCGTCGCCCCGGCGCCTCCCGTGACACCCCCGCCCACGAGCGCACCGCGCTGGGCCTGGACGGCTTCTGGTACGGCCGCCGGCTCGTCGCCCGGCTGCGCGCCGCGCACACCGCGGCCGGGGTGCTGACCATCGCCGCCGCCCTGCTCGTCGCCTCCCTCCGGACCGACAGCCGGGCCGGCGCCACCGCCCTGACCGCCGTCGGCCGGACCCTGACCGGCCTGGTCCTGCTGCTCGCCGCCGGCACCCTGGTCATCGTCTGGCGCACCGCCCGCAGCGAGGCGGCCCGCGACGAGGAGACCGACCGCCTCGCCGTGCGGGCGCTGCCGTACGCCGCGCTGGCGGTGCTCGCGCTCACCGCCGGCTATGCCGCCTGGGTCCGGCCGGCGGCGCGGAGCCACGGCCCGCTGCCCGGTGTCGCGGCGTTCGGCGGGATCGCCGTCTGCCAGAGCGTGCTGGTGCTGGCCCTGGTGGTGACCGCCTGGTTCCTCCAGCGCGCCGCCCGGGACGAGACCCGGACCGCGCTGCGCGGCATGGGCGGGCCGGCCGTCGCGCTGCTGTCCTGTGCGGTCGCCGGGGTGCTGTCCGGGGGAGTGGCCCAGCGGTTCGCCGACTGGATCGACGGGCCCGCCACCCCCGGCCAGGACCACGCCCCGATCCCCGGGCCGCCGGTGGTGCTCTCCTGGCAGGCGTCGGTACTGCCCGCGCTGCTGGTGGTGGTCGCGGCCGTCGCCGTCCTGGCCGGCGTCCGGGTGCTGGCCGTCCGCAAGCGCGTCGCCAGGGACGTCCCCGGCCTCTACGACCCGCGCGAGCGCCCCGACGTGCTGCGCACCGAGCGCATCGCGGGCACCATCGCCCGCGCCGGACTCACCGACGCGGCGCCGGTCCTGGTGGCCGCCATCGCCGCCGTCACCCTCGTCCTGGGCGCCGGCGCGGTGGCCGGCGCCTGGCTCACCGACCGCGCGCCCGGCCGCGCCACCGAGGGCGCCGCGCCGTTCGTGCACGCCGCCGCCGAGACCGCCGAGTCCCTCGGCTCCTGGCTGATGGGCGCCGGCGTGATCCTGCTGCTCACCATGGGCCGGCGCGCCTACCGCGACCACTCCGCCCGCCGCACCATCGGCATCCTCTGGGACGTCGGCACCTTCTGGCCGCGCGCCGCGCACCCCTTCGCGCCGCCCTGTTACGCCGAGCGCGCCGTCCCCGACCTCACCTGGCGGATGGCCACCTGGACCGAGCAGTACGACGGCCGACTGGTGATCTCCGGCCACTCCCAGGGCAGCGTGCTGGCCGCGGCGGCCGTCTGGCAGCTGGATCTCGTCACCCGCAGCCGGGTCGCCCTGCTCACCTACGGCAGCCCGCTGGAACGCCTCTACGGCCGTTGGTTCCCCGCCTTCTTCGGCCCGCCCGCCCTCACCGGCCTGCACCGCGAGATGGACGACTGGCGCAACCTGTGGCGCTTCACCGACCCCATCGGCGGCCCGATCCTGCTCTCCTGCGAGGACGGCCGGGCCGTCGACGAGGGTCCGCTGCGCGACCCGCTCGCCTTCGGTCGCACCCTGCAGAACCCGCTGCCCGCCCAGATCCTGGGCCACGGCGACTACCAGGCTGATCCGGTCTTCGACCGGGTGCGCGCCGAACTGCTCGCCCGGCTGGGCCCGGGGATACCGGCCCAGCGCACCAACTGCACCGAGGGTCAGGCGAGTTCGGGCAGGTCCTCGGCGTAGAGCAGGCTCAGGTCGTCGGTGCTCGGGTCGGTGAGCTTGGCGACCCGACCCGCGTGCCGCTCGACCATCGCCTCGAACGTCTGCCGTGCCGTCCGGCCGTTGCCGAACGACGGCCCCTTGGGCAGCGCCGTGAAGTACGTGAGCAGCGCCTCGCCGGCCCCGTCGGCGAGGCGGTACTCGTGCTCCTCGCCCTGCTGCTCGACGATCCGCAGCAGTTCCTCCGGCGCGTAGTCACCGAACCTGATGGTCCGTGAGAAACGCGACGAGATACCCGGGTTGACCGCCAGGAACCGCTCCATCTCCGCGGTGTAGCCGGCCACGATGACCACCACCGCGTCCCGGTGGTCCTCCATCAGCTTCACCAGGGTGTCGATGGCCTCCTTGCCGAAGTCCCGCCCGGAGTCCTCGGGGGAGAGGGCGTACGCCTCATCCACGAACAGCACCCCGCCGCGGGCCCGGTCGAACGCCTCCTGGGTGCGGATCGCCGTCGAGCCGATGTGCTCGCCCACCAGGTCCACCCGCGACACCTCGACCAGATGGCCGCGCTCCAACACCCCCAGGGAGTGCAGGATCTCGCCGTACAGCCGGGCCACCGTGGTCTTGCCGGTCCCGGGGGAGCCGGTGAACACCAGGTGGCGGCGGACGGACGCGGCCTTCAGGCCGGCCTCCTGCCGGCGGCGCCCCACCTCGATCATGTTGATCAGGGTGCGCACCTCCCGCTTGACGCTGTCCAGCCCCACCAGGGTGTCCAGTTCGCCCAGCACCTCTTCGGCGGGCCGGCCGGTCACCGGCGGCTGTGGGGGCGCGGCGACGGCCGGCGCCGGGCGCGGCGCCGGGACGTTGCCCAGCAGGCCGGCGGTCTGGGTGGCCTGCTGCACCGCCGGGGCGGTCACCGTCGGCTCCTGCGGGGCCCGGCTCTCGTCGCTGGTGCAGTCCTCGACCGTGGGCCCGCCGCCGCTGCCGTCGCCGAGCGCGTCGGCGAACTCGTACCCGCCGCGCGCGCACCGCTCCGTACGGCACCGGGTCAGCGTCGTGCGGCAGCCGTCGATCACATGGAAGCCGAAGCCGGAACTGCCGGTGACCCGGCAGCTGTGGAAGGTGCCGCGGCCCTCCGCCGAGACGTAGAAGCCGGCCTCGGTCGGCGAACTGACCGTGCACCCCTCGATGGTGGGGTCCGCGCCCTTGGTGACGATCACGCCGGTCTGTGCCCCGTCGACGGTGCAGTTGGCGAGCGTGCCGCCGCTGCCGTGGTCGCGGAACCACGCACCGGTCGAGACCTCCCGGATCCGGCAGTCGTCCAGCTGGACGGTGGCGCCGTCGCTCACCGACACCGCGGTGTTGCGGACCTGCGCGATGTCGCAGTCCACGACGTCGGCCCGGGAGCCCCGGTCCAGGACGAACAGCGCGTCGGGGACGTCGTGCACCCGCGTCGAGTCCAGCACCGCGGTCGCGCCGTCGCTGACCCACACCGCCGGGTAGTCGCCCGTACTGTCGTGGATCTCGCACTGGTTGGCGTCCACCCGGGTGCCCGGGTCCCACACCGACAGGCCGTTGCGCCCGAAGTGCCGCACGGTGCTGCGGGTCAGCGTCAGCACCGACCGGGACCGCAGGTCCACCGCGTTCTCCGGGATGTCGTGGATGTCGCAGTCGGCGAGGGTGAGCACCGCGTCGGTGTCCAGGGTGACGCCGTCCGCGGTGGTGCGGTGCACCGTGCAGTCGGTGAGGTGGCCGGCGGCCCGCGCCGCGACCTGGATGCCGGTGCCCTTGATCTCGTACAGCTCGCAGCCCACCGCCTCGACCGCGCTGCCCTCGCCCGACAGCGACAGCCCGGCGCCCGAGGTGTGGTGGATCCGGCAGTTCTCCAGCCGCGGGTGGGCGCCGCCGCGCACCGCCACCCCGGCCTGGCCGGCGGCCATCACCTCGCACTCCTCGAAGACCCCGCCGGCGCCGTCCAGGACGCTGATGCCGACCCCGCCGGCGTTGTCGACCGTGCAGCGCCGCACCGTCGGACGGGCCCCGCCGCGCACCTCGATCCCCGCCGCGGACCGGGTCACCACCCGGATGTCGGTCAACTCGGGGGCGCCGTCCTCCACCAGCAGCGCCGGCGACGCCGAGTCGGTCGCCTCCAGGTGCAGGTCGTGGACGGTGGCCGAGGCCCGTATCGTCAGCGCCACCCCGTCGGCCGGCGCGATCCGCACCGAGCCGCGCGACCCCTCCGGCCCGCGCAGCGTCACCGCCCGCTGGAGC
Source organism: Streptomyces noursei ATCC 11455 (assembly GCF_001704275.1). Taxonomy (NCBI): domain Bacteria; kingdom Bacillati; phylum Actinomycetota; class Actinomycetes; order Kitasatosporales; family Streptomycetaceae; genus Streptomyces; species Streptomyces noursei. The sequence goes on from NZ_CP011533.1 coordinate 7,573,469, forward strand.
ACCAGGTTCTCCCGGTAGGTCCCGGCCGGCACGGTCAGGACGTCACCGTCCCCGGCGGCCTCCAGGGCGGCGGCGAGCGAACTGTACTCACCGGTGCGGCGCCGCCAACGCGACGTTCCGGAGTGCGTCACCTGGACGGAACCCACACCCTTGGACCGTACGGATTGCGGACCGTTTCCGCTGGTCAGAGGATTGAAAGATGAATGACGCTCGCCCACTGGTGGACCTCCTCCTTCGGAAAAGCAAGATCGTTCGGGAGGGAGAACAGGCCCTCAGCTTGCGTGCACAAGAGGATAGGGGGCGGCGGTGGGCCGACGAGAACGGCTACCAGGTGCGCAGGGTTTGGAAGGAGAACCTTTCAGCCTGGTCTGACGTGCAACGTCCGCAGTACGACGCCGCCATGGCTGCCGTCCTCGGCGGCGAGACCGACGCATTGTGGTGTGCCTTCCTGGACCGGTTCAGCCGCAAGGGTGCCGAAGCTGTGGTCCCCATCCTGGGAACCGCCCGCGTCATCTTCGACTACGAGCGTCTGGACAGCTCGAACGAGCGTGACCGGCGCTGGATCATCCAGCGGGCGGAAGACGCGTACGAGTACAGCCAGCGACTCAGTCACAACGTACGCACCACCAAGGATCGCCAGCGACGAGAGGGCCGTTGGCTGTCCGCTGCACCCCTCGGCTTGGAGATCAACGACCCGAAGGACCGGAAGATACGCCCGGCGGAGCGCTGGGGCGTCATCGAGGACGTGTTCTACCAGATAGCCGGAGGTAAGGCCGCCCGCGCGCTGGCCCGTGAGTACAACAGCGCAGGCATGCGCACGGCCACAGGTAAGGACTTCACCGCTGGCACGGTCCGAGACATCGTGGATAACCCCGTGTACGAGGGTTGGCAAGTCGGAAGCGGCGGCAAGGGCCAGAAGCGGCGGCAGGCGTACCGAGATGAAAGGGGCCGGAAGGTGGGCGTTGCTGAAGACATGGCCCGCATGATCCCCTCTGACCTGGCGGAGCGGGCGCGCAGAGTTCTGCACGGTCACCAGTTGCCGGAAGGGTTCCGACCCGGCCGAACTCTGCATCTCCTTACGGACCTTGTGCGTTGCGCCGGCTGCGGCTCCGCCATGACAGCGTCAGGGCAGTCCACGGCGTGCTCCCGCAACATGCACGGCGGAGTGTGCCCGGCCCCGGCCAGCGTGAAGCGCATGACGCTGGAGCAGTACGTGACGAAGGAATGGTTGTGGCGTTTGGGCGAGTTGGAGATGGGCGACCCGCTGATGGCGGCTGTGGCGCAGCGCTGGCAGGCGCTCAACGCCCCGGAGGAGACGGAGGAGGCGCGAGAGGCCGTGGCAGCCGTGAAAGCCGCCGAGGCGGCCGTTCAGCGGCTTGTCGAGGACCGGCAAGCGGGCCTGTACGACGGTGCGGCAGGCAAGCACTACCCACGTCTGCTGAAGCAGGCTGAGGCGGACCTGGCGGCAGCTGCGGAGAGGCAAGCGAAGTTCGCCGGGCCGAGGATTGATCTGACGATGTTCGACGACCTGGATATGTTCGAGCAGATGTGGGAGGCGTCCGACCTGTCCGCCAAGCGTGACCTGCTGCGGCTTGCCATTGACCGCGTAACGGTCACCAAGGCTCCGGGCCAGGGGCACAAGTTTGTGGGCAAGAAGCGAGTCACCGTCGAGTGGGCGGAACCCGAGCAGGTCGCGTAGGCGATGGAAAGGCCGAGGAATTCGACCGTGTGATGCAGGATCGAGAGCCACATCACATTGAGGGAGCCAAGCCCGCCAAGGGTTCGACTCCCTCTCGCGTTGAGCTAGCCCGGCCGAACAGAGAGTGACCAAAGGGGCGGTTCTGGGGCCGAAAAACGGCCCCAGCGTCCTTCTTTTCTATATCCGTACGTAAGAAAGTAGGTGCGTGGGGCCGTTTTTCGGCCCCAAGGCCGGAGCGCGGGGCTGGGACCTCCCGGCGGCCTGTCACGGTCCCCATCTAATTCAGATGAAGGCGGGCCCCACGCCGCGGACTCCAGCGTCCGACGTGGAGGCGTGAGCGTCGCGCCCGCCCGGCTCCTCCCGCGCGCCCCGGTGTCTTCCGGGATGACGCGCGGGAGTTGAGCCCCAGGCCCCGTAGCTCAATGGGAGAGCGCCCTACCGACGGTCGGGGGTGCCGGTTCGATTCCGGCCGGGGTCGCCTACGGGTGGGTAGGGGCGCAGTGTCGGCGCGCACCCTGCCCTAGTGGGCCCGGCTGGTCGTCGGTGCTGAACACGGCGTTAGTGACGGTTCGATTCCGCCTGCCCTACACATCGCCCAAAACTTCGGCCAGCTTTGCCGTCTTGCCGGCTAGGACTTCGAATTGGAAATTCGTCGCGGGCGCGTTATATGCCAGTTGGCCCATGAGGGCATTGTTCGAGGTATTAAGCACCCAATTGAGCGAGTCACCGACGGTGCCGCCGCCGGGTGCATCTGCGCTTTGGGCCTGGGACGGAACAGTCAGGATCCCGAGGAAGACAACGGTTCCGAGGGCGACGGCAGCGATACGGCGCATGGCGATTGCCTTTCAGCAAAGGGGGAGTTAGGGCTGACTCGGCGGCTGGTTCGAGTCGCCCGAGGGCTGCCCATGCCTACGTATGACCATGCACTGATCACCCGAATGGGAGTGCTGAAACGATCCCCCACCTACTTGTTCGGAGGTGCCCCCTTGCTCCGTAGACCCCACCCCCCTTGCTCTGTTCCCGGATGCCCCGGGCTGACCACGGTTGGGCGCTGTGAGCATCATCGACGTGAGGCGGGCGGCGCGGAAAGGAATCTCTTTGCCCTGGATGGGTAGTGACCGGCGTTCTCGGCTGCCCCGCAACTGGCCCGTACTGCGCCTGTCCGTCCTGAAGCGGGATGGCTTCCAGTGCGTGGCGGTCCTGCGGGACACGGGGGCGCGGTGCACGGCACCAGCCACGGACGTGGACCACATCGTCCCGGGCGACGACCACGACCCGGCGAACCTTCAGGCGCTGTGCCGGTGGCATCACGCGCGGAAGTCCAGCGCGGAGGGTGCGGCGGCCAGGCGGAGGCGGGTGTCCAGGCGGAGGCCGGCGGAGCGGCATCCGGGAGAACTGGGCTGAGCAATTGCGCCCGTCGCTCTATGATCCATCAGCGAGAAGACCCTGTGTAATACCGTCAGTCCTGCCTTCCCATAGGTAGGAGGGGTCCAGGAATCGATCTCGGAGATCGGCCCCACCGCACTGGTTGAGGGGGGAGGCCACGGGGAGGCCGGCGAGATTACCGGTGGCCGTTCCGTTGCCATGGGCCACCTTGCCGCTGACGTGCGCTACGGCGTGGCGGTTTGCGCAACCATTGTCGAACGCCGGCGACGCGATCACGATGATTCCGCCGGCGGATGCGGGGGCGGCGCTGGCTAGTCCCGCTCCGAGTGCGGCAGTGGTGAGCCCGAGTGCGGTGGCGAGTGTCCTGCGTGCGGTCATGCTCGGGTAACGACGGATCGCAGCCTCGGGAGCCGCTTTCGCACCGTCCGATGTGTCCGATTCACCCTGGGGGTGACCCCAGTCACATCATGAGAAAGACCGAAGCGTGATAGCGGCTCAGAATGTGTACGGGTTCCAAGGTCGTTCGACGGGGGGCGCTGACCGGCTACGCCCCCGTCGAACGGAATCGCCCGCATTAGGGCGCGTCCGATAGGTCAGCGCCGGGTCGGAAGGCCGGTCGAGCGGGGGAGTGCGGCAGGAGGTGAGCTCGCTGCCACGTGGCGTGCCTCGGTCGGCGAGGCGACGGGGGTGGCTTGAAAGGCCGTGGTGATCTTGTGGGTCTCGTGCGTGGTGGGGATCATGGCGCGGCCCGCTGCTGTGGATGCGGCGGCAGAGAGGAGCGGCTGTGGCCGCCAGCGGATTCCAGGGCATCAAGCCCGAGCTGACCATTGCTTCTTTGGGGGATGCCGGGCACGGCAAGACCACGACGGCCACCGCGCTGGCCAGGGTGCTGGCGAAGGCCGCGGGGGGCGAGGCCAGGGCAGGAGAGGTGGCCCTCGGCAGCGGTGTCCGGCGCTTCGACTACGAGACGTCCCAGCGCCGGTACCGGCACCTCGACTGCCCCGGTGCCGACGTCACCAGTCTCTTGAAGTCGCACTCGGTGGACGGTGCTGTCCTGGTCGTCTCCGCGTTGGACGGCGTTATGCCCCAGGCTCGTGAGCACGTGCGTGAGGCCCGTGCGGCGGGCGTGCCGGCGATCGTCACGCTCCTCAACAAATACGACGGGATGGTGGGTCCCGACGCTGATGAAGTGGTCGATCTGGTCGAGATGGAGATCCGCCTGCTGCTCAGCCGGCACGGCTACGACGACGATGGCAATGCGCCCGTGATCCGTGGTTCCGCTCAGCGGGCTGCGCAGGACGACCCCATGTGGACCAATCGGGTGGCCTGGCTGGGAGAGGCGCTGGACACCCACCTGCCCGTTCCCCCGGCAGGGGCGCCACGGGCGCAGATTCCTACCCGGGCCCGTCTGGTCGCCAGGCACAGCGGCAAGGTGCTGGACGTCGACGGCGGCGCCGCGAAGAACGACAACGGCGCCCGCATCCAGCAGTGGGACTGGGTTGGCTGGGAAAACCAGAAGTGGCGCATCGAGCCGGTCGGCGACAGCTACTACCGCCTGGTGGCCAAGCACAGCGGCAAGGTGCTGGACGTAAGCGGAGGTCCGGGCGAAACGCGTAACGGGGCGCGTGTCCACCAGTGGGAGTGGGTGGGCGGCGACAACCAGAAGTGGCGCATCGAGCCGGTCGGCGATGGCTACTACCGTCTGGTGGCCAAGCACAGCGGCAAGGTGCTGGACGTCGACGGCGGCGCGGCGAAGAACGACAACGGCACGCACGTCCAGCAGTGGGACTGGGTTGGCTGGGAAAACCAGATGTGGCGCCTGGACCCGATCCAGGACAGCGACTGGTAGGCCCCCAGCACCGCGCTCACGACACGCCCTCTCCCCTGCTGAACGCTGAACGCCGTGGTCGGCGAAGCGGCCACGGCGTCCAGCACCTGTCCGGCGGGCCGTTGGAACGGCTGTCCATCGTCCTCAGTCAGGACACAGAGACAGGCTGATCGTGCGTGACCCGTCGGACAGTGCCTAGTCGTGAGGACAGTTGCGGATCTCATCCCTGACAGCCCGGATCGACCTGATCGCTGTGCGGGCCTTGCGGCAAACGCGTGGGACCTGGTCAAGTGCGTGACTGGAGACCCACACGATGCCGGTGACGGTACTTACGGCGGTCGCAGCCCACCCGACGTACTCCATGTGCCCGACGAATCCTTCCCTTTGAGGGCGGTCGGGCAAAGCAAAAAAGGCGTGCTCGGCCCAACCACACACCTGTGGTCGTAACCGAGAGACGCCCTCGACGGCCCGTATGCGGCTCGTTCCTAGCGGCCGCATACAGAGTACGAATCTCGAAACGTGATACTGGGAGAAACGTGTATCGCTGATCCCCCGCGCTCGCCCGTCGCGCATTCGCAGGGTGAAAACCTAGACCAGTACAGGTTAGAGGCGAGCAGTTGCGAGGTCAAACCCCCTGGTGGCAGGCCAAGTTGTGCTACCCATCAACAGATGACCCCGGAGGCGACACCATGCCGGGCCCTGTCCCGAAGAGAAGCGATCAGCGCCGGCGGCGCAACCAACCGGACGGTCCCGCCCTGGTGAAGGCGGAGGCCGGCAAGGCCCCGACGATCCCCCGAGCCTCCGGCAACTGGCACCCGATCGCGAAGCGCTGGTTCCAGTCGCTGAAGGACAGCGGCCAGGCCCAGTTCTACGAGCAATCGGACTGGCTCACAGCGGTGTACGTGGCGGAGGCCATGAGCCGGAACTTGGGCCAGTCGAACTTCTCTGCCCAGCTCTTCCAGTCGGTCATGTCGGCGATGACGGACCTACTGACGACGGAGGGTGCCCGGCGTCGGGCGCGTGTGGAGTTGGAGCGGGGCGACGCCGGGGAGGACGCGGCGGAGGCGGCTCGCGTGACGCTCATGGAGGCGTACCGGAAGGCGGCGGGTGGGTGACCTTGGCATTGGAACCGGTCCGTACGTGGCCGGACACAGTGCCGGACGAGACGAGGACCCTGGGGTGGGACGTGCTCCGGTGGACCTCCCGCTACCTCCTTCAGCCGGACGGCCCTGACGCGGGCCAGCCGTGGCGCTTCACGGACGAACAGGTCCGAATAGCGCTCCGCTGGTTCGAGATCAACGACGCCGGGGAGTTCACCCGACGACAGGGCACCATTCGGCGCTTGAAGGGTTGGGGGAAGGACCCGTTCCTGGCGGCTCTGGCGGCCGTGGAGTTCGTGGGTCCGTGCCGCTTCGGCGGGTGGCGGGCAGACGGGAGGCCCATCGCGGTTCCGCACCCGGCTCCGTGGGTCCAGGTCTGCGCGGTCAGTAAGGATCAGACCCGGAACACGATGCGTCTGTTCCCCGGCATGTTCTCGCCGGAGTGCATCGCGGAATTCGGCATCGACCTGGGCAAGGAGATCATCTACTCCCGTGCGGGCGGCGTGATCGAGGCGGTGACCAGCTCACCGCGTGCCCTGGAGGGTGGCCGGTCCACGTTCGTGGTGATGAACGAGACCCACCACTGGGTCCAAGCCAACGGCGGCCACGAAATGGCGATGACCATCGCGGGCAACGTGGGCAAGAGCCGTGGCGGCGGCGCTCGAACCATGGAGATCACGAACGCTCCTCTTCCCGGGGAGGACTCCGTGGCCGAGCAGACTTGGCACGCCTGGAGCAAGTGGGCGGAGGGCAAGAGCCGGGATTCCGGCCTGTATTACGACTCTGTGGAGTCCCCGCCCGTGGATCTGTCCGATCCGGACCAGCTTCGGGCCGGGATCATCGCGGCCCGGGGCGATGCGGACTGGCTGGACGTGGAGTGGATCGTCTCCACGATCTACTCCGGCCACATGCCGCGGAGCCGGTCCCAGCGCATGTTCCTGAATCAACTGGTGACCGCCGAGGACCAGTTGATCAGCCCAGAGGACTGGGATAACTGCGCGGTGGATGACCGCCTGGAGGACGGCGACGCGGTGACCCTCGGGTTCGACGGTGGCCGGACCGACGACTCCACAGCCTTGGTGGCCGTTCGAATACGAGACCGCCTGATCGTTCCCGTGGCGGTCTGGGAAAAGCCCGACGGCCCGGCTGGCGACAAGTGGGAGGTGGACCGCCAGGCCGTGGACGGTGCGGTCCGCAACGCCCTGGAGCGCTTCGACGTCCAGGCGTTCTTTGCAGACGTGGCGCTGTGGGAGTCCTATGTGGACGCCTGGAGCGAGGAATACCGGGACCGCCTGGTCATCAAAGCCAGTCCGCAATCCGCTGTGGGGCGGGACATGCGTGGCGGCCTCCAGGAACTCACTCTGGCCAATGAGCGGCTGGTGGCGGCCGTGGAGGACGGACAGCTCCGGCACTTGGGCGAGGACGCCCCGTTGGGGCGCACGCTGCGCCGGCACGTGTTGAACGCCCGGCGCCGGCCGAACCGGTACGGCCTGTCCTTCGGGAAGCCGAACCGGGAGTCGGCCCACAAGGTCGACGCCTACGCGGCCATGCTGTTGGCCGACTTGGCGCGGCATCGACTGATCGAATCCGGCAAGACCCGGGCCCCGGAGAGGTCCGGGTCCGTGTACTTCTTCTAGACGTCGTGCTCCAAGAGCCACATTGCGTGTTCTTGCCGTGCATAGCCTCGCGGGTTTTCCTCCCAGCACGGCGCGTGTGCCGGGATGGGGCCGCGAGTTGTGCGGTGCTGAGAGTCGTACTCGATCAGTGCGTGTGCGTAGTGGACGGCGTCCAAGACAGTGTCAGCGCTGTGAAGCGCGGTCAGTGGGCCGCCCGGATCATCGGTTTCCGCGAGGCGGTCCAGGGCGGCAGCGCGGCGGACCAGGTATTCGCGTGCGAGATGGCCGCCTTGGTTGTCGTCGGACAGGATTCCCAGTCGCTGTACGGCAGTCAGCTCACGTAAGAACTGTTCCTTCACGTTGGCCTCCGTTGTTCTGGATGGGTCCAGGGTGGCGCAACGGCATGGCCGTGTCCGCACTCCGAGTGCACACCAGTGGTGATGTGCGCCATGCCGCACGTCGGATGAACATGCCTAGTGCCGTGTCAGTCAACGTTTGCCCTGTTGATGGTGTGCCATGACGCCTGAGCGGGGGTGACACCGCTCAGGCGTCGGCGGTATGGGAGGCTAGGCCGGTGCCTGTGACCCTCCGTCCTCTGGACGCCGAACACTTCCCTGCCTGGCTCGAACGTAGTCGAGCCGAGTACGCCAAGGAGCTCGTTGCTCTGGGGCAGACGTCCGAGGACGCCTACCGGCAGGCGGACGAGACCATGGCGCACTCCTTTCCGTCCGGGACACCGACCCCGGATCACGCGGTCTTCGACGTGGTCGACGATGCCGGGGTAGCCGTCGGCTACCTCTGGATCGGACCGGACAGGAGTGACGACGCCGGTGCCTGGTGGGTCTGGGACATTGCGATCGACGCCGACAAGCGTGGTCGGGGCCTGGGCCGAATGGCCATGCTCCTCGGCGAGGAATACGCCCGGGCGCGGGGCGCTCATACTCTGGGTCTCAGCGTCGCCGGGTTCAACACCGGCGCACATGGCCTTTACCAGTCGCTCGGCTACGAGACGACCTCGGTGAAGATGCGCAAGAAACTCGGCTGAGCCTCAGGCGACGTTTGCCCTGCCGACGACGGCGCGTAGGCGCCGGTCGTCGATGTGACGGTTCCGCCAGATGATGTAGCGGCGGATCATGCTGCCCTGTTCCTTGTGGGTGGCGTGGTCGGTGCCGTCGAGGGTGAAGTAGCGCAGGGCGGTGAACTGGGCCTCGATGCGGTTGAGCCAGGAGGAGTTCGTCGGCGTGTAGGCGATTTCGACGTTGTTCGCGGTGGCCCAGTCGCCGACGCGCTGGCACGTCCTCGTGGTCAGGTGTGGGGAGAAGTTGTCACAGACGATCGCAATCCGTATCGACGGCAGGTAGAGGGTGCGCAGGTAGCGGCAGAACTCCAGGAACTGGGTGCGTTTCTTGACGGGCTTGATGTGACCGTAGAGCTGGTCCCGGTTCAGGTCCAAGGCGGCAAAGAGGTGACGCACGCCGCCGTAGCGGTTGTAGGTGGCCCGGCGCCTGCGGCGTGGCTCACGGTCGGGGTCCTTGTGCTTGCCGCCGCGTTCGGCCCACTGCCGGCCGGGGTGCGGCATGAGGTTGAGCGGGCCGAACTCGTCCACGCAGAAGATGACGTCGGGCTCGCCCTCCTCGGGTATGACCTCGCCGTCGGCGATCGCGTAGAGGTGCTCGACCCTCGCCTTCTTGGTCGCGTAGTCGGGGTCGCGGGAGGTCTTCCAGGTCTTCAGGCGTTGAAAGGAGACGCCTTCCTCGCGGAGCAGGATGCGCAGGCCCTCGTGGCTGATGTCGTCGACCACCCCCTCGGCGACCAGGAAGTCCGCCAGCTTGGTCAGACTCCAGGTAGAAAAGGGCAGGTCGTGCTCGGCCGGCTTGGACTTCGCGATCTTCTTGATCTCACGCCGCTCGGGCAACGTGAACGTCTTCGGCCGCCCGCCCTTGTACTTCGGATACAGCGAGTCGAAGCCGTCGGCGTTGAAGTTGTGGATCACATCCCGGACCCGGTCCGCGCTGGTGAACGACACCTCGGCGATCCTCGCCACGGGCATGCCCTGCGCGGACAGCAAGACCATCTGGGCCCGTCGCCAAGTCACCACCGATCCGCTGCCCCGACGGATGATCCGCAGCAGCCGCTGACCCTCGTCATCATCGATCTCGCGTACGCGAACTCGTTCCGCCACCCACACACGGTGACCGCCGCCCGTCATCCGGCGAAGAACCCCGGGCGGCGCGTCACATCACAACAGGGCAAACGTTGACTGACACGGCACTAGCTCCTGAAAGGTGATCTTGATAGAGGCAACGCACTCCCCGGCGACGCGGGTAGATCTGGGATTCGCGCGGTTGCGCGCGGACCGGGAGCGGCTGGACCGCATCGACCGCTACATGCGTGGGGAGCACGACGGCCCGTATACGCCCCGCACGGCGACGGAGGAGTACAAGCTGCTGGCCAAGCGGGCAGTGTCCAACTGGCTTCCGTTGCTGGTGAAGACCCCGTCTCAGGCCATGGCCGTGGACGGGTACCGGCGGAGCACGGACGGGGCCGACGGTCCGGGGTTGTCGGAGGAGACTCCGGCGGAGTGGCGTGTCTGGCAGGACCAGCGCATGGACTCCCGCCAGACCCCGGTTCACCGGGCCGCGTTGACCTACGGCCAGTCGTTCGTCACGGTCCTGCCGGACCCTGCGAACCCAGAGCGGCCGGTGATTCGGGGGGTGTCCCCGCGGCTGCTGTACGCGTCGTACGACGACCCGGCCGCCGACGCGCTCCCGCTGTGGGCGCTCCAAGTGGAGACCGTCCCCGACGGGGAGGGCGTGGAGACACGAGCCTGGCTGTACGACGCCACCCACGTGCACGACTTCTACGTCGGGGGCAAAGCCGGGCCCCGGCTCCTGGACTCCCGGCCGCACGGCTTCACCGTCTGTCCGGTGGTCCGGTTCGCACCGGACCTCGACCTGGAGGGCCGGGTGACGGGCGTGGTGGAGCCGATGATCCCGATTCAGGACCGGGTCAATCAGACGCTGTTTGACCTGCTGGTGGCCCAGACGTTCGGATCGTTCAAGGTGCGGACGATCTCCGGTATGGCACCGGAGTTCCGGCGGGACTCGGATACCGGGGAAATTCTGTACGACCGGAACGGGCGCCCCGAGGTGGTGCCGATCCAGGCGGATGCCTCCCGGTTCCTGGTGGCCCCGGACGCGGACACGCGCTTCTCACAGCTGGACGAGACTCCGTTGTCGGGGTTCTTGGACTCTATCGAGCTGGCGACGAAGCACATGGCCGCCCTGTCCCAGCTTCCTCCCATGTACCTGGGTGTTGGGTCGCTGACGAACTTGTCGGCGGAGGCCATGGCGTCCACCGAGATGGCGCTGTCCCGCGCCGTGGGCGAGTTCCAGCACTCCCTTGGGGAGTCCTGGGAACAGGTGCTGGCTCTGTGCGCCACGGTGATGGGCGTGGAGCCCGATTCCCGGGCCGAAGTCCTGTGGAAGGACGCGGAAAGCCGCTCCCTCTCCCAGACCGTGGACGCGCTGGGCAAGGCGGTGCAGATGCTCCAGGTTCCGCCCCGCGCGATGTGGTCGCGCATCCCCGGCGTGACGGCCCGGGACGTGGAGGAGTGGGCGCAGATCCAGGAGGCCGACGACCCCGGCCTGAGGATGGCGGACCGTATGGCCTCCGCCGTGGTGGCCGCCGAGCCGGCCGGGGCCCGCGTTGCGTAGGGCGACCGCCGCCCTGGTGGAGGAGCATTGGCAGGCGCAGGAGCGTATCGGCGCGAATGTTGCTGCCCATGCGCTGGCCCAGTGGTCGCGGGTGAATCCGCACTCTCTGGAGGCGAGCGGTTCGGCATGGCTGGCCTGGATGCTGGCGTTGATCCGCCGTGAACGGCGACGCTCACGCGATCAGGCAGCAGCGTTTTACCGCCTCTACCGGGCCCTGGAGACCGGGTATACCGTCCCGTCCCTGTCCGGGGAGTACGTCGGTGAGACCACGACCCTGGGGGAACTACGGGAGGACTGGGCGGACCAGACGGACACGATCCGCCTGCCGGAGCCGGACGACGGCGAGGAAATCACGCTGGACGGGTTCGACTGGCCGGAGGAGCCGGAGGAGTCCCACGACCGGGCGGCCGTGGCGTCTTTGGTGTCCCAGGGGCCGGCCAAGGTCCGTCAGCACCTGGACCAGGTCGACGACGACCAAGACCGGGGCCGGCTAGACGACGGCGGGTTCCTCCAGGAACTGGAGGACGCGGTGGACACTGCCGGCCGGTCCTCCGCCGGGGCGGCCGACCGCGAGGCGCTTAGGGCCGGTCGGGACCTGATCGACCAGGCGTCGAAGCGGGACCGGCGGGTCGTCGGCTGGGCCAGGATCACCGACGGCAACCCGTGCGCGTTCTGCGCGATGCTCGCCAGTCGGGGCGCCATCTACACGTCCCAGGCCACGGCGGCCGGAGGCGGCCGGCGCAAGCCCAAAGACTCCCCGGACGGTCGGGTCCGCGCGAACCGGCGGCCTCCGGTCGCCCGGGAAGACCTGACCCGCTACCACAACGGGTGCCACTGCCAGACGGTCCCCATCTACTCCCGCAATGCCTTCATGACGCCCCAGGCCCGCGACTTCGACCGCCAATGGCAGGAAGTCACCCGCGGCATGACCGGCGCGGAGGCCCGGCGGGCCTGGCGTCGCCACATCGAATCATCACGAAGCTGAGAGAGGTTCCTGCATGGAGACCACCCCCACCCCCGCCGAGCCGGCCGAGACTCCGGCCGACGTCGAACAGGTCCCGACCGACGGGACGAACGGTCCGGAAGAGCCGGCGCAGTCGGAGGAGCAGGGCGACGGCCAGGAGCTGGACGCCGACGCCCTCCGCGCGGAGCTGAAGGCCGCACGGGCGGAAGCAGCGAAGTACCGCACCACGGCACAAGAGACGGCGGACGCCCTGAAGGCGGCCAAGACTCCGGAGGAGTTCCAGGCCGTGGCCGACCAGGTCACGGAGCTGGAGACGGAACTGCACCGGGAGCGTCTGGCCCGCCGCTACCACCTGCCGGACGCCCTGGCCGTCCGGATCACCGGGGCCGACGACGACGCCCGCGAGGCGGACGCCAAGGCCCTGGCAGAGCTGTTCCACAACCGGGCCGACGGCATGGGCCGTGGCGGCCTCGATCCGTCGGTCACGCCGGCCCCCCGCGATCCGGGAGAGCTGGCAGCCAGCATCCCGCGCGCCCGCCGGTAGGCGGCACCAAGCAGCACCAAATCCAAGGGTTCATGTCCAACGCCCTTGGCCGTGCTGCGTGCTGGCTCGGGGGCCGTTCTGAGCGGAGCACATGGCAAACGCATTTCTGAAGTCGGAGACCATCGCGGCCACGGCCCTGGGGCTCCTGGAACGAGAGCTGGTCCTGTCCAACCTGGTCTGGTCGAACGCCGGGTTCGACTTCACCGGTGCCAAGGCCGACTCGGTCACGGTCCGGATTCCGGCGCAGCTCAACGCCCGTGAGTATGACTGGCGCAGCGACCGCAGTTCGGACATTGTCCTGGACGAGCTGGCGGAGGACTCCATCACCGTCCAGCTCAACAAGGACATCTACTCGGCCGTGGCGATCACGGACGAGGAACTGACCCTGGACATCAAGGACTTTGGTTCCCAGGTGCTCCAGCCGCAGGTCAACGCCGTGGCCAAGGCCATTGACGCGGGCGTGGCGAACCTGATCGAGACCGCGACGTACAGCGTTCCGGCGATCACCATCGATGAGAAGGACCCGTTCCCGGCCTTCATCGACGCCCGCGCGGCCCTCAACAAGAACGAGGTGCCCACCAACGACCGGACGCTCCTGATCGGCTCGGACGTGGAAACCGCGCTGCTGAAGTCGGGGCGCCTGAACGACGTGTCCAAGTCCGGTTCGGACTCGGCACTGCGACAGGCCATGGTCGGCAACCTGGCCGGCTTCAACCTGGTGACCTCCAACGCGATCAACCCCCGTGCCGCGTACGCGTTCGTTCCGTCCGCGTTCGTCCTGGCCACCCGGGCCCCGGCCATCCCGGCCGGTGTCATCAGCGGCTCCAGCCAGTCCTACAACGGCCTGGGCATGCGGTGGGTGCGCGACTACGACGCGGCCAAGCTGCGGGACCGCTCCATCGTGAACATGTACGCCGGGTTCAACGTCATGACGGACCCGGTGGGCGCAGGCAAGAACCCGCCCAAGAAGCTGGTGCGCGCGGTGAAGCTGGACATGCCCACCGCGTCGAAGCCCCCGGCCGACAAGTAGGGGCCGCATGAAACCCCTGGCAGACACAGCGGCCCTCGAACAGCGTCTGGGCCGTGAGCTGGTCGGGGAGGAACGAGCCCAGGCGGAGGCGGCTCTAGCGGACGCCTCCGCCCTGGTGCGGGCGTACGGGGATGCCTGGCCCGACCCGGCCAAGGCCCCGGCCGTCGCAGTGGCCATCACGCTGGCGGCTGCGGAGCGGCGAGTCCGCAACCCGGAGGGGTACCGGTCGGAGCTGCAAGGTGCCTACCAGTATCAGCTTTCCGCATCGCTCCCGGTCGGGGTCGGTCTGACCGACGGCGAGGCGCGGATGCTCCGTGCGGCCGTCGGCGCGTCCGGGGTGTTTGCGGTGCCCGTGGAGTCCCTGGGGGGTGCGCTGTGAGCCTGCTGGACTCCGGTCCGGACCGGGTCACGGTCTACCCCACGGTGGAGGTCGACGACGGGTACGGCGGCACCAAGCCGGGCCCCGGCACCCCGGTGACGCTCCGGGCCCGGGTCCTTCCGGCGATCACGGACGAGAGCGGAGAGGCCGGCTACCTGACCGGCACCGAGTACCGCGTGTACGCCCGGTCGCTGCCGGCCGGGCCCTGGTCCCGCGTCGAGTGGGCCGGGGAGGTCTGGGCCGTGGTCGGTGAGCCCCAGCGGTTCGGCGGGGGCCGGCGCCTGGCCCATGACGTGGCGACAATACGGAAACGAGGGTGAGCCCATGGCGACGGTGAAGCCCAACACGGACAGCGTCGTGGCGCACCTGCGCGGCGTCCGGGACGCGGTCGCCGACGAGCTGGACCACCGGGCCGACCGGGTCCGGGCCGTCGTCGAGGCGCACCGGCATACCGGGGCCTTGGCCGCTCACACGAAGGTGCGCACCCGCCGTACGGACTCCACCGTGGTCATGGAAGACCCGGCGGTGTTCGCCATTAACTACGGCCATCTCGCGCCGAACGGCCGTTGGGTGCCCGGCATTCACGCGATCGAGGCGGGGCTATGAGACCCGTGCTTCCTGATGTGGACGCCCTGGTGGTCGACGCACTCCGGACTGGCCTGAGCGGTGCCACGGTGCGCGTGGTCTGGCCGGAGGACTGGGCCGACCGGCTTCCGCTGGTGGTGGCCCGCCGGGTACCGGGCGGCTCCTCCAATCCCCTGGGGGTCGACGTGGCCCTTATCGACGTGCAGTGCGCGGCCCCCGACCGGCGCGACGCCTCCCGCCTGGCCCGCACGGCCCGGGTCGCGCTGGCGGAGGCGTGCAGAGATCAATTCCGCGGTGCCGACGGCTACCTGAGCCGGTTCGAGGACGTGTCGGGGCCGGCGGAGATCCGCGTGGGCGAACCAGCGGCCGGGCCGGACCTGTTCCGGTTCCAGGCCACCTACCGCGTGACCGCGCGCCCCATCTGACCTACCCCTGGAGAACAGTTTGGCTCTGATCGACAACGCCGCCATCGTCCCGGCCGGCGGCTACATCTTCATCGCGGACCCGGACACCGAGAAGCCGGCCGACCTGTCCGACCCGACCAAGCCGGGTGGGCTCTGGGAGAACGTCGGGCACACCAAGCTTGACTCCCTTCCGGAGTTCGGTCGGGACGGTGACGACCCGGAGATCAAGGGGAGTTGGCAAAACGCCAAGTTGCGCGCGACGACTCCGGACGTGACGTACTCCGTCACGTTCCAGTCCATCCAGGCCACGGCCCTGACCTATCAGCTGTACTTCGGTGCGGGCCCGGCGGCTGTCCAGGCGGACAAGTCGTTCCGTATCCCGGCCACGCCGACGCCGCAGACCAAGGCGCTGTTGGTGGTCCTGGTGGACGGCACCAACTACCTGCCGCTGTACCACCCGCGCGTCTCTCTCCTGGGCTCTGACGCGGTGGGCATGTCGTCGGACGACTTCGTGTCGTTCCCGGTCAAGGGAACTTTCCTGGGGTCGTCGAAGCTGGGCGGCGCCGTCGGCGAGTGGGCCCAGGTCGCGGCTCCGACGCCTCCGCCCCCGCCGCACAGCGGCGACTAGCGAACCCGGCTGAGCGGTTCGTCACCTCTTCCCCTGGCCGGTTCCTCCGGGCGGAAGACCTCTTTCCCTGGGACCGCACGACACGAACTGTGGGGACAACCCTTGGCACTTTCTTGCGCGGACATGATGGCGGAAGCGGCGGCGGAGTACGAGGCTCTGCCGCTGGAGACGCGGGCCGGTGACACGGTCCAGCTCCGCAACATCCTCATGCTGCCCAGCGACGGCCTGACGGCCGCCCGCGCCATCCTGGCGCGCTTCGGTGAGACCGGGGCGGAGGAGCTGGAGGAGCTGGTGCCGAAGATCCGTGACCTTCTCCTCCTGGTGGCCGACAATCCGGCCGCACTGGCGGCGGAGATGGAGGACTGGCCGCTGGCCGTGTTCGTCCGCACCGTCGGTGAGTGGCAGGCGGAGACCCAGGTGGGGGAAGCTCCGCGCTCGGACAGCTAGTCGATCAGGGCCACGGCGGGGCACTGCGGGCGGACCTCCAGCGGTTTTACGGTCTGGACTTGGCCGACGTGTGGAGAGGCGCCCTTACGCCCCGCCGGGCCTGGCAGCTCACCGAGCATCTGCCCCCGGATTCCGCCCTGGCCGCATCGCTGGCCGGCGGTCCCGAACATCGTGGCTGGACGGTGCAAACGCACCTGCTGGCCGCCCTGTTGGACGCCGTGCGCTTCGCCGACGCCAACAACGTCCGCGTCTCTGGCGGGCGACTCAAGCGGGACCCGGTTCCCGTTCCCGTTCCACAGGTCAAGGCGGACAAGCACGAGCGGCCACGCCTTGACCTGTCCAGACACCCCTTGGCCAAGCCCATTGCACCAGGGGGTAAGTCATGGCCGGCCCCGGAGGCCGCGAGGTAGGGCGCCTTTCGATCCGTGTCCTCCCCGACACGTCGAACTTCGCCACCAGTCTCCAGCGGTACCTAGACCGCATCGAGCGGCGAGCCCGCGTCCAAGTGCAGGCCGTCCCGGACCTGGAAGGTTTCCGCGAACGCCTGAACGCCAAGCTGGCGCGGGTCCGTGCACGGGTCCGTGTGACCGTGGACCCGGACTTGTCGGAGTTCCGTTCCCGGCTTCGTGAACGTCTCCAGGGCGCGAACGCGGGCCTCGGGGTCAAGCTGGAGGTTTCCGAACGGGAGATAGCCCGGCTGCGCCGGGAGCTGGCGCGCATCCGGCCCCCGATGACGGTCCCGGCCCGCGTCGAGGCGGACCGGGACCGGCTGGCCACACTGGCCCGGGACGTGTCCCACGTCGGAGACAGCTCCGGCGGCGCCGGCCGCAAGGTGCTGTCCCTGCTCGGGACGCTGGGCAAGCTGTCCACGGCCGCCTCCAGCATCCCGGCGGTGGCGGGTCTGTCGTCCGCCATCGCGTCCATGGCCCCCGCGGCCGGGGTGGCCGCTCCGGCCGTCCTGGCGCTGGCATCGGCCGGCGTGGCTTTGAAGGTCGGCATGTCCGGGGTCTCCGACGCCCTGTCGGGCGACGCGGAGGCCATGGAGAAACTGGCCCCGGCCGCCAGGGACTTCGTCAGCCAGACCAAGGCTCTGGGGCCGGCCTGGGACAAGGTGAAACGTTCCGTCCAAGGCAACCTGTTCCGCGGCTTGGGTGACACCCTGACGCGGACCGCGAACTCCGTCCTGCCTGTCCTGCGGACGGAGCTGTCCGCGACCGCCTCCGCCCTGAACGCCATGGGCAAGGACACGCTGGTCGCGGCTCGCACGCTGGCCCAGGACGGCGCGCTGGGCCAGGCCCTTCAGGGGGCGACCCGGGGCCTTCAGAACCTGCGCGGCCTTCCCGCAACAGTCCTCCAGGGTCTGGTCCAGCTCGGCGCCGCAGCGGCTCCGACGTGGGAGCGGATGACCGCCTCCATGGGCCAGGGCCTGGACCGCCTCCGGGCCAAGATGGACCGGTCGTTTGCGTCGGGCGCCATGCAAGAGTCCATCGAGGCCGCTGTAGGCGTGGCCCGCCAGTTCGGCGGCGTCCTGGCCAATGTCGGTCGGGCCCTGGGCAACGTCCTGGGGGCGGCGGCCCAAGCCGGCGGCGGAGCCCTCCAGGTCCTCTCGGAGCTGGCAGCCACGGCCGCCAAGGTCACCGCGACACCGGAGGCCCAGGAGACGTTCCGCGCGCTGTTCGAGACCGTTTCGGCGGTCGGCCGGGCCGTCTCGACGATCTTGGGCGGTGCGCTGAAGGCGGCCATGCCGCTGTTGAACACGCTGGTCACGACCCTGGCCGGGCCGATGCAGAGCGCGGCCGGCACCCTGGCCCCGGTCTTCGTTCAACTGGCCCAGAGCTTGGGGGCTGGACTTGCCCCGGTGGTCAAGGTGGTGGCCCAGGCCCTGGCGGCGATTCTGCCGATTGCGGCGGAACTCGTCTCACAACTGGCCGGTGCTCTTGGCCCCGTCCTGGAAACCGTCGGCAAACTGGTCGGCCAGATCGCGTCCGCGCTGCTCACGGCCCTAAAGCCAATCCTGGACCAGCTCCCGACCATCCTGGGGCCGATTCTGTCGGTGATTGGGGAACTGGCGCCGATTCTCGGTGACCTGGTGGGCCAGTTGATCACTGCCCTGGCTCCCGCCCTGGCGACGATCGGCAAAGCACTCGGGGAACTCCTGGTCGCCTGCGCCCCGTTGATCACCGCCCTGGGCACGTTGCTGGCCGATGCGTTGAAGGCCCTCGTGCCTGTCATCACGCCGGTGATCACGCTGGTGGGCAAGGTCGCCGGCGTCCTGGCGGAGCTGGCGTCGAAGTACATCACCACCATCGTGGTCCCGGCGGTCAAGGCCATCGCGGCGTTGCTGCGCGGCGACTTCTCCGGCGCCTTGGACGCGGCCAAGGCCGCCCTTTCCGGTCTCGGCAAGTTCTTCGGGGCCATCTTTTCCAAGATCGGCTCCGTCGTTCTGTCCGGCGTTTCCGCCGTGGTCGGATACTTCGCTGACCTGGCGTCGCGGGCGTGGGACCAGGTCAAGACCATGGGCTCCAACGTGGCGGACGCGGCGCGGTCGGCCATGTCGTCCATGGGCGACAAGATTTCCAGCGGGATCGGTTCGGCTGTCGGGTTCCTCCGCACCCTTCCCGGACGGGCCCGCGATGCGCTGGGCAACTTGGGCTCCACGCTCTGGGACGCCGGAGCGTCCCTGATCCGCGGGTTCATCAACGGCATCTCGTCCATGATCTCCAGCCTGAAGAACAAGCTGGGCAGCATCACCAACATGCTGCCGGACTGGAAGGGGCCGGCGGAGCTGGACGCCCGCATCCTGACCCCGAACGGCCGGCTGTTGCTGAAGGGCTTCATGCAGGGCATCGAGGACCAGGTCCCAGCGCTCAAACGTCAACTTGGCGGCATCACGGCCGACATGCCGGCCATGGTCGGCCGGCCGGTACTGGCCCAGGTCGAACAGACCCGGCCCGGCCCGTCGAGGGACCGCGCGTCGGCCGCAATCAACATTGATCACTTTCACGCCGGCGACATGCAGCCTGCCCAGGTCGCGCGTGAACTGGACTGGCTCATGAAGGCGAGGGGGTGACGTGCCACAACTACTGAACACCCCGGGGGACCAGGTCACCCAGGACGGGCAGATCCAATACGGCGGTCTGCTCATGGGAGAGACCACGGAGTACGTGGGCGAGCAACTGACAGGGTGGGACGATCTCCCCGACCTGGACATGGCCACCGTGCTCCGCCCGACCCAACACGGCGGATGGCCCGGCCACCTCCTGGCCGGCACCCGCACCCTCCAGTTCGACTTCATGATCCTGCCGGACACTGTGGAGCGCTTCCCCGCGCTCCTAGCCGAACTCCGCCGGGCGACCGCCCCGACCCAGCGGGAACAAGACCTGGTAGTTCAACTCGCCGGAGCACGACGGCTGATGCGGGGGCGGGTGACCCGGCGGGCCCTGCCGGCAGACCGCCGATACACCCGCGGGGAGCCGTACGGGTCGGTGGTGTGGGAGTGCTCCGACCCCCGCCGGTACGAGACCCAGGAGAACCGCGTCACCTGCGGGCTACCAGCCCCGGAACCCGGCCTGGACTGGACGGACGGCGGCCTGGACTACCCCCTGGAGTGGGGCGTCACAGGGTCCACCGGCACCCTCGCGGCGCCCAACCTCGGCGAGGCCCCGGCGCATCCGATTGTCGAGTTCCGGGGCCCAGTGGTCCGTCCCTCCCTGCTCCAGCTCCACACCGGACGCCGCCTGGAGTACGACATCACCCTCACGGCGTCCGATGTCCTGCGCGTCGACTGCGCCGAGGGGACAGCCGTCCTCAACGACACCGCGTCACGGCTCTACACCGTGACCGCCCGCAGCGCCCCGGAGCAAACGTTCACGTTCGACCCCGGGGTCTCCGTCCTGGCCTTCCGGGCGGCGCCCGGTACCTACGACCCCCTGGCGTCCGTCACCGCGCGGTGGCGGTCGGCTTTCTGGTGAGAGGCAACATTGACTGTACGTAGTGGCTGGCTGGTCAACCGGGATGCCCCGGGCGGCGGACAGACCCGGGCGGACACCCGACTGGTGCCCGTCGGCACCTGGACCCCGAACGCCGAACTCACCTCGCGCGGCGGCGTCGTCCCCGGCGGGAACCCGTTCGCCCTGACCTCGGCCGGCGCGATGCAATGCACCATCGGCACCGGCCGCGCCGTGATCAGCGGCAGTTCCGTACAGGGGGCGTACCCGGTGGCGGTGACGGAGCCGGAGACGCTGACGATCGCGGACGGAGACGCGCAGTATCCGCGGAAGGACGCTGTCTTCCTGCGGGTCTATGACTCCGCCTACGACGGGTCGGACCAGTCCACGGCCGCGCTGATCGTTGCGCAGGGCACGCCGTCCGCCCACCCGGAGGCGCCCGTGGCCTCCGGGACGGCAGAGAAGCTGTACGAGATCACGGTGCCGCCGGGCACGTCCGCCGGTACGGGCGGTATCGACTGGGCCACCGCCGTCTCCGACCGTCGCCGGACCACCGTGTCCCTGGGCGGTATCCAGGCCGGTGGCTGGGGCCTGGGATACAGCGGCGCCTACCCCGGCCAGTACCGGGACAACGGCCGTGGCCTGGAGCGCTGGGACGGCAACGGCTGGCGCAGCGTGGCAGAACGCCATTACGTCGCCGTCCGCAAGGACGATGCCTACAACCTTGCGGCGAACCGCTACACCCCGGTCCGGTGGAGCGGCACGGACGCGCGCACCGACGCAACGATGTGGACGCCGACGAACCCCACCCGTCTGGTCGCGCCCGTCGGCGGCCTCTACACCGTCTACGCCCAACAGACGTGGCCCGGCGGGGCCGAACAGGCCCGCGTCATGGTCACCAAGAACGGTGGCGTCCGGGAGTGGCACATGTCGTTCGTCGCCCGGTCCAACGGTGGGCAAGGGCATGCCTCGTCCCTTCCCGTTGTGCTCCAGGCCGGTGACTTCGTAGAGGTGAGCCTCTACACGGCGGCTGCCCTGGACCAAGTTCCCGGGCGGTACAGCATCGCCGCGCTGCGGTGGGAGGGCCCGGCGTGACCACCACCAACTCCCGCGCGGTGGATACGTATCAGCGTTGGGCGGAGCTGGAGGCGGCGGAGACCTACGGGACGGATTACCGCCTGGATATCCGTCCTACGTCCTCCCGCGTCGCCCACCTGGCCATCCACGGTGGCGGCATCGAGGCCGGCACCACGGAACTGGCCTCTGCTGTCGCCAGTGCGACCGGCGGCCAGTTCTACTCCATGGTGGGCCTGAAGAGTGCCGACAACCGTTCGTTGCACCTGACTTCGACGCGCTACGACGAGCCCCAGGCCCTGGCCCTTCAGGCCCGGGTGCCCTACACCGTGAGCTACCACGGCCTGGCCGGTACGGCTCCGATCACACACCTGGGCGGGGCAGACACGGAGTCCGCGGCCCGCATCGGCCGGGCCCTGGAGGCCGCCGGGTTCGCGGTGGAGTACGGCACGGCGGAAGACGTCAACGGCGATGACCCCGACAACGTCACCAACCGCAACACCCGCCGTGCAGGCGTTCAGTTGGAAATCACTAGGACCCAGCGGGCAGCCTGGTTCCCCGACGGAGACCTCTCGCGCACCATGCGGGAGTCCGGCCGGCGCACCGAGGAGTTCTACCGGTACGTGGAGACCATCCGGTCCGTGGTCGCGCCGCTCGATGGCGGGGCAGTGCCGGATGACGGACTGGACTGGGGCCAGACGGAACCGGACCTCCCCCTGGCCGGCTACCGGTTCCTGTTCACCGACCTGCGCACGGACCAGCTCTTGGACGTGCTCCCCGTCCAACAGGTCGCCTTCGACGACTACATAGGCAAGACCGGAACACTGCGGGGAACTCTCGCGGTGCCGGATGAAGCGACGGCCGCGCGGATCAAGGCGGCCGTGCAGCCCGGTCGGACGGCGCTGTGGGTGGAGCGCGGCCGGGATCTGTGGTGGGGCGGCATCGTCTGGACGGCCACGCCGGCCGTCGACGACCGGGGCTCGGTGAGTGTTGCCCTTCAGGCGGCCACGTTCGACTCCTACTGGGACCACCGGGAGATCCGGGACACCCTGGAGGCCCGGCAGTTGGACCAGTTCGACATTGCCCGGTCCCTGGCGGCGTACGCGGCCGGCAAGGCCGGCGGGGACATCGGCATCCAGATCGACTACGCCGGCACGTCCGGCGTCAAGCGGGACCGGACCTACTCCCGGTACGACGCAACCCCGGTACGGGAAGCCCTGGACCGCCTGGCGGCCGTCGAGAACGGCTTTGAGTGGCGCATCCAGGTCTACCGCGAGACGGAGACCGGCGAACGCGTCAAACGGCTTCAGCTTGGCTATCCGAAGATCCAGGCCGGGTCCGTGCCGGTGATGCTGACCTACCCGGGCAACGTCCTGGCCTACTCCTGGCCGCAGGACGCCACCGGCATGGCCAACACCTGGCAGAGCCGGGGAGCGACAGGCAACCAGAACCAGGCTGAAGAGTCTCACCCGCTCATGTCCACCGAGTGGTCCTACCCCGAGAAGTTGAAGGAAGGGTGGCCCCGTCTGGACGGGCACAGCGACTACAACAGCGTGGAGAAGCTGACCACGTTGGACGAGCACGCCAAGGCAGATCTGGCCCGCGCCAGAGAGTCAGTGGTGATCCCGTCCGTGCGGGTCCGCCTGGACGGAGAAGTAACGCCCGCGCTCCTCGGCGCGACCGTCCGGCTCCGCATCCGCGACACATGGTTCTCCGGTGGCCTGGACGCCACTTTCCGGGTGGTGGGCCTGAGCGTCACCCCTGATCAGCGCGGCCAACAGGAGTCCGCGGAGATGTACTTGGAGGCGGCCTAGTGGCGATCGTCCCGCAGGACCTGACCGACCGTATCCGGCGTCTGGAGGCGCAAGTACGGATGCTGACCACGGCCGCCAACCGGCGGCCAGCCATGAATCAAGTTGTCCACGGTGACGTGAAGATCGGGGAGGGCGGCAGCCTCTCGGTTCGGCAACCCGGCGGCGCGGAGACCTTCCGTGCGGGCGAGGTAGGCCCGATCGCGGGGGAACACGCGCTAGTGGTTCGACGCCGGGACGGTAGCGAGGCGTTTTCGGTGTGGAACGGCACCCCGACGGGGCAGGCCCAGGCCGTCCGCATCAAGGACGCCCAAGGGAACGAAATCGTCTCGGAGGACGTGGTGGGTGGCGGGCTGGCCCGCCCACATCTGCCCGTCGTGATGAGCCCGGCGCAGGCGGTTGACTGGCCTTCCACCGAGGCCACCGACTGGACGGACCTCCAAGTGGCCTGGCCGGAGGCCCAACACCCGCGCATGGAGGTTTTCGCGCAGGCCACCGCCAACGGCCCCGGCGGGGACTTCCGCATCACCGTGGACGGCCAGACCGTGGCCTCCGGCCCCGTCGGCAAACCCATCCAGGCCGCATTCAAGATCCCTGGCTATCGGTTCGGGGCGCATCCGGAGATCAAGTTGCAGGCCCGCGCCAAGGCCAACTCGGTTGTGTGGGCCTGCGTGCAGCGCCTGTACGGCGTCGCGTCCTGACCCACCCACGTTCACACGGCCCCGTCGGCCACTACCGGCGGGGCCTTTCCACGCACGACAGAAGGAGGATGGCTTGGCGCAGGCCGCAGACGTGATCCGCATAGCGCGCGGAGAGATCGGCTACCGCGAGGGATTCAGCGGAGGCCACTGGAATAACCACCAGCGCTACAGCCCGGCCGTGCCGGGCCTGGAGTGGTCCCAGAACCAAGCATGGTGCGCCACGTTCGTCTCCTGGTGCGCCAGGCAGGCAGGCGCCGGGTCCCTGTTCCCCGTGACCGCGTCGGTGTGGACGGCCTACAACTGGTTCCGCTCCCGGGGTCGGTACTCCGCGTACCCGGCCATCGGTGCCCAGGTGATCTACGGCCGGTCAGCGAACTCGCACACCGGCATCGTGGTGGCGTACGACGCGAACACGATCACCACCGTGGAAGGCAATACCTCCGTGACCGGGTCGGCAGAGGGGGACGGCGTCTACCTCAAGCGCCGCAATCGCCGGGACGCCTACGTCCACGGGTACGGCCTGCCGCAGTACGCGGAGGGCGTAACCACCGCGGACCCGGCCCTGAAGGGGAAGCGCGGGTTCGTCTACAAGACTGCCGCCTCCGGTCCGGCCTCCAGCGGGTCCCACGCCGGTTCGGGCACGGGCAAGACGGTGGTGGTGAAGGCCGGCCAGACCCTGGGCAAGATCGCCGCCTCCGCCGGTGTCTCCCTGGCCGCGCTCCTGGCGATCAATCCCCAGGTGAAGAATCCGGACGTGATCCACCCGGGCGACAGGATCACCGTTCCGGAGAAGGGCACCCAGCCTCCGGCCAAGGCCAAGCCGGTGGTGTCCCTGGCCCATATCCGCGCGGCGGCCGTCCGCGACCCGGACCGGGGCCCGGGCGGCACCACCTATCCCTCCGACGTGCGCCCCGTGGAGTCGGCACTGCATGCAGAGGGCCTGTTGGACTCCAAGTGGTGCGACGGGTCGTTCGGGTCCATGACCCGCATCGCGTACGCGAACTGGCAGCAGCGGACCGGCGTCGGCGGACCGCCGGACGGCATCCCCGGAATCGCCTCGCTCCGCCTCCTGGGCAATAAGCACGGGTTCACCGTGGAGGGGTAAGCGGTGAACGACCGGGACGAAGTGGGCGCCGTGGTGATCGGGGCCCGCGAAATCTATGACGAGCTGGTGGCGCTCCGGGGCGACGTGCGGGGCCTGACCCAGACCCATGAAGCCGTCAGCCAGACCCTGGCCGACCATGAAAGCCGGCTGCGGGGCCTGGAGCGCTGGCGCTACGCCCTGCCCCTGGCCGCAGTCACCTCCCTGGGCACGCTGATCGCGGCCCTGGTCAAGGCCGCCGGGTCGTAACGGCCCCCAGCGCATTCGGGCACATCACGCCCCCTCGCGCTGGAGGACTTATGCCCCGCCCGCACATTGCCCTCGTTGGAAAGGCCAGGTCCGGGAAAGACACCGTGGCCAGCATGCTGGTGCGCCACGGTGCCTACACCCGGCTGGCGTTCGCCGACGAGCTAAAAGCGGCCCTCGCCCGCCTGAACCCCCTTGTCCTCTCCTGCTGCTACGAGGAACACCGCCTGCGGGACGCGCTGGAGGCCCACGGTGGGTGGGAGGGCGCCAAGGCCCTGCCCGAGGTGCGGCGGCTCCTCCAGAAGTACGGCCAGGCCATCCGCGACCGCGACCCCGATTTTTGGGTCCGTCCGGTCTTGGCGCAGGTCCGCCACGGCAGCGAATGGCACATGCCGTGCGTCGTGGCGGACGCCCGCTACGCCAACGAGCTGGACGCGCTCCGCGCGGAGGGCGCCGTGGTCGTCCGCGTGGAGCGACCCGGCGCCGGCCTGGACGGCGACGCCGGCAAACACAACTCAGAAACGGAGCTGGACGGCATCACGCCGGACCACGTGCTCCACAACACCGGGACGCTGTCCGAACTCCGCGACAACGTCCGCGCATTGTTCGACAAGTTGGGAGAGACATGTTCGACCTGATCCGCCAGGCCATCCGGGACAACCCCGTCCGGGTCCGTACGGCCCTGGGCGCGCTCCTGGTCCTGGTGGGCCACTACATCCCCGCCGTGGCCGACGTGGCCGTCAACGACCAGGCCATGAACGCGATCACGTTCCTGGTGATCCTGTTCCTGGGCGAGGGCGCGTCGCGGAAGGTGGCGGCGAAGTACAACCCGGCGACGCTGCCGGAGGAGTCGGTGGGCGACGGCACCGGCCGATAGCGCAGGGCAGGGGCCCGGACGGACAGTGTTCCGTCCGGGCCCTTTGCCGTGGTCACGGGCCCCAGCGGATTCCGCCGTAAGCGACTGAGAGCGGCCCCTGGCGGGCCGGAGAGCGAGCGGAGAGACCCGTGGCAGCACTGAACACCATCAGCAGGTCCGGGAGCCGGTTCTACGTCGACCCGGAGACCGGTGCCAAGGCACCCGGCGTGACGTCCGTCCTGTCCATGCTCCCGAAGGGATTCCTTCAGTATTGGGCGGCCAAGGAAGTGGCCACGGCAGCCGTGGACAACGTCGGCTCCCTGGTGGGTCTGGCGATGAACGACCGGGCCGGCGCCGTCGACTATCTGAAGGGGGCGCCCCGGCGCGTGGTGAAGGCGGCGGCCGACACCGGGTCGGCGGCCCACGATGTGTTCGAGCGCCTGGCCCGTGGGGAGGACGTGGCGCGGGTCCACCCGGATCTCCGCCGCTACGCGGACCACTTCCGGGAGTTCCTGGACGCCATCCAGCCGGAGTTCCTGTTCCTGGAAGACGCGGTCTGGAGCGACGAGCACAACTATGCCGGGTCGTTCGACGCCATCGCGCGGATTGGCGGGGAAACCGTCGTTCTGGACTGGAAGACCACCAGGAGCGGCGTGCATGAGGAGGTGGCGTTGCAGCTCGCCGCGTACGCGAACGCGGACCGCATCGTCCGGGCCGACACCGGGGAGTCCGTCCCGCTCCCTGCCATCGACGCGGCGGCCGTCCTCCACGTTCGTCCGGAGGGCTGGAAGCTGGTCCCCGTCCGGCACAGCCAGGAGCTGTTCCAGACCTTCCTTCATCTGCGGGCGGTGTTCGACTGGGAGCGGGAGGCCAAGCGCGGGGTGATCGGCCGGCCGGTGGCCTCCGGCGGGGAAGCGGAGACCGGCACCCAGCGGCGCGCGGCGTAGGCCGACCGGGGCTGTCACGGCCCCCAGCGCATGGAAGTAGCGAGAGGCCCGGCCCACGCGGCCGGGCCTTTTCGCTGTCTCATTCCAAGCACTTCCCCAAGGAGAGCCAGCAGTGGCCCGCACCCTTCGCGTGTTCGACACCGACCCCAACGCCCGCCCCAAGACGTTCGCCAGCGACTACGTGGGCCGGTTCCGTGCCGGGCAGCAGCTCAACGGCCGCCCCGTTGCACTGGAGGCGTGGCGGATCACGACCGGTGACCCGGAGGTGGGTAAGGCCGTGGCCGACCTGTACGGCGGCACACCGCAGCCCTGGGAGACCTCCAAGGAGGACTCCTTGGAGGTGCTGACCGGCGCGGACAGCGTCAAGGTCATCGTGGACGGTCCGGACGCGGTGACGTTCCGGATGGCGCTGTACGGCATGACCGGCAAGCCCATCCACGCCTGCGACGGCGTGGAGTTCACCGACCCGGAGGACCCGCGCCACGGCCAGCCGTGCGGATGCCCCACCACGGTTCAGGAGCGTAAGGCGGCGGCCAAGGCCGGCCACGGACCGAAGCCGGACCAGCGCGTGGAATTCAGGCTCCATGACGCCCCGGAGCTGGGCAAGTTCCGTCTGATGACCGGTTCCTGGGACTTCATGAAGTCCCTGGAATCGCTCTGGCGGGAGCTGGAGGCCGTCGGCGGCCCCGCCCTGTGCACCCTGTCACTGGAACTGGTCGAGTTCACCACCAAGTCCGGCGTGGACGTGGCGTACCGAAAGCCGGTTCTGACGGTGCACGGCCCCGCCTCGACGGAGGCGGCTCCGGCCGTTCCCTCCCTGTCCCAGGTCACGGCGGATTCCGCCCCGTTCTGACCCGCCCTTCCAGGCACAGCGAACTCGGGGCCGGCTGCATACCAGTGCGGTACGCGGCCGGCCCCGTCTCAAGAACAAAGAGGAGCGCATCGTGGCCAAGAGGGGCCATATCCACGACTTCACCGGCCAGGAGATCCGCGAGGGGGACACCCTGGTCTATGCGGCCCGGCGGGGCAATGGCGTGCGGATGGTGGAGGCAACCGTCTTGCGGACCTACACCGAGCAGTACAAGGGCCGCGTGCTGCCCATGCTGAAGGTGAAGCCGACCGGCAACGAGAGTGGTTGGGTCAAGCGCAGCACGTTCCGGGTGGAGACGGTGGCGGCGGAACACGTGGCCGTGACGGTACCGGCGGAGGCGACTGCCGGTGTCTGACGCGCTCCTGGTCCTGGCGGTCATCGCCCTGGCACTGGCCATCGTTGGCCGCACTGCGTGGTTTCTGCTGACCATGGTCGTCGGTCTGGCCGCTGTTCGACGGAGCCGCCGATGACCAACGCGGCGAAGGCCAAGGGCACCCGGTGGGAGCGGGAGGTCCGGCACTACCTGAACACCGCCCTTGGCCAGTACGTGGACCACTGGAAAGAAGCGGCCTACCCCTGGCGCGACCCGCACGACCCGGACAACGTGGTCCGGCCGGCGCAGACCGGAGCGCGGGACGTGGGAGACCTCCACGCCCGCCCGTTCGTCATCGAGTGCAAGGCCGAACGCTCCATCCGCCTGGCCGACTACGTACGGCAGGCAAACCGCGAGGCCGACCACGCGGGGTTCCCTCACGGTGTGGCGATCGTCAAGGCGCCCAGGCGAGGCGTGGAGGACGCCTACGCGGTGATGGACCTGATGACGTTCGGGCGCGTCCTCCAGGCCCTCCGCAATCTCGACTGACCTCCCCGAAGCGGGCGTGTCACGGACCCCATCAAACGGGTTCAGACACGCCCGCTTTCGCATGAGGAGATCCCCTTGACGACCCCGACCAAGGACCTGACCCAGTTCCTGGCCCGCTTCCCGGAGGTGCTGGAGGAGCGCGGGGAGTACGGGGTTCCCTGCCCGGTGCATGACGACCAACGACCCAGCCTGTTCTTCCGGCTGAAGGAGGATGGGCGCCTGTTGGTCCGGTGCTGGGCCGGGTGCGACCGGGACGCCATCCTCTCCGCCCTGGGCATGAGGCCGGCGGACCTGTTCGACTGGACCCCCGGCGAAGGAGCCCGGACGTCCGCCAAGCCGCAGCCCGGCGACCTTGACCCCGGATGCCTGGCCGCTCTGGCCCAGTACGAGGACACCACGAACGTGGCGTTCTTGGACCCGGAGCACTCGGAGGCTCGGGACTACGTGCTCCGTCGGTTCGGCCTTGAGCCGGCACGGGCGGTGGACCTGGGCCTGGGCCTGGACTACCCCGGCCTCGACGCCCGGTTCCCCTACCGGTCCACGGCGTACCAGCGGTACCCGAGACTGACCGTTCCCCTGCACGACTTCAGCGGTCGTCCCCGTGGCCTTCAGGGCCGAGACGTGACCGAGCAGTGTCCGGCCCGGTGGCTGTCGATCACCAGCCCGGAGGGCGCGGCTTGGAGCAAGTACGGCGTGTTCACCGCTCACAGCGGCTTTGACACCGTCCTGATCACCGAAGGACCCGGCGATGCGCTGACAGCCGTGGGCGTCGGCTACGACGCCGTGGCAATCCGCGGGGCCGGCCTGGCCCGCAATGACGCACTGGTCGAAGAACTGGCCATGGGCCTCCAGGATCGGGACGTGGTCCTGGCCGGCGACCGCGACACCGCCGGCGCCCAGTTCACCAACGCCCTGGCGGACGCCCTGGTCCGCGCCGGGGTCATGGTCCGACGCCTGGAGATTCCCCACGCCGGGGACGACCTGACCGACTGGCGCGCCCGCGACCCGGAGGCGTTCCCCGGGCAGCTCCACGCGGCCGTCCGACGGGCACCGCTCCACGTCCTGGACAACGCCGAACCGGCATCGTCCGCGCCGACGGCCGGCGAAGCCGGGCCCTTGCCGCTGACGGACCTGGGCAACGCAATGCGCCTGTACCGCCAGCTCGGCGGCCACGTGCGCATGGTGCCGGGCGTGGGGGTCTACAAGTGGCGCGGGACGCACTGGCAGCACGTACCGAAAGAAGCTCTGTACGCCGATGTGCGGGCCGTGATCCAGGCATTGGAGGACGAGGCCGGGCACGACCCGGAAAAGCGGTCCCGGTGGGCGTTGAAGTCCCAGGAGTCCGGGCGGGTCAAGGGCATGGTGGAGATGTTGGCGAGCATCCCCGGGGTGTACGCGACGGTGGGCCGGTTCGACGCGGACCCCGACCTGTTGGCGTTCCGGAACGCGGTGGTGGACCTTCGCACGGGTCAGGCCCGGCCGCACGACCCCGCGGACATGAACACGGCTGTACTGGACGTGGAGTACCGCCCGCAGGCTCAAGCGCCGCGTTGGCAAAGGTTTCTGGAGGAGTGCCACCCGCACTCGCCGGATATGCCGGCCTTTTTGCAGATGCTCACCGGTTACGGCATCACCGGGTACGGCGTAGAGCGGTGCTTTGTCATGCACGTGGGCGAGACGACGAACGGGAAGACGACGTTCACCGAGACCTTGGAGAAGGTTTTCAGCGAGATCACGAAGCGGGCGGAACCGAGCCTGTTTCAAAAGCGCCGGGAGTCCGGTGGGCCCCGCGCGGACATCGTGGGGTTGCGCGGTCGTCGCCTGGTGATCTCCTCCGAGTGGCCCGCCAACATGCCGTTGGACCAGGCCCTGATGAAGGCCGTCACCGGGGACCAGTCGATCACCGCGCGGGGCGTGTACGCCCGTGAAGAGATCACGTTCCGGCCCGTGTGTCTGGTCCAGGTGGATACCAACTATGCGCCGGACGTGGACGCCACCGACCAAGCCTTGTGGCAACGGGTGCGGGTCGTTCCGTGGCTGGAAGATTTCCGGGGCCGGGAGAACAAGCACCTGAAAGCCACGTTGGCCCAAGAGCGGGAGGGCATCGCCGCATGGGCGGTGCGCGGAGCCATGGCGTGGCACCGGGAGTACCAGGCAGGTCGGGGCCTGGCCTTCCCTGAGGCAGTGGAACGGCGGACCGCGCACTACCGGGACACGTCCCATCCCTTGGCTGGGTTCATTGGGGAGGAGTTCGTGGTCCAGGAGGGTGCCCACGTCCTGAAGACCGAGACCTGGGACCGCTATCGGACGTGGGCGGAGGAGTCTGGTATCCGGCATCCGATGATGCGCAACCGGTTCTACGACGCCTTGCGCACGTTCCCCGGTGTTCGGGAATCCAAGGCCGTCGGAACGCGTGTCATGGCCAATCTGGCGGACTGCCGGGCTCTGTCACGTACCCCAGCCGATGGAGGTAGCCAAGACATATTCGGCCAGCCCAGGACCACGTAAGCGTGTGCCCCAGGGGGCCGTCCCAGCCGGGGCGGCCCCCTTTCGCATGTCACGACGCGGTGGGCCGGCGGCCGGCGCACTCCACGGAGCCCGCATTGAAGATCCACCGCCATCAACTGGCCGGCGACCAGACCACCATCCACGCCCTGGAGACCGAGGACGACGCGCGCCAGGCTCGGGACTGGCTGACCACACACCAGCCGCGTTCGCTGGCCCTGGACACCGAGACCAGCGGCCTGGACACCTTCAGTCCCGGTCACCGGCTCCGCACCGTCCAGTACGGCACGACCGACACAGCGTTCGTCGTCCCGGTCGAACGCGGGCCGGCCTTCGTCGAGCTGGCCCGCACCGTGGTGACCCGGTGCCCGGAGCTGGTGATCCACAACGCCGCCTACGATCTGCTGGTCCTCGACCGCCACGGCGTCGCGCCCCTGGAAACCGTCGCCCCGCGAGTGCGGGACACCAAGATCCTCGCCCACCTCTCCGACAGCAGACAGGATTTCGAGGGCGGCGTGGGCGTCAGCCTCAAGCCGCTTGCTGCCTGGTACGTGGACCCGGCGGCCCCGGACACCCAGGCCGGCCTAACCCGCGTGTTTCGCAGCTACGGCCTGACCAAGGAAACCGGCTGGGCCCAGGTGCCGTACCAGGACGAGGTCTACCAGCGCTACGCCGGCCTAGACGTACTGTTGACCGCCCGCCTGCGGCCCCACCTGGAACAGGAGCTGGTCCGTCACGGCATCCCGGACACGCTGGTGGCCTACGAGCACCAACTCATGACCATCTGCGCGGCCATGGAGCGGCGGGGGATGCTCCTGGACGTGCCGTACACGGAGGGCCTGGTGGACCGGCTCCAGGAGCAGGCGGCCACGCACTCAGCGAGGGCAGCCCGGTACGGCGTCGACAACGTCAACAGTGACCGCCAGGTGGTGGCCGCCCTCCAGGGCATGGGAGAGACCTGGGAGGAGACGACAGACTCCGGGGCCCCATCGGTGGCCAAGGACGTGTTGCTCCCCATGGCCGACATGAACGACAAGTGGGAACGGCTGGAGGTCCGCCCGCCCAACCCGTTGGCGGACGCCGTGCTCCGTGCCAAGCGGGCGTCCAAGTGGCGCACGTCGTACGCCGTGGCCATGTTGGAGAACCGGGACGCCCAGGACCGTATCCATCCGCGGATCAACACGTTGGGGGCCAAGACCGGCCGGGCGTCGGTGTCGGACCCGCCGCTCCAACAACTCCCTTCGAAGGGATGGGAAATTCGGCGAAGCATCGTGGCGGAGCCGGGTCGCGCCTACTTCAGCGTGGACCAATCGTCAGTGGAGTTGGTGGTCCTGGCGGCTCTGTCGCAGGAGCGCCGAATGTGCGAAGCGATCCTGAGCGGCCGGAACCTTCACGACTTCACCGCGACCTTGATGTTCGGGGAAGGCTTCACCAAGCATCAAAGGGGCTTGGCGAAGATCGCGGGCCTAGGCACGTCGTATCAGGGCGGCGCGGCAACACTCGCAAAGCAGACCGGACTTGAAGTTTCAGTTATGCGGGACACTCTGGCCCGCTACTCACGGGCTTACCCGGGTATTCGTCGCTGGGCCCGGGGTCTGCAACGCCATGCCCTGAGCAATGGGTGCGAAATCCGAACTCCGTCCGATCGACGCCTAGTTCTTGATCGGGACAAGCTCTACAAGGGCGTGGCTTATCTGTGCCAATCCACCGCCCGCGACACGATGGGTCAGGCACTCTTGGACCTCCATTCCAAGGGGTTGACGCAATACCTGAACCTGTGGGTGCATGACGAGGTGCTGGGCACGGCCCCCGTGGCGGATGTGGACGATATCGCCCGGGAGGTAGCGGAGACGGTTCGAATGGATCTTTTCGGGGTGCCCATCGGTACTGACGCGGAGGTGTATGGCGCGACGTGGGCCGGAGGCTACGGCCTGCCCCCGGAATGGGCCCCGAAGGCCGCGTGAGCCCCCTGGGCTGTAGCTGCGTCATTCGGGGACGCTTTCTAGAGATCGACGCCCACACAGGCGGCAGAGCCTTTCGCGATCAAGAAAGGGCCGCAGGAAACAATCAGTGATCTACGCCACTCGGCCATCTTTGCGATACTCGAAGCCGTTGATACCGAACTGTCCGAATCTACCCCTACAGGGGCTCTGACCTGCGATGACTCCAGGCTCATAGATCATCTTCAGTCCGTTTCGTCCGTTAGCTATCGAAAACCTACGCATTGGTGATCTTAACGGGGCGCTAACTACCTTCGTGGGCAGTTCGGACACGCCGGGTGACTCGGCGAAGGTGGAATGGAGACGAAGTGACTCGTGACCAGGCGGAACGGACTCCCCAGCAGGAGCGCGCAATCCGCACCCGTAGGCGCATCCTCGAATGTGCGGGGATACTTTTCGACCGGCGAGGCTACGCCGGGACCACGGTGGAAGACATCGCGAAAGAGGCCACGGTAACGCAGGGCGCCCTCTATCACCATTTCCGCCACAAGCAGGACATCGCCGCCGCCATCCTCGACGAACAGTTCACGGGAATGGTTATACCTCCGCAAAAGCTGCATGCCCAGGAACTGGTAGACGCTGGCTACCTGCTCTGCTACGGGCTGCAAAACGATGCCATCCAGCGGGGCGCCGCGCGCCTGACGATGGAGCAGGGGACTGACCCCATCGACCGGGCACGGGCTATGCGGATGTGGGTCGATTTCGCGGCATCGATCCTCGTCGAGGCGCAGAAAAACGGAGAAGTCCGCCCCGGCGTGGACGTGAAGCGGGCCGCCAGGACTCTGGTTGCCTCTTTCGCGGGAGTGCAGAACATGTCGCAGGCGTTCTCCGACCGTCGCGACCTCGACGACTACATCACGGATATCTGGCGGTACAGCCTGCCCGGCGTCATCAACGATCACGTACTGCGTCAGCTCAAGTTCGACCCGGCGCGAGGTGCGCACATCGCGGGCGACGATATGCCGCTCGCCAGCTAACCGGCATGGGGCACTGACCGGAAACGGAAAACCGGCGCCCCGGGGTTGCAGCCCCCCGGGCGCCGGCCCATTCGCCCCCTTGATGGGAGCCATGTTCAGCCTTTGAGTCCCGCTCACCCTTGACCAGTGACCGCGGGACTCACGCTTACCACGGACAGGATTGTGGCACTGCATCCATCGCTTCACGAAATCAAAGATCGTCCCACTCTCAGCGCGCACGCCTGGGAATGCATCCGGCGACGCGTCGAACGCGTCCGTCGCGCCCCGTTCCCTCCGCACCTGGTGGCGGTCCACCTCTGGCTCCGCCGTAGCCTCCGGCGCGCCCTGGCCCTACGCCTCGCGGTCGTCGCCCACCCCCACGCCGAGGGCCGGCTGCGCCACCTGCCGCGCGCCATCCAGCGACGCCTGTACGCCCGCACGGCTCGCGTGTCCCGCGACCGCGCGTGTGCTCTGACCCGCCTTGCCCGCCTGTCGCAGGCCGTAGGCGTCACTGATCCGCCCCAGCTCTGAGCCGGGCGGACCCTTTCCCTTCCCAGGTCCCCGTACCGGCTCCATGCCGTGACGGGGCCTTTCTGTATCCGCTCGCTCTGAGCTGATCTTCCCCCCTCTCTGACCACGCCTCCGCGCACGCGGGGCCGCGTGGCGATACCCCCTGCCCGCGCACCGCCACGGCACACCCCTACCCACGCATTCGAACACGCGTGCGGCACTGCCCAGGCATACCCCTATCCGTTGATTCGAACAGGCGTGCGGATTCCCGCCTGTCACGGGCCCCAGCGCATGGCCCCGAGCCGGTCATCCGGGCCCCCAGTTCCCAGGAGCACCACCCATGCTTTGCCCTGCCCTGATTCGTGCTGCCCAGAACGGCGACGCGGAGGCAATCGCCCAGGTACTGGACGGCCTGGAGGGGATGATCTACCGCCTGGCGGAGAAGCAGATCCGGCATCGTCCGGGGTTCACCGACCGGATGGAAGACCTTCGCCAGGAGGGCCGCGTGGCAGTCCTGGAGGCCCTGACCAGCCACGACCCGGCGCGAGGGTCGAAGTTCTCCACCTACGCCCACCACTACATCCGGGGGGCGATGTCCTTTGCGACCAACCCGGCCTCCGGCCCCACGGTTTCGGACGAAACCCTCGCCACATTCAAGGGCTGCCTGGCCATCGTCGGCGGCGACATGGAGGCCGCGGAGTACCTGGCAACGATCCTCCCCGGAGCAGGCCACCGGATGAGCCCCGCGACGGCCCACCTGGCCCGCCTATCCCTGGAGGGCGTGGAGTCCCTGGACGCCCCGGCCGGCGAAGAATCGTTTCTGCTAGGGGAGGTGCTGGCAGATCCGCATGCCCTCGGGGTACCGGCGGACCTGGCGGAGCCCTCCGACCTCGCCCGCCAGGACCGAGAACGCAAGGCAGCCCTGGCCCATGCCCTCCTGAAGACCCTGAACGGCAACGCAGAGCGCGTCGTCCGGATGGTCTTCGGGTTCGATCCGGAACCCCACCTCCACAACGGCTACGACGCCCGCGGCCTCCCGGTACCCGACCACGCCGCGATAGCGGAGGCCCTGGGCATCACGCAGGTCACTTCCCGGCAGACGCTGAAGCGGGCCCTGGACCGCCTCCGCGCGACCGTCGAATCGCTCGCCCTGGAGGGCGCGGACCTCGACGTGGAGCTAGCCGCGTGACCCGGCGCCGCAGGCGTCCGGCTCCAGCTCGGCGCCCGCGTCGACCACGCCGGCCTCCGCTGTACGCCCGGGACGAAGTCCTCGCCCGCTGGTCCGGCTGCGCCTACTGCGACGGCCCCGCCGACGAGCTGGACCACGTACTCCCCCTCGCCCGCGGAGGACGGGACGCGGCGGACAACGTCGTGGCCGCCTGCCGCACCTGCAATGCCGCGAAGTACACCCACACCCTGGCCTGTTGGGCCCTGACCAAAGGAAACGCCGCCGCGTGCGCATGCGATTCATGACCCTGGAGGACGCCACCCTGGCCGGCGCCTCCGTGATGGACCTGAACAGGGAGCTGGAGGCGGAGGTGGAAGTGGAAGTGGACCCGGGTGGCGACGGCTCCCCGTGGTCTCTGACCGATGCCGACGACTGACCCCGACGCCCCCCTGGAGGCAACACCATGACTGAAGATCAGTTCACTTGCGAGTACGACGGCGGGGCCCGCACCACCGTGCGGGACGACCCGGACGGGTACGTGGAGCTCGAAGTCCAGCGCCTGGAGGACGGGCAGGACGTAACGACGTACATCTACTTGGCCCCGGAGACCGCCCGCCGGTTCGCGCGATCGGTCACCCTCGCATCCATAGCGGCCGACGGAGAGAACGTTCCGTCGGCCCCCGAGGAGCGAGCGGTGGAGCCGTGCCCGAACGACAACGCTCCCTGCCGCGCGGATTGTGGAGCCCGCTCGGCCTGCCATCGGGAGGCCATGGCGGACCTGTTTCGTTCCATCGAGCCCGACACCGGTGACGGAGCGTTCACCCGGGAAGAGCTGTTCTTGGCGGCCCGGGAGCTGGCCGGCCCGGCGGCCGGCCTGGACGACGTGCTGAAGGTGGCCGCCTACCTCGCTTCCCAATCTGGAAGTCAAGCCGCATGAGTGACTGGAGGTATCACTTGGTAACACCGACGGTCACGGATCAGAGCCCAGAAGACGTTGACTCGTCGGCGGGCAAGCGCGAGGACGGCTTGGATGTGGCGCTTCCCCTCAGCGCGTTTGCGGTCGTAAAAGCGGCGCGAGTTCGGGTCGCTGCGGATGCTGATCAGCGCGGAGGTGTAGAAGACCCGCTGGAGGCCGCGGTGGTACTGCTGCGGTCGGTGCAGGTTGCCGTGGGACTTCCCGGAGTCGTGCGGGGCGGGAGCCAGGCCGGCGAAGGCGGCCAGCCGGTCCGGGGTGGCGAAGGATGCCATGTCGCTGCCCACGGCGGCCAGGAATTCTGCGCCCAGCAGGGAGCCAATTCCCGGCATGCTGGTGATCACTTCGGCGAGTTCGTGGCGGCGAAACCGGCCCTCGATGAGCTTGTCGACGTCCGCGATCTTCTCGTTGAGGGCCATCACCTCCTCGACCAGCGCACCCACCAGCGAGGCGATGGCCGCTTCGCCGGGGACGGCGGTGTGCTGCCGCTCGGCGGCTCTGACCGCAGCGGTGGCCAGGGACTCCGCATTGCGAACGTTGCGGACGCTCAGCCACTTGGTGAGACGGGTCAGGCCCACGCGACGGATTGCCAGCGGGGTCTGATAGCCCGTCAGCAGCACCAGCGGCCCCTTGGTGGTCAGATCCAGCGCGCGTTCCAGTGCGGGAAACATGCTGGTCAGCGTGGCACGCAAGCGGTTGATCGACCGGTTACGGTCGCATGCGAGGTCGGTGCGGCGCGCGGTGAACAGCTTCAGCTCCGCGGTGATCTCGTCGCTGGGACGTATGGGCTTCAGGTCACGGCGGACGCGGGCCTGGTCGGCGATGACGAGCGCGTCGCGGGCGTCGGTCTTGCCTTCGCCTCGGTAGCCGTCGGCGGCCCGGTTGACCGCGCGGCCGGGGATGTAGAGCAGTTCCTGATCGTGGTTGACCAGCAGTGCAATCAGCAGTGCGGCACCGCCGTCGGCCATGTCCACCGCCCACGTTGCGTCGTCCGCGAGTCCGAGGACGTCTGCAAGGAGCTGGAGGAGCTCCGGCTCGTCGTTGGCCACCCGGCGCGACAGCAGCTTGGCGCCGTCGGCGTCCAGGACGACGCAATGGTGGTGGGTCTTGCCGCTGTCGATCCCGGCCCATACCCGGCTCATCATGCTCCAGACGGTCGTCGTTGCAGTGCGTACCACAGACGACCTCGCCGGCATTGCCTTACACAGCGACTCGTTCGCACTTCCCAATCAGCGGCCTGGTCGTCGTGGGGTGCCGGGCGGCGAAGCGAGTTCAGCCACGGACGGCAGCCGCCTGATAGCCACACCCAGCACCCCTGGGCGACCCAACCCTACGAATGGCTCGATCAACCCGCCCAACAACGTAAGGCTGCCTGACACAGAACGGCCCCCTTCGCCATCGGCTTGGGTGAAGGGGGCCGTTCTGCTGCGCTCCTGCGCTCCGGTCTCAGAACGCGCCGTTCTTGACGGCCGCGATGAACGCGGAGAAGGACGTGACGGGGAAGGATACGGCGGGCCCGTGCGGGTCCTTGCTGTCGCGGACCGGAACCACGCCGCGCGAGGCGACGAGGTTAGCGGCAACCTCGACGCACTGGCCGCCGTTGCCGCTGTAGGAGGACTTGTACCAACGGAGGAATTCGGGGAATTCGGTCGTCACAGGGTGCCCTTTCGCAACTGCTCGATCATGGCCACTGACGCCGTCTGAGAGAGCGCTTCGGCCTGCAACTGATGGTAGGCCGTCAGTATGGGCACCACGGAAGCGTTGTCCCGTTCGAGGTGACCCCGCTGTGCGGACTCGGCGTACGACATGATTGAGCGGTCTGTCATGGTCAGCACGGTGACGGGCAGGCTGAAGGGCCGCCGCGCACCCATGGCGAAGGGGGCGACTTGGAGCACCGTGTTCGGCATCTCGGCGAACTTCAGCAGGCGATCAAACTGAGCGTCCATGACCGTGTGGTCTCCCATAGGTCGGCGAACGCAGCTCTCGTCAAGCACCGCATGAATCAGGGGCGATGGAGTGCGGGCCAGTGTGTCTTGCCTTCGTGACACCAGCTCCACCCGTTCTTTTGCTTGCTCGGGCGTGATGGCTTCCCGCCGGACTGCGTCAGCTTCCAGTGTTGCCGCGTACTCCGGTGTCTGGAGCAGGCCAGGGATAACACCCACTTCATACAGCCTGATCTCCACGGCGCGACCCTCGAAGCTCACGTACTCAGGAAACCCCTCCAGCAGGCTGCCGTGTTTGATTTCGCGGTACTGGCGCTCGAACGCGTCTGCTGTACCTACGAGGCCGAGGGCGCGATCAATGCTACGCGAGAATCGGAGAGTTGGAGGTTTCCGAGCATTTTCGACGGCTGAGACATGCACGCTGGAGTAGTCCATGCGGGCGGCAAGGTCTTCTTGCGTCCAGCCACGCACCTCTCGCGCGCTGCGCAGACGTGCTCCGTAGGCCGCCTGAGGAGACGCATGCGGGTTTAAGTCGTTCTTGTTCACCGTTCGATCGCCAACCTTCCATTCCATTCTGCCCAGTTGAACGCTTCCCAGGTACGGGCCACGCTGAACCTCCCCGGTAGCGGAAGCACTACCGAGAGGCAAGGAGGACTCCATGACCAGTCCTGCCCGCACGCCGCACGAGGCGTGTGCCGACGCGGGTACGCAGTTCGACGACGCCCTGAGGGCGATCGGCATCAAGACGGACCCGAGCACCGTGAAGGTGACGGAGTGGGAGGGCGGAATTCGTCTTCACCGCGTCGCCCCGCCGCAGCTCACCCCGAGCCAGACCGTCGTTGTGGCCCGGCACCTGAAGGCGGTGCGCCAGTGAGCGGCCGGCCGGACGACCTGAGCGAGAAGAACGGCAAGCGGAACGAGCAGTCGCAAGGGCCGAACGGCGGCAAGAAGACCGATGGTCGGGGGCGACCGTGCAGCGCCTACTAGCCCGCCTGCTCGCTGACCAGCGGGGAGCCGCACAGGAGTCGACGGTGGCCGACGACGACTCGGACCTTGTCCCCTGCCCGTTCGGGTGGCACGACATGACCCAGGAGTCGACCACGGTGTGGACGTGCGACCAGCACGGAGCGACCCTGGTCGTCGGCGGTCTCGGCCCGCCCCCCCCAAGTTGGCACCGCGGGTTGTGCGGGCCCCCGAACTGGTTCCGCAGCAGATCATCTTGCGCGGTCGCCACCGGCGGCCCTGAAGCCCCCGGCGGGTTGATCCCCGCCGGGCACGCTCCCCACGGTTGAGCCCACACCCCCGCTCGTGGGCTCCCGGTCTCTCATCGCAGAAGAGACACGGGGAGCACAGAGTCCACCTGACGGCTCCGGTCAGGCAGGCCACGTCAGGTGGACTCCCACGCCGCCCCGGCCCATCCCAGCCCGGCCGGGGCGGCCACCACCCCCGCCCCGGCACCCCGTGCGTACGTCACTGCCGGGGCGGGCCCCACCACAGGGAAGACGCCATGCGCTTCGACGCTCAGGACATCGTCCTGGACACCACCAGAGGAAACGTCGGCCGCATCACCAAGATCAACGGGGCGTGCCT
The DNA here is from genome assembly GCF_001704275.1 of Streptomyces noursei ATCC 11455. NCBI lineage: Bacteria > Bacillati > Actinomycetota > Actinomycetes > Kitasatosporales > Streptomycetaceae > Streptomyces > Streptomyces noursei. The sequence goes on from NZ_CP011533.1 coordinate 7,613,857, forward strand.
GGTGCTCACCAGGCCGCACCACCCGCCCTGGGATGCCCTCACCTCCTGGTGCATGCCCGCGACACCGGCCGAACGCCAGACGCTGGAGCGCCAGGAGCAGGGCCAACAGGAGGCCGCTGCATGAGCCCACAAGACCCCTCCGGGTGAACTGAACGGCGCCCGGACGGGCCCGGCCGCTGGCCGGGAAACGCTCCACGCATCCTTCATGTGCGGAAGGATCGGAGCCGGGGCCGCCTGCGAGAACTGGGGAGTTACGGGTCAGGCGGCCCCACCCTCCGAACTGGCCTAAGCGTGCTCTTGACGGCCATCCCCCACAGAGTGATGGTCGTGCAATCGGGCGCAATCGGATCGACAGAGGGAGAGGCTTGGTATGAAGCTGAAGTTCCTCGGGATCATCCCGAACACACCGGGTGAAGAGTCACCGACCATCTGGCAAGACGAGGCCACCGGAGACCTGCTGATCCAGTCCTACAAAGCCACAGACCCGGAGGTGAGGGCTTGTCAGGAAATCGGCTCAATCCCCGGGCACTCGACCAACGTTCCGGATCACGAGACGATCATCCGGCTGCCGAAGGTGATGCTCAAGTACATCCCCCAGCACGAAGGCGAGGATGAGTCGAACGGTGCCAACGAGGGCTGAAGACCAGTGGTCCCGCGTCACCACTAGCGCGGTCCACCTGGAGATGCGGGACAGCTACATTCGGGATGACCCGGCCTTCATCGCCTGGCAACAGGGCAGAGTCGAAGAGGCGTCCGCCGCCTACCAGGGATGGACCGCGCGTGTGAAGGAACTGACCGCGCGTGGAGTGGTCGTGCGTCGCGCCCGGATCATCAGCGAACCGATCTCGGACTACTGCCGGTTCGAGTACGACGTCACAGGTCCGGTGAACCTCGCAGGCGGTGAACTGGTGCGCTGGCTGCCTCGTCGACGCGCATCGGACATCGCCCTACCCGGGAACGACTTCTGGATCTTCGACGGTTCGCACGGCAAGTTCAACCACTTCACGGGCGACGGGTCCTCGGCCGGCCCGGAACCCATCACGGAACCGCGAGTGGTGAAGCTCTGCGCCGACGCCTTCGAAGCCGTATGGGAACGGGCCATCCCGCACGAGGAGTACAAGCCCGTCTGACCCATGGCAGCCCCGTCATCGTCCAGCGCCCAGGAAGCCCGGCAGAATCTCGCAGACCGTCTCCGCGAGATCTGCCGGGATGCCGGCCTGGAAGGCAAGCAACTGGCAGCGAAGTGCGGTTGGCACCCGTCGAAGGTCTCCCGCATCGCCACTGCCAAGACTGCACCCTCCGCCGATGACATCGCGGCCTGGTGCCGGGCGTGCGGAGTGGAGGACCAGGCGCAGGACCTCATAGCCTCTCTGAAGGCCGCTAACGGCACGTGGGTCCAGTGGGGCCGTATGGAGCGAACCGGCCTGCGGAGGGCGCAGGAAGGCGTCCTCCCGATCTTTCAGCGCACTCGTTGGTTTCGGTGGTACTCCCCAGCGTTCGTTCCCGGGCTGCTCCAGACTTGTGGGTACACGGAGGACGTACTTCGCGCGGTTCAGCGCAGGCGCGTGCTGATCGACGACGTTGCCGATGCGGTGGCTGTCCGCATGGACCGTCAGCGGGTGCTGTACGAGCGAAAGAAGCATTTCGCGTTCTTGATGGAGCAGCCAGTGTTGACCAACTCGCTGGGCACCGCCGACACGCAGATTGAACAGCTCGAACACCTCTTGACGGTCGAAGCACTGCCCAACGTGAGCATCGGGCTAGTGCCTTCCCGGGTCGGCCGGCCCCGGATGCCGGTCGAAGGCTTCTACATCTTCGACCAGGTGCAAGCCAACGTCGAGCTGGTGTCCGGCTACCTCACGGTCACACAGCCCAGCGAAGTAGCCATGTATGGCAACGCGTTCTCGACCATGGCCGAGATGGCTGTCTACGGCGAGAAGGCTCGGAGGCTGATCACATCGGCCATGGACGCCCTCGCGTAATTGCCGTGCAATCGCGTGCAATCGGCTGGAATCTGGAGCCGCTCACTACCTAGCGTGTCGTCACCGAGACGACATGCGACGGACAGCGGAGAGTCATGAGCGGTCCAACCCGGTACAGCACCGGGCCCATTGAGCTTTCGATTGACGGGTGGCTCCTGGAGGGCACGCCGGTCCCTGGTTGCGACGACTGCGCGACGCGGGCCGAGAAGCGGGACCGAGCACTGAAGGCCGGCGACTGGCGCACCGCCGGCAATGCCGCCCGGGGAATCCGGCACCACCACGACGGACACCGGGAGACGCCGTGACCCACCCCACGCCGGCCGACCACGACAACACGTCGGCCCGGACCAACGCCCCCCAGCGGGGCCACTCCGGCACCACAGCGATTCCCCGGGGCCAGCCGGTGCCGCCGTGCCCCTACCCGTGCGCCACCTGCCGAGCCAAGGGCCGTCAGTAGGTGCTCTGCCGACGCCGGCACCAGATGACAGAAGAGACACCCGGCATGTGGGTCTGCCATGCCTGCGCCCAGATGACCGGTACCTGAGACTCCCGCCCCGGCGGCGGAAACCTGGACAGTCGAGCAGCCGGGGCGGGTGACCCAACCGCAGGAACCCTGCGGACCATCGGGCCGCGCCATCGACGGTACGGCGGCGCGGCCCCTCACGAAAGAGGAGGTAGACGGATGAGCGCACTTGCAGTCGAGACGTACGCCACGCGCACGCCCGACGCCGAGGGATGGCGCGGGGTCCCGTTCCGGCACCCGGCGGATCTGGCGGCTGTGGCCGAGGCGGACGGTGGGAAGCACGACGGCGGGCCGATGCCCCCGGAGGCACCCCGCGACCCCGCCCCGCAGGGGGGCGACGGGAAGTAACCGCTGACGGCCCCGTGGCCCAGTGAACAGGCCCCGTCCGTGCGTCTCTCCCGGCGCGCGGGCGGGGCTTCCTGCTTGCTGAGCTGCGGAAGGACAGCACGTGTCAGGGTGTAGGGTCGGCCTGGACCGAGCCCTGTGCCATGGCGGTGTCGTGTCCCCACTTCGTACGGTGGATGTCGGCCCGGCAGTCATCCGTCCGCGGATGTCCGCTTTGCGGGCTGCGAGGCCCCAGCCGCGAGGCTGGAGGCACCACCGTAGCGCGCCGGAGGGGTGCCGGCCGACACGGTCCACCGCCTGGTCAGCACCACCTCAACTCCCGGCGTCGGCCCGGCCCCAGTCCTGCCCGGCGCGCGCCCAGGCCGCGTCCCAACGCCGGAACCGACGCGCCATCAGCTGCCGTACGGCCAGCCGCCGGCCGCCCTCGACGAGCCCGCCGGCGGCCGCCGCGGCGCCCAGCGCGGCCAGTGCCGTGTGCGTCCGCGCGGTGCCCTCGTCCAGCGGTCGGGGCACCGCCCGACCCCGGTCGTCGCTCCACAGGCGGAACCGGTCACCGGGTTCCACCGGCCGCGGCGCCGCGACCTCCCCGGTCCGCGGGCCGCCGTCCGGCCCCGTCCAGCGGGCGACCACCCGCAGGTGCGCGGCGCGCTGCGGGAACGTCTCCGCGCCCGGGTCGACCGGGGTGCCGGGCGCCGGCCGGTCCGCGACCGCCCACACCGGGCGGCGCTGCCGGTGTTCGAGCCGTACAGCTGCCAGGAGGGCGTCGTGCGCGGTCCGGCCGGCGAACCAGCCGGCGCAGGGCGCCCCGACGGCGATCAGCAGCGCGGCGGCCAGCGCCAGCCAGGCTTCCACTTGGTCGGTCCGGCGGCGGAGCGGATTGTGCCGCCAGCGCCGGATGCCCCTGATCGCCCGCATCGTGCCCCCTCTCGTCTCCGTGCATACCGCATGGCGGGGCGCCCCGGCGGGCGTTCCGGGAAGAGGGGGCGACATCGCGCCGCGGGCACCGCCGACGGTCGGGAACCATCCGCCCCAGCCGACCCACCCGTACGCCAACTCCCGTGGTTCGGCGGCCTTTCGGTGCGCTTGCGGGGCCTGCACGACGGGGCCGGATCCCGCCCCGCGGGGCGGTGCCCTCAGCGCAGCCGGACCGCCACCGTCACCACCGCGCCCTGCGCTTCCTCCGTCTCCGTGCCGGTACCGGGGGCGACCGCGAACCGGTCCGCCACCAGCCGCGCCAGCCACAGCCCGCGCCCCTTGGGCGCGCCGTCCAGGCCCGGCAGCAGCTCCGGGATCACCGCCTCGCTGAAACCGGGGCCGGCGTCGCTGATCCGGCACTCCAGCTCGTCCCCCACCCGCCGCAGCACCAGCCGCCCGGCGCCGCCGGCGTGCTCCACGGCGTTCCCGGCGATCTCGTCCACCGCCAGTACGAACTCCCCGCGCCGGGGCTCGTTCAGCCCCTCGCGGGCTGCGCACTCCTCGACCAGCAGTCGCAGCTGCGGCAGCAGTCGCGCGGTGAAGCGCCGCTGCAGCAGCCGTCGGCCGGACTCCTCCGCCGGCACCTTCGCCCGATCGTGACCGGCCGGTTCCGGATTCAGCACGGCCCTACCGCCTCCCTCGGCGCCAGCCGCGGCACCGCATCGGCGCCCAGCCGCCGCAGCATCTGGCGCTGCCCGCGGTCGCAGCGCACCTCGACCAGATCGTGACCCGTGGCGCCCCGGGCCAGGGTGAGCAGACCTACCGCGCAGCCCACCGACAGGAAGTGCAACCGCGTCAGGTCGACGGTGAGCCTGCGGGTCGCCGCCGTCCGCGCCAGCGCGATCTCCAGCGACCGGACGAACGCGGACCGGTTGGCGGCGTCCGCCTCGCCGACGAAGCACAGCACCCCGTCCGGCGCGCGCACCGCCCGCAGACTGCCCAGTCGCTCCAGCACGGCGTGCGGATGCGCCCGTTCCATCGCGGCCACCATCGACCGGTCGAACCGCCGGCGGTCGTACGCGCAGACCTCGGTGTACGGCCGCCCGGCGAACAGCGCGCCGGCGCCGGTCTCCCGCCGGGCCACCGTCGCGACGTCGGCGCCGAGCGCGGCCACCCAGCCCATGTCGATGAACGCCCGCAACCCGGTGTAGCCCTCGGCCGTCGCCCGGTCGGTCGCCAGGCGCAGCCGCCCCATCTGCCGGGCGGCGGTGAACCCGACGTCCGGCCGGATGAGTTCCCGCATGCTGGTAACCATCAGCTGGCCGCGCTCGCGCGCCCGGACCGTGCTGCGGCTGGGGAAGTCGATCCTGGCCAGCACCTCTTCCTCCGGCACATCGGGGCACGGCAGGACGAGGACCTTCTCGCCGCGCGCCAGACCGAGTCGGACGAAGGCAGTGACGGTCTCCCAGCGCACCTCGTCGTCGCCGTAGCCGACGAAGGCATGGTCGCCGGGGCGCAGGCGTTGCACGGGGATGAGGCGATCGCTCCACGCGTCCCTGGCAGGCATCGGCACAGCAGCTCTCTGTCTCCCCCCGCGGCCCGTCCCGTCGGCGGCGCTGTGCGCTCACTGTAGGCAGCCGTCGACCAGCCCGCAATGAGGGCGGTGGCGACCGCGTGCGGCCGTCAGTCGAGTATCTCGAACGGGTCGCCGACGCGGAGCGTGCCGGCCCCGCGGGGGATCAGATTCTGGCCGAACACCAGCTGGTCGCCGAAGCGGCGGTGCCGGGCGAGGGTCCGCAGCGGCTCCTTGCCGCGCTCGGCGGTGCGCTGGTCGGTGGTGGTCACCACGCAGCGGCCACTGGGCTTGGCCACCTGGAACTCCACGGCGCCGATCCGCACCCGCCGCCAGTCGTCCTCCGCCCAGGGCGCGGTGCCGTCGATGACCACATTGGGCCGGAAACGGTTCATCGGGAGGGGGCCCTCGGCGGCGTGGTCGCCCTGCGCGATGAGGGAGTTGAGGGCGTCGAGCGAGGCGGAGGTGGTCAGCAGCAGCGGATAGCCGTCGGCGAAACTGACCATGTCGCCGGGCCGGCCGTAGCGCGGGTCCACGGGGCGGCGCCGCTCCGGGGCGTCCATGTGCATCAGGCGGGACTCGACGCCGAGGAAGCCCCGCCACCAGGCGGCGGCCTCGGGGGCCGCGGGCACCGCCTCGACGACGTTGCCGAAGATCTCGACCGGGGCGGTGCCCGTCGGCTCGGGCACCTGGACCACCAGCGGCGGCATTCCGGGCGCGGTCAGCCGCAGGGCGCCGCCGGGCAGCTCCTCGGCACGGGCCAACGCCAGCCTCCGCTGCTGGCGTTGGGTGATCTGCCGACCCTCGGCGTCGACCACCAGCCAACGCCGATCCCCGGCGAGCCCCCACGGCTCGACCACCGCTTCGCCGGGACCGGACCCCGCAAGGGCCTTGACCGGATAGACGTGGAGCGACTGGACGTGCGGCATGGGCATATGCCCATCTTGCCAGCCGCTTCGGGCATCCGGTCGAACGGCCGGTTCAGTACCCCCGCGGATACTGGCGGCCGTACCCCGGATCGTCGAACGGCGAGCCGGGCCGCGGCGCGACCGGGGCGGCCGGGCGCATCGCCTCGTACCCCGTGCCCGGCGCCGGGCGCTGGTACTGCTGCGGCGGCGGGTACCCGCGGGTGCCGGCCTGCTGCGGGATGTACGGGGCGGGGGTGTGCTGCAGCGGGGCGACCGGCTGCGCCGCGGCGCCCGGGTACCCGTGGCCCGGGGTCGGCTGGGAGGGCGCGGCCGGAAGTGCGGGCAGCGCCGAGGGGAGCGCCGGCAGCGAGGAGGAGCCGGTGTCCCAGGGCGACGGGTTTACGCGGATCGGGGCGATCTGCGGAGTACCCCGCTCTGCGACAAGGCTGTCGTAGATGGGGGTGTCCGGGAAGGAAGGCGATGCGTAGTAGCCGCCGCTGTAAGTGGAGCGGGGGGAGGTCATGCCTCATAAGTTAAGCCCACGATGTGTCGATTGGGGAGCCTGACAAGAGGGTTGTTTTACGGGTTCGGAGCGGCCCCGGGTCACCAAACCGAGCGAACTTGTGAAAATCGGTCGCGATCGCCCGTAGGGATCGTGTAAAGACCTCCCTTCCCGCAGATGAACAGTGGGCGTTCGGGGCGTTCCCGGCCAAGTAGGTTGGTGGGGGCCACCGGTGACGGGGCACGAGGCCACCAGGACGACAGGAAGGCGCGGCGATGTCGATGCTCAAGGGCGGCAATGTCCCGGTTCCGGCGCCGGCGGTCCGGGTGGAGCTGGGCTGGCGGCCGGCCCCCGGGGCGCCGGACGTGGACGCCTCCGCGCTGCTGCTGGTGTCCGGCAGGGTCCGCGACGACGCCGACTTCGTCTTCTACAACCAGCCCGCGCACGCCTCCGGCGCGGTGCGCCACGAGGGCAAGCGCCCGGCCGGCGGGGCGATGACCGACACCCTCCGCGTGGACCTCGCCGCCGTCGAGCCCGCCGTCGAGACCGTGGTCCTGGCCGCCTCCGCCGACGGCGGCAGCTTCGGCGCCGTGCCGGGCCTGTACGTACGGGTGCTGGACGCGGGCAGCGGCGCCGAACTGGCCCGGTTCGACAGTCGGGACGCCGGCACCGAGACCGCCTTCGTGCTCGGCGAGCTCTACCGCCGCCAGGGCGGCTGGAAGTTCCGCGCGGTGGGGCAGGGGTACGCCACCGGGCTCGCGGGGCTGGCCACGGACTTCGGCATCAGCGTGGCGGACGGGCCCGCGCCCGCGCCGCCGCCTCCGGTCGCGCCCCCGATCGCCCCGCCGCCCGCGGCTCCCGCGCCGGCTCCCGTCCGGCTGACGAAAGTCACCCTCACGAAGGACGCCCCGGCCGTCTCGTTGACGAAGCAGGGTGGCACGTCCGGAGCGATGCGGGTCAACCTCAACTGGAGCGCGGGCGGGGCCGGCAAGCGCCTCGGCAAGAAGTTCGGCCGCAGGGCGATGGAGGCACTGGGCGCCCGCGGCGCGCTGCTGCCACCCTCCGGCGACCTCGATCTCGACCTGTGCGCGCTATACGAACTCACCGACGGCACGGCCGGCGTGGTGCACCCGCTCGCCCAGGCTTTCGGCGACCTGCACGCCCCGCCCTACATCCAGCTCGACCGGGACGACCGCACCGGCGCCGTCGCGACCGGCGAGAACCTGACCATCAACCTCGACCACCAGGCCCGCTTCCGGCGCATCCTGATCTTCGTGACGATCTACTCCGGCGCCCGCAGCTTCGAGGGCCTGGACGCCACCGTCACCCTCCAGCCGCAGCACGGCGCCCCGGTCGAGTTCACGCTCGACGCCTGCACGGTGCCGGCCACCGTGTGCGCACTGGCCCTGATCACCCACACCGGCGGCGAACTCGTCGTCCAGCGCGAGGCCCGCTACCTCGTCCCCGCGCCCGGCGTCAGCCCCCAGCGCACCGTCGACCACGCCTACGGCTGGGGCCTGAACTGGTCCCCGGCCAGCAAGTGACCGCTCACGGCGCCCCGTAGGTGCGGCCCTTCCAGGCCGCGCCGCGCCCCCGGTAGTGCTGCACGGCCGAGTCCACGGTCATCAGGAGGTAGAGCAGCGCGGTGAACGGGAGCAGCGGTGCCGCCCACGGCGGCTGCCGGTAGTAGCGCAGCATCGGCAGATAGGTCCCGCACATCACCGCCCAGGCCGCGCCGCCCGGCGCCGCCACCACCGGGTCACCGGCCGCGAGGCCGGCCAACAGGGCGGCCGGCGGCGCCAGATAGACCAGTGTCAGCCCCAGGACCGTGCCCAGCAGGAGCAGCGGCCGGTGCCGGAGCTGGGCGTAGGCGCTGCGGGACACCATCCGCCACAGTTCCGCCAGCCGCGGGTAGGGGCGCACGCTGGTCACCCGGTCCGCCAACCCCAGCCAGACGGTCCCGCCCGAACCCTGTACGGCCCGCGCCAGCGACACGTCGTCGATCACCGCGTGCCGGATCGCCTCCGGCACGCCCGCCCGCTCCGCCGCCTCCCGCCGCAGCAGCACGCACCCGCCGGCCGCCGCCGCGGTCCGGGCGCCGCGCCGGTTGACCCACCGGAACGGATAGAGCTGCCCGAAGAAGTACACGAAGGCCGGCACGATCAGCCGCTCCCAGGGGGTCGCCACTCGAAGCCGGGCCATCTGGGACACCAGGTCCAGTCCCGCGGAGCGGGCCGCGGCGACCAACTCCCGCAGGCTGTCCGGCTCGTGGGCGATGTCCGCGTCGGTCAGCAGCAGGTACTCCGGCGCGGTGCGCTCCCGGGCCAGCGCGATGCCGTGCCGGACCGCCCACAGCTTCCCGGTCCAGCCCGGCTCCGGCTCACCGGGCGAGGCGACGGTCAGCGGCAGCCCGCCCCCGCCGGCCGCCAGCTCACGGGCGAGCGCGCCGGTCCCGTCCGTGCTCCCGTCGTCGATCAGGAAGATCTCGGCGCGGCCCGGGTACTTCTGGGCCAGCAGCGTCGGCAGGCTCGCCGGCAGCACCGCCGCCTCGTCCCGGGCCGGCACCACCACCGCCACGGAAGGCCAACGGTCCGGATCCCGGCGGGTCGGCAGCCGGACGTCGGTCCGCCAGAAGAAGCCCTGTCCCAGCAGCAGCCACAGCCAGGCCAGCAGGGACCCGGCACCGATCCACGCGATCGCTTCCACGGGCGCAGTCTGCCCCACCGGGCCCGCCGCGGACCGGCGCCCGACACGGGCCGTCGGGGTCCGTTCCCTTCCGGTCCTTCCCGGCCCGGTATGACAAGAGGGACGGACCGTTGAGTAAAGTGTCCGGGTGAAGATCGCGCTGATGGACTCCGGAACCGGCCTGCTCCCGGCGGCCGCCGCCGTGCGGCGCCTGCGGCCCGACGCGGACCTGGTGCTCTCCACCGACCCCGACGGCCTGCCCTGGGGTCCGCGCACCCCCGACGACGTCACCGCGCACGCCCTGGCCGTGGCCCGGGCCGCCGCCGCGCTCCGCCCGGACGCGCTGATCGTCGCCTGCAACACCGCCTCCGTGCACGCGCTGCCCGCGCTCCGCGCCGCGCTGGAGCCGGCCATCCCGGTCATCGGCACCGTCCCGGCGATCAAGCCCGCCGCGGCCGGCGGCGGCCCGGTCGCCATCTGGGCCACCCCGGCCACCACCGGCAGCCCCTACCAGCAGGACCTGATCGCCCGCTTCGCCCAGGGCGTCGAGGTCACCGGAGTGCCCTGCCCGGGCCTCGCCGACGCCGTCGAGCAGGCCGACGACGCCGCGATCGACGCCGCGGTGGCCGCCGCCGCGCAGCTCACCCCGCGCGACATCCGGGCCGTCGTCCTGGGCTGCACCCACTACGAGCTGGTCGCCGAGCGCATCCGGGCCGCCCTCCAGCAGCCCGGCACCCCGCCCCTGGTCCTGCACGGCTCCGCCGAGGCGGTGGCCGCCCAGGCACTCCGCCGGATCGGCGCCGAGCCGGCCACCGCGGCCGCCCCCACCGGCACCCTCGACGTGCTCCTCAGCGGCCGTCCGGGCACCCTGCCCGACGAGGTCCTGGCCTACGAGGAGGGCCGGCTGCTCACCGGCGCCGTCCCGGCCGCCCCGCGCACCGTCTGACCTCACGGGGGGGCGCACCGCACGGCTCCGGCGTACTGCCCCAGGGTGCGAAGGCGCGTACGCTGCGTCTCATGAGGGACCACCCCCACGAGGGGGCCGCAGCCCCCGGTGAGCGCGGAAGCACGGACGGCGTCCCGACCGGTGTCCGGCCGGCCGGCGGCTCCCCTGCGGAGATTCCCGAGGTCTGGCACGGCAGTGCCACCAACCGCTTCCAGTGGCTGTTGGCCGCCGTCGGTGCGGCCTGTCTGGCGCTGGGCGTCGACCTGGCCGTCAACAGCACCTGGACCTCCGGCCTGGCGCCGCTGGTGATGGCCGTGGTCGGCTGTGTCGCGGCCGGCCTGCTGGTGCTCTTCGGCACCCTCGCCTTCGTCCGTGTCGCGGTCCGGGTGGACGACGACTGCCTGGAGGTGCGGTGCGGCCACATGGGGGTGCCGCGCCGCCGGATCCCCCTGGACACCGTCGTCGGCGCCGACTTCGCGCCCCGGGTCACCCCGCGCCACTGGGGCGGCTGGGGCTATCGCTGGCGCCCCGAGCAGGGCACCGCCGTGGTCGTCCGCCGTGGCGAGGCGATGGTGCTGCGGCTCGGTGACGGGCGTACCTTCACGGTCACCGTCGACGACGCCGAGGGCGCGGTGCGCTGCGTCCGCGAGCGGCTGCGACTGCGCCGCCCGGCCTCGACGGCGTAGCGCGGCGCCGACCGCCCAGGTCGCCTCCCGGCCCCCCGCCCCCGGCTTCCCGTCTCCATCGGTCCCGGTAGGTCTGCGCGGGGCCGCGCGCGTCGCTGTCCGGTGAGTCGTCCGGGGGCGTCCCGTAGGGTCGGGGCATGGCAATCCCCGATTTCATCCGTGACCTCCGGGCCGACATCGGCACCAAGTTGCTGTGGCTGCCGGGGGTGAGCGCGGTCGTCCTCGACGACGCCGGCCGGGTGCTGCTGAGCAAGCGGGTGGACACCGGCGACTGGTCGGTGATCGGCGGTATCCCGGAGCCCGGGGAGCAGCCCGCCGAGACCGCGGTCCGCGAGGTCTACGAGGAGACCGCGGTGCGGGTCGTCCCCGAGGGCGTGGTCCTCGTCGAGGCCATGTCGCCGACCCGGTACCCCAACGGCGACATGTGCCAGTTCCTCGACGTGACGCTGCGCTGCCGGGCTGTCGGCGGCGAGGCGCGGGTCAACGACGACGAGTCGTTGGAGGTCGGCTGGTTCGCGATGGACGCCCTGCCGGAGCTGGACGACTACGCGCTGGTGCGGATCGAGAAGGCGCTGGACGCCGGGCCGACGTGGTTCCACGGCATGGCCGAGGCGGAGGCGGAGTCGTAGGCGGAGGCCGGGTCCCGCGGTCAGGGCCCGGTGGCCGGTCGCGGCCCTAGATGTCGGTGGTCGACGGCTCCTCCATGGGGGGCGAGGACTCGTCGGGCAGGCCGGGCAGTTCGGACGCTCCCGGCGGGCCGCTGGGGCCGGTGGACCGGCCGGCGTCCTCGGTGTGCATCTCGCGCTCGTCGCGCCGGCAGTCGGTGATCCAGGTGCCGGTGGGGCCGCCGTCGTACTGGCAGGACCAGCCCCGCACGGCCAGCGCCCCCTGTTGCCCGGCCGTCTGCGGGGGCGCCCGTAGGAAGAACTCCTTCATCACCCCGCGGGCCTCGTCGCAGCCCACCGCGCCGGCCGGGCCGGGGTCCGCGAACAGTGCGACGCCGTGCGCCTTGCCCAGCACGTCGGCGATCTCGCCGCAGCTCACCGGCTGGCCCGGGATGGCGGGGGAGCCCTGGGGCCCCGGCGTGCCGTTCGGGGCCGTGCCAGGGTCGGATGCGGACGAGACGGTCGGCGCGTCCTGACGGTCCCCGCCGGCACAGCCGGCGGCGGCCAGGGCGAGTAGCACGGTCGGCACGGCGATCAGCCTCCGCATGGCGGCCTCCTTGTGGCGGCGGTGCGCAGTCGGCGCGTTGCGTCGTTCGACGCTAGTAAGGCCCGTGGGTGCGGGGCGATCCGGGGCGGCCGTTCGGGTGAACGGCCGAACGGCCGCGGACGTCCGACGAGGGGCTGTCGGGGCGCGTATCGCGCCGGGATCATGCGCGGACGGGCGCGGAGGAGCGCGTGCGACGGGCCCTGGTGGGCCGGAGAGCCCGCGCAGCCCTCCTGCGCGGGGCCGAGCGGGCCCGGCGGCCCTCGCTCCGTGCGGCCGGACCGCCCTGGTCGACGCGGTGCCCCCGCCAGCGGGTGGGCACCGCGCCGGCCCGATGCCCACCCGCTGCCGGGGGCCGGACCGTGCACCGGGCGCCGCGGGCGGATCCGGCACCGGGGGCGGCCGGTGGCGGGCCGCGGGGGCTTCGCAGGGCGGCCGGGGGGTGGTACGTACGGGTATGGCGACAGTGGTGCGGGATCGTGCGGTGGCGGACCGGCAGCGGGGGCCGGGGCGCCGAGCGCATGGTTTCGGCCAACCGCCATACTGCGTGCGATCCTCCGCCCGGCCCGAAGGGAACCACCCGCCGTGTCCTCGCCCGCACCACGTCCCGCCGCCCCGCCCGTCTCCCGTGCCTCCGTCGTCATCGTCGGGGCCGGGCCCGCCGGGCTCACCGTGGCCAACGTGCTGCGGGCCGCCGGTGTCGACTGCGTCGTACTGGAGGCGGAGAGCCGGGAGTTCATCGAGCGGCGGCCGCGCGCCGGGTTCGTCGAGGAGTGGGCGGTGCGCGCGCTGGCCCGGCACGGGCTCGCCGAGCGGCTGCTCGAACGGGCCCATACCCAGGGGGAGTTCGAGTTCCGCTTCGACGGCGGTCGGCACCCGGTGCGCACCGCCCGGCTGTCGGGGCGGCGGCATTTCGTCTATCCGCAGCCGCTGTTGGTCGGCGATCTGCTCGCCGCCTACGCGGACCGGGCCGGCGGCGCGGTGCACTTCGGGGTGCGCGACGTACGGCTGCACGACATCGACGGGCCGCACCCCGCGGTCTCGTTCGGCGATCCGGTCACCGGCGCACGGCACCGGATCGCCTGTGACCACATCGTCGGCGCCGACGGGGCGCGCGGGGTGAGCCGGGCGGCGATACCCGAGGGGCGGGCGCGGATCACCCGTCACGACCACGGGGTCGCCTGGCTCGCGGTGCTGGCCGAGGCGCCGCCCTCAGCGGACGGCGTGGTCTTCGGCATCCACCCGCGGGGATTCGGCGCGCACATGGCGCGCAGCGCGCACGTCACCCGCTACTACCTGGAGGTCCCGGCCGGGGACGGGGTCGCGGACTGGCCGGACGAGCGGGTGTGGGCGGAACTGCACCTCCGGCTGGCCGCCGACGGCGCCCGGCCGCTGCGCGAGGGGCCGTTGAGCGAGAAGACCGTGCTGGCGATGCACAACTACGTGGTGGAGCCGATGACCCACGGTCGGCTGCACCTGGCCGGGGACGCGGCGCACCTGCTGGCGCCGATCGCGGCCAAGGGCATGAACCTCGCGATCAACGACGCCCTGTTGCTCGGTGAGGCGCTGATCGCCCACTACAAGGGCGACGACCGCGGGCTGGCCGGCTACTCGGCCGCGAGCCTGCGGCGGGTCTGGCAGTACCTGGAGTTCTCGCAGTGGCTCTCCGAGGTGCTGCACGGCGCCTCGTCGGGCGATCGGTTCCGCGCCGGGACGGCCACGGCCCGGCTGCGGCGGCTGCTCGGTTCGGAGGCCGCGGCCAAGGCGTTCGCCGGGCTCTACCTCGGTGAGGAGGCGGACCTCTAGGGACACCGCGCCGGGGGCCGCCAGCGGCCGGGTGTCGTGCCGGGCGCGGAGAGGGCGCCCTCGGCCGCTGGGGCGGGCGCGTCAGGCGGTCGCGTAGACGCGGGCGGCGAATTCGGCGACCTGCGCCTCGGTGAGGTTCTTGGCCAGGTTGGCCTCGGTGATCATGCCCACCAGTTGGTGACCGCCCTTGGTGTCGATCACCGGGAGGCGCTTGATCCGGTGCTGTTCCATGGCGCGCAGGACGTCGCCGGCGTCCGCCTCGGCGTCGATCCAGTGGATCTTGCTCTGCAGGGAACCGGCCTGCACCGTGGACGGGTCGATGCCCTCGGCGCAGCACTTGATGACGATGTCACGGTCGGTGATCATCCCCGTCAGCCTGTTGTTGTCGCCGCAGATGGGCAGCGCGCCGACCTTCAGGTCGCGCATCATCTTCGCCGCGTCCTGCAACGACTGGTGCGCGCCGACGCATTGCACGCCGCCGGTCATGATGTCCCGGGCTCGCAGCTTGCCGGCCATGATTCCTCCCGCTGTCGCAGCGTTCTTCTGAGGGTTCCTCTCGGGCTTCTCCGGAGCGTTCGTCGCATGGCGTCCGCGTGGTTCGCCGGACGCCCACACTTCGATGACACCACGGATGGCGCAAGGTCGCTTCCGGGGCCGGGACGCCGGTGACCGGCCCGAAATCCCGCTGCCGCACGGCCGCGACGCGGCTGCCGCCGCACCTGCTGCCCCACCGGAGAAACGGGCATATCGTTCATAGTGTGGTAGCGCGCCGGGGGTCGGGCGAGGCTATCCGAAGGGGCTGCTCCGGACGGTCCGGACTCCTCGATTCCGCGCTCTGCAGCGCTCCTTGAAACCGTGTCCGTGAATCCGTTCCGTCAACCCGTTCCGTGAACCCGTATCCGTGAATCCGCTCCGAGAATCCGTTCCGTGAATCCGCTCACCGAAAGAAGGGTTCCGATGCATGCTGCGCTCAGCCCTGCTGAACTCGCCAAGCTTCGCCGGCAGCGGCCCTACCCCGCCGTGTCGGTGCTGATGCCCACGCATCGCCGTGAGCCGGACAACGCACAGGACCCGGTCCTGCTGCGGAACATGCTCGCCGAGGCCAAGGAGCGGCTGCAGGCCGATCCGGACGTCTCCAGGGAGCGACGGATCGACGTCATCGAGCAGTTGGACAAGGCGGCGTCGGAGGTCGATCTGACCCATGCCGAGGAGGGCATGGTCCTCTTCGCGGCGCCGGGGGAGCACCAGGTGTGGTCGCTGGGCCGCACCGTCCCGGCCCGGGTGGTGCTCTCGGACACCTTCCTCACCCGCAACCTCGTCGCCGCGCACGCCGCCGAGCACCCCTTCTGGGTGCTGGCGGTCTCCGCCGACCACGTCAGCCTGTGGAGCGGCGCGCTGGACCGCCTCACCGAGGTGCGGCGCGGCGCCTTCCCGCTCACCCGCAGCCTGGTCGATCCCGACCCCGAGGACCAGTTGCAGGTGGGTGAGGTGCCCAGCACCTTCCGTGACGAGCACACCCGCAAGTTCCTGCGCGAGGCGGACATCGCGCTGGCCACCGTGCTCAAGGCCGACCCCCGGCCGCTGTACGTGGTCGGCAAGGCGGCGGCGCTCTCCCTCCTCGACGACGTGGGGACGGTCATGCGCGGCGGCGCCGGCACCAAGCTCCCGGTGACGCCGGTGCCGCAGGCCGGGCTGGCCACCGGGCCGCCCGAGTCCCTCTGGCAGGCCGTCCGGCCGTACGCGGAGAAGCGCGCGGAGGCCGAAGTCGCCGATGTGCTGGCCGAACTGGACCGGGCGCGCGGTCGGCGGACCTTCGCGGCCGGGCTGGACGAGATCCGGCAGAACGCGGAGACCGGGCGGGTCGCCCTGCTGGCCGTGGAGGAGAACTACCGGGAGACGGTACGGGACACCGGCGGCCATCTGATGCCGGCCGAGCGCGGTGAACGGGACGCCGTCGACGACATCGTGGACTCGATCGTGGAGCGGTCCCTGGACACCGGCGCGGAGGTGCGGTTCGTACCGGACGGCGCGCTCGCCGAAGTGGGCGGGATCGCGGGGACGCTCCGGTACTAGCCGCCAGGTGCCGGGCCCACCAGCTGCTGGGCGCCGAGCACGACACCGAGCGCAACAGTGGCCAACGGGTTGCCCGTTGGCCACTGTCTGTCGCGCCGGCTCCGCGCCGTTCGTCGCCGCCCGCCCACCGCTACGCCGGGAGCAGGTGGAAGTGGCGGGTGAACCAGTCGCGGGCCAGCGTGGACACCTTGTCCAGGGCGCCCCGCTCCTCGAAGAGATGGGTCGCGCCGGGGACGATTTCGAGCTTGTTCTCGCAGGTCAGCACGGACTGTGCCTGACGGTTGAGATCCAGTACCAGGGTGTCGGCGCCGCCGACGATCAGCAGCGTCGGGGCCTCCACGGAGGAGAGCAGCGAGCGGCCCGCGAGGTCGGGCCGGCCGCCGCGGGAGACCACGGCGGCGATGCCCGCGTCGGGGTAGGCGGCGGCCCGCAGAGCGGCCGCGGCGCCGGTGCTCGCGCCGAAGTAGCCGATCGGGACGGACTCCCGGGCCCGCAGCCAGCGGGTGGCGTCGGCCAGGCGCCGGGCCAGCGTGTCGATGTCGAAGACGTTGGCCCGGTCGGACTCCTCGGCGGGGGTCAGCAGGTCGAACAGGAGGGTGCCCAGACCCGCGCGGTTCAGCGCGGTGGCCACCGCGCGGTTGCGCGGGCTGTGCCGGCTGCTGCCGGAGCCGTGCGCGAACATCACGACCGGTCCGCCCGGCACCGGCAGGGTGAGGTCCCCGGTCAGCACGACCGGCCCGGCCTCGACCCGCACCTCCTCCCAGTCACCGGCGCGGTGCGCCGTCCTGGCCCGCCTGCCGCCCGCCGCACCGGCCAGGGGAGCCGTGCCGGCGGCGGCCTGGGAGAGCAGGGAGACCACCTCGTCGTCCGAGGTCTGGGAGAAGTCCTGGTACCACTCGCCGACCGCGGAGAACGCGTAGGGGGTGGACAGGCAGACGAACTCGTCGGCGGCGGTGCGCAGGCGCTCGGCGGCGTCCGGCGGGGCCACCGGCACCGCCAGCACCACCCGGGCCGCGCCCTGGGCGCGGACCACCTGGCAGGCGGCCTCCGCCGTCGCCCCGGTCGCGATGCCGTCGTCGATCACGATCACGGTCCGGCCGTCGAGCGCGCGCCGCGGCCGGCCGGCCCGGAACCGCTCGGCCTGGCGCGCCAGTTCCGCCTCCTCGGTGCGCTGCACCGCGTCGACGTCCCCGGGGCCGACCCGGCCCCGGCGGATGATGTCCTGGCTCAGTACGCGCACGCCGCCCTCGCCGATCGCGCCGAACCCCAGCTCCCGCTGGTACGGGACGCCGAGCTTGCGGACCACGATCACATCGAGGGGCGCGTCGAGGGCCTGGGCCACTTGATACGCCACCGGGACTCCGCCCCGCGGCAGGCCCAGGACGACGGGATTTTCCTTCGCCACATGGCGCAGCGCCTCGGCCAGCCGCCGTCCGGCGTCCGCGCGGTCAGTGAACAGCACAGTGTGCACCCCCTACCCAGGGGAGACGGAAGCCACGTCCACACCTGACTCCGGCATAACCCCACCCGCGGTCAGTCCGCAAGTCGGGACGGCGCGGGCGGGGCGGCCGGGGCGGGCCCGGCCGGGTCCGCGGTCAGCAGGGCCGCGATCTGCGGTGCCGACCACCGAGGGTGCACCCCCGGGCACGTGGCGAGATATGCCGCGGTCCGGTGCGGGGGCCAGCCGTGCGCGGTGCCGATGCCCGCCGCGATATGGCGCAGATAGGCGGCGGCGGGCGGGTTGGGCGGGACCTCGGTGCTGCGCCAGGGGGCCGTGAAGGTCAGCACCGGGTGGCCGTCGAGGAGACCGGCGCAGACCAGCGTCTCGTAGCGGCCGGGGCCCAGCCGGTCGCGCCCGCGGGCCAGGACCCGCGTCAGGTCCAGGTCCCGGTCCGGCTCCCGGTACATCTCCTGCGCCGCGATGTCGGAGAACTGAGAAACCGTCAGAAGATAGGCATGGGCGGGGAGTTCGCCGTCCGCCTCGGGGTCGTAGAAGGCCCGGCCG
Source organism: Streptomyces noursei ATCC 11455 (assembly GCF_001704275.1). Taxonomy (NCBI): domain Bacteria; kingdom Bacillati; phylum Actinomycetota; class Actinomycetes; order Kitasatosporales; family Streptomycetaceae; genus Streptomyces; species Streptomyces noursei. Next base: position 7,632,015 of record NZ_CP011533.1, read on the forward strand.
CCGGTCCACACCGCGGACTCGGTGGCGAAGTACAGCCGCCCGCGCAGCAGCACCGGCGCGCTGCGCCGCGGCCGGCGGGGATCGCGGCACCCCGGGACATCCCGCCGCCCGCCCGGCGGGCGGCCCCCGGCGAGGTAGCAGTGGAGCCGTTCCGGGTGGGTGTTGGAGCCGTACGCGGCGTACCAGACGTGGGCGACCGGGCCCGGGCGGGAGGCGTTCCCGGCGGCGTCGGAGGGTTCCGGGACACGGGGCGCGGTCACCTCCTCACGGTAGCGCCCCGGCGGGCCGGCCGGCGCGGCCGCTCGGGCCGGGGCGGTCGGGTGCGGGTGCGAGGGCCAGTCCGTTGCGGGAGCGGTGGCGGCGCCGCGGGGGCACGATGACCGTATGTTGCTCGCCGCTCTCGCCCGGGTGTCGGCGGAGGTCGCCGCCACCTCGGCCCGGTCGCGGAAGACCGCGCTGCTGGCCGAGCTGTTCTCGGCCGCGGACCCGGTGGACGCCCCGCTGGTCATCCCCTACCTGGCCGGGCGGCTGCCGCAGGGCCGGATCGGCGTCGGCTGGAGCGCGCTGCGCGACCCGCCGCCGCCCGCCGACCGGCCCACCCTCACCGTCCGCGACGTGGACGCCGCGCTGACCGCGCTGGCCGGGGTCGCCGGCCCCGGCGCCCAGGCCGAGCGGCGGCGGCTGGTCGGCGGCCTGCTCGCCGCCGCCACCGACCAGGAGCAGCGGTTCCTGCACGGGCTGCTGACCGGCGAGGTCCGGCAGGGCGCGCTGGACGCGCTCGCCGTCGAAGGGCTCGCCGCCGCCACCGGCGCGCCCCCGGACGCGGTGCGGCGCGCCGTGATGCTCGCCGGCTCACTGCCCGACGTGGCCCGGGCCCTGCTCTCCGACGGCCCGCCGGCGCTGGCCGGATTCCGGCTCACCGTCGGCCGGCCGGTCGGGCCGATGCTCGCGCGGACCGCCGCCTCCGTGGCCGAGGCGATCGACCGGCTCGGCCGCTGCGCGGTGGAGGAGAAGCTCGACGGCATCCGGGTGCAGGTGCACCGGGACGGCTCGCGCGTGCGCATCCACACCCGCACCCTGGACGAGGTCACCGACCGGCTGCCCGAGGTCACCGCCCTGGTCCGGGAGTTGCCCGCCGAGCGCCTCGTCCTCGACGGCGAGGTGATCGCGCTGGGCGCGGACGGGCGCCCGGTGCCGTTCCAGCGGGTCGCCGGCCGGTTCGGCTCCCGGACGGACGTCGCCGCGGCCCGCGCCGCCCTCCCGCTGACCCCGGTCTTCTTCGACCTCCTCGCGCTCGGCGACCGCGCGCTGCTGGACCTCCCCGGCGACCGTCGGCACGCCGAACTCGCCGCCCTGGTACCGGAGTCGACCCGGGTGCGGCGCTGCGTCGTCGAGGACCCGGACGACCCCGGAGCGCGCGCGGCCGCCGAGGACTTCTTCGACCGCACCCTGCGCCGCGGCCACGAGGGCGTCGTGGTCAAGGCCCTCGACGCGCCCTACAGCGCCGGCCGCCGGGGCGCCGCCTGGCTGAAGGTGAAGCCCGTGCACACCCTGGACCTGGTGGTCCTGGCGGCGGAGTGGGGCCACGGCCGCCGCACCGGCAGGCTCTCCAACCTGCACCTCGGGGCGCGGGCCGCGGACGGCGGCTTCGTCATGCTCGGCAAGACCTTCAAGGGGCTCACCGACGCCACCCTCGGCTGGCAGACCGAGCGGCTCGGGCGACTGGCGGTGGCGGACGACGGCCACGTGGTGACGGTCCGTCCGGAACTCGTCGTGGAGATCGCCTACGACGGGCTCCAGACCTCGCCCCGCTACCCGGCCGGCGTCACCCTGCGGTTCGCCCGCGTGGTGCGCTACCGCGAGGACAAGACGGCCGCGGAGGCCGACACCCTCGACACCGTGCTCGCCGCGCACGGATGACGCGTCGGCAGCGGAGAACGGGACGAAGGGAGCGCCACGGACGATGGCCGGGAAGCGGAGCGCCGGACTGCTGCTGCACCGCAGCGGCGCCGACGGCGGCACCGAGGTGCTGCTGGCGCACATGGGCGGCCCGCTGTGGGCGCGCCGGGACGCCGGCGCCTGGTCGGTGCCCAAGGGCGAGTACGCACCGCCGGAGGAGCCGCTGGCCGCGGCCCGCCGGGAGTTCGCCGAGGAACTGGGCATGCCGCCGCCGGACGGGCGGTACGTACCCCTGGGGGACGTCCGCCAGTCCGGCGGCAAGGTGGTGACCGTCTGGGCGGTCGCGGGCGACCTGGACCCGGACCGGATCGAGCCGGGCACGTTCGAGCTGGAGTGGCCGCGCGGCTCGGGGGTGATCCGCAGCTTCCCGGAGATCGACCGGGTCGCGTGGTGCACCCCGGAGCAGGCGCGCGCCCGGCTCGTCACGGCCCAGCGGGAATTCCTGGACCGGCTGGCACGGGCGCTCGCCGCCGGGCGCGCCGACGCCGGCTGACCGCCCGCGCCACTCCGGCGGGCGGCCCGGTCCCGGTCACTTCACCGCGCCCAGCGACAGACCCTGCACCAGCTTGTCCTGGGCGGCGAACCCGGCGACCAGCACCGGCAGCGACACCACGGTGGCCGCCGCGCACACCTTCGCCAGGAACAGCCCCTGGCTGGTCACCAGCCCGGTCAGGAACACCGGGGAGGTGCCGGCCACGATGCCGGTCAGCACCCGCGCGAACAGCAGCTCGTTCCAGCTGAAGATGAAGGAGATAAGCGCGGTCGCGGCGATGCCCGGCAGGGCGACCGGCGCCACGATCCGCACCAGCGTGGTGGGCAGCCCCGCCCCGTCGATCGAGGCGGCCTCCAGGATCTCCACCGGCACCTCGGCCAGGAAGGACCGCATCATCCACACCGCGATCGGCAGGTTCATCGAGGTGTAGAGGATGACCAGCAGCCAGATGTCGTCCAGCATCCGGGTGTTCTGGGCGACCAGGTAGATCGGCAGCAGTCCCGCCACCAGCGGCAGCATCTTCGTGGAGAGGAAGAAGAACAGCACATCGCGCCATGAGCGCACCGGCCGGAGGGAGAGCGCGTACGCCGCCGGCACCGCCAGCACCAGCACCAGCAGCGTCGAGGCCACCGACGCGGTCAGGGAGTTGAGCAGCGGCGGCCAGGGGCTCACGCCGGCGCCGCCGACGCCGAAGAACTCCCGGTAGCCGTGCAGGGTGAGCGGCGCGGCGAGGCTCGGCGGATCGGTCGCGGCGTCCGTCTCGCGGTGGAAGGAGGTCAGCACCATCCATGCCACCGGCAGGAAGAAGGCGATCCCGCACAGCCAGGCCACCAGGCCCAACGCCGCCCCGCGCACCCGCCGTCCGCCCCTGCGGTCTCCTCGCGTCATCGGGTGATCTCCTCGCGCAGCAGGGACGACACGGTGCGCAGGGCGAAGTTCGCCACCAGCAGTGAGCACAGCACCACCACGACGCCCTGCGCGGACGCCCGGCCGTAGTCGTGGGCCTGGTAGAAGGTCTGGTAGATGGTGTACGGCAGGTTGGCGGTGCCCAGCCCGCCGGAGGTGAGGGTGAACACCGCGTCGAAGTTCTGCACGATGTACACCGTCCCCAGCAGCGCCGCCAGTTCGAGGTAGCGCCGCAGGTGCGGCAGGGTGAGGTGGCGGAAGACGTCGAAGGCGCCGGCCCCGTCCATCCGGGCCGCCTCCACCGCGTCCGCCGGTCGGCTCTGCAACCCCGCCAGCAGGATCAGCATCATGAACGGCGTCCACTGCCAGATCAGCGACAGCTCCACGGACAGCAGCGGGGAGTCGGTCATCCAGTCCGGCTGCGGCGGGTCGCCGGCGCCGAACAGCTGCCACAGCCACGTCAGCGCCCCGTTGAACAGCCCGTACGAGGCGTTGTAGAGCGCGTGCTTCCACAGCAGCGCGGCGGCCACCGGCACCACGAGGAACGGGGTGATCAGCAGGGTGCGGACGATGCCCCGGCCGCGGAAGCTCCGGTCCAGCAGCAGTGCCAGCCCCAGCCCCAGCCCCAGGCTGACCAGCACCACCGACGCCGTCAGCAGCACCGTCGTGCCCACCGACGACCGCAGTGCCGGATCGGTGACCACCGCCCGGTAGTTGTCGAGGGCGGCGAACCCGCGGTGGTCGGGGGCCAGCGCGTTCCAGCGCATGAACGAGATCACCACCGTTGCCACGAACGGGAGTTGGGTGACCACGATCAGGAAGACCAGGGCGGGCAGCAGCGGGGCGCGCCGGGCCCAGCCCTTGGCCCGCTCAGCGACCGGTGTACGCATCGGACACCTCCCGCGCCAGTCGCTGGCCCGCCCGCAGCGCGTCGGCCACGCTCTGCTTGCCGGCGATCGCGGAGCTGATCTCCTGCGACACCTTGGTCCCCAGGTCCGAGAACTCCGGTATGCCCACGAACTGGATCCCGGGCGCCGGGCGCGGCTGCACCCCCGGGTCGTCCGGCCGCGCCGAGGTGATCGCCTTCTCGGTCGCCCCCGCGAACGCCCCGGCCTCCTTGAGGTAGTCGGGGTCGCGGTAGGTCGAGGCCCGCTTCCCGGCCGGCGCCCGGGACCAGCCCAGTTCCCGGCCCGCCAGCCGCTCGTAGGACTTCCCGGACGCCCAGCGGACGAACTCCCAGGCGGCCTTCTGGTGCGTGCTGGCCTTCTGGATGCCCCACGCCCAGGTGTAGAGCCAGCCCGCGCCGGCGGTCCGCTCGACCGGTGCCGGGGCGTACCCGATCCGGCCGGCGACCGGGGAGTCGGCGCTCTCCAGCGACCCGGCGCCGGCGGTCGCGTCGTACCACATCGCGACCTTGCCCTGCTGCATGTCGTTGAGGCACTCGGTGTACCCGGCCTGCGGCGCGCCGGGCTCGCCGTGCGCGCGGACCAGACCGACGTAGAACCGGGTCGCCCGGGCGAACTCCGGGGCGTCCAGCCGCGCCCGCCAGTCCTTGTCGAACCAGGTCCCGCCGAAGGTGTTGACCACGGTCGTCAGGGGCGCCGTCAGCTGGCCCCAGCCGGGCTGGCCGCGCAGGCAGATGCCCTTCTGGCTCTTGCGGAAGCCGTCCAACTTGGCGGCCATGGCGGCGACTTGGGTCCAGGTCGGCCGGGCGGGCATGGTCAGTCCGGCCGCCTTGAGCAGGTCCTTGCGGTACATCAGGAACGACGACTCGCCGTAGAACGGTTCCGCGTAGACCTCGCCGTCGGCCGCGGTGAGCGAGGACCGCACCGGCGCGAGAATGTCGTTCTGGTCGAACTCGCGGTCCTTGTCGGCCAGTTGCCCCAGCGGGGTGAGCCAGCCGTTGCGGGCGTAGATGGGCGTCTCGTAGTTGCTGAGGCTGGCCACGTCGTACTGCCCGGCCTGGCTGGAGAAGTCCTGGCTCATCTTGTCGCGGAGGTCGTCCTCCGGCAGCACGGTGAAGTTGACCCGGATGCCGGTCTCCTTGGTGAAGTGCTCGGCGGTGAGCCGTTGGAGGTCCACCATCTGCGGGTTGTTCACCATCAGCACGTTGAGGGTGTGCAGCCCGTCGTGGCCGGTGTCACCGGCGCCGCGGTAGCAGCCGGTGACCGCCAGGGAGAGGGTGGCCGCGAGGGCGGCCAGCCGGCCCGCCCGGCGGCCCGCGCCGCCGACAGCTCCGGGGGATCGTGCGCGCACGGCGCCTGCCTTTCCATGATGATTCGGCCCGAGGGGGACGGGCATGGGCATGCCGGACGGGCCGCCGGCCCGGCCGACGGCGGTGAGGGGGGAGGGGAGGTCAGACCCGGAGCACCTGCGGCCCCAGGAGCGAGTACCGGTGTGCTTCCGGCGCGGAGAGCCCCGTGTCGGTGACGATCATGTCCACCTCGTCGATGCCGGCGAACCGGCAGAAACTGCTGGCCCCGAACTTGCTGTGCACCCCGACCAGCACCCGCCGCCGCGAGGAGCGCACCGCCTGCGCCTTCACGTCGGCGACCGCGGGATCGGGCGTGGTCAACCCGTACTCCCGGGAGATCCCGTTGGCCCCCAGGAACGCCAGGTCGACCACGAAGCCGGCGAGCATGTCCCGGCACCACGGTCCGACCGTCGCCTGGGTCCCGGCCCGCACCCGCCCGCCGGCCAGGAGGACGGTCGTCGAGTCGGACGCCGAGACCAGCGACGCGGTGCGCAGCGACGCGGTCAGCACGGTCAGCGGCCGGTCCGTCGGCAGCAGCATCGCGACCAGCTCGGGCGTGTACCCCTCGTCGACGAAGACGGTCTCCGCCTCGCCGACCAACTGCGCCGCGGCCGCCGCGATCCGCCGCTTCTCCGGCACCTGCTGGGTCTCCCGCCGCGCCAGCGTGGTCTCGTACCCCGCACTCTCGACCGGGTACGCCGCGCCGTGCGTCCGCCGCACCAGCCCCCGGCGCTCCAGGTCCCGCAGATCGCGCCGCACGGTCTCGCGGGCCACCCCGAACTCCGCGGCCGCCTCGGCGACCTCGACGCGTCCGGACTGGCGGGCGAGCACGAGGAGGCGGCTCTGGCGTTCCTCGGCCCTCATGGCTCTCTCCCCACTCCGGGCGGGACCCGCCCGCCCGCTTCCGACCGCCGTCTTCCGTTCGGTCACGTTCCGTGTGGATCGCTTTCCGTTCGGTCTCGACGGTGCCCGCTTCTGCCCGCAGCCAGGTTTATAGCAACAGTTGGACTGCCCGCTGGGGTCCGCAACGGAACCAAACCTGCCCGTTTCTGCCCGCCTCCGAGCGCCATTCTTCGGGCCCGTGCCCCACCGAACGGCCCGTTTCACCCTGTCTGCGTGCCCGCGGGCGCCGCCCCCGCCCGCCCGCGCACGCCGGTGGGACGCCGGTGGTGCGGTGCACGGGGGCGCTTAGGCTGGACGCCATGAGCTCGGAGATGCGGTCGTTGGCGGTCACCGCACTCGTCCAGGAGGACGAGTGCGCGGTGCTGCGGGTCAGCGGGGAGCTGGACCTCCGCACCGAGCAGGCGTTCCTCGCCGAGGCCCGGTCCATCGTCTCGGCCGGCCACCGCTTCCTCGTGCTCGATCTGACCGCCCTGCGGTTCTGCGACTCCCGGGGCCTGAGCTGCCTGCTCGCCCTGGAATGGCTGTGCCGCCGCCTGGAGGGCCGGCTGCTGCTGGCGTCCCTGGGCGTGCGGATGCTCAAGCTGCTGGTGGGCACGCAGTCCCTCGGGGTCTTCTCCTGCTACCCGACGGTCGGCCACGCGCTGGCCGCCGTCCCCGACGCCAGCCGCCCGACCTGGCCGCCGCCCGCGGCGGACTGACCGCGGCCCGGAGCCACTGCGCCGTGTGGGGGAGCACTCACGCCTGCGGGCGAAGCACCGCCGCCGGGCCGTGCTGACCCCTGCGTGTGACGTTCCCGCCAGCCGGCACCGGACCGCCGCCCGGCACCGTCCCCGGCACCGCCCCCTGGGCCGTTCCCGCCGCCCGCTCCGTCTCCGGGCCCATCCCCTCCGGGCCCATCCCCTCCGGGCCCATCCCCTCTGGTCCCACCCCCTCCGGGCCCATCCCCGAACCCACCCCTGATCCCGCCCCCGACTCCGCGTCCGTCCGCAGCGCCGCGATCAGCGCCGCGACCGAGGGCCGGGCCCGGGCCGCCGTCCCCACCGCCACCACGATGTGCCGCTCGACGGTCTCCCGCAGCGGCACCACCGCGATCCCCTCCGACCGCAGCCGCAGCATCAGCCCGGTCAGCGGCGCCACCCCCAGCCCCGCCCCGACCATCGCCAGCGACGTCGCGGTGTCCGTCACCTCGTGGACCACCCGCGGCTCGCAGCCGGCCCGGCGGCAGGCCGTCCGGATCGCCCGCCCGTAGTACGAGCCGGCCGCCGGCAGGATCCAGTCGTACGCCCCGGCCTCCGCCAGCGCCAGCGGCGCCCGGCCCACCCCCGCCGCCCCGGCCGGCACCGCCAACGAGAACCGCTCCGTCCGCAGCCGCACCAGCTCCACCGCGCCGTCCCGGGCCAGCGGCGCGTCCGGATAGTCCAGGCCGAGCGCCAGATCCACCCGCCCGGCCAGCACCTCCCCGTACGCCTGGTCCACGTCCACCTCGCGGCTGGCCACCCGCACCGCGGGATGCCGGGCCGCCAGCCGGCGCAGGGCCGGCGGCAGCAGCACCGCCGCCGCGGTCCCGAAGACCCCCAGCCGCAGCCGCCCGCCCACCTCCCCGCGGGCCCGCTCCAGGGCCGCCACCGCCTCCGCCTGCGCGCCCAGGATCCGCTCGGCGTGCTCGGCCAGCGTCCGCCCGGCGTCCGTCAGCTCCACCCGGCGCCCGACCCGCCGCACCAGCTCGCTGCCGGTGCTCCGCTCCAACGCGGCGATGTGCTGGGAGACCGCGCCCGGCGTGTACCCCAGCGCCGCGGCCGCCGCGGTCATCGTGCGGCTCCGGGTCAGCTCCAGCAGCGTCCGCAGCTGCACCCCCGGCAATTCCACGGCGGGACCCTACCCAGCGGCCACCGGTGCCACCCGCGCCCCGCCGGGCCCTGATCCACCGGACGGGCCGCAAACCCCCGGGGCCCCACACCTCCTCACAGATCACTTCCAACGACTCTGCATGGACGGCCGACCACCGGCCGGTCACCATCGAAGGGCACCGGCCCCGCCGCTGTGTCGGCGACCGGAGCACCCACGCGCCCACGCGACGACGGGAAGGCGGCCCGGATGGCCCACCCCACGGCTTCGGCTCCCTCGGATCCCGACCCGCACTCCGCCCCGCTCCCCGCCACCGCCGACGTCGTGATCATCGGCGGCGGGGTGATCGGCGCGAGCATCGCCTTCCACCTGGCCGAGGCCGGCGCCGGCCGGGTGCTGCTGCTGGAGCGCGACCTGCCCGCCTCCGGCTCGTCCGGCAAACCCCTCGGCGGGGTCCGCGCGCAGTTCTCCGACCCGCTCAACATCCGGCTCGGCGTGCGCAGCCTGGCCGCCTGGCGGGACTTCGCCCGCCGCCCCGGCGCCGACATCGGCCTGGACTCCGTCGGCTACCTCTTCCTCCTCGGCGACGAGGCCGAACGGGACACCTTCGCCCGGGGCGTCGAGATCCAGAACGCCCACGGCGTGCCCAGCCGCCTGATCACCCCCCGCGCCGCCCGCGACCTCTGCCCCTACGTCGACCCCGGCACCCTGGTCGCTGCCGCCTACTCGCCCACCGACGGCTACGCCACCCCCCAGGCCGCCGTCGCCGGCTACCTCCGCGCGGCCCGCCGGCTCGGCGCCACCGTCCGCACCCGCTGCCCGGTCACCGCCATCGACACCGCCGACGGCCACCTCCAGGCCGTCCGCACCCCGCACGGCACCGTCGGCACCCCCACCGTGATCTGCTGCGCCGGCGCCTGGTCCGCCGAGGTCGGCGCCCTGGCCGGGGTCACCCTGCCGGTCACCCCGCTGCGCCGCCAGATCGCCTTCACCGGGCCGCTGAGCCCCCGCCCGCCCCGCATCCCCTTCACCCTCGACTACGCCTCCACCCTCTACTTCCACAACGACGGCGCCGACGGACTGCTCGTCGGCCTCTCCGACCCGGCCCAACAGTCGGGATATGCACGGGAGTTCAGTCGCGAGTGGCTCACCCCGTTCCGTGCCGCCGCGGCTCGCCGGGCCCCGGCACTGGCCGACCTGCCGGTCACCGGCGGCTGGGCCGGCCTCTACGAGATGACCCCCGACCGCAACGCCCTCATCGGGGAGGCCCCGCATCCCGGCCGCTTCCTCTACGCCACCGGCTTCTCCGGCCACGGCTTCCTCCAGGCCCCCGCCGTCGGCGAGATCGTCCGCGATCTCTACCTGCGCCGCGAACCCTTCCTCGACGTCGGACCGCTCGCCGCCACCCGCTTCGACGGCCGGCCCGCCACCCGCCCCGAAGCCCACATCATCTAGGCGGTGTCCGACCACGACCCACCGGGCAGGCCCGCACCCCGCCGGACCCGGGAAAGGATTCCCCATGGCCCTGATCCCCACCTGGCGGCTGCGCGCCGCGTTCGCCCGCCGGCTGTCCGACATGTACGGCACCGAAGTCCCCGCCTACACCACCCTCCTGGAGGTCGCCGGGCAGATCAACGACGAGGTCGCCGACCGCGACCCGGAGGCCGGCCGGCTCGGCAGCATCGACCGGGTCACCGCCGAGCGGCACGGCGCCATCCGCGTCGGCACCCCCGCCGAACTCCGCCAGGCCGCCCAGGTCTTCGCCGCACTCGGCATGCGCCCGGTCGGCTTCTACGACCTCAGGGACGGCGACATCGGCGCGGTCCCCGTCGTCTCCACCGCCTTCCGCCCCATCGACCCCGACGAACTCGACCGCAACCCCTTCCGCGTCTTCACCTCCCTCCTCACCACCGGCGACCGCCGCTTCTTCGACCCGGACCTGGAAGCCCGCCTGGACTCCTTCCTCGCCCGCCGTCGCCTCTTCCCGCCCGAACTCCTGGACCTCGCCGCGCGCGCGGAACGCGACCACGGCCTGGACGACCCCGCGGCGGAACGCTTCCTCGCCCTCGCCGTCGGCGCGTTCACCCTCTCCACCGAGCCCGTCGACCGCGCCTGGTACGCAGAACTGGAACGGATCTCCGCGGTCGCCGCCGACATCGGCGGGGTCACCACCACCCACGTCAACCACCTCACCCCGCGCGTCCTGGACATCGACGCCCTCTACCGGCGGATGGGGGAGCGCGGCATCACCATGATCGACCGCATCCAGGGACCCCCGCGCTGGGCCGGCCCGGACGTGCTGCTGCGCCAGACCTCCTTCCGGGCCCTGGCCGAACCCCGGACCTTCCGCGACCCCGACGGCCGGCTCACCCGCGGCGCCCTGCGCGTGCGCTTCGGCGAGGTCGAGGCCCGCGGCATCGCCCTCACCCCCGGCGGCCGGGCCCGCTACGACGCCCTCATGGCCGAGACCGACCGCCGGACCGCCGACCGGCCCGACGCCGACCGGCAGGCCACCGCCCGCGCCCTGTGGGAGCGCGACTTCCCCCGCACCGAGACCGAACTCGCCGCCGAACGGCTGGCGTTCTTCACCTACCGCCCGGTGACCGACCGCCCCCGCGACGGCCGCCGCCCGCCCGCCGCCCTCGCCGACCTGCTCGCCGACGGCTGGCTGACCGCCCACCCCCTCGTCTACGAGGACTTCCTGCCCCGCTCCGCCGCCGGCATCTTCCACTCCAACCTCACCGGCGACGGCACCCGCGACCCGCGCCGCGACGGCACCCCCTTCGACGCCCACCGCCTCTCCGCGGCCCTGGACCGCCCGGTCCTCGACCCGTTCGCGCTCTACGCCGAACAGCAGGACCGCTCCCTGCGCCGGGCCCTGTCCGCCCTGCACGCCGACGCCGCCCTCCGCACCCTGGACACCCCGACCACCGCCACCCCCTAGCGCCCCTCGCAGTCAAGGGAGATATCGATGACCGTCAGCGCGCACCCCGCCACCCTCGGCCTCCCCGGCACCGACGCCCTGCGGGCCCGCGCCAGCACCGCGCTGCGCCACTGCGGCGCCGCCGGACTCGACGGGTACCCGGAGCAGGACCCCGGAACCGGCGCCACGATCGCCGCCCGCACCCCGCTCACCGGCGCCGTCCTCGCCCGTCTGCCCGCCACCACCCCCGAACAGGCCGAGGCCGCCCTCGCCGACGCCCACCGCACCTTCCTCGCCTGGCGCACCGTCCCCGCCCCGGTCCGCGGGGCCCTGGTCAAGCGGCTCGGCGAACTCCTCACCACCCACCAGGAGGACCTGGCCGACCTCGTCACCCTCGAAGCCGGCAAGATCCGCTCCGAGGCGCTCGGCGAGGTCCGGGAGATGATCGACATCTGCGACTTCGCGGTCGGCCTCTCCCGCCAGCTCTACGGCCGCACCATCGCCGGCGAACGCCCCGGCCACCGCCTCTCCGAGAGCTGGCACCCGCTCGGCGTCGCCGGCGTGATCTCCGCCTTCAACTTCCCCGTCGCCGTGTGGTCCTGGAACACCGCCGTCGCCCTGGTCTGCGGCGACCCGGTGGTCTGGAAGCCGTCCGAGCTGACCCCGCTCACCGCGCTCGCCTGCACCGCCCTGCTCGCCCGCGCCGCCTCCGACACCGGCGCCCCGCCCGGCGTCCACCACCTGCTGCTCGGCGGACCGGAACACGGCGAACTGCTCGCCGACGACCCCCGCGTGGCCCTGGTCAGCGCCACCGGCTCGGTGCGGATGGGACGGCAGGTGGCACCCCGGGTCGCCGCCCGCTTCGGTCGCTGTCTGCTGGAGCTCGGCGGCAACAACGCCGCCGTCGTCACCCCCTCCGCCGACCTCGACCTCACCGTCCGCGGCGTGGTCTTCGCCGCCGCCGGCACCGCGGGCCAGCGCTGCACCACCCTGCGCCGGCTGATCGTCCACGAGGACCTCGCCGACCGCCTCGTCGAGCGCATCGCGCACGCCTACGCGCAGCTGCCGATCGGCGACCCCTACCACCCGGACACCCTCGTCGGACCGCTGATCGGCACCGCCGCGCACACCGCGATGACCGAGGCGCTGGCGCAGGCGCGGCGCGCCGGCGGCACCGTGCTCGTCGGCGGCGACCGCCACTTCGCCGACGAGGCGCCGGACGCCGCCTACGTCCGCCCCGCCCTCGTCCGGATGCCCGCCCAGACCGGGATCGTCGCCACCGAGACCTTCGCGCCGATCCTCTACGTCCTGACCTACCGCACCCTCGACGAGGCCATCGCCCTGCAGAACGGCGTACCGCAGGGCCTGTCCTCCAGCATCTTCACCCGCGACCAGCGGGAGGCCGAGCGGTTCCTGGCCGCCGACGGCTCCGACTGCGGCATCGCCAACGTCAACATCGGCACCTCGGGGGCGGAGATCGGCGGCGCCTTCGGCGGCGAGAAGGAGACCGGCGGCGGCCGGGAGTCCGGTTCCGACGCCTGGCGCGCCTACATGCGCCGGGCCACCAACACCGTCAACTACTCCGCGGACCTCCCGCTCGCCCAAGGCGTCAACTTCGTCTGAGCGTACCGCCGTCGACGTCAGTGGAGGGCCCGCCCCAGGTCCTCCACCAGCGTCGGCGACGGCCGGGGGATGGCGCCGAAGTCCTCGTCGTCCCCCTCCACCACCAGCCGGTTGATCACGTTCTCCAGCGCGGTCGGCAGGGTCGGCGCCAACCCGCTGTGCCACTGGACGAGGAGGTTGTGCCGGGCCTCGTCCGGCAGCAGCTGCTTCTCGTCGAACGCCGCCACCGCCCGGGGCCCCTCGTCGGGCGTGTGCGCGGCCTGCTCGCGCCAGTAGGTCGCGTCACGGAACTCGCCGTCCCCGCGGTGCGCCAGATACAGGCAGTACGCGGCGGTCCGGCTGCCGGCCCCGGCGCCGAACAGCCACCAGAAGCGCGCCGCCGCGGACCGCCCGGTGATGTGCAGCAGGCAGCCGAAGACCAGCGCCCCCTCCGGATCGATGTGGTGGTCGTTCACCAGCCGCTCCAGGCTCGCCGCGGCCGCCGCCGCGTTCACCACCAGCGCGCAGGCCAACTGGAGTTCGTGGACGGCCTCGTCCCGCGCGGTGGGATACCCGCTGGGGGCGGCCCGCCCCGGCCCCACCGGCGGCGGCACCACCGCGGGCGGCGGCTCCGCGCCCCGCCCCGCCGCCGCGGGCGCGGGCGCCAGACAGCCCAGCCCGTCGAGCGCCCCCGCGTCGTCCAGCGCGCTGAAGTCGGCCAGCCCGTCGATCCCGGCCACCGCCGCCGCGGCGCTGAGCAGCGACTCGACGGTCTCCCGCCGCCCGCCCGGATACCGGTGCGCTCTCGTCATCTTCCGTTCCCCCATGTTCGACTCCCGCTGAACCGTCCGGCCGTTCCCGGGCCGGCTATCCCTGATCGATGCCGAGCGCGGCGGCCAGCTTCCGCTTGCCCCGGCTCGCGTACGAGCGCACGGTGACCTCGTCCACCCCCAGCAGCGCGGCGATCTGCGCGTCGCCGTAGCCGATGACGTGCCGGAGCACGATCACGTCGCACTGCCGCTCCGGCAGCCGCGAGATCGCCGCATAGAGCCCCAACTGGCTCTCCAGCATCGCGAATTGCTGCTGGCACTCGCGCAGCAGGGCGTGGGTGACGACGGCGAAGGCGGCGGTCTCGGTGAGCGCGGTCGGCTGCCGACGGTCGTAGAGCCACTCCATGACCCGTTCCTTGAGCACCGCCCAGGCGTACGCCTCCACCGACGCCTGCCGCAGCGCGTGCGGCCACACCCGGCCGAGTTGTTCGTACGCGGCCCGGGTCACCTCGTGGGCCGCGTCCTCGCTGCCGGTGTGCAGATAGGCGTAGGCCAGCCACTTCCGGGCGTGGGTCGCCAGGAACGCCTGGAAGGTGAGCGCCAGCCGCCGGCCCGCTTCCTGCGGGGCGACTATCTCCGGCAGGACGGCACGGTCCGGCCGTCTGGCCGGCAGAAGTCGGTTCCGGTGTGTGCTCACGCGCCGTCCTCGTTCCGTTTGCCGTGCACCGGCGCGGCGCCACCGAGGACGGCGGCCGCGTCGGGAGGACGGTTTGCCCTCACCTTCCAATCAACAGGAAACCAAGCCGATTTGTGGCACCCGGCGACAAATATTCCTGCGCTCCGTATTCATATGACTACTCGTGACCGAGAACGACCAGATCCCGCGCGCCGCCGCCCACCCGCGACCACCGGGCCCGGCGCGGACGGCAGGTGCCCGCGCCCGGGTGGTGCTCCGGCGCATGAACGCCCACCCACCGGGCAGTGCTCTCCCCGTCGGACGCCGCTCGCGCGGGCGGTGCCCGGCCGGCGACCATCCGAAGGCGGGGAGGCAGCGCGCGATGACCGAGCACGAGCCCGTGGTGGACCTGCAGTTGGACCGGGCGCACTCGGCCCGCATCTACGACTACATGCTGGGCGGCAAGACCAACTTCCTGGCCGACCGGATGGCCGCCGGCAGCGTCCTGGGCGTCTTCCCCGCGGCCCTGGTGGCCGCCCGGATCAACCGCGAGTTCATGCACCGGGCCACCCGGCACCTCGCCGGCGCCGGCCTGCGCCAGTTCCTGGACATCGGCACCGGCATCCCCACCCCGCCCAACCTCCACGAGATCGCCCAGCGCACCGCCCCCGACGCCCGCGTCGTCTACACCGACAACGACCCCATCGTCCTCGCCCATGCCGCGGCCCTGCTCCGCGGCACCCCCCAGGGACGCACCGCCTACGTGCCCGCCGACGTCACCGAGCCCGCCGGCATCCTGAGCGCCCCGCAGTTCCTCGACACGCTCGACCTGACCCGGCCGGTCGCCCTGAGCCTCAACGCCCTGATGCACTTCGTCACCGACGACGGCCGGGACCGCGCGCACACCGTGGTGGAAACCCTCAAGGCCGCCCTCCCCAGCGGCAGCACGCTGGCGATGACCCACGCCACCGCGGACTACAGCCCCGACACCATGAACCGGATCCTCGGGATCTACCGCGAGGCGGGCACCGAGCTCCAGTTCCGCACCCGCGCCGAGTTCCTCCGCTTCTTCGACGGCTGGGAACTCCTCGACCCCGGCGTCACCCTCTCCCACCAGTGGCGCCCCGACCGCCCCGAGGACGCCACCCACGTCACCGACGCCGAGGCCGCCTGCTACGCCGCGGTCGCCCGCAAACCCTGAGCGCACGCCCGCGGGGCCGGGCGCTCACCGCTTGCGGTAGCCGTACGCCTCCTCGGCCGCCGCCACGACCGCCGCCAGGTCCGCCCCGGCCGACGCGCTGACCACGGCGGCCACCGTCCCCTCGACGAACGGTGCGTCCACCAGCCGGGCGTCCGCCGGGAGTTCGTCGCCCTCCGCGATCAGCGCCTTCACCGTCAGCACCGCGCTGCCGAGGTCGACCAGCAGCGCGACCCCCGCGCCGCGGTCCACCTTCCGCGCCGCCGACGCGATCAGCTCGGCGCTCGTCCCCAGCCCCCCGTCCGGCGTGCCGCCGGCCGCGGCCACCGGCACCTTCGGGCCGTCCCCGGTCAGCCCGACCGCCAGCTCCGCGACCGCCTCCGCGACCGCCTTGCTGTGCGACACCAGCACCACACCCACCACGCGGTCCTCGCCGCTCATCGCGCCACCTCCGCGAGGGCCGCGAACAGCAGCGCCGAGGACGTCGCCCCCGGGTCCTGATGCCCGATGCTGCGCTCCCCGAGATAGCTGGCCCGCCCCTTCTGCGCGCGCATCGGCACCGTCGCCAACGCCCCCTCCTCGGCCGCCCCGGCCGCCGCGTCGAGCGAGGTCCCCAGCGCCTCCACGCCCGGCAGCAGGGCGTCGACCATGGTCTTGTCGCCGGGCGCGGCACCCCCGAGCTCCCGCACCGACTCGACCCCGGCCCGCAGCCCCGCCTGCAACTCCGGCACCGTCACCTCCGACGCCTCGCCCAGGCTCTTCCCGGCCCGCCGCAGCAGCGTCCCGTACAGCGGCCCCGAAGCACCCCCCACTGTGGAGATCAGCTGCCGCCCCACGGTGACCAGCACCGCCCCGGGCGTGGCGGGCGGCTCGCTCTCCAGCGTCTTCACCACCGCGGCGAACCCCCGCTGCATATTGGCTCCGTGATCGGCGTCGCCGATGGCCGAGTCCAGCTCCGTGAGCCGCCCGGCCTCCCGCTCGACCAGACCGGCCGCCGCCACCATCCACCGCACGAAGAACCCGGCGTCAAACCCGGTGTCCACCACACCATCACCCCTCTGCACACCCGACTCCCAAGTGACTGCCGCCTTTTGCGACACCCACGTACCGCCAACGGCGACCCACCGCCGCCCACGACACCCCACTCCGCCCCCGGCGCACCCCTCCTGCCGCTCGCGCTAGCGCCCCCACCGCAGCCCGGCCGTCGCCACCGGCGCGTCCCACAACCGCAGCAACTCCTCGTCGACCTGACACAACGTCACCGAGCAGCCGGCCATGTCCAGCGACGTCACATAGTTCCCCACCAACGTACGGGCGACCGTGACCCCGCGCTCGTCGAGCACCCGGTGCACCTCCGCGCCGAAGCCGTACAGCTCCAGCAGCGGCGTCGCCCCCATCCCGTTCACCAGCACCAGCACCGGCAGCCGCGGTCGCAGATCCTCCAGGATCGCGTCCACCGCGAAGTCCGCGATCTCGTGCGAGGTCATCATCGCCCGCCGTTCCCGCCCCGGCTCGCCGTGGATCCCCACCCCCAACTCCAGCTCGCCCGGCGGAAGGTCGAACGTCGGGCCGCCCTTGGCCGGCGTCGAGCAGGCGCTCAGCGCCACCCCCAGACTCCGCGACGACGCCACGACCTTCCGGGCCACCGCCTCCACCCGCTCCAGCGGCATTCCCTCCTCCGCCGCCGCCCCCGCGATCTTCTCCACGAACAGCGTCGCCCCGGTCCCGCGCCGCCCGGCGGTGAAGGTCGAGTCGCGCACCGCGACGTCGTCGTCGACCAGCACGCTGGCGACCTGCACCCCCTCGTCCTCCGCCAGCTCCGCAGCCATCCGGAAATTCAGCACGTCGCCGGTGTAGTTCTTCACCACGAACAACACCCCGCGCCCGGCGTCCACCGCCGTCGCGGCCCGCACCATCTGATCCGGCACCGGCGAGGTGAACACCTCCCCCGGACACGCCGCGTCCAACATCCCCGGCCCCACGAACCCCCCGTGCAACGGCTCGTGCCCGCTCCCCCCGCCGGAGAGCAGCGCCACCTTCCCGGCCACCGGCGCGTCCCGCCGCACGATCACCCGGTTCGCCACGTCCACCACCAGCTCCGGATGCGCCGCGGCCATCCCGCGCAGGGCGTCCGCCACCACGGTCTCGGCGACGTTGATCAACATCCTCATGGGTACCTTCCAGGGATCCTCGACAAGCACGGCCATGACCTGGCTTTTTACAGGTCAGATGTGGTTTCGCAGGCTCTCGGTCTCGGCGTCCCAGGGCGCCGAACGGCGGCTTTCGGCGGGACTGATGCCGACCTCATGCTGCATTTCCTGATGGGCGATCAGCCAATCGGGTGACCTTTCCGTCGGACTGCTCCGGCGGATCAAGTATCGGGCCGCGAGCAGCCGGCTGCACCGTCGTCCACAAGGTTTCTCCACCGCAACGGGCGCCCGCCGACCGACGCCCGCCCCTCCCGACGACCGCGCGCTCCGTGGCCCCAAGCGATCCGCCGACACCCCGCCGGTCGTGCGCCGCTCGACGAGAACCGGCGCCCGGCCACCCGAACGGCGCAGGCGATGCCCCGCGGCTGATCCCGGTCCTGGACCGCATCCGCGTCCCCCGCCCGGCCGGCGAGCACGAGCGTGCCGGTGGCCAGGTCGATGCCCTGTCCGGCCAGTCCGTCACGAGCCGCGCACCGGCCGGCCGCGCGGAGCATCTCCGCTGCCGGGCGGGGAGCCGGAACACCTGAACGGACAGCATGCAGGGCGGTTGCCGCCGGGGCCCGGCCAACGGCAGCGAGCAGGATGGTGTCCTCGGGAACCAGCAACGCGTCGCGGACACGCACCTCCAGGGCGGGTACGTGGTGCGAGGGGCGCACGCCCCAGAACGAGCCGGCTCGATCCGTCACGGCTCCCACCGCGATGAGCCCTTGGACGAGTTCTTCGAAGTGCGCCGAGGACTCGAAGCACGGTGGCGGTCCGGCTACGGGCAGGCGGCCGCACACCATGGCGCGCCAGCTGGCCTATCCCGTGTCCTGGCCGGCCCAGTAGGGCGAGTTCGCCGCCAGTGCACTCAGCGTCGGAAGCCAGGGGCGCATGCGCTCCCACGAGTTGGACGCCGTCCCGTGCCTCGGTCTCACCGCGTGGTGTAGCCCCCGTCGATGACCAGCGGAGAGCCCACGGCGAAGCTTGCGGCGTCCGACAGCAACCAGACGATCGCGTTGGCGATCTCCTCGGGCCGGGCGATGCGGCCGATGGGATGGGCGGCCGCGGTCTGATCCATCAGATCGGGATTGAGCGCCGAGAACCGCTGCACCATCGGGGTGTCGATGCCTCCCGGCAGCACCGCGTTGACCCGCACCCCTTGATCGATGAACTCCAGCGCGGCGGACCGGGTCAGTCCGAGGACCGCGTGTTTGGAAGCCACGTAGAAGGCCACTCCGGCCGCGGCGGTGGTACTGAAGCCCGACGCGGTGTTGACCACGGCCCCACCGCCCGCGGCGACGATGTGCGGCAGGGTGTGCTTCATCCCCAGCCACACGCCCTTGACGTTGGTGTCCATCACCTCGTGGAAAACGGCCTCGGACTGTCGTGTGAGGGGGGCCGCCTGTTGGGTGACCCCGGCGTTGTTGACGCCGTAGTGCAGTGCTCCGAACTCCTTGAGCGTCTGCCGGACCATCGCCTGCACCTGGTCCTCGCGGCGGACATCGGTGGCGACGAAGATGCCCCCACCACCGGTTTCCTCCACCATCGCCAGCGTCTTGTGGCCTTCCTCGACGTTGATGTCCGCGAGCGCGACCTGGACGCCTCGTTCGGCCAGCGCCAGGGCGGTGGCCCGGCCCACCCCGGTCGCAGCGCCAGTGATCACCGCGACCTTGTTCGCGAACTCGCTCATGTCCGTGTCTCCTTCAGCCTTGGGCTCTTCCGCTTCGGAGATCAGCCTGCTGCCACTCGGCCCGCCGGTGCTTGAACCCGACCGCGCCCCTGTGGTGAACGAAACCGACGGACACTCTCGCCCGGATACCGCGGAAAGCCGTCCGTCGCGAGGGTCAGGACCTTCGGAGTTCGCTGGGCGTCACGTTCAAGGCACGTCGCAGGGTGCGTGTCAGGTGTGCGTGGTCGGCAAAGCCGGTGGCGGCCGCGATGTCTGCCACAGTGCGGGCGGTGCCCAGCAGCAGACACCGCGCCTCCTCCACCCGCAGACGCGTCAGATACCGGTGCGGGGTGTCTCCGGTCGCCCGTCGGAAGCAGCGAGTGAAATGGTCCGGGCTGTACCCGGCCGACGCGGCGAGTTCGACCACCGATACCCCCTCCGCCAGTCGCGAGCGCATCAACTCCGTCGCGGCGGACACTTGTCGGGCGCTGAGCGCGCCGGACGGTTCCCGCACGGCAGGCCGGACGGAGAAGTCCTGATGCAGCAGGGACGCCACCGCCAGCGCCAGCGTGTCGAGCAGCGTGGTGCCGTGACGTCCGCCTTGACGCGCTTCAGCCGACACCGCGGTCATCAGGGCAGCGAGCTGCGGGCTGCTTTCCCCGACCGCACCGCGCAGCACCAGGTCGTCCCGTCCGGTCAGCAGCGCGAGCCGCTGGTCGTCCAGGGTCAGGTTCAGGTAGTGCGAGTGCGCCCGGATCCGATGCGTGATGGGGTGACCTGCCGGATTCACCCAGACCGACCCGGGTGGCATGGTGACGATCCGGGGCCGGCCACCCACCACCCGCTCGAACACCAACGGCTCGGCGTCCAGATTCAACGCCACCATATGCTGCTCGACGACCAGGTCCGTCACCTCCCAGCCGGGCATCCGGCCGCCCTCCACCGCGATCCCACGCCACCCCAGCGCGCCACTGGACACGTCCAGGACGGCCCGTTCATGTGCAGCGACCGGCACCCCGTCCCCCACGCGCCGGAACTCGATCGCGCTACCGGACGACGGTGAAATGCGAGCAGCCCCATCGAACGACGTCACGCCGCCCATCTTGCCACCCGACGTGGCCAACAGGCGTAATCCGTCGAGGCGTTGCGGCGCCGGCCAGGCGGTCGAGCCCGACGGGTTCGATCCCCAACAACGTCGGCCCGCTGCCCCGGCGTTCGGTGGCCGGTCGCCGCACCAACCGGACGACCGGAACGTCGGGCGGCGGGGCTCGGTGCCGCACTGCACCGGTATGCCGCGGCGGCGCGTCGCCAAAGCGGCACGACGACTTGGCGGTGGCGGCACCGCTGCACGCCCCCAGTGCAGCGCGTGGGCTGGGCTGCTTCGCCGACAGCAGAACCGGGATCTTGGGACGTGGAGGGGGAGTTTTTTGGGGCAGGGTGCCACGGTCCTGCCGGCAGGACCGGGTTCCCGCGGTATTGACCGGACGAGATCAGGAGTCAGCGCATGTCCGCAGCATTCGCCGTCCCGGCGACCCATCGAGAGGTTCACCTCCTCACCCGTCCCACGGGTGTGCCGTCCGAGGAGCACTTCGCCGTCGTGGAGGCCCCGGTGCCCGTGCCGGGGCCGGGCCAGGTGCTCGTCCGCACGACCACACTGGCCGTCCTCACCATCATGAGCGAACTGATCCGTGGCCGCGGCGAGTTGCCGATGCGGCCGTTCGACGTCGGCGCCTGCGTGCCGGGGCCCGGTATCGGAGAGGTCGTGGACGCGGGCGACAGCGGTCTGCGGGTGGGGGATCTGGTTGCCAGTCAGACCGGTGGCTGGCGGGAGTACGCGGCGCTGGACGCCCAGGCCGTCCAGCGCCTGGACCCAGGTGCGATGCCCTACCCGGCCGCGCACCTCTCGCAAGGCGCCGCGGCCTACCTGGGTGTCGTGCGTGCCGGTGAAGTCCGCCAGGGCGACACGGTGTTCGTGACCAGCGCGGCCGGTGGTGTGGGCTCCCTGGCCGGGCAGATCGCCAGGCTGCGCGGCGCGGCCCGGGTCATCGGCTCCACCAGCTCACCGCGCAAGGCCGACATCCTGACGAAGGAACTGGGCTACGACGCCGTGGTGCTGCGCAACGCCGGCTCCCTCGACGAACAACTGCGGGCCGCCGCGCCGGACGGGCTCGACGTGGTCGTCGACAACGTGGGTGGCGAGCAGCTGAAGTCGGCGATGGCGTTGGCCCGACGCGGGGCGCGCATCGCGTTGATCGGCGCGCTGGCCGGGCAGTTGGGCGACTCGGCCGTCACGGAGATCGACCCCCATGCCCTCATCTCGGGCGGCGTCACGTTGCGGGGCGCGGCGCTCTTCGATCACCTCGACATCATCCCTGAGTGGACCGACTTCTTCGCCCGCGCACTGCGGGACGGCACGCTCACCTTCCCCCGCACCGTGCTGAACGGGCTCGACCAGGCACCGCGCGCACTGCGGGAGCTGGTGGAGGGCCGGCACACAGGTGCGGTGCACGTGGAGCTCTGACCCGCTTCCAGGCGACGTTCCGACGCTGGGCCACTCCGCCTGGGCCGTGCCGCTCTCGCGGGCCCCCTGCTATGGTGCGCCGATGTCATCGATCAGGCAGGTCCAAGTCACTTTCGACTGCGCTGAACCTGAGCGCGTCGCTCGTTTCTGGTGCGAGGTGTTGGGGTACGTCGTACCGCCGCCACCGGAGGGGTTCGCCACGTGGGACGCCTACGATCGTTCGCTGCCGCCTGAGCGTCAGGGTTCAGCGTTCGCCTGCAAGGATCCCTCAGGTGTGGGCCCGCGACTGTTCTTTCAGCGCGTTCCCGAGGGAAAGGTCGTCAAGAACCGGGTGCATCTCGACGTGCGGGTCGGCACCGGACTGGTGGGCGAAGAGCGCCTGGCCGCGCTTGAGGCCGAGTGCACACGACTGGTCGCGCTCGGTGCGGTCCGCGTGCAACTGCTGCCTGCCGATGGCGTCGATGAGTCCTGCATCGTGATGCAGGACATCGAGGGCAACGAGTTCTGTCTCGACTGAGGCCGGACGCGGTGAAGCGCTGCGGCGCAGGCTAATGGTTCGACCGGGGCGCGTCCTCGTGAGCTGAGGCGGGCAACGATGCCGGGGGAACCTGGTAGGAAGTGGTCCGGTAGCGGCTGCGGAATTCGGCCAGCAGTTCATCGGTCGCTTCGGCCCCGGCGCTCACCGCGGCGTGGACGTCGCGGAAGTAGTCCTCGTAGCCGGCGGGAGTGTAGAGACACAGGGCGCGTGCGAGGGTCGGGCCCGCATTGCGGAAGCCGTGCGGGGTGCCGCGGGTCGCGGCGAGCAGATGCCCGGGACCGGCCGTCACCTCGCCGTCCCCGGTGTGCAGCGTCAACTCGCCCTCCAGGACGTAGAAGTACTCGTCGTGCCCCTCGTGCACATGCGGTCTGGCGCCGATCGCTCCAGGGGCGAGGCTGAACTCCTCGAAGGCGAAGTGCCCGCCCGTGTGTTCGCCGGTCAACCGGAAGAAGTGCGCGACACCGGCGACGTCTATGAGCTCACCGTCCCCGGGGCGACGCAGCAGCGCACGGGCGGGAATTCGGGACTGGTCATCGGTCATGGGGGCATTGTGGCGCACTGCCCAACACCGCATACGTGAATGCTGGTTGATCGCCGACACCGCAACGAAGGGCACCGTCTCGCCGAGCCGCCTACTCCACCGCGTACAGCAGCCTGTACTCGGCGCCGTCCGCCCTGAAGCGCAGAGTGCGCTCGCCCGGCGTGTCCGTGATCCACTGCTCCCCGAGCTTGCCGTCCCCGCCCGAGGTGCCGGCCTCCCCGAGCGAGACGGCGATCGTCCCCGTGAAGTCGCAGTCGTACTTGACGGTGTACATCCGATCTCCCAGCACCGTTCCGTTCCACACGGTGCCGCGGTCCTGGACGACGAGCCTCGGTTCATCGAAGCCGCTCCAGCCCTCGGTCGTGACGCACTTGAGCTTCTCCAGATACAGCTTGGCCATACCGTCCCCTGCGCAGGTTCCTTCTCGACGCTCCACATCCTGCCGAGCCGCAATAAACGATCACTAAACATCTCGCCAGTGCGGAGGTTGCGGCCCGTGCCATACCGGGGGGGTCCGCACAGATACACATCGTGCTCCGGCAGGTCCGGGACGAGGTCGCGCAGGGCGCGCGGCGCCAGCGGGGCGTAGGGGCCGTCTCCAGCGCTCCTGCGAGGACGGTCGGTGCACACTGACCACCGCGGGCCGGGCGACGCACCCGGGCGCGGCGCCGCCGGCGGGGGACCGGTCCTAGGGCGCATCGGACGGATCTCCGCGGCGCCTGGCACGCGCCCTAGCCGCCCAGGAAC
The DNA here is from genome assembly GCF_001704275.1 of Streptomyces noursei ATCC 11455. Classification (NCBI taxonomy): domain Bacteria; kingdom Bacillati; phylum Actinomycetota; class Actinomycetes; order Kitasatosporales; family Streptomycetaceae; genus Streptomyces; species Streptomyces noursei. Next base: position 7,655,752 of record NZ_CP011533.1, read on the forward strand.
GCCGCGACCAGGCCGCCGGCCTCCGCGCGGCGCTCGTGGAAGTAGGCGTGCCGGGCACCGCGGAAGAGGTGTGTCCTGGCGTCCGGGATGCGGGCGGCGAGCAGCGGGACGTTGTCCGGCGGGGTGAGCTGGTCCTGGTCGCCGTGGAGGATCAGGGTGGGCGCGCCGATGTCGGGGAGCGCGTCCCAGGCATCGTGCGCGTTGCTGGCCACCAGGTGTCCGCGGCGGGCGTGCGGGGGCATGTGGGGGTCGCCGAGGGTCGGGTAGGGGCCGGGGTGGTCGGCGCGCCAGGCGGGGGAGTACATCAGGTCCACCAGGGTCCGGCGCGCGGTCTCCGGGTCGGGGTGGGCCAGGGCGCGCCGCACGGAAGCGTCGCGTTCCACGGCGTACGGGCCGCCCGGGGAGGTGCAGCCCAGGACGAGCCGCCGGACCCGCTCGGGGTACCGTGCGGCGACCCACTGGGCGACCCGGCCGCCCATGGAGGTCCCGTAGACGTCGGCCCGCTCGACACCCGAGGCGTCGAGCACCGCGATGACGTCGTCCGCGAACTGCCGTGTGGAGTAGCCGTCCTGCGGTGCTTCGCTGTCACCGGTGCCGCGGTAGTCGAGGGTGATCGTGGTGTGCGTGCCGTGGAAGTCCGCCCGCACCGGGTCCCACCAGTGGTGGTTGTTGGCCTGCCCGGACAGCAGGACGAGGGGGTGTCCCGTGCCCCGGCGCTGGTAGGCGAGCCGGGTGCCGTCGGCGGCGCGGGCGAGGTCGGGAACGTGCGGGGCGTTGTCGGTCATGGGCCTTTCTCCGGGTCCGGCGAGGGCGGCCGGGCGCCGGCGGGCCGGCCGGCCGGGCGGGCCGGGCCACGCGCGCGGTCGTCGAACACCGTCCGCCCCGGCCGTCCGTCCCCCGCATGGCGGCATCCCCCGTTGCCCGCTCCTCGCTGCTCGCGTGAGCATGCACGAGGGTATCCGGTCGAACGGGGCGCGTTCCGGCCGCAGTCGAGGCCCCGGTGGAGACAAGGAGTGTCACGGATGAGCACCCTCGATGTCCTCTCGGAGGACGAGCAGAGCGTCGTCGGCACGGTGCACGACTTCGTCGACAAGGACGTCAAACCCGTCGTCCGGGAACTGGAGCACGGCGACATCTACCCCGAGGCGCTGATCGAGCGGATGAAGCGGCTCGGCGTCTTCGGTCTCGCCGTCCCCGAGGAGTACGGCGGAACGCCCGTCTCCACCCCGTGCTACGTCCTGGTCACCGAGGAGTTGGCGCGCGGCTGGATGAGCCTGGCCGGGGCGATGGGCGGCCACACCGTCGTCGCCAAGCTGCTGGTGCGCTACGGCACCGAGGAGCAGAAGCGCCGCTATCTGCCGAAGATGGCCACCGGCGAGATCCGGGCCACCATGGCGCTGACCGAACCGGGCGGGGGCTCCGACCTCCAGGCCCTGCGCACGGTCGCCCGCAAGGACGCGCGCGGCGGGGGCTACCTGATCAACGGGACGAAGACCTGGATCACCAACTCCCGCCGCTCGCAACTGATCGCGCTGCTGTGCAAGACCGACCCGACCGCCGCCCCCGCGCACCGGGGCATCTCCCTCCTCCTTGTCGAGCACGGCCCCGGGCTCACCGTCTCCCGGGACCTGCCCAAGCTCGGCTACAAGGGCGTGGAGAGCTGCGAGCTGTCGTTCGAGGACTGCCGGGCGCCGGACGACGCCCTGCTGGGCGGCGTCGAGGGCAAGGGTTTCGGCCAGATGATGAAGGGCCTGGAGACCGGCCGGCTCCAGGTCGCCGCCCGGGCCCTCGGCGTCGGACGCGCGGCCCTGGAGGACGCCCTCGCCTACGCCCGGCAGCGCGAGGCGTTCGGCAAGCCGATCTGGCAGCACCAGTCCATCGGCAACTACCTCGCGGACATGGCCACGTCGCTCACCGCGGCCCGTCAGCTCACCCTGTACGCGGCGCGCGAGGCGGACGCCGGCCGAAGGGTGGACATGGAGGCCGGCATGGCCAAGCTCTTCGCGTCCGAGACCGCCCTGCAGATCGCCCTCAACGCGGTGCGGATCCACGGCGGTTACGGCTATTCCGCCGAGTTCGACGTGGAGCGGTACTTCCGTGACGCGCCGCTGATGATCGTGGGTGAGGGCACCAACGAGATCCAGCGCAATGTGATCGCCGGCCAGCTGGTCAAGCGCGGCGGCCTCGACGCGTGAGCGGAGAGAGGACGTGAGTGGGGGAGGGCGGCAGAGGGGGGAGGGCGTCGGCGCGCCCGCGGGGGCGGGGGGCTGCCCGATTCAGACGCCTGCCGTCAGCCCCTTGCGGAAGACCGTGGAACTGCGCCTGACCGTCATGCCCACCCGCAGGTACAGGGTGAGCGCGCCGGTGTCCGAGTGGGTCCACAGGGTGCAGGTCCGCCGGCCCTGTCGGTGGAAGGCGCGGAAGGCGTGGCGCAGCAGGAGGCGGGCCACGCCCCGGTTGCGGTGGTCGCGGTGGACCGCGACCTGCTCCAGAAGGCCCTCGCCCGTGTCGTGCAGGTCCAACGACATGACGGCGCCGACGAGTTGGCCGTCGACGAAGGCGAGCGGCGACATGGCGGGCGCGAAGGTGGGCCGGTCGACGGTGTGCCGGGCCCATTCCTCGTACGGCATGCGGCGCGGTTGCCATGCGGCGAAGGCGTCCTCGACGAGCCGGTGCGCGGCGTGCTCGTCGCCGGCGCGGAACGGCCGGATCGTGACGCCCGGGGGCGGCTCGGGCAGCTCGGGCGCCTCCGGCTCGTCGGGCATCGTGAACTCCAGCAGCCAGGCGGTCACCAGCGGCGCGTACCCGCGCGACCGCAGCAGTGCGACGGCGTGCGCGTCGTCGTCCGGCACGGTCTGGACGATCCCCTCGCTCCCGGCCCGGCGGGCCCGGGCCTCGGCCCAGTCCAGCAGCGCGGCCCCCAGGCCGCGACCCCGGTGCACGGGGTGGACGTCCACCTCGGAACGCCGGTTCACCCAGGCCCGGGCGGCCAACCGGCCCACCCCGTCATGGACCAGCAGGGTGTCCGACTCCGGCACCAGGCCCGGCCTGTTGAAGTCCGCGGCGATGCCGCCGGGGTCGGTCTGCGCCCGGCCGTGCAGTGCGCGCTCGCACTCCGCGACCAGGCGGTGGATGGCCGGCACGTCGTCGGCGGTCGCCGGCCGCCCCTGGTAGCCGGCCGGCAGCGCCGGCGTGGGTTCAGGCATCCGCGGAGACTACTGCCGATGCGAACGGGCCCGCCATGGCATCACTCCGCTTCGGGGCCGGCGCCGGTGCCGGAGCCGCTGATGGAGTCGGAACTGCTGATGGAGTCGGAGCTGCTGGTGACGTCGGAGTCGGCGGCGGTGCGGCCGGCCAGTCGTTCGTAACGCTGCCGGGCGGCCTGCGGGGTGCCCAGGCCGAGGCCGAAGGAGATCTCCTGCCAGGTCATGCCGCGGCCGCGCGCCATCTGGAGGAGTCCGGTTTCCAGTTCGTCCATGTCGCCGCGCGCCATGGGCACCAGGCTCAGCGCGGCGGTGATGTCGGCGCGGTCCACCTCCGCTTCGCCGTCGTGGAGTTCGGCGGCGCCGCTGAGCAGGAACGAGACGATCCGGACGGCTTCGTGGGGGCCGATGAGCGAGGGGTGGACCTGGCGGCGGCGCTGCTCGTCGGTGGCCGCATGGCGTTCGGCGATGCGGAAGAGGGCGGCGTGGGCGCGGTGCGCGCGGGCCTGGCCGGGATCGGGGGGAGTGAACGGGTCGGCCGGACGGGCGGATGCGGGCTGCTGCTCCGATGTCGATGACATGCCGTCAGAGTGCCCTCTCGCGCACCTCGTTGTCAATGAGATGTTGTGAACGGACTGTTCAAGTGAGTCGTTCGGTGAGGACGTTGGAGGCCGCCCCGGTCATCCGCACCGTAGAAACGCGCCGGGGCGCTGCTGCCGACGCCCCTGCCGCTGCCGCGCTCACCGCGGGCGGTCCCGGCCCTGGCGTCCGTCCGGCGGGTCGGGGGCGGGCAGACCCTGGGCCGCCGTGTGGAAGAGGGCCGCTGCCCCGCATCCCGCCGACCGGGCGGCTGCCCGGCATCCCGGTGCTGGCCGCCGGGCCGGCCCGGGACCGCGTCCGGATGCCCGTTCGGTTCCCCGGCCCTACCCTCGGGGTATGCCGGGTCTTCGCGGATCCCTCGCGGTGCTGGCGGCGGGTGCGCTGTCCGGCGCCCTGGCCGGGATTCCGGCCGCGGTGGCGTCCCCCGGCCCGGACCCGGCCGCCGCCGGCCCGGACCTCACCCGCTTCTACGCGCAGCGGCCGGCCTGGCAGCCCTGTCCGGCGGGCTTCCCCGGCACCGGACCGTCCCCGTCCTCGCACGGCTCGCCGCCACCGACCGGCGCCGCGCCGCCGTCCGCCGGCGCGCGCCGCTTCCAGTGCGCCCGGCTGGAGGTCCCGCGCGACTACGCCCACCCCGAGCGCGGCACGCTGCGCGTGCAACTGGTCCGGCTGCCGGCGACCGGGCCCGGCAAGCGGCTCGGTTCGCTGGTCATCAACCCCGGCGGCCCCGGCGACTCGGGCGTGAACTACCTCGTCGGCAACAGCGACGGCTTCGCTCACCTCGGCCAGCGCTACGACCTGGTGAGCTTCGACCCGCGCGGCACCGGCCACACCGAACCGATCTCCTGCGGCACCGGCTACACCCCGGCCGGCGGCACCGGCGCGGACAGCCTCGGCGCCAACGAGAAGCGCATCAACGAAGCCTGCGGCCGGTACTCCGGCGAGCTGCTGCCCTGGGTCGGCACCCCCGACGTCGCCCGGGACATGGACGTCCTGCGGTCCGCCGTCGGCGACCGCAAGCTCAACTACCTGGGCTTCTCCTACGGCACCCGGCTCGGCTCGGTCTACGCTCACACCTTCCCCCGCACCGCCGGCCGGTTGGTGCTGGACAGCGTCGAGGATCCGACCAAGAACACCTGGCAGACCGCGGTCGCCCAGGCCCGCGGCTTCCAGCGGGTGCTCGACGACTTCGCCACCGACTGCGTGCACACCGGCCACTGCCCGATGGGCTCCGAAGACGCGACCGTACGACGGCAACTCACCGATTGGTACCAGAAGTTGACGGACCATCCGCTGAAGGTGCGGGGCACGCAGGTCGACGGCACGGCCTATGTCTACGCGCTGCGGCAGTCCCTCTACAGCCGGGACAGCTGGCCCGCCCTGCGGGACGCCCTGGCGCAGCTGCGCGACGGGGACGGGTCCGGGATCCTCCAGCTGAGCGGCAACGGGGGCGGCAGCACCGGCACCGCCGCCCGTCGCCCCGGGCTCGCCGCGACCGCGGCGATGCCCTCCCAGGACCAACTGGCCCTCCGGGCGATCAGCTGCCGGGACACCTCCGAGCGCTACGGCCCCGCCGACTTCCCGCGCGCCCAGCGCGAACTCACCCAGGCGTCCCCGCTCTTCGGCCCGGACATCGCCCCGACACTGCTGGACTGCTACGGCTGGCCCGTCCCGGGCGACGACTCCTCCCGCGACGTGGCCGCCCACGACGCACCGCCGGCCCTGCTCGTCGCCACCACCGACGACCCGGCCACACCGTACGAGGGCGCCGCGCACATGGCCCGGGCGCTGGGCAACGGCAGCGTGGTGCTGACGTACCACGGCGAGGGACACGCCGCGTACCCCTCCGGCAACCCGTGCGTGCGGCAGAAGGTGGACGCGTTCCTGATGGACGGGGTGCTGCCGGTGGGCGGCACGGGCTGTCGCTGACCGGCCACGGTCGCCCGGTCGCCGCCCGCGGCGCCCGGCCCGTACGCCCGGCCCGGCGTGGGCCTCATCCCGCCTTCCGGCCGCGGCCGGTGGCCCGCTTGGCCGCCGCGGTCTTCCGGGCGGTTCCCGCGGTCTTCCGGGCCGTGCCCGCGGCCTTCTGCGCGCCGCTGCCCCTGGCCGCCGCGGTCGTCTTCTTCCCGGCCGGGGAACCGGCCTTCGCCGTCCCCGTCCCTGTCCCCGTCCCCGTGCCCGCCGCCGTGGCCTTGGCGGGCTTGCGCTGCGCGGTCCTGCCAGCCGCCGCGGTCTTGCCCGCGGCGGCGGTCTTCCGGGAAGCGGTCTTGCGGGCCGCCGTCCTCGTCGCCGTACGGCCGGTCGGGCGCCCGTCGCCGCTGCCGTCCGCCTCCGCCGCCTCGTCGAGCTCGCCGCGGGCCCGCTTCGCGGCCCGCACGCTGTCCTGGAGCGCCGCCATCAGGTCCATCACCCGGCCCGCCGGCGGCTCCTCGCCGGCCTCGAACTCGGGCTCGCGGTGCGCGAGCTTGGCCGCGACGATCTCCTCCAGGGCCTCCCGGTAGTGGTCGTGCACGTCCTCCTCGGACAGCCCGCCGAAGGAGTCCATCAGCGTCTCCGCCGCCCGTACCTCGGCGGCGGCGACCTTGACCTCCCGGTCCGGGAGGACACCGGTCATCGGACGGATCTGGTGCGGCCACAGCAGCACCTGCATGACCAGCACGTCCTCCACCGGCCGGATCATGGCCAGGGTCTCCCGGCCGTGCAGCGCGATCTTGCCCAGGCCCACCCGCCGGTGCCGCTCCATCGCGTCCCGCAGCAGGGCGTAGGGCTTGGCCGCCGCGGGGCCGTCGGCGCCCAGGTAGTAGCCCTTGCCGATCTGGAGCGGATCGATGTCGCCGCCGGCGACGAAGGCCAGGATGGTCAGGGTCCTGGCGGTCGGCAGCGGCAGCGCGTCCAGGTCGTCGTCGGTCAGCGGGACGATGGTGTCGTCGTCGGTCCGGTAGCCGCGGCCGATCTCGTCGGGGGAGACCTCGGTGCCTTCGAGGGAGCAGACCGGCTGGTTGCGGACCCGTCCGCCGTCCGCCGTGTGGATCCGCACGAAGCTGACCGAGGCGGCGGCGTCGGTGGCGTTGTAGGCGGCCACCGGGATCGTGACCAGGCCGAAGCTGAGGGAGAACTTCGCGGTGGGGCGCATGGGAGCCGCCTTCGTGGTGCGGTTCGGTGCCGTACCAGCCTAGGTCGGGTCCGCGACGTCCCGCCTGCCGGCCGACGCCGACCACCCGGACGCCCGACCACCCGTACGCCGGACCGTCGGGCGCCGACCACCCGGACGCCCGAGCATTCCGGCCGGGCCGACCGGGTACCCCGCACGCAGTGGTCGGCCGTGCCGCTGCGCGGTCGCTCGTTCCGCGCCGCCCCGAGCGCCCGGACGCCGCGCCGACCCGCCCCCCGCCCGAACCCCGGAGGCACCCGATGAGCCCGCGCCCCGCCCACCAGGACCTCGTCCGGGCCCTGCTGGACCGCCACGGACGGACCTACGCCGCCGAGGCCGGGATCCGTCTGCGCGACACCCCGCAACCGCTCTACCAGCTCCTGGTCCTCGCCGACCTGCTCGGTGCGCGGATCCGCGCCTCGGTTGCGGTGGCGGCGGCCCGCGCCCTGTTCCACGCCGGGCTGGGCACGCCCCGGCGGATGGCCGACGCGCCCTGGCGGCAGCGGGTCGAGGCGCTCGGCGCGGGCGGCTACCGCCGCTACGACGAGAGCACCGCCACCCGCCTCGGCGACGGGGCGCGGCTCCTGCTGGACCGCTACGGCGGCGATCTGCGGCGGATGCGGGAGGCGGCCGACGGCGACCTCGGGGCGCTGCGCGGCGCGCTCCAGGAACTGCCGGGCGTCGGGCCGGCCGGATCCGGCATCTTCGTCCGCGAAGTGCAGGGCGTATGGCCGGAGTTCGCCCCGTACCTCGACGCCAAGGCCCTCCAGGGCGCCCGGCGGTTGGGGCTGCCGGAGGACCCGGACCGGCTGCGCCGGCTGGTGCCCGCGGCCGGGACCGCCGCGCTGGCCTCGGCGCTGGTGCGCGCGGCGCTGGACCCGTCGGTGGCCGAGGAGGTGCGGGAACGGGCCGGGCAGTTCGCCTGACGGACCGTCAAGAAGCGGGCGGGGCAGGCGAGAACGGTCGGCGGGGGGCGGCCGGAAGCGGACGGTGGCGGCCGGTCTCGGCGAAGGAGCGGCGGTCACCCCGTCCAGGTCCACTCCGCGACGTCCGGCAGGTCCGTGCCGTGCTCCCGGATCCAGGCGTGGTGCCGGGTCCGGACGTCCGCCATCGCCTGCCGCAGCGCCACCGCGTGGGCGCCCAGCCCCGGCACCCGGTCCACCACGTCCATCACCAGCCGGAACCGGTCGAGGTCGTTGAGGACGACCATGTCGAACGGCGTGGTGGTGGTGCCCTGCTCCTTGTAGCCGCGGACGTGCAGGTGCCGGTGGCCGGTCCGGCGGTAGCAGAGCCGGTGGATCAGCCAGGGGTAGCCGTGATAGGCGAAGATGATCGGTTTGTCGGGGGTGAACAGGGCGTCGAACTCGGAGTCCGGCATCCCGTGCGGATGGACGTCGGCCGGCAGCAACCGGGTCATGTCGACGACGTTGACCACCCGCACGGCCAGCTCCGGCAGATGGCGGCGCAGCAGGTCGGCGGCGGCCAGCGTCTCCTGCGTCGGGACGTCCCCGGCGCAGGCCAGCACCACGTCCGGGGGCGAGGCGTCCGTGCTGCGCGCGGGGGCGAGACCGCGCGCGAGCCCGCCGTTCTCGGTGCCCGCCCACTCCCAGACGCCGGCGCCGCGGGCGCAGTGCACCCGGGCCTGGTCGAGGGTGAGCCAGTCGAAGCAGGGCTGCTTGCCGGCCACGATCACATTGACGTGGTCGCGGCTGCGCAGCGCGTGGTCGGCCACCACCAGCAGGGTGTTGGCGTCCGGCGGCAGATAGACCCGGACGACCTCGGGGCTCTTGTTGAGGACGTGGTCGACGAAGCCGGGGTCCTGGTGGGAGAAGCCGTTGTGGTCCTGCCGCCAGACGTGCGAGGTGAGGAGGTAGTTCAGGGAGGCGACGGGCCGCCGCCAGGGCAGCCGGCGCGCCGTCCGCAGCCACTTGACGTGCTGGTTGACCATCGAGTCGACGATGTGCGCGAACGCCTCGTAGCTGGAGAACAACCCGTGCCGCCCGGTGAGCAGATAGCCCTCCAGCCAGCCCTGGCAGAGGTGTTCGGAGAGCACCTCCATCACCCGGCCGTCGCGCGCGAGGTGCTCGTCGGTGGGGAGCGTGGCCGCCTGCCACGCCTTGCCGGTGGCGCCGTAGACGGCGTCCAGCCGGTTCGAGGCGGTCTCGTCCGGGCCGACGAGCCGGAAGTCGCGGCGCCCGGCGGTCGCCGCCATGACGTCGGCCAACAGGGTGCCGAGCACCCGGGTCGGCTCGTGCAGCGCGGTGCCGGGCTTGGCCACCTCGACCGCGTGCCGTTCCAGCGGCGGCAGCGGCAGCTCGCGCAGCAGCAGGCCGCCGTTGGCGTGCGGGGAGGCGCCCAGCCGGCGCCGGCCCTCGGGCAGGCACGCCAGCACCGCCGGCCGGGGCCGCCCCGCCTCGTCGAACAGTTCCTCCGGCCGGTACGAGCGCAGCCACTGCTCCAGTTGGTGCCGGTGGTCGGCGTGGTCGCGCACCCCGGCCAGCGGGACCTGATGGGCGCGCCAGGTGCCCTCCACGGGCTGCCCGTCCACCTCCCGCGGACCGGTCCAGCCCTTGGGCGTGCGCAGCACGATCGCCGGCCACCGGGGGCGCCCGGCGTCGCCGTCCGCGCGGGCCCGCCGCTGGATCGCCGCGATCCGGTCCAGCGCCCGGTCCAGGGCGGCGGCCATCGCCTGGTGCACCGCGGCCGGGTCGTCGCCGGTGACGTGCAGCGGGTCGTGGCCGTAGCCGCGCAGCAGGGCGTCCAACTCGTCCTCGGGGATGCGGGCCAGCACCGTCGGATTGGCGATCTTGTAGCCGTTGAGGTGCAGGATCGGCAGCACCGCGCCGTCGTGCACCGGGTCCAGGAACTTGGTGGCGTGCCAGGACGCGGCGAGCGGTCCGGTCTCGGCCTCGCCGTCGCCGATCACGCAGGCGACCAGCAGTTCCGGGTTGTCGAAGGCCGCGCCGTAGGCATGGGTGAGGGAGTAGCCCAGTTCGCCGCCCTCGTGGATGGAGCCCGGGGTCTCGGGCGCGACATGGCTCGGCACCCCGCCGGGGAACGAGAACTGCCGGAACAGCCGCGCCATCCCCGCCGCGTCCCGGGTGACGTCCGGGTACGTCTCGGTGTACGTCCCGTCCAGCCAGGAGTTGGCCAGGACCGCCGGCCCGCCGTGCCCCGGCCCCCAGACGCACAGTGCGTCCAGTTCCCGGGCCTTGATCACCCGGTTGAGGTGGGTGTGCACCAGGTTCAGACCGGGGGAGGTGCCCCAGTGGCCCAGCAGCCGGGGTTTGATGTGCTCCGGGCGCAGTTGCTCGGACAGCAGCGGGTTGGCCATCAGGTAGATCTGCCCGGCGGAGAGGTAGTTGGCGGCCCGCCAGTGCGCGTCGAGGGCGTTCAGCTCCCTCGGGTCGAGCGGGGCGGCGGGGTCGGCCGCGCCGGCCGCCGAGGGCGGCGGCGCGGTGGTCGTCGGGTTTCCGGGGTGTCCCACGCTCGGCTCCTCGGTTCGCGCGGTGCGTGCGGCGGCTCGGCCCGGCGCGTCGGCTGCGTGCCCTATCGGTTGCGTCGTTCGACGGTCCGGGGCGCCGCCCGGTCCGTCGCGAGGTACTGCTCCGCCTCGATGATCGCCTCGTGGACGGTGCGCCGGCCCATCAGCACGCACAGCGTGTACGCGAGGTCCTCCAGCCGACGCCGGGCCACCGGGTCGTGCGGGTCGGCGAGCACCACCCGCTCCCAGACGCGGTAGCGCCGCAGCAGCGAGGCGAGTACGGACTTGTCCGGCAGCAGCATGCCGTCTTCTTCTCCCGACATCGGCCCGGCGTGCGTGCCCGGGGCGGCTGGCGGGCGCGTCGAAGGTGCGCCCGGACCGGAGTGGCTCCCACCTTGCGCCGGGCGGGCGGTCGCTGCAACCGGACGGGCCCACCGCCGGCCGCCCGGCCTCAGTCGGGCGGCTCGGGCGCCGGGTCCTCGCCGGGGCGGGCGCCGGGCGGCTCCTCGGGGGCCGTACGGGGGTCCTCCGCGGGCTCCTCGGCCGGCTCGGGCGTCCCCGGGTCGTGCGGCACCGGCCGCGGTCCACTGGGCACGGGCCCCGGCCCGTCACCCGTCGTTGCCCTGCTCATGCTGGTGGTACTCGCTCCTGGGTGGTTCCATCGTGCGCCGGTCCGCCGCCCGCCGCCCTTTCACGGAATCCGCCCGCCTCGGCACCGACCCGTTGATATGTTCACGTCATGGATGAGCGTGCGTGCGACGGCAGTGCCGGCGATGTGGACTACGGCGCCGTGGGCGGGGGCTACGCCGAGCACCGCCGCCCCGACCCGCGGATCGCCGCCCGGATCGACCGGGCCCTGGGCACCGCGCGCACGGTGGTGAACGTCGGCGCCGGCGCCGGCTCCTACGAAGCGACCTCCCGCGAGGTCACCGCCGTCGAGCCGTCCGCGGCGATGCGCGCCCAGCGGCCGCCCCGCCTCGCCCCGGCGGTCGACGCGGTAGCCGAACAACTCCCGTTCGCCGACGACTCCTTCGACGCCGCGATGACCACCTTCAGCGTCCACCAGTGGAGCGACCCGGCGGCCGGGCTGCGCGAGCTGCGCCGGGTGGCCCGCGGCCCGGTCGTCGTGCTGACCTGCGACCCGCGGCGGGTCCGGGACTTCTGGCTGTACGCCTACTGCCCCGAGGTCCTGGACACCGAGGCCCGCCGCTACCCCGGGATCGACGCGCTGGCGTCCGCCCTCGGCGGCACCGTCGCCGTCGAGCCGGTCCCGATCCCCCTGGACTGCTCCGACGGCTTCAACGAGGCGTACTACGGGCGCCCCGAGCGCCTCCTGGACCCCGGCGCCCGCCGGGCGTGCTCCGCCTGGAGCTTCGTCGACGAGCCGGCCCGCACCCGCTTCGCCGACGCGCTCCGCCGCGACCTGGCCGACGGCACCTGGGACGCCCGCCACGGCGCCCTGCGCGAACAACGCTTCCTGGAGGGTTCGTTGGTCCTGCTCAGGGCCCTCCCGGACTGACCCGCGCGGGCCCGCCGGCCGGCACCGATCGCACTTTCGGGGCGGCTGTGCTCCTCTGGTAGCGAGGACGGTCCCGGTGCGGGCGTCGGACCGCGGGCCGAGGAGCACCGAGGAGCGCCGCGCCATGCCCCCCACCACCTTCCGCATCGCGATCATCGGGGCCGGCCCCGGCGGGCTGGTCTGCGCCCGGGTGCTCCAGCGGTACGGGGTCCCGGTGACGGTCTTCGAGCGGGCCCTCGGCCCGGTGGGCGTCGCGCCCGGCGGCCCCCTGGAGCTGCGGCCGGCGACCGGGCAGGCGGCGCTGCGCGTGGCCGGGCTGGAGCGGGAGTTCCGCGCCGCGGCCCGGCCCGTCGGCCAGGAGTTCCGGCTGCTCGACCACACCGGCGCGGTGCTCCACCGGGACCTGCCCGAACCCGGCGCGCCCGCCGAGCGCCCGGAGATCGGCCGGCGCGAGCTGTGCCGGCTGCTGGTGGACTCGCTCGCCCCCGGCACGGTCCGCTGGGGCTCCTACCTGCGGACGCTGCACCCGCGCGGCGGCGGCCGGCACCAGGCGGTCTTCGACGACGGCGGGTCGGCCACCTTCGACCTGGTCGTCGGCGCCGACGGGACGTGGTCCCGGGTCCGCCCGCTGCTGTCCGAGGCGACCCCGCACTACTCCGGCGTGACCTTCGTCGAGACCGGCCTCGACGACGTCGACGCCCGCCACCCGGCGCTCGCCCGGCTGGTCGGCCGCGGCACGATGATGGCGCTGTCCGGAGGGAAGGGGCTGATCGCCCGGCGCGACGGCCGCGGCCGGGTCCGGGTCTACGCGGCCCTCCGCGGCTCCGAGGACTGGGCGCGGGAGGCCGGGGTGAACACCGCGGACCCCGAGGCGGTCCGCGGCGCGCTGCTGACCGCGTTCGCCGGGTGGCACGACCGACTGCTGGCGCTGCTGCGGGACGGCGACGAGGGGTTCGCCAACCGCCCGCTGTTCGCGCTGCCGGTGCCGCACACCTGGCCGCACACCCCGGGCCTGACGCTGCTGGGCGACGCCGCGCACCTGATGACCCCGCTCGCCGGTCCGGGCGCGGACCTGGCCCTCCAGGACGGCTGCGAGCTCGCCCAGCACCTCGCCGAGGCGCACACCTGGCAGACCGATCCGGACCGTGCGGTGCGGGTGTACGAGGCGGCGCTCTTCCCCCGCTCGACCGCGGCCGCGGAGGGGGCCGCCCGCGGCCTGGAGGCCGCCCTCGCGCCGGACGCCCCGCGCCGCGCGCACCACCTGCTCCGCCGCCGGCACCTGCACCCGCACCGCCCCTGACCCGGCCGCGTCGTGCCGGCTTGCGGGCCCGCACCGCCCGTCGGACGATCGGCAGCGGAGGGACGCCGGGGGCGGCGCGTCCGCGCGCTCCGCCCGTCCGGCCCGTGGCACCGAGGGACGGAGCAGCGCGTGAAGATCACCGAGATCACGCCGGGCGCGCCCTGCTGGGTCGAGCTGGGCACCTCGGACCTGGCCGCGGCCGCGGTCTACTACCGCGAGGTCTTCGGCTGGCACGCCGAGACCGACCGGCGGGCGGCGGCCGGCGGCTACACGCTCTTCTCGGTGGGCGACGCCCGGGTCGCCGCGGCGACCCCGCTGTACGCGCCGGGCCAGCCGACCGCCTGGACCGTCACCTTCGCAACCGGCGACGCCGAGGCGCTGGCCGCGGCCGCGACCGAGGCCGGCGGCAGCGTGCTGGTGGGTCCGCGGGACGTCTTCGACCTGGGCCGGTTCGCGGTGCTGGCCGATCCGGCGGGCGCGGCCTTCGCGGTCTGGCAGGCCCGCGGCTTCACCGGCGCCGAGCTGCTGAACGCGCCCGGCGCGCTCGGCTGGGTCGAACTCGCCACCGGCGACCCCGAGTCCGCGGTGGCGTTCTACTCCCGGGTCCTCGGATGGACCGTCAGGGCCCATGGCACGTACACCCAGTGGGGGATCGGCGGCGCCGACTTCGGGGGGATGAGCACCGTGGAGGCGCGCGACCGGGAGGACGTCCGGCCGCACTGGTTGCCGTACTTCGCGGTCGAGTCGGTCGACGGGACCGAGGCGCGGGCCGCCGAGTCCGGGGGGATGGTGCTGATGGCGCCGACGGACGTCCCGGACGGGCCGCGGATCGCGGTGGTGCGGGATCCGCAGGGCGCCGTCTTCGGGATCCACCAGGCGGGTACGGAGGGCTGACCGCGCGCACCGGCGCGCCGGGGGGCGAGTGAATTCCTTCGGCCGACGGGCCCATACGACGTCACACGGTCGGCCGCGTGGTCGTCGTTTCACCACACTGTTTGGGATGTTTGCGCGTAATGTCCGCAACGCACCGATGGGTGGCACTGCGCGGCAACGCATCGCGCGTCGAGAACAGGAGACCCCTATGTCCACGACCGACGTCCTCGTGGCCCGAGGCAAGAAGCTCGCAGCCGGCGCGGGCGCACTGACCACGGCCGTCGCCCTGGGGGCGACGCTGTTCGCAGCGACTCCGGCCCAGGCGACGCCCCACCCCCTGCCCAGTCCCCAATCGCAGCCCTTTCCCCAGGAGCTGACCGGCCCGGACTACACGTACGGCACCGTCACCGCCGGCCGCGGGATGAACGAGCGCGAGTACCCCAGCACCGACTCCGCGTCCCGCGGCTACCTCCGCAACGGCGCCCGGGTCTACCTGGTCTGCAAGGTCCGCGCCCAGAACATCCGCGGCAACGAGGTCTGGTACCTGGTCCGAGGCACCCGGCGGACCTGGATCGCGGCCAAGCACGTGACGAACACCGGCGCCGTCAAGTACTGCAACGACGGGCGCCGCGACCGCGTCCAGTCGAACGAGGCCGCCAGGCACGCCGGCTGAGGCCGCCCCGCGCGGCGGGCTCCGGAACGGGCCCGGCCCGGCACCCCTCCGGGTGTCGCGCCGGGCCCGGTGTGCGCCCGCGTCCGACCGGTCACCGCCCTTCCGTATTACTGGAACGCGTTCTACTGTGCCCCCGACCCCGGAATCCGACGGGCCGTCAGCACCCGGACGGCCACCGGGCGACGGGACGAGTGGACCGGACGACTGGTGGAGGGGCCGTGCACCTGGACTACACCCCGGAACAGCAGCGACTGCGCGCCGAACTGCGCACGTACTTCGGCGAACTGGTACCGGACAACGCCTACGCCCGGTACGCCGACCCGGCCGCCCAGAAGCGCTTCTACCGCGCCACGGTGCGCCGGCTCGGCTCCGACGGCTGGCTGGGCGTCGGCTGGCCCAGGGAGTACGGCGGGCGCGGGATGACGCCCATGGAGCAGTTCATCTTCTTCGACGAGGCGGCCCAGGCCGGGGTGCCGCTGCCGCTGATGGCGCTGAACACCGTCGGCCCCACCCTCATGCGGTTCGGGACCGAGGAGCAGAAGGCGTACTTCCTGCCCCGGATCCTCTCCGGCGAGATCGACTTCGCCATCGGCTACAGCGAACCCGACGCCGGCACCGACCTGGCCGCCCTGAAGACCCGCGCGGTGCGCGAGGGCGACGAGGAGACCGGCCACTACGTCGTCGACGGCCAGAAGATCTGGACCACTAACGGGGACACCGCCGACTGGGTCTGGCTCGCCGTCCGCACCGACCCGGACGCCCCGCCCCACAAGGGCATCACCATGCTCCTGGTCCCCACCAGCGACCCCGGCTACTCCTGCACCCTGATCAACACCCTCGCCTCGCACGACACCACCGCCAGCTACTACGAGAACATCACCGTCCCCGCCACCCGCCGGGTCGGCCAGGAGAACAAGGGCTGGCGGATCATCACCAACCAGCTCAACCACGAGCGGGTCACCCTCGCCGCCCACGGCACCATGGCCATCCGCGCCCTCCACGACGTCCAGCGCTGGGCGGCCGGCACCAAGCTCGCCGACGGCCGCCGGGTCATCGACCTGGGCTGGGTACGCGGGCGACTGGCCCGCACCCACACCCGACTGGAGGCCATGAAGCTGCTGAACTGGCGGATGGTCGACGCGCTCCAGCAGGGCACGCTGACCCCCCAGGACGCCTCCGCGGTCAAGGTCTACGGCTCCGAGGCCCGCCGGGACGCCTACGCCTGGCTGATGGAGGTGGCCGGCGCGGCCGGAGCGCTGACCGAGGGCTCGGCGGGCGCGGTGCTCCACGGCGAACTGGAACGCGGCTACCGCTCCGCGGTCATCTTCACGTTCGGCGGCGGCAACAACGAGATCCAGCGCGAGATCATCTCGTGGATCGGCCTCGGCATGCCCCGGGTGCGGCGCTGACCGGCCGGCGGGCGGCGCGGTGACGGCCGGCGACCCCGGGCTCTTCGGGCCCCGCTCGGTGACCTGGCAGCTGCATGCCGACCCGATGATGTGGATCGCCGGCGTCCGGGCCCTCTACCTCCAGGCGCTGCACCCGCGCGCGGTGCGCGGTGTGCGGCAGAACTCGGCGGCCTTCCGGATGGACGACCGGGGCCGGCGCGATGCCTGGGGCCGACTGATGCGCACCGCCGACTTCGTCGGCACCCTCACCTACGGCACCACCGACGCCGCCGAACGGGCCGGTGCCGCGGTCCGCGGTCTGCACCGCCGACTGACCGCCACCGACCCGGCCACCGGCGAGCGCTACCGGATCGACGAACCGGAACTGCTGCGGTGGGTGCACTGCGCCGAGGTGGACTCCTACCTCCAGGTGCTGCGCCGCTCCGGTCACCCGCTCACCGACCGGCAGGCCGACCGCTACCTCGCCGAACAGCGCACCGGCGCCCGGCTCGTCGGCCTGGACCCGGACACCGTCCCCGGCGACCGGGCCGCGCTCGCCGCCTACTTCGCCCGGACCCGCCCCGAGCTCGCGCTCACCCCCGAAGCCCGCCAGGTCGACGCCTTCCTGCGGCGCCCGCCGGTGCCGCCCGCACTCGTCCCGGCCCGCGAGCTGCTCTGGCGGCCGGTGGCCGAGCTCGCGTACGCGGCGCTGCCGGGCCACGCGCAGCGGCTCTACGGTCGGCCGGCACCCCCGCCCGCCGTCGCCACCCGCCGGCTGCGCACCACCGGCCGGCTGCTGCGCGCGGTACCGGCCACGGTCCGCTGGCAGCTGCCGCCGCGGCACGTCCTGCGGGCGGTGGCCCGGCTCGGCCCCGGCGCGCGGCCGGGTCCCTTCAAGCTCCTGGACTCCGCCGCCATACTGGACGGGCACGACACACAGGGGGATCCACGCGGCTGAACGCGGGAGCGGGGGCGGCGACAGGGATGGCGGAGCACAGGCTGATCCAGGGGCGGTACCGGCTGCTCGACACCATCGGGCGCGGCGGCATGGGGGAGGTGTGGCGGGCCCGCGACGAGGCGCTGGGCCGGCTGGTCGCCGTCAAGTGCCTCAAGCCGATGGGGCAGCGCCAGGAGCCCGGATTCCTACGGGTGTTGCGGGAGCGCTTCCGGCGCGAG
The DNA here is from genome assembly GCF_001704275.1 of Streptomyces noursei ATCC 11455. Classification (NCBI taxonomy): domain Bacteria; kingdom Bacillati; phylum Actinomycetota; class Actinomycetes; order Kitasatosporales; family Streptomycetaceae; genus Streptomyces; species Streptomyces noursei. The sequence continues at coordinate 7,673,119 of NZ_CP011533.1, forward strand.
GCCCGGGTCGCGGCCGCACTGCAGCACCGCGGGATCACCGTCGTGCACGACTTCGGCGAGGACGACGGCATCCTCTTCATCGTCATGGAGCTGCTGAACGGCCGTAACCTCAGTCAGCTGTTGGACGACAACCGGCGCCAGCCGCTGCCCGTCCCGGACGTCATCGAGGTCGCCGAGCAGATCGCCGCCGCCCTCGCCTACACCCACGAACAGGCCGTGGTGCACCGCGACCTGAAACCGGCCAACATCGTCCGGACCACCGACGGCACGGTCAAGATCTGCGACTTCGGCATCGCCCGGCTCGGCCACGACATCGGCTTCACCGCCCGGCTCACCGGCACCGGCGTCGCCATGGGCAGCCCGCACTACATGTCGCCCGAGCAGATCGGCGGCGGCACCGTCGACCACCGCAGCGACCTGTACTCCCTCGGGTGCGTGCTGTACGAGATCGCCACCGGCGCCCCGCCGTTCGCCCAGGGCGACGCCTGGGCGGTGCTGGTCGGCCACCGCGACACGCCCCCGGAACCGCCGCGCGCGGTCCGCCCCGATCTGCCCGAGGCGTACGAGCGGATCGTCCTCGACCTGCTCGCCAAGGACCCGGACGAGCGCCCGCGGGACGCCGACGAGCTCGCCAAGCGGCTGGCGGACGCCCGCCACCGGCGCCCCCCGCGCGGCGCCGGCCCCGCGCCGGACGACCTGACGCTGCCCACCCCGCGGCTGCCCTCCTGGACCCGCGGGATCACCGCCGGTGCCCCGGCCGTCGGCACCCGGGGGCCGCACCGCCCCTGGACGGACCCGGCGGTCGCGGTCCTCACCGACGTCTGGACCTCGGCCCGCGACCCGCAGCGCGGCGAGGCGTCCCCGGCCCTCGGCCCCGACCGGTCGAGCCCGCCCGGCGACCACCACGCCCTCCTCGCCACCCTGGCCGGCCGGCTGGCGCACGCCCACACCCTGGCCCGGGCCAGCCGGCACTTCGAGGCGCAGGAGCTCTTCACCGAGGTGCTGGCCGGGCGCGAGCGGCTGCTCGGCCCGGACCACCCCGACACCCTGGGCTGCCGTCACCACCTCGCGGTCGGCCTCGGCCGGCTGGGCCGCCTGGAGGAGTGCCGGACCGCCGCCCGGGAGATCGCCGAGGCGCGCGCCCGGGTGCTCGGCGCCCACCACCCCGACACCCTCGCCTCGCGCTGGCAACATGCCTTCGTGTCAGGGCAGTTGGGGCGCTGGCCGGAGGCGCTCGCGGCCTATCACGGGGTGGCCGCGGGGCGCGCGGCGGCGCTCGGCCCGGACCACCCGGACACCCTCGCCGCCCGCTACGAGACCGGTGTCGCCCTGGGCCGGCTGGGCCGCAGCGCGGAGGCGCTGGCCCACTACCGCGACCTGGTGGCGGCCCGTACCCGCGCCCAGGGCCCCGACGACCCGGAGACCCTCCGCGCCCGGCACGGCCTGGGCGTCAACTACGGCCGCCAGGACCGCTGGCACGAGGCGCTGGCCGAGGCCCGCGAGGTCGCCGCGGCCCGCTCCCGGGTGCTCGGCGCCGACCATCCCGACACCCTGGCCAGCCGCCGGGAGGTCGCCGTGGCGCTGGGCCGGCTCGCGCGCTGGGCCGAGGCGCTGGACGTCTACCGCCAGGTCGCCGACGCCCGTGCCCGGACCCTGGGCCCGGCCCACCTCGACGCGCTGGCCAGCCGCGGCGAGCAGGCCCAGTGCCTGGCGCGGCTGGGGCGGACGGACGAGGCGGACGCGCTGCACCGCCGGGTCGCGGCACTGCGCCGGGAGCGCGCCGGACACCGGCGGTAGCGGACGCCCCTGCGGGCCCTTGCGGACGACACAGGGGCTCGCAGGGGCCGCAGGATCAGTGCTCCGGTCGGACCCGGTAGAGCACGGTGGCGTGCGGCGGAACCTTTCGGGCGATGATCGTCCGGGCGGTCCGCACGCTGCGCCCGGTGACCAGATCGCGCAGCCGGTAGGACTGCGCCGCCGGCAGCCCGGCCGCGCCCGCCGTGATCGACAGCGTGCGGGCGGTGCTGCCGCCGTTGAACAGCGCGATCGCCCGGTCGCCGTTCCGCAGCGGCTTGGACAGCACCGCCGCGTCACCGTCCTGCTGGACGATGTGGCCCTGGACGCCCAGCGGGTCCTGGTCCACCGCGATCACCTCGCGGTTACCGAGGACCGCCAGCGCCGCCGGGGAGAGCTTGCCCAGGTCGGTGCTGGAGATCAGCGGCGCGGCCATCATCGCCCACAGTGACATCTGGCTCTGCATCTCGTCGCGGCTCAGACCGGAGTCGCCGACCAGCAGGAAGTCGGGGTCGTTCCAGCGCCCGGGGCGCTGGAGGTCGGCGAGGTTGGCGTTGTAGCGGAAGTTGCCGCTGATGGACGCCCACTTCGCGGCCGGGGTGCTCTGCCGCAGCGCGATGTCCGCGCCGCCCCGCCACAGGTTGCCCAGCTGCCCGGACCACGTGATGACCCGGTGCCAGACCGCGTCCCCGGCGAACTGGAAGTAGGCGGGCGCGGAGATCGAGAAGGTGATGGGCCGCCCGGTGGCCCGCAGCGCCCGGCTCTGCTGCGTGTACAGCTCGTGGAACACCTTCTCCTTGCTCTGTCCCGAGGGCACCGGGACGTTGCAGCCGTCGGCCTTGAGGTAGTCCACGCCCCAGCTCGCGAAGAGCTTGGCGTCCTGCTCGAAGTGCCCGAGGCTGCCCGGGTACTTCCCGCAGGTCAGCTTGCCGACGTCCTCGTAGATGCCGAACTTCAGCCCCATCCGGTGGAGTTGCTGCCCGACGTACGCCATGCCGTGCGGGAACTTCGCCGTGTCGACGACCAGCTCGCCCTGGGGGCCGCGCTCCTTGGCCATCCAGCAGTCGTCGACGGTGACGGTGCGGTAGCCCTTGTGCGCCAGCCCGCTGCGGACCAGCGCCCGCGCGTTGTCCAGGACCACCTGCTCGTTGAGGCCGCCGCACTGGTAGTACGACCAGTTGTTCCAGCCCATCGGGGGCGTGGGGGCGAGGTTGGGGTAGTCGGACGCGTGGGCGGTGCCGGGGGCGCGGGCGGCGGAGGCCGGCGCGGTGGTCGCCAGCAGCCCCGCCGAACAGGCGGCGACGGTGGTGAGTCCGAGGAGGGTGCGGCCGATGCGGGATACCGACGGATGGGACACAGGTCACCTCACGTGGCGGGTGGGCCGGCCGGTGAGAACGGCCGACGGGGGCGGTTCCAGGGCGCGCACGGCCGGACGCTAGAAGCGGACCGACGAGCGGTCAAGAAGCCGCACCGCCCGGAACAAACGATTCATTCGGCCGGCGCCGCGCGTTTCCTCCCTGGTGGTTGCCGGACCTCCGTGCTACCAAGAGGCATGCCGGAACGGACTTCGTACGACGTCGTCATCGTCGGCGGCGGGCACAACGGACTGGTGGCCGCCGCCTATCTCGCCCGCGCCGGGCGGAGCGTGCTGGTGCTGGAGCGGCTGGACCACACCGGCGGCGCCGCCGTCTCCACCCGGGCCTTCACCGGGATCGACGCCCGACTGTCCCGCTACTCCTACCTCGTCAGCCTGCTGCCGCCGAAGATCGTGCGGGACCTCGGGCTCCGCTTCGCGGTCCGCAAGCGCACCGTCTCCTCGTACACCCCGGTCGTGCGCGCCGGTCGACCCACCGGCCTGCTGGTCGGCGGAGGGGCCGCGCGCACCCGGGCCTCGTTCGCCGAACTCACCGGTTCCGACCGGGAGTTCGACGCCTGGCAGGACTTCTATGCCACCACCCGCCGGCTCGCCGAGCGGGTCTTCCCCACGCTCACCGAACCGCTGCCCACCCGCGCCGGGCTCCGTGCCCGGATCGACGACGACGCCACCTGGCACGCCCTCTTCGAGCGGCCCCTGGGCGAGCTGATCGAGAAGACCTTCCGCGACGACCTGGTGCGCGGCGTGGTCCTCACCGACGGGCTGATCGGCACCTTCGCCACCGCCCACGACCCGACGCTCCGTCAGAACCGCTGCTTCCTCTACCACGTCGTCGGCGGCGGCACCGGCGACTGGGACGTCCCCCTCGGCGGGATGGGCGCCCTCACCGACGCGCTCGCCGACGCCGCCCGCCGGGCCGGCGCCGAGATCGTCACCGGCTGCCCGGTCACCGCCCTCGCCACCGACGGCCGCACCGCGGAGGTCACCGGTGAGGGGTGCGGCACGATCGGCGCCCGCCACGTCCTGGTCAACGCCGCGCCCCGGGAGCTGGCCCGGCTGCTCGGCGAGCCCGCGCCGCCGCCCGTCGAGGGCGCCCAGCTCAAGGTGAACATGCTGCTCACCCGGCTGCCCCGGCTCCGCGACTCGCGCACCGACCCGCGCGAGGCGTTCTCCGGCACCTTCCACATCGCCGAGGGGTACGACCAGTTGGAGACCGCCCACGGGGAGGCCGCGGCCGGCCGGCTGCCCAGCACGCCGCCTTCGGAGATCTACTGCCACTCCCTGACCGACCCCTCCATCCTGGGCGCCGACCTGATCCGTCGGGGCCACCACACCCTCACCCTGTTCGGACTGCACACCCCGGCCCGACTGTTCGCCGCCGACACGGCCGAGGAACCGGCCACCCGCGACAAGCTGCTGGCCGCCACCCTCGCCCAACTCGACGCGCAGCTGGCCGAACCGCTCGCCGACTGCCTGGCCGAGGACGCCGACGGCCGCCCGTGCGTCGAGGCGCGCAGTCCCCTCGACCTCGACCGCGAACTGGGCCTGCCCGGCGGCAACATCTTCCACCGCGAGCTGGCCTTCCCCTACGCCGACGACGCGGACGACCTCGGTACCGCCGCCGCCCGCTGGGGCGTCGCCACCGGCCACGCCAACGTCCTGCTGTGCGGCGCGGGCGCGCTCCGCGGCGGCGGGGTGAGCGGCATCCCCGGCCACAACGCGGCGATGGCGGTGCTGGAGGAGCCGGGGGTGCGGTGAGGGCGACCAGTTTCTGACGTAGCATCAGAAACTCTCTTCCCTCGTGCGGCCCGCTGCGGCATCCTGCGCCCATGCAGACGGAGCTGAGCAACGCGCTGGGAGTCGAGCACGCCGTCTTCGGGTTCACGCCGTTCCCCGCGGTGGCCGCCGCGATCACCCGGGCCGGCGGGTTCGGGGTGCTCGGCGCGGTCCGCTACACCGCACCCGGTGAACTGGCCCGCGACCTGGACTGGATGCAGGAGCACACCGACGGACTGCCGTACGGCCTCGACGTGGTGATGCCCGCCAAGAAGGTCGAGGCCCCGAACGGCCAGACACTGAGCGAGGACGACGTCGAGGCGATGATCCCGCAGGAGCACCGCGCGTACGTCGCGGCGCTCCTGGACACGTACGACGTGCCGCCGCTCGCCCCCGGCGAGGCGTCCGGCTGGCGGATCACCGGCTGGATGGAGCAGGTCGCCCGCACCCAGCTCGACGTCGCCTTCGACTACCCCGTCAAACTGCTCGCCAACGCCCTCGGCTCCCCGCCCGCCGACGTCGTCGAGCGCGCCCACCGGCACGGCGTCCGGGTCGCCGCCCTGGCCGGCAGCCCGCGCCACGCGCTGCACCACAAGGCCGCCGGGATCGACGTCGTCGTGGCCCAGGGCTACGAGGCCGGCGGCCACACCGGGGAGATCGCCACCATGGTGCTCACCCCGGAAGTGGTGGCCGCCGTCGATCCGCTGCCGGTGCTCGCCGCCGGCGGGATCGGCACCGGCGAGCAGATCGCCGCCGGACTCGCCCTGGGCGCCCAGGGCGTCTGGCTCGGCTCGATCTGGCTCACCACCGAGGAGGCCGATCTGCACTCCCGGCGACTGACCGCGAAGCTGCTCGCCGCCGGCCCCGGCGACACCGTCCGCTCCCGCGCCCTGACCGGCAAGCCCGCCCGCCAGCTGCGCACCGCCTGGACCGACGCCTGGGACGACCCGGACGGCCCCGGCGCCCTCCCGATGCCGCTCCAGGGGCTGCTGGTCGCCGAGGCCAACTCCCGCATCCAGCGCCATGAGGTCGAGCCGCTGCTGGGCACCCCGGTCGGCCAGATCGTCGGCCGGATGACCAGCGAGCGCAGCGTCCAGGCGGTGTTCGACGACCTCACCCGCGGCTTCGAGCGGGCCATCGACCGCATCAACCGCATCGCCGGACGCGCCTGATCCACCGATCCGCCGTCAGGCGATCCGACGATCCACCGATCCGCCGATTCGTCACTGCCCGAGGAGGACCCGACCATGACCGACACCCCCAACGGCTTCTGGGCGCAGGCCACCGCCGACCCCGGCCGGACGGTCCTGATCGCGCCGGACGGCGAGGAGTGGACCGCCGGCCGCCTGCACGCCGCCGCCAACCGGCTGGTCCACGGGCTGCGCGCGGCCGGCCTGGAGCGCGGCGACGCCTTCGCCGTGGTCCTCCCCAACGGCGTGGAGTTCTTCACCGCCTACCTCGCCGCCTCCCAGGCCGGCTTCTACCTCGTCCCGGTCAACCACCACCTGGTCGGCCCGGAGATCGCCTGGATCGTGGCCGACTCCGGCGCCAAGGTGCTGATCGCCCACGAGCGGTTCGGCGACGCGGCCCGGCAGGCGGCCGACGAGGCGGGCCTGGCGGCCGGGCGGCGCTACGCCGTCGGCGCCGTCCCCGGCTTCCGCCCGTACGCCCGACTCCTGGACGGCGAGCCCGAGTCCGCGCCCGCCGACCGGACCCTGGGCTGGGTGATGAACTACACCTCCGGCACCACCGGTCGCCCCCGCGGCATCCGCCGCCCGCTGCCCGGCAAGCCCCCCGAGGAAACCTTCCTCGGCGGCTTCCTCGGCATCTTCGGCATCCGGCCGTTCGACGACAACGTCCACCTGGTCTGCTCGCCGCTCTACCACACCGCCGTCCTGCAATTCGCCGGCGCCTCCCTGCACATCGGGCACCGCGTCGTCCTCATGGACAAGTGGACGCCGAAGGAGATGCTGCGCCTGATGGCCCGGCACCGCTGCACCCACACCCATATGGTCCCCACCCAGTTCCACCGTCTCCTCGCGCTCCCCGAGGAGGTCCGCCGCGGCTACGACGTCTCGTCGATGCGGCATGCCATCCACGGCGCCGCGCCCTGCCCCGACCACGTCAAACGCGCCATGATCGACTGGTGGGGCGGCTGCGTCGAGGAGTACTACGCGGCCAGTGAGGGCGGCGGCGCCTTCGCCACCGCAGAGGACTGGCTGAAGAAGCCCGGCACGGTCGGCCGGGCCTGGCCGATCAGCGAGCTCGCGGTCTTCGACGACGACGGCAACCGGCTGCCGGCCGGTCAACTCGGCACCGTCTACATGAAGATGACCACCGGCGGCTTCACGTACCACAAGGACGAGGGCAAGACGCGGAAGAACCGCATCGGCGACTTCTTCACCGTCGGCGACCTGGGCTACCTCGACGAGGACGGCTACCTCTTCCTCCGCGACCGCAAGATCGACATGATCATCTCCGGCGGGGTGAACATCTACCCCGCCGAGATCGAGTCGGCGCTCCTGGCCCATCCGGCCGTCGCCGACGCCGCCGCCTTCGGCATCCCGCACGACGACTGGGGCGAGGAGGTCAAGGCGGTCGTCGAGCCCGCCGAAGGCCACCTGCCCGGCCCGGAGTTGGCCGCCGAGATCCTCGACCACTGCGCCCGCCGACTGGCCGGCTACAAGCGCCCCCGCTCCGTCGACTTCACCGCCGCCCTGCCCCGCGACCCCAACGGCAAGCTCTACAAGCGACGGCTGCGCGACCCGTACTGGGAGGGCCGGGAGCGCGCCGTGTGAACCGACGGCCGCACCGCACGCCCCACCCCCGAGGCGACGCGAGCCGCTCCGGCCGCAACGGCTAGGGCCTGTCCGATGGGTCATGGCCGGGTCCGCCGACCCTGACCCATCGGACAGGCCCTAACCTGGACCCCTGACACGGCTCGTGCCGAGGAAACTCATCGGAGTGCGCACACGGTCCTCAGGGGGAAGTCGAACAGGTGGAACAACCGGCGGAAGACCTCGGGGACGAGCTGCGGCAGCTGTACCGCGCGGCCGGAAGTCCGGCCGTGGACAAGCTCGTCGAGCTGTCCCAGGGGCAGCTGCCGGTCAGCCAGTGGCCGACCCCGTCGGCCGTCCACGGCTGGTTCCACGCCGGCGCGGTGCCCGCCTCGTGCGCCGTCCTGCTGGCCTTCGTCGAACTGCTGGACGGCTTCGCCCGACAGGCCAGCGACGGTGCCCATCTGCCGCGCTCCGCCCAGTGGTGGGAGCTGCTGTGGTACCGCACCAAGCGGCCACCGGCGGACGCCCCGGCCACGGGGACGGGGGGCGGCAACCTCGTCGAGGGACACGCCCGCCTCCTCGGCCCCACGGTGCAGGCCGGGGCCATCAACGGCGGTGTGCACGTCCATCCGCCGGCCGACCCGGGCGGCGCGCCGCCCCCGTCGCAGCCCCCCGGCGTACCGTCGCAACGGGACCCCCGGGTCGTCATCCGGGTACAACGGGGCACCGAGACCATCGAGTTCTACGACGAGGGGCTGGCGCGCATCTGGATCACCGCGGTACTCGACCAGCGGCATGCCGAAGACGGGAAGCGCAACGATGAGCACTGACCACGGGGTCGATCCGGCGACGGCACTGCGGGCCGCGGAGATCCTGGAATCCCCGCGCCGGCTGCACCGGGGGCTGGAGGAGACGGACGACGCCATCGCCACCCTGGACAAGGTGCTCACCGCCACCCCTCCGGGACCGCTGCGCATCACCATCCTGTCCAACCTGGGCCTGATCCGGATGGTCCGCTTCCAACTCACCTCCTCCGTAGCCGATCTGGACGCCGCCATCCACTGCTTCCGGGAGGCGCAGACGGCACACACCGCCCAACTGCCCGAGGGCAGCCACCCCGAGCTGACCGCCACCATCCCCAACCTGATCGGCGCCCTGCACGCCCGGGCCGAGTACACCGGCAACTGGGACGACCTCGACGAGGCGATCGTCCTGGGGCGCGAGGCGGCGGTCCGCATCCCGCCCGGTCTGCCCCAGCGCTCCGCCGCCCTCGCCAGCCTCAGCAGCGCCCTGCGCATCCGCTACGAGCGCGCCGGCTACGAAGGCGACCTGACGGAGGCCATCGACCTGGGCCGGCAGGCCAGCGCGGACCTGCCCGCGGACCACCCGCGGCAGGGCGCGGTGCTCTCCAACCTCGGCAGTTCCCTGCTGGCGGCGGGGCTGTCCGCGGACGCCGTGCGCGCGTACGAGCAGGCGGTCGAACGGTTCGCGGCGGCGGGCAACCGGCACGGCCGGGCCCGCACGCTCACCAACCTCGCCGGGGCGCTGGCCCAGGACGGCCGGATCGAGCGGGCGCTGGCGGCGTCCTGGCAGGCCCTGGCCGAGTTCCGGACCCTCGGCGACGCGTCCGGCGAGGCCCGGGTGAAGAAGAACGTCGCCTCCTCCCTCGCCGTGTGGGAGGAGTCCGCCGGGCAGGACGCGCACCGCACCCGGGAGGTGTACGCGCACGCCCTCGCGGACTGCGTGCGGGTCCTGGGGGCGGACGACGCCACCACCCGGGCCCTGACGGACCGGCTCGCCGTCCTGCGGCACGGCGCGGCACCCGCCGACGACGTGCCGTGACCCGCCCCCGTCCCGTACCTTGACCGGCCCCCGGGCGCACCGCAGGATCGCCGCATGACGGATGCGACGGACGCGCCCGGAGCGCGCGGCAACACGGTCGACGGGGTCCTGCGGCGCAGCGCGCGCCGGGTGCCGGAGCGGACCGCGATCAGGTACGCGGGGCGGAGCTGGAGCTACCGCGCACTGGACGACGCGGTGACCGCCGCCGCGCGGGTGTTGCGCTCCGAGGGACTGCGCCCCGGCGACCGGGTGGCGTCCTACGGGCACAACTCCGACGCCTATCTGATCGGCTTCCTGGCCTGCGCCCGCGCCGGGCTGGTGCACGTACCGGTCAACCACGGCCTCACCGGCGAGGAACTGGCGTACCTCCTGGACCAGTCCGGCAGCGCCCTGGTGCTCACGGACGTCGCGCTGGCGTCCCGGTTGCCGGCCGGGACCCGGGCCGTCCCCCTGCACGGCGCGCCCGACGGGCTGCTGGAGCGGCTGGCGGAGCGGCCGGCGGAGGACGGGGCGGCCGGCGCCGGTGCGCTGCCCGAGGCGTCCGAGGACACCCTGGTCCAGCTGCTCTACACCTCGGGCACCACCGCGCTCCCCAAGGGCGCGATGATGACCCACCGGGCGCTGGTGCACGAGTACACCAGCGCCATCGTCGCCCTCGACCTCAAGGAGAGCGACCGCCCCGTCCACTCGCTGCCGCTCTACCACTCCGCGCAGATGCACGTCTTCCTGCTGCCCTATCTGGCGGTGGGGGCGGAGAACATCCTCCTGGACGGGCCCGATCCGGAGCGGATCTTCGCGCTGGTGGAAGCGGGCGAGGCGGACAGCCTGTTCGCCCCGCCCACGGTGTGGATCGCGTTGGCCCACCACACCGGTTTCGACACCCGGGACCTCGGCGGGCTGCGCAAGGCGTACTACGGCGCCTCGATCATGCCGGTGCCCGTACTGGAACGGCTGCGCGCCCGGCTGCCGCACCTCGCCTTCTACAACTGCTTCGGCCAGAGCGAGATCGGCCCGCTGGCCACCGTCCTGGGCCCGGACGAGCACGAGGGCCGGATGGAGTCCTGCGGCCGTCCGGTGCTGTTCGTCGAGGCCCGGGTGGTCGACGAGGACGGCCGGGAGGTGCCGGACGGCACCCGCGGCGAGATCGTCTACCGCTCGCCGCAGCTGTGCACCGGCTACTGGGACAAGCCGGGCGAGACCGCGGAGGCGTTCCGGGACGGCTGGTTCCACTCGGGGGACCTGGCCGTCCGGGACGCGGCGGGCTATTTCACGGTGGTGGACCGGGTCAAGGACGTCATCAACTCCGGTGGCGTCCTGGTCGCCTCGCGCCAGGTGGAGGACGTGCTCTACGCACATCCGCAGGTCGCCGAGGTCGCGGTCATCGGGCTGCCGGACGAGCGGTGGATCGAGGCGGTGACCGCGGTGGTGGTCCGGCGGACCGACGGCACGGAGGAGAACGGCGTGGTCGGGGAGGCGGAGCTGATCGCGGCGGCGCGGGCCCGGCTGGCGCCGTTCAAGGTGCCCAAGCGGGTGGAGTTCGTGGACGCGCTGCCGCGCAACGCCTCCGGCAAGGTCCTCAAGCGTGCGCTGCGCGAGCGGTTCGACACCCGCCGGGCGGCGCGCTGAGGGCGGCTGTCAGTGCCCGCTGCCATGCTGGGAATCGGTACTGACCAGCGCGTGATGGGAGTTCCTCTGATGCTGACGACCCACTTCGTCCCGGGCTCGCCGAACTGGCTCGACCTCGGCGCGCCCGACGTCGACGCCGCCGCGGCCTTCTACTCCGCGGTGTTCGGCTGGACCTTCCAGTCGGCCGGCCCGGAGAGCGGCGGCTACGGCTTCTTCCAGCTCGACGGCAGAACGGTCGGCGCGGTCGGTCCGCTGACGGAGGAGGGCGCGAGCCCGTCCTGGACGCCGTACTTCCACACCGCGGACGCGGACGCCACCTGCAAGGCGGTGGAGCAGGCCGGCGGCCGGGTCCGGGTCGCGCCGATGGACGTCTTCACCGCCGGCCGGCTGGCCATGCTCACCGATCCGACCGGCGCCGACTTCGCCGTCTGGCAGCCCGGCGAGGTCAAGGGCCTGGAGGCGGTGATGGAGCCCGACACCCTGTGTTGGACGGAGCTCTACACCACCGACGCCGCCGCGGCCAAGGAGTTCTACGGCTCGGTGTTCTCATGGACCTACCAGGACATGCCGATGGGCGGCGGCCCCGTCTACAGCATCGCCTCCGCCCCCGGCGCCGGACAGGGCGAGGACACCGCGCACGGCGGCATCATGCAGCTCCCGCAGGAGAATCTGGACGCCGGCTCGACGCCCGAGTGGCACCCGTACTTCGGCGTGACCGACTGCGACGCCACCTTCAACGCCGCCGTCCAGCACGGCGGCACGCCGCTCATCGCCCCGATGGACGTGCCCGGCGTCGGCCGGCTGGCGATGCTGATGGATCCGGCGGGCGCCCCCTTCGCGCTGATCAAGGGGGACCCGTCGATGACCTGACGTCACCCGCTCCGGCGCGCGTCCACGATGCGCTTGAACTTCCCGACCGAGCGCTCCAGCGTCTCCGGATCGACGATCTCGACGGCGACCGTGACGCCGATGCCGTCCTTCACGCCGCGGGCGATCCGGTCGGCGGCGGCCGTCCGGTCGTCCGCCGTGGCGCCCGGCCGGGCCTCGGCGCGGACGGTCAGCTCGTCCAGCCGGCCCTCGCGGGTCAGCCGGAGCTGGAAGTGCGGGGCGACCCCCGGGGTGCGCAGCACGATCTCCTCGATCTGCGCCGGGAAGAGATTGACCCCGCGCAGGATGATCATGTCGTCGCTGCGCCCGGTGACCTTCTCCATGCGGCGGAAGGCCGGGCGGGCGGTGCCGGGCAGCAGTCGGGTCAGATCCCGGGTGCGGTAGCGGATGACCGGCATCGCCTCCCTGGTCAGGGAGGTGAGGACCAGTTCGCCGTGCTCGCCGTCCGGCAGCACCTCCCCGGTGATCGGATCGACCACCTCGGGATAGAAGTGGTCCTCCCAGATGTGCGGTCCGTCCTTGGTCTCCACGCACTCCTGTGCCACGCCGGGGCCCATCACCTCCGACAGGCCGTAGATGTCGACGGCGTCGATGGCGAACCGCTCCTCGATCTCCCGGCGCATCTCCTGGGTCCAGGGCTCGGCACCGAAGATGCCGACCTTCAGCGAGGTCGAACGGGGGTCCACGCCCTGCCGCTCGAACTCGTCGAGCAGGGTGAGCATGTAGGACGGCGTGACCATGATGATCTCGGGGCGGAAGTCCTGGATGAGCCGCACCTGACGGCTGGTCATCCCGCCGGACGCCGGTACGACCGTGCAGCCGAGCCGCTCCGCGCCGTAGTGCGCCCCGAGTCCGCCGGTGAACAGCCCGTAGCCGTAGGCGATGTGGACGGTGTGCCCCGGTCGGCCGCCCGCCGCGCGGATCGAACGGGCCACCAGGTCCGCCCAGTCCGAGAGGTCCCGCTCGGTGTAGCCCACGACCGTCGGCCGCCCGGTGGTGCCGCTGGAGGCGTGCAGCCGCCGCACCCGCTCCTTGGGGACGGCGAACATCCCGAACGGGTAGTGCGCCCGCAGATCGTCCTTGACGGTGAACGGGAAGCGGGCCAGGTCCGCCGTCGAGCGGCAGTCCTCGGGCCGCACCCCCGCCCGGTCGAACGCCTCGCGGTAGAAGGGGACGTGTTCGTAGGCGTGCCGCAACGTGGTCTGTAGCCGGGTGACTTGGAGCGTGTGCAGGGCGTCCGTCGAGAGCCGCTCCGCGTCGTCGCACCAGTCGGTCCCGCAGGTCCCGAGGTTCGCCCCGCTGTCCGTCGCCGTCTCCGGCATGGATCTCACCGCCTCGTCTCCCTACCGATCATTCGGTAGCTGCGTGCGGGTCCAAGTAATCAGCGCGCGGCGAACACGTCAAGGGGCGTGCCGAGGAAGGCCCACGGGTAGCGTCGGGCGCATGGGTGACATACGGAAGGTGCAGGTGGGCGACGTCCGGCTGGCATACCGCGGGTGGGGCGCGGCGGACGCGCCGCCGGCGGTCCTGCTGCACTGCCTCGGGGAGGACGGCGAGGACTGGCGCGGCGTGGTCGGGCGACTGGCCACCACGCACCGGGTCCTCGCCCTCGACCAGCGCGGACACGGCCGCAGCGACTGGCCGGGGGAGTACGGCTTCGAGCGCTGGCGGGACGACGCGATCGGCTTCGTCGAGACGCTCGGCCTCGGCCCCGCCACCCTCATCGGCCACTCCGCGGGAGCCACCGCCGCCCTCCTGCTGGCCGCCCACCGCCCGGACCTGGTCTCCCGCCTGATCCTGGAGGAGCCCGCCCCGCCGGTCCCGGCCGACCCGCCGCAGGAGGTCCCCGAGCCGCCGCCGGGCCCGCCGACGTTCGACTGGCAGGCCAAGATCGCCGTGGTGGCCGAACGGAACGCCCCCGCCCCGCACTGGCGCGACGGCCTGCCCGCCGTCACCGCTCCCACCCTCGTCATCGCCGGCGGCCCCACCAGCCACATCCCCCAGCACCATCTCGCCGAACTGGCCCGCGCCATCCCCGACGCCCGCCTGGTCACCATCGAGGACGCCGGCCACCTCGTCCACGAGGAGCGGCCGGCCGCGTACCTGGCGGCGGTCACGTCGTTCCTGGCGGGCGGCCGGTGAGAGCCCGGCGGGGCGGCGCACGGCGCCTGGCGCGGCGGCCGGGGCGGCCGTAGGCTCCCGGCATCCGCACCCCCCCGTGGCCCGCGCGCCGTTCGCCGGGCCGCGGTTCCGAGAAAGGCTCGATGTGCAGGTGACCACCTCGATACGCCGTGCGCTGCTCGCCGGGACCGCCGCGGCCGTGCTGTTCGCCGGGGCCGGGAGCGCCGTCGCGGCGCCGGCCGCCGGGGCCGCGCGACCGGTGAGCGCGCCGGTCGGCGCCGCACCCGCGCCGATCGGGCAACTCCGGCCGCTGGTCGCGCTCTCCGCCGAGCGGCTGGCCGCCGCCGATCTGGTGGCCGCCGCCAAGTGGGGCACCGGCAGCCCGATCGACGACCCGGCGCGGGAGCGGGAGGTGCTGGACGCGGTGGCGGCCCTGGCCCGCCGGCTGGGTGCCGACCCGGCCGCGACCGTGCGGATCTTCCGGGACCAGATCGAGGCGAGCAAGGTCGTCCAGCGCGGCCTGTACCGCCGCTGGACCGCCGACCCGGCGCAGGCACCCACCACCCGGCCGGACCTCGCGCGGATCCGCACGGAGATCAACCGCATCAACGGGGAGTTGGTGCGGGCCGTCGCCGCGTCCCCGCGGGCCCGCACGGCGCCCGGCTGCGCGCCGCGGCTGGCGCTGTCCGCGCTGTGGGTGGGCCACGAGCGCCGGCTGGACGCGCTGCACGCGGCGGGGCTGGCCCGATCGCTGCGCTCGGTCTGCGGAGGCTGGGGCGCTTCTGGCGGAGATCCGTCGGAAAGCGCCCTGGGGTCTGTCCGATGGGCCGTGTCCGCACAGTGGACGCGACCCGGGGTCCGCGACGTTGCGCCCGCCGCCCGGCCGGTCGCTCACGCCTCCCGTTCGCCCGCCGCCACCGCCTTCGCCCAGCGGTAGTCCGCCTTGCCGCTGGGTGACCGCTGGATGCGGTCGGCGAAGACGACCTGGCGCGGCACCTTGTAGCCGGCCAGCCGGGTCCGGCAGTGCGTCTGGAGGGCGGTGAGGTCCAACGGGTCGGCGCCTGGCCGGAGTTGGACGACGGCGGCGACCCGGTTGCCCCAGCGGTCGTCCGGGACGCCGGCCACCAGCGCGTCGTAGACGTCCGGATGCGCCTTGAGGGCCTGCTCGACCTCCTCCGGATAGATCTTCTCCCCGCCGGAGTTGATGCACTGCGAGCCCCGGCCGAGCACGGTGACCACGCCGTCGGCGCCGACGGTGGCCATGTCGCCGAGCAGCACCCACCGGTCGCCGTCGGCCTCGAAGAACGTCTCGGCGGTCTTGGCCGGGTCGTTGTGGTAGCCGAGCGGGACGTGGCCGCGCAGCGCGAGCCGGCCCGGTTCGCCTACCGCGGAGCGCCGGTGGGTGGCCGGGTCCACCACGGCCATCCGGGAGTTGACGTTCAGGCGGAAGCCCTTGTCCGGGCCGGAGTCGTCGGTGGCGGTGCCGTTGAATCCGGACTCCGAGGAGCCGAAGTTGTTCAGCAGTAACGCGTTCGGCACCAGCGCGGCGAACTGGGCGCGGACCGTGTCGGAGAGGATCGCCCCGGAGCTGCTGACGCTGAACAGGGACGAGCAGTCGGTCCCCTTGAGCGGCCCGGCGAGCGCGTCCACCAGCGGTCGCAGCATCGCGTCGCCGACCAGGGAGACGCTGGTGACCCGCTCCCGCTCGATGGTGCGCAACACCTCCTCCGGCACGAACTTGCGGTGGACGACGACCTTCTGGCCGAAGTGGAAGGCGATGAACGCGGTGAGCGTCGAGGTGCCGTGCATCAGCGGCGGCGTCGGGAAGAAGACCAGGCCCTCGCCGCCGGCCGCCACCCGCTCGGCCAGTTCCTGCGGGCGGCCGACCGGCTCCCCGGTCGGCGCGCCACCGCCCATCCCGGAGAAGAAGATGTCCTCGTGGCGCCAGACGACGCCCTTGGGCATCCCGGTGGTCCCGCCGGTGTAGATGACGATCCGGTCGTCGGCGGAGCGCGGTCCGAAGCCGCGGGCGGGGGAGCCGGCCCCCATGGCCTGCGCCAGCGGCACCGGCGCGATCGAGGGCTCGGCGGCCCCCGCGGGCGGGGCACCGACCCGCACCAGGTGCAGCAGTCCCGGCGCCCGCGGCAGCGCCCCGGCGACCCGCTCGGTGAACTCCCCGTCGAAGACCAGTGCCACCAGCTCGGCGTCGCGGTAGAGGTAGGCCAACTCCTCCTCGACGTACCGGTAGTTGACGTTGACCGGGACGGCGCGGATCTTCAGGCACGCGTAGGCGGTCTGGAGGTACTCGACGCCGTTGTAGAGGTGCAGGCCGACGTGGTCGCCGGGGCCGACGCCCTGGTCGGCGAGGTGGTGGGCCAGGCGGTTGGCGGCCCGGTCCAGCTCCGCGTAGGTCAGTCGCCGCTCGGCGCCGGTGCCCGGATGGTCGAGGTGCACCAGCGCCTCGCGGTCGGGGACGGTGTCGACGATCGACTCGAAGAGGTCGGCGAGGTTGTACTCCATGGCTCCTCCAGACCGGGCGGGCGTCGGCTCGGCGGTCATTAGAGCGCCGCGGCGGAGCGCAGGGAAGGGCCGGGGCCAAGAAAACTGACTGGTCGTCAGAAAAGCCTTGAACTCGCCGTGCGGCTACTGCAACCTGTTCTACGTCGTGAGACGGGAGGACGGAATGGGCGGGACCGAACACGCCGCGACCGCACCGGCTCGGCCGGAGGACGCGGGCACCGAACACCTCACCGTGACGCGCAGCGGCGCGACACTGGTGCTCACCCTCGACCGGCCGGAGGCGAAGAACGCGCTGTCCCTGCCGATGCTCGTCGGCCTCCATGACGGCTGGCTCGCCGCCGACGCCGACGACGGCATCCGGTCGATCGTGCTGACCGGCGCCGGCGGCTCCTTCTGCGCCGGCATGGACCTCAAGGCGCTGGCCGGCGGCGGGATGACCGGCGAGGCGTACCGGGAACGGCTGCGCGCCGACCCCGACCTGCACTGGAAGGCGATGCTGCGCCACCACCGCCCGCGCAAACCGGTGATCGCCGCCGTCGAGGGCCACTGCGTCGCCGGCGGCACCGAGATCCTCCAGGGCACCGACATCCGGGTCGCCGGCGAGGGCGCCACCTTCGGGCTCTACGAGGTCCGGCGCGGCCTGTTCCCCATCGGCGGCTCCACCGTCCGCCTGCCCCGGCAGATCCCCCGCACCCACGCCCTGGAGATGCTGCTCACCGGCCGCCCCTACCCGGCGCCCGAGGCCGCCCGGATCGGCCTGATCGGCCACGTCGTCCCCGACGGCACCGCACTGGAGAAGGCCCTGGAGATCGCCGAACGGATCAACGCCTGCGGCCCGCTCGCCGTCGAGGCGGTCAAGGCGTCCGTCTACGAGACCGCGGAACTGACCGAGGCCGACGGGCTGGCCGCCGAACTCGCCCGCGGCTGGCCGATCTTCGACACCGCCGACGCCAAGGAGGGCTCCCGCGCCTTCGCCGAGAAGCGGCCACCGGTCTTCCGGCGCGCCTGATCCCACCCGACCGAGGAGTCCGCCATGTCAGAGGTCCTCACCGCACCGCTCGTCGTGGAATTCCCCTTCACCCGCTCGCTCGGGCCGGTCCAGGGCGCCTTCCTCACCGGACTGCGCGAACGCACCGTCCTCGGGATCCGGGCCCGCGACGGCCGGGTGGTGGTGCCGCCCGTCGAGTACGACCCGGTCACCGCCGACGAACTGCGCGACCTGGTCGAGGTCGCGCCGACCGGCACCGTCACCACCTGGGCCTGGAACCCCTCCCCGCGCCGCGGACAGCCGCTGGCCACCCCCTTCGCCTGGGTCCTGGTCCGGCTCGACGGCGCCGACACCGCCCTGCTGCACGCCCTCGACGCGCCCGCCCCGGAGGCCGTGCGCACCGGGATGCGGGTCCGGATCCGCTGGGCCGTCGAACGCACCGGCGCCATCACCGACATCGCCTGCTTCGAGCCCGCCGACGGCGAGGCGGCCGAGCACCACGTCACGCCGCACAGCGGTGAGTTCGCCGATCCCGTCACCGGTATCACCGCCCCGGCCCGGCTCGACTACACCTACGCGCCCGGCGGCGCCCAGTCCCGCTACATCCAGGCGCTCGCCGAACGGAAGACCGTCGGCGAACGCTGCCCGTCCTGCCGCAAGGTGTACGTGCCGCCCCGCGGCGCCTGCCCCACCTGCGGCGTGGCGACCGGCGAGCAGGTCGAGGTCGGCCCCCGCGGCACCGTCACCACCTTCTGCATCGTCAACATCAAGGCCCGCAACCTCGACATCGAGGTGCCCTACGTCTACGCCCACATCGCCCTGGACGGCGCCGACCTGGCGCTGCACGCCCGGATCGGCGGCATCCCCTACGACCAGGTGCGGATGGGGCTGCGCGTCGAACCCGTATGGACCGCGGGCGCACTCCCCCATAGCCCTCAAGGCATGGGAGGTGCCCCCATCCCCGACCACTACCGCCCCACCGGCGAGCCCGACGCCGACTACGACAGCTACAAGGAGCTGATCTGATGTCCGAGCCAGTGCGCGGCCCGGTGCGCGAGGTCGCCGTCGTCGCCTTCGGGCAGAGCGAGCACGTCCCGGACAGCGCGGAGACCTCCGAGGTCGAGATGCTGATGCCCGTCCTGCACGACGTGCTCGCGCAGACCGGCCGCAAGGCCCGGGACATCGACTTCACCTGCTCCGGCTCCTCCGACTACCTCGCCGGCCGGGCCTTCTCCTTCACCATGGCCCTGGACGGCGTCGGGGCCTGGCCGCCGATCGCCGAGTCCCACGTCGAGATGGACGGCGCCTGGGCGCTCTACGAAGCCTGGGTCAAGATCCTCACCGGCGAGGCCGACACCGCGCTGGTCTACGCCTACGGCAAGTCCTCGCCCGGCGACCTGCGCGAGGTCCTCACCCGCCAGCTCGACCCGTACTACGTCGCCCCGCTCTGGCCCGACTCGGTGGCGCTCGCCGCCCTCCAGGCCCAGGCCCTGATCGACAGCGGGATCACCGACGCCCGCGAACTGGCCGGGATCGGCGCGCGCAGCCGCGGCGGCGCGGACGCCGACCCCGGCCGGCGGATCGTCGGACCGCTGCGCACCGGCGACTGCCCGCCGGTCGTGGACGGCGCCGCCGCGGTGATCCTCGCCGCCGGCGACACCGCCCGCCGCCTGGTCGACCGCCCCGCCTGGATCCGCGGCATCGACCACCGCATCGAGGCGCACAGCCTGGGCGTCCGCGACCTGACCGACTCGCCGTCCACCCGGCTCGCCGCCGAACGCGCCGGGGCCTTCGAGGCACCGGTGGACACCGCGGAGCTGCACGCCCCGTTCACCTCCCAGGAGGTCGTGCTGCGCCGCGCGCTGCGCCTCGACGCCCCCGGCGGCACCGTCCGCGTCAACCCGTCCGGCGGCGCGTTGGCCGCCAACCCCGTGATGGCGGCCGGACTGATCCGCCTCGGGGAGGCCGCCGCCGCCATCCACCGCGGCGCCTCCGACCGCGCCCTGGCGCACGCCACCTCGGGGCCGTGCCTGCAGCAGAACCTGGTCGCCGTCCTGGAGGGGGAGCGATGAGCAACGCAGCGACCGCGAAGGAGCCGGTGGCCGTCGTCGGCGTCGGCCAGACCAAGCACGTCGCCGCCCGGCGCGACGTCTCGATCGCCGGACTCGTCCGGGAGGCCGCCCAACGCGCCCTGGAGGACGCCGAGTCGACCTGGGCGGAGATCGACGCCGTGGTGATCGGCAAGGCCCCCGACTTCTTCGAGGGGGTGATGATGCCCGAGCTGTACCTCGCCGACGCGCTCGGCGCCGTCGGCAAACCGATGCTCCGGGTGCACACCGCCGGCTCGGTCGGCGGCTCCACCGCCCTGGTCGCCGCCAACCTCGTCGCCGCCCGGGTGCACCGCACGGTCCTCACCCTCGCCTTCGAGAAGCAGTCCGAATCCAACGCGATGTGGGGGCTGTCCCTGCCGATCCCGTTCCAGCAGCCGCTGCTGGCCGGCGCCGGCGGGTTCTTCGCCCCGCACGTCCGCGCCTACATGCGACGCACCGGGGCCCCCGACACCATCGGCTCCCTGGTCGCCTACAAGGACCGCCGCAACGCCCTGAAGAACCCCTACGCCCATCTCCACGAGCACGATCTGACCCTGGAGAAGGTCCAGTCCTCACCGATGCTCTGGGACCCGATCCGCTACTCCGAGACCTGCCCGTCCTCCGACGGCGCCTGCGCCATGGTCCTCACCGACCGGTCCGGCGCGGCCCGCGCCCCGCGCCCGCCGGCCTGGGTCCACGGCGGGGCGATGCGCAGCGAACCGACCCTCTTCGCCGGCAAGGACTTCGTCTCCCCGCAGGCCGGCAAGGACTGTGCGGCGGACGTCTACCGGCAGGCCGGCATCACCGATCCGCGCCGCCAGATCGACGCCGTCGAGATGTACGTCCCGTTCTCCTGGTACGAGCCGATGTGGCTGGAGAACCTGGGCTTCGCCGCGGAGGGCGAGGGCTGGAAGCTCACCGAGTCCGGCGCCACCGCACTCGACGGCGACCTGCCCGTCAACCCCTCCGGCGGGGTGCTCTCCACCAACCCCATCGGCGCCTCCGGAATGATCCGCTTCGCCGAGGCCGCCCTCCAGGTCCGCGGCCAGGCCGGCGAGCACCAGGTGGACGGCGCCCGGCGGGCGTTGGGGCACGCCTACGGCGGCGGCGCACAGTTCTTCTCGATGTGGCTGGTGGGCGCCGAGGCCCCGGTCGGCTGACGGTCCCACGGCGGCCGGACGTCCCCTGTCCGTCCCAGGGCCCAGTCGTTACCCTGGCCACCGACGACGACCGGGAGGAGTGGTTACGTGGCCGACACCATCACCGACCAGCGGCTCGCGGGCGGGCCCAGGCCCGCACTCGACCTCACCCACGCGGAGTGGCAGACGAGCACGCGGGGCGTGGGGGGAGACGTCCAGATCGCCTTCGTCGAGGGCTATGTCGCGATGCGCAACGGCCGCAGCCCGGAGATCCCGGCGTTGATCTTCACCCCCGCGGAGTGGCGCGGCTTCGTCCTCGGCGCCCGTGCGGGCGAATTCGACCTGACCTGATCCCGGCAGGTCCGACCCGGGCAGGTCCGATCGGACCGCCACTGGTGCGTGATGACCGAGGCCGGCCCCGCCCGACGGCGCGGGCCGGCCCGTCATGTGAGCACCACGCACCCCCGCTCCCGCAGCGCCCGGACCGGCGCCGCCGCGTCGTCCACCGCGTTCCAGCGCAGGTCCAGCTTCTCCAGGGACGGCAGCCCGTCGATCCACGGCGGCAGCGCGTCGATCCGATTGCCGCGCAGGTCCAGCCGCCGCAGCAGGGGCAGTCCGCGCAGCGCCCCGGGGACGTGCGGCAGCGCGTTGTCGCGCAGCTCCAGCTCGCGCAGCGCGCCGAGCCCGGCGACCCCGTCCGGCAGCCCGGTCAGCGCATTGCCGCCCAGCCACAGCTCACGGAGTCCGCGCAGCCGTCCCACCGACTCCGGAAGGGCCGCCAACCCCGCCCGCTGCACCCGGAGTTCGACCAATCCGGCCATCGCGCCGATCCCCTCCGGCAGTCGCCCGAGCGGATTGTCGCCGGCGTTGAGATAGCCCAGCCGGTTCAGCCGGCACAGCGCGTCCGGCAGGGCGGTGAGGCGGTTGTCGTGGACGTAGAGGAAGCGGGTCAGGCCGGCGGCCAGCGAGCCGATCTCCTCGGGCAGTTCGGTGAGCGCGTTGTGCCCGAGGTCGAGGGTGTGCAGGCGGCGCAGCCGGCCGAGGCCGGAAGGGAGCCGGGTGAGGCGGTTGTCGGCCAGGATCAGGACCTCGCAGTCGTGGTGCCGCCACACCTCCTCCGGTACCGAACCCAGGCCCGCCCGCCAGTAGTTGAGGTGCCCCGGAGCGGGCCGCGGCGTCAGGGCCACGGCCGCAGTTCCGGCAGCGGACCGGCGACGCCCGCCCGCAGGCACCCGAGCGGGGTGTGCGGGGCGCGGCCGGCCAACCAGGCCGCGAGCGCGGTGAGCGGACCGCGCACGGTCACCACCGGCGCGTCGGCGGGACCGTACCGGAGCGCCGCCGCCTCGCCCGCCGGTTCCAGCACCAGTCGGACGCCCTCGGGTGCCCGGGGCGCCAGATGGCCCAGGAGGTGGTGGCACAGCTCCGGCGGCCACTGGTCCGTCCCCTGCCCCAGGTCGGCGTCCGACGTGTGGATCACCAGCTCCCGCCACCAGGCCAGCAGTGCGTCGCGCAGCGTGCCGTCGCGGTAGCGCACCGGGCGGGACCAGTCGTCCGGACCGACCGCCGCCCAGGCCGCGGACGCCTCCGCCAGCGCGTCGCCGACCGCCGTCCGCAGCGCCGCGGCATCGCGCCGGGCGCCCTCCTCGATGGCGGCGGTGCGGGCCGGGAACCCGCCGTCGTACGGCTCGATCAGCTCTCCGCGCAGGGCGTAGCGGGCCTGGCGGGCCATCGCCCGGCCGATGCCCTCGATGTGCGCGAGGACATGGGCCCTGGACCAGTCCGGCAGGGCGCTGGGTCCGCGCACCGCGGCGTCGGTGAGCCCGAGCAGCAGGGCGCGCAGCCGGGCGTGCCCGGCTTCCACGGCGTCCCGTACGGCCTCGGCGGAAAGGGGTGCGCTCGCCGGTGTGCCGGCGGCGTGGTGGGTCATGGCCACAGCAGCTCCTTCGTCCATGCGGTCCCGGTACGGCGGTACGCCGGCCGGGTGCGGTCGCGGTCCTCGGCGCCCTGCCGGAACCCCGCAGGCTCCGCCCGGAGGGCGCGCGGCGTCCGATCCGGCAGCCCGCCGTCCCCGAACGCCGGCGGATCGCACAGCAGTTGACGGATGTCGGCCATGCTTCCCCCCTCGGGTGTTAATGGTTGAGCGAGACCGTACCATTAGCGTCATGGACGCAACACGGCTCGCCCTGGATCTCGCCGTCACCATCCGCCACGACGGAAACGGCGGCGTCGCCGACGACCTGGCCGACACCGCCGGGCTCGCGGCCTGGACGGCCGACCGGGCCGCCGCCCTGGACTGCGCCGAGGACGGCCCGCCCCCGGCGGACGAGGCGCTGCTCACCGCGGTACGGGAGCTGCGGGCCGCGGTCCGCTCGCTGTTCGCCCGCGCCGTCCGCCCCGGCCCGCCCAGCTCCGCCGACGCCCACCGGCTGCTCCCGGAGGACGAGGCGCTCGCCCGACTGAACGCCGCCGCCGCCCGGGTCCCGACCGCCCCCCGACTCGTCTGGGAACCCGGCGCACCCCCCGTCCTGCGCGACCTCCCGGCCGGTGCCCCGCCCGCCGCCGACCGGCTCACCGCCGCACTGGCCCGGGCCGCACTCGCCTTCCTCGCCGGCCCGGACCGCGCCCTGCTGCGGGCCTGCCCGGCCCCGCGCTGCGTGCGCTACTTCGTCAAGGACCACGCCCGCCAGGAGTGGTGCAAACCCTCCTGCGGCAACCGCGCCAGGGTCGCCCGCCACCACGAGCGGCGCCGGCGGAGCGGGGACGAATGAGAGCGCGCCACGGGGGTGCGCCGGGGGCGGGCGCCCGCACGGTGCGCCGGGCCGGGCCACGTACGATGGCGGCATGTCCTTCCTCCGCCGCCGCAGCGCCACTCCCGCCGGTCCAGACTTCGACGTACTCGCCATGGACCCGGGAGACTGGCCCGGCAATCTCGGGGCCGGGCTGCTGCCCGCGCCCGACGGGAGCTGCCAGGGCGTGTTCCTGCGCTACGACCTGTTCGGCGGCCGCGGCCCGGCGATGATCATCGGCAATCTGCCGGAGGGCTCCCCGGCCCGCGAGGTCGAGGAGGGACAGGTGCCCTTCGAGGTCGCCCAACTGCTCGCGGCGCTCGGCAACGACGAGCCGGTGACGGTCGTCGAGACCGAGGACACCCCCGTGATGCACCAGGACAACCTCCTGATCGTCAAGCGGATCAAGTGCTCCGAGGGCCGCATCTCCTGCGTGCAGTTCGACCGGAACGACGGGGTGCTGGTCACCATCGCCAGTTGGGACCGCCCGATCACCGACGACCTCTACGCCCTGCTCAAGCCGCTGCCCGCGGAGCTCTTCCAGCAGGGCTGACCCGGCGGCGGACCGGCGGCGCACGCGACGCGCCCGGTGGGGCCCCAGGGCCACCACCGGGCGCGTCGCGTTCCCGCCCGTCAGGGCGCTACGACCCCGAGGACCGGACGTCCACGTCGGCCGCCCGCACATAGCCGACCCGGTGCCCGACCTGGATCTCGTAGTACACGTCCTGGCCCCGGACCACCGCGTGCTTGGTCACGTCGAAGGTCGGGGAGTAGAAGTACTCCGACCGCACCCGCCCGCCGACCGCGTACTCCTGGCCGGCCAGCAGCCGGTACGGCAGCGGGGTGACCGCCTGCACCGGCACCTGCGCCGGATACGCCTCCTTCTCCGGGTACGCCCGCCCGTAGACCGGGATCTCCAGTCGGCCGGCCTTCGGCGTGGCCACCAGGCCCTTGGCGTTCACCGCCGTCGGGTGCGAGCGCGGGTTGTGGAACCACGCCCGCTGCCCGAGGTACCAGATCGCCGTCCAGTCGCCGGACCGGCCCGCCACCGCGAACCGCTGGCCGGTCGTGGCCCGCGCCCCGGTGTCGTTCACCCCGGTGGTGGAGGCGGAGCCGTCCGGGTGCAGCCCGATGTCCTGGACCAGCGGCGCGCTCTCGCTGGGCGCGGTGTACAGCCGCACCGCGCCGGATCCGTGCGCCGCACAGGGCTGCCCGGCCTTCTCGCAGTCGGTGTAGACCGGCCGGTTGCGGTCGTAGGACGGGCGGATGGTGACCAGGCCGCCGCGCGGGCCCGCGGTACGGGTGAACGGCCGGCCCAGCAGGGTGAAGTAGTGCGCCCAGTCCCAGTACGGGCCGGGGTCGGTGTGCATCCCCGGGATCGTCGAGGGGACCGTGCCGGGCACGTTGTCGTGGCCCAGGATGTGCTGCCGGTCCAGCGGGATGCCGTACTTCCTCGCCAGGTACTTCACCAGGCGGGCCGAGGCGCGGTACATCGCCTCCGTGTACCAGGCGTCCGGCGACGCGAGGAACCCCTCGTGCTCGATGCCGATCGAGTGCGAGTTGAGGTACCAGTTGCCCGCGTGCCAGGCGACGTCCTGGGTCCGCACGTGCTGCGCGATCAGCCCGTCCGCCGAGCGGATGGTGTAGTGCCAGGACACGTACTTGGGGTCCTTGATCAGCCGCAGCGTGGTCTCCCACGACCCCTCGGTGTCATGGATGACGATGGCGTCGATCCGCTGGTCCTTCGGGCGGTCGGCCAGATCGTGGTTGCCGTAGTTGGCCCCGTCGTCGTACTGCTCGTACGGAGCCGGCCAGGACTCGCAGGCCACCGACCAGGGGCACTCCAACGCCCCGCCGGCACCGGACGTGGCGGCGCGGCGGGCGGTGGCGGCGCTGCTGAGACGTTTCTCTTGGGTGGCGTCGGCGGTCAGCCGGGGCGCCGCGGCCAGCGTGACCCGCTGGCCCGCGTCCGTGGTGCGGCTCAGCCCCTGCCGCATCACCCCGAAGACGTCCCGGGCGAAGGCCGCGCCGCTGCGCGGATCGTCCCCGCTGCCGTAGCGCGCCACCGCGGTGTACCACTTCGCCGGGTCGCTGCTGGTCGGCAGCCCCAGCGCGCGCTGCGCGGCGGCCAGCAGGGCGGCCCCGCCCCGCACGTTCGCCGCCGGATCGGTGCGCAGCCGCGCCGCCGGCAGCCCGGTCAGCCGCGCCGCGGTCGGCAACGTCCGCAACCGGGCCGGGAGTTCGGCGGGCAGCGCCACCCGCCGGGACGGCGACCGCCCGGCCGTGCGCAGGGGCCGCGCACCGTCGCCGCGGGCGTCCTCGCCGTCCGCGCTGTACTCCGGCGCCCGCGCCACGGCCGCCCGGGCGTCGGTCAGGTGCATCGGCCCGTAGCCCCCGGAGACGCTGGGCGCACCACCGTGGGCATCCCAGCGGGACTCCAGGTACGAGACGCCCAGCAGCACGCTGCGCGGGACGTGGTAGCGCGCGGCGGCGTCGCCGAAGGCCCGCTGCAGGGCGCCGGACGGGGACTCACCGGCCCGCGCGGACGGGGCCGCGGCGAGCAGGGGCAGCAGCAGCGCCGCGGCGGCGACGGCGGTGGCGGATCTGCGTAGGGCGGGATGGCGGGTTCTCGGCGCGTCTTCCGGTGCGGATCCTCGCAAAGCAGCCTCCTCAAGCCGGCCCGAGCCGGGGCGGTGTGACGGTGGTGTGCCAGGGCCTGCCCGGTGGTGCGTGAACCGGCCAGGCCGCGGTCGCGCGGGAGAACCCGAGCGTAAGGCCCCGGTCGGCCGAGAACCATAGATTTGCCGACGCGCCGTCAATCACCCCACCCGGTTGGGTTTTCGCATGTCAGGGCAGCACCGCCAGGAGCCTTCCCGGAGTCGACCCGGGACCTGCGGGGCATCAGTGGAATGGACCAATGCACGGGTGAGCGGCGCGGCCCGGGTACGGGCGCGCCGCTCACAGATTTCCCCTCGGGCACCGGTCGGCACCCGGCGGTCAGCGGGTGCCGACCGCCGCCCGCACCGCCCGCCGCGCCATCTGCGCGTCGTCGTGCAGCCTGCGCAGCAGCAGTCGCTGCTCCTCGCCCGCCGTGGGTGCCCCGGGGTGGTGGCCCGCCCCCGGAGTGGTGGTCGGTGCGGGCTCGCGCATGGTCCGCTGCACCGCGGTCTCGTACCGCCGGATCTCGCGGGTGAGCACCAGCATGAGGTTCACCAGGAAGGCGTCCCGCGCGGTGGTGCCCGCCGCCTGGGCGAGCTGGCTGATGTGCCGGCGGGCCACCGGCGCGTCGCCGAGCACCGTCCACAGCGTCGCCAGGTCGTAACCCGGCAGGTACCAGCCCGCGTTGTCCCAGTCCAGCAGCACCGGGCCGGCGGGCGAGAGCAGGACGTTGTTCAACAGGGCGTCGCCGTGGCAGAACTGGCCCTGGGTGTGCGCCAGCCCGTGCAGCAGCTTCTGCAGATCGCCCATGTCGCGGTCGGTGAGCAGTCCCAGATCGTGATAGCGCCCGATCCGGCCGGCGTAGTCCAGCGGGGCGTCGAACAGCCCGGCGGGCGGACGCCAGGCGTTGACCCGGCAGATCGCCGCCAGCGCGGCCCGCACATCGGCCCGCGGCGGGGCCTCGGAGGGGTGCCGCGCCAGGGCCGCCACCCGCCCCGGCATGCGCTCCACCACCAGCGTGCAGTTGTCGGGGTCGGCCGCCACCAGCCGCGGCACCCGGACCGGCGGACGGTGCCGGACGAACGCCCGGTACGCACTTATTTCCTGCCGGAAGCTCTCGGCCCACGCGGGGGAGTGGTCCAGTAAACACTTGGCGACGGCGCTCATCCGACCGGTCGTCCCCAGGAGCAGTACGGACTTCCCGCCGCGGCGCAACACCTGGACCGGATTGAACTCCGGGCAGATGCGGTGCACTGAGGCGACGGCGGCGCGCAGCTGGGCGCCCTGGGGGCCGGACAA
Source organism: Streptomyces noursei ATCC 11455 (assembly GCF_001704275.1). Taxonomy (NCBI): domain Bacteria; kingdom Bacillati; phylum Actinomycetota; class Actinomycetes; order Kitasatosporales; family Streptomycetaceae; genus Streptomyces; species Streptomyces noursei. The sequence continues at coordinate 7,700,801 of NZ_CP011533.1, forward strand.
ATCGAGTCTCCCGCTGAGCGGTTGGGTGCCCATCCCCTGTGCCCGCCGGTTCCGGCCGCCGGGGAGTCCGGTCACCGCCCCCGCGGCCGGGGAGGGATCGAGATACGGCCCGCTCCCGTGGGGGTGCGGGCGGTACGTCCGGGTGGGGGCGGTCACGGCGGACGATGCTGCATACATGGGTGAGACAGGTCCCTTCGTGCGCCGACGAGTTGCGTGCGCTCCCGGCCCGGTGGCGGGAACCCGCGAACGGGCCCCGTACAGGCGGCCGATCCGTAGGTCCCCGTGCAGGGCACGCACCCTGGGGAATGCGGTCCCGCCACCGGGCCGGGGGCTGCACACCTACCGAACACGCGGGTGCGGGTGGCAGACCATCTGGCGCACCCTGGCGAACCCTGGCGAATGCTCGCAGCGCATGTCAGCGGCCGTTAGTGTCAACTCAGTCGAGGAACCTGGGGGCTTGACGTGAGCAGGGAGCCGAACACCCGTCTCGCGGACCTTTTCGGCCTGGCCGGCTGGTCCAAGGGAGAACTCGCGAGGTTGGTCAACCGGCAGGCGGCGGCCATGGGTCATCCGCAGCTGGCGACCGACACCTCGCGGGTCCGGCGCTGGATCGACATGGGCGAGACGCCCAGAGACCCGGTGCCCAAGGTCCTCGCCTCCCTCTTCACCGAGCGCCTCGGCCGTGTCGTAACCATCGAGGACCTCGGGTTCGCCCGGTCGGGTCGCTCGGGGAAGCGTCAGGCCATGGACGGTCTGCCGTGGGCGCCCGAGCGGACCGCTGCGGTCCTCACGGAATTCACGGGAATGGACCTCATGCTCAATCGACGCGGCTTGGTGGGGGCGGGCGCGGCGCTCGCCGCGGGCTCCGCACTCACCGGCGCCATGCACGACTGGCTGCACACCGACCCCGCCCCCATGGCCCTCCGCCACGACGATCCGCTCGCCCACGAATCCCTGCACGAACTCGACCAGATCGGCCTCGACCGCTACGAGGCGGCCCCCGTGGGGTCACAGGAGATCGACGCCCTGGAGCACTCCGTCGAGGTGTTCCGCCGGTGGGACGCGGCCCGCGGCGGCGGCCTCCAGCGCAAAGCGGTGGTGGGCCAGCTCAACGAGGTCGGCGGGATGCTCGCCTACCGCCACCCCGACCACCTCCAGCGCCGGCTCTGGGGCGTGGCCGCCAACCTCGCGGTGCTGGCCGGCTGGATGTCGCACGACGTGGGCCTGGAGCCCACCGCGCAGAAGTACTTCATCATCGCCGCGCACGCGGCCCGCGAGGGCGGCGACCGCCCGCGCGCCGGCGAGGCGCTGTCCCGCGCCGCCCGTCAGATGGTCCACCTGGGCCGCCCGGACGACGCCCTCGACCTGATGAAGCTGGCCCAGTCCGGTTCCGGCCAGGAGACCCTGCCGCGCACCCGCGCCATGCTGCACACCATCGAGGCGTGGGCCCATGCGTCCAAGGGCCACGGCCAGGCGATGCGCCGCACCCTCGGCGAGGCCGAGGAACTGTTCGTCTCGGACAAGGGCGATGTGCCGCCGCCGGCCTGGATGCAGATGTTCGACGAGGCGGACATGCACGGCATGCAGGCGCTGGCCTTCCGCACCCTCGCGGAGCACGATCCGGCCGCCGCCAGGATCGCCCAGGGGCACGCCAAGAAGGCGCTCCAACTGCGCAGGAACGGTCACCAACGGTCGCAGATCTTCGACTACATCTCGATGGCCTCGGCCTGTTTCATCGGCGGCGACCCCGAACAGGCCGACACCTACGCCCGGTTGGCGCTGGTCTCCATCGGTGAGAACTCCTCGCACCGCACCTGGGACCGGCTGCGGGAGATGTTCCGGCTCACCGGCCAGTACGCCGGCTGCGGCAAGATCCAGGAACTCCGCGAGGAGCTCCAGCAGGTCCTGCCGAAACCGCGCCCCAAGGGGCAGACGGCGGCGCTGGGGCCGAGCATCGGGCCGGAGCTGGGGCCGAACTTCTCACTCTGAGCGCCGCCGTGCGACCCGCCCCCGCGCCCCGACGGCGTGGGGCGGCCCGTCCTCGCGGGTCGGTCCGCGAGGAACAGTCGTCCGCACACGCGACGACGGTGCACTCGTACCGTCGAACGCCGCGGTCGAACGTCCCGGCCTCGACGTCCGATGCCGCAACCGATCCTTGTCCACCGACCGATGCCCGCCGACTGATGTCCACCGGCCGAAGCTCAGCGGACCACCCGCCGGGCGACCTGCCAACCATGCTGCGTCAGCTGATATATGACACCCCATCAACAACGATCGGGGCCTCTCGGGGCGGCCGGCTCTCGCGCGGCCGGTCCGCCCTGGGCGGTCGCGCCGTGCGTCAGTCGCCGACCTTGGCGATCAGGACACAGGCGTCGTCCTCGCGCTCGGTCGCGCCGAACTCCTCGACCACGATGCGGACGCAGTCCTGCGCACTGCGGGCCGCGCTGAACCGCGGCGCCAGGTCCAGCAGCCGCTCGGTGCCCTCATGGGCGCTCTCCGGGCCGTGGGCGCGGCGCGGGACCAGTCCGTCGGTGGCCAGCACCAGCAGATCGCCCGGCTCCAGCTGCTCGGTGCGCTGATCGTAGTGCGCGCCCGTCGTGGCGCCGAGCAGTACGCCCTCCGGTGGGTCCAGCGCGCGCCCCGTGCCGCCGCGGAACAGCAGCGGTGCGGGGTGCCCGGCCTGGCCCCACTCCAGCGCCCGGGTCGCGGGGTCGAACTGGCAGCACACCGCACTGCCCAGCGCCGGCTGGGTGGCGGTGTCCAGCAGCTGGTTGAGGAAGCCCATCAGCTGTCCCGGCCGGTGGCCGGCCACGGCCATCCCGCGCAGCGCACCCAGCACCATCGCCATCCCGGACGTCGCCGCGACCCCGTTCCCGGTGAGGTCGCCGACGCTCAACAGCGTGCGCCCGTCGGGGAGTTGCAGCGCGTCGTACCATCCGCCGCCGATCAGCGCGGAGGCGCCGGCGGGGAGGTAGCGGCCGGCGAGGTCCAGGGTGACCGGGCCGCCCTCGGGGAAGCGCAGCGAGCCGCGCCAGGGCGGCAGCACGGCCTCCTGCAGCTCGACCGCGAGCCGGTGCTCGGTCTGCGCGATGTGCCGCTGGCGCTGGAGCGAGTCACCGGTCTCGCGCACCGCCATCTGGCTGCGGCGCAGCTCGCTGACGTCGCGGAGGACGGCCCACATGCAGGCCGTGCCGCCGTCGGAGTCGAGCACCGGTTCGCCGACCATGTGGACCGTGCGGATGCCGGAGTCGGTGCGCACGATCCGGAACTCGCCGTCGATGGGCCGGCCGTCCACCAGGCAGTCGGTGACCATCACGGCCAGCTTCTCCTGGTCGTCGGGGTGCACCAGGGACGGCAGCTCGTCCAGGGTCAGCGGGCCGTCGGCGGGCTCCCGGCCGAACATCGTGAAGAGCTCGTCGGACCAGGTCACCTCGTCGGTGAGCAGATTCCACTCGGCGCTGCCCACCCGGCGCAGCAGTGCGCCCCGCTCGGGCGCCGCGGGCTCCGGCGTCGCCGCAGGCAGCTCGACCGGCGGTTCCACGACATCGGTCGGGTCGGCGGTCAGGTCGGCGGGCAGGCCCTCTCTGAGCTGGTCGAGGTGGCCGCCGAGGTCGTCCAGGTGGTGGACGGCGAGGTCGCACAGCGCCCGCTGCCAGCGCAGCTGCGGGTCGGCGGCGAGGTCACCGGCCACCGAGGACTCTCTGCGTACCGCGTCGAGGCCACCGCGCAGGGTGCGGGCCTGCGAGATGAGTGCCTCGACCGCGTCACGCTCGGGGGTCTGATCGGCTGGGTGATCCGCGAAGAGAGGGGGCGGCATGACGTACTCCGTGATCAGGCGGCGCCGGAACGTATGGGCCGGTTACGACTCTTGCACAGGCTGCGACCGTCCGTAAGGGATTTGGCATTACCCGATACGGTGGTGCACCTGGCATATGTCAACGGCCTCCCTTCGGTGGTCGGGCCGAATCGGCGGAATAACGCGTTCCACGCTAGGCTTCGGCCGCCGTACAGCTGTCTACCCCGCCGATCCATGGGGGGAACGACGCATAGGGCCCGCAGTCACCGGCAAGAATGCCGGTCAGCGGAAATCCCGTTGCCAGCCTGTCCCCCGCACCGGATGCTGACCTCATGTTCGATCCAGACATAGCGCCCAGTGGCACCCTGCTCGGCCTCCTTCAGCGAGGCCGCGGCGACGGGACCCTGCATGCCCTCGCGGCGCCGCGGGCCGAGGCGCTCGCGGCACTCAACGACAGTGTGCTGTGCGACTCGCGCCGGGACTGGCAGGTGGAGAACCGCTCGCTCTACTACGCGCGCCTCTACATGCAGCTCGACGGCGGCCTCGAGGAGATCGAACGGCACCTGTTCCACCCCGACGACCTCACCGACACCGGCGAGGAGCGCACCGGCCTCGCCCTCTCGGTCCTCGGCCACCTCGCCGCGTACGGCAGGGACGCCGCCCGACTGCTGCTGCGCAGCTACGCCGCGGTCGGCGGCAACTGGCGCTGGGCTCTCGACGAGCTCGCGCTGCGGGACGACGACGCCGGGCTGATCGGGCTGGCGCCGGCCGTGCTGGCCCGCTTCCCCGAGACGCCGGAGGGTGACGCCCAGCTGGCCACCGCCGTCCGCGACGCCTTCGAGCCCCGCCCCTGGCGGCTGTGGGCCGAGGATCCCCGCTACCGCGCGCGGCTGGCCGCCGCCGGGGAACAGGGCTCCTTCGACCGCTGGCAGCGGCAGCTCCGGCCGCGCGGACCGCGCCCCGGCTGGAGCGTGGCCGAGGTGCTGGAGTGGGCCCAGCAGGAGCTCGAACCGCGCCCCGGGGAGCACCGCTACATCGCCGCCGCCCGCTGCCTGAGCGCCGTCGCCGGTCCCGAGGACCGCGCCGAGCTGTTGCGGGCCGGCCGCGGCGGACCGGACGCGGCGCGCGCCGCCGTCCTGCACCACCTCGCCGAACGCGGCGACCCGGAGGTCCTCGACCTCGTCGAGGCCGCCGTCACCGATCCGCTCTCCGCCGAACCGCTGGTCGCCGCCGCGCTCTCCTCGTACGAGCGGATGCGCAGCGTGGCCGCCGTCGAGCGGGCCCGGGGGTGGGCCGCGCGCAACGACCGGCTGGGCGCGTCCGCCGCCGGGATGCTCGCCCGGCGCGGGGCCCGCCGCGACGCCGACCTGGTGCTGGCCGCGCTGCGCCGCACCGTGCGGGAGGACGGCCCGGACGCCGACGCGCTGTGGGATCTGGTGGACGGGGCCGGCCGCCTCGGGATCACCTGCGCCGCCCCCGTATTGCGCCACCTCTACCGCGAGACCTCCTCCTCCCATCTGCGCGGTCGGGCCGCCGCCGCGCTCGCCGTCACCGACCCCGGGTTCGCCGCCGGCTTCGCCGTCGAGTGCCTGTGGGACTGCGAGGAGACCACCCGGGAACTGGCCGCCCGGCACGCGGCCACCGGCGACGACCGGGTTGTCGAACAGCTCCGCCGGCTCGCCGCCGACCCGGCCGAGGAGGCCGAGGTGCAGACCGCGGTCCGCGCCCGGATCGGCCCGGACGCCTCGGCGGTGTGACGCCGCGGGCGATGCCCGCCTGATCGGGCGCGGTGGTGCGGGCCCGTCCGGTGGACCACGGTCGGTCGGACCGTGATCCACCGGACAAGCCCTAACGCTCATGGGACGTTCGCCGGTTGGAAAGATCCCCTTGGCCCGGTCCACGCACGGCCCGCCGACAACAGCGGTATGCGTGTCGCCCTGGTCACCGAATCCTTCCCGCCCGACGTCAACGGCGTCGCGCACTGTGCCCTGGAAACCGCCCGCCACCTCGTCCGGCGCGGGCACGAGCCGCTGGTCATCGCGCCGCTGGCGAACTCCGCGCCGGCCGCCGCCGCGCTCGCCTACGAGAGCCCGTGCCCGGTGGTGCGGGTGCCCTCGATGCCGCTGCCCGGATACCCGCAGGTGCGGATCGCGCTTCCGGGGCGGCGGCTGTCCGCGGCGCTGGACGGACACCGGCCCGATCTGGTCCACCTGGCCAGCCCGTTCGTGCTCGGGGCGCGCGGGATGGCGGCCGCGGCCCGGCGGGGGGTGCCGGCGGTCGCGGTGTACCAGACCGACATGGCGCGTTATGCGCGGACCTACCTGGGGCGCGGCGCGGCGGCGGCCTGGCGGCGGATCCGGGCGGTGCACGCCGCCGCCGACCTCACCCTGGCCCCGTCCAGCGCGGCGCTGCTGGACCTGACCGAGCACGGGGTGCCCCGGGTGCGGCTGTGGCCGCGCGGGGTCGACTCGGCGCGGTTCCACCCGGGGCGGCGGGACGCGGTGCTGCGCAGCTCACTGCTGGCGGGGCGGGAGATGTTGGTGGGGTACGTGGGGCGGCTGGCGCCGGAGAAGGACGTCCGGCTGCTGGCCGAGACCTCCCGGCTCCCCGGCGTCCGCACCGTGGTGATCGGGGAGGGGCCCAGCGCCGCCACCCTCCGGGCCCAGCTGCCCGAGGTGCGCTTCCTGGGCCGCCGGACGGGCGACGAACTGGCCCGGCTGTACGCCTCGTTGGACGTCTTCGTGCACACCGGGCCCTACGAGACCTTCTGCCAGACCGTGCAGGAGGCGATGGCCTCCGGCGTCCCGGTGGTCGCGCCGGCCGCCGGCGGGCCGCTGGACCTCGTCGACCACGGGCGGACCGGGCTGCTGGTCCCGCCCGGGGACGGTGGCGCCCTGCGGGACGCGGTGCGGGCGCTGGGCGGCGACGCGGAGCTGCGGGTGCGGTACGGGGCCGCCGCCCGGCGGGCGGTCGCGGCCCGCACCTGGGAGGCGGTCGGCGACCAGCTGCTGGGCCACTACGCGGACGTGCTGGCCGACCGGACGGCGGTGGCGGCGTGACCGCCCGCCGGCCCCGGGACGCCCGGGCGGGACTGCGGATCGTCCGGATCGCCAACTTCGTCGCCCCGGCCTCCGGCGGGCTGCGCACCGCGCTGCGCGAGCTGGGCGCCGGCTACCGTGCCGCCGGCCACGAGCCGCTGCTCATCGTGCCCGGCCCGCCGGACGCGCTGGGGCCGCGCGGCATACGGGACGAGGAGAGCGCGCAGGGCCGGGTGCTGACCCTCCCCGGTCCGCTGGTGCCCGGCAGCGGCGGCTACCGGGTGCTGACCGACCGCCCCCGGCTGCGACGACTGCTGGCGGAGCTGGCCCCGGACCGGCTGGAGGTCTCGGACCGCACGACGCTGCGCTGGACGGGGGAGTGGGCCCGGCGGGCCCGGGTCCCCGCGGTGATGGTGTCGCACGAGAGCGTGGACGGGGTGCTGCACACCTGGGGCGTGCCGCGCCCGCTGGCCCGCGCCGTCGCCGACCGCGTCAACTCCCGTACCGCGTATGCCTACAGTCGGGTGGTGTGCACCACCGAGTGGGCGGCGGCGGAGTTCCTGCGGGCCGGCGCGCGCAACGTGGTGCGGGCGCCGCTCGGCGTCGATCTCGCCGCCCGGCACCCGGGCCTGCGCAGCCCGGCCGTGCGCGACCGGTACGCCCGAGGCGCCGCCGTGCTGCTGCTGATGTGCTCCCGGCTGTCGACGGAGAAGCGGCCCGGGCGGGCCCTGGACGCGCTCGTCGAACTGCGCCGGCGGGGCGTCGACGCGGCGCTGGTGGTGGCCGGCGACGGGCCGCTGCGGGCCCGGCTGGAGCACCGGGCGCGGACCGGGCGGCTGCCGGTGACGTTCCTCGGGCACCTCGCCGACCCGGGCCGGCTGGCGGCGCTCCAGGCCAGTGCCGACCTGGCCCTGGCGCCCGGCCCGGCCGAGACGTTCGGGCTCGCCGCGCTGGAGGCGCTGGCCTGCGGCACCCCGGCGGTCGCCAGCGCGGCCTCGGCGCTGGCCGGCCTGGTGGGCGACGGCGGCGACACCGCGCTGGACGACGGCCCGTCCTTCGCCGACGCGGTGCAGCGGGTGCTGGCGCGGCCCGAGCCGGCCCGCCGGGCCGCCGCGCGGCGGCGCGCCGAGGGCTACGGCTGGCAGCCGGCGGTGGCCGCGTTCCTGGCGGCCCACGACGCACCGCGGCCGGCCGGCGGGCGACTGGCCGGGAGGCCCGGGCCGCGGGCCGTGGGTCCCTGGAGTGCCTGGTGACGCCCCGGTTCGTGGCCCTGGGGGACTCGTTGACCGAGGGGCTCGGCGACCCCGTGGCGGGCGGCGGCTGGCGGGGCTGGGCGGCGCTGCTCACCGACGCGCTGGGGGAACGGCCGGGCGACATGGGGCTGGTGAACCTCGCGCGCAGCGGGGCGCTGGCCGACGAGGTGGCGCGGGAGCAGCTGCCGGTGGCCCGGGAGCTCGCCCCGCGCTTCGCGTCGCTCCTGGCCGGCGCCAACGACACGCTGCGCGCGGCGTTCGCCATCGAGCGGGTGGCCGCCGCGCTGGACCGGACGCACGGCACGCTGAGCGCCGACGGCACCGTGGTGCTGACGGCCTGTCTGCCCGACCCCGGGCGGATGCTGGGGCTGCCCGGGCCGCTGGCCCGCCCCCTGGCCCGCCGGATGCGCGCCGTCAACACCGTGGTGCACGCGGTCTCCGCGCGCTACGGAGGCGTCCACGTCCACCTCGCCGAGCATCCGTGGGTGGCCGACCGGGCCACCTGGAGCGTGGACCGGCTGCACCCCAGCGAGCGCGGCCACCGGCTGCTGGCCCGCGACTTCCACACCGCGCTCGCCGCCCGTGGACTGGCCGCCGGCCCGCCGCCCCCACTCGACCTGGACGGCCCGCCGCCGACCCGGGCCGGTGCCGCGCTGTGGATGGCGACCCGCGGCACCCGGTGGGTGGCCGACCGGTGCACCGACCTGCTGCCCGGCCTGCTGGCGCTGGCCGTCCGGGAGTGCCGGTACGGCCTGGCCGGATCCGGTCGGCTGCTGGACGCCGCCGCCGAGCGGGCCACCCGCAGTGCGCTCGCGGCCCTGTCCGAACCCGGCGGCGCTGCCACAATGGCGGGGTGACCGGACGCTGGGAGTTCTGGATCGACCGCGGCGGTACCTTCACGGACGTGGTGGGCCGGCGCCCGGACGGGCGCCTGGTCACCGGCAAGCTGCTCTCCCACCACCCCGAGCGCTACCGGGACGCCGCGGTCGCCGGGATCCGGATGATGCTGGGGCTCGCCCCGGACGCGCCGGTGCCCGCCGAGCGGGTCTCGGTCGTCCGGATGGGCACCACCGTCGCCACCAACGCCCTCCTGGAGCGCACCGGTGAGCCGACGGTGCTGCTGACCACCGAGGGCTTCGGTGACGCGCTGCGGATCGCGTACCAGAACCGGCCGCGGATCTTCGACCGGCGGATCGTGCTGCCGGAGGCGCTCTACGACCGGGTCGTCGAGGTGCCGGAACGGGTCGGCGCCCGCGGGGAGCCGGTCCGGCCGCTCGACCGGGAGCCGGTCCGCCGGGAGCTGCTCCGGGCGCGCGCGGACGGCCTGCGCAGCGCCGCCGTGGTGCTGCTGCACGGCTACCGCCACCCCGCGCACGAACGGGCCGTCGCCGAACTGGCGGAGGAGGCGGGCTTCACCCAGGTCAGCTGCTCGCACGAGGTCAGTCCGCTGATGAAGCTGGTGGCGCGCGGCGACACCACGGTCGTCGACGCCTACCTCTCGCCGATCCTGCGGCGCTACGTCGACGAGGTCGCCGCCCAACTCCCCGGGATCCGGCTGCTGTTCATGCAGTCCAACGGCGGGCTGCGGGAGGCCACCCACTTCCGGGGCAAGGACGCGGTGCTGTCCGGTCCGGCGGGCGGGGTGGTCGGCATGGTGCGGACGGCCGCGGAGGCCGGCGGTCCGGGCGGCGGCTTCGACCGGGTGATCGGCTTCGACATGGGCGGCACCTCCACCGACGTGTCGCACTACGCGGGCGAGTTCGAGCGGATCTTCGGCAGCGAGGTGGCCGGGGTGCGGATGCGCGCCCCGATGATGAACATCCACACCGTCGCGGCCGGCGGCGGATCCGTGCTGCACTTCGACGGCCGCCGCTACCGGGTCGGCCCCGACTCGGCCGGCGCGGACCCCGGACCGGCCTGCTACCGGCGCGGCGGCCCGCTCACCCTCACCGACGCCAACGTGATGCTCGGCCGCATCCAACCCGACCACTTCCCGGCGGTGTTCGGACCCGAAGGCGACCGGCCGCTGGACGCCGCCACGGTCCGCACCCGGTTCGCCGAGCTGGCCGCCCGGGCCGCCGCGGCGACCGGAGACGACCGCGGCCCCGAGGACGTCGCCGCCGGCTTCCTGGACATCGCCGTGCTCAACATGGCCAACGCGGTCAAGAAGATCTCCGTCCAGCGCGGCCGGGACATCACCCGCTACGCGCTGGTCAGCTTCGGCGGCGCCGGCGGCCAGCACGCCTGCGCGGTCGCCGACGCGCTGGGCGTCGGCACCGTCCTGGTCCCGCCGCTGGCCGGGGTGCTCTCCGCGTACGGCATCGGGGTCGCCGACGCCACCGCGATGCGGGAACAGGCCGTCGAGGAGCGGTTCGCGGAACCGGGGGCGATGGACCGGGTCCGCGCGGTCTGCGACGCCCTCGCCCGGCAGACCCGGCGCGAGCTCCTCGACGACGGCGTGCCGGCCGCGTCGCTCACCACCCGCGCCCGGGTCCTGGTCCGCTACGCCGGGACCGACGCCGCCCTCGCCGTGCCGCTCGCCGACCCCGCCACCATGGCCGCCGCGTTCGTCCGGGCACACCGCGAGCGGTACGCCTTCACCATGGACAAGCCGCTGGTCGCCGAGGCGGTGTCGGTGGAGGCGCGCGGCGCGGCCGGCGGCGCGACCGGCTACGACGTCCGACTGCCCGAGCGGGAGCGGGAGTCGGCAGCCGTGGCGACCGTCCGGATGTACGTTGGCGGGCGCTGGCGGGACGCCGGTCTCCACCACCGCGGTGACCTGCGGCCCGGCGACGTCCTCACCGGCCCGGCGATCATCGCCGAGGAGAACGCCACCACCGTCGTCGACCCCGACTGGCGGGCCGCCGTCGGCGAGCGCGGCCACCTGCTGCTCACCCGGGCCCGCCCGCGCCCCGACCGGACCGCCGTCGGCACCGCGGCGGACCCCGTACTGCTGGAGGTCTTCAACAGCCTCTTCATGGCAGTCGCCGAGCAGATGGGCGTCCGCCTGGAGAACACCGCGCACTCCGTCAACATCAAGGAGCGGCTGGACTTCTCCTGCGCGCTCTTCGACGCCGAGGGCAATCTGATCGCCAACGCCCCGCACATCCCCGTCCACCTGGGGTCGATGGGGGAGTCCATCAAGGAGGTGCTGCGGCGGCGCGGGAGCGACCTGCGGCCGGGCGACGTGTACGCGATCAACGACCCGTACCACGGCGGGACGCATCTGCCGGACATCACCGTCGTCACCCCGGTGTTCGCCCCGCCGGGCCCCTCGGGCGCCGCACTCCTCTTCCTGGTCGCCTCCCGCGGCCACCACGCCGAGATCGGCGGGATCACCCCCGGTTCGATGCCCGCGTTCAGCAGCACCATCCAGGAGGAGGGGGTCCTCTTCGACAACTGGCTGCTGGTCCGGGACGGCAGGCTGCGTGAGCGGGAGACCCGCGAACTGCTCTGCTCCGGGCCGTATCCGTCCCGCGCCCCGGACGTCAACCTCGCCGATCTGCGCGCCCAGATCGCCGCCAACGAGAAGGGCATCCACGAACTGCGGCGGATGACCGACGAGTTCGGGCTGGACGTCGTACGGGCCTACATGCGGCACGTCCAGGACAACGCCGAGGAGTCGGTGCGCCGGATCCTGGCCCGGCTGCCGGACGGGCACTACCGCTACGAGACGGACGGCGGCGCGGAGATCCGCGTCGCGGTGACCGTGGACCGCGCCGCCCGCAGCGCGGTGCTGGACTTCGCCGGCACCTCGCCGCAGCAGCCCGGCAACACCAACGCGCCCAGCTCGGTGGTGATGGCGGCGGTGCTGTACGTGCTGCGGACCCTGGTCGCCGAGGACATCCCGCTCAACAGCGGCTGCCTCAAGCCCGTCGAGGTGCGCATCCCGGAGGGTTCGATGCTGGCGCCCGTCTTCCCGGCGGCCACCGTCGCGGGGAACGTGGAGACCTCCCAGGCGGTCACCGGCGCGCTGTACGCCGCCCTCGGCGTGCAGGCCGAGGGCTCGGGCACGATGAACAACCTCACCTTCGGCAACGACCGGGTGCAGTACTACGAGACCGTCGCCAGCGGCTCCGGCGCCGGCGACGGCTTCGACGGCGCGGACGCCGTCCAGACCCACATGACCAACTCCCGGCTCACCGACCCCGAGGTGCTGGAGTGGCGCTATCCGGTCCGCGTCGACGGCTTCGCGCTGCGCGACGGCAGCGGCGGCACCGGACGCTGGCACGGCGGGCGCGGGGCCGAGCGGCGGCTGCGGTTCCTGGAGCCGATGACCGTCGCCCTGCTCTCCGGCCACCGCCGGGTGCCCCCGTACGGGATGGCGGGCGGTGGGCCGGGGGCGCTGGGCGCCAACTTCCTGGAGCGGGCGGACGGTTCACGGCAGGAGCTGCGGGGGTGTGACACGGCCGAGGTCGGGGTGGACGACGTGCTGGTGATCCGCACACCGGGCGGTGGGGGATACGGGGTGGCTTAGCAGGGCGGCACCCGGTCGCGGAGACCGTCGGGTCCGCGGCCGGGCGCCGTCCTCCCGTCGGCTGCTCCTTGGCTACTCCTCCGCCCCCGCGCGGCGGCACGCCTCGTAGGCGAGCACCGCGGGGACGTACTCCTGCCGCAGCTCGAAGTAGCAGGCCCGGACGCTCTCCGCGCCACCCTCTTCCCCGAGGAGACAGGCCCGTTCGACCACCTCCTCGTTCGCCACGGGGTGGTGCTCCAGAACGGTGTAGAAGCAGGCGTGCGGGCTCGCGTGGGCGGCCGGGGCGAGCGCGACGACGCCGCCGAGGGCGAGGGCGAGACCGCTGAGGGCGGCGGTGAGGCGGGGGATGAGACGCATGGTGGTGACGGTTCCTTCCGTGCGGGAGCCCCCGAGAGGGAGCTCAGGGTGTGTGATCCGCTACGGAAAGTGCCCAGTGCCGGTGCCCGCGATACGGGGGGAGGCGAGGCGCCGGGAGTGAACGGCCGGCGCGCGAGGCGTAGTTGGGTCGGTGGTGCGCTCCGGTGTCAGCTGGGGCGGGCCGCTGGTCGCGACCGCCGGCCGATCCGCGCGAACCGCACCGGAGTCCCCGGTGCCGCCTGCGCCGCCGCGGCCAGGAAGCGCTCCGGGACGACCCCCACGACCGGGTAACCGCCGGTCGTGGGGTGATCGTGCAGGAACAGCACCGGCAGGCCGTTCGGCGGCACCTGGAGCGCGCCCAACGGCATGCCCTCGCTGGCGAGTTCACCGTCCCGGGCGCGTTCCAGGGCCGGGCCCTCGGTGCGCAGCCCGATCCGGTTGGAGGCCGCGGAGACCCGGAACCGGCCGGCGGCCAGCGTGCGCAGCCCGGCCGCGGTGAACCAGTCGTCGCGCGGACCGGGCAGGAACGGCAGCACGAGTTCGGCCGCCGGCCCGGCGTGCGGGACCGCGTCGGCCGCCGCCGGGGGGCCGTACGGCGACCCCAGCGGGAGCACCGCGCCGTCCGCGAGCGGGTCCGGGCCCAGGCCGGAGAGGAGGTCGGTGGCGCGGCTGCCGAGCACCGGCTCGGCGTCGATGCCGCCGGCGACGGCGAGGTAGGCGCGCAGCCCGTGGGTGGCCGTCCCGGCCTCCAGTACGGCGCCGGCCGGGACGGGGACCGGGGCGCCCCACGGGGCGGGGCGGCCGTCCACCGTCACCGGGCAGGGGGCTCCGGTGACCGCGACGGTGGCGGCGGTCCGCAGCCGGACGGCGCAGCCGGTGAGGGTGGTCTCCAGGGTGGCCGCCGACGCGGGGTTGCCCACCAGGCGGTTGGCGAGCCGGTGCGCGGGCCCGTCCAGCGCCCCGGAGTGCGGCACCCCCAGGTGGGCGTGGCCGGGCCGGCCGAGGTCCTGGACGGTGGTGAGCGCACCGGCCCGGACCACCGAGAGGGCGCGGTCGGTCATCGGGCGGGCTCCTCGGGTGCGCGGTCGGTGCGGGACGGGGCGGTGCGCGGGGTCGGGACGGTGGCGTCCGCGGGGACGAAGCGGACCGGGGTGCCGGGGGCGAGCAGCGCCGCCGGTTCGCGCCGGGGATCCCACAGGACGGCGTCGGTACGGCCGATCAACTGCCAGCCGCCGGGGGAGGAGCGCGGATAGATCCCGGTGTACGCGCCGGCCAGGCCGACCGAGCCGACCGGGACCCGGGTGCGGGGGCTCTCCCGGCGGGGAACGTGCAGGTGCGCGGGAAGCCCCGTCAGATAGCCGAAGCCGGGCGCGAATCCGCAGAACGCGACCCGGAAGGTGGTGCCGGAGTGCAGGCGGACCACCTCGTCGGCGGACATCCCCCACAGCGCGGCGACCTCGGCGAGGTCGGGACCGTCGTAGTGGACCGGGAGCTCCACGGCGGGGCGGTCGTCGGCGGTCGGCGGCGGGACCCGCCAGCCGGCCAGCTCCGCGGCCAGCGCGGACGGATCGGCCAGGCCGTCGAGGAAGACCGTACGGGCGGCCGGCACCATCTCGCGGACCGCGGGGAGGGTGCCGGCGGCGGCCCGGCGCAGCAGTTCGGCGTGCAGTGCCTCGACGTCCCGGGGGGTCGGCAGTTCGATCAGCAGTCCGTGGTCGCCGACCGGCAGCGTCGTCAGGGACGGCCGCCCGGCCCCGTCGGTCGCCGCCCCCGCGCCCTGCGACGTCATACGAAGCTCCGGACGTGGACGCCGGCCGCGGTCAGCTCGGACCGGACCCGTCGGGCCAGCTCCGCGGCGCCCGGGGTGTCGCCGTGCAGACAGAGGGAGCGCGCGGCGACCGCGATCCGGGTGCCGCCCAGGGAGGTGACCGCCCGGTCGCGGGCCAGGCCCACGGCGCGCTTGACCACCGTGTCGGGGTCGTGGACGACCGCGCCCGGCTCCCGGCGCGGCACGAGCGTGCCCCGGTCGGTGTAGGCGCGGTCGGCGAACGCCTCGCCGACGACCGGGAGTCGGGCCTGCGCAGCGGCCCGGTGCAGTTGCGACCCGGGCAGCCCGAGGACCGGCAGCCGGCCGCCCGCGGCACGGATCCCGGCGACCACCGCGGCGGCCTGTTCGGCGTCGTGGACGCAGCGGTTGTAGAGCGCGCCGTGCGGTTTGACGTAGCCGACGCGGGCGCCGGCGGCGCGGGCGAAGACCTCCAGCGCGCCGATCTGGTAGGTGATCTCGTCGGCCAGTTCCTCGGGCGGCACGTCCATGGCGCGGCGGCCGAAGCCGGCCAGATCGCGGTAGGAGACCTGGGCGCCGATCACCACCCCGCGCTCGGCGGCCAGGGCGCAGACCCGGCGCATCGTGCTCGGGTCGCCGGCGTGGAAGCCACAGGCGACGTTGGCGCTGGTGACGACGGACAGCAGGGCCTCGTCGTCGGTGAGCTGCCAGCGGCCGAACCCTTCGCCGAGGTCGGCGTTGAGGTCGATGAGGGGAGGGGCCGCGGAGTCGCTCATGGATGTCCGTTCCGGGTGCGGGGGTGCGGAGGGGAGGGTGACGGGAAGGGGGAGGGGAATGTGGTGGGGGAGACCGTGGGGGGCCGCAGCGCAAGTCAACGTACAGATCGTTGAACGATCCGACAAGAGGTGTGTTGTCCCGTCCCGTCTTCTGGGATTGACTTCGGCTGACAGCGCAGCGGGACGGGCCTCGCCGGTCCGTCCGAACGGACGGAGCGGACAGCGGTATGGCCGGCGGAGTGGCGAAGAACGATCAGCGGCGGCTCGCCGAGGTCGCGGGACTGGAACGGGACCGCGCCCTGCTCGGCCGCGCCAGCACGGCCGAGCGGGTCGCCGACATCCTGCGCGAACGGATCACCGAGGGCTACTTCCCGCCCGGCGTGCGGCTGTCGGAGGAGAGCATCGGCGGCGCGCTGGGCGTCTCGCGCAACACCCTGCGCGAGTCGTTCCGGCTGCTCACCCACGAGCGGCTGCTGGAACACCGGCTCAACCGCGGGGTCTTCGTGCGGATGGTGACCGTCGAGGACCTCGACGACATCTTCCGGGTGCGGATGCTGGTGGAGTGCGCCGCGGTGCGCGGGCTGGGACCGGGGCCGTACGACGCCGCGACCACCCGGTCGGTGGCGGCGATCGATGAGGCGGTGCGGGCCGGCGAGGAGGCCGCGGCGGACCGTGCCTGGGCCGAGCTGTCGACCGCCAACCTCCGCTTCCACCAGGCCGTCGTCGCGCTGGCGGGCAGCCCGCGCACGGACGAGCTGATGCGCGGCGTGCTGGCCGAACTCCGCCTGGTCTTCCACGTGATGGACGACCCGCGGCGCTTCCACTCGCCCTATCTGGTCCGCAACCGGCAGATCGTCGAGACGCTGCTGGCCGGCGACGCGGCCGAGGCCGAACGGCTGCTGCGCGCCTATCTGGAGGACTCGCGCACCCAGCTGTCCGCCGCGTACGCCCAGCGCATCGCCGAAGGCTAGGGCCTGTCCGATGGGTCATGGCCGGGTCTGCGGCGTCTGGTACGGCACCTCGCCGCGTTGCCGAAACGCCCCAATAGCTCCGCTATCGAGCCGCTCCGGCGCCTTGCGATGCACCGCACCAGACGCCGCGGCCTTGCCGACCCTGACCCATCGGACAGGCCCTAGGGCCGGTCCGGCGGACCGACCCCCGGTCCTGTTTTGTCGTCGCCAACCCCTTGTCGGATCGTTCAACAATCGCATAGCCTCCGCTGCAATTCCTGAGCAACCCCTCAACGCTCCCCCAGTGTCCGCTGCCCGTCGCCGTCGCGGCGCGCATCCGCGGGGGACCCGTCTACGCGGAAGGCGGATCCATGATCGTCCTCCTCGGCGTGCTCGTGGTCGTGATCGGCTTCGCCACGAAACGCAATGCCCTGCTGGTCGTCGCCGCGGCCGGCATCATCACCGGCCTGCTCGGCGGGCTCTCGCCCGCGAAGGTGCTGGCCGCCTTCGGCGAGGGCTTCGCCGGCAGTCGCGCGGTGACCATCTTCGCGATCACCCTCCCGGTCATCGGCCTCCTGGAGCGCTACGGCCTCCAGGAGCAGGCCCGCACCCTGATCGCCCGGTTCGGCCGGCTCACCACCGGGCGGTTCCTCGCGCTCTACCTGGGCCTGCGACAGATCGGCGCGGCCGTGGGACTGACCAACGTCTTCGGGCACGCCCAGACGGTCCGCCCGCTGGCGGTCCCGATGGCGGAGGGCGCCGCCGAGCGCCGCTACGGCCGGCTCCCCGCCCGCACCCGGGAGAAGATCCGCTCGTTCGCGGCCGGCGCGGACAACGTCGGCCTGTTCTTCGGGGAGGACGTCTTCCTCGCCGTCGGCTCGATCCTGCTGATCACCGGCTTCGTGAACACCACCTACGGGACCCACCTCGAACCGCTGCACCTGGCGCTGTGGGCGATCCCCACCGCGCTGTGCGCCTTCGTCGTCCACGGCTGGCGGCTGCTGCGTCTGGACCGCTTCCTGGAGCGCGAACTGCTCGCCGCCAACGCCCACCCCGCCATCGCAGAAGGGGCCGCCCGATGATCAAGGCAGAGTGGTTCTACTGGCTCGTCGGCCTCAGCTTCCTGGTGATGGCCGCCCAGATGGTCACCGACCGCAGCAACCCCAAGCGCTTCGGGACCGGCGCCTTCTGGGGGCTGATCGGCGCCGGGTTCATCTACAGCAGCTGGGTCGTCACCAAGCAGGCGCCGGCCGAACCGCTGGGCGCCGCGGTGCTCGTCATGGCCGTCCTCGCCGGCTTCGGCTTCACCGGCCGCGGCACCCCGCGCACCACCACCCCCGAGGAGCGCACGGCGAGCGCCGCCCGGCTCGGCAACAAGCTCTTCGTCCCGGCCCTGACCATCCCGGTCGTCGCGATGGCCTGCGCGATCGGCGTCAAGCACCTGTCCATCGGAGGCGAACCGGTCCTCCAGAAGGGCAGCGAGACCATCCTCGGCCTCGGCCTCGGCGCGGTCGTCGCGCTCGTCGTCGGCATGGTGCTGCTGCGCGAGAAGCGACTCTCGGTGCCCGTGCGGTCCGGTCGCACCATGCTGGAGGCGATGGGCTGGGCGATGCTGCTGCCGCAGATGCTGGCCACGCTCGGTGCCATCTTCCAGGTCTCCGGCGTCGGCGGGCAGGTCGGCAAGCTCGCCACCGCCGTGCTGCCGAAGGACTCCCTCTACGTCGCCGTGGTCGTCTACTGCGTGGGCATGTTCGCCTTCACGCTCATCATGGGCAACGCCTTCGCCGCCTTTCCCGTGATGACCGCCGCCGTCGGCTGGCCCGTCCTGATCGGGCACTTCCACGGCAACCCGGCCGCCGTCCTGGCCCTCGGCATGCTCGCCGGCTTCTGCGGGACGCTGGTCACCCCGATGGCCGCCAACTTCAACATCGTCCCGGCGGCGCTACTGGAACTGAAGGACCAGTACGGGCCCATCAAGGCGCAGTTGCCGACCGCCGGCATCCTGCTGGGCTGCAACATCGTGATCATGGCGCTGTTCGCGTTCTGACCCGCTCCGACGGTCGTCCGCGGTCGGTCCGTGACCGCCGGCAGCCGTCCGCGGCCGTCCGCGGCATCCGCGGCCGTCGACGACCGCCGCGCCGTCCCTGGCGGACCACCGTCCGCCGCCCACCGTCCGCCGCCCGCCGCCCGCCGCCCGCCGCCCACCGCCCGCCGTCCGCTCCGCCCGCCTCCGCACCGCCCGAGAGGGACCGCATGACCGCCACCACCCCGCCGAGCCGCACGACTCCCACCCCGCCCACCCGCGTCCTGTTCACCGGCTTCGAGCCGTTCGGCGGCGAAGCCACCAATCCGTCCTGGCGCGCGGTGCGCGCCGCGGTCGCCGCCCCGCTCGACGGGCTGGCGTTGCACGCCGCCGAACTCCCCTGCGTCTACGGCGACTCGCTGACCGCCCTGCGCGCGGCGATCGACGAGGTGGGTCCGGACATCGTGGTATGTGTCGGACAGGCGGGCGGGCGCCCGGACCTCACCGTCGAACGCGTCGCCCTCAACGTGGACGACGCCCGCATCCCCGACAACGCGGGCGCGGAACCGATCGACGCGCCGATCGTGCCGGGCGGTCCCGCCGCCTACTTCGCCACCCTGCCGATCAAGGCGTGCGTGGCCGCGGTGCGCGCCGCGGGCCTGCCGGCCTCGGTCTCCAACACCGCCGGGACCTTCGTCTGCAACCACGTCTTCTACGGGCTCGCCCACCTCATCGCCACCGAACTGCCCCATGTGCGCGGCGGATTCGTGCACATCCCCTACGCGCCCGAGCAGGTCACCGACCGCGCCCAGCCGTCGCTGCCGGTCGACGCGGTCGCCACCGCGCTGCGCGAGATCGCCGTCACCGCCGCCCGTACCCGCACCGACCTGCGGGTCGCCGAGGGGGCCACGCACTGAGCCGCCGGTGCCGCCGGTAAAATGACCGGTCGGCCGGCCCGTGGGCCCCGTCGGGAATCCGGCGGCGGTCCGCCCAGGAGTCGATCCGCGCCGTTTCGTCCGTTGTCGGTGCCAGCGCCTACTCTGTGCGACGTGACTTTCTCCGCCCCGGGGGCCGCTGCGCCCCAGCTCAACGGCCACGGCCGGCCCGCGCCGGGCCCGGCCGCCGACGAAGGACTGGCCCGCCGGCTGCGCGCGCTGGCGTGCACCGCGCCGCTGCACGACCTCGACGCGCGCAAGGCCAACCTCGCGGGCGAGTACGGGGTCTACGCGATGGCGGAGGTGGCGCTCGCCGTCATCGACCTGGTCACCCTGAACATGGACTTCGACACCGGCGCCGACCACGAGGAGATAGTGGCCAAGGTCCTCCCGCGGGTCGCCGCCCAGGCCCCGGACCGCCCCGCCGCGGAGCACGAGCGGGTGGCCCGCTGGGTGCTGGAGAACCTCATCAACGTCGGCAGCGTCGACCGCGGCTTCCGCGCCGTCTACGGCACGTTCGACACCGACGGCGCATACGTCCGCCGCGACTACGACTTCAAGCTCATCGAGGAGGTCCCCGGCGCCGGCGGCACGGTCTACCTCCGCGCCACCGACGAAGCGGTCAACGTCCTCGTCGGCGCCCTCGACACGGACGTCACCAGCGCCCAGATCGCCGCCGAGGTCAAGCTGGAGGTGCTGATCAGCCGGGGCCGGCTGGCCGACGCCCAGCTCGCCGCCGAGCAGGCCCGCTACCGCACCGTCCAGTACGCCGAGACCCTCCGCAAGACCCTGGAGGCCACCCGGCGCAACGTCCGCTCGGTCGACTGGCTGCGCACCGTCCCCGACATGATCAACGAGGCCCTGGACCACATCGCGGACCGCTACCGCCACGAGAACGCCATCCTCACCAACATCCGCAAGGCCCGCGACGAGGCCGAGGCGGTCGACGCGCGCACCGGCGAGCACAAGCGGCGCGCCGCCGAGCTGGTCGACATCGTCAAGGACTGCATCCGCCGGCACACCCAGCTCCAGTCCCGGCTCCTGGAGGCCGGCCCGCTCTTCCGGGCCGAGCAGGACCGCCAGGCGTTCGCCGCCCCCGCCGCCCGCACCGGCCTCGACCTCTACGGCCAGCTCGTCGCCCCCGTCCTCCCGCTCCCCGTCGAGCAGGCCACCCGGGTCACCGACGCCTTCTTCGCGCGCGGCACCGGCCTGCGCACCCCCGCCGCCGTCCGGGTCGCCGACCTCGTCGAGGTGCTGCTCACCCCTCCTGTGGAGCGGGAGCACCTGGGCGCCGAGATGCCCGAGCCCGACCTGGTCGCCACGCCCGACGACAGCCGCTTCAGCGAGGCCCAGCTCGACGCCGCGATGGCGCTGCTCGCGCTGCCCGCCGACGCCCCCCGCCGGCTCTCCGGCCTGCTCGCCGAGGCCCGCCGCGACGACCCCGAACTCCCGTATCTGGTCGCCCTGTTGGCGGTGCACGCCGCCAGCCCCCCGGTCGGCACCGCCTACCGCCAGGGCGAGCAGCAGCTGCTCTTCGCCGTCGACGACGGCACCGAGCTGGTCGACCCCGAGTTCGGCGGCGCCGACCTCATCGTCGGCACCGCCCTGCTGGACGCGGCCGGGATGGCCGCCGACCGCTCCGAGGTCGCCTGATGCCCGCCGCGCAGCCCCGCCTCCTGATAGCGGCCGGACCGCCCCCGCTCCGCTCCGCGATACCCCCGACCGTCCCCCGCAAGGAGCTCCTCCCGTGACCCAGTACGACGCCGACGAGGTGCCGCAGCCCGACCCGGCGCCGGACACCGGCGAAACGGCCTGGGGCGCGCCCGCCGACGCCCCCGAAACGACCCCGGCGGCCCTCACCCCGGCCGACGCCGCCGACGCCGCCCGGCTGGTCGCCTTCGGCCTCCAGCCCAAGCTGCTGCCGGCCCGGGACGTCGAATACGCCGACCTGCTCCGCCGCTATCGGGACGAGCCCGCCTTCGCCCGGCTCGCCGACGCCGTCGCCGGCGGCCTCGGCCTGGTCGTCCTGGAGGTCTCCACCCGCGCCGGGATGGCCGTCACCGCCGCCGAGGACTCCGTCTTCGCGGTCCGGATGGGCGACTACGCCCGCCGCGCCTCCGCCGACTCCGCCGACCGCTTCCTGCACGGCCTGGCCCATCTGGCGATCGCCGCGATGTCCTTCCCACGCCCCGAGGACCTCGCCGACGACGGCTACATCGGCCGGATCACCGTCAACGGCGTCGACGCCTTCGTCCGCCAGGCGTGCCGCCGCCTGGAGGAGCGTGCCGAGCAGGACGGCGAGAACACCGACCCGGTCAGCGACGCCCCCGGCCTGGAGTCCGCCTGGCGGGTCTACGCGCGCCGCAGCGCCACCGGCGCCACCAAGGACGCCCGGCGGCTGGCCGGTTCGACCACCGGCATCATCGCCAAGGCCGTCACCTTCCTCGTCGACTCCGGCTTCCTCCAGCGCACCGGCGACGACGCCGGCGGCGCCTACCGCACCACCGCCCGCTATCAGCTCCAGGTCCGCGACATGGCCGGCACCGCCGCCATGGCCGAGCTGCTGGAGCTGGGCATCGTGCCGGTCTCCGACGGCAGCGCCTCGCTGCTGCCCGGCGAGGAGACCGACGACCTCGACCTGGTCGCCGAGGCCGGCCTGCCGTTCCACTCCGGCTGACCACCCGCCGCCGCCCACCCCGCCCACCGACCCACCCACACACCAACGAGAGTCCGCCATGTACGAGCTGTCCCGGGTCCGCCTCTACTCCATCGGGCCCGCCGGTGCGCGGTACGCCGACACCGTCCTGGACCTGCGCGGGGTCGGCGCGCCGGTGCCGCAGCCGGCGCCGGCCCAGGCGGACTTCTTCGAGGACGAACCGGTCGGCCCGCCGCGCCGCCCGGCCCCGGCCGGCGTGCTCTTCCTGGAGAACGGCGGCGGCAAGTCCGTCCTGCTCAAGCTGATCTTCTCGGTGATGCTGCCGGGCCACCGCAACACCCTCGGCGGCGCCAGCTCCGGCGTGCTGCGCAAGTTCCTGCTGGCCGACGACTGCGGCCACGTCGCCCTGGAATGGCAGCACGTCGTCACCGGCGAGTCCGTCGTGGTCGGCAAGGTCAGCGAATGGCGCGGCCGCCAGGTCTCCAACGACCCCCGCAAGTTCGCCGAGGCGTGGTACAGCTTCCGCCCCGGCCCCGGGATGAGCCTGGACTCCCTCCCGGTCGCCGAGGCCACCCTCGTCCGGCCCCGGACGGAGCACGGCGAGGGCGGCTCCGGCGCCCACGGCCGCCGCCGCACGATGAAGGGCTTCCGCGACGCGCTCACCGAGGCCGGCAAGAACTACCCCAACCTCGACGTGGTCTGGGAAGAGGTCCACGAGCGCTGGAACGAACACCTCGGCGACCTCGGCCTGGACCCCGAACTCTTCCGCTACCAGCGGGAGATGAACGCCGACGAGGGCGAGGCGGCCGGCCTCTTCGCGGTCAAGAACGACTCCGACTTCACCGACCTGCTGCTGCGCGCCGTCACCGACACCCGGGACACCGACGGCCTCGCCGACCTCGTCCACGGCTTCGCCCACAAGCTCGGTCGCCGCGCCGAACTCACCGCCGAACGCGACTTCACCGCCGGCTCGCTGGACCTGCTCTCCAGGATCGCCGAGGCCGCCGAGGCGCGCGAACGGGCCCGCGAGGTGCACGCCGGCGCCGAGCGCCGCACCCGCGGACTGGCCCAGCGGCTGCACGCCCGCGGCACCGAGGAGCGCGGCCGGGCCGCCGAGCTGGCCGAGGCGGTCGCCGCCGCCGCGCACCGGGTCACCGACGCCGAGCGCGGCCGCGAGCGCCGCGCTCTGGTCTCCGCCGAACTCGCCTACCGGCACGCCTCGTTGGCGCTGACCGCCGCAGAGAAGGGCGCCACCGCCCAGCGCCGCGAGCTCAACGACGCCCGGACGCTGCACAGCGCCTGGCAGGCCGCCGAGATCGCGCTGCGGCACCGGGCCGCCGCCGACCGCTCCGCCCGGGTCGCCGCCGCCATCCGCGAGGCCGAGCGGGACGCCGCCCCGGCGCTGGCCGCCCGCGCCACCGCCGCCGCCGACCTGGTGCGCGCCCTGCACGGCGCCGCCGAGGCCAGCGAACGCGTCGCCAACGAGGAGGAGGAGCGCTCCGCCGCCCTCCAGGAGACCGGCGAGTCCGCGCACCGCGACGCCACCACCGCCGCCACCCACGCCCAGCGCGCCCGCAGCGAGTCCGACCACCTCAAGCAGCGGCTCGCCGAGGTCGCCGAGGAGACCGCGGAGGCGGTCCGGGCCGGTTGGCTCGATGCCGCCCAGGGCGCTGATCCGGACGCCGACCCGGCCCGCGCCGCGCTCGCCGCCTCCGACGCCGAGAAGACCGCCGTCGAGGCGTGGGACGCGGCCCGCGAGTCGGCCCGCCACGCCACCGACCGGGCCCGCGAGACCGCCGCCCGGCACTCCGCCGCCGAACTCGCCGCGGCCCGCGCCGAGGACGCCGCCCAGGCCGCCGAGCGGGCCCACGACGCCGAGCGGCGGGCGGCCGAGTCGATCGGCGCCGAGCAGCGGCTGGTGGAACTCCTCGGTCTCCCCGAGGCGTCGACGATCGCCCTGCCCGGCCCCCGTACGGCCGACGGCACCGGATCCGCCGCCCCGCGCCGCGCCGCCGGCCCGCTCACCGCGGAGGAGCTGGACCGCAGCGCCGACGCCCTGCACGAGCTGCTGGAGCAGGGCGTCGCCACCGCCGAGCGCCAGCTGTTCGACCTGCGCACGGCCGCCGCCGACGACGCCCGCATCCTGGGCGCACTGGGCGACGGCGGGCTGCTGCCGCCCGGCCCCGACGTACTGGCCGCGGTGGAGTATCTGGGCGAGCACGGCATCCCCGCGCTGCCCGGCTGGCGTTATCTCGCCCAGTCCGTCGACCCCGCCGACCACGCCCGGGTGCTGGCCGCCCGCCCCGAGCTGGTCGACGGCGTGATCATCACCGACCCCGACACCCACGCCCGGGCCCGCGAGGTGCTGGCGCAGGCCGCGCTGCTGCCCCGCTCCGCCGTCGCGGTGGGCACCGCCGCCGCGCTGCTGGCCCCCACCCCGGCCCCCGACGCCCAGGACGGCAGCGTCTCCGGCGTATTTCTCGTCCCGCCGAACCCGGCCATGCACGACGAGTCCGCCGCCGACGAGGAGCGCCGCGCGCTGCGCACCCGCGCCACCGAGCGCGACGAGGAGATCCGGGTGCTGGCCGCCCGCCTCGCCGGCGACCGCGCGCTCGCCGCCCGCCTCGGCTCCTGGCGCGCGGGCTGCCCGGCCGGCCGGCTCACCGAGCTCGCCGAGGCCGCGGAGGCCGCCCGGACCGCCGCGGAGGAGGCCGCCGCCGAGCTGGCCGAGGCCCGCACGGCCCGTGCCGAGGCCGACGAGGTCGCCACCGAGGCGACCCGGGTGCGCGACGAGCGGCAGGAGGCCGCCCAGCGCGCCCGGCGCGCCGCCGACCTGCTCGCCGGCCTCGCCCACCGGCTCCGCGAGCGCGCCGGCTGGCAGTCCCGGATGCGGGAACTGGCCGACGAGGCAGTGGAGTTCGAGGCCCGCGCCGAGGAGTGCGTGGACCGCGCCCGGGCCGCCGACGAGGACCGCCGGGCCGCCCAGCGGGCCGCCGACGACGCCCGCCGCACCGCCCGCGCGCTGCGCGCCGAGCGCGCCGAGATCGCCGGCGTCCCCGACGACCTGGGCGAGGCCCCGCAGGAGCCGACCGCCTCGCTGCCCGCGCTCCGCGAGGCGTACCGCGCCGCCTCCCAGCTCTACGAGAAGGTCGGCGTCGGCGCCGACCTGCGCGCCGAGCAGGCCCGCGCCGAGGGCGACGAGTCCGCCGCCCTGGCCGAGCTCGATCGCCTCACCAACAAGGTCCGCACCCGCGCCGAGCAGCTGCTCCAGAGCCCGGACGCCGCCGACGGCCCGTCCCGGCAGGCCGCCGCCGGCCGGGCCGAGTCGCTGGTGCAGATGCTGGAGACCCGCGCCTCGGCCGCCAGCGAGCAGCTCGGCCGGCTGCGCGGCGAGGCGGAGCGGCTGGCCCCCACCGACGGCGAGGCGCACACCGAGCTCCCCGAGGAGCTGGCGCCCGCCGACGCCGACCGGGCCAAGGAGCTGCTGCGCACCGCCAACGGCGAACTGGCCACCGCCACCGAGGCACTTGAGGCCGCCCGCGCCGAGCACGAGGAGCTGCTGCGCGCGCACCGCGGCGCCGAGGACGCGGCCGGCGGCTTCGACGAGACCGCCGCGCTGCTGCGCGATCTGCTGCGGGACCACCAGGACGCCGAGGAGGGCGAGGACGCCGCCGTCGAGCCGTACGCCGGCGGTCCGGCCGAGGCCCGGCAGGCCGCCGCGGAGTCCCGCCGCTCGCTGCGCGGCTGCGCCGCCGACCTCTCCGCCGCCGAGGCCGCGGTCCGCGAGGCCGCCGACGTCCTCGTCCGGCACGCCAACGCCACCCGCTACGAGCAGGTGCGCACCCCCGCCCGGCAGCAGATCCGGGAGCTGCCGGCCGCGGCGCTGCCGGACCACGCCGCCAAGTGGGCGGAGGCGTTCGCGCCCCGGCTGCGGGTGCTCACCGACGAGCTGGCGCAGCTGGAGCGCAACCGCGACTCCATCGTCGACCGGCTGCGCGGCCTGGTCGAGTCCTCGCTGACCACGCTGCGCTCCGCCCAGCGGCTGTCCCGGCTGCCGGAGGGGCTGGGGGAGTGGTCCGGCCAGGAGTTCCTGCGGATCCGCTTCGAGGACCCCGACCAGGCCACGCTGACCGAGCGGTTGGGCGAGGTCATCGACGAGGCGACCCGCTCGGCGGTCAAGAAGAACAGCGACCTGCGGCGGGACGGGATGTCCCTGCTGCTGCGCGGGGTGCAGGCCGCGCTCCAGCCGCGCGGGGTGGCGGTGGAGATCCTCAAGCCGGACGCGGTGCTGCGCGCCGAGCGGGTGCCGGTGGGACAGATGGGCGACGTCTTCTCCGGCGGCCAGCTGCTGACCGCCGCCATCGCCCTGTACTGCACGATGGCGGCGCTGCGCAGCAACGACCGGGGCCGCGACAAGCAGCGGCATGCCGGCACGCTGTTCCTCGACAACCCCATCGGCCGCGCCAACGCCACCTATCTGCTGGAGCTCCAGCGTGCCGTCGCCGACGCGCTGGGCGTCCAACTCCTCTACACCACGGGCCTGTTCGACACCACCGCGCTCGCGGAGTTCCCGCTGGTGATCCGGCTGCGCAACGACGCGGACCTGCGGGCCGGCCTGAAGTACATCAGCGTCGAGGAGCACCTGCGGCCGGGCCTGCCGCAGGCGGACCCGTCCGGCGAGGTGGTGCACGGGGAGATCACGGCGACGCGGATGTACCGCCGCCCGGAGGAGCCGGCGGGGGCCGCGCCGGCCGCCGGCTGAGCGGGCCGCCCCGGCCGCACGGGCGGGGCGGCCACCGCGCCCGGGCTCAGCCGCCGTACCCCATGCGGCGGGAGAGCTCGGCCGCGGCCTTCACCGCGGCCTTCGCCAGCTCCGGGAGGTGTTCCCGGGCCATCCGGTAGGCCGGCCCGGAGACCCCGATCGCCCCGATGACCGTCCCGTCGTAGGAGTGGACGGGCGCCGCGACGGCGTTCAGCCCGGTCTCGAACTCCTCGGTGGTGCAGGCGAATCCGTCCTCGCGGGCGGCGGCCAGCTGCTCCCGGACGGCGGCCGGGGCGGTCAGGGTGTCGCCGGTGAACCGCGGCAGCTTGCGGCCCAGCAGTGCCTCCCGGCGCTCCCGGGGCAGGTGGGCCAGCAGGACCTTGCCGCTAGCGGTGGCGTGCAGCGGGGTACGGCGGCCCAGCCAGTTGTGCGCGGTCACCGCGGCGGAGCCCCGGGCCTGCATGATGTTGACCGCGGCATCGCCGTCCAGCACCGCGATGTTGGCGGTCTCCCCGGTCTCGTCGGCCAGCGCCCGGCACACCGGCTGGCCCTCCTGCGAGATGTCCAGCCGGATCGCCGCCGCGCCGGCCAGCCGCAGCACCCCGGCGCCCAGGAAGTACTTCCCGCGCTCCCGCTCCTGCTCGACCAGGCCGCGGTTCTCCAGGACGCCCAGGATCCGGAACGCCGTCGACTTGTGCACGCCCAGTTCGTCGGCGAGTTCGGTCACCCCGGCCTCGCCCAGCCGGGCCAGGCTCTCCAGCACGCTCACCGCGCGGTCCACGGACTGGACGGAACCCGCCCCGCGCCGCTCCTCGGCGTGCCGCTCCGCCGCATCTGTCGTGTTCGCCATGGCTCTTCGCCTCACCACCCGTTGCCCCCGACGGACCCGCCTCGGGGCCGTTCGCCGGGAGGGAAGCCCTCGACGGGGCGCTGCCCGGCCTGGATCTCTGTTGCGCATCGTGCGATGTGATGCGCAATTCACAACGTGATGATACCGATCGGTGCCCGGGGCGACAGGGCGTCGCCCGCACGCCCAGCGGCCCGTCAGGCCGCCGCGCGGTCCGTCCGCGACGGCCCCTCCGGTGGCCGCCGACGCTCCTGCCGGCGGGCCTCCCGGCGCTCCCGGCGCAACTCCCGGGCGGTGCTGCTCGGCTCGGACCGCACCCCGTGCCGCTGGACCCAGACCTGGCGCGTCACCCAGACGTCCAGCACCGCCCACGTGGCGACGATCGTGCTGGCGACCGTCGAGAGGACCGCGGGGAACGCGAACCAGGACCCCGCCAGCGTGCACAGGAAGGCCACCATGGCCTGGATCAGGGTGACCGCCACGATGATGACGGCGCGCACCGCGGCCGTCCGCACCGGATCGGCCATCCGGCGCCGAGCCGTCGGCTCCACCTGCCACAAGGGACGCCTGTCGCCGTCCATCGCGTCACTCTCCCCGCACTCTCCCCGCACCCGGGGCCGCCCGACTCCTCGGTGGCTGCCCGGGTTTCATCGGATACATGCCACACGGAGCGGGCTCCTGTCCACTCCGCGTCCCCCTCCGGCGCCACACACCGGGGTGCGCGGAAGCGCCCCGCAGGGTCGGCACGGGTCGCGCGCCCGGGTGGCCATGGCCACACTCGCCGGCAGGCCCTCCGGGCATCGCCGGACAACTCGTGACGATCCCGCCCCACCCGCATCCCCCGCCGCGCCGCCGGGCCTCGGAACGTTCCCCCGACAGTAGTAGGCTCGCGCCGCTGTTGACGGAACAC
Source organism: Streptomyces noursei ATCC 11455 (assembly GCF_001704275.1). NCBI lineage: Bacteria > Bacillati > Actinomycetota > Actinomycetes > Kitasatosporales > Streptomycetaceae > Streptomyces > Streptomyces noursei. The sequence goes on from NZ_CP011533.1 coordinate 7,729,367, forward strand.
CGCCCCCGTCCGCCGGGGTTGACGTAGGGGAGGCCATGCGCTTTCGCGGGAGGTCGGTCCGCCGGAAGATCGTGGCGCTGCTGCTCGTGCCGCTGGTGTCCCTGACGCTGATGTGGAGCGTCACCACCTACGTCACCGGCCGCGAGGCCAACCAGCTCCTCGACGTCGGCACCGTCGTCCGCAGCCTGGGCTATCCGGTCGAGGACGTCATCCAGGCCCTCCAGCGCGAACGCCGCCAGAGCCTGACCTACCTCGCCGACCGCCGCGGCGCCAACGCCCTCAACGAACTCCGCGGCCAGACCCGGGCCACCGACGACGCCGTGGCCCGGCTCCACGACGAGGTGGACGCCGCGGACGTCCGCTCGGACCTCGCCGGCCCGGCCGCCGGCCGGGTCACCGACCTCGTCAAGGGCCTGGACGGCCTGGACGCCCTGCGCAGCCAGGTCGAGGACAACCAGGTCGGCCGCGACGAGGCCATGGAGTCCTACAACGCCATGGTCGACCCCGGCTACGACCTGCTCGCCGCCCTCCATTCGCTGGAGAACGTCGAGATGGACAAGCAGGGCCGCGCCCTGGTCAACATCACCCGCGCCCGCGAGGCGTTCTCCCGCGAGGACGCGCTGATGTCCGCGATCCTCACCTCCGGCAGCATCGACAAGCGCGACCAGCGCGCCCTCTCCGACCGGGTCGCCGAGCGCCGCATCCTCTACAGCACCAACCTGCCGCTGCTGCCGGCCACCGACCGCGGTGTCTACGAGGACTACTGGCGCTCCGCCGGCGCCCGCGAACTGACCTCCTACGAGGACCGGGTGATCGCCGCCGACCCCGCGACCGCCGCCCGCACGGTCAACGCCGACCGCTGGAACACCGCGGCGGAGAAGCTCCTCGGCGACCTCGGCCGGATGGGCAAGGACGCCGGCGAGCGCTACCAGCAGCGGGTCGCGCCGATCGCCACCCGGATCGTCCTCAAGGCCGTCGCCACCGGCGTCCTCGGCTTCGTCGCGCTGCTGGTCTCGGTCATCGTCTCGCTGCGGATCGGCCGCCGGCACGTCCGGGACCTGACCCGGCTCCGCAAGACCGCCCACGAGGTCTCCGGCGTCCGACTGCCCAGCGTGATGCGCCGGTTGGCGGCCGGCGAACACGTCGACGTGGAGACCGAGGCGCCCCGCCTGGAGTTCGGCCCGGAGGAGACCGGCCAGGTCGGCCAGGCGCTCAACACCCTCCAACGGGCCGCCGTCGAAGCCGCCGTCAAACAGGCCGACATGCGCCGCGGCGTCTCCGAGGTGTTCGTCAACCTCGCCCGGCGCAGCCAGGTCCTGCTGCACCGCCAACTGACGCTCCTGGACGCCATGGAACGGCGCACCGAGGACACCGACGAACTCGCCGACCTGTTCCGGCTCGACCACATGACGACCCGCATGCGCCGGCACGCCGAGGGCCTGGTCATCCTCTCCGGCGCGGCCCCCTCCCGGCAGTGGCGCAAGCCGGTCCAGCTGATGGACGTGGTGCGCGCGGCGGTCGCCGAGGTCGAGGACTACGAGCGCATCGAGGTCCGCCGGCTGCCCCGGCTCGCCGTGGACGGCCCCGCGGTCTCCGACCTCACCCACCTGATCGCCGAACTCCTGGAGAACGCCACCGTCTTCTCCCCGCCGCACACCGCCGTCCAGGTGCTGGGCGAGCGGGTCTCCCACGGCTACACCCTGGAGATCCACGACCGCGGCCTGGGCATGGCCCCCGACCAGTTGCTGGACGCCAACCTCCGGCTCGCCGAGACCCCCGAGTTCGAACTGTCCGACACCGACCGGCTGGGACTGTTCGTCGTCAGCCGGCTCGCCCAGCGACAGGGCGTCCGGGTCACCCTCCAGCCCTCGCCGTACGGCGGCACCACCGCGGTGGTCCTCGTCCCCGGCGCGATCCTCACCGACACCGGCGAGGGCGCCCGCGACACCGGGCCGGCCGCCGACGACGCCGCGGCCGACCCCGAGCACGCCGAACACGCCGAGCACGCCGAGGACATCCCTCTCGACCCGCTCGCCCAGGTCCCGGTGCCGCTCGCCCGGCGCACCGGGCGCGGGGCCCTCGCCGGCCCCGTCGAACCGGCGGCACCCGTGTCGCAGGCCGACCCGGCCGCACCGGACGCCGCGCCGCACGGCCCCAGGGCCGTCCCGAAGCCCGCCCTCGTCCCGTCCGGCGAACAGCACCAGCAGGCCGGCGACCAGGCGCCGAACGGCCACCTCGCCCCGCTGCCGCGCCGCTCCCGCACACCGGTCCTGGTCTCCGACCACGGCCGGACCGTGGACGGTACCCGGACACCGGACGACCCCGGCGGCGAGCCGCGCCCCGAGCCCGTCGCAGGCCCGGCCGCCGGGCAGCACACCCCCGACCGGACCCCCGCCGACGACGCCCCCGCGGCCCCGGCCACCACCGCCAAGGGACTGCCCCGCCGGGTGCGCCAGGCCAGCCTCGCCCCGCAGCTCAAGTCCGACCAGGGCGCCGAGCCGCCGGCGGACCGGCCGGCCGCCCCGGCCGAGGACGACCGCGACGCGGAGGCGGTCCGGGCCCGCATGGCCTCGCTCCAGCGTGGCTGGCAGCGCGGCCGCCGGGAGAACGGTGAAACCCCGCACACCCCCACACCTCCGGACCCGGGCACCCCACAGGGCGCCCCCGGGAGCGCAACCGCACCACCACGAACCACATCGGGAGAGGACGGTCCATGACCGCACCGAAGGCATCCGCTTCCACCGCAGCATCGCCGCACGGATCCGGGGAGTTGAACTGGCTCCTGGACGAGCTGGTCGAGCGGGTCGGCAGCATCCGCAAGGCACTGATCCTCTCCAGCGACGGCCTGCCCACCGGCGCCTCCAAGGACCTCACCCGCGAGGACAGCGAGCACCTGGCCGCGGTCGCCTCCGGCTTCCACAGCCTCGCCAAGGGCGTCGGCCGGCACTTCAAGGCCGGCGGGGTCCGGCAGACCCTGATCGAGCTCGACGACGCGTTCCTGTTCGTCAGCGCGGCCGGCGACGGCAGCTGCCTGGCGGTCCTCGCCGACGCCGACTCCGACGTCGGGCTGATCGCCTACGAGATGACCCTGCTCGTCAAGCGCGTCGGCACGCACCTGGGCACCGCGCCCCGGTCCTGACCGCCGGCCGAGTACGACTACGGTGACGCCATGACCGATCAGGAGGGCGGGCCGGCACCGGAGCGGCAACCGGCCCGTTGGTTCGACGACGACGCGGGCCCGGTCGTCCGCCCGTACGCGATGACGCGCGGGCGCACCCGGACGGCCGCCGAGGGGCGGCTGGACCTGATCGCGCTGGTGATCGCCGAGAGCCGCGCCGACGGGCCGATCGCCGACCAGACGCTGTCCCCGGAGCAGGTGGACATCGTCGAGCTGTGCCGGGCGGCGCCGCAGTCGGTCGCCGAGCTGGCGGCCGAGTTCGACCTGCCGGTCGGCGTGGTCCGGGTCCTCATCGGTGATCTGCTGGACGCCGGGCTGGTCCATGTGACCCGCCCGGTGCCGCCGGCCGAGCTGCCGGACGAAGAGGTGCTGCGCGAGGTCATCGACGGCCTGCGCGCGCTGTGACGACCCGGCGGACGCCGCCGCGCACCGCCCCGCCGCCCGCCCCGCCCCGGGCGGGCGGCACCCCCGACTCCGCTTCCGCCCCCCCCTGTCGAGCGCGCGCTCGGCGGCGGACTACGGTTGCCGTCGATCATGTGCCGTCCCGCGCCGGCCGCCACCGCGTGCCCCGTGCCGTGGCCGGCACCCGGAACCGAGGAGCCCGCCGCCATGGCCGCCGACGCCACCCCCCTCCAACCCCTGCGGATCACCGCGGGACCCCACACCTTCGACGCCCTGTCCTGCGGCCCCGCCGACGGCGAGGTCGTCCTGCTGCTGCACGGCTGGCCCGAGTTCGCCGACTCCTGGAGCGAGGTGCTGCCCGCCCTGGGCGCCGCCGGGTACCGCGCGGTCGCCGTCGACCAGCGCGGCTACTCCCCGGACGCCCGCCCGCCGCGGATCGCCGACTACGCCGTCCCCGAACTCGTCGCCGACGCCCTCGCCTTCGTCGACGCCCTGGGCGCCGAGCGCTGCCACGTCGTCTCCCACGACTGGGGCGGCATGGTCGCCTGGGCGCTGGCCAGTGCCCACCCCGAGCGGCTGGCGTCACTGACCGTCCTCGCCACCCCGCACCCCGAGGCGCTCGACCGCGCCGCCGCCGACGACCCCGAACAGCACCACCGGCTGGACTACGTCCGCTTCTTCCGCCGCCCGGACGGCGCCGCCGAGTCCGCCCTGCTCGCCGACGCGGCGGCCCGGCTGCGCGCCGTCTACGGCGGCAAGGTCCCCGCGGAGCTGGTCGAGGCCAACGTCCGGCGGCTCTCCGAGCCCGGCGCGCTGACCGCGACCCTCAACTGGTACCGCGCCCCCGAGGCGGTGATCTCCGTCCCGGCCGGGCGGATCGCGGTGCCCACCCTCTTCCTGTGGGGCAGCGAGGACATCGCCCTGGGGCGCGGCGCGGCCGAGTCGACGGGGGAGTGGGTGGACGGTCCCTACCGCTTCGAGGCCCTGGAGGGCGCCAGCCACTGGCTGCCCGAAGAGGTCCCGGCACTGGTCACGCCCAAGATCCTCGACCACCTCGCCGCCCACCGACAGGGCTGATCCGCCCGCCCTCGCGGTCCTTTTGGGACGGTTGGCGGCCTTGGCCCGGCAGCCCGCGCGATCGGGGTGGACCTCAAGTGGGCGCCGTACGGAGCACGTTGTACGGTGCACTGGCGACCGCCGTCAGCGACGGCCGCCCCGCGCTCGGGACATCTCGCGCTGCCCCCGTGCGCCCCGCATCCCCGGCAACCAGGAGAAGGAAACCCATGGTCTTCGGGCGTTCTGAGCGCCGTCCCCGGCCCGCCCCGGCCGAACCGGTGACGCTCAAGATCCTGGTCGCGGGCGGCTTCGGCGTCGGCAAGACCACCCTGGTGGGCGCGGTCAGCGAGATCCGGCCGCTGCGGACCGAGGAGCGGTTGACCGAGGCCGGCCGCCCGATCGACGACCTCCACGGCGTCGAGGCCAAGTCCACCACCACCGTCGCCATGGACTTCGGCCGGATCACGGTCCGCGACGAACTGGTCCTGTACCTCTTCGGCACCCCGGGACAGGACCGCTTCTGGTTCCTGTGGGACGAGTTGGCCCGCGGCGCGCTCGGCGCGGTCGTGCTCGCCGACACCCGCCGCCTGGCGGACAGCTTCGCCGCCATCGACTACTTCGAGCGCCGTGGCCTGCCCTTCGTCGTCGCCGTCAACTGCTTCGAGGGCGCCGACCGCTACCCCGCCGAGGCCGTCCGGGACGCCCTGGACCTCGACGGCGCCGTCCCGGTGATGCTGTGCGACGCCCGGGTGCGGGACTCCGCGCGGGACGTGCTGGTCGCCGTCGTCGAGCACGCGATGCGGCGCGGCGCCCAGCAGCGGGAGCCCGCCCTGCCCTGACCGGCGCCGCCCCCGGACCGCGCCCGCGCAGCGCCGCGCGGTCCCGGGCCGTGCCACCCGGACCCGCGCTTCCCTGACGGGGCGCGGAAGTACGGCCCGTACCCCGCCGCCCGGGGTACGGGCCGTACGCTTTCGGGGCCCGCCGACGTCAGGACGCGGCGCCGCCGTCCGCCGCCAGCCAGCCGAAGCTCCGCTCCACCGCCCGGCGCCAGTTGCCGTACTCGCGCTCGCGGTCCGCCGCGGCCAACTGCGGCGTCCACTCGGTGTCGGGCTGCCAGTGGGAGCGCAGTTCGTCCAGGTCCTGCCAGACCCCGGTGGCGAGCCCGGCCGCGTACGCGGCGCCCAGGCACGTCGTCTCCGGGACGACCGGGCGGATCACCGGCACGCCCAGCACATCCGCCTGATGCTGCATCAGCAGATTGTTGGCGGTCATCCCGCCGTCGGCCTTCAGCCGGGTGATCCGCACCCCCGAGTCCTGGTACATCGCGTCCACCACCTCACGGGTCTGCCAACTGGTCGCCTCCAGCACCGCCCGGGCCAGGTGCGCCTTGGTGACGTAGCCGGTCAGCCCGGTGATCACCCCGCGCGCGTCGGCCCGCCAGTACGGCGCGAACAGCCCCGAGAACGCGGGAACGACATAGGCGCCGCCGTTGTCCGGCACGCTCGCCGCCAGCTCCTCGATCTCGGCCGCGGACCCGATCAGCCCGAGCTGGTCGCGGAACCACTGCACCAGCGCGCCCGTGATGGCGATCGAGCCCTCCAGGCAGTAGACGGGCGCCTCCCCGCCGAGCTGGTAGCCCAGGGTCGTCAGCAGCCCGTGCTTCGACACCACCGGCCGGTGGCCGGTGTTCAGCAGCAGGAACGAGCCGGTGCCGTAGGTGTTCTTGGCCTCCCCGACGCCGTAGCACGTCTGCCCGAAGACCGCCGCCTGCTGATCCCCCAGCGCCGACGCCACCGGGACGCCCGCCAACGGCCCGACCGCCGTGCCGTACACCTCGGCCGACGACCTGATCTCCGGCAGCATCGCCTCCGGTATCCGCATCGCGGAGAGGATCGCCGGATCCCACTGGAGGGTCGTCAGGCCCATCAGCAGGGTGCGGCTGGCGTTGGTGACGTCCGTGACGTGCACCCCGCCGTCGGTGCCGCCGGTCAGGTTCCAGATCAACCAGGAGTCGACGGTGCCGAACGCGATCTCGCCGCGCTCGGCGCGCGCCCGCAGCCCCGGCACCTCGTCCAGCAGCCAGGCCGCCTTCGGCCCGGAGAAGTAGCTCGCCAGCGGCAGCCCGGTGGTCTCCCGGAAGCGGTCCTGGCCGGCCGCCCCGCCCAACTCGGCGCACAGCCGGTCGGTACGGGTGTCCTGCCAGACCACGGCGTGGTGCACCGGCCGACCGGTGGCCCGGTCCCACAGCACCGTGGTCTCCCGCTGGTTGGTGATGCCCAGCGCGCTCAGCTGGTCGGCCCGCAGCCCCGCCCGGGCCAGCGCACCCGCCACCACGTCCTGCACCTTGGCCCAGATCTCGGTGGCGTCGTGCTCCACCCAGCCGGGTCTGGGGAAGATCTGGCGGTGCTCGCGCTGGTCGACGGCGACCACCGCGCCGGCGCGGTCGAAGACGATGCAGCGGCTCGACGTGGTGCCCTGGTCGATCGCGGCGACATACGTCCCGGCTGCGCCGTCCGTCCCGGTGTGCTGGCTGGTCATCCGTCCCGCCTCCCGAAGTCATGGCCGGTACCGGCCGATTGCGGTCCGCCCTGGCGCCGCCCGCTCTGGCGCCGCCCGCCGTCAGAACACCGCCGTGTACACCAGCCCCGACAGCACCGCGCCGAGCAGCGGCCCGGCCACCGGGATCCAGGCGTAACCCCAGTCCGACGAACCCTTGTTGGGGATCGGCAGCAGCGCGTGCGCGATCCGCGGGCCGAGGTCGCGGGCGGGGTTGATGGCGTAGCCGGTGGGACCGCCGAGCGACAGCCCGATGCCGACCACGAGCAGCGCCACCAGCAGGACGTTGATCCCGGAGCCGTAGACGCCCGCCCGCGCGCCCGGCACCTGGCCGATCCCGATGCCCTGGTTGCGGCCGAAGAACAGCAGCGGCAGCACCAGCCCGACGGTGGCGATGACCTCGGTGACGAGGTTGGCGCCCGGCCGGCGGATCTCCGGCGCGGTGGCGAAGACCCCCAGCGTCGGCTGGGCCCTGCCCGGCTCGGCATTGGCGGCGAACTGCGCGAAGTACAGCGCCCAGGCCAGCACCGCCCCGAGCACCGCGCCCACCAGCTGCGCCAGCACGTACAGCGGCACCTTCGCCCACGGGGTGCCGCCGGCCACCGCCGAGCCCAGCGTCACCGCCGGGTTCAGGTGCCCGCCGGACAGCGGTGCCGCGGTGTAGGCGCCGGCCAGCACGCCCAGGCCCCAGCCGAAGGCGATCACCACCCAGCCCGCGCCCCTGGCCTTCGAATGGTGCAGGGTGACGGCGGCGCACACCCCGGACCCGAACAGGATCAGGAGCGCGGTACCGATCACCTCACCGACGACGATGTCCCCATTGGTGTACATGGCGGCTCCTCGGCCGTTGCCCGGGGCGGGCCCCGGTCCTCCGTGCAGGATGCGTGCCATGCCTGAGTACGGCGGTGCCCGCGGGCATCCGGCGACCGGCACCCGGAAGTGTTCTCCGTGGCTGAGGGAGCGTCAAGCGCGTGTACACAAAGGGAGTTGACGTTCGCGGCAGCGGCGCACCGTGCGGCGCGAAACGGAGGCCGAGAGTCAGCCGCGGGCCCCCGCGCCCTCCTGCCCCGCGTCCGCCCCCTCCGGCGCCCCCGCCGGCTCCGGGACCCGCGCGCGCTCCCCCCGCCGCACCTCCGTACGCTCCGACCCCAGCTGCCCGACCACCCAGCTCGCCCCCGGCAGGTCCTTGGCGGCCTTCTTCAACGGCGCCAGCGCGGCCGCCGCCGGCCCGTGCCCGGTGACGCCACCGGGCGGACAGACCACCGTCGCCAGCGACAGCGTCACCTGCATCTCACCCGCCGACCAGCCCACGTCCAACAGCGCCTCGGCGAACGGCTCCAGCCCGTCCGGCTCGGTCAGCACCAGGAAGTCGTCCCCGCCGATGTGCCCCACCCGGCTGGTCGGCTCGCCCGCCGCCACCTCCGCCAGCGTCCGCCCCACCGACCGGATCAGCTCGTCCCCCGCCGCGAACCCGGCACCGTCGTTGACCTGCTTGAAACCGTCCACGTCCAGCCAGCTCAGGGCGAACTCCCGGCCCTCGCCGACCCGCCGGTCCACCTCGCCGTTGACCGCGTCCGAACCCGGCAGCCGGGTCAGCGGATTGAGCCGGGCCGCCTCCTCCACCCGGCTCTCGGCCAGCGCCCGCAGGATGTCGGCGAGGTGCACCACCCCGATGCAGCGGCCGCGCTCGTCCACCACCGCCACGTCGTCGCCGGTACGGTCCCGCTCCCCGTCGGCGATCATGTCCAGCACCTGCCAGGCGGTGGCGTCCGCGCCCACCGTCCGCGGCCGGTCCGCCAGCCGCAGCGCCGGCCGATCCGCGTACAGCGCGTGCCCGTACCGCCCGGACAGGGACAGCAGGAAGCGATCCCGGTCGATCGCCCGCACCGGCACCCCGTCCGCGTCCACCAACAGCACCCCCGACACCTCGGGGAAGCCGGTCAGATGACTGCGCACCGCGCCCGCCGACGCGTCCATCGGCAGCAGCGCCGCGGGCTGGAGGAACTGCGCCACCGGCGGCCCCGACGGCGGCCGGTCCGGGACCCGCCGACCGCTCGCCGGCGGCGGATGCGAGGCCGGCACGAACACCTCCGTCACCACCCGCCGCGCCGGCGGCGCGAACAGATGCCCCTGGGCCAGCTGCACCCCGGCCGCCCGCACCGCCGCGTACTGCCCCTCGGTCTCCACCCCCTCGATCGCCAGCAGCCCGCCCACCCGCTCGCACAGCTGCCGCATCGCGGCCACCGCCGCCTGCCGCCCCGGGTCGCGCTCCAGCCGCACACACAGCGAACCGTCCAACTTGACCAGATCCGGGGACAGTTCACCCAGCAGCCGGAGCGGCAGGTCGCCGTCCCCGACCCCGTCCGCGCAGATCCGGTACCCCTCGTCCCGCAGCCCCGCCACCGCCGCCAGCAGCTCCCGCTCGGGGACCTGGGCGAACGGCCCGACCAGATCCAGGGTGATCTCCCACGGCCGCCGCCCCGCCTCCCGCACCGCCTTGCCCAGCGGCGTCACCTCCGGGCGCCGCGCGACGGTCGCCGCGAACACGTTGATGTGCAGCGGCAGCAGCGTCTCCTGCTCCGCCGCGGCCCGGACCGCGAGCGCGGCCAACTCGACGTCCAGATCGGGGGAGTGGCGGGCGCGGGTGAGCACGTCGACCTCGCCGTCCTCGGGTCTGGCGAGCGGCTCCAGCGCGGCGACCGAGCCGGTCGCGAGGTTCACCACGGGCTGGAAAGCGAAGCGGAGCTGGTCCGTCCAGGCAGGCACGAGCAGCAGGATGCCGCTCCCCGGGCACCCGCGGAGCCTCGTTCACGCACTGTTCACGCACCCTTCCGGAGCGTACGGCCACGCAGGCCGCCGCGCCGTTTCCGCTTCAGCGCCGTACCAGCGAACTCCGCGCCACCGGGAAATCGAAATAGGTGTCCGGAAACGTCTCCGGCGAAAAGGTGTAATGCCACCACTCGTCGGCGTAGTTCACAAAGCCCGCCCGCTCCAGTCCCTCCTTCAACAGCATGCGGTGCGCCCGCTGCTTCCCCTTGATCCGCGGATCCAGCGTGTGCGCGAGAGTGTCGAAACAGTCGAAACCCGTCCCCATGTCCAGGGAGTTGTCCGGGAAACGGCTCGCCCTCGGCCCGAAGCACGACGTCAACGGTTCCCCGGGCACATACGGCCGGGTCGGCACCGCCGGCAGCCGGACCAGCGTCAGATCGACCGTACTGCCCCTGCTGTGCCCGGACTTCTCCGCGATGTACCCGTCCCGGAACAGCACCGACTTGTCCACCCGCGGATAGAATTCCGCCTTCATCCGCTGGTCGGACAGATCCTTCGCCCACGCCACGAAGTGATCCACCGCCCGCTGCGGGCGATAGCAGTCGTACACCTTCAGGGAATAGCCGCGCCGCAGGAAAGCGACCTGCGCCCGGTGCAACGCCCGCGCCGCGTCCCGGGTGAGTATGCACAGCGGCTCGCGATATCCCGTCACCGGTACGCCCATGAAATCGTGCGGAGTGGCGTACCGGATCTCCTGGATGATCGTGGGATCGACGTCCCGCAGCGCCACGAACTCCTTCGGTGCCCTGGGGTCGTCGGCACCGGCGTGATGCGACGACGGCGCGGCGACGGGCCCCGCCACCGCACTGGACGGGACGAGGGTGACGGTCAACAGGGCGGCGGCAGCGGCGGCCAGGCCGCGCCAGGCGGCAGCAAGTCTCGGCATGGACCCTCGTCTACCAGGCGGGGCGGGCACGGGGGAACCCCCGCCGTCCACCCGTATAGCACCGACCCGCTCAACGGGCCCGCCCCGCCGCCCCGTTACCCGGCCGCCGGGCCCGCCTCCTCCCCGGCCAGCCCCCGCACCCGCACCGGATACCCCGCCGGACCCCCGTCCCGCCGCTCCACCACCACCCGGTCGCCCTCCCACCGGGAGACGAACCGCTCCACCTCCGGCCGCCGCCAGCCGTCCCCGCAGTCCGGCACCACCAGCCCCCCGCCCGTACGCCCCGCCGCCGGCGCCCACACCTCCAACTCCGTCGCACCGTCCGCCCCCGCCACCGGCAACACCGCACCGGCCCGCGCCAACACCGGAATACGGGACAGCGGCGCGTCCACCCACACCCGGCCCGGCCCGTCGTACGCCCGCCCGGTCGCGGTGTCGTACCACCGGCCGCGTGGCAGCCGCACCGCCCGCCGCACCGCCCCCGCCTCCACTATCGGCGCCACCAGCAGCGCGTCCCCCAACAGGAACGCGTCCTCGCAGTCCCGCAGCGCCCGGTCCCGCGGCGTGCTCCACCACACCGGACGCACATACGGCGCCCCCGACAGCCGCGCCAACTGCCCCAGCGTCACGAAGTACGGCAGCAGCCGCACCCGCTCCCGCAGCGCCGCCCGGGCATGCTCCAACACCTCCGCCCCGAACTCCCACGGCTCCCGCCGCCCCGCCCAGAGCGCCGAATGCGTACGGAACAACGGCAGATACGCCCCCAGCTGGAACCACCGCAGATACAACTCCGGCGACGGCACCCCCGAGAACCCGCCCACATCCGGCCCGCTGTACGGCACCCCGCACAGCCCCAGCCCCAGCACCAGCGACAACGACGCCCGCAGCCCCGGCCACCCGGTGGCCACGTCCCCCGACCACGTCCCCCCGTACCGCTGGAGCCCCGCCCAGCCCGACCGGGAGAACAGGAACGGCCGCTCCCCGGGCCGCAGTTCGCACAGCCCCTCGTAGGCCGCCTGCGCCATCGCCAACCCGTAGACGTTGTGCGCCTCCCGATGGTCGCCACCGCACCCCTCCAGGGCGTGCCGCGCCGACCGGGGCAGCGTCGACTCCCCGAACGCCGCGAACGACACCGGCTCGTTCATGTCGTGCCACACCCCGGCGAACCCCTGCGCCAGCCGCTCCGCGTACAGCGCCCCCCACCACTTGCGCACCCGCGCGTCGGTGAAATCCGGATACACCGACTCGCCCGGCCACACCACCCCCCGCACCACCTCCCCCCGGGTGTCCCGCACGAAGGCGTCCACCGCCACCCCGCCGTCGTACACCGTGTTCCCCGGCTCCGCCTTCACCGCCGGATCCACGATCGACACCAGCCGCACCCCCTCGGCCCGCAACTCACCGGCCAACCCCGGAAGATCCGGATACCGCTCGCGGTCCACCGTGAACACCCGGTGCCCGTCGTAGTGGTCGATGTCCAGATGGACCGCCGACAGCGGCAACCCCCGCTCCCGATAGCCCGCCACCACCCGCCGCACCTCGTCCGCACCGCCGAACCCCCACCGGGCGTGCTGGTACCCCAGCGCCCAACGGGGCGGCAGCGCCGGCGCACCCGTCAGTGCCGTCCACCCCAACAACACCCGCGCCGGCGTCCCCGCCACCACCCAGTAGCGCAGCGGCCCGCCGTCCATCCGCAGCTCACAGGTGCCCGGCCGGTCGTGCCCCGAACCGGCGCCCTCCACGCCCTCGTGCAACGTCACCCGGCCGTCCCAGGAGTTGTCGTGGAACACCAGGTGCGTCCCCGCGTCCGCCACCACCAGCTGCACCGGCATCGTCAGGTACAGCGGATCGTCCCCGGGCCCGAACGCACCGCCCGGATCGGTGTTCCACAGCCGGTACACCCCGTCCCGCAGCCGCGGCCCCGCCGACCGGCCGCCCAGCCCGAAGAACCGCGCGTCCGCCGCCACCTCCGACCGCTGCACCCACCGCGCCGCCCCCGCCCCCGCGCACCGGCCGTCCCCCTCCGGACCACCGTCCGCGCCCTCCGCCACCCGCTCCCACCAGCGCGGCGGCAGCTCACGCCGCAGCTTCGCGCCACCCGGCGTCCGCACCTCCACCGCCCCGAACCGCGACACCACCACCAGCACCCGCTCCGAGACGATCCGCCAGCCGCCCTCGGTATCCGGCTCCAGCACCACCCGCGGATCCACCGCCGGGCACTCCCCGGCCAGCGCGTACGACGGCTCCGGCCCGGCCCCGTCCCACCCGCAGAACACCGCACCGCCCGCCGCGACCCGCACCCGCAACGACGACCGCGCGAAACGGATCACCCCGCCACCCGGCAACGGCTCCGCATCCCGCGCCTCACCCGGCACCCGCGCCCGCTCCGCACCCCGCGGAGGCAACGCCCGCGCATCCGCTCTGCTCCGGCGCCACGCCGCACGCACGGACCGCAGCCCCTGCGCCGGCCCGACCGCCCTGACCATCCGTACCGACCGCACCAGATCACGCCCGTCCATGCCGGTCAGCCTGCCACTGACGACCCCTCGGGCGGGAACCGTTCAACTGCCGTTCACCTGCGCACGGCCGTCCCGGCCACCTCCCCGGCCCCCACCACCGCCGCCCGACGGCCGGAAACCTCCCCACCGCACCACCCCACGGCCCGGCCCCGCCCCGCAACGCGCGGCCCGCACATGGAGTCCCACACCACTCCCGAATGTGCAGATCCACCCTGGTGCACGAGTCGATCACATGGCATCGTCCAGACAAGCCGACCACGCGCACCGTCGGGGGACCCCCACCACGGTGCGCGGCCGACGCCCACGACGCGTACCTGCCAGGAGCCGCATCATGACCACCGCACCGCACTCCACCGCCCAACCGGCACCGGAACCCCTCTGGCAGCCCGGACCGGACCGGATCGCCGGCGCACAGGTCACCCGCTTCCACGCCTGGGCCGCCACCCACCACGGCGCACCCGCCCCCACCCCCGGCGACCCCGCGGCCGACTACGCCGCCCTGCACCACTGGTCCGTCGACCAGCTCCCCACCTTCTGGCAGGCCGTCGCCGAATGGTTCGACGTCCGCTTCGGCACCCCCTACGACACCGTCCTCGCCGACCGCACGATGCCCGGCGCCCGCTGGTTCCCCGGTGCCACCCTCAACTACGCCGAACACGCCCTGCGCGCCGCCGAGGACCCCGCCCGCGCCGACACCCCCGCACTCCTCCACGTCGACGAGCGCCAGGAACCCGACCCCGTCACCTGGGCCGAACTCCGCGCCCAGGTCGGCTCACTGGCCGCCGCCCTCCGCCGCCTCGGCGTCCGCCCCGGCGACCGCGTCAGCGGCTACCTCCCCAACATCCCGCAGGCCGTGGTCGCCCTCCTCGCCACCGCCGCGGTCGGCGCCGTCTGGACCTCCTGCGCCCCCGACTTCGGCGCCCGCAGCGTCCTGGACCGCTTCCAGCAGGTCGAACCGGTCGTCCTGTTCACCGTCGACGGCTACCGCTACGGCGGCAAGGAACACGACCGCCGCGACACCGTCGCCGAACTCCGCGCCGAACTCCCCACCCTGCGCGCCGTCGTCCACGTCCCCCTGCTCGGCACCCCCGCCCCCGAAGGCGCCCTGAACTGGTCCGACCTGACCTCGGAGCACACCGAACCGGTCTTCGAACAGGTCCCCTTCGACCACCCGCTGTGGGTCCTGTACTCCTCCGGCACCACTGGCCTCCCCAAGGCCATCGTCCAGTCCCAGGGCGGCATCCTCCTCGAACACCTCAAGCAGACCGGCCTGCACTGCGACCTCGGCCCCGACGACCGCTTCTTCTGGTACACCTCCACCGGCTGGATGATGTGGAACTTCCTCGTCGGCGGCCTCCTCGCCGGATCCACGATCGTCCTCTACGACGGCAGCCCCGGCCACCCCGACACCGCCGCCCAGTGGCAGGTCGCCGCCGCCACCCGCACCACCGTCCTCGGCACCTCCGCCGCCTACGTCATGGCCTGCCGCAAGGCCGGCCTGCACCCCGCCCGCGACCTCGACCTCTCCACCGTCACCTGCGTCGCCACCACCGGCTCCCCGCTCCCGCCCGACGGCTTCCGCTGGCTGCACGACAGCTTCGCGGAGAGCGGCGCCGACCTGTGGGTCGCCTCGGTCAGCGGCGGCACCGACGTCTGCAGCTGCTTCGCCGGCGCCGTCCCCACCCTCCCCGTCCACATCGGCGAACTCCAGGCCGCCTGCCTCGGCACCGACCTCCAGGCATGGGACCCCCAGGGCAGGCCCGTCCTCGACGAGGTCGGCGAACTGGTCGTCACCGAGCCCATGCCGTCCATGCCCACCCGCTTCTGGAACGACCCCGACGGCACCCGCTACCACGACAGCTACTTCGACATGTACCCCGGCGTCTGGCGGCACGGCGACTGGATCACCCTCACCACCCGCGGCAGCGTCGTCATCCACGGCCGCTCCGACTCCACCCTCAACCGCCAGGGCGTCCGGATGGGCTCCGCCGACATCTACGAGGCCGTCGAACGCCTCCCCGAGATCCGCGAATCCCTCGTGATCGGCCTCGAACTCCCCGACGGCGGCTACTGGATGCCCCTCTTCGTCCACCTCGCCCCCGGCGCCACCCTCGACGACGCCCTGCGCGACCGCATCAAGCGGACCATCCGCGAACAACTCTCCCCGCGCCACGTCCCCGACGAGATCATCGAAGCCCCCGGCGTCCCGCACACCCTCACCGGCAAGCGCATCGAGGTCCCGATCAAGCGCCTCCTGGCCGGCACCCCCCTCGAAAAGGCCGTCAACCCCGGCTCCGTCGACAACCTCGAACTCCTCCGCTTCTACGAGCGGATCGCCGCCGACCGCGCCAAGTGACCCCGGCCCGGCGCCGACGGCACCACCGCCCCGGCGCCGGACCACCCCCTCCGCACGGCCCTCCCACCGTCCCGACCGGCACCGCACCGCCGTTGTCAGACCCCTCGATTACTCTCGGTGACAGTTGTTGACCGACCAGTGACGCCCGCCCAGGGCCCACACCGAGGGGGAGCCATGACACCCACCACCCGACCCGCCCGCCACCCCGCCGGCCACCCGCTCCGCCGCGACGTCCCCAGCACCGCCGCCGTCCTCGCCGACGCCCGGGACTTCGCCGCCATGCGCCGCTACCGCACCTTCCCCTTCGACGACCACCGGCGCTACCTCCAGCAGTTGGAGACCCTGCTGCGCACCCTCGCCGCCCAGGGCGTGCACACCACCCTCTGCCTCTTCGACCCGACCGCCTTCGCCGGCTACTGCGCCGACCACGGCCTCGACCCCGACGACCCCGGCAGCCGCAGCCGCTACACCGCCGCCGTCGCCTGCACCGGCGCCTCCCTCGCCTACGACGGCACCCCCCTCGACCGCCTCCTGCCGTTACTCACCGAGGAAGCCGCCCGCCGCGCGTCCTGGGACCGCGCCACCACCCTCCTGGCCCGCGCCGGCCGCTGCGCCGAGTGCGGCCACGACCTCGCCCACGCCGCCTTCACCCGCGCCACCACCGCCCTCCAACACCTCCTCACCGCACTCGGCGACGGCACCCACCACCTCGTCTGCACCCTCCCCGACGCCGGCGACTCCCTCCGCGCCTATCTGCACATCACCGGCACCCCCGACGGCGGCCCGCCCCAACTCCCCGAATCCGAAACGCTCGTCTTCTGCACGGTCCTCGCCGCCGCCCTCGCCCAACCCGCCACCGGCGCCCTCGTCTGCCGCACCACACCGACCGACGGCCCCACCGGCACCCCCGCCGAACCCACCCCCGCCACCGTCCGCGGCTGGCGCCTGCGCGACGCCTGGCCCGACCCGATCAGCGCCGCCGAGATCTTCGACGCCTACTGCACCGACCCCGAGACCGACGAACCCATCCCGCCCGAGCACCGCGTCGACTACGCCCCCGGCCTCCCCCTCCCACCCCCACCCGGCCCGCACTGCCATCCCTGACCACCACCCGGGCCCCGCACCCACGCGAAACGGCCGCCCCGCCACAAAGGCGGGACGGCCGTCCCTCTCACCTCACACGGCGCCGCGCGCCGCCCGGATCACTCCCCGGAGAGCACCGCCTGCGCGGCCGCCCGGGCATCCTCCGCGGTGTCCGCGGCCCGCGCCGCGGCAGCCGCCCGCTCGCACTGCGCCAGCGTGTGCTTGGCCAGCGTCGCCCGCACATACGGAATCGACGCCGCGCCCATGGACAGGCTGGTGACCCCCAGACCCGTCAGCACGCACGCCAACAGCGGATCGGAGGCCGCCTCACCGCACACGCCGCAGCTCTTGCCCTCGGCCTTGGCGGCCTCGGCCGAAGCCGCCACCAGGTCCAGCAGCGCCGGCTGCCACGGGTCCTGCAGCCGGGACACCGCGCCCACCTGCCGGTCCGCCGCGAAGGTGTACTGCGCCAGGTCGTTGGTGCCCAGCGACAGGAACTCCACCTCCTGCAGGATCGACCGCGCCCGCAGCGCCGCCGACGGAATCTCCACCATGGCACCGAACTTCGCCTGCAGCCCGGCCTCCCGGCAGGCGTCCGCGAACGCCTTGGCGTCCATCCGGTCCGCCACCATCGGGGCCATGACCTCAAGGTAGACCGGCAGCCCCTCGGCAGCCTTCGCCAGCGCCTGGAGCTGCGTCCGCAGCACGTCGGGGTGGTCCAGCAGGGTTCGCAGACCCCGCACGCCCAGCGCCGGGTTCGGCTCGTCGGCCGGCGTCAGGAAGTCCAGCGGCTTGTCCGCCCCCGCGTCCAGCACGCGAACCACCACGCGCCCCTCGGGGAAGGCTTCCAGCACCTGCCGGTACGCCTCGACCTGCTTCTCCTCCGACGGCGCCTGCTTGCTGTCGTCGAGGAACAGGAACTCCGTACGGAACAGCCCGACGCCCTCCGCACCGGCCTCCACCGCCGTCGGCACATCCGCCGGCCCGCCGACGTTCGCCAGCAGCGGCACCTTGTGTCCATCGGACGTGGCACCCGGACCGGACGACGCGGCCAGCGCCGCCTTCCGCTCCTCCGCAGCCTTCGCCAGCGCCGCCCGCTTCTCCGCGCTCGGGTCGACGAACACCTCACCGGTGCTGCCGTCCACCGCGATCACGGTGCCCTCGACGAGCTCGCCCGCACCCGGCAGCGCCACCACGGCCGGCACGCCCAGCGCCCGCGCCAGGATCGCGCTGTGGCTGGTCGGCCCGCCCTCCTCGGTCACGAAACCGAGCACCAGCGTCGGATCCAGCAGCGCGGTGTCTGCCGGCGCGAGATCCCGCGCGATCAGCACATACGGCTCGTCGCTGTCCGGAACGCCCGGCATCGGCACGCCCAGCAGCCGCGCGACGATACGGTTCCGCACGTCATCGAGGTCGGCGACCCGGCCCGCGAGGTACTCACCCGCCCCGGCCAGCAACGCGCGGTAGGCCGCGAACGCGTCGTACACCGCGCGCTCGGCCGTGCTGCCGACGGCGATCCGCCGTTCGACATCGGCCATCAGCTCGGGGTCCTGCGCCATCATGGCCTGGGCCTCCAGCACGTGCTGTGCCTCGCCGCCGGCCAGATTGCCCCGCGCGATCAAGTCGGCGGCGACGGCTTCCACGGCCTGACGGGCCCGGCCCTGCTCGCGCTCCGCCTCCTCCGCCGGAATCTGCTTGGCCGGCGGCTCCAGCACCGCCGTCCCCATGTGCCGCACCTCGCCGATGGCCACGCCGTGGCTCACCCCGACGCCCCGCAGCGTTGTCTCCATGTCACCCGTCTCCGGTTGTTGCGGCGGGCCCGGCCGCCGCGGTGGATGTCGTACCTGCCGTCTCACGACGGCACCCGGCTGCCTACTGCCAGGA
Source organism: Streptomyces noursei ATCC 11455 (assembly GCF_001704275.1). Classification (NCBI taxonomy): domain Bacteria; kingdom Bacillati; phylum Actinomycetota; class Actinomycetes; order Kitasatosporales; family Streptomycetaceae; genus Streptomyces; species Streptomyces noursei. Next base: position 7,748,116 of record NZ_CP011533.1, read on the forward strand.
GAAGAGCGCGTCGCCGGCCTTGATGTCGCCGTCCTCGCGCACCTCGCCGAGCGAGTCCGCGGTGGCCTCCAGCGCGACGACGGGGCACACCGGCGACTTGCCGGCCTCCTCGACCGCGGCCGGGTTCCAGCGCACGACAGCCTGTCCGCGGGTCACGGTGTCGCCCTTGTTCACCAGCAGCTCGAAGCCTTCGCCATTGAGCTGCACGGTGTCGATACCAAGGTGCGTCAGCACGCCGTGACCTTCGGCGTCTACGACGACGAACGCATGCGGGTGGAGCGAGACGATCACGCCCTCCACGGGCGAAACCGCCTCCGACGGCTCACGCACCGGGTCGATGGCGGTACCGGGGCCCACCATCGCGCCGGAGAAGACGGGGTCCGGCACAGCCGCGAGGCCGATGGCGCGTCCTGCAAGAGGGGACGTCACGGTGGTCATGGGAAACCTCCCAGGGGTGAAGATTCATCAGGCCGCCGTCACTGCCTGTCCCGGACGGCGCACCGTTGAGAAGCGTAAGTCATAAGAACTGACGGTTCCGCATGACAGAGCCCGATTGAGGCCCCACCGACGCGGAATCGATTTGCCTCGCCCATCCGGCCGCTGTAGTGTTTGGGATCTGCCCCGGACAGCCAGGAAGCGCTCGACGCGACCGACTGAGTGGGCGGCACTCCTCAGAGTCTTGATCCAGATTCTCGAATCGTGCGCTTCTGCATGCCTGCAGAAAAGCGGTGGTTCGAAAGCCGGAAAAGCCCTGATAGAGTGTGAAACACCGAAGGGAAGCGCCCGGAGGAAACCCGGAAGGGAATCCGAAGGAAGCGTCCGTTCCTTGAGAACTCAACAGCGTGCCAAAAGTCAACGCCAGATATGTTGATACCCCGTCTCCATCATGGAGATGAGGTTCCTTTGAAAAGTCCTTCCAATAGCTTTGGGAGGCGCACAGCGAGGACGCTGTGAACCGCGAGGATTATTCCTCCTTGTGGTTCCGCTCAACGCGAGTGTTGATACCGGCAGTTTTTCATTAAACGCAGTCCGGAAAGCATTCACGGAGAGTTTGATCCTGGCTCAGGACGAACGCTGGCGGCGTGCTTAACACATGCAAGTCGAACGATGAACCGGCTTCGGTCGGGGATTAGTGGCGAACGGGTGAGTAACACGTGGGCAATCTGCCCTTCACTCTGGGACAAGCCCTGGAAACGGGGTCTAATACCGGATATGACACGGGGTCGCATGATCTCCGTGTGGAAAGCTCCGGCGGTGAAGGATGAGCCCGCGGCCTATCAGCTTGTTGGTGAGGTAATGGCTCACCAAGGCGACGACGGGTAGCCGGCCTGAGAGGGCGACCGGCCACACTGGGACTGAGACACGGCCCAGACTCCTACGGGAGGCAGCAGTGGGGAATATTGCACAATGGGCGAAAGCCTGATGCAGCGACGCCGCGTGAGGGATGACGGCCTTCGGGTTGTAAACCTCTTTCAGCAGGGAAGAAGCGAGAGTGACGGTACCTGCAGAAGAAGCGCCGGCTAACTACGTGCCAGCAGCCGCGGTAATACGTAGGGCGCGAGCGTTGTCCGGAATTATTGGGCGTAAAGAGCTCGTAGGCGGCTTGTCGCGTCGGATGTGAAAGCCCGGGGCTTAACCCCGGGTCTGCATTCGATACGGGCAGGCTAGAGTTCGGTAGGGGAGATCGGAATTCCTGGTGTAGCGGTGAAATGCGCAGATATCAGGAGGAACACCGGTGGCGAAGGCGGATCTCTGGGCCGATACTGACGCTGAGGAGCGAAAGCGTGGGGAGCGAACAGGATTAGATACCCTGGTAGTCCACGCCGTAAACGTTGGGAACTAGGTGTGGGCGACATTCCACGTCGTCCGTGCCGCAGCTAACGCATTAAGTTCCCCGCCTGGGGAGTACGGCCGCAAGGCTAAAACTCAAAGGAATTGACGGGGGCCCGCACAAGCAGCGGAGCATGTGGCTTAATTCGACGCAACGCGAAGAACCTTACCAAGGCTTGACATACACCGGAAAGCATTAGAGATAGTGCCCCCCTTGTGGTCGGTGTACAGGTGGTGCATGGCTGTCGTCAGCTCGTGTCGTGAGATGTTGGGTTAAGTCCCGCAACGAGCGCAACCCTTGTTCTGTGTTGCCAGCATGCCTTTCGGGGTGATGGGGACTCACAGGAGACTGCCGGGGTCAACTCGGAGGAAGGTGGGGACGACGTCAAGTCATCATGCCCCTTATGTCTTGGGCTGCACACGTGCTACAATGGCCGGTACAATGAGCTGCGATACCGCGAGGTGGAGCGAATCTCAAAAAGCCGGTCTCAGTTCGGATTGGGGTCTGCAACTCGACCCCATGAAGTCGGAGTTGCTAGTAATCGCAGATCAGCATTGCTGCGGTGAATACGTTCCCGGGCCTTGTACACACCGCCCGTCACGTCACGAAAGTCGGTAACACCCGAAGCCGGTGGCCCAACCCCTTGTGGGAGGGAATCGTCGAAGGTGGGACTGGCGATTGGGACGAAGTCGTAACAAGGTAGCCGTACCGGAAGGTGCGGCTGGATCACCTCCTTTCTAAGGAGCACTTCTTACCGAGCTTTGCTTGGTCAGAGGCCAGTACATCAGCGAGTGTCTGATGCTGGTTGCTCATGGGTGGAACGTTGACTACTCGGCCTGTTCAGGGTCATGGATCGTTAGTACTGCTTCGGCGTGGAACACGGGACTGTGGGTTGAACTGGTCGGGCACGCTGTTGGGTGTCTGAGGGTGCGGACTATGGTCTGAGCCTTCGGGATGCCGGTCCCAGTGAACTCAGCCTTCGGGTTGGGGTGGTGGGTGGCTGGTCGTTGTTTGAGAACTGCACAGTGGACGCGAGCATCTGTGGCCAAGTTTTTAAGGGCGCACGGTGGATGCCTTGGCACCAGGAACCGATGAAGGACGTGGGAGGCCGCGATAGGCCCCGGGGAGCTGTCAACCGAGCTTTGATCCGGGGGTGTCCGAATGGGGAAACCCGGCAGTCGTCATGGGCTGTCACCCGCTGCTGAACACATAGGCAGTGTGGAGGGAACGCGGGGAAGTGAAACATCTCAGTACCCGCAGGAAGAGAAAACAACCGTGATTCCGGGAGTAGTGGCGAGCGAAACTGGATGAGGCTAAACCAGTCACGTGTGATACCCGGCAGGGGTTGCGTGGTTGGGGTTGTGGGAGCTTTCTTGATCGGTCTGCCGGCCGGTCGGTGAGTCAGAAACCGTTGATATAGGCGAAGGACATGCGAAAGGTCCGGCGTAGAGGGTAAGACCCCCGTAGCTGAAATGTCAGCGGCTTGCTTGAGAGCCACCCAAGTAGCACGGGGCCCGAGAAATCCCGTGTGAATCTGGCGGGACCACCCGTTAAGCCTAAATATTCCCTGGTGACCGATAGCGGATAGTACCGTGAGGGAATGGTGAAAAGTACCGCGGGAGCGGAGTGAAATAGTACCTGAAACCGTGTGCCTACAAGCCGTGGGAGCGTCGCCATGCAGCTTGCTGTGTGGTCGTGACTGCGTGCCTTTTGAAGAATGAGCCTGCGAGTTTGCGGTATGTTGCGAGGTTAACCCGTGTGGGGAAGCCGTAGCGAAAGCGAGTCCGAATAGGGCGTTGGAGTAGCATGCTCAAGACCCGAAGCGGAGTGATCTAGCCATGGGCAGGTTGAAGCGGAGGTAAGACTTCGTGGAGGACCGAACCCACCAGGGTTGAAAACCTGGGGGATGACCTGTGGTTAGGGGTGAAAGGCCAATCAAACTCCGTGATAGCTGGTTCTCCCCGAAATGCATTTAGGTGCAGCGTCGTGTGTTTCTTGCCGGAGGTAGAGCACTGGATAGGCGATGGGCCCTACCGGGTTACTGACCTTAGCCAAACTCCGAATGCCGGTAAGTGAGAGCGCGGCAGTGAGACTGTGGGGGATAAGCTCCATGGTCGAGAGGGAAACAGCCCAGAGCATCGACTAAGGCCCCTAAGCGTGTGCTAAGTGGGAAAGGATGTGGAGTCGCAGAGACAACCAGGAGGTTGGCTTAGAAGCAGCCACCCTTGAAAGAGTGCGTAATAGCTCACTGGTCAAGTGATTCCGCGCCGACAATGTAGCGGGGCTCAAGTACACCGCCGAAGTCGTGTCATTGCGATATTACTCCTAACGGGGATCGTGATGGGTAGGGGAGCGTCGTGTGCCGGGTGAAGCAGCCGTGGAAACGAGTTGTGGACGGTTCACGAGTGAGAATGCAGGCATGAGTAGCGATACAAGAGTGGGAAACTCTTGCGCCGATTGACTAAGGGTTCCTGGGTCAAGCTGATCTGCCCAGGGTAAGTCGGGACCTAAGGCGAGGCCGACAGGCGTAGTCGATGGACAACCGGTTGATATTCCGGTACCCGCTTTGAAGCGCCCAATACTGAATCAGGCGATGCTAAGTCCGTGAAGCCGCCCTGATCTCTTCGGAGTTGAGGGGAGTGGTGGAGCCGACGGACCAGACTTGTAGTAGGTAAGCGATGGGGTGACGCAGGAAGGTAGTCCAGCCCGGGCGGTGGTTGTCCCGGGGTAAGGGTGTAGGCCGTGTGGTAGGCAAATCCGTCACACGTTAAGGCTGAGACCTGATGCCGAGCCGATTGTGGTGAAGTGGATGATCCTATGCTGTCGAGAAAAGCCTCTAGTGAGTTTCAAGGCGGCCCGTACCCTAAACCGACTCAGGTGGTCAGGTAGAGAATACCGAGGCGTTCGGGTGAACTATGGTTAAGGAACTCGGCAAAATGCCCCCGTAACTTCGGGAGAAGGGGGGCCATTTCTGGTGATGACATTTACTGTCTGAGCTGGGGGTGGCCGCAGAGACCAGCGAGAAGCGACTGTTTACTAAAAACACAGGTCCGTGCGAAGCCGTAAGGCGATGTATACGGACTGACGCCTGCCCGGTGCTGGAACGTTAAGGGGACCGGTTAGCTCCATTTCGGTGGGGCGAAGCTGAGAACTTAAGCGCCAGTAAACGGCGGTGGTAACTATAACCATCCTAAGGTAGCGAAATTCCTTGTCGGGTAAGTTCCGACCTGCACGAATGGCGTAACGACTTCTCGACTGTCTCAACCATAGGCCCGGTGAAATTGCATTACGAGTAAAGATGCTCGTTTCGCGCAGCAGGACGGAAAGACCCCGGGACCTTTACTATAGCTTGATATTGGTGTTCGGTTCGGCTTGTGTAGGATAGGTGGGAGACTTTGAAGCGCCAACGCCAGTTGGTGTGGAGTCGTTGTTGAAATACCACTCTGGTCGTGCTGGATGTCTAACCTGGGTCCGTGATCCGGATCAGGGACAGTGTCTGGTGGGTAGTTTAACTGGGGCGGTTGCCTCCTAAAGGGTAACGGAGGCGCCCAAAGGTTCCCTCAGCCTGGTTGGTAATCAGGTGTTGAGTGTAAGTGCACAAGGGAGCTTGACTGTGAGACTGACGGGTCGAGCAGGTACGAAAGTAGGGACTAGTGATCCGGCGGTGGCTTGTGGAAGCGCCGTCGCTCAACGGATAAAAGGTACCCCGGGGATAACAGGCTGATCTTCCCCAAGAGTCCATATCGACGGGATGGTTTGGCACCTCGATGTCGGCTCGTCGCATCCTGGGGCTGGAGTCGGTCCCAAGGGTTGGGCTGTTCGCCCATTAAAGCGGTACGCGAGCTGGGTTTAGAACGTCGTGAGACAGTTCGGTCCCTATCCGCTGCGCGCGTAGGAGTCTTGAGAAGGGCTGTCCCTAGTACGAGAGGACCGGGACGGACGGACCTCTGGTGTGCCAGTTGTTCTGCCAAGGGCATGGCTGGTTGGCTACGTTCGGAAAGGATAACCGCTGAAAGCATCTAAGCGGGAAGCCTGCTTCGAGATGAGGGCTCCCACCCACTTGATGGGGTAAGGCTCCCAGTAGATGACTGGGTTGATAGGCCAGATATGGAAGCGCCGTAAGGTGTGGAGTTGACTGGTACTAATAGGCCGAGGGCTTGTCCTCAGTTGCTCGCGTCCACTGTGTTGGTTCTGAAGCCACGAACAGACCAACGGTTGTTCTTTGTTTCATAGTGTTTCGGTGGTTATAGCGTTAGGGAAACGCCCGGTTACATTCCGAACCCGGAAGCTAAGCCTTTCAGCGCCGATGGTACTGCAGGGGGGACCCTGTGGGAGAGTAGGACGCCGCCGAACTAATTTTAGAAGAAGCCCCGTTGGGAACCTCGGTTCCCAACGGGGCTTTCTTGCGTTTCGGAACGGGGACCCGCGGTACGAGGTGGCCGGCGGGCCGGGTAAAGTCGGGGACAACATCGGCATATTTCTCCCACAGGAGGCTTCCGCGTGGAGGTCCAGGAGACGCGGATCCAGACAGACCGTGTCCTCACCATCCCGAATATCCTGAGCATGGCGCGCCTGGTCGGCGTGCCGGTGTTCCTGTGGCTGATCCTCTGGCCGGCGTTCGGCGGTCCGAACGTCGACGGCTGGGCGCTGCTCGTGCTCGCGCTGAGCGGTGTCAGCGATTACCTCGACGGCAAGCTCGCCCGGCGCTGGAACCAGATCAGCAGCCTGGGGCGGATCCTCGACCCGGCCGCCGATCGCCTCTACATCCTCTCCACCCTGGTCGGTCTGACCTGGCGGGAGATCCTTCCGGTGTGGCTCACCGCAGCGCTGCTGGCCCGCGAGTTGATGCTGCTCATCGCGGTGGGGCTCCTCGGACGCCACGGCTACGGGCCTCCCCAGGTGAACTTCCTGGGCAAAGCGGCTACGTTCAACTTGATGTACGCCTTCCCGTTGCTGCTGCTGAGCGACGGAGACGGACATAGCTGGCTTCACATGCTCGCGACCGTTTTCGGATGGGCGTTCGCCGGATGGGGTACGGCGCTCTACTGGTGGGCAGGGATCCTCTACGTGGTCCAGGTCCGCCGGATCATCAGGGCGGACGCCACGGCCGACTGAGCTCGCCGAAGAGGCAGATCGTGCCAAGGCCGGGCGCCCATTGGGGAAACAGTGGGCGCCCTTGACAAGTGAAGTCGGCAAGACCGTCGTCTCTTCGAGGAGGACGCTTCCGACATGAAGGCCGTTGTGATGGCCGGCGGCGAAGGCACTCGTCTTCGCCCCATGACATCCAGCATGCCCAAGCCGCTGCTCCCGGTGGTCAACAGGCCGATCATGGAGCATGTACTGCGGCTGTTGAAAAGGCATGGTCTCACCGAGACCGTCGTGACCGTGCAATTCCTGGCTTCGCTCGTCCGGAACTATTTCGGCGACGGAGAAGAGCTGGGAATGGAGCTCACCTACGCCAATGAGGAAAAGCCACTCGGCACCGCGGGCAGCGTGAAGAACGCCGAGGAGGCCCTCAAGGACGACGCCTTCCTGGTCATCTCCGGTGACGCTCTCACCGACTTCGACCTGAGCGATCTCATCCGGTTCCACAAGCAAAAGGGCGCCCTCGTCACCGTGTGCCTCACGCGGGTGCCCAATCCGCTGGAGTTCGGCATCACCATCGTCGACGAGGCCGGGCAGGTCGAGCGCTTCCTGGAGAAGCCCACCTGGGGCCAGGTCTTCTCGGACACCGTCAATACCGGTATCTACGTGATGGAGCCGGAGGTCTTCGACTACGTCGAGGCCGACGTTCCGGTGGACTGGTCCGGGGACGTCTTCCCGCAGCTGATGAAGGAAGGCAAGCCCATCTACGGCTATGTCGCCGAGGGCTATTGGGAGGACGTCGGCACGCACGAAAGCTATGTGAAGGCCCAGGCCGATGTGCTCGAAGGCAAGGTCGACGTCGATATCGATGGTTTCGAGATCTCGCCGGGGGTGTGGGTCGCCGAAGGCGCGGAGGTGCACCCGGACGCGGTGTTGCGCGGCCCGTTGTACGTCGGGGACTACGCCAAGGTCGAGGCGGATGTGGAGATCCGCGAGCACACCGTCGTCGGCTCCAACGTCGTCGTCAAGAGCGGTGCGTTCCTGCACCGGGCCGTGGTGCACGACAACGTCTACATCGGCCAGCAGAGCAATTTGCGCGGCTGCGTCATCGGCAAGAACACCGACATCATGCGGGCCGCGCGGATCGAGGACGGCGCGGTCATCGGCGATGAGTGCCTCATCGGCGAGGAGTCGATCGTCCAGGGCAACGTGCGGGTCTATCCCTTCAAGACGATCGAGGCCGGTGCGTTCGTCAACACCTCCGTCATCTGGGAGTCCCGCGGCCAGGCGCACCTTTTCGGGGCGCGCGGTGTGTCGGGGATCCTCAATGTCGAGATCACTCCGGAACTGGCCGTGCGGCTCGCCGGTGCGTATGCCACCACGTTGAAGAAGGGCGCCACGGTCACCACGGCGCGCGATCACTCGCGTGGCGCCCGGGCCCTCAAGCGCGCGGTGATCTCCGCGCTGCAGGCGAGCGCCATCGACGTCCGCGACCTGGAGAACGTACCGCTGCCGGTGGCCCGTCAGCAGACCGCTCGCGGCAGTGCCGGCGGGATCATGGTGCGGACGACGCCGGGGGTGCCGGACTCCGTCGACATCATGTTCTTCGACGAGCGGGGGGCGGACCTCTCGCAGGCCGGGCAGCGCAAGCTCGACCGGGTCTATGCCCGCCAGGAGTACCGTCGGGCCTTCCCCGGTGAGATCGGTGATCTCCAGTTCCCGGCCAGCGTCTTCGACTCCTATACGGGGGCGATGCTGCGGGCCGTGGACACCACGGGCATCGGCGAGTCCGGCCTGAAGGTCGTCGTGGACGCCTCGAACGGCAGCGCCGGCCTGGTGCTGCCCAGCCTCCTGGGACGGCTCGGCGTCGACTCGTTGACCATCAACCCCGGTCTGGACGAGGCCCGGCCGACCGAGACCGGCGACGCCCGCCGCTCCGGTCTGGTCCGGCTCGGTGAGATCGTGGCCTCGGCGCGGGCCGCGTTCGGCGTGCGGTTCGACCCCGTCGGCGAGCGGCTCTCCCTGGTGGACGAGCGCGGCCGGATCATCGAGGACGATCGCGCGCTGCTGGTGATGCTGGACCTGGTCGCGGCCGAGCGGCGCAGTGGGCGGGTGGCGCTGCCGGTCACCACGACCCGGATCGCCGAGCAGGTGGCGGCGTACCACGGCACGCAGGTCGAGTGGACGACGACCTCACCGGACGACCTGACCCGGGTGGGGCGCCAGGACGCCACGATCTTCGGCGGCGACGGTCTGGGCGGTTTCATCATCCCGGAGTTCAGCAGCGTCTTCGATGGCGCCGCCGCGTTCGTCCGGCTGATCGGTCTGGTGGCCCGTACGCAGCTCACGCTCAGCCAGATCGACGCGCGGATCCCGCGGGCGCACGTCCACCGGCGGGATCTGGCGACGCCGTGGGCGGTGAAGGGCCTGGTGATGCGGCACGTCGTGGAGGCGGCCGGCGATCGGGACGTGGACACCACCGACGGTGTGCGGATCGTGGAGGCCGACGGGCGCTGGGTGCTGGTGCTGCCCGACCCGGCCGAGGCGGTCACCCATCTCTGGGCGGAAGGGCCGGACGACGCCTCCGCCCAGCAGCTGCTGGACGAGTGGGCGGTTGTCGTGGACAGCGCCGGACGCTGACCCTGGCCCCACCGGCGTGCCGCCGATCGGCACGCCGGTGGGGCCATTGGGAGACCGTGCCGCCGACATGGGACGATGTGCGGCATGTCGCAGCAGCGCCCCGTTCGGAGCAACCCCCACCCGTTGGCCGCGCGCCCGGACGCCTCCATGTCGCTGCTGACCAACGTGATGGATCACAGCCTCGACGACGGATACGCCGAGGCCGCCGCGCGGAAGTCCGCAGAGGGCGTCAGCGGCCTGCCGCGCACGCTGCGCGCGAAGTTGGGCCTGGCGGCCGGTTTGGTGCTGGCGGCGCTGGTGGTGACCGTGGGGGCGGCGCAGGCGCGGGTCGCGGCGCCGACGCTGGCCAAGGAGCGGGAGGAGCTGATCCACCGCATCCAGAAGGGCACCGCCGAGGCCGACGGCCAGCAGCAGCGGGTCGACGCGACCCGGGATGCGGTGGACCGGATGCAGCGCGAGGCGCTGAAACAGAGCGGTGAAGGCAAGGCCGAACTGCTCGCGTTGCTGGCGGGCTCGACGCAGGTCACCGGGCCGGGCGTGAAGCTGGTCGTGGACGACGCCAAGGGTTCCGAAGCCGGCACCGGAGGTCCGCGCGAGAGCAGCGACTTCTCCGACACCGGTCGGGTGCGCGACCGTGACATGCAGCGGGTCGTCAACGGCCTGTGGCAGTCCGGTGCGGAGGCCATCTCCGTCAATGGGCAGCGGCTCACGTCGCTCTCGGCGATCAGAGCCGCGGGAGACGCCATACTGGTCGACAACAAGCCACTGGTGCCGCCCTATACGGTGCTGGCGGTGGGGGACGGGCAGCGGCTGAGCACCAAGTTCCAGGACAGCGCCGATGGCCAGTATCTGCATGTGTTGCAGGAGAACTACGGCGTGCGCGCCAGGATTTCCGTGGAGAGCGAGGTCACGCTGCCGCCCGCGCCCAGTTTGACCGTACGTACCGCAAAGCCGAAGGCCGGTGCCGCGAAGGCGGTCGGCGCCGACACAGGGAAGGGCACATCGTGATCGCCGTACTGGGCCTCATCGTAGGAGTCGTGGTCGGAATCGTCGTCCGACCCGTGGTGCCGACGGTGGTCGAGCCCTACTTGCCGATCGCTGTCGTCGCCGCGCTGGATGCCGTGTTCGGTGGTCTGCGGGCGATGCTGGACGGCATCTTCGACGACAAGGTCTTCGTCGTCTCCTTCCTGTCGAACGTCGTCGTCGCCGCCCTTATCGTCTTCCTCGGGGACAAACTGGGCGTCGGCGCCCAACTCTCCACCGGCGTCGTCGTGGTGCTCGGCATCCGCATCTTCTCCAACGCTGCCGCGATCCGTCGGCACGTCTTCCGGGCGTGAGGCCGATGGCAACGGACGAGACCCCGGAGCCGGAGCGCACGCCGGACGGGCGGCCGGCGCCCGGCCCGGCGCAGGAGGGCCGTGCGGACAGTCCCGCCGGGCGGCAGCCGATGCCGCCGGAGAGTCCCCGCCGTCCAGTGCGGGCGGACGGGCACACCGCCGGAGCGGAATCGGAACCCCGGAAGAACGAAGCCGGACAGAAGGGGGCCGAACCGGCAGTTGGTGCGGGTGTGGACGCGGCACCGGACGAGGAAGCCGCCGCGCCTCCGCTGACCGGCAGGCAGCGGCTCCGCGCCGGTCTGTGGCCGCCGCGGGTGTCCCGGGCTCAACTGATCGTCGCGTTGCTCCTGTTCATTCTCGGCCTCGGCCTCGCGATTCAGGTACGTTCCACCAGTGACAGCAGTGCGCTGCGGGGTGCGCGCCAAGAGGACTTGGTGCGCATTCTGGACGAACTGGACAACCGCTCCCAGCGGTTGACGGATGAGCAGCGGCGCCTGGAGGGACAGAAGACCGAGCTGGAGAACAGCTCGGACCAAGCCGAGGAGGCTCGCAAGCAGACCGTGGAGAAGGAACAGCAGCTGGGTGTGCTGGCCGGGACCGTCGCGGCGCAAGGCCCCGGCATCAACCTGACCATCGACGATCCCCACCACTCCGTGGAGGCGGACAAACTGCTGGACACCATCCAGGAACTGCGGGCGGCTGGAGCCGAGGCCATCCAGGTAAACAGCGTTCGCGTCGTCGCGAACACCTCTCTTTCGGACCTCCGGGGCGGGGTGGAGGTCGACGGCAAGAACGTCACGCCGCCGTACCGCTTCAAGGTCATCGGGAAGCCGGAGGACCTGGAGCCGGCGCTCAACATCCCTGGCGGAGTGGTCCAGACACTGGAAAAGGAGCAGGCCAAGGTGTCTGTGACCCGTGAACAGAAGATCATTGTGGACGCCTTGCGGGAGGCGAAGCGGCCTGACTACGCTCGGTTGTCATCCCAGTGAGGCGTCTGCGTATGGTGATGGCCCGGCGAGGGCATGAGGTAGCGGGGGGTCGACGCACCGTGCGTGTGGTGTGTGGTGGAAACTGTCTGAAGGCCACGGACGTTCACAGGATGTCCGGATCGGCCGGTGTGTGCATCGAGGGTTCGTCCTGCCCCACGGGCGGGTCTGTGTCGTACAAGGGGAATCGCCCGTGAAGTTGTTTGGAAAGCTGTTCGGCAAGAGCGCGCGTCAGGAAGGCGACGGCGGCTCCGCGCGGCACCGCGCTCCGCGCCGCCAGGAGGAGGGCTCCGGGTCCGAGAGTCGTCCGCTCTTCCGTGACGAGGTCGGCGGTCCGTCCGGGGGGCATGGCGCGGGTTCTGTTGACCCCTCCGGTGCCGGCCGCATAGGTTCCCAGGAACCATCAGCCGCACACACGGGTGGAGGGTCGACCTTGCCGGTTTGTACGAGGTGTGGGCACCGGAACGCCGAGGCGAGCCGGTTCTGCTCCAACTGCGGCGCGCCGCTGCGCCCGGGGGCCCAGCCCGAGCGGGCCTCCGAGACGACGTCGACGATCTCCATCTCGGGGCTCGAGGCATACGACGCGGAGGCCACCGGGCAGAACCTGTCCCCGGCTCTCTCGCCGGAGGCCCAGGCCGCCGTCGACGCCCTGCCGATGGGCTCGGCCCTGCTGGTCGTCCGCCGGGGCCCGAACGCCGGCAGCCGCTTCCTCCTGGACGGTGAGCTGACGACTGCGGGTCGGCACCCGCAGGGCGACATCTTCCTCGACGACGTGACGGTCTCCCGCAGCCACGTGGAGTTCCGCCGCGGTTCGGACGGCCGTTTCACCGTCACCGACGTCGGCAGCCTCAACGGCACCTACGTCAACCGCGAGCCGATCGACTCCGCGGTGCTCTCCAACGGCGACGAGGTCCAGATCGGCAAGTACCGTCTGGTCTTCTACGCGAGCCAGCGAGGCGTCGGTATCTGACCGCCAGGGAAGGCATATGCGCCACACACCGACAGGCGGTGCCGGCTCGTCCGGCACCGCCTCCTCGGACCGCAAATCGATGAGCATCGGCACGGTGCTCAACGTCTTGCGCGAGGAGTTCCCCGAGGTCACCATCTCCAAGATCCGGTTCCTGGAGGCCGAAGGGCTGGTCGAGCCGCAGCGCACGCCTTCCGGGTACCGCAAATTCACCGCGGCGGACGTCGAGCGTCTGGCGAGCGTGCTGCGGATGCAGCGGGACCACTACCTCCCCTTGAAGGTCATCAAGGAGCACCTCGACGCCCTGGAGCGGGGCGAGCAGGTGCAGCTGCCCGCTCCGACGGCGCCGCGGGACCTCGTCGAGGGCGTCTCCGATCCCGACGAGGAGCGCCCGACGGCCGCCCGGATCGGCCGGGCCGAGCTGCTGGCCGCCACCGAGGTCGACGAGGCAGCGCTCGCCGACTGGGAGTCGTACGGACTCATCGTCCCCCATGAGGACGGGGGATACGACATCGAAGCGGTCACCGTCGCCAAACTCGTGGCGGACCTCGGTCGATTCGGTCTGGAGCCGCGGCACCTGCGGGCCGTGAAGGCGGCCGCAGAGCGCGAGGCGGGGTTGGTCGAGCAGGTCGTGGCACCCCTTCGGCGGCACCGGAACCCGCAGACCCGGGCTCATGCCGAGGCCACCGCCAGGGAGCTGGCCACGCTGTCGGCGCGGCTGCACGCGGCGCTGTTGCAGAGCGCCCTGCGCATCCGTCTGCCGTGAGCAAACGAGTGCCCGACTACCCAAACCGGCCGGGCACGGCCTAGGGTTGCTGTGTGAACGAGCTCGACGTCGTGGGTGTCCGGGTGGAGATGCCTTCCAGCCAACCGATCGTGCTGCTGCGGGAGGTGGGAGGCGACCGTTACCTGCCCATCTGGATCGGGCCGGGAGAAGCCACCGCCATCGCGTTCGCCCAGCAGGGCATGGTCCCCGCCAGGCCGCTGACGCATGACCTCTTCAAGGACGTGCTCGAAGCCGTGGGGCAAGAGCTGACGCAGGTCCGGATCACGGATCTGCGCGAAGGGGTCTTCTACGCCGAACTGGTCTTCGCCAGTGGTGTCGAGGTCAGTGCGCGGCCGTCGGACGCCATAGCGCTGGCGCTGCGCACCGGGACCCCGATCTTCGGTACCGATGGTGTGCTGGACGACGCGGGCATCGCCATCCCCGACGAGCAGGAGGACGAGGTGGAGAAGTTCCGCGAGTTCCTCGACCAGATCTCGCCGGAGGACTTCGGCACCAACCAGTGATCGGCCAAGCGAACCACCTGTTTCCGGCCAACCTGTAATCCCTTCCCCGCGACAAGTCACGAGAAACCACTCGTAGGGTGATTATCACTCGGCGTGGCGAGCGCGGCGATCGTTGACGCACCCCGAGTGACTGCATACCGTCGATAAGGCAGGTCCCGTCCGGGACGTGGAGGACGGAGGGCGGCGTGGCAATCACCGGCGACGGTACGGCGGCGGAAGGGGCATTGCCGCTCCACAGGGGCGCGGCGGCGAACCGTGGCCCGGTACAGGCCGCTGCGATGTCGGGGGCCCGCGAGGCGGAGAACATCGGCTACCGCGGACCGACCGCGTGTGCGGCGGCGGGCATCACCTACCGACAGCTGGACTATTGGGCGCGCACGGGCCTGGTGGAGCCCAGCATCCGGCCGGCCTACGGGTCCGGGACCCAGCGGCTCTACAGCTTCCGGGACGTCGTCGTCCTGAAGATCGTCAAGCGGCTGCTGGACACCGGGGTGTCGCTGCAGAACATCCGCACCGCCGTCCAGCACCTGCGGGCGCGCGGGCTGGACGACCTGACGCGGATGACGCTGATGAGCGACGGGGCGACGGTCTACGAGTGCACCTCGCCCGACCAGGTCGTGGATCTGCTCCAGGGCGGCCAGGGGGTCTTCGGGATCGCCGTGGGCGTGGTGTGGCGGGACGTGGAGGGCACACTGTCGCAGCTCCACGGTGAGCGGGTGGACACCGGCGAGACGCTGATCGGGAAGAACCCGCACGACGAGTTGGCGCGGCGGCGGAATCGGGCCGGCTGACGGACGACCGGCGACCGGCGGGCCTTGCCGGCCCGGGATCGGGTCGATTGTCAGTGGTGTGCGGCAGCATCAGTGGTGTGAGACGTGCGCCGACGATCCTGCATCTGGACATGGATGCGTTCTATGCGGCCGCCGAGCAGGCGGCCAAGCCGAGCCTGCGGGGAAAGCCCGTGGTCGTCGGCGGGATCGGGCCGCGCGGCGTGGTCGCCACGGCCTCGTACGAGGCGCGGGTCTTCGGGGTGCGCTCGGCGATGCCGACGGGGCAGGCGCGTCGGCTGTGTCCCAACGCCGCCTATCTCAGTCCGCGGTTCACGCTGTACCGCCAAGTGAGTGACACGGTCATGGAGCTGCTGCGGGCGCTCTCGCCGCTCGTCGAGCCGCTGAGCCTGGACGAAGCCTTCGTGGACCTGGAGGCGGGCGGGGTGCCGGCGGAGACGGCCGCGGTGCGGGCGGTGGGGGAGCAGCTGCGGCGCGACATCCGGGCGGCCACGGGGCTGACCGGTTCGGTGGGGCTGGCCGGCGCCAAGATGCTCGCCAAGATCGCGTCCGAGGCGGCGAAACCGGACGGCCTGGTGGTGATCGAGCCCGGCACCGAGCGGGAGCTGCTCGGGCCGATGCCGGTGCGGACGCTGCCCGGGGTCGGGCCGGCGACGGCCGAGACGCTGCGCCGGGCCGGGATCCACACCGTCGCGGAGACCGCGGAGGCCGGCGAGGCGGAGCTGGTGCGGCTGCTGGGCAAGGCGCACGGCACCGGGCTGTACGCGATGGCGCTGGGGCAGGACGACCGGCCGGTGGTGGCCGAGCGGGACGCGAAGTCGGTGTCGGTGGAGGACACCTTCGAGGTCGATCTGACCGACCGGACGCGGGTGCGGAACGAGGTGCTGAGGCTGGCCGACCGGTGCGTGGGGCGGCTGCGGGCGGCCGGGCGGTCCGGGCGCACGGTGGTGATCAAGGTCCGGAACTACGACTTCTCGACGCTGACCCGGTCCGAGACGCTGCGCGGGCCCACCGACGACCCGGCCGTCGTCCGGGAGGCCGCGGTGCGGCTGCTGGAGACGGTGGACACCACGGGCGGGGTGCGGCTGCTGGGCGTGGGGGTGACCGGGCTGGCCGACTTCACGCAGGAGGACCTCTTCGCCCAGCTGGCCACGGAGCGGGAGGCCGAGGAGCAGGCGGCGGGCGGGGCCGCGGAGCCGGCCGAGGAGGCGGCGGGCGAGCCGGAGGCCGGCGTGGAGCTGCCGCGGCGCTGGTATCCGGGGCTGGACGTGGTCCACGAGGAGTTCGGCGCCGGGTGGGTGCAGGGCAGTGGCCTGGGGAGGGTGACCGTACGGTTCGAGACGCCATGGTCCGCACCGGGGCGGGTGCGGACCTTCACCGTCGACGATCCGGCGCTGCGGCCGGGCGAGCCCCTGCCGCTGATCGGCGGGCCGGATCAGTCGTCCGCGCCGGCGATCCGCCCGAAGTCGGTGTCGCCGGCGGGCGAGGCGGAGTCGGAGGCCGGTGAGGAGATATCCAGGCGGTAGTGGTGGTAGAGCTGGAGCTCCTGCTCGGGGGAGAGGTGCCGGCCGACGCCGAAGTCCGGGGCGTCCTTGATCAGCTTCCGGTCGTAGGGGATGTGCAGGCTGTCGCCGACCATCTTGCTCGGTTCCAAGGGGACGAACGCATCCCGGCTGAACAGGCCGGTGCGGACGGCCGCCCACTCCGGTTCGCCCGTCGCGTCGTCGAGGTACACCTCGTCGACGGTCCCTATTTTCGCGCCGTTCCGGTCGAACGCTTTGCGGCCGATGAGGCTCCGGGGATCGATATCGGTTTGCACGGTCCCTCCACGTGGTCGCAACTGCCTTGTGACCACTACGAAACGGCACATTTCATGCCCCGGCCACTCGAAGGATCGTTTCGGCGGTGCGCTGGTAGGCTGGCGATTGGCCGTCGACCCCATGCGGGAGAGTCCTTTGTCGTTCGCGACCAGGGCGCCGAAGGAGCAAATCCTCCCCGGAATCTCTCAGGCACACGTACCGCATGGACGAGGTCACTCTGGAAAGCAGGGCGGGCCACGGACAGGCACCATGCCGGAACCCCTCCTCACCGACGGTGAAAGCCGGACCGCAGCCCGCGGACCGGTGAAGCTCTCAGGTTGAGATGACAGAGGGGGAGGCCGTCCGGGCACCAGCGCCGTGGTGCCCCTCGTAGGTCGTACTGACCAGGAGGCCCCCGCAGATGAACACCCACCGCATCTCCCTGACCGAGCTGGAGCGGGGCATCCCGTTCGAGCAGCGGCACGTCGGCCCCGACCACGAGGCGCAGGCGAAGATGCTCGCGCAGGTCGGCTTCGGATCGCTGGACGAACTCACGGCCACCGCCGTGCCCGACGTGATCAAGAGCACCGAGGCACTCGGTCTGCCGGAGGGCCGCACCGAGGCCGAGGTCCTGGCCGAGCTGCGCGCGCTCGCCGACCGCAACCAGGTGCTGTCGCCCATGATCGGGCTCGGCTACTACGGCACCTTCACGCCGCCGGTGATCCTGCGCAACGTCATGGAGAACCCCTCCTGGTACACGGCCTACACGCCCTACCAGCCGGAGATCTCGCAGGGTCGCCTGGAGGCCCTGCTGAACTTCCAGACCGTCGTCGCCGACCTGACCGGACTGCCCACCTCCGGTGCGTCGCTGCTGGACGAGGGCACCGCCGCCGCCGAGGCGATGGCGCTCTCCCGCCGGGTCGGCAAGGTCAAGCAGGGCGTCTTCCTGGTCGACGCCGACTGTCTGCCGCAGACCGTCGCCGTGATCCGGGCCCGGGCTGAACCGACCGGTGTGGAGGTCGTGGTCGCCGACCTGTCCGACGGCATCCCCGAGGAGATCGCCGAGCGCGGCGTCTTCGGTGTGCTGCTCCAGTACCCGGGCGCGTCCGGCGCGGTGCGCGACCCGCGCGCGGTGATCGAGCGGGCGCACGAGCTGGGCGCGATCGTCACCGTCGCCGCCGACCTGCTCGCGCTGACGCTGCTCACCCCGCCCGGTGAGCTCGGCGCGGACATCGCGGTCGGCACCAGCCAGCGCTTCGGCGTCCCGATGGGCTTCGGAGGCCCGCACGCCGGCTACATGGCCGTCCGCGAGCAGTACGCCCGCAGCCTGCCCGGCCGTCTGGTGGGCGTCTCCGTCGACGCCGACGGCAACAAGGCATACCGCCTGGCGCTGCAGACCCGCGAGCAGCACATCCGCCGCGAGAAGGCCACCAGCAACATCTGCACCGCGCAGGTGCTGCTCGCCGTCATGGCCGGGATGTACGCCGTCTACCACGGCCCCGACGGGCTGCGGACCATCGCCCGGCGCACCCACCGCTACGCCACGATCCTCGCCGCGGGCCTGCGGGCCGGCGGGGTCGAGCTCGTCCACGACGTCTACTTCGACACCCTGACCGCACGGGTGCCCGGCCGGGCCGCCGAGGTCGTCGCCGCCGCCCGCGAGGCCGGCATCAACCTCCGCGAGGTCGACGCCGACCTGGTCGGCATCGCCTGCGACGAGACCACCGGGCGCGCCCAGCTCACCGGCGTCTGGGGCGCGTTCGGCATCCAGGGCGACATCGAAGCGCTGGACGCGACCGTCGAGGAGAGCCTGCCGCAGTCCCTGCTGCGCACCGACGACTACCTCGGCCACCCGGTCTTCCACCAGCACCGCTCCGAGACCGCGATGCTGCGCTACCTGCGCACCCTCGCCGACAAGGACTACGCGCTGGACCGGGGCATGATCCCGCTCGGCTCCTGCACGATGAAGCTGAACGCCACCACCGAGATGGAGCCGGTCACCTGGCCCGAGTTCGGTCAGCTGCACCCCTTCGCCCCCGCAGACCAGGCCCAGGGCTACCTCACGCTCATCCAGGAACTGGAGGAGCAGCTGGCCGCGGTCACCGGCTACGACAAGGTGTCCATCCAGCCCAACGCCGGCTCCCAGGGCGAGCTGGCCGGTCTGCTCGCGGTCCGCGCCTACCACCGCGCCAACGGGGACGAGCAGCGCACCGTCTGCCTGATCCCGTCGTCGGCGCACGGCACCAACGCCGCCAGCGCCGTGATGGCCGGCATGAAGGTCGTCGTCGTCAAGACCGGTGCGGACGGCGAGGTCGACATCGACGACCTGCACGCCAAGATCGAGAAGCACCGGGACGAACTGGCCGTCCTGATGGTCACCTACCCGTCCACCCACGGCGTGTTCGAGGAGCACATCACCCAGATCTGCGCGACGGTGCACGAGGCCGGCGGTCAGGTCTACGTGGACGGCGCCAACCTCAACGCCCTGGTCGGCCTGGCCGAGCCCGGGAAGTTCGGCGGCGACGTCTCGCACCTCAACCTGCACAAGACGTTCTGCATCCCGCACGGCGGCGGCGGCCCCGGCGTCGGCCCGGTCGCGGTCCGCGCCCACCTGGCGCCGTACCTGCCCAACCACCCGCTGCAGCCCACCGCGGGCCCGGAGACCGGCGTCGGGCCGATCTCCGCCGCCCCCTGGGGCTCGGCCGGCATCCTGCCGATCTCGTGGACGTACGTCCGCCTCATGGGCGGTGCGGGCCTCAAGCGCGCCACCCAGGTCGCGGTGCTCGGCGCCAACTACATCGCCAAGCGCCTGGAGCCGCACTACCCGGTGCTCTACACCGGCCCCGGCGGACTGGTCGCCCACGAGTGCATCGTCGACGTCCGACCGCTGACCAAGGCGACCGGAGTGAGCATCGACGACGTCGCCAAGCGGCTCATCGACTACGGCTTCCACGCGCCGACGATGTCCTTCCCCGTGGCCGGCACGCTGATGATCGAGCCGACCGAGAGCGAGGACCTGACCGAGCTGGACCGGTTCTGCGACGCGATGATCGCCATCCGCGCGGAGATCGAGAAGGTCGGTTCGGGGGAGTGGGACAAGGACGACAACCCGCTGCGCAACGCCCCGCACACCGCGGCGGCGCTCGGCGGCGAGTGGAACCACCCCTACAGCCGCGAGGAGGCCGTCTTCCCTGCCGGCGTCAACGCCGCGCAGAAGTACTGGCCGCCGGTGCGCCGGATCGACGGTGCCTTCGGTGACCGCAACCTCGTCTGCTCCTGCCCGCCGCTGGACGAGTACGACGTCTGATCACCCCCCGCCACCGGTGACCGGTGGCAACATCAAGGGCCCTCGGCGGATGCGCCGGGGGCCCTGGTGTACGTGCCGGGTGACTGCGGGGTCACGCGGCGGCGGTGACCCGCGGCGGGTCGACCGGCCGATGCGGCGCGATAACCTGCCCGTCCGGCAGCAGCTCACCGGTGTCCTCGAAGAGCAGGACGCCGTTGCACAGCAGGCTCCAGCCCTGCTCCGGGTGGTGCGCCACCAGCTGGGCGGCCTCCCGGTCGGTGGAGTCGGCTGATGGGCATGGCGGTTGATGCTGGCACATGGAAAATGTCTTTCGCTGCGGAGTGGTGAACGTCGTGCGGCTCGATGCGATGCTCATGGCCGCTCCCCCGTTTCCTGTCGGTCCCAGTCTTGCCCTACGGACGGGATTCCGCAGGGATTTCGCAGCAGCGCTACACACTCGATACGGACGTGTCACCCGTGCGGGCGGTTGCTTCCAATTGCGCGCCCGCCCGCAGGCGTTGGCGCGCTACCGGCGCACAGGGGCGCACAGCGTGGTGCGCCCCGCGGCCGGAGAGGTCACGGGGCGCATGGGTGCGGGGTGTCGTGAGCGGTGCGGGGCCTCCGTACCGCGTGACGCGGCGGGCCCGCGGCGGACGGTCAGGCCGGCTCGCGGAGCAGGGGCGTCGGGCCCAGGCGGAGGGTCAGACGGGGCAGCAGGTCGGCGACCCGCTGCGGGAGGTAGGAGGCGATCCCGGGCGGGGCGGGCGCCAGCGGCACCAGGAGATCACTAGCGGCGGGCATCCCCTCCGCGCCGTCCGCGGTGAGGTCGTGGTGGAGCCACAGGGTGAGCATGTACAGCTCCGGCACGGACAGCAGGCGCGGCTGGTAGGGCGCGGTGAGCGACTCGGCCTGCTGCAGGGCCCGTTCGGTCGCGGCGACATAGGGGCCGTCGCAGAAGTGCGAGAACGTCCAGCCGTCGGCGGTCAGCCGGGCCTCGGCGGCGGCCACGGCGCGCTCGCCACCGCGGATCAGGAAACGCCAGCCGGCGAGGCGGGTGCGCGGCGGGCCGGCCTGGCTGACGTCGTCCCAGACGTGCACGGGCAGCGGGTGGTCGGGGCTCAGCGGCCCCTGATGGGTGCGGAGCGCGGCGGCCGGGGCCTCGCGGACCGCGGTGGGGGAGCCGAGGGCACTGAGGATGCTGCGCAGGGCGGGCGCAGGGGAGGGAGGAACGTGCAGCGGCATGGCGGGTCGCCTCTCACTTAGGAGACACGGTGGAGCGTGGCAGTGCGGACGGCGCTGTCTGCGGGCGGGTCAGAGCCTGGCCGACCGCAACTGCGGACCGACGGGTCGGCAGCGGTGTCGGGGCACCGATGGGGGCACCGCCGCGCTGGGCGCCAAATCTCTGCCTCGTCTGCGAAGTTTATACGACATATGTTCTGGAAGTGTTTCGGCTACTCGCCTTGTGGATTTCTGGCAAGATGGAATCCGGTCCGCCATCCGGGGTGATTTCCGCCGCTTTGGGCGGGAACTGGGAGAGGCCACCTCGTAATTCTTCGACGAAGCGGTAGGCCGGAACCCGTCGGTGTTTTTTACGAGCGAATTGCGGTGGGTGTCGGCCGATCAGATATGCCCCTGGAAAATGCCTCGGGCGCGCTCTTTGAGAGTAACGGTACCGGCATGCCCTTGAGGCGTTATCGATCAGACTGCCGGGGCATCATCGACCGTAGCCCGTACCCCGGCGTGCCGGGGGCGGTACCGACCAGCCCGTGGCCGCGAGCCGTTCACCTAGGAGGGACCCGCCGATGGGGGAGAAGGTCGCCGCGGAGGGGAACGACCTGGTGGACCGGGAGCGCTATCGAAGAAAGCTGCACGACTGCCTGGAGGGATTGCGGCGACTCCTGACGGAGAAGCGGTTCGACCGCCCCAAGAATCTCATGGGGCTGGAGATCGAGCTCAATCTCGCGGGCGCCGACGGGCGCCCCCGCATGCTGAACTCGCAGGTCCTGGAAAGGATCGCCAGCGGCGATTTCCAGACCGAACTCGCGCAGTGCAATCTAGAGGTCAACATCACCCCGCACCGATTGTCCGGACGCGTACTGGACCAGCTCGCCGAAGAACTCCGCACCGGGCTCGGCTATGCGGAGCGAAAGTCCCGGGAAGTCGCCGCCCGCATCGTCATGATCGGCATCCTGCCGACCCTGAACGCCGACGACCTCACCGTCGCCAGCCTCTCCGCCAACGACCGCTATGTGCTGCTCAACGACCAGATGCGGGCCGCCCGCGGCGAGGACTTCGTCATCGACATCCAGGGCGTCGAGCGCCTGATCACCCGCTCGCCGTCGATCGCCCCCGAAGCCGCCTGCACCTCCGTGCAACTGCACCTCCAGGTGACGCCCGGGCGGTTCGCCGCCGTCTGGAACGCCGCCCAGGCGATCGCCGCCGCCCAGATAGCCGTCGGCGCCAACTCCCCGTTCCTGTTCGGGCGGGAGCTGTGGCGCGAATCGCGACCGCCGGTCTTCCAGCAGGCCACCGACACCCGCGCACCCGAACTCCAGGCCCAGGGAGTGCGCCCGCGCACGTGGTTCGGCGAGCGCTGGGTGGACTCCGCCTACGACCTGTTCGAGGAGAACCTGCGCTTCTTCCCGCCGCTGCTGCCGCTGTGCGGACCACAGGACCCCCTGCGCGTCCTCGACGAGGGCGGCGTGCCCGACCTCGCCGAACTGATCCTGCACAACGGCACGATCTACCGCTGGAACCGCCCCGTCTACGCGGTCGCCGACGGCCTCCCGCACCTCCGCGTCGAGAACCGGGTGCTGCCGGCCGGCCCGACCGTCGCCGACGTCATCGCCAACACCGCCTTCTACTACGGCCTGGTGCGCGCCCTCGCCGAGCAGCCGCGCCCCGTCTGGACCCGGCTCCCGTTCACCGTCGCCGCCGCCAACTTCGACACCGCCTGCCGCCACGGCATCGACGCCACCCTCCGCTGGCCCCGGCCCGGCCGCGCCGGCGGCCTCACCGAGATCCCCGCCGTGCGCCTGGTGCAACAGGAACTGCTGCCGCTGGCGGCCGCCGGGCTGGACGCCTGGGGCATCGAACCGGCCGACCGCGACCACTACCTGGGCATCATCGAGGCCCGCTGCGCACGCCGGACCAACGGGGCGTCCTGGCAGGCCGCGGCGTTCCACCACGCACTGCGGCAGGGACTGCCCCGGGACGCCGCCCTGGCGGCGATGACCCGGCGCTACAGCGAGCTGATGCACACCGGGGAGCCGGTGCACACCTGGCCGGTGCCATGGGCGGCCGGCGCGGCCGTCGTACCGGCGCAGCGCCGGCCGGCGGCCGGGGGCACCGTCGCGTGACGCCCGCCGTGGAGCGCCCCGGCGAGGCCGTCCGGTCGGCTGACGCCGGTGCCGCAGTCGGTGCGGATCCGCGGGCTCGCCGCCGGGGAGTCGTCGACGGGCAGGCCCGCCACCTCGACGGCGACCGCCAGCCGGTAGGTGTACGTGCCGACCCGCCCACGGGGGGCAGGCCGCCGTGACGTGCAGCGGCTACGGAAGCCGGCCGAGTGGATCCGGGCCAGGAGCCGGGCGCCGCCGACGACGATCTCACCGTCCCGCCAGCGCCATCGACGGCGAGGCGTCCACGGCGGTGGTGGTCCGGGCGCTCTGCACCGTGAGGCTCCACATGCCCAGCAGCGCTTGGAGCTCCTTGGACGTCGGCGGGTCGGTGGGAGCGGCGGCGAACGGCTGCGGTGCACGGCCGCCCGCCTTGCCGGTCAGCGGTGGGTCGGCGCTGCCGTTGCCGGCCCGGAAACCGTGGTCGCGCAGGGTCTGCTGCCCCGAGGTGTCGTCCAGCAGCGTCATGAAGCGGTTGGCGGCGCGGTTCTGGTCGGCGGTCAGGGAGTCCTCGTCGACGAGGGTGTACGGGTAGGTGAGCTGCGCCGTGCCGTCCGTGGGGTAGAAGAGGTCGAGCGCGGGGCCGGCGTCCCCACTGGTGTTGTGGGCGTACGCGGCCTGTTCGGACAGGAGCAGCGCCTGGTTGCGGCGCGGATTGCCCTGTTCGGCCCCCGAGCCGTTGCGCGGCAGGGTGGCCAGTACCTGGTCGTCGCCGTCCGCGACCCGCTCGTGGAGCAGTTTGGCGGTGGCCGCGGTACGGGTGGCGGCCACGTCGCCGCTGCCGGCCTCCTTGCGGTCGGCGGCGTCGATGCGGGCCAGGGCGAGCAGCCCGGTGGCGCTGCGGGCCGGGTCGGCGACGCCCAGGCGCAGCGCGCCACCGGAGGCGGCCCGGGTCAGCGCGGTCCAGGAGTAGGTCTTCGCAGGCCAGCCGAGGGTCTTGGCGGCGTCGTGGACCGCGCCCAGCGCGAGCGGCGAGGAGGCGACGGCGCCGACGGCGGTCAGGGTCGACCCCCGGTTGTCGGTGACCTGGTTCACCCACAGGTCCGAATCGGGCACCCATACCTGGAAGTCCGGGTTGGCCGGCCGCTGCCCGAGCGAGTCGGCGACCTCGGCGGAGGGCCGCGCATCGATCTTGACGTCCAGGCACCTGCCGTCCGTGCGGACCGCGTCCTCGCGGGCCTTGTCCGCCACCGCGTTCAGCGCCGGCGCGATATCGGGCGAGGCGATCACTTCCAGCCGTACGGAATCGCCGTCGCACGACGTGCCGAAGGGGAGGAGCCCGCCACGCAGCGCCACGACGGAGCCGGTGGCGGCGATCACGAGGACGGCGGTGGCGAGGACGACCGTCCTGCGGCGGGTTCGGGGGGACCCCGTTCCCTGTGGTGCGGAGTCGTCAGGCAAGCTGTGACGTCCCATGCGGTAGCGCCTCTCCTGATACTCGGAGTTCCGGAGCCCCGGACCTCTATCGGGATCGATGCGGACGGAAACACCCACGTGGAGCGCGACCGTCCCGGCCTGTCGCGAGCGATCTTCGTACCTGCTTTCGAGACCCTAGCGGGGCGACGGTGGTGAAGAGGCGGTATTGCGGAAGTGGAGGAACCTTTGCAGTCGGATACAAGTCCCGTGGCGGGCGCGGACGTTCCGGGCGCGGGGAGCGGCTCGGGGCGGCCCGTCGAGGCGGCCGGCGAGCCGGCCCGGAGCGTGCTGCGGAACGAGACGCTGATCGTTCTGGCGCTCTCCCTGGGAGCCAGTGCGGTCTCCGCGCTCATCAGCTTCATCGGGTCACTGACCAAACCCGGCGGCCTCAAGCACCAGGCGGCGACGCTCAACGCCTCGCACGCGCCCGGCCGGCCCTGGCTGGATCTCGCCTGGCAGCTGTTCGGTATCGCGACCGCACTGGTGCCGGTGGTGCTGGTGGCCCACCTGCTGATGCGGGAACGGGCCGGTGGACTGCGCGCCATCGGCTTCGACCGGCGACGGCCCGGCTTCGATCTGGGGGTCGGCACCGGGCTGGCGGCGGCCATCGGGGGCAGCGGGCTGCTGCTCTACCTGGGCGCGCGGGCCGCCGGCTTCAATCTGACGGTGGTGCCCGAGGCGCTGCCCGACGTGTGGTGGAAGATCCCGGTGCTGATCGCCTCCGCGGTGCAGAACGCCGTCCTGGAGGAGGTCATCGTCGTCGGATATCTGCTGCGCAGGCTGGGGCAACTGGGGTGGACGCCGTGGGCGGCGGTCGCGGCCAGTTCGGTGCTGCGTGGTTCGTACCACCTCTACCAGGGCATCGGCGGCTTCGTCGGCAACATGGTGATGGGCGTGATCTTCGCCCTGGTATACCGGCGCTGGGGCCGGGTCGGCCCACTGGTCGCCGCGCACGCCCTCATCGACATCGTCGCCTTCCTGGGCTACGCGCTGCTCGCGGGGCGGGTGCCCTGGTTGCCCACGGGGTGAGGCGCGGCATATGGAGGTGCGGGGCGGGTGGCCTGGTGGCCCCCGCCCCGTTCCGTGTCCGGACGGCGGCGGTCAGGCGAGCAGTTCGCCGTCGATGACGGTCACGGCCGAGCCGGTCAACAGGGTGCGCTCGCCGCGCAGCTCGGTGCGGACCAGGCCGGTCCGGGTGCCGCCCTGGAAGCCGACCAGGTTGCCGCGGCCCAGGCGTGCCGACCAGAAGGGGGCGAGCGCGGTGTGCGCGCTCCCGGTGACCGGGTCCTCGTCGATGCCCAGGGCGGGGAAGAAGCCGCGCGAGACGAAGTCGTAGGCACCGTCGGGGTCTTCGGCGCGGGCGGTGGCCATCACGCCTCGCCCGCCGTGTCCGGCCAGCAGGGCGCAGTCCGGCGCCAGGTCCCGTACGGCCTTCTCGTCGGCCAACTCGATCAGCAGGTCGCCGACGTCGGGCCCGGTGTCGTGCGCGGAGCGGATCTCGGCGCCCAGTGCCCGGGCGACGACGTCCGGCACGGCCACGGGGGTCAGTGGGGCGGTGGGGAAGTCCATGGTGATCGAGCCGCTGTCGTCGGCATGGGTGATCAGCACGCCGCTGCGGGTGCTGAAGCGCACGGTGCCGGTCGCCGTGCCCGTGGTGTGCAGCACGTGCGCGGTGGCCAGAGTGGCGTGCCCGCACATGTTCACCTCGGCGGTCGGGGTGAGCCAGCGCAGCGCCCAGTCGGCGTCGCCGCCGGGGGGAAGCGGGTGCGCGAAGGCGGTTTCGGAGAGATTGACCTCGGTGGCGACGTGTTGGAGCCAGGCGTCCTCGGGGAACGCGTCGGCGTCCAGCAGCACGACGCCGGCGGGGTTGCCGGCGAACGGACGGTCGGTGAAGGCGTCGACGATGCGGATCCTCATGGCCGGAGCGTAGGCGTGCCGCAGAGCCATGGGCCAAGGCCAATCCCGGGACATTGGACCTGGTTGGCGGCTCCCGCGGTGCTCCGCCCGGTACTGCGCCGTGAACGCCGTCGAGGACGTGCCGCCGGCGCTGGTGCCGGCGCTGCCGCGTTCGCTGCCGCTGCTCGCGCCCCGCCGGAGCGGAAGCGCGGTCGCCACGGTTGCCACGGCGTCGCGGTCGTCAGAGCGTCGCGATCGCCGGGGCTCGGCGGCGCGCGTTCGGGAGCCACGGACTCCGGCGGAGAAAAGGCAACGGGCGACCCTTGCTCGCCGAACACTCCCGATATATCGTTGAAGCATCGCGATCGGTCAACGATTGCGAGCGATAGCACGTGCGTGAGCACGGATGACGAGAGGGAGGACGCCATGCGTTCCCAGGGATACGAGTACGGACCCGATCACGGACACGAGCACCGTGGCCCCGGACGCCGCGGTGGACACGGTGGCCACGGGGAGTTCGGCGGCGGTTTCGAGCGGCGGCGCGCCGCCTTCGGCGGCTTCGGGCCGCCTTTCGGGGGTCCGCCCTTCGGTGGTGGCCGGGGGCGCGGCGGACCGCGCGGCCGGGCCCGTCGTGGCGATGTGCGGGCCTCGATACTGGCGCTGCTCAAGGACCGCCCGATGCACGGGTACGAGATGATCCAGGAGATCGCCGAGCGCAGCGGCGGGGCGTGGAAGCCCAGCCCCGGCTCGGTCTACCCCACCCTCCAGCTGCTGGAGGACGAGGGGCTGATCACCAGCGCCAGCGAGGGCGGCAAGAAGCTGTTCTCGCTCACCGAGGCCGGCCGCGCCGAGGCCGACGGCGGCTCCGACGCCCCTTGGGAGGACGCCGGTCGCGGCGTCGACTGGGAGGCGATGAACGAGATACGGAAGGCGGGCGGCGGCCTGGTCGAGGCGTTCCGTCAGGTGTGGGCCACCGGCAGCCCCGAACAGCGGGAGAAGGCCATGGCGGTGGTCAACAAGGCCCGCAAGGAGCTGTATCTGATCCTCGCCGAGGAGGACTGACGCGGCGGGCCGGGGCGGCGGTGCCGTAGGGCGCGGCCGCCCCGGCGGCGGCTCAGGCGACCAGGCCGGCGAGCGTGCGCAGCGACTCGTTCAGTGCGGCGCTCGCCGAGTCCTTCAGCTTGGCCGCCATCAGTGAGACCGCGGCGCCGGTGAAGGTTCCGTCGATCCGGACCGTGGTCGCCTCGCCGTCGGGCGTCAGCTGATAGCGCATGCCGAGGTTGACGCCCATCGGGCCCTTGCCCTTGACGGCGAGCAGGCGGCCCGGCTCCAGCTCCTGCACGGTCCAGGTCACCTCCGCCGGGAAGCCCATCAGCTTCATGTTCTCGTCGTAGGTGGCGCCCGCGTGGAGGGGCTGAGGGCCGCCGTGCGGGAAGTTGGTGTGGGTGGCGTTCCACTGTCCGTAGGAGTCGAAGTCGGTGAGCCGGTCCCAGACCTTCTCGGCCGGTGCCTCGATCCGGGCCTGGGCGGTGACATCGGCCATGCGTGCACCCCTTCGGTGACGGCGTCCTGGCTGGTGCGCGGAACGTAGCGGTACGGCGGCGAGGGTTCAATAGCAACCGCCGGGCTTTACTGATGGATTGTCAGTTCCGTATGGGGCGAGGTCGTGTCGGGCGGGTCGGCGGGCGGTCCACGGATGTCGGTGCGGCCCGCGCGTCGGATCCACCCGACAGGTCCTGGCCGCCGGCCCCGGGTGTCGACAGTCGCGCCGTGGCATGCGGGCGGCGGGGCTCGGTTGTCGCCCGCGACCTGGCGATATGGGGTGGGTGAACGGGGGTGCTCCTGTTTGCGACGATATGCCCGACCTCCACGTTCTCTCCGCATATCCTCCGTGAGGATGAGATCGTGTGTCGGCTTCCCCAACCAGGGTGGGATGTGCAAATGCTTCCCGCCGGGGA
This sequence comes from Streptomyces noursei ATCC 11455, assembly GCF_001704275.1. Taxonomy (NCBI): domain Bacteria; kingdom Bacillati; phylum Actinomycetota; class Actinomycetes; order Kitasatosporales; family Streptomycetaceae; genus Streptomyces; species Streptomyces noursei. The sequence continues at coordinate 7,776,790 of NZ_CP011533.1, forward strand.
TGCTCCGGCCTTTCAGGACTGGTGGGGTGGGGCTGTGCAAAACCGTACTGCGTACAGTGGCGGCGACCGCTCCGCCCAGGAGGACCCCGACAGTCAGCTCACCGTGGAGCTCGCGTCGGTGGTGTCCGCTGCCCGCAGGCGCGCCACCCGCGACGGCGACCACCAGGTCGACACCGCACACCTGCTCCACGGACTCCTGGAATGGGACCCCGCGGTCCGCGAGGTCTTCGACGGCGGCCAGCAGGTCGCCCGGCTGCTCGGTTACCTCGTCCAACGCAGCATCGGCTACGGCCTCCAGTGGCACGGCACCGTCGAGGACTCCGGCGCCGTCCCGATGGTCGCCGAAGGCGGCGTCCCCGGTTGGTCGCCCGCCGCGGCCGCCGCCATGGACGGCGCCCTCGATCGCGCCCACGCCCGCTACGCCACCCGCGCCGGCTGCCTCGACCTCCTTGCCGCACTGGTCGACGACCCCGAATCCCGGGCCGTCGAGGTCCTGCGCCGGGCCGCCGTCGACACCGCCCGGCTCGCCGCCCGCCTCGACGGCGACCAACAGCCCGTACCGGACTGACCGGGACATCGCGCACGCCCGCCCCGCGGCCCCCGCGTATCGCCTGATGAGACAGGGGTTTCGGGGGATGACGCTGCTGACCGCGACTGTCATGATGACCCGATGCACGCCTCATCGGGGAGCCCGGCAGGCCACACCACCGGCCCGGGCCACGGAACTTCAGGGTCCACGGGGACCCCACGGTCGGCCGCACCCGGCCCGCGCGCCGGACGCGGCGCCGGACTCGGCATCGCCCTGCTCTCCGCGCTCGCCTTCGGCGGCTCGGGAGTGGCGGCCAAGCCCCTGATAGCCGCCGGCCTCGAACCGCTGCACGTCACCTGGCTGCGCGTCACCGGCGCCGCGCTGGTGATGCTCCCCGTCGCCTGGCGCCACCGCGACCTGCCCCGCCGCCGGCCCGCGCTGCTCGCCGGCTTCGGACTGCTGGCCGTCGCCGGAGTCCAGGCGTGCTACTTCGCCGCGCTCTCCCGCATCCCGGTCGGCGTCGCGCTGCTCATCGAATACCTCGCCCCGGCCCTCGTCCTGGGCTGGGTGCGCTTCGTCCAGAAACGCCCCGTCAGCCGCGCCGCCGCCGTCGGCGTCGTCCTCGCCGTCGGCGGACTGGCCTGCGTCGTCGAGGTGTGGTCCGGCCTCAGCTTCGACGCCCTCGGTCTGCTCCTCGCACTCGGCGCGGCCTGCTGCCAGGTCGGCTACTTCGTCCTCTCCGACCACGGCGGCGACGGCGAGGGCGACGCGGTGCCGGACCCCCTCGGCGTCATCGCCTACGGCCTGCTGATCGGCGCGCTCATCCTCACCGTCGTCGCCCGGCCCTGGAACCTGCACTGGTCGGTACTGGGCGGCAGCGCCGACATGAACGGCATCGAGGTCCCCGCGGCGCTGCTGCTCGCCTGGATCGTGCTGGTCGCCACGGTGGCCGCCTATCTCACCGGAGTGGTGTCGATCCGGCGACTCTCCCCGCAGGTCGCCGGCGTCGTCGCCTGCCTGGAAGCGGTGATCGCCACCGTGCTCGCCTGGGTACTGCTCGGCGAACACCTCTCCGCGCCCCAGATCACCGGCGGCGCGGTGGTCCTGATCGGCGCCTTCATCGCCCAGTCCGCCAAACCGCGGACCGAACCGGGAGAGGCCGGCACCGTCACCGTCGCCGGCGGGGGAGCGCCCGCAGTCGACGCCCACGGGCCCCGGACCGCGCGGGACGGCACCACCGAGCCCTCCGGCGACGAGTTGTCGGCCGGTTCCCCCACGACATAGGCTGACGATCATGCATTCGACTGTGCTGCCCCCTCCCGCCGCGTAAGGCGGGCGGCGGCCTCCGAGGAAATCCCGGCCCGGGCGGAGTCCCGAGTCGGTTGACGCTGCCCGCACACGGGACCACGCGACCATGCCACGGCGCCCAGCGCCGTCCTGGATTTCCCGGAGTACAGCTCCCATGCACAGCACATCCCACCCCGCCCTGCCCGTGGGCCGGGGACTGGCCTATGTCTCCTTCGCCGCGACCGCCTGGGGCACCGCCGGCGCGGCCGCAGCCCTCCTCTACCACGGCAGCGGACTCGGCCCCCTCGCCCTCACCTTCTGGCGCACCTTCGGCGGCCTGCTGCTCCTGCTTGCCGTACGGGCGGCACGGCGGCACCGGACCGGCAGCACGACCGACACCACCAGCCCGTTGCCGGCCGAGCCGCTGCGCCGCCGCGCCGCACGGGTCGCGGTCACCGGCATCGCCCTCGCCGTCTTCCAGGCCGCCTACTTCGCGTCCGTCGAAGCCACCGGCCTGGCCGTCGGCACCGTCATCACCATGGGCGCAGGACCCGTCCTCATCGCCATCGGAGCCCGCCTGACCATGGGCGAACGGCTCGGCGCCGGCGGCATCCTGGCCGTCGGCGGGGCGCTGACCGGCCTGCTGATCCTCGTCCTCGGCGGCGACGGTGCCGCCACCGTCCGCCCGGCCGGCGTCGGCTACGCCGTGCTCTCCGCCGCCGCCTGCGCCGTGATGACCCTCACCACCCGCCGCTTCGGGCGGGGCGGCGGCAGCGACCCCTACGCCTCGACCATCAGCGCGTTCGCGGTCGGCGCCCTGTGCCTGCTGCCCCTCGCCGCGGCCGAGGGGCTGTGGCCGTACGCCCACGACCTGGGCCGCAGCCTGCTCCTGCTCGGGTACATCGCCGCCATCCCCACGGCCCTCGCCTACGGCCTCTACTTCGCCGGACTGGCCGTCGTACGGGCCGCGACCGCTTCCGTGATCTCCCTGATCGAACCGGTCTCGGCGGCGGCCATCGCGGTGCTGTTCCTCGGTGAGCGACTCACCACGGCGACGGCGGCCGGCACCGCCGTCCTGCTCACGGCCGTCGCCGCGCTGGCGGTGACGGAGGCCCGCGGCCGGGACCGCGGCGAGCTCCGATAGCCGCACGGCGGCTGGTCCTACGGGACCAGCCGCCAGAACTGCCGCTTGTCCCTGTCCCGGACGACGAGACCCAGCCGGGCCAACTCGTCCCGCAACTCCCGGGCTTCCTCGGCCGTCCCCGACTTGCCGAGGGCCCGCTCGCGCGCCGTGAACAGGGCGTTCGCGCCGATCGGCAGCCCCGGGGTGTCCGGGACCCAGCGCCGGAACTCGTCCTCGTGCGGATCGCCGTCCGCCCAGTCGTAGCCGTGCGCACGGAAAGCCCCGGCGAGGCGTTGGACGCTCAACGTGCAGCCCTCCCGCGCGAGTTCGGCGGTGTCCTGGCCGAGGAGGACCAGCTCCTTGCCGTCCCGGAACGCCAGTTGGACCGCCGCGCGCGGGAACGCGCGGGGCTTCGCCCGCCGGGTGAGCACCACCTCGTCGTCGGCCACGCGCACGGCCAACTCGTCGTGCTGCCCGAACAGCGCGGCCGCCAGCCCCAGCACCGCACCCAGCGCCAGGACACCGAGCGTCAGCCAGGGTTCCGGGATCGACGTCAGCAGCCTGGCCGGGCCCTGCCAGGGCGCGTGCTCCAGCGTCACCAGCCACTTCGCGAGCAGCCGCACCAGCCAGCCGACGCCGGCGCCGAGCGCCGCGAACATCACGCAGACGGCGACCACCATCGCGGTCGAGTCGGCCAGGACGGTGGGGCCGGGCGGCCCACCGGGCTCCGATCCCGGCGCGACGGGGCCGGAAGTGGGCTGCGGCTTGTCGGTGTCCATGTGTCTGATCCCCCTGGGTAATGCGGGTCGTGCGCGTCGCCAGCAATAATAAACCGAGTAGGCGGTCTATTATTGGCCACGGAGCGGCCGAAGCCCGTCCCGGCGACAACGCCGGAGCCGCCAGGCGGATCAACCGACGCAGGGGACACGGGCAGAAAGGCGAGAGCGCCATGAGGAAGATCGACCCGGCGAAGCACCGCGCCCGACGCCGGCACATCGTGCACACCGCCGCCCAACTCTTCGCCGCCAAAGGCTTCGAACGCACCACCACGGCCGAGATCTGCAAGGCCGCCGGCATGAGCTCCGGCAACCTCTTCCACTACTTCCCCAACAAGCGCGCGATCTTCCACGCCATCTTCGAGGACGACGCCGGGGAGACGGGGGAGAGCAAGGCCGAGCGGCTCGCCCGGGCGCAGGCCGGCGACGACCCCTGGGCGGCGCTGCTGGAGGTCGTGGACCTCCTCACCGCCGACGCCATGGACCCGGTCGCCCCGCCGCTGGTCATGGAAGCCGTCGTCCAGGTGCACCGTGACCCCGAACTCGACGCCCTGCTCGGCCGGGACAACGCCCTGGAACGCACGGCCCTCACCACCCTGCTCACCAGGGCGGCGGCCGCCGGCCAGATCGACCCCGCGCTCGATCCGCACGACGCCGCGACCTGGGTCCAGGCCCTGATCGCCTCGCTCTACAGCAGCGCGGCCGCCGACCCGGAGTTCAAGCCCGCCGCACAACTGCCCGTGCTGCACCTGATCCTCCGGCGCTTCCTCCAGGCGCCAACGCACCGCGAGAACACGCCCGAGGCATGACCGGCGGGTGCGCCGCCGCGCTCAGCGGGCGTCGTCGTCCTCCGCGCGCGACCGGGGCTTGGCGCGCACATGGATGCGCTCGCCCTGACGTCCGAAGAGACTGAGGACCTCCACCGGGCCGTCCCCCGTACTCCCGAACCAGTGCGGCAACCGGGTGTCGAACTCCGCCGCCTCGCCCGCCCCCATGACCAGATCATGGTCGGCCAACACCAGCCGCAACTGCCCCGCCAGCACATACAGCCACTCGTACCCCTCGTGGGTACAGGGGTCCGGCGTGCTCCGCGTGGCCGGAATGACCATCTTGAACGTCTGCAGCGGACCCGGATGACGGGTCAGCGGCAACACCGTGGCGCCGTGCATGTGCCGCGGTTTGAGCCGCACCCGCGGATCCCCGACCTCCGGCGCCCCGACCAACTCGTCCAAGGGGACCTGGTGCGCCTGCGCGATGGGGAGCAGCAGCTCCAGACTCGGCCGGCGCTGACCGGACTCCAACCGGGACAGCGTGCTCTTGGAGATCCCGGTGGACTCGGCCAGCGCGGACAACGTGACGCCGCGCTCGGTCCGCAACCGCTTCAGGCGCGGACCGACCTCGGCGAGGGCCTGGGAAATGGCAGATGAGTGTTCCACACCGTCCATTGCACCGCGCCATTCCCGGATTCGGCAACAAACATTGCTGAGAACGCGACGCCTGGCGCAGCCTGCGGACGGAGGTGATCGCAATGAGCGAGACGAACGCGAAGGCGGAGGTCCAGGTGGAGGCCGAGGTGGAGGTCGAGATGAACACCGGGATGGCGCGGAGCCACGGCGGCGGGGCGGAGAGCGCCGCACACGGCGCCGGGGACGCCCACCACACGCACGGTCCGGCCCGCGACGCGGACTGGGACGTCGTGGTCGTCGGGGCCGGCGCGGCCGGGCTGAACGCCGCCCTGGTCCTGGCCCGGGCCCGCCGACGTGTGGCAGTGATCGACGGCGGGGCACCCCGCAACGCACCGGCCGACCGGATGCACGGCTTCCTCTCCCGGGACGGCATGCCACCGGCAGCCCTCTTGGAGGTCGGCCGCACCGAACTGGCCGCCTACGGAGCCGAATTGATCACCGGCCGGGCAACGGAGATCACCCCCGACCTCGGCGTGCGGCTCGCCGGCGGCCCCGAACTCCGCGCCCGCCACGTCCTGGTCGCCACCGGCCTGCGCGACGAACTCCCCGACCTCCCCGGCCTCCGGGAACGCTGGGGCCGGGACCTGCTGCACTGTCCCTACTGCCACGGCTACGAAGTCCGCGACCGGCCGCTCGGCGTACTCGGCAGCCACCCGGGCTCCGTGCACCAGGCGCTCCTGCTGCGGCAGTGGTCGGACGACGTCGTCCTCTTCCCGCACCAGCTGGACCCGAGCGACGAGGAGCGGGAACGGTTGGCGGCGCGCGGCGTGCGGATCGCCGAGGGGACGGTCAAACGGCTGGTGGTCGACGACGACCGCCTGAGCGGGGTCGAACTGGCCGAGGGGCACGTCGTGCCGCGCGCCGCCGTCTTCGTCTTCCCGCGGATGGTGCCGCACGACACCCTGCTCACCGCGCTGGGCTGCGCACGGAACGAGGACGGCTGGGTGCGCACCGACCCCTCGGGACGGACCAGCGTGCCCGGCGTGTGGGCCGCGGGAAACGTGGCCGATCCGCGGGCGCAGGTCGTGACGGCCGCCGGCATGGGGGCGGCCGCCGCCTTCGCCCTCAACCTCGACCTGGTGGAGGAGGACGTCGAGCGGGCCGTGGCGGAACACCGGGCGACGGTCGGGGCGCACCGCTGACCCCCGCGGCCGGAGCGCGGCGGACCACCGGATGAACGACCCGCTCGTCGTTCATCCGGTGTGCGGTGTGCGGTGTGCGGTGTGCCGGGCACTGTGTGCTGGACATGTGTCGGGCGTGCGTCGACTCCTTCTTCTCCTACCTCTTCTACCTCTCCTGCCTCGCTACCTTGTCCCGTTCGAGCGGCTCGTGGTCGGCGTGGAGCCGCCGGCGGCCGCGAGGCGACGCTGCTGGTGACGGCGCGCCGCGGCATCGCCGGCACCGTCCCGCTCGGCGAGACGTTCCGAGATACGGTGCTGGACCGCCTCGCTCCGCTTGCCGCCGTACTTGAACTTGGCCCGCACGTCGAGCACTTCGAGGCGCAGCCCGCGGATGCCGGGCAACTGCCGACCGTACGGGGCCGCGTCGGCGACGACCGGCGCCGAGCCGCCGTCCGGCTGGAAATGGGCCAGCTGGCGTTGCAGCAATGCGGCCTTGGCCTCCGGATCGTCCACCACGTGCGCGGTGCAGCGGAGCTGGACCGCCGCGTAGAAGCTGGTGGGGACACCGTGCTCGGGCGGCTGGTCCTCGCCGGCCTGCCACGGGCCGGGGATGAAGGTGTAGTCGTCCACCACGCTCAGCAGGACCGTCGGACTGTCCAGCAGCGCGGACCAGATGGGGTTGGGGCGGGCGAGGTGGGTGACGGCCTCGCGGCGCGCCGGGTCGTACGCGAAGTGCAGCGGCTGCACCCACGGCGGCTCGCCGGCGGAGCCGTTGACCGCGAGCTGTCCGAAGTCATGGGCGGCCAGCCACTCCTGCCATTCGGCATCGTCGCCGGGAGCGTCCCAGGGATGGATGAGCATCGGTGCTCCTCAGCGGGTGGAGAAGTAGTCCGGGGCGGGGATGCCGGGGGCGAGGTCGTCGGCCGGTATCGGGGCGCCGTACGCGGCGGAGACGGGGAGGACGCCGCTCCAGTGGGGGAGGGCCAGGTCCTCGGGATCGTCGTTGGGGCCGCCGGTGCGGATCTTCGCGGAGACCTCGTGCAGATCGAGGCGGAGCACGGCGGTGGCGGCCAGCTCCTTGGCGTTGGCGGGCCGGGAGTCCGCGGCGCGGCCGGGCAGGACGTGATCGACGAGGGCGTCCAGCGCGGCCTTCTTCTCCTCCCGGTCGGTGACCTGGTGAGCGGTGCCGTGGACCACGACGCTGCGGTAGTTCATGGAGTGGTGGAACGCGGACTTGGCGAGGACCAGGCCGTCGACGTGGGTCACCGTGAGACAGACCGCGAGGCCGGGGTCGGCGCTCTGCCCGCCGGCCATCCGCAGCGGGCGGGAACCCGTCGAACCGTGCACATAGAGACGGTTGTCGACCCGGCCGTAGAGCGTCGGCAGGACGACCGGTGCGCCGTCGCGCACGAAACCGAGATGACAGACGTGGCCCTCGTCGAGGATCGCGTGCACCGTCTCCTCGTCGTACCTGGCTCGCTCCCGGGCCCGGGTGGGGAGGGTGCGATCCGTCGCGGCGAAAGACTTTCCCTCGGCCATTGCGAACTCCATTGCACTAGTACATAATCAGCTTTGTGCTAGGAGAGTATCGGATCGAAGGGCGGCGCGCATCGGAGATTGCCGCAAGCGTCGAGCGAGCCATCGGTGCCGGCGAGCTCCAACCAGGCGAAGTGCTGCCCCCGCTAAGGGAGTTGGCTGTCTATCTGGAGGTGAATCCCAATACGGTCGCGTCCGCGTACCGCACGCTCCGCGACCGGGGAGTGATCGAAACCGCGGGCCGGCGAGGCAGTCGCGTCCGCCCCAGACCCGCCAGCACCTCCCGCGAGGCGCTGCGCGTGGTAGCCCCGCCCGGCGTCCGGAACGTCGCCGACGGCAACCCCGACCCGACCCTGCTCCCTCCGCTGGAGGAAGCCCTGGCCGAAGCCGCCGCGCGTAACACACGACGCCCCGTCCTCTACGGCATGCCCGCCGTCGACGACGACCTCGAAGCACTCGCCCGGGCGGCGTTCACCCGCGAGGGAGTGCCCGAGAGCCCCATCGCCGTCGCCAGCGGATCCCTCGACGCCATCGAACGCGTCCTCGCGGCGCACCTGCGCCCCGGAGACGCCGTGGCGATCGAAGACCCCGGCTGGGGCAGCCTGCTGGACCTCATCCCCGCCCTCGGCCTGCGCCCTGTGCCCGTCGGGGTGGACGACGAGGGCCCGATCCCCGAGCGGATGGCGGCGGCACTCGACGGCGGGGCCCGCGCGGTCGTCGTCACCGACCGGGCACAGAACCCCACGGGCGCCGCCATCAGCGGCCCCCGCGCCGCCGAACTCCGCACCCTGCTGGCCGGACACCGCGGAGTGCTCCTCATCGAGGACGATCACGGCCATGGCATCGTCGATCTCCCGCTGCACCCGCTCTCCGGCGTCACCGACCACTGGGTGCTGGTCCGCTCGACTGCCAAGGCGTACGGCCCCGACCTGCGCCTCGCGGCACTCACCGGCGATCCGATCACCATCGACCGGGTCCGCGGGCGCCAGCGCCTCGGCCCCGGCTGGGTCAGCCATCTCATCCAGCACGCGGTGGTGCACCTGTGGCGCACGTTCGCGATCGACCCCGAGGCCGTCGCCGGCGCGTACGGCGCACGACGGGACGCGCTGATACATGCCCTGGAGGAGCGCGGAGTCCCGGCACGAGGACGCAGCGGGATGAACGTCTGGGTACCGGTCCCCGACGAAACGGGTGTGGTGGCCCGACTCCTGCACTCCGGTTGGGCGGTCGCCCCCGGTGCTCGCTTCCGCATGCAATCCCCGCAAGGCATTCGGATCACCGTCTCCGGCCTCGCCGCCGACGACGTCGCCCCCCTGGCCGACGCGATAGCCGAGGCGATGGGGGCGGGGGTGGGGGAGGCGCGGAGGTATGAGTGAGGTGGTCGGTGAGGGGTGCGGATAGGGGGGCGTGGGGTGTGGGGTGGGGTGGGTGGGGGGGGTGGGGGGGGAGGCCCCCGGGGGGAGAGAGGGAGGCGAGGGGTGAGAGGCCCGGTCGGGCGTGCTGGGCGTAGGAAGCGGGCTGCTCGCGGGGGGGGGCGGAGCCCCGTGCCCGTAGGGGAGCGGTTGGCCCCCCGAGAGGTTCGGGGGCCGGGGCGGAGTCGCGCCTGCCGGTTTTCGGCCGGGCGTTGGGGCTTCGCTTCGACTCCGGCTTCGGCTCGGGTCTTGCGGCTGTGGGGTGGTTGCTGCGGACGGCTACGAGGCGCGGGGCTTGCTTTGGGTGAGAGCGGCGCCGGCCAGGACGATGACGGCGCCCACGGGAGTGTTCCAGGCGAGGTGCTCGTTGAGGAGGGCCACACCGGACGCGGTGGCGATGACGGGGGTGAAGTAGGTGACCATCTGGGCGGTGGTGGGTCCGACCTCCGCGACCAGGCCGTACTGGAGAAGGAACGCGACGCCGGTACCCAGCGCGCCGAGGGCGAAGACGGCGAGGAGCGGGACGGCCGGGAACGCGGTCGGCATCGGGGTGAACAGCACAGTGACCACGGCAAGTTGGAGGGTGGCGAGCAGTAGCTGGGCACTGATCTTGGCCAGGTGTGAGTGCTCGTCCCGTGCGAGGGTGCGGCGGACGTAGATCCAGCCGATCGGGTAGCTGAGCGAGGCGCCCAGGGCCATGGCGGTCCCTGTCAGATCGGTGCCGGAGAAGCCTTGCCAGGCACCGAGGACGGTGAGCACCCCCAGGAATCCGATGCCGAGTCCCGCGACCCGGCGTCGGGTGGGGCGGTCCTCCGAGAGCGCCACGACCGACAGCGCCATGCCCCACAGTGGCGAGGTGGCATTGCAGATGCTCGCCAGTGTCGAGGGGATCGTCAGCTCGGAGTAGGCGAAGAGCGAGAACGGCAGCGCGTTGAGGAGGAGCGCGGCGACCGCGAGGTGGCCCCAGGTCCGAGCCGAGCGGGGGAGTCGTTCGCGCTTGATCACGAGGAACACCAACAGCACCAGTGCGCCGAACGCCACCCGGCCCAGCGAGACTTGCAACGGCGCGAAGCCCTCGGTGCCCAGTTTCATGAAGAGGAAGCTGAATCCCCAGACCAGGCAGAGGAAGGCGAAACGGATCTGCCAGGCGAAGGTACGGCGCGGCGCGGCCGTGTACTGGGCGGAGCGTGGGGCGGTCGAGGTCGCGACGGGTGCCGGTGCGGACCTGGGGGCCGGGACGTCGGCGGAGATGGCGCGTGCAGAGGGCGCGTCGGTGGTGCTCATGGTGTCTACGATGCAGGCATTCAAATTCGTAGCACAAGTGAGAATTAATGGCAGGTATCGCTTAGCATTACTTATATGTTGAACCTTGATCGGCTACGGACGCTGTCTGCCATCGCCCGGCACGGTTCGGTCAGCGCGGCAGCCGAAGGGTTGCATGTGACGACCTCGGCGGTCTCCCAGCAGATCGCCAAGCTGGAACGCGAGACCGGGCAGCAGCTACTCGCGAAGAACGGGCGGGGAATCCGACTGACCGACGCCGGTCGGCTGCTCGCCGACCATGCGGCGCGCATCCTCTCCCAGGTGGAGCTGGCGCAGGCCGAGCTGGAGGCGCATCGCGGTCAGCCCGTGGGCGAGCTGCGGATGAGCGCTTTCCCGACCGCGGCGCGCGGACTCTTCCCGTCCGCGCTCGCCGCCTTGCGTGCCGAACATCCGCAACTCCGCCCGCGGCTGCGGGAGATGGAGCCGGACGACTCGGTGCGCGGTGTGGTCCGCGGTGACGTCGATCTGGCCGTCGTACTCGACTGGTACAACCGGCCGTTGTCGCTGCCCGAGGGGCTGGCGAAGGCGCCGCTGCTCGACGACCCCTCGGATGTGGCGATGCCGTCGGACCATCCACTGGCCGGGCGGGAGTTCGTGGAGTTGGAGGAGTTCGCGGGCGACGAGTGGATCTCCTGGCCGCAGGCGGGGTTCTGCCATGACTGGCTGATCTTCACGCTGCGCAGCAAGGGGGTGGAACCGCGTATCGCGCACCTGGCTGAGGAGCATCACACCCAGCTCGCCCTGATCGCGGCCGGGTTGGGCGTCGCGGTGGCGCCACGACTGGGGCGCGGACCGGTGCCGGATGGCGTGAGTGTGGTGCCTGTACGTCATCCCATGCGGCGGCACGTCTATGCCATCTGGCGTGCGGACGCCGATCGCCGGCCCTCGATCCGGGCGGCCGTGGCGGCGCTCCGGAGGGCCGGGGAGCGCGTGGAGGCCGGGATGGAAGGGGTGGGGGGCCGTTCGGGGAGTGGGGGTGGGGTTGGGGGAGAGGGCTGAGGGGGGGTGGGGTGGGCGGTGGTTGTGGTGCGTGAGTGCTGCGTGCGCGCTCCCCCCGGCCCGCCCCCTCCTTCCCCCCTCCCTCCCCACCCACCCCCTCCACCGCCGTCGCGGGATTGCTCGTCCCCATGCGCATTTCCATGGGGATTCCCTGTGCCCGTGCCCCAGGTAGACGTCGGTTCCCTGAGGGGCATTTGGGGGTGCCTGGCGTGCTGGGCACGGCCGGGACGTACGTCGCCGCCCCGGCCGTGCCTGGCCCGGCCATGCTCGTTCCCGGATCGAGGCAGGTCAGCTTGAATCGTGTTCGGCCACATCAGGCCCTGTTCGGCCACATCAAGTCGTGTCCGGCTGTCCCGTCGGTGAGCCAGTCACTCTCACCGGCGTGAGCCAGCTTCGGACGTGAGCCAGCCACCGTCAGGGTGAGCCAGTCGTCCCGACGCGAAACAGTCGTCCTGGTGTGGGCCAGTCCCCCCGGTGCGGGCCAGTCCTCCAGACGTGAGCCAGTTGTCCTCCTCTGGTGTGTTCCAAGTCTGTGCAAATCTGTGAGTGTCCCAAGCTTGCGAGCCTCCCAGGTCGTGGGAGCGGGTCGTTCTGGGAGGTGCTGGATCGGCTCCCGCCGCGGGTTGCCCGCTTGCTCACGGCTGGGGGCTTGGCGTCACCCGGGTCCGGGCTCCGAGGTGGCGATGGACTGGATGATGCCGAGGTCGAGCAAGTCCTGTGGGCGGATGTGGAGTTGGTCGGCGGTGTGTTGGGCTTCGGCGGGGGCGCGTTTGAGGATGGCGGCGGCCAGTTCGGGGGCGATGACGGAGAAGTAGCTGTCGGGGGTGGCCCACAGGCGGTTCGGGGCGGCCAGGGCGAGTGCGCCGCCGGATCCGCCTTCGCCGATGAGGAGTGAGGTGACCGGGACGCGGGCGGAGGCGAGCGCGGCGAAGGTGTCGGCGATGGCTGCGCCGGCCCCCGCGCGTTCGGCGTCCGCGTCGTTGGCGGCACCCGGGGTGTCCACGAGGGTGAGGACGGGGATGCCGAGCCGGTCCGCGAGTCGTATCAGTCGGGTCGCGGTGCGGAAACCGGCCGGGCGGGTGGCGGTTCCGCACTGGGCGGCGAAGGCGATGGTGCGGCCGTCGCGGTGGCCGAATCCGCAGCGTATGCCGGGGTCGCGTCCGCCGCACCGGTCGCCGCTGATCTCCTCCCAGCTGTCGAAGTACGCCCGTAGATATGCCTCGGCACGGGGGCGTCGGGTGTCGCGGGCGCGGCTCACCGCGTCCCAGCCGGTGGTGGGGAGAGCAGTGGTACCCAGCGCGGCGGGGACGGGGGCCGGCGAGGGCGCTTCGGCCGAGGGGCCTTGTGCGTCGGCGAGCAGGTGGAGCCAGCGTCGGAGTGTGGCGCGGAGGGTGTCGGTGGGGACCACGGCGTCGACCTGGCCGGCGCCGAACTGGCCCTCGGCGGAGTAGGCATGGGGATCGGCGTCCGGTGGTCGTACCCGCGAGCCGGCGAAGCCGACCTGGGCCTTGGGGAGGGCGAGGATCACATCGGCGCCGGCGCCCAGCGTGGCCCAGCCGCCTCCGGTGGTCGGGTCGCGGACCACCGCGATCTGCGGAAGTCCCGCGGCGCGGTTCAGCGCCGACTGGCGGGCCACACGCTGGAGTTGTGACAGGGCCCGCATGCCTTCCTGCATCCGGCTGCCGCCGGTAGCGATCAGCGACACCAGGGGCAGGCGCCGATCGCGCGCCACGGCATAGGCGGCTTCCAGCCGGTCGCCGGTGCGTTCGCCGAGGGATCCGCCGAGGAAGCCGAACTCGAAGGAGAGCACCACGGCGTCGGTGCCGCCGATCGAGGCGAGGGCGGTGAGCACCGACTCGTCCTCGCCGGTCCGGGCGCGGGCGCGCTCCCGGGAGGCGTCATAGCCGTGCCAGTTGAGGGGGCCGTCGGGGGGAGCGGGTGTCGTGGGGGCGGTGGGGAGGGGTGGGGGGAGTTCGGTGTAGGAGTCGGTGACGGCGGCGATGGCTTGACGGGCCGTCAGGCGGAGGCTGGGCGGTGGGGTCGCGTCGTGCGGCGGTTGCTCATGCATTGCCGGCGCCCGCCGTGGGCCTGGCAGCCCGGAGGTCGCGCTTGAGGATCTTTCCCATGTCGTTGCGCGGCAGCGCTTCGAGGAAGTGCACGACGCGGGGGCGCTTGTGGGGGGCCAGCTGCTGGGCGACATGGTCGGCCAGTTCCTGGGCGGAGGGGAGGGAGTCGGGATCGGGGGAGGTCGCGGGCACGATCCAGGCGACGATCCGCTCTCCGAGGTCCTCGTCGGGCTCGCCGGTGACCGCGGCCTCGGCGACGCCGGGGTGGGCCAGCAGCGCGTTCTCGATCTCGCCGGCGCCGATCTTGTAGCCGCCGCTCTTGATGAGATCGGTGGCCTTGCGGCCGACGATGCGGTAATTCCCGGAGGCGTCCCGCACGGCCATGTCGCCGGTGCGGAACCAGCCGCCGTCGAAGGCTGCGGCGGTGGCGTCGGGGCGGTTGAGGTACTCGGAGAAGAGGTTGGGGCCCCGCACCTGGATCTCGCCGACCGTCTCGCCGTCGCTTGTCTCGATGGCCTGGCCGGCGTCGTCGACGAGGCGGACATAGACACCGGGGAGGGGGACGCCGACCGTGCCGGTGGCGTCGGGGCCGTCCGCGCGCACGCTGGTGTTCATCAGCGTCTCGGTCATGCCGTAGCGCTCGATCACCCGGCGGCCGGTGGCCGCGGTGAGTCGTTCGTGGTCGGTCAGGGGCAGTGCGGCGGAGCCGGAGACCAGCAGTCGGGCGCGGCCCAGTGCCTTGGCGAGGGCCGGATTCTCGCCGGCCTCCAGGGCGAGCCGGTGGTACATCGTCGGTACGCCGAAGAGCATCGTGCCTTCCGCGGACAGCTCCCGGGCGACGCCTTCGGTGCTGAAGCGGCCCAGGTGGTGGACGCTGCCGCCGCGGCGCAGCGGGCCCAGGATGCCCAGGATCAGGCCGTGGACGTGGAACAGCGGCAGGGCGTGCACCAGCACGTCGTCGGCCGTCCACTGCCAGGTGTCCGCCAGTGCGTCGAGGGTGTGGGCGAGGGCCCGCCGGGGGAGGACGACGCCCTTGGGCGGGCCGGTCGTGCCGGAGGTGTAGACGATCAGGGCCGGGGATTCGTCGCCCGGCTCCAGCGGGAGCGGGTGGGGCGCCGGCGCTGCGGCGGGCTCGGCGATCTCCACGTCGAGACGGGGGAGGGCGGCCAGCGGGCCGGGGAGGACGGTGCCCGGTTCGGCCACGACGAGGGCGGGGGCGCTGTCCGTCACGATGTGCGTCAGCTCGCGCTCGCCGATCTTCGGGTTCACCGGCACCGCGGCCACGCCGGCGAGCAGCGCGGCGATGACCCCCACGGACGTCTCCAGCGTCGGCGTCGCCCAGACCGCGATCCGGGCCGGACCGCCGCCTGGGGCCAGCCCGCCGATCCGCTCGGCGAGCGGGCCGACCACCGCGGCCAGTTGGCGGTAGTCGAGTGCGCGGTCGCCGAAACGCAGCGCGGGGGCGGGCGAGCCGTCGCGCAGTGCGGGGAAGAGCACGTTCACCGGGTCTCCTTCGATCTCGTCGGCTGCCCGGCCGGTGGGCCGGAGCTGTTCCCGTCCCGCACGCGCCGCCGCGCGGAACGGGCTGACGCATCCACTCTCGCAGAGACCGCGGAGTTTGTGATCGACGGGCCGCCGGCCTGTGGATAACTCGGCTCGTGCGGTGGTGGCCGGCTTGCCTCCGGTCGCGGTGCGACGGGCGGCGGTCAGCCCGGGATCTTGCGGAAGTCCCAGGACACCACCGACTCGGGCGCCAGCCGCAGCCAGGCGTGTCGGCCGTCGTGCGGCATCTCCGCGAGCCCGAAGTACTTCCGTGTGAACAGGCTTTCCGGAGTGATCAGTTCCGGGCAGGGTTCTCCAGTGCGCGGCGCCTCGCCGACGAACTCCGCGAGGCCGGTCAGTTCGGCGCCGCGCAGCTCGCCGTAGTCGTGCCCGTCGTCCACGAGCACCGCGATCCGCGGGTCCCTGCGCAGCTGCGCCCACCGCTTGCTGCGGGTGATCGAGTACAGCCAGAGCGCCGTCCCGTCCCAGACGAACCACAGTGCGCCCAGGTGCGGCGTGCCGTACCCGCCGACCGTGGCGACCCGGCAGGTCCGCTGGGACGCCAGAAAGGCGTCGAGTTCGGCCGGGGTCATCATGATCCGGCGGCCCCGCCGCTGGGTCGCGGTCGACCGGGGTGCGCCGTCCGTGCGGGGGGTGTGCTGCGCGCGCGGTGTTTCGGTCATCCTCGCCGCCCCTCACTAATTCTGATGGAGTGTCAGAAATCATGGGGGCTCTTCCTGCCGGACGCAATGGTCGATACGCTCGCGCCTCCCGGCCCGCCGCGCCGGCATCCGCCCGTATGGGAGGACACCGGCGCGACGCCCGCCGAGGGGAACGCAGACGGAACGTGCAGAGGGGACCGCCGATGCCTTCGGACAGCCGGCTCGCCGAGGTGTTGGACCCGGCCACGACGGTGCTGCTCACCGTCGAGTGCCAGCGCGGCGTGGTCGGCCCCGACAGCGCCCTGCCCGAACTGGCCGAAGTCGCCCGCACCTCAGGGGCGTTGGTGCGCATCGCCCGGCTGGTGGCGGCCGCCCACGGCGCCGGTGTCCAGGTGCTGCACGCGATCGCCGAACGGCGTCCCGACGGTCGCGGCGCCAACCGCAACGCCCGGCTCTTCCGGGCGGCCGAGCGGCTGCCGGTGCGGCAGGTCATCGGGTCCACCGCGGTGCGCGTCGCCGACCCCATACCGGTGTCGGAGGACGACCTGGTGGTGCGCAGACTGCACGGACTCTCCCCGCTCGCCGGCACCGATGTGGACGCGCTGCTGCGCAACTTCGGCTGCCGCACGCTCGTCGTCACCGGGGTTTCGGCCAACGTGGCGATCCCGAATGCCGTGTTCGACGCGGTCAACCTCGGTTACACGGTGGTGGTCCCGGCCGACGCCATCGCGGGGGTGCCCGCCGACTACACCCCCGCGATGATCCGCAACACCCTCGCCCTGGTGGCCACCGTGACGACCACCGAGGCCGTCCTCACCAACTGGCAGCGCCCGAAGCGCGCCCGCTGACCCGGCGTCCACCGACCCCGGGGCGAGCACCGACCCGGCGCGACTGCCGCCCCGACGCCCCGAAGCCCCGAAGCCTCGACGCCCGATGCCTCGGTGTCCCGGCGCACCCCGGGCGTCACGTCCCGGTGGCGGCCTCCCCGGGGGCGGGCAGCGCGCCCTTGAGGAAGTCGCGTTGGGCGCGCAGCAGATTGGCGTTGACCGCGTCGTCGGCCGGCAGGTGGGTGGCCCCCGGCAGCGGCAGCACCGTGTGCGGGCGGCCCGCCGCCAGCAGTTCGGCCGAGAAGCGCAGGGTGTGCGCGACGGCGACGTTGTCGTCCGCCAACCCGTGGACGAGCATCAGCGGGCGGCGCAACAGATGGCCGTCGCCGGTCAGGGAGGAACGCGCGTAGTTCTCCGGGTGCGTATCGGGGTGGCCCAGGAACCGCTCCTTCCAGTGGGTGTCGTACAGCCGCTGATCGGTGGGCGGGGCGCCGGCGACCGCCGCGTGGAAGACATCCGGGCGGTGCAGGACGGCCGCGGCGGCCAGGAACCCGCCGAACGACCAGCCGCGGATCGCCACCCTCCCGAGATCCAGGTCGCCGAAGCGCTCCCCGGCGGCACGCACCGCGTCCACCTGGTCCTCCAGCGCCGGACCCAACTGGTCGCCGTGCACCGCCTTCTCCCAGACGGGCCCCCGTCCCGGAGTGCCCCGTCCATCCACCACCAGGACCGCGAAACCCTGTTCGGCGAACCACTGGGACACGCAACTGGTCCACCCCCGCGCCCGTATGGCGAGCTGGAGCGCCGGCCCGCCGTACGGGTCGAGCAGGACCGGAAGCTTCCTGGTGCCCGGCCGGTGCCAGGACGGGAAGTACAGGACCGCACGCAACTCCCGTTCCCCGAGGGTGAGGTGGAGCGGCCGCGGCGTGACCATCGGCTCCTCGGCGAGCGAGGTGAGGGCCACGGAGGCCCGCGGTGAAGACGGCGCTGCAGGCTGGGCGGAGCGCGGCTCTTGCGACGACTGTCCTGACGGCTGCTGTGCGGGCTGCTGGGCGGGCGCAGGCGCGGCCGGTTCGGCCTCGTCCCGCAGGACACACACCTCGTGTCCCCGCGGCGTCAGGCCCGCCAGGACGGTCGTCCCGCCGCGCCCGGCGCCGGTCCAGACACCCGGGTCCCGGCTCAACCGGCGGCACCCGACGCCGGGTTCATGGCGCCACACATGGGTCTCTGTCGGGTCGTCGCTCGCCGCGAACAGCACCCGCTCGCCCTCGACGCCCAGCACCTCGCGCAACTGCAGCCCCTCGGGCGTGACCCGCCGCCCGCCCACGGTCAGCCAGCGGGTGCCGCCCGCGTCCTCCGGGAGCACCAGGGCGCCGGAGGCCGTCCGGGCCGGGGTACCGGGCACCAACTCCACCCAGGCGGGATCGGTCCGCTCGTGCCGCACCTCGGTGGCGCCGGTCATCGGATCGACCGCCAGGGTGCGCACCACCCGCTGGTCCCGGCTCTGCACGGCCACGAACGGGCCATGCGCGTCCCAGCCCGCATCGACGACGTACTCGTACGCCGCGCGGTCCCAGGAGACCTCCGTGCGGTCGCCGTCCAGGGTGAGCAGGTGCAGCGTCACCTCAGCGTTGGCGGTGCCCGCCGACGGATAGCGGATCACCTGCGGCGGCCGGGTCGGGTCCGCCGGGTCGCTGAGGTACCGCCGCGCCACCGGGGCGGTGTCGACCCGCGCCACCAGGAGGCGGCGGCCGTCCGGCGCCCACCAGTAGCCGCGCGAGCGGCCCATCGACTCCTCGGCGACATACTCGGCGAGCCCGTAGGAGATGTCCGGCCCCTCCGCCCGCGCCACTTGCCGGTCGTCGCCGTCCAGCCCGACGACGTGCAGCGAGTGCCCGCTCACATACGCGATGTGCCGCCCGTCCGGCGACGGCCGTGGATCGACCACCGGCCCGGCCGTCGGCACGGCGAACGCCCCACCGCCGTCCGTGGGCACCACCCACAGCGCGCCGGACAGTGCGAACGCCGCCAGCCGCGCCGCGCCGTCGGTGGCGTAGCCGACCACACCGGTGGAACGTTCGCGCGCCCGCTCGCGCCGCAGTCGCTCCTCCTCGGGGACGTCTTCGGAATCCCCGCCCATCAGGACCACAGGATCGGCCAACAGCCGCTCCTCACCTGCCTCGTGCTGCCACAGTCGCCCAACGGGATCGCTGCCCGACCCGGTACGCACGAAGAGCACCCGCCGCCCATCGGGGGAGACGGTGAACTGCCTGGGCACACCGAGAGAGAAGCGTCGGGTACGGGCGAACTGCTCCGGGAAGAGCGCGGCGTTGGTGTCGGTACCCGTGTCGGTGTCGGCGTCGGTGTCGGCGTCGGTGTCGGCGTCGGTATTGGCGGCGGGGGTGTTCGTGGTGTCGTTCGTCTGACGTTTCACGGTGTTGTTCTCCATAGGGGGTGATGAGTCGGCATGCGCATAACGGGAGCGCTGCGCGTGGTGTGCAGGGTGCAGGGCATGCGGAGCTGGAGCATGCCGCAGGGGACGCGTCGCCGGATGGGCGCGTGAGTGTGCGTGGTCGGCTGCTCGGCCGGGGAATTCGCCGTGCGCACACGGCGGTTGAGCCGGGTGTCAGGAACATCCGTGGCGTCCGTGGCGCATTGTCGTCCGGCCGGGCTTCTGCGCGGAGACGACGGCCACCTGAGGTGATCGGGCAGGCACTGTCGCGACGGTCGATCGGAGCCAGTGGATCATACCCGGACGGCGGGTGCTGCCGCAGCCGAATAGGAGAAGCCGAACGGCAGAGGCCGAATGGAAGAGGTGGAACGAGGGATGCCGCAAGGGAGCGGCGGCCGTTGCGTCGACCGGTCGTCAGCGGAAGTCGGCGGCGTGGTCGAGGGCCCATTGTGCGTAGCTGCGGCCGGGCCCACCCGTCAGGTCCCGGTACGTGGAGCTGACCACCGCCGGCCGGTTGTCGGCCTCGGCAAGGTGGGTGAGCAGGGTGTCGACCTTCTCCTCGTCGCCCCACTGGCGGAGCGTCGCGTGGTACTCCTCGGTGCCGATCTCGGCCAGCAGGATCTTCCGGCCGGTGGCCGCGGCGAGGCAGTCGATCTGCTCCTGCTGGGTCACCGACGCCGGGCCGGTCAGCGGATGGGTCAGGCCCTGATGGCCGTCCCGGGCGAGGGCGAGGACGGCGACGTCGGCGATGTCGTCCTCGTGGACGGAGGCGGCATGCGCCTGTGGGTAGGGCGCACGTACCGTCCCCGACGCGCGGATGCCGGGCGCCCACTGCAAGGTGTTGGTCGCGAAGGCACCGGGGCGCAGGAACGTCCAGGTGAGCCGGGACCGGCGCAGGGCCTCCTCGGCCGCGCGGTGCATCCGCACGATCGGGTCGCGCGTCGGATCGCCCGTCTCCACCCCCAGGGCGGACAGCAGCACGACGTGTGGGGAAGCGGCCGCCTCGGCAGCCGCGACGAACCCGTCGACGCCGTGCGCGTCCGCATACAGGAACACCTTGCGCACCCCCTCCAGGGCGGTCGGCAGGGAGCGGGGGTCGGCCAGGTCGGCCCGGACCGTCTCCACCCCGGCGGGCACCACCCGCTCCGGACTGCGGCTGGCCACCCGGACCCGCGCCCCGGCCGCCAGCAGACCGTCGACCACCGACCGTGCCACGTGCCCGCGCCCACCCGTCACCAGAATCGTCACAACTACCCCTTTCGCGTTGGTCGGTACGGCAGCAGTCTTTCGGGGCGGTGCGGTGTACGGGAGGGGATGGGGAGTCCTACCCGGCGGCGTGGGGACGGGGCCGCACACGGGCGGCCGGGTTGGTCGGTGGGCGCCGTGATCCGGCATTCTGGGGGAATGAACGCGGCAGAGCTGGCCGGATTCCTCCGTACCCGTCGTGCGCGCGTCCGGCCGGTGGACGTGGGGTTGGACGGCGCTGGGCGGCGGCAGACGCGGGGGCTGCGCCGTGCGGAGGTCGCCGAGCGCGCCGGGGTTTCGCTGGACTACTACACCCGGCTGGAACAGGGGCGCAGGCTCCGGCCCTCCCGGCAGGTCGTGATCGCCCTGGCACGGGCGCTGCACCTCTCCGACGGCGAACGCAACTACCTGCTGGGGCTGGCCGGCGAGGCCGCCGTGCCGGTGCCGATGTCGCGGACCACCGACGCCAGTGCGCGGCGCCTGCTCGATCAGCTCGACGCCGTGCCGGCCATGGTGCTCAACTCCCGTTACGACATCCTCGCCTGGAACCGCATGCTGGACGCCCTGGTGGCGAACCTCGCTGAGCTGCCGGCGCGCGAACGGAACACCCTGCGCTGGCTGTTCACCGGCCCGGCCACCGGGATCGGCCCGCGCGACCGGGCGCGACTGGGCCGCCGCTGCGTCGCCGATCTCCGGGGATCCGGCCGGTATCCCGACGATCCGGGAGTCCGGCGGCTCGTGGCGGAACTCTCCCGGGAGAGCGCTGAGTTCGCCGAGCTGTGGGAGCGCCATGACGTCGGTGTCCACCGCACCGTCACCAAGAGCATGGGCCACCCCGTCGTGGGTGCGCTGGACCTCAGCTGTGAGGTGCTCGCCGTTCCGGATTCCGATCAGCGCGTCATGGTGTACACGGCGGCGCCGGGGACCGGCACGGACCGGGCGCTGCGCGGCCTGTGGGCGAGGGTGGGGGAGCAGGGCGGCTGCTGAAACCCCGCTTCCCGGGCGGGAGCGCGGTGCGTGGTGTGGCGTGGCATGGTGTGTCGAGTGGGACCCATGTGGTCGGGCCCCTGGTGCTGTTCGGCCCGACCCGCACGACCGCCCCGCCGCAGCTCGGGCCGCATCGGACATGTCCCTTGCCCCGGAAGACCCTGCCGCCGAGGCGCCTTGAGGTGGACTGGTCGGTCGGTACGTGGGCCGGCCGGAACCCGCCGCTTGACCTCAAGCGAACTTGAGGAAGCAGGGTGGGCGACATGACGCACGAGACCACCGTTCCCCGGCCCGCCCTCCCCTCGCCCGCAGGACCGCACGATCCCGCGCCCGACGACATCGCTCCGCTGACCGACGCCGTGCTCGACGACCTCGCCGCGAGCCTCGCGGACGCGACGATCGTCGGCCTCGGCGAGTCCACCCGCTTCTCCCGCGAGACCTTCGACGCCCGGGACCGGCTCTTCCGCCGACTGGTCCGGCACCACGGGTTCCGGGCGCTGGCTCTCCAGGACACCGTCGCGGTCGCCGACCGCCTCGACCGGTACGTGGGGACCGGCCAGGGGTCGGCGGCGGCTGCCCTGGACGACGCCTGGCGACCGTGGCGCACCGCCGAGATGGTCGCGGCCCTGGAGTGGATCCGGGCGTTCAACCAGGAGCATCCGCACGACCCCGTACGGATCTTCGGCGTCCGGCCGGCGCAGGCGCTGCCCCAGGACTACGACGTCGTCCTGGCCCACGTCCGGGCGTCCGCCCCGGAGCTGCTGTCGGAGCTGACCTCCCATCTGGAGCCGATCCGGACCGCCCACCACACCGACGAACACGTGCAGCGCGCCCGGGGCACCCATCCGGGACGGCCGTTCGCCGACCACGCCCGCGACGCGCTCGCGCTGATCCGGTCCCTGCCCGGTGCCCACCGTGACGAGGACGTCGCCGCGCGGATGCGCCGGATCGTGGACTTCCACGAGCGCAGCGTCGCCGGGCGCGGCAGCTACGCGGGCGACGCCGCGGCGGGGGCCGACGTCCTCGGCGACCAGCAGCGCCGGACCGGCCTGCGCACCGTCTACTGGGACGGCATCGGGCACACCTCGGCCACCGAGGGCACCCTGGGCCTGGCTCCCGAGAAGGGGCCGCAGCCGAGCGTCGGCAGCCTGCTGCGTGCGCGGTACGGCGCGCGGTACGCGTCCGTCGCGATCGGTTTCCACCACGGCGACCTCGGCGTCGCCGTCGTCCCGGAGCCGGCCGACGACCTGCTCGACGCGCGGCTCGGCGCGGTGGACCTGCCCGCCCACCGGCTGGACCTGCGCCCCGCCGCCGTGCGCCGCCGCTGGGACGGACCGGCGAGGCTGCGCGTCATCAGCGGCGTCTACGACCCGTCCCGGGACGCCGCCGAACACCTCGCGGTGGCATCCCTCGCCGACGCCTTCGACGTTCTCGTCCACATCCGCCGGGCGTCCCCGGTGCGGTGGTTGTCGTAGGTCCTGTCGTCACATTCCCGTCGTCGCCCGGCGGGCGGCCGCGCGGCAGACGGGAATTCGACGACAGGGCCCAGGCCGCGGCAGGCCCCCGCGCAACCCCGGCGACGACACTTCGGCCCCTCCCAAACGGTAATTCCGAATACTTGGATCAGGGCGACCGGTGCGCATGTCGGTCCGGTCCCCGAGCCTGTCGGCCCGCAGCGCAGCGCGTCTTCTCGTGGCCAGTGCAATCGTCGATGACGCTGGCCCGGCCGATCCGCGGAACACCGGATGAAAGGTAGTCGGATGCAGGACGCAGTGTCGGAGTTCCCCCTCACGATTCCGGCGTTGATCACCCCTCGGGCCGAGAAACTCTTCGCCGCCCGGCCGGTGATCAGCCGGGTCGGGACGGGGTTGCACCGCTCGACCTGGGGCGAAGTGGTGCACCGGGCACGGCGGTTGGCGGGGGCGCTGCGCGACCTCGGCATTCAGCCGGGCGACCGGGTGGCGACCTTCGCCGGGAGCACCCACCGGCATCTGGAGGCGTATCTCGCCGTCCCGTCGATGGGCGCCGTGCTGCACACGGTCAACATCAACCTCGCCGCCGAGCAGGTGGCCTACATCGTGGACCACGCGGACGACGCGATCGTGCTCTGCGACCGCAGCCTGCTGGCCGACTGGCGCCGGGTCGAGCCGCACCTGAGCCGGGCCCGGCGCCTCGTCGTGCTGCCCGACACCGACGACGCCGCGCAGGACGGCGACGCGCTGGAGTACGAGGCGCTGCTGGCCGCGGCCGAGCCCATGGCGGCCTGGCCGTCCGTGGCGGAGAGCGCCCCGGCCCACACCAGCTACACCACCGGCACGACCGGGCTCCCCAAGGGCGTGGTCTACAGCCACCGCAGCACCGTCCTGCAGAGCTTCTGCACCGGCCTGGCCGACGCGGAGGGCCTCGGCTCCTCCGAGACCCTGCTGGCCCTGGTCCCGCTGGCGCTGAGCCAGGTCGGGCTGCCCTTCGCCGCCGCCCTGCACGGCTCCGCGCTGGTCCTGCCGGGCCGTGACCTGAGCCCGGCCGGGGTCTGCGAGTTGGTGGAGAAGGAACGCCCCACCGTCGCCGTCGGGTTCGGCGCGGCGCTGCCCGGGCTGCTGGCGCACTGGCGGGACCGGCGCCCGGACCTGTCCTCGCTGCGCCGCATGGTGTGCGGCGGTTCGCCGGTGGCCCGCCCGGTCTCCCGGGCGTTCGAGGTGGAGGTGGGATTCCCGATCGTCCAGGTCTTCGGCATGACGGAGACCAGCGGGCACGGCAGCTTCAGCAAGCTCCCCGCCGACGTGGGCGGCAACGCGTCCGAGGAGACCCGCGGGTACTACGCCACCTCCCAGGGGCGCCCGCTGCCGCTGGTCGAGATGCGGATCGCCGACGACGCGGGGGCGGAGCAGCCCTGGGACGGGCGGGCGATGGGGGAGTTGCAGGTGCGCGGCCCCTGGGTGGCCCGCGAGTACGCCCGGGAGGGTTCCCGGCCCGACAAGTTCATGGACGGCTGGCTGCGCACCGGCGACGTCGCCGTCATCGACGAACTCGGCTATGTGCGCATCGTGGACCGGATGAAGGACCTGGTGAAGTCGGCCGGCGAATGGATCTCCTCGCTCAAGGTGGAGGAGGAACTCCTCGGCCACCAGGCCGTCGTCGAGGCCGCCGTCGTCGCGGTCCCCGATGCCACGGCGGGCGAGCGCCCGCTGGCCTGTGTGGTGCTGCGCCCCCAGGAGGACGCGACGGTGACGGGGGAGCAGCTGCGGGAGTTCCTGGCCGCCCGCCTCGCCCCGTCGTGGGTGCCGGACACCATCGAGCTGGTGGCCGAGCTGCCGAAGACCAGCATCGGCAAGACCGACAAGAAGACCCTGAGGGCACGCTACGCCGAGAGCCGGGCCTGACAACCGCCGTCGCACGGGCATCCGTTGGCATGGAGGAGGACACAGATCGTGGGGCAGAGCGTAACGACCGGCGAAGCGGCGCAGGTGACGGCGGCCGAGCGGGTCACGAGCCGTGAGGTGGCCGAACGGCTGGCGCGCAGGGAACTGGCGCTGCCGGTGCCGTGGCGCATCCCGACCAGCCCGAAACTGCGGATCCCGGCCCGGCTGGTGCGGGTCGTCGGCACCCGGGTCTTCGTGTCGGGGCATGTGCCGATCGCCGAGGACGGCCGGCTCACCGGGCCCTACGGCACGATCGGCGACACCGTCGGCCTCCGGTGCGCGCAGGACGCCGCGGTGCGCACGGTCCTGTCCGTGCTCGCCAGCGTCGAGCAGACGGTGGGGGACCTGGGCCGGGTGCGGGCGTTCTGCCGACTGCACTGCATGGCCAACTCGGTGCCGGGATTCATCGACTTCCCCGCCGTCTTCAACCCCGCCTCACAGCTCCTGCTCGACGTGTTCGGTGCGGAGATCGGCTACCACGCCCGCGTGGCGGTCGGCACGATCGCGCTGCCGTGGGACGTGCCGGTCGAGATCGCGGCGGAACTCGAACTGCACCCCGAGTGAGGGCCGCGCGCCGTTCGACGGCGCACCGCGCGCGGGCCGCACCTCCGTTCACAGGCCATCGCAACGCTGCCCGGGCAGGGGCCCTCGACGGCCTCGTCCGGGCACATCACGGGAGGGCACCACGATGAAGACTCGCATGCTGGGGGGCCTGGAGGTCTCCGCCATCGGCCTCGGCTGCATGGGCATGTCGCAGAACTACGGCCCGGCCGACCGCGGTGAGTCGATCGCCGCGCTCCGGCGGTCCCTCGACCTCGGTATGACGTTCCTCGACAGCTCGGACATGTACGGCCGGGGCCACAACGAGGAGTTGATCGGAGAGGCCATCACGGGCCGTCGGGACGAGGTGGTGATCGCCACCAAGTTCGGCATCAGGGGGTGGTCCCAGGACCGCAGCTTCGAGCTGGACTCCAGCCCGGCCTACGCCAAGCAGGCGTGCGAGGCGTCGCTGCGCCGGCTGGGGGTGGACGTGATCGACCTCTACTACCTGCACCGCAGGGACCGTTCGCTGCCCATCGAGGAGATCATCGGCGGGATGGCGGAACTGGTGACCGAGGGGAAGGTCCGGCACATCGGCCTCTCCGAGGTCAGCGAGGACACCCTGCGGAGGGCCCATGCGACCTACCCGCTCGCGGCCCTGGAGAGCGAGTACTCGCTGTTCGCACGGCACGCCGAGCCCGATGTCCTCCCGGCGTGCCGGGAGTTGGGCATCGGGGTGGCGGCCTTCTCACCGCTGGGGCGCGGGATGCTCACCGGCACCGTCCGCGACCTGGCCGCGCTGTCCGAGGACGACTACCGGCACACCGACCCCCGGTTCCAGGGCGAGAACCTCACCCACAACCTCGCCCTGGTCGAACGCATCCAGTCCTTCGCCGACGAGGCGGGGGCGACTCCCGGCCAGATTGCGCTCGCCTGGCTGCTGGCCAAGGACGAGCACATCGTCCCCATCCCCGGCACCAAGCGGGTGCGCTACGTCGAGGAGAACGCGGCGGCCGCCGAGGTGGAACTGACGAAGGATCAAGTCGCCGACCTGGACGCCCTGATGCCCGGCGACGCGGTGGCCGGCGAGCGCTACCCGGAGGGCATCATGCGCACCATCGACGCCTGAGCGCGCGCGAGGAGCGCAGCATCGCCCGGGAGGCCGCGCCGGCCCCCGGGCGATGTCGTGTGCCGCGTGCGCTGAATGACCTCGGGCCCGACCGATGGCGGTGTTCATCGGTCGGGCCCGAGGCCACTCAGCGACAGTCCGAAGGTCTGCCGTAACCCCACCAGACCGGCCTCCGTGGCGGTGACGACGCGGTCGCCGGCGGAGACGCGCGTCAACCACCCCAGGCTGAACAGCCGCTCGGTCACCGCCGCGGCCAACCCGCCGGCGATGTGGTGCCGGGGCCCGCTCCAGTCCGCGCAGCCGCGCACGATCGGCCGCCGGGAGTCCTTCAGCGGCGCACAGGCGATCCCCAACGGCCGCCAGGCGTCCCAGGCATCGGTCGCGACCTCCCACTGCTGGGCGCGCCGCTGGATCAGCCCCCGCGCCTGCAGGACGTCGGTGAGCTCCACCCCCAACCGCCCGCCGAGGTGGTCGTAGCAGGTCCGCGCCGTGCTGAGGACGCCCCGGGCGCGGGTCGGCGGGGCGGCCGGAGCCGTCAGGTCCGGGGCCACCGAGGCCAGCGCCTTGAGCGCCACCGCGACATCGTCGTTCGCGAGCCGGTAGTAGGCGTGCCGTCCGACCCGTTCCACGTGCAGCACCCCGCCGTCGACCAGCTTGGCCAGGTGCTCGCTCGCGGTGGGCCGGGAAATGCTGACCAGCGCCGCCAGTGAACTGGCGGACAGCGGCTCGCCCGTCGCCAACTCGCTGACCATCAATGCGCGCGTCCGATCACCCAACAGCTGGGCGACGGTGGCGATATCTGGCCCGATCTCAGGTGTTCGTGGCATGTCGATCACCATAATCGGGGGGCGACCCGAAGAAGGGGACCGAACCACGCTTTCCGGCCACGCTGACCGGAACCACACTTTATTATCTATGAATTCGGGCGGAATCAAAGATTCGGTGTTGCATCGGAGTGGCATATTCCGCCTAGGCATCACGAACGCCCGATGCTACGCACACTTAGGCGGCTTCCTAACTGTTCCTCAGGTAGTTTTCGAACAGGCGTCACGGGGGAAATCGAAAAACGTTGATCCCTCTTGTCGCGCCTGGTACGCCAAGTTGTCCGCTCATTCACGAGAGGGTCCACGCAATGGCTGACAGGACTACCTACCGCGGCACCTACGACGACAAATTCTACTGGGAGCGCGTCGACCGGAATCTCGGCTGGCTCGGCGACACCCCGGAAGAACAGCGGGCCCGCCAGGAGAAGCTCCGCGACTCCGTCGTCGGAATCGTCGGCACCGGCGGAATCGGTGGCGCGGTGGCACTGCGGCTCGTCCGCATGGGCGTGCGCAACCTCAAGCTCGCCGACCCCGACATCTTCGAGCTCTCCAACGTACAGCGGCAGATCGGGGCGGACGTCGAACACCTCGGCCGCAACAAGGCGGAGGTCGTCGCGGAACTGGCCTACGACCTGACCCGGGACGTGAACATCGACGTGTTCCCGGAAGGCATCACTCCGGAGTCGGCCGAGGAATTCATGGACGGCTGCGACTACGTCATGGACCAGATGGAGTTCTATCAGGTCAAGAATCGCTACGCCCTGCACCGCGCGTTCCGCAAGTCCGACCGGTGCAAATTCATGCTCAAGATACCGACGGTGGGGCACACCGTCATCGTGTACAAGTACACCAAGGACTCGATGACCATCGAGGAGGTGTACGACATCCCCGAGGACGCCGAGTTCACCCCCGACGTCATCAAGAAACTCGTCGAGCGGGCCATCGCGGTGATGCCGTCGTACCCCGGTCGCGAGATGATCGACCACTGGTTCGTCGACATGAAGCGCATGCCCATCTTCGGCGCCTGCCCGCCGATGGCGGAAGGCATCCTCACCGAGCGACTCGCCCTGGAGATCCTGGAAATCCCGGGACTGGAGCCGCTCCCCGTCCAGCCCGGCTACGCCATCTTCGATTCCCTGAGCTGGACGGCCAAGATGGTCCCCGGGAAGTGGTGGACTGAGTGAGCGAGTTACACCCGATCCGGGTCGTACTCTTCTCCGAAGTCAACTCGAAGCTGGGGGCGCCGTTCCTGTCGATCCTCGCGGAGCATCCGCTGGTCCGACTGGTCGGCGTGGTCACCAGCCCGCCCGGAAAGCTGTGCCCCTACTTCCTCGGGGAAGAGGACCAGGTCGACCTCGAAAAGCAGGCCGGCGAACGCGGCGTTCCGCTCTTCCGCCCGACCAAGGTCAACGACCCCGGGCTGATCCGCGAACTGGCCGCGCTGGCACCGGACTACTTCCTGACCGGCAACTACCAGCAGATCCTCAAGCCCGACCTGCTGGCCGTACCGGCCGTCACCTCGATCAACTTCCACCCCAGCCCCCTGCCGCGCTATGCCGGCTGGGCGCCCTTCTTCTGGACGGTCAGGGAGGGCGAACTCGACAGCGGGGTCACCGCGATCGAGATGACACCGCAGATCGACGGCGGGCCGATCGTCATGCAGAAGCGCATCCGGCTGGCCGGCAACGAGACGGCCCTGGAGGTCCGGGAGTCGCACACCATCGCCAACGTGGCGCTGCTGCGGCAGCTCCTGCCGCGGCTGATCGCACGCGACTACCCCACCTCGCCCCAGGACCCGGCGCTGCGCAGCTACTTCAGCAAGCCGGGCGACCGCGACTACTGGCTGGACTTCGGCCGGTCGAGCGAAACGATCCTGCGGACGGTCCGGGCGGGATACCGCAGTCCCGGCGCCTATGTGCGGACCGATCGCGGAGAGCAACTCACCGTCCTGACGGCGGAGGACGTGGGCCGGAAGTTCCCCGCCCCCGACGCCCCGGGGGCACTGCGCATCGAGTCCGGCGCCCTCTACGCGGCGAGCGCCGACGGTTGGCTCCGACTGTGGTCCCTCGACGTCCACGGCGCGGAACGGCTCGCCGGCGTCCCCGACGGCACCACGCGGTTCGACACCCGCTTCCAGGCCCGCACCCACGCCTGACGCCGCCGTCACCGGGTCGTCGGACCGCGGCCGACACCGCGGTCCGACGACCCTGCTTCCCGACCCGGCGGCTGTTCCCCAGCCCGCCTTCACCGTCACCGCCGGCCGCGCCGGGCGCCCTCCCGCCGGCCGGCAACGAGAGGAACTCCCCTCATGGTTGAGCAATCCGTCAACCTGGCCACCACAACCCAGAGCCGCACCCGCGCCGGCGGCGGCCCGGCACGCCCCGACAACGGTGTCAGGGAACTGGTCGACTACAACTACCTGTCCACCACCACCGGCGAGCGCAAGACCATCCGCGCGGCACACCAGCTCTACGAGCACCTCATCAGCCTGTGGGCGCCGGCGATCATCGAAACCGCCCACGACCTCGGCGTCTTCGCCAGGCTGGCGAAGGGCCCGGGGACCGTGGCGGAGCTCGCCACCGACCTCGCCACCGACCAGCGGGCCACCCGCGTCCTGCTGGGCGGTCTCGTCGCCTACGGCGTGCTGGAGCGCTCCGACGACGACGGCGAGAGCCGCTACGTCCTCCCCGAGGAGTTCCGGCACGCCCTGCTCCCGGGCGGCACCTTCAGCCTGGTGGGGAAGATGGCCCACGACCGGCACGTCGCCTGGGCCGCCTGGCGCAACCTCGGCGACGCCGTCCGGCACGGCACCCGCGACCGGTCCGGCAACGACCGCACCAACCAGATCTCGGAGACCAACTACGAGGACCTGACCTTCGGCATCAACTTCTGGGCGCCCCCGATCGTGGACGTGCTGTCGTCCTTCCTCGCCGAATCCGGCTGGAAGAAGGACCAGGCGGTCTCGGTGCTCGACGTCGGCTGCGGCACCGGTCTCTACAGCCAACTGCTGCTCGAACGCTTCCCGTCCTGGACGGCGGAGGGCATCGACGCCCCGCGCATCATCCCCCTCGCCACCCGACAGGCGGAGAAGATCGGCGTCGGCGCGCGCTTCACCGGCACCGTCCGGGACTTCTGGCAGCACGGCTGGGGCGAGATCGTCGATCTGATCCTGTTCGCCAACATCTTCCATCTGCAGACCGACGACTCCGTGCAGAAGCTGATGCGCAGCGCCGCCGACGTCCTGGCCCCCGACGGCCTGATCTGCATCGCGGACCAGATCGTGGTGGACGAGGCACGCCCGACCACGGCACAGGACCGCTTCGCGCTGCTGTTCGCCGCCTCCATGCTCGCCACCGGCGGCGGCGACGCCTATGCGTTGAGCACCTACGACCAGTGGCTCGCGGAGGCGGGACTGGAGCGGGTGGCCGTCCTGGAGGCGCCCATGCACCGGCTGCTCCTCGTCGGCCACGCCGGCCGGCACACCCGCGCCCACTGAACCAGGGCCCCTCCGACCCTGACCCGTCGGACGGACATCCGCGCCGTCGTCGGGTGTGGCGACGGCCGGCCGCCACGCCCGACGACAGTTCGGCCGGGGACAAACCGCCCGGGAACTAGGCTTGTTCAGCAGTACGGAGTGGCCTCATTCCACATCCCGTCTCCAGCATCCGAAAGAGTGACCATGACTGTGTCCTTATTCGCGGTGGGCGATGTCTTCATCGACCGGGAGAATCCCGAGACTGCATTCGAAACAGCCGGCGGATTCCTGAACACCGGTGATGTCGTCTTCGGCAATTGCGAAGGAGTGTTCAGCGACACCTGGGAGAGGGCGCCGAGTTCCGGTTCCCCCGTCGTCGCCCCCGGACGGAACGCCAAGCCGCTCGCCGACGCCGGCTTCCACGTGATGTCACTGGCCAACAACCACAGCGTGGACGGCGGCCACCAGGCACTGCTCAACACGCGGGACACGCTCCGCGGCCTGGGCATCGCCACGGCCGGCGCCGGGGCCACCATCGACGAGGCGCGCACCCCGGCCATCGTCGAGCGCGACGGTCTGCGGATCGCCTTTCTCGCCTATTCCTCGGTCTTCCCGCACGGTTACGAGGCCCGTGCCGGGGTGCCCGGACTCGCCCCGTTGCGCGCCCACACCCGCTATACGCCGTGGGAGATCAACGAATGGAATCCGGGACTTCTCCCGCGCGTCACCACGGAGAACTTCCCGGAGGACGTGGCCGCCTTCACCCGTGACGTGCGGGCCGTGCGCGCGCAGGCCGATATCGTCGTCATCAGTTTCCACTGGGGCGACTTCACCCGACCGTTCGTGCTGACCGACAACGAGCGCCGACTGGCCCGGCTCGCCGTCGACGCCGGCGCGGACGTCGTCCTCGGGCACCACCACCACATGCTCCGCGGCATCGAGTTCTACAAGGGCAAGCCGGTCTTCTACGGGCTCGGACACTACGTCTTCGACCTGCCCAACCTGCCGCAGCGGCTGGCCAAGGACGGCTACCTCAGCGCCGCTCGCCCGCAGGACGAGCGCGAACTGGGCCGCCGCTTCGGCGAGTTCCGGATACGGCCGCAGGAGGAGTACCCGCTGCTGCCCTTCCACCCGGACGCGCGGATGACCGGCGTGGCCGTCGTCCGCCTCGACACGCACGGCGTGCTCGCCGCGGGCTTCTGCCCGGCGGTGATCGATACCCGCAACGAGCCGGTTCCGGTGTCGCCGCGGAGCGAGGCCGGGCAGCGGGTCACCGCGTACCTCACCGAATGCTGCACCCAGGAGCAGCTGCCCACCCGCTTCACCCCGCCGCTGGAGGGCTCCGGCCTCCCGGCCGACAGCATCCAGGCCCTTCCGGCATCCGAGTCCGAGCAGTTCGAGGAGCAGGCATGACCAACGACCGACAGGAAACCAAGGCCACGGCGGACGAGGCCATCGTGCGCCATGTGGACGTGCCCGGCGTCGGCGACCCGCGCAGGTTCGGCTACGCCCAGGCGGTGACCGCCGGCGGACTGCTCTACATCTCCGGGCAGTTGGGCATCGACGAGGACTACCAGCCGGTCAGCGACAGCTTCGACGAGCAGGCGTACCGGGCGCTGGAGAACGTCCGGCGGGTGCTGAGCGCGGCGGGCGGCGGCTTCGAACACCTGGTGTCGATGACCATCTACCTGACCGACATGCGCACCGCGCCCCGCTTCTTCGAGATCCGCCGGGAGATCCTGGGGGACACGCTGGTGTCGAGCACCGCGGTGGCCGTGTCCGGACTGCCGCTGCCCAACCTCCAGGTCGAGGTGCAGTGCGTCGCCCTCGCCCCCTCCCACCCCGCGGCGTGACGACGGAGGAACCATGTTGGACCCCGCACAGCCCCGCCCCGACATCGCCACGGTCGCGGAACTCCTGGGCAACGCGACCCGCGCCGCGATGGTCAGCGCGCTGGTGGGGGACTTCGTGATGCCCGCCGGGGAGCTCGCCACGATCGCGGGCGTCTCCCGACCCACGGCGAGCGAACACCTCTCCCGGCTGGTGGAGCACGGCCTGCTCACCGTCGACCGGATGGGGCGGCACGCCTACTACCGGATCTCCTCCCCCCAGGTGGCCGAACTGGTGGAAGCCCTGGCCGTCATCGCGCCGGTCCGGCAGCCCACCTCGCTGCGGTCCGCGCGGCTGCTGAAGACGCTCAGCAACGCCCGCACCTGCTACCGGCATCTGGCCGGGCGCATCGGGGTGGAACTGGCGGAGGCACTGTGCGAGCGGGGGCTGGTCCGTCGGACGGCGGACGGCATCGAGATCGACGCGGAACGCTGGGACGCGCGCAAGCCGCTCGGCCTGACCCTCGACGCCCTGGAGTCCGACGGGCAGCCCCTGATCAAGGGGTGCGTGGACTGGAGCGAGCGCCGGCACCACCTGGCCGGCAGCGCGGCGACGGCCCTGACGGACCAGCTGTTCGCGCTGGGCTGGATCACCAGGGCCCGCGAGCACAAGCGCGCCGTCGTGGTGACCGCCGAGGGCGTGGCGGGGCTGTCGAGCGAGTTCGGATTGCACCTCCCGTGAACCACCCCCGCCGCCCCGGACGTTCCGGGTGCGGCGGGGGCAGCACAGCGCGCGGCCGACGGTCTTCCGGTGACGGAGCGCGGCCCCGTCCGCGCCGCGCACGCAACCCATTGGAGAATGCCATGTCTAGCCCACGACTCGACATCTGCATCATCGGCATGGGCCCACGAGGACTCTCGGTGCTGGAGCGGATCTGCGCCAACGCCCGGGAGGTCGCGCCGCACCGGCGGATCGCCGTGCACGTCGTGGACCCCCACCCGGCGGGTGCGGGTCAGGTCTGGCGCACCACGCAGTCGCGGCACCTGTTGATGAACACCGTCGCCTCGCAGGTGACGATGTTCACCGACGCCAGCGTGGACCTCGAAGGTCCGCTTCTACCCGGCCCGAGCCTGCACGAATGGGCTCGGTTCCTGACCCTGATGGGGCCCTTCGACGGGCACCAGTACCCGTCCGACGTCCTGGACGAGGCCGCCGCCCTGGGGCCGGACTCGTACCCCACCCGCGCCTTCTACGGGCACTACCTGCGCTGGGTCTTCCGACGCGTCGTCGACACCGCGCCGGACCACGTCCGCGTCCACACCCACCGGTCGCGGGCCGTCGCCCTCGACGACGGCGCCCACCCCGCCACGGCCCCCACGCCGTCCCGGGACGCCGAGCACGGCTGCCGCCGCCTCCAGACCGTGCACCTGGAGGACGGCACCCGGCTCGGCGACCTGCACGCCGTGATCCTCGCGCAGGGCCACCTGCCCACCCGCGCCACGACGCGCGAGAGAGCGCTGACCCGCTTCGCGGCCGAGCGCGACCTGGTGTACTTCCCGCCGGCCAACCCGGCGGACGCGGACCTCGCCCGGGTGCGGCCCGGGGAACGCGTCGGCCTGCTCGGCCTGGGCCTCAACTTCTTCGACTACATGGCCCTGTTCACCGTGGGCCGCGGCGGCCGCTTCGCGCGCCGGGACGACGGCTCGCTGCGCTATCTGCCGTCCGGCGACGAGCCGCGGCTGTACGCCGGCTCCCGCCGCGGCGTCCCCTTCCACTCCCGCGGCGAGAACGAGAAGGGCCCGTACGGGCGGCACGCGCCCCTGGTGCTCACGCCCGAGGTGATCGACGACCTGCGCGCACGGGCGGCCGGCGGGGCGGGCGTCGACTTCCGCCGCGACGTGTGGCCGTTGGTGGCGAAGGAGGTGGAGACCGTCTACTACGCCACCTTCCTCGCGGCCGAACAGGGCGTACGGGCCGCGGAGACCTTCCGTCGACGCTATCTCGCCGCGCCCTGGAACACCCCGGCGGAGACCCGCGTCCTGGACACCTTCGGCTTCCCCCGGGACCGCCACTGGGACTGGGAGCGGATCGCCCGCCCCTACGGCGACCGGACGTTCACCGGCCCCGACGACTTCCGTGCCTGGCTGCTGGACCACCTCCGCCACGACATCGCCGAGGCCCGGGCCGGCAACGTCAGCGGACCGCTGAAGGCCGCCCTGGACGTCCTGCGCGACCTGCGCAACGAGGTGCGGCTGGTCGTGGACCACCGCGGCCTCACCGGCCACTCCCACCACCGGCACCTCGACGGGTGGTACACGCCGCTGAACGCCTTCCTGTCCATCGGCCCGCCCGTACGGCGGATCGAGGAGGCCGTGGCACTGATCGACGCGGGCGTGCTGGAGGTCCTGGGCCCCGACGTGACCGCGCACGCCGACGCCGCGGCCGGGACCTTCGCCCTGCGCGCGGGTGCCGTCCCCGGATCCGAGGTGCGGACCTCGGTCCTCGTCGACGCCCGGCTGCCCGACACCGACCTGCGCCGGACCGCCGATCCGCTGCTCGGCCGCCTCCTGGCCGACGGCGGGTGCCGGGCGTACGGGATACCCGACCCCGACGGCACCGTGTACCAGACCGGCGGACTGGAGGTGACCGAACGCCTCTACCGCCTGGTCGACGCGGCGGGCCGCCCCCACCCGCGGCGCTTCGCCTTCGGCGTGCCGACGGAAGCGGTCCACTGGGTGACCGCCGCCGGCATCCGTCCGGGCGTCAATTCGGTGACGCTCAGCGACGCCGACGCCGTCGCCCGGGCCGCCCTCGCCCTGGTCGCGAAGGCGACCGCCACCGCATCCGAGAGCACGAAGGCGACGGTATGAGATCACCGAACTCCTCCTCCCCGGACTTCGACCCCACCCCGGACTCCGGGCTGCTCTCGCCGGTGCGCGCGGGCGCCCCCGCGGAGGCGGCCACCTCCGACGGGGCCTGGCTCCAGGCGCTGTTGGACGCCGAGGCGGCCCTGGTCCGGGCCCAGGCCCACCTGGGCGTCGTGCCCGAGGAGGCCGCCGCGACCATCACCCGGACCGCCCGGGCCGACCGGCTCGACCTCGTCGCGCTGGCCCGGCGCGGCCGCGGCGCCGCCAACCCGGTGGTGGCACTCGTCGAGGAACTGACGTCCGCGGTCGCCGCGACCGATCCGGCCGCGGCCGAGTACGTCCACCGCGGTTCCACGAGCCAGGACATCATGGACACCGCCGCCATCCTGGTCGCCCACCGGACCACCGGCCTGCTCCTGGCCGATCTGGACCGGGTCACGGCGGCGCTGGCCGAACTCGCCGCGCGGTACCGGGACACCCCCATGCCGGGCCGCACCCTGGCGCTGCACGCGGTGCCGGTCACCTTCGGACTGAAGGCCGCCGGCTGGCTTCAGGCCGTCCAGGAGGCGGGGACGCAGCTGCGCACCCTGCGTGACCGGCTGCCGGCCCAACTCGGCGGCGCGGCCGGCACGTTGGCCGGCTATGTGGAGTACGCCCGGATCGCCGCGGGCCCCGACGTGCCGGGCTACGCCGACCAGCTGATCGCCGCCTTCGCCGCCGAACTGGGCCTCGCCGAACCGGTGTTGCCCTGGCACACCGCGCGCGGCCCGCTGGCCCGGCTCGGGGCGGCGCTCGCCGAGGTCACCGGGGCGCTCGGCAAGTTCGCCGTGGACGTCCAGACGCTCTCGCGCACCGAGATCGCCGAGGTCGCCGAGCCGGCGGCGGCCGGCCGGGGCGTCTCGTCGGCGATGCCGCACAAGCGGAACCCCGCCCTGGCCACCCTCGTCCGCTCGGCCGCCCTGCAAGTGCCGGCCCTCTCCCTGGTGTTGGCCCAGGCGATGCTCGCCGAGGACGAGCGGCCGGCCGGTGTCTGGCACGCCGAGTGGCAGCCGATGCGGGAGTGCCTGCGGCTGGCCGGCGGCGCCGCGCACACCGCCGTGGAGCTGGCCGAAGGGCTGACCGCGCACCCCCGGCAGATGGAGCGCAATCTGGCGCTGACCGGCAGCCTGCTGATCACGGAGCGGCTCGCCGCGGTGCTGGCCCCCGTGGTCGGCAAGGTCGCCGCGAAGTCGCTGATGAGCCGGGCCGCCGCCGAGGCGGTCCGCACCGGCCGGCCGCTCGGCGCCGTCCTGCCGGAACTCCCCGAACTGGCCGGCCGCTTCGACGAGGCCACGCTCGCCGAACTGCTCGACCCCGGACGCTACACCGGTGCCGCCGGCGCACTCGTCGACCGGGCGCTGGCGCACTACCGCCGCGCGGTACGCCCGCGCTGACGGATCGCGTTCCCGCACCTCGGATCCACGTCCCGTCACGACCGCATCCGCACAGGCAAGGGGTACCGCGATGTCTCAGCCCGTTCCCGGATCCGGCCCGCACCGCCGGGGCCAGATGCGCCGCGTCGTGCTGTCCGGCCTGCTCGGCAGCACGATCGAGTACTACGACTTCATGCTCTACGGCACCGTCGCCTCGCTCGTGTTCGACAAGCTCTTCTTCACCGGCCTCTCGCCGCTGGCCGGGACGTTCGCCACCTTCGGCACCTTCGCCGTCGGCTATGTCGCCCGCCCGCTGGGCGGGGCGCTCTTCGGCCACTTCGGGGACCGGCTGGGCCGCAAGGCGATGCTGGTGCTCTCGATGGCGATGATGGGCGTCGCCAGCACCCTGATCGGACTGCTCCCCACGCACGACCAGGTCGGCAACCTGGCGCCGACGCTGCTGGTGGCCCTGCGCCTGGTCCAGGGCGTCGCGGTCGGCGGCGAGTGGGGCGGGGCCGCGCTGCTGACCGCCGAGCACGCCGCCCGGCGCCGGCGCGGCCTGCTCACCAGCCTCGTCCAACTGGGCGGCCCGGCCGGCACGGTGCTGTCCACCCTCGTCCTCACCCTGTTCGCCACCCTGCCGGACGAGCAGTTCCTGTCCTGGGGCTGGCGGGTGCCGTTCCTGCTGAGCGCCGCCCTGCTCGCCCTCGGCCTGTTCGTGCGGCTGAAGGTGACCGAGAGCCCGCTGTTCTCCCAGGTGCAGCGGAGCGACGCCGTCGTCCGCCGACCGCTGGTCGAGGTCCTCCGCACGCCCAAACCCCTGCTCCTGGCCTGCTTCGTGGTCTTCGGCGCCACCGTGTCCCAGGCGCTGACCAGCGTCTTCGCCATCAGCTTCGGCACCGCCGCCGGCTATGCGCGCACCGACCTCCTGAGCGGCCAACTCCTCAACGGACTCGCCGCCGCCGTCGCCATGCCGCTCTCGGCGGCCCTGTCGGACCGGATCGGGCGACGCCCCGTCCTGCTGGGCGCGGCGCTCCTCCTCGGTGCGGTCGCCTTCCCGGTGTTCCTCATGGTCGGGACGGGTTCGGTGCCGCTGATGATGCTCGCGCTGGGCGTCCTCGCGCCGCTCCCGATGGGCGCGCTGCTCGGACCGGTGCCGGCCCTGTTCTCGGAGATGTTCGGCACCAGCACCCGCTACACCGGGGTGTCCATGGGCTACCAACTGGCCGCGGTCATCGGCGGCGGACTGGCCCCGCTGGCCGGCACCACCCTGCTGTCGGCCGCCGGCGGTCACGACCCCTCCCTGGTCGCGCTGTACATGCTGGTCGCCTGCCTGGTCAGCGCCACCGCGGTCTGGCTCACCGCCGAGACCCGCGGCCACGACCTGGAACACACCGCCGCGACCCCGCAGTCGAAGCCGCTCGCCGGCCGCCGGTGAAGCCGCCCGGCCGCGCCGTCGTCGCTCCGGACGGACGGATAACCTGGGCCCGTCAACGAAGATCACTGAAGGGCGGAGCACATGGCGGACATCGTGGAGAAGGCGGCGCGGAAGGTCTTCGAGCGCTACGACCTCGACGGGGACGGTCAGGTCACCGCGGAGGAGTACCAGAAGGTCGTTGCGGAGCTGGAGGGTTCGGAGATCACCGAGGCGCAGGCTCAGGAGCTGATCGACTCCCTCGACACCGACGGCGACCGCAAGATGTCCTTCGAGGAGTTCTGGGCGGCCATGAATGGCTGACACCGCCGGGTCCGGCACATGAACGTGCCGGACCCGGTTCGTCATCCCGCCGATCCGGCGCCTGGCGGGGGAGGTCATCCCCCATGTCCCGGACCGGCGTCCGGCAGCTGTCCGACGGTCCTCAACCGATCCCGGTGATCATCGACGCCAGCGACAGGAGCAACGCGCCCAGCGCCCCCACGGCTCCGTATAGTCGCAACTCGCCCCCGGCGCCCGGTCGTCGGACATACCGTGCGGTGGCCACGGCGAAAGCCAGACCGCCGCCGACGAACCACGGTCCCCACAGGAAGAGGTACCAGCGGGTCAGCCCGGCCAGGTCGGGCGCGACCGTGAGGCTGCCGACCTCGACCAGCACCCCATGGGCGACGAACAGACACCCGTGCCAGACGAGCAACACCGCCGCGCCGCCGCCACAGAACACCAGGAGACGGCCGATCCACCTGCCGCGCCGCCGTGTCAGGCCGACACCGATCAGGGCCCCCAAGAGCTTCAGCAGACCCGTCACCCACAGGACGGCCACGAACCACGCCACCCGGTCCTCGGCGAGCTTCACCAGGGACGGCGACACCGTCGTCCGCGCGCCGAAGGTGAATCCCGTCGCCCAGGCGAAACTGGGTACCGCGAACAGGATCCCCCATACCGCGGCAACGAGTCCCGGCCATGTGCCCGGCCGAAGGCGGGATGCCCGACGCGGGGCCGGACCCACCGCATCGTCCGCAGAATCAATCACTCCGCTGATCCGGGGTTCTTGCGTCGGTTGGCATGGAAGCGCGCTTTCTTCTGACGATTCCCGCACGTGTTCATGTCGCACCATTTGCGGGTGCGGCTTTGGCTGGTGTCGAAGAAGGCGGCTCGGCAGGTCGGCGATGCGCACAAGGCCAATTTACCGTCGCGTTCGCCCGCGATGATGCTGATCGCGTCGGCGGCGATCACGCCGAGGGCATCTTCCACGCGGGAAGCCGAGCTGAGCCGCCATCGCCGCTTGCCTTCGGGCGTCAGGACGGCCGCGGCCCGCCCCTGAGCGCTGCAGTCGTTGATGACGTGGACGGCGGATGCGGGGAGAGCGTCCTGGGTCGCGGCCGCTGTCGCGGCGGCGTGAATCGACTCCCGCAGTTCCCGAGCGAGGTCGAGCTGGGCAGGGGTGCAGGAGTCCACGGCGAGGCCGTTCACTGCCAGCCAGTCGATGAGCCGGTGCGGCGCGGGGATGCGCTCCACGGCGTCGCCATGACGCTCCGACAGCGTCCCCGTGAAGCTGGTCGCCAGCACCTTACCGAGGCGGAAGTCAGGGAACTCAGCACGCATGGAACCACCTTAGAGGGTTGCAGCGTCGCCCGGAAGACTGCTAGAACCGCCTTAGCCGGTTCCACTAGGTCAGGAGGTCCCATGCCCCGTCCAACCAGCGACGTGCAAGCCTTTGAAGCCCGCGCGACTGACGCCGACCTCGACGATCTGCGCGCGCGACTGGCCGCGGCGCGCCTTCCGGAGACCGAGACGGTCCATCGCGCCGCGCCCGACCCCCGCCGATGGGAACAGGGCGTTCCGCTCGCCGACCTCGTCGATGTCGTGAACTACTGGCGCACCGGGTACGACTGGCGGTCGTTCGAAGCACGCCTGGACCGGATCGGCCAGTTCCGCACGACCATCGATGATCTGGGAATCCACTTCCTGCACCGCCGCTCCGCGCGCACGGATGCCACTCCGCTGATCTTGACGCACGGCTGGCCGGGCAGCATCGCTGAGTTCGTCGACGTCGTGGACGAACTGGCAGATCCGAACGATGCGGACGCGCCGGCGTTCCACGTCGTGGTCCCGTCGCTACCAGGCTTTGGTTACAGCGACAAACCGGCCACCACCGGTTGGGGAACCGAAAAGATCGCGGCCGCATGGGTGGAACTGATGGGAAGGCTCGGCTACGACAAGTTCGTCGCCCACGGCGGCGACTGGGGAGGCAATATCACCACGGTTCTCGGCGGCAGGTTCCCGGCGCACGTTCTCGGCATCCACACCACGTTCGCGGAGGGACCGCCCGGGTCGACAACGGACGGGCTGACGGCGGTCGAGCGCGAGTGGGCCGAGGAGACCCGCGATTTCTGGCGCCACCGCGCGGCGTACGCGAAGCAGCAGGCGACCCGACCGCAGACCATCGGCTACTCGCTCGTCGACTCACCGGTCGGGCTTCTCGCCTGGATCCTCGACAAGTTCGCCGAGTGGTCGGACACCGAGGACAGCCCGTTCGAGACGATTTCCCAAGACCGCGTTCTCGACGACGTCACCCTGTATTGGCTGACGCGGACCGGCGCGTCGGCGGCCCGCATCTACTACGAAAGCCACAACGCGCTGGACCCCGAACTCCGGGTCGACGTCCCCTCGGCAATCACCATGTATCCCCGCGACATCGAGAAGTGTCCACGCGCCTGGGCACAGGAGCGGTACCGACGGATCGTCCGATGGAGGTCGCCCGAAAGCGGGGGGCATTTCCCGTCGTTGGAGGTTCCCGAGTACTTCGTCAAAGATCTACAAGAGGGCCTCGCGGCGGTGCTGGCCGCCCATCGGTGAACGCGGCATGTCGAGGTCTTCCGGATGGTGGACCTCGACGCCTGGCCGGGTGGACGGGAGACGGCCCGACGGCCTGGCCGTCGGGCCGTGGTGATGCCACTCGCTCCTCAGCTTCCAGCGGGCATCAGCCGTCGTTCTCCGAGGAGGGAAGGTACGCGCCCGGCACGTCCTGCGGCGCGAAGATCTTGTTCTCGCCCGGGTACGGCCTGTTCCAGTTGTGGGTCTCGTACCAGGTGAGGTGGTTCATCTGGGCGGGGTTGGCGTAGTCGGGGACGGCGTGGGGGCCGGTCAGGTGCTGCTTGGACTTCCACTTGTCCCAGGTCGCCGCCAGATCCTGCTGGTCCGCGGGTACCTTCGCGGGTGAGACGGCCGCTGCCCTGGGGCTCTGCGGTGCCGGGGTGTCCGAGCCGCAGGGCGGCTGGGTCTTCAGGCCGTCGGTGAGGGGGACGCGGTTGGGCTGCGCCGTGAACGGGGTGGTGTCCGGGCGGGAGGTGAAGGCGCCGCTCATGGGGCTGGCCGCGCTGTCCTTCTGGTTCATCGGGTGGATCCCGAGGATCTGCTCGATGGTCCGGATCATCGTGATCTGGGTGTAGTAGTGGCTGTCGGTCCTGCCGTGCTGTGCCCAGGGGCTGATGATCTGGATCGGGGCCCGGTGCCCGTCCACGTGGTCGAGGCCGGCCTGGGAGTCGTCCTCGACGACGAAGACGGCCGAGTCCTTCCAGTACTTGCTGTGCGAGATCCTGTCGACCATCTTGCCGACCGCGAGGTCGTTGTCCGCGACCTGGGCGGACGGGCTCGCGGGGCCACCGGTGTGGTCGTTGGAGAACCAGAACATGTTCAGGTTCGCCGGCCCGTTCTTCTCGAAGTCCCGCTTCCAGACCTGGTACTTGTAGACGTCCGGGACGTCGAGGTCGAACATCGGGAAGCCGGGCACCGACACGCCGTTGAGCGAGGGGATCGCCGACCCGGTCTTGATGGGGTAGGCCGTGGGCTTCCCGGTGGCGTCCATGGTCCTGGCGTCGCAGTAGAGGTTCTGCCAGGACGCTCCGGACGGCTTGCTCTCCACCGACTGGAACTCACCGAAGTCCTTGACGGACCTGCCTGCCGCCTGCGCACCGGTCCACAGGAAACCGGACTTCTGGTGGCCGAGCGCGTCGTTCTCGGTGTCGTAGCTGCGCTGGTACTCACCGGCCGAGGATTCGGTGTACTCCGGATTGTCGCTCTGCATCAGCCAGTTGTGGCCCTCGGCGGAGTTCGTGCCGATGTCGTAGGTGTTGTCGTACAGCCCGAACTGCTTGGCCAGCGCATGCTGGTTCGGCGTGACGTTCTCGCCGAACTGCGTCAGCTTCGGATCGCCGTTGCCCCGCGGGATGTCGCCGAAGACCTGGTCGTAGGTCCGGTTCTCCTTCACGATCAGGAAGACGTGCTTGATCGTCGAGGGGTCGCCGAGCCGCTTCGGGACCGCTGTCGGCTTCGCGTGGCTCCTGCCGTCGGTCTTCCTGACCGAGTCGCCCGTCCAGCCGTTCTGCTTGAAGACCTTGGCCGTCTCGGACCTGATGACGCTGTCGTCGGGCAGGGTGAACCGCTGCAGGCTGGAGGTGGTGTCGTGGGTGCCGTGCGCGCCGCTGGCGTTGGGGCGGCGGGCGTCGGTACCACGGGTGTTGGAGACCAGCACCTGTTTGCCGACGGTGGCGATCTGCGAGGGGAAGTAGTCCGTGGGGAGCAGGCCGACGTAGCCGACCGGCTCCTGCGGGCTCTTGTACTTGTACACGGCGACCGCGTTGGCGCGGCCGAGCGTCACCAGCAGATGACCGTCGTCGGTGAGCGTCACCGCGTTGGGCTCGTAACCCACCGACGCCTCCGGCCACGGACGGGTGGCGATGGTCTGCACGACCTTGTCGCGGGCGGTGCTGATGACCGACACGTCGTTGGTGGCGGTGTTGGTGACGAACAGCGCCCCGCCCTTGGCGTACAGGGCGGTCGGGTGCAGACCGACGTCGATGCTCCTGACGGCGGCACCCGGCTTCGCCAGGTCGATGACGCTGACCGTGCCGGTGGTGGTGGCACCGGTCTTCGGATCGGCGGGCACCTGGGTGTCGTAGGAGTTGATCGTGGTGTCGCCGGGCCTGGCCGGACGGCCGCCCTCGTTGCTGACGTAGAGCTTGTGGCCGACCTCGACCATGCCACGCGGGGCGTTGCCCACGGCCCAGCTGTGCTTGACGGCTCCGGTCGCCGCATCGAGGGCGACCACCTTGTTCTGGCCGTTGACCGCGGCGTACACGGTGGAGCCGTCGGACGAGAACACCGGCTCACCCACCAGCGCGTGCTTGGATCCGTCCGCCGGGATCGTGATGAACGTCGGGTCGGTGACGCTGCCGTCCGGGCTCACGGTGAACTTGGTGTAGCCGTCGGTCTGGCCCAGCCACAGCTGCTTGCCGTCGGGCGAGTACGTGGGGCCTTCCTGGCCCACGGAGTTGCCGCTGATGCGCGGGTTCGACGATGCGGAGGCGCTGACGTACTGCTGCACCTTCCAGTTCTTGCGGTCGACGATGGCCAGCGCCGCTCCACCGTCGGTCAGCGAGGCCGCGACGTGGGTGCCGTCCGGGCTGACCGAGGACGACATGATCTTGCCGTTGTCGATGACGAGGCGGTCGCCGTACGGGGCGATGTACTGGTCGCTGGAGACGACCTGGCCGTCAGCCGTCTTCTGGCCGACCTGTTCGGTGCCGAACTGGTGCGTCTGGGCGTAACCGATGCCGGCGGTGGCGGCGAGAACGACCGCGGTGGCCGTGGCCAGGGTGCCGCGGCGGCTGAAACGTCTGCGGAGATTGCCGGCACCGTCGTTCTCGTCATGCCGACGGCGGCGTATGACCTGCATGGAGTCATCCCTTCGAGGTGGCGAGCAGCGCGACATTGCCGTCGAACTGCCACAGCGGGTTGGGTGTGTCGCCCTGCGGGGTGTGCACCAGGAAGTAGCCGTTGACTTCCTTCGGTCCATCGCCGTCGGCCATGAACCGCCCATCCGGGGTCACGTCGAGCTGATAGACGGCCTGGCCGGCGGCGTCGACGCCGGGGAGGTGCCAGGAGACGACGCAGCGCCAGTCGTTGCCCGCCCCTTGCGCGGCAGTCCGGAGGTCACCCTTGGTGCACGTCGCCTCGGCTTTGAGCCGGGCTTCGGTGACGTGGGGCCG
This sequence comes from Streptomyces noursei ATCC 11455, assembly GCF_001704275.1. Lineage (NCBI taxonomy): Bacteria > Bacillati > Actinomycetota > Actinomycetes > Kitasatosporales > Streptomycetaceae > Streptomyces > Streptomyces noursei. The sequence goes on from NZ_CP011533.1 coordinate 7,821,124, forward strand.
GTGGAGCTGCTCGGTCTGCATGCGGTACAGGTGGGCGAACGCCGTGGCGACCGAGCGCTGCACCTTGTCCTGCTCGATGCCGGAGCCGGTGGCCGTGGCCGACGTGGCCAGGACCGCCATCGTCACGGCGACCAGCCCGGCCAGCGGCAGGACTCCGACGGTGACCGTGCGGCGCCCCGAACCGTCGTGGCTCAGGTTCGTGAAGTCGCGCCGCAGGAACAGCAGGTAGGCCAGCGCCGTCGCCAGCACGGCCCACGCCAGGCTGACACCGATGCCGATCAGGAGCGGGGCGAGCTGGGCCGGGCCGGTGAACAGACCGTTCCAGGCGATGAAGGCGTAGCTGGGCAGGGCGAGGCGGACGGCGACGGGCAGTGGCATCATCTGGGCGAGCTGCATCGCGAGGGCGACGAGGACGGGCACCAGCAGTCCCATCGGGGAGCGCCCCAGCGCGACGGAGCCGAGCAGTCCGATCCCGGCGAGGGAGAGGGCCGGAGCGAGGACGCAGACCCAGGCGAGCAGGACCTTGACGGCGGCGTCCGCCGGCGTCAGCAGGTGGCCGTCGAGGCCGACCAGCGGCTGGTTGCCGACCGCCACGACCCCACCGGCCGCGCTGGAACAGGCCAGCCCGGCCACGAGCAGCATCAGGACGGTGAGGCTGGCGAGCGCCTTCGCGGCGAAGATCCGCCTGGGCGACCGGACCGCCACGAGCAGGTGGCGCCAGGTGCCGAGCCGGTCCTCGGCGGCGAACACGTCGCCGGCGACCACCGAGGTCAGCAGCGGAAGCGCCCAGGTGCCCGCGAAACCGAGCATCACCAGTGATCCGGCCCATCCCGTGGCGTGCATCCAGCGGCCGAAGAGGGTGTCGACGGGGAGCGTGCTCTGTTGGCCCACCGCGGCGACGAAGAGCGCCGGCGCGATCCAGCAGGCGAGAACCAGCAGGCGGATCCGCCACTGCGAGACCAGCTTGACCAGCTCGAAGCGGTAGCCACGCGCCACCGAGGCGCGGCGGGTACCGGCACCGTGGGGCCGGGCGTGGGCGTCCGTGAGGGTCGCGTTCATCGCGCGCCCTCCTCGGGTTCGGTGAGGGCGAGGAACGCGGCCTCCAGCGGCGATACCACGGGGGAGAGCTCGCGTACCGCGACGCCCGCCCGCACCAGCCGCACCACCAGCTCGTCGAGGGCAGGCACCGGCGCGCGCACGACGAGCACCTGCGCCTCGTGCCGCGCCCCGGCGTCTTCGACGAGGCGGATCCCGTCTGCCTCGGCGGCCAGTCGGCGGGCGGCGTGCGCGTCGGAGGTGCGTACGCGGTAGTCGAGTTCCCGCTCCTCGGCGGCCAGTTCGCTCAACGGTCCGGAGAAGACGATCCGTCCGGCGGCGAGGATGCTGACGTCGGAGCACAGGGCCTCGACGTCGTCCATGCGGTGACTGGAGAGCACGACGCCGGTGCCGTCCGCCGCGAGCCGGGTCAGGACACCGTGCACATGCTTCTTGCCGGCCGGATCCAGGCCGTTGGACGGCTCGTCGAGCACGAGCAGCCGGGGCTTGGTGAGCAGCGCCGCGGCCAGCCCCAGCCGCTGTCGCATGCCGAGGGAGAAGCCGCGCGCCCGGTCGTCGGCGACATCGGTGAGCCCGACCTGCGCCAGCGCGTCGTCGATCGCCGTCGTCCGCGCGTCGTCACCGCGGAGCGCGGCCAGCGCGGCGAGGTTCTGCCGGGCGGTGAGCGAGGGGTAGAGACCGGGTCCGTCCACGAAGCCCGCGACACCGTCCGGAGCGTCGAGCACCCGCCCCACCGGCGTACCCAGGATCCGGAGGCTGCCGCTGTCGGCGACGGACAGACCCAGCAGAAGGCCGAGCAGGGTCGTCTTGCCGGCGCCGTTCGGTCCGACCAGGCCGTGAATCCGCCCCTGCGTCACATCCAGGTCGACGCCGTCGAGTGCGACGACGTCGCCGAACCACTTGGTGATCCCCCGAGCCCGGACTGCGAGGAGTGCGTCCATGAGTCCCTTCCTTCGAAAGCCTCAAGGACCGTAGAGGCGGTGCGCGACAACGTTCAGGAGCAGTCAGCTGAATGCTCAAGAAACGGTTGACGACCGGTATGCGCCGCGACCATGCCCGGCCGGGCGCCGAGGAGCGAGCAATTGTCAAGAGTTGTGGATAGCGCCCTCACTGGTGGGCAGTTGAGGTTTCGGGACCGTTCGATCTCGGTGGGCGTTTGATCCGCTGATGCATGCTGAAGCCCGGTTTGTTCCATGCCCGACTTGCAGGGTAAATAGCTTTTATGGAGATTTGCGAGGTCGGCCGCCGGCCTCGCACTCGGCGATTTTGACCGAAACAGCCCATGAAGCGTGTCTGGCCTGAAAGCCAGCTGGTTCGTTCGCTTTGCCGGTCTCGTGGATCCCGTCGACGGGCTGCCCTAGGGCGCTTCTGATGGATCTCCGTGGAAGAAGGAGCGGCGCCTGGTGCGTGCGATCGCAAGGCGCCGGGATGTCTTCATAGCGGAGCTATGGGGGCATTTCGGCAACGCCGCGAGCGTGCGTGGCAGGCGCCGCGACGCCGCGGAGATCCATCAGAAGCGCCCTAGCCCCCGCATGCAGCGAACCGGGCGGCCAAGCCCTCGGACAGAACGCCGCGAGATGGCCTAAATGGTCATTTCGAATCGGGATCCAACGCCCACTCAGGACATCGTTGACCATGCGTTCTCAGGACAGGGCGGACCGGAACTCCACTCGGCACCACCCACGTCTCCCACGACGAACAACTCGCCCTCACACTGGCGGCATGAGCACCACAGCAGACAGCTGAGGTCACATCGACCAACAAGGTCCTACGGGCTCAGGACCGCGGTGGCTTCAGCGGACGACGCCGTGTTCCCAGGCCCAGGCTGCGATCTCCACACGGTTGCGGGCCGGCAGTTTGTCCTGGACCCGGCTGAGGTGGCTCTTGATGGTGCTGAGCGAGAGAGTCAGTTGTGCGGCGATCTCGTTGTTCGTGTGCCCGCGGGCGACCCGGCTCACGACCTTGAGTTCCTGGGGAGTGAGCCGTCGTGCGGCGGCGGCCGCGGTCTCAGCGCGTGACGGTTTGCTCAGGTGTTCCAGGAGCCGAACGGTGACGGACGGCGAGATGAGGGAGTCACCTTTGACAGCGGCATGCACTGCTTCGATCAGCAGCCGGGGGCCGGAGTTCTTGACCACGAAGCCACTGGCACCGGCGCGGAGCGCTCCGTAGACGTACTCGTCCATGTCGAACGTCGTCACGATGACGATCTTTGTACCGTCCGTCGCGGCTCCCTGTGCCTGGCGCAGGCGCCTGGTCGCCTCCAGGCCGTCCAGTTTCGGCATGCGGATGTCCATCAAGCAGACGTCCGGCCGCAGCCGGTGAACTGCCTCGACCGCCTCCGCGCCGTCGGAGGCCTCCCCGATCACGGAGATGTCGTCTTGCCCCTCCAGGATGAGGCGGAAGCCCATCCGCACCATCTCTTGATCGTCGGCGATCACCACAGAGACGCTCACTACGGGTCCCCACTCCCTCACTTCATGGGTATCGACGCAGCCAGCTCCCAGCCGCCCTCCGGCATGGGGCCGCTGCTGAGCTCACCGCCCAGCTCGACCACCCGCTCCGACAGGCCGACCATGCCGAAACCGCTGGGGCGGAACCAGACCCGGCCGCGTTGCTGACCGCTCGCGTTGTCACGTACGCGGACGACCAGTCGGTCTCCGTCGGTTCCCAGCTTGACATGCACGGTGGTCGCGGTGCGGGCGTGCTTGCGGATGTTGGTCAGGCCCTCCTGGACCAGTCGTTCCACGGACTTGGCGAGTTGTGGCGACCAGACGGTACCGTCCACGTCGTCGGCTATGTCCAGCCAGGCCTGCTGGCCGGTGCCGCTGAACTGGTGGACGAGCTCCTCGATCCTCGTCATGGCGGGGGTGACGGGTGCCTCCGCCACGGCTCCGTCCGCTTTGCGCAGGAGTCGGACCATGCGGCTCATCGCCACCAGCCCTTCCTGGCCGGTCCGCTCGATGTTGGCGAACAGCTTGCGTGCCGTGGCCGGGTCACGTTCCGCGGTGGGTTCACCAGCCTGGGCCTGGACGACCATGGCCGTGACGTAGTGGGCCACGTGATCGTGCAAGTCGCGGGCGAGGTCCAGGCGTTCTGCCTGGCGTACGTTCTCCGCGGCGGTCCTGCGTCTGCCGTCCTCGGCTCGCAGGTAGCCGCCCAGCAGCACGAAACCCACCGGCAGCAGGGTGAACAGGCCGTCGATGTCATTGAGCACCGGCAGATCCGACAGCGTTGGAGCGCGGCCCTCGATCCGTACGACCGCCACGAAGAGCGGGACCACCGACAACATGAGCGGCACAGGTCGTCCATACCGGCAGGAAAGGCACAACAGCACCAGAAGCCCGAGAAGTTCGACCCAACCGGGGGTGCGCTGGAGCACGGTGCCCTTCACCAGGGACGTGGTCAGCAACGAGACGGTCGCCACGACGACGCACAGCGCGCCTGCCGTCCACTGCCGTCCGAACCGGTACAGCCGCAACTGCGCGGCGGCGGCGCCCAGCGCCATGACCCCGCTGGCGACCACCGCAAGGCCGACGTAGCTGAAGCTCACCACGGATGCGTCGAGCAGCACGAGCAGCGCGCTCAGACACAGTGCGGCGACCGTCCCGGGGGAGGGACGCGGGATAGGGCGGGGCATGGTGAGGAGTTTAGACGGCCGTTCGCCGGCCCTCGGAACGGAGCAGGCCGATACGTACTTTCGGCCGATGCCGCCAGAGCGAATACCGTCTTTCGACGGCATCGCGACCCGTCGGCCGCTCCCCACAATGGTGCGTGTCCAGGCAAAAGATCCTCCCGTCACCAGGAGTTGCTGTGAAGTTCCCCGCGTTCCGTACACATGTCAGGTCCCTGCTGGCGACGGGATCCGTGGTTGTGGCAGCCGTGTCGCTCACCGGCTGCGGCCTCTTCGGCCAAAGCTGGGACGTGAAGATGGAGGTGACAGGTCCCGGCAGCGCCGATGTCGGCTACGCCTTCTCCGGTGACAGCAACGGGAAGACGGCGCTCAATCAGAAGCTGCCCTGGAACAAGGCCCAGAACGTCGGCTTCGGCTTCAACGATCTGGGCGTCAAGAACCCGAAACCCGGCACCGTCTGCCGTATCTACGTCGACGGCAAGCTCAAGGATGAGCAGAACAAGCCCAACGCCAGGGGCTTCCTGTCGTGCTCCATCCACCTGAAGGGCTGATCCGATGACTTTGACGAGCGTGGCCGCTCGCACGGCGGTCCGCGCGACCGGCGTCACCAAGGTGTACGGGGCGGAAAAGCCCGGCACCGCCGCGTCGGTCGGCGTCCAGGCACTGCGCGGAGTCGACCTGGAGATCGGCGAGGGAAGCTTCGTGGCCGTCATGGGACCTTCCGGATCCGGGAAGTCCACCCTGATGCACTGCCTTGCCGGCCTGGACCGTCCGTCCTCCGGCACGATCACTCTGGAGGACACCGAGATCACCGCACTGTCCGAGCGACAGCGCACGGACCTGCGTCGCGACCGCATCGGCTTCGTCTTCCAGCAGTACCACCTGCTACCAGAGTTGAACGGCTCCGAGAACATTCTGCTACCGCTGGAGATAGCGGGCCGCCGCCCCGACCAGGACTGGCTGGACACGCTCGTGAACACCCTTCAGATCGGTGATCAACTCTCGCGCCGCCCCTCGGAGTTGTCCGGCGGACAGCAGCAGCGCATCGGCATCGCTCGCGCGCTGGCGGCCCGTCCCGCAGTCGTCTTCGCGGACGAGCCCACCGGCAATCTAGACGCCGGCTCCGGCCGGCACGTATTGGAGTTCCTGCGCTACTCCACCCGCGAGTTCGGGCAGACGGTGGTGATGGTCACGCACGACCCGGTGGCGGCCTCCTATTCCGACCGCGTCGTGCTGCTGCTGGACGGTCGCATCAGCGGCAGGGTCGACGGACCCACCCCCGAGTCCGTACTCGACGCGCTCCAGAACCCGGGGAAGCGGTGAGGGCGTTGAGGGCATCGGGGCTGACCAAGGCGGCGATACGGCAGATCGCGGCCAGGCCGTCACGGCTGCTGCTCACCGGCTGCACACTGATGGTGACGGCTTTCTTCCTGGCCGGTTCGATCGTCTTCACCGACACCCTGAAGCGGCAGTTGGCCGACGACCTCTCGCCGGTCGCCGCGGGCACGGCCGTGGTGGTCGGCACGGAAGGCACCCAGCCGCTCGACGACAAGAGGGTCGAGGAACTCAAGAACGTACCGGGAGTGGCCGAGGTCCAACCCGTGGCCACCGGCAGCGTGCTTCTGAAAGGTGCGGGCCGTGACCCCTACCCGCTGATCGGCACGGCGCTCACGGGGCCGCAGTCCGTCATCCGCCCGTTGCAGGGCACGCTTCCGGACGGGCCCGGTGAGGTCGTGCTCACCCGGATGCTGGCCGACCTGCCAGGCATGGGAGTCGGCAGCCGGATCACACTCGTTCCGCAGGCCGGCGTCGGCTCGGCGACCTCCCAGGACGCTCCTGCCCGAACGGTGACCGTGAAGGTCTCGGGCGTCGTCCAGGCCCCCTCGGCCATGGGAACCGCCGTGCTCACCACGCCCACCAACGCCCGCTCGTGGCTGGGCACCGGCGGCTGGCAGCAGACGCTGCTCCGCGTCCCGGACCGCCCCGCTGCCGACGTGGCGTCCACGGTCCAGGCCGAGCTGGGCAGAGGCTTCTCCGTACGCACCGCGTCCAAACTGCGCGCGGAGAGCGGACCCAAGTGGGTCACCACCGTGTCCACCCTGCTCACGATCTTCGTCGTAGTGGCCCTGCTCGCCGGAACCCTGATCGTCTCCACGACGTATCGGGTGCTGCTCGTGCGGGACCAGACACGGCTGGCCCTGCTGCGCTGCGTGGGCGCCCGGCCGGGGCAGGTAATGCGGTCCGTGCTGCTACAGGCCGCGGGTTCCGGGCTGATCGCCGGTGCGGTCGGAACGGTCGCGGCGATCTGCTGCGCCTTCGCGATCACCGGAATCACAGATCTGCCCGGCCCCGCGATCTCGGCACCCTCACTGTCCGCAGGTGTGCTCGTTTCCGTGCTGGCTGCCCTGGTCGCGGCGATGCCGGCAGCGAGAGCCGCAGCGCGCGTCGCACCGGTCGCCGCCCTGTCCGTGGCGGCCACCCGCCACGCACCGGACCACATCGGCCGGACGCGCGCGCTGATCGGAGCGCTCTGCCTGGGCTGCGCGCTCCTGCTCATCGCCCTCGCCGGGCTCGGCGGCGCGGGCGGTGCCGTGGCGGCGGTCGGCTCAGTCGCCTCCGCGGTCGCTCTGTTCGGTTGCCTCCTCGCGCTCGGGCCGGCACTGCTGCGCCGCGCGACACTCGCCCTTCACCGGCCCGTGCGGGCGGTCGCGGGGCTGGACGGTGCTCTGGCGGTGCGCAACCTGGGCCGTGCCGCGCGCCGGACCGCGGCCTGCGCGACGGTCCTCACCCTGGGCTTCACCATGGTCGCCGCGGTGCTCGTTACACTGGCTTCGGTGGAGAAGGGCACGGACCGGCGGCTACGGGAGCGCGACCCGGTCGACGTCGTGCTCGACGCGTCGCGCACCGGCCCGTCGGCGCTCACCCCTGCCGTAGTGAAGGCGGTGGCGGCACAGCCCGAGACCGACGCGGTGGTGCCCGTCACCCGGGTGGACGGCGTCGCCCTCGGCGGCAACGGCCGCCACCAGGAGACGGAGATCCGAGGCCTCGATCCTGCCGCGATCCCCGCACTGCTCGCCGACAGCCAACGCGACTCCCACGGCGGAGACCTGCGGCGTGGCCAGGCAGCCATCTCCACGTCCGTGGCACAGTCGCTGGGGGTCCGTCCCGGCGACCGGATCTCGCTGCGCGTGTCCGGCGGCGGGAAGTCCAGCGCCGAAGTGGCCCTGATCCATCCGGACGACGCCTACATGCTGGGCGGTGTCGCCGTCCTGCCGGGGGACTTCGCCGAACTGGCGCCTCTCGCCCCTGTACGGTCCTTGTACATCACCGCCGTCCACCGAGACAACCCGCTGTCGCTGCGCGCTCCGTTGGACAGAGCGCTGCCTTTGAACGCTTCGCTCCACCTGTCTTATCCGGGCGAAGACCGGGCCTCTCTGCGACAGTTGATCAGTCAGCTGCGGATCACGGCACTGGGGCTGGTCGGCATCACCGTGCTGGTATCGCTCGTAGGCGTGGCGATCACCCTGACCCTGTCCTCGATGGAACGCGAAAGAGAGAACGGTGTCCTGCGAGCGGTGGGTATGCGCGGCTCACGCCTGCGCTCCGTGACGGCTTGGGAAGCCGGACTGCTCGGCTTGTACGCGGCCGTCCTCGGCGTCACGCTGGGCTCGCTCTACGGCCGGATGATGCTCGGTGCGCTGCCCGGTCTCAGCAGCCCCACGATCCCGTACGGGCAGTTGACGGTGACGTTGGTGGGGGCCCTGGCCCTCGTGCTGGGCGCGTCTGTGATCCCGGCCCTGCGTTCAGCGGCGGTCTCGCCCATGACGGCCCTGCGCGCGGACTAGGGTCTGTGTGATGTTGTGATCAACCAGTGGTCGGCAGGAGATCAGGCCTTCGACCAGCTCGTCCGGGCCTCGGCGCTCAGCAAGAGCCAGGTCAGAGCGGGTCTGGCCTGCCTGCGCGACATCATCGCCGAGCGGAACTGGCCGCCGCTGATCTGGAGCAGGGCGGGCGGCTACACGTTCTACTCCGACCCCGTCGAGCTCCAGGTATACGAGGTCGCGGTGATCCGCGAGAAACTCACCGAGATCCGCCGGTTCATCGCCGGCGTCGTCGCCCCGCACGCCGTCCTGCAGCCCAAGGGCCGCTGGATCAAGCACCTGAACACCCAGCTCAGTTCGGTGGAGTCCACGCTCGACGTGATCGCCGGCTACAGCGACGCCTGACCCTCACCGATCACCCGGTCCCGGCCGCCTGCGCGGCCGGGCCCGCCAACTGCCTGTCTCGAAACCCGGAGGGGAGTTCGTGACGCGCCGACGCTGCTACCCCTCGGACACCTTCGACGACGAGGGGGCGCTCATCGAGCCGCTGCTGCCGACCCCGGTCGGCGAGACGAGGGTCGGCGGGCGCCCGGAGAAGCATCCGCGCCGGGAGATCGTCGACGCGATCCGCTACGTCGTCGACACCGGCTGCAAGTGGCGCGCGCTGCCGAAGGACTTCCCGCCCTGGGACCGCCGCCTCGACCTGCCGGCCCGCCCACGGCCCCGGATCCGCAATGCCCCGGACCGGTGCGAAGCTTCCTACGTACCCGTCACTCGTGATCGCCGCTCACCGCGGGGGTAGCGATCAGGCGGCAGTCGGCCCTCAGCTCAGCGGACAGCCCGCCGGATCCGGCGGATCCGGCGGGCTGTCCGGCCTTCAAGAAAACCCCTCGGCCGAGCGGGCGGATGGCCCGGTCGTCGAGGGGATCAGAGGGCGGGGAAGGCGCGGAAGGCGCAGGTGGGGGCCCTGCCTGGGCTGTTGGTGGGCGTCACGGTGACGCCGGAGCCGGACGGGTGGAGGTTGGTGTCGGCCGCGCTGATGTGGGCGTTGGCGGCGGTTGTCGTGGTGGCGTCGAGGTTGAGGTGTTCCAGGGTCACCTGGAGCGGGTGGGCCGGGTCGAGTCCGACGAGGGTGGACTTGGCGCCGCCGGGAGAGTGAGTGGCGGTGACGCCGTCAACGGTGATGCCGGTGAACCAGGGGGTGTTGGGGCCGCTGCCGCCCGAGTAGTGGGTGTCGAAGACGAGCGGGGCGCGCACCGCGTCGAGGCAGGTGTTCAGGTAGCCGACGTCGGTGACCTTGCCGCCGTTGGCGGGAGAGCTCTTGATCCGGATGCCGGCGCTGGAGCCGCTGGTGTTGCCGAGCGCGTCGGTGCCGGTGAGGGTGTTGTCGCGGAAGAGCACGTTGGTCACGCCGCTGCTGGTCTCGCTGCCGATCGAGATGCCGTGGGTGCCGTAGAAGTGGTTGCCGCTGACCGGGATGTTGCTGCTGGCCTTGTTGCCGCCCTTGATCGCGATGCCGTCGTGGCCGTCCATGATGAAGGAGTCGGTGATGGTGACATTGGTGGCGCCGGCCGGGTCGATGCCGTCGGTGTTGCGGGCGGTGGCGGGGGGTCTTGATCCGCACGCCCCAGGCCGTGAAGCCGTTGCCGTCGTTGTAGACCACGTGGAAGTTCGCCGAGTTGAGCAGGTCAACGTGGTAGAGCGTGAAGTTGTCGGAGTCGTCCGCCTGGATCAGGCGGGGGTTGTTCTGGTTCGACCCGGCCTTCTGGGCGTCGGTGGCGAGCTGCCACCAGCTGGTGCCCGTGTTCAAGATGGTCTGGTCGCCGCGGCCGTCGATCCGGCCCTGGCTGCCGTCGGCCGTGCGGATCGCCTCGATGCCCGCGTTGGCGCCCTCGACGTGGACCAGCGGCCTGCAGCCGCCGCCGGAGGAGGCGAGGGTGGCGCACTTGGGCTTGCCGGACTGCTGGTAGTCGGCGGGGTTGCGCGAGCCGTACAGGGTGACACCGCTGTCCAGCAGCAGCACCTCACCCTGGTGGATGGTCAGGGGGCCGGTGAGGAAGGCGTTGTGGGCGGCGTCGCCGGATCGGAGGCGGACGGCGACGGTGTTCCGGCCGGTCTGGGCGCAGCCGTCCAGGGCCTTCTGGATCCGGGCGGTGTCGGGCGGGGTGGTCTCTCAGGCGTCCAGGTCCAGGAACTTCTGGATCCGGGCGAGGGTGTCCGCCGTGCTTGTGTGCACGTGGCCAGAGATGCCGAGTGAGCTCGCGGCCGCGACGTGTCCGGGGGTGTCGTCGATGAAGAGGGCCTCGGCGGGACGGGCACCGACACCTCGGAGAGCCGCCGTGTAGATGTGGGGGTCGGGCTTCGCGACCCCGATTTCGCAGGACAAGACGACGAGATCCACTATCTCCAGAAGTCCGGCGTTCGCCATCCTGTTGCGCATGTGCGGCCAGGCGTTGCTGACGACGGCGATCTTCACGCGGCCGCGAAGGTGACGCAGGCCCTCCAGGAGGGCGCCGTCCCAGGTTTCCCTGGACGCGAGATCGTTTCGGATCTCGCTGATCAGGTCCGGGCCGAGGCCGAGTCGGTCTCGAACGACGTTCCACCAGGACTCTTCACTGGTCCGACCGATGAGCACGTGGTCGTCGTTTCCCCCGAACAGCGCGTCGAGGAAGCCCTGCGGAGGAATCCCGAGTCGGGCGCTCCACTCGATGGCCGCCGCGGTGAGGTGGTCCGGGACGAGGACGCCGCCGATGTCGATCAGGATCGCCCGCCGGTTGGAGCGGACATACTCGAGTGGCCCTTCCTGGTGGGCGTCATGGAGGTTCATGCGGCCTGCTCCTCGCGCTCGACCAGGACGCCGTTCTCGAAGCGGGCGCCGGCGCGGACCAGAGGGACCAGGTGGGCGCCGGTGATCGCCCGCCAGCGGCCCTGGGCGGACTCGACGAGCTTGAACACCATTGCGAGGGCGGCGGCCGGGCTGCCGGCGCCGCGGGTGACCTTGGTGCGGAGCTTGACGGTGGAGAAGGTGGACTCGATCGGATTCGTGGTCCGCAGGTGAATCCAGTGCTCTGCCGGGAAGTCGTAGAACGCCAGCAGCTCCTCGCGGTCCTCGGTGGGTTTTGCGACCGCCTTGGGCCACTTGGCGCCGTAGGTCCTGGCGAACGCCTCGATCGCCTTCTCGGCATGTGTACGGCCGTCGGCGTTGTAGATCTCCTGCATCGCCTTGGTTGCGCCCGGCTGTGCGGACCTCGGCAGGGCGTTCGAGACGTTGCGGGCCTTGTGGACCCAGCACCTCTGATGGCGGGCGGCCGGGAACACCTCGGCCAGCGCCTTCCACAGGCCCATCGCGCCATCGCCGACGACCAACTCGGGGTCGCGCATCCCGCGGCGGCGGCAGTCGCGCAACAGGTCGGCCCACGACTCGGTGGACTCGCGCAGCCCCTCCGCCAGGGCGATCAGCTCCTTGGTGCCGTCCGCGCGGACGCCGAGCAGGACCAGGACGCACGAGTGTGCCTGCCCGAGCCGCACCTTCGGGTGCACCCCGTCGGCCCACACGTAGACGAAGTCCCGGTCGGACAGGTCGCGGGCCTGGAAGGCGACGTGGTCGTCACTCCACTGCCTGGTCAGCCGGGTCACCGTCGCGGGTGACAGGCCGGCCGTGCCGCCGAGGAACTGCTCCAGCGCGGGCACGAAGTCTCCGGACGACAGTCCGTGCAGGTAGAGCAGCGGCAGCACCTCGGAGATCTTCGGCGACTTGCGGCACCACGGCGGCAGGATCTTCGAAGAGAACCGCTTGCGCTCGCCGGTCTCCTCGTCGATACGGCGGTCGTTCACCCGCGGGGCTTTGACCTCGACCGGGCCGGCCGCGGTGACCACCGTGCGCGGTCGGTGGTGGCCGTTGCGGACCACCAGACGGCGGCCGGCTCCGTCCGTCTCGGCCGCCAACTCTGGGGCGAGCCACAGGCACCCCCTGCCCACTGCGAAGGCAGCACTCCTGTAACTATCGAATCCACCACTGCCTGCCTCGTCATCAATCAGCTCACCTTCGGCCCTGCCGGAACCATGGATCTGCCCCGTCCCGGCGTGTACCACGGCACCGCATGGTGGTCTGGTCGCCGGGCCACCCTCGACTACTACGACCGCATCGTGGCCGAACTTGCCGAACACTCCGCCCCCGATGCCCTCCGGCAAGCCTGGCAGAACAACCCAACCCCTGAGCAGTACGTCCTCGACCTCCACTTCGTACGCGACGTCTGTGAGGATGACGAAGACGATGCGTAAGCACTGAAGGCGCACTGGGGGCGAAGGCGGCAGCCCACCGGCTTCGACGAGGAGATGCACAAATCACACAACGAGGCCGAGCGGTCGATCGACCGGATCAAGCAGTTCCGAGGAAGGGGAACCTCTTGGCGATGGCGACTCCGCTCCTGGCTGGGCGCGCACGACGGTGACTCGAGTGGGGCCGTCGGCTGGCAGCAAGGCCACCTGCCGGGCCTGGTGCGCCTGCCGACCGCGGGCATCCCGGTTCGGGTGCCGCACCCTTGTTGGACCCAGCGGTTCCCGTCGTCACCCACTGCTGGGGTCCGGCTATGACGTCTCCACTTCAGCGGTGCCCGCTCTCGCCCAACTCGGCTATCGAGTCGAGGAGATGATCGACGGAGTCGACTACTGGACCGTGAGGGCTTCCCTCTCGAAACCGCCGTCTGCGCTTGCTGACCGGAATCGCGTGCTGGACGAGATCGTGGATGTGGGTCATGGCCCGGGCACGGAAGCCTTCGTTCTTCGCTCGGACGGACTGGTGCGTGGTGAGCTACTGATCCTGCTGCTACCGCGCGAAGCAACCGGTGTCGGCGCCCATCCGGGGAAGCGTCCGGACGTGGTGGGAGGTGATGCCGTATGCGGTTGGTTACTCTCTCGCCCCCTTGCGGGCCACGGCTGTCTGGGCCATACCGGGCAGGAAGTCGGTGAACAGTTCGTGCACCTCGTGGACCAGGGGGCGCAGCACCCGGAAGCGGGCCAGCGATACCCCCCGTGCGGTCAGTCGTGCGCCGCGGCCGGCCAGTTGGCGGCTGCGCTCGCGGCCGGGGGAACGGTCGAAGACCCAGTAAAGGACGAGTCCCATTTGGGACAGCCACATCAGCTCGGGCAGCACGTCGGCGAGTTCGGCGGGGACCTTCGCCTTCGAGCCGGTCAGTACTTCGCGGTGCACGTCGATGGCTGCGCGGCGGGCGTGCTCGGATTCGGCCGAGAAGGGGCTGAGGGGGCTGTCCGGGTCGGCGGCGTTTTTGAAGAACTGGGCCGCGAACTCGTGGAACGGTGTGGCGATGTCCAGCCAGGCGCGCAGTACGCCGGCCAGCCGTGCTTCCAGGTCCGTTTCCTGGTCCAGCACGTCGCGGACCGCCGCCCGGTGCTCGGCGGCGATCCGGTCGTAGAAGCCCTGGATCAGGTGCTCCTTGCTCGCGAAGTAGTAGTACGCATTCCCGACGGAGACCCCGGCCTCTTTGGCGATGGCTCGCATCGTGGTCTTGTCGTAGCCCCGTTCCTGGAACAGCCGCATCGCCGTCTCCAGGATCAGGGTGCGGGTCTGCTCGCTCTTGGCCTTGGCCGGTGGGGTCTGGTTCTGTGCTGGCACGGTCAGAGCCTAATCGGGCACGGCGCAACCGCTGCGGCAGCCCGTCGCGGCGGGGAGAGTCGCCAGGGAGGCCCAGCTGCTGCCGGGTGCGCCCGTCTCCCAAGGCGTGCGCTGTGGGCCTTGGTACATCTGTCGGTATTTTGCCGCGGTGAGCACTGCGCCGCGCGCGAAGCGGAGCCCGGAGGGGGTGCTGATCTTGTGGGCCAGCGGCCGGTACTTGTCCAGCGCCCACAGGCACACGACCCAGGCGGCGGCGCCCCGGTACACCTGCCCGCCGTCCCCGACCACGGTGATCTCCTCCAGCGTGGCGGTGTGGTCGAGTTCCGGCAGGCGCCGATGAGCCTCCTGCGTTCCGGCCGGCACCAGGTCCAGCGGCACCAGTTGGCGCTGTCGGGCGAGCCAGTCGCGCACGAAGGCGCACAGTGGGCAGTGCGCGTCGTACAGCACGGTGAGCCGGCGGACCGGGGCGCTCGGGGCACCCCGGTCGGCGGTGGCGGCGGTCGCCGTCATCCTTGAACCTGACCGGCGGGCGCGCCCCAGGGCCCGGGCTGGGTGTATCCCTGCGGCAGCACCGGCGGGTTCTGCTCCCGGTCCATCATGCCGCGCCGGCGGAACTTGTTCAGTGCGAAGACGTTGCCGAGGTGCATCAGCCCGAGCACCAGCAGCACGACGCCGAGCTTCTGCGACAGTGCCTCGAACACCTGCCGAGAAGTGGCGATCACGGCGTCGTCCTGCAGGTAGAGCGCGACGAAACCGAGGTTCACGAGGTAGAACCCGACCACGAGTAGGTGGTTGACGGCATCCGCCAGCTTGTCGTTTCCGTGCAGCACATCGGCGAGGAAGATCCGCCCGTTCCGGCTGAGAGTGCGGGCGACCCAGATGGTGAGGCCGATGCTGACAAGCAGATAGATGACGTATGCGACGACGGTGAGGTCCACGGTCCCCACTCCTTCTTGAACGTGTTCAAAAGTGTTGCCGTCGGTGACTGTAGACCTGTTTTTGAACACGTTCAAGTGCGGTGTGGGTCTTGGAGTGGAGACGTGACTGCCCAAAGCGTCGGAGCGCACCTTGGCGTGCCTGGCGAGCCAGTCGCCGGAGCATTGGAGATGCCGGTGTGCTGACAACCCACCGGCTGGCCGCGGAACGCCTCCTTGTTTGTGATGCCGTGACCGCGCAGCTGTCGGCAACGCATGGTGGACGACATGCGGGGCGCGTGGGTGCGCCTCTCGTCGCGCTTGCTGCAACGACGGGTGCGCCCCTAATGGGGCGTCGGGACCGGGAACTTTGACCTCGACGCCAAGCCGGTCACGATGACCTGGTAACTCGATGGTGATGAAGTGTCGGTCGGGAGCGCGAAGATGCTCCTGGCCGTCCTTCGTTCGGCTCGCGACAAGCAAGGTCGGCATGTCTCTGCAATTCACTCGGTGTTCTTTCCAGTACGGCCGGAAGGTGCCTGTATTCGATCGGCTCGATCTGTCCATCGGGCACAGGGCCACAGTCCTTCTCGGGCCGAACGGCGCGGGGAAGTCGACCCTCATGGGTATCGCCGCCTCGTGGATCAACCCCACCGAGGGGTCGGTCAGATGGCGGGGGATTGATCCGGCAAAGGCGCCGTTACGTGCGCCGTACCGCAAAGCGGTGGGCTGGCTTCCGCAGAACGTCAAGCCGATGCCCGGGCTCACGGTGCGGGAAAACGTCGCCTACATCGGCTGGTTAGGGAATGTCCCGCTCCGATGCATGGGACGCCTCGCGGGACGCCCTGGAGCGCGTAAAGCTGGGCAGCCTGGCGGAACGGAAGAGCCACCAGCTCTCGGGCGGACAGCTGCGGCGGATGGGCATAGCCGGAACGCTCGTCCACAGCAGCGAAATCGTGCTGCTCGACGAACCGACAGCAGGTCTCGACCCCTCACAGCGCCAGATCTTCCGCGACCTGGTGACGCAGATGCTGGCCGACATCCAGGTCGTGGTCTCGACCCATCAGACCGAGGGCCTCGACGCCATGTACGACCACGTCGTCGTCCTCGACAAGGGACAGGTTCGCTTCGAAGGCGACACGGACGACTTCCTGGCCCTCGCAGCCCCGGGCACGCCCGAAGGCCGGCGCGCCGAAGCCGCCTACACCCACCTCATCGCAAGGGAGGTGTGAGCCGTGCTGTGGCGTACCGTTCTACGTTCCTCCTCCGCCACGTGGCTGGCACCCCTGCTGGCCGCTTTTGTCGCGTTGCTGTTGGCCGACGACCTCACCGCCGGGGTCACTCCCGGATACTGGCCCAGCGCGCTGGGGCACGCCAACTTCGCACTGCACTTCGTGGCACCGGCCTGCGCCACCGCCAGCGCCTGGGAAGGCTCACGCCTCACACGCGGCAACGTGACCCATTGGGCCCCCACCCGCTCCGGACTCACCATCGCCCTGCCACTCCTGGCACCAGTCTTCGTCCTGGGCGCCGTCGGCATGGCGGTCGCCGCGGCGCTGACCATCTCCACAGGCCAGCCTGACATCGGCACCCCGCCCGTGGGCGTCGTGCTCGTCTGGCTGGTCGTCCTTGCGGCCCACTCCTTCGCGGGTTTCCTGCTCGGCAGACGCATGCCGCTGGTCGTGGCCGCTCCCTTGGCGCTGATCCTGAGCTTCGTGCTGACCGCGTACCCGGCCGCCATGGAACCGCTGTGGCTGCGCCACATGGTCACAGGCGGAATGTCCGCGTGCTGCTCTCTGTCGCAGACCCCTGACTGGCGCGCGGCGGCAAGCGCGCTCGTCCTGGCTCTCGGTGTCATTGCGGCTGCTGTGGTGGTCCTGACCGTGCTGGCCCGGCGCGTACGAACCGTCCTGGTCACTGTTGCATTGGTGGCCGGCTTGGCCGGCAGCGGATGGCTTGCCTACGGACTGCCCGCCGATCCTGTGAACGCCCGCCCCGCCGATCAACTGCAATGCGCCGGGGACAATCCACGCGTGTGCCTGTGGCCGGAACTCTCCCGGCAAGCCGACATGATCCGCCAGAACGCCGCCGACGCACGCAGTCGCCTGCAGCAGGCCGGCCTCACCGTCCCCGCCGAACTCACCATGGACAAGCAGGCCAGGCAAGGCGCCTTGTTCATCGGGGCCTGGCCCAACCCCACTCCCTCCCAGATCCGCTCCGGGGTCGCCGCCGCACTGCTCCCCTCCGGACCACCCGCCTGCGCCGAGCGCGGACCCTTCCCCGGTGCCGATGCCTACGGGCCGACCGCTGCATGGCTCGCCCGGACCGCAGGCGCCGATCCCCAGGACATGGCCGGGCGTTACGGGGAGCCCGAGAACGCGGTCGCCACCGCCGTCCTGCGGCTGCCCCGCAGCCAGCAACTGGCGTGGTTCGAGCACAACAGCAAGGCACTGCGCGACTGCACGACCCACCCCGCCGCGGCTCCCTCACCCCGCGCCCAGGAGACCTCGCGATGATCTGGTGGCTCAGGGCCAAGAGCGCCCCCGCAGTCGCAGCAGCCACGCTCGTGGCGTACCTCCTCGCCATCCTGGTACGCCAGGAAGCCATCCCCGTCCCGGCAGTCGTCGGCGCCACGGGACAACTCCTGGTCACCCAGATCCTGGGGATCGTCCCCGTCGCCCTGCTCCTCCACGGCATCGACCGCGGGGACACCATCACCGAGGAAGTCGCACTCCGTCACGCAGGTCGGCGCAATGCGGCGTTGTGCGGAGCGTTTGCCCTGCTGGTCGTACTGCTGGCTGCCGTCGTCCACCTCCTGTGGGACCGGCCGGAAGCCCTGTCGCTCGCCCGCAACTGCATCGGCTTCCTCGGAAGCGCCCTCATCGTCCGCACTGTGCTGGGCACTAGCATCGCCGCAATCTGCGTCGCCGCACTTCCTCTGCTCTGCGCCGCCGCCGGCCGCCGACCAGGAGGCTCCGCCCAGCCATGGGCATGGCCCATCCAGGAACGCACCTCCCACCTGGGCATCGCCGAAGCCGCCTTCCTGTTCATCGTCGGCTGCGCGCTCGTCCTATGGAGGAACCGCCCAGCCTTCGACCCCCTCGCGCGCACGGCCTGAAAGGCCAGCGTTTCCAAGGGACTTATGCAAGCCTGGCCTGACAACACAGACCAGGCTTGTTGTCCTTCATGAATGAGGCGGGTGGGAGTGTGCGGATGGGCCGCCGCGAACACAGGACGGTGTTGTCCGTGACTCGGTGGGCTGCGAGCAGCCCACTTCCGCCACCATGGTTCGCGTCACCGGTGGATCGGGTGCGGGGAGACCGGCCGCGCGCCGAGAAGAACGCCCTGTCCCGATGCGGCCGAGTCCGACGTGGGCGCTCCGTTCACCGAACCACCAACATGCCGGCCATGCCTCAAGGCATGATGAAAGACAGTCCGAACGGCTCAGGGGATCGATGGAGATAGTCACACGACGCGGGAAGCGGCAGCGCGCTCCGGAACGGGACCTGGCAGTACGTGTCGCGTGTGTCGTTCTGCCGTACAAGCGTGACGGTCGCCGAACCTCACTGTGGTCATGGGATGCTCGCGGCCTCTTCGCAGTCCTTCTCGGGGCACCAATCATGATCGGGAACGTTGTTGCGCCAGGTCTGGGTTGGGTGTGGTGGTAGCGCGCCCTCTTTGGACTTGGTGGCATCACCTTTTCGGCGATCGCCATCCTGACTTTGATCGGAGGCCGGAAGCTGCTGTCACGGCAGGTGAGGCATGCTGCGGCACACCAGGAAAGTACAACGTCCCGCTCCCTGTAGCCCCTCAGAGGCGACCTTGCGTGACTGGTACCCCCAAGCCGGTTGCACGGGCAGTATGTCCGACGACTGACCGACGCCGCGATAGGCGGCCGCGCTGTGGCCATCGAGCTGATTGTGCCATTTCCGGTGCCCGAACAGCCCGTGCACCGCGGTGACGTTTGCTGAGCAGATCGAGGGCTGACTTCGCCGCACGCCCGTAAGACGCCGCTGTTGTGGTCGGTCCTGCCGTCCATCGCCTGCACGCTAGCCGGCTCGGCCCGGCGCCCGCCTTGCCTCGCTGCTCGACATCCATACAGACCGCTGGCCTGGCTGTTCAGGAGAACATCACGCGGTAATTCTGGTAGCCGTAGCCGATGTTCCGCTTCGGTTCAAAGGGGGCGGCTGCGTTGCCGGTGCCCTTGTAGAAGAAGAGGTCGCCGTTGGGCTGACGGGCGATAAGGTCGGCTTTCCCATCAAGGTCCATGTCGCCTGTGGCAACCAGGGCGTCGTAGGCATTCCAGCCGCTCCCGATCTTCGTACGTGCCGCGAAGGGGGCATCGGGGTCTCCGGTGCCCTGGTAGAGCCATAGGACTCCGGAGGCGTCGCGGGCGACGATGTCGGGCCAGCCGTCTCCGGTGAGATCTCCCTTGCCGACTATCTGTGTGTATGCGTCCCAGCCGCCGCCGACTTTGCGGCGGTCGGTGAGGGTGCCGTCGCCGTAGCCCAAGTACAGCCACAGGAGGCCGGATGAGTCTCGTCCGAGCACGTCGTAGCCGGGGGCGCCGCCGAGGTTGCCTGGTGAGAAGACTGTGTCGTAGATGTTCCAGCCGCCTCCGACGTATCCGTAGCTACTGGACATGCCGCCGTCGGTCGTCCAGACCCAGGTGTCGTCGGCGACACCGTCCCCGTTGTCATCGGTGCTGCTGGCCGTCCGTACGTTGCCGTAGTCGGTGGCGAGGAGCTCGCGGGGAGCGAGGACCTGGGCATTGTCGGCTGCGTAGGAGTAGAGGTTGCCCTGGGTGTCGATGGCGAACATGCCGAAGACCGCAGCCCGTGACGCGGACGCCTGGGGTGAACGAGGCCGCGCCGAGGCTGCGTCGCGGGCTGCCTTCGTGATCTGGGAGGCGTCGGGCGCCCTAGCCGGTGTGCCGGTGTCTGCTGATGCGGCACTGCCCGTGGTGGTGATCAGGGCTGCGACAGCGAGCGTGGCGGTAAGCCGTGAGAGCAGCCTGTCATGGCGGTAGTTGGTGAGGCCAGGCATGGGATCTCCTGTGAACTGGATCGACATCGCAGGTGATGGTCGGCGTTGGCGGGCTGTCGCAGATCTTGGCTGCTTGAATGCTCCGGTTCATTGCGAACGAGCAGTGCAACCACTGCATATGACCGCGAGTCACACCGGGCAGCCCGCACGATCGCTGTGGGGATTGG
Source organism: Streptomyces noursei ATCC 11455 (assembly GCF_001704275.1). Taxonomy (NCBI): domain Bacteria; kingdom Bacillati; phylum Actinomycetota; class Actinomycetes; order Kitasatosporales; family Streptomycetaceae; genus Streptomyces; species Streptomyces noursei. Next base: position 7,841,391 of record NZ_CP011533.1, read on the forward strand.
CCGCCTCCCGGATCTTGCCATATGTGCATGCTGTGCGCCTAGTGTGTGCATCCTGTGATGTATCAGTGAATCCCAAGTCTGTTGATGCGGTCTGATGTCCGCCTCGCGTCAGTTCGCCCTGCCGTCAACTCGGCGCCAGCGCCCATGAACTGAGGGGATTTATGTCAGGCCCATGCTCATTCGTGCCGCCAATGGCGACACGCGGAAGGAGCCGAGTTGCCCCCCAAGACGTCGTCAAGTGGGCGAAGAAAACGAAGACTTATACGCCTCGCTCCAGTGCTGACGCCGGTCACCGCGCTGGTTCTGGTAGCAGGGCTGGCCGCTCAACCGGGAGCTCTGACACCGAAACAGGACGACCGCACCAGCAGGGTCAGTGACTCCTACGACTGGCAAGAGGACACCGCGGCCGAGCGGCTGCGACAAGACCAGTGCCTGATGAACGACGTGCTGCGACTGGGCGGAACGTCGATGGCGGCTACGGCCCAGGACGGCCTCAACCAACCCCCGGACAAGCTGCACACCTTGGCCAACCGTGAGCACTGGGGGGACACCCCACTCGGCCATTCCTACGGCAGCGACAAGGACACCGCCCTCAAGGCCATAGAGGACCTCAGAGCTTTAGCCAAGGGGTGGCAGGCACCCCTGGAGGGCCTGGACACGCCAGGCGGTTTCACGGACTCCGACTTCCACTGGCCGCCCGGTTCCCCGGGCGATGGGAAGAAGGATTTCTACGATCAGACCGGCCTCGGCCAGTGGTACGCCGGCCTCTTCTGGCAGCAAGAGGACACGTTCTACGAGGACCCCACCACCTCGGCCGACAAGGCCACGAGGAACGCGGTGGCGGCCCAGGGCGGCTCGCTGTACGCCAACGACCCGGACCCGAGCCTGCCACGCGATGAGTGGAACCGTGCCCTGGCCGAGCACGACGCGTACGACTACCTGTTGAACCAGACGGTAGAGCCGATGGGCGCCGACAACGCCCGGATCTTCCTGGAGTCGGGAGGCTTTCCCAAGTCGGCGCCGGAGCCGGACAGTGCCGAATTCCGCATCGCGGTCGAGAACCTCAAGAGTCGCTTCGCCGCATGCACATGGCGCGACCCGATCGACCCCGACAAGGTCCTCGGCAACGAAGTGAGCACTGCGGCCGATGAGTGGCAGCAGGAGATCACCTCGCAGGCCACACAGCGCAATCAGATTCTGGACGCAAACACCGACGCGACCAAGGCCCTTGCTTCCGGAGCGAAGATCCTCGGCAACATGTTGGGCAATTCCTGGGTGGCCGACCATGTTGCCCGGTGGCAGTCCTACTGGTTACCCGGCGGGGCCGGCAGCAGCAAGCCCACCAAGCCCGACGCGGCGCAGTTCGACAAGGCCAAGAAGAGCCTGGCCAACGCCCAGTCGGTGACGAAGTCCCAGCTGATCCTGCTCAAGCAGCAGGCAGCCGCAGCAAAGCGGGCCGTCACCACCACCGACACCGCCGAACAGGCCGCCTACACCACCGCCGACACCAACGGGGCACCGCGCGGGCGTGGGTTGCTGGTCGCCCAGCAAAAAGCACAGGTCACCCATGGCGCGGCAGCCGCACTGGACGCCATGGTCGTCGCCGCGCAGACCGCCGAGGCGGCCACGCACGCCTCGGCCTCCGACAGTGCGACGATCGCGCAGCGCGCGCTGGCACAGGCCGCCCAGTCGAAGGCAGAGTTCCGCAAAGAGGCGGCACAGTTCGCCGAGCAGCAGGCCAAAGCGTCCGCCGCCTCCGCGAAGGAGCACCGCGACAACGCGAAAAAGGACAAAGAGACTGCCGAAAGCAAGCTGCAGGAGACTCTCAAGGCCGAGTCCGACGCCAAGGCCGCGGCGGCCGATGCGCACGCCAAGCGACTGACAGCGGAGGCTGAGGAGAAGACGGCCAAAGCTCAGAAGGAGAGAGCGGACGCCAAGAAGGCGGAGGCCGCCGAGCACAAGCGCAACGCCGAGAGTTACCAATCGACGGCGGAGGAAGCAAAGAAGAAGGCCGACGCCGCGGCAACCACGGCCTCCCAGAAACGTCAAGCGGCCGAGACGGCCCGCGATAACGCCAAGGCCAAGCGGGATGATGCCTGGGACGCCGAACAGAAGGCGGACGCCGCACGCGCCAAGGCGGACGCCAAGGACGCCTACGCCGACGCACACGACGCCGACGACAATGCCACAGAGGCCCGCGCCGCAGCCGATACGGCAGACCACGCCGCCGACACCGCCGAATCAGCGGCCAAGTCGGCACGCAGTGAAGCCAACGCGGCTACGCAGGCCGCAGCGGACGCGGATGCCGCAGCCACTCGTGCCGAAGCCGCCGCAACCAGGGCCCGAGCCGCGTCCGACGCAGCCCAGGCCGACAAGCTCAAGGCCGACGCCGCCGTAAGGACGGCCACCAGCGCCGCCGCGGACGCCATCGCCGCATCCCAACATGCCGCCGCCGAGGCCAACGCCGCAGTCAAGGACGCCGACGAGGCCGAACAGCACGCCAAAGACGCCAAGTCCCATGCCGACGAAGCCCAGAAGGAGACCAGCAAAGCCCGGGCAGCAGCGGCCAAGGCTGCAGGCTTCGCCTATGCCGCCGCCCAGGCAGCCGCCGACGCCCGCCAAGCGGCAGCGCAGGTCGCCATGCCGGCCAACGACGCCATCCAACTGGGCTCGCCCTACATCACCACCGACTCCGCGGCACCCCTGGTTGTGCTCTCCGGCCAGGGGACGAAGACCATCGCCGAGCAACAGGCCGCTGTGGCCGAGGCGCATGCCAAGAACGCCAAGAAGGAAGCAGCCCTCGCCCAGAGCCTTGCCGACAAGGCCGCCGCGGACACCAAGGCCGCCTACCAAAGCGCCGCCAACGCCGCCAACTACGCATCACAAGCCCGCGGTTACGCAAACGAAGCACTCGGCTACTCGGCCGATGCCGCTGAAGCCGCGTCCAAGGCCGCGCAAGCACTGACACGCACGATCGAACACGACCGGCAGACTACCGAGGACGCCGCAGCGGCCGACGCGGCAGCCGGACGGGCCGAGGGCTACGCCAAGGATGCCCGCGCCTCCGCCGACCAGGCGGCCCTCGACGCCGAAGCGGCCCGCCAGGCCGCCGATGCAGCGGAACGGGCCGCCAACGAGGCCCGCGAAGCTGCTAACCGTGCGGACGCGGATGCCACCGCTGCCGAAGCAGCAGCCAAGGAAGCACAGACATACGCCGAAGACGCGCAAGGCGCCGCGGACAAGGCCGAGCGCAAGGAGGCAAACCAGAATATCGCCGACGGTGCCGGAACCGGCGTCGGTGGAGTGTTCTACGTCATCGACGAGAACGCGTCCAAGCTGATCAGCGCCGAACAGCTCGGCGAGTGCCCGGCCAATGCACCCCTGATCGGTTGCAACGCCACCTACACCATCCACGTAGACATCGTCGCTGACTTCTACCTGTGCACCGAGGAAAGCGCCCTCGCCACCGCGCAGGGATGCCCCAAGAAAGCCTGGCGATATCTCGACAGGAAAACTTTCAAGAACCAGACGAGCGAGTGGAGTCATCACTTCAGCGGCTCGGACATCATCCGCCTGGGCTGGCAGAACCTCTTCGGCGATGTGCTTGGCACAGTCCTCTACCAGGTCATCCTCGGCGATGTCACGAAATGTCTCCATGGCAGCAAGTCCGGCTGTGCCTGGACCCTGGCCATGTTCGCCCCTGTCGGAAAGCCCCTGGGCGCCCTCGCCGAGGGGATTCGCGCCCTCGACGCTTCAGCGAAAACCGGGGTTGGGTTCGCGGATGCGTGGAAGGGGCTACGGGCCCTTGGCGTGTCGGAGGAGGCCCTTCTCGGCAGCGGGATCAAGGCCGTCGACGACCTGCTCAAGGTCTGCACCAGACGCGTTCGCGCCGCAGTCTTCGCAGCTTCCCAGTCGGGGAACGCCTGCGAAGGGATCATCGCCTACAACGGCAATGAGCTGAGCAACGCGGCTTACAAGGCCAGAGCCGCGTCTGGGGTGAGCCCCGGACGGAACGTTGCCGTCGCGAGAGTTCCAGGTTGGAATGACAGTAAGACTGGTGACCTTGTGATCGGTTTCAGCAAGGGCAACGGATATCATTCGGAGAACCACATTCTGGACCAGTTGGCGGCAAGAGGGTTTAAACCGAGCCAAATCGCAGCCCTCTATAGTGAACGTCAGCCTTGTTCGGCATGTGGACCCCTTCTCGAAGACGCCCTTAAACCAGGGACACCTATCAGCTGGTCCGTGCCCTGGGGCGATGACGCTGTCTTGAATGCGGCATCCAACACACTGTTGAAACAAATGATCGCCGCGTCCGGCTGAGTCAGGCGCGCAAAGTTCAGGAGTATGGTGGGCATCAGTGGATGCCCACCATACTCCTGTAGAACCCCAACCACTAAACATGGGAAGAGTGTTCATGTTTGACTACACCAACGCTTCCGATGAGATCGTCGCTAATCGAAACGCCCTGGCCGATAAGGTTCGCCGGGAGTTGGAGCTGGCTGGAATCGCCACCTTCCGGCAGGAGGACGCAGGAGAGCGCGCAGGCGCGGAGATTGAAGTTGACCTCGGCGCCGATTCAGCAGGAGGGGTTTTCGTGAGCTGGAATCCACACCCGAGCCTTTCCCAAGCCGCAGCCGACGGTGTGCGAAACGGTCAACTTCAGGTGCCAGCCATCCGGCATTCCGGAGCCGTTGTTTCACATATGCGGGATGCGATGATTGGAATTCTTGCATCGGCAGGTTTTCGGGCCGATATTGCAGACGACGACATGCGCCCGCTGGCGATCCGCGTCTGGGAAGATGAAGCATGAGAGGGCTGAGGTAAAGCCCGTGAAGATCCTGAGTACCCCATCCGGACCTTCGGGTCCGGATGGCTCAGTGCCGAGATGGGCGAGTGAGGTTGGTACGGCAAACTCAGGGACGATGAGCGGTCCCAGACAGCTCCAGGCTTTTATCGCGTCTCAACCACAATGGGTTTCGCTTCCGCGAGACTACGGAGAGCGTCTGATGCACCGCGAACAGCTTCCAGGTATTTCTACTCATATCTCAAATCAAATGCCTGCGAGGTCGTCTTCAACGGCCAAAGCCAGCGCGTGGCCATTAGCGTGGGCGCCAACGGATATGTGATCGGAGCCGATCCCGCATGACAGTCGAAGAACCGTGCCCCGTGCTCGTGCAGGCCCGGGGCGGGCCGTCCCCGTTGTACGAGCCCGAGGACCCCGCGGCTTACGACGACCTCGGCGCCTACACCCGCACCGTCCCGCTGGACGACGAGCGGCTGGCTCTCCCGGCCGACCTGGCGGACGCACTGCGTGCCTGGTCGCGGTCCCGCCCGGCGGGAGGTTTCACCTCTCGCCCGGACCTGCGCAAACACGTCAAACATGGGCTGGCGACCACTCAGCAACTAGCCCGGCGGCTCGGATGGTCCTGGTCCGTGCGCTACTGGGACGAGCGCCAACGGACGGCGAAGTGGCTGTGTTGGGGCTGTAACCGCCTGCACTGGGAGCGCGACGAGCGCGGCACGCCCCCGCATCCGGTCGACGTCACAGTCGAGGGCGAGTACGCGTTCGGTCCGCTGCGCGCCGAAGGGTTCGGGGACTTCTTTCCGGACGATCCCGCTGCCGCGCTGGACCTGTCCGACAACCTCATCGCCGACCTGTACACGTGGGCGAAGAGCATCGACACCACGCTGAACCTGCACCTGCGGGACCGGGAGGAGGGCAAGTACGACGCCGAGTGGGAGTGGTTGTTCCAGGACGGGTTGGACCTGGCGAAACGGGTCGCACACGAGCTGGGTCCCGCCCGGACGGTGACCTACAAGGGCCTGGCCAATGGGGGCCTGGCCGCGCTCACGTCCATCACCTGGCAGGGGGACTGGCAGTTGTAACGCTCGCACCCCATGCACCACCGGGCCCGCACTCACCCGAGTGCGGGCCCAGCGAGCTTGACGGGCGGTCCTGAGATAGCGCCAACGAGGACGAGCAGGGCCAGGACGGCTGCGGGCTTCGGGGCACCGTGGCCGGCCGCCAGGTCCGCCGCGATGCCGTACGACCCCCGAACTCGCACGATACTGACCTGAACACGCAGCTCAGGCCCCGGAGCCCGAGCTTGAGACCAGCAGCCCAAATCGCGCTGCTGCTGTCACCACGCCCTGGCCAGCCCCACCCGGATCGACACCATCATCTGCAAGCATCTCCCGCGCCCACACGCGCACCCCCGACACCTCGATCGCGTTTGCCCACTGGCCAGCGTCAGTGCGGCCCAGTATTGCTTCCCGTACACGATCTGAGAGCCACTCGGCCTGATCGGCACGCGCCGCCACAACCGTCACCTGGTAGACGAGGCGGGCGTCCTCCGACCTGTCCGCCAACGGCGCCCCGCAGACCGATCCACCCTGTGGGTAAAGCACCGTGTACGGAAGTGGTGAAGGCTTCCCGCTGACGACCGGCAGCCGGCCAAAACCGCACGGCTTGCCCGTCGCGGCAGTCAGCATCACCTGCAGGGCCTCGGTTACGAGCGCCCGCTCAATCACAGGTCGCCTCCCGCAAAGTAGGCAGCAGCCGGGCCTTCGATGCTGAGCACCCCGTACCGGCACAGCCCCAGCGCATCCCACTCCATCACCCCTGGCGTAGTGAGGATCGACAAACTGCGCTCCCCGTCCTCGTCGAAGACCTCGGCCACGACAACGGCACGCGCAAGCAGCCCGCGCTCATGCTCGGCCAGCACACCGGCCAAGGCCACCTCGACGTCGCTGGTCATGTCGCTCACAACGCCTCCACCACCACCTGGCCAAGCTCCCGCACCAGCACTGGTCCGAACCCCTCCACAGCAGACCCCAGGTGCGGAAACGGCGGCTGAGCATAATGCCGCCCCAGACTGTCGACCCCGACAAACCCGAACTCCAACCGGCGACCCTGCGGCGCACTCGTACCGACCCTCGGCAACAATCACCGGCCCGGCACGGTGCACGTCGGACTGCCACGACGCCCGATACCGGCCCGTGACCGCCCGCGGCCCAGGACGGCCGGACGCACGACGCTGCACCTCCACCACCAGGGCCATCGCGCTGTGCCGCATCGCCACATCGGCCGCTGCCAGCGCCGCCCTCCCCCCCCCGCGCTCCAGCGCGGCAGCCAGCTCAGCCGGGTGCTGGAACACGCCTCCGCTCACCGCGCCACCGGCTTCCGGTTGTGCTCCTCCAGCCACACCGTGCGCAGCACCGGCACCGACGACACCTCACCCTGCGCCGCCACCCGGTACGTGCGGCCCACAGCCTGCTCATCACGGGCCTCAACGACCAGCACCGTGTCGTTCTCCCACACCTCCGGAGCATCGGGGGCAGCAGCAGCCGGTAGCCGGCCCGGACCTCCTCGACCCACGCACCATCCTGCCCCGAGCCCCTGCTTCGGATCCGCTCCTGATGCGGATACAAGCCCGCCTTGTCCGCGTACACGATCAACGGCGCAGCCGGCACCAGATCACCGGCATCCGGATCCAGTACGTCTTCGCCGCTGCCCCGGCTGACCTGCACCTTGTCCGGCATCAGATGACGCTCAGCGAACCGGGATATCGCCGACCGCTCAAGCACCCGCAGCCCACTCCCTCAGCTGGCTGAGCAGCCCGCGGGTCAGTTCCCCCGGCTTACCGTCCAGGTCACCCCGCACCAGGACGGCCTCGTCGAGCTTCCGCCAGTCCACCGCATCCAAGAACCCGATCACCACATGCCGGACATCGGCCGGCTCCACAAACACCTCGGCCAAGCCCTCGAACTCCATGCCACGCCAGCCTTGCTTCACGTACAGCGTGGCCTCGGGGCCCTCGTTGACGGTCTGCGTGATCCGGTACGCCTCAACCGCGGAAGCGACATCGCGTCCATCGATCTCGATGACCGCGTCCCTTTCGGGACACGTGGCGATTCGAACTCGGCGCACGTCTGGATGCATGGTGCTCATGCCCACGACCCTAGGTGCGTGAAGAGCGCCCGGACGGCCCGAAGGATCCGCAGCACGACTCCCGGGCCGGTGCGCTTGCCTGCCGCAACGTGAGCGATGTTCTCTCCATCCGAGCTGCTGGCTGCATACTCGGAGGGCCCGCCCCATGGCCTTGATGCCAAAGCGGGCGGGCCCTAGAACTTCGCCCAGGGACGTCCCGGGACCAGGAACGCCGTGCCCCCTCGCGCTGCGGCGGTCTCACTCTGACGCTCAAACCCCATGCTACGACTGGCACATGACGATCCCAATTCTCGTGTCTTACGGGACGGCAAGGGCAAAGAGGATGTCAGCCGCCAAACCGATGGCACCGATGATCGCAAGCCACTTCGAGATCTTGCCAGTCCACGTTCCGCGCACTTCCGTCAGGGGACTGCGGCCCTCTCGGAGCGCCCGCGGCCCGGTTCCACGGACGGTGACGGGCAGCATGGCGGCGGCCACCAGCAGCCCGCCGAAGGCAAAGAAGAGATACCTTCTTGGCGAGTTGTGGCCAGGGCGCAGATACTCGCCGGTGCCCTTCCGGACCTCGATCACCTCGCCCGGCTGCGCGGTCCATGACGCGATATGCGCCCGCGCTTCCCGTCCGCCGCTTTCCTCGTCAATACGCTGATCGCCGTCCGGCCTCCGGTCACCGTCTGGCCGGAAGACTCCCTCGCACTGCCTCGACGGCCCGTAATGCGCCCCACCCGAATGCGCCTGGCACCTGCCCACGGTCAGCGTGCCGTGGGTGCCCGCGAGTCCGGTGGCGACGGCCGCGTTGGACGCACCGTAGTAGCACAGGGCAAAGGCCCAGAGGAGACCGAGGACCCCGAGTATGTACCCGCCTGGACTGCCTTGGTGACGGCCGCCTGGACCACCGCCCTGCCCGAGCTGACTTCCCTGGCCACTGCCACAACCCCCGAACGTCATGGACACCGACTCTATCCACGCCCGGCTCCGTCCCCCCGTCACAGTGGCCGTCGTGCATCCACTCGCAAGCGGTACGGGATCTGGTGAGGAGGCTCCTGTCGACTCTCACGCGTAAGAACTGCTGGACCATCGCCCGTTGGTTGAGTGGGGTGTGGCACGCCTGAACCACAGGTGTCCCGCAAGCGATCTCCCATGACTTACTGGACAGTTGCATACGTTACGTGTCGATGTCGGGTGAGTTCGACTTGCCTTATGAACTCGTCTACAGGGACTTGGGGTCGACGGTGTCAAGGATGCGTGAAATCGGTGGCTCGTGAACGCGATCTGTCTTGCGCGTCTGCCTACGCTCGGGAGTGATCACACACGGCTTTCTCAGGGGGAACTGCGATGGCCCATGAGCATTTTTCGATTCATCCTGGGCCTGTTACGGCCCTGAGCAAGGACTTCGCCGCCTCCGCCGATCACCTAGGAGGGAGCATCAGCACCTTCGCCGCACGGGCGGAGAACGTGGACGACGCCTTCGGTGTGATGTCCGAGTCGACTGACGCGCTGGCCAAGTATGTCGAGATGACCCGCCGCACCGTGGACGCCCTGAAGGAGTTACGCAGCGGGCTGCAGCACTACGCCGAGGGCCTACACCACACGGTGGCCGCGTACCAGGCATCTGACGCCGCGCAGGCCCAGCAGTTCGGAGGGAAGTGACATGACGGGGCAACAGCAGGAGCAGCAGCCGAAGATTGAGAAAAGCTTCGACCTGTTCAACCCCGGCGGGGATCCCTCCGTCCTGCGGGCGTGCGCTGAAGCATGGCGGCATATGGCCCATGACCTGAAGAACACGATCGAGGCCCAGGACCAGGAGGTCGCCCGACTCAAAGACAACTGGACCGGTGCCGCCGCCGACGCCTTCCACGCGCATTGGGCACACACCAAAGGCCAGGTGGAGAAGGCGTTGCCACACTTCGCCACCGTCGAGCACCAGCTGGAGAGGACCGCGGAGGCCATCCAGAAGGGCAACGAGATGGTCCACCATGTGATCGAGGAACTCGCGATCACAGCGGCGATCGGCATCGGCCTGTCCGTGGTGACCGCGGGCTTCTCCGACGCCGTCGCGGCAGGCGCAGCCGAAGCGGAAATCGCCGAGGCGGCGGGCGAAATCACCCAGCTCGGCCAGCTCCTGATCAAGGTCGCCGAGATACTGGAGAAGACTAAAACGGCGATGGAGGACAGCAAGCTGCTTAAGTTCGCCATCGAGTTCGGCAAGAACACCGGCGCCAACTTCCTCGGCAACGTCATTGGGCAGCAAGTCACCGGGCAAGACGTCGATTGGAAACAGGATCTGCAGGATGCCGCTGTGGCCGGCGGAGTGGGAGCGGCCCTCGGCATCGGTGGTGAGGCGCTGAGCGGCAAGGTTCGGGCGTGGTCGGAATCAAGTCACACACGCGGGTTGGATTGGAAGCCGGGGACGGCCGCAGCGGACTTGCTGGAAAGCAAGGGAGTACTCGGCAACACAGTAATGGGGGGTGCCACTAGCGCAGTCGGGCAGGGCGCAGCTGACGGAGTGGACATCGCCGAACCCGGCAACAACACCAAGCACGCTTCCGACATCCTGCCCGACATGCTGACCAGCGGCGCGACCGGAGCCGCCGCTGGCTCCGTCAATCATGCGGGGAAAAAGTTCTACGGTGGGGGCGAGCACCGGGCGAGTGACCGGGGCGGAAAGCTTCCTGCCTGGCAGCAGATCGACGCCGACGGCATTATCTACGCTGAAGGCAACGCCATTGAATACTACCTGGAGAATTAAAGCGCCGGGTATCCGCCATTCGTCCTGCTTGGAGCGTGAGCCATTCAGGCGGCACGGCTTTCTCCTGCACTGCTGTGGAGTTTTTCACTGTGTTCCGCGTCCGTAAGAGCATCAAGCACTTCCGGGAAGACCCGGCTTGGGCCTACCGCAAGAGAGCCCCGGATTACCTGGCCTCCTTCGAGCAGGACGGCTACCCGTTCAGTCTCGGTCCCCGCGGCAACTCCATTCGCCACATCTTCCAGGGAACCATCCAGGGCCGCCCTGTCAGCCTCTTCCACCACACCGCACGCAAGTCCGGGGGAGGCAGTCCCGGGGCAAATGAGACATGGAACGACTACTCGGTCGCTGTTGTCACCTTGCCCCGGGCTCTGCCCGCCACCGCGTTCACCTCAGGCACCTTCATCAGCGAGACGGAGAAAGGAAAGCGCCGGGCCATTCCCGTATCCGCCGGCACTTACCAGGACCGCCCCGGCGGCGGACCTCTGGACGCCGTACGCCGTCAATCGGTCGATCCTGACTTCGCCGTGCTCATCGACACCAAACAGGTCCACCAACTCACCCGCCGGGCACACCTCGGCTGGCGGATCGATGGCGACCGGATCATCGGCTGGACCCGTGGCCGCCAACCGTTCGACGAGATCCAGGGGATGGCCGACACGCTGATCGCCATTGTTGGTGCGTTTCCCGAACAGACATGGCACTGGCCGGAGACAACTGGTGGCTAACGAGGAGGAGCGGCCCTCAAATGCCGGGGGCGGGGTATGCAGCCGAGCGGCACCGGTGTCCCGAGGCTGCCACTCGTGCCCGACCGAGCCCACTGATGGGTACGGGCTTGTCTGTTCATTCCTCTGCCCATTCGCGCCGCCCCGACAACGGCAGCGCAAGGGAGGCGTAGTGCGCCACGACGTCCGCGCTGAACGCGTCTGTGGCTATGGGACTACCACAACGCGGCCAGGGCATTGTCCAGATGCGTCTGTCCCGCGCGGGGCAGGTCGGCCCGGGCCGCGCGGTTGTCGCTCGTGGTGAAGGTGCAGACATTCGTGGAACCTTGCTGAGGGAATCCGGAGTCAGGGGCATCAGATGACCTCACGCTCCAGGTTGGCCAGGTCGCGGTCGGTCTGGCTGGTGGGCACGGTGTAGGTGCGTTTGGCCAGCCACCACCACAGGGTCGCCAGGGACAGTACCGCGACGAGCGCGATCGGCGCGTAGTTGAACGTGTCGGCGGTGACCGGGTAGTGCTGCGGCAGGCAGAACAGCACGGTCACGAACGCCACCCAGGCCACCGCCACGATGCCAACCGGTACGCCCCAGCGGCCCAGGTTCCACGGGCCGGCCTCGAAACGCCGCCGGTTCTTGATCCGCAGGAAGATGGGAACCGCGTACGACGGAGTGATCCCGATGACGTTGATCGCGGTCACCGCACCGTAGGCGGTTGCGCTGTACAACGACGGCAAGACCAGCACCGCCGCCCCCCACCGACCGCCACACAGCCGCCCTCGGGGTACCACCACTCACCCGCTGCCAGAACTGCCAGCCGGGCAGTGCCCGGTCACGGGAGAACGCGAAGATCATGCGGGAACAGGCGGCAGTCCCTGCGTTCCCGCAGAACAGCTGCGCGACGATCACAAGCAGCAGCAGGACCTTCGCCGCCCCCGGGCCGAGCGCATCGTGGAAGATCTGTGCCGGGGGTACGTCGGCATGCTGGGTGGCGGTGTAGTCCTGGATGGCGAAGGTCAGCCCGGCCAGCAGCACGAACCCCGCCCCCCCATGACCACACGATGGCCCGCATGATGCCTCTGGGGGCGGCGACCTGCGCGTTGGTGGTCTCCTCCGACAGGTGCGCCGAGGCGTCGTAGCCGGAGTACGTGTACTGCGCCATCAGCAGACCGATCAGGGCGACGTACCAGGTGGAGGAGAACCCGGTGTCGTTGACGAACGTGGTGAACACGAACGACGCGGACTGGTGATGGGCGGGGACCAGGAGCAGGGCGCCGACGATGACGGCGACGCCGGCCAGATGCCACCAGACACTGACCACGTTCAAGAGGCTGACCAGCCGCACACCCTGGAGATTGAGCACGGCGTGCAGCAGGAGGATCACGAGGAAGATCACGAAGGTGGTGCCGGGGCTCGCAGCCAGGCCGAACTGCGGGCCGAGGAAGGCCGCGGTGAATTGCGCGCACCCGTAGTCGATGCCGGCGATGGCGCCCAACAGTCCGAGGAGGTTGAGCCAGCCGGTGTACCAGCCCCACTTCTTGCCGCCGAGCTTGTGGGCCATGAAGTACAGGGCGCCGCTGGTGGGGTACGCGGAGGTGACCTCGGCCAGGCCAGCGCCGACGAACAGCACCATGAACCCGACCGCCACCCAGCCCCACATCATGACCGCGGGCCCGCCGGTCGCCATGCCGAAGCCGTACATCGTCATGCACCCCGACAGGACGCTGATGACGGTGAAGGCGGCCCCCGCGTTCCCGAACGCGGTCATCCGGCGGGTCAGCTGCTGCGTGTAGCCCAGCTCCCTCAGCACCAGGTCATCGGACCTAGCACTGCGGGAGCGAGAGGATCGGTGAGACATGGGATGACCTCCAAATCAGAGAAACGGACAGAACCCCCTGGAGCGAGGGAGGAAGGTCAGGCAGAGGGGCGGGTCTGCTGCCCAGCGACAGGCCCGCGGTGCCGAGCGTGCGACCTCGCCGTGTACGACTCGGACCGGGCCCGCAGAAACAGGGCCTTGGCGGCGTCCTGCTGGTCTCCGTAGTCCTGCACCGAGGCCCACGGCTCCCAGGCCGCGTACGGACCCATGGCGTCGAAGACCTCGGCCGCCTGCACCAGCTTGTGCCCCGCCCACAACGCACACGCCAGATGATTGAGGTCGGACACCGACCTCAAGCCCGAATCCGCCTTCCGAAACCACCCCTCGTATGCCCGCAGGGTGTAGCCGATGGTGGGTTCCTCGGCCCACTGAAGTCGCCACGTCGCAGGCCGCCACCGCCCACCTCGGCGCCGGAACTGCTCCGCCAGCGAGTACAGCGGCAACAACAGCAGCGGCGACCCCTCCGCAGCCCAAGACGCCGCCCACCGGCTGAAGTCCATCACCTCCGCCAGCGCCCCCGCCTCCGCCACCCGCCGCGCCAGGAGAAACTGGACCATCCGGTGGTACGCCTCCCGACTGAACGGATCACGCCGGTGAACCTCACACAGCAGCCCCCACGGACCTGCCGGCAGCATCGGCTCTGCCGCCCGCACACGATGCTCCCGCCACACCTGCCCCGCATCGAGCTGCGCCAACGTAAGCAGACACAACCACGGCACCGGATCCCGCCAATCATGCTGGGAGACTGACGCCGCGAGGACACGCGCGCGCTGCTCCAACCGCCCTGCGGAGGCGTGCTGCTGACGACGTGCCCGCAGGGCCCGCTCCACCGATACCCGAGCCTGCATCACCTGGGCGTCGTAGCTGTCTGGCTCCTCGGCCAACCATGCCTCCACCACATCGGAGCCGGCCGCCATGATGCCGAGTACCCGTGTCCGGAAACTCCGCAGCGGCCAGTTCGAGCCGGTCTCGACAAGGAGACCGCGCATCGACATCCACCGGCCGACGGCCAACTCGGTCATCGCGGCACGTAGCGCATCGTCCGCACCCGCAGGGTGATAGAGCAGGTTCATCAGGCCGTCCCGATGCTCCCCGCCGGGAGTAATGCAAGCAGCCGAGGGTCCCTAACTCCCATGGCTTTACCGGTTAGTTGCACGTTCTGTAACGGTGGAGTTGTCGGTATGCGGGGGCTCATGGAAGTCCTCAGAGAATTCCGGAAACGGCCTCGCGAGAATGGGCGAGGAGTGCGGTGTGTGCTCAAAGCTTGATCCCGCCAACGACGTTGGCGAGGCTCGCAGTAAGACGGCTGATCGTGGGTGCGAGCGACGAACTGGCCAAGTAGAACCTGAGCAGGATGCAGACAGCGGCGTGACCGGCCTTGAGACCGCTTTTCCTGACGAGCGCGAACACGGTGATCGCTAGAAGAACAGTGACGGAGATGCTAATCCCCATGCCGGACCCCTTCTGCGAGGGCATCGGGCGGTCCGCCTGTCGACGAGGTGAATCGACGAGGGGCGCGGCGGAGCGAGACTTCGACCGCCGGAGTCGCGATCCAGCCTTCTTTGGCCAGCTGACCGGCCAGGGCGTGGCGTAACCGGCCGGGGTTCTCCCAAGGCCGCTCAGGACCGTCCGTGGGTGCGCTCATCGACGCGTCCCGCTCTTGTGTCCGTTCTTGATTGCCCCCGGGGCCGGTCACTCCGTATCCTGCTGGGCAACGCGTTGACGGAGACGAGTAGCCACGGATCACGCGAGCTAAGAGAGCCGCCGGCAGCTGGGAAGGCGGTCCCGCGCCCCGAGGCGAAGACCCTCCTGAGCGCGGGGAGGAACGACCCCGCCTGGTGGTCCAATGCCCCGCCGGCCGGCCCCCGTCACCGGGCCTGAATGAGGCCGCCACTTGGTGGCGGCGAAAGTGCGGTGGCACCGCGAGTTGCCCTTCTCGCCCGCACTCCCAAGGGATCATGACGACGTCCTTCGGAGGAGCGAAATGATCCAAAGCCGCGTACACGTCTCCGACCTGTGAGAACACGTCGGCCGTACCGTTACCGTCTGCGGATGGGTGAACGCCCTCCGCCTGCAGAGCAAGATGCAGTTCGTCATCGTGCGGGACAACACCGGCATGGCGCAGGTGACGCACAAGCGTGACGGAGGGCTGCTGGAGGACCAGCTCGAAGCCCTCACGCCTGAGTCCGCGATCAAGATCACTGGCCGTGTCGTCGACGCCGCCCGGGTAAAACTCGGCGGCCTGGAAATCGTCCCCGAAGCGGTCGAGGTCCTGAACCTGACCGCCACGCCACTGCCGATCGACGAGCACACCGGCATGGAGGGGTCTGCTACAGGTTTGGGTGACAGGTTCGGTCACGCGGCCTGGAGGGCCGGTGTGGTCATGACGGTTTCGAATTCGACGGGGGTCAGCCGCCCGAGCGCGGCTTGTCTGCGGCGTCGGTGGTAGGTCCGCTCGATCCAGGTCACGATCGCGATCCGCAGTTCCTCGCGAGTGGACCAGCTCCGGCGGTCGAGGACATTCTTCTGCAGCAGACTGAAGAAGGACTCCATGGCCGCGTTGTCGCCGGCCGCCCCGACCCTCCCTATCGATCCGGCCATGCAGTGCCGGTCGAGTGCCCGGACGAACTTCCGCGACCGGAATTGCGAGCCGCGATCGCTGTGCAGGATGCATCCGTCGACCTGTCCCCGCCGGGCGACGGCGTTCTCCAGGGCGGTCACGGCCAGGCGGGACTTCATCCGCGCATCGATGGAGTAGCCCACGATCCTGTTGCTGAACACGTCCTTGATCGCGCAGACGTACAACTTCCCTTCGCCGGTGGCGTGTTCGGTGATGTCGGCGAGCCACAGCCGGTTCGGCCTGTTTGCGGTGAAGTCGCGGCGGACCAGGTCGTCGTGCACCGGCGGCCCGGCCTTCTTGATTCTCCCGCGCTTCTTGCCGAACACGCTCCACCAGCGGTTGTCCCGGCAGATCCGCCACGCGGTCCGGTCCGCCATCCGGGCCCCGGCACAGCGAGCTTCATCGGCTAGGAAGCGGTAGCCGAATTCCGGGTCGTCGCGGTGGGCGTCGAAGAGCGCTTTCGCGCGGTATGCCTCCTCCGGTACGGTGTCGGTCACCGGCTTGTCGAGCCAGCGGTAGTAAGGCTGTCTGGCGAGCTTCAGGACCCGGCACGTGACCGCGACGGGCGTCCCGTTTGCGGCCAGCTCCTTCACGAGCGGGTAGATCCTTTTCCCGGCAGATGGGCCTGTGACAGATAGGTCGCAGCCCGGCGCAGGACCTCGTTCTCCTGCTCCAGCAGCTTGATCCGCCGACGTGCTTCCCGCAGCTCCGTGCTCTCCTGGCTGGTCACTCCGGGCTTGGTCCCGTCATCGATGTCCGCCCGACGCATCCATTTCCACAACGTCATCGGGTGGACTCCGAAGTCGGTGGCCACCTGCTCCACTGTCACACCCGGGCCGCGGTTCCTCGCGACCCGCACGACGTCCTGGCGGAACTCTTCGGGATAGGGCTTGGGCACAGCGACATCCTTCCCACCCGCCCTACAGGGCAAGCCAGTTCAGATGTCACCCGATCGTGCATCAGACCCCAGCACACTGGGAGAGCTCATGGAGGCACGAGCGAAGAGGTCTGCTCCTCGTGCCGCCGATCCGCCTGCCATCGAGGAGACGATTGAAGCCGCGGAAGCGCGTGTCCCTGTCAGGATCTTCACGCCTATCGACGGTCCGCCGCGGGGCGTCTATCTGGATATACACGGCGGCGGCTTCTATATGGACTCCGCAGCGCGAGGCGACGGACGCAACCGAGAGCTCGCAGACGCCCTGCAGCTCGCTGTTGTCAGCGTCGACTACCGGCTGGCGCCTGAGCACCCCTGGCCAGCGGCGCCCAACGACTGTGAAGCAGCGGCGCTCTGGCTCGTCGAAGAAGCTGATGCCCGCTTCGGAACGTCCCGACTTGCGATCGGCGGGAGCTCCGCGGGAGCCACACTCGCCCTGGCGACCCTGCTCAGGCTGAGAGACAAAGGTGCCGTTGGTCGATTCACCGGCGCTGCACTCCAATTCGGCACCTACGACTTGAGCGCACGAACCCCGGCCGGCCGCGGCATCGCGGACGAATACTTCATCCAGGCGTACGCCGGCCATGTGGAAGACCGCACTGTTCCCGACATCTCTCCCCTCTACGGCGTCCTTGGCGAGCTTCCCCCAACGTTGCTGATCGTCGGAAGCGCAGACGTGTTGCTGGAGGACAACCTGACGCTGGCAGGTCGGCTGTCAGCGGCCGGCAATGACGTCGAGCTCCGGGTCTACCCCGAGTCACCTCACGGCTTCACGAGCCACCCCACGACAATGGCCAGCACGGCGCTCAGCGGCATCAACTCCTGGCTGCGCGACCGGATTACGCCATCGTAGGGACTGACCGCCGGTGCGGACATGGGTGCGACCACCGTTGATCATCGTGAGTTGTGTGGACCAACGAAGAGACGGTGGCCGCAGGTCACAGCATAGATCTCGCCCATTGGCAGAATGCGTTCGAGGCCCTGATGAGCCGCATCGCGGGCCGCTTCGCCCGAGTCGAGCCCCGGCGCCGGACAGTGAGGTTGGTGCTCGGTCTTCTGGCTGACCTCCCGCGCAAGAACTGCTGGACGATCGCTGAGTGGGCTGGGGAAGCCACCCCGCACGGGATGCAGCATGTGCTGTGCCGGGCGTCCTGGGACGCGGATGCGGTCCGTGACGATGTCCGCAGCTACGTGGTCGAGCATCTGCACGACGACGGGGCGGTGCTGGTGGTCGACGAGACCGGTGACGTGAAGAAGGGGGCGCACACCGTCGGGGTCCAACGGCAATACACCGGTACCGCTGGCCGGATCGAGAACTCCCAGGTCGCCGTCTACCTCGTCTACGCCGGCAGCCGCGGGCACGCCGCGGTGGACCGCGAGCTGTACATTCCGCGCTCGTGGACCACTGATGCCGACCGCTGCCGGGCCGCAGGAATCCCGGAAGACCGGGACTTCGCAACCAAGCCGGAGCTGGCCACCGTGATGATCGAACGGTTCCTGGACGCCGGGCATCACGCCTCCTGGGCGGCCGGGGACGAGGTCTACGGCGGCAACCCGAAGCTACGGGCCGCACTGGAAAAGCGCGGTCTGGGCTATGTCCTCGCCGTCGCCTGCTCGGCCGAAGTGACCACCCGGGCGGGGAAGTTCCGGGCCGATGCCCTGGCCGACAGGCTGCCCAAGCGAGCCTGGCAGAAGCTGTCCGCTGGAGCCGGCGCGAAGGGCCACCGCCTGTACGACTGGGCTGTCATCGACACCGCCAGTCCCGGCCCGGGACGCCGTCAGCTGCTGATCCGCCGCAACCGCACCACCGGTGAACGCGCCTACTACCGCTGCTACTCACCCCAAACCGTGCCGCTGACCACCCTGGTCAGGGTCGCCGGATCAAGGTGGCGAGTGGAGGAGACCTTCCAGTCCGAGAAGGGCCTGGCCGGGCTCGATGAGCACCAGGTTCGACGGTTCGTGTCCTGGGCCCGCTGGGGCACCCTGGCGATGCTCGCCCATGCCTTTCTCGCCATCGTCCGGGCCGACGAACACGCCCGCACCCCTGACCCCACCGATCTGATCTCACTGACCTGCAACGAAATCCAGCGGCTGTTCATCACCCTCGTCGTCCAGCCCGTCCACGACACGGCCCACCGACTCGGCTGGTCCGACTGGCGACGCCGCCACCAGGCCCGAGCCCAAACCGGCCACTACCGGCGGCAGGCCGCAACCTAGACATGAAGATCACGATCTACAGCTGGAGTATTAAGAGTCTCGATTGGATGACAAAGGACAGGATTCGCCGACGGCAGACGGGGAAGAGCCCCAAAGGACTGGAACCTCTTCCGCGACCATGTCAACGTACAACCTCCTGAGAAACGCGAGGTCAGCGACGGGACGCAGGCTCCATCGGTGCTCGGCATATCAGCTGGCCCCTACGACAGCCCGCAGCCCGCGCTACTCGGCTCACGGCCCGCCCCCTCGGCCCCAAGGAGGTCCATCTGTCGAACCCCGCTATCCGATCCACCGCTTCACTGCACCCGCCCTTTTGGCGCTCGGTGCCCTGAATGCATGGACTGCCCAGGAGAAGGAGGACTACGGGGCCCTTTCCGCCGCGCTGTGTCTTTCGTTTGCGCGGCCGGGCTGTTCGGCGAGGAACTGCTGCAACATGGCTACCGCCGTGACCGTGTCGTTCTTACGTACATCGCGGTGCACCCGGGAGCCGCAACTCGGCAGGTAGGCCGCGCGGTTGGCGTCTCCGAGCGTGTTGCGGCCCATAACCTCGGTCGCCTCACCGGCGACGGGCTGGTGGTGCTTGTCACCGACGGTGCGACTTCTGCACTCCGGGCCTATCGATTGGCGCCCTGACCGAGGCTGAAACAGAGGCGAGGGCCAGTCTTTTGTCGTGCAGGGCAATACATAGCAGACGATCCCCGGTTGCCGAAACCGGGGATCGCATCAGAGCCTTGATGGTGTTCGCACCCGGCTGTACTTGGCGGTGGAGCCGTGGCGAACGCAGTAGATACCGCCGCAAAGACGCGAAGGAGGTAATGAGCGGCCCCGCCTGCTGCGCCCTGAAGTTCGTAGCGCCTCATCGCTCAAACACGGCGAGGCCCTTGTGATTCAGCATGGGCTCCCGGCGCTGTTGAACCCGCTCTGTTGCCCCGCACGCTCCCTCGCAAGGAACACCCCTCTCATGTGTCGATCCGCGATACCCCCTGCTCTTTTCCACTCAGCAACGGCAGGTCAGCACGCACTCTCCGTCAGCCCTATCGTCCGCTGCGATGGTGAGGTGCCCTCGTGACAGCGGTAGTACCGCGACCGGCGGAAACGCTGCCCGCCGCCGACGTGTGTAGCCACGCCACCCGCGCGGCCTTCCTCACGGTGAAGGACGCTGCCACGTACCTCGGTCTCTCACCGCACACCCGCTACGTCTGGAGGCACCGTCGGCAGGGGCCACCGAGCTTCCGTATGGGACCTCGTGGTCGCGTCATGTACCGACGGGAAGTCCTCGATGCCTGGATCCGCGAACAAGAACAGGCCGACGCCCGCTCCAACACGGCTCTGAGCCCGCTGAGCGCCGTTCCACAGCATCGGTCCGCGGGCACGGTCGGCGTCTGAGGCGCAACGTGTCGTGGAGTTCTGATTTCCCCCTTTGACAAGGAGACGCATTTGGCCGGATACATAGAAGATCGCTGGATCAAGAAGAAGAAGGACCCAGTAACCGGGAAAAGGGAAAGGGCAGCTCGCTACGGTAAGGGAAAGAGATATAAGGTCTCCGGCATACCTGGGATCCGGGACCGCTCCTTCGAGACCCTGGAGGACGCCAAGACGTGGCTTCGCCGGTCAGCCACGGACGAGGAGCGCGGGGAATTCGTCGACCCGCGCGATGGATCCATCACGCTGGCCGACTACATCGCGAAGCACTGGGCGCCGGGCAGGGGAGGTGTTCCGAAGACTCAGCAGGGCCGAGAGCGGCGAGTGCGGCTTCACATCATCCCGCATTTGGGTCATCTTCCGCTAAGAAGCATTACGGCAGCGGAGCTCCGCGCGTACACGGCGACGTTGGAGGCCACCGTCGCCTCGGTCGATTACCAGCGCGGCATTCTGTCACAGTTGTCCAGCATTCTGGAGGCGGCCGTTGATGACAAGCGGCTTGCCAGGAACCCTATGTGTGCGAAGTCCGTGAAGTGGCCGAAGGCGCCGCGGGAACGCCGAGAGGCGTGGTCGTTGGAGAGGGCGCTCCGAGTCCGTGACGTGATCAGCCCCCGAGACCGTATAGCCGTTGTACTCGGTCTGGGATGCGGGCTTCGTCAGGGCGAGGTGTTCGGCTTGAGCCCGGAGGACATCGACTACGCCAGGGGTGTGATTCATGTCCGTCGCCAAGTCCAAGCGATCCACGGCAAGTTGTTTTTTGCCCTGCCGAAGGGGGCCAAGACGCGTACTGTCGACATGCCCTCCTCAGTGGCCGAGGAGTTGAAGCGTCACGTGGCAGCGTTCCCGCCGGTAGAAGTGGAGCTTCCATGGGGGAAGCCGGAGGCGGACGGGCAGCGGAGGAAGGTGTCTCTTCTGCTCACCACGCGATTCGGCAACGCAGTGGCCGTGAACACGTGGAACACGTACACCTGGAAGCCGGCGCTGGCCAAGGCTGGCATCATTCCGCCGTGTCCTAAAGGGGCGAAGCCGTGGCAGTGGGCGGCGGCGCCGAAGGACGGCTTCCACGTCCTGCGGCATACCTACGCCTCCCTCCTGCTGGAGGCAGGCGAATCCGTGGTGACTTTGGCGCGGTGGCTTGGGCACTCCTCTCCGGCCATCACGCTCGGTTACTATGCTCACTTTATGTCGGAGGCAGGAAGTAGAGGGCGGACCGCCATCGATGGGCTGTTCGGAGGGGAGCGGGATGGGCGCGCCAGTCGAAACTCTCCAGATTCTCTCCAGGGCTGAGAGCGGGCGGTCTGCTGACGTGCACCACTTTGGGGTTGACCGTGAAATCTAAGGAAAAAGCTTCGTGGGGCCTGGGAAAATGCTGAGGGAGGTCGCTGCGACCCGCTATGTCACGCCCCTGCGTGAGGGTGGGTCGCTTCCCGGGCTCGTCGAGGGGGACGATCTCGGGACCTACGTCATGAAATTCACCGGCGCGGGACAGGGGCGTAAGACGCTGGTCGCGGAGGTCATCTGCGGGGAGCTCGGGCGGCGGCTCGGGCTGCGGGTGCCGGAGCTGGTGCGGATGCAGCTGGATCCGGTCATCGGGCTGAGCGAGCCGGACCAGGAGGTCCAGGCGCTGCTGAAGGCCAGTGGGGGGCTGAACCTGGGGATGGACTACCTCCCCGGGGCGTTGGGGTTCGATCCGCTCGCCTTCGAGGTGAGCGCGCGCGAGGCCGGCCGGGTGGTGTGGTTCGACGCGCTGATCAACAACGTGGACCGGTCCTGGCGCAATCCCAACCTGCTGGTGTGGCACGGCGAGCTGTGGTTGATCGACCACGGCGCGGCGATGATCTGGCACCACAACTGGCCGACCGCACAGAAGGCTTCGGCCCGGTCCTACAACGCCTCCGACCACGCGCTGGCCACGTTCGGGCCGGATGTGGCGGCTGCGGCCGAGGAGTTCGCGCCGCGGATCACCGAGGACCTGCTCACCGAGATTGCCGCGGACGTGCCGGACGAGTGGCTGGACGGCGAGCCCGGCTTCGACTCGCCGGACGAGTTGCGCGAGGCGTATGTGCGCACGCTGCTGGACCGTGCCCGGACCGTCAGCGAGCACATCACCCTCGGGGAGCCGACGAAGGACAGGCCCTCGCAGGCACCGGAGTGGCTGGCGGGCAAGTTGCCGCGGAGGGCCGTGAAGTGAGCGGAATGTACAACGGGCGCGACGTCTTCGAGTACGCGCTGCTGAAGGTCGTACCCCGGGTCGAGCGCGGGGAGATGATCAACGCGGGGGTGGTGGTGTACTGCCGTGCGCAGCGGTTCGTCGAAGCCCGTACGCACCTGGACGAGGCCCGGCTGCTGGCGCTGGATCCCACGGTGGACGTGGCCGGCGTACGGGCCGCGCTGTGTGCCGTGGAGGGCATCTGCGAGGGCGGCGCGCGGGCCGGACAGGCGGCCGGGGAGGACCCGGGGCAGCGCTTCCGCTGGCTGATCGCGCCGCGCAGCACGATCGTCCAGCCGGGACCGGTGCACACCGGTCTGACCGCCGATCCCACGGCGGAGGCGGAGCGGCTGCTGGAGCTGCTGGTGCGGTGACGGTGCGCCGAGTGCGCGGTGGACGGGGCGGGATTCCTTCGGGAGGCCGCCCCGTTCGGCGTCTGCGGGCGGGTGTGCGGTGGTGGGGCGTTGACAGGGGGTGGCCGGGCTTCTAGCGTCAGCCCTGCTGAGGCTACTAAGCGGTTGCTCACCTGGATCGGGGCGGCCGCTGGTGTTCGAGGTTTCGACGATCGAGGGTGAGGAGAACCCGCATGTCCACCACCGAGCAGCGTGTCGCCATCGTGACGGGCGCGGCCCGCGGCATCGGCGCGGCCACCGCCGTCCGCCTGGCCGCCGAGGGCCGTGCCGTCGCCGTACTCGACCTCGACGAGGCGGCCTGCAAGGACACCGTCGGGAAGATCACCGCGGCCGGCGGCAAGGCCGTCGCGATCGGCTGCGACGTCTCCGACAGCGACCAGGTGGCGGCCGCCGTCGAGCGGGTCGCGGCGGAGCTCGGCGCGCCGACCGTCCTCGTCAACAACGCGGGTGTGCTCCGCGACAACCTGCTGTTCAAGATGAGCGACAGCGACTGGGACACCGTCATGAACGTGCACCTGCGCGGCGCGTTCCTGATGTCGCGGGCCTGTCAGAAGCACATGGTGGACGCCAAGTTCGGGCGGATCGTCAACCTCTCCTCCAGCTCGGCGCTCGGCAACCGCGGCCAGGTCAACTACTCGGCGGCCAAGGCCGGTCTGCAGGGCTTCACCAAGACCCTCGCCATCGAACTCGGCAAGTTCGGCGTCACCGCGAACGCCGTCGCCCCCGGCTTCATCGCCACCGACATGACCGCCGCCACCGCCGCGCGCGTCGGGATGGACTTCGACGACTTCAAGACCGCGGCGGCCACCCAGATCCCGGTGCAGCGGGTCGGCAACCCTGACGACATCGCCAACGCCATCGCCTTCTTCACCGGCGACGCGGCCGGGTTCGTCTCCGGCCAGGTCCTGTACGTCGCCGGCGGCCCGCTGTGCTGACCGCCGGACCGACCGCAGGAACCCACGAGCAGGAGAGCGCGATATGACAGAGCAGGACAGCGGGTTCCCCGAGCCCTCCAGCAAGGTGGCCCTGATCACCGGCGGCAGCCGCGGCATCGGGTACGGCATCGCGGAGGCCCTGGTCGCCCGCGGCGACCGGGTCGTGATCACCGGACGCAACGAGGAGTCCCTCAAGGAGGCCGCCGAGAAGCTCGGCGCCGACCGGGTGCTGCCCGTCGCCGGCAAGGCGCACGACGAGGCGCACCAGGCCACCGCCGTCGAGCGGGCCATGGAGACCTTCGGCCGGGTCGACTACCTGGTCAACAACGCCGGGACGAACCCGGTGTTCGGCCCGATCGCCGACCTCGACCTCAACGTGGCGCGCAAGGTCTTCGAGACCAACGTCGTCTCGGCGCTGGGCTTCGCCCAACGCACCTGGCACGCCTGGCAGAAGGACAACGGCGGCGCGATCGTCAACATCGCCTCGATCGCCGGGGTCGCGCCCTCGCCGTTCATCGGCGCGTACGGGATCAGCAAGGCGGCGATGGTGAACCTCACCCTCCAGCTGGCCCACGAGTTCGCGCCGGCGGTACGGGTCAACTCCATCGCCCCCGCGGTGATCAAGACCAAGTTCGCCGCGGCGCTCTACGAGGACCGCGAGGAGGAGGCGGCGGCCGGCTACCCGATGGGGCGGCTGGGCGTCCCGGAGGACATCGGCGGGGCCGCGGCCTTCCTGTTGTCCGACGCGGCCGGCTGGGTCACCGGGCAGACGCTCGTCGTGGACGGCGGGCTGTTCCTGAACGCCGGGGTGTGACGCCCG
This sequence comes from Streptomyces noursei ATCC 11455, assembly GCF_001704275.1. Taxonomy (NCBI): domain Bacteria; kingdom Bacillati; phylum Actinomycetota; class Actinomycetes; order Kitasatosporales; family Streptomycetaceae; genus Streptomyces; species Streptomyces noursei. Next base: position 7,866,254 of record NZ_CP011533.1, read on the forward strand.
GGGGCCGCCGGAGCGGGTGGCCCCCCACGGGGCTTGCCTTCGTGTGCGCTCCAAGAGGCAGAGTCCGTGGTGCCGGTCCCGACGAGGGGCCGGCGCCACGTGTGTCGAGGACCTGTCAGGGAGAGATGCCATGCACCACCGCACGCTCGGCGGCGGCGACGGACCGCGGATCAGCGCGCTGTGCCTGGGGGCCATGCCGTTCGGCACCACCGTCGACGAGCGGACCGCGTTCGCCCTCCTGGACCGCTTCGCCGAGGCCGGTGGCACCTTCGTCGACACCGCGAACAACTACGCCTGCTGGGTGCCCGGCGCGACCGGTGACGAGAGCGAGCGGGTGCTCGGGCGCTGGCTGCGCAGCCGCCGCGCGGCGGACCGCACGGTGCTGGCCACCAAGGCCGGCGCCCGGCCCGACCCGGCCCGCGGGCCCCGCTGGCCCGCCAACGCCGAGGGCCTGGGCGCCGGCGCGCTCCGCACCGCCCTCGACGGCAGCCTGCGCCGCCTGGGCACCGACCGGGTGGACCTCTACTACGCGCACGTCGAGGACCGCACCGTCCCGCTCGCGGAGACCGTCGAGACGCTGGCCGGGTTCGTCCGGGACGGCCGGGTCGGCACCCTGGGGGCCAGCAACCACGCGACCTGGCGGCTGGCCGAGGCCCGGCAGCACGCCGCCGTCCGCGGACTGCCCGGCTTCCGCGCCGTACAGCAGCGGCACACCTATCTGCGGCCGCGTCCCGAGTCGCCGACCGGCCTCCAACGGGAGACCGACGAGGAACTCCTCGACTACGCGGCCGCGCACCCCGATCTGACCCTGCTCGGCTACTCGCCCCTGGTGGAGGGCGGCTACACCCGCGCGGACCGGCCGCTCCCGGACCGCTACGACCACCCCGGGACGGTGATCCGCACGCGGGTGCTGGCGGAGGTGGCGGCGGAGTGCGGGGCCACCGCGAACCAGGTGGTGCTGGCCTGGCTGATGGGTGGCGCGGTGCCGGTGGTGCCGGTGCTCGGGGTCAGTTCCGTGGCCCAGCTCGACGAGTGCCTGGCCGCGCTGGACCTCGTCCTGGACCCGTGCCAGCGGGCCCGGCTGGACACCGCGTGAGGGGCCGGGGGATCCTGCCGTGCGGCCCGTGGCCGGCACTGTCAGTGGTCGCCGGTAGGTTCTCTCGATGAGAACGGAACGCACACCGGAGGTTGTTGACGTGGTCACCGACATGCTGCCCGAGTCCTGGCGCGGGGTCCTGGGCGAGGAGTTGGAGAAGCCCTACTTCAAGGAGCTGATCGACTTCGTCGAGCAGGAGCGGGCGGGCGGCCCGGTCTATCCGCCCCGCGAGCAGGTCTTCGCGGCGCTGGAGGCCACGCCCTTCGACCAGGTCAAGGTGCTCATCCTCGGCCAGGACCCGTACCACGGCGCCGGCCAGGGCCACGGCCTGTGCTTCTCCGTGCAGCCCGGCGTCAGGACGCCGCCGTCGCTGCGGAACATCTACAAGGAGATGAAGGAGGAGCTCGGCCACCCGATTCCGGACAACGGCTATCTGATGCCCTGGGCCCAGCAGGGCGTCCTGCTGCTGAACGCCGTCCTCACGGTCCGCGAGGGCGAGGCCAACTCACACAAGGGCAAGGGCTGGGAGAAGGTCACCGACGCGGTGATCCGCGCCGTCGCGAACCGTCCGGATCCGGCCGTCTTCGTCCTCTGGGGCAACTACGCCAAGAAGAAGCTTCCGCTGATCGACGAGGAGCGGCACGCGGTGGTCCAGGGCGCGCACCCCTCCCCGCTCTCCGCGAAGAAGTTCTTCGGCTCCCGCCCCTTCACCCAGATCAACGAGGCGATCGCCGCCCAGGGGCACACCGCGATCGACTGGCGGATCCCCGACCTGGGCTGACCGGCCACCCCTCGCGTCGCGCACACCGCGCGGACCTTTCCCCCGGCGGTTAGCGTCGGGGGGAGCCAGTGGTGGCGGCGAGCGAGGACGGGGAGTGCGCGGTGGTGGAGCAGCGCCGTGAGGCGGAGCACGACGACGGGGTACTGACCCGGATCGGCCAGGCGATCATGCTGCACCGCGCCGGCGACCGCGAGGAGGCCCGCAACCGCCTCGCCGCGCTGTGGCAGGAGATCGGGCCGCGCGGCGACGCCTTCCACCGCTGCGCCCTCGCGCACTACATGGCCGACACCCAGGACGACCCCAGGGACGCGCTGGACTGGGACCTGCGCGCCCTGGCGGAGGCGGAGAGCTTCGTCACCGAGCGGCCCGCGCGGACCGGGGCCGCGGGCGAAGCGGGCGGCCAGGGCCCCCGCCACCCCCTCGCCGCGCTGCGGGCGTTCTTCCCCGCACTCCACCTCAACCTCGCCGCCGACTACGCCGGACTCGACCGCCCGGCCGACGCCCGCGCCCAGCTCCGGCGGGCCCGCGCCTCGGTCCGCGCCCTGGCCGACGGCGAGTACCGCCGCCGCCTCACGGAGGCGATCCAGCGGCTGGAGCTGCGCATCGAGGGCGCGACCGGGCCGTTCCGATAGGAGGCCCGGCGCGGTCCGGGACCTCAGCCGCGCAGCATTCCGTCGAGGAGTTCCGCGCACGAGGTGCGCAGCGCGTCCCGGGTGGGCACCGCGGCGTGGAACTGCCCCGCGACACAGGAGAACAGCACTCCGTCGCACCAGGCCACCAGGGCCAGCGCCTGCCGCTCCGGCGCGGGGGAGCCGGCCGCCGTCAGCAGCGCCTGGACCGGTTCCCGGAAGGCCCGGCCCGCCCGGTCGTACACTTCCCGCAGCTCCGGCCGGCGGGTGGCCTCCAGCGCCAGCTCGTAACGGGCGATCAGCAGCCCGCGGTGGTGCGACAGATAGCGATGCAGGGCGAGCGCGAGCGCGTCCGCCAGGGCGGCCGGGGCGGCGGCTTCCGGGTCCGCGGCGCCCGGCATCTCCCGTGGTGCCAGCACCGCCGCCTCGCGTTCGGCCAGCCGCGTCACCGCCGCCGCCAGCAGCGCCGCCCGGGTCCGCGCGAGGTTGGAGGTGGAGCCCTGCGGCAGCCCGGCCGCCTCGTCGACGGCGCGGTGCGTCAGCCCCCGCATCCCGCGCTCCGCGAGCAGGTCCAGGGCGGTGTCGGCGATCAGCCGGTGCCGGGGGATCGGGGGCGGGGAAGCGGCGGCCGCGCGGGCGTTCATGCAGGTGAGCCTAGCGGGACGGGCCGTGGCTGACTACGGCCGTAGTGCGGTGCCGGACCGCGGCCGTGGTGCGCTGCCCGCTCGTTCGACTACAGGTGTAGTCTCTGAGGCGTTCGGAACTACAGGTGTAGTAACGCCGGGGGGACGCGCGGCCCTGCGCCGCACGCGTCGTCACCCGGCAGAGGGAGGGAGGCGGCGCCATGCCGCAGCGCACCGCACTCGTGATCGGCGGCGGGATCGGCGGGCTCACCGCCGCGGTGGCCCTGGACCGACGGGGCTGGCGGGTGACCGTCCTGGAACGGGCCGCCGCCCTGGAGCCGGTGGGCGCCGGCATCGGACTGGCCCCCAACGCCCAGCGCGCACTGGACACCCTGGACGTGGGCGACGCGGTCCGCGCCATGGCCTCCTGGCAGCTGGCCGGCGAGATCCGCCGCCCCGACGGACGACTGCTGGCCCGCACGGACAACGCCGCGGCCGTGCGGCGGTACGGCGGCCCGGTCGTGCTCGCCCACCGCGCCGACGTGATCGCCCTGCTCGCCGGCCGGCTGCCCGGCGACGCGGTCCGCACCGGCGCCCCGGCCGCCCTCGTGGACCCCGGCGATCCGCTGCGCGAGGACCGGCCCGCCCGGGTGCGGACCACCGGCCCGGACGGCGCCCCGCAGGAGCTGACCGCCGACCTCGTCGTCGCCGCCGACGGCATCCGCTCCGCCACCCGCCGGGCTCTCTTCCCCGCCCACCCCGAGCCCCGCTACGCCGGCTTCACCGCCTGGCGCTTCGTGGTGTCCGCCGCCGACGCCGCCGGGCTCGTCGACCCCGGCACCGCACACGAGACCTGGGGACCCGGCGGCCTGTGGGGCACCCTGCCGCTGCACGACGGGCGGATCTACGCGTACGCCACGGCGGCCGTCCCGCCCGGCGGCGACCGGGCCGGCGGCGACCGGCGGGCCGAACTGCGGCGCCGCTTCGGCCACTGGCACCGGCCCGTCCCGCAGCTGTTGGCCGCCGCCGACCCGGCCGCCGTGCTCCGCAACGACGTGTACGCCGCGGCGGCCCCGCCGCCCGCCTTCCACCGCGGCCGGGTCGCGCTGCTCGGCGACGCGGTGCATCCGATGACGCCCAACCTCGGCCAGGGCGGCTGCCAGGCCGTCGAGGACGCCGTCGTCCTCGCCCACGAGGCCGGCCCGGACGCGCCGCTGGACGCCGCGCTCGCCGCGTACACCCGGCAGCGGCTGCCCCGCACCATGGCCGTGGTCCGCCGGTCCGGACGCATCGGCCGGGTCTCCACCTGGCGGTCCCGGCCCGCCTGCGCCCTGCGCGGCGCCCTGGTCGCGGCCACCGCCCGCCTGGCGCCCGACCTCGCGCTGCGCGGTCTGGACGGGATCGCCGACTGGCGGCCGCCGGGCGCCCCGTAAGCTGCGGGGACCGGGTGCCCGGAGATCCCCAGGGCCCGGGCACCGGGACCGCGGAACCAAGGGAGACATCGCGTGAAGGTCGGCTGCATCGGACTCGGAGACATCGCACGGAAGGCGTACCTCCCCGTACTCGGCACGCTGCCCGGCATCGAGCTGCACCTCCAGACCCGCAACCCGGCTGCCCTGCAACAGGCCGGCGACGCCTACCGACTGACCGGGCGACAGCTCCACTCCGACCTGGACGCGCTGCTCGCCGCCGGCCCGGACGCCGTCTTCGTGCACGCCGCGACGATCGCCCACCCGGAGCTCGTGACCCGGTTGATCGAGGCCGGCGTGCCGACCTACGTGGACAAGCCGATCGCCTACGAGCTCGCCGACACCCGGCGGATCGTCGATCTCGCCGAACAGCGCGGGGTGGGGCTGGCCGTCGGCTTCAACCGCCGCTTCGCCCCTGGATACGCCGAGTGCCGGGAGCACCCCCGCGAGCTGATCCTGCTCCAGAAGAACCGCACCGGGATGCCCGAGGACCCCCGCACGCTGGTCCTCGACGACTTCATCCACGTCGTCGACACGCTGCGCTTCCTCGCGCCCGGGGAGATCGAGCACATCGACGTCCGGGCCCGGATCCGGGACGGGCTGATGGACCAGGTGGTGCTCCAGCTGTCCGGCGACGGGTTCACCGCCCTCGGCACCATGAACCGCCGCAGCGGCTCCGCCGAGGAGCTGCTGGACGTGTCCGGCCAGGACACCCGGCGCCAGGTCGTCAACCTCGCCGAGGTCGTCGACCACCAAGGTCGGCCGAGCGTCCGGCGCCGCGGCGACTGGGAGCCGGTGGCCCGTCAGCGGGGCATCGAGCAGATCGTGCTGGCCTTCCTGGACGACGTCCGGGCCGGGCGCGTGCCGTCGGCCCGGGACGCGCTGCGCACGCACGAGCTGTGCGAACGCGTGATCACCGACGCCCTCGCACAGGCCGCCGCCCGGGGCTAGCACCGACGTCCCCGGAGCGACCGGTGCCGCGCCGCCGTCCACCGGCCCGCACGACCGCGACCAGACCGTGGGCGAGCAGTGCGGCGACCGCCCCGTACAGCGCCCAGTCGCCCCACCGGGTGTACGGGCTGGTGCCGCGGGCCAGCGGCAGGTCGTAGACGGCCGCCGCGCTGCGGTCGGTGCCCAGCCGCTCGCCGATCCGCTCGCCCCGCGGGCCGTACACCGCGCTGACCCCGGTGAGCGTGGCGTGCACCATCGGGCGCCAGGTCTCCGCGGCGCGCAGCGCCCCCAGCGAGGCGTGCTGGGCCGGCGCCCAGCTGTCCTGGAACGTCGCCGTCGAGGACTGGGCGACCAGCACCTGCGCCCCGTCCGCGGCCAGCTGGCGGCTCATGTCCGGGAAGGCCGTCTCGAAGCAGACCAGCGGCCCGACCCGCAGTCCGGCCGCGGCGGGCACCGGCATCACCACCTGGTGGGTGCCGCGCCGCCGGTCACTGGTGGCGGCCTTGCCCACCTTCGTCGCCCAGCCCAGCACGGACCGGGCCGGTATGTACTCGCCGAACGGCACCAGCCGCATCTTGGCGTACCGGTCCCCGGTCAGGCCCTGCGGGCCGATGAGCACCGCGCTCTTGGAGATGCCGGCCCTGCCGGAGTCCGGCGCGTCGGCGTTCACCAGCAGGTCGGCGCCGGTGCGCCGGGACAGCGCGGCCAGCCGGGCGGCTAGCGCCGGGTGGTCCGCCGGGTCCTGGTAGAGGCTGCTCTCGCCCCAGACGACCAGGCGCACCCCGCGGCCGGCCAGCGCGCCGGTGAGCGCCTCGCTGCGGGCCAGCCGCTGGGTGGGAGTGCCGTCGGGGCCGGGCTGGACGACCGCGATCCGGACCGTCCCGGCGGGCCGGGGGAGCGGCGCCCACAGCCAGACCGCGGTGCCGGCCAGCGCGCACACCAGCAGACCGGCGACGGCGGGCCGCCGGGCGGCCGGGACGGCGAGCAGCCCCGCCAGCGCGGTGTTCACCGCCACGATCAGCAGGCTCACCAGCCACACCCCGCCGAGCGAGGCCATGCGCAGCGCGGGCGGCACCTGCCACTGGCTGGCGCCCAGCAGCCCCCAGGGCCCGCCCAAGTACTCCCAGGACCTGACCAGTTCGACCATCAGCCAGCCGGACGGCACCAGTACCAGTGCGGCGGCGGCCCGCCCCGGACCCGGTACCCCGCCCAGCAGCGCCCGCACCAGCATCCCCCAGGGCGCCCACAGCGCACCGAGCAGCAGCGCCAGCACCAGGATGAAGACGTGCAGGCTCGGCAGCAGCCAGTGGTGCACCGCCAGCATGAACCCGGCGCCGCCCAGCCAGCCGTACAGCGCCGCCCGTCGAGCGGTCCGCGCCGTGCGCAGCAACAGCAGCCACGGCACCAGCGCGGCATACGCCAGCCACCACCACGAGGGCTCCGGGAAGGCGAGGGCGGGCAGCGCGCCGGCGAGCGCGGCGGCCGGACCGCGCGTCCAGAGCGAGCCGGTCCCTCGCGTCCGGTGGCCGAGCGGTATGTCCATACGGGCTCCCTGTCGCCGTGCCTGCCCCAGCGTGTGCCGCTGTGTCCCGTCGATATCTCTTGCCACGCTCAAGGGTTGTCAGCCCTCCCGGGCTCCCGCCACTTCTCGTGCACCCGGACCGCCGCTCCCGTGAGGCGCACGGCGAGGCCCCCGCCCAAGGGGACGGGGGCCTGTCGCCGGCCGGGTGGCGGGCGTCGTCAGTTCACCAGCGAGGGTGCGGTGGACAGCTCCGGGGTGTCGCCCGGCGCGGCGCCGGCGGCCACCGCCACGTCCGCCACGTCCACCGCCTCCGTCGCGTCGACCGCGTCCGTCACGTCCGCCGGGGCCGGGCCGTCCGCAGCCCCGGAGGGTCCGCCGGCGAACTGGGTCCGGTACAGCTCGGCGTACCGGCCGTCGGCTGCCAGCAGTGTCTCGTGCGTTCCGCGCTCGACGATCCGCCCGCCCTCGACGACCAGGATCAGGTCGGCGGCCCGCACGGTCGACAGCCGGTGGGCGATCACCAGCGCGGTCCGCCCGTCCAGCGCCTCGGTGAGCGCCTCCTGGACGGCCGCCTCCGAGGTGTTGTCCAGGTGGGCGGTGGCCTCGTCCAGGATCACCACCCGGGGGTGGGCCAGCAGCAGCCGGGCGATGGTCAGCCGCTGCCGCTCGCCGCCGGAGAGACGGTAGCCGCGCTCGCCGACGACGGTGTCCAGGCCGTCGGGCAGCGAGGCGATCAACGCGTCCAGGCGGGCCCGGCGCAGCGCGTCCCACAGCTCCTCCTCGGCCGCCTCGGGGTTGGCCAGCAGCAGGTTCTCCCGGATGGACTCGTGGAAGAGGTGGCCGTCCTGGGTGACCATGCCCAGGGTGTCGCGCAGCGAGGAGGCGGTCAGGTCCCGGACGTCCACCCCGCCCAACCGCACCGCGCCGGAGTCCGCGTCGTACAGCCGCGGCAGCAGCTGGGCGATGGTCGACTTGCCGGCGCCGGAGGAGCCGACCAGGGCCACCATCTGGCCCGGCTCGGCGCGGAAGGAGACGTCGTGCAGGACCTCCTCGCCGCCCCGGGTGTCGAGGGTGGCGACCTCCTCCAGGGAGGCCAGCGACACCTTGTCGGCGGACGGGTAGCCGAAGCGCACCGCGTCGAACTCCACCGACACCGGGCCGGTGGGCACCGGACGGGCGTCCGGCCGCTCGGTGATCAGCGGCTCGAGGTCCAGCACCTCGAAGACCCGCTCGAAGCTGACCAGCGCGCTCATCACCTCGATGTGGGCGCCGGACAGCGCGGTCAGCGGGGCGTACAGCCGGGTGAGCAGCAGGGCCAGCGAGACGATCGCGCCCGGCTCCAGCTGCCCGCGCAGCGCCAGGAACCCGCCCAGCCCGTAGACCACGGCCAGCGCCAGCGCGGAGACCAGGGTGAGCGCGGTGACGAAGTACGTCTGCACCATCGCCGAGCGGACGCCGATGTCGCGCACCCGGCGGGCCCGGGCGGCGAACTCCGCTGACTCCCGCGCCGGTCGGCCCATCAGCTTCACGAGGGTGGCGCCGGGCGCGGAGAACCGCTCGGTCATCTGGGTGCCCATCGCGGCGTTGTGGTCGGCGCCCTCCCTGCGCAGCGCCGCCAGCCGTCGACCGACCAGCCGGGCGGGCAGCACGAACACCGGCAGCAGCACCAGGGCGATCAGCGTGATCTGCCAGGAGAGGCTGAGCATCACGCCGAGCGTGAGCAGCAGGGTGACGATGTTGCTGACCACTCCGGACAGGGTGTCGCTGAACGCCCGCTGGGCGCCGATCACATCGTTGTTGAGCCGGCTGACCAGCGCTCCGGTGCGGGTGCGGGTGAAGAAGGCGATCGGCATCCGCTGGACGTGGTCGTAGACGGTGGTGCGCAGGTCGAGGATGAGCCCCTCGCCGATGCCCGCCGACAGCCGGCGGGTCAGCAGCCCCAGCCCCGCCTCGGCGACGGCGATCGCCGCGATCAGCCCGGACAGCCCCAGGACCAGTCCGGGCGAGGTGCGGCCGACGATCGCGTCCACCACCCGCCCGGCGAGCAGCGGGGTGGCCACCGCGAGCAGCGCGGTGACGGTGCTCAGCACCAGGAACCACACCAGCATCCGGCGGTGCGGGCGGGCGAAGGCCGCGATCCGGCGCAGCGTGCCCCGGGAGAGGCGGTGCTTGCCCTGTTGGGCGGTCATCGTGCTGTGCAGCGAATGCCAGGCGGTGACTTCCATGTCCATCGCGGCCTCCTGATTGCCGGGTCGTCACGGGATCGCCGTGCGTGACCGGCGACATGAAAGAACCTAGAACCTAAACCAATCTTGAGGTCAAGGGATTCCCGCACCGTCACCCCGCGGGGCTACCCGCACCGCGCCCCGTTCCCCCCACCGGGCCGTCGCCACGATGGCCGCCATGCGGGACGGGGGAGCGCACGGCACAGGGAACGCCCGCACGGCCGTCACGGCGACACTGCTGCTGCCGTCGCGGCTGACCGCCTCCGCCGCCCGGCTCCGCGACACCGCCCGCCGACGCGGACGGCACACCCCGACGCGGCGGCCTTCGGCGCCGAACTCCTCGCCCGTCACGGCTCGACCCTGCCCTCCGCGATCGTCGTCGACGTCGGCCGCACCGAAGGCCGTTGGGTGGTCGTCGGGGCCAACGCGGCCTGGGCGAGCGGGTGTTACGCCGCCGACCCGGAAGCGGCGCTGGACACCGTCCTGCGGGCCGCCGGGCCGCCGGGCCGCCGGGCCGCCGGGCCACGGTCCCGGCTGGCCCCGCGCGACCTGCCGTTCGTCCGCCGCGCAGGGTGAGACGACCTACGGCTGGAGGGGACCCTCCCAGACCACCGGCGCGGCCGGGCCGTCGTCGTCGCCCTCCCCCTCGCCGGTCACCGTCAGCCGCACGCCCTCCCGGCCGTCGGCCAGCGTGACCGTGGCGTCCACCACGACCTGGGCCGAGGCCGCCGCCCGGGCCACCTCCGCCAACGCCCGCCCCACCGCGGCGACCAGCGCCCGGGCGCACTCCGCGCCGACCCGCGCGTCCACCGGCCCGACGAAGTGCACCGACGGCCGGGTACCCAGCACCGCGGTGGCCGCGCCGGCCTCCCGCAGGATCCGGGTGCGCGGCCCGGCCGGCACCTCCGGCGGCCCCTGCTGGAGCGCGATGATCGCGGTGCGGATCTCCTGGATCGTCGCGTCCAACTCGTCCACCGCCCGCCCCACGTCCTCCGTGACCTCCGGGAGGACGGCCGTGCGCTGGGCGCTCTCCAGCAGCATCCCGGTGGCGAACAGCCGCTGGATCACCAGGTCGTGCAGATCGCGGGCGATCCGGTCCCGGTCCTCGTAGACCGCGAGCCGCTCCCGGTCGCGGTGGCGGTCGGCCAGCACGAGCGCCAGCGCCGCCTGGGACGCGAACTGGGTGCCCAGGGTCCGTTCCAGATGGGTGAAGCGGGTGTCGCCGCAAGCCCGGCACAGGGCCAGCGCGCCCAACACCCGGCCGCCGCTGTGCAGCGGCAGCAGCATCGTCGGCCCGTAGTGGCGCGACAGCGGGGAGATCGAGCGGGGGTCGCCGGCGAAGTCGTCGGAGAAGACCGCCAGCCCGGCGTGGATCTGGTGCAGGACCGGGCTCTCCGGCGGGATCGTGCCGCCGTACGTCTCCGCCCGCACCGACTCGGACAGCACCGTGGAGATCGCCACCACCTCCATGGCGCCGTCGGACTGCGGCAGCAGCACCGCCCCGGTCGCCGCCTCGGCCAGCTCCCGGCCCTTCTCGGCCACCACCGTCAGCGCGTGCTCCGTGGTGGAGCCGGTCTCCGGGCCGGCCAGCAGTGCCGTGGTCACCGACGCCGCCCCGTCGATCCAGCGCCGGCGCTGCCGGGCCGCGGCGTGCATCCGGGCGTTGCCCATCGCGATCCCGGCCTCGGTGGCCAGCACCCGCACCAGATGCAGATCCACCTCGCTGAACCGCCCCGCCTCCGCACCGGGCCCCGCACCCTGCCCGGCCGCACCGCCGTCCGGCTGCCCGGCCACGAAGACGCTCCCGAACAGCTCGCCCCGCACCTTGATCGGCACCCGCAGGGTGAACGGGGCGGCCGGCCGGCCCTCGGGCGGGGTGCCGTGGGTGATCAGGTCGCGCAGCCCGTCGCCGTCCTCGTCCAGCACCTCCACGGCCGCATAGCGGGCGCCGGTCAGCGACGCGGCGGTCTCGGCGATCCGGTGCAGCACCCGGTGCACGTCGAGGTCGGAGCCGATGGCGACCATCGCCTCCAGCAGCTGCGGCAGCCGGGTCAGCGGGCCGCCGGCCAGATGCCGCAGGCTCTGCGCGGTCCGCTCGGCGAGCACCGCCGCCGAGCTGTCGACCCCGGCACCTTCGTGCGGGTCGGCGGGTTCGGAGAACGGCGGCGAATGCGGCATGGAGACGACTTCTGAGCTGGCGCGGTGCGGCGCGGTGCGGCGCGGAAACGATACGGCTCCGACCAGTCTAATTCGCCCGGAAGGGTGGCATCGGGGCGGCTACGGTCCCACTCGGGCCGGAGCGCTGCCGCACCCCGCCCCGACCCCGGACGCCGCGGATCAGGCCGGCAGCGCCGCCTCGATCGCCGCGACCAGTTCCGCCGCCTCGGGCTCCGTGCGCGGCCGGAAACGGCCGGTCACCGCGCCGGTGTGGTCGATCGGGACTTCTCGGGTTTCCCTCCAATGAACAGACCCTGTGACCTGGGGGAAATGTGGCACGGCGCCCTGCCGGGAACGATCCCTATGGGGCGCCGTCAGGTTACGGCGACCGTCAGTGTGGAGTGGGCGCGGCGGTCGGCTGGTAGAGGGCCGTGAGCCGGGCTGTCGCCTCCTCGCGGAAGTCCCGGACTTCGGTGCAGCGTTGGCTCATCACGAACTCGCCCAGCGTGCTGGTGGCCAGCGCGCCGACGTCGCTCGCGGTGAGCTGCACTGCGCCGGTCATGTTGTTGATCGACGCGACCGCCCCAGTAACGGACGGGAGTTGGGCGGCGGGTACGCAGCCGGTGTCGTCGAGCTGAGCGACGCCACCTGGGGCGCCCGCCGCGGCGGTGGGGATCGCTCCGAAGTCGGCCGCGGTGACCGTGACTTCGGCGGCAGCGTGGCCGTTGCCAGATGGAACTGGGCCGTCGACTCCCGGGGTACCCCGCTCGCCGCGTGCGCCCTGGGGGCCCGGCTTGTCCTGGGTCCCGGTCGGGCCCCGTTGGCACTCCGGGTCGCGCGGGCCGACCAGAGACGCGAGCCAGTCGGCCGGGGCACCCGTGAATCCGCGCAGTTCGCCGGAGACCCTCAGACATGGGTCAAGGGCCTTGCCCACGGATATACGGCAAGGTTCAGGGGTAACGACGCATACCTGCCCGCGGAAGCAAACGCCACAGCCGGCGTCACCATTGGCTGCCCTGGCACCAGGCGATGCCGGTGCCAGGGCCCGGGGGATGACGTCAGCTGCCGGGAACGTGAGCTGCGCCGGTGCGCGGGAGGTGACGGAGCCGGACAGGAGCCGGCCGTCGGGGGCGAGGAGACGACGGGCGACATCGACGGTGGGGATCGACCGGCGATATCGACGGTGGGGATGGAGTCGGGAAGCGTGCATCGCCTCACCCTCATGTCCCGGCACCACGCCGTACAGGTGCCGGGGCCGTTGCTGCGCCGGGCCTGGACGAGCAGGGGCGATACGCAGCCGTGCGCGAGGTATCTGCGCGTGCCGTTGCGGGCCGCGAGCTCGTTCACGTCGTGTAAGCGTGCAAAAGACTTCCGTTGCCACGGGCTTGCGTCGGAACAGCCGGCGGCAACAGGTCTTGTACAGCCCGAGAAGAAGGGTTCGCGAGCCCCGTGTCATTGCTGGTCCCGCCGGTGGTTGATCCCGGCAGCCTCAGTTCGTCAACTCAGCCGACTCTCGTAGCGGGTGACCTGGTCTTGCGGCCGTGGGAGTTGAAGGATGTTCCCGTCGTCCGTATGGCTTTTGCTGATCCGGAGATTCGGCAGTGGACCCTGCTTTCGGGGAGTTCGGACGATGACGCGCGTGCGTGGATCAACCGGTGGGTGCAGTCCTGGAAGGACGAAACCGCGATTGGTTGGGCCGTGGTTCCACCCAGCGGAGTGCCGGTAGGCCATATTGCCTTGCAACAGCTCAACCTCCCGCGTGGCACCGGACGTACTACCTGCTGGTTGCTGCGGAGCAGCCGCGGCTGCGGCTGGGGCTATCGTGCTCGGCAAAGGGTGGCCCGTTGGGCCTTTGACGACGTCGGCCTGCATCGTCTCGCCCTTGCACATGCGACTGCCAACGAAGCGTCCTGCCGGTCTGCGTTGAAGGCCGGGTTTGCGGCAGAAGGCGTGCGGCGAAGTGCCGAACTCCACCTCGACGGCTGGCACGACATGCACGAACACGGGTGTGTTCAGGGCGATCTACCAACGGCAGACACGCCCCGTCACAGTGGCGTACGCCCTGGAGGGGCCGCCGACGCCGTCGAGAACCCGGACGAGTACCCGCAGGGTGTCTTCGAGGCGGCGCGGGATGAGCTGGTGGCCGAGCGGGACCAGCCGAGTGGGAGACGCTGACCGTGCCGAGCGGAACCTGATCCCGCGGAAGCCGATGGGGTGCGTCGTGCTGCACCGGCGTCCGGGGCCGACCCTGACCCCGGACGCCGCGGATCAGGCCGGCAGCGCCGCCTCGATCGCCGCGACCAGTTCCGCCGCCTCGGGCTCCGTGCGCGGCCGGAAGCGGCCGGCCACCGCGCCGGTGTGGTCGATCAGGAACTTCTCGAAGTTCCACTGGACGTCGCCGGCCGCGCCCTCGGAGTCCGGGGTGCCGGTCAGCTCGGCGTACAGCGGGTGCCGGTCCGCGCCGTTGACGTCGGTCTTCTCGAACAACGGGAAGCTGACGCCGTACGTCGTCGAGCAGAAGGTGGCGATCTCCTCGGCCGTGCCGGGCTCCTGGCCCGCGAACTGGTTGCTGGGGAAGCCCAGCACGCTGAACCCGCGGTCGGCGAACTGCTGCTGGAGCCGCTCCAGCCCCGTGTACTGCGGGGTCAGCCCGCACTTGGACGCCACGTTCACCACCAGCAGGGCCTTGCCCTGATAGTCGGCCAGGGAAGCGGGCTCACCGGTCAGGGTGCGCAGCGGGATGTCGTACAGGCTCATGCTCGGGCTCCTCCATGCGGTTCCGTGGACGGGGACGTCCGTCTTCGCCCCCAACAACCGTGCCCGGCCTGATCTTCCCGGGTTCGTCGACCGGCCAGCTGACCGCCGGACGCAGCGTGCCGGCCCGCCACTCCCTGAGCAACTGGTCGAAGATCGGCGTGTCCTCGTCGACGGGGCGCCGGGGGGCGGGCGGCGGCAGCCGGGGCGGCTGGTGCGGCAGCGAGATGCGCTGGAAGGGGTGGGCCGGGGTCTTCTTGGCGTCCATGCCTGGTCTCAACACCAGATCGCCCCGGGAGTTGCGGCATCGGGCCGGTCCACGCGTCAGATGCGCCTGCGGCGGTGACGGTCAGAAGATACGTTCCAGGGGCCGGCGGAGCGGCTGCCCGTCCCGTCGGCCCCTGGTGTGCCGTCCGACGGATCCGTCGGCACCGGCGGACTCAGGCGCGGCGGAGCAGCCCGCCCAGCACCTCCCGCAGGGCCCCCTCCGGGTCGGCCACCCGCCCGTCCGCGCGCCACGCCACGAAACCGTCCGGCCGCACCAGCACCGCGCCCTCCGGCGCCGTCCCGTGCACCTCGGCCCAGTCGACGCCCTCCTCCGGGACCAGGTCGGCGTCGGCGTCGGTGCCGATGCGGTAGTGGTCCAGACAGGCCGACCAGTGTGCCGCGGCGGCCTCCGCCGCGGCGCGCCAGATCTTGCCGTCCTCGGTGCCGGTCAGCAGGACGAACGACCGCTCGTAGAGGTCCAGCGTGGAGCGCCGCGCGCCGTCCCCGTGCAGCCACAGGTGCGGGGCCCGGGTGCCCGGCTCGCCGGTGAGCCGCAGCTGCTCCGGGACGACCGGCAGTTCGGGGTCGGCGCCGATCACCGCGCCCGACGGGTAGCAGTAGCCGAGGGCGACGGTCAGCACCCCGCGCTGCCGGCCGCCGCCACCGGGCGCCGGGTCGTAGCCGGGGTGGCTGTGCTCGGCGGACCGGGCCGAGGCGCGGGCGCTGGTCACCTCGGCCACCGGCCGGCGCTCCTCCTCGTAGGTGTCCAGCAGCGCGGGGGCCGCGGCGCCGTCGAGCACCGCGGCCAGTTTCCAGGCGAGATTGTGCGCGTCCTGGATGCCGGTGTTGGAGCCGAACGCCCCCGTGGGGGACATCTCGTGGGCGGCGTCGCCGGCGAGGAAGATCCGGCCGGCGGAGTACCGCTCGGCGACCCGCTCCGCGGCGTGCCAGGGCGCCTTGCCGGTGATCTCGACCGCCATGTCGGGCACGCCGGTCGCCCGGCGGATGTGCGCGACGCACCGCTCGTCGGTGAAGTCCTCCAGCGTCTCGCCGCGCTCGGGGTGCCAGGGCGCGTGGAAGACCCACTCCTCGCGGTTGTCGACCGGCAGCAGGGCCCCGTCGGCCTCGGGGTCGGTCAGGTAGCAGGCGATGAAGCGGCGGTCACCGACCACGTCCGCCAGCTCCCGGGCCCGGAAGGTGATGCTGACGTTGTGGAAGAGGTCGCCGGGGCCCCTCTGGCCGATGCCCAGCCGCTCCCGCACCGGGCTGCGCGGGCCGTCCGCGGCGATGAGGTAGTCGGCGCGCAGGGTGGTGTGCTCGCCGGTGTTCCGGTCCTCGACGACCGCGGTCACCCCGTCGGCGTCCTGCTCGAAGGTCGTCAGCTCGGTGCTGAACCGCAGGTCGCCGCCGAGTTCGCGGGCGCATCGCAGCAGCACCGGCTCCAGGTCGTTCTGGCTGCACAGACACCACGCGGCCGGGCTGAACCTGGCCAGGCCGCCGCCCGGGTCGATCTCCCGGAACAGCCACTCCTGGTCGTCCCCCGTCAGCGAACGGGCCTGGAGGATGCCGTGGTTGTCGGCGAGGACCGAGGCGGCCTCGCGGATCGGGTCCTCGGCGCCGGCGACCCGGTACAGCTCCATGGTGCGGACGTTGTTCCCCCGTCCGCGGGGGTGCCGTGAGGTGTCCGCGTGCTTCTCGACCAGGACGTGGGGGACGCCCAGGCGTCCCAGGAAGAGCGAGGCGGACAGGCCCACCAGGGACCCGCCCACGATGAGTACCGGCACCCGGTCCTCGACCCTTGGGTTCATGTACGTGGCTCCAGCTCCAGCGGCGCGTACGGGAGATGGAGCAACGCATGCCCGGCCGGTGGTCCCTTCCATCACGGTTCACCTGCATGGCTCACAGATCTCGCGCCGACCGTGGGTCTTGGCCACGATCGAATCCGGACCGCCGCCCGCGAAACGCCGGGGGCCGGACGTCCGCCCATCCGGCTCAGCCGCCCGGGTCGCACCGGGGGCCGGGAGGCACCCGAATCCCGGATCGTGCCGGAACCGACGACGCACCACAGGGGCCAGACGCCCCGGAGGAGATGCGTAGAAGATGACAACGCTGTCGGAACGAATATCGCAGTCCGCCTTCGACGGCTCCAGACTCCGGGTCGTACTCCTGCTGGATCTGGAGGACGGCGCCCAGCAGCAGTTCCTGGAAGCCTACGAGCAGCTGCGGAACCAGGTGGCCTCCGTTCCCGGGCACATCACCGACCAGCTGTGCCAGTCCATCGAGAACCCTTCCCAGTGGCTGATCACCAGCGAATGGGAGAGTGCCCCGCCGTTCCTCGCCTGGGTCAACAGCGAGGAGCACGTCAAGATGGTGCAGCCGCTGCACAGCTGCGTGCGCAACACCCGCTCCCTCCGCTTCAGCGTCCTGCGCGAGACCTCCAACGTCGCCGCCCGCACCCCCGAGCCCCTCAAGGGCCGGTTCCAGGCCACCCCCCGCGTCGGGGACGGAGTGGTCCGGCACGCCCTCACCTTCACCGTGAAGCCGGGCAGTGAGCCCATGGTGGCCGACATCCTGTCCGGCTACACCTCCCCGGCCGCCCGGGTCGACGCCACCACCCGGCTGCGCCGCACCTCCCTGTTCATGTACGGCAACCGCGTCGTACGCGCCATCGAGGTGCAGGGCGACCTGGTCGCCGCGCTGCGCCACGTCTCCCAGCAGCCCGAGGTGCGGGCCGTCGAGGAGGCCATCAACCCCTATCTGGAGCAGGACCGGGACCTCAACGACCCCAACTCCGCCCGGGTGTTCTTCACCCGCGCCGCGCTGCCCGCGGTGCACCACGTGGCGGCCGGTCAGGACCCCGGAAGCTCCGAGACCACCCGGCACGCGCTGTACTACCCGGCCAAGCCCGGCCGCGGCCTGACGCTGGCCAAGATGCTGGCGCACCAGGACGAGGAGGCCGCCGACGATCCGGCGTGCCCCGTCCACAGCAGCACGATCTTCCAGCGCGACGACATCGTCGTCCGCCTCATCGACCTGCGGGCCCCCCTCGACCGTGACCCACTGGTGTCCCTCGGCGTCCGGGGCGACCGCAAGCTCGCCGTGCTGCGTCGACTGCTCGACGGAGACGTGGCCGGCGGTCTGACCACCGAACGCGAGCTCGCGCACTTCCTGGCCCGCGCCGACATGGACCTCATCACCGACCGTCGGGCGCCGGACGCCTGACCGCGCCGACCGTCCCCCGGCGCCAGCACCGGCCCCCCGAGCGGCCGTCGCCGTGCCGTCCGCCGCACCGCAGGCCGTACCGGGCCCCACCAGGCCGCACCGGCCGCACCACCCCCTGCCCATGTACCGGCATCACGCCCCTGGAGGAATCAGCCATGACCACGTACCGCCCACGCATCGTGGACCTCAGCGAGACCCAGCCCAACCGCCGGCGCGGAGGTGATCTGCGCGCCATGCTGACACCCAGCGCGGTGGGCGCCACGAGCGGCTTCATGGGCATGGCCCTCGTCCGGCCGGGCGAGCGCATCGGAGAGCACTACCACCCGTACTCCGAGGAGTTCGTGTACGTCGTCGAGGGCGCCCTGGAAGTCGACCTCGACGGGGAGACCTTCTCGCTGCGCCCGGACCAGGGGCTGATGATCCCGCCGTACATGCGGCACCGCTTCCGCAACGTCGGGAACACCCAGGCCCGGATGGTCTTCCACCTCGGCCCGCTGGCCCCGCGCCCGGAACTGGGCCATGTCGACACCGAGGGCGCCGAGGCCGGTGCGGGCGCGGCCGCCACCGGGGAGCGCACATCGGCCGCCCCACCCGAACGTACGGAGCCGGTGTCATGACCCGCCGCGTGGCGGTCACCGGCGTCGGCATCGTCGCCCCCGGCGGCGTGGGGATCCCGGCTTTCTGGGACCTGCTGTCCGCCGGACGGACGGCCACTCGTGGCATCACCCTCTTCGACCCGACCGGCTTCCGGTCCCGGATCGCCGCCGAGTGCGACTTCGATCCGGCCGCGCACGGTCTGGACGAGGAGCAGGTGGCGAGGTCGGACCGGTACATCCAGTTCGCGCTGGTAGCCGCCGCGGAGGCGCTGCGGGAGGCCGGTGTGGACCTGGCACGGGAGGACCCGTGGCGGGTCGGGGTGTCCCTGGGCACCGCGGTCGGCGGTACCACGCGCCTGGAGCACGACTACGTGGCGGTCAGCGAGTCCGGCCGCCGCTGGGACGTGGACCACCGACCCGCCGGGCCGCATCTGCACCGGGCGTTCTCGCCCAGTTCGCTGGCGTCCGCGGTGGCGGAGCAGATCGGCGCGCACGGCCCGGTGCAGACCGTCTCGACGGGGTGCACCTCCGGCCTCGACGCCATCGGTTACGCCTTCCAGGCCATCGAGGAGGGCCGGGCCGACGTCTACGTCGCGGGAGCCTCGGACTCGCCGATCTCCCCGATCACGGTGGCCTGCTTCGACGCCATCAAGGCGACCTCCGCCAACAACGACGACCCCGCCCACGCCTCCCGGCCCTTCGACGCCCAGCGCGACGGGTTCGTCATGGGCGAGGGCGGCGCCGTCCTGGTCCTGGAGGAGTTGGAGCACGCCCGGTCCCGCGGTGCCACCATCCACTGCGAGATCCGCGGATACGCCACCTTCGGCAACGCCTACCACATGACCGGCCTGACCCAGGAAGGTCTGGAGATGGCCGAGGCGATCAACCGCTCGCTGGCCCACGCGCAGCTCGACCCCACCCAGGTCGACTACGTCAACGCACACGGCTCGGGCACCCAGCAGAACGACCGTCACGAGACCGCGGCGGTCAAGAAGTCGCTGGGCGACCACGCCTACAAGGTGCCGATGAGCTCGATCAAGTCGATGGTGGGCCACTCGCTGGGCGCGATCGGCGCGATTGAGATCGTGGCCTGCGTGCTGGCCCTGACCCATCAGGTGGTCCCGCCGACCGCCAACTACGAGAACCCCGATCCGGAGTGCGACCTCGACTACGTGCCGAAGACCGCACGGGAAGTACCGCTGCGGTCGGTGCTGTCCGTGGGCAGCGGATTCGGCGGATTCCAGTCGGCCGTGGTCCTGACCCGCCCGGGTGG
Source organism: Streptomyces noursei ATCC 11455 (assembly GCF_001704275.1). Lineage (NCBI taxonomy): Bacteria > Bacillati > Actinomycetota > Actinomycetes > Kitasatosporales > Streptomycetaceae > Streptomyces > Streptomyces noursei. The sequence goes on from NZ_CP011533.1 coordinate 7,885,819, forward strand.
GAGGACGAGATGAACTCCCCGTACACACGCTGTCCCGTCGTCACCGGCATCGGTGTGATCGCCCCCAACGGGCCCAACACCGAAGCCTTCTGGAAGGCCACCAAGGAGGGCATCAGCGTCGTCGACAGGGTGACCCGCGAGGGGTGCGAGCACCTGCCACTCAAGGTCGCCGGCGAGGTCCGCGACTTCGATCCGACCGAGCTGATCGAGGAGCGCTTCCTCGTCCAGACCGACCGGTTCACGCACTTCGCGATGGCCGCGGCCAACCTCGCGCTGGACGACGCCCTGTTGGGCCGGGCCGACTACAACCGCTCGCCGTTCGCGGTGGGGGTGGTGACCGCGGCCGGCTCCGGCGGCGGCGAGTTCGGCCAGCGGGAGCTGCAACACCTGTGGGGCCAGGGCTCGCGCCACGTCGGCCCCTACCAGTCCATCGCCTGGTTCTACGCGGCCAGCACCGGCCAGATCTCCATCCGCGGCGGCTTCAAGGGGCCGTGCGGTGTGGTGGCCAGTGACGAGGCCGGTGGGCTGGACGCGCTGGCGCACGCCGGCCGCACCATCCGGCGCGGCACCGACGCGGTGGTGGTGGGCGCCGCCGAGGCCCCGCTCGCCCCGTACTCGGTGGTATGCCAGCTCGGCTACGAGGACCTCAGCCGGTGCGAGGAACCGGACCGCGCCTACCGGCCGTTCACCGACGCCGCGTGCGGGTTCGTGCCCGCCGAGGGCGGCGCGATGCTGGTCGTCGAGGAGCGTGATGCGGCGGTGGACCGGGGCTCCCGGCCCCGGGCCGTGGTCGCCGGTCATGCCGCCACCTTCACCGGGGCGGCCCTTTGGGAAGCGTCCCGGGAGGGCTTGGCGCGGGCGATCGGCAGCGCGCTGGCGGACGCCGGGTGCGCCCCCGAGGAGGTCGACGTGGTGTTCGCGGACGCCCTCGGGGTGCTCGCGGCGGACCGGGCCGAGGCGTTGGCGCTCGCCGACGCCCTGGGCCCGCACGCCACCCGGGTCCCGGTGACCGCGCCCAAGACCGGCATCGGTCGGGCGTACTGCGGCGCCCCGGTCCTGGACATTGCGGCCGCGGTGCTCTCGATGGAGGGCTCCGTCGTGCCGCCGACCCCCAACGTCGTCGACGTCAACGTCGACCTCGATGTGGTGACCGGGAAGTCCCGTTCCGCCGATTTGCAGACGGCGCTGGTGCTGAGCCGGGGCCTGATGGGCTCCAACTCGGCGCTGGTGCTGCGGCGGTGCGAAAAGTCCCCCTCCTGAGAGGAGATTCCCATGACCGCTCGACTGAACCTCGACGAGCTGGCCGCGCTGATGAAGTCGGCCGCCGGTCTGACCGTCGACCCGGAGGACATGGCGAACCGGCCAGAGGCGACCTTCGCCGAGTACGGGCTGGACTCGCTGGGCCTGCTCGGCATCGTGGGTGAGCTGGAGAACCGGTACGACTGCTCGCTGCCGCCCGACGCCGAGCGCGCCAAGACGCCGCGCGACTTCCTCGACCTCGTCAACACCGACACCGTCACTACGACAGGAGCCTGACCATGCCCGGCCACACCGAGAACGAGATCACCATCGCCGCACCGCTCAGCCTCGTCTGGGACATGACCAACGATCTGGAGAACTGGCCCCGGCTCTTCAGCGAGTACGCCTCCGTGGAGGTGCTCTCCCAGGAGGGCGACACCACCACCTTCCGGCTGACCATGCACCCCGACGAGAACGGCCAGGTCTGGAGCTGGGTCTCGGAGCGGACCCCGGACCGCGGGGCGCTGACCGTCCGCGCCCGCCGCGTGGAGACCGGCCCGTTCAAGTTCATGGACATCTTCTGGAAGTACAGGGAGATCCCCGGCGGCACCTCGATGCACTGGACCCAGGACTTCGCGATGAAGCCCGAGGCGCCGGTCGACGACAAGGGCATGACCGAGCACATCAACCGCAACTCCCGGATCCAGATGGAGCTCATCCGGGACCGGATCGAGCAGCGCGACCGCGAGCTTCGCGCGAACGCCTGACACCGACCGCCCGTCAGTCCGCCCCCGGACCGCCGCCCGGCGGCAAGGAAGGGAACCTCCCCGATGCACCACGCTCTGATCGTCGCCCGGATGAAGCCCGGCTCGGCTCCCGACATCGCCGAGGTCTTCGCGTCCTCGGACCGCACGGAGCTGCCCCACTTGGTGGGCGTCAACCGGCGGACGCTGTTCCAGTTCGGTGAGGTGTACCTGCACCTCATCGAGTCCGACGTCCCGCCCGGCCCGGAGATCGCCAAGGCGCACCAGCACCCGGAGTTCCAGGCCATCAGCAAGAGACTGTCCGCGTACGTCAGCGCGTACGACCCGGAGACCTGGCGCAGTCCCAAGGACGCCATGGCCCAGGAGTTCTACCGCTGGGAACGGGACCGCGCCGGCTGATCCGGACCGGCGCACGGTGACCGGCCTCCCCGTCATGTCCTGCGGGGAGGCCGCCCAGGTCTCCGTCGTCGGCCCGTCCACGTCGGCTCACTTCGCGGGCACGGTGCAGTCGAAGGCGTGCAGATACGGGTTGACCACCAGGATGTCGTGGACCAGCAGCCCGGCCTCGGCCATGTGCCGGACCAGGCTCTCCTTGGAGTGCTTGGCGCCGCCCACGTTCAGCAGGAGAAGCAGGTCCATGGCGGTGGTGAACTTCATCGACGGGCTGTCGTCCACGAGGTTCTCGATGACCACGACCCGGGCGCCGGGCCGGGCCACCTCGACGACGTTCCCCAGCGTTCTGCGGGTGCTGTCGTCGTCCCACTCCAGGATGTTCTTGATGATGTAGAGGTCGGCCTCGACGGGGATCTCCTCGCGGCAGTCGCCGGGCACGATCCGCGCCCGCTCGGCCAGCGGACCGCCGTCCCGCAGCCGGGGGTCGGCGGCGGCCACCACCGACGGCAGGTCCAGCAGGGCGCCGCGCAGCGAGGGGTGCTTCTCCAACAGGCCGGCCAGGACGTGGCCCTGGCCGCCGCCGACGTCCGCCACCGACGACACCCCGGTGAGGTCGAGGAGTTCGACGATGTCGCGGGCCGACTGCCTGCTGGAGGTGGTCATCGCGCGGTCGAAGACCTGCGCGGAGTCGCGGGCGTCCTCGTGCAGGTACTCGAAGAAGCCCTTGCCGTAGAGGTCGTCGAAGACGTTCCGGCCGGAGCGCACCGCGTCGTCCAGCCGCGGCCACGCCTCCCACGTCCACGGCTCGGTGCACCACAGGGAGATGTAGCGCAGGCTGTTCGGGGTGTCCTCGCGCAGCAGCCGCGACATCTCGGTGTGGACGAACTTCCCGCCCTCGGTCTCCTCGAAGATCCCGTAGCAGGCCAGCGCCCGCAACAGCCGTTCCAGCGGCCCCGGTTCGGTGCCCACCGTGGCGGCCAGCTCCTCCACGGGCGTGGGCCGCTCGCCCAGTGCATCGGCCACGCCGAGCCGGGCGGCCGCCCGGACGGCTGCCGCGCATGCGGCGCCGAAGATGAGTTCCCGCAGCCGCATGGTGGGTTGGGGGGTGGAGCTCACGGTGGTCATTCCGCCTCAATTCTCCCGTTTGGCGTTCGCGTTGAGCGGGCCGCTGCGCGGCGGTCGCGGTGGTCGGCCACGGCCGGCACCGCTATCGACAGAGCCCGGCCGGCCTGGAGGTCCGGCAGGTGTTGCGGGTGAAGACGTTCTTGCGGCCGGCCTTGTCCGCGTTGATCAGGTCCGCCGGGGAGTTCCGCAGGACGACGTTGTCGCTGATCACGTTGCGGTCGCTGGAAGCCTTGACGAAGCTGGGGAAGAGCACCACGCCGCCCGACAGCGGCGAGCCGCCGGCGTTGTCGCGGACGAGGTTGTGCCGGACGAGGGTGTCCTCGGCGCCGGTCAGGACGATGCCGGAGCCCTGGAGGAACGACAGTCGCTTGGTCGCCGGGCAGTGCTTGTTGTTCCGCGAGACCTCGTTGTCCCGTACCGTCAGGGCGCCGGCCTTGGGGTGGCCCTCGTCGCCGACCACGAACACCCCGGCGCAGTTCCCGGCCACGGTGTTGTGGGCGATCAGCAGGTTCCTCAGCCGCCGGGCCGTGATGCCGATGCGGTTGCCGGCGAGCCGGTTCTCGACGATCCGGGTGCCCCGGGTGTCGACCGCCCCGCCCTCCTCCGTGACCACGTTGGCCAGGAAGATCCCCGCGTCGCCGTTCTCCGACGCGATGTCGTCGCGCAGCAGGCTGCGCACCGACTTCTCCAGCGCGATGCCCCACTGGCCGTTGTGCCGCGCGGTGACGCCGCGCACCGTCAACCCCTCGGTGCCGGAGGCCCAGACGCCGTTCCGGCGGAAGCCCTCGACGGTCAGCCGCCGCAGATGGACGTCGGTGAGCGGGCCGCCGCGGCCGGCGAGGACGCAGATGCCGTCGCCGTTCTGCCCGCAGGCGTTCGCTGCCCGGGTGGCGGGCGGGGCGATCACCGTGCCGCCGTCGGTGCCGCGGAGCACCAGATGCGACTTGTCGATCAGCACGCTCTCGCGGTACACGCCGGGCAGCACGGCCACGGTGTCGCCCGGGTGGGCCGCGTCCACCGCCCGTTGGATCGATTCCCCGGGGTGGACGACGAGCACCCGGTCGTCGCGGTCCGGCGTGGCCTGGGACGGCGGGGCGATGCCGAGCGCGCCGGCCAGGACCGCCGCCGCGCAGCCCAGGTGGGTCATCCGCCGTGCCCCGCGGGGCATGTGTCGTAGAGCCATGAGGCGAAGCTATGGGCGATCATCCGCGCTCGCCACATGTGGTAGCCCGGCGGACACGGTGCGTGCGGGCGTCAGTTTTCCGGTCCGGGGGCGCCCGGGCGGGGGCCGGCGGAGCGGGGCGCGGCGGCCCGGCCGGCGTGCCCGCGGCCCGACCCCGGATCGGCCGTCGGGCCCGGTCCGGGATCGGACGGAGCGTCGGCCGGGCCGTCCGGCGGGGTCTGCGTCAGCAGGGCCGCGAGGCTGGCGGGCAGGAACCACGGACGGAGGCGGGGGGCGGTCACGGATGCTCAACGCCGTCACACGTCCAGACGACACCCGCCCGCGGCACGCCCGGTGGCTTCATCACTCCAACGGCGGCTACCGGGGTGGCCGCGCGGCCTGCCGTGCGACGGCCGCCTCGATGCCGTCCAGGATCACCGTGAGTCCGGCGTCGAAGGTCGCCCGCGCCTCGCGTTCGAGGTAGGAGACCGGCGCGCCCTCCTCCGGCGGCGGCGAGGCGCCCTCGGTCTCCAGGCGGACCAGCAGCGGGAAGCGCTCCGCGAAGTCCGGGACCACCTCGGTCAGCGTGCCGGCGCGGGAGTGCCACCAGTCCTCGTCGGTGACGCCGGTGGCGGTGGCCGCCTCCCGGGACTCGGCGACGGTCCGCGCGGCGCCGCGGACGAAGTGGAACAGCACGCCGACGATCCGGCGCAGCGCGGCGGAGTCCAGTCCGGTGGTGTAGAGCACCCGCAACAGGGTCTCCATGGCGGTGTACTCGTGCGGGCCCAGCACCGGGCGTGCCTGCGAGACCTGGAGCACCCAGGGGTGGCGCAGGGAGAACTCCCAGGTGTCGGTGGCCCAGGACGTCACCGCGGCCTGCCAGCCGGCGGACGGGTCGTAGTCGGTGGGGAGTTCGGCCAGCGCCTGGTCGTACATCAGGTCCACCAGCTCGGTCTTGCCGGGGACGTAGGTGTACAGCGCCATCGCCGTGCGGCCCAGTCGCTCGCCGACGGTGCGCATCGACAGTGCCGCCATGCCCTCCGCGTCGGCCACCGCGATGCCCGCGGCCACGATCGCGTCCACGCTCAGCGCCGGTTTGGGGCCGCGGGTCGCGCGGGGGCGGTCCGCGGCGTCGGATTCCTCCGCCCGCCACAGCAGGGACAGTGAACGGCGGGCGTCGCCCTGGCCCGCGAATACCGTCAACTTGCTACTCCTTAGGGTGTAAAGCTACCGTCTCCGATCGAACTCTTTATGGCGTAAAGATATCAAGGGGGAGGGTCATGGAAACCGAGTGGGGGGGCGCGGCAAGAACATCAGCGAGGTGCTGGCCATGTCGGTGGCCGAGGCCCGGGAGTTCTTCCCCACCGGCCGGGCCCGCACGATCCTCGACCGCCTCCGGGACGTCGGCCTCGGCCACCTCGGCCTGGGCCAGCCGCTGGCCACCCTCTCCGGCGGCGAGCGCCAGCGGCTCAAACTCGCCGTCCACAGGCGGTGATGGCCCACGCCGACTGGATCACCGACCTGGGCCCGGGCGCGGGCGACGACGGCGGCCGGGTCGTCTTCACCGGCACCCCGCGCGACCTCGTCGAGAACGGCACGTCGCTGACCGCCCGACACCTCCGCGAGTACCTCGGCGCCACCCCGGGCCACTCACCCGCCGACCCTCCGTCGGCACCACACCGCAAGGAGATTCCCATGACGGTCCTGCCCGTCGCGCTCGTCCACGTCACCGGCGTCCGGCGGCTCACCCCGCGCATGGTCCGCTGCACCTTCGCCGGGGACGGCCTCGACACCTTCCCCACCTGGCCCGACCAGCAGCTCAAACTCCTCTTCCCCCGGCCGGGCCAGACCGCCCCGCGACTCCCCGAGGCCCCCGCCGACGACGACGGGATGCGCTGGTACCAGGCGTTCCTCGCGCTCCCCGAGGACGAACGCCCCTGGATGCGCAGCTACACCGTGCGCGCCTACGACCCCGAGCGGCAGTGGCTCACCGTCGACTTCGTCCTGCACGGCGCGCACGAGTCGGCCGGCCCCGCGACCCGCTGGGCGGCCACCGCGTCCGTCGGCGACACCCTCGCCCGGTACGGGCCGTCGGCGGTCTACGCCCGGCCGCTGCCCCTGGACGCCCCCGGCCCGATCCTGCTGGCCGGCGACGAGACCGCGCTGCCCGCGATCGGCTCGCTCGCCGAGGCCCTGCCCGCCACCGCCCGCGCGACGGCCTGGATCGAGATCGCGGACCGGGCCGAGGAGCAGCCCCTGCCGACCCGCGCCGACCTCACCGTCCACTGGGTGCACCGGGACCGCGCCCCGGCCGGTCCCGACGGCGCCCTGCTCGCCGCCGTCCGTGCGGCCCGCCTCCCGGCGGACCCGGCCCTGGCCTGGCTGGCCGGCGAGGCCGGCGCGGTCCGGTCGCTGCGGCGCCATCTGATCGCCGACCGCGGCCTCGACAAGCGCCGGATCGAGTTCGCCGGCTACTGGCGCCGCAGCCTCACCCAGGACGACGCGCCGACCGAGGAGGACCTCGTCGAGGCCCGGGAGCGGATCGCGGCGGCCCAGGAGGAGGCCGGTCGGACGGGGTCGGAACAGGCCGGCTGACCCGCGCTACCCGAGGCGGCGGCCCTCACCGGCCGCCGCCCGGATCAGCACGTCGGTCAGCTCACCGGGCCGCGAGAGCATCGGATAGTGCCCGGTCTCCAGCTCGAAGTAGCCCACCCGGGGCTCGGCGAGCACCGCGTAGCGCGGGTCCCCGGTGGCCAGCAGGGCCTCCAGGACCGCGATGCCGGGCCCGTTGGCGGTACAGAAGACGCCGGTGCTCGGCAGCGCGGCGGCGGCGCCGGTGAGCCGGAGCGGCCGGGTCAGGGTGCCCAGCGGCTGCGGCGCCGCCAGTCGCTCCATCCGGACCCGGTCGGCCGGCGCCACCCCGGTGAGATCGCCCCACACCGCCTCGTCCTCCAGTGGCGGGGGCGGCAGGAACCGTCCTCCGCCGCACTGTGTCGCCCGCCCCAGCAGCCGGTCCCGCACGGCCGGATCGGGCATCACGTCGACCCCCGCGTCGCCGTCCTGGGGCATCCCGGTGTCCAGATAGACCAGCGAACCCACCCGGTCCACGCGGCGGTCGGCGGCGCCCAGCACCGGGAGCAGGCCGTAGCAGTGGCCCACCAGCACCGCGTCCCGGACGTCCTCGTGGTCCAGCACCTGCACGATGTCCTCGATGTGGGTCTCCAGGTCCGTGTCGGGTCCGGCCAGATGGCGCCGGTCGCCCATCCCCGTCAGCGTCACCGGGAGCGGGGTGTGGCCCCGCTCCCGGAGCAGCGTGGCCACCTCCCGCCAGATCCAGCCGCCGGTGTAGCCGCCCGACACCAGCACGAATGCGGTCATCTCGGGTACTCCTCGTCCTCGTCCACGGTGCGCGGCCCCCGAGCGGCGGCCGCGGGACGAACGTAGAAGCTCCCGCAGCGGGAGGTTCAAGGGCGGCAAGTGCCGGACCCGGGCCGTCCATTCGGCGCCGGTGGCGGACCCGCCGGGCGCGCCCCGCCCGTTCAACCCGGCGGGCCCGTCGTCTACAGTTGAGGAATTCCCCTGTTCAACGAACAACGCGATGGCCGGTCGGCCTGAACGCGGAGGGCATGCGTGGGCGGTTTCGCCGAATCGGTACGGGAACGGGTGCGCGCGGCACGGACCGCCGTTGAGGCGGCGCGGACCGCCGATGACGCCTATGCGCTGGCCGTCGCGGAGGACGAACTGGACGACGCACTGCGGATCGCGCACGGCATCGGGATCGACCCGGACCGCGGCACGGGCGACGCTTCCCAGGGGGCGTCGGAGTGAGCGGCGCGCCGCCGCGCCGGCGATCCGCGGCGTCCGGCACCACCGGAGCCGGGTGACGGCCGATGTCCGGCGCATCGCGACGCAAGGGGCCGCCGCCGTGGCGCGCGGTCCGCTCCCGCACCTGCATACCCACCGCCGCCGCCCGGGCCTGCCGTGGCCGCCGCTACTTCGGGCGGGGTCCGCTGCGCCCCGCTGGCGGCCACGGGCGTGCCTGCCCGAAGATCGCCGCCCGGCATCTGACGTCGCCCCGCTGCGGCGTCCGCCGGGCCCGGGCCACCGCGGTCCGCCCCGGCACCCGACTGGCGCGGCTGCCCGCCGCCGTCCTGGTGACCCAGCGCGCCGCGGCCCACGAGGCGGCCCGGCGCAGCCTGTGGATACGCGTGCTCCTCCACATCGCCGTGGCCCAGCTGGTGCTGGTGTTCCTGGCGCTGGTCGTCTACCTCGGGCGCCACGCGGGGACCTGACGCCCGCGACCTCACCCCGCCCCCGACACCGACTCCCCGCCGGTCGCCCGTGCCACAAGATCCCCGGCACCCCCGCCGACCGCCTCCCGCCGCACGCGCCACAGCCACCCCACGTCCCGCCCGAAGGACCACACCAGCAGCGCCAACGCCCCCGCCACCGCGCCCCGTTCGACCGCCCGCGGCACGATCCCGGCGGCCGCCACCACGAGCACGATGCCCTGGAGCGCGGCCACCGCCTTGCGCGCCATGCTGTGCGGCAGCGGCGCGCGCAGCCACGGCAGCACCCAGGACGCCGCGACGAACAGATAGCGCAGCGCGCCGATGACCAGCACCCACGGCCCCAGCGGGACGACCACGTGGACGGACAGCACCAGGATCAAGAACGCGTCGACCTCCATGTCGAACCGTGCCCCGAGCGCCGTCACCGTCCCGGTGCGCCGCGCCACCTGGCCGTCCACCGCGTCCAGGACCAGCGCCACCGCGGCCAGCCCGACCAGCACCGCCACCGGCCCCGGCCGGTCGAAGGAGTCGACCACCAGCGCCGTCACCCCGCCGACGAGCGTGGTCCGGGCCAGCGTGACGCGGTTGGCCGGCCCGAAGGAGCGCGGCCAGGACCCGCGGAGCGCCCGGGCGAGCGCGGCCCAGGTGGCCGCCGCGAAGACACAGCCCGTCAGCCACCCCGCCGGGCCCAGCCCCACCGCCCGGCACAGCACCTCCAGCAGGACCAGTTGCGCGACCGTCCCGGCCGCCGGCTCCGGGACGAACGGCCTTGTCCCGAACCGTGCTTGTCCGGCCATCGCGCCTCCCAGACCCTGTGGCGGAGCCGGGGGACGCCGCGTAGGGTGACGCCGTCGCCATGATCCCCGGTGTGCGTCGCCCAGCATCCACGACGCATCGCCGTACCGTCCAGGAGGATTCGTTGCCGCGCGTCGCCCAGGGCTTCTGGCTCAGCGCTCCAGGTCGCGGCGAGATCCGGGCGGTCGAGCTGCCGCGGCCCGGTGCCGACGAGGTCCTGGTGCGCACGCTCTACTCCGGGGTGAGCCGAGGCACCGAGAGCCTGGTCTTCCGCGGCGGCGTCCCGCCGAGCCAGTACGCGGCGATGCGCGCCCCGTTCCAGGACGGCGCGTTCCCGGCCCCGGTCAAGTACGGCTATCTGAACGTGGGCGTGGTCGAGGAGGGGCCGGCCCCGCTCCGCGGGCGCACGGTCTTCTGCCTCTACCCGCACCAGACCCACTACGTCGTCCCGGCGGACGCGGTGACGCCCGTCCCGGACGACGTCCCCGCGGCGCGCGCCGTGCTCGCCGGCACCGTCGAGACCGCGGTGAACGCCGTGTGGGACGCCGCGCCGCTGCTCGGGGACAGGATCGCGGTGGTCGGCGGCGGCATGGTCGGCTCCGCGGTCGCCGCCCTGCTGGTCCGCTACCCGGCCGCCCGGGTGCAGTTGGTCGACGCCGATCCGGCGCGCGCCGCCACCGCCGAGGCGCTGGGCGTCCCGTTCGCGCTGCCCGCCGACGCCCGCGGCGACTGCGACCTCGTCGTCCACGCCAGCGCCACCGAGGAGGGCCTGGCCCGGGCCCTCGAACTCCTCGCCCCGGAAGGCACCGTGATCGAGCTGAGCTGGTACGGCGACCGCCGGGTCGGCCTGCCGCTGGGGGAGTCCTTCCACTCCCGCCGGTTGACCCTGCGCAGCAGTCAGGTGGGTGCCCTCGCCCCGGCCCGCCGCGGCCGGCACGGCTTCGCCGAACGGCTCCGGCTCGCGCTGGAACTCCTCGCCGACCCCGCCTTCGACGCGCTGATCACCGGGGAGTCCCGCTTCGCGGAACTGCCGTCGGTGCTGCCCCGGCTGGCCTCGGGCGCGCTGCCGGCGCTCTGCCACCGCATCCGCTATCCGGCGGCCGGCGCCCCCGCGCCCGGCGCGGCGTGACGCCCACCGGGACGCCCCGCCCGCCCCGCCCCGGTACCGACGCCCCGGAATCGACACCTTCGGTCACGACACCCTGGAGGAACACCCGTGTTCAGCATCACCGTCCGCGACCACCTGATGGTCGCGCACAGCTTCCGCGGCGCGGTCTTCGGGCCCGCGCAGCGTCTGCACGGCGCGACCTTCATCGTGGACGCCACCTTCCGCCGCCCCGAACTGGACGCCGACAACATCGTGGTCGACATCGGCCTGGCCACCCAGGAACTCGGCGCGGTGGTCGCCGAGCTCAACTACCGCAACCTCGACGACGAACCGGCCTTCGCCGGCACCAACACCTCCACCGAGGCGCTGGCCAAGGTCATCGCCGACCGGCTCGCCGACCGGGTGCACGCCGGCAACCTCGGCGCGGGCGCCCGCGAGCTGGCCGGGATCACCGTCACCCTGCACGAGTCCCATATCGCCTGGGCCAGTTACGAGCGCGCGCTGTGACCCGACGCGGGCGCACCCGGTGACCGGGCCCGCTCCAGCGGGCGGACGCGTGGTGCACGCGGTGCTGCCCGGCGACGTCGCCGACCCCACCGCACCCAGCGGCGGCAACGTCTACGACCTGCGGGTCTGCCGCGACCTGCCGGCCCTGGGCTGGCGGGTCCACCGCCATCCGGTGCCCGGCGGCTGGCCGCGCCCGGACGCCGCCGCCACGGCCGGACTGGTCCGCCTGCTGGCCGGGTTGCCGGACGGCGCGGTGGTGCTGCTGGACGGCCTGGTGGCGTGCGGGGTGCCCGACGTGCTGCGCCCCGAGGCCGCCCGGCTGCGGCTGGCCGTCCTGCTCCACCTGCCGCTCGCCGACGAGACCGGCCTCGCCCCGCGGGCCGCGGCGGAGTTGGACGCCCGCGAACGGCGCGCCCTGCACACCGTCGCCGCGGTGATCGCCACCAGCGACTGGGCCGCCCGCCGGATCCGCGCCCACCACGGGCCGGGGCTGCCGCCGGTGACGGTCGCCCGGCCGGGCGCCGATCCGGCGCCGCTCGCCCCCGGGACGGACGGCGCCGGCGGGCTGTTGTGCGTGGCGTCGGTGACCCCGCGCAAGGGCCACCGCCGCCTGGTGGACGCCCTGGCGACCGTCGCCGACGCCCCCTGGACCTGCACCTTCGTCGGCGGCACCGGGTCCGACCCGGACGGTGTGCGGCAACTGCGCAGGGACATCGCCGCGTCGGGCCTGGCCGACCGCGTCCGCCTCGCCGGCCCGCGGACCGGCGCCGCCCTCGCCGCCTGCTACGCCGCCGCCGACCTGGTGTTGCTCGCCTCGTACGCCGAGACGTACGGGATGGTGCTCACCGAGGCGCTGGCGCGCGGGATCCCGGTGCTGGCGACGGCCGTGGACGGGGTACCGGAGGCCGTCGGGCGGGCCCCGGACGGCAGCGTTCCCGGGCTGCTGGTCCCGTCCGACGAACCGGCCGCGCTCGCGGGGGCGCTGCGGGCCTGGTTCGGCGCACCGGACCTGCGGCGGCGACTGGCGGTCGCGGCGCGCGCCCGCCGTGCCATCCTGGAGGGGTGGGAGACGACGTCGCACAGTCTGGCCGGAGCGCTGGAACGGCTGCGGAACGGGCCGTTGAGCCCGTGAACGACGCGGTCGGCCGGCCGCGGTTCGCTCCCTGGTGGCTGGAGCTGCGGGAGCCGGCGGACGCCGCGGCCCGATCCTCGGAGCTGCTGCACCCGTTGCGGGAGCGGCTCGCCGCGGCCCCCGCCCCGGAGCGCTTCGGCGGCACCGGCGGCCTGGCGATCCGCGACCTGGGCTGCGGTACGGGCTCGATGGGCCGCTGGCTCGCGGTCCGGCTGCCCGGCCCCCAGCACTGGGTCCTCCAGGACCACGACCCGGCGCTGCTCGCCCGGGCAGGGGGCGCAATGCCGTCAACCGCCGCCGATGGACGGCCCGTTACGACCGAGGCCGACTGTGGCGGGCTGGCCGGACTGACCGCGGCCGCCCTCGCCGGTACGTCGCTGGTGACCGCCTCCGCGCTGCTCGACGTGCTCACCCGCGACGAGCTGGAGACCCTCGTCGCGGCCTGTACCGGCGCCGGCTGCCCGGCCCTGCTGGCGCTCTCCGTCACCGGCCGGGTCGAACTGTCCCCGGCCGACCCGCTCGACGCGGAGTTCTCCGCCGCGTTCAACGCGCACCAGCGGCGGACCGCGGGCGGACGCCGGCTGCTGGGGCCGGACGCGGTCGTCGCGGCCACCGAGGCGTTCACCCGGCGCGGGGCGCGGGTGGTGACCCGCCCCAGCCCCTGGCGGCTGCGCGGGCCCGAGCGTGCGCTGACCGAGCAGTGGCTGCGGGGCTGGGTGGCCGCGGCCCGGGAGCAGCGGCCGGAGCTGGCCACCACGGCCGACGGATACCTGGGGCGGCGGCTGGAGGCGTGCGCGGCCGGGGAGTTGGCCGTCACGGTGCACCACGCCGACCTGCTGGCGCTGCCGGGCCCGGTCCGCGGACGGGACACCGGATTCGCCTGATGAAGCGTCAACTCTGGTCGTGGCTGCGGATGCTCGGCGGGCTGGGCATCCTGCTGGTGCTGCTGTGGCACCTGGGCTCCGGCGCCTTCCTGGACGGCCTGCGCCGGATCGACGCCGGCACGCTCCTGGCCGGCCTGGGCATCGGGGTGCTGACGACCGTGTGCAGCGCCTGGCGGTGGTGCCTGGTGGCCCGCGGCCTGGGCCTGCGGCTCCCGCTGGGGCGGGCGGTGGCGGACTACTACCGTGCGCTGTTCCTCAACGCGGCGCTGCCCGGCGGGGTGTTGGGCGACGTCAACCGGGCGGTGCGCCACGGCCGTGCCACCGGGGACGTCGGCCGGGGCGTGCGCGCCGTGGTCCTGGAGCGGGTCGCGGGGCAGCTGGTCCTGCTCGCGGCCGGGACGGCGGCGCTGGCCGCCCGGCCCTCGCCGGTGCGCACCGCGCTCGGCCGGGCGCTCGGCACGCCCGCGGCCGCAGCGGTGGGCGCGGCGGTCGCGGCGGCCGTCCTCGCGGTCGTGCTGCTGGGCCGGGCGCGCGGTCGCCGGACGGGTGCGGGCGGCTGGCCCGGCGGCCGGCTGCGGGCCGCACTGGCAGGGGTCCGGCGGGCCGGTGCGCTCTGGTCGGGCGTCGCCGCGCTGTCGCTGGTGGTCCTCGCCGGCTATGTGGCGACGTTCCTGCTGGCCGCGCGGGTCGCCGGGGTGCGGGCGCCGGTCGCCGACCTGGTGCCGCTGGTGCTGCTGGCGCTGTCGGCCATGGCGCTGCCGCTGAACGTCGGCGGCTGGGGGCCCCGCGAGGGCGTCGCGGCCTGGGCCTTCGGCGTCGCCGGGCTGGGGGCCGGGCAGGGCCTGGCCACCGCCGTCGTCTACGGGGCGCTCGTCCTGGCCGCGAGCCTGCCCGGCGCCGGGGTGCTGCTAGGGCGTGTCCGATGGGTCAGGGTCGGACAGGCCCTGGGGCGTGTCCGCCACGTCCGGTCCGCCGCCCGGAGCCCGCAGCTCCAGCTCGAAGAGCGTGTCCTCGCCCAGCACGGTCCGGCGCACCGGCGGCCGTAGCGCCCGGCGCATCACCGGAGTACCGGGGAAGCGCAGCCCGGGGACGCCGTCGCCGAGCAGGACCGGTGCGACGGTGAGGTACAGCCGGTCCAGCGCCCCCGCCCGCAGGAACCGCGAGACGGTGACCCCGCCGCCCTCGACCAGCACCCGGCCCAGGCCGCGGGCGGCCAGCGCGGCCCGCAGCCGCCCCGGCGCGAACGCGTCCCGGTCCGGCAGCGCCAGCACCTCGACGCCGTCCCCGACGCGTTCCGGGACCACCCCCGGGCCGACCACCCACAGCGTCGGCGCCGCACCGTCGGTGAACACCCGCCGGGTCCGTGGCACCCGGCCCCGCGGGTCGAGCACCACCCGCACCGGGTCGGGCCCGGCGCAGGCGCGGACGGTCAGCCGGGGGTCGTCGGCCACCGCGGTCCCGGCACCGACCAGCACCGCGTCGGCCAGGGCCCGCAGCCGGTGCAGATGCCGGCGGTCCTCCTCCCCGGTGACGTAGTCGGCGTCGCCGGTACGGGTCGCGATGAAGCCGTCCAGGCTCTGCCCGAGCTGCGCGAACACCACCCGGGGGCCGGCCAGGCACAGCGGCAGGTACCGTTCGGCCAGCTCCGCCGCGGCGGGGGAGAGGGCCCGCGGCGGGTGCCCGGCCGTGCCCGGGCCGTCCGGGCCGCCGGTGTCGCCGTCCGACCGCAGCCCGGCGGCCACCGCCTGCGCCGCGCCGCGGATCCCGAGCAGCGACTCCCAGGTCGCCGCCGCGCCGAGCGGGTCAGTCGCCGCTGACACCGCACACCTCCGGGTACGCGTCGAACGCCTCGGCCAGCCCGGCCAGCAGTTCCCGGCCCTTCTCGGCGGAGGCCAGGGACGGCCGCCCGATCACCCCGGAGGCGGTGTAGGCGGCCATGCCGAGGGTGAGCAGGTGCGGGCGTTCGTCGGCGCGGTGGTCGGCGGTGGCGTAGCCGTCCCGGACCGCTTCGGGGCGGGTGTGCAGCAGGATCGAGGTCTCGGTCTCGCCGGCGTGCATGTCGTCGTGGGCGGAGGTTTCCAGGCCGGCCCGGTCGCGCGCCGCGGCCCAGTCCGCCGGGCCGGGGAAGAGCGCCATCCGGATCCCGTCGTGCGCCGCGGACTCCTGGACGACGTTGCGCAGCACGTAGTTCCCGCCGTGGCCGTTGACCAGCACCAGGGCGCGGACGCCGGACCGGTGCAGGGACGCGGCGATGTCGGTGACCACCGCGTGCAGGGTGCCCGCGGAGACGCTGACGGTGCCCGGCCAGTCGGCGTGTTCGTGGGAGCAGGAGACGGTCAGCGGCGGCAGCAGCAGCACCTCGTGGCGGGCGGCGATCTCCGCGGCGACGGCGCAGGCGATCAGGGTGTCGGTGGTCAACGGCAGGTGGGCGCCGTGCTGTTCGAAGCTGCCGATGGGCAGCAGGGCCAGCCGGGGGCGTCCGGCGCGGACGTCCTCGGTGGTGTGGAGCGGCAGGTCGGCGGGCGAACTCCGGTGGCCCGGCGCGGTCGTGGGCATCGGCAGGCTCCGATCGGCGGCAATCCGTCGTGGGACGAACCCGGTTGGCGGATCCGCGGCCGGCCGTGACGACGCCCGCCGCGGAGGTCCGAACGCGGGTACGATCATGCCATGACGGACTCCGATGGCGCTTTCGACGTCGGCGACCCGGGCGTGCGACGGGTGGTGGAGGTCCGACTCCCCACCAGGTACGGAGAGTTCCGGGCCGTCGGCTTTCTCGACCGTTGCACCGGAACCGAGCAGGTGGCCCTGGTCCGGGGGGAGGCGGCGGGGGAGCGGGTGCTCACCCGGCTGCATTCGGAGTGTCTGACCGGCGATGCCTTCGGCTCCACGCACTGCGAGTGCGGTGAGCAACTGGCGTCGTCGTTACGGGCGATAGCCGAGGAGGGGCGCGGCGTCCTGGTCTACCTCCAGGGACACGAGGGGCGCGGCATCGGGCTGCTGGCGAAGCTGCGGGCGATGAAACTCCAGCAGGACGACGGTCTGGACACCGTGGACGCGAACGTCGCGCTGGGCCTGCCGGTCGACGCCCGCGACTACCGCTCCGCGGCGGGGATGCTCCAGGACCTCGGCGTCCGCTCGGTGCGCCTGCTGTCGAACAATCCGCGCAAGGGTGAGGCGCTGGAGCGGTACGGCGTGCCGGTCGCCGAACGGGTCCCGCTGCTGGTGCCGCCCGGCGCGGAGAACCTCCGGTACCTCCGCGCCAAACGGGAGCGGCTGGACCATGACCTCCCGCATCTGGACGGGGTCCGTGGCCCGTCCTGAGCGGTCGAGCCCGGATTGTCCGGATCTCGCCAAATTCTCATGGTCCGGCATCTACACATAAAGGCGACATAAGAGCAAAATAAAGGTGCGCGGCTGATGCCACGCGATGCGGCCCCGACGTGGAGCGAAGGAGGCGAGTCGTATGGCCGACGTCTCACACCCCAGAGGAGATCTCGCTGGTCACCCCGACGTTTCCGAGATGAGGGAGCGGTTCGAGCGGACGCTCGGCGGGCGTGATGTGGTGCTCGTCGACGGGCCGGTCTTCCTGGTCGGCCTGTACTGCGCGGTATCCCCGTGGATCGTGCACTACACGGCCTCCCAGCCGGCGCTGATGACCCACAACCTCATCGTCGGCATCGCGATCGCCCTGCTGGCAGTCGGGTTCACCGTCACTCCGGAACGGATGTACGGCCTGAGCGGCGCGATGTGCGCGATCGGTGCCTGGCTGATCGTGGCGCCCTGGATCGTCGGCCGCGGTCCCGATGCGGGGGTCATCTGGAACAACATCGTCATCGGTGCCCTGACGTTGGTGCTGGGTGCACTGTGTGTCGCCGTGGCATCGAGGAGCCGCCGTGTCACGTGAGGCGCGCTCCTGCGGGGGCGTGTGAGAACCACCGGCCCGCTTGCCCTTCGAAAGTCCCACAGCGACGGCAAGCGGGCCGGGCACGTCCGGCCCGGCCCCGGCGGGCCGGCGGTTCCGGAGCGGCTACCGGTGGTGGTCGTGGCCCGGGGGCGCGGACCGGCTCGGCGTGCAGAGCTGTCCCGCCACCCCGGCGAGCACCAGCCCGCCGGCCAGGACCAGTCCGTGCGCCAGGGCCACCCCGGTGACCAGGACCGCGATGGCGGTGGCCAGTATCAGCCAGACCGCCCAGCGCCGGAACGGTGCCGCGGGGACCGCCGGTATGCCGACGGGCGGGCAGGGGGCGGTGTCGGTCGGGAACTGTTCCGCGAGGTCGCGGAGTTGGGTGTCGTCGTCGGGGGACAGGGAGCGTCCCTCCTCTCCCGGGTGGTACTGCCGGTCGCGCCGAACGGGCAGGGTGGCTGATGAGCGTTGCCTCGAAGATCGGGCCGACTTAGGGTTACCTAAGTGCGGCGGCCCGTGGTGTGGTGCACAACGGCACACAGGCGTTGTTGTGCCCTGCCGGGCGCCGTGCGTAACGCCGTTGACCGGACATCACCGGAGAGGGAACGCGCATGCCGGACACCCAGCCGCAGAAGAACCCCACGCACCAGGAGCCCCAGCAGCACCTGCCCGCCGACCAGGACCGCAACGTCCTCGTCACGCTCGCCTACGGCGCCATGGCGAGCCACACGGTGGGCGCCGCCGTCCGCCTCGGCGTGGTGGACCGGATCGGCGACGGGGCGCGCGCCGCCGACGACCTGGCCGCGGAGTGCGCGGCCCAACCCCTGAGCTTCACACGGTTACTGAGGGCGCTGACCGGACTGGGGCTGCTCACCGAACCCACCCCGGGCCACTTCGCCGTCACCGCGGTCGGCGCACAGCTGCGCGGCGACATCCCCGGCTCGCTGCGCTCCGTCGCCCGGATGTTCACCGACCCGACCATGCTCCGCGCCTGGGAATGCCTGGACGACAGCGTCCGCACCGGCACGCCCGCCTTCGACGCCGTCCACGGCACGGACTTCTTCGGCTACCTGGCCGAACACCCCGACCTCTCGGCCGAGTTCAACGCCGCGATGAGCCAGGCCACCCGGCACACCGCCGAGCTGCTGCCGACGGCCTTCCCCTTCGAGCGCTTCGGCACCGTGGCCGACCTCGGCGGCGGCGACGGCACCCTGCTCGCCGGTGTGCTGCGGGCCCACCCCGCACTGCGCGGCATCGTCTTCGACCGCGCCGAGGGCCTCGCCCAGGCCGGCCCCCGGCTCGCCGCCGACGGGCTGACCGACCGCTGCTCCCTGGTGCCCGGCGACTTCTTCGCCACCGCCCCCGAGGGCGCCGACCTCTACCTGCTCAAGAGCGTGATCCACGACTGGAACGACGAGCAGTGCGGGCAGATCCTCGGCCACGTCCGCCGGGTCGTCCCCGACCACGGCCGGCTGTTGATCGTCGAACCGGTCCTGCCGGACGTCGCCGACCCCTCGGCCGACGTGATCAGCTACCTCAGCGACCTGAACATGCTGGTCAACGTGGGTGGCCGGGAGCGCACCCGGGAGGACTTCGAGCGGCTGTGCGGCGCCGCGGGCTTCGCCGTCCGCTCCGTCACCGCCCTCCCGCGCCCCAACCGCTTCTCGGTCATCGAGGCCGAGCCGGTGTGATCCTGTCGGCGCGCGGCCCACACGTGCGGCAACCGGGCATCTTCGGTTAAATCGAACGTGTGGGCCATGCGCCGTGATGGCCCGCCGTCCCGGAGAGGTGGCGCGCCGTGACCACTGTGCCGGTGGATGACGCCGGGCCCGTCGACGACCACGAGGACTTCGCCGACGCCGACCGCGGCTTCATCGCCTCGCTCGACCCACCCCGGATCACCGCGGCGGACGGCCGGCTCGTCTGGGACGCCGACCGCCACGCCTTCCTGGCCGGGAACTGCCCCGACACCGCCGACGAGGGCCTGTGGCGCCAGGGCCGGTTGGTCAGCCGGCAGGGCCTGTACGAGGTGACCGACGGCATCTATCAGGCCCGCGGGCTGGACCTGTCCAACATGACGCTCATCGAGGGCGACCACGGCGTCCTCGTCGTCGACCCGCTGCTCTCCATCGAGACCGCCGCCGCGGCGCTGGAGCTCTACCGCAAACACCGCGGCGACCGGCCGGTCACCGGCCTGATCTACACCCACGCGCACGCCGACCACTTCGGCGGCGCCCGCGGGGTGCTGCCGTCCGGACACCATCCCGTGCCGGTCCTGGCGCCCGCCGGATTCCGGGACAGCGCGGTCGGTGAGCAGCTCTACACCGGCCCGGCGATGGCCCGCCGCGCGGTCTACATGTACGGCACGCAGCTCCCCACAGGACCGGACGGCCAGATCGGCTGCGGCCTGGGCACCCTCCCCTCCGCCGGCACCCGCAGCTTCGTCCCGCCGACCGTGGACCTCACCCGCACCGGCCAGGAGGAGATCGTCGACGGCGTCCGCCTGGTCTTCCAGCTCACCCCGGGCGCCGACGCCCCCGCCGCGATGAACTTCGCCGCCCCCACCCACCGGGCGCTGTGCACCGCCGAGAACGCCGTCCACACCATGCACAGCGTCCTGACCCTGCGCGGCGCCGTGGTCCGCGACACCCGGCGCTGGGCCCACTACCTCAACGAGGCGCTGGCCCTCTTCGGCGCCGACACCGAGGTCGCCTTCGCCTCCCACCACTGGCCCACCTGGGGCAACGCCCGTATCCGCCGCCTGCTCGCGGGCCAGCGCGACCTCTACGCCTACCTCCACGACCAGACCCTGCGGCTGCTCAACGAGGGCCGCACCGGCCCGGAGATCGCCGAGGAGCTGCGGCTGCCCCCGGGCCTGGCCCGCCTCTGGGCGCACCACGGCTACTACGGCTCGCTCAGCCACAACGTCAAGGCGATCTACCAGCGCTACCTCGGCTGGTTCGACGGCAACCCGGCCCACCTGTGGGAGCACCCGCCGACCGAGCAGGCCCGGCGCTACGTGGAGACCCTGGGCGGCGTGGAGGCCACCGTGGACGCCGGCAAGCGCTACGCCGCCGGCGGCGACCTGCGGTTCGCCGCCACCCTGCTCAACCACGCCGTCTTCGCCGCCCCGGACAACCTGCGCGCCCGCCGCGAACTCGCCACCGTCTACGAACGGCTGGGCCACGGCTGCGAGAACGGCACCTGGCGCAACTACTACCTCACCGGCGCCATGGAGCTGCGCGGCACCCGGGCCGCCGCCCGCCCCGACACCACCGGGCCGGACGCCCCCGCCCCCGACCTCGTCCGCGCCCGCAGCGTCGACCAACTCCTGGACTCGCTCGCCATCCGCGTCGACGGCCCCCGCGCCTGGCACAAGCGCCTCACCCTCGACCTCTACCTCGCCGACGAGGACCGCACCTGGCATCTGACCCTCTCCAACGGCGCGCTCACCCACCTCAGCACCCCCGGCACCCCCACCGCCGACAGCCGGCCGGACCTGACCCTCACCCTGACCAAACCCCAGCTCCGCGCGCTGCTCGGCGGCCGGGTCCCGACCGCCGTCACTCACGAGGGTGAGCCCGGTGCGGCCCTCCATGAACTGCTCGACCTGCTCAGCGCCCCGGACCCCAACTTCCCCATCGTCACTCCCTGAACCGGCCCGTTCCCCGACGGACGCGCACGGTCCGCGGAGTGGGGCAAACTGGGCCGGTGGCGAGCAACATTCCCGAGGAATCGACGAGCTTCGTCGGCCGGCGCACCGAACTGAGGCGACTGAGCAGCGAGTTGACTCGGCACCGGCTGATCACCCTGACCGGCCCCGGCGGGGTGGGCAAGACCCGGATCGCGATGCGGGCGGCCAGGGCCGCCGCCGCGCGGTTCCCCGACGGCGTCCACTGGGCTCCTCTCTGGCCTTTGGACGGCGACCAACTGCTGGTCGCCACCGTCTGCGACGCCGTCGGGCTCGCCGACCACTCGGCACGGACGCCGGTGGCCGCGCTCTGCGAATGGCTCGCCGACAAGGACCTGCTGCTGGTACTGGACTCCTGCGAGCACCTCGTCGCGGCCTGCCGGGACCTGGTCGGCGACCTGCTGACGGCCGCCCCCGGCGTGACCGTCCTGGTCACCAGCCGCGAGCCGCTGGGCGTCCCCGCGGAGCGGATCACCGAGGTCGGTCCGCTGCCCTGCACCGGCGAGAACGACGCGCTGGCGCTGTTCACCGAGCGGGCCGCCGCCGCGGCCCCCGACCTCCGGCTCACCGACCCGGCCAGCGCCCGGGCCGCGGACCTCATCTGCCGACGCCTGGAAGGCATCCCGCTGGCGCTGGAACTGGCCGGTGCCCAGCTGGCGCACCGCCCGCTCGCCCAGGTCGCCGAGCGGCTCGGCTCCCGCCTCGACGCCCTGGACGGCAGCGGCGTGTCCTGGACCCCGCGCCACCGCACCCTGCGCACCGCCATCGGCTGGAGCCACGAACTGTGCGCACCGCTGGAGCGGCTGCTGTGGGCCCGGCTCTCGGTCTTCCGCGGCACCTTCGACGCCGACTCCGCCGCCGCGGTCTGCGCCGACGGCCCGCTCACCGCCGACGCGGTGCGCACCGCGCTGGCCGGCCTGACCGCCAAGTCCGTGCTCAGCCGCGAGGGCAACCGCTTCCGGATGCTCGACACCCTCCGCGAGTACGGCCGGATGTGGCTGGCCGAGCTGGACGAGACGACCGCCGTCGCCGACCGGCACGCCGAGCACTTCGTCGGCCTCGGCCGCCGCGCCGAAGACGGCTGGCTCGGCCCCGACCAGGTCACCTGGTACGGACGGATCGCCGAGGCGTACGTCGATCTGTGCACCGCGCTGGACCACCTGCTGGAGCGCGCCCCGGGCCGTGCCCAGGAACTCTGTGCGGCCGTCGGCTTCTTCTGGACCTGCTGCGGCCATCTGCACGAGGCCCGTGACTACCTGGAGCGCGCCCTCGCCGCCGAGGACGCCCCCGGCCCGGCCCACACCCGGGCCCTGTGGGCGCTCGGCGTCGCGGTCCTCCTCCAGGGCGAGCTGCACACCGCCGAGAGCCTGGGCCGGCAGTGCGCCCGCGCCGCCAGGGAGGCCGGCGACCAGGACGCGATGCTGGCCGCCGGCTACCTCATCGGCCTCACCCACCTGATGGCCGGTCGCCCGCTGACCGCCCACACCGTCGCCGACCAGGTGCTCGGCCCGCCCCCGCACGACCCCTTCGGCTCCGCCGCCCGGCTCCGCTGCCACCTCGTACGGCTCTTCGCGCTCACCGCCCTGGGCCGGCTCGACGAGGCCCGGCACGAGGCCACCGTGCTGCGGCAGGGCTGCGTCCAGAGCGGCGAGTACTGGTCCCGGTCCTACACCGACTACCAGCTCGCCCTGGTCTCCCTCTTACAGGGGCGGCCCGAGGAGTCCGCCGATCACGCCCGTGCCATGCTCGCCGCCAAGCGCCTGATCGGCGACAAGTTCGGGATCGCGCTCGGCCTGGACCTGCTGGCCGCCGCGGTCGCCGCCCAGGGCAAGGGCGCGCTCGCGGCCCAGTTCCACGGCGGCGGCCAGGCCCTCTGGCGCACCGTCGGCCACCCGCAGCGCGGCACCCCCGAACTCCGCGCGGTGCGCGAGCAGTGCGAGCAGCGGGCCCGCGCCGCGATCGGCGACGAGACGTACGCCGCGATCTTCGACCGGGCCGCCGAACAGAACCCGGAGACGCTGCTCGCCCGGATCCTCGCCAGGGACCTGTGACCGCCGGTCCGAAGCGGCCTCAGCCGTCGTCGCCGGCCAGCCCGTACAGCAGCTCGTAGGCGGTGGGCACCACGTGGCAGGTCCGGCCGCGACGGGTGGCCAGCCCGACCACTCCGGTCCCGGACGCCGGGTGGTAGCCGACGAACGCCTGCTGGCCGAAGGTCGCCCCGACGTGGAAGAGCAGCGGCCCGCGCGGCGCCGGGTGCTGGTACCACGTCAGGGTGTGGGTGGTGCGGCGCCGCCAGCCGCGCCGCAGCAGCGGGACCCGCACCTCGCGCAGCGCCCGGGCCAGTGGACTGCCGTCCGGGAAGAGGTGCGCCTCCAGGTAGGTGAGGATGTCATCGGGAGTGGACCGGACCGCCCCGGCGGCGGCGAAGGCGCCCATGTCGGTGCTGCGGACCGGCGTGGTGCCGTTGGTCCGGTGGCCGACGGCCTCGGTGCCGGTCGTGCCGGGTGCCAGGGTGGTGCCGATGAGCCCGAGCGGCTTCAGCACCCGGGCGGTGAGCAGCTCGGGGTAGTCGGTCCCGGTCGTATGGCCCATCGCCGGGGCGAGCAGCGCCACCCCGAAGTTGGAGTAGTGCCAGCGGGTGCCGGGCCGGTGGCGCGGCCGGGTCCGCGCGAAGGTGTCCAGCAGCCGCTCGGTGTCGTAGCCGGCGTAGCCGTTCTCGTACGGGCGGACGAGTGCGCCGCGCAGCAGGTCGGTGGGGATCCGCGGCAGTCCGGAGGTGTGGGTGGCCAGGTGCCGCAGGGTGATCCGGCCGGACCGCGGGTGACTCAGCGGCAGCCGCGGCAGCCGGGCGGTGAGCGGATCGTCCAGGGACAGCACCCCGTTCACCGCGAGGTCCGCGAGCAGCAGCACGGTGAAGGTCTTGGACAGCGAGCCGAGCTCGTAGCGCAGGGCGGGGCGCGGGGTGGGCGGTGCCAGTGCGGTGCCGCCGCTGACCACCGTGCGGTGGCCCTGCCGGGTGACGGCCAGTACGACGTCCGGGGCGTCGATCCGGGTCAACGCCTCCGTCAGCCGGTCCGCGAGCGCCGGCCCGCCGGGTGCGGTCCGCATCAGCCGGCGTCGGCGGAGAGCGCGCGGGAGGTGGCCATCGCCGACGCGAACGCGGCGACCAGGGTGGGATGGTGGAGCAGGTCGAAGACCACCTCCGGGTCGCCCTCGGGCATGGCGCGGTGGATGGGCATCGCGCCGGACGCGTCCTGGGCGGCGGCGTACCGCTCCCACAGCCGCGCGTCCAGGGTCGGGCGCGGCAGACAGGCGTCCACGACCAGGAGTTCGCCGAGCAGGTCCCAGTGCTCGAGGTCGGCCCAGTCGTCCAGCCAGGCCGGCAGGTACCGGGTGAGGTAGTCGGCGATGTCCGGTGGGATCCGGTCCGGTGCCGCGCCCCAGTTGGTGAGGTGGAAGACGGTGTGGGTGATGTCGTAGGCGATGTGCAGCTGCACCGTCCAGGGCTCGGGGAGCTGCCCCAGCCAGGTGCGCGCCACGGCCCGGTCGAAGTCGGCGGTGGGCGGCAGCCCGAGCCTGCGCTCGGTGTTGAGCAGGCCCAGTCGCCGATTGGGCATCATCTCCAGGGCGCTCCAGCCGGTGGTGCGCCGCGCGACGTCCAGGGCCGCTTCCAGGCCGGGGTGGCGGTGGCCCAGTTCGTGGAACGGCGCGTAGAGCTCCATGGGCACCGGGGAGTGCGGTTCTTCGCGCTGGAGCGCGGCCAGGACGTTGCCGCCGTCGAGCAGTTCCCGCCAGGCGAAGTCCAGCAACGCACCGGCCCGGGTGCGCTGCCGGGAGCCGGCCACGCCCTCCCGGAACAGCACATGCATGTTGATCGCCAACTCGCCGACGGGCTTGAGCCGTTCGATCGTCGCGCTGCCCGTGGCGCGGTCCTCGGGAGTGAGCCGGAAGAGGTCGCGGTGCGCGTCGAGCCAGCTCAGGGCCCGGTCGCCGACCTGGTGCAGCAGTGCCGGGGAGGCCGGGGAGGCCAGGGACGCAGCCGTCACGGTCACAGCGCAGCCTCGCTTTCGAAGGGGGGCCGACGGGCCACCGCACCGGCCCCGGCCGAGGCGATACGGGCGAGGGTGGCGGCGAACGCGGTCACCAGGGTGGAGTGGTAGCAGGCCCGGAACGTCTCGGTCGGGTCGGTGGGCCGGGGCACGGCGGCGCTCTCCGGCACGCTGCCGTCGGCGGCCTGCTCGGCGGCCAGCCGTCGCCAGGCCGCCGCGTCGTAGGGCGCGGCCGGGAGGATGGCCGTGATCGCGAGCAGTTCGCCGACCAGGTCCAGCAGTTGCTCGTCCAGCCAGTTCTCCAGCCAGGAGGGGAGCCAGAGCCGCAGGTAGGCGGCGGTTTCGGGGGCCAGGCGCCGGCGGTCGCGGCCCCAGTCGGTGAGGTGGAAGACGTCGTGCGTCATGCCGTAGGCCGCCTTGCTGTCCAGCGCCCAGGGCTCCGGCAGCACCCCGAGTCCGGTGCGGGTGAACTCGTCGTCGAAGTCGCCGTGTGGGGGCAGCCCGATGCGCCGTTCGGCGTTGAGCACCGCCAGGGTGCGGGTGTGGTCCTCGCGGGCCACCCGCCAGCCGCGCAGCCCGGTGGTGGTCAGCGCCAGCGCCTCGACGGCCGGGTGCCGCAACCCGGCCTGGGCGAAGGCGCCGTAGATCTCCACCGGGTAGGTGGCGTACGGCTCCCCGCGGATCAGCTCGACGAACAGTTCGCCCTCGCCGGTCTCCTGCCAGGCGAAGGCGAACAGCTCGGCCGCGGCCGAGCGGAGGTCGGCGCGCGGGTGCGAGGAGGCGATGAACTGCGTCAACTCGGCCAGTTCGCCGAGGGGTTTGAGGGTGTGGTTGGGGTCGGCGTCGGTCGTCACGTCCGGTGGCAGGCGGAAGCGGGTCCGCCACCGCGCCAGCCACCCCAGGCTGCTGTCGACCATCCGGTCCAGCAGCTCCGGGTCGCCCCGGCCGGCAGTCACCAGCCCCGCCCGAAGAACCGCTGCGCGGCCACGACATGCAGGGTCACCCGCGGGTCGCCGCCGCCCATCTGTCGGACGAACGCCAGCCCCGCGTCCAGCCCCAGGGTGGGCGGTACGTCGGGGAGCCGGGCCAGCCAGCGGCCCACTCCGGCGGCCTGCAGCCAGTCCCGGCGGCGCACCGCCCGGACGAAACCGCGGGCCAAATCGTCGGTTCGTGCGGCCAGTTGCTCCTCCAGGTCGGCGGCCAGGCCGGGCAGGGCCAACGCCGCGAGCTGGGAGATCCGGTGCGCGAGCCGCGGCCAGCGGTCGGTGTCGAGCCATTCGGTGCCGACCTCGGGGGGCCGCGGCCAGGGTCGGGCGTCGGAGACGAGATAGGTGTGGGTGGCCTCGACCAGGCCGCGGTAGCTCCAAGCCGATACTCCGGAGGCGTCCGCGCCCGGGGGGTAGCTCGCCAACGTCTGCCGCACCACCGCCTCGTCGTCCGCGCCCACCGGCACCGCGCGGTGCTCCAGGGCGTAGGGCGCGAGCGCGTCGGCACCCAGCACCCGGACCGCGGCCGGGGCGAGCGGATCGCCCTGGCGCAGGATCCGGGAGAGCGCATAGGGGTCGCCCCCGCCCTGAAGGGCGAGGGCGACACCGGTTGCGGCATCGGCAATTACAGCGCTTAGCGGGACGGCTCCCTGCGTCTGTTCAGCCAACACAATTCCCCTCAGCGATCGCCGGACTTCGGGCGAGGGGTGGGGGGCGACAGCAGCAGTGCGCCGAGCAGCAGCAGCCCGCCGCCGCACTCACGGCTGTCGCGGTAGATGCCGTCGGGCTCGGCGGGGCTGAGCAGCCCCTCGACTTCGGAGGCCAGGGCAGTCGTTTCTACTGGCGCCGTGCGATCCGTAACCATGCGATCAACTCCTTCGATGAGCGGGACACCAGGCTGACATTCGCTATATACCGTCGCAATCCGGACGATGACTGTGTGTTACTGCAATCCCGGTCCCGATGCCGTTCCGGTGCGCCGGGCGCTCGCCGGAGGGTCGGAGGGGGGTGTGAACTCCCTTGCAGCGCCGTGGACTTGACGGCGCCGAACGTGCGGTTCCGGGCGCCTCGGGGCCGGCCGTGCACCCCGCGCGGGGGCCCGTTCACGCGTGGGCCGGACTGGTCTGAGCGGGTGGGTCGCCACGCCGGGCCGACCCGCCCGGGGCCGGGCGCTCCGGGAGCCCGGTCGGGATCCCCGGACTGCATGGAGCGGCCCACTCCGGCGCGCTCCTCACCGACGCCTTCCCGGCCTCACCCCGGCCCGGCCCGACCGGTGGGTCAACCTCACCTTCGCCGCCGGGCTCATCGCCGTCCTCACCGGGCCGGCCGGATCCCTGCCCGTCACCCTCACCAGCGGCCGCACCGCCCAGGACGCCCCGGCCGCCCGCCGCCCAGCCGGCCCGACGCCCTGCCGGCCCTGGAGGAACTGACCGAGGCGCCGCGCCGACGGCCCGCCCCGCGGCGGCCCGGCCACGGCCGGCCGTGACGTCGGCGGTGCCCGTCCTCCGGGCGGATGACGGGAGCGCGCCGGCAGGCCCTAGAGTGCCGATGTGCCCTCGTACAGCATTGGCCAGGCAGCGCGGCTGCTGGGTGTGAGTTCGGAGACCGTCCGTCGTTGGGCCGACGGCGGGCAGTTGCGGATGGACCGGGACGGCGCGGGCAACCGCGCCATCGACGGGGTGAGCCTGGCCGCGTTCGCCAAGGAGCGGGCCGCGGGGCAGCACCCGGTGCCCGGCGAGATCCGCACCTCGGTCCGGAACGCGTTCGCCGGGATCGTCACGGCGGTCACCCTCGACGACGTGATCGCCCAGGTGGAGATCCAGTCGGGGCCGCACCGCGTGGTGTCGGTGGTCAGCCGCGAGGCCGTCGAGGAGTTGGGCATCGAGGTCGGCGTGGAGGCCACCGCCCGGGTCAAGTCCACCCATGTGCATGTGGACCGGCCGGAGGGGCGCGGCTGAGCCCGCCCGCCACGGCGGTCAGCGGCACAACAGCGCCGCGTGCAGGTCCAGTTTGTGGTCGAGCCGGGACAGGTCGCGGCCGGTGAGGGTCTCGATCCGCTGGATGCGGTAGTGCACGGTGTTGACGTGCAGATGCAGGATCTCGGCGGTGCGCGCCCAGGACCCGTGCTGGGCGAGGAACACCTCCAGCGTCTCCAGCAGCATCCGGTGCGAGGCGCTGCCGCCGCGGGCCAGCGGGCCGAGCACCCGGCTGCTGAACGCCGCGCGGACCTCGGCCGGCACCCCCGAGAGCAGCGCGCCGAGCGTCGTCAGGTCGTCGACGGAGGTCACCCCGGCGCCCTCCGGGGCCGCCGACCGGGCCGCGGACAGTGCGTAACGCGCCTGCTCCAGTGCCGAGTTGAGGCCCCCGCCGGTGGCCGCCGGGCCGCTCATCCCGGCGTGCAGCGGCGCCTGCGGGCGGCAGTCGTGCAGTGCCGGCCATATCTCGCCCAGTGACGGCACCCGCTCGCCGTCGGCCCCGCCGTCGGCCTCGGCGCCGGTGCCGACCGCGACCACCGCGGCCGCCGTGCCGTCCGGCAGCAGTCCGGCCGCGAACGGCGCCCCGGGCGCGTGCCGCAGCGCCTCGGTCAGGGCCCGCACCGCCTGCTCGGGTTCGGTGTCGTCCAGCGCGGCCAGCACCACGCGGAACGGGCCGTCCGCGGGCAGCCCGCAGGCGTGCAGCGCCGCGTCGAGCGCCGCCCGCTCGGCGGTGACCGTGGCGGCCAGCGTCAACAGCGCGTCCGCCGCCCGCCGCGCGCCCGTCTCCCGGGCCGCCTCGTGGTGCCGGTACTGGGCGACGACCTCGGCGATCTCGTGCAGCACCCGCGGCGGCGCGTCGTCCGCGTCGTGCAGATGCAGGAACCAGGCGTCGTACGGACCCGGGTCGCCCTCGATCCGCAGGGTGGTGCCGGTGCCGGAGGCCAGCCGCCGCCGCGCCTGCCGAGCCGTCAGCCCGGTGGCGGCCGGGGTGCGGGCGATCACCCGGCCGGTGGCGGACAGCAGGGCGCACGCCGGACCGCCCAGGTGCGCGAACGCCCGGTCCAGCAGCGCGTCCGGCGCCGCGTCCCCGGCGAGCATCCCGGCGAGTTCCGTGCGCACGTTCTCCGGCAGCGCGTAGTGGCCGGCCGGGCGGCGGCTGAGGTCTCCCCACCGGCGCAGGTACACCGCCTCGGTGATCGCCCGGAACGTGGTGTGTGCGGGCACCGCGAGCAGGGCGACGTGGTGCGCGCGACAGGACTCGACCAGGACGTCGGGGACCGTCCCGTGGGTCTCCTCCCCGGCCAGCAGCGCCGCGGCCCCGGCGTCCGCCAGCGCCGCCACGAAGCGGTCCACCTTCTCCCGGTCGTCCCCGGGTGCCCACCACACCAGCCCGCTCAGCACCAGCTCGCCCGACTGCAGGAACCGCGCGGGGTCCTCCAGGTCGGTGGCGGTCACCCCGCTGACCTCCCGGGCGAGCAGCGGGTCCTCGCCCCACAGGAGGGTCAGGTCGAGCGCATCGAGCTGGAGAAGATCGTGGACGTGCATGTGGTGGCTCCTTGGACGGCTGCCGAGCGGGCACCCCGGCATCTCACATTCACGAGGCGAATGTGGGTTCTGACATCGTAAATGCAAGGCGTTCTCGCCGAAATCCCTCTTGGTTGATCATCCAGTTCCGGGCGCGGGCGTTGGTGTGTTTTCCGTGCTGCGGACCAGTCGTGCACGGGGGCGCCGCGTTGCTTCACTCGACGGCATGGACCTGAACACCGTGCTGGAGGTGCGCGACGCCCGGCAGCTCGCTACCTGGCGCACCGGCGACGCCTGGCTGGGCGGCGGCACCTACCTCTTCTCCGAACCCCAGCCGCACCTCCGCCGCCTGGTGGACCTGAGCCGGATGGGCTGGGAGCCGGTCGCCCAACTCCCGGACGGCTCCCTGGAGATCGCCGCCACCTGCACCATCGCCCAGCTCTCCCGTTTCGCCGCCCGCTTCCCGGCGCCGGCCGCGCCCCTCTTCGAGCAGTGCTGCCGCGCCTTTCTGGCGTCGTTCAAGATCTGGAACATGGCGACGGTGGGCGGAAACCTCTGCAACGGCCTGCCCGCCGGGCCGATGATCTCGCTGACCGCCGCCCTCGACGGCAGCGCCCTGCTCCAGGCCCAGGACGGCTCGCGGCGCCGCACCAAGGTCGCCGACTTCGTCACCGGCGCCGGCCGCAAGGACCTCGGCGAGGGCGAACTCCTGCGCTCGGTCACCCTGCCCGCCCGCGCGCTGACCTGCCGGACCGCGTTCCGTCAGGTCTCCCTCTACGGGCTCGGCCGCTCCGGCGCCCTGGTCATCGGCGCCCTCGACCCGCTGGACGGCTCGCTGGCGATCACCGTCACCGCCGCCACCGTCCGCCCGGTCCGCCTGTGGTTCCCCACCCCGCCCGGCGCCGCCGTGCTGCGCGGCACCCTCGACGCCGCCGTCGCCGGACCCGAGTGGTTCGACGACATCCACGGACTGCCCGCCTGGCGGCGGCACATGGCGCTGCGCCTGGCGGAAGAGGTCCGCGCCGAACTCGCCCCCCACCCGTCGTCCCCCGAGGAGGCCGCCCGATGAGTTACGCCGTCCACGTCAACGGCCGGCCCTTCGACGCCGAACCGCGTCCCGGCCAGTGCCTGCGCACCTACCTGCGGGACCGCGGCTGGTTCGGGGTGAAGAAGGGCTGCGACGCGGGGGACTGCGGGGCCTGCACCGTCCACGTCGACGGGGAACCGGTGCACAGCTGCCTCTACCCGGCCGTCCGCGCCGCCGGCCGCCGGGTCACCACCGTCGAGGGCCTGGCCGAGCCGGACGGCGAACTCCACCCCGTCCAGCGCCGGTTCCTCGCCGCCCAGGGCTTCCAGTGCGGCTTCTGCACCGCCGGTTTCCTGATGACCACCGCCAAACTGGAGGACGACCAACTCACCGACCTCCCACGGGCATTGAAGGGGAACCTCTGCCGCTGCACCGGCTACCGGGCCATCGAGGACGCGATCCGCGGTGTCTCGCACGTCGAGGAGCCCCGCCCCGGGGAGTCGGTCGGCCGCAACCTCGGCGCCCCCGCCGGCCCGCAGGTGGTCACCGGCACCGCCCGCTACACCTTCGACATCGAGGTCGAGGGGCTGCTGCACATGAAGCTGCTGCGCTCCCCGCACCCGCACGCCCGGATCGTCTCCATCGACACCGGCGACGCGCTGCGCGTCCCCGGCGTCCGCCTCGTCCTCACCCACCACGACGCCCCCGAGCGGCTGTTCTCCTCCGCCCGCCACGAGCACCCCACCGAGGACCCCGACGACACCCGGGTACTGGACGACACGGTCCGCTTCGTCGGCCAGCGGGTGGCCGCCGTGGTCGCCGACACCGAGGGCGCCGCCGAGGAGGGCTGCCGTCGGATCGCGGTGGAGTACGAGGTGCTGCCGCACGTCCTGGACCCGGAGGAGGCGATGCGGCCCGGCGCGCCGGTGGTCCACGCCAAGGACGCCGGGGACTGCCGGATCTCCCGGCCGGAGAACAACGTCGTCGGCGAGGTGCACGGCGAGATCGGCAGCGTCCGACAGGGCTTCGCCGAGGCCGATCTGGTCTACGAGGAGACCTTCCGCACCCAGCGGGTACAGCACGCCAGCCTGGAGACCCACGGTGCCCTCGCCTACTTCGAGGAGAAGGAGGACGGCACCGGCGAGCGGATCGTGGTCCGCTCCAGCACCCAGGTCCCGTTCCTGACCCGGCGCGCCCTGTGCGCCCTCTACGACCTGCCGCAGGACGCGGTCCGGGTGGTCGCGGGCCGGGTCGGCGGCGGCTTCGGCGGCAAGCAGGAGATGCTCACCGAGGACATCGTGGTGCTCGCCGCCCGGCGGCTGCACCGGCCGGTGAAGCTGGAGTTCACCCGCGCCGAGCAGTTCTTCGGCGCCACCACCCGGCACCCCTTCACCATCGGCATCAAGGCCGGTGCCAGGCGGGACGGCACCCTGACGGCCCTCCAACTGCGGGTGGTCGCCAACACCGGTGCGTACGGCAACCACGGCCCGGCGGTGATGTTCCACAGCGTCGGCGAGTCGATGGCCGTCTACCGCGCCCCGCACAAGAAGGTCGACGCCTACTCCGTCTACACCCACTGCGTCCCGGCCGGCGCCTTCCGCGGCTACGGACTGGGCCAGGTCACCTTCGCCGTCGAATCGACCATGGACGAACTGGCCCGCCGCCTCGGCATCGATCCGCTGGTCTTCCGGGAACGCAACATCATCGGCCCCGGGGAGCACATGATCAGCCCCGGCGGCGAGGAGGAGGACCTCCAGATCGCCAGCTACGGCCTGGACCAGTGCCTGAAGGTCGTCCGGGACGCGATCGCCGGCGACCGCAGCGCCGCCGACGCCCCCGAGGGCTGGCTGGTCGGCCAGGGCACCGCGATGTCGATGATCGCCACCGGCCCGCCCGGCGGGCACTACGCCGACGCCACCGTGACCCTGCTGGAGGACGGCACCTACGACATCGCCGTCGGCACCGCCGAGTTCGGCAACGGCACCACCACCGTCCACAAGCAGATCACCGCCGGCGCGCTCGGCACCACCGTCGACCGGATCGTCATCCGCCAGTCCGACACCGACGTCGTCCGGCACGACACCGGCGCGTTCGGCTCGGCCGGCACCGTCGTGGCCGGCAAGGCCGTGATGCGCGCGGCCAACGGTCTGGCCGAGAAGCTGCTCACGTTCGCCGCCGAATACGCCCGCGCCCCGCGGAGCCAGTGCCACCTGCTGACCGACGCCGTGGAGTGCGCCGGGCGGACGGTCTCGCTCAAGGAACTGCACCAGGCCGCGCGCGAGCGGGACGTGGCGCTGACGGCGGCCGGGCACTGGGGCGGCTCCCCGCGCTCGGTGGCCTTCAACGCCCAGTGGTTCCGGATCGCCGTCGATCCCGACACCGGCGAGATCAAGATCCTGCGCAGCGTCCACGCGGCCGACGCCGGCAAGGTGATGAACCCGATGCAGTGCCGCGGCCAGGTCGAGGGCGGGGTCGCCCAGGCGCTCGGCGCCACCCTCTTCGAACAGGTCCTGGTCGACGCCGCCGGCAAGGTCCTCACCCCCGCGTTCCGCCGCTACCGGCTCCCCGCCTACGCCGACGTCCCGCGCACCGAGGTGCACTTCATGGAGACGTCGGACGCCATCGGGCCGCTGGGCGCGAAGTCGATGAGCGAGAGCCCGTTCAACCCGGTGGCACCCGCCTTCGGCAACGCGCTGCGCGACGCCACCGGGGTCCGCTTCACCGAAGTTCCGTTCCTCCGGGACAAGGTCTGGCTGGCCCTGGCGGAACACCGCACGGCGAACGAGGAGGAGGGCTGGTCGGCCCGGACGCACCCCGGGCGGGAGGGCTCGGTCTGACCTGCGGCCCTCTTGCCCCTATTCACCTCACTTACGCAAGGGAAACATCCATAGCCGGGTGGCATATGTGGTTGAGTCGGGAGCCGCCGGGGCATCACTGGGAGGCAGCCGCCGCGCGCATCCTCTCCAGGGGGACACCCATGAGCCGACTCAGCCCGCCGTCCGGCCCCACCGCCGTCCGCGGCGCGCCCACCGACGGCCCGCCCGCCGCCCGGCGCTTCCTGATCAGCGGGCAGCTGCACCACCCGCTCGCGCTGACCGTCGCCGACCTCCGCACGCGCTGGCCCCAGCGGCACGCCCCGGTGGTCTTCGACTGCGCGGCCAACGGGCCGCAGCACCACACCTTCGACGGGCCGCTGCTGCGGGACGTCCTGGGCGCGGCGAGCCCCGCCTTCGACGCCCGGCGGCGCAAGGACCGCTCCCGCTTCCTGCTGACCGTCACCGGCGGGGACGGCCATCACACCGTGCTGTCCTGGGCGGAGATCGACGCCGACTTCGGCGACGCCCCGATCCTGCTGGCCACGGCCATGGACGGGCAGCCGCTGGACGCCGCGGGCTGCCAGCTGGTGGTGCCCTCCGATCGCTGCGGTGCGCGCTACATCAGCGCCATCACCGGCATCTGGGTGGGCACCTGCCCGGCACCGGACGGACTCTAGAGCCCGTCCGGTCGGCGGTCGGCGACGGCCAGCGCGACCTCGGTGGACTTGATCAGCGCGGTCACCTCGGAGCCGGCGGCCAGCCCCAGGTCCGCCGCCGCGTCCTTGGTGATCGCGGCGGTCAGCTCCCCGCCCGCCACGGCCACCTTGACCCCGGCCATCGCCCCGCCCGTCGCCACGTCGACGACGGTGCCCGGGAGCCGGTTGCGGATGCTCAGCCCGTCGACCGCGCCGGTGGCCAGGGCCACTTCGGTGGACTTCACCAGTGCGCGCACCGCCGAACCGACCGTGATCCCGAGGTCGTCGACGGCTTCCACGGTGATCGCGGCGGTGAGTGTCTGCCCACCGGCCAGCCGCACCGTGACGGTCGACATCACCTCCCCGGCCGTGAGGGCGAGAACCGTGCCGGGGAGCTGGTTGCGGATGCTCAGGCTCATGGGCGATCCCGTCGTAAATCGGCGTCTGGAGGCGGAATTCGGGACGTTTTCCCTCGATTCCTCGCACTGTAATCGCGTTCGCGCGGGGATTCCTCGTGGGATGCGGCTCACCGGGGGCACCGCCGGCCCGCGGTGGGCGACTTCCGGTGGCCGGAAAACGCGCTTGTTCCTTCCTCCAATGCACCTTGCATCTGCTAGAGAGAAAGACCAAAAGGATTGTAAATGCGAGGTAGCACCTCATATCTTGTCGCACATGCAGTCCTACACAATCGGCCAGGCGGCGCGTCTGCTGGGCGTCAGCCCGGACACCGCCCGCCGGTGGGCGGACGCCGGACGGGTCGCGACCCACCGCGACGACAGCGGCCGTCGCCTCATCGACGGCCGGGACCTGGCCGCCTTCTCCATCGAGGTGGGTCAGACTCCCGGCGGCGAGGAGGACGACACCTACACCTCCGTCCGCAACGCCTTCCCGGGCATCGTCACCGCCGTCAAACTCGGCGACGTCGCCGCCCAGGTCGAGATCCAGGCCGGCCCGCACCGTCTGGTCTCCCTGCTCACCCGCGAAGCGGTGGAGGAACTCGGGCTGGAAGTCGGCATGCAGGCCGTCGCACGGGTGAAATCCACCAGCGTGCACATCGACCGGACCTGACCCCCGCACCCTCACCCGGCGGTCCGCCCCACGTCCCCCGCGGACCGGCCGCCCACCCAGCGGCGTCGCCCTTCCCCGAGCTCTCGAACGTCCTGGAGCGGGGGAGACCCCACTCGGCGCGGCTTTGTCCCCATCCGCTCGGGCGACCGCGTCGCCCCGCGTACCAAGGAGTTCCGCACCATGTCCCCGTTCCGCACCGGGCGCCGCGCCGCCGCCGCGATCGTCACCGCCGCCCTCCTCGTCCCGCTCGCCGCCTGCTCCGGCGGTGGCGACGACACCAAGAAGGACAACGGCGGCGGATCCGGCAGCACCACCAAGCTCACCGTGCTCGCCGCCGCCTCGCTCACCGACGTCTTCCAGAAGGCCGGCGCCGTCTACGAGAAGGAGCACCCGGGCACCAAGGTCGCCTTCTCCTTCGCCGGCTCCCAGGAGCTCGCCGCCCAGGTCAAGCAGGGCGCCCCCGCCGACGCCCTGGTCACCGCCGACACCAAGACCATGGACGGGCTCAAGGCGGACACCGGCGCCCCCACCATCATCGCCAAGAACCGCCTGGTCATCGCCACCGGCAAGGGCAACCCCAAGAAGGTCGGCGCCCTCAAGGACCTCGCCGACAGCAAGCTGAAGGTGGTGCTGGCCGCCCCCGAGGTCCCGGTCGGCCGCTACAGCAAGAAGGTCCTGGACGCCCAGAAGCTGACCGTCAAGCCGGTCTCGCA
Source organism: Streptomyces noursei ATCC 11455 (assembly GCF_001704275.1). Lineage (NCBI taxonomy): Bacteria > Bacillati > Actinomycetota > Actinomycetes > Kitasatosporales > Streptomycetaceae > Streptomyces > Streptomyces noursei. Next base: position 7,921,669 of record NZ_CP011533.1, read on the forward strand.
GGAGCCCAACGTCCGCGCCGTCCTCAGCAAGGTGGAACTCGGCGAGGCGGACGCCGGCATCGTCTACAAGACGGACGCCGCCACCGCGCCCACCAAGGTCGACGCCGTCGACATCCCCGACGCGCAGAACGCCGTCGCCTCCTACCCGGCGGCGACCCTCAAGTCCTCCCAGCACGCCGCCGCGGCCGCCGCGTTCGTGAAGTGGCTGAGCACCCCCGAGGCGCAGAAGCTCCTCCAGGACGCGGGCTTCCAGAAGCCGTGACCACGTGCGGGGTGGGGACTGTCCGGCTCGGGGGAGCGGACAGCCCCCGCCCCGCCGCCGTAGCCCCGGCCGTACCCGCGGCCGTCCGCCGGACGGCCCGGGCCCGCCGCCCGCCCCGATCCCAGGACTCCTGATGAGCCGCCCCCGCACCACCGCCCCGGCGCCGGCCGCCCGGCGCCGCTCCGGCGCCCGCACCCCCGCCGCGCTGGCCGTCCCCGCGCTGCTGGCCGTCGCGTTCCTGCTGATGCCACTGCTCGGCATCCTCGGCCGCACCAGCTGGGGCGACCTCGGCACGCATCTGACCACCCCGGGAGTGCTCGAAGCGCTCCGGCTGTCGCTGCTGGTGTCGTGCTGGGCGCTGGGCCTGTCGCTGCTGCTGGGCGTCCCGCTGGCCTGGCTGCTGGCCCGGGTCGACTTCCCCGGCAAGGTGCTGGTCCGCTCGCTGGTGCTGCTGCCGATGGTGCTGCCGCCGACCGTCGGCGGTGTCGCCCTGCTGCTCGGCTTCGGCCGCCGCGGGCTCCTCGGCCCCTGGCTGGAGGACAGCTTCGGCATCGTGCTGCCGTTCCACACTTCGGGCGCGGTGGTCGCGGCCACCTTCGTCGCGATGCCCTTCCTGGTCATCAGCCTGGAGGGCACCCTCGCCGGACTCCGCCCCAGCTACGAGGAGACCGCGGCCTCCCTCGGCGCCTCGCCGGTCCGGGTCTTCTGCACCGTCACCCTGCCCATGGTCGCCCCCGGACTGGCCGCCGGCGCCGCGCTGACCTGGGCCCGGGCGCTCGGCGAATTCGGCGCGACGATCACCTTCGCCGGCAACCTGCCCGGCACCACCCAGACCCTGCCGCTGCAGGTCTATCTGCTGCTCCAGGACTCCCCGGAGGCCGCCACCTCGGTCTCCCTGCTGCTGCTCGTCATCGCCATGGCCGTCCTGGTGTGCCTGCGCGGGCGGTGGACGGGCGCACCCCCGGACCGCACCGGACGCGCGGTCAGGTCCAGCGGTGAACCGGCCGATGACGACGGCGGTGCCGTGGGCGGCGGCGTCGAGGCCGGGGCGAGCACCGGGCACCCGGAGCCGGCGGCACCGGAGTCGTCCCCCGGGGGACGCTGGCCGCTGCACGCCGAGGTCACCGGCTTCACGGAGCTCACCCTGGAGGCGGACCCGGGCACCACCATCGCCGTCGTCGGCCCCAACGGAGCCGGCAAGACCACCCTGTTGCGCGCCCTGCTCGGGCTCACCCCGCGCGCCCGCGCCGTGCTGCACCTGGGGGAGAGCGACGCCACCGCCCTGCCCCCGCACCGCCGCGGGGTCGCCTGGGTCCCGCAGGACGGGGCGCTCTTCCCGCACCTGACGGCGCTGGCCAACACCGCCTACGGACTGCGCGCCCAGGGCGTCCGGCGGGCCGAGGCCCGGCGCACCGCACAGCACTGGCTCGACCGGCTCGGCGTCGGCGCGCTCGCCCACCGCAGGCCCGCCCAGCTCTCCGGCGGCCAGGCCCAACGCGTCGCGCTGGCCCGCGCGCTCGCCGCCCGGCCGCGCCTGCTGCTGCTCGACGAACCGCTCGCCGCCCTCGACCAGACCACCCGGGCACACGTCCGGCACACCCTGCGCGGCCATCTCGCCGACTTCGGCGGGGTCTGCCTGATCGTCACCCACGATCCCGTCGAGGCGGTCTCGCTGGCCGATCGCGTCCTCGTCCTCAACGGCGGACGCGCGCTCCAGGACGCGCCGCCCGCCGAGGTCACCCGTCATCCGCGCTCTCCCTGGGTGGCCCGGATGCTGGGCCGCAACGCCTGGCCCGGTACCGCGGACGGCGAGGGGCTGGCGCTCTCCGGGCGTGGCCGCCTGGTCGTCGCCGACCGGCTCCCCGAGGGCACCCGGGCGCTGGCGGTGATCGCCCCCGAGGCGGTCTCGGTGCACCTCGAAAAGCCCGCGGGCAGTCCGCGCAACGTCTGGCCCGGCACCGTACGGGAGATCACCGCCGCGGGCAGCCGGCTGCGGGTGCTCGTCACCTCGCCCGAGGCACCCGATCTCGTCGCCGAGATCACCCCGGCGGCGGCCCTGGAACTCGGGCTCGCCGACGGCGCCACCGTCTGGACCAGCGTCAAGGCCACCGAGGTGACGCTGACCCAGCTCTGACGGGGCGTCAGAGGCGCGGTGCCGGCGGGCCGTTCGTCAGTGCGGGGCGGCTGCCGGCTCCAGTACGAAGACCGGTATCCGACGGTCCGTCTTGCGCTGGTAGTCGGCGTAGTCGGGGAACGCCTCGACCGCCCGCGCCCACCACAGCACCTTCTCCTCGCCGGTGACCTCACGGGCCGTCATGTCCCGGCGGACCGGGCCGTCCTGGAGTTCCACCCGCGGATCGGCGCGCACGTTGTGGTACCAGACGGGATTCCTGGGTGCGCCGCCCAACGACGCCACCGCCGCGTACACCCCCTCGTGCTCGACCCGCATCAGTGGGCTCTTGCGGAGCTTGCCGGACCTGGCGCCGCGCGAGGTCAGCACGATCACCGGAAGGCCGCGGATCGTGGTGCCCTGTGTGCCGCCGGATCCCTCGTACCGCTCGACCTGCTCGCGGACCCATGGGGTCGGGCTCGGTTCGTACTCTCCCTGCAGGGGCATGCCGTCCGTCCTCTCGTCGAAGACCACTGGTCCCGGAAGACTCCTGGTCTTCGGAGAACGGCGGAGCCGGCCCGATCATTCCGGCCCCGCCGCATTCCCCGCTCAGCCCCGGCGCCCGACGCCGGCCCACCGGGTCAGGAGACCAGCTCCACCGCCCGGCTCCGGCTGCGACGGTGCTGCTCGGCCCAGTTCTCCAGCGCCGCCTGGCAGGCGTGGTCGACATGGCGCAGTCCGCTCAGGTCGAGCTCCACGTCCCGGTCGGCGGGCAGTGCCTCCAACTGGTCCAGCAGTTTCGGCAGTCGCAGGAAGGTGGCGTTGCCGACCGCCCGGACCCGCACCGGGCCGGGGACGCCGGGGATGTGGACCTCCAGATGTGCCTGGGAGGTCTCCCACGCGGTCTTGGCCACCGCCAGCAGCAGACCGATCAGCACGCCCTCGAACATGTTCACCGTCACGATGGCGAGCGCGGTGACGCACAGCACCACCGCCTCACCGCGGTGCGCCCGCCACAGCGGCCGCAGCTCCCGCAGCGGGATCAGCTTCCAGCCCGCGTGCACCAGCACACCGGCCAGCGCGGCGATCGGCACCACGCCCAGCGCCGCCGGGAAGGCCGCCGCGAACAGCAGCAGCCACACCCCGTGCAGCACCCGGGACGCCTTGGTCCGGGCCCCGGCCTGGACGTTGGCGGCACTGCGCACGATCACCGCCGTCATCGGCAGCGCACCGAGCACCCCGCACAGCGTGTTGCCGGCGCCCTGGGCCATCAGCTCCCGGTCGTAGTCGGTCCGCGCACCGTCGTGCAGCCGGTCCACCGCCGCCGCGCTGAACAGCGACTCCGCGGACGCGATCAGTGCGAACGCCAGCACCGTGCCCAGCACGCCGAGCTCGGTCAGTCGGCCGATGTCGGCCAGCCCGGGCGGCTGGATCGCGTCCAGCAACCCGCTCACCTCGACCCGGGCGACCGGCAGGTCCAGCACCCAGACCGAGGTGGTGGCCAGCGCGACCGCCGCCAGCGGGGCCGGCAGCACCCGCGCCGCGCGCCGCCACCGCGGCCACAGCACCAGGACCGCGATGGTGCCCGCCCCGATGGCGAGCGCCGTGAGCCCGGTGCCGGACCGCGCGGTGTCCATCACCAGCCGCGGCAGCGCCCCGATGTTGGCCAGGCCGCTGCCCGGCGCCTTGGCGTCCATCAGGGCGTAGAGCTGCCCGGCGATCAGGACCAGTCCGATACCGGCCAGCATGCCCTGCACCACGGCGACCGAAATCGCCCGGAACCAGCGCCCCAACTTCAGGGCGCCCATGGCCAGTTGGAGTATGCCGGCGGCCAGGACCAGGGCGCCCAGCGCGCCCAGGCCGTACTCCTTGACCGCTTCGAAGACCAGCACCGTCAGGCCGGCGGCCGGGCCGCTCACCTGGAGGCTGCTGCCGGGCAGCAGTCCGGTGACCAGCCCGCCGACGATGCCGGTGACCAGCCCCAGTTCGGCCGGTACGCCGGAGGCCACCGCCACCCCGACACACAGCGGGACGGCGACGAGGAAGACCACGAGGGAGGCGGTGAAGTCCGCCCGGAGGAAAGGGAATCGCTTCATCACGTGCAGCTCGCCTTCACAGGGGGAGGAACGCGTCGGCGGCCGGCTGGTGCACGGACACCGACCCGGTGTGCACCTCGTAGAACCAGCCGTGCAGCCGTACCTCGCCGGCGTCCAGCCGCTCCCGCACACACGGGTAGCCGCCCAGTCGGACCAGCTGTTGGCACACATGGCGTTGCACGGCCGTGGTGACGGCCGGCCCGTCGTCGCCGGGGAGTTCGTCGGAGAGTTGGAGCGTCAGCCAGTCGCGGACCGACGGTGCGCCGGTCAGGTCCTCGCCGCGGGCCCGGGCGCCCACCGCGCCGCAATGCGAGTGGCCGCAGACGATGACGTCGGCGACGCGCAGGACCCGCATCGCGTATTCGATGGTGGCGGCCTCGGAGCTGGCCGCCATGCCTTCCTGGTAGACGGGCACGGCGTTGCCGGCCGTGCGAAGTTCGAAGAGTTCGCCGGGTCGGGCCCCCGTGATCAGGGACGGGACGACCCGGGAGTCGGAACAGGTGATGAACAGGGCGAGGGGGGACTGGCCGGCCGCCAGCCGGCCGTAGGACTCCTGTTCTTCGCGCTGCGCGGCTATACGGGCGGTCAGGCCCCGGGCGTGCTGAATGAAGGTCTCCACGAGGAGGTCTCCTGCTGAAGGGTGATGCCACCGTGGGGATGGCGAGGATGTGCGGCACTCGGACGGCGGGGCGCGGCGCGGGGCCGTCGCCCGCCGCGGGGCCGATCAGCAGCGGAAGACGCAGTGGAGAAGGGGGAGTCGGGTCGGTCTGGGCGAGGCCGGCGCGCTGTCGGTGGCCGGATCGTGCCCCGGCGCGGTGTCCTCGCCGGCGGCGCCGGCGAGCTGTGGCGGCAGCGGTCGCCGGGTGGGTGCGCTCTCCTCCGCGGCCGGCGTCAGCCGCCGCGGGCGGCTGCGCTCGGTCTCGCGCTTGGAGTGCTTCTCCTCCTCGGAGTTGGTGCTCGCGGCGGCCGGTGCGCCGGGTTTGCCGAGCGCACCGGCCGCCGGGCGCGCGGGCTTGGCCGCGTACGCCGGTGCCGCCGCGCCGAGCAGGAAGGTCAGGACGACGGCGAGCGCGGTCAGCGGAAGACGGCACAGGGCCGGTATCCGGGGGCGTCGCCCCGGTATGCCGGTGTCCTTGCGCATCGTCGTCCTCCGCATCGCCCCATGTCGTCGGGGGCCGTTGGGTCGTTCGGCAGGTGTGGGGCCGCCGCGCGCACTCGGCGCGGCCGGCCGCCGCTGGGCACGGTCCTGGTCGTCCGGGAGCGGTTCCGGCCGCGTGCGCTTCGCGCCGCCCGCGGCTGTCCGAAACCGCGCTCTCATAGTTCAGCATCCAGGTTTCGGGTATGAAAACGAGAAATGACGCCATGTTGCGTGTTTTCTCAGGAACAACGGGCGCCGCCATCTCCCCGTGCGGCCAGTACGGCCACAGGCACCACGGCCGCCGCGAGCACCCCGCAGACCAGCGCCAGCACCGGGAATCCGCTCGTGGCCAGCAGCGGTCCGGAGGCCATCCCGCCGGTCGCGCCGGCCAGCGCGATCCCGACGTCCACCAGTCCCTGGGACGCGGCACGGCGGGCCGGCGGCAGTGCCTCGGTGACCAGCGCGGTACCGCTGACCAGCCCGAAGTTCCAGCCGAGGCCCAGCAGTACCAGCGCCACGGTGAGCCCGGGCACCGAGTGCGGCGGGGCGAGGGCGGCGAGCAGCCCGGCGGCCAGCAGCGTCACCCCGGACGCCACGGCGACCCGGTGCGGCCCGGCCCGGTCGACCCACCGCCCGGTGAGCGGCGACGGCAGGAACATCGCCCCGACGTGCAGCGCGATCACCAGCCCGGCCGTCTCGGTGCCGTGGCCGTGCGCGCGCAGATGCACCGGGGTCATGGTCATCAACGCGATCATCACCAGCTGGGTCAGCAGCATCACCGCGGTGCCGGCCGCCAGGCCGCGGCGTCGCCCGGCGGTCGGGCCGGGGCCCGCGGGGGAGGCCGTCCGGTCGTCCGGCGGGCCGTCCGCGCGCCGTTCGGGCGACGGCGGTTCGGGCCGCAACAGGCAGGCCAGCACGGCCGCCGCGGCCCCGAACGCGGCGGCGGCCAACAGGAACGGCCCGGCGAGCCGGGGCACGCCCCAGGCCAGCGCCAGATCCCCGGTCACCGTCACCAGATTGGGGCCGGCCACCGCGCCGAGCGTGGTGGCGAACAGCACGGTGCTCACCGCGCGCCCGCGCCGGTCCGGCGGGGCCAGTTCGGCTCCCGCGTAGCGCGCCATCAGGTTGGTCGCGGTGCCCGCCCCGTACACCAGCAGGGACGGGAAGAGCAGCAGGGCGCTGTTCAGAGCGGCGGCGGCCACCACCCCCAGACTGCCGAGCACCCCGGCCCCGTACCCCAGCACGAGCCCGGGGCGGCGCCCCCAGCGCTGGGAGAGCCGGCCGATGGCCACGGCACCCAGCGCCGATCCGGCGGTGAACAGGGCACTGGGCACCCCGGCCAGCCCGGTCGAGCCGAGCATGTCCTCGGCGAGCAGTGCACCGACCGTGATCCCGGCCGCCAGGCCCGCCCCGCTGAGCACTTGGGAGAACACCAGGACGGCCAGTGGCCGGCGCGGCGCGGCACCGTTCATGCGGCCGGCGGCTCCAGCGCCGCGATCTCCGTCAGGGACATCCCCATCGTCCGGTGCAGGAAGCGGACGATGGTCCAGTGCGGCAGCGCGTCCTCGTCGAACGGGCCGAACTCCCGGCAGTACAAAGGGATCCAGCGCAGCGCCTCTTCGAGCGCCTGGGCCCGCCCCGGCTCCTGCTGGTACGCCTCGTAGCCGATGCTGCGGTGCTCGATGAAGAAGCCTCCCGGGAGCCGTTCCTCGCACAGGGCGCGGTACTCGCGGGTCTGCAGGATGAGGTAGTGCCAGATCTCGTCGATGTCCTGCTCGACGGGCAGGAACAGCCCGCCGAGCCGGTCGCGGTGGCGGGAGACGAGGTAGAGGTAGCGCAGGCACTCGGTGACCTGGCGCGCCACGAACTCCCGTGGGGCGCCGGTCTTCTCCTCGAAGTGCGCGAGGACTTCGGCGTGCAGCGGTGCGCCGAGCAGGTCCCGCAGGTCCTCCTCGGATATCAACCGGTGCGGGGCGGCCGTGGCGGGTGCGGTGGCCGCGGACGCCGGCGCGGTCCGGTGGGTCATGCTTCTCCTCTCGCCAGCCAGGAGTACTTCCCGGACCGGCCGATGGGGATGTGCGGACGGTGGTCGAGCCGGCAGTGCCGGCCGGTGAGTTCGGCGATGCTCCGCTCCAACGCGGTGGTCTCCGCCGGCCCCAGGGGCGCGCCGTGGAAGGTCGTATACGCCAGCCGGGCCTCGGCGGTGCCCACCAGGCGCAGCTGGTGGACGAAGATCTGCGCGGTCGCCTCGCCGATGCAGCGGTCCAGGTCGCCCTGGGCGACCGGGCCGTCGTGCGTCCGGAGCAACTCCTTCTGGCGGCCGCAGAACTGGGCGATCCGCCCCGGGTCGGGGGTGCCGTCGGTGGTGCGTACGCAGTCGCCCGAGCGGTACCGGATCAGCGGCATGTAGGGGTTGCGCACGCTGGAGACGACGAGGTGGTACAGGGTGCTGTCCGGGGCGACCGGGTGGAGTTCGACGCTCATCTTGTCCAGGTGCGGGCGGTAGTTGCCGCGACGGTCGCTGGAGTAGAGGTAGCCGAGTTCGGTGCTGCCGAAGAGGTCGATGATCGGGCAGGCGAAGTGCTGGTGCAGGAAGCGCCGCACGTTCACCGGCGTGTACTCGTAGGCGTGGATGATGCTGGCGGGCGGCGGGAAGTCGTCCCACAGCCCCCATTCGCCGACTTTGCGGACCAGGTGGGCCAGGTGGTAGCCGGAGCAGTCGAGGTGGTACCAGCCCTCCGGGTGCGCCTCTTGGGCGGTGCGTATCTCGGCGAGCATGCGGACCACGTCGTCGCGGCTCCACAGTGCCGGGTCGAGCCGCAGGTTCACGTAGCACGTGCGGTCGTCGAGCCGGCGGTCGTCGAGGCCGGGCACGGGGTCGGGCGGGGTGCCGCGCTTGGCGGCGTTGACCCGGGCGACGTGTTCCGTGGCCAGCACGGTGGTCAGGGAGACGCGGCGGCAGCCGGCTTCCCAGGTCGCGGCGAGGTCGGGGTGTTCGCTCCACAGTTGGTAGTAGGAGCGCAGCAGGAAGTACGGGGGCCGGATGAGCTGCATCCGGGCGTGGTTGGTGCCGGTGGAGAGCACGAACTCGGCCTCGCCGGACTCCAGCGCGGCGGCCAGCCGGGGAGTCATCCAGTTGTCGGGGAAGCCGCGGGCGATCTCCGGCTTGTCGAGCACCGGGAAGTGGCCCTTCGCCAGTGACGCGCGGTAGATCGGGATGTCGCGGATCTGCTCGATGACCTCGGCGGTCGGCTGGCCTTCCATGGGGTCCCTCGGGTGTGTGCGCGGGCGGGGAGCCGCCCGGGGCGTGGGGTGCGTGCGCCCACCGGCGGGCCGGCGGCGGGGGAGTGGCCGCCGCCGGCCCGCCGGGGCGGTCGGTCCGGCGTCAGGAGATACAGCCGCGCTTGGGCGCGGCGCTGATGCAGCCGGCCTTGGGGGCGGCGCTGATGCAGCCGTTCTTCGCCGTCCGCGGGTCCGACCCGGCGGAGTTGGCGGCCACCCAGCTCTGCCAGACGTCGTCCTGGGCCATCTTCTTGATGAGCTGCTCCATGGGGACCTCCAAAGGTGTGGAAAGGGGGGGACGGCATCCGGCGGTGCGGTGATGACCTGCGCCGATGCCGACGTCAATGAAGGTAAAAGGATCGCCAAGTGAATGTCAACGATAGGCAATGTCGGGCTGCCCGGAAGGCGTTTCGGCGCGCCAACTTTGGCGGGATCCCGCCGCGGTGGCCGACGGCGGAACTATCTGATGTGCAGTCACCTCGCCGAGGGAGGCGGCACGGTGCGAGGGGCCGCCCGGCGGGCGGGACCGCGGCGACGGGGCCCGGGCCCGATGCGTTCGGGTGACCTCCTCGGCGGGACCGTCGCCGGCCCGTCGCGCGCGGGAACGATCACGATCGTCCACCGTCCAGCCACCCCAGGGAGCCCGCTGTGCGCATCCTGCTCCTCGCCGACGCCTTCAACAGTCTGACGCAGCGCGCCTACGCCGAACTCGCCGACCGCGGCCACCACCTCGGCGTCGAACTGGTCACCCGCGCCACACCACTGGCCGCGCTGGTGCCCCGGCACGCCCCCGACCTGATCGTCGCGCCGATGCTCACCACGGTCGTCCCCCGCGAGGTCTGGTCCACCTGGCCCTGCCTGATCGTGCACCCCGGGCCGCTCGGCGACCGCGGCCCGTCCTCGGTGGACTGGGCCGTCCAACAGGGCGCGGAGCGATGGGGCGTCACCGTCCTCCAGGCCGACGACGAGATGGACGGCGGCGACATCTGGGCGACGGCCGACTGCCCGGTCCCGGATGTCGGCAAGAGCGACCTGTACCGCAACGAGATCGCCGACGCGGCGATCGAGGCGCTGCTGACCGCCGTCGCCCGCTTCGCCGTCGGCACCCACCGCCCGGAACCGCAGCGCACCCTCCCCGCGGACCGGCTCCTCGGCCGCCCCCGGCCGCGACTCCGCCAGGAGGACCGCCGCATCGACTGGGCCACGGACCCCACCGAGACCGTGCTGCGCACCCTCCGGGCCGCCGACTCCCGCCCCGGCGTCCGGGACGAACTCCTCGGCGGGACCTGGTTCCTGCACGGCGGCCACCCCGAGGACACCCTCACCGGGCGCCCCGGCGCACTGCTCGCCACCCGCAACGGCGCGGTCTGCCGGGCCACCGCCGACGGCGCGGTGTGGATCCCCGAACTCCGCCCGGCCCGCACCCCGGGCGGACCCGCTGCCGTCAAGCTGCCCGCCACCCTGGCGCTCGGCGACCGCCTCCCGCCGCTACCCGAGATCCCCGCCCCCCTGGAGGCGGCCGACGGCGCCCCGCGCACCTGGAGCGACATCCGCTACCACGAGGACGGACCGGCCGGATTCCTACGGTTCTCCTTCCCCGGCGGCGCGATGAGCACCGACCACTGCCGGCGACTGCTGGCCGCCTACCGCCACGCCTGCACCCGGCCCACCTCCGTCCTGGTCCTGGGCGGGCAGCGGGACTTCTTCTCCAACGGCATCCACCTCAACGTCATCGAGGCCGCCGCCGACCCCGCCGCGGAATCCTGGGCCAACATCAACGCCATCGACGACCTCGTCGAGGCCGTGCTGACCACCACCGACCGGCTGGTGGTCGCCGCCCTCGGCGGCAACGCGGCGGCCGGCGGCGCGATGCTGGCGCTCGCCGCCGACGAGGTCTGGTGCCGCTTCGCCGCCGTCCTCAACCCCCACTACCGGCTGATGGGGCTCCACGGCTCGGAATACTGGACGTACACCCTGCCGCGCAGGGTCGGCCCGGAAACCGCCGCGCACATGAGGGACCGTGCCCTGCCGATCACCGCGGCGCACGGCCAGCGGCTCGGCCTGGTCGACCGGATCGTCGACTGCACCGCGCAGGAATTCGGCGACCACACCGGACGGCTCGCCCGCCGGCTCGCCGATTCCCCCGGCGTCCAGTCCCGGATCGCCGCCAAGAAGGCCCGCCGGGAGAGCGACGAGGCGCGGCGCCCGCTCGCCGCCCATCGCGACGACGAACTGGCCCGAATGCGGCGCACCTTCTTCGACCCGGACGCCCCCTATCACGCCCTGCGCCGCGCCTTCGTCCGCAAGGAAGGCCCCTGCGGCACCCCGGCACATCTGAACGCCGGTGCCCCGGGGGCGAGCGCGATGCCGGGAGCCCATGACTGACGGGGCGCCCACAGCCGAACGGGCCGGCGGCCGTTGTCGTACGTCGGCCGCCGGCCCGTCCACCCGTACCGGCTACGCCGGCGGAGTCACGGCGTCGGCAGGTACTTGTAGCCGATGCCGAAGACGGTGGTGATCAGCTTGCGCCGCCCCGGGCCCAGCCGCCGGCGCAGCCGGGCGATGTGCACGTCCACCGTGCGGTCGCTGGACCGGCAGTCCGGCCAGACCGCGGCCATCAGCTGCTGCCGGGTGAAGGCCCGCCGCGGGTGCAGCACCAGGTGGGCCAGCAGGTCGAACTCCAGCCGGGGGATGTCGATCTGACGGCCGTCGATGGAGACGGTGCGTGCCGCGGTGTCGATCTGGATCGGGTCGGGCGCGAACTCGCCGGCCGACGGCTGCGCACCGGCGACCGGTGCGGTCGGTCCGGCGCACGGCGGGGCGAGGATGATGTGCAGCTTGTCCGAGGTCAGTCGGTGAACCGACACGGGTTCCAAATCGTGCAAGGTGAGTTGCCACTTGCCGTCGGGGAGCCGGTCGACCGCCAAGGGTGGCCCTCCGCCGGGGCCGGCCTTTGCCGGCCGGCCGAAATCGGCATCCGGTCGCAACGCAAGGGGGGTCGTCGACGCGTTCATAAACATGATCTGGGCCCATTCCTCTTGCAAAGCAGGCGTGTTCGGACAGACATGGCGGTGCTCGGCGTGCGGCGTGCGGTACCGCTGTGCCGCGAACGCTGTGCAGCCCGGTGAGAGGCCGGGCCGGTACACCGACACTCGTGATGCGGGTGCGCCCAACGGGCCGAACACCCTCCCGTCCCTGTTGGGGAGAGCGCTCGCGCCCGTGCCCGTACTCGGCCATGACGTGAACAACCGTCACGTCACCGGTCCGAACGAACGCTACATGTGATCGCGCGCTTCCGGATAGTAGCTTCCGCTAATTACGGTTGCTCTTGAGCCGATTTCATGTTTGGCGGCCTTCGGGCCGGTCGGCGGTCCGTAGGGACGGGTCGTCGACCTCCTGGGAATCGTTTCCCTGTCCGGCGATTCCCTTATGCATTCCTTATGAAGCCTTCTGCCGTCGGTGCCGGTGCCGGTGCCGGTGTCGGCGCCGATGCCGATGCCGGGTGCGGTGTCGCCGTACCGCGTCGAGAAGAGTAAGGGTTCTGCCGAATAAGGGCATTACATCAAGGTGGGGCTACACCCTCGCCCTGGCCGGACTGCTCCTGGGGACGGGCTCGCTCGGCGACGCCGGGACCGGGCCCGGGCCTTCGCCGTCTGGGGGGGGCGGTCGCCGGCGCCGCCGGCATCGGCAACGTCGCGGGCGGCATGCTCACCCAACTGCTGTCCTGGCCATGGATCTTCTACGGTGCGCTGCCGGTCTGTGCCGTGGCGCTGTGGCCGGCCACCAGGGTGCCCGCCGACCGCGCCCGCGGCGCGGCCCGGATCGACTGGCCGGGAATCGTCACCTTCAGCCTCGCCGCGACCGGCATCACCTTCGGCTTCATCCGCGGCGGCGAGGCCGGTTGGGGCGATGGCTCGACCCTGTTGGGCTTCGGCCTCGGTGTGGTACTGCTGCTCGCCTTCGCCCTCGTGGAGCGCGCGGCGACCCGCCCCATGGTGCCGCTCGGGCTGTTCCGCAAGCCCGCCTTCAACGGTCTGCTGCTCGCCTCCGGCGCCTACTACCTCGGCGGGTTCGCCTTCCTGCCGGTGCTCTCCCTCTGGCTCCAGAACGGCGCCGGGCTCAGCGCGTTCGCCACCTCCCTCGTCATCACCGCCCAGCCGGTGGCCTTCTTCGCCACCTCCGCGCTGGCCGGCGGCGCGCTGCACCGGATGCCCGCCCGGTGGAGCGTCGGCGGGGGAACCCTCCTGGTGGCGGCCGGGGACCTGCTGCTCCTCCTGGTCGTCCAACCCGGCGCGAACTGGCCGGTGTTGACACCGGGCTGGTCGTCACCGGCGTGGGCGCCGGGCTGGTCTCGCCGGTCCTGCCGGCGCTCGCCATGGCCTCGACGGATCCGGCCCACAGCGGCGTGGCCGGCGCGGCCGCCAACAGCGCCCGCCAGCTCGGACTGGCGCTGGGCATCGCCCTGTTGGGCACCGTCTTCCACCGCTCCGTACCGGGGACCGGGGTCGGCGCCCCACCGGTGACGTACGGGGAAGGTCTGGGCGCGGTGTTCCTCGTCGCGGGTGCGGTCGCGGCGCTCGGCGGAGCGGTGGCATGGCTGGTCTGCGGGAAGGAGTGAATATGCCAAACAAAAGCTCCCGCGCGGTGGTTCCCGTTTCAAACGCCTTGTGGCGAAAAGGTGCGGAACCAGATATTCCAGACGACTGTTTTCGAGATGGGGAGGAAATGAGTAGGGTGTGGGCCGCTGCCGACTGACCAGCGGCGGCGGTCCAGCCGAATTCGGCATGGACGGAATGCGCGGGTGCCGCGAGGCACCCGCGTGGACCGGGAGGGGAACATGCCGGCCGGCTCTTTCGAGGGGCAGTACGTATGGAGTCCAGCAGCCGATGACCGGGCGCTGGCGCGAGCGTGTATGGATGTCCGGGCCGGGCGCTACTTGAGCGCTCATGAGGTACTGCGGGAGACCCGGCAGGATTTCGAGCTACGGGCCCACCGGTCACTGGTGCTGGCCTCCGAGGCGGCCGGTACCGACCTGGCCGAACGCTGGCTCGCCGAAGAACCCGGACCGGACGCCGCCCTGTTATGGGCGCGGGTGGCGATGCTCCGGACCCTGCGCATGGCCGACGCCGGCGACCGCCGGGCCGGCGCCCTGGAGCGGATAGCGCGCACCGCCTGCGAACGGGCCGCGAAACTGGCCCCCGAGGACCCCACCCCCTGGGTCGCCCGGCTCGCCCTGGCTCGTCTCGACCGCCCGCAGGACCCCGCCCCCCAGGGGCTGTTGACCTCGCCCACCGGGCCCTGGTATCTCTTCGCGCACGTCCTCCGGCTCGACCCCTGGCACCGCGAGGCCCACCACCGCTTCCTGTCCTTCTTCTTCACCCGGTACGGCGGCTCGTCCAGCGCGAGCTGGGACGTCGCCGCCTTCCTCAGCCAGCGCGCCGCGGCTTCCTCGCCGCTCCGGCTGCTGCCCCTGGTGGCACTCGTCGAGGACTACAACCCCGACATGCTGCTGGCCGACCATACCTGGGAGCAGCCGCAGTGGATCACCGCCGCCACGGGCGTGCACCGCAACTGGTTCCCCACCGTGGCCGGATACCGCTTCACCCCGGTCGTCGATCTGGCCTATCTCGCCCATGCGCTGTTCATGGCGAAACACGAATTCGAGGCCCGCGAAGTCCTCACGGCCATGGGCCCGTATGCCTCCCGAATGCCCTGGAGCGCCTTTGGCGACCCCGAGGAGCAATTGACAAAAGCCCGGAGAGCGTGCGGACTTCCCGTCCCGCACGCTCTGTGACACGCCGACCGTATACCTTCGCCGCAGCATTCACCCCCCACCCGCAGAAAGGTTCCGGCAGTGCCCGAGCGTACGTCCTCCCCGACCCGCGTAAAAACCCGCTCGAAAACTCCGCAGGGCGTGGACCCCGCCGCCCTCGACGACGACGCGACCCTGCACGCCATGGGCTATCCGCGCAAACTCACCCGCAGATTTCGCGCCTTTGACAATTTCGCCATCTCCTTCACCATCATCAACATCATTTCCGGCATCTTCTCCTCCTTCGGCTTCGGCCTGAACGCCGGCGGACCGCGGATCCTGGTATTCGGCTGGATCGGCGTCTCCGTCATGGTGTTGTTCGTCGGAGCCGCCATGGGCGAGATCGCCTCCGCGTACCCGACCAGCGGCGCGCTCTACTTCTCCGCGGGCAAGCTCGCCAAGCGCCACCAGGGCGCCTGGTCCTGGTACACCGGCTGGCTCAACTTCGTCGGCCAGGTGGGCGGCACCGCCGCCACCAACTTCGCCGCCGCCACCTTCATCCAGGCGTTCATCGCCATGCAATGGCCGTCCTATCAGCCCACCGCACCGCAGACGGTCGGCATCACCGCGGCGATTTTGCTGGTGCAAGCGTTGGCGAACACCTACACCGTCCGACTGGTCGCCGTGCTCAACCGGATTTCCGTGTGGTGGCTGCTGATCGGCATGGTGGTCATCGTCGCCGCCCTCGCGCTGATTCCGACACACCATCAAGAGCCGTCCTTCGCCACCCACTTCGTCAACAACACCGGCTTCACCAACGCCCTTTACGGCGGAATGCTCGGTCTGCTCGTCACCAGCTGGACGTTCACCGGCTTCGACGGCAGTTTCCACATGTCCGAAGAAACGGTGAAGGCCACCGTCAATGCCCCGCGCGGGATCATGCGGGCGATCACCTGCTCCGCGCTCACCGGACTGGTCCTCATGCTCGCTCTGGTGTACGCCATCCGCGACTATCGCGGCGCCGCGGCGGACGACGCCCCGCCGGTACGGATTCTCATCGACGCGCTCGGCGTGCACTCCGCGAAGTTCCTGCTGCTGATCGTCATCGGCGCCATGCTCTTCTGCGGACTCGCCAACATGACCAGCAACACCCGGCAGATCTTCGCCTTCTCCCGCGACGGCGCGATGCCCGGCTCCCGTTGGTGGCACTCGGTCTCCGACCGCACCCGCACCCCCGTCAAGGCCGTCTGGCTCGCCGCCGTCTGCTCGCTGCTCCTGGTCGTCCCCGGCTGGTGGTCGCACACCGCCTTCACCGCGGTCGTCAGCATCAACGTGGTGGGCCTCTTCCTCTCCTACGGCGTGCCCATCTTCCTCCGCCTGCGGCTCGACGACTTCCAGGCCGGACCGTGGAACCTCGGCCGCTACGGCAAGCCCGTCGCCGCGATCGCCGTGATCTGGATCGCCCTGAGCAACATCCTCTTCATGCTGCCGCAGCAGTACCCGGTCACCCCGGAGTCCTTCAACTACGCGCCGATCGCACTGGCGGTGGTCCTGGTGATCGCCACGGTCTGGTGGTTCGCCACCGCCCGCCGCCGCTTCCAGGGGCCGGTCAGCTACGGCAGCCCCGACGAGGTCGCGGCCATGGACCTGATCTGACCGAAGCCCCCATCAGAAAGGGACGCACCCCCCGATGCGACCGACCACCCGCACCGCCCCGGCCCACGACGGCGAACTCGCCATCACCGCGGCCCCGTTGGACCTCTGGCACGAGATCGTCGGCTGGACCGCCGACGAGGGCTGGAACCCGGGCGAGGGCGACATCAGCCACTTCCACCCCACCGACCCCGACGGCTTCTTCCTCGGCCGCCTCGGCGACCGCACGGTCTCGGCCCTCTCGATCGTCAACTACTCCGACGACTACGCCTTCTTGGGCTTCTACCTCGTCGCCCCCGGTCTCCGCGGTCAGGGCCTCGGCCTCGCCACCTGGCGCGCCGCCTTCCCGCACGCCGGGGCCCGGACCGTCGGCCTGGACGCGGTCCCCGCCCAGCAGGCCACCTACCGTCGGGCCGGCTTCACCCCCGCGCACGACACCCTCCGCTACACCGGCCGCCCCACCCCCGGCGCCCGGCCCTCGCCCGACACCCACCCGGTCACCGCCGCCCACCTCGACGCGATCACCGCATATGACCGCCGCTGTTTCCCCGCGGACCGCCGCGACTTCGTCGCCCGCTGGCTGACCGCCCCCGGCCACACCGCCCGGGTCCACCTCCGGGACGGCCGGGTCGCCGGCTACGGCGTGCTCCGCCCGGCCCACTCCGGCCACCGCATCGGCCCGCTCTTCGCCGACACCCCGGAGACCGCGGAGGCCCTCTTCGACGCCCTCACCGCCCACCTCGACCCCGCGGACGAGGTCAGCATCGACGTCCCCGAACCCCGCACCCCCGCCCACACGTTGGCCACCGCCCGCGGCCTGACCCCCCGTTCCCACACCGTCCGCATGTACACCGGCCCGGTCCCGTCCGCGGACGCCGCGCACACCTTCGGCGTCACCAGCCTCGAACTGGGCTGACGGAATCCGCTCCGGAACGCGACCGGCGTGTCCCGCGCCCCACCACGGGGGGCGGGGCACGCCGATGCCCTCACGTTCGAGCGCGGGCGCGCGGGGTGTACGGGCGGGGCGTTCCGGTCGCCCGGTCAGTGGGCGAAGACCGTGCTCGCCAGGGCCACATGGATGGCGGTGCCGCCGAGGATGCTCAGCAGGGGGTTGCGGCGCCACCGGTGCAGGCCGACGGTGACGGCCAGAGCCGTCAGGGGGCGAGGGCGCGCGGTTCGGTCACCGGCAGGTCGCGCAGGCAGTGGACGAGCAGGATGACCATGACGCCGGCGGGCATGCGGGGGCTGAGGTGCTGGACGGTCGCGCTGGCGCGCAGCGGGGCGAGCGCGGCGAAGGGGAGGGCGCGCAGGGCCCACGTGACGGCGACGGAGACGGCGACCGCCGCGACGAGGTAGCGGGTGTCAGGCACGGGCGGACCTCCTGCCGGTGACGAAGTGGCGGGCCAGCAGCCCGGCGGTGAACAGGGCGAACGCGGCCGGGAGCACCTGGTCGGGGAAGACGAGGCGGGCGGCCAGCGCGCCGAGCAGGGCCAGGGCGGGGGTGGGCAGATCGCCCGCCGAGCGGGACGAGACCCAGGCCCACCGAGGCGGAGTCCTTCAAGGCGGCGCGGGCCTGGGGCGGTGTGCGGGGGGAGGGTGCGGGAGGCGCGGGCCGAGCGGGGGCGTCGACACGGGCCGAAGGTATTGCCATGTCGGGTCAAGCGCATGGAGGAGGACGGTGTCATCTCCGGCTACCGGGCCGTCATCGATTCCGCGGCGATCGGCCGCGGCCGGACTACTTCCTGCGCGTCGCGGTCGCCGACCGCGCCGCCTACGAGGAGTTCCTGACCCGCAAGCTGACGGGCCTGCGCGGCGTGCTGCGGGTGGAGTCCCATCTGACGATGAAGAAGATCAAGGCCCGGTATCCACAACCCCTCCGCGGGCTCATGCATCAACACTCGATTGCCCACGGGATACATGACCGTGGCCAACGGCACCGACGCCATGGCACTCGTCTACAACTGTCCCGGCTGTTACGGCCAGGTGGTCTCCGTCGTGCCGCCGCTCACCAGCGGCGTCGCCGAGAATGCATACAGCGTCTTCGTCACGGACCCGGTGGGAACCTGACCGAGCCAGAGCTGGCGCAGGACCGACGGTCGACGGCCCCCAGTCCATGACCATCCGGCCGGTGACAGTCGTCGACGATGCAGAGGCCCGCACGCTCAGCTGGCCGGGTACGAGGCTCCCTGGCCGGCTACAACGCTCAGTCACGAGGGTCGGCCATCTTCACTCGTGTGAGTGCTGCGCCGTAATTCGAACACGTGATGCAATTTTGGTTGTGACCGACTACGCCTTTCCCGCCGACCTCGTACAGGCTCAGTCCGCCTGGTACGCCGCCTATCAACAGCTCGCCGCCGAGGAGAGTCCGGCGCGCACGACCGTGTTGCGCCGCCGACTTCAGCGGCTCTCCGTGGAGATCGCCACGCACCCCTACTGGGCCGACATCCCCGGCCACGCCCCGGCCGCCCGGATGGCGCTGAAGGAGATGGCCTGGGAGGTGCGCCGACCATGACGCCACGCACGGGCGCCCGCGGCAGCGCTCGCCGCCGGCCTGGAGCAGGCCGGGCGGGCCGGGTACGACGCCGCGCCGTCGGCCTGACGGCGACGGCGCGGCGGGGGCGGCGCGGAGGAGGCTCAGCGGCCGAGCCGGCTGCGGAGCATGGCGAACAGGGCGTCGAGCTCGGGGAGTTTGAGGAGGCGGGCGAGGGCCAGGAAGAGGCCCAGCAGGAGTACGGCGCCGGCGAGCAGCGCGACCAGGGAGGCCAGCGCGCCGGTGCCCAGGGCGTGCAGCAGGGCCGTCGAGGCGGCTCCGCCGGCGAGCGCGGCGGGGGCGGCGGCGGTGCACAGGCGCACATAGGTGCGCAGCACACGGGGGCCGTCGAGGTCGCCGTCCAGGCGCTTGCGCAGCCGGCGCCAGGCGACCGCGATGCCGACGGCGAAGCCCAGGCCGTAGGAGGCGGCCATGCCGGCCACCGCCCAGTGCGCGGGGAGGAGGACGAAGCACGCCGCGGACGCGGCGGCGTTGACGGCGGCGACGACCAGGGTGTTGTAGAAGGGCGTGCGGGTGTCCTCGTAGGCGTAGAAGCCGCGCAGCACGACGTACTGCGCGGAGTAGGGGATGAGGCCCAGGCCGAAGGCCATCAGGGCGCGGCCGATGCCCTGTGCGCCCTCGGTTCCCGAACTGGCGTAGAGCAGCGTGGCCATCGGCATGCCCAGGGCCAGGAATGCGAAGGCGCACGGCACGACGGCGACGGCCGAGGTGCGCAGGCCGTAGGAGATGTCGTCGCGGACGGCCGCGGCGTCGCCGTCCAGGGCGGCGCGGGAGATCCGCGGCAGCACGGCGGTCATGACCGAGACGGTGATGATGGCCTGCGGCATCTGCCAGATCTGGTAGGCGAAGTTGTACGCGGTGATGCCGGAGCCGGGGTGGCCGGCGCGCTCGGCGGCGGCGCCGGCCTTGGTGGCGAGTTCGGTGACGACGATCAGGCCGAGCTGGTTGGCGAGCACGAACAGCAGCGTCCACTTGGCCAGGCCGGCGGCCCTGCCCAGACCGTGACCGCGGAAGTCGAAGCGGGGACGGATCCGGACGCCGGCGTCGCGCAGATACGGCAGCATGGCCAACGCCTGGACGGCCAGCCCGAGCAGGGTGCCCAGGCCCAGCAGCCGGACGCCTTCGGGGGTGATGGTCGCCGGGCTCACGCCGGAGTCGGTGAAGCCGCCGAAGGCCCAGATGAAGGCGGCGAAGGAGGCGATGATGACGACGTTGTTGAGGACGGGGGTCCACATCATGGCGCCGAACCGGCCGCGCGCGTTGAGGATCTGCCCGAGGATGACGTGGATCCCCATGAAGAACATCGTCGGCAGGCAGTAGCGGGCGAAGGCCACGGTCAGGGCCATGCGTTGCGGGTCGGCGGCGATGTCCGGGGACATCACGCGGACCAGCAGCGGCGCGGCCAGGACGCAGAGCGTCGTGGCACCGGCGAGGACGATGACGACGAGGGTGAGCAGGCGGTTGGCGTACGACTCGCCGCCGTCCTCGTCGTTCTTCATGGCGCGCACGAGCTGGGGGACGAACACCGCGTTCAGCGCGCCGCCGCCGACCAGCACATAGATCATCGTGGGCAGGACGTTGGCGACTTGATAGGAGTCGTTGAGCGTGCCGACGCCGATCGCGGCCGCCATGACGAGCGTGCGCAGGAAGCCCGTGATCCGCGACACGATGGTGCCCGCGGCCATCAGCGCACTGGACTTGGCCAGCCGGGAGCCGCCGCCCTTCGGTTCGGGTTCGGACGTCGCGGCAGGTGCGGGGTCCCGCGCGGTGGAGACGCGCAGGGGGAGGGTGTCGTCCGGCAGTCGGCTGGGCAGCCCTCCCGCCCCGTTGGACTCTTCACTCGGCGCGGCCATGTCCGTTCCTCCCCACCAGGACGGGCCCCACGGCCCGTCGTCGTTCGCCATGACACCTTCGCATTCCGCGTCGGCCCACCGTTCACGGGTTGCCTCGGGCCGGGACTTTTGCGTCAGGTTCGGGGGAAGTCTGCCTGGTCGGGAGCGCCCCCGGAGTTCGGTATGATCATGAATGAACTCCGGTCCTGCGGACGGGAGTCGCGCGTCCGTGGTCCAAGGAAAGACGTCCACCAACCGGTGGGAAATGCAGGTGCAAGGCCGGCCGGGCGCTCCGCTCACCCTCACAAGGTCCCTTTCCCGTACGGGGAAGGGACCTTGTGCGTGCTGTCGGTGAGCGGCCTGCGCCGCGGGATCAGGGGCCGACGGTGCCGTCCACGCCCTCGCGGAGGGAGTCGGCGTGGCCGTTGTGCCGGGCGTACTCGTGGATCATGTGCAGCATGATCAGCCGGAGCGAGACGTGTTCGCCCCACCGGGGCTGGTAGGCGGTGAGGTCCAGCGACTCGGCCGCCCTCTCGATGCGCCGGGAGTGCGCCACTTCTTCCTGCCAGGCGGCGAAGGCCGTCGCGCCGGTGGTCCCTGTCGGGGCGGATCGATGCGTTCGGTTGTCATGTACGGAGAGGGTAGCCAGCGGCGGCCGCGGCACGTGTCACGGCCCGGGGGCCGTGGCACCCGGGCCGTACAGGCGTGTGGCGGAGCGCGCTGCTAGGGCAGATACCGTTCGATGGCGGCTCGGCCCTTCTCCTCGATCAGGCGCTGTGCCCACTCCAGGCTCTGTGGGGTGGGTTCGCGCCCCGATGCCCTGACCAGGTCCTCCGCGTCGAAGGGCCGCTCGCTACCCGTGTACAGCTCCACCGGCCGCCGCTCGGCCGGGGTCTTACTGCCATTGGTCGTCACAGGTCCTCCTCTGTCCGCGCCCGCCGAGTGCCGGGACCTCGCTGGTTCCATCATGGGACGGGCACCGGCGACCCGCACGGCGTACACCGGGCCGCCTGCTCAGCCGACCGGCCGCGGGGCCCCCGGGTAGTGCGGCGGGAACGCCTGCTCCATCCAGATCGTCTTGCCGAACGGCGTGTACCGCGTCCCCCAGCGCTGCACCAGCTGCGCGACGATGAACAGCCCCCGGCCGCCCTCGTCGTCGCTCGCCGCGTACCGCAGGTGCGGCGAGGTGTGGCCGGTGTCGGAGACCTCCGTGACCAGCGCCAGATCCCGCAGCAGCCGCAGGTGCACCGGTCCCGAGGCGTGCCGGACGGCATTGGTGACCAGCTCGCTGACCGCCAGCTCGGTCGCGTACGACAGCTCCGCGAGACCCCACTCGGCCAGCTGCCGGGTGGCCAGTTCGCGGGCGGTGCTCACCGCGGCCGGCTCAGCGGGCAGCTCCCAGGCGGCCACCTGCCGGGCGTCCAGTTCCCGGGTCCGCACCAGCAGCAGCGCCGCGTCGTCCGGCGCCGCCCCGCTCGGCAGCAGTTGTGCGACCGCGCGGTCGCACAGTTCCTCCAGCGGCCGGTGGTTCTCCCGCAGCACCTCGCCGAGGAGTGCCAGGCCGGTGTCGACGTCGCGGTCCCGGCCGCGCAGCAGCCCGTCGGTGAACAGCGCCAGCAGGCTGCCCGCCGGCAGCTCGGTCTCCCACGACTCGAACGGCAGGCCGCCCAGCCCCAGCGGGGGACCGGCCGGCAGGTCCGGGAACGACACCTCGCCGCCGGGGGCCACCAGCACCGGCGGCGGATGCCCGGCCCGGGCCGTCGTGCAGTGCCGTGACACCGGGTCGTAGACCGCGTACAGGCAGGTCACCCCGGTGGCCACGTCGTCCGGGGCGGGTTCGACGACGGCTCCCGCCGCGCGCTCCTCCGGGGTCTGCCCCACCAGGTCGTCGAGCCGGCTCAGCAGTTCGTCGGGCGCCAGGTCCATCCGGGCCAGCGCCCGTACGGTCGTCCGCAGCCGGCCCATGGTGGCCGCGGCCTGGAGGCCGTGCCCGACCACGTCCCCGACGACCAGGCCGACCCGGGTGCCGGACAGCCCGATCACGTCGAACCAGTCGCCGCCCACCCCGGCCCGGTCGTCGCTGGGCAGATAGCGGTAGGCCATGTCCACCGCGGACTGCGGGGGCAGGCGCTGGGGCAGCAGATTGCGCTGGAGGGTGAGCGCCGCGGCGTGCTCGCGGGCGAACCGGCGGGCGTTGTCGATCGAGACCGCGGCCCGGATGACCAACTCGTCGGCCAGGTCGATCTCGCCGCCGTCGAAGACCGACGAACTGTCCCCGCGGTCGAAGGCCACCAGCCCCATGAGGGTGCCGCCGGCCCGCAGCGGCACCACGATCGCCCGCTCCGTGCGGATCAGGCCGCCCGACGACAGGCTCCGGTACGGGAGCGTGCCCCGCTGGTAGACGATCGGGTGCGGCGGGAGCGGCGGCCGGTCCGGCGGGTCGTCCCGGGAGCGGGCGGCGACCCGGACCAGCTCGGGCATCCCGCCCTCGCCCGGTTCCGGATCCCCGCCCTCCAGCACCGACCGCAGCAGGTCGACGGTGACCGTGGCCGCGAAGTCCGGTACCGCGACCGCCGTCACCTCCCGGGCGGTGCCGACCATGTCCAGCGTGGTGCCGATCCGCCGGCCGGCCTCCACCAGGAGGTTCAGCCGGCGCTGCGCCTGATAGCGGTCGGTGATGTCGAAGGAGTCCTCGCACACGCCCAGCACCCGCCCGTCCGGGTCCTGGAGCCGGTAGTAGGAGCAGGACCAGACGTGTTTGGTGCCCGGGTCGGTGGGCTGCTCGCCGACGAAGTGCAGGTCGAGGAAGGGCTCGCCGGTGGCCAGCACATGGCCCATCACCGTGTGCAGGGTGTGCGGGTAGCCCTCGGTGACGAACTCGCCCGGATACAGTTCGTCGGCCCGCTTGCCGATCAACTGCCGCAGCGGCAGCCCGATCTCCCGTCCGTACGAGGTGTTGAACCACGTCAGGCGCAGCGCTTCGTCGTAGATGGCCAGTCCCACCGGTGACTGCGTCGCCAGCCCGTGCAGCATCGCCTGGCGCGACTCCCAGTACCGCAGGTCGTCCAGTGCGGTCGCCACCATCACCCGGGCCGGTCCCCGGGGGGCCGCCGGCAGAGTGTCGGCCAGCGGACACATCGTGATCGCCACCGACAGACGATGGCCGTCGGCGTGCCGTGCGGTCCGGGTCTCGATGTTGACCATCTCCGCGGGCGACGGCTTCTCGGCCCCCGCCGCGGCTGCCGCGTCCGCGGCGTCCGGCAGGAACGTGCCGATCGGCCGGCCGATGATCTCCTCCGGGGCGTACCCCAGCAGCTTCCGGGCCGCCGCGCTCCACCCGATCACCAGTCCCCGGGCGTCCAGAACCGCTGTGGCCGCCCTGGTGACGTCGAGGGGACCACGGAAGTCGGCGCTCGTCGCCGCGTTCCATGCGTTCATGGCATCAACCCAGCCCGGTTCAGTACCTCCAGCATCGAGCCCGGCCCCCACCGGCACAACCGGCCCTGCCCCGAGCGGGCGACCGGCGGCGCCGGTGTCCCTTGGTGCGGGGTCGGGCGGTCGCTGGCACAGTGGGTGGGGGCGCCGAGGACCCGGCCGCGATCCATGCCGACCCGCGCGGGCTGATCCACGCTGACCCGTCGGACAGGCCCGAGCATGCAGGAGGCAGATGTCCATGCCGTCCCCACGTCCGGCCGCTCCGGTACGCGGCGCGCCCTGCTGGGTGAGCCTGATGACCAGCGACCTGCCCTCCGCGCACCGCTTCTACGGTTCCGTGCTCGGCTGGCGGTTCCGGTCGGCCAGTCTCGGCGAGGAGTTCTCGGTCGCGCTGCTCGACGGGGAGCCGGTCGCCGGTATCGGCGCGCTGGCACCGAGCTTCCAGGTGCCGGTGGCCTGGACCGCGTACTTCGCGGTGGCCGACGGCGACGACACCGCGGCCCGGATCCGTGAGCGCGGCGCCACGGTCGCCGTCGGGCCGCTCAAGCTCGGCCCGGGGCGGGCCGCCCTCGCCGCGGACCGGGACGGCGCCACCTTCGGCTTCTGGGAGGGGCAGACGCTGGCCTGGTCGGTGGGGACGGGCCACGCCCCGGCGATGCTGGAGCTGCGGACCAGGGACGCGTTCGCCGCGGCCATCTTCTACGCCGAGGTCTTCGACTGGGCGTCGGAGAAGCCCGGCGGCTGCCAGGTGACGTACGAGCACGACCAGGTGATCGTGCACGACGGGACGCACGTGGTGGCGGCGCTGCGCGGCGGCGCCGTGGAGGCGGCCCCGGACCCCCGGGTGCGGCCGCAGTGGCACGTGCACTTCCGGGTGCCGGACGTCGCGGCGGTGACCGAGGCCGCGGTGGACGCCGGCGGGACCATCACGCCGGTGACCGCGACGTGGGACGGGAACGGGAGCCAGGCGATGGTGCGCGACCCCGACGGCGGGTTGTTCACCGTGACGGGGCCGGGGCCGCCGCCCTGACGCCCGTCACGGGAGCGGTCATCGACCCTTTTCCGGCGTCAGCGCCGGACACCACGACGACTGGGCGCGGCCGCCGAGCCGGCCGCAGTAGCCGACCTGGGTGGGCTTGCCGACGCCGTCGATGTGCTGCACCGACAGCAGCTTGTCCAGCGGGACCTGACGGTCCACCTCGCCGCCGAAGCCGATGATCCCGCTCTCCCCGTCGAGCGCCTCGTCCCCGTGCACCCCGCTGATCGCGTGCCACACCGCGGGCGGCGTCAGCGGCATCCCCGCGGCGTCCTCGCGCAGTTGCCTGACCGCGTCGACGTACAGCTTCACCGCGTCGAAGCCGAGCGCGGCATGTCCGTCGAGGGACGAGTTGGGGACCTTGGCGCACTCCTCGGGGAAGAGCCGGGACATCTCCGCGTACAGCCCGCTTGCGTCGTCGCAGCGCGCCGAACCGAGGGTGAAGTCCAGGAAGTCGTAGGGGATTCCGGGGTACTGCGCACGGCGGACCGGGTCGGCGGCCAGCCGTGCCACGTCGTCGCCGCCGAAGACGGCCGGCGGGGCGGAGTTGCAGGACTCGTTGATCCCGCCGAGGAAGGTCTCGAAGTCCTCGGCGCGGCCGGCGTAGAAGACCAGCCCCGGGTAGGAGCAGCTGCGCTGGCCGACCGAGCCGGCACCGGGCGCGTCCGAGGACGGCTCGCCGCCCGGGGGAGGCGGGGGGCTGAAGGCGGTCCGCTCGACCGTGAAGCCGCGGGCCCGGAACTGCTTGGCGACGTCGTCGCCGAGGGTCCTGCTGTAGGTGTCGGTGGGGTCGGCGGAGGCGATCACCCGGACCTGGCGGGTGGGCCTGGTCCGGCCGCCGACGAGGTGGTCGGCGTAGGCGGCGGCGACCTCCGCCTCCCGGCTGTTCTGCGGCGACACCTGGAAGTACATCGGCGACTGTCGGACCAGGGAGTCCGCGGAGAGGGTGGTGGCGACCATCGGCAGCCCCGCCTCGGTCAGCTTGCGGATCGTCCGGTTGGTGGCCTCGCGGCTCTGGTCGAGGCCGGTGACGCCGACGATGGAGGGGTCCTTGCCCTGCAACTCCTCCAGGATCTGGACGACTTGGGTGCCGAAGCGCATACCGGACCCGGCGTTGGCGGGGAATATCCGCAGGATCGGCTCGGTGCTGCCGGTGGTGCGCAGCTGTCGGGACTGGGCGCCGGCCGCCCCCTGGAGCGCCTCCCGGCCGTAGGCGAGCTGGGCGGTGGACTTGCCGGTGCTGCTGAGCAGCGCGGAGAGGTGGACGAGGGTCACGAACGGACGCTCCGGGGACGCCTGGTGGATCTGGTCGGCGCGGGCGTTCTGGTCGGCGATGGTGTGCAGGGTCTTGTTCAGCTCGGCGTCGGGGGAGTGGAAGGTGAAGCCGTGCCGGGAGACCCCGATGCACTCGCCGGTCTCCACGGTGCGCAGGGTGTCGGCGTCGTCCTGGAAGCGGCTCAGCCCGCAGTGCGCCCGGCGGTAGGCGCTCTCCTCGCCCCAGAGCAGCCCGCCGGCCCCCAGCAGCGCCGCGGTCGCGCAGCACACGGCCGCGACGGAGACCGCCCGGCGCGCCCACAGTGGCGGCTCGGGGAGGCGCAACCGGGCGTCCTGGGCGACTTCTTGACGTCGCGTCAGTTCGTATCGTGCCTTGGCCACCGGGTCGTCGGAGGGCGGCATCAGCGGGGGCACGGTGACCGGCAGGTACCAGGGTGCGCGGTTGCGGGCCCGGCCGGTGTCAGGAAGGTGTCCCGCCAGCCGCCGTAGAGCCGGTCGGAGAGCTCCCACAGGGAGCTGTGGCCCCAGTCGGCGCGGGTCCCGGTGCCCTCGGCGGGTGGCCGCGCGCCGCAGGCGACGACCAGCAGCGGATCGAAGGCACCGGTCTCGTTGCGGACGTCGATGACGGTGCGCAGCAGCGGATGGCCGCAGTTGTCGGCGTCCACACCGTCCAGCAGAGCGACGCAGTACGCGGTGCGGCGGGACGAGCGCGGGCGCCACGGGCGGCGGCGGAAGGCGGTCCGCAGGTCCTCCAGGAAGGCGTTGACCATCAGCTTGCGCAGCTGCTCGGGGTCCTCGACCTGGTTGTGCGGCACGGTCAGCCGCTCCGCGAAGCCGAGGAAGGTGCCCGGGTCGCGCGGAGCGAGGTAGGGCTGGTTGAGCAGCCAGCGGTACTCCCGGCCCAGTCCGCGGCGGACCCGGAACCACGCCAGCGGGAAGAGGTGCAGCGCGAACAGCCAGACCCACCACGGCACATGGCCGTCCACCGCCAGTTCGGTCTCCGGCGCCCGCAGCAGGCCGAACACCCGGCGGCGCCGGAACTCCCGCTCCCGCAGCCGCTGGAGGAGGCTGTGGTCGGTGCCCTCGACGTCGCCCGCGTCGTCCGGGTCGCCGCTCGCGCCGGTCTGCACCAGCCAGTTGACCAGGCCGAACCGCCGGAAGCGGACCCGGCCGTCGGCGCCGTTGACGCTGCGCGCGAAGCCCTGCGCCAGTCGCTCCAGCGTGCGGCGCACCGCCTCCACCGACTCGGGGTCGGCCGGCGACGGCTCGGCGCCCAGATCGTGCAGGCAGTGCGGGACCCGGCGGGGGTCGGCGTGTCCGAGGAAGTAGCTGATGCCGCGGGCGAGTTGGGCGTGGTCGTCGCCGGCGACCAGGCAGATCACCGGGAGCCCCTCGCGGCCCTGGGCGACACCGCGGTGCCGCACCGGTTCCGGACACTCCCTGCGGCGCGGCCGACGGACGAGGTCGGCGATCAGCCGCAGCAGGTGGCCGGCTCCGTGGAAGACGGGGATCTGGGAATCCGGTTCGTTCGGCGCCATGGTGCCCCTGAGGCTGGTTCCGAATGGGGCCGGCATTGTGCCACCGCCGCGCGGCCGGAAGCTACGGTTCTGTCCCCTGTGCCCGAACCGCGTGGAGGACCCGCTCCCGGTGGCGGTCGGGGCCGGCGCCACGTGGCGCGGTGCGGTCCTGCCTCCGGCGACCGAGGTGCCCCGGGGACCGCGCGGCGGCTGCCCGGAGCGGCCGGACGGGCAGGCCCGGGTGGTCCCGGAGACCGCGGGGACCTTGCCGGAGAGGCTCGTGGCGCGGCTGTGCCGGTGAGCCGCCACGCGAGTGAGGTGAAGGCTGCGTACCCCTGTGACGGATGGGCCGTAAAGGTGATCTGAGGGCGCGATTAAGAAATCCTCGATGGACCCGGAGCCCGTCGTACGGAAGATTTCTGGCCGAGATCGGCGGGCCGCACCGGGTCCCCGTGATGTCACAGCACTCATTCACGTACGGGAGCCGATGCGGTGAAGGCACTGGTCAAGCAGAACGCGGAACCGGGACTCTGGCTGACGGACGTGCCGGAGCCGACCATCGGCCCCGGCGATGTGCTGATCAAGGTGCTGCGCACCGGCATCTGCGGCACCGACCTGCACATCCGGGCCTGGGACGGCTGGGCGCAGCAGGCCGTGCGGACCCCGCTGACCGTCGGCCACGAGTTCGTCGGGGAGGTCGTCGAGACCGGCCGGGACGTGGCCGACATCAAGCCCGGCGACCTGGTCAGCGGCGAGGGCCACCTGGTCTGCGGCAGCTGCCGCAACTGCCAGGCCGGCCGCCGCCACCTGTGCCGCGCCACCGTCGGCCTGGGCGTCGGCCGGGACGGCGCCTTCGCCGAGTACGTCGCGCTGCCCGCCACCAACGTGTGGGTGCACCGGGTCCCGGTCGACCTCGACATCGCCGCGGTCTTCGATCCGTTCGGCAACGCCGTGCACACCGCGCTCTCCTTCCCGCTGGTCGGCGAGGACGTTCTGATCACCGGCGCCGGACCGATCGGCATCATGGCGGCGGCGGTCGCCCGGCACGCCGGCGCCCGCCATGTGGTGATCACCGACGTCAGCGAGCAGCGCCTGGAGCTGGCCCGCAAGGTCGGCGTCAGCCTCGCGCTCAACGTCGCCCACACCTCGATCGAGGCCGGCCAGCGTGAACTGGGCCTGCGCGAGGGCTTCGACGTCGGCCTGGAGATGTCCGGCCGGCCCGAGGCCATGCGCGACATGATCGGCAACATGACGCACGGCGGCCGGATCGCCGTGCTGGGCCTGGCCGCCGAGGAGTTCCCGGTCGACTGGTCCCGGATCGTCACCTCCATGATCACGATCAAGGGCATCTACGGCCGGGAGATGTTCGAGACCTGGTACGCGATGTCGGTGCTGCTGGAAGGCGGCCTCGACCTCGCCCCCGTGATCACCGGCCGCTACCCGTACCAGGAGTTCGAGACCGCCTTCGCCGACGCGGCCAGCGGCCAGGGCGGCAAGGTCATCCTCGACTGGAGCGCCTGAGCCCCGCCACCCCCGATGACGGCGCCGCCAGCCGGCCTGCCCTCCTGTCGCCCGACCTCGACCCCGCCTAAGGAGACACCACCTCATGTTCGACGCCGTACGCGACGATCTGCGCACCGCCCTCGACGAGATCCGCGCCGCCGGACTGCACAAGCCCGAGCGGGTCATCGGCACCCCGCAGTCCGCCACCGTCACGGTCACCGCAATGGGGTCTCCCCTGCTCGAGCGAAGCCGAGAGCTTGGGGAAGGCCGCCCCGGCGAGGTCCTCAACTTCTGCGCCAACAACTACCTGGGCCTGGCCGACCACCCCGAGGTCATCGCCGCCGCCCACGGTGCCCTGGACCGCTGGGGCTACGGCCTGGCCTCGGTCCGCTTCATCTGCGGCACCCAGGAGGTGCACAAGGAGCTGGAGAAGCGGATCTCCGGCTTCCTCGGCCAGGAGGACACCATCCTCTACTCCTCCTGCTTCGACGCCAACGGCGGTGTCTTCGAGACCCTGCTCGGCCCGGAGGACGCGGTCATCTCCGACGCCCTCAACCACGCCTCCATCATCGACGGCATCCGGCTCTCCAAGGCCCGCCGGCTGCGTTACGCCAACCGCGACATGGACGACCTGGAGCGGCAGTTGAAGGACGCCGAGGGCGCCCGGCGCACCCTCATCGTCACCGACGGCGTGTTCTCGATGGACGGCTACCTCGCGCCGCTGCGGGAGATCTGCGACCTGGCCGACCGCTACGGCGCGATGGTCATGGTCGACGACTCGCACGCGGTCGGCTTCGTCGGCCCCGGCGGTCGCGGCACCCCGGAGCTGTGCGGCGTGATGGACCGCGTCGACATCATCACCGGCACCCTCGGCAAGGCGCTGGGCGGCGCCTCCGGCGGCTATGTCGCGGCGCGCGCCGAGATCGTCGCCCTGCTCCGCCAGCGCTCCCGCCCCTACCTCTTCTCCAACTCGCTCGCGCCGGTGATCGCGGCCGCCTCGCTGAAGGTGCTCGACCTCCTGGAGTCCGCCGGTGACCTGCGCGAACGCCTCAACGCCAACACCGCGCTGTTCCGCTCCCGGATGACCGAGGAGGGCTTTGCGATCCTGCCCGGCGAGCACCCGATCGCGCCGGTGATGATCGGTGACGCGGCCGAGGCGGCCAGGATGGCCGAGCTGCTGCTGGAGCGCGGGGTGTACGTCATCGGCTTCTCGTACCCGGTGGTCCCCAAGGGGGAGGCCCGGATCCGCGTCCAGCTGTCCGCGGCCCACTCCACCGAGGACGTGCACCGCGCGGTGGACGCCTTCGTGGCCGCCCGCGCCGCCCTGGCGGGGTGACCGCGGGGTTCCGGGGCACGGAACCCCGCCGAACCCTGCGAAACTGGAACCATGATCGAAGCCCGTCGGCTGCACATCCTGCGTGCGCTGGCCGACCATCGCACGGTGACGGCGGCGGCCGCCGCGCTCTACCTCACGCCCTCGGCGGTCTCCCAGCAACTGGCCGCCCTGGAGCAGGAGACCGGCCATCGCCTCGTCGAGCGCGGCGCCCGCGGCGTCCGACTGACCGCCGCGGGCGACATCCTGCTCGGTCACGCCAACGCCGTGCTGGCCCAGCTGGAGCGCGCCGAGGCGGAGCTGGCGGCGTACGACAAGGGGGAGGCCGGCACGGTGACCGTCGCGGCGTTCGCGACCGGCATCGCGCTGGTGCTCGCCCCGGCCCTGGCCGAACTCGCCGGTTCCGCACCCGGCATCCGGGTCCGGGTCCAGGACGCGGAGGGCGACGCCAGCCTGCTGATGGTGCTGGACCGGCAGGTCGACGTGGCGGTGGCCGTCGAGTACCGGGGCGCGCCGGACGCGGACGACCCCCGGCTGACCCGGGTCCCGCTCTACGCCGAGCCGTTCGACGCGGTGCTGCCGCCCGGGCATCCACTGGCCGGGGCAGCGGCGGTGCCGCTGGCCGGGCTCGCCAAGGACCCCTGGATCGGGCCCTATTCCGGCAATCCCTGCCATGACGTGGTCGTGCTGGCCTGTGAGTACGCCGGCTTCCGGCCGCGCCTGACGCACTCCTCGGACGACTTCCGGGCGGTGGTGGCGCTGGCCTCGGCGGGCGTGGGGGTGGCCCTGGTGCCGCGCTCGGCGCTGCGCGGGATGGACCTGGGGGGCGTGGTGGTGCGACCGGTCGACGGCGCCCCGCCCACCCGCCGGGTCTTCGCCGCGGTCCGCCGCGGCGCGGAGGACCATCCGCTGTTCCGCCCGGTGTTGGCGGCGCTGCGCACGGCGGCGTCCGCGCAGGGCTGAGGCGAGTGGTCCCGGACCGGCCCCGGACGGTCAGCCGCCGGCCCTGTGCGGGGTGCGGCCGGTCCGCGTCCAGGTCGTCAGCTGGCGGGCCGTCCAGGTGGTGATGATCCGGTCGGCGGGGACGCCGCACTCCTCGGCGCGGGCGCAGCCGTAGATCTGCCAGTCCAGCTGGCCGGGCGCGTGCGCGTCGCTGTCCACCGCGAAGAGGGTGCCGGCGTCCAGGGCCTGCCGCAGCAGGCGGCGCGGCGGGTCGAAGCGGTCCGGGCGGCAGTTGATCTCCACCGCGGTGCGGTGCTCGGCGCAGGCCGCGAAGATCTCCGCGGCGTCGAACGCCGACTCCGGGCGGAGCCGGCCGGTGAGCTGCCGGCCGGTGCAGTGGCCGAGCACGTCCACCAGCGGACTGCCGACCGCGGCCAGCATCCGCCGGGTCATCGGTCGCCGGTCCATCCGCAGTGTGGAGTGGACCGAGGCGACCACGACGTCGAGCCGGTCCAGCAGCTCCGGCTCCTGGTCCAGCGAGCCGTCGTCGAGGATGTCGCACTCGATCCCGGTCAGCAGTCGGAACGGCGCCAGGCGCGCGTTGACCTCGGCGACCACGTCCAGCTGCCGCCGCAACCGCTCGGCGGTCAGCCCGTGGGCGATGGTGAGCCGGGGGGAGTGGTCGGTCAGCGCGCACCAGTCGTGGCCGAGGTCGCGGGCGGCCCTGGCCATCGCCTCGACGGGGCTGCCGCCGTCCGACCAGTCCGAGTGCAGATGGCAGTCGCCGCGCAGGGCCCGCCGCAGCGCCAGTCCCCGTTCCCCCTCGACCAGCGGGCCGCCCGCCTCCTCCGTCAGCCGCGTCAGATAGGCGGGTTGCCTACCGGCCAGTGCCTCCTCGACGACCCGGGTCGTCTTGGGGCCGAGCCCCTTCAGTCGCCCCAGCGTCCCGTTCCCGGCCCGCTCGCGCAGTTCCTCCGCGGTCAGTCCGTCGAGCACCGACGCCGCCGTGCGGAACGCCTGCACCCGGTACGTCAGCGCCCCCTGCCGCTCCAGCAGGAACGCGATCCGCTCCAGCGCCGCCACGGGATCCACCTCCCCACCGTGCACCGGGCGGGGCGCGGCTGCCACCGCGGTCGGGCCGGCGCACGCCCCCTACCGCAGTTATGCGAATATGTCCGTTCTCTGGATACTCGATCCGTTTCCATCGGAATGACGGGGCGATAGCCGTGATGATTCCGGTCATTAGTGCACCGGAAGTCGAGGGCAATCATGTTCGGTTAAAACCTGGGCAACATCCCGGCCGTACTGCGGAAACGCGAATCGGACTTCTCGGCGGGTCGGTGCGTCAGCCGGACGTTGAGTTCGGCGACCTCCAGGAAATCTGCACACCGAATGTGCAGCCGGCACACGCTTCAGGGTTTCGGGTGACACGGCCGCCCAGGTGGTCGGCGGTCTAGTTCCGGAATGCCCCATTCCGCGGGTGTCGCAACGACCCTTCGGCGGAAAAGAAACCGGAGGAGATGTGAAGATGCTTCGATCAAGCCATGGACACACGTACACGTCCGGTAATTTCGCGGCGCAGACGCGCCCGGATCGCCGCTCATCCGATTAGCAGGGAAACCCGCCCGCATGCTTTGATCCATCGCACCGCGGAAGTCGCCGGGGTTTCCCGATATCGGGGGCCGGACTGCCGTGGCCGCGGCCGGGTCACCCACCGGACGGCCCGTTTCGCTTGTTTTTTCTTGATATTGATCCGAAGGGAAACATCATGAACAACGCCCAGGTGCAGACCCAGGAAATCTCCGACGCCGACCTGGACAACGTGTCCGGTGGCCTCGTCGGCGGCGTGCTGAGCACCGTCACCACCACCGTGGGCTCGGTCGCCCCGGTCGGCGGCGTCCTCGCCACCGCCACCGGCCTGGTCCAGCAGACCACCGGCCTCGACGTCAACGGCATCGTGGGCGGCGCGACCGCCGGTCTCTGATCCGAGCCGCCCCTGTGCCGCCGCGCGGCACGGTCGGCGACGAACGGTCGTGACGGCAGTCGGCGCCCCCTCCCTGTCGATCTGCCGTACCGCGTGCCCCGGACAACCCGGTTCCGGCCGGGTTGTCCGGGGCACCCGGCTGTTCGCCGCCGGGAAACCGTCACCGGATCTCCGGCGGCGGTACACTCCCGCTACTCCCGTACCAGCCCCTGCAGTTGAGGGAAGAGTGTCGTGCAGTTCCGCCAACAGGCCCTTTCCAAGCTGCAATCGCCCGAGGAGCTCGACCTGCCGGTGCGCTTCGCCCGCCCCCAGGGCTGGCTGGTGCTGACCGTCACCGTCCTCGTCATGATCGCCGCGACCGTCTGGGCGGTCACCGGCACGGTCTCCGCCACCCTCACCGCCCCCGGCATCCTCACCCACGGCCGCGGCAGCTACGTCTTGCAGAGCCCGGTCGCCGGACAGGTCACCGCGGTCCTCGCCGAGGAGGGCCAACCGGTCGCCGCCGGCGCCCCGTTGGCGCGAATACGGACCGTGCAGGGCACCACCACCGTCGTCCGCGCGCTCGCCGCCGGCCGGCTGACCAGCCTGGTCGCCACCATCGGCGCGGTCGTCACCACCGGCGCCGACCTCGCCGCCGTGGAGCGGACCAACGGCCCCCACGACCCCCTGACGGCCACCCTCTACGTCCCGGCCACGAGTGCCGCCACCCTCCCCGCCGGCGCCGCCGTGGACCTCACCGTCGCCTCCGCCCCCACCCAGCGGTACGGCGTGCTGCGCGGCCATGTCGCGGCCATCGGCCGCACCGCCCAGAGCCGCCAGCGGATCTCCGCGTTCCTCGGCAGCAGCCAACTCGGCGAGCAGTTCTCCCGCGCCGGCCAGCCGGTCGCGGTGCTGGTCCGGCTCGACACCGCGTCCACCGCCACCGGCTATGCCTGGTCCACTTCCGACGGCCCGCCGTTCGCCCTGGACTCGATGACCCAGGCCACCGCCGCCGTCCACCTGGCCGCGCAGCACCCGATCGATTGGCTGCTCTCGTGACCGCACCCGACGCCGCCGCGGCACCCCCGCAGCACCTCCCGCCCGCCGGCCGCGGACGGCACCGCCCCGAGGGCGCGCCGCCCACCCGCCGCCGCAGGCCGCCGGCCGCCGCCCCCAAGGCGAAGAAGTCCGTGCGCACCCCCACCGTGCTCCAGATGGAAGCGGTGGAGTGCGGCGCCGCCTCCCTGGCGATGGTGCTCGCCCACTACGGACGCCATGTGCCGCTGGAGGAACTGCGGATCGCCTGCGGCGTCTCCCGCGACGGCTCCCGGGCCAGCAACCTCCTCAAGGCCGCCCGCAGTTACGGCCTGTCGGCCAAGGGCATGCAGATGGAGCCGGCCGCCCTCGCCGAGGTCCAGGCACCGGCCATCCTCTTCTGGGAGTTCAACCACTACGTCGTCTACGACGGCATGGGCCGCCGCCTCGGCCGCCGGGGCGTCCACATCAACGACCCCGACAAGGGCCGCCGCTTCGTGCCGACGGAGGACTTCGACACCAGCTTCACCGGCGTCGCCCTGGTCTTCGAGCCCACCGAGGCGTTCCGCAAGGGCGGCCGCCGGCCCAGCGTGCGGAGCGCCCTGCCGGCCCGGCTGCGCGGCACCGCCGGCACCCTGCTGGCGGCGCTGCTCGCCAGCCTGCTGCTGGTCGGCGTCGGCGCCGCGCTGCCCGCGCTCAGCCGCACCTACATCGACATGTTCCTGATCGGCAACCAGACCTCGCTGCTGGGGCCGCTGTTCGCCGCGATGAGCGCGATGGTGGTGCTCACCGCCGTCCTGACCGGCCTCCAGCAGGCCAACCTGCTCCGCGGCCGGATCATCTCCTCCACCCTCAGCAGCGCCCGCTTCCTGCGCCATCTGCTGCGGCTGCCGGTCACCTTCTTCTCCCAGCGCTCGCCCGCCGACCTCGTCCAGCGCCTGCAGTCCAACGACGCGGTCGCCGAGACCCTCGCCCGCGACCTGGCCGCGGCCGCCGTCGACGGCGTCGTGGTCGTCCTCTACGCGGTGCTGCTGTGGACCTACGACCCCCAGCTCACCGTCATCGGCGTGCTGATCGCGCTGCTCAACGTCGTCGCCATGCGGATCGTGGTCCGGCTGCGCGCCACCCACACCCAGAAGCTGCGCGCCGACACCGCCCGCCTGACCAACACCTCCTACACCGGCCTCCAACTCATCGAGACCATGAAGGCCACCGGCGGCGAGAACGGCTACTTCCGCCGCTGGGCCGGCCAGCACGCCACCACGCTGGAGGAGCAGCAGCGGCTCGGCGTCCCCAGCGCCTGGCTGGCGGTCGTCGCGCCCACCCTCGCCACCCTCAACAGCGCACTGATCCTGTGGATCGGCGGCCTGCGCGCCGTCGAGGGCCACATCTCCATCGGCCTGCTGGTCGCCTTCCAGGCCCTGGTGACCCGCTTCACCGCACCGATCACCCGGCTCAACGGCGTCGCCGGCCGCATACAGGACTTCGCCGCCGACGTGGCCCGCCTCAAGGACGTCGAGAGCTTCCCCGCCGACGCCCACTACTCCCGCCCGGACGCGGACGCCGGCACCCGCCGCCTCAAAGGCCACATCACCCTCGACGGCGTCACCTTCGGCTACAGCCCGCTCGACGCCCCGCTGCTGACCGGCTTCTCCCTGGCCGTCGGCCCCGGCCGCCAGGTCGCCCTGGTCGGCGGCTCGGGCAGCGGCAAGTCCACCGTCTCCCGGCTGATCTCCGGCCTCTACACCCCCTGGGAGGGCACGATCCGGATCGACGGACAGCGCCTCGCGGACATCCCGCGCAGCGCGCTGGCCGCCTCGGTCTCCTTCGTCGACCAGGACGTCTTCCTCTTCGAGGGCACCGTACGGGACAACGTCGCGCTGTGGGACCCCTCCATCCCGGACGACGCGGTGATCGCCGCCCTCCAGGACGCCGCCCTCTACGACGACGTCATCGCCCGCCGCCCCGACGGCATCCACAGCCGCGTCGAACAGGACGGCCGCAACTTCTCCGGCGGCCAGCGGCAGCGCCTGGAGATCGCCCGGGCGCTGGTCCGGCGCCCCAGCATCCTCGTCCTCGACGAGGTCACCAGCGCCCTCGACGCCGGGACCGAGGCGGTCATCATGGACAACCTGCGGCGCCGCGGCTGCGCCTGCGTCATCATCGCCCACCGGCTGAGCACCGTCCGCGACAGCGACGAGATCGTGGTGCTCGACCACGGCACGGTCGTCGAACGCGGCCGGCACGAGGAACTGGTCGCCGCCGGGGGCGCCTACGCCGAGCTGGTCAAGGAGCACTGACGTGGCATCCGTACACCCGTCCCCGGACGCGGGATCCGCCACGCAGCCGGCCGCACCGGCCGCGGATCCGCACGGCGTCGACGCGGTCACGCACGCCCTGGGCGGCCTCGGCACCCCCGTCGACCGCGCCGGGCTGCGCGACGTCCCCCTCGAAGGCCCGCACGTGCTGTGGCTGGTCACCGGCGGCACCCTCGACCTGTTCGCGGTGGACGCCGGTCAGGAAGGCCACTGGCACTTCCTCGGCCGCCTCGAAGCCGGCACCCTGCTGCTCGGGCCCGTCCAAGGCCCCCAGCACACCCTCGTCGGCCGCCCCTCCTCGCACTGCGGACTGCGCCGGATCGCCCTGCGCGAACTGCCCCGCGCCGACCACGGCGACCAGGGCGCGTACGGGCACGAGGGCACCTTCGGACCCGACGACACCTACGGCGGGCAGCCGGCCACCCCCCTGGAGCACGCCTTCGCGCTCGGCACCGCGCGCGGTCTGGGCGTGCTGTTCGAGGCGCCGTTGGACGGCCGGCCCAGCGACGAAGCGGTCGCCGACGACGACGTCCTGTGGATGCCGGTGCCGTCCGGCAGCGTCCAGTACGGCGCCTCCTACAGCGCCGAGGCCGCCGCCGACCTGCTCGTCGACGCGGCGCTGTGGCAGCGGATGGTCAACCAGCAGTACCGGCTGCTGTCCGCCGTCGACCGCTGGATCGAGCAGTTGGAGCGCGCCCACGAGGACCGCGCGGCGGCCGGCATCAAGGCCGGCGAGGCCGTCCGGGAACGCGCCGACCAGGCACTGCTGGCGTCCATCGGCAAGGACCGCTCCGGACGCGCCGCCGCGGGCCGCGACCGGGCCGGCGACGACCTGACCTTCGCGGTCTGCCGGAAGGTCGCCGGGGCCGCCGGCATCGTGCTCACCGAACCGCCCAAGGGCGCCGCCGCCGGCGACCGGATCAGCCCCGTCGAACGGATCGCCCTCGCCTCCCGGATCCGCACCCGCGCGGTCCGCCTCGACGGCCGCTGGTGGCGCACCGACGCCGGGCCCCTGGTGGGCCACCGCGCCAAGTCCGGTGCCCCGGTGGCGCTGTTGTGGCGGCGCGGCCGGTACGAGGCGGTCAATCCCGCCTCCGGGCTGCGGATCCGGATCGGCAAGGACACCGCCGACGAGTTCGAGCCGCACGCGGTGATGTTCTACCGGCCACTGCCCGAACGCCGGCTCACGCTGTGGCGGCTGATGCGCTTCAGCCTCCGCGGGAACCGCGCCGACCTGCGCAACCTCGCCCTGAGCGGACTGGTGACGGTCGCCCTCGGCGCCCTCGTCCCGATCGCCACCGGCAAGGTCCTCGGCGTCTACGTACCGGCCGCCGCCCGCGGCCCGATCGTCCAGGTCGCACTCGCCGTCATCATCGCCGGCGTGGTCGCGGCGGCCTTCACCCTGCTGCAGAACCTCACCGTGCTGCGCATCGAGGGCCGGATCGAGAGCGTCCTCCAACCGGCCGTCTGGGACCGGCTGCTGCGCCTGCCGACGAAGTTCTTCGCCGGCCGCTCCACCGGTGAACTGGCCAGTGCCGCCATGGGCATCAGCGCCATCCGCCAGGTGCTGGCCGGCGTCGGGCCGGTGGCCGTGCAGGCCGCCACGGTCGGCGCGGTCAACCTCGTGCTGCTGCTCCTCTACAGCGTGCCGCTGGCGCTCGCCGCGCTCGCCGTGCTGTTCGTCATCGGCGCGGTGTTCCTCGTCCTGGGCCTGTGGGAACTGCGCTGGCAGCGCCGGTTGATCACGCTCGGCAACAAGCTCAACAACCGGGTGTTCCAGACCCTGCGCGGGCTGCCCAAACTGCGGGTCGCGGCGGCGGAGTCCTTCGCCTACGCGGCCTGGGCCCGGGAGTTCGCCCGCTCCCGGGAGCTCCAGCAGAAGGCCGGCCGGATCAAGAACCTCACCGCCGTGCTCAACGCCGTCTACCTCCCGCTCTGTTCCCTCGCGCTGTTCGTGCTGCTGGCCGGCCCGGCCCGCGGCACCCTGTCCGCCGGCGCCTTCCTGACCTTCAACACCTCGGTGACCATGCTGCTCACCTCGGTCACCCAGATCACCGGCGCGCTCGTCTCGGCCGCCGCGGCGCTGCCGATGTTCGAGCAGATCAAGCCGGTGCTGGACGAGGCACCCGAGGTCCGCGGCGGCAGCTCCCAACCCGGTGTGCTCTCCGGCGCCATCGAGGCCCGCAAACTCTCCTTCCGCTACAGCGAGGACGGTCCGCTCGTCCTCGACGACGTCTCCCTCCAGGTGCGGCCCGGCGAGTTCGTGGCGATCGTGGGCCCGAGCGGCTGCGGCAAGTCGACCCTGCTGCGCCTGCTCATCGGCTTCGACCGGCCGTCCGGGGGCAGCGTCCTGTACGACGGCCAGGACCTCGGCGCGCTCGACCAGGCGGCCGTCCGCCGGCAGTGCGGCGTGGTGCTGCAGAACGCCCAGCCGCTCACCGGCTCGATCCTCGACTGCATCTGCGGCGCCGAGGCGTTCACCCAGGAAGAGGTCTGGGCGGCGGCCGAAATGGCCGGGCTGGCCGAGGACATCAAGCGGATGCCGATGGGGCTGCACACCATGATCTCCGGCGGCGGTGCCATCTCGGGCGGCCAGCGGCAGCGGCTGATGATCGCCCAGGCGATGGTCCGCCGCCCGCGGATCCTCTTCTTCGACGAGGCCACCAGCGCCCTGGACAACGAGACCCAGCGGATCGTCATCGACAGCACCCGCGCGCTCAGCGCCAGTCGCGTGGTCATCGCGCACCGCCTGTCCACCGTGCTCGACGCCGACCGGGTCCTGGTCATGGCCGACGGCCGGATCGTCGAGCAGGGCGCCCCCGCCGCACTCCTCGCCGACACCGGCGGCCGGCTGCACGACCTGGTACGCCGTCAGATGGCCTGACCGCGCCCCGGCCGCCGGCCGCCGGCCGCCGGACCGGCCATTCCCGGGATCCCCGCGATCCGCCACATATCGTGCGAGGCACTGCACAGTGGTGGATGGAGGACGAGATGCCCCAGGTCGAGCACCTGTTCGACGCCCTGCCCGCGGACCGGCGCCGCCGGCTGACCGAGCTCGGCCACGAGGTGTCGCTGCCCCGCGCCACCCGCCTCTTCGAGGAGGGCCGCCGGGCCGACCGGTTCTGGATCATCCGCTCCGGCCAGATCGCACTCGACCAGCGGGTCCCCGGCCGCCAGGCCGCCGTCGTCGAGACCCTCGGCCGGGGCGAGGTCCTGGGCTGGTCCTGGCTGTTCCCGCCCTACCTCTGGCACTTCGGCGCGGAGACCGTCGGCCACGTCGACGCCCTGGAGTTCGACGCCCCCCTCGTCCGCGCCCTGTGCGAGGACGACCCCATCCTGGGCCGCGCCGTCTACCGCTACGTCGCCGAGACCGTCGCCGAACGCCTCCACGGCACCCGCACCCGTCTCCTCGACCTCTACGGCCCCCAGGGCGGCACCGCCGGGCCGTGACCGCGACCCGCGGGACGACCTGTGCGTTCCCGGGAACCGGAGGCGGCGCGCGCCCGACTACCTGTGCCGGGCCACGAGGGTGGCCCACGGCCGGCGGACCGGCCGGAGCGTCACAGTGGTAGGGGAGAAGACCCATGCGCCCAAGGAAGTGGTGCGGACTCGCG
Organism: Streptomyces noursei ATCC 11455; assembly: GCF_001704275.1. Lineage (NCBI taxonomy): Bacteria > Bacillati > Actinomycetota > Actinomycetes > Kitasatosporales > Streptomycetaceae > Streptomyces > Streptomyces noursei. The sequence continues at coordinate 7,962,316 of NZ_CP011533.1, forward strand.
ATGGTCGTCGCGCTGACCGCCACGGCGTGCAGCGGAGGCGGCGGCGAGCGCGGCACGGCAGCGGACGTCGGCCCGCCGGGCCGCGACGGCTTCCCCGTGAAGGTCGCCGACTGCAAGGGCGTCGAGACCACCTTCGCCGCCCCGCCGCACAAGATCGTCACCAGCAACGCCGCCGCCCTGGAGATGCTGCTGCGGCTGGGCGTCGGCGACCGCGTCATCGGCACCGGATTCCCGCCCGGCAAGGGGACCCTGCCGGGCGACCTCGGCGCCCGGGCCGCCAAGGTGCCGGTGCTCGGGAAGGCCGTCATCCCGAAGGAGAAGCTGCTGGGCTCCGGCGCCGACCTCTACATCGACACCTTCGCCTCCATGGGCGGGATGGGTGGGATGGGTGGGATGGGCGACGCCCCGACGGAGGAGGAGTTCGCGGCGGCCGGCATCCGCCACATCTACCTGGCGTCCACCGCCTGCGCCTCCATGGCCAAGGGGCCGCAGCGCGACCTGTCCGGCGTCGAGGGCGACCTCACCCGGCTGGGCGCCGTCACCGGCACCGCGCAGCGGGCCCGGGAACTCGTCGCCGGCATGCGGGCCAAGGTCGCCGCCGTCCGCACCGCGCTGGCGGACGTCCCGGAGGGCAAGCGCCCCGGCTACTTCTTCTTCGACTTCGACGCCGGGACCAAGCAGCCGATGGCCCTGTGCGGCAAGCAGGTCGCCAACGCGGTGCTCACCCAGGCCGGCGCCCGCAACGTCTTCGCCGACTGCGACGGGGACTTCAAGCCGGTCTCCTGGGAGGACGTGGTCGCCAAGAACCCCGACTGGATCCAGCTGGGCATCCGCGACCGCGGCGACGCGGCGGCCAACGCGCAGGCGTACGACCAGGCCGCCCAGTTCCTGCGGACCTTCCCCGCGACCAAGGACCTGGCGGCCGTCCGCGACGGCAGGTTCCTGCGCATCGGCTCCGAGCGCACCACCCTCCCCGGCACCCGCACCGCGGACACCGTCGAGGAGATCGCGCACACCCTGTACCCCGCGCGCTTCAAGGCGGCGCGCTAGTGGGGGAACGGGCTCACACCGCACGCACCGGAGCCCTGGCCCTGCTCCTCGCCGTCGCCCTGCTCGCGGCGCTGACCGCCGCGGTGTCCCTGGGCGCCACCGACATCCCGCCCGGACACGTCTGGTCGGTGGTCCTGCGCCGGCTCGAAGGGGCCCCGCCCCGGCCCGGCACCGACGAGCTGATCGTGTGGCAACTCCGGGTGCCCAGGGCCCTGTTGGCGGCCTGCGTCGGTGCCGGCCTCGGCCTGGTCGGCACCGCCACCCAGGCCCTGGTGCGCAATCCGCTCGCCGACCCGTACCTGCTCGGCATCTCCAACGGCGCCTCGCTCGGCGCGGTCGCCGCGATCGTGCTGGGCGCGGGCGCCGGCGGGGTGCTGGGGCTCGGCATGTCGGCGGCGGCCTTCGCCGGGGCGCTCGCCGCCTTCGCCCTGGTGTGGGCGATGGCGCGCCGGGGCGGCGGATTCTCGCCGCTGCGGCTGGTGCTGGCCGGGGTGGGCATCGGCCAGTTCCTGTCCGGCTTCACCAGCTACCTCGTCCTCCAGGCCGGCGACGAACAGCAGACCCGCGGCGTGCTGTTCTGGCTCATGGGCAGCCTGAGCGGGGCCACCTGGGGCACGCTGTGGCTCCCGGCGCTCGCGGTCGCGGCCGGTCTGCTGGTGCTCCAGGCCCGTGCCCGCGCGATGAACGCACTGCTCATCGGCGATGAGACGGCGGCCGGGCTGGGCGTGGACGTGGTCCGGCTGCGCCGCGAACTGTTCGTGGTGACGAGCCTGCTGACCGGCGTCCTCGTCGCGGTCTCCGGCGCCATCGCCTTCGTCGGCCTGATGGTGCCGCACCTGTGCCGGCTGGTCCTCGGCGGCGACCACCGCCGTCTGCTGCCGCTGGCCGCGCTCACCGGGGCGCTGCTCCTGGTGGTGGTCGACGTGGTCTGCCGCACGGCCATGGACGGCCAGGAACTGCCCGTGGGGGTCGTCACCGCCATGATCGGCGCGCCGGCCCTGCTGTTCGTGCTGGACCGGCGGCTGGGAGCGGAGCGATGAGGATCGACATCGAGGAGCTGCGGGTCAGCTACGACGGGCGGGACGTGGTCGCCGGGGTCCACCTCATGGCGGCGCCCGGGGAGATCGTGGGGCTGGTCGGCCCCAACGGCAGCGGCAAGTCCACCGTCCTGCGGACCGTCTACCGCCATCTGCGACCCACCGCGGGCCGGGTCCTGCTCGCCGGCACCGACCTGCGCACCCTGTCCCCGGGACGGGCCGCCCGGCACATCGCGGCCCTGCCGCAGGAGCGCGCCGCCGACTTCGAGCTGACGGTCCATGAGGTGGTGGCGATGGGCCGGACGCCCTACAAACGGGCCTTCGCCGGCGAGGACCGCGCCGACCGGGAGACGGTGGCCGGTGCGCTCGCCGCGGTCGGCATGGCCGGCCAGGGCACCCGCCGGTTCACCGCCCTCTCCGGCGGCGAGCGGCAACGGGTCCTGCTGGCCCGGGCGTTCGCCCAGGAACCGGACGTCCTGGTCCTGGACGAGCCCACCAACCACCTCGACGTCCGGCACCAGGTCGAGCTGCTCGCCCTGCTCCGCGACCGGGCCCGGACCACTCTGATCTCGCTGCACGACCTGAACGCCGCGGCCTCGCTCTGCGACCGGCTGCACGTGCTGCACGCCGGGGGCCTGGTGGCCTCCGGCCCGCCCCGTACGGTGCTGACGCCGGAGCTGCTGGGAGAGGTCTTCGGTGTCCGAGCCGCGGTGACCGAACACCCGCTGACCGGCGACCCGTTGATCGCCTTCGATCACCGGCAGGCGCTTCCCTGACCGGCCCAGCGGGCCCGGTCGGCGCCCCGGCGGGAGAGACCCGCGGGGCCGCCGGCCGGGCCCGCACCCGCACGGCCCCTCGGGGACCCCACCGGTGCGGGCCCGGCCCCCGCGCTCATTCCGCCGGGGCCCCGGCCGCCGCGAAGTGGCTCGGCCGTCCCCGCCGCACGACCAGGCGCCCCCGCCGCTCGGCGTCCGCCCGGTGCAGCAACTCCCGCCGCCCGTCGGGGTGTTCCAGTACGCACCCGTGCCAGGGCGTCAACCACACGTCCGGGGCGTCCAGCAGCCGGATGCCGGACTTCGCCGACCCCCGCGGCTGCGGATGGATGGACAGCCGCACCGCCCCCGGGTGGTACCCATCGATCAGCTCGCCCCAGGCCCGACTCCGCCGGATCACGTCGTAGGCCCGGGCCCGGCACTCGCGCTGGAGCGCCGAACGGGTGCCGGGGTACGCCTGGAGGTCGGTGTCCTCGAAGAGGAAACGGGTGATCCCCTGGTACAGCCGACGGGCCGACTCGTCGGCCCGGGTCTCGGCCCGCAGCGCCGCCAGCGCCGGCGCGTGCTCCGCCTCGATCCTGGCCCGCTTCTCGGCGTACGGCAGGTCGCCGTAGGCCGCTCGGAGGTCGAAGACGCTCAGCCGGTCCGCGAGCCCCTCCTCGTGGATCAGCGCCCGCAGGCCGTCCCCGTAGGCGTCGACGGTGGCGTCCGGTACCCGGATGAGGTCGCTGAAGACGTGACCGTCCGAGCAGATCGCCACCCGCGCACCGGGCGGGTACACCGCCGCGATGCGGGCGCACAACCGGTCCAGGAAGCGCAGCGCGAGCCGCTCGCCCTCGTCCGGGAGGGGGCCCAGCACCTTCGCGGGATGGGGGGACTTGCAGGGGAACCCCGGCAGGGTGAACAGCACCGGCCGGCCCGCCGCGACCCAGTGGGACAGCTGCCGCAGCTGGTGGGGGAAGGCGTCCGGGGCGTCCCCGTGGGCCGCGTCCAGGGTGCGCCGGTGGGGGAGGAGGACGCGGAGGATCTCCTCGCAGCGGGAGCGGGTGAGCGGGGCCGGTGCGGAGGCGGGGGCGGTGGCGGGGACGTGGGGATCGGTGCGGGGGGCGGTGGCGGTGGGCGGGGTCAGCATGCCGCACCCGATGCGTCTGCGGCGTCCGTGGCGGCTGCGGCGTTCGACGGCTGGCCGGCGCGGGCCGCGGCCATCGGGCAGCCGGCGGCGTACCGCCCCGGGGCCGCGGACCCCGTTCCGTACGTCACCGGAAGGCTGTTCACCCCGCGGCCCAACACCGCGGGGACCCAGGGGAGTTCGTCCTCGGGCACGGCCAGGCGGAGGTCGGGTAGCCGGCGCACCAGCGTGCCCAGCGCGATCTGCAGCTCGGCGCGGGCGAGCGCCGCCCCCGGACAGAAGTGGATGCCCTGGCCGAAGGCGAGGTGCGGGTTGGGCGAGCGGTCGAAGTCGAGGGTGTCGGCGTCGGCGAAGCGCCGGGGGTCGCGGTTGGCCGCCCACAGCGAGACGATCACCGAGTCGCCGGCCGGGATCCGGCTCCCGTGCAACTCGCTGTCCTCGGCGAAGAACCGCCAGGTCGTCAGCTCGAAGGCGGCGTCGTGGCGGAGCAGTTCCTCGACGGCACGCGGCAGCAGCCCGGGGCGGGCCGCGAGCGCGGCGAGATGGTCGGGGTGGCGCAGCAGAGTGACCAGCGCGGTGGTGATCTGGTTGGTGACCGGCTCCTGCCCCGCGACCAGCAACTGGAAGAGCATCGAGTCCAGTTCCTCCGGCGTCAGCCCGCCCGCGTCCCGGGCGGCCACCAGCCGGGACAGCAGGTCCCCGCCCGGCGCGTGCCGTTTGTGGACGACCAGATCGGCGATGTACTGCTGGAGGCCGCGCAGTCGCGCCTCGTAGGCCGGCCGGCCCGGATCCGCGGGACCGACCGGCTGCACCACCTTCCCCCAGTCGCGGTCGAAGCGGTCCGCGAACTCCTCCGGCAGGCCGATCACTTCGGCCAGCACCCGGAACGGGAAGTGCGCCGCGAAGTCCGCCACGAGGTCTGCCCGGCCGGCGTCGGCGAACCGGTCCAGCAGCGCGTCGGCCATCTCCTGGAAGCGCGGGCGCAGCGCCTCGACCCGCTGCGGGGCGAAGGCATCGGTGACCATCCGCCGCATCGCGGTGTGCCGGGGCGGGTCCTGGTGCAGCAGGTGCACCTGGAGCTGGGAGTGCTGCGGCTCGGGCATGATCGAGGCGCGCGCCCGCCAGGCCGCGTTGCCGCGCGAGTGGTGTTTGCCCAGGCGGGGATCGGTCAGCGCCTGCTGCGCCGCGTCGTACCCGGTGACGAGCCAGGCGCACACTCCGCTGGGGAAGCGGACGCGGTGGACGGGCCCGCGGGCCCGCAGCTCGGCATAGAGGGGAGCGGGGTCGCGCTTGTAGTCGGCGCCGTACAGCTCGACGGGCTCCATGGCGGCTGCGGTTATCGGATCGGCGGTGTCGGACGAGGGGGTGGGGCGGTGCATGGGGTCTCCTCGGCGAGGGGGGTGGGGCGGGAAGCAGGGGGGCGGGGCCGTGGCCCCTTCGTGCGGGCGCCGTCGCACGGCGGTGTCCGGCTCACACGGCGATCTCCGGTCGGTAGTGGTCGAGCCACAGCGCGAGGTCCACCACCCGCTCCAACCGCAACCGGTGGCCCCACTCCAGCCGCTCCGGTTCGGTCGTCAGGCAGGACCCGACGACCCGCTCGTCGACCAGGTCGCGCACCCGCCCGCCGGCCGCGTCCAGCGCCTCGCGGGCCAGCTTCTGCAACCCGCGGTTGTAGTCAGGGTGATGGGTGGCCGGATAGTGGTTCTCGGCTCGCCACAGCACGGACGGCGGGGCGAGCCCGGCGCCCACGGCACGCAGCAGGCTCTTCTCCCGGCCGTCGTGCGTCTGCAGCTCCCAGGGCGTGTTGAACGCGTACTCGACCAGCCGGTGGTCGCAGTACGGCACCCGCACCTCAAGGCCCTGCGCGTCCACCCGCGGGGCGCGGTCGGGGTGCGCGAACAGTGCCTTGGGCTCCGAGCCGAAGACCAGTCCGCCGTCCGGCGTCCGGGCGTAGTACAGCGGTTTGACGCCCATCCGGTCCCGCACCAGCAGCAGGCGCCGCGCCCGCGCGTCCCACACCGCGAACGCGTACATGCCCTCCAGGTGCCCGGCCAGCCCGGCGCCCCACTCCTGGTATCCCCGCAGCACCACCTCGGTGTCGCTGCGGGTGGCGAACTCCCGCCCAAGGGCGCGGAGTTCGACCCGGAGCTGGTGGTGGTTGTAGACCTCGCCGCTGTAGCTGAGGACGATCGCGTCGGGGGCGGCGGGACGCCCGGCCGCCGGTGGCGCGTCGCCGGCGCCGGCTGTCATCGGCTGTGCGCCGCCGTCGACGTCGAGCACCGCGAGCCGCCGGTGCCCGATCGCGGCGTGCGGGCCGCGCCAGACGCCCGCGCCGTCGGGCCCGCGCGGGGCCAGGGCGGCGGTCATCCGCTCGATGACGTCGGGCCGGTGCCCGGGGGCCTCGCCGAACGAGATCCAGCCGGTGATGCCACACATGGGGGTGCCCTTCTGGGGAGATGGGGGAGGGGCCTACGAGGACAGGCCCTGGGCCGGGGGCGGTGCCGGTGTGCGCCGCGCCGGCCGGCGGGTCAGCAGCAGCGCCGCCAGCAGCGCCGCCGCGGTGGCCAGCGCCGGCCCGGTGCGGGTGCCGCCCAGGCCCGCCAGGGCGGTGGCGGCGGCCGGGCCCAGCGTGAAGCCGGCGCTCCGGGCGAGTTGCACGGTCGAGCCGGCGGTGGCCGTCCGCTCCGGCCCCGCAGCGTCGAACACCATCAGCTGGGCGGGCCCGCCGTACAGCCCCATGCCGAGCCCCGCCACCGCCAGGCGCCAGCCGACCTGGAGCGGTGGCCAGGAACCCGCCGTGGCGAGCAGGCCGAAGCCCACGGCGACCAGCACCGCGCCGACCACCGCCACCGGTCGGGCCCGGTAGCGGTCGGCGAGACGCCCGCCCACCGGGCCCGCCACCGCCATCGCGGCGGGAAAGGCGAGCAGCGCCAGTCCGGTGGCCGAGGCCGAGACGCCCTCCGCGCGCTGGAGGTGCACCGCCAGCAGGAAGTGCACCGCCGCGAAGGCCGCCGCCAGGGCGAGCACGGCGCCGTGGATCCCGCCGGTGCCGGACTCCCGCAGCACGTCGCGCACGCGCCGCCCGCCCGCACCCCGCGCCCACACCGCGCCCGGCACCAGTGCGCTCGCGCACAGCCCGGACCGACCCACCCCCGGTCCGGCAGCGTCAGCCCGAGCAGCAGGAGCCCGACGGCGCAGCCGGCCAGGGCGGCGTCCCGGCACTCCGCCCGGCCCGGCGCCGCCGGCCGCCCACCCGGGGCGAGCCCGCGCCGGGCCAGCCACCAGGCCGCCGCGCACACCGGCAGCTTCACCAGCAGCACGGCCCGCCAGCCCCAGTGGTCCAGCAGCACCCCGCCCAGCGCCGGGCCGGTGACGGCGCCGAGCGGCCCGAGCGTGGCCGGTACGCTCATCGCCCGCCCGCGCAGTTCCGGGCGCACCGCGCGGACCGCCAGCAGCGGCATGAACACGAACAGCACCGCGCCGCACGCCCCTTGGAGCAGCCGCGCGACCAACAGCACCGAGACGACCGGCGCGCTCGCCGCCGCCGCGCCGCACAGCCCGAAGCCGGCCAGCGCGCCGAGCACCACCGGGCGCAGCGGGGCCCGGTCGAGCCACCGCCCGGCCGGCAACAGCAGGGCCACCACCGGCAGTTGATAGGCCAGCGCCGCCCATTGCGCGACGGAGACCGGGACGTCGAAGCCGGCGGCGATGTCGGGCACCGCCACCGTCACCACGCTCATGTCGAACATGGCCAGGAATGCGCAGATCCCGGCGACGGCGACCAGCCCCCACCGCTCCTGATGTGCTTCTGCCCGGTCCCGTGGCACCGGCCCGTCCTCTCCTCGTCCCGCCGCACCGGTCCGGCACGGCGGCGTCTGAGAGGTCGGGCGAAGGGCGGCCCCAGTTCCCGACGAAGCGCGAAAAATTCCCGGGCCCGGGTGGCGGTGCGCCGAAGTGGGCGGCGGCGCAAACCCAGTTAGTCGGTCCGCGAGGGCGTCAGGTTCCGGCGCGCGGACGGGACGAACCTCACGTGCCGAACGGCCCCTGATCGTCCGTTCGCCCCCGCGCCCACCTGCCACGATGACGCGATGACCACCCCCGCGACCTCCGCACCAGACCGCGGCCGGCGCCTCCGGCCGCCGGTTTCCGTCCTCCCGCTCCGGCTGCTGCCGGCCCGCTCGGTCCTCGGCTTCCTCGCGCTGCTGGCGCTGCTGTTCGTCCTCGCCTACGCGGTGGGCGGCGCCGTCGGGCCGGTGGCCCCCGGCCTCCGGCCCGACGACCGCCCCGGGACCACCGAGCCGGCCGGCGACTCCGGTGGGATGCCCGGCATGGCGGGCATGACCGCGCTGGGAGCACGGCGATGACCCGGCACGGCCACGGGGCGCGCGCCGCGTCGGACGCCGCCGCGACCCCCGCGCCGGGCGCCGACCGCCTCACCACGCTCGCCATCGGCGGGATGAGCTGCGCCGCGTGCGTGGGCCGGGTGGAACGGAAGCTCGGCCGGCTGGACGGCGTCACCGCGTCGGTCAACCTCGCCACCGAGCGGGCCCGGATCAGCCACCCGGCGTCCCTCTCCGTCGACGACCTGATCGCCACCGTCGAGGCCGCCGGGTTCACCGCCTTCGCACCGGACCCGGACGAGCCCGGCCGGTCCACCACCGGGAACGGCCCTGCCGGCGACCCCGCCGACGGTCCCGACGGCGACCCCGTCGACGCCCGCGCCGAACGCCGCCGGCTGCTGCTGACCGCGCTGCTCTCCCTGCCCGTACTGGCCCTGTCGATGGTGCCCGGCTGGCAGTTCCGCAACTGGCAGTGGCTCTGCTTCGTGCTCGCCGCCCCGGTCGCCGTGTGGGGCGCGGCCCCCTTCCACGCCCGTGCGGCGCGCGGCCTCCGGCACGGCGCCGCGACCATGGACACCCTGGTGTCCCTCGGCGTCGTCGCGTCGTTCGGCTGGTCCGGCTATGCGCTGTTCCTCGGCGGGGCCGGCACGCCCGGCATGACGATGCCGTTCAGCCTGCTCCCCGCGGCCGGTGACGGCACCGCCCACCTCTACCTGGAAGCCGCCGTCGGCGTGCCGTTGTTCGTGCTGGCCGGGCGGCGGATGGAGGCCCGGGCCCGGCGCGGCACCGGCGCCGCCCTGCGCTCCCTGGCGGAGCTCGCCGCCAAGGAGGTGTCGGTGCGCGGCGCGGACGGCGCCGAACGCCGCCTGCCGATCGGCCTGTTGCAGGTCGGCGACCGGTTCCTGGTCCGGCCCGGCGAACGGGTGGCCACCGACGGCACCGTCGTCTCGGGCAGCTCGGCCCTGGACCTCTCCCTGATCAGCGGCGAGAGCCATCCGGTCGAGGTCGGACCGGGCTCCGAGGCGGTCGGCGGCGCGGTCAACTCCGGCGGACTGCTGGAGATACGCGCCGACGCGGTGGGCGGCGACACCCAACTCGCCCGGATCACCCGGCTCGTGGAGGACGCCCAGACCGGCAAGACCCGGGCCCAGCGGCTCGCGGACGCGGTGGCGGCGGTCTTCGTCCCCGCCGTCCTGACCATCGCGGTCACCGTCCTGGGATTCTGGCTCGGCGCCGGGGCCGACCCGCAGGCCGCGGTCACCGCGGCGGTCGCCGTGCTCGTCGTCGCCTGCCCGTGCGCGCTGGGCCTGGCGACCCCGACCGCGCTGCTGGCCGCCACCGGCCGCGGCGCCCAGCTCGGGATCCTGGTCAGCGGCCCGCGGGCACTGGAACGCCTGCGCCGCATCGACACCGTCGTCCTCGACAAGACCGGGACCCTCACCACCGGCCGGATGGCCGTCACCGCCTTCACGGCCCGCCCGGACGGCCCCGACCCGGACGAGGTGCTGCGGCTCGCCGCCACCGTGGAGCAGGGCTCCGAGCACCCCGTGGCCCGCGCCGTCCTCACCTACGCCCGCGAGCACGGGAGCGATGCGCCGCTCGAACCGGCCGCCGCGGTGGTCGACTTCACCGCGACACCGGGCCTGGGCGTCCGGGGGGTGATCGACGGACGCACGGTCACCGTGGTCCGCCCGCCCGACGACCCCGACGAACTGCCCGCCGCACTGGCGGACGCGGTCCGCGCCGCCGAGGCCGCCGGGCACACCGCGGTCCTGGTCACCGTCGACGGCGCCCCGGCGGCGGTCCTCGCCCTCGGCGACACCCTGCGCCCCGACGGCTACCGCGCCGTCGACCACCTGCGCCGGCTGGGCCTGCGGCCGGTGCTGGCCACCGGGGACCGCGCGGCCACCGCCCGTGCGGTGGCCCGGCAGCTCGCCATCACCGAGGTGCACGCCCAGGCCAGCCCGCAGGACAAGGCCGCGCTGGTCGCGACGTTGCGGGAGCAGGGCGGCCGGGTCGCGGTGGTCGGCGACGGGGTCAACGACGCGGCGGCCCTGGCCCGCGCCGACCTCGGCGTCGCCATGGGCAGCGGCACCGACGCGGCGATCGGCGCCGCCGACGTCACGCTCGTCCGCGAGGACCTCCAGGCCATCGCCGACGCCGTCCGCCTCGCCCGCCGCACCCTGGGAACCATCCGCGGCAACCTCCTCTGGGCCTTCGGCTACAACCTCGTCACCGTGCCGCTGGCCGCCGTCGGGCTGCTCAACCCGATGCTGGCCGCGGCGGCCATGTCCGCCAGCTCCCTCCTGGTCGTCGGCAACAGCCTGCGGCTCCGCGCCTGGCAACCACCGGGCGCCGGCCGCACCTCCCGCCGCCGTCCGCACGCACCGCGCTCCGGCGCCAACCCGCCCCGGTCCCGGGGCACTCGGGAATCCGTATGAACCGCTCACGCCTCGCCGCCGGTGCCGTGCCGTTGGTCACCTGCCTGGCGACCCTCGGCGCCCTCACCGCCTGGACCGTCACCGGCAACGCCGGCACGCCCGCCCGGCTGACCGCCGCCGAGGGCCGGGTGCTGATCCCCGGCGGGAACGACGCCACCGCGGCGTTCTTCACGATCCGCAACGCCGGCACCGCGAACGACGTGCTGACCGGCGTCACCGGACCGCCCGGTCACCGCACCATGCTCAGCCGGGACGTCGAAGTCGGCCGCAACGCCCGGTCCATGGCCATGGTCCAGGGCGCCACCGTCCCCGCCCGCGGCGCGCTCACCATGACGCCGACCACCCTCGACATCATGATCAGCCCGCCGCCCCGGCTGGCCCCCGGCGACCGCCTCACCTTCACCCTGCACTTCCGGGACAGTCCGCCGCTGGTCGTCACCGCCCGGGCGGTACGCCCCGGCCAGTAGGGACGGGGGCGTGGCGTCCCGCCACCGGGGCTCACGGGCCGGCCACCGCCTGCCCATGAGCCCCAGCGGCCCGCCGCGCCCGGCCGGTCAGGCCACCGCGGCGGTGAGCCGGCGCGGTCGCAGCTCAGCCGGCCCCGGTCTGTGGTGCGGTGCGCCGCGCGGGGCGGGGTCCGCCGCCCGCTGCCGGCCCACCCCGTCGGCAGGCACCACGGCCCCGGCTTCCGCCTCGGCCCCGGTTTCCGCCTCCGCCAGCAGGGCGATCAGCGCCTCCCGGGCCCGGGCCACCCGCGAGCGCACCGTCCCCACCGGACAGCCCATCACCCCGGCCGCCGCCGCGTACGACAGCCCCAGCAGCTGCGTGAGCACGAACGCCTCCCGCCGCTGCGGCGTCAGGGCCGCCAGCAACTCGGCGAGCGCGATGCCCTCCTCGAAGCCCGGCACCCCGCGCGGCTGGACCCGCTCGGCGGCGGACTGCCAGTCGTCGGTCGCCGACAGCCGGGGGCGCACCGCGTGGGTGCGGATCCGGTCCGCCACCACCCGCCGGGCGATCGTCAGCAGCCAGGTCCGCGCCGACGACCGGCCCTCGAACCGCGGCAGCCCCCGCAGCGCCCGCACATAGGTGTCCTGCACCAGGTCGTCGGCCGCCTGGGCCTCCCCGCTGAGGTGCGTCACATACCGCCGCACATCGAGTTGGGTGGCCCGTACGAACTGCTCGACGGCCCGTTCGTCGCCGTCCCGGGCGGCCAGCGCCCAGGCCGTGACCCTCTCGTCGTCACGCATTCACAACCACCCCTCGCCGGTCCGGACCAATTCGGGGAGACTGGGCGCATGCTCTGCTCGCGCATTCGTACGGCACTTTCCGCCCGCCTCGACGGCGAGGCGCTGCCCCCGGGGCTGACCGTCCACCATCTCGACGACCACCTCGCGGGCTGCCGCGACTGCCGCCGGTGGGAGGCCAGGGCGCGAGCGCTGACCACGGCCCTCGGCGACGCCACCGCGCACGAGGACGAGGCGGCCCCGGCCGCCGTCGAGGCGCTGCTCGCCGGCCTCCGGACGGGGCGACGGGCGGGCTGAACTGCCGGGGAGCGCCGGGCGTCCGCCGCGGCCCTCCCTCTGGCGGGAATCGGACGCGGGCGGCGGCGCCACCGGCATCCGGACAGGATTCATCATCGGGAGTCCTTCGGAGTCCTTCGCGTGATCCGGCCACCGCGCCACGGCGCGGACGACCGGTGAAGTCGCAGCCGGAACACCGGGCACGGGGCAGTGGCCCGCGGTGCCCGTCCGTCGTTCCGGCTCGGGAATTCGACCGTGCTGTCAGCCGACAGCCGGCTCACGCGGGGGACCCCGCAAGGACATCGCATGCGCCAGCAGCAGCTGCCGCACCGCGCACCGCGGCTCCTGCCGGGCGGGGCGCGGGACCGGACGGGACACCGGCAGCACCGCCCGCAGCACCAGCAGCAGGGGCGCGAACAGCCAGGCGGACACGCTCCGTACGAGCCGGAACGCCGCCCGCTCGCCGCCCCACAGCCACCACGCGCTGAGCAGGGCGACCAACAGGTGCGCCGCGAGCATGCCGCCGGCGCTGCCGTGCATGCCCATGGCGGACATATCGGTATGTGCCGTGCCCAGATGGGACATCGCGCCGTGCGACAGGCCCGTGCCGCCCATGCCGGCCGAGGGGTCCATCGAACCCATCGAACCCATCGAACCCATGGAGCCCATCGACCCGGTCGCGTCCGGCTGCCCCATCGGGGTCTGCGCCCGCGCCGCGTCGATCTCCTGGAGCGACAGCCCCTGGGCGCCGCAGAGCCAGGTGTTCGCCCACGCGCGGGCGAGGGCGGCCCGGTCCGTGCCGGCGCCGGCCATCGCCTGCCCCAGGGAGAACGCGCTGTGCAGGGCGGCCTGGGTACCGACGGTCAGCAATCCCACCAGTACGGGGCCGCGTTCGCGTGCGGCGAAGCACCAGGCCCCGGCCGCGGTCGTCAGACCGGCCGCGAGCAGCATCCAGCCGGGCACCGCGGCATCCGACATCACCGCGTGCCCGAGCGCAGCCAGGAGCACGCAGACCGCCGCGAACACCGCGGCGCGCAGCCCCCTGAGAACGTGCCCCGCATCCATGACAGGCCCCATCGTCGCACCTCGCCCCCGGAAGGGAGCCGGGAGGTCCGCAAGTGGCGCACTTCGGGGCGCCGGCGCCGCTACCCGGCGTCGTTCGCCGACCGCGCCGCCTCGGCCTCCCCCGCCGTCCGCTGGAGCGACTTGAGCAGGGCCCGCGGGTCGCCGCCGGGCTCGACCGCGGCACCGATCCGCCGCCGCAGGGCGTCCCGGACCTTCGGCCGGGTGCTCCTCCCGACGGGCTGGAACTCGGCGTCGGGCATCTGGTCGATGAACTCCCGCAGGGCGCGTCCGGACCGCTGCGCCCGCAGGCGCTCGGAGCCGGCGGCGCCGCGCCCCCGTCCTTCATGGGGAAGGCGGCGTGCGCGTACGGGACGCGGGCCCGGTCGGCCGCATCGAGGAGCATCGGGTGGGCCAGCAGCATCCCCACGTCTCCCTTCAGGAAGGCGGCGTACGCGGGGGTGCGGCTGAAGCGGGCCGGTGCGCGCGGTAGAGCCGACCGGCCTCGGCGTAGTCGGCGAAGACGTAGGACTGCGCGATGTCACGGGGCGGGCGCCGGCGCCGGGCTGTCGGGGGCGCCGGACCGATGTCGGGCCCGGCGCCCCGCCGCACGGAGCGCCGGGTGCCGGTCAGGAATCCGCGGCCAGGCCCTCCCAGCGGTCGGCCAGCGACGTCAGCAGATGCATCACATCGGCGCGCTGCCCCGCGCCGTAGGGCGCCAACAGCCGCTCGTCCAGCTGCCGGGTCCGCTCGCGCGCCGCGTGCAGCGTCCGCTCGCCCTCCTCGGTCAGGAACAGCAGCTTGCGGCGGCCGTCGGCGGTGTCGGTGCGGCGGACTATCAGCCCCCGGCCCTCCAGCCGCCGGGCCACGTCCGCCATCGTGGAGGTGTCCAGCGCCACCGCCGACGCCATCGACCGCTGATCCCGTCCAGGCGTCGCGTCCACCGCGGTCAGCACCGCGAACTGCGGCCCGGTCAGCGTCGGATCGACCGCGCGCACCCACACGGCCAGATACGCCTGGTAGAGCCGGCGCACCTGATAGCCGGGCGCCGCCGTCAGGGCGTGCGGGATCGCCACACCGGCTTCGGCGGTGCGGGGAGCCTCGGGGGATCCGGGAGCGGAGGATGTGGTCTCGTCAGCCATGGGGCAACTCAATCACGGTGCGCGGGGACGGTTCCCGCGGGCGGCCCGTCCCGCTCACCCCACCATGGGGCGCAGCGCCGCACGCAGTGCGGCCCGTGCGGCCGGCGGGTTGTCCCAGAAGAGCATGTGGCCGGCGTCCGGGACCGCGGTCACCGCGGCCGACGGCAGCGACGCCCGCGCCTCCTGCGCCCCGGCCGCGGTGACCACCGGGCTCTGCGCGCCGTACAGCAGCGCCGTGCGGCCGGTGACCGCGGGCCACCAGGCGAAGAAGTCCTCGGTCTCGAAACCGCGGTGGGTGGCGGCGATCGCCCGCCGGTCGCAGCTGGACAACCACCGTGCCCGCAACTCCTGTTCCCGACGCGGCCACCGCGGCCACGACCGGGCGACCTCCTCGGCGTCCGTGCCCCGCTCGGCCTCCGCCAACTGCCCCAGGAACGCCGCCAGCGTGGTGGGGTACGGGCCGCGGCCCGGCCCGCTCATCGGGGGATCGGCCAGCACGCTGCCGCCGATCGCGACCCTGCCGCGGGCCGCGACCACCGCCGCGATCCGCGCGCCCATGGAGTGCCCGAACAGCAGCGGCCGGGCCAGCCCGAGCCCCTCGATCACCGCCTCGGTGTCCTCGGCGTAGACCTCCAGCCGGTAGCCGCGCCCGTCGCCGTCGCCGTCGCCGTCGCCGTCGTCCGACGGGCCGTCGGCGCTCCCGTCCGACAGCCCGCGCCCGCGCACGTCGAGCACCAACGGCCGTACCAGATCGGTGAGTTCCCGCACCACGAAGTCCATGGTGACGGCCGGGCTGGTGATGCCCGGCAGGACCACCAGGGCGGGCCCGTCCCCGCCGTAGTCCAGGACGTGCAGCCGGGTGGCCCCCGAGCGCACCCATCGGCTGGTGGCCGGCACGTCGGCCAGGTCCGCCAGCGCGGACTGGAGAACGGACCGGCCGGACGCGGCGGGCCGCCGGGACTCCGGGGCCTGCTCGCGTGCCCCGTACTCCC
Source organism: Streptomyces noursei ATCC 11455 (assembly GCF_001704275.1). Classification (NCBI taxonomy): domain Bacteria; kingdom Bacillati; phylum Actinomycetota; class Actinomycetes; order Kitasatosporales; family Streptomycetaceae; genus Streptomyces; species Streptomyces noursei. Next base: position 7,977,802 of record NZ_CP011533.1, read on the forward strand.
CGTGTTCTCCGTACTTCCCGTACTGCTGGTAGTCCTCGTGCTGCCGGTACTGAGGCATGACGGTCACCTTCCTGATGGCGCAAGGGGGAGGGGCGGGAGGCGCGGCGGGCGACGGGCACGGCGGATGCGGCGGTCGTGGCCGCTCAGTCGCCCGCCGGCCCGCCCAGATAGCCGATCGCGTCCTCCAGCGCGATGACATCGCCGTACTTGGCCTGGATGTCGAAGAGGGCGGCGTCGTGCGGGCCCGCCGCCCGGTCCCCGACGCACTCCCGCGGCACCAGCACCGGGAACCCGGACTGCACCGCGTCGACCGCGGTGGCCCGTACGCAGCCGCTGGTGGTCGCGCCGCACACCACCGCGGTGTCGCAGCCCAGCCCGGTCAGGGTGGCGGCCAACGGGGTGCCGAAGAACGCCGAGGCGCCCTTCTTGACCACCAGCGGATCGCTCTCCCGCCGCGGCAGTCGCGGATCGAGGGCGACCGCCTCGCCGCCCTCCAACAGGGTGCCCAGGCCCGGCGCCTTGCGCAGCCAGGTGATGTGGTCACCGGCCACCTCGGCGGAGGTGTAGGCGATCGCGGTGAACAGGACCGGGACGCCGGCGGGCCGGCCCGCCTCGATCAGCCGGGCGGTTGCCGCGACGACCTCGGTCAGATCGGCACCGGTCGGGAACCGGTCCTCGGTGAACCCCCGGGTCAGATCGACGACGATGAGCGCCGGCCGCCGACCGCGACGCACCGGGGCGCCGAAGCCGGCCCGTTCGTAGGTCCGGTCGGTGGCCGTCCCGTAGTGGCTCATGCCCGCCCCCGGTGCAGTGTCCGCAGCTCCCGCCGCATCCCCGCGAGCCGCCCCAGCAACCAGCCCTCGCCCACCCCGACCGCGAACGCGACGGCCAACGGGCCGTACTTGGCCAGCACGGGCCTGAGGGCGGGTCCGAAGACGACCGAGAGCCCGTCAAGATCCGCTCCGGCAGCGGTGGTTGGCGCAGGTGCCGGCACCGGACCGGCCGGCGCCGCTGTCGTCACCGGCGTCGTCGTCGCGGTGCCGCCCCGTTCGGCCGCCAGCAACCCGCCCAGGTTCCGGGCGAACTGCTCCAGGATCCGCGTCGAGACGGTGCCGATCGCGCCCTTGCCGAACTGGGCCAGCTTGCCCCGGATCACCAGATCCGTCACCAGCTCCAGCCGCGCTCCCTCCGGTGCCTCGGTGACGGTCAGCGTCACCTCCGCCTCCGCGTCGCCGTTGCCGTGGGCGTCCGCGCCGCGGGCCTGCACCCGCAGCCGCCGGCGGTCGGCGTCGGTCTCCAGGAACCGCACCGTGCCGGCGTACGCGGCCGTGATCGGCCCGACCTTGACCCGCACCCGCCCCTGCCAGGCATCGCCGTCCCGGCCGTCCAGCACCGCGCCCGGCATGCAGGACGCCACCCGCTGCACGTCGTTGACCAGGGCGAACACCGCATCCGGCGCGGCGTTCACCGGCACCGTGTTGCTGAGCTGCATCACTTCTCCTTCCGGGCGTCGGGCCGGGCCGCCCGCCGGGCCGCGGCGCACTGTTCGATCGCCTCCACGATGGGCTGGTAGCCGGTGCACCGGCACAGGTTGGCGGCGACCGCCTCGCGGATCTGCTCCCGGTCGGCGTCCGGCCGCTCGGCGAGGAAACCCTCGGCGAGCATCAGGAACCCGGGCGTGCAGAAGCCGCACTGCAGGGCGTGCCGCTCCCGGAACGCGCGCTGCAGATCGCCGAGTTCGTCGGGCCGGCCGCAGGACCCCGCCGACAGCGATTCGACGGTGCGGATCCGGGCCCCCTCCGCCTGCGCGGCGAACATCAGGCAGGCCCGCACCGGCCGGTCGTCGACCAGGACCGTGCAGGCGCCGCAGATGCCGTGCTCGCAGCCGACGTGGGTGCCGGTCAGCCGCAGTTCGTGGCGGAGCACGTCCACCAGCGTGCGGCGCGGCTCGGTGATCACCTCGTGCCGCTCCCCGTTCACGTCGAGGACCATCAGCTGGAGCTCCGGCGCCTCCGGGGCGGGGGCGTCGGCGGCGGGGGCGTCGGTCGGCCGGGAGTGCGTGGTCATCGGGTGCTCTCCTGGTAGTGCCGGCGGTGCAGCGCGCGGTGCACCGTCTCGGGGGTGATCGGGGTGTCGTCCAGTTCCACGCCGGTGGGGCGCAGGGCGTCGTTGACGGCGTTGAGCACGGCCGCGGGGGCGCCGATCGTGCCGCCCTCGCCCGCGCCCTTCGCGCCGGTCTCGGTGAACGCGCACGGCGTCTGGAGATGGTGGATCGCCACGTCGGGGATCTCGTGCGCGGTGGGCACCTTGTAGTCCATGAAGCTGGTCGCCGACGGCTCGCCCTGGGCGTCGTAGGTCACCCGCTCGAACAGCGCCCCGGCGATGCCCTGGGCGATCCCGCCCCGGCACTGGCCCTCCACCACCTGCGGGTTGATGGCCACCCCGCAGTCCTCGACGCAGACGTAGCGCAGGATCTCCACCCGGCCGGTGTCGGGGGCGAGTTCGACGACGGTGCCGTGTGTGGCGTTGGAGAACGTGCCGTCGTTGAAGACGTCGAACGACGCCGTGGCGGTGAGCCCCGGCTCGATGTCCTTGGGCAGCAGATCGGCTCGTAGATAGGCGAGTTCGGCCAGTTCGACGTAGCCGATCGCGGTGTCGGGATCGTCCCGGCGGAACACCTCGCCGCGGCCGAGGGCGGTCCGGTCCACGGGAACGTCCCAGCGGGCCGCGGCGAGCGCGCGCAGCTTGTCGCCGAGCCGCCCGGCGGCCAGCCGTACGGCGCTGCCGCCGATCGCGACCGAACGGCTGGCGAAGGTGCCCCAGCCGTAGGGGACCCGATCGGTGTCCCCCTGGTGCAGCCGCACCTTGTCGAGGTCCAGGCCGAGTTCGTCCGCGACGATCTGCGCCAGGGTCGTCTCGTGGCTCTGCCCATGGCTCATCGTCCCGGTGGTGACGGTCACCGCCCCGCTGGGATCCATCCGCGCCTCGGAGAGGTCGAAGCCGGGGACGACCGCCATCTTCCGCTGCGCGAAGGCGGCGGAGCCGTAGCCGGTCCGCTCGCTGAAGCAGGCGTATCCGATCCCCACGTGGCGGCCCTCGGCACGGGCCGTGCGCTGCCTGTCGTACCAGCCCTCCGCGCGCAGCGTCCGCTCGCACAGGTCCAGCGACTCCCGGTAGGAGCCGGGGTCGTAGGTGATGCCGTTGACGCCGGTGTAGGGGAAGGAGGTGATGAGGTTGCGGCGGCGGATCTCCACCGGGTCGAGGTCCAGTTCCCGGGCGGCGCGCTCGAACAGCCGCTCCATGACCATCACGTACTGCGGGCGGCTGACCCCGCGGTACGGGGCGGAGGGCGCCTTGTTGGTGGCGACCGCCCGGCCGCGCACCCGATAGGCGGGCACGGTGTAGACCCCCGGCATCTCCGCGGCGGCCATCAGCGGTTCGATGCCCGCGGTGAACGGATAGCAGGAGTAGGCGCCCATGTCGCACACCACGTCCGCGTCCAGCGCCAGGATCCGGCCGTTCGCGTCGAAGGCGGCCCGCACGTCGTAGTGCTGCTCGCGGGCGAGGAACGACGCCGACAGCGCGTCCTTGCGGTCCTCGATCCACTTCACCGGGCGCCGCAGCCGGAGCGCGGCCGCCGCCGCGGCGATCTCCTCCCGCCCCACCACGCACTTCAACCCGAAGCCGCCGCCCATGTCGGGCACCACCACCCGCACCGCCCGCTCGGCCAGTCGCAGGCACCGGGACGCCACCGTCCGCACCTGGTGCGGGACCTGGGTGCAGGTGTGGAGGACCAGCTGCTCCTCCCGGTCGTCCCAGTGCGCCACCGCGCCCCGGGTCTCCAGCGGCAGGGCGTTCTGCCGGCCGGTGCGGGCCTCCACCCGGACCACGCGGTCGGCGGCGGCGAAGACTTCGTCGATGCCGTCGGTGGCGAACAGCTCCACGTCCACCAGGGTGTTGCGGGCGGCCTCGGCGTGGACCAGCGGAGCGCCGTCGGCCAGCGCCGCCGCCTCGCTCGTCACCGGGGGGCGGACGGCGTAGCGGACCCGGGCGGCCTCGATCCCGTCCTCGGCGGCATAGGCGTCGCGGGCGACCACGATCGCGACCGGCTCGCCGACGTACCGCACCCGGTCGCGGGCCAGTACCGGCATCGCCGTGGTGACGAACTCCTGTGGCGGACGGTCGAGTCGGGCGATGATGTCGCCCGCCTTCAGGTCCTCCGCGGTGAACGCGGCGACCACCCCCGGCACCGCGCGCACCGCGCTCAGATCGATCGCGGTGATCTCGCCGTGCGCGACCGTGCTGCGGACGAACTGCGCGTGCAGCATGCCCGGCAGCGCGATGTCGTCGACGAACCGCCCGCGCCCGGTCAGCAGCCGGGGGTCCTCCCGCCGCGGCACGGACCGCCCGATCAGCCGCCCCTCGCCCTGCCGCGCACCGTTCTCGCCCCGGGTCATCGCCGCCCCGCCTCCCGCCGCTCCGTCGCTTCCGCCGCCTCCGCGCAGGCCCGCTCGACCAGGGCCCGGACGAGCTGCCGCCGGTAGGCCGTGCTGCCGCCCGCGTCGTCCGGTGGATCGACGGCCGCGGCCGCCACCGCCGCGCACTCGGCGAATGATCCGCCGCCGGCCAGCACCGCCTCCGCCGCCGGCACCCGGACCGGCACCGGCGCCACCCCGCCGAGCCCCACCCGGCCGCCGCGCACCCGCCCTCCGTCGATGTCGAGGTCCACGACCGCCGACACGAGCGCGAAGTCCCCCTTGCGCTCGGCGAATTCGGTGAGCGCGGCGTGCGGTGCGGGCCGCGGGAAGACGATCTCGGTGAGCAGCTCGTCGGGCTCCAGAACGCTGGTGTACGGGCCGACGAAGAACTCCTCGGCCGGGACCCGGCGTTGCCCGCCGGGGCCGGCGACGCGCAGCCGGGCGCCGAGGGCGACCGCGAGCAGGCACCACTCGGCGGTCGCGTCGGCGTGCGCGACGCTGCCGCCGACCGTGCCGCGGGTCCGGATCGGCAGATGGCCGATCCAGCCCATGGCCCGGCGCAGCACCGCGAACCCGGTGCCCAACACCTCGTCGGGGGCGGTCTCCACGGTGTGATGGGTCGTCAGTGCGCCGATGTGCAGGGCGCCGTCGGGCCCGGCGCCGAGGTGGTCGAGTGCGCGCAGGGCGCCGATGTCGACGAGGTGACTCGGCCGGGCCAGTCGGAAGTTCATCATCGCGACCAGGCTCTGCCCGCCGGCGATGACCTTGGCGTCCTCGCCCAGTTCGGCCAGCAACTGGGTGGTGCCGTGGACGTCGCGGGCCCGGTGGTAGCGGAAGGGGGCGGGTTTCATGGGCTTCCTGTTCGTGTCGTCGGGCCGGTTCCCGGCGGGGCCCGGGCCGGGCGCGTCCGGTGCGGTGGGGCCTCAGCGGGCGAACGGATAGGAGAACGCCACCTGGTCGGGGTCGTTGAGCGGGGTCCCGCGCCACAGCCAGTCGTAGGAGAGGTCCGACTCGCCGTCGAAGCGGCGCAGTTGCGCGTCCCGGGCCCGCTGCTCGGGGCCGTCGGGGAAGTGGTAGAAGGTCTTGTTCTGCAAGGACGCCTCCTGCACCATCCCGGCGTGCTTGGCGCGCCGGTCGACGTACCGGCGCAGCGCCTGCGGCACCCCGGAGGCGGTGACCGCCCCCAGCTCCTCGGCCAGCACCGCGGCGTCCTCCATGGCCTGCGAGGCGCCCTGCGCCTGGTAGGGGAGCATGGCGTGGCAGGCGTCGCCGAGCAGCGCCACGTGCCCGTCCGTCCAGACCGGGTCCCGCCGCCGGTGGTACAGGGCGAAGCAGCCGACGTCCTCCTTGGCCTTGGACAGCATCGCCGGCACCCGGTCGTCCCAGCCGGGGAAGGCGTCCACCAGGTCCTGCGGGGTGGCGGGCACCGTCCACTTCTCGGCGACCTCGTCGGTGCACGGCACACAGGCCACCACGTTCAGATACGCGCCGCCGCGGATCAGGTAGTGGACGAGGTGCCGTTCCGGCCCGTACCAGATGGTGCTCTGGAAGCGGTCCACCAGCCAGCGGGTGGCCGGGTCGGCGGCGATCAGCTCGCCCGGGATCAGGGCCCGGTAGGCCATCTCCCCGGAGAACAGCAGGGTGTCCGGCGCCCCGATCAGCTCCCGCACCCGCGAGCGGACGCCGTCCGCGCCGATCAGCACGTCGCCGGCGAACCGCCGCCCGTCGTCGGTGACCGCCACCGGCCGCTCGGGCCGGGCGCGGTCCAGCTCGACCACCCGGCTCGCGGTGTGGATCGTCACGACCGGGCCCGGACCGGTCGGATCGAGACAGGCCGCCATGAGCACCTGGTGCAGATCGGCGCGGTGGTAGTGCCAGTACGGGGCGTCGAACCGGTCCTTGCACGCCTGGCCGAGCGGCGTGAGCGCCACCACCCGGCCGTCCTGCCAGCGCCGCCGCACCTGGTCGAGCGGTTCGGTGTGGATCGCCTCCAACTGCCGGCGCAGCCCCAGCCCGAGCAGGATCCGGCTGGCGTTGGGCGCGGTCTGGATGCCGGCGCCGACCTCGCCGAGCAGCGGCGCCTGCTCCAGGACGGTGACCCGCAGCCCGCGCTGGCGCAGCGCCAGCGCCGCGGTCAGGCCGCCGAGACCGCCGCCGGTGATGGTGACTTCGTAGGACTGACTGGGCACCATGCTTCCTCCAGGACGTTCCGCACGGACACGAGGGGACGGGACGCGGCGGCCGGTCAGCCGTCGGCGGGCCGGGCGTCGTCGACGAGCCGGCCGTCCACCACCACCTCCGTCCCGTCGACCGTCACCGAGCAGCCGCGCATGGCGATGTCGAGGTGGGCGTAGGACTCGCGGCCCAGTACGGGGTGCGGGCCCGTCGACCACAGGAAGTTGCCGGCGAAGGCCCGGGCGTCCATGCCCATCAGCTCGTCCTTGCCGTACATGGCGGTGGCGAACCAGTCGGCGGTCCGCATCAGCCCCCAGCCCAGGTGCGACAGGCTGCGCGCCCAGGTGTCCCGGGAGTCCTCGAAGAACGTGGCGAGCAGGTCGGCGTCGGCGCCGCCGCTGACCTTCTCGATGTGGCCGCCGGCGATCCGCAGTGTCACCGGCTCCCGGACGTACTCCTTGAACGGCAGCAGGATGTCGCCCGGGGCCAGCACGATCTGCCCGTCGGAGAACTCCGGCCAGCACAGCACCATGGTGCTCGGCCAGTGGTCCCACCGGCCCGGATCGTCGGCGAAGCCGCACTGGAACTCCGGCTTGGAGCCGCTGAGTTGGACGGTCAGGTCGGTGCCGGCGGCGGAGCGCACCCGCATCCGCGACGACCGCCGGAGCAGCTCGACGCCGCGCAGCACCTCGGCCTTGTCCTCCTCCTTGGGGAGGTTGCGGATCAGCACCTCGGGGGCGTCGCAGACGAAGAGGATGCGGGTGCCGGTCCGGAGGATCTCCTGTTGGACCGGGGCGTGGATGAAGCCCTCGCGGGTGAGATCGACCACCAGGTCCGCCGATTTGAGCAGGTCCTGGGCGGTGGTGTCGTTGAGGACGGAGGTCAGCCCGGGGCCGGCGCCGGTGTGCGTGCTGGGCATCGGCGCGGGCGTGCCACCGGGGACGGTCGCGGCGATGACATGCGCGCCGCACGCCTTGGCCGCGCCGAACGCCGCCGCGACGTAGTCGCCGCGACTGTCCGGCTCGGCCAGCACCACGACGTGTTCGTCGGCGCGCAGTTTGCACAGCCGCAGCTGGCGGGTGAAGACGTCGAGCAGATCGACGGACGAGAGGTCGAACACGGGGACCCTCCAGAAGACGCGTTCGGGGGCTGGGTGGTCGTCGGTGCGCGCGACGGGACGCTGCCGGCCCGTCGCCGTGGTCCTGTGGACATGCTCTGATCTGCGGTGATGCCATGCTGCTGGCATCCTGACGAAGATAATCCGAACACGTACTATCTCGCCTTGGCAAGGGGTGCGCGCCGAGTTCGCCCACCCGGATTCCTGGCCGACCGTCAGGACCGCGACTCCCGCGGCCCGATCGGCGCCCGGGCGCGCGCAGCGGGGCGCGGCCCCCGGCCGCGCCCCGCCGACTGCCCCCGGATCCCGCTACGGCAGGGGGCCGATCACCTGCCCGGACGCGTCCCGCACCGTGATGGCCATCGCCGGGCACACCTCGGCCGCGTCCAACGCCCGCTCGTCCTCGGGGATCTCCTCCCGCACCGCCCGGGCGCGCGGCCCGTCCAGCGCGAACAGCTCCGGTGCGATCGCCGGGCAGGAACCCGAGGCGATGCACAGCCCCGGATCGATCTCCACCTTCCACGTCACCGCGCTCACCACCCCACCGGCAGGACCCGCGGACCGCGCACCAGCATCTGGGTCTTCCACTCGATGTCCCCGGCCACGTGCAGCCCGGGGAACCGGGTGATCAGCGCGGAGAGCGCCTCCTGGAGCTCCAGTCGGGCCAGCGGCGCGCCCAGGCAGTGGTGGACGCCGTGCCCGAAGCCGAGGTGCTGGGTGCCGGTCCGCTGGATGTCCAGCTTCCCCGGGGCGTCGAACCGCAGCGCGTCGCGGTTGGCCGCGCCCACCGCGACCAGTACGGGCTCGCCGGCCCGCACCAGCGTGCCCCCGACATCGATGTCCTCCGTGGCGTACCGCGCCTGACCCGCACCGCTCCCCAGGGGCACGAACCGCAGTAACTCCTCCACGGCGCCCCCGATCAGCTCGGGCTGCTCCCGCAGCAGGGCCAGCTGCTCCGGGTGGTCCAGCAGCGCCAGTACGAAGTTGGGGATCTGGGTGGCGGTGGTCTCGTGCCCGGCGACCAGGATGCCGACGCACAGATCGACCAGTTCGAGCTCCGTCAGCCGGTCGTCGACATCGCGCGCGTCGATCAGCGCGGTCATCAGGTCGTCCTGCGGATGCTTCCGATGCTGCGCGATCAACTTCCCCATGTACGCCCGGAGTTCCTCGCGATTGGCGTCGAACTCCTCGGCCGTCAGGGAACTCGTCGACAGGGCGGCGTCGCTCCAGGCCCGGAACTGCGGCCGGTCCTCGGTCGGCACCCCCAGCAGCCGGCAGATGACCGCCACCGGGATGGGCAGGGCGTACCGGTCGACCAGGTCGGCCGGCGGCCCGGCCGCCTCCAGCTCGTCGAGCAGCTCCCGGGTCAGCTCCCTGACCTGTGGCCGAAGTCTTTCGACCTGACGGACCGTGAACGCCTTGGCGACCAGGGTGCGCAGTCGGGTGTGATCGGGTGGGTCCATGCTCAGGATGCCGCTGTCACGGCTTCCCTCGGACTGCCGCGGCTCGTCGTGCTTGACGCTCTCGGCCCGGCTGAAGCGCTGGTCGCCCAGGACGAACCGGGCCTCGGCGTACCGCGTCACGAGCCAGGCGGGCTCGCCGTATGCCAACTTGACCTTGAGAAGACCGGGGCGACTGCGCACCCGCTCGTACTCTGCCGAAAGATCGAGGCTCTCAGCGATATTGAAGGGGTAGGAGACGGGTGCTGTGCCGGCTGTGGTCACGGTGACCTCCCTTGTGTAAGCACCTGCTTACAACGGTAGGACGTGCGCTCGGGGCGGTCAACGATGGATTGTGGCCGTCGTCATGGCCGGCACGGCGGGCCACGGTGGTCATCCGACGGACCGACGGAAAGGGGAGTGGCGATGCGGGAGGCAACGCGGGAGGTCGCGGCGCGGCCGGCGGGGGAGGCCCGGCGGGGCGGCGCCGGCGAGCAGCGCCGGGACGCACAGGGCACCCGGCGGCTGTTGCTCGACGCCGCCTCGGAACTCTTCGCCGAACGCGGCTACGAGCGCGCCACGGTCCGCGACATCGCGGCCCGGGCCGGCGTCAACCAGGCCCTGCTGTTCCGCTACTTCGGGTCGAAGAAGGCGCTGTTCGGCGAGGTGATGGCGCGCGGCGGTCAGGAGCAGCTGCGCAGCACCCCCGCCGAGCGACTCTTCGACGTCGCACTGCGCGGCATGCTCGCCGAGGGCCGCGGCCCCGGCGCCGACCGGTCGCTGGAGGTCTGCCTCCGCTCCATCGGCGGCAGCGACGAAATCGCCGAGGCGCTGCGGGGACTTGGCGACGAGTACGCCGAGGTGCTGGCCACCCTCTCGCGGGCCGAGGACGGCGCGCTGCGCGGCGATCTGGCGCTGTCCTGGCTGCTGGGCATCGGCCTGATGCGCGTGGTGGTCGGAAAGGAGCCACTGGCCAGCGCCGATCCGAACACCGTCTCGCGCCTGGTCGGGGAGGCCCTGGGCACCCTGCTGGAAGGACTGCCGAAGGCGGAGTGACGCCGTGCGGCAGGGATGTGCTCGGGGTGGCGCGGCCGGTGCTGCGTTCCGGTGACCCTCCGGCGGGTCTCCGCACAGGGCTGGATGGCCGACCTATTGTCGCGATTGCAGCAGAATGTTCCTTTTCTGCCCAGCTGAGTAAAGGTGGAACAATGCTTCGTTCGATTCCTCGCGGGCTTGCGGTGGCCGGCCTCGCCGCGGCCACCCTGGTGGTCCCGGCGGCGGGCGCCGCCACCGCGACGACCCCCAGCAGCGCGCACACCACGCTGTGCCCCGCCCACAGCCGGTGCCACGCCAAGCCGGCCCGCCACCACGGCAAGGGCGGCAGCCACGAAGGCCGGCACGGGCGCGCCCGTTACGACGACGGTTACGGGCGCAGCAGCGAGCACCGTCGCTACGACGACGACTACGGCCGCCGGGACGACGACTACGGCCGCCGCGACGACGACGGCGGCCGTCGCAGCGACTCGGGTCGGCGCGACGACGACTCCGGGCGCCGTAGCGACGGCGGGCGCCGCGGCGACTCGGGTCGGCGCGACGACGACGGCCGCGAGGAGTCGGCCCGCCTCGCCGACGGCCTGGGCCGGCACGGCCTCCTCGGCCTCGACTTCCTCGGGCTGCTCTAGTCGTCGAGTTCCAGCGCGTCGCCACCCCAGTGGGCCCGGGTCCGGCACCCGGGCCCACCGGCATGAGGAGGCGCCACCCTCCCCGGCCGTGCCGTCACGGGTGTGCGAGCGGCCGCAATCCGCCGTGCACCGGTGTCAGTTCGCTCGCGTACCGGGCCGGCGGCACCGGAAGGGTGCGGCGCGGCGGCAGCACGTCCGGCGCCCGGTGCGGCCGCAGCGCGGTCAGCGCCATCTCGGTCTCCTCCATCAGTGCCCGGTAGGACACCAGTCGCTGCCATTCGGGATCGGCGACCCCGGGCACCGTCGCGCACCGCTCCGTCCAGATCTGCACCAGCCCCGCGTACACGGGGGTCTGCCGGACGACCTCGGCGTTGATCCGCGGCGGCGCGGGTGCGACCTCCGTGCCGGGCGGCAGGGACGGGTCCATCGGAGGGCGGGGGACGAAGGCGGTTCGGCCATGGCCGGCAACGGTGACGGATGAGGGAACACTCATGGCCGTTGAAACGATGCGTCCCGACGATCGGTCACTGCGGATACGCCCGGTCGGCCCCGCATACCCCGTCTCATAACATCCCAAAGCACTGCGCGCGATGCAGGGAATATCACCTCTTACAGTGATCTCTCATTGAGAACCGGACCAACACCGGCCAAAAGGCGTTGACGCTGACATGGAACCGAGGGAGTTGTGGGAGCGCCACGCGGTACTCGCACAGGCGTTTTGCATCAGCGATGACGAGGTCCGCCGGACGCAAGGACTCCTCGACGAGGCCGAGGCCCGCCGCTCGCGGACCCTGGCCGCCTTCGCGGTGACCGTGGGCAGCGACGAGGTGGTCGCCGATCTGCTCGGCCTCGACGCCCGCGAAGTGCGCCTGGCCCGCCGTACGGTCGGCAAGGACGACGCCCGTGCGGTGGCCAAGAGCCTGCTCGACGAGTCCGCCAGGGAGCGCCGCGCCGCCCGTCGGGCCGACACCTCGGAGCGGCCGGAGCGGCCGGAGCAGAACCGGTCCATCTCGCCGGCCGCCGCGGCCGCCGCGGCCGCGGCCGCCGCAGCCGCGATCGGCAACGGCTGGCCCCGGGCCACCACCGCGGGCAGCGCGTCCACCATCCCCGTCGCCCCGGCCGCCCCGCCGGACGCCACCCGCATCCCCCCGCGCCCGGCCGCGCCCGCGCCCATGCCGCCGCCCGCCCCCACGCCCCCGCCCGTCACCGAACCGGCCTGGTCACCGGCGCTGGACGCGGTCCTGGTGCACAGTCACCACACCGGCGCCGACCTCTCGGCGCTCGCCGCCGAACTGGGCCTGGACGTGGCGATCCTGGCCGCCCGCGCCCACCAACTCGCCGCCGAGTCCCACACCGCCCGCCCCACGGCACCGGACCGCATCGGCCGCCACCGACGGATGGCCGACGCCCAACCCACCGCCCCGGCCGACGCCGGCCACCAGCCCCGCACCGAGGCTCCACCGCCCCACTCCCCGTACGAGCCGCACGCCACCTGGGCGTCGCCCGGCCACCCCGCCGCGTGGGCGGCGCCACAGGATCCCTATGCCTCCTGGACGCCACAGGAGGCCCACGCCGCCTGGTCATCCCCACCGCCACCGGTGGCGGCGGCGCCCACCTGGGATCCCAGCGCCGTCACCGTCGCCCAGCACGACTGGGACGGCATCCTCAGCCAATGGGAGGCCGCCAGCGCGCCGTACACCTCCAGTCCGGGGCAACAATTCCCCTGACCCCGGGCGGCCCGCGCCGCCGCCCGCGAACACCCGTTCCCACCGTCTCCCGGTCATCGCCTAAAGTGGTGCGCGAGCCGTGACTGGCGCTTGGGTGGAGTACCACCGGGAAGCGGCTCGGCCACTTCGGCCAATGCCGTGCGCCTGGGCGATCCCGTACGACGTACGACGCTCAGGAGGCGCCATGTCGCAGACCACGTCCCCCACCGCCCGCCTGATGGACGGCAGCGCGCTCGCCCGTCGGATGGTCGGGGAGGCCGCCGAGCGCGCCGCGGCACTCGCCGCGCGCACCGGCCGGGCGCCGTGCCTGGCCACCGTCCTCGTGGGCGACGACCCGGCCTCGGTCACCTACGTCCGGATGAAGCGCAACCGCTGCGCCGAGGCCGGCGTCCAGTCGCGGCACATCGCGCTGCCCGCCGACACCACCACCGCCCAACTCGTCGACACCATCGGCGAGTTGTCGGACGACTCCGGTGTGCACGGCATCCTGCTCCAGCACCCGGTCGGTCCGCACATCGACGAGCGCGCGGCCTTCGAGGCCATCGCCCCCGAGAAGGATGTCGACGGGGTCACCGCGCACTCCTTCGCCGCGATGAGCCTCGGCATGGACGGCTTCGCGTCCTGCACCCCCGGCGGCATCATGCACCTCCTGGACCACTACGACGTCGATCTGACCGGCAAGCACGCGGTGGTCGTCGGGCGCAGCGCGATCCTCGGCAAGCCCGTGGGGATGCTGCTGCTCGGCCGCGACGCCACCGTCACCTACTGCCACTCCCGCACCACCGACCTCGCCGCCCACACCAGGGAGGCCGATGTGCTGATCGCCGCGGTCGGCCGTCCCCGCTTCCTCCACGGCGACCAGCTCAAGCCCGGAGCCGTCGTCATCGACGCCGGCTACAACCCCGGCAACGTCGGCGATGTCGACTTCCCGTCCGCGGCGGCGGTCGCGAGCCTGATCACCCCCGTGCCCGGAGGTGTCGGCCCGATGACCATCGCCACCCTGCTCACCCAGACCGTCGACGCGGCCACCCGGCAGCTGGGGGCGGCGGGCTGAGGCCCGATCACGCCACCGTGACCGTGGCCTTCCAGAGCAGGACATGGTGTGCGCAGAGCGAGCCGGGGGAGGCGTGACAGGTCCGCCGCGCGGTGAGCGTGGCGGTGCCCCGTCCGGCCGCGACGAAGCGTCCGGTGGTGCCGCCGGCCGGTGTCACGCCGGCCGCCGTGCGCCGGAGCACCGCGGTGCCGCCGGCGACCGGAGCGCTCCAGGCGTAGGTCGTGCCGCCGGTGCGCTCACCGGTGAGCCGGACCTCGATCACGTCCCCGGTGTGCACGGTGAGCGTCCGGCCGTTGTCCGCGTCGGCGAGCAGGACGCCGTGGGCCGGGGTGGCCCGGACCGCACGGGGGAGGGCCGGGCCCGGCGCGGCCGGCGCCGTGGCGGAGGCCGTTCCCATGCCCAGTGCCGCACTCGCGGCGCACGCCGCGGCCAGATACCTCGTCGCCTTCATGGGACTCCAAATGCCGGAAGAGGACCGTCGGTCGAGAGCCGGGCGCGGGCGCGGCCCGGTCGTCCGCGCGGTGGCGCCGTCATGCTCTCAGGCGGGGCGGCCCGGTGGTATCAGCAGAAAGAGTGAACGGCGGCGGGGGTGGGCGGGTTGATCCGGTCAGGGTGAGGCCCGGTGCGGGGCTCGGCGTGATGCCGGTTCGATGCTGGTTCGGCGCCTGGGGTGTTGCCCCGCGCGCGGGGTGTGCGCGCAGGTCACGGGCCCGGTGGGTAGCATTCCCTGCCGCCGCAGCTGCCGGCTCATGCTCATGTCATACGGGGGGTTTGCTCTTACATGTTCGGAATCGTCAGGCCCTGTTCCCATCGGCTGACCCAAGGGCTCAAGACCGAGTGGATGGCCCACTTGTGCGGCCTGTGTCTGGCGCTGCGCGCCGACCACGGCCAGTTCGCACGGATCGTCACCAACTACGACGGCCTGATCGTCTCGGTGCTGACCGACGCCCAGTCCGGCCGGACCGAACTCCGACGCCGCACCGCCGGCCCCTGCCCCCTGCGCGGGATGCGGACCGCCTCGGTCGCCCAGGGGGAGGGCGCGCGCCTCGCGGCGTCGGTGTCCCTCGTCCTCGCCTCGGCGAAGATCCGTGACCACGTCGCCGACGGGAACGGGGTGCTGCGCCGCCGTCCGATGGCCGCCGCGGCGCGCCGGGTCGCCGCGGGCTGGGACCGGGCCGGGGCCCGCACCGGCGCCGCGCTCGGCTTCGACACCGCCGTCCTCGTCGACGCGGTGGACCGGCAGTTGGGCATCGAGGAACTGGCCGGCCCGGGGACGCTGCTGACGGTGATCACCGAGCCGACCGAGACGGCCACCGCCGCGGCCTTCGCACACACCGCGGTGCTGGCGGGCCGGCCCGGCAACGCCGCGCCGCTGGCCGAGGCCGGCCGGCTCTTCGGTCGACTGGCCCACCTCCTCGACGCCGTGGAGGACCGTGCGGCGGACGCCGCCGAGGGCGCCTGGAACCCGATCACCGCCACCGGCGCCGGCCTGGCCGAAGCCCGCCGGCTGTGCGACGACGCACTGCACGGCATCCGACTGGCGCTGCGCGACGTGGAGTTCACCGACTCGGCCCTGGTCCATGTGCTGCTGGTGCACGAACTGCGGCGCTCGGTGGACCGCGCCTTCGGGACGTCGTCCTGCTCCCACCAGGGCCACGGCGCGACGCCCGGCCCCTACGACCCGCAGGGCGGGAACCCGTACGCCAACAATCCCTATGCCGACAATCCCTACGGGAACAATCCCTACGGGAACCCGTACGGGAACGGGGGCGTGCCCAACGGGGGTTCCCCGTACGGGCAGCCGCCGGTCGGCGGTCCGTACGCCGGTGGTCAGCAGCATCTGAACGTCCCGCAGGCCCCGGCCGGCGGCGGGCCGGTTCCGCCCGGCGGCTCGGGCGGTGGCTACGGCGGCGGGGACGGCGGACCGGGCGGCGGCGACGGCCGGTCGCCGCACTTCCCGCAGCCGCCGAAGAAGCCGCGCGGCTTCTGGGCGGGCTGCGCGGTGGCCATCGGGCTGTGCTGCACCTGCAAGGTCTGCTGCGCGTCGGAGTTCGAGGGGCCGTGGTCGCGCAAGACGCGCGAGGGCTGCTGCCACAGCTGCGACTGTTGCGACTGCTGCAACTGCGGTGACGGCTGCGGCTGCTGCTGCGACAGCTGTGACTGTTGCGATGGCTGTGGCTGCTGCGACTGCTGAGCGGCGGGGCGCGCGGGAAAAGCAGGGGTGGGGTCCGCGACGGGAGTGTTACCGTCGGGCCCCTGTCACCGCGCCCTCGGACCGTGGCGCCGGATCGCGCCGGTCGTCGGCCCCGCACCCAGAACGGAACTGTCGTGAGCACCACCTGGACCACCCGCTCCGAGACGCCCGAGGACGCCGCCGCGATCCGCGGGATCAACCTCGCGGCGTTCCCCTCAGCCGAGGAGGCCGACCTGGTGGACGCCCTGCGCGCGGACCCGGAAGCCTGGATCGACGGCCTCTCCCTGGTGTCCCGGGCGCCGGACGGCACCCCCGCCGGGCACGCCCTGCTCACCCGCTGCCACATCGACGGCCGGCCCGCGCTGGCGCTGGCTCCGTGTGCGGTACTGCCGGCCCACCAGCGCCGGGGCGCCGGGGCGGCCGCCATCCGCGCCGCGCTCGACGCCGCCCGGGCGCAGGGCGAGGGCCTGGTGGTGGTCCTCGGTCACTCCGACTACTACCCGCGGTTCGGCTTCGTCCCGGCGTCCCGCTTCGGCATCCGGGCCCCGTTCGACGTGCCCGACGAGGCGCTGATGGCCCTCGTGCTGGACGCGTCCCACGCCGTGCCGAGCGGAGTGATCCGGTACGCGGCGGCGTTCGGGGTCTGACGGTCCATCAGGGTCCGGTGTGCCGACGGGGCGTGCCCGGCCGCCGGCCGCGGACGGGCACATCCCGGACACCGGGCGGAGCCGGGCTCTACGCGGCGTCCCAGGTGACGGGGAGGCGCTGCACCCCGTGCATGGAGAGGTCGTTGCGCAGCGGCACCTCGTGCGGCGGCACGGCCAGCCGCAGCGTAGGGAAGCGGGTGAGCAGCGCGGGGAAGGCCACGCGCATCTCGACGCGGGCCAGCTGCTGGCCCAGGCACTGGTGGATGCCGTGCCCGAAGGCGAGATGGCCGGTGGCCTTGCGCCGCAGGTCCAGGCGGTCCGGGTCGGGGAAGCGCTGCGGGTCGCGGTTGGCGGCCTGGAGGGAGACGGTGACCGACTCCCCGGCCCTGATCGACTGCCCCTCCAGCTCGATGTCCTCCAGCGCCGCCCGGACCCCGGTGTGGGCGATGGTGAGGTAGCGCATCAGCTCCTCCACCGCCTGCTCGGCGAGACCGGGATCGGCGCGCAGGGCGTCGGCCTGGTCCGGATGGGTCAGCAGGGCGAAGGTGCCGAGCGAGATCATGTTCGAGGTGGTGTCCAGCCCCGCGCCCAGGAGGAAGCTCCCGAGGCCGGCCAGCTCCTCGTCGGTGAGGTCGGTGCCGGTCAGGTCGCTGAGCAGATCGTCGGTGGGCCGGGCGCGCTTGGCGCGCACCAGCTCCCCGACGAACTCCTGGAGCGCGGCCATGGCGGCGTACTGCTCCTCCACCGACCCCTCCGTGCTGGACGCGGTCATGGCGTGCTGCTGGAAGCGCGCGCGTTCGGCGTAGGGCACTCCGAGCAGTTCGCAGATCATCAGCGCCGGAACGGGGTGCGCGAAAGCCTTCACCAGGTCGACCTGCGGGCCCTGTCGCTCCATGGCGTCCAGGTGCTCGGCGGTGATCTGCTCGACGCGTGAGGTCAGCTCGCGCATCCGACGGACCGTGAACTTGCCCATGAGCAGCCGCCGGTAGCGGGTGTGGTGCGGCGGGTCGATGCCGGTCAGGTCGCCGACCGTGGCCGGCGGGAGCTCCACGGCCGCTGTGCCCGGGAACGGCATGTGCATCAGCTCGTAGCGCGAACTGAAGCGGTGGTCGGCGGCCACCGCACGGGCCACGGAGTACCCGGTGGCCAGCCAGCCGAGGTGCCCGTCGGGGTAGCGCATCCGGCGGAGCGGTTGTTCCTCGCGCAGTTCCGCAAGTTCGGCGGGCGGGGCGAAGGGGCATCCCGCGGGGCGGGTGATCGGCAGCTCGGTGAGCGGTTCCCGCGCCGGCCGCGCGGCCGGCGCTGACGAGGGCGCCGACGGTGCCGAAGACGTCGTGGGGGTTGCGGGTTCGTGTGACATGGGTCAAGTCCTTCCGTGTGCAACGCAGTTGGATGGTCGCGTGGAGTGGTCGGGGTGTGGCGTGCCCGGGGCGCGGCGGAGTCGTCGGGCCCGGTCAGCGCTTGGCGTGGCGGCGGAAGGCGATGCGCGCCCACCCGTAGCCGGCCAGGGCGAGGCCGACGCACCAGGCGAGGGCGGCCATCCCGCTGTTGCCGATCGGCGTGCCCGTCAGCAGGCCCCGCACGGTCTCGTTGATCGGGGTGAAGGGCTGGTACTCGGCGAACCAGCGGATTCCGGCCGGCATGGACTCCGGCGGGACGAAGGCGCTGCCCAGGAAGGGCAGGAAGGTCAGCGGCATCGGGGCGTTGCTCGCCGATTCGACGGTCCTGGCCACCAGCCCCATCGCGGCGGCCAGCCAGGTGAGGGCGAAGGTCAGCAGGGCGAGCAGGCCGATCGCGGCGATCCAGTCGAGGGGGGTGGCGTGCGGGCGGAAACCGATGGCCAGTGCGACGGCGATGACCAGGGTGAGGCTGACCATGGTCTGGACGACGCTGCCGACCACATGACCGGTGAGCACCGAACCGCGCGAGATCGGCATGGTGCGGAAGCGGTTGATGATTCCCTCGGTCATGTCGGTGCACACCGACACCGCGGTGGCGACCGCGCCCGAGGTCGCCGCCATCAGGATGATCCCCGGCGCGAGGTAGTTGATGTACCCACTCCGGTCGTCCGCGCCGTTCGGGAGCCCGATGCCGCTGCCGAGCGCTCCGCCCAGGACGTAGACGAACAGCAGCATCATCAGGATGGGCATGGCGACGATCGAGATCGTCATGGACGGATAGCGCCGCGCGTGCTTGAGGTTGCGCCGCAGCATCGTCATCGAGTCGCGCAGCGCGTACGAGGGGGTGCTCATCGGGCGTTCTCCATCCGGGAGTCGGGTGACCGGCGGGTCCGCGGGGACCGCTCGTCGTGCTGCGGACGGCCGGTGAGGGCGAGGAAGACGTCGTCGAGGTCGGGGGTGTGCACGGTGAGGGACTCGGCCTGCAGCGACGCGGTGTCCAGGGCGTCGAGGACGGCGCGCACGGTGGGGATCCGGCCGTCGCCGGGGATCTGCAGGGAGAGCGCGTCGCGGTCCGGTGTGGCGGCGCCGAAGAGGGCGGCGGCCGACTCCAGACCGTCGAGGCCGGCGAACTGGAGGCGGATGTGACCGCCGGGCATCCGGCGCTTGAGCTCGTCCGCGGTGCCCTCGGCGACCAGCTTGCCGCGGTCCAGGACCGCGATGCGGTCGGCGAGTTGGTCGGCCTCGTCCAGATACTGGGTGGTGAGGAAGATGGTCACGCCGTCGTCGGCCACCAGACTGCGGATGATCTCCCACATGGTCCGGCGGCTGCGCGGATCGAGTCCGGTGGTCGGCTCGTCCAGGAAGATGATGCGAGGGTCGCCGACCAGGGTCATCGCCAGGTCGAGCTTGCGGCGCATACCGCCCGAGAAGGTGGCGACGGGCTTGGTCGCGGCGTCGGTGAGGTCGAAGCGGCGCAGCAGTTCGGCGGCGCGGCGACGGCCTTCGCGGCGGTCGAGATGGTGCAGGTCCGCCATCAGGAGGAGGTTCTCCCGGGCGTTGAGGAGGTTGTCCAGCGCCGCGAACTGGCCGGTCACGCCGATCGCGGTGCGCACGGCGTCGGGTTCGCGGGTGATGTCGTGGCCCGCCACGCGCACCTGGCCGGCGGACGCCGACAGGAGTGTGGAGAGGATCTGGACCGTGGTGGTCTTGCCTGCGCCGTTGGGCCCCAGCAGGGCGAAGACCGTGCCTTCGGGGATGGTCAGGTCGATCCCGTCGAGCACCACCTTGTCGCCGTAGGACTTGGCGAGCCCGACGGCCGAGATCGCCGCGGGGCGGGTGGGGGTGCGGAGGGTCGAGGTCATGGCGGCGGACGCCGCATGAGGCGTGAGGTCCATGACGCCATCATGGCACACATGTGGCGCCACTGCGAGAGTGCTGGCGTCAAATGTGTGCCGTGATGGCGTCGAGCGGGCGATCGTGTCGCGTTGTCGGGGCTTTCGTGGGGTGTGACCTGGGTGCGTCCTGGGTGTGTGAGTCGGCGTCAGGTGGATGGTGGTCGGAGTGGGGTGCCTTGTGGTGCCTGTGATGTGTGCCCGGCGTGGGTGGTTGGCGCGGCCGGCGCTATGCGTGGTGCCATGATGACGTCAGATGTGGCGTCGCAGGTCGTGCGCTCGCTGCCGTCATCGTCGCGGCCTGGTCGCCGGCCTCGCGGGGGCGAGCCCGGCCGCCTCGACGGGCGTCGGACAGGCCCTAGCCCTCCGGGTAGAAGACGAACAGCGTGCAGCCCGTCGTCGTCTGCGGGACGTGCCAGGATCCGGCCGGCGCGTGGATGAACGAGCCGGCCGGATAGTCCCGTTCGCCGTCGTTGAAGACGCCCGAGACCACGAACACCTCCTCCGGGCCCGGCTCGTGGACGTCGATGCCCTCCCAGCAGGTCTGCGGATCCATCTCCAGGACCTGGGCCTTGGCGCCGTTCTCCGCGCTCCACAGGGGACGGGACCGGATGCCGGGAAAGATCTCGTGCACCGGTGCGTCCGCCAGCGCGGTCCACACGTAGCCGGCCTGTCCGTTTCCTGCGTTCTCTTTCGTAGCCATGCGGACAGCCTCGTCGGTCGGCGCCGACCGGCCGAGTGTCAGGAATGACATCCTGAGGTACTTTTCTGCCATGCCTGCCGTCCATCGTGTCGTCGCACTCGTCCGCCCGCCGCAGTCCACCTTCGAACTGGGCTGTGTGGCCGAGGTGTTCGGGATCGAGCGGCGCGGGGTCGCGGTCCGGTACGTCTTCGGGGTGTGCACCGAGGACCCCGGCCCGGTGGCCACGCTCGCCGGGTACGACATGCTCGTGCCGGACGGGCTGACCGTGCTCGACCGGGCGGACACCATCGTCCTCCCCGGGTGGCTGCCTCCGGAGGAGCCGCCGTCACCCGCCGTCGTCCGGGCGCTGCGCCGGGCGCACGACCGCGGGGCGCGGGTGGTCAGCATCTGCTCCGGCGCCTTCGCGTTGGCGCACGCCGGGCTGCTGGACGGGCGGCGGGCGACCACCCACTGGGCGCGCGCCGGTGAACTGGCCGAACGGTTCCCGGCCGTCCGGGTGGACCCGGACGTGCTGTACGTGGACCACGGAGACGTCGCGACCAGCGCGGGCTCGGGGGCGGGCATCGACCTGTGCCTGCACCTCGTCCGCGCCGACCACGGGGCCGGCTACGCGGCGCAGGTCGCCCGGAGCATGGTCATGCCGCCGCATCGCGAAGGCGGTCAGCTCCAGTTCACGGCCCCACCGCACCCCGTCCAGATGGACGGTTCGCTGGCGCCGCTCCTGGAGTGGACGACCGCCCGGCTCGACGAACCGCTCACGGTCGAGGAACTGGCCGCGCACGAGGGCGTATCGGCCCGGACGCTGGCCCGCCGCTTCACCGACCAACTCGGCGCGAGCCCCGGGCAGTGGCTGCTCGCCCAGCGCATCACCGCGGCCCGGGAACTCCTGGAGTCCACCGACCTCCCGCTGGACGCCGTCGCCCGCCGCGTCGGCCTCTCCTCGGCCACCAACCTCCGCCGACGCTTCCTGCGCGCCCTGGGGACGACGCCGGGCGCCTATCGCCGGGCGTTCCGGGCGGCGGCGTAGCGCGACGCACCGGGGGGAGGCGGTCTCCCGCGACCTCGGCCCCTGCTGCGGGCCCTGGTCGCCTTCGTGGACGGCGTCGCGGTCGGCCGCCGCACGGGGCGTGGCCGCCGGCGTCAGTGCGCGCGGCCGGCTTCCGTGTGGGTGAGCACCATCCGGAACCGTGCCGTCCCGGAGAGCATCCGCCCGTACGCCTCGTTGACGTTGTCCAGCGGCATGGTTTCGATCATCGGGCGGATCCCCTGGAGGACGCAGAACTCCAGGGTGTCCTGGACGTCCTGCGCGGTGCCGGAGGGGTGGCCGCGGACGACCCTTGCGCGCATCAGGAGTTGGGTGGGGGTGAGGCGCAGCGGTTCGGTGTCCGCGCCGATGACCACCAGTTCGCCGCGGTGCGCCAGGCCGTCCACGGTCGCGGTGATGGCGGCGGAGTTGGCGGCGGTGGCCAGCACCACCTGTGCGCCGCCGAGCGACTGCAGCGCGTCCGCGACGGCGGTGCCGGCGGTGCTGTCGACGTAGTGGTGCGCGCCGAGCTGCTTGGCGAAGTCCGCCTTGTCGGCGCCGCGGGCGATCGCGACCGTCTCGAAGCCCATGGCGACGGCGAACCGCACGCCCAGGTGCCCCAGGCCGCCGAGGCCCAGTACGGCGACCAGATCGCCCGGCCGGGCCGAGCTGCGCCGCAGCCCGTTGTAGGTGGTGACCCCGGCGCACGCCATCGGGCCCGCGTCGGCCGCCGCCAGGCCGTCGGGGATCCGCGCCAGCGCATCGGCCGGGGCGATCACCTGCTCGCCGAACCCGCCGTCGTACGCCCAGCCCGGCACCTTCAGCTGTTCGCACACGATGAAGTCGCCCTGCCGGCAGGGCGTGCAGTGGTGGCAGCTGCCGCCGAACCAGCCCACCGTGACCCGGTCGCCCACCTTCCAGCCGTTGTCCGTGCCCTCGCCGACCTCCTCGATGCGGCCGGCGATCTCATGACCGGGCACCACCGGGAAGTGGACGCCCGGCAGCACGCCGTCGACGAACATGGCGTCGCTGTGACAGACCCCGCAGGCGTCCACGGCGATGCGGACGTGCCGTGGTCCCGGCCGCGGCACCGCCCGCTCGACGATCTCGAAGGGTGCGCCGACGGCACCGACCTGCGCGACTCGGTAGCTGCTCATCTGGATCTCTCCCACATGGACGTGCCGGCCGCCCGGACCTGCCGGCGCGGTCGCGCCACGTGCCGTCGGCTCTGCCACCTGCCGGCGCTGTGACGCGTTGGTGCAACGGCCTCCTGTCACCAGCACACCAGCTCCGGGCCGATCACGCGCGCCGAGCGGGCGGCGGCGGTTGGTGGCGGAGGGGTCACCGTGGGTGGGGGCCGGTGCGGCGCCGATCGAAGGAGGCGAGGGTGTTGCCCGGGAGGAGAAACGCGTCCAACGTGACCGGATTGGCGGGAAGTAGCCCTGTGCCCGCCGCACCCCGCCGCTCCCGCACAGTCGCACCCGTTACCCTGACCGCCGCGTGTGGACCGGCCCGGCCGGGCGGGAGGGTCGGCCGGGCCGGTCCGCCGCACGGCCCGGCACGTACCCGAGAAGGACACGCTCACCATGCCACTCAAGCGCCCGCACCAGCACCGCGACGCCAGCCGCAACCTCGCCGTCAACCCGGTCTTCAGCCGGCAGCCGGTCCACGTCCCCCGGTACGAGCTGCCGGCCGACGGCATGGACCCCGACACCGCCTACCAGATCGTCCACGACGAACTCATGCTGGACGGCAACGCCCGGCTCAACCTCGCCACCTTCGTGAGCACCTGGGCCGAGCCGCAGGCCCAGCGGCTGATGGCCGAGTGCGCCGAGAAGAACATGATCGACAAGGACGAGTACCCGCAGACCGCCGAGATCGAGGCGCGCTGCGTGCACATGCTCGCCGACCTGTGGCACGCCCCCGACTCCCATGCCGCGGTGGGCTGTTCGACGACCGGGTCCAGCGAGGCGGCGATGCTCGCCGGGCTGGCGCTCAAGCGCCGCTGGCAGCAGCGCCGGCGCGCCGAGGGCAGGTCCACCGAGCGCCCCAACATGGTGATGGGCATCAACGTCCAGATCTGCTGGGAGAAGTTCGCCAACTACTTCGAGGTCGAGCCGCGCTACGTGCCCATGGAGGGCGACCGGTTCATCCTCTCCCCGGAGCGGGCCGTCGAGCTCTGCGACGAGAACACCATCGGCGTCGTCGCCGTCCTCGGCTCCACCTTCGACGGCGCCTACGAACCGGTCGCCGAGATCTCCGCGGCCCTCGACGACCTCCAGGAGCGCACCGGCATCGACGTCCCGCTGCACGTCGACGGCGCCTCCGGCGCGATGATCGCGCCCTTCCTCGACCCCGAACTCGTCTGGGACTTCCGGCTCCCGCGGGTCGCCTCCATCAACACCTCGGGCCACAAGTACGGCCTGGTGATGCCCGGTGTCGGCTGGGCCCTGTGGCGGGACGCCGACGCGCTCCCCGAGGACCTGGTCTTCCACGTCAACTACCTCGGCGGCGACATGCCGACCTTCGCGCTGAACTTCTCCCGGCCCGGCGCCCAAGTCATCGCCCAGTACTACAACTTCCTGCGCCTGGGCTTCGAGGGCTACCGCGCCGTCCAGCAGACCAGCCGGGACGTCGCCACCCGGATCGCCGCCGAGATCGCCGGGATGGGACCGTTCACGCTGCTCACCGACGGCAGCCAACTCCCCGTCTTCGCCTTCCGGACCAGCGACGACGTCACCAACTTCACCGTCTTCGACGTCTCCGCCGCGCTCCGCGAACGCGGCTGGCAGGTCCCCGCCTACACCTTCCCCGCCAACCGCACCGACCTCGCGGCCCTCCGCGTCGTCGTCCGCAACGGCTTCGGCCACGACCTCGGCGACCTGTTCCTGGAGGACCTCCGCCGGGTCCTGCCGCGCCTGCAGGCCCAGCAGCGCCCGCACCGCGACGCCGCCGACGCCGGCGGCTTCGCCCACGGCGCGGAGAACAAGCAGGCCGGCCGCCCGGTCATCCCGGAGCAGACGGTCCGCGACTGACCGCGGTCGGTCACGCACCGGCCGCCGCGCCGGGCCGGGGGCGCAGGTCCGTCGTCCACAGCCCCTGCCCAAACCGGCCCGACTCGGTCACGCTGGTGGGGAGGGGGTGCTCCGGCCGGATCCGGCCACGGTGGCGGAAGGGAGCTGACGGCCATGTCGACGATCGCCGCGGAGTACCGGCCGGTACGGGTCGAGGCGGACCTGGACGAGCCGCTGTCCCGCTGGCTCTGGGCGGTGAAGTGGCTGCTCCTCCTGCCGCACCACTTCCTGCTGACCGCCCTGGGCATCGGCTTGCTGATCGCCACCGCGCTGGCGTTCCCGGTGATCTTCTTCACCGGGCGCTACCCCCGGTGGCTGTTCCTCTACTCCACCGGCGTGCTGCGCTGGGCCTGGCGCGTGGCCTACTACTCCTACGGAGCGCTGGCCACCGACCGCTACCCGCCCTTCACCCTCGGCGCGGTCCCCGACTACCCCGCCCGCCTCTTCATCGACCGCCCCGAGCACCTGCCCCGCGGCCCGGGGCTGCTCCTGTCGCGGCTGCGCGCCCTCCCGCAGCTCCTGCTGGTGGCGCTCGTCGGCCTGGTCTTCCGGCTCGTGTGGTGGATCGGCGGGCTGTCCGCCGTCCTGGCGCTGGTGGCCCTGACGATCCTGGTCCTCAGCTCACCGGCCGCCGCGCTGCTCCGCACCGGGCACTACCCGCGGAGCCAGTTCCGCAGCCTCGTCGCCTTCGACCGCTGGGCGATACAGGTCCTGGCCTACCTCTTCTTCCTGACCGACGCCCTCCCGCCGCTGCGGCCCGAGCACGCCGCCCGCCGCGGCGGGCGCCTGCAGAACTACCTGCGCAACCGCCACCACCGGCCGCCCGGCGGCCGCGCCCCGGCGGTCAGTGCCCGCTGAGCCGCCCGGCCACGCAGGGGTCCTCGTCGCGGTAGCCGAGGCGGGTGTAGAGCCGGTCGGCGGGGGTGTTGTCGGCGAGCTGCCACAGGGTGCAGAAGCCGTACCGGCGGACGGCGTAGCGGGTCAGCCACGACGTCAGGGCCGCCCCCAGGCCCTGGCCGCGCTGGGCCGCGTCGGTGGCGACCGACGCCATCAGCGGGGCGCCGCTGTCCCGCAGGCTGCTCAGCGCTCCGCACGCCACCAGCCGGCCGTCCGTGCCACGGATCCCGGTCCACAGGCTGACGTCCGCGGAGCCGGGCCCGGTGGAGTGGGCCGGGCTGTGCTCGGTGAGGAAGGCGAGCAGCTCGTCGTGGTGCGTCTCGTCCAGCGGGACCACCCGCTCCTCCGCCGGATGGGCCGGCGGCTCGGCCAGCGTCCACCGGAAGTCCCAGGCGATCGGGTCGGTCACCGCAAGGTGCCGACCGAGCAGCGTCTCGGTGCCCCGCGGCGCGGTGAACTCCCGCACCGCGTCCGGGAGTCGATGGGTGGCGCGAAGGACGAGACCGGCCGCCGCGGTCGGCTCGCCGACGCTCCAGAGATGGCCGCGCGGCTCGTCGAGCCAGGCAACCGCACCCTCGCCGGACCAGCTGATCCGGCCGGCCGGGCGGGGTCGCGCGGCGCCGAAACGCAGCAGCGCGGAGCCGCTCTGCGACTCCAGGCCCTGGGTGAACAGGTCCGTGGTCCGGGGGAGAAGAGTCGTCGCCTGCATCGCTCTCGGGGGGAAGAAATCGCTCGGGGAGGGGCGGACGTACGGGCAGGATCCGCGCACGGCGCGGCCTGAACCGTCGTTCGGGGATGGGGAATGTCAGAATTCCGGCGGCCACCGCCGCACACGGCGAAGCGCCCGGCCGACCGGAGGGCCCACTGTCGCACACCGCCCCCGGCCCGGGGCAAATCAGCCCACGTCAGCCGCTCCCGAGCCGCCTCCGGCGCGTCCTAACCGCCCGGTAGCCAGGCCGTCTGCACCAGCTGAACACCCCGTTTACGGGTGATGAACCGCGCCCGCCCCGGCGGCAGCTTCACCGGGCGGTACGGGCCGACCAGCGCGCCCTCCGCGGGGTCGCCGGAGAACAGCAGGGCCTGCGCGCCCAGCTCCACGGTGCGCTGCAGCACCGGTTCGAAGGCCGCCCGGCCGGCGCCGGCGGTGCTGCGCGCCAGGATCAGGCGCAGACCCAGGTCACGGGCGAACGGCAGGTACTCCAGCAGCGGCTGCAGCGGGTTGCCGCTGCCGGTCGCCACCAGGTCGTAGTCGTCGACGATCACGAACGCGTCCGGCCCGTCGTACCAGCTGCGGTTGCGCAGCTGCTCCGGCGTGACGTCCGGCCCCGGCATCCGACGGCCCAGCGTCTCGGCGAGGCCGGCCACCGCCTCCTTCAGCCGGGGCGCCGAGGCGCAGTACTCGACGACGTGGGCGTCGGGCAGGTCGCCCAGCAGCGACCTGCGGTAGTCGGAGACCACCATGAGCGCCTCCTTGTCCGGATGGCGCGCGGCGAGCTGCCGGGTCAGCAGTCGCAGCAGCGACGACTTGCCCGACTCCGTCTCGCCGTAGACCACCAGCAGCGGATCGCTCTCGAAGTCGACGTGGACGGGGGCCAGCGCGACCTCGTCGATGCCGAACGGGATACCGGGCGGGCGCCCGCCCGACGCGCCCACCACCGCCGGCAGCTCGGCGGCCGGCAGCATCGACGGCAGCATCCGGACCGGCGGCGCCCCCGGACCCGACCAGTGCGCACGCACCGTCGAGGCCAGCTCGCCCAGCGCGACGCCCAGGTTGTCGCTCTCGGTGACGCCGTCCACCCGGGGCAGCGCGGTGAGGAAGTGCAGACGCTCCGGCGACAGACCGCGGCCGGGCCGGTCGGCCGGCACGTTGGTCGCCCGCCGCCGGTCGATCTCCGACTCCAGCGGATCCCCCAGCCGCAGCTCGACCCGGTTGAGCAGCAGATCGCGCAGCGCCGGCCGGAGCTCGCTGTACCGGGAGGCGCTGAGCACCAGATGGACGCCGAAGGCCAGACCGCGCCCGGCGAGGTCGAGCAGGGTGCCCTCCAGCTCCTCGAAGTCCGACCGGAGCGAGGAATAGCCGTCGACGACCAGGAAGACATCGCCCCACGCCTCCTCCGGGAATTCCCCGGCGGCCCGGCGCTGCCGGTAGGTGGCCATCGTGTCGATGCCGTGCGCGTGGAAGAACTCCTCGCGGCGCTCCAGGAGGCCGGCGACCTCGGCGACCGTACGGCGCACCCGGTCGGGTTCCAGCCGCGAGGCGACCCCGCCGACGTGCGGCAGCTCCGCCAGGTCGAGCATCCCGCCCCCGCCGAAGTCCACGCAGTAGAACTGCACTTCGCGCGGGGTGTGGGTGAGCGCGAACGTGGCGATCGTCGTACGCAGCGCGGTCGACTTGCCGCTCTGCGGGCCGCCGACGAACAGCCCGTGCCCGCCCGCACCGGTGAAGTCCAGGAACATCACCTCGCGGCGCTGCGCGAACGGCGCGTCGACCACCGCGACGGGCACCGCCAGCCGGCCCGACGCGGCGAACGAGGCCGCGTGCAGGCCGCGCTCGGCGGTGACCGCCAGCGGCGGCAACATCTGGTCGACCGTCGGCGGCACGTCCAGCGGTGGCAGCCACATCAGGTGCGCCACCGGGCCCTGGCCGATCAGCCGTCCGACCAGGACGTCCAGCACGCTCTCGAAGGGTGCGTCAGCGTGGCCCACGGCCGCCCCGTCCTTCCCGGGCGCCCGGTGGGTGGCGGAGACGTACGCGCCCTTGAACCGGATCATGGCCTCGCTGCCGTACCGGAGGAGGCCGGCGCCCGGCGTGCTCGGCAGGTGGTAGGCGTCCGGCACCCCGATCGCCGCCCGCGACTCCGCCGCGGAGAACGTCCGCAGCCCGATCCGGTACGACAGGTGGCTGTCCAGGCCGCGCAGCCGGCCCTCGTCCAGGCGCTGCGAGGCGAGCAGCATGTGGACGCCGAGGGAGCGGCCGATCCGGCCGATCTGGACGAAGATCTCGATGAAGTCCGGATTGGCCGCCAGCAGCTCGCTGAACTCGTCGACCACGATGACCAGCGACGGCATCGGCTCCAGGGGCGCCCCCGCGGCCCGGGCCCGTTCGTAGTCGGTGAGATTGGGGTGGTTCCCCGCGAAGCGCAGCAGTTCCTGCCGGCGCTGGAGCTCGCCGGTGAGCGCGTCCCGCATCCGGTCGATCAGGGCGACGTCGTCGGCGAGATTGGTGATCACCGCCGCCACGTGCGGCAGTTCCGCCATCCCGGCGAACGTCGCGCCGCCCTTGAAGTCCGCGAGGACGAAGTTCAGGTCCTCGGAGGAGTGGGTGACGGCCAGCGCCAGCACGAGGGTGCGCAGCAGCTCGGACTTGCCCGAACCGGTGGCGCCCACGCACAGGCCGTGCGGGCCCATCCCGCCCTGGGCGGCTTCCTTGAGGTCCAGGAAGGCCGGCCGGCCGTCCTGCCCGAGCCCGATCGGCACCCGCAGCCGCTCCTCGGGCGGGCGCCGCCGCCGCCACAGCCGGGACACCTCGAAGCTCCCCGGATCGCCGATCTCCAGCAGTTCGACGAACGACAGCTCGTCCCGGTCCGCGCGGGCCGCGGCGACCGGCTCCGCCGTCGCGAACCGTGCCCAGCCGCCGCGGGCCCGCGCGCCCAGCTCCGCGGCGGCCGCCGCCAGGTCGTGCACCGCGGAGACCCCGTCGGTGCGCGGCAGCGCGATGTGCACGTACCGCTTCTCGGCCCGGTCGTTGCACAGCGCCACCCCGGGCGTGGCCGGGGTCAGCCGGGCGGCCAGCTCCGGGTGGATCAGCGACTCGTCGGGGGAGCTGAGTGCCAGCTCGAAGCGGCTCAGCATCACCTCCAGCAGCGGCCGGGGGACCGCCGGCCAGCGGGAGGTGCTCAGCACGAGGTGCACCCCGTGGCGCAGGCCGGTGGCCCCGATGCCGCGCAGTGCCACCGCGAGGTCCTGGAAGTTCTCGGCGAACTCCGGCCAGCCGTCGACGACCAGGAAGAGGTCGCCGACGGGCTGGTCGGCGAGCTGCCCGCGGGCCCGCGCGCCGCGGTACGCCTCGATGGAGTCGATCGCCGGCAGCCGTTCGAAGTCGTTCTCCCGGCGGGTGTTGAGCGCCACCGCCTGGGCGACCATCCGGTGCACCCCGTCCGGGTCCTGACGCTGGGCGAAGCCGCGGACGTGCGGGAGGTGCTTGAGCCGACGGAGCCCGCCACCGCCGAAGTCGATGCAGTGGAACTCGACCTCGTGCGGGGTGTGGGTCAGCGCGAGCGAGGTCACCAGCGTCTGCAGCAGCAGGGTCTTGCCGCTGCGCGGCCCACCGGCCACGGCCACGTGCCCGGCGCCCCCGGAGAGGTCCACGTAGTGGGTCTGGACCCGGCGGCCCTCGGCCCGGTGCGACCGGCCTATCGGCGTGACCAGCCGGCCGTTGTCCCGCCACGTCTCGGGCATGAGGCCGCGGTCGTGGGTCACCACCAGCGGTGGCAGCAGCTGGTCCATGGTGGCGAGCGGGGCTGGGCCGTCGGTCTCGGTCAGGCCCGGGAACGGCCGGTGCGCGTGCGGGGACGCCTTGGACAGCCGCAGTCGGCTGCCGCCCTGGATGTCGCTGCCGAAGAAGGTGGGCTTCTGCTCGTGCGTGCGGGCCACGGTGTCGGACACGTACTGGTACAGCTCCTGCGCCGTGACCCAGCCGTCCTCGTCGAGGTCGGCCCGGCCGGTGTGCAGGCCCTCGATCACGGCGCGGGTGAAGACCGAGCTCCATGCGGCGGGGCCGCCGCCCGGGGTCTCGTCCTCGACGGCCTCCTGGACGGAGTTGGCGGCGGTGATCACATAGCTGCCGCGATGGTCCACGAACTGCCGGGGGATGTCGTCGAGTTCCGCATCGCCCTTGGACATCCCGAACGCGCCGGAGAAGCAGCAGTCCAGCAGCGCGACCTTCTGCCGCGCCCGGCTGTACTCCATCGACTCCTTGATGAACTCCGCCGAGACCGAACTGGCCCGGATCATCTCGCGGTTGGTCCGCACGGTCGCGAAGTGCAGCCGCCCCCGGGTGTCCTTCAGCCCGTGGCAGGACAGGTAGACCAGGGCGAGGTCGACCTCGCGGTCCATGAAGAGCCGTTCCACGGCCTCCTCGATGACCGCCTTGGACTCGTCGACCAGAACCTGCACGGAGTCGAACTGGCCGATGTCGGGGTCTTCGAGGAGCGTCGCCAACTTGCGGGCGTCGTGGACCGGCGACCGCAGCTGGGGCAGCGAGTCGTCGAGATAGCGCTCGGTGGCGATCAGCAGGGCGCGGCGGTCACCCACGGGACGCTCCCGCGGACCGCCGCGCCAGGCCGGGCCCGGCGCGGTCCGGCCGGGCCATCAGGCGTCCCCTGAGGGGCCCTCCAGCGCCGCCGGCCCCACCGCTCCGCCCGGCGCGGCGGCGGACTCGTCGGCCACGGCCCGGATCCAGGCATCCACCGCCGCGTCCGTCGTCCTCTTCGACGCCCCCTGGATCTCCAGCCGGTTCTTCCCGCTGACCAGGACGGCCTTGCGGGCTCCGGTGCGCTGGATCACGTCCCGCACGACGCGGGTCACCGACCGCAGCACGGCGATCGAGAAGCCGCCGCTGAGCAGCAGCGTGCCGAGCGACGCCAGCAGTCCGCCCTTGCCGCCGGCCGTGCCGGGCGTCTGCTCCCGGACGACCTCCGGCAGGTCCAGCCGCAGCAGCTCCTCATGCAACTGCCGGGTCAGTGCGTCGAGTTCCTGGTCATCAGCGTCCTCGTCGTACACGACGACGGTGACGTCCCCCGAGATCGTCATGGGCCACCTTTCGCGTTACCGCAGGATTCTAGAGGCAGCCGCGCCTGGAGTGAGGCGTGGAATGTCTCAACGCTGCTGCAAATGCTGCCCTGTTGAGCACCTTGTCGCCGGTCACCGGCACCGGCCCGGGGCACCCGCCCTCGTAGACCTTCGGGGCGGCGCCCGGCCCGTCGGACGGCGACCCCGAGACCCGGTGGTGGGAGCCCGTACGGGTTGCCCCCCACCGCCCCCCGAGGCCGGGCGCCCGGCGCGTCGTCCGCGTGGGTGATGAACGACCGCCGGGGCGCCCGGATCCTGGAGGTGACCGTACGCAGGGGCGCGCCGCCGCTCCGGACGACAGAAGGGACCATCACCATGAACGCCCGGAGCCCGCGCCCCGCCACCGTTCCCCCCGAAGCGCTCCGACACCCCCGTGCCACCCGTGCCTTACGAGGCATAAAGCTGCTGGTCGCCGGCTACCTCGGGCTGAGCGCGCTCACCCTCGCGGCCGTCTACCTGCTCCGCGGCGATCCCGCCGTCGTCAACGACGCGGTCTGGGTGCGGGCGAGCATCGTCGTCGTCAGCGCCGTGCTGACCTACCTCTTCGCCGCCGGGACGGCCCGTGGGTCCCGCGGCGCCTACCGCAGGCTGCGGATCGTCTCCGCCGTCATGACGGCGGCGATCGCCGTGATCATCGCGGTCCCCGGCCCGTTCCCGACGTGGCTGAAGGTGGAGCAGGGCGTCTGCGGGCTCGCGCTGTCGGGCGTCGTCGTGCTCGCCAACGGCAGCCGGCTGCGCGGCCTGTTCGCCGGCGCTTAGGGCCTGACCCGTCGGACAGGCCCCAGGGCCCGGCCGGTCCCGGCACGGGGCCCGCGGCCCGCCGGGCCGTGGCGCCGCCGCCCGTCCGCTCAGGCCGACATCGTCCGCTGCACCTTTATCGACTGCAGCAGCCCGACGGCGACCCAGCCGGCGAACATCGACGACCCGCCGTAGCTGACGAACGGCAGTGGCAGCCCGGTGACCGGCATGATGCCGAGGTTCATCCCGATGTTCTCGAACGCCTGGAAGGACAGCCAGCCGACGATCCCGGCCGCGGTGACCGTGCCGTAGAGATCCGGGCAGTGCCGCGCGATCCGGCAGGCCCGCCACAGCACCACGCCGATCAGGACGATGATCAGGCCCGCCCCGAGGAAGCCCAGTTCCTCCCCGGCGACCGAGAAGACGAAGTCGGTCTGCTGCTCGGGCACGAACTGCCCGTTGGTCTGGGCCCCGTGGAAGAGCCCGGAGCCGGTCAGCCCGCCCGCGCCGATGGCGATCCTCGCCTGACTGGTGTTGTAGCCGACGCCCGACGGGTCGAGCGCGGGGTCGGCGAACGCCGCGAACCGGTTGATCTGGTACTGGTCCAGCAGGTGGAACTGCCAGACGGCCAGGCAGCCCGCCACGCCGGTCGCCAGCAGCCCCAGGACCCAGCGCTTCGGCGCCCCCGCCGCGACGAGCATGCACAGCACGATCGCCGCGATGCCGAGCGCCTGCCCGAGATCGGGGGTGAGCAGGACGAGCAGCGCCGGGACCCCGCCCAGGGCGAGGGCCCGGATGATGCCCCGCCGGTCCGGCTCGATCAGGTCACCGGCGTCCACCCGTGCGGTGAGCGCCACCGCCATGGCGATGATGATCGCGACCTTGACGAACTCGGCGGGCTGGATCGACATGCCGCCGCCGATCACGATCCACCGCCGGGAGCCGTTGATGGTCGCGCCGACCGGCGTCAGCACGAGCGCCACCAGCAGCACCGTCACGGCGTAGAGGACGGCCGCGGTGTCGCGCAGGCGCCGGTGGCCGTACCACAGGGTGAGCGCGCCGAGGGCGAGGCCGATCCCGGTGTTGATGAGGTGCCGCACCACGAAGAAGTACGGGTCGCCCTGGTTGAGTTGCAT
Source organism: Streptomyces noursei ATCC 11455 (assembly GCF_001704275.1). NCBI lineage: Bacteria > Bacillati > Actinomycetota > Actinomycetes > Kitasatosporales > Streptomycetaceae > Streptomyces > Streptomyces noursei. Next base: position 8,011,029 of record NZ_CP011533.1, read on the forward strand.
CCGCCCGCGGGTCGCGGAGAAGACCAGCAGCGCGCCGATCACGGAGAGCGCGAAGGCCGCGCCGAACAACATCCAGTCGAGCCGGCGGACCAGGGACCCCCGGCCGAGGATCCGACCCCACACCGTTGCGGCGCGGGTCGTCCCGCGCACGGGAAAGCTGACGGCACCCAACCTCGGCCTCCTGCCCGGACGGAGCCACGACAGGCCGACAGTACTCCTGAAACTTGCGCAAGTGAGAAAACATGTGGTGTGTCGGTGCATGCGACCGGCGCACGCCGCGCGACTACCTCCGGGGCGGGCGCCGGAACAACGCCGTCCACAGGAACGCCTCCCCGAACGCGGGGGACTGCGGCGGCTCGTCCCGCATCCGGCGCAACTCGACCTCCGTCAGCTCGGCGAACAGCGCGCGCAACGACTCCGGGGTGTACGCGAGGCCGCCGTGCAGCCCCGCCCCGCGGTAGAAGTCGGCGTCCGGGAGTTCGGACCCCATCCCCCCGGCCGCGAAACAGGCGAGGCCGAAGTGGCCGCCGGGGGCCAGGGCCCGGTCGAGGAGGGCGAGATAGCTGATCCGGCGGTGCGGCGGCAGATGGTGGAAGCAGCCGGAGTCGTAGACCAGGTCGTACGGGCCGCCGAGCCCGGCGTCCGGGTCCGCGAGGGCGGCGAAGGCGTCGCCGCAATGGAAGCGGACGGCGGCCCCCGCCTCGCGGGCCCGCTCCCGGGCCCAGGAGACGGCGGCCGGGGAGAGGTCCACGGCGTCCACCTCGAAGCCCAGCGAGGCCAGGTGCAGCGCGTTGCGGCCCGGACCGCAGCCCAGGTCCAGCGCCCGGCCGACGGTGATCAGCCCGCGGTCGAGGTACGACACGAGGTTCTCGTCGGGCTTCGCCACGAAGAACGGCACCGGCCGGTCGCGGTCCGCGTAGAACCCGTCCCACCAGGCGGCGCCGTCCGCGGTCCAGCGGTCGGCCGCCGGCGCGAACAGGCCGTCCAGCAGCCGGAGTACGTCCTCCACCGTCCGGATGTTCCGCGCGTCCGGCTCCCCCCGCCCGCCATCGCCGGACCCCTCCGGCCGCCCGCATCCGTCCACCGTGCCCATCGGCCCTCCCCGTCCCGCTGCCAGGCTCCGCAGTCCCTGGCGAGGCTACGGCGCCATGCGACGTACGGCGACATACGCCCAGGTCAGGCCCATCGGTCGGAGCGCCCCCGCGCCCGCCTGGTGCGCCGCGCCGAGGCACGCCGACCGACGGCCCCACGTGCCGCGGGAAACCCCGTCCGCCGCCCCGTCGAACCCCGCCACGGGCCCCGTGACGGCCGCGCCACGGCCGGTTTTTCCCGCGATCCCCCGCACCGCGGCTCCGTTCACGCCCCCGGCACGACCTCCACCGATCCGATGTACTCCCGCGTCTCCTCGTCCGGCAGCCGCACCGCCTGCGCCCAGAAGTAGATGACGAGGCTGAAGGCGGCGATGAGCGCGATGTCCCACCACAGCGGAAGGGCGTCGGTCGCGCCGCAGGACACCTTGGCCGCCGGTCCGGTACTGCAGAAACCGCCCTGCCACGAGATCACCCCCATGCCCAGCAGATACACCGGCAGCCACTGCGCGTTCTTCCAGTTCGGGCGCGGGGCCTTGGGGTTGAGTTTCAGCAGCGCGGAGCCCCCCAGGACGACATAGCCGAGGACGATCGCCACCCCGAGGCGCCACAGCGTGTCCCAACCGGCCCAGTAAATGATCAGGTTGGCGACGATGAAGGCCACCGGGGCCCAGAGCAGCCCACCGGGCAAGCGGTACGGACGCGGCCGGTGGGGATCCTGCTTCCGCAGGCAGCCGAAGGCGAGCGGGGCACCGGCGTACATCAGCACGCTCGCCGAGGTCACGAAGCCGACCAGCTTCTGCCAGGTGGGGAACGGCAGGAAGACGATCAGCCCGACGACGAACGCCATCAGCAGCCCGAACCACGGCACGCCGCGCCGGGTGGTCCGCTCGAAGACCGCCGGCACATAGCCGTTGCGGGACAGCCCGTACGAGACCCGGGAGGTGGCCGTCACATAGACCAGGCCGGTACCGGACGGCGAGACGACCGCGTCGATGTAGATCAGCGTCGCCAACCAGCCGAGGCCGATGGAGGTGGCGAGCCCCGCGAACGGCCCCGCCTTGCCGCTGAACGTCAGATCGGCCCAGCCGCCGTGCGCGAAGGCGGTGCGCGGGAGCGCCCCGATGAACACCGTCTGCAGTGCGACGTAGACCAACACGCCGATGAAGATCGAGCCGATCACCGCCCGCGGGATGTCGTGCGCCGGATTGCGGCTCTCGCCCGCCAACTGGTCGGCCTGCTCGAAGCCGAGGAGGGCGAAGATGATGCCGCTGGTGCTGATCGCCGAGAGCATGCCCTTGGCGCCGAAGGGTGCGAAGCCCTGGTATCCGAAGTTCCCCGGGTGGAAGGCCGCGGCCCCCATCACGATGATGGTGACGACGGGGACGGCCAGCTTCCACCAGGTCGCCACGCTGTTGGTGTGGGCCAGCCACCTGATGCCGAAGAAGTTGACGACGACGAAGAACGCCATGAAGGCGACCGCGAGTCCGTAGCCGGCCGGGGTGAGGTGGTTCTTGCCGGTCTGCACCCAGGGTGCGTGCACACTGAGGTAGTTCAGCGACGCCATCACCTCGATCGGTGCCACGGTGACCGCCTGCAGCCAGGAGAACCAGCCGAAGGACGCGCCCGCCGCGCTGCCGAACGCGTAGTGCGGGAAGCGCGCGGTGCCGCCCGCGACCGGGTACATCGCCCCGAGCTCGGCATGGACGAACGCCAGGATGACGATGGCCACCGCCCCGATGCCCCAGGAGACCAGCGCCGCGGTGCCGGCCGCCTGTGCCGCGAACAGCGCCCCGAACAGCCATCCGGATCCGATGATGGACCCCTCCGAGGTCCAGATCAGCCCGATCAGCCCGATGTCGCGTTTCAGGCCGGGATTCCGGGGCGCGGCAGGTGCGGTCGGTTGGTGCATCTCCATGGGACGTGCCCTCGTTCTGCTGCGATGGGTGCGGCGGGTTCGGCCGGTGACGCGGCACCCACGGAGTTCTGTGGGTGTACGCACCTTTTGTCCCATACTTCAGGACGGGCGCGAGGGGACGGGGCACGCCGCGCCGGGCACGCCGCGGCCGAGTGGCACCGCGGGCGCGCCAACTGCCGCGGCGCTACGGGCGGGAGGGCGCGGCGCGGTGCGGGGACGGCGGCGGGGCGGGAGTGGCGGCGGGGCGGAGCGTGTCGCCGCTCGACGGGGCGACCTCCACGCCGGTCTCGTCGAGGCCGGCGGTCCAGACGATGCCGGCGATGCTGCACGCCAGCGCGAGGGTGAGGCCGATGGCCCCGAACGGGATGCGTCGACGCCCCTCCCGCTCGCTTCCGTCGCGCTGCAAGCCCGTCACCGGTCCCCTCCCCGCGGCCGCGCCGGCTTCATGGAGTGCGTTCCGGCCGCACGCTCCCTTTCATGTTCCTTCTCATGTTCCTTGGAAACGAGCTGAGTTGGCCATCACCCATAAGGGGGGAGGGTGTCGTGGCGACCGGATCAGGTCACGGTTTGACGGCGTGCAGGACCCGCATCCCCCGCGGCCCGGTCTCGTCGTGCCGCACTTCCAGGCCGGCGGCGCGGCACTGCTCCACCAGCCACCGCGCCGGGATCCGCAGCTTCGGATAGCTGCTGGTCCGCTGTTCCCAACCCGTCGCCGAGCGGGTGTGCAACAGATCGTGGACCAGCACCGTGTCGTCGTCGACGTATTCGAGGAAGCAGGTCAGCAGCCGGTCGTCCGAGCTGCGGACCGGCAGGAAGCGGTCCGTGCCGTGCAGCGCCACCGTCAGATCGCGGTAGGTGGCGACGAAATGGCCGCCGGGGCGGAGCGCGCGTGCCACGTCGCCGAGCAGCTCGGTGACGTCGGTCTTGGCGGGCAGGTGCGGCAGGGTGTCGCCCATGCACACCACCGCGGCCACCGAGCCCGCGGGCGCCGCCTCGGCGAGAGCGCCGCGGATGTCCCGCCGGAGGGGCCGGAGCGCCTCCGCGGCGCCGCCGGTCCCCGCGTGGGTCGCGGCCAGCTCGGCCAGCAGGTGCGCGCTGGTGTCCACGGCGACGACGGGCGCGAACCCGAGGCGGACCAGGGCCAGCGTCTGGGTACCGGGCCCGCAGCCCAGATCGACGGCGACGGCCTCCCCGCGCGCGTCGTCCGACGCGTCGGACGTGCCCCATTCCGCGTGCACGCCCAGCTTCCGCAGGAGTTCGAGCTGGCCCGACGCGGCGGCGGGTATGTCGCCGCCCAGCATCCAGGTGTAGTGCTCGGCGAGCAGTCGCGCGTAGTGGTCGACGGCATCGGTCATCAGGAGGTCCCTTCGGGTGTGTGGGGCGTGCCCTCGACGGCCGACTCGCCGGTGCGCACCCACGCCGCGAGGTCGGCGAGGTAGATATTGGCCATGGAGGCTTCCAGGGCGGCACCGAGCGCCGCCCGGTAGGTGGGGGTCGCCTCCGCGTACCGCTGTCGGCCGGCCTCGGTGATGCGGGCCGCGACCGCCCGCCCGTCACCGGGGGCGGCGGCGCGCTCGGCCAGGTCCTGCGCCTCCAGCCGGCCGATCAGGCGGGTGACCGTGCTGTCCTGCAGGCCGATCCGGTCGGCGAGTTCGCCCATCCGGAGCGCCGGCCCGCTGTCCGGACGGCTGAGCGCGCAGAGTGCCCGGTACTCCGAGAGCGGCAGGCCGTGGCGGCGCTGGAGGGTCGCGTCCAGCTGTTTCTCCACCCGGCCCAACAGCCGCACCGCCATGCACCAGCGCTCGTCCTCCGCGTCGCCGGCGGGTGCCGCGGAGCTGTCCTGTGGCATCGACTCGAACCCGATCACGGCGGTAACGTAACTGCTTGCTCAAGCAATTACCAGAGGTAGGGAGGGTTCCGCTCGATATCGGTGAGTCCAACGTCCCTTGCGGGGAGGGAATTCGAGGCGTTCTTCCGGCGGATCAGGGGCGGGAAGCCGCGCCAGACGCCGCAGCCCCGGCCATGCCCCATCGGACAGGCGCTACTCCCGGTGCTGCCCCAGGACGACGCCGCGTCCGGCGTACACCCGGTCCAGCCGGCGCCACTCGACGTGGGCGAACTCCTGGGAGTGCCCGGGGAGTCCGGACGGATTGTGGATCACGACGTGGTCCGGGGTGACGCCGACGGCCAGGACCAGATGGCCGCCCCGCCGCGGCGGTTCGGGGTCGGCGTCCCGGATGGAGGGGTGGACGGAGAGCAGGACGAGCCGGCCGGCGCCGATCAGCGCCGGGATCTCCTCCCGGGGCAGGTCGGGCCGGGACTCCGCGCTCAGACCCCAACGGCGTTCCGCGTAGGCGGCGAACGGTGCGTGGATCAGACCGTGCAGGCCCTCCGCATGGCGGACGTAGGCGCCGGCGTCCAGGCATTCGGTGGCCAGCTCCATGGCGGTGGGGGCGGAGTGCCGCCAGAACTCCAACGCCATCCGCAGACAGGCCATGCCGCACAGGCGCCAGGACCACCAGGCGTACTCCTCGGGGGTCCCTGCGCCGTACTCCGGCCAGCGGGGGTCCTCGGTGGCCGACGTCGTCCCGGCGAGGAGCGCGGGGACGAGTTCGGGCGAGGCCCACTGGGAGTGGTACGGGACGGGGTGGATGACGGTGCGGTGGGTGGTCATGGTGCACCGTACCCGCGAGGGGCCGCGCGGCGACCCGGCGACCCCGCTCCGCGGTGCGTCACGTGGCGTGCGGCGGTTCCCAGACCGAGCAGTCGTGGGCGAAGTACACCCGCCGCGGAGCGAAGGCGGCGAGCCGGTCGAGCCACGGGCGGTAGCCCGGCAGCGGCGGGGCCGCGCCGTCCAGGGCGGCCTGCCGGGCCAGGTGGTCCGAGGCGTGGTGCGAGGCGAAGTCATGGGCCTGGCCGGCCAGTACCACCGTGCCGTCGGGGTGGTGGAGGACCAGTGACTGGTGCCCGTCGGTGTGGCCGGGCGTCGGGACGACCAGGACGCCCGGCCAGACCTCCGCCTCGCCGGTCAGCCGCTCGTAGCGCGCACCGGGGAAGTCGATCAGCTCGTCGATGGTGTAGTCGCCCCGGCGGGCGGTGGCCAACTCCACGTCCTGCACCAGGATGGGCTTCCCGGCCAACAGCGGGTTCCCGCCGCAGTGGTCGAAGTGCAGATGGCAGTTGACGACGAGCGAGATGTCCGCGAGGGCCGCCCCGACGGCGGCCAACGCGGCCTGGAGCGGGCGGCGTCGGGGGCGGTAGTGGGCCTCGGTCTCCGGGTCGGCGGCGCCGATGCCGGTGTCGAAGAGGAGCAGGCCCCGGTCGTGCTCCACCAGATAGGCCAGTGCCGGCTCCACGCGGGGCTCCGGGCCGCCGGTCTCCGACGCCGGCCGGACGAAGTAGCCCAGGTCGAGCCGGTGCACCGTCGGGTGCGCTGATGTCGAGTGCATGCCTCCATGGTCACCGGGCCGGTGCACCGTCCGCAGCCGGTTTCCGCGCCGCGCCGCGCCGCGCCGCACCGCGCCACCGCCCGCCCGCCCGTACCGGGGCCGACGGTGGCCGAAATCAGCCGCACCGCCCGGGCGCTGTCGACGTCCCTCAGGTCGTCCCGACGCACATCACGTCGAGCCGGTGCGCCGTCGGAGCGGCGATCTCCAGCTCCGGCCGCCACACCGTGAGGATCTGCGCGGACGGCGTGAACAGCGGGCCGGGCAGCGCGGTGGGGGAGTGCCACTCCCAACTGCTGACGTGCTGAGGCTCGGCGGCGTACGGCGTGCCCTGGTAGCGGGTGACGAGCGACGCCATCGTGATGCGGTTCAGACCGTGCACGTCGTCGTGCAGCATCGCGAAGACCCGGACGTCGTCCGGCGCGGTGTCCAGCCCGGTCTCCTCGCGCAGCTCACGGGCCGCGGCGTGCCGTACGCCCTCGCCGGGATCGACCTTGCCGCCGGGCAGTTCCCAGGTCCCCGCGCGGTGCAGACCGAGCAGAATCCGTCCGTCCGGATCCAGCACGATGACGCCGACCCCGAACGTGGCGTGTGCCTGCGGCGGTCGATCACCGCGCTGCCGGCTCGTCACCGCGCCCGTACCGCTGCCCGTTCCGCTGCCCATCCCGTGCCTCTCTCGGCTCTTCCGCGACCCGCCCCGGCCCCGGGGCGGCAACACTTTCCCCCACATTCACCCACGGGAGTGGGCCACATCCACGGTTCCGGCCAAAATCGGCCCGGTCAGCGACCACAATGCGCTCATGACCGATGACTGGAAGCGACAGATCGACCGGCTCCACGCGGAGTTGGTGCGGCGCGACGATCCGGCCGAGTGGGTCGTGGAGGCCGACGCCGTGGACGCGTCCCGCCGCTACCCGGACCTCGCCTTCCGCGGTCCGGTCTTCGGTCTTGCCGTCCTCGATCCCGCGGACCCCGAACGCGCCGCGGAATGGCGCCTGTTGAAACCGGTGACCGACGCCACGCCGCAGGACGCCCGGGACACCCTCAACTCACATCTCTGGTTCAAGGCCAAGGACGACACCGACGATCCCGCGGTGCGGCGCGAACTGCTGGCCGCGGTGGCGCGGTTGGAACGCGAACCGATCGACGACCTCACGGTCTGCGGCGCCCGCTACCGGATCGTCCGCGGCGACGAGTTCGCCCGCACCGGCCGGAGCGGCCTGGAGCCGCCCCGGCCCACCGACCCCGAGCCGGCCGACCGCACCTGGGGCGGCCGGAGCGACACCCCCTCGCCCGACCGGGACTTCGCCCTCGTCCCCGGCCGGGAGACCAGCCCTATGGTCGTCGCCATGAAGGTGGCGCTCCAGGGCTACGCCTACTCCGGGGCGCGCTTCCCCGCCGCCGTCCGCGAGGAGTCCGAGCGGGCCCGCACGGCCTACCCGGAGGTCGTCCTGCTGCCCGTCGGCTTCGGCGTCGCCGAACGCCGCCGCGGGTGCTGGCAGCCGCGGGGAGCGCTGATGCCGACCCCGCACGAGGCGCGCCGGCTGCTCGTCGACGCCATGATCGAATTCTGGCCGCAGCTCTACGAGTTCAGCGCCGCCGAGCGGCAGCGGTACGTCGAGGCCGCCGAGGAGTTCAAGGCCGCCGGTCGCGCCAACGAGGTGCGGGTGGACGACAAGAGGTTCCAGATCTGCCGCATCGAGCGGATGGTCAGGATCGGCCCCGACGGCCCGGAACCACCCCGCCGGTCGGACGTGGACGACTACGGCCCGACGAAGATCCACCCGACCATGGACGAGGACGGCACCCTGCACTACGACAGTTGACCACCGGTGAGCACGGCCCGGTGCCGGGCCTCGGCCGCGATGCCGGCGGCGGTCTCCTCGGGCGTCTGCCCGGTGCTGTCCAGCCACCACCCCACGTCGCCCAGTTCGTCGCGCATCGCGCGGTGGAAGGGGGCGATGTCGTAGTCGACGCGTTCCCGGGCGGGGCGGGCGGCGTTGCGCTGCCGGCACACCTCCGGCGGTGGGGCCAGCACCACGAACATCACCGGCCGGGGCGCGAGCAACCCGACCATGAAGTCCAGGAGTTCGCGGTCGGCGATGGCGTACTCGATGATCGGGAAGATGTCGTGCTCGGCGAAGTTGTCGGCCAACGCGCACATGTTGCGGGCGCACAGCAGCAGTTGCCGCCGCGACTCCTCAGCGGGCCGGCCCAGGAATCCGACCCGCCCCTGGACGACCATGTACGACAGGAAGTCCCCGTTGATGTGCGCCGCTCGCTCGAAGTGCCCGGCCACCAGTGGCGACACCGTCGACTTCCCGGCCCCCGGCATCCCCGAGACGATCAGGCACCCGGACGCCGCCGGCCCGGCCGCCCGCCCGCGCTGTGTGGTCATCCGCCGCTCCCTCTCCGCCGGCTGCCGTCGGACCGGGCATCCGGGGATCATCGCAGCGTCCACCGCCGCCGCGCACGCCAATTTCCGCCGAACCAAGGGAGGTTGGCGAGGCAGCCCCTCCCCGGGGCGCGGCGGTCAGTCGGCGGCCCGGTACTCCCGCGCCCGGCGGTACACCTGGCGGGAACCGCCCTCCGGACCCGGCGGAGCGGGCTCGGCGGGGACGAAGCCCAGCGACGCGTAGAAGCGGCGCGCCCCGCTGGCCTCGGCCCCGGGATGGTCGCTCCCGAAGGTGACCACCTCGATGCTCGCGGGAACCGTCACGAACCGCCGTACCGCGTCCGCCATCAGGGCACGGCCCACGCCCCGCCCCCGCGCCTCCGACGCGACGACGAGCCAGTGGACGTGATGGCACGGCGCCTGAGGGGAACCCGAGGCGTCGGCCCCGAACAGCAGGCCGCCGAGCAGGGCCGGCCCGCCGGAGGAGGGGACGGCGACGAGCGCGGCCGAGCGGTGGACGTGCTGCTCGACGGCGCGATGGAAGTCCGGCTCCTCGACCATCGGCCCGAACCACTGCTCCACCTGCGCGGCCAGACCGAGGAAGCCGGGCAGGTCCCGTTCCGTGGCGAGTCGGATCATCATCGGGCGAGTCTCGCACGGGGGCGGGGCCACGGTCGGTGCACCTCGGTGGCGGCCCGGGGCACGTCGGGCGGGCGCGGCGGGTGACCGGCCGGGTCCCGAGGCCGGGAAGTTACCGTGGGCCCGCTACCCCGAGGCGTCGCCGCCTCGCCCGTCCGCGAGGAGTCGATCCTGAACACGCCGTTGGCCGAAGCACTGTCCGTCGGGCTGCTCGTGGTCGTCCTGGTCTGCGCGGTGGTACGGCCCCGGGGCTGGCCGGAGGCGGTGGTCGCGGTCCCGGCGGCCGGCGTGGTGATCGCGACCGGGGCGGTCCCGCTGGAACACGTGCGGGCCGAGACCGAGCGGCTCGGACCGGTCATCGGGTTCCTGGCCGCGGTGCTGGTGCTCGCCCGGCTCTGCGACGACGAGGGGCTGTTCCGGGCCTGCGGCGCCTGGATGGCGCGCAGCGCGCGGGGCCGTCCGCGCCGGCTGCTGGCACAGGTCTTCCTGGTCGCGTCGGTGGTCACCGCGGTACTGAGCCTGGACGCCACCGTGGTGCTGCTCACCCCGGTGGTCTTCGCCACCGCCGCGCGCCTGGGCGCCCGCCCCAAGCCGCACGTCTACGCCTGCACCCACCTGTCCAACACCGCCTCCCTGCTGCTGCCCGTCTCCAACCTCACCAACCTGCTGGCGTTCGCGGCCAGCGGGCTGACCTTCACCCGGTTCGCCGCGCTGATGGCGCTGCCCTGGCTGGCCGCCATCGCCGTCGAGTACGTGGTGCTGCGACGGTTCTTCGCCACCGACCTGGACGCCGGAGCGCTCGCCCCGGCCCCCGATGAACCACCACAACTGCCGCTTTTCGCCCTGCTCACCGTGGCCGGCACACTGGCCGGCTTCGTGCTCGCCTCCGCCGTCGGCATCGCCCCGGTCTGGGCCGCGCTGGCCGGTGCGCTGGTGCTCTCGACCCGCGCCCTGGTCCGGCGCCGCACCACCCCGGCCGCGATCGTCCGCTCCGCCGCCCTGCCGTTCCTCGCCTTCGTGCTGGCGCTGGGCATCGTCGTCCGCGCGGTGGTCGACAACGGGCTGGCCGCCGGCCTCGCCCACCTGGTCCCGCACAGCGGCACCCTGCCCGCCCTGCTGGGCCTCGCCGCGCTCGCCGCCGCCCTGGCCAACGTCATCAACAACCTGCCCGCCACCCTCGTACTGGTGCCGCTCACCGCCCCCGCCGGGCCCGGCGCGGTGCTCGCCGTGCTGCTCGGCGTCAACATCGGCCCCAACCTCACCTACGCCGGCTCGCTGGCCACCCTGCTGTGGCGGCGCATCGTCCGGGAACACGACGCGGAGGTGGCACTGGGCGAATTCACCCTGCTCGGCCTGCTCGTGGTCCCCGCCGCGCTGGTGCTCTCCGTGGTAGCACTGTGGCTGTCGCTGCACGTCCTCGGAAGCTGAGCACGGAGACCGACCGCGTGACCGTCATCGTCTGGATCGTCGAGGGCACCTGGCCGGCCTGTGTGGACGCCGCCCGCCGCCACGTCCCCGAGGACGCCGAGATCGTCCTCCTGCACGTCACCGGCCCCGACGTCCCGGCCGCCGCCCACGGTGCCTACGCCGGACTGCTCGGCCGCGGCCACGGCCGGGGGCACCGCGCCGCCGAAGGCTGGGGGAGCGACCCCGGCACCCGCCTGGAAGACCTGGCCGCCACCTCCGCCGACGCGCTCCTGCGCACCGCCGCCGCCCGCCTCGCCCGCCCCTGCGCCCGCCAGGAACGCCCCGGCCGCCCCGAACGCGCGGTGGTCGCCGCCGCCGACGGCGCCGACCTGCTGATCCTCGCCCGCGACGGCGACCGCCGCCACCTCGGCCCGCACAGCCTCTCGCCCGCCAGCCGCTTCGTGGTCGACCACGCCCCCTGCCCGGTCCTGCTGGTCTGGCCCGAATCGGCCCCCGACATCGGCACGATGCCGCCCCCACCACCCCACGCCCCGGCCTGAGGGACCCGCGGCGCGGCCGGACCGCCGAGCGTCTCCGGATTCGCGAGATCCGATTCCCGCTCCGATTCCGACCGGTATCTCTTCGCTTTCCGTCGCAGTCGCCGTCGCAGTCCTTGCCGCAGCAGCTGCCGCAGTCCCTGTCGCAATCCCCGTTCCGATTCATCCTGCCCCGCCCTCGCCCGAAATTCCTGCGAATCGTGCAGCGCTTTGTACTTGCTCACTCCTCAACGGAATGCCGGAAACCCGAATTTACCCACCAAGGAGTGAATTTCGGGATGCGGAATCGTTTCGCCTGGTGATGCTCTCCGGGTGTTGACCAACGCATGGTGGCGCCGTGTCGCCACCACAACAGCCCTGATCCTCGCCGCGGTTCTGCCGAACGCGTCGACGACCGCGATAGCCGCCCCGGATCCGTACGCCACCCCCGCCTCTGCGCTGCGGCCCGCGGGGACCGCATTCGACGCCGCGCCGCTGAAACTCCCCGAGCCGCCGCCGGTGGGCGAGGTGCGCACCGAACTCGCCGAACTACACGTCGCGCCGCCGCATTCGATGGAGGGGTACAGTCGCGCGAAATTCCCGCACTGGATCAAGCAGTACGGGGAATGCGACACCCGCGAGGTCGTCCTCGCCCGGGACGGCGAAGACGTCAAGCAGGACGAGAAGTGCCGGGCCATCTCCGGGAGATGGACCAGCGAATACGACGGAAAGGAATTCACCGAGGCCAGGCAGCTCGACATCGACCACGTTGTCCCGCTGGCCAACGCCTGGCGTTCCGGCGCCGACGAGTGGGACAACGACCCCTCCAAACCCAGGAATTTCGAGCGCCGGAAGTTCGCCAACGACCTCGTCCACTCCCAGCTGATCGCGGTGTCGGCCGCCTCGAACCGGTCGAAGGGCGACCAGTCCCCGGACCAGTGGGCCCCGCCGCTGAAGACCTACTGGTGCACCTACGCCCGCGCCTGGACCGACGTCAAACACCTCTACCACCTCAACATCACCGCGCCCGAGAAGGTCAAACTCACCGAGATGCTGGACACCTGCGAACCGTGACCACCTCCGACCCCGACGCACTCACCGACCGGGTCACCGCCGGTCCCGGTGGCGCGATGACGGTTCAGGTCGGTGTCATCACCGGCGACCTGACCGTCACCACCACCGACCGGGGCGACGGCACGGCCCAGGTCGTCATCCACTACACCGGAGCCGAGGACCGCTACGACCTCGAAGGGGGCCCGGTCCGGATCCCACCCGGTGGCGTGGACGTGCTCCACCGGGCCGTGCTCGAAGCGGTACGCGCCGGTGGTGCCGCCCAGATGCCGGGGACCGCCCCACGCCCCTGACGCTCCCCCGTGTCATCCACCGCACTCGTAACTTCCGTTGTTCCTGCGTGAGTTGTTGCTGCAGTGGTGTCACTTGACCCAAGTGGCCTCGGTGGGCCGCCGGCCGCTGGGAGATCGACGGCGTCGACAGCCGCGGGGTCGGTTCGACCTGCGGTACGACGCCGGACATCCACACCGAGATCCACGCCTTCAGGAAGTGGGTGAACGGCGTCCGGGGCTGACCCGGCCCGAGCGGGCGCGGTGACCGGCGGGGGTTCGGTCGAACGGCCGGGCCCCCGCGCCCCGTTCGGCCCCGGAGTGGCGCGGCGTCGGCACGCGCGTCGCCCGATCCTCAGGGATACCACCGACCACTGACAGCGACCCCTGCTTCGCACCCGCGAACCACACCGGGCGTTCGGGGGACGTGTGCCCTGCCGGAGGGCACTCCTCGACGTACCGACACGAGAAGCGCCTTGCGGCGGGCGGGAGTTCGACGGCCTGCGCTATGCCGTGAAGCGGCGGACGTACCGCTTCTGCCAGGGGGTTTCCACGGCGTGCCGGTCGTAGTTCCGGCGGACGAACTCCACCGCCTCGTCGGCCGGGACGCCGTCGAGTACGGCGAGGCAGGCCAGCGCCGTACCGGTCCGACCGCGCCCGCCGCCGCAGGCGAACTCGACGCGTTCCCCCGCCGCCCGTTCCCACGCCTCGCGGAGCACGTGCTGTGCCTGCGCGCGATCGCGCGGCAGTCGGAAGTCCGGCCAGAGCAACCACCCGGCCTCCCAGGGGACTTCGGGTGGCTGCTTGCCGAGGAGGTGGACGGCGTAGGAGGGCGTCGGGCCGGCGGGGAGCGGGCGGCGCAGGCCGCGTCCGCGGACCAGACGACCGGAGGGCAGTCGCAGGACCCCGGGGTCGGTGGTCTGCCAGGTCTCGATCACCCGTTCACCCTACGTCGCCCGGAGGCGCGCCGCGGGGGAAACCGCGGGAGCAGGGCGAACGCCCTTTCCGTGGCGCGAAATCCGAAAAGGCGTTGCAGGGGGAGTCGGATTCGCAACTGGAAAGGCAACGGCAACCGCAATCGTGCCAATAACCGACTGTAGCGTTGGTGGATGGGTTCTGTGACGATGTACCGTCCCGGGAACACGAGGTGGCCCTGGCAAGGCTCGGAACCGGTGCCAGGGCCACTCATTCGCATCCCACTCGATCGAGGAGGACAGATGCCCCCTGACCGAACGCCTCACTGGCGCCCGAGGGCAGCCCAGTTGAAGCGCTACGAAGCTAACATCCCTCGCGGGGGCCCGGTTGAAACCGGGGGCCGGCGTGACTTCCCGGTCAACGACCGGGCGGGCACCCGGTCCGCGGCCCGGTTCGGCGTCCGGTGCGACGTCCAACTCACCGCGCCGTTCGGTGCGTTCCTCGCGATCCCGTATCTGGGGAACGTCCTGGTGCAGGGTGTCGACACCCGCTGGGCGTCCGCCGTGGCGCTGGCCGGACTGATCGCCGTCTGCCGTTCCCGTCTCCGCCACCAGCGCCGACGCGCCGGCTGACCCGGTGCGGCGCGCAGCCGCCCGGTCCCGGTGAGACGCGCTCGGACGGTGGTCCGAGACCTGGGCCCGCCGTGGCGCCGGAGGTCCTTCCGGCGTCACGGCGGGCCGCCCGGCACGGTGCCGGGGTCGCGACGCGGCGCCCGACGGCCCTCGGGTCGCGACTCCGATGCCCGCCGGCAAACCGCAAATCGCCCATTTCTGCGGCGAGTTCACGGTGGAACATCCCCCAGAAGGATTACAGCTGATGACTCCTAAGGATCCTGGATCGGTCCCCTGCGCGAGGGCCGGCTGCCCCAACACGGTGGAGAGCGGATCCGGCCCGGGGCGGCGTCGGAAGTACTGCAGCGACGCCTGCGGCCGAGCCGCCCGCAAGATCCGCAGCTCGCGGCGGACACCGGAGGCCAGGTCGCACGACGAGGACGCCCTTCAGGTCGCCAACGACATGGCCTGCCGGATCGCGGTGCTGCGGACCCAGATACGCGACGGCGACGCCCTCGCCGGGCTCCGGCAGGTCGTCGAGCTCACCAGCGACCTCGACCACGTCACCGCCGCCGTGGTGCAACAGGCCCGCGACCGCGGCCACAAGGGGCCGGCGATCGCCGAGGCCCTGCGCGTCACCGTGGACAAGGTCGGGCGGTCGTACACGGCGGAGCGCATCGTCCGGAAGATGACCAAGCGCCGCGAGCGGCGTGCGGCCACCCTCGCCGCCATCCCGGCGGCGCTGCAGGCCGGCCGGGCCGAGCCGCCGCCCTGCCAGGCCCGCCCGGAGCAGTTGACCGCCCCGCCCCGCCCGGAGCCGCCGTCCGCCGTCCGCGCGGACGGCGAGCGCCGTCGGGCCGGCACCGTCCGCACCTCGCCGCAGCGCGGCCCGTACCCGGAGGGCGAGGGCGGCGGCGAAGGCGGGGGGAGAGGCGGCGACGGGGGTGCGGCCGGTGGCACGGTCGCGCCGGGCGGCGGACCGCCGGGCCAGGACTCCGGAACCGCGCTCGCCTCGGCGCTGTCCCACCTCCAGCGGGCCAGTGACAAGACCCTCCGGGCCCTGGCCGACGAGGCGCGGGTGAGTGCCTCGTACATCTCGCGGATCCTCTCCGGCGAGCGCAGCCCCTCCTGGAAGGTCACCCGCCGGCTGGTGCACGCCTGCGGCGGCGACCCGGAGACCGTCCGCCCGCTGTGGGACGCCGCGCACGGACGGCGCCCGGCGCGCGCCGGGAGTCTGCACGCGGCGCTGCGCGGGCTCTATCTCTCCGCGGCCTGCCCGGATCCCACCCAGATCTGCCGCTCCAGCGGGCACGCCCTGAACGAGCGGGAGGTCGCCGGCCTGCTGCACGGCTCCCTCGTCCCGGACTGGGAGACCGTCGGCACGGTCGTCGGCGTCCTGCACGGCCGCCCGGACGACATCCGTCCGCTCTGGGACCACGCCCGACTCGCCCAACTCGCCCGCCGTACCTGCGGGTTGGTGTCCGAGCGCCGCACGCCGCGCGCCGAGGCGTTCGGATGACGCCGCCCCCCTCCGGCGCGCCGGCCCCCTCCCGTGCGTCGGCCCCGGCGAGCCGGCGGTCCGCGGTCCCCGCCGCCCCGCCGGCGGTCACCCTGCCGCCCGCCTTCGAAGCCTTCTACGCCCTGCACTGCGGGCGCTACCTCGACTACGCCCTGGCCCACGCGGCGGAACCGGCCGCCTCCCGGATCCTGGGCGAGGCCATGGGTGAAGTCGCCATCCGCTGGGCCGACATCGTCCGCCGGCCCAACCCGGCCGCCTGCGCCTGGACCCTGGTGAGCACCCGCATACGGCAGCGCGGCGGGGGCCCGGACCCCACCCTGGAGGAGGGCGCGTTACGTCACCGTGCGCAGCCGGCGCTCCGTCATCACGTCCTGGAATACGACGCGTTCGTCCTGCACGAGGTGCTCGGCTACTCGGTGGAGGACGCCGCGGAGGCGATGGGGGAGGAGGTCAGTCGGGTCCGCTACGCCCTGACGACGGGGTGCCGTCGAGGGCGGTCGGGGGCGGTGCGGCGCCCGCCCGGGAGCCGCGTACCGGGACCGGCTCGCAATACCCCGCAGGAGTGACCCGCGCTGTTCGAGTGGTCGTCGGCGTCCGGACGCCAGATCTCCCACGGCTTCCCGCGGGCTGGGGGAACGTATGTGCAATGTCTGCCCCCGGATCACCCGTTACGGGGTCCGCTGCGGGCCGTTCTGTAGGGCACCTGTGCCCATCGACCGCCTCGGAGAGAGCGGGGCGGGCCGGCGCCCGTGTCCGGGCGCGGTCCGGTTCCGTTCGAATTCCTCTCCGGTGGCCCGTCCGGGCGCGGCGCGCGGTTGACACCGCGGGAGCCGGGACGGCGCGCCCTGCGGGCCCGGCCGGCCCGGCCGCGAGCACCAGCCGATGACCGTGGAAGGGGAACAAGAGCGATGCGCAGTACGCGAGTTGGGGGATACGGACGGGTACGGAAGGAGAAACCCGCGGCGGTGGCCGGCGGGGCGACGGACGGGGAGGAGCTCCGGTACGTCGACCGGACCGGCAGCCGGGAGCGGGCCGCGCGGCAGATCCGCCTGGTGGACATGGCGCGCCGACTGCCGCAACTGGTGCGGCGGTCGGTCGCCCTGGCCTGGCGCACCGACCGCACGGCGGCCCTGGGACTGCTGGTCTGCCAGGCGGCCTCGGGGGCGTTGCAGGCGCTCGGACTGCTGGCGGTCAGCGGGACGATCACGGCGCTGCTGACCGGCGGGGACATCTACGGCCGGCTGCTCGGGGCCTGGCCGTCGGTGGTCCTGCTGGCGGTCGCCGCCGGGGTGCGGGCGGCGCTCGGCATCGTGGTGGTCTGGCTGTCGTCCAGGCTGGGGCCGCAGATGTCCCGGGAGGCCGAACTCCGGCTGCTCCAGGCGGTGACCGAGGTCGAGCTGACGGCCTATGACGCGCCCGGCTTCACCCACCGCAAGGAGGCCGCCGACCGCGGCGCCGAGATCGCCCAGGACCTGGTGGGGGAGGGGCAGGACCTGATCGCCTCGCTCGCCTCGCTGGCGGCCGGCGCGGGTGTGCTGACGGCGCTGCACCCGGCGCTGTTGCCGCTGTTGGCGCTGGCCAGCCTGCCCCAGGCGGTGGCCCAGGTCGGTGCGGCCCGGGTGCGGTACCTGGCCCGGCTGCGGGCCGGTGGCGACTACCGGCTGCTGTCGATCCTGCGCTGGCACGTCTGCGACCGGTACGCCGCCGACCAGGTACGGGCCGGCACCATGGCCGACTTCCTGATCGGGCGCTACCGCCAGATCACCGATCGGATCAACCGCGCCGACCGGCGCGCGGCCGACACCGGGGCACGGATGTCCGCGGCGGGCGCGGTCTGCGGCGGGCTGGCCTCCACGGCGGTCTGGGCGGCGGTGGTGTGGCTGCTGGCCACCGGCGGGATGACCGTCGGGCACGCCGGCACCGCGGTGTTCGCGCTCCAGACGGTCGGCACGGCGCTGCGCGGCCTGGTCGCCGGGGGCGCCCGCATCATGCGCACCGGGCTCTACATGGACGACTGGTCGGAGTTCCTGGCGGAGGCCGGCGGCTTCCGGATGCGCCGCGGCGACGTCGTGCCCGCCGCCCCGCAGGAGATCCGCGTCCAGGATCTCGTCTTCCGGTACGAGGAGGCGGCCCAGGACGCGCTGCGCGGTGTCTCGTTCAGCCTGCGGCGCGGTGAGGTCATCGCCCTGGTCGGCTACAACGGCAGCGGCAAGACCACCCTGGCCAAGCTGCTGAGCGGGCTGTACCTGCCGACCACCGGCACGGTCACCTGGGACGGCGTGCCCACCGGCGACCTCGACCCGCAGGCGATGTGGGCGCAGGTCGCCCTGGTGCCCCAGGACTACGCCCGTTGGCCGCTGACCGCCCGGGAGAACATCACCCTGGGCCGGCCCACCGAGGGCGGCGACGCCGACGTCCGCGACGCCTGTGCGCGGTCCGGTGCCGACGAGGTGATCGCCGAACTCCGGGCCGGGCTCGACACGGTGCTGGCCCGCGACTGGCTCGGCGGACAGGAGCTGTCCGGCGGGCAGTGGCAGCGGATCGCCCTCACCCGGGCGTTCCACCGCCGGGCCGGACTGCTCGTCCTGGACGAGCCGACCTCCGCGCTGGACCCGCTCGGAGAGCACCGCATCTTCGCCGGTCTGCGGGAGAGCGCGGCGACCCGTGCGGTGGTCCTGATCACCCACCGGCTCACCAACGTGGCGGTGGCCGACCGCATCCTGGTCCTGGACAAGGGCCGGGTCGTCCAGCACGGCACCTTCCCCGAACTGGTCGCCGAACCAGGGCTGTTCCGGGACCTGTGGGCCTACCAGCACACCCGGGAGACACACCGGAACGAGGCGGGCGGGCCGATCGTCACGGAGGCCGTCCCGCTTGCTCCGGCCGTCCCGCTTGCTCCGGCCGTCCCGCTGGCTCCGGCCGATCCGGCGGACGCCCCGGCCCCGGAGGACCGGCCCGTCGTCACCGGCACCGCGGCACTGCTGGTCAACGACCGGGGCCAGTACCTCCTCCATCTCCGGGACGCCCACAAGGAGATCCACGACTCCGGCACCTGGTCGCTGCCGGGCGGCGCCCTCGAGCCGGGCGAGACCGCGCACGAGGCGCTCACCCGAGAGCTGTGCGAGGAGGCCGGGTTGGCGGTGCCCGACCTGGCGCCGTTCGTGCTGCTGCGCCGCTCGGGGCCGGACGGCGTCCTGCGCGGGCACATCCAGGTCTTCCTCGGGCACTGGAACGGTGACGCGGCCGCGCTGCCGCTCACCGAAGGGGTGATGCTGCACTGGTTCGACGCTGGGACGCTGCCCCGGCTGATGATGTGCGACTGGGCGGCGGAGGCCGTCCGTCGGCATCAGGACGAGCTGTGCGGGGCCGTCGAGGGCGCCCGCGGCTGAGGGGACGGGCCCGGACCGCCGCGCCGGCGGTCCGGGCCCGGTCCGGTGCGGGCGTCCCGGCTGACCTTTGCCCGGTCGCGAACGCGAAGCATGCAGGGCTGACTTTCGGTCAAGTATGGCCAAGGAGGCGTCGGACCCTTCCCCCTCGACGCACGTTCCGTAATAGGTTTCCTACCCACCGCAGTCGGCGGGAGTGGCCCGCCGCCGGGATCTGTCCGTCCACGGAGGAAGCGATGCCGCAGGGAACCATCGTCCTGTTCAACAAGAGCGACTGTGTGGGCATCATCGCCGACGAGCACGGCGAGCGGCTCCCGTTCTCGGGGATGGAGACGCAGACCACCGACGTCGGCCAGCAGGTCGTCTTCGATGTGCACGGCGCGAAGGCCACCAACGTGATGGCTCTGCGCTGACGGGCCGGTGGCCGCGGACGACGTCGCCCCCGGGCCGTCCGCGGCCACCACTACACCGGCGGCGGGCCCGCCGGCCGACCCCGCTGGACGAGCAGGGTTCCCAGCGGCGTCCGGCGGTGCAGCACCGCCCGGCCGGCCCGCTCCGTGGTGATCAGGCCGGCACCCCGCAGCGCCGCGGTGTGGGTCGAGACCGTGGCGTTGCTGACGCACAGCCGGCGGGCGAGCGCCCCGGTGGTGTGCTCCTCCGCCAGGACCAGCAGGATGTCCAGACGGGTCCGGCCCAGCACCGCGGCCAGTGCCTCGTCGGCGCCGCCGGCCGGGGACGGCGGCAGGGGAAGCCCCGGCCCGGCCGGATCAGTGGCCAGACGGGACGCCGGACGGCCTCGAAGGCGGCACCCCGGGCCCGGCTGAGCAGCCGCCAGGCGTCGGCGTCGCCCCGGTGCAGGCCATGGACCCAGTGCGGGGCCGGCGTCCGCTGCCCGGCGTAGACCCGCTCGATCTCGGCACGGACCACCTCGGGCCCGGTGGCCCGGACGGACTCCAGCCCCTCCGCGAGGTCGTCGTCGAACTGGTCGAGGAAGCGTGGGGCCCGCGGAACGGGGACCAGGTTCCCGAAGGGCTCGGCGGCCGTCGGCAGGGCGCGCAGCGTCCGCTGCCGCCAGCGCTCGAAGGGCGGTGCGGCGTCGCGACGGCACATCATGCCGAGCGCCACGTTCAGTTCCTGGAGCGGGGCCGGTCGGGGCGCGAAGCGGACCCGGGCGAAGTCCGCGGCCGTGAAGTGGATCCGGATCATCGCGCCCCCTGCCGTCCTTCTTCGCCCGGCAGTTGCCGCGGCGGTGAAGGCGGCGCGACCGGTGGGAGGTCGCGGGGGTGCCGCCCACCGGTCGTGGGGGTGCCGCCCTGTCGCGGCCACGGCCGTCAGGCCACCGCGCCCTCGGTCCACGCCCGGCCGAGGATGGCGTCCACCGTCTCCTCGACGGTCTGCCGGGTGGTGTCCAGCCACAGCCCGAGGTCGCGGGGCGTCTCCGCGCGCAGCAGCACGTCCAGGTCCCGCACGCTCCAGTCCGGCCCGTACGCGGTCTTGGGCCGACCCGCCTCGCGGGCCGCGACCGCCTCCGGGTCGGGCAGCAGGGCGACGACGGCGAGCGGGCGGGTCACGATGTCGGCGGCCAGCTGCGCGAGATGCTCGCCGAGGAGGATGTCCTGGACGACGACGGTGAAGCCGGCCCGGGCGTACTCGTCCGCGCAGACGGCCGTCAGCCGATGGCGCAACCGCAGTTGGGCGAGGGCTTCCTCCCCCGCGTCCGGGGTCATGCCGACCTGGCCACGGACGATGTTGCGCCGGAAGCCGTCGCCGCGCAGATGTACCGCCCGGGGCAGCCGCTCGGCGAGCGCCTGCGCCACGGTGGACTTGCCGGCGGCATGGATGCCGGTGATCACCACGACTCCGGGCGCGAGCCAGGGGCCTTGCGGGGTGATCCGGGTGGGGGCGGTGGGGGAGTCGTTCGCGGTCATGGTGCCGATTATGTCCGCCGACGCCCCGCCGTTCCGCCGAATTATCCGCGGTGGAAGCGGTGTTCGGGGTGTGCGCGCCGCCGCCCCGAATCCGTCGGCTACTCCTTCTCGTGGGGTGCCAGACCGGGGTTGCCGGGCCGTCAGCCGGTCGGGGCGGGCGACGGGTGGGCGAGTTCGCGGCGCAGGCGCATGAAGGGGCGGGGGCGGTTGAGGGCGAGCAGGGCGGTGGTGCGGCCGTCGCGTTCGTAGCGGGCGAGGAAGCTGCGGTCGTCCGGGGAGCCCTCGACGATGCGGGGCACGTCGCCGGGTCGGCGGCGGCCGGCGAACTGGATGCGGACGCCGTACTGGTCGGACCAGAAGTAGGGGAGTGCTCGGTGGGTGCGGGCGGTGCGGCCGGCGAGGAGGTTGTGGACGGCGGTGGCGGCCTGTTCGGTGGCGCTGGTCCAGTGTTCGGCGCGGGCGCCGGCCACATGGGCGACGTCGCCGGCGGCCACGATGGCGGGGATCGGGGTGACGCAGCCGGCGTCGCAGCGGACGCCGTCGCCGAGCGGCAGGCCGGATCCTTCGAGCCAGTCGGTGGCGGGGCGCACGCCGATGCCGGTGACGACGACGTCGGCGGAGAGCAGCCGGCCGTCGGCGAGCTCGACCGCCGTGACCCGGCCGTCGCCGCCCGCCCGCAGCCCCCGGACGCCGGTGCCGGTGAGCAGGGCGACACCGTGGTCGCCGTGCAGCCGGGCGCACAACTCGGCCATGGATTCCCCCAGTTGGGGGACGAGGGGCAGGGGTGCGGCCTCGACGACGGCGACCCGGTGACCGAGGGCGGCGCAGGACGCGGCGACCTCGGCGCCGATGAAGCCGCCGCCGATCACCACGACCCGGGCCGGGCCGCCGCGGGCCAGGTCGGCGCGCAGGGCCCGGGCGTCGTCGAGGGTGCGCAGGGTGTGCGAGCCGTCCGGTGCGGGGCCGGGCAGGCGGCGCGGTGCGGCGCCGGTGGCGAGCACGATGCCGTCGGTGGTGAGGGTGCGTCCGGTGTCGAGGCGGACGGCGCGGTGGCGGGTGTCGAGGGCGGTGGCGCGGGTGCCCAGGATCCACTCCGCGTCGAGTCCGGCGAGCTCTTCGGCGTCGGTGAGGGCGAGCGGCCCTTCGGCGGCCGGGTCCGCGTCGCCGTCCGCGGTGGCCGGCGCGGTGAGGAACTCCTTGGAGAGCGGCGGGCGGTCGTACGGGCGGTGCGGCTCCGCCCCGACGATCGTCAGGCGGCCGTCGTAGCCCTGGGCGCGCAGCGCCCGCGCGGCGTACAGCCCGGCCAGCGAGGCTCCGATGACGGTGACCGACTTCATGCGGCGGTGTCCTCCTCGGCCGTGCGGTGGACATAGACCATGCCGTCCTCGACCGTCACGGGGTGGGTGCGGACGGGGCGGCGGGCGGGCAGGCAGGTCGGTGCGCCGGTGCGGAGATCGAATGAAGCGGCGTGCAGCGGGCATTCGACCAGACACCCCTCCAGCCAGCCGTCCGCGAGTGAGGCGTCCTGGTGGGTGCAGGTGTCGTCGATGGCGTACAGCTCTCCGTCGGCGTTGAAGACGGCGATCGGAGGCGTGGTGTCGAGGCGAACGGACTCGCCGGCGGGCAGGTCAGCGAGGTGGCAGACGGGTATCACTGGGCCCCCCTATTACTGTTCGGTACTATCGAGTTTCGCAATCCGCACGACAGAGCGTTATGCGCAACAGAATCCAGTCGGGGGCCGGGCGCGTCAAGCGGTCCTCGGGAATGCCGGCCCGATCGGGCCGCTGGATGGTGGCAGCGAGCTGGGTGGTGACACGGACCTATGACGAAAACGGCTAAGTCGGAGGCGCGGGCGGAGAATCAGCCGGCGGGCAGGCCGGACGGGAAGCCGCGCAGGGCGGTGGCGGGAAAGCCACCCAGAGGCGCGGCGAGCGCGGTGCAGTCGGTGGACCGGGCGGTGACCGTGCTGGAGATCCTGGCCAGACTCGGCGAGGCCGGAGTGACCGAGATCGCCGACGAGCTGGGCGTGCACAAGTCGACCGCGTTCCGGCTGCTGGGCGTGCTGGAGAACCGCGGACTGGTCGCCCAGGAGCAGGAGCGCGGCAAGTACTACCTCGGCGCGGGGGTGTTGCGGCTGGCCGGGGCCGCGGCGGTGCGGCTGGACATCTCCCAGGAGGGCGCGGTGGTCTGCCGGACGCTCGCCGACGAGCTGGGCGAGACGGTCAACATCGCGGTCATGGAGAGCGACGCCGCGGTCAACATCATGCAGGCCCGCGGTCCGGCATCGGTCACCGCCCAGAACTGGCTCGGCCGCCGGACGCCGCTGCACGCCACGTCCAGTGGCAAGGCGCTGCTCGCGTACCAGCCGACGCCGGTCCAGGAGGCCGTGCTGGCACGGAAGTTGCCGCGGCTGACCGAGCGGACCGTGACCTCCCCGGTCGAGCTGCGCGATCAGCTCGCCGAGGTCGTCGAGCGGGGCTTCGCGGTCGCGGTCGAGGAACTGGAGCTGGGGCTGCGCGCGGTCGCGGCGCCGGTGCGGGCGCACGACGGCTCGGTCATCGGCGCGATCAGCGTCTCGGTGCCCGCCTACCGGTTGGACGAGGAGCGGCTGCCGGAGGTGGTCAAGCGCACCGTCGCCGCCGGTGTGGAGCTCTCCCGGCGGATGGGGTACGCCTGTTGACCGGTGCCGGGCGATGCGGGCGCGGCGCCCGTTGACCGCCTGTTGACGGCCGTCCGGAGCGGGGCCGGGGCGCGCGACCCGGCCCCGCTTTCGCGTGCGCGGGGCGTGCGCGGCCGGCGCGCCGTGTGTCCGCATGCGTAACCGGCCGTTGACGAACGGCCGGCACGTACCTCTTGACGCTGCCGATACGCCGTTCCCACTATGTCTCTCATCGCGCAACCAGTCGTGCAGTGCGCAACACTGAGGGGTTAGGCATGCCACACGAAGTCCATGCCGTCGTCGCGGCGAAGAAGGGCGCACCCGTCGGTCCGCAGATGATTGTGGTGCCCGATCCCGGCCCGGGAGAAGTGCGCGTCGATGTCCAGGCGTGCGGGGTCTGCCACACCGACCTGCACTACCGCGAGGGCGCCGTCGACGACGCGTTCCCCTTCCTGCTCGGCCACGAGGCGGCCGGGATCGTCGAGACCGTGGGCGAGGGCGTCACCGACCTCGCGCCCGGCGACTTCGTGGTGCTCGCCTGGCGGGCCCCGTGCGGAGCGTGCCGCTCCTGCCGGCGCGGCCGACCCTGGTACTGCTTCGACTCCCGCAACGCCGCCCAGCCGATGACCCTCCTGGACGGCACCCCGCTCAGCCCCGCCCTCGGCATCGGCGCGTTCGCCGAGAAGACCCTGGTCGCCGCCGGGCAGGCGATCAAGGTGGACCCGTCGGCGCGCCCCGAGGCGGCCGGTCTGATCGGCTGCGGGGTGATGGCCGGCTACGGCGCCGCCGTCCACACCGGGGCGGTCGGCAGCGGCGACACGGTCGCCGTCATCGGCTGCGGCGGCGTCGGCAGCGCCGCCGTGGCGGGCGCCTCGATCGCCGGGGCCCGCCGGGTCATCGCCGTCGACATCGACGAGCACAAACTCGACGGCGCGACCCGCTTCGGGGCCACCCACACCGTCAACTCCCGCCGCACCGACCCGGTCGAGGCGGTCCGGGAACTGACGGACGGTCACGGCGCGGACGTGGTCATCGACGCCGTCGGCCGCCCCGAGACCTACCGCCAGGGCTTCGCCATGCGGGACCTCGCCGGCACCCTGGTCCAGGTCGGGGTGCCCGAACCCGACATGACGATCGAACTGCCGCTGATCGACCTCTTCTCGCGCGGCGGCGCGCTGAAGTCCTCCTGGTACGGCGACTGTCTGCCCAGCCGCGACTTCCCCGTCCTGATCGACCACTACCTCAGCGGCCGGCTCGACCTCGGCGGTTTCGTCACCGAGACCATCGGCCTGGACGGCGTGGAGGCCGCCTTCGACAAGATGCGGGACGGCCGGGTGCTGCGCTCGGTGGTGGTCCTGTGACCGGCCCGCTGCGCAACCCCGTGGACGCCCCCGTCGTCATCATCGGAGCCGGCATCGTCGGCTGCTCGCTCGCCGACGAACTCACCGCCCGCGGCTGGCGCCGGGTCACCGTCCTGGACCAGGGCCCGCTGCCCGCCCCCGGCGGCTCCACCTCGCACGCCCCCGGCCTGGTCTTCCAGACCGGACCCTCCAAGACCATGACCGAGTTCGCCGCCTACACCGTCCGGAAGCTCGGCTCCCTCGACGTGGACGGACGGCCCTGCTTCACCCCCGTCGGCGGCCTGGAGGTCGCCACCACCGAGGCCCGGTGGGCCGACCTCCACCGCAAGGCCGGCCTCGCCGCCTCCTGGGGCGTCCGCGGCGAACTGCTCGACCCCCAGCAGTGCAAGAAGCTCTGGCCGATGCTCGACGCGAGCAGGCTCCACGGCGGCTTCCACACCCCCGACGACGGACTGGCCCGCGCCCTGCCCGCCTGCCGCGCCCAGATGGCCCGCGCCGAACGCCGCGGCGCCCGCTTCCTGGCCCGACACACCGTCACCGGCATCGAGCGGGCGGCCGGCCGCGTCACCGGCGTCGTCACCGACCGGGGCGTCTTCCCCGCCGAGCACGTCGTCTCCGCCGCCGGCTTCTGGGGGCCGGTGATCGGCGCCCTGGCCGGGGTGGACGTACCGCTGCTGCCGCTGGCCCACCAGTACGCCACCACCGCGCCGCTGCCCGAACTCGCCGGCACCGACGCCCCGTACGAGGGTTCCCTCCGCTCGAAGGAAGCCGAGGGCTCGGGGGACGAGGCCGTTCGGCCGATCCTCCGCTTCCAGGACCGCGACCTCTACTTCCGCGAGCACCTCGACGCGACCGGGGGCCGACTCGGCATCGGCTCCTACGCCCACCGCCCCATGCCCGTCGACCCGTTCACCGTGCCGGCCTACGACGACGCCCCCGTGATGCCGTCCTCGCTGCCGTTCACCGAGGAGGACTTCGCGCCCAGCTGGCGCGACAGCGTCGAGCTGCTGCCCGCCCTCGGCCGGTCGCGGATCGCCGACGGCTTCAACGGCGTCTTCTCCTTCACCCCCGACGGGATGCCGGTCCTCGGCGAGTCCCGCACCCTGCGCGGCTTCTGGCTCGCCGAGGCGGTCTGGGTCACCCATTCCGCCGGCGTCGCCAGGGCCGTCGCCGAATGGATGACCGACGGACGCCCCGCCACCGACGTCCACGAATGCGACCTCACCCGCTTCGAGGACGCCCAGCGCTCGCCCGCCTATATAGAGGAGCGCGGCGCCCAGAGCTTCATCGAGGTCTACGACGTCGTCCACCCCCTCCAACCCGTCGAGCGCCCCCGCCCCTTGCGCACCAGCCCCTTCTATCCGCGCCAACAGGAGCTCGGCGCGTACTTCCTGGAGGCCGGCGGCTGGGAGCGCCCGCACTGGTACGAGGCCAACGCCCCGCTCGCCGAGGGGATCCGGCTCCCCGAACGGGACGCCTGGTCGGCCCGCTACTGGTCGCCGATCGCCGCCGCCGAGGCCGCCGTCACCCGCGAGCGGGTCGCCCTCTACGACATGACCCCGCTGCGCCGCCTGGAGGTCACCGGGCCCGGCGCGCTGGACTTCCTCCAGCGCATGACGACCAATCAGCTCGACAAGAAGCCCGGCGCGGTGACCTACACCCTGCTGCTCGACGAGGCCGGCGGCATCCGCTCCGACCTCACCGTGGCCCGGCTCGCCGCCGACCGCTTCCAGGTCGGCGCCAACAGCGGAGCCGACCTCGACTGGCTCCTGCGGCACGCGCCCCACGACGTGCACGTACGGGACGTCACCTCAGGGACCTGCTGCATCGGCGTCTGGGGCCCGCTCGCCCGGGACCTCGTCCAGCCGCTGACCCGGGACGACTTCTCGGCCGCGGCCTTCGGCTACTTCAGGGCCAGGCAGACCCATCTCGGCCACGTCCCGGTCACCGCCCTGCGCCTGAGCTACGTCGGCGAGCTGGGCTGGGAGCTCTACACCACCGCCGACCTGGGACTCCGCCTCTGGGACACGCTCTGGGAGGCCGGCCGCGAACACGGTGTGATCGCCGCAGGCCGCAGCGCCTTCAACAGCCTCCGCCTGGAGAAGGGCTACCGTTCCTGGGGCCACGACATGACCACCGAGCACAATCCGTACGAGGCCGGACTCGCCTTCGCGGTCCGCCCTGCCAAGGGCGCGTTCCTCGGCCGGGCCGCCCTGGCGGGCCTCAGCGAGGAGACCGTCACCCGCAAACTCACCTGTCTGACCCTCGACGACCCGGCCGCCAACGTCCTCGGCAAGGAACCCGTCCTCCTCGACGGCGACCCGGTCGGCTATGTCACCTCCGCCGCCTACGGCTACACCCTCGGCCGCGGGATCGCCTACGCCTGGCTGCCGGCCGCCGCCGCGGTCCCCGGTACCGCCGTCCACATCGAGTACTTCGGGGAGAAGGTCGCCGCGACCGTCGCCCGGGAGCCGCTCTTCGATCCGCAGATGACCCGCATCCGCCGCTAGGTCGTGTCCGCACGACGAAGGAGCGTCCGCATGGCCCCCACCTACGACGTCATCGTCCTCGGCCTCGGCGGGATGGGCAGCGCCGCCGCCCACCACCTCGCCGCCCGCGGCGCCCGGGTCCTGGGCCTGGAGAAATTCGGCCCGGTGCACAACAGGGGCTCCAGCCACGGCGGTTCCCGGATCACCCGCCAGTCCTACTTCGAGGACCCCGCCTACGTCCCGCTTCTGCTGCGCGCCTACGAGCTGTACGAGAAGTTGGAGCGCGACACCGGCCGGCAGATCGCCACCCTCTGCGGCGGCGTGATGGTCGGCCGCCCGGACAGCCGCACCGTGCGCGGCAGCCTGGCCTCGGCCCGACAGTGGGACCTCCCGCACGAGATGCTCGACGCGAAGGAGATCCGCCGCCGCTTCCCTACCCTCACCCCCGCGCCCGACGAGGTCGCCCTCCACGAGGCGCGCGCCGGCCTCGTCCGCCCCGAGAACACCGTCGCCGCCCACGTCCAGCTCGCCACCCAGGACGGCGCCGAGCTGCACTTCGAGGAGCCGGTCACCCGCTGGGAGGAGCTGCCCGGCGGCGCCGGAGTCCGCGTCCACACCCACGAGAACGCCTACACCGCCGGCCAGTTGGTGATCTGCCCCGGTGCCTGGGCGCCCCGGCTCCTCGCCGACCTCGGCGTCCCGGTCACCATCGAGCGGCACCTCATGTACTGGTTCGCCCCCGAGGGCGGCACCGCTCCCTTCGTCCCCGCGCGCCACCCCATCTACATCTGGGAGGACGCCCACGGCGTCCAGATCTACGGCTTCCCGGCCATCGACGGCCCCGACGGCGGTGCCAAGGTCGCCTTCTTCCGCAACGGCACCGTCTGCACCCCCGAGACCATCGACCGCACCGTCCACGACCACGAGGTGCGCGCCATGGCCGACCAGCTCGGTCCGCGGATCCCCGCCCTGCCCGGCCGCTTCCTGAAGGCCGCCACCTGCATGTACTCCACCACCCCCGACGAGCACTTCGTGATCAGCCGCCATCCGGCCCACCCGGAGACCGTGACCGTCGCCTGCGGCTTCTCCGGCCACGGCTTCAAGTTCGTCCCCGTCGTCGGCGAGATCGTCGCCGACCTCGCGCTCACCGGCGCCACCACGCACCCGATCGACCTGTTCGCCCCGTCCCGCCGCTTCGCCGGGGAGAGCCCCGGCCGGCCCGCCGCCCCGGTCGCCTGAGGAGAGCAGCCATGACGACCACCTCCGCCGACGCGCAACCGACCGTCCCCGCACCCGCCGCCAGCCTG
Organism: Streptomyces noursei ATCC 11455; assembly: GCF_001704275.1. Classification (NCBI taxonomy): domain Bacteria; kingdom Bacillati; phylum Actinomycetota; class Actinomycetes; order Kitasatosporales; family Streptomycetaceae; genus Streptomyces; species Streptomyces noursei. The sequence continues at coordinate 8,039,973 of NZ_CP011533.1, forward strand.
ATCGCGACCCTCCCCGGCCGTTCCTACACCGACCCCGAGGGCTTCCGGCAGGAACAGGAGCTGATCTTCGAACGGCTGTGGTTCTGTGCCGTCCGCAGCGCCGACCTCGCCCGGCCCGGTGCCTTCCGCACCGTCCGGGTCGGCCGGGAGAGCGTGCTGATCACCCGCAACCGCGCCGGGGCGCTCCGCGCCTTCCTCAACGTCTGCCGGCACCGCGGCGCCCAGCTGTGCACCGAGGAGTCCGGCGAGGTCCGCCGCAACCTCCAATGCCCCTACCACGCCTGGACCTACGACTTCGACGGCCGGCTGGTGGCCGCCCCCAACCTCCAGAAGATGCCGGACATCGACCGCACCGAGCGCGGCCTGGTGCCCGTCCCGCTGCGGGAGTGGCTCGGCTACGCCTGGGTCTGCCTGGCCGACGACCCGCCGTCCTTCGAGGACACCGTGCGGGGCGCGGCCACCGAGCGGCTGGGCGACCTCGCCGCCATCGACCGCTACCGCACCGAGACCCTGGCGCTGGGCCGGCGCATCACCTACGACGTGCGGGCCAACTGGAAGCTGATCGTCGAGAACTTCATGGAGTGCTACCACTGCGCCACCATCCACCCCGAACTCACCGAGGTGCTGCCGGAGTTCGCGGACGGCCTGGCGGCCCAGTACTACGTCGGGCACGGCGCGGAGTTCGCCGAGCAGGTGCAGGGCTTCACGGTGGACGGCAGCGCCGGGTTCGGCCGGCTGCCCGGCATCGACGACGCCCAGGACCGCCGGTACTACGCGGTGACCGTCCGCCCGCAGGTCTTCATCAACCTCGTCCCCGACCACGTCATCCTGCACCGGATGTTCCCGCTCGCCGCCGACCGCACCCTGGTCGAGTGCGACTGGCTGTACCTCCCGGAGGTGATCGACTCCGGCGCCGACGTCGCCAAGTCCGTCGAGCTCTTCCACCGGGTCAACGTCCAGGACTTCGACGCCTGCGAGCGCACCCAGCCGGGTATGGACTCCCGTGCCTACCGCGACGGCGGCGTCCTGGTGCCCAGCGAGCACCACATCGGGGGGTTCCACGCCTGGGTCGCCGCGCAACTGGCCGCCGGGCGCGGCTGATTCGCTCATGGAGATGGCCGCCGGGATCCTCCCGGGCAGGCGTGGCGCACCACCGCGCCCACGGCGCGGCACCGGTTCGACCGAGGAGGACGGCCTTGACCGCATCCGACGACGCACCACCGGAGGACGACACCGGCCTGGCCGAGTTCGGCTACCGCCCCGAACTCCAGCGCACCCTGGGCAACTTCCACACCTTCGCCGCCGGCATCAGCTACATCTCCATCCTCACCGGCACCTTCCAGCTCTTCTACTTCGGCTACGGCCACGGCGGCCCGGCCTACTGGTGGTCCTGGCCGATGGTCTTCGTCGGCCAGCTGATGGTCGCCCTCTGCTTCGCCGAGCTGGCCGCCCGTCATCCGGTCGCCGGCTCCGTCTACAACTGGGCCAAGAAGCTCGGCAATCCGCACATCGGCTGGCTGGCTGGCTGGATGATGCTGGTCGCCTCCGTCGTCTCGCTGGCCGCGGTCGCCCTCGCCTACCAGCTGACCCTGCCGCAGATCTCCACCGCCTTCCAGTTCGTCGGCGACGGCACCGGCACCTACGACACCGCCACCAACGCGGTGCTGCTGGCCGCCGTGCTGATCCTCTTCACCACCCTGGTCAACGCCTTCGGCGTGAAGCTGATGGCCCGGATCAACACCGCCGGCGTCTTCGTCGAACTGATCGCCACCGTGGTCCTCGTCGTGCTGTTCGCGGTGCACGTCGTCCGCGGCCCCGAGGTGCTCCTCCAGACCCATCACACCGGAGCCGGCCAGCACCTCGGCTATGTCGGCGCCTTCCTCACCGCCTCGCTCGCCTCCGCCTACGTCATGTACGGCTTCGACACCGCCGCCTCGCTCGGCGAGGAGTCGTTGGACCCCTCGCGCAACGCCCCGCGCGCCATCCTGCGCGCACTGATCGCCTCGTTCGTGCTCGGCGGGCTGGTCCTGCTGCTCGCCCTGATGAGCGTCAGCAGCCTCGACGGCAAGGGGCTGACCACCGACGGGCTCCAGTACGTCGTCCTGGACGTGCTCGGCGGGACCGGCGGCAAGGCGATGCTGTGGTGCGTACTGATCGCCGTCACGGTCTGTGCGCTGGCCGTGCACACCGCGGCCGTCCGGCTCGCCTTCGCGATGGCCCGGGACACCAACCTCCCCTTCGCCGCCCGGCTCGCCCGGGTCAGCCCGCGCTTTCGGACCCCGGTACTGCCCGCGGTGATCATCGGGGTGCTCGCGCTGACCGTCCTGCTCCTCAACATCCGCCAGCCGCAGATCTTCTCGGTCGTCACCAGCATCGGCATCATCATGATCTACGCGGCGTATCTGCTGGTCACCGCGCCCATGCTGGTGGCCAGGCTGCGCGGCAGATGGCGGCCGGCCGGCGGCGGGCGGTTCGGCCTGGGCCGCTGGGGACTGCCGGTCAACCTCGCCGCCGTCCTCTGGGGCGCCGCCATGATCGTCAACCTGGCCTGGCCGCGCGCGGCCGTCTACAACGCCGCCCCGCCGCACCACTGGTATCTGCGCTGGGGCGCGGTGCTCTTCGTCGGCCTGGTCGCGGTCGGCGGCTTCACCTACTACTGGTGCGTCCAGCGTCACCGCACCGGCGTCCTCGCCGACCACGCGGCCCGTCCCGCACCGCCCGACGGCACCGACGCCCCGGCCGCCGTCCCGGCGCGCGACTGATCCGCCCGGCCCCGGATCCGCCCGCCCCGGCCAGGCGTCCGTGCGCCCACGGGGCCGTTCACGAACCGGTCGGGGCGGACAGCGGCACCTCACGCAGGAATATATGTACAGTTATTCATCTATTCCGCGCCTCCGGATCCTTAGGATGGCCTTTATGGGCCACGGAATTGATGCCAACAGCAGCGCCACCACCCGCGAACGCCTGGACGCGGTAGGGGCCGCGGACGTCGCCGCCACGCTCCAGGCCCTGTCCACCCCCTCCCGGCTGCGCATCCTCGCCCGCCTCCAGGAAGGCCCCTGCGCGGTCGGCGACCTCGCCGCCGCGGTCGGCATGGAACAGTCCGCCTGTTCCCACCAGCTCCGCCTGTTGCGCAACCTCGGCCTGGTCACCGGCGAACGCAACGGCCGCTCGATCGTCTACGCCCTCTACGACCACCACGTCGCGGAACTCCTCGACCAGGCCCTCTACCACGTCGAGCACCTCCGCCTCGGACTGCGCGACACCCCGTCGAGCACCGCCGAACCCCTGGCCGGATGAACGACGCGGGCCCCGGCCGGAACCCTCCGACCGGGGCCCGCGCACGCCACCTACAGCCGCCGGTTGTCCAGCACCGCCACGGCCCGCCGCACCCGCTCGGCCTCCGCCGGGTCCACCTCGTCCACCAGTAGCCCGGGCGCACCGCCCAGCCGCGCCCGCACCGCGCCGTCCGGGCCGATCAGCGCGCTGTGCCCCACCCCGGTGGGCGCCTTGGTGGGCGCCTCCGGATCGGCGCCCTGGTCCGGCGCGGCCTGGTCCACCGCCGCCAGCCACACCGTCGCGTCCAGCGCCCGGGCCCGCACCAGCAGGTCCCACTGCTCCCGCTTGCCCGGCCCCGCGCCCCAGGACGCGGGCAGCACGGACACCGTCGCGCCGGCGTCCGCATGCGCCCGGAACAACTCAGGGAACCGCAGGTCGTAGCAGGTCGCCAGGCCCACCCGGACGCCGTCCACGTCGATCGTCACCACCCGCTCGCCCGCCGCGACGGTGTCCGACTCGCGGAAACCGAAGGCGTCATAGAGGTGGATCTTGTCGTAGGACTCCTCGACGCCGGGCCCGGTGGCCAGCAGCGTATTGGCCACCCGGCCGTCCGGTGCCGGGGTGAACATCCCGGCCACCACCGTCACCCCGGTCTCCCGGGCCACCGCCCGCACCCCCTCCGCCCACGGCCCGTCCAGCGGCTCGGCCACCGCGCCGAGCGGCACCCCGAAACGCACCATCGCCGCCTCGGGCAGCACCGCCAGCCGCGCGCCCTCGGCGGCGGCCCGGCGCACCAGGTCCGCGACCAGCGCGAGATTCTCCTTCGGCTCGGTCGACGAGGTCATCTGGCACAGCGCGATCCGCATCGGAGCTCTCTCCTGTCGTAGCCGGTCCCGCGGCCCGTGCGGGCCGCCCTGCCCTGGACGGTACGCGGTGCCGCCCCGTGCCACACCTCCCTTCCGGAATGGCCGGGGCCCGGCCCGCGGCGGACGCGGACCGGGCCCCGGCGGAGCGCACGGCGCGGCGCACGACCGCCCGCGCCGCGGCCGGATCAGGTCGGGCCGCCGCCCGCGCCGGCGATCTCCTCGGGGCGGAGCAGCGCGGCGAGCCGGTCCGCGGGCAACAGCCCCCGCTCCAGGACGAGTTCCGCCACGCCGCGCCCGCTGGCGAGGGCCTCCTTGGCGATCGCGGTCGCCGCGGTGTACCCGATGTGCGGGTTGAGGGCGGTGACCAGGCCGATGGAGTTCTGCACGCTCTCCCGCAGCGTCTCGGTGTTGGCGGTGATGCCGAGGACGCAGCGCTCGGCGAGGGTGCGGCAGGCCGCGCCCAGGTGGGTGATGCTCTCCGAGAGCGCGTGCAGGATGATCGGTTCGAAGGCGTTCAGCTGGAGCTGCCCGGCCTCCGCGGCCATGGTGATGGTGACGTCGTTGCCGATCACCTCGAAGGCGACCTGGTTGACGACCTCCGGGATCACCGGGTTGACCTTCCCCGGCATGATGCTCGAACCGGCCTGCACCGGCGGCAGGTTGATCTCCGCGAGCCCGGCGCGCGGGCCGGAGGACAGCAGCCGCAGATCGTTGCAGCTCTTGGAGAGCTTCACCGCGATCCGCTTGAGCACGCCGGACAGGTGGACGAAGGCACCGCAGTCCTGGGTGGCCTCCACGAGGTTGGCGGCGGTCACCAGCGGCAGCCCGGTGATCTCCGCCAGATGCCGACGGGCCGCCTCGGCATAGCCCTTGGGCGCGTTGAGCCCGGTCCCGATGGCGGTGGCGCCGAGGTTGATCTCGTGGACGAGGGTCACCGCCTCGGCCAGCCGGCTCTGGTCCTCCTCCAGCATCACCGCGTACGCCGAGAACTCCTGGCCCAGCGTCATCGGCACCGCGTCCTGGAGCTGGGTGCGTCCCATCTTGAGGACGTCCCGGAACTCCTCGGCCTTGGCGGCGAACGCCTCGCGCAGCACGGTCATCGCGGCCAGCAGCTCCCGCACCGCGCCGACGGTGGCGATCTTGACGGCCGTCGGATAGACGTCGTTGGTGGACTGGCCGAGGTTGACGTGCTCGTTGGGGTGCAGCCGGGCGTAGTCGCCCTTGCTGTGGCCCAGCAGTTCCAGCGCCCGGTTGGCGATCACCTCGTTGGCGTTCATGTTGGTCGACGTGCCGGCGCCGCCCTGGATGACGTCGACGATGAACTGGTCGTGCAGATGGCCGTCCCGGATCTCCCGGCAGGCGGCGGCGATGGCCTCGGCCTGCTCCGGGGCGAGCAGCCCGAGGTCGGCGTTGGCGCGGGCGGCGGCCTCCTTGACGGCGGCCAGTGCGTCGATCAGGTGCGGATAGCCGGAGATCGACGTGCCGGTGATGGGGAAGTTCTCCGCGGCGCGCAGGGTGTGCACGCCCCAGTAGGCGTCGGCGGGTATCTCACGGTCGCCGAGCAGGTCGTGTTCGCGGCGGTGGCCGGACGTCATGACGGGCGGTTCCTTCGTGCGAGGGGTCGAGTCGAGGGGGAGGGGGCGGGTCACCCGGCGGGCTGCCGGGGGCGGTCGCGGTCGGGGCGGTCGGCCGGCGCGTCGATCGCCCGCAGGTGGCCGACCTCCGCGCCGCCGCCCAGCACCGGTGCGGTGGCGAAGGGCGCGAGCACGTCGGGGTCGATGCCGCAGCGGGCCAGCGCCGCGGCCGTCACCGGCATCCGGGCGCGGTCCGCGCCGTCGGCGATCTTCACGCCGACCGCCCGGCCGTCCGGCAACGCCGCGATCTGCACGCCCTCGAAGCCGTCCTTGGCCAGCAGTCCGGGCAGCGCGCCGACCAGCCGGGCGACGTCGCGCCCGCGGCCGGAGACCAGCTCCGGGTGGGTGCGCATGGCGTCCGCGACCCGGCCCTCGTCGGTGTCCGGGGCGGCGGTCGCCAGCCGGGCCGCGGCCCGGGTCAGCCCGAGCAACGAGACCGCGAACAGCGGTGCGCCGCAGCCGTCGACGGTGATGTGGGCGATGCCCTGGCCGGTGAGCTCCGCGACGGTGGCGGCCAGCTCCCGCTGGAGCGGATGCCCGGCGTCGAGATAGCGCTCCAGCGGCCAGCCCCGGGCGCGCGCGGTCAGCAGCATGGCGGCGTGCTTGCCGGAGCAGTTCTGGGCGAGCCGGCCGGGGCCCAGTCCGCGGCCCAGCCAGGCGTGCCGCTCGGCGGTCCCGTAGGGGAGGTCGGGGACGTTGCCGAGGTCGTCCTCGGTCAGTCCGCCGTGCCGCAGGATGCGCCGGGCGGTCGCCAGATGGCGCTCGTCACCGGAGTGGCTGGCCGCGACCAGCGCCAGCGCCGCCTCGTCCAGCGGCGGCAGCCCGGCCCGCAGCAGGCCGACCGCCTGGAGCGGCTTGAGCGCCGAGCGGGGGTAGAACGCGGCCTCGGCGTCGCCCAGTTGGTACGCCACGGTCCCGTCCGCCGCCAGCACCACCACCGAACCGTGGTGGACGCCCTCGACGATGCCGCCGCGGACGAGTTCGGCGACGGGCACATGGCGCGGCGTGCGGACGGGCGGGGGAGCGTCCGTGGCCCCGTCCCGTGCGGTCGCGGTCGGAACCGCTGCTCGTATCGGTGACGCGCTCACCGACCCTCCCCGTCCTCGCTGCCGTCGGCGTCGGCGGCCGGGCGGTGCGCCGTCCGCACGATGGTGGACAGCGTCGACTCGACCCGTGCGAGATGGTGCTTCATCGCCTCGACGGCGTCGTGCTCGGACCGGTCCACGAGGGCCTCCACGATCGCCCGGTGCTCCCGGTTGGCCTGCTCGCGTCGCCCGCCGACGTCGTTCAGGAACGCCGACTGGCGGGCCAGGGCGTCCCGGATCTCCTCGATCACCCGGCGGAAGACCGGGTTCCGGGCGGCCTGGGCGACCGCCAGGTGGAACAACGTGTCCATGGCGACCCAGGCCGTGGTGTCGGTCTCCCGCTCCATCCGCTCCAGCAGATGCGTCAGGTGGTCGAGGTCCTCCGGTGTCCGCCGCACCGCGGCGTACCCGGCGACCGGGACCTCGACGTGCCGGCGGACCTCCAGCAGGTCGCTGGCCGCGTAGTCGCCGAAGGTCGGGTCCGGCACCGCGCCGTTCGAGACGACGAAGGTGCCCTTGCCCGTGCGGGAGACCGTGAGGCCCATCGTCTGGAGCGCGCGCAGCGCCTCACGGAGCACCGGCCGGCTGACTTCGAGGCGGCGGCACAGCTCGGCCTCGGAGGGGAGCTTGTCCCCGACGGCGTACTCGCCCCGCTCGATGGCGTCGCGCAGATGGCTCAGGACGGCCTCCATCGCGCTCACGCGGCGCGGTACGGGGGCGGTGGGCAGGACACCAGCTGTCTGGCTGTCTGACAGGTTCACCCCTGGATCGTCGGTCGGGGACGGGGGAGCTGTCAAGGGAGCGGCGGTCGGGGGTTCGCCCCGAGCGGGCGGAGCGTTCCGGCCGCCCGTCCGCCGATTCCTTGATCGTTCTCCAACTCCCCATCGCGCTGGGCGAGTTGGAGCGATCGTCGCGCCTTCGGGGTCCCCGGAGGGCACCCCCTGAAGGGGCGAATCGGCGTGGGGTTAGCATATGAGCACCGCCTAGCTCGATCGAGAGATAAGCCTGTGACTGTCAACGACGACTCGTTCACCAACTGGAAGAACCGCGAGGAGATCGCGGAGTCGATGATCCCGATCATCGGGAAGCTGCACCGGGAGCGTGACGTCACCGTCCTGCTCCACAGCCGCTCCTTGGTGAACAAGTCGGTGGTCAGCATCCTCAAGACCCACCGGTTCGCCCGACAGATCGCCGGCGAGGAGCTCTCGGTCACCGAGACGCTGCCCTTCCTCCAGGCGCTCGCCACCCTCGACCTCGGGCCGTCGCAGATCGACATCGGCATGCTCGCCGCGACGTACCGGACCGACGACCGCGGTCTGTCGGTGGCGGACTTCACCGCCGAGGCCGTCGCCGGTGCCACGGGCGCCAACAAGATCGAGTGCCGTCAGGGGCGCGACGTCGTCCTCTACGGCTTCGGCCGCATCGGCCGCCTCGTCGCCCGCCTCCTCATAGAGAAGACCGGCTCCGGCAACGGTCTGCGGCTGCGGGCGATCGTCGTGCGCCAGGGCGGCGAGCAGGACATCGTCAAGCGCGCCTCGCTGCTGCGCCGCGACTCCATCCACGGCCAGTTCCAGGGCACGATCACCGTCGACGAGGCGAACAGCACGATCATCGCCAACGGCAACCCGATCAAGGTGATCTACGCCAACGACCCGTCGGAGATCGACTACACGGAGTACGGCGTCAAGGACGCCATCCTGATCGACAACACCGGCAAGTGGCGCGACCGCGAGGGCCTCTCGAAGCACCTCCGCCCCGGCGTCGACAAGGTGGTCCTGACCGCCCCGGGCAAGGGCGACGTGCCCAACATCGTGCACGGCGTCAACCACGACATGATCAAGCCGGACGAGCAGATCCTGTCCTGCGCCTCCTGCACCACCAACGCGATCGTCCCGCCGCTGAAGGCGATGGAGGACGAGTACGGCGTGCTGCGCGGCCACGTGGAGACCGTCCACTCGTTCACCAACGACCAGAACCTGCTGGACAATTACCACAAGTCCGACCGTCGTGGCCGTTCCGCGCCGCTCAACATGGTGATCACCGAGACCGGTGCCGCCTCCGCGGTGGCCAAGGCGCTGCCCGACCTCAAGGCGAAGATCACCGGCAGCTCGATCCGCGTCCCCGTGCCGGACGTCTCGATCGCCATCCTCAACCTCCAGCTGGCCCGCGAGACCAGCCGCGAGGAGGTCCTGGACTACCTGCGCGACGTGTCGCTGACCTCGCCGCTCAAGCGCCAGATCGACTTCACCAGCGCCCCCGACGCGGTCTCCAACGACTTCATCGGCTCGCGCCACGCCTCGATCGTCGACGCCGGTGCCACCAAGGTCGAGGGCGACAACGCCATCCTCTACCTCTGGTACGACAACGAGTTCGGCTACTCCTGCCAGGTCATCCGCGTCGTCCAGTACGTCTCCGGGGTGGAGTACCCGACCTACCCGGCCCCGTCGGCCTGATCGCCTGATCTCCTGACCCCGAAGCGGCCTGCCCGGGCCCCGTCCAGGGCAGGCCGCTTCGCGTCGACCCGGCCACCGGTGCGGCCCGTTGGGGCCGTCAGAACGCGTGCGTGCCGGTGAGTTCCGCCGACAGGTCCCAGAGCCGGGCGGCGGCGTCGGGGTCCCGGGCCCAGGGCTTGACCCCGCCGACGAGCATGTCCTCGGTGGTGGCCGGTTCCGCGAGGTCGCAGTCCTGGCAGTAGGCGCCGCCGCGCCCGTCGAGGAGGGGCGAGGTCGCGGCCCAGACGGCGGTCGCGGCGCCCTGCTCCGGCGTCTTGAAGCCCTCCGCCGGCCGGCCGTCGGCCGCCACCCAGCCCAGCCCCGCCCAGTCCTCGCGCGGGACATGGCGCTGCAGCGGCGTGAGGATGCTGCCGGGGTGGACGGCGAAGGCGTGCAGGCCGCTCGCGGCGCCGAGCCGGTCGAGGTGCACGGCGAACAGCGCGTTGGCGGTCTTGGACTGGGCGTAGGCCAGCCAACGGTCGTAACCGGTCCGGAAGTGGATGTCGTCCCACCGGATGTCGGAGAGGAAGTGGCCGGACGAGGCCACCGCCACCACCCGGGCGCCGGGCGCGAGGCCCGGGCGGAGTCGGTTGACGAGCGCGTGGTGACCGAGGTGGTTGACCGCGAAGTGCGCCTCCCAACCGGGCCCGACACGAGTCTCCGGGCAGGCCATGATGCCCGCGTTGGCGAGGACGACGTCAAGGGTGCGCCCGGCGTCGAGGAGGTGCTCGGCGAAGATCCGGACGCTCTCCAGGTCGGCCAGGTCGAGCGGGAGCACCTCCACGCCGGGCATGTCCCGTACGGCCTCCCGGGCGGTGGCCGTCCGCCGCGCCGGGACGATGACGCGGGCCCCGGCGCCGGCCAGGGCGCGCGTCGCCGCCAGGCCGAGTCCCGAATATCCGCCGGTGACAAGCGCGGTGGTGCCGGTCAGGTCGATCCCGACGAGGACGTCGTCGGCCGTGCTGTGCGCACCGAATCCGGTGCCGATCTTCTGCTGCTCGGTGATCATGCGGACGACGCTAGAAGCTGGAGTGCGCGCTAGGTCAAGGTACGGTGCGGGGATGAGCGAGCGCACCACCGGACTGTCCATAGGCAAGGTCTCCGAGGCGACCGGCATGAGCGTGCACGCGCTGCGGTTCTTCGAGCGGGAAGGACTGTTCCTGCGGGAGATCCCGAGGTCCGGGGGCGGACAGCGGGTCTATGCCCAGTCGGACGTGGACTGGCTGGCGCTCTGCGACCGGCTGCGCGCCTCGGGCATGCCGATCGCCACGATCCGGGAGTTCGCCGCTCTCGTCCGCTCCGGTCCGGGCAACGAGCCCGAACGGCTCGCGTTGCTGCGGGAACACGAGCGGGACGTGCAGGCCAGGATCGCCGAGCTCCAGGCGTGCCTGGCGGTCGTCCACACCAAGGTCGTCACCTACGAGGAGCACCTGCGCGACGGCACGGCCGCCGGACTGTGGTCGCCCATGCCCGCGGACGCGACCCCCGGCGGCTCCCGGCGGGACTGAACGGCCCGCGCCGGGGAGCGCTCCCCGGCGTGTTTCCGCCGGATCCGCCCCGCGAACGCGCGTGCGGTCCGTTCGAGGTGGTCGTCGTGTTCGCCCGACCACATGCCGCCCGCCGTGTTCAACTTCCGCCCGAGAACGCCCGGTTCGGGATGTCCGGGACGTGGAGGGGGGAGGCGGGCGCGGCGCCGGACGGGGGCATCGGGGTGATCGTCCGCCTTGGGAGAATGTGCTGAAAACCGTCTCGCCATGATGGTGTCAGGCGGTGACGATGCGACAGTGAATCGTGATCGTCGAGCCACGAACCGTCGCCGGGTTCTCCGGACCGGTCTGGCCACCCTCAGCATGTTGTCGTTGCTCCCCGCGGTGCCCGCCGCCGCGCAGATACCCAACTCACCGACTCCCAAGTCGAGTTCCGCCCGTCCGCTCGGCGCCGCCGAGGCCCGTACCGCCGCGTACCTGGAGTCCGTCCGCCAGGACCCGGGACGGCTGCGCGACTTCTTCCGGCAGCTGCCGAAGGGCGGTGACCTGCACAACCACCTCTCCGGCGCGATACCGACCGAGTATCTGATCACGCTCGCCGCCGAGGACGGGCTGTGCATAGAAGAGAAGACGATGACGGCGGTCACGGCGCCGTGCGGACCGGGGAAGCGACCGGCCGCCGACGCCCGGACCGACCGGGCGTTCCATGACGCGGTGCTGCGCGCCTGGTCCATGGAGGACTTCCCGTCGGGCCAGTCGGGGCACGACCACTTCTTCGACACGTTCGGCAAGTTCGGCGAGGTGACCTGGCGCCACCGCGGCAAGTTGCTGGCGAAGGTCGCCGACGGCATCGCCGCGCAGCACCAGTTCTACCTGGAGACGCTGGTCACTCCCGCCTCCGAGGAGACCAAGAAGGTCGCCGACGCGGTCGGCTGGGTCGACGACTTCGCCGCCATGCACCGGTCCCTGGTCGCCGAAGGCAAGTTGGACCGCCTGGTGGCCACCGCCCGCAAGGAGGCGGACGACGCGGATGCCGAGTTCCGCGCGACCTCGCGCTGCGGCACGGCGCACGCCGCTCCCGGATGCCGTCTGACGGTGCGGTGGAACTCCCAGGTGTCCCGGGGCAGCAGCCCCGAGCGGGTCTTCGCGCAGATGGAAGTCGGCATGCGGCTGGCCGAGCGGGACTCACGGTTCACCGCGGTCAACCTCGTCCAGCCCGAGGACGGGAAGAACGCCCTGCGCGACTACTCCCTCCAGATGCGGATGCTCGCCTATCTCCACCGGGTCTATCCGCGCGCCCACATCACCCTGCACGCCGGTGAGTTGTGGCCCGGCCTGGTCAAGCCGGAGGACCTGAAGTTCCACATCAATGAGGCGGTGAACGTCGCCCAGGCCGAACGCATCGGCCACGGCGTCGACCTCGTCCACGAGGACGACTGGCGGCGACTCGCGCGCACCATGGCCGCCCGCCAGGTGGCCGTCGAGGTCCCCTTCAGCAGCAACGCCCAGATCCTCGGGGTGAAGGGCGCCGAACACCCCTTCTCGACCTACCGGGCGTACGGGGTGCCGATCGTGCTCGCCACCGACGATCCCGGTGTCTCCCGGATCGACATCACCCACGAGTACCAGTACGCCGCCACGACGTACGACCTCGGCTACGGCGAGCTGAAGGACCTGGCCCGCGCCTCCCTGCAGTACTCCTTCCTCCCCGGTCGCAGCCTGTGGCAGGGCAACCCGACGCGGAACGGCTACCACCCGGTCGCGGCCTGTCGCGGTCAGCTCCCCGGCGACGGAACCCCCGGTCTCGCCTGCCGACACCTGCTCGCGTCCAGCCCCAAGGCGGCCGTCGAGTGGCGGCAGGAGACCGCCTTCGCCTCCTTCGAGCGGCACTTCGCCACGCGCCGCTGAGCGGTGCCCCGTCCCGGGCCGGGCGCTCGCGGAAGAGGTCCCTCTTCCCATCGGGAGAGGGACCTTTCGCGTGGTCGTGGCTAGGGCCCGACCACCGGGCCCGCGTCGGGCGCCGTCGCGCCGGAGGGTTCCGCGCGGAAGTCCAGCATGTAGAAGACCTTGTCCCAGCGGCGCTCGCCGATGGCGACGAAGCCGGGCAGGCGCCCGTACTCGCGGAAGCCCAGTGACCGGTACAGCCGCAGGGCGTGCGTGTTGTCGGCGCGGGCGTCCAGGGTGAGGACCTCGATGCCGGCCGCGCGGGCGTCGGCGATCAGGGCGGTGGTCAGCGTCCGGCCGGTGCCGCGGCGGTGGGCGGTGGCGGCCACCGCGAGCTTCTCCAGATCGGCGTGCGGGCGGTTGGTCGGGCGGGTGTGGCGCAGCCAGTAGCCCAGGCCGATCAGGGTGTGCCCGACGTATGCGGCGCGCAGGGCCCCGTCGCCGGACGTGGCGGCGGCCAGAACCCGTTCGACCAGCTCGGCCACCTCGTCCCGGTCCGGCGGATCGACCCAGCCGAGCGCCGCGCCGGCGCCGACCAGGTCGGCGAGTATCCGGTGCGTCGACCCGGCGAATTCCGCGGCCAGTTCGGGGTCGGCCAGCACGCCGTGGGCGTCCAGGACGACGGGCTCGGGGCCGTCGTCAGGCTCGTTGATCGTGGAGTGTCGCATGGGGCGCAGCCTAGATGAATGAGTCCGATGTTTGTGCTGGCCGCGACCATGGCGAAGGGCGCCCGTTGGCTCGTGTGTGACGACAAACCTGGACGCCCTTCTGGCGGCACTGTACGTGTTCATCGACGACCATGTGGCCCCGCGTCGCCGGATCGGGCGACCCCCGAAACTGACAGACGCCGAACTGCTGTGCCTGGCCGTCGCCCAGGTCCTGCTGGGCTTTCCCTCACCCAGGCACTGGATCCGCTTCGTACACGCCCGCCTGGGACACCTCTTTCGCTATCTACCCCAACAGTCCGCCTACAACAAGCGCCTCAACGCAGCCGGCCCGCTGATCAGCCGCGTGATCGAGACCTTGGCCAGGCAGGTTCCCACGTGGAACGACAACCTGCGGTTGATCGATTCCACACCTGTGCCCTGCGCGGCCTCCCGCGAGACAGTCAAACGCTCCGACCTGGCCGGGCACGCCGGATACGGCTACTGCCCAAGCCATTCCCGCTTCTTCTGGGGATTCCGGCTCTACCTGCTGACCACCGCCGAGGGCATGCCGGTGTCCTGGTGCCTGGCCAACCCCAAACTCGGTGAACGCCAGGTGATGACCGCGCTGCTGGAACGCGACCACCACCTCATCCGCTCCGGTCAAGTGATCCTCGCGGACAAGGGCTTCGCCGGGCGGGAGTTCGAGGCGTTCCTCGAAGAGTGCCTGGGCGTCCATCTGGTGCGGCCGGACATGAAGAACGAGCCTGTCCGACATGGACGCCTGGCCCACGTCCGCCAGTGGATCGAGGCGGTATTCGACACCCTCAAAGGCCAGCTCAGCCTGGAACAACACGGAGGCCGAACACTCGCCGGTGTCTTCGCCCGCACCGGCCAACGACTCCTCGCCCTGGCCACGGTGATCTGGCACAACTGGACCACCAACGCCCCAGCCAAACGATCACTGATCGCGTATGACCACTGAAGACATCGGACTCATTCATCTAGATCGTGTCCGATGGGTCATGGCCGGGTCCCTCGGTCCGCCGGCAGGTCGCGGACCGCGCGCTCCAGGGCCGTGACGATGCGTCGGACGTCCTCGGCGGTGGTCCGCCAGTTGCTGAACGCGGCGCGCAGGGCGGGCCGTCCGGCATGGACGGTGGGGGTCAGGAACACCTCGGCGGCCAGGGCATCCGCGAGGGCGGCGAGGCGCTCGGCGGTGGCGGAGCGGGCCAGGGTGAAGCAGACGACGTTGAGGCGGACCGGGGAGAGCAGTTCCAGGCCGTCGAGGGAGTCGACCGCCGCGCCCAGGGTGCGGGCGCCCTCCGCGCAGCGGTCCACGATGTCGCGGTGGCCCTCGTGCCCGTAGGCGCGCAGCGTGAACCAGGTGGCCAGGGCGCGCAGCCGGCGGGAGTTCTCCGGGGTGAGGTGGACCAGGTCGGGGGTGTCGCCCAGCGGACCCAGGTACGCGGCGGCGTTCTGGAAGACGCGGGCCTGGAGGTCGCGGCGGCGGGTGAACTGGACCGCGCTGTCGTACGGGACGTTCAGCCACTTGTGCAGATCGACGCAGAGCGAGTCGGCGAGGTCCAGACCGTCGACCAGGTGGGCGTGGTCCGGGGAGAGCGCGGCGAAGGCGCCGAACGCGGCGTCGATGTGCAGCCAGCAGTCGTAGCGGTCGCGGAGCGCGGCGAGCGCACGGAGGTCGTCGAAGTCGACGGTGTTGACGGTGCCGGCGTTGGCCACGATGACGCAGGGGCCGTCCGCGTCCCGCAGGGCACGTTCCAGCGCGGCCGGGTCCACCGCCTCGCGGCCGGGCAGGGTGGGGACGGTGACCAGCGCGGACCGGCCGAGGCCGAGCAGCGACAGTGCCTTGGCCACGCTGGAGTGCGGGGTGCCGGACAGGACCCGGACCGGGCCGAGGGCGGCCGTCCCGTCCTCGGCCGGTGAGATGCCGCGCCGTTCCCCGAGCCACTCGCGGGCGATCGCCAGCCCGACCGTGTTGGACATGGTGGCGCCGCTGACCAACGCGCCCTCGTGGGCGTCCGACAGCCCGAAGAGCGTGCGCAGCCACCCCACCGTCTCCCGCTCCAGGTGCTGTCCGGTGGCGTCCAGGGACGACATGGAGTTCTGGTCGGTGGCGCCGGTCAGCCAGTCACCGGCGAGGGCGGCAGGGGTCACGCCGCCGGTGACGAAGCCGAGGTAGCGCGGGCCGGCACTGGCCGACAGACCGGGCTGCCAGCGCGCCGCGAAGTCCGCCAGGGCGTCCCGCAGTCCGGTGCCGCGCACGGGCAGCGGCCGCGGCTCGGGAGCTGGCCGGGCGGGGACGACCGGCGCCTCGGCGAGGCCGTCGAGGAAGGCCGCGGCCCGTTCCCGGGTGGCCTCCAACAGGTCGGGCAGCGCGGCGAGATCGGCGGCGAGGTGGGGGTGCACGGTGTGCTCCGTTCGTCGGGTCGGGACGACCGAACCTAGCCGGGGGCGGGCCCCCGTCTCCTGATCCAATTGCAGGAAAGTGGACCGGAATCGGGGCGGGGGAGCGGATCGGGGGCGGGACCTATGCGGGCGCCGCGACGGCCGACCGGCCCGGGGCGTCCGCGGTGCCGGGGGCCGGTGCCGCCTCGGACGCCTCGGCGGCGCGCCGCTCGTCCAGGAACGCGGCGATCAGGGCCGCGAATCCGGCCGGGTCCTCGCCCGGGGCACCGTGCCCGGCGTCGATCTCCTGGTAGCGGGTGTGCGGGATCCCGGCCAGCAGCGCCTGCTGCTGATCGGCGCCCATGATCCGGTCGTGGGCGCTGGCCAGCACCAGCGTCGGCGCCGTGACCCGGCCGAGCAGCGGCCGCAGGTCCACCGACAGGTCCACCTCGATCTGCCGGGCGATGCCGGGCGCCAGTGTGGCGGCCAGCGTCCGCACCAGTTCCTCGTTCGCCGCGGTGTCGGTCCGTTCCCAGTACCGGGGGCCGAACGCCATCAGCGGCAGCATCCGGGCGAAGTGCGCGGTGCCGTGCTCGGCGTCGGTGCGCAGCAGGTCGAGCCAGTAGGCGAATTCGGCGCGCAGCCGGGTGTCGGTGCGGACCCAGCCGGCGTGCAGGACCAGCGAGCGGATCCGTCCGGGGTGGTGGGCGGCGAGGTGGGTGGCGATCGCGGCGCCGAGCGAGTGGCCGACCAGGTGGAAGCGGTCCAGGCCGGCGTGGTCGGCCGCGGCCAGCACCTCGTCCGCGAGGTCCGCCAGGGTGAGCGGGCCGCCGTGGTCGGTGGTGTCGCCGGAGCCCGAGTAGTCCGGCGCGACCACGGTGAAGCGGTCGGCGACGGCTTCGGTCAGCGGCCCCCACTGCGCACGGGTGGCGCCGGTGCCGTGCACCAGCACCAGCCCCGGGCCGGTCCCGGTGCGGTCGTACGCGATGCTGGCGGCGCCGTCGGCGAGGGGTACCTGGGTGACGGGCATGGAGGTCTCCTTCGAGGGGGTGGGGTGAGGTGGGGTGTTCAGGAGCGGGTGTGGGCCGAGGCCGCGGCCGGGGCGATCCGGGCGAGTGCGGAGCGCAGTGCGGCGTTGAACGCGTCGGGTCGCTCCTGCTGCGGCATGTGTCCGGCGCCGCGGATGACGCCGACCTCGGCGCCCGGCGTGAGAGCGGCGCAGGTGCGGGCCACCTCCAGCGGGATCGAGGTGTCCAGCTCGCCGTGCAGGTAGTGGATCGGCACCTGCAGCGCGGGCAGGAGCGGCCGCGGGTCGTAGCTGCCGGCGGAGACGAAGTGCTGGTCGATGTGGACCCCGGAGTCCAGGATCTGCCGGACCGTCCAGTCCACGAGCGCGGGCGAGGTGCCCGGCGCGTACCACCCGGGGACCCAGCCGGCGAGCGTGCCGGCCCGGTCCAGGCGCAGGCCCGCCATCAGCTCCGTCATCGGCATCCCCGTGGACGGCCAGTACCCCGGTCCGTCCACCGCGATCACGCCGCTGATCAACTCGGGTCGCCGCACCCCCAGTTCGGTGCCGAAGGTCGCCCCGATCGACGAGCCGACGACCACCGGCCGGTCCAGGCGCAGCGCGCCGATCAGCGCCACCAGGTCGCTGACCACGCCGGCGGTGGTGTTGCCCCGCAGCGGGCGGGCCGACCGCCCGCAGCCCCGCCAGTCGACGGTGACCACCCGGTGGTCCTGGGTGAAGTCCGGCAGCTGCGCGCCCCAGACCCGGCCGCTGGTGCCCCAGCCGTGCAGGAACAGCAGCGCGGGGCCGGTCCCCTCGTCCTCGTAGTAGAGGGTGGTGTCGTTGACGTCCAGGTACGGCATGGCGGTCTCCTCCGACCTTGTGACCCCTGCGGGCCGCGCGGTGTGTGACGTCCTCAGCCAACCGCGATCACCTCCGCCGACCAATGGGCGATCCGCGCCTACACTCATCGCGTACGGTGATCAATGCGGGTCACGGCGAACGGGGGGCCATGGAGATCCGACAGCTGCGCTACTTCCTGACGGTGGCGGAGGAACTGCACTTCGGGCGGGCGGCCGAGCGGCTGCACATCGTGCAGTCCGCGGTCAGCCAGCAGCTCCGCCGGCTCGAACGCGAGCTGGGCACGGAGCTGTTCGCCCGCTCCACCCGCGTCGTCCGGCTCACCGAGGCCGGCGACCGGCTCCTGCCGTACGCCAGGGAGATGCTCGCCCTCCAGGCCCGGGCCCGGGAGGCCATCGACGAACTGCGCGCCGAACGGGCCGCGACGGTGCGGCTCGGCACCAGCTCCGGACTGGGCGCGCGGCTGGACGCCCTGCTCGCCGCGTTCGACCGGCGCGCCGACCACGCCCAGCTGGAGCTCGTCGCCGGCAGCACGGAGGAACGCCTGGCGAAGGTGCGCGCCGGCGACCTGGACGCCACCCTCCTGCGCGGTGAACGGACCGACTCCGGGCTGGAGTTCCTGCCGCTGTGGCAGGACGCGCTGATGGCGGCGCTGCCCGCGCGGCACGAGCTCGCCGCGCGGGAGAGCGTCGAGCTGTCCGGGCTCGCCGGGCTGCCGCTGCGGCTCTCCCCGCACACCCGCAACCCCGCGCTCCACGACCTGGTCATGCGCTCCTGCCGGGAGGCCGGCTTCGAGCCCGTCCAGGGACCGGAGTTCACCAACGCCCAGGACACCCTCGCCGCCATCGGTTACGGCAAACCGTCCTGGACGGTCTTCTACGCCCCGCACGCCGACCAACTCCCGGTCCCGGGCGTGGTGTTCCGCCCGCTCGCCGGGCCGGCACCGGTCATGCGGGCCTATCTCGCGGTGCGGACCGGACCACCCGGGGTCGGTCTGCGCGCCCTGATCGAGGCGTGCTACGAGGCCGCGGAGGACGACACGCCCCAGGGGCCGTCCGACGGGTCGGGGGCGGACAGGCCCTAGCTCGCGCGGGCCCGGGCGTACCGGTGTTCCGGGCGCCCGGTGTCGCCGTATTTCAGGGTGAGGCTGATGCGGCCGGTGCGTTCGAGGTGCTTGAGGTAGCGCTGGGCGGTGGAGCGGCTGACGCCGGCGCGTTCGGCGACCTCGTGGGCGGAGAGCGGCAGCCCGGCCTCGTCCAGGATGCGGCGGATCAGGTCGACGGTCGCCGCCGAGTGGCCCTTGGGCAGTTCGGTGTGCGGGGAGTCCGGGGTGCGCAGTGCGGCGAAGATCCGGTCCACCTGCTCCTGGCCGGCCTCGCCCCGGCCGCCGACGCCCTCGACGGTGCGGCGGAGCGCGGCATAGCCGTCGAGCTTGGCGCGCAGCCCCGAGAAGCCGAACGGCTTGACCAGGTACTGCAGGGCGCCGTACCGCATCGCGGCCTGCACCGTCGCCACGTCCCGGGCCGCGGTCACCATGATCACGTCGGTGTGGTGGCCCATCTGGCGCAGCCGCCGCACCAGGGTCAGACCCGTCTCGTCCGGCAAGTAGTGGTCGAGCAGCACCAGGTCGACGTGGCCGCGCTCCAACGTGGCCAGCGCCTGGGCCGCGGTGTGGGCGCGGCCGACGACCCGGAAGCCGGGCACCTGGGACACATACGCGGCATTGATCTCCGCGACGCGGAAGTCGTCGTCCACGACAAGGACATCGATCAAGGTGACTCTCCTGTGGCCGTGAGCTGACGAATCGGGGGGTGGAGGTCGGGCGACAGGGCCTCGGGCAGGACGACGGTGAAGACCGCGCCGCCGCCCGCGCGGGCGGTGACCCGGGCCATCCCGCCGTAGCGTTCGGACAGCCGGCGCACCAGCGCCAGGCCGAGCCCCCGGCCCCGGGAGGCGACGGTGGCGGTCTTGGTGGACCAGCCCTCGGCGAAGATCCGGTCGCGCATCTCGGGCGGCACGCCCGGCCCGGTATCGCTGACCCGGACGACCGCGGTGCTGCCCTCGGCACGCAGCTCCACCTCGACGAACGGATCGGCGCCGCGGCGCTCGGCGGTGGCGTCCAGCGCGTTGTCGATCAGATTGCCCAGGACCGTGACCAGGTCGCGCGGGTCCACCACCGCGTCCGGCAGCAGCGTGCCGGAGGACACCCGCAGCGCGACACCGCGCTCGGCGGCGATCGCCGCCTTGCCGACCAGCAGCGCGGACAGCAGCGGGTCGTGCACCCGCTCGGCGATCTGCTCCGCGGACGCCCGATGGGCGCTGGCCACCTCGGCGACGAACTCCACCGCCATGTCGTACCGGCCGAGTTCGAGCAGCCCGCGCACCGTGTGCAGCTGGTTGGCGTGCTCGTGGTCCTGGGCGCGCAGGGCGTCCAACAGGCCCTGGGTGCTGTCCAGTTCCCGGCCCAGCAGCTCCAGTTCGGTGCGGTCCCGCAGGGTCACCACCGCGCCCCCGTCCCGGGTGGCGACGCGGTTGGCGACCAGCACCCGGCCGCCGCTGATCGCCAGCAGGTCGCCGCCGGCCACCCGGCCGGCCAGCACGTCGGTGGTGCGGCCCGGCGGCAGCACCTCGTCCAGGGCCCGGCCGGCGGCGCCGGCGTCCAGGCCCAGCAGCCGCCCCGCCTCGTCGTTCACCAGCCGGATCCGGCCCCGCCGGTCGAACGCCACCACGCCCTCGCGGATGCCGTGCAGCATCGCCTCCCGCTCGTCCAGCAGCGCGGAGATGTCGGCGGTGGCCACCCCGTGCGTGCGGCGGCGCAGGCTCCGGGCGACCACCACCGCGGCCAGCACCCCGGCCGCCAGCGCCGCGCCCGCGTACCGCAGCAGCCCCGGGATGGTGCCGAGCAGCAGGCCGTGCACGCTGTCGTAGGCGATGCCGACCGAGACCGCGCCGACGATCGCGCCGTCGTCGTCGCGCAGCGGCACCTTCGCGCGGGCCGACCGGCCCAGCGTGCCGGTGTCGATCTGGCGGACCTCCTTGCCGGCCAGCGTCCGGCTGGGGTCGGTGGAGACGTGATGGCCGATCTCCGCGGCGTTGGTGTGCGACCAGCGGACCCCGCGGGTGTCCATCACGACGACGTACAGCGCCCCGGTCGACCGCCGGATCCGCTCCGCGGTGGACTGCACCGGGCCTCCCGGGGCCGGCACGGTGGCCTGCACCTCGCGGGCCAGCTCCGGGTCGGCGGCCGTGGTCTGGGCGATGGCCAGGGCCCGGCGCATCGCCTGGTCGTCCAGGGCGTGGCCGAGCGGGGCTAGGAACAGCCCGGTGGCCAGCACCATCACACCGGTGGTGATGACCAGCTGCGCGGTCAGGACCTGCGCGAAGACGCGACGGGGCCAGTGGATCCGCATGCGGTCCCCCCTGTCTCGGCCGGCCCTCCGCGGGATGCGGAACCGACGCCTTCCGTTCATGACGCTGTCTGTTGATCTCGTGTGAACGCAACGTAAGCCGCCGCGGCCCGGCTGCCCAGACCCCGTCGAACTTTTGTTGTTCTAGCGTGAGCAAAATGGGCACAACAGGGTTTGCGCGCAGAAAGACGGCTTGCGCCCACAAGGCTGCCGCGGTGGCCCGCACCGCTCCTAGCCTCCCGGTCCATGAACAGCCACACGAGCCCCGCCATCGAGCTACGGGGAGCGAGCAAGACCTTCCGCACCCCCTCGGGCGGTCTGCACACCGCCGTCCGGGACCTGGACCTGACCGTGGAGCGCGGCGAGTTCGTCGCCGTCGTCGGGCCCACCGGGTGCGGTAAGTCCACGACCCTGACGCTGGTCAGCGGCCTGGAGGAGCCCACCGAGGGCGAGGTGCTGGTGGCCGGCGAGCCGGTCCGCGGTATCGGCGACAAGGTCGGCTTCGTCTTCCAGCAGGACGCCGTCTTCCCCTGGCGGACCGTGCTCTCCAACGTCATGGCCGGCCCGCGCTTCCGCGGCGTCCCCAAGACCGAGGCCAGGGAGCGGGCCCGTGAATGGCTTGCCCGGGTCGGCCTGGCCGCCTTCGAGGACCGCTATCCGCACCAGCTCTCCGGCGGCCAGCGCAAGCGCGTCGCGCTCGCCGCGACCTTCGTCAACGACCCCGAGATCCTGCTCATGGACGAGCCGTTCTCCGCGCTCGACGTGCAGACCCGGGCCCTGATGTCCGACGAGCTCCTCGACCTGTGGTCCGGCACCGGCGCCTCCGTCGTCTTCGTCACCCACGACCTGGAGGAGTCGATCGCGCTGGCCGACAAGGTCGTGGTGATGACCGCCGGCCCCGCCACCGTCAAGGAGGTCTTCACCATCGACCTGCCGCGGCCCCGCCGGGTCGAGTCGGTGCGGCTGGAGCCGCAGTTCGTGGAGATCTACCGGGAGATCTGGTCCTCGCTCGGCGAAGAGGTCCGGATCACCCGCGAAAGGGGTGCCGCCCATGTCGCCTGAGACCGTCGCCGCACCGGCCGCCACCACCGAGGCCGGCATCCCCGGCGAGCGCAGCCAGGCCCGGGCCCGCGCCGCCCGCAACCACAAGATCCTGGTCTACGCCACCCGGGTCGCGCTCCTGGTCGCACTGGTCGCCCTGTGGGAGGGGCTGGCCCGCGCCGCCGTCATCGACCCGTTCAACTTCTCCATGCCCTCGAAGATCTGGGACCAGATCACCCAGTGGGCGCTGAACGGCACCCCGCAGGGCCCCCTGATCGAACAGGTCTGGTACACCCTCTACGAGGCGCTGCTCGGCTGGGTCATCGGCGTCATCGGCGGCGTCGTCCTGGGCATCGCGCTCGGCCGGATCCGCTTCCTGGCCGATGTGCTGGGCCCCTACATCAAGGTCCTCAACGCGCTGCCGCGGATCGTCCTGGCCCCCATCTTCCTCATCTGGTTCGGCCTCGGACCGGCCTCCAAGGTGGCCTCCGCCGTCGTCCTGGTCTTCTTCCCGGTCTTCTTCAACGCCTTCCAGGGCGCCCGCGAGGTCGACCGCAACCTGGTGGCCAACTCCCGGATCCTGGGCGCCAGCAACCGCCAGGTCACCCTCCAGGTCGTCATCCCCTCCGCCACCTCCTGGATCTTCACCAGCCTGCACGTCAGCTTCGGCTTCGCGCTGATCGGCGCCATCGTCGGCGAGTACATCGGCGCGACCAAGGGCCTGGGCCTGTTGGTCTCGGCCTCCCAGGGCACCTTCAACGCCGCCGGCGTCTACGCCGCCATGGCGATCCTCGCGGTCGTCGCCCTGCTCGCCGAAGGGCTGCTGGCCTTCCTGGAGAAGCGGCTCTTCCGCTGGAAGCCGGCCGACGCCGGCGACGGCCGCTGACCCCCGCACACCCGCCCGCACCGCCTCACCTCACAAGGACGTGACCATGCGCACCCCGCTCAAGATCTCGGCCGCGGTCGCCGCCACCGCGCTCGCCCTCACCGGCCTCACCGCCTGCGGCGGCTCCTCCTCCGGCTCGGCCGCGGACGCCGGGGACGGCCGGATCCAGATCATGGTCGGCGGCCTGGACAAGGTCATCTACCTGCCGGCCCGACTCACCCAGCAGCTCGGCTACTTCAAGGCCGAGGGCCTCAACGTCACCCTGCTGACCGAGCCCGCCGGCGTCCAGGCCACCACCTCCTTGATCTCCGGCGACGTCCAGGGCGTGGTCGGCTTCTACGACCACACCCTGGACCTGCAGGCGAAGAACAAGCAGGTCGAATCGGTGGTGCAGCTCGCCCACGCGCCCGGCGAGGTGGAGGTGGTCTCCACCAAGGCCGCCTCCGAGATCACCTCGCCCAAGGACTTCACGGGCAAGAAGCTGGGCGTGACGGGGCTGGGCTCGTCCACCGACTTCCTCACCAAGTACCTGGCGGTCAAGAACGGCGTGAAGCCCGAGGAGATCACCCCGGTCGCGGTCGGCGCCGGCCAGACCTTCCTCTCCGCCATGGAACAGGGCTCGATCCAGGCCGGGATGACGACCGACCCGACCGTCGCCCAGGTCGTCAACAAGAAGATCGGCAAGGTGCTCGTCGACATGCGCACCCCCGAGGGCTCCCGGCAGGCGCTCGGCGGCCCCTACCCGTCGTCCAGCCTCTACATGAACACCGACTGGGTGAACAGCCACAAGGACACCGTCCAGAAGCTCGCCAACGCCTTCGTCAAGACCCTCAAGTGGATGTCCACGCACACCGCCGAGGAGATCGCCGCGAAGATGCCCGCGGACTACGCGCAGGGCGGCAAGGAGCTGTACGTCCAGGCCATCAAGGACACCCTGCCGATGTTCACCAAGGACGGGGTGATGCCGGCGGACGGACCGGCCACCGTCGAGCGGGTCCTCAAGGCGTTCAACCCCACCCTGAAGAACGCCACCATCGACCTGAAGAAGACCTACACCACCGAGTTCGTCAAGAAGTGACGTCGCGTCTGCTGCCGGCGCGCGGCGCTCACACGAAGTTGACGCGCCCCCGCGCCAGCAGCGGGTCCTCCACCAACTGCCACAGCGGCACCGCGTAGTTTCCCAGCCCGTACCGGCCGCCGAAGTGCAGGCCGAGGACGCGGTGGTCGGTGAGGTCGATGACCGGGGAGCCGCTGTTGCCGCCCAGGGTGGAGCAGTCGTGGCGCATCACATCACCCTCCGCCTCCAGCCCGGTCGTCATGCCCGGCTGGAGGCGCTTGACGTTGTAGACGTCCATGAAGATCCGGCGCATGGACTCCGGCTCGTTGCGACGGCCGTCCCAGGCCGGGTAGCCGACGCAGTACACCGGGTGCCCCGGCAGGTCCGCGGGCGCGTCCGCGGCGACCGCCAGCGGAGTGGGCAGCGCACTGCCGCCCAGGTACGGGGCGATCCGCAGCAGGGCCAGATCGACGTCCTGATGGATCCCCAGGACCTCGGTGACCTCGTACGACGGTCCGCCGTCCGCGGGCTCCCGGCCGGCCCCGTACTCCTCGCCGAGGTCCAGCGCGGCGCCCAGCCCCTGTTGGAAGGCCCAGCCCTCGCCCGCGCTCCGGGCGAACTCCACCGCCACGTGGCGGTTGGTCATCACCGTCTCCGGCCCGACCAGGAACCCGGTGCCCAGCCAGTCCAGGCTGATGTGCCCGGAGACCTCCACCCGGCCGACCCGGGCCAGGGACTCCCGGATCGCCGCCCGATGGCCCTCCAGCACCGCCCAGTCGCCCTGCTGCGGCGCGAAGTCGTGGTGCTGGACGAGGATGGCCGGGCGCCCCTCCAGCAGGACGATCGCCTCCATCCCGAAGGACTCGTCGTCGCTGATCTCGTCGGCCCGCCCCTCGGCGAGCTTCTCCAGACCGTTGGCGCCGGCCGACAGCACCCGGGTGCGCTCCTGCCGGGCGTACTGCGAGATCTGCCCGGCCGGCGCTTGTGCCGGGGGCAGCTCAACGGCGGACTCCGGTTCCTCCCAGGACAGTTGGTCCCGCACCCGCGCCGCCACCGCGTGCAGATCGGAGAAGACCCGCTCGGGACCGGTCGCCACCGGTGATCGGCTCCGCTTGTCCATCTCGTCCTCCTCGGTCGGGTCGGCCGGGCCGTGGCGCCGGTCGGCCGGCTCAGCCCCGTCCGTCGCCCTGTGCCGCGCTGATCTCGGCGTGGACGTCCGGGGCATGGGTCTCCAGGTGGCGCAGCACGCTGGTCATCTGGGTGCCGACGTTGACGAACGCGGTCGTCCGCCCCTGGAACAGCACGTCCTCCACCCGCCGGGTCCCGCGGTGCAGCGCCACCACCCGCCAGTCGTCGGTGAGGACGGGGGAGCCGGAGGAACCGCCTCGGGTGTCGGTGAAGTAGCGGACGTCGTGCTCGTCCGTCTCGTAGACCAGGTTGTTGCGCAGCGCCACCCGCTTCGACTGGCCGCCGGGGTGCTGGATGATGTTGACCGCCACGTACTCGCCGTCGGCGACCTCCAGCGGGCGCCGGGCCAGCTTCAGCACCGGGCGGTCGGGCGGCGCGGACAGCCGCAGCACCGCATAGTCCAGGTCCGGGTCGGCGGCGGCGAGTTCGGCGACCTCGACCTCCTCGGCCGCGGAGTCGTCGAGGTCGCCGGAGTCGCTGTCGTAGCCGAAGCGGGCGCGGGTGTGCCGGGCCTGGAGCCGCAGGTCCTCGGGGGCGGCCAGGGGGCGTTCCGCGCCGGTCCCGGTGCGGGCGTTGACCACGTGGTGATTGGTCATCAGCAGGGCGGGGGCGATCAGCCAGCCCGTGCCGGCGTGCGGGAAGCCGTTGGGTTGCAGCGGGGCGCCGTCCTGGTACGGCGGCACCTTGAGGCGGGCGACCGCGGTGCCGGCCAGGTCGCCGCCGCGCAGGAAGCCGATCGGGACGGTGTCGTCGCGGTGGACGATCTGCTCCTTGATCTCGGGCGCCGGGCGGTCGGCCAGGATGTCGGGTTCGCCGCCGGCGCGCCGGGCCACCTCGTCCAGGGCGCGCTGGAAGACCTTCAGCGGCTCGGCCTCGGTGGTCTGCGCCACCGCGTTGCGCAGCCAGATCTCCAGTGGGACCGAGCCGTCCACCAGCCGTTCCACCTGGTTCATCTGGGCCAGGTCGGAGTGCAGTTGATGCATCGGGGCGGCCAGCATCGGCAGCGTGCCGCGGTATCTGGGCATGATCCCGTCGAAGAGCAGCGGGCGCACGCCGGGGTCGGTCAGCCCGCTCTCCAGCGCCGCGTCCCGCAGTAGGAGGAGCTCGTCCGGGGAGAGATAGGCGGTCATCGGCGCTCAGGCCCGGCCGGGCCGCTCCTTCCGTCCGGCCGGTGGCGCCCGGCCTGTGGTGCCGCTGCCCCGTCGGGCGCCCCGTCCGGCGTCGTGCGGCCGTGGGTCCCGACGCCCATCGCCGCGGCGACCCCGGCGACGAGTTCGCCGCTGCGGTCGGGGACCGACAGCAGCCGGCGGGCCAGCGCGTTGAGGGTGCCGCGGTCGCGCGCCAGCCGCAGGATGCCGGTGATGCCGGTGGGGCGGGAGGGCGGGGCGGGGTGTGCGGGGGCCTCGGGGGCCGCCGCGGCGGTGGGCGTGCGCGGCCCGGTGGCCACGGGGCTCGGTGCCGGTGGACCCGGCGTCCGCGGCGTCGGCGTCGGCGCTTCGGACCACGGCGGTGTCCCGGACGGCCCCGCGGCCTCGTCCAGGATCCCCATCACCGCCCCCAGCAGCGCCGGTTGTCGACGGGTCGCCCGGCGCATCGCGGCCCCCAGGGTTTCCAGCGTCGCGTCGTCGGTCGGCAGGCCCACCACGTCCAGGGCGTGCGACAGCGCCCCGGGGTCCTGGCCGTAGATCTGCGAGGCGACGGCGCGCACCAGCACCGGCTGATCGGCCAGCACCTTGTCCGGCAACTCCCGCAGCTGGGTGGCGAGTTGACGGCCGGCCTGCGCGCCGGAGCGGGCGGTGTCGCGGGTGGCGGGCAGCCGGGCCCGCGCAAGCCGCACGCCCATCGCCTCAAGATCCTGCCCGAGGTCCACCGCGACGTCCTCGGCCACCCGCAACTGCCGGTCGGCGTCCGCCAGATCGCCGGCCTCCTCGGCCAGCCGGGCGCCGAACAGCAGCAGCTCCAGCCGCCGCTCGGCGCAACCGGCCCGCTCCGCCTGCCCGATGGCCTCCGCCACGCCCCTGCGGGCCTCGTCGCGCCGCCCGAGCCGGTTCTGGGCGTCCGCGCTCAGGGAGTGCAGCGGACTGCACGGCGTCCACGGCCGCCGCTGCCCCAGCCTGGCCAGCGCCGCGTCGGCGAACCCCTGCGCCAGCAGGTCCTCCGCCTCGCGGGCCGCGATCCGCTCCCAGTCCTCCTGGTCGGCCGCGGCGGCCACCCGGTCGGGCGCGCCCTTGCCGAGGCGGGCGGTCAACAGCCCCGCGGCCCGCGGCGACATGTCCTGCTGCGCCCCGGCCAGGAACCGCTCGACGCCGGGGAGCCAGCGCTCCTCCACCGACCGCGGGTCCTCGTCCAGCCGCAGCCGGTGGTAGATCTCCTCGGCGCGCGCCTCCAGTCCCTCGCGCGCCGCGTAGTGCGCCACCGCCCGCCGCTCGACCTCGCGCATCACCTCGCCACGGTCCCCGCCGGGCAGCCGCAGCATGATCGCGCGGACGTCGCGGCGGTAGCGCACCGCCTCCGGTCCGGCCGGCTCCACCATGTCCAGGCGGCTCAGCCCGGCGAACAGCCGGTGCGCCGCCCCCGCGTCCGCCACCGTCAGCCCGCACGGCCCGGCCAGCACGTCCTGCACGAGCTCGGGAGTGATCACCCGCAGCACCAGCCCGGGGTGCGCGAGCCGCCGCACGTCCTCGTCGGCGACATGGCTGAGGATCCGGTCGTAGAGGGCGCCCTGGAGCAGCAGTCGGTCGACCCGGTGGCGGGGCCCGCGCTCGGGCAGGCTGCGGATCAGCTCGCCGGTCTGCTCGGCCTCGCTGCCGGCGAGCGCGGCGGCCCGGGCGGCCAGCCGCAGGCTGAGCGGATGCCCGCCGACCCGCTCGGCCAGCGCCTCGGCCACATCGGCGTCGTGGACGCCCAGGGAGCGCAGCAGCGCCACGGCGGCCGGCCGGTCCAGCTCCCGCAGCTCGATCTCGGACAGCGCCATGGTGCGGGCCGGGTGGTCGACCGGCGCCCGCCCGGAGACGACCATCCGGAACTTCGGATAGACGCTCTGCAGCGCGGTGCAGATCGCCCAGATCCGGCCCAGCACCGGGGAGCCGCGGTACTGCGCCGCCTCGAAGGAGTCGACGGCCAGCACGAACGGCGGATCCTGCTGGCCGGCCGCGGCCACCGCGCGCACCAGGACGTCGGCCACCCGCCGGATCAGACCGGTCTCCCGCTCGGTGGCCTGCAGTTGGAACGCCTCCGACGAACTGCGGCCCAGCACCCGGGTGGTGGCCAGCTGGTGCAGCTGGGTGATCCGCTCCTGCTCCTCGCGCTGGGTGGCGGCCGCCTCCTGGCACTCGTCCGCCAGCGCCGCCAGCTCGGCGCCGAACTCCGGGTACTGCACGCCGAGTTGGCGGGCCGACTCGGCGATCAGGGTGACCGGTTCCCGGATGGAGAGGGTGGGCCGCTCGAAGTCGATGTACGCGAACGGGAACGCCGACGGGCCGCCGCCCGGTCGTTCGTCCTCCGCCCCGGCCACCTGGCCCAGCAGGAACGCGGCCAGCAGCGTGCTCTTGCCCATCCCGCCCGGCCCGTGGATGACCAGCGGCGGTACGAAGGCCGGGCGGGCGTCGTCCCCGCCGGCCGCCGGCGTCCCCTGGTCGGCTCCGGACCCGTGGACGTAGGCGTGCAGTTGGCGCAGTTCCTGGGAACGGCCGTGGAACGGCGTGGCCATCAGGCGGCGGAGCGGCTCCAGCAGCCTGGTCCGGTCCAGGGCCGCCTGGAGCTCGGCAGGGTCCGGGAGGCCGCCGACGCCGGGTATCCGGGAGAGCCACAGGACCGCCTGGAGGGTGTCGGCGAGTTCCTCGGCCGACCGGCGCGCGGGGCGGTCGGCCCTCGCGGGCAGCGTGCCCTGGAGGTAGGCCAGGCAGAGGGCTTCCGGGCCGCCGGGTGCGTCGGGGAACTGCTCGCGGTTGGCCTCCAGGGCCCGCAGGGCGGCCTCGGGCCCGGCCATGCCGTGCAACGCGTCCTCCCTGGCCTCGGGTTTGAGCACCCACGCGGTGCCCCCGCGGCGGTGACCCAGGGTGGTGCAGTCGTCGAGCAGCGCCAGCACCGCGCCGCCGCTCGGCCGGTCCTCACCGGGCAGCCGCAGCCGCCGCGGGTCGAAGCCGGCGAGCAGGCAGGCGGCCTCGCGATAGGCCCGGCGGCCGTCGGGGACCGCCGCGCGCGAGGGCTCCTCCGACCGCAGCGCGCGCCGCAGCCGGGCGGCGAACTCCTCCCGCAGCGGGGAGCGGGCCCGGCGGTCGGGGTCAGAAGCTGCGGTAGACATCGATCGCCTTCTCCGTCGCCGTGCAGAGCCTGCGCATATAGCTCTCGCCGTCGTCGTCCTGCGCGGCGTGCAGCACCTCCGTGACCGCCTCCTCGACGAATCCGTCGATCTCCGCGGGGTCGGCGTCGTCCAGGCGGGCGGGCCGCGACTCGTGGAAGAGCTGGTCGAAGAAGCGGCGCAGGTCGTCCGGTTCGACGATCCGGGCGGTGTCCCAGCACAGGCTGCTCTGCACGTCGTTGGGGAGTTTGGGCATCGCGCGGCCGTAGCCGAGCAGCACCAGCCGCGGCGCCCGGTCGCCGTGGACGGCGGCGTGCTCGTAGATCGCCAGCGCCAGCTGGCCGATCAGGTCCCAGACGTCGGAGTGCGGATCGAGCTTGTCGCACTCGTCGAGCACCAGCCAGAAGTGCAGGTCGGAGGAGGTGGCCAGGCCGACCACCCAGTGCACCGCGTCGTCCAGCGACAGCAGCGGATCGTTGAGCGCGGAGGACGGGAACGGCTGCGTCCCGGCCTGTGGATCGGTGACGAACCCGGCCAGCCGCTGCAGCACCTGCCGCGGGGTGGAGGTGCGGGACAGGGTGACCCGGGCCGGCCGGAATCCCCGGTGCTGCCCGACGTGGCACAGGAAGTGGTAGGTGTACGACCGCCCGCTGTCCGGTTCGCCGTCCACCAGCAGCACCGACTTCTCCGGGTCGACGACGAAGCGGCGCAGGGTCTCCCGCAGGTCCTCGCGGTCGATGAACGCCTCGGTGCCGCCCTTGAGGACGCGGGTGCCGAAGGGGTCCTGCGTGGCGTGGATCCGGGCGTCCTCGCGCAGGCGGTGCAGGAACTCGGCCGCCTCGCCGAACTCCGGGCGGACCCGTATCTCGTCGATGGTGGTGACCACCTCGATGAGCTTCACCTGCCGCTGGATGTCCCGGCGCGAGGCGGACACCAGCACCCGGGCGTTGTGGGAGCTGATGTTGCCGAGGGGGAGCGCCGCGATGAACTCCTCGTCGAAGTACGGGGCGAGCTGGGTGTACGGGTCGACGACGTTGAGCAGATACCTCTCCAGCCACGTCGTGACGGATTCCCACTCGGTCTCGCGCAACGGCATGCCCGCACCTACCCGGCCGGCCTGTGGGCAGGGACGTCGGCCCGCCCCCGTCCTTCCTCCTCTTTGTCATGCTTACATCCGGTCTGCCCCTGTGCAAGGCGCGGCCCGGCGCCGGAAATCCCAGCTCAGGCGGGCTGACCGAAGAGGCGCTGCACCGGCTCCCGGACCGCCGCCTGGGCCAGGTACTGGCTGATCCCGTGGTGGTTCTCGCTGTTGTTGGTGACCAGCGCGTCGGTGATCCGCTCCGGCGGGCCGTACTCCGGCCGCAGGGTGTGCCCGAGCGCCACCAGGTCCCGCAGGTCCGACACGTTGCGCCAGGCCCGTACCCCCGCCGGCACCGCGGGCGGCCGCGCCAACTGGTCCCGCACCTCGGTGATCGCCAGCGGCGACCCCAGCGTGACCAACAGCGCCACCTCCTGCTCGCGCTCCCGCAGCACCTCGTAGGCGGCCACCGACCCCAGGCTGTGGCCGACGACCACCACGGGCCCCGCACCCCGCGGCGGCAGCGCGTCCTCGATCACGCGCCGGATCGCCGGCCCCCGGTCGCCGAAGAAGTACGCATGGACGTCCCGGAACGTGCGCCGGACCAGCTCCCGGAACAGCGCGGTCCGCAGCGGCCTGGGCAGCGGCAGCACCTCCAGCGGCAGCGCCCCGTCGTCCTCGGTGCCCTCATGGCCGCCGGTCTCCGCCGCGCCCAGGGTCTCCGCGAGATAGGTCATCTCGCGCAGCCAGCCGACCAGCGCGCCCTCCGCCGCCTCCGCCGGGGTCTCGACGGCCCGGCCCTCCGGCGCCGCGGCCCCGGCCTCCCGCCGGGCCTCCTGGACGGTGCGCGCCACGAACTCCTCCGGCGAGTCGAACACCCCGGCCCCCGCCGCGGCCACCGACTCGGTCTCCGTCAGCGGACCGCCGTCCAGCGCGTCCACCCGGAAATCCGGCAGGGGCCGCTCGTACTGGAGCGCGGCCCAGTACGCCATGCGGGACGCGTCCGCCATGTCCCGGCCGAAGAGTGCCTGGTCCCACTGCGACTTGAGCAGTCCCGAGCGGACCTTGTTCCCGTTCCCGTGCACATAGACCACGGTGGGCCGCGTGCGGTGCATTCCGCCTCCTGCCGCCGTTCCTCCGCCGCACCTCCTTCCCGGGGACGCGGACGGCGCACCGGCACCCGGCCGTAAGCCACTCGAACAGCCGGGCGTGCGGCGTGCGGCGGCGCGGCCCGCCGCCGGCGTCCCGAAGTGCTCAACTCCCTTGATCGCAGGGCGAAGGATCACTGCGAGGGGTAGATGTCACCGCCCCGCATCGCGCTCTCCTGCTCGCTCCGGCTCTGCAGCCGGCGGGACTTCTCCTGGAGCCGCTGCCGCTCCTTGGGATCGCTGGCGCGCTCCGCGGCCTCGGCCAGCTCCTGAGCCTTCTCCCGCATGTGCTGAAGGCGTTCGCGTGTCTCTTCCGATCCCATGACCCGTCCCTCTCGTCCGGTGCCGATACCCGGCAGCCCGGTGACGCGCGGTGACCGGCGTCCATCCGGGGAAGCCGCTGCCACCAGCGAATCAGGGCCCGCCGCCGTCGGCACCTCGAAACGTCACGCTGCGCCGCTGACCAGGCACGGAAGCGTGTCCGGGCCCGTGGGTCCGGACACGAGAGGGGCCGACCGCGGAAGCGCATAATGGTGGCCAGGTAGGGAACCAGCCTGTCCGGAGGTGGATCCCGATGGCCCCTCTCCTCCTCGTCCTGCTGCTCGTGCTGCTCCTGGTGGGCGCCGGCCTCGTCATGAGAGTGCTCTGGCTCGTCGCCCTCGCCCTCGTCGCCGTCCTGCTGATCGGCTTCCTCTTCCGCACGTCGGGCCCGCGTGGCACACGGGGCCGCCGTCAGCCCTGGTAGGCGGATCCCGATGCCCGCGACCAAAGCCCGCAACACCACCGCCGCCATCGGCGGCGCCCCGTGCTGGGTGAGCCTGGTGACCCACGACCTGAAGGGCGCACAGGACTTCTACGGGAAGGTCCTGGGCTGGACCTTCCGCCCCGGCACGCTGGGCGGCGACTTCTCCATCGCACTGGCCCACGGCCAGCCGGTCGCCGGGATCGGCACGCTGGCGCCCGAGTGGCACATCGCCGTCGCCTGGACGCCGTACTTCGCGGTGGAGAGCGCGAACGACACCGCCGCCCGGATCCGCGAGCGCGGCGCCACGCTCGCCGTCGGCCCGCTCGAACTGGGCAAGGGGCGCGGCGCGCTCGCCGCCGACCGGGACGGTGCGGTGTTCGGCCTCTGGGAGGGCCAGACGCTCTCCTGGGCGGTGGGGCAGGGCGCGGCTCCGATGTGCCTGGAACTGCGCACCCGTGACGCCTTCGAGGCGGCGATCTTCTACGGCGAGGTCTTCGGCTGGGCTCCCGACCGGCCCGGCGGCTGCGACATCACCTACGAGCACGACGAGGTCATGGTGCGCGACATGGCGGGGCGCACCGTGGCCGCGCTGCGCGGCGGCGCCGTCGAGGCGGCCCCCGACCCGCACGTCCGCCCCCGCTGGCACGTGTACTTCCCGGTGCACGACATCGAACAGGTCACCGCGGCCGCGGTCGCCGCGGGCGGTTTCGCGCTGCCGGTGACGCCGATGGTGGACGACAGCGGCTGCGAGGCCGTGATCCGGGATCCGCAGGGCGGACTGTTCACCGTCGCCACCGCGCAGGACTGATCCCGCCGGGCCGACACGCCCGGTCGTCCTCCCGTCCCGCGGCGTGTCTCCACCAGATGGCCCGCCAGCATTGGCGCCCGCGGCCAAGAGGGACGTTGGCTGAACCAGAGCAGGCACAACCAGTACGCACAACGCCCGATGAGCGCCGGCGCCTCCGGTGCGGACGCTCTCACCTCGTTCAGTGGAGTCCCTACATGTCACCTGAACCAGCTCCTCGTGGGGGCCAATCCGATCCGTCCCCGACAGACCACGGCGAACACATTCCGTCCAGCAGCCAGGAGAACGTCTCGTTCCGCACTCTCGTGTGGACGGCGGCCACCACGAGACCGGTGGAGGAAGTCGCCGCCCTCGTGGAACTGCTCAAGCGCAGTGGTGACGACCCCAATCCGGGCGACGAAGCCCTGCGGGTGGCGGCGATGACCCGCCCGGTGAGCGAGCTCGGGCCGCTGCTCGCGATGCTCGGCCAGACCCCGCACACCGCGGAGGCGAGTTATGAGGCGCTGCGTGCGGCGGCGGTGGGCCGATCCGTCGACGAGGTCGTCCAGCTGATCAGGCTGTTCGACCGGGCCCAGGAGGGCCACCTCCCCGTCACGGGGGCGTCGGACGGCGACGCCTACACCGACGGTCATGCCGACACCGCGAACATGGGCACCACGGGTCCGCCCACCTTCAACGACCCCTACGCCGACCCCTACCCCGATCCCTACGGCCAGCAGGCGCCCGACGGCTACCCGGCCGGCGCCCACGGCGAACCGGCGATGCGGGACGGGGCCCCGCCGGAGCCCCCGCCGCGGCCCCAGCGCGCCCCGTGGCCGTCGGCCACCGCGGCACAGGGTGGCCGGGACTGGCCGTCGGCCGAGACGCCCGCCCAGGCCGCTCACGCGGTCGGCGGCGTCCTGCGGTCGGTCCTGCGCTGGCCCGCCGCGGCGGCCCTGGCCCTGTGCGGGCTGAGCCACCTGCCGGTGGGACCGGTGGAGACCAACGGCGGCTCGTCGGACGCCATCTCGCTGACCATCGCGGTGGTGTACCTGCTGCTGGCCGGCTGCCTGGCGGTGCGCGACACGGCTGCCATCTGGACCGCCAGCGCCGCGGCCGCGGTCACCGTGATCATCCTGCACGCGCTGTCCCGGGCCGGCGTCCTGGTCCCGCTGCGCAGCAGCCTGGGCGATGCCACGATCTGGCCGGAGCTGCTGGCGGTCGGGCTCGCGATCGTGAGCGCCGGACTCGCCGGCGCCGCGCTGCTCCTGCGCCCGCGCAGGGTGACTCCCGCGACGGCCGCTGTGTGAGCGGCGAGCGGGGTGCGGCGGCCGTCCTTCGGTGACGGCCGCCGCACGCATGTCCGGGCCGGCGTCCACCGCTGATGTGACGCCGCGTCAGTTCACCTTCCGTGGCGCGCCGAGCCGCACCGGGCGACACCGCGCGGCGTCACGCCACGCTGTCGGCCAGCTCGGTGACCCCACGGGTCCGCGCGCAGTGCGCGCAGCAGAAGAAGCGGCCACTGGCCTCCAGCCCGTGCCCCAGGATCCGGCACTGGCAGTTCTCGCAGGTCGGTGCGAGCAGATGCGCGGCGCATTCCACGCAGTCGAAGGAGTGCACCTCGCCGTCGATACGCACTTCGAATCCCCGCGGGTAGTCGTTCCCGCAGACCTCGCAGACCGTCATGGTGATCCCTCCATCCCGCGGTTCCGTCGGCGGCGCCGGGCCTGCAACCTTCCCGCCGCCCCACCCGGCGCGCCCCACACCTCTCCTCCATCGTCGCACCGCCCCCGCCGGCCCGCAGGGCGCTCGGGGCCGGGCCCGACGGATCGGAGCCGGGGCCTCCTGAGCCACTCCACAGACAGGCGCTACTCCGACGACGAATAGCGGCGCAGCACCCACGCCGGCAGCACGAACCAGCACACCACGAACCACAGCACCAGGGCCGTCACCACCCACGGCGCCGCGCTGCCGTTCAGCGCCAACCGCAGGATCAGCAACAGCGCCGACGCCACCGTGCCCAGCAGCAGCACCACGCCGGTCAGGGCCAACCGCGACGCCCACAGCACGGTCTGCGGTTTGAGCCGGTGCCCGGAGACCAGCCGGTGGAAGGTCACCGTCCCCACCAGCGCACCGGTGGTGGACGCCCCCAACAGCAGGGTGATCACGTAGATGTTCCGGTCCGCCGCGTCGAGCGTGGCGAACCGTTGGGTGAAGACGACGGTGAGCAGGAAGCCGAACAGGATCTGCACACCGGTCTGGATGACCCGTACCTCCTGCAGGAGTTCGGTCCACCTCCGGTCGGCGCGCTCCTCCTCGGTCTCGTTGCGGCCCCGCGGCCAGATCAGCTCCGACTCGCTCCCGTCATCCGGCTGGCCGTTCAGGTCGACTCCTCCCGTTGCCCGCGGTCGCGCAGCTCACTTCTCCTGGTTCACTTCATCTGCTCCGCCGCACTGGCCTGGAACGACAGCGCGTCGTCGGCGACGTCCACCCGCACCCGGTCCCCGCCGGACAGCGCCCCGTCCAGCAGCATCCGCGACAACCGGTTGTCGATCTCCCGCTGGATGGTCCGGCGCAGCGGCCGGGCACCGTATTCGGGCTGGTGGCCGCGGCGGGTGAGCCAGTCCACGGCGCTGGGGGAGAAGTCGACGGTGATGTTCTGGGCGTGCAGCCTGCGGCGGGTGCCCTCCAGCAGCAGCCCGGTGATCTGGTGCAACTGCTCGTCGGTCAGCTGCCGGAAGAGGATGATCTCGTCCAGTCGGTTGAGGAACTCGGGCCGGAAGTGCCCGCGCAGCGCGCTCAGCGCCCGCTCCCGCGCGCCGTCGTCCGCGCCCGCCTCGGACGTCCCGAAGCCGAGCACCCCGCGACCGCTGCCGAGCGCCTCCGAACCGAGGTTGCTGGTCATCACGATCACGGTGTTCTTGAAGTCCACCGTGCGGCCCTGAGAGTCCGTCAGATGCCCGTCGTCGAGCACCTGGAGCAGCATGTTGAAGACGTCCGGATGCGCCTTCTCCACCTCGTCGAGCAGCAGCAGGGAGTACGGGTGATGGCGGACCGCCTCGGTGAGCTGCCCCGCGTCCTCGTGGCCGACGTATCCGGGCGGCGCGCCGATCAGCCGGCTGACCGTGTGCCGCTCCTGATACTCGCTCATGTCGAGCCGCACCATGCGGTCCTCGCTGCCGAACAGCGCCTCCGCCAGCGCCCGCGCCAACTCGGTCTTGCCCACCCCGGTAGGGCCGAGGAAGAGGAAGCTGCCGATCGGCCGGTTCGGGTCGGCCAGACCGGCCCGCGACCGCAGCACCGCCTCCGACACCGCCGTCACCGCGTCGCTCTGCCCGATCACCCGGGTCTGCAGCCGCCCCTCCAGCCCCAGCAGCCGATCCTTCTCCTCCTCGGTCAGACTGCTCACCGGAACCCCCGTCTGCCGCGACACGATCTCCGCGATGTCCTCGGCGGTCACCTCCACGATCCGCCCGTCGCCGCCCACCGGCCGCTCCTGCTGCGTCTCCTCCTGGACGTTGCGGATCCGCTCGGTGAGCGCGGTGATCCGGTCCCGCAGCTCGGTGGCCCGCTCGTACTGCTCCGAGGCGACCGCCTGGTCCTTGTCCCGGCCCAGCTGCTCCACCTCGCGCTCCAGATCGCGCACGTTGGGAGTCTTGGTGGCCGACCGCAGCCGCACCCGGGCGCCGGCCTGGTCGAGCAGGTCGATCGCCTTGTCCGGCAGGAACCGGTCGGTGATGTAGCGGTCCGACAGCTCCACCGCCGCCAGCACCGCCTCGTTGGCGTACCGCACCTGGTGGTGGGCCTCGTAGCGGTCCTGGAGACCGCGCAGGATCTGCACCGTGTCGGGCACCGTCGGCTCGGGCACCAGGATCGGCTGGAAGCGGCGGGCCAGCGCGGCGTCCTTCTCGATGTACCGCCGGTACTCCTCCAGCGTGCTCGCGCCGATCACATGCAGTTCACCGCGCGCCAGCGCCGGCTTGAGCATGTTGCTGGCCTCCAGCGCACCGCCCTCCCCGGTACCGCCGCCCGCCCCCACCACCGTGTGCAGCTCGTCGATGAAGACGATCAGCGAGTCGGAGTGCGCCCGGACCTCCTCGATGATGTTGTTCATCCGCTCCTCGAAGTCACCGCGGTAGCGGGTGCCGGCCACCACCGCGGTCAGGTCCAGCGCCACGATCCGCCGCCCGGCCAGCGTCTCGGGCACCTCCCCGTCGGCCAGCCGCTGCGCCAGCCCCTCCACGATCGCGGTCTTGCCCACGCCGGCGTCGCCGACCAGCACCGGATTGTTCTTTCCACGCCGCGACAGCACCTCAATGGTCTGCTCGATCTGCTCCTCCCGCCCGATGACCGGATCGATCCGGCCGGCCCGGGCCAGGTCCGTCAGATCCCGGCTGTACTTGTCCAGCGTCGGCGTCTCGTGATGCGGCGCGGGACCGTGCTCGGCCCCCGCCCCCGACGGCTGGTGCGTCCCGCCACCGCCGTGCCCGCCCGTGGACGCCTGCGGGTCGAAGTGCGCGAGGTGCAGGATCCGGCCGGCCGCCGAGTCCGGATTCGCGGCCAGCGCCTCCAGCACGTGCTCCGGCCCGATGTACGACGCCCCCGTGCCGCGCGCCAGCTCGTGCGCCCCCAGCAGCGCCCGCTTGACCGCCGGGGTCACCGCGACGCTCTTCTGCAGCGGTCCGGACCCGGCGTTGCGGTCGATCTCGGCGGCCAGCGCATCCGGATCCGCCCCCGACTGCCGCATCAGGCTCCGGGTCGGCTCCGCGCTGAGCGCCGCCCGCAGCAGGTGCTCGGTGCCCAGCTCGGGACTGCCGTGTTCGGCGGCGTACGCGGCGGCGGAGGTCACCAGATCCCGGGCCGGCCCGCTCATCAGCCGGGCGATGTCCGCCTGCCGCGGCATGGCGGTGCCCCCCTCCTCACCCGGCGACTGCGCGGAACGCCCGAAGAACCGCGCGAGGAAGTCACCAAACGAGTCCGGGCCATAACCCTCCGGACCCAGGGATCCGTTGCTCATGTGCGTCCGTTCCGCTGTCACGACGGTGCCGCGACACGCTGCCTAGTCAGGTACCTCGTGCTCACTCCCGGTACTGTCGCCCGGTGCGTCGTCGCCGCGACGTGCGACTCCTCTGCTTCAGGATCGACGCCACCGGGTCCGTTCGCACCTCCGGCACCTCCCCACCCGGGCCCCACCGGCCGCCCGAGCGACCCGCCCGCCTGCGCCACCCCACGGGCCGCCCCCGTGCCCCGCCCCTGGCGGAGCCCCCGAACGCTCCGCCCGGGCCCCCGCCCGAACGCTCCGCCCGGGGTACTCCCCCGAATGGCGCCGCCGCCCCGGCCCGACGTGGCGCGCCGGGCAGCCAGGCGGCCGGATCGCTCCCTTGCCGGTACCTCCGGTGCACGGCACACAGGTCGGAGCGGGGCGAGGGGGAGGGGGCTCTGTATGCCCGTACCGAGCGACGGTCACGGTGTGCCATCGGAGTGGGCGATCGCCCCAAGCCGCTCCATCGCGCACGGCTGGCCGCCAACGCTTGCCCCACCCGGCGCCGGATGCTCCTGAGCCATGGCCCCGAGCCGCCTGACTGACGGCCCAGGACAGCGCCGAGGCCACCGACCACACCGTCATGGTCATGCGCCCCGACCACCCCCTGGCCGCGGGCGATCTCACCGCCGAGCGGGTGGCCGATGCCAGACACATCGTCACCTCGCGCCGCGGCCGGCTGCACGGACCGCTGGACGACGCCCTGGCCGCGCGGGGTCTCGGCCGTCGCGCCGCCGTCGTCGCCCCGACGTTCGCCGCCACGCTGCTGATGCTGGCCAACCGGCACGATGTGATCGGCTTCTTCCCCTGGCGCCAGTACCGGACCAACGTGCGCACCCTCGGCCTGGTCACCCGTGAACTGCCCTTTGCCCTGCCCCCGCTGGAGCTCTCCCTGGCCTGGCACCCACGCGACGAAGCCGACCCCGCCCATCAGTGGCTGCGTTCCCGCATCCGCGACTCCGTCCAGGCGGTCCTGGAACGAGACGACACGCCCACCCATGTCCGACCGCACCGATCGGCCACGTGACGACCGCAGCCCAGCCCAGCCCCGGCAGGCGGGGCCGTTCTTCGGGGTCTTGTGTGCGGCCCGTGGGGCGGCGTTCGGCTCGGCCGTCGCTCCCGGTGATTCGCCCCTTCGGGTTGCTGCCGGGGGAAAGGCGTTCAAGGGCCCGATCGGGCCGCTATCTTTGAAAGCTTCACAATGCCGGAAAGGGAGGAAGGTATGAGCATCATGCCATGGACCATCGAGCGTATTCGTGAGGCGCTCGCCAGCCCGTCCCTCGCCCGGCGCTTCGACGACGAGATGGATCGGGCGCCGGCTGACGAGCGGCCGCAGGTGTTCGCGAAGTGGCAGCGGATCGCGGGCGGCCTTCGGGCGACCGGCGACCACTGACGCCTGTTGTCCGGACGGGCCGGGGCGCGCCGGTCGGGGATGTGCGTCGGGCCCAACCACGGCGACGTACATCCCCGACCCCACCCACCGGTCTCCAGGACCAACGCCGCACGGCCGGAATGGTCACCGCAGGAATCGACGCGGGTGGGACGGCGGGGATGGTCGGCTTCGTCGGAATGCCTGGGGTGTGGGACTGGGCAAGGGGCCGGTGGCGGTGTTGCACTGGAATCAATCCGTGGAGAGGGATCCATGACGGGGCGTCATGGGGCGGTGGGGAACGGGATCCGGTCGCCGGCGTGGGAGGAGCAGCGGTGGAATCCTGTGAAGCGGGTGGTCGGGCGGCCGGGTCGGCCATGAACATCCCGGGTCCGGAGCCCCGGGCCGACGGTGGGGCCGGCGCCATCGCGGCGGCCGGCGGGCTGCACACCTATCAGTTACGGCTGCACGCGGAGTACGGACCGGTCGTGCGGTTCCAGCTGCCGGGTGCGGAGTTGGCGGTGTCGGTCGCCGACCCCGTGCTGCTGGAGGCCACGGCTCACCTCGACGAGCGGCCGGAGCGGTTGTTCGCCTTCCTGGACCCGCTGTGCGAGGCCGGCAACCTCCAGGTGCTGCCGGCCGACGAGCACGCCCCCTGGCGGCACCTGCTGCTGTCGGTGCTCGCCGGACGCCCGTCCCACCAGCGGCACTTCGCGCAGTTCACCGCGCTGACCACGGCGCTCGCCGACCGCTGGGCGGAGCGGGCCGACGGTGAGCCCGTCGCGTTGCAGAAGGACCTGACCGCGCTGTCCCTGCGGATGATCTGCGCGTTCGCGCTGGGCGGCGACCTCGCGGACCCGGACGGCGTCGTCGCCGCGTTCGAGGAGGTGCTCACCGAGCATCTGGGACGGCTGTACGAGCCGCCCGGCAGTGGCGCCCGGGACGGGCGTGCCGAGCGGGCGGAGAAGGCCCTCGCCTCCCTGCGGGCGACGGTGGACCGGGTGGTCAGCGCGCATCGGACCAGCGACCGGATCGACCGGAGCGATCTGATCGGGGCGATGGTGGCGGCCGGCGAGCGGCCCGCGCGGATCCGCGACACCGTCATGATGACGATGCTGGCCGCCCACCACACGACCGGGGTGGCCGTCTCGTGGACGCTGTATCTGGTGGGGCGGCATCCCGACGTGGCGGCCCGCGTCACGGACGAGTTGGACCGCGTACTCGGCGACCGCGCGGCGCCCGAGTACGCCGACCTCCGCCGTCTCACGTATCTGGACATGACCCTCAAGGAAGCGATGCGGCTCTACCCGCCCGGCCCGTACGGCGCGCGGGAGACGACCGAACCCCTGCGGCTGGGCGACTACACGATCCCGGCCGGGGCGACGCTCTTCTGTCCGTTCTGGGCCGTCCACATGAACCCCGAACACTGGCCCGAGCCAGAGAAGTTCGCGCCCGAGCGGTTCACGCCGGACGAGGCGGCCGCACGACCCGGGCTGGCCCACATCCCCTTCGGGTTCGGGCCGCGCGGCTGCGAGGGGGCCGCCCTGGCCATGGTCGAGGCCACGTTGGTGCTGGCCGTACTGCTCAAGCGCTTCCGGTTCCGGCCGGTACCGGGGCACGAGGTGACGCCGATCGAGCGGTTCGTCCTCTGGGCGGCCGACGACATCCGGATGCGCGTCAGCCCGAGGGCCTCCGGGTAGGTCGCGGCCCAAAGGCCGTCACAGCCCGAGCAGTTCCGCGAGGGTGTCGCCCAGTACGCGATCGCGCAAGGTGCCCGGCCGGGTGACGCGTTCGACGGTGGCGCGGGCGAGGACCGGGTCGCCGTACGGGGCGTCCGATCCGAACATCGTCCGCTCGGGCACCTCGGTGATGGCCAGTCGTACGGCGAAGATGATGTGCGCCGTCGACAGCTCCAGGTAGATGTTCGGGTTCTGGCGGGCCAGCTCGATCGCCGTCAGCCAGTTCAGCCCGCCCAGTTGGCTGATCACCAGTGGGACGGTCGGATAGCGGCGCGCCAGGCCGGCCAGCGTCGCCAGGTCACCCGCGGTGGTCGGGGCGAAGCCGTGGACGACGACCGGCAGTCCACGGTGGTCGGCGGCCGCCTGGAGCACCGGCTCGATCCGACCGGCTCCGTCCGGGGGCGGGGTGAGCTCACCGATGCCGCGGAAACCCCGGCCCACCACCTCCCGTTCGACCTCGGCCGCTGTCTGCCGCACCGTCAGGTCCAGACGTACCTTGCCGAAGCCGAGGAAGCGGTCGGGGTGGGCCGCGCAGGCCGCTTCGAGTTCCCGCCGTGCGGCCCGGTAGCCCTCCGGGGCGTCGGACCGCCCGCCGATCGTCTCGTGCAACACGCTCATCTCGCGGCGCAACGAGGCCAGATCGGTGGCCCGTTCGGGGTGTGGACGGGTGCCGAAGAGCACGGCGCGGTCGACCCCGGCCTCGTCGAGCAGGGCGAGGTGGCTGTGCACGGGGTCGTGGACGTGGCTGTGCGCGTCGATGATCAAGGAATTCTCCTGGTCGGAGGGAAACGGGCGGAGCGGTTCGGGCGGCCGCGGGGGAGTGCGGTCGCCGTGGCGCAAGTGTCGAAGGTTGACACCGTGACAAGGTCAAGCCGAGTGGGGAGGGGGAGATATGGATTGGGCTGGACCGGGGCGGAGCGGACGTCGGGATCGGTGCGTGCGCCTGTGAAATTTCCCCCGGAGGTCGGGTGCGGGGGCGGGCGGCCCCCGCAGGCCGCGCCATGTCCCCGCGGTCTTTTCACACCCCG
Source organism: Streptomyces noursei ATCC 11455 (assembly GCF_001704275.1). Lineage (NCBI taxonomy): Bacteria > Bacillati > Actinomycetota > Actinomycetes > Kitasatosporales > Streptomycetaceae > Streptomyces > Streptomyces noursei. Next base: position 8,082,491 of record NZ_CP011533.1, read on the forward strand.
CGCGCGGATTCACTTCGCGACCGCTCCCGACGACTCCACGTCGATCGGTCGGACGTTCCGTGCCATCGTTGCCTGGCGTTCCGGCCGACCGCGTCAACTCGGCTCGGAGTCGACCGGCAAGCCATCAAGTAGCGGGGAAAGAGGAGCACTTCGTGCACATACCGATAGCCGTGCGTCGGATGAGACCGGTGGGCGCCGCCGTGGGTGCCTGCGTTCTGGCGTTCGTGAGTCTTTCCGCCTCCGCCGTGGCGGCCCCCGGCCCCCAGTCGGTCGGGGCGGAAGCCCCCGGCCCGCACCGGGTCCGGGTCGAAGTCCCCGGCCCCGCCGGTGGCGAGGCCGGAGCGGGTTACCGTTCCGTCCCGCGGACTTTCCACACCCCGAAGGCGGCCTTGACGGGCCCGGGTCGGGCAGCCGACGGGCAGGTCACCAAGGTGATCGACAACGGCGACACCAAGGACCGCCTCGACGTCGTCGTCATCGGTGACGGCTACACCGCGGACCAACTCGACCAGTTCCACCTCGACGTCAAGGAGAAGTGGAACGACTTCCTGGGCGTGGAGCCCTACCGCACGTACCAGAAGCTCTTCAACGTCTGGACCGTCGACGCCGTCTCGGCGGAGAGCGGAGTCAGCGGCGACCCCGGTCAGGACGTCGTCCGCAACACCGCCCTCGGTGCGCACTTCTGGTGCGACGGCACCGAGCGACTGCTCTGCATCGACCAGCGGAAGGTCGACTCCTACGTCGCCAAGGCGCCGCAGGCCGACCTGGTGGTCGTGCTCGCCAACAGCACCAAGTACGGCGGCGCCGGCTACAACGAGGCCAGTCCGACCCTCGGCTACGACGGCATCGCCACCTTCTCCGCCCACAACAAGGACTCCAGCCAGGTCGCCGTCCACGAGACCGGCCACTCCCTCGGCAAGCTCGCCGACGAGTACTTCTACCCCGGCGTGCCGGAGTACGAGCAGTACACCGGGCCGGAGATGCCGCAGGCCAACTCGTCCGTGCTGACCGCGGACGCGATGGCCGGCGCGCACGCCAAGTGGTACCGCTGGCTTGGCGCGACCTCGCCGGACGGCGGGGCCGTCGGCGCGTACGAGGGCGGCAACTACTACGTCAAGGGGCTGTACCGCCCCACCGACAACTCCCTGATGCGCACCCTGGGCAAGCCCTTCAACCTGCCGGGCGCCGAAGCCATGATCGCCGGCTTCTACCGGCACGCCAAGCCGGCCGTCCCGGTCGGCGACGCCCGGACCTGGAGCAGCACGGCCCGCCTGGCGCTGCCCCGGGCGAACGACACCGCGCACGGCAAGGTGACCGTCCGCTGGTATCTCGACGGGAAGGAACTGCGCCGCCAGCGCGACCGCGACCGGGTGGCGATCGGCGAGTTGACGCTGGGCCGCGGCGCCCACCGGCTGACGGCGACCGTCACCGACGCCACCAACGCGGTGCGCGACCCCGCCGTCCGCACCTCCCTGACCGGCTCCACCAGTTGGACCGTGCAGAGCGGCCGAGGGGCCGCCGTGGACGCCACCAACCGGGCCGCGGCGAGACCGGACGGCGCGCGGTAGTTCGGACGCCGGCAGTCCGGACACCGACGGACCGGACGACGGCTGGGCGGGGTGGCGGAGTCCCCGTCCAGCCGTGCGTGGGGTGCCTGCCCGGCGGTGCCTGCCCGGCGGCGTCCGTCGTCGCGCCCTCGTGCCCTGCGAGCCGTCAGCTCACCACGGGAGTGGGCCCGCGGCGTCGAAGTAGCCGCCGGTCGGGCCGTCGGGCGTCACCTGCGCCATACGGACGATGATCTCGGCGCCCTCCTCGACGGTCTGCGTGCCGGCGTGTGCGTTCAGGTCGGTCGCGGTGTAACCGGGCTCCACCGCATTGATCCGGATGTTCGGGAACGCCTTGGCGTACTGCACCGTGATCATGTTGACCGCGGCCTTCGACGCCGGATAGGCGACGCCCGGGTAGGCGTACCCCGGCGCGTCCGGGGTGGTGGCGCGGGTCAGTGAGGCCAGGCCGCTGCTGACGTTGACCACGACCGGCGCCGCGGACCGCCGCAGCAGCGGCAGGAAGGCATGGCTGACGCGCACCATGCCGAAGACGTTGGTCTCGAACACCTGCCGCATGATGTCGGCGGTCACGTCCGCGGCGCCGGCCACCCCGCCGTCCGGCCCCCGCACTTCGACTCCGGCGTTGTTGATCAGCACGTCCAGTCCGCCGTCCGCCTCGATGGTCTTCGCCGCCGCGTCGACGGACGCGACGTCGGTGACGTCGAGGAGCACCATCCGCGCCCCCGACTGCTCGGCGGCCCGGCGCCCGCGCTCGGCGTCGCGGCTGCCGAGGTAGACGGTGTGGCCCGCGGCGACGAGGCGGCGCGCGGTCTCGAAGCCGAGGCCCTTGTTCGCTCCGGTGATCAGCGTTGTCGTCATCCCTCCAGGTTCCCGCCGGGCGGCGCGGTCGGCCAGTGGTTTCCTCGTCCTGGGATCGGCGCTACCGGGCAGGCCCGCCGGCGGCCCGTGCCGCGGTGGTCACGGCACGGGGGAGAAGTCGGTCGGTGCGAGGATCCGGTTCTCCATGGTGAGCAGCAGGTCCGCACGTTTCATTTCGGCCAGATATGCCTGCCACTCCGGGTCGGCGTACAGCGCCGTCCGGCGGCGTTCCCGGTCGGCCTGGTCCTCGTAGGCCCAGAGGTGGACGACCTGGTCGTGCCGGCCCTCGACCGGGACGTACCACCCCACGCACCGGCCGAGGTACCGCTCCTGGAGCGGGTAGCCCTTCTCTCGGTAGAGCGCCACCCAGTCCGCCACGCGGGTGGGCCGGATGGTGTACACGCGATGGTCGACGATCATGACGCTCCCCTGTCGCTGTCTCGTGCGGTGGTCGTTGTCCGGGCTTCCGTCCGACCATACATCGATGTTCGTCGATCATCGATGTAATGCCTACACTGGCGCCATGCGCTCCCTCGACCATCCGCAGCTGTCCTCGGTCTCGCTGTCCGACGCTCTCGCCGCGCTGGCCGATCCGACCCGCCGGGCGATCGTGCGCGTACTGACCGACGGCCGGGAACACCCGGCCGGCGACTTCGACCTGGGCGTCTCACAGTCCACGCTCAGCCACCACATCAAGAAGCTCCGCCAGGGCGGCATCACCCACAGCCGGCCGGAGGGCACCCGCTGCTGGGTCTCGCTGCGCCCCGAATTCGACGAGCGGTTCCCGGACCTGCTGCGCACCGTGCTCACCCTCGACGCGGACGCCTGACGCCGGGCCGCCATCGGGCCGCGTGGCGGGGGAATGCCGGAGCGGCGAACGGTGTTGGTGCCTGGCGTCGGGGCAAGGCCGACCCGGACGGGGAGCGGGAGCGATGCTGATCGGGCAACTGGCGAGGCGCACCGGAACGAGCGAGCGCCTGCTCCGGTACTACGAGCGCGTGGGCCTGCTCGCCTCGCGCCGACTCGCCAACGGCTACCGCGACTACGACGACGCGGCCGAGCAGAGGGTCCGTCAGATCCGGGCCCTGCTCGCGGCCGGACTGCCCACCACCCTGATCCGGCAGGTGCTGCCGTGCGGCCTGGCGGACGGTTCGCTGCGCCCCTGCCCCGGGGTCCTGGACAAGCTCCGCGCCCAGCTCGCCCACCTCGACCGGCGCGCCGAGGAATTGGCGCAGGCCCGGCTGACCCTGCGCCGGGCGATCGACGCCACCGAACGGACCGTCTAGGGCCTGACCCATCGGACAGGCCCAGGGCGCTTCTGACGGATCTCCGCGGCGCCCTGGTCGTGGCCGCGAAGCGCCGCCGTTCGCCCGGAGGGCGGGGCGGTCGGTCCGTCCGTCCACGTGGGCCCCACTCGCGGCTCCATGGCCGGTCACACCCTGTCAGGCCCTGCGCCACCATTACGCTCGGGGCGTCGGGCTCGCGGATCGTCGCGGGCAAGCGGAGGTGCGGTCCGGCGTAGGGCGTGCCGAACGTTTGCCGGTCGGGCCGGGAGAGGCTCCTGCCGGCTCCAGCGGTCAGCTAGGGAAGAGGAGCAGGGGATGCCGTGGGCGATCGACGCACCGGCCGAGGTCTGGGTGCTGGCGCGGGAACACCCGGCGCCGCTGATGAGGGCGACCCGGGCCCTGGGCCAGGCACTGGAGGAAGCGTACGGGCCGCGCTTCGCCGTCTGGCATTCCGACGAGCTCCTCTTCGGCGTGCGGGACAGCCGTTTGACGCTGCAGAACCTGGGCGGCCAGGACATCCCGCCACCCAAGGTCGTCCTGGTGCGGCAGACGCCCGGCTCCATGGCGCAGCACCGCGAACTGACCCTGCTCCGGCACCTCGAGCACATGGGGGCCGTCCTGATCAACTCGGCGACGGCCCACCAACGCTGCGGCAACAAGATCTGGCAGTTGCAGGAGCTGGTCTCCGCCGGACTGCCGGTGCCCGATTCCCTGTCGTATGCCACCGCGCCCTTCGCCGGAGTGGTGCGCAGCCCTCAGGTCGAGACGCCGTGCGTGGTGAAGAGCGTCAACGGGCGCAACGGCGCGCATGTGTTCCTGGCCCCGGACGCGGAGCTGCTGCAGTCGCTGTCGGGCAGCCTCGCCCAGGACGTGCCGCTGATCCTCCAGGAGTACGTCGCCCCCTCCCACGGACGGGATCTGCGGGTGATCGTCGTGGACGGCGAGCCGGTCGCGGCGCAGATCCGCAGCTCCCGCGACGGGTCCCTGGCCTCCAACCTCGCCCGGGGCGCCTCCGCCGAGCTGTGTCCGGGCCGCTATCCGGAGGGCGAGGCCCTGGCGGTCCGGGCCGCCCGCGCGCTCGGTCTGACCGTCGCCGGGGTCGATCTGCTCTTCACCGCCGACGGCGGCCACACCCTCTGCGAGGTCAATGCGGTGCCCGGCTGGCGGCCCCGTATGACCACGGTGATCCCCGCGATCCTCGCCGCCGTCGAGAAGCTCCTGGCCGGGACCGGGGCGCCGGGCGGGGATGCCGCCACCGGCCGGGCGACCGCGGCGGGAGGCGGCGCGGGCGGCCTCACCGATGCCAGAGGTAGCGTCCCAGGGCTCGTTTGAGGGGGCGGGGAGTGAGGGGGAGCAGCGCCGCCGCGACCTTGTAGGGAACCCCGGGCACGCAACGCCCGCTGCCGGCCGCGACGGCCTTGAGGCCGGCGGCGGCGACCTGCTCCGCCGCCAGCCAGCAGAACCCCGGCACCCAGGCGGCGGTGAGGCCGTTCGAGGCGAAGTAGTCGGTTCTGGTCAAGCCGGGCAGCAGCGCGGAGACGTGGATGCCCGCGCCGCGGTTCTCGATGGCCAGGGCCTCCGAGAAGTGGGTGAGGAACGCCTTGGTCGCGGAGTAGGTGGCCAGCGACGGCGAGGGCAACTCGCCCGTGAGGGACGAGACGTTGAGGATTCCGCCGTGCCCGTCCGCCCGCATCCGCGACAGCACGCACCGGGTGAGCCGCACCGCTGCCTGGCTGTTCAGCCGTACCGTGGCCTCCTCGTGGTCCACCGGGAGGTTGGCGAAGACGCCCGCCGCCCCGGAACCGGCGTTGTTGACCAGGAGTTCGACCGGCCGGGCCGCGTCGGTCAGACGGGCCTCCACCCGCGTCAGCTGTGCGGCGTCGGTGAGGTCCGCCGGCAGGACCTCCACCTCGACGCCGTGCGCGCGGCGCAGTTCCTCGGCGAGGTCGCGCAGCAGCGGCTCCCGGCGGGCGACGAGCACCAGGGTGACGCCCCGGGCCGCCAACTGCCGGGCCATGGCCGTTCCGATGCCGCTGGAGGCGCCGGTGATCAGCGCGGATCGGTAGGGATAGGGCCGGTCAGCCACAGGCGAGCTCCCCTGTCGGCGGGTGCGCGGGCCCCAACGACGCGGCCGAAGAGCGTCCGTTGGGAAAGTGGCGCATGTCGAGCAAAAACCGTACAACGCCCGAAGTCCGGCATGACAGGGCGCACGGGATCACGGGATGCGGGCGGGCGTACGCCTCCGACTGGTGCCGGCCACGCCTGGGAGGAGCGGCTGGCACCAGTGGCCCGGGTGCGAGCGGATTCCCGCTACGGAACTTTCACGCTCGCCCGACCTGGGGCGGTGACCAGGACGGACGGTCGACCAAATGGCCGTCCTGGCAATCGATCTGTCGCCCCGTCATTCGATGTGGTCGATGGCGAACGCGTCGCCGGTCGGCACGGCCAGGGTGAGGGTGGCGGCTGCGGCGAACGCCACGCCCACGGAACGCGCGGCCTTCTTCGTTTTCGAGATCACAGGTCCCCCTTGATTCGCATGTGGAATCGGGGGCACTTCACGACCACCGTCGGTGGTGCCGTGCTGAACAGGCGTCCCGACGACCGCTGGAGAGCGGTCGTCGGATCGCTTCGCCCCCGTACTCGGAGCCGTTGACCGCTCATCGCGGTCAAGCGCTCACGGACAGCTAACCCTGAACGGATAGACGACCACTAAACGGTGGATGCGGAAGAGTTCGGCCATCCTGACGGAAATGGCACGAGAGGCGCGGCGCTCCGCCGGCCTGCCGGCGGCCTTCCGCGGCCCGCGTCAGTCGCCGCGCCAGATGTTGTCGAAGGCGGCCTGCTCGATCGCGCGCCGTTGCCGCATGGCCTCCAGGTGCATCAGCGCGCCGTGGACGGCGGCCAGCACGGTGTCCACGGCGTCGTCGCCGACACCCGGGGGGTCCGCGGCCTCCGTCCGGTCCTCGCCGCGGAGCCCGAGGGCCGCCGTGAGGGCGGTCAGGACGGGCTCGTCGGAGGCCCGGCGGTGTGCCGCGGTGCGTCGCTGCGGCGAATCGGCCAGCACGATCTGGCCGGCCCGCAGGGGGATCCCGCGGCGGCGCTGCCGACTGAGCAGCCCTTCCGCTTCCAGGGTCGCCAGATAGGTCGCGGACAGGCCGCGGCCGCGGCGCCACAGCCAGTCCTCGACCGGCTCGTAGGGCGTCTCGCGGACCAGGTCCGCCGCGGCCCGGTCCAGCAGGGGATCGTCCGTGGTGGGGCGGAAGCCCGGCACGATGCGATCGTCGTCCAGGGTGAGGGCCTGGGCAGCGAGCAGGTCGATCACCTCGGCCCCGGCGAGCGCCAGTGACAGGTCGCCCTGTTCCACGGGGTGGCCGGGCGCCACGTCCACGGCGGTGATCATCAGGTCCCGTGCGGTGCTCATCGCTCAGGTTCGCCTCGATCCGGAGGGTCGAAGGGGTCGTTCCGCACGTCACACCCGGCGGTCCCGGGGCCCGCCGCCGGCGGTGACCTGGAGATGTCGGAGATGTCGCGTCGTCCTCGGCCGGCGCACGCCGGCGTCCGGGCCCCCGTCCTCCTCCTCCAGCAGACCAGCTCCGGCCCGATCGTGCGCGCCGAAGGGCCGGCGGAAGGGGCGCGGGGGCCGGGTCGACGACCACCGGCCCCCTTCCGCCCGCGCCGCGGTTTCGGGTGCGGCCCGGGTCAGTCGGCCGCGTACACCCGTGCCCCGCCGACGTACGTCTGGAGGACGGTGGCCCGGCCGATCTCCTGGGGCGGGGCGGTGAAGATGTCCCGGTCGAGGACGACCAGGTCGGCGAGGTGGCCGACCTGGAGCGTGCCGGCGTCGTCGAGGCCGTTGACGTGCGCCGAGCCCGCGGTGTAGGCGGCGACGGCGGTCGTGAGGTCGAGGCGCTGCTCGGGGAGGAAGACCCGGTCGTCGGTGGCGTCGGGCTCCTGGCGGTTGACGGCGACATGGAGGCCGGCGAGCGGGTCGGGGCTGCTGACGGGCCAGTCGCTGCCGGCCGCGAGGGTGGCGCCGGCCCGCAGCAGGGCGCCGAACGGGTACTGCCAGCCGGCGCGTTCGGGACCGAGGAAGGGGATGGTCAGCTCGTCCATCTGGGGTTCGTGGGCGGCCCAGAGCGGCTGGATGTTGGCGATGGCGCCCAGTCGGGCGAAGCGGTCGAGGTCGTCGGGGTGGACGACCTGGAGGTGGGCGAGGTGGTGCCGGGCGGTGCGGCGGCCGTTGGCCGCGCGGGCCGCCTCGATGGCGTCGAGGGCCTCGCGGACGGCGCGGTCGCCGAGGGCGTGGAAGTGGACCTGGAAGTCCAGTGCGTCGAGTGCGGTGACGTACTGGCGCAGCGCCGTGGGGTCGACGAAGCTCAGGCCGGTTTTGGTGGTCGCACAGCCGCAGGCGTCGAGGTAGGGGCTGGTCATGGCGGCGGTGAAGTTCTCGGCGATGCCGTCCTGCATGATCTTGACCGCGCCGGCCCGGAACCTTCCGTGGGCCAACTCGGCCCGCCGCGCGATGAGTTCGGGGATCTGCTCGGCGTCGCGGGCGCGGTCCCACCAGAGCGCGCCGGTGACACGCGCGGTCAGGCTGCCCTCGCGGGCGGCGGTCAGATAGGCGTCCGACGGGTCGGCCTGCCCGTGGAAGGCGCCGAGCAGGGCGTCCTGCCAGCCGGTGATGCCGAGGGAGTGCAGCAGTTCCTGGGCGCGCAGCAGGCCGGCCAGGCGGTCAGCGGCGGTCCGCTGCGGCAGGAGCGCGGCGAACAGGCCGGTGGCGCCCTCCTGGAGGACACCGCTCGGCGTGCCGTCGCTCTCGCGCTCGATCCGGCCGTCGGACGGGTCGGGGGTGTCCTTGGTGATACCGGCCAGTTCGAGCGCGCGGGTGTTGACCCAGGCGCCGTGGTGGTCGCGGTTGGGGAGGTAGACCGGGCGGTCCGGTACCACGGAGTCGAGGAGTTGGCGGGTCGGCAGGCCGCCGGCGAAGCTCTCCAGCGACCAGCCGCCGCCGGTGATCCAGGTCCGCTCGGGGTGGGCGTCGGCGAACTCGCGGATCCGCCGCAGGGAGGCTTCGGCGTCGTTCGTTCCGGTGAGGTCGCACTCGGCGAGCTCCAGGCCGCCGAAGACGGCGTGGACGTGTGCGTCCTGGAAGCCGGGCAGCAGCAACTTGCCGCTGAGGTCGACCACTTCGGTTCCGGGGCCGATCAGCTCCCGGACCTCGTCGTGGCCGACGGCGGTGATCCGCTCGCCGGTGACGGCCAGGCTGCTGGCCCGGGTACGGGCGGCGTCCCCGGTGTGCACGGGGCCGTGGGTGAAGACCAGGTCGGCCTTGGGCATGGAGGGTACTCCAGTCGGGTCGGCGGACCGGGTGCGGTCCGCGGCGGTACGGCGGTACGGCGATACAAGCAGTACAGGGGGAGGCGGATCGGGGGGCGGTTATTCGGTCGGTGCCGGCGCCCCCTGGTCCGGCCGCCCGGTGAAGTACGGGGCGCGCCGGTGCCAGCGGGACCAGGCGGCGGCCAGCAGGCCCGAGACGAGCATCAACGCGACCACCGCGAGCTCGAACCAGCCGTTGTCGGCGGCGAGTTCGAAGTGGTCCGTCGACCGGTAGAAGTCCCAGGAGAGGTATCCGCCGACGGCGAGCAGGACGAGCGCGCCGAGCAGTGGTGCCACGACGACGCGCAGCGCCTCGGCGGGCGCGGTGCGCAGCAGCGCGCGGAAGTGCACCGCGGCGGCGAGCGCGGTGAGGGCGTAGTAGAGCGCGACGACGATGCCGATGGCGTTGACCGCGGCGGAGATCAGCGCGCCGACGGTCGGGATGACCAGCGACAGCACCGCGAGGACGCTCGCGATCGCGGTGATCAGCAGGGTGCCGGCGGCGGGCGTCCGGTAGCGGGGGTGGAGCCGGGTCCACACCCGGCCGAGCGTGCCGTCGCGGCCCATCGCGTACATCCCGCGCGCCGTGGGGATGACCGCGGCCTGGAGCGACGCCGCTGCCGAGAAGGTCAGGGCGATCAACGGCAGTGCGGCGAGCGGCTGATGGGCCAGTTTGGCGCCGAAGTAGGTGAGCCCGTGCGCGCCGTTGTCGGCCAACTCGCCCAACGGGAGCACCCGTTGGAAGGCGGTGCCGGCGAAGACGAAGAGCAGCATCATGATCGCCAGGGCCAGGAAGCCGCCGCGGGAGGCGTCCCGCGCGGTGCGGACCTCCTCGCCGACGCTGAAGACCGATTCGAAGCCCCAGTAGCAGAACACCGCCAGCACCATGCCCTGGGCGAGCGCCTCCAGCGAGGGGAGGGCGAACGGGTCGAACCACTCCATCGAGAACGGCTGGTCGCCGGCTATCAGGCCGTAGCCGCAGAAGCCGAGCAGCACCGCGTACTCGAAGACCAGCAGATACCGCTGGAGCCGGGCGGCGAGGTCGAGGCCCCGGACGGCGACCAGGGCGGCGGCGATCAGGACGACCAGGCCGATCAGGGTCGACTGGAGCGTGGAGTCCGGGTCGAGCGCGAGGCCGCCGACGCGGTGGACGGCGGCCTCGCCGAGGAGCTGGAGCACGGCCGAGCCGGTGACGGCGGTGGTGTAGGCCATGAAGACGACGGTGCCGACGACGTTGACCCAGCCGGTCAGGAAGCCCAACCAGGGGTTGAGGATGCGCCCCACCCAGCGGTAGCTGCTGCCGGCGTCGGGTTCGACGCGGTTGAGGCGCCCGTACGCGCCGGCGATGGCGAGCACCGGCAGGAAGGCCACCAGCATGATCGCCGGCAGGTGCAGACCGACGACCCCGGCCATCAGGCCCAGACCGATGCCGATGCTGCTGGTGGCCGCGGTGCTCGACGCGGCGATCACCACGGCGCCACCGACCCCGAGCGACCGTTCCATGGCGGCCGGACGGTCGCCGCTTTCCGTTCCCCGGCCCGTGCTCGTGCCCTTGACCTTGGCTGTCAATGGATCACCGCCGTACTCGTGTGGAATCCGACCGGATGGCCGGTTGGCTGGACATGAAAGCCCTCGCGCACTTCACACGTCAATGACGTTGTCATAAGGTGCGGGGCCATGGCCGAACGAGTGGTTCCCGAGCCGCAGCGGCGACGCCGGAGGCCGACCAGGCAGGGCGTCGTCCTCTCCCGACAGCTGATCGTCGACACCGCGCTGCGGCTGGTCGCCCAGCACGGCGCCGAGGCGCTGACGGTGCGGCGGCTGGGCGCCGCGCTCGGCGCCGACCCCAGCGCGATCTACCGCTACTTCCGCAACACCGACGACCTGCTCCTCGCCCTCGCCGACGAGCTGATCGGGCGCGCCCAGCACGGCTGGCGGCCCACCGGCGACTGGCGCGCCGACCTGCGCGAGATCGGCCTGCGCATCCACCGCGCCTACCAGGCACACCCCCAGGCGGCGCTGCTGGCCGCGCACCGCACCACCGGGCGCACCCACGAGACCCGCGCCGTCGAGGCGATCCTCGGAGTGCTCCGCCGCGCGGGCTTCCCGGACCCCGAAGCGGTCCGCGTCTACCACGCCTTCGTCGACCAGAGCCTGGGCTTCGCGGCCCTGGACGCGGCGGCCCTGGCCCTGCCCGCCGCCGCACAGGCCGCCGACCGCGAGGTCTGGCAGGCCGACTACGGACGGCTGCCGGCGGACACCCACCCGCACATCGCCGCGACCGCCTCCCGGCTCGCCGCCGAGATGCGCCGCAGCGGCTATCCGTACGCGTTGGAACTGCTGTTGGAGGCCGTCGCGGCCCGCCTGCCGGGGCCGGCCGGGCAGGCGGACTGAGCGGGCCCCGGCGGCCTCGGTCCGCGGACGTGCGGTGCCGCCGGGCGCGCCCGGTCTCGGCGCGCGGCCCCGGTGCCTTGGGGCTCTACTGGGAGGGAAGAACACCAGGCAGCCGACCGACACAGCGCGTGGAGGCATCGTGGACCTGGCCTTCCTGAATGCGGTGTACGCGAGTGGGGGACCGTACGCCTGCGCCTATCTCGACACATCACGCGACGCCGACGAGCCGGAGCAGGCGCTGGCGCTCCGCAGGCGGCAGGTCTGCCAGACGCTCGTGGAACAGGGCGCCGACGGCGCCACGGTGGACGCCCTGGCGGCCGTCGCGGGCGATGACCGGGAGATCGCCGGCCGACACGGCCAGGCGATCGTCGCCAGCCGCGGGCGGGTGGTGCTGACCGTGGAGCTTCCCGAGCCGCCGGCGCACGACGAGGCCGAGTTCACCCCGCTGCCCGACCTGATGCCGCTGGCTCTCCAGCACGCCCCGGACATCTGCTACGTCGCCGCCACCGTGCACAGCACGCCGCGCCCGCGACCGGAGCCCCCGGACGGATGGGAAGTGGCCTTCCAGGCCGGGACGTGGCCGAGCAGTGCCGTCGCGCCGGGCGTCTGCCACCTGATGAGCGGCCCCGCCGCGGGCTGGACCGACGGGGCCGGGCTGGCCGCCGCCCGCATCGCCGAACTGGCATGCCGCACCGATGCCGAGACGATCGTGCTGGGCGGGATCACCCGGGCCCGCAACGCGCTCGCCGACCACCTCGCAGAACGCTGGCGCAAACGCCTCGTGACCAGCGGCGGCGACGGCTACCCGGCGCCGCCCGGCCGGGCCCTGATGGAACGGGAGCTCACCGAGGCGTTCCAGGGACAGCTCCGGATCGCCGACCGGGCCCGGCTCGACCTGTTCCGGGCCCGCCGGACCAGCCGGCACGGCGCCGTCGAGGGCCTGTGCAGCGTGGTGGCCGCGTTGCGCCGTTCCCAGGTCAGCTCGCTGCTGCTCAGCGTCCCCCTGGATCTCGCGATGCGCCTCCATGTGGACGCCGGCGGGGCGCCGCTCGACCCGTGCGACGCGGCACTGGCCCCGTACGGCGCGCTCGGCTTCCGTACCGGCCCCGCGCCCGCCGCCGTGATCCGCGCCGCGGTGCGCACCGGCGCGGGACTGGTCGTGGTGCCGGAGCAGCAACTGTCGCTGGCCGACGGGTTGGGCGCGCTGCTGCGGTACGCCGGTCCGGAGCGCACCCCCTACTTCGCCCGCCTGCTCCGGCTCTGAGCGGCGGCCCCGGGGCCCGGGGAGCCGCCCGATACGCCGTCCCGCGGCCCGGTAACGCGGACCGCCGCCCGCTCACCCGTCTGGCCCGGACGACGCGGTGCGCCGCCTCGCCGGGTCGTAGAACTGACAGTCAGGCGCGGTGCGCACGGCGGGTCGGCCGGCCGGTCCGCGCAGGCCGCGCGGCCGGGGCCCGCGGAGCCGGTGACGAGCGGCGGGAGAGCGTGATGCGAACGACCGACGGGGCAACGGCCCGCATGCTGCGGACACCGAAGGTCGCCGCGGTGGCCGGGATCGTCGCGGCGCTGCTGTTGGGCGCGGCCGTGCTGCTCGTCCACCTGGCGGTGCCCGAGCACCCCCAGGACGCCGCCGACTGGGTCGAGCACACCTCCCAGCGGGACTTCCTGCACGGCGCGCTGGCCCTGCTGCCGTTCGCCGGGATCTTCTTCCTGTGGTTCATGGGCGCGGTCCGGGACTACGTGGGGGAGGCCGAGGACCGGTTCTTCGCCACCCTCTTCCTCGGCAGCGGATTCCTCTTCGTGGCCATGCTGTTCGTCCTGGCGGCGACGACCGGGAGCCTGCTGGCCGTGACGGACGTGTCCGCCTCGGCCTCGGCGGGGGAGCGGGCACTGTGGCAGTACGGACGCCACCTCGTGCTGGAGCTGCTGACCGGCTACGCGACGCGGATGGCCGCCGTGTTCGTGGTGTCGACGACGACGATCGGGCACCGGCTGGGCATCTTTCCGCGCTGGCTGGCGTGGCTGGGCTATCTGGTCGCACTGGTGCTGCTCTTCGCGGTCGGCGGCACCAGCCACCTCGAACTCGTCTTCCCGCTGTGGATGCTGGCCGTCAGCGGCCACATCCTCGTGGTCACCCTGCGTCGCCGCCGGGCGGGCGGCCGGCCGGACCGGGGCGCGGCGACGACCCCCTGAAACCCGCCCCGGGCCGGGCCGGCGCCTCCGTGGCCCCGCACCGCGTCCGCCCCTGCCGCCGCCGCGGCCTGCGCCGTCGCGCGTCCGTCGGCGCGGGCGGACAGTGGAGGTACCTGTCCAGGAAGCGGGAAGATCATGGAACGGTACCCACCCATCGCGGACCACGGCATCGTCGGCGATCTCCAGACCGCCGCGCTTATCTCCTCCGAAGGGGTCGTCGACTGGTTCGCGGCACCCCGGTTCGACTCGCCCAGCGTCTTCGCCGCCCTGCTCGACCACGACCGCGGGGGCTACTTCCGCTTCGCGCCGGACGACCCGGGCAGCACCTGCAAACAGCTCTACTACCCCGACACCGCGGTGCTGGTGACCCGGTTCATGTCCCCCGACGGCGTCGGCGAGGTCTTCGACTGCATGCCGCCGGACCGCGCCGGGACGCCGTCCGACCGGCACGTCCTGATCCGCGGGGCGCGCGTGGTCCGCGGAACGGTCCGGTTCGGCCTGGAATGCCGCCCGCGCTTCGACTACGGGCGGGCCACCCACACCTGCGAGGTGCGGGGCGACACCGCCACGTTCCGGGCGCCGGGCATCACCGCACACCTCCAGAGCAGCTTCCCGCTCCGGCCCGACGGCGTCGACGTGCGGGGCACGCTCACCCTGCGCGCCGGACAGCTGGCCACCGCCGTCCTCACCGTCGACGGTCCCGACGCGCCGGCCCCACCGCCCCTGACGCCGCACGGCGCGGCGGAGCGCTACTGGGAGGTCGTGGACTTCTGGCAGCGGTGGGTGCAGACCTCCCGCTACCGGGGCAGGTGGCCGGGGGTCGTGCACCGCTCGGCGATCACCCTCAAGCTCCTGACCTACGCCCCCACCGGAGCGCCGGTCGCCGCGGCCACCATGGGACTGCCCGAGCAGGTGGGCGGCGAACGCAACTGGGACTACCGCTACACCTGGGTACGCGACGGCTCGCTGTCGGTACGGGCCCTCCTCGACCTGGGGTTCGTCGAGGAGGCGGCGCAGTTCACCCAGTGGCTGGGGGACCGCCTCCAGGCCCGGGACGGCGACCGTGACGAACCGCTGCAGATCATGTACCGCGTGGACGGGGACCCCGACCTCCCCGAAGAAGTCCTTCCGCACCTCGCCGGCTACCGCGGCTCGGCGCCCGTACGCGTCGGCAACGCCGCCACCGACCAGCTGCAACTGGACATCTACGGCGAGGCGCTCTACGCCCTGTCGGAGGGGCGGGAGATCGCCATGCGGGCCGGCTACCACGGCTGGAAGAACCTCGCCCGGACGCTGGACTGGCTCGCCGACTCCTGGGACCGCCCCGACGAAGGCATCTGGGAGACCCGCGGCGGGCGCCAGCACTTCACCTTCAGCCGGATCATGTCGTGGGTCGCCTTCGACCGGGGGCTGCGGCTGGCGGCCGAGTACAGCCGCCCCGCCAACACCGCCGGCTGGACCGCCGCCCGCGACGCGATCCTCGAACAGGTCATGCAGCGCGGCTGGGACGCGCGGCAACAGGCGCTCGTCCAGCACTACGACGGCACCGTGCTCGACGCCTCGCTGCTGCTCCTGCCGCGCGTGGGCTTCCTGGCCCCCAGGACCCTGAGCTGGCTGTCGACCCTGGACGCAATGGAACGCACCCTGGTGTCGGACAGCCTGGTCTACCGCTACGACCCCGTCGCCTCACCCGACGGCCTGCGCGGCTCCGAAGGCACCTTCAGCCTGTGCACCTTCCTCTACGTCGACGCGCTCGCCCGCGCCGGCCGGCTCCGCCAGGCGCGCTACACCTTCGAGAAGATGCAGACCTACGCCAACCACGTCGGCCTGTTCGCCGAGGAGATCGGCCCCAGCGGCGAGCAGTTGGGCAACTTCCCGCAGGCGTTCACCCATCTGTCGCTCATCATGGCCGCCACCACGCTCGACGACGCACTGGACCGGCAGCGGGCCGCCGCGACCGGGCAGGACGGCTCCCCGGACCGCCTCGGTCCCTGATCCCGAGTCCCCGATCCCGGCGACGGTCGGCGGGAGGTTCCGGGGGCTTAGGACTCGCCCCGGGCGCCCGAGCCCGCCGGGCCGCCTGGGGCGTCCGGGTCGTCCGCGCTGATCAGTCCGTCCAGGCTGACCGGGCCGTCCGGGCCGTTCGGGCCGTTCGGGGCGACCTGGGGCAGCTGTTGCTCGGCCCAGATGACCTTGCCCTGCGGTGTGTAGCGGGTGCCCCAGCGATCGGTCAGCTGGGCCACCAGGAACAGGCCGCGGCCGCCCTCGTCCGTCGTCGCGGCGTACCGCAGGTGGGGCGAGGTGTTGCTGCCGTCGGCCACCTCGCAGACCAGGCTGCGGTCCCGCAGCACCCGCGCCTTCACCGGCGGCGAGCCGTAGCGGATCGCGTTGGTGACCAGCTCGCTGACCACCAGCTCCGTGGCGAAGGCCAGCTCGTCCAGGCCCCACTCGGTGAGCTTGTCGGAGATGCTGGAGCGCATCCCCGCGACGGCGGCCGGGTCGAACGGCACGTCCCACGCCGCGACGCGGTCCGGGCCGAGCACCCGGGTGCGGGCGATCAGCAGGGCCACGTCGTCCCGCGGGCGGTCCGGGAGCAGCCGGTCGAGCACCGCCCGGCAGTTCTCCTCCGGGGACCGGCCCGGATGGGACAGCGCACCGCGCAGGAGCTCCATCCCCACGTCGAAGTCCCGGGTGCGCTCCTCGACCAGCCCGTCGGTGTAGAGCACGATCTGGGTGCCCTCGGGCAGGTGCAGCACCGTGGTCTCGAACGGGACGCCGCCCAGCCCCAGCGGCGGGCAGGCCGGCAGCTCGGGGAACTCCACGGTGCCGTCCGGGTGGACCAGCGCCGGTGGCGGATGCCCGGCCCGGGCCATGTCGCAGCGCCGCGAGACCGGGTCGTAGATCGCATACAGGCAGGTGGCGCCGGTGATGCCGGTACCGCTGGCGGTGTCCGCCTCCTCCTGGTCGATCTGGTCGACGAGGTCGTTGAGGTGGCCCAGGAGCTCGTCCGGCGTCAGGTCCAGGGTGGAGAAGGTGTGCACCGCGGTGCGCAGCCGGCCCATGGTGGCCGCGGCGTGCAGCCCGTGGCCGACGACGTCGCCGACGACCAGCGCCACCCGGCTGCCGGACAGCGGGATCACGTCGAACCAGTCACCGCTCACCCCCGACTGGGCGGGCAAGTAGCGGTGGGCCACCTCCATGGCGCTCTGCTCGGGCAGGGTGCGCGGCAGCAGGCTGCGCTGCAGGGTCACCGCCAGGGCGTGTTCCCGGGTGTACCGCCGGGCGTTGTCGATGCTCAGCGCGGCGCGGGCCACCAGTTCCTCGGCCAGCGACCGGTCGTCGTCGTCGAAGGGCTCGGGCTTCTGCGACCGCCAGAAGTTGGCCACGCCCAGGATGTTGCCGCGGGCCGTCAGCGGCGTGGTGATCAGCGAGTGGATGCCGCAGGCGAGGACGCGCCGGGCCCGCTCCGGATCCTGCAGCTGCCAGCTGTGGGTCGTCGAGAGGTCGGACACCACCTCGGAGCGTCCGCCGGCCATACCGCGCGCCTGGGGCGTGCCGGGCACGAAGGTGATCAGCGTCCCGGGCGGGAGGAACGGGAGGTCGTCGAGGATGCCGTGCACCGCGGTGCGCCGCATCTGCTGGAGGCCGCTGCCGGCCGGCTCGTCGCCGCGCAGGACGGGCGCCGCCAGGTCGACGGTGACGAAGTCGGCGAGCCGGGGGACCGCGACCTCCGCGAGTTCCTCCGCGGTCCGTGCCACGTCGAGGGTGGTGCCGACGCTCACCCCGGCCTCGTAGAGCAGCCGCAGGCGCTCGTGGGCGACCTCGGCGCGGCCGGAGAGCAGCCGCAGCTCCGTGGAGTCGCGGATGGTGGTGACCGTTCCCATGCCGGCGGCGTGCCGGTCGGTGTGCCGCTGGTTGACCGCCAGGAGCCGGCCACCGGCCTGGTGGATCTCGTCGGTGGCGGCCCGGCCCGACGCCAGCAGGGCGGCCAGCCCCGGGGCGAGCCCGGGCAGCTGGGACACCTCCTGCCCCTCGGCGTCCTCGGGCAGCGCGAGCAGCCGCCTGGCCTCGTCGTTGGCCAGCAGCAGCCGGCCGGCGCCGCTGACGATGACCACGCCCTCCCGCACGGCGTGCAGCACCGCCTCGTGGTGTTCGTACATCCGGCTCATCTCGACGGACCCCAGCCCGCGGGTCTGCCGCCGCAGCCTGGTGGTGATCACCGCCGTGGCGGCCGTGGCGAGACACAGCGCCGCGCCGGCGATGCCGAAGATCACCGGGAGGTGGGAGGCGATGGCGCGGCTCACGCTGGCCACCTTCATCCCCGCGGACACCAGGCCGACGACCGTGCCCTTGGCATCGGTGATCGGCACGATGGCCTGCACCTCGTGACCGAGCGGCCCGTGCACGCTCTCGACCCGGACCTTGCCGGCGAGCGAGGGGCCGATGTTGCCGACGAAGTGCTTGCCGATCTCCTCGGGCTTGGGGTGGGTGTAGCGGATGCCGTGGGTGTTCATCACGACGATGAAGTCGACGTCGGCCCGCTTCCGGGCCGCCTCGGTGAGCGGCTGGAGGATCTTCGACGGGTCCGGGGCCTTGAGGGCTGCCTGGACGCCGGGGGAGTGTGCGAAGGTCTCCGCGACCGCGACCGAGCGGTTGCGCGCCTCCTGCTCGGCATCGTGCCGCGAGGTCAGCAGCAGAGCCGCCAGCGCGCCCAGGACGAGCAGGAGACCGACCGTGAGCTGGAGCAGGAAAACCTGCCCCGCGAGGCTCTGCGGACGTCGTTCGGTCAGTGACCGTACCGTTGCGCGCCGATATCGGCCGGACCCTGCGGCCATGCTGCTATTTCTAACACTCCCCGGCCGGGAGCGCTGCCCTGTTGTCCGCCGTCGGTGGCCTCGTCGGCGGCTAGGGCGCTTCTGATGGATCTCCGTGGAAGAAGGAGCGGCGCCTGGTGCGTGCGATCGCAAGGCGCCGGGATGTCTTCATAGCGGAGCTATGGGGGCATTTCGGCAACGCCGCGAGCGTGCGTGGCAGGCGCCGCGACGCCGCGGAGATCCATCAGAAGCGCCCTAGGGCCGGTCCGGGTGGCCTGCGGCCAGGACCTCCGCGGCGGCGACCCCACAGGCGGCGGTGGCGCCGTGCGTGAAGATCCGGACCGCTCCGGGGAGGCCGTCGCCCGGCAGTCCCATCTCGACCACGACGGCGTCCGGACGTGCGGCGGTGAGGTCGGCGAGGGCACCAGTTCCACCACGTGCGGGGCCGCGGCCAGCGGGAGGGCGCCCGCCCTCGGGCCGTCGACGCGCAGGGCGCGGCGGGCGACGGTGGACTCCTCGGCGCTCTCCCCGCTGACGCAGACCGCGTCGGCGCCGGCGGCGACGGCCTCGGCCGCGGCGCCGCCGAGGCCATGGCGATCCGCGACGGCGGCCACCTCGACGGCGTCGGTGACGATCAGTCCAGGCTCACGCCGGCGGCGTGCGGCTGGCGGTCCAGGTCGCGGGCGACGGACCCGGTCGGGTCGGGATCGTCCACGGTGCCGAGGGCGAAGTTGCCGGGCCGGGTGGCGCCGGTCGTGGATTCGAGTCGGGTGACGTCCCCGGCCTCCTCGTCGATCGCGATGATCAACGCCGGGTTCTCGGACCGGATGTTGGCCCGGGCCGATCCGTGATGTCAAGGGATGGTCCGACCGATCCGGCCGCCGGGGCCGCCCCCCGACGTCTGCCGCCGCGCCCACCCGTCGCCGTCGTCAACTCATCTACAGAAAGAGGAAGTTGATGCCTCTTGCTGAGGGGCGACGCGCCGGCCCGGGCCGCCCGGGCCGGCGCCGGGGGCGGGTCAGCAGGCGCCGAGGTCCTGCCAGACACCCCACTCGCCGGTGCTGCCGGGCTCCTCGCCCGTCGTCCACCACTTGGCCTTCCAGGTGTGCCCCTTGTAGGAGACCTGCTGGCCGCCGGTGTAGACCGTGCCGCTGGTCCACGGGCTCGCCGTGCACTGGTTGCCGCTCCCGCCGGTGACGGTCAGGTCGTAGGACGCGCTGTGCGTGCCGGCGGGGCCGGTGCCGGTGACGGTGAGGTGGTACGTGCCGGAGGCCGCCGCCGCGGTCGTGGATACGGTGAGCGTCGAGGACCCGCCCGCCGTCACCGAGGTGGGGCTGAGCGAGGCGGTGACCCCCGCGGGGGCCCCGCCGACGGTGAGGTCCACCGTCCGCGCCGCCCCGGCGGTGACCGCGGTCCGCACCGTGGCGGTGGTCCGGCTGCCCGCCGCCACGGAACCCGCACCGGGACTGGCCGTCACGGAGAAGTCGTCGGTCGGCGCCGTGCCGCTGCCGGTGAACGGCTCGAAGATGTGGCTGAAGTCCCAGGTGTTCTGCGGGATGCTGGAGCAGGTGTCGCCGGACGGGGCGCCGGGGCAACCGCCGTTGTCACGTTGCAGCGCCCAGAACGACAGCGTGCTGATGCCCTTGGCCACCGCCCAGTTGTAGACCTGGGTGGCGTTGGCCGGGCTGAAGGTCTCGGCCGGGCCGAAGTCGTCCACCCCGGGCATCTCGATGATCCCGATCATGCTCCACAGCTGGGCCGGGGTCTTGTCGGGATAGAGCGTCTTGAGCTGGTCGTACAGCCCCTGGGCCGCGGTCTCGGTGTCCTTGGCCATGTCGTGCGTGGCGTTGTCGTAGTAGTCGAACGTCATGATGTTGGCGACGTTCACCCGGGCCCCGTTGCGCACCGCGTTCTGCAGCAGGGCGACCCCGCTGTCGGCGAGGCCCCGGGTCGTCGTGGGCAGGGTGTACGAGATCTCGACCGTGCGCCCGTTGGCGGCGGCCCAGTCCTGGACGAGCTTGAGGGCCTTGTTCCGCCGGTCGACGGCCGCGGAGTCGTCCAGCGAGTCGGCCTCGATGTCCATGTCCAGCCGTGTGACGTCGTAGGTGGTGATGACCTTCTCGTACGCGGCGGCGATCTGGTCGACGTCGGTACAGCTGTCGGCGATCTCGGTGCCGGTGGTGTCCGCGGTGTATCCGCCGAACGACGGGATGACGTCGCCCCCGTTCGCCCGGATGGTCTTGATGTCGTCGCCGAACGAGGACGTGGCGATGGGGGTGTCGGTGCTGCCGTTCCACAGGGCCGTGCAGGAGCCCTTGGTGGCTGTCTGGATGAACGCCATCGTCAGGTGTTTGGCGCCTGACTGGGCGGACAGCGCGGCGGGACTCTCGCCCGTCCACGACTCGAAGTAGGGGGCGAACACATGGGCCGGGAGCGGGGTCGCCGCCTGGGCCGCGCCCCCGCCCAGGGCGGTCAGGCCGGCCGTGGCCACGGCGGTGACGGTAGCGGTGAGGAGTGCACGGAGGGAGCGCCTGCGTCTCATGTCTGTCCCGGGTGTGAGGGGGAGTGACCGCCGATTCCCGTTGGTACGCGGCGGTATGGGATCTGGGATAGCTCTGGGGTCAGGGGCATGTCAATGGACTGGACCAAGGTAGGACTAGACCAATCGATGCCCGGGGCGGTCACGCCCCTGCGCAGCGCCGCCGCGGCCCGCTGGACCACCACCGGCGGGGCGAACCGACCGTCACCGCACCCCGGTCGGCCCACCGTCCGCGACCTCGGCCGGCACGGCGGGCCGACCGGGACGGGGGCGTCACCTCCCGGCCGGCGGGTCGCCGCGTCAACTCCCGGTCAGCCGATGGAGCCGGAGCGCGATCTGCAACTCCAGTGCGCGCTCGGGGCCGTTCCAGTCCTCCCCGAGCAGTGCCTGGACCCGGTCGAGCCGTTGCACGACCGTGTTGACGTGCACGTGGAGCTCGTCCTTGGCGCGGGTCAGGCTCCCGCCGCAGCCGAAGTACGCCTCAAGGGTGCGCACGAGTGCGGTACCGCGTCGCTCGTCGTACCGCAGGAGCGGCCCCAGGACACCGGCGACGAAGCCGTCCGCGTCCTTCTCGTCGCCCAGGAGTATGCCGAGGAACCCCAGGTCGGCCGCGCAGGCGCCGCCCTCCCGGCCCAGCGCGCGCAGGGCCCGCAGACACCGGACCGCCTCGGCGTGGGCGGCGGCCAGTGCCTGGGGTCCGGCCGCGGGTCCGGCCGCGGCGACCGTCACCGGCGCGCCGGCGAGCCGGCTGAGGTGCCTGGCGGCGCTTCTGGCCACGTCGCCGGGCGGGGCGCCGTTCTCCGCGAGCAACACCACCACCCGGCCGGCGTGTTCGGCGCTGATGCTGTCGCGGGCGACGCGGTGGCGCATGGCCGCCCCGGCCAGTCGCTGCCGGGATTCGGCGTAGGCCTCGGCGACGAGCAGCAGATGGGGCCGGTCGAGGTCGAACCCCAGGCGGCGCCCGCGCTCCGTCAGGCCGACGGGATCGCGGTCGGGGGCGTTGAGGAGGTCGGTGATCAGTTCCCCGCGGATCCGGTTCTCCGCCTCGGCGACGGAACGCCGTTGCAGCAGGAGCAGGGCGGTGACGACGCCGGCCCGCTCGAAGAGCCGCCTGGCGGCGTCGTCGAGGTCGGGCCGGCCGTGCAGCACCAGACTGCCCAGCACCTCCTGCCCGGCCAGTACGGCACACGTCCAGCGCCCGTCGCGGAACACCGTGCGGCCGGCGGTCCGGGAGTCCGCCACGACCTCGGCCACCGTGCCGCGGCCGGGGAACGCGGCGCCGCCGGGGCCGACGGCGGTGAGTACCCGCCCTTCGGGGTCGTGGATCGCGATGGCCCCGTCGAGCAGGTCGGCGACCGCGGCGGCCACGTCCCGCACATCGCCGCCCCGCAGCACCAGGTCGGTGAGCCGGTCGTGCGCCTCCTCGGCGCGCTGCATGGCGGCGGCGTGCGCCTGGATGACCTCGTTGGCCGCCGCCAACTCGGCGAGCGCGGCCCGGGTGTTGGTGATCGCCGCCGCGGTGTCGATGGCGATGGCGGCGTGCGCGGCCAGCGAACACAGCAGGGCGATCTCGTCGGGCGAGAAGGCCCGCGGGGTGCGGTCGGCGGCGAACAGCACGCCGATGACCTCGCCACCGCCGCCACCCCCGGACCCCAGGAGCAGCGGCACGCCGAGGATCGCCACCAGGCCCTCGTCGAGGACCCCGGCGTCGATGGTGCGGGTGTGACGGAAGCGGCTGTCGGTGCGGTAGTCGGGTGTGACGTACGGTCGGGCGTTCTGGGCGACCAGGCCGCCGAGGCCGTCGCCCAGCCCCAGTCGCAGCCCCTGGAACAGCGCGGACACCGAGCCGTCGGTGACCCGCATATAGGTGTCCCGGGCCGCCGGGTCGGGGAGCGTGAGGTACGCGGTGTCGGTGCCCAGCAGCGTCCGGGCCCGGCGCACGATCGACTGCAACACGGCATCGAGGTCGCGCAGTCCGGCCAGGTCACCGGCCGTGTCGAACAGGGCCGCGAGCTCCGCCTCACGCCGCCGGTGCTGCCGCAGCACGCCCCTCATCCGCAGCACGGTCCGGGTGGCGCCCTCCACCTCGGACAGATCCTGGGCACCGACCCCGTTGACGCGCGCCTCGGCGGCGACCGCGCCGAACTCCTCGGCCGGGGCGTCCGCGCCGAGCAGATCGATCAGGCGACGCAGGTACGGAGCGGCGGACACGGTATCTGGGTTCATGAGGCGAGCCGTAGCAGGAGAGAGGGGAACAGGGGAAGGGGAGGGGGGACGGGGACATGGGGGGGCGACCTCCCGGCCCCTCCCGCCGTCGGCGGATCTCAGGCGGACGAAGCGGCTGTCTCCCCCGCGGTGCCATCCGAATCCGACGGATCGCCAACAGCGCCCGGGGAGACCCGGGAGACCCGGGCGAGGTCGCGCCCACGGGTCTCCCGCGCCGCGGCCAGGGCGATCACGGTGAGCACGGCGGCCGACGTCACATACACCGCGATCGGCGTCGCGTCGCCGTACGAGGACAGCAGCGCCGTCGCGATCAGCGGAGCCGGCGCACCGGCCGCCACCGATGCGAACTGGGCGCCGATGGACGCGCCCGAGTACCGCATGCGGGTGGCGAACAACTCGGAGAAGAAGGCGGCCTGCGGCGCGTACATCGCGCTGTGGAAGACCAACCCGACCGTCACGGCCAGCACGAGGGCCGGGAAGGACCTGGTGTCCAGCAGAGCGAAGAAGGCCCAGGCCCACCCGCCCACGCCGACCGCGCCCACCAGATAGACGGGCTTGCGCCCGAGCCGGTCCGACAGCGCCCCGAACACCGGAATCAGGCAGAACTGGATCGCGGAACCGATCAGTACGGCGTTCAACGCGGCTTGCTTCTCGATCCTCAGGTGCTCGACGCAGTAGGCGAGCACGAAGGTCGTGATCACGTAGTAGGAG
The DNA here is from genome assembly GCF_001704275.1 of Streptomyces noursei ATCC 11455. NCBI lineage: Bacteria > Bacillati > Actinomycetota > Actinomycetes > Kitasatosporales > Streptomycetaceae > Streptomyces > Streptomyces noursei. Next base: position 8,106,456 of record NZ_CP011533.1, read on the forward strand.
ATGTTCTCGGCCATCCGCGCGCCCATGGCGACCAGGACGTCCCGCCAGTGATGGCGCAACACCGCCAGCAGCGGCGGCTGTTCGGCCCCCTGCGCCGCCTTGCGCCGCTCCGCCTTCGCCAGCGCCTCCTTGAAGAGCGGCGACTCGTCGACGGACAGCCGGATCCACAGACCGACGCCGACCAGAACCGCCGAGAGCAGGAAGGGGATACGCCACCCCCACGCGGTGAACGACGCCTCGCTCTGCAACGTCGTCACCAACGACAACACACCCACGGCCAACAGATTGCCCGCCGGAGCACCCCCCTGCGGCCACGAGGCCCAGAACCCACGACGCTCGGGCTCGCCGTGCTCGGAGACCAGCAGCACCGCGCCGCCCCACTCACCACCGAGGGCGAAGCCCTGGACCAGCCGCAACGTCGTCAGCAGGATCGGCGCGGCGGCCCCGATGGCGTCGTACCCCGGCACGCAGCCGATCAAGGCACTGGCCCCGCCCATCATCAACAGACTGACCACCAACAGCTTCTTGCGCCCCAGACGGTCGCCGAAGTGCCCGAACACCAAGGCCCCCAACGGCCTGGCGACGAAGCCGATGGCGTAGGTGAGAAACGACAGCAGGGTCCCCGTCAACGGGTCGGACTCCGGAAAGAAGACCCGACCGAAGACCAGGGCCGCGGCGGACCCGTAGAGAAAGTAGTCGTACCACTCGATGGTGGTGCCGACGAGACTGGCGGCGACGACCCGTCTGAGTCCGGCGGATGTCGGGGGAGCGGTTGAGGGGGCGACCATGGCACTCACTTCCGGGCGGCGTATGGGGACCTTCCAGCGTCGCCATACGCTAGAAACCCGCAGGTCAGAGGGGTATGTGGCGGACCGCCACAGTTACCGTCCGGGGGATGTGCGCGGCCACCACCGGCGCGATGGCCGGGGGCGAGCCGGCCCAAGCTGCTGATCCGATCCGGGTCACGGTTGCCGGCTACGGCGGGGCAAGTGCGCTCAGGACTCGCAGAAGAACGACATGCGTGCCCACCTCGCATGTAGGTGGAGTGTCAAGCCCCAGATCCAAGAGGGCGGTTCGTGAGTCTTCGAGCAGTCCTGCCATTGCTCGATGGTGTGGGTGCGGGCCGAATCCACTGGTCTGCAGCCGATGGTCTGTTGGGGTGGCGGGGTGAGTGAACGCGCTGGTCCCCCTCCCGTACCGCCGTTCCTCCGGCCCGTGATGCACAGGCCGCTCGCCGGACAGGGCTGGCCGGACAGGGTGGGTCTCCGGCTGCGTGCTGTCCGGGATGCAGTTGCCGCAGCTCGTGGGTGGGAACAGCGAGTCGGGAGGAGCCGTTGGTGGAATGCGGCTCGTCCTTGAGGGCGGAGGTGAGGAGTTGTGTGCAGCTTGCCCTGACCATGCGCACTGCCCTTGCCGGACTGCGTCTTGAGTCGCCGGTCCGGGCGCGGGCCTTTGTGCGGCAGGGAGTTGTGGGCCAGGAGAGTGGGGGTGCCACCATGGTGCGGGCAGCCGTGTTCGAGGGGACGGGACGGGCAACGGCTGGGAATTCCCTGGAAGTTCGAGGAGCAACATGAAAGACGTTCTGATCACCGGGGCTAGCAAGGGCATCGGGTTGGCGGCTTCTCAGCGGTTGGCGGAGAAGGGGTACGAGGTCATCGGTGTGGCTCGGAGTGCACCCGAGGGGGAGTTCCCCGGCACGTTCCTGCGGTGCGACCTCTCCGATGTCGAGGACACCGCACGCATGCTCAAGGAGGTGACCCGGGGGCGTGCGGTGTGTCGGGTGGTCAACAACGCGGGTATCGCCCAGCCCCAGCCCATCGAGGACCTGGACTTGGCGGTCATGCAACAGGTGGTGGACTTGAACCTGCGCGCTTCGGTTCAGATCGTCCAGGCGCTTGTCCCGGGCATGCGTTCGGAGAGGTTCGGTCGGATCGTGAACATCACCTCACGGGCGACGTATGGGGCCAGGGAGCGTACGTCCTATGCGGCGGCCAAGAGTGCGCTGGTGGGTTGCACGCGGTCGTGGGCGTTGGAGCTGGCTCAGGATGGCATCACGTCGAACGCGGTGTCCCCCGGCCCGACGGCGACGGAGTTGTTCCGTCGTGCACGGCCGGTCGGCAGTGAGGGTGAGCGAAGGGCGATTGCTTCGATTCCGATGGGGCGTCTGGGAACTCCCGACGAAGTCGCCGCGGCGGTGGCGTTCTTGCTGTCCGACGAGGCGGGCTTCATCACCGGCCATGTTCTCGATGTCGATGGCGGAAGCAGCCTGGGCGGGCGCTGAATCCACCGTTCCTGATGCTCTGTCGGGAAACGGACCGCGAGCCGTCGCCTGTGTCTGCGCCGCTCGGTTCCCGTGGCCCGGCGCCGCATGCACCGGCCTGGCCGAACTCCCCGTTCACCAGGGAGACTCGTGTGTTTGTCCTGCCCTTGCCCAGGGATCAGTCATCGCCAGCGGATGCACGCCCGAGGCGGACATCCGCGCGTTCATGGCCCGTGCCCGGCTACACCATGCGGCGGGACACCGTCCTGGAGGCGGCAGATCGCGAGATGAGGGCATGGAGGTGTTCGTCGTGCAACCGTCCGTCGCCGAACCGCTTGGCCATGCGCATGGTGCCTTCAAGGTCGAACCCGGCCTTGTGCGCCACTCTGCAGGAGGCGGTGTTCTCCACACCGTGGGTCAGGACGATCCGGTTGAGCCCCAGTTCGCTCAGGGCCCAGTCGGCGACGCTGCGCACGGCGGCCGTGGCAACCCCTTGGCCACGGGTCCAGCGGGCGATCCGGTACCCCACTTTTGCCTGCGCGTTCACATGGTCGATGCCATGAAGGGCGATGTTGCCGGCGTACCGCCCGTCGGGGCCGTGCACGATGGAGAACGTCGCATGGCTGCCGTCCGACCAGTCCGCGCCCGCGAGACAGTCCTTGATCGCGGAGGCTTCGTCGGTGATCCGGCAGCGGGGGTTCCACATGCGCACGTCCGAGTCGAGGCCGAGTTCCAGGACCGCGGAACTCTCTTCCACACTCGGAGGCCGGAGAAGTAACTCACCAGCAGTCAGGACCACTTGCCGCAAAGGCGCTTCAAGAGACATCCGAGAAGCATGCCAGACCCATGTCGACAGTCGCACGCGGTCCCTGCGGAGAAGCTCGATGTTCCGCACCGACCGACACGGACTCCGTGAAACCCTCACGCCATGACCCGGATCCTGACCCGCACCGATCTCCTGGAACTGCTCAACCCCCACGACTGCATCCAGGCGCTCCGGGAAGGTTTCGCGACAGCCCCGCACGGCACGGTATCGGGCCAGCGGGTGCGCACCGACCTCCCCTTCCCAGGCACCGCCACCGCCCTGTTGCCCGGGCTGCTGCCCGGCATCGACGCCTACACGGTCAAGGTCAACGCGAAGTTTCCCGGCGCCGCCCCGGCGCTTCGGGGGGTGATCTGCCTCCACAGCGGCAAGGACGGCGCCTTGCTGGCGCTGATCGACTCAGCCACCGTCACCGCCTGGCGCACCGGCCTCGCCGCGGCCCTGGCCACGGACCTGATCGCCAGGCCGGGCGGCGACGGTGCCCACACGGTCGGCGTGATCGGGGCCGGAGCCCAGGCCGAACTGACCATCCGGGGACTGCGCACGCTGCGCTCGTGGAACCGCCTTGTCGTCCATGACACCGACGGGCAGCGCGCGGCCGAATTCGCCGGTCGGTACGGCGGAACCGTGATGTCCACGCCCGGGCAGGTGGCCGCCGAGGCGGACGTTGTGGTGCTGGCCACCTGGTCTCGCCAACCGGTGCTCGAATTAGGTGATCTGAGGTCCTGTCAGCATCTGACCGCGCTCGGTGCCGACGAACCCGGTAAGCAGGAACTCGCCGCCGAGGTCCTCAGCCGCGCCCGGCTGATCGTCGACGACGCCGCCCTCGTCGCCGCGCACGGCGCTCTCGCCAACGCTGGTCTGCCCGCCGCCACCGCCGCGGCCTGCCTGGGCGCGGTGATCCGTGGCGACGCGCCCGCCCGCTCCCACGACCAGGAGATCACCGTCTACGCCCCTGTCGGCCTGCCCTGGCAAGACCTGGCCCTGAGCTGGCTGGCCTACCGGCAGGCCGAGACCGCCGGGTCCGGAACGCTCCTCGACCTCCTGTCCTGACGTGTTCCCTGCCAACCCGAGCATGCCTGGGCTCGCCGTCGAGCAGGTCACGGCCGCCCTGCGGGCCCCTCGGGTGATCGGCTGACGGCGGGCGCCTGCGGCCCTCCATCATGGTTGCGGACCGGGCGTTCGCCGGTCGGGTAGCTGACTGCGATCCGTGAGCTTGGCCGGCTGATGGCCTCCAACCTCGCTCCGCGTTGGACCGTGGATTGCTGCGTCGGCCAGCACGGTGTGTTGCCGGTGCTGGTTCCGTGCTGACTGCGAGGCTGCCAACGAAGGAAAACCGCAGGTCATAGCCCTGATCGGATGAGTTGTCGTACCACTCGGTGGTGGTGTCGACGAGACTGGCGGCGACGGCCCGTCTGAGTCCGGTGGACGTCGGGGGAGCGGTTGAGGGGGGCGACCATGGCACTCACTTCCGGGCGGCGGATGGGGACGTCCCAGCGTCGCCATACGGTAGGAACCCGCAGGTCAGAGGGGGATGCAGTGGACCGTCACAGTTTCCGGCCGGGGGATGTGTGCGGCCACCACCAGCGCGGAGCCGACGCGACGACGACGCACGGCGGTCGTGTCCGTTGGATCGCACAGGGCGACGGGTGGAGTGGACGGAGCGACGGGCGCGGGTGGTCGGTCGGCTCCGGCATACGCCTGGTGGCGGGCGAGCCGGACGTCTGGGCTCCGCAGCGGCGGCGGGAGGCGGTCGTCTTCCTTATGGTGGACACCAAGGCGCCCACGCCGCCGGCACCGAGGCATGCGCCGTCCAGATCATGGTCTGGCAGGGCAGTGGCAGGAAAGAGCCGCACATGGAGCAAGGAGAGGACCCGCTGCCTCCCGCGCTGCGGCTGCGCCTGGACGCCGAGTGGGACCGTGTCACCGAACGGCTCCGCACCCTGGCCGATGCCCAGGAACAGTTCCAGGGGCTGCTGGACGCCGCGCTCACCATCAGCCGGGAGCTGGAGCTGCCCGTGGTGTTGCGCCGCATCGTCAGCACCGCGATGGACCTGGTCGGTACGCGCTACGGCGCCCTGGGCGTGCTGAATGAGCAGCACACGGGCTTGTCGGAGTTCATCCCGGTCGGCCTCACCGACCGGGAGGTCGCCGCCCTGGCCGGTGTCGGGCAGCCACAGGGCCGGGGGCTGCTGGGCCATCTGATCCGCCACCCCGAACCGCTGCGGACCGACAACGTCCCCGCCCACCCCCACGCCGCCGGCTTCCCGCCCGGACATCCACAGATGCGCACCCTGCTCGGTGTGCCGATCAGCGTGCGCGGCGAGATCTACGGGGACCTGTACCTGTCCGAGCGGCTGGACGGGCAGCCCTTCGACGCCCACGACGAGCGTGTGGTGCTCGCCTTGGCCAGCGCCGCGGGCGTGGCCATCGACAACGCCCGCCTCTTCGAGCAGGTCCGCGCCGGAGCCGAACAGTTCCAGCGCCTGCTCCTGCCCCACCTGCCCGACCTGTGGCCCTTCACCGCGTCCGCGATCTACCGACCGGCCCCCGCCCCCGGGCTCCTGGGCGGGGACTGGTACGACGCCGTCCTGCTGCCCGACCATGCCTGCGCGGCCGTCATCGGCGACGTCGTCGGCCACGACATGCACGCTGCTGCCGCCATGGCACAGACCCGCAACATGCTGCGCGCCCTGCTCTACGAGAGGTGCACGCCGCCCAGCGCCGTCCTCGCCCAGCTCGACCGCACCCTGTGCGCGATCACCGACAACCCCGTCACCACCGCCTGCCTGGCCCGCATCGAACCCGGGGACGACGCCTGGACACTGCGCTGGAGCACCGCAGGTCACCTCCCACCACTGTTGATCACCCCCGATGCCCGGACCGAGTATCTGCACGCCGACCCCGGCGTCCCCCTCGGCGTCGACCTCGCCCAGCCCCGCCCCGACCACACCCACCCGCTGCCGGCCGGCGCCACCGTGATCCTCTTCACCGACGGGCTGGTCGAACATCCTCAGGACTCCCTCGACGCCGGTCTGAACCTCCTCGCCCGCATCGCCACCGCTCACGCCGAGCTGCCCCTGGACGCGCTCTGTCAGACCCTGGCCGACCAACACCCCGGCGACGGCCACGACGACATGGCCATCCTCGCCCTGCGCACCCCACCCCGTGCGTGACCGCACTTCAGCCGATCATCGCCCACCGGGCTGCCACCGGCGCGTGAGGAGCCCGGAAACCCCGTCGATCCAGGCTCGGAGCGTCGCGGGTTCTCCTTCCCGCCCTACGGTGTGCCGACGGCGTGCGGGCCTCGGGCGACGAGAGGCGAGGCTGCTCGCGTGGAGGTGAGCGGACACCGTGGATCGTGAGTTGAGTGTGGGGCGCCTTGGCTCGAAGATGCCGCCGTTGTCGGTAACTGACGCCCAGCGGGCCGTGCTTGAGGGGTGGGCGCGCCGTCGCACCTGACGGCCATCCGCTCGGCGACCGGGGAGATCCCCATGCGGACGCGGGAAGGCGAGGCCATTTCGGATGCATCGGTCATCGAGCAGTCCGTCCGGACGACCACCGCGAGGGATCCGGCAAGATGTGCGGATGCACAACAACAAGATCATGGGCGGGGCGGCAATGGCCGCAGCCGCGCTCCTCCTCACCGCCTGCTCCGGCGGCAGCGATTCCTCGTCTTCTCCGGAGGCCGTGGCCACCGCGCCGACCGTCGCGCCCAGTCCGGACGCAACCCAGCGGCAGGAGCTCTACCGGGCTCTGGAGGCCATCGACTTCGGATACGTCCGCCGGACGGGCCCCGCGGTCCGCCACGCCATGGAGGTTTGCGCCGACATCACCGCTGGCAAGGACCCGGCAACCACGGCCAAGAACGCGGAGGCGTCCTTCCGCGGACTCGATGAGCAAGAGTCCGTGCACGACAGGGGGCAGAAGATCGTCGATGCGGTCAAGCGAAGCTTCTGCCACTGAGGCCGGTGCCGCGGAACCGCACTCGTCCGTCAGAGGCCGCGCGGACCGCCGCGCGGGCCGCCGGCCTCGGCCACGAGGTGGAGCGGCTGCAGTTGGAGTGGACGAGCGGCGCTGCGCTGCCGGGGGCGACAGCCGGCTCAGCTTCGCCCCGGCCTCCGACGAGGAGTTCCTCAGGACGGTCCGGCGGATCGCGGTCGGCAGCTTGGACGAGGAGACCCGCCGGAACGTCGCCGCGAGGGGTGTCGAGGCGGCCGCCCGAGAGGAGTGGGAGTTCTACCGCGGCTGCCCGGGCGAACGGGAGTGGTGGCGGCTGGCGTACGGCCCCGACGGGCGGCTCGCCGGACTGGCGATCCCCTCCGCGACGCCGTACGCCCGGAACGTCGGATTCCTCGGCGTGCTGCCCGAGTTCCGCGGCCGCGGCTATGTGGACGACCTGCTCGCCGAGGTCACCCGGAGCCATGCGCAGGCGGGCGCCAAACTGATCACCGCCACCACCGACACCGGGAACGCACCGATGGCGGCGGCCTTCGCGCGGGCCGGCTACCGGACCACGGAGATCCGGATGATCTGGTCGGCGCCGGTGGCCGAGCCGGAGCGAGCGTCGTAGGAGCAGCGGTCGCCGCCCTCCCGGATGCGTCCCGGTCCGCCCCGCCCGGTCCGCGTACAGTGGCGATCAACGAGGCCCGACGCTGGCCGGGTTGGCGGACCCGCGGGGGCACGGATGCAGGGACGCGACGAGGAGCTGCGGCGGATCGAGCTGCTGCTCGCCGACGCCCGGTGCGGTGAGAGCGGCGCCCTGCTGCTGCACGGCGAGGCCGGCATCGGCAAGACCGCGCTCCTGGAGCACGCCGCCGCCCGCGCGCAGGGCCTGCGGGTGCTGCGCGTCGAGGGCATCGAGTCCGAGATGGAGCTGGGCTTCAGCGGGCTGCACCAGCTCTTCCTGCCGGTCCTTCAGGTGCTCGACCGACTGCCTGCCCCGCAGGCCCAGGCGCTGCGCTCGGTCTCCGGCCTCGTCGACGCGCCGGTGCGGGACCGGCTGACCGTCGCCCTCGCCGAGGCCGCCGCCGACACGCCCCTGCTGTGCCTCGTCGACGACCTGCAGTGGCTGGACCAACCGTCCGTGGACGTGCTGGCGTTCGCCGCCCGCAGACTGCGCGCCGAGGGCGTCGCGATGCTCTTCGCCGCCCGCGGCGACCTGCCGGGCAGCGCGGCCAGGGCGCTGCCCCGACTGCACATCTCCGGCATCGACCGGACCGCGGCCGCGGCGCTGCTGCCCGGGCTCGCGCCGCACGTCGCCGAGCGGATCATCGACCAGGCGCAGGGCAATCCGCTGGCGCTGCGGGAGCTGTCCGCAGCGCTCACCCCGGCGCAGCGGTCCGGTCAACTGGGGCCGCTGGCGCTGCCGGAGGCGCCGCCGGCGCTCCCGAGCCACCTGCAGGAGGCGCTCGCCGAGCAGGTCCGTCGGCTGCCCGAGGCCACCCGTCGGATCCTCGCGGTGGCCGCCGCGGACGACACCGGGGATCTGGCCGCGGTACTGGCGGCGGCAGCCCGGTCCGGGGGGTCGGCCGACGATCTGGCGCCCGCCGAACGGGCCGGGCTGCTGACCGTCTCCGGATCGAGGCTGCGTTTCAGGCATCCGCTGGTCCGGTTCGCCGCCTGTCGGCACGCGCCGCTCGCGGAGCGCATCGCGGCGCACCGGGCATTGGCACGGACGCTGGACGGCACCGGGCACGCGCAGGCCCTCGCGGCGTGCGCGGACGCCCTCCGACAGCCCGCGGTCGGCGCGCGGTCCCGCCGCTTCCGGGCCCTGACCGGACCGGATCCCCGGGCCGAGGAGCACTACCGCGCCGCCCTCGACCTGCACCCGGCCGACGACAGCTTCGAACGCGCCCGCACCGAGCTGCTCTACGGCGAGTGGCTGCGCAGCCGGCGCCGCAAGCTCGACGCCCGCGACCGACTGCGCGCCGCACCGGAACGCTTCGACCGAGTGGGCGCGCAGCCGTGGGCGCGGCGGGTCCGGACCGAGCTGCGGGCCGCCGGCGAGCACCACGACCCGACGCTCGCCGCGGACTCCCCGATCGCACGGCTGAGTCCACAGGAGCGTGAGGTGGTGCGACTCGCCGCGACCAACCGGGAGATCGCCACCCAGCTCCTACTGAGCCCGCGCACGGTGGGCCACCACCTCTACCGGGCGTTCCCCGAACTCGGCATCGGCTCCCGCACCCAACTCGCCGACATCCTCGCCGAGTAGCCGATGCGGGCGGAAGCGACTGGGCGGAGCGGACCGAACGGGGCCAGGCGCGGCGGGTTCACGGCGCTGTTCATCGGACGTCGACCGGAACGCCTTCACAACGAGGCGTCGTTCGCCGGAGTCCGTGCCGCTCTCTCCGACGACCAGCGGGCCGCCCCCACAGCGGCACTGCCGGGGCTCCGGGCTCCGGGATCTGGCCGTGGACTTGAACCTCGACATTTCAGGCGCATCACCCTAGGCATCGGGGCGCTCGTGGACGGGATCGTATGCGTCCGTGTCGATCGGGAGCTGACGCATCTCCAGATGCCGCCGCAGCGCTGCCGCAGCCGTCCAGGCAGGGATCTCCAAGTTGCCCGCCCGCCGCTCGTCCGCCCGCGCCTCGTCGAGCGCGTCATCCAAGGTGGCCCCGAGGGATCTCGCCGAGAGCAGGGCGCCCAGAGCGGCCTGTTGGTGCAGGTCGCGGCGGACCTGGGCGAGGACGTCTCGGACACCGACGAACGCACGCCCCGAGGGAGAGCCCTGCGCTTCGACAACGCCGTGGAAGACGGCCTTGCGCGCGGCGGCGATCAGCCACGGCTCCAGGGAGCCCAGGTGCCTGTGCCACTCCCTGCGCCGATGCCACTCGCGATATGCCCGCCTCAAGCTCAGGCGACCTACCACAGCCCGCCCCCGATACCTCGGTCTGTCATGGCCCGCACCAGGGTAGCGAGGCACGTGCCTCGAAGAGTCGTTCAGGATCGGTGGTCCGCGAAGACGTCTGCGTACCGGTGCGGGACGGCGAGCGCAGAGGGACGGGCGGCAGTGTGGGCGTTCCCCGGTTCCTCGTGCCGGCGTGGACTACCGCAACGTGTGGATCGTGTTCCGATCGGCGGTGTCGGGGAGGCCGGGGATGCCGTGTTCCCGCAGGGGGCCGACGTGCCAGCCGCGTGCCTGGCAGCTGTCGAGTATGCGCGGTAGGGCCCGGAGGGTGGTGCGCCAGGAGCCGGTGGCGGAGGTGCAGTCGGAGTCGTGGAGCAGGATGGTGCCGCCACCGCGCAGATCCTGCAGGACGGTGTTCCGGACGGAGTGCGCGGTGGCGCGTTTGCGCCAGTCCTCGCCCCAGCAGGTCCACAGCACCGGGGTCAGCCCGAGGCGGCGGCAGGCGACATGGGCGGCGGTGGTCATCACCCCGTACGGAGGCCGGAAGAGCGCTGGTGGTCGGCCGGTGACATCGGCCACGGCGTCGTGGGCGCGGGCGATGTCGTCCCAGGTGGCGCGGGGGCCGCGGAGCAGCAGCGGGCGGTGCTGCCAACCGTGGACGGCGAGTTCGTGCCCGGCGGCGGCCATCTCCTTCGCCAGGCCGCGCGAGCGGAGCAGCATCGAACCGAGCAGGAAGAAGGTGGCGTGGATCCCGCGTGCCTCGAGAAGGCGGAGGAAGTGCGGGGTCGAGAGGTGGTCGGGTCCGTCGTCGAAGGTGAGAGCGACGTGGTCGGGGCGGCCCTGCCCGGCCAGACGGGGCATGGCCGTGTTGCGCAGTGGACCGAAAGTGGAGACCACGGGGGCGGCGTGCAGGGCGGCAAGCCCCGGCAGGACCGTGGCCGAGGCGAGCAGTGCGGCGCGGGCCGGGGTCATCGGTCGTCTCCGTCCAAGTAGTGGGCGACGGTGGTGAAGTGGGCGGGTGCCTTGGCGTAGGCGTAGGTCAGCGGCGCGGCGACGCCCAGCGAGACGGTGGCCACTGCGGTGGCGGCGGCCAGGGCGAGCCGTCGCCTGCCCGGGTGGCGCACCGTGGGCGACGGCGCGGGGGGTGCGAGCCGGTGTCTGGCTCGGGCGGTGATCGCCGGTACCGGGCCGGGGGCGGCTCGGTGCAGGGCGATACCTGCCAGGCGTTGGGCCCTGCCTCGTGGCTCGTGCAGAAGCTCGGCGAGCACGGGGCGCAGGTCGTCGGCGGTGCGGATCCAGGCCGCCAGGCCCGCCTCCTCCAGTGCCTGGGCGTTGGTGCGGCCGTGGCCGGGGATGCAGCGGTAGCTGGCCACTGGTAGCCCGGAGGCGAACGCCTCCAGTGCGGTCAGCCCGCCGGCGTTCTGGACCAGTACGTCGCAGGCGTGCATCAGGCCGGGCATGTCGTCCACCCAGCCGAAGGCGTGGGCGATGCCGTCCTGCCGCAACTGCTCGACGAGAGCCTGGTTGCGCCCGCACACCACCACCGGCACCGCGACCCCCGTCTCCTGTATCTCGGCGGCGGCCTGCCGCACCGCTCCGACGCCCCACGACCCGGCGACCAGCAGGGCCAGGGGCGCCTGTTCGGGGAGGCCGAACCGGGCCCGTGCGGCGGATCGTTGTCCGCCGATGACGGGGGCGAAGCGCGCATCGGTGACCGGGCCGACGACGGTGACGGCGGCGGCGCCCCGGGCGTGGGCCTGGGCCGCGGGTATCGGGTGCACGGCCAGGTGCGCGTCGACGCCCGGGGCGATCCAGAGGGCGTGGACGGAGAAGTCGGTCAGGAAGGTGTAGGCCGGCACCTTCAGCACACCGCGCCGCCGCAGTGCGCCGAGGACCTGACTGGCTCCCGGGTAGGTCGAGATGACCGCGGTCGTGTCCGGCGGGAGTGCGGCAAGGGTGCGGTGTTCGGCACTGCGGAACAGTGCCCGCCAGACCGCTCCGGGGCGCGGAGCGTGCTCCGTGGCCTGGTAGAGGCGTTGGTAGCTCTCCGGTGCCCGGGTCAGCAGTCGGTGGTAGGCGTCGCGCAGCAGCTTGCCCGTGCGCGCGGGCAGCAGGTCGAGGAAGTCGTACCGGTCCACCAGGAATCCCTGTGCGGCCAGCCGGGAGGTCAGCCCGTCCGCCGCCCCGTCGTGGCCCGCGCCGACGCTCGCGGAAATGACGACGATGCGGTGGCGGCCCGTCCCCTGCGGTCCTACGGAGGGAGGCGAGCCCGGCAGCAGTTGGTCACGCTCGGGCACGGTCGATCAGCCTCCTGGCGGAATGCGTGAAATGCATGGAGTGCACGGAATGCGGGGTGCGAGATGGGTGCACTCCGGGCGGGCGGTACCGCGCACAGGCCGAGGTCGGGCCTCGATGCGGATCCGGGCCATGGCTGATTGCGGCAGCGTCGAAGGCCGAAGCTACTACATGATGTAGAACTTGGGGAGTGGGTGCCCCGAGTGAGGGGAGCGGGCTCGGACGCCGCGCCGATTACGAGCGGCGTTCCTCGTGTTCCCGTCGATCGCGATCCATGCAGTGCAGGCCCGGCCGCACCTCGTGTTCGGCCGGCCATGAGCGCGCGGTGTCGTCGTACGCCGCGCACTGCGCCCACTGCGCGTTGTCCAGCATCCGATCGTTGTCGGACGCGGCATTGGCCAGGCTCGCGCAGCAGAGAGCCAGCAGCAGACCGCCCGCCGCGAAGGGCAGCCTCCGGCGGGCGGGAGGCGGGGACAGCAGGGCCTTCACCCGCTGCGGTACCGCCCCGCCGGTAGCGGCCAGTGCCGGGGGACGGGCCGCGGCGGCGGAGGCGCGCGCGGCGCGCGCGACGACATGGGCGACGACCCGGCGGTCGCCGACACGCGCCGCGGCTTCCTCGTCGGCCCACCGTTCCAGGACGAAACCGCCCGCGGCGGCCAGCGGCCGCAGCAGCGGGTTCAGGGCCGCGGCAAGTCGCCAAAGGCCCTGGAAGAGGTGGTGGCGCCCGGTCAGATGTGCCCGCTCGTGTGCGAGCAGGGCCGCGCGTCCGTCGTCGTCCAGGCAGCGCAGCATCCCGCGGGACACCACGATCCGCCCGGGCGCCCCGGGCAGTGCGAAGGCCAGCGGGACATCGTCGTCGACGACGGCCAGCTCCGTCCGCCCGGGCAGGTCGGCGCACTCCTGTCGTGCCCGGATCAGGTGGCGAACCTGGCGTACGGCGGCCACGCCCAACGACACGAGGCCCGTCGCCAGTGCCAGCGCGCTGCCGGCCGCGACGGCGAGGTGGACCGGGTCCTCGGCGCGCAGGACGGCCACGGACCAGTGACCTTCCTTCGCGATCTGCGGAATCTGCGCCACGCCGGTGAAGGCCAGCAGGGCGAGCGATCCGGTCCAGCCGACCGCCGTGACGAGCGCGACGCAGACCAGTGCCCGGGCGGCCGGGCGCGGAGGCAGCCGACGTGCGATGGGGGGTGCGAGCACCGCGAGTGCGGCGGTGACGAGGAACGGGACGTAGACGCTGACCAGCACGGGGTCACCGGTTCCTGGGGGAGCGCTCGCTCTCGGCGGGTGGTTCGCCGTGCCCGGTCAGCAACTGTTGCAGCAGGTGCTCGTCCTGCGCGGACAACTCCGAGACGAAACGGGCGAGCACCGCCTCTCGGTCGGAGCCGCCCTCCAGCAGCGAGTGCATGCGTTGGGCGGTATGGGACGCTTCGTCCCGGGCCGGCTCGTAGGCGTACCCGCGGCCCTCGCGGTGTCGAATGAGCATGCCCTTGTCATGCAGCCGCGACAGGATCGTCATGACGGTCGTGTAGGCCAGGTCGCCCGGCAGCCGTTCCTGCGTCTCGCGCGCAGTCAGCGGACCGCGAGCGGCCCAGAGTGCGGCGAGCACATCGCTCTCCAGTTCACCGCGCGCCCGCCTGCCGGATGCCTGGCGGGCCTCCTCGTCACTTCGGTCCACCGCTGTCGCCTTCCTTCGCCATCCCTCCGCACAGGCTACTCGGCCACCTGCGCGCCATGGCCTATCTCCTGTGGTCGACGTCCCGCGGGCGCTCCTACGCGACGGACGCGCCCGCGAACCGGCGTCCGCGGCTCGACTCGCTGAACACCCGACACAGGCGGTGCGGAAAATGTCGGGTGAACGGGAGCGGCGTCGCCGCACGATGAGGGCATGGACGACACGACCTTGGTATCCCGCTTCCTCCGCGACGGCTTCGTGAAGTTGGAGGGCGCCGTCGCGCCGCGCGTGGCCGCGGACTGCGCGCGGCTGCTGTGGCGGGAGACGGGCTGCGACCCGGACGATCCGGCGACGTGGACGCAGCCCGTGCACTGGGTGGCGGGTCTGGCGCAGGGGCCGTTCGCCGCCGCGCCCAACTCCCCTTCCCTGCATCGCGCGTACGACCTGCTCGTCGGCGCGGGACGCTGGGAGCCGCGCTACTCGCTGGGCTCGTTCCCGCTGCGCTTCCCGCACGAGGAGGAGCCGGACGACGCGGGCTGGCACATCGAGGGGAGCTATCTGCCGGAGGGCGAGAGCTGGTACTTCGCGAATCTGCGCTCCCGGGGCCGGGCGTTGCTGATGCTGTTCCTGTTCAGCGAGGTCGGTGAGGAGGACGCCCCGACCCGGATCCGGGTCGGCTCACACCTCGACGTGCCGAAGGTGCTGGCGGAGTACGGGGAGGACGGGGCGAGCGGGCTGGCCCTGGCGCCCGATCTGGTGACGGCGTCCGACCACCGGCCACTCGCCCTCGCCACCGGGGCCCCGGGCGACGTCTTCCTGTGCCATCCGTTCCTGGTGCACGCGGCGCAACCGCACCATGGGGCGCGGCCGCGCTTCATGGCCCAGCCGCCGCTGATGCCGGCCACGCCGTACGAACTGGAACGGGCTGACGGCGCGTACTCGCCCGTGGAGATCGCGATCCGTCGGGGCCTGGGGCAGGACACCTGCTCCCAACCAAGCTGATCAGCGATAACCAAGCGGTCACGGTTGAGGGTTGGGTGGTGAAGGGGGGCGCCGCACACCACGGTGACCACCGAACTGGCCGCCGAGATCACGGCAGTGACTGGTCATCAGCTTCACCGGTCCGCGAGGTGCCCCAGGCGCGTGGATTCACAGGGGCGGGGCGTA
The DNA here is from genome assembly GCF_001704275.1 of Streptomyces noursei ATCC 11455. Taxonomy (NCBI): domain Bacteria; kingdom Bacillati; phylum Actinomycetota; class Actinomycetes; order Kitasatosporales; family Streptomycetaceae; genus Streptomyces; species Streptomyces noursei. Next base: position 8,121,532 of record NZ_CP011533.1, read on the forward strand.
GCCGCGGGTGCGGATGAGGTCGTGGGTGAGGTCGGCGAAGGCATGGGTGGCGGCGCTTCGGTAGGCGTCGGTGCGGTGCAGGAGGGTGACGGTGCGGGTGGGCAGGGGCGGGTCGAGGGGGATGGGGGTGAGGTGGCGGTGGTCGTGGGTGATGGCGTCGGGCAGGACGGTGGCGAGGGTGGTGCGTTGGACGATTTCGGTGAGGGCCTGGATGGAGTTGGCCTCGATCGTGATGCGGGGGGCGACCTGATGGCGGGCGAAGTAGGCGTCGATGTGGCCACGGGTGGCGAAGTCGCCGCTGAGCAGGGCGAGTTGCTCGTCCTTGAGGGCGCGGGCGGGTAGCGGGTCCGGCATCGCCCGGGCGCGCGGGGTGCCGGCGACGAGGCTGAGGGTCTCGGTGAACAGCGGGGTGGCGGTGATGCCGGGCAGGTGGGGGCCGGCGAAGGCGATGCCCAGGTCGAGGTCGTCGGCGAGCAGGGCCGCTTCGATGCGGTCCTGGGGCATCTCCGTCAGGGTGAGGCCGACGCCGGGGTGGCGGGTGTGGAGCTCGGCGGTGAGCGGGCCGATCAGGTAGGCGGTGAACGTGGGGGTGACACCCAGGTGCAGGTGGCCGCGGGAGAGGTCCTGGACGTCGTGGACGGCGCGTTCGGCGGCGGCCAGGTCGCGCAGTGCGCGCCGGGCATGGTCGGTGTAGACGGCGCCGGCGTCGGTGAGTCGTACCGTGCGGCCGGTGCGGTCCAGCAGCTGCACGCCCAGGGTCCGCTCCAGCTGCTTGATCTGCTGGGAGAGCGTGGGCTGGGAGATGTGCAGCTCTTCGGCGGCGCGGGTGAAGTTGCCGTGTTCGGACACGGCGAGCAGATAGCGCAGATGACGCAGTTCGAGAGCAGCCATGGGGAAACTATAGATGGGGCTAATAGCTTCTATGGTTAATGGCTCTTGGACACTATAGATACAGGTCATGCATGGTGGATCTCACCAGCCCACAGGGGTAGATCACCACCCGGAGGGAGTGACCCATGCAGGACCTCACCGAGGGCGTCGCCCGTTTCCAGAGGGACGTCTTCCCGGCCAAGGCAGAGCTCTTCGCGCATCTGGCCACGCATCACACCCCGCACACGTTGTTCATCAGCTGCTCCGACGCCCGCGTCGTGCCCGAGCTGATCACCGGCACCGAGCCGGGCGACCTGTTCGTCGTCCGCACCGCCGGCAACCTGGTCCCCGCCTATACGACTGAGGCCGACGGGGTCGCGGCGAGCATCGAGTACGCCGTCGCCGCGCTGGGCGTGCAGGACATCGTCGTCTGCGGTCACTCCGCATGCGGCGCGATGACCGCCCTGGCCCAGGGCCACGACCTCAGCGGCGCCCCGGCGGTCGCCGCCTGGCTGCGGCACGCGGACGCTTCCCAGGCTCGCACCACCGCTGCCGGTGACGTTCCCGCCCTGGTGCGGCAGAACGTGCTCGCCCAGCTGGCGAACCTGGCCACGCACCCCTCGGTCGCCAAGGCCCTGGCGGAGGGGAAGGTCGCCCTGCACGGCTGGGTCTACGACATCCCCACGGGTCGCATGGAGGACCTGGCCGCCGCCGGCCCGGCGCTCTCGGCCTGACCCTCCCGGTTCCGGTTCCCGGTCCGCGACGACGACAGCGTGCCGGGAACCCGTTTCCACCCCACCCACTCGCCACTTCACCCCACCCCTGTTCGTGGAGTGGCACATCTGAGAAGAGGACGTACTGATCATGGTGCACGCCCAGTTCGAGCAGACCGCTCGTGAGGCCCTGGCCGCCAAGGCCGTGGAGGCCAAGACCCGCAAGAACCTCTCCTGGAAGCAGATCGCCGAGGCATCCGGTCTGTCGGTGGCCTTCACCACCGCCGCCGTCCTCGGCCAGCACCCCCTGCCGGAGGACTCCGCGAAGGCCGTCGCCGAGCTGCTGGGCCTGGACGAGGACGCGGTGATGCTGCTGCAGACCATCCCGGTCCGCGGCTCGATGCCGAACCGGATCCCGACCGACCCGACCATGTACCGCTTCTACGAGATGCTCCAGGTCTACGGCACGACCCTCAAGGCCCTGGTCCACGAGGAGTTCGGGGACGGCATCATCTCCGCGATCAACTTCAAGCTCGACGTGAAGAAGGTCGCCGACCCCGACGGCGGCGAGCGCGCCGTCATCACCCTGGACGGCAAGTACCTGCCGACCAAGCCCTTCTGACCGGCGCCGGCACGGCGTCGCAGACGGACGGCAACGGGGCGGGCCGGAAACAGCCTTCCGGCCCGCCCCGCCCTGTTCCCCGAACCCCGCGAAGCCGCCTGCCCGCGGCCTCGCATCCCCCTTCCCTCTTTGGAGGACCCTTCATGGACTTCGTCCAGCGCACCATCGACATCGCCCGCCAGAACGTCGCCGAGGGCGGCCGCCCGTTCGCGACCGTCATCGTCAAGGACGGCAAGATCCTCGCCGAGAGCCCCAACAAGGTCGCCCAGACCAACGACCCCACCGCCCACGCGGAGATCCTCGCCATCCGCGAGGCATGCATGAAGCTGGGCACCGAGCACCTGACCGGCACCACCATCTACGTACTCGCGCACCCCTGCCCGATGTGCCTGGGCTCGCTGTACTACTGCTCGCCGGACGAGGTCGTCTTCCTCACCACCCGCGACGCCTACGAGCCCCACTACGTCGACGACCGCAAGTACTTCGAGCTGGACACCTTCTACGACGAGTTCGCCAAGCCCTGGCAGGACCGCAGGCTGCCGATGCGCTACGAGGAGCGCGAGGACGCCGTCGAGGTGTACCGGTTCTGGCAGGAGCGCAACGGCGGCGAGCGCCGCGTCGCGGGCGTCCCGACCGCCGACTGAGGCCCCGGTGCCCGAGGCGTCCGAGAAGGTGGCCCGGCCCCGGCTCGACGAGGGCCGGCTCCTCGTCACCCGCACCCACGGCCACCGCCCCCGAGCCACCACCCACGAGGTGCTCGACCACCTCGCGGCCACCGGCGGACTCCTGCGCTGGTGAACCCCGACGGTGCACCGGCCTCACCCCTTCCGTCCCGGGGCCGGTGCACCACCGCTGTGCTCGTCCGCGCCCACACCCCGTCCCGAACGTCCTCCACCGAGGTGATGCCGTGTCCGAGCCGTCCCCAAGGCAGCGGCAGCTGGTCCTTGCCGTCTGCTGCTCAGCCCTGTTCCTCGTCAGCCTCGACAACACCGCCCTGAACACCGCACTGCCGGCCATCCAGCGCGACTTCGACGCCTCCACCGCCGGACTGCAGTGGACCGTCGACGCCTACCTCGTCGTGCTCTCCGCCCTGTTGCTGCTCGCCGGCTCGACCGGCGACCGCATAGGCCGCCGCCGCGTCTTCCGCGCCGGGCTCGCCCTGTTCACCACCGCCTCCCTGCTGTGCTCCCTGGCTCCCGGCCTCGGCTGGCTGGTCGCCTTCCGTGCCCTCCAGGCCGTCGGCGGCTGCATGCTCACCCCCGTCGCCATGGCCCTCATCACCAACGTCTTCACCGACCGCCGCGAACGCGCCCGCGCCATCGGCGTCTGGAGCGCGGTCCAGGGCATCACCATGGCCGTCGGCCCCCTGCTCGGCGGGCTACTGGTCGACACCGTCGGCTGGCGCTGGATCTTCCTGATCAACCTGCCCATCGGCCTCCTCGCACTGGCCCTGACCGGCCAGGTGCCCGAATCCCGCGCCCCGCACCCCCGCCCCCTGGACGCGCTCGGCCAACTCCTCATCGTCGTGCTGCTCGCCACCAGCGTCTACGCGATCATCCAGGGCCCGGCCACGGGTTGGACCTCCCCCCAGGTACTGGCCTGCGCCGTCACCGCCGCCGTGGCACTGCCCGCGCTGATCATCACCGAACTCGCCCAGCGCGAACCGCTGATCGAACTGCGCTTCTTCCGCCAACCCCCGTTCACCGCAGCCGCCCTCAGCGCCGTGTGCGCCTTCGCCGCCCTGAGCGGCTTCCTCTTCCTCACCGCCCTCGACCTCCAGGACGCCCGCGGCCTTCACGCCTGGCAGGCCGGCCTCTACCTGCTGCCCATGGCCACCATGACCATCGCCTGCCCACCCCTGGCCGGACACCTCACCGCCACCCGCGGCCCCCACCTGCCCCTGGTGCTCTCCGGCACCGCCACCACCCTCGCCGGACTCCTGGCCCTCCTCGGCGCCCAGCAACACACCCCGCTCCTCCTGGCCTGCTACCTCCTCTTCGGCATCGGCTTCGGACTCGTCAACGCCCCCATCACCCACACCGCCGTCTCCGGTATGCCCCGCGCCCAGGCCGGCGTGGCCTCCGCCATCACCACCACCAGCCGCCAGATCGGCAGCGCCCTCGGCGTCGCCGTCACCGGCGCCACCCTCCCGGCCACCGGCTACACCGCCACCACGTTCGACCACGCCAGCCGCCCCGCCTGGTGGATCATCACCGGCTGCGGCCTCACCATCGCAGCCCTGGCCACCCTCACCCGGCACCACACCCACCGCAACACCCCTCCCAGCACAGCACCGAGGAAAACCAGCCGACACCGACGGCAGACTTCGCGGGCCAGCGTGTAATCGACACGGCCCCCGGGCCAAGCCCCGCACACAGCCGTGCCCCCCGCCGTCCCGGACGGGCGGCAAAGGCGCGGCGGACGAACGACCTTCACCGGTGGGGCCGTTGGCCACGGAGTCCGGACCTCGGTCCCCTGGAGCGGCGTGGAGATGGTGGAGATGCCAGCACCCTGCCCCGAACTCTTGCGAGCAGATCTGTGAGCATCTCCACGTCGCAGGTGTCGGCCAGTTCCGCAAGGCCCCGCTCTGCCGACTCCACGTCCCTGCTGGTCGGGCCCATGTCCATGTGGTCAAGGGCGAAGGTCAGCAGCTTGCGGCGCCGGAGACCGTCCCCCGATGCACGAGCACGGAAGATCTCGGCTCGCAGCCCCTCGGCGTCCAGGACCTCGCACTTCGCCGCCAAGGCGTGGAATTCGTCGCGTGGCCAACCCACGATGGTCCGGAAGTCGTGCTCGCACAAGGTGTCGTCGAAGCAGGCCAGGAGAAGCGCAGACCGGGCGGAGCCCGCGATCAGGACGCGGTCCGCCCGCCCGTGCCGCAGCTGCACGCCGTCGACGGTGAGCCAGCGAGTTCCGGGTTTCGCAGGTTGTTCCGTCGATCTGAGGTGACGAAGCTCGTCAAAGGGGGATCGGCACGTTCTGCCCGCCGAGGCGTCCGAGGTCGGCCGCGCCGACACCGCGCCGACCGACCCCACCAAGCCGAACAACGTTTCCGTGCCTGGCACTTCCGCGTACGAAGTGGCCGTCACGGAAGGCTTCAAGGGCACCCGGCCCGACTGGCCCGCATCCCTGATCGGCTCCGCGGACAGCAAGGCACGCAGGGACCGACCGGGCCCCAGGACGAGCCGGGCCCCAGGGCGCACGCGGCGAGCGGATACCCCGGGGGTCGACGGCCGGGTGCAATCCGTCAACGGTCATTCGGCCACCGAGGTCACGCTCCCCGCGGCCGACGTCACCCAGAGAGAGGGGCACCCTGGTGTTGAGCCGCATACGACGTTGGTTCGCGGGGTTTGGATCGCCCGCTGACACCTGCACCCGGGCCGCCAACCCCGATAGCCGGGGTGTTGCGATTCAGCCCCTTCGCGCCTCCTGGGCGCGGGCGGTGCTACGAGCCCTTGGCGCCGACCTCGGTCTTGCCGGTCCTGCCGGCGACCGGTCAGTCGGTGCAGCCGGTCAGGCCCCAGGCCGTGAACTCGCCGAAGACCGGTGACGCCTTGCGGAACTCAGGCAGCTTCGCCCGCACGTCGTCGTACGGTTGTCGCCGCCCTGGGCCCGATCCGTACCGCGCCACGCAGGTTTCTCGATGAGCGACTTAAGTCGTCGGCCGTCGCGACCAACGGCGAATGCGGTGTCCGGCGGCGGCCGCCTACCGTGGCCGCGTGACACGTGTGGAACATATGGACCTTTCGGCTTCGGCCCGCCAGGCGCTGGCAGCGGCGCTGCGCTCGGCGCCCCGGCGGCTTACCGATCCGGTCAGGGCACTCTTCGCCCCGGGGATGTGGACTTCCGGGCGCATCGTGGGCGAAACGCTGCTGTGTGCGTTGCTCGGGCTGTTGGCGGCGGCTGTCGAGATCCCGTCGGGGTCGGTGTCCGACGCCGGGATCGTACGGGTCGTCGCCGTGGGTCTGGCCGCCGCGCTGCTCTCGCCCCTGCGCCGGGTCCTGCCCGCCACCGTGCTTCTGATCACCGCTACCGGCATGGCCGAGTTCGACGGCCTCATCCTGCTGCTCCCGGTCGCCGCCTGGTCGGCCGGGCGGCGGATCGAGGGGGTCGGCAAGGCGGCCGGCGCCTTCGCCGCCGCATACGTCCTCAGCCTCGGCCTGGGCCTCCTGAAGGAGCCGCTCTCCCTCACGATGACCCTTACCCTCGCCGTCCCGCTGCTGCTGGTCATGATCGTCGTCCCCGGTCTGATCAGCCGTTACTGGTCACAACGCCGCACACTGACGGACATCCTGCGGGAGTACAACGCCCAGCTGTTGCGCGAACGCGCGATGGTCGCCGGCCAGGCCCGGATGCGGGAGCGCCAGCGCATCGCGCAGGACATGCACGACAGTCTCGGCCATCACCTCACCCTCATCTCGGTCCACACCGGGGCGCTGGAGGTGGACCGGGAACTGACCGGACGGCAACGGGAAGCCGTCGGTGTGCTGCGCGAGGCGTCGGTGGCCGCGATGCACGAGCTGCGCGAGGTGGTCGGGCTGCTCCGGGACGGGATGGAGGGGCCCGACCAGGAAGGCGCCACCCATGGCCTCCACGCGGTGCGGGAGGAGGGCAACACGGCGCCGTCGCGCGGGGTGGTCGGCATCGAGGGCCTGGCGGAGGCGTCCCGGAGCGTGGGGACGACCGTGGAGCTGCGACGCTCCGGCGAACCTCGCCCGCTCGCCCCGACCGCGGATCACGCGGCGTACCGCGTCGCCCAGGAGGGGCTGACCAACGCCCACAAGCACGCCCCGGGGGCTGCGATCACCATCGAGCTGCGGTACGAGCCGGACGCGCTGGTCGTGGAGGTCGCGAACGGCCCCGCCCCGCAGACGGCGGAGACCGGCCGGAGCGTGGTGAGCGGTGGTCAGGGTCTGACCGGCCTCGGCGAACGGACCCGGCTCATCGGCGGCATGGTGCACGCGAGCCCGACGGCGGACGGTGGCTTCCGGCTGGCGGGCGTGCTGCCCTACGCCTCGCCGGAAGGCGGGGCCGCGGGTCGCTCACCGGGGGATGCGGTGACGACGTTCGTCGATCCCACCGGCGACTTTCGGGAGCAGATGCCGGCCGGCCCTCTGGGCGAACGTGTTCCGGTCATCGACGGGAACGGTCTTCCGAGGGAGCTGGCCAGGGCCATGAGCAGGAACACGAAGCGCAGCGGCGTCGCCATCGGCTGCGGGATCGCGGCACTGATCCTCCTACTGCTGGTGGTCTTCGGGGTCGTCGCCGCGGTCTTCCTGGTGGGGGAGGCCGACAAGGCCATGATCGAGCCGAAGCAGTACGACGCGGTGCGGGTGGGCCAGTCGGAAGCGGAAGTCCGAGCGAAACTGCCCCGCGGAAACTCGTTCCTGGCCGAAGATCTGGAGAGAGGAGCACCGCCCGCACCCAAGGGCGCCGCATGCCTCACGCTGATGTCCTACGAGAACAGCAGCAGTTGGAGCATGCAGCCGGTTTTCCGGTTCTGTTTCCAGGACGGCAAGCTGATCGAGAAGAAGTCCTTCGAGGTCAGGAGCTGAGGAGGGCCGGACACCTGTCCCGCTGTCGGGTCCGGTGTCCGGCCGGGGATGAGGTCCGGGTGGCCGCTCGGACCGGGCGCAGGAGGGTCACTACCAGCCGACCTGGCCGGTGGAATCGAAGAGTCGTCCGCTGGGCCCGTCGATCGCCAGGGCGATTTGCGCGACCGTCACGGCGCTCTGCGCGGGCGTGCCGATGCCGGTGTGGTTGTTGAGCGCGGTCGCGGTGAACCCAGGATCGACGGCGTTGATGCGGAAGCCGGGCAGAGCGCGGGCGTACTGGTAGGTGAGCATGTTCAAGGCCGCCTTCGAGACCGGGTAGACCAGGCCCCGCAACCGGGATTCCATGCGCTCCGGGTCGTCGCTGATGGTGAACGACCCGCGGCCGCTCGACACGTTCACGATGCGTGGATGTTGAGCCTTGTGCAACAGAGGCAGCAGGGCGTGTGTCGTCCGGACAGCGCCGAGCAGGTTGACGTCCATGACCTCTGTGAAATCGTCCGCGGTGGTCTCCTCCACCGCCGGGCGGGTGCCGCCGATGCCCGCATTGTTCACCAGTACGTCGAGCCTGCCCCACTCCGCCTCGATCGTTCGGGCCGCGGCGTCGACCTGCGACTGGTCTGCCACGTCCAGAGGCACGAACCGCACGTCGCCGGCAGTGGACAACTCGCGTGCGGCAGCGCGGCCCCGTTCCGCATCCCGGGCACCGAGATAGACCACCATGCCCGCGGCGGCGAGTTGCCGTGCCACCTCTCGCCCGATCCCCTGGTTCGCGCCTGTCACCACGGCTACGTCCGCAATCGTCATGCTCAACATGATCTCTCAAGGCTCGAATCGTGGGGAGGGGAGACGTCGGGGGGTGAGGAACGCTTGGTGGATGTCGCCGCGGATCTCCCAGCGGATCCGCAGGCGGCGGTACCAGCGCAGATGGGCGAACTTGCGCCCTGCGAAGTCGCGTTGGGTGCCCGAGCCGGAGTCGCACTCAGGGGCGCGGGCCGACCGGCGCGCGGCCCGTGCGCCCGTGTCCTGTCAGTGCCCGGCACTAGGGTCCACGGCATGAATCACGATCGACGATCGATACGCCTGCCTCGCACGGACGCTGCTCCCGTACTGCGGACCGACGTCACCGACCTCGGCGGCTGGGCTCGCCTGCTGCGGGCCCTGGAGATGCCCGTCGCTTTCGAGGAGGGCTCGCAGGACATCTGCGATTACGACCGGGCCATCTCGTATGTCACCCCGATCGACGAGGAGAAGTACCGGGGCCTGTTGCCCGAGACGGTGCTCGCCGCCGCCCCCGAATCCGGCCACGACCTGCCGTACGACCACCTCTATCTGGCCGACGCGGAGACCTTTGCCTCCGACGATCTGCCGTTGCTCGGCATCGACATCCATGTGGACGAGGCGGGCGATGAGCCTTGGCCCCGTGTGAAGCCGTTCCGTGTTCCGGCCCTGCACGTGGCCAGCGTCGAAATCAACGACAGCATCGCCAACTTGTTCTTCCGCGAATTCCACGACTCCGACTGGGCGGACTTCGAGGTGCATGTGGCGGGGCCGGGGACGGCTGTGTACGAGGAGTTCCGTCAGATGGATCAAGAGAACGATGACGACAATTGACGGGAGGTGAGCACAACTGACGGGGGGGTGAGCGCTTCCATATCCCCTTTGCGGCGCAGGCGGCGAGGGCGGCGACGAGCAGGAATGCCGGGGGCGCGGCGACGAGCAGGATTGCTGAGGCCCGCCGCATCGTTCCCCGTCAACGTCAGGGCGTCCTCGCCTTTGTGCGGCCCGGGTTGGCGAATTTCCGTCCTGCCGGCGCGCCGGCCCGGCGCAGGCTCTCGACACCCTGGGGCAAAACTGACCCTTTGATTACCTCGGCTTTGTTCGGCGGCGATACGTTGCCACGAGCGGTCTGACGAGTTCTCACCTGGGGGCGCGGTGGCACTGGAACTACCCGACGCGGTGGTGTCGTTTCTCGACTTCATCGGTGTCCACTGGCCCAATGTCGACGAGGACAAGGTCCGCGAGTTTGGTGGCCATGTAAGGGATTTCGCCAACAACATCCAGCAGAGTCACCAGGACGCCACCTCGTCGGTGGAGCAGTTGTCCGAGGTCTACCAGGGCGCCTCCTACGACGCCCTCATGGCCAAGTGGGGCCAGATGTCGTCCAGTCACATGAACGAGCTGGTGACCGCGTGCCATACGGTGGCGACCGCGCTGGACGCTGCGGCCGGTGTCATCGTGGGCATGAAGGCGGCGGCGATCGCCGAACTGGTGGTACTCGCCGTGACGTTCGTCGCGGACCAGGCCGCCGCGGCCTTCACCTTCGGGCTCGCCGAAGTCGCGGAGGCCGGCATCATCGCTGCGGCCCGCAAGGCGACGAGCTATCTGGAACAGCAGTTGGAACAGTACGTCATCGGCCAGGTGATCGAGGCCGCCATCACCCCGCTCGTCGACGTGGTCGGCAACGCGGTGAGCGGGCTCGTCTACGAGGGAACCGCCAAGGCCCTCGGGGTGTCCGGCGGCGGGGGCGCAGGGCAGAGCTTCTCCGTCCATCCCGAGGAACTGCACGCTCGCTCACAGGCGTTGTCCAAGCACGCCGAGACGGTGGCGGCGCACGCCGAGGACTTCAAGAGCAAGCTGAGCGGGGTGAGCTTCGCGTGACGAACCGCATCGTCAAGGCGCTGGAGGACGGCGCATCACGGCTCGGCAAGACCCTCGGCGAGGACGCCGGCAAGGCGGTCAAGAACCTCTACCACGATACGGGCGACCGCCTGCGGCAGGTGGCGAAGAACCACGCCGAAACGGACGCGAAGCATGCCTCGGAGATGGAGGGCATCCTCAAGGGCCGGCACGGTGACATGCCCAAGGATCCCCATGCATCCCCCTCCTCATCGCCGCACACGTCGGGCGGGCCGGGGGGTGAGGGCCCCAAGGGCCCCAAGGGCCCCAAGAGCCCCGTGGAGGGCCCGGGTTCCGGTCGGCCGAACTCCTCCGACCCCTCACTGCGGGACGGGGCGAACCGGGACGGAGTCGGGTCGTCCAAGCCGGCGGGCGGCCGCTGCAAGGGCGGCGACCCCATCGACCTGGTGTCGGGCGAGATGATCCTCACCGCGACCGACGTGCGCCTGCCCGGTCTGCTCGATCTCGTCGTCGAGCGCACCCACCTGTCGTCCTACCGGTGCGGTCAGTGGTTCGGCAGCTCCTGGGCCTCCACCTTGGACCAGCGTCTGGAGGCCGACGAACGGGGACTCGTGCTCGCCACCGCGGACGGCATGCTGCTCTCGTACGACGTGCCGGCCCCGCACACCGTCAACCTTCCCCACCACGGCCCCCGCCGGGAGCTGCGGTGGGACGGGACACCGGCCGGCGAGATCCTCGTCACCGACCGCGACACCGGGCACACCCTGCACTTCATGCCGGCCACCGTGACACCGGCGGAGGCCGCCGCCGGCCGGGTGACCCTCCCCCTCCAGGCCGTGACCGACCGCAACGGCCACCGAGTCGACATCTGGCGAGACGACGACGGCACCCCCTTCGAGATCCGGCACAGCGGCGGGTACCGCATCGCCGTCGACACCGACGGAGACCGGGTCGTGGCCCTCCGCCTCCTCGGTACCGAAGCCGGCGAGGCCGGCACGGTGCTACGACACTACGGCTACGACGACGGCCAACTCACCGCGGTCACCGACGCGCTCGGCCACACCGAGCGCTTCCACTACGACGAGTCGGGTCGCATCGTCGAACGCGTCGACCGCAACGGCGGCTGGTACCGCTGGGAGTACGACGGCGCCGACCGCTGCGTGCGCGGCACCGGATCCGACGGTTACCTGTCCTGCACCCTCACCTACGACGTCCGCAACCGTGCCAACAGCTACACCAACTCCCTCGGCCGCACCACCGTCTACCACTACGACGAGCAGCGGCGCCTCATCGGTTGGACCGACGCCGAGGGCCACCGCACGCACCGCACCTGGACCGGCCGGGACCTGCTCGCCTCGGTCACCGACGAGCTGGGCCACACCAGCAGCTACACCTACGACGACGGCAACCTCACCACCGTCACCCGCCCCGACGGCCGCACCACCCGTGCCACCTACAACGCACTGGGCCTGCCGGTCGAGATCGTCGAGGTGGACGGCGCGACCTGGCGGCACGAGTACGACGCCCGGGGCAACCAGGTACGCACCACGGATCCGACCGGCGCCGTCACCGGCTTCGCCTACGACGGCGGAAGGCTGACCGCCGTCACCGACGCCCTCGGCAACACCCGCACGGTGGCGAGCAACGCGGCCGGCCTGCCGCTGACGGTCACCGATCCGCTGGGCCACACCACGGTCGTCGAGCGCGACGCGTTCGGGCGGGTCGGCTCCTACACCGACGCCTGTGGACGGACCGAGCGCTTCGGCTGGACCGTCGAGGGCAAGCCGGCGTGGCGGGAGTTCGCCGACGGTGCGACCGAGACATGGGAGTGGGACGGTGAGGGCAATCTCGTGGCCCACACCGACCGACTGGGTCAGGTGTCCCGGTTCACCTACACCCACTTCGGCCTCCCCGTCACGCGCACCGCTCCCGACGGGACCACCTATACCTTCGCGCACGACACCGAACTGCGGCTCACCACCGTCACCGACCCGCGCGGCCACACCTGGGACTACACATACGACGCCGTCGGCCACCTCGTCCGGGAGAGCGACTTCCAGGGCCGGGCCGTGGAGTACCGGCCCGACCCCACGGGCAATATCGCCGCCCGCACCACCGCTGCCGGCCGCACCACGGTGTTCGTCCGCGACGAACTCGGCCGCACCGTCGAGGAGCACTCGCCCGACGGTATCGCCACCTTTGCCTACGACCCGGCCGGCTGCCTGCTGCGGTCCGCCAACGCCACCACCACCGTCGCCCACACCTACGACGTCCTCGGCCGCAAGCTCTCCGAGGACATCGACGGCCGCACCACGACCTGGACCTACGACGCGTTGGGGCGGCGCACCAGCCGGCGCACCCCCAGCGGAGTGCTCTCCACGTGGTCGTACGACGCCGCGGGGCGGCCGGCCACCCTCGACGTCGGGGGTGACCGGGTGGGCTTCGCCTTCGACGAAGCCGACCGGGAGGTGCGCCGCCTCATCGGCCCCGACCTCGTCCTCTCCCAGGAGTGGGACAGCGCGGGCCGGCTCAGCTCCCAGGCCGTCACCCTCGGTGCCGACACCCTCCAGCACCGCGCCTACGCCTACCGCGCGGACGGCCACCTCCGCGGCATCACGGACTCGGCGGGCGGCACACGGCACTTCGAGCTCGATCCCGACGGCCGGGTCACCGCCGTGCGCGCCCAGGGCTGGACCGAGACCTACGCCTACGACAGCGCCGGCAACCTCACCCACGCCGAGGTTCCCGGCGACGGGACCGCCGGCACGGAGCGCGCATTCACCGGCAACCGCCTTGAGCGGTGCGGACGCCACACCTACGCGTACGACGAGGACGGCCGCATGGTGCGCCGCACCACGCGGCTCCTCAACGGCCAGACCCGTACCGCCTCCTTCGCGTGGAACACGGCGGACCAACTCACCGACGCCGTGCTGGCCGACGGCACACATTGGACATACGAGTACGACACGGCGGGCCGGCGCACCGTCAAGCGTCGCCTCGACGGTGACGGGCGCCCGGCCCAGGAGGTCCGTTTCGTCTGGGACGGCACCCGACTCGCGGAGCAGGTGACGTCGGACGGCACCGCGACCGTCTGGGACTACCACTCCGGCACCCACCGGCCGCTCACTCAGACCGTCGTCCACGCCGAGGGCCGCGTCGACTTCCACACCGTGGTCACCGACGTCTCGGGCGCCCCGACCGAACTGGTCACCCCGGACGGACGGATCACCTGGCGGCTGCGCACCACCGCCTGGGGCATGCCGGTCGGCGACGGGCCGGCGGACACCTGCCCCCTGCGGTTCCCCGGCCAGTACGCCGACTCCGAGACCGGGTGGAACTACAATTACTTCCGCCACTACGACCCGGAGACGGCCCGCTACCTCACCCCCGACCCACTGGGGCTGGTGGCGGCCCCCAACCACTACGCCTACGTCGACAACCCGCTCACCGTCGCGGACCCCCTCGGGCTGACGCCGCAGCGCGGACCCAACGGCCGCTTCCTCCCGAACCCGAACGGTCCGGCGACCCACAACCGCGACACCGAATATCCCGGCAGTTACCGACAGTCGACCCATGACGCCATGACGTCCAAGTGGACCGTCGAGGGGCAGGCACAGGGCGGCGCCCCCCGCTTCCCCACCGGCCACCCACAGGAGGGTGAGCGCATCCCACGGGACCAGCTCACCTGGTTCAACTCCAAGGGCGAACCCGTGCCCGCCGGAAAGGACCACCTCACCTACGAGCATCTGCATCCGGTCGTCGACCACTGGAACCAGACGGGCTACAACTCCGACCGCGCCACCCGCAACGACTTCTACAACGATGCCAATAACATGGAGCCCATGTCCCGCAAGGACAACTCCAGCGGCGGAGGCAAGATGACCTCCACCTACCGCCAGGACACCGGCCCGAACTACTCCTGCACCTGAGCAGGACCCCCGCAGAGGAGCCACCCACCATGGACCTGACGTCGAAGCTGGCCGCCCAGCCCGGCGCCGAGCCCGTACCTGGCGTGCCGGACGCCTGGCACTGGTCACGCATGATCTTCTCGTTCGACGCCGTGGTCTCCGGGGACCGTGTGCTGGAGATGCGCGTCATGGGCGAGTACGACCCGGCACTGGCCCGCGCCGTGCTGGAACTGGCCCGCGACCACGCGGAGCAGGTGCTCGACGGCGACCGTCCGCTGATGACGCTGGACGGGCTCGCCTGCCCCGGGTGGGACTTCGACACGGTCGCCGCCGTCGGACCGGAGGTGCACGAGTACCACAGCCAGGAGGACACCGACCTCCACAAGGCGACGGTGGCACTCTTCCCCGCCTGGCGCCAGGAGTTCGCCGGCTCGGAGAGCCTGGCGGAGGCCCGCCACCAATTCGACCGCGGCCTGCAGCCCACACGGCTGCGGCGCGACCCGGTCCCCTTCCTCCGCATGCGCTACCGCAACGAACGCACCGGGAGCCACAGCGAAGGCCCGGACCGCGGCCTGGCGACCCTGGACGTCCTGCGGCACGAACTGTCCCTCCTGCCCGGCTCCCCCGGCAGTCACGTCGAGTGGGAGAACCGCCTCGGCGCCGTCTTCCGGGCGGAGTGCGACGACACCCTGACGGTGCACGGACCGGACGGAGCGATCCGGACGACCGGGGACGAGCTCGTCGCGTTGGCCGATCAGTCGGTGCTGCGTCCGGAGGAGGCCGTATGACCGCCACCCGCGTCCACACCGCTATCGGGGCCGTGCACGACCGTCCCGACCCGGACACCCTCTACGACCTGCTCAGCGAGCTGAACCTGGCGCTGCCGTTCCTCGTCGTGGAACGCGCGGACGGCCGCGATCCGGAGCAGTACTATATCCAGGTCCACCTCGCGGAGGACGGGAGTTGCCTCGTGGAGTACCGCGACGGCGGACCCGACCAGCACTTCCGCACCGTCGTGGCGCCGCCCTACGCCATGAAGGGCCACGACGAGGTCGCGGCCCTGGTGACGAGCTGGGCGCAGGACGACGGCGAGTGGACCCGGCGAGGCCACTGGCAGCGCGTGCAGGTCTGAGCAGCCAGGGGCGTTGCGCCCTCCGTCCGCACGGCAGGCGGCTTCCGGCTCTCCTACGCCGGTGCCGCCGGCTGAGCCGGTCAGTACGGTGCGGGGAGCCGGATGCGGCGACGATGGTGCGGAGACCATCGCCGACCGTGACCGGCTCACGCCAGGTCGGCCTTGCCTTCGCTTGACATTACCGACCGTTCGTCTGGTCGTTGATCAACGCATGACGAAACTTCGCACTGTTCTCGCAGCGGCTGCCCTTGCCGTGTCCGCTACCGCACTCATCGCGCCGATCGCCGACGCCGCCCCTGTACCGAGGGCCGGTGCAGCAGCCGAGGCAGACCCGCAGACGTGCGTCTCCGGGGCGCAGATGGGCTGCACTGCGGCGGCAACCTTCGGCAGAGCGCTGCGCACCGTCCGGGACCTCTACGACGGCTCCAACTACTCCGAGACGGACGACTCGGTTGGTCGACTGGATGCCCCGGAGCGTCCGTAGCCTGAACGTCGCATCAGACCGACACGTGCACCCCCTGCGTCCCCGGTAGCCAGTGCCGCCAGGGTCCACGCCAACACCGCAGGGCCAGCGGCCCCTGGGCGTGGGTGCCGTAGCGGGCGTCGTCACAGATGGTCGGAGCTTGCCTGCCAGGCTCCGACCATGGTCGTGCCACGAGGCGCGCGAGCCCGGCAGAGGGCGAACTCTCCGTCCTCAGAGCGGGCCCGGCCCGGGGCGGCTGCCCGACAGCCCTGCGCCCCTCGGCGGCGTTCCGCGCAGGCTGGAAGTCCGGCCGATCACGCATCGCGACCCCGAACCGGTACTACGCCAAGACCGATTCCACCCGGCCCGCGAAGTCCATTATCGCGGCGGCGCGGAGGGACCAGGCGCGGGTGGTGGGGCGGTGCAGGGTCTGGACGAACAGGACCGAACCCTCGGGACTCTCGGGAAGCGGCTCGATCGCCAGTCGGCGGGCCACCTGCCAGCTGTGGTTCCGGTCCGGGCCGGCCGTGGTGGGCGTCAATGCGCGGGCCGCGTCGATGAGGTGCGTGTCCTGGTTCAGCCGGTCAGCGGTCGCGGGGGATCCCTCGAAGCGGGCGGGGGTGGTGCCGCCGGGCGTGTTCAGTTCGATGACGGAGGGGACCGTCGGTGCCAGGGGCACCGCGTAGAGGAGATGTCCCAGGCCCAGGCTTCGGCGGATGCCCGAGCGTCCGGTCAGGACCGAGGCGCGGAGTTCGAAGGGCCTGGGGGACTGGGCGTCGATGTAGAGGAAGCAGAGCGTCGGCACGGGCATTCCGCTGAACCGTGCGCGCGAGGGCAGAAGACTGCCGGCCGGTACGCCGGTGCTCTCGGCCGGCAGTGTGATGGCCAACGGTGGTGCGGTGAGGCCGAGTTCGTCCCGCAGCGCCGCGGTGATGTCGGCGGCAGCCTGCTCGGGAGTGGCGTTCCGGCCGGTCCAGATCGCAGCGGGCATGGATGCTTCTCCTCGCTCGGTCAGGAAAGGCCGGTGGCTTCCTGGCGGACCTGAGCGGCCTGCTGCTCCTGCCCCTCGGCGACCAGCAGTTCGCTCAGCCGGACCAGTGCTGCCCTGCGTTCCGCCTGGAACCGCCCCGGCCGGGCCCGGGTGAGCGCGCGCCAGGCGTCGGCGGCCTCCCCGGCCCGGGCCAGTGCCTCTGCCTGCCGGCCCTGGATGGCCAATTCGTCCCGGCTGACGTCCAGTTGCTGGGCCTGCCGCAGCAGGGCCTGGGTCGGGTCCTCGACGGGGGCCGGCGCGGCGGCCTCCTCGCGGGCTACCCGACGCCTGCGCACGGTCACGCTGAGGTATCCCACCAGGGCGATCAGCGCGCCGGTGATGGCGGTGGAGACCAGCTTGTGCAAAAGATCGTTCATGGGGAACCCGTTCACTCGCTGAGGGCGCGCACCTACGGAGAGGGGTGCGGACGCGGCAGGCGCACGACTGGCTGTCCGGCGCCTTGTTCGGTCCACTGTCGTGGGTGGCGCTGAAATGGCGATGAAGTCCCGATGCGGTGCGGCCCGCGACCGCTCGGCGACCGCTTGGGAACCCGCGCTCAGCGAACTGCGCGAACGGTCGCACGGCCGGGCCGGCGCCGACCTCGCCGCGGTGCCGACCACTCCGCTGAAGCGGCACGCTACTGGCGATCACCGGCTGCACCGTTCGCCTGCCGTAGCAGCGGGGAGGCGAACCGTCAGAAGCGGCAGAAAGCATCCGATGAGAGGCCCCATGCACAGGGCGACGAGTACCGTGCCGACCCCGAAGCTTCCGCCGAGAGCCCAACCGATCCCGGCGACGGCGACGTCGATGCCGGTACGCACCACCGCGACGGGCAGGCGGGTGAGTCGAACAAGTCCGGTCATGATGCCGTCACGTGGTCCTGACCCGAACTGTGCGCCGAGGTAGAGCGCGTCAAAGAAGGCCAGCGCGACGAGGCCGACTACAAGGTAACCGCTCTCGGCGAGTGTCCCGTGAGGGGCAGGGAGCACCGCCGCGGTCGCGTCTGCGGCGAAGCCGACGATTGCGACGTTGAGGAGCGTGCCGAGCCCGGGTAGTTCGCGCAGGGGTATCCAGGCGAGAAGCACGATGAGCGAGATCAGGTTCGTGGCCCATCCGAATGAGATGCCGAGAGTCTTCGCCGTGCCGTCCGTCAGCACGCTCCAACTGGCTGTGCCGAGACCGGATCGGACGAGCACCATGACGGCGGCGCCGTATCCCACCAAGCCGATCAGGAGCTGGGGAATGCGCCGCCCCGCTCGGCCTGCGCGAAGTTGGGCGAAGGCGTTCATGCGGATGATCACAGGGCGGTCATGACGGGCCGGGACGGACAGTTGGGCGGGGGAAGCAGGAGGAGCCATGGCGCAAGCCTCGACGCCAACTGGACTCGGATTCCATAGCCAGATTGATTAGGCTGGCTCGGTGAAGATCAGTTCGTACGCGGTTGCGCGCATGATGGGGACCTGGCAGCAGGGGCCCGGGCCGGCGCACCAGTGCCTCTCGGACAGGCTGCGGCTGCTGATCCTGGACGGACGTCTGTCCCTCGGGGCGGCACTGCCGAGCGAACGCGACCTCGCCACCGTGCTCGGCACCAGCCGAACCACCGTCGGTGCCGCATACCGCACTCTGGTCGAGCACGGCTACCTCGCCACGAGGGCGCGCGCCCGGGCGACGGTGCGCCTCCCGCAGGACACCCCGCCCGAGCCCCCGGCCAGCGCGGACCCGATGACCATCGACCTGTCGTTCGCCGCGCCACCGGCACCCGTCGAGATCCTCCACGCCGCGTTCGCGGCTGCTCTCGAACGGCTGCCACGGCACTTCGAGCGGCACGGATACGATCGATACGGCACCGCCGAGCTGCGCGAGGCGGTCGCCGACTGGTACCAGCGCAGAGGGCTGCCCACCGCCCCCGACCACATCATGATCACTAATGGTGCGCAGCACGCGCTCGGTCTCCTGGCGCGCACGCTCCTGGCCCCACGGGACAAGGTCCTGATCGACCATCCCACATACCCGCACGCGATCAGGACGTTCACCGATGCGCACGCCCGACTCCTGCCCGTGGCCGTTGGGGCGTCCGGCTGGGATGCGGTACAACTCCAGGCGGCCGGGCGTGACGCACAACTCGCCTACCTGATACCGGACTTCCACAACCCGACCGGGATGTGCATGTCCGCGAGCGTGCGCCGTCGGCTCAGGCTGGCCTGTCCCACGATCATCGACGAGACCATGACCGAACTGGCTCTGGACGGCGCAAGACCGGAACCGTTCGCAGTACACATGCCGACCGCCGTCAGCGTCGGCTCGGTTTCCAAGAGCGTCTGGGGCGGCCTCCGCATCGGCTGGATCCGCGCCCTCCCCTCACTCCTGCAGCGCCTCGAAAAGGCCCGTCCCGCCACGGACCTCGGCACCCCTGTCGTCGAACAGTTGGCCACGGCCGTCCTTCTGAATGAGCGTCAGACCGAACGGCCCGACACGCTCCGGCAACTGCGATCGCAACGCGACGCACTACGGCACGCACTCACCGAGCACCTGCCCGACGTCCACGCACCGCAACCGGCTGGAGGCGTGACACTGTGGGCAACGTTCCGCGAGCCCATCAGCTCACGGCTGGCAGCGATCGCGCCGGACTACGGAGTGACCATCGCGGCGGGACCACGGTTCGGGATCGGCGGCGCCTTCGAACGGTACATCCGACTGCCGTACACCCTCCCTTCGGGCCAGCTCACCGAGGCAGTCCGCAGGCTCACCCAGGCGCAGCTGGCGCTCAGCCAAGGCGCCACCGGAACCCACGGTCCTGCACCCGTGGCGTGAGCGTCGACAACGGCTTGAAGCAACGACGCGGCATCGCCACCCCGTACGACACGACCACCCAGTCCAACCAAGCAGCCCCTGGCTAACCGTAGCTCCCCCCAGCGTCCTGCACGGCGTTCCACCGACACTGACGAACGCGACAGCGAGCGTGGTCACATCCACGAGATCGCCGACCTCCCTACGGCCCCCTGCTGTGCAGAGCGGACAAGCCAACGCCAGCCTCCTCGGGCCAGGAAGACGACAACCTGCCGGCGACAGAGCGGCGGACGACAGGGCGCGAAGACGCCAACATGGGGCGCGCGGAGCCGAAGAGCCCGATGCGGCACTCCACGCAACCGCATCCACACCAATGCGCTCCCATGATTTCCACGACCGAAACTCGCCGCGTCACCCCAGCGATCGACGGGGAGCCTCCCGCTGCAACAACAGCCACCAACACCAGGGGGGACCGTGGCATTCGGCGCTGAACGCATCATCAGAGAGCTCCGCACGGCAATCAGCAACGTGCAATCGGCAATCACCGATGCGCAATCGGCAATCACCGATGCACTCGACCGCAGCCTCGCCGGCCTCCGCGCCACCATCGAAACCACACTGACCGCAGCCCAGCACGCACGCGACGCAGCGGCCCTCGCCCATGCCAGAACCGACGCCATCCACAGCGAACTCCAGGGTCTCCGCAACGACACCCAACGCCTACGAGCCGCCACACCCTCACGCGACGACCAGCAGATCCTCATCCGGCTCGCCGAACTCCACAGCAGCGTCGAAGGACTCCGTGCCGACCTCACAGCCGCCAGGACTCCGGAGCCACCCGCACCCCCGACGAAGCCGGCCGCGCAAGAGCCACCCCAACCCCCAGCCGAGGACGACGACTTCGAGCACCTCCTCACCCTCGCCGCCGGCATTGCCTATGCCCAGATCATCTGCCATCGGGACCACTGGGATTTCCTCGTCGGCCAATCCAGCCGCGGTCAGCACTTTCGGCTCCCCGCCGGCGTCAAGGAAGGAAGTGGCCTCATCCATGCCGAGATCTCCGGCCGTACTCTCATCGCCGCACTCGACGCACTGCACGCCACCCATCAAGACCCCGCTGCCATCCCCGGGACCCGGCGACTCGCCGGCAGGATCTACGAACGCATCGGCGTAGCCCTACGCAAAGTCGACACCGGCGAAGCCGACGCCCACTACCAACCCGGCAACGACTGCCCGCCCGTAACGCGCATCATCATCGACGACCGGCCACCGGCCGAAGCTGCCTGACGACCCCAACGCCCCTACTGTTCCAGGGGCCCGCGCGTGTCAGAACGGCGATCGACGCGGCGCGAGTCGCCAACCCGACGCGCACAGACGCGACAGGCCCCTTCCGGCAGTGCCCGCCGCGCACCGGCGAGCACCACCGGAGGGGCCACCCTGTCCGACACCTCGCCGGGCCCACGACATGCCCTGAGGGCGCCGCAGCGGGGCACTCGGAGCCGCAGCGATCAATGCGACACCGCCGCCAACACCATTTCCACCAAGGGCCTACGAGCTGCGCCACGGTGCCCTGGTTGCCCGGGACCGGATGCGGGCGGTGGCCGTGGCGGCGATCGGTTGTCCGAGCACGATCCCGAACAGGACCAGAACCAGTCCGCATATCTGCTGCAGGGTGAGGGGCTCTTTGGCGATGACGGTGCCGAGCAGCACGCCGGTGACCGGGTTCAGCAGTCCGACCAGGCCGACAGTGGCTGCCGGCAGGTGACGCAGGCCGGCAAACCAGGCGGCGAAGGCGACCGCTGTCGCGACGACGGTGACGTAGGCGAATCCGAGGATCGCGCCCGCATCGAGGTCGGGCGGTGCTCCTTCGCGGACGACGGCCAGCGGCAGCACGACCAGGCCGCCGGCAATGAGCTGCCAGGATGTCGAGGCGAGGACATCGACCTCGCTGCTCCACCGCTTCGCGAGCACGTAGCCGAAGGAGGACGTCACCATCGCCGTGACCGATGCGAGGACGCCGAGTGCGTTCAGGGGGACGTCACCGGTGAGCAGCATCAGGCATACGCCTGCGAAACCGATGCCGACGCCCACCAGCGGGAGGCTGTAAGGGCGTTCTGCGTTCACGGCCCAGGCGAGCAGCATCAAGACCGCGGGCGATGACGCCATGATGGTGGAGGCGATGCTCGTCGGCAGCAGCTGGGCCGCGAGGTAGATCAGGGTGAAGAAGGACCCCACGTTGAGGGTGCCGAGCACCAGCGACTTCCACCACCACGTCCCGTGGGGCGCCTGCCGGCGCAGCGCCAGCAGCAGGACCCCTGCGGGCAGCGCCCTGATCGCCGCACCGTAGAGGGGGTGGTCGGTGGGCAGGTATTCGTGGGTGACGAAGTAGTTCGTCCCCCAAGCGACCGGGGCGATCGCCGTCACCAGTGTCCATCGCATTGTAGCTTCCATGGAAGGAATATAGCTTCCCTGGAAGGTACAATGGGGTCATGAACGACTACGAGGATCACGTCGCCCGCATTCAGGCCGAGTGGGCTCGCGAGCGTCCAGATGTGGATGTGAGTCCCCAAGACGTGATCGGCCGGCTCCATCGCCTCGCCGGTCTTCTGACCGAGCAGCTATGCCTGGTCTACCGGCGTTACGGATTGAACGAGGGGGAGTTCGACGTCCTGGCGGCTCTCCGGAGGGCCGGGCACCCCTTCGAGCGCGCCCCGGGCGAGCTGGCCACGTTCACCATGGTCACCACGGGCGCGATGACCAAACGCATTGACCGGCTCGAACGCGACGGGCTGGTCACCCGACGCCGGTCCGCCGAGGACGGCCGGGGGCGCGTCGTCGCACTCACCCAGGCGGGGCGGGAGCTGATCGACCGGGCCTTCACCGACCACATGAACAACGAACGCCGCATACTCGACGAACTCGGCCCCGACGAGGCCGCGCGCCTCGAACCACTGCTCACCGCCTGGCTGGCACGCGTCGAGCCGCCTTCTGGCGCACCGAAGTGACTCCACTGAATCGCACGGCCGAAGCTCTTCGACTCACTCGGCACCCTCGTGCTTCACCCGAACCGCGGATACGCCGACCTGAAGCACGCCGGGCCCCTTGGGTTCGCACTGAAGCGCAGAGCGCTCGGGGTGCGGTGGGAGCCGCGGAGCTCCGTGCACCCAACGGCCGTCAAGAACAAGCTTGTTGGACCTATCGCGCCCGATCCTCCCTGCGAAGTCCTGCTCGACGAGCTGCTGTCCGTTGTCGCCTTCGGCCGTGACCGGCTTTTCAGCGGCTTCCAGCTTCAGGCGTGCGTGCGGTGGAGAAGTTGTCGTGCCAGGCGGCCCGGGCTCCCGAATCCCCGATGCGGTAGGTCTGCACGACCGCGCCGGCCCCCAGCGCCAGTGACAGCACCACGGCCGCGGCCTTGAGCGCACCTCGTGCGCGTGTTCCCGGCTGCACCTCCCCGGTGACTGCGGAAGTGTCGGCCTGGGAAGCAGCCTTGGTGCCGCGTTGCATCCACCACAGAGCCACCGCCAACGCGAACAGGCCCACCGTCCAAGGCAACAGGCCGTCGCCCAGCTCTGCGTGTTGGCGTACCAGAGGATCGCCGGCGACGTGATGCTTGAGCCACTCTCCCGCGTGGGTGGTGATCGGCACGCTGACGAGCGTCACCGCGGCCAGCGCCGGCAGGGCAAGTCCGAACCGCCGGGCCAGCTGGGGCCGGACAGCGCAGGCCAGCAGTGCCAGCGCGGTGAGCGGCACGAGCACGACCACGACGTGAACGAAGAGCACATGCGCGGGTATCCCGTTGATCAACGTAGGTCCCATGGCCTCTCCCTGCTTCCGTAGTAGCTGGCGGCGCGCAATCTACTACAGGCATGTAGACGCTTGAAGTCGCCCCGAGGCCACAGTGACCCGCGGACCGCAAATGAAGCCGTTCGCATCCCTGACCGGTCCCCGCGGGCGGGAAGGAGAGCGGGGCCGGCCCGTGCACGTTAGCTCCACACCGCAAGCGCACAACCTTCACGCGCTCTTGACGGTCACATCTGTGTCGTCAGTAGTCATCTGCTCGGGAGATCGAAAGTGAAGCGCACAGTCATGGCCTTAACCACCCTCGCCCTGGCTGGGGCGCTCGCCGCGTGCGCCAGCTCGGACGGCGTCAAGGTCGAGGACGCGAAGCCGCCTGTATTGAGCACGCCGGCGGCGACGGCATCTCCGGACAAGGCGATTCAGGATGCGGAGCGAGATCGCGGGATTCCGCCCAAGCCCGACGCGGCCACGCGGGCGAAGTACATTCGCGCGCTGGAGGCCATCTCGCCGGCCATCGTCAACGGCAAGGAAGACCGGGCGGTGAGTCGCGGTCGGGACACCTGCGGGACAGTCCACAGTTTTCCCAAGGACCACGCCAAGCAGGTGGATATCACCCGCCAACGATTCAGCGGGGCGAGGGAGTTCACCACCGCGCAGGCTGAGCAGATTCTCGCCGCCGTGCGGACGCATCTCTGTCCGAAGAAGTGACCTCGCCTCGATGGCCCGGCAGCACCCTCTGCCGGGCCGTCGGCATGCCGACGGAGGGCGAGCTCCAACGATGGCTGAGCCGACCGGCGCTCGCCGACCGGGACCGCGAAGCCGCGCGCCGCCTGCATGTCGAGGAGCCGGGGGGCTGGGGAGCTGGGGGTAAGTCGCGCAACGAGATCGCCTGACCGGAACGACCGGCCGCCCCGCCGCCACCGTGAACAAGAGCGCTCGCACCGAGGGGCTCACGTTCTCAGGCGGCTCGCCTCGATCCGCCCGGGGTGGAGCGAGTGCGTGCCAGCTGTCGTGTGGTCGAGTCCACATTGAGTGGGCTCATGCGCGATGGAATAATCGTCCGCATGACGATAACTCGTGAGGGTGTCTACGCCGCCGTCCGGAGCATGCTGTCGGGCGTCGAAGGGCTCGACGGTGCGGACGTCGTCGGCGACGGCCCGCACGATGCCGGCTACCCCCATGCCGAAGTCCACGACGACGCCGTCCACTGGGTGGTGCTGGAGCGCAACAAGGAAGTGGAGCGCCGCGCAACCGGGGACCTGGACGAGTTTCTGTACTGGGCGGCGCTGCACACCACCCGTGATGCCGCCTCCCGCTGGGAGCTCGACCACCGCGGTCTGCTGCCTGGCTGCAGCGACACCCGGGTGGGGTGGCTGGCCAGGCAGGTCCAACTGCTGGGGCTGGTCCGACCCGAGTGGGCGGAGAGGTTCCGGGCGCAGATCCCGCAACAGTGTCCGGGAGTGCGCCTTCAGGACGTGGACGCCTATCCGGTCGGGGGGCGGTCGTGAGGCTGTGGCGGCGCAGGAAGCAGCGGCAGGAGCGGTCGGCGGGGGGAGCGGAGGTGTGGGACCGGTTCGGGAGTCCACTGGGGAGGTTCGCGCACCCGGAGGGGACGCCATTCGCCCAGCGTTCCCTGCCTCCCACCTATCTGGCGTGCGGGTACCACGTGTACAGCTGGATCCGACCGTGGACCCAGGAGGACACCGACAAGTACGGCGTCATCCAGGGCGGCAAGGTCGCACCCTGGTTCGGCCAGCCCGGCGGCGGAACACAGTTCATGCTCCCGGAGGGCATCTCGGTGCAGTGGCTCATCGACCAGGGCTACATCCGTGAGGAACGCGTGCGGTGATCGAAATCCAACGCCGATGAACCGGAACGGAACCGGTTGGCGTCCTTGGTTTCCCTGTACGCAGCCAATGCGGTGGCCTGCTGGTGTGATGGCTTCGGAGGCAGATGATCGCGCCGGCGTGAGCTGTATCCGGAACTGGGACCGCCGGGCCAGGCATGCGACGGTTGTTCTGCGGCGGTCCGCCAGGCGCTTTCCCGACGACCGGGATCTGCTGGGCTTCTTCGGCGAACTCGTCGTCCCCGGCAAGGGATTCACCGAGCTGTGGACCGCGCACCTGGCCGGCGATGAGCGCGGCCACCGGCCGCGGGATCTGCGGACGCCGACCTGTCATCGCCGGCACGCGAAGCGGCCCCTCGCTCTTCGCAGGGCGTGGCGACCAGGCCGTTCGGCCCGTCGCGGGTCGCGATGCGTGCGGTGGAGGACGCGTTGCGGGAGTCCGGCATGGACTGGGCCGTCCTGCGGCCAGGCGGTTTCGCCTCCAACGCCTTTGCCTGGGCGGAGTCCGTCCGCACGCAAGGGACGGTCGCCGCGCCCTTCGGCGACGTAGGGGTGCCGGTCATCGACCCGACGGACATTGCCGAGGTCGCGGCGGCCTGTCTGCTGGACGACCGGCACGCCGGCAGGGTGTACGAGCTGACCGGGCCGGAGGTGATCACGCCGCGTCAGCAGACGGAGGCGATCGCCGCCGTGCTCGGCTCGCCCGTCCGGTTCCACGAACTCACCCGCGACGAGGCCAAGGCGACCATGACCCGGTTCGTACCGGTGGAACTCGCCGACGACACCCTGGACATCATCTCCGCTCCGAACCCGGCCGAACTGCGGATCAGCCCGGACGTGGCACGAGTCCTCGGCCGCGCCCCGCGCCCCTTCCGCAGCTGGGTCGCCCGCCACATCGCCGCTTTCCGCTGAGACACAACTCAACCGAAGCACCCGGGCGCCTCGTACGGAGGTGGCCGCACGAGGCGCCCACCTCCGCATCGCCGCCGCCGTCAGCGCGCGAGGTTCCGAGCCACGCGAGCCCTCAGGCCGGGCCGTACGGAACAGACCGCCGCAGGGCCAGCAACGCAGTGCCGCGCACCGTCGACCGCACCGAGACCACGTCTGAAGCTCGCACGGCTGCGCCGGCCAACCACGGCTGCGCCGGCCAACCCCGCCTGCTGTCCGCCAACTTCGGCCCACCGGTTTGCGGCATCGCGGCCGAGCTGCTCTTGCTGAGCGCAGTCGTGACGGCGAACCATCACCCACGGCGGGCTCACGAACTGCATCCTGACTCGACTGACCGTGGCCTGATGCGTACCTCACCTTGGATGCGCCCGCCTCGCCGACGCGCCACCCCGATCCGCGGTCGGCACCTCGAATGCGAAGTGGTGCACGTCACTTGAGGCGGCGTCACAGTTGCGGGCCCTGCGGGGTCTCTCTGGAGAACAGAGGCGCAATCCCGGCGACCTCGGCGCGGCCGTCGTTCCGCGCCCGCCAGCGCCCGCCGGCCACGAGAAGGGACGGGTCATGGAAACCTTGACCGTGCAACGCGTCATCGCGGCGCCGCTCGCCGACGTATTCGACTGGTGCGCCACCACCACCAACTACACCCGCACACCGTTCGTCCTCAAGGCGCGGTTGGCCCGACCGGGACAGAGCGCACCCTACGGAGCGGGCGCCGTCCGGTTGCACACATGGGCGATCGGCTGGTTCCGCGAACGGATCACCACCTACAACCCGCCGTATGACTTCGACTACGTCGTCGAACGCAGCTTCCCGCCGGCTCGGCACGAACTGGGCCGGATGACCTTCACCGAGGTGCCTGGCGGCACCCTCGTCGCCTGGACCACCACCTTCGAGGTCCCCCTCCCTCTCGTCGGCGCCGCCCTCACCCGGGCACTCGCCAAGCCCGTCGTCGCCCATGTCTTCGGCAAGATCCTCTCCGCCGCCGACACGGCACTCACGACCGCCGCGACCAACCACCGCTGAGCGGGCCGCTCGTCCGCTCCTCGACGAGCCCGGATCCCCCTCTCTGTTCGTCCGGGCGAGCGGGGCACACAGCAGGGGAGTGGAGTGACGTGGCGTATCTGCGCGCTGCACCCCGTCCGTACAGAGTGATGGCGGGCACCTCGAATTCTTGAAGGTGCCCGGCAGCGTCTGAATCGCAGCGTCTGAATCGAAGCCGCCTGGAAGGCATTGTCGATAGGCTGCTCGGATGTTCACAGTTCGTCGCGCCGGCCAGTACGACGGGGACATCCTCGGCGAGATCCACGCCGCAGCCTGGGAGGCGGCCTACGCCCCCTTCTTCGCCCCGGAGTTCGCCACCCGGGCGGTCCAGAGCAGGCGAACACGGTGGCACGAAAGGCTCGCACAGGGAGCAGGGGCGATCCTGCTAGCCGAACACGACAGCCGTCCTTTGGCGATGTCCGCCTTCAGCCTGTCCTCGACTCGGCCGGGTCTTGCCGAGATTCTCACGTTCTCCAGTCACCCCGACAGCTGGGGCAGTGGCGTCGCCGCCGCATTGATGACCGAGACACTGCGCCACCTGCGCAACGACGGGTTCAGCGAGGTGCACCTGTGGACACTGCGCGACACTCCACGATCCCGTCACTTCTACACCAAGTGCGGTTTCACCGAGCGCGGCACCGTACGCACCCACGACTTCGGCGATGGGAACTCCCTTGACCAGGTCGAATACGAGCGAGTGTGCTGAGACTTCCAGGGGACTCCTGTCGTCTCCCGGCCCGCGACGCGACCAGCCGCAGCTCGCCGCCGTGCTAACGGAATTGATGGCCGGCCGCCCTGGCGGGCAGACGGCCGCCCGGCCTTCGCGGGCACACCTTCAGGCGGTCGATGCCCGGCGCTGTGCGGCGCGATGGCGACGGTAGTAGGAGATCGTGACGGCTGCGGTCAGCGGGCCCCAGAGGACCAGCGGCTGATAGAGAACGCCGACGAGCAGGTGTCCGGTGGACGTCATGTCCGGATGCGGATACGTCCACCACCAGGGGACGTTGGCCCAGAGCGCGGTCAGGACGACTGCGCCCAGGGCGGCAGGGACGACAACGGCCATGGGGCGGACCCTGCGCCCTCCGACCAGCGGAATCCAGCGCGGGATGACCTCGCCCCACGGTCGTACCAGGCCGATCGTCAGGAAGGCGACCAGCTCGCAGAGCACGCTGAGCGTCAGCATCCATGCCTTGGACCCGAGCGTCTCGTAGGGCACGAAGCCCGCCGCGGTGTAACCGGCGGGGAATCCGAGCACCATGGCGATGCGCCACAGCCCACTGGGCAGCACCACCAGCGTGGTCAGATGTGCGGCCCAGACCGCCCAACGGGCAGGTGTCGGTGCTGATTTGGTGGGCGAGGAGGGCACGTGAAAGTTCATGTGACCCATCCTCAGTCACCGTCTGACGCCGTCCGTCAGCCTGAGCGGCACACTTGTATGAGCCGCCGGCACGAGACTGGCGCGGTGTTGATCGGGCCAGCGGCGGA
Organism: Streptomyces noursei ATCC 11455; assembly: GCF_001704275.1. Classification (NCBI taxonomy): domain Bacteria; kingdom Bacillati; phylum Actinomycetota; class Actinomycetes; order Kitasatosporales; family Streptomycetaceae; genus Streptomyces; species Streptomyces noursei. The sequence continues at coordinate 8,150,367 of NZ_CP011533.1, forward strand.
AGCGCAGTCATCCTCCGCGACGATGCGCCCGGCGGACTCGTGGATTCAAGGGTGCGGTCGCGGTCGCGGTTGCAGTGGTGGCTGCAGTCGTGCGCCGTCCCGGACGCGGTCGTGGGCACGGTGGACGCGATGGGGGACGGGTGACGGGCGGTCGTGCGAGCCCTTCAGATCCTCAACGGCGGTCCACCGCGCCGTCCCTCGCCCCGAAGCCCGCCCCGAAGCCTGCCCCGAAGTCCTCCTCGAAATAGCTGTCGTGCCGGACGCGGAACTCCTTGAGTTCCTCGCTGCCGCGCTGCGACATCTCCGCGACCCTTTCGAAGAACTCCTCGCGCGGGGCGCCCGGGGAGAAGAGCATGAGCATCGACATGGGTTCGTCCGTGACGTTCTTGAAGGCGTGCAGGCCGCCGACCGGCACGTACAGGAAGTCGCCGGCGCGGCCCGTCACCCACTTCTCGCCGTTGACGAGCTCCAGCTCCCCGGAGAGGACGTAGAAGGACTCCGACATCGCCTTGTGGAAGCGGGTCTTGGCGCCGGCGGCCCGCGCCGCCAGGCCCACCTTGCGAGCACGCGACGGTGGCGCACCGCGGCCCCCACGGCGGTGAGCGCGGTCGAGTCGATGGGTGGCGCCGGGAACTCCCAGTAGTTCTGAAGCCTGGTCAGGCGCAGGGATCGCATGGACACCCGCAGCGGAGCGGGCATCACTTGCTCCAGGGTGGCCAGCGCCCTCGCCGCGTCGTCTCCCAGGCCGAACACCGTGCTGGGCGCGGTCTGCAGGGCCACCGCGACGGCAAGGGCCTGATCGTCGTTGAACAGCAGCGGCGGGAGGGTGTGCCCGGCGCCGAGCCGATAGCCGCCGTCGGGGCCGTGGACGGTGGTGATCGGGTGGTCGAGCTGGCGCAGCGTCTCGATGTCGCGGCGGACGGTGCGCTCACTGACCCCGAGCCTGCCGGCCAGTTCACGCAGCGGCCACTGCCGGCGCGATCCGAGAAGGGACAACAGCCGCAATGCCCGTCGTGAGGTGCTCGCCATCGCCCTATCATGGCCGGTCCCGGCCACTCGGTGTCCACTACCGGTGTCATCGTCGGTCCGCGAAGGCAACTGGCGGTGAAAGGGGACGACATGCGTGTGGTTGTGGTGGGTGGCGGGATCGGTGGGGTCGCGTTGGCCGCGGGGTTGCGTCGCCGGGGTTTCGAAGTGGCGGCGTTCGATCGGGACGCCGAGGTCGCGGCGACGGGCGGCTACCACATCACCCTGGACGAGCGGGCGCAGTCGGCACTGCGGGAACTGGTCGCGCCGGAGATCATGGAGCGTCTGTTGGCGTCGGCCTCGGCGTTGCGGCTGCGCGACCGCGACGCGTTCTGGGACCGGCGGGGCCGGTTCCTCGGCCACGGGCCGGATCTCAGCGGTGATTCCGGCGTCGATATCGACCGCATCACCCTGCGCACGTTGCTCGCCGAGGCGGTCGGCGGTGATCTGCACCTGGGGCGGACCGCGTCCGCGATCGGGCCGGCGGCTCGACTGCGCCGACGTCTTTGACGATGGACGTCTGCGTGCCGGGGTGGCTGGTCGACGCCGACCTGCGGGGATACGCGCGGTGGTGGTCCCCTGCCGTGGTACCGGACGCGCCGCTCGTGGGTTCGTCGGGCACCATAGTGATCATGACACGCACCGCCGAGCACGCCGCGAGCGCGAGGGCGAGCAGTCACCACCGCCAGCTCTCTCACCTCGGTCACCTCGGTCACCCGGGAAGTGTCCGAAGCCTCGTGTGACTGGCGACTGCTCGCGTTGCGTCCGTGGGGCGGTGTGCCGTCTCTCGGGCCCGGAGCGGGCTTGCTCCTGCCAGGAGTTGAGATCGCGGGTGTTTCGCGCTCCCATCCGCCGCGGTATGGAACCGGGATGTCCAGCACTCGGTGCACCGCCTGCCTGGTGGGAGCCCTGTGGCCCACGACTTGAGAAACGGGGAACGAGGGTTGTTGGACGAGACGGTGTTCCGCAGCGACGATGTGCCCGCGGCCGAGCGGTTCGATTACTGGGCCGAGATCCTGGGGCGTACCCACGCTCCCATGGAGCTGCGCAGCGACCACGCCGATGACTTCCGGGCATGCCAGCGTGTGGTGGACCTCGGCGCCGTCACCGTGTGGTCCGCCACCTATCTTCCGTTGGTCTTCCGGCGCACGCCGAAGCTGATCCGGCAGTCCGATCCCGAGGCGTACCACCTTGCACTCGTGGTACGCGGCACCGGTGCGGGTGCGTGGGCGCACCGGGAAACCGAGTACCAGCCGTACGACCTGTTCCTCAACTCCTCCTCGCTGCCGGCCGACGTGCACAGCAGCGGGGCCACGGTCACGACGGTGGCGCTGGAGCTTCCCAAGACCATGGTGTCGCTACCGCGCGACGTGGCCCGCCGGATAGTGGGGGTGCCGGTGTCGGGACGGGAAGGGATGGGCGCCCTCCTGGCACGGTTCCTCACCCAGATCACCGACGACACCACCCCCTACCAGCCTGCCGACGGCCCCGACTGGGCGTGGTCCTGGCCGATCTGACGGCTGCGCTCTTCGCCCACCTGCTCGAAGCAGGCGACTGCCTCCCGCCGGAGACGCACCGCCAGACCCTCATCTTGCGCATCCAGGCGTTCATCCGGGAGCACCTGCACGATCCGCAGCTCACCCCCGCCGCGATCGCCGCCAGCCACCACATCTCCACCAGCTATCTGCACCGTCTCTTCCGGGACGAGGACGCCACGGTCGCCGCGTGGATCCGTCGTCTACGCCTGGAGGCGGCCCACCGCGAGCTCACCGACCCGGCACTCCGGGCCGTCCCCATCCACGCCATCGCCACCCGCTGGGGCTTCCCCCGGGCGACCGACTTCAGCCGCGCCTATCGCGCCGCCTACGGCACCACGCCGAGGGAGCAGCGGCATGAGGCTCTTCGCGGCCAGGAGTGAACATCGCCGACGCGGTTGTGCAGCCAGCGTGCGGCCGGCGGCCACTGGCGCCCACCTCCGTACACCGGGCGCGGGGCGGAACCAGGCCCGCCACCGTCGGGTGGCGGGCCTCCAGGGCCTGCTGGTCGGGCACCTTTCTCAGCCGACCTTGTCGAGCAGCAGCTTCGCGGCCACCGCCGCCCCGTCGGCGCGGATCTGACCGGCCACAGTTGCTGCCCGGGCTCGGGTCTCGGGAGCCAGGGCGATACCGAGCGCGGCCGACAGGGACTCGAAGGTCGGGTTCGGGCCGTCGTGTGCCGCCCCGATGCCGAGGTCGGCCACGCGGCCGGCCCAGTACGGCTGGTCCGCCAGCTGGGGTATGACCACCTGGGGCGCACCGGCCCGGGCGGCCGTGGTCGTGGTGCCCGCGCCGCCGTGGTGGACGACGGCGGCGACACGCGGGAACAGGGCGTGGTGGTCGACCTCCCCGACGGCGAAGCAGTCGTCCTGGTCGTCGGCCACGGCCAGGTCGGCCCAGCCGCGGGAGAGAAGCACCCGGCGGCCCTGCGCCCGGACCGCCTCGATGGCCGCCCGGGCCACGTCGTCCGCGTCGCGCAGGGGAATGCTGCCGAACCCCACGTACACCGGCGGCTCGCCGGCGTGGAGGAACGCCTCCACGTCGGCCGGCAGCGGGTGGTCGTCCGTCCGGAACCACGCGCCGGTCTGCACCACGTCGAGGTCCGCCGGCTCCTGCCACGGGCCGAGGACCGGGTCGGTGGCCAGCCAGGGGCGGTCGGTGAGGACGTGGTCGCGGAAGTGGTCCACCGGCGGCAGGCCGATGGACGCCCGGTGGGCGTTGAGACCGGTCCCGAACAGCACGTTCATGTTTTCGGTGTCCAGGTCCCACAGCATGCGGTTGTCGGTCACGCCGGGCGGGAACGGCCGGCCCGGCCGCTCGAACGGCGGGTGGTGGGGCGAGGGCAGGTAGGAGGGGAAGTAGGCGACGAACACGTAAGGGATGCCCAGGTGCTCGGCCGCCGTGCTCGCGCCGGCCGCGGCCGGGAGCAGACCGGTCGCCAGGATCACGTCGCATCCCTCGGCCGCCGTGACGACCGCCTCGTACGTCGTGGCGGTCATCGCCGCCGCGCGTGCGGGCAGCCCCTCCGCGGGAGCCTTCGTCTTCCCGGTGAGCACCCCCTTCACGAACGGGCGCACCGGCTCGCCGATCGGCACCAGCGGGAGGCCGACGGAGTCGAACAGCTCCGCGAAGTCCGGAGGCGTGCACATCCGCACGTCCACTCCGAGGTCCCGCAACTGCACCGCAACCGCAACCAGCGGTTCGACGTCTCCGCGCGACCCGTAGGCCATCAACAGCACACGCATGTAGTGAGTCTCGTTTCGTGGGATTCCGCGCTCGGCCTGGCCTCGGGGTTCCGGGTCAGGAGGGCGATTCTGCGGCACCCCCGGGGTCTTGCGGCAAGCCCCCCTGTGCGCTATATCTTGATCATGGAAAGAGCGGCTGCTTCCCTTTCCAGCTCTGGTCCGCTGCTGACGGACGAGCACACGCAAGTCACCACTCCCGCTTTCGCGTTCTCGCGCCTTGAGCGTCTGCGGCGCTCCGAGCCTCGATGGGTTTCCGCGCAGGCTCCGCGCACGGCTTGAAGCCCCTTGCTCCTTCTCGGGTCGGCCCTCCTGGACGCAGCCACTTCCGGCGCAAGCAATCCCCAACCCTCTGCAGCCAGAGATGTTCATGAGATGACGCCATCGCCTGGCGAGGCGGCGGGAAGGGAGTGCTGTGACCGTGTGGGAAGTCGAGGGGCGAAACGGAGCCCGCTGGGCGCTGGTCTCCGTCGCGTTGGGTGTCTTCTGCATCCAGCTCGACTCGTTCGCCCTGAACCTGGCCCTGCCGCACGTCAGGGACGAACTCGGCGTATCCAGCGGGGAGTTGCAGTGGGCGGTCGGTTCGTACCTCCTGTCGTGCGGCACACTGATGTTGGGCGCGGGCCGGATGAGCGATCTGTTCGGCCGGCGCCGCCTGCTGGTCGGGGGACTGGCGCTGTTCGGACTGGCGTCGCTGTGGTGCGCACTGGCGCCCTCGCTGCCGGCGTTGGTGGCGGCCCGCGTGGTACAGGGCGCGGGCGGCGCGTCGATCATGCCGGCCGGACTGGCGCTCCTGACGAACGTCTTCCCGCCCGCCGTGCGCGGCCGGGCCACGGGGTGGGCGCTGGGCATCGGCGGACTGGCCACCGCCTGCGGCCCCTTCGTCGGCGGTGCCCTGACCCAAATGGTGTCCTGGCGGGCAGTGTTCTGGCTCAACGTGCCGCTGGGTGTGGTGGCTGCGATCTGCGCCCGTCGGGCCCAGGAGTCGCGGGACACCACGGTCTCCGGGCGCGTCGACTGGCCGGGGCTGGCCACCGGGACCGCCGCCATCGCGGCCCTGGCCCTCTTCGTCGACCGTGGCCCGGTATGGGGCTGGACGTCCCCCGCCGGCCTCGGCGCGCTGTGCCTGGTGGCGTTGGCGCTGGTGGCCTTCGCACGGATCGAACTCCGCACGGCCGATCCGCTGATCGCGCCCGCGCTGTTCCGCAACGGCGCTTTCGTGGCGCTGACCGCGGCGGGCGCGGTGGCCAACGCCGCGACCGTGGTGTTCCTCTTCGTCGTACCGCTCTCCCTCCAAGACGGCCAGCGGCTGACGCCGTTGACGGCCGGGGTGGCCTTCATCGCCCCCGCCGGGGCCATGGCCGCCGCCGGCCCCTTCGCGGGCCGGGTGACCAGCGCACGCGCCGTACCGGTGATGGCGACGAGCCTGGGAGTGGGCGCGGTGGTCCTGCTGGGCGCGGCGTTCGTCTCCGGACTGCCGCTGTATCTCGCGGCGGTGACCGCCGGCGGGGCGGCGCTGGGCGTCGGCAACGCCCTGACGCTGACCGCCACCCAGGGCGTCATCCGGCCCGAACGCGCCGGTGAGGCATCCGGCTTGACCAAGACGGTCATCACGGTTGCGGCCGGGCTGGGCGTGGTCGCCGCAGGCCCCGCGACCGACCCCGGCGGCACCGCGGCGACCGGCGACAACGGGCCCTTGGCCGTGGCCGGAGCCGGCTGCCTGGCGGCCTGCCTGCTGCTGGTCCTGTGGAGGTGGGTCCGGCGCCGCCGGCGCGCTCGGCGATCGCAAGAGCCGGTGCCCTCGGCGTCGGACAGCGTGGTGCGCTGACCGCCGGCATTCCCCTGCGCTCGTGCCGTACGACCTCTCACCGGCCGGGCATCGCGCTGGTGACGCCCCATGGCCTGGCGCGCCGGCTGCCGCCGTCCCCACCGCCGCCACGCGGCAGAACCTGCGGATGCGGGTGGGCTCCGACAGGCTGTGGCGCCGGCTCACTCGTTCAGGCGCGCGTCAGGTGCTGTGGACGCGGTGAACGGCCACGGTAGGGGTGAGGGTTCAGCAGATCGGTGAGGTGCTTCCCGGCGCTGTCCTGACATCGATGCTGCCGGCTTCGAGCGGCGACCCTGAGTTCGAGCGGCGACCCAGAGGAGGTGGACGATGAGCGTGCCGCTGATCGCTTCGATGTGCGGCGATCCGTTCTTCGACGCCTCGTGTGCAATCGATGGCCGGCGCGGGATGCCTGCGGGACGGGCCGAGGTGGACTCGTGCCCGGGCAACGGGCCGCCTGGGTAGCGGCCCGTCGAGTCAACGTACAAGCCATCCAGCAGAGGGATGATGATGGATCCGAACGGGGCAGAACCCGTACACACCGTCAGCGTGCTGTCGGTGGCGCGTCAGCCCGGCTGCCCCTTCGACCCGCCCGAGGAACTGACGCGTGCACGCCGGCACGGCCCCATCAGCCGATGTCTCTTGCCCGGCGGCCGCCAGGGCTGGCTGGTCACCGGCTACGACCTCGTCCGATCGGTCTTGGCCGACTCGCGGTTCATGTGCGTCCGTGGGCTCACACTCGATTCGTACGTGGATATCGGCGACGTCGTGGTTCCTCCGGTGGCACCGGGCGAGTTCACTTTCATGGACGAGCCGCAGCACAGCCGATACCGGAAGCTGCTGGCCGGCGAGTTCACCGTCCGGCGGATGCGCATGCTCACGGAGAGCATCGAGCGGGTCACCGCTGACCACCTGGACGCCATGGAGCAGGACGGGCCGCCGACAGACCTGGTGACCGCGTTCGCCGAGCCCATCCCCGCGATCATGATCTGCGAGCTGCTGGGGGTGCCGTACCAGGACCGAGGCTCCTTCCAGGAACAGTCCGCGAGGCTCTTCAACGGGGATGCGAGTGCGGAGGAGCAACTGGCCGCCTACACCGCGCTCCGGGAGTACATCGCGCGGCTGGTGGCCGTCAAGCGCGCCCACCCCACCGGCGATGTGCTGGGCGACCTGACCAAGAGCGACCTGACCGATGAGGAACTGACCGGTGCCGGCTTCCTTCTGCTGGCGGCCGGGCTCGACACCACCTCGAACATGCTGGCGTTCGGCACCTTCGCCCTGCTCAGCCACCCCGGACAATGGGCTGCGCTGCACGCCGACCCCGCGATCGCCGACAAGGCCGTCGAGGAACTGATGCGGTATCTCTCCGTCGCCAAGACCTTCATGAGAACCGCGTTGGAGGACGTCGAACTGGGCGGCCAGACCATCACGGCCGGTACCACGGTGCTCCTCTCGCTCCACACCGCCAATCGCGATCCCCGGCGCTTCCCCCAACCGGACACTCTCGACATCGAGCGGCAGGCCATCGGACACCTGGGCTTCGGCCACGGCAGACACCAGTGCCCGGGCCAGCAACTGGCCCGTGTCGTGATGCGGGTGGCCTTCCCCGCGCTGGTCAACCGCTTCCCCACGCTGCGCCTGGACGTACCGCCCGAGGCGATCGACCTGCACTCCGAAACCGCTGATGTCTTCGGGGTGCACAGCCTCCCGGTCGCCTGGGATGCGTGATCCCTTCGAGGCCGTTTTCCCAAGTTCCGCCGCCGTGCGACGTGCACCCGCCCGTACGGCGTGCAGCACCCGCGCCGGCAGGGGACCTGTGATGGCCTCGACCGTGGGGTGAGGGTCGGTGTCGGTGGCCAGTTCTCCTCTGTCGATGCCGCGGCGGACCAGGGCTTCGGCACGCTCAAGGCGAGTGCTCCAGTAGGAGCGCCGCCCTTCTTCCAAGTCGTCTTCGCCGCGCACGGTGCCCAGGTGGAGCAGCGCGGTGCCGGCCGGCGTCGCGAGGTATCGGGCCAGCGCCGTGAACAGCGCGGTGAGGTCCGCGCGCACGTCACCCACCGGCCGGACGGCGGTGGCCCCTTCCCCACGGTGGTCTTCTTCCACGGCGGCGGCTTCGTCGCGGGCGATCTCGACACCCACGACGACGTCACCCGGCGGATGTGCCGCGACGTGAACGCCGTGGTCGTGGCCGTCGAGTACCGGCTGGCGCCGGAGCACCCCTTCCCCGCCGCCTACGACGACCGCCTGGCCGCCACCCACTGGATCGCCGAGCACATCGACGACTACGGCTGCCGCCGCGACCGCCTCGCCGTGGCGGGTGACAGCGCCGGAGGCAACCTGGCCGTCACCGTCGCCCTCACCTTCCGCGACGAGGGCCGGCCACTCGTCGCCCAGCTCCTGGTCTACCCCGCCACCGACTTCGTCGGCGACCACCCGTCCCGCACCGAGAACGCGAACAGCTACTTCCTCGGCACCCAGGACGTCCTGGACCTGTAAGACCTCTACGTAGGCCAAGACCGCGCCCTGCGCGGCTCGTTCAAAGCCTCCCCGCTGCGCGCCGACAGCTTCGCCGGCCTCGCCCCCGCCATCGTCGGAACCGCCCAGTACGACCCCCTGCGCGACGAGGGCAACGCCTACGCCCAGGCCCTGGAAGACGCCGGCGTCGACGTCTTCGCCCGCACCTACGCCGGGCTGATCCACGGCTTCCTCAACCTCTTCCCGGTCTCCCCGGCAGCCGACGCGGCCGTCACCGAGCTGTACACCCGGCTCAAGCATCAGCTCCGGGCATCCGCGGGACGGTGAAGGCGTCGGCCTGGTCGAGGATCACACGGCCGGGGCATCCTCGACCGCTCCGAGGACCTCGCGACGTGACGAACGGAGAGCCGATCGACAGGTAGCCGAACAGGAAGTTCGGACCGTGCCCGGAGGGCGCGTTGAGCGCGTCAGCGGGTGGGGCCGATTCCCCAGGCGACGGCTCGGGCGGCGGCGGCCGCGCGGTTGGGGATGTCCAGCTTGGCGAGGATGTGCTCGATGTGGGTCCCCACGGTGCGCGGCGCGATGCACAGCCGCTCGGCGATCTCTCTGTTGGTGCGGCCGGTGGTCAGTTCGGCCAGCACCTGGACCTCCCGGGGCGAGAGCCCACCGGGTCGCCGCGCGTCCGCCGCGGGGTCGGTCGCGGTGGCCTCCTCGCGCGGCGGGCCTCCTTGGGCGACGGCCGCGGCGAGGGCCTCGGTGAGCAGGGTGACCACGGCGCGCGCCGGGTCGGGCGTGCGCCGCGGTCGGCGGGTGCTGACGTTGAGCATGCCGACGTACCGGCCGTCGGCGGTGAACAGGCACTGGGCCACGCCGTCCTCGATGCCCAGGGGAGAGAGCACCTCCGTAAAGCCCGGCGATGCCGCCAGGAGGTGACGGGGGACGTCCCTGAGCCAGAGACCGCCTCGGGCCGGGCTGTGCAGCACGGCGAACACCGGGTCGTGGTGGAGGCGGGTCTCGATGTAGGCGGTGGCCTCGTCCGGGTAGCTCCCGGCCAGGGTGGTGTGGCGCCGGCAGCGCGGATCCCATCGGGCCAGGGAGGCGTGGTCGTACTCCATCACCTCCGACAGCGCCGCCAGGACCGCGTCGAGCCCGGTGGCGCCGCTGGTGGCGCTTCTGGCGGCCTCGCGAACGTGGACGGCCGCATCCAGGATGTCCGCCGTGCTCCGCTGCGCTGCCACCCCCCAAGGATGATCATGCGCCCGGAATACGTCAATCGCGACGGGTCATGTCAGTTGCGGAGGGCGTCGTGCACGACCTGCCCGTCGAGGACGGTCAGGACGACCGGCATCGTCGGGATGTCGTGAGGGTCGGCCGTGAGCAGGTCCCCGTCGAGGACACAGAGGTCGGCGACCTTGCCCGGCTCCAGAGAGCCCTTCCAGTCGTCGGCGAAGTCCTGCCAGGCCGCGTCGATCGTGTACGTACGGAGCGCCTCGGCGAGCCCGATGCGCTGCTCGGGGCCGCTGACCCGGCCGGCGGCCTTCGACTCGCGCAACACCATGGTGGCGACGCCCTGGCGCCAGTCCGGGGAGGTGACGGGGGCGTCGGACCCGCTTGCGACGCGCACGCCGGCGTCGAGGGCATCGCGGTAGGGCCATGCGTACGCGGCCCGTTCGGCGCCGACGAACTCCTCCTCCATGTCGGCGACGGTCCACTTGATGGTGGGGTTCATGTTGACGCCGAAGCCGTGCGCGGCCAGCACCTTCATGCTGTGGGCGGTGAGGAAGTCGCCGTGGATGACGTAGTGGCGGGCGTCGGGCCGCGGGTGCTCGGCCATGGCCGCGGCGAAGGCGTCCGTGACGGTGTCGATGGCCCGGTCGCCGGTGACGTGGACGCCCATCTGGTGCCCGGCGGCGTGGGCGTGCTGGATGATGGCGTCGATCTCGGCGATCTTCTCGCTGTCGGTCTCGCCGCCGACGCACAGGGATCCACAGCCGCCGCCGATGTACGGCTCGTTCATCCAGGCCGTCTTGTTGGGGACGATGCCGTCGGCGAAGATCTTGACCCCGTGGATCGTCAGGCGGCCCGGGGCGGGGTCCGCGGCCTCGCCTGGGGCGGTGAGAGTGGCGAGGGCGCGGGCGAACTCCTCGGCGGTGCTGGCCATTCCGGTGGGCAGGAGCAGGACCCCGACGCGGGCGGTCAGTTCGCCGTCGGCCAGCAGTTGGCGGTAGACGTCGAGGGTCTGTGCGCCGAGTGCGCCACGCATGATGCCGTCGCCGCCGGGGCCGAGCCCGGGCTCGGTGTAGCTGGTCACGCCGAGCCGGGCGAGCGTGGCGAGGGTCGACCTGATCGCATCGGTCCGCTCCTGCCGGCTCAGCGGCGGCAGCGCGTTCTGGACGAGGGCCTGGGCCCCTTCGTGGAGGAGCCCGGTCGGCTCACCGGCCTCGTCCACGACGATGGCCCCGCCGGGCGGCGCGACGGAGTGCCGGTCGATCCCGATCAGTTCCAGCGCCTTGGAGTTGACCCAGGTGGCATGACCGGAGAAGGAGTACAGGACGACGGGGTGGTCGGGGCTGACGGCGTCGAGGTCGTGCCGCGAGGGCAGCCGCGACGGGTCGGACACGCACTCGTCCAGGTAACCGGTGTCCCAGCCGTGCCCCGTGATCCACTGCCCGACCGGGACGCGCCCGACGGCCTCCCGTACCTCCTCGGCCACGTCCGAGAGGGAGGACACGGCGGGATGGCCGAGGTCGACGGAGAGCGGTGGCGTCGACATGCCGAAGGCGCATCCGTGCAGATGGGAATCGTTGATGCCGGGAAGCAACGTCGCTCCGTGCAGGTCGACGACGCGGGTGTCGGGCCCGATGAGCGGCGCGACGTCGTCCCGCCCGCCAACGGCAGTGATGATCCCGCCGGTCACCGCGAGTGCCGAGGCTACGGAGAATTCCGCATCGACCGTGACCACCCGTCCGTCGAGAAACACCAGATCCGCGTACGCGTCCATGGAAGGTCCTTTCAAAAACCGGGCGCACCGAGGCCACCCGCGAACGATCTCCCGAGGACTATGAACCACGCCCCCACCAGCGCACATCGGTCATCCCACCGATACGCGCTCGCCTCCCCTTGTCTGTCAGTCGTCGATGGCCTGGTAGAGCGTGGTCCAGAAGTCGTGGATGAGTTGTGCCGGGGCGGGGAGGGACAGCCCGACCTGGGTGAGGAGGACGCCGACGAGCCCGTTGCGCGGGTCGGCGTAGACGGTGGTGCCGGTGCCGCCGTCCCAGCCGAACTGGCCGATGGGTGCGTAGTCGCCGCGGTAGGTGCGTACCGCCATGCCGTAGCCCCAACCGCCGTGCTGGCCTTGACCGAAGGAGATGTGGACGTTGTTGCGGGCCAGGTCGTTGCGGGCGGCGTTCTGTTCGGGGGTGAGGCGGTTGGTGGTCATCAGTTCCACGGCGGACCGGGACAGGATGCGTTCGCCCTCGTGCATCCCGCCGTTGAGCAGCATGCGGAAGTAGGCGTGGTAGTCGTCGACGGTGGAGACCAGTCCACCGCCGCCTGACGGGAACGCCGGAGGCGTGCTGTACTGCCCGCCCGCCGCCTCGTCCCACACGGTGAACTCCCCGGTTTGCGGGTCGGGCGTGTAACAGGGGGGCAGCCGGTCGATCTTGCAGGCAGGCACGTGGAAGCCGGTGTCCTTCATGCCCAGCGGGCCGAAGATCCGTTCGTGCAGGAACGTGTCGAACGACTGGCCGGTGACGCGGGCGACGAGGACACCGAGCAGGTCGTTGCTGATCTGGTACTGCCACTGCTCTCCGGGCTGGTGCATCAGCGGCAGCGTGGCCAGTTGACGCATCCACTCGTCCGGCGCGGCCACCGCCGTCGCGCTCTGGCTGAAGATGCCCCGCTCGAAGACCGCGTCCATGATCGGGGTGCCCAGCGACGTCAGATCCATGCCCAGGCCGAAGGTGGAGGTCACCAGGTCCCGTACGGTGATCGGCCGCCGCGCCGGGACGGTGTCGTCCAGCGGGCCGTCGACCCGCTTGAGCACTTGGCGATCGGCGAGTTCGGGCAGCCACGGCTCGACCAGGTCGTCCAGCCGCAGTCGGCACTCGTCCAGCAGGACCATCGCCGCCGCCATCGTGACCGGCTTGGACGTCGAGGCCATGCGGAAGATCGTGTCACGGCGCATGGGTGCCCCGCCGTCATGGCGCATCGTGCCGATCGCTTCGACGTGCGCGTGACCGCCCCGGCTGACCAGGGCGACGAGTCCGGGAATCCTTCCGGACTCCACGTGCCGCGCCAACACGTCGCGCACCCTGCGCAGCCCGGTTTCGGAGAAGCCGCCGTGCTGACCGGGAGTGATGTCGAGGGACATGGTGTGGCTCCTTGTGAGATGCGTGTGACTGGTGACTGGTGACTGGTGACTGGTGACTGGTGACTGGTGACTGGTGGTTGGTGGTTGGGTGGGTGGTTGGGTGGGTGGGTGGTCAGAGGCTGCGGGCGGTGATGTCGCCGTGGGAGGTGGTGGCGCGGATGTCGAGGTCGGCGGTGCCGTCGTTCTTGAGTGCGTTGCTGATGCGGCCGTGGGTGGTGTGGGCGTCCAGGGCGGCCGAGACGCCGCTGGCGGCGCCGATCGTGATGTGGCCGGACTGGGTGTGGAGCGCGACCTTGCCGCCGGTGGCCTCGGTGATGCGGATGTCGCCCCGTGCGGTGCTGATCTCCGCGGGCCCGCCCAGCCGGCCGACCTCGACATCGCCGTCGACCGCGGTGAGGCGCAGGCCGGCGGTCTCGTCCAACGTGATCTGGCGGTAGGCGCCTTCGAAGACGACGTCGCCGAGCCGGCCCAGGGTCCGCAGTTCGGCACTGGCGGTCTTGGCCTCAACTCGGGAACCGGCGGGCAGCTTGACCGTCACCTCGACCGATCCCGAAGGGCCGAAGTACTGGTCCTGCGCCGACGACACGATCCGCAGGACCCCGTCGGCGCATTCCACCGAGGTCTGCTCCGCCGCCTTCACGTCCCGGCCCTTCGAGGCGTTGGCGGGCAGGACCTCGACCACGGTGTCGGCCCGCTCCGCGGCGATGAACTGGACGCGCCCGGCGGGGATGTTCAGGACGGCGGAGATCGGGGTGGGGGTGTCGAACTTCTGCATGGTGTGCTCCCTTTGCGTTTACGGTCGGGCTGTTTCCGAACGATGGAAACGCTACGTTGCTTTCCGCGCCCCGGCAACGAGTTCTTTGCGTGAAAGGAGCATCGCTGCAGGTGGATTGATGGAAATCGTTGCAACGCCCTCTCGGCTAACGCAATGACCAAGTGGCCGATCATTGCAATGAATTGAAGGTGAACGCTATGGCTGAGGCACTTGGCCCGCCGGCGCACGAGTTCCTCAGGTGCGCGCGTGAAGCGCTTGTCGAAGCCGGCGGGCCGCTCGCCTCGGCTGCCGCGGTGCTGGCGGTTGGCGTGCTGATCGCTCGGCTCGGGGATGGTGTGCTGATGCGCCTGCTCTGCCGTATGCGCGGTTTTCCGGACGGCGGTGGTGACGGTCGGCTGCGTCCGGTCAACTTTCGTCGTGGGCCGTCGCGACCAATGGCGGGTGCGGTTTCCGGCCATGGCTGCCTAACGTGGCCGCGTGACTCGTGTGGAACGTACAGGCCCTGTGGTGTCGGCTCGCCGAGCGCTGGCGGCATGGTTGCGCACGGCGCCCCAGCGACTGACCGATCCGGGCAGGGCGCTGTTCGCCCCTGGGATGTGGACTCCTGGGCGCCTCGCGGGTGAACTGCTGCTGAGCGTGGTGCTCGGGCTGCTCGCGGCGGCTGTCGAGGCCCTGGACGGCGGCGGCACCGTACGGATCGTGGCGGTGGCCCTGGCCGCTGTGCTGCTGTCACTGTCGCGCCGGGTCCTGCCCGCGGCGGTGCTTCTGATCACCGCCATCGGCTCGGTCGAGTTCGGTGGCCTGGGCCCGCTGGTTCTGGTCGCCGCATGGTCGGCCGGACGGCGGATCAGCGGGGTCGGCAGGGCGGCCCTCACCTTCGCCACCGCGTACGTCCTCTCCCTCGGCCTGTGGCTCCTGCAGGTCACGTCCCCCGCACTGCTCTTCCTCGCCTTCGCCGCCCCGTTCCTGCTGGTCGTGCTCGTCGGCCCCGGCCTGATCAGTCGCTACTGGTCGCAGCGCCGCACGCTGGCGGACACCCTTCGGGAGTACAACGCCCAGCTGCTGCGCGAACGCGCGATGATCGCCGGACAAGCCCGGATGCGGGAACGTCAGCGCATCGCCCAGGACATGCACGACAGCCTCGGGCATCAGCTCACGCTCATCTCGGTGCACGCCGGCGCACTGGAGGTGGATCGGGAGCTGACCGGACGGCAGCGGGAGGCCGTAGGCGTGCTGCGCGAGGCATCGGTGGCCGCGATGCACGAGCTGCGCGAGGTGGTGGGACTGCTCCGGGACGGCACCGAGAATCCCCGGCAGGACAGTGCCTCCCAAGCCCTGCAGGCCACGGGGGAGGAGGACGTGATGGCGTCGTCGCGCGGGGTGGCCGGCATCGAGGGCCTGGTGGCGGCGTCCCGGAACGCGGGTACGACCGTGGAGCTGCGGCGCTCCGGCGAGCCGCGCCCGCTCGCCCCGACCGCTGATCACGCGGCGTACCGCGTCGTGCAGGAGGGCCTGACCAACGCCCACAAGCACGCCCCGGGCGCCTCGATCGCCATCGAGTTGCGCTACGAGCCGGATGCCCTGGTGGTGGAGGTCGTCAACGCCGCCGCCCCAGGGACAGCGGATGGCCGACGAAGCGTGGTGAGCGGCGGCCAGGGCTTGACCGGACTCGGGGAGCGGACCCGACTCGTCGGAGGCATGGTGCACACCGGCCGGACCGCGGACGGCGGCTTCCGACTGGCCGGCGTGCTGCCCTACACCCCGCCGGAGGGCGGCGCCCCAAGCCGCGCCGCCGGGGAAGCGACGACAACGTTCGTCGATCCGACACACGACTTTCGGGAGCAGAACCCGGCGGGCGCTACGGGCGAGGGTGACCTGGTCATCGACGGGAGCGGTCTGCCGAAGGAGTTGCTCAGGGCAATGAGCAAGAACAAGAAGCGAAGCGGCATAGCGATCGGTTGCGGGGT
The DNA here is from genome assembly GCF_001704275.1 of Streptomyces noursei ATCC 11455. Taxonomy (NCBI): domain Bacteria; kingdom Bacillati; phylum Actinomycetota; class Actinomycetes; order Kitasatosporales; family Streptomycetaceae; genus Streptomyces; species Streptomyces noursei. The sequence goes on from NZ_CP011533.1 coordinate 8,166,084, forward strand.
CGCGGCAGTGGTCCTGGTGCTGCTGATGGTCGCCGGGGTCCTCGCCGCGCTCTTCCTGGTAGGGGAGTCGGACAAGGCCACGATCGATCCGAAGCAGTACGACGCGGTGAAGGTGGGCCAGTCCGAGGCAGAGGTCCGTGCGAGACTGCCGCACGGCGACTCGTTCCTGGCCGACGGTCTGGACAAGGGCGCGCCGCCTGAGCCGAAGGGGGCGAAGTGCCTCGCCCTGAGGTCCACCGAGACCGGGAGCGTCTGGTACAAGGACCCGGTTTTCCGGTTCTGCTTCAAGGATGGCAGGCTGATCGAGAAGAAGTCCTTCGAGGTCAGGGGCTGACGGAGACCGGCTTCGTGGTGAGCGGAGGGGTGGCTCATGCGGGTGGGCTCGTTCGGGGATGATGTCAGGATGACCGCTCGGGACAGCGCAGGAGAGATGTGATCAGGGTTCTCATCACCGATGACGAGCCGCTCATCCGGGCCGGCATCAGGATGATTCTCACCTCGGCCGACGACATCGACGTGATCGCGGAGGCGGCCAACGGCCGTGAGGCGGTCGAGTTGGCCCGCGCCCAGCGGATCGATGTGGCGCTGCTCGACATCCAGATGCCGGTCATGGACGGGCTGACGGCCCTGACCGAACTACGCCGGACCGTCCCCGACACCCGCGTACTGATCCTCACCACCTTCGGCGCGCAGCAGAACGTGCTGCACGCGCTGACCGAGGGCAGTGCGGGCTTCCTGCTCAAGGACTCGGCACCCGCGGAACTCATCCGCGCGGTGCGCGCCGCGGCCGCCGGCCAGGCGTACCTGTCGCCGGGCGCCACCCGCCACGTCGTGGACTCGCTGGCGTCCGGCCGGACCACGCTCCGCGCCGAGCAGCGCCGTCGGCTGGAGACGCTGACCGAACGCGAGCTGGAGGTGCTGGCCCTCCTGGGCGAGGGCCGCTCCAACGCGGACGCCGGGCAGCGACTCCACATGAGCGAGGCAACGGTCAAAACCTACGTGAGCCGGATCCTGGCCAAACTGGACTGCGCGAACCGGGTACAGGCGGCACTCCTGGCACGGGACGCGGGCCTGACGAGCTGAGTTCGCCCGCCGGCCCGGCACCCGGCCGGCTGGCGCGCCTTCACCGTGCGCGTGCGGCCGTCGCCGGCGATTGCCGAGGCCGCACGCGGGGGCCGACGCCGGGCATACCGCCCACGGCGCATCCGCCGTCCACACCGCATCCGCCGCCCACGGCGCATCCGCCGCCCACGGTGCACCCGTCGTCCACACCGCATTCGCCGGTCGCGGCGCGAACTCGCGATCGCCGAGGACGGAAGAGACAAGCCTGCCGGTGGCGTAGCGGCGGTCGGCAGGGCGCGAAGTCGCCAAGTCGGGGCGCACCAGCGCTCTCCGGGGAACACCAGTAGCAGTGGCCAAGCGCCCCTGAACTGCACGGTAGGTGCCTACCATCCCACCATGCGCCATAGGTCTGCTGTAACAGTCGCCATGCTCGCCGGTCTGGCTGCCTTGTCGGGTTGCGTCACCGGCGACGTACCGGCACAGGGCACTCTGGTCTCCGCGATCCCCTCGTCCTCGCCGTTCGCAGGTGCCACCGGGGCCGCGCATGCCTGGTCCGCGCAACGGATGCGGGGCGCACAGTCCTTCCGCCACCAGCCGGGGATCTCGCACACCCCACCGCCGACCACGTCCAACGCCCGGGTGGGCGCGGTGTTCGGTCACGGCGGCAACGGCGACCACTTCTGCACCGGGAGCGTTGTGGACAGCCCCGGCAAGTCCGTGGTGATCACCGCGGCACACTGCATCCACACCGGCAAGGACGGCGGCTACCAGACGGACCTGGCATTCGTCCCCGGCTACCGCGACGGGCAGACCCCCAACGGCATTTGGCCGATCACCAAGATGGTGGTGGACGACCACTGGGCGCAGTCCTCCGACCCCGGATACGACGTGGGGTTCGTCATCGTCGGCAAGCTCGACGGCAAGCGGATCGCCGACGTACTGGGCGCCAACAGCTTCGGCTACAACGCCGGTTACGACAACAACGTGCGGATCACCGGCTATCCGGCCAGCGGCCAGGACCCCATCTCGTGCGTCAACAAGGCCACGAAGTTCCAGACGGACCAGATGAAGGTGGACTGCACCGGCTACAGCGGCGGAACCAGCGGCAGCCCCTGGCTGACCCACTTCAACCGCGCCACACGTACCGGCGAGGTCATCGGTGTCATCGGTGGCTACCAGACCGGCGGTGACACCGACGACACCTCCTACAGCCCCTACTTCAACGACGCCATCAAATCCCTCTACGACAAGGCCGTCGGAGAGGAGCGCCAGGGACAGATGTCCTAGGTTCTGTCCGTCCGATCATGTACGGATCCAGAGTGACTTCGGTGTGGTCCAGTACCGGCCATCGGGACGCACGGCTGTGCCCGGGTCGTGGTCTCGGGCGCGCCAGGACCAGCACTTTGTGGTGCACATCGCTCGTTCGGGTGGTTAATGCGCGGAGGAGATCTGCGGGGCTCGCACTTGGCTCTTGACTGGCTGGACTGGAGTGAACTGGCCTACAGAACGAGGTAGTTGGTCGTGATTCGTCATGTGCTTCGAACCTTACTCGTCGCGCCCTTGGCGGCGGGCAGCCTGTGCACCGTGTCGCCGCCCGCTCAGGCGGACGGCACGACGTGCGGGGAGAAGACCTGCCGTACAGAGTTCACAAACGACTGGGGGTACCACGAGTTCACCGTGCCGGCTGGTGTCAAGTCCATCACCATGTACGTGTGGGGTGCGGGCGCCGGTGGCGCCGGTGGTTCCACCGGCGGTGGTGGCGGCGGTGGCGGCGGCACCGCTGTGAGCCTCGCCACCAACGCCCGGCATCCCGGTGGTGGTGGCGGTGGCGGTGGCGGCGGCGGTGCGGGCGGCAACGGCGGCTCCAGCGGCGGCTACGCCTTCGGCCGGGTCAAGGTGCACCCCGGGCAGAAGCTGAAGGTGGCTGTTGGTACGGGCGGAGAGGCCGGTACCGCCGCCCGGGTGGGCAGCCATGGCGGGGCGGGCTCCGAGGACGAGAACGGGAAGGCCGGGCAGGACGCCTACCGCCCCGGCGCGGGCGGCATCGGCGGCGGCTCCCAGATCACCGACATCGAGTCCCGCCGCTGGCTGCTCTCCGTCAACGGCGGCTCCGCCGGCCATCCCGGCGCCGGCGGACACGGCGGCAAGGGCGGATGCGCCGGCCATACCTTGCGCAACTGCGTCTGGGAGCCCCCCTACCGCTACCGCGGTGGTGACGCCGGTGCGCCCGGCAGTGGCGGCGAAGCCCAGCCCGTAAATGGCGGAGCGGCCTGCGGGACCGTCGGCGAGGGAGTCACGGGCGCCTGCTACGACTCCAGGGCCGGCGGTCAGGGCCAGAACGGCAACCCGGGCACGGTCGGCACACACGGCGGCGACGGCAGCATCGGCCTGCAGGGCCAGCCGGGCGGAGAGGCCGGTGAACCCGGCAAGGGTGCCGCCGGCGGCACGGGCGGCCAGGGCGGCAAGCCCCAATACACCGACATCGCACCCCCGGAGTACGTGGGCCTGGGCGGCGCCGGTGGTATGGGCGGTACGGGCGGCGACGGCGGCAAGGGTGGGCGCGGCGGGGTCGGGATCAACCGCCGCCCCGAGGGCAGTGGGCAGGCCGGGCATGGCGGACTGTTCGGCACAGACGGGCAGCGCGGCGGCAATGGCTACGTCCTGATCATCTGGGACAAGCCCGCTTCCTGACGCAGCAGGTTCTCTCGGCCTGCTGCCCGCATTCCGGGATGCCGCGCGTGACGGCCTCGACTCCCTGTGGCGTCGGGGCCGTCACCGCCAGACGGTCCCACTTCGCAGTGGCTGTTCCAACGCCCTCCCCTTCCTCCGTTCTTCGGCAGGTGCGGCTCCAGGCGCGCCTACTCCCGATCCGACAGATCTCCCCGGACCGCACCGGCCGCAACGACGTGATCACCTTCCCGTCATGCGACCAGTCGGGCACTGCCTAGTCGGGCTCATTGGCTGGCTCGGCGGAGCTGCACTAGTACTTGTCCGGCCGATCATGTGACTACTTCGCGTTGAGGTCGTTGATGTGGACATGGGGCGGGGTGATCTGACGGATGCTGAGTGGGAACGGCTGCGGCCGTTCCTGCCGGTCAGCAACCGGCGTTGTGGGCGGTGGCGGGATCACCGACAGGTGATCGACGGGATTCTGCACCGGGTGCGAACCGGTGTGCAGTGGCGTGACCTGCCGGAACGGTTCGGCCCATGGAAGACCGTCTATGAACGCCATCGCCTGTGGTCCGCCGACGGTACTTGGGAGCGACTGCTCCAGCAGGTCCAGTCCGCAGCCGATGCGGTGGGTGAGATCGACTGGGACATCTCGGTGGACTCCACCATCGTCCGCGCGCATCAGCATGCGGCCGGCGCCCGCACCGATCCGCCGCCGGCCCCCGCGTCAAAGGGGGCCGAACTGGCGGAACACCAGGACGAAGCGCCGTGGCAGAGCCTGGCCGCCCGCCTGGTGGAGGTGGTGCTGCAGGTGAGGGCCTGGGCCGTTCGCGGGGCGGGTTCACCAGCAAGCTCCACCTGAGCGCGGACGGTCTCTGCCGCCCGCTGTCCCTGATCGTCACCGCAGGCCAGCGGGCTGACTGCACCCAGTTCAAGCCCGTCCTGGAGAAGATCCGCGTGCCGCGGATCGGGCCGGGCAGGCCCCGCAAGAAGCCGGACAGTCTCGCGGCCGACAAGGCTTACAGCAACGGACCGTGCCGCGAGTACCTGCGGCGCCGCGGTATCCGGCACACGATCCCGGAGAAGACGGACAGCAAGGCCGCCCGCCTACGCAAAGGCACACGGGGCGGACGGCCACCCGGCTTCGACGAGGACCGCTACAAGCGGCGCAACACAGTCGAGCGGACGATCAACCGCCTGAAACAGTCCCGGGCCGTCGCCACGCGCTACGACAAGCGCGGCTACGTCTACCTCGGCACCGCGACAGCGGCAGCCCTCACCATCTGGCTACGAACTTGATCGGCTGGACAAGTCCTAGACGTTCAAGTCCCGTAGCGGGACGGGGAGTCGTGTGCTCGCGCCCGTCTACCCGGCCGTCCTCGAAGTGCGTCGACTACGGCGTCATCAGGCCCCAGAACAGTGCCCAGGGAACGAACACCGCGCCGGCGAGCGCCAGCAGCCCGAGGCGGGCGTGGGTCCGGCCCGTTGCCGAGGCCCTGGCCCGCCACCAGCCCAGTGCAGTGGCCGCGGTCGCCAGTGCCGTCCCGGCCGTCAGGAGTTGCAGGACGAGCCAGAGCACTGGACGGCTGCCGAGCACCGGGCCGGGGGTCAGCGTCGTCGCCACGAGGCCGAGGTATCCCAGCAAGCCGAGCACGGTGGCCAGTCCGGTCGTGGCCAGCCATCGCGGTGCCCGGCCGGCCCCGGCAGCGCAAGGGCGCCCGCGCAGGCGCCGCACCAGTTCCCCCAACAGGTACGCGGCGAACGAAACGACCATGAACAGGACGCCTACGGCCTGTGCCGCGGATGACTGGTATCCGCGGAGAGGGGCCAGAGCCCGGCTCTGCCGGACCTGGTGGGGCAGAGCGTCGTTGGCCCGGTGCCCCTGTCCTGCTACCCAGGACGCCATGGTGTCGACGTAGCCGGGCGTCAGCTGCCTGCCCCGTTGGAAACCGTCGGGTGAGGCGTGCAGTTTGTGGTCGGCGTGCGGGAAGAAGCGGAGCGTCACATCGGTGTTGCCGCCGTCGCGCAGCGCCTTCTCGATGACGCCGGCGCTTTCCGCGGGAGGTGACTGCTGGTCGTTTCCCCACATGGCGAGCACGGGTTGGCGTAACCGCCGCAGCGCCGGCAGCGGGTCGTAATCCGCCTCGGGGAACAGACCGGCATCCGTGAGCAACCGCGTCCCGGTGACCGACATGCTCCGCAGCGGTGATCCCCCGATGCCTTCGTGCCGAAGTTTGTTCTCCAGAGACCACGCCGACTGCCTGGCCGGGGACACCCCCGATGCGCCGACCAGCACCACGTACGAGACCTGCGTCGAGCGCGAGGCCGCCAGCGGCGCGACCCAGCCGCCCTCGCTGAACCCCCAGAGCCCGACCTTGTGGGGATCCACATCGGCACGCCTGCTCAGCAGCCGGACGCCGGCCAGGGCGTCGTCGGCGAGTCGGGCGTAGGACCGCCGTGTTTGCGAGTAGCCCGTGGTGCGTTTGTCGTAGCTGAGAACCACGAACCCGACTCGTGCCATGGCCTGGACCTCGGCCCGGTAGTTCGCCCGCTTCTCGGGACCCGAACCGTGCACCAGCACGATCCCGGGCCGCCGCCCTGCCGCCCCGCCAGGCACCGTGACCGTACCGTGCAGCGTCAAGTCCCCACTGCGGAACGCCACGCTCTCCTCGGTGCCCTGCCCGGCGGGACGCGCCACGGCGACCCCGCCTGCTGCCGCCAGGGCAGCCAGCACCACCATCAGCCACACAGCCCACCGGACCCGCATACCGCCCCCCTGATCTTCAAGAATTTCTCCCTCCCGAAAGCCTCGGTCGGGGTACTCCTCGACGATCCTGCTTCGCATCGCGACGGCGGCCCATCCAGCAGACCCGTCAACTGTGTTGGGGATAGCCCCCGTTGAGGAAAGCTGCGGCCCGAGATCGTCGGCTGAACGACGCACATCCGGAGGCTCTTCGGACCGCGCTCCATGTGAAGAGCGATGAGGAGCTGGAGGTGGACCGGGGGAGGGACCCGGGCAGGCCCTGCGTTCGTCGTCCACGCGTCCAGGATTCGCCAACGGGTAATTCACGGACGGCGCTGCGCCGCGCTGCACCTGTGACGGACACCCGAATAGTCGAACGCGGCGAACGCGGGTACGTGAGAAGGCGGAGGCGGCGGGAACGGGTTTCACTCCATCGGTCGCCTGATGAGGCAGTAGGGCACCCATCGGGAGATCCTTCTGTCGAGCGCCCCCGGTGGGAAATTCTTCCGTTCGCCAAGCCCCTGGAATCAGTGGAACAGGAGTCGGTGATCAGCCATGAATCGCGCGAATGAGCACCATGTGGCGGAAGGCGGCCGGCTCGATGAGCCCTGCGCCAGACGCAGGCAACAAATATCGGAGGCGATCCGCAGGGCGGGCGGGCTCAACTCGCATCCGGTGGCCTACAGCGCGGAGGAAGACCTGTTATGGGGCACGATGGTGTCGAAGCTCAACGCCATGCACCCCCGCGTCGCCAGTTCACGCTACCTCCAGGCCAAGAATCGCCTGCCGCTGCCCGCCGACCGCGCGCCCAGGATCGACGACCTCGGACAGCGCCTCAACAACTCCACGGGATTCCAACTGCTTCCGGTCGACGGGCTCACCCCCGTTACGGACTTCTACGGGCGCTTCGCCGCCGACATCTTCTCGACGGCCCTGTACCTGCGTTGCCCCAGCCGGCCCCACTACAGCCCGGAACCCGACATGCTCCACGAACTCGTCGGGCACGTCGTCATGCTCTCCGACCCGCTCTTCGCCGACCTCTACCGGCTTTTCGGCGAAGCCACGAACAACGCCACTTGTGCGCGGGAACTCCAGGCGATCAGCCAGGTCTTCTGGTTCACGATGGAGACCGGGCTCGTGCAGGAGGACGGCCAGGCCAAGGCGTACGGGGCGGCCCTCCTCTCGTCGACCGGTGAACTCGACAAGCTCGGCACCTACCCGGTCGAGAAGTTCTCCATCCAGGAAATGATCGAATCCGATTACGACATCTCTACCTACCAGGGAAAGCTGTTCATGGCCCAATCCGTGGAGGAAATGGCCAGCGAAGTCCGCTCCTTCTTGATGCACGTGTGAAATTCGGAATCCTTCGGGTAGGGCCAGGGCTGGCGCCGGCGGAGGCGCACGCCGTGGCAGACAAGGGGCACGGTCACCGATATCCACCGGTGAGACCGTCCCCACCAAAGGCACATGCACGTCTCGGCTTTGAAACCTATTGCGTGTCGGGAAGGCGGCGATGAATCGATGACCACGACGAATGCCGGAAGTCGGTCACACGACAGCGGAAGACAGGTGCACGATCCGGCCGCGGTGCGGCTGGTGGAGATCACCCTGTGGTTCTGGATCGGCCAGGCCGTAGGCGTGTTCGCACGACTGGGCATCGCGGACGCCTTCGGCGATCAGCACCGGACCGTGGACGACCTGGCGGCCCGAACCGACTGCGAACCGCAAGGACTCCTCCGACTGCTGAGGTCGCTGACCGGTGTCGGGGTCATCCGCGAGGTCTCGCCCGGCCTGTTCGCCCTCGGCGACCTGGGCCAGCACCTCCGTACCGACCACCCCCGGTCGATGCGGGACCTCGCGGTGCTGCAGAGCGAGCCGTGGATGTGGCGGGTCTTCGAGCAACTCCAACACGCGGTCTCCACCGGTGCCACCCCCATCAAGAACGTCCTCGGGACCGATTACTACTGGAACTGGCTGCACCAACAGCCCGAGGAGCGGCGGGTGTTCGACGCCGGAATGGTGTCTGTGGCCAAGGCTCTCCAGATCCCCACCGCGCTCTCCTACGACTACCGGGACGTACACCGGATCGTCGACGTCGGCGGCGGCCGGGGACAGGTGCTGACAGCCATCCTCACCGCCAACCCCCACATCGGCGGCACCCTCTTCGACCAGCCGAGCACCGTCGCCGACGCCCGGCAGGCACTGGCGGACGCGGGCCTGGCGGACCGGTGCTCCGTGGAGGGCGGTGACATGTTCCATGCCGTCCCCGAGGGCAGCGACACCTACCTGCTGTCGTTCGTGCTGATGGACTGGGACGACGAGCACGCGGTGCGGCTGCTGAGCAACGTGGCAGCCGTGCTCCCCAACCACGGGCGGGTCCTCGTCCTCGACTGCCTGGCGGACCGTGACACCGACACCGACACCGACACCGACACCGACCCCGGCCCGTCAGGGCACCCCTTCCACATGGGCCGCACGGTCGACCTGTTCCAGATGTGCATGGGCAGCGCCCGGGTCCGCACCCGCGCGGAGTTCGAAGGCCTCTACGCCCGCGCCGGACTGCGACTCCAAGCACTGCACCTGCCGCAGGCCCCGGTCACCCTGATGCAGCTGGCCCCTGCCTGAGAGAACGCGGAGCCGCGGAGCAGGCTTTCCACCGGTGCGGCCCGCGAGCGGCGGCGAGCAACTCCCGTTCCCCTCCGAGCGGCTGGACCCGACGAACGGGTCGCCTGAATGCTCTCGGTAGCCGGGTCCCCCAAGGCGCCCACCTTTTTTCGTATGTGCGCCACGGCTCCTCGCTCCCCTACGGGCGCGTCACCGAGCTGGCCGTGTTCGGTTTCGGCGCGGCCGTCGATCTGGCGCACCCTCACCCTCCTGGCGGCGGGCGGCCTGATGGCGGGCATGCTGTACGTGCACCAGCGGCGGGCGCCGGTCCACCGGAAGCCGTCCCGCGCCCAGTGGACGTTCTCCCTGTGGTTGGGGGGAGTTGTCACCCTGATCCTCGTGGCGGCGGTGGTCTGCGCCCGGCTGTTGGAGCTGCCGGAGCCCAGTGTGATCGCCGGGGCCGTCGCGGCCGTGGCGACCCTGGTGGCCGGTTATGCGGCCCGCCCGATCGTCAAGGCCATCACCCGCCGGGACGACCACGGCTGATGGATCCGGACTTCGACGAGTTCCTGCACGTACCGGCCCGGCTCTCGGTCGTCGCGCTGCTGGCTCCGGCCGACTGGGCGGAGTTCGGCTTCGTACGGGACACGGTCGGGACCAGCGACTCGGCCCTGTCCAAGCAGGTCGCGGCGCTGGCAGAGGCCGGCTATGTGGAGGTACGCAAAACACGGAACCGCACCGGACGCCACACCCACCTGCAACTCACCGCACATGGGCGGCAGGCACTTCAGCGGCACGCCTCGGCCCTGGAGAGGGTCGTGGCGGCAGCGCGGGCCTGCACGCGGCCGGATGACACGGCCACACCCGATGAGGAGTCAGCTTGTTACGCCTCGAAGCAGTGAGCAAGCGCTATGGCAGGGGTGACTGGATCCTCAGGGACGTCGACGTGCAGGCCCCTGCGGGCGAGGTCGTCGCGTTCACGGGTGGGAACGGTTCGGGGCTGCTCGTACTCGACGAGCCGTGGTCAGGGCTGGACGCCGATGCCCACGGGGTGCTGGCCGTGATCATGACCGACAACTCACCTGCGCACTGGTGGGCATCGCCATCGGAGTACTCTGCTCGCGGCTGGTCTTCAGGCGGCAGGGGTATGCGCTGGTGGCCGCCCTCGCGCTGGTGATGGTCACGCTCTTCGTCAAGGGCATGCCGCCGGTCAATCGGCTCTTCAACCTGATGGCGACGACCTCCGACTCGGCGAAGCTGCTGGCTCCCGCCGCCGGCATGCTCGCGATCGCCGCCGTGATCCTGGCCGGGTCCACGGCCGTCACGCAGTACATCATCTCCCGTAAGGAATAAAGGGCTTGGCGGCCTGCCTGGGACAGTCGGGACGGATGTCGCGGAGACCCGACCAGTCAGGTGCGACGTCAGAGGTCCAACTTATGCGCTTGGTGTTGCACGCACTGCGTGCATAATGAGGGCATGAGTGCGCCGAGGGCCCCGGCGGCATGTGGGGCGGCGTGCTGCTGCTCGTGCCCTGTCACCCCGGTCAGGCGACCTACGTGGAACCCGCCCCGGGGCATACGAAAGGACGCATGTTGTGAGGAATCCACTGGATCCCGCGAAGCTGAACGCCGCCATGGAAGACGTCCACCGCGCCGGGATGCCCGGCCTGTTCGCCGAGGTGCGCGACGGCGACGAGGTCTGGCGCGGCGCCGCCGGGGTCGCCGATGTCGCCACCGGTCGCCCCGTCACCGCCGACATGCAGCATCGCGTCGGCAGCATCACCAAGACCTTCACCGTCGCCGCCGTGCTGCAGCAGGTCGAGCGCGGCCAGATCGGTCTGGACACGCCGATCAGCCGGTACCTTCCGAAGCTGGTTCCCGGGGAACGCGGTGACGCGATCACGGTCCGGATGTTGATCAACCACACCAGTGGCCTGGCCGAGTACCTCCCCTACGCCTACCCGTCCCTCAAGGGGTTTCCCCCCTTCGCGGACACCAGGCCGGCGAGCCTGGACGACCACCGGCTCACGCGGTTTCACTCCACCGAACTGATCGAGATGGGGGTCACCGCACCTCCCGCCGGCGCCCCGGGTGGCACTCCGGGGCTGTACTCCAACACCAACTACCTGCTCCTCGGCGCACTGTTGGAACACGTAACCGGCACTCCGGCCGAGCAGTACATCACCCGGAACGTCATCGAACGCGCCGGGCTCCGGGACACCGAACTCCCCACCACTCCATACGTCGACGGGCCGCACTCGCAGATGTACGAGGCGTGGTTCGGCATGATCGACCCGCCGCGCGACTACAGCGTCCACGACATGTCATGGGTCGGGCCGGCCGCCTCGCTGATCTCTACGGTCGCGGACCTCAACCGCTTCTTCGGCATGCTGCTGGCGGGCGAGATCGTCAGTCCGTCGTCGCTGGCGCAGATGCAACGCACCGTCCCGGTCGTCTCCCAAGAGGGAAAGACGATCGACTACGGCCTCGGCCTGTACCCGATGGAAGCCGCCGGTCAGAGCACCTTCTGGGGCCACGGCGGCACGGTGTGGGGTGCCGGAGCGCTAGCCATGATCCGTGCCGACGGCGAGCGCCAGATGGCCGTCGCGGTCAACCTGCAACGGTGGCACAGGCTCGACTCCTCGGGCACGCCGCAGCTCCACCCCATCGACGACGCGCTTGCCGCTCTCTACCGTGTGGCGATGTACGGCTGACCGGGCCGCAGGTCATGCAGCCTGGGCGGTGGCCGCGAGCACCAGTTCGCGCAGGGTGACGCGCTGCGGCTGCTGGTACGCGAAGGCGATCGCCGCTGCCACGTCCTCGGGGGCCAGCACCTCGATCGAGTCCTTGAAGGCTTGGTAGTCGACCGGACTGACCGGATCGACTGGGCCGACCGGGCCGACCGGGTCGACCGGGTCGACTGGCAGGGTGTGGCGCGGAGTTGTCGTCGGACGCGTGTCGTAGCCGGAGCTGCCCCTGGGGGTTACCCGACGCCGAAGAACACGCTGCCCGTGCCCCCCAGGTCGGGGGAGTGGAAGTACGCGTTGATCGCGCGGCTCAGATCGTCCTTGCTGAGGCAGCCGTCGTCGTCGGTGTCCAGTTGGCCCAGTACGCGCGAGGCGTCCCCGGCGAGGTCCCACATTTCGAGGTAGCGCGTCAGCTCCCGCTCGCCGATGCAGCCGTCGCGGTCCGCGTCGATGACCTCGAACACCGTCGCTCCGAAGACCGCCACCGGTTCGCGCAGAGCCGGGTCCGCGGTGGTCGCGCCGGCAGCGGTGCGGTGCTGTTCGCGGGACAGGCGGCCGTGGGTCTTCGCGTGGCGCTGCAGCCCGGTCCAGTACTCCCGGTAGAAGGACGCCAGAGCCTTCACCTCGGGGGCGTCCGGGGCGAGTTGGTAGGCGGTTCGGTAGCGATCGACGATCCGCTGGTAGTCGGCCCCGTCGACGTAGCCGTCGCCATCGGTGTCGGTGACGTTGAAGAGGCGGTCCAGGTTGCTGGTGCGGTGAACGATGCGCTCGGGCGGGGTGTCGGCGGTTTCGCACAGGTGGTCCCGGAGCTGGGCGTGGCGGAACTGGTAGACCGTGCCGACCTGGCGCAGGACCTCTCGCTTGCAGGCGTCCCGCAGGAACGCGTCCAGGTCCCTCGGCAACCATCCCGCCAGGGGCAGCCAGATTCGGGCCAGGACCACCCAACGCCCCCAGGCGGTCATGGTGCCGACCCCGAGCGCGATGACGGATGCGGCCGCCAGCCCGGCCCCGAGTCCAGACAGGGCACTGTTCGTCGCGAGCCCGAATATGATCCCGTACCCGGCCCCGATCACGAGCCCGATAGTGAGTGTCTGCTTGAGCACGGTGGCGCGGTTCGTGTTCAACAGGTCCGACGGGTGGGCGCGCTTCTCTCTCGGGATGACGGTCTCGAACCCGGCTCCGATCGCGGCGATGAGTCCCATCGCGAGCCCCAGGCCGGTCCCCGCCGCAAGCAGCACCCCAGAATTCAGCGCGATTGCGGACCCGGAAAAACCCAGGAGGGCCGAAATGGCCGCAGCTCCGAGCGCCCACAGGAGTCCGAACAGGAGACCGCCGGCGAGCCCGCCCATGACTCTGGGGCGGAAGTTCTCCCGCAGTCGTGTCTTCGTCCCGTTCTTCGCCCAGCCCTGAAGCCTGACCTCCATGAGCGACGGTTCGAACTTCGGGCCGCCGACCTTCATCTTCGTGACGAACCCGTGCATGAGCCCGAAGGTCAGGCCCAGCCCGAGACCGTCCACCGGGCCGGTGATGCCTGCCGACCTCAGCCCGTACGCGGGCCCGTACATGAGCCACGCCTCGAACCCGAACAGGAGCCCGGCCACGAGTCCGGACGCGATTCCGACCGTGATCCCGACCCACAGCATGCGCCAGCGCAGCTTCACGGTGGTCCCCAGCCGCCACCATTCGATGTCGGGCGTGTTGAGTTCCGTCACATGTGCGGCGAGGTAGCCGAGCCAGTGCTGGGCCCGTTCGACGTCCCAGCGCCGGTGTTCTCGTGCAGTGGGCTCGTCGCTGAGAAAGCGCTCGTAGGCGGTACGGATGAAGGCATCCAAGAGGTGCCTTTCAAGGGCCTCTCGGGTGCCGAACTTCCCAGGTTTCAACAGGTCCGACGGGTCAAGTTCGGATTCGTAAACGTATCGGGCAAGTGTGACCATCAAGGGGGTGGTCAGCACGGCGGCGAGATTGGCGACGTTCGGTGTGTGGCGACGGTGGCGCAACTCACTGAGGACGTAAGCCCACCCGGTCTGGGGAGCAACGTCCGGACTGTCGGGGAGAGTTGTGTCGGTTGCCTCCTGCAGGTACTTGATGGAGTCGTCCAGGTCGAGGTCGACCAATTCGATAGCGGCGGCGGAGGGCACAACCTTGGTTTCTCTCCTGGCGGCATCGAATTCCTTGTGACGACTGGTCACGAGCAGCGGCAAGGTGGACCTGTTGAGTGCTTTCAGTGCACGTTCGCGCAAACCGGTGGCGATCTCGTCGAACCCGTCCAGGATCGGCAGCACGTAGTTGGCACCCACCAGCGCGGCGGCCCACGTCTTACCGCTGGGGCTTGCCGTGGCGAGATAGGGCTGATCACGCTCCAACCGGGCGATCAACCAGTCCCACAGCGAGGTAGTGCTGGGATTCCATGATCCGAGGCTGAAGATCACCGGCACCGGTGCCTTGCCGGCGTCAGGACGCGCTTCCAGGCGGGCCAGTGCGAACCGTAGGGCCAGGACGCTCTTCCCTGAGCCTGCCCGCCCCAGCACTATCAGCCAGCGGGACTTCGCCTGCTCAAGGGCGGCCGTGATCTCGTCCGGTTGCCAGCGCACGGGCAACTCACGATCCGCCAGCCCCAGTTGCTCCACTTCATACTGCAGGCGCGCACGGACATCACCGGCAAGCAGATCGGCCTTGTCGGCCAACGCGTCATCAACGGAGCGACGCTCGGCGCGCACGGCATGAACGAGTTTCTCGACCAACTCTGTCAGCGCGCCCTCAGCGGAAAACCCTTTGTTGAAAAGCACGTTGACCGTGTGGTCACCGATAGCGACAATGCCCGAGACGTCCCCGATCGTGATCGGCCCTCTACCGCCCGACTGGTCAGCGGCACGGGCAGCGGGCCCCGACTCCTGTGGATCCGGCACGACGCTCACCAGTGCCGGATGTTCGTCGCGCCATCGCCGGTGGCGATGAACCCGGCATGGTCCGCGACGGAGAGACTGCGCGCCCCGGTGGCCTGTACGGCCCGTGCGTTCTCGTCCCCGGTCGGCACGCCGACGCCGTACGTACCCGCTACTGCTTCAGCCGCAGGCACGGTTCGGCCGGGTAAAGGGCCGATCTCAGTCAACAGAGGAACCTCCCCGTTCGCGCCGACAGTCGGTTTTCAGCGGCCGTTCTCGCCACATCCAGCAGGCAGGCAACCATGCCTGCCTGCTGCCCTGTTCGAGCCTCCGCCACACAGACGGTGGTCGTTCACCGCACCTGTCGAACGTACTCGGTGCCGGGCTTCTCGTCGGTCACGACACTGACATCTTCTCCTTGCAGCAAGTCCTGGAGTTGGCCGTTCAGATCGGTGCCACCGCAGGTCCGCGCGCCGACGCCATGACGCCCTGCCTGGTGCGGAACATGACGTGCCGTCACAACATTGCGGCCGTCCGTGACCTTCCTTCCCATGCTGCCGTGCGATGTTGCCCTACCGCCGCGCCCTCGATGCTGGGGGACAGCGGCATTCGAGCTCTCCCCGTGGCAACCGGCGTCGACCTTCCCGTCCTTGACGCCGTCCTTGATGCCGTCCGTGATGCCTTCGATGAGCAAGCCGTGCTTCGGATCGATGTACCGCTGATCCGCTCCGTCGTCACCGGTGCGGCGGTGGTTCTTCAGCCGCGCGCCGAGGCCGAAGGCGGCGGCGCATGCGGCGAGCACGCCCACGGCCAACAGGATGAGATCCTTGGTGTCCGGCCCGTCGGCCGAGGCCCTATTGACGATCGTGGGTTCGGTCGACCTCGGCTTCGCATGGGTGGAGTGCGTCACCGGCGGGGTGTTGGAGGCCCTGGGGCTCGGGTTGCCGGGCGTGATCGCGCTGTGGGCGGTGGGGCCGGTGGTGCCCTCGGACACCGAAGGTTTGGGCCCGGCGACGCCCACCGATCCGGTCGTCGGCCTCGGAGTGGCGGAGGCCGCCGATCCGGACGAAGGGCTCGGTGTGGCGGAGGGCGCCGAACTCGGCTTCGTGACGTCGAAGGACGCCACGACATTGCTCTGGCCGGGGTTCAGGGTGCACGGCGCGTCGCCCTTCAGTACCAGGCCGCCGCTCGCGTTCGACGCGACGAGGTGGAGGGTGAGGCCGCCGGCGGTGATCGTCCCCTTGCCGGGATGGCTGAAGGTGGGGGTGGTCGCGCTGGCGGTTGCCGTGACGTTGAAGGAGCCGGACGCCGGGACGTTGGCCGTCGCCATATGGAAGGGCACCGTGACGTCGAAGTCGTCCTGTGGTGCGGCCACATGGGCCCTCGCGTCCACCGTGCCCCCGAGGGTCTTCATGCCGGCCATGGCGAGCCACCGGGTGAAACTCGCGCCCACCGTCGCCACCGCGTTGACGGTGAGGGTCCTGCTGGGCGCGCCCACCGCGACCGAATTCGGGATGCCCGATTCGACCTCCACTGTGAATGCCTGAGCGCCGAGCAGCGGCGACGAGCATGTGTAGCCGAATGCGTGTGAGAGCGGTTGCGCCGCGGCCGTTCCGGCTCCGACAACGCCCACCAACCCGCTTGCCATTGCTGAAGCCGTGGCGACCGCAAGGATGATCCTCATCCTTGGCCTGCCGCACCTGATGCTCATGAGTTAGCCCCCGTTCATCGTTCGGATGTGCGATTATGGAACGACTCTCATTTGCCGAAGCTCGGCATGCTACTCAGATCGCGTGACCCGTGCCGGATCTGCGGCGCCCGGACGATCTCGGCCAGCGGGGCACGTTACGTTGATGGGAAGACGTGGCTCAGGCGGTTTTGGTTCCGTGAGGAACTCGGCGCACCGCTCGGAGACGCCCCAAAACACCTCGCTGGTAAGCGTCTTCCAGGAATCGCCCTTCATGGCTGACTAAACATCGGGAACCGTGCATCTGTGCTTGTCGATGTTTGTGCACCGCGCTGCTCCGCCGGCAACTCAGGCCACCTGGCCCGACGATGGAGCCGCTGTCGGAGGATCCGCACAACAGGGTCCGGCTCCGGCGGTTGGCGTTCCGGGCCCTACGCTCCATGTCGTATCTCACGGACGAGGTCGTCGTAGACCGCTGCTTCGGTCGCCGGCCGTCCGCCCACGCTTCCTGAAGTACGCCCCAGGGCCATTGCTGCGGCACTGTCAACCGCTTCTTCGTCTGCTGGCGGTACAGCGCCCGCGTAGCACTGACGCAGCTGGAGTTGGCGCATCCTCGGCGTCGGTGTGACGTGCACCGCACTGATCGGCTTGGCGGCGCTGCCGGCTTCCGCCATGACGGGCGATCGGGTCCTGAAGGACTGCGCGAGCGGTTCCGGCAAGTGCACGTTCAACGGCCCGTACCGGCACGAGTCGGAGGGTCCGGCGATCGGCAAGGCATATCTCGGTGGCTACCACCAGGTGTCCGACACGATGTGGAACTGCACCACGTCGCCTGCGAAGCAGACGCTGACCTGGAGCGACACCGTCGGGTCGACGGACTCGTTCGACGTGTCCATCAAGGCCGGGGCAAGATCGCCGGAGTCGTGGAAGCGAGCGTGGAGGCCAAGTACGGGCACACGTGGATGACGCAGCACTCGGACAGCGCCAGCCTGGAGATGACCGTCAAGCCCGGCGAGGTCGGCTGGATATCCCGGGCCCAGGTCATGCGCGAACTCACGGGCTACTGGCAGACGCACTACGACAATCCCCAGGACGGCCACTACTACTGGTACTTGGGGCCCGACACCATCACCAGTCCCGCCCCCAACGACACCGAGGGGGTCAAGAACTCGGTGGTGCTCAAGACGCGACCGATGACCGATGCGGAGAAGAAGTCCTGCCAGGTGCGCAACGCCGGGGTCTTCCTTTCGAAGAAGAAAGTGGAGCAGCCCCAGCAGCGGAAGGCTCCCCACGCCCCGCCACAGGCCGTACCCGGCAAGGACGACACGGGCGCAACCGACGAGCGTCAGCAGAAGGGGAATTGACGCCCACGGCCTACCGCGGGCGTAGCTGAAAGGCCGGGTAAGTCCATGGTTCGAAGGTGTGGCGGAGCGGCCCGCGACTCCGCCACACCGAAGGGCCGGATCGCGTGACGGTGACGCATGCGGCCGAGTCGCACCAGGCCGGAGTCCCGCATGAGACGGTCACAGCCGATGCGGCGGTGCGGAGCGCGCGATGCGGAATCCCACGTCGTCGATCCGGAAGGTCGGGTGGCTGCGCCGCCGCACCGATGCCCGGCAGCTCCAGTGCTCGTCGGCCCATCCACCACCACGGAGTACCCGGTAGGTGCCGTACACCTCGGCGTCGTAGACGTCCCAGCACCAGTCCCACACGTTGCCCAGCATGTCGTACAGGCCCCAGGCGTTGGGCTGCTTGTCGCCAACAGGGTGGATCCGCCCACCGGAGTTGCCCTGGTGCCAGGCGACCTCGTCGAGCCGGCCGTACCGCGGGCCGGTGGTACCCGCACGGCAGGCGTGCTCCCATTCGGCCTCGGTCGGCAGTCGGTACCCGTCCGCGAAACCGTCCCATTCGGCCGTCTCGGCGGTGGTGTCGAGGCGGTACGCGGGCGTCAACCCCTCACGCTGGGACAGCGCGTTGCAGAACTGGACCGCGTCCCACCACGAGACGCCCTCCACGGGCAGCCGGTCGCCTCGGGCGCTACTCGGCCGCCGACCGGTGACCCGCGCGTACCGCGACTGCGTGACCGGGAACGCCGACAGCTGGAACGGTGCGACCTCGACGTGCCAACCTCTCTGCGTCCGCCGGTCCGACAGCGTCACCTGTCCCGGCGGGACCGCGACCATCGTGTTTTCTGCTTCTGTCCCCGTGTCCATGATCTGCCACCCTATCGGCGCCTCCCGCGGTTCTGCCGATTCTCAGCGGGGAGCGGTCCGCGGCTCTCCCAGTGCGGTGAGGATGTCGCGGACGGTGTGGTCGAAGAGCGGGGCGGGGTCGGTCAGGGCGAAGTCGAGGTGGCCGAAGACCTCCACGGCCACGGCTCCGTACAGGCGGGCCCAGCAGGAGACGAAGACGTAGATGACCTCCAGGGGCACGGGTTCGCCGGAGAGGTGTTCGCGCACCTCCTCCAACTGGACGGTCCAGGCCGGGTCGAGGTCGGCGGGTGACTTGATGTTTCCGCGGCGCCATAGCTGGACCATCAGGTCCAGGACAACGCCTCCGAAGCGCCAGCCGGGGTCGTGTGCGGCGGAGCCGGGTGCGGTGTCGGCGTCCGTGAGCGGTTTGGCGAACAGCAGCCCGAACTCCTGGGGGTGGGCCAGTGCCCAGCGGCGCAGCTCGCGGCACACTTCGCCCAGCTGCCGCCCCGGTTCGGAGGCGGGGTGGCGGTCGCGGGCCGCTGCCAGGGTCGTGGCCAACTCGTCGTAGAGGGACGAGGCCAGTGCCTGGATCAGGTCCCGGTGTGCGGCGTAATAGCGGTAGAGGGCGGGTGCGGTCATGCCCATTTCGCGGGCGATGGCCCGCAGCGTGACGGCGGCCGGGCCTTCCTCGACCAGGAGCCGTCTGCCGGTGCTCAGGATCTCGGTCAGCGCCTCTTCGCGGACGCGGTGACGGCGCCTGCCTGTGGGGGTTCCCGGAGTGCTCGGCACGGCGACCCGTCCGCCTTCCGCTTGACAAAGTTAACGCCTATCACTTTACCTTCTCCCGAAAGTTAACGGTGTTAGCAATCTCTTCGGGGGAACCTCATGAAGTACGGCATCGTCCTCACCTACACAGTCACCGAGCGGTGGTTGGCACTGTCGCGCGAGCAGCGCAACGCGATGCGTGCGGCGCATCTGGAGCCGGTCTTCGCCGCCTACGCGGACCGTGTGACGGCCCGTTTCTTCGACGCCGAGGCGTTCACCGGGCGGGTCTCGGACTTCGCCGTGCTGGAGACCGAGGACCTGGGCGCGTACTACTTCCTCATCGAGGCCCTGCGCGACACCCCTGTGATCAGCGAGGGCTACCTCACCTTCGCCGACATCTTCCTCGGCGTCGAGGACGGCTTCCAGGCGTACGAGCAGGCCCTGTCGCACCGGATCGCATCCCGGTGATCGTGCGTGAGGGATGCCGGCGGCCCCGGCGACTGAGCTGGGGTTCCGGCGTCAGAACGAGTACGTCCGCTACCGCAAGCCGGCGTAGCCTGCCGCTTCGGATCGGGGCGCTGCGTCAGCGTCGCGCGCGGCGGGGATGGTCCGCGATGACGGTCCCGCAGCGGCGCGCGGTGCCTGTGCTACCGCTGGGCAGAGCACGCCACCGGTTGGCCGGGGTCTCCCTTGCGTTGGGCCAGAACGTGGTCGTCGCCTTCCGTCAGGAGGCAGTGCGCCACGCTCCTGCCGGTCGGTACGACTTCGAGGCGTGGAGTGTGCCCGCCGTCCTCCTGGGTGCTCCAGGTGGCTCCGCTCACCTTGGCCGGCACGCTGACCGCTCCGTTGGGGCCGTCGATGTAGTCGTGCCGGACGGATTTGAGGGTGCCTCCTTCGGTCCATGCCTTGTACGTCACGTCAGTGCTCGTGGCACCGCAGGCCGACAGGAGTCCACAGGTGACAAGCAGCCCTGCCGTCATGGTGATGCGCTTCGTGGCCGCTGATATGGGGAACGCGGGCATGAACTTGGCCTCTCGCTCGGTGAGTTGTTCATGTGGGTGTGGGGTCGGGGAAGGATCTGTCGCCGAAGAGGACTCGGCTTGCCGCGGCCCGGCCGAACGGTGTGCGCAGCAGGGTGAATGCCGCTGCCGCCGTGGTCGGCGTCCGTACCTGGGCCAAGAGCCGGCGCAGTGTGAGTCGTCCGCGGAAGCGGGGGCGGAGTGCGGCTCCGTCGTAGTGGGTGAGCGTTTCCGGTGTTCCGGTGCGCAGTGCGTCGTCGAGGATCTCGGCTGCGAGTTTCGACTGTCGCAGGCACGGGTCCAGACCGCCGGCGGTGAGTGGGGAGACCGCGCCCGCCGCGTCGCCCACGAGAAGCCCGTCGGCGCAGCTGATCCGGCGCAGCAGGCCGCCGACGGGTATGGGGCCTGCGCGCCGCTCCACCGTTTCGGGACGTTGGACGCCTCTCAGTCCGGGCGCCGAGGCGCTGAACCGCTCCATGGCCCGGCGAAGACCGTCCGGATAGCGGTCGGCATAGCCTGCGACTCCGACATGGGCGTGTTGCCCGTCGTTGATCACCCAGGCCAGGTAGCCGGGGGCGAGCGAGGGGTCGAGCACGCAGTGGAATGTCGGTGGCTGGTCGCTTCCGGGGAGTTCGAAGACCTCTTCGGCGCCGACGATCAGGTGGTGGTTGCGGTCGAGAGCGAGGTCGCGGGCGACTCTTGAGCGGGCCCCGTCGGCACCCACGACGAAGCGGGCCCGGACCGCGGTCGGCCCGTCGCGTCCGGCCAGGTGGAAGGTGTTGCCCTGTCGGCCGGTGTAGCGCGTGCCCAGTGCGATCCGTACGCCGGCGTCGAGCGCGGTGGCGGCCGACGCTTCGTAGAGCGGTGCCATGTCGCCGACCCGGTATTCGTCGCGCGGGCTGGTGAGGCTGACCGGGCGGCGGAGGTTCGGGGGATAGAGGACCACGCGTCGGATCGGTGGCCCAAGGCAGTCGGGGGGCAGCGGGAAGTCGTCGAGTGTCTTGTGTACGAAGATTCCGGTGGTGCGGATCGCGCCGGCAAGACTGGTTCGGCGTTCGACCAGGAGCACGTCGTGGCCTTGTCGGGCGAGGAGCGTGGCGGTGTTCAGTCCGGCCAGTCCGGCCCCGACCACCAGTACGTCGGCGCTGTCGGTGCCCTCGGGGCGGCAGGAGAGGCGTGCTGTCGTCATGGTCTGCTCGCTTCCTTGTGGTGTCCGTGATCGGTGCGTCCGTGCGATGGGTGCGTTCAGTGCGCTCGGTGCGTTCGCTGCGCGGCAGGCGCCGACTGGCGGCAGGCGACGGTAAGGCGACGGCCCGGCCGCGGGGCGCGGTGTGAGGGGTGCGGTGTGCGGGCGCCGTCGTCCGGTCGTCACGGGGGGAGCTTGTTGAAGATCAGGTGGAGCGGATGGCGCGGCAGGGGCGGCCGGGGGCGTCGTAGCCGGCGGGCGTGTGCGGGTGGCCGGCCGGCTACCGCGGCCACGGCTACTGCGGCGAGGAACCGGCCGGGACGGAAGCCCCGGATTCCTGCGCGGTCCCGTTCCCGTTCCCATCCCCGGGGCCGTCGGGCTCCCAGCGCAGCAGGTCTCCGGGCTGGCAGTCGAGCACCTCGCACAGTGCGGCGAGCGTGGTGAAGCGCACCGCCTTGGCGCGGCCGTTCTTGAGCACAGCCAGGTTGGCGGGTGTGATCCCCACCCGGTCCGCCAGTTCGCCCACGGACATCTTCCGCTTGGCCAGCATCACGTCGATGTCGACGACGATCGGCATCAGATCACCTCGGCCAACTCGGCCCCCAGCTGAGACGCCTCGGCGTCGCGTGCGACGGCCTGGGCGAGCAGCATCCGCAGTACGAGCACGATGAGCGCGATCCCGAAGACCGCCAGACACACCCCGCCCAGCAGGGCCACCACGCCCGGGGGGACGACGTGGCCCGACGCCAGGACCGCCCCGAGTGCGAACACCAGGAGCGCGGCCGCCACGAACGCGCCGATCACGAGATGGACGTAGCGGAACGCGGCGTGGGAGAACACGGTTCCGCGTTGCACCATCGTCACCAGCCGCCACACGCAGACCAGCACGACCTGGACCGTCACGACGCCCAGGAACGCGATCAGGAGGACCGGAGCCCGGCGGTCCGCAAGGACGGTCTCCTGGATGGCGCCCGTCAGCATCAACACCATCACCGCCTGGGCGCACACCGATCCGGCGTGCAGCGTCACCATCACGGCGCGCAGCCCCAGCACTGTCAGCTTTCCCAACGCCACTCCTTCAATCGAGTCACGATGGAAATCTATTGATTATCGATAGGTGTGGCAAGTTGCGTGCGTCGAAACGACCTCGGGCGGTCCTGTCCGGGGGAGGGGGTAGGGGGGCGGACGCGGGTCGTGGGTCGTGGGTCGTGGCCGGTTCAAGCCGATATCGGGCGAGCGTGTAGTAATCGGGCCCTGTCGTGAAGCCCTGCGGTGTCGGGGTGTCCGCTGTGTCGTCCCGGTGAAGATCGGCGGCCGGGCGGGGTGCGCCCCGGGTGAGGTGCGGCGATGGCTCCCGCGAGCTGTGATCGCGAGGGAAATGGGGTCATCAGTTTCCCCAATGTTTACCTGACGGACACCATAGTTGGGCCTACTAAGGCGCCAGCTTGTTCAGCTATGACATCGGACAGGTGCTCACCCCCCACGTGCATCCCCTGTGTGGCCCCACAGGAAACCCCTCAATCCTCTGTGCGTACCCCTGGAGAGACCGTGACCGTCCCCCTGCCGAGAACCGCCGTCCTCACCGGTGTTCTCGCCACCGCCGCCGTGTTCACCCTCAGTGCCTGTGGCGCGGACTCCGCCACCTCGGCCGCTGGTGGCGGACGGAGCGCGGCCGCCGCGACCACGGCCAAGGATGTCGGCGGCATGGACGCCCTGGCTGAGGAGGCCAAGAAGGAGGGCACGCTGCATGCGATCGCGCTGCCCCGTGACTGGGCCAACTACGGCGCCCTGATCGACGGCTTCGAGAAGAAGTACGGCGTCAAGGTCGAGGTCGAGAACCCCGGCGGCGCCAGCCAGGACGAGATCAGCGCGGTCACCTCGCGCAAGGGCCAGGACAACGCGCCCGACGTCCTCGACCTCGGCAGTTCCTTCGCGCAGAGCGCCGCCCAGCAGGGGCTGCTCGCTCCGTACATGGTCGCCGGTTTCACCGACATCCCCGACGACCAGAAGGACTCGATCGGCCGTTGGTCGAACGACTACGGCGGCTATATCTCCTTCGGCTGCGACGCCAAGCGGGTGCGGACCTGCCCGACCAGTTTCAAGGATCTGCTCAAGCCGCAGTACAAGGGGCAGGTCGCGCTCAACGGCGACCCCGGCAAGTCGGGTTCGGCGTTCGGTGCCGTGTACGCGGCCGCCCTCGCCAGCGGCGGCTCCTTCGACGACATCCAGCCCGGTATCGACTTCTTCGCCAAGCTGAAGAAGAACGGCAACTTGACGCCCGTCGCCTCCACCCCGGCCACCATCGAGAAGGGGCGGACGCCGATCAGCATCGACTGGGACTACCTCAACACCGGGTACACCGACGACTTCAAGTCCAAGGGCCTCGACTGGACGGTCGCGGTCCCCTCGGACGGCCAGTTCTCCCAGTACTACTCGCAGGCCATCAACAAGACTGCGCCGCACCCCGCGGCCGCGCGCCTGTGGCAGGAGTACCTGTACAGCGCCGAGGGCCAGAACCTCAGGCTCAAGGGATACGCCCGCCCGGCCCTGATGACCGCCATGAAGGAAGCCGGCACGCTCGACCAGGCCGCGGCGGCGAAGCTGCCGAAGGTCACCGGCACGCCGACCTTCCCCACCGAGTCCCAACAGAGCAGCGCCAGGTTCGTCATATCCCAGAGCTGGGGCCAGGCCGTCTCCGGATGACCGCGACGTGAACCAGGGCCGACGCGGTGCCGCCGCCTTCTCCCGGCGGCGGCGCCGCACGGCCGGCCGGCTCGCCCCGGCACCGTGCCGGCACCGTGCGGGATGTCAACTTCCCATATGGTGAGGGCCGTTGAGCTCCCGGGTGTGGATCAGGCGTCGGACACCAGGAGTCGGTACCCGACGTCGATGGTGTCGAGGGTGAGGAGTTCGGCGTAGCGGGTGTGCCAGCGGCCGGTCGTCAGGTCGTCCGCGAGTCGGGTCAGGCCGGGCGCGAGGGCCACCGCCCCGGCCTGACCCGCGAACCCGTCACGGGACAACTGGGCATGCGCGCGGCGCACATCGCGCACCTGCGCCTCGACGGGGTCCGGGTCCCCCGCGACAACGTCGTCGCGCGCCCCGGGCCCGGCCTGTCGCACGTCGTGGCCACCGCCCTCGACCACGGGCGCTTCACCGTCGCCTGGGGCTGCGTCGGCATGGCCGAGACCTGCCTGGAATGTCGCGCGGGGTCGGCCCCGCCTTCATCGGCCACGTGGTCCGCGAGACGCTCGCCGCCGGGCGCCGCCCCGCCGCGGAGTTCGTCCCCACCGACGTGAACCGCGTGATGCCGGTGAACCTCCGGTTCGGCGGTTTCGAGGTGGCCGAGCGGACGGCGGGGCGGCTCCTGCTGCACTACGCGGCGCCGGAGCCGCCGGCCGCTGAGGACGGTCCGGTGCGGGTCGTCGCGGAGCGGGCCCGGCGCCGCACGGTGGGCGTCGTCGGCGCGGGCACCATGGGCATCGGGATCGCGCTGTGCGCCTCCGAGGCGGGCTTCGACGTGGTGGTCGTGGACCGCGCCCCGGAGGCGCTGGCGGCCGGCCCGCGGCGGATGCGCGAGGACGTCCGCCTGATTTGCCTGCTGCGCGGCCCCCGCCCGCCGCCCCGGCCACGTCATCGGTACGCACGTCATGAACCCGGCGCACCTCAAGGACACCGTCGAGGTGATCAGGGGCGCCGGCACCGGCGAGGACACCCTCCGCCGGACCCTGGACCTGCTCACCGCCCTGGGCAAGAAGGCGATCGTGGTGCGGGACGCCCCCGGCTTCGTCTCCCACCGGGTGCTGATGGCCACGATCAACGACGCGGCGACCGTCCTTGAGGAGGGCACGGCCGACGCCGAGACCGTGGACCGTGTCTTCCAGGAGTGCTTCGGGCACGCCATGGGACCCCTGCGCACCGCGGACCTGATCGGACTCGACACCGTGCCGGATTCCCTGCACGTGCTGCTCGAATGTCCGGCGGACCGGCGCTACACGCCCCGTGCGCTGCTCACGGACCTGGTGCAGCAGGGCCACGTGGGAAGGAAGGGCGGCCGCGGGTTCCATTCCTATCTGCGGTGAGCTGCACTCCTGACGGCGGGGCAGGAACACCCGCAGGCCGTCGAACACGACCTGCGGGGCCCGCTGTTCCCAAGGAATCCCTTGGGAACGGGCAAGCAATCCCGAGGATTGACGCCCTTTCGCTCCTCATCGATGATCGTTCCGGGCCCAGGGCGGCAACCCGTCGCGCCCCTCCTGCCGCGTCCGGACCGGTGGAGGCGGCCGACGGGTGCCGACCCGCAGGGGCCCACCAGCTGAGAGGAGCCCCACCCATGTCGGACACCCGTCCGCTCACCGGCGTCCCCGCCCCGCCCCCGTCCCGCTCGACCGTGGCCGTACTCGGCCCCGGAGGAGTCGGTGGACTCCTCGCCGCGCTGCTCGCCCGCGCCGGACACCGGGTGATCTGCCTCGCCGGCGACGAGACCGCACACACCCTGCAGCACGGCGGAATCCGGGTGCACAGTGGGCAGTTCGGCGACTTCACCGTCCCGGTCGAGGCGGACACCCTCCTGCGCGTACCGGTCGACCTGTGCCTGATGTCGGTCAAGCACACCGCGCTCGACACGGCGCTCGACCGCGTGCCACCCGGTCTCCTCGACGGCGGCCTCGTACTGCCCCTGCTCAACGGCATCGAGCACCTGGACACCCTGCGGGCACGCCACGGCGCGCGGCGGGTGGTGCCGGCCGTGATCCGCGTCGAGTCGACCCGCACCGCGCCGGGAGTAATCGTGCACGGCAGTCCGTTCGTCGAGATCGACGTGGCCGGTGCGCCGGACCGTCTCGCCCCGCTCGCCGCGCTGCTCACGGCCGCCGGCGTGGACACCCGGGTGATGCCCGAAGAGAACGCCGTCCTGTGGGCCAAACTCGCCTTCCTGGCTCCCTTCGCCCTCCTCACCACCCGCTACCGCCTGCCGATCGGCGACGTCCGGTCCGAGCGGCGCGCGGAGTTGGCGGCGCTGGTCGAGGAGACCGCCGCGGTGAGCCGGTCCTGCGGCGGGCCGGGGGATGCCGCTCAACTCCTGGCGCGCTACGACACCTTTCCGGCAGGCAGCAAGTCGTCCATGCAACGCGACGCGGAGGCGGGCCGCCCGCTGGAACTCGACGCGATCGGGGGCGCCGTGCTGCGCGCGGCAGAGCGACACGGGATTCCCGTACCGCTCCTGGAGCGCCTGGTGACGGAACTGTCGGCCGGCTGAGCGGCGGCGTTCGGGCGGTCTGGCGGTCCGCCGGAACGTGACGGCCCCCGGAGACCGTCGAACACGATCTGCGCGGGCGTGCTGCGCCGGGTGACCGTGACGGGTCACGATCACCCGGGCGTCATGCCTCGTTCGGGGTGAGCTCGGTCTGTTGGGCCGGTGCGGGTGCGGGCTCCTTCGCCGCCCTGCGCTCGGGCGCGGTGAGCAGCGCGAAGCCCGCCACCAGCGCGGCGATGACGGCGGAGGCCGGCGCCAGCCAGAGCACACCGGCGACGGAGAGCACCGCACCGCCGATGCCGGCGCCGAGCGCGGTGCCGACGTAGTTCATCGACCCGTTCAGGCTCAGGGCGACGGTGGCCACGTCGCCACCCGCGACGAAGACCCGGCTCTGCTGCGGGATGAACAGTGCGGAACCCATCAGGCCGAGGATGAACAGTGCCACCAGGGTGGGCACGAACCAGTGCTGGACCACGGCCAGCAGGGCCGATCCGAGGGTGACGATGCCCAGCCCGGTGGTGAGCACGGTCAGCGAGGAGAACCGGTCCGCGAACTTGCCGACCAGCCGATTGCCCAGGAAGAAGCCCGCGCCGTAGACCAACAGCGCGCCCAGGATCGCGTTGCTGCTGCCCGAGGTGCTGACCCCGACGATGGCCGCGGAGTAGGAGGAGATCAGGAACGTGGGCGCGAGCACCAGGGCGCTCACCGCGAGGAGGATGAGGATGCGCGGGTTCACGAGCACCGCGAGCCGCTCCCGCATCGTCGTCGCGGGCAGCGTCATCGACGGCATGGCGATGCCCGCGAGCACCGCGGCCAGCGCTGCCAACACGACGATCGTCCACAGGGTGCCGCGCCAGCCCCACATCTGACCGATCAGCAGCCCGAAGGGCACGCCGAGGACCGCGGCGAGGCTGGGCCCCGCACCGATCACCGCGAAGGCCCGGGCCCGCTGTTCGGGCGGGGCCAACACCCCGGCGACGGCGAAGGCGTTGGCCTGGAACGCGGCTGCGCCCAGCGCGGCGACGACCCGGCCCACCAGCACGACCGCGTAGGTCGGCCCCGCGGCCTGGAGCACCATGCCGACCAGGAAGGCGATCATGCCCGCACCGATGACGAGGCGCCGGTCCATCCGGCCCGTCAGCGTGGCGATGACGGGCGAGCCGATCGCGTAGGCGACGGCGAAGGCGGTGGTGAGCTGACCGGCGGTGGAGGTGCTCACCACCAGGTCCTTGGAGATGTCGGGGAGCAGTCCCGGCAACACGAATCCGTCGACACCGAGCACGAACGTGCCGATGGCCAAGATGACTAACCGCCAGGTCGGCGATGAATTCGATGATTGTGGAATCGTCATATCGTGGAAGGTAGTCTATGATTCGATGACGGTCAAAGAATGGAGGGTCTGCGGATGCCACGCACACTGCCCGAGCCGTCCGTCGACTCGTTCGACCTGACGGTCATCCTGAGCGCGCTCGCCGACCCCGGGAGGCGCACGCTGATGCGGGCGCTCTACGACTCCGTCGACCCGATCGACTGCGCGATCCTGGTGGCACGGGTGGACCTGGGCCTGAGCAACCCGACCATCTCCCACCACTACCGGGTGCTGCGGGAGGCGGGCCTGACGAGAACGGTCGCCGACGGCCGCAAGCGGGTGGTCCGCGTCCGCCGCGACGACATGGAGCACCGCTTCCCCGGCCTGCTGCAGGCGATCCTCGGGGCCCCCGAGCGCGACGGGGGCCAAGCCGAGGCCCGGGAAGAGCGGGTGTGAGCGCCGGTCATTCGGCGGACGCGGCACCCAGCCATTTCCGTGTGGTGGACACCACCGTCGAACCGTCGAGGTCGGCCAACTTCCCGGCCACGAACTCCTTCGCGAACTGCGAGGTCTGGATTCGGAACGGCGGCGCCGGGTCGGCCAGCACGTCCAGCACGGTCGCCGCGACCTCCTCCGGGGTCTGTGCCGACGCGAGCATCGCGGGGGTGTACTCCAGGTAGTTGCCGAACGCGGGCGTGTAAGGGCCCGCCGAGGCCAGCATGGCGGGGCGGTCCAGATCGATGTTGTCCACGAACGACGACGACACTGGGCCGGGCTCGACGATGGACACCGCCACCCCCACCGTGTCGGCCACCGGTGCCAGGCTCTCCAAGTACGCCTCGACCGCGGCCTTGGCGGCGCAGTAGGTCTCGTTGAACGGCTGGCCGACGATCCCGCCGATGCTGCCGATCGTGACCAACCGCCCCCGGCTGGCCCGAAGATGGGGCAGGGCGGCCCGGGTGACCGCGATCGTGCCGAAGAAGTTCGTCTCGAAGGCGGCGCGGACCTGGTCCATCGTCAGCAGTTCCAACGTCCCGACGCTGCCCGCGCCCGCATTGTTCACCACCGCGTCCAACTGGCCGTACGCCGCCGCCACCTCCGCCACGGTCTCGGTGAGGGAGGTCTCTTCGGTGATGTCCAGGCGACGGATGTCGAGTGTGACCCCGGCCTGGTCGGCGGCCGTCCGCAACGCGCCGGCGCGATCGGGGTCGCGCAGCGTCGCGACGACGGTGTAGCCCGCCCGGGCCGCTGCGATCGCGGAGGCCAGTCCGATCCCGGACGACGTCCCGGTGATCAGTACGACTCCGCGCGCCGACCCAGCCTTCTCAACCATGTCTTCTCGCCCTCACTGTGACACCGCGCAGCTGCTGCACGCCCATCGGGACCGATGAAAGAAATCAAGAGAAAAGTGCGCGACCGACGTTAACGAAGGGCGCCGAGGCCCTGACACCCCAGAATCTGCGGCCCGTTGCCCCGTGCACCGGCGGGAGAATAGGGGTGCTTCCGGGGTTGACCACGTCTCGACTCTCCTGTCCGCGTCCGTGCGCCTGCCGACGGCGGCGCACGGACGCGGACAGGACGCAGCGGCCGGCAGGGCGTGCTGCCCCGCTGACCCGACCCACCTAAGGTCTGTCCGATGGGGCGAGCCCCCGGCGACCACTCCGTTTCGCTGACGTTCCCTCATGGGCCTTGCCGGCGACCGTGGTTGCTGTGGTTGCAGGAACGGCTGAGGCGGCCGTTTCCGGTGCGGTGGTGGCGGGCGGTGGGGGCTGCCAGCGGCGGGCCAAGTAGGCGCAGAGCACCAGTTGGAGGGTGTGGTAGAGCATCAGCGGGAGCACCGTGATCCCGATGCGGTCCGGTGGGAAGAGCACGGTGGCCATCGGCAGGCCGCTCGCCAGGCTCTTGTTGGAACCGCAGAAGACGGCGGTGACCCGGTCGGTGCGGGGCAGGCGGATCAGCCGCGCGGTGCCGTCGGCCAGGAACAGGACCAGGCCGAGCAGCGCCAGGCAGATCGCGGCCAGCAGGAGCAGTCGCGGCGGCGGGACGCGGTGCCAGATTCCCGTGGTCATCCCGTGGCTGAAGGCGGAGTAGACCACGAGCAGGATCGAGCCGCGGTCGCACAGGGTGGTCAGTGCCCGGTGGCGGCTCAGCCAGTCGGCGATCCAGCGGCGCAGTGCCTGTCCGGCGAGGAAGGGCATGAGGAGTTGGAGTGCGATGTCGACGATCCGGTCGGGGGTGATGGCGAGGGCGCCCGGCCCGGGGCCGCTTCCGGTGTGACTGATGAGGGTGACGGCCAGCAGCGGGGTGAGGACCACGCCGAGGACGGTGGAGAACGACGCCGAACAGATCGCGGCGGCCACGTTGCCGCGGGCCATCGAGGTGAAGGCGATGGCGGACTGGACGGTGGAGGGCAGCACCGTCAAGAAGAGGACACCGGCGGCCAGTTCGGAGCTGAGCACGGTCTCCGGCAACAGTCCGACCGCCAGTCCGGCCGCCGGGAACACCAGGAAGGTGAGGGCGAGGACGGGGAGGTGCAGCCGCCAGTGCCGTACGCCGTCCAGGGCCGCTCGGGGGGAGAGTCGGGCGCCGTAGAGGAAGAAGAGCAGACCGACCGCCAGGCGGGCGGTGAGCGAGACGCCCTCGGCGGCGGCCCCGTCGGCCGGGGCGACGGCGGCCAGGCCGATGACGCAGAAGAGCGCGACGATGTACCAGTCGACGCGGCGCAGCAGGCCGCGCGGGACCGGGGCGGTGGTTCCGGGGGAATGGTGCGGCACGGTTTCCTCCGGGGGACGGCAGCGGTGCGCTGTGGGCAGGGCAGGGCAGAGTAGAGCGGGAGTAGCGGACAGGGGGCCGCGCCGGGCGGTCGGTCGGGGTGCCGGCGCGGCCCCGCTGTCCGGGCCTCAGGGCGCGTGCGGGACGGTGCCCGGGCCGGTGTCGGTGCGTCCGAGGGGCGTCAGTGCGTGGCCTCGGCCGGGGCCCGGTCGTGGTGGCGGCTGATGTTCTGCTCCAGCAGTGTCAGGCACTCGCTGACGCCGACGGCACCCGGAACGTGTTCCGGCAGCCGCCCGTCGGCCTGTTTCAGTTCGGCCAGTGCCTGGTCGATGGCGGTCTGGGCGGCGAAGAGGCAGGGCGTGCTGTAGATCGCGACGTCGACGCCGAGCTGCTGCAGCTCGGTCAGCGACAGCCGGGGCGACTTGCCGCCCGCGATCTGGTTGAACAGCAGCGGCTTGTCGCCGATGACGCGGCGCACCTTGTGGATCCAGTCGACGCTGCGCACGCCGTCCACGAGGATCACATCGGCATCGGTCGCGGCCAGGGCCTTGGCCCGGCGCAGGATCTCCTCTTCTTCGGTGGCGTCGGTGCGGGCGACGACGACCAGGTCCCGGCGGGAGCGGAGGACCAGGTCGAGCTTGGCGAGGTACTCCTCCAGCGGCAGCACCTGTTTGCCGTCGACGTGGCCGCAACGCCGCGGACGCTGCTGGTCCTCCAGGATCACCCCGGAGGCGCCGATGGCCTCCAACTGCTGGACGACATGGCACGCGGTCTCCGGATCGACGTAGCCGTCGTCGATGTCGACCAGCAGATGCTGTTGCGGAAAGGCCATCCGGAGCCGCTGTACGAAGGCGACGATGTCGGGCCAGGCGATGAAGCCGATGTCCGGCAGGCCGTAGTGGGACGCCGCGAAGCCGAAGCCGGAGACGAACATCCCGTCGTAGTGGCGCGCCGCCAGGGACGCGGAGAACATGTCGAAGACGCCGATCAGCGGGGTGGTGCCATCCGCCTGGATCGCGGCTCTTAATCGGTTGGGGTGGTTCACGGTACCCTCCGATGCGTGGTCGCGTGGACTGCGCGTCGCGGCCGACCCGTTGCCTGCCAAAGCGGTGGTCGGTGCGATGCGTTCACGGGCCGAACCAACCGGGGGCACGCCGATCTGGCGTGCCCCCGGTTTTGTTATGCCTGAACTGGCCCGTTCGGTGAGCGGCGTTGCGCCCTCCGTGTCAGAAGGCTAGGAAAAGGATTGGTAATGGCGCAACCATGAATTGGTAATGACCGCTGATGGGCATCGCTTTTGAGCCGTTCGGTGGGCGGCTCTCCGGCGGCCCGGCAGGCCCCTTGGGGCAACGGCGGCGACGGTGTGGCGGACGGTGAATGCCAGGGAAACCCAGCGACTGTCGGGGGCTGTCGACAGATGGCCTTTCCGCAGGTGGGGCCGTCGAGTTGGGGTCGTGCCACGCCATCGGCATCGGGTTCGCGGCCGCTTCGGTGACGACCCGTCGGAAGACCGTGGGTGCAGGGGCATTACGGCGGATGACTTCACCGGCCCCGGTGTGCGACCTACGGCCGATGTCATGCGGTGTCTGGAGGGTGAGGCGAGGGCGCTGCAGTTGCGACCGCAGGTGGATGAGTGGAAAGGCGTCCTTCGTGAACGATGGTTCTGCCGCGGTGCACTTGCCCAAAGCGCCTCAACTCCCAGGAGAATTCCATGCGTTCTTCGCCCTACCGCAAGATGGCAGCAACATTGGCGGCACTCGCCGTGCTGGGCACCGTGGCCACGGCGTCGGTCGCGTCGGCCGACGACAGCGGCAAGAGGCCGCGGTCAGGACCCGCCTACGCGAAGGTGACCGGCAGCGCCGAGTTCGCGCTGCCGTACGTCAAGGACGACGACATCCGTTCGTTCACCTTCGACGCGTCCGCCGCGCCCTACAGCAGACCGCTTCCAGGCATCCCCACCGGCCTGCCCACCGACGCCCGCGGCACGGTGAAGATCTCCCACTACTCGGCCCAACGCCATGTCACCTACACCTCGGAGGGACGGGTGGACTGCCTGGTCACCGGCCCGCACACCGCGACCCTGACCGCCGTCATCACCAAGGTCAGCCCCGGTGGACCGCCCTGGGTGGGCAAGCGGATGGGGTTCAGCGTCTACGACGGCGGCAAGGACAACGCCGGCAGGGACCACGGTGGCTCCCGTGACCGGGTGGGATTCTCGTGGAACGGTGTGAACCTGCTGCCGGGCGGCACCGCCACGGCGCCGGAGGCCGAGGTCGGCACCTGTATGGCGCCGGCGCCCTACGCCCCGGTCACCAAGGGGGGATACACCGTTCAGCACGCCGACCTGCTGCCGCCGCCCCAGGGCTGACACCCGAGGCCGTCATCAGGCTACGCATTGCGCAGCACGAGTGGATCGTGCGCTCACGACAGCCGGTGGTGTGACACGCGATGCTGATCGTTGTCCCTCCCGGTGCGCGGCCCGCCCGGTCCTGACCCGCTACGGGGGTGTGGGGCAGGACCGGGGCCGGCGGGGAGGGTTCCCGGCCGTGGGCGTGGGCTTCAGAGACGCTTTGCGTTGCGGAGCAACTGGGCGTAGAAGCCGTTGCCGTCGAGTCGGGACACGCCGCCCGTGTCGCCGATGGTCGGGCCGTTGACCTCCTTGCGGCTGGAGATGAAGACCTTGTGGCCCTCGGTGTCGGGGCCCAGGTACAGGCCGACGTGGTCCAGGCGCTCGCCGGTGTGCCGATCCATTTTGAAGAACACCAGGTCGCCCGGCTGCAGCACGTCGATGTTCTGCGGGCGTGCGTACCAGGGGCCAGGGCCGGACAGCGGGATGACGTCGGTGCCCAGGTGGGAGCGGCCCATGCCGTTCGCGGTGCGGGGGAGGCCGTCGCCCCTGCCGTCGACGGGGGCGAGCGGGTAGCGGGCCCGGTAGCCGAAGACCAGCCGCATATAGCCGGAGCAGTCCACGGCGCGGTAGCGGGCCGGTTCGGGGCGCTTGGCGGTGCCGTCGCGGAAGGTGTAGGGGATGCCCAGGTAGTCGAAGAAGTCCGACTGTTCGAGCAGCGGCGTGCCGCGGTGCCTGGTCAGGTCGGGGTTGACCGGGCCGAACTTGGCGTCGCCGGCGTACGGGATGCCCTGCGGGTCCTTCTTGACGGGTGCCCCGGCGACGTACTGGAAGGCGACGGCGAAGAGATCGTCCTCCTGGCTGCCCCGGTACTTCCGGAACCAGTCCTGGAACCAGCGTTCCTCCTCGGCCCCGGCACGCCACGCCCGGGGCATCAGACGCACCCAGTCCTCGGTGACCACGCGGGTCGCGGTGTTCGCGGATTCGTCGAAGGTGCGCGACGGGCCCTTGAGCGTGGCGGTTCGGGACCGGTCGGTGAAGGTGGCCAGGACCTGGCCGCCCTCGCCGCGCAGCACGCTGCGGTCGGGGTTCTTCAGGCGCTCCCAGGTCTGCCCCCGCTGCCGGTCGGTGGCCGGGCCGGTGAGCGGGGTGTCGGTGACTGCCTGGGCCCGGGGCGCCTTGTCCTGTGTGTCCCTGCGCAGTTCCACGGTGAGGTAGGCACTGCCGGCCACGAGGGAGAGGACGGTCAGGGCGTGCAGCAGGGGGCGCTTCTTGAGGGGCATGCGGTGGGGCTCCCGGGCGATCAGGCGGACGGCATGACGCCGAGGAGGATCCCGGCGGTGAGGACGACATAGGCCATGAGCGTCACCGAGCCCGTGGCCAGCAGGGTCGGGCCCTTGGGCTGGCGCACCAACTGGTAGGCGATCAGGCCCGGCACGATGAAGCCGAGGGTCTGGTTCGCGTACATCAGCGGGAACTCCAGGGAGAGCACGATCATCACGGTGGCCTGGAGGGTGACGCCGAGCAGCACGACCGCGGCGAACAGCCGCTTGCCGTAGAGGATCACGTACCGCTGCATCAGGAGCGTGCCGAGGTAGGTGAGGGCGGTGACGCCGAGCACCATCGCGGCGCGCTGGAGGTCCTCGACGAGGGTCAGGGCCAGCCAGCCCGGGGTGATCATGCCGCCGGGGGAGAGGTTGGTCGTGAGATAGCAGATCAGGGAGAAGAGCAGCCCGATCGCGATGCCGATCGCGGCGATCTCGGGGGTGAGGACGGAGGGGATCAACGGTGCTGTTCTCCTAGGGTGTGCCACTCCTCGCGCGCCTGGGGACGGCGCTGGTCGGGGGCGAGGTGCGGTGTGTACAGCGGCGTGGTGCCGTCGTGCGGGGTGGTGATCCCGCCGGTGTGGTCGGCGGGGCCCTCGTCCGGCGCGAGCCGCGCGAGGTGCTCCAGGAGCAGTTCGCCCTGGCCGTGGATGTTGCCGATGGCGACGAGTGAGGAGTCGGGGCCGAGCCGGTCCAGCAACTGCCCCATGAACTCCTCCGGATCGCGCCGGTCCCCGCCGAGGTCCACGGCCCGGTCCCGGAAGGCGGCAGGGATCGCGTCGATGGCGGACTTGGCCGGGTGGCCGATGACGAAGACCTGCTCCGGGTCGAGTTCGGGGATCAACTCGCCCATCTGGCCGTTGCGTTCGACGCGGTCCGGGCGGCAGTTGACGACCACGTGGAGGGGGCGGTGGATGGCGCCCAGGTCGAGCAGCTGGTTGATGTTCATCAGCGTCGACTCGGGGTCGTTGGCCGCGAAGACGTTGGCGAAGCGGAGCCGCTTGCCCTCGGGTGTGCGGTACCGCTCCACGGAGAGGACGCCAGGGTCCGGCGGGGCGTCGTACATGCCCTGGAGCGCGGTGCGGCGGTCCACGCCGAGGAGTTCGGCGACGGTCAGCGCGATGGCGACGTTCTCCTTGAAGGTGAACCAGCTGAAGCCGCGCAGCTCCTCGTCGCTGACGGTGTCCGGGTCGGCGTAGACCAGCCGGCAGTTCCGCGCTTCGGCCTCCTCCTGGAGGATGCCGAAGCGGTCCTTCTCCGCCGTCACGCAGATGCCGTCCACCGGCATGGAACGGGACAGCGAACGCGCCACGTCGTCCAGGGTCGGCCCCATCTCGGCGAGGTGGTCCTCACGGACGTTGCACAGCACGCCGATCGTGGACCGGATCAGCTTGGACTGGTTGATCTCCTGCAGTGCGGGCATCACCGCCATGCACTCGATGACCAGGGCGTCCGGCCGGTAGGCGGCGGCGCGGCGCACGATGCCGATCTGCTCGACGACGTTGGCGATCCCGAACTTGCGGTAGACGGGCTCCTCGGTGGCGTCGGGGTGGATGAAGCGGGCGGCGGTGCCGGTGGTCTTGGCGACGGTGGTGAGCCGGCCGCCGCGCAGCGCGCCCGCGCACAGGCGGGTGATGGAGCTCTTGCCACGGATGCCGTTGACCAGGACGCGGGTCGGGATGCGGTCGAGGTTGGCGAAGTGCCGCCGCTGTTCGACGATTCCGGCGATCAGCAGCACGGCACCGCACACCACGAGCACGGTGTAGAGGAAAAGCACGGTGTCAGGGGGTCCTTCCGGCCGCGGCCGAGGCGCGCGGGGCTCCGTCGTGCGGGCGTTGCTGGTTCTGCAGCTGCTGGCGGATCAGTTCCAGGCTGCGGGTGACGGCGCCCACCTCGTCGTGGTGACGGGGGAAGAGCACGGTCTTGCGGTCGCCGTCCGCCAGCCGCTCGGCGTGCACCGCCAGGGCGCGCAACGGTCGGACGACGACGATGTGCAGCCAGCCCAGACAGGCGGCCGCCGCGGTGACGCCGAGCAGGCCGACCAGCACCGTGTGGTTCTGCCGGGTGTACTCGGGGATGGCGAGCGCGGCAGCGGGCTGCGAGCTGACCACCGTCCACGTCAGGTCCTGGGCCGCGCCGCCGCCCGTGAACGGCGCGGCGGCGACGATCCGCACCGTGCCGCCGTCCCGCTGCACGGCGGCCGACGCCTCCTTCTTCGCGAGCAGCGGGGCGAGGTGGTCGGGCCGTCGCTGGAAGGCCCGGTAACCGGTGTTGCTGCCGATGACCCGCCCCTCGGCGTCGACCACGCGGACCTCGCCGAGGCCCGGGCGGCCGAGGAGTCCGTTGAGGAAGTCGATGCGGAACTCGCCCACCACGGCGGTGCCGCGGCGGCCGGGGATCTCGGCGGTGGCGGTGACGACGGGCTTGGCGCCGCCGTGCCCGCTCACCTGGAACGGCTTGTCGGACGGGCCCTTGCCCGGCGTGGTGTGGGGGGCGCGGCCGGCCCTGGCGAGGACCTCGCCGTCCGGCCCGAGTACGAACAGCGACTCGTAGCGTGGGTGGTCCTGTGCCGCTCGGGCCAGGACGGTCCGCATCGCGTCGGGCGAGGTGGGCTCGCCCATCAGGTCGGCGACGGCGGCGAGGTCGGCGTGTCCCTCGTCGAGGGCCCGGCGCATCCGGTCGCCGAGTGTCGCGGTGCGCGTCTTCTGGTCGCGGACGGTCTGGGTCGGGATGCGGACGCCGTCGTCGGCCCGGTTCAGCAGCAGCATCAGCGGCACCGACCAGGCGAGCAGCAGGACCGCGCCGACGGCGAGCAGGGCGCGGGCGCCGAAGCGGTGCCGGCGCGGCGCGGGCTCCGCGGTGGACTCGGCCGGGGCGCCGCGCAGTTGGCGGCGCAGCCGTTCCAGGGCCGCGCCGATCCGTGCGGCCTCGCCGGACCGCGGCACGGTGACGGGGCGCGCCAGGTCACCGCGGGTGAGGCGGCGGCTCTCCAGGAACAGCCGGATCAGCGGGTGCTGCACGGTCGACAGCAGCAGGAGCACCGCGAGGCCGCCGATGAGCAGCAGGGCGACCGCGGCGGCCAGGCCGAAGGCCGGACCAGCGAGTTGCCCGGCCGGGGCGGCTACGCGGACCTGGGTGACGACGGTCAGGCCGAGCCCGGCGGCGCCGGCGGACTCGCCCGGGGTGGCGCCCGCCAGTGAGGCGTAGCCGGCGACGGACTGCCCACCCTCCGAGGCGCCCGCGGCGAGGTGGCCGCTGACGCCCGGGTAGCCGCCCGCGCCCGGCTGCTTGGCGCTGATCGGGTTCTGCTTCGCCCGCTCCGCGGCGGTCCGGCCGAACGAGGTGAGCCGTTCCCGGTCCGCCGCGTCCCCCAGCGCGCCGCGACTGCCGACCACGCGTCCGTCGGCGGCGACCACACCGATGGCGCGGTGCGCGCCGAGGGTGACGCCGGGCACGTTCAGGCTGCTCGCGCCGATCAGGAGTTGCTGCGGTCGTCCGTCCCAGGACAGCAGGGCGAGGGTGAGCAGCCGGGACTGGCCGTCGGGGAGGCGCACCACGCGCGGGGCGAGGCCGTCCGCGCCGTCGAGCCGGGTGCGGTCGATCGCGGCGAGCGGGACGTTCTCCCCGCGTGCGCCGAGGAGTTTGCCGGACCTGATCTCGATGACGGCGGTGCCGCGCCACTTCTGGTAGACGCTGCCGACCTTGTCCAGGACGGTGTCCGGCGACGCCGGCGGGCCCTGGTTGAACAGGGCGGCGGTCCGGGTGAGGTCGGTGCGCGACTCGTCGAGCGAGGCGCGCAGCGCGATGGCGGCGTCCTCGGCGACGTACTGCTGGGAGAGGCGCACGGCCTCCGGCACCCGGCCGTCGTCGGGCGTGCCGAGGGTGAGTGCGGTGATGCCCGCGAGGGACAGGACCAGGGCCGACAGCACGGCGATCGGTGGACGTATCCCGCCGATGAGGGACATGTCTGCTCGTCGGCGGACCTTGTGTCGTCGCTTCGGACGCGAAGCGGCCACCCCGTGCTCCTTTCACCAATCCTGAATCCGCACGTCCACCGCCCCATGCGGAGGTACGCCGGAGGTGCGCGGAAGCGCCCCGGACACGTGCGACCCGCAGAGTAAAGAAATGGTTGTGGATTTCTCAATAAAAGTGAAATTGCTCTCCGGAGCGGCGTTGTGAATCATGACAAAAAGGTGCATACAGGCGACTGGATGGCTCCCCGTATCGTTGGTGTGGCCATGACTGCGCACCGGAAGTCCCCCACGACCCTCGCCGCTTCGGCGGCCGTCCTGCTCGCCCTGCTCGCCTCGCTCGTCGCCTGCGGCGGCTCGGGCCGTACGGGCGGCTCCGCCGCGCACGACGCCGGGGCGACGACCCGGCCCGGCGATGCGGCGGAGCCGGGCGGGGCACCGCCGGTCCGGCTCGACCGCCGGATCGCCGCCTACGCCGCCGGGTTCTCCGAGCACACCGGATACCAGCAGCCCCGCCGCGACGACCGGCGGACGATGGCCGAAGCCGTCGGACTGGTCCTCGACGGCCGGCGCGACGCGGCCGCGCAACGGCTGAACAGCATCGACTACCAACTGCGCGTCGAAGTCGACGCCGCCACGCACCGCCCGTACGCGGAGATCTCCGACCGTTCGACGCGGAACCCCGCCCCCCGCGGCTGGGGCCGGGTCTACATCGACCTCTCCGTGCCGGTGCGCTGGTCGGTCCAGGTGCCGCACCCGGTCGCCGACCGGCACACCGAACTGCTCGGCGCGCGCGTGCTGCTGAACTCCCCCGGGGGCGTCCTGGTCATCGCGGGCGCACACCGTCGCGCCGGCCGCGACGGCGCGGCCGACGTCGCGCACCGCCGCGACACCGTCTTCGACGCCGTCTGCGACGAACTGGCCGCCCGCGGCTTCCCCGGCATCCAGGTGCACGGCTTCGCCGACGACTCCGCCCCGGGCTACGACGTCATCGCCTCGCCCGGCATCGGAAGCGCCGGCCGCGCCGACGGCCGGGCCCTCGCGAACGCCCTGACCGACGACGCCTTCCAGGTGTGCCGGGCCTGGCTCCGCTCCTGCCCGCTGGAAGGCACCGAGAACGTCCAGGGCCGTGCGGCGGCCGACCGCCATATCCCGTTCCTGCACGTCGAGTTCGCCAACTCCGTCCGTACGGACAACCGACGGCTGGACCGCGCGGCATCCGCCGTGCAGACCCTCACCCGCGAGTGGACCCGGCACGATCCGACGACGGGACGGCGCTGACGGCGGCCCGGGGGACGCCGACGCCTGTCCGGACGAGGCCGACGACGGTCCGGACGACCACCTCTACCTGGCCGATGCGCAGACCTTCGCCTCCGCCGACCTGCCGCTCCTCGGCATCGACATCCACATGGACGAGGACGCGGACCCTCGACGGTCGACGCCTCGCTCCATGTCCGACTCGGTCCGTCAGAAGCTGAAGCTCATCAGCGCCGCGGACGTCGAGCGGGCCGTGGCCTCGAAGAAGCTCACCAACGTCTCGTAGGCCCCCTTCAGATACTCGGGTTCGTCCTCGTCCTCGGGATCCCAGATGTCGGGGTACACCTCTTCCTCGGTCATCCGAACCGGGTCGTAATGGGTGACCAGCCGCTCCCACGGCAGCGCCCGCAGCCTCCTCGCCGTGTCCCGGACGCTCTCGACGTCCCAGGTGAACAGTGAGCCTTCGTCGTCTATCGGGTTACCGTCCATCAGGAACTCAAGGGGCTCGTCGGCCTCGCCGAGCAGGAACTCCAGGCCGGCCCATGCCTTGTCGAGGTACGCCTCGGGGTTGTCCGGCCGGAGCTCGTCGATCTTCCAGAGGAGATCCCGCGCCCACTCGGGGTCCTGCTCCGCCCTGTCCAGCTCCTCCGGCGTCACGCACGTGAACGAGATGACCATGCCCATGAAGGCAGCCCCCATCATCGAGTCGAGATCGATCCATCGCTACGACGAACGAGTGTTCCAGGCCCCACTGACAGTCCGCGCCGACGGCCCGCACGGGGATGTGGACACCGGGGCGAGGCGGGCATCGCATCGCGTGCGTGCCGTCGCGTGGCCCGGATCAGAAGTGGTAGCAACCGGTCGGGCGTGCAACAGAATTGGTCAGTGCTGAGCATTTCAGGCGAGGCATAGGCGTGCGTCCCTACCGTGATCACGCCGTGCCCATCGGCGCGGTGTGACGGAGCGACAGACGAGGGGCGGGCTATGAAGCCACGGTTCGGCATTCTGGTGATGGTCTGTGTCATGGCATCGGGCGCGGTTGGTACGGGCACGGCCCAGGCTGCGTCCACGTCCACGTCCACGTCCACGTTCACGTTCACGTCTGCCCCTGCGCCGGCCTCGGTGCCGGCCCGTGCCGCTGTCCAGGCGGAGATCTTCGCCACCACCAACACCGACCAGATCACCGACCCGGCCGACCCGCGACTCAGGACGCGACTGATCCGATTCGACCGGGAGGTGCGGGACGTCATCCGCTCCCATCACGCCCGCACCGGCAACTCCCGGCTTCTGGACGGGGTGTTCTGGTCATCGGAGCTGAAGAAGGCGACGTACGAGCGGTCGCGTGAGTTCGACGTGAACCGTGTCTCCGCCGACGGGCTGCACCACATCGCCGGTGTGCTGGCCAAGCAGTACCACCAGGAGTCGGTACTGACCTTCCGCTACCTGCCACGGACGGCAGCCGACACCAATGCGGTCGACATCGAGGCGCCGGGAATCGACGCCCGACGCCTCCACGACGCGCTGGTGGCGGATCCGGCCGCCCGCGACCGGCTGGGCGGCGGCTCCGTCACCACCGGCGGACGGCTGGTCCTGATCGCCCCGCTCGACGACCTCCCCCTGGCCCGGAAGTTCGTCACCGGGCTCGGCGTCGACTGGGCGACGGCACGGGTGAGGTACGGGGCGGAGGAGTTCGTGAGCTAGGTGTATTGCCCTGTGAGGTTGGGGACGCGGCTGGCGGGTGGTTGGCCTGCGAGTGCGGTGTGTCCGCGGTGGTGATTGTAGGTGTGTAGCCATTGTGGGAAGGCTTCGCGTCGTTCGGTTTCCGAGCGGTAGGGGCGGGCGTAGGCCCATTCGTCGAGCAGGGTGCGGTTGAGGCGTTCGACTTTGCCGTTGGTCTGGGGTCGGTAGGGCCGGGTGCGCTTGTGGGTGATCCCGGCCGCTGCCAGCGCGTCCCGCCAGTCGTGTGAGCGGTAGCAGGAGCCGTTGTCGGTCAGGACCCGCTCGACGGTGATCCCTGCCTGGGTGAAGAACGCCTGGGCGCGTTGCCAGAAGGCGGTGGCGGTCTCTTTGCGCTCGTCGGTGTGGATCTCGCTGTAGGCGAGGCGGGAGTGGTCGTCGACGGCGGTGTGGATGTAGCTGTAGCCGGCGTTCGAGCGGGTCTTGCGGCCTGCTTGCCGGCCGAGCGCCTTGTGGCCGCCGCCGTCGGGAATGTTGCCGAGCTTCTTGATGTCCACGTGCACCAACTCTCCTGGTCGTTCACGCTCGTAGCGGCGTATCGCACGGCCGGTGGCACGGTCGAGGTGGGACAGGCGGGCCAGACCGAAGCGGGTCAGGACGCGGTGCACGGTGGACGGCACCAGGTGGAGCAGGCCCGCGATGCGGGCGGGGCCCCACCGGCGCAGGAGGCGGACCTTGATGATCCGCCGTTCGGTGCGGGTCGGGGTTCGTCCCGGGCTGCGGTGCGGGCGGCTGGAGTGGTCGGCCATGCCCGCCTGGCCGTGCTCGCGGTAGCGGTCTGCCCATCGCTGGGCCGTGGTCGGGGAGACCTGGAAACGTTCGGCTGCTCTGCGCAGGGGCCAGCCGTCCTCGACCACACAGCGGGCCAGGCGCAGGCGTCCGGTCTCGGTCAGGGGTGCATTACGGTGGGGCATGAGGGCCTTTCTGTCGGTGTAGACGTCGCAATCCACACCGAACCGGAAGGCCCTCACCCGTTCAAGATCCCCCAGCCGAGACCTGGCTCACCCGTCCACAACCTCCCCGGACAGAACAGCCTAGGGCGCTGCTGACGGCGGTCTGAAGGCGGCGGGGCATCTCCGTGATCCGCCGTTCGGTGTCCGGGCGGTGTGGGCGCTACGGGAGCGTCACCAGATGCCGGGGACGAGCCTGCGGGTCCGGGCGGCGTAGGACCTGTACTCCTCGCCCAGGGCGTCGAGCAGCATCCGCTCCTCGACGTGGATGCGGTACCCCACCGGGATCAGAGCGCACGCGGTGAGCACCAGCGCGGAGGCGACGTTGTCGGTGCGGAGTGCGAGAACCAGGCCGGCGATCAGGATGCCGGTGTAGGCGGGGTGTCGTACCCAGCGGTACGGTCCCGAGCTGACGACCCGGTGGCCGTGTTGGATGTGCACGGTGCCGCGGAAGAAGCGGCCCAGCGTGACGATGGCCCACAGGCGGAGGCCCACCGCGGCCCAGGCCACCAGAAGCACGGTGACTTCCAGGGCCGGCGCGTCCGTGGAGTAGGACAGGCCGGGCAACGCGTGCCGGAGCGGCGCCGCCAGCGCGATTCCGCCGCCGATCAGCACCGTGAAGATCAGCAGGCTGAGCCACTCGGTGCGCTCGGTTCGCGCACTGCGGGTCCGTTGCCGGATCTGGAGCAGGATCTCGGCCGCCGCCCAGACCCAGAGAGTGAGGGTGAGTGCGGTGTTGATGACGTGGTGCATCAGGGCACCTCCCGGCCGTCCAGGATCCCGTACCTCGCCACGGGATCGTGCGATGTCACCATCGCACCCGGAGCGGGTGGAGCGGCTCAACTCATGGGTGGAGAGCGGGTGGAGAGCCCCCCGCATACCGTCCCGGGCGCCGGTTTCTTCGTCCTTTATTCCCCCGAAGCGGTCCCCGTCGGGCGCGATCAGGGGGGTACCCGAGAGTAGCGGGACACGGCAGTCGTGCCCTGATGCTGTCGACCAATCCTGGGCCCTGTGTGAATTCTGCCTTCCGTTTAAAAACCTGGTGTGTGCGGTGAGTGAAGGGTGTGCCGTTTCGTTCTTCTCGACCCGCGCGAGCGTGCAATCTAAAGCATGGCGGGAGTCGTTCAAGGGGCTCCCGCTGCAGTGCGCCACGCATTGCGACTCACTTCTAGAGAAAAAGGACGCTCATCATCATGAGCAACACCTCCGGCATTGAGACCCGCGAGATAGCCGACGACGACCTCGACAACGTCGCGGGTGGTCTCTCCGTCAGCGGCTCCCTGAATGGCCTGACCGCCACGTTCGCCCCGGGCCCGAATGGCCTGCCCATCCTGACCGGCGGCTCCGTGAAGTCCCTCAGCATCACTGTCTCGGACATCCCCCTGGGCCCGATCGGTCACTGAGATACCACCCGCGGCTGAGACGCGGCTATAGCGCGGTGCTCGGCCGATGGGACCCGCAACCACCCCGGCTGGATGTGGGGTGATTCGGGGTTCTGCGTGACGTCGGCCTTCAAGACCTGATGATGGTCTTGAAGGCCGACGTTGTCATATGGGGTGGTGGTTGTTGACGGGTCTGTGCCCCTGGTGGGGCGGGCGCGTCGGGCCCGTGCTCCGCAGCCCGCCCCTGAGGCTCCTACCCCCTCTCGGCCTCGAATCTCGCGTACAGATCGCGGTCGCGCCACGAATCGGAGAACGCTTCCAGCATCGCCTCGTAGAGTCGAAGATGACTGACGTCCCTCAAGGGCGCGGAGATGCGGCGGGAAATGGCTTCCTCCACCGCGGGCCACCGCAACTCGTGCATGACGAAGGAGACCAGTTCGACGACGCCTTCCCGCATCGTATCGATCAACGAGACGAGCTCTGCCTCGAA
Source organism: Streptomyces noursei ATCC 11455 (assembly GCF_001704275.1). Lineage (NCBI taxonomy): Bacteria > Bacillati > Actinomycetota > Actinomycetes > Kitasatosporales > Streptomycetaceae > Streptomyces > Streptomyces noursei. Next base: position 8,210,434 of record NZ_CP011533.1, read on the forward strand.
TTGCGGCTGCCAGTCGGGGTTACTTCGCAGTAACTCAAGCGCGCGCTCCAGATTCGCTTCAAGAGCCTCGACTCCGCATGAACGTTCGGCGGAATCCAGGATATCTTGAACGATGCTCTGAAAGCGTGTGAGGGGATCAGCAGTCGGGCTTTCCCCAGGCGGCGTTGTACTTCCCATCCGCATTGAGTCCGTTTCTGTTGAATGCGTCGACGGCCGCCTTCTGCGCGCGTGCCCCGTAAGGCCGGTAGTGTCCGGACTTGTTGTCGAGATAGACGACCTGGCCGCCCTTGGTCTTGAACTCGCCGGCGGCCAGCACCGGGTTGCCACGGGCGAGGTTGATATGCCCTGCCGTTCTCTTGCCGATGACGAGATCGCCGTTCTCCAGTACCACGTAGAGGTAGTTTCCGGATCGCTCCAGCGCGGTTTTCGGCGGAATCGGTTTGAACCAGTCGGGCTTGTCCTCGGGAATCAGGTTCGAGAAGGAGCCCGGGTCGTCGTCGCCGTCCTGGGCGAGGGTCCGTGCCGTGCCCGCCTGTGCGTGGTACGCGTGGAATCCGCCGGTCGAGAGGCTGGTGCTGGGGCGGAAGCCGTTGGACTTGCTGCAGCCCGTGTTGTCGCGTTCCCGCTTCACGCCGTCGACGAGCTTCTGGACCTCGACGGTGGCCAGTGCTCGGGCGGTGATCAGCCATTGGGCGTTGTAGGGGATGCGGTACTGGACCGGCCGGCCGCCGTTCGCGCGGGAACGGGCCTGGGCATCGGCCTTCTTCTGGGCCTCGACCGACGCGAAGACCGGGCCGGCGCCCGGATCGGAGCACGACAGGTTGCCGGAGACGGAGGTGCCGGCGACGGCGAACGAGCTCGGCGAGCTGGTGCAGCGGCCGGCGGACCTGCCGTCGATGCTGAAGGAGGCGGTCATGACGGCGGTGACCTGGCCGCCCGTGAGGCGGCTCTTCGCGCTGGTGGTGATCTGGCCGACGAAGCCGCTGTTGGCGGTGCACCCGCCCGAGCTGCACTTCACGGTTCCGGAGCCGTTGAGGGCCAGGGATATGCCACTGTCGGTGGCGTCGCTGAGCTCCTTGGTCTGCTTCTCCAGGTTGCTGAACATCGGCTCGACGGCATCGCCGGTGACCGGGGTCAGGTCCATGCCCTGGGAGTCGCTCCCCGCGAGCGGGCCTTCGGTGACCGTCGGGGTCCGCGGCGGCTCCTCGTGGGAATCCCGCGCCGCCATCGGCCTCATCGCCGCCGAGAGTGGTCGCGTCCCCTCGGTGGAGCCGCCGGTCGACCGCGACGGCCCGTAGGGCTCCAGGCGCAGCACGCGGTACGGCTTCTGTGCGGTGATGAGCAGTCGGCCCGCCGGCGTGTCCGCCGCGAGGGCCGCCGTGCCGTTCACCGTGGCGGGCCGCTGCTGGATCGATGCGCCGGGCGACGGTGCGTCGGCCATGTCGTCCAGGAGCCCGGAGAGCAGCATCGCCAGCACGGCCGGCGACGGTGTGCGCTTGACGACGTCGTCAGCCGAACCGGAACTGCCGTCCCCGGCGGCCCATTTGCCGGCGTCCGTGGCGCCGGACGAGTCCTGTCTGCGGGTGAAGGTCTTGCCGCCCACGTGCAGGATCGCGCGGTCGGGCCGGCTGCCGTAGCCCGTGGTGCCGTAGCGACTGCCGGAGGCGGTGACCGTGATGTCGCGTGTGCTGAGACCGGCGGAAGAGGAGTCCTTGTACTGCAGTCCGGGGGCCGCGGCCAGCACGGCCAGGGCCTGTTGGAACGGCTCCAGGTTCTGCTTGGCCGCCGGCTGGCGCGAGCCGGAGGTGGTGTTCCAGAGCAGTACTCCGGCCACCAGCGCCAGGACCAGCGCTCCGACCGAGCCGAAGAGGAGGAAACGCCCGCGCCGCCCCGACGGGAGCAGCCGCTGCGCCGGGCCGCCGCCGGTCGCCGGTTCCGAGGCCGGGGGGCCGTAGGGGAAGCCCTGTGGAGGCACGTGCGGGGCCTGCGGTGGCAGTGGAGGCCCGAAGGTGCCGGGTGGCGGGCCGAACCGGCCGGGCTCCGGCGGCCCTTCCGGGCTTCCCGGCTGCCCCTCCTGCGGTGGCCACTGGCCGTCCTGGCGTGTCGGCTCCGTCATGGATTCCCCCTAGGCCGTCGGTGTCGACGCAGCGATGCCGTCACGCCACCGGCGCTCTTAGATTCCCCAACTGCCCTGCGAGCAGCGGAGGTTCATTGTTCTGCACGGCCGGCTCGGGCACCAGATCGCCGCGCGCCGGGGAGCCTGTCCGCACCCGGCGCGGCACCCCTCTTCGCGTCCGCGATCACGAGGCCGCGGACGACGCGGCTGGTGTTGCCAGACCGCCCCCGTCGCAGATCCCGCTGCCTCCGCTGACCCCAACTCCCCGACATGTCAAGGCCATCCGCCTCGCCGCAGGGTAGGGAGTGTGAGTGAAATGGGGATGAAATCGCGGGCTGTTGGGCGTCGAGGCCGGCAGCGGCGGCCCTCGCCATGGTCGGCGGCCCACGGCCGCGCGTGACCCGGGGGAGCCGGTCGGCCGGGCCGCCGTGCGGGAGGCCGGCGGTCACCGGAGGGGGAGCTCCATGCCTGCCAGGCACGCATGGTGAACATCGAGTCGCGTCACGCGACCGCGGGTGTGATGATGAAACCGACACGTGGGGCTGCCACAGCCATCACCGTGCAGGACGCGGGCTATTGCTTCACGCAACGGTTGGTGCGCCGCGTCAAGAGCGAAATGCACCTTTTTCCTGAATTTTCAAAAAAATCCTTGTTTGCGACGTTGGGGCGACGTAGTGTCGAGAGCGTCGTAGCCAGGCGTTCCGTCTGGGCGAGCCTGATGGACCCACCTTGCGGGCGCACTGAATCGCCACCGGAAAGACGATCCGGGAAGGGTTGCGGCAAGGCTCGATGCACAGGAGGCGAAGATGACCTTCAAGGCACTCTTCCCCCGCTACCGCGTGAATGATCGGGGTCGTTACGTACGCGGCGGTGGCTGCGGTGACTGGGGCTGGTGTGACGATGACGACTACGGCTACTTCCGTCGTCCCTTCCGGGGGCGCGGCGGCAACGTCGTCGTCATCATCCGTTGAAAGCTCGATCCGCCGTCATGGCACTCGCCTGACTGCGAGGGCGACGCCCTCCTGGGCTGTTGGTCCTCCTCGTGCCCGGCGCGCACCGCAAGATGCGGCTCGCGCCGGGCGTCGGGCCGTCGCCGAACCGTCCGGCGACACCCGCTGCGCCCAGGGAAACCGACACGGGTCACCACAACGCCGGAGCTGTGGGCTGCCCGTGTGCACGGCGGCTTCCGTAGGTCTCGTGCCCCGGAAGTCGCAGGCGCGCGCCTGATTCTGACGTTCCTTCAGGTCGCCCGGACGCGGTTCCCGGCGCGGTTCCCCACGCCGTTCGACATCTCCCCAGCTCCGAATATCCGCACCTCTGGGTCTCCGCATCTCCGCCGTCGACACCCCCGCGATCCAGAGCGAGGCGCTCCCGGATCGGCTCGACTCGACCTGTCCGAATATGGCGGAGACGAACTGGACGGGCCGTTGGCACGCTGGTCCACTCCTACCGCGAGCAGGACGTCGCGCAGATGCTTCTCTGGGCGGCGATGCTGTCGGGGATCGGGCCCGCCGCCGCACTGTCCGCCTTCGGCATCGACGTGGTGCGCGATCTGCCGGTCGGCGAGGGCCTGCAGGACCACTACATGACGCTGCTGGACTTCCGTACCGAGGTCGAGTCCCTGATCAGCGCCGCGAGCCCGGAGAACGCCGCGCTGCTGCAGAGCGCGGGGCGCGGCCCGCTGACCTCCAACCTCGGCGAGACCGGCGGCTTCTTCCGCAGCCGGGACGGTCTGGCCGCCCCGGACGTCCAGTTCCACGCCGCCGCCGCGCTCTACCGCCAGGAGGGGCTCGGCCCGGCCGCCGAGCACGGCTTCGCCTTCGGCCCGTGCGTGCTCGCCCCCACCAGCCGCGGCAACGTGACACTGCGCTCCGCGCGCCCGGACGCCGCGCCGCGCATCGTGCACAACTACCTGACGACGGCCCAGGATCGGGACTGTATCGTCGCCGGTATCCGGATCGCCCTGGAGATCGCGGCGCAGCGGGCGATCACCGACGTCGCCACGGGGCCGTTCGCCGACACACCGCGGGCCTCGGACTCCGACGCGGAGCTCCTGGCCTGGGCGCAGCGGTCCGGACATACGCTGTACCACCCGACGTCGACCTGCGCGATCGGCGCGGTGGTCGACCCCGAGCTGCGCGTGTTCGACGTGGCGGGCCTGCGGGTCGTCGACGCCTCGGTGTTCCCGACAGTGCCGCGCGGGAACACCAACGCGCCCACGATCATGGCCGCGGAGAAGGCGGCCGACCTCATCACGGGCAGCGCCGGCAAGGACGACAACGGCGCCGAGGGAGCCGTGCGATGACGCCCTCCTGACCGACGGCCGACCGGCCGCGGACGATCGCACGCACACGTCCCGGAACCGAGGCACCCGCCGTCGGTTCCGGGACGTGCGTGATCAACAGCGCGGGGACCGCCCGCCGAGCGCGCGCGAGCGCGTTTCTCCGCGGCACTCGTCGATCGACGTGCCCACGGTCGCGCCTGATTGACGGCCGATCAGGCGTCGTACCACCTGATGCCGTCGCCGCCGTCCTGGCCGATGGTCTGCGTCATGATGTTGCCGTCCTGCCAGTACTTGGGGTGCTGGTTCAGGAAGCCGGGGATGGACTGGAGCGAGGTGGCGTCGCACGCCAGGTCGGTGCGGATGCAGAAGCGCTGCACCGGGACGCCGTCGAACTTCGTCAGGCCGGCGCCCGTCGAGGTGAAGCCGAGGGCGCTCCAACCCTTCGGGACCCGGGACCAGATGCCGGTGCCGGGCTGCATGGGGTCGGCGTACAGCATGCCGTTCACCTGCGAGCGGGGGATGTCGGTGCCGCCACCGGCTATCGTCTGGAGCACCTGGTCCGCCACCTGTGCGCCCTGCGAGTAGCCGACGATCGTGAGGCGGGCGTTCGGGTCGCGGCGGTGGGTGTCCTCGGCGGCGGCCAGCAGGTTGCGGTACCCCTCGCGCACGCTCGCGTCGTAGCTCGGCGCGTTGACGTCGGGGGCGTTGTGGCCGTTGAGCCAGGGGCCGGCGCTCGCCGGGTAGCAGACCGGTACGGGGATGCCGCCGTTGAGGTGCTTGTTGGCGAAGGCGTAGGTGGAGGTGCAGTCGGGCGACGGCGCCGCCGAGCCTGTGCCGCCGACCTCCAGGTAGTAGTGGCGCACCGGATCGGCGTGGGCGACGGTGGGGGTGACGGCGGTGACGGCCACCATGGCCGCCGCCGCACCGACCGCCTTCTTCCATGTGCTGAGCAAGGTCATCGCTCTGCTTCTCCTCGAGCTGGTTCGGGCACAACTGCTGTGCCACGAGCAGACGTTATCCGCTGGCGTTGGAATGGGGATGAAACCGCTGGATGCTTTACGGAATCGACGGGGATCGGTCGAGGTCATTCCGGTAGCGCTTCCGTTCGAAGGCGTTCGGCGAGCGCGGAGAACAGGTAGAGATTCGGCATCTTGGACCCCGTTGGGGTCAGTGTGTGGTGCTTTCCGCGGATGGTGAGCGTGATGGCCCCGTTCTTCATTGCGAGTTGCTGCACCTGGGGCCATTGCACGGAAAACTCTCCCGAACCGACCTCTTCCGCGGTCAACCAGATATCCCCGAAGGCGAGGTGCTCGCCTTTGCGAAGGGCCGCCCAGGCCCGCGGAAGCTGGGCATGGGCGATGGCCCGTTGAATCGCCGGCCCCCATTTCGCCGCCTCGCCGTCCTCCGGTCTGCGATACAGCACGATGCGTTTCCGCTCGACGTCGGTGAGCGTATAGGTGCAGGCGGTTCCGACGAGCGCCGAGATGCCGCGCGGCCGGGCGCTGTTCTGGAACACGGCGGTGGCGTCGTAACGGACGACATGAATCCGCCCCTTGACGGCCACCGTCATTCCGCTTTCGTAGAGGTCCAGTCGGGCGTTCGCGCACACCTTCGGCGCGGACGATCTGCCGTACCGGGCGAGGGCCGGCAGGAGCCGGATCGCCCGGATCGGGCCGCCCTGCGCGGGGCCCCGGAGCACGGTCGCCGCATACGTGGCGAGCCGTCGACCGAGGTGCGCGCGGCCGGCCGCCGCGGAGATCCGCGCCAACAGCAGCTCCTCACCGCGGGTGCGCGGCGTCGGTGTGGTCATGGCGTGGTCGGGGCGAGGCGGGCGTCGCTGCCGCGCACGATCATCTGGTGCGTCTGCCTGAGCAGTCGGCTCGGCGACACCCCCAACTCGTCGGCCAGACGCCGCCGGGTGCGTTCGAAGACGGTCAGAGCGTCGGCCTGCCGGCCGGTGCGGTACAGCGCGCGCATCAGCATCGCGGCGACCGGCTCGTTCAGCGGCTGCGCCACGGCCAGGGCCCACAGTTCGCTGATCGCCTCGGAGTGCCGGCCCAGTTGCAGCTGCCAGTCCAGCTTGCGCTGCACGAGGGCGATCCGGCGCTCGGTCAGCCGCAGCCGCTCCAGTTCGGCGAACGGGCCCGGCAGCCCGGCCAACGGCTCCCCGCGGAACAGGTCCAACGCCCGGGTACAGATGCCGACCGCCTCGGCCAGTTCGCCGGCCCGCTCGGCCGCCCCGGCGGCGGTGACCAGCTGCTCCATGCGCGCCACATCCACCTCGACCGCGCCGGGGACCAGCCGGTAGCCGCATCGGTCGCGCTGGATCACCGAGTCCGTGGCGTTCTCCGAGCGGAGGATCTTCCGCAGCCGATAGATGTACACCGGCACCACTTTCGTGATCGGCGGCTCCAACCCCCACACCCCGTCCAGCAGCTCCTCCTGGCTGACCGTCCGGTCCGAGCAGAGCGACAGCGAGGCCAGCACGGCCTGCTGGCGCAGGTGCCCCAGGTCCACCGGCTGCCCCTCGCGCCAGGCCCGCACCGGCCCGAGAACGGAGATCCGCACCTGCGGCTCGGGTGCCGCGCGCAGGGCGGTCCGCGGCTCCGGGCTCGCCGGCACACGAGGGCCGCGGCCGGGGACGACCAGCCCGCAGTCGAAGGCGTGGACGATGGCGGCGGCCCGGTCGCGCAGTTCGAGCTTGGCGAGGATCCGGGCGAGGTGTCCGTCGACCACGCCCTCGGACAGCGTGAGGGCGTCGGCGATCTCGGTGTTCGTCAGGCCGCAGCCGACCGCGTGGAGCACCTCGCGCTCCTTGTGCGTGAGCGGGGGGACGGTCGGTTGACCGAGGGTCGCGGTGGTCGGCATCGCGGGCTCTCCTGACGTGACGTGAAGCGGTCGGGCGTTGCCGTCGACGCTGGTCCCGGAGCGGTCCGTCGGACAGGCCAGCAGACCGGCCGTATCCGGCCGGTGGCCGCGCTAGAGTCCCTCACCTGGGGAAACCGATGGGCAGGGGGAAGGGCCGTGATCTGTGACCAGTGAGTTCAGCGCCCTGTTGAAACGGCTGCGGCGCGAGGCGAGGATGACGCAGGAGGCGTTGGCCGAGCGTGCCGGAGTGGGCGTGCGCACCATTCGCGGGCTGGAGACCGGCGAGCGCGCCGACCCACGGGTGACCACGGTGCGGCTGCTGGCCGACGCGCTCGGGCTGAGCCCCGAGGACCGCGAGCGGCTGCTGGCGGCCGCCGTCCACCGGACCGTCGACGACGGCCGCCCTGACGACTCGACGCCGCCCCCCGAACCGGCCGCCGGCGGCCCACCGGGGTCGGCGTTGCACCAGACCCTGGCCGACGTGGCCGAGCAGGTCGCGCAGACGGTCGCCGCCCGCTGGCAGCGCGAGGAGGAACAGCGGCAGGTCCACGATCCCTACCCGCTGCCGGTGCGCTGGCGGCCGGTCGCCGAGGAACTGACCGATCACTGGGCCAACATCCGTCGACTGCCCGCCGGGGGGACGCACGGCCCGCTGGACCTGAGCGGGCAACTGGACGAGATCGTGGACGTGTATCGGCGGCTCCCGTCCGGGCGGCTGGTGGTGCTGGGCCGCTCAGGTTCCGGGAAGTCGATCCTCGCCGTGCGATTCGTGCTGGACCACCTGAAGTCGCGGGGCCGCGCCGACGCCGTACCGGTGATCTTCAGCATCGGCTCGTGGGACCCGACCGCCATCACCCTCCGGGACTGGCTGGCCGCGCAACTGACCCGCGACCAGCCCGGTTTGGCCGCCGCGGGACCCGGCGGGTCGAGCCTGGCCGCCGCGCTGGTCGAGACCGGCCGGATACTCCCCGTGCTGGACGGCTTCGACGAGATCGCCGACGGACTGCGCCGCCCCGCGCTGGAGGCGCTCAACGCCACCACCCTGCCGCTGCTGCTGACGAGCCGCCCGTCCGAGTACGCCGCCGCGGTGGCGGAGACCGACGTGCTCACCTCCGCCGCCGCGGTGGAACTCACCGATCTCGGCCTGACCGATCTGGCCGACTACCTGCCGCGCACCACCCGCAAGGCCCGCGGCGGAGGCCGCCCCTCGGCGACCGCCTGGGATCCCGTGCTGAGCGAACTGCGGGAGCGACCGCACAGCCAGGCCGCCGCCAACCTCGCCGCGGTGCTGACCACTCCGCTGATGGTCACCCTCGCCCGCGCCGTCTACAGCGACACCCCCGACCACGACCCGGCCGCGCTCCTCGACACCCGGCGCTTCCGCACCCCCGAGGAACTGGAGGACCACCTCCTCGACAACTTCACCGCCACCGTCTACCGCCCCCGGCCCGGGCACCTTCCCGGCAACGGGGCGCGCCGCACCTTCGACCCGGAACGCGCCCAGTACTGGCTCGGCTATCTGGCCCACCACCTGACCCGCCTCGACACCCCCGACCTGGAGTGGTGGCGGCTGGGGCACGGACTGCGCCGGATACCCCGCACGCTGGTGACCTCGCTGGTGATCTGTGTGGCCATCGGGCTGGTCGACGGCGTGGTCGGCACCCTCTTCGACTCCGTCGCCTTCCAACTCGCGGACGGGCTGGTGGCGGGGCTCTTCGGCGGGCTTCTCTTCGGCATCGCCTACTGGTTCATGGTCGCGGCCAAGGACACGGCCGTGGAACCGTCCGGCGTGCGCATGAAGATCTTCGGCAGAGAACGGCGGACCGGACGGAGCCCCCTTCGCCGCCTGGCCATCGGGGTGCTCTGCGGGCTGGTGTTCGGCATCGGCTACGGCTTCGTCCGCGGGGTGGTCAACGGCCTCCGGTTCCACGTCGGCATCCCCCTCGTCCTGTCCGGCAGCCTCGGCGACGGCCTCATCTACGGCGTGATGTTCGCGCTGGCCGCCGGCCCCACCTTCGGCCTGCTGACCCTCTTCGAGACCCCGCTCGACATCCGGTCCGCCGTCAACCCGGTCGGCCTCCTGCGGACGAACGGCCGGACGGTCGTCACCCAAGTCCTACTCTGGGCGCCCACCTTCGGCATCCTGGTCGGCTTCGGCTCCATGCTGGCGGTACGGCCCATGGCGGCGCTCCTGGGCCCGGTCGTCTGGAACGTCACGGCCGCGCTCAAACTCGGTGTCATCAGCGCTCTCGGCGGCGCCCTCGGCTACATGTTCAGCCTGACCTGCTGGGGCCAGTGGACGGTCTTCTCCCGGATCTGGCTGCCGCTGACCGGCCGGCTGCCCTGGTCCATCGTCACCTTCCTCGAGGACGCCTACCAGCGCGGCGTGCTCCGCCAGGCCGGCGCGGTCTACCAGTTCCGCCACGCCCGCCTGCAGCACCACCTCGCCCGCGCCTACCGGTCACCGCGCCCCCGCCAGCCGACCGAACGGGGAACCGGCGACCCCTGACCGGCCGGACGCGGCGCGGGGCCCCGCACACCACCGGGGGTTCCGGCCCCCGTTTCCCCGTTTCCCCGCTTCCCGGTGTCCCGTTGCTGTTCTCTGGTCTCCGCTCCCCGCTCCCCACTCCCCGCCTTCCGGTCAGAAGGGTTCGGCGAAGCGCGAGATCAGCAGATCGTCCAGTTCCTGACCGAGGTCCTTCGGGACGATCGCCCCGCCGTAGACCAACGCGACCTCACCCACCGCGAGATCCGGGGACAGGCAGTACTTCAGACGGTCGCCATCGGTCGTGATCTTCAGCAGGCGCCGCGCTGAAATGCGCGCTCGGCCCTCCCCGTCGGCGTCGCCGTCGGGAAGCCCCGCCAACTCGACGACGGTGCGCATGTCGACGGGCCGTGCCACGCCGAACGCCTCCCTGCGCTGCGAGACGAACCCGGCATGAACCTCGCGTAGGAACACCTGCACCGCTTCCGGGAAACTCTCCCAGAATTCCGGTTCCTCGAAAGTGCCGGGATCGTAGCCGACCCAGGAAACCAGTTCCCGGTCCTCCGTCTCCAGGACATAAACCAAAACGGGGGAGTCGTCGGTGATACAGACGCGCACATCGACGCAGCGTGTGTTCAACACCTCGGCGAACTCGGGGACGAGGTCGAGAAATCCCTGGTTCCACAGCGACAATGCCAGCCGCCGACGCTCTTCCGGGCCGGCCGCAAAGGCGATCGGCCGCCATTCTTGAGGAATCCGGGCGACCTCGCCACAAGCGGCCCCGACGAACGTCAACGACCAATCATTCAACGTGGCGGCGATTTCTTCAGGGGCCATATCCAACCTCGGTACTGGCTCTTGAGCGGTCGGTCGACAACGTCCGCCGGCGCTACGCCCCTCCCCGACGGCGCCCAAGGGCGCGGTGCGTTCTCTGCTCCGGTACCTTCCGCCTCTCCTCCGGCGCCTGGTGCCCGGGGGTTCTCGGCGGTGACATCTGGATCATCGTGGAAAGCGCTGAAATGCCGATGAAACGCTCCCGTTGCCCTGCTCCGCCCTGCCCTGTCCTGCGGGGCGGGGGCGGGGGTGGGCAGTCCGGTGCGTGGCGGTGGTCGGGTTCAGATCCCGCGTTCGATCATGTCGATGACGTGCCGGGCGGCGTCGTCGGCCTGGGTGGGGTTCAGGCCCCGCAGCGGGCCGTCGATCAGGAGCGCGGCGAGGCCGTGCGCCCGGCAGCCCGCCCGCACACTCCTGGCCAAGTCCGTCCACACAATGCCGGATGGGCGGCGTTCGTGAACATGTTGGAGTACAAAGCCGGACGGTACGGCCGGACGTTCATCAAGATCGGCCGGTTCGAGCCGGCTTCGCAGGTCTGCTCGGCCTGCGGCGTCAAGGACGGCCCCAAGCCCCTGCACATCCGACAGTGGAAGTGTGGGGCCTGTGGCGCCTGCCTGGACAGAGACACAACGCGGCGGTCAACGTCGCAAAGGCCGCCGGACTGGCGGTGACGGCCCGTGGAGCGCAGGTAGGACCGGAACATGTTCCGGCACAGCGCGTTGAAGCAGGAGCCCACCGAGACGGTCAGCCGACCGTGGTGGGAATCACCTCCTTCTGGGAAGGTGAGCGGAAGTCAATTCCCTTCGATCGAGAAGAAGTACAGCCGCCCGATCACGGAGTGGAAGGACCTCATCCGCTCCTCGCCCCTGCCGGACAGTACGGTGAGCGCGAGCGCCGTGAGGTTCACGCGGACGTCGTTGTAGGCCCAGCCCTCACCGGGAGGCCCGCCCGCCGACTCGGTGCCCTCGCGGGTGCTCTGCGCGTCCGCCCACGTCGGCTTGCCCCACAACTCGCCCTCCCACTGACTGGTCTGGTCGAGGAGGTGGCGCCAGGTGATCGCGCGTCCGTGGGGGTCGGCGAACTGGGGGAGGTCCACCGACTCCGCGACCGGCTCGTCCAGGCGCAGCTTCCCGTCGTCGAACGCGACACCGCCCACCAGCGACAGCACGCTCTTGGTGGCACTGAACACCATCTCGGCGCGGGTTGGATCGCCCCACGCGGCGATGACCGTGCCGCGCCGCACCATGACGCCGCTGGGCCCCGCCCGTCCAACAGCGGGCCCACGACCCCCTCCCAGGCATCCCCGGGCCGGCCGCCCCGCTCCAGGACCTCCCCGTCGTGCCGCGACGTCACCGCATCCCCGTCGACCACGCCGACTGCACCATCCCGGTCGCCCATGCCGCTCATGCCGTTGGCACCGCTCATGTCGTTCATGTCGTTCATGTCGTTCATGCAGCTCATGGTGCACCTCGGAGCCCCCGTGCCCGGGGCGCGAAGCGTCCGTTCGGCGATGAGGACGAAGGGGGCGGTGCCCGGCACCACCCACCTGATGTCCCGTCAACTCACCTTGAGGCAGCGGTCAGCGGCTCTCAGCCGCAGTGGTCGTTCTCCCGGTGGCTGTAGCCCGCGCCGACGACGCCGCCCCAGTCGACGCACGCCCCGCGGGCGTTGACCCACACCGGACCGGCGTACGTGGTGTAGTCGCCCTCGTCCGAGATCCGCGTCGAGGAGTCGTCGGAGCGCGCGAGGGAGACCGCCATGGGGATGGGCCCGCCCGTCCCCTTGCGGACGCTGACCGCGCAGTTGCTCCCGGAGGACTTCTGGTACGTGAGGTACACCGTGCCCTCGTTTCCGACCGGCAGGGAGTCTATGACCACGAAACCCGGGCCGCAGACGCCGTTGTAGGCCCCCGCCGTCGCCGCGTCGGCGGTACCCGGGACCGCGATGACCGATGCCGCGGCGATGCCCGCGACCGTGCCGAACGTTGCCAGTCGACGCCCCGCGGAGGAAGCGGAGAACCGTCTCATTCTGTCGCCCAGTGCCATTCTTCGACTCGCCTTCCTGACGATCTTCAAAGGCTCAAAGCTAAGGCGACGCGGAGCGGTACGGCAGGGGCGATTCGGCCAACGCTGGCTGGAACCCGGTATGCGGTGCACGGCGGACCCCGGGCGTTTCCGCCGCCCCTCGGAGGGCCGCGTCCGGGCGACAGGCACGGCCACAGGCAGCGCGGACGGAGGTGTCGTCCCTCGTGTTTTGTCGTGAGCACGCTTTCGCTACCATCCGGTAGGCCGATCAACGATGCTCCACGAGAGGACAGATGATGGACGTTCAGGATCGTCTGCCACCGGAGCACGACGAGGCCGGCGCCGGGGACCCGGACGCCTCGGGCGCCCCCGCCGGGATCGGCCGACGGAGGTTCCTCGGCTACGTCCTGGCGGCACCCACCCTCGCGGTCGCCGCGCAACTGGGCGACGCGGTGGCCGGGAGCACCCCGGCGCAGGCCGCGGTCGGCTCGCTCCCCGAGGTGACCGAGCTGTTCGACCTCAACGACATGCTCACGACGGCGGCCCTGCCGACGTCCGGACTCATCACCATCCACGTGCACGCCGACGGCACGGCCTCGTTCGCGCTGCCGCGCGCCGAAGTGGGCCAGGGCATCACCACGTCCACCGCGATGCTGATCGCCGAGGAACTGGACCTGCCGCTGGAGAAGATCCGCGTCACCCTCGCCGACGCGCGCCCGGAGCTGCTCTTCAACCAGCTCACCGGCGGCTCCAACACCACCATCTCCACCTACACGCCGATCCGGGTCGCCGCCGCGATCGCCAGGAAGCGCCTTCTGGCGGCCGCGGCCGAGCAGCTCGGCGCCGAACTCTCCACGCTGACCAGCAAGGCCGGGGTGATCACCGCCCCGAACGGCCGGAGCGCCACCTACGGTTCGCTGGCGGAGAAGGCCGCGAGCCTGAAGACCCTACGGGTGGCCACTGACCTCAAGCCGCGCTCCGCGTTCTCGGTCATCGGCACCGCGCGCAATCGCGTGGACGCGCTGGAGAGTGTGACCGGCCGCAAGCAGTTCGCCATGGACCTGCACGTGCCGGGCGCGGCGCCGACCATGGTGTGCCGACCGCCCACGATCAACGGCACGGTGCGGTCCGTGCAGAACCTCGACGCGGTACGGGCGATGCCGGGCGTGACCGATGTCGCGACCATCCCGACGGGCGTGGCGGTCCGTGCGCGGACCTTCGGCCAGTGCATCGACGCGGTGCGCGCGCTGAAGGTCATCTGGGGGCCGGGGACGGCGGAGCGGGCTTCGGACGAGACCGTCCTGCGTGAGCTGAGGGCGGCCGAACTCCCGCTCGCCGTACCGAAGTTGGGCCCGCTCGCCAAGACCGTCGAGGGCTCCTTCACCTTCCATTTCGCCAGCAACAGCGCGCTGGAACCCAACTGCGCGGTGGCCGACGTGCGGGCGGACCGGGCGGAGATCTGGGCGGCGCTCAAGTCGCCGATCGTCGCCCAGGGGGCGATCGCGGCGAAGCTGGGCCTGTTGCCGCACGCGGTCACGGTGCATGTCACCGAGGGCGGCGGCTCGTTCGGCCGCAAGCTGTTCTTCGACGCGGCCCTCGAGGCCGCCGAGATCTCCAAGGCGATGGGCAAGCCGGTCAAGCTCATGTGGCACCGCACCGACGAGTTCCGGCAGGGCCGTACGCATCCGATGGCCACCTCGCGCATACGGGCCTCGTACGCGCTGGGCAAGGTGCTCACCTACGAACAGCGTCACACCTCGGTATCCACCGACTTCGGCCACGGCCTCGGGGAGATCATCACGGCGACCGCCGCGAAGCTGCCGGTGGGTGACCTCACCTTCTCCGAGACCATCTTCACCCTCACCCAGCAGTCGCCCTACGACCTCGGGCTCACCACCCAACTGCTCAACGAGGTGGACAAGGGCTTCAACACCGGCAGCATGCGCAACATCTACTCGCCCAACGTCCGGTGTGCGCAGGAGCTGATCATCGACCGGCTCGCGGACGAGATGGGCAAGGACCGTCTGCGCTTCCGCCAGCAGCTCGTCAAGAACGACCGGGCCAGGGCCGTCCTGGATAAGGTCGCCGAACTCGGCGGCTGGGGGCGGAAGTTGCCCGCGGGCGTGGCGCAGGGCATCGCCGTGCACCCCGAGTACCACGGGGTCGTCGCCGTGCTCGCCGAGATCGACTGCCGGCCGGAGACCACCGGGCGGAAGGTCCCCGACGCCTACACCGGACCGCGTGTCACCAAGGTCGTCTGCGCCGTCGACGTCGGCCTCGCCGTCAACCCGAAGGGCCTCCAGGCCCAGATGATGGGCGGAATCATGGACGGCATCGCGATCACGCTCAGCTCGGGCCTGCACCTCAAGGACGGCGCGTTCCTGGAGGGCAGTTGGGACAACTACTTCTACACCCGGCAGTGGAACACCCCGCCCGAGCTGGAGATCGTGGTCATGCCGCCGACCACCGGCAAGCCCGGCGGTGCGGGGGAGTTGGCGGTCGGCGCCGCCTCGGCCGCGGTCGCCTGCGCGTACGGCGAGGCCACCGGCACCATGCCGACGACGTTCCCGATCAACCACTCCGGTCCGCTCGGCTTCGAGCCGCTGCCGACCGTGCCCCCGATCCCGCAATCGCCGACCGACGGCCTGGACCGCGCCTACTAGTAGCGCAAGGAGCGACCGTGCCCCAACACACCTTCATCCTCAACGGCAAGCCCGTCACGGTGGACGTCGAGGACGACGTACGGCTGCTGTGGGTGCTGCGCGACGTCCTGGGCGTGACCGGGCCGAAGTACGGCTGCGGCCTCGGCGTCTGCCAGGCATGCACCAGTCACATCAACGGCAAGGCGTTCAACCCCTGTTCGGTGCCGCTCAAGGACGTCCGGCCGGACGACGAGGTCACCACCATCGAGGGACTGCCGGCCACCGTCGGCAAGGACCTGCACCCCATGCAGGAGGCATGGCTGGAGTACGACGTCGCCCAGTGCGGCTACTGCCAGCCGGGCCAGATCATGGCCGCGGTCGCCAAGGTCAAGCAGGCCCGCGCCACCGGCCGCGAGATCACCGAGGCCGACCTGGACGAGATCCGCAACGTCTGCCGCTGCGGTACCTACCACCGCATCCGCGAGGCCATCGTGGAGGGCGCGAAGCACTTCTAGGGCCTACCAGGCGATCGGGTAGCGGACGGGTGCCCGCCCGTGCGGCCAGGCCGACAGGTGCGGCCCGTAGATCACAATCAAAATGTTGGTTGAATCGCAAACATGATTTCGCCTGGTCGTTCGAACGGGCAGGCTCGCTCTCCGGCGGCACCCGAGGGAACGGTACAAAAGCGGGATGGTGCGACAAGAGCGGGGCGGCCGACAGCGAACTCCGGCCGGGCCGCCGGCGGACGACCTGCACGAGACCGTGGAGGAGGTCGCCGCGGCCGTCATGACGGCGTCCCGGCTGTTCGTCGCGCTGTCCGCGCGGGCGCTCGCCGAGACCGAACCGACGCTGACACTGCCGCAACTGCGCACCCTGGTGGTCCTGCACGGCGAGGGGCCGGTCAAACTGGTCGCGCTCGCCGCGGGGCTGGACGTGAACCCCTCGACCGCGATGCGCATGGTCGACAAGCTGGAGGCCCGCGGCCTCGTGGACCGTCGGTTGAACCCCGACAACCGTCGCGAGGTCATCCTCGGCCTCAAGCCGCAGGGCCGGCGCCTGGTCGAAAAGGTCATGGCCCACCGGCACCAGGAGATCCAGGCCATCGTGGCCAGTCTCCCGGCCGACCGGCGTGCCGAGCTGGTGCGGGGGCTGCGCGCCCTGACCGATGCGGCCGGCGAACGGGCCGTCGATTCGCTGACCGAGCGGTACTGACCGGCCTGTTTCCCGGAGCGCCGACCGCGGCGCGAACGCGCCGACGCGCGAACGGGGCCCTCGCCGCGACGAAGGCCCCGTGAGGCTCAGGTGGGGACGGCGTCCGGGGCACGTCGACGGTAGCCCGGGAGCAGGCGTTGCCGGTGGTGCTCCTCGGCCAGGTCGTGCCGTCGCGCGTGCAGCAGATGGTGGAGGGTGACCGTCCCCACGACGCGTCGTCCGCGGATCTTCTCCGACCCGTGGCGCGCCATCGCACCGCGGTGCCGCGTCGCTCCCTTGCGCGGCCCGTTCACCGCTGCGACCCGCCATGTCGCGGAGCGCCCGTGTACACCGCTCGCCCGCCTGACGACAGGCACGTCCCCCGCTCCAGGAGGGGTCAGCGGATGGTCCAACCCCCGTCGAGGGGGAGGGAGATGCCGGTGATGCCGTCGGCGTGCGGGGTGCACAGCCACACCACGGCCCGGGCCACCTCTTCCGGCTCGATCAGGCGCTTGAGGGCCGTGCGCTCCAGCATCACGCGCGAGACCACCTCGTCCTCCGGGATCCCGTGGGTGCGGGCCTGGGCGGCGATCTGCTCCTCGACCAACGGCGTACGCACATAGCCGGGGCTGACGCAGTTGCTGGTCACACCGTGCGCGGCGGCTTCCAGGGCGACGACCTTGCTCAGGCCCTCGAGTGCGTGCTTGGCCGCCACATAGGCCGACTTGTAGGGACTGGCACGCAGCCCGTGGACGGAGGAGATGTTGACCACCCGCCCCCACCCGCGCTCGTACATCCGCGGCAGGGTGCGGCGCAGGAGGCGGAACGGGGCCTCCACCATCACCCGCTGCATCAACGCGAAGCGCTCCGGCGGGAAGGAGTGGAGGGGGGCGACGTGCTGCAGTCCGGCGTTGTTGACCAGTACGTCCGCGTCGTCGGGAAGGGTGTCCACCGCCTCCGGGACGGACAGGTCGACGATGTGCGCGGCGCCGCCGATCTCCTCGGCGAGCTGCTGGGCCGCCGCCCGGGAGCGGTCCACCACGTGGACGAAGGCCCCCTCGGCGGAGAGCGCCAGCGCGCAGGCCCGCCCGATGCCGCTGGCGGCCCCGGTGACCATGGCGGTCCGCCCGGCCAGGCATCCGGCGCCGGCCGCTCCCCGATCGGCGGCGTCGCGCGCCACGCCCGCCGCGTACGGCCCCTCGCCGGGGCGGTGACTGGTGTGCATGGCCGCAACGATAGGAACGGCGCGGCGGTCGGCACATGGGGTCACCCCACACATTCCCCCGTGGCGAGGTGGTGTGCGCGGCCATCTCCGGGGCGATGGCGGGCCGGACGGCCGCGGGGGCGTGCCGCCCCGTCGCGGGCGGTGCGGCGCCGCAATGGCGTGCGCCGCCACAGGCCCCGGTGCCTCCATGTGCCCACCGCCCCTACCCGCCCGCCACCCCGACCCGTAACGTCCGGCACAGGCAGGCCAAGCGGCGCCCACACAGGCATCCCGCAGGACGGGACACGGGCGGGACGCCGAACCGCGCACCGCTCCCCTCCAGGTCCGCTCGCTCAGATCCGTCCCCTTCAGATCCGCCGTCCGCCGTCCGCCGTCCGCCGTCCGCCGTCCGCCGTCCGCCGTCCGCCGTCCGCAGATCCGGGAGCCCCCCATGCAACTGTCCATGCCCCGCAGTCATCTCGTCCGCCTCAGGGTCGCCGTCGTGCTCGGCGCCCTCGCCGCGTGCCTGGGCCTCCTCGCCCCGACCGTACCGCCCGCGGCGGCCGCGGCCGGCGGACTCCAACGCGTCCCCGACTTCGGTCCCAACCCCGGCAACCTGGAGATGTACCAGTACGCGCCGGCCGACTTACCGCCGGGCGCGCCCCTCGTCGTCGCCCTGCACGGCTGCACCCAGAGCGCCGACGACTACTACGCGCACTCCGGCTGGCCCAAGTACGCCGACAGGTACGGCTTCGCGCTGGTCCTCCCGCAGACCGGAGCGGTCAACAACCCGCTCTCGTGCTTCAGTTGGTTCGACTCGACCAAGGACACCCGGGGTAACGGCGAGGCGGCGTCCGTCGTCCAGATGGTCCGGCACGCCGTGGCGCAGTTCGGCTCGGACTCCCACCGCGTCTTCGTCACCGGCCTGTCCGCGGGTGGGGGCATGACCGCCGACCTGCTGGCCGACTACCCCGACGTCTTCGCCGGCGGCTCGATCGACGCCGGACTGCCCGCCCACTGTGCGACCAGTCAAGTCCAGGCATCCGGCTGCCAGTTCGGCGGACAGAACCTCACGCCCGCCCAGTGGGGCGACAAGGTCCGCGGCGCCCACCCCGGCTACTCCGGCTCCTGGCCGCGCGTCGCGATCTGGCAGGGCACCGCGGACTTCACCGTCCGTCCGGTGAACGCCACCGAGCTGAGGGACCAGTGGACCGATGTCTGGGGCATCGGCCAGACACCGTCGAGCACCCGCGGCCTCCCCGGCGGCACCACCGAGAGCAGCTACGACGACGCCGGTGGACGGGCCGCCGTCCGGGTCTACACGATCTCCGGAATGGGCCACGGCCTCCCCGTCGATCCCGGATCGGGCGCCGACCAGTGCGGCACCACCGGCACCTACTACCTCGACGCGATCTGCTCCAGCTACTACACGGCGCGGTTCTTCGGCCTGGGCTGAGTCAGGGGTGGTGCGGCGCGAGGCCGCGGGGGCGGCTATGCCTCGGCCACGGCGATGTAGAACGTCACGGCCGCGAGGAAGGGCCCTTCGGCGAGGTGCGCCAGTCAGCGTTCCGCCGCGTCCTGGGTGAAGTAGCCGGCGGTGACGGCGCGCCGCGTGGTGCGTGCCAGCCCGAGGATCTGGTCGGCGACCCGGACGTCCCGGAAGACCGAGGTGGCGGGGACGACCGAGGGCACCGTGAAACCGCTCTCGGCCGCCAGACGGGGCAGCTGTATGCCGACGGCCGCGTTGCGCACCACCTCGTCGGCGGTGCGGGCCCGGGCCGCGTCGGCCATCGCCTGGTCGCGGTCGATCCCGATCGCCGTACCGGCGGCGGCGTGGCCGCCGGTGCCGCTGTGGTGGGCGCGGACCGCCCCGTCATCCGGCGCCGTGAGCGTCCTCGGCGCCTTCGGTGTCTTCGACGAAGAGGCGGTCCAGATATTGATCGATGGCCGTGAGGGTGTCCTTGGGCTCGATCACCTGCAGTTCGAGGAGGGTGGTGAAACCGGTGAGGGCGAGCAGCAGATGGGTCTCGACCACCGGGTCCCGGTCGGGGTGGACGTACCCGTCGGCGATGGCCCGGCGGAGCAACTGCTCGACGGCGGCCCGCCCTTGGGCGATGCCGTCCCGCGCCCGCGCGCGGATGTTCTCGTCGTGCAGCGCCTCCAGGACGAACGCGGCGCTCATCCGGCTGGTCGCGCGGGCGTCGGCGTGCAGCGGGAGCAGTTCCGTGAGCATCACCCGGAGCACGTCGCGGGGGTGCGGACGGTCGCCGAGCTCGGCCAGGCCCCGATCGACGCGCAGCGTGGTCTGCTCGGCGGCGAAGTCCATCGCGAAGGTGAGCATCGCCTCGCGGGTGGCGAAGTAGTGCTGCAACTGGCCGTGGGACATTCCCGCCTCGCGCGCGACCTCGCGCAGCGAGAGCTGGGTGACGCCGCGTTGCTCGACCACCCGCCACAGTGCTCGGGCGATCGCTTCGCGGCGTTCGCGATGATCCACCTGTTTCGGCATCGTCGGTTTCCGTGCGGGCCTCTCCGCGAGCTTTCCCGTGCGGCTGACATGGTACAACCGTCGCCGCGCACCCTTCGGGCGATGTGTCGTATAGGCGGCTCTTGTCCGTCATCGGCGTGCCTGGGGCAACGGCTCCCCGGTCGGCGGCTGTTCGGCCGTGCCACGTCGTCGGTGGCCGGGCGGTCAGTCCGTCGCGTCCCCGGCGCGGTCGTCCCCGGCGGGCCCGGAGCGTGCCATCCTGAACTCCCTCCCGGGCTCCCCTTCCCGCACCAACTGCACCCGCCCGGTCCGTTGGAAGCCGTGGCGGGCATAGAGTCGTTCCGCGGGTGCGTTGCCCTCCGTCACCCACAGCTCCACCCGCGGAAAGCCGTGGTCCTGTGCCCAGCGCAACGCCGTCAGTAGCAGTAGGTCACCGGTCCCGCGCCCGCGCGCCGAGGGGTGGACCCACATCGACACGACCTGCGCGATGCCCGGAGCCTCCGGGACGACGCCGATCAGCCCGCATGCCTCGTCCCCGTCCTCGGCGAGGAACTGGCCGCCGCGGGCCAGGCGCGCACGCCACTGCTCCTGGGTGAATGCCTGCTCCCGCTCCAGGGTGGAGCCGAACGCCTGCGGCGCATCGGCCAGCGCTGCCAGGCGGAGCGTGCGATAGCGGGCCCAGTCCTCGACTTCCAGGGGGCGCACGGAGGGTGTCGTCATGGGGGAGACCCTGCCCGGGGCGATCGTCGAGGGCAAGGCGGTTTCCCGATCCCGGATGCGGGCCGTTCGCTTCCCCCAGCTTTCTCTGACTAGAGTCAGAGAATGGCTGACGCGACGGAGATCGAGCAGGTGCGGCGGTTCAACCGCGCCGTCACCGAGCGGGTGGGCGTGCTGCACGACCGGTATCTGGGCCGTGACCGACCCGTCGGCGAGGCCCGGCTGCTCTGGGAGATCGGCGAGCAGGGCCGGGACGTGCGCCGGCTGCGCGAGCGACTGGGGCTCGACTCCGGGTACGTCAGCCGGCTGCTGCGTTCCCTGGAACGGGAGGGCCTGGTGACGGTGGAACCGCACCACCAGGACCGGCGGATGCGCACCGCTCGCCTCACCGACGCGGGCCGCGCGGAGCGCGCCGTGCTCGATCACCGCAGCGACGAGCTGGCCGGCTCCCTGCTGGAGCCGCTCAACGCCGACCAGCGCGCCCGACTGGTCGCCGCCATGGCCGACGTCGACCGACTGCTGACCGCCGCCACGGTCGCGCTGGAGACCGTCGCCCCGGACCACCCCGATGCCCAGTACTGCCTGCGGTCCTACTTCACCGAACTGCAGGAGCGGTTCGAGACGGGCTTCGACCCCGCACGGAGCCTGCTGCCCGACGCGGGCGAACTCGGCCCTCCGCACGGGCTGTTGCTGGTCGCCCGGCTGCACGGCGAACCCGTCGGTTGCGCCGGCCTGAAGCTCCCGGCCGACGCGCCCGCCGAGGTCAAACGCATGTGGGTCGCTCCCCAGGCCCGGGGCCTGGGCCTCGGTCGCCGGTTCCTGGCCGAACTGGAGGAGCGGGCCGCCCGACACGGCAGCGACCGGCTGCGCCTCGACACCAACCGGGCGCTGACCGCCGCGATCGGCCTGTACCGCGCCTGCGGCTTCGAGGAGGTCGCCGCGTTCAACCAGGAGCGCTACGCCCATCACTGGTTCGAGAAGCGGATCGCCGGGTCGCCGTCCGCGTGAGGAGGGCGCGCGGCGGCGGCCGGATCGCCGCCCGGGCCGTGGTCGAGCGGATGCTCGGAGTCGGCCGCATCCGGGGCGCGCAGCGCGTCGACGAAGCGGTCCACCGTCGCGGTCTGCGCCTTCGGGGGAAAGCGCTCGGGGTCGAACAGTGCCTGGACCACCAAGCCGTGGGCGAAGGCGACGGCCATGGTGGCGAGTTGGTCGAGGTCGGCGCCGGCGGGGAGTTCGTCGAGCGCCATGGCGGCTTCCAGATGGGGGCGGACCGCCGCGCGGATGCGGACGTAGCGTTCCGCCTGGTCGGCGTGGAGCCCCTGGTCGGCGAGGGCCAGGTCCCAGGAGCTGACCCAGATCCGGTTGCGGGCGGTGTTCTCCTGGCCGATCGGCAGGAAGTCCAACAGGACGGCGCGGAGCGCGGCGAGCCCCTCGCGCGGGCGGGCCCGTCGGGGGCGTTCCGCGCTGCTCTTCTCCAGCAGTTCCAGGGCATGGACGACCAGGGCCCGCTTGGTGGGGAAGTAGTGCATCAGCAGGCCGGTGGAGACGTCCATCTCGGCCGCCACGGCGCGCAGGGTCAGGCCGCCGAACCCCTTGGCGGCCAGTACCCGCCACACCGCCTGGGAGACGTCCTCGCGGCGGGATTCGTGATCGACGGGAGCGGGCGGCATAAGCATCTAGAATACGTACCGAACGCTTGTTATGCACCTTCGTCCGCCGGCCGACGCGCTGGCGGAGCGATCGACCGATGGAGGACCCCGTGTTCGCCTTGCCGCTTGATGACAGCGCCGAGCTGCGGCCCTTGGAGCCCTGGCAGGCACAGGAGTTCCTCGACCACATCGATCGCGCCCGGCCCACCGTGGACCCCTGGATCCCGTGGGCGACGCGGAGCACGGACCTGGCGTCCGCGATCAACGTCCTCCAGGGCTACGCCGACGGCCAGGCCAAGGACGGTGCGCGGATCTACGGCATCTGGCTGGAGGGCGTGCTGGTCGGCGGCGTGATGTTCCCGCAGTTCGATGCCGCGCTGGGGGTCTGCGAGATCGGTTGCTGGTTGGAAGCGGCCGGCGAAGGCCGTGGACTGGTGCACCGGGCGAGCCGGATCCTGATCGACTGGGCGTTCCGCGAGCGCGGGATGAGCCGCGTGGAATGGCGCACCAGCCCGGCCAACAAGCGCAGCGTCGCTGCGGCCCGCCGCCTGGGCATGCGCCGCGACGGTGTGCTGCGCAGCCAGTTCCCGTACGGGGGAGTCCGGCACGACACCGAGGTCTGGTCGGTCCTCGCGGACGAGTGGACGGGCTGAGGCGACCGCCCGCCGCCCCGCCGGTCGACGGGGCGGCGCCGCGGTCTTCATGACCCCGTAAACGCCAAGGCCAAGCCCGCACCAGCCACTACAAACGACGCGGCCACAGCCCATAAAACGGCCCAACCATCAGCACAAACACCGTTGCAGTATTAGGGCCTGTCCGCCCAGTCATCGGGGGATGACGGGCACGGCGGTCGGCTCACACCGTCGGCAGATAGCGCGGTGCCCGCCAGGCGTGCAGCCGGTGCTCCACCGCGGCCCCCAGCGCCAGGAGCCGGCCGTCCTGGTGGCCACCGGCCATCAGGAGCAGACCCACCGGCAACTCGTGCACGAACCCGGCGGGCACCGACAGCGAGGGGTAGCCCGCCACGGCCGCGGGGGTCGAGGACGGGACGATGTCGTTGTCGCCCCGCGCGCAGTCGGTCGTCCAGGCCGGTGGATTCGTCGGCGCGGCGATCGCGTCCAGCCGATGGGCGGCCATGGTCTCGTCGATCGAACGCCGGGAGAGATCCCGCAACTCGGCCCGTGCGGCGCGGTATTGCGGGTCGGTGGTGGGCGGCGCGGCAAGGGCCCGCTCGAACAGCTCCTGGCCGGCGAAGCAGGTCCGCTCCGCCGGGTGGGCCCGGTTGAACGCGATCAGCCCGGCGAGGTCCCGCGGCCCGTCGCGGGTGGTGAGATAGGCGTCGATGTCCCGGTGGAACTCGGAGAGCAGCGCCGGGAATTCGAGCTCCGCCAGGCGCTTCTGGTACGGCGGCGTCACCTCGACGACCTCGGCGCCCGCGCTGCGCAGCTTCGCCGCGGTCCGGGTCGTCACGGCATCCACGGCCGGTCCCAGCTCGGGCAGCCGCCACAGGCCGATCCGTTTGCCGCGCAGCGTGCCGGCGCGGCTCAGTTCGTCCGGGGAGCCGAGGAGGTCGGCCGCATCGCCCGGCCGCCGGGCGTCGCCACCGGTGAGCACCGACAGGGTCAGTGCGGCGTCGACCACATGGCGTGCCATGGGCCCCGCGGTGTCCTGCTCGGCCGAGATCGGGACCACGCCGGCCTGACTGACCAGTCCCAGGGTGGGCTTGTGGCCGACCACCCCGTTCATGCCGGCCGCGCACACGATGGAGCCGTCCGTCTCGGTGCCGATCGCCACCTGCGCCAGGGACGCGGCCAGCGCGGCGGCCGAACCGGCGGACGACCCGCACGGGTTCCGGTCCAGGACATAGGGGTTGTGGGTCTGCCCGCCGACCGCCGACCAGCCCGAGGTCGGCTTGGTCGCACGGAAGTTCGCCCACTCGGACAGATTGGTCTTGCCGAGGAGCACCGCGCCCGCGTCGCGCAGCCGGGTCACCAGGACGGCGTCGCGCTGCGGCGGTCGGCCGGCCAGCGCCAGCGACCCGGCCGTCGTGGGCAGGTCGTGGGTGTCCACGTTGTCCTTCAGCAGCACGGGGATGCCGTCGAGCGGGCCGCGGGCCGCACCGCGGCGATGCCGGGCGTCGCTGGCCGCCGCCTGCTCCAGGGCCGTCGGGTCGGTGCGCAGCACCGCGTTGACCTTCGGGTCGACGGCCTCGATCCGGCGCAGATAGGCGGCGGTCAGCGCCGACGAGGTCAGCGACCCGTCCGCCATACGGGCCTGCAGTTCCGGAATCGTCACGGTGTCCAGATCGACCCCCAGGCGCGCGGACTCCCGATGCGTGGACTCCGGGCCCGCCGACCCCGTGCCGGTGGCCGAATCCTCCGGTGTCCGCCGGTCGTCCGCGCCGCCACCGGCCGCCTGCGCGCGCGGATTCGGCGCGCCCGCGCACAGGGAGCCGGCGACCAACACGGCGGCCACCATGGCAATGCTCCGCTTCCTCATGCTCCTCATGAAAATCAGCGCACTACAGGCCGCCGGACCGGCACAAGGGCCTTTCGCGTCGCCCTCCCGTCAGCGCACCCGCGCGGTTGCGGGATACTGCGGTACGCAACTGCTGGTACGGGGGGTACGGGTGCGACCGCTGGCAAAGGACGATCCGCGACAGATCGGACCGTTCCGCATTATCGGGCTGCTCGGTGGCGGCGGGATGGGACGGGTCTATCTCGGCCGCGCGGGCGACGGCCGGACGGTCGCGGTGAAGACCGCGCGGTCCGAACTCGCCGACGACCACGGTTTCCGCAAGCGGTTCGCCCGCGAGGTGGCCGCCGCCGGTCGGGTCGGGGGACCGTTCGTCGCGCCGGTGGTCGATGCCGCGCCGCAGGACGACGTGCCGTGGATGGCGACCGAGTACGTACCGGGCCTCCCGCTCAGCTCCGCCGTGCACGACTGGGGGCCGCTGCCCGAGCACACGGTGCGGCTGCTCACGGCCGGACTGCTCCAGGCCCTGTCGGCGGTGCAGGAACAGGGTCTGGTGCACCGGGACCTCAAGCCGTCCAACATCCTGCTCACCGCCGCCGGCCCACGGGTCATCGACTTCGGCATCGCGCACTCCGCCGCGGACACCGCGCTGACCGTGACCGGCACCGCCCTCGGCACCCCGGGTTTCATGGCGCCCGAGCAACTGGTCATGACCGGCCCCGACATCACCGGGGCGGCGGACGTGTTCGCCCTCGGCGGCGTGATCGTCTACGCGGCGACCGGCGACGGCCCGTACGGGAGCGCCGAACCGCAGGTCCTGATGTACCGCACCGTGCACGAGCAGCCGCAGATCGACCACCTTCCGCACGCGCTCAAGGAGTTGGCGGCGGCATGCCTGGCGAAGGAGCCGCGGCGGCGGCCCGCGCTCCCCGACCTGGTGGCGCGGGTGGGCGCACCGGGCCCGTACGGTGACTGGCTGCCGGAACCGATCACCGAACAACTCCGCCGGCTGTCCAGCCAACTCGGCGACCCCCGCGCCCAGGACACCGCCACGCCGCCGCCCCCGGCCCAGGCACCCGCGAGCGTCGGCTTCGAGGGACTGCCGACCCGCACGATGACGGATCCCCCGCAACCCCCGCCGTCCGCCGCTCCGCCCCGGCAGCCCCACCGCCCCGGCCCACCACCGCCACCGGAGGGGCAGCCCCCGGCCACGGGGCCGAGCCGCCGCCGGATGCTCGCCGCCTTGACCGCCGCCGGGGTCGTCGCCGGTGGCGGGGCACTGGCCTGGACGCTCCGGCCGGACGGCGGGGCGCAGGGCACCGATGGTGCCGGCGCCGCGGCCAAGCCCGGCGGGACCGGGCAACCGGACGGCCGGCTGCCACAGGCGATACGCGACAAGGGCACCGTCACCGTCGGCTCGGACCTCACCTACGCCCCGATGGAGTTCGTCGGCAACGGCGGGCCCACCGGTCTCGACGTCGATCTGGCCGAGGCCCTCGGCCGCGAACTGGGCGTGCGCTGCACGTTCCAGAACGCCGCCTTCGACTCCCTCCTCACCGGCCTCGACGCGGGCAGGTTCGACCTGGTCATGTCGGCGGTGGTCGACACCAAGGACCGTCAGGAGGGGCGCGCGACCGGCTCGACGACGCGCCGCGGCGTCGACCTGATCGACTACTTCACGTCCGGGCTCTCGCTCGTCGTCCGCAACGGCAACCCGGAGGGCATCCGCAAGGTGGCGGACCTCTCGGGCAAGCCGGTCGCGGTCCAGCGCGGCTCGGTCGCACAGGGCTACCTCGACGAGGTGAGCCGGCAGTTCCCCGCGCAGCTGACGCTGCGCAAGTTCGACACACCCGACGAGGTCTACGCCGACGTCGCCCAACGCCGTTCGCTCGCCTGCCTCGACGACTTCGCGGTCGCGGCCTACACCGCGGCGACCCACTCCGGCGGCGGCGCCCTCCAACTCTGCGGCCCACAGCTCGACCCGGTGCCCTTCGGCATCGCCGTCGCCAAGACCGACACGGCCCTGCGCGACGCCGTGCGGGAGGCGCTCGACCGCCTCATCGCGAGCGGCGCGTACGCGAAGATCCTCAAGCAGTGGCACGTCGAGGGCGGGGCGGTGCCGCGGGCCGTCGTCAACGGCGGGCGGTAGGGTCGCCGCACCCCGTCTGCCCCGTCGTGGAAGGTGACCGACCGGCCATGTCCCTGCCGAGCCTCCTGGCGGTGTTCGCCCACCCGGACGACGAGTCCCTATCGGCGGGCGGGCTGCTCGCCCGCCACGCGGCCGCCGGGGCGCGGACCGCGGTCGTCACGGCCACCTGGGCGGCGGAGACCCGGCGCGCCGCGGAACTGGCCGACGCACTGCGCATCCTCGGGGCTGGCGCCCCGCGCCTGCTGGGCTACGCCGATGCCGGCGCGCCGCAGTCGGCCCCGGGCCGCGCCCGGTTCTGCGCGGCGCCGCTCGACGAGTCGGTGCGGCTCGTGGTCGGACACATCCGGGAGTTCCGCCCCGACATCGTCGTCACGCACGACGCCTACGGCGGACTGACCGGCCACACGGACCACCGCCACACGCACCGGGTGACCACGCTCGCGGTCCAGGCCGCCGGATGGGAACAGCTCTACCCGGACGCCGGCGCCCCCTGGCAGCCGAGCGCGCTCCACCTGGCCACGCACCCGCACTCCGCCGCACGGGCGTTGGGAGACCGCCTCGTCAGGGCAGGCCGGGCGCGATACAGCGTCCCCGACGAGTGGGTCACCGCGACCGTCGATGTGAGCCCGTGGCTGGAGCAGAAGCTCGGCGCCGTACTGGCCCACCGCACCGAGGTCGAGCGCGGTGCCCTGCCGGGGCGCATCGCCGGCCTCCCCCCAGCCGATCGGGCCCGCCTGCTGTCCACCGAGTGGTACATCCACCACGGGTGCCCGGGGTTCACGCACCGGGCAGGCTAGGGTCTGTCCGGCCCGGCGCCCCCGGCACGACGGGTGCGCCGCATATGGATCACGACAATTCCCCTCTGAAGTGGGCGAGTTGGGGCCTCTGCGGTGCTTAAGGTGCCGGTCTCGGTGCGGGCGCCGCGCCGCGCACACTCAGGGGGAGGCTGGTATGCCGAACAGCGCGAAGGGGTCCGTGGACCCGACGGCCCAGGAGGCTTCCGCGAGCGCCGACGACGTGGAGGTGTCGGATCTGGCCGGCTACCTCAAGCACCTCACGGACCGGATCCTGCCAGGGGTCGAGAGCCGACGGGACGGCGCGCGGGCCGCCGACCGGCCGGATGTCGCGGCCGCGTACGCCGAAGTGGCTCACCTCATGATGGAGTCCGTGGAGGCCCTGCGGAACGTCGCCGAAGGACTGGGCGAGGGGCTGGGCGAGGAGACGGGCGAGGGGCCGCTCGCGCAGGAGGAACGCCAGGCAGGGTGAGCCATCGCGCGCCTGCCTGGCGTTGCGCTCCTCGGCGCCGGCGTCTACTTGCGGCGCGCCCGGAAGCGGAGGGCGAAGA
Organism: Streptomyces noursei ATCC 11455; assembly: GCF_001704275.1. NCBI lineage: Bacteria > Bacillati > Actinomycetota > Actinomycetes > Kitasatosporales > Streptomycetaceae > Streptomyces > Streptomyces noursei. Next base: position 8,238,902 of record NZ_CP011533.1, read on the forward strand.
CGAGGGCGAGCGCCCCCACCGCAAGCGCTCCCACGGCCAGCAGGACCAGGCTCCGGGTGTGCTGACTGCCGATCGCGGTGGTGCTGCCGGACGGGACGGCCGCGCCGAGCGCGCTCGTGCCGGACCGCTCCCCGCCCTCCGGGTGCCGAGCCCCACTGGACTTCCCGTCACGGGAGTTCGGGCCGGCCGCGCCGCCCGCCTCGCCCGGAGCGCCGGATGCGCTCGAGCCGGGCGTGCCGTCGGTGGTGGACGGCCCGGTGTGCGCCGCGGACCCGGGCCCGGCGGCGTCGGAGCCGGCCGAGCCGTTGCTCCCGGTCGTCGTCGAGCCGGCCGACGGGTTCGCCGTGATGGCGAAGGACGCCACCACGTCGTTCTGTCGCGGGGCCAGTTTGCACGGCACGTCGATCGGGCCCCGGAACACCTTGCCGTCGGCTTCCCTGGGCACGACGTGCAGGACGAGGTCGCCCACGGTGATCTGCGCCCTGCCCGGCCGGTCGAAGGTACGCGACGGTGCGGTGCCGGTCGCCCGGACGACGAGCGAACCGGAGTCCGGGACGGTGGTCCTGGGAACCTGGAACGGCACGGTGGTGGTTCCGCCGCCGTGCGGCGCGACCACGCGGACCTGGGCGTCCGCCCGGCCCTCGACGCTCTTCACGCCGAGCCAGTTCAGCCCGCTGGTGACGGCCGAACCCAACGGCGCCCCGGCGCGGATGACGAACCGCGGGGTGGGCTGCCCGACCGCGGTCGAGGTGGGGACGTCCGCGTCGATCCGCACCCTTGCGGTCTGAGTGAACGACTGGATCGAGCAGGTGTAGGCGAGCGTGCGCGACACCGGATCCGCCGCCGCCGGGGCGGCGCCGGTGACTCCCACGATTCCGCCGGCCACCCCCACCGTCGTCGCCACGGTGACGACACGACGGGCCACCGGACCCCTCAGGACGGCGCGGGCCGCACCGCGCCGGTGTCGGCTTCCTTCTGCACTGATCATCTTGCCTCCCCCATAAGGCAGCTGTGTCTGTACGACGAGCATCCGTCCGCCGTGTCATAGCCGTGTCACCGCCCGGAACCAACCCGTCATCGGATCGGCCACCGGGGTAGGCGAGTATCGCGAACTCAGCTGTCCAGGAAGGGACGTTGGTCGTCGCGCTCCCGGAAGGTCTGAGCCAGATGGTCCCGGAGTTCGGCGTGGCGGAACTGGTATACCGCACCGGCCTGACGCAACACGCCCCGCTCGCAGGCGTCGTTGAGGAAGGCGATCAGAGCCCACGGCACGCGTCCGGTCAGTGGCAGCCAGATGCGCGACAGCGCCACCCACTGCCCCCAGGCGGTCCAGCTGAGCCCGTAGCCGAGCCCGCATCCGAAGGCCGCTTCGCCCGCGAACACCAGACCGGCCAGGAACCCGCGCATCGGCCCTTCGACGATCCCGTTGGCGACCCCGGCCGCCAGTCCGAAGACGAGTGCCCACACGAGCATGTGGAAGACCACGTTCTTGCGGTTGTCGTTCAGCAGCGCGGCGGGGCGGACGGCGGATCTGATGTCACTGGGCACTTCGAGCCAGGCAACGATGCCCAACACCAGTCCGATCCCGAGCCCGGCGCCGGGCACGAACATGAGCGCCCCCAGGAGGCCGCCGTCGAGCCCGTCCGCCAGTCCGAGCGGCCCGACCACCCCCCTGTCCACCAGCACCAACACCAGCGCGATCGGGGTGCCGAAGGCGAGCCCGACCGTGAACCGGGGGAGGAACCGCGCACGCCTCCGTCTCCCCCTGCCGAAGAGCCGCACGCGGAACCGCGACGGCTCCGTCGCACCCCGGGAGATGAACGCGTACACCATCCCGAACGCGAACCCGACCACGAGCCCGTGCAGCAGCCCGACGACGAGCCCACGAACGAGCGCGAACCGGGCGCCGTGCGAGGTGGCGACCAGGTCGACGGGGAGGTTGCCGACCGCGGTGGTGACGCCGAAGGACAGCGCGGCGAGGAATCCGACCACCAGCACCCGGGTGGAGCGGCGCAGGGTGGTGCCCAGTTGCCACCAGGCGAGGTCGGCGGTGTCGAGTCGGGTGAGGTGCGCGGCGAGGTAGCCGAGCCAGTGGTGGGCGCGTTCGGGGTCCCAGTGCCGTCGGCGGCGACGGCCGGTGGCGGGGTCGCTGTCGGTCGGCGGGCGGTGGTAGGCGGTGGGCGTGAACGCGGCCAGGAGGTGTTTGCGCAGGTCGTCGGCGGTGCGGAAGCGGGTGGTGTCGAGCAGCTCGGAAGGGTCCCGGCCGGGCGCGTCGCTGTAGATGGTGCGTGCCATGGCGACCATCAGCGGGGTGGTGAGCACCGTGGCGACGTTGTGGGCGCCCCGGTCGCGCGGCCGGGTGCCGAGCCTGGCCAGGACGGGTTCCCACACCGTGCCGTGCAGCCCGCCGTCCACGCCGGGGCGACTGGCGCGCGGCAGGTAGTCGGCGAGGTCGCCGAGGGTGAGGTCGTCCAGCTGGACGACGGCCGCGGCGCTGAGCACGTCGGTCGCCGCCACCGCCTGGGCGTACTGCGCGGGGCGGCTGGTGAGCAGCAGCGGAGTGGTGGTGGCGTTGAGCTTGTCGAGCGCTTCCCCCTGCAGGCCGCTTGCGATCTCGTCGAACCCGTCGAGGACGGGCAGGATCCGGCCGGTGTCCACCAGGGCGCCGGCCAGGTTGCGCCCGGGCATGTCGGGGTCCCGGGCCGCCAGGCCGTAGTCGCGCACCAACTGGTCGCACATCCAGTCGCGCAGCGAGGTGCTCCGGGGGTCCCACGCGCCCAGGCCGAAGATCACGGGTACCGGGTCGTCGGGGGAGCGGTCGCCGAGCCGGTCGAGGACGAAGCGCAGGGTGAGGATCGTCTTGCCCGAACCGGCCGCACCGAGCACCACCAGCCGAGCGGACGGAACGGACCGGTACACCCGCACCATGTGCTGAAGTCGGCCGGCCAGCGGCAGTGGGCCCGGGTCCGTTCCGGGTGCGGACCGGCGGATGTTGGCCCAGTGGTCGAACAGTCCCGCGTCCGCGAGCCGGAACCGCACGGTCAGCGGCATCGGGTCGTGCACCTTGCGCCGCCGCTCCTCCCTGTCCCACTGGTCGTGGACCGTGGCGGCGAGTTTCCTGACCGCCTCCCGCAGCTCCGGCGGGCCGTCGGGCGGCGGTGGGGACGGGCGGGGGAGCCGGTCGAGTCGGTCGGCATCGGGCGGCAGGCCGATGAGCTCGCCCAACTCGCCGATCCGGGCCGGGGACAGCCCCGCGTACCAGCGGTGCACCGGGCGCGCGGTGAGTCTGCCGAGCCCGTCGGAGCGGTGGTGCTCGCTGACGATGCCGATCAGGCACCCTTCGCTCCACACCGCGGCCCCCGACATCCCTTCCCAGGGCGAACGGTCCGGGGCCTGGTCGTGCTCCGGGGCCGCCAGCCTGGCGATCTCCAGGGTGCCCTGGCGCTGGTTCGACAGCGGGACGGCCTGGCCGAGTGCGTGGTGGGTGTCCCGGTAGGAGGCGAGGGGATCGCGCTCCGGCGACGCGGCGTCGCGGCGCAGCTTGAACCTCGGGAACCCGAGCGCCGCGCAGTCCACCGGCTGCCCGACGCGGGCGAATCGCACCGGCGGCACCTCGACGGCGTACCGCTCGTCGGGGCCCGCCCCGTCCGCGATCTTCAGCAGGGCGATGTCCGCGGGGACGTCCGCCCAGACCGTCTCGCCGGGCACGTCCCGCACGCTGCCGTCCTGATGGACGAACCGCACCTGAACCGATGCCGCGTCGCCGATCACGTGCGCGGCGGTGAGCACCACGTCCCCGGTCATCCGGTAGCCCGAGCCGCGCCGGCCCGCGCCCGAGGGGCGGGTGGTGATGATCTGGACCGCCCGTGCCGGGTCGAGTCCCGCCGGCTCCCCGGTCCCGCTCGGCGCGGGAGTCACTGTTCGTGGGCGTCGGCCGGGCCGGAGACGAACGGGTGAGCGTTCGTCCCGGCCAGGGTCGGCTGCAGGGCCAGTTTGATGCGTTGGGTCGTGGTGGCGCCGGCGGTCGCCTCCGCCCCGGCCTCCACCACCCAGAACCGCACCTTCGCCCCGCCCTGTGCCGTCCGCTCCAGCGCGACCGACACCTCCAGCTCGACGGGTCCCAGTTCGAAGCGAAGCGCCTCACCCTCCGCGGCGGTGATCGCCTGTTCCAGCTCCGCCCTGAGATCCCTGATCACACTGGCTAACTCGATCACGCCAGGCTCCTTTGCCCGTCACCGGCAACCGACCCCCGTTACCCGATACCCAGGACCGTGGCCCGATGATGCGTCGCGGCTACGAGGCGGTGCCGAAATCCTGCGTCCAGTAGTTGCCGGGCTGTGCGAGGCCGACGCCGATCTCCTTGAACGAGCAGTCGAGGATGTTGCGCTTGTGGCCGGCGCTGGACATCCAGCCCACCATCACGCTCTCCGGGGTGGTGTAGCCGTAGGCGACGTTCTCGCCGTAGCTGTTCCAGTGGTAGCCGGCGCTCGTGAGCCGGGCACCCGGGTCGGACCCGTCGGATCCGGTATGCGACATGTTGTGGTGGTCCGCCATGTCCTTGCTGTGGGCTTGGGCGGCCTTTGTCAGCTTTGCGTTGAGGGTCAAGGGGGAGCAGCCGGCCTTGCCGCGCTCCTTGTTGACGAGTTCCAGTACGCGGGCCGTCGTGCCGGAGGTCGGCGCGGCGGAGGCGGCGGAGGCGGCGGCGTTCGGAGCCGAGGCGGGTGCCGCCGACACCGCGCCCGTCCGGTGGTGGTGGAAGTGCCCTGCCTCGTAGGGCTGTTCGCCGCGGCAGGCCATGGCGACGGAGGGGACGCCCACGGCGGCCACGGCGAGGGCGGCGACCGTTATCCGCCGGTGGTTCCGCGTCCTGCGGTGCTTGCTCATGCGTGACCTCGCTCGTTCGTTGCGGTTCGCCGTCGGACGGTCGGGTCCGCCCCGTTCCCGGTGCCTGGGTGGGGCGGGCGCCGCGCCGGCCGTCATTCTGAGAAGCGCCGCATATCCGGGGCAATGGGGCTTTCTCCTACCCGTGGTAGTAGGCCCCGTACCGGCTTGTCACGGGCGGATGGTCGTGCTGCCCGGCTCCCCGCGGACTCCCTTTGGGTCTGGCGTGACGTCAGGGGCCGGTGGTGCGCCGTTGAATGGGTGAAAGGGTCAGGGAGGCCGGCGGGCGCCGCCCGATGTGCGCGTCATCGCCAGATCAAGGCGGACAAAGCCCAATTTGTCGCCGTGGCGGGCTCTACTATGCGCCGTAGTTCGCGGCGCCGGCCCGTATGACGGATGTCACGGGCGGGGGCGGAGCGGGGCCGAGCGGGGTTCGGGGGCGCGTCGCGCGTGCATGTCGCGGACTGTCCGGCGTGGCGTCCCGTGGTGTCTGTGGCGCGCGGAAGGGGCGGCGGACGAGGGCCCCCGCGGCCCCCGCCGCCTGACGACCCTCGCGCCATACGCGATCCCGCGCCACCGACTGAGGCACGCCCCGCAACGCGCGGGCCTGCCCCGGTCAGCGCGCCATCCCCTGGATCCCACCTGACGAGAGCAGGAATCCATGGTCCGTGAACGAACCCATGAGCCCGTCCGCGACATCACCCACTTCGTGGGCGGCACCCACACCCCGGGAACCTCGGGGTCCTACGGCGACGTATGCGACCCCAACACCGGCCGGGGGTCCAGGCCCGGGTCCCGCTCGCCACCCGCGGTGAGACCGAGGCCGCCATCGCCGACGCGCCCGAGGCCAACGCGGCCTGGACGTCGTGGAGTTCGCCGCCGGCGTCCCGCACCTGCTGAAGGGCGAGTTCACCGACAATGCCGGCACCGGAATCGACGTCCACTTGCTGCACGCCCCGATCGGGGTGGCCGCCGGCATCACCCCGTTCAACTTCCCCGCGATGATTCCGCTCTGGCCGGCGGCACCGACCCTGGCCTGCGGGAACGCCGTCATCCTCAATCCCTCCGAGCGTGCCCCGTCCGTCCCGCTGCGGATCGCCGAACTGTTCCTGGCGGCGGGGCTGCCGCCGGGCGTGCTGAACGTCGTCAACGGCGGCAAGGAAGCCGTCGACACCCTGCTGACGGCCCCCAGGGTCGGGGCGCCCGGCTTCGGCGGCTCCACGCCGATCGCCGCCCACGTGTATGCCACCGCCGCCGCCCACGGCAAGCGCGCGCAGTGCTTCGGCGGCGCCAAGAACCACCTGATCGTGATGCCGGACGCCGACCTCGACCAGGCGGTGGACGCGTTGATCGGTGCCGGCTACGGCTCGGCGGACGAGCGCTGCATGGCGGTCTCCGTGGCGCGTCCCCGTCGGCGAGGGCCACCGCCGAGGCGCTCGTCGCGCGACTGGCGGAGCGCATCGGAGGGCTGCGGGTGGGCCGGAGCGACGACCCCGAGGCGGACTTCGGGTCGCTGGTCGGCCGGGACGCGGTGGACCGGGTGCGTTCCTATGTCGATGCGGGGGTGGCCGAGGGCGCCGAACTCGTCGTCGACGGCCGGGACTTCGCCCTGCCGGGCCACGAGGACGGGTTCTTCGCCGGGGCGTCGCTCTTCGACCGCGTCACGCCGGACATGCGGATCTACCAGGAGGAGATCTTCGGGCCCGTACTGTCCGTCGTCCGCGCCGCCGACTACGAGGAGGCCCTGCGGCTGCCCAGCGAGCACGCCTTCGGCAACGGCGTCGCCCTGTTCACCCGGGACGGCGACACGGCGCGCGACTTCACCCGGCGGGTGAACACCGGCATGGTCGGCGTCAACGTGCCCATTCCGGTGCCGGTCGCCCACCACACCTTCGGCGGCTTGGAAGCGCTCCGGCTTCGGCGACCTCAACCAGCACGGACCGGACGCCATCCGCTTCTATACCCGCACCAAGACCGTGACCTTCGTCGACAAGCGCCCGCCCCGCTTCACCCACCGCTGACCCGTCCAGCCACCGGCCGGGCCGCACCCGTCGGGTGCGGCGCAGGAGCGTTGGCCCGGCCTTGGCGATGCACCTGACACGCGGTACCTTCTCTTCGATAGCGACGACGGCGAAGCGGAAGCCGGTGGAAATCCGGCACGGTCGCGCCACTGTGTGCGACACGCCCCCCGGGGGTGTGTCGTGAGTCAGACCCGCGGCCCTCGTCCTGTGCACCACCGAGATGGGACGCGAACTCCCAGAAGGAGGTTCTGCCATGGCGCAGACCGTTGCCCAGCCGACATCCACCACTCCCGTCGTTCCCGCCACGCTGCCGCTGAAGGCGATCGCTCCGTGGGCGGTCTTCTTCGGCGTTCTGATGCTCGTCCTGCTCTACTTCGTGGGCGCGGAGCAGGGCGCCACGTCCGTGTTCAGCGGCACCGACGTGCACGAGTGGGTCCACGACGCCCGCCACCTGCTCGGTTTCCCCTGCCACTGACGCAAGGGACGCCCCAGCCGCATGAACTCCGCAACGGTAAGAAATCTGCTCGTACGAGGCATGCTCGCCGGCCTGGGCGCCGGCGTGCTGGCCCTCGTCGTCGCCTACGTCCTCGGTGAGCCGAGCGTCAACAGCGCGATCGGTTTCGAGGAGGCCCACTCCCACGAGCACGAGATGGAGGTCGTCTCCCGCACTCTGCAGTCCACCGCCGGTCTCGCCACCGGCGTCCTGGTCTACGGAGTGGCCTTCGGCGGCATCGCCGCCCTCGCCTTCTGCTTCGCACTCGGCCGCGTCGGACGCTTCGGCCCCCGGGCCACCGCACTGCTGCTGTCCGGCACCGCACTGCTGGCCGTGTACGTCGTGCCGTTCCTGAAGTACCCGGCCAACCCGCCGTCGGTGGGCGACCCGGACACCATCGGCAAGCGCACCACGCTGTACTTCCTGATGATGGTGCTCAGCGTCCTCCTGGCGGTCGCCGCCACCCAGCTGGGCAAGCGCCTCGCGCCCAGCCTGGGCACCTGGTGGGCGACCGTGGTCGCGGTGGCCGCCTTCGTCGTCGTGATCGGGCTGGCGTACCAGTTCCTGCCGGTCGTCAACGAGGTGCCGAAGGACTTCCCGGCCGCCCTGCTGTGGCGGTTCCGGCTCTCCGCACTGGCCGTCCAGGCCGTGCTGTGGGGCGGATTCGGGCTGCTCTTCGGTGAGTTGGCCGAGCGGCAGCTGCATCCCGCGCCGGCGAGAGCCTCGTCCGGACACACGGTTCCCGCCTCGAACTGAACGGGTTTGGGACACAAAAGGGCCCTTCGGAACTCTCCGAGGGCCCTTTTGCGTTATGCCGGACACGACGACGGAGGTCACGGTCACACACCACGGGCGGGCCGGTCCGGCCCGCCCGATCGGGGCACGGGTCGGGGCCGCCGGAGGCGACGAGCGGAGGAGCCGTATGGCCAGAACCCCCCAGCCGCGTCACATCACCCTCGGCGGCCGTGCGGCGGTGGCGCTGACCCTTGAGGAGTACGAGCGACTGATCGCGAGCCGCCGCCAGATCGGCGGCCAGAGCGCGCGGGTACGGGTGCTCGCCCAGCAGGTCAAACGGACCGAGCGACTGCTCTCGGAGCTGGAGGCCCTGGTCGGTGGCCCCGACGGCCGCACCGACACCGACCGCCTGCGCCGCGCGATCGCGGAGCTGCTCCGCCGCCACCGGGACGAGGCCCACTGACCCCACGCGGCACACCCGCCGCAGCCGTCAGCTGCCGGGCTCCGCGCCGGAGGCGAGGGCGCGCCCGAGCCGCAGGTTCCAGCGCCCGGACCGACCGCTGACCTCGGTGGCCGTGAGCGGGGGCACGTCGATCCGCCAGAACGCCTCCTCGGGCGCGCCCAGCACGTGTACCACCACCGCCCGTACGACCTCCGGTTCGACCACGGCGAGCGTCCTGCCGTCGGCCCGGCCGCAGGCGTCCAGCCACTGCGCGACACGCCCGCACAGGTCCCGCACCGACTCGCCGCCGTGCGGCGCCGCGCCGGGCTCGGTCAGCCACCGGGCCACCGCCTCGGGCTCGGCCGCCGCCACGTCGTCGAGGGTCCGCCCCGACCAGCGGCCGACGTCCAGGCCCGCGAGCTCCGGGCCCGACGGGTCGCCGTCGAGGCCGAGCGCCGCGGCCGTCTCCCGACAGCGCACGCTGGGCGAGACACGGACCCGGCCGGCGGCCGGCAGGGCACCGGCCGCCGCCCTGGCCTGTGCCGCTCCGCCGGCGTCGAGCGAACCGCCGTCGTCGAAGCGGCCCTGCCGCAGCGACGGGCCGATCGCCGGTGAGATGAGGGTGATGCGGCTGGTCACGCGGTGGCTCCTCCTGCTTCGGGCATGGCACTGCGTCCTGCCACGGGATACGGCACGTAGGTGAGTGTCCCGCGGCGGCCCGCACGACCGTGATCCCGTGCCGCTCGGCGGACCGTCGCGAACCTCCGCGTCCGGGCCGTTCGGGTGTCGGCAAAAGTAGCATCCGCATCATTCGCGGGTTGCGCGGATTCGCGGCCCGCGGCGGTACGGATTCCGCCCGTCGGAGCGGTGGCCCGACGGCCGTCGCGTGCGGCGCCCCGTGCGAACCTCGGCACCACCAGCCTCGGGTGAACGCCGAGTTCCTCGACCAGTGCGGCCCGGCAGCGCTCCACGAGTCGGGCGCTCACTGATGCGGGTATCGCCTGACTGCTTCGAAGGGGCGAACGGTCGGTCCTCGGACACGGCTGGCCGAAGACCGACGAAGACCCGGCTTGGTCCGCGCGACTCACCCCGGATTGACGGCAAAGGGCAAGGGGATGGAACGGCTGAGAGCCGGGCGTGATGTCAGGATCCTCATCCTCTAGTGCATGTGATCTTGCTGTACCGCGGTGAGGGCGCGGACGACGAAGACGCCGGCCGCGGCCGCGCCGACGACGGCCGCATCGACCACCAGCAGCAGGGCCGCGTTCGTATAGGCGCGGGCGATGGCGGCGTCCGTGGTGCCGGCGTACAGGCCCGCTCCGCCCAGAAAGCCGACCAGCCACAGGCCCCACCACCAGTTCACGGCGCGCGGCAAGCGCTCACCGGGGGCGCTGGCGCGGTGGATGTCCACGACGATCCCCCGGGGAATCCACAGGTTGGCGATGGGGACGATCCAGCCTGCGTAGACCCACGGCCAGGCGTAGCGCGGGCGCTGTCCCGACAGGGTGCGCGCGTTGTCCCGGACGCGCCACAGCCAGGCCAGGAAGGCGAGCGCGCACAGCACCGTGACCGCGTCTCCCACGGCACTGACGACGTGGTACGCGTTCTCCAGCGCGGTCAGCGGGCGGTGCCGGCCGCCGCCCTGGTCCGGCGGCCCGGACGGCGGCTGTCCGGCCGCGGCGAGCTGGACCTGCCATACGGCCCTGGCCGCCCACGTCGCGCCGGCGAGGACAAGGGCGGCGACGGCGCAGAGGGCCGCTCCCCGGATCGGGCGCAGGGCGGGCGGTGCCATGCGATCGTTCACGCGGTCAACCTTTCGTAGGGGAGGTGGGGCCCGTCGCGTCCGACACCGACGAACCCGCCTCGCCCCTCGACGAGCGTCGGGCATCGAGGGCGGAGATTCGGGGTGGCCCGTGGGGAGGAGGAACTGCTGGCTCTCACCGTGGCGCGCCGTCGCGTCCGGGGCGGGGTCCGAGCGGACCGTCGGGCCACTGTAATCGAAGAGGTCCTTCAGCACGCGCGTACGCCTCTGGGCGCATCAGACGGGGAGACCGGGCGGATGCGGAGCCGGTGCACGGAGAGCCACCGGGAAAGGCCGCCGGAGCCGGTGGGACGAACGGGGCCGCGGGCCGGTCACGGCCCTGCCGCCGGGAAGCCGCCGGGGCCGCGCCGAGCCGGCGCCGTGGCTGGTGGCGGAGCCGGACAGCCGCGCGGTGGACCAGCCGGTGTGCACGGCCGCTGCCCTGCCTCGGTCAGGTCACGGACTCTCAGGTCACGGCCTGCTCGGCCCAGATGACCTTGCCTCGGGCGATGTAGCGGTGAGGTGCTGCTGGTGTCGGTCACTTCGCAGGTCAGCGTCCGGTCGTATAGGAGGCGGACCTTGATCGGGCCGGGGGCGTAGCGGATGGCGTTGGTGATCAGCTCGCTGAGGATCAGTTCGGTGGTGAACGCCTGCTCGTCCAGCCCCCAGCCGGTCAGCTGTCGGGTGACTTCGGCGCGGGCGTCCGCCACGGCCGAGGGGTGGGACGGCAGGTCCCACTCGGCGATGTGTTCGGGATCCGTGAGGCGGGTGCGGGCGACGAGGCGCGACCCCGTCGGCGACAACGGCTCGTCCGCGTCTGCCGCGCACCTGATCCACATCTTCCGCACGGAGCGATGACATGCGCAGGCCATCGGTATATGGTTCGGGCCACTGTTACCCATGGTGTTGCTCTGACCAACGGTTAATTCAGTGGTCGAACGTCTGCAGCGCCCCGGGCGCAGTGCCCCAACCCCCCTCACAACTCTGCTCGCGTGCACCGGATCCGGTCGTGTCGGACCGCGGTCGTGCGCGCCGCAGAAAGGCATGCCCATGTCCCGAATACGGGTCACGAGACCCGCCGCTCTCACCGCACTGGCAGGCGTAGGTGCCTGTCTGGCGATCGTCGTGGTGCCGTCCGCGTTCGCGGGCACGACCATCCCGACCGGCGGCAGCTGCACGATCCGCCCCGCGGCCAAGAACTCCGAGGCGCCGCTCAGCTGCCTCGGCGTCACCGCTTCCCTCGACCATCTGCCTGCTGTCGGCGAGCAGGCCACCCTCACGGTGGACGTCCAGGCACAGGCCGACGTCAAGCACGCCGGCCTGTCCGTCCAACTTCCGCCCGCCCTCCGAATATCCGGCGGGGGTTCCGGTTTCGTCGAGCCCACGACGGACGCCTTCGGCCAGCACACCAGCCAGACGCTCGCTCTCACCCCGGGCACCCACAGCGTCACGCTCAAGGTCGAGGCCGTCGCCGCCGGACCCGCCCAGATCCAGGCGGACATCAGCGACATCGACCGCCCCGACCCGCGCCGCGCCGCGCACGACTCGGTGGAACTCACCGTCGGCACGTCCAAGGGATCCTCCGGCGAGGGCGTCTCGGTCACCAAGGCCGAGGCGGCCCCGGTCCACCGCCCTGAGCCCGGCGCCCGCACGGCACGGCCGGTCACCCCGAAGTCCCTTGCCCCCGCTCCTGTCCCCGTCCGTGCCTCGGCTGCCTCGGCCCCGGCCTCCCCGCGCGCCACCGCCGCGGCCACGTCCGACGCCCAGGTCTGCGTCAGCGGCACCTTCCGCAACCGCTTCCAGTCCGCCGAGGGCGGCAGTTGGAACGGTAAGGCCAACCGGGACGAGCCGGTCAGCAACGTCAACGTCACCCTGTGGGGCAAGCCGACCGCTGACAGCGGTACGCAGAGGCTCGCCACGGGGATGACCGGCAACGGGGACGGCAGGTTCAACCTCTGCTACACCCCGAGCGCCTCCGTCACCCCCCAGGCATGGGTGGAGTTCCAGACCCAGGCCGGACGGATGTGGTCGGTGGTCGACGGCGGCGGCCACCTCTACGCCACCGCCACGTACTCGATGAACAACATCTCGTCCAGCACCAGCCTGGGCAACGTGTACGCCAACGACGGTCAGAGCCGTGCCTGGCACGCCCTCGACACCCTCAACAAGCTGTGGTGGAACCGCGGTTCCACGACCAACTGCTGGGCAAGCAGCCAGCAGGACGGCCACTGCACCCCGATCACCGTCCAGTGGTACCCCGGCTCCACCGACGGCACGTACTGGAGCACCGGCGAAGACAAGATCCACCTTGCGGACAACGACCCCGACTCCGAGCACACCACCGTCCACGAAGCGGGCCACGCCCTCATGGGCAAGCTCTACAAGGGCTGGTGGCCGAACGTGAGCAACTGCTCGCCCCACTACGTCAACCGCACCTCCTCCACCAGCTGCGGTTGGACCGAGGGCTTCGCCAACGCGGTGGCGTTCCACACCTTCAACGACACCACGTACTTCTGGGGCAACGGCAGCTCCATGAACCTCGCCAATGACCGCTCCACGAACGGCATCGACCCGGGCGACGCCTGTGAGGCCCGCGTGGCCACCGCGCTGGTCGACCTGTGGTCCCAGGTCGACGGCGGCTGGATGAAGAGCAACACCATGATGTCCCGGACCTGGCAGTCCAGCTTCCGCGAGTACTTCGTCAACGACCGGCCCGACTACGGCCTGGACAGCGGCTCGACGGCCCAGAACATCCTCTACAACCACACCATCCAGTACTGACACCGGCTGCTGTCAGCCGGACAGCCCCAGGGGCCGGGCCGACTGTCGGCCCGGCCCGTGTCCCGGTGAGCCGGCGTCGGGACGCGACGCCGGACAGTCATGACATGGGTTCTGCGGGGCGCAGAAGTGAGACCAGCAACCCGGTGAACTGTGTTGCCGCCCAGGGGAGTCGACGGCCGGGCATCGTCTGCACCTGGGCTTCGCGGCGGCGGAAGACCGGCTGGTCGAGCGGTGTGTAGACGACGCCTTCGGCGACCGGGGCCGGATCGCCCAGGTTGCCGACGAGTGCGATACCGCCGCCGGAGCGGACGAACTCGTACTTCGTGGCCATCGCGTCGCAGACCAGGGCCGGCTGGAAGGTCAGGTTCTCCAGTTGCACACCGGTGTCGAAGAGGTCGCGCTGGGTCGTTCCGGTCGGGGGCAGCGCGAGCGGGTACGCGCACAGTTCGGCCGGGCCGACCCGTTCCCGGCCCGCGAGTGGGTGTCCGGGCGGGACGATGGCGGCCATCGGTACCGCGACGGAGCACTCGACCCGCACGTCGTGCTGCGGGCCCATCGCGTAGGTGACGGCGATGTCGGCGATTCCCCCGGCCACCCTGCGGGTCGCCTCCTGGTGGGGCACGCGGTCGAGGTGGAACGTGACGTCCGGGTGGTCGTGCCTGAAGGTTGCCATCGCGTGCGGCACGAGGCGGCGCGCGAAACCCTCCGAGCGGGCCACGGTGACGTGGCGGGCGTCCGCGCCGCCACCCGTGCGCAGTTCGGTCAGGAGCGCGGCGGACTCGGCCTCGCTGCGGCGGGCATGGGCCAGCAGGCGTGAGCCGGCGTCGGTCAGGGTCATTCCGCGCGGATGCCGGACGAACAGCAGGACGCCGACCCCGGCTTCGAGCTTGGCGATCTGCCGGCTGATCGCCGAGGGGGCGACCAGCAGGTTCTACGCGGCCTCGCTCACCGCCCCGGTGCGGGCGACTTCGAGAAAGTACGCCAGGCTCACCGGCATGAGCTGCATCGGACCTCCAGGGGGCGGGGCGTACTGCCCAACATCGGCGGCTCACTGCCCAACCACGTCTTCACCGACATCCTCGGCCTGCCCACGCTGTGGCTGCCGCACTCCTACCCCGGCCGTCTCCAGCACGCCCCCGACGAGCACCTGCTCGGCACGATCGCCCGCGAGGGCATCGTGTTGGCGGCCACGCTCCTCCACGCCCTCGGTCACCCCTCGACCGGCCGTGACCGGCGTCATCCTCACCCTCGGCACTCCGGTCGTGGGCCTGCTCGCCGACCGCTGCGGCCGGCTGCGGATCATGATCCCCGCCGCCGCCCTCATCGGCCTGAGCGCCGTCCCGCTGTTCAAGCTCGACGAGAAGTACCCGCAGCGGGGAGCCAGTGACGGTCTCACCGGCGAGGGCAAGCTCACCTACAAGGTCACGGCGTCCGTGGCCGACGAGAAGAGCACGACCGAAGGCGGGGAGGTGGGCGGCAAGATCACGCCCAGCATCAGCGGCGGCAACGGATCGGTCGGCGGCGAGGCCGGCTTCACCTACGGCTACTCCACCACCTCCACCACCAAGGTGCAGAGCACCCGGGAAACGGACGTCGAGATCGACGTCCCGCAGGGCAAGAAGGGATATCTGGAGGGTCGGGCCAACGGCGCCACCTACACCGGCTACAGCGTCGTCCGCGACCTCGACACGGGCAACAACCAGGAACACCTCATAGCCATCCCCGCAAAGGTCTTCATCCAGGCCGCGGGCAGCAGCAGCCCGGTCACCTGGGTAGCGGCTCAAGGCCGCGTAACAGGCCGGCCCGGCCCATGGCCCGGTCCGGGGAGATGCCTATGCTGCTCGCCGCGCAGTCTGTGTACGAGACGGGTGCGCCACTCCGGCGCCCCATGAGGAAAGGTGCAGTCATGGCCAAGCCTGTTCGCGCGGCCCTGGGGGGCGTGTGGATCAAGTGCAGCTTCTGCCAGGGCGATCTGTTCAGGGACCGTGAGGTGAAGCTCAACAGCTCCGGCATGGAGTTCATGAACCTGAGCTGGGCGAACGAGTCGGCGACCGGGCTGATCTGCTGGAACTGCGGCTATGTCCAACTGTTCGTGAACAGGGACCTCGAACTGTACAAACAGAAGAAGGGTCAGGGGTGACGTAGGTCACCCCTGAGGGTCTGGCGGACGTGATCGGCCACCCACGTGAACGGGGCACCGGCGCCACGCTCCGACCCCGGGCCGGCAGTGGACCACCTGCGCAGGCTCGGGGTGGGGCGGCGCTTCACCGGACACGGCTGACGGGACCGGAGCGGGGCGGAAGGCGCGGCGCGGCCGGTGGGGTCAGGCGCGGCCGGTCGCCAGGTCCATCAGACGGGCGAGGGCCCGGTCGCCGGAGGCCGATATCCCGTCGTGTTCCCATTCGTTGGTGACCCAGACCCGGGCGGCGCCGATGGTCCGGGCGGTGTCCAGGGACAGGCCGGCGTCGACGTACATGTCGTCGTGGTAGACGATCGCGGCGAGCGGGACGGTGTTGGCGGCGAGGCGGGCCGGGTCGTACAGCGGCGGCCAGTCGGTGCGTCGGGCCAGGAGGTCGGCGGCGTCCGTGAAGGGGCGCAGGCCGCGGATGTCCTCGAACATCCAGGGGTAGATCATCTCGCCGGTGAGCAGGAGCGGGTCGGCGTCCTCGGTGAATTCGGGGAGGGTGTCGAGGGCGCGCGAGGCCGCCCAGGCGGTGGGGCCGGCGCCCTGTCCGTACAAGGTCTCCTGGAGGACGGCGAAGAGCGGGTTGTCGGTGAAACCGGTCAGGGCCATCACCTGGTAGCGGAAGGTGTCGGTCAACTCGCCTTCGCCGTCGTTGTTCTCCAGAGCCTCGTCGAGCAGCCAGTGCAGGCGCTCGAACCCGTCGCCCATGCCGAGCAGGAGGCCGAGGGTCCGCAGTCGGCGGACGGTGAGCCGGTCGCCGTCGGGCAGGCGGACGTCCTGCGCCGCGAGCAGGTCGGCGATGCGGCGCAGGCGCCGGGCGTCGTCGGGGTAGCGGGCGTAGAAGTCGCGGACCCGGTCGCGTACTCGTGGATAGGTGCGGGCGTACACGTCGTCGGCGGTGGCGGACAGGCCGGGCAGGCCGCCGGCGACGTAGCACGCCTTGAGTCCTTCCGGGGCCTGGGAGAGGTAGGTGAGGGTGAGGAAGCCGCCGTAGCTCTGGCCGAGGGTTTCCCAAGGGGTGTCGCCGCACAGCTCGCGACGGATCAGTTCGGCGTCCGCGACGATCGCGTCCGCCCGGAAGTGGGCCAGGTGGGCGGCGAGTTGGGCCGGCTCCCGGAAGGCGGCGGCGGCTCGCGCCGTGACGGGGGTGGAACGGCCCGTTCCGCGCTGGTCGAGCAGCAGTACGCGGTGCGTCTTGAGCGCGTGGGCCAGCCAGCCGGGCGACGCGGCCGACGGGCGGGGAGACTTGCCGCCCGGGCCGCCCTGGAGATACAGCAGCCAGGGCAGCTCCTCGTCGACGCGGGACGGGTCGGCGACCTCACGGGCGAAGACCTGGAGGGTCTCGCCGCCGGGGGTGGTGTGGTCCAGCGGGACCGTGAAGACGTGATCGACGGTGGCGTACGAGGGATTCATGCCGATGAGTCTGGAGGGTGCCGGTGAGTCGGGGTAACTCCTGTTTTGTCATAACTCCGGGTTATGCGGCGCGCGTTGACGGGTCGCAGTCGCAGTCGCAGTCCCAGTCGCTCCGGACGCCGGTCATCGGGACTTCAGGCGGGCCTTGAGCCCGCCCGGGGTCGACTCGGGCTCCTGCGTGCCTTCCGCCCACAGTGAGCGCACATGGCCGAGGTGGCGGGTCATGCACTTCTGGGCGCCCTCGGCCTCCCCCGCCACCATCAGGTCGAGGAGTTCGAGATGCTCCTCGGCCGAGGGGATCAGCTGGTCACGCTCGTCCAGGGCGGTCAGGCCGTACAGGCGGGAGCGCTTGCGCAGATCGCCGACGGTTTCCACGAGCCGGTCGTTTCCGGCCAGCGCGAGGAGGGAGAGGTGGAAGCGACGGTCCGCCTCCAGGTAGCCGATGAGGTCGTGTTCGCGGGCGGCGCGGACGATCTCCTGTGCGATCGGGCGCAGTTCCTCCAGGTCCGCGCGGGCGGCGGTGCGGGTGATCCGGCCGACCATGGGGACCTCGATGAGGGTGCGGATCTCGGTGTACTGGTCGAGGTCGCGCTCGTTGACCTCGGTGACCCGGAAGCCCTTGTTGCGGACCGGCTCGACCAGGCCCTCGCGGGCCAGGTCGAGCATCGCCTCGCGCACCGGGGTCGCGGAGATGCCGAAGTCGTCCGCGAGGCCGGGCGCCGAGTACACCTCACCGGGCCGGAGTTCACCCGAGATCAGGGCGGCCCGCAGGTGGTGGGCGACCTGGTCGCGCAGCCGCTCCCTGGTGGTGTTGAGGTTGCGCTGCTTGAGGTGGCCCATGGTCGTGGTGTTCCCTTCGTGCCCTGCCCTCCGTCATCGGGCGGTCACCAGCGTACAATGTCACGTTGTTTATGCGAGGATCGATGGGAGCGCGGGGGTCAGCGTGTAGGTGCGCTGCGAGGTGTAGAAGTCCAGGGCGGCGTGTCCCTGCTCGCGTGGGCCGCTGCTGGATGCCTTGGTGCCGCCGAACGGCAGGTGGAAGTCGACGCCGCTGGAGGGGGCGTTCACCCGGACCATGCCGGTGTCGAGGTGGTCGAGTCCGTGCAGGGTCGCATCGAGCGTTGCCGTGTGCACCGAGGTGACCAGGCCGTACGGAACGGAGTTGGTGATGCGCACCGCCTGGGCGAGGTCGTCGGCGGGGAGCAGCGCGGCGAGTGGGCCGAAGACCTCTTCGTGCAGCAGTGGATGGCCGGGCGGCAGGTCCGTCACGAGCGCGGGGGCCGCGTACCAGCCGTCGCTCCCGGTGGGGGCGGCGGTGGCCACCGCGGGCAGTCCCCGCCGGGCTTCGATGACGCGGTCGCGGGCCCGCTCGCTGATGAGGGGGCCGCAGACGGTGGCGGAGTCGGCGGGGTCGCCCACCGCGAGTGCCCGCAGACGCTCGGCCAGTGCCTCGCGCAGGGGGCCGAGGGCCGCGCCCACCGCGATCACGCGGCTGGTGGCGGTGCACTTCTGGCCCGCGTAGCCGGCGATCGCGGAGGCGATGTGCGCCGCGGCGGTGTCGATGTCCGCGTCGGGCAGGACGATCGCCGCGTTGAGTCCGCCCATCTCGGCCTGTGCGGG
Organism: Streptomyces noursei ATCC 11455; assembly: GCF_001704275.1. Lineage (NCBI taxonomy): Bacteria > Bacillati > Actinomycetota > Actinomycetes > Kitasatosporales > Streptomycetaceae > Streptomyces > Streptomyces noursei. The sequence continues at coordinate 8,257,274 of NZ_CP011533.1, forward strand.
GATGCCGCGTGCGGTGGTGGTGAGGGTGACTGCCTGGCCGACGACGGTGGAGCCCGTGAAGGAGACGGCATCGGCGGCCGAGACGACGGCGTTGCCCTCGGTAGCGCCGCCGGGCAACACGGTGAACACACCTGTGGGGACGGCCTGTTGGACGATCTCGGCGAGGCGTTGCGCACAGGCGGTGGCTTCCGGCGCGGGTTTGAGGACGACCGTGTTGCCGGTCGCCAGTGCCGGGGCGGCCTTCCAACTGGGGATCGCGAAGGGGAAGTTCCAGGGGGTGATGAGGCCGGCGACACCGTGTGGACGGCGGCGGGTGAGCAGCAGTCCGGGGCCCGCGGCCGTCTCGTGGACGACGCCGGTGGGCTCGTAGGGGGCCTGGGCGTAGTACCGCCAGATTGCCGCGGTGCGCGCCACTTCGGCGCGGGCTTCGGTGACCGGCTTGCCGACCTCCCGCACGGCCAGCGCGGTCAGTTCGTCCGCGGCGGCCTCGACGGCGGCGGCGATCGCGCCGAGCGCGGCCGAGCGGGCCGCCGCGCCGTCCAGCAGCCAGTGGGGCTGGGCGGCGCGGGCCCGCTCGACGGCACGGGTGGCGGCCCGCGCGCCGGGGGCGGGGACGTGCACGAGGATGTCGGACGGGTCGGCCGGGTTGCGGGAGACAACCGGGGGCGGGGCGTCACTCACAGGAGAAAACCTCCGGGGAAGGGGTCGTCGGGGTCGAGGAAGTACTGGGCGGTGCCGGTGATCCAGGCGCGCCCGGTGATCCGCGGTACGACCGCGGGCACCCCGCCGACCTCCGTCTCTTCGGTCAGCCGGCCGGTGAACTCCGTACCGATGAAGGACTCGTTGACGAAGTCGCGGTGCAGCGGCAGGGCGCCGCGGGCGTGCAGCTGCGCCATCCGCGCGCTGGTGCCGGTGCCGCACGGTGAGCGGTCGAACCAACCCGGGTGGATGGCCATGGCGTGCCGCGAGCGGTGTGCGTCGGAGCCGGGGGCGGCGAGATAGACGTGCTTGAGGCCGGCGATCTCGCGCTGGGCGGGGTGCACGGGCCGGTCGGGCGAGGCGTTGATCGCGTCCATGAGGGCGAGGCCGGCGGCGAGCAGGTCGTCCTTGCGGGCACGGTCGAACGGCAGCCCCAGCGCGTCGAGTTCGACGAACGCGTAGAAGTTCCCGCCGAAGGCGAGGTCGTAGCTGACCGTGCCGTACCCGGGCACCTCCACCGTCCGGTCCAGTGCGACGCAGAAGGCGGGCACGTTGGTGAGGGTGGCGGACTTCGCCCTGCCGTCCTCGACGCACACGTCGACGGCGACCAGCCCCGCGGGGGTGTCGAGGCGGATGGTGGTGACCGGCTCGGTGACGGGCACCATGCCGGTCTCGACGAGGACGGTGGCGACGCCGAGAGTGCCGTGGCCGCACATCGGCAGGAGTCCGGAGACCTCGATGAACAGGACGCCGTAGTCGGCGTCGGGTCGGGTCGGAGGCTGAAGGATGGCGCCGCTCATGGCGGCGTGCCCGCGCGGCTCGTACATGAGCAGGGTGCGCAACCGGTCCAGGTGCTCGATGAAGTGGAGCCTGCGCTCTGCCATGGTGGCGCCGGGGAGCACCCCGACGCCGCCGGTGATGACGCGGGTGGGCATGCCCTCGGTGTGCGAGTCGACGGCGTGGAAGACGTGTCGGGTGCGCATCAAGTCCCCTTTCTGCGGGTCTCGTTCGGAGAGGGGCAGCCGGGGTCAGCGGTGCCCTGTGGCGACGGACTTCTCGGTCGCCGCGCGCACCTCGGCCTCCACCGCGGCGGGCAGCGGCAGGCGCGGCGGCCGGGTGGGGCCGCCGGGACGGCCGGCGATGTCCATGGACGTCTTGATGGCCTGGACGAACTCGGTCCTGGAGTCCCAGCGCAGCAGCGAGTGCAGGGACGCGTACAGGGGCAGGGCGGTCCCGATGTCCTTGGTCACCGCGGCGCGGTACAGCTCGACGCAGGTGGCGGGGAAGGCGTTGGGGTAGCCGGCGACCCAGCCGACGGCCCCGGCGAGCGCGAGTTCGACCAGGACGTCGTCCGCGCCGATCAACAGGTCGAGTTCCGGGGCGAGTTCGGCGATCTGGTAGGCGCGGCGCACATCGCCGCTGAACTCCTTGACGGCCACGATCGCGCCCTCGCCGTGGAGGCGGGCCAGCAGGGCGGGGGTCAGATCGACCTTGGTGTCGTGGGGGTTGTTGTAGGCGACGACCGGCAGGCCGGCCCGGGCGACCTCGGCGTAGTGGGCGCGCACGGCGGGCTCGTCGGCGCGGTAGGCGTTCGGCGGGAGCAGCAGGACGCTGCCGCAGCCCTCCTCGGCGGCCTGCTCGGTCCAGCGGCGGGACTCGGCGCTGCCGTACGCGGCGACGCCCGGCATGACCCGGGCCCCGTCGCCCGCCGCGGCGACGGCGGTGCGCACCACACGGGCGCGCTCCTCGTCGGTCAGGGTCTGGTACTCGCCCAGGGAGCCGTTGGGCACGACGCCGTCGCAGCCGCTGTCGATCAACCAGCGGACGTGGTCGGCGTAGGCGTCGTAGTCGATGGAGAGGTCGTCGCGCAGGGGCAGCGCGGTGGCGACCATGATGCCGCGCCAGGGGCGGTCGGTGCTCCAGGCGGCGGGGGAGGTGGTGGTCATGAAGGGAACCCTTCTGTGGTGTGTGACATTTTATGGAGGGGGGGTGAGGGGGCGATCAGGCGGCATGTCGGCCGTCCGTCAGCCGACGGCATCGCTCCCGTCGCTCCGGTCTTCGGGGGCGGCCCCGTCCGACTCGGGGGCGGGCGTTCGGCCGAGGGCGCCGAGCACTCCCAGGGGGAGGGGAACGGCCAGCGGCCGGCGTTCGGGGGGCGGCGCCGGCTGCGCCCCCCGTGCCTGGGCGGCCAGGCAGGCCACGGCCGTCCCGCACATCCGGCCCTGACACCAGCCCATGCCGGCGCGGGTGAGGAGTTTGACGGTCCGGGCGTCCCGGGCACCGTAGTCGGCGACCGCCTCACGAATCCGGCCCGCGGTGACCTCCTCGCACCGGCACACATCCGTCGCGCCGTCGAGCCACTGCGGCCAGCCGGGGCCGGGGGCGTGGACGGCGGCCATCGCGTCGGCGAAGGCGCGCATGCGTGCGCGCCGCCGCCGTAGCTCCCGCACCCGCCGGGCGTTGCTCGCCATCGCCCGTCCACGCAGGCGTGCGGCGATCGCGATGCCAGCCAACTCGCCTTCCACCCTGGCAAGTTGAACGCCACCGACACCGCCGGTCTCGCCCGCGGCCCAGACTCCGGCCACGGAGGTCTCCTGAAGGGCGCCTAGTTCGAGGGCGTGGGTTCCCTCCACCGTGCGCCGGGTCGTGCAGCCGAGCCCGACGGCGAGTTCGAGCTGTGGGACCAGTCCGTGCCCGACCGCCAGCGCGTCGCACGCGATCCGGTGGCCGGACCCCCGTACCGGCCGCCACTGGCGGTCGAGCCGGGAGACCGTGACGGCCGCCACCCGGTCCGAGCCGTGCACCTGTGTCACCGCGCTCGACGTCCGCAGCCGCACCCGGTGCCGCAGCAGCGCCGCGCCGTGGACCGCGGCCTCCACCAGCTTGTGCGGATGGGACAGCAGGGCCCCGGGCCGGCGGGCGTACCCCAGGTAGTCCGACGCCTCGACCACCGCGGGGACGCGGGCCCCGGCCGCGGCGAGCGACGCGGCGACGGCGAGCAGCAGCGGGCCGCTGCCCGCCACGACCACCCTCCTCCCGGGCAGGACCAGACCGGACTTCAGCATCGCCTGCGCGCCACCGGCGCCCACGACCCCCGGCAACGTCCAGCCGGGGAAGGGAAGTTGACGCTCGTAGGCGCCGGTCGCCAGCAGCACCGCGCGGGCCCGCACTCGGACCGGGCGGTCCCCGTCGCCGTCCGCGCCGGTGACCGCATGCACGTCCCACGACCCCTCCGTGTCCGCTGCCCGTGCGACCGTCCAGACGTGGTGTCCGGCGAGATGGGTCACCTCGCCTGCGGCCAGGCGGCGGACCAGGCCGGCGAAGGCGGGCCAGTCGTGGTGCAGGGCTTCGGGGTGCGCGGCGCCGAGGTCGGGCGAGGGGTGCCGGTAGTACTGTCCGCCCGGCTGCCCGGAAGCGTCCAAGAGGGCGACGGACAGGCCGAGTTCGGACGCGGTGACGGCGCCCGCGAGCCCCGCGGGGCCCGCGCCGATCACCGCGAGGTCGTACTCCGCACCGTCTTCCAGGCCGCCTTCCGGGGCGTCAGACGCCGAGTTCGGCATGGCCGTGTCCCTCCTGGGTGGTGACGGTGTCTCCGGGGCGGGCCGGGACCAGGCAGGCCCGGCGGTTGGGCCGGCCGTTGACGGTGGCGAGGCAGTCGTAGCACTGGCCGATGCCGCAGAACGCGCCGCGCGGCCGGCCGCCGACGCGGGTGGTGCGCCAGGCGAGGATGCCCGCGGCCCAGAGTGCGGCGGCGAGTGACTGTCCGGGCAGCGCGGTGACCGGCCGCCCGTCGAAGGTGATCTCGAACGCGTCGTCAGTCGCCGCGCCGACGAGTGCGGCGGGGCTGCGGTCACGCGCCATGGCGCGGCTCCCTTCGGGGCGGGCGGCATGGGCCACCGGGGATGTCAGCACGCTTCACGTTCACGTCCACCTGCGCCTTCACCGAACCGTTCGGGCCGGAACGGGCGGACGTCCAGGGGAGGTTCGCCGCCGGCCGCCAGCGCGGCGACGATCTGCCCGGTGGCCGGAGCGAGACCGACGCCCGCCCCTTCGTGGCCGCAGGCGTGCAGCAGTCCCGGCCGGCGCGGGTCGGAGCCGATCGCGGGCAGGTGGTCGGGCAGGTACGGGCGGAACCCGGCGTAGGTGCGCATGGCCCGCACCGTGCCGAGTACCGGGAACAGCCGCACCGCCTGCGCCGCGAGGCGGTGCAGCGCCTCCACGGACAGCGTGCGGTCGAAGCCCACGCGCTCCCGGCTCGCGCCGATCAGGACGGGGCCGGCCGGGGTGCCCTCGACGACCGCGGAGGTCTGCAGGGCCGCCGAGCCGCTGGCGACATCGGCGACATAGTCGGCCGAGTACACCTTGCGCCGCACCACCCGCGGCAGCGGCTCGGTGACCAGGACGAAACCCCGCCGCGGACGCACCGGCAGCGTTACGCCCGCGATCCGGGCCAGCTCACCGCCCCACGCTCCCGCCGCGTTCACCACGCACGGCGCGTGGAGGTCGCCGGAGGGCGTGCGTACCCCCCGCACCCGACCGCCCGTCGTGGTGAGGATCCCGGTGACGGCCTCGCCGAGCCGTAGCCGCACCCGGCTGCCGGCCGCACGCAGCAAATGGGCGGCGGCCAGCGCGGGTTGCACCTGTGCGTCCTGTGGATAGTGGACACCGCCGGCGAGGCCGGGGGCCAGATGCGGCTCCAGGTCACCGAGCCGGTCGCCCGGCACCGCTTCGGCGCTGACACCGGCCTGCGCCTGCCGCGCGGCGAACGTCCGCAGCGCGGCCAGGTCCTCCTCGCCGGAGGCGACGACCAGACCGCCCTTAGCCTCGTACTCGATCCGCGGCGGGAGCGCCTCGCCCAGCTCGCGCCACAATGACGTGGACAGCTGGGCCAGTTCGAGTTCGGGGCCGGGCTCCTTGTCGGAGACCAGGAGGTTGCCTTCGCCGGCGCCGGTGGTCCCGCCGGCGACGGGGCCGCGGTCGATCACGGTGACGTCCAGGCCGCGCCGGGCGGCGTAGTGGGCACAGGCGGCGCCGATCACGCCCGCGCCGACGACGATGAGATCCGAAGAGTGTCTCGTGGGCACGTCAGTAATATTTCACATTGCACCTGCCTTGCCAAGGGTCCCGCGTGGCGGGAGATCGCCGGACCCGGATCTGCGGGTGCGGTCTCAACTCCCTTGCGACGCACCCCTTGTGCAGTGCAATTTCACATTACTATTTTACAGTCCACTCCGGCCGTACGCGGCTCCCGACTGTTCTCGGAGTGACCACTGATGAACAAGCGAACTTCCCTCGTCGCCGTCCCACTGGCGGCGGCCCTCGCCCTCGGAGCAACCGGCTGCTCCGGCGGCAACGCCGCGGGCGGCGAGGGCCGCGGCGCAAACCCCGCCCTCCTCAACCACGCCGCCGTCGTCGGCGGCGCCCCGAAGCGGGGCGGCACCCTCACCGTCCTGTCCAACCAGGACTTCACGCACCTCGACCCGGCCCGCAACTGGGTCATGAACGACATGGACTTCGGCACCCGGCTGCTCTACCGCACCCTGGTGACGTACCAGGCGGCGCCCGGCGCCAAGGGCGGCAAGCTGGTCCCCGACCTCGCCACCGATCTCGGGACCTCCTCCAACGGCGCCAAGACCTGGACCTTCCACCTGAAGAAGGGCGTCAGGTACGAGGACGGCACGCCCGTCACCGCGCAGGACATCAAGTACAACGTCGAGCGGTCCTTCTCGCCCGACCTGCCGGGCGGCTCCGACTACGCGGCCCGCTATCTCGCCGACGCCGACGGCTACAAGGGCCCGGCCGAGGGCAAGCACCTCGACTCCGTCAGGGCGCCGGACGACCACACCCTCGTCTTCGAACTCCGCAGGCCGTTCGCCGAGTTCCCCAACGCCACCGTCATGCCGACCTTCGCACCGGTACCCGAGAAGCGGGACACCGGGCCGCGCTACGACAACCGGCCGTTCTCCTCGGGCCCGTACGAGGTCAAGTCGTACGAGCGGGCCAAGCGGCTCGTCCTGGTCCGCAATCCGTACTGGGACCCGAAGACCGACGTGGTGCGCAAGGCGTACCCGGACCGACTGGTCGTGACGATCGGGCTGAAGCCCAACCAGATCGACGACCGGATGATCGCCGACCAGGGCGCGGACTCCTCCGCCGTCCCCTGGTACGCGCTGCGTCCGGAGAGCGCCGCCAAGGTCCTGTCGAACGCCGAGGCCAGACGGCGGCTGCTCGCCGAGTCGATGAACTGCACGGACATGGTCCAGATGGACACCGGGCGGGCTCCGTTCGACAACGTGAAGGTCCGCCAGGCGGTGCAGTACGCGCTCGACAAGGACGCGATCCTGACCGCGTCCGGCGGACCGGCCTTCAACGACCTGTCCACCGCGTACATGCCCGCCGCGCTCTTCGGCGGCAGACAACCCGACACCCTGAGGATTCCCGCCACCGGAGACCCCGCCGAGGCCCGACGACTGCTCAAGGAGGCGGGTGAGCCGGACGGCTTCGCCACCGAGATCACCGTCTCCTCCGGCGACAAGGGCCGCGCCGAGGCGATCCAGGAGTCCCTGGCCAAGGCGGGCATCAAGGTCACCATCAACACCGTCGACCCATCGGCGTTCTACGCCACCATCGGGGACACCAAGAACCGCACCGACCTGGTCTACACCGGTTGGTGTCCCGACTACGCCTCCGGCTCGACCTTCCTCCCCTTCGTCTTCGACGGCCGCTACATCAAGGAGAAGGGCAACACCGGCAATCACTCCCTCTTCCGCGACGAGCCGACCATGCGGCGGATGGACGAGATCGCCGCGATGACCGACGCCCGCCGGGCCGACGAGGCGTGGCAGCGGCTCGACGGTGAGATCCTCAAGCAGGCGCCGGCCGTCCCGGTCCTGGTGCGCCGCTGGCCCCTCGTGCTCGGCGGCAACATCGCCGGCGCCTACGGCCACACCTCCTACGGCGGCCAGCTCGACTATGCCTCCGTGGGTCTCAAGGACCCCTCCAAGAGCCAGAGTTGAAGGGGGACACCCCATCATGTCCGCTTCCCCATCCGCGCCGACCGCCCCGGACAGGGCCCCGGAACCGGCAGCCGAACCTCCAGTGCCGAGCAGTCCCTGGCAACTGCTCCGCCGTGAGCTGCGCCGCCGGACCTCCGTCACGGTCTCCCTCGTCGTCATCGGGCTCTTTCTCGTCATGGCGTCCGCCGCCCCGCTGCTGAGCGCGCTCGGCGGCTGGTCGCCCGACACGTTCGACAAGTCCGCCGTCGATCCGTACCTGGGCGGCATGCCCATCGGGCCACTCGGCGGCATGTCCGCGCACCACTGGCTGGGCGTCGAACCGGTCACCGGACGCGACCTGTTGGCCCGGGTCGTGCACGGCGCCCAGGTCTCCCTGCTCATCGCACTCACGGCCACCGCGATCGTCGTGGTCGCCGGGACGGTGGCCGGGATCGCGGCCGGCTACTTCGGCGGCCGCACCGACGCGGTGCTGTCCCGCCTGATGGACCTCACCATGTCCTTCCCGTCCCTGATCTTCATGATCGCGATGATGTCGGTGGCCAAGGACGTCAACCGGATCCTGCTGATGACCGCCGTCATCGGCCTGTTCGGCTGGCCCGGGATCGCCCGTGTGGTGCGCGGTCAGACCCTCTCGCTCAAACACCGCGAGTACGTCGATGCGGCCCGGGTCGGCGGCTCCGGGCCCTGGCGGATCCTCACCCACGACATCCTCCCGGGCGTCGCGGGACCCGTCATCGCCTACACCACCCTGATCATCCCCGGAATGATCGCCACCGAGGCCGCCCTGAGCTACCTGGGCGTCGGGGTCCGCCCACCCACTCCGTCCTGGGGCCAGATGATCGCCGCGAGCGTCGCCTTCTACGACACCGACCCGATGTACTTCGTCATCCCGAGCGCCTGTCTGTTCCTGACCGTGCTCGCCTTCACGCTCCTCGGCGACGCCCTGCGCGACGTCCTCGACCCGAGAGGAGGCCGCGCGTGATCCTCTACACCCTGCGCCGCCTCGCCGGCGTCATCGGTGTGCTGATCGCCGTCGCCGCCGTCACCTTCCTCATCTTCTACGTCCTGCCCTCCGACCCCGCCGCCGCGGCCTGCGGCAAGTCCTGCAGTGCCGCGCGCCTGGCGGCGATCCGCGCACACATGGGCCTCGACGAACCCGTGTGGCGGCAGTTCTGGGACTTCCTCTCCGGCATCTTCACCGGCCGCACCCTGGGCAGCGGCCAGTACACCCTGCGCTGCGACTTCCCCTGCCTGGGCTACTCGTACGAGAACAGCGAAGCGGTCTGGGACCTCCTGATGAACCGCCTGCCGGTATCCGCCTCACTCGCCCTGGGCGCGGCGGTGCTGTGGCTGGCACTCGGACTGAGCGCCGGGGTGGCCGCGGCCCTGCGCAAGAACACGCTCACCGACCGCGTGCTGATGGTCGGCGCGGTCGGCGCCGCCTCGCTGCCGGTCTACTTCACCTCGATGATGCTGATCTACGGCCTCATCCGGGTGGCCGGGCTGTTCCCGTATCCGAACTACGTGCCCTTCGGCGACGATCCCGCCCGCTGGGCGTCCAACCTGCTGCTGCCCTGGCTGGCGCTTGCCCTCCTCTACGCGGCCATGTACGCCCGCCAGAGCCGCAGTTCGATGATCGAAGCGATGGCGGAGCCGTACATGCGCACCGCCCGTGCCAAGGGCCTGCCGCGCCGCACCGTGGTCATCAAGCACGGGCTGCGATCCGGCATGACGCCGATCCTCACCCTGTTCGGCATGGACCTCGGCGGGCTGCTCGCCGGCGCGGTGATCACCGAGTCCCTCTTCGGGCTCCCGGGCATCGGGCAGCTCTTCTACGGCGCCCTGTCCAGTGGCGACCAGCCGGTGATCCTCGGAGTGACCCTGCTCGCCGCCGCCTTCATCGTCGTCGCCAACCTGGCCGTGGACCTGCTCTATGCCGTCGTCGACCCCCGAGTGAGGCTGTGATGGCCGTCGAACACCGTCCGGCCGTCGAGGCCGCCGACACCGAACCGCTCCTTTCCGTAAGGGACTTGACGGTCGTCTTCCCCACCCCTGACGGCCCGGTGCGCGCCGTCGACCGCCTCTCCTTCGACGTCGGCCGCGGCCGGACGCTCGGCATCGTCGGCGAGTCCGGCTCCGGCAAGTCCGTCACCTCGATGGCCGTGATGGGCCTGCACACCGACGCCGAGGTCACCGGTTCCGTCGTCCTGGACGGAACCGAACTGACCGTACTCGCCGAGCGCGAGCTGAACCGGCTGCGCGGCCGACGGATGGCGATGGTCTTCCAGGACCCGCTCTCCAGCCTGCACCCCTACTACACGGTGGGCGAGCAGATCGCCGAGCACCACCGGGTGCACTTCGGCTCGCGCCGTGCCACGGCCCGCCGACGGGCCGTGGAGATGCTCGCCGAAGTCGGCATCCCCGAGCCGGCGCGCCGGGCGGGCGAGTACCCGCACCAGTTCTCCGGCGGCATGCGGCAGCGCGTGATGATCGCCATGGCGCTGGCCTGCGAGCCCGACCTGCTCATCGCGGACGAACCGACCACCGCGCTGGACGTCACCGTCCAGGCCCAGATCCTGGAGCTGATCGCCCGGATCCAGCAGGAACGCTCCCTCGCCGTCGTCCTGATCACCCACGACCTCGGTGTGGTCGCCCGGGTCGCCCACGAGGTCCTGGTGATGTACGGCGGCCGGGCCGCCGAACGGGCCCCGGCCGAGACCCTGTTCGCAGCCCCGGCCCACCCCTACACGCGCGGCCTGCTCGACTCGCTCCCCAGGCTCGACGACACCGACGACGCGCCGCTGCGCACCATTCCCGGCAGCCCGCCCTCGCTGCTCACCCCCGCACCGGGCTGCGCCTTCGCGCCCCGCTGCTCGCGCACGACGGCAGCCGGCGCGGACACCCGGGAGCGTTGCGAGCGGCTCCGGCCCCGCCTGGCCCGCTCCGGCGACCACGCGGTGGCCTGCCATCTGCCGCTCGGCCCGGCCGCAGCACCCGACGCCCCCGAACACCCGCGGAGCGAGGGCCCGGACCCGATCCGAAAGGCCACACCATGACGACGCCCCGAACGTCCCCGCCTTCCGCACCCGACGCGCCGCACCATAACGCGGCCCCGCTGCTGTCCGTGCGCGACCTGACCGTGACCTTCCCCGGCAAACGGGGTCGCGCCGCGCCCATCCGGGCCGTCGACGGCGTCGGCTTCGGCATCGCGGCGGGCGAAACCCTCGGCCTGGTCGGCGAGTCGGGCTGCGGCAAGTCCACCACCGGCCGCGCGATCGTCCGGCTCCTGGAGCCGACGAGCGGCTCGATCACGTTCGACGGCCGCGACATCGGCCACCTCGGCCAACGGGAGCTGCGCCCGCTGCGCCGCCACGTCCAGATGGTCTTCCAGGATCCCCACGCCTCCCTCAACCCCCGCCAGACCGTGGCCAGGATCATCGCCGACCCGCTGCTGGCGCAGGGCACTCCGGCCGGTGAGGCACGCCGCAGGGCCGCCGAACTGATGAACCTCGTCGGGCTGATCCCCGAGCACCTCGACCGCTATCCGCACGCCTTCTCCGGCGGCCAGGCCCAGCGCGTCGGCATCGCCCGCGCCCTGGCCACGCACCCCCGCCTGATCGTCGCGGACGAGCCGGTCTCGGCGCTCGACGTCTCCGTACAGGCGCAGATCGTGAATCTGATGGCGGATCTGCAACGCGAGCTCGGCCTGGCCTATCTCTTCATCGCGCACGACCTGTCGGTGGTCAAGAGGGTCTGCGACCGGGTCGCCGTGATGTACCTGGGCCGTATCGTCGAGACCGGCCCGAAGGAGCGGGTGTACGCGGCCCCCGCCCACCCCTACACCCGGGCCCTGCTGTCCGCCGTCCCGCTGCCCGATCCGGTTGCCGAGCGTACCCGCGAACGCATCACCCTGCCCGGCGACCCTCCCAGTCCCGCCGCGCCCCCGTCCGGCTGCACGTTCCACCCCCGCTGCCCCAAGGCCCAGGCCGTCTGCCGGACGGAGGCCCCGGTCCTGAGGAGCCCGGTGCCCGGGGCGGCGCGCCGGGTCGCCTGCCATTTCCCCGAGGCGGCCTGAGCCGGAACCGGACGCGTCGACCGGACGCGTTGACCGGAGACGGTTGTGCCCTGACACCACTCCCGGTGCCAGGGCACAACCGTCGTCGCCGACTGCCGTTCCTGCGACGCGACTTACGACTTGGTCAGGCGCACCGTGTCCCCGGCGCCATCCGCCTGGAGCACGTCGATCCGCACCCCCGCGCCGGGATCGGTGAACGACTGACCGGCCTTGTACGGTGCGTCGTCCAGGGGCCGGCAGCCGCTCGGCGGGGTGGCGCCGGGCTTGGCGTCCATGACCTGGACGGGGCCCTTGCCGGTCTCGACGGACGAGTCGACCCTGTAGACCAGGGCGCCGGTCGCGCACAGGCCCGCATCCGCCCGGACCGCGCGCCGGGACTCGACCACGTAGGCCGATGTGGGCCCGGTGCGGATCACGGCCATCTTCGTGCCGTCGCCGTACTCGACGGCGGTGAGGCGGACCGTGTCGCTGCCCGCCGAGGCCCGACAGACGACCTGGTCGTCGCGGGTCCAGCCGAGTTTCCACGACTCCCAGCCGAAGTACTGCGGCCCGGCGCCGCTGATCAGGCCCATGACGTCCCAGCCGCCCACGAAGCGGTGGGCGTCGTCGCGCACGTCGAACGCGTACAGATCGGGCAGCCCGAAGGTGTGCGCGGTCTCGTGGCCGATCAGCTTCGGACCCCAGTGCCACATGTCCTGGCCGAAGGTGACGGACCACTTGATGCGCTTGCCGTCGGCGACGACGCCGGGTGTGCCCGGCTCGTAGATGTACGTCGGCGTGAAGGAGATGGCCGAGGCGTTCCTCGTCGGCATGACGTACACCATGTCGTACCGGGAGAAGTCCACGCCCGGGTCCGCGGCGGCCACCGCGTCCCTGATGTACGCCTCGTGCGTCTCGTGGCTGAAGCCGCGCTGGAAGTGGTAGTCCGTGGAGTCGTGGGGCATCCGCACCCAGTGCGGGTACTGGGTGATGGCCAACCACGCCTTGCCGTACGACGCCTGCCACACCCAGTCCGCGCCAGGCGTGACCTGCGCGGCGTCGTCGGCCGGGGACTCGGTGGCAGGGGCGTCCGGGAAGTCCACGAAGATCATGGCGGCCTTGACGGTCCCGGCGGGGCGCTGGAAGACGGAGTAGTCGGTGTGGTGGCCCTCGTCCGTCCACCCGGTCGTGCCCGGCAGCGCACAGGCGGCGGCGTGGCCCCGGGACGGGGGCGGCGTGGACACGGCCTTGGACGCCGGGGACGCCCGCTCGGACATCGGGGACGCCTTGGCGTGCGTCATCCCGCAGACGACCAGCAGCAGACCGGCGAGCACCGCGGACAGCAGCGCCGCTCGCCTCCCGGGGGATATGGCCAGGAATCTCACGGCCGGAAACCTCCACGTGGGTAGGGTGTGACATTTCGCATAAGACTGAGGGGCATGACGCCCTGCCGGGAACCTCCCACCGGTCCATAACATCCGCGCCATGGATCTGGAGATTCGGCACCTGCGGGTGGTGTGCGCCATTGCCGAGGCCGGCAGTCTGACCCGGGCCGCCGCGGCGCTGCGGATGACCCAGCCGGGCCTGAGCGCCCAGCTGCGGCGTATCGAAACCCTCCTGGGCGGCACGCTGTTCGACCGCAGACGTGCGGGGGCCGCGCCCACGCCGCTGGGCGATCTCGTCCTCTCCCGGGCACACGCCATCCTGCCGGGCGTCGACCAGCTCCTCGCCGACACCGACCGGGCCGTACGGCGCGCCACGGCCCCCACCCGTCTGCGCATCGGCTCCGTCGGCGCCCCGCTCCTCGGCCATCTCCTGCTTGCCGTAAGGGAGTCGATGCCCGACGCGGAGGTGACCTCTCGTTGCCAGTACGCCCCCGCCCCGTTGCTCGACGACCTCGGCGCCGGCCGTCTGGAAGCCGCAGTCCTCGGCGACCACCCAGGCCAGGAATCCCCGCCCCGCGACGGGGTGCTCCTGCACCCGCTCGTCACGGAGCCCGTCTTCGCGCTGCTGCCCGCGACCCACCCGCTGGCCGGCCAGGAAGAGGTCAGCCTGGTCCGGCTGGCCGAAGAGGACTGGGCCGCGCCCCGGCCGGACAGCGACCGCACGCGGGAGTACTGGTCGTCCATCTTCACTCTGGCCGACCGCCATCCCCGTATCCCGTATGAGGCCGAGGGGCGGCAGCTGGTCGAGATCGTCCGCGCGGGCCTGGCGGTGAGCCTGTGCCAGGCCACCTTCATCGAAGTACCCGGCGTCGCCGTCCGCGCGCTGACCGGAAACCCGTTGTGGTACCGCCATGTGCTGGCCTGGCGCCGGGACGGCCCGCTGGCCCGGCACGGAGAGGCGATCCTGCGGCGCGTGGGCGACGGCTACCTGGGTAGCTGCGCCGCCAGCCCCGCATACGCGCGCTGGCGGGAACGGCACCCGGAGAGGGCGCAGCCGCTGGGGTCGTCGTCGGCGATCGGTGCGTTGGACGCGGGTGCCGGTCCTTCCCCGCAGTGATCACCGGCTCGATCAGGGCTCCCGAGGGGCATGCGACGAACAACTCGCCCACAAGGCCCCGATCCGGCCGCCGGCCTCGTACGCGGGACCAGGGCAGCGGGCGGTGCCGGCGACCGCCGGGTAGCCCGGCGCCCCGCCCCGGCGCCCGCCGCCCGCCGCCCGCCGCACCCGGTCCGTCGGTCACGTCAGCGAGATTTCATCGACATGACATCGCCCGGCGACAGACTTCCCCACGTCGCCTCGGGGCGTTGGGGCGTCCTCGTCCCGGGCCCGGGCCATGGGACCTGACCATGGCGCTCCCGGCGGCGAAATCGGAACGGAAAAAGGCGAGTTGCCCCGTGAGTGAGACTTCCCAGCCGGACCCCCGCAAGGGCTACGTCGAGAACCGCCCCACCCAGCCCCTCCGGCAGGGGGCGCCCGGCGGGGCGCCGGCGGCGCAGGCCCCGGACCAGGCAGTGCCGCCCATGCCGGGCCAGGCACCGTCGCCGGTCCCGGGCGGGGCGCCGGGTGTGCCCTCGGCCTGGTCGCAGCCGGCCCCGTCGACGCTGCCGGACGGCGGCGCTCCGGCCGCGGGGCGCCCGCCCCGCGGTGCCCGGCCGTGGCTGATCGGCGGCGGCGCGGCGCTGGCCGTGGCCGCGGTCGTCGGCGTGGCTCTCGCCCTGTCGGGGGGCGACGGCACCGGTACCGCGGCGGGGCAGGCCCCCGGCGGAGCCGTCACCTCGCCGGGCCCGGGGGCCGGGGCGCCGGAGGGGAAGACCTACACCAAGGCGCCCGAGGGCTGCCAGCTGATCAAGGCGGCCACCGTCGCCCGTATCGCGCCCGGAACCGAGTGCAAGCCCTCGCAGTTCGACAACGCCACCATGGCGGCGACGATCACCAGGATGCCGGGCTGGAAGACGCCCTTCGGTTCCGGCGGCGCGATGCTGCACATGAACGTGGACCTCACGGTCGGCCCGGCGGCGAAGAGCCTGTACGACATGAAGAAGCATTCCGCGCTCTTCGCCCTGGCCAAGATGCGCAAGGTCACCGACTCGCGGTCGATCGGCGGCTTCGGCGACGAGGCATACCTCGTCCACGGCGTCGACAAGCCACCGATGAACCTGGCCGAGGCGACGGTGATCGTCCGCTCGGGCAACGCCGCCTACACCGTGAGCTACACCTACGATCCCGGGCGCTCCGGCATCAACCAGCAGCAGGCCGAGGACGCCGCCCTCGCCGCCGCCCGTGACGTGCTCGGCTCGCTCAGCTGACCCGCCACCGCGCAGTGGACACACCCCAGCACGGCCGCGGCGACGACGCCACGCTCCGGCAGCCCCCTCCGCAGCCCACCCGACCGCAGCCGCACCCGTCGGCCCCGCAGCAGCAGGGCCCCGGCCGGATCGGCCCCTACGAGGTCTTCCAACTCCTCGGCGAGGGCGGCATGGGCCGGGTCTTCCTCGCCAGATCGCCGGGCTCGCGCCTGGTCGCGTTGAAGGTCATCCGGCCCGAGTACGCCGAGACGCCGGACTTCCGCGGGCGCTTCCGGCGCGAGGCGGACGCCGCCCGCAAGGTGAGCGGCTTCTTCACCCCGCCGGTGCTCGACGCGGACGCCGACGCCCCCCAACCCTGGCTGGCCACCGCCTACATCCCCGCACCGTCCCTGCACGACGTGGTACGCCGCTTCGGCGTGCTGCCCGACCCGGCCCTGCGGGCACTGGGCACGGGCCTCGCCGAGGCGCTGCTGGCCATCCACACCGCCGGCGTCGTCCACCGCGACCTCAAGCCCGCGAACGTCCTGGTGGCCGAAGACGGCCCGCGCGTCATCGACTTCGGCATCAGCCGGGCCGCGGACGCCACGCAGCTGACCCGGACGGGCACCGTCATGGGCACGCCCGGCTTCATGGCCCCCGAGCAGATCGTGTCGAGCCGCGAGGCCGGTCCGGCGGCCGACGTCTTCTCCCTCGGCTGCGTCCTGGTCTTCGCGGCCACCGGGCAGGGCCCCTTCGGCGCGGGCAGCCCCACCGAGGTCGTCTACCGGGCCGTGCACGCCCCGCCGCAGCTCACCGGCGTACCCGACGCGCTGCGTCCCCTGGTGACGGCCTGCCTGGCCAAGGACCCGGCGGGCCGGCCGGCCACCACCGCGGTGCTGACCGCGTTGGGCACCACCGACCCCGCCGCGCTGCTCGTACCGGGACTGCGGGAGGACCTCGCCACGCGAGCGGCACACGCCGGCGTCCTGGTCACCGCGCCTCCGGTGCCGGTCACCCCGCTGGAGGCGACGGCGGCCCCGAGCCGGCCGAGCCGCCGCCGCTTCGTATGGCTCGCGCTGGCCGGCGGCGCCGCCGCGGCGGCCGCCGGCACCGCGGCCCTGGCCGGCGGGCGAGCGAAGCCCGACGGCGCCCCGGGCCGGCCCGCGGGCGCCACGATCGGGCCGGGCGCCACGGTGCCCGCAGGTCCGGCGCCGCAGTGGTCGCGCCCGCTGCGGCAGCTGCAGAACGGTCAGTTGAGGCTGCTCGGCGACACCCTCGTACGGTGGGACCGGACCACCGCGATCGGCTACCACGCCACGAGCGGAGCGGAGCGCTGGACCGCCGCGCCCCGCATGCCGTCCGACGTCAGCGGCAGGCCCGAATGGCTCGGGGTGCGGGGATCGACGCTGTTCGCGGCGGCCCTGGGCGACCGCGGCTATCTGCTCGGCCTGGACGGCAGCGGCGCCCTGAAGTTCAGCCACGCGGTCACCGAGCGGCCACCGGGCGGCTTCCCCGCCCAGATCAACGACGTCTTCCACGCCACCGATGCGGTCGCCCTCCTCGGCACCAGCGGCGACACGGGCTACGGCGTCTCGGCGGTGGACCTCGCCGCGGGGAAGGTGCTGTGGTCCCGCAAGGTGGCCGGCAGCGACTTCCACGCCCACTCCGACGGCCGCACCTGCTTCCTGCACGACGCCGGCGACCTGCACGGCCTGGACCTGCGGACCGGCACGGTGCGCTGGACGGTCCGGGACGTGCTGCGGCCCGGCGACTACCCGGACCTGACCACCGACGGGAACGCGCTGCTCGTCACCAGCACCAAGGTGCAGGCGTTCCGCGCCACCGACGGCCGGACGCTGTGGACCGCCGTCGACGAGCCGACCCGCCTCGACCGGACCACGGTCCTGGGCACGACGGCCTACGCCATCGACGGCCAGGGCACCGTCTTCGCCCTCGACACCCGCAGCGGCAAGCAGCGGTGGCACACCGCGAGCCCGCTGTCCCTGGCTCCCGCCGGAGCATCCGACCCGGGCCCGGCCGTCTCCGCGTCCCTGCTGGCCTACCCCCTGTTCGGCGCCGACACCCCGGGCTTCTTGGTGCTGGGCGCCGCGGACGGCAAGGTCCTCTGGGCGCACCGGGCCTCCGGTGCCGAGGCCGGCGACAAGACCACCGCGTGGCGCGTGCAGATCAGCGGCACCACCCTCTACGCGGCATCCGACACCACCCTGTACGCCTTCCGGAGCGACCCCAGATGACGACGACGCCCAGCACGCGGACCGACACCGCTGTCACCCACATCGGCCCGTACCGCGTGATGCGGGAACTCGGCGCGGGCGGCATGGGCCGCGTCTACCTGGCCGCGTCGCGCAGCGGCCGCGCCGTCGCCGTCAAGGTCGTCCGCTCCGAACTGAGCGCCGACCACGACTTCCGACGACGCTTCAAGGCCGAGGTGGACGCGGCCCGCGCCGTCGGCGGCGCCTTCACCGCGCCCGTCGTGGACGCCGACCCCGACGGGCCGCAGCCCTGGCTGGCCACCGCGTACGTCCCGGGCCCCGCGCTGTCCGACGCCATCGAGGCGCACGGGCCCATGCCCGAGGCCACCCTGCGGGTGCTCGGCGCGGGCCTGGCCGAGGCACTGGCCGCCATCCACCGTGCGGGGCTGATCCACCGCGACCTCAAGCCGTCCAACATCCTGCTCACCTTCGACGGGCCCCGCGTCATCGACTTCGGCATCAGCCGGGCCGTCGACGGCACCGTGCTCACCGCGCAGGGCCAGATCATCGGTTCGCCGGGCTTCATGTCGCCCGAGCAGTCCACCGGAGCCGAACTCACGCCCGCGAGCGACGTGTTCGCCCTGGGCGCCGTGCTCGCCTACGCCGCCACCGGCAATCCGCCCTTCGGCACCGGAGCGGCCCACGCCCTGCTCTACCGCGCCACCCATGAGGCGCCCGTGCTGGACGGCGTCCCGCACGGCCTGCTCGGCACCGTCGCCGCCTGCCTCGACAAGGACCCGGCCCGCCGGCCGACCATCGCGCAGCTGCAGCAGTGGCTGCGCCCCACCGGTACCGCGGGCTGGCTCGGCGCGGTCGAGCTCCAGGTGGCCGAGTCGGAGCGCAGCTTCCAGGAGGAGGTGCGCACGTCCCTGGTCAGCCGGCGCCGGATGTTGTTCGGCGGCGCGGCGCTCGCCGTGGCCGCCGCCACCGGAGGCACCTTCCTGCTGCTCCGCTCGCGCGACGGCGACCCGCCCGCAGGCCCCGAACTCTCCTGGACCGCCGACCTCCCACAGCCCGACATGGACCTCATGGCGGTGACTTCGTCCACGCTGCTGTGCGCCGGGAAGACCTCGGGCGCCTGCTTCGACCGGGCCAGGGGCACGCTCCTGTGGAAGGACCTCAGCGGTCAGAACACCGCCGCCCGCGCCGACGACCAACGCGTCTACACCGTGCGCACAGACGGCAGGGTCCACGCCGTCGACGGCCGCACCGGGAAGGAGCGTTGGACGGCGCCCCCGACCGGAACGGGCGCGCCGCACCTGGAGTTCGCGGGCGGCTCACTGGTCGTGACCATGGACAACGGCGGGCGCTTCCAGGGCCTCGACGCCGCGACCGGCGCCGTGCGCTGGCAGGCACCGATCAAGGGCGGACTGGCGGTGGTCGGCACCACCCCGACGGGCCGGGTGATCGTCTGGGGCGGCGCCGGGCAGACGTCCACCACCGCGACGCTCAACGGATACACCGCCCTCGCCCCGGACACCGGGACCGCGCTGTGGTCGAAGGACCTCGTCGCCCTCTACCCGCCGGCCAAGGGCAAGGTGCTCTACGCCATCGACGGCGACATGAACCTGCTGGGCCTCGATCCGGCCGACGGCGCCACGCGCTGGCGCCAGCGCACACAACTGCCGCCGACGAACAGCCAGTTCATGATGTACGAAGGGTCCCTGCGGCTGCACGACGACATCCTGTTCTGCTACCCGGGCACCGGCGCCAGCGGCGCCACCAGCGGGCTGCTCGCGGCCTTCGACCCGACGACGGGAAAGGCCCTGTGGAGCGTGCGGACCGCCGCCCGGGGAAGTCGTGGCTACGACCGGTCCGGTGGCACCGTCTGCTATCTCGACACGGTCCTGCACGCCGTCGACGCCCGTACCGGGGCGGCCCGTTGGACGGCCGGCGCCGGCCTCGGCACGCTGCAGTTCCTGGGCGCGGCGGGCGAGCTGTTCCTCGCCGCGGCACCCAAGGGGCTGTACGGCTTCCACGCCGAGACCGGCCGGCAGGTCTGGCAGTACCCGGTCAGCGGCGGCTCCGGCTCCTGGTCGGCGTTCCCCGTCGACGACCGGATCTTCGCCAGCCGGTCCGGCAAGCTCTTCTGCTTCACCCTGCCCAAGGCGTAGCTGCCGGTGGGTGTGCCGGCTCCCCCGGTGCCGGCGCCGGGGTGCCATGCGTCGGGCGCGCCCGCGACGGGCCGAGGGCGGGAAGCGCCGAAGCAGCACTTCCCGCCCTCTCCTGGCGGTTCCGACGGCCCCCTCGACCGCCGGGTGCCACCGGGCCCCTCAGCCCGGTGGTGCCAGGCGTCTCGATCCCGCTACCCGGCGTGGGCGCCGCGGTCGGCCGCGCGGCCCGGCGCGAGGTGGCGGGCGTAGGCGTCGGAGGTGAAGAACGGCGGCAGCGCGTCGGCGAGCGCCGTCCAGCGCGACGGCCCCCTGTCCGCGCAGCCAGGCATCGAAGTAGCCCAGCGCGACCGCGGTGTTCGTCCGGACCCCGTCCGGCGTGGGCGGCCCGCTGGTCCGGCGCACCGACAGCAGGTCCGCCGCCGTCACCGCCACCTCGTCCCGGGTGCGGTCCAGCTGGTGCGGGCGCGCGCCCAGCACCTCGTCGAACGCCGCCCGGCACACCGGCACCAGGCCGGGATGGGCCACCCAGGCCCAGTCGAAGCCGTCCTCGGCCTCGCGTTCCTTGTCCAGCCGCACCGTGGCGAGCGCCGCCGCGGCGGCTGAGGGGAACCGGGCAAGACCTTCGCCATCGGCCTCGGCTGCGAGCTCCGGCACGCCCACCGGCTGGTCTACTCCGACGGCCTGGACCTCGCCAACGCCTCGGCCGCCACCCCCATCGGCATGGGCTGCCGGGTCTGCGAACGCCTCGACTGCCCGCAGCGGGGGCCGCCCCACCCCCCGACCGCCCCCTCCGCATCGACCAGCACACCAGCACCTTCGTCCCCTACCCGGTGACGGATCCCGCGCCCTGACGACAGGCCCTAGCGACGCTCGGCGATCACATGCAGCAGCGCCGCCACCCGGCGATAGGGATCGGTGCGGCCGGCACGTTCCTCGCAGCGGAGAACGGCGTCGAGCGTCGCCGCGTCCGGCAGTGCCGCATCCGACGCGGCGGCGTCGGTGAACACCCGCACCCCGTACCACTGCCGCACCGGCATCGCACGCCGTGCCAACGCCGCCGCAAGCTCCTCCAGCCGATCGGCACGCGCCCGCACACCGATTCGGTTGCGGTAGGAGTCGCCCTCGAACGCCTGCTCCACGCCCTCCCAGTCGGCCAGCAGGCCGGGCCGCATCGCCAGGGCATCGCCGTTGCGCACCAGCAGCGAGACGATCCCGCCCGGCGCCAGGACCCGCCCGACGGCGTCCAACAGCGGACCGGGATCCGCGAAATACATCAACACGCCCTGGCACAGCACCACATCGAAACCGGACGGCGCGAAGAGATCGGCCAACCGCTCGGCGTCCCCTTCGACCAGCCGCACCCGGTCGCCGACCTCCACCGGCGCCTCGGCCAACGCGGCGCGGAAGTCGTCGAGGAGCCGGGGCGAGGCGTCCAGCCCGGTCACCATGTGTCCCCGACGGGCCAGCCGCAGGGCCTGGGTGCCCTGACCGCAACCGACGTCCAGCACCCGCCGCGGCGGCAGGTCCGGCAGATGCGCGGCGAGCTGCCGGGAGACCAGTTCCTGGCGCACGACCTGCCGCAGCGTGCCCAGACGAGCCCGCCACTCCGCTTCCCCCGCCGAGAAACCCACGCCCGCATCGCCTCCTCCGTCGTACGATCCACGCGGAGCGTAGTCGCGCGCGTCGCGCGGCCCAAGCGTTCGATTCCGGTCCCTCGGACGGAAATCGCCCCCGTGACAGCGGTGGGCCGGTCCGCGATCGTAGGGTGCATGAGTTCCGAAGAAGCCCAGATGCGGGAAGCCGTCCGCGCGTTGGCCGGGGCATTGGAGACGATGCTCAACCTGATCAGGGCCGACGCGCTGCCCACCACCCCGGAGGCCCGCACCCTCATGCGGAAGGCGATGGCCTTTCTCGACGCGTCGACCGGCCGGATCGTCGGCTCCGAGCGGTCCGAGGAGATCCTCTCCGTGGCCACCGCCGTCAACAAGCTGATCGACTCGGTGCGCGAGCAGATCCTCGACGACGCCGTCGCGGCCTCGCCGGTGCCCGACCACCCGAACATGTGACAGCCCGCCCGCCCGCCGCCGCGGCCGTGGCCCGCTCGGCGGCGTTCATCCGCTGCCCCGGTCGCCCACGGGCTCCGGCGAGGAGTGATCGGATGCCGTACATCGACGTGCCGGAGGCCCGACTCTGGGTGGAGGACAGCGGCGGCGACGGCCCGCCGCTCGTGCTGTTGCACGCCCTGGCCGGCAACGGCACCTGCTGGGCCGAGCAGCGCCCGCTGTTCGAGGCCGCCGGCCACCGGGTCGTCACCTACGACATGCGCGGCTTCGGCCGGACCCGCTCGGCCCCCGAGCACCAGGCCGCCGGATCCATGACGGCCGACCTCGAAGCCCTGGTGGACGCACTCGGACTGCCGCGGTTCTCGCTCGTCGGCACCGCGCGCGGCGCCGTCTGCGCCACCGAGTACGCCCTCGACAACCCGACCCGCCTGGCCGCGCTCGTCGTCTCCACCAGCTATTGCGGGCTCGTCGATCCCGCATCCGTCCGATTCCGCGCCCGGTACGTCGATCCCGACCTCCCCCGGCTCCCGACCGAGGAGAAGGAACTGGGCCGGACCTACCGCGCGGCCCACCCCGAAGGAGTGCGCCGCTTCCTGGCGATGACACGGGGCAGCGACTCCCGGGACCACGGCTCCTACCAGTCCGTACGCGAACCCCTGACCCTGACGCGCCTGGCACGCCTGCCGTCCGTCCCGGTGCTGGTGCTCGCCGGCGACGAGGACCGCTACGCCCCGCCGCCGGTCATGCAGCGGGTGGCCGACCACCTGCCGAACGCAGAGTTCCACCTCATGCCGTACGCCGGACACAGCGCCTACTGGGAACAACCACAGGAGTGGAACCGCCGGGTGCGGAACTTTCTGCGCCACCACGCCTTGGTACGGCCTGGGCACGACGGAGACGAAGCGATGGCCGAGCGCTGATGGGCGGGCGGAGGGTCGGAAGGTCGGAGGGTCAGCGGATCTCGGTCAACCCCTGGGTGTCGAGGGGGAGTTTCCACGCATTGCGGCGGTGTACGGCGTCGAGCGTGCGGTGGAGGGGCGAGGGCGGCACGGCCAGCACCGGGCAGCGGGCGTGCGCGAGGCAGTAGCGGCCCACCGAGGGCCACATCGCCCGACGCAGTCGCCCGCGCGGACCTGCCCCGATCACGAGCAGGTCGTCGGGCTGATCGGCGACCGCCAGCAGGACCGTGCCCGGCTTGCCGAGCACGACCAGCCGCTCCAGCGGAACCCCGGGTCCGGCGCTGCCGAAGGCGGTATCGAGGGCCTCGGTGAGCCGGTCGGCCGCCATGCCGCGCCAGGCGGCGGTGCTCGTCGGGCAGGGGCCGCCGCGATGGGGGATGTCGCCGCCCGGCGGCTCCCAGGCCAGCACGGCCGACAGCGCCGCGCCCCTGACGCGCGCCTCGGAGGCCGCCCGGTGCAGAGCGGTCAGACTTCCCAGCGAACCACTCACACCCGCCACGACGCGTAGGGCAGGTCTGCTCATGAGGTCGGCTCTCATGGGGTTGGCTCTCATGGGTTCAGCTCCTTGCGCTCTGCCACGTCCACTTCTCTGCCATCGAAGCGACCGCGGCCAGGCGATCGCGCGGTGTTGGCGGGTCCCTTGCGTGGGGACGGGGGTCTCTGACGGTTCCATGACGCCTCCCGGTCGTTTTCCCGCTGCCGAGGCGCGTCAGGCGACGAGTCCGGCCGTGTGCCGTACCGGCTGCCCCGTGGCATGGTGCACGTACTCGTCCGCCAGGCGGAAGCCGGCGGTCCAGGCGAGCAGCCGACTGGGACGGTTGTCGCGGGAGCAGGTCCAACTCGGGATGTGCCCACGGGCGGCGATGTCCCGGCACAGCGCGGTGACGCAGGCCAGGGCCAGTCGCTGCCGTCGATGTTCGGGGAGGGTCACGCAGGCGACGTCCTCGTACCTGGTGCCGCGGAAGTACGTACAGGCAACGGCGACGACCCGTCCCTCCTGGAAGGCGGCCCAGCCGTGTCCGGAGGCGGCGAGCCCGGCCGGGCCGCCCCAACTGGCATGGATCCAGGCGGCGTCCGCGCCCAGCGCGCCCACCGCCTCGGCGTCCTGGGGAAGCAGACGGCGCACCTTCACACCACGGGGCGGGCGCGTGGCGGCCAGCGGCTCGCGCTGGAGATACACCATCCGCTCCCAGGGCACGAGCAGATCGAACGAACTGCCCAGGAGCGGCAGGAAGCGGTCGGGCGCCTGGGCGTAGTGCGCGGCGAACCCGGCCAGGGAGAGGGGGGCCAGCGCGGTGGGGTCCCCGCGGAACAGCACGTGGTCGGCGCAGGAGACGGCCACGGCACGTGGGGCGTGGACACGGTCGGCCCACCAGCGACCGGTGCCCGCGAGAAGCGCGTGCTCGGCCAGGGCGGCCGCTCCGGGGGGACCGTCGACGAACCAGTCGGCGCAGTGCGGGAGCTGACTGGGAAAGACTTCGATCACAGGCGTTTCCTTGTGGCTGTCGCGGGGCCGGACCTCGGATCCAGGACCTTGGGTGTCGGACCTCGGATCCCGGGCCTCGGGTCCGCCCCGCTCGGTGGATCTGTCCTCTTCTTCGCGTTGCGGCTCGGCACGCTGAATGGTCGTCAGGTGGTGTGGCCGACGAACGGTCGAGGGGTGACTGCGGCGCGGGGAAACGGGGTTCATCCGGCGTCGCAGCAGGATGCGGGAGACGCGTCAGCGGGAGGCGGACGTCTCCGGGCAGCGCGATGCGCGAGACGGCCCCATCGGATGAGGCGGGTGGTCGAGCGGGAGCCAGACGCTTTTCACCCCGCCATCGAATGCCATGCCGCAGCCCGCCGCAAGGGCCCTTCACGCCTCTTGACGTCCCCCTGATGAACTGCGGTTTCGCGCGAAATGGTGCCGCGATCCGGCCGGCCGGGGCGTCAACGACGCAGCGCCTCGAAGGCCAGCCGGGCGCTGGTGCCGATCACCAGGTCGATGTCCGGCGCGAGGTTGGCCCGGCGGTCGGAGCGGGTGAGCGCGGCCATCGCGACCCGGTCGCCGAGCTCGGATTCCACCACACCGATCTCGTGGCGCAGGTGCAGAAAGGTGCCGGTCTTGCCGCTCACCCTGATGGTGTCCGCACGCAGTTCGCTGGCCAGGCGATGGGTGAATACCTGATGCCCCATCACCCGACGCAGTTCCGCGGTCGCGTCGGGATGGGCGATGTCGTCCCGCCAGACCCGTTGCAGCAGGTCGACCAGGCCGGTGGCGGTGCCGACGTTGGCGTGCGCCGGATCCAACGTCTCGATGGTGTGCCGCCCCGAGTGGTCGTCGCGGATGGCCAGCTCCAGGGCGAGCGAGAAGTCGTTGCCGGCGGCTCCGGCGGCGCACTCGTACATGCGGTTGAGCCGGTGGCGCAGACGGATGCCCGTGCATCCCCATGCGCGCAGGCGGGCGTCGACCTCCTCCGCCGGGACGAGGCCGAACAGCGTGTCGGCGGCGGCGTTGTCGCTCACCGAGAGCATCAGCAGCAGGAGGTCGCCGACGGCCACGGTGGCCGGGTGGCGGAACGCCGCCAGCCCGGTGGGCCCGACGCTGCTGGTGGCGGGGTCGACGAGCACGGGACGGGCCGCGTCGAGCTCCCCGGTCGCGATCCGGTCCAGCGTGACGAGGGCGAGCGGGACCTTGGCCACCGAGGCGAGTGGCACCGACTCCTCGACGTCGAAGCCGAGTTGCTCGCCGGTGTCGATGTGCCGGGCCAGGAACGAGCCGCGGACACCAAGGTCCGCCCACTCCGCGGCGATCGCCTCGGCCACGTCGAAGAGGTCCGCGTCGTCGGCGACACAGGCGGGACCGGGCGTGTGGCGGGCGCTCATCCGTGTGCCGCCAGTCGGGACCGGCCGTCCTCGCCCACGGCCCGGGCCACCGCCGCGGTCGGCTCGTCCGGCACGGCGCCCACCGCGGTGGCCAACAGCGCGCACAGCCACTGCGGCACCTTCGCCGGGCCACGGCCACGGTGCGCCGCGCGCAGGTCGTAACCCCGGTGCAGCGACACATCGCCCAGCGCGGCCCAGCGCGCTCCGTGCTGTCGGGCGAACGGCTCGGCGCAGAGCAGCGTCGCCTGTCCGGCGAGGGTCTCGGCGAGCGCGGTCGCCATCGGCCCGGCCGGCCGGACCGTGGACTCCGGCAGTCCGGCCCGCGCGACGGCACGGCGCAGCCGGTCCTGCGCATAGCCGACGTGGTCCTCGACCGTGGTGAGGATCGGGACGGCCGCCGGCCGCCGGTGTCCCGCACCGCTGACCCGCCGCGGACGCAGATCCTCCAGGTGGACGGTGCGCCGACGCGTCCGCGGTGGGTCCGCCGGCGACGCGGGGCGCGCGCCGTCCGGCGTCTCCGAGGGCGCGGAGGCCAGGCCGAGCGGCACCCGCAGCGGGGCGTGCTCCGGGGGTACCCGTACCAGTGCGTACGCCAGCGAGCTGTCGGCGAGGCCCGCCTCGCGTTCCGCCGGCGGCAACTCCCGCATGCCGAGCGTGGTGCCGCGCTCGACCCCGGCGCGGATGACCCGCGCCAGCGCGGCCGGACCGCAGTCCGCCGGCACGCCGACGCCGCACGCCGCCGACCGCCGGGCCGACCGGGCCACATGCCGCAGCCGCTGGGCCCGGTCCAGGACGTCCCGGGCGTACGGCAGCAGGAGGACGCCCAGTTCGGTGGTCGCGACCTGGCGCCGCGAACGGTCGAAGAGCTGGCCCTCGAAGTGTGCCTCCAGCGTCTTGATGCGCCGGCTGAGCAGGGGCTGGGCGATGCCGAGCCGCTCGGCGGCGCGCGAGAAGCTCGCCTCGTCGACGGCGGCGACATACGCCTCAAGGTGTGCGAGCAGGTCCATCCTGGAGTCATATCAAGAAGTTATGAGGCATTCAATCTTCACTCTTGGACATGGGTGCGGGCCGGCTGCTTCGCTGTTCCTCGTCGGAGCTTCGCTCGGTCGGGGCTCCGAGAACTTCCCCCTGGACGAAACCGGAGACCCTCGCACATGACCAGTGCCAGCCCGCTGCACCGACGCGGCCTGCTCAAGGCCGGCCTCGCCGCGTCCACCGCCGTACTCGCCTCCGCCGCGTCGTCGTCGGCCGCCTCGGCCGCTGGCTCCGGCCAACTGCGTGGTGCGGCCGCGGAGTTGCGTGATCTGGAGCGGCGGTACGCGGCGCGCCTCGGGGTGTACGCGCGCAACGCCCGCACCGGTCAGGTCGTCGCCCATCGCGCGCAGGAGTGGTTCGCGATGTGCTCGACCTTCAAGACGGTCGCCGCCGCCGCGGTCCTCCGCGACCACGCGCACTGCGCGCCGCTGGACAAGGTGATCCACTATCCGGCCAGGGACATCCTGCCGTACTCGCCGAAGACCCAGGAGCACGTGGACACCGGCATGACGGTGGGCGATCTGTGCGCCGCCACGATCCAGTACAGCGACAACGCGGCCGGCAACCTCCTCCTGCGCCAGCTCGGCGGGCCCGAGGGCCTCACCCGGTTCTTCCGGTCGATCGGCGACCCGACCAGCCGGCTCGACCGCTGGGAGCCCGATCTCAACACCGCCGTCCCCGGCGACCCGCGCGACACCACCACGCCCGAGGCGCTCGGCACCAGCTACGGGCGGCTGGCGCTGGGCCGGGCGCTGACCCACGACGCGCGCGAGCAACTCGTCACCTGGCTCAAGGGCAACACCACCAGCGAGCATCGGTTCCGCGCCGGACTGCCGCAACACTGGGTGGTCGGCGACAAGACAGGCACCGGTGACTACGCGTCCGCCAACGACGTCGGTGTGGCCTGGACCGGCCGGAGCACCCCGATCGTGCTGGCCGTACTGTCGACGAAATCCACCAAGGACGCCCCGGTGGACGAGGCGCTGATCGCGGACGCGGCGCGCATCGTCGCGCGCACCCTCGCCCCCGGCGAGTGACGACCGCCCTCCACCAGGCGGTTTCGCCGCGCGCCGCGGACAGTCGCGGTCCTGCTCGTCCCCGCCCTCACCCGACGCGCGGACGACCACTGGTCGGACCGGGAAGTTGGTGTGCCCGACGCCCCGCGGACAACTGACGTCGAGCGGTGTCGGGCGGATACAAGACACCCACCTCACCGCCGGCGCGCGACACCATTGGCCGGAATGGCGCCGACGGCGCCCCGTCGAACACCCGACGGGGCGCCGTCGGCGATTCCCGGCGGTAACATCGAGATGTGGTCGTGGAGTGCGCCCAACTTTCGCACCGGGCCCGCCATTTCAAGCGATGTGGCGACGCGGCGAAAGGTCTCCGCGACGGCGGGACGACCGCCGTACCGCGCTGCCGCGCTTGAATCATCGAGCAATCCCGTTGGCCGATTCACACGTGTCCAAATGATGAGGGCGTCCTAAAACTTCGTCTTCCGGCCGCGCAGACGTCCGATTATGGTGATCGCCAACGCCAGGAGCGACGGCCGCACCTGGATCGACCGTTGGGATCGATTCTCGTGGCGCCGCCGTAACGGAGAGATTGGGAGTTCAACAGGCGCACTCATATTCCCCCCTCGCGAAGAAGCTGATACCCCCCACGCTGTCGGCCCGGCTGTTCTTCGACGTTGCAGCCGACTCCGCCGTCCTCACGGCCTGTTCCACACCCATCTTGAACCGAATCCGGACGCGATCCTGAGCACGACCGACGACTCGGCGGTCAGAAGGTCGCAAGAATACATCCATTCACGCTGGTCAGGGCGCCCTGCCCTGGGCAGCGGGGAGACCGCCTGCTTGTCGTCGATCGAAGTCGAGGAGAGTCTCACCCATGGTCACCGCCGGCCTGCGCCGGACTCCGGTCGAGTTACCCCGCCGCGCCCCGGCCCGCCGGACCTTCGACCTGCACATGGTCCGTCGGCAGCGCGTCACCCATGTCCGTACGGCCCTCGGCGGCAGTGTCGCCGAATGCGAGGTGCGCGCGGCCAGAATCCGGAAAAAGCCCTCCGGACGTGCACTGTGATAGATCACCTGGGCTTCAGTCTCACGCAACTGCGTTACTTCGTGGTGTCCGCGGAAGTGGGCAACATATCGGAGGCGGCGGAGAAGCTGAGCGCGTCGCAGTCCACCGTTTCCTCGGCCGTGATGAGGCTGGAACGCCAACTGGGCGTGCAACTCCTGCTCCGTCATCACGCCCGTGGGGTCACGCTCACGCCGAGCGGCCGGCACCTGCTGCGCGAGGCACGCGCACTGTTGGGGCAGGCCCGGAGCCTGAAGGCGCGCGGCGATGCCCTGGCGGGTGACACCGCCGGCCCCCTCGACGTGGGATTCCTCTCCTCGCTCGCCCCGTTCCTGCTGCCCCCGGTCCACCGGATGACACGAGAGCGGTATGCGGCGCTGCAACTGAACGTTCTGGAGGCGTCCGCCGGGCAACTCCTGACCTTCCTGCAAGACGGCCGATGCGAAGTAGTCGTGACCTATGACTTCTTGGCGGGTGAGGCCAGGTTCCGTCCGCTGGTCGCCCTGCCGATGCATGCGCTGTTGGCCGATGACGACCCGATGAGCGCGGCCGGTTCGCTCGGTCTGGACGAACTGGCCGCCCGCCCGCTCGTCACCTTGGACGACCCGGCCGTTCTCCGACACCGCGAAGCGGTGTTCGCCGACCGTGGCGTCCGCATGCCGCGGGTGATCACGACGACGAGTCTGGAGACGCTGCGGGGGCTGGTGGCCGCCGGCGCCGGCTTCGGCCTGATGTATCAACGCGCCGCGCACACCTCGACGTTGGACGGTGGAACGGTGTGCGCGGTCGAGATCGCCGGTGAGGTGCCTTCGGCTTCGCTCGGCGTGGCCATGATGCCCGATCTGACCATGAGCAGTCGCGGTAGGGCCTTCCTCCAAGTGCTGAGGTCGGTGGTTTCGCTCGGCTGCGGTGTGAAATCGATTGCATGACCCGGAAGGTCCCGCGGTGCGGCGCTGGCGAAACGATGTGAGCCTGGTCGAAGTGAGCTTACTTCCACCGGAGTTGGCGTCGAGTTCCGCCGTGTGATGCCGGCGCTTTCCTAGCTTTTTGAATCCGGACGATGACCCCTCTCGCAGGCTGTCGCAAGATAAAGGAGTGTCGTGCTGGCGGTTATGTTTGCAGGCCAGGGAAGCCAGGAAAAGGGAATGGGGGGTGAGGTGTTCGAGCGCTATCCGGGGCTGGTGCAGTTCGCCTCGGATGTGCTGGGGTACGACCTCGTTTCCTTGTGCACCGAGGATCCGGACCACTTATTGGCCCGCACGGAATACACCCAGCCGGCGCTCTATGCGGTCAACGCGCTGCGTACGTTCGAGCGGGTGCACCGCGAGGACCGGCCGGCCGACTGCTATCTGGGGCACAGCCTGGGCGAGTACAACGCCCTGCTCGCCGCCGGTGTCTTCGACTTCGAAACGGGGCTGCGGCTGGTCGCCAAGCGCGGCGAGCTGATGGCGGCGGCCTCCGACGGCGGCATGACCGCGGTGATGGACACACCGGCGGAGAAGCTGCTGCAGATCCTCGCGGACGACGGTGTCGACGGTGTCGACATCGCCGGTTTCAACACCGGCTCGCAGGTCGTCATCGCAGCCACACCCCCCGTACTGACCGCGGCGCACGACTGCCTGGCACGCCGGGAGATCCGCTTCGTGCCACTGAAGGTGAGTGCGCCGTTCCACTCCCGGTACATGGAGCCGGCCCGGGTGCGATTCGCCGAATTCCTGACGCAGTTCAGCTTCGCCGAACCCGCCACCCCGGTCATCTCCAACGTCACCGCCCGGCCGTACGAGCCGGGACAGACGGCCCGCATGCTCGCGGAACAGCTGGTGACCCCGGTGCGGTGGACCGACAGCGTCCGCACCCTGCTCGACGGCGACGACGGGCTGGAATTCGACGAAATAGGGGGCCTGGCCCTCTCCCACATGGTGTACAAGATCAAGGCTGGAGCGTGACTGATGACGACGACGGACAGCATCCGTAAGTACCTGGAGGACCGTTTCCTCTTCGAGTTCGACGACACGATCACCCCGGACACCGACCTGTTCAAGGCAGGTGTCATCGACTCGTTCGGCTACGTCAGGATGATGAAGTTCCTGGAGTCCGAGTTCTCCCTGAAGATCACCTCGGAGGACATCCTCACCAACGTCTTCGTCTCGCTGAACGCGATCGACGGATTCGTCCAGAAGAAGATCTCCGCGAGCTAGAAGGACGGATCATGTGCGGGTTGGCTGGATTCCTCTCGACCTCGGTGCATCCCGATGCCACCGCCGGGGTCATCACCTCGATGCTGTCGAACATTCGTCACCGCGGGCCGGACGAGGCCGGCTACTACTTGGATGACGGCATCGCCATGGGCGCGGTGCGGCTGGCCATCGTGGATCCAGCCGACGGCTCGCAACCCATGAGCGACCCCTCGGGGCGCTACTGGATCTGCTTCAACGGCGAGATCTACAACCACATCGAGCTCCGCGCGGAACTCGCCCGGCTCGGGCGGCCGTTCCGCACCGACCACTCCGACACCGAAGTGGTGCTCCAGGCATGGATCCAGTGGGGGTCGGACTGCTTCACCCGCTTCAACGGCGCCTTCGCGGTGGCCATCAGGGACGCGCTGACCGGCGACCTCGTACTGGCCCGCGACCGGTACGGCAAACGCCCGCTGTTCTACGCCGACCACGGCGATGACTTCCTCTTCGCGTCCGAGATGAAGGCGTTCCGCGCCTTTCCCGGATTCCGATTCGCACTCGACCCGAGCGAGCTGGCCACCACCTTCGGGGTGTGGACGCCGCTGCCCGACCGCACGCCGTTCCACGGCATCCGCCAGCTGCCGACGGCCTCGGTGCTGACCCTCAGCGGGGGACGCCGCTCCCTGCGGGCCTACGAGGACCTCGGCTTCGACGTCCCGGCCTTCGACGGCACCGAGGCCGAGGCGATCGACTTCGTCCGGGACACCCTGCGCACCAGCGTGGAGATGCGCCTGCGCACCGACGTCGAGGTCGGCGTCTACCTCAGCGGCGGCCTGGACTCCTCGATCGTGACGAGGCTGGCCACCCGGCTCTCCCCGCACCAGGTCCGCACGTTCTCCGTGGCGTTCCAGGACAGGACGTTCGACGAGTCCGACAGCCAGTCCCTGGTCGCCGAGCACCTGGGCACCCTGCACTGCACGGTCCCGATCACCAGCGCGGACATCACCGACAACTTCCCGGCCGCGGTGTACCACGCCGAGGTCCCCACCTTCCGCACCTCGTTCGTGCCGATGTTCCTGCTGTCCCGGCACGTGCGCGACGCCGGCATCAAGACCATCCTCAGCGGCGAGGGCGCCGACGAGGCGTTCCTGGGCTACTCGCTGTTCCGCGAGACCCTGCTGCGCGAGCAGTGGAACGAGCTGCCCGACGACGAGCGCCGCACCAGGCTGGCCAACCTGCACCCGGAACTGGCGCACTTCGGTCCCGCCCACCAGGCCCATCTGCTCGGCCTGTACCAGCAGTTCTCGGAGGAACGGCTGCCGGGCCTGTTCTCCCACGAGATGCGCTACCAGAACGGCCGGTTCGCGGCGCGTCTGCTCGCCGACCGCCGCGACCCGTTCGCCGATCTGCTCGACCTGGTCGCCGCGGCGCCCGGCTACGCGGGCATGTCCGCCGTGCACAAGGCCCAGTGGCTGGAGTACAAGACGCTGCTGGCCGGATTCCTGCTGTCCACGCAGGGGGAGCGCGCCGCGCTGGCGCACAGCGTCGAGAACCGCTGCCCGTTCCTGGACCCGGCCGTGGTGCGCGCCGCCGCGTCGGTCAACCTCCGCTACGACGACGGCCAGACCGAGAAGGCCATCCTGAAGAAGGCGTTCCGCGCCGAACTCCCGGAGTGGACCACCAGCCGTCCCAAGCAGCCCTACCGCGCGCCGGGCAGTGCCGCGTTCAAGGACAGCCGTCCGGAGTACCTGGAACTCCTCTTGTCCGACCGTGAGTTGGCCAAGATCGACTGCCTGGACCACACGTTCGCCCGCCGCCTGGTTGACAAGATCATGTCCTCGCCGGTCGAGGAGATCAGCACCAAGGAGGACCAGACCTTCGTGTATCTGCTGACCACAGCGGTGCTCAACCAACAGTTCGTGCTCGACGACGGGAGCGGGCGGCACGGCGCGTCGGTGCCCGGGGACCTGGACCTGCGGGTGACCGTCGACAACCGCCGTGCCGTGCAGAAGGTGGGGGAGCGCTGATGGCTGCCGACGACATCGCGATCATCGGGCTCGCACTGCGGTTCCCCGGTTCCGACACGCTGGTCGAGCTGTTCGACCACCTCGCGGCGGGCCGCTCGCTGATCACCGAGGTGCCCGCCGAACGGTGGTCAAAGGAACGTTACTTCGGCGATCCGCGCAGCGGCGAGGAGAAGACCAACAGCGTCTGGGCCGGCTTCATCGAGAACGCCGACCGCTTCGACGCGGCCTTCTTCAACATCTCGCCGCGCGAGGCGGAGACGATGGATCCGCAGCAGCGGTTCGCGCTGGAGCTGGCCTGGCAGGCCATCGAGGACGCCGGCTACCGGGCGGGCACGCTCGCCGGCAGCCGCACGGGCGTCTTCATGGGCGTGTGCCACGGCGACTACGCCGAGCTGATCGAGCGCGACGACGTGCCGACCGACGTCTACTTCCCGACCGGCACCGCGTACTCGATCGTGGCCAACCGCCTGTCGTACTTCTTCGACTTCCACGGCCCCAGCATCGCCAACGACACCGCCTGCTCCAGCTCCCTGGTCTCGCTCTACGAGGCGGTTTCCGCACTGCACAACGGCGACTGCGACCTGGCGCTGGCCGGTGGCGTCAACCTGTGCTGGTCGCCGAAGCTGTTCGTGGCGTTCAGCAAGGCCAGCATGCTCTCGCCCACCGGCACCTCGCACGCCTTCGACGAGGGCGCCGACGGATTCGTCCGGGGCGAGGGCGGCGCCGTCCTGCTGCTCAAGCCGCTGGCCCGGGCCGTGGCGGACCGCGACCCGGTGCACGCGGTGATCAAGAGCGTCGGCACCAACCACGGCGGCAAGACCAACTCGCTGACCGTGACCAACCCGACCGCGCAGGCCACCCTGATCGAGGACGTCTACACCCGCGCCGGGATCGCGCCGGAGACCGTCGGCTACATCGAGGCCCACGGGCCGGGCACACCGGTCGGCGACCCGATCGAGATCCTCGGCCTCACCCGCGCCTTCCGGAACCTGCACGAGGCCAACGGGACCGAACCCCGGCCGGGCAGCACCGGCATCGGCTCGGTGAAGACCAACATCGGTCACCTGGAGTCGGCCGCCGGCGTGGCGGGCGTGGTGAAGGTGATCGGCGCGATGGCCGCCGGGACCCTGCCGGCGACGGTCAACTTCCGCACCCAGAACCAGCTGATCGACCTGGACGGCAGCCCGTTCTACATCGTCGGCGACACCCAGCCGTGGCCGGCCGACGAGGGGACACCGCGCCGGGCGGGCGTCAGCTCGTTCGGCTTCGGCGGCACCAACGCCCATGTACTGCTGGAGGAACCGACCCGCGAGGAACCGGCCCGCGAGGAACTTCGTGACGAGCCGGCCCGTGCGGAGTCGGCCGCCGAGGCGCCGGGACCGTACGTCATCCCGCTCTCGGCGAAGAAGCCGGAGCGGTTGCGCGCGCTGGCCGACCAGCTGCGGGACCACCTGCGGGCCCCGGAGAGCGCGCTGCGGCCGCGCCAGTCGCTGGCCGACATCGCGCACACCCTCCAGGTCGGCCGGGAGCCGATGGCGGCCCGGGCCGTGCTCGTCGTCGCGGACCGGGAGCAGCTCGTCGACGCGCTGGCGTCGGTGACCGACGGCGAGGTGCACAACCCCGCCGAGGCCGGCCCGGACACGGTCGCCGCGGCCGAGGAGTGGGTGCGCGGGGGAACCGCCGACTGGCCCCACGACCCCGAGGCACACCGCGTCCGGCTGCCCACCTACCCCTTCGCCCGCGACCGGCACTGGTACCGCACCCCGGCGGCCGGGACGCCGGACCCCGCGGCGCTGCACCCGCTCGTCCACCGCAACACCTCCGATCTGGCGCAACAGCGCTACACCAGCACCTTCACCGGGTCCGAGCCCTTCCTCGCCTCCCACCAGGTGCGCGGCGCGCGCGTGTTGCCCGCGGTCGCGTACCTGGAAATGGCGCGGGCCGCGGTGGAGTCCGCGGCGACCGGGGACGGGGCGGTCCGGCTGCGCGACGTGGCGTGGATGCGGCCGATCGTCGTGGACGAGCCGGTCGACGTGCACATCGGACTGACCCCGCGCGGCGACACGATCGCGTTCGAGTTCCTCCAGGGCGAGACGACCCACAGCGTGGGCTCCGCCGAGCTCGTCACCGTGCCGGAGCCGTCGCCCCTGGACCTGGACGCCCTGCGCGCGTCCTGCGCGACCCCGCGCGACCCCGACGAGATGTACGCCCAACTCGACGCCCAGGGACTGGAATACGGGCCGGACATGCGCGCGCTGCGCGACGTCTGGGTGGGGCAGGACGAGGCGCTCGCCCGCATCCAGACCACCGCGGCCGACGGATGCGTGCTGCCGCCGAGCCTCCTGGACGCCGCCTTCCAGACCTCCGTGCTCCTGATGGGCGAGAGCACCGGCCCGACCCTGGCCTTCGCCCTCGACGAGCTCCAGGTCCACCGGCCCTGCCCGTCCGAGACCTGGGCCTGGGTCCGACGCAGCGGCGACTCCGGGGCGCTCGCCAAGTTCGACATCGACCTGTGCGACCGCGACGGCGTGATCAGCGCCAGCCTGCGCGGCCTCGCCCAGCGCACCACCGACGCCGGCCCGCGCGTCGTCACCGCGACCACGCGGTGGATCGACCGGGCGACGAACCCGGCCGACGGCTCCCGCACCACACACTCCGTGACCCTGCCGGAGATCGCTCCGGCCCGTCCGGCCGACGGCGTCGAGGCCATGACGGAGCAGGTGTTCGCCGAGGTCCAGCAGCTGCTCGCGGCCGGCCCCAAGGGCGAGCACCGGTTCCTGGCACTGGTCGACGCCCGGGTGCCGGCGCACCTCCACGCCCCGCTGACCGGCCTGTTCCGCACCGTCGCCCTGGAGAACCCGCTCGTCTCGGGCCGCATCGTCCGGGTCACGGGCCTGGCCGCGGCCTCCCCGGAACAGGTCGCGCGGATCGTCCGCGAGGAAGGCGCCGACGACTCCGCCGACACCGAGGTCCGCTACTCCGCCGACGGCACCCGGCAGGTGCGGGAGCCCGT
This sequence comes from Streptomyces noursei ATCC 11455, assembly GCF_001704275.1. NCBI lineage: Bacteria > Bacillati > Actinomycetota > Actinomycetes > Kitasatosporales > Streptomycetaceae > Streptomyces > Streptomyces noursei. The sequence goes on from NZ_CP011533.1 coordinate 8,293,379, forward strand.
CGAGACGCAGCTCGGTGCCGGTCCCCGGGTGCCCGAGCTGCGGGCCGGCGGGGTGTACTGGGTCACCGGTGGCCTCGGCGGCATCGGCCCGCACCTCGCCCGCTACTTCGGCCGCGCGGAGGCGACGGTCGTGCTCAGCGGTCGCTCCACGGCCGGCTCCGTCGCGGCGCTGCGGGCCGAGGGCGTCGACGCGCACTACCTGCCGGTCGACGTGGCCGATGCCCAGGCCGTGCGGGACGCGGTCGCCACGCTCGTGCGGGAGCACGGTTCGCTCGACGGCGTCGTGCACGCCGCCGGTGTGCTGCGCGACCAGTACCTGCTGCGCAAGGACCTCGCCGACGTCCCCCTGGTGACCGCGCCGAAGGTCCGCGGCACGCTCAACCTCGACGCCGCCACCCGCCATCTCGACCTGGACTTCTTCGCGCTGTTCTCCTCGGTCGCCAGTGTCTACGGCAATCCGGGGCAGTCCGACTACGCGGCGGCCAACGCCTTCCTGGACGCCTTCGCCGAGCACCGGCAGTCGCTGGTCGAGGCGGGGGAGCGCAGCGGGCGGACCGTCGCCGTCAGCTGGCCGCTGTGGGCCGACGGCGGCATGACCGTGGACGAGGTCACCCGGGAGTCGATGCGCCGCGAGCGCGGGTGGCAGCCCCTGCCCACCGAGGACGGGCTGCGCGCCTTCGGCCGGTCCCTGCTCGCCGACGCCCCCGCGCACCTCGTCGTCGCCTACGGTGCCGAGGCCACCCTCGGCGCGGCCCGCCGCGCGGCGCCGGTGCCGGTGGCCTCGTCCGGCGGCGTGGTGGAGGGCGACCGGGCCGGCGCGGGCGACCTCCAGGCGCGGGCCGAGGACCTGCTCAAGGGCGTCGTCGCCGAGGTCCTCCGGCACGCCCCGGAAGACCTGGAGTCGACCACCAACCTGATCGAGTACGGCATCGACTCGCTGAGCATCCTGGGGGTGACCGCCCAACTGGAGAAGCTGTTCGGGCCGTTGTCCAAGACGATCTTCTTCGAGTACCTCAACATCGCGGACGTGGCCGCGCACTTCGTGGAGTCGCGGCGCGAACAACTGGAAGCCGTGCTGGGCAAGACGGAGCCGGCGCAGACGCCGGAAGCACGACGGGACACCCCTGCCGAGCGGCCCAGCGCCCCGGCGACGCGGTTCGACGACGCGGCCGGGCCCGCCACCGCAAGAGTCCGCGAACCCGCCTCCGAGCCCGCCACCGCGGGCGCCTCCTTACGCGGCGCACGCGACGACCGGCACGACATCGCGATCATCGGCGTGTCCGGGCGCTACCCCGGCGCCGACACGATGGACGAGCTGTGGGAGCTGCTGGAGAACGGCCGGCACACCTTCGAGGAGATCCCCGCCGACCGCTGGGACCACGAGGCCGTCCACGACAGCGACCGCGCCGTGCTCGGCAAGAGCGTGATCAGGACGGGAACCTTCCTCCGCGACATCGACGCCTTCGACCCCCGCTACTTCCGCATCTCCAAGCGCGAGGCCGAGCAGATGTCCCCGGAGGTGCGGCTGTTCCTCCAGGCCGGCGTGCAGGCGCTGGAGGACGCCGGTTACTCGAAGGAGACCATCCACCGCCGCTACCAGGGCGACGTCGGCGTGCTCGTGGGCACCATGAGCAACCACTACAACCTCTACGGCTTCCAGAACGGCCTGACCCGGGGCGCGCCGCAGAGCGGCAGCTACACCGGGACGATCCCCAACATGCTGTCCTACTTCTACGGCCTGACCGGGCCGTCGCTCTTCGTGGACACCATGTGCTCGGCCTCGTCCACGTGCGTGCACCAGGCCGTCCAGATGCTGCGGGCCGGCGAGTGCCGGATGGTGGTCGCCGGCGGCATCAACCTCATGCTGCACCCGTACAACCTGATCGCCTCGTCGCAGGAGCACTTCACCACCGGCACCTCCGACGTCATCCGCAGCTTCGGCCGGGGCGTGGACGGCACCATCCTCGGCGAGGGCGTCGGCGCGGTCGTGCTCAAGCCGCTGGTCGACGCCGAGCGCGACGGCGACCAGGTGTACGCCGTCATCAAGGGCACCGCTCTGTCCAATGCCGGCACCCGCAACGGCTTCACCGTGCCGAACCCGGGCATGCAGGCGCACGCGATCGAGAAGGCGGTCGCGGACGCCGCCGTCGACCCCAGGACGATCAGCTACGTCGAGGGGCACGGCTCGGGCACCGCGCTGGGCGACCCGATCGAGGTCCGCGCGCTGACCACGGCGTACCGCAAGCACACCCCGGACCGGCAGTTCTGTGCGCTCGGATCGGTCAAGGCCAACATGGGGCACCTGCTGGCGGCGGCCGGCATGATCGGGCTGGCCAAGGTGCTGCTGCAGTTCCGGCACGGCAAGCTGGCGCCGTCCCTGCACAGCACGGAACTGAACCCGGACATCGACTTCACCGACACGCCGTTCCGGGTGCAGCAGACGCTCGCCGACTGGCAGCCCCCGGTCACCGTGGTGGACGGCCGGGAGGTCGCCCACCCCCGCCGGGCCGGCATCACCTCGATCGGCGCCGGCGGCATGAACTCGCACATCATTCTGGAGGAGTACCCCGAACGTCCGGCCCGCCGGGAGCCGTTCGGCGAGCAGCTCTTCGTGTTCTCCGCGATGAACGAGGCCGCGCTCGGGCGCTATCTGGCCTCCTTCCGCGACTACCTCGCCGGGGCGCCGGAGGCCGATCTCCCCGACATCGCCTTCACCCTGCGCGTGGGCAAGAACGAACTGGCCCACCGCTGGGCGTTCGTCGCGGCGGACAAGCGGTCCGCGCTGGCGGCCGTCGACGGCTACCTCGCCGGGCGCCGGGAGCTGCCCGCGCACGACCTCGCGACGACCTGGGTCGCCGGCAGGAGCGTCGACTGGGACCAACTGCCCACGGCACGCCGGGTGTCGCTGCCGGCGTACCCGTTCGAGAAGGTGCGGTGCTGGGTCGAGCAGACCGAGGGCGCGCCGTCCGTGCTGGCCCCGCTGGCATTGCGGGAGCGGCTGCACCCGTTCCTGGGGCGCAACGCGTCCGACGTCCGCGGCCTGCGCTACGCGACGGACGTCCACCTCGACGACCTGCTCGACTACGGCTACCGCCGGGACAAGGCGCCGGCCGTCGTGCCCACCTTCGCCGTGGACCTCGCGCTGGCCACCGCGAAGGTCAGCGGATTCGCCGCACAGGCGTCGGTCCACGACCTGCGCGTGCTGCGGCCCGTCGACTGGTCCGCGACCCGGCGGCTGGTCACGGAGTTCGCCGACGGCCACGGCGTCGTACGGACCGACGACGGGTCGGCGGCCGTGGAGTTCACCGTGCGGGCCGCCACGCCGCCGTCCGGTCGGATCGACCTGGCCGGCCTGCGGCAGGTGCGCACGCGGGAGCAGTTCCTGGCGGAGCTGGCCGACGGCGGGCTGGACTACAAGCCGGCGTCGTGCGCGGTCGACGGCGTGTTCCGCACGCCGGACGAACGGACCGTGCTGCGGGTCGGCCGGCCCGCGTTCCAACAGGACCACGCGCGGCGCAACGTCACCGTGGAGCCGCACGTCCTGGCCGCCCTCGCCCAGGGCGTGCAGTGGGAGGCCCGGCGTGCCGGTGCACCGGACTGGGCCCGGACCGCGCTCAACCACGTCGCGGAGATCCACGTGCGGGCCGGCGTGCCGGTCGCACACGTGCTCTTCGAAGCCGACCGGATCGTCCTGGCCGACGAAACGGGCGAGGTCGTCGGGGAGTTGACCGGCGCGCGGCGCGGCGTCGGAGGGACGACGCCGGCCGACCGTCCGGTACCGCAGGCCGCCCCGGCACGCGTCGAACCGGAGCCGGTGAGCGTCGAGCCGGTGGCATCGCCCGTGCCGGCCGTCGTGGACGTGCTGCGGTCCATCGCCGCCGACATCCTCAAGTTCGCGCCGGAGGAGCTCGACCCGCGCACCGGTCTGGACGCGTTCGGCTTCGCCTCCATCTCGCTGGTGGCCTTCGCCAAGGAGATCCACGAGCGGTTCGGCGTCACGATCAGCCCGGCGGTCTTCTTCGACGTCAACACGCTTCAGGCACTGGGCACCTACCTCGCCGACGAGCACGGCGTCACGGTCGAGGCCCGGCCGCCGCGGCCGGTCCGTGTCGAGGAGCGGCCCGAGCCGGTCCGCGCCGAGGCCCGGCCGGAGCCGGCCGGCGACGCGGCCGATCCGCGTATGCCGATCGCCGTCATCGGCGCGGCGGGGCGCTTCCCGGGCGCCCGCGACCTGGACGAGTACTGGGCGAACCTGGTGGCCGGCAAGGACTCCGTCACCGCCTTCCCGCTGCACCGGTACGACGAGAACCAGCGCCGGACCATCGCCGACCAGGACTTCCCCCAGCGGGTCGGAGCCCTGGACGACATCGACGCCTTCGACGCCGGCTTCTTCCGCATCCTGCCGCGCGAGGCCGATCTGATGGACCCGCAGCACCGCCTCGCGCTGGAGACGGTGTGGCAGGCACTGGAGGACAGCGCGTACCGGCCGGCGGACCTGCCCACCACCACGGGCGTGTTCCTCGGTGTCTCGGGCAACGACTACGCGACCCTGCTCACCTCGCTCGGTGTGGCACCGGACGCCTTCACCGCGACCGGGACGACGCACTCGATCCTGGCCAACCGCATCTCCTATCTGCTCGATGTGCGCGGCCCGAGCGAACCGATCGACACGGCCTGCTCCAGCTCGCTGGTGGCGGTGCACCGGGCGATGGAGGCGATCCGTTCCGGCGCCTGTGACATGGCCGTCGCGGGCGGGGTGAACGTGCTGCTCAGCACGGACGCGTTCGTCAGCGCGCACCGCGCGGGCATGCTCAGCCCGGACGGCCTGTGCAAGACCTTCGACGCCGACGCAAACGGCTATGTGCGGGGCGAGGGCGTCGGGGCGGTCGTGCTCAAGCCGTTGGCCGCGGCGGAGCGCGACGGCGACGCGATCCTCGGCGTGCTCCGGGGCAGCGCGTGCAACCACGGCGGCCGGGCGAACTCGCTGACCGCGCCGAACGCCGACGCCCAGGCCGAGCTGGTGACGACCGCCCTCGGCGACCTCGACCCGGACACCGTCGGCTACCTGGAGACGCACGGCACGGGCACGGCCCTCGGCGATCCGGTGGAGGTCCGCGCGCTGCGCACGGCGTTCCGCCGGCTGGGACGCCGTGACGACGGCGCGTGCGGCCTCGGTTCGGTCAAGACCAACATCGGCCACCTGGAGTCGGCCGCCGGCATCGCCGGACTGCTGAAGGTGCTGCTCGCGCTGAAGCACGGTGTGCTGCCGGCGACCCAACACGTCCAGCAGGTCAACCCGTACATCGAACTGGCCGACGGCCCGTTCCACATCGTGCGGGACAACGAGCCCTGGGCGCGTCCCCGCAACCGTGACGGCAGCCCCGCGCCGCGGCGCGCCGGGGTGAGCAGCTTCGGGTTCGGCGGCGTCAACGCCCATGTCGTCGTCGAGGAATACGTTCCCCGCGACCAGGACGGGGAGACCGCCGCCACGGTGGCGGTGCCGCTGTCGGCCCGTACCCGGGAGCAGTTGACCGCCCGCGCCCGGGACCTGCTGTCCTACCTGGAGAGGTCGGACGACGTCCCGCTGCGGTCCGTCGCGTGGAGCCTGCAGATCGGCCGCGAGGAGATGGCGGAACGCGTCGGCTGGGTCGTCTCGTCGCGTGCCGAACTCCTCGACCGGCTGCGGGCGTTCGTCACCACCGGCGACCGCGGGAGCGGCGAGGGGCCGATCGGGGAGTGGATCGACGGCGCCACCGTCGACTGGCGCGCGACGTTCGGCGGCACACCGCCCCGGCGCGTGCGGCTGCCCGGATACCCCTTCGCCCGGGACCGGTTCTGGATCCCCGGCACCAGGCACCTTCCCGGCACCGAGCAGCCCTCCGGGGCCGGGCGAGGTCCCCGCACCGAGCAACCCGGCGGCGACACGCAGGAGATCGGCACGGTCCTGCTGACGCCGCGGTGGACGCCGACGCCCGCGGCCGCGACCGGCCGGTACGACCGGCGCGTCGTGGTGCTGTGCGGGATCGACGGGTCCGTGCCCGGCGCGCTCCACCTGGACACCGTCAAGCGGCGGCCGGAGAGCCGGTTCCGCGACCTGTCGTGGCAGCTGCTGGAGACCGTCCGCGGCCTCGACACCCGGGCCGGCACCACCTTGGTGCAGGTCGTCACCGACGACATCGCCCTGGCCGGCCTGCTGCGGACCGTCGCCAAGGAGAACCCCCGGATCGCCGGCCAGGTCATCGGCCTCGATGACGCCGGCGGCACCGACGTGGCCGCCGTCGTGGCGGAGAACGCCGAGGCCACCGACGATCTCGTGGTCTACCGCGACGGTGTCCGGCACACGCGCACCTGGGCGCCGGCCGCGCCTGCGAGCACGGCGGCCGACACGCCGTGGCGCGACGGCGGCAGGTACCTGATCACCGGCGGCGCCGGCGGTATCGGCGCCCGCCTGGCCCGCCGGATCGCCGCGGACGTGCGGCGACCGACCCTGGTACTGGCCGGCCGGTCGCCCGGCGACGGCCGGGTGGACCGCCTGCTCGCCGAGTTGCGGCAGGCCGGCGCGGACGCGCGGTATGTGCGCGCCGACGTCTCCCGTTGGGAGGAGGTGCGGCACCTCGTCGCCGAGGCGGGCGAACTCACCGGGATCGTGCATGCCGCCGGCGTGGTCCGGGACGCGCTGCTCGCGGACAAGACCGTCGAGCAGTGGGACGAGGTGCTCGCGACCAAGGTGGACGGTCTGGTGCACCTCGACCGGGCCACCGAGCACTGCCCGCTGGAGTTCCTGCTGACGTTCTCCTCGGGCGCCGCGCTCACCGGCAACCCCGGCCAGTCCGACTACGCGACCGCCAACGCCTTCCTCGACGAGTTCGCCGCCGTGCGCAACACGCGGGTCGCCGAGGGACGGCGCCGCGGGCGCACGCTGTCGCTGGCGTGGCCGCTCTGGGAGGACGGCGGCATGCGGGTGGACGACCGTGCTCGGGCATATCTGTGGGAGGACCGGGGGTTGGCCCCGATGCCCACGGAGGAGGGGCTCACGGCCCTGCTCGACGCCTGGCACACCGGGGCGGACCAGGTGTGGGTGCATCACGGCGACCCGCGGCGGGCGCGGCAGAGTGCGCCGGCCGCGACACCCCGGCCGGCCGCGGCCCGACCGGTCGCGACACGCCCCGTGCCCACCGCGGACCCGGACGTCCTGGACCATCTCCTCACGGTGTTCGCCGAGGTCACCGGTCTCGCGCCGGGTTCGGTCGACCCCGACCGCCCGCTCGTCGAGGTCGGCCTGGACTCGATGATGGTCCTCCAGCTCAACCGGGAGCTGATCCGGACCCATCCCGACGTCTCCTCGACGATCTTCTTCGAGCAGCCGACCCTTCGGGGGGTCGCCGGCCAACTCACCGGCCACCGGCCGGAACCGGCCCGGCAGCACTCGACCGGCACCACCGACACGCCGACCACACCCACTGTCACCACCGTCACCGCCGACACGCCGACCGGCCGCGCCGAACCGCCGGCCGCCGGCACCGACGAGCCGATCGCGATCATCGGGCTGAGCGGGCGCTACCCCGGTGCCGCCGACCCGGACCAGTTCTGGGACAACCTCCGGGCCGGCCGCGACTGCGTCCGGGAGGTGGACCGCTGGCCGCTGGACGGCTTCTTCGAACCGGACCGCAACACGGCGGTCGCCACCGGCCGCAGCTACAGCAAGTGGGGCGGCTTCCTGGACGACTTCGCCGCGTTCGACCCCAGGTTCTTCGGCATCGCCCCGCGCGACGCCTACGCCATGGACCCGCAGGAGCGGCTCTTCGTCCAGGCCGCGTGGGAAGTCCTGGAGGACGCGGGCTACACCAGGGCACGCCTGGCCGACCGCCACGGCCACGGGGTCGGGGTGTTCGCGGGCGTCACCAAGGTCGGCCACGCCCGGCACGACGTGGGCCGACTGCCCTCGGGCGAACTCGTGGTGCCCGGCCTGTCGTTCGCCTCGCTGAGCGCCCGCGCCTCCTACCTGCTGGACCTGCGCGGACCGAGCCTGACCATCGACACCATGTGCTCGGCGTCGCTGACCGCGATCCACGAGGCGTGCGAGCAACTCCGGCGCGGCGCCTGCGAGGTGGCGATCGCCGGCGGCGTGAACCTCTACACCCATCCGCTGGACTACGTCGAACTGTGCCGCTCCGGCATGCTCTCGCCCGACCGGCACTGCCGCAGCTTCGGCGCCGGCGGCCACGGGTTCGTGCCCGGTGAGGGCGTCGGATGCGTGCTCCTCAAGCCGCTGTCCCGGGCGGAGGCCGACGGGGACCGGGTGCTCGCGGTGATCCGCGGCTCCAGCGTCAACCACGGCGGCCGCACCACCGGCTACACCGTGCCGAGCCCGGTCGCCCAGGCGGATCTGGTCCGACAGGCGCTCGACCGGGCCGGGGTCCACGCGCGGGAGGTCAGTTACGTCGAGGCGCACGGCACCGGCACCGAACTGGGCGACCCGATCGAGATCACGGGTCTGACCACGGCGTTCGAGCAGGACACCGCCGACCGACAGTACTGCGCGATCGGCTCGGTGAAGTCGGGCATCGGCCACCTGGAGGCCGCGGCCGGAGTGGCCGGCCTGACCAAGGTGCTGCTCCAGATGCGGCACCGGCAGCTCGTGCCGACCCTGCACGCCGAACGACTCAATCCGAACATCACCTTCGAGCGGACCCCGTTCCGCGTCCAGCGCGAGCTGAGCCCGTGGCACTCCGAGGGCCCGCGGATCGCTGCGGTGTCCTCGTTCGGGGCCGGCGGCTCGAACGCGCACCTGATCGTCGAGGAGTATCCCGTGCAGCCGACCAACGGCCCGACGAACACCGCAGAACAGGTCGTCGCCCTCTCGGCGAGGACTCCCGAGCAGCTCACCGCGTCCCTCGACCGGTTGGCCGGGTTCCTCGACCGCAACCCGGACACCGACCTCGCCGACCTGGCCTTCACGCTCCAGGTCGGACGGGAGGCGATGACCGAGCGGTACGCGGTCGCGGTGTCGTCCACCGCGGAACTGAGGACCAGCCTGCGTGCCGGCCGGGGACACCGGGGTACCGTCGAGGCTTCCGGCGGTCTGCTCGCCGAGATCACCGACGACGGCGATCTCCAGGAGCTGCTGGTGCGGCGGTGGATCGCCGCCGGCAAGCTGTCCAAGCTGGCGGCGCTGTGGGCCTCGGGCGTCGCGGTGGACTGGGAGCGCCTGCACCAGGGCGCGCCGCGCCGGGTGGTGTCGCTGCCGACCTATCCGTTCGCCAAGGACCGGTTCTGGATCGGCGACCTGACCCGGACGGCGCCCGCATCGGTCGCGGCCCCGGCCGCCGAGCCCGTCGTCGAACGCGCCGCCCGACCCGCCGCCGCACCCGTCGTCGTGGAGCCGGCCGCCGTGGCGCCCGTTGCCGCGGAGCCCGCAGCCGCGCCCCCCGCCGTCGGGCGCCGGAACCTGGACGAGATCGTGCCCGCCGTGGTGCGCGAGAAGATCGCCCGCGCGCTGGCGCTGGAGGTCGCCGAGATCGAGGGCGGCCTGGCGTTCGCCGACTACGGCCTGGACTCGATCCTGGCGATCCGCGTGGTGCACCAGCTCAACGAGGCGCTGTCGCTGGACCTCCCGACCAGCGTGGTCTTCGACTTCAGCACCGCCGACCGGCTGACCGCACACCTGCTCACCACGTACCGGGACACCCTTGCCTACACGGAGGGCGCCGCGGACACGGCGTCGGAGCCGGCGGACGCCCCGCAGACGACGGGCGAGCCGGTGCCGGTGCCGGTGCCGGTGCCGGTGCCGACCGGGCGCCGGGCGGACGAGCGCGTCAGCGGGGAGCGCGGACCGATCGCGGTGATCGGCATGAGCGGCCGGTTCGCCGGCGCCGACTCGCTGGACGAACTGTGGACGCACCTGGCCGACGGCGACGACCTGGTCACCGGGACGACCCGGTTCGACCTCGACGGAGTGAGCAGCTGCACCCGGGGCGGATTCCTCGACCGCATCGACGAGTTCGACGCGATGTTCTTCAACATCTCCGGCACCGAGGCCACGGTGATGGACCCCCAGCAGCGGCTGCTGCTCGAAGAGTCCTGGAAGGCGTTGGAGGATGCCGGATACGCCGGGCAGATGGGCCGGCGGCGCTGCGGCGTGTACGTCGGAGCCTGGGCGGGGGACTACCAGGGGCTGCTCGACCCGGACGCCCCGGCGCAGACCCTGTGGGGCAACATGACGTCGGTCATCCCGAGCCGGGTGTCCTACTTCCTCGACCTCAAGGGCCCGGCGATCGCCGTCGACACCTCGTGCTCCAGCTCGCTGGTGGCGATCGACCTGGCGTGCAAGGGCCTCTGGTCCGGTGAGACCTCGATGGCGCTGGCGGGCGGGGTGTTCCTCCAGTCCACGCCGCGGCTGTACGGGCTCGCGGGCCGCGCCGGCATGCTCTCGCCGACCGGGCGCTGCCACACCTTCGACCACCGCGCCGACGGCTTCGTGCCCGGTGAGGGCGTCGGGGTCGTGGTGCTCAAGCGCCTCGCGGACGCGCTGGCCGACGGCGACCACATCCACGGCGTGATCAAGGCCAGCGGGGTCAACCAGGACGGCGCCACCAACGGCATCACCGCGCCGAGTTCGCTCTCCCAGGAGAGCCTGCTCCGCGAGGTGTACGAGCGGTTCGACGTCGACGTGACGCGGATCGGGCTCGTCGAGGCGCACGGCACCGGCACCAAGCTCGGCGACCCCATCGAGTTCCAGGCACTCGACCGTGCCTTCCGCGCCCACACCGACAGGACGGAGTACTGCGCGGTCGGCTCCTTGAAGACCAACATCGGCCACACCCAGTTCGCGGCCGGCGTCGCGGGCGTGCTGAAGGTGCTGCTGGCCCTCAAGCACCGGCAGATCCCCGCCTCGCTGCACTTCGAGACCGCCAACGAGGCGATCCCCCTCGCCGGCAGCCCGTTCTACCTGAGCACCCGCACCCACGCCTGGGAGGCGCCGGCCGGCGCGCCGCGCTGCGGTGTGGTGAGTTCCTTCGGCGCCAGCGGGACCAACGCACACCTCGTGCTCGAAGAGGCGCCGCCCGTCGCGCGCACCGCGACCCCGCACAGGGCCCACACCGTGGTCCTCTCGGCGCGCACCGAGCAGCAACTCGACGAGCAGAAGCGCCGGTTGGCGGCCCACCTGCGCGCCGACGCCGCGATCGACCTCGGCGACCTCGCGTTCACGTTGGCCGTCGGCCGGCAGCGCTTCGCGCACCGGTTCGCCTGTGTGGTCCGGGACCGCGAGGAGTTGATCCAGGTCCTCGACGGCACGGTCCCGGCCCGCCTGCCCGCCGAGGAGCCGATACCGGCCGAGGGGCGCCGCATCCCGCTGCCCACCTACCCGTTCGCCCGCGACCGGTACTGGCCCGCGGCGGCCGGCGACGACCGGGTGACGCTGACCCGGGAACACGGCCTGCTGCGCGACCACGTGGTACAGGGCCGCCACATCCTGCCCGCGGTCGCCTCCCTCGAACTGGCCCGCAAGGCGGTCGGCACCGTCCCGGTGCGGATGCGCAACGTGACGTGGGTGCAGCCGCTGGAGGTAGCCGACACCCCGGTGGAGGCCCGGGTGACGGTGCGCGCGACCGGCAGGGGCGCCCACCGCTTCGAGATCGCCACCGGCGACACCGTGTGCTGCGAAGGCAGCATCACGCCGTCCGACGCCCCGCGCCCGGCCCGGGCCGACCTGGCCGCACTGCGCGCGGACTGCCGGGAGACCGTCTCCGGCGACCGCATCCACGACGCCCTGGTGTCGATGGGCATCGACCACGGCCCGTCGCTCCGGGCGATCCGGCAGGCACACGTCGGCTCCGGGCTCGTCCTGGCCGAACTGGCGCTGCCCGACGGGGCGGAGCCGGGGGTGCTGACACCCGCGATGCTGGACTCGGCGATCCAGTCGGCGGTGGCGGCCCACCTCACCGGGATGCGGGACACCGCCGTGCCGTTCGCCCTGGACCAGCTGGACGCGTTCGCCCCGTGCACGCCGACGATGTGGGCGATCGTGCGGGGCGGCGGCTCCGGACCGCTCGACAAGCTGGACATCGACCTGGTGGACGCCGACGGCGAGGTCTGCGTGCGGCTGACCGGATACACCTCGCGCCGCACGGTCCAGGCCGAACCCGCGCTGTTCGCTCCCGTGTGGGACCCGATCACCGCGGCCGAAGCGCCGGTGCCGTCCGGCACCGACCGGGTCCTGGTCGTCGGCGGGCCCGCACCGTTCGACACCGCCCTGACCTGGCCGTTGCCGCCCTCGGCGACCGTCGAGGAGGCGACCGCCGCGCTGCGCGCCCTCGGCCCCGTCGACCACCTGGTCTGGGCCGCGCCCGAGACCAAACTCGAACCCACCGACGCCCCCGGGCACGTCGCCGCCCAGAACGACGGCGTCGTCGCGGCGTTCCGCATGATCAAGGCGCTGCTCGCCGCCGGATACGACGCCCGGCCGCTGGGGATCACACTGGTCACGATCCGCGCCCTCGCCACCCACGCCCACGACGCCGTCCAGCCGGCACACGCCGGACTCCACGGCCTGTTCGGGTCGTTGGGGCGGGAGTACGGGCAGTGGACCGTGCGCCGCGTCGACCTCGACACCCCCGAATGGCCGGCCGATCTCACGGCGCTGCCCGCGCAGTCACCCGACGACGCCTGGGCCCGCCGCGCCGGCCAATGGCTGGCCCGACACTGGGCGCCCTGCGCGGCACCGGCGAAACCGGTCTACCGCGAGGGCGGCGTCTACGTCGTGATCGGCGGCGCCGGCGGCCTGGGCACGGCCTGGACCCAGCACGTGGTGCAGCACTTCGGCGCGCACGTCACCTGGATCGGCCGCAGCGCGCACGACGCGTCCGTGGACGACAAGCTGCGCGCCATCACCGGACGCGGCACCGTCCGCTACCTCAGCGCCGACGCAGGGGACCCGGCCGCGCTGCGCCGGGCCGTCGCCGAGGTCAGGCAGCGGCACCCGCGGATCGACGGGGTGGTGCAGGCCGCACTCGTCCTGCGGGACAGCACCTTCGCCAGGATGGACGAGGCGACGCTCCGCGCCGGACTCGCGGCCAAGATCGACGTCACGACCGCGATGGCCGAGGTCTTCGACGGCGAGCCCCTGGACTTCGCGGTGCTGCTGTCGTCGATGCAGTCCTTCACGACCGCCGCCGGCCAGGGCAACTACGCGGCCGGATGCACCTTCAGCGACGCCTATGCGCACGCCCTCGGCCAGCACTGGGACACACCGGTCAAGGTCATGAACTGGGGGTGGTGGGGCGACCGCGGGAGCGTCACCTCCGCGTTCTACCGGGAGCGGCTGAGCCGGGTCGGACTGGTGTCGATCGAGCCGCACGAGGGGCTCGCCGCCCTGGACACGCTGCTCGGCGGGGACCAGCGGCAGCTCGCGTTCATCAAGACCAACCAGCACAACACCCTGGCCAACTTCGACCGCGGCACCCAGGTCACCGTGCACGAGCCGACGCCCTCCCGGGTCCGCGGCGAGCTGCTGCTCACCTCCGACGGCGTGGACGGCCGCATGGACGGGGTCGTGCGGTGGCGCCGAACCGAGCGCGACCCGTGGTTGGCCAAGGTCCTGGCGGCGCAGCTGGCGTCCCTCGACCACGGCGAGATCCTGCCGTTGTACGCCGACTGGTTGGCGCACGCCGAGCAGGTCGGGGTGCCGGCCGAGCCGGTGGAGGTGGTGCTGGCGCAGTGGGACCGGCAGTGCGAGCTGTGGTCGACCGACGCCCACCGCACGGCCGAGCTGCGGCTGGTCTCCGCCACGCTCAGGGCCCTGCCGGACGTCCTGACCGGCCGGATCCGACCCACCGACGTCATCTTCCCGCGCGGCTCCATGGAGCTGGTGGAGGGCTGCTACCGGGACAACCCGGCCGCCGACCTGTTCAACCAGGCCATGGCCCGCGCCGCCGTGGACATCGTCACGGAGCGGCTGCGCCACGAACCCGGTGCGCGGCTGCGGATCCTGGAGATCGGCGCCGGCACCGGCGGCACCAGCAGCGGGATGTTCGCCGCGCTCAAGCCGTACCAGGACAGCATCGAGAGCTACGTCTACACGGACCTGTCGAAGGCGTTCCTCAACCACGCACGGGCCACGTACGGGCCGGACGTGCCGTACCTGGACTGCCGGCTGCTCAACATCGAGCAGCCGCTGGCCGGGCAGGACGTCGCGGAGGGCGGTTTCGACCTGGTGATCGCCGCCAACGTGCTGCACGCGACCCGGGACACCCGCAACACCCTGCGCAACGCAAAGGCCGCCCTGCGGGCCGGCGGATGGCTGCTGCTCAACGAGCTGTCGGCGTTCGACCTCTTCAGCCACCTGACGTTCGGGCTGCTGGAGGGCTGGTGGCTGTTCGACGACCGGTCGCTGCGGATCCCCGGCTCGCCGGCGCTGTCGCCCGAGAGCTGGCGGGACGTGCTGACCGGAGAGGGATTCGGCACCGTCGTCTTCCCGCTGTCGCAGGCGCTGCCGCTGGGGCAGCAGGTCATCGCGGCGGAGAGCGACGGCGTGGCACGGCAAGGACTGGCCGGCGCGGCCAAAGGGCGCGCCCGGCAGGGGACGAGCACCCCGAAGGCGGGGGCGCGGCCCGGCGCCGGCGGCGCGGAGCGCACGGTGCAGGCACCGCGATCCGAGCCCGCGCCTGCCCCGGTGTCCGGCACCGCGGTCGTCGCCCCTGAGGCGGCTCCGGTCCCGGCGCCCCGGCCCGCACCCGCCCCGGTGGTGAGCCCCGAGCCGGCGCCCGCCGCCACCCCCGCAGCGGTGTCCGACCCGTCCGCGGTCATCCTCGACAAGGCCGCCGCCGTCCTGGGCATCCCGGCCGACCGGATCGACACCTCGGCCCGGCTCACCGACTACGGCCTGGACTCGATCCTGGTCCTCCAGCTGACCAACGCCCTGCGCGAGGAGTTCGGCGACGACGTCTCCTCCACCCTGCTCTTCGAGGTGGAGTCCATCGACGGCCTGTGCGCCCACTTCGCGGGCCCGGCCGGCGAACGGTGGAACCTCTCGCGCGGGCAGCTGACCATGTACCGGGACCAGCGACGCTGCCCGGAGTCGACCGCCTACCATCTCCCGCTCCTCTTCGAGATCCACGGCGACCTGGACGAGGCGGCACTGGAGCGGGCGATCCGCGCGCAGACGGCACTCCACCCGGTGCTGAGCGCGGTCCTCGGCGAGCGGGACGGCGAGCCATACCTGGACATCGACCCGACCAGGGTGCCGTCGTTCGAGCGGATCGACATCGCGGCCGCCTCGCGCGTCGCCCAACTGGCCAGGCTGCGGGAGCTGGTCAACATCCCGTTCGACCTGGCGACGGGCCCGCTGGTCCGGACGCACCTGGTGACCCTCCCCGGTCGACGCCGGCTGCTGATGATCACCGCGCACCACATCCTGCTGGACGGTACGTCGACCGCGGTCCTGGTCCGCACGCTCAAGGACGCCTACCGGGGCGGGGGGAACCCGAGCCGGGCCGCCTACGGCGACTTCGTCGCCTGGGAGGAGGCGCTGCTGACCGGCCCACGGGCCGCGCGGCACCGCGACTACTGGGTCGGTGAGTTGGCGGCCCCGCGCAGGGCGCTCGCGCTGCCGTACGACCGGCCGTACGACCCGGAGCGGCTGCCCCGCGTGGACACGGTGACGTTCACGCTGCCGCCGGCACTGGCCACCGCACTCGCCGACACGGCACGGGAACACCGGGTCAGCGTGGCGACCGTGCTCTTCGCGACGTACGCGCGGTTCCTGCACGAGCTGACCGGACAGGACGACCTGATCCTGGGCATGACCGCCGCCGCCCGCTACGAGCAGCGGTTCCAGGACGTGGTCGGCCAGTTCGCCAACTGCCTGCCGATCCGCTGCGCGGTCACCGGCGGCCTCCCCGAACTGCTCGGTCCGCTCCAGCGCAAGGTGGTCGCCGGCATCGAGCACGGCGCCTACCCCTTGCTGGAGATCACCCGGGCGCTGGGGGCGGAGGACGAGCCGCTGGTACTGACCAACTTCCTGTTCCAGAACTTCGACGGCGCCGAACTGCTCACCAACGACGCGCCGGCCGGTCAGGGCGAGTTGGACCTGCGGCGGTTCGACGACCTGCCGTACGCCGGAGAGTACGTACTGTCCGCGGAGTTCTACCGGGAGGGCGCGGGCTACAAGGTGTTCCTCAAGTACGACACCCATGTCTTCAACGAAGCCACGGCGCGCCGTATGAGGGACGAGTGGCACGCGATCATCCGGGATGAACTGGGCCGGCACGGCGGGACGGCGGAACCGGACGCGTAGCAGCGGGTGAACGGGCCGGGCCGCGGAGACGTTCGACGTCTCCGCGGCCCGGCTGCGGTGTCCGCCCCGTAGAAGAGAGGGGTCAGACCAGGGTCTGGAGCACGGCGGGGTCGTAGGCGACGGTCCGGTCCAGTTCACCGCGCAGCGCCTTCGCCGCCCAGTCCGGGTTGGCCAGCAGCGTCCGGCCCACCGCGACGAGGTCGAACTCGTCGCGCTCCAGGCGCGCCACCAGCTCCTCGATGCCGGCCAGGCCGGCCTCCTTGGTGAGGCCCTGGGCGAACTCGCCTTCCCCGTACTGCCGGTCCAGGCCCACCGAGCCGACCGTCACGGTGGCCCTGCCGGTGAGCTTGCGCACCCAACCGGCCAAGTTGAGCTCGCTGCCGTCGAATTCGGGCAGCCAGTAGCGGCGGGTGGAGGCGTGGAACGCGTCCACCCCGGCGTCGGCCAGCGGGGTCAGCAGCTGCGCCAGCTCGTCCGGGCTCTTCGCGATGCGGGCCTCGTAGTCGCCGAGCTTCCACTGGGACAGCCGGAAGAAGATCGGGAATCCGGGGCGGACGGCCGCACGGACGGCCCGCACTATCTCGGCGCCGAACCGGGCCCGGGCGGCCGGGGCGCCGCCGTAGCCGTCGGTGCGCCGATTGGTGCGGCTCCACAGGAAGTTGTCGATCAGATATCCGTGCGCGCCGTGCAGCTCGACGCCGTCGAACCCGAGCCGCTCGGCGGTCGCCGCGGCCTCGGCGAAGGCGGCCACCGTGGCGTCGATGTCCGCCTGGGTCATGGCCTTGCCGGCCGGCGCGCCGTCCAGGCCGAGCCCGGAGGGGTTGTCGGCGGGCGGCTCGGCCCCGGTGCGCACGGCCCCGGTGTGCCACAGCTGCGGGATGATCTTCCCGCCGGCCTGGTGCACCTGCCGCACCACGTGGGCCCAGCCGGCGAGCGCCTGCTCGCCGTAGAAGTGCGGCACGCCGTCGTACGCGCCGGCCGCGGGGCGGTCGATGTAGGTGCCCTCGGTGATGATCAGTCCGACCTGGTGGGCCGCCCGGCGGGCGTAGTACTCCGCCACGGCCGGTCCCGGCACGCCACCGGGGGACTGCATCCTGGTCATCGGGGCCATCACGATCCGATTGGGGACCGTCAGATCTCCCACGGTGAACGGCTCGTCCAGGGTGGCCATTTTTTCCTCCCGAGATGTCGGCACTGATTAAATCGATGTTCCGGGCGCCCGATTCGCCAACTCGGCAATGCATTTACCGGGTTGCGCGCAAACCGTTCTGGTCGCCCTTCGACAGCGCAAGATTATCGGTGCTGGTGAGCGCAGCGTCCAGTCGGTGCGATTGCTGGATCGCACAATGCGATCCAGTGCATCGAAATAATCAGCTTGACCCCTGTCGGCGGGCCCGTGGATAGTTTCCCTAGCCATTCCGCATCGCCCCGCCAAGCTGGAGTGAAACCCGGTGAGTGAAATTCGCGTTACTGCAGACATTCCCAAGGAGTTGGCAGGCAAGCGGGCCGTGGTGACCGGCGGCAGCCGCGGTATCGGCGCCGCCATCGTGCAGCACTTCCTCGACGCCGGAGCCAGCGTCGTCACCTCCGCCCGCAGCGCCACCGAGGACACCCCGTCCGCTGCCACGTTCGTGAAAGCCGACCTCAGCACGCGCGACGGTGTGCGCGAATTCGCGGATGCCGCGCTGGACACGCTCGGCGGCGTGGATATCGTCGTCAACAACGCGGGTGGCTGCCGAGCCTTTCAGAGCGCGCTGGACATCGAGAACGACTGGCAGTACACGATGGACATCAACTTCCTCGCCGCCGTCCGACTCAATTCGGCACTCGTGCCGGCGATGCGCGAGAGCGGCGGCGGGGCGATCGTGCACGTCTCGTCCATCGCCACCATTTCGTCCTACCCGATGATCCTGCACTACGCCGCCGCGAAGTCCGCCCTCGAAACGTACAGCAAGGGGCTCGCGGCCCAATTGGCGCCGGAGGGAATCCGCGTCGTCGCCGTCTCGCTGGGCAATGTGATGACGCCCGGGGCGGACGAGGCGCGCGAGAAGATCGTCGATTATCTCGGCGCCGAATCGGAAGAGTGGGCCGACGAAATTCCGCTCGGACGTCTCGGCCAACCCCGGGACATCGCCGAGGCGGTGGGCTTCCTGGCCTCGCCGCGCGCCGCGTGGATCACCGGCAGCAGCCTCGTCATCGACGGCGGGAAGATCGCGGCCCTGTGACCCGCGGCGGACCGCGCGGCCCGCGCGCCGGCCGGGCATCGGCAGGTCCGCTTTCGTCGCCACTCCACGCGCTGCGGAATCCGCGCGACGCGCACGTATCCATGGGTAACCGCCTGCCGGCACAGGAAGGACTGACACGATGACCGCGACAGAGGAAGGGCCGCGGGCCTATCCGTTCGGTCCGGCCGACAAACTCAACGTGGACGCGACGCTGGCCGAGATATCCGGCGAGGAGCCGATACTGCGCGTGCGCCTGCCCTTCGGCGGCGACGGCTGGCTGGTGACGCGGCACGCGGACGTCAAGACGGTGCTGGCCGATCCCCGGTTCAGCCGCGCCGCCGCCGTGGGCGACCACGTACCGCGCACGGTCGCCGTCGGGCTGCCCCGTACCTCCATGCTGAGCATGGACCCGCCGGAACACAGCCGGCTGCGGCGCAGGGTGGCCAACGCGTTCACCGTGCGCCGGGTGGAGAAGCTCCGCCCGCGCGTCGAGGAGATCGTCGACGGCCTGCTCGACACCATGATCGACGCGGGGGCGCCCGCCGACCTGACCCAGGCGCTGACCTGGTCGCTGCCGATCACGGTGATCTGCGAACTGCTCGGCGTGCCCATGGCCGACCGCGACCGGTTCAACGTCTGGGTGGACGGCCTGCTGATGCTCTCCGACCCGGAACAGTCCGCGCAGGCCCGCGGGCATCTCAACGATTACCTCGGCGGTCTGATCGCCCAGCGCCGCATCGAACCCACCGAGGACCTGCTCGGCGAACTGGTCGCCGCACCGGACGACGAGGACGGGCTCCGGGACGAGGAACTGGTCAGCCTCGGGGTCAGCCTGCTGTCCGCCGGCCAGGAGGCCACCGCCAACCAGATCGGCAACTTCGTCTACACGCTGCTGACCAGGCCCGAGCTGTGGGAGAAGCTCGTCGCGGACCCCGGCCTGATCCCCGACGCCGTCGAGGAGCTCTCCCGGTACATCCCGATCAGCGCCTCCGCCGGCTTCACCCGGATCGCCACCGCGGACGTCGAGCTGAGCGGGCAGACCGTCCGTGCCGGCGAGGCGGTGGTCGCCGAGCTGGGGATGGCCAACCGGGACCCCGAGGTGTTCGAGCGGCCCGAGGAGATCGACTTCCACCGCGGGAGCGTCCCGCACGTCACCTTCGGACACGGCGTACACCACTGCCTCGGCGCGCAGTTGGCCAGGATGGAGCTGCGCGTGGTCCTGGCGGCCCTGATGCGCCGACTGCCGGGGCTGCGCCTCGCGGTGCCGGCCGACGAGCTGACCTGGCGGACCGAGCGCCTGATCCGCGGGGTGGAGGCACTGCCGGTCCGCTGGTGAGCCCCTCACCGGGACCCTCGATCACCTGAGGGCGACGTCGCCGTACCCGGGCCCGGACCAGGCCCGAGTACGGGCCCGGATCCGACCGGTTGCCGCACGACGCCCCACTCATGCACGACCCGCCGACATCACTGGGACGCAACGGGAGAGCAGGTCATGGCCGAACCACTGGAGGCGATCAGCGCGACGGTGCATGATCCGGGCAGCTCACTTGCCGAGGTCATGGCGGCCGTCATGGAGGGCTACGGGGACCGCCCGGCCCTCGGCGAACGCGCCAAGGAACCCACGACGCAACGCCTGCTCCCCAGGTTCGACACCATCAGCTACCGCGAACTGTGGGCACGCATCCGGGCGCTCGCCGGCAAGTGGTACCACGACCCGACGTACCCACTGGGCGCCGGCGACCGGATCTGCCTCCTGGGCTTCACCAGCACCGACTACGCCACGTTGGACTTCGCCTGCATCCACCTGGGCATCGTGTCCGTGCCCCTGCAGTCCAGCGCGCCGCTGTCCCAACTGCAGCCGATCGTCGCGGAGACCGAGCCGCACGTCCTCGCCTCGAACGTCGAGCGCCTGGACACCGCCGTCGAAGCCGCGATCGCGGTCCCCTCGATCCGGCGCCTGCTGGTGTTCGACTACCACCCCGAGGCCGCCGAACAGCGCGACGCCTTCGAGGCCGCCCGCCGGCGCCTGGCCGAGGCCGGCAGCCCGGTGGTCCTCGACACGCTGGCCGAGCTGATCGCGGACGGCACCGAACTGCCGCCCGCGCCCCTGTTCACCGCCGAACCGGGCGACGACCCGCTGGCCCTGCTCATCTACACGTCCGGCAGCACCGGGACGCCCAAGGGGGCCATGTACACCCAGCGGCTGGTCGGCAGCGCCTGGTACGGGTTCAGCTACGGGGCGGCGGACATGCCCCCGGTCAGCATCCTCTACATGCCGCAGAGCCATCTCGCCGGCCGCTATGCGCTGATGGGCTCGCTGGTGCGCGGCGGCATCGGCTACTTCACCGCCAAGAGCGACCTGTCCACCCTGTTCGAGGACATCGGTCTGATCCGCCCCACCGAGCTGACCATGGTGCCCCGCCTGTGCGACATGCTCTTCCAGCAGTACCAGAGCGAGCTGGACCGGCGGGCCGGTGAGGGGGGCGACGTCGAGACGGCGGTCAAGACGGACCTGCGGGAGAACTTCCTGGGCGGGCGCGTCGCCAAGGCGTTCTGCGGCACCGCCCCGCTGTCCCCCGAGGTGGCGGCCTTCGTCGAGTCCTGCCTCGGTCTCCACCTGTTCACCGGCTACGGCTCCACCGAAGCCGGCGGGGTGCTCCTCGACTCGGTGGTGCAGCGCTCGTTGGTGATCGACTACAAGCTGGCCGACGTCCCGGAACTGGGCTATTTCCGGACCGACCAGCCGCACCCGCGCGGCGAACTGCTGCTCAAGACGCATGCGATGTTCCCCGGGTACTACAAGCGCCCCGAGGTCACCGCCGCGGTCTTCGACGAGGACGGCTACTACCGGACCGGCGACATCATGGCCGAGACCGGACCCGACCGGCTGGTCTGGGTGGACCGCACCAAGGACGTCCTGAAGCTGTCCCAGGGCGAGTTCGTGGCCGTCGCCCGCCTGGAGACCGCCTTCGTCGGCAGCCCCCACATCCGGCAGATCTTCGTGTACGGCAACAGCGAGCGCGCCTATCTGCTGGCGGTGGTGGTGCCCGCCCCGGACGCGCTGGCCCGGGTCGGCGACGACGTCGAGGCGCTCAGGCCGCTGATCGGCGAGGCCCTCCAGCAGATGGCCAAGGAGGCGGAGCTCAACTCGTACGAGATCCCACGGGACTTCCTGATCGAGACCGAACCCTTCAGCACCGAGAACGGCCTGCTCGCCGACAGTCACAAACTGCTGCGCCCCAGGCTCCGGGAGCGGTACGGCGAAGCCCTGGAGCGACGGTACGCCCAACTCGCCGACGGGCAGGCCCGGCAGCTGCGCGAGCTGCGACAGGCCGGACCGGACCAGCCGGTGTGGGAGACGGTCGGGCGGGCCGCCCGGGCACTGCTGGGCTGCGCGACCACCGACGTGCGCGCCGACGCGCACTTCACCGACCTGGGCGGGGACTCCCTGTCCGCACTGTCCTTCTCCCACCTCATGCAGGAGATCTTCCACATCGAGGTCCCGGTCGGGGTGGTCATCAGTCCGGCCAACGACCTGGCACGGGTGGCCCGGTACATCGAGGCGGAACGCCGGTCCGGGGCGAAGCGGCCCACCGCCGCCTCGGTGCACGGCGCGCACGCCACCGAGATCCGCGCCGGCGACCTCACCCTGGACGCCTTCCTCGACGCGCCGACCCTCGCCGCCGCCCCGACGCTGCCCCGCCCCGACGGCGCGGTGCGCACCGTCCTGCTGACCGGGGCCACCGGCTACCTCGGCCGGTTCCTGTGCCTGGAATGGCTGGAGCGGCTGGCGCCCGCGGGCGGCAGGCTGATCTGCGTCGTCCGCGGCAGCGACGCGGCAGCGGCGGAGCGGCGGCTCACCGACGCCTTCGACACCGGTGACCCCGAACTGCTGGCGCACTACCGGCAGTTGGCCGACGAAACCCTGGAAGTGCTCGCCGCCGACATCGGCGAACCGCACCTGGGTCTGGACGAGGACGCCTGGCACCGGCTGGCCGACACCGTGGACCTGATCGTCCACCCGGCCGCCCTCGTCAACCACGTCCTGCCCTACTCCCAGTTGTTCGGCCCCAACGTCGTCGGCACCGCCGAACTGATCCGGTTGGCGCTCACCTCCCGGATCAAACCCTTCACCTATGTGTCCACCGTCGCCGTACAGATGGGTGCCGCCGCCGGCGCCCTCGACGAGGACGCCGACATCCGCACCACCAGCCCGGTGCGGCGCATCGACGACGGCTACGCCAACGGGTACGCCAACAGCAAGTGGGCCGGCGAGGTCCTGCTCAGGGAGGCACACGACCTGTGCGGCCTGCCGGTCGCCACCTTCCGGTCGAACATGATCCTCGCGCACAGCAGACACCCGGGGCAGCTGAACGTCCCCGACGTGTTCACCCGCCTGCTGCTCAGCCTCGTCGCCACCGGCATCGCGCCGGGCTCCTTCTACCGCGGCGGCACCCGCGCGCACTACGACGGTCTGCCGGTCGACTTCACCGCCGAGGCCGTCGTCGCACTGGGCGCGGCGGCCACCGAGGGCCACCGGACCTTCAACGTGCTGAACCCGCACGACGACGGCATCTCGCTGGACACGTTCGTCGACTGGCTCACCGAGGCCGGCCACCCGATCCGGCGGATCGACGACTACGACGCCTGGCTCGACCGCCTCACCGCCGCACTCCGCACCCTGCCGGAGAGACAGCGTCCGCACTCGCTGCTGCCCCTGCTGCACGCCTTCGCGCACCCCGAGGAGGCCGTCCCCGGAGCGACGATCTCCGCCGAGCGGTTCCACGCCGCGGTACGAGCCGCCAAGGTCGGCCCCGACCAGGACATCCCCCACCTGTCGGCGGCCCTCCTGCGCAAGTACGTCGCCGACCTGCGCCGACTCGACCTGCTCTAGGACCTGTCCGACCCTGACCCATCGGACGGACCTCAGGTCGTCGCAACGGGGCCGCGTGCGGGGCGCGGATCAGCCGTCGGACGCATGGGACACGTTCAGGGCGGAGAACGCGACGCGGGCCCCCACGGGTCGACGGACCCGTGAGGGCAGCCCGCCGGCCGCGCCGCGGCGCGCCCTGGCGGCTGCCCGGCGGCGGGGATACGCTGCCCTGCCGTTCCTCGGGTGGCGTCATCTCGGGCCTTTCAAGGAGGAGTCAGGGTGGAACGCTCCGCTGCCGAACCGCACCGCATGAACCCTTCCGGCGGCTGTCCGCACGCCGACAACGCCCGACTGCGCGCCCGCGGATCCGTCGTCCCCGTCGTGCTGCCCGGCGAGATCGAGGGCATGGCCGTGCTCGGGCACGAAGCGCTCAAGGCGTTCCTCGGGCACCCCGACGTCGCCAAGAGCGCCCGGCACTTCACGTTGCTGCGCGAGGGCGCGATCCCCGAGGGGTGGCCGCTGCGGACCTTCGCGACCGTGCGGAGTATGACCACCGCCGACGGGGCGGACCATCGGCGGCTGCGGTCGTTGGTCAGCCGGGCGTTCACCTCCCGACGCGTGGCCGAACTCCAGCCGCGAGTCGAGGAGTTGACGGACGCGCTGCTCGACGAACTGGCGCGCGCCGCCGCGGCGGGCGGTGGAGTCGCCGATCTGCGCCGCCACTTCGCACTGCCGCTGCCCATGGGGGTCATCAGCGAACTGCTCGGCGTGGACGTGGCCCACCGCGACCGGCTGCACGCCCTGTCCACACAGGTGGTGACCACCGACATCGGCTCGCGGCAGGCCGTCGCCGCCAACCGCGAGTTCGTCGCCGTGCTCGGCGAGATCGTGGCGGCCAAGACCGAGTGCCCCGGTGACGACCTCACCACCTCGCTCCTCGCCGCCCGGGACGACGACGGCGACCGGCTGTCCGCGCAGGAGCTGATCGGCACCCTGCTGCTGATGATCGTCGCGGGACACGAGACCACACTGAACCTCATCACCAATGCGGTACGGGCCCTGTGCGCACACCCCGACCAACTGGCACGCGTCCGCGGGCAACAGGCGGACTGGGGCGACGTGGTCGAGGAGACACTGCGATGGGATGCGCCCGTCAGCTACTTCCCGTTCCGCTATCCCGTGCGGGATCTGACGGTGGACGGGACGGTCGTCCCGAAGGGCACTCCGGTACTGGCCGGGTACTCCGCGGCCGGGCGCGATCCGGCCGCCCACGGGCCGGACGCCGACCGCTTCGACGTGACGCGGCCAGGGCGGCCCGGTGCGGTGCGCCATCTGTCGCTCGGGCAGGGCGCCCACTACTGCCTCGGCGCACCGCTGGCCCGCTTGGAGGCCGAAACCGCGCTCCGGCGGCTGTTCGAGCGGTTCCCGAAGTTGGAACTCGCCGTACCCGAAGGGGAGTTGCCACGCCACTCTGGCTTCGTCGGCAACAGCGTGGACGCGCTTCCGGTACGCCTGTCGCCCGACACCCCGTAGCGCCGCGCGGGCATGCTCGCGCACGGGCGCCCGCCGGCGGGGACGGCGGACGCCCGTGCTGTCGGGGGCGGCGGTCCGAGAGGCGCTGGACCTAGGGTCAGCGGGCGGTGCCGGTGACCAGGAGGGCGGCTGCGGTGCCGATCAGGGCGCCGTTGGGGGTGGTGCTGCCGGTGGCGGCCAGCGCCCCGGTGCCGCCGACGGTGCTGCCGCTGTTGAAGCTCGCGCCCGGTGCGCCGTCGGCGCCGCCCGCGGGGGCCGCGCCGGCGGAGGCGTGCGAGTCGTCGGATCCGGTTGCGTCGGACGGCAGTTGGACGCCGGGCTCGACGGCGACCGTCGCGTCGACCGGGTCGAGGGCCTCTCCCGTCGGGTACATGCCGGAGAACGCCTCGGAGCCGGCGGCGGTCAGGGTCGCCGGGACGTTCTTGAGGGTGACCACGCCGCCCTTGGCGGTGAGCGTGCCCGTCGGCAGCTTCAGATCGGCGATCGGGGTGTCGGGGGTGGTGACGACCCGTGCCGGGGCCCGGCCCTCCTCGGTGCGCGGCTTGCTCGCGACGTCGGCGATCAACGTGCCCTTGCCGTTCTCGGCCTTGATGCGGAGGTTGCTGAACTTCAGGTCCAGCGCGCCGCCGTGGCCGGTGAAGCGCACCGCGCCGTTGAACTCCGCGACCAGGGTGGCCTCCTTGCCGTCGTAGGTGCCGTGCCCCTTGGGGAAGCGGTAGCCGGCCGCGGTGGCGGTGGCGCCGTCCGAGGGCTCGGCCTTGCCGTGCGCGATGGGGCCGTTGACGTAGTCGCGGAACTTCTTCTTGACGCCCCAGTCGAGGTTTCCGCCGTGGAGCTTGCCGGAGTCGGCGGCCGGGCGGGGAGCGCGCGCGAGTGGCACTGGCCCGGGTACTGGCCCAGCGCGCCCCGCTGCTCCTGCTCGACGAACCGACCGCCGCCCTGGACCTGCGCCACCAGGAGCTGGTGCTCGGGATCTGCCGGCAGCGGGCGGCGGCCGGGGACGCGGTCGTCGTGGTGCTCCACGACCTCGGGCTGGCCTCGGCGTACGCGGACCGGGCCGCCGTGCTGCACGGCGGACGGATCGCCGCCCAGGCCCGCCGGCCGAGGTCTTCGAGGCGGACCTGCTGTCCCGGATCTACCGACAGCCGATCGAGGTGGTCGCCCACCCCGGCACCGGCACGCCCCTGGTCGTTCCCGTACGCCCGCGCTGACCGCCGCGCGGTTCAGGACCGCTCGGGCGCCCGGGGAGATCACGCGATACCGGCGGTGTGCGACCCACCGGGCCGACCCTAGAAGTCGGGTCCTTCCCACTGTCGTTGGCGGCGTATGTCGTCCAGGAAGTGGGAGATCCGCGCGCGGTTGGGAGCGGCGTCGGGGAGGGCCACGGACCGCTCGAAGAACTCCCGCGATCCGGCGAGATCCTCCGCCGCGACGTTGTTCCAGACCAGTCGCGTGCGGATCATCTCGGAGCGGACCATCTCGGATGTGCCGCCGGTCCGCCCGCTCAGCACTCCGCGCGCCCGGCTGCCGAACTCGGCCGCCTGCGCCACGTTGCCCAGACATGCCGCGGCGGTGCCCAGTCTGCCGAGGACGGTCGCGTAGAGGGGCACGTCGGCCAGGCGGATGGCCAGATCCGCGGCCCTGTGCAGCGTGCCCGCGGCGTCCAGGGGCCGGCCGCGGTCGAGTTGCAGACACCCCAGGCGGAGCAGCGTCTTGCCGAGCAGTCGGGGACTGTCGACCCGCTCGGCGAGGACGATCGCCTCCGTGTAGCACTCGTACGCCCGCTCGTGCTCGCCGAGCTGATGGTGCATGTCGCCGACGGTGGCCGTGACCACGGCCGTGAGCCATTCGTCGTCCAACTTCCCGACGATCCCGGCGACTTCGGCGAAGAACTCCATGGACTCCGCGACCCGGCCCTGCAGGTTGGCGAACGTCCCGAGGTTGCCCAGGGCCCTGGCCTGTTCCAACAGGTCGCCGGAGCGGCGGCTGATCTCCAGGGCCTCGGTCAACAAGGGGTGGGCCTGCTCGTAACGGCCCTGCAGGCCGTACATCATCCCCATACAGGTGCGCAGTTCGGAGACCATCCGCCGGTCGGTGACCGCTGTGACCAGGGGCAGCACCGTCTCCAGGGCGGTACGGCACTCGTGGAACCGGCCCTGCCGGGTGAGGTAGTCGAACAGGCCCTCGGTGATCCAGCACGCCTCGTCCAGCTTGCCCACGTCCACCGCGTGCCCGACCACGTCGACCAGCTCGCCGCCCACCGTGTCCAGCCAGTTCGTTGCCTCCTCCCAGTCGGCGAAAGGGGCCGTCCCCGGAGCCGGACCGGTCGGGAAGGCCGAGGGGCCCCAGTCGCTGGAACGGCGGGCGGCGGACACATACAACCGGAACACGCCGTCCCGGACCGCCGCGACCTCCCCGGGAAACCCGGCCGCGACGCGTCGGGCGTAGACCGCGACCAGGTCGTGCAACCGATAGCGGTCGGCCGCCACCTGCTGCACGAGGCTCGCGTCGACCAGGCTCTCCAGGACGCGTTCGGCGTCCGGCCGGGTCCCGTCGAGCATGGCGGCCAGCGTCAACGCGTCGAGTTCCACGGTGGGGGAGAGCCCCAGGGCGCGGAACGCGCGCTGCTCGGCGGCCGGCAACTGGTCGTAGGAGAGCTGGAAAGCGGCCTCCACGCTGCGGTCCTCGACCGAGAGTTCACCGAGCCGGCGCTCGTCGTCCGCCAGCCGGGCGGCCAGCGACTCCCACGCCCACAACGGGCGGTTCTGCAGCCGCGCACCGGCGATGCGCAGGGCCAGCGGCAGCTGGTCGCACAGGCCGGCGAGCCGGCGGATCGCGCCGTGCTCGTCGGGGGAGCCCGAGCCCCCCACGATGCGGCTGAGCAGGCCCACCGCGTCGTCGAGGTCCAGCGGGGCCAGCGAGATCCTGCGGTCCACGTCCAGGCCGGTCAGCCGCTGACGACTGGTCACCAGCAGCATGCTGCCCGGCCCGGCGGGCACCAGCGGACGCACCTGCTCGGCGCCGGCGGCGTCGTCGAGGACCACCAGCAGCCGCAGCGCGGCGGTCGCCGTCCGCCAGGACGCGGCCAGCTCGTCCAGGTCCTCGGAATCCTCCCCCTCGTCGGCGCCGACCGCCCGCAACAACCGGCGCAGTACCCGCTGCGGACCCGGTGCCCCGCGATCCTCGCGGTACCCGTGCAGATCGACGAACAGAGCGCCGTCCGGATACCGCTGGTGCACCGTCCGCGCCGCGTGCACCACGAGCGCGGTCTTGCCGACGCCGGCCATGCCGTCCACCGCGCGGACCGTCACACCGTGCGGGTCCGCGGCCGTCGCGCCGAGGAGCGCGAGCTCCCGGTCCCGGCCGGTGAAGTTGCCGGCACCGACCGGCAGTTCGTTGCGCACCGGGCGCTCGGGACGGTCCCGGTGCCCGGCCGGCGGCTGCGGTGGCGACGGCCGGGGCCGCTGCCGGGCGGCCGTGCCGAACAGCAGCGCGTCATCGCGGCGCAGCACCGCCTCGTGCGTCTGCCGCAGTTCGGGTCCCGGCTCCGCCCCCTGGTCCCGCACCAGGCGACGGCGCACCTTGGCGTAGACGTCCAGGGCGTCGGCCTGCCGATTGCCGACGTAGAGGGCACGGATCAGCAGGGCGGCCAGCGCCTCGTGGTACGGGTGCGCCTCGGTCAGCGCGAACAGTTCGCCGACGGCCGCCGCGTGCCGGCCCAGCCGCAGCTCGCAGCCGAGCTTGTCCTGGAGCAGGGCGAGCCGGTACTCCGTCAACCGCAGCCGTTCCCCCTGCGCGAACGGCCCGGGAATCCCGGCCAACGGCTCACCCCGGAACAGCTCCAGGGCCTTGGACCAGGCATCCACCGCGGTGGTCAGGTCGCCGCTGACCCGCGCCGAGCTCGCCTCGGCGGCGAACTCCACCATGCGCGCCGCGTCCACCCACACGTCCCGCGGGACGAAGCGATACCCCCCGCGGTCGGTGACGATCACGGACTCCGCGGGGCCGGCCCCGGGACCGTCCAGGCATCGGCGCAGCCGGTGCACATAGACCGGGATCACCTTCGCGCCGGTGCCCGGCTGCTCCGTGCCCCAGACACCGTCGAGGAGCTGCTGACGGCTGGCCGTGACCCCCGGCCGCAGCAGCAGCGCGGCGAGCAGCGCCTGTTCGCGCACCGGACCGAGCTCCAGCGGTACGCCACCACGCCAGCCCTGAAGCGGTCCGAGAAGAGCCAGTCGAAGCTGCCGCACACCCGTGGACACCCCACCCGTCGAAGACACGCAGGGGAGTATAGGTCGCCGCTGACCAGCCCTTCAGCGCGCTGCGACGAGGTTGCACAACGTGTGGGCGAGGTGAACGTTCCCGCTCCGCGTCCCGCGGCGGCGCGGCGCCCGGCCACCCGTGGAGCGCCGCGCCGGGCGGGCTATCGCTGGATCAGGGCGCGGGCCGCCCGGGCGATGTGGGGATGGGAGATGCCGGCGGCGTCGAGGAGTTCGTCGGTGGTGCCGGAGCCCGGCAGGTCGGTGACGGCGAGGTGGCTGAAGGCGGGACGGCTGCCGGTGGCGGCGAGCGCCGACAGGACGGCCTCGCCGATGCCGCCCTCGGGGTGGTGGTCCTCGACGACGACGAGGGCGCCGGTCTCCTGGGCGGCCCGGGCGAGGGCACCGGCGTCGACGGGCTTGAGGGAGTACAGGTCGATGACGCGGGCCGGGACGTCGTCGGCGGCGAGGTGCTCGGCTGCGGCCAGGCACTCGTGGAGGGTGACGCCGGCGCCGATCAGGGTGACCCGGTCGTGCGGGCTGTGGCGGAGGGTCTTGGAGCCGCCCACGGGGAAGGTCTCGTCGCCGTCGTAGAGGACGGGGTAGGGGCCGCGGGTGGTGCGCAGGTAGGAGATGCCGTCGAGCTCGGCCATGGCGGCGGTCAGGGCGGCGGCGGAGGTGGCGTCGCTGGGGTAGAGCACCGTGGAGCCGTGCACGGCGCGCATCATGGCGAGGTCTTCCAGGCCCATCTGCGAGGGGCCGTCGGCGCCGATCTCGACGCCGCTGTGGGTTCCGCACAGCGCCATGGTGATCTGGGAGACGGCGGCCATGCGGATGAAGTCGTGGGCGCGGGTGAGGAACGCGGCGAAGGTGGTGGCGTAGGGGCGGTACCCGCGCACGGCCATGCCGACCGCGTCGGCGATCATCTGCTGCTCGGCGATGTAGGTCTGGAAGTACCGCTCGGGATGCGCCTTCTCGAAGTCCTGGGCGTGGGTGGAGTTGCCGACCTCGGCGTCCAGGGCGACGACGTCCGGGCGGGCGCCGAGGGCGGCCAGGGCGTGACCGAAGGCGACACGGGTGGCGACCTTGTCGCCGACCTCGAAGCGCGGCAGCTCGATGGGTCCGGCGGCCGGGATGGGGGCGGGCGTGACGGCGGGCGGCCGGGGGCCGCGCACGTGCAGATTGCGGATGCCGCCCAGTTCGGCGACGGCGCGGTCGGCCATGTCCTCGGGCAGGGCCTTGCCGTGCCAGCCCTCCTTGTCGGCGACCTCCGCCACGCCGCGGCCCTTGACGGTCCTGGCGACGATGACGGTGGGGGCCTGGCCGTCGGCGGCGGTGGTCAGGGCCTGGTCGATCGCCTGCAGGTCGTGCCCGTCGATGACGATCGCGCGACAGCCGAACGCCTCGACGCGGCGGGCGTAGGTGCCGGTGTCCCACTCCAGCTCGGTGGGGCCGCACTGGCCGAGGCGGTTGACGTCGACGACGGCGGTGAAGTTGGCCAGCCGGTAGTGGCCGGCCTTGTCGAGGGCCTCCCAGACGGACCCCTCGGCCATCTCGCTGTCCCCGCACAGCACCCACACCCGGTAGGGCTGCTTGTCCAGGTCCCGGCCCGCCAGTGCGATGCCGACGCCGTAGCCGATGCCCTGGCCCAGCGAACCGGTGGCCACGTCCACCCAGGGCAGCACGGGCGTGGGGTGGCCCTGCAGCCGGTGGCCGAAGCGGCGGTAGGTCGTCATCAGCGCGTCGTCGCTGACCACCCCGGCCGCCTTGAACATCGCATAGAGCAGGGGAGAGGCATGGCCCTTGGAGAAGACCAGGTGGTCGCCCGCGGGGTTGTCGGGCGCGTCCCAGTCGTAGCGCAGGTGGCGGGTCATCAGGACGGCCATCAGGTCGGCCGCGGACAGGCTGGAAGTGGGGTGCCCGGAGCCCGCCGCGGTGCTGGCGCGCACCGAGTCCACGCGCAGCTGCTGCGCGAGTTCGAAGATCTGGGGCAGCTCGCTGTCGGGTCCGAGCGTGGTGGTCTGCGCTGCGGTCATGGTGGGGGGCCTTTCGTGGACGGCCGGTGGGCGCAGGGTGAGCGGCCGCCGGTTCGGGGTGGCCGCTCACCGTCCGGGGCAGGTTAACCGCCGGGTCGGCCGGTGATCGGGCAGGCAGA
Organism: Streptomyces noursei ATCC 11455; assembly: GCF_001704275.1. Lineage (NCBI taxonomy): Bacteria > Bacillati > Actinomycetota > Actinomycetes > Kitasatosporales > Streptomycetaceae > Streptomyces > Streptomyces noursei. The sequence goes on from NZ_CP011533.1 coordinate 8,324,718, forward strand.
CGGTCCTGGGCGATGTGTTCGAACGCGGTGGTCGGGGGCGGTCGGCGGCGGCGTGCCGGTGGCCGGCCGGGCCGGGCCCGGGGGCCGCCCTCGGCCGTCGCCGCCGTTCGGGTGGCCGCACGGCCGGCACCCTCTAAAGCCCCCGGCCGAGCCGGCGGCGGCCGGTGCGACGGACTTTCCCCGCCTCGATTCACGGCCCGAGCCCCGCCTTGTCTACCCTGTACGCGCAGCTGGTTCACCTCGCCCGCCAGGCGAGGTGTCGCGAGCGGGAACCCGGTGCACGTCCGGGACTGCCTCGCAGCGGTGAGTGGGAACGACCGCCGTCATGACGCACCGGGCACGTCCGTGGCCCGGGAAGCGACGGCCGAGGGAGTCCCGTTCTTCGGGGCGTGCCCACGAGTCCGAAGACCTGCCACTGCCCGTGCGGGGTGCGATCACCGCGCACGCGTCCACGGCGACCCGGCAGCGGGACCGCTGAGCGAGTGGTGCGCCTCCACCCCACCGTGCCCCGGGCACGAGGGGCCGGCCTGCCTGCCGTTCACGGCCCGGCGCCGGTCCTCACGACGACTCGCGAAGGAGAGTTTCGTGCCCGGCGAACCGAGCATTCCCGCCATCCCGTCCCCCGCAGGGCCACGCCCGAGCGGGCACTGCGTCCTGCTCAAGCACGGCGAGATCGTCCTCAAGGGCCGCAACCGGCACCGGTTCACCGAGCGGCTGCACGACAACCTCCGCCGCTCCCTGCGCGGAATCGGCGGCTCCACCTGGATCAAGTCCGGTCAGCACGTCACCGTGCTCGGCGGCGACGTCCCCCAGGACGTCCTGGTCGACCGCGCCCGCCGGGTGATCGGGTTCAACTCGGTGGAGCCCGCCGTGCGCGTGCCCACCTCCGTGACGGACATCACCGAGGCAGCCGTGGACGCGCTGGCCGGCGTCCGCGCCGAGCGGCCCGGCGTCACCTTCGCCGTGCGGGTCAAGCGCCGGAACAAGAACTTCGAGATGACCTCGTCGCAGTTCGAGCGCTTCCTCGGGGCCCGGGTCCGGGAAGCCCTCGGGCCGGTGCCGGTGAACCTCTCCCACCCCGACGTGCGGATCTCCATCGAGATCGACCACAAGGAAAGCTATGTCTCCTGGGTCCGCCATCAGGGGCCGGGCGGACTGCCCGTCGGCTCCAGCGGACGCGCGCTGGTGCTGCTGTCCGGTGGGTACGACTCACCGGTGGCGGCCTATCGGGCCATGCGCCGTGGACTGCGCTGCGATTTCGTCCACTTCACCGGCGCTCCCTACACGAACGCCGCCTCCATGTACAAGGCGTACGCCCTGGCCAGGGAACTCAACCGCTGTCAGCCCGCCGGACGGCTGCATGTCATCGCGCTCGGCCAGGCACAGAAGCAGTTGGCGATCGCGGGGGCCGGCAGGCTCCAAGTCGTCGCACAACGACGGCTCATGGTCCGCGTGGCCTCCGCGCTGGCGGGCCGGATCGCGGCGGAGGCCCTGGTGACCGGCGACAGCCTGGGGCAGGTGGCCAGTCAGACCCTGGCGAACCTGGCCGCCGTCGACGAGGCCGCCACCCTGCCGGTGCTGCGCCCGCTGATCGGCTGGGAGAAGCAGGAGATCATCGACGAAGCCCGGTCCATCGGCACCGAACAGATCTCCGTACTGCCCGACGAGGACTGCTGCAAGCTCCTCGCACCGCCCCGGGTCACCCTCCGGGCCGGCCTGGCCGACCTGCGGTCGGTGGAGAAGCGCCTCGACCTGGACGACCTGGTGGACGGGCTGCTGCGGGACGTCCAGATCATGCACCCGGGGGAGACCGACGAGGAGACGGCCACCGAAGCGGGCAGCCCGGACGAGGACCCCGCCCCGGCCCGGACCGGCCCGCCCGTGTGCGGTGCGCCGGCAGGGGCCGCGCAGGCGCCGTAGTGATCGCGCCCGGTCGTACGGACGTGAACGCCCCCTCGTCGGAGGGGGCGTTGCTTCCTTACTTGGCCGCGCGCTTCTTGCGTGCCGGCTTCGACGTGGGAGCCTCGGAGGCGCGGGCGACGGCCACGAAGGGCTTGACCGCTTCCTGGAGCTTGGCCACGTTCTCGGCGCCGAGGTCGGCCTCGTACCACTTGAGATCGAGAACCTGACGGATCGCGATCTTCTTGGTGCCGTCCTCGTTCGACTCCTCGGTCTCGTATTCCTCGTCGACCATCTCGGGGACGGCGAACCGGATCGGCGTGACGCCGTCCGTCACCTCGGGATTGAGGTCGTCCTGGAGAATCGACTGCCAGTAAGTCGCCTTCTTGACAATCTGGTTGCCGACCGGAACAGGAGTGATTACCTCCTGAACACCCGGCTCATCCTTCTGCGACTCATCAACCTGGATGGTTTCCTTGACGGCCATTTTTGCGCCCCTTTCCTGTGCGGTGCACCCCAAACTTTAGTGGAAATAGGTGAGTTGAAGCCAATCGGCGACGGGGGCTAGATCATGCCGGTCTCCGCTCGCGAACGGATGGGCAAGTCAGCTGGTCATCGCCGACATCCCAGGCATTCTCCGGAAACTTCCACTCCCCGCGAGTCGCCGCCCGCGCCCGTCGGTGAACTGCTCTGCAAAACCACCCATCTCCTCTGTGACCAGCCCCTTTCCGTGCCGAATTGGCACGCTGTGGGGCGTGCCTTTCGCCCCTGCTGCCGCTTCCTTGGAATTCCTGGATTCCTGCCCCGCGTCCACGGCGGTGCCGTCCCCATCGATATCGAAGTACTTCGGGACCGGAGGACGCGGGGAGGGGAAAGGGGCGCCGGCGAGGGCGGGCGCGCGGCGACGCGTGCGGACCGGTGCTCCGGGGGTCGCGCCGCGCCCCGCCGCGGCCGAACCCTGCGCCACCTGTGTCTCATCTCATAGTCCGGCATCTGAACATGGGTGACCGTCAGGGGGACGGCGTTCTACGCTGGCCGGGCAACAGGTTCGCCCCGTCCGCCAGACGGGAGCGTCGCAAGAGGGAACCCGGTGGGAATCCGGGACTGCCCCGCAGCGGTGAGTGGGAACGACCGCCGTCATACGCACTGGATCCGGGCCGCGGATCCGGGAAGCGACGGCCAGTAGGTGCCCGCCGGAAGACTCCGGCAGGCGCGCCCGCGAGTCCGAAGACCTGCCCGTTGCCCGTGTGCGCCCCTGCGTACACGGACATCCCGGTGACCTCGAGGGCGGGTCGGCGTACATACCAGGCGGACACGTGCGTCGCGAGCGCACCGTGGATCCGCCCGGTTCGTCATCCCTTCGCGCTCCTCGTTCCCTCGCCGGGACGTTTCAGGAGACCATTTCGCGAAGGAGAGTTCCGTGACAGCGAAGCCCGCAGCCGCGGCAGCACGGGCCACCGTGTACGGCTACCCCCGCCAGGGCCGGCACCGGGAACTGAAGAAGGCCGTCGAGGGCTATTGGAAGGGCAAGGTCACCGCCGACGCCCTGACGGAGACCGCCCGCACCCTGCGCCGTGCCCACTGGCGGCGACTGGCCGACGCCGGCATCCACGAGGTGCCCACCGGTGACTTCTCGTACTACGACCATGTGCTGGACACCAGCGTCATGGTCGGTGCCGTCCCGGACCGCCACCGCGCCGCCGTCGCGGCCGACGCCCTCGACGGCTACTTCGCGATGGCGCGCGGCACGCAGGACGTCGCGCCGCTGGAGATGACCAAGTGGTTCGACACCAACTACCACTATCTCGTGCCGGAGTTGGGCCCCGACACCGTCTTCGCCGCCGACTCCGCAAAGCAGGTGGCCGAGTTCGAGGAGGCCCTCGCGCTCGGGCTGACGGCCCGGCCGGTGCTGGTCGGCCCGGTCACCTACCTCCTGCTGTCGAAGCCCGCCCCAGGCGTGGCCGCCGACTTCGAGCCGCTGACCCTCCTCGACCGGCTGCTGCCGGTCTACGCGCAGGTCCTCGCCGACCTGCGGGCGGCGGGCGCGGAGTGGGTGCAGCTCGACGAGCCCGCCCTGGTGCAGGACCGCACCCCGGCCGACCTGAACGCCGCCGCACGGGCCTACCGCGAACTGGGCACCCGTACCGACCGCCCGAAACTGCTGGTCGCGTCGTACTTCGACCGGCTCGGCGATGCCCTGCCCGTACTGGCCAAGGCTCCGGTGGACGGACTGGCGCTCGACTTCACCGACGCGGCCGCGGCCAACCTCGACGCGCTGGCGGCCGTCGGCGGACTGCCGGGCAAGCGCCTGGTGGCGGGCGTGGTCAACGGCCGCAACATCTGGATCAACGATCTGGAGAAGTCGCTGGCCACCCTCGGCACCCTGCTCGGCCTCGCCGACCGGGTCGATGTGGCGGCGTCCTGCTCCCTGCTGCACGTGCCGCTGGACGCCGCCCTGGAGCGGGACATCGACCCGCAGATCGCCCGTTGGCTGGCCTTCGCCAGGCAGAAGACCACGGAGCTGGTGACCCTGGCCCGCGGCCTGTCGCAGGGCACCGACACCATCGCCGCCGAACTCGCCGCGAACCGCGCCGACCTGGCCTCCCGAGCCAATTCGGTCCTCACCCACGACCCGGCCGTGCGGGCCCGCGTCGCGGCCGTCACCGAGGCCGACGTCCGGCGCTCCCAGGCATATGGCCAGCGGACCGTCGCCCAGCGCACCCACCTCGGCCTGCCGCTGCTGCCGACCACCACCATCGGATCCTTCCCCCAGACCGACGAACTGCGCGCCGCCCGCGCGGACCTGCGGGCCGGCCGGATCGACACCGCCGGTTACGAGGAGCGGATCAGGGCCGAGATCCAGGAGGTCGTCTCCTTCCAGGAGAAGGCCGGGCTGGACGTCCTGGTGCACGGCGAGCCCGAACGCAACGACATGGTCCAGTACTTCGCCGAGCAGCTCACCGGCTATCTCGCCACCCGGCACGGCTGGGTGCAGTCCTACGGCACCCGCTACGTCCGCCCGCCGGTGCTGGCCGGTGACATCTCCCGTCCCGAGCCCATGACGGTCCGTTGGACGACCTATGCCCAGTCACTGACCGAACGCCCCGTCAAGGGCATGCTCACCGGTCCCGTCACCATGCTCGCCTGGTCCTTCGTCCGCGACGACCAGCCACTGGCGCGGACCGCGCGCCAGGTCGCCCTGGCACTGCGCGACGAGGTCGCCGACCTGGAGGCGGCCGGCACATCGGTGATCCAGGTGGACGAGCCGGCGCTCCGCGAGACGCTGCCGCTGCGCGCCGCCGACCGCCCCGCGTACCTGGCGTGGGCCACCGATGCCTTCCGCCTGTCCACCAGCGGGGTGCGCCCGGACACCCAGATCCACACCCACATGTGCTACGCCGAGTTCGGCGACATCGTGCAGGCCATCGACGACCTCGACGCGGACGTGATCAGCCTGGAGGCCACCCGGTCCCATATGCAGGTCGCCCGGGAGCTGGCCGCCCACGGCTACCCGCGCGAGGCCGGACCCGGCGTGTACGACATCCACTCCCCGCGCGTGCCGAGCCCGGCGGAGGCGGCGGACCTGCTGCGCACCGGCCTGCGGGCCATCCCCGCCGAACGCCTGTGGGTCAACCCCGACTGCGGGCTCAAGACCCGTGACTGGCCCGAGGTGCGGGCCTCCCTGGAGAGCCTGGTGGCCGCGGCCCGCACGGTCCGTGCGGAGCTGCCGACCTCCTGACACCGGGACCGCTTGGTCGGGGAGGGGAGTCGTGCGCCCCTCCCCGACCCCCTCCCCACCCTCGGCACCTGGTCACCGCCCGGGCCAGCGCAGGGTCATGTCGGGCAGGTTCTCCATGTTGCGGTCGCCGTCGCTGGTGTCGAGCACATGGAAGCCATGGCGTGCGTAGAACGCGCGGGCCTGGGTGTTCTGCTGGAAGACGTGCAGTGACAGCCCGTCCGGACTGTGCCGTCTGACCTCGTCGAGCAGCAGGGTGCCGATGCCTCGGCGGCGCAACTCGGGCCGCAGATAGAGGTGTTCGAGCATGTCGCCTTCGAGGGCGGCGTAGCCGAGGATCTCCGTCCCCCGCACCGCCACCCACACCCGGCACGTCGTGAGGACGACCTGCTCGAACCATCGGGTCACCTGCTCGTGACCCCGTTTCTGCGCCGGCAGGTACGGCATCGCCGCCGCGCGGGAGGCCATGTGGATGTGGGCGATCGCCGCCGCGTCCGCCGTCGCCGCGAGGCGGATCTCCGTTTCCTCGTCATCACTCACGGCGGGAACCTACCGGGTCCGCCACGGCGCGATCGAGCGAAATACCGCCCAGGCCCCGCCGGTCACCTCCTGCCCGCGCACTCCGCCGTCAGGCGCGCGACGGTTTGACTCTCACATCCGTGTGAGGCTTTAACGTCCCGATCACCAGCGCGCGCAGCAGCGCCCGCAACGTGAGAGGGAGCCATCCGCCATGACGCAGCACCGCCACCACCGCCCGCTCGACGGCAAGATCGCCCTGGTCACCGGAGGCAGCCGGGGCATCGGGCGGGCCATCGCCGAACGCCTCGGCCGCGACGGGGCCGTGGTCGCCGTGGCCTACGCCCGCGACGCGGCTGCGGCGGACGACGTGGTAGCGCGCATCCGCGAGGACGGTGGCCGGGCGGTCGCGCTGCACGCCCCGTTGGGCCACCACGGCGACGCCGCCGACCTCTGGTCGGCCTTCGACGAACGGATCACGGAACACGCTCCCGGGACCCAGGCGCGGCCCGCGGTCGACATCATCGTCAACAACGCGGGCATCGGGATGCTGGCGGCCCTCCCCGCGCTGACCGAGGAGGACTTCGACAAGGTCTTCGCGGTCAACGTCCGTGCCCCGTTCTTCGTCGTACGGGAAGGGCTGAAGCGGCTGCGCGACGGCGGCCGGATCATCAACGTCTCCAGCGGCGCTGGCCGGCTGGCCATGCCCGAGGCCATCGCCTACGGCGCCACCAAGGGCGCCCTGGACAACTTCACCCTCAACCTGGCCAAGGAACTGGGTCCCCGAGGCATCACCGCCAACGCGGTCGCGCCCGGGATCATCGACACCGACGTCAACGCCGAGTGGCTGCGCGGCAATCCGGCCGCGGAGGCGGACGCCGCATCGCGGGCCGCGTTGGGCCGGGTCGGCCAGCCGGACGACGTGGCCGACATCGTCGCGTTCCTCGCCTCGCACGACGCGCGCTGGGTCACCGGGAAGGTGATCGACGCCACCGGCGGCGCCAGGCTGTGACGACGGACGAGGCCGGGTCCGCGCCGGACACCGCGGACCCGGCCATGACCCATCGGACGGACCCTAGGGCCGCAACACCCCCCACCACACGGCCCACGGCACGAAGCCGATGGTGGCGAGGGCGGCCGGCGCGAGTCGGAGCAGGGCCGCCCTGCCCCGGGTGCGGTGCCTGCGCAGGACGGCGGCGACCGTGACACCCGCCGACACGAGCACGGCGATGGCGAGCGTCCGCACGGCCAGCCAGGCCAGCGGGCGCCCCCACAGGACGGGTGCCGCGGCCCCGTCGCCCGCCACGTACACCGCGAGCGGGCACAGCGTCGCGCCCACGACGGTGAGCAGGCCCAGTCCGGACAGCCAGCGCCCGGGGCGTACGGCCGGGCCCCGGCGCAGGACGGCGCTCAGGGGGTAGGCGGCGAAGCCGACGCACAGCAGGGCGGGGAGGAGCCATGCCCACCAGGTGCGGCCCGGGACGGGAGTGCTGGACATGGCCTGGGGCGGTGCGGGGGCGGTGCGGGACTCGGGCGGGTGGCCGGCCGCGACGGCCCGGATCCAGGAGGTCATGGTCCGGGCGTAGCCGGGCGGCAGCTCTCCCAGTGGCTTGCCGTGGAACAGGGGGCCGCCGATGCGGTCGAAGCCGTCCGTCGTCCGGTGTCCGTTGTGCGCGGCGCCGGGCACGAAGCCGATGACGACGTGCCTGTTGCCTGCCCGGTCGAGGGACTCCCGGAAGATCCGTGCGCTTTCCCCGGGCGGTATCTGGTTGTCGTAGACGCCCCACAGCGCCAGTACCGGGGTGTGGTGCAGACGGTTCAGCACCGGCCGGGGGTCGTGGTCGGCCGCGGGAAACAGGCCGGTGGAGTCCATGAGTTGGGCCGCCGGGCCGGCGACCACGCCGCGGAAGGAACCGCCGACGCCCCGGTGTTGCAGATGCATGCCGAGATTCCATGTCTCGGTGCGCAGCGGCGAGTAGCCGGACCCACCGAGCGTGATCAGGAAGGCGACGTCGGAGGAGCGGGCGGCGGCCAGCGGCGCCACCCAGCCGCCCTCGCTGAATCCCCAGAGCCCGACCAGGTGCGGATCGACGTCCCTGCGTTCGCGCAGCAGGCGTACTCCGGCCAGCGCGTCGTCCGCCAGCAGGTCGAAGTCGCGGTGGGTGGTGGAGTATCCGACCGTCCGCTTGTCGAAGACGAGCGTGGTGATGCCGGCGCGGGCGAAGACCTCGGCCTCCTGCCGGTACTCGTCCCGCGGGCCCGGACCCGAGCCGCCGATGAGCACGATGCCCGGGCTGGTGGTGGAGCGGGTGCCTGGACGGGTGCCTGGCGGGTCCGGGCGGGTCAGTACGGTGCCGTGGAGGACGAGGCCGCCACCGCCTCGGAAGGAGACGTCCTGGCGGACCGGGTCGCCGTCCTTGGTGTCCGCGTGGGCCCGCGGTGCGGCGAGCAGCACGGCGAGCGCCACCCAGGCCAGGGCCAGGCAGGTGCGTATGAGCGACTTGACGGTGAGCTGCACGGCGGTGCGGCTCCTTCCCTGAAGACGCGTTGCGAAGTGTTCAGTTGATCTCGGGAAAGCCGAGCAGGCGGACGAGCACGGCGCGCGCGTCGGGTGCGGCCTCGCCCTCGGGCGGGGAGTAGCGGTGGACGAGGGCGATGTACTCCTCGAAGAACGCGCGGAGTTGGTCGCGGTCGAGCCGCAGCGTGGCCCGGGAGAACAGCGCCGCGTCGGCCCACGGCCCGAGCGCGTCGCGTGTCTGTGCGAACTGCTGTGCCTGTTCGATGAGTTCGGCGAGGTTGAGCCGATGCATCTCCGTGAGGGCCTCGCGCATCTCGGGTGTCTGCCGGCTGTACGGCGGATACCGCCGGTCGCCCGGCACCGCGCGCCACCACCGCTCCCGCCCCTTGGCCAGCTCGGGAACCTCCTCGACGAAGCCGTGCCTGGCCATCTGCCTGAGGTGGTAGCTGACCAGGCCGGTGCTCTCGCCGAGTTGCCTAGCGAGCCCGGCCGAGTTGCCCGGCCCCTTGCGCAGGCACTGCTCGATCTTCTGGCGGATCGGATGCGCCAGGACGCGGAGCGCCTCGACGTCGGTGATCTCCTGCGCGGGCGGTTGCTCTGCCATGGGAGCAGGCTAGGAGTTGCAAAGCGGCTTTGCAAGGGAGTTTTGCAACTCGGGTGGCAGGGTGTCATCCGGCTGCTGGTGCGGGGCGCTGCGGCCCCGGCGGCCGCCCTGTGCGGGTGGAGCGGGCCCTGGCCGACGAGTTCACCGACGAGGAGAGGGAGACGCTGGTCGGCCTGCTCGGCCGGTGCACCGCCCTGCTCGATTCCATGCGGCCCGCCTGAGGCGCGCTCAGGCCACGCCGAAGTCGTCGCCCTCCTGGTCCGGCGTCATGGGCGGGCAGTCGTGGAACGCGGAGGAGACGGCCTTGTTCAGCACCGGGTCAGCGAGCGGAGGCTCGTCGTAGCCCTCGGTGGTGACGAAGACGAACCCGGTCCGGATCCCGTCCACCTCGGTCTCCACGGTGCACTGCCAGGGCAGGTCCTGCTCGCGTCGCCAGTCGCACCCCACGGCGTCCAGCGCGGCGGTGAACCGCGAGTACGTCACCTCCGACGGATGGCTGACCATCGCGTGCGTCCGGGCGTCGGGGACTTCGATCTCCTCGTGCCACACCGTGACGATGACCTGGACCACCAGCCGGCACCGACAGACGACCAACTGCAGGTTGCCGTAGCCGAACCAGCGCGGCCAGTGGGACGTGTCGTACACGGGGTCGCCGACGAACGGCTGCCCCAGCGCCGCCACCAACTCGGGCAGCGCGGCACCGCAACCGATCGGCCCGATCCTGGCCGTCCGAGCGAACTCCGCCAGTATTCGGGTCGAAGCAGTCATAGTGCGGATTATGGCAGGTGGCGGGCCACCTCCTGGGCGACGGACGCCGGTAGGCCCATGAGGCGCAGCGCGTCGGGCAACGACGTCCGCGGAGCCGCCGCGGACGCGCTCGCCGCCTCGGCCGCCTGCCGATAGCGGGCCCGGGCCCCGGCGCGGTCGCCGCCGGCCTCGGCGACCCGGGCCAGGCCGGCCAGCGTCCGGATGCGGTTGGCCAGGCCCTTCACCCAGTGCGGGTCCTGGTCCTCCAGGGCCTGTTCGTACAGGCGCCGCGCCGCGGTGCGGTCACCGTCCAGCAGTGCCAGGTCGGCCAGGCCGCGGTGGGCGGCGGCGAGGGCGGTGGCGCTGCCGGCGCGGTGCGCGCGGTCGGCGGCCTGCGCGTAGTCGGCGCGGGCCGCCACCGGGTCGGTGGTCACCCGGTGGTCCCCCCGGTTGACCAGGAAGTCGGCATGGTCCTCCCAGGCGCCCAACTGCTCGGCGAGGGCGAGCGCTTCGTCGGTCAGCGCGATCGCGGCGGCCTGGTCGCCGCGCACGCCGACCAGGCCGGCGAGCGCATCGAGGGCCAGCGCGGTGCCCCAGCGTTCGCCCAGTGCGCGGAACCGCCCGACGGCCGTGCGCAAGCCCCGTTCGGCCTCGGCGAGGTCCCCGTCGCCGAGCGGGCCGAACGCGGTCACGTACTGCGCGGCCGCACTGACCCAGGGGTCGGGGCGGTGGCGCTGGGCGGACACCAGGGCGTACGCGCCCGGTGCGTCGCCGTCGCCGGCGTTGTGCATCATCCACAACAGGAGGGCGGTCGGGCAGCGGCCCGCGCGCCCGGCCGACCACACCGAGACGAGTGCCCGCTCGGCCGAGGCCCGGTGCCCGTGCCAGGCCGCGCGGCTCCCGGGTGATCCCGAGGCGGCCAACAGCACGCACACGGCGTACTCCTCGTCGAGCCCGGGCGGGGGAGCGTCCCCCACGGCGTCCAGCAGGGCCGCGGCCTGCGGTGCCAACGTGCCGGACAGGCCGCGGATCCACAGGTACGACGCGACCGAGGCGAGCAGTTCCAGGGCCGTCGCGGTCTCGGACGCGGCCACGGCCCACTGCACGGCCGCCAGCACCTCGGGCTGTTCCGCCGCCAGGACCGCCAACCAGGACAGCTGTTCCCTGCGGTGCAGCCATGGCTCGGCGGCGCGCACCAGCTCCAGCACCGTCCGCGCGTGGGCGCGCCGCACCGCCGCCGTCTCGCCCGCGGCGTCCAGCTGCTCGGCGGCGAAGGCACGGATCGTGGCCAGCATGCGATAGCGCCCGCCGGACCGGTCCAGCAGCGACTTGTCGGCCAGCGACTCCAGTGTCTCCTCGTCGGTGTCGCACACCCGCAGCGCGGTCTCCACGCCCGCCCCCGCCGCGAACACCGAGAAGCGCCGCGCCGCCCGCTGCTCCGGCACCGAGAGCAGGTCCCAACTCCAGGCGACCGTGGAACGCAGCGTCCGGTGCCGCCCGTCGGCCGCCCGGGTGCCGCGCGCGGCGACCGCCAACCGGTCGGGCAGGCGGGCCGCGAGCTCCTCCAGGCTCAGGGTGCGCAGCCGGGCCGCCACCAGCTCGATCGCCAACGGCAGGTTGTCGAGGGCCGCACAGACACGTCGTACGGCGACCGGGTCGGGCACGAAGGCGCGCCGTACGGCGCGGGCCCGGTCGGTGAACAGCGCCTCGGCCGCGGGGTCGTCGAGCGGCCGCACGGGGTGCAGGTGTTCGCCGATGACGCCGAGCGGCTCCCGGCTCGTCGCCAGCACCCGCAGGCGCGGACAGGCCGTCAGCAGGCGTGCCGCGACCAGGGCGACCTCCTCGACCAGGTGCTCGCAGTTGTCCAGCACGAGCAGCAGGCTCCGCCCCGACAACGCCGTCCGCAGACGGTCCAGCGGGCCCTGGTCGTCGCGGGTCAGGTGTAGGCCCCGTTCGCGCAGGCCGAGGGCGACGAGCAGGGTCTGCGGGAGCAGGGCCGCGTCGCGCAGCGCGCCCAGCTCCACGAAGCACACCTCTCCGGTCGCCGCCGCGGCGACCTCGACGGACAGCCGGGTCTTGCCGACTCCGCCCGGCCCGGTCAGCGTCACCAGCCGTGCCCCGCCCAGGAGTTCACCTATCTCGGCCACCTCCCCGGCGCGGCCGACGAGGGCCGTCAGCGGGGCGGGCGGCGCGGTGGGCGTCGGCGCGGCGTCGGTATTGAGCAGCTCCCGGTGCAGCCCGGCCAGCTCCGCCGACGGCCCGGTGCCCAGCTCCTCCGCGAGGCGGCGCCTGACCTGCTCGAACACCACCAGCGCCGCGGCCTGCCCGTCGTCGGCGAACAGCGCCCGCATCAGCAGCGCGGCGAGCCGTTCCCGCAGCGGATGACGGTCCAGCAACGCCCGCAACTCGGGTACGGCGGCGCGGTGTTCACCGATCACCAGCTCGGCCTCGAAGCGGTCCTCCAGCGCCGTCAGCCGCAACTCCTCCAGCCGCGCCGCCGCGGCCCGCCCCGGCGCGCTGTCGGCGACGTCCGCGAGCGCCGGCCCCCGCCACAGGGCCAACCCCTCGCGCAGCAGCGCCCGCGCCCGCCCGGCATCGCCCTCCCGCAACGCCGACCGGCCCTCCCGGGCCAACTCCTCGAACCGCCCGGCATCGACGTGCTGCGCGGCGACGACCAGCCGATAGCCCGCCCCACTGCGCTCGATCACCGCCGCCCCGCCCAGGGCCGAGCGCAGCCGGGACACCTGGGACTGGAGCGCATGGGCGGACGGCGCCCCCTCCGCCGCACCGCCCCCGGCGGCTCCGACACCGTCGGCCAACCGCTCGGCCGGGACGACCTCACCGGGCCGGACGAGCAACAGGGCGAGCAGCGCCCGGCGCGCGGGACCGCCCAGCGGCACCTCCGCCCCGCCGTCCCGCCACGCCTGCGTACCGCCGAGGATTCCGAAGCGCATGCCGGTGATTATTCATCGACCCGCGCTCCGGCCGTGCCTGAGCGGTCGCGGAGAGGGACCGCGGGGGAGTGGGGACCCGCACGCTCCCACGCCACCCGCCGCCTCACATGATGGGGCCGAGATACGTACCGCCCGACACGTCGATGGTCCGGCCGGTGATCCACCGCCCCTGCGGCCCCGCCAGGAATCCGACGACGTCGGCCACGTCCTCGGGCTCACCGAGCCGCCCCAACGCGGTGACCGCCTCAAGTTCCGCCACCACCTCGGGGATCGCGGTGTAGCCGGCGGTCAGATCGGTCCGCACCGCCCCGGGCGCGACCGTGTTCACCGTGATGCCCCGCCGACCGAGTTCATTGGCCAGCGACGGCGCCAACGACTCCAGCGCCGCCTTGGTGACCGTGTACCCGATCTGCGTCGAGACCGCGAAACGGCTGGCCGTCGACCCCATGTTGATGATGCGGCCACCGTCGTTCAGCAGCGGCAGGGCCCGCTGGATGACGAAGAACGGGGCCGTGACGTTGACCGCCAGCAGCCGCTCCCACTCCCGTGGCGTCACGTCCCGGATCGCATGCGCCGACGAGATGCCGGCGTTGTTGACCAGGACGTCCAGCCCCCGGCCGGCGAGCCCGGCGGTCAGCCCCTCGAACAGCCGCTCCACGGCGCCGCCTTCACCGAACCGCGCCCGAACCGCGAACGCCCGGCCACCGGCCTCCTCGATGCGCGCCACGGTCGTCTCGGCCGCCTCCGCGTTGTCGCCGTAGTGGACCGCGACCAGCGCGCCCTCGCCGGCCAGCCGCAGCGCCACCGCCCGGCCGATCCCTCGCGAGCCGCCCGTCACCAGTGCCGTCTTCCCCGTCAACGAAGTCATCGCCGAACTCCCCTTCTCGGTGGCCGGTCCTCGGTTCCGGACCGGCGGTGCCCTCACGATGGCGGAGCGGGCTCACCGCACGCTCACCGACGGCTCACCGCCGTGCCGCGGCACACCCCGGGCCCGCGCGCCCGATCGTCACCCGCCTGGCCTCCGCACCCGGGCGCATCCGTGCGGCCCGCTCGCACGGTGGAGACGGACGACCGGCGCGGGATACGGATGACAGGTGCGCCACCACGGCGGCAGACTGAGAACAGGACGGGCGGCGGGATCGACCATGACCGACGACGACACCACACCGACCGGGCACCCGGGCGGCGGCGTGACGTGCCTGGTGACGGGCGCGACCGGCTACATCGGCGGCCGACTGGTCCCCGAACTGCTCGACGCGGGCCACCGGGTGCGCTGCCTGGCCCGTACACCGGGCAAACTGCGCGACCACCCCTGGGCCGACCGCGTGGAGATCTTCCAGGGCGACGTCACCGATCCCGACGCGGTCGCGCGCGCCATGCGCGACGTGCACGTCGCCTACTACCTCGTACACGCCCTCGGCACCGGGCGGGGCTTCGAGGAGACCGATCGCACGGCGGCCCGGGTCTTCGGCGAGCAGGCCCGCAGGGCAGGGGTGGGCCGGCTCGTCTACCTGGGAGGACTGACTCCCCGGGCGGTACCCGAAGCGGAGCTGTCGCCGCACCTGCGCTCCCGTGCGGAGGTCGGCCGCATCCTGCTCGCCTCGGGAGTGCCGACGGCCGTGCTGCGCGCCGCCGTGATCATCGGCTCGGGCTCGGCCAGCTTCGAGATGCTGCGCTACCTCACCGAGCGGCTGCCGGTGATGGTCACGCCGCGCTGGGTGCACACCCGGATCCAGCCGATCGCCGTACGCGACGTCCTGCGGCTGCTGACCGGCTGCGCGACCCTGCCGCGCGAGGTGAACCGCACCTTCGACATCGGGGGCCCGGAGGTGCTGACCTACCTCGACATGATGCGCCGCTATGCGGCCGTGGCCGGCCTGCCCCGGAGACTGATCCTGCCGGTGCCGGTCCTCACCCCCGGCCTGTCCAGCCACTGGGTGGGCCTGGTGACGCCGGTGCCGGCCCGGATCGCCCGCCCCCTGACGGAATCCCTTCGGCACGAGGTGGTGTGCCGGGAGAACGACCTCGAACGGTATGTGGCCGGCCCGCCCGGCCACCCCCTCGGCTTCGACCGCGCCCTCGCGCTCGCCCTGCAGCGCATCCGCGACGCCCAGGTCACCACCCGCTGGTCGTCGGCGTCCGTGCCCGGTGCCCCCAGCGACCCACTGCCCACCGACCCCGACTGGGCCGGCGGCAGCCTCTACACCGACCTGCGTGAACGCGACGCCCGGGTCGGGGCCGACACCCTGTGGGAGGTCGTCGAGGGCATCGGCGGCGAGCACGGCTGGTACTCCTTCCCGCTGGCCTGGGCGGTGCGCGGTTGGCTGGACCGGCTGGCCGGCGGGGTCGGGCTGCGCCGGGGCCGACGGGACGCCCGGCGCCTTCGGGTGGGCGACTCGCTGGACTTCTGGCGGGTCGAGGAGATCGAACGCGGCCGACTGCTGCGGCTGCGCGCCGAGATGCGCCTGCCGGGCCTGGCCTGGCTGGAGATGCACGTGGACGAGGCCGGCGCCGGGGGCGCGCGCTACCGGCAGCGGGCGGTGTTCCATCCGCACGGCCTGCTGGGCCACCTGTACTGGTGGAGCGTCTGGCCCTTCCATGCCGTCGTCTTCGGCGGCATGGCCCGCAACATCGTCCGCGCCGCCGAGCGCGCGCCCACCGCAGGCGGTCCCGGCGGACCCGATCCGCAGGCCCCGCCGGGACCGGAGCACTGAGCGTCCCTACCGGTCCCCGACGCCCGGCTGCGAGAAGCTGCCCCACATGAATGTCTCGGTTGTCCTGTTCACCGCCGACCTGCGCCTGACCGACCATCCGCCGCTGCGCGCGGCCCTGGACGCCGCTGATGCCGTCGTACCGCTGTTCGTGCGGGACCGCGCCGTCGAGGCGACCGGCTTCGTCGCGCCCAACCGCCGCGCCTTCCTCGACGGTTGCCTGGCCGACCTGGACGCCGGGCTGCGCGAGCGGGGCGGCCGCCTCGTCGTGCGCTCCGGCGACCTGGTGCAGGAGGTGTGCCGGGTGGTGACCGGGACGGACGCCGAGGAGGTGCACATGGCGGCCGGGCACAGCCGGTTCGCCGCGCGCCGGGAGGAACGGCTGCGCGCGGCCCTGGAGGCGGCGGGACGGCGGCTGTGCGTGCACGACGCGGTCACCGTCGCCGTGCCGCCCGGCATGGTGACCCCTGCCTCCTCCGACCACTTCGCCGTCTTCACCCCGTACTACCGGCACTGGGCACGGACGCCGCTCCGTCCGGTCGTCCGCGCCCCGGAGCGCGTCGTCGTCCCCGATGGGGCGGGCGGTGAGAAGGTGCCGGCGCACGGCGACCACGTCGGGGTGTCCCCGGCCCTGCCGCCGGGCGGGGAGAGCCAGGCGCGCAAACAGGTCACCGCGTACTGGCGGCGCGGTCTCGACGGCTATGAGACCACCCACGACGACCTGGCCGCCGACGCGACCTCGCGCCTCTCCGCGCATCTGCACTTCGGCACGGTGTCCCCGGTGGAACTGGTGCATCGGGCACGCCGGCACGGTGGTGCGGGCGCCGAGGCGTTCGTCCGGCAGCTCGCCTGGCGGGACTTCCACCACCAGGTCCTCGCCGCCCGTCCGGAGACCGCGCACGCCGACTACCGCACCAAGCACGACCACTGGCGCA
The DNA here is from genome assembly GCF_001704275.1 of Streptomyces noursei ATCC 11455. Taxonomy (NCBI): domain Bacteria; kingdom Bacillati; phylum Actinomycetota; class Actinomycetes; order Kitasatosporales; family Streptomycetaceae; genus Streptomyces; species Streptomyces noursei. The sequence goes on from NZ_CP011533.1 coordinate 8,341,338, forward strand.
CGGAGCGCACCGCGGGCGCCGACATCGACGCCTGGCGCGAAGGCCGCACCGGCTACCCGGTGATCGACGCGGCCATGCGGCAACTGCGCCACGAGGGCTGGATGCACAACCGGGCCCGGCTCCTCGTCGCCAGCTTCCTGACCAAGACGCTCTACGTCGACTGGCGGATCGGCGCGGCCCACTTCCTGTACTGGCTGGTCGACGGAGACGTGGCCGACAACCAGCTCAACTGGCAGTGGATGGCCGGCACCGGCACCGACACCCGGCCGAACCGGGTCCTCAACCCGGTGACCCAGAGCAAGAAGTACGACCCGGACGGTACCTACGTCCGCCGCTGGGTCCCCGAACTCGCCGGACTGACACCCCGTTTGGTGCACGAGCCCTGGAAACTGCCCGCCGCGGACCGAGCCGACCTCGACTATCCCGACCCGATCGTCAGCCTCTCCACCGCCCTCGACCGCTTCCGCCGCGCCCGCGGCAAGGAGGTCTAGGACGCTCCTGACGGATCTCCGTGGGGCAAGGCCCCGATGGGCAGGCGGGCCCGCACCGTGGCGCGGGCCCGCAGCGGCCGCGAACCCTAGGCCGCGGCCGGCTGTGGCTCCGGTGTGGCGAGGCGTCCGGTTCGGGCGAGGGCGGCGACGGCCGCGGCGCAGGCCGTGCCGGTCGCCGTCAGGGCTGTCCAGGTCAGCCAGGTGGCGTGCTGGCGCCCGGCGAAGTCCCAGAGCGCGCCGGTGCCGAGGTTGCCCAGGGTGATGCCCAGTCCGGAGACGGTGTTGTAGAGGCCGTAATGGGTGGCGACGAGGCGGTTGCCGGACAGGGCGACGACCGTGTCCATCTCGAAGGGGTAGACGATCGCGGATCCGGCCGCGAGGAGGACCACGGCCACGACCAGGGAGACGAGCACGGCCGTCGAGGAGCCGCGCGGGCTGAGGGCGAGCGGGACGAACGCCAGCCCCATCGCCGCCAGGCCCCGTACCAGGGCCTCGCCGGGCTGCCAGCGGGCCTTGGCCCAGCCGGTGAGCCGTAGTTGGCCCACCACGGCGACCGCGGCCGAGACGACGAACAGCCCGCTGGTGACCGCCGTGCCCCGGGAGCCGAGGGCGTCGGTCACGGCGAGCGGCAGGGCGAGGTAGACCTGGAAGGTCAGGACGTACGAGCCGATCATTGCCGCGGAGAAGAGCACGAAGGGCCGGTTGCCCACGACGCTGCGCCACTGCGCCAGCACGCTCTCGTGTCCGCTGTCCGTGCCGTGGCGGGGACGTGCGGGCAGTGCGCGCCACTGCAGCAGGGTGAGGGCGGCGAAGAGCGCGGCGGAGACCGTGCACACGAGCCGGAAGTCGGCGGCCAGCAGGGCGAGTCCGACGAGCGGGCCGAGCAGCATGCCGGCCTGGTAGTAGACGTTGAAGGTGGCGAAGGCGTCCACCCGCCGCTCACCGGCCTCCGCGGCGAGGTAGGCGCGGACGGCCGGGTTGAACAGCGCGCCGGCGAAGCCCGTCGCGGCGGAGGCGACGATGAGGGCGGGCAGGTTGTCGACCCAGCCGAGCAGGCCGAAGCCCACGGTGCGCAGGAGGCACCCGGCCATGATGGGGATCTTGTGCCCCAGGCGGTCGGCGAGGGTGCCCCCGATGAGGAACATGCCCTGCTGGGAGAAGTTGCGGACGCCGAGGACGAGTCCGACGGCCCAGGCGGCGAGGCCGAGTCCGTCGGAGAGGTGGAAGGCGAGGTAGGGCATCAGCATGTAGAAGGCGAGGTTGATGGCGAACTGGTTGGCCATCAACAGCCTTGCGGCGGGCGGGAAGGAGCGGGTCTGCTGCCACAGGTGCTTCATCGGGCGGCTCCCACGAGGTCGGGGCGTGCGGGGCGGGCGAGGGGGTCGGTGATGTGGGTGCAGCGGGTCCATCGGGTGACGGTGCGCTCCCGGGGGTCGTCGATCTCGTCCGGGTCGTCGGCGGGCAGCTGCCCCAAGAGGCCGTGGCGGCGGCAGTAGGCGTCGTCGAAGACCGTGCCGACGTAGCGTTGCGGACCGTCGGGGAAGACGGCGACGACCCGGTCCTCCGGAGGCAGGGTGCGGGCCAGCCAGCGGGCGACCAGCGCGACGGCTCCGACGCTCCAGCCGCCGGTGGCGTAGTGGTCGCGGGCCAGGCGGCGGGCCGCCCACACGGCTTCGGGCGCGGCGACCCAGTGGACCTCGTCGAAGAGGTGGTAGGCGACGTTGCGGGGGTGGATGCTGGAGCCCAGACCGCGCATGAGGCGGGAGGCGGCGGGCTGACCGAAGATCGTCGAGCCGGTGGTGTCGACTCCGACGATCCGCAGGTGGGGGAAGCAGCCGCGCAGCACCGAGCCGATGCCCGCGGAGTGGCCACCGGTGCCGACGGAGACGACGAGGGTGTCGATGCGCCCTAGTTGCGCGAGGAGTTCACGGGCGAGCGGGGCGTAGGCGACGACGTTGTCCGGGTTGTTGTACTGGTCCGGGCACCACGCGTCGGGACGGGCGGCGAGGAGTTCCTCGACGCGCCGTCGGCGTGCCGCCTGCCAGCCGCCCTCCCGGTGGGGGGTGGTGACGACGTCGACCGCGGCGCCGTACGCGGCGAGCAGCCCGGTCATCAGCGGTTCCATGCCGGGGTCGGTCACCACGGTGACCGGATGGCCGTAGGCCGCGCCGGCCAGTGCCAGACCAAGGCCCAGGGTGCCGGAGGTCGATTCGATGATGCGGGCGCCGGGCCGGAGCCGACCGCGCTCCAGGGCGGCACGGACCATGTGCAGGGCGGTGCGGTCCTTGATGCCGCCGGGGTTGTGGCCTTCGAGCTTGGCCCAGAAACCGCGGCCTGCGGCGGTGAAGGGGTCGCCGATCCACAGGACCGGCGTGTTGCCGACGAGACCGGCGGGGGTGTGCAGGGGGTGTTTGACGTCGGTCGGGAACTGGGCCGGAGGCATGGCCGGGGTGGGGCAGGTGGGACGGTTCATGGCGTGCGTCTCCTACGGCCGGCGCCACGACAGGCGGCCGGCCGATGTTCGAGGACGAGGAAGAGGGGCGGAGGCGAGCGGTCGCCGCGCGGCCCGCCTGGTACGGGGGCGGCGCGGACCGATCAGTTCCGCCACACGCCGAGGAGAGCCCGCGTCGGTCCGTCGGACAACGCCGTGGCCTGCGCGGGGGATCGGCGAGGTGCCGGCGGCGGGATGCCCACGTGGGGGCCGGCGGACCAGAGCGCCACGACCGCGGAGACGGGTGGTCCTGCCAGTCCTTCGTCCCGCGGTGGTTGGATGGTCGGTTGGTCCAAGTCCCCGCAGTGGGGACCGTGGTCGGGAGCGGGCGCGCTCCGCCCCGCCGCGGTCTCCCGGTGGGTTTCCGCGGGGGGCTGCCCGCAGGTGACGGGCGACGCGTACAGCAGGGCGTCGGCTCGCGGGGCGTTGGTTTCCGTCGGGCCGTGTGAGCAGCACAGGACGTGCAGGAGCGTGGTCAGCAGCACGCCGACCACCGCTCCGGCCCACGGCAGGGAGCGGCTGATTCGCGTGGACGACACGGCCCGCATGGATACGAAGCGTAATTCGCCAGGCGCGCAAAGTGCTCGTCGGGGCGTCGCGCTGCGGGCACGCGGGACCGGCCAGGACGCCCGGATTCCGTTGCTGCCGGGCGCCCGCGGGATGCGACGCGGCCCGATTCCGCGCAGGCCGCCTTCCGCGTCGACGATCACCACATCGGGTGAAGCCCCGCCCCCCGACCCGGCCAACGGTCGGTCCGGGAAAGGGAAGTCGTCCGCCGCACGTGCGGCGGATCGGCGTCGGCGAGCGGCAGGTCGCACCGACCCGACTGGCGGAGGCCGGATCTTACGGAGTCATGACGTGCTCGTCGTGGCGCGCGCCGGATCGAGGTGGCGCGCCTAGCGTGATCGGCATGCGAGTACTGGTTACCGGTGGCGCCGGATTCATCGGGGCGCAGGTCGTCGAGGCGCTCCTCGCGCGTGGCCATGAGCCCGTCGTGTTCGACGCGCTGCTGCCCTCGGTCCATCCCGAGCCCCCACCGCCCCGCCCCGGAGTCCACCGGATCGTCGGCGACGTACGCGATCGGGCGGCCGTCGAGGCGGGCCTGGTCGGCGTCGACGCGGTCTGCCACCAGGCGGCGATGGTCGGCCTCGGCAAGGACTTCGCGGACGCGCCCGACTACGTGGGCTCCAACGACCTGGGCACGGCGGTGCTGCTGGCGGCCATGGCCGCGGCGGAGGTGCGCCAGTTGGTGCTCGCCGGATCGATGGTGGTCTACGGGGAGGGCCGCTACAGCTGCCCGTCGCACGGCACGGTGCGGCCGGGGCCGCGCGCGGTCGACGCGCTGGAGGCCGGGCGGTTCGAGCCGGGCTGCCCGCGCTGCGACGCCCCGTTGCTGCCCGGCCTGGTCCATGAGGACGCGCCCGTCGACCCGCGCAATGTGTACGCGGCGACGAAGCTCGCCCAGGAGCACCTCGCCGCCTCCTGGGCCCGCGCCACCGGCGGTCGGGCCACCGTGCTGCGCTACCACAACGTCTACGGGCCGGGCATGCCGCGCGACACCCCGTACGCGGGGGTGGCCTCGTTCTTCCGCTCGGCGCTGGCCCGCGGCGAGTCGCCCACCGTCTACGAGGACGGCAGCCAGCGGCGGGACTTCGTCCACGTCCGGGACATCGCGGCGGCCAACACGGTGGCGCTGGAGGCCCTCGCGGACCGCGCGGCCGGCACCCTGACCGCCTACAACACGGGCAGCGGACAACCGCACACCGTCGGCGAGATGGCCCGCACGCTGGCCGAGGCGTACGGCGGGCCGGAGCCGGTGGTGACGGGGGAGTACCGGCTGGGCGACGTCCGGCACATCACCGCCTCGTCCCGGCGGATCGCCGACGAGCTGGGGTGGCGCGCGGAGACCGGATTCGCCGAAGGCATGGCGGAGTTCGCGCGGGAAGGCATGCGGGAGGGCGCTCGGCAGGGGACGCGGGAAGGGAGCGGGACGGACGCGATCGACCCCGGCGCGCGTCCCGCGGCGGAGCCCGGGCGCGGCAGGAACCGCCCCGCCCCGGTGGACGTCGTGCTGCCCTGCCTGGACGAGGCCGGCGCGCTGCCGTGGGTGCTGGCGCGCATCCCGGACGGTTGGCGGGCCATCGTCGTGGACAACGGCTCGACCGACGGCTCGGCCGAGATCGCCCGCGGTCTCGGCGCCACCGTCGTCCACGAACCGCGTCGCGGCTTCGGTGCCGCCTGCCATGCCGGACTGCTCGCCGCCGAGGCGGACATCGTCTGCTTCTGCGACTGCGACGCCTCGCTCGACCCGGCGCTGCTCGAACCGTTCGTCCGCGCCGTGCGGGACGGGGAGAGCGATCTGGTGCTGGGCCGCCGCCGGCCGCAGGGCCGCGGAGCCTGGCCGCCGCACGCCCGGGCCGGGAACCTCGTCCTGGCGCAGATGCTGCGCCGGCGTACCGGGCTGCGGCTGCACGACCTCGGTCCGCTGCGCGCCGCCCGCCGCGCCGCGCTGCTCGGCCTGGACCTGACGGACCGCCGCAGCGGCTATCCGCTGCAGATGGTCGTCCGGGCCGCCGACGCCGGCTGGCGGGTCGCTGAGCGGGACGTGCCCTACCGGCCGCGCACCGGCCACTCGAAGGTCACCGGCACCTGGCGCGGCACCTGGCACGCGGTCCGCGACATGCGAAGCGTCCTCAACCAGCCGCGGTTGACGGCCCCGGTACCCGAGACGGTGACGCGATGACCCGCCCGACCGCACCGGCGGCTCCGACCGGGCCGAGCCCGCTGACCGGCCCGACCGGGCCGACGACGATCCTGGTCATCGCGAAGGAACCGGTGCCCGGACGGGTCAAGACCCGCCTGACCCCGCCCTACACCCCCGACGAAGCCGCCCAGTTGGCGGAGGCGGCGCTGTGCGACACGCTCCGGGCCGTCGGCGCGATGCCCGCCCGACGGCGGGTGGTGGTCCTCGACGGCCGGCCGGGCACCTGGTTGTCGCCCGGCTTCGACATCCGGCCGCAGAGCACCGGCGGCCTCGACGAGCGGCTGGCCGCGGCCTTCGCGGACAGCGCCGGACCGACGCTGCTCATCGGCATGGACACCCCCCAGGTCACGCCGCAACTCCTCGCCCCCGCACTGGACATCGGTGCCTGGGACGACTGTGATGCCTGGTTCGGGGCGGCCGAGGACGGCGGATTCTGGGCGCTCGGCCTGGCCGCGCCCGAGCCCGGACTGCTGCGCGGCGTCCCCATGTCCACCGACCACACCGGCGCCGCGCAGCGCGCCAGGCTGATCGCCGCCGGCCTGCGGGTGCGGGACCTGCCGCCGCTGCGCGACGTCGACACCGCTAAGGACGCCGAACGCGTGGCGGACGCCGCTCCCGGCGGCCGGTTCGCCGCCACCCTGGCCCGGCTGCGACCGGCGGGCGGCCGGTGACCCCCCGCCCCGTCCGCCAGGACCGCGGATGCACGGGCCGGGACGGCGAGCCGGCCGGTCCGGCCGCCCACGGCGCCGCGGCGACCACGCCCGCGCGGAAACGGGCGGGGCGCCGCGATCTGTGGGCGGTGGCGGCCGCGGTGGTCCTGTTCGCCCTCGCGGTGGTCGTCGGGAACGTCGTCAACCGGACCGTCTACGGGACCGAGGGGATCCTGCGACTCGGCTGGCCCCCGGTGTACGCGTCGTGGCTGCCGCACGTGGGCCCCGGGACCCCGGCCGCGCTCGTGGTGGCCGTACTCGTGGTGGGCCACGGCCCGCGGATCGCGCGGCGTCTGCGGTGGCGGGCGCTGGTGCCGGCCGTATGGGGCGCGTCGATGGCCTGGACATGGTCGTTGGCGCTCGTGGACGGCTGGCAGCGGGGGGTCGCCGGACGGCTCACCAGCAGCATGGAGTACCTGCGGTCGGTCGCCGACGTGCACGACGTGCCCGCCTTCCTGCGGGACTTCACCCAGCACATCCTGGCCGACTCGCCGCACAACTGGCCCGCGCACGTGGCGGGACACCCGCCCGGCGCGCTGCTGACGTTCGTCGGCCTGGACCGGATCGGACTGGGCGGCGGTGCCTGGGCGGCGGCCTGGTGCATCACCATCGGGTCGTCCGGCGCGGTCGCGGTCATGGTGACGGTACGGGCGCTGTGCGGCGAGCGCCCGGCCCGGCTGGCAGCCCCGTTCCTGGCACTGGCCCCCGCGGCGGTGTGGATCGGCGTCAGTGCCGACGGCTACTTCGCCGGCGTGTCCGCCTGGGCCATCGCCCTGCTCGCACTGGCGGCCACCCGCACCACCAGGGCGCCCCGCCTGGCCGCCCTGGGCGCCGGGCTGCTGCTGGGGCTCACCTGGTACCTCTCCTACGGCCTGACCGTCCTGGCGGTGCTGGGTGTCGCCGTGCTGCTCCTGGCCCGCTCGGCCCGTCCGCTGCCGTACGTGCTGGCGGGAGCCGTGCCGTGGGTGGTGGCCTTCACCGCCCTGGGGTTCTGGTGGCCCGAGGGGTACGCCACCCTCGTCGAGCGGTACTACCAGGGCGCCGCGAAGGTGCGCCCGTACGCCTACTTCGTCTGGGCCAACCTGGCTGCCCAGGTCGTGACGGTGGGTCTCGCGACGGTCGCGGGGCTGGGCCGTGCGGTCGGTCGGCTGTTCCCTGCCGTGCGGGGGATGCGGCGCGTGGCGCCGCGCGGGCGTGGCGCGCTGTCCGTACTGGTCGGAGCGGCGTTGTGCGTGATGCTCCTCGCCGACGTGTCCGGCATGAGCAAGGCGGAGACCGAACGCATCTGGCTGCCCTTCGCCCTCTGGCTGCTGCCGGCCTGCGCGCTGCTGCCGCGCCGGACGCACGGCTGGTGGCTGGCCGCGCAGGCCGTCCTCGCGCTGCTGGTCAACCACCTTCTGCTGACCGGCTGGTGACGACCGCCCGCCGAGGGACGACCGTCGTGCGCCGTCCTAGCTGCCGGCCGGTGCCGGGCCGCGGTCGGAGCCGGCGCCTCGACGGTGCCGCAGTGCGAGGAAGTGGCGGTCGTCGAGCGTCCAGTGGTCACCGGTCCGCCAGCCGGTGACCGCCGCCTCACGGCGCAGCGCGGCGAGGCCGACACGGGCCCAGGGGAACGGGCTGCCCAGGTGGCCGCGGCCGTCGTCGAACCGCACGTTCAGCCGCTCGTCGACGTCCTGCCGAGCCGCTTCCACCAGCAGGGTTCCGTCGGGCGCCACCAGAGAACCGATGCGCGCCAGCAGTGCCCGCGGATCGCCGCCGATGCCGATGTTGCCGTCCATGAGCAGGGCGGTGTTCCAGAGTCCTTCGCCCGGAAGCCTGTCGAAGACGGACCGGCACAGCGCGATGCCCCCGGTGTGCTCGGTCCGCGCGACGGCCGCGTCGCTGATGTCGATGCCGAGCACGACGTGGCCGCGTGCCCGGAGGGCGCTGACCAACCGCCCCGGACCGCAGCCGATGTCCAGGACCGCCCCCTGGCAGCGCCGCAGGACGCTGAGGTCGGCGGGGTCCGGTGCGGAACACCAGCGGTCCACCTCGGACAGCAGGATCCCCCCGTCCGTACAGCGCATGTACAGGGGGCCGCGGCCCTTCGCGAGCGCGCGGGCATAGGGGTCCTCGTGCCGGGCGCGGGGGCCCGCGCCGGGCTCAGGCGCCTGTTCGTCGGTGCTCATCGGACGGGGTGCCTTTCGGCGTGTGCGGTTCCGGTCCGGGAACCGTCCTCGTTCCACGGTGGCGGCCGGCACGTTCGGGGCGATTCATCTGCCGACTCGGTCCCGGCGCGGGCGAGCCCGCCACATGGTGACCAGCAGGCATGCGGCGGAGGCCGCGAAGAGAACGGCGGTGATCAGCAGCCAGCGCCCCCAGAAGACGTCGGCGGGCAGGCCGGTGTAGGCGGTGAAGCCCGGGACCCGGCCGAGGACGAGCGGGTACCAGACCAGGAGCAGTAGAAGGGCCACGAAGGCGGGTACCCGGATGTAGTTGACGCGGCCGGTCACCGGGCGGGTGCCGCCCGCGGTGTCCCGGCTCCGGGGCTTTCGGCCCCGGTGGCCACGGAACAGGCGTTGTACCAGGCGGTCGGTGACGGTGTAGAGCGGGAGGAGGACCAGATCGTGCAGGAGCGCGGCACCGACGAACCAGATGACGATGCCGAGCGTGTCCCCGCGCAGCAGCCGGAGCCCGGCGTAGCAGGTCAGCGCGAAGGAGCACAGGACCAGGACGAGGTGTGCGAGGGAGCCGCCGTAGTGCGCGCGGATGCCCTCTGCCGGACCCTTTGCCCGGCCCCTCACCGTGGCGCTCCGAAGGTGAGGCGGGTGACCCATTTGGTGTTGTGCACACCGGGGTTGGCGGGGACGATGATCCGCGCCGGATAGCCGTGGTCGACGGAGAGGTCCGCACCGTTGACCCGCAGCGCCAGCAGTGCCCTGGGGTCGCGGACCTGGTTGTCGCGCAGATGGGCGGAGTTGAAGGATCCGGAACGCTGGGCGGACTCGACGAAGACACCGGGTGGGCTCTCCCGCAGTCCGACCAGGGCCGCCAGGTCCTGCAGCCGCACGCCGCTCCAGATCTGGTCGTCGGTGGACCAGCCTTCCACACAGGCGATCGGCAGGGCGGCCATGTGTTGCGGCAGGGCCAGTACCTGCTCCCGGGTGAAGCGCCGTTCCTGGCCGGGACCGCGTACGACGAGGCGCCAGTCGGGACCGATGTCGCGGGCGCGGATACCGACCGCCGCGGCGGTCTTGTTGATCTGGAAGCCGTTGGGCCCCGTGCCCGGTTCCCGCCCGTGCGGCGCCAGCAGCGCGGTCCTGCGGAGGGCCCCGCCGATGCTCTGACCCGCCGTCACGACGAGGAGCACCAGCGACCCCGCGCCCACCATGCCGAGCGCGCCGCGCCGGGACATCGTGGGCGGTGCGGGGTCGGGGGTCACCAGACCGGTGTCGTCCGGCGGTTCGGGCCGGGTACGGGCGGTGGGGGTACGCAGCTCGGTGCGCCAGCGGCGGCTGCGCAACGCCGTTGTCATGGTGGGGATGCGGAAGACGACGTGGACGACGAAGGCGCCGATGAAGACCCAGGCACCGTAGAAGTGCAGGGGGTAGAAGGACCCGGGGAAGATGTAGTGCAACTGGATGTTGAGCACGCCCGTGACGAACTCGAACAGCACGCCGCCCACGAGCAGCAGCAGCGAGAGCCGTTCCAACGCGTGGCGCGGTGACCGCAGCGGTGGCCAGGCGAACAGCTTCGGGATGACCGACCAGAGCTTCGCCAGCAGCACGGGGATGAGCACCACGCCCAGGGTGACGTGGACTCCCTGGGTGAGGCGGTAGAGCCAGTAGGGCCGGGTCGGCCAGGGGAAGAGGTAGAAGCCCAGCCAGCCCTTGTCCGGTGTGTGGTCGTTGCCCGGTGCCAGGTTCGGGTTGTACGCGGCGTACGACAGCAGTCCGGTGACGAACAGCACGGTGATGCCGAGGAGCAGGACCAGTCCGAACACCGAGGTCAGCCACGGCCCCCGCAGCGGGCTGCGCCAGAAACCCGGACGGGCGGGGCCCGGTGGCGGAGAACTCCACCGTGCGGTCGGCCGACCGGGAGCGCCGGCGGGCCGCTGCGCGGGAGTCGCCTGCGCAGACTCCGGGGGACGGCCCGCGGGGCTACCGGCGGGGCGCTTCACCGCTCCGGCTCGTGGTGGCGGACCGCTCCCCTTCTGTTTCTGTCGGTCCGCATCGGGCCGGTCCTTCCCCTCCTGCCCGTCCGCATCGGGCCGGCCCTTCCCCGCCTGCCCGCCCCGCTCCGACGGGCTGTCGCCGGCGTTGCCGTCCGGCGTGTGGGGCTCGGGGCGGCGCGGCTCTTCGCCACGGTCACTACCGTCCACGTCCATCCCTTCCGGCGGCCAGCGCACCGTGACCGCCACGCACAACCACCGTATGCGGCATATCGGTCGCAACACGCCCAAGGTGATCATTTGTGAACCCTTTCGGCTTTGCGGCCGCGAGGGTGGGGGCGGTCCCGGGGCCGTCACCGCCGCCCGCCGGCCCTTCGGCGGCCGCGGCTCCGACGGGGGGCGACGACGATTCGGGTCCGACCGTCGACCGCGACGCGCCGGGCCTGGACGCGCTGCGCGTCCGGAGCGATCGGCGCAAGGGGGGCGATATCGGGGCGCGCCGCGTGGCCCGCACCGCCCACGGTCAAGGAGCGCACCGCCGAGGCCGGGGCCGTATCCGCATCATCTCCGCATCTCCGCATCATCGGCCGCGCGCTCTGTTCGGTTTTGCTGCACTTCCTCCAGAATTGGGGTCGGATGGTGTCGAACGCTCTAGTGATTTGCATAGTGTCGGGAGCAGTTCGATGCGGGGATGATGTCGAAATCAGCCACCACGGCGGACAATGATCGCTTTGCCAGAACAGTGGTGCCCTTCGAGCACTGGTACCTGGGGTTCCCCCACGGGCTGTCGCCGGTGCTCAACCTCGTCGTCGAGGGCACCGGCCGGATCGCGGACGCGGAGCTCCGCCGGGCGGTCGCGGTGGCCGCGGAGTACTGCCCCGGCGCCCGGCTGGCCCGCCACGGCTCCCGCTGGTCGGACAGCGGCCAGCCGCCACCGGTCCGGCTCGCGGCCGGCACGGTGCTGGACCGCAGCACCCTCAACGACGTCGCGGAACTGCGCCGCCCCCTGCCGGTGCGCGGCGCGTACTGCGAAGTCGTGCTGTTCGACGGGGAGTTCCCGGCCGTCGCCTTCCGGGCCTCGCACGCGGTGATGGACGCGCGCGGGCTGCGGATGTGGGCACTCGACGTCTTCCGGGCACTGCGCGGCGAACAGCCCGAGGGCGCGCTGTCGGTGACGACCGTGGCCGAGCTGGACGACCCGCTGATCGCCCAGGCGGACGCCGGTGGCCAGGAGTTCGTCCTCCCGTCGCTGCTCGGCGTGCCGGCGGACGCGCGGTTCGGCGGCTACCGCTGGTGGCGGCGCTCGGTGGACGGCACCTTCCCGGCGGTGGCCGCGCGGCTGGCCACCGAACTGGCCCGACTTACGGGGCAGTCGACCGCGCCGGTCAGCATCCCGGTGGACCTGCGGCCGTTCCACCCGGAGGTGCGGTCCACGTCCAACTTCGCGGTCACCGTCTCGCTCCAGGTCACCCCGGACCAGGGGTGGGAGGCCACTCAGCAGCAGCTGCTGACGGTGCTGTCCGAACGCCGCGGGACCGTGCGCGCGCCGGGGCCGGAGGTGCTGAAGGTTCCACTGGGTCTGCTGCGCGTGATAGTGCGCGGGGTGGACCGCAAAGCGCGCCGGACGGACCGGTTCTCCTCCGTGGCCGGGGTGAACAGCCTCGGCCGGACCTCCCTCGACGCGTTCGCCACCGACGACTTCGAGCCGGGCGCGCTCTATCTGCTCTGCCCGCGCGAGCCGGCGAGCCCGCCGGGGCTGAACGTCGTGGAGTCCGAGGGCCGTACCGAGCTGACCCTGTCCTGGTGGCCGGGCGAGGAGACCGAGGCCCGCGCGGAGCGGCTGCTCGACACGCTCTGCGAGAGCCTGTCGCCCGCGGTCCACCGCGCGCAGGCGACGCTGCTGCCGCCGCCGGTCCCGGCCGACCGGGACGCCGGGTCCAGGGACCGGACGGTGGTCGAGCTGTTCCGGGACCAGGTGCGGTCCCAGCCCGACGCCGTGGCGATCAGCGGCCCCGAAGGCGAGATGAGCTACCGCGAACTCGACCGCCGGGCACGGGTGATCGCCGCCGAGCTGCGGGCCCGCGGCATCGGCCGGGACACGGTCGTCGGACTGTGCGCGGACCGCTCGGCGGCCGCGGTCACCGGCGCCTGGGGAGCACTGCTGGCCGGCGCGGCGTACCTCCCGATGGACACCAAGCACCCGGACGGGCGCCTGCGCGCCCTGCTCCAGGACGCGCGGGCACCGCTGTGCCTGACCCAACACCCGTACGGCCAGAGGGACTTCCTGCCCGACGGCTGCGAACCGCTGGTGCTGGACGAGCTGTCGTACGCGGCCGACCCCGCCGCGCCGCCGACGTCCCCCGCGCCGTCGGACCTGGCGTACGTGGTGTACACCTCCGGCTCGACCGGCCACCCCAAGGGCGTCGACATCGAGCACCGCAGCCTGAGCAACTACGCGGACTGGGCGGTGCGCGAGCACGGCATCGGTCCGCACACCCGGCTCCCCCTGCTGTGTTCGCTCTCCTTCGACGTCGCGCAGATCTCCCTGGTCCTGCCGTTCCTGGTCGGCGGGACGCTGCTGCTCATGCGCGACGAGCTGGACCACCTGTCGTTGCAGGAGGTGATCGACGACGGTGCGACCGCCCTCGCGCTGACGCCGTCGCACCTCGACCTGATGACCCGGTTGGGGCTGCGCCCCGGCGCGGTCGGCACGCTGATGGTGATCGGCGAGCAGTTCACCCGGGCCCTCGCGCTACGGGCCCGCGAGATGTTCGGCCCGGAATGCCGCATCATCAACCTCTACGGGCCGGCCGAGGCGACCATCGGGGTCAGCCACCACGTCTTCGACGCCGAGCGGGACACCGGCGCGAACGTGCCGATCGGGCTGCCGCAGGACGGGGTCTCGCTGTTCCTGCTCGACGCGGAGCGCCGTTTCGTCGCCCCGGGCGAGACGGGCGAGCTCTACATCGGCGGTGTGCAACTCGCCCGCGGCTACCGCGGACGCCCGGACCTGACCCGGCAGCGGTTCGTGCGCCTGGCCGACGGCACCCGCGCCTACCGCACCGGAGACCTGGCGCGCCGACTGCCGTCGGGCGAGGTGGAGTGCTGCGGGCGCGTCGACGACCAGGTCAAGGTGCGCGGCCACCGCATCGAACCGTCGGAGATCGCCTTCACACTGGAGACGCACCCGGCGGTCGCCGCCGCGGTCGTCGTCCCGCGCACCCCGCCCGGCCGGACGGACCGGGCGCTGTGCGGCTACGTCGTGCCGCGGCCCGACGTCCCCCCGGTCGAGATGGCGGAGCTGACGGACCACCTCCTCGAACACCTGCCGTCGTACATGGTGCCCGCCGCCATGCTGGCGGTCGAGGAGATCCCGCGGACCGTGAACGGCAAGGTCGCGGCGTCGGCGCTGCCGGACCCGTTCGCCGACGCGGCGGCGCCCGGTGACGCGACGCCGTTGAGCGCCCCCGAGGCGGCCGTCGCGAAGATCTGGGCGCGGGTGCTGGACACCGATGTGGACGGGTTGGGCCCGGCCAGCGACTTCCACCAACTGGGCGGGGATTCGCTGGCGATGATCGCCATGGTCGCGGAGGTCGCCGGCGAGATCGTCGGGGCCGCGGGAGCCGAGGCGTTCACCCGCCGGGCGCCCGACTTCCTCGCGCAGCCGACCCTGGCCCGCGTGGCCGGGCTCGCCGAGACGGTCCGCACGGCCTGACAGGGCCCGGTCTCCGCGCGCGACACCGGACGAACGACACGGGCGCGGCGCGGGCCCGGGCGACGCATGTGCCGTCCTCCCGGGCCTGCCACCGGCTGCCGACCTCCCCCTTCCCCGGCCGCACGGCGATCGACGAGCGCGACCGCACCGTGGCGGTGCGGGAGGGGGCTCACTGCCAGTGAGGTCGTCCGCTCTGCATGGCGCAGAACAGCTGATTGCCGTGCGCGTCGCGCGTGGTCAGACCGAGATGGGCCTTCTTGCAGAACTGACCGCGCTGATAGTGCCGCCCGGAGGGGGAGAGGATGACATCGGCGGTGTCCGAGGAGCCGGAAGTGCTGCCGGAGGACGATCCACCCGAGGAAGCCGATCCCGAACCGGACGAGGAGCCGGAACCGGAATCCGAACCCGTCCGGGTCCCGGGATTCTCCGTCGGGGCCGCGGGCGTCGGCGACGCGGTCGTGGCGGACGGCGAGGGGGAGGCGCTCGACGGGCTGGGGGACGGGGAAGGCGAATGCGAGGCCGACGCCGAGACCGAAGCGGAGGGCGACGGATTCCCCTTGTCCCCGCCGCCGGCGCTGGGTTGGCAGCCGGTGAGGGCGAGCAGTGCCGCGGTCACAACCGCTGCGGCGGACAGGGAAGCACGGTGGCGGGCTCTGGTGCGTATCACAGAGGGCGCATCCTTACGAAACGTTATAGACGGGACGATGGGCGCACACTCGGTACGCGATGCAGACCTTATGTCTGAATCTCCCCTGTCGTCTGACATCTGGCTTGAATTAGACATTCCGGTCTTGCGTGAAGGGCCCGGCGCCGGGCACGGCAATGTCCTCGACGGCACGCGTGGTGCGGTGTTCGACGGCGAGTGTGTTGCGGGGTACCGATGCGCCTGCGCCGTATTAGCCATCCGTTAGTGGAACGCCATCCCGGTCGTCGAGGCTGAGTGCCGTCCGAGAGCGAGACGAGCGAAAACAGCAACGGGAGACCCGATGAACACCGCCACCCCCGCCAACCGCTTCCGCGGCCGCACCGGCCGCCGCATAGCCGTCACGATCGTCGCCGCCGCGGCGCTGGGCCTGGGGGTCACGGCCTGTGGGCAGGGATCCGGGACGCCGGGCGCTGCCGGCACCGCGGCCCCGACACAGCCCACGAGCGGCTCCTCCTCGGACAACACCGGCGCGCAGGGCCACAACGGCGGCCGGTCCGCCGCGACGCCGTCCACCGGCCGGACGTCGGGGACCGGCGCGCACGCCGGTAACGGCGGCGCCACTGGCAACCAGTCCGCCTCCGGCGGGGGCGGTGTCGCCCACGCGGGTAACCACCGCACCCTCGTCGGCACGCTGGGGTACCTCGCGCCAGGCAAGCTCACCGTCAAGCCCCAGGGCGGCGGCATGGAGCAGGCGTTCTTCGTCGCCAACGCCACGCGGATTCTCGGCGCGGCCGCGATCTGCTCCGTCGACGGCGGCAGCGTGACCATCGGTACGGACGGCTACGGCACCTCGAAGTGCACCGTGGAGCAACTGGAGAAGGCGGCGAAGACCGACAGCGTGACCGTCCGCGTCACCATGGACCGCAAGTCCGGCGCCGCCGAGACGGTCGCGGAGAAGTACCACCCGTGAGCCACCGCACCCCACGCACACGCCGCCGATCGCAAGGACTCGGCGGCGGCCGCAACCGAGGCTGAGCCGAAGTCATCGGATCTGCCGGACACCGCTGGCCTGCCCGTCGCCGGTACGCACCTGACCGGTCGGGCGGGTCCGGAGCCAGTACGAGCGGGCGGCCACTGCCAGGGTGACTCCATACCCGGCGAACGCGATCATGCCGATCCAACTGACCAGCAGTGCGGACTGCGAGGAGTGGAAGTCGCCCGGTCGGATCGCCAGCACGCCGGTCGAGACCAGGGCGCAGTAGCCGGTGCCCAGCACCCCGTACGGGGCGAGGGTGGCGGCGCCGATCAGGGCCGGGGCGAGCGGGAGCCAGCGCGGAACGCGCCGACCGTGCAGAAACAGCGTCCAGCGGGGGAAGACCTGGCCCCAGGGACGCACCAGGCCCCAGAGCAGGAAGGTGCCGAGCGCGGCCAGCAGCACGGTGGCGTCCAGGCCCCAGGACTCCAGGGTGAGCCACATCTCCGAGGCCCCGTTGCGCCGGGAGGTCGCGAGAATCTCCTCGATGCGCGTCCCCGCGAAGGTCCCTCCGAACGCCCAGGACGACTTCATCGCGCAGTACGGCAGGAAGGCAGTCGTGCCGGCACAGGCGGCGAGTTGGACCCCGGCGGGAGCACAGGACGGTGCCGGTGCACGGGCCCCGGTGGGCGGGCGGTGGCCGGAGCGGCCGGTGGCGACGAGCAGGCACACACCGACGGCGGCCAGGGCATGGTTGGCGGCGGCCGCCCAACTGTCCACGCCCTGGCCGAACATCAGCGTGATCACGTCCATCAGCAGGCCGAACGCGGCGATCCCGGAGAGCCCGCAGACCGTCCAGAGCAGTGCCCGCACCCTCGTCCGCACGCCGTACCGCACCGCCCCCGCGGAGACCAGGGCCGCCAGTGCGCCGACCACCACGACGGCGTAGTCGAGGCCGGCGGGGGCGGGGGCGCCGACGCCATGAAACAGCGGTGTCCCGATCACTGCGCAGACGACTCCGAAGGCGGCGTACGCCGTCCCCCAGAGCACCGTCACCAACCCCACCCGACGCGGCCGGCCCTGCCACCACGCGCGCCCGAGGGTCCCTGGTTGTTGCCTGTCGTCACTCATGCCTCGAACGTCGCACCGACCGCGACGGCACGGCATCGACCACCCGAACGATCCGCCTCCGCCGCCCGGGGGAGGCGGCTGCCGCTCGGTGAGGGAGACGTCGCCTGGGCGGGCGCGGGGCGTCGGTCAGCGGGTCCTCGGCCGGTCGAACCAGAGGGTGGCGAAGGTCGGTGCCAGCCCGGCCCAGAACAGCACCTGGGGCAATGTCCGTGCGGTCCAGGGGACTTGGGAGATGATCAGCGCGCACAGCATCGCCCAGGCTGCCTGGCCCAGCACGATGCGGGACCACCGGTGGCGGCGGATCAGGGACTGGACGTTGAGTCGGACGCCGGCGCGTCGTCGCCGGTAGCGCAGCAGGGCGCCGACGAGCCAGATGACGGTCATCGGGACGAGGTACCACAGACGCTGGCCGAGCGGCAGCGGCAGCTCCCGCTGCACCTTGCCCTCGACGGCGAACAGGTCCAGCATCGCTCCGGCGAGGCCGACGCAGAGCAGGGCCAGCCACCGCACTCCGCGCAGCATGCGGTAGGTGGCCTCGTCGAGGCCGCGTCGCAGGTCGGTGGAGTCCGGTGCGGCGGCGAGCCCGGAGGCGTAGAGGTCGGCGGCCTCGGCGGCCTTGACGCCCGGTGCCCGGGCGGCCTTCCGGGTCTGCCGGGCCAGGGCCTCGGCGTGCGTGGGGTCGATCCGGAGGAGAGCGCGGTCGAACCGGTCGACGGCCTCGGTGTCGAGGGCGAAGCTGGCGATCTGGATGGCGACTTCGTGGGCGTAGACCTCCTCGGGGCCCAGCTGCAGCGCCTTCGCGGCCAGGTTGGCCGCCTCGCACAGCACGGCGTCGAGTCCGTCGCGGGGGAGTTCCTTGAGGTTGTTGGCCTGGGCGTAGCGGATCAGCGACATGCGGCACACGGCGTCGGCGAGCATGGCGTAGCCGAACCAGTGGCCGGGGTCGGCGCGGACCGCTTCCCGCAGGACGGGCTCGGCCTCGCGCCATGACGAGCCGGCCCCGCGGGTCAGTGCCTGGGCGCGCAGGATGAACGCCCCGTAGTCCGCGGGCGCCAGCTTGAGCGCCTGGCTCGCCGCGTCCCGGGCCTGTTCCGCTTGGCCGGTGTTGAGGTGGCAGTAGCCGATCTTTATCCAGGCGCTGAGGTCGTCGGGGACCTCGGCGAGGTGCCGTGCCAGCAGGTCCCGTGCCTGGTCGTGGCGTTCGAAGTCGATCAGGGCCTGGGCCCGTTCGACGGTCGGGTGCAGTGTGGTCACAGTTTGCGCTTCTTCTTCAGGTAGGCCACCAGGTCGTCGTACATGCCGCCGTCGTTCGCGTACATCGCCACGTTGCGGGCGGCCGCGAACCACGGCTCCGTCGAGGGCGCGACCTGCCCCGCCGCGGCCAGCAGGTCCGGCATCCCGATCATGCGGACGGTGCCGGTGCGGGCCGAGTCCAACAGCGCGTGCTCGGCCGCGCCCTCGCAGACATGGGCCAGGTCGGCGCCGGAGAGGCCGTCGGTGGCCTTGACCAGCTTGCCGAGGTCGACGTTCTCGATGGGCCGCTCCCGCAGGTGGTAGCGGAGGATCGCCTCCCGGGCCGGCGCGTCGGGCGGCAGTACCAGCAGGGTCCGGTCCAGTCGACCGGGCCGGCGCAGGGCGACGTCCACGTCCCAGGGCACGTTGGTGGCGGCGAGCACGAACACGCCCTCGTTGGCGTCCGCCTCGACGCCGTCCAGCTCCGTGAGCAGCTGGTTGACGGTGTTGCGCATACCGGCGCTCTGGGTGCGGCTGCGCTTTCCGCCGAGCGCGTCCAGCTCGTCCAGGAAGACCACGCACGGTGCCTGGCGGCGCGCGGTCTGGAAGAGCTCGTGCATATTGCGCTCGGAGTTGCCGATCCACATGTCGAGCACGTCGGTGACCGACACGGACAGGAAACTCGCCCCGAGTTCACCGGCGACGGCCCGTGCGATGAAGGTCTTGCCGCAGCCGGGCGGCCCGTAGAGCAGGAGCCCGCCGCGCAGGCTCTTGCCGTACAGGCGGCGCAGCTCCGGATTGCGCAGCGGCGCCAGGAAGGCGGCTTCGAGCCGCTCCTTGACCTGCTGCATGCCGCCCACGTCGGCGAGCCGGACGGTGCCTGGCCGTTCCACGTCCCAGGCGGCGGCGTCCCCGGGGTCGCCACTGCCGTCGACGGCGAGCGGCGCCTCGACGAACCGTGGCGGGACGATGTCGCCGACCTGGTCCTGGGCGGCCTTCCAGTCGAATCCCGGGGTCGGGGCGGGGCCGGCGGCCGGCGATGTGGTGGTGGGAGGTTGGGCGGGCGGTGCGGCCTGCGATGACGCGGGTGGCACGGCCTCGCGGGGCGGGGACGCGGCAGCACCGGTCAGGGCCCGGAGCATCACCTCGCGTGCCTGGGCATCCCCGGGCGCCTGCTGCAATGCCACGGCGGCCTCGCCGACCGCGGCGTCGTCGCACCCCGCGGTCAGCAGCAGCTCGGCCAAGTGGAGCCGCAGTGGTACGTCATCGGGCGTCGCGGCAACGGCCGAACGCATGCTTTGTATGAGGGGGGACTCCGCCGACATGTCCCCCACTTTACGGAGCCGACGTGTGCGACAGCGACTCGCGTGCGCCCCGGCCGAACTCCAAGGGCCCCACCCGGACCGCCGCGGTCACTCGTGTCCGCCTGCGGCAGCCACAACTCGCCTGCATGACAGGGCACTTGACCGCCATAGAGGAAGGGAGTCGCCCGCGGAGGCCGGGGCGTCGACGCATGTGGAGTCTTCGTCATGGGCGGCTGCTCGGCCGCGGCGGTCCGTTCTCCAGGACGATCGGTACGCCGGCGCCGAGCTTCCGGAACCCCTGATCGCCTGCGGGACGAACCCGCCGGACACGCGCGGGAGACCGAACTGCCTCGATTCTCCTAATTCAACCCATTCTCCTAATTTTCCGAATTCGCCGACTTTCCCGACTCGTGGATCCGGCGGACCGCCGGGTTCGGCCCGGCGGATCATGCGGTGCGGCCGAGGTGTCGTGCCGGTGGACCGGCACCGAGAGCAGCGAAAGGGCCTGTCCGATGGGCCATGGGATGACCGTCTGTGAGATGGTGCATGCCTGACTCACGAAGGCCGCTCAGGGGAGGCCGAAGGGACCTGTGGCGGGTCGGGAGCCGTGATCGCTGCCACCCGGAAGGTCCCTGGGCGTGTAACCCTTGGTGGCATTGCCGTGTACTTGAAAGGTGTAAGAAATGGCTAGGGCAACCGCACGTCACATCTTGGTCGCCAGTGAAGACGAGGCGTCGAAGCTGAAGGCGCAGATCGAGGCCGGTGCAGACTTCGCCGGGCTTGCTCAGCAGCACTCCACGTGCCCCTCCGGGCGTCAGGGTGGTGACCTCGGGTCGTTCGGGCCGGGTCAGATGGTCAAGGAATTCGACACGGTCGTCTTCTCTGCTCCGGTCGGCACGATCCAGGGCCCGGTGAAGACCCAGTTCGGGTTCCACCTCCTTGAGGTCACCAGCCGCGAGGACTGACGCGAGCGATGTGCCGGGCTGCGTCGTGAGGCGCAGCCCGGTTCCGTCGGCAGTCATGCGCGGAGCCGGATGGCGGCGCTGCCCGGGTCGCCTCCACCACGTCGCGCACGAGGTACCCGGCCACTGGGACGATTTCCCCGGCCTGTACCGCAAGTTGGCTCCCCGGACCGTCCGTTTCCTCGTTGCCGACAAGCTCAACCACGACATGGTCGCCTCCTGGTTCATCGCCGCCGGGTGGCGCAACTGGACCGCGACGGAGCGCGCGGCGCTGGAGAACGTGTGGCATGCCTGGTGGTGGTCCGTCCTGCACAGTCACCCCAGCACCGGAGACGTCACCCACGTATTGGAGACGCTCGGCGTCATCACAGGGGCGCGGCACGCTTCAGTCGGTCAACCCGCGGGTGGTGAGCGGGAGTTTCCACACGTTGCGGCGGTGTGCGGCGGTGAGGGCGTGGTGCAGGGGAGAAGGGGGAACGGCCAGCACCGTGCAGCGGGCGCGTGCCACGCAGTACCTGGCGACGGACGGCCGCACCGCGCGGCGCAGCCTGCCGCGCGCTCCGGCGCCGATCACCAGGAGATCGTCGTTGCGGTCGGCAGCCGTCAGCAGCACCGTGCCCGGCTTGCCGCGCCCGATCATGGGCTGGAGCGGGACTCCGGGCCCCTCACTGCCGAAGGCGGTGCCCAGCGCCTCCATGAGCTGCTCGTTCGCCATGCGGTGCCACTTGGCGACCAGCGACGGAGGGTGGGAGCCGCCGCGGGTGGGGAGGTCGCCGCCGGGCGGCTCCCAGGCCAGCACGGCCCACAGTTCGGCGCCGCGCAGGCGGGCTTCGGCGGCGGCCCGGTGCAGAGCCGTCAGGCTCCCCAGCGAACCGCTCACGCCGGCCACGACGCGCGGGCCGAGGGGACCGGCCATGGGCCACGCTCCTTGTCTGTGCCGTCCTCGCGTGATCCGAGCCGTGCTTCCGCGCCGCGACTGCGTCCCGCGTGTCTGTGTCCCGTTCATCGAAGCGTCGCCGATGGAGCGGTCGTGTCTCGTTGGCGATTCCTTTACGCGGGCGCGGGAGACCCTGACGGCGCCATGACGCCGGCCGGGCCACCGGGCGGGGCGACTGGGTGCCGCCCCGCCCGGTGGTTCAGCCCTGGTTGGCTTTGCCGCCGTGGTTGGCCTTCTTCTTGCGGCGGGCCTTCTTCTTGCGGGCGCGCTTGGACATGGGACGTACGGGCCTTTCGGATGGAGGGGAGGGAGGGCGCCTCGTGACGCCTCGGTCGCCGGTGTGTTTCAGGCGTGCTGGCCGACGAGTTGGTCGGCGAGTTTGGTGAGGCGCTTGACGGTGCGGTCCTCGGTGGCGGCGGGTGCCGGGTCGACGCGCTGGTCGCGGTCGTAGTAGGCGCCGTTGACGACGTCGATGGACGGGTCGCACAGTCGGACCACGTGGGTCGCGCCCTGGGCGGCGGTGTCGCCCTGGATGTCGTAGAGGGGGAGCAGGTCCGTCTCGCAGATGCCCGGGTGGACGGAGACCGCGGTGACGCGGGGGTCGGCGGCGAAGATGGTGAGTGCCAGCTGTGACTGGGCGTAGGCGGCGAGCCGGGAGTAGCGGCGGGCGCGCTGGGGGTCGTTCCACTGGATGGAGGCGGTGCGGTGCAGCGAGGAGGAGACGTTGACGACGCGTCCGCCGGGTTCTGCGGTGAGTGCCGGCTCCAGGAGGTAGGTCAGCAGGTAGTGGGCGAGGAAGTTGACCTGGAGGGCGAGTTCGTTGCCGTCGGCGGTGAGGGTGTGGCGTTCGGGCGCGGCGGTGGCGGCGTTGTTGACCAGGACGGTCAGGCGGGGGTGTTCGGCGAGGACGCGCCGTGCCATCGCCTCGACCTCCTCCAGGCGCGTGAAGTCCGCGGAGAACGCGCACAGTTGGGAGGCGTCGATGCCCGCGGTGGCGACGAGCCGGTCGGTGGCGGCCTGGGCCTCCTCGGCGGTGCGGCCGTGCACGAGGACGGTGGCGCCGCGTTCGGCGAGCTGGCGGGCGGTTTCGAAGCCGATGCCGGAGGTGGCGCCGGTCACCAGGACGGTACGGGAGGAGAGGTCGTAGACGGACATGATCCATTCACAGGGCGAGGGTTAAGGGGGAGGAGCGAGTGCGTCGTACCGGCTGCTCGGCCGAGCAGCTGCTCAGCGGCTCGGAGCCATGCCGTACGGGCGCACGAAAACGGGGCGCCTGAGTAGGTCAGGGCGCCCCGTCCGAATGCGGGAGAGGTCTCAGCGTGAGGCGGAGGTCTCCGTGCAGCGCGGCGCACGACTCAGGACCGCCGGATGAGGCGGGCGGTCGAGAAGGAGCCAGGCGCTGTTCACAGCCTCATTAGATTCCGCGCCGCACCAGCCTTCAAGAGGGCTGACCCACTTTTGACGTACCCATGACGGACCGGCGTTCCCGGAGACTTTCCTGGAGACCTTCCCCACCCCCGCCCATGTGCTCAGTTGACTGGCGTGCGCCGGTCGCGGATCGCGGCCGCCACCGTCATGGCGGTCCCGGCGAGGAGCGGCAGCAGCATCGCGGCGAACGACCAGCCGGGCACCTCCGGATCGGGTGCGGAGCGCCACAGCACGCCACAGCCGATCAGGAGCGAGACTCCCGTACAGGCATTGAGTATCAGCAACGCCCGGGCGGTGCCGATCGCCGAGGCGCGGGTGCGGGGCCGGTTGAGCGAGGAGCTGACCAACCCGTTGCCGAACGGCGCCGCTTCCTTCGGCATCTCGGCCTGCGGAGTCACCCTCAGGGTCAGCTCGGCGCAGGCGGTCAGCAGCACCGTCGCTCCGAGGTACACGAACACCAGCCCGAACGCGCTGCCGATCGACCGGTCCGTCCAGGAGTCCACCCCAGCGATGCCGAGGTGCTGAGGTATTCGGCTCGGCAGATGCGGATAGCGGAGGATGCCCCAGAGGGTCATTGCGGCGAGCAACGCGGCATTGGGAAGCAGCCAGGGCCGGACGGGGCGTGAGAAGACCATGGGACCGATTGTCCGATGCCGAGGAGTTCTTCGCAGGCGATATGTTGCGTAAGGGCCACGACAATTCGGGCCTGGAGGCAGCGGCGTCGGGCCTGGGGGAGGCGACGGGAGGTGGTGGCCGTGGGTGCGGCGACGTCCCGTGGAACGGAACGGCCTTACTACGCACGGGGTTTGCGTCTGGGGCCGGTGTGGGCAGGTGTTGCTCTGATTGTCCTTGAGCGAGGCGCGCGTCTGCGGCCGGTGCTCCGCGGCAAGTTCTCAGTGCCATCGCATCGATGGGAGATCGGTCGATGAATTTCACTCTTGGCCGAGGTGGAGCGCGGAAGGCCGCGCTTGCGTTTGTGGCTGCGGCCGCACTCGTGGTCGGTGCGACGGCGACCGCCCCTGCGGCGCCATTACCCGGGAAGCAAAAGGGGCCGACCTCGGTGGCTTATGTCGAGGTGAACAACAACAGCATGCTCAACGTCGGCAAGTACACGCTGGCCAAGGGCGGCGGTAATGTGTTCGACGTCGCGGTCATCTTCGCCGCCAACATCAACTACGACGCCGGCAAGCAGTCGGCCTATCTGCACTTCAATGAGAACGTCCAGCGCGTCCTCGACGACGCGGCGACCCAGATCCGACCGCTGCAGGCCAAGGGCATCAAGGTCATGCTGTCGGTGCTCGGTAATCACGAGGGTGCCGGGTTCGCCAACTTCCCTTCCAAGGACGCTGCCTCGGCGTTCGCCGAGCAGCTGTCCGACGCCGTCAGCAAGTACGGCCTGGACGGTATCGACTTCGACGACGAGTACGCCGAGTACGGGAAGAACGGCACCGGGCAACCCAACGACGGCTCCTTCGTCCACCTGGTCTCCGCGTTGCGTGACTACATGCCCGACAAGCTCATCTCCCTGTACGACATCGGCCCGTCGGCGGAGAAGCTCTCCTACGGCGGCGTGGACGTCTCGTCGAAGTTCAACTACGCCTGGAACCCGTGGTACGGACAGTGGCAGGTACCGAATATCTCGCTGCCCAAGTCGAGCCTGTCACCGGCGGCGGTTGAGATCGGAAACACTCCTCCGAACACCGCGGCCGACTTCGCCAAGCAGACCGTGGCCGATGGGTACGGTGTGTACCTGACCTACAACCTCGACGGTTCCGACCGGCACGACTACATCTCCGGTTTCACCAGGGAGCTGTACGGCAGCGACGCCGTCTACACCCCTTGACGACATCCACGAGCGTCACCCCGCTATGCCGCAGGAGACCGGCCAGGGCTTCGGTCGTGGAGGCGAACGAGCCGTCCGGCTTGCCGAGGGGATAGGGGAAGCCCCCGAAAGCTCCGCCATATACCCCTTCGCCGTGAAGCTGAAACATCTTCCGATGTCCGCCGACGAGCGTCCTGAGCCCTGGTACGGACCGGACCGCGGGATGTGATGGGTCAACCGCACCAGGTGGGAAGCGGCGCCCGAAGCGAGATGACGCCTCAGAGGGAGATGAGGCAGCCGATGATGGGAGGGCAGTGTCCGTGGACGTGGATGTGGAGGTGGTCCGCCTCGTTGCCCCCGATGTGGACGGGATCCCCGTCATCGTCGCCCCCGAACCGGGGCTGTGCCTGGGCGGGTGCGATGAGCCCGAGGGAGAGGATCGCGCTTGCCGCTGCGATGGTCGTTATTCGACGAAAACGCGTCATGGCTTACTCCTCCTTGGCGGGATTTAGCGGCACCTGCGGACAGGCACGCTATGAAGCTACGCATTCACTCAAAGGTACCCGTTTGGCGGATTCTGTCGTCGGGTGACTGGTCCATTCGCGTGAGTCGCACATCCTCGGCGGTGCCCTCGCCGGCGGTGTGACCTGGGGTCCTGCGGCCGGCCACGAGGGCCGAGTGCGGAAGTCCCGGACCGCTCTCGGGCACCTGGCCGGCCTCCACCTGGTCGTCACGAGTGACGAGTACGCGATCACCGGCAGCATCGACGGTGGGCGTCGTCGTGCCTCACCAGGCGACCGGGAGCGTGGTCACCCCGTAGACAGTCGCCCTTTCGCGCAGCGGAATGTCGTCGGTGGGGCCGGCGAGGCGCAATCCCGGGAACCGGGCGGCCAGGGCGGGGAGCGCGACTCGCATCTCCACCCGGGCCGGTTGCTGGCCGAGGCACTGGTGGGGGCCGTGGCCGAAGCCGACACGGCCGACGGGGTTGCGGCGCAGATCCAGGGTGTTCGGGCCGGTGAACCTCGCCGGTCGCGGTTGGCCGCCGACGACGCCAGCACCACCGTGGATCCCGACTTCACCAGGCGACCGTCGAACTCCACGTCCACGAGCGCCACCCGTATCAGGGTGGGCACGACGGTGAGGTAGCGCATCAGCTCCTCGACAGCCGGGGCGGCCAGGTCCGGATCCGTGCCCAGGGCCGCCCATTGGTCGGGATGCTGCAGCAGCGCGAAGGTGCCCAGCGCGATCATGTTGGTCATGGTGTCCAGACCCGCCGCGAGGAGCAGCCCTCCGATACCGGTGAGTTCGTCGTCGGTGAGATCACGGGCGGTGAGGTCGCTGAGCACGTCGTCGGCCGGTTCGGCGCGCTTGGCCGTGACCAGTTCCCGCACGTAGGAAGTCAGTTCCTCGTAAGCCTGGTACGACTCGGCCGGTCCTTCCGGCGTGGTGGTGTCGGCTCCGAAGATGGTGGCGGCGTCGGCGTGGAAACGCTCCCGGTCTTCGTAGGGCACGCCGAGCAGTTCACAGATCACCGTGGCAGGGATCGGTTGGGCGTAGGTCGTGGCCAGATCGATCGGTCCGCCGTGCCGTTCCATGATGTCGAGGTGCTCGGCGGCCACCCGCTCGATCCGTGCGGTCAGTTGTGTCATGCGGCGCACGGTGAACTTGCCGGTCAGCAGCCTGCGGTACCGGGGGTGTTCCGGCGTGTCCATACTGATGAAGACGCCGGGGTCCGCGGGCGGTGTGGGGCCCTCGTAGCCAGGCAGCGGCGCATGCATGAGTTGTCGTGTGTGGGCAGCCGGAGGGTGAAGCGGGCGCCGCCGAGGGGGCTGTCGGTCGCGGTGAGTGTGCCGCCGTGGGCCTGGGCGACCCGGAAGGCGATGGACAGGCCGAGGCCGGTGGAGCCGGAGCCGCTGTGGAAGCGGTCGAAGAGCGAGTCGGCCAGGGCGGGTGGTATTCCGGGGCCCGCGTCGCCGACGGTGAGTACGCCGCCGGTGGTGACACCGAGTTGGATCTCGGCGGGCCGGTCCGCCGCGTGCCCGTGCGTCAGCGCGTCGACGAACAGGTTGGTGACGGCGCGGCGCGGCAGGTCCCGGCCCCTCCCGTGCCAGGGCGGATTCCAGGGGCCGTGGGCGACGGGGGTGACAGGTACCGTTCACGGCGGACGTAAGCTTCGGCCAAAGGGCGACAAGGAGAAGTCGGTGGGGCGGGACACAATGCTCGGCAGCCGCTATGAGCTGATCGAGCGGCTTGGCCGCGGCGGGATGGGCACGGTCCACCGCGCGATCGACCACCGGTTGCGACGCACGGTCGCCGTCAAGCTGATGTCCCCGGAACTGGCCCACCATCCGGAGGCGCGCGCCAGGTTCCAGCGTGAGGCGCACGCCGTGGCCGCCCTGAACCATCCGGCCGTCGCCACCATCCATGATGTCGGCGTGGAACCGGACGAGGACGGCCCGCGGCCGTTCCTGGTGATGGAGTACGTGGCGGGCAGCACGCTCGCCGAGTCGCTGCGTACCGCCCCGCTGTCGGTCGCCCAGGCGGTCACCGTGGCGTGCCAGGTGCTCGACGCCCTGGACCACAGCCACCAACACGGCATCGTGCACCGGGACATCAAACCGTCGAACATCATGCTCACCGGCCCCACGACGGTGAAGGTGCTGGATTTCGGCATCGCCAAGGCGCTCGCCGAGGCCGCCACCCGTCTCACCGGCAGCGGGGTGGCCCCCGGCACCCCCGCCTACCTGTCGCCGGAGCAGATCAGCGGGGTGGAGATCGACCACCGGGCGGACCTCTACGCCATGGGGTGCCTGCTGTACGAACTGCTCACCGGCGCCCCGCCGTTCCAGGCGGATTCGCCGTTCGCCGTGATGCACCAGCACCTGTTCACCGAGCCGGTGCCGCTCACCCGGGTCCGCCCGCAGATACCCCCCGCGGTGGCGGCGGTGGTCGCGCGGGCTCTGTGCAAGGACCCGGCGGAGCGCTTCGAGGACGCGGCGGCGATGCGTACGGCGCTGACCGACGCGCTCGGCGCCGCGTCGGCTCCGACGATGCAGGCGGACGCGCCGCTCCCGCCGGCCGCGGCGCCCGCCCGCGGCGCCGCCGTGCTGCGCCGGCTCCGCACGGCCCTCCGCCCTTCCCTCGCGGGCGCGTTGGGGCTGGTCGGGAGCCTGCTGTCGTTGCTGTGCGCCCACGGTGATCTCGTCGACACCGACCACTTCGGCGATGTCGCCCTCGCGGCAGGGGTGTTGGGCCTGGTCGCACTGCCGTTGTCGCCCCGGCTGTCCAGCGTCGTGGCCTGGGGGCCGGTGGCGGAGAGCATCGCGGTCTACTCCGAACTGCGGCGCGCCGAGGTCGGCTGGGATCGCGCGTATGTGGGCGTCGCGGTGCTGCTCGCGATCACCGCGGCCCTCTGCCTCGCCGGCGCGGCCCGTAAGCGGGACACCAGTCCCTACGCCGTGATCGCCTTCTGGTTCACCGCCACCGCGTCGATCTGGTACTTCCTCGACGACCTGCACAAGCTCTATGTCTTCTACCTCCTCCTGGCCGCGGTGACCCTTGCGGCAGCGGCCCAGGAGGCCGTCGGCCGGTACCGACGGCGCACGGCGAACCGCCGGCCGGCGAGCGAAGGCCGCCGCGCACGGGTCGGCGGGGCGCCGCCCGGTCCGATCCGCCGGTCGGCCGACCACGGCGCTCGCCGACCGGTGGGGAGCACCCCCACGGACCGGCTGCCCTCCGCAGAGGCGCGTTAGGGACGTCGACCGTCGGTGGTGTCGCCCGCCCCGCCTCGGCACAGGATCCTCGGATCCTGCGCTTCCGCGGTTCGGGACGGCGGCGGGAACCGGCATGCCCGTGCGGTCGTCTACAGTTCCGTGCAGTGTCTACAAGGCTGTAGTCGGCTGGTGGAGCGCGTGACCTGTCCGGCCGGCGGTACCGGTCCCGGCGTCCAGGCCGGGTGCCTGTCCGGCACGGCCCAGGCGGCCGACGATCCGATGGAGGACCATGCGCCACAAGATCCTGGTCGTCGAGGACGATCACGCCCTGCGTGACGTGCTCCGCCGTGGCCTCGCCGACGAGGGCTTCGCGCCGGTGCCGGCCGCCGACGGGGCGATTGCCCTGCGGCTGGTCGCCGACGACATCGGCGCGGTCGTCCTGGACGTCGGACTGCCCGACGCGGACGGCCGGGACGTGTGCCAGGCGATGCGCGCCAACGGGTTCACCGCCCCGATCCTCTTTCTGACCGCCCGCCACCACCTCACCGATCGGCTGTCCGGGTTCTCCGCCGGCGGCGACGACTACCTGCCCAAGCCGTTCCACCTCGCCGAACTCGTCGCCCGGTTGCGGGCCACACTCAAACGCGCCGCGCCGCCGGCCGTTGCCACGGCCGGTGACCTGGTGCTGGACGCGACCCGGCACACCGCCGGTGTCGGCGATGCCCATGTCGAGCTGTCCCCGACGGAATTCCGGCTGCTGGCCACCCTGGTGGCCGCGGGCGGCGCCATCGTGCGCCGCCGCGACCTGGTCAGGGCCGCCTGGCCGGACGGAGCCCAGGTCAGCGACAACACACTGGACCAGTACCTGAGCCGGCTGCGCCGCAAGCTGCGCGAGGCGGGCAGCAACCTGAGCCTGCGAACGGTCCGCGGCATCGGAAACCGGCTGTCGTGATCCGACCCCTGCGTCGCCCGGCTCCCCGTACCCTGCGCGGCCGGCTCTCGCTCGTCGCGCTGACCACCGCCGCGCTCCTGATGGCCATGCTGACCGTGGTGTTCAACACGGTGGTGGACCGACACCTGCAGCACCAGGCGGACAACGAGCTGGGCAGCCGCGCGGCCGCCGTCGCCACGACCGTCGACACCAGCGGCCCCGAGGTGCGGGTCGTGGAGACCGCCGACGACCGCCTCCTGGACGCCAACGTGTGGATCTACACCGGGCCGCAGCTGCTGGAGAAACCGGCGGCGGCCACCGCCGACGGCACGCTGACCCGAGCCGCCGGCCGGCTCGCCGCGCGAGGAGGCGAACTCTGCACGACGGTCGAGGCCGAAAGCCCTCACCACGTCCGCCTGTGCTCCCGCCCCGTGTCCGGCCATCGCGGCGCCGCCACGGTCGTCACCGCCCTGGACCTCGCCCCGTACCGCAACTCGGCGGACACTCTGCTGCTGGGCTCCCTGGTCCTGGACGCGGTCATGCTCGCGTGCACCTATGCGCTGACCCGCCTGGCCGTCGGACGGGCGCTGCGCCCCGTGCGCACCATGACCGACCAGGCCACCCAGTGGAGCGCCGTCGGCTCCGACGAACGCTTCGGAGCCGACGGCCAGCCGGCCGAACTGGCCCGCCTGGGCGCCTCGTTGGACGCGCTGCTGGACCGCATACGCGCCGTCCTGCGCCACGAGCAGCAGCTGACCGGCGAGCTGTCCCACGAACTGCGCACCCCACTCACCCGGATCATCGTCGAACTCGACTGGTGGCGGAGCCGCCCGCGCTCCGCCGCCGAGACCCGCGCCACCCACGAGGTGATCGCCGAGGCCGCCCAGTCCATGCGCACCATCTGCGACACCCTGTTGAACGACGCCCGTGAAAGCGCGCAGCACGCCTTTACCGCCCCCGGCGCGACGGCCGTCGTCCCCGTCCTGCACCGGCTCGTCCACGACCTCGACGGACGGGATCGGGTGCAGGCCGTCATCGAGGTGTCGGATCCCGAGCTGACGGCGGGCCTGGCCCCCGCTCTCCTCGAACGCATCGTCAGCCCGCTGCTGGCCAACGCGGTCCGCTACGCCCGTTCGAGGGTGACGGTGTCCGTACGGCAGTCGCCCGGCGGTGTGCGTATCGAAGTCGCCGACGACGGGCCCGGCGTGCCCCGGGCATTCGTCGACGACCTCTTCCAGCCCGGTCGCCGGGCCGATGACGACGACGGACACGACGGCGCGGGTCTCGGGCTGCCGCTCGCCCGCCGGTTGGCCCGCGCCGCCGGCGGTGAGGTGTCCCACGATCCCACCTACACCTGCGGGGCACGCTTCCTGGCCGACCTGCCCGCCGGGTGACCAGCGCCGGCTCAGCGGGTGTGGTCTGCCCCGGGCGGCGCGGCCGACGCCCGGGGGAGGCGGCGACGCGGTGGTTCAGTCGGTCCGCCGGGCGACCGGCTCCGGCACCGGCGCGTGTGCGGCGTGACTCCTGCGCTCCTGGACCTGCGTGTAGGCCATGAGGCCGAGCAGGACGGCGAGCAGCACCGCCGAGGAGCCGGTGGTGCCGAGGTCCAGGCCGCCCTTGGCGACCGGCTTGGTCAGGAAGTCGCCCGCGGTCGCGCCGAGCGGGCGGGTGAGGACGAAGGCGAGCCAGAACAGCAGGACGTTCGGCACCGCGGGCACCTTCACCAGGGCGACGAGTACCGCAAGTGCCGTGGCGACGAGCAGCGCGCCGCCACCGTAGCCGAGGCCGGAACTGTCGGAGAGGAAGTCGCCCATGGAGGTGCCCAGGGTGTTGGAGACGAGGATCGCCGACCAGAACAGCGCCTCGCCGCGGAAGGTGACGATGTCCCGGATCCGGAACGTCGTCCCGCTCAGCTTCCAGATCGCGAAGACGACCAGCAGGATCGAGATCAGGATCGCCGCGCCGATCGGATAGCCCAGGCCCAGCCCCTGCGGTCCCCGACCGAGCGAGGTGGCGCCGTTCGAAAGGTACTCGGCACTGGCGTCACGGTTCATGAAGTCGGACATCGTGGTGCCGGCCATGCTGGTCGACAGGATCACCGTCCAGTAGGAGAACGGGTTGTAGCGGCCGGCCCGGAGTTGGACGACCAGCGTCACCAAGAAGATCAGGAACAGTGCGACCGTGGTGAGGAAGTAGCCCAGTTTCAGCGTCTGGGAGAAGAGGTCTCCGGCGGTCTCGCCCAGCGTCGTCGCGGCGATCTTCATGACCCAGAAAGCCAGGGTGACTTCGGGCAGCTTCTTCATCACCGTCGTCGCCGTGCTCGCGACGTCGTGGGCGGTGAGGACTTGCGACTGCGGCAAGGCGGGGGCTCCTCGGGTGGTCGTACGGCAGGGCCGGCGGCCCGAGCTGAGGGCGGGCGCCGGCGGGACGGGCGACCGCCGGGAGACGATCGTCGACGACCGACCTTGGCAGGGTCGGCCTGAACGCATCCTGAACGCGTCCCGAGCGTCTGCCGCCCGCCCGGATCAGGCCGCGTCCCGCGCGCTCTGCTGAGGCTGCGTCACATCCCGGCGGGTCACTGCCAGGTACCCGACCAGACCGAGGATGACGGCGAGGAACAGCGCGCTGGTGACGACGGTGCCCAGGCCCAGCCCGCCGTCACCGGTCGGCTGGGAGAGGTAGTCGCCGAGGGACGCACCGAGCGGGCGGGTGAGGATGTAGGCGATCCAGAAGCTCCACACCGCGTCCAGCCCGAGAGCGAAGTGGGCAACGGTGACGGTGGCGATCGCCAGGCCGAACAGGACCGCGGAGAGCGGGTATCCGAGGGCCAGCCGCTCGGAGACCAGGTCCCCGGCCGCCGTACCCAGGGCGAAGGTGAACAGAACGGCGAGCCAGTAGAAGGACTCGCGGCCGGTGGTGTCGATGTGGTGGATGGACAGCGTCCGCTCACGCCGGAACCAGACCACGAAGACGATCGCCAGGACGATCGCGAAGACGGCCGTGCTGGCCTCCAGGGGGACACCCACATTGTCCGTGAGGTTGTCGCTGATCAGCGTGCCGACGACGCTGATCAGGGCGACGGCCGGCCAGT
The DNA here is from genome assembly GCF_001704275.1 of Streptomyces noursei ATCC 11455. Lineage (NCBI taxonomy): Bacteria > Bacillati > Actinomycetota > Actinomycetes > Kitasatosporales > Streptomycetaceae > Streptomyces > Streptomyces noursei. Next base: position 8,373,830 of record NZ_CP011533.1, read on the forward strand.
AGACGCCCGCCCGGTAGGAGCCGGTGCGGAACTGTATGACCAGGACGATGGCCAGCAAGGCGCTCATCAGCGCCGACACGCCGGTCAGGCCGAGACCGACCTTCGCGTTGAGCAGGTCGGCCGCGGTCTCCCCGACCGTCGTGCACAGCACCTTGATGATCCAGAAGTAGAGGGTGACTTCGGGCACCTTGTTCCAGCCCGGGAGGCGACCGGAGCGCGCGGCAGCGCCGTCGGCCACCGAAGGCGCGGGGGGCTGTGATGTCTCGGATGTCATGAGGCCCGACCGTGCCACGGAGCACCTGAACGCATCCTGACCGCCGTGCGGCGTGAGCCGCGCCGACCGCCCTCGCCCGAGCACCATGGATGCCATGACCACTCACCACCACCGCCTTCGCATACCGGCACTCGCCCCCGTCCCCTCCGTCGCCGTGGAAGAAGGCCCCCTTGCCCCAGCCGTCCCGCTCCTGCTCGCCCACTGATCGGGCGACGGCCTGGCTGCGCCGGCGGCTCGGGCGCGCCGTCGTGGTGTCCTACGCCGCCGCCCTCTTCCTGCCCGGCCCCGGACTGTGGCTGCGCCGGGAGCACACCGTGCCGCTCGGCACCCCGTCCGGCCTCCCGGTGAGCGCGGCCCCGCTGCTGCTGGCCCTGGTGCTCTTCGGCGCCGGTCTCCAGGTATCCGTCCGCGAACTGGGCCGCCTGGTGCGCAGACCGACCGCCCTGGTTGCCGGACTGGCCCTGCATCTGGCGATCCCGCTCCTGGTCATCCCCGCCGTCGCGTTCGCACTGAGCCGGTCTCCCGACACGGACGGCGGCAGCGGCCTGGTCACCGCGACGATCCTGATCGTGGCGATGCCCGTCGCCGCCGGAGCCACCGTCTGGACCGGCAGGAGCGACGGCGACCAGCCCACCATGGTCGGGCTCGTCCTCGCCTCCACGCTCCTGAGCCCCCTCACCATTCCGCTGGTCGTCGGTGCCCTCACGCCCCTCCTCAGCGACGACTACGCCAAGACGCTCAGTACGACCGCCGGCACCGCCCACGGCAGCTTCGCCCTCGTCGGCGTCGTCCTTCCCTGCGCGGCAGGCATCCTGTGCCGACTCGCGCTGCCGCGGACCTGGCACGGGCGTGCACTGGCCGGGATGGTGCCCGGGTCCCTGGTCGCCTCGCTCGTGCTGACGTACGTGAACGCCAGCGGTGCCCTGGGCTCCTTCCTCGCGTCGCCGCGTCCTCTGCTCTTCGGCGCGGCACTGCTCGTGGCGGCGCTCGTGTGCCTGCTCTCCTTCGCACTCGGCCGGGCCGCCGCCCGTCTCCTGCGGCTGGACGCCCCCGCCGCCTCGTCGCTGACGCTCGCCTGCGGCATGAACAACAGCAGCGCGAGCGCCGTCCTGCTCACCACCACGTTGCCCGACAAGCCACACCTGCTCCTGCCCGTCCTCGCCTACGGACTGCTGCAGAAGACCGCGGCCAACCGGGTCGTCGCCACGGCCTCGCGTCCGTGAGCAGGCACGACACCGCCCGGCACGCACTGCCACCACCGAAAGAAGGACCAGCTCGGCCAAGGATTTCCGACCGGGGAACCAGGCGGCGTCCAGCCCCTGCGGGGCGGCGTCCAGCAGGTGGGGGGCGGCGGTGAACCGGATTGTTGGTTAGGGTGGCAACTGGAGGCTGATCGTGCTGTGTTGGCCGGGGGGATTGCCGGGATGGCGGGTTCGGGGCTGCACGGGCCGGCGACTCCCGCGGTGTCGTACAGGCCAGGAGCGGGTGCCCGCGGGGCTGTAGAGGCATTCGGACCGGACGCGGGGGCGGGGGTGTGACCGGCCGGCCGGCGCCCGCGGCGCTGCCTTGGTCGCTGCGCGCGTGGCTCGGGCCGATTGCGGCCCTCGCCGCGCTGGTGGTCGTCGTGCTGGGGGTCCTGTATGCCGACGGCGGCAAGCCCGGCGTGGCGGACGCGTGGATCCGGGCGGCGGTGGACGGTGTGCGGCCGTCGTGGCGGTATGTCGCCCTGGCCATGGACTTCTTGGGGGAGCCCGCCGGGTCGGCGACGCTGGTCGTGGTCACCGTGACGGGCTGCCTGTTGCTCCGGCATCCTCGCGCGGCGGTGTTCGTGGTTGCCGGCGTCGGCATGACGGTGGGGACGACGACGCTGCTCAAGCACCTGGTGGGACGCACCATCCACGGCGACAATCTGTCCTACCCGAGCGGGCACACCGCCTTCTTCACCGCGCTCTGCCTCGTGGTGGCGCTGCTCGCGACCGGCCGGCTCGGCCTCGGCAGGTCGGCCGGCACCCTGCTCGTGCTCGCCGCGGCGCTGGTGGCCGGCGCCGCGATGGGCTGGGCGCAGGTCGCCCTGGACGCGCACTACCCGACCGACGTCCTCGGCGGCTGGTGCACGGCGTTGGCGGTGACGGTGGCGACCGGGTGGCTGGTCGACCGGGCGGCCGACCGGCTGGTCGACCGGGTGGCCGACGCCGATCGGCCGGGGCGTCGCTGACGCCACGTCACATCACGTCAGGTTGTTTCTCGACTCGTCATGACAAGCGGCGGAACACCGGCTTCACCGGACGCCCCGCCAGCCAGGGGGTGGGGTCGGCGGCGTCCAGTGCCTTCCGGTACACCGCACATGCCTGGGCCACCACCTCCACGGTGCGGTCGATGTCGGCGTCGCCGAGCGCGCTGCTCACCACGAACGACGGGGCCAGCACTCCGCCCGCGAGGAGCCGGCGCAGGAACAGCGTGCGGTACTGCTGCGACGGCCGGCGGTTCTCGTCGAGGGTGGCGAAGACCAGGTTGCTGGCCCGGCCCCGGACGACGACGTGGTCGCCGACGCCCATGCTCGCCGCGGCGTCGCGGACGCCCGCGGCCAACCGCTCGCCGAGGGCGTGCAGCCGCGCGGTGATCCCCTCCTGGGTGTAGGTGGTCTGCACGGCCATCGCGGCGGCCAGCGAGTGCGTTTCCGCGCCGTGTGTGGTGGACAGCAGGAACACCCGGTCGCCGGAGTGACGGAGCCCGCCCTGCTCCATCAGGTCGCGGCGCCCGGCCAGCGCGGAGACGGCGAACCCGTTGCCCAGCGCCTTGCCGAACGTGGAGAGGTCGGGGACGACGCCGTACAGGCCCTGGGCGCCCGCCTCGGACCAGCGGAAGCCGGTGATCATCTCATCGAAGATCAGTACGCAGCCGTGCCGGTCGGCCAGTTCGCGCAGTCCGGCGAGGTACCCAGGAGTGGGGTCTGCCCTGCTCTGGGGGCCCCTCCCGGCCGAAGGCCGGGGGAGAAGTCGAGAACTTGGGGAAGGCTCGGCGTGGGTGGCAGGTTCGAGGATCAGGCAGGCGATCTCGCCCTGATGACGGGTCAGCAACTCCTCCGTGGCGACCAGGTCCCCGTAAGGGAAGGACACCGTGAGCTCGGTGGTCGCCGCCGGGATACCGGCCGACATCGGGGTGGTGCCGATGAACCAGTCGTCGACGGAGAAGAACGGATGGTCGCCGCAGACGGCCACCCGCGGGCGCCCGGTGACGGCGCGGGCGAGGCGCACCGCGGCGGTGGTTGCGTCGGAGCCGTTCTTCGTGAACTTCACCATCTCGGCGGTGGGCACCGTGGCCAGGAAGCGTTCCGCGGCCTCGACCTCCAGGATGGACGGCCGGACGAAGTTGCTGCCGCGGTGGAGTTCCCGCTGCACCGCCTCGACCACGCGGGGGTGGGCGTGGCCGAGACTGACCGACCGCAGGCCGGAGCCGTACTCGATGTAGCGGTTGCCGTCGATGTCCCATACGTGGGCACCGCGGCCGTGGCTGATGACCGGGGCGAGGTTCTCGGGGTACTGGTCGTCGCCCTTGGCATAGGTGTGCGCGCCCCCGGGGATCAGGGCGTGCAGCCGCTCGTTCGCCTGCCGCGACCGGGGCAGGTCGAGCTCTTCGGTCCCCGCGTTGTTCTCGGTGGCCACGCCGACCTCAACTCTCCATGTTCTGAAGGACCTTGGCGAGGCGCGGCGCCTCCAGGTCCCGTTGGGACATCGATGTGACCGGCAGCGGCCAGGGGATGGCGAGCTCCGGGTCGTCGAAGGCGATCGTCACGTCCTCGGCCGGATCGTGCGGGCGGTCGATCCGGTACGAGGTGTCGGCGGTTTCGGTGAGCGCCTGGAAGCCGTGCGCGCACCCCGCCGGGATGTACAGGCTCATCTGCGTCTCGCCGGACAGCTCGAAGAAGGCCCGGTTGCGGTAGGTCGGCGAGTCCGTCCGCAGGTCCACGACGACGTCGAAGATCCTCCCGTACGAGCACCGCACCAGCTTGGCCTCGCCGGCGCCGGAGCGCAGGTGCAGGCCGCGCAGCACGCCCCGGACCGAGCGGGACACGCTGTCCTGGACGAAGGCGTCCGGGTCGAGGCCCACCGAGCGGATCACGTCGGCGTCGAAGGTGCGGCAGAAGAAGCCGCGTTCGTCGGCGTACGGCGTCGGTTCGAAGAGGTACGCGCCGGCTATCGCCGGGACTTCGGTCGCTTTCATTCCGGTCGCTTTCATTCCGGGCGCGTTCATGGAGCCTCCCGCACGGCGTGGGTGTGGTTGTGGGTGTGGTCGTTCGTCCGGAACACGGCCCTGGTCAAGGCCCTGAACTGGTGGTCGAGTTGCCGCTCGGCGACCAGGTTCCGCTCGGCGAGGGTCCGTCGCAGCTCCGCCGATCGCCGCTCCAGCGCACGGAACTGCTGGAGCAGCCGGTCGGCGTCGACCTCGCGAGCCGAGTGGCAGTACGCGCCGAGTCCCATCCGATCCATGAGTGCGTCGCTCTTCGCGGCGTAGCTGAGTGCGAGCGTCGGCGTGCCGACCTTCAGCGCGCAGATCAGGTTGTGGTAGCGGGTCGCCACCACGGTGTCGGCCGCCGCCGTCTCCTTCATCAGCTCGGCCAGCGAGCCCGCCTCGGTAGCGGTGACCAGCGGCGAGTCCACCGCGTCGAGGATCGCGGTGACCACCGGCGCGTCGCAGGCGTCGCCGGTGAGCAGTCGGACCGGCCGGCCGTCCTCGACCAGCGCGCCGACGAAACGCGTGGTTCCGTCGAGGTAGCGCCGGTGGATCTCCTCGGCCCGAGCGCGGTCGTCGTTGCCGCCGTGGAAGTCCATGACGCCGACGCAGACCGGGCCCGGTGTGTTCGAGGGCGCTTGCCCGAGTTCTCCGACAGGCTCCGAGCAGGGGATACCCCCGTCCCGCGGTGTGGGCAGGGCGAATGCGAGGTCCGGGTAGACCTCGTCGCGTGTGGTGTCCACGCCCATCTCCCGTAGCGCGGCGCGGGATTGAGCGTCCCGGTACGACCGGTACGTGGCCAGCCGTGCCGACCAGCGCACCAGCGCCCGGGTCGCCCGGTCGCCGATCGGGGCGGCGCCGACGCCTACCAGTGCGACCCGGGTGCCGAACAGCCGGCCGGACGCGCAGAGCAGGAACAGCGCGTACGGGAAGCCCCACGGCCGCAGCGGCAGCGTCGCCTCCAGGACGCCCATGCCCGGCACGATCACCACGTCGTGCCGGCGCACCCAGGCGGCGGTGCGCACGACGTCGACGAGTTTGCCCAGGCCCTTGCCCGCGATCGCGCCCGCGCGTGACGCGGTGCGGTACTCCCCCCGGTACCAGTGCAGCCGCGTCGCGGGGATCCGGTACCGGGTCGCGACGACCTCGGGTCCGCCGCACAGTGCGTCCACGACCGCCTTCGGGTGCGCGGCGCGGAGGTACCCCAGCACGGCTTCCAGTGATCCGTCGTTGCCGAGGTTGCCGGAGCCGAGCAGGCCGAACACCCCGACGCGCAGGGGAGTTTCGCCCGTGGACGTCATGCCTGCCGCCCCTCACGGCCGGCCACCAGGTCGTCGACACGGACGGTGAGTTCGGCCGTGTCGACCGGTGCGCGGTCCTCCACCCGCTCGCCGGCGCCCGGCCGGACCCGGCTGGTCATCCAGGCGGCCAGGTGCCGGAAGCATGCGCGCCGGTCGGCCGCGGACAACGGCGCCCGCCGGATCGCCGACACGAAGCCCTGGACGTACTCGGCGAGCAACCGGGGCGTCGGGTGCAGCGGGCCCGCCCGGCGCGGGTCCAGGTTGACGCACCGGGAGCGCTTGGAGGGGTTCGCCCGCTCGGCGCGGGTGGGGTGGTCGCGGCGGAAGTACAGCAGCTCAGGCACCTGGTGGAAGGGCCCGTGCAGGACGATCTCGGCGACGAACGTGCGGTCCGCGTGGTGGTAGCTGTCGTGCGGCTTCACCCGGCGCAGCATGTCGGCCCGCATGACGCCGTAGAAGTCGTCGCCACCGGGCTCGAAGAGGAAGCTGCGGAAGCGCTCCGGCGCGCTCGGCGAGTCGGTGGCGAGCCCGTACGCGTACGGGACCTTCAGTCGGCCGTCGCCGTCGATGACCGCCTGGCCGGAGTGCGCGAGGACCACGTCCGGCCGCTCGTCCAGCGCCTCCACGCAGCGCCGCAGCAGGTCCCGGGCGTAGAGGTCGTCGTGCGAGGCCCACTTGAAGAGCTCGCCGCGGCACTGGGTGAACACGTAGTTGTGGTTCGGCGCGGCGCCGACGTTCCGGGCCAGCCGGAGGTAGCGGATGCGCGCGTCCTGTGCGGCGTACTTGCGGCAGATGTCCTGGGTCCCGTCCGTCGAGGCGTTGTCGGTGATGACCAGCTCGAAGTCCTCGTAGGTCTGGCCGAGCAGGGCGTCGAGCGATTCGGCGAGGTACTCCTCGCCGTTGTACACGGGCAGGCCGATGCTCAACCGGGGATGGGCGGTCATGACGTCCTCACTTCGGGGATGGGGATCTGGTGGCGCTCGCGCAGGGCGGACCGCAGCTGCAGCCACCACACGGCCGAGCCGCAGACGGTCGCGGCGGCGACGCCCCAGGCCGAGCCGACCGTGCCAGCCACGGCCGCACCGCCGAGCCCGCCGACGACGTAGCAGATGGAGGCGAACAACTGGCAGCGCAGGCTGCGCCGGGCCGCGGCGAGCGCGCGCAGCCCGGCCGCCGCGCCGGTGCCGAGGCCGGCGCCCGCCACGCCGAGCGTGGCCGGCACGATGAGCCCCGAGGCAGAGCTCCAGACGCCGCCGAGCACGAGCGCGCCGACCCGGTCCGGCACCAGCAGCAGTGCCGCGCCCCAGAGCAGCGCGGCGACGGCCTGCCCGCCGCCCAGCAGGAGGCAGAACGCGCCGAGGCGGTGCGGGGTCCGCCGCAGCACCCGTGCCGCCTCCGCGACGGTGACCAGCGAAAGACCCATCAGCACAGCCATGAACGGGCCGAGCAGGAGCTCGGCGCCCCGGACCGCACCCACCGCGCCGACCCCGACGATCGCGCCGAGCCCGTACGCCCGGAGCTGGCTCGCGCCGCTCGTGCTGACGTTCTCCAGCAGGTACCGGTAGCCGAGGTCCCGGTGCCCGCGCAGCCACTCGCGCGCTCCGGTCAACCGGGGCCGGATACCGGACTGGAGACAGCCGTAGGCCGCGGCCACCGCGGCGGACGCGCCCCAGGCGAGCACGAAGGCGGCCACGCTGCCCACGCGGGCCGCCAGCACCATGGCCGGGACGAGCGCGATGCCCCACACCAGGTCGTTGACGAATGCCTTCCGCCCGGTGCCGGCGGCGAAGAACGCGTACCGCCAGGCGTCCTGCAACAGCAGCCCCGGCAGCACGACGCCGAGGCAGGCGAACGCGGAGCCCACGTCACCGCCGAGCACCGGTCCGAGCGCCAGGCACGCCGCGCCGATGGCGGCACCGACGCCGAGCGCGGTGCCCGACGACCGGGCCACCGCCCCGCGCCAGGACGCGTCCGACACGCCGCTGAAGCGCACCACGAGCGGATCGGTGGCCAGCCCGCGGGAGACGCTGAGCACCACGCCGTAGGTCACCCAGGCCAGGCTGAACACGCCGAACGCGGTCAGCCCCAGCGAGCGGGCCACGTAGATCCCCACCACGAAGTTGGACAAGCTGGAGGCCGCCTGGTCGGCCAGTCCCCAGGACAGCCGGCCGACCATGGCCCGCTTGGCGGTCCGCCGGGCGTGTCCGGGCGGGGCCGCCGCTGTCGTCGTCTGCTCCCCTCCGGGGGTCATCGGCGTCATGCCTTGATCAGCCCGGCGGCGCCCAGGGCGCCGGCCGCGACGGCGACGGTGTCGAACGGCAGCCCGGACCGCTCGGCGACGTCCAGCAGACTGTGCTGGCCGTCGGAGAGGTTGAGCACCCAGAGCATGGCCATCTGGGCCTGCTTGGTGTCGCTGCGCCCGCCGAGCGCGTCGTACAGCCCGCGGCGGCCCAACTGCGGTTCCCCGTAGGGGCTGAGGTTGAGGTACCGCCGGTTGCGGTCGAGCACGGCGAACGCCTCGCGGCAGACGGCGAGGGTGTCCGCCATCGCCTCCGGGGAGACGAAGTCCGGGTTGTCCGCCGAGGTGTGGTACTCGGGGTAGCCGGCGTACGGAGTCCTGCTGAGCGAGCCCACACCGAGATCGAACCCGGGTGAGCAGTACTGCCGCTCGTCGTAGCCGTACGGGGTGAACTCGGCGATGTGGTGCGGGCGTTGGGAGGCGGTCAGCACGTGCCGCAGCACCCGGTCGATCTCCGCGTCGCCGCGCCTGCTCCGCTTGTACGTGAGCTGGCCCCGGTCGCCGGCGCAGGCCAGTACCAGGCCGTGCTTGACCTGGTCGATCCGCTCCGCGTTGCGGGCCAGCCAGGTGATCGCGCCGATGGTGCCGGGCGCGTAGACGAACCGGTAGGTGTAGTACGGCGTTTCCTGCGCGAGCGCGCGGGCCAGGAACGTCGCCACCGCGATGCCGGCCAGGTTGTCGTTGGCCAGCGACGGATGGCAGACGTGGCAGGAGACGATCACCTCGTCCGGTACCTGACCGGGGATCACATGCTCGGCGTAGGTGAGGTGGCCGTCGGCGAGGGTGGAGTCGATGCGGACCTCGTAGTCGCCTTCCGGCAGCGCGTCGAGGGTGTCCTGGGCCAGGCAGAACCCCCATTCCGGCGTGTAGTAGCTGGTGCGGTACGGCACCCAGGTGGGGTGGTCCGGCAGGGTGTGCAGGTGTGCGCGCAGCTCGGCCAGCGGCATCGTCGCCGCCACCGGGACGCTGTAACCGAGCACGTGCAGACTGGACTTGGCGAAGTCGACGACCCGCCTGCCCGTGGTGTCGGCGATGTACGCGTCCCGGATGTTCCACTCCTGCGGCACCGTCCAGTCGAGCACCTGGGTCCCCGTCGGCACCTCGTGGACCTGGAGGGGGACGTACTCGCCGACGATGTCCAGGGTGGCGCGCACGCCGTCGCCGGTGATGCTCCGGCAGAGCGGGTACAGCCGCTCCACCAGAGCATGCATCTGTTCGCCGAGCACGGTCATCGGCGCCACCGCAGGGTGTCGTCGACGGTGCCGGCGTCGGACGCCGCGCGCAGCACCGCGAGGCGGGTGAAGCGCTGCTCGAAGTCCTCCCGGGTCAGGCCGAACGTCCGGTAGGCGTCGGCGAGTTCGAGCGCGCCCCGCTGCACCGTCCACTCGCAGTCGAAGCCGGGGATCGCCGCGCGGAACCGGGAGAAGTCCACCCGGTACGAGCGCGGATCGGCGCCGTTCTCCCCGGTGATCCTGACCTTCGCGCCGGACACCGCCTCGGCGACCTGCTCAGCGATCTCGGCGACCGTGACGTTGTTGGTCTCGCTGCCGATGTTGAACGCCCGGTCGTGCACCGCTTCCCGCGGCGCGCTCAGCGCGGCCGCGAAGGCCCGTGCGATGTCGGCGGCGTGCACCAGCGGGCGCCAGGGGGTGCCGTCGGAGAGCACCAGCACCTCGCCGGACAGGAGCACGTGGCCCACCAGGTTGTTCAGCACGATGTCGGCGCGCAGCCGGGGGGAGTAGCCGAAGGCGGTGGCGTTCCTCATGTACACCGGGGTGAAGTCGCCGTCGGCCAGCGCGTGCAGGTCGTCCTCCACCCGCACCTTGGACTCCGCGTACGGCGTCACCGGGCGCAGCGGGGCGTCCTCGGCCACCAGGTCGTCACCGCCGGCGGCGCCGTAGACCGAGCAGGTCGACGCATACAGGAAGCGTCGTACTCCGGCGTCGCGGGCGAGTTGGGCGAGGCGTACGGACGCGTGGTGGTTGATGTCGTAGGTGAGTTCCGGCGCCAGTGATCCCAACGGGTCGTTGGACAGCGCGGCCAGGTGGATAACGGCGTCCACCCCGGCCACGTGTTCGGCCGTGACGTCGCGAAGGTCCACCTGATGTCCGGACGGGTCCGCAGGCGTCGGGCCGAGGACGCAGTCGGCGAACAGGCCGGCGTCGAGGCCGACGACGTCGTGTCCGGCGGCCGTGAGGACCGGGGCCATGACGGTGCCCAGGTAGCCCTGGTGTCCGGTGAGCAGTACGCGCAAGGTTCAATCCCCCAGGTCGAGAGCGAGTTTGGTGACGGCGAACGCCTCGGCGTAGCGCGCGTGGCATTCGATTCCGCGGATCCGGGCGAGGCCGAGGAACGCCTCGCGGTCGTACCAGGGCCGGTGCCGCTGCGAGGGGTAGTGCTCCTGCAGCAGCCGTACCTTCCGTTCGGCGATCTCGGGCGACAGCGGCTGGTACGCCGCCGGGCGGCCGAGGTCGCCGTCCCACTTGACGATCTCGTAGCCGAGTACGAGGTGGTCGCGGAACGCGGTGGGAATCAGCCGCGCCAGGCCGCGGTGGTCCTGGTGCGCGTCATCGGTGCGCGGGGCGAGGATCAGGTCCGGGTCGGTCTGCGCGCGCAGCTCCTCGACGGCGGCCTTGGCCTCGTCCCAGTGCACGGGCATCCTCCCGTCCGGCAACTTCAGTACGGTCAGGTGCAGTTCGGCTTCCGGACAGAAGGCGGTGAGCGCGGCCCGCTCCTCCTGCTCCCGTTCGGTGCCGCTGCCGGAGAGCACCAGCGCGTCGACGCGGATACCCGGCCGCGCCAGGCACATCGTCAGCAGCGTGCCGCCGGCACCGATGGCGATGTCGTCGCAGTGCGCGCCCACCGCGACGATCCGGGCCAGGTTGCGCCCGGCGCCGAGCCGGATCATGCGCACACCCCGGCGGCGTCCCGCTCCCACACGGCCCAGGGGCGCTCGCCCCGCGCGTAGGCGGCGTCGAGCGCGGCCCGCTCCTTCACGGTGTCGGTCGGCTTCCAGAAGCCGCGGTGCTGATGCGCCACCAGGCGTCCCTGCTTGGCCAGTTGGGAGCAGCCGTCGGCGACCAGATCGCCGTTCTCCGGTATGTGGTCGAAGACTTCCTGGCGGAGCACGAAGTAGCCGCCGTTCTCCCACAGCGGCAGTTCGCTGACCGCGGTGATCCCGCCGACGAGCCCGTCCTCACCCAACTCCACGCAATGGAAGGAGGATTGGGGCGGCACGACCATCATCGACGCACCCGCGTCGCGCTGCGCGAACCGGTCGATCATCTCGGGCAGCGGTGCGTCGGTGAGCACGTCGGCGTAGTTGGCGAGGAACATCTCGTCGCCGTCCAGGTGGTGGCGCACCCGGCGCAGCCGCTCCCCGATCGGCGACTCCACACCGGTCTGCGCGAACGTGATCGTCCAGTCGGATATGTCGGTGGAGAGCAGCTCGGTGCGCCCGCCCCGCAGCACGAAGTCGTTGGACGTCGTCTCCTCGTAGTGGAGGAAGAAGTCCTTGATGTGGTGGGCGCCGTAACCGAGGCACAGGATGAACTCCGTGTGCCCGAAGTGCGCGTAGTAGCGCATGACGTGCCAGATCAGCGGCCGGGGCCCGACCATCGCCATCGGCTTCGGCACGTCGTCCGCGGCGCCGCTGCGCATCCGCATCCCGTAGCCGCCGCAGAACAGAACGACCTTCATCAGTTGACCTCGACAATGCTCAGTTCCGGGATGGGGAAGACAAGGCGGCCGCCCCATTCGTGCACGTAGGACAGCTGCTCGACGAGCTCGGCCCGCAGGTTCCACGGGAGGACGAGGACGTAGTCCGGCTTGTCGGCGGCGATCTGTTCGGGCGGCAGGATCGGGATGCGGGTCCCGGGGGTGAACCTGCCGTGCTTGTACGGGTTCCTGTCGACCGTGTAGGCGAGCAGGTCGGGGCGGATGCCGCAGTGGTTGAGCAGGGTGTTGCCCTTGCCCGGCGCGCCGTAGCCGACGACCGTCTCGCCGCGCTCGGCCGCTGTGATGAGGAACTTCAACAGGTCCCGGCGCACCTTGGCCACCCGGGCGGCGAACTCCGCGTACCCGGACAGCTCCTGAAGGCCGGCAGCCTTCTCCCGGGCCAGCACGTCGGCCACGTTTCCCCAAGCTCTCGGCTCGCCGGCCACCTCGGTCGGCCGGGCCCACAGCCGGATCGAGCCGCCGTGCGTGGGCAGCAACTCGACGTCCACGAGCGCGAGTCCGCCGCTCGCCAGCGCCCGGATCGCGGACGCGACCGTGTAGTACTGGAAGTGCTCGTGGTAGATCGTGTCGTACTGGTTCTCCTCGATCAGGGTCAGCAGGTGCTGCACCTCGATGGAGACCCAGCCGTCGTCGGCGACCAGGGCGCGCAGCCCCTTGGTGAACCCGACGACGTCGGGGATGTGCGCGTAGACGTTGTTGGCCACGACCAGGTCCGCCGGACCGTGCTCGGCGCGGACGGCCGAGCCGGTGTCCGGGGACAGGAACTCCGTGAGCGTGGGCACACCCTTCTCCCGCGCCGCGGCACCGACGTTCACCGACGGCTCGATGCCCAGGCAGCGGATCTCCCGGTCCACCAAGTGCCGCAGCAGGTAGCCGTCGTTGCTCGCGACCTCGACCACGAAGGCGTCGGGGCCGAGAGCGAGGCGCCGCACGGCGTCGGCGACGAACGTGCGCGCATGCTCCACCCAGGAGGTCGAGTAGGAGGAGAAGTACGCGTACTCGCTGAACGTCTCCTCCGGCGTGATCAGCGGAGGGATCTGCGCCAGCCAGCAGTCGGTGCAGACCCGCAGGTGCAGCGGGTACGCCGGCTCCGCCCTGTCCAGTTGGTCCGCGGCGAGAAAGCTCTCACATGGTGGCGTCGCCCCGAGGTCGACGACGCTCGCCATCGCTTCCGAGCCGCAGAGTCGGCATCGTGTCATCTATTTCCCCCCATTGATTCCGTCCCCCATTGATTCCGTCCGACCCGCGATCGCGGCGCGGTACGCATCCACCAGGCGCTCAAGGCCGACGGCCGGGCTGAACCCCTGCTCGTAACGGCGCCGGGCCGCCCGGCCCATCTCCCGGTTGCGGGCCGGCTCGACCGCGATCCGGCGTATGCAGGACGCGAGCGAGGCGGCCTCGCCCGGCCGGTGCAGCAGCCCGGTCACCCCGTCCTCGACGAGTTCGACGAAGGCGCCGTGACCGGCGGCGACGGTCGGGACCCCCGCCGCCATCGCCTCGACGACCACGAGACCGAACGCCTCCAGCCACGTCGAGGGAGCCACCACGGCGGCCGAGCGTGCGATGGCCTGCCGGCACTGAGCCGTGTCGTACAGGCCGACGAACCGCACGTCGTCCCGGCCCGCCGCCCAGGCGGTCACCTCTCGCTCCAGCGGCCCCGCGCCGGCGATCACGAGCGGCACGCCCACCCCGCCGTCCGCGGCGATCTCGTCCCACGCGGCCATGAGCAGCCGCACACCCTTGGCCTCCGCGAGCCGACCGAGATAGAGCACCTGCTCGCCGGCGCCCGATCGGCGGGCGTCCGGGTCGGGCACGAAGTTGTGCTTCACCACCAGCCGTTCGGTCGGCATGCCGGCCCGCACCAGGACGTCGCGCTGCGCCGCGGAGATGCAGAAGAACCGCTCCACGCCGGACCACCACCGTCGCCGGTTGACCGACAGGCTGACCGCGAGCGGCACCGTCGCAAGGCGGGAGCCCCGGTAGCAGCCGTGCCGGACGGCGGGCAGCGGCGTCGACCCTACGCACTCGGTGCACGGCCGGCCGTCCCGCTGCAGCGTGCCGGGCGGGCAGACCTGGGTGTAGTTGTGCAGTGTGGCGACGGCGGGCACACCGGCGTCGGCGCAGGCGGCCAGCACCGCGGGCGACAGGAGCGGAAAGACGTTGTGGACGTGCACCACGTCCGGCCGCTCGGCACGGAGCCGGGCGGCGAGTTCCGCGCGGACCGCCGGGTTCCACGGCACCAGCAGCGGCACCGCGACCTTGCCCAGCAGGGACCGGGCGGCGATGTCGTCGCTGCGCCGCTCGAACACCTCGACCCGGTGGCCGGCCGCGCGCAGCAGCGCCGCCTCCTGGTCGACGACCTTGTTCTCCCCGCTCGGCTGCGCCGAGGCGTAGCGGTTGTGCACCACGAGGACGTGCATGGTCAGGTCACCTCCGATCTCCGGGCCCAGCGCGGGATGTGTCGTCGTGGAACTTCGGGCGTCGGGACGGGCGCGACCGCGGCAGGTGCCACCAGCAGCGAGGCGGCGACCGTCAGGTGCAGCAGATACGGCGAGGCGTCGCCCAGCCCGGCCTCGGTGTAGGACGCGATCGCGCAGTAGCCGATCAGGAAGATCGCGCAGGCCCGCTGCAGCGACGGTGGCCGCAGCAACGCGACGCCGCCCAGCACGAGGATGATCGCCGCCACCAGGGCGATGCCGATCAGCCCCTGCTCGTTGTAGACGGCCAGCCAGCTGTTGTCGATCGGCAGCCCGCCGAACGACTTGTCGCCCAGACCCACGCCGAACAACTGCTCCATGGTCGTCCGGGGAGCTGCCAGCAGGGCGTCCCAGACCTTGGCCCGGCCGGTGAGGTTGGAGAAGTTCTCCTGGCTCTGCCCGCGCAGGAACCACGCCTGCAGCGCGGAGCTGAACGCCACCGCGGCCACCGTGGCGCACACCACCGCCCAGGTGAAGAACCGGCGGGCGGCGGCACTGGTCAGGACGAGCGAGCCGATCGCCAACGCCAGCCCGATGAACAGGCCCAGCGTGGCCGTCCGGGTATGGGTCAACGCCAGCAGGACGAGCGACGGCACGATGACGACCGCCGCGCCGGCCCGGTCGGTCCGGCGGCCCAGGACGAGCAGCACGGTGAGCCCGACGATGACCGCGGCGTACTGCCCGATCTGCGGCGGGGTGAGCGGCCACAGCGCGCCGACGAGGCGCCCGCCGTAGAGGTCGGGCATGGCCGCGCCCGGTGAGACGACCAGGCCGGCGGCCACCGACCCGAGCACGGCGAAGTACATCCGGATGTGGTGCCGGACGAATGTCGGTCCGCCGTCCCACCAGCGGCTGAGCAGCCACAGCGTGCTGACGAAGAGAGCCAGCCGGGCGCAGCGGAACAGCGCGCCGAACCCGGACTCCAGGAGCGCACTGGAGAGCACGCTCGACACCAGCAGCAGGGTGAGCAGGAACAAGTAGGCGCTGAGACGGATGCGCAGCCGGACATTGAGGGCGAGCGCCAGCGCGAACGCGGCGACCAGCGCGCCCATGGTGACCAACTGGATGAGGGAGCGGGGCAGCGGAACGATGGTCTTCGCCCCGGCGGAGCCGAGCGTGTTGAGGACCAGCAACCCCCAGACGATCCCGACGATCTTCGGCGTGCCGGCAGGGCGCGGTGCTGCGCCGGGCTGCGTTCCCGCCGTGTGCAGTCCGCCCGGCAGCCCACCGCGCGACAGGTCTCCGCCCATCTCAACCACCGGCCTGTGGGTCGAGGGTGCTGCCCGCGTCCTGCCGGTACGGCGTGCCCCGCCACTGCCCGGAGTCGAGCACCTGACTGGGATCGTGGGCGACGAACGTCCACGGCCCGAGGTAGACGTTGTCGTGCCAGCGGTTGTGCTGCTCGCCGGTGATCGCCTCGGCCACCCGGTCGCCCTTGTACGGCGACCAGTCCGGATAGGTGCCGTAGTTGGCCAGCACCGCCATGCGGTCGCACTTCGCCGTGCACGTGACGACGGACTTGTCCAGCACGAAGCGGTTGTCGTGGATGTCCACCCGCTGGGTCTTCCACCGGCAGTCGGCGTAGAGCGGTGCGCTGGCGATCGCCGGCTCCGCGCAGCGGCGGGGGTCCCGCACCAGCAGGGTGCAGTCACCGGACGAGGTGTTGGCCGGGCTGTTGCAGAACCGGTCGGCGTTCTCCCACAGGGTGATCCCGGACCAGTTGTCCTCCAGCACGTTCCGATAGATCTCGATCTTGTCGGTGCGGGCTCGGATCCGTGGTTCGCCACCGGACTCGGACAGATAGACGGTCGCGAACGGGAAGTTGTCGCCGCGGTCGGCCGCCTTGCGGCCCTCGACCCAGTTGTTCCGCCGGATCGTGTTGTTCCGGATGACCGCGTTGTAGCTGGTCTCGTAGATCAGGGCGGCGCCGTAGTTGGCCTCGATCACGTTGTTCTCGATGCGGAAGTCGTTGTTGTTGGTGTCCGCCCACAGCCCCGTTCCGCGGTTGTCGTGCACCCAGTTGCCGCGTACATCGGCGCCGTTGACGGCCCAGAACTTCACACCTCCGGTGCAGCCGCAGCCCGGCCGCCGCCGTTCCCAGTCGCCGGTGTTGTTGCCCACGATCTCGTTGCCCTCGACCACCAGGTCGCTGACCCGGCCGCCGGTCGTGTACGCGTTCATTCCGTACTGTCCGTTGTCGCGCAGGCAGCTGGCGCGGACCCGCTGGTGGGCGCCGGCCATCAGTCCGGCACCGGAGTTGTCCTGGATCGTCGCGTGCTCGATCACCCACCCGTCGGCCGAGTCGTGGTTGACCACGCCCTCGTTCTGCGGCGCGACGAAACCCTGCACGGTCAGGTAGCGGATGGTGACGTCGCGGGCGGTACCGCCGAACGCGTACTGGTTCTTCTCCCGACCGTCGAGCACCGCGCCCGGCGCACCGAGGTAGCGGTCCCCGTCCTTGGGGATGACCTGGGCGTAGCGATCCGGGTCGAGCCTGTGCGTGCCCGGTCGAAGCCAGAACGTGGTGTTCGGGGGGTTGCTCTTGGTCTTCGCCGCCAGGTCACCGACCTCCGCGGGGTCGACCGGCACCGCGTCCGCCGGTGCCTTCGTCGGCCCGGCCGCGGGCTTGCCGCACACCCGGGCCACGGACGTGGACAGCGCCCCGGACGTGGTCGGCGCAGCGGTCGGCTCCGCCCGGGCGCCCGGTGTGCTCGCACAGCCGGTCGCCGCCAGCAGGGCCAGCGCCAGCGGTGCCGCCGCCGACGCCCAGTGCCGCCTCTTGATCCCCACGCGCCCCCCTAGCCGCGGAACCTGAGCACGGTGGTGAACTCCCCCGACAGCGCTGTGCCGTCGGCGAAGCCGGTGCCGACCAGCGTGGTGGTGGGTTCCTTGCGCCCGAAGCCGGCGGAGTACCAGCCCAGCGGCGGGTCGGTCTCGCCGCGATGCGCCCGCCAGCTCAGCTGCCCGGGCAGGTCGAGCACCGCGGAGTGCCCCTCGCCGTCCCGGACCCAGGTGAGCACTGCCCGGTTCCCCACCAGGTCCGCGGCGATCGTCGGGCCGAGGTGGAACGCCAGGTGCACGGTCCGGCGCGGGCCGCGCACCTCGTCGACCACCGTCAACTCCTGTGTCTCGGCGGTCAGTTCAACCCGCCGGCGGTGGACGGACGGCTGGTAGCCGTCGTGCTCGGCGCACCAGCGGGCCACCCCTTCATCGGACGTGTCCGTGGTCAGGACGCGGCTCCTGGCATGCCGGGTCCACAGGAACGGGCCACCGGAGACGGACTGGTCACTGCCGTCCAGCCGCAGGGTGTTGTGGCCGAGGGTCGACCGGAAGTACTGCCGCCACTCGGGCTGCCCGTGGTAGCAGAACGTCCCCGGGTCGGCGAGCACGTCCACCCCGTCGTGCCGGACCTCCACGGACAGCGCGTCCGCGTGGGCATGCGCGGCGATGGACAGGAAGCCGTGGCGGCCGCCGTCGCAGCGGCACCAGATCTCCCCCGGACCACGCAGGATGGTCATACCCGCGTCGGCGAAATGGGCCGGTCGGCGCACCGGGCGGGTCACGGCCGGCGCCGTTGCGACCTTCGCGTACGGCCGGATGAACGCGGCCAGCAGCGGGGTGCGCACATCGGTGCCGGTCACCGTCGGCCACCAGGCGAGCCGACCGAACACGGCGTCTCCGGTGGCCAACAGCGAGGCCCAGCGGTCGGTGCCCGCGCCGTCCACGACCAGACCGTGCCCGTCGTCCGCGTCGCCCTGGCGCGGCGGCCGTAACCGGCTGTCCACGACGGCCGCGAGCGCGTCGGTCATCCGCAGCAGGACCAGCCGGACGGTCGCGGGGACCGGCACGGCGGCGGCATCCGCCTCGGCCACCGCGGCCAGGCCCAGTTCCAGGACGAGTCCGTGGTACTCGGTGGCCAGCTCGCGGTTGAGGCCGGAGTGGAAGGTGTTGCCGCGCAGATGCCGTTCCAGCGACCGCAGTGCGCCGGCCCGCCAACGCGCCGAGGCGGGGAACCACCCGAACGCGCAGGCCGCGGCGAGCTGCCCGGCGGCCTCGGCGATGACGTGGTTGTTCGCCGAGGACCCCCGGCTGGGGAAGGCGGCCAGCCAGCGCTGGTGGTGCCAGATCTGGTTCAGCGCCACCGGGTTGCCCTCGAACAGCGCGGCCGCGCCCGGCCAGCCGTCGAGCAGCCGCCGGATCCACACCCAGGACAGCAGCCGGATGCCCAGCTCGATGCCGCTGACCCAATGCACGCCGCGCAGCGGTGGGTTGGCCGCCCACCACGACCGCAGGTGATCGGCCACCCGCTCGGCGTACCGCTCGTCGCCGGTGATCGCGTAGGCGGCGGCCAGCACGGTGAGGTACTGATGCCGGGACGGTTCCCAGATCTGCTTGATGTCGCCGACCGCGTCCTCGTTCCGATACGGCACGTCGAAGGCGTAGCCCCCCGGGGCCCGGCGCCCGGTCTTCGGGTCGTACCACCAGTCCGGGTCGGCCAGGTCCTCGCGGACCACCCCGAAGTACTCGGCGTGCCCGTCCATCAGCCGGTCCGCCTCGGCGAGGAGGCGTTTCGCGGCGTCCGGAGGTATGCCGGCGATCGTCCCGGCGGGCAGCACCGCGGTGAACCGGGCACCGGACACGCTCGGGCAGTGCGGCCGCGCCGACCGCCACCGCCGCCTGCGGACCGCGTCGCCCACCCGGCCGCCGACCTCCCGCGGTCCCATCCGGGACAGCCGCCGCAGGTACCAGCCCGGACTCCCCGAACTCACGGTCATCGCGTCCTCGCCAACGTCACCGGCGCGCCGCCGGCCAGGCCGGCCTGCACGGCGAGGGTGGCCGCCGTGGTGGCGACCAACGACTCCAGCGGCACCGGCATCGGCCCGCCGGTCCGAACTGCCTTGACGAACGAGGCCAGTTCGGCGTTCTGCCCCTTGTCCCGGGCCTTCGGCAGTCGCGAACTCACCCACTTTTTCCCGCCGTACACCGAGGCACGCACGAAGTCGTCGAGCCTGAGCACCTTGCCGTCGGCGACCAGGTCGAGGGTCTCCTTGGGGAAGCCGGGCGCGCCCGTGGTGACGTAGCTGAGGGTGGCGGTGGAGCCGTCGGGGTAGCGCAGGACGACCTGGAGGTCGTCGTTGCCGGATGTGGCGACCGCGTACACCGAGACCGGGTCCGCCCCGAGCAGCCAGCTCGCCGTGTCGATGAAGTGCCCGCCCTCGCCCACGAAGCGCGAGCCCTCGGTGCCCTGCCTGAGGTACCAACTGCCGTGCTGCAGCGTGCCCGCGTTGATGAGGTAGCGCAGGTTCGCGGGTCCGGTCCGGGGGCCGAACTGCTTCTTCGCCTCGTGCAGCAGCGGCGCGAAGCGGCGGTTGAAGCCCACCTGCAGCCGGTCGTTGCCGGACTCCTCCACCGCCGCGAGCACACCGGCCAGCTCGTCCTCGGTGAGCGCCAGGGGCTTCTCCACGAACACCGACTTGCCCGCGAGGAGTGCCTTGCGGGTCAGTTCGGCGTGCGAGCTGTGCCGGGTGACCACGAACACCGCGTCGATGGACTTGTCGCCGAGCACGGCGTCGAGGTCGGTGGTCGCCTCGGCGAAGCCGAACTTCCGCTGCGCGTTGGCCGCGGACAGCGCCGTCGTGGTGACCACGGTCGACAGCTCGACGCCGTCGCGCTCGGCGAGGTGCGGCAGCAGCATCGACGTCGCGTAGTTCCCGGCGCCGACGAAGGCGAGACGCACCGGCGTACGGGCGGCACCGGCCTTGCTCGGCCGCACGTTCGCCGTGGGTACGGCGACCGCCAAGTCCGCTGATTCCGCGGCCTGTTCGGGGTATCGGAACAGCACGGCGACGGCCTTCAGCCCGCCGTCCTTCAACCCCTGGTACGTCTCGACGGCGTCGTCGAAGTCGGCGACGTGGGAGATGAGGGGCTCGACGTCCACGCGGCCACGCGCGACGAGGTCGAGGAAGCACGCGAGGTTGCGGCGCTCGGTCCAGCGGACGTAGCCGATCGGGTAGTCGCGCCCTTCGAGTTCGTACGAGGGGTCGTAGCGCCCGGGGCCGTAGGAGCGCGAGAAGCGGACGTCGAGCTCCTTCTCGTAGTACGCGTTCCACGGAAGGTCGAGTCGGCACTTGCCGATGTCGACGACCCGGCCGCGGTCGCGCGCCAACTGGGCCGCCAGTTCGACGGGTTGATTGCTGCCGCCACCGGCGGCCAGGTACACCTGGTCCACGCCGTGGCCGTCGGTGAGCTCGGCGACGGCGGCGGCCACCGCAGCGGACTCGGGGTCGCCGCAGGCCGCGGCGCCCGTGCGCTCGGCGAGTTCGCAGCGCGCCGGGTCCGGGTCGACGCCGACGACGCGGACCCCGGAGGCGGTGAGGAGTTGCACGACCAGCTGCCCGATCAGGCCGAGGCCGATGACCAGGGCCACCTCGCCGAGCTGCGGCTCGCCCTGGCGCACGCCCTGGAGAGCGATCGACCCGACGGTGCCGAAGGCCGCGTGCCGGGGCGCGAGACCGTCGGGGAGCGGGGTGTAGAGGTTCTTCGGCACCCAGTTCACCTCGGCGTGCAGCGCGTGCTCGTTGCCCGCGCAGGCCACGAGGTCGCCGACCTTCACGTCGTCGATCCCGGCGCCGACCTGCTCGACCACCCCGCACAGCGAGTAGCCGAGCGGCGTGTACGAGTCAAGCTTGCCCATCACCTTGCGGTACGTGGCGGGCACCCCGTTGGTGGCCACGCTCTGCATGACCTTGGCCACTTGGTCGGGGCGGGAACGGGCCTTGCCGAGCATCGACATGCCGGCCTCGGACACCTTCATCATCTCGGTGCCGGTGGAGATCAGCGAGTAGGTGCTGCGGACCAGCACGCCTCCCGGCTTGCACCCCGGTACCGGAACGTCGAGCACCGCCAGCTCGCCGCTCTTGTAGTTCTGCACGATCTGTTTCACTCTCGAACTCCCCTGAATCCCCTGAATTCCTAAGCCGTCAACCGAGTGCTCCGCCCGGACCCAGAGGTCGCGTCGCGATACCAGTACTCGAGGGTCAGCACATGCCACAGATGCTTGGAGAAGTCCCGCTGTCCGGCGGCGTCCTCGGCGACCATGCGCGCCAGCGCGTCGCGCCGCAGGAACCCCTCCCGTACGAGCACGCCGTCATGGACCACCTCGCGCACCAGCGGCGCCAGGTCCCGGCTCATCCAGGCCCGCAGGGGGGCGCTGAACAGGCCCTTCGGCCGGTAGACGATCTCCCGGGGCAGGACCGAGGTGGCCGCCTCCTTGAGGACGGCCTTGCCCTGCCGCCCGACGATCTTGCGGTCGCCGGGCACCGCGAACGCCGCCTTGACCACCTCGACGTCCACGTACGGCACCCGCACCTCGGTCGACGCGGCCATGCTGGAGCGGTCCGTGTACGTGAGGTTCAGGCCCGGCAGGAACATCCGGGCGTCGCCCAGGCACATACGGTTGACGAAGTCGTCGAGGTCGTTGTCCTCGTAGACGTCCGCGTGCTCGGTGAGCACGTCGTCGACCGTCCCGGCCAGGTCCGGGTCGACGAGCGCGAGCAACTCCTCCTGGTCGTACATGGTGTAGCTGCGTCGGAACGCGGTCTCCTCCGGCAGGTCCGCGAAGGACAGGAACCGCTTCGCGAAGCGCACCGACCGGTACCCCCGGCGGGCCGTGGCGACCGGCAGCAGGTCCACGGCCCGGGACAGGCCGCGCCGCAGCGGCCGCGGCACGCGCTGGTAGCGCAGCGCGATCAGGTTGGCCAGGTGCTTGCGGTACCCGGCGAACAGCTCGTCGGCGCCCATCCCCGACAGCATCACCTTGACCCCGGCCTCCCGTGCGGCCGAGCAGATCAGGTACGTGTTGATCGCGGCCGGGTCGCCGATCGGCTCGTCCAACGCGTACGTCATCTGCGGCAGCAGGTCGAGCACGTTCGGCGCGATCTCGATCTCGTGCAGGTCGACGCCGAACCGCTCGGCGACCTGCCGGGCGTACCGCAGATCGTCGGGCATCGCCTCGAACCTGGCGTCCTCGGCGCGGAATCCGATCGTGTAGGCGGAGATCCCGGGCTGGTGGCGGGCCGCGAGCGCGGTCAGATAGCTGGAGTCGAGCCCGCCGGAGAGGAAGGTCGCCACGGGCACGTCGGAGAGCAGATGGCGCCGGGTCGACTCCTCGACGAGCGCCGCCAGGTCCGGGCGCTCCCCGCTGCGGGCCCGCTCCCGGCCCTCGGCGGCGACGTCCTTCAGGTTCCAGTAACGGCCGCGCTCCACCCGCCCGTCGGGCCGGAACCGGATCCAACTCCCCGGCGGCAGCTTCTCCGCCTCGCGGTAGGCGCAGCGCGAGTCCGGCACCCAGTAGTAGAGGAGCGAGGCCACCAGCGCCGCGGGGTCCACGTCCAGCGCCCCGCCGGTCGCGGCGGCCAGCGCCTTCAGCTCGGAGGCGAACGCCAGACCCTCGCCGCGCCGGAGCAGGAACAGCGGCTTGATGCCCAACTGGTCGCGGACGAGCACCAGTTCGCCGGTGCGCTCATCGAAGATCCCGAACGCGAACATGCCGCGCAGCCGGGGCAGGCAGTCCGTGCCCCAGCGCCGCCAGGACTCCAGCACCACCTCGGTGTCGGAGGAACCGCGGAAGCGCACCCCGGCGGCCGCCAGCTCGGCACGCAGCTCGGGCGCGTTGTACAGCTCGCCGTTGTACGTCAGGACGAGGCCGCCCGAGACCATCGGCTGGGCGCCCGTGTCGGACAGGTCGATGATGGCCAGCCGACGGTGCCCGAGGTGCACTTCGCCGTCACCGGCGGGGTGGCTGTACCGGCCCGCCCCGTCCGGACCGCGGTGGGCGAGGGTGTCGGTGAGCCGGTCGGTCACGACCTTCCCGTCCGGCCATCGGTAAGTCCCTGCGATGCCACACATGTCCTACCGCGCCTCCTGGTCGTTGTCCGGGACCCGTCCCCGAGCCCTCAACTCCTCCCCCGGCCGTCGGCCGGGAGGGGCCCCCAGAGCAGGGGAGGCCCCACTGGCCCACGTCGGCTGCCGCTCCGCCCGCCGCCGGCCCGTCCCGTTCTGCCGGGCCGGCCGCTCGTGCTGGCCGCGCAGCGCGGTCTCCAGCCCGTCCCACAGCGTGCCGTCGGTCCGATCCCGCGGATCGGGGTCGATCAGCACCACACCGATCACCGCGATGCGCTGGTCCGCGAGCTGTCGCGCCACGGTGTGCAGCCAGGCGGCGCTGCCGTGCCCGGCACGCACGACGAGCACGGTCCGGGTGCCGAGGTACTGGAGGTCGGTCCACGCGGTGCCGGGCGCGACCGAGCCGACGCCGAGTCGGCGTTCCTCGTGCGACACGGCCGCGGCACGCTCGCCGCTGACCACGCTCGGGCCTCCCGGCTTCGAGCGGCGGCCGGCGAGCTGCGCGCCGGGCAGACCATCGATGATCACCACTGGCCCGTCCGGTGCCAGGGACCCGGCGAGGTCCAGGGCGATCTCGCTCGTGCTGCGCGCACAGCCCAGTTCCAGCAGCGACACCGGTTCCTCGGCGCCGCGCGCGGTGCGGGCCAGGGACACGACGAGCCGTTCGCGTGCCGCCCGGCTCCGTCGGCGCTGCCACAGCCTGCCCGGCCGGCGGGGCAGCTCCGCGATGACCGAGGCGCCCAGGTTCGCCGCGATGTCCCGGCGCAACACGGGGCGGTCCGCCACCACCACGCCGACCGCGGCCAGCACGAGCCCCAGGACGAGTCCGAGGGCGAGCCCGATCGCGGCGTCGGTGACGGCGGCCTTGAGCAGGGACTGCTGTACCGCGCGCGGGGCGTCCACGATCTGCGTGCCGGAGACGACCCGGGGCGTGCCGGTGCGCGCCTCCTCGGCCCGCTGGTCGAAGTCGGCGATCCGCGAGTTGAGCTCGGCCCGGCGGGCGAAGCGCGACTCGACGCTCGCGGAATCCTTCGGATCGCTGTTCGGCGCCCGGTCCCCGATCGCCTTGTTCACCTGGGCGAGTTCCTCCCGCATGCGGTCACGCTGGTCGTCCAGGGCCTTGGCCTCGGCCTTCGCGGCTTCCCACATCCGCCGTACATGGTCCGCGACGAACGCATCGGCCAGCGCCTTGGCGCGGGCCACCGCTGCCGCGTCGCTGTCACCTGTCACATCGATCTGCAGCAGGTTGTTGGTCAAGCCGGTCCCGTGGTAGTCCCGCATGAAGTCCTCGGGTTTTTCCCGGGACTTGAGGGTCCGCAGGGCCTGGTCGGCGATCCGCGTGGTCCCCAGCAGCGCGACGTCGGTGCGGATCAGCGTCCCGGGGTCGTTCGGCTGGTCCTCCTGATGCGCGACCAGCACCTTGGTCACCGCGGCCGGCGGCGACGGCAGCAGGACCGCCACCGCAGCGCCGACGAGCAGCCCCAACAGCGCCATGGCGCACCAGAGGCGGCGCCGCCTGCGCACCGCCACCACCAGCGCCTGCAGGTCCAGCAGCGGAGCGGTGGCCGACGACTCCGACGTCGTACTCGTCGTCACGCGGAACCTCCCGCCGCCCGGCCGCGGACCGCGAGCACCAGAGTGGCGTCGTCCGGTGGTCGGCCGGGCGACTGCGCCGGACGGGCCCGGACCGTGCCGGCGACGACGATGCCGACGACCTCGTGCCCGGCGTCCGCACACGCCTCGGCGATGCCGGCGAGCTCGCCTGCGGTCCGGCTGCCGGCGCTGAGCACGACCAGGGCACCGGACTCGTTGTCGCAGTCCGGCACCATCGGCCGGTCCACCGAAACCGCCACCACCCGCAGCATGGGGTATCCCCTGCTCGAAGAGGACGAGGAAGGATCGCTCTCGGCCTCGGCGACGAGCCGTCCGGCGGCCCGGCGGGCGATCTCGTCGCCGTCCGGGACGACGACCAACAGCCGCCGGGGGGCTGGTAGTTGCTCCAGAAGGCGGGCGCACACCCGGCGGTAGCGGATCTGCCTGTCGGCCTCGTCGCCGGACGTCTGCGGGGCGGGTGTGTCCCACCTGGTGTCGACGCCCAGCAGCCGGCGGATCCGGGTCCGCGGGCCATGGCCTTCCGGCCGCTGCGCGGGCCGTTCGTCAGGTACGTCGACGGTACCCAGCAGCACCGAGCCCAGCGCCGCGGCGATCTCCGGCTCGGCGCGCAGTCGGCGACTCATCCGTGCGGCGGCGAGATGGCCGATGACCGCGAGCAGGAAGAACACCAGCGCCCCGGCGAGGGTGAGCTGCACTCTCGTCGGCGGTGCCTCGCCGGTCGGCCTGGTCGCCGGACCCATGACGACCATGTTGGCCTTGTTGGCAGTCGGGGCGGCCTGGTCCAGTTTGTTGACGGCCTCCTGCAGCGCGGTGCGCAGCTTCGCGAGCTCGGTGCGGGTCTGCACGCTCTCCACGGTCCGCCCCGGATCGGCCGCACCGGCCAGCTCGGTGATGCGGCGGCTGGTCTGCACCACCATCTGCCGCAGCGCCTCGGGCCGCGCCGCCGCCTCGGGGTCGCTGTTGTCGCCCCCGATCCGTGCGGCGAATGTGACGAACTGCCGGACCACCTGGTCGGAGAGTTGCTGTGCGCGCTCCGGGGTGTCGGCCGTGCCCGAGATCGTGATGATGTTCCCGTCGGCGGCCTTGGCGCTCACCCGATCCCGCAGCTCGCTGCCGCCGACCCCGGTCCAACCGAGCGTGGCGGCCGCGCGGTCGAGCACCGTCGAACTGGTCGAGATGTCCACCTGGGTCAGCAGCTCGCGCTCCTCCCACTGCCCCGGCAGCAGTACCGATGCCGACGCCGTGTAACTCGGCGGGATCAGCGCGGAGGTGCCGTAGCCGACGAGCGCACCCACCACGGCGAGGACGGCGAGAAGCCGCCATCGCCGACGGATGATCCGCCCGATCATGGCCAGGCGTATCGTGTCATCGCTCAACGGCCGGGCCTCCGCCCTGCCCGGTCCGGGTCGCCCGCCGGCACCGGAGCGTGGTCACGGCAGGCAGCGGCGTACGCGGCGAGCAGCGACGCCTGCGAGTTCCGCCAGGAGAGCGGCCCGCCGATCCGCTCCTGGCCGATCCTGCCCATCCGGGCCCGCTTCTCCGGATCGTCCAGCAGCAGCGCGATGAGCTCGGCGAATGCGGCCTCGTCGTTGGCGGGCGCGTAGACGGCGGCGTCACCGGCGGAGACTCGCGCCTCCCGGAGGTCGAACGAGACGATGGGCCGGCCCATCGCCATGTACTCCAGGACCTTGTTCATGGTCGACACGTCGTTGAGCGGATTGCGGGGGTCGGGGGAGAGGCACACGTCCGCGGTGGACAGGTGGCGCACCAGGTCGGCGTCCGGAATGCGCCCGGTGAACTCCACCTGCTCGGAGAGTCCGAGCCGCCGGGACAGTTCCACCATCGCGTCGAAGGCGTCGCCGGCGCCGACGAACACCGCGTGCCAGTCGGTCCGCCCGAGCTCGTCGCGCAGCTTCGCCAGCGCCCGCAAGGCGTAGTCGACGCCGTCCTGCGGGCCCATGACGCCCAGGTAGCACAGCAGATGAGGTTTGCCGCGCTTCAACTCCGGTTCGGCAGGGACCGGTTGGAACCGTTCGACGGCAGGCGCGCTGCGCACCACGAAGACGTCCGCCGGCCGCTTGCCGCCACGGCGCACCGCGACGTCCCGGTAGCTCTCGTTCGTGGCGAGCACGACGTCCGCGGCCCGGTAGGTCCGCCGTTCCAGTGCGCACACGGCGCGGTAGAGCAGATCTCTGCCGCGGTCGAACCGGGAGAGGTACAGCTCGGGTACCAGGTCGTGCTGGTCGAAGACGAACCGCGCGCCGCGCCGCTTCAGCCACAGTGCCGGCAGGAACAGCAGGTCGGGCGGGTTGCAGGCGTGGACCACGTCGACCGGGCCCACCTTGCGGGCCAGCCGGGCCGTGTGCCACAACGCCGATCCGTACTCCCGCAGATAGCCGGCCGGTCCTCCGGTGGCCGCGCGCAACGGGTAGCGGTGGATCCGCACCCCGTCGATCTCCGCCTCCGGCTCCGTGTCCCGCTTCTCCCCCCGGGGACAGATGACGTGCACCGCCCAGCCCGCGTCGCGCAGCGTCGTGCACTCCTGCCACACCCGCCGGTCGAACGGCACCGACAGGTTCTCCACCAGGATCAGCGCGCGCCGGGTCGCCCGGTCGCCGCCGGCTATGTCACCAGACGATGTGTCACTGAACGATATGTCACCAAGCAAGGCCCATGTACCCCGGTTCGGCCCGGCGCGCCTCGGCGTCGGGAAGGCGGATGAGGTCGACGATCACCGGGCCGCCACCATGGGGCAGCGCTGACACCACGGCCGGATCCCTGGTCCCGACCAGGCACACCTCGGCGTGCTCCAGCACCTCTGCCACGGAGTCCGCGAGCAGCTGCGCGAGATGCGGCAGCCGGGTCTCGATGTACTCGCGGTTCGCGCCGAGCAGCCGGGAGAGGCTCACGTTGGCGTCGTGGATCCGCAGGTCGTACCCCTTGCCGAAGAGCGTCTCCGCCAGTTCGACGAGCGGGCTCTCGCGCAGGTCGTCGGTGCCGGGTTTGAAGGACAGCCCGAACAGGCCCACCCGGCGCTTGCCGGTGCGCTCGACCAGGTCCACCGCGCGTTGCAGATGGTCGGCGTTGGAGGGCAGCACATGGGCGAGGATGGGCACCGAGACATCGGCCCGCTGTGCGGCGTGGACCAGGCTGCGCAGGTCCTTCGGCAGGCAGGAGCCACCGAAGGCGAAGCCGGGCCGCAGGTAGGCGGGGCTGATGTTCAGCTTGCGGTCGGCCAGGAACACGTCCATCACCTGGTGCGAGTCCACGCCGAGTGCCTGGCACACCGCGCCCAGCTCGTTCGCGAAGCCGATCTTGAGGCCGTGGAACGCGTTGTCCGCATACTTGATCGCCTCGGCCGTCGGGATCGGCACCCGGAACACCTCGCCGGGCAGGCCGTCGTACAGCGCCCTCACCGTGTCGCCGCTGGCCGGGTCGAGCTCGCCGATGACGGTCTTGGGCGGGTCGAAGAAGTCCCGCACGCTCGTGCCCTCGCGCAGGAACTCCGGGTTGACCGCGACCCCGATGTCCACCCCGGCCGTGCCGCCGACGGACTTCTCCAGGATCGGCACCAGCAGGTTCAGACAGGTACCCGGGAGCATGGTGCTGCGGAACACCACGGTGTGCCGCCCGCTGCGCCCACCGCGGTCCGCCAACGCGGCGCCGATCTGCTCGGTGACCCGCTCCAAATACGTGGTGCACAGGCTGCCGTTGGGCTCCGACGGCGTGCCCACGCAGACCAGCGACACCTCGCTGCCCCTGATCGCCTCGCGGACGTCGCCAGTGGCACGTAGCGCTCCGGTCCGCACGACCTCGGCGATGAGCTCGCCGATCCGCTCCTCGACCACCGGGGCCTTGCCGTCGTTGACCAGGTCCACCTTCACCTGGTTGACGTCCACCCCGATGACCTCGTGACCCATGCTGGCCAGGCACGCGGCCGACACGCAGCCCACGTAGCCGAGCCCCAAGACGCTGACTCTCATGACTGGTTCCTCCCCCCAGGCAGGCCCCTCCGGCCTGCGGTTCCTGCGCCGGCCGTACGACGTCGCCGCCCCCCGCGCATCAATAGGCCCCCTGCCCTTGGAGCACCGCACGCAGCGTCTTCCACAAGATCACTGTGTCGAGGGCGAGCGACCAGTCCTCCACGTACCGCAGGTCCAGTCGGACGGCCTCCTCCCACGGCAGGTCACTGCGTCCGCTGATCTGCCACAGACCGGTGAGTCCGGGCTTGACCAGCAGCCGCCGCCGGATGTCCGGGCCGTACGCGGCGGACTCCTCCGGCAGCGGCGGCCGCGGACCGACGAGCGACATCGATCCGGTCAACACGTTGAAGAGTTGCGGGAGTTCGTCGATCGAATACCGGCGCAGCACCGTTCCCACCCGGGTCACCCGCGGATCCCGGCGGAGCTTGAACAGCGGCCCGGCGCCCTCGTTGCGGTCGGCCAGTTCGGCACGTGCCCCGTGCGCCCCGGCGACCATGGTGCGGAACTTGAGGATGGTGAACTCGCGGCCGTCCTTGCCGACCCTGCGCTGGCGATAGAACGCCCCGCCCCGACTGTCCACCAGTATGAGCAGCCCGACGAACACCATCAGCGGCGCGAACAGCATCAGCAGGACCGCCGCGCCCATCCGATCGACGACCTCTTTGACCGCCCGGCGCCCCCCGGTGAAGGTCGGCATGCTGACCCGCAGCAGCGGTATCCCGAGCACCGCGTCGACGTGCAGCCTCGGGCCGGCCACTTCCATCAGCACGGGGGCCACGACCATCTCGGCATCGCTGCCTTCGAGGTTCCAGGCCAGCCGCTGCAGCCGGTCCGGTGACCAGTGCGGGTCCGGTGTGACCGCGACGACACGATAGCCGTCGCGGCGGACGTGGCCCGCGACGTCCGCCAGTCTGCCGACGACCGGCACTCCGTCCAGTTGGTCGCCGTCGAGCCCGAGACCGTCCGTCGTGCACACCGCCTCCACTCGCCAGCCGAGGTGCGGGAACTTGCGGGTCCGGGTGATCAGGTCGTGCACGGTGGCCAGGCTCCCGGCAGCGAGCACCGGCCGCAGGCACCGTCCTTCCTTCCGCTGTTTGTGCAGCCAGAGGCGCAGCAGATAGCGCGCGGTCATGGTGACGAGCGCGATCGCGGGGATCGCGACGAAGATCCAGAGCTTGATGTTGCGCGAGGCGAGGGCGATCCCGCCGAGTGCCAGTACGACGGTCGCCGTGAACAGTGAGCGTCCGAGCCGACGGAATTCCTCGGCGCCCTGGCCGAGCACGGCCGGAGCCCACGACCGGCTCACCGCGAGCGTTCCCAGCACCAGCAGCTCGGTGCAGAATGCGAGAATTCCCCACTTCTCGTGCCAGTTGGCCGCGTCCCGGGCCCCGAAGAAGATACCGATCGCCGCCACCACGAAGGCGGTGGCCGCGGTGTCGCTGGCGATCACGGTACGGCGGTACCGCTGCTCCCAGTCGATCGCGGGCTGGCTGATTTCCCCCTCCACCGGACGCCCGGGCGCCGATAGAAACGGGCTGACCAATTCCCCCTGCTGCACAGACCCCCCCAGGTCGTCAGTGGGCTCGACATGTTCGCTCCACACGGTTTCCTCCCCCCGGGAGGCCCGTGCCCCCCGCACTGTTCCCCCCTCGGGAGGCCCCCGCCCCCCGCACCGCGCTGTTCCTCTCCTAGGGAGGCCCCCGCCCCCGTGAATGACATCCCGGCTATTGCGGCGCTACTGGAACACCCCACCCAGGCGGCAGCGGACTCGCCCGTCCTGCCGGAGTGTGGAGGTATGTGAGAACCCGTCGAAACCTCGGGCTCCCCACACCCAAGGCCCCTCGCGGGCGCCAAGAATTGATCACCCCCACGTCAGGCGTGGGGGACATGACTGCTGACTTGCGGCAACGCAGGAGCTAAAGATCACGATTTGTCGCCTCGTGTCATGTGAAGCAGGGTCAATGTAGACCATCGAGGCCCGCCCTGAAGAGGGGAATGTGTGCAACTTGTGCCCAAACTTTGAAGCCGATCCACCAAATGATCACCACCTGCGGTGTGTTGACGGCGAAGACATGCCCTGTGGCCTGCGATGACGGGACTTCTCCGGGCTGCCGGCACCGGTAATCCCGAGGTGTTCCAGTACTGCCAACCGGCCCGCACTCAGCGGCGCTTCGCCAGGTTCCGGCTCGGATGAGGTTCCTGGTGCGAGCGGTGTGGGTGGTGCGGATGTTGCGGATGGTGTGAGTGTTGTTCCAGCGGTCCAACATCGCTGTGCGTGAAGGGCAGTTGGAGATCCAGGACTTCGCGGGAGCCGGGGATTCCGACGGCGGTTCGACCGGCGGCCACCGTGCCAGGCGGCTCCTGTGCACCCCCGGGCAACCAGCTCATCGCGCGTCGGGCTCGGCCGGGCGAAGGGCCTCGGTGCTGACGCAAGGATCGCGCCGCACTGGCGTTCTAATCTTTGTTTACGCAAGGGCGTATTGACGGCGCATTGAGGCTTGTTTTGCGAGACAGGGGCGTGACGGAGCTTCAACGTGCCCTGGGTCGTGATGCATGTCGGGCGAGCCTGGGGCGCGTTGTCGACCTGTATGGAATGGGCCAGGTTGTGGCCGAATTTCGACCACCGCAGGTGGCCATGCGTGTGTCGCGGGCCACGCCTCGGTGTTTCTTTCTCGTAAATCGGCAGGTCGGTGACCCAGGGCGGAAAGGGTGAGCGATGGGTTGCTTAGCGGGAGGCGGACCACTGTTGCCGTGGTGGCGCGTGATCGCGTAGACAGGCCGTTCGATGAACTGGTCGGGTGTGAAGGTTTTGTGGTGTACCGTACTGACGCTCGCCCGATATCCGTACGGAATATCGGTCAATGCCGTAGCGCGTAGGCGGGGGCGGGGTGCGATGCGATCCCGATCATCCCCCGGTTTGCCGGTCAGCAGGAGGGAAGGAGCAGGGGGAAGCTATGGCCAACGTTTTTGACGATGAGTTTGCCCGATTCATCGTTCTGGTCAATGAGGAGCGTCAGTACTCGCTCTGGCCCGCCACCACAGAGGTGCCGGGTGGATGGCAGGTTGCGCGGCCGGAGGGGTCGCGCCAGGAGTGCCTGGAATTCGTCGAGTCCACCTGGACGGACATGCGACCGGCCAGTCTGGTCGCCGCCATGGAGGCTCAGGGCTCCTAGCCCATGGCCGTGACCAGGGCAAGTACGGCTGAGGCGCGCCCTGTTGAGGGCGCGCCCGCCGGTGGTGCCGTGCGGCCGTCGGCCTTCCTGTCCGCCATCGCCCGTGCCGGGCGGTGCTGCGCCTGAACAACAAATCTTCCGTATCGGCTCTCGCCGGTAACGCCAGTTCGTCATGCTCGGAAGAGATCTCCGGGGATTGCGGCCACGGCGATCGACGGTAATTCTCCGGGCCGTTGCCCCATGATTCATAGTGTCGCCTGACTCCGGGGGATCCGGGACTATTTCCCGTGCCCTGATGGGGTGACCGAAACGCACCCCCTGAAAGGGCGGAAGCATTATGCAGGAAAACCACGCTCGCCTCCTCCCGCTGACGATGTCTCAGCAGGGAGTGTGGTACGGGCAGCAGTTGGATCCGCAGAGCCCGAAGTACAACATCGGTGAATGCATAGAAATCCAAGGCCCCCTGGACGAGGCTCTTTTCATAGCCTCGCTCGAAAAA
This sequence comes from Streptomyces noursei ATCC 11455, assembly GCF_001704275.1. Lineage (NCBI taxonomy): Bacteria > Bacillati > Actinomycetota > Actinomycetes > Kitasatosporales > Streptomycetaceae > Streptomyces > Streptomyces noursei. The sequence goes on from NZ_CP011533.1 coordinate 8,406,319, forward strand.
GTCGGCAGGGACTGCGACAGCCTCAACACCGAGTTCGTGGAGCAGGGTGACGGAATCCACCAGCGCGTGGTGCGCACCTCACCGGGACGTCCATACGCCGTCGACCTCTCCGCCGAGGCGGACCCGGCCGCGGCCGCGGAGCGCTTCATGGCCGCCGACATGGCCGCCACAGGCACCGCAGGCGCCACAGGCACGTCGGCCTCGGCTTCGCCGCACCATGCCTTCGTTCTTCTCACGCTGGGCCCCGACCGCCACTATTGGTACATCCGCTATCACCACATTGTGATGGACGGCCTGGGTGCTTCCGTTCTCGCGCGCAAAGTGGCCGAGACGTATACCGCCGCGGTGCGCGGCGAAGCGGGACCGGAATTATTCGCTCCACTCAGTGCCCTCATCGACGACGAGACGGCGTATCGACGGTCTCCTGATTTCGAACGTGACCAGGCATATTGGACCGAGAAATTCGCTGATTTCTCCCGGTCCGGCCGCGACACCGGAAACGCGCTTCTCGCCACCGCGCACAGCGCGGGCGAAGACGCCGCACCGCCGCAGCGCGTTCCTTCGCGACCGGAAAACGGTGGCGAACAGCATTCTGGGCGCGGCAACCACCTGCACCAGGGGGAGACTCTCGACCCGCAGGTGATGGACGGCCTGCGCGCGCTGGCCGCCGCGACCAGAACCACATGGTCCGCCGTCTTCGTGACCGCGGTCGCCGCGTACCTCAGCCGCGTCACCGGCACCGGCGACGTGACGATCGGGCTCGCCTCGAACGGCCGCCCCGGCCGTCTGCGCGCGATCCCGGGCATGACCGCGAACATCCTCCCGTTGCGCGTGCAGATCACCCCGGCCATGACCGTCGAAGCACTGGTGCGGGCCGTCGCCGCCGAGATGCGGCTGGCGCTGCGTCACCGCCGCTACTCCAGGGAGCAGCTCGCCCGCGACCTCAGGATCACGGGCGACGCGGCGCGGCTGTGCGATGTGGTCGTGAACGTCATGCCCTACGAGTACGACCTCGACTTCGCCGGCAGCGCGGGCACCTCAAGGCTGTTGTCCACCGGCCCGGTCGACGACCTCTCCCTCTTCGTTTCCGAGCGCGCGGAGGGGAAGGGGCCGCTGATCGGCTTCGATGTCAACCCGGACCTGTACCGCCCCGAGGACGTCCGGCCGCACCAGCAGGGCATCACGGCGCTGGTCACCGAACTCTCCCGGGCGGACGCGACGTCTCCTCTCTCCCGCCTCGCGATGCTCGACGAGCGGACTGCCGGTCAGGTCCTCGCGACAGGGCGCGGCAACCCCCTCGGACGGCCGGACCGCGAGCCGGCCCGGCGGGCGTCGCTGCCCGAGCTGTTCGCGGCGCGGGTGGCCGCGGACCCGCGCGCGGTGGCGGTCTCCGGTGGCGAAGTGGTGCTGTCGTATGGGGAGTTGGCGGAGCTTTCGGGTGTTCTGGCGTCGCGGCTGGTGGGGTGTGGTGTAGCGGTCGAGGACGGGGTGGGGGTGCTGCTGGGGCGTTCTGCCGCTGTGGTGACGGCGTCGTTGGCGGCGGTGCGGGCGGGTGGCGCGTATGTGCCGCTGGACGTCCGCTGGCCGTCCGAGCGGTTGCGGCAGACCGCCCACGGAGCCGGTCTGCGCGTGCTGATCGTCGGCGAGGAGTTGGCCGGCCACGCCTGGGTTGCGGAAGCGCGCGCGAACCTGCCGGTCGTGGTGGTCGATGCCGTGGGGCGCGTGGTCGACGGCGCGCCCGCGGATGTGGCTCTGCCGCCCGCGGTGGTGGGGGGTGGGCAACTGGCGTATGTGATGTTCACGTCCGGTTCCACCGGTGTGCCCAAGGGCGTCGGGGTCTCGCATGCGGACGTGGTGGCGCTGGCCGCCGACAGTGCCTGGGCCGGCGGTGTCGCGGACGCGGTGCTCCTGCACTCCGCCTATGTCTTCGACGCCTCCACCTTCGAGATCTGGGTTCCCCTGCTCAACGGTGGGCGTGTGGTCGTCGCCCCGGAGGGCGCCCTTGAGCCCCACGTCCTGCGCGACATCGTCACCACGGAGCAGGTCACCGCCCTGTTCCTGACCACCGCCCTGTTCAACGTCATCGCCGAAGTCGACCCGCAGGCCCTCGCCGGGGTCCGCGCGGTCTGCACAGGCGGCGAACGCGCCGCGCCCCGCGCCATGCAGCACCTCGCCCGCGCACTGCCGGGCACCCGCATCCATCACGTCTACGGGCCGACGGAGACGACCACCTTCGCCACCCGCCATCACGTTGTCGCCGAAACCCCCACCGGCCCGCCGCCCATCGGCCGCCCCCTCGACGGCATGCGCGCCTACGTCCTCGACTCCGCGCTGGGACTGGTACCGCCCGGAGTCGCAGGTGAGCTGTACCTGGCGGGCCCAGGCGTCGCCCGCGGCTACCCAGGACGTCCGGGGCTGACCGCAACACGCTTCGTCGCCGACCCCTTCGATCCGTCGGGCGGTCGGATGTACCGCACCGGCGACCTCGTCCGATGGGACGCCGACGGCCGGCTGGTCTACCTCTCCCGAACCGACGACCAGGTCAAACTCCGCGGCCACCGCATCGAACCCGGCGAAATCGAAGGCCTCCTCGCCGGACTGCCCTCGGTGGTCGCCGCCTGCGTCGTGGTACGTGAGGACCTGCCCGGCGACCGGCAACTGGTGGGCTATGTGGTCGCGGCGGACGGCTCCCCCGTGGACGAGGGCGAACTGTCCGCGGCAGTGGCCCGGGTCCTTCCTTCCTACATGGTCCCCTCGGTCTTCGTGGCTCTCGCGACGCTGCCGCTGACGCCGAACGGGAAGGTGGACCGCCGCGCCCTGCCCGCGCCCCGGGTGCCGGAACGCAACTCCGGGCGCGGCCCGCGAACCGTCCGCGAAGAACTCCTGCTCGCCTTGTTCGCCGATGTCCTCGGCACCGACGGGATCGGCGTGCACGACGACTTCTTCGCGCTCGGGGGGCATTCGCTCCTGGCCACGCGCCTGGTCAGCCGCGCGCGCTCGGCACTCGACGCCGAACTGGACGTGCGCACGCTCTTCCAACACCCGACCGTCAGCGAACTCGCCACCGCACTGGACACGGCCGACCGGGCGCGGGCCGCCCTCGTCCGCGAGGAGCGCCCGCGGGATCTCCCGCTGTCCTTCGCGCAACAGCGCCTGTGGTTCCTGAGCAGGCTCGAAGGGCCCGGCGCCACCTACAACATCCCGCTGGTGCTGCGGCTCGACGGTTCGCTGGACGTCGATGCGCTGCGTGCCGGGCTCGCCGATGTCGTCGAACGCCACGAGACCCTGCGCACCGTCTTCGTCGAGGAGGGCGGAACACCGCGCCAGCAGGTGTGCGACGCGGCGGAAGCGGCCGGCCTGGTACCGCTGCGCTTGGAGGAGGCGCCGGGCGGCGGAGATCCGGCCGCGATCGAGCGGTGGGCCGACGGAGCGATCCTGTCCGCGGCGACCGAAGCCTTCGACGTGTCGGGGGACCCCGCGGTGCGGGTGCGGTTGCTGCGGCTGGGTGCCGAGGCGCATGTACTGGTTCTGGTGGTCCATCACATCGCCGCGGACGGTTGGTCGTTGGCTCCGCTGGCCCGGGATCTGGGCGTCGCCTATCGGGCGCGTGCCGAGGGCAGGGCGCCTGACTGGTCGCCGTTGCCGGTGCAGTACGCCGACTACACCCTGTGGCAGCGACGCATGCTGGGTGAGGAGTCGGACGCCGCGAGCCTGACGGCAGGCCAGTTGGAGTTCTGGCGCCAGGCACTGGCCGGTGCGCCCGAAACGCTGGCACTGCCACTGGACCGACCCCGGCCTGCCGTGTCGCAGCACCGCGGTGACGCCGTTCCCTTCCTCGCCACGGCGGACGCGCATCGGGCGCTCGTCGAGTTGGCGCGGTCGTGCGGGTGCACGCTGTTCATGGTGGTGCAGGCGGCGGTGTCGGTGTTGTTGTCCCGGCACGGTGCCGGTGACGATGTCCCGCTCGGCACGGCGGTGGCCGGCCGGAGCGACGAGGCCCTGGACGATCTGGTCGGGTTCTTCGTCAACACACTCGTGCTGCGGACGGATCTGTCCGGAGACCCCACCTTCCGCGAACTGCTCTGCCGTGTCAGGGAGTTCGACCTCGCCGCCTACGCCCATGGGGACGTGCCGTTCGACCGCGTCGTGGAGGCGTTGAATCCGACACGGTCGCAGAGCCATCATCCGCTCTTCCAGGTCATGCTGGTCCTGCAGAACCAGGCCGCCGCCGACCTGGACCTGCCAGGGATCACCGTCACCGGCCAGCCGGTGCACACCGGTGTCAGCAAGTTCGACCTGACCTTCTCGCTCACCGAGACCCATGATGAGGGCGGCCGCCCGGCGGGGGTGGACGGGTACCTGGAGTACTCCACCGAGCTGTTCGAGCCCGCCACCGCACAGGCGCTGTCCGACCGACTGTCGCGGCTGCTGACGGAACTGGTCGCCGACCCGGATCAACGGGTCCAGGACATCGAGCTGTTGGACGCGCCCGAACGCGCCGTCGTGCTCGCGCAGGGGCAGGGCGACGTCCGTCAGGTGCCGGCAACGACGATGTCGCAGCGGTTCGAGGCGCAGGCGGCACGCACGCCGGATGCGGTGGCGGTCCGTGACGGTCGGCGCACCCTGACGTACGCCCAGTTGGAGTTGGAGTCCAACGACCTGGCGCATCACTTGTCGGGGCGTGGGGTCGGCCCGGAGGATCTGGTGGCCCTGGCCGTACCGCAATCGGCCGAGACGGTCGTCGCGATGTTGGCGGTGTTGAAGGCGGGTGCCGCCTATCTGCCTGTGGACCCGGCGTATCCGGCCGCCCGGATCGCGTATCTGCTGGAGGATGCCCGTCCCAAGCTTCTGATCACGGACAGTGTGGTGCGGGAGCAACTGCCTTCGACCGACCTGCCGTTGGTCGTGATGGATGATTCCGCGTCCTGGGCTGTGGGGCATGTGTCGGGTCCGGGTGGTGCGGTGTCGGTTGCCGGTCCGGCGTATGTGATCTACACGTCGGGTTCTACGGGTCGTCCGAAGGGGGTGGTGGTCACCCATGCCTCGGTGGCGTCTCATATGGCGTGGTTGGCCGACCATCTCGGGTTGACGGTCGAGGATCGGGTGTTGGCGCGTACGTCGCCGAGTTTCGATGCCTCCGTGTGGGAGGTCTGGCTGCCGTTGCTTCATGGTGCGTCGGTGTGCGTCATGCCGGCCGACGCCAACAGGGATCCCGATGCTCTCGTGGGTTGGATACGCGAGTTCGGTGTGACGGTGGCGCAGTTCGTGCCGTCGCATCTGTCGTTGGTGTTGGGGAGTGGGGGGCCGGTTCCGGGGTGTTTGCGGGCGGTGTTGTGTGGTGGTGAGCCGTTGGTGGGGGAGTTGGCGGTTCGGGTTGCTGATGCGTGGTCGGTGGAGGTTCACAATCTCTATGGGCCGACGGAGGCGACGATCGATGCGACGGTGCATGCGGTGGTGTCGGGTGGTTCGGGTCCGGTGCCCATCGGGCGGCCGGTGTGGAATGCGCGGGCGTATGTGTTGGACGGGTCGTTGCGTGTGGTGCCGCCTGGTGTGCCGGGGGAGTTGTATCTGGCGGGTGGGTTGTTGGCGCGTGGGTATGTGGGTCGTCCGGGTTTGACGGCGTCGCGTTTCGTGGCTGATCCGTTTGGTCCGTCGGGTGGGCGGATGTATCGCACGGGTGATGTGGTGCGGTGGGATGCGTTGGGGCGGCTTGAGTATCTGGGGCGGAGCGATGATCAGGTCAAGTTGCGTGGCTATCGCATTGAGTTGGGTGAGGTGGAGAGTGCGCTGACGGCGCTGGCGGGTGTGACTGCGGCCCGTGTGCTGATCCGCGAGGACCGACCGGGCGACAAGCGCCTGGTGGCGTACGTCGTTCCCGCGGACGGCAGCGCCGTGCACCAGACAGCACTGCGAACCGAACTGGCCGGCACGCTGCCCGACTACATGGTTCCGGCCGCGTTCGTGGTCCTCGACGCGTTGCCGCTGCTGCCCAACGGCAAGGTCGACCGCCGTGCTCTGCCCGCGCCCGAGGCGCCGGCGGGCGACAGCGAGGGGCGCGCACCGCACACGGTCCAGGAAGAGATCCTGTGCGGTCTCTTCGCCGACGTGCTCGGCCGGACGCAGGTCGGCGTCCATGACGGCTTCTTCGAACTGGGCGGGCATTCGCTGCTCGCCACCCGGCTCGTCAGCCGGGTGCGCTCCGTCCTCGGAGTCGAGCTCGCCGTCCGCACCCTCTTCCAGCACCCCACGCCCGCCGGACTCGCCGCCGCGCTGGACGGAGTGGGGCGGGCCAGGACGCCGGTGGTGCGGGCCGAGCGGCCCACGACCGTACCGCTGTCCTTCGCCCAGCAACGGCTGTGGTTCCTCAATCGGCTCGACGGACCCGGTGCCACCTACAACATCCCGCTTGTACTGGAACTCGCCGGGACGCTCGATGCCCGCGCCCTGAGCTGCGCGCTCGATGACGTGGTCGAGCGGCACGAGGTGCTGCGCACGGTCTTCCCCGAGCAGGATGGCGTGCCGCGTCAATGCGTACTGGATCCCTCGGCCGTGGACCTGGACCTGTCGGTGCGCGAGATCGACCCCGACGCGCTCGACGCGGCCGTGCGCGCCGCGGTGACGACTTCCTTCGACGTGGCGACCGATCTGCCGCTGCGTTGCCGGCTGTTCAGGACCGGCGCCGAACGCCATGTGCTGGTGCTGGTGCTGCATCACATAGCGGGCGACGGCTGGTCCCTGGCACCGCTGGCCCGCGACCTGGGCGGCGCCTATCGGGCGCGGATCGCCGGCAGGGCGCCCGACTGGCCGGCGCCGTCGGTGCAGTATGCCGATTACACCCTCTGGCAGCGGGACATCCTCGGCACGGAGAGCGATCCCGACAGCGTGGCGTCGCGCCAACTCGCCTTCTGGCGGAACGCGTTGAGCGATCTCCCGGAGCTGTTGGAACTTCCCCTCGCCCAGCCCCGCCCGGCCGTCACGGACCCTGCCGGCGGAGTCTGCGTCCGCACGCTGGACGCCGCCCTGCACGGCCGGTTGCTCGACCTGGCCAGGTCCTCCGGCAGCACGCTGTTCATGGTGCTGCAGGCCGCCGTGGCCACGGTGCTCTCCCGGCACGGTGCCGGCGACGACATCCCCCTCGGCACCCCTGTCGCGGGCCGTACCGACGAGGCGCTGGACGACCTGATCGGTTTCTTCGTCAACACCCTCGTCCTGCGCACGGACGTGTCGGGCGACCCGACGTTCCGTGAACTCCTCGACAGGGTGAGGGAGTTCGACCTTTCGGCCTACGCCCATCAGGATGTGCCCTTCGAGTGGTTGGTGGAGAGCCTCAACCCGGTCCGGGCGCGCAACCACCACCCGCTGTTCCAGGCGATGCTGGTGCTGCAGAACCAGGACACCGCGGACACCGAGTTGCCGGGACTGACGGTCGGCAGCCGACTGGTGCACAACGGGGTGAGCAAGTTCGACCTGACCTTCGCCTTCGGTGAGGATCGTGCGCAGGGCGGGCTGACGGCCGGCGTCGAGTACGCGACCGCGCTCTTCGACGCCGCCAGCGTCGAGGCCCTGACCGGTCGCCTGGTCCGGCTGCTGGAGGCCGTCGCCGCCGACCCGGATCGGCCCCTGCACAGCTACGACCTGCTGTCCGAGGACGAACGCGCCGAGGTCGCCGGTTGGGGCGAGGGCGAGCGCCTTCCGATCGGTACGGCTACGGCGAGCCTGCCCGAGCTGTTCGCGGCGCGGGTGGCCGCGGACCCGCGCGCGGTGGCGGTCTCCGGTGGCGAAGTGGTGATGTCGTATGGGGAGTTGGCGGAGCTTTCGGGTGTTCTGGCGTCGCGGCTGGTGGGGTGTGGCGTAGCGGTCGAGGACGGGGTGGGGGTGCTGCTGGGGCGTTCTGCCGCTGTGGTGACGGCGTCGTTGGCGGCGGTGCGGGCGGGTGGCGCGTATGTGCCGCTGGACGTCCGCTGGCCCGTGGAGCGGCTGCGTCAGGTCGCCGGCGTCAGTGGCATTCGGGTGCTGGTGGTCGGTGAGGAGCTCGCCGGTCACGGGTGGGTCGCCGAGATGCGGCGGCGTCTGCCGGTCGTGGTGGTCGATGCCGTGGGCCGGGTGGTCGACGGTGCGCCTGCGCCCGCCGCCGCGCTGCCTTCCGTGCGGTCCGGTGACCAACTGGCGTATGTGATGTTCACGTCCGGTTCCACCGGTGTGCCCAAGGGCGTCGGGGTCTCGCATGCGGACGTGGCGGCGCTGGCCGCCGACAGTGCCTGGGCCGGCGGTGTCGCGGACGCGGTGCTCCTGCACTCCGCCTATGTCTTCGACGCCTCCACCTTCGAGATCTGGGTTCCCCTCCTCAACGGCGGACGGGTGGTCGTCGCCCCGGAGGGCGCTCTCGAACCGCACGTCCTACGCGACATCGTCACCACGGAGCAGGTCACCGCCCTGTTCCTGACCACCGCCCTGTTCAATGTCGTGGCGGAGGTGGACCCGCAGGCCCTGGCCGGTCTCCGGATGGTCTGCGCGGGCGGCGAGGCGGCCTCGCCCGCCGCGATGCAGCAGGTCGCCGGGTATCTGCCCGGCACGCGGGTCCACCACGTCTACGGGCCGACGGAGACCACCACCTTCGCCACCCGCCATCACGTCACCCCCGAAACACCGCTGGGCCCCCCTCCCATCGGACGGGCCCTCGACGGCATGCGTGCCCATGTGCTGGATGCGGGCCTGGCACGGGTGGCGCCAGGCGTGACCGGCGAGCTGTACCTCGCCGGACCGGGGGTGGCCCGCGGCTATCTGGGCCGCCCGGCCCTGACGGCCACGCGTTTCGTGGCCGATCCGTTCGATCCGTCGGGTGGGCGGATGTACCGTACCGGCGACCTCGTCCGGTGGGACGCGGACGGCCGACTCGTGTACCTCTCCCGCGCCGACGACCAGGTCAAACTCCGCGGCCACCGCATCGAACCCGGGGAAGTGGAGGGCGTTCTCGCCGGTCTGCCGGGCGTCGCCACCGCGTACGTGCGGGTCCGGGAGGACCTGCCGGGCGACCGGCGGCTGGTCGGGTATGCGGTGCCCTCCGCCGGTGCGGCGCTGGACCCCGCGGAGCTGGCGACAGGTGTGGGACAGACACTCCCGGCGTACATGGTTCCCTCCGCGTTCGTCGTGCTGGACGCACTGCCGCTGACGCCGAACGGGAAGGTCGACCACCGCGCGCTTCCTGCGCCCGAGGCGTCCGGCGGCGGCGGAGGCCGCGGTCCGCGGACGGCCCACGAGGAGATCCTGTGCGGCCTGTTCGCCGCCGTCCTTGGCCTCGACCGGGTCGGTGTGGCGGACAACTTCTTCGAGGCCGGCGGGCATTCGCTGCTGGCGACGCGACTGGTGAGCCGGGTGCGCTCGGTCCTGGGCGTCGAGATCGAAGTCCGTGCGCTCTTCGAGCACCCGACAGTCGCCGGACTCGCCGCGGTCCTCGACGCCGCCGACGCGGCACGGCCGTCGGTGCTGCCCGAACGGCGGCCCGAAGGCATGCCGCTCTCCTTCGCGCAACAGCGCCTGTGGTTCCTGAGCAGGCTCGAAGGGCCGGGCGCCACCTACAACATCCCGCTGGTGCTGCGGCTCGACGGCCCGCTGGACGTCGAGGCGCTGGGTGCCGCACTGGGCGACCTCGTCGAACGCCACGAGACCCTGCGCACCGTCTACCCGGTGACCGACGGCGTCGCCCGTCAACTGGTCCTGGACGCGTCCGCGGTCGACCTCGCGCCGCGCCCCCGGGACGTGTCGCCCGCCGAGCTCGACCGGGTGCTCACGGACACCGTCAGCTTCGCGTTCGACCTGGCAGCGGACGTTCCGGTGCGGGTGCGGTTGCTGCGGTTGGGTGCGGAGGCGCATGTACTGGTGTTGGTGGTCCATCACATCGCCGCGGATGGTTGGTCGTTGGCTCCGCTGGCCCGGGATCTGGGCGTCGCCTATCGGGCGCGTGCCGAGGGCAGGGCGCCTGACTGGTCGCCGTTGCCGGTGCAGTACGCCGACTACACCCTGTGGCAGCGACGCATGCTGGGTGAGGAGTCGGACGCCGCGAGCCTGTCGGCACGCCAACTGGACTTCTGGCGGCAACAGCTCGCGGGTATACCCGAGTTGGTCGAGCTCCCGTGGGACCGGCCGAGGCCCGCGGTGCTGAAGCACGAGGGCGACGCCCTCACCTTCGTGATCGACCGGGACACGCACCAGGGGCTGTCCGAGTTGGCGCGGTCGTGCGGGTGCACCCTGTTCATGGTGTTGCAGGCGGCGGTGTCGGTCCTGCTCTCCCGGCACGGTGCCGGAGACGACGTCCCGCTCGGGACCGCGGTGGCCGGCCGGACCGATGAGGCCCTGGACGACCTGGTCGGGTTCTTCGTCAACACGCTCGTACTGCGCACGGACCTGTCCGGCGACCCCGGCTTCCGCGAACTGCTCGACCGGGTGCGGGAGTTCGACCTGGCGGCGTTCGCGCATCAGGACGTGCCGTTCGAGCGGTTGGTGGAGGCGCTCAACCCGGTGCGGTCGCAGGACCGTCACCCGCTCTTCCAGGTCATGCTGGTGCTGCAGAACCAGGCGGCGGCGGACGTCGAACTGCCGGGGATCACGGTGACCGGTCAGCCGGTGCACACCGGTGTCAGCAAGTTCGACCTGACCTTCTCGCTGACCGAGAAGCGGGACGAAGCGGGTGGTGCCGCGGGCATCGACGGCCACCTGGAGTACTCCACCGAACTGTTCGAGCCCGGCACGGTCCGGGCGCTGGCCGAACGCCTGTCCCGGCTGCTGGCAGCCGTGGTCGCCGACCCCGACCTGCGCGTGCACGATGTCGAACTGTTCACCGACGAGGAGCGGGCGCGTGTGATCGCCGCAGGTCACGGCCGGCCTCGGCCGATGCCGCGACTGACCGTGCCGGAGCTCTTCAGCGCGCAGGCGGCACGCACGCCGGATGCGGTGGCGGTCCGTGACGGTCGGCGCACCCTGACGTACGCCCAGTTGGAGTTGGAGTCCAACGACCTGGCGCATCACTTGTCGGGGCGTGGGGTCGGCCCGGAGGATCTGGTGGCGCTGGCGCTGCCGGGTACCGCGGGGATGGTCGTGGCGATGTTGGCGGTGTTGAAGGCGGGTGCCGCCTATCTGCCTGTCGACCCGGCGTATCCGGCCGCCCGGATCAGGTATCTGCTGGAGGACGCCCGTCCCGAGTTGCTGATCACCGATCGCGCGGTTCAGGGGCAACTGCCCTCCACCGACCTGCCGTTGGTCGTGATGGATGATTCCGCGTCCTGGGCTGTGGGGCATGTGTCGGGTCCGGGTGGTGCGGTGTCGGTTGCCGGTCCGGCGTATGTGATCTACACGTCGGGTTCTACGGGTCGTCCGAAGGGGGTGGTGGTCACCCATGCCTCGGTGGCGTCTCATATGGCGTGGTTGGCCGACCATCTCGGGTTGACGGTCGAGGATCGGGTGTTGGCGCGTACGTCGCCGAGTTTCGATGCCTCCGTGTGGGAGGTCTGGCTGCCGTTGCTTCACGGTGCCTCCACCTGTCTGGTGTCACCCGAGACCAATCGCGATCCGGGTCAACTGCTCGACCGTATGCGGGACTTCGGTGTGACGGTGGCGCAGTTCGTGCCGTCGCATCTGTCGTTGGTGTTGGGGAGTGGGGGGCCGGTTCCGGGGTGTTTGCGGGCGGTGTTGTGTGGTGGTGAGCCGTTGGTGGGGGAGTTGGCGGTTCGGGTTGCTGATGCGTGGTCGGTGGAGGTTCACAATCTCTATGGGCCGACGGAGGCGACGATCGATGCGACGGTGCATGCGGTGGTGTCGGGTGGTTCGGGTCCGGTGCCCATCGGGCGGCCGGTGTGGAATGCGCGGGCGTATGTGTTGGACGGGTCGTTGCGTGTGGTGCCGCCTGGTGTGCCGGGGGAGTTGTATCTGGCGGGTGGGTTGTTGGCGCGTGGGTATGTGGGTCGTCCGGGTTTGACGGCTTCGCGTTTCGTGGCTGATCCGTTTGGTCCGTCGGGTGGGCGGATGTATCGCACGGGTGATGTGGTGCGGTGGGATGCGTTGGGGCGGCTTGAGTATCTGGGGCGGAGCGATGATCAGGTCAAGTTGCGTGGCTATCGCATTGAGTTGGGTGAGGTGGAGAGTGCGTTGACGGCGCTGCCGGGTGTGACTGCGGCCCGTGTGCTGATCCGCGAGGACCGACCGGGCGACAAGCGCCTGGTGGCGTATCCGGTGGTCGCTGCCGGGCGGCGGGTGGACGCCGCCGAGCTGCGCCGGAGCCTTGCGACGGCCCTGCCCGACTACATGGTTCCGGCCGCGTTCGTGGTCCTCGACGCGTTGCCGCTGCTGCCCAACGGCAAGGTCGACCGGCGCGCCCTGCCCGCCCCCGAACCGGACGTGCACCGGGGCGGTGGACTGGCTCCGCGTACCGACGAGGAACGGCTCCTGTGCGGGGTGGTCGCCGAGACGCTCGGCCTCCCGGAGGTCGGGGTCGACGACGATTTCTTCGCCCTCGGCGGCGACAGCATCCTGTCGATCCAGGTCGTCAGCAGGGCCCGTAACGCGGGACTGGTCATCACGCCGCGCGACGTCTTCGTCCACCGCACCGTCGAGGCGATCGCGTCGGTTGCCGTGCCGCTGGGCGCGGAGCCGGAGACCGCGGCCACCCCGGGCATCGGCGAGGTGCCGCTCACGCCCATCGCCGCGTGGTTCCTCGACCGGCCCGGCACCCTCGACGGCTACAACCAGTCGAGCGTGCTGAGATCACCGGCCGGGGCAACGGAGAAGGACATCGCCGCGGCGCTCCAACTGCTCCTGGACCACCACGACATGCTGCGGCTCCGGGTGAGCGCGACGCCCGGCGGGCGGCCCGGGCTCGAAGTCCTGCCGCAGGGCGCGGTGAGCGCCCGCGCGCGGCTGACGCGGGTCGACATCGCCGGGCTCGACGGCGCACGGACCGATGCGGTGGTCGCCGAGGCGGCCGAGGCCGCCCGCCTGCGACTGCGGCCCGGCAAGGGTGACGTGCTGGAGGCCGTCTGGTACGACGCGGGGCCCGACCGGCCCGGTCGGCTGCTGCTCGTCGTCCATCACCTCGCGGTGGACGCGGTCTCGTGGCGCACCCTCACCGCCGACCTGGCCGCTGCCTGGCAGGCGGTCGTCGCCGGCGCGGCGGGCGAAACCTCGCCGCTGCCGCCGGTGCCCACCTCCTACCGCAGGTGGGCGGAGCTACTGGTGGCCGATGCACGGAGCGCCGAACGCGCCGCGGAACTGCCCCTCTGGCAGGAGATCCTGCGCACCGAGGACCCGCAGTGGGGATACCGGCCGCTCGACCCGGACCGGGACACCGCCGACGGCGTGCGGACGCTGACGGTCACCCTGCCCGCACAGTGGACACAGCCCCTGCTGACCACCGTGCCGACCGCGTTCCACGCGGGGGTCAACGATGTGCTGCTGACGGGCCTGGCGCTGGCGGTCACCGGATGGCGTGCCGAACGCGGGGGCGCGGGCGGGTCGGCCGTCCTGCTCGACCTGGAGGGGCACGGCCGCGAGCAGATCGCGGAGAACATCGACCTGTCCCGGACCGTCGGCTGGTTCACCAGCATGTACCCGGTGCGGCTCGATCCGGGTCCGGTGAGCCGGTACGAGGCGCGGGCGTTCGACGCCCCGCTCGTCGACCGCGCGCTGAAGCGGGTCAAGGAACAGCTGCGGGCCGTACCGGACCACGGCATCGGCTACGGCCTGCTGCGTCACCTCAACCCGGGCACCCGCGACGCGCTCGGGGACGCCGTGACGCCGCAGATCGGCTTCAACTACCTGGGCCGCTATGCCGGTTCATCGGCGGCCGGCGACGCCGGGGACTGGCAGCTGCTCTTCGACGGGGGCGGGCCACGCAGTCAGGACCCGGACATGCCGGTGCATCACGTGCTGGACATCAACGCCTACACCAAGGACCTGCCGGAGGGGCCGCAGCTGGTCGCCGGCTGGACCTGGCCGACGGATCTGCTCAAGGAGGAGGACGTCGAGGAACTCGCCGAAGGGTGGCTGCGGGCGCTGCGTGCCGTCGCCGAACACGCCCAGGCACCCGACGCCGGCGGCTACACGCCTTCCGACCTTCCGTTGGTCTCGCTCAACCAGGCTCAGATCGATCGACTGCAGAACAAGCTGCAGAACAAGTGGGGTGGACGCAAGTGACCGGGTTCCAGCTGCAGGACGTCCTGCCGTTGACACCGCTGCAGGCAGGCATGCTGTTCCATGCCGTGTACGACTCCGAGGCGGTGGACGTCTACACCGCGCAGTTCGTCTTCGACATCGAGGGACCGGTCGACGCGGCGCTGCTGTACGCGGCCGTCAAGGGACTGCTGCGCAGGCACGCCAACCTTCGCGTGGGGTTCCTCCACGAGGACCTCGACGAGCCGGTCCAGGCCGTCGCCGTGGAAGTCCCGCCGGTCTTCGAGGAACTCGACTTCGGCACGGGTGACGACGCCGAGCGCGCCGAGCGGCTCGCCGCGTTCCTTGCCGACGACCGCACGCGGCGCTTCGACCTCTCCGAACCGCCCCTGATGCGGTTCACCCTGGTCCGGATGGCGCACCACCGCTACCACCTGGTCATGACCAACCACCACCTCCTCCTCGACGGCTGGTCGATGCCGCTGCTCGTACGGGAGCTGTTCGAGCTCTATGCGCGCGGCGGGGACGGCAGCGCGATGCCGCGCGTCGCCCCCTACCGGGACTACCTTGCCTGGCTGGCCGCGCAGGACCGTACGGCCGCGGCCGGCGCCTGGCGCACGGCGCTCGCCGGCGTGGCGCAGCCGACCCTGCTGGCCGGGGAGAAGCCGGCCTCCGCGTCGTCGGGCGAGCTGCCCGAGCAGCTGGTGTTGGACCTGGGCGCGGCCACCACCGCCCGCCTGCGGGAGACGGCCCGCCGGCACCGCCTGACGCTCAACACGGTGGTGCAGGGCGCCTGGGGCGTTCTGCTGCACCAACTCACCGGGCAGGACGACGTGTTGTTCGGCACCACCGTCTCGGGACGGCCGCCGGAGATCCCCGGTGTCGACACCATGGTCGGACTGTTCATCAACACGATTCCGGTCCGCGTCGCCATACGCCCCGACGACACCCTGGCCACGCTGCTGGAGCGGATGCAGGACGAGCAGGGCCGGCTCCTGGGCTGCCAGCACCTCGGGCTGACCGAGATCCGCGCGCTGACCGGCCTGGACGACCTCTTCGACACGCTCGCCGTGTTCGAGAACTACCCGATGGACGCGGAGGCGCTGCGGCAGGCCCAGGAGGGCCTCCCCGGCCTTCGGGTCACCGGCTTCCGCGGCACCGACGCGGCGCACTATCCGCTCACCCTCACCATCGCACCGGGCGATGACCTGCGGATCACCTTCGGCCATCGCACGGACGCCTTCGACTCCGGCACCGTACGGCTGATGGCGGAGCGGCTGCGACGGCTGCTGGAAACCGGCGCCGATGATCTGGAGCAGCGTGTCGCCGGCCTCTCGGTGCTGCTCGACGGTGAGCATGCGCGGCTGCTCGACCAGGGGAGGGGCGCCCCCTTACCGGCCGGTGTGCGCCATGCCGGCCTCCCGGAACTGTTCGCCGCCCGGGTGGTGTCGGACCCGGAAGCGGTGGCGGTCAGGCAGGGCGAAAGCGCCCTGTCCTACGCGGAGTTGGACGGACTCTCCGGTTCCCTGGCGCGGTGCCTGACGGGCCTGGGCGTGGCCGCCGAGGACGGTGTCGGTGTGCTGGTCGGCCGCTCGGCCGCGGTGGTGACGGCCTCGCTGGCCGCGGTCCGGGCCGGCGGCGCGTACGTACCGCTGGACGCCCGCTGGCCGGACGGGAGGCTGCGCCGGACATCCGCGGCGGCCGGCCTGCGCGCACTCGTCGTCGCTGCGGACCTCGCCGGCCACCCCTGGGTGGCGGAGGCCCGCGGCTCTCTCCCGGTCGTGGTGGTGGACACCGACGGGCGGGTCGTGGACGGCGCACCCGTCGAGCCGGGCACGCTTCCCGACCTGCCCGGCAGCGCGCGGCTGGCGTACGTGATGTTCACCTCCGGCTCCACCGGCGACCCCAAGGCGATCGGTGTCACGCACGGCGACGTGGCGGCGCTCACCGCCGACGCCATGTGGCGCGGCGCCACCGACGCGGTCCTGATGCACTCCGCCTATGTCTTCGACGCCTCGACCTGCGAGATCTGGGTCCCGCTGCTCAACGGCGGCACGGTCGTCGTCGCCCCCGACGGGCCACTCGAACCGCATCGCCTCGGCCACATACTGGCGGCCGAGCGGATCACCGCTCTCTTCCTGACCACCTCCCTGTTCAACATCGTCGCCGACACCGATCCGCACCTGTTCACGACGGTGCGGCTGGTGGCGACCGGCGGCGAGGTGGCGGCAGCCGGCGTCCTGCAACGCGCCGCGACCGCCTGCCCCCGGACGTCGTTCGTCAACGCCTACGGGCCGACGGAGGCCACGACGTTCGCGACGCGCTACGAGGTGCCGTCGCAACCGATCGCGGACCATCGGGTTCCGCCCATCGGCAAGCCGCTCGACGGTATGCGCTGCCACGTCCTCGACGCCCGGCTGCGACCGGTGCCTGCGGGCGTGGTGGGTGAGCTCTACCTCGCCGGTCCGGGGGTGGCCCGCGGGTACGTGGGCCGGCCCGACTTGACGGCGACGCGTTTCGTGGCCGATCCGTTCGATCCGTCGGGTGGGCGGATGTACCGTACCGGCGACCTCGTCCGGTGGGACGCGGACGGCCGGCTCGTCTACCTCTCCCGCGCCGACGACCAGGTCAAACTCCGCGGTCACCGCATCGAACCCGGCGAGATCGAAACCGCGCTCACCGCCCTGCCGACGGTGACGGCCGCCTGCGTCGTCGTCCGCGAGGACGCCCCCGGCGACCGGCGGCTGGTGGCCTATGCCGTGGCGGCGGACGGCGCCACGACAACCCCGGACGCACTGGCGGAGCAACTGGGCCGGACGCTGCCCGGATACCTGGTCCCCTCGGTGTTCGTCGTGCTGGACGCACTGCCGCTGACCCCGAACGGAAAGCTCGACCGGCGGGCGTTGCCGGCGCCCCGACACACCGCGGACACCGGCGGACGCGGCCCGCGCACCGTGCAGGAGGAACTGCTCGCCGACCTGTTCGCCGACGTGCTCGGCACCGGCCGCGTCCCCGTCGACGAGAGCTTCTTCTCGCTCGGCGGGCACTCCCTGCTGGCCACCCGCCTGGTCAGCCGCATCCGCACCGCACTCGGCGTGGAACTCGAAGTGCGCACGCTCTTCGAGCACCCCACCGTCGCCCGACTGGCCGCGGCCCTCGACGGTGCGGGCACGGCGCGGGACGCCATCGTGCCCGCGCAGCGCCCGGCGCGACTTCCGCTGTCCTTCGCACAGCAGCGCCTGTGGTTCCTGGGCAGGCTGGACGGACCCGGCGCCACGTACAACATCCCGCTGGTGCTGCGGCTCGACGGGCCGCTGGACGTGGGCGCACTGGGTGCCGCCCTGGGCGACGTCATCGAGCGCCACGAGACCCTGCGCACCGTCTTCCCCCAGCACGACGGCGCGCCCGAGCAGGTGGTCCTCGGCCCGGCTCAGGCGCAGCTCGCGCTGACCGTCGACGATGTCGAGGAGTCCGACCTGCCCGACCGGATCTCCGCCGCGGTGACCGAGCCGATCGACGTGGAGGCCCAGGCACCGCTGCGGGTGAGCCTGCTGCGGCTGGGCGCGGAGAGCCATGTAGTGGTCCTGACGTTGCATCACATCGCTGGCGACGGCTGGTCGTTGGCGCCGTTGGCCCGGGACCTGGGCGCCGCCTATCGGGCGCGTGCAGAGGGCAGGGCGCCTGACTGGTCGCCGTTGCCGGTGCAGTACGCCGACTACACGCTGTGGCAGCGCCGCATGCTGGGTGAGGAGTCGGACGCCGAGAGCCTGTCGGCACGTCAACTGGCCTTCTGGCGCCGGGCCCTGGCCGATGCGCCGGAGGCGCTGGTCCTGCCCTGGGACCGGCCGCGGCCCGCACTGCTCAAGCACGAGGGCGACGCGCTCACCTTCGTGATCGACCAGGACACGCACCGCGGGCTCGTCGAGTTGGCGCGGTCGTCGGGATGCACCCTGTTCATGGTGGTGCAGGCGGCGGTGTCGATGCTGTTGTCCCGGCACGGTGCCGGTGACGACATCCCGCTCGGCACCGCGGTGGCCGGCCGGAGCGATGAGGCGCTGGACGACCTGGTCGGGTTCTTCGTCAACACGCTCGTACTGCGCACTGACCTGTCGGGTGATCCCACCTTCCGTGAACTCCTCGACCGGGTGCGGGAGTTCGACCTGGCGGCGTTCGCGCATCAGGACGTGCCGTTCGAGCGATTGGTGGAGTCGCTCAACCCGGTGCGGTCGCAGGACCGTCACCCGCTCTTCCAGGTGATGCTGGTGCTGCAGAACCAGGCGGCGGCGGACGTCGAACTGCCTGGTGTCACGGTGACCGGCCAGCCGGTGCACACCGGCGTCAGCAAGTTCGACCTGAGCTTCAGTTTCACCGAGCGGCGGGACGAGGCGGGTGGTGCCGCCGGCATCGACGGCCACGTGGACTACTCCACCGAACTGTTCGAGCCCGGGACGGTGCACCGGCTCGCCCACCGACTGCGCTGCCTGCTGTCCGCGGTCGTGGCCGACGCCGACCTGCCTGTCCGCAGCTACGACCTGCTCACCACCGAGGAGCGGTCGCGGATGCTGGAGGAGTGGGGACGCGGCCCCGTCGGATACCTGCCGACCCCGACGGTGCCGGAACTCTTCGGGGAGTGGGTGACGCGTACCCCCGAAGCCCGGGCCGTACGCGACGCGACGGGTGCCTTGACCTACGCGCAGCTCAACGCCCGGGCCAACGACCTCGCCCGGCACCTGTCGGGACAGGGCATCGGCCCCGAGGACCTGGTGGCCCTCGCCCTGCCCCGGTCGGCCGACCTCATCGTCGCGATACTGGCGGTACTGAAAACAGGAGCGGCCTACCTGCCGGTCGACCCCGCATACCCGCCCGCCCGCATCTCCTTCATGCTCGACGATGCCGCGCCGGCCTTCCTCATCACCACCACCGCTCTCCGCGCAGGACTGCCCACCACCGCCCGCTGCCTGGCCCTCGACGACACCGCGGTCTGGTCCACCGGCCACACCGCCGACCCGCGCACCGTCCCCCTGCCCACCCACCCCGCCTACGTCATCTACACCTCCGGCTCCACCGGCCGGCCCAAGGGCGTCGTGGTCACTCACCAGGGCGTCGGCGCGATGGTCCGCACACAGGCGGAAAGGCTCGGCCTCACCCCCGCCAGCCGGGTCCTGCAGATGGCGTCGGTCAGCTTCGACGCGGCGTTCTGGGACATCTGCATGGGACTGCTGACCGGTGCCTGCCTGGAGGTCGCGGACCCGGCGCAGCTGGTGCCGGGGCCCCCGCTCGCCGGCCTGCTCGCGGAACGCGGCATCACCCACCTGACCCTCCCGCCGGCCGCCCTCGCGGTCATGCCGCAGGACGACGGCATACCCGGCGGTACCACCCTGGTGCTCGCCGGGGAGGCGTGCCCACCGGCGCTGGTCGCCCGGTGGGCCGACGGCCGGCGGTTGGCCAACGCCTACGGGCCGACCGAGACCACGGTCTGCGCGACGATGAGCGACTTCCAGGAGGCGGCCGGCCAGGAGGCGCCGGCCCACCGGGTACCGATCGGGGTCCCGGTGCGCAACGCACAGGTGTATGTGCTCGACGCGGCAATGGAGTTGGTGCCGCCCGGGGTGATCGGAGAGCTGTATGTGGCCGGCGACGGACTGGCCCGCGGCTACCTGAACCGTCCGGGCCTGACCGCCACCCGGTTCGTCGCCGATCCGTTCAGCCACACCGGCGGACGCATGTACCGCACCGGCGACCTCGTCCGCTGGAACGACCGCGGCGAGCTCGAATACGTCTCCCGCGCCGACGACCAGGTCAAGCTACGGGGCTTCCGCATCGAACTCGGGGAAATCGAGGCGGCGTTGGCCGCGGTGCCCGACATCACCGCCGCCTGCGCCGTCGTCCGGGAGGACCGGCCCGGCGACCGGCGGCTGGTGGCCTACGCCGTTCCCGCCGACGGGCAGGGGGAGGAGGCGACCGCCCGGATGCGCCGGGCACTCGTCGCGCAGCTGCCCGACTACATGGTGCCGTCCGCGTTCGTCGTGCTCGACGCCCTGCCCCTCACCCCGAACGGGAAGATCGACCGCCGGGGACTGCCCGCCCCCGGCCCCTCCACGAGCACAGGCGCCGGACGCGCCCCGGACACCGAACAGGAGAAGCTGCTGTGCGCGGTGTTCGCCGATGTCCTCGGTGTCCCTGAAGTGGGTCTCGACGACGACTTCTTCGAGGCGGGCGGACACTCCCTGCTCGCGGTCAAGCTGGCCCAGCGCATCGAGGACAGGTTCGGCGTACGGCCGTCGATGCGTGCCCTCTTCGCCGCGCCCACCCCCGACGGTGTGCGGCGCCTCCTGGACGAGCCGGCCGGCGGCTCCGGCCACGCGCCCGGCCCCGATCCGCGCCAGGACGTGCACCTGGCGCCCGACATCACCCCGGCGCTCGGGCCCGCGTCCGGCGAACCCGCGAGCCCGCGCCGCCCGTTGCTGACCGGCGCCTCGGGCTTCCTCGGAGCGTTCCTCCTGCGTGATCTGCTGGAATCGACGGGCGGCCCGGTGGACTGCCTGGTGCGGGCCGGCGACACCGCCGAGGGAGCGCGCAGGTTGCGGTCCGGCCTGGAGCGGTACGGGTTGTGGAAGGAGCACTACGGCGACCTGATCCGGCCGCTGCCGGGCGACCTGGGCGCGCCGGGCCTGGGCCTGTCCGACGCGGAGCACAAGGCACTGTGCAAGCGGGTCGGCGCTGTGTACCACAACGGCGCCACGGTCAACTTCGCCGCCCCGTACGCCGAACTCCGCGCTGCCAACGTCACGGGCACCGAGGAACTCCTCCGCATCGCCGCCGCCTCGGGGTCGACCGGCATGCACTACGTCTCCACCACCGGCGTGTACCCACCGCACACGTCCGCCCCCGGCCCCCTCACGGAAGCCTCCGCCATCGGCCCCGTGCACGAGCTGCCCGACGGCTACTCGCAGAGCAAGTGGGTCGCCGAGGAGATCGTGGGTATCGCGCAGAGCCGCGGAATCCCGGTGGCCATCTATCGCCCCGCGCGTATCTCGGGCGCCTCGCGCACGGGCGCCTGCCAGGACCGCGACCTGCTGTGGCAGTACATCAAGGGATGCCTCCAGGCACAGGCGGTACCCGAGGGATCCGACGAGTCGACCGACTGGATACCGGTCGACTACGTGAGCGCCGCAGTCGTGGCCCTGGCCAACAACCAGCAGGCGCCACAGAACCCACCGCAGAACATGGCCGGTCCGGCACGGACAACCTTCCATCTCACCCACCCCGCACCGCCCATGCTCTCGCACGTGTTCCGGGCAGCGGCCGCCCTGGGCTACAGGGTGCAGCCGGTGCCACTCGACCACTGGCGCAAATTGGTGGCCGACCAGCCGGACAATGCCGCCCAGCTCTTCCTCGGCGGGGTCGACCGGCAGGAGACCGCCGAGGAAGCCGACGGCCGGCCCCGCCGCCGGCGTCGCACCTTGGACTCCTCCCTCACCCACCGAGCGGCGGCGGCATCGGGAGTCCACCTCCCGCCCTTCACCGACGAGACCGTACGGGCCTACCTGACGTACTTCGCCGGCACGGGATTCCTCCCCACGCCCACCCTCGACCCCAACCGCTGAACGGGTCCGGCACACCCTCCCGGCACCCACGACGCACCCTGCGGAGACAGACCCGCAACCTGCCCCTTGACCTGCACCCCAGCAGGCCAAGGGGCAGCCTGCGCGGCGGCGTTCGGACAAGGTCCTACCGGCTGTGGCTGCCGCAGCCGTGCGGGCGGTCTACCGCCACCGAAACGCTGCAGAGCAGGGGTTCCGGCACGTTCTCGGTGTCGAAGACGAGGATCGCTCCCGAGACGGGGACGCGGATCGCACACTGGTCGTCACACGTCAGCGGCTCGTATGTCTCCCAGGTGCACCCGGCCCCGTCCAAGGCCCGCAGGACTTCGCTGCACGCGGGACGACCGGGGAACGTCTCCGACCGGCCGGGTTCCTGCGACGGCCACTCCATCGTGGCCCAGTCGGTCTGGACGACGATCGAATGGATCACCTGGCAGTGGGCGTGGCAGGTGGTGACCTCCAGGCAGCCGTACGCGTACAGATACGGCAGCCCATCGGCTCCGGTCGAGGAGCCACACGCCCACGGAGGCCCCAACGCCTCGGTGACATCACTGAGTTCAGCCCCGATGCGCGCCGGGCCAATGCGGCCAGTCCGGGCGAAGGGTGCAAGGATGTCCATAACGTGCATGGGCTGGAGGATTTCACGGTGACACCTGCCCGGTCCAATGTCGCGGGGACACGGTGCGGACCCATCGGCCAGGCCCTGGGGCTTGCCCGGCCGGTCACGTGCGGAGCCACATCATCAGGGTTGCTGCGGTGGCGGCCGTTGAACGGCGGTGAATGGTTCGGCAGTGCGGAAAAGCGTGCGGAAAGAGTTCCGTGAGGGTGCACTGGTGCCCTGGGGCTGTCGAGCTTGGCTTGGAACAGGTGGAATCTCCACCCCGCAGGCCCGATCCTTCCCTGAGCCGAGCCTTCGAGCCTTCGAGCCATTGAGCTTTCGAGTCTCCGAACGACGGTTGTGCGTTCGCGTATCCGGGCAAGGCGGAATGGGGCTGGTGTGCGTGGTGAAGACCGGGCGGCAAGGAGTTCTCTCCTCGACGGTGGAGAGGAGTTGCCCGCGGACGACACGGGTGCGCGCTACGACGCGGTGGTGCTGGCCGGAGGGCGAGCCCGGCGTTTGGGCGGAGCGGACAAGCCGATGGTGTCCGTTGGCGGTATGTCGTTGCTCGATCGGGCACTTCAGGCATGTGACGGGGCGGGGAGGACGATTGTGGTGGGACCGCACCGGGCCACCGTCCGCCCCGTACATCATGTGCGGGAGAGTCCGGTGCACGGCGGGCCGCTCGCGGCGCTGGCTGCGGGAGTGAGCCGGGTGCGCGCACCGTTCGTGGTGGTCCTTGCCGCGGATCTTCCCTTCGTACGGCAGGAGACGGTGGCGGAGTTGCTGCGTCAGGCGGCCGGTTCCGGGGCCGAGGGCGCGGTCATGCTGGAGACACAGGGGCGGGACAATCCGCTGTTCGCCGCATATCGGACCGCAGCCGTGCGACGTGGTCTTGCGCTGACCCTCGCTCGGCATGGAACGTTGACGGGTCTGCCTATCCGGGTACTGACCCGTGGACTTGCCCTGCGGCACGTGCCCGATGTCGGCGGAGTGTCTGTCGACTGCGACACCTGGGAAGTGGTAGCTCTGGCTCGGGCCATCCTGAAGACGAACGCCGGTTGACCACACTCCGAGGACGAATTCATCCCCCTCCCCACACTGGTTGCGAGGTGGCACGGTTGGCAACGAGAGAAGAACTGGCCTGTGAAGAGATCATCGGCCGCTATCAGTTCAACGGAGCGGGCACCGGTGCGCTGCCCCGGCTTCTCGAAGCCCTCGGCGACCCGGGACGCAACCTGCGGGGCATGACCGTCACCGGCACCAACGGGAAGGGATCGACCTGCGCGTTCGCCGTCTCCGCGCTGGCCGCGGCCGGGCTGCGCGTCGGAAGCATGCCCAGCCCGCACCTGCAGCAGGTCACCGAACGCATCCGCATCAACGGAGTACCCGTCTCTCCGACCGCATGTCACCGCGCCTTCGCGAAGGTCGACGACACTCTCAGGCGTACGGGCCTTGCGGTCAATGCAGGAGCAGTGCACGCAGCCGCGGCCGCGGTTCAATTCGCCGAATCGGACGTGGACTTGGCCGTCATGGAGGCGAACATCGGCGGCCGGCGCACCGCGGTCAACTGCTTCGATCCCGGCGTGAAGGTCATCACCGGAGTGGGACTGGACCACGAGCATCTGCTGGGGAACACCCTGGGCGAGATCGGGCGGAACAAGGCAGGCATTGTGCGGGACGGCGACCATGTCGTGCTCGGCGAGTTGCCCGAGGAGGCGGCCAAGGCCGTGGACGACGTCCTCGGAAACCACACGGAGCTGACCGTCTGGCGCATCCACCAGGAAGTCCGTTACCAGCCACGCCTGGCCCGCGATGGACGCACCGTGCTGGACGTGGTCACCCCACATGCCGTCCACCGTGAGCTGCCCTGTCCGCTCCGCGGAGCACACCAGCATCACAATCTGGCTCTCGCAGTCGCCGGCATCGACTCGCTGGCCGAACGAGGACTGGTCCGAGCCATCTCGGAAGAGGCGCTGCGCGGCGGCCTTGCCGCGACCCGCTGGCCCGGCCGCCTCGAACTGCTGGCACCTGCCCGCCTCGGCTCCTGGACCGGCCGCCTGCTGCTCGACATCGCCGCCAACCACCAGGGTGCCGTCACCGTGGCCCCGGAAATCCTGCGAGAATCCCGCGCGGCCGAGCGCACGGCCCTCGTCTTCGGCACCCTCCGCTACAAGAACGTGGCAACCATGCTTGAGCCGCTGCCCGCTGACTGGCCGGTGGTGCTGACCCGGGTCGGGCACCCCAACGAAGCGGCGCCGGACGAGATGCGCACCGCCCTGGCGGCGCGCCGAGAACTGTACGTACGGCAGGAGACCGTTGACGCCGTCCGCCATGCCACCGAACTCGTCGGGGCCGGTGGCCTCGTCGCGGTGCTCGGAACCCCCCTCCTGATCGGCCGGGTCCGTGCACTGTTCCCTCTCCCGCCCGGCTGACCGCTGCCGCCCGAACGTGCGACTTCCCGGCCGCGACGAACAGTCGCGAACGTACCGCCGGGGCCGGTGCTGGGGCTTCACCCAACACCAGGCAGTTCTAGGCACGGGGCAGGCATGCGGCCACGGCACGCCACGCGGTGAGGGGGAAGGCATACGGGGTGTCGGTGACGATCTGGAGGGCGACGTGGTCCGCGCCCGCCTCCAGATGTGCCAGGACACGCCGCGCGACGACGTCGGCGGACCCCCACACCACCAGGGAGTCGACGAAGCGGTCGCTGCCGCCGTCGGCGAGGTCGCCCCGGGTGAACCCGTCTTCCAGCCAGGTGCGTACGTAGTTGGTCTTCGTGAGGTAGGGGCTGATCGCCCGCCGCGCCGTGGCACGGGCCGTGACCGGGTCGGTGTCCAGCACGGACGTCAGCACCGGCGCGAGGAGCGGCCCCGCCCCCAGCGCGGCGCGTACCCGGGCGGTGTGCGACGGCGGTACCAGATAGGGCTGCACACCGGCGGCCCGGTCGGCGGCCAGCCGGGTCATCAGGGGCCGGTGCGCGCCCAGGATCCGCGCGGCCTTCGGCAGCGATCCGGCGGAGGCGTCCAGCGCGTCGAGGTAGGCGGACATCGCCGCGCAGGGGTGCCGGTAGGCCGCGGCGATCTCCGCGTGACTGACGGCCAGGCCCACCAGAGTCCGTTGCCGATACGGTGCGGGAAGCCTCCGGTAGGCAACGGCGAGCCGACCGGGCGGAACGCTCCAGATGGAGACACAGGAGGGGGCGACGACCATGTGTCGGGTCGCTGTGAGGAGGTTGAGACTGCTGTGCAGGTCTCCGCTCGGGTTGCCGCCGGGAACGCCGCCCAGCCACAGTGTGCTGTAACCGAGCTCCTCCAGCGCGCGGGCCGCCACCCGCGCGCGATCGGGATCACCGTGAGTGAACGCCGTACTCCACACCCCGACCGGCGACACATCCATACCGTGCCCTCCTCTGAACTCACAGATACCTCGCCCCTCAATGTGAGCGACGCTGCGGCCGACGGAGGCACTCTTCACCGATAAATTGACGCCCTATGCCCACGATTCGCCGATCCGCCCCGTCGCCCTCCCTGCCGCCGTCGACCGCGCTTCGCAGCGCGGCCTGGATCCCGCATGGCTTCCAGTTCGATCCGCACTCCCACGCCGAGGGGCAACTGGTGTACGCGGCCGCCGGGGCCCTGGCCACCACGACCGAGCGTGGGACCTGGGTCGCTCCCGCGCACCGCGTGACGTGGACCCCGCCGGGCTTCGAGCATGCGCATCGCTTCTACGGCACCACCGACGCCCGCCTCGTCACGGTCCCGGTCGACCTGTGTGGCGAACTGGTCGCACCCTGGCCGCACGATTCCCCCGCGGTGCGGACGCCAGTCGCCTTTATCTCCAGTGCCCGCCCGGCGACACTCCCGAGCAGTGGCCGGACGAGCGCATCTGGGGCGAACTGGGAGCCCGCTTCGGCGCCGACGTGCCCACCGGCCGCATCGTCGACAAGCGGATCGTGCCGCTGCGGTCCGTGGTGTTCAGCCCGATGAGCCACGGTCGCCTCCACCTGCTCGGTGACGCTGCCCACATCGTCCCCCCGATGAGCGCGAAGGGCATCCACCTCGCCCTCTACGACACCGAGGTGTTCGCCCGCGCGATCATCGCGA
Source organism: Streptomyces noursei ATCC 11455 (assembly GCF_001704275.1). Classification (NCBI taxonomy): domain Bacteria; kingdom Bacillati; phylum Actinomycetota; class Actinomycetes; order Kitasatosporales; family Streptomycetaceae; genus Streptomyces; species Streptomyces noursei. The sequence goes on from NZ_CP011533.1 coordinate 8,432,784, forward strand.
AGGTCCAGAAAGGCGACCCGAGTCCGCTCGACAACTACTCCGACACCTGCCTGAGCCACCTCTGGAACCACCAGGCATACGCGATCTGGATCACCGACCTGATGCACAACGCCGGCGACGCCTCCTACGAGGGAGCTTCCGCAAGGAGATCGCCCGAGCGGAACTGCGGCGCCTGAACGGCTCTCCCGCGGCCAGCTGCCTGTAGGACGAGCTGAGAGCCGGGCTGCTCTAGGGCGCTTCTGATGGATCTCCGTGGAAGAAGGAGCGGCGCCTGGTGCGTGCGATCGCAAGGCGCCGGGATGTCTTCATAGCGGAGCTATGGGGGCATTTCGGCAACGCCGCGAGCGTGCGTGGCAGGCGCCGCGACGCCGCGGAGATCCATCAGAAGCGCCCTAGGTCCTGTCCGATGGGGCAGGGTCGGACAGGCCCTGGCCGACACCCTTCGCGGTCCGTTGTCCGGGCCCGGGTGACGGACGCTCGTCGAGCGAACTCACGGGAATCGCTTCGCGATCGCCGCCGTGATCGCATCCGGTGTGTGTTCCTGAATGAAATGCCGCGCGTGTGGCAACTCGACGATCTCGAGATCGCTGAAGGCGGCACGCATCCGCGGGATGGAGGTGTTCGGACGGAACACCATGTCCCGCATTCCCCACACCAACAGGGTTGGCTTGTTGCCGAGTTGGGCTGGCACGTCCCGTGAGAGCCGATCCAGCAGCGGGCGCGCGGCACGAATTTCCCCGGGCGTCACGGCGAGTCCGCGACGGGCCTCCGCGGTGGGCTGCACCGCGCGGTAGTGGTCGGCCTCGGCCGCGGTGAGCTTGCGCCCCAGTTCTGCGAGCAGGACGCGCTCGACGAGGAAGTTCCGTTCGAGTATCCGCCGCTGCATCGGACGGCTGCCCATGATCACGCTGAAAGCCCGATTGGCCGTCGCTTCGATCGGCCAGAACACGGTGTTGCCCAGCACGATGCCCCTCACCCGGTCCGCGCGCGTGGTGACCGCGCCCAGACCGATGGGTCCGCCCCAGTCGTGTCCCATCAGAATGAAGTCGTCGAGCCGCAGGTGATCGATCAGCTCGCCGAGGACCGCGGTGTGCTCGGCGATGGTGTAGCCGAATCCCGCAGGACGTTCGGACAACCCGAACCCCAGGTGGTCGACGGCGACACACCGGTACCGATCGCGCAGGTCCTTCACGATGTGGCGGTAGAGGAAACTCCACGCCGGAGCGCCGTGACAGAACAGGATCGCCGGTCCGGTCCCCTCGTCGATGTAGTGAACCCTGCCGACGGACGAGTCAAACCAATGCGACTCAAAAGGGTACAGATTCCCGTCGGGAACGAAGTCGATCAGCATGGGCCCTCCCTCGGATGCCGGGCTCCATAGTGTCCCGGTCTCGGCGCTCCCGGCGAGCGAAGTCGAAACAGGAGCCGCACGGGGCCCTGGTGCAGTGGGAGCAGCCCGCCGGGCATTACGGACATCACCTCACCAGGGTCACCCGTAACTCCCAACGCTGCCAGGCACGTTCGGAATCACAGCCTCCGCAGTAGGGTGACGGTGCGGAACTACCGACCACGGGGGACACGGGGAGTCGTCATGGGTTCTGATGCGATACCGCCGGTGCACGGCACGGCAGATCGGAGACGCTGCCGCGAACGGCGCGGTCACCGGTGCGAGGTCGCTGCTGCGCAGGGTCTTCCGGCGGCGGGGCCGGGAGGTGACCGTCCCCGCACTGACCCCAGGTCAACTCGCCGAGGTGCACCGTCGGGTACGGGAGATGGCCGCGCAGCGAGGTTTTGATGAGGAGCACGCGGGGGCGATCGCGGACGCGGTGGTGGCCAGGCTGGCACTGACCGCACCGGAGGAGCAGACGAGCCGGTACGGCCCCAGCGACCCTTCGCCCGAGAGCGGCGAACCACCGCAGGAGTAGCGGGCGATGGCCACGACGGCGCCCCCGACTCCCGTGGGCGACCGGCCGGTCGGCGCCGGCACGACCATGCGGTTCGCCCTGCTCGTGGTGCTGATCCTCGTGACCAGCGGTCTGATGCTGCTGTACATGGCCTACTGGTGGGTGTCGAAGGCCGATTCGTACCGCTGCTCCCTGGCCGCAGGGGTGGATCCGGACCACGCCACCGATCTGCAGATCATCGTCAGCCGCAGCACCCAGTCGATGGCGTACCTGGACTGCCAGCGCCACTATGCCCAGCCACCACCGTGGTGGGTGCCTGTGTCGTGCCTGGTGCTGTTGTCCGCTGCGGCCGTCGCGCTGTTCTACTGGCTGCCCGCCTGGAAGGCGCGGCGAGGCAGGGCGGTCCCGCTGACCGCGGTCGATCACGACGGGGAGATCCGGCACGTGCTGGAGGAGGCGGCGGCGGTGGCCGGGCTGGACCGGATGCCGCGCGTGCTGGTCGATCCGACCGCGGCCTCCGTCGGCGCGCTGGTCTTCGGCCGCAACGGCAGGCCGATCATGAGCCTGCACGGCGGCCTGCTCGCCCGCAGACACCGCGATCCCGAGGGCTTCCGGGCGGTGTTGCTGCACGAATTCGCCCACATCCGCAACGGGGACGTCACCCTCGCCTACGCCACGGTGGCGCTCTGGCGGGTCTTCCTCACCCTGGTCACGCCACCGTTCCTGGTCGGTCTGGCCATGTACCTGCTCTACGGAGTGCGACTGGGAAGTCCGGTGTTCGTGGGCCCGTCGCGGAACTTCCTCCAGACGGCCTTCCTCGTGGTGCTGGTGCACCTCGCGCGGTCGGACGTGCTGCGCAGCCGGGAACAACGGCGGGCGGCGGGCTGGGCCGTCGCGGGCGGGATCCTGCTGGAACTGGTCCTCGCCGGGCGGGTATCTGTTGAGGGCAAGTACCTCAAACTGGCGGACCGGACGCCGACCGGTGAGCGATTGCTCGATGACCGCATGGCGCTGCTCGACGCCTGGCTGCGCGGCCGCGAAAAGTGCCGGGTGACGGAGTGGCTGAAAAGGGAGCGGCGCAAGGCCGGTGACGCGGCCGTGGAAAGCCTGTGCGCGCGGCGTGCTCGCCGAACAGCAGCACAGGGCCCTCGGCCTGTTCCCCACGCGCCGCCACCCCGAGGCCGACGGCGCGCCCGAGAGGGAGTTGCGTCAGCGGCTCCAAGCCGTCGTCCTGGACGGTGCCACCCCGGACGAGCGTACGGCGGGCCTCATCGCCCTGATCCACGCCGCGAAGCTGCACCGCCTGGCGGGCCCCGATGTCCCGCGTAAGCAGGTGGCCGACCGGATGGCGGAGGTCGCATCCGGCCAGTGGGCCGCCGAGAGCGTTCGCGCTGCGATCCGCGATGTGCAGGCGGTCATGGCCGCGGTCGCCGTCGCCGCCAGCGTCACGGCCGGAAGCTAGGCCCGTCGGCCCATTCACCGGACAGCCCAGCCGCGCCCCGGCGACCGGCGAATCTCCGTGGCGTCCGCCGGCCGCATGGCGGTTCGAGTTGGCGGATGTTGCGCACCCTCATGCCGGCAGATGGCAGATGGCAGATGGCAGATGGCAGACAGTACTTGGGCCTGTCTGGAGCCGGCTCACGTGGCGAGGAAAAGGGTTGAAGGGAAGAAGATCAAGCTGCTACCTTCCAGCTCACCGTGATGCCGCCCGAGGAGGTGAGACCCATGAACGCTGTACCGACGTGGGTGCTCCCCCTTCCCGTCACGGCCGGCGACTGACATAGACGTCGCTGGGAGCGCCTCGCTGACAAGGCACTCCCGAAAGGCAACACCTATGCACCCCATGCACTCTTTGCAGTTCACCGCCGAGTCGTCGTCGAACGGCATCGTCGAGCGAGACTTCACCGTGGGCGATGTTCCCGGAGTCCTCTGGTCGCCGGCTTCCGGCGGCGATCACGCGCCCCTGGTCCTGATGGGCCACGGCGGCGGCAACCACAAGAAGCATCCGGCGATGTCGGGCCGGGCCCGGCGCCTGGTGACCGGCTGCGGCTTCCATGTCGCCGTCATCGACGCGCCCGGTCACGGGGACCGGCCGCGCACCGCGCACGACGAGGCGGAAATCGCCGAGCTGTTCCGGGCGAGGGCGGCGGGCGAGCCGGAGGGCCCGATCGTCGTCCGCTACAACGCCCACCTGGCGGAGCGCGCCGTGCCCGAGTACCTGGCAACCCTGGACGCCCTCCAGGAGCTTGCGGAGATCGGCGCCGACGGGCCGGTCGGCTATTGGGGCATCAACATGGGCACCGCGATCGGAATACCGTTCGTGGCAGCCGAACCCAGGATCACCGCCGCGGTCTTCGGCCAGCACTGGCCCGACGTTCTGGCCCGGAAGGCGCAGCAGATCACCATCCCGATCGAGTTCGACCTGCAGTGGGACGACGAGCACATCTCGCGCGACGAGGGTCTGGCGCTGTTCGACGCCTTCGCCTCGAAGGAGAAGTCGTTGCACGTGAACTCGGGCAAGCACAAGGAACTGCCCAGGTTCGAGGTCGACAGCGCGGTCCGGTTCTTCGCCCGGCACCTTGGCGGAGCTGTCCCCTCGCCGGTCTGATGTGCTCGGTTGCGGCGTCCGGCCCGCCAGCCGGGCTCCGCCACCAGTTCGTACCAGCACTTCCGCGCGATACGGCATGACGTCGGGTTGTCCACTTGGGCAGTTCAGCCTGCGCAGTCAGGCCCCTCGGCCCACTCAGAGGTTGAGTGGGCCGAGGGGCCTCGGATCGCCTATCCCGCTTCGAGGGCGGCCGGTCGCCCTTGGCGGAAATGGCGAGGGTGCTGGGCTGCACCTTGGTTTTAGCCGCCGGCCAAGCTCACCGGAAGAATGGCCGGCGGCGGTCTAACTGCGGATGAGGCGTCTCATCTTTCGGCTGTTTGCCAAGTCTCCCCGAGAGACTTGGCAGGCCGCTTTCAGCCCGTCCGTGGTGCGAGGGAATTCCCGTACCCAGGGGCGTGAAGTTGCGATGAAGGCCGCACCCCTGACACCGGCTCCATGAATCGGACGCCGGGGCCGGCTGCTACTCCCTTTCGCCCTTGCCACCCTTGCCGCCGACGGCAAAGCTGTTGTCGCAGCCCATGTCCGAGCCCATCTTGGTGCTCTGGGCGCCGGGGGAGCCTTCGCCGCCGAGCGCGTTACCCAGCGCCCCATTGAGGATCCCGACCTCGCCGAGCACGTCAACGTTCTCGTCGTGCGATCGACATGAGCTTCCCTGCTTGATGGCGAACCCGCTGTCCTCCTTGCCGCCGTGCCTTCCGCCATCGGCGTAGGCCGTGCCGGCGCCAAGGAGGGAGACGCTGCCAAGGATGGCCATCATGACGGCAGCCTGCTGAAGCTTACGCATTTCTTCTCCGATTGACTGGAAGGGTCCGATCAGCTGCTGATCGACTTGATGCGACTGCGAGATTAGTAGCGAAATATGCCGCCGTCACTTAATGACGCGCCGGAATCCAGGGAATGTCATCAGTGGAAATAAATGGAATAGTAGGCGGTCCCGATCATATGAAGAAAGCGTGGAATCCTTCAGGGGTATCGGAAGTCCGCGATGTATTGCGCGCCAAGTTCGCGGTTCGACGCATGGGTGCGTTCCGAGCCATGGACGGTCGGGATCTCGGGGGGTGGAGGTTTCTGGGAACTCCGGGCTCCGTTCGGCCGACTAGTGGGCTGTGGAGCAGAGCAACGTAGAGGCCCGCGGTCTGGACGTACGGCTACGCGGCGTCGTGTGCAGACACGGTCGGCTGGAAGCGGTGTCCGGGGTGGACCTGGAGGTGGCGCGGGGTGAGCGGATCGCGCTGACCGGGACGAACGGTTCGGGGAAGACCACGTTGTTGCGGGCGGTGCTCGGCCTGCACCGGAAGGTGGAAGGCGAGCTGCTGGTCGGCGGGCGGGGTACCCGGACGGTGGCGGAGTGGGCCTGGCGGCGGCGGGCGTGTGCGTGGGTTCCGCAGCGTCCGGCGGCGGGCCGATTTCCGCTGTTGGCGCGGGAGTTGCTGGTGAGCAGTGGTGCGCACGAGGCGGCTGCCGCGGCCGCCGGGCGGCTGGGTGTCGGTGCACTCGCCGACCGGTCGTTGGACAGCCTGTCGGGCGGTCAGTTGCAGCGGATGCATCTGGCGCGGGCGGTGGGATGCGTGGCGGCGGGTGCCGGGGTGGTGCTCGCGGACGAGCCGACCGCGGCCCTGGACTTCGCCGGTCAGGAGGAGGCGGCGGAGCTGCTGACGTCACTGGGGGTGACGCTGCTGGTGGTCACCCACGACCGGGCGATGGCCGAGCGGTGCGACCGGGTGCTGGAGATGGCGGCGGGCCGGCTGCGGGAGGTCAGGTGAGTGCGTTCGGGCAGGTCGGTGCGTTGTTGCAGTTGGTGCCGGTGCAGCGGGCGGGGGTCGGGCTGCTGCTGGCCGCGCTGGGGCTGCCGGTGGTCGGGGTGGTGATCGTCGGGCTGGACATCATGCCCGTGCGGTTCGCGATGATGCATGTGGCGCTGTTCGGCATCGCGGTGGGTCAACTGGTCGGACTGGACCCGGTGTTGTGTGCGTTGGTGGCGTGTGGGCTGGCGGGGGCGGGGGTGGCTCCGTTGGCTCGTACGGCCGATGCGCTGTCGGGGGCGATGGGGTTGCTGATGAGTCTGGCGATCGCCGCCGCGCTGCTGATGCTGGCGTTGTCGGGGGTGAACGCGAACGGCGCGTTCGCGTTGTTGTGGGGATCGATTCTCGCGGTGCGTCCGGCGGATCTCGCCGTGCTGGGCGTGCTGGCGGTGGTGGTTCCGGCACTGTTCGTCTGGCGGCGTCGGGAGTTGGCGCTGCTGCTGCACGACCGGGAGTTGGCGCTGTGCTCGGGGGTGGCCGTGCCGCGGCTGACCATGGCGCTGCTGGTCCTGGTGGCGGTCGCGGTGGCCGGGGCGATCCGCTTGACGGGGGCGTTGCTGGTGGACGCGCTTACCTTGCTGCCGGCGCTCGCGGCGCGGCGGCTGGGCCGGTCGTTGGGGGCGATCACCTGTTGGGCGATCGGCATCGGCGTCGTGGTGAACGTCGTCGGCTTGTTGGTCTCGCTGGCCTGGGACCTCCCGCCCGGGCCGATTCTCGTGCTCGCCGCGGGGGCGGTCGCCCTCGCGGTCCACCTGCTACCGGAACGGAGAACACGCTCATGGCGCGCGTCCACGTCCCCGTCCACGTCCCCGTCCACGCCCCCGTCCTCCTCCGCTTTCCCGTCCGACTCCCGGTCCTCGTCCGCTCGTTGGCCGCACTGAGCGTGGGGCTGCTCCTGTTGACCGGGTGCGACAGTTCCGGCACACGCATTGCCAAGGCCGGCAGTTCCCCCGGCTCGGCATCGTCCGGACCCGTCGTGGTGGCGACCTCCTCCTGGGAGGCGGCACTGGCCAAGGCGGCCGGTGCGAAGAACGTCAGGTCCATCGTGCCGCCGTCGATCCGCCATGCGCCCGACTACGATCTCAAGCCGTCCGACCTGACCGCCGTCGCGGGGGCGGATGACGTGCTCTACGCGTCCTTCGAACCGTTCGCCGGACGGATCAAGAGCGCCGCAGGCTCGAAGGCGAAGATGGTCGAGCTCGACCTCGACGACGATCCGGAGACGACCCGGGCCAATGTGACCCGGTTGGGCAAGCTCTTCGGGACCGAGCAGGCCGCGGCGAAGTGGAACAGCGCCTTCACCACGGAATGGAACTCGCTGTCCCAGCAGTTGAAGGCCGCTCGGACCGGCGGCAAGGCACCGGTGGCGGTCGCGCAGGCGTTCACGACATGGGCGGCCAAGCTCGCGGGCGTCCAGGTAGCCGGGACCTACGGGCCGGATGCCGTGACGCCCGCCCAGTTGTCGGCGCTGTCCGCCAAGAAGCCGGCGTTCGTGCTGGACAACGAGAACATGTCGACCGGGACGGTCCTGCCGGGGTCCGAGGCCAGGCAGCTGGAGATCGTCAACTACCCCGGCGCGGACCTCGACCTGCTCTCGGTCTACCGCAAGGCCGCCGACCAGATGCGAAAGGCGTTCGCCGGTTCGTGAGTGGGGCAGCAGATGAGAGGAAGGGGGAGGGACGCCTGTCGAGCGGCCTTCTCCCTTCTCCCTTCTTCCTTCTTCCCTCCTCGTCCTCTTCCCCTTTCCCCGTCCTCTTCCGCCTTGCCCTTTCGTCTTGCTCCTTCCCGCTTCCTTCTTCCTGTTGTCTTCTCGGCTGGCCGCCGTCAGCCGGCCTGTGCGTGATGCGTGGGGGGACCGGGGGCGGCGAGGCGTGCCCGCAGGGTTGCTCGGTCCGGCTTGCCTGCCGAGGTGAGCGGCAGTTCGTCGTCGATCAGGAGCAGGTGCTCGGGATGCTTGCGGCGTTCCAGCCCGCGTGCGGCGAGGTGGGCGCCCAGGCTTTCCAGGGTGGGGCGGCGCCCGTAGTTCGGCACGACGCAGGCGGCGAGGCGTTCGCCCATGAGCGGGTCGGGGACGCCGAGGCAGATCACATCCCGGACGTCCGGGTGGGCGGAGAGTTCGCCTTCGACTTCGGCGGGGCTGATGTTCGCGCCGCCGCGGATGACGATGTCCTTCAAGCGGCCGACGACGCGAAGAGTGCCGTCGTCGTCCAGGACTCCCAGGTCACCGGTGCGTACCCAGCCGTCGGCGGTGCGGTAGCGCATGTTCAGCTCGGGAGCGCCCACGTAGCACATCGGTGTCATCGGGCCGCGCGCGATGATCTCTCCCGGTTCTCCGGGTTCTCCGGGTTCTCCGGGTTCTCCGGGTTCTCCGGGTTCTCCGGGTTCTGCGGGTTCTGCGGGGCCGGTGCCGGGCAGGGGCGCGATGCGGATCTCACAGACGGCGGGGTCCGGTGTGCCCGCCGTGACCCCAAGGCCAGGGTCGGGCTCCGCGTTCTCGGCCAGGCCGGTGTGGCAGTTGACGCCGTCGGCCGATCCGTAGAGGTTGACCACCGGGCAGTCGAAGGCCCTGCGTGCCTCGTCGCGGGTGTTCGCGTCCAGCGGCGATCCGCCGAGGACAACGGCGGTCAGGCCGGTTGGCGGCCTCGGCTCCTTCGCCAGCGGGTCGAGCATCATGCGGACCATCGTGGGCACGCACAGGACGTGAGTGGGCCGGTGTGCGTGGATCGCCTCCAGCGCGGCGTCGGGTGTGAACCGGTCCAGCAGCACGAGGGTCCCGCCGTGGCGGGCGAGGGTGACCGCGGTTCCCGCGGTCCCGAAGGCGGAGCCCAGCGGGACCAGGAACAGACAACGGGGCGGTAGGCGGTCCGGCAGCAGGGCCGCGAGGGTGTTGCCACGGCCTCCCACCAGCGCGTTGTGGGAGTAGGCGATCATCTTGGGTTCGGCTTCGGTGCCCGAGGAGACCAGGATCCGGGCCGCGGCGTCGGGGTCGGTGCGGGCCGCGGCGAACTCGGTCGTGCCGGTGCGGAGGAGGTCGTCCAGCGACAGGCAGCCCTCCGGGGTGGATCCGGTGCCTGCGGCGATCACTGTGCGCAGGGCGGGTAGTGCGTCGGCGAGCGCGACGAGATCCCCGGCGTGCTCGACGCCGCGCTGCTCCGTCGCGGCGATGACGGCCCGGGCTCCGGAACGGCTCAGCAGCGACCTGACCTCCCGGCTGCCGCGTCCGACGGGGAAGGGAAGGGCGACGGCTCCGAGGGCTGCGGTGGCGAGGTCGGCCGCCACCGCCGGCCAGCCGTTGGGAAGTTGGATGCCCACCACGTCGCCCGGGCACACGCCGGCCGCGGCCAGCCCGGCGGCCAGACATCGCGCCCGGTCGTCCAGCTCCGCGTAGCTGGTCGCGCCCTGTGCGTCGATGACGGCGGTGCGGTGCGGGTCGGTGACGCGGTGGGCCCGGAAGAGCGCGTACAGGTCGAGATCCGGGTAGTGGCCGCTGGTGGCCCAGGAGCGCCGCAGTGCGGTGGGGACCAGGTCGTGGATCCGGGGGGTCACTCGAACCTCCAGGGGGCGGGGACGACGAGGGAGCCGTGGGGGTCACGGGTGAGAGCGCCGCGCAGCCGCGGGTCCGTCGGCAGTGCGGCGAGGTCCGTGGTGACCACGGTGGCGGTCAGGCCCTGGTCGCGCAGGACGGCGACGGCCTCGTGGGAGGAGAGCCGGGCCAGGTGGCCCGACTGGGTGTCGGCGGCTCGGGCGGAGTCGTCCGCCGGGGCTATCCACCTGTCGGCGGTGGGCAGGGGGCGGCGGAAGCCGGCCGGGCGGCGCGCCTCCCGGCCCACGCCGGCGCGGCGGAGCGCGGGTGCGGTGAGTGTCTCGGCGGCGCCGAGCAGAGAGGACTCCACGCGTACGCCGTGTCCGGTGCGTTCCCGCAACAGGAGGGCGGCGAGCACGGCCTCGGCGCCGAGCAGCCCGCCGAGCACGTCGATCAGGGTCATCAGCGACGGGGCGGTCGGCTCGTCGGCGGGCCGTGCCGCCTCCCCGACCCCGGTGCGGGCCTGCACCATGAAGTCGGTGCCGATGGGGGCGCCGGGGAGACGTCCGCCCCAGCCGCTGGTGTGGGCGTGGACGAGGTGGGGGTTGACGGCCGCGAGGCGGTCGGCGCCCAGTCCGAACCGTTCCGCCCTGCCCGGGGCCCAGTTGTGCAGGAAGACGTCGGCGCCGGCGGCCAGCTCGCGCAACTCCGCCTGTCCGATGGGTGACTTGACGTCGATCTGAACGGCGCGCTTGCCCCGGTTGAGGGCCAGCCAGCGGGCCGAGATGTCCGAGCAGCACGGGGGCATGCCGCGCAGTGGATCGCCGCCGGGTGGTTCGACACGGATCACGTCGGCGCCGAGCAAGCCGAGGAGGTGGGCGGCGAGGGGAGCCTGGATGCGGCGGCCCGCTTCCAGCACGGTGAAGCCCGACAGCGGGCGGGCGTCTTCGCACCCCGGGTCCCTCGGTGGCGGTACGTCGATGGACGCCGACGGAGCAAACGTCCATGGTGCGTCGGCGCTCGCCTCGGTGACGCGTTCGGCCAGTGTGTGCAGTCGGCACACCTCGGCCCCCGAGCCGGTGGCGGCCTGCCGGATCCGCGCCCAGGAGGCAGCGCGCGTTGCGGCGTGCAGTTCCTCGGGCAGGGGCGCGCAGGCAGTGGCGTAACGGAACTGGAAGGGGCGCCAGCCGCTGCGGATCGCCTGCTCGGGCGTGCCCAGAATCCGCCAGAACCCGGCCCAGACGGTGGGCTCCAGCGCCTCCAGCTCGAAGCGGGTACCGCACGCGGCGGTGAACGGGGGACCGCCCGGTTCGAGGACGACGGCCTCCGCCTCGGGTGCCGCCGCCGCGGCGATGTACTGGGAGACCGCCAGCAGAGCGGCCCGGTCGGCGCCGCAGGTGACATGGGTGGCACGGCCGCCGCGGACCTGTCCCAGCAGGGCGGCGAGCAGCCCTTGCACGGTGGCCACGGCGGCGCAGGTGGCGGCGTAGTCGACGGCGAGGCCGAGCGGCTGGCCGTCGCGTCGCCCATGGACGTGCATCACCCCTGTGGTCGCCTGCGCGGTGGCCTCGTCGGCGACGTCCGCCTCCGGACACAGGTCCGCCCACACCGTGTCGGCGGTGACCTTGCCCAACTCGGGGCAGTCGACGGCGAGATGGGCCGCATCGCCGGCCGGGGCGGACTCGACGGTCGTCGCACCGAGCGCGCGCAGGTGCCTGAGCGCCGGGTCCGTGAGCGCGGGAGGGCCCACGGCACGGACGGCCGCTTCCGCCAGTGGGCGGATGGCGGTGACAGCGGGAAGATTCCCCATGGCCTTCTCTCAGGTGGTCAAGGACGTATGGGAACCGGAGAGGGGTGCGCACCGACCAACTCCACGGCCAGTTAGTCGGATTGTCGTCTTCATGGGTTCCCGGTGCCCCGAAGGAGGCCGTGCACGTGAGCAACGTCGAACCGAGCGTCATACCCAGTCCGGACCCACCGGATGAAACCGCTCCGCCCGGGCCGCCCGCCGACCCGTCGAACGGGCTGGGCGAGCGCGTGGCCTCGTTCATCCAGCAGCGGGTCATCCCGTACGAACAGACCCTGGAAGCGGGCGGACCGGCTGCCCGAGTCGCCCGGCGCCGACTCCAACACGACGCGAAACAGGCGGGGTTGTGGGGCCTGCCGCTCCCCGTCGAACTCGGTGGCCAGGGGCTCACGCTCTCCCAGTACGCACACCTGGCGGAGGTCGAGGGAGCAAGCGATCACGGCCCGGCCGCTCTCGGGTCGGCACCACTGCTGGACGTGCTGATGCTCTCCCGGCACGCCACCGAGGCCGTGCGGGAACGGTACCTGCGTCGGATCAGCGCCGGCGAACTGCGCATCTGCTTCGCCATGACGGAACCCGACACCCCTGGCACCGATCCCACACTCACCGCGACCCGCGCCACGGCGGACACCGGCGGGACATGGACGGTGCACGGTCGCAAGTGGTTCATCACCGGCGCGGGCGAGGCCGACCTGGTCACCGTACTGGCCCGTACGCGCGGCGGTGCCCCCGAGGCCGACGGGCTCTCCCTGCTGCTCGTGCCGACCACCGCGCCGGGTTTCCGCGTGGTGCGGGAACTGTCCGTGCTCGGCGCCGGAGGGCAGTGGGAGATCGCCCTCGACGACGTCACCGTGCCCTCCGACCACGTGATCGGTCCGCCCGGTCGGGCGCTGGGGATCGCCGGTGAGCGGCTTCGGCTGGGGCGGGTGCTGCGCTGTCTGCGCTGGCTCGGGCAGGCGCAGCGCGCCTTCGACCTGATGTGCCGGCGCGCCCGGTCGCGCACCCAGGCATCCGGCCGGCTCGCCGACCGCCAGCTTGTCCAGCAACTCGTCTTCGACGCCCTGCTCGCCATCCGCACCACCCGACCACTGGTGTACGAAGCCGTCACCCGCCTCGCGGCCGGCGACGACGCCCGGACGGAAACCGGACTGGCCAAGGTCGCCGCCGCACGCATGCTGCAACAGGTCGCCGACGCGGCCATCCAGGTGCACGGCGCGGCAGGGCTCGGCCCCGACACCGTCCTGCCGGGGCTGTTCCGCGCCGGCCGAGCGGCCCGGCTGCTCGACGGTCCCGACGAACTGCACATCGCCGCGGTGGCCCGACGTGCCCTCCGTGACCATGCGGCTATGCCTACACCGCGAACGGCTCCACCGCCCCCATGAACATCGCCAGTCCCAGCGCCAGGAAGAAGTCACCCCAGATCAGCTCGTGCTGCGTGGCGAGTCCCCGCTCGGCGTCGTAGCAACCGTCCAACAAGCCGCCGGTCGTCGACAGGTGCGACGTCGACAACCGGCGCAGGATCTCCCCGGCGCGCCACGACAGTTCGCGGAACGCGCGGTGCCGGCCTGCCGCCCGTGCGAGCGCGGCCAGCTTCAGCGCGGCGACCGCCTCGATCGCGGCCGCTGACGTATCCACCGGACCGGACGGACGGACCCGGCACGCCGGAGGGACCAACGGGGCCTCCCGGCCGAGGCGCAGCGCGACCAGTCGCCGGACCGCCGCCGGTGGGACGCCCGGCTCCCCCTCGCGCGGCGGCACGATGCGGAGCCCGTCCGCGGCCCCCAGCAGCAGCCACGCCACGGTACGGCTCCACCCCGGCACCGGATGCGGATACCCCGTCCAGCCACCACCGGGCCGCGTCCGCCAGGCCGGTCGCGGCGGTTCCTGGGAAAGGCACAGTTCCAGATGGGTCGTCAGATGTCGGTATGCGGCAACTCGGCCTCCACCCGGCACGGTTGCCAGCAGTGGCACCAGCCCCGGCACCCCGTCCGCCCGAGCGAGCATCCTGGGGCCGCCGAAGGCTCCGCCCCACGGCACCAGACCCCGTTCCGGCTCGTAGGCCGCGAGACACGCCCGCGCGGCCCGCGCCCGCAGTTCCGCCGCTCCGCGGTCGCCACCGAGCGCGGCGGCAAGCGCCGTGCCGTACCACAGCACCAGGCCGCGCGCCGCCGTGTCCTGCCCGATCCAGTACTCCAGGCGCCGGGTGCAGTCAGCCGCGAGGGCCTGGTCGCACGGGTCGGACGTGGCCAGCGCGCGCAGCCACAGCAGCCCCGCCCAGCAGCCCCCGGTCCACGAGCCCCGCGCGGTCGTCGTCCACCGGCCGGTACCCGGATCCGCGTGCAACGGGAAACGTTCGCCCACCTCGGCCACCGTCACCCGCACCCGCTCCAGCACCGCTTCCCACGCCCGGACCGCCCAACTCGCCACGCCCACCCTCTCGTTCACGTGCGGGAGCGCTCAGCGACTCGGGCACCCCGCAGCGCCATGGGCAGGGCCACCGCCGCGGCTCCCGCGAACTCCGCCGCCACCAGCAGCCAGCCAGGCCCGTAACCCGCGGCCGAGACCAGTACGCCGAACAGCGGGGGGCCGACGGCGAACCCGGCGAAGAAGCCGGCCGAGACCAGTGCGGAGTCCCGTCCGGCCCGCCCGGGGGCGGCCTGCCGGATCACCAGGACCATCGACACGGCGTTCGCCGCCACCGCGAACGACCCCACCGCCACCGCGGCCACCCACACCAGGACGGGCACCCGGACCGCGGCGCACAACGTCAAGGCGGCGCCCACGGCCCCGGACGCCAGCAGCGCGGGCAGCGCCTCGCCCCGGCCCGGCCGTCCTGCCGTACGCGACCACACCACGCGCCCGCCGATGCCCGCGACCCCGAGCACCGCGACCAGCACCGCGGCCACCGTCGGCGACAGACCCAACCGCTGCGAACCGAAGAGCGCCAAGTATGTGTTGACCGAGGCGATCCCGCAGCCGAGCAGCAAGGAGTGCAGCGCCAGCCTCACCATGACAGCCCGCCGCCACACCGCCGGACGCCCGGCATCGGACACGGTGATCAGGGCTGCCCGGTCGGGTGGCAGTACACCCATGCCCCACGCCGCCGCCACCGCCGCCAGGCAAGCCGCCGTCCACACCGCTTCGCGCCAGCCGATCGCCGTCGCCAGAACGGACAACGGAAGCCCGGCCGCGAAGGCGCCGAACTGCACACCCGACTGCTTCCACCCCGTGACGCCACCGCGCCGCTCGGGCGGAACCCTGGCCAGGATCAGTTTGTTGGTGGCCGGATTGGCCAGGGCCTGCGGGAGGCCGCCGAGCCCGACGGCCGCCAACAGCGCCGCGGTCCCCGACGCGGCCCCGATCAGCGCCAACGAGACGGCCACCAGCAGGAACAGTGCCACCAGACACCGCCGGGGCCCCGCCCTGTCCACCAGCCTGCCCGCGACCGGCGACAGCAGCGCCGCGATACCGAATCCCACCGTCGTGGTGAGCCCCAACTCGGTGCGTGACAGGCCCAGTTCGTGGACGAGGCGTGGCCCGAACGCGCCGATCAGAAAGAGTTGCATCATCGAGAGGGCCATCGCCGCCGTCAGCAACGCGGTGATGGCCGTGCCCGACGCGGACGGCCGGGCCGTGCCACCTCCGGAACTTGATATGTCGGAATCCGTACGCTTTCCGGTCCGCATGCGGCCCTCCCGTCGGTCCGGTCCCGTCGCCGGGATCAGTCCAGTCAGTCGTCCGGTCCGGCCCGTCAGTTCCCGGAGATCCCCCCGGGACGCCGAACCCCTCGATGGCCGCGGTCCCCGGCGGGGAGCCCCGGCGCATGCGGGGCGCACGACGGCGGCGTGAGGGGGCGCGCAGAAGTGCCGCGTCCGCCCTGTCGCCTCCCGTGCAGGCGATGGCACGATTCCGGCCATGAGTCCCGGGCCGGCTTCACGCACCACACGCGCCGCGGTCTTCGCGGCCGTCTGCGTGCCGACGACGGCCCTGGGGCACTCTTTGATGTCCGAGGGAGCCGTCCCCTGGTGGGGCTTGGCCGCGGCGTTCGCCGGCACCTTCGGGGCGGCGTGGCGGCTGACCCGACGCGAGCGCGGCGCACTGTTCGTCGTCGGCGCCACCGTCACCGCCCAGATGGGCCTGCACTTCCTGCTGTCCCTGGCGCAGACGCTGGCGACCGGCCCGCCCGGCGGCCGGTGGCACGGCAGCGCCCGGGCCCGGCACATGGTGTGCGGCGTTTCCGGGCACCAGGGTGCGTGGCACGGCCGGTGGGCAGCGGACCTGCTGCCGCGCCAAGCCGGGCCGGGCATGCCCCTCACCCACGTTTCCCCTCCGCCGCCCCACGACGGTACGAGCACCGCGGGACCCCTGTCTGGTATGGATGCCATGCCCCACGACGGCATGGCACACATGGGCGGCGCCGCGCTGCCGGTGGGCCACCAGTTGAACCAGATGCCGATCGCGCACCCTGGCCACGGTCACCTGGGGATGCTCCTGGCCCATCTTCTCGCCGCGGCGGTGTGCGGGTGGTGGCTCTGGCAGGGTGAGGCCGCCGCGTTCCGGCTCGCCCGCGCCCTGGTCGCCGTGGTCTTCGCACCGCTGGTGCTCGTCCTGGCCGTCCTGCGCCGCACCGGACCGCGCGCCCCGTCCACCACGCCGGCAACCGCCTTTGCTCCACCCCTGTGTGGGGCATTGCTGCAGTACACCCTCTCGCGCCGAGGTCCCCCCGCGATGCCCCGCTGCCACTGACCGATCGTCCCGGCGCACCGTCCCTTGGTGGGTGTCCCCTCATCGGAAGCGACCCGGCGGCGAGCGAAACACCGGCGTGCCCGTTCACCCATCGCCGTCACGCGGCGGGACCAGGACGTGGCATGCCCGCCAGCACCTGACTCTGTAGCCCTGGCGTGCCTGCCGCCGTGCCGTCTTCCGGCCTGCCACGCCTCAGGGGCTACTCATCGACGGGCGTCTGCCCGCACTCGGGCAGCCCCGCAGCCGAGAAGGACACCAGGCGATGACTCCTGCCCACATGGCACACGGCCACCCATCGCGATCAACCAGGAACGACGAGAACGTGACCCGCTGGGCGCTGGACGCCCGCGGCGGAAACCCCGAAGCGGTGGAACGCTTCGTCCGGGCCACCCACCGTGACGTATGGCGGTTCGTGGCCCATCTGAGCTCCGACGTGAACATCGCGGACGACCTGACCCAGGACACCTACCTACGAGCGCTGACCAGCCTGCCGAGGTACGCCGGACGTTCGTGCGCCCGCGTCTGGCTGCTGTCGATCGCCCGGCGGGTGGTGATCGACCGCTACCGGTCCGCCGCCGCCCGCCCGCGCATCGTCAACTCCGTGGACTGGCAGGCGGCGGCGGAACGCGCACAACCCGACGGACTCCCCGAGTTCGACGAGGGCGTGGCGCTGCGCGACCTGCTCGACGCCCTGGACGACACCCGCCGGGAGGCGTTTCTCCTCACTCAGGTGCTCGGACTGCCCTACGGCGACGCCGCGGTGGTGGCGGGCTGCCCCGTCGGCACTGTGCGCTCGCGGGTCGCAAGAGCCCGGGCGGACCTGACCGGTTGGTTGAACGCGGCCGAACGCGACACCACCAGTCCCAGTCGGACCTCCTGGGATCCAACCGGCGAGCCGAGGTACCGGCCCCGCTGAAACCTCTCCGTGCGTGAGAGACGCATGAGCGGGCGGCCGCGCACAACACGCTGAGGGCCGGGCCGGACCCACCATCAGGCCGGGTGGTGCTGACGGGAGGAACAGCACCACCCGGAGGCCACGGGCGCCCTCGATCGGACAGGCGACGCCGCGGGCCCCCGGGTCTTGGGCCGGGCTCTTCGGCCTCGGGGTCGTAGGTACCGCCTCAGCGGCCCGGTCCGCACCGGTAGAGGGTCTGGGCGGCGGCGCTTGCTCGGGCCGGTGCGGTCGTCGGGGGCTGCTGCGCACCGTCGTAGGCCGAGGCGGGCACGCGGGCGCAGACGGACCGCACCCAGTCGGTGATCCGGGTGGCGGGCGTCGCGCCCCGGCCGGTACCGCCGCCGAACATCCCCGCCGTGCCGCGTGCCTGGCCCAACAGGACGTAGCGGACCTTGCCCGCCTCGACCAGCTGCCGGAACCGGACCTCGGTGGGGAAGGGGACCTGGCCGCTGAAGCCGCCCAAGGGAAGGACGTGCGCACCGGTGGCCAGGATGTACGGGGAGGCGCCGCTCCAGCCGTTGGTGGCGAAGACGTACTCGGCCGACCCCTGGTGGGCGGTGGCGAACGCGAGCAACTTGCGCTGTTCGGAGGTCAGTTGGCCGCTGGAATCGCCGAAGCCGCCCTTCAGGTGGCCACTGCCCGGTGACATCGCCGCCCCGTGGCCGCCGTGGTGGGTGCCGGTCGGACCGACCGCGCCCATCCCGGAGCTGCCGTAGGTCGGGTTGAAGACCTGCACCGCCCATGCACCCGGCGCGAGCAGCACCGCAGCGAGCGACGCACCGAGACCGGCCAGGGCGATGCGGCCACCGCATCGCGTGCCGCTCGGGCGGGCGAGGACCAACAGGACGACGGCGATCAGCGCCAGTGCACCCATGGCCGGCACCAACCACGGCAGGAACGAGGGGAACTCGCCGGCGAGGCAGGCGCCCCAGACCACCGTCGCGGCGACCGCGCCGGGGAGCACCCATCCGCGGCGACCGCCGGCCCGGTACGCGCCCCACAGCAAGGAGAGGCCGCCGCCGGCCAGCGCGGCGAGCGGCACCGCGATCACGCCCATGTAGTACGTGTGGCCGCCGACGCTGCCCGCGCTGAAGACCAGGAAGTACGTGGTCAGCCAGGTGCCCCAGAGGACGAAGCCCGTGCGGATCCGGTCCGTGCGGGGCCGGCCCCGGCGCCAGAGCAGGCCGCAGACGATGGCGACGGCGGCGAGCGGGTAGAGCCAGCCGGTCTGCGACGCCAGCGACGGGCCGAACATCTTCGACCAGCCGTCCTGGCCGCGATCGCCGCCCCCGCCGAAGCCGCCGGGCCCGCCGCCGTGGGACGGGACGGACGGGTGGCCGGCACCCGCCGACCGGCCGAGGTGCCCGCCGGACGCGCCGCCGCCGTCGGCCCGGTGCGGTTGCCGGGCGCCGCCGCCCGGGACGCCCGTGCCGGCATGCGTCCGGGCGCCGTACGACGCACCACCGTGATCCGCATCCTGGCCGCCGCCGTGGCCCCCGCCTCCGCGGGTCGCGCTGATGCTGCCGGTGGAGGCGGCGCTGATCCCCAGGGACGAGAAGCGGTTCAGGAAGTTGTAGCCAACCACCATGCTGAACGCGGAGTTGTTCGTGGTGCCGTCGACATACGGCCGGTCCTTGGCCGGGGTGAGGGCGACGACCACCATCCACGAGGCGGAGACGGCGACCATCACCACCGTGGAGATCCCGAGCCGCACCAGCCGCTTCCGCAGGGGGACCGGTGCCGAGAGCAGATACACCGCGGCGAGCGCGGGAAGGACCACCCACGCCTCCAGCATCTTCGACTGGAACCCGATGCCGACCCAGACACCGGCCATCACCAGTGGGCGCAACCGGCCGGCCTCCGCCGCACGTTGGGTGGCCTCTGCCGCGAGCAGCACGCACAAGGTGAACAACGGGTCCTCGACGGCAGTGCGGAAAAGCCCCACCGCCACCGGCGTCACGAGGAACGCGACGCTCGCGATCAGTGCCGCATTGTCACCCGCCCAACGGCGCACCACCCGGTACAGCACCAGCAGGCTCGCCACCCCCTCCATTACCTGAGGGAGCGTCAACGCCCAGGGGTGGAAACCGAATATCCGGGCGGAAATCGCCTGCGGCCAGAGGAATCCCGGCAGTTTGTCGAGGGTGATGGAATTGCCTGGGTCGAAGGAACCGTAGAAGAACGCCTGCCAACTCTGCGTCATACTGCGCACGGCGTTCGCATAGAAGGTGTGGTAATGGCTGTGGTTGATCCCCCACGCGTAGAGCACGACGGCGAGCAGGGCGATGACGAGCAACGCCGGACGCGCGTAGGCCGGCTGACCCACCGGAGATCGCCAGGGCGCGCGACGGGCGGCGCCGCCGGTGGGAGCGGTTCTGTCGAGGACTGTCGTAGCCATGCGCAGAAGTCTTCGGCATGTTCGGGGCCCGTTGCGTCGCAGTCCGCCGTTTCAAGGAATTTCTCACCGGATACGGGGGATTTCTTTACCGACCTGATTTCGCCTTTAATCCGTGCGGCACGATTCATTACCAGCGCCGGACGCCACGCGGGAACGCCGCACGCCCCGGCGAGCAGGGCGACACCGCCGAGGCGGGACATCGGCTCCCGGTGGACGTCCCGGGCCCGGACGGGCGGCGCCGCGTGAGCGGGTGGCCTCTCAGGTCAGGTTCAGTCCGCCGTCGAGCACGACGACCTCGCCGGTGAGATAGGTGTTGGCGATCAGCGACGCCACCAGGTCGGCCACGTCGGCGGGCCGGGCCGGACGGCGCATGGGCGCGCGGTCCCGCCACAGCTCGTGCGCCTGCGCCCAGTCCTTCGTCATCGGGGTGTCCACCAGCCCCGGGGCCACCGCGTTGACCCGCACCTCGGGCCCGAGCGCGGCCGCGAGCAGCCGGGTCACGTGATTGAGCGCGGCCTTGCTCGCCGCGTACGGGACCGACGAGCCCTTCGGGCGCACCCCGGCGTGGCTGGTGACGTTCACGATGCTGCCGCCCACGGGGGACCGGCGCAGCGCCGGAAGTGCCGCTGTGCACAGCACCCATGGCGCGATCAGGTTGACCTCCAGCAGCCGGCGCCAGTCCGCGGGTGTCGCCGCGGCCAGGTCGTCGTGCGGGATCGGCCAGCTGATGCCCGCGTTGTTCACCAGCACATCCAGTCGCCCGTACCGGTCGAGCGCCGCCTCGACCAGCCCCCGGGCCTCCTCCTCCACCGCCAGGTCCGCCCGCAGGTACGTCCCACCGAGCTCCGCCGCCAGCGCCTCCCCGGCCTCCGCACTGCGCCGCGAGTGCACGACGACTCGCATCCCGTCCGCCGCCAGCCTCCGCGCGACGGCCTCTCCGATCCCCGACGTGGACCCGGTGACCAGGGCGACGGGCCGATCTGCCTGTTCGATACTCATACCCACGGATCCTGCCACGGCTCTCCGGAGACAGGTCTGCTGGTGACAGCGTTCCACTACCCAGGAGACGGCTGTTGAGCCGTGACCGCTTGCGGGAGGCGGGGGCGACCAATGGATCGAGCAGCAGGAGTGCGTGGAGGCCGCCGCCATCGTCCGATGGCGGCGGAGAGCTGATACGCGGACCCGTTCTGTCGGGCGCGCGACAGACCGAGGTCAGTCGATGGTGATCCTGGCGTACCTGTGCCCGGTCCAGCCGTTCTCGTCGCCGCGGTGGTGGCGGCCGACCATGACCTTGCCCGCAGGAGCCTCCCGGTCGCCGGCCTGACTCTCTTTCCACTCCTTGTCCCATTCCGCGTCAGGCGTCACCTTCACGGTGACGCCGGACAGGGCACCCGTCACGTTGAGTCCGGCTACCGTCGTTTGTCCTGTGACTCGGAGTGTGCCTCCCACCGCGGCATTTCCGGTGGCCGCGAGCGTGTTCACCGTCGTTTGTCCGGTGACGCCGAGCGTGCCCGCCACCGTTGCGTTCTCGGTTGCCGCGAGTGCGCTCACGGTGGTTTGTCCGGTGACTCCGAGTGTGCCTCCCACCGTCGTGTTCCCGGTGGTCGCGAGTGCGCTCACCGTCGTTTGTCCGGTGACCCCGAAGGCGCCCTCCACCGTCGCATTGCCCGTCGTTGTCAGAGAGGCCAGGGTCTGGTCCGCTACGCACACCGTGAGGTGGTCCCACCGTGTCACGAACCCGCCGACCGGCGTCGGTGTCACGGTCTTCAGTGCGAGTGCGGTGTCCCGCAACACCGTGTCCCGTCCCACCTGATACATGCTTCCGCCCGCGATCGAGGGATCGTCGATCCGCAGACCGTTCATATACAGTTCGTGGCTGTCGCCGGGCGCGTGGTGCCACTCCAGCCTCACCGGGGCCCCCGCGTTGATCAGGGTCGCCGGCGGGCCGCCCTGTTCTTTGAGGGCGACGAGCGCCCGTCCGACACCTGGCGACGGGTTGGCTCCGCTGCGGAACGGGTATTTCGCGACGTCGAGCGTCGCGGTGTTCGGTGTTTCCGGAATCGTGTCCCCGGTGGTCGCCCATTCTTCGATCCCGATCCGGGCGATACCGGTCTTGTCGCTGACCAGGATGTTGCTCAGCGTGATGTACAGGCCGTCGACGGTGACTTCACTGGTCCCGTCCCGCGGCACTACTTCGAACCGCACCTTCGAACCGGACGCGTCACCACTGTTCTCCCGCCCTGACGGGAACACCGCTGTCTCGGCCGTCGGCACGGCGACCAGAACGTCCGGCTGCGGACTGACGATCGTCCATCCGGATTCCGGCTCGACGTACGGCGCGATGCCCTCGCCGGTCAGCGCGAGGTCCTGGGCGAGCGAACCCACGGGCAGCACGACGGCGATGCGGCTGCACCTCACAGGCATAGAACCGCTGTTGGAGATGACCAGGTCGATGGACGCGTAGGAGTTCTCGTCCTCCTGCCCCGCCTCCACGGCAGGGGGGCTGACGGTCAGCGGGGCGGGGACGGTCGTCAGGGCGTAGCTGAGCACGCAGTCGGTCATCGGGGCTCTCCTTCGGGCTGATCGCCGTGGTCGGCGCTGTGCGTGGGCCGTAGGGTGAGGCGGCCGGAACGGAGGGTCGGGGTGGGGCGCGGGTGGTGGGGTTCACCGTCGGAGGCGTATGTGGTGGCCGTGCTCGTGTCGGTCGTCTCGTTCTGCACCCAGGTCCATGTGCCGTGCCGGTCGGAGGGGCGCGGCAGGACGAGTGCGGGCGGCTCCCCGGGCCGTCCGGAACGCGCCCCCGCCGGGTCCGGTACGTACTCGCTCACCGGCAGCGGCCCCAGTCGGAAGGACACCGGGAGTTCGGCCAGTGGCGGCTCGACGAGCCGTGCGGGCAGCCGGACTTCGGCGGTGGGCAGGATCTCCGTCGTGGCGTGCACCGTGCCGCGCGGGTCGGCGATCAGGGTCAGGAACGCGGCGTCCCGGTCGTCCGGGTCGCTGCCCGGTGGCCGAGCCGGGAGTGTCAGTGCGGCGCCTGTGCCGATGGGGTCGAAGTAGTCCCGTGCCCCGTCGGGGAGTTCGGCCGCCCCCAGGACCGTGTGCAGGACGCGGTAGTCCGTGTCGTGGTGCTCGCCGTGGAAGTAGCCCACGAGTCCGTCCGCCAGCTCGTTGCGTTCGCCGAGCCGCACCGGCCACCGGTAGCCGGGGTACGCCGGTCCTTCCGGGGCGCGCAGGTTCTTCCACGACGGGTCCGGGTACGGCGGCCCGTCGAGGTCGATTCCGAAACGTACGCGCATCAGTGCCAGCGGCCGGCCGACGAGCACGCTCGGGGTGTGCGGGGGCGTGGCGTCCCCAATCGGCGTGGTGGTGGACAGGGTGCGGTCGATGACGGTGAGGAGGGAGCGGAGTGCCGCCGGCCCCCGGTCGGGGGCGACCAGTGCGCTCAGGAAGCGGTGCAGGTGCGGGAATTCCTCGCTCAGGTCGTCGATCTCGTGGTGCCGGGAGTACGGCAGTGCGTGCCAGGTCACTTGCGGGTTCCCGCTGGGCGGAAGGGTGGTGCGCAGCTCGCCGAGCGGGGTGCCGTCCGGTCCGTAGGCGTACAGGGCCTGGTCGAGGTGCCCCGGGACCAGCCATGCGGACACCGGGGTGGTGTCGGGGGCACTCGCGGTGGCGAGCGGGTTGAGGTCGTCGAGGGCGTCCAGGAGGGTGAAGCCGGCCCGGGCCGGCTGGGTCAGGCGCGGCGTGAGCTGGGCGAAGCGGTACCAGGTGGACGGGTTGATGGTCCAGTGGCCGCCTCTCGCATCCTGGGGGTCCTTCCAGGAGGGAGTCAGCTCCTGGGGAAGCTCCGGCGCGAAACGCCGCGCGGGCACGCCGACGCCGATGACGTCACCGGGCTCGTTGCCCGGTGGGAACCGCAGGGCGAGCGGATCCGGGAAGATCGCGGGCAGGGCGTGGCCGAAGCGGTCGATGACGGCCAGCCGCGCGAAGGCGAACTGCCCGGCCCGCAGCGACTGGTAGAGGCTTTCGTTCCAGCCGATGAACGGGCGGGGGAGGGCACCGGGGTTGGGTGGCAGGGTGCGGCCCATCGCCTCGGTGAGCGCGGTGCGCAGGTCGGGCGGCAGGTCGGAGTGGGGGTCGAGAGCGGCCGGGGCGGAGGCGCGGGCGGCGAGCAGTTCGGTGAAGCCGGCGAGGGGTTGGGAGAACCAGTCGGCGTCGTCCTCGACCTGCCGGGCGAGGGCCCGCAGCGCGGCGGCTGCCGGTCCCGGGTGGGTACGGGCGTACTGGCGCAGCGCCGCCGCCGTGGTCTCGCCGGCGGTCGGGGCGAGGAACTGGCGGCCGCTGAGGACGCGGGGGATCGCGTGGGCGCCGGTACCGAGCCAGTGGTAATCGGTGCCGTCGAAGCTCCAGTTGTCGCGGTCGCCGTGACTGCCGTCCGGCTCGCCCCGCCACTCGATGGGGAAGTGGTCGACCTTCCACTCGAAGAACAGGGGCTGCCAGGGCTGCCGCCATTGCGCGGTGTATTCCCCCGGGGTGCCGACGGCGTTCACGTGCGGTGTGCGCATGGCGTCGGCGAGTGCCGTCACGTCGCCGGTGAAGCCGGTGGCCGTCGCGAGCGTGCGGGCGTTGGCGGAGGCGAGGTGCAGCAGCTCGCGCAGCAGGGCCGACAGCACACCGGACAGACCGTCGGGGGACGGGAGGTTCGGCGGCTTGGGGGTCTGCGCGTCGGTCGCGGAGACCTGGTTCCCCGCCACCCGCACACCGGAGACGAGGGCGTCCGGCCAGCGGCAGGCCAGCGGCGGGTCCTCGTCCTGCTCGGAATCCTCGTACGCGCCCTCGCGCACGGCGTACGGGTCATCGGGGGCCGAGCCCTCGGGTTCCGGCGGGACGGGCCGGTCCTTCGTTCCCCGGATGACCACGACGGGATCGTTGGGCCGGTGGAAGCCGGGCAGGACCGCACGCTTGAGGACGACCTCGTCCTCCGGGAGTCCATGGTCGCGCTGGTACCGGCCGATGTCGGTGGTGAGTTGGTCGGGGGTGTCGCCCCAGGGAACCGCGCCACGCAGCCTCGCCACCACGTCGCGCTGGTCCTTGGCCGCCTCGGTCGCGTCCTGGAGGCGATCGGCGAGGTCCTCGCGGTACTTCCCGGCCGGCTCCCCCGGCGCGTCCGGCACCTTCGGCAGGTTGGTCGCCCACCACAGGTCGTACAGCCGACGCTGGGCGGCGACGAGGTCCCGCACGGCGGCGTCGTGCGCGGCCTGGTCCTCGTTGAGCTTGGCGAGGACCTCGGCGTACGCGGCGCGTACGGCCCGGGGCCGACGGCGCCTTCCCTCCGGGGCGGCGGGCTGCTCGGCGTCCTCCAGAACCCAGCTGTAACCGCCGGGCTCCGGCGTGAACCACGAGGCGTGCACGGCGCGTTCGGCCTGGAACTGGCCGTCGGGCTCTTCGAGCAGGTCGAGCACGCCCGAGTGCACGGCCGACAGCAGCGCGGCCAGCTCGGGCGGGGAGCCGGCCCGGCGGGCGGCGTACTCCTTGAGGGCCTTGGTGGCGTGCTCGGTGTTGTTGCCGACGGCGACGGTGACGTAGTCGGGCCGGTCGGAGGCGGGCATGCCACTACCCCGGCGCTGCCACTGCACGTCGAGGGCGGTGCCGTGGCAGACGGTCCGAGCCGCGTCGGGCACCGGGCCCGTGGCGGTCCATTCGAGGGCAGCCATGCGCGCGGCGAGGTCCCCGGCGAGCGGATCCGCGGCCGGGTCGCTGTACCAGCCGGCGACCAGGTAGCTGAGCTGGTAGGCGGTGTCCGGATCGAGGTCGTCCGTACGGTCGTGGACGGAGAACACATCGGTGTTGTACGGCTGGTAGGCGGCGAAGGTCGGCAGGCCCGGGCCGACGGCGGTCAGGAACAGGCCGTCCGGCGTACCGGGTTCGCGCCACGCGCCGTCGGCGAGGTCGATGCGGCGGCCGATGCGGGTGAGGCGGCCCTCGCGGTCCAGGTAGGTGCTGGAGCCCTGAGCGGGGTCCAGGTAGTCGCTCTCGACGATCCAGCCGGTGTCGGTGCGCGCGCCGGAGAGGGTGGCGACGGCCTGGCGGACGACGAGCCAGCGGTTGGGCACGAGCGGGAAGACCGGCACGCCGTCGCCCTGCTCGTCCACGCCGTGGGTGAGGGCCTGAGGCAACTGCCAGTGCAGGTAGACGCCCTCGCGATCGGGGTCGGCGTTGAAGGCCGTGTCGGTGTTGGAGAACGCGGGCGGTTCCGGGGACAGATCGAGCCGGGTGAGGGCGTAGTTGGCCTGCCAGCGCTGGAAGACCTCGGCGGAGCGCACGCGCTCGTTGACGGTGAGCGCCTCGATCTGCAGGGGGACGACGAGGGGCTGTGGGTCCGGTGCCGCAGGAGGGAGCGTCACGGCGCTGTCCTGTCCTTCCTTCGGGGGGCTCGCGGTCATCGGGCCGAGCCGCGGGTGATGAGCTGACGGCGGGGCGCGTTGACGAGCTGCACGGCGAGCCCGGCGGGGCCGAACTCGGCTGCGGCCTGCTGGCCGAGTTCGGTGAGCCGGTCGCCGAGTCTGCGCAGCAGCCCGTCTGCCGCGTCGGGGCGCAGATCGAGGACGGCGCGCCGTCCGGCGGGGTCGGGGCGCAGGTGGGCGTCGAGTCCGTCGGCGCCCACGGGGTTCGGGAACGACTCGCCGTCGATCTGCCGGGCCACATTCGGCGCGTCGACGTGCCGCAGGTCGATCACCCGGCGTGCGTCCGGGCTGAGGTCGATGCCGAAGGAGAGTCCCTCGGGCGGCTCGGCCAGCTCGACCTCGTCGGGTACCTGCTCGAACAGGACGAGGAGGACGTCGGGCCCGAGGACGTCCTGCCGTAGCACGGCGATGGGCCGACGGTCGCCGCCATGGCCCCGGTACGGGCGGACGAGCAGCCCCGGGCACTCCTGCACCAGCGCGGACCGGATGACCACACCCGCGCGGGGAGTCGGCCCCTGGTCGTCGCCGCGTGCCCAGGGCGCGGCGAGGCGGGCCAGGGCGGCGTCGGTCTCGCCGGTGATGGCGATGCCGGCGGCACCGGAGACGAGTGCGGTGAGCCAGCCCTGGTCCACGTAGAACACGCGCAACGACTCGCCGGGTAGCGCACGCTCGTCGGGGACGAGGTCGGCGAAGGGGACGTTG
The DNA here is from genome assembly GCF_001704275.1 of Streptomyces noursei ATCC 11455. NCBI lineage: Bacteria > Bacillati > Actinomycetota > Actinomycetes > Kitasatosporales > Streptomycetaceae > Streptomyces > Streptomyces noursei. The sequence continues at coordinate 8,459,690 of NZ_CP011533.1, forward strand.
TGCAGCAGGCGCAGCCGACGCAGCCACTCGCTGATCGGGGCGGCGGCGTCGGCGAGTTGAGCGGTGAGGGCGGCGCGGAGCGGGGCCGGGGGATCGGCGAGCAGTTCGGCGGTGCGCGCGGCCCGCCCGGCCCCGCGCCGCCCGGCGGCGGGGGTGCGGGGGAAGGGCTCGGGCGGTGGTGTGTGGCGGGGCGCGGCGGGGTGGGTGCCCGCGCGCAGGAGACGGGCGGCGGTGCCGTTGGCGGCGAGCTCTTCGAGGAGGGTGCCGAAGGGGCGGGGCGTCAGGGCGCGGGCCGCCACCTCGGCCGATCCCGCCACGTCCAGTCCCACCGCGGCCACACGCTGTGCCAGCACCGCGGCGCGGGAACGGGCTCTGGCGTACCACGCGGTCAGCATCGCGGCGAAGTCGGCGTCCGCGAGGGCCAGCGCGCGGCCCAGGGTCCAGGCCGCGCCCCAGCCCGCGTCGAACAGGCCCCACGCCTTCTCGTACGCCATCAGCTGCGCGGCGCTCGTCCAGCCGGACGCGGGCGGGGCCGGCAACGGCTGCGCGGGCTCGGCCGTGAGCGGGCCCCGATACCAGGCGTAGCCGCGCTCACCGGTCTCCAGGCCGTACGCCAGCGGCACCCGGCCCGAGACCAGCCGTGCGCGGGCCGCGGCGTATGCGGCAGGGTCGGCGCCGGCGGGCGGCTCGGCCGACGGCACGGGGGCGCGCAACAACAGGTCGCGTTCCTCGCCGCGCTCGTCGAAGAGGAAGTGTCGCACCCGGCCCGGGAACCCGCCGCCGGACGCCGGCCGGCTGGTGAAGGACCAACTGTGCAGCGCGGCGAGGCGGATGCGCACACCGGAGTTCAGGCGCCCGGCATCGGCGTCGGCGAGGATGGACCGGCAGCCCTCCAGAGCGACGAGGTGCGCGGCGTAGCGCACCTCGCGCTCGCGGTCGGGCAGCCGGTTGGCGAGCACGACCGCGTACGCGCCCTCGGCGAGCTGTTCTCCGCGCAGCCCGGTGTCCGTGCGCACGTCACGGACGTGGATCAGGTGCCGCAGCTCCGCGGTGCGCGGCACGAGCGTGGTGAAGACGTCACCGGGGATCTCGACGGTGCGGCAGAGCGCGGTCGGGTCGCCCTCGATCTGTGCGGGCGCGATGCGCGGGTGGCGTACGCCGTCCGCGTCGGTGAGGAGTTCCTCCGCCGTCATGGGCCGGGTCAGGGCCATGGATTCGGGGTCGTCGGGCAGCTCGCCCTGCGCGAACAGCAGGAGGGCGAGCCACGGTTCCTCGGGCGCTTCGGCGAGGGCGGCACCGGACTCGTCCAGGCGGCGCAGCCACGGCAGGAGCGGGTCGGCGAAGGTGAGGTGCGCGAGGGTCGAGGAGTGGTCGGATCGGGCCTCGTGCGTCGGATTGACGGCATGCACGTGCTCGTCGGCGAGCGCGAACTGCGGGGCGCGGACCTCGAAGGTCTCCTCGACGGGCGTCAGGTAGTCACCGGTGTTCACACCGGGCAGGGTTTGACCGGCCCGGAGCCGGTAGAGCCCGGCGTTGATCGCCGGTTCGCGGTTGTCCTGGAAGCGCAGGACGAAGCCGGGATCGGCGGCCGTCGAGAAATCGCGGCGCTGGTCCGTCATCGGGCGTCCCCTTCCGGGGCGGAGGTGGCGAACACGGTGTAGAGGGCGGCGGAGGCGACGGTGCCGGGCGGCAGCTGCCATTGCTCGACCACGACGGGCGCGTTGTCGTGGATCTCGACGACGGTGACGGTCGCGTCGTCGCGGACGACGAACGCGCGGGCGGCGTCCGGAGCGAAGGTGATCGACAACGGGCCGGCGTCGAGCGGGAGTTCACCGAGGAGGGTGCCGCCGCTGACGACGGATACGGCGGACGCGTGCAGGACCCAGGCACGGTTGGCGGGGTCGACGGCGAGCGCACGGGGCTCGGGGCCGACGGCGACATCGTGTTCGGCGACTGTGACGGGCGGCGAGCCCCAGCGCTCGTAGAGCGTGACCACCTGTCCGGTGTCACCGGCCTTTCGCAGCACGACGGCCCGACGGCGCGAGTTGGTCAGCATGGCAAGCGCGGTGCCGCGCGCCGGGAAGTTGTGCGGCGTGTAGGAGGTTCCGGGCGTCGGCACCGGCATCACCTGCACCTGGCCGTTGCTGCCGGCCGCCGCGCCGTAGACGTACACCCGCCCCGGCTCCCCAGGGGTGACGAACGTCGGCGTCGCGGGCCCGAAGACCACGCCGAGTCGCGCGCCCGTCGAGGTGTCGTAGGTGACGGTCTTGCTGCCGTCGTTGGCGTTGACGTACAGGCGCCCCGCCTCGACGTCGACCGCGATGCCGCCGAACGCCCCGACATCCTGCTGAGCCACGTCCGTACGCACGGGCTCGGCGCCCCCGGCCAGCTCGACGGACGAGGCCGCGATACGGGCCGGACGGGCCACCACCGCCCGCGAGTCGTCCCGATTGACCGCGAGCACCGTCGGCCTTCCGGCCAGCTCGATGCCGGTGCGCGGCGCGCGTACCTGCTGGGCGACGAGGTCGATGACCGCGAGCTGCCGGGGATCGGATCCGGCCGCGTACAGCGTCGCTCCGGACGCCGAGGTCACGGCCAGGTACGGCCCCTGCTGCCCGACCGGCACCCGTCCGACGACGGTCGCCGTGTCCGGGTCGACGGACAGGACGGCCCCGGTGGTGTCGTCCAGGACCAGCACGACGCGGCCGGGAGCCGGCGGCACGGGATCATCCGTGAGCAGCAGCGGATCCGCGTCGAGTCCGGCGGTACGGGCCTGCTCGGCGTAGTCGCCGACCGTGCCGTTGGGCAGCGGGAGGTCGGGGCGGAGCCCGTCGAGGACGCCGTGCATGCGGGTGCGGGCCGAGCCCGCCGCGAGGCCGGCGATCTGCTCGGCGAGGACGGCCACGCCCGCGCCGAGCGGTTCGGCGAGTTCGACGGGTGAGCCGGTCGGGTCGGCGTTCGGATCGAGTGGCAGCGCGGCGTCGGGGTGGAGCTTCTCCCAGGCCAGGTCGCGTTCGGCGATCGGGCCGAGATCCTGGCCGTTGACCCGGGGCGGGGGAACGGTGACGCGCAGCCCGGTGAGGTGGTCGAGCAACGGATCCTCGCCCAGGACCTTGTTCTGGGGGACGTCGGGGTCACCCCACAGTGCGAAGGGAACGTTCCCGCGCTCGGTCTCGATCCGCCACTTGTCGTCGTTGGGCAGGGAGCGCCAGGAGGCGACCTGCCGGCGGCGGGTGTCGCTGTACTCGACGGTGACGTGGAGCAGCCCGTCGATGCCCTTCTCCTTCATGGGCCGGATGTCGACGGTGCGGTTGCCCGCCGGGTCCCGGTCGTTGAACCGGGTCCGGGACGTGGGCACGACGGACGAGACCGAGAAGGAGAAGCCCGCCGGGTCGGCCAGCCACGGCTCCTCACCGGCCTTGATACGGGCGGCCCGGAGTACGGGGTCGGCGTCGGGGTCGGTGAGCAGCCCGGTGAGCGGGTGCGCGGTGAGCGGGGCGTGCGGCGGCAGCAGTTGGGCACGGAACTCGTCCCAGGTGAGTGCGACCGGACCGGACAGCCGGGCGCCGAACGTGACGGTGACCTTGATGAAGACGAACTTCGCCGTGACCGTGCCGCCCGTGGGCGGCCCCCACAGGTCGAGGGAGGCGCCGATCTCGCCGCTGAGGGTGAACAGCAGCTTGACGCGGGCGCCGACGCGGACGGAGATCCCGGCACAGAAGTGCAGGGGCGCCCACTGGACGAGCAGGTTGGCCCGCGCGGTCAGCCACGCCTCGACGTTGCCGGCCTTGAAGCGCACGTCCAGCGAACCGCCGGCCATCACGGCGTTGGGGGTGAGCGCGAAGTAGGCGCCGCCGCTGACGGTGACGGTGGAGCCGACGGACCAGGTGAAGCCGAGGCGGGGAACGACCGGGAAGTAGTCGGGCCTGGTCTTCTCGTAGTCGGGGTGGTAGCCGCCGACGGTGAGGACGAAGTTCCCGGCGTGCGGGCTCGGCCCGAACCAGGAGTAGAAGGCGAAACCGCCGGTGAGCGCGCAGGACGGGTCGATGACGTAGGAGTCCACGAGCTGGGCGGTGGCCGCGAGTTCGCCGCGGGCGGACTGGTAGACGATCCGCAGGTCGACGCCGACACGCGCGTACTTCTTCGCGCCCTTCTTCGGGAAGCTCGCGCTGGCTCTTCCGATCAGCGCGAGGGTGAGATCACGGCCGGCCTCCAGGAGCAGCAGGACACGCGCCTGCACGAACTCGAAGGAGGTGAAGTCGATGCCGCCGGCCAGCCAGATCTGCCCTTCGGTGGGGCCGACCCAGGGGTTGGCCCCGCCGGTGAGCAGGGGGAGCGCGGTGAGCGGGTCGTCGGGGAGCCCGCCGTCCAGGCCGGACACCAGCGGGAACTGGGCGATCTCCGTCTGCTCCGGTACGCGGACGCTGCTGTGGTAGCCGAAGCCGAGGGCGAAGCCGGTCACGCGGAACGGCGGCGGCCCGCCGAACGTGCCCGAGAGCCTGCCGAAGGCGAAGAACGAGGCCATGCCGTCGCCGCGGCGCTGGTACGCGCCGAGCGCGAGCGCTCCGAACCTGGGCATCTCGACGACGAGCAGGCCCTCGACCAGGATCGTGTAACCGTCGGGCGGGGGCTGGCGGTTGACGAGGGCACCGGCGATGTGCAGCGGGTTGCGGCGCAGGTCGACGGAGAGCCCCTGGAAGCGGGGTTCGGCGCGCATGGTGTCGAGGTCGAGGGCGATGCCGAGACCGAGGACCCCCAGAGTGAACCCGGCGGCGCCCATGCTCGCGTCGAACATCACCAGTACCTTGCCGGAGTCGCAGCCGGCGCCGATGCGCCGCAGGTGCAGGGGCCCGAAGGAGCGGCCGATGTCGACCCAGGCGGCGGACTCCGGGCCGCCGCTGCCGTCCCGTACGGCGAGCTGCTGCTGCCCGCTTCCACCGAAGGAGACCGCGAGGGGGTCCTGCGCCTCGCCCGCGATCTCGTACGGGAGGGTGAGCACCACACCTTTGGGCAGTCCGGTCCCGGAGTCGGGCAGCTTGCCGCCGGTCCAGCCGGTGGCGTCGAGGTCGGCGTTGACCTGCTGGACCTGGGCGGTGGACAACGCGCCGCTGGTGGCCAGGAACTGGACGCCGGTGATGCCGACGTCCGCGCCCGGCGGGATCCGGTCGCCGACGAGGGGGAGTTGGGACAGCTTGGTGGGCTTGAGGTCGGAGATGTTCGCGGCGACGAGCAGCACGAGGGCACGCGGGATGCCGGGCACGGACGCGACGACGATGCCACCCCCGGCTTCGGTGGTGGCGGACAGCAGCAGCCGCCCGGCGGTGGTGTCGTAGCGCAGGCCGATGGAGGCGAGCGTGGGGAGCAGACCCGGGGGCACGCCGGGCGGGATCGACAGCCCGACGGCCCCGGCGAGTTCGCGGGACGTGATGCCGGGGGTGCCGGTCCAGCGGGCGGTGAGGGTACGGCCGGTGGGATCGCTGGCGTAGTCGATGGTGAACTCAAGGACGCGCGGGTCGCCCTGCTGCCGGGGAATCGCCAGAAACAGGGTGGCGCCGTAGGTCGCGTCGTAGCCGGAGCCGGAGCTCCGCCGCAGATCAACCCGCACGACGAGGTCGGCCGTGACATCCCCCAGGGGAAACCGGACCTCGGCCTCCACCTCGAACCGCTGGTTGCGGATGTCGTAGCCCAGTGACAGCCGTTCGACGGCGACGTCCCTGAGAAGGGCCGGCGGATCGGCTCCGAAGAGCCGGAACAGGGCACCGATGACCTGCCACTGGGTACCAGGCGCGGGTTCCACGGTGAACGCGTAACGGGAGCTCGTCGCGTCGAAGTCGAGTTCGCAGGTGATGAGGAGCTGCTGCCCGTCCGTGACATCGAGCCGGGCCTCGGCGACCAACGACCGTACCGCTGCGGTGTCCAGGGAGCGGATCTCGTATGCCAGGCCGAGGTCCCTGAGCCCGAGGCCGCTCAAGAACCCCAGCACCGGGTGCCCGTTCAGGGACAGGCCGACGCGCACTCCGGCTATGGCGTCGGTGCCGTCCGCGGCGAGGAAGCGGATTGCTGCGGTAGGGGAGTCCGGATCGACCGTCCCCCTCAGCGTCAGCTGCTCCGGATCGGGATCGAGCTCGGTGAACTCCGATCCCACGGCGAACCAATCGCTCAAGGCGTAATCGATGTTCACGGAATTCTTGAGGTCACCCAGATCATCCGGGAGGCCGTCGGGAAGTTTCAGCTCCTGGCCAGGAGAAAGGCCGCTGAGCCAGGCTTTCATCTCTTCCACGGTCATCGCCATGGATACTCACCTTTCAGCCGCCGACCGAGCCGCGGGAGCAATTGCCGAGAGCAAAGGACATCGACCGGCCGGACGCTACCCCCTTCGAAACTCGACCTGCCACCCTGGCCATGCATTTCCGGACATCGACTCAATGGAAAGTCCCACTGGACCACCGGGCCCATCGGTGCTAGTTTCGGCGCCCGTTCAGCATGTGCGCTATTCGGGGAGGGCGACCGCATGACGGCGACGGGGCTCCTTACGGCAGGGCAGGACGTCAACCTCTACCACGGCGGCAGGAGTTCGGATCTCTGCCCCCGATGCAGGCACGGCCGGAACACGAAAAGCGGACCCTTCGTCCACGGCCTCAAGGAACTCACCGACAGCGAAAAACTCCGGCAGGTACTCGCGCAGGTGGCACACAACCTGCAACAGGACAAAGACCTGATCGAGAAGAATCCCGAACAAGCCTACTTCATGATGGGCGCGCTGGAGGCGCAGGTCGCGGGAGAGCAATACTTCCTCATCTCCTCCAGCGGGCGCCAGGGGCTTGTGCCGTGGATCGAAACAAAGCACCTCGACGGCATTCCGTACCACCCCGGAAAATGGGAGATCGTGAATTCCCAGGTGCCGGAGACCCCCGACAGGGGTTGGACAACGCTCATGGGTCAAAAGGCAGACCTGACGCCCATCTGCGAGGCGCTCCGAGAAGGTCAGCAGTGTGACAAAGTCATCGGCCAGCCGTGCGCGGCCATCAAACTCCTGCGCACACTTGCCGACCGGAACAGGAACGGCAGGCCGATCAACAGGCTGTACATGAGCGAGATGGTGTACGTGCACGGCACCGCAAAAGTCCCACAGAACCTCCGCGCCTACCACGGCAACGGCAACGCCTGCTCATGGACGGCCCACTCCTGCGACAAGTGCGAGAAGCGGATCCCCTACCTCCTTTGCACGGTCCCACTCGACCACATCGAAGCCGAAGCCCCGCAGTAGGATCCAGGCCCCGTCACCGCATCGGAACCGCCTTCGCCCCGACACAGGGCGGCTGATCGTCAGGCCGGTCGCGCCCGACCGCCAGGCAACTTCACGATCCGAACGGGCAGAAGCGGATGCACAAAGGTTCGCTGACGCGGTCAACGGCTGTCCTTCCGGCGGCGATTGCCACAGCGTGCCGCTGGTTCACTTGCCGGGCAAGTATGCCGAAGGTCCAGGCGCTCTCTTCCGGACATCGGGGGATCCTGGAGAGCCGACTCCCGGACAGGACAGCTCCTCGCCCCTGCCCCACCACCCACTTGAGCGAACCGCCCCTGCCCCCCGAACGACCGGAACCAGTCTCGTCTCTTCCTGCCGAGCACTGCGCCGGTGAGGGGATTGCCCGGAACCCGGGCACGCTCGGAAACGGCGGATCGAGGTTGACGTCCACCAATTGGTTGAGCGCGCAGGATTCGGCGCCACAGGCCCCGGGCGAAGACGGCTCAGATCCTGCGGTCGATCTTCTTTTCCCGCATCAACGCCTCCAGCTCCGTGTGCGACAGGGGATGCAGGGTGTTCAAGACCCGGCGCAGCCCGGTTTCGTCGAGGGTCTGGCTGGTGACCTCGGCCTCCACGTTCCCGTGGCGGCGGATGAGGGTGACGGCGCGGGTGCCGTCGGGGAACGCGTGGACCGTGAGCATCTCGCCGTGCGTGTCCACGGTGCAGGTCGCACCCTTCTCCGCGGGCTCGGGGCATCGGGGCGGCGGCGTGAACGCCGAGCGCATCGTGAGTCCCACGTACCCGGACTCGTATCCCTCCCGGACGGGGCGGTAGTCGACGTTGAAGGAGGCGGGTCCGGCCTCGGCACGGGACACCTGCATGCCCGGTGGCGCAGCGCCCAGGTACAGCAGCTCCGGATGCTCCCGGTACCGCGCGACCTCCGCCTGGTGCTGCCGCTGCCGTGCCTGTGCCGGGCCGACGAAGCCGCCGTAGGCCACTGCGGCCGCCAGCACGGCCAGTGCCCCCAGCCGCACCCACCGACTGGGCACGAAGAACGCGGCGGCCACGGCGTACGGCACCCCGCCAGCGCGATCCGGGTATGGGCGCTTCCCAGGTCGACGCCCCCGGCGTAGGCGGCCAGACCCGCCAGGACGCCGAGCGTACCGAGGACGAAGACCAGCGCCGCCCAGCCCAGCCGCCGCGGCACGGAGCTGCACAGCGGCACGACGGTCCTCATCGGTATGCCCGCCGTGGCCAACAGACCCACCACCAGCGGCACACCCAACGCGAAGAGCGGCACCGTCGCAACGGCCCCACCACCCCAGGCCCTCAGCACCAGCCCGAAGCCGAGCGCCGGCAACACGGCCGCCATCGCCGCCCAGACCAGTAAGAGATGCAGGGCGGTCAGCGCCCCTCTGCCACTTTTCATGTGCGGAGCCTGTCAGCTGGCGTACTGACGTACATGAGTAGGCGTACTCAGCACGGAACCCCGCCGCCTGGGTGGTGCGCCAGGGGTTCACAGGCCGAGGGGACGATTCCGCACACCGGCCTGTGGCGCACCTCCTCCGGCCCCGCGAAAGCCTCCACGAGCTGGTGGCGGTGGCGCGACGAGTGGGCGCGGTCGGTTCCCCGGTGTGGCAATCCCCACAGGCGCCTGCTCGATTGCGCGATCATGCAACTATTGTGGAGTCCACAGCGTCCCACCCGTCATCGACACATCAATTCCGGATGAACCGACCGGACGGACTGGGCACATGCAAGAACAGCAAGCCGGAGCGACGGACAGCGGCCGGGTACGGAGGCAAGATCAGCAGCCCGCGCATCCCTCTTGGGAAGAGTCGTCGCCCGCCACGGTGTACCGCGCCTCTCCGGCGGGCAGGGGAGCCAGGCGCCCCGGTCGCCGAAGGGGGCGGGCGGCGCTGGCCCTCGGAGCCGTACTCGTACTCGTCGCCCTCGGGGTCGTCTGGTGGCTGACCCGGCCGCCCACATTGCCCACCATTCCCCCTCAGTATCTGGCGACCGTCCAGTCCGCCACCAAGACCTGCCCGGAACTGAGCGTTCCGATGCTCGCCGCGCAACTCGACGCGGAGAGTCACTGGGATCCGCGGGCGGATTCCGGCCAGGCCCAGGGCATCGCGCAGTTCCATCCGTCGACCTGGGCGGAGTGGGGCAAGGACTACACCGGCGACGGCAAGGCCGACGTGTGGAACCCGGCCGACGCCATCCCGGCCCAGGGCGCCTACATGTGCCACCTGTTCAAACAGATCAAGGGCATCCCCGGCGACCCCACCCAGCTCGCTCTCGCCGCGTACAACGCGGGCCCCGGCGCGGTGCTCAAGGCCCGGGGCATCCCGCGCATCCCCGAGACGCAGAACTACGTCAAACGGATCGAGGCACTGATCCCGAAGTACACCCAGACCTACGCCAAGCAGATCAGCGCGTCACCCAGCCCGCCGGGCAACTGATGACCACACGGTCCCGAGTGCCTTCCGGCTCCCTCTGGGGCGGCGGTCTCCGGTCGAGGCATGCCGGGATGCTCCTGGCCAGTCGGCACGGCGTGGATCAGGTGAGGGGGCGGCACAGCAGGGCGTCGGGTCGGCCGAGCTGCAGCGCCTTCCAGGTCATGGCGACGCCGGCGACGTACTCGTCGTCGGTGCACTGACCCTTGTGGTCGTTCTCGGCCCAGTCACTGCCCTTGGCACCGCCGGTGGCGGGGCGGTTGTCGCCCTTGTCGAACCACACGCTGCGGCCCTTGGTGGGCAGCGGGGTTGCGGAAGGGGCGCAGAGCAGGGAGACCATGGCGGGGCCGTTCATGCTGTAACCGACCGCGAAGCTGTTGACCGGGCACTGGAGCTTGTTGTAGCCGCTGGCCCAGTCACCCTGCTTGACGTAGCGCTCGTCGTCGACCGTCTCCCACGCGCCCGCCGCCTTGAGCGGCTCGGCCGCGTCGGTGCACAGGCCGCGGCCCTGGCTGCGGCTGAGCCCGATCAGACGCTCGCTGTCGGGGCAGTTGCCCTTGGAGTTGCCCGGGCTCCAGTCCGCCTTGGCGAGCATGGTGCGGGACAGATTCCAGTCTCCGTGGTCGATGTCGACGATGTTCCAGTGGTTGACCGGGGCGATGCGGCCGCTCTTGGCAGAGGCGTTGACCAGCTTGTTCCAGTCGCTGGCCCGCCAGTCGCCGTCGTCCTCGACGCCGAGCTTCTTCCCGGACGCGTCGTAGGAGATCAACGCCCAGTTGTCGTTCGGTGTGCCCTTGTCGTCGCTCCAGCCCACCAGCGGCCACTGGGCGAAGTCGGTGTCGTTCTCCACCAGGATGTCGGTGAAGTTCTTGAACCAGGCCCTTTCCTTGGCGTCGGTGGAGCCGCGCCCGGCGGCGCCGAACTCACTGACCCACACCGGGGCGGTGAAGTGCTTCCCCTCCTCGGTGACGAACAGTCCCTCGTCGTTCACGACCTGGGCGAGCTGGTCGGGGGCGAAGTCCTCGTAGCGCGGATCGCCGGTCGCTCCCGGACCGCTGCCGGCGCCGGTGTTGGCCGGGCCGGTGTAACCGTAGAAGTGCACCGCGTAGACCAGCTTGTTCGAGTCGATCAGGGTGTGGGAGAGGGTGCGGACCGGCTTGAGGTCCGGACGCTGGTGGGGGAAGGGGGCAGCGGGGATGCCCTGCCAGTTGATGCCCTCCATGATGATCAGCAGGTCGGGGTCGGCCTGGAGGATCTTGTTTCCGGCCTGCTCGAAGGCGGTGTACTCGTCGTGCTCGTCGCCCCAGCCCCAGTTGGCGTCGTCCCAGGTGTCGCGGCGGACCTCGTTGCGCAGATCGGCACCGACCACGCGCTTGTTGTTCTGGTAGCGCTTGGCCATGAACACCCAGTCGTCGATCCACTGTTGGGTCGACTGTCCGCTGTTCCAGCGCTCGTTGCCGTCCAGACCGCAGCAGAAGCGGTAGCTGGTGGTGTGGTTGTTGAGGATCACCGCGAAGCCGTCGGCGGTCAGTGTCGCGATGACGGCGTCGAACACCTCCAGCGGCGTCTTGCCCTTGAGCTGCGGGTTGGCCGCGACCGCGGTGTCCGGCACCACGGTCTTGTCGTGCACCAGTGCGTTGGCGAACGGCAGTCGGATGCTGTTGATGCCGAGGCTGTGGAAGTCGGCCATGAGCCGGCCGATCGGGGTACGGTCCAGGCCGAGGGGGATGTTGTTCGACTTCTGGTGCGCCTGATGGTTCGCCACGTCGTTGACGTCGCCGCTTCCCACATACGTCCCCTGAGCGCCTGCCCAGTTACTGGACTTGAGTTTGAAGCGGTCACCGTCGGCATCGACGATGTACCGCCCCCGGGTGCTCAGCGGGCCGGTCCACGAGGCCGCGAGCTCCTCGCCCGTCAACGCGGCGGGAGCCGAGGCGGCGACGGTGTCCGGGACGGACTCCGCTCCGGGGACAGCCACGGCTCCGGGGACGGCCACGGCCAGCAGCGCGGCGGCGGCGAGCAGCGCGGGTATGCCACGCGTGACGGATCTGACGGTTCTCATGAAGCCCTCCGGGTGTGGTGGGGGTGAGGGAACAGGGCGGTGCATGCCACGGGCCGTCGGCTCGGGGCCGCGACCTCACCAGCCGCCACGCGCGCCCACGGCTGGCCGTGGACGATGGCGCTGCCGCCGACTGGCACGGCGCGGTGTCGGCCACCGCCCTTTACCGGAGCGGCAGTTGGCGGATCACCGTACACCGCGTCCCGGTCGGCAGTACCACCGGAGCCGGCGGCTTCGGCCACACGCGGTCACACGGATCCCCTCCGAAACTGACGGCGTTGCCCCGGCTCGGGCGGCCTCGACTCCGGCTCCGGCTCCGGCTCCGGCACCATCCTCTGGCCAGCCAGGCGATCCGAAAGAACGGCCAAGCCCCCGAGGGACGCGCCACGACTCCGAACAGCGCTCGGAGTCGTGCGCGCTGCCGGACGCCGAATGATGCCCTCAACCGGAGTGCGACGCCTCCAAGTTCAGCGCCTCTACATCAACCTCCAGGTCAAGGCCCATCCCGCAGGCCCTCGTTATAGGGGCTTCTACGCGCAACGGCCTTAGTCGGGTGTTAGTGGAGCGTCAGCCTGGCGATAGTGGCCCTGGCCAGAGTGGGTGTCGTACGCAGGTGAGACCGACACTGACTTCCCCGGGGGGAATCCGAATGAGTTCCAACACCACTGCCCGCACTGTTCGTCGCCGTACCCTGCGTGTTGCCGCGGCGTCCCTGACCGCGGCCGCCGCGTTCTCCTTGACGGCCTGCTCCGGTTCGGACGGTGCCGCCTCCAAGCCCGGGGGCCAGTCGGGCGCGGGTGCGGCCGCTGAGGCCGGTGGTGCGGGTTCGTCGACCGGCGCGCAGGGGGCCGATGCTCCGGCGGGGAACGCGAAGTCGGGCTCCGGCGAGGGCACCTCCGCGCACGCCGGCTCCGGCGGCACTTCCTCCCACGCCGGTTCCGGCGGTACCGCCTCGTCCCGTGCTGGTTCCGGGGGCGGTGCGGCGAAGGGCGGGGGGAAGGGCAGGTTCTGCCGCACGAGCGACCTGGTGATGGAGGCCGTGGACAGCTCGCCCGACCAGAAGGTGGGCGAGGTGACCGTTCAGATGACGAACAAGGGCGGGAGGACCTGCTCGGCGACGGGCTTCGCGGGCGTCGACCTGAAGGACGCCGATGGCACCTCCGCCCCTGTCCACCGTGGCGGTGAGCAGCCGCGCATCACGGACCTGAAGCCTGGTGACACCGCCACTTTCAGCATCTCGTACGCGGTCGACTTCAGTGGTGACAGTCTTGCGTCCCCGACCAACATCATCGTGACGCCGCCGAACGAGACCCACAGTGTGTCCCTGAAGTGGCCCGCGGAGGCGCTGAAGCTGGCCGGCCCCTACGACGAGAAGATCAAGGTCCACCCGGTCGGCATCGCCAACTGACCACCGCGAAGGGGGCTGGCCCAGATGCATGGATCAGCAACTTCTGGGCCGACACGTACTGGAACATGCCGACACGTATTCACGCATATCGACACATGCTGGGACGTGCTGGCAGGGCTGGGCAAACGTGAAGGTGCCGCCGGGGAACATGTCCTCCGGGGTACCTCGCTCTCAGCAGCAGACACGGCAGAGAGCGAGTCGGCGCTCGAAAGGCTGAAGCGGGTCTTCGCCAGCCAGAGCCTGTCCGGCGGATCGTGCGACTACTAGGGTGCGACGATGGAACATGAAACGGACGTAACCGATGAAACCGACGGCTTCGGCCGGTCCGCAGGTCGGGATCAGGTGAACGACTATGACGGTTTCGCCGAGGCGTACTCGGCGGAGAACGAGAACAGCCTCGTGAACGCGTACTACGAGCGGCCTGCGATGTTGGCCCTCGCCGGAGACGTTGCCGGCCGTCGGATCCTGGACGCCGGTTGCGGCTCCGGCCCCCTGACCGCTGCACTGCGCGACCGCGGTGCGGTCGTCACCGGCATCGATGTCAGCGCCAGGATGCTGGCGTTGGCGAGGCGGCGACTGGGCGACGAAGTGGCCCTGCACATGGCCGACCTGAGCGACCCTCTGCCGTTCGGCGACGGTACGTTCGACGACGTGGTCGCGTCGCTGGTGCTGCACTACCTGGAGGACTGGGGGCCGACGCTGGCCGAGTTGCGGCGGGTGCTCAGGCCCGGCGGCCGGTTGATCGCTTCGGTGGACCACCCTTTCGTGGCCTACACGATCCAGGATCCTCGGCCCGACTACTTCGCGACCACCAGCTATACCTTCGACTGGATGTTCAACGGGCAGACCGTCCCGATGAAGTTCTGGCGCAAGTCACTGCATGCGATGACCGAAGCCTTCACCGCCGCCGGCTTCCGCCTTTCCAGCATCAGCGAGCCCCAGCCCGACCCCGCCGCCCGTGAACTGTTCCCCGACGGCTTCCAGGACCTTTCGACCAAGACCTGCTTCCTCTTCTTCGTCGTCGAGGTTCCGCCGTCGGCTACCGGCTCGGACGACTAGGGCGCTTCTGACGCATCTCCGTGGCGTCGCGGCCGTCCTCACCGACGAGATGGATCTTGCAAGTCAAGCCGCCCCGAGAGCGTCCGAGTCCTCGTCGGGTCGGTGCTGCCGGGGCGTGCTTGTCCCACTTCTCGCCGCCCGCTGGCCAGCGTCTCGTCGCCCGTACGCGGTCTTCCGCGAACCGAAACGCGCAGGCAGATCCCGCCGTGGCAGCCTGGTGCGCAGCCAGTACGAGATCTCGTTGAAATGTCACTTTGTGTTAGCCTCAAACGTTCGGATGGTTGTGACGGCTGGCGACTCCGTCCGTGCGGTTCCCCTTGTTCGTCGGCTGCTCATTCCTGCCGGGCCTTCCTCGGTACGTTCCCCATGCGGAAGGCTCTTCATGAACCACTCGGACCGCCCCGGTACCTCGCACGGCGACCCCGCCCTGCCAGTGACCCTCGCCCCGACGGCGTCCCCGGTCGCCTTCGCCGACATGGGACTTCCGGCCGAGGTGCTGCGAACCCTCACCGAGTGCGGCGTGCGCGAGCCCTTCCCGATCCAGGCAGCCACGCTGCCCAACGCCCTCGCGGGCCGCGACGTCCTGGGGCGCGGGCGCACGGGATCGGGCAAGACGCTCGCCTTCGGCCTGCCGCTGCTCGCACGGACGGCCGGTCGGCGCGCGGAGCCGAAGCAGCCCCTCGCCCTGGTCCTGGTGCCCACCCGGGAGCTGGCCCAGCAAGTAACCGAGGCGCTCGCGCCGTATGCCGACGCGCTCCGGTTGAGGATGGCCACGGTCGTCGGCGGCATGTCGATGGGCCGGCAGGTCGCTGCGCTGCGCGACGGGGCCGAGGTCGTCGTCGCCACGCCTGGCCGTCTGCACGACCTCATCGAGCGCAGGGCCTGCCGCCTGGGACGAGTACGGATCACCGTCCTCGACGAGGCCGATCAGATGTGTGACATGGGCTTCCTGCCGCAAGTCACTGAGGTGCTCGACCAGGTGCACCACGACGGCCAGCGGATGCTGTTCTCGGCCACCCTGGACCGCGACGTCGACCAGTTGGTTCGCCGCTACCTCCACGACCCGGTCGTCCACTCGGTCGACCCGTCCGCGGGCGCGGTCACGACGATGGACCACCATGTGCTGGTCGTCCACGGCCCCGACCGGTACGCCGTCACCACGGAGATCGCCGCCCGCGACGGCCGCGTACTGCTGTTCCTGGACACCAAGCACGCCGTCGACCAGCTCACCCGGCATCTGCGGGCCAGCGGAGTGCACGCCGCGGCCCTGCACAGCGGCAAGTCCCAGCCGCAGCGCACGCGGACCCTTGCCCAGTTCAAGAACGGCCAGGTCACCGTCCTGGTGGCGACCAATGTCGCGGCCCGTGGTCTGCACGTCGACGACCTCGATCTCGTGGTGAACGTCGACCCGCCCACCGACCCCAAGGACTATGTGCACCGCGCGGGCCGCACTGCCCGGGCGGGAGAGTCCGGCAGCGTCGTCACGCTGGTGCTCTCGGGCCAGCGCCGGGAGATGAGCCGGCTGACGGCCGAGGCCGGCATCGAGCCGACGATCACCAAGGTGCGCTCGGGCGAGGCGGAGCTGAGCCGGATCACCGGGGCCAAGGCTCCCTCCGGCATCCCGCTCGACGGCGGGTCCGCCGCACCCCGACCCAAGAACACCAACGCCCCCTTCCGTGGCCTGGGCAGCAGCAAGGACGCCTCCCGCGGCACCGGCGGCAAGTCGTCCCGCAAGGCAAGCGAGGCCCGCAAACTCGCCGAGGCCCGCAAGGCGGCCCGGGTGCGGCGCGGCAACTGAGTGCGCGGACACGCACCAACTCACAAGGCGTGGCGTTGACGGTGACCAACAGCCCGTGGCGGGCCTCGGGGCCAACCTGCTACGACTCGTGCCGTCCACCCACCGGCTCCGATGGGCGTCGACGGGGAACGGCCGCCCGCATCGTGGCTACCGCTGCGCCCACTGCTCCTTGGTGATCTCGTACCGTACGCCGCCATGCTCGGAGCCCTCGATCATCCCCATGTCGGAGGGAACCGGGATGGCGTCCGCGAGCGTCATGTCGAGCTTCTCCATGATGTTGCGCGAACCGCGGTTCACGGACATCGTCTCAGCCCAGACCATGCGCACACCGAGTTCCGTGAACGCCTTGCCCAGCAAGGCCCGCGAGCCCTCGGTGGCATACCCCTTGCCCCAAGCCGCCTGCCGCAGCCGATAGCCGAGTTCGACTTCGTCCAGCGGGCCCTCCGGCTCGGGACGCAGGAGGAACCAGCCGATGAACGCTCCGCCGCCCTTCTCGTGCGCGGCGAACAGTCCGAGGTCGCCGCCCCACTTCTCGTAGCCGGCAAGGATCTTCGGCAGGTGGCGCTCGCGGACGAGCTCCGGAGCGGTCGGATTGCCGCCGGTCAGGTAGCGCATCACCGCCGGGTCGCTGTCCAGCTCGATCAGCAGGTCCGCGTCGTCGGCAGTGAAGCGGCACAGGGCCAGACGCTCGGTCTCCAGATAGGTGTCCACGAGTCGATCATGCATGAAGCAAATCCGGCAGCCCAACGGTTTTCCTCGGCGACTCAGGGCTGTGCGCGTCAGGCCCGACTGCGGGCAACCCTCGTGCTCCTGGCGGCCCGAGGGCGTCCCAACGCCCGAATTGTTCAACGACGTCGATAGCGAGCTGCGGCCCACACGCCCGCCGCGACGGCGGGAACAACGAGAAGCCATCCGGTGTCGTCGCTCATCGTCGCGTATTTCGAACCAGTGGCAGCCGAGACAATTGCGGACAGCGCGATGAAGACAGCGACGGTTGCACCACCGCCGATTGCGATCTCCGTCCACCAGTTCCGCTGGCTACGGCTCATACCCGTGATCATCTCTCATCCGATTGCTATTTGGTGATGTAGTGGCACTGAACGGCCTTGCGTTGCCCGTTGACCCACAGCTGGGCGCAGGTCTTGCCTGCCTTTTCTGGGGTCTACGGCAGGGCACGTAAATCCGCCTGCGTATCGACTTGTGACACGAGCGCGGGTGGCTGCATACACACGCCACCCGCACCGCTCCAGGTCAGGGTGGCATGTATCAAGGCCGGAGAGCGCGACGAACTGCAAGCGCACCCTCCCTTCCGCGCCGATAAAGAATATCTAAATAGATGGCATTGTTTGAGTAAAGGCTAGGTAAATGAGTGGCTCTTTGGGTATTCGGAGAGTCGCTCACACCAGGTACGTGGAAAACCTCGACTCGGAGCATCTGTCGGCACATTGCGATGAGTGTGCATTGCCGGTATCTGCCTCTGGTCCGCCCCATGATCCAAAGAAGGGGTGTTGTCGGGCCGGGGTTGGAAACGGAGCCCTCACAGGCCACCGCGCCGGTCCTCGACCCTGCTGCATGACCCCTCAGGTCGCGTCGTCTCGCCGACGGCGTGGTCGTCGTCGGCGTACGGCTGCGCGGGTGGGGCCTGGCTGGCGGACACCGGTTCCACTTCGCCGATGCTCTGCGGCGTGAGGTCGAGGTCGGAGATCTCGTCGTCGCCGGGTCCCGCTGCCTCTCTTCGGGCCTTGCGCCGGTCATGGAGAAGCGAAAAGACGACGGCGGCGAAATAGAGCGCCCAGATCGGTGCGGCCAGCGCCAGCATGGTCAGTGGGTCCGTGCTCGGCGTCGTCACAGCCGAGAAGACCGTGATCCCCATGATCATGCCGCGCCACCAGCCGAGCATCCGCCGGCCGGACAGCACTCCGGTGAGGTTCAGCATCACCAGCAGCAGCGGCATCTCGAAGGAGAGGCCGAAGACGACCACCATGCGGGTGACGAGGTCGAGCAGATCGTCCAGCGGCAGCAGGTTGTCCACCCCGTGCGGCGTGAAGTCGATCAACACCCTTGCGGTCGTGGGCAGCACCTTGTAGGCGAAGAAGGCACCGCCGAAGAACAGCGGGACGCCCGCGCCGACGAACGCGTAGGCGTACTTCCGCTCGTGCTTGTGCAGGCCGGGGGCAACGAACGCCCACAGCTGGTACAGCCATACCGGCGAGGCCAGTACGACGCCGGCCATCAGGGACACCTTCAGCGCCAGGGTGAACGGCGCGAGCAGGCCGTTGATCGTGATCCGCGCGCAGGCGGTGTCCGCGGTCTGCTTGGCCAGATCGGCGAAGGACGTCGGGCAGCCGACCGAGTCCAGCACCGGCCTGGTGAAGAAGTTCACGATGCCCTTGTAGGAGAAGGCCGCGGCGATGGTGACGACCAGGATGGCAAGGACGGCCTTGGCGAGCCGGTTGCGGAGTTCACGGAGGTGCTCCGCGAGCGGCATCCGCCCCTCGGGATCCTTCTGCTTGCTGCGGGCCGACTGGGACACGCCAGTCCTCATCTCTTGCGGCAGGCCGGAAACCACCGGCCCTGCGTCAGTACTTGATCGTCTCCGTCGGCCGGTGGGGCGCGAGCTGATCTTCCTTGCCTTGACTGGCAGGCGTCTCGTGCGGGGGGAGGCAGCGGCGCGCAGGACCGGGCTCAGTCCCGGTGGCTGGTCGTGCCTTCCACGGGCTCGGTGCGGGTGGTGGGGGCCGTGGGGGCAGTGGCAGTGTCTCCGGGAGCGCCCGAGATCGTCCGCGATCCCGGTCCCGGTCCTGGTCCTGGTGCCGGTCTCGGTGCGGGCTCGGGCTCGGGGCGTGGTTCGTCCGAGGCGCCGTCGTCCTTCATGGCCTTGGTCTCGCTCTTGAGGATCCGCATGGACTTGCCCAACGCCCGTGCGGTGTCGGGCAGTTTCTTCGAGCCGAAGACCAAAACCACCACCGCGACCAGGATCAGCAGGTGCCAGGGCTCCAGCGCGTTGTGGAACATCGTCACACCATCCCTTCGAACGGCCGCCCGGAGAAGTGTCCCGCCCACGGGCGGGCCGGGCCCGAGGTCTCGTGCGCGGGTGCCTGGGAGGAGGTTTCCCGGTGCGCTTGGCATGTCGGTCTCACCGATGTCCGCCGCCCGCGCCATCGGGAGATTCCCATGGCGTCGTCCAGGCACGCCTCGCCGGTGAACGCGTCTCCCCTCGCCACCACAACCGCGGGGAGCTCGACCGGCAACGGGCGTACAGAGAAGGGTGGTTCGCCGCCTGTGGCCCGTATGGCAAGCTGTGCCGGCTGCCCGGCCCGCGGAGTGTGCGGGGGCGTTGGGGTCAGGTGGAGGCCCAGCCGCTGCCCCTGGAAGCAATCACGTCCAGGCACCTGGATCAGCCGATGGGTCTTCGTGTTCGGCCACGGTCCGTTCATCGGCTTTCCCTGGTGTGACCGTTCCCTTCGCCGACTGGCGCGATGTTCACGCGTGGCTGTCGGGTGTGGTGGGAGAGGCGAGTGGGGTCGGCCGGCTGCTGCGGGGGCGTGCCGGCTGTCGATGTCGTTGCGGGACATGTCTGCTTCTTCCTGTGGGGTCGGGGTCGATTCAGATCCCGGGGTGCCCTGCGGCCGTCCAGGCGGCGTACTCCTGGCGGACGTAGAGGCGGTGGCTGGGGGCGAGCGTGATGGCTTCGGGGTGGTGCGGGCCGGCCACCAGGTCGGGATGGCGGCGGTCGTGCAGGACGAGTTGTTCGGCGGTTTCTGCGGCGGCTGCGACCGGGCCGGGGCGGGGGTCCTCCAGGGCCATCCGGTCCATGAGGGCGGCCTGGCGTAGCCGCCAGGCGCGTTCGGCGGCGGTCGCATCGACCGGAGCGTCGGTGACTGGCCTGGCTTGGCGGCCGTCGCGTTCGGCCCCGAGAGCGAGCACTTGGTGCATCTCGCGGCGCAGGTCCGGCGCATTCGCGTACGCCTCGTGCGGGGGCGGGGCGCTGATGACCTCGCCGCCGTTCGGGATGACGTTCACGCTCGCACCTCCGCCGGTACGTAGGAGCTGGCGCCGCAGCGCTGACACGGCATCGTGTCGTGGTGGTGGTCGGGGTTGCCGTGGCCGAGGGGCGATGGGTGTGTCATGGACCGGGTGGGCGCCTGGGTCTGGCTCGGACGGCCGATGATGGGGCACGGCTTGTGGGTCGCGAAGGCCCACTCGGCGGGGCGTCGGGTGACTTGGCACCGGAGCCGCGCCCGATGGCCCGTCGCTGTGCGGCAGTGCCGGCCCCGGCAGCCGGTCGCAGCTCGTGCGACGTCCGGCCCGGTCATGGCGAGCACCTCAGGCAGGCGCGGACCTCGCGGCCGCTGTGTGTCTGGTGGACCTCGGTCGACTGGGCGAGATACTGGACGATGCCGGTGCCGCGGCCGTGTTCGTCGGGGGCGATGTCGGGGCGATGGTGTTCCACGGTCGGGCCGGAGTCAGTGACGACGATGTGCAGAGTGCCGTGATCGAGGACGAGCAGCAGGGTCATGCGTTCGCGGCCGTACTGCGCGGCGTTGGCGGCGAGTTCGTCGACGATGAGAACGGCGGAGTCCCGCTCGCTTGCCGGCACACTCCAGGTCTCCAGCAGATCTGCCGCGAAGTGACGAGCGGCGGAGACGTGCGCCTCCTGCGCAGGCAGGGTGAGCAGCGCCTGGTGGTGGCAGGGCCGGCCGAGCAGCGAACTCGGGCTGGGGGAATCGGTCACAAACATGGTCTTCTGGCTCTTCTGTGGATGTGCGGAGGCCGGAACGGGGAGACCGCTGACAACTTCGGAGGCGGTCGGTAGGCGGGAATCCTGGATGGCCGCGCTCACTGAGTTCCACGGGCGACGCATGCCGATCGGTTCGAGGTATTCGCCCCTTTTTGTTCGACTTCTTGCGCGTCATATCCGAGTCATGTCAATGCCGGCGGCCCGACTGGACCCACCCGCCTCTGTGGGAGGTTCATGCCGTACTCGGCGCGCCAGGAACCGGCGGCTCGGTCTCCTCGCCCGTGGGGGAGCACCTCGGACGGGCCGTCGTGACGACCAGGGCGGCGCCATCGGCCACCTGGACGGGGAGTGCACACGCCGTCGGCGCACTCACGCATCAAGTCGGCTGAAGTCGGCTGAGGGCTGGGCGGGTCGCTTCCTGCCGGGCCGGCCGGTCCCCTCTCCGCCCGCGGTGCGACCTTTCGGTGGGGACGTCTTCTTGGCCTTTCGTGTGGCCGTGCGCTCACACTCGACACCGACGGTCGCGTCACGCCCGGATGGTGACCAGCTTCTGACCGTTGCCTGCGTGGATCTCGAAGTGTTCGATGGCTTCCGGGGACATGGCGACCGCTCCTGGGATCGTGGTGCCGGGAGGGTAGGTGCCTGCCCGCCAGGTGGCGACGTCCGTCCTGGTGCCGCCGGGCCCGATCGCCTGCAGCCGGCAGGTGATTCCGGCGGGTGCCCCCCTGGCGGAGACCTGAACGACACTGCCCCAGGCCGATGGCGAGACCTTCACCGAGGCGGAGACGCCGGTGCTGGGATCACTTCCGGAGAAGGTGCGCCAGGTGGTCGGTGCGGTCGGCCCAGGCGGCGTCGCCTGACTGCCCACGGATCCGACAGCCGCCAGCCATGTGCCGCCGGCCGCTGCCGCGATGAGCGTCAGCGAGGCGGCAGCGCCGGCCAGTTGCAGACGCCAGGTCCTGCGGCGCCGGGACGCGGCCTTCTGGAGCAGGCTCTCCAGCACCCCCCTCTCCGGCACCTGCGGCACCGCGGGCGCGGCGGGTCGTTCGGGCAGGGAGCCCTGTGCGTCTTCGGCTGCCCGTGCCACCAGCCGGTCGGCCAGGTCCTCGTCGGCCGTCGGCGCCGTCTGGCCGGAGGCTTCGGCTTCGGTCACCGTCGCCAGCAGCGCGGACAATCCCGCCAGTCGGGTGTGCTCGGCCCGGCATTCGGCGCATTCCGCGAGGTGGACGCGCACCTGTTCCATTTCCGCCGGGGGCAACGCGCTCAGGACGTATCCCCCCAGCGCCAACCGGAGGGCGTCGTGCTCCGCACTCATGGTCGCCACCTCCTGCCCGCCGCGGTCATGGCTCGATCCCGCGTTCCTGCAGCGCCAGCCGCAGGGCGTGCAGGGCGTAGTACGTCCGCGACTTCACGGTGCCCAGCGGGATGCCCAACACCTGCGCGGCCTCCACCATGGTCCGGCCACGGTAGTAGGTCTCCAGCAGGACGGCGCGGTGGTCCGGGGACAGCGACCGGACCGCGTCGGCAACCGCCCAGCTCTGCAGTGCCTGCTCGATCTCGTCCTCGCCGGACTTCTGCTCGACGGCTCGCTCCAGCACCTCGCCGCCGGCCTCGGCCGGCCTGGCCTGCCGGGCCCGGTGAGCGTCGATGACCAGGTGCCGGGCGACCGTGCACAGCCATGCCCGGGCCGGGCCGCGTGCAGGGTCGAACGCGGCGGGATGCTGCCAGGCTCGCAGCATCGTCTCCTGCACCACATCCTCCGCCCATTGCCGATCTCCTGAGGTCAGTCGCAGCACGTAGTGGAACAGGGCGCCCGCGTGCTCCGCGTACAGAGTGCGCAGCAGTTCCTCATCTGCGGTCGAAAGGGCCCCTTTACCAGAGACACGGTGCGCGGAGCGATCCGGATCGGTCCTCGGGCCACGTTTTCGGGGACTCCAGGGCATAAGTCGATCATCGCGCACATGTACC
Source organism: Streptomyces noursei ATCC 11455 (assembly GCF_001704275.1). NCBI lineage: Bacteria > Bacillati > Actinomycetota > Actinomycetes > Kitasatosporales > Streptomycetaceae > Streptomyces > Streptomyces noursei. The sequence goes on from NZ_CP011533.1 coordinate 8,482,428, forward strand.
GCTTTGTCGTGTAACGCACGGCGTAGTGCGGGTGACGCTCCGCGAGCGCCGCGGGCGATACGTCCTTACCGGGCCGTATGGCGCCACCGGGACCGGGTGTGCGCGGCTTCCCGGGGGAGGCCGGCTGAGTCGCGGCGATATCAAGAGGCCGAACAAAAAGTGCATATCCATCGAACCGTGGGAACCCCGCCGTCCGTGGTGCCGGACAAGAGCCGACTTACGCGCAATTCCTCATCGACTCCCCATACGACAAGGGATGGAGCCGAGGCGACCGAAAAGCACCACGCGACGCACTCGCTCCTGGCGCCGGCCACGCTCGTCCCTGCGGTTGCGTGCGCCCGGCACGGTCCCCGTCTCCGCCTTACCAGTGAGGAACGGACACCATGTACCTGAACTTTCGCACTGCGGGCCGTCGATCACGGACCGCGGCCGGGCTGGCCGTTGCCGCCATCGCCACCGCCGGCGCGCTGGGGCTCCTCAGCTCATGTGGCCAGTCGCCGCATTCTTCGTCCACCGGCGCCGGCGCCATCACCCCCGGTCCGGGGCAGCGCCAGACGGCAGGCATGCCCGGAGCCACGGGGTCGGGGAACGCGGCGGGCTCCGCTTCCAGCACCTCGCCGATGCCCGGCATGAGCATGCCCACGAGCCCTTCGAGCGCGGGTGCGCCGGCCGTACCGGCGACCGGCAACGCCGTGGCGATCAAGAACTTCGCATTCTCCCCGGCCACGCTGAAGGTCAAGGTGGGCACGACGGTGACCTGGACCAATCAGGACACCGACGCCCACACCGTCACCAGCGTCGGATCGGGCGGCCCGTTGCATTCGGCCGCCCTGTCCGCCCACGCCACCTACAGCCACACGTTCACCGAGCCCGGCACCTACGCCTACCTCTGCACCATCCATCCGTTCATGACCGCCACTGTGGAGGTGGCCTGATGTCCGACTACCACGACAGTCACGACGGGGCATCGGCCGGAGACGCCGGTCGTCCCGAAACCGAACACGGCATGAATCGACGTCAACTCCTGCGGCACGCAGGGTGGTTCGGCGGCGCGGTGGTGCTGACCGTGGCCAGCGGCGAGGTGATCAGCCGCATTGCGGACTCCCGGGACAGCAACGTCGGAGCCGCCGCCGGGGCCGCGGCGGTGGGAAGCGGCGAGCTGCGGTTCGTACAGGTCTCCGACAGCCATATCGGATTCCACGGCCCGGCGAACATGGACGTGGCCGGCTCGTTCGGCGAAGCGATCAACAAGGTCAACTCGCTCGGATTCAGGCCGGACTTCGTCATGCACAGCGGTGACCTGACCCACCTGTCCACGGCCGGGCAGTTCGACCAGGTCAAGCAGCTGATGGCCGGGATGAAGACAGACCGCGTCTTCACCGTGCCGGGCGAGCACGACTCCATCGGCGACGCGGGCCGCGCCTACCGGCGGACCTTCGGCAGGGGCACGCTGGGCGACGGCTGGTACAGCTTCGACACCCACGGCGTGCACTTCATCGCCCTGGTCAACACCCTGAGCCTGGAGAAGCTCGGCCACCTCGGCAACGAACAGATCGACTTCGTCCGCAAGGACATCGCCGGACTGTCGTCGGACACTCCCATCGTGGTCTTCAGCCACATCCCGCTGTTCGCCATGTACCCGCAGTGGGGCTGGAGCACCGACGACGCCCTCAAGGTCATCGCCCTTCTGCGCCGCTTCTCCTCCGTCACCTGTCTCAACGGACACGTCCACCAGCTGTTCACCAAGACAGACGGCAACATCACCTTCCACTCCGCCACCACCACCGCCTACCCCCTGCCCAAGCCGGGCCGCGCCCCCGCCCCCACCCCGCAGGTCGTCCCTGCCAGGCAGCTCAAAGACGCACTCGGCATCCGCAGCGTCGGCTACCGCCAAGGCGACCGCGAACTGGCCATCAAGGACCAGAGGCTGGCATGAACACCCCGCCCGCGGACACCGACACCGTCCGGAACGGAGGAGGGGGCGGCAGCCCTCCCCGCAGGTTTCAGCCCTTGCGGGGGGGAGAAACCGCCGTCGGCGTCGCCGTGGGCCGTGCAGTCCGTGTTGCGGTAGCGGTCGACGAAGGTGCCGGTGAGGCCGGTGAACGCGTCGTACGTCTGGTCCGGCGGCAGGTCTTCGCTCACCCTGAACCGCAGCTGCACGTGGACGGACTCGCGGGGCTTCAGCGTCTTCGGGCCGGGGACGGTGCCGCCGGCGTTTCCACCAGCCTGGCGCAGCGTCTTCCAGGCACGTTGCGAGGTGTCCCAGTACTGCAGATCGCCGTACGGGCTCAGGTCGCGCTCGCCCTCGTTGTAGACGTAACTGCCCAGCTTGGCGCTGAGTTCGAGCGACTTCAGCTCCTTCGCCGACGCGTTGGTGAGCGTGGCGGTGTAGTTCGTCCAGTGAGTGCCGAGGGTGATCGACTTGGGTATGCCGAACGTGCGGCCCACGAAGGTGTTGTTGTGGTACTGCCCGTAGGCGGTGTCGAGGTCGTAGCACGTCGGGATCTCCGCGGCAGGGGCCGCCGGGGAGACGGGCGCGGCGGCCACCGCCGTGGGGAGCAGGGCGGCCGTCGCGGCCGAGACCGACAGGGCGCGGCGCAGTTTCATGAAGATCTCTTTCCTGATTCCTCGGCCCCTTGGAGCCTTTGTTCCTCGTGGCATTGCCTTCCAAGGCCATGGATCCTTGGGTTGTCAGGTTCTCGGAGAGAAGGCGGGGCCTACGCGGTGACGTCCGTGGCGCCCGGACCGGCCGGGCCCCTCCGGCGGCGCGCGCCGATGACCGCACCTCCGCCGACCACCATCGCGGCTCCGCCGGCGAGAGCGATCGCCGGGAGCGTGGACGAGGAGCCGGTCGCGGCGAGTTGGGCGTCGCCCTGAGGGCTGAGGCCACCGGTGGAATCGGAACCACCCGTACCGCCGCCGGACGCGGCGCTCTGGCCGGGCTCGGCCGTGCCACCCGACGTGCCCGGCCCATCCGGCTTGGTGGTCGGGGGGTGCGTCGGCTTCGCGCTCGCGGGGAGGATGGTGAAGTCGTACCAGGCTTCCTTGGCCGAACCACACGAACCGTCGCGGTTGCGGTAGTCGCCGGCGGCCAGCGCGTACCCGGCGCCGGGCTTGGCGTCCTTGACCACGCGGGTGCGCAGTTGGAGCGTGATGGCGCTGCCCGGACCGACGGCGAAGGAGCCGAACAGCTCGTCGGGCGTCGCGTCATGGAAGGTCTTCCACTGCCCCGTCCTGACGTCGCGGTACTCGGTTTCCAGCTCCCAGTACGGCCGGTCGACGTCTTCGGCGGAGGACACGAGCAGGAAGGGCTGGACCTCCGCCAGGGGCTTGCCGGTGGTGTTGGTGAGACTCATGGAGAACGGGGTCCAGGCGCCGCCCGCAGCCAGCTGGGACGGCAGTCCGTGGACGGTCAGCAACTGGTCGGACTCGAAAGCGCAGGGCTGGCCCGCACCATCGGAATCACCGGTGTCCTTGCCGCCACCGGTGGCACCACCCGCGCCGGTGGTCCCCCCAGTGGTGCCCCCAGTGTTCTCCTCAGTGGTCCCATCGGTGGTCCCGGCGGCTTTCGGCGGCTTGCCTGGGGAGGGGCGGGCCGCCTCGTCGCGGTTACCCGTTCCGCCCCCGCCCGTTGCGGATTCCGCTGGCCGGTCCGACGGTGTCGCGGCACCGGGGGAGTCGGGCGAGGTGGGCGTGCGGGGACCGGCCTCGGACACCGGTTCCGTTGCTAACGCGACGGCGGGCGCGGCCAGTACGGTGGCGGGCGCTATCACGGCAGCCGCCGCGGCGGCCGTCAGGGCGCGGCGTATCCTCATCCAGCAGACCTCTCGGATCCCAAGTGCCGCCTGGACGGCACAGGTTGACGTTCGTCCCGTTCAGGCCGTGCATGGCGCATGGTGTGCATGGTGTGCATGAGTACGCCTACAGGCATACGTGTATGCGCGCACCCGCGCCTTATGTATGCATGACCCCTCGCACTGCGAAAAGGTTGCATCCTCAAGTCACTGAAGTGGCCCATGGGGTGGTGTCTGTGCAAAGGAACGCGCCAGAAGGCGACTTGAGGACCGCCCGGCCGCGACCGATGCCCGGCGGCTGGTCTTGCCACCCTCTGGCGATCGGCGTTACAGTCTCAGCGAGCCCCGTATGGGCCTACGTATGGAGGTAGTGGCTACTCAGCCAACACAGGGACCGGCACGTCCGTCTCTCGCAGTTTCGTCAACCCCTGAAGCGGGGGTTCGCTGCGCCCATTCCATTGCGTAGGCATGCGGGTTTTTCTGTGTTGTTTTCCTGTGCAGCCGCCCTCCTTTCCGGATGAAACCTGAAAGGAAGTGCATGAGCGAGGAGCAGGCCGAGACCAGCTGGTCCGGCTTCGACGTCAACGATTTCCAGCGGAGGATCATCGCCGAGTTCCGCGAGAACAACGGCAAGATGATCGGAATGTTCGAGGGCTGGTCGCTGACCGTGCTGACGACGACCGGGGCCAGGAGCGGACTGCCCCGTGAGACCCCCCTCGGCTACCTCGTCATCGACGGCAAGGGCGTTGTCATCGCGTCAGCGAACGGATCGGACCGGCATCCCGGCTGGTATCACAACGTCCGCAAGAACCCCATCGTGACGGTCGAGACCGGCGAGGAGACCTACCGCGCCATCGCCGCCATACCGCAGGGAGCCGAACGCGACCGGCTCTTCGAGCGGGTGGTGGCCGAGGCGCCCGGGTACGGCGACTACCAGGCCAAGACCACCCGTGAGATCCCGGTCGTCGTGCTGCACCGGATCGAGCCCAAGCCTGGTGACGAGCGGGTGAAGGGCATGGGGGACTGGATCGTCGAGGTGCACGACTGGCTGCGCGGCGAGCTCAGGACACTCCGAGGCCAGGCGGACCGGGTGATCGACGGCACCGCGGAGACCATCGAGACGACCCCGCCGGACCTCGCACAGCAGATGCGCACCCACTGCCTCAGCTTCTGCGGAGCATTGCGCCGACACCACACCGGCGAGGACATGGCCGTCTTTCCCTCGCTGGCCGCACAGTTCCCCGCGCTCGCCCCGGCACTCGCCCAGCTCAGCGAGCAACACAAGGTGGTGGCCCAGCTCCAGGACTCCATCCAGGCGCTCGTTGAGGGATTCGTGCCCGGCGGTTCCGACCCCGTCCGACTGCGCGCCGAACTCGAAGAGCTGGCCACCCGCCTGGAGTCCCACTTCGACTTCGAGGAGCAGACCGTGGTGACGGCGCTGAACGCCACGGCCGAGGCGCCGCCGTTCGCCTGAGCCGGCACGGGCTCTTGCGCTGTCCTCCGGAGCTGTCCTCCGGAGTTGTCCTCTAGAGCTCCGCACTTCGTGGGTGTGACTGAATCGGCTGGTCCGGAGCCTGTGGGGGTGCCTGGTGGAGTCGTGCCCGCGTTGGTGGGGTGTGACGAACCGCTCCCGGTCCCCACGGGCACCGACGGTGCGCGGTGCATGGAATGTGTGATCAGGGCTGACTCGTTGACGCCACCACCACCACCGCCACCGCCCCGACCACTCCGCGCCGGGCCAGGGCGCGGCCGAGGAGGGCGAGATAGGCGGCTGCACCTTCGCCTCCCGTCGGTCCTCTCTCAGCCGGTCACCCGGAAGCCACCCATACAGTCCAGTAGTCCACCTCCCTGATGCCTTCCACGCTTCGCAGGCGATCGGTCAAGTGGTCAGCCAAGTCCATGAGTTGATCGTCACTCAGCTCGTGCAGAATCGACCGGCCGGTACGCGCCAGCACGTCGTCCCGTACCTCGTCCGCCCCCGCGTACTCCCGTCGAAGCTCTGCCAGTGGCACACCGTGCACGTCCCCGAACCCGGCCGCCCGCATCGCCGCCTCGACCTCTTCGCCCGACGGTCGCCGCCTTCGCTCGACATCCACGAGGAAGGGGAACTTCTCGAAGAAGTACCCCCGCACATGCTCCGCCGAGCCGGGCTGCAATACGTCGTCGACCGTCCGATCCTGTACGACGAGCCGGCCCCCGGGTGCCAGTACCCGCCGTGCCTCCCGGAAGCATGCACGCAGGTCGTCGAGGTGGTGGATCAATGCCCGTTGGAAGACGATGTCGGCACTGCTGTCCGGCAGCCCCGTGGCGGATGCCTCGCCTTGCCGGAAGGAGAGCCCTGGTCGTCGTCCGCAGTGTTCCCGCGCGGCCGAGAGCATGACGGTGGAGAAGTCGACCCCCGTCACCTCGGCCGCGCCCAGCTCCAGCCAGGCCGTGCAGTACACCCCGCCCCCGCAGCCGACATCCGCCACCCGTGCGTTGTCCGGAGATACCAAGCCCCGCATTACCCGTGCCCAGTCCTCCCCGGCCGAGCGTCGCGTGTAGGTGAGCCGGTTGGCCGCGCTGTGAAAGTCCATCCCCATGACATCCCCTCCGTCTCTTCGCTCACCAATCTATCTTGATGTCGAGATAGTTGCCGGCGTTCCCCTCGTTGGTTGAAGGAGCTGGCCGGTTCATGCTGGGTGTGGGCCGATGGCGGTGCAGAGGGGATTCCTCTGCACCGCGGTCTACGCCAGCGACAGCTTCCAGGTCACGCTGATCACCAGGCCCGAGACGACCACCAGGAAGACCTTGCGTACGAAGGTGGAGCCGCGCTTCATGGCCAGGGAGGCGCCGAGGATGCCGCCCACGAGGTTGCACACGGCCATGGCGCCGCCGAGGCCCCACAGCACCTTGCCGGCGGGGATGAAGAAGACCAGTGCCCCGAGGTTGGCGGCGATGTTGACGACCTTGGCCACGGCGGAGGCGCGCAGGAAGGCGTAGCCGATGACTCCGACGAGGAGGAACACCAGGAAGGAGCCGGTGCCGGGCGGGCCGAGGCCGTCCCAGAAGCCGATGGCCGCACCGCCCACCGCCATGGCGATCAGTTCGCCGCGGCGTCCGAAGCGGCGGACCTCGTCCACGCCGAACTCGGGTTTGCGCCAGGTGTACAGGCCCACGATCACCAGGGCGCACAGCACCACGGTGTTCAGGACCGACTTGGGCAGGGCGGAGGCGACCGCCGCCCCGGCGACCGAGGCCGGGAAGGTCGTGGCTGCCATCCGCCCCACGGCCTTCCAGTCGAGGGGCGTCCTGCGGGCGAAGGTGACGGCTGCGGCGGAGGTGCCCACCAGACCGACCATCTTGCTGGTGGCCAGCGAATGGACCACCGCCCCACCGGGGTTGACGAGGAGCATCGCCGGCAGTTGCAGCAGACCGCCGCCACCCACGATGGCGTCGACCGCGCCAGCGAGAAGGGCCGTCACACACAGGAACAGCAGGGCGACGAGGGTGACACCACCGAATCCCGGCCAGTCGAGCGGTGCCCACAGGTCCGTGTACGTCATGGCTTCATGGCCGGGGAGGGCTGCCGGTCGGCCACCCGGTGCAGGCGCCGCACGGCGTCGCGTACGACGGCCTCGTCCACGCCGAGTCGCGCGACGATCCGGACCTGTGTGTCGGTCCAGCGGGCGACCTTCACACCGGCTTCGGCGGCGGCCGAGACGAACTCCGCCGAGCTGAGGCCGGTGCCGGAGACATCCGCGATGACCATGTTGGTCTCGGGTTCAGGGGCGGTGAACGCCGGGCTCTCGACGAGGAGTTCGCGCAGCAACCGGGCGTGGGCGTGATCCTCGGCGAGCCGGTCGATGTTGTGTTCCAGGGCGTACAGCGCGGCGGCCGCCATGAAGCCGGACTGGTGCAGGCCGCCGCCGTACCACAGGCGGTAGACGCCGGCCCGCTCGATCAGTTCGGCCGGGCCGGCGAGGACACTGCCGAAGGGCGCGCCGAGGGCCTTGGCGAAGGAGACCGCGACGGTGTCCACGGTGGCGGCGTACTCGGCGAGCGAGGCGCCGGTGGCGACGCTCGCGTTGGGCAGCCGGGCGCCATCCATGTGCGTCGGCAGGCCCTTGGCGAGCGAGGCCGCGCGCAGGTCGGCCAGGTCGGACACCGAAATCGCCCTGCCGCCGTAGTAGTTGACGGTGTTCTCGACCCATACCAGGGACGGGGCGGAGGTGAGCCGGGCACGCCGCTTGCGGTCAACGGCGGCGTCCAGGAGGCGGGGCGTGAGGATGCCGTCCGGGCTGTCCACGGGGTTGAGCACGACGCCGGACAGATCGGCGGTGGCCGCACTCTCGAAGAAGTTGATGTGGTACTTCGCGTCGGTGACGATTTCGCTGCCGCGGTCCGTGTGCACGCGGATCGCCAGCTGGTTGCTCAGGGTGCCGCTCGCGGTGAAGAGCGCTGCCTCTTTTCCGAGGAGTTCGGCGCAACGGCGCTCCAGGCGCTGGGTGGTGGGGTCTCCGCCGTAGAGGTCGTCGCCCACCTCGGCGTCCGCCATGTAGCGGCGCATCTGCGGAGTGATGGTGCTTAAGGTGTCGCTGCGCAGGTCGATTGGTGCCGGCACGGGTGGTTCCCCTCGTCGCTCGGTCCGGACGCGTGCGGAGGCGCTCGCGTCGTCAGCGGAGGACGCTAGCGATCAACGCCAAGAATGGAAAGACCCTTTCGCATGGTGGACTCATTGGGTGAGGGGTCCGGGGAGGCGGGACTGCTTATCGCGCGGACGGCATGTTCGTCGCCCTGCAGACGTCCGGCCTGCGGGTTCCGGCCAACGGCGGGCGGTGGGGCGTCGATCCGGGCCGGGGCGGGGGGGCTGGCCGGTCGGTCGGCGGTCGGGCGGAGGCAACCGCCGCCCGACCGGCGACCGAGGACGGGAAGGTTGTGGCCGGCATGTGCCCCACGGCCTTCCAGCCGAGGGGTGTCCTGTGGGCAAAGGTGACAGGGGCGTGGCTGGCTGGTGGGTCAGCAGTCGCAGGCCGGCCCGCTACTCGTACCGGTACTTCAGCGAGTCCGCCTCCGCCTGCTCGATGTCGGCGATCGTGAGCTCCGGCATCCGCAGTTGGGCCAGCGTCACCTCGGCCGAGGCCGGCTGGGCGTCCGCCGGCAGCCACTGCCCCGGCTTCCAGGCCGCGCTGCGCAGCAGCGACTTGGGGCAGTGCGGGTAGACCTCCTCGATCCCCAGCACCAGCGCACTGGCCGGCGGCTTGCCCACGGCGGTCAGTTGCGACAGCAGCTCTGGGCGGGTGGAGACGCAGGCCCGGCCGTTCACCCTGAGCGTCGTGGTGCGTCCCGGGATGACGAACAGCAGCCCGGCCCGTCCGGTGGCGACGACGTTCTGCAGGGTGTCCAGACGCTTGTTGCCGGTCGCGTCCGGTATCGCCACCGTCCGTGAGTCCAGGACGGAGACGAACCCGGCGGGGCCGCCGCGCGGGGAGACGTCACAGTTGCCCTCGGCGTCCGCGCTGGCGACCAGGACCAGCGATGAGCAGCCGATCAACCGCCGGGTCTGCTCGGTGAGTTCGGTCATCTGTTTCCGCACTGCCGCGTCGCTCGGGGCTGCGTAGGCCCGGCGCAGCGCCTCTTGGTCGGGCACGGCATCGAGACGGAGCGAGTCGAAGGCACTGCCGGCAAGGGATGTCGTCATGCTTCCGACCCTAGTGGGCCGATCTGCGGACTGGGCTTCCATGAGGTGTCGACGACGACTTCTTCGCGCTGGGCGGCGACTCGATGCTCGCCACCCGGTCGATCAGGCGGATCCGGGCGGTCCTCGGTGCCGAACCGGTCATCAGGACCCTGTTCGACGCGCCCGTCCCCCTGCTCTCGACGCACGCCGGCGTCATCACGCACCGCACCTGGCGCGTCGCGGTACGGAGCGGAGCGACCGTCAGGGACAGGGCTGGCGGCATCCTGGGGAAGAGAATGGGGTGAAGGCGGGAGAGGGGGCGTGATGCGAACCAGCGACGAGATCTATCACCGGGTCTGCTGGGATCCGCGGTTCGACCCGGCCCGGTTCGTGCTGGGGATCAGCCAGCGCAGGGATGCCGTCAAACGCATTCCGCTGCCCTTCTTTGTTCCCGGGGGCGACATCCCGTGGCACCGGGTGATGTTCATCGAGGCGGACGGCGAGGTGGTCTGGGACCGGACCACAGGTGTGGACCGCATCGACGCGTCGGGGGCCGGCCGGGTGCGGGCCCCGCAAGCGCACCTGGGTTTCGCCACGAGCGGGCCTGCCGGTGCCCTCGATGTGTCCCCGACGGCCCGCACGGTGGTGGCCTGGATCCCGCCTGCGGAGCTGTGGCCGCCGATCCAGGACATCCGCCGGGACTACGATCCCCAGATCCACCGCTGGCCGCCGCATGTCAATGTGCTCTTCGGCTTCGTGCCGGAGTCCGACTTCGAGCGGGCGGCCCCGTTGCTCGCCGCAGCGACGGCCGAAGCGCCGGTCTTCACCGCCCGCCTGGACGGGGTGCGCACCTTCCCGCAGCGGGCGTACGTCACCGTGTGGCTCGACCCTACGGCCACCGGCAAGGCGCCGTGGGCACATCTGCACCGGGCACTGCAGCAGCGGTTCCCGCGCTGTCGTGCGTCCGCCAGGGACTTCACCCCCCATCTGTCCCTGGGGCGGACCCGGGATCCGCGGCGAGTCACCGCCGACTGCGCCACCCGGCTCGACGCCATGACGGCGACGGTCTGGGAACTCGTCCTGCTCGCACGCAGGGGCGACGGGCCGATGAGACCACGGGCCACGGTCGCCCTGCGCTCGGGCGAGGTCCGCTGGCTGCCCGCGCCCGGCCCCGAAGCGCCGGGCCCGGAGGACGGCGCATGGCTCTCCGCGATCACTGACAGGTGAGGCGATGGCCAGGTGGCACAGCGCCGCCCGCGTTCCACCAGCAGTGGTGCCCTTCGGCAGTGCCCTTCACCGAACGACGCTTCGCCGGTCCGTGGGTGACCCGTTCCTCGTCACCGTGACCGTCCGTCCGCCCGAGGGCGAGCGGGCGGACGGACGGCCCCCGCGAGGCGGTGTCTCAGCTGCGGGGGAGCCATTCAGGGCGGCAGGCGCCGCGCGGCAGGAGCACGTGCCGGTACGCGCCCGGGGTGTCGGACATCCGCACCTGGTCGGTGACGCCCTGGTAGTGGCCGAGCGGGGTCTGGGCGGTGAAGGTCTCCGGGGCGGGGTAGGCGTGGTCCCCGCCGGTGCCGGCGATCTCGGTGGCGTAGTCCTTGTCGAAGACGCCCATGCCGAGGATCCACAGGGCGACGCGGGACAGGGAGACGTGGACCCGGTAGCTGCCACCGTCGACGGCGCGGCGGCGCAGGGCCTCCACGATGCCGGCGGTCAGGAACCACGAGACCAGGTAGTCGTTGACCACGGTGATCGGCGGCAGGGCGGGCTTGTCGCCGTCGCCCTCCAGGTGCAGCAGGCCGGTCAGCGCGCCCGCGGTCTGGTCGAAGCCGAGGTAGTCGGCCCACGGGCCACTGCGCCCGTTGAGCGAGACGGTCGCGTGGACGAGCCCCGGCCGCCGGGCGATCGCCTCCTCCTCGGACAGGCCGACGGACTCCAGATAGCCGGGGCGGCGGTTGGCGAAGAAGACGTCGGCGCCCGACTGGAGCGCGTGGACACGCGCCAGACCTTCGGGGGTGTACGGGCTCACGGTGGCCGAGCGCACGCCGACGTTCGCGGAGAGGTACGTGACGTCGTGCTCCAGCTCGTGCGGGCGCCAGAGGTTGAGCACGTCGGCCCCGTGCAGGGCCAGGGCGCGGCCCGCGCCCGCGCCCGCGATGATGTGGCCCATGCCCAGCGCGCGCCGCGCCGGGGCCGACGACCTCACCGGCCTGCTCGGCTACGTCGCCGCCGGGCTGTGCGTCAGCCTTCTGCCGGAGGACCTGCGGGACTTCCCCGTCCCCGGAATCGCCTTCGTGCCGCTGCGCGGATCGTCGCCGCACCTGGAGACGACCGTCGCCGCCGTCCACCGGCCCGACGCGGACGCCGCCGTGCTCCGCCTCCTGGACCTCATCCAGCGCCACGCAAGGCCGTGACATTCGTCCCGGACAGGTGTGGAGATGCGACTCTGCCACCCGGCTCCTGTCACCGCAGGGTGGCGAGCGCCGCCCCTTGATAGGTGGCTCCGGCGTTCCAGAGCAGGAAGGAGTTCATGCCGTCCCCCGCCGCCGCCCTGATCTGGTCGGCGACTTCACCGGGGCCGTAGTGGACGCCGAGGGAGAAGTCCTGGAGCCAGGGGACGATCGTGGCTCCGGTGCCCTTGACCTGTGTGGCGAAGTCGGCCAGCGACCGGTTGACGATCTCGTAGGGGCTGGCGTTCGGGCTGGTGACCCCGTACTCGCCGGCGGCCCAGTGCGAGGGGTAGACCATGGGGGCGATGTAGTCGGCGTGTTGGGCCATGGCGGGGATGTCCTGGGCGATTTCGGTGGGCCGGGTGGCGGCGATGCCGAAGACCGAGACCCCGAGGTACGCGCCTTGCGGGCGGACGCTGCGGCGGGTGTCGGCGACGAACTCGGCGATGGACTTTTCGGGGGTCTGGTTGCCCAGGCCGGGGAAGCGCAGCGTGGAGAGCTTCCCGTCGGGGCGGCGCACGTAGTCGTACAGGATGTCGTCGAAGCCCAGCTTGGCCGCTTCGGTGGCCAGGGCGATGTTGTACCGGCGGACCTCGGGATCGGCGAAGTTGGTGAAGGAGAGCTTGCCGTAGTGGCCGCCGTCGTACGGGCTGCCGTCGGGGGCCTGGACCAGGCGGTTGTCCTTGCCCTGGCGGTGGGATGCCTGGGCCAGCATGGGATCGCGGAAGGCGACGATGCGGCCGACGACGCGGGCTCCCATGCCGTGCAGGGTGGCGAGCACCTCGTGTGCGTCGTAGCGGTTCTTCACGGCGCCGATCTCGCGGGCCAGTGGCACCGTGGAGCCGTAGCCGACCTCGCCGTCCTCGTCCTTGATGTCGAGCTCGATGGTGTTGAGCTTCCTGTCCTTGATGAGCTGGAGAACCGGCTCGCGGACCTCCGGCGAGGCCCATCCGATGGCGGTCAGGTGCGCGGCCCGGGTGAGGGGGTAGGGCGCGACCGCGTCCACGTGCCCGCGGGTGACGTTGCCGCCCGCGTCCGTGGCCGCCACGTCGATACGGGCGGGGGGCCGTTCGAGCCGCCGGGAGAAGGTGCCGTCGCCGCGGACGGGCACCGACGCACCGGCTATGGAGACCTTCACCTGCCCGGCGTCCTCGACCCGGCCGCGTACCGTCACCGGTGCGCCGGGCCGGGTGGCTCGGGCGGGGGACAGCCGCAGTTTCGGTGCGGAGGTGTCCACCGTGAACGTCCGGGATATGTGGTGCAGGAAGAGCAGGCCACTGTGGGATGTGGCCGTCAGTTCGTGCCTGCCCTCGGCGAGCACGGGGGCGTCGAGTATGACGCGGCCGTCGGCCCGGTGCGTGTGCACCGGCTTCCCGTCGAGTCGCACCTCCAGCTCGGCCAGGTCGTCGGCTCCTTCCTCGGACGTGATCGCAAGGCGCGGGTTGCTGACGTCGGCTCGGCCCAACACGCCCTCGCTGCGGAGCCCCTCGACCCGCAGCTGGTGAGACAGGGACTGTATGGCGAAGGCGCCGAGCGCCGTGCAGGCCGGGACCACCAGGGAGATGGTGATGACTGCGGTTCGTATTCGGGGTCGGTGTCCACGCATGTCCACTCTGCCGTTCTCGAAAGAGGGTTTCTTGCGTCATGAGATAGCCGCCACGCCGTCCGCCCAAGAGGTTTCGAGCGGGTAGTCATGCATTCGGCCTAGCACGCCGGGGTGTGGGTCACGCTGTTGCCCCAGGCTTGGAGGCGACGGACAGCATCTCGTTCACATCCGGAGGCATCATGCGGCCATCCCGCCGAAGCGGTGGCGCGGCCATCGTCGCATCGGCCGTCCTGTTGCTCACCGCCTGCTCGGCAGGCCACTCCGCGCTGGAGCGGGGCCGAAACGAGCCGTCGGGCAGGGCACACAAGGCCGGCGGGCAGGCGGCCGTCGCCGACCCGGCGGCAGTGCAGGCCGACGAGCTCGGTGCGGTCCCGGTGCTGATGTACCACCAGCTGGTGGCCGAGCCCCGGAGTGTGTACGACCGCACACCGCAGGACTTCCGCGCCGAGCTGGAACGGCTGGCACGGGAGGGATACGTACCGGTCACCGCACGGGAGTTCAGCAGCGGGGAGATCGACATTCCCGCCGGTACCCACCCTGTGGTGCTGACCTTCGACGACTCGACCGTCAGCCAGTTCCGTCTGGGCGCGGACGGCCGGCCCGCGTCCGACACCGCGGTGGGCATCCTGCTGGACGTCGCCCGGAAGCACCCCGGATTCCGCCCCGTGGCGACCTTCTTCGTCAACGCCGACCCGTTTCGAGAGCCGGGCGGCCGAAAGCCGTTGGACTGGCTCGTCAGACACGAATTCGAGATCGGCAACCACACCCTGCGGCACACCGCGCTGGGGACGGTGGACGACGCCACCGCCCAGGAGGCCATCGCCGACAACCAGAGGGCGATCACCCAGGCCGTGCCCGGCCTGTCGGTGGTGTCGATGGCACTTCCCAACGGTTCGATGTCCCGCTCCCGGCAGCTGGTGCTGAAGGGCGCCGCCAACGGTGTGCGCTACCAGCACCAGGGCGTCTACCTGGTGGGAGCCAACCCGGCCCCCTCCCCGTTCTCGACCGCCTTCGACCCGGGAGCCATCCCGCGGATCCGCTCCCAGGCGGCGACCGGACCGGAGGCCCAGTTCACCTCGACGGCCTGGCTGGACAAGCTCCGCGACGGGACGGTCAGGCGGTACACCTCGGACGGAGACCCGAAGAGGATCAGCTTCCCCAAGGACGAGGCGACCAGCCTCGCCCCGGCCCACCGGCAGGCCGCCCGGCCGTACTGAGCCAGGTCGATGTCGAGCCGCTTCGGTCGAGGGCGCACCCGACAACCCCTTCGGTCAGTGTGGCGCAAACCTTTCGGTGGGCGCCGTCATGTGTACCGAGGGGAGCGGTCCTTAGCGTGCTACTCGCGGTCGGGCGTCGCTCCAGTGTGGAGCGTGGGAACCGTCAAATGCCCGCCCAGTGACGCGAGTACGGCCCGTGGGAGACCAAGGCGCCGACAGGAGAAGTGTGGGAGAGCGTTTCTTTGACCATCCTGGTTGCCGACCCCCTCAGCGGCGCCGGGCCGCCGCCCTCTTGAGGCCATACCCCACCGTCAGTCTGCTCGCCGCGGAGCGCAGTGCCGAGGCCGATGTCCTGCTGGTGCTCGGTCCTGCTGGTGCTCGCGGGATATGAGCAGGTCGCTACGGAACCGGCCCGGCCCGAGGCGACGCCCGCGGCGGTGGTCACCGAGGTCTCCGCGCCGGACGGCGGCCCTTCGGGCGCCGGTGCACCCATCGACCCACGGTGACGCGCGCCCGACCCGCGATCCGACCTGACGTCAGTGGCCCCTGAGTCCGGCCAAGGGACCGGGCAGCCGATGCGGAACCGGGTCAGCCCCAGAACTCCCGCAGGGCGGCGTTGACGGCGGCGGGCTCCTGGGTGTGCGGGTAGTACCCGGGCACCCGCAGGAGGCGGCCCCCGAGGGAGTCCGTGAGGGACTCGGCCACGGCCATGAGAGGGAGCCCCACGTGCTCGCGGTACGCGGCCGGCGCGCGCTCCCAGGTTCCGCAGATCACCAGAACCGGCAGGGCGGCGCCCCGTATCGCCTCCAGCGGGATCTCCGCCTCCCAGACGGGCCGCTCCCTCATGGAGGTGGCAACGGCACGGAGCCGGCGCGACGTGGGCTCGGGCATGGCCATCCCCAACCCCTCGGTGGACGCACGCAGATACTGCTCCGGCGTGACGCCGTCCGGGATGCCCGGGGCACCGTCACGCACCCGGTCGAGGAGGTCGGCGACGACTGGATGGTGCGCGGCGGCGGTGAAGGCGGAGGGCTGGACGAGGGCGAGGGATCGGACGAGGTCGGGCCGGCGCGCGGCGGCGATGAGCGCGGCGACGGCGCCGTTCCCGTGCCCCACGAGGTGGGCGCCGCCTGGCCCCGCGGCGGACGCTTCGGCGCCGAGAACCTCCACGACGTCCTCGGCGTCGACGTCGAAGTCGCTGCGCGCGGTGTCCGGGCTGTCGCCGTAACCCCGGCGATCCATCAGGAGCAGCCGCCGGCTGTCCGCGAGGGGCCGCTGCCCGGCAAACCCGTACGTGGAGTCGCTGCCCCAGGTGAAGATGTTGTGGATGAAGAGGGCGGGGGGAGCGGCCGCCGGGGTCACCGAGGCCCTCGAAGCCGTCGGGGCCCGGCCTCCGCCGACCCGATCGCGGTCATCCCACACGGCCACGTGCACGGCTGCCATAGGTCGTTCTCCCGAAGCTGCGGAGCATCAACTCCCGTGAGGCTAAACGATCGCGCAGACAGGCAGGCGGCCGGTCGTGGTCGTCGTCCATCATGACCACAGAGCGTCGCAACTCCATGGTCGCGGAACCTGTGCCCGTCTCGTCCGGCTGCCCGCTGCCGGCAGCCGGTACCCGCCCACCGCCTACCTGCGCGGCCTTTTAATCCTTCGGTACCGCCCGTCATCCATCGCGGCCAGTTCTCCACCTAATCTGGCCGAACAAGGGGCGTGCGACCGGGTCCCGTACGGCGGAGCGTGCCGTCAGGAGTCCGCCCGCACCGCCCCGGACCGCGAGTCGACCCGAGTGCCCCAGGCCGCCCAGGATCGGGCGGGGGACCGGTTCGCCGCCTGCTCGTTGCCCGGCGCGGCCACCGCCGATCCGGCTCCGCGCAGGTACCGCCGGCCGGGCATCGTCGCCGCCGTTGCCGACGGCCGAGGTGCGGGACGACGTCCGCTCCCGTACGGAGCCGCCGACGTTCCAGTGGCACGGGACGAAGGGTCCCCCGTGGCCCCGCCGCCGGGACCGCGGCGCGGACGGGACGAGACCCGCAGGGCCCGCACCCGTCGTGCCATGACCGCGTCCGGTGTGCGGGGTCCGTTCCCGACGACGGCCGACCGGAGTCCCCGTTGCCCGCGGACCGCCAACCGGTGGGCGGCGGACGGTGACCCGGTCGCGCACATGAATGCTCCACACGAAAGGACACCCGATCATGACGCCTGCTACCGAGCCCCGGGCCACCGCGTCGCAAACCCTGGCCCGCTGCCGCGAGTTGGTGCAACCGGCGCTCGTGGCGGCCGTGGAGCGCCTGCACCCGTGGCTGGCCGACATGGCAGCCCACTCCCTCGGGTGGACGAAGGCGCACGCCGGCTTCGTCCCCGGTCCCCAGGGCAAGGGGGTGCGCCAGGCGCTCACGGTGCTCTGCGCGGAGGCCGCCGGAGCGCCTGCCGACTGCGCGCTCGCCGGTGCGGTCACCGTGGAGTTGGTGCACACCTTCTCCCTCGTGCACGACGACATCATGGACGGCGACGAGACCCGTAGGCAGCGGGAGAGCACGTGGATGGCCTACGGTCCCGGACCCGCGATCCTGGCCGGCGACGCGATGTGCGCCCTCGCCGCCCAAGTCCTCTGCGAGTCCCCCGCGGCACAGGGCGGAGCGGCGGTGCGACACCTGGCCGATGCCCTGCACGACATGGCGCGGGGTCAGGCCGACGACCTCTGCTTCGAGTTCCGTCCGTGGACCGGGCCGGACGCGGTCCGGGTACGCGAGTACCGGTCGATGGCCGAGCACAAGACCGGTGCGCTGCTCGGGTGTGCCACCGGTCTGGGCGCCGTGCTCGCCGGCGCCCCGGCCGCGACCGTCGCGGGCCTCACGCGAGCCGGCCGGCACCTCGGGGTGGCCTTCCAGGCCGTCGACGACCTCTTGGGCATCTGGGGCGACCCGCAGGACACCGGCAAACCGGCACACGGCGATCTGCGACGGCTGAAGAAGACCTACCCCGTCCTGGCGGCGCTGGCCTCGGACACGCCGGCCGCGCGGCGGCTCACCGGGATTCTCGCTTCGGGCGGGACGCTGGACGACGCCGGCGCCCGCAGGGCCGCGGATCTCATCGAGGAGGCGGGCGGGCGCTCCGCCACCCGGAGCGAAGCCCAGCGGCACCTCGACAGGGCCCACGACTGCCTGACGGCGCTCGACTTGGAGCCGACGGCATGTGACGAGATCCGTACACTGCTGCCCTTCTTCATCCATCGCAGAGCGTGACGGGGGCGCGGAACGCGGCGCGGACGTGCGGGAGGGCGAACGCTCGGCGGGCGCCCCCGTCGGCGACCGCCGACGGTCCACCGTTCGGGAGGCGTGACCCGCCGCGGCGGGAGGTCGGGGGGTGTCCGCCTGCCCCGTATCGACCCATGGACACTCCGACCGTCGCCCGCGCTTCCCGGCGATAATGACTACCGGGCGTCACTTCCCGGCAAGTGTCCGCCCATCTGTTCTCAGCCAATGACCGATGACAGGTTGATCGATGACCGATGCCGTGGGCCGAAAGTTGGAGCTGGGCATGGAGGGGCTGCGCATCGCAGCGTTGGGTCCGCTGAGGGCATGGCGCGGTGAGCGGCAACTGGACACCGGACCGGCGCAGCAGCGCGCGGTGCTCACCTCACTGACGTTGCGGCGCGGCCAGGTCGCCTCCGCGGACGAACTGGTGCAGGACGTCTGGGGATCGGATGCGCCGGCCAGCGCGCACGTCGCGGTGCGCAACCACGTCTCGCGGCTGCGCACGGCGCTGGAGAGCGAGTCCGCCGCGCCCAGGACCCTGGTCTCCGTCGCCGGCGGCTATGCGCTGCACCTGCCGGACGGGGCGCTGGACGTCTCCCGTGCCGAACGGCTCTACTCCCGGGCGCAGGCCGCCCGGAGCCAGGGGGAACTGGAGCCGGCCGTCCACATCCTGGCCGAGGCCGAGGCACTGTGGGCCGGCACTCCGCTGACCGGAGTGCCCGGCCCCTACGCCCAGCGGCAGCGGGACCGCCTCATGGAGTACCGGCTGCTCCTCGTCGAGGCGCGGCTGACCGTGGAACTCCAGCTCGGCGGGCACGCCCGGGTCGTCGGGGAACTGCTCGCGCTGGCCGACGAACATCCGCTGCGCGAGGGGTTGCGCGCGCTGGAGATGCTCGCGCTGTACCGCTGCGGCCGGCAGGCGGACGCGCTGGCCGTGTACACCACGGCCAGACGGCACCTCGCCGCGGAGCTGGGCGTGGATCCCGGCCCGGAGCTGGTGGGTCTGCATCAGCGCATCCTGGAGGCGGATCCGACGCTGGCACCGCCGCCGGGTGCGGCCGCCGGGTCCCCGGCCCCCGGCCCGGCCGCCGGGTCGGACCGGCCGACCTGGGTGCCGCCGGCGCAAGCCCCTCCCGACGTCCCCGACTTCACCGGCCGTCAGGAGGAGAGCCGGCGACTGCGCGACGCCCTGTCCGGTGCCGCACGGACGGACGCGACCGCGCCGGTGATCTCCGTGATCCACGGCATGGGAGGGGTGGGGAAGACCGCGCTGGCCGTGCACGCCGCGCACGCCGTGCGGGAGCAGTTCCCCGACGGCCAGCTCTACGCCGACCTGCGCGGGACCGGACGGGAGCGGGCGAACCCCTACGAGGTGCAGGAGTTGTTCCTGCGCTCCATGGGAGTTCTGGCCGGCAACGTGCCCAGCGGGCGGGAGGCGCGCACCGCGCTCTACCGTTCGCGGATGGCCGGCCGTCGACTGCTGCTCCTGCTGGACAACGCCGCCGACACCGAGCAGGTGAGCCCCCTGCTGCCGGGCACCGCCGGGAGCGCCGCGCTGATCACCAGCCGTACGGCACTGATGTGCCTTCCGGCGACCACCCGCACCGCGCTCGAACCGTTCAGCGAGCCGGAGGCCCTCGCACTCCTGGAGCGGATGGCCGGCGGCGAGCGGTGCCGTCAGGAGCAGGAGACCGCCCGCGACCTGGTGCGCGCGTGCGGCCTGCTCCCACTGGCCGTCCGTGTCGTCGGCGCCCGCCTGGTGGCCCGTCCGCGCTGGACGCTCACGACGCTGGCCGAGCGGCTCAGCGACCGCTCGCAGCGGCTGGGCGAGTTGGAGGCCGGCAGCCTGGCCGTCGAATCGGTCTTCCACCTCGGCTACTCGACGCTGGACGACACGGAGGCGCGGGCCTTCCGGCTGCTGGCCATACCCGAGGTGCCCGACCTCTCCCCGGCCGCCGCGGCGGCGGTGCTGCAGTGCGGCCGGCGGGAGGCCGAGGCACTCCTGGACGCCCTGGCCCACCACGGCCTGCTGGAACCCGGGGAACCAGGCCGGTACCGCTACCACGACCTGCTGCGGTTGTTCGCCCGCCACAGGACGCTGGACACCGACCCCGACGCCGCGCGGCAGGCCGCCCTGAGCCGGGTCGCCCGCTACTACCTCACCGGGACGAGCAGCGCCATGCGGGCCGAGCGGCCCTACAGCCAGCTGCCCGACGCCGCCGATCCGGACGGCATGCCGGGCGCCGCTGCCTTCGCCGACGCGCGCCACGCGCAGGAATGGGTGCTGCACGAACTCCCCGCGATGCTGGCCGTCGCCGGCCAGATCCTCCACCACCCCTACCGGCCGGTGAGCGCGGAGGACACCCACACCCTGTCGAGCCTGCTGGCGCTGCTCATGCCGTTCACCGACTTCTGTCTGCCGTGGGACGCCATCCATCAGCTGTCCCCTGCGCTGCTGCGCGCCGCAGACCACCACGGGGCGCGGCTCGCGACCCTGTTCAGCTGCATCACGGCGGCCGTCGCCTGCGCACGGCTCGGGCACCACAAGGAGGCCGCGGTGCTGGCCGCCCGCGCCCACGAGCAGCTCGACGCCGCGGACCGGGTACTGGCCCCGCGTGCGGTGTACACCATGGGGGTGGTCGCCGACGCGCGGCCGGACGGCCTGGACGAGGCCATCGGCCACTACCGGAGCGCACACGCCCTGGCGTGCGAGAACGGTGAGCCGGGCATGGCCGCCCAGTGCTCCGTCAGCCTCGCCCGCGCCCAACTCGCCCTCGACCGGCCGCACCAGGCGCTGGAGGCCGCACGGGACGCCCTTGCCCACTGCCCGCCCGGCACCAATCCGGTGGGCACCGCCCTGGCCCGACGCGTGTTGGGCGACGCCCTGATGGGACTCGACCGGTACGACGAGGCGGTGACGGAGTACCGGACGGCGCTCGGTGTCTGCCGGGCGCACGGCCTGCACGCACAGCGCGCCCATACGCTGCTGTCCCTCGCCTCCGCGCTGGCCGCGGTCGGCCGGCCGGAGCAGGCCGGTACGTGTGCCGCGGAGGGCGGGGCCGCGCTGGTTCAACTCGGCGACCCCACGGGCGAGGAGCGGGCGCGCGCCGTCATGGACCGCCTCGCGGTGGCCGGTCCGTCAGATCCGCAAGAGCAGCACACCGCAGTCGGTGGCGAGCACTGACGTTCCGTCCGGCCCGGCGGCCCGGTGCCCGGGGGCCTCGACGGGCCAGCCCACCTCGACGGTGTCCGGCAGCCGGGGTCGCTCCGTGCAGTGCCACCCCGGCACTCTCTCGGGCGGCGGGAGGAGCGGCGGCGGTGCGGTGCTCGGCGGCGGGCTCGGGGTCGGGGAGTCGGCCGGGCCGCCGGTCGGACCGCAGCCGCTGACCAGGGCCACGGTCAGGGCCAGGGGTATCCATCGGCCACGGGACGGCCGGGAGTGGAAAGTTGGGTTCACGACGAGCGCCCGTCGGTCGCTTCGGCGCCGAGCCGGTACCCGTCCAGCACGTCGAGGAACCGGTCCATCTCCGGTCGCCAGGCGCGCTGGACGTTGAGCCAGGCGGCCTCGGATTCGCCGGGGAACCGGAACCGGAAGATGCTCCACAGGACGCGCCGGCGGACCTCGCCGATCCGTGCGCGGAACTGCTCGTGCTCGATGTCGTACCGCAGCTTCCCCGGTCGGTATCCTGCCGATGCCACCTCGTGGAACAGCACGGAGCGGTCGGTGAGGGTGACGAAGAAGCTGTCGCCGTCGGCGATGCCGCCGGACAGCAGCGCGTACAGGAACGGATGGCGTCCCGACCCCACGCCCAGAGTCACCATCGGGCGGGCGAGCGGGTCGGACTTCCGCACGGCCTCGGTGACTTGGGCCACGGTGGTAGGTTTTCTGAACCCCATGGGTCTCTCCTCGGTAGGGGTGAACGTGAAGGTGGGGAGCGCGGAGTCGCCACGGGTGCGTACCGGGGCGCACGGCGACGCCGCGGTCGGCCCCGGAGTCACTTCGAGGCGGTGAAGAGCCGCTGATGTGCCGTCATGGCTGCTTGACCGCACCGGCATCCGCCAGCGCGCGGGTCAGCCCCGCGCGGCCGTCTATGGCGAGCTTCCCGTAGACGTTGGTCAGGTGGACTTCCACGGTGCGCAGACCGACGAAGAGGCGTTGGGCGATCTCGCGGTTGGTCATGCCCCGGCCGGCGAGGTCCGCGACCCGCCGCTCGGTGGGGGTGAGCGCTCCCACGCCGTGGAACGTCCGGGTGCGCGGCCGGTCACCCGCGGCGCGCAACTCCGCGAGGGCCTGATCGGCCAGCGACGTCGCCGTGCACTCGTGGGCGACGCTCACGGCCCGGCGCAGGTGCGCACGGGCCTCGGCCAGCCGGCCGACCTTGCGGGCGAGGACACCGCAGTCGGCCAGTGCCTGGGCGTACCGCACCCGCGCGGGAGTGCCGTCGAGGAGCAGTACGGCTTCGCCGAGCAGATCGAGTCCCTGCCGACCGCCGATCACCACCCCCAGGGCGCGCAGGGCCACACCGGTCACCTCGGGCACGCCCCAGGTGCGGGCGAGCCGCACCTCCTCCTCCGCGAGCGCCCTGGCGGCCTCGCCCTGCCGCAGTGCCGCGTGCACCAAAGCGGCCTCCGAACGCCAGGGAAAGAAGCCGGGGTTGGGCATCCCGCGGGCGCAGGTCCGCTCACCGCACAGCAGGAAGTCGGCCAGCCCTTCCTCCAGCTGCCCCTGGGCGCAGCGCAGCCAGCCACGCACCATCAGTACGTAGTCGTTGATCCAGTTGCCGTTCAGCCGCCCGTTCAAGTCGCCGCGCACCAGCAGGTCCTCGGCGTCGGCGAGCCTGCCCTGCCGGAGCAGGGTCTCCGCCAGCGTCGTGATCGCGAACGTGCTGAGGCCGTTGCACGGGCCGACGCCGATGCTGTCGAGCGCGCCCAGCGCGGCCTCCGCGTCGGCCTGGCAGTCCGCGAGCCGGCCGAGCCGGCAGTGGATGTTCGCCCGGGTGGTGAGCGCGTGGGCGTAGTGGAAGGCCGAGGTCCCGGGGTGCGCCGACCGCACGGCCGCGTTGGCGTAGGTCAGCGCCAACTCCGTCTCCCCGGCGGCGCCCAGGGAGGTCACCGCGCCGGTGTAGACGATGGACTCGTCGTCCTTGGGGGTCATGCCATGGCTCAGCGCCAGCCGGGCCAGGGTCACCACTTCCCGGGTGGATGTTCCCGCCATGGCCGCACGCAGGCTCAACAGGGCGGCCAGGGGCCGCTCCACGGGGCGCTCGACCGCGTCGGAGAGGTCCAGCTCCATCAGCCGTGGCACCACGGCCGGGGCCGAGGTCGCCTCGCTCAGACTGGTGTGAATGAAGTCGATCTCCAGCCGCATGGCCTGGTCGGGGTCCGTCCGCCGGACCGCCTCGCTGGTGCGTCGCAATGTCTCCAGCGCATCGGGGTGCCGGTCGAGAGCCAGGAGCGCGCCGGCCAGCTTGCGGGCGATGGCGGTCTGTTTCGTCGGGTCCGTGGACAGTTCCAGGCTGCGCTCCAGATTGCGGACGGCGACCGGGAGGCTGGAGGTGAGTTCGAGTTCACCCAGCCTCGCCAGCAGGGTGGCCCGTAGTTCCGCCGTGAGCTCCTCGCGCAGGGCGCGCCGCAAAAGGGCGGCTGCGTGCGCGTCGTCGCCCTGCTCCACGGCCAGCGTCGCCGCCCGGCCGAGCGCCTCCGGCACCCACGGCTCGCCCAGGGGGCTGAGCAGCAGATGAGCGGCCACCCGCGGCAGCGGAGCCTCGTGGGCCAGCAGGTGCTCGGCCGCCCGGAGATGGAGGTCCCGCTGCCGGCTCGGCAGCACCACCGCGGCGACTGCCGTCGGCAGGACGTCGCAGACGAAGGACAGGCCGTGCTCCGTCCCGGTCATCCACCCCGTGCCCACCAGCCGGTGTGCGGCGTCCGCGACGGCCGGCTCCGGCAGGCCGGTGACCGCCGTGATCAGGTCGATGCCCGGCGTACCCCCGAGCACCGCGACGGCCTGCGCCGTGCGCACGGCGTGTGGATCGACCTCCTGCAGCCGGGTGAGCACGGCCGAGCCCAGGTCGGCCGGGACATGGCCGGTGATCAGGTCTGCCGGTGCCGTCCGAGGGCGCTGCCCGGAAGTCCGCAGCCCACGCAACACGGCGTGCAGCAGAAGAGGGTTGCCGCCGGTGGCCTCCCGGCAGGCGAGGGTGAACGGCTGCTCCGGGGCCTCGCCCAGAACGTGGGCCGCCAGGGCCTCGACGGCGTCGTCGGCGAGACCGTCGAGTGTCAGCCGATGCTGGAACAGTGGCTCGACGGCGGCCACGGCGGCAGCGTGCGGATGTGCATCCCCCGGACCGAGCGTGGTGAGGACGAACAGCGGCAGGTTGTCGGCCCTGCGCAGCAGGTACCGCAGCCAGAGGAGGGAGTGCGGATCGGCCCCCTGCAGATCGTCGACGGCGATCAACAGCCTTCTGCCACCCGCCAGTCTGACGCACAGCCGGTACAGGTCGCCGAGGGCCTCCGCATCCTGCCCCGACATCGCGGACGCCGGCTCGTCCCGTCGCTGTGCCCACGGGGCGAGCACCTGGGCGGCGTCCAGAGTCCCGTCGCAGAACGGCAGCCCCGACGAGTCGTCGGCGGCCAGCTCCTCGAAGAGCCGGCGGACCACGCCGAAGGGCAGGTCGCGCTCCAGTGGGTCCGCGACCGCCGAGACGACGCAGGTGCCGGGGTCCTGGCGGATGTCCGCCAGGGCGGCCCGCAGCAGTGCGCTCTTCCCGCACCCCCAACCCCCGGTGATGACAACGGAGTCAGGGCCGGTCCAGGAGTCCCCGAGCAGCCGGGCGAGCGTGTCCAGCTCACGTTCCCGCCCGATCAGCACCGGACCGCGCCTCGTTCCGCGTGGGGAGCGGTCTCTGCGGGATTGGTCGGCATGTCACACCACGACTGTCTGGAGGGCGGCCCCCCTTCCCGGGGGAACGCTGGCTTACCTGGCTGCGGAGCTGCCGGCCCACGGGCGACATGGCGGGGGATCAGCCCATATGCGCCGGGGCCGGCAGCTCTGCCGAGAAGCGTGGCGCCGACGTGTAAGGGATCGATAATTTTCCGGTAAGGGGCCCGGAACGGCTCGCGACGGACGGCGGCCGAGGGATCTTTCGGTGCGCTTCCCCGTACGGCGATCCCTTAATCCTTCGGTACGGCCCGTCATGCATCGTGGCCGATCCAGCCCCACACTTTGGCTGGACAAGGGTCATGCGACCGGGTGCCGTGCGGCACCGCGCGTCAGTCGGAAGCCGGCTCATGCCGTCCCGTACTCCGCGCCGACCCGAGTCCCTCTGCCGTTCACCGACCGGCGGGGGAGCCGGTTCACCGTCGCCGTGAACCGGCCGGCGCCAACCGCCCGTGGCCAGTCCGGCTGCCGGGTCACACCGAAGTCCCACCACTGGAAAGGCACATGACCACGCACGCCTCCCCTCCCGGCAGTTCCACGGCCGGCAGCACGGGAACCCCACCCGCTACTGACGACCTCACCGCCGCGGTGTTCCGGACGACGCAGCAGGGCGAGCCGTTCCGCCGGCTCCGGCGCTCACAGCGGGTGTTCGCCGCAGTGGCGACCACCGCGGTGCTCAGCCTGTATCTGCTGTACGTCCTGCTGTCCAGCTACGCGCCGGGCCTCATGGCCGGCAAGGTCGTCGGCAATCTGAACGTCGCGCTCTTCCTCGGACTCGCCCAGTTCGCTGCGACCTTCCTCGCCGCGTGGCTCTACTCGCGGCATGCGAACCGCCGGCGGGACCCGCTCGCGGAACAGATCAAGGACGACATCGAGCAGGCCCGGATCCGCGCGCACAGCCACATCGTGGCGGAGGGGACCGCGGCATGATCACTCAACTCGGACAGACGGCCCTGGCCGCCCCGGCTGCGGGCGGCGGCCGTTGGCTGACGATCGGCCTGTTCCTGGCCGTGGTGGCGGCCACCTTGGGCGTCACCCTGTGGGCGAGCCGGCAGACCAAGGGCACCACGGACTTCTACACCGGCGGCCGCTCGTTCTCCGGATTCCAGAACGGCCTGGCGATCTCCGGCGACTACATGTCGGCCGCCTCGTTCCTGGGCGTCACCGGCCTTATCGCACTCTTCGGGTACGACGGGTTCCTGTACTCCGTCGGCTTCCTCGTCGCCTGGATCCTGGCGCTGGTCCTGGTGGCCGAACCCCTGCGCAACACGGGCCGGTTCACCATGGCGGACGTGCTCGCCTTCCGGCTGCGTCAGCGGCCGATACGTACCGCCGCGGGCATCTCGACCATCGTGATCTCCGTGGTCTACCTCCTCGCGCAGATGGTCGGCGCAGGGTCTCTGGTGGCCCTGCTGCTCGGCATCTCCGGTGACGCGCCCAAGAAGTGGATCATCCTGGGCGTCGGCGTACTGATGATCCTCTACGTCGTCGTGGGCGGCATGAAGGGCACCACCTGGGTGCAGATCGTCAAGGCCGGGATGCTGATGGTCGGAACGCTGGTGCTGACCGTTCTGGTCATGAGCAAGTTCGGCTGGAACCTCTCCTCGCTCCTCGGCTCGGCGGCCGAAGCCAGCGGCAAGGGCCACGCCTTCCTCTCGCCCGGCCTGAAGTACGGCGCCGGCCCCACCACCAAGCTGGACTTCATCAGTCTCGGTGTCGCGCTGGTCCTGGGCACCGCGGGCCTGCCGCACATCCTCGTCCGCTTCTACACGGTGCCGACCGCCAAGACCGCCCGGACCTCGGTGAACTGGGCGATCGGCCTCATCGGCGTCTTCTACCTGATGACGCTCGTGCTGGGCTTCGCCGCGGCGGCGCTGGTGGGGCACTCGACGATCAAGGCCGCCAACCCGGCGGGCACCACGGCCGCGCCGATGCTGGCCGAGGCGCTCGGCGGCGGCCCCGGAACCACCCTGGGCGCCACACTGCTCGCGGTGACCTCCGCAATCGCCTTCGCCACGATCCTGGCGGTGGTGGCCGGCCTCACCCTCACGTCGTCCACCTCCTTCGCCCACGACCTGTTCGCCCACGCCGTGCGCAAGGGGAAGGCGAGCGAGCGCGAGGAGATCAGAACGGCGCGGTTCGCCGCGGTCGGGATCGGCATGGTGGCCGTCGTCCTGAGCATGTTCGCCGACAAGCTCAACACCGCGGCGCTGGTGGCACTGGCCTTCGCCATCGCGGCATCGGCCAATCTGCCGACGATCCTCTACAGCCTGTTCTGGAAGAGGTTCAACACCACCGGCGCGCTGTGCAGTATCTACGGCGGCCTGGTGGCCTCGGTGGTGCTGGTGCTCTTCTCCCCGGTCGTCTCCGGCACGCCCACGTCACTGGTGCCGGGTGCGGACTTCCACTGGTTCCCACTGGAGAACCCCGGCCTGGTCTCCATCCCCGTCGGCTTCCTGGCCGGCTGGCTGGGCACCCTCGCCTCCCGTGAGACCGACCCGGACAAGTACGCGGAGCTGGAGGTGCGTTCCCTCACCGGTGCCGGCGCGCACTGACCCCCGAATCGGCGACGCCGTCGCCACGCAGCACACCACTTGGTCCCCACCCTACGAACGACTCCAAGGAACAGCACATCGTGAATGACGAAAGCCTGGCGAAACCTCTCCATGAGGAACGGCGGTTCGCCCCGCCGGCCGCCCTGGCGGCGGTTGCCAACGTCACCGCCGACAGCTACGAGAAGGCCGCCACCGACCGGATCGGCTTCTGGGCGGAGCAGGCCCGCCGTCTCAGCTGGACGGTGCCGCCGACCGAGACGCTGGACTGGTCCGACCCGCCCTTCGCCTCATGGTTCGCCGACGGCCAGCTCAATGTCGCGTACAACTGCGTCGACCGGCATGTGGAGAACGGCCTGGGCGATCGGGTCGCGATCCACTTCGAGGGCGAGCCCGGAGACAGCCGTACGATCACCTACGCCGAGCTGCAGCACGAGGTCGCCCAGGCCGCCAACGCGCTGGAGGAACTCGGCGTGGTCGCGGGCGTCCGGGTCGCGATCTACCTGCCGATGATCCCCGAAGCGGTCATCGCCATGCTGGCCTGCGCACGCCTGGGCGCCCCGCACTCGGTCGTCTTCGGCGGCTTCTCCGCCGAAGCGGTCGCCGCCCGCATCCAGGACGCGGACGCCCAGCTGGTCATCACCGCCGACGGCGGCTACCGCCGGGGCAAGCCCTCCGCCCTCAAGCCGGTCGTCGACCGTGCGGTGGCGAAGTGCCCCACCGTCGAGCACGTCCTGGTGGTGCGCCGCACGGGCGAGCCGACCGCCTGGGACGGGGACCGGGACCTGTGGTGGGACGACGTGGTGGGCCGCCAGTCCACCGAGCACCACCCGCAGTCGTTCCCGGCCGAGCACCCGCTGTTCATCCTGTACACCTCCGGGACGACGGGTAAGCCCAAGGGCATCCTGCACACCACCGGCGGTTACCTCACCCAGGTGTCGTACACCCACCACGCGGTCTTCGACCTCAAGCCGGAGACCGACGTCTTCTGGTGCACCGCGGACATCGGCTGGGTGACCGGTCACTCGTACATCACCTACGGCCCGCTCTCCAACGGCGCCACCCAAGTCCTGTACGAGGGCACCCCGGACACCCCGCACCAGGGCCGCTTCTGGGAAATCGTCGAGAAGTACGGTGTCACCATCCTCTACACCGCCCCCACCGCCATCCGCACCTTCATGAAGTGGGGCGACCACATACCGGCCGAGTACGACCTGTCGTCACTGCGCCTGCTGGGGTCGGTCGGCGAACCGATCAACCCCGAGGCATGGGTCTGGTACCGGGAGCACATCGGCGGCGGCCGATGCCCGATCGTCGACACCTGGTGGCAGACCGAGACGGGCGCGATGATGCTCAGCCCGCTGCCGGGCGTCACGGCGACCAAGCCCGGCTCGGCGCAGATGCCGCTGCCCGGAATCGCCGCGACCGTCGTGGACGACAAGGGGCACGAGGTCCCCGATGGCGCCGGCGGCTACCTCGTCCTGACCGAGCCCTGGCCGTCCATGCTCCGCACGATCTGGGGCGACGACCAGCGCTACGTCGACACCTACTGGTCCCGCTTCAAGGGCAGGTACTTCGCCGGAGACGGTGCCAAGAAGGACGAGGACGGCGACATCTGGCTGCTCGGCCGGGTCGACGACGTCATGCTGGTCTCCGGCCACAACATCTCCACCGCCGAGGTCGAATCCGCCCTCGTCTCCCACCCCGCGGTCGCCGAGGCCGCGGTGGTCGGCGCGAGCGACCCGACCACCGGCCAGGCCATCTGCGCCTTCGTCATTCTGCGCAACAGCGCCTCGGAATCCGACGCCCTCGCAGAAGAACTCCGCACACACGTCGCCCGGGAACTGGGCCCGATCGCCAAACCCAGGCGCATCCTCACCGTGACCGCCCTGCCCACCACGCGCTCGGGCAAGATCATGCGCCGTCTCCTCCGCGATGTGGCGGAAAACCGCACCCTGGGCGACGTCAGCACCCTCACTGATGCCTCGGTCATGGATCTCATCCAGGCCAAGCTCCCCACCACCCCGGACGAGGACTGACGACCGAAGCCCCGGCCGTCAACAAGCGATAGCGAGGCCCCGCGGGGGATGTGAGCCCCGCGCGGGGCCTCGCGTCGCGCAGCGTCACGACCGACGGCGCACCGGCCGCACTCCTGCCGAGCATCGGGCCGTCCGACAATGACGACCGGAGAGTCCCACGATGGATCAAGAAGCACACCGCTTTCACCTGAAAAAGTTCGTCATCGCAGGCTGCGGAGCCGTCCTGATGGCAGCCGCCATCTCCCTTCCCCTGCTCTTCTCCGGCGGGGCCAGTGCGGTCGCCAAGAGGATCTGCCTGACCGGCTCCCTCCACTTCGACCACCAGTCAGCCGAGAGCGGACCCGACAAACCGTGGAAGACCAAACCGGTACGCAACGCCAACGTCGAACTGTGGGGACGGGAGCAGGCGTTGGGCAGCGCGCGGAAGCTCAACACCCAAGCCCTGCTCACGGATGTCACCGACGGTGGCTTCCGGGCGTGCTACACCCCCGAGGCCACACGGTCGATGGACCAGATGTGGGTCCGGGTCTCGGCGGAGAGCAGCCGGCTCTGGAAGGTGACCAACGGGTCAGGAGCCACCTTCACCTGGAACTCTCCCGTACAGACCGCTGTATCGGCCAGCAGACGGTTGGGAACCATGAAGCCGCAGTTCGGTGACATGCGCGCCTGGCACGCCTTCGACACCGCGAACGAGCTGTGGTGGAAGCGTGACAACCCCAAGAGCAACTGCTGGAGCGCGCGCGAGACCGACGGCAACACATGCACCGAACTGACCATGCAGTGGGACTCATCGGCACCATCCGACGCCTTCTACGACACCCAGCACAACACCGTCCACCTGGCCGGCGCCGTGCCCGACTCCGAACACACGGTGCTGCACGAGAGCGCGCACTTCCTCCAACACAGGCTGTTCGGCGGCTGGTTCCCCCGGATCACCCACTGCAGCCCGCACTGGGTCAACAAGGCGAGTTCCGAATCCTGCGCATGGGCGGAAGCCTTCGCCGACTCGGCCGCCGCCTACGTCCTGGGTGACTACCACTACGTCGGCGACAACGGAATATCCATCAGCTTCGCCCACGACTCCACGTATGACGACGGTGACTCCGTCCAGGGCAACGTGGGCGGCTCACTGCTCGACCTGTGGCGCACCGTGGACGGCGGCACGTGGAACCGCACCATCGCGCTGCTGAGCACCCACCACGTATCCACGTTCCGTGAGTACTTCACGCTGAGGTCTTCCACAAACCTCGAA
Organism: Streptomyces noursei ATCC 11455; assembly: GCF_001704275.1. NCBI lineage: Bacteria > Bacillati > Actinomycetota > Actinomycetes > Kitasatosporales > Streptomycetaceae > Streptomyces > Streptomyces noursei. The sequence goes on from NZ_CP011533.1 coordinate 8,513,188, forward strand.
ACCGGCGGCATGGCACATCGGATTCTGCAAAACCACACCATCAACTACTGAGCATGCCGGTCCATCCCGCACCGCACAACGTGCCTTCGCTGGTCCGGGCGGCGCATCCATGTGCTCACACCCTGTGCCCACACCCACTGACGAACGCTCTTATCTTTCACTTAGAACCTTCCCCTAGCGTCTTGTTCATGAAGACGCAACGTGGTGCAGCCGGATCTGTTGTCCTCACGGCCGTGGCCTTGACAGCCACCGTCGGGGTAGCCGTCGCGGCTCTCGCCCCCGGCAAGGCCGCCGCCTCGGTGTCCCCCGGCAAGGTGACGGACAATCTGTACATGTCGCTCGGCGCCTTCGAGGATGCCACGTCCGGCGAGGACCCGAAGGTCAAGGCCATGATTGATCGTTCGGATATCGGCGGCGTGCAGGTGGTGGTGCCCTGGAAGGCCCTTGAGGGGAAGAAGGGGGAGTACAAGTGGTCGCGGCTGGACAATGCCCTGAGGTATCTCCAGGAACGCCACAAGAAGCTGTTCGTCCAGGTTCAGGATCGGTTCTTCGATGTCGCCATGAAGGACGCCAATGTCCCCCAGTACGTGAAGGACGAGGGCGGGGTCGCGCCGACGATCGACGAGAACCCCGACAACCCCACCACACACGGGGCCATGGTCGCGCAGTGGAACAAGGACGTGCGGACGGACTTCCAGGCCCTACTGAAGGCGATGGCGGCCAAGTTCGACGGCAAGCTCGCCGGGGTGAACCTTCCGGAGACCGCGGTCGAGGTGGACACCAAGACCGATCACACCAAGTACACCTCGAAGTCCTACATCGACGCCGAGATCGACAACATGCGCTTCGGCAAGAAGGTCTTCACCAAGACGCAGTTCATCCAGTACATCAACTTCCTGCCGGACGACGACGACCACAAGCGCATGAAGGAAATGTTCGACCTTGCCAGGGACAAGAAGATAGGCATCGGAGGCCCGGACACCCTGCCGGACCGGCCGTACCAGATGGAGAACTCCTACAAGTTCCTCCACGCATACAAGGACTCCCTCCCCCTCGTCGCGATGGCCGTCCAGGAACCCGACATCAACGCCAAGGACCCCAAGACCGGCAAGCCGTACACCCGCGAACGGTTCACGGACTTCGCCCACGACTACCTCGGTGCGCGCCACATTTTCTGGACCATCGAAGCAGACTGGCTGCAGAAGCCCGCAGCATGACACGTGGTGCGTGCTGACGCGGTTCTCGTACTCGCGGCGGGCCTTGCGCGGGGCCGGGACCGCGGGGGTGCCTTCGCCGCCGTCGAGCGGCGGGCAGCGGTCGAGGAGCTCCCGGTGCACGGCGGGGACGGCGCTTACGCGCAGGGTGTGTAGCCCTGGCCGCGCCGTATGGTCACCCCTTGGCCGAGCGCGGCGCGCTCGGCGGCCCCCAGCTATTGAGGTTTTCAGGGTGGGGTCGGGGTTGTGAGGGGCAGGTCGGTGGCGCTGAGGCAGCCGTCGATCAGGCGGGGGTGACGCTGGATTCTGCGTAACTCGCGGCGGAGTCCATGGTCGAGGCGGTCGGGTGTGGCGAAAGCGGTGTTGGCCATTGCTCTGCGCACGAGGGACCAGACGGCCTCGACGGGTGGCAGTGGCGATGATGGCGGTCGGCCCTTTCCTGCGGGGGCGTGGGATTGTGCTCACCGGTGAAGGAGCTGATACGGCGACCCTGGGCGGCCATCCGCCAGTGAGCTCCCAGGAGGAATTCGACGACGGCATCCTCGCGGAAGCGGCCAAATACTGCACCGACCGCCGGCCGGCCGTCGACATCGGCGAGGTCGTGGACGCCGGAGCACCGGCCCGTTGGTGCCGCACCATGCAGCATTCGGGTCTGCTCGCCATCACCCGCCGGATCGATTACCGCGCGATATGGCGCACGGATGGTGCGGGCCGGACGTGGGACAAGGTGCCCTTGCGGATGGCCGCGGCAGCACTCGGTGTACCGGAGGAGGTGGTATGGCGACCCAAGTCCCCTATCCAAAGGTCGTCCGGGATCCTTGATGCCATGCTCACTGCAGCCTGCGAGCAGGCGCGTGAACTTCCCGGTACGGAGTGGGGCCCGCGTCCCAGTGCACAATGGGCCCCGCGTACGAGCCAGGAGGCATCGGAGATGGCTGCCGTCCAGTTCTGGCTCGCAGCTCAGCTCATGTCCGACGCGGAGTGATGGGGGAGGGCTGGGCCAGCAGGAGGGAGTTGACGCCCCCTGTCTCTGTGCGGATTTCCTGCAGCACTCTGAAACCCTCAAGGTCGGCTGGATTGACGGGAAGACGCAGAGCTGTCTGCAACCCGCGCGCACCCCGCGCTGAAAGGATGGCATCCGGAGGCGGGACAGCGGCGAGGGCCCGGGAAAAGGCACGCTTTTTGAGAACTCTGACAACCCTCTACGCACCCTTCGCCGAGACATCCCGTGATGAGGAAGGCGTGGGCGATGCCGGAGGGCGGGTGCTGGAGGGTATGGCCGCTCGATCGCCGCGCGGCTCTCCCGTCGTGGCGGCCTGGCGCGCGTCGCTCCACGGCTCACGACGAGGTGTTGGCGGAGAGAGTTCGGGAGAAGTTGGAGGCTACCGAGCCGGTCACGGTGAAGAAGATGTTCGGCGGGCTGGTCTTCATGGCGCAGGGCAACACGGTGGCCGGTGTGGTGGGCGACGAGTTGTTCGTGCGGGTCGCGCCGGAGGACGCCGTGGAGGCCCTGGCCCGGCCCGGTGCGCGGCCGTTCGAGGTCAAGGGCCGGGTGTCGAAGGGCTGGCTGCTGGTGGCGGGAGAGGCCCTCGATGACGACGTCCTTGACGACTGGCTGCATCTGGGCTGGGAGGCCGCCGCCGAACTACCGCCCAAGTAGGCCGGGCGGTTCGTCCGCCGTGACGAACCCGGCCCGGTGCACGGTGGTGATGCGGGCGGCGGGCCGGGCGGCGGGTGTGCGTGCCGTCAGCGGTTCACGGTGCCGTCGGTGCCGTGCTGGTCCGCGCCGTGCTTGTCCGTCCCGTCGCGGGGTTGGGCGAGGGCGCGGGCGGTGCGGAGCAGCAGTTGTCCCAGTTCCTCCAGGTGTGGGGCGAGTTCGGCGGGGCCGTTTACGGTGCTGCCGGGGTCGAGGTGGAAGAGCTGGGCGGCGAGGTGGCGGGGGTCGTCGGCGGTGAGGTCGAGGGTGCTGGTGTGTTCGTCGACGGGGCGGACGCGGTCGGGGAGGGTCCCGGGGCGAGCGCGCAGGGTCTCGGCGTCGAGGGGCACGGTGGCCGTCAGGGTGTAGGGGGCGGGAGCGGCGGCGATGCGTGCGGCGAGGAAGGCTGCCGCGTTGGCGGCGGGCAGGGGCCGTGGGGTGACGCGGCGGCCGGTGGGGGCCGGGTCGGTGAGGCGGTCGACGCGGAAGGTGCGCCAGTCGGCGCGGTCGGTGTCGTAGGCGACCAGGTACCAGCGGTCGCCGGCGACCACCAGGCCGTGCGGTTCGGCGCGGCGCCGTCCCACCGCGGCGTCACTCTTGGACGCGTAGGTGAACGTGACGACCTCATGGTCGCGGCAGGCCGCGGCCAGGGTCGCCAGCGCGGAGGGGTCGGCCTGCGGGCCGCCGGCCCAGGGCACGGGGACGGTGGCGGTGTGCAGGGCCGCGACATGGTGGCGCAGGCGGGCGGGCAGGACCTGCTCCAGCTTGGCCAGGGCGCGCACCGCGCTCTCCTCGATACCGCGCACGCCGCTGGTGGCGGTGCGCAGGGCGACGGCGATGGCGACGGCTTCCTCGTCGTCGAGCAGGAGCGGCGGGAGGTCGGTTCCGGCGGCCAGGCGGTAGCCGCCGGCCTTTCCGGTGGTGCCGTGGACGGGGTAGCCCAGGTCGCGGAGGCGGTCGATGTCGCGGCGAATGGTGCGCAGGGTGACACCGAGGCGTTCGGCGAGGTCGGCGCCGATCCAATCGCGGCGCATCTGCAGCAGGGACAGCAGGCGCAGCATCCGGGCGGGAAGGTCCTGGGTCATGCCTTTCAGCCTGCCAGGCAATGGTGACGTGAGGTGTCCTAAAGGGCTCCTACGGTGGCGTTCAAGCCGGGAGAAACCCCTCTGCTTCTCCCGATCCTGTGAAAGCTCTGAAAGGAAAGCGCCATGGAACTGTCCTGCCTCGACATGATCTCCGGGTTCGAGATCGACACCGCTGACGCCAAGGCCGTTACGGACTTCTACGGCCCGCTGCTGGGCTGGACCTTCGCCACCGAACCCGGCTACGGTGCCGACGGCTCCACACGCATCCGGATCACCGCCCCGGGCGCGGCCGCCCCGATGGGCCTCATCCGGCAGCACGCCACCGGCGGCAAGGAAGCCACCAGCCTGCGCGTCCTCTCCGATGACGTGGCCGCCGACGCGGCACGGCTGGAGAAGCTGGGCGCCACCGTGATCGCCTCGGCCGCCCCGGATAGCGACCGAACCGTCCGCGCCCGCGTGACCGACCCGCGCGGCAACGTCCTCACGCTCGTCTCTCGCACCGGCGCCCAGGAGGCGGAGCAGGGGCCGGGCCGGCCCCAGCCGGGCGCGTTCGCCAGCTTCGAGATCGGTACCACCGACGCCGAGGCGACGCGGGCCTTCTACGCCCAGGCGTTCGGCTGGCGCTTCGAGCAGGACCCGGGGTCGGTGAGCACGCCGTACTTCAGCATCTTCACCGGCCCGGCCCCCACCGGCGGCATGCACGACTACAGCGCGGTTGCGGACGGCGCGGAGTTCGCCATGCCCACGTTCCTGGCCACGGACGTGCCCACCGACGTCGCCAGGGCCCTCTCGCTCGGCGGAGCGGTGGAGTACGGCCCCGAAGCCACCGCCTACGGCCTGGTCTTCGCCCGCCTGACCGACCCGCACGGCAACCGCTTCGGCCTCTTCACCATGCCGCAGGGCTGAGCCGACCAACGGGACCCATACCGGGGCCGGCGGGCCGTGTGGATGGGGTTCTCCGGATTCGGCGGTTGCCTGTTCCGATCGCGGCAATGTCCGGCCGGCATCGAAGTCGGTGACGTTGAGCAAGCCCCGGCAGGCGGAGCACTTGGGTGAATGTCGACGGGCGCGGCAAGCAGGACAGAAAGCGCCCTATATCCGCCTCATACTCCCCTCCATGACTATCGACGCAAAAAAGGAGCTAATGCCGTGAAGGCGCAGAAGAGTCAGAGTGCGGGTGGGGAGAAGGTGCTGGCCGGAAAGGTGGCGCTGGTCACGGGGGCCAGTCGCGGCGCGGCCCGTGCTGTCGCCGTCGAACTCGGCCGGGCCGGGGCCACCGTCTATGCGACCGGCCGCACCACCCGCGGCACGGTCAGCGAGACGGGCCGGCCGACGGAGACCATCGAGCAGACCGCCGAGCTGGTCACCGCCGCCGGCGGCGAAGGCATCGCCGCGGTGGTCGATCACCTCCAGGCGGACCAGGTTCAGGCGCTGGCCGAGCGCATCGACCGGGAACAAGGACGGCTGGACATCCTCGTCAACACCATCTGGGGCGCGGAGCACCTCGTCGAGCGCGGCAAGAAGATGTGGGAATGCGACCTGGACAAGGGCCGGCGCATGCTCCAGCTCGGCATCGAGACCTACTACGTCACCAGCCACTACGCCCTGCCCCTGCTGATCCGGCGACCCGGCGGACTGGTCGTGGAACTCACCGACGGGACCGAGGAGTTCAACCGCAGCCACTACCGCGCCCCCTTCGCCTTCGACCTCGCCAAATTCGCACCCTTCCGGATGACGTGGGCACTGGCCGAAGAGGTGAAGGAATACGGCTGCACGGCACTCGGTCTTGCTCCGGGCTGGATGCGCACCGAGGCGATGCTCGACGCGTTCGGCATCACCGAGGAGAACTGGCGCGACGGCTGCACGGTGGACTCCACCTTCGCGATCTCCGAGACCCCCGTCTTCACCGCCCGCGCCGTCACCGCACTCGCCACCGACCCGGACGTGGCACGCTACAACGGCCAATCCCTGTCCGTCGGCACACTGGCCAAGGAGTACGGCTTCACCGACGCCGACGGCTCGGCCCCCGACTCCGTCCGCTACTTCCAGGACTTCATGCGGACCGGACAGGCGCCGAAGGCCGACGACTACCGCTGAACGCGGCGCCCGGGAACCCGATGCAGTCACGACGCGCTCCTACGCGCCGCGGGCCGGGTTCCGGGCGTCGCGCATCCCACAGTGTGCCGCCACGACGCGTCATCGCCGCCACGACGCCGCGCGGGCCGGCCCCACTGCGTGGCAGCGCGCGCCACCCGCCGTGAGCCGGCCCCAGCCACCGGCCCGTACGAAGGACGTAACCATGCCCCCGAAGAAGTCGCGGCGCTCGCCCTCGCGTTGCCGGAGGTGACGGAGGAAGAACCGTGGGGCCCCAGCAGGCCCGTCTACAAAGTCGGCGGCAGCATCTTCGTCATGCTCGCGGCAGCGACCAAAGCGCACCCCGAGCAGGTAACCGTCAGGTGCGAACCCCACCTCGCCCTGCACCTGTGCCAACAACACACGGCAGTTCGCCCGTGGTACCAAGGGCGCCGGTGGCACTGGATCACCGTGCACCTGGACGAAGGCACCGTGCCCGTCGAAGAACTCACCGAGATGCTCCACCACGCCTGGGAATGCGTGGTGGCCGACCTGCCCCCGCCACCCGTGAACGGCTGCACAACCTCCGCCACGGACAGCAGCGACGTCCCTGAGGCGCCAACGTGTGGGAAGAAGGGCTTGGCCTCAGGACGAACTCGCCTGCCACATGGACGTCACGTTCTACGACGTCGAGGCGGCGCAGAAGCGGCTCCTGGAACTGGGCGCCACCAAACCCGCCCACCAGCCGGGCGGGGACCACTGGACCGTCCTGCTCGACCTCTCCGGCCAGCCCTTCTGCATCAGCAGCGCCCGCTGGCACAGCCGCTCACAGCGGCTGCTCTCACCGGGACGGCGGCCCCCGGAGTGCACCCCCGCCCCGACCGGCGGAGAAGGGAACCCCGGAGTGCCCGCCGTATGCCGGCCCCCGCGCTCGCACCCCGGCGAAGGCCGCACCTGACCATGGAGGACTCATGCCGTTCGCTCCCTGCCTGAGCGTCAAGGACACCGCCGCCAGCATCGCGTTCTACAAGAAGCTCGGCTTCGACGTCGATTCCAGCACCGCCAGCCCAGGGGACGACATTCACATGCTGACCTACCAGGGCGGATTCTGCGGGATGCTCTACAGCAACGCCGACCTGAAGAACTGGCTGCCCGTCCTGGCGGACACCCCCATCGGGTTCGCCGGCATGTTCTACCTTGCCGTGGACAACTTCGACGCCGCCCACGACCACATCGCCGAGCACGCCGAGATCATCAAGGACACCGACACTGACCACACCGGCCAGCGCATGTTCTACTTCCGCGACCCCGACGGCTACGTCATCGGCATCAACGACCAGGCCGCCCTTCAGGCCAGCGACCTCGGCAAATACGCCTGAACCAGGGGAAAACCCGGCCTGCTCGCCGACCACGTTGGGCGGATCCGGTGGCTCTTGCCGACACTGCCCGGCACGATCAACGACTTCAAGATCATTCATGGCGGGCTCTTCTCAGGCGCCGTAGCGGCGCTGTCGGGCGGCGTACGCGCGTACGGCACGCAGGAAGTCGATCTCACGGAATGCCGGCCAATACGCCTCGCAGAAGTACAGTTCTGAGTAAGCGCCCTGCCATAGTAGGAAGTTCGACATGCGCTGCTCTCCGCTGGTGCGGATGACGAGGTCTGGGTCCGGCTGGCCGGCGGTGTACAGGTGGCGGGCGATGTCGTCCGCGGTCAGGTGGGCGGCGAGGTCCCGCAACGGCCTGTCGGTCTCCGCCTGCTCGTACAGCAGATCCCGCATGGCGTCCACGAGTTCCTGGCGGCCGCCGTAACCGACGGCGAGGGTCACGTGCGCCCCTGTGGGGCACTCCCGTGTGACCTCGACTGCCTCTTTGAGGGCGCGGGCAGTGGTGTCGGGCAGCGTGTCGAGCGCTCCGGCGATATGCACCTGCCAGCACGGCAGCGGCCGGGCGAGGTGCCGGGTCAGGACTTCCTCGATCACCTGCATCAGGAAGGCGACCTCGGCGTCGCCGCGCCGTTGGAGATTCTCGGCGGAGCAGACGAACACAGTGACATGCCTGATCTGGAGGGCCTCGCACCAGGACAGCACGTTCTCGACGTGCTCTGCACCGTACTTATGGCCGAGGCTCGGGTTCCCGATACCTCGTTGGCGCGCCCAGCGGCGGTTGCCATCCATGATCAGTCCGATGTGCCTGGGCAGTTCCCCGCCCTGGAGTTGTCGGCGAAGTCGGCGGGCGTACAGGGCGTAGAGGGGGTCGGTGACACGCACCATCGAAGCCTTTGAGCGGATGACCGGCGAGAGACTCGGCCGCGGCAGCCTGTCCAGCGCGTTGACACGGCTGCGCGGCAAGGGATTGATCGAGTATCTGGACGGAGAGGGCAGGCGACGCCCGATGCGTCTGACCTTTGCCGGCCGCGAGATGCTCAAAGGCGAAATCGAGGTCCTTGCCCAGGTCGCGGGGCGCATCTTCGAGGCCGTGGTCCCCGACAAGATCGCCACCAGGATCGGCTCGCCACCACCGATCTCGCGCACTCCTACAAGCAGGCCGTACTCGACACGCTGGCCATCCAACCAGGCCACCTTGTCCTGGACCTGGGCTGCGGGCCGGGCACCGACCTCGGTGCGCTGGCACGTGCAGCAGCACCCGCAGGGATGGTTCTAGGGGTCGACTCCGACCCTCAGATGGCCCGTCAGGCGCTGACCCGCGTTGCCGGCCTGCCGCACGCCGATGTGCTGATGGCCGACGTGCATACGCTGCCGCTGCCCCCTTGCTCTGCGGATCGGGTGCGCACCGACCGCGTGCTCCAACACGCTGCCGACGTTCCTGGGGTTCTGGCGGAGGCGCGGCGGGTCCTGCGTCCTGGCGGCCGATTCGTCATGGCCGAGCCCGACTGGGACTCACTCGCCGTCGACCACCCGGACCTGGATGTCGCCCGGGCGTACACCCGCCATATCACCGACCGGATCGTGCGCAATGCCATCGTCGGGCGGCAGCTGCCTCGGCTGGCCGAGCAAGCGGGATTCGCCGTCACGTCAGTCGTCCCGGTCACCTCGGTCTTTCGCGAAGTCCGTTCCGCCGACTAGGTTCTCGGTCTCCAACGCAACACCGAGAGCGCGCCGTGGCCGCCGGCTATCTCACCCGTCGGCAGGCCGAAGGGTGGCTGGACCACCTCGTACGGAGTCCGTTCTTCGCTGCGGTGACGCTCTATGTCGTCACCGCGGAGGCCCCCGCGCAGACCTAACTAAAGGGCGACGTTGGCCTGTCGGTTCCCGCCTTGGTCGAGCCGTCGGCGTTGGTTCTTGCCGGAGGAGTGTTCGACTGGGCTGGCGCCGCACAGGGCCACGAGGGACGCCTCGTCGCGGAGGCGGTCGTGGTTGTCGCCGGCGGCTATGAGCAAGATGGACGCGCTGTCCGGGCCGACGCCGGTGAGTCCGAGCAACTGCGGGTTGTTGGCCTGGATGAACGCCGCGATCCGGCGGGTGAGCGCGGTGGCCTCGGCATGTAGCTGAACGTGAAGCTTGGACCGTGTCCTCCATGGCTATTGGCCGTTCTGAGGTGAGAAAGCAGGCGGTCGCGAACACTGGGGTGCACTTGACGTCCATTTCCCCTCTTGGAGGGCTGATTCGTGTCGGTGTCGTAGGTCTGAGCGCGAGTGGCGGTTGGGCGGCCACCGCCCATGTGCCGGCGCTGGCCGGGCTCGACGGATATGAGTTGCGGGCGCTGAGCGCCAGCACCGTCGAATCGGCTCGTGCCGCCGGCGAGAAGTATGCGGTGCCGCTGACCTTCGACAGCGCAGAGGAGCTGGCCCGCAGCGAGGAAGTCGACCTCGTGGTGGTGACGGTGAAGGTTCCGCACCACCTGGAGCTCATCCGACCCGCGCTGGAAGCGGGGAAGATGGTGTTCAGCGAGTGGCCGCTCGGTGCCGACCTCGCGCAGGCCGAGGAGCTGGCCGACCTCGCGCATTGCAGGGGTGTGCTCACAGGAGTCGGCCTGCAGGCCCGGTCGGCTCCGCCGCTTCGGTATCTGCGGGACTTGGTCGCCGAGGGCTACGTAGGGCGGGTGCTGTCGACCAGCATGCTCGGGTCGGGCTGGATCGGGGGCGCAACTTACGACGACAGCCATGCGTATGTGCTGGACGTCACGAGCGGCGCCACGCTGCTGTCGATTCCCTTCGGGCACTCGGTCGACGCGCTGACCATGGTGCTCGGGGAGTTCCGCGAGGTGTCGGCTCTCATCGAGAACCTGCGCCCGGAGGTCACCCACGTCACGAGCGGGGCGGTCGCGGCCAAGAGCGCAGAGGACCAGATCGCCGTCACGGGGGTGCTGGAGTCGGGGGCCGTGGCCGCGGTGCACCTCCGCGGTGGGACGTCCCGCGCCACCGCGTTTCATTGGGAGATCAACGGCACGGAGGGCGATCTCGTCGTCAAGGCCGACCAGGCTCTGTGGTTCCAGGGGCGGCTGCGGCTGTACGGCGCCCGAGGAGGGGAGGGCGCCTTGACCGAACTTCCGGTTCCCGCTCGCTACCAGCGGTCGCTGACACAATGGACCGAGCGATCCGCCGAGCCCGCCTGCAACGTCGCCCACGAGTACGCGCTTCTGCGCGACCAGATCACCGGGAGCCTTGGGCCAGATGAGGACGGCGTTCCCGACTTCCGGCACGCCGTCCGGCGGCACGGCATGCTGGAGCGGATCAGAGAAGCGGCACGCACCGGACGGAAGGTCGCACTCGCAGGCCAAGGCGCGTAGGCCCGAAGCGAGAAAGGTCCTGAGGTCGACCGTTTCGCCCTCGGCGAGGATGCGGTAGGCCGTGGCGACTGAGGGGCGATTGCCCTGGTTCTTGCCCGAGGTGATGCCAAGCTTCTGGGCGATCTACGAAACCGGCCCCGGAGCCCGATGGAACTGCCGTTGGCACCTAGGCGATGATCTTGTCGGCTACTCGGACCTTGAGCTCTGGAGTACCTGGGCCTGGAGGCGTTCGCGAAGGTCGGCTTCCTCGGACGTGAGTGGGTCCTCGGAGCGATGGCCTCAGGTGAGAAGCCGGACCCGACCGCGGGCAGTGCATCCACCTGCGAGGTCACCCCTGCCCGGAATGTCTGATGCGCGCACCGGCGTTGGAGCTTGGTGCGAGAACATTCCTACGACGAGGGGACGGATGCCATGCCTCTCGAGGGCGAGTATGAACCCAGCACGACGCAGTGGGTGCGCGAGCAAGTGGAGGTGTACGAAAGCTCCGGCGGCACCAAGGGGACGACACTGTGGGACACAGGGCGGGCCGTGGTGGTGCTGACCACCCGGGGCGCCAAGAGCGGCAAGATCCGCAAGGCGCCGGTGATGCGCGTCGAGTACCACGGGCGCTATGCGGTGGTCGGCTCGTTGGGCGGATCCCCCAAGCATCCGCTGTGGTACTTCAACGTCAAGGCCGATCCGCACGTCGAACTCCAGGACGGCCCCGTGAAGCAGGACATGATGGCCCATGAGGCCGCCGGCAAGGAGAGGACGGAGTGGTGGCAACGCGCGGTCGCCGTCTTTCCGAGGTACGCCGACGTGCAGAAGAGGACCTCGCAGGAGTTCCCGGTGTTCGTTCTGGAACCTTTCGTCGGGCAGTGATCCCGGGCCGTCTCGGGGCCGTTGGAGGACGCTCAACGATGACGAACGTTTGACAGATGTCATCAGCTCAAGGCAGGTCAGCGCATTGATCAAATAGGGGCCGCCGGTCTGGGCGGCCCCCTCATTGCCTTGGCTACCGAGTGCCCCTCAACACGGCTTGACGCCGCCCGTTGAGGCTCCACCGACCGCGTGGGCAGAAGAGCTTCGAGTCGGCTCGCCAGCTTCTGCCGGGCGGCCGACGTACGGGCTGCCCGATTCTCGCCGGCTGCTCCATAGGGGGCGTGACACGACCGCGAGCGCCCACCCTGCTTCCACGCGTGGCCAGGGCCTCGGCTTGCAGGCACCGGCACTTCGAGTTCCTCTCGCAGAGCGGACACGAGGACGAAGTGGGGGTGTGGTATTGCACCTCAGAAGTGCCTTGCATGGCATGCCGGTTTCGAGAGGTCTTCTGCGAGCGGCGACCCGCGGAAACGTGATCACCTTCGAGGCAATCGTAGAACTCTCACAGACGACCATTTGTGGGATTCGCTGTGCTCGACGGCAGCCGCCGCTCCATGCGACGGCTGGTGCCGTCATCCGGCGCAGCCTGCTGCCGCGCGGTCGAGTCAGGGCGCGCTGGTGACGTCGGCCCAGTGGACGGCGCGTCCGGCTTCCTCACGGTGGCCGTGCGCGGCGGTGAGCTGATCGACAATCTCCAGTCCGCGGCCGTGCTCGTCAGGGGTGCAGTTGGCTGCCCAGTCGCCGTCCATGGCGGCGGGGCCTCCGTCGGACACCTCGATGTGCACTCGCTGAGCGCCCGGGTCGTGGCTCAGTCCGAAGTTCAGTGGAGGCTGGGCATGCTCCACGGCGTTGGTGACGAGTTCGGAGACGGTCAGAAGGACCGAGTCGGCTGCGTCCTCGGCGACGCTCCACTGAGCCAGCAGCTCTTTGGTGATCTTGCGGGCCTCTCCAGCGGCTTCCGGGTCGTGCGCGAGGGTCCATGTGTCGACTGATGCCGACGGACTCCGAGCAGGGCCTGTGCGAGGGGGTGCCTCTGGGGCGTAGGTGCAGGTCACGGTCATCACCTTCCTTCGGGCGCCGCCGTGGCGCCCTGGTTGTGACCAGAACCCCTGAGGGGCTACGGCATTTATATCACCCTTCTATATAGGATGTCTATATAGATAGAGAATATAGACATCCTATATAGAAGGGTGATATAGGTATGGGTATGGATGAGACACCTGAAGAGGGTCACCAGGAGGTGGCGACGGCGCTGAACGAGCTGGCCACCGGACTGGTCAGGCACCTCCTGTCGGGCCGGCAGAGCATGAGTCTGACCACCGCCTCGACGCTCAGCAGACTGGAGCAGGAAGGTACGATCCGGCTGACCGCGCTGGCAGCGGCGGAGGGCATCGCCCAACCGTCGATGACCGCCCTGGTGCAACGGCTGGAAGACCAGGGCCTGGCCACTCGAGTGGGCCATCCCGAGGACGGGCGGGTCCGCCTGGTTGCCATCACGGAAGCCGGGCGAGAGCTGATGGCCGAGCGCCGGCGCACGCAGAGTGCCCGGGTGGCCGGCATGCTGGCCGCGTTGCCCGAGCAGGACGTGCGGGCGCTCGGCGAGGCCATGCGCACGGCCCTGCCCATCGTCCGGCGGATGATCCAAGCCGCCCCACAACCCCGTATTTCCAGCGGCGAATCACCCTCCTGATCCTCCTGGCTGCGCTCTTCGGTGTCTCCTCCAGCAGGCGGGACCTGCTCCGCTGCCACGTCGCGCCCCACGCGCGCCGGGCTCGGTCCCGGTACTGCCCCCATATCCGACTTCCGGAAAGGGCGGAGAACCATGAGCACCAACGCGGCACCCGGCACCGATATGCCATCGGCGCAGGTACCGGACTACCCCATGACCCGGGCTGCCCGCTGCCCCTTCGATCCGCCGCCGGCCCTGCGCACCCTGCAGGACCAGGCTCCGATCAGCCGGGTGCGGCTGTGGGACGGCAGCAGCCCGTGGCTGGTCACGCGCTACGAGGACGTACGGGCTCTACTCGCCGATCCACGGATCAGTTCGGACAGCGACCTCCCGCACTACCCCCATCTGAGCCCGGCCCAGAAGGAGCGCCGGAGGCAGTCGCGGACCTTCATCAACATGGACGATCCGGAACACGCCCGGCTTCGCCGGATGGTGACCGCGGCCTTCTCCATCAGGCAGGTGGAGGCGCTGCGGCCTGCCATTCAGAAGATCGTCGACGGCCTGATCGACACCATGCTCGCCGGGCCCAAGCCGGTGGACCTGGTGCAGGCGTTCGCGTTGCCGGTGCCGTCACTGGTGATCTGCGAGCTGCTCGGCGTTCCGTATGCCGACCACGACTTCTTCCAGGCCAACAGCAAGATCCTGATCAAGACCACCAGCACCGTGGAGCAGGCGCGGGTGGCCACACAGCAGCTGCTCGACTACCTGGACCAGCAGATCGGCGTCAAACTCGCCCACCCGGCCGACGACGTGCTCTCCACGCTGGCCGAGCGGGTCAGGGCCGGCGAGCTCTCCCGGCATGAAGCGGCCGGCATGGGGATGCTGCTGCTGACCGCCGGGCACGAGACCACCGCGAACATGATCGCGCTGGGCACCCTGGCCCTGCTGCAGAACCCGGACCAGCTGGCCCGGCTGCGCGAGAGCGATGATCCGAAGCTGGTCGCTTCGGCGGTCGAGGAACTCCTGCGCTACCTCACCATCCCGCACAGCGGACGGCGCCGGGTGGCCCTGGAGGACATCGAGGTCGGCGGCGTGACCATCCGCACCGGCGAGGGCGTCGTCCTCGCCAACGACGTCGCCAACCGCGATCCCGCGGCCTTCCCCGACCCCGACCAACTGGACATCGACAGCAATCCCCGCCACCACGTGGCTTTCGGCTTTGGCGTCCACCAGTGCCTGGGCCAGCCGCTGGCCCGGGTGGAGTTGCAGGTCGTCTACAGCACCCTGTACCGCCGCATCCCCACGTTGAAGCTGGCCGTGGATCTCGACGAGGTCCCGTTCAAGCACGACGGGGCCGCCTACGGCGTCTACGAACTGCCCGTCACCTGGTGAGCGCGGCCAAGTGCCGTGCAGGAAAGGAGCATCCGATGAAGGTGATCGTCGACCAGAACAAGTGTGTGGCCTCCGGTCAGTGCGTGCTGACCGCGCCGGAGGTGTTCGACCAGCGCGAGGAGGACGGCATCGTCGTCCTGCTCGCCGAGAACCCTCCTGAGGGCCTCGCCGACGACGTCCGGCAGGCCGTCGCCCTCTGCCCGGCCCAGGCCATCTGGCTGGAAGAACAGGAGACGAAGGAGTGAACCGGATCGTCATTGTGGGAGCCTCGGCCGCTGGCCTGACCGCGGCCGAGACCCTCCGCCGCCGCGGCTGGGACGGCACACTCACGCTGATCGGTGAGGAATCCCGTCCGCCGTACGACCGGCCGCCGCTGTCCAAGCAGATCCTGACCGGCGCCTGGGGGCCCGCACGTGCCACCCTGCGCTCCCAGCCGGATCTCGCGCGGCTGCGGGCCGGCCTGCGGCTCGGACAACGCGCCGTCGCCCTGGACGTCCCGGGCCGCCGGGTGAGCCTGGAAGGCGGCGAGAGCATCGGCTTCGACGCCCTGGTCATCGCCACCGGTGTGGCTCCCCGGCGCCTGCCCGACGGCGATCTGGCCGGAGTCCACGTTCTGCGCACGCTCGACGACGCGATCGGCCTGCGCGCCGCGCTGCGAGCCGGGCCCCGGGTGGTCGTGGTCGGTGCCGGATTCCTCGGCACCGAGGTCGCCGCGGCCGCCCGGGCCATGGGCCTGGACGTGACCGTGGCCGAACCGGAGCCGGTCCCGGTGCGGCGCCCGTTCGGGAACCGGATCGGTGCGCTCGTCGCCGAGTTGCACAGGGACCACGGAACACGCCTGCGTTGCGGAGTGCCGGTACGCCGGCTGCGCGGCGCCGGCGGCCGGGTGACCGGAGTGGAACTCGGCGACGGCACCACGCTGCCGGCCGACGTCGTCGTCATGGCCCTCGGTGCCGCGCCCGCGACCGGCTGGCTGGAAGGTTCGGGCCTGCGGCTGGGAGACGGGGTGGAGTGCGATGCGTATTGCCAGGCGGCACCCGGGATCTACGCCGCCGGCGATGTCGCCTCCTGGCCCAATGCGCACTTCGGCACCCGCATGCGGCTGGAGCATCGGATGAACGCCACCGAACAGGCCATGGCCGTGGCCGGCAACCTGCTCGGCGACGCGACTCCGTTCGCTCCTGTGCCCTACTTCTGGACCGACCAGTACGACACCAGGATCCAGGCGTACGGGATCTTCCCGCCGGACGCGGAGATGCGGATCGTCTACGGCGACACGTCGGACGGCCACTTCGCCGCCGCCTACGGGCACCACGGGAGGGTGGTCGGCGTACTCGGCTGGAACGCACCTTGTCAGGCACGCACGCTGCGCCGTCTGGTCGTCGACCGCGCTCCCTGGACGACTTTCGCGGCCACACAGGCACTCAGCCCGGCAACCGTGAACTGACCCGCACGTCCCACAGGTAGCAAGTCGGGAGGACTGCCGGTGACCACCGACAGGCACGCCCTCCACAGAGCCCGAGGTCGCCCACCGGCGTGAGTGGGGATCTCGCGAGGCCGGGACGAGTTCAGCGCTGGTGACCATCACTCGATTCCGAGGGGTTGATGCCCAGGTCCTCACGCATGAGGCGACGCATCTGCGCCATGGCCTTGCATCGCCGCTCTATCAGGGACGCGTCGGCGGCGGCGCCGACGGCCACTCCACGGGCATAGGCATCGTGGATCGCGCGCAGGCAGTGGAACGCCTCGTTCCCCCCTCCACGACCTGCGGCGGGCCCACGAGCCAGAGACGTTCGCTCGCCGTGCGGATGCCGGTGCCGCGCACGGCCTCCCGCACCGCTGCGTCGTGGGAGCCGTCGATCACCGCCCTGGAAGTCAACGCACAGCCGGTCCGACCAGCGGCTTGGGTGAAGTTCGCAGGGCCGATTCATCGAGGGGGCTCGGGTCTCGGGCGTGCGGTGGAGACAAGGCCGGGCGGGTGCGCAGTGCGTGGGCGGGTTGCATCGCTGGTGGCCATACGGGTGGTTCTCGTGTCGTGCCCGGCCGGAGTGACCGATCGGCCCGGGGCGTCTCACGCGAGACTGTCAGGGGGGAGACCGGGCGCCTGACGAGTGGCTCGGCGAACTGCCAAATCAACGAAGGACGCCGACGGCATGGCCTCTTCTCCCACGGCCTCACTGGCCACGCAGACCGATGTCCTGATCGTCGGTGCAGGCCCCGCCGGGCTCACACTCGCCGCCGGCCTCACCCAGCTCGGTGTGGACCATGTGCTCATCGAGCGTGCCGATGCGGTCCAGCCCGGCGCCAAGGCCGCCTTCGTTCAGCCCGGCGCTTTGGAGTACCTCGACCGCGTGGGTGTTGCCGACCGCCTGGTGGCCGCAGGAATTCGAGGCCGCCACTTCAGCGTGCACGACGGCGCGCGCACTCTGCTCCGTGGGTCCTACGACAACCTGGACACCCCGTTCCCGATGATGCTGCTGGTCTCCCAACAGACCACCGAGGAACATCTCCATCGCCGCCTGACCGAGCTGGGCGGCATGGTCCACCGCCGCCACAAACTCATCACCTTCAGCCCCGACTTTCCCGGTGTGACCGCCGCCGTCGCCGCGCCCGACGGCTCGGTGCGTGCCGTGTACGCCCGCTACTTGATCGGAGCCGACGGCGTTCACAGCAGGGTGCGCTCCACAGCAGGGATCGCCTTCCCCGGCAAAACACGAGAGCAGCTGTTCGCATTGGCGGATGTCCGCCTCGAACCGGGTTCGGCTTCCGCGCTCCTTGAGGACACCACCTTCTTCTTCTCCTCCGAGGGAATGCTGCTGACGTCACCGCTGGCCGACGGCCAGCACCGGGTGGTTGCGTCCGTTCCTCCCGGTTCGAAGGCGCCCACCGCCGAAGAGACCGAGACGCTGCTGGCCACCCGCGGCCCGCGGCAAGGTGGGCCGAAGGCCGTCGAAGTCATCACAGCATCCACGTACCACGTGCAAGAACGCGTGGCCGAGCGGCTCTCGGACGGCCCGGTCTTCCTCCTGGGGGACGCCGCGCACACCCACAGCCCGGCCGGCGGCCAGGGCATGAACACCGGCATCCAGGACGCCGGCAACTTGGCTTGGAAGCTCCATGCCGTGCTCACCGGGCTCGCCCCTGAGAGTCTCCTGGACACCTACCACGGCGAGCGCCATCCCGTGGCTTCCGGTCTGGTCGCCTTCACCAGCCAGATCACCTCACTCGCCACCATGCGCGATCCGGAACTGTGCCAACGGCGCAACGACACCATCGCCGCAGCCGCCAAGGCACCTGGCATCACCGACTGGCTGGCGAGGCGGTTGTCACAGCTCGACATCAGCTATGCGACCGAATGTGCGACCGAACCGGCCGACGGTACCTACCACGTCGGGCAACGCGTCTCCCCTACGCTCGTCCCGGCCGCGGGTCTCGACTGGAACCTGGCCCTGCCGAACCCCTCCACCGGACCGACCGGGAGCGGCCGAATCGGTCCTGTGAACTTCCAGTTCGTCGACGGGCTGGAGACGCCCCTCCTCATCCGTCCGGATGGCTACTTGGCCGCCCACGGGGTTCCGACCGATCCGCACACCGTGCTTGCCAACCTCGCCTCCTACCTGCCCGGCGGGCCGACGTGATGAGTCAGGCAACAACGGCGAACCCATCACCACTGCCCGCCGCGGTCCCCGCTCCTGCTTCCGCAGTCCCCCGGTGCTGAGCGGACTTGGTCAGGGCATGTTCGCCGCGCCCAACACCTCGGCGATCATTGGCAGCGTGCCGCCCGCGCGGCGCGGCGTCGCCTCGGGCATGCGCCCTGCCTTCCACAACTCCGGCACCGCCCTGTCGATCGGGCTGCCGTTCTCGCTCGTGATCGTCAGTCCGGCCGGGGCGCTCCTGAACGCGCTCGCGAGCGGCCCGCGGGCGCAGGGCGTGCCTGCGGGCGCCCCCGGTCTTCCCCGAACTCGTCTCCGGACCGTTCCACCACGTGCCGGCACCGCCTTCGGTACGGCAACGGTGATGGCCCTCGTCGCCGCGTGCGCCCCGGCCCTGCGTGGCCGCTACCGGAAGGCCGGTCGGGAAACCGGACCGGTCGACGCGATGAGAGGACGGAAGGAATGGCGCAGAACGCCCTCCTTGTGATGGATGTCCAGCGGGGCATCGTGGACCGCTTCGGCGAGGGTGCCGGATATCTGGCCCGCCTGCGCGGTGCGATCGGGGCGGCTCGCGCCGCGGAGACGCCGGTGATCTACGTGGTCGTCCGATTCCGCGCCGGGCACCCCGAGGCCAGCGCGCGCAACAAGATGCTCCGCGCACTCGGCGACGGTGTCTGGTTCACCGACGAAGACCCGGGCGCCGAGATCCACCCGGACATCGCGCCGCGACCCGCCGATCTCGTCGTGACGAGGACGCGTGTCAGCGCCTTCGTGGGCAGCGACCTCGACCTGCTCTTGCGCGCCCGCGAGATCGACGGGCTGGTCCTCACCGGCATCGCCACCAGCGGCGTCGTTCTGTCCACCCTGCGTCAAGCCTCCGACCTGGACTTCCGCCTCACCGTACTGGCGGACGCCTGCCTCGACGCCGACGCCGAGGTGCACCGGGTGCTCACCGAGAAGGTCTTCCCCCTGCAGGCCGACGTCGTCACCGTCGACGGCTGGATCACGTCGATCAAGTGACCCGTATCCCGGTCCCACCCTGTACGCTCGCTCACCAGAACGTGGCCTGACTCCCGCACCGGAAACGACTTCGACACTCGTATCCTCGCAGGTCAGCGACATCTTTCTGCTGTCAAGGTGTCAACTCACCGGGGACGAGCACCGGGCTCGGCGACATCAATGGGTTGCCGGCTCGGCAGGGACGAGCTCGCCGAGGTAGGGCGCGACCTGCTGCGAGCCGACCGGTCCGGCGGTGAGGGCGACGTAGCCGTCTGGACGCACCAGGACCGTCGCCTCGCCGGTGACACCGTAGGCGCGGCGGGCGTGGCCGTGGACGTCCAGGACTTCCGTGCCCGCTGCGTCGTCCACGGTGACCGTCCGTACGCCGGGGATGTCGGGGAGAGGCGCGGCGGGTGGCTTGCCGAAGGCCAGCAGGGTGAAATGCGGTCCGCGGAGCAGGTCGAACAGCCGGATGTCCTCGCCGTCCGCGGTGCGGCAGGGCGCGTCGGGGGCGCGGTCGCCGGCGCGGATGCCGGTGGAACTGTCGAGGTCGCGACTGAGCGGGCTGCCTTGGTAATTGATGGACAGGCCAGTGAGGTCGGCACCGGAGGCGGAGCCGGTGGCGTCGTTGAACTGCTTGGCCAGGACCTCTGCACCCTGGGAGTCGAACAGCGCCCGGTGCTGCGCGGAGGTGGCGGCGAGCAGCGCGGCGCCGACCGGAAGCCGTTCGGCCTGGTAGCTGTCGAGCAGGGAGTCGGGGGCTCCGCGCAGGGCAGCGGCCAGCTTCCAGCTCAGGTTGTGCGCGTCCTGGATGCCGGTGTTCATGCCCTGGCCGTCTGCCGCGGAGTGGCAGTGCGCGGCGTCACCGGCCAGGAAGACGCGGCCGGTGCGGTACCTCTCGACCATGCGGACGGTCGGCCGCCAGACGGTCGACCAGACCAGATCGTGGAGGGCGACCCCGGGCAGGGCTGCTCGTTCGGCGAACAGCCGCCGGAAGTCCTCCAGTGAGGGCGCAGGGAGTTCGCGGTTCTCGTCGGCGGTGACGGACGTGTGGAAGGCCCAGGTACCGTCGAAGGCCATCGGGACCAGCACCAGAGCGCCCGCGCCGAGGTCCGGGTCGTTCCAGACGTGCATGCAGCGCGGGTCCATGCCGTCGATGCGCACTGAACCCATCACAAAGCGTTCCTCGTCCCAGGTCTCGCCGAGGAACGGGATGCCGGCCGACTTGCGAACGGTACTGCGCCCGCCGTCGCAGCCGACCAGATAGCGGGCGCTGATCTGCCCGCTCCGGCCGGCGCGTCGGACGGTGGCGACGACCTCGTCGTCCGCCTGTGGACGGAACAAGGGGATAGTGACGACGCGTGCTGCGACCGATCTGCTCGGCGAACAGGCGAGTGTCTTCGAACCGGATCGCGTACCGGTCGAACCAGTCGGACGGAACCCAGCCGGCCAGCCACTCAGGCTCGCGGGCGGCGACGCTGTTCAACGCGGCCCGCAGGGTCTCACCGAGCCGCACCAGTCCGTTGATCTGTCGGGCGGCGGACAGCACGATCGTGGAGTCCGTGCGCGCACGGCCGCCGGCCTTGAGCAAGCCGTGTTCTGCGGCGGCCTCAAGGACCCGGTCCAGGAGCTGGATACCTGCGTCTCCCGCGATCAGCCGGTCCGGGCCGTCTCCTCGGGAACCCCATCGATCTTCCTGGCGTGCAACGACACCGACACCCTCCCCAAACACAACGTCGGCCTTCACGACCACAACGGGTCGTGAAGGCCGACGTCACGTTCAGCCCCGGATTCGCCAACGGTGTCGCTGGCTCCGGCGGGGGTTTCTGTGTTCGGGGAGGAGCCTGGCGCGTGGTGTTCGACGACGGATGCACCGTGTGCCCCGGGACTGGCTGGAGGCCGCTGAGCGTACCCAGGCCAGGTCGCGTCCGCGAGGCCCTAGGCCGGCGCGTTCGCGCCCGATGAAGCTGGCGGCAGGTCAGTGCGTGGTGGTGTCGGTCCAGCCCAGCGGGTAGGCGTCGGGGCCTGCGGTGGGTACTGCGGGTTCGTCGGCGGCGTGGGCGAAGGCGGTGAGGGCGTCGACCAGGGCTTGGCCCTGGGCCGGGTCCATGCGGCTGACGATGGCGGCGATCTCCTCGCGGCGGCGGGCGGTGACCTCGTCGACGATCCGGCGCCCGTCCCGGGTGAGGTGGATCAGGGATTCGCGGCGGTTTTCGGGGTTGGGGTGACGCTCGGTGAGGCCGGCCGCGGTGAGCCGGTCGATCATGCGCATCGCGGTGGACGGGTTGACGCCGAGGATTTCCGCCACTCCGGAGAGGTTGGCGTCGCCGTGTGCGGACAGGGCGATCAGCAGCCGGAACTGGGGAAGGGTGACCTTGTCCTCGGCCGCCGCCAGGGAGCGCGCGGAGACCCCCACCAGTACGCGCGAGGCGGTCAGCACCGCCCGGGTGACCTCGTCCACATCCGCCATGTCCGGTAATTCTCCCTCGCCCTCGGTCACGCTCCTTTCTATCTCGCACACACGCGCACTTGACAGCGTTTGCATAATGCAAAAAGAGCGAGGAGAGGAAAAATATGACCGGCATAGATGCGGTGCCCCCCTCCGCTACCGTCGCGCAGGCACCAGTCGTCGAGGCCCGCCCCCCGTCCCCCGTGGCGCGGCTGCGCGGAGCGCCGTGGGGGGTGCTGGTGCTCGCGATCGCGGTGGGTGCCGGCGCCGGCCTGGGCTCGATCGCCTTCCGCTGGCTGATCACCACGTTCACCCATCTCTTCTCCGGTCACGCCGACTACGCGGGCGCCGGCGGCAGCGCGAACCCGCATGTGCCGTGGCTGGGCGCGGCGTTCGTGATCATCACCCCCATCGTGGGAGGGCTCCTGTACGGACCGTTGGTCGACCGGTTCGCCAAGGAGGCGCGGGGCCACGGTGTCCCGGAGGTCATGCTCGCCGTCGCGCAGCGCGGCGGGCGGATCAATCCCCAGGTCTCCGTCGTCAAGGCGCTCGCTTCCGCGCTGTGCATCGGTTCCGGTGGCTCGGTCGGGCGGGAGGGGCCCATCGTGCAGATCGGTTCCGCCCTCGGTTCGACTCTGGGCCGGCTGGCCAAGGTCCCCGAGGGCAGGATGCGGCTGCTGGTCGCCTGCGGTGCGGCCGGCGGCATCGCCGCCACCTTCAACGCACCCCTGGCCGGTGTCTTCTTCTCCATGGAGCTGATCCTGGGCACCTTCAGCGCCGAGGCGTTCGGCGCCACGGTGCTCGCAAGCGTCACCGCCAGCGTCATCGGACGCGCGGCGTTCGGCAACACCGCGTTCCTCACCCTTCCCCCCTTCCACGTCGAACACCTCGCCCAGTACGGGCTGTTCGCGGCGCTCGGCGTGGTGGCCGGTGTCGTGGGCGTGGGCTTCACCCGCATCCTGTACTGGATCGAGGACGCCTGCGACTGGGCCTGGCGTGGCCCGGAGTGGCTGCGGCCCGCGGCGGGCGGCCTCCTGCTGGGTCTGGTGCTGCTGGTCCTGCCCGAGATGTACGGCGTCGGCTACCCCGTGCTGGAGAAGGCCACCAAGGGCGGCTATGTCGTCGCGTTCCTGCTGCTCCTCCTGGTCGGCAAGATCGTGGCCACCAGCCTGACCATCGGCATCGGCGGGTCCGGCGGCGTCTTCGCACCCAGCCTGTTCATCGGCGCCATGCTGGGCGCCGCCTACGGAACCACAGCCGGTCACCTCATACCCGGCGTCGCCGGTGGAGCCGGTGCCTACGCCCTGGTCGGGATGGGCGCGGTCTTCGCCGGCGCCTCACGGGCACCGATCACCGCCGTCGTCATCCTCTTCGAGCTCACCGGCCAGTACTCGATCATCCTGCCCCTGATGCTCGCGATCGTCCTGGCCACCGCCACCAGCCGACTGCTCTCCCGCGACACCATCTACACCCTCAAACTCCGCCGCCGCGGCATCGACCTCCACGCCCCCGCACCCCACGCCGCCCTCGGCACGCAGACCGTGCAGACGGTGATGGAAGCCGTACCGGCGCCACTGTCCGCAAAGGCCGACCTTGGAACGGCGGCGGACCTGCTGACGCGCTCCGACCACGGCGTACTCCCCGTGGTCGACGATCACGGCCGCTTCGCGGGCACACTCAGCGCCCGTGCCGTCGCCGAAGTTCTCGCCGGCGCCCCTGATGCCCGACTGTCGCAGGTAGGCGAACTCGCCCAGCCCGCTTCGGCCCTCACCGCCGACATGTCGCTGGCCGTGGCCCTGCACGCCCTGGTGGCCGCTCCCGGCACCGGCTTGCCCGTGCTCGACCCGGTCAAGGAGCACCTCGTCGGCTGGCTCACGCATCAAAGCGCGCTCCGCGCCCTGCACGCCGCCGTCCCCACGCCGGCCGCTTCTGCCGCCTGACGGCGGTTTCCCCTGCGCCACCCCCCCCTGAATCTCCGGAAAGGGGCACCACGCGTATGAAGGTCGTGATCTGCGGGGCCGGTATCGCCGGCCTCGCCCTCGCCCAACGTCTGGACACCCTGGGCTGGGACGTCGTCGTCCTGGAGAAGGCGCCCGGCCCACGCATGCAGGGCTACATGATCGACTTCTTCGGCCCCGGCTACGACGCAGCCGAAGCCATGGGCATCCTCCCCCGCCTCCAGCAACTCGCCTACCCCGTAAGGGAAGTCGCCTCGATCGACCACACCGGCCGCACCCGCGCCCGGTTGACCTACGACCAGTTCAGCCGTGCCGTTCGCGGACGCTTGCTGAGTCTGATGCGTCCGGACCTGGAACGGGCCCTGCGCGAGAGCCTGTCCGACCGGATCGACCTGCGGTTTTCCACCTCCCTCCGGCACATCGACAACACTCCTACCGGGGTCCACCTCACCCTCACCGACGGCACCCCACTGGCCGCCGACCTCCTCGTAGGCGCGGACGGCATCCACTCCACCGTCCGCACCATGGAGTTCGGAGCCGAGGAGCGGTTCCTGCGCTATCTGGGCCTCCACACCGCCGCATTCGTCTTCGACGCACCCGACCTCCACGAACGGATCGGGGACCGCTTCTGCCTGACCGAATCCGTCGGCCGCCAGATGGGCTTCTACGGGCTGCGCGACGGACGGGTGGCCACCTTCACGGTGCACCGCACCCCCGACCCCACAGTGCCCGCCGACCCACGCGACGTCCTCGCACGCCGCTACTCCGGCCTCGGCTGGGTCACCGCCGAGGCGCTGGACCGCTGCCCACCCTCCGACCACATCTACTACGACCAGGTCGCACAGATCGACCTGCCGGCCTGGAGCCGCGGCCGCGTCGCACTCCTCGGCGACGCCTGCCAGGCGGTCTCCCTCCTCGCCGGCCAGGGCGCTTCCCTTGCCCTCGCCGGCGCCTACCTCCTGGCCGGCGAACTCGACCGGGCCACCACCATCGAGGCCGCACTGGACCGCTACGAGCAGTCCTGGCGGCCCTTGGTCACCGACCGGCAGCGCACCGCCCGCAACGCCGCCCGCTGGTTCGTGCCCGACTCCACCTGGCAACTCCACATCCGCCGCGCCTTTCTCAAGGCAACACGCCTTCCCGTCGTCAACCGGTATGTGGGACAGGTCCTCGCCGGGAAGACCGCCAAACTGCCGATATAGGCGAGCGCACCCCGCCGACCGGGGTCGCCAGCGATGATGCGGGACATGACTGCCAACCCACGCGCTCATTCATTCAACTCGGCTGCCGCCCAGTACGAGGCGAGCCGCCCTTCGTATCCACCCGAACTCTTCGACTTCGTCGAGGAGTTCCTGTGCCGTTCCTTGGCCGGTGTACGTGTCGCCGATGTGGGTGCGGGCACGGGCATCGCGACCTCCCTCCTGTACGAGCGGGGCGCTGACGTGATCGCCGTCGAACCCGGTGAGGCGATGGCCGCCCAGTTCCGCCGGGCCCTCCCGGACGTACCGATCATCCGGGGTGACGGCAACGCCCTCCCCCTCGCCGGCTCCTCTCGCGACCTCATCACCTACGCGCAGTCCTGGCAGTGGACCGACACCAGTCGGTCCGTCCCGGAGGCACTGCGTGTCCTGCGCCCAGGCGGTGCGCTCGCCATCTGGTGGAACACCACCGCTTTCGACGTGCCCTGGATCCGCGCTCAGCACGAGCGCATCGCGCACCACTGCGAAGTGCCCCCGCGTCCCGCGGGGCGTCCCGACGACGACGAAGCCATCAGGCTCGCGGGCCTGACCGGGCTACGGGTCGCACGGCGGCACATCCGCTGGCGACGAACGGTCGCCCTCGACACGCACCTCGCCAACATCAGCAGCCGCTCGGCGTTCCTCGTCCTCGACCAGGCCGTGAACCGTGCCTTCCTCGCCGAGGAGCGCGAGCGACTGCACGAGACTTTCCCGGAGGGGATGGTGGAGGAGACCTACGTGGTTGACCTGCTGGTAGCCGCTCGCCCGTGAGGTGCGCTGCCTCGCCCACCGGAACGCCACCGGCCCGGCTCGGTCGTCCGAACCGCCGGATACGCCTCAGGAGTGCGGGTGAGGGAAGGACTCGTCCTGGGGCTGCGGCGCGAGGGAGGCAAGCTGCGCCCGTGCCTGGGCGATGGCTTCGGCCGCGGTCGCGAAAGGGCTTCCGGGCGGCGGCAGTTTGGCCAGGACGCCGAGGGCGTCGAGGTGGAGGCGGTGGGTGTCGCAGACACCGGAAAGCTGGATCACGGCACCACGCTGTTGCTGGTGTTCGATGACGTCGGCGAGCGTCAGGATGGCGGTGGTGTCCAGTTCGGTGACCCGGCTGAGGTCGAGGATGACTGTCCGGGCCTGTGACGGGACCATGGCCGAGCGCAGCACGCGGTCGGCGGTGCTGAACAGCAGCGGGCCGGCGACGTAGTGGACGGCGATCTGTTCCTGCGCAGCGTGGGGCGAGGGCGGTGTGCCTTCGGGGAGCGGGGTGCGCTGGGCCGGTACGGACACGTGCTCGATGTGCGCGGTGGCCGTCAGGGTGCGCAGTGCGAGGATCATCGCCAGGACGATGCCTGTGATCACGGCCGTGACGAGGTTGGCGGCCAGTGTGAGCGCCGCGGTGAGGGCGGCGATCGCGGCCTGACCTCGTCCGATCCGCCCCAGGGCGCGCAGCGAGCCGAGATCGATCATGCGGACCGCGGTGGCGATGAGTACGCCTGCCAGGGCCGCCAGGGGAACGGCGGTGACCAGCGGGGCGGCGGCCAGGAGGATCACCGCCAAGACGGCCGCGTTGGTCAGGGCGGCAAGCTGGGAGGCGGCCCCGGAGCGCACGTTGATGGCGGTGCGGCATACCGTTCCGGTGGCCGCCACGCCGCCGAAGCAGGGAACGGTCAGATTGGCCAGGCTCTGTCCGAACAACACCCGTTGGCCGTCGTGTCGTTCGCTGCCTTTCATCGAGTCGGCCGCCGCGGCGGTCATCAACGACTCCAGGGCGATCACGGCGGCGAGGGTGAGGGCGGCGGGCAGCAGTCCGAGTGCCTTGGAGGGGGCGAGGAAGTCGAGGGTCGGGGCCGGAACGCCGGTAGGCAGTTGACCGATCCGGGCGAGGCGGAGGTGCGTGATGCGCGCGAAGGCGGTGGCCGCGGCAACAGCCAGGAGGGGGAAGGGAATCGCCGGCTTGAATCGGGGGCCGATGAGGCTGAGGGCGAATGTCGCCAAGGTGATGGCGAAGGCCGGCCAGTCGGGGTTGCGGAAGAAGTCGACGACCGCGCCGGCCGCGGTGACGGCAACAGCCTCCCCGTGCGGAACGGTCCGGCCCAGCGCGGCCGGAATCTGCTGGGCGACGATCACCGCCGCCGCACCCACCACAAACCCCTTGACGACCGGCGCCGGCACACAGCGCAGGTAGCGGTCGGCTCGCACCAGTGACAGCACAAGGAGCACGATTCCCGCCAGAAGTCCGGTGAGCAGTACGCCCGACTGCCCGTGGACGTGCGCGATGGGTGCGAGCACCACGGCGACGACGCCGCTGGGCCCGGTGATCTGCAGCCGCGCCCCACCTGTGAGGGCAGCCAGCCCGCCGGCAAGCACCGCGGTGACCAGCCCGGCGCGAGCGCCCAGCCCGGATGCCACCCCGAACCCGATGGACAGCGGCAGGGCGGCGATCGCGACGGTCAACCCGGCGAAGAGATCCTGACGCGGCGCACGGCGCATCGCTGCCACCTCACCCCGATGTGGCAACAACCCCGAGAACGAGCCCACCACCATCGGCACGAGTCTTCCCGCAAGGGCCGTCCGTCTGTTCCGCCTGTTCCGTCTGCTCCGTCTCTTTCTTTCCTGACGTTCCACGCCTCTTTCCGCCCTTCTGCTCGAGCGCACGCCGGTTCTCAGCACAGGGAGAAGAGGCGGCTCGCCATCGCCCGGGCAGGAGCCGGTCGCGAGCGGATGCCGGCAGTGCAACACTCCAGAAGAGAAAGCGGCGTGAATGCATTCACGCCGGCAGTTGTCTGAAGCTTGCAGGCTTCTTCCAGGCCGTTTTCGGCTCCCCATGAATGAATGTCATTCACGCTGACGCATACGCGGGTGCGGAGGCAATCCAGAAACGGGGTTCGGTGCGTAACCCAGAAGTATCGAACCCGACCCATTGGTTCAATATTCGTAATTACCGACCTCATCCTGTGAGGCATGAGGCGTTTGATGCATGAAGTGTCAGGTGTTGCGCACTTCGTGCCGGTCATGGGCGACTCTCACCTGGTCGGAGACGGTGTGAGCGCATATGGCATTGCCCAAGGAAAACAACTATTGTACAATGCAAAGGCGGAGCCTTGACGAGATCATCGTGAAAGGGTAAGCAGGGAAGGAGGTAGGTGATGGGCGGGATACTTGCCGGCCGCGAATCCTATTCTTTCGTATGCCTGGACTGTGGTTATGGCTGGGAGCGCAGCTACGAAATCCGGCACACCAGAGATCTCGCCGGAAAGCTGCGTGTGGAGTATTACGCACACGGCGTCCGTGAGCCGTCACCGATCACCGGTGGGAAGTGCCCCGAATGCGAAGGCCGGCACATCCGTATTCTGCGGCCGGGGCGCGTGGCCGCCGCCGTTCTCGCGGCAAGTCACGGACGCGACGGCCACCGCTGAGCAGCCCGTCCCCCTTGTGCGGTGCGAGCCGTCAGTCGCCCGCAACGTCGGCGGGCACGGTCACCGCCATCCGGCCACCCCCTCCCAAGATCTATTGCAGAGCGCCAGGCCGTTAAAGTCCTATAAAGTTCCTGTTGGGGTGCTGGGAAGTCTGGTCGGCGGGATTCGCAAGCCGCAACCGACGGGGGATGTTCCGTGACCGGCCTCACCATCATTCTGCTCCTCGTCGTACTCGCCACCGCGGTCGCGACCGGAGCCCGCCACTGGCGCCTTCCGGCTCCGTCGCTGCTGGTCGTCGCCGGACTCGGGGTCGGCCTTCTGCCATGGGTGCCGGACGTCCATGTCGCACCCGAGGTGATCAGTGTCCTGGTGCTGCCGCCGTTGCTGTACGCCTCGGCGGAGGAGATGTCCGGGCGGGAGTTGCGGGCCGTGTGGCGGCCGGTGACCGTCCTGGTGTTCGGCCTGGTCCTGGCCTCGGCGGCAGCGGTCGGGATGGTCGCCTCGGTGCTGACCCCGCTCACCGCGCAGGCGGCGTTCGTCCTGGGCGCGGTGCTGGCCAGTACTGACCCCGTCGCTGTGACGGCACTGGGACGGCGGCTGTCACTGCCGCCGCGGGTGCAGGCGATGGTGCAGGCGGAGAGCCTGTTCAACGACGCCACGTCCCTGGTGCTGTTCAAGGTGGCGGTCGGTACGGCGGTGGCGGCCGGTGCCGTATCCCTGCCCTCGGCCGCCGGACAGTTCGCCGTCCTCGGTGGCGGTGGCGCCCTGGTCGGAGTGGCGGTCGCCGGGGTGGTGATGCTGATCCGCCGGCGCACCGAGGACCCGGTGCTGGAGACGGTGATCGCACTGGTCACCCCCTACGCGGCCTACGTTCTGGCCGAGGATGTGCATACGTCCGGTGTGACGGCCGTGGTCGTCGCGGGGGTGATCCTGGGCAGTACCGGTCACCGGCTGACCACCGCCCCCATCCGCCTGCAGGTCCACGCCGTCTACGAAACCGTGGTCTTCCTGCTGGAGAGCATCGTCTTCGCCCTCATCGGCCTTCAGCTCCCGACGCTCGTCCGCCAGCTCGCCACCGACGAACGGGGCTGGCCCCTGTGGGTCCCCGCGGTAGCGTTCACGGTTCTGGCGATCCGCCTGCTGTGGGTCTTCCCCCTCTCCGCCCTGATGCAGTACCGGCGCGGCGCGGGCAAGGAGCAGGGCACCGCGTTCCGTGACCGGGTGTCCTGGCGGGTGCCGGCGGTGTTGTCCTGGGCCGGCACCCGAGGGGTCATGCCGCTGGCAGCCGCCCTGTCCATTCCCCTCGTCACCCACTCCGGGGCGCCGCTGCCGCACCGGGCGCTGATCCTCACCCTCACCACCGGCACCGTCGCCCTCACGCTCGTGGTCCAGGGCTTCACCCTCGCCCCCGTCGTCCGCCGCTCGGGCATCGCCCTGGAGCCCGAGCACACCGCACGAGAGGAGACCCGGGCCCGCCACCACCTCGTCCGCGCCGCCCTTGCCGAACTGGAGCAGTTCGAAGAGCTGGAGGCCGTACCCGAGACCGTTCTCAAGGAAGCCCGCCGTCATCTCGAAGCCCGCCTCCGGCAGGCCGACGACGACAGCGACAGCGGCACAGAAGGACCCGCTGTCCGGCTCGACGACGCCTACCGAGAGGTCCGCCGATCGCTGATCGCCGTGGAGACAGCCGAACTCCAACAGCTCTACGAAGCCAACAAGATCAGTAACAGCACCCGGCGCCGTCTCCAACGCGCCCTCGACCTCGAAGAAGCCGGCCTCGGAGACTGACCGCAGACCGCCAAGGAAGCACCCAGGGCTGCTGGTGCCCGCTTTTCGGGCGCGGGACCGGGCGCGTCGGATTCTCCGGCACCGAGCAGACGATGCAGTTGTCCCGTGACGGCGAAACCGACGGGCTTGCGCGTGCCTACCGGGACGACTCGGGGCCGTCATCGCCGAACTGATCGCGCCAGCGCAGGTACGCCAGGTTCTCCCATGCCAACCCTGCCGCGATTTGCTTCTCCTGGCGTCGGGCGTAACTGGTCAAGGTGGTGCCGGTGAGGAAGACCCGGGAGCCGCAGAGCTGCCAGTCGGCGGGGGCGAACGGGGCGCGGAACAGTGGGATGCCGCTGCCGAACACCACTGGGTAGCGCTTCACCACCAGTTCGTCGATCTCCCCGAGCAACTGCCCGGCGAGGCCGGCCCCGCCGCACAGCCAGATACCCGCGCCCGGCTGCCCTTTGAGGCCGCGGACGAACTCCACCGCGTCCCCCGACACCACCTTCACCTCGGGGTCGGTCGGGGACAGGGTGGAGGAGAAGACGTACTTGAGGACCTGGGGACGTCCAAGCATGTGGTGGTCACCCGAAACCGTACCTTCCTGTCCGACGAGCCGGTACCCACCGAGAACTACGTGCCGGTGGTGGCAACGGCCGAGGTGACCCCTGGTGGGTTGGTCATCGCCAAGGAGTCTTTCCCTGGTGCCCTCTGACCGAATGCCGGACCGCAACTGCCCTCGTCCGCGTTGCGTCAGCCGGCCCAGCGTCCGGCGAGAAAGGCGAGGGCGAAGAGGGTTGTCAGGGGTGTGGCGAGGCAGAGGTAGGCGGTTGTGATGCGTGGTGTTCGCAGGCTCCATGCGGCCAGGGCGATCCACAGCGGCCACCACAGGAGGGTGGCGCGGGGGATGGACATGTACCAGTAGGAGGTGCCCAGCGCGCAGAGGCTGAGGCCGATGTAGACGGCCTCGGGCCACTGGTGGCGCCGGATCAGCGTGCCGAGCAGGAGGAGGCCGATAAGCATGGCGAGGAGTTCGGCCTGGAACATGAGGGCGTATTCGGTGGTCTGGGTGCCGGTGAAGGCGTTGTGCCAGGTGTTGGCCCAGGCTTCCCATGGGGTGTGGAAGTTGCGGTACCAACCGCGTTCTTGGGCGTGTTTCCAGGCCATCCAGTCACCGGTGTGCCCGTGCAGGTACCAGCTGTAGAGGGCGGCCGGCAGGGCCGGCAGGGACTGCCAGGGCAGTGAGCGCCAGTCGCGGTGGGTGCGGGCGGTCAGGGCGAAGTGCACGGCGATGGCGGCGGCGAGGAACAGGCCGCTGACGCGCACCGTCGTGGCCAGGGCGGTCAGGGTGGCTGCGAGAGGCCAGTTGCGGCGTTGGGCGGCGAGCCAGGCGGGCAGGGCGAGCGCGAGGAAGAGGGCCTCGGTGTAGCCGACGGACAGGAAGATCGCGCATGGCGAGAGCAGGAGGAAGAGGGCGGCGCGCCGACCTGCGTGTGCGTGGGGCAGGTGCAGCCGGGTGATCCGGGCCAGGGCCAGGACGGCGACGGCTCCCGCGGTGAAGGAGATCAGCAGTCCGGCCGCCGTCCAGTGCGGGATGACGGTGTGCGCGGCGCGCAGGGCGAGCGGGAAGCCGGGGAAGAAGGCTTCCCGGTTGTCCCAGCCGCTCTGCCAGGGGCCTGCCTCCCCGGGGAAGTAGCCGTCGCGCGCTATGTGCAGGTAGTGGTACCAGTCCCACTGCTGGAAGGGCGCGAAGACGGAAGCGGCGTCATGACCGTTGCGGTTGGCGGGAAAGAGCCACCGGGCGCAGTAGGCAGTGATCCAGATGCCTATTCGGGTCAGTAGGTACAGCCGCAGCACCTCGCGGTCGGCGGGGCTCAGCCGGGTGAGCACTGTGCGTAGGAGCCTTGCCCACAAACGGTGCGGACCGGGCCCCGCCGCCTTCCGGCGGTGTGTTACGGGCCTTTCCCGCACAGCGGAGCGGCGGCCCGCGGAGTTCGTGGATGCGGGTGCGTTCTCCCGCAGCTCAGGCGGCATAACGAACATATCGGTCCTTCTGGGGTGTGTGGAGGCATGCGGGACCGCCCGGTGGCGGCCTGCCGGGTGACGAGGGGAATGGGTTATGGCAGTGAGGTGGGGGTCCCCTGGGGTGGGGGCTGCGTCGGGGTGGACGCGGGGCTCGTCGTCCGCGTGGAGGTCGGGGTGGTGGAGGGCGGTGCTGTGGTGGTGGTGCTGGGGGAGGGGGCACCGGTCGTCGGCGGTCGGGTGGTCGGGCCGGGTGACGGTTTGCCGGGCGAGGGGCTGGTGGCCGGGACGGCCGGAGGCGGGTTGCCCGGCAGGAGCGTGGCCGCTGCGGCGCCACCGCCGGCGAGCACCAGGCATGCCCCGGCCGCGAACGCGGCGAGGCGGCGCCGGTGCGCCCGCTGACCGCGTTCGGTGATGTGCGCGACCGATGGCGTCACGACGCGGGCCTGCGCGGCGTCGGCCGCTTGATGGAACAGGGACCGCAGCGAGTCGTGGGGCTCAGGCATCGGGGGCCTCCTCAATGCGCGGGTCCTGCAGACGACGGGCGAGCGCGGTCCGCCCCCTCGCCAGGTGCGTCTTGACGGTGCTGGCGGACAACCCGGTCTCACCGGCGATCTGCTCGACGGTGAGGTCGCACAGATAGTGCAGGGTCAGGGTGCGGCGCTGCTGGACCGGCAGTTCACGCAGCGCCTCCACCAGCACGACCTGTTCGGGACCTGGGCCCTCGACATGGGGCGGGGCGCCACTGCGCTGCCAGGCGCTGGCCGTACGCCGCCGGAACCGCCAACGGCTCACCGCCAGCCGCCAGGCCACCGTGCGGATCCACGCCTCGGGACGGCCGTCGCGGTCGAGCTGCCGTCGCCGGCTCCAGCCCTTGACGAACGCCTCCTGCACGACATCCTGCGCCTCGTGCAGGTCCCCGAGCATCACGAACAACTGCCCCGTCAGACGTGCTGCCGCCTGGGCGTAGAACTCTTCGAACTCCTCGACGGTCAACAGCCACTCCCGGATCTCTTGCTTCACCCGGCATACGCCTGGCATCCGGCGTCCGGTCGACACCGGCCGCGAAGAGGCAGCGTGAGGGTCCTCACGCAACCATGCACGGCGAAAACGCGTCCGCGACGAGCGGCTCATTCCGACGGCCCAGCCCCGCCCTGCCGGAGCAGCGGACACCGCCCGGGCGCGGGAGTAAGCAGGGCGGGGCTGAGGGAGTGCCCGCCAGGTCGTGGGCGAGCCGCCCGACGTTCCCCAGATCCGTCTCATCTGCCGTGCCATCCGGGAGAACGAAGAGCCGAGAGCGGCCAGTGCCGCACGGTCGAGAACGCCGGACAGGGGCAGGCGGCCAGTGGCGGTGACCATGGAGCAGCGCGTAATGGCCACCGCCCGGGAAGCGAACGGACCGGGTGCGGGATCAGCCTGGAACACGACGGCATGGGGTGGTGAACGGCTTGTGCCTTGCCGGCACAGGACCGGACAACTCAGATGTGCCCGAGCCGCTCGGAGAGAAGGGCACGTGCTCCGGCCAGCACGGGCTCGGCCACGCCCGAGATCTTTACGGATACTTGAAGAGCCTCGCTGAGGTGGTGGTCGGATCCTCCAGGATGCGGGCCGGTCAGCACCAGCCCGTTTCTGAAGAAGTCTCCGGCCAGCTCGGATGGAGCCAATTCACGTACCTCCATCACGAGGTCTACGACACGCGCAAACCGGCGGGATCACCCTGCCGACCTCGGCCGGAGCCCAAGCCAACGCCGCATCTTCTGACCGGGAGCAGGCGTCTGGCCTGCACCGAGGACAGCCCTCGTCTTCAGGGGACGTTTCAGTGCGCAGCCCCCGCGTCCGGCCGGGAGGGTGAACTAACGCTGGCGCAGGCCCTGGCCGGTGCCGCTGGTCGTGCGCGCCTGGACTGTCCGCCTCGCCCCGCACCCCTGAGTCCCCGGGCGGCCGTCACCTCCCGTAAGGGCTCGCGGTGGGAGGGGGTTACTTCGGCGGAAGTGCGGCAGCGGCTTCCCGGCCCAGTTGCAGCCAGTCGTCCAGGACGTCGTCGTCGAGGACTTCGCCTGCCACGATTACCCAGCCTTTCGAGACCCGGCCGCGGAACTCGTACGGCCGCGCGCCGGGCTGGGCGAGGGCCTGTGGGGTGTCGTCCGGGGTGACTCGCACCAGCAGTTCGTCGCCGACCACGCCGACCGCCGTGTTCCCCCGCACTGTGAAGACGAGCCCGCCGAACATCTTCTTCGCGACGGCCTCGTCGGTCTCCTCCAGCAGTTCCCGGACCCGTTCCGCCAGCACCTCGTCATAGGCCATGGCCCTCACGCTACCCACGCACCACGGCACCCGCCCGCGCAACCCCCACCACAAGCCATATAGGACATTCTTCGCCCTACATGCTCGTTACGGTCGGCTCCAGAGGGCGAAAACCGCCCCAGCCGACCCCCACCGTAGGAGAAGACCCATGGCCGACACACATGCCGACAACAGTGCCCTGAGCGGCAAGGTGCTGTCGCACGCGATCTGGGCCGAGGACGGACGCGAGCTCGCGGAGTTCTACGCCACCGCCCTCGGCTCGCAGGTCTCCGAGCCGTACCGGGACGAGGACGGCAACCCTGCGGCCTTCCCCGTGTGGGTCGGCGACATGATGTACGTCTTCTGGTCCGCCACGTCGTTCAAGGCCCCCACCTGGCCCCAGGACGAACTCGCCTTCCACATGGACATCAGGTTCGACGACGTCGAGGCGGCGGAGCAGCGGCTCCTGGAACTGGGCGCCACCAAGCCCGCCCACCAACCGGGCGGGGACCACTGGACCGTCCTGCTCGACCCCTCCGGCCAGCCCTTCTGCATCAGCAGCACCCGCTGACAACCCCAGCCGCTCACAGCGGCTGCTCTCACCAAGACGGCGGCCCCCGGAGTGCACCCCCGCCCCGACCGGCGGAGAAAGGAACCGCAGGGCGCCCGGCGCATACCGGCCCCTTGCGCTCGCACCCTGGCCGCACCCCGATCATGGAGGACCCATGCCCTTCGCTCCCTGCCTGAGTGTCAAGGACACCGCGGCCAGCATCGCGTTCTACAAGCAACTCGGCTTCGACGTCGATTCCAGCACCGCCAGCCCAGGCGACGACATCCACATGCTGCTCTACCAGGGCGAATTCTGCGCCATGCTCTACAGCAACGCTGACCTGAAGAACTGGCTGCCCAGCCTGGCCGACACCCCCATCGGCTTCGCCGGCATGTTCTACCTCGGCGTGGACGACTTCGACGCCGCCCATGACCGCATCTCCCAGCACGCGGAGATCGTCAAGGACACCGACACCGACCACACCGGCCAGCGCATGTTCTACTTCCGCGACCCGGACGGCTACGTCATCGGCATCAACGACAAAGCCGCCCTCCAGGCCAGCGACCTCGGCAAATACGCCTGACCCGGGCTCCGGAGCTCCGGACACAGAAAGACCAGCACCATGAACAGCGACAAGCTCGTCCACGAGTGGGCCACCGCCTACAACGACCAGGACTTCGACCGGTTCGGGGACCTGTACACCGACGACACCACCTACGAGTGCCCGCCCTTCGGGCTCGCCTTCACCGGCCGGGACGCCTTCGTGCGCCACCTGCAGGAGTACGCCGGTGCCGTTCCCGACCGGAAGTTCACCATCAAGCGGATCATCGCCGACGGGGACACCATCGCCGTCGAATTCGACTTCGCTGGAACCAGCTCCGGGGTACACCCGGGCCTGCCTCCAGCGGGAGAGCCTGTCACCGTCAGCTTCTGCTCGGTCCTGCAACTGCGCGGGGACCGGATCGCCTCGCAGACCGACTACCTCGGCGGACAGTGACCTCCCCCTGAAAGCACAGACGCAGTTTCGGGTGCCCGCCGGCCCGTGGCCCCGGTCCTTCATCACCGCGGCCGCTGGCCGGAAAACCGGCCATGACCAGGCACCCTCAGGACTGCCCTGTCCTCGAAGCGTGGTCCGGCGAGGGACCGGCGCGGTCCGGCGCCCCCGGGCGGGGGCTTCGCCCGCGCGAGCGCCCGGCCGCGTCCCGGCGGGCGGCCTGCCCCCGTCGTCACCCCGCATGGAAGACAGCACCGAATGAATCCCGACGATGTCGCCGCATACGCCCTGGGCCTGCCCGAGGTCAGTGAGGAAGAGCCATGGGGCCCGCACCGGCCCGTCTACAAGACCGGCGGCAAGATCTTCGCCACCTTGGCAGCGGCCAACTCCTCCCAGCCCGACCGGCTGAGCGTGAAGTGCGAATCCGCCCTCGCCCTGCACCTGTACGAGCAGTACCCGGCGGTACGCCCCGGGTACGGGTACCAAGGCCCCCGCTGGCACTGGATCACCGTGCACCTGGACGGCACGGTCCCCGACGAGGAAATCGCCGAGATGATCACCCACTCCTGGCAGCGCGTGGTCGACGGCCTGCCCCGCAGCACCCGCGACCGACTGCACAGGCTCCACCGCAATCAGACCCCGCCTCCCGCACAGGGCCGGGCGGACGGACCAGCACCGCCGTAACCGGTTCTACAGACGCATGCACCTACCGCCCGGTGGCGCTCAGCAATGGCCGCGCTCACCATCACCGACCGCCCTGCTCGATAAGCGCCATCGCGGCCTGCTCGGCCTCGCCCCGGACTACCAAAACGACAGCTTCACCGCCAGGTTCGGCGGCCTGCACGTCCACATCGCCGACCGATTCGACGAGGCCGGCGAGTACGACGGCGCCTTCATGGACGCCGCGACCGCCCTCAGGAGGTGCTTTCAACCTCGAAACCAGTCGGCAGTTGCTCAGCAGGTTCACCCACTTGGCCTGTTTACCTTTCCGACACGCAGGTCGCTCGTTGGAGAGGCATGAGATCTCACACGGCTGTGGCCGCCATGGTGCTCACCACCGCAACAGTTGGGGCTATGTGCGCATCGGTATCGTCGGCGTCAGCCGGTGGGATCGTTGTCGTCGCATCCCCGTCCTTCGACAACACTTGTGTCAATTCACGTTCTGCCGCCCACCCTGCCGGTGCCGCCACCCAAGGTTCTGGCACTGCCACCGGTCTCGTCGGGCAAGTCCCGGTCACCAATGCGCTTAACCACTGCGGCGGCGCCGATCTCCCCTTGAGCAACAACCGCAACTGTGGCGTGCGCGACGCTCGCATCGGTGGTATCCGCTGCCTGGACGGCGAAGTCAGTGACGTTGTCGAATCACTGTCACTTGCCTAACATTGATCATGTTGATATCTACCAACCCCTCCAGGGCACTTGACCAGCGTTTAGTGCCGGTTTGCGGTTTCGTCGGCCGTCGGCCGTCTGCCGAGGTCAGAGCGTCGCAGCGCTCAGTGGCTGTGACAATCGCCAGCCGTTCGTGGAGGGGCGTTTCCCCAAGGCCGGGTAGTTAGCGTATTTCCGCTGGTGGCAAGGGGGTTGAGCGAGTTCTCGGGCTGCTGTAGGTGGCGGGGTCGGTCTTGGTGATGAGTCCGTTTACGGCCCCTCTGTCGAGCTGTCGGTACATCGTGCTGAGCGTGATGTCGCCGAGGTGGCGGGCGAGGTCGCGGGTGTGCCACTGGCGGTCGGGTTCTGCGTGAAGGAGGTCTAGGACGCGCTGTCTGCGCCGGTCGGCGGCCGGTGTGTGCCGATCGTCGTGCGAGACGGTGGGCAGGTCGGGATCGGGTTCGAGGATGGTGACGTCGAGGTCGGTGACCATGCGGCTTGTGTCGGGGCGGCCGTCGTCTTGGCGTTCGGCGTACCGGGAGACCGATGACCTGACTTTTCGGGTGCTGATGCGGGGGCGCCGGTGCGGGAGGAGCCCGGCCAGGACCCGGTTGCCGATGACGCCGGTGGTGCGGGTGCCCAGGGCGCCGGGCTTGATGACGTCGGCGGCCTGGACCACGAGGTCGCGGGCGGTCTGGATGGCTATGGTGAAGCCGCAGCGGTCCGGGTCGGTGCCCGGCCGGGACTCGGCGGCCTCCACCATCACGGTCCGAAGTGCCTGGTAGAGGGCGAGCAGGGCCCACATCTCCTGCTTGACTCCGACCGGGTCGCCTGAACGCAGGACCCGACCATCTGTGATCGTGTGACGCAGAGCAAAATACGCCGACTCGTGCTCCCACCGCTGGTGGTAAAGGGCAACGAGGGTCGGGGCGGGGTAACGACGAGCATCGGTCAGCGTCGTGACCAACCGGTAGGAGTTGGTGAACGAGCAGTCGTCATAGGTCACGGTGATCTGCGCTTCCACGACGCGTACCGGGGCGGTACCGATGTCCGAGAGGTAGGAGCCATCGGCGAGTCGGCTCAGGACCGGGGTGCGTCGGTTGGCGCGCAGCCGGCCCAGGAACCTGGCTCCGGTGTCGTGTACGGCGGCGAGGAAGGCGTTGGCGTCGAAATCCTTGTCCCACATGACCAGCATGCCGGGGCCCAGGTGGTGCAGGAGCCTGCGAGCGTAGGAGGTCTCCCCGTCGCTGGGAGTGCCGAACACGGCGCCGTTCAGGGCACGGGTGCCGGTCTCCACCAGGGTCATCAGTTCCAGCATCGGATACCCGCCACGGCTGCCGGGTCCGAACCACTCCACGTTGCGCTCGGTATCGGGGAGCTTGATCGAGTTGCAGCCGTCGAAGGAGACCATCCGGAATGGCCCGAACCGCACTCCGGGAGTCACCGGCTGGGCGAGCGGGCCGGCCAGGGTCTCGAACACGTGCTTCATCGGTTCTGCACCGAGCCGTCTGCGCAGGTCACGTAAGGCTTTCGAAGTTGGCTCCGCGACCTCGATCCCGACGCCCGTAAGGGCTGCGGTCGGCTTGTGCCAGACCAGCCGGTAGCCGACCTCCGGGAACAGGCACATCGCGAGAAGGAAGTAGACCCCGACCCGCGAGGGCAGATCCCGTAACCGGCGCTGCACGCAGCGGGTTTCATCCAGAACGGCATCGACGAGGTCGAACGGTATGACCTGCGTCAACTCGCCCAGATGACCGGGCGCGAACCGGCCCTCGGCCACGGTGAACTCACGGGTGACCCTCGCCAGACCGGGTGGCAGGGCACAATGACGCGTGGGCAACGGGGCTCCTCAACGGTCGGAAGTCTTGGCGGACTACCTGACCAACGCGGCCCCGTTGCCCGCGTTCCTACCCGACACCGAACTCCCTTGCCACCAGCGGAAATACGCCAACTACCCGGCCTTGGGTCAAAGCCCGCTCGGCGCAGGCGGTCAGCAGCACCGTCACCCCGATGTACACGAACACCAGCGCAAACGCGCTACCGATCGACCGCTCTGTCCAGGCATCCACCCCGTCGATGCCGAGGTGCTGAGGTGTTCGGCTCGGCAGGTGCGGGTAACGGAGGATGCCCCAGAGGGACAGCGCGGCGAGCAATGCGGCATTGGGGAGTAGCCACAGCCGGACGGGACGCGAGAAGACCATGGGGTCAATTGTCCTTCGTCGATGGATTCTTGGCAGGTGGTGCCGCGTGTACGGGGCGCGTCAATGTGGGTCTGGCCAGTGGTGAGGGGCTGAGGCGCCGGTGGGAGTTCAGCCCGACACGAACACCTTGCGGCCCGGGCGCCCGGCTCGGCGGCGGACTTGGACTTCGGTTCCGTCGATGCATACCGAGACGCTCTCGGCCTGGGCGTAGGCGAACAGGTCTTCCAGGTTGTGCAGGCGCACGCCCGCGCGGTCGGGGAGCCCGACGTCGAACGGTCCTCGGCGCGGAGGTGGATGCCTCCCGCTCGCGCTCCAGTCGGAGTGCCGCGGTGCGGTAGGCGGCCTGGTCCTGACGTTCGCCGACGGCCAGGAGGTAGACCCCCCGGCGGTGTTGGGAGGAAGCCGGGTCGTCACGGTACTGGAGTACTAAGGAAGAGATCGGCACCCGCGCCTGGCCCGACCGGGCCACCGCCCGCGCAGAAGCCTTCACCTTCATCGAGACCTTCTATAACCGCCGACGCCTACGCAAGCACGACGTCTTCGGCTACCTCACCCCAGCGGAGACCAGGCAGCGGCACCAGCACACCCTCGCGGCATAGACATCACGTGTCCAGCATCAGGGAAAACCTCAGAGAGGTGCTCCGGTGCGGTCAATGACGCCGGGAGCGCGAACCGCTGGTGCCGCTTGTGCTGGGCGGTCGTGGATTGCGGCCAGTAGTCGGGGTGCGGTTGCGTCAGTCGTCCCTGGTGCCGTCCGGTGTTTTGTCTGGCATGGCGCTGCCGAGGGTCTCTGCTTGGGCGGAGAAGCCGAGGTGTCCCAGGCCGGCCTGTTCGGCTGCCGTCATGTTGTCGATCGCTGCTGCCAGGATGCGTGCGGGGTAGCCGCTTTCGCGCAGTGCCGCCAGGGCGACGCGTGCTCCTTCTGCATGGGTGCTGAGTGTTGCTTGGTCTGTCTCGTGTTTTCCGGTGGTGATTGCCGCAGTTGTGGTCTTGGCTTCGCTACGGAGGATTTCAAGTGCGAGTTCGGTGAGTTCGTCCACGACGGTGACGGGGATCCCGCTTTTCAGGACGTAGGTTGCTGCCTCGGTGAACGCTGCCAGTGCGGTGATGAAGAATCCAGCGGACAGCCCCGCGTCTACCCGGTTCGCGTCGGGTGTCTGTTGCGAGATGAGGCGTGAGGCGCCGGCCAGTGTTTTGAGTGTCGGTTCGTGTTCAGTCCAGGTGTCGGGCGGGCCGGAGTAGAGGATGACTGCTCCGGGGGTGCCGATGTCGCCGGGGTGGCCCAGGATCACACCGTCGAGATAGGTGGCACCGCGGCCCTCGGCCCAATGTTGCGTCTGCTGTGCTTGGTCCGGGGTGCCGGATCCGAGGACGGTGAGGGTGGTTCCGTGCCAGTCGGTGACGGGTTCCAGTGCCTGGACGGTCGCTTCGTAGGTGCTGATACAGGCGATGACCAGGCGTGAGGAACGCACGGCTGCACGGATGGAGAGCGCCGGTGTGATGGATTCACCGGCAAGCGCGTGTGCGCGATGCGGCGTACGGTTCCACGCGGTGACCGTATGTCCGTTTGCCGCGAGCGTGCGGGCCAGGGCAGAGCCCATCAGTCCACAGCCGATGACCGCGACGTCGTAGGTGTGGAAGGAACCATTGGTGTGGGTCATTTCAGCCTCCGTACTGCCGGATGGGTCAGGTGACGAAGAGACCGTCGGTGAGCATGTCGTCGAGGCTTTTCCCGAAGGCGTGCGCGATGTGGTCCAGGTCTTTGGGGGTGTGTGCGGCGCTCAGGAGGAAGCCGTGCATTTCCGGCAGATACACCTTGTGTTTGCGCATGTAGTAGGCGAGCGCGATGGTGGCCTTGAAGTTGCTGCCCGCCATGCGTTCTCGGTAGAGCCCTGCTTCGCGGTGGCTGAAGTTGAGGGAGAAGAACGTGTTGCGGGCGCTGAGTCGGCAGGTGATGTCGCGTTTGCTCAAAGCTTCGCCCATCATGTCGGCCAACCGCTGGGTGCGGTCTTCCAGTTGGGTGTAGAGGTGCGGGTTCTCGTCGAGGTGGCGCAGAGTTGCCGTGCCTGCGGCGCAGGTCAGTGAGTTGCCGCTGAAGGTACCGCCGGCGAACACTCTGGTCTCGTAGTCGCGGAACGGGTCCTGGGTGCTCTTGGCCATGTCGATGAGGTCGGTGCGGCCGACGACTGCGCCGCACGGCAGACCTCCGCCGATGACCTTGCCGAGACATGTGAGTTCGGGGTGGACGCCGGCCAGGGTCTGAGCGCCGCCGTAGGCGACACGGAAGCCGCTGACTACTTCGTCGAAGACGAGTGGGATGCCGAGTTCGGTGCACAGAGCCCGCAGCTCGGTCAGGAAGGGCACGTTGAGGGTGACGACCGAGGTGGGCATGGGCTCCAGGACGACGCAGGCCAAGTCCTCGGCGTGCTCGCGCAGCCGGGCCAGGCCGGGAACGTCGCCGTACTGCAGTACCAGCGTTCCGTCGACGGTGGAGGGGTTGGTGCCCAGGCATCCGGCGATGGGGGTAGGGCGGTTTCGGTCTCCGGAGAAGCGGTACCAGGAGCTGACCATGCCCTGGTCGGAGAATCCGTGGTAGTGGCCCTCGAACTTGGCGACCATGGTGCGGCGCCGGTAGCCGCGGCACATCCTGACGGCAAGCAGGAGGGCTTCGGTGCCCGAGTTGCACAGCACCGCTTTGTCCGCGGTGGGGAACGCGGAGACGAGCCGTTCGGCGAGCTCGACCTCGTGGGGGTTGCCGATGCCGTTGACCAGTCCGCGTCCTGCGGCTTCGCGGATCGCTGCGGTGATGACCGGATGCGCGTAGCCCAGCAGGTGGGGGCCATATCCGCCGTGGAGGTCGATGTACTCGTTGCCGTCGAAGTCACGCAGACGTCCCCCCGAGGCTTCTCGTACGAAGAGAGGGAAGGCGCTGGGGAAGAAGTAGCGGTCGATGTGGGTGGGGGCCACCAGCGTCCTGCGGGCGCCGTCGCGCATCTGCAGGGAGGTGGGCATCTGCTGGGTGAAGGTTTCGGTGAACCGCTCCTCCACCTCCTCGCTCATGTACGGCGAGTACCGGTCGGTGAACTTGCGCGCGTTGCCCCAGATGTCCATGTGGGGGTCCAGTTGGGCGGCGAAGCCCTCGCCGGACAGGAACACCAGCTCGACCTTGGTGAAGTTGGTGGTGTACCGGGCGTTGAACTGGCGCAGCACCTTGTTCACGTCGTTGAAGTAGGAAACCGTGGACCAGCGGGTGGAGTTGATGTCGAAGTGGTGCCGCAGTACCTGGGCCATCTGTGTGTCGTATTCCGCGCGGCGGGCGGCGAGTTCGGTGCCGGCTTCCACGAAGTGGCGGGTGAAGCGGTCGACCGCGGTGTCCCACTGCTTGCGGCTGCAGGCGTAGTAGAAGGACGACAGGCCCCACTTCTCGTCTTCGCTCAGCTCCACGGTGATGCCGAAGTCGAGGAGGATCAGGTCGCCGCCGGGGGTGAACATGATGTTGCCCGGGTGCGGGTCGCCATGGCTGAGCCCGTGCATGTAGAGCATGGTGTAGACGGTGTCCTGGAGCCGTTGTGCCAGGCGTTCGCGGGGGAGATCGACCTCCTCGGCGCGTTTGGCGGGGATGCCGTCCATGAACTCCATGACGAGCATCCGGTCGGTGACCAGGTCGGGCAGCACTTCGGGCACACGGACGTAGGGGTGTGCGGCGAAGTTGTCGCGCAGGCGCTGCTGCTGGCGTGCTTCGTTGCGCATGTCGGCCTGCGGGCGCAGCAGTCGGGCGATCTCGTCGAAGCGCCGGGGGAGCTCCAGGTCCCGTGCCCGGGGCAGGCCGCGGTGCACCAGCCGCAACAGTGTGCTTAGGGAGCGCAGGCTCTCCTCGATCTGCTCTGGGACGCCGTCCTTGACCAGCTTCACCGCCACCTTGCGCCCGTCGCGCAGCTCGGCGGCATGGACCTGTGCCACCGACGCGCTGGCCACGGGCTGCATCTGGAAGGTGCGGAAGGTGCCCTCCAGCGGACCTTTCAGTTCGCGTTCGACGACTGCGCGGACGGTGGCCGGCTTCATGTGCGGGGCCTGGTCCTGCAGGGCCCGCAGGGTGGTGACCCACTCCGGGGGCAGGAGGTCCGACCGGGTGGCCGCGATCTGGCCCAGCTTGATGTAGACCGGGCCCATCCGTGCCAGGAACGTCAGGACGGACAGGGCCCTGCGCCGGTCCCGGGGCGTCTCGTCACGTCTGCCGGTGAGGGCGGCGGTCCCGTGCCGGGCTGCGCCCCAGGCGGCGCAGGATGCTGCTTTGACGAGGTGGGTGAGCATGCTGCGGCTCCTGAAGGTCAGAGGACGAAGGTGAACGCTCCGAAGGACATCCCCGCGCTTCCCACCCATCCGACGGCGCGCTGGCCCGGCCGTAGCCGGCCTGCGGAGATCGCTGATTCGAGGGCCGCGGGCACCGAGGCCGAGACCACGTTGCCGATCCGATCGGAGACGTGGTGGATGACCTGGCCCAGCCCGGC
The DNA here is from genome assembly GCF_001704275.1 of Streptomyces noursei ATCC 11455. Taxonomy (NCBI): domain Bacteria; kingdom Bacillati; phylum Actinomycetota; class Actinomycetes; order Kitasatosporales; family Streptomycetaceae; genus Streptomyces; species Streptomyces noursei. Next base: position 8,557,330 of record NZ_CP011533.1, read on the forward strand.
GTGGTCTGCCTGTGTCTGCCATTCCCGTTTGCTCGATGCGTGAGTGACCAGCACGGCCACCTCGTCGAGCGGTGGGTCGAGTTCTCGCAGGACCGCTTGCACCTCCTTGCGGCCGGCCTGGTGCATCTCAGAGCCGAAGGAGGTGAAGACACCGGTGCCGTTGCGGGCGAGCTTGTCGGAGGGCTCGCAGTATCCCTCGTAGCCGTTGAGGGTGACGTTGCACAGCGGGGCGAGGTCCGGGCGCGAGGAGAACCGGAACTGCCACGGAGGACTGTCCTCGGCGGTGAGGACGGTGGCGGTGGCGGCCTCACCGAGGGTGTAGGCAGGGAGGGTCGATTCCAGTTCTCCCATTCCCTCCAGTCGGAACAGCTGGGGAGCCACCGGGCCGCCGGGCTGCATGTTGAACTCCGCGTTGACGATCATCGCGGTGCGGAACGTGCCGCTGCGGAACAGGGCATCGGCGACCTGGACGGCCCTGGTCCAGCTCATGCAGGCGTCGATGATGTCGAAGCAGTGCGCACGGTGCAGGCCGATGGCGTGAGCCGCGTGGTAGGCGCCACCCGGTTCGATAAATCCGCGGCCGATCCCTGTGTAGATCAGGACTTCGATCTGATCAGCGCAGAGCTCAGCCCGCTCCAGGGCGGAGTCGGCTGCGGAGCGCAGAAGACCGATCGGGCGTTCGCCTGGCCCGAGCCAGTAGCGAATGTTCGAGCCGGTGTAGCGCAGAAAGCTGCCGACCTTCCGCAGCAGGCGCTCCAGGTCGTCGGTGAAGTGGCCGGTGCTGTGCTTACGGATCAGCTCGGTGATGTCGGAGTTGGACACCTGACGTGAGGGCAAAGCGCTGGAGACGGAACGGAGTTTCACGCGGCTTCCCTCCTGTGCAGTGCGGCAGCCGGGAATCCTTCGACCGCGGGCCGGGGGGTTGAGGAAAGGCGCCGGAGCGGGGGAGACAGCACGAGGCCGGGCGGGCAGGGGATCCAGGCGCAGCACCTGACGGGCGTGTTTCCGACCCTGGGGGCGGTGTCCCGTGCCGAGGGAGAAGAGAGGTGCTGGACGTTCGCGTTACCGGGCAAGGCTCTGTCCTTGTCTCTGCGAAGAACGTGGCGTCACAGCGTCTGCTCGATCGCCGACAAGACCCGTGCGAGGATCTGCGCGCCGTCTGCGGGTGCGATGGTGAGGCTTTTGCAGACAGCCTTTTCCGGCCGGGGCCGATGGGTGCTGATGGCCCGCTGGGACAAGATCACCTGCAGTACCTCAGTGGCTTCCAGCATGGCCAGGTTCGCACCGATGCAGCGTCGTACGCCTCCGCCGAACGGGAGGAAGGCGTGGGAGGGAACGCTGTCGTCCAGGAAGCGTTCGGGACGGAAGTGGTGCGGATCCCGATAGTGCGCCGGGTCCATGTGCACGACCCCGATCAGCGGCATCAGCGTGGCCCCGCGCGGCAGCCGGAATCCTGCTAGTTCGACGTCCTCGGTCAGGGTCCAGGTCAGCTCGAAGACGGAGGGATGCCTGCGCATGGACTCCTTCACCACCGCTTCCAGGTAGGCGGTGTCCTCGAGGAGCGCGGCCCGCGCCGCGACCCGCGCGGTTTCGGGGCTGCGTGCGATCTCGTGCAGCGCCCAGGCCAGGCTGGTGGCGGTGGTCTCGTGGCCCGCGTACAGCAGCGTGACGATCTGGTCCCGGATTTCGGCAGGGGGCAGGTGTTCCCCGTCGGTCCCGCCGCTCATCAGCCGGGAGAGCACATCGGTGCGCCGCGGCAGGTCCGGGGCGTGCCGTCGCTCTTCGATGGTCCGGTAGATGAGCGCGTCGATCTCGCTGAGGACTCCCGCCGCGCGCCGCCACGGACCGTGGCGGCGCAGGAAGGGCCTGTCCATGCCCAGAAGGACCGTCAGGTCGGTGACCGGGAGCCGGTTGAGCAGCGTACGCAGCCGGTCCATGTGCGCCCCTGAGGTGGGGCCGAACAGGACGTGCCAGATCACTTCGAGGGTCAGCGAGCGCATCCGGTCGAGGCTGTTGAACGGCTGTCGGGTGGGCCAGCGCCGCACCTCCTGCTCCGCCAGCTCGCGTATCGTGCTCCGGTAGCCGCGCACGGCGGACTTGCCGAACACGGGCGCCAGCAGCCTGCGAAGCCGCCGGTGTTCGTCGTCATCGGAGAGGATCAGGGAGTGCTCTCCCATCACCGGCCGCAGGATCGCGCTGCCCTCTCCCATACGGAACCTCGGCGGGGGCGAGCTGAACATCGCCGCGATGTGGCCGGGATCGCTGATGAAGATCACCGTGCGCCACGGGTAGACCTTCAGCGCGACCACGTCGCCGTACTTCTCGCGCAGTTGTCCGGCCCATAGATGCCTGCGCCAGGTGAAGAGCGCTGTCTGGAGCGGGCGGGGAAGGCGTGGTCCTGGCGGATCTTTGAGGTGTGTGCCGTCCTTGCCGATGGGCTGGATCAGCATGATGCTCGGTCTCCTTCTGCCCGGCTGAAGCAAGCGAGGCGGGCGGGGCGTGGCAGAGCTTCAGGGGATGCGTACTGCTTGTCCGGCGTATGCCAGGCCGGCACCGAACCCGACGAGTACGGCCCACTCGCCCGAACGCACCCGCCCCGTTTCGATCAGGCGGTGAAGGGCCAGAGGCACGGACGCGGAGCTGGTGTTGCCGGTGAACCGGACGTCGTCGGCCACGACGACCTTCTCCGGCACCTCCAGCGCCTTGACGACGCGTTGGATCAGCTTCCAGTTCGCCTGGTGCGGAACGAACGCGGCCACGTCGTCCCATCCGATCTCGGTGACCGACAGGATCTCGCGCACGACGTCGGGAACCGTGGAGCAGGCCCACCGGGCGACTGCGAGACCGTCCATCCGCAGTGCGGGCCGGGACGTCGCCGGAAAGCGCGCAGCCCCCAGGACATCGGGCCTCACCTGCAGCGCCGACGCCTTCTCACCCGCCGATCCCCACACCACCGGGCCGACGTCGGACAGGCCCTGCGCAGCGGTGACCACCACGGCTCCCGCGCCGTCGGCGAAGACGGGGGCCGTGGCCTTGTCGTCGGGATCGACCATGTCCAGCATCCGGTCCGCACCGATGACAAGGATGTTGGTGCAGCTGCCGCCGGCGATCAGTGAACCCGCCACCTGCAGGGCGTAGCAGAATCCCGCGCAGGCGATGTTCACGTCGAACGCCGCGACGTTCAGGCCGAGCACCGAGGCGACCTGCGGGGCGATCGACGGGCACGGCTGGGGGTTGGTCGACGTTGCCACCACCACGGCATCAATGCTGTCCGGCACCATGCGCGCGTTCTCGAGGGCCTGTTGCGCGGCGGCGAGCGCCATGTGCGCCACTGATTCGGCCGGTGTCGCGACGCACCGGGTCTCCACACCGGTCCGCGACAGGACCCACTCCCGGTCCTCGCCGAACGCCGCGGCGACCTCCCGGGAGTCCGTCTGCGCGGGCCGGTAGGCGCCCACGGCCGCGATGCGGCAGGACCGCAGCGCGGGGCTGTTCACGCGCTGCTTCCTGCCGTGTGACTGGCGACGAACTCCAGGACCTGGCGGGGGGTAGTGAGAGCCGCCGCCTGGTCGTCGCCGATCTCGATCTGGTACGTGTCACTGATGACGGTCACCAGCTCCGCCCGGGCCAGGGAGTCCACTTCCAACTCGTCGAACGTACGGTCCTGCGCACCAGGCGGCAGCGTGATCCTTTTGTCGGGCGAGGCGTCGTTTCCGTGCACGACGTCGGTCAACATCTGTTCCAGCTCGTCGGATGTCATGGCGGCCCCCTTCAGGCATGGATGGAAGGATGCGAATGGATGTGACGGTTCTTTGGCCGGGCGCAAGGAGACTGGACCGCACATCGAACCCAGCCATCGAAGCGAAATGGGGAAATCCCCATTCGCACGCACGCAGCCCCTCAGGGGCCACCGGGCAAGTCGTGCAGCAATTCCCCCTACCAGTACACGAGATGCTGCGCGAACACGCGCACCGGCAGTCGCATTCTTCGCGGTTCAGACCCCAAATAATCTTCCCGAGAAAAAACGCCCGGTGCATTCGGCGCACTTCTCGGCAAGAAAGGCATCGTGTACTCCCCGGCGTACGCCCAGTAACACCTGGCGGAACACCCTCATCTAAAAGTTCTATGGAGCATTCATATTAATAAAAATGTTCCGATGGCCCTTGCGTCCGCAACGCGACGGTCCGCACGTATTCACGCCGTACTCATGTACCGTCCTGCGTGCCGCGGGGAGATCTTCTTTGCGAAGCAACGTCTTCCAGGCGGTCGACGCCCGCGAGAGGTGCTCTCGTCGTGTCCTTGCGATCCTGCGCACATGCCTCGGCGGATCATCTTCGTACAGCTGAAGACGGGTTACGGCACCGACCATGAGCCTCCTGGATCTGCCGGGTCTTCAGGGCCTGGAGCACCGCCACCGTCCACGCAAGCTTCTACGACAGCGAGACCGGCGAAGAGCTCTGAGTGTCCGGCCCGAAATGCAACCGCACCGATACGCCCCAACGGCAAGACCACCAGCAACTGGCGGGAAGACCGCTCCCAGCAGGGGGCGGCCGTGGTCCGGGCACGGTTCCTGATGAGTGTCTGCCGGCCATGCTCGGACCGTGAGCAGTGCACCCGCGCTGGTGCGAAGTCCAGCATGGGTCGCCGGATCGCTCTCCGTCCCCAGGCGGAGCAGGAGGTGATCCAACAGGCACGAGCCCAAGAAGACACCCAGGAGCGGAAGGAGCGGTACGCACACCGGGCCGGTGTCGAAGGCACCATCTCCCAGGGCGTCCGAGCCTTCGGCCTGCGGCGATGCCGGTATCACGGCTTGGCCAAAGCCAGGCTGCAACACCAGTTCACCGCCACCGCGATGAACTTCCACCGCCTCAACGGCTGGTGGACCGACATCCCACGAGCCTGCACCCGCACATCTCACCTCGCAGCCCTCCGGCCCGCCGAGTAGAGCGCAGCGGGCCGGATTCGCCAACGGTGTCGTTTGCTCCGGCGGGGGTTCCAATGGCACGCAGAAGCCCACCGCATTGCGGTGGGCTTCTGCGTGCCATTGGATGATGCGTCAGACGTGGGTATTGCTGTACTCCGGCTCGCCACTGTCGAGGACGCGGAGCAGGGACGCGGTGACGACGCGTGTGCTGCGGCCGATGCGGAGCACGCGGCAGGGGAATTCTCCGCGGCGGATCAGGTCGTAGCCCTTCGCCCTTGAGAACCCGAAGGCCCGGGAAGCGTCCTCGACGCTGCCAGTTCCGGCCCAGGTGGCGCGGATGTGCGAGGGGCTGTACTGGGCGTCCATGTCCGGTATCACGTTGTTCTGGCTGTGCATGTGTGACCTTTCGGTTCCTTTCAATATGACGCCGTGGGCGAGGTCGGCGAGGAGCTGTCGGAATTCGGGGCGCAGGACGATCCAGTCGATGGAGCCGTCGGGTTTGACGACCTTGCGCTTTTTGAATGCCGACGTGTCGTTTTCCCGGTAGATCTTCGCGAAGGGGCCCCAGCGAAGGCGGGCACGGGAGTCCTCGGCGTCTTCGAGCTGGCGGTCGACGCCGGCTTCGAGGCCGAAGCAGTCCGAGGAGATGCGTAGGTATGCACCTGGCCGCTTCGGGGCGTACGCGGCGAGGTGGTCGTAGAGGTTGAGGGTGACCTGGCCCCCGCGGGCGTGTGCGGGGACGTCGAAGTCTTCCCAAACGGCTGGGGCTACGGATGGGGCGGTGGACACGGCGTCGGCTCCTGGTGCTCGTCGGCTCCGATACCGGGCACTTTCCGACGAACTCAGGGGTTTGGGGGTGCCGTGGATCCGCTGTAGAACCCGCGGCCGCCCGCGTGGATACTGATCACCATGCGCACTGACTTTGATCCCGCTGCCATGTCACGCAACGAGTTCTACAGGCTCCTGACCGCGGTGGTGGTGCCGCGGCCGATCGCCTGGGTGTCGACCGTCTCTCACGATGGGACGGCGAATCTGGCGCCGCATTCCTTCTTCAGCATCGCCAGCGTGACACCGCCGGTGGTGCAGTTCAGCTCCGTCGGCCGTAAGGACACCTTGCGGAACATCGAGGCCACCGGCGAATTCGTGGTCAACTTCACGCCGGAGGAGCTCTTTGAGCAGATCAACGACACGGCCACCGACTTCCCGCATGGGGTGAGCGAGTTCGAGGCGGCTGCGATCGAGGCCGAGCCGAGCCTTCGTGTGAAGCCGCCGCGGGTCGCCGCATCGCCGGTGGCATTCGAGTGCGAACTGCACAGCACCCTGCGGATCGGGGACGGCACCGTGGTGTTCGGGCGGGTCGTACATGCCGTGGTCTCGGACGACGTCCTGGTCGACGGGCACCCGGAGATCAGCAAGTTGCGCCCGTTGTCGCGGCTGGGGAAGAACGAATGGGGGACGGTCAGCGGCGTTCGCGACCTCGCTCGGATCCGGCACGAGGACTGGCAGGGTCCGGCAGCCGACCGTTAGTCGCCGGTGACCGGCGGGCAAGATAGCGGGTGAGCAGCACACCGTGGTCCGAGAGACATGGGCCAGGGTTTCACGGCCAGTTCATTTCCGGAGGACTTTCGGAACTTCGTGTGTTGCGGGAGTCTGAGCCACGACGTTGTCCAAGGTGGCTGAGGGTGACTGCAGCAGATCGAGAAGTCGGTCACCCTGGGTCGGTATTCGAGAGTCAGGATCCTGGAGTCGGGAGTGACTTGTGGGCGAGTGCGCCGCTGAGTGGACGGAATCCGGTCAGGGTTCCCCTGTCGGACACATCGGTCGTGTTGTGTCCCCTGGGACTGGTTCAGATTCCGGCCAGAATGCGCTGCTGTCGCGTGTTGTTGCTGCGGCTTCAGGGGAATCCGGAGAATTCCGGGAGAAGGCTTCCGGTGCGGCGTTCAGCCGGCGGGCCGTGCTGCGCGGAGTCGCCGCCACAGCTGTCACCGGATCTGCCGCGGCAACAGTGTCGGCGGCGGCGTACGGCGGCGGAACCGCATACGCCGCCGACGGCGGGCGATCGCTGCGCGTGATGACGTTCAACTTGCGATATGCGTCGGATTCCCGCCCGAATTCCTGGGCCGAGCGCAGACCGGCCATGCGGAGTCTGCTGCACCGGGAGGCCCCTCATCTGCTCGGGACGCAGGAGGGGCTGTACGGGCAGTTGCGTGATATCGCGACGGATCTCGGCCCCCATTACGACTGGGTGGGGACGGGCCGCGCCGGCGGCAGCCGGGACGAATTCGCGGCGATCTTCTACGACGTGCGGCGTCTCGCTCCGGTGGAATACGACCACTTCTGGCTTTCGGACACACCCTATGTGATCGGCTCCCGAACCTGGGGAAACACCGTGATCCGGATGGCCACGTGGGTACGGTTCCGGGATCTTCAGCACCGTGGTGGGGAGAGCGGAGCAGGGGAACGCGGCCAGCGTGGGGCGAGCGGAGAAAGGCAGGGTTCCGGAGAATTCTATGCGTTCAACACGCATCTTGATCACGCTGTGCAGTATTCGCGGGAGCGTTCCGCTGCGCTGATCAACGAGCGGTTGGGTGCCCTGGATCCGACATTGCCGCGGATCGTCACCGGCGATTTCAATGTCGCCGCGCACAAGAACCCCGTGTACGAGGCCATGCTCGGGGCCGGCAAGCTCGTCGACAGCTGGGATGCGGCCGAAGAACGCAGCGCCCAGTACGGAACCTTCCATGGATATCGCCCGCTGGTCCCGGATGGCGACCGCGTCGACTGGATCCTCACCTCGCCGGCGGTGCGGACACGGCGCGCGGCGATCAATACCTATTCGCTGCACGGGCAGTTCCCGAGCGATCACCTTCCGGTGCAGGCGCTGGTCGATTGGTGAGGGATACCTGAGGGGGATGCTGGGATGTCCCGTGTACGGGCGCCGGGTCGTTCTGGTCGTTGAGATGACGTCCTACTGGCGGTGGACGGCGGCGGAGCCACGGACCTGAAGACCGTCGAGGAGTTCCTGGGTCGCCGCCGCGACGGCATCGACGGCTTGGTCGAACACCTCGCGGTTGTGGGCGGCCGGGGCGCGGAATCCGGAGACCTTGCGGACGTACTGCAAGGCCGCCGCCCGGATGTCCTCGTCGTTGACCTCGGAGGTGATGGGCGGACGGAGCGTCTTGATGCTGCGGCACATGTGTCCAGTGTGCCCCGGCAGCGGCCGGGAGGGCGCGAATCAGCTGAGTCCGGTGACCCGCATGGTGATGTTGAGGCGGCCGATGGACATGCCGGTGGCGGGGTCGCCGGTGCCCGGATGGACCTTGGGGACGCCGTGGTACACGAACCGCGAAGGACCACCGAAGACGAAGAGATCTCCCGAGACCAGCTCGATGTCGGTGTACGGCTTGGTGCGGGTCTCCGTATTGCCGAAGCGGAAGACGCAGGTGTCACCGATGCTGAGGGAAACCACCGGCGCGCTGGAACGCTCTTCCTTGTCCTGGTGCATGCCGAGTTTGGCCTCGCCGTCGTAGAAATTGATCAGCGCGGCGTCCGGGGTGTAGTCGTCGCCCGCCGAGGCATCCTGATATGCGTCGACCAGCGCGCGGCGGCCCAACGCGACCATCCAGTCGGGGAATTCGGCGACCGGTGCACCGTTCACATCGTCGGCGGTGCGGCTGTACGCATACGGCTGCCAGTGCCAGCCGATGCACACCGTCTGCACGGACATCACGCCACCGCGCGGCAGTTTGGTGTGCCGGATCGGAGCCGGGCCGCGCGCCCACTCCCGGCAGGCGGTGACCAGCTCACGCTGCTCGTCGAGGGACAGCCAACCGGGGACGTGGACCGCCCCGGGGGCCAGCTCCCGGCGGGTACGGCCTTCGAGGCCACCGGTCGCTCCCGGTCGGCGGGCGGCCCCCTGACGCCCGCTCGCCCCGTCGGCACCATGCAGCCGCCCAATGTCCTCGAAACCGGGAAGTGGGGTGCTCATGGGCTTGTGACCTGCCTTGATGTGGTGGGGGATGGGGCAATCGGCGGAGAGGCAGGGAGGCGGGAAGGCGGAGACGGGGAAGGGGACGGGGGCGGGGGCGGGGGCGGAGGATGGTGACGGGACGGGGGATGGCTGCTTGCCGTCTGTGTTTGCCGTCTGTGTTTCTCCTGACTTCTCCTTGCTTTCAGCCTGCCATGGGATGGGGCGGGTGGGGACGGCGGTGGGATGTCCGGTGGTGCTGGGGTGGGTACTGGGGTGGGTACTGGGGTGGTGCCGGGAGGGTGCTGGAGGCTCTCGCTCCCTGCTTCCCGAGCCGTACGAGCCATCGGGGGATTCCGCGATGCGCTCAGGGCCCGCCGGGTGAGGGGGCGGGGGGGGTACCCGGAGGGCGCCGCGTGACCCAGCCCCGGTCGATGAGCCAGGTGCCGCCGTCGGCGGAGACGCCCCGCATGCCCTGGAGTGTCGCCGGACCGGCCAGGGCGACGAGACGGGAGTCGCCGAGCGATGCGAAGCCGTAGGTACGGGCCGGCTCCCAATCGGTGCTGTGGCAGAGCCGGCGGCTCATCTGGGCCCAGCCCAGAGGTGCGGCGGCGACCACCCAGGCGTCCGGCCGATCGGCCGTGAAGCGCCGCGCGGGGCGCAGCCAGGATGCGGCGTGCTCCGGCCAGTCGACCACCGCCAGGACGGTTCGGCCGGCCGCTCGCCATGCCTCCGCGCATGCCGCGGCGGCCGCGATGGACGCATCGTCCCGGCTGTGTCCGATGGTGACGGTGAACGGGGCGCTGGGGCGACGGCGACGCGAGTGGCGGGTGTGGTGCGCACCCGGCAAGCCGTCCGACCCCGGCGCCGTCGGGACGGGAGGGGAGAGCAAGAGGCCGAGCAGCGTGGAGAGATCGGCGTCGGTGTGGGGGATGGGGGAGGAGAACGGCTCGTATGTGTCCGTCTCGTCCCGCGGGATGAGGGGCGACGGCACGCCGCGGAGGGCGGTGGTCGGGGAGGTGCCGCACGCGGCGGCAGGCGGGACGTCCATGGCGATCGGCGGGGAGTCGCTCACGGCGATCAGACGAGGGTGGGTTGGAGGGCGCCCTCGTGCGTCAGCAGCGCGATCTTGCGTTCCACGCCGGCTGCGTACCCTCGCATTCCGCCGTCCGCGCCGATCACCCGGTGGCAGGGCCGTACGACCAGCAGCGGGTTCGCTCCGATCGCGGCTCCCAGCGCGCGGACGTCGGTACGCGATACGCCCAGGGCATCGGCGAGCCGGCCGTATGTGGTCGTGGCGCCGTACGGAATTTCGTCCAGGGCCTGCCAGACGCGTTCCTGGAAGTCCGTCCCCGTGACGTGAAACGACAGTTCGAAGCGGGGCAGTTGGCCGGCGAAGTAGGCCCGCAACTGCCGGATGGCCTCGGTGAACGGGCGGGCGTCGCGGCGCCAGTGTGCCCGTACGACGGCAGCGCCGCGCTGTCCGGGGAGGGAGAGCGAGGTCAGAGCAATGCCGCCGGGCGCGGTGGGGGAGTCCACGCCGACGAGCAGCAACTCGCCGAGGGGACTGTCGAGGGTGGTGCAGTAGGTCACGGTGGTGGGCGCCGAAGCGGGGGCGGGCGTCGAAGCGGGAGTGACCGTGTGGCGGGTGCTGGTGCGCATGGTGCGTCCTCGTCGTGCTGATACCGGGGCTTTCTTCGAGTCTGCCGGTATGCGGACGCAGCTACTGGCGGAAATCGGACGTGGTGGTACGGGGCGGGTGGGTTGAGGAGCGCCCTGACCTCAGGCGCCTACACGTGCCGGGATTGCAGATGCTCCGGCCCTCTATGGGGAGGCCCTGGCGGCCCGCCGGGCCGGGGTGGGGCGGGGTAGGGCGCCAGGGCCGTCGTGCAGGTGTCCTCGTCCGTGCGTGGGTGCTCTGTACTAGGCGGCCTCGACGACCTCCGTGACTTCGGCGCGCACCGCCAGCGTCCAGATCTCCAGGAGTGCCGCATAGTCCGCCATGTCCTGCGCAGTCCAGGCCAGACCGTGCCGGGCGCGCACAAAACGCCGGATCGAATCGTTGGCCTCGGAAGCGGCAACGGGCGTACCCGTATGGGCAGAAGGAGTTGCGGACATGTGAGACATGCTAGGGGCAGCCACTGACAACGCTTCCCCGCGTTCTTCAGCCATAGCGCCCCCGAGCGGGCCCCACTGATCGTCCTGACTCCACCTCAACTCGCTGACCAGCAAAGACTGTCAGCACCTCGCCCTCCCCTCGCTGCCTGCATGTGTCCATTCCCACACGCTCCGCGTTCGCCCCACCCTGTCCGCCCACACTCGAACCGTCAACAGGGCGTCGTGCGATCCGGCCTCCGAGGCCGGGATGGGGGGCGCGGCGGTGGCGAGTCCGCTGTGCCCTGCCCCTGTTCCTTCCTTCTACCCCTCCCGCCCCCTTCCCCCACCCCCCACCCCCTCCTCCTCCCGTTTCCACTTTCTTTTCCTCTTCCTCCACTCGTGCGCGCCTCGTCTGCTCGTGCACACCTCACCTGCTCGTGCGCGCCTCCTCCACGCGTGCGCGCCTTCTGCACGTGTGCGCGCCTCCTCCCCGCTGGTGTTCGTCCGCTGCACGGCGGCGCCGATCTCAGGTCGCACCCACGGCGGGTGTACTGCTGTTGGGCGTTCCCCAGATCGGGTGGTGCATCGTGCTGGGGCCCGGTGTGGGGCGGGGTGAGGATCGGGGGCGCGGGTGTGCCGGTGGTCGCCGCCCGCCTGGCCTGGACGTGCGGACGTGGACAGGTACGCCGTCTTCGTACGTGGCCTGTGCGCACCGGCACGGGGCGGCGTTGTCAGTGGTCGCCCGTACGGTGGTCCCCGTATCTATCCGAGCTGCTGGCGCCTCTCGGACCCGCCCCGCTTCCGTGATATCGCGCGGGAGCGGGGCCTTTCCTTCATTCCTGGCTCTCGTCTTGCTCCCTTCTCTCTCTTCTCTCTTCTGGCTTTCTCCGTCATGCGGTGGAGGGCTGAGTCTCCGGCCCTGTCTCGCTCCGGCTCAGGTGTCGCTCGGAGGTGCGAGGCGTGCTGTGTCGGCCCCGAAGGCCAGATGAGTGGTGCGGGTGGCCAGTAGCCAGGTGTTGTCGACCTTGCGGAAGGTGTCCTCGTAATGGCCCACGTTGGTGGGGAGTTGTGACGGCACGATGCCCTCGACGAAGCCGTCGACGCGGTAGGTGGTGAGGTAGGAGGTGGCGGTCGCTGTCGTGGCGGAGGTGACGGAGACCAGGATGTTCGTCATCAGCCGGCGGGAGAGACGGTCGGCCGGGCGGGAGCCGAAATATTCGCGCAGCGCCTCGCGGCCCTCGATGCGGCGGTGACCGTGGGGCCACTGCCAGACGCCGTCGTCCGTGAAAAGTTCGGCCACGGAGCTCGGGTCGCCGAGGTCGAGGCGGTGGATGAAGCCGAGGATCAGACGTTCGCAGGCGCGCTCGGCGAGCAGCCGGTCGATGGGGGCGAGCGCTTCATCGTTGTTCATATGCAGTCCTGGATACCTTCGGTTGGGTGGTGGTGAGTCGCCTGCAACGTGCAACGTGGCATGTGCGAGAGGTGCGTTGCGGACCTATCGGGAGTGTTGTCCTGGGGCCGAGGCGAGGGGAGCGGTTCGAGTGGGCGCCAGGGGACGGTCGATGGTGTGGCTGGCCGTGGTGCTGCATATGGCCTGTGCCACGTGGGCGTCCATGGCCGCATCGATCGGGTTCGGCAGGGGCCGGTTGTTGGAGTCGAGCTGCTGGTAGCGGGTGAGGTTGAAGCCGAGGGAGATTTGGCGGCGCCCGTCAGGGCTGGACCAGGACCAGGTCATGGCGCCGGCTACCAGACCGCTGTGGCCCCAGAACTCTCCGCAGGGCGAGGTCGTTTGGAGCAGACCGAGGCCGTAGCGCGCGGTGGAGCCCGCGATGGGCACGGTCGTCTTCATCTGGCGCAGTTGCGCCGGAGGGAGCAACTCACCGCCCAGCAGGGCCCGGTAGAAGCGATCGAGGTCGGGCATCGTCGATACGAGGGCACCGGCCGTGCCGGCCCAGGACATGTTGTAGACGCTGAAGTCACGCGGCGGATCGAAGGCTCCGTTGGCGGCCTCGTACATCTTCGCGTGCGGTCCGGAGAGGGAAGGCGAGTGGGGGAAGCAGGTGTGCCGCAGACCGGCCTTTCGGATCACGTGTGCGGTGATGTAGGACTCGGGGGACTGGCCGGTGACCTGACGCAGCAGGAGGCCGGCGATGATGTAGTTGGTGTTGGAGTAGTGGTGCGCCTGGCCCGGCTTGCCGAACGGGGGAGCCTCGATTCCCAGACGGGCCAGTTCCTCCGGGGCGAATTGGTGGAAGCGATTGCCTTCCACGCTGTCCGAGGTCGCGAAGATCGATGCGCTGTAGTCGGCGATGCCACTGGTGTGGTTGAGCAGCATCCGGACGGTGATGGCCCGGCCGCGCTCGCCCGTTATGAGGTCGGGTAGATAGCGGTCGATCGGTGCGTCGAGGTCGATGTGCCCCTTGCCGACTTCCCGGAGTACGGCGACCGCGGTGAAGGTCTTGGTGATGCTGCCGATGCGGTGCTGCATCTGCGGGGTGACAGGGCGTCCGGTGCCGATGTCGGCGACTCCGGCCGCGCCTTGCCAGCTGTCGGAACCGTCCCGCACGGCCGAGTAGGCGCCGTACATCCCCGCGTCGTGGAATGCCCGGAGGGATCTCTCCAGAGCCTGGTGGTCCAGGGCGGAGGGGCGGTCGGGGCGGGTGAGGTGTGTCGCGGCCGAGGCTGAGACCGAGATCAAGGCGGTGGTGGCGGTAGCCGGTGTGCCGGCGTATGCCGCCTGTGGCCGTAAGGGTGAGGCGGCGGCCGGCGCGGAGGCTGCGGAGACCGCGGTGGGGAGGGCGAGGAGGGATAACGCGGCGATGGCGGCGGTGAGGATCAGTCGGGGGCGGCGGTGCGGTGGACGGGGGTGAACGCGCATGGTCGCTCCGGGAGTTCGGCGCCTGGAGGCGCGCGGATATCGGGGTATTTCGTACATCGGTGTTTCATTGCCTTGATTCTCGCCTCGGCTCGGCTGGGGGACATCAACCCACGGGTCGACCTTGATCCCGGATTTCGGAGGTGGGAGTAGGAGCGTGGTGTGACCTGGAGTGGTGGCGGCCGTCGGTGCGGGCAGCTCATGCAGCTCATGCCGCCCAGCGGCCCCATGCGGCCCCTGCGACCAATTTATTGACGCTTCAATGAACTGTGGTGAGGCGTGGTGCCCGGGCGTGGGTCAGGATGGAAGGGCCGGGGCGCTGCGACGTGCGCAGTGGCAGTGGGGCGGCGTCCTTGGCGGCAGAACCCGCAGAGCAGTATCGGGAGGCCCCGATGGATTACCCGGAACGCTATGAGCTGGTATTTCAGGCCCCCGCGGTGGAGGACGACGTGGTCGTCGTCCGGCGTACCGACCAGGCGGGAGCGGGCGGGTATCCGATCTACGAAGACGAGTCGGGGATCGTCCGCGCGGAGATCAGTGACCGGGGCGAGGTCCGTATGGTGGCGAGCGGTGGGCACCAGGCGCCCCGTACCCCTCTCCTGGCGAGAGTCCTGAGCCCGTAACGCTCGGTGAACGGGGCGGATCGGACGGCCGCCAGGCATCGGCATCGTCGCCGGGAGTTGTCAGAGCCCCCGCAGGTGCGAGCGTCGCGGGCGCGGGAGCCGGGGCGAGGCGTCCGCCTGTTGCGCGTCCGCAGCGGCGGCGGCTTCAGGATCGGACTCGGACTCGGACTCGGAGACGGAGGTGAGGTCGGGGTCAGGATCGGGACCGGTGGTGTCTCCCTCGGTGGCATCTCCGCGAAGAACAGCCATGGCGCGTTCCAGGGTCTCTCCGGTGACTTGTATCCGGATCCGGGCCAGGCGTTCCAACTCGCTGTGCGACACCACGTCAGCGTACCCGCCGATGTGACAAATGAGGGCTGCGAGATGTCATGGGGGCCTTGGTGCCGGGCCCAACGCCAGCGCGCGGTCCCGGCGTGCTCAACGCCAGCGCGCGGTCCCGGCGTGCTCGGGGCGTCGTCCCGGTGACGTCACGGTGTGGTCAGTGCGCGGGAGACCGCGGCCTCGGCGTGCAAGCGGGTGGTCGGGAAGACGGGGACCGGGCTGTCCTGCGGGCGGATGAGGAGCTCGATCTCGGTGCAGCCGAGCACGATGCCCTCGGCTCCGGCGGCGATCAGCTCGTCGATGACGGCGCGGTAGGCGTCGCGGGACTCCTCCTTGACCACGCCCAGGCACAGCTCCTCGTAGATCACGCGGTGCACGATCTCTCGGCCGGCGGCCTTCGGGACCAGTACGTCCAGGCCGTGGCTCGCGAGGCGACCGCGGTAGAAGTCCTGCTCCATGGTGAATGCGGTGCCCAGCAGCCCGACGCGGCGGACTCCCCGGTCCCGTACGGCCTCCGCCGTGGTGTCGGCGAGGTGCAGCAGCGGGACGCCGACCGCGGACCCCACCCGGTCGGCGACCTTGTGCATGGTGTTGGTGCAGAGCAGCAGAAGCTCCGCGCCCGCCGCCTCCAGCGCCTTGGCGGCCTCGGCCAGGATGTCGCCGGCCTCGTCCCAGCGCGCCTCGGCCTGGAGGCGTTCGATCTCCGCGAAATCCACCGAGTAGAGCACGCACTTGGCGGAGTGCAGCCCGCCCAGTCGCTGCCGCGTCAGCTCGTTCAGCAGGCGGTAGTACTCCGCCGTGGACTCCCAGCTCATGCCGCCGATCAAACCGATGGTCTTCATCGGGACACTGTCGCACAGGGCGGCCGGCGGACCGATACCGGCCGGTCGACGGCTATCCGTCCCAGCGGATCGGGAGCCGGTCCATGCCGCGCATGAGGAGACCGGTGCGCCAGTTCGGGGCGTCGGCGGCGGTGTCCAGGGCGAGGCTCGGGCAGCGGTCCAGAAGGGAGCGGAGGGCGATCCGGCCCTCCAGACGGGCCAGCGGCGCACCGAGGCAGAAGTGGATGCCATGGCCGAAGGCGACGTGGCCGCGCGGATCGCGGGTGATGTCGAAGTCGTCGGCGGCGGCGAACCGTTGGGGGTCGCGGGAGGCCGAGGCGAGGGAGATCAGCACGGGGGAGCCGGCGGGGATCACGGTGCCGCCGAGCTCCACCGGCTCGGAAGCGCAGCGCCAGGTGGCGGTCTCCACCGGGCCGTCGTAGCGGAGCATCTCCTCGACGGCGTTGTCGAGCAGGCCGCCGTCGGCGCGCAGGGCGGCCAGTTGGGCGGGGTGCTCCAGCAGGGCCCGGACGCCGTTGGCGATCAGGTTGACCGTGGTCTCGTGGCCGGCGACCAGCAACAGGAAGGCCGTGCCGATCAGTTCGTCGCGGGAGAGCCGGTCGCCGTCCTCGTCGCTGGTCCGGATCAGGGCGCTCAGCAGTCCGTCGACCGGTTCGCGGCGCTGGGTCTCGATGAGGGCGGAGAGGTAGTCGGACATCTCCTGGGTGGCCCGTACGACCTCCTCCGGACCGGTCGGCGAGACGAGTTCGTGGGACCAGGCGCGGAAGGACTCGCGGTCGATCGACGGGACGCCGAGCAGTTCGCAGATGACGGTCATCGGCAGGGGGAAGGCCAGCGCCTCGATGAGGTCGGCTCGGCCGTCCGGCTCGGCCAGCATCGCGTCGAGGAGTTCGTCGGTGAGGTGCTGCACGCGAGGGCGCAGGGCCTCCACGCGGCGGCTGGTGAACTCCTTCGCCACCAGTTTCCGCAGCCGGGTGTGGTGCGGCGGGTCCACGTCCAGCATGTTGGTGAACAACGGCGCCTCGCCGACCACGCGTTGCAGGTCGGCGCTGCTCCAGTCCTTGCCCAGGCGCGGATCGGCGAGCGCGGCGCGGACCGCCTCATGGCCGACGACCAGCCATGAGTCCTGGTCGTACGGGGTGCGTATCCGGTGGACGGGGCCCTGCTCCCGCAGCTTGGCGTAGTACGGATACGGGTCGGCGACGAAGTCCTGGCCCCAGGCGGGCAGGTCGATCACCGTGGACGCCCCGGAGTCGGGCGACGGATCGGTGAACGGGGAGCGCCGCGGCGCGGAGGTGTCGGAGCCCCATGCGTCCCCTGAGCCCTGTGGGGCCTCGGAGATCTGAGGGGTCTGCCCGCCCGGTGGGGCCTGCTGGGTCTGCGGATGCTCCGGCATGTGCCGTCCCGCCTCTCTCGACTCGCAACATGTCTCGACGTGCCACAACTCTCGGTGCAGATCCGCACCTTGCGGCCCGGCTGCTGTGCTCACCGTACGCACGCCCGGCCGGTGGCATCGTCGTCCCAGCGGAGGAGGCGCAGCGGGTGACCTCCACCCTGCGCAGTGCGGTGGCGTCATCGGGGTGGGGGAGGGGGGATCGTCTGTCGGCGGGATCGTGCGGGCCCGTGGCGGAGCGGGCTCACCCCGGCGGTGAGGTCTCAGCAGCGCGCATGGGCGGTGATGTCGGCGCCGAATTCGTCGATCATCGCCGGGGTGACGGTCGGCCGGCACTGCGCGATCGCGGCGAGGTAGTCCTCGGCGCTCGCGCCAGGCCGGCCCTGGGGCCCCGTCCCGCCGCCGAGCGCCTCCAGATCTCGTTCGAACGACGCCTGGGCGGCCACCCGCGCGGTGTGCTCGATGTCCGCCGGGGTGAACAGCTCGCTGGCCGCGACCAGCGCCGGGATGTCCACGTCGGGTCGCCCCTCGGTGTACCGGGACCAGATCGCCGCCCGCGCGGCCGGATCGGGTGTGCCGATCGGAATCAGGTAGTCGAAGCGCCCCGGGCGCAGGAACGCCGGGTCGAGCGAGCGGATGGAGTTGGTGGCGCAGACCAGCAGGCGCTCGTCCCGCTCCCGGAATCCGGCGATCAGTTTGAGCAGCTCGTTCGTCACCCCGTGCAGACCGCCCGGCTGCGCGGGCTCGGTGCGGACCGGTGCGATCTCCTCGACCTCGTCGATGAACACCGGCACCCGCTCCAGCTCGGCGATCCTGGCGAACGCGCTGCGCAGCGCCGCCGCCAGGTTGCCCTCGTCCGCCAACCGGGACGGCAGCAGCTCGACGAACGGCCAGCTCAGCCGGGCGGCGATCCCACGGGCGAAGGTGGTCTTCCCGGTACCCGGCGGACCGAACAGGGCGATCGCCCGCGGTGGCCGGACCCCCTGCCGGGCGGCCCGCTCCGGCTCCGCCAACGGCAGCACCACCCGCCGCCACCTCGCCGCGTTGCCGAAACGCCCAGATAGCTCCGCTATCGAGCCGCTCCGGCGCCTTGCGATGCACCGCACCAGACGCCGCGGCCTTGCCGCCCCTGACCCATCGGACAGGCCCTGGGGGCGGCAGTCGGATGGGGCCTGCTCCACCGTGCACAATCCGCCGGCCGTACCGCTACGGTCCGTATGTGGCGCCGCGCGGCCGGATACGACACCGGAGGTCGCCGCCTCCCGTCGCCGTCCGCGCGCCCGCCCCGGGGAATCCGCTGGCTGCCGCGACCCGGCCGGTGCCATGCTGTGCGACGTGAACGGACCCGAAATCGCCCTGAGCATCGCCCCTGAACTGCACCTCTTCGTCGGAGCGGAACGCACCGCCCGCCGCGCTCCCCTGGTGACCGACGGCGCCGCCACGCTCGGCCACGTCATCGAGTCGCTGGGCGTCCCGCTCACCGAGGTCGGGCGCGTGGTGGTGGACGGTGCGCAGACCTCCGTCGCGCACATCCCGAGTCAGGGCGAACACATCGAGGTCCACGCCGTCGAGCGACCGCAGCGCGTCCCCGGCGCACCGCTGCGGTTCCTGCTCGACGTGCACCTCGGCACGCTGGCCCGCCGACTGCGGCTGCTCGGCGTCGATGCGGCGTACACCAACGAGGACCCCGGCGACGCCGCGCTTGCCGCGCGCTCCGCCGAGGAACGGCGGGTGCTGCTCTCCCGCGACCGGGGGCTGCTCCAGCGCCGGGAGATCTGGGCCGGTGCCTACGTCTACAGCGACCGCCCCGACGACCAACTCCGGGACGTGCTCGGCCGGTTCGCCCCCACGCTCGACCCCTGGACCCGCTGCACCGCATGCAACGGCCGCCTGGCCGCCGCAGACAAGGACGCCGTCCAGGAGCAGCTCCAGCACGGCACCCAGCGCACCTACGACGTCTTCGCGCAGTGCACCGCGTGCGGCCGGGTCTACTGGCGCGGGGCTCACCACGCCCGCCTGGAGGCGATCGTCGAGGAGGCGCTGCGGGCCGCCACCGGCTGAACCGCGCGCCCCGCCTCACCCCGCGCCCACCGCCCGCGCGCATTCCTCGATCCGGGCGAGCGTGCCCCGGTCTCGATGCGCGGATGACCGGCCATACCCAGCGCCCGCAGTCCGGCCACCAGGTCGGCATCCCCATGCCGGCGGGTGGCCGGATCCCGCCGGATCTCCGCCATCAGGCCACTGTCGGCCTCAGCCGCCGCCGGACGAGGCGCCACCAGGCTTCCCGCCCCTCCTGCCGATCAGCATCTGGTCGTCGTTCCCCGCGAACAGCGCCGCGAGGAAGGCGTGTTGGGGAATTCCCAGTCGGTCGCCCCACTCGGCGGCGGCCGCCGGCAGGTGATCCGGCGAGAGCACGCCGCCGATGTCGATCAGGATCGCGGGTGGGTCCGGATCTCCCTGATGTCCGATGCCATGCTCCGTCCTCCGGCGTCGGTGTCGCGTCGGCACCTGGCACGCCGGGCCCGGTCTCTCCCGGACTGTCCGACCCCCTTGCCCAGTTGACGTCGCATCAGAACGCGCCCGGTCAGGCGTCGCACGGCGTGGACGTCCGTGATCCCGCCCGGCCGGTGCCTGGCACGCCGTGCCGACGACCGACCCGGCCCCGTCCGCCCGCGACGACAGGGCGTGGTGCGACCGACGGGCGGCGGGCACCCGCACCGCCCCTGCCGCGGGGCCCGTCGCGCTTGCCGGACGCCCGCCCCGGGCCCCTTTAGACCCCCTCTAGCCCACCTTGATGACGACACGCCGGAGCCACGCGCCGTCCAACGGGTGAATACCTCGTCTTCCGCCACCCGAAGAGCCGATGTTGTCCCCCGAATGCGGCGTTCTCCGGTGGTGCCGAGCCCGATTCCGACTGACGGTGATCACGTCGCTACTGCGATCCGATGTGCCGACGAAGTGTCAGCCTTCGCAGTCGCGCCGAAAGGAACATGACTCCATGCGCACTGCCCGCACTCTGTTCGCATCCGCCGCCATCACGGCGGTGCTCACTATCACCGCACCCACCGCGAGCGCCATGGGCCTGGTCCAGGACTTCGCGCCGGGCAGCGGTACCTCTGTCAGCGGCGACGACCACGGCCGGGGTGACAACGACCACGGCCGAGGTGGGGGCCGCGACCACGGCCGCGGCGGCTACGGCCGTGGCGATGGCGGCTACGGTCGCGGTGACGGCGGCCACGGCCGCGGCGATGGCGGCTACGGTCGCGGTGACGGCGGCTACGGTCGCGGTGACGGCGGCTACGGCCGTGGCGATGACGGCTACGGCCGCGGTGGCAACCACTGGGGCCGCCGTCCGCACGGTGGCGTGCACACCGGTGGTGGCGCGCTGGCCACGTCCGTGATCGGTGACTGGGACAACGACTCCGGCGACGGCCACGGCCGCGGCCACGGCCGCGGTGGGGACCGTGACCACGGCCGTGGCGGCGACCGCGACCACGGCGGCTACGGCGGCTACGGCGATGGCGGTCACGGCCGCGGTGACGGCGGCTACGGCCGTGGCGACGGTGGCTACGGTCGCGGTGACGGTGGCTACGGCCGTGGTGACGGCGGCTACGGCCGTGGCGGCGACCACTGGGGCCGTCGCCCGCACGGCGGTGTCCACACCGGTGGCGGCGGCATGGCAATGTCCGGCAGCGGCCTGGCCGCCGGCTCCGTCCTGATGCTCGGTGGTCTCGGTGCTGGTGCCTACATGCTGCGTCGCCGCAACACGTCGGGCACCGCGGCCTGATAAGGCTGCCCCCTCCGGAGGTCGATGTGCAGTCGCGGCCACCGTCCTCGCCGGACGGTGGCCGCGGCGATTCCGGGTTCGCCGCCGCGGTGCCGCGCGTCCCGCGATCACCCGCGTGTCGTCCGACGACGTCGCGCCCCCGCCGCACCGTGCCCCACCCGCTCACGAAAGGCCCCTCATGACCGCCCAGCAGTCGCCCCAGCCGAATCCGAACCCCGATCCCGCTCCACCTGAGAAGACCGCCGCAGCCCGCCCCGTGGGACGGGGCGCGATCTGGGCCGCCGGAGCATTTCTGCTGGGTGCCTTCCTCATCTACAACTCCGTGGACACCTCGGCGGACGCCAAACCACAGTCCCACCACGCGCCCGCCGTCACCGGGCACCACACCAGGCCGGCCACCGACCTGACGCTGCCCCGCTCCGTACCGAAGCGGCTGACGATTCCGGAGATCGCCGTGGACGCGCCCTTCACGCCGCTGACCCTGGCCGAAACCGGACAGCTCAACCCGCCCCCGGCCGCCGACAAGAACCTCGTCGGCTGGTACCAGGACGGCGCCACCCCGGGGGAGCGCGGCGCGGCGATCGTCGCCGGACACGTGGACACCAAGACCGGCCCGGCGGTCTTCCTTCAGCTGGAGACGCTCAAGCCCGGCGCCACCGTCGAGATCACCCGCGAGGACGGCATCGTCGCCACGTTCCAGGTCGACTCCGTGGAGACCTTCAGCAAGGCGAACTTCCCCAACGACCGGGTCTACGCGGACACCCCGGACGCCCAGCTCCGCCTGATCACCTGCGGCGGCTCGTACGACCACAAGGTGAAGGACTACATGGCCAACGTGGTGGCCTTCGCCCACCTCGTCTCGTCGAAGCACGCCTAGCCGATCCACCGCGTCGTGGGTCCGCCCGCGGCCCGACGGCCGGGAGCCCGGACCGGTCCACCGCCGGTCCGGGCTCCCGGCCGTCGGGGCGGGCGGCCAGGGCGCACCCGGCCCCGACGGACACGCGGCCGGAGTGCCGTGGCGGCCCCGTCGTCATGACCGCACGCGGCCGTCCCAGCGCCACTGCGTGCGGCGCGGATGCCCGGGGAGCGCGGTGCGCCCGGTGGCCCAGAGCAGCGTCGGCCAGGGATCGGAGCCGACCGGGGCGTCCGGGAATAGCCGGGCCAGGACCCGCGCGCACACCCCGGCCGGCGGATCCCAGTCGAGCCCCAGCCCCGCGGCCAGATCGTGGGTGTGGACGACCGTCTCGACGATCCCCATCGCCGCGAAGCCCTCCGGGTCCGAGACGCCGAAGACATGGTGGGCGCGCACCTGCGGGGGAGTGGTGCGCACCATCGCCACCAGCAGCGCGCCGCACGCCTCCAGGGTCTGCAGGAGCCCGGCGGGCCCGGCGGCACGATCGGCGTGCACCGCGTTCGCCGGGCCACCGGGACGCTTGCGGTGCCAGGAGAACGGCACCTCGCGGTCCAACGGCGGTGTTCTGGGCCCCAGTTGGGCGGCGTAGGAGAGCAGGTCGTCACTGAGGTGCTCGACGGTTTCCCAGCAATCCCAGTCCAGCGAGCCGGCCTTGGCGCCGCTCTCCCAGGCAGTGGTGGGCGCGCCGCGCAGGAGTTCCACCGCGAGCCGCACGGCGTCGGCGAGATCGTCGGCGGTCACCGGGCCGTCGGCGGTGACGGGAGCCGGGGCGATGGGGTCCGGGCGGACGGGAGACGACGGTTGATCTCCTGCGGTCCGGCCGCTGCTTGAACGAGACATGCCGGGACGGTACCGCGGGTGACTGGCGGGGGTCGGACTGGGCCAGGTGGTCCCGCCGGCCACCCGTCCGCATACCGGAGCGGGGGCGACGCGACGCACTCGAACTCCGACGCGCTGTCGGTAACTGTCCGTATTTGACGGTCTATCATCGGCGCCATGTCCGCCCCAGAACTGATTCGCATCGTCTCCCGTGACTCGCCGATGGCCCTGGCCCAGGTGGAGCGCGTCCGCACTGAACTGGCCGTGCTGCACCCCGGCGTCGCCACGGAGGTCGTCCCCGTCAAGACGACCGGGGACCGGTGGATGGGGGCGCTCTCCCAGGTGGAGGGGAAGGGAGCGTTCACCAAGGAGGTCGACGCAGCCCTCCTGGCCGGCGAGGCGGACCTCGCGGTGCACTGCGTCAAGGACATCCCGGGCGACCGCCCGCTGCCGGCCGGGACGGCGTTCGCCGCCTTCCTCAAGCGCGACGACGTCCGTGACGCGCTGATCCACCCGGGCGGGCTCACCCTCGACGAGCTGCCCGCCGGCACCCGGATCGGCACCTCCGCGGTACGCCGGATCGCCCAGCTCGCCGCCTCGCACCCGCATCTGGAGTGCGTGCCGATGCGCGGCAACGCCAACCGCCGCATGGAGAAACTGGCAGCCGGAGAGGCCGACGCCCTGTTGCTGGCCGTCTCCGGACTGGAACGGATCGGCCGCACCGACGCGATCACCGAGATCCTGCCGGTGGACGTGATGTGCCCGCCCATCGGCGCGGGCGTCCTGGCCCTCCAGTGCCGCGAGGATGACACCGCCACCATCGACGCCGTCAGCGGCCTCGGCGACCCCGCGACGTACCGGGAGACCATGGCGGAACGGATGCTGCTGCACGTCCTCCAAGGCCACTGCAACAGCCCGATCGCCGGGTTCGCCACCACCGACCGGAGCGGCGAGCTCTCCCTGCGGGCCAGCGTCTTCACGCCCGAAGGCAAGACCGTCCTGAAGGCACACGAGTGGGCCGGCCCGCTGACCCCCGAGACGCTGGGGACCTCCGTCGCCGTGGCGCTGCTGCGCCAGGGCGCCCGCGAACTGATCGACGGCATCGCCCACTGACGCTGGCTGTCACTGACCGTCGTACCCGCTCGGCGTCGAGCGGGTGTCCGCGATCGCCCGATGCCGTCGCCGTTGCTCGGTCCGCGGCGGAGTGTCCATCGCGGGTGTCCACGCAGGCGCGAGGTGATGCCCGGCCGCACCGGAAAGCGGTAATTCCCTTCCGCACGCGGGGTGTTGGTGCCGCCGTGCCCCGTCGCCCGCCGCCGGGCCCTGCTGAGGATCGGCTCACATCCGGCGACGATCGTTCGCGCGTGCGATTCTGGGCTTAGCGTGCGCTGCGGCCGATCCGGCCGATCCGGCCGGTGGCCGGACGGCTGGGCCCGAACGCCGGCGCCGTCGATGGTCCCGGCTGCGGCGCAGGCGGGGAGACGCAGGTCACATTCCCGAGGGTGTCACAACATGCGGGAGCAAGGGGTCCAAGGGGCGTAACCGCGAACATCGACCCAGGAGTGCATCATGGAAGCCCGGTTGAACGTCATGGCCAGCCCGGTCGCGGCCAAGGCCATGAAGCACATCATCGCGGCGCACAAGGCGCTCGACGATTCGACCCTGCCGGCCTCGACGCGTGAACTGGTGATGCTCCGCGCCAGCCAGATCAACGGCTGCGCCGGGTGCATCGACATGCACACCAAGGACGCCGCCGCGGCCGGGGAGACCTCGGTGCGCCTCAATCTGGTCGCGGCCTGGCGCGAGGCCACGGTCTTCACCGACGCCGAGCGCGCCGCGCTGGAGCTGGCGGAGGAGGGCACCCGCATCGCGGACGCGGCCGGTGGCGTCGGCGACGAGGTCTGGGCGAACGCCGCCAAGTACTACGACGAGGACCAGCTCGCCGCCCTGGTGACCCAGATCGCCGTGATCAACGCCTTCAACCGCGGGAATGTCATCACCCGGCAGCCCGCCGGTGACTACCAGGCCGGTCAGGTCCACTGACGGGGCGCCGCGGCCGGCGGTGTGGCCCGGCGCCCCGCCTTCGTCGGTCGTGGACCCGGTTCAGGACTGTGGGCGCTTGCCGTGGTTGGCTGCGTGCTTGCGTCGGGTCTTCTTCTTGCGGCGACGCTTCGACGACATGGGATTCTCCCTTCCGTTCGAGGGGGCCGATTCGAGCATTTCGGCATATCTACCACTTCGCCGAGATTTTCCATCGGGGGAGCGGTGATGGTGTCGGACGGCGCGCGACGGGCCGCCCCGCTGTCGTACCCCGCGATGAAGTGGACTCGTGGCCAGCGGTACACTCTCGCAGCCGCTATGCTTGCTGGATACAAGCAACGTATCCGGTGGTTTCGACCGGATGACGACAATCACGCATGCACGTATGTAGTGCGAAGGATCACGACGATGAGCAACGGCGCGGTCCATGCCTGCGATGGGGCGGGGGTCTCGGAGATCACCGTCGCGTCGAGCCTGGATGAGGCGGCCGCAGGGCTGGGGACGGAAATGGTCCGTTTCACCCGGCTGATCGCGGCCTGGAAGCAGCGGGTCAA
Source organism: Streptomyces noursei ATCC 11455 (assembly GCF_001704275.1). NCBI lineage: Bacteria > Bacillati > Actinomycetota > Actinomycetes > Kitasatosporales > Streptomycetaceae > Streptomyces > Streptomyces noursei. The sequence continues at coordinate 8,582,485 of NZ_CP011533.1, forward strand.
GCACGACGCCGGCGCCGCCGACCGGGTGCTGCTGGCCAGGTTGGTGTGCGGAGGGGACCAGCGGGCGACCGATCTGGCCGCCGACGCGTTCCTGGACCTGTCCACGGTCAGCCGGCAGGTGCGCTCGCTGGTGGAGCGGGGTCTGGTCGCCCGACGTCCGGACCCGGAAGACCGACGCGGTTCGCTGCTGACCGCCACCGAGGCGGGGCGGGCCCGCTTCGAGGACTACCGGCGTCAGCGCGACGCCGAGCTGGCCGGGATCCTCGAATCCTGGTCGCCGCAGGACCGGGCCGACCTGATCCGGCTGATGAGCCGGCTCAACGCGGACCTGGCAGAACGTCAACACGCACGGCCGGGCCCCGGGGGAGACCAGGGCACCACCGTGGAACAAGGAGAGATACGTAGATGAGCACAGCCACCTCTCCGCCAGGGGCGCAAGCCAAGGCGATACCGGGGGCGGGGGTCCTCAGCCACCGCCAGATCCTCACCATCCTCAGCGGTCTGATGCTGGGGATGTTCCTTGCCGCGCTCGACCAGACGATCGTCAGCACCTCCATCCGCACCATCGCGGACGATCTGCACGGACTCAGCCAGCAGGCGTGGGCGACCACGGCGTACCTGATCACGTCGACGATCGCCACCCCGCTGTACGGCAAGCTGTCCGACCTCCACGGCCGCAAGCCCTACTACCTGGCCGCGATCAGCATCTTCGTGGTGGGCTCGGTGCTCTGCACCTTCTCCACCTCGATGACCGAACTCGCCGCGTTCCGCGCCATCCAGGGCCTGGGCGCCGGCGGTCTGATGTCGCTGGCGCTGGCGATCATCGGTGACATCGTCCCGCCCCGCGAGCGCGCCCGGTACCAGGGCTACATGCTCGGTACGTTCGCCACGTCCAGCGTCGCCGGCCCGCTCATCGGCGGCGCGCTGGCCGGCCAGGCCACCCTGCTCGGCATCACCGGCTGGCGCTGGGTCTTCCTGGTCAACGTGCCGATCGGCATCATCGCGCTGTTCGTCGTCGCCAAGGTCCTCAACATCCCGCACACCCGCCGGAACCGCCGCATCGACTGGTGGGGCGCGTTCACCATCACCCTCGGTGTCGTCCCGCTGCTGCTCGTCGCCGAGCAGGGCCGGGAGTGGGGCTGGACCTCGACGCGGTCGATCACCTGCTACGTCGTCGGCGTGGTCGGGATCATCGCCTGGGTCCTCGTGGAGCGGTGGATCGGCGACGACGCGCTGATCCCGATGCGGCTGTTCCGCAACGGCACCTTCAGCAAGACCAGCCTGCTGTCCGTGCTGATCGGCATGGGCATGTTCGGCGGGATGCTGATGATCCCGCAGTACCTCCAGATCGTGAAGGGCGCCAGCCCCACCAAGTCGGGCCTGGAGATGCTGCCGCTGATGGCGGGCATGATGATCGCCTCCATCGTGTCCGGCCAGATCACCGCCAAGACCGGTCGCTACAAGATCTTCCCCATCGTCGGCACCGCCCTGATGGTCGCCGCCATGCTGCTCTTCCACTACCGGGTCCAGTGGGACACCGCGCTGTGGGAAACCATGGTCTACATGCTGGTCTTCGGCCTCGGCCTGGGTGGCTGCATGCAGACCCTGGTGCTGGCCGTGCAGAACGCGGTCCCGCCGCAGGACATGGGCGTGGCCACCGCCTCCTCCACGTTCTTCCGTCAGATGGGTGCCACCGCCGGTACCGCGATCTTCCTCTCGGTGCTGTTCAGCACGGTCGGTGACAAGATCGGCGACGCGTTCAAGACCGCCGCGTCCACCGCGCGCTTCCAGAGCGCGCTCAAGGACCCCGCGGTCCTGCAGGACCCGGCCAACAAGCCGGTGCTGGACATGCTCAAGCACCCCACCGGCGGTGGCTCCTCGGGCGTGCTGAGCGACTCCTCGTTCATCCAGCACCTCGACCCGCGGCTGGCCGAGCCGTTCAAGCGCGGCTTCGCCGACTCCATGCACACCGTCTTCTTGATGGGCGCCGTCGTCGTCGCGCTGGCCTTCCTGCTGATGTGGTTCATCAAGGAGGTGCCGCTGCGGCAGATCTCCGGCCTCCAGGCACGGGCCCAGGCGGAGGCCGAGGCCAACGGCGAGGTTCCGCCGGCGGCGGAGACCGAACCGGCCACCGCACCGGCCACGGCGCCGGAGCCGGAGGCGGCGGCCACCGCGGCCATGCCCGCAGTGGGTGTCCCGGACCCCGGAGCGAACGCGTCCGGTCCCCTGATCAGCGGCACCGTGCGCGACAGCGGCGGCCGGCCGGTACCGCAGGCCGCGGTCACCCTGATCAGCGTCGGCGGGCGGCAGCTCGGCCGCACCACCACCGACGCGGACGGCGGCTACGCGCTGCCGACCACCGGCGCCGGCACCTACGTCCTGATCGGCTCCGCCGGCGCCCGCAAGCCGCAGGCGTTGACCGTCGTGGTGGGCGCCGAACCGGTCGTCTTCGACCTGACCCTCAGCGGCGCGGCCGGGCTGTCCGGCGAGGTCCGCGAGGAGAAGAACGACGACCCGGTGCCCGGTGCGCTGGTCGTCGCCACCGACGTCCGCGGTGAGGTCGTGGCCTCCGGGGTCGTCGGCCAGGACGGCGGCTTCGCGTTCAACGAACTGACCCCGGGCAGCTACACCCTCGCGGTCAGCGCGGAACGCCACCGTCCGTCCGCCCTCCAGGTGGAGGTGGCCGCCGGCAGCCGCAACTGGTACGAGATCCGGCTGACGCTGGGGGCCCAGGTCCGCGGCACCGTCCGCACCACACAGGGCGGCGCCGTCAACGACGCCCGGGTGACCCTGCTGGACCCCACGGGCAATGTCGTGGGCACCGCCACCAGCGGCCAGGACGGCGAGTACGTCTTCGCCGACCTCGACAGCGGCGAGTACACGCTGATCGCCAGTGGCTACCCGCCGGCCGCCGCCCCGCTGCGGCTGCCCGCCTCCGGGCAGGCCCAGTGCGACATCGAGCTCAGCCACGACTCGGTGAACTGACACCCGGCGCAGCGGCACCGGCCGTCACGGCACCAGCTGTCACGGCACCAGCTGTCATGGCACCGGCCGCAACGGCACCGGCCCAGGCCCGGCGACTTCGGTCGCCGGGCCTTCGGCGTAGGGGAGGCGGGGCACCGACGCGTACACGTCGTCGATCGACTCCGGCCCGGCCCCGCAGACACCGCACCGCGCCCCACAGGCACCGCACCGCGCCCCCCGCCTGGACCGCGACGCGCTGCGGCGCCGCCGGCCCCCGCCTAGGCTGCCGAGCATGAGCCAGCGAAGCCAGCAGAGCGAGCGAACGGGACGACGCACGCCCCGCGCGTGCGTGGGCGAGCGAAGCGGACCCGCGGCATGAGCACGCACTTCGACGTGGTGGTCCTGGGCGCGGGCCCAGGAGGGTATGTCGCAGCCATCCGCGCCGCCCAGCTCGGCCTGCGCACGGCGATCGTCGAGGCCAAGTACTGGGGCGGTGTCTGTCTCAACATCGGATGCGTGCCGTCCAAGGCCCTGCTCCGCAACGCCGAGATCGCCCACATCGTGGGCCGTGAGGCGAAGACGTTCGGGATGCGGGTCGAGGGGCAGGTCACGTTCGACTACCGCGAGGCGTTCCTGCGCAGCCGCAAGGTGGCCGACGGCCGCGCCAAGGGCGTGCACTTCCTGATGAAGAAGAACAAGATCGAGCAGTTCGAGGGCATCGGCGCCTTCATCGATCCGCACACCCTGCACGTCACCCTGGGCGACGGTCGCACCGAGACGCTGTCCTTCGGCCACGCGATCATCGCCACCGGCTCGGTCACCCGGTTGCTGCCGGGCACCTCCCTCAGCCGCCGGGTGGTGACGTACGAGGAGCAGATCCTCTCCGACGAACTGCCGCGCAGCATCGTCATCGCCGGGGCGGGCGCCATCGGCGTCGAGTTCGCCTACGTCCTCCACAACTACGGCGTCGAGGTCACCCTCGTGGAGTTCCTCGACCGCGTCGTACCACTGGAGGACGTCGAGGTCTCCGCCGAACTGGCCCGCCGCTACCGCAAGTTGGGCATCAACGTGCTGCCCTCCACCCGCGTCGAGGGGATCGACGACTCCGGGGAGCGGGTGCGGGTCACGGTCACCACCGGCGGCCAGCGCCAGACACTGGAGACCGACCAGGTCCTCCAGGCCATCGGCTTCCAACCACGGACCACGGGCTTCGGACTGGAGAACACCGGCGTCCGACTGACCGAACGGGGTGCCATCGACATCGACGGCCGGTGCCGGACGAACGTGCCGCACATCTTCGCCATCGGCGATGTCACCGCCAAGCTGATGCTGGCGCACGCCGCCGAGGCGATGGGCATCGTGGCGGCGGAGAGCATCGCCGGCGCGGAGACCATGGAACTGGACTACGTGATGATCCCGCGGGTCACGTTCTGCCAGCCGCAGATCGCCAGCTTCGGCTGGACCGAGGCGCAGGCCCGCGACCGGGGCTTCGACGTCCGGGTGGCCAAGTTCCCCTTCACCGCCAACGCCAAGGCGCACGGCATCGGCGAGACCGCGGGCTTCGCCAAGATCATCAGCGATGACCGTCACGGGGAGATCATCGGAGCCCACCTCATCGGCCCCGAAGTGACCGAGCTGCTCCCGGAGCTGACGCTAGCCCAGAAATGGGACCTGACCGTCCACGAGGTGGCGCGGAACGTCCACGGCCACCCCACCCTCGGCGAGGCGATCCAGGAAGCGGTACACGGCCTCGCGGGCCACATGATCAACATGTGACCGCAGCGCACCTCCGCCATCACGCCGACCAGCGAAAAGCCGGCTTGCGGGAGGTGCGGAGACGGGCTGTGGGAATTCTCCGTCCTTTGGACGGCAGCCGCCGGGTGACCTCGGGCGGCTTGACCTGCCGAGCGAACGGCTCCGTCGTCTGCATCCGCACCGCCTACCGGCGCCGTCGTGCCGCTGGCGTGAGGCCGTCCCATCTGCATACCTCACGCGTCACGGAGTACGGCCAACACCCCAGATTCATCGGGAACTTCGAGAAAGGTCACCCTGGCGAGCCGAGATCAGTAGCTGAAGGGATGCGGTGACAGTGCCGTGAACCACAGCAGGGCGACGGTGGCGACCCCCATGATCGGGGTCAGGATCTCCGTCTCCAGCTTGTTGCCGCTGTGCTTGATGATGACGATCTCGTAGCGGTTCTTCAGAGGCCAGAGCCACGGCGCGCCCTGTTTGGTGATGGAGTCGCCGAGCAGATGAGCCAGGCAGCCCAGGCCGACGGCGTACGGCAGCCAACCGGGTGCCGAGGGGATGAACTTGGCGATCACGGCGGTGCCGATCCCGGCCATGGCGACGATCGTGCCCCAGGCGGAGAAGCCGTGGCCGGGTGGGCAGAGGTTGAGCGCGCGAACCGCGAGGGCCAAGAGGAAGAAGGTCAGGCCGAGTGTGAAGGGGCGGCCCAGGTATGTCACTCCGGCCCAGGTGCCCGCGGTCATCAGGGCCACGAAGAACAGTGAGTGGGTGGCGTGGCGGTGGCCGCCGGAGAGCCAGGCCACGAGACGACACAGGGTCTTGGACACCGGGCCGAGGAAGTTGGCGATGGTGCCGTCGTGATGGTCCAGATCCGGCAGCAGCGCGGCGCCGGCGCAGAGCACCGTGCCCATCAGGATCTCCGGCGGCGTCAGGTGAGTGTGCATCAGCAGCGGTGGCAGAAAAGGCGTGGTGCCTGCGAAGAGCAGGGCACCGCTTACCGCGTGCGAATGGCCCATCATGGTGTGTTCGTCCTCCCCGTCTGGTGCGCGTACGGTGACACGCGCTCAACAACGGCGGAGACGCTATCAGCGTGTCCTGTGACGTCCAGACATCGCGGTCGCCGGCCGCCGGCGGGAGCTGCAGTCGAGTAGCCGTCGACAGGCTGCACCCGGCCGTCGACCTTCGAAGGGCACGGGCTCGATGGCAGACAACCCGGCGCGCGGTGGGACCGCCTTCGCCGGGTCACCGCGTTGCATCTCCGCCGGCGTGATGACCGGCGCAGGCACAGGTCTCTCCGCTGATCTCAGAACCCGGTCGGTTGACGCGGCGTGTAAGGGGCCTCGAGCGTCTTGATCTCTTCATCGGTGAGCCGCACGTCGAGGGCGGCGACGGCGTCGTCGAGGTGTCGTGGGTCGGTCGCCCCGATGATGGGGGCGGCGACCACGGGGTTGCCGATCACCCATGCGAGCGCGACTTGTGCCATGGGGATGCCCCGCTCGGTCGCGACGTGGTGGACGGCATCAATGATGGGACGGTCGTTGTCGCCGAAGAACCGTTGACCGACGGGGTCTGCGGCCGAGCGTGCCGTTCGGTGTCCGTGAGGGCGTGCCAGGCGCCCCTTGGCCAGTGGGCACCAGGGCAGGCTGGAGACGCCTTGGTCTGCGAGCAGGCCGAACATCTCGCGTTCTTCCTCGCGTTGTACGAGGCTGTACTGGTCCTGCATCGAGATGAACCTGGCCCACCCGTGCCGCTCGGCGACGTATTGCAGCTTGGAGAACTGCCAGGCCCACATCGACGAGGCGCCGATGTACCGCACCTTCCCGGCCCTGACGACGTCGTCCAGGGCCTGCATCGTCTCCTCGACCGGGGTGTCCGGATCGAAGCGGTGGATCTGGTAGAGGTCGATGTACTCCGTTTGCAGGCGGGTCAGCGAGGCGTCGACCTGTTCCAGGATCGCCTTGCGGGACAGTCCGGACCCGCCGGGACCGGGGTGCATCGGGAGATGGACCTTCGTTGCGAGCACGATGTCCTCCCGCCGGGTGTAACGCTGGATGGCACGTCCGACGACCTCCTCGGAGGTGCCGCCGCCGTACGCGTTGGCGGTGTCCCAGAGCGTGATGCCCAGGTCGACCGCTCGGCGGAAGATCGGTGCGGCGGCCGTGTCGTCCAGCGTCCAGGGGTTGACTCCGCGGCCGGGGTCGCCGAAACCCATGCAGCCGAGTGCGACGCGGCTGACCTTCAGCCCTGAGGGGCCGAGCTTGGTGTATTCCATGAGGGCTCCGTCTCAGGCCGGGTACGGGGCCGCTTCGCGCGCCGCGCTCAGGGCGGCGGCCCACCAACCGAGCTGGTCCAGCAGGGTCTTGGCGTACCCGGGCGCCTCGAGGTCCAGCGGTCGCCCGTCCTGCCATGCGGTGAAGTAGTTCGGGAACGCCAGACCGTCGCGGATGGTCACCGCGTGCAGTTCGGTGAGGACGTTCTCCAGGTGCAGGACGGCATGACGGCCGCCGGCTGCGCCGCCGTAGCTGACGAAGGCCACCGGCTTGGCCGTCCACTGGGTGAAGTGCCAGTCGATGGCGGCCTTCAAGGAGGCGGGGTAGCTGTGGTTGTACTCGGGCGTGACCAGGATGAACGCCTCCGCCTCCGCCAGGCGGGACGTCAGGGGCGCCATCCCTTCGGGGCGCGGGTAGGAGTCGCCGGCGAACTTCGGCGGCGCTGCCGGCAACGACAGCGGGATCTCGACGTCGGCGAGGTCGACGACCTCGACGTCGAACCCGCCGTGTACGCGTGCCTGTTCGGCGACCCACGCGGCGACGACGGGCCCGAACCGACCCTCGCGGACGCTCCCGACGATGACGACCAGCTTGTGCTTCTTCTGCTCTTCGCTCATGTGCTCCACGGTCCACCCCCGCCACAGCGGCAACCAGACCCGGCGCAGGCTGGCCCCCACAGGGCCACCCTGCGCCGTACGAACGCACGGTCATCGCCAATAGACTTGGCCCATGGGCACCCCACTGGGCGACTTCGTCCGCGCCAAGCGCGACAGCATCCAGCCCGAGTCGTTCGGGCTCCCCGACCACGGCCGCCGCCGCTCCCCGGGGCTGCGCCGCTCGGACCTGGCCACGCGCGCCGGGATCAGCGTCGAGTACCTCACCCGCATCGAGCAGGGACGCGACCGCAACCCGTCCACCGCCGTGGTCAACGCTCTTGCCGACGCCCTGAGTCTGGATGCGGCGGAACGCGACCACCTGCGCTACCTCGCCAAAATCACCGGCGGGGCCTGCGCCGGACACCGGCGGCCGGCACCACCCAATCGCCACGTCCGCCCCACCGTGCTGGCGACCCTCCAACTCCTCGAACCCTCGGCCGCGTTCGTCACCAACCGCCTCGGCGACGTGCTCGCGCACACCAGCGGGTTTGAGTCGGTCATGCGCGGGAGCGGGCTGCTGGACTCCCAGACACCGAACCTGACGCGCTATGTGTTCACCGACCCGAAGGCCCGGACCTTCTTCGCCGACTGGGACCAGGTGGCCGACGAGCAGGTTTTCGACCTGTGGCTCGGACCGTCCGCGGAGACCTCCGAGTGGTTCACAGCCGAACTCGCCCCTCTCGCCGGACAGGAGTTCACCCGACGGCTCAACCGCCACCTACCCCCACCACAAGTCCCGCTTCGGCTCAACCACCCCACTGCGCACGAATTGCGGTGGCAGCGCGAACGACTGGAACTGCCGCGCACCGACGCGCAGGAACTGGTCGTCCTCCTGCCCGCCGACGAGACGACGGCACAGGCCATGGAGCGCCTTCGCCGCCAACCCGGCGGAAATCTTCGCGCGATCGGCTGACGCGGCCGAGTACGGAGCCCTCGGCAGCCGAACGGGCGAACTGGCGACCCCTCCCGAGGAAAGCTCCCTGCAGCAGCTTGCCAGACAATGCGGTTGCTGACGCGAGGCGGCGGCGGCCCAAGGGCCAGGGTGGTAGCGGGGCCGGGGGACAGCAGGGCCTCGAAGTGGCCCCACAGCGGTTCCTCGGTCGTCACGGAGCACGGCAACTCCGTGGCCGGCGAAGCCTGCGCCCGCTGTGCATCCGGGGTGCCACCAGCCGCCTGTCCGCGCGACCTCCACGTCGCGGTGCGCCTGCGGGCAGGCCCCTCTAGGTGAAGGTGTGCGAGATGCGTCCGATCGTGGTGCACGCTGCACACCGGCGACCCCAGCGCGACCGAGTGGTGCGAACTGCACCGGAACCGGCGGCATCATGCGCAAACGTGCCGTAGATCTGCGTGGGCCGACGGCGGAACATTGGGGCCGAGATCATCACGAGCACACGCCCTGGCCGTATGCCACAGCCCCGGAGGAGAGCCATGACCAAGTCGACGACCGGAACGGCCCAGTTGCGCAGGGTGCCGCGCGGCACGCCGATCGAGGACATCCTGGCGGTGTTCCACGAGGACGGCGGCGTCATCGTCGAGGGTCTGCTCACCTCGGAGCAGGTCGAGCGGGTCAACCGCGAGATCGAGCCGGCGATGCGGGAGCAGCAGGCCGGGAGCACGCACGATGACGAATTCCTCGCCGAGTTCCACGGCAAGAACACCAAGCGGCTGACGAACCTGGTCTCCCTCAGCGCGACCTTCCGGAACGAGGTCATCGACGACGACCTGGTCCACGCGCTCGCCGAAGCCGTGTTCCTGGAGGAGTCGGGGACCTACTGGATGACCACGACGCAGGCCATCGAGATCGGCCCGGGTAACGCGGCGCAGTACCTGCACCGGGACCTTGAGAACTGGTTCCCGTTCGTCGGCATGGGACCGGCCGGACCGGAAGTGGCCATCAACTTCCTGATCGCCATGACCGAGTTCACAGAGGAGAACGGAGCCACGCGAGTCATCCCCGGCAGCAACCACTGGGCGGACTTCGAGGACCGCGGTACCCCGGAGCAGACCGTACCGGCCGAGATGCACATCGGGGACGCACTGTTCTTCAGCGGGAAGACCGCACACGGCGGCGGAGCCAACCAGACGACCGACGAGTACCGGCGCGCTCTGGCCTTCGCGCTCAACCCCGGTTACCTGACCGGCGAGGAGGCTTACCCCTTCTTGGTCGACCGGGACCTGGCCAAGACGCTGTCCCCGCGGGTGCAGGGGCTCATCGGGTTCCGGTCCCAGTACCCGAAGGGGAGCGCCGGCCTCTGGCAGGTCGACTACAGCGAGCTCGCCGACCACCTCGGGCTCTGAGCAGGACCGTGTGCCGGGGCCGTTCTCCATCGACCGTCGCCGAATCGGCGCGACCGGTACGACCCATTCCGATTCGGGGAGCACGCCGATACCATCCGGGCGGCATGGAAGAACTGTGGCCGACCCCCTCCGCTCGGGTATGTGAGCTGATCAGAGCTCTGGCAGAGCGGATGCTGCCCTTGTCGGACGACACCGTCGACATGCTCTGGCAGGCGTCGCAGGGCGGCGTCCGGCAACAGGAGTACGTCGAGGACCCCGTGCTCGCCGAGGCCGACCGGCGTCTCAACAAGACGAACACGACGCATTGGCTGTTCGCGAACCTGAACCGGCCAGGACGGCGGGTTCAGCTGACCCGGGACCCCGAACTGCTGATCTACGCACGGGACCTGGTTCTGCGCGGCCTGAACACCGACGAGCTCGCGTCGTGGCGGTCGGCGCAGCAAGCCTGGTGGGAACGGTGGATCCGCGCGTGCTTCACCGTCACCGAAGACCTCGACGAACTCCGTGAGTTGGTCGAGGTCTCGGGCAACTCCATGACGACATACGTCGACGACCTGATCGCCGCCGTGGGCACGTACGTGGACGAGGTCCGCTCCGACCTCGGCCTCGGTGCGCACGCCGAGCGGCACGCCACCGTGCAGCTGCTCCTTGAGGGTTCCCGCATGAGCCGCGCTCGGGCCGAGGAGCAACTCGGCTACTCCCTGGGCGGCCACCACACCGCGGCGATCGTCTGGGTCGAGGCGGAGGAGGCTGCCCACCTTCTGGAACGGGCGGCGGAGCACGTGATGCGGGCCTGTGGGGCAACGCGACGCCTCACGCTGGTGACGAGTACAGCGGCCCTGTGGTTGTGGATGCCTGTGAGCGCGATCCCTGCCGCCGCGACGATCGACGAGGTCCTGAAGGAGACCCCGGGAGTCAGAACGACCCTCGGACGGCCGGCACGCGACGTCGAAGGCTTCCGTTCCAGTCACCTCGACGCGGCGGCCGCGCAACGACTGCTGGCGCGCATGCGCTCACCCCGCACCGCGGTGCGCTACGAGGACGTCCACCTCGTGGATCTGCTGACCGCCGACCTGGGACAGGCTGACCAGTTCGTGTCCACGACCCTCGGCGAGCTGTCGACGGCCGACCCCGTCCTGCGGCATACCGTCAGCACCTTCCTGAACGTGGGCTTCAACGTGTCCCACACCGCGGAGAAGCTCTTCGCGCACCGCAACACGATCGATCGCAGGCTTGCCCGCGCGCGGGCCCTGCTGCCGCGCCCCCTTGAGCAGGACGCCGTCAGCGTGGCCGCGGCGTTGATGCTCGTGGAGCTCCGGCAGGACCGCGCGCAGGGCAGCTGACCCCTCGCTCCCGACCCGTGCCGAGGTGTGCAGAGTGCACCCTCCGCACGGGAAACGTGCGCCAGGAATGCGTAGAACACACCAGAATCCTCCTCTCATGATGGTCGGCATCAGACCAGACCACGAAGCAAAGGAGCGCGGTCATGGAAGACGCCACCACCCGGACGGAGATCGTCGACATCGTCGTGATCGGCGCCGGCGTCTCGGGGGTCGGGGCCGCTTGCTACCTGGCCCGGGCGTTCCCCGGCAAGAAGCAGCTGCTGCTCGAAGGACGTGCCGGCGTCGGGGGGACCTGGGACCTCTTCCGGTACCCCGGGATCCGCTCGGACTCGGACGTGAACACCTACGGCTACGAGTTCAAGCCCTGGCTGCACGAGACGACCATCGCCGACGGACACCTCATTCGCGAGTATCTGCGAGAGACGGTCGACGAGTTCGGCCTGGCCGAACGGCTTCGGCTGGGCCACGAGGTGCTCTCCGCCGACTGGTCGAGCGAAGAGGCCCGGTGGAGCCTCCAGGTCCGGGCAACCGGTGAGGACGGAACCACCAGGCTCTTGACCATCGAGACCCGATGGGTGGTGGCCGGTACCGGCTACTACCGGTACGACGAAGGCTTCACACCCCACTTCGAGGGGCGTGACGACTTCGGCGGGGACATCGTCCACCCGCAGCACTGGCCCGAGGACTACGACTACTCCGGCAAGAAGGTCGTCGTCATCGGCAGCGGCGCCACCGCCGTCACCCTGATCCCGTCCCTGGTCTCGGGCCCGGACGCGGCGGCCCACGTCACGATGCTCCAGCGGACACCCACGTACATCATGTCGCTGCCCCGCGTCGACGGGATCGCCACCGTCTTGACCAAGCTCTTCGGAGTCGACCGCGGATACGCGCTCACGAGGTGGAAGAACATCTGGCTGGAGCAGACCATCGTCGGAGCGCTGCAGAAGTTCCCGCGAGCCGGTCGCGCCGTGCTGCGGAAGTCCGCCAAGAAGTTGCTCCCGACGGGCTTCGACGTCGACACCCACTTCAATCCGCCCTACGACCCGTGGGACCAGCGTCTGTGCGTCGCCCCGGACGGCGACTTCTTCAAGGCGATCAGCGACGGGAAGGCGTCCGTGGCCACGGATCGCATCGCGCGCTTCACGAAGAAGGGGATCCGGCTGGCTTCGGGGCGGGAGCTGGAAGCCGACCTCATCGTGACGGCGACAGGTCTCAACCTGCGGTTCTTCGGCGGCATCCGCCAGACGGTCGACGGGAAGCCGGTCGAGGTCGGGGACACGGTGACGTACCGGGGGCTGTTGCTCTCGGGAGTTCCCAACTGGGCCATGCTGGCCGGCTATACGAAGTCGTCCTCCTGGACCCTGAAGATCGGCCTGTTCAGCCGCTACCTGTGCGACCTGATCCGGCACATGGACGCGCAAGGACACGACCTGGTCGTGCCCGTCTTCAAGCCCGGCACGCCGACCGAGCCCTTGCTCGACCTCGCCGCCGGTTACGTGCGGCGGGCCGTGAACCAGCTTCCGCGTCAAGGCACCACGCTGCCCTGGCGGTTGCTGACCTCGTACAGCCAGGACGCGAAGCTGCTCAAGGGCCCCCTGTACGACGAGCAGTTGCAGTTCAGGAACCGCACGGCGATATCGCGGGGGGGCGTCCTTTGAGGACCGGTTCCGAGGCAGGGAGCCCGAGGACGGCTCGCACCGAAGCCCGGCCGCGGCGACCGGAACGGAGTGAGACCATGACCTCCGCCACGTCGGCGCTCTCCTTCGCGCAGCGCTTGCGGCGCGCCGTGGGCATCCTTCCCGGCCGCATCCCGCCCGCCGTCCTCCGGCGACTCGTACGGGTCCCGGTCAACGCTGACGGCGAGCAGATGGCGCCCGAGATCGCCCTGCTGATGAGCGCCGCGGCCAAGGCCGACGACTACAGCGCTCTCGCGCCGCGTCACGCCCGCGAGGTGACCGATGCGGAAGCCGTTCTGTTCGGCGACCGGATCCCGCCTCTCCCCGTAGAGGAGGACCTGGAGGTCCCGGGAGGGCTGCGCGCCACCCGCCATTCCGCGGGAGGCTCGCCCAGCGGTCTCATCCTGTTCTTCCACGGCGGTGGCTTCGTGCTCGGCAGTCGGGCCGGCTACGCACCCGTTGCGAGGCTGCTGGCCCGTCGGACCGGCGCCGACGTCCTCTCCGTCGACTACCGCCTCGCACCGGAGCACCCGTTCCCGGCCGCGCACGAGGACGCGATGGCAGCGTGGGAATTCGCGGTCGACCAGGCACCGCGATGGGGCGTCGATTCCCGCCGTATCGTCGTCGCCGGTGACAGCGCGGGGGGCAATCTCGCCGCGGTCCTCTGTCAGCAGCTGCGCGGCCGCGCGATGCGGCCATCACTGCAGGTCCTGATCTATCCGGCCGTGGACCTGTCGGTGAAGCGGCCGTCGTACAAGGAGTTCGCCGACTCCCCTGCCCTGACCGCCAAGCAGATCCGCTGGTTCACCGACCACTACCTTCCACCCGGCACCGACGTCACGGACCCCAGGGTCTCCCCGCTCCTCGGTGACCTCGCCGGTCTGCCTCCCGCCGTGGTGTCCGTCGCCGGCTTCGATCCGTTGCGCGACGAGGGCCTCGAATACACCACCAGGCTTCTCGGAAACGGGGTGCCGACCCAGGTGCTGCGAGAAGGCGGCCTCGTGCACGGCTTCATCGGGTTCACCGCACTCAGCCGGACGAGCAGGGCGGCAACCGAGCGGATCGCGGCGGCCATCGCCCGCTCCCTCCCCTCGCCAGGTTCAGCCCGGTCCCGCGCATCTGGGACGAGAACTCCACGCGGTGTCCCTGCTGGTCGACGAGGGCGATGACCGGCACCCAGTTGTGGCCGTCGGAATGGTCGTCCCGCGTGTTGTCGACCACGACACCCGGGGCGCGAACACCGGCCCGCTTCAACCGCCGCACCACGACCACCTCCCGCACCGCGAAGCCGAGCAGCAGCAGGGCAACCGCACCGCACACCACCGCACACCACCGCACCCAACGAATTGCTCACCGTCGACTGCCCTTGCCGCTCCGTTCGGCACTCCGAGTCCTCGCACCCGGGGGACGCAGCACCCCCGATTCCGGTTGCGGAACCGGACGCCCAGACACCCGGAGTGCCGGACCATCTGCCGGTCCACCAGGACCGCAACCCGTCCGACAGGCACACGCGAATACCGGTACGCGCCAAGGTGGCCCGACCAGGGTCCGGGCCACCTTGGACCGATGGGATCAGGCAGCTTGCGGGGCGGGCGTCGCCGGAGCGGCCACGACCTTGCGGGTCTCGCGCATCATCAGCAGGCCGTTGACCACCATCAGCGTCGCGGTCAGGCAGTGGACGCCGAGCGCGGTGGCCACGGAACCGTGGTGGGCCAGCACCGTGGTCATGTCGCCGTAGGCGGCGAGGGCCTCCACCAGCAGCACCCAGCCCAGCGCCCGGCTGTGGCCCGTCACCAGCAGGATGCCCAGGACCAGTGCCAGGACGACGTCGCGGATTCCCTTGATGGCCAGGAAGCCGCCGCCGTCGCCGGGCGGCCAGCTCGGCAGGCCGAAACGCGTTGGCGCGCTCGGCTGGGTTCGCGTCCTGCCCGATGATCGGCGAGGTTCGCCACGAGGGTGTCGCGCTCGTCGGCTCCGGCGGTGGCCGCCCACGCCGGGACCGCGGCTGCCAGCCTGGTCAGCGTGGCCTCAACCCGCTCGTGCTGGGCCTGCATGCGCAGGACGCCGTCCGCCTCCAGATCGACCCGGGACAGGAGCGGCGGCCACAGCAGTTCCCGAGGCATGGTGCATGGATGCGTGACTGCCAGGGGGAGGGCAGGGCTTCTCCGGCTGCCCTCCCTCGGCTACAGCTGCCGTGTCATACGTCGATCTGCTCGAAGATGTGCGGGTACGACACGATGTCGTCGGGGGACTCGGCCACCATGCGCTGGAACTCCGGGCTGCCGAACGCCGTGGCGAGTGCCTCGGTCGACTCCCAGACCGCGACGTTCATCAGAAGCTGACTGTCCGCCGTTCCCTTGTGCATCTGCAGGGAGACGAATCCCGGCTGAGCCCTCATGAACTCGGCCTGCCTGCGAAAGAGGGCCAGGAACGATTCAGTCCTCTCCTTCGGAACGACGAAGGTGTTGGCCAGGACGATGGGCCCGGTCTTCTCCTTGAACTGCGCGAACATCGGCGTGACCGGGTCGAGACTCTGCAGCTTGGCCATTTTCGGTACTTCCTCTCGCTATCAGTCAGTGGGTGCCGCTGGCGCCCGAGTCCTGCGGATACCAGCGGAGTTCGAGGGTGTCGGTGTCCAGTTACTCGATGTCGACGGAGGTGGTAGTGCCGCACTTCGGACGTATGGCCGAGCCGTTGTGGCCGACGACCGGGCGGGTAAGCCCGTGGGCTCAGGTGAGGGAGGCGACCAGCAGGGCGAAGGCGGCGATGAGGACGGCGACGCGGACGTAGTGGTAGCGGTCCCAGCGCTTCATCTGCTGCTTCCAGTCGGCGGGCCGGTTTTCGGGGGTCCACGTCTTGCCCCGGTTGTTGATCGGGACGAGCAGCAGGATCGACATGATCACGCTGAGGATCAGCAGCGCGCCGGCGGTGACGACGAGGCCGGTGCCGTGGTGGTGCCATCCGGCGATGGCCCAGATGCCGACGAAGGCGAGCGAGCCCATGTACCAGACCGGCATCACGGCGCCGAGCATCCGGCCCCCGTGGGCGCGGCCGAGTTGGCCACTGTCCTCCGGGAGGGCGTCGAGGATCCGGTTGATGACGAAGGCGACGGAGAACTCCACCCCCACCATCACGCCGACGACCACGGTGGTGACGACCTCAAGTGCGTTGAGCATGATGACCCCTCCTGGGATCTAGCGCCGCTAGCCGATGAGGCAACGCTAGTACTACTGCCGCTCGATTGTCTAGCGGTGCTAGGATCGAGTCATGTCGGTACAGGAACGCAAAGAGCGTGAACGGGCAGCCCGTGAACGCCTCATCGTGGCGACGGCCCGTGAACTCGCCGAGCAGCAGGGCTGGGACGCGGTCACGACCCGCCGGCTCGCCGAGCGCATCGAGTACAGCCAGCCCGTCCTCTACAGCCACTTCCGCGGCAAGCGCGAGATCATCGGCGCCGTCGCCCTGGAGGGCGCCACCGAGATGGCCGGGGCGGTGCGGGCCGCGACCGCCGCCGCGGACGACCCGCGCGCCCGGGTCGCCGCCCTCGCGCGCGCCTACCTCGACTTCGCCGAGCGCAACCCGGCGGTCTACGACGCCATGTTCCAGCTCGACGGCGGTCTCGCGTACGCACAGGAGGACACCCCGGAGCCTCTGAAGGACGCCTTCGCCGCGCTGCTGGAGAGCCTCGGCGAGGTCGCCGGGGACGGCGTCGACCCGGGGCTGTTCACCGAGACGTTCTGGGCGGCCCTGCACGGACTGGCCACCCTGACCCGGGCGCGACGACTCCCGCCGGAGGACACCGAGCGGAGGGTGGAACTGCTGGTGGACCGGCTCGCCATGGCCTGACACACCATCACGGCAGGCATCCAGCCGGGGCCCTCGGGCCCCGCAGCTCGCCCGCCCCGGCAACGCCGGTAGCGGGTCGGCCGGTTCGCCGCGACCATCAGGCGGCCCGGCGCTGTGTCCGTCAGTGAGGGCGCCCAGGTGGCCGAAGTGCGGGCGCTGTTGATCGAGCGTCGTGCGGAGTGGACCGGGCGGGAGCGGACCGCGCCGGGCATCGGATGCCTGCGCATCAGGACGTGCCGCAGGTCTCGCGGTGGTAGTGGGTTCCGGACGCATGACGCAACGGGTGGGGCATGGCGGGTCACCTCTCGTCGGTGTGCGGAGGGGGCGCACGGGAACCGGATCGTGGCAGGGCTGGACCGCGGTGGACAGGGGGAATTCGGTGAACTCGGGGAATCCGACCAGTTCCAAGGAAGGCCGCCGGTCGACGTGGACAACCTGGGATGGCGCCCCGGCTCCGGTCGCTGCCGCCCCGGTACCGGCAGCTGTCCACCTCGTCGCCGACCTGCTGCCCCACCCGCTGCCGGGCTTCGTCGCCCGGCCCAGCGAGTGGCACTGCCTGGACGACCTCCACGACACGGCAGCGGAGGTCCATCCCCGGCGGCTGGCCGTGGTCGTAGGACCTGCCGGCAGCGGGTAGACCACGCCGACCGACGCGACAGCCGGATGCGCGAGGGGGAAGGCGACGGCCAACTCCGGTAGAGACCATCCCACTTCCTCGGCCACGGCCACGCCCGTTCCCAGGCGCTGCGCCACCGGCAGCACATGCCTCTCGGCTCCTCGGGCGAGCAAGGAGTATGGCGGCTGCTCGGTGCGGAACCCCGGAGCCCGCGCGGACATGTGGTCATGAGCCTCGCGGCTGGGTTGCCGGGCGGTGACGGAACCCGTCGGCATGTACGGCCCGTTCGTGGCGGCGGCCGCGATGGGTGGTCGGGGCGCGGCGGAGTGCGATGAGCGCGGCGTCGTCGTTGAGACGTCCGCCGGCGTGGGCCAGCAGGTCGCCGCGGATGTGCTGCAGCAGGGAGGCGGGGCTGGCCTCGGTCCACTGGGAGACCCGTTGCTCGACCGGGTAGAAGCCCCCGTCGGCGTTGCGCGCTTCGATGACGCCGTCGGTATAGAGCAGAAGGGTGTCGCCGGGTTCGAGGGCGAACACGTCGAGTGTGTAGTTCTCGATCCCCAGGCCGCCGACCCCCAGCGGCGGTGCGGGGTGCAGGCTCGGGACCGTGACGATGTTGCCCGGGCTGAGCAGCAGCGGCGGGGGATGCCCGCAACTGGTCATCCGGGAGATCGGGTCGCCGTCCGGGATCTCCAGCAGCAGGGCGGTGGCGAAGCGCTCCCCGACCTCTTCGGCCGGTTCGAAGTCGGCCAGGTAGCGGGTCACACTCGTCTCCAGGGCGGCGGCCAGCGAGGGCAGCGAGGCGTGCTGGTGGGCGGCCTCGCGGAAGGCGCCGAGCAGCAGAGCGGCCTCACCGATGGCGCCGAGGCCCTTGCCGCGTACGTCGCCGATCATCACCCGCACGCCGCCGTCGGTACGGGTGGCCGCATACAGGTCGCCGCCGATCTGGGCCTCGTCCTCCGCGGCCAGATACAGACTGGCAATCTTCAGCGGCCCGATCTGCTCCGGCAGTGGCCACAACAAGACGTGCTGCGCGGCCTCGGCCACCGACCGGACCTGGGCCAGCTGGGCGGTGCGCTGCTCGCGCACGGCGGACAGGGCCACCAACAGGCCCGTGAGCACCGCGAGGGTGGCGATCTGCATCAGGTGGTTCGCGGTGGTCAGCCCGTCGTGGAACACCGCGATGATCACCTGGGCGGTCAGTGCCAGTGCTCCGATGAACCCGGTCAGATAGGGACCGGCGAACCCCGCCGTGATCGCCGGAGCGATGACCAGCGCCGGTCCCAGGTGGATGTCCGGGGAAGTGCGCAGGTCCACCACCATGATCGCCGCGATGAGCACAATCGACAGTCCCAGCAGCGTACGGCTCAGTGGCCGAGGCTGCCGCGGACCGGCCCGGTGCGGCTGGGAAACCAACACTCTCCATCGTGCACCGTCACCGCGCGGCTTACCAGCGACTGCGTCCGGAGTACCTGCGCCAGGCGGTCCACCGCCCCCTCGACCACGTACATCCGCGAGGGCAACGGACAACACTGCGGTGGCCGAGTCGGCCCTGAGCACCCAAGGGATCGACCGGCTCACCAACGGGCGCATGAAGGGTCCTCCAGTTGCGAGGCCGACCTCGTCCACGGCGAGCCGACCCGGGCCGGGGACTCGCTCAGCAATTCCCCGGGCGCGCTGCGTGTTCCATGCCTTCCGATGCTTGCCCGACGGCGGCGAACGCGTACACCCGTGCCCCGGACGGCGTGACCGTCTCGAAGAAATCGCTCGCCGGCAGGGTGTCGGCCCGGGAACGCACGAAGTCCGCCCACGTGCAGGTACGCGCGGGCCCCTCGCCCGCGCGTACCTGCACACCCCCTGCTGCTGATCGCCGACACGGTTGTGGTCGGCGCGACACCCCGGCGGACTGGGGGAAGTGAACGGTGAAGTCCTGGGGCGGGGGCGTGGGGATGCGCGACGAGGGCCCAGCCGACGCCTTGCCGAATGCCGCCAACGCATTCGCCCTCGGCGGACAGGGAAGTGCGCCGGAGGACCGGAGCCTTGATCCGTCCTGCGAGAGCGCAGGCCGGTGACGCCGGCTTGGCGGCAAGACGATCGGCAGGAAGCTGGCTAGCTCGGGCGGATTGCGGCCTCGATGTGGGCGAGTTGGGCGGCGAGGATCTCCTCGAACGCGTCGCGGCGGTCCGCGCCGAGGGGGCGGATGTCGCGAGCGTGGTGGGCCAGGGCGGGGAAGCGCTCGGGGTCGGCGCCCAGGACCGCGACGCGGAACAACTCCATGCCCTGTTCGTGCTCTTCGGTGGTGAGCGAGCTGATGCCGGCCTCGGAGGCGATCAGTGCGGCGAGGAGGATCACGATCCGGTGGTAGCGCGCCGGGATCTCCTCGTCGGGCAGCCCTGAGGCTCGCAGGGCCTGCAGTACCTCTTCCATGACCAGCCGGGATCCGGCGCCGCTGGACGCGTAGCGTCCCCAGACCACGGCGAGTTGGGGCTGCTGGCCGAAGGCTTCGCGCAGGCGGAGGGCCAGGGCGGTGATGCGCTGCTTCCAGTCGCCCTCGGGGCGGTAGCCGTCCATGGCGGCGGCCAGGATCCGGTCGGCGACCGCGCGCAGCAGTTCCGTCTTGCTGCGGAAATGCCGGTAGAGGCTGGAGGAGTCGGTCCCGAGCGTTGCCGCGAGCTTGCGCACGCTGAACGACTCCGCGTCGCTCGTGCGCAGCAGTTCCGCTGCCGTGTCCAGGATCTCCTCGGTCGACCAACGCCTTCGGCCTGCCATCTCGCCCCTCTCGTCCGGGCTCAGTCTAGTCTATGCACTTGCTGTTGCACGCGGTGCGTGCATACTGGGGGAGCGCGCCTGCCGGGAGGCAGGTCCGGGACAAGAAGGAGAGACGCAGGCATGAACCAGACCGCCGCTCCGACGCGGCCGCCGGAGCCGGACTTCGAGGCGTTAACGACCGAGGAACTGATCGCCTACCGCGAAGCGGAGAACCGCTTCCGGGCATCCGGCGCGGCACGGGCGATCATCGGGGAGCCGGACCCCGGCGCCGCGATCGAGTGGCGCAAGGTCGCGCTGCCCGGGCGCGACCTCCCGGTCCGGGTGTACCGGCCGGCGTCGACGGGTGACGGTGGCGCCGCCCGAACCGACCTGCCACTCGTGGTCCATGTCCACGGAGGCAGCTTCGTGGGCACGGCGGTGCAGTGCGACTGGACCAACAGCCACCTCGCCGTCCGACTGCCGGCGCTCGTCGTCTCGGTCGAGCACCGCCTCGTCGCCCCGGACAGTCCGCTCGCGAACGCCGCCGACGACGGCTGGGACGTGCTGCGGCACGTGGTGCGGAACGCCGCCCAGTGGGGCATCGACCCGGCGCGCACGGCCGTCTTCGGGGAGAGCTTCGGCGCACTCGTCAGCGCCCTGACGGCCCTTCGGGCCCGGGAGGACGGTCTGCACCTGGCGGCGCAGGTGCTGGTCAACCCGGTGGTCGACGTGACCGACACGATGTACGACCACCCCTCGATCGCCGAGTACGCATACAGCCCGACCCGCGCCCTGCCGCAACTGCGGCTCCTCCAGCGGCTCGCCGTCCCGGCGGGAACGGACGCCCGGGCCTTCTCACCGCTCTACGCGGACGGCCTGAGCGGGCTCGCCCCGGCGCTGCTCGTGGTGCCGACCCAGGATGCGGTCGCCGATCACGGCCGCCGCTACGCCGAGCGGCTGCGGGCCGCCGGGACGTCCGTGCGGCTGACCGAATACCCGGGCGCGCGGCACGCGTTCCTCACCCTGCCGGGAGTGGAACCGCAGGCCGCAGCCGCACAGGCGGAGATCCTCGGGTTCCTCCGCGCGGCCCTGACGACGTGACGGAGGAAACGATGCACATCAACACCCTGGGCACCGACGGCCTCGCGGTCTCCCGGCTCGGCCTGGGCTGCATGAGCATGACGGGCAGCTACGGCCCGGCCGACCCTCATGAGGCGGCGGCCACCGTGCTGGAGGCCCTCGAAAGTGGCGTCACCATGTTCGACACCGGCGACTTCTACGGCGACGGCGCGAACGAGGAACTCCTCGGCCGGACCCTCGCGCCGCACCGTGACCGCGTCGTGCTGGCCACCAAGACGGGCGTCCGGCGCACCGCCGAAGGGCTGGTCCCCAACGGTTCCCCCGACTGTCTGCGGCGTGGCTGCGAGGCATCGTTGCGCCGGCTGCGCACCGACCACATCGACGTGTACTACCTGGCGCGCATCGACCCTGCCGTGCCCGTCGAGGAATCGGTCGGAGCGCTGTCCGAACTCGTCGCCCAGGGCAAGGTGGGCCACATCGGCCTGTCCGAAGTCTCCGCCGCCACCCTTCGACGCGCCCACGCCGTCCACCCCATCAGCGCCGTCCAGACCGAGTACTCGCTGTGGGAACGCCATGTCGAGAACGACATCCTGCCCGCTCTGCGCAGCATCGGCGCGACCCTGGTCGCCTACAGCCCCCTCGGCCGCGGCCTGCTCACCGGAGCCGTGCTCGCCAACACCTCGTACGACAGCGGCGATTTCCGCGCCACCGCGCCCCGCTACACCGGCGACAACCTCAAGGCCAACCTGGCCGTCGTCGACACCCTCACTCGACTCGCCGCGGCCAAGAACGCCACCCCCGCCCAGATCGCCCTGGCCTGGCTCCTCACCCGTGGCAGCGACGTCATCCCCATCCCCGGCAGCTCGCGCCGCCCCCACCTGCGCGACAACCTGGCCGCCCTCGATCTGCAGCTGACCGCGACCGACCTCGGCCGCATCGACGCTGCCGTCCCCATCACCGGCGCCCAAGGGGCGCGATACGGCGACCACGGCATCGGCATGATCGACCAATGAGACCCGGAACAGGAAAGAGGCCGCGCTCGACATGACGTCGGCTGCGTTCGCGCTCGCACGCGATGAGCGGACGGCAACCATCCCGACGACAGCGCCCCGAGCCCCGGCTCGCCCCGATCTACGCGAAGGGGCCCGGGGGCGGGGCCGCGGGCCCCGGAGTGCCTTCGGAACCGTCTCCGCCGAGGCGGGTTCGACGACACGGACCCGAACCCGCACGGGTCATGACCACCACGCACCATGGAGGAAGGCACAGTGAATCGCATCGGCATCATCGGAGTGGGCGAGATCGGCCGGGCCATCGTGATGAGCCTGCGCCACGGGGGCGACGAGTCGTCAGAGATGTTTCTGTCCCCCCGGGGTGCTCGCACGGCCGCGGAACTGTCCGAGCGCTACGAGGGCGTACGGGTGTGCGCCGACAACCAGGAGGTGGTGGACCGCTCCGAGTTGGTGATCATCGCCGTACGGCGCCAGGACCGGCACGATGCCCTGGCCGGGGTGCGGGTGGACGACGACAAGATCGTGGTCAACGTGATGGCCGGCGTCGGCAACGACGAGCTGCGCCGGTCACTCGCCACCGGCGCCCCGCTGGTCCGAGCCATCCCCCTGCCGGCCATCCGCGAACGCCGCTCCGTCACCGTCGTGTACCCCTCGCGCCCGGAGGTGGACTCCTTCTTCGAGCGCCTGGGCGGGGTGCTCCCCGTCGCGGATGAGGCCGCCTTCGACGTATTCTCCGCGCTGACCGGGACACTGACCACCCACTACACGTATCTCGCCACGCTCACGTCGTGGGCCGCCGACCAGGGCATCGCCTCCGAGGACGCGGACCGCTACATCCGCAGCCTCTTCCAGGGCGTGGGCCGCTCCCTGAGCGACGAGACCCGTTCCCTGCACCAACTCGCAGCGGACCACGAGACCCCGAACGGAAACAACGAGCGCATCCGCACCACGTGGTTCGACCAGGCCAACTCCCAGGCCCTGACCAGTGCACTCGACGCGCTCCTCACCCACCTCACGCATCGCACATAGCCACGTCGGCGGAGCCGTGGTCCTTGAGGCGGGACATGGTGGTTCGCGGGCGGCCGGTCGGGCGGACCGTGGCAGGCCGTTCGAGGCGGTGGCTTCTCAGGTATGCCGAGACAACAAGGCGACGAACACGATGTAGGTGAGGGCGGCGGTGGCCACGAACCAGAAGTACGGATCGCCGCTTCTTCCGGATGCCAGTTCACCGATGAAGGCGCTGAGATTGCCCACGGTGAGCACGATGCCCGTGCCGGCCCAGGCCAGCCCTCCGATCCGGGCGAAGCGCTCGTCGGGTTGCTTCTGGGTGAGGCCCTGAAAGGTCTCGCTCCGGCGTCCCAGCATCACCAAGGCGAGACTGCAGGCCGCCAGGATCCCGAACGTCACCAAACCGAGGGCGAGGTGGCCGCCGGCAGTCGCGGCCGCGAGGCAGGCGACTCCGACGACGAGGAAGAAGCCGGGGACGGACCGCCTGGCTGCGTTACTGGTCATCTGGGCTCTCATCGGTATGAAACATCTCCTCAACGCTGACCTCGAAGAACCTGGCCATGGACAGGGCGAGCGGCAGGGAGGGCGTGTACCGCTCGGTCTCGATGGCATTGATCGTTTGCCGTGAGACCCCGAGGGCCGTGCCCAGTTGGCCCTGGGAGAGCCCTCGTGACGACCGCAGTTTCCTGACGCTGTTTCGCACATGTAAAGCTTACTTGTCACCTCTCGGCGAGTGTCAAGCTTGCTTTACAGGAAGGGTGGGGCTCGTACGGCGCCTCGCGTCAAGGGAGTTGGCGGCGACCTGGCGTGTTGCGGGTGGTGAGGTTGGCTCGGGAAGTGGACCTCTCCCCGGGGGGTGATCGCTGGTGGTCTCACGCCGCGTCCGGCTCCGCCACCGCGTCCCGCTCCGCCTCGTCGGCCCGGAGCAGGGCCTCCAGCAGGCCGGGAAAGCGCGCTTCGAGATCGGCGCGGCGTAGCGAGATGTACCGCTCGCGGCCGGATCGGCGGGTGTGCGTCCAGCCTGCCGTCCGCAGGATCCGGAAGTGGTAGGAGCCGGTGGCCCGGGTGACCGGCAGGTCGATGTCTCCGCAGCCGGCCTCGCCCTGCGTGGCGAGCCGGTGCACGATCCGTCGCCGCAAGGGGTCGCTGAACGCCTGCAGCAGGTCGCCGAGTTGGATCCGGGCGGTCTCCGGCTGGTCGGGGTCGGCCGGGGCGGAAGTGGCGGCGGGTTCCTCCGCTCCGGGGGAGCGCGGCGGAGACTCTGCTCTCAGGGTGCCGGCCGGGTCGGTGCGAGACATCGTTTCGATAGCTCTCTAAATGAGTGATACGGTCGGTGATCGTCAATGCGTTGACGATCCTCTAATTATCCATCTCACCACTCGCCGACGGTGCCCGCACCGTCGCACCGACGCGTTCCCGCGAGGCCCAGGATGACCACCACCAAGCCCGCAATTCCGCCCAACCCCGCACCCATCGCGGGACAGTCCGCAACCGGCCCGCTGCGTACCCTGTTCTGCATCGGCGTCACCCAGGACTTCTTCGCCGCCGACGACGCGCTGCGCGCCACCGTGGCCGCCGCCATCCCGCCCGCCTTCGACCGGCTCGGCGAACGCTTCGGCGTCCACGTGCTCGGCACCCTGGACGACGACCAGTTGATGGTCGGCGCCGCCACCGCCTGGCCCTGGACCTCCTACATCCTCGCCGACGTCCCCGACCTGCAGACCGCCTCCGCGGTGTGCGGCATCGTCCGCGACACCCCGGTCGGCGACAGTCGACTGTGGCGCTATCTGCGGATCGAAGCCCGAGTCGGCCGTCCACTGTTCTTCGGCACGAACTGAGAAATCTCGACAGGCATGGAAAAGGGGGAGCGGATGCTCGACACCGGACTCGACGGCCGGACCGTCCTGATCACCGGCAGCGCCCAGGGGTTGGGTGCCGCCCTGGTCCGCGCCTGCCACGCCGAAGGCGCCCACGTCGCCGCGTTGGACATCGACGACGAGACCAACCGCGCCCTCGCCAACGGCCTCGACCCCACCGGGGAACGGATCCGGCCGGTCCAGGCCGACCTGCGCGACCCGGACGCACTCGCCGCCGTCTACGCCGAGGTCCGTGACTGGCGCCCGGTCGACGTGCTGATCAACAACGCGGCCCGGCCACTCGCCCGATCGTTGTGGGAGATCACCCCCGAGGAGTGGGACGATGTCTTCGCGGTCAACCTGCGCGCCGTCTTCCTGCTGACCCGCGCGGTCGCCGCCGACATGCGCGACCGCGGCTTCGGACGGATCGTCAACGTAGCCTCCATCGCCGGCCAGACGCCCCGTCCCACCGGCGCCGCCTACGGCACCAGCAAGGCCGGGATGATCGCCCTCACCCGGGTCTTCGCCGCCGAACTCGCCCCGTACGGCGTCACCGTGAACGCGGTCGCCCCGGCCATGATCGACACCGCCATGGTCCGCTCGATCGGCCCGGAGGCACTCGCCGAGCTCACCTCCCAGGTACCCATGGGCCGAATCGCCACCCCCGAAGAGGTCGCCCGAGTCGCCCTCTTCCTCGCCTCCCGGGAAACCTTCGTCACCGGCGCCACCTATGACGTCAACGGCGGCGTCCTGATGCGCTGACCACGCCTGAAACCCGTCGGCCAGGCCATCGGACTCATCCAGGCCCTCGTCCAGCGCCCGTGGTGGCTGCGCCACCTGCTCGACTCCTGACCCCGTTCTCGCCACTCGTCATCGGACGGCAACATGATCAGTGTTCTCCTGCCGCCGGATAGCGGGAACGCAGTCAGCCGCACCATGGCACGCGAAAACCCCGGTGACGTCGACGGCCATCCCGGGATACTGGTTGCCATGGATGAGGTCAAGGTCGTGGTCGCCCATTCCGAGCGCGCGACCCTGCGCGTCGGCGACGTGTTCCTGAAGGTGGACGCCGATCAGGCGCGCATCGACGTCGAGGTCGCGGCGATGGACCTGGCGCCGGTTCCGACCCCGGAGGTCCTGTGGCGCAAGCCGCCCGTGCTCGCGATCGCCGCGCTCCCGGGGACGGCGCTCGGCCGCCTCGGCGAGCCGTCGACCGCCTCGCCGGCGGCGTGGGCCACGGCGGGCGCCGCCATCCGGAAGTTGCACGACGCGCCGTTGCCGCCCTGGCCCGGCCGTGGCGGCCGGGGCCTCGACGCGTTGGCGGCGGATCTCGACCGCGAGTGCGAGTGGCTCGTGACGAACGGGGTCCTGCCCGCCGACCTGGTCACCCGCAACCGCCAGGTCGCCGAGGCCGCGCTCCGGCCGTGGACTCCGATGTTCACACACGGCGACCTGCAGATCACTCATGTGTTCGTCGACGGCGACGAGGTCACGGGCATCATCGACTGGTCCGAGGCGGGCCAGGGTGACGCCCTGTTCGACCTCGCCACCTTGACGCTCGGACATGAGGAGCGCCTCGGCGACGTCGTCGCCGGCTATGGCACCGACGTCGACCTCGACCTCGACGTGATCCGCGCGTGGTGGTCGCTGCGAAGCCTGCTGGGGGTTCGCTGGCTGGTCGAGCACGGCTTCGACCCGTTCGCGCCGGGCTGTGAGGTCGACGTGCTGAGAGCCCGGATGTGAGGCTGCGCGGGCCGGACTGCCGCGAGTGCGTTCCGACGCACCGAGCGAAGGTGATAGTTGATGCAACGTCAGCTTCGTTCGCACTCACCGGCCGGTGGTGTCAGGCGCGTTCCCGTTCGTCCGTCTCCTTGATGGCTGCGGCCCGGGTGCGACGCGGCCCAGCAAGGTGCACCCCGCGATGCGGACCACCTGTCGAGCCTGCCTGCTCGGGGTGCTCGGCCGGCCTGACCGACCCGGGTTCCGGGACCCCTGGCGTATCAACCTGGATGGCGCGCCGTCCAGTTCCTCGTCGACCTGCGGGCCACCGCGTGGCGACTGATGCGCGATGAGAGCGGGATTGACGCCGCGGCCGTAGTCGCCGACCGGGCGAAGGTGGAACTGGAGCAGTAGTGGCTGGCGGAGTTCCCCGGACCGGGCCCCGTCCGTGTGCGCCGCCCAACATGCTCCACCCAGCCCGTACTTGCTGTGACGTAGATCACCTGATGCGTGGTGAGTTTCTTTGTCGGATCGGCTTCGTCCCGGGGCTTAAGAGAGGAAGCCTTTTGCGAAATCCTCTCAAGGAGCCAGTTCGTGTCCGGGACGTCTTCGTCGAAAAGCTCGCGCCGGCTGGCGCGGCTTCTCCAGCCCCTACGTCAGCGGGGGCTGGGCCTACGGCTAGTGACCAAGCCGCCAGCACCGCCGGCACCGGATGCGCCGGACGCCCGCGAGCGGCCGCCGCTGCCGGTGCGGCTCCCGGGCCAAGCCCTTCGACGACGGGCCAAGGCGGCCCCGGGCTCGCTGGTCACGGTGCGGGCGCTGCACCGGGTCGAACCCGCACCGCGCCGCGGGGACCACGACGTCCTGAGCACACTCACGTTCCTCGGGCCGGACGAGATGGTGCCGTTGAACGTGCACGCCGACGGATCGGTGTGTGCGGTGCCGTCCTGCCTCAACAAAAGGCTGCCGACCTTCCTGACCGTCGCCGAGCTCGAGGCCGCGCACCCGGCCGAACTCCCCCTGGTGGTTCGCGCACTGGAAGCCAGGCGGGCGGCACTGGTGGGCCGATCGGACCTGGTGGAGGCGTTCGCGACCGACGTGATCGGTCTGCGGCGCGGAACCCGCTGGCAGGAAGCGGCATCCACGGCGCTGCTCGGGAACGACTGGCTGGAGCCCCTCGACCACGGCAAGCAACTCGACGGAGCGGCCTTGGCGCGACTGCGAGCCGAGATCCTGGCCCTGCACCGCCAGTTGACCCCCGTATGGCGCCGACGCACCCGGCACGGGAGAGTCCTGCTCCTCAACACCCCGGTCAGCGAGGGCATCACCGTCCAGGACCTGGTCGCCGAGAAGCCCGACACCACGCCCACGCCGCTCGACGTCACGCCGGAGAACGCCCGCCTGGCAGCCCTGATCAGGAGGCTGCTGCCGGCGGAGCGCGCGGTCGCGCTGGCCTGGGCCCACCCAGGAGTGCGCACCTGGGCCGATGCCGCCCAGGAGGCCGGGGCCGATGACCCGACCGTCGTCGGTGAACGCGTCCGACGCAAGGTCCGCCGACTGGTCGCGGAACGGCAACGCCGCGATGACCTCCGCGGCAGGGGGTCGGCGTAGCCATGAACATCTTGTCCGCCGCCCTCCCCGAATTCCTCGGCGCTCTGGCTGCAACACTTGTCACCGCCCTGTGCTCCCGGGGCGTGCAGCACCTCAAGGCGCGCCGCCGACCATCAACAGTGCGGCAGCGGCCCACCGACCCGGAGATCTCAGGCCCTCCGGCCGACGTCGCGAGATCGGCAGTGCCTGAGCCCCCGTCCGAGCCGTGAAGCCTTCGTCCGCGTTCACAGCCGTCGACCTTCGGCCCGGCACCGGGTGCGCGCCGGCGGCCTCGGCCCGACATGCGGCCAAGCCGAGACCGCCCCGGTCACTGCGCACGGCGACGTGGACAGCGGCCGTCGGGGCGTCGTCTTCGCGTCGTCTTCTCTATGGCCTCCGCGCGCAGCGGACGGTCAGTAGGGTCGGGGACTGGCGTGGTGGCTGATGCTCCGTTTCCGGTCCCCGCGGACAGTGCAGAGAGTCTGAGGCAAAGGAAGAATCATGGGATCGACGTCGAGCGCGCCGTGGGGAGTAGCCCTGGGGTACTCCTACCACTTGGCCGCTGTGCTGGCAGTCCGCGACGCGCTCGGCATCCGTGACCCGCTGGGCATACCGGCAGTCGTGACGCAGCCGAGCCTGGTCATCGAATCAACTGGGCACGGCGCTCAGGGAGTTGACGCCGAGTGGTTACGGTGGTGGGAACGCGCGCTGGCGGCCTCGAAGCAGGATGAATCGGCGGTTCCGCTGTCGCCGGGGGGCCTGCTCGGCCGCATCGTCGAGGACAACCGCGATGCCATCCGCCTGTGGAGCGCCGAACGCAAACGCGACGTCGCCAACGCAAGCCGTCCCGCGCCTGGTGCTCCGCGCATGAGGGATGCCGTGCGCGAGTACGAGAGGACCACCGGCGCCCGCCTCGGCGGATTCCGGCTCCAGGTGACCGCGCTGCCCACCACCGGCACCCTGTTCCTCCCGATCGGCGGAAATCGCATCCTCATCAGCGCTGAACTGCTTCGGCACCGCGAGGAGTACATCAGGCGCGTCATCGCACATGTGGCGGCGGAAGGCATCTGAACCGTCCTCCCGAGCGCGATCGTGGGAGGGGAGTGACGGGAGAGGCTCCGGCATTCCCAGAACGCGGGCGCCAGGGCCGTCGCCGCGACTTGGGGCTACGAGCGCGCGGTGGCCAGTCCGAACTGAACCGTGCCGGACCGTCCGTCGGATCCAGTCGTCCGCAGGGCGGCAGCGGATTCCCGGCGACGTGGGCGGTGGGGTTTCCTTCAACTTGGCATACCGCCTGCCGGTCCAGGCACGCGGTCTCCTCAGCGTGGTGATGAGCCGCCCTTGGCGGGCGGCGAGGAGCCGGCGCCCCGCACCCGGCGGTACTCCTGGGACTGGAACTCCATGGCCCGCGCTCCCGCGTCCCACGCGTACACGGTGCGTTGCTGGTAGTCGGGGGTGGCGGTGTCCTCCCAGAGGATCAGGTCCCGGCCGGACACCTGCACCGAGCGGACCGCGGCGGGGTAGGCCATCACGCGGACGGGATTGCCGCCGCGCAGGGTGTAGACCCGCAGCGAGCAGAAGCCGTCGTCCATGTCGATGCCGACGATCAACTCATTCCGGCCGTCGCCGGTCAGGTCGTGGTACTCGGGGGTGCGCACCGGGCAGCCCGCACCGATCGCCGTGCAGTGGGCCACCTTGGCGCGGGTTGCCTTGTCCATCGCCGCCGGCCCGTCGGCGGCCGCCGGGCCGGCGGCGATGTCCGCCTTGACCGTGGCCAGCGCGTCCACCCGGCGGATGTCGCCGGCCCCGGGAGGTGCGGCCCCGCCTCGTCGGTCGGGTGCCGGTGAGCCGGCCCACAGGGTCCGTGGCGCGCTGACCTCCGGCGCGGGCCCGGCGCTCACCGGGCCGGTGTGCACGGAACAGGCGGCCAGCGGCAGCACCACGGCCGCGATGACGGTTGCGGTGGCGAGCAAGGTGCGTCGGCGGAGCGGCCGCGCCGGGCGTGGTTGCTCGGCTACGGCCGCGATCGGCCTGTGACGGGGCGTGCTGTGCGGATTCGGCATAAAGGGTGTTGGGGCGACCGGCGGCCATCTGCGACGGGGCCGCGGAGCGCGGTCGGTTGTGGTTCGGGCGGCCGAGAGGCGCTCTCGGTGAGGCTGCGGGGGCGAGGTTGTAGGGCGTTATGAACCATATGGCGGATAGTTACCTATGCTCCTTGTATCACACCTGCGATGGTGATCTTGACTGCGTCTCGCGCCGCGGACTCCCGCGTCCTGATCGCCACCTCAACTTTCGGGCGCTTGCCGGGACCGCCGGGGCTCCACCCGTCGCCACTGCGGACGCGCGGCGCAGCGGATGGTCGTGCTGGTGACCGGCATCGCGAACGGGGCGGACCCTCGGCACTCTGCCGC
This sequence comes from Streptomyces noursei ATCC 11455, assembly GCF_001704275.1. Taxonomy (NCBI): domain Bacteria; kingdom Bacillati; phylum Actinomycetota; class Actinomycetes; order Kitasatosporales; family Streptomycetaceae; genus Streptomyces; species Streptomyces noursei. The sequence continues at coordinate 8,613,322 of NZ_CP011533.1, forward strand.
AGGGCCGCGAGGCTGCCCTCCGAGCCGTCCACCCCGACGATCACGCGGGTGACGCCACTGATTCCTCCAGGAATGCAAATCGTCCTTTCGGGCGCGAATGGAAGAGGGAATTCACATTCGCATTCCTTGGCCGAATGCGGGAGGTGGAATTCATTTTCGGGTCGGCTGGCCGGTCGCAGAAACCGGAAGTAGAGAAATCTGGCGAAAGCGAATGGGAAACCATTCCGCCGATCAGGCCGCGTCCGGGAACTCGGAGGCTTCTCGGTACCGCACGTGACCCCGTGCTCGTCGCGTGGAAGCCGCGGCGGACATCTAGCCTGGGAATCGACATGGATCTGCCCGCATCGCGTCGGCCCCGGCCCACGGCGCCGACCGTCATCGCACCCTGGGACACGGCGTCCCGAAGCCCGTGAACCCGGGAAGCGCCCCGCCCCAGGTACGCCGTGCCGTACGGGTGACCGTTGCGGGGTGCATGGGGTTCTGCAACTGCCGCTACGGGCTTGGGGGATCCCGCCATGGGGCTGTACGCCATGTTCGGCGCGCTGCCTCTGGGACTGTTCGCCCGCCTGCCGGGGAACGCGCGCCAGCGGGCCGGGACGCTCCTGTCGGTCCTCCCCTCGACGTCCTGCTCGGCGGGGCGATCGGCGCGGTGGCAAGGAGCCGCCGCACACGCGCGGTACGCCGCCGCCGACCTGGGAAGCGCGGCCGGTCGCCAGTCGGAAGCCGCCGCGCCGGCAGCGTTCACACGCCCGGATCCACCGCACCGCCCCACGGCACGCACGGGGGATCTGGCACCGGACGCCGAGGCATGGCCGGCCGGGGTGCTGCAGGACCTGGCCCGGACCCTCGACGTCACAGAACGCAGACAGCCCCGCAGGGAGACGCGCTGTTGACGGAGACGGACCGAAAAGGAATGGACTTCCCGCCACCCCCGTGTGTTAGCTTGATGAAGTCCAGTCAATTGCTCTCGGGCTTCTTGCCCTAGAAGAGGTGTTTGATGTTCCGGCCTGCGCCGAGTGCGCCTCGCCGCATCGCATAGCCGTCCCTTTCGCCGTGATTCACATGGCGTTCTACCGGGGCGGAATCCCGGTGCTTTATACCCCAGCCCCTGGCCTCGTGGTCGTGGAAGCTGCCGGCCGTATCCCCGGCCGTCGCTCCAGCGTGCCGCGCGTGGGTTTCCCGAGGCCGCTCGGCCTGCTCTTGCTGTCATCACACACTTCTCAGCAAGGAGCATCCGGGTGTCCAGCGACAACCTCGCTCACCACCAGAGCACCATCAACCACGTCCTCAACACCGACACCTTCAGCTGCGTGTGGTGCGGACTGACCGTCTCGGCCCAGGCCCCCGACGGCACTCGCCGCAACCACTGTCCGTCGTGCCTGCACTCCAAGCACGTCATGGACCAGATCGAAGGCGGCCCGTCCGCGTGCGGTTCGAAGATGAGCCCGATCGCCATCGCCGTGCTCCGCACCGGCGACTGGATGATCATCCACCGCTGCGTACGCTGCGACGAGCTCACCTCCAACCCGGTGTCCACGGACGACAACCAGCTCATCCTGATGCGCATGGCCGTGCGCCCGTTGGCCCAACCTCCGTTCCCCCTCGAAGCGTTCGGCACCCTCTGAACGCCCACCCGGAAAGGAGACAGCCATGCCACGCCGCACACAGTCGGGGGGCCGCAAGAACCGGCACCGGCCGCAGCGCTACAAGGACGTGCTGCACGGCAACGGCGGACACCGGGCCAATGACTTCCGGTGTGTCGGCTGCCGGCTCGACGTGTCCCTCGTCGCGCCCGGCACCGCACACCGCAACCACTGCCCGAACTGCCTGACCAGCCTGCACGTCGACCACCGCATTCCAGGCGACCGTGCCTCGCCGTGCCATGGACGCATGGAGGCATTGAGCCTGACCGTACGACCGGACGGCGAATGGATGATCATCCATCAGTGCCAGTCCTGCGGCGAGCTCAGCGCCAACCGCATCGCCGGTGACGACAACGTGCTCCCCCTGATGCGCCTGGCCCTCAGACCACTCGGGGCCGGCAGCATCGCCAGCAGAACGCTGCTCAGGACACTCTGACGCAGCGTCAAACACAGTAAGCCGTGCCGGGGTTGGGTCTCCACATCCGCCCCCGGCGCGGCTTGCGGCCCCCTTCCGCGCCCGCTGCGCGAACGGCGCCGTCCGGGACGGTTCCCACGCCGTGATCACTCCGGAGCGATCAGTCCCGGGCGGCTCGGGTCAGGCAAGGCGCAGATCGATCCACGGAATGGTTTCCCCTGGCAGCAGGTAGCGTTCGATCTCGGCGAACCCGTGCTTGCGTGCGAAACGCAGACCGTCCTCGTTGGAAGACAGGATCACCGTCTCGATCACCTCGGCGCCCAACTCCCGTGCCCGGCTCAGCCCGCGCGCATAGAGTTCCTCGCCGATCCCCTGCCCGCGGTGAGGAGCGAGCACGCGGGCGATCACCGTGGCCGTCAACGTGTCGTCCGAGGGCGGGCGCACCGTGCTGCAGCCCACGAGAACATCACCGAGGTACGCGACCTCCAGATGGTTGCGCTGGGCGCGTTCCCGTATCTCGTCCATGGACAGGATGTGCGTAGGGATGATGACGTTGTGGACGTACTGCCAGTCCCTGAGCGCGACGTCGTCGTCCGGCTGTTGGAAGCGAAGGTCAGACATCGCAGCAGGAGACCCGAGAACGCGGCCGACGTCAACTCCCTTTGTCGCGTGACCAGGGCGTCAGGGGCACCCCGAGCGCACGCGGCCAGGGGCCATGCCCCGGGCTGGTTGCCCGGCGCCTGGCATGAGCTGTGCGTGATGAGTGAATCCTGCCGCAGTGGAGGGCGTGCGCCGCCCCGTCGCGGGCCTGCACGAAGCAGTCCCCGCGCATCCCGGCCTTCGCGTCCGGAACCTCCGTCAACACCGTGACCTGAGCCCGTCTGCGGCGGAACGGCCCGTGCGTGTCCAGGAGGTCCAGGCAGAGACATGTGCGACGTGCGGGACATCGGTCCGGTGCGGCGATGACGTCGAGGGCGCGACGCCCCGTCGGGGCCAGGAGCTGGTGTGCGTCACGCTGAACCAGCAGGCCGTCGCGGTCACCCGTCCTGACCGGGGCGGTCCTCCTGTCGTGCCAGCGGGGTGGTGCCCCAGCCGTGTTCCAGTAGAGCGAACAGGTCGCGCATGGCTCGGGCCGGGTCTTCGCTCGCACGGGCGATGCTGGGGGCTTCCAGCGTGAAGCGGGCCAGGGCGGTGACGGCGGGGGCATCCACGGCGAGTCCGGTGGTATCGGCGAGGGTGGCGGCCAGTGTCTTCTCGTGGCGTGACCACATGCGCCGGGCGTAATCCCGCAGCGCGGGAGTGGATTCGACGAGGACGAAAGTGGGGTCGTCCGTCCGCACGGCGGTACGGGTGCGGACCAGATGGTCACCGCACCGTGCCGGCCGGCGCCGAGCCGCATGGAGCCGAACCGCACGGGCGCAACAGGTCCCGCGAACGGGGAGGCGGCCGTCTCCCGTTCGTAGAGTGCTGTCCAGGCTCTCGGGAGACGGCCGCCGGTCAGGGGCCGCTATGGCGAGGGTTTGCTTTGGCCGGATTGCAGGTCGGCGAGGAGTTCGGCTTGTCCGGTCAGTACTCCGGACAGGATCGCTCGCGCCACCCTCAGCAGTTCGGCCACCTGCGGGCTGGTCAGCGAGTAGTAGACGGTCGAGCCCTCCTTGCGGGTGGTGACCAGGTTCATCTTGCGCAGGACGGCCAGTTGCTGGGAGAGGTTCGAGGGTTCGACGCCGATCTCCGGGAGCATCTCGGCCACCGCGTGTTCGCGCTCGCTGAGCAATTCCAGGACGCGGATGCGTACGGGATGGCCGAGCGTTTTGAAGAACTCGGCCTTGAGGCGGTACAGCGGCGTGCTCATCGTGCCACCGCCTCCCCGGGGCGGCAGCGCTTCCCCGTGGGTCGGGCCCCGGTGTATGGCATCCATCCACTCATCAAGAACATACGGCCCATCTTCGCGTGCGGAACCGGCCCGATCCGCATCCAGAGGACCGGGCCGCCGCGTCCGGTAGTGAAGACCTCGGCGATTGCGGAGGTCAGTAGCTCTTCCGCGTGTGCGCGGGAGAACGAGTCGGGGCCCCGCCTGCTTGCTAGGCATCGTGATCCTGCGCGGCGGGCCAGCCGGTGGTGCGCCAGTTGCGGCGTTCCGCCTCGTCCCCCTGGCCCGGGCGGGCACCGTGGGCGGTGCGGGCGGCGGTCAGGTCGGCGTGCACCGGGATGGGCGGGCAGTCTCCGGGCGGGACGAGGGAGCCGTCGGCGGGGATCGCGGCCAGTTCCAGGGGGCGGCCCGCCGCGGTGAGGCGACGTGCGGCGTCGACGAGGGCCAGCTGACCCTCGCTCGACCAGTTGCGCAGTTCGCTCAGGTCGACGATGACCGGGCCGGTGCCCCGGGCCAGTACCCAGCCGACTGCTCCGGTGAACCGGTGGGCGGCCTCCGGGCCCAGGTAGCCGGCGACGGACAGGACGCCGAGGTTCTCCTCGACGGTGTAGTGCCATTCGATGGTCACGATGAACTCCCTTGCGCGGGCGGTCTGTCGGTCACAGGGGGAGGCTGATCCAGATGCCCTTTCCCGCGACCGCGGTACTCGTGCGAACGACTGCTGTGCCGCCCAGGTCGCAGACGAGTTCCCTGACCATGGCCAGACCGCCGCCGGTGCTGTCGACCGGCCCGTCCAGCGGCGGCTGGTAGGGATGCGTGTCATGGACGGCGAAGACCAGGCGTTCCTGGCTGGCCCCGTAGATCACCGTGACCTGCGGGGAGTGCGCGGCGGCGTGCCGGATGGTGTTGGTGACCAGCTCGCTGAGGATCAGCAGGGCCGGGTCCACGGTGGGATGGCGAAGGCCGATGCCCCAGCCGTTCAGGGTCAGTTCGGCGGTCTCGCGGGCTATCCGGACGGCGCAGGGTGCGGCGGGCAGGGTGAGCACGTGCCGGTAGGGCAACGCGGTCAGGGGTGCGAACATCATGCCTCCGCGCCGGCCAGGCGGAAGCCGGTGATCGTCTGGGGGCGGAACCGCAGGAGCGTGTCGTGCGGACCGTGCGTCCAACCGGCCAGGCTGCGTCGGTAGTGCGCCGCCTCGTGGGGATCGCGGAGCACGTCGACGGGGCCGGTGAGGGCGACGGTCCAGCCGGTGCCGGTCCTGGGATCGATCTCGTTCGCGGTGTAGGTCGCCGTCGGGGGAACCGCCGTGGCCGGCACGGGTGCACGCACGATCAGGCGGCCGTACTCCCACACGTGCCGGGCGGGCCGGACGACGGCCCGTTCCCGTTGGACGTAGGCCAGCTGCCCCAGCGTGCTGCCTTCCAGCAGCCACAGCGCCTCTCCACCGGAGAGTTCCGTCATGGGCGAGGGGCCGGACGGCGTGTTCATCGAACGTGTTCCTCGTGGCAGGTTGCGGCCTTCGGGGCGGGGCGGCGGGCGGAGGTCCGGGGCACTCCAGGTGGACGCGGGCGGCCTGCCGGGGTCGGTGCGGGCCGGCGGTGGCGAGGCGGTCGGGGGCCAGGCGCGGCCGATCCCCGACGTCATCGCGCAGCGCCCCCGGTTTCCCGCAACTCGGCGAGCAGTTCGTTCCGCCCGGCCAGCATCTCGGTCAGGATGCGCCGCGCCGCCTTCATCAGGTCCGCGACGTCTCCGCCGGCCAACTCATAGACGACCGTGGAGCCTTCCCGCGTTGCGGTGACGATCCCCGAGCGGCGCAGGACCGCCAACTGCTGGGACAGGCCCGAGGGCTCCACTTCGATCTCCGCGAGCAGGTCCCGTACGGGCTGGGGGCCGTCCTGCAGCAGTTCCAGCACCCGTATCCGCACCGGGTGCCCGAGCATGCGGAAGAACTCGGCCTTGGCCTGGTACAGCGGAACAGACATGACCCCTCGGGCTTCCTGTGACGCCCCGCTCGGGGCGTCCGCGCAAGACCGTGTCCGCGGTTACGTACGGACACAGCGGCTACAGCATCTAGCGAATTGCGAAATTTTGCAATTCCTCATCGGATGGATGCGCGGACGCCCCGGGGGAGGGGCGGTGGTCAGGCCTTCTTGACCACGCTGGACTTCAGCTGCATGGCTCCGAAGCCGTCGATCTTGCAGTCGATGTCGTGGCCGTCCACCCCGTCGACCAGTCGGATGTTGCGCACCTTGGTGCCGGCCTTGATCCCCGAGGGGCTTCCCTTGACCTTGAGCGCCTTGACGACGACCACGGCGTCGCCGTCCTGCAGCACATTGCCGACGGAGTCCTTGACGACCCGCTCGCCGGCGGCGCCTCCACCCTCGGCATCGCTCTCCGTCGGGACCCATTCGTGGCCGCACTCGGGGCACACCACCAGGGCATTCAGTTCATAGGTGTACTCACAGGAGCACTTGGGGCAAGGTGGGAGATTCTCGATCATTCCGCCAGGCTAACCGGCGTCCGCCACGGCCGGAGCCGTAGGGGTGCGTCGCCTGGCCGCCTGGTGCGGGCATGCGTGGCGGGCGCATCCTGTCGCGCCCCGGGAGGGTAGCGGTTCGCGCGATCGGGCGCCATCGCCCTCCCGAGCGGCGGCCGGCCCCCATAGACTTGCAGAGTTTTGTAATTTGCTAGTTGCCATTATGGTCAACCACTCATGCGTGGAGGTCTCAGGTGGGCGGCTTCGCCGAAGCAGTGCGGGAGCGGGTGCGCCGGGCGCGGGCCGCTGTCGCGCAGGCGCAGCAGGAGGGGGACGCGTACACGGTGGCCGTGGCCGAGGACGAACTGGACGACGCGCTGCGGACCGCCCGCGGCCTCGGCCTGGCACTCCCCGATGCCGCCGCGGAGGCCGAAGGCGGAGAGCCGGCGTGACCGGGCAGGCGGCGACCCGGCCCGGTCGCTACGGGCCAGTGCACGGCGCGGGGGCGGATGCGCCGTGATCCACGCAGACTGGTTTCCGCCGTGGCGCAGGCAGCGCACCCCGGCCACCGCCGGCCAGGGCGCGCGGCTGCCGGCGCAGCGGCATGCGTTCACGGTGAGCGCGGGCCCCGGGGCGGTGCGCCGCGCCCGCGAGGAGACGGCCCTCCGTCTGGCCCGGTGCGGCATCGCCACCGGCTCGGCGCTGTCGGACGCGGCGCTGCTGGTGGTGAGCGAGCTGGTGACCAACGTCCTCCGGCACACCGCCGACCGGTCGCCCACCGCGGACGTCACGGTTGAGCGGAGCACCGGGCAACTGGTCGTCGCGGTGGCCGACCACGACCCCCGGCTCCCGGCGATCGAGGCAGCGCCGCCGGGGACAGGGCTGGGCACGGTCGGCGAGCTGACCGCCTGGTACGACGGCACCCTCGGCGTGGAACCCCACTGGACCGGCCAGGGCAAGAGGCTCCTGGCCACCTTCCGGATACCCGCATCCGACGTCCGGCCGGCCACGGAACTCCCGTAAGGCGCGATGACGGACACCGGACACCAGCAAACCCCCAGGAGAACAGCCATGCCTGAGACACCGGATCGCCAGTCACCACCGACACCGTCGTTCGGCGGCGGGATGTCGGAACAGCGCAAGGAACGGGGCGCATCCTGGCGGGTGTTCATCTACATCGCCGGCAGCCACCTCCTGCTGGCCTTCATGGCGCTGCTGTTCTACCTCGGCAGTCACGCGGGCAAGTAGCCGGCGGTGCCCACCCGTCACCGGAACACGGTTGAAGGCGCGGCCCGTCCCCTCGGGAGCGCCACCGGCCGAGCTGGTTGTCAGTGGCGTACGTTTCACTGTCTGCCATGAACGAAGAGGAACTGCTCGCAGCCGTGCACGGCTTGCTCCGGCCCGGCAGCGGAGCCTTGGAGTGCCGGGAGCCGGGGCACCCGGCAGGGCACATCTGCCTGGCGACCGCGGACGAGGTGAATCTCTCCGCGCTGACCGAGCAGCTCAGCGGCCGGTACGGGCAGCCGTACGGCCTGGCCAGGGGCGGGTACATGGATCCGGCGGTCACCGAGCGGACCGGACTGCCGCTGCTCGTCCCCTTCGGGGAGCGGCTGGTGGAGATGAGGGCCTGGGCGTACGCCGGCCGGTGGATCGGCTGCGGTGCGATGCGCACGGGCGAGGGCATCCGGCCTGTCGTGGTCGTCGCCGAGCGGCCCGATCCGGCCGCCGACGGGCTGCCGGAGGACGCCTCCTGGGTGGACCGGATCGTCGCGGTCACGGGGTGGGACCCGCAGCGGACCCGTACGGTCGACTGGACGGCGGTCGAAGCCCGGCTGGGGACCGCACTGCCCGGCGATTACAAGCGGCTGGCCGAGCTCTTCGGACTCGGCGCCTTCGACGGCTTCCTCCAACTCTCCGTACCCGACGCCCCGTTCAAGAGCTCCGACATCGTCCGGCAGTCCCAGTGGCTGGCCGAGTGGGCCCGAGCGCACGGCAACAGGCTCTGGGAGCCGTACGCCCTTTTCCCGGCTCCCGGCGGGCTGCTCGAATGGGCCGGCTCGGAGCAGGCCGATCGCTTCTACTGGCTCACCGAGGGCCCCGACCCGGACAAGTGGCCGATCGTCATGTCGGAGGAGATCCCCGACTCATGGCAGCGGTTCGACGGCTCGACCGCCGAGTTCATCCACCGCATGCTCACCGTCCCGGACCACCCCTTCTCGACGGCTCGTTACTTCGACGTCCACTGGTTCCAGAGCTACCGGAGCCTCGAAGCGGCCGGCGAATGACCACACCGGCCGCCCGGGAAACGGGGCGCCCGACCTGGCCGTCGTGCGGATCGCCGAGGTCGGTCAACCCCCGCAGTCACCCGTCGCAGCGTCCACCCGCCCGCAGGTGGCTTCGCCCGCACCGGCAGCAGCAGGTGGGGAATCACCGGCGCCGGTGTGAACAGGGGCGCGGCCAGACCGTCCCGTTCCTGATCCGTGTCGTCCCACTCCTGTGATCCCCCGACGAGCGCGCCGACCGGCCGGCCGGAAGAGGATGGTGACTCGACGGTCACAACCCTCTTCCGTATGCGCGCGGTCAGTGTGGGGGCGACGTTGCCGTGCGCCCGCTGCGTACCCGTGGACCCGCCGCCGTCAGTCGTGCAGCTTGTAGCCCATGACCGTCATCATCCCCGACTCCGAGTGGTAGACGTTGTGGCAGTGCACCATCCACAGGCCGGGGTTGTCGGCGTCGAAATCGACGGAGACCTCTTGGTCCGGCAGGACGATCGTGGTGTCCTTGCGGGGGCCTCCGTCGGGCAGCGCGAAGGTGTGTCCGTGCAGGTGCATCGGGTGCCACATCGTGGTCGTGTTGTGGAAGCTGATCCGCACCCGCTCTCCTTGACGCACCGGATACCGCGCCGAGGCCGAGTACGCCTTCCCGTTGATCCCCCAGTCCCAGTCCTCCATGTTCCCGGTGAGGTCCATCTTGATGGTGCGGTCGGGATCGCGGTCCGAGAGCCGTACCGATGACGCTGCCTTGAACTTGTCCGCGCTCAGCCCGCCGCTCCTCAGCTCCGTCGGGCGGATCTTCTCGTCGGGCGCCTCGCCGTCACCGGTCCGCAGGAGGGCCTGCGCGGTCTGGTTGTTGCTGCCTGCGGAGAGCGCGGTGAGCGGGAAGACACCGTCCTTCGCGGTCACCAGCACGTCGAAGCGCTCGCCCATGGCGATCAGCAGGCTGTCGGTCGACTTGTGCTTCACCGGGTAGCCGTCGATGTGGGTCACGGTCATGTTGTGACCGCCCAGTGCGACCCGGTAGGCGGTGCCCGCGGCCGCGTTGATGAGGCGGATCCGGATGCGGTCGCCGGGTTTGGCGCGGAACGTCTCGCGGTCCCTGGCCACCTGGCCGTTCATCAGGTGGAAGGGGTGCTCCACGCTGTCCGAGGGGTCGTCGGTCATGCGGTGTCTGGCGCGTCTGCGCATCCGGGCCACGGCGGCGGCCGCCGCCCGGTTGCCGGAGCTCTGCATGTCGTCGTGACCGCCGGCCCCACCGGGCTTGTTCTTGTTCAGCTCGGCCAGCATCGCGTCCGGAGTCATCCCGTCGACCCCGTCGAGCCAGTCGTCGATCATGACGACCCACTCGTGGTCGTACGAGAGGGGCTCGCGCGGGTCGTCGACGATCAACGGTGCGTACAGCCCGCGGTCCAGCTGCACGCCGACGTGCGGATGGAGCCAGTACGTACCGGGTGTGTCGACCGCGAAGGTGTAGTCGTAGGAGGCCCCTGCCTTCACGGAGCGTTGGGTGATGGACGGCGAGCCGTCCATGTCGTTGCGGATCTGCACCCCGTGCCAGTGGACGGTGGTGGACTCCGGAAGACGGTTGTGGAGGGTCACGGCGACCCTGTCGCCCGCGGTGACCCGGATCTCCTTGCCCGGCAGCCGGTTTCCGTACGCCCACGTGTTGACGACCGCGCCGCCGAAGTCGAACTCGACCTGGTCCGCGGTCATCGCGAAGCGGCGCACCGGCCCCGTCCCCCGTTTGCGCTCCGCTGCCATGACCTCCGGACCGTCGGGGGAGACGTAGTTGGACGGCGCGGAGTGGGACCCGTCCGAGCCATGGCCGTCGTGCGAGCCAGGAGGGGGCGGCTTGCGGTGGGAGTGGTGCTTGCCGTTCATGGCGTCCAGGGCGGCGGCCCCGGTGGAGGTCAGCAGCCCGCTGCCGGCGGCAGCCATACCTGCGCCGAGCAGGGAACGTCTGGAGTGCGTACGCATGGAGAACCACCTTGTGGCGATCGTGTCGGTGTGATGCGCGGACGGCGAGGGGCGCTGCCGCGGACTCCGGGGACGTCGGCGGCGGTGCGCGCTCCGCTGCGCGCAGCACCGACAGACAGTCAGACGAGAAAACTCAGGCGCGGCGGCGGACATATCGAGCACGGTCCGCGGAGCCGACAGGTGGGGCGGGTGGCCACCGGGCCGCATTTCGCGCTGCCGGAGTGCGGGCCGGTACCCAGGAGGAGCGAAGTCGGCGTCCAGGAAGCGGACCCGGCCGGAGGGGCCGAGGCGGGGCCCGGGGCGCCGCCGTCGGGGTCCGCCGTCGATCGCTCGGCATCCTGGTGCACCGTCATGTCGTCATGATCGGGTCGCGCTTGGCGTGTCGTCATGCCGTGATGCGCCATCTGGGCCGTTGCAGCGTGGGCCCCGCCTGCCCCGCCTGAACCATCGCGAGACGCGGAGCCTGCGCGCGGCCGGTGCGGGGCCGCGTTGTGGGCACGGGCACCCGTGCGCCGGCCACGCTGTGCGGGGCCGGCGGGGTGCGGAAGCGGACAGGGCCCCGGCGCCAGGCCCGATGGGGTCGGTCGCAAGGGCCCGTCCACTCAGCTGGTGGGCTTACTTGTCGCCGCCGTGGCCGCCGCCTTCGCCGCCGCCGTGGCCGCCGCCTTCGCCGCCGCCGTGGCCGCCGCCTTCGCCGCCGCCGTGGCCGCCGCCCTCGCCGCCGCCGTGGCCGCCGCCGTGGCCGCCGCCCTCGTCATCGCCGAAGTTGCCGCCGATGGAGTTGTCGCAGCCGATGCGGGAGCCCATCGAGGTTGCCTGTGCGCCCGGCGAGCCCTCGCCGTTGAGCGCGTTGCCCAGCACGCCGTTCAGGATCCCGACCTCGCCGAGCACGTCGACGTTCAGGTCGTGGGTGCGGCATTCGCTGTGCTGACTGAACTTGAAGTCGTTGCCGCCGCGGCCGCCCGCGTGAGCGGTGCCGGCGCCGAAGGCGACGATGCTGCCGAGAGCGGCTGCCAGGACGGCAGCCTTGTGAAGCTTGTACATTTCTTTCTCCGGAAGTTTGAGCGGATTGCTCCGCGATGTACAGAGTTCGTACAGTTGCGGAAGGCTAATACGAAATATGCCGAATGAAATCTCCGACGCGCCGGATTTGTCCGGGCTTGGTAAACGTGGCCAACACCCGGCGTGGGCGGGCCTCCGGTCCAGGGGTGCGGAGACCTGTGTGCGTTGACTGGCATGGCCCGCAGCGCGTGAAACCGCCCTTGTGCCACCGCGGTGACCAGCCCTCCGCGCAGGAGCCGGTCCAGTTGCTGTACCGCCGTCCGCCACTCCACCGGCCGAACGTGGGCCCCGGCGATCTGGTCCACGTGCGTATGCCTCACCAGGACGAGGTCCGCGAGTGGCGCGGAGGCGACGAGCAACAGGGCGACAGAGCGGCAGGGCGAAAGTGACGGATCGGCGACCGACGCATAGTCCCTGCCGTGCGCGAGCAGTGCATTGCCCCTGCGCATATCGCCTGCGCTGCCGGTGAGTTGAAGCAGAACTGGTTCAACAGGGCCCCGAGTCGGCGACGTCGACGGACGCCGTCCCGCCGTTCCGGGCGCGCCCGTGCCCCCGACTCCGCCGTCACTCGGATCTCCCGCCCCCCGGCACCGCTCGCAAGTCCGGCTCCTGCTACGCGCCCTGTTCCGGCAGTGGGGCGCGTCGCTCCGTGTGCGCCCCGTCACTCTGCGCGTACCTGACGGTCGCCTGCCGCAGTCGTCGGTACCCGTCACCGCGAGCGCACTCCGGGTGGACCGGTAGTGGATCGGCAGGCGATCGGTGGCGGTGCGCCGCACGTCAGGAGCCCTGCGGTACTTGCGTAGCGGGCGTTGGATTTGCGGACCATCATGGAACGGAGGGGATGAGCAGCGGAGGGAGCGGTGGGGATGCAAATAGTTGTGGATCTCACGCGCTGTCAGGGCTATGCGCAGTGTGTGTTTCTCGCGCCCGATGTGTTCCAGCTGCATGGGGAGGAGGGGCTGCTCTACGTCCCGGCCGTGCCCGACGATCAGCTTGAGCGGGTGCGCCAGGCCGTGGCTGCGTGCCCCGTCCAAGCCATCCTCATGGGCAAGGAGGTGAGCGCCGGTGCCGAGTGACCTGCGGGACGCCCGCATCGTCATCGTAGGCGCTTCGCTGGCCGGGTTGAGGGCGGCGGAGACGCTGCGGGAGGAGGGGTTCGCCGGTTCCCTCACCGTGGTGGGGGACGAGCCCCGTCCGCCCTATGACCGGCCTCCGCTGTCCAAGCAGGTGCTGATCGGCGATGTGCCGGCGGAGGCAACGGCGCTGCCGATGCGCCGCGATCCGGATGCCGAATGGCGGCTCGGAGTGGCCGCCACCGGCCTGGACCTGCTGGAGAAGCGGGTGATGCTCGCCGACGGCGAGTCGCTGTCGTACGACCGCTTGCTGATCGCCACCGGGACCCGGGCACGTCCCTGGCCCAACCCGGAGGAGGGCGCGTTGCAGGGGGTGTTCACCCTGCGCACCATCGACGACGCCACCGGGCTGGCCGAGGCGCTGGCCGCCGGGCCGAGGCGGGTGCTGGTCATCGGCGCGGGCTTCACCGGCTCCGAGATCGCCTCTGCCTGTCGGGAGCGGGGACTGGACGTCACGGTCGCCGAACGTGGCCCCGCCCCTCTGGTGGGCGCGCTCGGCGGAACGTTGTCCAGGCTCGCGACCCTGATGCACCGCGGGCACGGCGTGGACCTGCGCTGTGGGGTGACGGTCACCGCTCTGCACGGAGACGGGAACGGCCGGTTCACCGGCGCCGACCTCTCCGACGGCACCCGAGTCGAGGCGGACGTGTGCGTGGTCGCACTGGGAGCGGTGCGCAACGTCGAGTGGTTGGCCGAGTCCGGGTTGGCGGCGGGGCGGCGCGGGGTCGCCTGTGACGCCGGCTGCCAGGCATTCAACATGTACGGGATCGTCATCAACGACGTCTTCGTGGCCGGCGACGTCTCCCGCTTCCCCCATCCACTGTTCGGATACCAGATGCTGTCCCTGGAACACTGGGGCAACGCGGTCGCGCAGGCCGAGGTGGCGGCCCACAACATGCTCAATCCGGGGCCCCTGCAACGCCCCCACCTCACCATCCCGACGTTCTGGTCGACCCAGTTCGGGCTCAACATCAAGTCGGTGGGCGTGCCCACCTACTCCGACCACGTGGTCATCGCGCAGGGTTCGCTGGAGGCGAGCCGACTGGCGATGGTGTACGGCTACCGAGGACGGGTCACCGCGGCTGTCACCGTCGACATGGGCAAGGCCCTCGACTACTACCGCCACTTGATCGAGACGGCGGCCGAGTTCCCGCCCCCGCCCGGCGCGGCGGACCGTGCCATCGCGGCCGACATCCCGATTCCGTCCGACGTGCCGGATCCCAAGGGGCTGTCTCACGAGCCCGTCGTGGCGCTCACCGGATATCTGCCCGATCGCCGGCTGATGGTGGTGCAGCCGGCCGGCTGAGCCACTTCCCGTCCCACCACGAGGAGCCACCATGGACTCCGAGACCTTGCTGTCACGCATCACCGACTACGCGAACCGCCCCAATCCCTACCCGCTGTACGCAGAACTCCGCGAAGCCGGCCCCGTCGTGCGCCAGGCGGACGGCAGCTATCTGGTCGGCACCTACCACCACATCGGCGCCCTGCTCCACGACCCCCGGATGAGCGCCGACGAGCGTGTGCGTACCACTCCGCCGCCGCCGGAAAAGATCAGGGACCCGTCGTTCCTCCGGCTCGACGACCCCGAGCACCACCGGCTGCGCACGCTGGCCATGCGGCCGTTCGGCCCCCCGCACACTCCGGGCCGGGTCAACGCCATGCGTGGTGAGATCGCCCGGATCACGACGGAACTGCTGGAGGCGCTCCCGACCGATCGGCAGATCGACATCGTGGACGACTTCGCCTACCCGCTGCCCGTCACTGTGATCTGCCGACTGCTCGGCGTCCCGCGCGAGGACGAACCGCGGTTCCGGGTGTGGGCCGACGCCCTGGTCGCCGCCGCCGACGTGCGGCCGGACGAGGACACCATCGCACAGGACGAGGCGGGCAGGCGGGCCGGGAACGAAATGAGCCAGTACCTGCTGGACCTCGCCGAGCAGCGGCGCGGCGAGCCGACCGACGACATGCTCTCCGCCTTCGTCAACGAGCCGGATCGATCCCTGCGGCTCACCCCCGAGGAGCTCACGGCAACCGCTACGCTACTGCTCATCGCGGGACACGAGACCACGGTCAACCTGATCACCAACGGGGTGCTCACCCTGCTGCGCCACCCCGAGCAACTGGACCTGTTGCGCCGCGAACCCCATCTGCTGCCGCAGGCCGTGGAGGAGCTGCTGCGGTACGAACCCCCGGTACACATGCGGGAGCGGACGCCCCTGGCCGACATCGAGGTGGCCGGTACCACGATCCCGGCGGGCACATCCGTCGTGCTGGCCCTGGCCTCGGGCAATCGTGACCCCAAGCAGTTCCACGAGCCCGATCGCTTCGACCCCACCCGCCGGGACGTCGAGCATCTGAGCTTCGGCAGCGGCATCCACCTGTGCTTCGGCGGACCGCTCGCCCGGATCGAGGCCGACACCGCACTCGGTGCACTGCTTCCCCGCCTGGGCGCGGCCCGCCTGGTCCAGGATCCGCCTCCGTACCGGCAGAACGCCATGCTGCGCGGTCCTCGCCACCTGCCCGTCCAACTGTGACGTTGTCAGAACGGGTCGGGGCGCGGCCGGAGCCGTAGCGTGACGACGCCCGACCAGGAACTCGAATACAAATCGATTCGGAGTCGTCGGTGAATCGCCGGCTCCCGGAACGACCGGATTCGCGAATCTCGTGGAAGGCGAGCGGGTGCTGGACTTCCCCGGCGAGGAGTCCGTGGCCTGGCTCGACCATGTCTACTTCGCGTCGCCGGGGAGGTTCTGGAGGGTGTGCTGAGCGGGGGGCTGGCCCTGGCCCGCCTGGGCGGTTGCCGTGGGCTGCTCCTCTTCTTCCTTCATCGCCTTCATTTCGCTCTTCAGGATGCGCGCGGACTTGCCGAGTGCGCGCGCTGCATCGGGAAGTCTCTTGGAGCCGAATACGACGACGCCGACGATGATTACGAGCACCAGGTGCCACGGTTCTAGCGCGTTACGGAACATCATTCTTCGCTTTCTCACCGAGTTCTCGCAGAATTCTTGCCGAGTTCTCACCGAGTTCTTACCGAGGTGGGCGGCAAGATATGGCCAGCCGAGCGGACAACTGTCCGGGCTTTGTACTGGCAGAGATCTTAACGCCCAAAAGTGAAGGCAGAGTTCCCGCCCCGCGCCCACCGTATCCGCGGAGTGTCGATTTGTTTCGGCAGCGTCATAACCCGCGGAATTGCGGGGACTCGCCTTAGGGGGCGTCTCACGTGGCAGGTTTCGCGAGCTTCTTGTAGCAGGTCAGGGCAACGGCCAGGCTGAGAAAGGCGAGGAAGTGCGTTCGTATCGGACGGTCAGTTAGACGGTGGCCGGACCGTCGAGGAAGCCGAGCAGCACGGCGGCCTCCGCGCGGAGCTGCGCGGCACGCTCGGCATGCGCGGGCGCCGTCAACTGCGCCGCCACCTCCAGTCGTTCGGCGGCCTCGGCCCGTACGACGGCCACCACGCCGTGCTCGCTCAGCTCGCGCCGCGCTGCTTCGGTGGCGCCGACACCGACCGGCGCATGCTCCAGGGCAGCGCCGCGGAGCGCGGCTTCGTCCACGGGTACCGCCTCGGCGTTGTCCAGTGCGGCAAGTGTCGAGCGCAGCGCACTCACCGCGGCCTTGTCGCGGGCGCGCATCGCTTCGGGCAGGGCTTGACGCATACGGAGACGTAGGGACATGTCGGTGACCCTATGGCCGTGCCGCGTTGCTCCACAACGCGATTCCTGTGCGGCAGTACGCCCGGTTCTCGTGTCGCATCCCTACGACCGGTCGGGCGGGTCTCGGCCCGAACGGTGCCCCTTCCGCGGGTTCGTGGACGGTGCGGGAAGTTTGCCCGGCGAGGCGTGCTCGTGTGTCAGGGTGGCGATGGGAGAACTCGTGGGTGCGTACACGCATCCGGACCTGAGAGCGTTGGGGAGCGGTGACGGTGGCGATGCGGGAATTTCCGCTGGTGGGCGGGCCGGTGGAGTTACGGGGTGCGCTGGACCTGGAGAGGACGCAGACGGGGGTGATGCCTCGCCGGTTGCCCGCGTGGACCAAGGAGCAGTACCAGGACCCGTCGGTCTACGGGGTGACGCTGATGCCTTCAGGGGTGCGGCTGGTGTTCCGCACTGATGCGCGTGAGTTGGAGTTCGAGGTGCTCACCTCCACCGGGCAGCTCGACAGCGACCCCGAACCCCGCCCGACCGGGATGCTGGAACTGCTGGTGGACGGTGTCCATGCCGGGCGCCGACAAGCACCCATAGGCAATGTGGTGCGCATGGCGGGCCCCGGGGCCGCGCAGCGACTGGTCCCGGGAGAGCCGGGGACCGTACGGTTCACCGGGCTGCTGGCCGGCATGAAGAACGTCGAGCTGTGGCTGCCGCAGCAGACCCCCACCGAGCTGGTGGCACTCCGTGCCGACGGCGAGGTGCTGGCGCCGCCGCCGGACGGTCGGCGCCGCTGGGTGCACCACGGCAGTTCCATCAGCCACTGCCTCGAAGCCGACGGCCCGACCGGCACCTGGCCGGTGGTGGCGGCCTCGCTCGGCGGAGTGGAGGCGATCAACCTCAGCCAGGCGGGCAACGACATGCTCGACCCCTATGTCGCCCGGACGATCCGCGATCTGCCCGCCGAGCTGATCAGCCTCAAGGTGGGCATCAACATCGTGGGCCTGACCACCTTCCGGCTGCGGACGTTCGGCCCGGCGGTGCACGGGTTCCTGGACACGATCCGGGACGGGCACCCGGACACCCCGCTGCTGTTGGTGTCCCCGGTGAGCTGTCCGGCACTTGAGGCCACCCCCGGTCCGACCGCGACGGGCCCGGACGGGAAGATCACGGCCCTGGGCGACCCGGCCGATGTGGCCTCCGGGGCGTTGACGCTGAAGGTGGTCCGCGACGAACTGGCCCGAATCGTCGCGGCCCGGCGAGCACACGATCCCCACCTGCACTATCTCGACGGACGCGAACTGCTCGGCCCGGACGACGTGGACGACCTCGCCGACGGCCTGCACCCCAACGCCGCCGCATACCGCCGGATGGGCAAGCGCTTCGCCGCGCATGCCTTCGCCGAGGACGGCCCGTTCCGCTGATCGACCGGGTGGGCGGCCGGGGCAGGAGCGCGTCACGAGCTCAACGGAACGGTGACCGGGGTGCGTTCCGTCCCGGCGCCCTGGGGGTGACGGTACCGGCGACGGTAGGAGGTCGGGGTGAGGCGGACGCGGCGCGGGAGCGGAGTCGTGCACCCGTCGGTGGAGCGGGTCGCGGCGCTCGGCGCCGACGTCGGCCGCCGCACCGAACTGGTGGAGGGCGCCGATGCCCTGATCGACTGCGCGATCCCGGCGTACGACCGGTGGGTCACCTGCCGATGGCGCCGGTGTCGGCCAAGGGCGAGGCGCGCGCCCGCGCCCGCCGTCAATCTGCCGGTGCGCGAACTGACCTAGGGCGCTTCTGATGGATCTCCGTGGAAGAAGGAGCGGCGCCTGGTGCGTGCGATCGCAAGGCGCCGGGATGTCTTCATAGCGGAGCTATGGGGGCATTTCGGCAACGCCGCGAGCGTGCGTGGCAGGCGCCGCGACGCCGCGGAGATCCATCAGAAGCGCCCTAGCGGCTCGCGCAACTGACGGATGCTCCGATCCCGCAGCCGGAGCGACTGGACCGCGCCACGCTCGCCGCTCGGGCGGTGGAGCCGCCGGTGCTGGGCGAATTCGTCGAGATGCCCTACGCCACCGAGAGCCCCCACGCGGGGCGCGGGCTTCGAACGGCGGCCGGGTCAGCCCGCGTAGGTGAGTTGGACGAGGGTGATCTCGGTGTCACCGATGAGGATGACGCCGGCGACGTGGCTGCGGGCGATGGTGCGCATGACCCCGTCGTCGGTCCCGTAGGGCTCGGAGTGGGACGGCGGGTCGATCAACGCGTCCAGCAGGAGCACCGACAGGTCCTGACGTGCCTCCTCGGGCAGGGACTTGTACGTGGCGTGGAGGGCCGGGTCGAGGTGGAGCCGATAGGTCACGCGGCGCCCCGTCCGCGGGAGTCGTCGCCGGCGGCGGAGCGCAGTTCCTCGGCGCTCAGATCGATCAGACCGGCGCGGTAGGAGGAGGGGAGGTGCCCGGACCCGCGGACGGCGGTCCGCAGATCCTCGACCCGTTCGCGGTCGGCCTCGAAGGTCTCGATGAACGTGACCCAACGGTTCAGGACGGCCGGTACGTCTTGGACATCGGTGAAGGTGATCTCCCGCATGAACGTCGCTCGCAGCTCGGAATGCGGCAGGGCGTGGGCGATGCCGTCGACGGTCCACGACCGACCGGAGCTGCTCATCGGATCCTCCACACGACCTGCTGGCGCGGATGCGCGCGTCCACGGTAGCAATCCGCGGGTGCGGGCGGAGAGCGACCCGGGCGGTGCTGGACCGCCGGTACGAGGGTCGGGCCGAGGACGGAGGCGTGCGGCGTGGGCGTGGGTCCGGCGGCGTCAGATCCAGTACGGCGCCCGCGGGACCGGGCCGGGGCCGGTGGTGGTCAGGCCCGTGCCGTTGGTGCGGCCGGTGAGCCAGCCGAGGAGGTCGGCCTGGGTGCCCGTGATGGTCGGTCCGCCGGTGCCCAGTTCCTGGGCCAGTCCGGTGTCCGTCGCCTCGATGCGCAGCGGCGGGACGTCGGCACGTCGGCGCTGGGCTTCGAGGAGGTCCTCGATGATCCAACGGCCGGCCTGGAGCGGTATGTCGGCGAAGGTGTAGCCGGCGACCAAGTCGGCGTGGTGGACCTCCAGTTCGCGCAGTCGGGTGGGCACCAGGGTGCCGGGGGTGCGCAGTTCGCCGGTGCGCATCCGCACCTCGTGGTACCAGGCGGCGTCCGGCAGGGTGCGCACGGCATGGTCGAACCGCTCGGCGGCGGCCACGACATCGGCCGCCAACTCCCGGACGGGGCGGCGGGCGCCGGCCTCGATCTCGGCGGCCCGGGCGTCCATGCCGGCGTACTGCGGGGTTTCCACACCGGTGCGGGCCCAGGCCAGCAGCCGGCAGAGGCTGTCGGTGGCGCGCGCGACATGGGTGATGACATGGCCGCGGGTCCACGGCGGCACCAGCGTGGCGCCGGCGATGTCCGCGTCGGCGAGTGCCTGGACGGTCTGCAGGAAGCGGTCCGTGGACGCGGTGATGGGGCCCAGCGCCTCGGCCTTGTGCATCTCAGCCCTCGCAAGCCGGCGGGATGACGCGTCCCCCATCGGGGCACGTTATTCACATTGCGGAACCTTGAATCCGTATGTTGGTAGTGCATGCGGACTCTAGGCGGCGCGCTTCGACCGCGTCAACCACCCGTCCAGCGCGCGAGAAGGTCCCCAACCGCCCTGATATTGCTGGTGATGGGCGCCGCCGCCGACTCCTCGTCGCGGCGGCGCCGGGTCGCCGCCGCGACGATCGCGCCATGTCCGAGCCGGACGCCCGACAGCATCGTCGGCCGGCAGCCGGAGCGGACGTCGTGGCCGACCACCGTGTCACCGCGTCCGGGCAGGTCACCACGGAGATCTCCGTGGTCGCTCCAGGGTCCGCCCGTGATCGGGAACGGGAATGCCGAGGGGGCGTCAACCCGGTGGTCGGTACCGCTCATGATGGATCGCACCCCTTCGCCCGGGGCGCGGAACTTCCCGGTCGCCAACCTCTCCGGCCCGTAGGGGTACAGCACGTTGCGGGTCTCGAAGGACGAGGGACCGTCCGGATCGCCGTAGCGGGAGAAGTCCTCATCCTCGGTCAGCGGCGAGGTGACCAGCGGTTTCAGCAGTACCGCCCGCGGTTGCCCGGTCATCGGGTGCGGCACGGCCGGGGCGGCGGGAACGGGCGGAAGCATTGGCACCGGACGTCAACTCCTCGCGCGGCGGCGGAGGAAAAAGCGCACCGTGATCGCAAACCGTCGGCGCCGCACTTCTCCGATTTTGGCGCATAAGGCGCTGCCGCCGGCCCCCGTCCGCAACCGCTCCGCGGGGCGAGGAGTCCTAACGGACATGAAGCGACGCATACCCTTCCGACTCCGCAGACCCGTCGCCGGCGCCCTCGGCCGGCGAGCGGGCGCAGCGCTCGCCCTCACCTCCCTCGCCCTACCGCTGACGGTCGCCCTGAGTTCCCCCGCCCAGGCCGCCTCGGCGGGCTGCCACGGGCTCCGTGGCCCCTACCAGCGGCAGGCCGAGCGGTTCCTCGGGCTCAAGGTCGACGGCCGCCAGTCGCCGTCCGACTGCCGCGCCATCCGTGCCTTCCAGACCAGTCACGGCATCACCCCCAACTACGGGTACGCCGGCCCCGTCACGTGGAACGTGATGCAACTGGTCGCCAGGCAGCGGACGGCCGGCCACAACCCCAACAGCGCCCACAAGTGCCCCACCAACAAAGGGCGGATCGCCTGCGTCGACCTGACCCGGCAGCTCAGCTGGATCCAGGACGGCAAGCGCCTGGTGTACGGGCCGGTGCCGGTCCGCACCGGCCGCAAGGGCGGCGAGACCCGCACCGGCCTCAAGCGGATCTACTGGCGGCACCTGCACCACGTGTCGACGATCTACCACACGCCCATGCCCTACAGCCAGTTCTTCGACGGCGGCGAGGCGTTCCACGCCATCAGCGGCAGCGTGTGGTCCGCCCCCGGCTCGCACGGCTGCGTCAACATGCGCCCCAATGACGCGAAGAAGTACTGGTCGCTGCTGCACAACGGCGACGACGTGTACGTCTACGGCCACAAGCCGGGCACCTGAGCACCACGCGGGCGTGCCGCACACACGGCCGGCACGCCCGCGCCCCGCCGGATCGCCCCCGCCGCGCCCGGTCAGTGGGCCAGCAGGGTGTACAGCGCCATCGGTGTCACATAGCCGGGCCAGCGGCCGTCCGAGAACAGATGGACGTCCGCGTCCTGGTAGCTCTGATCGACGAGCTGGGAGCAGATCATGTGCCGGGTGCTGGCCACATAGCGGCGCAGCCCCGGAACGGGCACATGGAGCCGGTGGGTGGCGATCGCCAGGTAGTCGAGGAAGCTGTAGGGCACGCCCACATAGCGGTCGGCCGCCACGCAGATCTTTTCGCGCTGCTGCTCGGTGAGCTGCTTCGGGCAGACGTAGAGCACATCGGAGCCGTCGTACTCGCTGAGCGACCGGATGCGCGCGCCGCCCGGCTCGGCCTCCAACAGCCGCTCGCCGGGCAGGACCAGGAAGGTGTGTTCGTAGTCGGCGAAGCCGTCACCGTTGATCCACTGGCCGAAGCGGATCAACCGGCCGGTGACCCCGGATATCTGGGTGAGCCCGATGTCACCGGGCAGGGGTTGGGTGTGCTTCATGAGCGGCTCCTGGGAGCGTTGAGAAGCGGATTCCCCCGGGTGATACCCGGTGTTGGGGCGTCCGCACCGCTGTGGTGGGGCCCGTTGGCCCGCCGGCCGCGCAGGTCGGTGGAGGGGAGTGACACCGGGGATTGATGGTGCTTCTGTTACCGGAAGGGGTAAACGTCCCGGGACGACCACGGGGGGACGCCAGCGACGACGAGGAGCACGACACCATCATGGCCACCGGCAGCAGCCACACCCCGGCGACCTCGGACCGCCCCCCGCACCCGGCGCCCACCGCGCCCGACCGCACCCCGCTCGCGGGCGGCGTCGCGCTGGTGACCGGTGCCTCCAGCGGCATCGGCGCCGCCACCGCACTGGCATTGGCCCGGGAGGGCTGCTCCCTCGCGCTGGTCGCCCGCCGCGCCGACCGTCTGCACGCGTTGACGGAGACGATCGGCGCGCAGGACAGCGGCCCGGCCCTCGTCCTGGCTGCCGACCTCGGCGACGGGGAGCAGCCGCACCAGGTGGTCCGGCGGACCGTGCAGCACTTCGGCCGCCTGGACGTGCTGGTGAACAGCGCCGGTTACGGCGCCCGCGCCGCGGTCGAGGACAGCGACCCCGAGGACTGGGACCGGATGGTCGACCTCAACCTCAAGGCCGTCCTGCGGATGTCGCACGCCGCGCTGCCGCACCTGCTGCGCGCGGCGGACTCCGGGCCGCGCGGCGTCGCCGACCTGGTGAACGTCAGCTCGGTCGCCGGCCGGGTGCCCCGCAAGGACAACAGCGTCTACTCCGCCACCAAGCACGCGGTGTGCTCCTTCAGCGAGGCCCTGCGCCAGGAGGTGACCGGTCGTGGCGTGCGCGTCGGACTGGTCGAACCCGGCATGACCACCACGGAGATGACCGTCGGCGGACAGGCCGCATCGGCCCACGGCCTGCCCGAGGACACCTGGCTGCATGCCGAGGACATCGCCCGCGCCATCGCCTTCATGGTCACCCAGCCGGCCCGCGTCGCCGTCAACGAGATCACGGTCCGGCCCACCGCCCAGGAGCGCTGACCCGTGTCGCTGCGACTCCTGCTCACCTCCGACACGCACGTCCCCCAGCGCGCCAGGGCCCTGCCGCCGCGGCTGCTGGACGCGATGGCGCGCGCCGACGTCGTCGTGCACGCGGGGGACTGGACCGACGCCGCCACCCTGGACCTGCTGCAGGCCCGCGCCCGCCGCCTGATCGCGGTATACGGCAACAACGACGGTTCGGAACTCCGCGCCCGGCTGCCGGAGGTGGTCGACACGGACCTGGACGGACTGCGGCTGGGCGTGGTGCACGAGACCGGCCCCGCGCAGGGCCGGGAACACCGCTGCGCCGATCGCTTCCCCGACCTCGACGTGCTGGTCTTCGGCCACAGTCACATCCCCTGGGACACCACGGCGGAGACGGGCCTGCGCCTGCTGAACCCCGGTTCCCCGACGGATCGCCGGCGGCAGCCCTTCTGTACGTACATGACCGCGGAGGTCGCCGACGGCCGGCTCACCGGCGTGGTGCTGCACCGCCTGCCGCTCCGGCGGTGAGCCGGGCCGCGCCACCCCGGGCGCCCGCCGGCTCACCTGCCCAGCAGGCCCCGCACATAGGCCGCCTGGCCGGCGTGCTGGAGATCGTCCGCGATCACGCTGACCAGGCGGACGCCCAAGGTGACCGGCGGCGACCAGTTCCGGTCGACGACCCGGTCGAGGTCCTTCACGCCGAGCGTGCCGAGGTGGCGCACCGTGTTCTCGTGCACCGCCGTGTGATAGCCCGTCAGCAGCTCGGCGCGCAGCCCCCGCACCTTCGCCACGTCCTTGCGGGAGTGCCCGTAGCCGGTGTCCTCCTCGGCGAACGGCAGCCCGTACGCCTCGTACCACTCGTCCGTGCTCCAGATCTGCTCGGTGCCGGCCACCCCCGCGACATGGTCGTCCTGCACCCGGGTGAGATGCCAGACCAGCCAGGCGATGGAGTTGCCGCGCCCGTCGGGGCGGGTGGCGAGCTCCTCGGGGCCGAGGCCGTCGACCACCTCCTCGACGACCTCGCGGATCCGGCCGAAGGCGTCGACGAGCAGGGCGGTGCTGGCGGACATGGCGGCTCCGTACGGTGGGGGACGGCCGGTGACTGAGGCGGGCCCATCGTCGCAAGTAGGGCCCGGGGCCGCCGCCCGGCGCACCGCCACGGACCGTCGCTCCGCCGCATGGCGGAGGCCCGGCGCCGATGTTCGGCGCCGGGCCTCGGCGGGTGGGTGACGGAACGTCAGGACCGCGCGGACCGGATCGCGAGGGTGTCGAGCAGGGCCTGCACCGGCCGCAGCGCACGGTCGCCGGGGCCGACCACGGAGAGGATGCGGGGGAGCGGCTCCACCACGCGGACCAGCCGACCCGCCCGGAGGTAGGGGTTGGGGTCGCGCAGCGCGGCCTCCAGGGCGGCCCGGGTCCAGTACGTCCGGGCCAGGCCCAGCGCCCAGCGGTGCTCGTCGTCGTAGGGCAGCCACCGGCCGGTGGTGTAGGCGTCGGCGAGGTCGTGGGCCTGACGGGACATCATCTGCCAGCTGAAGTCCTCCTCGATCAGCTCGCGGCGTCGGCGACCGGGGCGGTCCTCGCTGCACGGTGCACAGAGCCGTACCTGCCGCTGCGGGCCGATCGGGGGGCGCACCGCCAGGGCGGGCGGGTGGAGGGTGGGGCGTCGGTGATGGCACAGGTCGCAGGCGGCCGCGCCCGTGGTCGAAGGGTCCGGATATGAACTCACGAAGGACTCAACGACGCAATCGTGACCGGGTGGCGTGGCTCCTGCGTGGCGAACTCCGGCGGCGGTGCCGGGTCGTGCTGAGGCATGTCAACCACTTTATCCGGCCCAGGAGTTGGGCAACGGCTGCCCGCACGACAGTCACAATTGGGCATGTACACGTTCTGTTCATCCCGGGGTGCTCCCCGCACGGACCACCCCGGCGGTGCCGTGCCGCCCTGCCCGGTCGCTCAGCCGGCCGCCGGACCCGACCGGGTCGCCACCACCAGTCGGCCGCGCGGACTGCCGTCCGCCCGCCGCCCCCACTCCGGTACCGGCCGCAACTCCACCGCGAACCCGGCCCGCGCCAGCTCCGCGCTCACCTCGGTCAGCCGGAAACCCCGGTAATACATCACGAACCGCGGCCGCCACAGCGCGTTGCGGACCCGCATCGCCGCATCGAAACCCAACAGCGCCCAGTACAGCGGCGACCCCGGCCGCGCGGGCGCCAGCACCGGGAACACGAACCGCCCACCGGGCCGCAACACCGACCGCACCTGCTCGAACAACACCGGCCGCTCCCGCGGCAGGAAGTGCCCGAACGCCCCGAAACTCACCACGACGTCGAAGACCGGCCCGAACGGCAGCGCCCGCGCGTCCGCCCGCACCCACTCCACCCGGGGGCCGCCCCCGCCGGGCGCCCGCTCGCGGTCGCGCCCCACCGCGAGCATCCCGGCGCTGATGTCGACCCCGGTCACCCGCTCCCGGCACACCTGCCGGAGCACGCCCACCCCCGCGCCCGTGCCGCAGCACAGATCCAGGCCGCCGGCGAACGGGCCGAGCTCCCGCAGCTCCCGCACGACCGGATCCAGCACCGCCGCCGGCGTCCGGAACGGTGTGCGGTCGAACTTCGGGGCCAGCAGGTCATAGCCCCGCTCGACGGACGACAACGCCTGCACGGCGAGCTCACGGAACGTAGGACCCTCGGGTGCGAACACCGCGTCAGCATAGGCGCCCGGGCCCGCCCTACGGCCGGGTGATGTACGCGTGGATCGACGGATCGCTGACCTTGGTGTAGACGCCGGGATGCCCGGGCGAGGCGCACCCCGTCCCCCATGACGCGATCCCCGCCAGATACCCGTCCACCACCAGCGGGCCCCCGCTGTCGCCCTGGCACGCGTCCTTGCGCCCGCGCTCGTAGCCGTAGCACGTCATCCGCGGGGTGATCGAGGATGTCCCGTACGCCCTCTTGCAGTACGTGTCGCTGAGCTTGGGCACATCGACCCGCCGCAGCCGCTCCGGCAGTGCGCCGCCGTCCCGCGTCGCACCCCAGCCGGTGACCGTCGCCGGTGTGCCGGTGATCGGCTCCCTGCCCTCCGGCAGCAGCGGAACCGCGCGCACCCCGGCCCCGAAATCCAGCGGGGACGCCAGCTCCAGCACCGCCACGTCGTAGTCGATCGTGGCCGCGTTGAACTTCGGGTGCCGCAACACCCGCGCCACCGGCACGATCTGCCCGCCCGACCCGCGCACGCTGCTGCCCGCCTGGACGCTCAATGAGTCCGGCGGCGCCCCCACGGTGCAGTGCGCCGCGGTCACCACCGCATCGGCGCGGATGATCGAACCACCGCAGATGTGTCCGCCGCGGCTGCGCAACGACACCTGCCACGGCACGTCCCGCACGTCCGCGTTCCGCCCGCCCACGATGCGGGTGTCCGGCACCACCGGACCGCCCGCCGCCGTCGCCGGTGGAACCGGCGTCAGCACCGCACCGCACACCGCGACCGCTGCCGCCCCTCGCCGCAGCCATGACCGTGCCATTCCGCCTCCCGCATCCGAGTCGGCCCGGACCCCTCCTCGTCAAGCGATCCTCGACGACGGCGCGGCGCACCGGGGCGAAGTGCCGGCTCATTCCATCGATGTGGTGGTAACCGGCCGGGTGGTGTTTGGGCGCGCGCCCATGCCCCCTACGGGCCCGCCGACGCGGTGCCGGCCCCGCCGCGCGTTCCCTCTCCCCGAGACACGATCCGCCCGCGCCCTCGAACACCACGGCGAGGACCCCGGAAGTGCGTACGCTGAACCAGCCGCCTCACGATGGCCGGATCCTTTCGGTTTACGACAGGAGCACACGATGGCCGCCTCCGTCCCTGCCGGTAGCGCCTCCAAAGCCACGCCGCGGCAACGCCTGCGCGCCTGGATGCTGCAGGGCCTGGCGGACATGGGCAAGCACCAGCACGCCGAACCGCCCTCCGCCCACCACGGACAGCGCTGGTGGCGCGTGATGTGCCTGACCGGTGTCGACTACTTCTCCACCCTCGGCTACCAGCCCGGCATCGCGGCCCTGGCCGCCGGTCTCCTCTCGCCCGTCGCCACCCTCGTCCTGGTCGTCGTCACCCTCGCCGGCGCACTCCCCGTATACCGCCGCGTCGCCACCGAGAGCCCGCACGGCCAGGGCTCCATCGCCATGTTGGAGCGGCTGCTGTCCTTCTGGAAGGGCAAGCTGTTCGTCCTCACCCTCCTCGGCTTCGCGGCCACCGACTTCCTCATCACCATCACCCTGTCGGCCGCCGACGCCGCCACCCACCTCGTCGAGAACCCGCACGTCCACAGCGTGCTCCAGGGCCGCCAGATGATCGTCACGCTGATCCTGATCGCCCTGCTCGGCGCGGTCTTCCTCAAGGGCTTCCTCGAAGCGATCGGTGTGGCCGTCGTGCTGGTGGGCGGCTACCTCGTGCTCAACGCCGTCGTCGCGGTCGTCGGCGTCTGGCACGTGGTCACCGCCGAACACGTCGTCACCGACTGGTCCCGGGCACTGACCACCCAGCACGGCAGTGTTCCGGCCATGATCGCGGTGGCCCTCGTCGTCTTCCCCAAACTCGCCCTCGGCCTCTCCGGCTTCGAGACCGGCGTCGCGGTCATGCCGCACATCGAGGGCGACCCCGACGACACCGAGGAACGCCCCACCGGACGGATCCGCGGCGCCAAGAAGCTGCTGACCACGGCCGCCGTCATCATGAGCATCTTCCTCATCATCACCAGCTTCGTCACCACCCTCCTCATCCCCGCCCCCGCCTTCAAACCCGGCGGAGCCGCCAACGGCCGTGCCCTGGCCTATCTCTCCCACGAGTACCTCGGCTCCGCCTTCGGCACCGTCTACGACGTCGCCACCATCGCCATCCTCTGGTTCGCCGGCGCCTCGGCCATGGCCGGCCTGCTCAACCTGATGCCGCAGTACCTCCCGCGCTACGGCATGGCGCCCAGCTGGGCCCGCGCGGTCCGTCCCATGGTGCTCGTCTTCATCGCCGTCGCCTTCCTGGTCACCTGGATCTTCGACGCCGACGTCGACGCCCAGGGCGGCGCCTACGCCACAGGCGTCCTCGTCCTCATCGCCTCCGCGGCGATCGCCGTGACCATCGCCGCCCACCGCGCCGGGCAACGCGGCTGGACCATCGGATTCGCCGTGATCTCCGTGGTGTTCCTCTACACCACCGTCACCAACGTCATCGAACGGCCCGACGGCGTGAAGATCGGTGCCTGCTTCATCGCCGGCATCATCCTGCTCTCCTTCACCTCGCGACTCGCCCGTGCCTTCGAACTCCGCGTCACCGAGGTCATCCTGGACGACACCGCGGCACGCTTCGTCCGCGACATCGCCCAGCGCCGCATCCGCTTCATCGCCAACGAGCCCGACCAGCGCGACTTCGCCGAATACCGAGACAAGGCCCAGCAGATCCGCGCCGACAACGACATCCCGCCCGAGGACGACCTGGTGTTCGTCGAGGTCACCATCCGCGACCCCTCCGAGTTCGAGAGCGCGCTGCACGTCCACGGCCACGTCATGCACGACCGCTACCGCGTGCTGTGCCTGGAGGGCTCCACCGTCTCCAACGCCCTGGCCGCCCTCCTGCTCTACGTCCGGGACACCACCGGGCGACGCCCGCACATCTACTTCGAATGGACCGAGGGCAACCCCTTCGCCCAGTTCCTGCGTTTCTTCCTCTTCGGGCAGGGCGAGGTCGCCCCCGTCACCCGTGAGGTACTGCGCGAGGCGGAACCGGACCGCGACCGACGACCACGGGTCCACGTCGGCTGAACCGCGGACCCGTCACCGTCACCCCAGCCCCGGAATCCCCGAGATCAGCAGATCGATCAGCTTGATGCCGACGAACGGCGCCACCAGCCCGCCCAGTCCGAAGAACGCCAGGTTGCGGCGCAATAGGTCGTGGGCGGACGCCGGCCGATAGCGCACCCCGCGCAGCGCCAGCGGAATCAGCGCCACGATCACCAACGCATTGAAGATGATCGCCGAGGTGATCGCCGACGTCGGGCTGTGCAGTCCCATCACGTTCAGCGCCGCCAGCCCCGGATACGTCCCCGCGAACATCGCCGGAATGATTGCGAAGTACTTGGCCACGTCATTGGTGATCGAGAACGTGGTCAACGCGCCCCGGGTGATGAGCAGTTGCTTGCCCACCTCCACGATCTCGATCAACTTGGTCGGGTTGGAGTCCAGATCCACCATGTTCCCGGCCTCCTTGGCGGCGGAGGTGCCGGTGTTCATCGCCACGCCGACGTCCGCCTGCGCCAGCGCCGGCGCGTCGTTCGTCCCGTCGCCGGTCATCGCCACCAGCCGGCCACCCGCCTGCTCCCGGACGATCAGAGCGAGCTTGTCCTCCGGCGCGGCCTCCGCCAAGTAGTCGTCCACCCCGGCCTCCTGGGCGATCGCCCGCGCCGTCAGCGGATTGTCGCCCGTGACCATCACCGTCCGGATGCCCATCCGGCGCAACTCGGCGAACCGCTCCCGGATGCCGTCCTTCACCACGTCCTTCAGGTGCACCACGCCCAGCACCCGGGGCCCCTGCCGGTCGTCCATCGCCACCAACAGCGGTGTCCCCCCGGACGCGCCGATCGTGTCGCTGAACATCCGCGCCTCGGCCGGTACTTCGCCGCCCCGCTGCGCCACCCAGTCGATGATCTGCGCGGCCGCGCCCTTGCGGAGCACCACCTCGCCCGGATACTCCGACGGCCGCCCCGGCGCGCCCTCGGGCGTCGCCGCGGACCCACTCGCACCGTCAGCCCAGCGCAGATCCACCCCGCTCATCCGCGTCCGCGCGCTGAACGGCACATACCGGATGAAGGCCAGCTCGCCCTCGGCCGGCGCCCGCAACCCGTACTTCTCCCGGGCCAGCGCCACCACCGACCGCCCCTCGGGCGTGGTGTCCGCCAACGACGAGAGGGCGGCGGCATCCGCCAGCGCCAGCTCGTCCAGCCCCGGCAGCGGAACGAACGCCACCGCCTCCCGGTGACCGAGC
Source organism: Streptomyces noursei ATCC 11455 (assembly GCF_001704275.1). NCBI lineage: Bacteria > Bacillati > Actinomycetota > Actinomycetes > Kitasatosporales > Streptomycetaceae > Streptomyces > Streptomyces noursei. Next base: position 8,643,497 of record NZ_CP011533.1, read on the forward strand.
GTGATGGTGCCGGTCTTGTCGAGCAGCAGGGTGTTGATGTCCCCCGCGGCCTCCACCGCACGGCCCGACATGGCCACCACATTGCGCTGCACCAGGCGGTCCATCCCGGCGATCCCGATCGCCGACAGCAGCGCCCCGATGGTCGTCGGGATCAGGGTCACCAGCAGGGCCACCAGCACCGCCGTCTGCTGGGCGGCGCCCGCGTACGTCGCCATCGGCTGCAGCGTGACGACCACCAGGAGGAAGACGATGGTCAGCGCGGCCAGCAGGATGTGCAGCGCGATCTCGTTGGGCGTCCGCTGCCGGGCGGCCCCCTCCACCAGCGCGATCATCCGGTCCAGGAACGAATGCCCGGCCCGCGACGTCACCCGCACCACGATCCGGTCCGACAGCACCATGGTCCCGCCCGTCACACCGGAGCGATCACCGCCCGCCTCGCGGAGCACCGGCGCCGACTCCCCGGTCACCGCGGACTCGTCGACGCTCGCCACCCCCTCGACCACCTCGCCGTCCGCCGGAATCGGCTCACCCGCGGCCACCACCACGAAGTCGAACGGCCGGAGATCGGACGCCGGAACGATCTCGGTCACGGCACGGTCCAGATTGACGCCCACCCGCCAGTTGTCCCGCAGCCGCCGGGCCGTGAGATCCGTCCGGGCCCGGCGCAGCGACGCCGCCTGCGCCCTGCCACGGCCCTCCGCCACCGCCTCGGCGAGCTGCGCGAACAGCACCGTCAGCCACAGCCACCCACTGATCACCCAGCTGAACACCGACGGGTACAGCACCGCGGACAGCGTGGTCAGCAGGGATCCGCAGGCCACGACGAAGAGCACCGGATTCCTGGCCAGTACCCGCGGATGCAGCTTGCGCAACGCCTCCGGCAGGGCCGTCAGCAGTACCCGTGGATCGAACAGCCCGGCCGGCGCCCGTCGTCGCCGTCCCCGGTGGCCACCGGCCCCCGACCCGCCACGGGCGGGCACACCGCCCATGCGGTCCGTCGGAGCCTGCGGCGCGAGAGGGGAAACGCGGGACGGGGCAGGAGGCATGCGCATGCTTTCTGGAGGGACGGGCGTGGGGGAGCGACCGGGAGACGCCGGCCCCCGGTCGCGGACCTGAGGCATGGGGCACCGAACGGCCTCCGACCTGCGCGTCCGCCGTCCGCGGCCGTCTCCCGGCCGGGACCGAATCTAGGGCCTCGTCCACCGGCCAGGCCCCGCCCGTGGACGGAATTTGCGGCTCTCTTACGGCTCTGGCCACGCCTTGTCGCCGACGGCCCGCGGACCGGCCCGGTCGCCGGGCGGAGGGGCGGTGGCGGGCCGCCCGGAGTTAGCCTGAATCCACTGCTCCTGCTCGTCCCCCAGCGCAGGGGAGGTCCGATGACGACGCCCACGGGGCTCATGGCGACACCCACCGCGAGCCTGCGCACCACCCGAGCCGACGCCCCCCGCTACGTCCCGATCGCCGAACACGGCCTGATCGGCGACATGCGCACCGCGGCCCTCGTCGGCACCAACGGCACCATCGACTGGTACTGCTGCACCCGCTTCGACGCGCCCAGTGTCTTCGCCGCGATCCTGGACGCCGACCGCGGCGGGGCCTTCCAACTCGCCCCGGACGTGCCGACCCGCACCAAGCAGTTCTACTTCCCCGACACCAACATCCTGATCACCCGCTTCTTCGCCGACCACGGCGTCGGCGAGGTCCAGGACTTCATGCCGATCGTCGACGACTCCCGTGAGGCGGACCGACACCGGCTGATCCGGCGGGTGCTCTGCGTCCGAGGATCCCTGCCGTTCTCGGTGCGCGTGGCGCCCCGCTTCGACTACGGCCGGCAGCGGCACACCGTCCGCCCCCACCACCGCGGCCTGACCGTCTTCGACTCCCCGGAACTCTCCCTCGCCCTGACCTCCAGCGTGCCGGTCGAGATCGACGGGTCCGACGCCCGCTGCTCCTTCACGCTCGCCGAGGGCGAGTCCGCGGTCTTCGCGCTCGACCGCATCGGTGAAGGCGTGGAGCCCCGGTTCTGCGCCGTCCAGGAGGCCGAGCAGCTCTTCGGCGCCACCGTGCGCTACTGGCGCGGCTGGCTCTCCCACTCCCGCTACCGAGGCCGCTGGCGGGAGATGGTGCACCGCTCCGCGCTCACCCTCAAGCTGCTCACCTACGCGCCCACCGGCGCCATCGTCGCCGCCCCCACCACCAGCCTGCCCGAGCAGATCGGCGGCGAGCGAAACTGGGACTACCGCTACGTCTGGGTGCGGGACGCCGCCTTCTGCATCTACGCCCTGCTCCGCCTCGGCTTCACCGACGAAGCGGAATCCTTCGTGCGCTTCCTCTCCTCGAAGATCTGTCTGAAGGACTGCGCCCACGGCCCGCTGCAGATCATGTACGGCATCGACGGCCGCAGCGAACTCCCCGAAGTGGAACTCCGGCACCTGGAAGGCCACTTGGGATCCGCGCCGGTACGCATCGGCAACAACGCCGTCAACCAGCTCCAGCTCGACATCTACGGCGCGCTCATCGACTCCCTCTACCTCTACGACAAATGGGGACAGCCGCTCTCCAGCGACCACTGGGACGCCGTCTGCAACCTGGTGAACTGGGTCTGCGACAACTGGGACCAGCCGGACGAGGGCATCTGGGAGACCCGCGGCAAGATCCAGAACTTCCTCTACTCGCAGTTGATGTGCTGGGTCGCCCTCGAACGGGCCATGCGGATCGCCCGCCACCGCGGACTGCCCGCCGACATGATCCGCTGGGGACGGGAGCGCGACGCGATCTACCGACGCATCATGCAGCGCGGCTGGTCCACCGAGCGCCGGGCGTTCGTCCAGCACGAGGGCGACGACGTGCTGGACGCCGCGGTCCTGATGATGCCGCTGGCCAAGTTCATCTCACCGACCGACCCCAAGTGGCTCTCCACCCTGGACGTCCTCGGCGAGGAACTGGTCTCCGACTCCCTGGTCTACCGCTACGACCCCAAGGCCAGCCCCGACGGACTCCGGGGCGAGGAAGGCACCTTCTCCATCTGCTCGTTCTGGTACGTGGAGGCACTCTCCCGCGCGGGCCGGGTGGACGAGGCCCGGCTCGCCTTCGAGAAGATGCTCACCTACGCCAACCACGTCGGCCTCTTCGCCGAGGAGATCGGCCGCACCGGCGAACAGATCGGCAACTTCCCCCAGGCGTTCACCCACCTGGCACTGATCAGCGCGGCGTTCAACCTCGACCGGGCCCTGGGCTGACCCGCGCCCGTGGCGGCGCGTCGCCCGCTCAGGCGTCGCCGGGCAGCAGGTGCTGGTCGACCTGCCGGAACGCCCAGCTGCCCTTGGCATGGGTGAACACCCACACCAGGTCGAAGCGGTCGGGCCACTCGTCGGGGACGCCGCTGCCGGAGGCGCCGAGCGCGGAGACGATGTCGGGGATGCGACTGTGCTCCCAGCAGATCAGCACCGGCCCGGTCGCGGACAGGGCGGTCTTCGCGAGGGCGTCCTCCTCGGACTCGGCGAACTCGGTGTCGACCTTCAGGCCCATGTGGTGGGCGAGCGGGGTGACGGTCTGTCGCATCCGGTGCGCACCGGCGTTGGGGCCCTGGTCGGTCGCGGCGTAGATCGTCCGGGGGCGCTCGATGCCGGACGGGAGCTTCTGGCCCGCCGGCGGGTCGAAGAGCTTGGGCAGCGCGTTGGCCCGGTCCCAGCCGCGCCGGGTGAGCGACTTGTGGTCCTCGTGGCCGTGCTCGTCGATGCCGGGGTGGTGCTTGTCGGGCTTCTCGCCGTGCCGGATGATCATGATGACGGTGGAGTTCCCCGGCGTGGGCTTCCCCGCGCCGTGCGGGCTGAGCGACGCGGCGGTCCCCTTCTTCCCGCCGCAGGCCGCGAGCACCGCCGGGGCCGCCGCGGCCAGCCCCGCCAGCACCCAGCGGCGACTGACCGCGGGGCGACCGGCGGCAGGGGGCGGGGCGGCGGCAGAGGTGTGGGGGGAGTCGTCCTCGGAGATCCTCGAATTCGGCATATGCGCAGTCTCCTTCGTGGCAGGGAAGGGTGGGGGGTGGTGCTGCGGCAGTAGAGCACGCGTCGCTGAGGAAGCCCGCCGAATGGTGGTGCTCAGGTGCAGACGGGCCGGCGGGGTCGCGGGGCGTGGGTCCCGAGCAGTCCACAGGGCCCGGCGGGGCGCCCGCAAGAGGGCGTGGCCGGCGCCCCGGGGTGGCGCACACCGAAGAGGACGACTCCGGCGGGAGCGCGATCGGTGCCCCGCTGCAGGCGGTGCCGGTCGGTTCCGGTCAGCGGTCGGCGAGTTGACGTACGTGGTGGGCCACGTCCCGCCACACCGGTTCCGGCAGCCCGTGGCCGACGCCGGGCAGCGGGACGAAGCGTGCGCCCGGTATGCGGGCCGCGACCGTGCGGCCGGCCGACGGCTTGACGAGGGGATCGTCCAGGCCGTGCAGGACCAGGGTCGGCGCCGTGATGCGCTCGATGGCGGGGCCGTGCCACTGCGCGCCGATCTGGCGGCTCTGGCTGCGGGCGTCCAGGACACCCGCGTCGGGCGCGCTGACGAGCCTGGCCCGGAGGGCCGGCTCGTCGAAGGGGTGGGCGGGGGAGTGGAGCAGACGGGCGAGCGCCACGCCGGCCTCGATGTGCCCTTCGGGGGTGGGCGGGTGGTTCATGCGGGCGAGCCGGGCGAGGGTGCGCAGCCGGATGTGGCGCATGGCGCCCAGTCCGGCACAGTCGCCGGGAACGGCCGACACGGTGGTGAGCGTGCGCACGCGCCGGGGGTGGCGCAGGGCGATGCGCTGGGCGACCGCGCCGCCGAGGGACTGGCCGAAGAGGTGCGCGGAGTCCCAGCCCAGCGCGTCCAGTACGGCCATGGCGTCGTCGGCCATGTCCTCGGCCGTGTAGGCGGCGCCGCGCCTGCGGAGCAGGGCGGAGATGGGGTTGGCGGTGGCGGTGGGCGGCAGGTGCGTCGATTCGCCCGCGTCGCGCTGGTCGTAGCGGGCGACCGTGAACCCCTCGGCGGTCAGTGCCCGGGCCAGGCCGGTGGGCCACCACTGCCGGGAGACGCCCAGGCCGGTCACCAGGAGGAGCGGCTCGGCGTCGGTGTGTCCGGGCGCCAACTGGTCGTGGACGAGCCGGACTTCGCCGTTCGTCGCCCACTGGGTGGCGCTCCACGTGGGGGACGAGGTGTGGTGCTGCATCGAGTTCCCTCCCGGTAGTCGCGGTGACCGAAATACTGCGAACGATGTTCGCGGTTACGTGGTTATAGTTATCAGCAAGGAGTCGGATGAGGGAAGGGGCGGGTGAGGCTGGATGGCCGGCAAGGCGGACCGGGCGGCGGCGACGGAGACCGCGCTGGTGTGGGAGCGGCCCGAGCGGGGGACGCGGGGGCCCGCACCCGAGCGGAGTCGGGAGCAGCTCACCGAGGCCGCCATCGGGCTCGCCGACGCGGGCGGGATGGCCGCGGTGTCGGTCCGGCAGGTGGCCCGCGAGCTGGGCACCGGGCCCGCGTCCCTCTACCGGTACGTGGCCGGCCGGGACGACCTGGTGGACCTGATGGTGGACACCGCGACCGGGGAGATCGACCTCGATGCGGAGCTGACGGGGGATCCGGTGACGGACCTGGTGGCGCTGGCCACCCGGACGCAGCGGGTCCACCTGCGGCACCCGTGGCTGCTGGAGGTGCCGCCGGAGGCCCTGCGGGTGGGGCCGCGGGGGCTGGACTACCTGGAGTTCGCGCTGCGCGCGCTGGAGCCCGTCGCGGGACTGACCGGGCCGGGCAAGCTGGAGGCGGTGGCCGTGCTGAACGCCCTGGTCGCCATGTTGTCCGGTGTCGAAATCCGGGCCCGCCGGTCACCGACGGGCCGTCAGGCGGCACAGGCCGCCTACCTGGGCGCGGTGGCCGGGCGCGGCGGGCATCCGCTGCTGGCGGCGGCGCTGGCCGGCGGGGCGGCGGACGGCGCGCACCTCGGTGCCGGGGACGCCACCAGGGCCGGCGCCGGCTTCGAGCGGGTGGTCCGGCGGGTGCTGGCGGGCCTGCTCGCCCCCGATCCGCCGGCCCCGCCGGTCCGCTGACCGTCCGGCGCCGCGAACGGAGCAGGCGCGCGGGAAGGAATCTCCGGGCCTGTCCGCGAAGTCCCGCCTGGTCGCCCCTCGGAGCGGACGACGGGACTTTGCGGACAGAACGCCTAGCGCTCTCGCCGGGGCGACGTCCGCGGGTCGGTGCAGTACGGCAGGTCGTGCACCGGCCGATCGTGCAGGAAGCGCGTGACCAGGTCCGCGTACTCGGCCTCGCGCTCCAGATGGGCCATGTGGTCGGCGTCGCGGATGAGGGCGAATGCGCAGCCGGCGATGGTGGCCGCGACGGCCCGGTTCTCCTCCGGTGAACTGGCGCAGTCGTGCTCGCCGGTGAACACGAGCGCGGGGACCCCCTCGATCCCGCCCGGCGGGTAGAGGTCGGTGTCCAGGAGGCGTTCGTGGCAGGCGGCGTAGCGCAGTGCGGCGCTCTGCGACGTCCGCATCAGCTGGCGTTCCAGGAGCCGGGCGACCGCGGGCCCCTGGGCGACCTCGTTCCGGGTGGCGCCGTTGACCAGCATGTCGACGACGTTGCGGGCGTAGTCCCGGCGGGCCGGCTCGTCGGCCGGGCGGGAGCTCGCGGTGCCCACCAGTTCCAGGCCCTGGCGGACCACCGCGGCCAGCCGGGGGCCGACCCGGGGCGTGGCACCGGCGAGCAGCAGCCGGGCCACCCGGTCCGGGTGCGACTGGGCCAGGCGGTAGGCGATGGGGGCACCGTAGGAGGCGCCGAGGACGTTGACCTGGTCCATGGCCAGCCGGTCGAGGGCGTGCAGCACCGAATCGGCCAGGACCTCGAAGCCGGCGCTGGCGGCCAGGTCGCCGGCGCTGCCGGTGCCCGGCAGGTCCATCAGCACCAGGTCGGTGTGCGTGGTGAGTCGGCGTTCCAACCGTGGCCAGGAGTACATGTCCTGGAGAGCGCCGCCGATCAGGACGAGCGGCTCGGTGCCGGACCGGTGCCGGGGCATGAGGAGTCGGCACGCGTAGGTCATGTCCCCTAAGGCCAGGGGGACGAGGCGTTCGTCGGCTTCCATGGTTTCCACGGCGGCCTCCTCTTGGGCTTATGCGGTGGAGGGGAGCGAGGCGGTGTCGCCGCGGCGGGCGATGAGGTCGGCGAGGTCGGCGACGGTCGGCGCCGCGGACAGCTCGTCCTCGTCGATCACCAGCCCCAGTACGTCCTCCAGCGCCATGGACAGCACGGTGACGGCCATCGAGTCGATACCCGCCCGGGCCAGCGACGCTTCCGGGACGATCGGCTCGCCGGGCAATCCGGCCCGGGTGATGAGGAGTTCCTTCAACTGTGCGTACATGGTCACTTCCTTGGGGACGGGGCCGTCGGGGGAGTGAGGCCGTTGCGGGGTGCGCGTCGTGGTGGTCAGCGTTCGGCCTGCAGGCCGGCGGGCCAGACCAGCGTCGTGGCCGCCCAGGCGAGCCCGCTGCCGAAGGCGACCAGCAGGACGCGGTCGCCGGGGCGCAGGGCTCCTTCGGCGGCGGCGTCCGTCAGGAGCAGGGGGATGGAGGCGGCGGCGGTGTTCCCCACCGTCGCGATGTTCGACGGCACCCGCTCCGGCGGGATGCCCAGCGCGTCGGAGACGGCGGCGCTGATCCGCGCGTTGGCCTGATGGACGATCAGCCGGTCGACGTCCGCCAGGGCCCAGCCCGCCGCGGCGGCGGCCCGGGTGGCGGCGGCCGTCATGCGGCGCACGGCGTGCCGGAGCACTTCGTTGCCGCGCATCCGGACGTGCCGTTCGCTCTTCGGCGCGGCGTCCCGGCCGTCGCGGTTCCGTGAGCCGCCGACCGGGACCACGATGGCGTCGGCGCGCTCGCCGTCGCTGCCCCACACCACCTCGCCCAGCGAACCGGCCTGGCCGGGGCGTCCGGCTTCCAGGACGGCGGCGCCGGCGCCGTCCCCGAAGATCGGCGCCGTGGCGCGGTCCTCGGGGTCGATCACGGCGGACATCGTCTCGGCGCCGATGACCAGAACCCGTCCGGCCGTACCGGAACGGATGAGGCCGGCCGCGACCGTCGTGGCGTAGAGGAACCCCGAGCAGCCCGCGGCGATGTCGAACGCCGCGGCGTTGCCCAGCCCGAGCCGGGCCGCGACGTCCGGGGCGGTGGCCGGGCACGGGTGGTCCGGCGTGGTGGTGGCCAGGACGACGGCGTCCGCCTGGGTCACCCCGGCGGACCGCAGGGCGCGGGCGCCGGCCTCGGCGGCCAGGTCCCCGGTGGCGGTCTTGGGGTCCGCACGGCGTCGCACGGAGATGCCGATCCGTTCGCGGATCCAGGCGTCCGAGGTGTCCAGGTGGGCGCAGAGTTCGTCGTTGGTGACCTCGCGGGGCGGTAGCCAGGCCCCGAGTCCGGTCAGTACTGCGGTCGTGGCCGCTGGGGCCTGCGCACTGTCCTCCGACTCATACATGGATTAAATGTAATCAATCGGACGCTTGGGGTGAGTGGCGAAGGCGGCGGTGGCGTGGCGTTGGGGTGGTGTCCGGCACGGCGCGGTGGCGGTCCGCCGTACCGGACACCACTCTCAGCCTGTCGACACGGGGTGTGTCGGGCGCCGTCTACGGGCGGTAGACGCAGGCCGCGAGCCCTGAGTGCCGCCGCCAGCCGAGCGACTCGTACAGCGCGCGGCCCTCGTCGGTCGCGCCCAGGACGCCGAGCGTGGCGCCCTCGGCCAGCGCGCGGTCGGCGAGCGTCCGCATCACGAAGCCGCCCAGGCCGCGCCGGCGATGGGCCTCCTCGGTCTGTACCTGGTCGACGACCGTCGCCCGGCCGACCACGGCCATCTGTCCCTTCGCCGCGAGGTCGCCCCGTGCGTCGTGGACCCGGACGTGGATGACGTCGTCGGCGGTCGCCACGCTCGCGCGGTAGCCGGCGGGTGCCACCGGGTGCGTGGCCCGCAGGTCCGCGGCCATCAGGTGGCCCGACTCCTCCTTGTCCGCCGACCAGCCCGCCGGGAGCCACGGCTCCGCGGTCTCCGTCTCCACGGGCAACTTGAGCCAGGTGTACGGGGCGGTCACCGATGCCGCGGCGGCGCGCACGGAGGACTCGTCGGGCGCGGGCAGCACGTGGCGGCCCACGTGGTCCGGGCGGCCCACGTCGACGTAGAGCCCCCAAGGGTGCTCGACCGCCCGGGGGCGCTGACGCGAGACGACCCAGCCGGCCACCCAGGTCCTGACGAGTTCCGCCACCATCGAACCCTCCCAAGTAAGTGGTACTCAATGGCAGTGAATATTACTTGTTCGGACGGGTGTGCGAAAGTCCGTTTGTCGCGGCGGACCGTCCCTCCGGTCGCTGCCCTCCGCGACCCGGCGAAGAATTGGCCGGGTACGGGCAATAGACGACGGCAGGCGGCGCACCACCAAGGCGCTGCGCGCCGGACGGGTGGTTACGGTGACGACTTCGCCCTTCGGGTCCAGCGACCCGTTCTCCGACCTCTTCGACCGCTTCTTCGGCATGAGCCCGGCGGCCTCGCCCCCGGCCGTCCAACGCGTCCCCATCGGTCGACTGCTCAGCGACTCCGCCCACGAACTGCTCGCCGCGGCGGGCAGCCGCGCCGCCGAGGACGGCTCCGACCTCGACACCGTCCATCTGCTGTGGGCCGCCACCCAGGTGCCCGCCGCCCGGCAGATCCTGGAACAGGCCGACGCCGACCCCGACCAACTGGCCGAGGACATCGGCCGACGACTGCCCTCCGGCACCGGCAACGGAGAGCCCGCGCTCACCCCCGCGGCCAAACGCGCCCTGCTCGCCGCCCACGCCCGCTCCCAGGCCGCCGGAGCCTCCTACATCGGCCCCGAGCACATCCTCGCCGCGCTCCTGGAGGACCCCCACTCCGGCCTCACCCAGGCCCTCGGCGCCGAGGGCGCCCTGGACGGCGGCGCCGGCCGCACCGCCCGGCAGCCCGCCCAGGGCGGCCACGGCGACACCCCGACCCTGGACGCATACGGGCGGGACCTCACCGACGAGGCGCGCGGCGGGAAACTCGACCCGGTCGTCGGCCGGGCCGCCGAGATCCAGCAGACCGTCGAGGTGCTCTCCCGGCGGACGAAGAACAACCCGGTCCTCATCGGCGACCCCGGCGTCGGCAAGACCGCGATCGTCGAAGGGCTCGCCCAGCGGATCGTCGCCGAGGAGGTGCCCAAGGCCCTCCGCGACCGTCGGGTGGTCTCCCTCGACCTCGCCGGGATGGTCGCCGGCTCCAAGTACCGGGGCGAGTTCGAGGAGCGGCTCAAGAAGGTGATCGACGAGGTCACCCGCTCCGAGAAGGGCATCATCCTCTTCCTCGACGAACTCCACACCGTCGTCGGCGCGGGCGGCGGGGGCGAGGGCGCCATGGACGCCGGCAACATCCTCAAACCCGCCCTGGCCCGCGGCGATCTCAGCGTGGTGGGTGCGACCACCATCGACGAGTACCGCAAGCACATCGAGAAGGACGCCGCCCTCGAACGCCGCTTCCAACCGGTCATGGTGCCCGAGCCCAGCGTGGCGGAGACCGTCGAGATCCTGCGCGGCCTCCGGGACTCCTACGAGGCCCACCACCAGGTGCGCTTCACCGACGAGGCGCTCGACGCCGCGGCCTCCCTCTCCGACCGCTACATCAGTGACCGCTTCCTGCCCGACAAGGCCATCGACCTGATGGACCAGGCCGGTGCCCGGGTGGGACTGCGCAGCCTGGACGGCCCCAGCGCGACCGCCGACATCGAGGAGCGGCTCACCAAGCTCCGCCGGGAGAAGGACGAGGCGGTCAGCACCGAGGACTACGCACGCGCCGCCGAACTCAAGGAACGCGTCCGGCAGGCCGAACAGGAACTCGCCGACGTCGACGAGGAGCGCGAACAGGCCGCCAGCGTCACCACCGAGGACATCGCCGAGGTGCTCTCCGCGCGCACCGGCATCCCCGTCTCCCAACTCACCGAGACCGAACGCGACCGGCTGATGAAGCTCGAAGAGGCCCTGCACGAGCGGGTGATCGGGCAGGAGGAGGCGGTCACCGCCGTCTCCCAGGCCGTGCGCCGCAGTCGCGCCGGGATGAGCGACCCCGACCGCCCCAGCGGCAGCTTCCTCTTCCTCGGGCCCACCGGCGTCGGCAAGACCGAACTGGCCAAGGCGCTCGCGGGCATCCTCTTCGGCGACCCCGACCGGATGATCCGCTTCGACATGAGCGAGTTCCAGGAGAAGCACACCGTGTCCCGACTCGTCGGCTCCCCGCCGGGATACGTCGGCTACGAGGAGGCCGGACAGCTCACCGAGGCCGTCCGCCGCAGGCCGTACAGCGTCATCCTCTTCGACGAGGTCGAGAAGGCCCACCCCGACATCTTCAACCTGCTGCTCCAGGTCCTCGACGACGGCCGGCTCACCGACGCCCAGGGACGCACCGTCGACTTCCGCAACACCGTCGTCATCATGACCAGCAACATCGCCTCCAAGCGGATCCTGGACCACAAGGGATCCGTCGACGAGATCCGCGACGAGCTGATGTCCGACCTCCAGGCGCACTTCCGGCCGGAGTTCCTCAACCGGATCGACGAGGTCATCGTCTTCCACGCGCTGACCCGGAAGGACCTCATCAAGATCGTCGACCTGCTGCTGGAGCGCAGCCGGCGCCGGCTGCACGCCCAGCACATCGACCTCAAGGTCACCGAGCCCGCCAAGGAGTGGCTGGCCAACCGCGGCTACCAGCCGGAGTTCGGGGCCCGCCCGCTGCGCCGCACCCTCCAGAGCGAGCTCGACAACCGGCTCTCCAACATGCTCCTCGACGGCACCCTCAACCCCGGGGACACGGTGGTCGCCGACGTCGCCGACGGCCGGTTGACCGTGACCCTCGAAACGGGGCGGACCGGGGACGCAGCGACCACGGAGCCCACCGACACTGCCTCCTGACTGACAGTCAGGCGCCGGCGCCCGCCCGCACGCCCGTGGCGATCGGCAGGTGCCGGGGCCCGCGCAGGATGGGACTGTGCCGGTACGGCGGGGGATCCTCGACCAGCCGCGGACCGTCCAGGCGGCGCAGCAGTTCGGCCAGCGCGACCTGCGTCTCCACACGGGCCAGCGGGGCGCCGAAGCAGCTGTGGACGCCGCTGCCGAAGCCGAAGTGCCGGTTGTCCCGGCGGGCCGGATCGAAGTGGTCGGGGTCCTCGAACCGCAACGGATCCCGGTTGCCGGACGCGAGCATCAAGAACAGCGGCGCGCCCTGGGGGATGGTCACCCCGCCCACCTCGATGTCGGTCAGCGGCGTGCGCTGCGGCAGCATCTGGACCGGGGGCTCGTACCGCAACAGCTCCTCCACCGCCGAGGGCATCAACTCCGGCTCCCGGCGCAGCCGCTCCAGCGCCTCCGGGTGGCGCAGCAGGGTGAGCATGCCGTTGGTGATGAGGTTGACCGTCGTCTCGTGCCCCGCGATCGTCAGCAGGGTCAGCGTCGTCATCAACTCCGGCTTGTCGAGCCGCCCTTCGGGCCCGTCGTCGTGGACCAGGGCGGAGATCATGTCGTCCGCCGGGTTCGCCCGCCGCCGGTCGGCGAGGTCGCCCAGGTACGCGCCCATCGCCATCCGCGCCGCCATCCCCGCGCGCTGCTTCTCCTGGGGATCGTCGCCGGGGGAGTGGTCCAGGGAGGCGATGATGGTGTTCGTCCAGCCGCGGAGCTCGGACATGTCCTCGTGGGGGACGCCCAGCAGCCGGCAGATCACGGTGACCGGCAGCGGGTAGGCGAAGTCGTCCACCAGGTCGATCCGGTCCCGGTCCCGCAGGCCGTCGGTCAACTCCCGGGCGATCTCGACGATGTCCTCGTGCAGCGCGTCGACCCGGCCGGGGGAGTGCGGCGGGCCGAAGGGGCGCATCGCGAGCCGGCGGAGCCGGTCGTGTTGGGGGTCGTCGAGGGCGATGAAGGACGGCGGGAGGGCGTCCGGCCGAGCCGCGTCCGGCGTGCTGCGGTGCCGTACGTCCGAGCTGATGCGCGGGTCGTGCAGCAGCGCGGCGATCTCGTGGTAGGTGCCGACCAGATAGCTGCCGTCGTTCTGTTGCGCCACGCCGTGCTCGCGGAGTTCGGCGTAGAGCGGATAGGGGTCGGCGCGGTTCTCGTAGGCGTTGATCCGCTCCAGCAGGGTCTCCGTGGACATGCGCGGGGCTCTCCTCGTCAGGGCAGGGTGTCCGGTGGCGGCGGGGCGGTGGTCAGGTCATCGGCCGCAGCACGGCGAGGCGCCGGTCCGGCAGATGACCGGTGAGCGCGACCGTCGGGCCGTGCGAGAGCACCTTCGGGTCCGGGACGTCGGAGGCCACGACCCTCGGCTCCGCGGGCCGGTCGGCGGCGCCCGGCTCGGGCGGGAACGGGGCAGCGGTCTCGATCAGGCGCAGGTAGTGCTCCAGCCACTTGGCGCGGTTGACGCTGACCGCGGCGGTGATCCGGCCGCGGTAGCCGTAGACGACGACCAGCCGGCGCTCCTCGACCGAGCCCTGGGCGATGGTGACCTGGTCCGAGAAGGTCGGGACGCCGACCGACTTGATGTTCAGGCCGAACTGGCTGGACCAGAAGGCCGGCACCGCCAGGTGCGGGCGCCGCAGCGGCCCGGGGTTGACCATGTTGTGGGCCGCCACCTCCGCCTGCTCGACGGCATTGCCCCAGTGCTCCAGGGCCAACATCTGGTAATCGAAGAGCGGATGCGGGAAACGGGCCACGTCCCCGGCCACGAACACGTCGTCGGTGACGATCCCGTACATGTTGAACGCCCGGCACCCGGCGTCGCAGGCCACGCCCCGCGGGCCCGCGGCGAGCCCCGAGCCGTCCAGCCACTCGGTGTTGCGGACCGCGCCCAGCGCGACCACCGCGACCTCGGCGTCGATCCGGCTGCCGTCGGAGAGCTCGGCGCCGGTCAGCCGCCCGTTGCTGCCCAGGAGCGAGGTCACCGTCACTCCGCAGCGCAGATCGACGCCGTGCGCGCGCTGCAACCGCGCGGCGAACGACCCCAGCGTGCCGCCGAGCGCCCCGACCAGCGGTGCCGGCCCGCGTTCGGCGACGGTGACCGCCAGGCCGCGCTCCCGGCAGGCGGAGGCGATCTCGGACCCGGTGAACCCCGCCCCGATGACCAGGACCCGGCGCGGCCCGGCGTCCAGGCGCTCGGCGAGCCGGCTCGCGTCATCGACCGTCCGCACGGTCAACACGCCGTCCAGTCGGGCCTCTTCGGGGTGCGGCCAGGGACGGGCGCGGGTCCCGGTCGTGATCAGCAGCCGGTCGAACGGCAGTCGCTCGCCGTCGGCCAGCAGCACCTCCTTCGCGGCCGGGTCGAGGCCGCTGGCGCGCACCCCCAGCTTCCACCGCGCGTCCACCGGACGGCGGGCCGGCAGGCCGACGTCCGCCGCGGGCACCCGGCCCAGCAGCACCTGCTTGGACAGCGGCGGGCGGTCGTACGGCGGATGCGGCTCGTCGCCGACCAGGGTCAGTTCCCCGGTGAAGCCCTCCTCCCGCAGCGTCTCGGCCGCCCGCAGCCCGGCCAGGGAGGCGCCGACGATGACGATCCGCCCGCTCTTGAATTCACCGGACATCGGCACCGGCCCCCGTCCCGGCGCCCGCGCCGGCCTGTTCGCCGACGAGGATGGCCTGCACCGGGCAGGCCGCCGCGGCCCGGCGCACCCGCTCCGCCTGTTCCGCAGGCGGCGCCGGGGCGTAGAGCAGCGCTTCCTCGCCGTGCAGTTCGAACACCTTCGGGGCGAGGAACACGCACTGCGCGTACCCCTCGCACCGGTTGAGGTCGACCACGATCTGCATTCCGCACCCATTCCTCCGCACGAGCCGTCGCTTCCGTCCTACTCGCCCTCGGCGGGCGGCGCGGGTGGTGGTGGGCCGGAGGGGTGTGCACGGGGAGTGAGGGGCGGGTGGTGCGGACCGCCGCCTCCGGGCGTCGGCCGGAAAACCGCGACGACCACCGCGGCCGGATTTCCCGGCGGCCGGTGAATATGCCCCGAACCCTTATGGCGCAGCATAGAAATACCGGACATCGGGAAGGTTGCGGAGGGCTGAAGCATCGGGGAACCACCGTGCCGGGGCACGGGGATCACGGCGGATCCAGGTGTTCCGGAGGTGTTCTCCGGAAACTTCCGACCGGGGGTCGGACAGCCGGATCACCGGGTGGCCGATATCCGTATTGACCCGTATTGTTCAGCGGTATCCATCATCGGTCGAAACGTGAATCACGTAACGTCTCGCGCGGAGTGCCGGAAAAATTTTTGCGATCATTTCAACCGAACTTGCCTTCCCCGTCCCGAGTATGAGATGGGATTGGGGTGGAACGTTGCCCTACGAACTGTGAGGAATCTCGGATGCCCTTCGCTGTGCCTGGAACTCTGGCCGCACCAGGGAAGGGGCACGGGAAATCCAGACTCTATGTCCTGGACGGTCTACGCCTGGTGGCGGCGTTGATGGTCCTGGCGTACCACTACATCACCCTCCGTGATGGCTGGGGCAATGATCCGCACGCGATCTCGCCGACCCTCTACCACGTCTCCCAATTCGGTTGGCTGGGTGTCGAAGTCTTCTTCCTGATCAGCGGATTCGTCATCTGCATGAGCACCTGGGGGCGTTCGCTCGGCGACTTCGTCAAATCCCGGGTGTCCCGCCTCTATCCCGCGTACTGGGTCGGGGTCCTGCTCACCGCGGCCGTGCTCACCATCTGGCCGCACGTCCGCAGCGCGGACAACCTGGAGACGGTGCTGACGAACCTCACCATGCTCCAACAGGGCGTGGGAGTCTCCGACCTCGACGACGTCTACTGGTCGCTCTTCATCGAGCTGAAGTTCTACCTGCTCTTCGCCCTCGTCGTGTACCGCGGTGTCACCTACCGCAGGTGTGTGCTCTTCTGCGGATTGTGGACGGTGGCCGGAGTCGTCGCGCTCAAGGCCAACAGCAACTTCCTGTCGGTATGGGCCATCGCCCCCTACTCGCCCTACTTCATCGCCGGCATCGCCTTCTACCTGATGCACCGCTTCAAGCCCACCCTCCTGCTCTGGGCCATCGTCGCGGTCGAATTCCTGCTGGCCCAGCACTACGTCCGCGGTCGCCTGATCATGAACGTCGGAGCCAAGGCGAGCATGGCGCACGGCTGGCCGGCACGGGTGGGCGTCATCCTGGCCTTCGCGGTGATGGCGGCCATCGCCCTCGGGGTATTCGACAAGGTGCAGTGGCGCTGGCTGGTGACCGCCGGTTCACTGACGTACCCGCTGTACCTCCTGCACATGTACATCGGATTCACCCTCATCGACGTGCTGCGCAAGCACGTGCCGGCGCCCGTCCTGCTGCTCGCCATCGTCGCCTTTATGCTGCTGCTTTCCTACGCGGTACACCGCCTGGTGGAACGGCCCCTGGGTAAATGGCTGCGGGACGGAATTCAAAAGGGACTCCAGGAAATGCGCCGGAATTCCAAGAGTCAGGCGGCATCGGAATCCGATACCGGCCGACGAGACCCGGAAGGCCCGTCGAACGCCGTCGTCGACACGTATCGGGTGGGAACGCAACGGCCGTCCCGGTAATCCCGGGCCGGCGCCCGGCCGCACCCCGCTGATTGCCAGCCCGCCATGACACCGGGCACCCTTGCGTCATGTCAAACGTACGACTCGAGGCATGGATCGGCGGGGAGTGGCTCGAGGTGGGCGCGGTGAGCGTCACCGTAGAGGACTCCGCGCTGACCCTGTCCTTCGAGCAGCAGCGGACCGAGGCCGGATACCGGAGCATGATCTGGGAGCCGCTGGAGCACTTCCTGCGGGAGTACCGCGACGAACCGGTCGTCGTGGTCCCGCGGGGCCGCACCTTGCCGGTGATGTACGCCCCAGGCGGGGCGGGACCTTTCCGGCTGGCGGAGGTGACGGACTGAGCGACAGACGGAAGCACGGCGCTTCAGGGCCGTGTGCCGGGGTCCCCGGCGCACGGCTCACCGCACCGACTCGGCCGGTGGGCGCTCGCGCAGCGCGCCGTAGGCGAAGAAGTACGCCGGAGCGTGGTTCAGCCACCGCGAGGTGGTGAGCCGCTCGGCGACCCGCCGCGCCCGCCGAGGATCGCCGAACGGCGGCTGGCCCGCCAGCACCGGCTCGACGACCCGGGAGTGCGCGAACCGCTGCAGCGCCTGCGTCAGTACCGTGGTCGGCCACCTTCGGCGCTGCACCGCGCGGACGTCCCGCAGGCCCACCGCTCCGGCCCGCAGCGGGCCGACCAGATGCCGGGCCGTGGCCACCGCGTCCTGCACGGCGAGGTTGATGCCGATCCCGAAGATCGGCGACATCGCGTGTGCCGCGTCGCCGATGCACAGCAGCCCCGGACGGTGCCAGCGCCGCAGCCGGTCGAGCCGGACGTCCAGCAGCTTCACCTCGTCCCAGGAGTCCAGTGCCCGCACCCGGTCGCCGAGCCAGGGGGCGGCCGAGGCGTAGTTCACCATGAACGCCTCCAGGCCGGCGGCGCGCCGCTCGGCGTCCGAGCCCTTGGGGATCAGCGCCGCACACTGCCAGTAGTCCCCGCGGTCGATGTTGGCGGCGAGCAGCCGGTCCCCGGCACCGCCCACCAGCCCGTGTGGATCGCCGTCGTGCCGCGGCAGTCGGAACCACCAGGCGTCCATCGGGCACCTGAACGTCCGCAGCCCGAGCTCGGGCAGGGACCGGGCGAGCGAACCCCGGCCGTCGCAGGCCACCGTGAGCGTCGCCCGCAGCACACCGGTCCGACCGGCGGCCGTGCGGTAGCGGACGCCCGTCACCCGACCGCGTTCCTTCAGGAACGACGTCACCTCGGTGTCCATCCGCACGGAGAACGACGGCTCGCGCCGGGCCTCGTCGACCAGCAGGTCGAGCAGGTCCCACTGCGGCACCATCGCCACGTAGTTGAAGCGGCCGCCCAGCGCGGCGAGGTTCCCCACGGTCGTCAGCGAACCGTCCGGCCCGATCGGCAGTTGGACCGACGTCACGCGCCGCTGCGGCAGCCTGGCGAACCGCTCGCCGAGTCCCAACTCGTCCAGCAGTGCCAGCGTCGAGGGGTGCACGGTGTCGCCCCGGAAGTCACGCAGGAAATCCCCGTGCTTCTCCAGGACCGTCACCGCCACCCCGGCCCGCGCCAGCAGCAGCGCGAGCACCATCCCGGCCGGTCCACCGCCCACCACACAACATGTCGTCCGCTCCACCACAACCGCTCCCTTCCACCACGTCCCGGGCCCGGCGCTTGCGCAGCCACCAGCACAGATACCCGGGATCGCGGCGGACATCAGCCGAGGTTCCCCCCATTCGCCGAGTGCGGCACGTCGCACCGTATCTGCCATATCGCCTTTTTGCCGCGCTTGTTGGGAACGCGTCCCATCAAATCCGCCTCTAGTGGGGTGTGGTCCGATCGGGCCACACCAAGGGGAGGAAAGAAAATGACACACCAGACGAAGGAAGCACGGAACGCACGCGCCACGCGGGGGAACCTCGGCCGTCGGGGCGCCCGACTCGCCGCGGTGGGCGCGATGGCCACGGCCGCGGCCGTACTGGTCGTCACCCCGGCGTTCGCCAAGGGCAGCGCGGACCTCACCGCGTCGCCCAACCCCGTCAAGGTCGGCCAGACCGTGCACGTCAAGGGCCAGGGGGACAGCGACGGCCTCCGGTACGGGCAGTTCTGCGCCCAGCAGCGCGTCGGCACGAAGGGTGCCTGGCACACCGTCAAGTGCGGCCACATCGTGGAGATGGGCGGCGCCGAGGCCAAGGTCGACGCGACGGTCAAGGCCACGCACAAGGGCGTCCTGCAGTTCCGCGGCGTGCTCTACGGCGTCGACGGCCCGCGCGGCGGCCACCCGTACGTGGACCGCACCACCGACGTCAAGACCGTCCGCGTGCGCTGACCCGGCCACCGCAGGCCACCTGTGCGGCCCACGCTGCCGGTCGGGGTGGTCGACGCGGCCGTCGACCACCCCGACCGGCACGTCCGCGGCCTGCTCGCCGAGGCCCAGCCCCGTGCGGAGGCCGCCGGACTCCACCGACTGCCGCCGCACGCGGCGAACCTCCTCGCCGCCGATCCCGCGTCCGCGGTACGGGCGGCGGTCCGCCGGAATGCCTGGCCGCCGCAACTGGCCGATCCGGTGCGCAGACACCTGCGCGCCGACCGCGATGAGACCGCCGATCCGCCCCTGTCGCCTTCCCTTCCGTCTTCCTCAACTCACCCCGGCGTGACAGTGTTTGACGAGCTCGACGGCTGTGACGCCGGCGCCGGCGCCGGCACCCACGGCAGTCGGAACACGGGGGAAGGTGACACGCATGACCGATACGGGTATCAGGGCGCTCGGCGGCGACGATCCGCGCCGGATCGGCGCCTACGACCTGCTGGGGCGCCTCGCCCCGGGCGGTATGGGACGCGTCTATGTGGCGCGGTCCACCAAGGACGGAGCACTGGTCGCGGTCAAGACGCTGCTGGCCGAGGGCGCCATCAGCGACACCGACCGGCGCCGGTTCGCCCGGGAGGTGAAGCTGGCCCGGCGGATCGACAGCGCCCACACCGCACGCGTCCTCGACGCCGACGCACACGCCGAACGCCCCTGGATGGCCATCGAGTACATCCCGGCGCCCTCACTGGCCGAACTCGTCCGCAGCGCCGGGAAACTGCCCGCCCACGCGGTGCACTGGGTCGCCGCGGGCGTCGCACAGGCCCTGGTGACCCTGCACGAGGCGCAGATCATCCACCGGGACGTCAAGCCCCAGAACGTCCTGCTGCCCCAGGACGGGCCCCGCCTCATCGACTTCGGCATCTCGCACGCCAACGACATGACGCGCACCCAACTGACGCTGGGCACCATCGCCTTCACCTCCCCGGAGCAGGCCCGAGCCGAGCCCTCCACCAGGGCGTCCGACGTGTACTCCCTGGGTGCCACGCTCTTCCACACCGCCGTCGGCCGGCCGCCCTACCCCGACACCTCCGACACCATCCGCCTGCTCACCCTCGTCCAGCGCGGCGAACACGACCTCAAGGGCCTGCCGAAGGAGCTCGGTGCGCTGATCCGGCCCTGCCTGGCCGCCGATCCGGCGGACCGGCCCGAGCCCGCCGAGGTGCTGCGCCGCGCGCTCGCGGAACTCGACGGGTTCCCCACGCAGCAGCGCGGCGCCGGCTGGCTGCCGCCGCGCTGGACATCCCTGATCGGGGAGTACGAGGCGCAAGGACGGGCGCTGGGCAAGAGTGGCGGCGCCGAGGCACCCACGGTCGACATGCGGACGCGGAAGGTGCCCCCGCCGAAGCCCACCCGCGTCTACACCGAGGACCGCAGACGCGCCGACGGCGCGGCGCGCCGCCCAGCACGCCCCAAGTCCCCGACCCCGCGGCCCTCGTCGGCCCGGAAACCCACCCCCGCCCCCGCGGCTGCCGGGAAGTCGGCATCCGCGTCGGCCCCCGGGCCGGCCGCCGCCAGGTCCGCCCCCAAGTCCTCGCCCAAGCCCTCCTCGACCTCCGGTTCCTCCTCCGGTTCCTCCTCCGGTTCGTCCGGGGGCGGGTTCTGGGTGGTGCTGGGGATCGTCGCGCTGGTGGTGATGCTCTGGAAGCCGTGGGAGCACACCGGGGCCGACGGCTCGCCCGGGGACACGTCGAGCAGCAGCGCCAGCAGTAGCAGCAGCGCGTATGCCGGCGGGGGAATCGGTTCCCTCTCCAACGGGGGCGGTGGCAGCGGAAGCGGTGGTATCACCTACAGCCCCACGCCTTCGCCCACGCCCTCGCCCACCCCGCCCTCGCCGTCCCCGTCCCCCACGCCCGTCGCGTCCCGCACCCCGAGCGCGGAAGACGTGGCCTTCTCTGCCGTACGGGCGGGTGACTGCGTCGACGGCTATGCGAACGGGTACGGCGGGTGGAGCCCGACGTCCCCGGACCGGGTGGACTGCCAGGCGGCCAACGCCTATCTGCGGGTCGGTTCCGTGCTGGGCTCCGGAACCTGCCCGTCCGGGCCGGGACTCGGCGGCTGGTGGCACACCGCGACCGACTCCTCGTCCGTCAATCTGTGCGTGGAGCGGCAGTTCCGGGTCGGCCAGTGCTTCCTGGCCCGGTCCAACGGCGGTCGGCCGGGCGGCGGCAACCTGCTCACCCTGTGGAGCTGCGGCGCCAACCGCGTGCCGCGGGAGTTCGGTTTCATCATGCAGATCACGGCGGTGCTGCCGGCCTCGGCGGGAACCCGTGCCTGCCCGCCCGACCCCGGCCACTACACCTACTCGTGGCAGGTCTACGAAGGCCGGAGCATCCTCTGCACGAAGGTCGCCTGAGGGGCGCCGGGCCCGATCGGCGCGCGGACCGGTCGCCGCCCCGGAGGCCGGGGCGGCGACCGTCGGCCCGTTCAGCAGCGGGCGTCGGGGGCCTGCGGGAGGGCGCCGGTGCCGGCCGCCAGCACCCGGTCCGGGCGGATCGGCAGGTGCCGGTGGCGGACGCCGGTCGCATGCCAGACCGCATTGGCGACGGCCGCCGCGACGCCCACGATGCCGACCTCGCCGATGCCCTTGATGTTGACCGGGTCGTCCTCGTCCGGGTCGTCCACCCAGTCCGCCTCGATGAGCGGGACGTCGGCGTTGGCGGCCACGTGGTAGCCGGCGAGGTCGGCGCCCACGACGGTGCCGGTGGCCTCGTCCCGGACCGCCTCCTCGTGCAGGGCCATGGAGAGCCCCCAGACCATGCCGCCGAGGAACTGGCTGCGCGCGGTCAGCGGATTGACGATCCGGCCGGCGGCGAAGACGCCCAGCATCCGCCGGACCCGCACCTCGCCGGTGGCGATGTCCACGGCGACCTCGGCGAACTGCGCGCCGAAGGCGTGCCGTTCACGGGGCGGCAGCGTGCCCAGCGCCTCGGCGGTGTCCGACCGCGCGGTGATCCCCTCCGGCGGGACGGAGCCGCCCACGGCCAGTTGCTCGCGCAGCGAGCGGGCCGCGAGGGTGACCGCCCAGGACCAGGAGCGCGTGCCCATCGAGCCGCCGGCGAGGATCGCCTGGCCGAAGTCGCTGTCGCCGATCAGGACGGTCACGCGGTCCGGCGTGACCTCCAGCGCGTCCGCGGCGACCAGGGCCAGCGCCGTCCGTGCCCCGGTCCCGATGTCCGCCGCGGTGATCCGCACCGTGTAGCTGCCGTCCGCCTCCGCGGTCACCGCCGCCGTGGACGGAGCGACCAGGGTGGGGAACGAGGCGGCCGCGGTGCCGGTCCCGAGCAGCCAGCGGCCCTCGCGGCGCACCCCGGGACGTGGATCGCGGTCGCCCCAGCCGAACCTGCGGGCGCCCTCCTCGAAGCAGGCGAGGAGCCTGTGGCTGCTGTACGGCAGGCCGGAGATCGGGCCCACCGTCGGCTCGTTGCGGGCGCGCAGGGCGATCGGGTCGATCTCGCACTTCTCGGCGAGCTCGTCCATCGCGCACTCCAGCGCGAACGAGCCCGGCGCCTCGCCCGGCGCGCGCATCCAGGTCGGCGTGGGCACGTCGAGGCGGACCACCCGATTGACGGTGTGGTGGGCGTCCGCGTCGTACATGGCCCGGGCCACGTCGGCGCTCCGCTCGACGAACTCGTGCACCGTCGAGGACTGGTTCAGCCCCTGGTGGTCCAGGGCGCGCAGCCGCCCGTCGGGATCGGCGCCGAGCCTGACCCGCTGCGCGGTGGGGCTGCGGTACCCGGCCAACGAGAACATCTGCCGGCGCGTCATGACGACCCGGACCGGGCGGTGCAGGATCGTCGCCGCCATCGCCGCCGCCACCTGGTGCGGGCGGGTGCCCTTGGACCCGAAGCCGCCGCCGATGTGCTCGGAGCGCACCCGGACCGCGCTCTGGTCGAGCGAGAACAGCCGCGCGAGTTCCTGGGCGACGAAGATGCTGCCCTGGTTGGAGTCGACGACTTCGAGCCGGCCGCTGTCCCAGTACGCGGCCGCGGCGTGCGGCTCCATCGGGTGGTGGTGCTCTTCCGGAGTGGAGTACTCCGAGTCCACCACGACGGCGGACGCGGCGAGTTCGGCCGCCAGGTCGCCCTTCTCCTGCTCCGCCTCGGCCCGCGGGTTGCTCGCCGGGATGTACGCCTCCGGATGCCCGGCGGCGAACACCACGTCGTGCGGCTCCTCGTCGTAGGCGACCGTCAGCGACTCGGCGGCCTCCCTGGCCTGTTCGGAGGTCTCCGCGACGACCAGCGCCACCGGCCAGCCCGCGTACGGCACCCGGTCGTGCTGGAAGAGCTGGAGCGCCGGGTCGGGTGCCCCCATCGGGGCGACGTAGTCCGACTCCAGGGGCTGGGCGTTGCCGTGGTGGAGGACGGTGAGCACACCGGGCATCGCCAGCACCGGGGCGGTGTCGACCGAGCGGATCCGGCCGCGGGCGATGGTGGAGACCACCAGCCAGCCGTGGGCGAGCTCGGCGAAGGGGATCTCGCCGGCGTAGCGGGCCGCGCCGGTGACCTTGTCGCGGCCCTCGATGCGGGTGTGCGCGGTGCCGACGGCACCGATCACCGGGACGGTTCCGGTCGTCGTGGTCGTCATCGGGTGGCCTCCTCGGTCCGCCGGCTCTCCTCGGCCAGCTCGGTCAGCACGGCGACGACCAGATTCCGGATCAGCGTCACCTTGTATCCGTTGTCGGGCAGCGGCTCGGCTGCGGCCAGTTCGGCGTCCGCGGCGGCGCCGAACGCCTCGGCGGTGGCCGGACCGCCGAGCAGTGCCCGCTCGGCCGCCTGCGCGCGCCACGGCCGGGACGCGACCGCCCCGAACGCCAACCGGACGTCGTGGACCACGCCGTCCCGGACGTCGAGGGCGGCGGCGACCGATCCGATGGCGAAGGCGTACGACGCCCGCTCGCGCACCTTGCGGTAGCGGGACGCGGCGGCGACCGGCGCGGGCGGCAGGGTGACGCCGGTGATCAGCGCGCCGGGCGGCAGCGCGGTCTCCCGGTGCGGGGTGTCGCCCACCGGGAGGTGGAACTCCGCGAGCGGCACCGCACCCGGCCCGTCCGCCGTCGCGTAGTGCACGACGGCGTCGAAGGCGGCCAGTGCCACCCCCATGTCCGAGGGGTGGACGGCCACGCAGTGCGCGGAGGCCCCCAGGATCGCGTGGTTGCGGTGCTCGCCGGTCACGGCCGGGCAACCGCTGCCGGGGACACGCCTGTTGCACGCCTTGGAGACATCGGTGAAGTAGGCGCAGCGCGTGCGCTGGAGCAGATTGCCGCCCACCGTGGCCATGTTGCGCAACTGTCCCGAGGCGCCGGCCAGCACCGCCTGCGCCAACGCAGGGTAGCGCCGCCGCACTTCGGGGTGGGCGGCCAGGTCGCTGTTGGTGACCGTGGCCCCGATCCGCAGCCCGCCGTCGTCGGCGACCTCGATCCGCTCCAGCGGCAGCTCCCGCACGTCGACGAGGAGCGCGGGTCGCTCCACCCCGCTCTTCATCAGGTCGACGAGGTTGGTGCCGCCGCCGAGGTAGCGTGCCTCGGGCTCGGTGCCGAGCAGCGCCAGCGCCCCGGGCACGTCGGACGCCCGCCGGTAGTCGAACTCCCTCATGCCGCACCCTCCACGTCCGTCACATCCGTCCGGCCCGCGGTGCGCGCCGAGTCCTCCGCGGCCCGCGCGACCGCCTGCACGATCGACACATACGCACCGCAGCGGCAGAGGTTGCCGCTCATCCGCTCCCGGATCTCGTCGGCGGTCAGCGGCGGTATGCCCGCTTCCGGCCGGACGTCGGTGGTCGCCGCGCTGGGCCAGCCCGCGGCGTGCTCCTCGATGGCCGCGATCGCCGAGCAGATCTGCCCGGGGGTGCAGTAGCCGCACTGGAAGCCGTCGAGGTCGAGGAACGCCTGCTGCACCGGGTGCAGCCGCTCGCCGTCGGCCACGCCCTCGATGGTGGTGACCTCCCGCCCCTCGGCGGCCACCGCGAGCTGGAGGCAGGACACCACCCGGCGCCCGTCGAGCAGTACCGTGCAGGCGCCGCACTGCCCCTGGTCGCAGCCCTTCTTGGTGCCGGTCAGGCCGAGCCGCTCGCGCAGCGCGTCGAGCAGGGTGGTGCGGTTGTCGACGGGCAGCGTGTGCTTCTCGCCGTTGATCGTCAAGGTGATGGCACCGGCCGTCGATGGGGCCATGGTCTGCCTTCTTTCACATCTCACACGTCGAAGGGCGCGGGGGCCCCGGCCGGGGCCCGCCGGCCCGGTCGGTCAGCGGAATCGGGTGGCCCCGCCGGGCGGGAACGGCCAGGCGGAACCGGATGCCTCCGGGCGGAGGGGACGAGGTGGTGCGGTGCGTCGCGGCGTCGGAAGGGCGGTGCGGGCAGTGCGGAGGTGTCGATGGGGGCGCATGGCGGCACCGGTCGAGGTGGCCGGTGGGCTCCCGACTGGTCCGATCCGCCGCTGGTCTGCCGCTATGGTGGCACGCAAGCGGACAGCTGTCCGTTACTGTTGAAATTTAACGGACACTTGTCCGCTTAGCAAGGACGATCGTCCACCCGACATCATCGGCCCAACAACCCTGACACAGCGGCGAATTCCGGGAGGTGGACGCGTGCACCGTCCCAAGGACACACCCCGGCGCTCGGACGCCCAGCGGAACCGCGACCGCCTCCTCGAAGTGGCCCTTGCCGAACTGACCCGCTCCGCCGACGCCCCGCTGAGCGCCATCGCCAAGAAAGCCGGCGTCGGACAGGGCACCTTCTACCGCAACTTCCCCGACCGCGAGAGCCTCGTCCTGGAGGTCTACCGCCACGAGGTCCAACAGGTCTCCGACGCGGCCGCGCACCTCCTGGCCACCCGCCCGCCCGACCAGGCCCTGCGCGCCTGGATGGACCGCCTCGCCCAATACGCCATGGCCAAGGCCGGCCTCGCCGCCGCCCTCCGCAAGGCCACCACCCCCCACGGCACCCTCGCCGCCGTGGCCCGCGGCCCCCTCTCCGCCGCCGTCACCCTCCTCCTGACCGCCAACGAGGAGGCCGGCACCATCCGCCCGGACATCACCGCCGAGGACTTCCTCCTCGCCATCGCCGGCCTCTGGCAGCTCGACCCCCACGCCGACTGGCACACCCGCGCCACCCGCCTCCTCGACCTGGTCATGGACGGCCTCCGCACGGGCGCGTGCGGACGGTGAGCCGACGGCGCGGACCGGCGATCCAAGCCGCGTGACGCGGATGCTCCGGGGGAGCGGCCAGGCCCGGGGCACACGCCGTAGGAACGACGAGCCGAGCGGTGCCGGGTTGTCCACCGCACGCCGGCCCGCTGCACGCCGGCCCGCTGCACGCCGGCCCGCTGCATGCCGGCTCGCCGCCCGCCGCCCGCCGACCGCTAGGGTTTCGGCATCTGTGCATCGGCATCTGCATATCGACATTTGCGCTTCAGCAGGAGGGCGGCAGGCGATGACACCCTCGACCGTGGGGATCGACATCGGCGGCACCAAGCTGCTCATGATCGCCCAACGGACCGGCCACGACGAACCTTTGATCCGCCGACTCGCCACCGGAGCCGCGACAACTCCCGACGCCATCGAAGCCGCCGTCCAACGGTTCCTCACCGAACACCAACTGACTCCCTGCTCCATGGGGGTCGCAGTCCCCGGGCTCGTCGAGGACGGACGGGTCGCGGTCTGCGACGTCCTCCCCAAGCTCATCGGGTGGCGGGGCCCAGTCGCCAACGACACCCCGCCCCTCCTCGTCAACGACATCCGCGGCGCCCTGGCAGCGGAGGCACGAGGACTCCCGGATTCCGCGACCGTCGTCGTCCTGCCCTGCGGAACCGCCGTCGGGTCGGCATGCCTTCACCAGGGAAGGGTGGTCCGCGGTTGCCGCGGATGGGCCGGCGAAATCGGCTACCTACCGGTGCCCACCCCCCGAGGGATCCTCCGACTCGACGACCTGGCCGGCGGCGCGGCGATCGTCCGCGCCACGGGCCTCGGCCCAACACAGGTCCATGCCGCGCTCAGTGCCGGAGACGCCGCCGTCCGCCAGACCGTGGAGGCAGCCGGTGAGTCGTTCGGCCTGGCCATCGCCACACTGGTCAACATCCTCAACCCGGACACCGTCCGGACCGCAGGCGGCACCCTCGGATACCCGGGCTATTGGGACGCCGCTCTGGCCACCGCCCGCACCCACTCGCTCCCCGAACTATGGGCCTCCTGCACCGTCGACCGGATCAAGGACCCCGAACTGGTCGTCGCCCGGGGAGCCCTCCGGCTGGCCGCCGCAGCGGCGGATGGCGCGGGCTGGGCCGAACAGTACGTCTGACGTGGCGTGCGCGCAGGGATCGTGTACGTGATCACGAGGGCGGCGCGTCCGCGGTTGGGCCTTGCATCTTGCGCCTTGGGCTTTGTGCCTTGCGCGTTGCGTCTTGAGTCGAAGGAGGCGGGTGGCTGCAAGGAGCCACCCGCCTCTTCTCTTCCTCCGGCGGCTACCGACCCTTGGCGCAGACGCGCGTCCAGTCGATCAACTTCTGCAACACCTCGAGCATGACCCTCTGCTTCCGTTCCGGCATGAAGGGCCAGCAGACCCACGCTGGCGCCGACAGCAAGACGAAAAGCAGCAGGGGCAGGTGCGAGAGCGCAGGGAGGAAGATCCTCAACACACCAGGAGTGGGCACGACGTGTCCTTATTACTCGAAGGAATCGAAGTGCGACACCGCGGCCCACCCCTAACCAACTACCTTTGCCGCAACGCCAGCTTACCGCCATGGCCAGGGAATACGCATCAAATTGGCGAGGCCGCAGGGACGTTGCGGCCGAGGGTCGAGCCGTGCCTGTGATGCCGGTGAACAAGCTCGGGAGCAAGTCCGTGAGCAAGCCCGCGAACAGGCCCGCGATCAGGACCGCGAACAAGCCGGCGACTGCGCTACCAGTCGCGGTACCGGAACGACACCCCGCACCGCCCGTGCTGCCCGATCGGGCAGCGATGCTGCCCCCGGTGCCTCTGCCTGTCGACGTCCACCATGCCGTATCAAGGAAGCGAGCAAGCAAGCGAGCACGCAAGCACGCAAGCAGGAAGAACGAAGGAAGCGAGAAGGAAGCACGAAGGAAGGAAGCAAGGAAGAGCGGACGGCTCAATCGAGGAAGAGGCGTCGGCTCACCCCGCACCCGTCCGAGCCTGGAAGGCCGCACATGCGCATCCACCGCCCAGGTGACGCCCCGCGCCAGCAACGGCGAGCGCCGGCGTCTGGCACGGCACGGCCACGCGGGATGCCCGCCGCGCAGGTGTCCACGGGCCGGGGCGCTGCAGTCCCCGCCCTCTGCACTCCACGCGCGCTGATGGCCCTGCAGCGCACCGTGGGCAACCGTGCCGTGACCCGGATACTGAGCGACGCCGGGCGCCCGGCGGCCCCGCAGGTCCAACGCGCCGCCGCCTCCGCTGAGGAGGCCACCGCCGCCGTACAGCGCTCGGCCGTGGCGGAGGCGCTGCGCGGTCCGGGGCAGCCGCTGCCCCCGGCGCTGCGCAGCGAGATGGAGGACCGGCTCGGCGCGGACTTCGCGGACGTCCGGCTGCACACCGGCGCCGCCGCCCGCGCCTCCGCCGCCCAGGTGGGCGCCCGCGCCTACACCTCCGGCAAGAAGCTGCCGTTCCTGGTGGACAAGGGCCAGAAGGTCACGCACTACGTCGACACGACCCAGCTCCCCGCCGACCGCCCCAGGCTGACCGACTACACCGTGGTGCCGACGTACCAGGCCGGCTACCTGCCGCCGTACATCCACCGCAACCTCGCCCGGACGGACAGGACGATCGCGGACGCCAAGGCCGAGCTCGCCACCCTGCAGCAGCAGGTGCCGCAGGACCAGTCCGCGATCGACGACCTGACGGAGCGCATCGAGAACGAGGAGGAGGCGGTCGCCTGGCTGAAGAAGAACGGCCCGGACCTCTTCCCGACCGCGTTCACCTGCACGGCCGAGTACTGGCTCGCGTCGTACGACCCGAAGGCACCGTGGATCATCAGCCGTGAGAGCCAGGACCTCGGCGCCCAGGCGTGACGCACCGACAGAAGCCCTACGGAGCAGTGCCGTGGTGGGCGTCGCGGGGATACTCCCTCACAGGGGCAGGACAGCACGGCCCGTCACGGCAAGCCCCAGCACGGCAAGCTCCGGGGCGGCTCCAAGGGGAGCGCCCGGGGAGAGCAGCGAAAGCACGAGGAGTGACGTGCAGGACATGACACACAGGAGCGGGGAATCCGGGTCCGCCGCACCGGCCGTCTTCCTCACCGCCGCCGAAGGGGACCTCACCACGCTGACGGTGCTCGACTCCAGGCTGCGCCGGCGCGGGGTGCGCATCGGTGTGGATGCCGAGCGTGTACTGACCGACGGCATCCTGCAGGAGCCGGTGCTGCAGGACCTCGGTGCGTGCGACGCGGTCGTCGCGGTGTGGAGCTGGGCCGCGGCCGGGGACCCGCTGGTGGTGGCCCACCTGGAGACCGCCGCGTCCTTCGGCAAACGCACCATCCAGTACGCGCCGCACGACGAGGCACAGTTCGAGGACCTGCTCCGCGCGGTCTACGGGACGGCCCCCGTGCCCGCTCCCCGGACGCCCGCCGGGATCGTGATCACGCCCGGACGGTGGCGGATCACCGACGGTGACACATCGTTCGAACTCGACCTCGTGCTCGCCCCCGACGGGCGCACGACCGGCCTCGGCACCGCCCGGGACCACACCGGACGCATCACCGGCAGCTGGCGATACGACAGAACGGACGAAGAGCTCGCCCTCGACCTGCGGATCACCGTCGGGCTGCGGCCGGCGCCCCTGCAACTGCTGCTCCACCCGACCCGCCGCGACGGCGACCGCATCCACGCCGCCGACGCGCACGGCCTGGCCGCACCCCACACGTACACCCTCGAACCTGGCGACGAGGAACCAGCCGACGAGGGCGCAGCAGGCTCGCTGTGAGGCTCTTGCTGCGACGCGCCGCCGTCCGCTGCCATGCCATGCCATGCCATGCCGTGCTGTGCCGTGCTGTGCCGTGCAGTGGGGAACCGGCCTAGGCCGGCGGCTGGGGCAAGTTGAGAACCATGACGTCATGGAGATCGGCACCGGTCCACGGGTGAGCCTCACCGACCTTGCGGTAGCCCCACGATCGGTAGGCCGCCTGTGCCGCCTCGCTCGCCGGATGGACGTGGAGCCGCACGCGCCCGGCCTCGACCCCGTCAAGGAGCGTTTCGTGCAGGCGGCATGCGAGGCCGAGCCCGCGCCACGGCAGGCGCACGGCCAGCTCCATCAGCCCGAAGGTGCGATGGCCGGCCTCGCGGCGGATGTCGTCCGACGCGAGTGGGTCGGGCGAGTCCCACCAGCCGGTCTGCGCTCCCAGGAGGGAGCCGTACGCCATGCCGATGGGCGTGCCGTCCGGCGTGCGGGCAAGGGCGGCCCGGAAGGTGCGTTTCCTTGTGTGGGAGCGGAAGCGCTGGAAGGTGGCTGCGACGTCGTGTTCGGTCTCGCGATAGGGCGGTTCGGCGAACGCGTCGGCGTACACGAGGGTGAAGTCGGCCTCGGCCCGCTCGGCGGCCGGGCCGTCCAGGCGTGTGACGGTGAGGGCTTCGGTGTGGCGCATGTGGTGCTCCTCGGGCGGTCTCGCGGTGGCGGTCGCCACATTCGCGGGCGACCGCCGTGCCGGTTCCGGCGACGGCGCACCGGAACTTCCGGATGCTGCCCAGCAATCGCGGCGATGAGATGCCTCCGTTCGCCTGAACTACGGCCGCCATCTCGGCACATGCCATGCCATGCGTGTCATGCCATGCGTGTCATGCCATGTGGTGTTGACGCGAAGCCGCCCGGTGTCCTTGAGCACCGCGGGTCGGGGTCTGGCCACCTCGGCCGTGCGGGAGGTGTGCGGCCTTGCCGTCAACGGATACGGGTTGACCACCCTGCGAGCCGCCACCACCGTCGACAACGCGGCGTCCCGGGCCGTACTGTCCCGCGCGGGGTTCACCCTCACCGGCACGACGCGGCTCTCCGGCCGCCCGGGCCTGACGTTCCTTCGGAACCTTGCGGACTTCTCCGCTGCCCGCGTCAGACAGTGACGGCCGAGCTCGTCTGCTTCGTGGCGTCGGCCTCCGGTGTGGGAATCGTCGGCACTTTCGTGTCGACGAAGATGACCTCGGTGTCGATGCGGTCGCCAGGCTTGAGGTTCTTGGTCACCTGCTCCTGGAACTCGGCCGGCAGGCCGTGGTGGCCAGCAGCGCGAGGTGCTGCTTCTCGTCACGGGACAGGCGCAGCGCGTCGGCGAGCGCGGTGAGCACGGCGCCGGAAGGGTTGGTGTCCCGGCCCTGCTCAAGGCGTTCCAGATACTCGACGCTCAACCCGGCGAGCGTGGCGAGTTCCGCGCGGCGCAGCCCCGGAGTGCGCCGTCGGCCATGGGAGGCCAGGCCCACCTGCTCGGGCTTGAGCCGCTCCCGGCGTGAACGCAGGAACGCGGCCAAGCTGCTCGGGTGTGTCGTCATACGAGGGTGACCCCCTGATTCCGGCCGTGTGCCGCCGATGGCTGCGGAGCCCGGAGGCGGCGGACTGCCGCAGGGTGAAGGAGCGCCGGGCCCCTTGCGGAGGAGCCCGTGTGCTGCCCGCATTCTTCGCCAGGGTGTCTTCCCATTCGTCGGCGCTGATCAGCGCCGCGGCCGGTCTGGCGCTCTCCTCATCCGGCGAGGCGAGGTCGGACGAGAGAACGGATGAGAAAACGGATGAGATCTCGGACGAGGCGAGCAGGGACGCGAAGAGGCGAAGGCGAGACGAGGCGGGACGCGAGACGCGTTTGCCGATGAGCGGCTGCCTGTTTCGAGGACCGGTGTTCTGGTCGGCGTTCGGTGGCGGCCGGCACTGACTGATTGCCCGTCAAGCGACCTACCAAATTTGCTAGTTACTCCGGACCGAAGCCTGCGTCACCTTCGGTAATATGTGCGGTATTCGCACCGTCTGAGGCCCCTCGATCCCGCTGTTCTGCCAGTGATGTCCATCTCACATTCTGGGACGAACTCTTGAAGCACCTCCTGTGGGCTGCCTTAATACCCGTAATGATCTTGCCGTTCACGAGTCGGGGGCGTCTGCCGGCGCATGACGTCCTGCGTCACGGCTCACTTCGCTGCCATGACACCCGTGCCTGACGTCACTGCCGCCAAGGGAGGGTCGGGTTCCCCTGCTCCGGGTGCGGTGGACGCCAGTTCGGCAGGTGTGTGGGACGTGGGACCGCGCGGGTAAGAAGTGCTCATAAGGGGGAATTGCCGTGGCCGCGTCGACGACCAGCCTTCTGGAGTGCCGGTTACTGGGTCCGCTGGACATCGAAGTGGGCGGCCGACGGCTTCAGATGACGGCGCCTCGACTGCAGTCCGTATTGGGCACGCTGCTCCCCGGCCGCCCCGCGCATCGCGACTGGTGACGACCTCGGCGACGATCGGGGCGTGCCCGATGCGCGGACCGGGCGGGCGGGACCGCAACCAGGGCGGGGCCGAGCAGGTCAGCCCCCGACCGGGGCGAGGTCGGCGGCGCCGAAGGAGACGGAGAACCGCTCGCACCAGATCACCGCGCTGCGGAACTTCGACAGGTCCGTCCCGGCGGGGACGGCGTAGTTCTGGTTTCCCAAGTTGCCTTTGAGCTTGCCGAGTCGGACCGCGCCGTCCCCGAGCCCGGCCTTCACCGCGCCGGCGTCCTCGCGGGAGAGGTAGACCCGTACATCCGGTCCTTCGCTCGTCATGAGGTCCTCCAACCGCAACACCTGCCCACCGCCCGCGAGCCGGACGGTGCGGGCCGTGCCGCTGGTGCGGTGCTCATGGCTGACGAAGCCGCCCTGTGCGAGGTCCCGGGGCCCCGCGTCCTTCATCGCCGGTCCGGCCGCGGGCTGGGAAGCGGTCGGCAGGGCCTCGTTCACGCTGGTGTCGGTGAACGCCTTCCAGGGTTGGAAGAGATACAGCCCGATGCCGGCGGCGACCACCAGCACCAGAAGAACGGGCACGACAGCACGGCGGGACACACCAGACATCAAGACCTCCTGAAGGGAACGGACGAGTGGCTGCGATCGGCCAACCCGTCATCCCCCAGCAAACACGCCCCCGCCCTGCCGGGGATACCGGTACAGACCCCCTGTAAGACACCGGTAACCAGTCCGACGACGGGCCCGACCCGTCGGACGATCAGAACCAGGCGGACGAGCAGTACAACTCACGGGTGGGGAGGCGGGGAGGTGCGGTGGTGCGGCTCGCGGGCCGCCGAGCGGAGCGGCCAGGTAGCGACGTGCGGTGGTGATCCGGTCGGCGGACGTCCCGCCATGGACGTCCGCGGCATGAGTGATGCCGCACGTGGGCGGGACGAGGTGGATGGCGGCGGCCTCCCTGCAGACAGCCCTGCGCCTTCCGGACATCCGATGAGCGATGCGTCCGGAACAAGCGGCCTCGGCGGCCCGGGACCGGTGTGCGGTCCCGGGCCGCCGAGCAGCTCGCAAGGACGTTACGGCGCCATCTCGTAGGCCCCGGCCAGTGCCTCGACGCGCTGCCAGACACGGGCGGAGCGGGCCTCGTCGGTGACCGGGCGGCGGACCGCGCCCAGTGCCCAGTGCTGCTGGGCCTCGGTGGCGGAGTCCTTGCCGTGCAGTTCGACGGCGTGCGCGGAGAAGTCGCGGACGAGGACGGCGAACAGTTCGTCCAGGACGTCGGCTTCCAGGCCGGTCAGGTGCGCCTGCTCCAGGATCAGCTGGCCGTGCACGACCAGCGCGAAGAGCTGGCCGACGGCGAGGAGGAGGTCGAGGTCGCGGCTCTGCTCCTCGTCGGGCGCGGCGGTGGTGACGAACTCGCAGAGCGCGTCGGCCTGTTCACGGAAGCGGGCGACGTTGGGCAGCTCGGCGTAGCGGTCGTAGGCGGTCCGCCAGTCGTGGAAGCGGATGGCGCCCAGGCCGCGGGCGGGGCCCTGCCGGAAGAGGAAGTCGTCGTCGGCCGCGTCGAGGCGAGTCGGCACCGGCTCGTACTCGGCGGGGTTCAGCAGATGGTTGCCCATGAACTTCAGGATCAGGGCGAGGTTGACGTGGACCGTGCCCTCCAGCTTCGGCAGGCCCCGGATCTCGGTCGCTGCCTGGGCGAAGTAGGTGTCCTTCTCGAAGCCCTTGGCGGCGATCACGTCCCACATCAGGTCGATGACCTTCTCGCCCTCGGTGGTCACCTTCATCTTCGTCATGGGGTTGAAGAGCAGGTAGCGGCGGTCCTCGGGCCCGGCGGACCGGAAGTAGTCGACCGCGCGGTCGCTGAACAGCTTCATGCCGACGAGGCGGACGTAGGCGTCGGTCAGCTCGCGGCGCACGTGCGGGAAGGCGGTGACCGGGCGGCCGTAGAGTATGCGGTTCTGCGCGTGGGTGACCGCCTCGTACATGGCGTGTTCGCAGATGCCGATGGCGCCGGTGCAGAGGTTGAACTTGCCGACGTTGACGGTGTTGAGGGCGGCGTCGAAGGCGGCGCGGCCGGTGTGCAGGACGTCATCCGGGCCGACCGGGTAGTTGTCGAGTCGGAACTCGCTGACGTACTTCGAGGAGTCGACGACGTTCTTCACGAGGTGGTACGCCGGGTGGCGGCTGTCGGCGGCGAAGAAGACGTACCCGTCCGGGCCCTCGACGTCGGTGCGGCGGCCGAAGACGGACACGAGCCCGGCCGCGTTGCCGTTGCCGATGTAGTACTTGGAGCCGCTGGCCCGGAAGCCGCCGTCGCCGTCGGGCTCCAGCAGCATGTCGGTGGAGTAGATGTCGGCGCCGTGGGCCTTCTCGGAGAGGCCGAAGGCGAACACCTCGCCCTGGTCGAGGAGTCCGGCGGCGCGGGCGCGGGCGGTGGCGTTGTCGCTCTGCCAGACCGGGCCCAGTCCGAGGATGGTGACCTGCCAGGCGTACCAGTAGTCGAGCCCGTAGAAGCCGAAGATCTCGTTGAGGGCGGCGATCCGGGCGGTGTCCCAGCGCTTGTCCGGCTGCCCGTCGGCGGCGGAGGCGGGGGTGAGGAAGGTCGCGAAGAGCCCTTCCTTCGCGGCGAACGCGAGGAACTCCGCCAGCCAGGCACGGGAGCGGTAGTCCTCGATGAGCTTGCGCTTGCCGCGCTCCTCGAACCAGTCGACGGTGGCGCGCAGCAGCCGGCGGGTCTCGGCGTCGAAGTGCGCGGGGTCGTAGGTGCGGGGGTTGAACAGCAGGGAATCGGCCATGAGGGTCGCCTTTCCGGGCTCGGTGGTTTCGGGAGAGGTGCGGGGCCGTGGCTCCGCGCGCTGGTCAGGGCGCGGGGTGGAGCCGGCGCAGGGTGGCGAGGACGTCATCGAGCCAGGCGATCGTCATCCGCTCGTAGGCGATGCCGCCGCGCAGCACGACGTGCTGGAGCTCCTGCCCGGCGTCGAGCGGGGCGTCGGCCCCGGGGTCGGTGAAGTCGCGCTGTTCCCCCGCGAGGTAGTGGGCGAGCCGGTCGGCGTGTGCCTGGCGGTGCCGCTCCACCTCGCGGATCAGGGCGGTCGGGTCGTCGAAGGCCGCGCCGCGGATCTTGACGGCGAGGTCGTGCCGGACGCTCTCGGGTTCCACCGGTTCGTGGAGCCACTCGGAGAGGGCGGCGCGGCCCGGTGCGGCGACGGAGTACTCCTTCTTGTCCGGCCGGCCCTGCTGCGGCACGTCGCGGACGTCGATCCAGCCGTCGTGTTCCATCCGCTTGAGCACGCGGTAGATCTGCTGGTGGGTGGCGGTCCAGAAGTAGCCGATGGACCGCTCGAAGCGCCGGGACAGCTCATAGCCGGAGCCCGGCTTCTCCAGCAGGGAGACAAGGATCGCGTGTTCGAGCGCCATGCCCCGATCTTGCTATGCAACTCGTTGCATAGGCAAGCGCCACCGCCCGGGTGAGACACGGCTCACCCGGGCGGCTCCCTGGGTCGGCAGGGCGGGCGGTCAGCCGGGCGGGTGGTCGGCCAGACGGTCGGGCGATCGGGCGGTCAGTGTGATCGGAGCCTCTTTGCGTGGGCGCTGTCGTGGCGACCTTCGCCTCGGATATCTCGGAGATCTGGAGCATCCGATGCGCCTCTCGCATTCCAGGCATTTCGGATGTCATGGGTGTCCGGCATGGCCTTGAGGTGAACCGCGTCGCGGCTCGCCTGGAATGCGGGCCGGCTCTCGCTCCTCCTCCGGGCACACTTGTGGCTCATCCAGCGGCAGACCGGCTCCCCTCGCAAGAGGGTCCGCCGGTGTCCTCGAACTCCAGGCGTCCTCGTCATGGGGATGGCATAGGGGCCGTTGCCGATGTCGCTGCTCGCGATGGCCATCGGATTGTGGACGGGTAACCGCTGCCGGTCCGGCCGCCGGGTCGCACGTGGGAGGTCACAGGCGATGGAGAACCGCAGTCTGGGTCCAGTGCCAGTTGACCGGGGTCGCTTGCTTCTTCAACCGGGCCTTGCAGATCTACCCCGGCTCGTTGTCAGACTGGCCGGAACCCGCCGCGTGGCGGGTGAAGGAGGGGCGCGGACGACATGCTTCTGCCGCTGCCAGGCGGTCGGTGATGCTTTCATGAGGCGAGTCAGGGTGCTCCCTGTGCGAGGTGGGTACCCGAGCGTGGAGGAGGAGCCATGGCGACAAGCGCGATCAACCGGGCCGTCGGGCTGACGGCCCGCACGGGTCCGGCAACGGGCGAAGAGCGTGTCGATCTCCCCGAACGGGCCGCCGAGCTGGTCGAGTTGCTCCGGCGCAATGCCGCCCGCACCGAGCAGGACCGGCAGGTCGCGGAGGAGAACATCGCGGCGCTCGACGAGGCCGGGCTGTTCGGCATCACGGCACCCGAGAGGTTCGGTGGCCGCCAGGCGAGCATCCGCACCCTTCTTGAGGTGGCCTCGGAGCTCGGCCGCGGTTGCGGATCCACCGCCTGGGTCACCAGTTTGATCAACATCTCCGGCTGGGCCGTCGGCCTCTATCCCGAACGCGCCCAGCGTGAGGTGTACGAGGCCAACCCTCGTGCCCGTGTCTGTTCCGCCCTTCCTCCCCAAGGCACGAGCCAGGCGGCTGACGGGGGACAGGTCATCTCCGGACGGTGGGGCTTCGCCTCCGGGTGCCAGCACGCCGGGTGGGCGCTGCTCGGTATGCAGGTCAGCGGCGCGTCCGGGGAACAGGTGGACCAAGGGCTGGCGCTGGTCCCGATGGAACAGCTGACCATCGAGGACACCTGGCACGTGGCCGGTATGTGCGGAACCGGAAGCAACACTCTGGTCGCCGACGGCGTCTTCGTCCCGGCGCACCGCATCCTGTCGGTGACCAAGGCGAAGCAGGGCGAGTATCCCACCGAGTTCACGGACGAGGCCCTGTACCGCGCGGCGTTCATCCCCGCACTCTCCCTCTCCCTCGCCGGCCCGCTGCTGGGTCTGGCCCGCGGCGGACTGGAACTGGTGTTGGCCTCGCTCGCCAAGGGCCGCGGCATTTCGCACACCTTCTACGACGAAGCCCGTGAGGCACCCGCGGCCCAGACACAGCTCGCCGAGGCCGCGCAACTGGTCGACACCGCCGCCCTGCACCTGATGCGTGCCGCGGACGACGTCGACAGCTGGGCGGCGAGCGGCCGGTGCATGCCCGTGCCCGACCGGACCCGGGTCCGGATGGACATCGCCACCGTCGCCCGCCGCTCACGGGAGGCGCTGGAGATCCTGCTGAACGTGCAGGGAGCCAGGGGCTTCGCCGACGGCAGCCCCTTGCAGCGCATCTGGCGGGATCTGGGGACCGGCAGCCGGCACGCGATGATCAATCCCGCCATCGCGAACGAGATCTACGGCCGGTCCCTGCTCGGCATCGAGGAGCAGGTCACTCCGCTGATCTGAGCGGTCGGTCGGCTGGTCGGCTGGTCGGCCGAGCGGTTGATGCGAGTGGATCGCCGGACGTCCAGCGCGTGCTGGTGTTGCCCCCCGCCGCAGTCATTGACTGCTGGTGTTGCCCCCCCGCAGGCATTGACTGCTGGTGTTGCCACCTGCGGTCAATGCCTGTCCGTCGATCACGTCCGGCGCGGTGTCGATCCCGTTGCGGCGCGCCGAAGACGGGTCGCTCTCGTATGTCCGGACGGAAGTTCCACCGGGGAGGCCCGCTCAGCGGGGCTCGCCGAACCAGTGTCCGAGCGCCCGTTCCGGGCCGTCCGGACCGCCGGCCCAGCACACATAGCCGTCCGGCCGTATGAGCATCGGCCGGCTGTCGGTGCCCTGACCCGTGCGGTCCACCCGGTCTGACCAGAGGTCGGCGACCTTGGCGAACCTGTCGGCCGGGTCGAGAAGGATGCCGCGCCCGGATCGCAACAGTTCGTGCAACCGGACCGGCCCGAGGTGCAGATCCGGCGAGGGAAGGCCGACGAGCGGTTGGTCCTCGGTGCCAGGCATGGGGTAGCGGATGCCCATCCCGGACAGCATGTCGTCGAGTTGGTACTGGACGTCCCTCAGTTGCGCCATGGCAGCAAACAGTTCCCTGGTGGCGGCCACGCTCGGGTCGCGGGTGCCCTCCCAGTCCATCAGCAGGCTCTGTGTCTGGACGTTGCGCAGCACGGCGGCCCCGACCGGGTGCCGCTCCCCGTGATATGTGTCCAGCAGGTCGGCCGGGGCCCAACCGTGCACGGCGGCGCCGAGTTTCCACCCGAGGTTGAGTGCGTCCTGGATCCCGGTGTTCATTCCCTGTGCGCCGAGCGGAAGGTGGACGTGCGCGGCGTCGCCAGTCAGGAACACCCTCCCGTGCCGGTACTGTGCGGCCTGCCTGGCGGCGTTGGTGATGCGGCGGGCGTAGCGGAGTTCGAGCAGTTCCACCCGGGATCCGAAGATGCTGCGCAGGCCGTGGCGGATCTCGTCCTCGGTGACCGGGACGTCCCTGGGCAGTGACCGGCCCGGCCCGCCCATGGCGAGTCGACGCAGCGGCCTGCCCTGCGGGTCGGTGCCCAGTGGGAACATGTGCGCCCAGTGTCCGTCCGCGTTCCAGCTGTGCGTCATCGCCTGGTCGTCGCACCTCAGCCGCACGTCGGCGGCGATCGCGGTCACCGTGCCTGCTTGACCGGGAAAATCGGCCCGCAGCAGCGACCGCACCGTGCTGTGGGCACCATCGGCGGCCACGAGGTAACGGCCCTGGACGCGTGCGCCGTTGGTGAAGGTCGCGGTGACGCCGTTGTCGTCCTGGGCGAGGTCCACCAGATCGTGGTCGCGCCGGACGTGGATGTCGTGTGCGGCGAGATGCTGTTCGAGGAATCCCTCGATCACCACCTGCGGTATGGACCGCCATGGCAGGCGGTGCCGGTCACGGGTGAGCGGCAGCGGGATCCCGGCGAAGTGAGCGGAGCCGACCGGGTGGTCTCCGGTGGCCAACAGCGGTTCCAGCAGGCCGCGCTGATCGAACGCCTCCTGCGTGCGGGACTGCACGCCGCCGGCCCTGGACAACTCGCTGCGCCGCGGGAGCTTGTCGACCAGCACGGTCGCCACCCCCGCCACCCGCAGTTCGTTGGCCAGTGTCATGCCGGTCGGGCCCGCGCCGACGACGAGTACATCGGTGTCCATGAAGTTCCCCCTGGATGGGTCGATTGGGGCAGGCGCAACACTCCGCCTGCCGGGCCGCCCGAGCCAGACACCGGCCTGTGTGCGGTGGCATCCGACATCGGTCACCGCTTCGTTGGTGGAATCCGACTACGACGCGATGCGTCGCCGGTACGCGAACGACCTCGTTCCGTACGTGCAGTTCGTCGGGTGGGGAACACCGCGTATGGAGTGGGTTCGCATGCCTGATCGGTGGTGCTGGTGTCTGCCGGGTGGTGCTGTCCTTGCTGGTCAGTGCCACCCGGCCTGATCCCAGGTCCGGCTCTCGGCGCCTCGTGTTCCGCCGTCCGCTCACGCATCGCTCACGCAGGCAAGGCTTTCGGTGCGGCGGGATTTGAACCCACGACCTCTTCGTCCCGAATGAGGTTCGGACAGGCGCCCTACCTGCCGGTGTCGGAGTTTATGCAGGTCAGGGCGTTGGTCTCGCTTGGCCTGGGGCGGTCTCGCCGGGGCTCCGGGAGAAGATCATCTCCCAGATTTCTCCCAGGAGGGGTGGATGACTGTCGTTCGTCGCGACTCAGCCTGTCGGAGCGTGGCGTTACGCGAGTAAATTTGCTGCACAGTCTGGCTCGGCTCAGCCTATTTCCTCGCGTGCGGCCTTGAGGTCGTCAACCAGGAACACGTCTTGGGACCACTGCCCAGGCCACGCGGCCAAGACCAGATCCTTCGGCCCTGCCTGTGCCAGCAGGGCACGCTTCTCGGTTATGCGGGTCGCCTGCGTGACGATCCCCTTCGCATTGATCTGGATAAGGGTTACGGTCTGGCCGCGCCAGGGGAACCTGCCCTCCACGGAACTGGCGCGGCGGAGGGACGAAGCGTCGAAGTCCGCAAATCTCGGCATGCCTTGCACCCTAGCGCCGGCAGCCGTTTGCCATCAGAGCCTTTCCCCGTCTTGGTGGCCCAGCGCCGAACCCGCGCTCTGAGCTTGGGAATCAGGGGGCTCTCGTGCGCCTGATGCCTTCCTGGCCAGGGAAAATGCTAAAGATGGGGCGGGTACGCCTGGTTGAATCCCTGCCCCTTGCTGACCGCTGTTCACCCCTCTGTCTGGCACGACACCGGCACGGTGGTGCACTTGGCCCCGGAGCGGAAGCGTTCCCGCAGGGGGAGTCTCGCTGCGCGCCACGGGCTCTGCCGTCGACGGAACGCGGATTGCTTGGGCGAGGGGGGGCTTCCGGCGGTGTGCCGGTGAGCCGGCAGATCATCAAGCACCGACGGACACCTCCCACTCGATGTGCCCGGCCGCGTCCGCCTCGACCGCCACCTCTTCACGATGCGGGACGGGCACCGTCGAGGATGCGTCCTTGGGCTTCAGGCAATGCCTGCCCGGCGCTCGGCGTCGCGGCGACCGATGAGGAACCAGAGCAGGCTCCCGAAGAAGGGGGCAATCAAGGCGAAGACGAGCCAGACCAGCTTCATCCCGCCGGTGAGGTCGGACCTGACGATGCTGAGCAGGCCGCCGAAGTACAACGCGAGAACGCCGAGGGCCGCTGCGGCTCCCGCGCAGGCGATCATGATGTCGCCCGTAGGGGCAAGGGCCATCTGGTGTGCGAGCGGTGCCTGCATCGTTGTCTCCTCTTGCTGGTGGGGATTCTCGGAGTTTGTCGGTCGGGCTGGATGCGTGGTGACAGGTGGTGGGGGCCAGTCCCTTGGGGGCTGCCGGCTGAGGGCGATCGTCGTCGGCACGAACATCACGAAGGCCAGTGCGGGGAAGGGAAGCGCGGCCGTACCGGTCGGCAGCAGGCGGGTCCCCGTCAGGCCGGGCGCCTCGCCGCCCACAGCAGATAGCCGCCGGCGGCGGCCGGGAGCAGCGGGACGGCCACGAGGACCGGGAGGAATGCTCCGAGACCGAAGTTGAGCGTGCCCCCGGGGACCACCCACTGCGACACCAGGAACAGCAGCGGCACGAGGGCGGCCACCAGAGGGTGGTCGGTGATCGTCATGGTGGTTCCTGTCAGCCGGTTCAGCCGGTGATGAAGTGGTCGACCGCGTCACGGAAGTGCGGCCAGATGGCGGTGAACTCCTTCAGCGCCGCATGCCCCGGCGGGGTCAGCTCGTAGTAGCGCCGGGGCGGCCCGCTGGGGGACTCCTGCCAGCGGGTCTCCACCAGCCCGTCACGGCGCAGCCGCGACAGCAACGGGTAGATCGTGCCTTGGCTCGTGACCATGACGTTCACCGCGCCGAGGGTTTCGAGCAGCTCCACGCCGTAGCGCGGGCCCTGGCGCAGGATCGCAAGCACGCAGTACTCCAGCACTCCCTTGCGGAGCTGGCTCTCCGCCTTGCTCACGGCGGGCTTACCTGCGATGTCAGGTTCCATGCATTGCACAGAGGCCCCAAGGTGATGTCGGTGAGGGCCGGCGCGCGGCGCCCTGCCGGCGCTCACGGGCCGCCGTGCGGGCGCGACGGCACTTGCTTCGGGCGGGCTGTGGTGTGGCTCAGGACCGGGAACGCCTCGCGGACGTGTTCTGGCTGACCGAGCTTGATCAGGTGGCCGATGGTGGGATTCCCGAGTACGTCCCGTGGCGCCTCCGGCTCGCGGTCCGGTTCGATGCCCTGACTATGCTGACCGCCGCGCGGTGTGTGCGAGACGGTTGCGCCACTCCGGTTGTTCTTGGGAGAGGTGAGGGTGTGGCCAAGCCTGTACGTGCGGCTGTCGGGAACGTGTGGGTCAAGTGCCGTTTCTGTCAGGGTGATCTGTTTCGGGATCGTGAGGTGAAACTCAACAGCTCCGGCATGGAGTTCATGAACTTCGGCTGGGCGAACGAGTCGGCGACCGGGCTGATCTGCTGGAACTGCGGCTATGTGCACCTCTTCGTGAACAGAGATCTCGAACTGTACAAAGTGAAGAAGGACAAGGGGTGACGTAGGCCCTCTCGCAGGTGGTCGGCGGGCGCAGGCCCTGCCGACGGACGTCCGGGGAGCACGTCGACGCCCCGGCCGCGATGCGCCGTCTTCTCGGTGGAGCGCGTTCGCGGTCCGGAGCGCGGGCAGGGGCCAGACTAACTCCCTTGCCAGGAGCCCGTTTTGTATCCGTAATCTCACGACGCCTCAGGTGCAAGTGGCCCCAGTCGCGCACATTGTGTCTCGGTTTTTGAGAAGACCGGTTCCCGAGGTGCCTGGCTCGGTGAGGGGGTGCGCGAAAATTACGCCCCGGCCGGCAGATGGGGCTGCTGGAGGGCTGGGTAGCCCGAGAATGATCTAGATGATGAACAAGGCCCAGGTCGCTGACCTGGGCCTCAATTATGGAGCGGGTGACGGGAATCGAACCCGCGCTCTGAGCTTGGGAATCACGCGCCCTTCGGTAGGCGCGTAAGCCTCTGAGCTGGGAGAATGACGTGTGGGGCAGATGGGTTTGGGGGCTCTCCGTACCCTCTGTTGCCCCTTGTTGGCCGTCGTGTCTGGCACGTGAATGGCACGCCGGGTGGATATGCCCGTTCACGACGGCCGGCTGACCGGGCTCTTGCTGCCCACC
The DNA here is from genome assembly GCF_001704275.1 of Streptomyces noursei ATCC 11455. Classification (NCBI taxonomy): domain Bacteria; kingdom Bacillati; phylum Actinomycetota; class Actinomycetes; order Kitasatosporales; family Streptomycetaceae; genus Streptomyces; species Streptomyces noursei. The sequence goes on from NZ_CP011533.1 coordinate 8,686,455, forward strand.
GGGGAGCGCCCCGAACCCGCCTGGCAGGTAGGCGGTGTCGGCGGGGCAGAGATCTGCTCGGGAAACTCGTTGGCCAGCCCGCGGGACTCGGCGATGCCCTCGGTGCGTACTGCGCGGTTTGGTCGTGCATGTGGCCCGGACGCACGACAGCGGAGAAGAGGGTGCGGCCCTGGTGGTCGCTGAAGGTGGTGGTTTTGAGCCTGACACGAACACCTTGCGGCCCGGGCGCCCGGCTCGGCGGCGGACTTGGATTTCGGTTCCGTCGATGCATACCGAGACGCTCTCGGCCTGGGCGTAGGCGAACAGGTCTTCCAGGTTGTGCAGGCGCACGCCCGCGCGGTCGGGGACGGCGAAGTCGCCGTGCGGCGAGCAGGATGCGAGCTCCTCGCACGGCGCCGGAGACGGTGGAGCGGTCCACGCCGTACAACGCGGCCGGCACGGCGTGCGGTGGCCCGGTCGGTCCGCAGGTGCACGAGGGTCGCCAGGAGCCGGTCGGTGAAGACCAGCTTTTGCTTGCGCCGCGCCACTCGTCCACCTGCGGGGCCCCGTCACTTGGCGAGCGCGGACTCGCGTGCCGCTTCCCAGCGTGACGCGAGTTCTTCGAGCAGAGAATCGCCGAAGTGTTGGCGGCAGGTTCCGGTGAAAGCAGGATGGGACCAGGCTGGCTGTGCGGAGTAGCTCATAGTTCACGCCCTGAGAGCTCGCACGGCTGCCCTCATCTCATGCTCGGGTCCCTGCGATGTGCCCGGGCGGCTGCACAGGAAGAGCCCGGCGCTGAGCAGGACGAGGTTCTTGACGACGAATTCGCCAGTCATGGTCAGCTGCCAAGGGTTGGCGTGCTGGAAGGCGACTCCCGGGAGGAAGACCAGAACGCTGAAGGTGCCGAGCATGTGGGCGGCGAACAGGGGCAGCAACCAGGTGAGGAGACGTCCGGACAGGAACCAGAGACCTACGACGATTTCCAGGATGCCCACCGCCGAGACGAACCAGGTCGGGGTGGTGAACGGCACGGCATCGCGAACGAGCTGGTCCACGGGGGTGCAGTCAACTGTCTTGAGGGCTCCGAACCATACGTAGACAGTCCCGAGGGACAAGCGCAGAGCAAGAAGTCCATGACGGTTGAGCTGGCGCAGAGCGAAGGTGAGCGACGGCATACTTCTTCTCAATCTCGGCATCTAGCGATTCGCCTTTCCAAGATCTCCACAGGCGGTTTCGCCATGCGAGTCCCCAAAGGAGTCGCCATGGCGCGCAACCGGCAAGTGTTCTCGGCATGAAGGTTCCGGGCCTTCGGCTACCGCCGACAACCCAGACTTGACCATCGAAACCGCAATGACGGTTCGATCCGGCAGTGGTCCCGGTGCTGCCCCAGCTATCAGCTGGCATCGAGCCGGCGCGCGGACATCCGCGCACGTCGGCAATTCGCCCGTCGACCCGTGTGTGGGGACGAGCGGTCAGCAGCAGACCGGACCCACCGGCGGCCCTCTGCGGAGGACGGCGTATCGCAGCGGCCACGCGTGCAGCCGCCGAACGGGACCGTATGCGGCCCCGGGACGTGCCGGGGAGGCCGGGCCGGCGTAGGCGAATGACCGCCGGGCACGCCGCAGCGGCGCGAAGACGGCGGCGGCCAGCGACCGGCCCAGGCGGAACGCCGCCGCCTCACCGCGCCACAGCCACAACCCGCAGATCAGCGCGGCCAGGCCGTGCGCGAGCCCCATGCCGAGGGACCAGGAGTGTCCGGTGGCCGCCATGCCCACAGAGCCGGCCATCCCACCCATGTCGGTCATCCCGCCCATGCCGCCCATGCCGTCGTGTGCGGCCATCGGTGCGGACACTGCGGATGCCGTCAGCGACTGCGACTGAGTCAGGCTGAACACCGTGTGCAACGCGGCCTGGGCGACCACGGTGGAACCGGTGACGACGAGCGCGCCGCGCTCCCGCCCGGTCAGCCACCACGCGCCCACCGTGGTCGCGGCGAACGCGTACGCCACCCCCCACATGGGCACCGTCTGGCCGGACATCAACGCGTGCCCCAGAACCGACGCCACCACACACACCACCGCGAAAACCGCGGCACGTGCGAGGCGGAAACCAGGCCCAGGGGTCACGGCCGCCAGGGTAGTACCAGCCGCCCCACACAAAGGGGACCTAGGCCGCATACTTGCTTATTTTTTTACATATTCGGGCAAGTGCACGACGTTGGATTCTTGATGTCACGTCAGGTCTGTCGCCGCACGCGGTCAACGTCACGACGCCCGTCGGCGTGACCTCGGATGCGGGCGCCCAAGATTGGCAGCGTGGGTGCATGCATCGCGATGGCCTGACGCTTCGTCGCCGTCACAACACTCGTGCGGTCATCGCCGCGCGGAGACCGCCCGGAACTCACCGCCCCCGTCGCGCTCTCGCTGCCGAGCCGACATGGGCCCCGCCCCCTCACAGCGCCGAATCCCGCCGCAGCACCGGCCCGCAGCGCTGCGGCCTGCGCCGTTCGGAGCCGGGCGGCCGCCCCAGGCGTGATTTCGGCGCACCCGGCCGTGTTGATCCTCGGGGCCGTGAGGCGGGCGGCGAGGATCGCGCGCAGCCATGTGACGGACAGCGACGGCGGAAGACACAGTGGGGACGGCTATGAGGCATGAGCGGACCGGTGACGAGCGCGGCCTGACGCGGGACGACGGGCGTCGAGGATTCCTCAAGTACGCGGCAGGGATCGCGGGGGCGGCAGCGGCCACCGGAGGTCTGGGCAGTGAGTCAGCAGCCGTCCCGGTGAGCCGGGCCGCGGGGAGCCCACCCCCGGGCCGATCGGAGGACGGCCGGCAGCTGCCGCCGAAAGAGGTACCGTTCCACGGGCTCCATCAGGCCGGCATCGTGACACCGCAGCAGCTGTTCGCCGGATTCGCGGCCTTCGACGTCCTGGTTGACGACCGCGCGGGCCTGACAAGGCTGTTGCAAAAGCTCACCGAGCGTTCCCGGGTGCTGGCGCACGGGGTCAAGCCACTCGACGAGAGAGTGGCCACCGAGCCGCCCACACCAGACTCGCTGACCGTCACACTCGGCGTCGGGGCGTCGCTCTTCGACAACCGGTTCGGACTGGCCGGACACAAGCCGCGGCATCTGACGCGTATGCCGTCCTTCCCCCACGACCGACTGGACCCGGCGCGTTGCCACGGCGACCTGTCACTGCAGATCTGCGCGGAGCATCCGGATGCGGTGGTGCATGTGCTGCGCGACGTGAGCCGGCAAACCCAGGGGATGATGCGGCCGCGCTGGCGGATGGACGCGTTCCTCAATCCGTCGCGACCCACAGGGGCCCGACGCAACTTCCTCGGCTTCAAGGACGGCATCGTCAATCCCGACACCGACTCGAAGGCAGAGATGGATCAGCTGATCTGGGTGACGTCGCGTAGCCATGAGCCGGAATGGGCCGAGGGCGGCAGCTACCAGGTGCTGCGGCTGATCCGGTTCCACGTCGAGTCCTGGGACAACGTATCGGTGGGTCGGCAGGAGAAGGTCTTCGGGCGGCACAAGGCAAGTGGTGCGCCCCTGGGCGGCAAGCGGGAGAACGACGCACCGGACTACCGCGACGACCCCGACGGCCGGACGATCCCCCTCGACTCGCACATCCGGCTCGCCAACCCGCGCACCCCTCGGACCGACAAGTCCCGCTTTCTGCGCCGGAGTTACAACTACAACCTGGGGTTCGACCGGCACGGCCAGTCGAACCTGGGACTGGTCTTCTGCGGCTATCAGCAGGACGTGGAGCGGCAGTTCGCCACCGTGCAGCGGCGGCTGGAGCACGAACCGCTGACCCAGTTCGTCACTCCGCGAGGCGGCGGCTACTTCTTCGCTCTGCCCGGCGTACGCGACAAGGACGACTGGTTCGGATCCCGGCTGCTGCAGAGCACCCGCTAGACGTATTGATCACGAGCTTTGTTAACAGTTCGCTCGGCTTGGTCAATCCACACAGGACGCGGTCTTAGCTGCTGCGGGTGTGGGCATCCCAGCGCAGGCGGGCCAGGACGATGGTGTAGAGCGAGGAGTTGGCCTGCCGGTCGCCGCCGCGGTCGAGCCGGCGGCGTTGGGTCTTGCCGGATGATGCCTCCACCGGGCTGGCGCCGCAGAGTGCAGCGAAGGATGTCTCGCTGCCCATCCGGTCCGGGTTGTCGCCTGCTGCTATCAGCAGTGCGGCGGCGGTGTCCGGGCCGACGCCGTAGCGGTCCAGAAGCTTCGGTGCGCGGGCAGCGACGGCGGTGGTGATGCGGGTGGTGAGGTCGGTGATCTCCTCGGTGAGGTGCTGGATCCGCATGGCCAACAGACGGAGTGCGTGTGGCGGGCCGCTGGTGCCGGGGCGATGCCCTCCGCGGGCTTCCTGAGCCGGTTCGGCCGACTGGGCGGGAACTCGACGGGTGGTTGCTCCGACTACTGGAGCGGGTGGCCGAGTGTTCGCCCGCGTACCGAGTGGATCTTGGAGGCTTTCGATGCGTTCTCGCGTGTGGGGCGGTACGGCGGCCGTGGTACTCGGCGGCCTGCTGGCCGCGGGCTGCGGCGGCGGGGGGAAGGGCGCGGCGGACCAGAGCACCGGGAAGGCCGGGAAGGCCGCCTCCGGTGACTACCCGGTGTCCGTCACCGACTGTATGGGTGCCAGGACCACCTTCTCCGAGGCTCCGAAGAAGATCGTCACCAGCAACGCTTCCAGCCTGGAGCTGCTGCTCCGGCTCGGTGCCGGGGACAAGGTGATCGGCACCGGCTTCCCGCCTGGCAAGGGCACACTGCCCGGTGCGCTGGACGCGCAGGCGCAGAAGGTCAATGTGCTCGGCCGGAGCGTGATCCCGAAGGAGAAGCTCCTCGGTTCCGGTGCCGACCTGTACATCGACACGTTCGCGGCCATGGGGGGCATGGGCGGGGGCGGGATGGGCGATGTGCCGACCGAGGAGGAGTTCAAGGCGGCCGGGATCAAGCACATCTACCTGAAGTCCACCGCGTGCGCGGCGCGGAGCAAGAGCCCGGTGACGGACCTGTCGGCGGTCGAGGCCGACATCACCTCGCTCGGCGCGGTCACCGGTACGAGTGCCAAGGCGAAGGAACTCGTCGCCGGGATGAAGGAGAAGGTGGACGCGGTCCGGAAGGCGGTCGGTGGCGTGGCGGAGAGCAAGCGGCCGACGTACTTCTTCTTCGACTACGAGGCCGGCACCAAGCAGCCCACCGTCATCTGCAACCGCCAGCTCGCCAACGCGGTGATCACCCTGGCCGGGGCCCGCAACGTCTTCGCCGACTGCGACGGTGACCGCAAGCAGGTCGGCTGGGAGGACGTGATCGCCAAGAACCCGGACTGGATCCAGCTCGGGGTACGTAACCGGGGCAGCGAAGCGGCGAACAAGAAGGCGTTCGACGAGGCGCAGAAGTGGCTGGAGACCAATCCGGCCACCGAGGGCCTGAAGGCGGTCAAGGAAGGCCACTTCCTGCGCATCGGTTCCGAGCAGACCACCATCGCCGGTGTCGAGAACGCCGAGACGGTGGAGCAGATCGCCAAGGCCCTCTACCCGGGCAAGGTCGGCTAGCCGTGTTCTCTACGCTGTCCGCGTCCCGCCGCAAGGCCACGGACGCGAGCCGGGACGACGTCAACCCGGACGACGCCAGCCCGGACGACGCGAGCCGGGGCGCGCGCAGTCTGCCCGCCGGTCCGCTCGCGTTGGTCCTTGGCGTGGCACTCCTCGTCGCACTGACGGCCGCGGTGGCCTGGGGGTCGACGTCCATCCCGCTCGGCGAGGTGTGGAGCGTGGTGGGGCGGCGACTGTCGGGTGAAGCCCCGCGGCCGGGCACGGACGACCTGATCGTGTGGCAACTGCGTGTCCCGCGCGCCTTGCTGGCCGCGCTCGTGGGTGCCGGGCTCGGCGTCGTCGGTACGGCGGTGCAGGCGCTGGTGCGCAACCCGCTGGCCGACCCGTACATGCTGGGCATCTGCAACGGGGCGTCGCTCGGGGCGGTCGCCGCCATCGTCCTCGGGCTCGGCGCGGGCGGGGCGCTGGGCCTGGGACTGTCCGGCGCGGCCTTCGCCGGCGCCCTGGCCACCTTCGGCCTGGTGTGGGCCATCGCCCGGCGGGGCGGGGGGTTCGCGCCGCTGCGGCTGGTGCTGGCCGGGGTGGCGATCGGCCAGTTCCTGTCCGGCTTCACCAGTTATCTGGTGTTGCAGGCCGGGGACGAGCAGCAGACGCGCAGCGTGCTGTTCTGGCTCATGGGCAGCCTGAGCGGCGCGAGTTGGCCGGTGCTGGCCGTGCCCGCGGTCGTGGTTCCGGCCGCCCTGCTGTGGCTTCAGGCGCGCGCCCGGGGGCTGAACGCCCTGCTGATGGGCGACGAGACGGCGGCCGGGCTCGGCATCCACGTCACCCGGCTGCGCCGGGAGCTGTTCGCGGTGACCAGTGTGGTGACCGGCGTCCTGGTGGCGGTGTCCGGTGCGATCGCCTTCGTCGGTCTGATGGTGCCGCATGCCTGCCGCCTGGTGGTCGGCGGCGACCACCGCCGCCTGCTGCCGCTCTCGGCGCTGTTCGGGGCGCTGCTCCTGGTGGTGGTCGACATCGTCTGCCGTACGGCGATGGACGCCCAGGAGCTGCCGGTCGGCGTGGTCACCTCACTCATCGGAGCTCCGGCCCTGCTGTATCTGCTGGACCGGCGTCTGTGGAGCGGTAGTTGAGAATCGAGATCGAAGACCTGCACGTCGCCTACTCCGGTCGTACGGTCGTGACGGGGGCGCATCTGGTGGCCGCCGAGGGTGAGATCACCGGCCTGGTCGGGCCGAACGGGAGCGGCAAGTCCACGCTTCTGCGCACCGTCTACCGGCACCTGAAGCCCACCGGCGGACGGGTGCTGCTGGCCGGTACCGATCTCCGTAAGCTGTCCGCGGTCCAGTCGGCGCGGCATGTCGCCGCGCTGCCGCAGGAACGGGGCGGTGACTTCGAGCTGACCGTCCGCGAAGTGGTCGCGATGGGGCGCACGCCGTACAAGCGGGCCTTCGCGGGCGATGACGCCGCCGACCGCGACATCATCTCCCGGGCCCTCGCCGATGTGGGGATGGCGGCGGCGGCCGGGCGCCGGTTCACGACACTGTCCGGCGGCGAACGCCAACGCGTCCTGCTGGCCCGCGCGTTCGCCCAGAACCCGGACGTCCTGGTGCTGGACGAGCCGACCAACCACCTCGACATCCGTCACCAGGTCGAACTGCTCGCCCTGCTGCGCGCCCAGCGCCGTACGACGCTGGTGTCGCTGCACGACCTCAACGCGGCCGCCGCCGTGTGCGACCGACTGCACGTCCTGCACGCCGGAGCCGTGATCGCCTCCGGACCACCGCGCGATGTCCTCACTCCCGGCCTGCTGGCCGAGGTGTTCGGCGTCCGGGCGGCCGTGGTCGACCACCCGCTCACCGGTGATCCGCTGATCGCTTTCGATCACCGGGCGCCGGCCGGCACGGAGACGGCCGCGGCGGTGGAGGCGCGGGCCGGCGGGTGAACGCGAGCGGGCAGGGTGGCGACCTCCACCCTGCCCGGCCAGCGGTTTCGGTTCAGGCGGCGACCCGGTCTTCAGGCGGCGACCGGGTCGGTGACGCCGTAACCGGCCTCGACGATGGCCGCACGCAGCCGCTCGTCATCAAGATCGGTGCTGCCGTACACCGTGACGGCGTTCGCGGCGAGGTCCACCGCGACCTCGCTCACGCCCGGCACCTCGGAGACCTCTTCCCTGATGCTTGCCGCGCAGTGCTCACAGCTCATGCCGGTGACGTTGAACTGCCTCTGGGTCATGGGAGAACTCCTGGGTGTCGTGTGGGGCTTCCGGTTGCGTACGGACCCGCGAGTCGCGGGTGGTGAGGGCGACGCCCTCACCTCAGGAGTCGGCTGGGTGGAGCATTGAGTTCCGCGGTTCAACGGGGGGAGCGCGGCCGTTCCGCTCGCCGGCCCCGACTCCGTTACCGGAACCCGACCCGCCGTGCTGGTCAGCACGGAAAACCAGCCCGCCGGTCATTTTCTTGAGCGGAGCCGGGAACTCACCCCATATCCCCAGCGACTCCTCAGTCGGGGCCGCTGTCCGGCAGCCCACTCGTGACGATGAGGGGCGGAAGGGTGACCCACCACGGTCCCGGTTCGGAACAGTCCGGTGACATACCCGTCGGCGAGGACCGCTGGGCGCTGGTCGCCGTGGCGGGTGTGCTGGCGTTCGTGGCGATGCTCGACATGAACATCGTCAACGTGGCCCTGGCGGACATCGCCGACGGCCTGCACGTGTCCACCGCGACCGCCCAGTGGGCCGCGCTGGGCTATCAACTTCCCGTTGTCGCCCTGCTGTTGCCGGTCGGCCGGTGGCTCGACGGTGTGGGGCTGCGCTCCGCCGTACTGACCGCGACCTGCGGCTTCGGCCTGTGCAGCGCCCTGGCCGCCGCCGCTCCCTGGGCGGCCTGGCTGATCGCCGCCCGGCTGATGCAAGGCGTATGCGGGGCGGTGCTGTTCGTGCTGATGCCCGTCCTCGCGATCCACTCCGTACGGCCGGAGCGGCGTGGACGGGCGATGAGCGTGCCCGCAACCCTGGGCCCGCTGGGCGCGGTGACCGGACCGGCCGTGGGCGGGCTGCTGTTGGACCACTTGGGCTGGCATGCGGTCTTCCTCGTCAAGATCCCCTTCTGTGTGCTCGCCCTGGTCGTGGCCTGGAGGGTCATGCCGCGGGACGACGGGTTGCGCCGGCCCGATCGGCGGTCGGTGGTGGACGCCCTGCTGGCGGCCTCGGGCGTGGCGGTCCTGCTGCTGACGTTGACGCTGGCATCGGGCCGCCCGTCGTGGCTGGTGCTTGCGCTCGCGGCGGTTCCGACGCTGTGGTGGTGGCTGCGCGGTCCGGGCGGCCGGCCGGTGGTCGGTGTACTGCGGGCCACGGGGTTGTTCCGGGCCCACGGCGCGGTGCTGTCCCTCGCGGCCGGATTCGCCGCCATGCACTACGTGGTCGCCCTGCATTTGCAACGCGACAACGGTGTCAGCGCCACCACGACCGGGCTGACCGTCCTCGCCTTCCCGCTCGGCATGGGCCTGGCCGGCCAGATCGGCGGACGCCTCGCTGACCGGTACGGCCCCCGGCCGGTCGCGGCCACCGGTGCCGCCGTCACCGCCTCCGGCCTGCTCCTGCTGCTCCAGCTGGGCGACGGCTGGTCACCGCCGGACGTGGCCTGGCGGCTGGCGCTGGCGGGCGTCGGCATGGGCCTGAACGGCGGCCCCACCCAGGCCCTGGTCATGGGCACCGCCCCGCCGGGCCGGACCGCGACCGTCGGGTCCACGATGCAGCTCGCCCGCAATCTCGGCTTCACCCTCGGCCCCGCCCTGGCCACCGCCGTCTGGGGGCTGACCGGACCCGACGAGGGCGTACGGGCCGGACTGGCGCTGGCCGCTACCGCCGCCTGTCTCGCCGTACTCCTGCTCGCCCCGCCCGGCAGAAAGCCCGCCCCCGCACCCGAGAAGACGACCGACGCGGCGCCCGCCGCCCACCACTGACCCAGGAGTCATCCATATGTGCGGAATCACCGGCTGGGCGTCCTTCCACGGCGACGCCCGCACCCGGGTCCAGGCCATCGAGGCCATGACCGCCACCCTCACCGCGCGCGGTCCGGACGCGGGCGGTGTCTGGCTCGGCGAGCGCGCCGCGATCGGCCATCGCCGCCTGGCCGTCATCGACCTGGCCGGCGGCGTGCAGCCGATGACCGACCGGCCCGACCGGCCGACCGTCGTCCTCAGCTACAGCGGCGAGGTGTACAACCATCACGAGCTGCGGGCCGAACTCCGCGGCCGGGGACACCACTTCCGCACCCGCAGCGACACCGAGGTGGTCCTACGCGCGTACGCCGAGTGGGGCGAGGACCTCGCCGAGCACCTGGAAGGCATGTTCGCCTTCGCCGTGTGGGACGAGCGTGCGCAGCGACTGCTGCTGGTACGCGACCGCCTCGGCGTCAAACCGCTGTTCTGGGCCGTCGTCGACGGCGGCCTGGCCTTCGCCTCCGAGCCCAAGTCCCTGTTCGCCCACCCGGAGATCCGGCCCCGGGTGGACGCCGACGGGCTGCGGGAGGCGTACAGCCTGCTCTTCAACACCGGACCGACCGTGTGGTCGGGCGTACGGGAGGTCGAACCGGGCGGCCTGCTCGTCCTGGACCGGGACGGCATCCGCGAACGCCGCTACTGGCAGCTGGAGGCCGGAGTCCACGACGACGACCGGGACACGGCGATCGAGCGGATCCGTGCGCTGGTCGGCAGGGCCGCCAGCAGCCAGCTGGAGGCCGACGTCCCGCTGTGCAGCCTGCTGTCCGGCGGCATCGACTCCACCGTCCTGACCGCACTGCTCGCCGACGAACTCCGGCTGCGCGAAGGCCCGGACGCCCGCATCCGCTCCTACGCCGTCGACTACAGCGACCAGGCCGAGCAGTTCACCGGCGACGTGCTGCGCACCGGCCACGACACCCCGTACGCCACCGAGGCCGGTGCCTTCATCGGCACCGACCACAGCACGGTCGTCCTCGACCCGCACGCCCTGCTCGACCCCGAGCACCGCAAGGCGGTCGTCGTGGCGCGGGACTCGCCGATCGGCGTCGGCGACATGGACACCTCGCTGTACCTGCTGTTCGGCGAGATCCGCAGGCACTCCACCGTGGCCCTGTCCGGTGAGGCGGCGGACGAGGTCTTCGGCGGCTACCCCTGGTTCCACAATCCGAAGGCGCTGGCCGCGGACACCTTCCCGTGGCTGCTCGTCAACGGTGACGACGCCGCGATGCCGCTCAACCCGGAGCTCGACCTGCGCATCGGGGAGTTCCGCCAGGACACGTACCGCAGCGCGCTGGCCGCCGTACCGCATCCGGACGGCGAAACCCTCGTCGAGCACCGGCAGCGCGAGATGCAGCATCTGTCCCTGACCCGCTGGCTGCGCCAACTCCTGCACCGCAAGGACCGGTTGAGCATGGCCCAGGGCCTGGAGGTCCGCGTCCCCTACTGCGACCACCGCCTCGTCGAGTACGCCTTCGCCACGCCCTGGGCGCACAAGAGCTTCGACGGACGGGAGAAGAGCCTGCTGCGCGCCGCCGGCGCCCAACTCGCGCCCGACTCCGTGCTGCACCGGCCCAAGAACCACTACCCGGCCACCCACCACCCCGACTACAACCGCGGCCTGCAGGAGCTGGCGCGCGACGCCCTGGCCACCGACCAGGTCCGCGCACTGGCCGACGAGGCCCGCCTCAAGCCCGCTCTCGACACCCCGCCCGACCTGCTGGTGTGGGGCCACCGCCTCCGCCTCGAACGGGTCGTGGACCTGGCCCTGTGGCTGGACCACTACCGGCCCGAACTCGCCCTCTGAGGAGCCTTCGCATGACCATCCAAGAGCCACCCCTGCCGGCCGCGGAGCCGAAGCCCCGGCCCGAGCCTCTGCCCGACCCGGTCCCGCTGACCGGCTGCCCCTACAAGAGCAACCCCTACCCTCTCTACGAGCGGATGCGCGAGGCCGGCCCGGTCCACCGCGTGCTCTTCCCCAGCGGCGTACAAGCCTGGCTCGTCACCGGCTACGACGCCGCCCACGCCGCCCTCAACGACGACCGCCTGGGCAAGAACCACGACCGCGGCAACGACCGCTGGCGCGCCCGCGCCTCGATCATGCCCGAACCCCAGCACTCCCAGCTCCAGGTCCACCTCCTCCACCAGGACCCGCCCAAGCACACCCGCATGCGGCGCTTCGTCACCGACGCCTTCACCCCCCGCCGTATCGAGAGCCTGCGCCCCCGCTTCCAGGAACTGGCCGACGTCCTCATCGACGCACTCCCCGCAACCGGCCCCGCCGACCTCGTCACCGGCTTCGCCGCCCACTTCCCCTTCCAGGTCCTCGCCGAAGTCATCGGCCTCCCACAGGAGTTGGCGGCCCGCTTCGACCGCGACTGGGGCAAGGTCGTCCAGCCCGTCGGCCCCACCGACCCCGGACGACCGCTGTACGAGGCTCGGCTGCACGGCCTGCAGAGCTACATCGCCGACGTCGTCGCCCATAAGCGCGAGCACTGGGACGACGACCTGCTCAGCCGCCTGGTCGTGGCCCGCGACCGCCGCGAACTGTCCCAGGAGGAGCTGGACTCCATGATCTTCCAGCTCCTCGTCGCCGGCCAGGAACCGGTCACCAACCAGATCACCACCGCCCTGATCGCCCTCTTCCGCAACCCGGACCAGCTCGCCCGCCTCCGGGACGATCCGGACCTCCTGCCCCGCGCGGTCGAGGAACTCCTCCGCTACGACAGCGCCTTCGAAATGACCACCTGGCGCTTCTTCGCCCAGGACAGCGACCTGCACGGCACCGAAGTACCGGCCGGCGACTCCGTGATCGTCTCCCTGTGCGCCGCCAACCGCGACCCGCGCCGCTTCCCCGACCCCGACACCCTCGACCTCGACCGCAGCCCCAACCCCCATCTCGCCTTCGGTCACGGCATCCACTTCTGCCCCGGTGCGGCCCTCGCCCGAGTCGAACTCCAGATCGCCCTCGGCGCCCTGCTCTCCCGGCTCCCCGGCCTCCACCTGGCCACCAGGGACGAAGACATCGAGTGGATCCCGGCCGTCCTCGGCCGCGGCACCAACCACCTGCCCGTCGGCTACGACCGACGCCGCTGACACCAGCCGCCGGCTGACCGGGACCTGCCGCACCGCTCGTCCCGGACGCGGCCGATCCACCACCTCATCCGCCTGACGGCGCCTGGCCGCCCCTCCGCCACGGCGCCATGCCGTCATGCCCGCACGCTTCCCGGAGGAACAACATGCCGCCGACAACCGCGCCGGACGCTCTTCCCACGCGCATCAGCACCGCGATCCTGAACCTGCTCCTGCCGCACCACCGCACCACCGACCAAGCCCCCGCCTCCGCCGAGCGGTTTCCGCAGCAACTGCGCCAGATCGCCGACTTCGTACGCGACGACGCCCCCGTCACCTTCACGCTGCCCGGCTTCCCCTGCAAGTCCCCCAACCCCGCCAAAGTCCTCGGCCACCTCCCCGACCAGGGAGAACGCCTCTCCCTCAGTTTCCTCAACACCCTGTGCACCGAGATCGGGCGGATCCACCCGCCCGGCGCTCGCGTGATCATCTGCTCCGACGGCCACGCCTTCGGCGACCTCATCCGCGTCCCCGACGAGCACATCGACGCCTACGCCGACGAACTCCGCACCCTCATCGACCAATTGGGCCTGACGCGACTGTCCGTATTCGACCTGCGCGACGTGTTCGGCGACCTCCCCCACGACACGAAACGCGCCCACCTCCACAAGAGCTACGCCCCCACACTGGACGCCCTGCGCGCTGAGGTCCGCGCCGACGGCAACACCCTCGCCCTCTACCGGGGCATCACCCGCTTCCTCGTCGAGGACACCGCCGACTGGACCGGCACCCGCTCCGCCCTCCAGCGCGAGTGCCGACAACGCGCCTATGGCGTCATCCAGCGCAGCCGCGCCTGGGGTGACCTGATCGCCGACCACCACCCCCGCTCCGTACGCCTGTCCATCCACCCCCAGCCCATCGGCGCCCTCAAGTTCGGCATCCGCCTGCTCGACGCGCCCGACGCCTGGACCACGCCCTGGCACTCGACGGCCCTTCGCCGCACCGACGGCACCTGGACCCTCATGCCCCGGTCCAGGGCCGCTCAGCTGGGGCGCCTGATCGAGTGCGACGGCAGGCCCAGCCACTTCGAGCAGGGCTGATCAGACTGCGCCATGGTCGGTATTCGGCTACCCCCTGTCCGGAACCGGCTGGGCGCCTTGGCATGATGTCGCCGCCATGCCTGTCACCGCCGCTGTGCGATATGTCCGGGCCGCGGTGTTCGCCGCGGTCTGTGTCGTGCTGTCCGCGGCGGGGCATGCCGTGATGTCCGGTCCGGCGATACCGGGGTGGGCGATGGCGGCAGCCGCGGTGACGGTGTTCGTGTGCGCCGGGTTGGCCGCCGGCCGTGAGCGGTCCCTGCCGGTCATCGCCGGCGGGGTGCTCGCCTGTCAGGGCGGTCTGCACGTGTTCTTCTCCTGGGCGCAGGGGATCGCGGCACCTGCCCAAGCCCCAGGGAAGGCTGCGGCCTGGGCTGATCTGCTGCTGTGCGGTCATTCGGGAACGGCCGGTTCGGCGCCCCTTCCCGGCCTGCCGCTGCGGCAGGTCGTGCGGGCCGCGGGCCTGGACTGGAACAGCCCGCCTGTGCGCCGGCACGCAGGGGACCTGACTCGCGGTAGTTCTCCCGCTGACGCCATGCACTCCATGCCCGCCATGCACTCCATGCACCACGCCGGCATCGGCATGCTTGCGGCGCACCTCCTGGCGGGGCTGGTGTGCGGCTGGTGGCTGCACCGCGGTGAGCGTGCTCTGTTCGCGCTGCTCGCGGCCCTGGCTGCCGCTGCCGACCGTTCGCTGCACCGGCTGCTGCGTGTGCTCCTCGTGGGCGTCACGGTTCCCGTCGCACACGTCGGGCCCCAGCGGGTCCGGCGCACGGCCACGGCTGCGCAGCCGCACCTGGCAGTGGTCCGGCACGCCGTCATCCGCCGCGGTCCTCCGCTGTCCTTCTCGTACTGATCACCGCGTGGTGCGCGGGCTCCGCAGGCCGGAGCCTGTGCTTCGCCGTGCCCTGCGCGGCGCACACGCGGCATCCCGGACGGCGTCTCGGTACGCACGCCCGTCGCCCGGCGGCCGTGTCTGTACTCGCGGCCGCCCGGATTCCTGCTGCGATCACCTGCGGTCGGCGCTGCCCAGCCGCGGGGTACGACGAAAGACAACTTGCGATGACGCACGCCCCGAGCGTGTCCGAAGACAGGCCGGACACCACTTCGGAGACCGAACCGGACCGTGGCACCGACCGCGCACGGCCCTCCCGTAACCAGCTCTACAAGACCCTGTGGCGCTGGCACTTCTACGCCGGTCTGCTGGTCACCCCGTTGCTGGTACTGCTCGCCGTGACCGGCGCCATCTACCTGTTCAAGCCCGCCTATGAAGACTGGGTCTACAAGGACCTGCGCACCGTCCACGCCGCGCAGAGCGCCAAGCCGGTGGCGCTCGCCGAGCAGGTGGACGCCGTACGAAGGGCGAACCCGGACGCGACCATCCAGTCGGTGACCCCGCCGAGCGATCGCGCGCACAGCACGATGGTCACCCTCGCCGCCGACGGTGGTGGCCCCTGGGCGCCGACCATGTCGGTGTACGTGAACCCGTATGACGGCAAGGTGCTGGGGTCGGTCGACAACAGCAAGACCTTCATGCAGACCGTCCGCAACCTCCACGGCAAACTGCTCAGCGGGACCGTCGGCGACCGCCTCACGGAGCTTGCCGCGTCCTGGGCCGCGATCCTGACCTTCACCGGCCTGTACCTGTGGTGGCGGACCCGCCCGCGCCGCGGCCGTACCGGACGGCGCGGGCTGCGCCGCTGGCACGCCACCGTCGGCGCGGCCGTCTCCGTCTTCCTGCTGCTGCTCATCGCCACCGGCCTGCCGTGGACCGGGGTCTGGGGCCAGCAGTTGCAGAAGGTCATCACCGCCACGAAGCAGGGCACCCCGAGTCCGGAGGAGTACAAGGTCTCCTCGAAGGTCCCGACCACCGCCGACCACCTCACCTCCAACCCCGACACCTCCGTGCCCTGGGCGGCGGAGAAGGTCCAGGTCCCGACGTCGCAGTCGGCTGACGGGCATCAGGGGCACGAAGGGCATGAGGGTTACGCCGGTCACATGGGCCAGGGTGGCAGCGGCGCCGCGCCGGGCAGCCTGTCCATCGAGCAGGCGGTCTCCATCGCGCACCGTGAGCGCGTGCCCGGCATCTTCACCGTGACCCTGCCGCAGGGCCCGAGGGGCGTCTACACGATCTCCGGCAAGTCCGAGGCGGACCCCGCCAAGCAGCGCACCCTCTTCCTCGACCAGTACTCCGGCAAGGTGCTCGCCTCCTACGGCTGGCCTCAGTACGGCCTGCTGTCCAAGCTCGTCGAGGAAGGCATCGCCCTCCACCAGGGCGAGCGGTTCGGGCTGCCCAATCTGCTGGTGGCCCTGGGCACCTGCCTCGCCGTCATCGGCATGGCCGTCAGCGGCGTCGTCATGTGGTGGCGCCGCCGCCCGACCGGCAAGGGCCTGGGCGCGCCCCGCCGCGCCCAGGACGCCCGCGTGACCCGCGGCGTCGCGCTGATCATGCTGATCCTCGGCGTGGCCATGCCCCTCGCCGGCATCTCCATGCTGCTCGTCCTCACCCTGGACTGGCTGGTGATCCGCCGGATCGCCCCGCTGCGCCGCTTCCTCGGCTGAGCAACAAGCCGGGAGCCGAGCGACAAGCCGGGCGAGGAGGTGAAACGAAGGTTGTGCGAATGAGGACAACGGTCAGGTATGCACTCCGGCCTGAAGGGGAGAATCCGGCCGTCATGTATGCGTCCCCGGCGCTGCGGATCCTGCGCGCCGCGGTGTTCGCCGCGGTGTGCCTCACGCTGTCCGCCGCGGGTCACCAGCTCGCGGCGGGCTCGGCGCCACCGGTGCGGGCGGACGGGATCGGCTTCCTCGCCGTCCTCGTTCTCGGTTACCTGCTGAGCGCCCGAGAGCGGTCTCTGCCGGGGATCGGCGGCGCCATGCTCGCCACTCAGGGTGGGCTGCACCTGGCCTTCAACGCTGCCCAGGCCCCGGCCCGGCGCCTCACCGCAACCAGCATGCCGATGGGCATGCACGCGACGCGGATGATGGCGCACCCCCACCCGATGGCCCACGTCGCGGCGGCACACACGGCGGCGGCCCTGCTCGCGTCCTGGTGGCTGCGGCGGGGCGAAGCGGCGCTGTGGTCCCTGCTGCGCAGAGCCGCCATGCTGGTGCCGGGGCTGGTGGCGTGGTGGGGTGCCCGTGAGGGCCGGCTGCCCGCTCTTGTGCACACGGTCGTACCCAGCGGGCGGACAACCGGGCAACGGCCCCTGCGCCAGGCACTGCTGCGCCACGCGGTGTCACGCCGCGGCCCACCGCTTCCGGACCCGTACCGAGTTCTGTTCGTGAGCCGTTCCCCGCGACGGCCTGCTCACCCATGCCCTACGACGGCTGATCACAGCCGCCGGCCGATCAGTACGGAGTCCCCCGTGTCCTTGACACACACCACCCTCCGGCGCGCTCTGCGCCGTACCACCCTCGTCACCGCCCTCGCCACGGCCGGGCTGCTCACAGCCGCCGGTTCGGCCTTCGCACACGTGACGGTCCACCCCGGCAGCTACCCGAAGGGCGCCACCGACGGCACCCTGACCTTCCGCGTCCCGAACGAGGAGGACAACGCCGACACCACGCAGGTCCAGGTCTTCCTGCCCACGGATCACCCCATCCCTTCGGTGCTCGTCACCCCTGAGCCCGGCTGGACGGCGCACGTGACGACCACCAAGCTGAAGAACCCGATCAAGACGGACGACGGCACCATCAACGAAGCCGTCTCGCAGATCACCTGGACCAAGGGCAGTATCCAGCCCGGCCAGTACCAGGACTTCACCGTCGCCTTCGGGCAACTCCCCGATGACACCGACCAGTTGGCCTTCAAGGCGCTCCAGACCTACTCCGACGGCAAGGTCGTGCGCTGGATCGAAGAGCCGAAGGCCGGTCAGGCCGAGCCGGAGAACCCGGCGCCGGTGTTGAAACTCACCAAGGCCGCAGACGAAGCCGCCCCCTCCGCTTCCGCGGCTCCCAAGGCTTCCGCTTCCGCCGCCGGCGACTCGACCACGCGGGGCCTGGGCATCGCGGGCCTGATCGCGGGCGTCCTGGGCATAGGCACGGCCGCCGTCGCCCTCCATCGCAGCCGCTCCGCCCGCCCGTAGCGCCCGTAGCCAACCGGCATACCGGGCAAGGCTCTGGTGGGGCGGACGGAGTACTGCCGCCCCACCAGGGCTTCCGCGAGAGACCCTTGATCGCTGCCGTGGCGGTCTTGTCCCGGCGAGCGGTGAGGCCGCGCCACCAGTGCCGAGAGTCACCTTGTCCTCACCCTCCCACGCGGGCGGGGTGGCTGGCACGATGTCCAACATGACTGCCGGGTCGGTTTCACGCGCTGTGCGCGCCGCGATCTTCGCGGTTGTGTGCGTGACGACCGCGGCCTTGGGGCATGCGTTGATGTCCGCGCAGCCCTTGCCCTGGTGGGCTCTTGCTACCGCGCTCGGCGTCACGGGATCGGCGGCCTGGTGGCTGGCAGGGCGGGAACGCGGCGCGTTCGTCGTGACCGGTTCCACCGTCGTGGCTCAACTCGCTCTGCACTCCCTGTTCGACCTGGCGCAGTCGTGCCAGTGCGGAACGCCCGCCGCGGTCGCGCCCGAAAGGCATTGGGCGGTAAGGCTGTTGTGCGATGTGACGGGCGCCGGTCCTTCGCTTGGGTCGCAGGCGTTGGCGGCCCGGATGCTGCATCAGGCCGGCCTCGGCCTGGGCACCGCCCCCGCGCCCCCGCCGACGCCGATGGACGGCATGCCCGGGATGAGTGGCATGGCGGGTATGGCCGACACACCTGCTACCTCCGCCGCGCACGTGGGGCATATGGCCGCAATGCACGGCGATATGAGCCAGATGCGGCTCATGCATTCCGGCCACGGGGCGCTCGGCATGTTCCTCGCCCACGCACTGGCCGCGCTGGTGTGCGGCCTGTGGCTGTGGCGCGGTGAGACCGCCGCGTTCCGGCTCGCCCGCAGCGTGGCCGCGGTGCTGTTCGCCCCCCTGCTGCTCATCCTGACGGCGCTGGGCTGGACTGGCCTGAAGCCGTCCGCTCGCCCGCTGGCCGCCGCGGGTCATGTCGTGCACCTGCGCGGGGCGCTCCTCCACTACGTCGTCTCCCGCAGGGGCCCGCCGAGGCTCTCCGCCTGCTGCTGACCGCTCGTCCTGGGACTTTCCCGGCCCCGTCCGGGATTCTGCGATGCC
Source organism: Streptomyces noursei ATCC 11455 (assembly GCF_001704275.1). Lineage (NCBI taxonomy): Bacteria > Bacillati > Actinomycetota > Actinomycetes > Kitasatosporales > Streptomycetaceae > Streptomyces > Streptomyces noursei. Next base: position 8,705,341 of record NZ_CP011533.1, read on the forward strand.
GTCATTGACGCCGAAGCCGTCAGTGACGCCATGCTGCCGATGTCGTCCGGGATCCCCCACTCCCCTTTTCTGCATGGTGCATTGCATCGGTGGCGGGCGGAGTACCGGCGTGTCCGCGCGGCTGCCTTCTCATCCGTGAGCACTGTTGCCCCACACGCCGGCCCTGGCCCTGCGGCACTCCGGCCTGCCCGTAGACGTACGCCCGTCGGCTGTTCGACGTCGTCCCGTGACGTCGTCATCGACCTTCGTATGGGTGCTCGGAGTGCCGCTCAGCGACGGGCCGTGCCATGCCTTGGTACGGCCCGCACCTGCGAAGGACATGTGGTGATGATTCCTGCCCTTGTTGGTACGCCCCGCGGTAAGCCGGCAGTGGACAACGAGCAACTGACCAGCTTGGCGCTGGCCGCACGGGACGGTGACCCGGTCGCCGTCGAGCGCTTCATCCGCGCCTCCCACCGCGATGTGTGGAGGTTCGTGGCGCGCCTGAGCGGCGACACGAACAGTGCCGACGACCTCGCCCAGGAGACGTTCCTGCGCGCCCTCACCAGCCTGCCGCGATTCGCCGGACGCTCCGGCGCCCGCACCTGGCTGCTGTCGATCGCCCGCCGTGTGGTGATCGACCGCTACCGGTCCGCCGCCGCCCGTCCGCGTATCGCCGACGTCGAGGACTGGCAGGCGGTCGCGGAAGCCCGGCAGCCCAGCGGACTGCCGGGGTTCGACGACGGCCTGGCGTTGAGCGAACTGCTCGACGCACTCGATCGCGAGCGGCGCGACGCATTCGTTCTCACGCAGTTGGTCGGGATGCCCTATGCGGATGCCGCGGCGGTCGTGGGGTGTCCCATCGGCACGGTGCGCTCCCGGGTGGCCCGGGCCCGCGCCGACCTCACCGGCTGGTTGAGGGCTGCCGAGACCTGCGTGGGAGCCCCTCAGGCGGTCGCGGCGTGAGCGGCTCCGGTTCCGGGTGACCACGGTGTTGCCGGTGCGCCGCCCAGCATGGCGGACAGCGTTCCTCCGAGCTGGCGTACCGGCACTCCCCGGAAGCAATGCTGCCGCCGGGCAGGCGCAGCCATGCCCTCGTCGCCACCTGGAACTGACCGAGATGGCAGCCCCGGCAGAGGCCGGTCGGGGTGTAGAGGATTCGAGCCGCTGCTGGGGCTTGGGGACAGCATGGCCCGGCGCGTCCGGTGCGGGTGCTGGGGCGCGTACTCGATTCAGCCGTAAGTGACGCGAGACCAGTGCCCGAGCCACAAGGCGGCCTCCGAAGGCAGAGGCTGACCTTCGGCCGAGCCGTCGCGAGGTATGAGCTCAGCGGGTGCGATGCACCCCTGGCCGGAGGCACGGTGGATGCGGGTGCATCGCAGGGGGCGGCCTTCGGTGACGAAGCGGCGTAGGTCGTCGGTTTGGCACGGTCAGGCGCAGCAGTCGCATGGTGGTGTGCAGCCGCAAGCGTCCGCTGCCTTTTCGGTGTGCGGGGTGGGGGAGATGGCGAGAGCGGCGCAGCAGTTCTCTCCGCGCCAGGCGGCGCGGCCTTCCTTCACGGCCACTGCGGCGATGGCGAGGGCGGCGACGGGGTCGGCCCAAGTCCAGCCGAGGAGGGTGTCGGCGAGCAGGCCGACGAGAAGTACCGCTGACAGGTATGTGCACAGCAGGGTCTGTCGGGAGTCGGCGACAGCCGAGGCCGAGCCGAGCTCACGCCCGGCGCGGCGTTGGGCGGTGGACAGGACCGGCATGACGATGAGCGAGAGGGCGGCCAGCAGGATCCCGGCCGGCGAGTGGCGGGTCTCGGCTGCGCCGGCCAGTGCCCGTATCGCGTCGGTGGCGACGTAGGCGGCCAGGGCGAAGAACGAGAAGGCTATGAGCCGCAGGGCGGTTCGTTCGCGTGCCTGCCGTACGGCTTGGTCTGCGGCGGAGAACTGCCAGGCGATCGCGGCGGCGGAGGAGACCTCGATGACCGAGTCGAGGCCGAAGCCGACCAGCGCGGCGGAGGAGGCTGCCGTGCCGGCCGTGAGGGCCACGGCGGCCTCGACGGCGTTGTAGCTGATGGTCGCTGCGACGAGCAGTCGTATGCGCCGGGTCAGGGTCTCCTGCCGGGTGGGGTCGTCGGAGCGGGCGGGCGCGGTGGCCATCAGCAGCAGTTCTTTCGCTCGGCGTCGGGGCAAGAGCGGTCCGCTTCCACCGCGACGACGGCGGTGCGCAGGTCGTCGAGGGCGTGTCCGATGCGGGGGTCGGCCAGTTCGTAGCGGGTTCGGCGACCGACGGGGATCGCGACGACCAGGCCGCAGTCGCGCAGGCAGGCCAGGTGGTTCGACAGTCGGGTCCGCGAGATCCCCAGAGCCTCGGCGAGGTCGGACGGGTGAGCCGGGGCTTCGCGAAGTGCCAGCAGCAGGCGGCAGCGGATCGGGTCGGCGAGGGCGCGGCCGAACCGCGCGAGAACGTCGGCCTCGGAGGCGAGAGTCAGCACCCGGCGAATGTACATGTGATCCTGAATTCAGGGAAGCGTGAATTCTAGGGAGGGGCATCGTCGATTGATGGACGCCGGGCTTCAGGGGGCTCGGCGGTTCACAGAGGTGGCTGGCGGTGGCGGCATTGGGGCGGTATCGCACGCCAGGTCAAAAGATGGCAACGGTTTTCATCTTTGATTGATATGGAAATCATTTCCATCTAGCGTGTGCATGTCGCCATGTGGCCGGATCGCGCCCCCTCCGTATCCGGCATTGCCCGAAGGAGTCCTGTATGTCCCCCGCTGCTTTCCCCTCCCCACGTTCCGTCCGACGACCCGTACGCATCGCGCTCGGTGCCGCGATGGCAGTCGCGACCGCAGCGACGGTCACGGCCTGCTCGACCTCCCCGGCGAAGACCGGCAACACCGCCGCCACCGGTGGCGGCTCGGGCAAGATGATCCAGGTGGTGGCGGGGGAGAACTTCTGGGGCAGCATCGCCTCCCAACTCGGTGGCAGCCACGTGAAGGTGACCAGCATCATCACCAACCCCGACACCGACCCGCACGACTACGAGCCGACCGCCGCCGACGCCCGTACCGTGGCCGGTGCCCAGTACGCCATCGTCAACGGCATCGGCTACGACGCCTGGGCCGACAAGCTGCTCGCCTCCAACCCCGGAAGCGGGCGCACCGAGCTGAAGGTCGGCGATCTGGTCGGCGTGAAGCCGGGCGGCAACCCGCACCGCTGGTACTCCCCGGCCGACGTCCACAAGGTCATCGAGAAGATCACCGCGGACTACAAGAAGCTCGACCCGGCCGACGTCGCCTCCTTCGACCAGCAGAAGACGACCTTCGAGACCAAGACGCTCGCCGGCTACAACAAGCTCATAGCCGACATCAAGGCGAAGTACGCGGGCACCCCGATCGGTGCTTCCGAGTCGATCGTGACGCCGCTGTCGGACGGGCTGGGGCTGAAGATGCTCACCCCCGAGACGTTCCTGGACGCGATGAGCGAGGGGACCGACCCCACGGCCAAGGACAAGGCCACCATCGACGACCAGATCAAGAACAAGCAGATCAAGGTCTACGTCTACAACTCCCAGAACTCCACGCCCGACGTGCAGGCGCAGGTCAAGGCGGCCAAGGCGGCAGGCATCCCGGTCGCCACGGTGACCGAGACCCTCGCCCCCGCCGGGGCCACCTTCCAGCAGTGGCAGACCACCCAGCTCCAGGGCATCGAGCAGGCCCTGGCCAAGGCGACCGGGAAGTGACGTCACTCCATGAATCCGATAGCGAAGGTCCGCGAAGCCGCCGCCGACAGCGACCGTAGCGGCCACACCGTCCCCGCGCCCCGAACCGACGGCACGGCGGCAGGAGCCAGAGGCGGCCCGGTGGTCGCGCTGCGCGGCGCCGCCGTGCGCGTCGGCGGCCGCACTCTGTGGGCGGGCGTGGACCTTCGCATCGAGCCCGGCGAGTTCACCGCCGTCCTCGGCCCCAACGGCGTCGGCAAATCCACCATGATCAAGGTCCTGCTCGGCGCGCTGCCCGCCGCGGGCGGCGAGGTCCGGGTCCTCGGTGCTCGTCCGGGGCAGGCCAACGACCGGATCGGCTACCTGCCGCAGCGCCGCAGCTTCGACGCCTCGATGCGCATCCGCGGTATCGACGTTGTCCGCATGGGCCTGGACGGCGACCGCTGGGGCGTGCCCCTGCCGTTCCCGACCGCCCGCCGCCGGGCCGAGCGTGAACGCGTCGCCGAGGTCGTCGAGTTGGTCGGGGCGTCGGGGTATGCGGAGCGGCCGATCGGGCAGTGCTCCGGTGGTGAGCAGCAGCGGCTGCTGATCGCGCAGGCGCTGGTCCGCCGCCCCGAACTGCTGCTGTTGGATGAGCCGTTGGACAGTCTGGATCTGCCCAACCAGAGTGCGGTGGCCGCGCTGATCGGCCGGATCTGTCATCAGGAGGGGGTGGCGGTGGTGATGGTCGCCCACGACGTGAACCCGATACTCCACCACCTCGACCGGGTCGTGTACCTGGCGGAGGGCGGCGCGGCAGCCGGCACCCCGCAGGAGGTCGTCACCTCAAAGACGCTGACCCGGCTCTACGGCACCCCGGTCGAGGTGCTGCGGACCTCCGACGGGCGGCTGGTCGTGGTCGGCCAGCCCGAGGCGCCCGCCGTCCACGCCGACCGCCACGATGCGTCAGGAGGCGGCCATGCTGCTGGCTGACACCGCCGCACCTGCCTGGTCCTGGAACCTCATCGGCGACTTCCAGCAGATGTGGTCGTTCCCGTTCATGGTCAACGCCTTTCGCGCGGGGGCGATCGTGGCGGTGGTCTCCGCAGTGGTGGGCTGGTTCGTGGTCCTGCGGCGGCAGACGTTCGCCGCGCACACCGTCTCCGCGGTCGCCTTCCCCGGCGCGGCCGGTGCGGTCCTGCTCGGGGTCAGCGCGGTCTACGGATACTTCGCCCTGTGCGTGGCCGCCGCCCTGGTCATCGCGGCCCTACGCGGCAGCGGCAGCGGAGACCACGAGGAAGCCGCGCTCACCGGAACCGTCCAAGCCTTCCTCCTCGCCTCCGGCTTCCTCTTCACCGCCCTGTACAAGGGCCTGTTGGAGGGGCCGCAGACCATTCTGTTCGGAACGTTCCTCGGTATCACCTCGACGCAGGTGACCGTGTTGACGGGTGTCGGCATCGGGGTGCTCGCGGTGCTGGCGCTCATGGGGCGTCCCTTGCTCTTCGCGTCCGTCGACCCCCAGGTCGCCGCCGGACGCGGAGTCCCGGTCCGCGCTCTTTCAGTGCTCTTTCTTGTTCTGCTCGGTGCGGCGACCGCCGAGGCCAGCCAGATCACGGGGACCCTGCTCGTCTTCGCCCTGATGGTCATCCCCGCAGCAACCGCCCAGACCCTCACCGCCCGTCCGGCCCTGAGCCTCGCGCTCGCCGTGCTCCTGGCGCTCGCGGCCACCTGGCTCGGGCTGACCGCCGCCTACTACTCGCCGTACCCGCTGGGCTTCTTCGTGACCTCGTTCGCCTTCGCCGGATACGTCATCGCCCGCGGCGCGCACGCGCTGTACGCGATCCGCGGCCGGATCCGGCCGTCCCTGTCGGTCAAGGAGATCACGGCATGACTGCTCTGCTGGCCGCATCGCCGCTCGCCCAGCCCTTCTTCCAGCACGCCCTGCTCGCGGGGAGTGCCATCGCCGCGGCCTGCGGGCTTGTCGGTTGCTTCCTCGTCCTGCGCGCCCAGGTGTTCACCGGCGACGCCCTCAGCCACGTGGCCTTCACCGGTGCCATGGCCGCCCTCGCGTTCGGCTACGACCTGCGCCTCGGGCTGTTCGCCGCCACCGTCGCCATAGCGCTGCTCTTCGGCACCCTCGGCCGCAGAGCCCGGCCCGATGACGTCGTCATAGGGAGCATCTTCTCCTGGATCCTCGGCCTGGGAGCCTTCTTCGTCACCCTCTACACCACCTCCCGCAGCACCGCCAACGGCACCGCCGGGGTCAGCGTGCTCTTCGGCTCGATCTTCGGCATCTCCGCCGGGCAGGCGACCGCGGCGGCACTGGTCGCCCTCGGCGTCTGCCTGCTGGTACTGCTCATCGCCCGCCCGCTGCTGTTCGCCACCCTCGACGAAGCCGTGGCCGCCGCCCGCGGCGTGCCCGTCCGCCTGCTCGGATACAGCTTCCTCGCCCTGGCCGGGGTCAGCGCCGCCGAGGCCACCCAGGCGGTCGGCTCCCTGTTGCTGCTCGGCCTGCTGGCCGCACCCGCCGGCGCCGCGATCCGGCTCACCGACCGCCCCTATCGGGCCCTCGCCCTCTCCGCCGCACTGGCGGTCCTGGAGATGTGGGCAGGGCTCCTCGCCTCCTCCGCACTGCCGAAGATGCCGCCGAGCTTCGCCATCATGGCCGCCGCCACCACCGTCTACGCCGCCACCTTCCTGATACGGCGGCCCGCCGCCCGTACCCCCACCCCGGCCCTCGCGGGGGCATGAACGAAAGCACGGTGATGGCACGCAACCGACCGCACACCGCCGCACCGGCGCAGGAAGTGGCGCTGATCGGCCGCCTCACCCAGCAACGCGCCATAGTGCTGGCGGCCCTGATGGCGGTGGAAGGCTTTGTCGGTGCCCAGGCACTGCACAACCAACTGGCCGACGACGGAACCCCGGTCGGCCTGTCCACGGTCTACCGCACCCTGACCGCCTTCGCCGAGGCCGGCCGCGCCGATGTCGTCCGCGACAGCAACGGCGAACGCCTCTTCCGCTACCGCCCCGGCCCCGACCACCGCCACTACCTGATCTGCACCGCCTGCGGCCTCAGCCTCACGGTCGACTCGGAACCCGTGGAGACCTGGGCCGAGAAGACCGCCCGGACCTCCGGCTTCGCCAACGTCCGGCACACCGTCGAGCTCGCCGGCCTCTGCCCGGACTGCAACCAGGAGCAGGCGCCCGTGCGGTGACGGCGCGGGCGCGGGATAGCCAGAGGTGCACCATGGGAGGCAGACGCTCAGCGGCGGGCCATGAGAAGTGGGCCACTGAAGCGTAAGAAGATGCCCTTGAGCGTGTGCCCTGGCCGCCGGTGGTATCGGGCGCTGCCCATCGGCGCGAGACCGGTGACCCGACGTGGCACCGAGCTTCCACGGCTCTCCGTGTGCCATGTGACATGTGCTCGTGGCCGGCCTTTACCCTCGGCTGTCCTTGGCCCCGAGTGTGCGGTGCTTGACGTGGTGGACCGCCTCGTCGAGGAGTTGGGCGACATGGTTGTCGTGGAGTCGGTAGACCATGCGACGCCCCGCCCGTTCGCCGGTCACCAGGCCGAGGATGCGCAACAGGCGGAGCTGGTGGGAGACGGCGGACTGTTCCCGGCCGATGGCGGCGGCGAGTTCGGTGACGGAGCGTGGCTCCTGCCGGAGTGTCGTGAGGATCCGAAGGCGGGAAGGGGCCGCGAGGGCTTGGAGGGTGGCGGCGACGGTCGCGACCGTGGCTCCGTCCATGGGGGCCGCCGGACCCGCACTCGGCGGGCTCGGTTCCCCTACGGCCGAGGCGTTGTGCGCCGGGCACTCGGGCCATGGGCACTTGGCGGCGAGCCGACCGGCCGCGGCCTCACCGGCGTGCAAGGCCCCGCCCGCGTGCGCGCTTGGGCATCTCGCCCGGCGGGCGGATGAACTGCAGCTCCAACGTGGGCGGCGGCTCGGCGATCCCCGGACCGCCGTCGGAGGCCCAGCGCAGGATGTCGTCCGTTGCGGCATCGTCCATGGCCCAGCCGATCCACGTGGCGCGCCCGCCGCGGCGCCGCCCCTCGCCAGAAGGCTGGACAACGATGACGTTGGCCTGGTCGCAGGGACCCAGGCAGTCCGTCGTACGCACCGTGAACTGGCCGCCGGAGTCGGCAGCCGCCGCGTACAGCCGGTCCAGTTGCCACGCGTGGTCGCTGCCGGGGTGCTTGCGCGGGTTGCCGCAGCAGCACCCCCGGCACACCACCAGGGTGACCGGGCGGGGCTGGGCTGCGCCGATCACCCCGTGCGTGGTCACAGGGCTGTCCGGGAGGGCAGGTGGTGGGCGCGGACGCGGCCGTCGCGGTACGCGGAGACGAGCAGTTGCGGCCCCGCCCAGGCGAGCGCCGTCACCGCGGCATCGCCGTCGAGGATGCGCGCGGGGCGGAGCCGGGTTTCCGGCCGTCCTGCGGTGGCCCGCCACAGTGCGATCGTGCCGTCGTGGCCTCCGGTGGCGAGGTGGCCGTCGGGACCGGGACGCCAGGCCAGGGCCGTGACGGTTTCGTGGCAGCGCAGCGACCGTGGTGCGGTGCCGGCCGGGCCCTTGCCGCGGAAGTCCCACACGGTGACGTCGGGGGCGCCGTCGGCGGCGAGCCAGCAGCCCGAGTCGTCGAAGGCGAGGCGCGAGACCTTCTCCGGGTAGCCGGACATGGTCAGTTCACTGCCGTCGCGGGTGCGCCAGATGTGGATGGAGGCGTCCTGGTTGCCGCTGCAGATCCACCGGTCGGTGGGGGCGACAGCCAGCGCCAGATGGGAGCCGATGTAGGGGTAGGTCCGCACCGGGGCGGCCTGGTGGCGCTCGTGGCAGCGCACCGCACCGTAGGCGGCGACCGCCAGACGTCGGCCGCCCCGCATCCAGGCCAGGTCGGTGACGGTACTGGCGGCCGGCTCCGTGGCCCACAACTCCTGGCCGCCGGAGTCCAGTACGAGGGCGCGACGGCCGGAGGTGACGGCGAACCGCTCGGCATCCGCCCACCGGACGGCCGAGGACCAGGCGCCGCTTTCCCTGACGGTGGTGGTGCCGTCTTCCCGCCGCCACAGCGCGTATCCGGTCGGGCCGGTGGCCGCCAGGTGCCGGGCGTCGGGGGACAGGGCGGCATGCAGTGCGCCGCCGGGGAGTTCGACGGTGCCGACGGCGGCGCCGGTGGCGGCCTCCAAGACGCCGGTGGTGCCCTCGGCTCCGGCGACCGTGACGAGATCATGTTCGGTGCTGAGTGCCACGGGGGCGTCGTCGAAGGTGAGGTCCCAGACGACGCCCAGGTCGGCGTCGGGTGCGGCGATGCTCATACGACGGCTCCGGCGGTGGCCAGGCAGCCGGCGAAGCCGCGTTCCAGTTCGGCGCGGTCCAGGTTGCGGCCGATGAACACCAGCCGGTTGCCGCGGAGTTCCCCGTCCTTCCAGTCGCGGCCGAACTCGCCGACCAGCAGCATGTGCACCCCCTGGAACACGTACTGCTTGGGGGCGCCCGCGATGGCCAGGAGGCCCTTGGAGCGGAAGATGTCGACGCCCTTGGTGCGCAGCAGGGTGCCGAGCCACTGGTTGAGCCGGTCCTCGTCGAGCTCGCCGGGCAGGTCGATGCCGACGGAGGTGACGGTGGTGTCGTGCTGGTGCTCGGTGTCGGTGAGGAAGGACGGGTCGCCCCTGAGCACGCGGTCGAGGTCGAACGCGCCCACGTCGAGGACCTGTTGCAGGTCGATCTCGGCGTGCTGGGCGGGGATGATCTGGACGCCGGAGTTGATCGCGCGGATGCGCGAGAAGACCTTCGCGACGGTGGCCTCGTCGGCCAGGTCGGTCTTGTTGAGCACGATGCGGTCGGCGAAGGCGATCTGTTCGACGGCCTCGTTCTCCACGCCTTCGGGCTTCACCTCGTCCAGGTGCTGCAGGACGTGGGCGGCGTCGACGAGGGTGACGATGGCGTCCAGGCGCAGCTGGGCGGCGATCTCGTCGTCCATGAAGAAGGTCTGGGCGACGGGTGCGGGGTCGGCGAGGCCGGTGGTCTCGATCAGGATGTGGTCGAACTTCTCCCGGCGGCGCATCAACGCGCCCAGGATGCGGATGAGATCGCCGCGCACGGTGCAGCAGATGCAGCCGTTGTTCATCTCGAAGATCTCTTCTTCGGCGTCCAGGACGAGGGCGTCGTCGATGCCGACCTCGCCGAACTCGTTCTCGATGACGGCGACTCGCAGGCCGTGCTGCTCGGTGAGGATGCGGTTGAGCAGCGTGGTCTTGCCCGAGCCGAGGAACCCGGTCAGTACGGTCACGGGTACGCGGTCGTCCACGGCGTCGGCGGTTTCTACGGCCTGCGGTGTCCGGTCGGCGGTGTCGGTCATGACGGGTCAGGCTCCTTCGGGTGCGGTGGCGAGCAGGCGGCGCAGGTCGCCCTCGGTGACCTGGTCGGCCGGGCGGTGCAGGGTCCAGCGGCGGGCGGGGCCGTCCATCGGCAGGACGGCGATGACCGTCTCCAGCGGCGGGCAGCCGGGCTCGGTGCAGGCGAGTTGGCGGATCACCACGGCGTTGTCCTCGTCGAGGCCGAGCAGACGCCGCACGGCCTCCTTCAGTTCGGGGAACTGCGGCGGTCGCGCTGACAGCTGGCCGGGCAACGGCATGGGATCTCCTCGACGGACGTCTTGAGCGCCGAGCCGCATGCATGGGCGAACGCACCCGGAGCCACAGTGTGTTGACGCGTTCCTGCTGATCGTGGTGGTTCCTCGCTTCCGTGAGCTCGCTTCTGTGAGTCCGTCCGGCGAAGGCACAGGCAGGCAGTGCGGTCACATGCCGGTGAGCCGGTGCTCTGCGTCCACGGCTCAGTAGCGGTTCCGCCAACGCTAGATGAAAATGAATTCCATGTCCATTTGTGCGCGCGGAGTGCACCGGGATCGGAACCACCCTGATTCCGGCCGACCTCCGGCGACTTTTGTGAATGCCAAGCTTGGTTAACACTGAAGGTGCAGGATCTCTCCCGTCGGAAGGGATCCGTTGACGCGGGGGGAGAGAGCAGGGTTTGCCATGCTGGCCAGTGCGCACACTTCTCACGCGAACCACACGCACCAGCACGGGGCGGGATGCGGGCACGTCGCCGTCCCGCACGACGACCACGTCGACTACGTACACGGCGGGCACGTGCACCGGATCCATGACGGCCACGCCGACGAGTGCGAGCCCACAGGCCACACGGTCCACCAGGACCACGACCACCAGCACCGGCCCGGATGCGGCCACGTCGCCATACCGCACGCCGACCATGTGGATTACGTCCACGACGGGCACCGCCACGCCCTGCACGACGGGCACTGGGACGACCACTGATCCCGTGCCGTGACCCCAAGTGGCTTCCCCGGTACGGGGATTGCGCCGTGGAGTGTCCAAAGCTCTGACGAGCTGGGGTGAACCAGCCATGGTGGGCTGGTCCGCGCTTTGTCGTGTCCGTCCGGCGCTCGTGCGTCCCGGCCGCAAGGAGGCGAGAGACATGGACGGCCATTCCGGAAGTCCGGGCCACAGTCGGCCCCGCATCCGTATGTCGTCTCCGACCTCCGGTACGCGGTAACCACCTCCCCTGCGCGCTGCAGGCGCCCCTCCGCCACACCTGTGCGGCCACCGGCCGTGCGGGGTCGCCGTGCTGCGCCCTCGCAGGGGATCGCTGCTGCGCACCCAATCTCCCCGCCCCTCAGAAGGCCGACACCACTACCGTCCCCGCTGCGGGAGACGCCTGCGCAGGAAGCACAGAGCGGCTGTGCCGGCCAGTCAACTCCCCACCGAACACGCTCCATTGGCCGACCCGCTCGGGAGGTGCCCGCCGCCGGCGTCTGTGGTGACGACCTGCGGGTGAAACCCGATGCTGCCGAGCCGGTCGGCCGCTGCCTCGGCGAGGTAGGCATCCACGTCCAGGGTGGTCACGTACCGGTCCCCGAAGCGCCGGCAGGCCAGGGCAGCGCTGTAGCCGGACCCGGTCGCCAGATCCAGGATGCGGGCCCCGGAGTGCAAGCGTCCGTGCTGGAGCATCTGCACCACGAGACCGGGATGGGTGGAGGACGAGGTGGGGTGGCCGGTCACCGGCTGTCCGGGGCGCGTGGTCGGCGTGCAGCGGGCCGACGCGGGTCACCAGCGTCTGGCCCGTGTACGCGGCTTGCATCCACGCCTCGGTGTCGTCCGCTCCGTTGGTTACTGTCCATCCGTGGGGGCCCGAGGCGTACCAGCGGGGCACGCACAGGTGCCGGCGTACATCCCTGAGCGGCCCATGCCAGTCGGACGTCGGATATGAGACGGCACGGGCGAGGGATGCGGCGTGCGGCTTCCAGTCCATCACGGACACCCGCTTCAGGAGAGCGGGGGAGGGGGAAGGGGAGGCTCTCGTGCGGCCTGACGCCTGACGCTCTGCCGTTGGACTGGCTCCGGTCAGCCTCCGTGCGCGGTGAGCGTGTAGCCCTCCGGGCCCTCGAAGGAGAACATCGGCCCGAAGGGGCTGTTCGCCATCGGGGTGAGGATCGTGATTCCGGCGGCGACGAGTCGGTCGTGGAGCTGGTGGGCGTCGGGAGTCCGGAACCAGAGCACCACGCCGAGGCCGGGGCGTGCGGCGTCGGCGAGGTCGATGCCCGGGAGGAGCTCGCGGACGGCGAACGGGGTCGGCTTGGTGTCGAACACGACCGCGTGCGGCGGTGAGACCGCGGCCCGACGCAAGCCCAGATGCTGCTCGCAGAAGGCCGCGGCCGCTGCCACATCGCGGACCTGCAGGGCGACGAAGTCGGGGCCGTCGATGGCGACAGACATAGGTACTTCCTCCATTCATATGTCAGAACTTTGACATGGGTGAGGGTAGGAGGGGGTGCGCCCCTATGTCAAAATGCTGACATGATGGAGAGTGAGCCCACCGGCCCGTCCCACCCCGCGGCGGACGTCACCCAGCACGTGGGATACCTGATCAAACGGGCCCAGGCGGCGTTGCGCAGCGCCATGGACAAGGTCCTGCGTGCGCATGGGCTCACCGTGCCGCAGTACGCCACCCTGGAGCTGCTGGCCCTGAGTCCAGGCATGTCCAACGCCGAACTCGCCCGCGCGACCTTCGTCACCAGGCAGTCCGGCAGCGTCGTCCTTCGGGGTCTGCAGGAAGCCGGCCTGATCACCCGTCCGGCGACCGTCGACCATGGCCGTGCCCTGCCCACCCATCTCACGGAGGAGGGTCACAGGCGCCTGGCCACGGTCCAGGCCGCCGTCTACGCCGTCGAACAGCGCATGGTCGAGGCCATCCCGCCCCAGCGCATGCCGGCGCTCCTCGCCGACCTCGACCGCCTGGCGACAGCCCTGGAGGAGTGAACCGTCATGTAGTTGGGGGCGGTTCGTCGGTGGCGCTGAACGAGGAGTGCCGTTTCAGACGGTGCGACCGAAGTAGGCGGCGATCTCGTCGAGGGCGGGAGCTCCCTCGGGCGCGGGCCTGGACGGGCCGAACAGCCTGGTCTGGGACCGGAGCGCGTCAGGGAACCTGTCGTACCAGCGCTGATGGACGGCCTGGACGGCATCCGGGACCCCGCGGCGGTCCTGGCCGGTGGCGGTGGCCACATCCCAGCCGTGGAGTGTCGCCTCCAGTAGGTGCAGGTCCGTGACCAACGGTCCCTGTCCGCCGCCCGGCATCGGCATCCGACGCTCCACTGCGCCGTCGGTCCGCCAGGCGTCGAGGGCGTCCTCGGCGCCCCGGGCGTAGGCGTCGCCGGGCTGCCGGCCACCGATCTGGTCCTGCGCGAACAGGGAGAAGTCGGGAGCGCCGCCCTGCGCCAGGCGGACGTAGTAGAGGTTGCCGGCCACCAGGTGGTTGGCCAGGGCGTATACGTCGAACTCGGCGCAGGGGGTGGGCTGCCCGTACTGCTCCGGTGTGACGTTCTTCAGGAGCCGGGTGGTGTGGATCAGGGTCTTACCGAGCAGTTCGATGACCTCGGTCACGATGATCTGTGCCCTTTCGTCTGCGGGGGCCCGCCCGCCGGCGCGTGGGTTTGCGCCCCCGTCCTTCGATGCCGTCGGCGGATGTGCCGGTGGCTGCAGAGTGCACCAGATCTAGGACGCAAGGCGCCCTACATGCCGGCGCCCGCCTGGTGTGGGGCCCAACTCGGGGGCATGGGTTGATGGGTAGTCCTGGCTTGTCGGTCATCTCTCTCCCCCCGCGATCGCGCCGCGCCGCCGCCCGCACCGTCGTTGCTGCCGCGCGGCTGCTGGCCCAGCTGCCCCGCCCAAGCGCCTGCCCTCAGCGGCACCACGGGCCCGGACGCTGCCCGGTCACCTGCTGGCGTCGGCGGCTTCGGGCTGCGCGACGTCGCCGTCGGAGGGTGCGGAGGCGGCGGTTCGGGCCGAGGCTTTGAGTCGCCGGTACGCGATCACCACACGTACCAGGACCACCGAGACGAGGGCGCCGACCGCAGCGAGGGCACCCCGTTCCCACCAGGTCACCCCAGGGCCTCGTGCGGTGAACGCCCCTATCAACATGAGGGGCCCGAAGAGCAGAAGAACGAAGACCCGCCAGTTGTTCCACTGCGACCAGGACTCTTGCTGGCGACCGTCGAGCCCCACAGGGAAAATGCAGGCGGCAAGAAGCGTGGGCCATGAGCGCTTGGGTTCGGGGCGTGGGGTTCGCGGCATGGAACCAAGTATCCCAGACAGAGCAAAACGGAAGAATGCGCCTCGTGGCCTTGCCGGTACTGGTACCAATACCGGCAAGGCCGCTGCGCGCCTGTCCGCGCACATGGCCGGGGGAGTCGACTGGTCGCCGCACCGCCGCTGCGGGCGGGGAGTCGAATACCTCTCGGCGCTCGTCGGCCCGGTCGGTGCCTTGACCCGTTGTCGCCGAAACTCAACGGGGACGACCAGTGCCAACAGCGCGGTGGGCCACCAGACATGGGGTATGCCGGTCATTCCTTCTCTCCTTCGTGGGCGAGCACGAATCCGATCGCCTCGCGCAGTTCGTTGAGCGCGTCGGACTCCCGGAAGGTCCCGTGCAAGACGGTCATGAGAATGCCGAGATACGAGAAATAGACGACCCGTGCGCCGCGGCCGGCGTCGGCGTCGTCCAGGCCCGCCCGCGCGAGCACCTCGGTGATCTCGGCGATCAGGGACAGCGCGAGGTTCTGGAAGATCGCCGACTCGTGTGCTCCTCGGACGATGATCGCGGCGTACTCGCGTGAGAGGTCCTCGTCGAGGGCGAAGTGCCGGATGAAGGGCTCGAACAAGGCCATGGCCGTGTCTGCTGCGGTGCTTGCTGCCGTGATTGCCTTGGTGCCTGCGGACGGTGGGACGGCGGGGGGTTTGTCTTGGTCGTCGGTTCTGGCGCGGTGCACGGCATCGATCCAGCTGTCGAAGATCGCGACGAGAAGCGCGTCCTTGTCGCCGACCGACATCACCGTCCCGGTACTGACTGCCGCATTATCCTGTCGCGTCCCGGGGCGCGATGCCCCGTCGAGTGCAGGCTTCAGTTGTGCGATTCGAGCAGGCGGGTTGGTCGCGGTGCGGCCCGCCGGGGCTATCTGCGCCGCGGGTCGGGGTCGAGGCCGGTCAGGTCGCGGCTGGCGTCCCAGAGTCGGGCGGCGACGGCGGTGTCGGCGAGATGACTCCATACCGTTTCTTGCCTGGGGGCGCCGCGCAGCCCGAACACGCGAGGTCCCCACAACTGCCCGCCGTGCACGGCCGGGTCGAGCACCGCTCGGACCGCGGGCCAGGCGGCGGTGTGTTTGCCCTGAACCACAAGGGCGGCGGGGGCCGCGCTCAGTCGCGCACCGACGCGTCGCACATGGACAGGCGGTCGTGACGGGGTGAGGGAGTCCAGGGCGCCGCCGGGATGGACCACCACGCTCGCCGTCGAGCTGCCGGCGGTGCGCAGGCGGCGGTCGAGTTCGAGTCCGAAGTACATCTGGGCCAGCTTGGAACGTCCGTAGCTGCGCTTGGCCCGATAGTCCCGCTGGGACTGAAGGTCGTCCAGGTCCAGCCGTTCCGATTTCGCGGCGAAACTGCCGACGGTCACGATGCGTGCCGCCGGTGCGGCCGACAGCAGCGGCATCAGCCGGGCGGTCAGCGCGAAGTGCCCGAGGTGATTGGTGCCGAACATGACCTCGTGGCCGTCCCGGGTTTCGCGACGTGGTGGGTCATCGAGTGCGACGCCGGCATTATGGACCACCGCGTCGAGGCGAGGCGTCTCCAGCGCGTCCACCACGGTGCTGAGCGACGGAAGGTCGGCGAGGTCCAGCCGAACGGAACGTACCCGCGCGCCAGGCACACGCGAGCGGATCGAGGCCATGGCCGCTTCGGCTTTCGCCGTGTCCCGGCTGCCCAGCACGAGGGTGGCCCCGGTCGCGGAGAGCTGCTCCGCGATGAAGTACCCGATGCCCGCGTTGCCGCCGGTGACGAGGAAGACGCTGCCTTCGGCGCGCGGTAGCCGGTGAACATCCCAAGTGGGGATGGAGGATGAGGATGGGGACGACATGACGGTGCGCTCCGTTGGTCGGAAGGTCGAAAGGGGCACGGTCGCCCCGGAAGGAGCGGCTGGTCGTCCATGGTTCCAGCGGGCACCGACACTTCGCCTATGGACCACCGACAACCGCGCCGGAGGCCCGACATCCCGTCGACCTGCTGCCGACCCGTCGTCGGCATGCCGCGCCGGCCTGCTCAGGCCGATGAGCTGGACGCCTGTGGCATGTCGTCCGCGAACCCGGTGGGCACGCTCACCGCGGGCACGCCGACGAGGGAGGTCACGGTGCACAGGGCTCCCGCCGGCATCATCCGGGCGTGGCTCTCGGCGTCGGTGTCGTCGGGGAGCAGGTCGGCCCCGGGACGGGCTGGGGGCAGGTGGTCCCGAGGAGCGGTGGGTAGCTGTCCAGGAACTTGGCCCAGTCACGTTGGATGCCGAGGCGGGCGCCGGTCTGCTCGAGGAACTCGGTCATGATGAGCTTGCCGTAACACTCCAGGGTCTCGGGCAGCCGGGGGATCTGCACCTCCTCCACGGCGTGGCCCGCCCGCTCCAGGACGGTGGCCGCTTCGTCGATGGCGGCGCGGATCTGGGGGTGGACGCCGACTCCGGCCGGGTCGGCCACGATGCCGACCTTGAGCGGGCCGGTGGGGCGGGGGCCGCATGCGGGTACCGGGACCGCCCGCGGGTCCTCCAGGTCCGCGCCCGCCAGCGCCTCGTATGCCGCGCGCAGGTCGGCGACGGAGCGGGCGATCGGGCCGTCGACGGGGATGAGTTGGGAGGCCAGCATCGGTTCCTGGCCCATGATGCGGTGGTCGGCGGCGAAGCGGCCGTAGCTCGGCTTCAGCGCGGCCACCCCGTTGAAGGCCGCGGGCATGCGCACCGAGCCGCCGGAGTCGCTGCCGAGCCCGAGCGCCGCCATGCCGACCGCCACGGCCACCCCGTCGCCGCTGCTGCCCGCGCCCGGGGTCTTCGACCGGTCCCAGGGGTTGTACGTCCTGCCGTACAACTGGCTCGCGGGGTCCAAGGAGATCGCCAGGTCGGGCATGTTGGTGTGGCCGATCGGGATGGCTCCCGCGGCACGGAGCCGGCGCACCGGCGGGGAGTCGGCCTCGGTCACGTGATCCCGGAACTTCCGCACGCCGTGCGTGGTCGCCCACCCCGCCACGTGGATGTTCTCCTTGACGGTGAAGGGCACTCCGGCCAGCGGGCCGAGGCACGGGCCTGGAGGGTGCCGCCGAGGTGCTCTGCGAGGGCGTCGACGAGAGCCTCGTGGCGAGCGTCCTGGCCGAAGGCGTCGAGGGCCAGCCCGGCAAGAGGCTCGAAGTTGTCCTTTGCGGCCTCGCGGACCGCGAAGGACATCGTCGAACGTATCCGGGCAAGGCCCGCGGCGGCCTTCACACCGCGCCAGAAGCCGGGCTCGGAGTAGCCGGGCTGGGTGTTGAAGAGCACGGCCAGCTGCTGCTCGTCGTCGGTCACGTCCATCTCCTTCGCATAGGCGTCGGATCGGTATCGGCGTGCGGTGGCGGCGAAGGGGCCTGCTCCGTAGGGATTTTCCGCTGAAGTGGGCACGTGTTCCCGGGACTTAGTGGTGTCGGACGGGAGGGCAGTGGCCGGTCTTCTCGCCGATCGTCTTGATCTCGGCGTTGGACCGCGGGTCGCCTGCGTAGTTGATCCGGTTGGTGCACCGTCCGTCGGACTTCTCGGCGGTGCCCGACGGCGTGCGGTGGGCGGCGTTGTGGTTGGTCTGGGGCGTGGCGGTGGAGGGCTGTGCGGTGTTGGCGTCGGCGCTGACCCCGCTGCCGGCAGCGGCGGAGGCGCTGGACGAGGGCGAGGCGTTGGTGCCGCCTCCCTGGCAGGCGGTGAGCCCGAAGCGCCATGGGGCGCGGCCACCGCCAGGCGTCGTCGCGTGGAGCATCGGATTCCTGAGCGGTGAGACACACGGCGTTACGGGGCGCGGATCGCCCGGGCAACGAGGCTGTACGGCTGGCGAGCGGCACGTAGGGTCTGGGCAGGGTGCCTAGCAGCGTCCTAGCGGGACAGCCGCACCCCGGTGACCAGGTCCGGGCGGATGCGCAGGGCGTGGGTCATACGGTGGTCGGTCCAGGGGTGCAGCAATGCCTGGTAGTGGTCCAGGTCGGCGAGGTCCGTCACCAGGTGGCAGTAGCCGGTCACCACCACGCTCCAGCCGCAGTGGGTTGCCGGGTCGATGGCGTCGGCCTCGTAGGCGACGACCACGCCTTCGGCGTCCGCGTGCTCGGTGAGGGTGGCCAGTGCGGCGCCCTCGTGGGTGCGGATGATCACCTCGCCGTGGTGGAGGAGGTGGTTCACCGGGCGGATGGCCGGGAGTGCGTCCTGGGTGAAGACGATGCGGCCCAGCGACACGCTGCCCAGCAGCCGCAGGGCCTCGGTGCGGTCCAGTTCGGTGCTGCGGCGGGACGCCTCGCGGTCGGCCCAGGCCACCCATGCGGTGTCGGTGGTGATGCCGGCGGTGTGCCGGGCCGGGGTGTCGTTCACGGTGTGCTCCCTGTCCTGAGTCTGGCGAGGCTGTCGAGGTCGTCGAGGCGCTGGATCCGTCTGTCAGTAGACGGCCCCCGGCGTAGGGCTGCCAGGGGCCGTTCGGCCCGGGCCGCGCGGAATTCGCGTGCGTCACGGCCCGGTTCGGGTCAGCGTGCCGCGCCGGCTACCACCCCGTCGGCCGGGTGCGCCTCGGGGTGGCCGGCCGACGCGGTCATCAGGTCCGGCACCGGGTCGTGGCGGATGCGGTCGGCCAGCATGCCGCCCGCGACCAGCCGGGCGACCGTGGCACCGACCATGCCGGCCGGACCGCTGACGAAGGCGACATGGCCGGACCACTGCCCGTCCCGGGCCACCGCCTCGGCCAGCGGACCGTACTCGCCCATGGGGCCGTCGGCCGGTGTGACGGGGTCGTCGTCCAGCACCCGGACCACCCGCAGCCGGCCGTGCCGCGCCGCCAACTGGGACAGCGTCTCCGCGTCGTACAGTTCGGTCCGGTTGCGGGCGCCCACGAAGAGGTGCACTCGGCCGGGCGGGCGCAGCGGGAGACCGCCCGTCGAGCGGCGGCTCGCCCACTCCTCCAGCAGCGCCCTGACCGGCGCCCACCCGGTGCCGCCGGCCACCATCAGCAGGTCTCGCGGGTGGTCCTCCTCCTTGAGCGTCATCGTGCCGTGCGCGGGTCCCAGCCGTAGGACGTCGCCGACCCTGGTCCGATTCACCAGCGCCTCGCTGACCCCGTCGGGACCGGTCCGGCGGATGTGGAACTCCACCTCGCCGTCCGGTCGCGGCGCGGAGGCGAAGGAGTAGTGCCGCCACGCCTGGGGCATCAGCGGGGACTCGACCGCCGCGTACTGGCCGGCCCGGTACGCGTACGGCTCGTGCACCCGGACCCGCAGTACGGCGAGGTCCGGGCGGCGCCGTTCATGGGCGGTCACCGTGCCCGGCCAGCACGGGGGTTCGGCGATCGCGGCGTCGGCGCCGTCGACCATCGAGCCCACCGCGAAGCGCAGCATCCGCACCCACGCCTGTTCCACCGCCTCGGCCCAGCGGGGCCCGGCGGTGCGCCGCAGCGCCGCGACCAGTGCGGCCTCGAACGCCTCGTAGTGCACCGGGCGCACGCCGAGCTTGCGGTGGTCGTGGCCGAGCTGCCGGAAGTAGGCGGCCACCTCGGCGGGGCGGTGCAGGTTCTCGATCAAGTACCAGAAGGCGCGGGCGAGATGGGCGCGCTGGAAGTCCATGGACGCCGGGAAGAGCGACCGCAGATACGGCCACCGGGCGAACATCTCGTCGTAGAGGTGGGCGATCAGGTCCCCGAAGGGTGTGACCAGGTCCAGATACTGGGTGATCAGCCGCTGGTCCGCGGCGCCGTCGTAGGAGGTGGCGGCTAAATCCGGTACGGGTGCCCGCCCTTGTCCGAGGATGCGCTGCCGCAGCCGCATCGCGTCGTGCCGGGCGAGCAGGGCGTGGTACTCGCCGCCGACGGTGCCGGGGGCGGACCGGCCGGACGCCTCGGACGGGGCGGGGCACGCGGGCTGGTAGGGCTGCTGCATGGGAACGACCTCCTGACGGGGGGCGTCAGTATCGCAACGCGCCGCCGTGCCCGAAGGGCCCCGTTCCCCCAGGGCCGTTCGGCCCTTGCGCGGGTCGCCGACGCCGACGAACCTCGTGGTCGGGCCCCTTGTGCCCGGCCGAAACCGCGAAGAACCACAGAGCGAGAGCCATGAACCAGCAGTCCGTCCAGCCCGCCACCGCCCGTCCCGTCGCCGGACCGGACGCGCCACTGCGCGTCTTCATCCTCGACGACCACGAGGTGGTGCGCCGGGGAGTGCGGGACCTTCTGGAGGCCGAGGGCGACATCGAGGTCGTGGGGGAGGCGGGGGACGGCCGGCAGGCCCTCGCCCGGGTGCCGGCGATCCGGCCGCAGGTGGCCATCCTCGACGTGCGGCTGGGCGGTACCGAAGGGCCGGACGGGGACCACGAGGGGATCGAGATCTGCCGGGAGTTGCGGGCCCGCGTGCCGGATCTCGCCTGCCTGATGCTGACCTCCTTCGACGACGACGAGGCGCTGTTCGACGCCATCATGGCCGGGGCCGCGGGCTATGTCCTCAAGCAGATCGACGGCACGGCGTTGGTGCGTGCGGTCCGCACGGTGGCGGCGGGGCAGTCGATGTTGGATCCGCGCACCGCGACGCGGGTGATGGAGCGGCTGCGCGGCCCGGTCCGGGACCAGGCGGACGATGCGCCGCCGTCCGCGCTGGATCGGCTCTCGCCCCGCGAGCGGGAGGTACTCGACCTGATCGGCGAGGGATTGACGAACCGTCAGATCGCCGACCGGCTGTTCCTCGCCGAGAAGACGATCAAGAACCGGGTGTCCGCGATCCTCGCCAAGCTCGGGGTGGGCCGCCGGGTCCAGGCCGCGATGGTCGCCGAACGGCTGAAGGAGCCGCGGGCGTGAGCCGGACACCGGGAGCGGCCGGCGACTGACCGGCCCTCCGCGGGGCGGGCCGCCCCGGGGGGCGGTCAGTCGGGCACGGAACGCACCACACGATGCGGGTGCCGCCGCCCTCCGGCGGTTCGACGGTCAGTCGGCCGCCGTGCATCGCGGCCCTGGCCCGCATGTTGGCCAGGCCCCCGGTGTGCGGTGCCGCCCCGATTCCCACCCCGTCGTCCGTCACCGTCAGCGTCACTGCGCCCCCGGTCACCGACAGGGCCACGTCCAGGTGGGCGGCGCGGGCATGGCGGGCGGCGTTGCTCAGCGCCTCGGCGGTCACCGCCACGAGGTGCTCGGCCACCCCGTCGGGGACCGTGGCGTCCACCGGGCCCTCGATCAGCAACGCCGGGGTGAAGCCCAGGGGGCCGGCCGCCCGCTGCACGGTCTCGGTGAGGTCCCGGCGCAGTCCGCGGCCGTCCTTGCCGTCTCCGGTGGTGCGCAGCCCGAAGATGGTGGACCGGATGATCTTGATGGTGGTGTCCAGGTCGTTGACCGCGCGGCCGACCCGTTCGGCGGCCTCCGGCCGCTCTATCAACCGGGTCGCGCTCTGCAGCGTGATGCCGGTGGCGAACAGCCGCTGGATGGCGAGGTCGTGCAGGTCCCGGGCGATCCGATCGCGGTCGTGAAGGACCGTCAGCTCCTCCGACTCGGCCCGCCGGCGGGCGAGTTCCAGGGCGATCACCGCCTGGTCGGCGAAGCCCGATATCAGCGTGACCTCGGCGTCGTCGAACGCGGGCCGGCCGGCCAGGCGGCTCAGCCGCAGCGCACCACAGCCGGTGTCCACCTGGAGCGGTACCGCGACGGCCGGCCCGTATGCCGTGCCGTGCCCCGCGGCCTCGTCGGCCTCCTCGTCCAGCGCTTCCCCGGTCGGCGCTTCCCCGGCCCCGCTCCCGGTGTCCCGGCCCAGCGGATAGGCCCGCGGGTCGGCCCGCAGGTCGGCGCTGACCACCGGCCGGCCGTCGCGCACGGCCATACCGGGCAGCGAGGCGTCGACCGGCACCCGCAGCCCGACGATCCGGCTCGCGCCCGTACCGCACGCCACCGTCACCGCCAGCTGGTCCGCTGCCCCGGTCGCCGGCAGCAGCACCGCCGCACAGTCCGCGCCGGCGACCTCCCTGGCCCGCTCGGCGATCAACCGCAACACCTCGTCCGCGTCCGTACCGGACAGCAGACTGCGGGTGATCTCGCCCAACGCCTCCAACCACCGCTCCCGGCGGCGGCTCTCGTGGTACATGCGGGCGTTGTCGATGGCGACGCCCGCCGCGATGGACAGGGTGGTCACCACCGCCTCGTCGTCCGCGTCGAACGAGCCGCCGCCCCGCTTCTCGGTCAGATAGAGGTTGCCGAACACCTCGTCGCGCACCCGGACCGGCACCCCGAGGAAGGTTCGCATCGGGGGATGGTTGGCCGGAAAGCCGTAGCTGCGCGGGTGCCTGGTCAGGTCGGTGAGGCGCAGCGGCTCGGGGTTGCGGATCAGCTCCCCGAGGATGCCGTGACCGCACGGCGTCCGGCCGATCAGGCCGATGAGCTCGTCGGACATGCCGACGGGGAGGAACTGCGACAACTGCCCGTCGTCCACCACGCCCAGCGCGCCGTACTCGGCGTCGGTGAGGGTGACCGCCGCCTCCACGATGCCTCGGAGCACCTGCGGGAGTTCCAGTCCCCGCCCCAGGCCCATCACCGCGTCGAGCAGGCTGCGCATCCGGTCCGGCGCGCGGAGCTGAGGTCCGCGCGGACCGCCCGCGGGCGGCGCGTACTGCTGCGATTCGGACATGACCGTGCTGCTCCCAAAGATCCCGTGTGTCTGCTCGGCAGCGTACGTGATCATCCCGGCCCGGTCCGCAGGCACCGGCGCCGACCGGCCACTCGGGAGACCGTCCTCGGGGGCCGGCGGCCCCCTGGGAGAGGGCCGATCGCGTTGCGGGGGAGGGCTGTTCGGCCCTGGGGGCCGCGGATGCCACCGGCCGACGATGAGGGGGCCGGGAAGGGCCGGGTCTCCCCCCGTGTCGAAGGCTCTTCCCGGTCCTGGCCGCTTCCCGGCCCAGTTCACGTTTCCGAGGCGGAGGGCACAGCACGGTGGATGGTTGGGAAGTTCAGGCAACGGCGGTCAGGGAACCGGTGCGCGGCCGGGTCACGGCCCGGCCGCGACGCCGGAACAAGGTGGTGGAGTGGCTCACGACCACCGACCACAAACAGATCGGCACGCTCTACCTCGTCTCGGCGTTCGCCTTCTTCCTCATCGGCGGTCTGATGGCCCTGCTGATGCGTGCCGAACTGGCCCGGCCGGGCACCCAGATCCTCTCCAACGAACAGTTCAACCAGGCGTTCACCATGCATGGTTCGGTGATGCTGCTGCTGTTCGCCATGCCGCTGTTCACCGGCTTCGCCAACTGGCTGATGCCGCTGCAGATCGGCGCCCCCGACGTGGCCTTCCCCCGGCTGAACATGCTCGCCTTCTGGCTGTTCCTGTTCGGCTCGCTGATCGCCGCGGCCGGCTTCCTCACCCCGCAGGGCGCCGCGGACTTCGGCTGGTTCGCCTATGCGCCGCTGTCCGACGCCGTCCACTCGCCCGGCGTGGGCGCCGACATGTGGATCATGGGTGTGGCGCTCTCCGGATTCGGTTCGATCCTGGGCGCGGTCAACTTCATCACCACCATCATCTGTATGCGCGCACCCGGCCTGACGATGTTCCGGATGCCGATCTTCACCTGGAACGTGCTGCTGACCGCGGTGCTGATCCTGATGGTGTTCCCGGTCCTCGCCGCCGCGCTGTTCGCCCTGGAGATGGACCGCAAGTTCGGCTCCCACATCTTCGACGCGGCCAACGGCGGCGCCCTGTTGTGGCAGCACCTCTTCTGGTTCTTCGGCCATCCCGAGGTCTACGTCCTCGCCCTGCCGTTCTTCGGCATAGTCTCCGAGATCATCCCGGTCTTCGCCCGCAAGCCGATGTTCGGCTACATCGGCCTGATCGCCGCGACCATCTCGATCGCGGGCCTCTCGGTGACGGTGTGGGCACACCACATGTACGTCACCGGCGGCGTCCTGTTGCCGTTCTTCTCCTTCATGACGTTCCTGATCGCCGTCCCCACCGGGGTGAAGTTCTTCAACTGGATCGGCACCATGTGGCGCGGCTCGCTGTCCTTCGAAACCCCGATGCTGTGGGCCACCGGCTTCCTGGTCACCTTCGTCTTCGGCGGCCTGACCGGCGTCATCCTGGCTTCCCCGCCGCTGGACTTCCACGTCTCCGACACCTACTTCGTCGTCGCGCACTTCCACTACACGCTCTTCGGCACCGTGGTGTACGCGATGTTCGCCGGATTCCACTTCTGGTGGCCCAAGTTCACCGGCAAGCTCCTCGACGAACGCCTGGGCAAGATCACCTTCTGGACGCTCACAGTGGGCTTCAACCTCACCTTCCTCGTCCAGCACTGGCTCGGCGCCGCAGGCATGCCCCGCCGCTACGCCGACTACCTCGCCGCCGACGGCTTCACCACCCTCAACACCCTCTCCACCATCGGCTCCTTCCTCCTGGGCCTGTCCTTCCTCCCGTTCTTCTACAACGTCTGGAGGACCGCCAAATACGGCACGGAGGTCGGCTGCGACGACCCCTGGGGCTACGGCCGCTCCCTGGAGTGGGTCACCTCCTGCCCGCCGCCGCGCCACAACTTCACCGCCCTGCCCCGGATCCGCAGCGAGTCCCCGGCCTTCGACCTGCACCACCCCGTGGTCGCCGACGCCCTCGCCGCGGCGGACCGTCCCACCGTCGACCACTGAGCAAGGAGCGGTCATGCTGTCTCCCGCCGTCCTCGCCCTGGGGGCCACCGCCCTCAGCGCCTCCGGCTGCGTCTGGTACCTGCCCGCGGCGGCCGACCTGCGGGCCGGATCCGACCGCCCCGTCTCCCGGCGCCTGGCGGCCGCCGCCTGTCTCACCGGCCGGGCGACCGTCGCGCTCTCCGCCCTGCTGCTGGCCGCGGCGTCCTGGACCGGGGAGACCGTCGGCCGGTGAGGTCGACGGCCGGCCGGGAGTTCGCCGAGCGCGGCGGTCCTCGGCGCCGTCAGTCCGGCAGATCGCCGTTGCCGCCCAGGTTGGCCACCATGCGGCGCAGGACGTTGATCGTGGTCACGAAGTCCACGGCAGCCACGCCTTCGTGCATCTGCCGGTGCACGCGCAGATTGCGCTCCCCGGCTCGAAGACGCCCCGCCTCGCCCGCCTCGGTCAGCGTCATCGCCCCGGCGTCCTCCGCCAACCAGCCACGGGCGACGAGGTCGTCGAAGACGTCGTGGAAGTCGATCCCGAGGTCCTCGTACCGCGCCAGCCGCTCGATCAACGTCTCCCGGGTCCACCGGCCCGGAGCCCCGGCGACGTGGTTGAGCGTCCACCAATGCGGCTGGGTGAGATCCTCCACCGCCAACTGGGCACGCAGGGCCCCGACGACCCGTCGGTACGCCTCGCCGCTCCACGCACCGATGGGCTGAGCGGCCAGTTGCTCCTGCGGATAGTCCTTGAGTGTCACGTCGACGCGCCTCCTGTAGGGATCACCTGGACGCGCTCAACGTAGGACCTCAAGTCCAGTTGAGATCAAGCCGGTTCCGGCGGCGGCATCCCGTTCGGCTCCGCGGCACGCGCCTGGAGCGCCGTCGCCGCCGCAGGACGGCTCTCTCAACTGCCGTACGCCAGCGCCGTGATGCCCAGCGCCAGCAGCGTGCCGACCTTGACGGTCTCGAAGGCGATGTAGACGAGGTGGGCGCGGGACCGGGGGAGTGTTTCGCCGGCGAGCACGCGGTCGGAGCGGCGGTTGAGGACGGGGCGGACGGCGGTGAGCTGGACGGCCAGGAGTAGTGCGCCGAGGACGGTCAGGACGACGACCGGGGCCGGTGGGGAGGCGAGGGCGACGGCGGTGACGAGCACCACCGCCAAGACCGCCTCCACCGCGTTGAGGGCCCGGAAGACCAGTCGACCGATGCCGAGTCCGAGGGGGATGGTGACGCCGGGGGCACGGAACTTCAGCGGTGCCTCCAGGAAGGAGATCGCCAGGACCATCCCGAGCCACACGAAGGTGGCCGCGACGGCGACGGCGGCCGCGGTGCCGTTCATGGCGCCGGTGTCATGGAGGGCGTGCATGCGCGGGGTGTCCTCTCGTCGCTTCGGTACATCTGGTCGGCCTGCGGGACGTGGCCTACTGCTGCGCCAACCAGAGGTCGGGGCCGAACACTTCGTAGTGGACCGCCCGTGGCGGGACCCCATGGCGGAGCAGGTCGCCCCGCAGGGTACGCATGAACGCCAAGGGGCCGCAGAGGTAGGCGGTGACGTCCTCGGGCAGGGGCAGCCCGCTGATGTCGGCCCGGCCCGAGGAGACCGTCACCGGAGCCGAGGCGGAGGCGGTCGCCGATGCCTGGTGGCCCGGATCCTCGTACCACAGGTGCAGCGAGGCGTGGGGCAGGGCGCACACCAGCCGGCGCAGTTCGTCGCGGTGCGCGTGGTCGGCCGGGGAGCGGTCGGCGTGGACGACGGTGACCGGCCGGGGCGATCCCGTGGCGACCAGGTGGTGGAGCATGGCGAGCACGGGGGTGCCGCCGATGCCGGCGGAGGCCAGCAGCAGCGGGGCGTCGCCGTCCGGCAGCGTCAGATCTCCGAACGGGGCGGAGACAGGGAGCACCTCGCCGACGCGTGCCCGGTCGTGCAGCCAGGAGGACACCTCGCCGGCCGGTCCGGCCCCCGCGCGGACGCGTTTGACGGTGAGCCGCCACTCGGGCCGTCCGGGCGCGCCGGACAGGCTGTACTGGCGGATCTGCCGTGCGCCGTCGGGGAGTTCGACCCGCACGCTGACGTACTGGCCGGGGCGGAAGGGGTGGGCCGGGGTGCCGTCGGCGGGGCGCAGGATGAGCGCGAGCGTGTCCGGGGTCTCCTCGTGCCGGGCGACGACCGTCATGCGCTGCCAGGTGCCGCCTTCGGGGGTGCCGTGCTGCTCGTAGAGCCGGGCTTCGACGGCTATCAGCGCGTTGGCCATCAGCCAGTAGACCTCGTCCCAGGCGTCGGCGACCTGTGGGGTGACGGCCTCGCCGAGGACGTCGGCGATCGCCGCGAACAGATGCCGGTGGACGACCTTGTACTGGTCGGAGGTGACGCCGAGCGAGGCGTGCTTGTGCGCGATCCGGGCGAGCATCGCGTCCGGGCGGGTGTCGGGGTGCTCCAGCAGCATGCGGGCGAAGGCCGCGATGGAGCCCGCCAGGGCCTGCCGCTGCTCGCCGTTGGCCTGGTTGCCGCGGTTGAACAGGTCGTGCGACAGCCCCGGATGGGCGTCGAACAGCTTCCGGTAGAAGAGCGCGGTGATCTCCTCGATGGCGGCGCCGACGGCGGGGAGCGTTGCCTTGACGACGGGTGCGGACTGCTCGGAGAGCACGAGCCACCTCCATATAACTCGTAGATGATCTACCAATTTTTGCGTGCGGTGAGTCGCCCGGGCGTCGGGGCGGCTCGGTGGGTGTGCCCCGAAGCGGGGCGCGATGGTGCGGCGGGACGGTCAGCCGGGGCGCGGACCGGTGAGGCTGATCAGCACCGGACCGGTGGGCGATGCCACGACCTCCGACACCGTCAGCGGGTCGAGCGTGGCGTAGAACGCCTCCTGTGCCTCGCGCAGCGCCCGGCGGAGCCGGCAGGCCGCTCGCAGCGGGCACGGCGGGTCGCCCTCGCAGGCGACGACCTCGTCCTCGCCCTCCAGCTCGCGCACCAGCCAGCCCACCGATGCCTGGTGTCCCAGGCCGGTGAGCTCCAGCCCGCCGCCGCGGCCCCGGCGGGCCTCGACCACGCCGAGATGCTGGAGTCGGCTGATCGCCTTCGCCATGTGGGTGTACGGCACGTCCATCGCCTCGGCCACCTCGCGGGTGGTCAGGGGAGCGCCCGGCTCCGCGACGGCCAGGCGCATCACGGCGCGGAGTGCCAGATCAGTGAACTTCGTCAACCGCACGCCATGACGGTATCAAATACGCATGCTAGGTTCGTATTCAGGGGTGGGTTCCGGGGTGGCGACGCGGTGTCGGGGTGTGCTAACCCTCGTGCCGTGGGCCGCGCCGGAGAAGAGCTGGGGGAGCGAGGGACGCGCACGGACCACGTGGATCGTGCGCACCACAGGGACACGCAACGGATGGTGACCATTGATGGCTGACGCCCCCCGAACCGGCGGCGCCGAGACCCCCGGCGCCGAGACCCCCGGCGGCGAGACGCCCGGCGGCGAGCCCTCCAGCGGCGCCGCCCCCGGTGGCCCGGTGCCGCGGCTGCTCTGCGACGCCCAGCAAGTCGCCGCCGAGGCCCCTGGCCCGGCCGGTGTGCTCTGGCGCCTGGCGGAGTCCGGCCGCCAGCTCGACGCCAACGTCATACGGATCCCGCCCGAGGGCCGCATCGACACGCACCTCGAACCGGACCTCGATGTGCTCCTCTACGTAGTGTCCGGCGACGGCACCGTGGAGACCGAGCAGGGCCCGCAGCCGCTCGCCGAAGGCGGCCTGCTGTGGCTGCCCCACGGATCCCGCCGCAGCATGACCGCGGGCCCCGGCGGCCTGGCATACCTCACGGTGCACAGGCGCCGCCCCGGTCTGCAGATCAAGAACCGCACCGTCTCCTGACCCTGCTACGGGCGGTGGCCGGTGGATCGGGCCGGGCCCGGCAGGGTGACGGTGAAGTGCGCGCCGCCCCCGTCCGCGTCGCCGACCTCGATACGGCCGCCGTGCCGGTGGACGACGTCCCGGACGATGGCCAGACCCAGGCCGGCCCCGCCCTCGTCGCGGGTGCGGGCGTCGTCAAGGCGGATGAAGCGGGTGAAGACCCGCTCCCGATCGGCCGGCGGGACTCCGGGGCCGTCGTCGATGACGTCCAACGCGACGGCGCCGTCCGCGCCATGGCCCACCGCGACGCGGACGGTCGAGCCGGCGTGCCGCTGGGCGTTGTCCAGCAGATTGCCCAGGACGCGGGCGAGTTGGGTGCGGCTGGCGTCGACCGGGAAGGACCCGTCGGGGAGGGCGGCGGCGACCGGGAGGCGGTCGCCGGACCGGTGGGCCAGTTCGTCGCGGACGAGCTCGGCCAGGTCCAGGCGCTGCGCGCGGGGCTGTTCGCCGGCGTCCAGTCGGGCCAGGAGCAGCAGGTCGGACGCGACGCGCTCCAGTCGGACGGTGTCCTCGATCAGACCGTCCAGCTCCAGCAGGTCCGGATGGGCGCGGGCGACCTCCAACTGGGTACGGAGGGAGGCGATCGGGCTGCGCAGTTCGTGGGACGCGTCGGCGACGAACTGCCGCTGCCGCTCCACCGATTGCTCCAGCGCGGCCAGCGTGGCGTTGGTGGTCCGAGCGAGCCGGGCGACCTCGTCGCGCGAGGCGGGCTGGGGGACCCGTCGGGACAGGTCGCCGTCCGTGATCTCGGCGAGTTCGGCCCGGATGCCCTCCACCGGACGCAGGGCACGCCGGGTGACCAGCCAGGTCACCGCCGCGACGACGAGCAGCAGGGCGGGCAGACCGATGAGCATGGCGTCGCGGACCCCGCTCACCGCTTGGCGCTCGGTGTTGAGGGAGGAGCCCGCGTAGACGGTGACGATCTGTCCGTTCGGGGCGGTGGCGAGCAGCCCGGCGACCCGGAACTGCTGGCCGTCGGGGTGGTCGTCGTGCAGCCTCAGGGTGAGCGTGCGGAACGCGACATGGGCGGCGGCCGAACCGCGGGCCGGGGCGTCATCGTCGTCGCCGTGGTCCCCGTGCTCGTCGTCCGACGTCCCGGTGCGATGCGGCGCGTGGGTGAAGTCGGCCAGCGGCGGGGCGTGATGGAGATCGTCGCCGGCGGCCAGCACCGTGCGGTCGGCGCCGACCACCTGGACGGGCCGGTCGTCCTCGTCGGGCAGGTCGAGCCGGTCGAAGGGCGTGCCGACGGCGACCTGGGTGGCGACCTCACGGGCGGCCACCTCCGCCTGGAGGCCGGCGCTGTCGACGAGGTTGCGCTGCAGGACGGCGAGGACCGCGACACCGGCCGCGACCAGGGCCAGGGCGACCACCAGCGTGGACGCCAACGTGGTGCGGGCCCGGACGGAACCCCACCAGCGGGGCGGGCGCGCCGGCGGCTCCGGTGCGGCGGGCCGGTCAGTCACGGTCGGCCGCCAGACGGTACCCGGCCCCACGCACGGTGGTGATCGAGCGGCGGCCGAACGGGGCGTCGATCTTCCGGCGCAGGGCGCTGATGTAGACCTCGATGATGTTCGGGTCGCCGTCGTAGGCGAAGTCCCAGACGTGCTCCAGGATTTCCGCCTTGGAGACCACCTGGCCGGGCCGCGACGCCAGATATTCCAGGACCGCGAACTCCTTGGCGGTGAGCGTGATGTCCGCTTCGCCGCGGGCGCAACGGCGGCCGTTCGGGTCCAGGGTCAGGTCGCCGAGCCGGAGGACGGGGCTGCCGCCGCGGGTCCGGCGGCGCAGCAGCGCGCGGACGCGGGCCAGCAGCACCACGTACGAGAACGGCTTGGTGAGGTAGTCGTCGGCGCCGGTGTCCAGACCCTCGGCCTCGTCGTACTCGCCGTCCTTGGCGGTCAGCATCAGGATCGGGGTCTCGTCCCCGGTCGCGCGCAGGGTCCCGCAGAGGCGGTAGCCGTTCATCCCGGGCAGCATGATGTCCAGGATGAGCAGGTCGTAGCCCTGGGTCGTGGCCAGGTGCAGACCCTCCCGGCCGTCGTGTGCCACGTCCACGGCGAAGCCCTCCGCCGCCAGCCCCTTGGCCAGGGTGGTGGCGAGTCGTTTCTCGTCCTCCACGATCAACAAGCGCATGCCGTCAGCCTGCCAGACCGCACCTGAAGCACTCTTCAGGAAGCTTCAGCCCCGCTCCGGCTCCGGGACGGCGCGCCGGCCCCGCCCCCGATCGGCCCGCCCGGTCCGACGTCCGGTCAGGGGTTTCCCGGGCCGGTACCCCTGCTGTCGCCGGGGCCGGCGACGGCGGGGGCGCCGCCCATCATGCGGAGCATCTCCCGGCCGCCGGTACGGAAGAACCGCACCAGCAGGGCGGCGGCCAGGACGAGGAAGGCGAGGTTGAGCCAGGTGGTGTAGTTCCAGGCGACGCCCTCCCGCGGGATCCTCGCGTGGGCCTGGTCCGGGACGAGGCCGAGGGCGCCGAAGACGAACTCGACGGCGTACCCGGCGACGACGATCGCGGCGTAGAAGGTGCCGAGCAGGAACAGCGCCATCCTGCCGCCGTAGTACTTCCGGTAGATGGTGAGGATCGGCAGGATCAGCAGGTCGGCGAAGATGAACGCCACCACCCCGCCGAAGCTGATGCCGCCCTTCCACAGCACCACGGCGAGCGGCACGTTGCCGATGGAGCAGACGAACGAGGCCATCGCGACCAGGGGCCCGATGACCGGCCCCCACAGCTGGGCGGCGAGCGGATGGCCCTCGAAGAAGAAGGAACGCCAGAAGGCATCGGGCACCCACGCCGCGACGGCACCGGCGATCAACAGGCCGATCACCAGGTCCCGCAGGATCGCCGCCCACTCCATGACGAAGACGTGCGCGGTGGCCGTGACGCCCTCGGGAGAGAGCAGGCGCCGGAGGAAGGAGCCCGGGCGTCGCACGGACATGTCCATCGCCGCATGCCCCTCCATCGACCCCGCCAGACCGCGCGCGGCCTGCGCCCGCGCCGCGCGCACCAGGCCCGGGTGCAGGAACAGCCGCAGCAGCACCGCCAACACCATGATCATGATCGGGCCGCCCACGAACTCGGCGAGCGTGAACTGCCACCCCATCAGCAGCGCCAGGATGATGCCGAGTTCGACGACGAGGTTGGTGGAGGCGATCTCGAATGCCATCGCGGCGGTGAAGTCCGCCCCCTTGAGGAACAGCGACCGGGCCAGCGCCACGGCGGCGTACGAGCAGGAGGACGAGGCCGCCCCCAGCCCGGCGGCGAGTGCGAGGGTGCGCGGGCGGTCGTCGCCGAGGAGCGCGACGACGGTGGACTTCCGGACCACCGCCTGGACGACGGCGGACAGCGCGAAGCCCAGGATCAGCGCCCAGGTGATCTCCCAGGTCATGGAGCCGGTGAGGGACAGCGCGTGCAGGACGGCGTGCATGTCCGCATCCTTCCCCGACGGCTCCGCCCGGCCGCTGACGAACACGCTTGAGTGTCCCCGTGTCGCCGTGTCCCCGTGTCCCCGTGTCCCCGTGTCCCGTGTCGCCATGGCTGCGGAGACCCGGGTGAGCGGCCCGACGGCGCCGGGAAAACCCGTTGCGGTGCCCGCACCCCACCGGTACAGAATCGTCGGGTGCAGATCCTCTCGTTCCCCGAAGCCGCCACGCCCGTCGAACTCCGCGTCCAGGTGCGGGAGATCCAGGAACAGGCATGGCCCTCGGAGGACGGCGCGGCCACCCCGTCCGAGGCGCCCGTCCACGACCCCGCGCTGCGACCGCGCTCGATGCTGCTGGTGGACGGCGGGACGGTCCTGGCCGCGCTGGACCTCCTCTCCAAGGACATCGACCATGCCGGCCGGAGCTATGCCGCCGGCGGCCTGAGCACGGTCGTGACGCGCGGCGAGGCGCGCGGTCGCGGGCACGGCCGGCGCCTGGTGACCGCGGCCCGCGAGGCACTGGCCGCCCAGGGGCACGACCTGGGGTTGTTCACCTGCGACCGCCCGCTGCGGACGTTCTACGAGAGCGCGGGCTGGCAGCACCTCCCGGACACCGTCCTCGTCGGAGGAACACCGCGGGCCCCGTTCCCCAGCGACCAGGCCGGGTTCGACAAGGTCACCATGGCGGCCTTCTTCTCGGCCCGCGCCCGGCAGGCCGGCGCGTCGTTCCGGGGCACCCGCATCGCCCTCCACCCGGGAGACATCGACAAACTGTGGTGATCCCGGGCACGTCGTCCAACAGAACGGAACCTCGGGCTTCCGATCTTCCTCTTCCCTGCTCGGACGGACAGCCGCGCGGCGCGGCGGGAAAGAGGAGTGGGCATGGGCCGCCGTACGGGGAACGGCACACGGGCATTGCTGACACTGGCGTTGGCCGCCGTGGCGACCGGCTGCGCGGCCGGCCCGGACGCGACCGGGACAGCGGATCCCGCCGGCCGCCGGAGCCACGGCAAGGCCGGCGCGGCCGGCTTCGCCGTCCAGTACCGCACCGGCGACAAGACGGCCCGCGCCACCGCGTATCTGCGCTCGCGGCGCATCCTGGAGCAGGCGGCCGACCGGCTCAACGACACCGTCAAGATGCCGCACCGCATCCCGTTCGTGGTCCGCGCGTGCGGCGCGGCCGAGCCGGCCTACGACCCGGAGACCGGATCCATCGACTTCTGCGTGGAGCACGTCGACGAGATACGCGACCGCTTCGAGAACGCCGGCCGCGGTGCCGACCGGCCCGGTGGCGCGGCCGGCCGTGACGCCCATGTGGCCGCCGTACTGGAGGAGACCGCCTATCACGAGGGCGCACACGCGCTGATCGACCGCCTCGGCCTGCGCTTCACCGGCCGCGAGGAGGACGTGGCCGACCAGTTCGCCGCGGTGATGCTGATCGGTCAGGGCCGCGCGGGCGACACCAAGGCGCTGACCGCGGCCACGGATTACGCACTCGCCGCCGAGGAGAGCCCGTTCGACGAGACGGATCTGCTCGACGAGCACAGCCTGGACGGCCAACGCGCGGCCAACTACGCCTGCTACGTCTACGGCGCGCATCCGGACCGGCACCAGGGCCTGGTCGGTGACGGCCGACGGGTCACCGAGGACCGCGCCGAGGGCTGTCCCGACGAGTGGCAGCAGGCGCGCGACGGCTGGCGGCAGCTACTCGCCGGCCATCTCAGGCAGTCCCTGTGACCCCCCGGACCGGACGAGGCCACCCCGGCCGGCCCGTCGGACCACCACCCCGCCGGCTTCAGCCGGCCGCCGGCCGGCTGACCCCGGCCCTCACGGCTCCCGCAGCACCCCGGCGAGGACCGTCGTCACGACTTTGTGGACGGCTTCGGCTCCCGGCGGGGTGCCCTCCCGGTCGGCGAACAGCAGATGCCCGGCGCCGATCAGGGTGGGTGCCAGGGTGTCCACGTCGGCGTCGGCCGCGATGCGGCCCCGGTCGCGCTCGACGGTCAGATAACCGGCGATCATCGCGGTGGCCTCGGCGAGCACCGGAATGCCGACCGAGCCGGCCTGCCGCAGCAGGGCACGGAGACCGTCCCGGGAGATGACGAGACCGACGATCGCCACGGCGACGGATTCGAACACCTCCGTCAGCGCGCCGGTGAGGTGCTCGGCGACGGTGCCGGTCCCGGCGGACGCGCGCAGGGCGGCCGCCTGAGCGTCGATCCGACCGATGCGGTCGCGCACCAACTCGGCGAGGAAGACGTCGAAATCGGCGAAGTGCCGGTGCAGCACCCCCTTGGCGACGCCCGCCTCCGTGGTGACCGCGCGGCTGGTCAGCGCGTTCGGCCCCGCTTCCAGCAGGACGCGCTCCGCGGCGTCGAACAACTGCTGCCGCGCATCGCGGATGGCCACCCCTGTCGGCACGGTGCACCCCTTCGCTTCCTTCGTCGGTCCCCCTTCATTGTGCCGCACCCGTTGACGAGTGGGCATGCGCCCACTCATAGTGGGCGCATGCCCACTAAAGAGCCTTCAGCCAACCTCGACCCTCGTCAACACCGCCCGGTGGCAGAGTCGTTCGGCATCGACGCCGAGCGCTACGACCGGGCCCGACCCCGCTACCCCGACGGCCTCGTGCGGCACCTCGTCGCCGGCCGACCCGACCTCGACGTCCTCGACGTCGGCTGTGGCACCGGTATCGCCACCCGGCAGTTCCGGGCGGCCGGCTGCCGGGTGCGCGGGGTCGAGCCGGACGCCCGGATGGCCGACGTGGCAAGGAAATTCGGCGCCGAGGTCGACGTCGCGACGTTCGAGGACTGGGACCCCGCCGGTCGCACCTTCGACGCGGTCGTCGCCGGCACGGCCTGGCACTGGATCGACCCGGTCGCGGGCGCCGGCCAGGCCGCGCGGGTACTGCGCCCCGGCGGCCTGCTCGCCCCCTTCTGGAACGTCTTCCGCTTCCCGTCCGACGTGGCGGAGGCCATCGCCGAGGTCTGCCGGCGGGTACTGCCCGACGCCCCCTTCGACCTCACGGTGATGACCAAGGGCGGCCTGGACGCCTATCGGCCGGTCCTCGTCCGGACCACCGACGGCATCCGGCAGCAGGGCGGTTTCGGCGTCCCCGAGGAGTGGCGACACGACTGGGAACACACCTACACCCGGGACGCGTGGCTGGACCAGATGCCCACCCTGGGGGCCTTCACCCGGCTCCCGCAGGACAAGTTGGCGCAGGTGCTGGCGGGCGTCGGCGCCGCCCTCGACGCGCGGGGCGGCGGCTTCACGATGGGTTACACGACGGTGGCGGTCGTCGCGACCCGCTCCGACGCCGCCTGAACCACGGACCGGGGACAAAGGGGCCGCCCCGGCCGTCACAGCTGGCCGGGGCGGATGTCCTGGAGCGGATCAGATGCGGTGGTGGCCTTCCCGGCACCAGCGCGGCGTCGCCCCGACCATCCGGATGTAGCGCGCCGAGGCCCATGCCCAGGCGAACCTGCCTTCGTGGATCTTGTACCAGCGCGGATTCCCGTGGATGTTCCGGCCGTTGGTCTTGCAGCGGATGCCGACGACCTCGCCGTGGTGCAGCGAACCCACCACCCGGTAGCTGGTCCCGGGGCCGGCCCGGAGCGCGAGGTGGGAAGCGGCGGTGACGCGGCCCTTGTACGGGCCGTGAACGGCGCCCGGGGGTGCGGCGGCGGCCACGCCGCTTCCGAGGACACCGCAGAGGAGCCCGGCGCTCACCAGTACAGCGGCGCCTCGGCGGAACGGGGACAGGTGTGTCATGACAAACCTCCCGATCGCGATCCATCCGGCTATCCGGATGTTTCGGTGCGGATCGAGGCTTCCCCGGATGGCGGCCGAAACCCGCACCGGCCGCCGAATTCACCGTCACGGGAGCCCGGCGAATGTCTGTTCGGGATGTGTCGGCGGCCGGCGGATGAGGGGGAGGGGGCGCCGGAAGGGTCAGGAAGGCACTCTCGGGGCCACCAGCGAGGCGAAGTTGGCGGCGGCGGTGCACAGGCTCGCCTCTGTTCCGCTACTGGGCCTGGCGTGCACGAACACCTTGCCGAACGTGGCCGGCCACACGATCACGCACCCCTGGGCGTTCCCGGCGACCGACGCGGAGGACAGGCCGGAGATGCTGGTCGGCGTGGGCTCGGGCGACATGGGGATGTCCTTGGAGTAGATGAGCGTGTAGGTGATGGACGTGCCGGCGGTGGATCCGGCGCCGCTCCAGCTGCACGCCTTCATCCCGGTCTGCGAGTTGCCCGGATTCGAGGCGCTCCCCGAGGACAACCCCATGGACGCCGCCGTGCTGGTGTCGATCGCCGAGCACGGGTCGGCGGTGGTGCCCAGGTCGTCCGATCCCGGCGAGGACCAGGGGGTGCTGGGAGTGCCCGACCAGCCGGGGCTGGGCACGACGGGCGGGATGCCCCACTGCGAGGTGTCCGTGCCGTCGTCGCCGGCCAGTTCGTAGAGGCCGACGACGGCCCCCGCGACCAGTACGAGCACCGCGGCCGTCACGATCAACATGCGTCGGGACCTGCCGTCCGGTTGCCGGCCGGCCGGTCGTGGTGGTTCCACCCAGTCCTGTGTGTCCTCGTCCCATTGGGCCATGCCGATTCCCCCTAGCTCTGGCCGCCGAGGAGTTGGGTGATCTGCTGCACCACGGTCGCCGCCGAGGCGAGCCCCGCCACGGCCGTCGCGCCGAGGTCCAGCCGGTCGCGCAGCCACTGCAGCCGGTCCCGTCGCACCTGCCCGGTGGCGTCGATCTCCTCCTCGGCGTCGGCCAGTCGGGCATCGATCTCCGCTGTCTCGTCACTGGTGTTGAGCAGCGGTAACTGCTCGCGCAGTGTGGAGAGCGCCGCGCGGAGTTCCGGCGACGCCTCGACGGCCGACCGGGTGGAGGCGTCGAGTGCCCGGGCGTCCGGGCCGGCGGCCGCGGCGCCGCCTGCCATCACGCCCACGCTGATGCCGCCGGGAGTGCTCCCCGGTACGGCGAGCGCCTCCGTGCCGGCCGTGGGCGGCAGCGGCGGCGCCGTGCGGCCGTCCCGCAGTGAGCGGTCCTCGGCGCTGGCGCGGTCCCCGGCGGCGACCGCGCCGCCGGTCAGCACACCGATGCTGATCCCACCGCCGGCCGGTGCCTGGGCGCGGGGGAGGGGAGTGCCGTCCCCTTCGGCCGTCCCGGCCGTCCCGCTCGGCCTGGCGGCTTCGCCGACTGAGGGCCCTGGGCCCGGTGCCCCTTCCCTGTCCGTCGCCGGCTCCCGGTCCGCTTCCCGTCCCCGGTCCGTGATCGTCATCCTCGACCGCCCCCCGAATTCTCCGTCGATGCGTCCGTGTGTTTCGCCGAGGCCCGCTCGCCCGATGCGACCGCGCCGCCGCTCATCCCGCCGATGAAGACCCCGCCCTCGCCGACGTTGATGATGTACTGATCGAACACGCCTGTTTCGTAGCCCTTGTTCCGCAGGGCCTCCTGCACCCCGTTGGCGATCCGGTCCTGCAGCGTCTTCACATACCGGCTGAGGTCCATCTCCTGGAACAGGGAGATCTCCTTGACGCTCCCCAACTCCCTTACGGACGCCGCCGGTGCGTCCGGCAGGGCGTACTGCGGCATCATCAGCCAGGTGCGGAACAGCGACAGCGCCGTCTGGCACATCGCGATCCCCGCGGCGAACCCCGCCGAGGGACTGGTCAGCACGCCGCGGACGGCGTCGCGCAGCGGGCCGTCCCCACCGTGCGCCGCCAGCACGTCCACCGACTTGAACTCCGGGCGCACGGGCGTCAGGACGTGGGGCGCGACCTCCAGGACCAACATCCCGCCCTGGGTGTGGATGCGCACCAGCAGACAGATCGCGACCTGTTCGTCCCAGGCCCCGACGCGCACTCGCAGGAAGTGCCGGCGGGCCTCGGCGCCCTCGCCGACCGCCCGGTCCAGGTGTTCCCGGATGACCTCGGGGTCGTAGTCCACCTGGTCCCGCGGCAGCCCGACCGGCAGATAGACCAACTCGTCGACTTCGAGGGCGCGCAGGCGGTCCCGGCTGGTGGCCGCGGCCGAGTTGCGCAGGGCCGCCAGGCGGGGCTTGATCAGCTCGACGACCTCGCGCCCGGTGAGCGGTGCGGCCGCGCTCGCGGACTCCTGCTTGACGAACGACACCGGCGGGGGCGGAGCGTCCGCCTCCCCGGCCTTCGGCGGTGCCGTCCACGACTGGTGCTTGAGCTCCATGGCGACCGACCACGGCTTGTACGGCTCACCGGCGCCGACGAAGGGCCGGAACGGGTCGTAGATGGCCAGCCGGGCGTGCTGTTCGCGGGCGATGGCCGCACCGATGCGCCGGAACTGCTCGGTGGCCGGCAGGTCCGCGCGCCATTCCTTGGCGAAGGCAGCGCGGCTCAACTGATGGCGCATGACGGAGACGACATGCGTCCGGTACGCCCACACGGGCGGCACCAGCAGGATCGGGAACACCACCGCGATCCAGGCATCGGCACCGCGGAACAGCGACAGCAGCACCACCGCCCAGTACACCACCGCGATCGCGAACGGCAGGACCGGCAGAACCGCCTTCAGGCGCCCGCGGGTGGCCTCCTTGATCACCGAGCGCTGGAGGGTGAAGAGGGAACTCCTGGTTCCGCGGGCGAACCACGACACGAAGCAGACCGCTCCGTAGGCGAGGAACCACGGGATGGGCAGCAGCGACTGCGAACCGATGTCGGCCAGGTCGAGCCCGACGAACACCGCCCAGACGGCGAGCAGCACCAATCCGGTCGCGGTCTCCCGGCGCCGGGCCCGCAGGGCGTGCGCCAGGACCGGCAGTGCGTCATAGCCCAGCGAGGGCGCGATCGGCCGTTCCTCGTGCTCGACCAGTTCCTGGATGACGCGGTGGCGGAACTGCCCGTCGAAGTAGACCCCCGCGCAGAGCAGCCGGGTGGCTTCGCTGCGACCGTACTCCGGCGGCGCGGTCTGCGCGGGGGAGGTGGTGTGCGACGACGATGCGGTGGATGTCGGTGGGGAGGAGGGTTGTTCGGGCACGGACAACTGTCATGCACCCCCGTGATCGAACTCGTCCTCTGTTGCGAGGAGTTGAGGGAGTTGCTACGGGGGCAGTATGACGCCCGGCTGCCAGGCCCGGAAGGGATTGCCGGGGATTGGTAACTCCTGTGCGGTGATGCGCAGTTGATGATGTTGGCGAGGGCGGTCGGACCGGGGTGAGGGGCGGTTCGGCCACCGGTGCCCCACCTCATGTCCCGGCCGTCACGCTCTGGCTGTCACGTCCTGGCCGTGATGGTCCCGGGCCGCGGTGACCCGGGTGACTTGGACCAGGCCGGCCTGCTGGAGGCGCCGGCCTGTCCACCCGACCCCGGGTCGGCGAACAGGCGGACTGTCACGCCGTCGCGCCGCCGCTCGCGCGGGCGGTGGGGCCCCTGCGATCAGGGGCGGCCGAGGAGCCGGGTGCCGGCCGTGGAGTCGGTGCGCGCGGTGAAGTAGTCGGTGAACGCCCGCAGGAACTCCTCCTCGGTGATCTGCCCGTCGCCGTCGACGTCGAGTTGGCGGAAGCCGTGGTTGAGTTCGGCCGGGTGGACGCGGGAGCCGCCGAAGAGGGCGCGGTATTCGTCGGCGCCCAGGTGGCCGCTGCCGTCGGCGTCGGCGGCGCGGAAGAGGGCACGCAGCGCGGCGTGCAGGCCGTTGTCGAGGTAGTCGGGGTCGCGGTCGATGCCGGCGAGCATGGCGGTGGTGAACTCGGCCCGGGAGACCCGGTCGTCGCCGTCGGTGTCCATCGAGGTGCGGATGTGCTGCCACCAGGCGTCGAAGCCCGCGTACACCTGGGCCTGTCGCTCGTCGTCCAGTTCCAGTTGCCAGCAGACGTTGTGCGCCATGGCCTGGAGGTCGGGGCCGGTGAGGTAGCCGTCGCCGGTCTGGTCCAGCACCTGCCGGAAGAACGCCTCCACCCGTGCTCGGCGCGTGGTGCCGCGACCGGATCGGCGGGGACGTGGCACCCGCCCGGCCTGCGCGGTGTCACCGTTGCCGTGCGGCGCGGCGGCCGTCTGCCCGGCGGCGACCGTGCGGGCTGGTTCCGGGGTGCGGTAGCGCATCCGGTCGGGCAGGTGCGCCATCAGGTGGCGCATGCCGTGGTGCAGTGACCAGGACAGGGCGGCGGCGCCATGACCGCGGCGCAGGCCGAAGCGCTGACGGAAGGCCGGCGGCAGGTCCGCGAGGGTCAGGGCCGTCATCATGCGGGCGACCACCGGGCGGATCAGCGGCCAGGCGGGTCGGAGGCGGCCGAGGCGGCGCGGGGCGGGAGCCTGGTGCAGCATCTGGAACAACAGGTCGTGAGCGGCCGCGGTGTACTCCAGGCGTTCGCGGATGGTGCGTTCCATGTAGGCGGGTACGTCCGCGGCGGTGGCGGGGAAGAGCTCCGCCGGCAGCGCGAACTCGTCGCACACGGCGCGGAACTCGGCGTACAGCTGGTCGCGTTGGGCCGGATCGAGGGGAGCGCCGGCCAGTTCGCCCATCGCCGTCATCGACTCGTACAGCGTCACCAGTACCCATACCCGCACCGCCGGGTCCAGCGCCGTGAACGCCCGGCCCTGTCCGTCCGTGCCCTGGATGCGGCGGTGCGCCCGTTCCAGGCGGGCGATTTCCCGGCGCAGTCCGTCGCGGTCGGAGAAGAACAGCCGTAGGCCGCTGTCCATGGTGTGCTCCACCCGCCGCCAGGGGTGGGCGCGGTAGGTCGAGAACTCCGCGAGGCCGGCGGCGACGCCGGGATCGGCGTTCTGCAGCACCAGCAGGCGCCATGCCACCAGGGCGATCCGCCGCTCCCCGAGGGTGCGGCGTAGCAAGGAGTCGGGGCCGGGCAGGACAGTGGTCACGGGCGTCTCCCAGGGGACGGGGTGTCGGAAGTGATCGAAATCGCGCTGCGGTACAACTAGTCGTCCGCAAACGTGACTTGGAAGCCGTTCCCGTGGAATCCACACTTCCGGGCGATCCGACGGCCCGGCAGGTTTGCCGTCTCGGGCGTCGCACCCCGGGATGCGGCCCGCCCGCGCCGATCGTGACCGCGTCCGTTTACGGGCCGTAACCGGGCAAGTGAGTGGCCGTTAACCCGTCCATGAGCGATATGAACGACCGTCTACTCAGCCTCGTCGACGGTGTGGTGGACCTGGACGAACCGCGCCTGCCGCTGCTGACCCTGCGGGAGGCGCAGGCCGCGATCGAGCTGTTGCGGCTGCTGGCGGCGGCGAACGGCGAAGGGGCGCACACGGCACGCCACTTGGCGCGGAGCCTGGTGCGGCGACTGCCGTCCGAGCAGTGACTCCGCAGTGACTCCGCAATGGCTCCGCGGTGGTGTCGCGCCAGTGCTGGTGCCGGCGTCAGTGCGGGCGCCGCGCCGACCCGGGTGGGGTGGGTGGGGGCCGGGGTGAAAAATCGGAATCGGTAAGTTTTTCGATATGGCAAAACACCTATTGTTAACGGCACTTGGTGGTCACGGGCACGTAAACCCCACGCTGCCGCTGGTCGAGGAACTCGTGCGGCGCGGCCATCGCGTGGACTACGCCACCGGCGCGATACACGCCGATGAGGTCATCAAGGCCGGTGCGCGCTGGGTGGAGCTGCCGTCGCTCCCTCCGATGCAGCTGGCCACCGAGTTCGGACCGGATGCCTTCGCCCTCTTCATGACCCGTCTGTTCGCCGGAATGTGCGACGCCTACCCGGTGTTGCGCGAACACTGCACCACCGAACCGGTGGACGCGATCTGCTTCGACGGCATGAACTGGTCCGCCCGGGTCGCCGCCGAACAACTGGGGCTGCCGGCCGTCCGCCTCCTGCCACACTTCGCTTCCAACGAGCACTACTCGCTGTTCACCGGGTTCATGGACGCCACCGGCGAGGAGAGCCCGGTCGCCGGGGCGATCGCCGCCGGCTGCGAGCGGTTCACCGCCGAACACGGCGTCGCGCTCGACCCGGCGAACCTGCTGGACGTGGCAGCGGAGCGCAACTTGGTATTCATACCGAGGGAGTTCCAGCCGGCCGGCGACACCTTCGACGAGCGCTACCACTTCATCGGACCCTCGCTGGGCAGCCGGGCGGACGAGCCCTGGTCGCCGCGGGACCCCGAGGCGCCGGTGCTGTTCATCTCGCTCGGCACGGTCTTCAACAACCGGCCCGTGTTCTACCGCACCTGCATAGAAGCCTTCGCCGACGAGCCGTACCAGGTCGCCATGTCCGTGGGCGAGCTGGACCCCGCGGAGCTGGGTCCGCTGCCGGCATCGTTCGACGTCCGGTCGCGGTTCCCGCAGCCGGCCGTGCTCCAGCGGGCGAGCGCGTTCGTCTCGCACACCGGCATGAACTCCACGATGGAGTCCCTCTATTACGGCGTCGGCCTGATAGCCGTCCCGCAGATGCCCGAGCAGGCCGCCAACGCCGGCCGGGCGACGGAGCTCGGGCTCGGCGAGCAGCTCGACGCGCGCACGGTGACCGCCGAGTCGCTGCGCGCCGCGGTCGCCCGGGTCGCCACCGACCCCACGGTCCGCGCCAACCTCGACCGGATGCGCAAGGTCGTCCGGGGGAGCGGCGGCGCCGCGCGCGGCGCCGAGGTGATCGAGGAGTATCTGGGCTGAGCGGTGGGCCGGTCCCCCGCAGGGTGGTGCGGGCGGACCGGCCTCCGCGTCACCCGCCGGACCCGGGGGCGGAGCCGGGCGCCGGGTCGCTGAGCATGCCGGTGCGCAGCGTCGTCAGGGTGCGGCTGAGCAGACGGGAGACGTGCATCTGGGACACGCCGAGCTCGGCCCCGATCTGGGACTGGGTCATCTCCTGGCCGAAGCGGAGCTCGATGATGCGGCGTTCCCGCGGCGCGAGTTGCCGCAGCAGCGGTGCCAGGGCGTGCAGGTCCTCGACCGTCTCCAGGGCGGGGTCGGCCTCGCCGAGGACGTCGGTGAGCGCGCGGCGCCGGTCGAGCGGGTCGGCATCGACCGGGGTGTCCAGGGAATCCGCGGAATAGCCGTTGGCCGCGACCAGCCCCTCGATCACCTCTTCCTCCGGCAGTCGCAGATGCGCCGCGAGTTCGGCGACCGTGGGGTCGCGGTCCAGGCCCGCGTGCAACGCCTCCTTGGCCTTGGCGAGTTCG
The DNA here is from genome assembly GCF_001704275.1 of Streptomyces noursei ATCC 11455. Classification (NCBI taxonomy): domain Bacteria; kingdom Bacillati; phylum Actinomycetota; class Actinomycetes; order Kitasatosporales; family Streptomycetaceae; genus Streptomyces; species Streptomyces noursei. The sequence continues at coordinate 8,748,678 of NZ_CP011533.1, forward strand.
GTGCGCAACTCCTGGAGCCGCCGGGGGACGTGCACCGCCCACCCGGTGTCCCGGAAGAAGCGCTTGATCTCGCCGAGGATGTACGGGACGGCGAAGGTCGAGAACTCCACCTCGCGGGAGAGGTCGAAGCGGTCGATGGCCTTGATCAGCCCGATGACGCCGACCTGGACGATGTCCTCCATGTCGTCGCCGCGATGACGGTAGCGGCGGGCGACATAGCGCACCATCGACATATTCATCTCGATAAGGGTGTTCCGCGCGTATTGGTACGCACGGGTGCCCTCCTCAAGATGGCGCAGCCGGTCGAAGAACTGCTTGGAGAGCTCGCGTGCGTCCCGGGGCGCGATGGCCCGCGGGCACCTGACCTCCGGGAGACCGTCGTCGTGTTCCGTGGTGTGCGCTGGCATCGCGGTGCCGTTCACGACGATGGTCATCACGCCTCCCTCCGTGCCCGGCCCCCGCGGGCACCTGTGGCGCCGCCTACCCGGCACGGGCCGGGGCATGCACGGAGGGTGGCGATTCGGCATGCGTCGCTTACGCGGCGGGGTGGGTCACGTCAGGCGCAGAGCGATGTGGATGCCCTTTCCGGCCGCCGCCGGCGTGATGGCGACGGACGTGGCGAGTCGGCGGACGAGTGACCAGCCGTAGCCGCCGATCCGGCCGTCCCGGATGTCGGACGGGACGAAGGGGCGGACGGGGCTGGCGTCCTCGACGATCACTTCGAGGCGGTCCCCGGCGATGCGGGCGGCGAACCCGGTGACCCCGCCGGCGTGCCGCAGGGCGTTGGTCACCAGTTCCGAGGTGATCAGCAGGGCATCGGCCACCACTACCTCGTCGACCTGCCGATGACAGGCACGCAGCAGGGCCAGCACGCGGTCGCGGGCTTCGGCCGAGGTAGCGGGCAGTTCCACGGTGCGAGCCACCGTTCACCTCCCCTGACGGTGCGGGATCCGACCTAGGGTGTGCGCCTACCCGCCGTCCTGCAAAACGTGCATCGGGGGGCCACTCTGCCACACCACCGCACGAGGGCCGGCGGCCCCGGGGGTACGACCGAGCGGAGGAGGAGGGCGGGGCCGCGGCCGCCGGCCGGGTCGGACGTGGGCGGCGACCTCGGCGATCACCGCGTCGAGGCCCGCCCCGACGGTCCGCTGACCGCCGGGGCGGGCGCCCCCCGGTCAGCGACCGGAGAGCTCCACCGCGGCGGCCCGCCGCACCAGCACCAGCTGCTGCGCCAACAGCACCACACCGAAGTAGAACAGCACGGTGACCGCCCCGAGTTCGGCCGCGACCGCGGTGTCGATCAGGAAGTGCTGTCCCAGGCCGAGGACCCACAGCGCCGCGGTGAGCGCCGTGCCCTGCCGCACGACCCGCCCGCCGCGCACCGACAGCCGCACCGTGAACGCGCGCACCGCCGCCAGCAGCACCCCGACGACCAGGCTCGCGACGACCAGGACACCGTCCCGCCAGGACAGCGGGTGGGACGCGACGTACACGCCGGTCTCCACCGCGCCGATGACGACCAGCACCAGGCCGATTGGGGACTTCTCCCGCAGGGGCCGCTCCGTGAGCTGCCGGGACAGCAGCCAGATCAGCACGACGGCGGTGATGGCGAGATTGTTGACGGTGGGATTGTCCATGGCCCCCAGAACCTTCTGTACGACGACGAGCGTGGGCGGCGGCGAGGCACCGCCACTCCTCACCCTGCGGCAGGAGCCCAGGTCAACGGATCGGCCACCAGGTTGGAGAAACGGGTGGAGATCGCGTCGGCCCGGTCCGGGCCCGGTGCGGGTGCGGCCAAAATGGGACCGTGCGGAACGACGACATACCCGGGCGACCGGCCCGTGGATTCCGGGACGGCCTCGACGCCTCCCGCCTGCGCAGGCTCGCCCTGCACGGCCTGGCCATCGCCCTCGCCGTCACCTTCCACGGCTTCACCGCCCACCCGCCGTGGCACACCGCGCTCCTGTGCGCGCTGCTCGGACTGTGGGCGGTGACCGCGACCGTCCGGCACGTCCTCACGCCGCGCTGGACGCAGACGGCCTGGAGCGTGCTGCTCGTCGGCGGCGGGGTCTGCGCAGGACTGAGCTCCACGGACGCGTCCGCACCGGCGTTCGTCGGCGCGACCGGCCTGTTCCTGCTGATCTCCGCCGCCGAGACGCCCGCACTGTGGATCGCCGGCGCCCTCGCCGCCGGCATCGCCGGATTCACCCTCGCCCACGAGGCCGTCGGCGGCGATCCCCGGCTGACGGTCTCGGCGCTGATCTCCGCCGTGACCGGCTTCGGCTTCGGATTCCTGGCCCGACTGAACGCCCTCGACCGCCGCTCCGAACGCGGCACGGCCGAGCGCCGTGCCGAGCACGCGGTGCAGGAGGAACGCGCCCGGATCGCCCGGGACATCCACGACGTCCTCGCCCACTCGCTCGGCGGCCTGGTGATCCAACTGGACGCCCTGGAGGCGGTCTCGGTGGCCCGCGGAGCGGACGCGGACGTGGTGGACCGGGTCCGCGGCGCACGCGCCATGGCCGCGGACGGGCTGGTGGCGGCCAAGCACGCGGTGGACGCCCTGCGCCGGCTCCCCGCCGGCATCGACGCGGCGCTCGGCGAGATCGTCACCGGCGTCCGCGCGCTGGGCATGACGGTGGACGTCGATGTGCGGGGCGAGCCGGCGCGGGTGCCCGAACCGGTCGGCGAGGTCATCGCCTCCGTCACCGTCGAGGCACTGACCAACGCCCGCAAGCACGCACCCGGCGCGCCCGTCGCCGTCGTCGTGACGGCGGGCCGGGACGCGGCACTCCTGCGCGTGGCCAACCGGCTGGCCCCACCCGCCGAACGGCCGGAACCCGGCGTCACGGGCGGCCACGGCGTGCCCGGCATGCGGGAACGCGCGGAGATCGTCGGCGGCGGACTGACCGCCGGCGCGGTGAACGGAGAGTGGATCGTGGAATGCCAGGTGCCCTATGAGTGACCGACCGATCCGGGTGATCGTCGCCGACGACCAGGCCGCGGTGCGCGACGGCCTGGTGACCATCCTCGACCACGAACCCGACATCGACGTCGTCGGCTCCGCGGTCGACGGCGCGACCGCCGTCGAACTGGCCCGGCGCCTGACCCCCGCCGTGGTGCTGATGGACCTGCGGATGCCCGGCGTCGACGGCATCGCCGCCACCCGCACCCTCACCGCGCTCGACCCGGCGCCCGCGGTGCTGGTGCTCACCACCTACGCCGACGACGCCTCCATCGTCGGCGCGCTCCAGGCCGGCGCCGCCGGCTACCTCACCAAGAGCGCCGGCCGCGCCCAGATCGTCTCCGCGATCACCGCGACCGCGGACGGGCACCGCACCTTCGCCCCGGAGATCGCCTCGGCTATGGTGCGCGGACTGACCCACCGCACCGCCCTGGAACGGATCGCGGCGGCGCACGCCCTGACGGTGCAGGAGACCCGGGTCCTACAACTGCTCAGCGAACGCCGCACCAACCGTGCCATCGCCGAATCTCTCTACGTCTCCGTCGCCACCGTCAAGACCCACGTCAACAACCTCTTCGGCAAGCTCCAGGTCGGCAGCCGGGCGGAGGCGGCGGCCCTGGTCGAGCGGGTACGCGACCACGGCCTCTGACCACCGTCACCTCACCCACCATCACCTCATCCACCATCACCTGACTGACCGTCATCTCACTGAACGTCACCTCGCGCCCGGCGCCAACCGCTCCGATGCCTCACCCGACCGACACCGGCAACCGCCGCAACGCATGCGACCGGAACGACTCCCGCCACTCCAACTGGCCATAAGGAACGGCAAGTTGCAGCTCGGGGAACCGCTCGATCAGCGTGCCCGACGCGATCCCGATCTCCATCCGGGCCAGCCACGCCCCCAGGCAGTAGTGCGGCCCGTGGCCGAGGGCGAGTTGGGCCTTGTCCGGCCGGTGGATGTCGAAGCGGTCCGGTTTGGGATAGCGGGCCGGATCGCGGTGCGCCGAGGCCAGCGAGAGCAGCACGGTGTCGCCGGCCGGGATCCGGGTACCGGCGATCTCCACGGCCTCGGTGGGGAACCGGCGGATCGCCATCTGGTTGGGGTGGGCACAGCGCAGCAGTTCCTCGACGGCCTCCGGCATGAGTTCCGGCCGGCGGCGGAGCGCCGCGAGCTGCTCGGGGTGGCGCAATAGAGTGAGCAGTCCGCCGCCGATCAGGTGCTGGACGTTCTCGGTCCCGGCCATCAGGAGCAGAAAGGCCAGCGAGACCAGTTCGTCTTCGCTCAGCCGGTCGTCGTCCCGTGCGGCGATCAGCGAGGACAGCAGGTCGTCCCCGGGAGCCGCGCGCCGCGCGTCGATGAGTCCCACCAGATAGCGGTGGATGTGCCCGATCGCCTCCGCGGGCCGCCAGGCGTTGGCCAGTCGGTCCGCGTAGTGTTCGGCCGCCGCGACGACGCGCCCGCGGAGCCGCTCGACATGCCGCGGTGTGAACCCAGTGGAGGGATCCGCGAAGAACTCCGCAACTGGCCGCGACGGTTGCCGACCTCCACCGAGCTGCCCCGTCTCGTCCCGTACCGTCTCATCCCCTCTCGTCCCCTCTCGTCCACGACGTGCCTGGCGACGATCCGGAAACCTTTGACACTGCTTCACGCTCCCTGCTATCCATGGAACGCCAACAAAGCGGAATCGGATTCCGATTCCTTATCGTCGCATCCTATCGACGACGACTCAACGCGGCCCCATAAGGCCCCGTAAGGCCCCAGAAAGGAACTCCAGATGCCCAAGGACCGCTTCTTCCTGCTGGACGCGGGTGCCTCCCGCCCCACCCCCACTCCCGTCCCTCTGCCGCCAGGCACGACACTCAAGGCCGGCCCCGGGGACACCGAGGGTCGTTTCTCCCTTCTGGAGAAGCAATGGGACGGCGGAACCGGCACCCCCGCCCAAGTCCCCGACACCACCCGCCCCTTGGACTTCGACACCTTCCTCTACGTCCGCGAAGGCGACCTCGGCGTCGACACCGGAGACCAGACCCATCGGCTCACCAGCGGCATGTGTGCCCTGGTGCCCCGCGGACTCCCACTCGCCCTGCGCAACCTCGGCGGCGCCGACTCCACGCCGCACACACTCCAGTTGTCGGCGCGGGGCGTCCCGCGCCAGCCCGAGGGCGTTGCCGACGCCGCTGACGGTGACGCCGCCCGGCGCTTCTTCGTACTCGGCCCCGGCGAGGCGCGACCCGGCCGAATCCCGATACCGCCCGCCTTCAGCATCAAGGCCCGCACCGCCGATACCGCCGGACTCTTCTCGTTCCTGGAAGTCACCGTGGCCCAGCCCATCCCGCGGCACGCCCACCACGTGGCCGACGAGGGCATCTATGTGCTCGACGGTGCACTGCACATCGACTTCGACGGCGACGAGCACATTGCGGGCCAGGGACAGTTCGTCCTGCTACCGCACGGAGTCCCGCACGCGATCCGCCCCGGTTCCACCCCACCGCCCCGCGTGCTCCAGATCTCCTCGCCCGGCGGCTGGGAGTGCGTGGTGGAGACCCTGATCGAGCACCGAACCGAGGTGAGCAGGGGCGGACGCTTCGATCCGGCAGCCCTCAACCGGTACACGCGCCAGTACCACGTCACCTACGAGGTCAGCGGCGCTCCTTGGACTTTCCGCTGAAGGCATTCCGCGTTCATGGTGGAGAAAGCGCATTGCGGGTGGGAGTGCCGACGGATTGGATCGGCAACGGATTGGATCGGCGGTACCCGGCACCCCGATCCCGATGGGGGCATGGGCGAGGTGGTGACTGGCCAAGCGAGCGAACTGGCCTTTACAAAAGCCGAGTTGCCGCAGATATCGAATCGGGCGTGTGGCGCCCGTCGGGCCAGGTGGCTCCGCCGGCCCGCGGTGGGCTTCCGGTTCGGAATCAGGTACAGAAGGAAGCGAATGGCATCCATGCTCGACGGCTGCACGCCCTGGCCCGAGGTGTTCGTCGACCGCTACTGGGCGGTCGGGCACTGGCGTGGCAATACGCTGGACAACCTGCTGCGTGATTGGGCCTTGCAGTACGGACCGCGGACCGCACTCGTGCAGGGCGACATCCGCATCACATACGCGGCCCTCAACCGGCGCGTGGACCGCATGGCCGCCGGATTCCGGCTGCGCGGCCTCCGGCCCGGACAACGGGTCGTGGTCCAACTGCCGAACGTCCCCGTTTTCGTCGTCACCGTGTTCGCGTTGATGCGCGTCGGCGCGGTCCCGGTGCTCTGCCCGGTCTCGTGCCGCACGCCCGAGGTGTCCCACCTCGTACGGATCGCCGAGTCCGTCGGATACGTCGGTCCCTCGACGTACCAGGGCTTCGACCACACGGCGATGGTCGCGGACATCGCAGCCCAAGGTCCCTTCCTGCGGCGGGCTTTCACCCTTGCGACACCAGGCGCCTCGTCCCCGTACGGCGGCCTTTCGACCGACCCGTCGGGTTGTCACTACTTCCCCCTGGCTTCCGTCGACGCCCCGCCCGAGCGGGCGCCTGTGCAGCGCGCCGACCAGGTGGCGTTCTTCCTGTTCTCCGGTGGTACCACCGCGGCACCCAGGCTCGTCCCGCGCACCCACAACGATTACGCCTACCAGGCGCGGGCCGCCGCCGAGCTGGTATCGCTCACCGAGCACGACGTGTATCTCGCCGCGCTGCCCGCCGAGTCCAACTTCACCTTCGGATGCCCGGGCATCATCGGCACCCTCTCCGTCGGCGGCACCGTCGTCCTGGTCGAGAGCCCGGAACCCGCAGCATGCCTTCCAGTCATCGGGCGAGAGCGGGTCACCATCACGTCGCTGGTGCCCGCCGTCGCCCAACGCTGGATCGACGAACTATCGTCAATTCAGGCCGACTTGAGCAGCATGCGTCTCGTACAGATCGACGGCACCACCTTGCCCCGCGCGACCGCCGAAAGAATAGGCCCCGAATGGGGCTGTCGCCTGCAGCGGGTGTTCGGCATGGCCGAGGGGCTGCTCACTCTCACCCGGCCCACCGATCCGGACGAGACCGTGCTCAGCACGCAGGGCCGCCCGCTCTCGCCCGACGACGAGATCCGCATCGTCGACGTCGACGGCAAGGACATGCCCGACGGGGAACCAGGCGAACTCCTCGCCCGCGGTCCCTACACCGCGCGAGGCTACTACCGGGCACCCGAGCACAACGCACGCTCCTTCACCGCCGAGGGCTTCTTCCGTACCGGCAACCTCGCGCGACGCACCCCGGACGGCAACCTGGTGGTGACCGGCCGCCTTCACTGAGCACGTTCCGATCCAGTGCGTGCCGTCCGCGTCGACGGCGATGCCTCCGGTCCCAGTGATCTCGGCCAGCTCATTCGTTCCGCTGCTCGGGACGATGACGAAGAACTCGCCCTGTCTGTCCTCGCCCAAGGTCGTCGCGGAGTGTGTGAAGTTGAAGGCACCCGACCGGCCATGGAGTGCCCCTTCAAAGGACTCCATCGCGACATGGGCGCCCATGCCGACGGACTGGTCGAACGCCGCGGTGAACAAGGTGGCGGAGCGCCCGACGACCTCCCCTTCGCGAGTCGGAGTCACCGCGCAGGGCGTCCTTGGCAAGCATGACCCCACACGTCAGCGCGGTCTCCTGGAGAGTCCATGGCGTGCCGCGCGAGGTACGTGTCGATGATCGGCCCGGCCTCACCGCCTTTGGCGGGAACGGCAGCGGCGAGCGCGGCCAGTCGGTCCCCCAGGGGGGTGCCCGGACCGGCCAGGATCCGCCGGGCGGCGTCTGTGGCGGCCAGGATCGCCAATGGACCGCTCTCCTGAACGCTCTTGGTGACTTCGTCGCTGAACAGCGCATCCATGAACTCTGCGCAGAGACGGTCGCCGTCCGGTGAGTTGGGGATCCCCGGTGACTCATAGGGCCGGTAGTCGGTGGCGGTCACGACCTGTGCCCCATCCAGGCCGGGGTGCCCGGGCGGCCCCATGGTCAGCCGCGCCAGCCTCTGCCGGCACGCCTGGTCGGCGAGGCCGTCCGCCAGCCGCACGAGGCTGTCCGGCACCGGACCACGACACTGCCGGACCGCAAGCGGGTCAGGGAATCGATCGACCCGCACCCGCGCCCCCTCCTGAACCCCCATGATCACCCTCCGGAAGTGTCATGGCTCCATCTACCACTCGACGCGCCCTTCTACTCGTGGTCAGCGGCTGGCTACGAGGGGGAGCGTGTGGGGGCGCATCGCTCGTACGGCTGTGCCGGCCGCCACAGTCATGACCATGACCACGCGGTCATGGGGTTGTCGTGGCCGTTACCGTTGCCACTCGCGTGACGCCAACGCCCTTGAATGTGGCGGAGGTTGTGGGAATCGGGGGATGTGAGAGGGCAGGTCTGACGGACGGGATGGGCCTGGCGGGCGCGGCAGCGTCGTCCCGGGCCGGAGATGCGGGTGTCGCGTGCGGGCGTCGTTGACATGATCAGCCGCATGAAGGTACTCGTGATCGGGGCGACCGGCACCATCGGCAGTGCGGTCGCCCACGCACTGGAAGCAATGCACCAGGTGGTCAAGGCATCCCGCAGCGGACCGTTGCGCACCGACTTGGAGGATCCCTCGTCCATCGACGCGCTCTTCGAGGGCGTGCCGGACCTGGACGCGGTGGTGTGCTGCGCCGCCAGCGGACCGTTGGTGGACCTGGCGGCGGTGACGGACGACGAGTTCGTGGCCGGTATCCAGGGCAAGCTGCTGGGTCAGGTCGCGCTGGCGCGGCGGGCCGTGCACCACCTGCGGGACGGCGGATCCATCACGCTGACCGGAGGCACGTTCTCCGCGCCCCTGGCCGGCGGTTCGCTGGGTGCCCTGGTCAACTCCGGTCTGGAGGGCTTCGTTCGCAACGCGGCCAGTGAGTTGCCCCGACGGCTGCGCATCAACCTCGTCAGCCCCGGCTGGATCAGGGAGACGTTGGAAAGCATGGGGGCGGACGGCGCCGACGGCACCCCGGTGGCCGAGGTCGCCCGAGCGTACGTCGACGCCGTGGAGGGCACGATGTGGGGACGGATCATCCGTCCGTGAGGCTCGGTGGAGGGGTGCGCGGGTGTCCCTCCACCAGGGGGCTTCCGTCAAGGCCGGGAAGTTAGCGTTTTCGCAGGTCACGCAAGGGGGAGTGGCGTGCGCACCCACACAATGATCCGCTCATGCTCGTCAGTCACATCCTCGATGACCAGCGGAGACAGTCCCGAAAACACCATCCGCACAAGCTCGTTGCCATCCATCACACGAAAGTCAACGACCCTCACGACTCTCCGTCACCACCGAATGTGAGACAGAGCCGTCTATTGGACACTCCCGCGTACGCGGCGCAGATAGTCGTCTATGGCGTCTCTGTTTCGGGTCAGGCATGCGATCCGCCGGGTCAGCTGCGCGTGTTCGTGTTCCAGGGTGTCGATCATCTCGGGGGTCACGTCGGGGAAGTAGATGGTCCGCGGCTTGTCGAGGCAGGGGAGGATCTGGCGGATGATCCGGGTGGGCAGTCCGGCGTCGAGCAGTCCGCGGATCTGCAGTACGCGGTCCACGTGTCCTTCGTGGTATTCGCGGTAGCCGTTGGCGGAGCGTTCGGGGGTGAGCAGCTGCTGCTCCTCGTAGTAGCGCAACAGGCGCCGGGTGGTGTCGGTACGGTCCGCCAGCTCTCCGATTCGCATGGGAGCGAACCTACTGCGTCAGGTGCGTGCCTCCGTTTGACCTTCACATTGATGTGAGTGTTTGAGACTCGGCACTGCTCGTCGGCAGTCGGCACGAAGCCGCTGTCCACCTGTTCACGAGGAGGACCGTTGTGGTCTCGATAGAGGTTTCCGATTTCTACGAGGAGTGGGCGACCCGCAGTGGCGCCGTCATCGACGCGGCTGCGGGGGAAGCGCCCGACTCCCTTGAGGACGCCAGGCTTGCCTACCGGAAGTTCTTCCAGGACACCCTTCCCGCGCCGGACGGGGTGGCGTTCGATGCCGTGGACGCCGGCGGCGTGGCCGCCGAGCGCGTGATCACGGCAGGTGCGGTTGACGGCCGGTATCTGGTCTACCTCCATGGGGGCGCGTACATCGCGGGCGACCCGCAGGGATACCGCGGGCTGGTCGGCCACCTCGCCCGGCGCCTGCGCGCGCACGCACTGGTGCCGGACTACCGGTTGGCGCCCGAGGCGCCCTTCCCGGCCGCGGTCGAGGATGCGGTGACGGCCTACCGCTGGTTGCTGGAGCAGGGAGTGGAGCCGGAGGACGTGGTGCTCGCCGGTGACTCGGCCGGTGGCGCGCTGGCGGTCAGCACCCTGGTCGCGGCCCGCGATCAGGGCCTTCCGATGCCGGCGGCCTCGATCGCCATCTCGCCCTGGGCCAACCTGGAACACACCGGGGCCACGATGTTCTCCCTCGACGGTGTCGACCCGTCCGTCGGCCGGGAGGGGCTGCGCCGCGCCGCGGGAATCGTCCTGGGTCGGGCTCCGGCGAACGGCCCGCTGGCCTCACCGGTTTTCGCCGACACCCGCGGTCTGCCGCCGGTACTGATCCAGATCGGGGGGCACGAGGTGATGCTCAGCGACGCCCTCCGGCTCGCCGCCAAGCTGGCGGAGGACTCCGTGCCCACGCGCCTGGACGTCGCCCCGGAGATGGGGCACGTCTGGCATCTCCTCGTCAGCCATCTCCCCGCTGCGGACAAGGCCGTCGCCGACGCCGTCGCCTTCGCGTTGGAGCACCTGCGTGCGGAGTGAGGACGCCTGACGGCCGGTCCGGGCTGCTGTGGGCCCGGACCGGCCGCTACGGGACGGTCATCCCCAGCGCGGATGCACTGCCCAACAGGCGTCCAGCGCCCGGACATGAAAACGGAGATGCCATCCGGACTGGGAAGATTCGGCTGTCTAGGACTACGTCTAGCCGATCAAGATATGCATCTCCGGGATTCAGCCCCTCACTCGGTGCCAGCCTCCGGGCAGGCGGGCGACGGCGCCCCCGGAAGTCTTGGTCGGCTCCCTGACCCGACGAGCTCCGTTGCTCTACGCCAGAAACCCCTCACTCCCCCTTGCGTGACCTGCGAAAACGCTAACTTCCCGGCCTTGGGCTTCCGCGAGTCAAGTGGACGTCGACCCGGCCGAGTTCGTCGTCTCCTTCGCCTTCGTTGCCTGCTTCGTTGTTTCCTTCTTTGTTTCTCTCTTTGTTTCCTTCGTCTTCGTTGTCGGTGGTGCGGAGGACAGTGTCTGCGGCGGGGCCGGCTCGGGCAGCGTCCGGAACAGCAGCCAGCTCACCACGGGCATCAGGATCAGCGGGGACAGCGCCGTACGAAGGGAAGTGGCGTCCGCCAGGCTGCCGAGGAGCGGACTGGCGAGTCCGCCGATGCTGACGGCCAGGCCGAGGGTGATCCCGCTGGCCGTGCCCATCCGCGAGGGGAGATAGTCCTGACCGAGCGTGACTTGGAGCGAGAACGGAACGTACAGGCCGGCGGAGGCCAGTGCCACGAACGCATAGATCGCCGGGCCGGGAACGTAGACGACGCCTGCCACTGCGGCGACGGAGAGCAGGTAGGACCTGCGGACGACGGTGACCCGGTCCCAGCGGTTGGCGAGGCTGCCGCCCAGCACGGTGCCCACCGCCCCACCGAGGTAGAGCACGCACAACGCCACCGTGCCCGTAGCCGGACCGCCTCCGGTGCGCTGCCGGACGTGGAACGCGAGGAACGTGCTCAGGCCGATGAAGACGATGGACCGGCATGCCACTGCCAGGGACAGTTTGACGAAGGAGGTCTTGTCGTCGCCGACCCTCCAGGGGCCTTCGTCCGCTCCGTCTGCTTCGTCAGTGATGGAGCTGGGGGCCGGACCGGAGCGAGGGCCCGGGGAAGGGGCAGGGGCAGGTGGGTCGGACTGGGGGGCGGTCCGGGGATCGTTCTGCGGCGCCCTGGTCGTTGTCCGGCTCAGCAGGCGCAGGGCGGGCAGGCACAGCACGCTGCCGGCCAGGGCCGGTATCAGTAGCAGGGGTGACTGGCGCAGGCCGCCGGTCGCGATGACCGCGGTGACCAGGACGGGTGCCGCGGCGAAGCCGAGGTTGCCGCCCAGCGAGAACCAGCCCATCGCGGAGTGACTGCCCCGGCTGGCGAGCCGGGCGACGCGGGCCGACTCGGGGTGGTAGGCGGCCACCCCGACCCCGGAAACCGCCACGAACGCCAACGTCAGCGGATAGGAACCGGTGAGGCCGCTGAGCGCGATCCCCAGTCCGCCCAACACTGTGCTGACGGGCAGTAGCCAGGGCAGTGCCCGGCGGTCGGTGAGGGCGCCGAACAGCGGTTGGGCGACCGAGGACAGGAGTGCGGCGGCGAGGACGATCCCGGAGGCGGTGGCGTAGGTGTAGGCACGCTCGGCGACGAAGAACGGGACGAGCGACGCCACCGCACCCTGATAGACGTCCACACAGGCATGCCCGATCGACAGGAGGAGGATCGACTTGTGCCGCGCCGACGCGTGCCCGCCTGTTGCGGTGCCGCGTGATGCGTTCCTCGATGACTGGTTCCGTTTCCTTGACACAGCGCCATGCTCGCCGCGGGCCCTCGTGTCGCACTTCCGATAAAGTGCCAATCGATGACGAAAATCCGTCACGAGCCGATCGCACCGACCCGCGCCCAGTGGCTGTCTCCCGGTGCGGGCATCGACGCCCACCGCCATGACGACCACCAGATCGTCTATGCCGCCCGCGGAGTGCTCGCCATCACCACGGACGCCGGGACCTGGGTCGCGCCGGCCAACCGCGCCATCTGGGTGCCGGCCGGCCGTGCGCACGCCCACCAGGCCCACGGCACCCTCGAACTGCACCTGGTGGGCCTGCCCGCCACCGACAACCCGCTCGGCCTGGACGAGCCCACCGTGCTGACCGTCAGCCCCTTGCTGCGCGAGCTGATCCTCGCCTACACCCGCGCACCGCACGACGAAGGCCCCGAACGCGCACGCCTCCGCGCCGTCCTGCTCGACCAACTGCGCGCCTCGCCGCAGCAGCCCGTGCACCTGCCCGCCCCCACCTCGCCCCGGCTCCAGGCGCTCTGTGCGCTGCTGCGCGCCGATCGGGCCGACAACCGCACCCTGGCTGCCCTGGGCAGGGAGATCGGTGCCAGCGATCGCACCCTCTCCCGCCTCTTCAAGTCCGAGCTCGGCATGACCTTCCCGCAGTGGCGGACCCAACTGCGCCTGTACCACGCCCTGGTGCTGTTGGCGGAGAACACCCCGGTCACCACCGTGGCCCACCTGTGCGGTTGGTCGTCCGCCAGTGCCTTCATCGACGTCTTCCGTCGTGCCTTCGGCCACACGCCGGGCGCCCATCAGGCGGAAGCCGGGCGGTCCGCAGTCAACGCCCGCATCACCCCAGGCAACATCCACGACGGCACGCTGGGCTGAAGCGCTACGCGCCGAGCCTGAAATCCCCTGTCAGTTATCGGTTATCAGCTATGGGGGCTATCAGCTGTCGGCTCCAGGCCATCCGGTGTCACGACGAGACGACTTGCGGCACGTATCGTCATTCTGCGATAGTTCGATCTGTGCCTGTTTGATCGATGGTGGGCACCGGTGATGTGCGTGAGGAGCTGTGCGATGGGTGGTATTGACGGCCTGGATCTCGGCGCGTTCGGGATCTACACCTTCGACTTCGAGCACCAACCGGCCGTGCAGCTGCGCGAGTCGATCCAGGAACTGGAGGAACAGGGATGGCGGGCCATCTGGATCCCTGAGGTCGGCGGGCGCGAGGCACTCACACACGCCGGCTTCCTGCTCTCCGCCACCGAGCGGATGCACGTCATCAACGGCATTGCCCGAATCTGGTCGCGCGGGGCCCGCTCCACGTACGGCGCCAGTCTCCTCCTCGCCGACGCCTATCCCCACAGGCACGTACTCGGCCTGGGGTTCGGTGGCGAGCCGCGGCCAGGGGGCAAGCCCGTGACGGCGATGATCGAGTACCTCGACGAACTGGACGCACTCGCGCCGTCCAACCCCGCGCCGCACGCCCCGATGCACCGCGTCCTGGCCGCGTACGGGCCCAGGATGTTGGAGTTGGCGCGCGAGCGTTCGGCCGGTGCCCACACCTACCACGTCAACGTGGCCCACACCGCACAGGCGCGGGAGATCCTCGGGCCGGACGCGTTCCTCGGGGTGGAGCATGCGGTCCTGTTCGAGTCCGACCCTGCCACGGCCCGCGCCGTCGCCCGGGAGCACCTGCACGGGTACCTTTCCACGCCGTACAACGTCGCGAAGTTCCGCCGGCTCGGCTACGCGGAGGAGGAGATCGCCAACGGCGGCAGTGACCGGCTCGTCGACGATTTCGTGTTCTGGGGCGACCTGGACACCATCGTCGAGAAGCTGAACGGTCATGTCGCGGCGGGTGCGGACCACGTCGGGGTGCAGGTGATCGGGGTCGAGCCGGGTCGGTCCGCGATGCCGCACTTGCGCAGGCTCGGCGAAGCCCTGCTGCCGCGGAGCGGTGCCGCCTGAGCCAGGCATGCCAAATCGGGATTCTTCGAAACGTCGGTATTGAGCTGTACCCTGGGGGCATGACGGACACGGCGACTGCAAACGCGACCACACCGGATCCCGATGTGGTCGACGCGTTGCGGGCGCTGGCGAATCCGATGCGCCTGCAGATGCTGCTGTGGTTGCGGGATCCCCTCCGCAACTTCGCAGGTATGGAGACCATCGCCGACCCGCTCGAAGTCGGGGTCTGTGTGAGCCACATCCAGGCCAAGGCGGGACTCGCCCAGTCAACGGTGTCGGCGTACATGGCCGAACTCCAGCGAGCGGGGTTGGTGCGGGCGACGCGGGTGGGCAAGTGGACCCACTACAAGCGCGACGAGCAGCGCATCGCCCAGTTCGTCACCGTGCTCGGACAGACGTTGTAGCGCGCGACCCCACTTCTCCGCGCCACCACGGTCACGGCCTCCGGCGCACGCAGCCGCCGACATCCACGGTTCCGAATCCCCTTTCCATTGCTGATTGCTGTCGCTGTAGAGGGAGAAAGCGTCGATGACTGCACATACGATTCAGCCCGGGACCGACACTGTGCCCGTGCCCGAGTCCGAGACTGTGACCGTGTTGGTGACCACGCCGCGGGGGGTGGTGGGCCGCCATGTGACCGAGGCGTTGCGAGACCGGAGCGACGTGCGCTTTCTGGTGCGTTCGGCGGCGACCGCCCAGGCACTGGAAGGAGCGGTGCGCGGGGAGGTCTTCCACGGGGACGCAGCCAACCCCGAGGACGTGCGGCGCGCGGTCGAGGGTGTGGACCGGCTCTTCCTCGCGCACCCCTTCGCTGAGGACCAGATCGCAGCGGAGACCGCCCTCGGTGTGGCCGCCGTCGAAGCCGGCGTACGGCGGATCGTCAAACTCGGCGCCCGGAGTTTCGGCTCCGGCATCGCCCCCGACGCCGTCACCGGCAACCACGACGTCATCACCGACCGTCTGCGCGACGCCGGCATCGCGGAGCTGACGGTCCTTCAACCCGACCGCTTCCTCCAGAACTTCCTGCCCGCGGCACCCGCCATCGCGCGGGGCACGTTCGCCGATCCGGCCGGGCCCGGTGCCCGGGGCTATGTGGACGTACGTGACATCGCCGACGTCGCGGTCGCCGAACTCCTCGCGGACCGGCCGGTGGGCGGCGCGATCGAGATCAGCGGCCCCGCGGCACTGACCCTGGCCGAGCTCGCCGCCTCCTTCGGGAACGCGCTCGGTGTGCCGGTGCGGCACGTCGACGTACCACTGGACGATGCCTGGCGCGCCGGGTTGGCGGAGTGCGGAGTCTCCCCACGGACCATCGACGGACTGCACGACCTGTACACGAACTATCGCCGTGAGGGTGTGGCGGGCCTGGGCGAGGGCCTCCAGCGCGTGCTCGGCCGGCCACCGCGCTCGGCCGACGACTTCGCCACGCAGGTCCTGCGGCCGGCGGCATCGTCGGGTGTTCCCGGGCCGGGATGCTGACTGTGCGGGGGCGGTGAGGCGGAGAGTGCCAGGGTTGACTGGCCCGCCCATTCGAGGTTGCCGCACCCCGCACCCTGCACCCCGTCGTCGTCGGTCGCCCCCGTCATGCGCCTTTTGCGACGGGTTGGCCCGTGGGGACGGAGCCGGAGGTTGGGGCGTGGGGTGGGGTGCGGAGTCGGCCGGTGAGGGCGAGGAAAGTGCCCAGCGCGCCCGACGCGATCCAGCCGGGCCAACCGGTGAGTCCCATGTGCAGCGGGTCCAATGTGGCGGTCGGGTCGGCGAATTCCCTGACCATGCCGACACTCGCCGAGCTGACGAAGGCGTGCGCGAGCACGGCGGGAAGTACCGAGCCAGAGCGCAGTCGCAGCCAGGTGAAGACCGGCAGGATGAGCGTGCAGCTCACCAGCATCGCGGGCACCGAGACATACCACGGCCGGCCGGGGTACTGCCCGCCCATGAGCAGTGTGGGCAGGTGCCAGAGCGCGAAGGCGCAACCGGTGAGGAGGTACGCGCGCAGCAGGTGCGTACCGCCGCCGACCCGGGCCAGGCGGGGGAACAGGTAGCCCTGCCAACCCAGTTCCTCGCCGAAGAACAGTGGTAGTGACACCACGATCTGCACCAGCATTCCGCCTGCCCATCCGCCCAGCGTGCCCCAGTGCAGTTCACCCAGCGGGTAGGCCCCCGCGGCGGTGCCGATGACGAGTGCGGCGGCGGTCAGACCGGCAGGCACGGCGAGACCCATCAGGCAGGCTCGTACGCCACGTCCCCAGGGTCTGGGCCACTGCAGGGCCAGTGCGTCCCGCACCCGACCGCCCGGCTCGACCAGGCGGGTCACGAAGATCGCGGCGAGCGCCGGCGCGAACATCGCCGCCGCGATGCAGACCTCCGCCAGGGTACTGGTCTCCTCTCGCGCACTCCCGCGCCGGAACCCGCTGAGCAGCAGCGGCGACATCGCGATCCACATACCCAGATTGGCGATCACCAGGTAGACCACCGGCCCGCGCCGCCGCCGTACGGGTTCCCGCGCTGCTGGGAGATTTGTCGCCGGGAGATTCGTCATGGCGGTGACGCTACGGAGCCGCCACGCGGGGGAGAATCCAGCCAGCCCCAGTCATTCCACTCCAGGAGTCCCCACCTGACGAGGTGTGGTGCACCCCACCAAGCAGCGGTCCGGCATGGGGAGTTGTGCGACCTGGTGGCTGGCCGGCTGGCCTCCTGCATGGAGGGGGCTGGTGCATGGCCGGGCCACCGTGGTCGGCTGGCCCGGCCGGCCCTGTGTCGGCGGCCATACGTCGGCGGAGGCAGCGGACTGCCGAAAAATCCCGGGTGGGCCGCCCGTAGGTGATCTACCGTGGCGTCATGTCCAGCGACTCCGCGATCACGACTTTTTCCGACGGATGGGACAGCGAGGCGCGCCTGGTCGCCGGCCGGTGGGTGGAGCGTCGTCCCCGCCGTCCGGAGGTCGCCGGGCAACTGGTCATGGAGACGGGACTGATGCCGTGGCTCGCTCCGCAGCTGCCGCTGCCCGTCCCGGTGCCTGCCGTCGTGACCGACGAGCCGCTGGTCGTCCGGCATGCCCTTGTCCCAGGCGAACCGCTCGCGGCACCGACCGCCGCGCAGGGGCGCCGACTGGGAGACTTCCTCCGCGTCCTGCACGCCGCCGATACGGCGGAAGCGGAACGGCGCGGAGTGCCGTCCGCATCACGGGTAAGCGGCGAACGCGTCGCGTGGGTAGGGGAGTTCACCTCCCGTGTCCTGCCGTTGCTCCCCGCCGACCGGTGCGCCCCGGCCGCCGCCCTGCTCGCTGAGGTGACTGCACTGCCGGCCCACACCCTCGTCCACGGCGACCTCGGTCCCGAACACGTCCTGGCCCGAGACGGCGACCTCACCGGCGTCATCGACTTCGGTGACGTCCACATCGGTGACCCCGCCATCGACCTTGCCTGGGCGCTGCACGCCACGCCACCCGCGTTCGCCGAAGCCCTCGCGGCCACCTATCCCGTCACCCCTCAACTCCGCCAACGCGCCCTGCTCTGGCATCGCTTGGGGCCCTGGTACGAGGTCACCCACGGGTTGGACCTCGGCGACCCGCACACGGTCAGTAGCGGACTGGACGGGGTCCTCGACCGCCTGCGGGCCGCGCCCTGACGCATCCGGTGCCTGTAGCTGCACTCCTACCCGTACCCACACCCGTACCCGTTCCGTACCTGTACCTGTACCTGTAATCGTCCCGTACCTGTACTCGTACCCGTGCCTGTACTCGTTCCCTTGGCCCTACAGGGACCCGTACCGGGACCGGGACCGGGACCGGGACCGGGCGGTGTCCGCGGGCCCGCGCCGGCGTGCATCCGCGCACGCCGGACGGGCGCGTGCTCAGGACGCGGTCGGGACCACTGCCCATGCCTCGACCTCGGCACGGAATGCCGGATTGACCAGTCCGGCGACCTTGACCAACGAACATGCCGGCGGGCGCGCGGCATCCTGGTACTCGTCCCGGACCCGGCGGAACGTGTCCAGATCCGCCAGATCGGTCAGATACACCGTCAGCTTGACGATGTGGTCGAGGTCCGAGCCGGCTGCCTTGAGGGCCGTGGTGAGGTTCGCGTAGATCTGGTGTATCTGGGCTTCGGGGTCCCCTTCGCCGACCACTTGGCCGGCGCTGTCCACGGGGACCTGTCCGGAGACCACGACCATCGGGCCGGTGAACGCCACCGCATGGCTGTAGTTGTTGACCGGCGGCGCGCCCTCAGGCCGGACGAGGTGCTGCATCAACTCTCCTCACTCGCATTTCGGATCCCCCAGGAGTAATCCCTGGAGGGAAGATCCGCAAGTGCCGCCAGCACCGAGGGGCCTGCAAGTGCCGCGGGTCCCATGCGTTCCCCCCCCACGCCCGTCCGTCCGCGCGTTCCGTCCGTTACCTGCACTTCCTGCACTCCCTACATTCCGTGCATTCCGTGCATTCCGTGCGTTGAGCAGGTGTCGTAGGCGCACGTAGGTGCGGTAGATGCCGGCAGTCGCGGAAGTCCCGCTCCCTGCGGGGTGCTTATCGTCCCCTTGTCGGGGCCTCGGTGGGCAGTGACAGGTTGCCCAGGTGTGTGACCAGCACGTCCAGGCATGCCTGTGGGGTGAGGAGGTCGGGGTGGAGGACGGTGCTGAGGCCGAGTCCGTCCAGGAGTGCCGTCAGTCGTTCGGTTTCGATGGTGAGGTCGAGGTCGGGGCGCAGGGTGCCCGATGCGTCGAGTCGACTGAGCACGCGGTGTACCAGGTGCCTGGTGCCTTCCGCGGTCTGACGGGACAGGTCGCGGAAGGCCGGGTCGGTGCGGGTAGCGGTGTTGAAGTCGAGGAAGACGGTGACCTCGGCGTGGCGGCTCTCGTCGAGAGGGAGGAACTCCGCCAGGAGCTCCACGGTGAGCCGGAGTTGTTCGGTGCGGGGGTAGCGGCTCAGGTCGCCGATCCGGTCGATGTGGTCGAGCAGTCTGTCGCTGACCCGGTCGAGCATCGACTGCATCGCGAAGTGCATCAGGTCGTGCTGACTGGCGAAGTAGTGCCGCAGGGAGCCGATGTTGAGTTCTGCTTCGGCCGCGACGGCGCGCAGCGAGGTGCGCTGGAGGCCGTCGCGGACGACGACGCGGAACAGTGCGTCGACGACGAGGCGACGGCGGGCCTCCGGATCCACGTGCTTGGGCATGGAGCCTTTCTATCACGCCTGTGATACAACGGAAGCGAAGGGATTTATCACAGGTGTGACAGAACGGGTGGAGGGTTCCTCGTGGAGACGTACCTCAATTTCATGCTGGTCAGGTTCGGGGTGATCGTGGGCGGTCTGGTGGTGCTGGCGCTGCTGGTCTTCGCTGTCGCCCTGGCCCTCAAGCGCCGGGGCAGGCTCGACGATGTGCGCCGGTACGCCGACCCCGCGATGCGGGCCGGGTTGCGTGCCGCCGCCCGGCGGCTGGAAGAGGGCCGGCAGCGCGGAGCGTCCCGGCCGCGGCGCCGGGGTGGCTGGCGATGACCGGCCTCGCGGCGGGATCGTCCGAACTCCTTCAGCACCTGCTGCTGGATCGCGTCATCAAGATCGCCATCGTGTTGGCGGCCCTCGGCGTATTGGCGACGGGCATGGCCCTGATCTGGCGGAGGGGCGGGCGCACGAAGGACGGACGCGACTGAGGTGCGTCAGGATGTCAGGGCGTCAGGCCAGTTGCCGTCCGTGCTCCGGTGCGGCCAGCGCGGCCGTGGTGGCACGGGCGAAGGCGTCCGGGTTGTCCAGCATGATGTTGTGTCCGCAGTCCGGGATGGGGACCACGGCCACCCCCGCCTCGGCGAGCGCGTCGGCGCCGGGCAGCGGGCCGTCGGCCTCCGGCAGGAGGTAGGCGCGCGGGATCCGCAGTTGCAGCAGGAGTTCACGCATGGTGGGAACGGTGCCGCGGGTGAGGTGGACCGCGCTGCGGTGCAGGGCCTCGCGGCCGGTCAGGCGCATGGTGGACCACCAGTGCGGGCCGACCCGGTCGCGGACCTCCTGCCAGCCGCCGTCGAGGAATTCCTGCTCGGAGTAGTTGGCGATGCCGCTGCTGCCGCCGGCGGCGGGCCGGGGCGGGATGGGGTCCAGGTTGGCGTCCACCAGGACCAGGCGGGAGACCAGGTGCGGGTGTCGGGCGGCGAGGACGATGGCCACCGAACCGCCCATGCTGTGGGCGATCAGCTGCGCACCGGTGACCCCCGCCGCGGTCAGCGCGTTGGCGAGGGCGTCCGCGTGTGCCTCAAGGGTGTAGTCGAAGTCCGTGGGGCGGTCGCTGATGCCGTGACCGAGCAGGTCGATCAGCAGTGAACGGTGACCGGTCAGCAGGGGGTGGCTCGCGATCTCCGCGAAGTAGGCGGGCGAGGTGGCGCCCAGGCCGTGCAAGTAGACGCGGGCGGGTTCCTGACCGGGAAGTTCGACCCAACGGATTCGGTCGCCCTCGGTTGTCACTACGGCGTTGCGCACGGTTCCGGCCCCCTGGACTGATGATCGACGAACGGTGACCGACGAGCGGTGACCGATGAGTGGTGATCGGTGAGTGGTGATCGGTGAATGGTGATCGACGGACGGCGACCGACGCATGATGATCGACGGGCGGTGACCGACGGACCTTGATCGTAACCGCCTGTCCGCGGTGCGGTTCGGGAAATCGGGGGGCGTTACCTCCTCTCGTCGACAGCGGTGATCTCCCATGGGGTTGTGGTCCGTCAGGCCGCCGGTTCGGTCTCGCGCGGGGCGGGCGAGGGGGGTTGGGGGTGTAGGACTCCTGCGCTGATGGTGGCCACGACGCAGAACGCCACGGGCAGGAAGAGCGTGAGGTTGAGCGGTATGAGGTGGGTCAAGGGGCCTATGACGGCGGGGCCGGCGAGCATGCCGAGGTAGCCGAGGCCGGCGACCCGGGAGACGTTGGCCCCGGCGTTGTCGGGGTCGAGGTGGCCGGCGGCGCTGAAGAGTTGGGGGACACAGCCGGACAGGCCGGCGCCGAACACCGCCCAACCGGCCAGGGCCAGGGGGATCCATGGGGAGAGGGCCGCCGCGGTCAGGCCGACGGCGGCCGTGGCGGCGCCGTAGCGCAGGATGAGCACCGGGCCGAGGCGGTCGGCCGCCCGGTCGGCCAGGAGGCGGCCGAGGGTCATGGTGGTGGCGAAGGCCCCGTAGGCGAGGGCGGCGGTGGCGGCGGGCGCGTCCAGGACGGTGCGCAGATGGAGCGCGCTCCAGTCGTTGGCCACGCCCTCGCACAGCATGATCATCAAGGCGAGTCCGGCCAGGATCCAGATGTGCCGGGGGGTGGTGCGCCGGGCCCGTGGGGTGGTGGCGGCATCCGGGGTGCCGGAGTCGGGGTCGGGGGCAGGGCCGGGCGATCCGGTGGACGGCAGGAGCGCCGGGGCGGCCAGGGCGGCGACGGCCAGGCCCAGGAGGGTCGCCGCGCCGAGGGTCGCCGCGGGGCTCCAGTTCAGGGCGAGTGCGCGGGCGCCCACCAGGGAGGCCAGCACGCCACCGATGGAGAAGGTCGCATGGAAGGCGGACATGACGGGGCGTCGGTAGCCGCGTTCCACCTGGACGGCGTGGGCGTTCATGCTGACGTCCAGGCAGCCGTTGCCGACCCCGAGCAACAGCAGAGCCGCCCCCAATGTCCAGGTGTGCGCGGCCAGTCCGGGCAGGAACAGCGTCAGGCTGCACAGTGCCGCGCTGAGCGGGACGACCGTGCGGGCGCCGAAGCGGTCGGTGAGCGGCCCGACGACCTGCATGCCGACGAAGGCACCCGCGCCGAGCAGCAGCAGAAGCCAGCCGAGGACGGCATGGCTGATCCCCGCCCGGTGCTCGACGCCGGGGATGTGGACGATCCACATGCCCATCAGGAAGCCGTTGAGGGCGAAGTAGGCGAAGGTGGCCATCCGCGCGGCCCGCAGCCGGGTCGTAGACGGTGCCCCGGGAGGTGTCCGGGGCGTCGTCCGGAGTGTTGTGTCGGGCCGGGCCTCTGGCTGGGCCTCCGGTCGGGATGCCGGCTGAGTCTCCGGCTGTATCTCCGGCCGCGTCTCCGATTGTTTCGATGTCTCCATACTTCGAACGTAGCGAACAAATGCAATGTGCGAAAGCTTGCCATACGAACATTGAAGATGTTCAATGGGGTTATGGCTGGGACAGAACGACTGAGGCGGATCACCGAGGCCGTACGTGAGGCGGGGCGCATCGGCGTCGCCGAACTGGCTGAGCTGACCGGCGCCTCGGAGATGACCATCCGCCGCGACCTGGAGGCACTGGCCGCCCAGGGGGTCATCGAGCGCTATCGCGGGGGAGCCAGGAGCTTGCTGCTGCGCGGTGTGGAACCCCCGTTCGCGCTGCGCGCCCAGGAGGGACTGGAGGCCAAGCGGCGGATCGCCGCCGAGGTCGCCGGGCTGATCGCCGACGGCGAGTCGGTCGTCCTCGACAGCGGGACCACCTGCCTGGAAGTGGCCCGTGCGCTGGCCCACCGCCGGGTGACCGTCATGCCGCTGTCCCTGCACGCCGTCAACGCCCTGGCCGACGGCCCGCACTTGACCCTGCTCGTTCCGGGCGGCCGGCCCCGGCCGGGCGAACTCGCGCTGACCGGCCCCCTGACCGAGGCGTCACTGACCGCCCTGCGCTTCGACACCGCCGTGCTCGGCTGCTGCGGACTCACCGCCGAGGACGGCCTGACCGCCTACGACCTGGACGACGCCGCGATCAAGCGCACCGCCCTCGGCTGCGCCCGCCGCGTCATCGCCGTCGCCGAAGCCGGCAAGCTCTCCCGCACCGCCCTCGCCCATGTCGCACCGGTCGACGCCCTGCACGCGGTCGTCACGGACACCGCCCCGGACGACCGCACGGAGCGGTTGACCGCGGCCGGCGTGACCGTCAGGACGGTGTGACCGATGGCGACCGGGACCGTGCTCTTCGACCTGTTCGGCGTTCTCGCACGACAGCAGTCCGCCGACGGCCGGCAGTGCCTGATCCGGGCGGCCGGGGTGCCGGCAGCGGACTTCTGGGACGCCTACTGGGCGTTGCGCCCGCCCTACGACCGCGGCGAGATCGACGGGCCCGGCTACTGGCGGCGACTGGCCGACCGCCTCGGTGTCCGCTTCGACGAGCGGCGGATCGCCGCGCTGATCGCCGCCGACGTCGAGAGTTGGAGCGCCGTCGATGCCACCATGATCACCCTGATCGAGGAGCTGGCGCGGCGGGGCCGCCGGATCGGCCTGCTTTCCAACATCCCCGAGGAACTGGCGCGCCACTACGAGAACCACCATGCCTGGCTCGACCACTTCGCCGTGCGCGCCTTCTCCTGCCGCCTCGGCCACGCCAAGCCCGAACCCGCCGCCTACCACTGGTGCCAGCGGGCCCTGTCCGAACCGCCGCACCGGATCCTCTTCGTCGACGACCGCCGGGAGAACGTCCGGGCCGCCGAGGCAACCGGCATGCGCGGGCACCTCTTCACCACCCAGGACCGTCTGCGCGC
Source organism: Streptomyces noursei ATCC 11455 (assembly GCF_001704275.1). Classification (NCBI taxonomy): domain Bacteria; kingdom Bacillati; phylum Actinomycetota; class Actinomycetes; order Kitasatosporales; family Streptomycetaceae; genus Streptomyces; species Streptomyces noursei. The sequence goes on from NZ_CP011533.1 coordinate 8,772,590, forward strand.
CCAGCTCGACCGGTGGGACACCGCGGCGGGGTGAGGGCTACGGACGGGGAGCGGCGCCAGCGGTGGGGGACGGACGGGAGGTCGCGAGCCCGACCCCGGGGTCTGTCCGACCCTGACCCATCGGACAGACCCTAGGGCCGGTCCGCCGGCTTGACCCGTCCGCCCGGTGGGGCGCCGGTATCCGGTCGGGTCGAGCGTTCGGTGAGGAGATCGGTGATCAAAGCGAGCGGGGGCCAGTTCAGGCGGCCGTGGCGGGCCACGGCATAGGCGCGCAGGACGACGTCGGGCGCGGTCAGCGGGATCAGCCGGACGTCGGGGACGGTGCCGAGGGCCGTCGGCAGCAGACCCACGCCGAGGCCCGCGGTGATCATGCCTTGCACCAGATCGAGGTTGTCGGCGCGGTGGGTGATCCGTGGGGTGAAGCCCGCCGTGGAGGCGAGCGTGCGGATGACGGTTTCGTCCGCCGTGTTGCGGGAGTTGACGATCCAGTCATGGGTGGCGAAACGGGCGAAGACCTCGACTGTCGTCCCGCCGTCGGCAGCGTCCCGGGCGGGGACGCCCAGGCCCCAGGGGGCGGTCCACAGCGCGGTGGCGCGCACCGCGGGTTCGAAGCTGGCCGGCGCGAGGTTGTAGTCGTAGGTGAGCGCCAGGTCCGTCTCGTCGGCCGCCAGCAGTTCCAGGGCCTCGGCGGGCTCGTGCTCGCGGATCAGGAGGTGCACCCCCGGATGGCTGGTGGCCAGTTCGGTGACCAGGGGGAGCAGGTGGGCGCGGATGGCGGTGGCGAACCCGGCGGTGCGCAGGGTGCCGTTGGGTTCCGCGTCGGGGGCGAGATCGAGGTGGGCGGCCTCGACGGCGCCGAGGATGGTCACGGCGTGCTCGGCCAGGCGGCGGCCGGCAGGGGTGAGACGCACCCGTCGGCCGTGCGGTTCGATCAGAGCGGCGCCCATCTCGCGGGCGAGGACGGCGATCTGCTGGGAGACGGTGGAGGTGGTGGTGCCCGTCGCCTCGGCGACCGCGCGCATCGACCCCAGCCGGGAGAGTTCGACCAGGAGTTGCAGACGGCGGGTTTCCATTCCCTCATTGTTCGGAATTCCCGAACGGAATGTCCATGATCGGCACGTGGACACGAACGATGCCCAAGGCATCTACTGACCCCCATGAGTGCGTTCGAGCCCAAGCAACCACGGGGCCGCTCCCTGTCCACCCTCCGCACGGCCACCGGTGGCCGACTGCGCCTCGGCGGCGCCGAGACCGGCTTCCTCATGGCGGTCGCGTCGATGTTCTCGGTCCAGTTGGGGCTGGCGCTGGCCGTGCCGCTGTTCGGGCAGCTCGGCGCGCTGGGCACGGCGGGGCTGCGGCTGGCCTGGGGCGGGCTGCTCATGCTGGTCCTCATACGGCCCCGTCTGCGCGCCTTCACCCGGCAGGACCTGCTCGCCTGCACCGTGCTGGGCGCGGCGACCGCCGGCATGATGCTGTTCTTCATGCTCGCCGTCGCGCATCTGCCGCTGGGTACCGCGAGCGCACTGGAGTTCCTCGGCCCGCTGGCCGTGTCCCTCTACGGCCCGGGTGGCGGACGGAAGCTGTGGACGGCCCTGGCCGCGCTCGGCGTGCTGCTGCTGACCGAGCCCTGGCACGGTGGGCTGGACGCGGTGGGCCTGGCCTGCGCGCTGGCCGCCGCGGGCTGCTGGGCCGTCTACATCCTGCTGACCCAGCGCGTCGGCGACCGGGTCACCGGCCTCGGCGGTCTGGCCGTCTCGATGCCGGTGGCCGGTCTGCTGGGCACCCTGATCGCCGCGCCCACGCTGTGGAGCCATGTGACCTGGCAGGCGCTCGGGATCATGCTGGTGCTGGCCGGGGTGAGCCCGGTGCTGCCGTTCGCCCTCGAATTCCTCGCCCTGCGCCGGCTGACCACGGCCGCCTTCGGCACGCTGATGAGCCTGGAACCCGCGATCGCGCTGCTGATCGGCCTGCTGGTGCTCGGCCAGACACCGGGCCTGACGTCCGCGGCCGGCGTGCTCTTCGTCGTGATCGCCGGGGCCGGTGCCATCCGCACCGGCGCCCGCGATTCCGCGACCAACGGCGCCCGAGAGCCCGCAACCGCCGAGGCCCGCACCCCCGAACCGCGGCCCAGCGCCACGGAATCGGCCTGACGGGTTCCGGCGCGCCCGGTCCGCCAGGCATCGGGCGCGCGGCGTCCCCCAGGGCTCAAGCGGAGGCGGTGTCCAACGGCTTGGTGACCTCGCGGCGGATCTTGCCGGCGGTGTCGGCGAACTCCTGGAGGTCCACCGACCGGGGATCCTTCGACAGGTCGGCGGTGTCGGTCTGGGCGACGTTCACACTGGTACTGGCATCCGCCCAGACGCAGAACGCCATCGTGATCTTCTGCCCCGCCTCCTGACGCACGTCCACCCCGCAGGTCAGCGGGCCGCCGCCGGCACTGGGCGTGAACTCCTTCTCCGGCACCGCGACATCGGTCTGCGCGTCGTCCTTCATTCCGCGGATCGCGTGCTCGACGGTCGTCCGCGGGTTGTCGATCGTCCCGTAGAGCCCCACCATCACCAGTGACTTGGTGCCGCTGCCGTACTGCCCGCCCACGGCGGTGATGCCGTGCTCGTTCGTCCCGTCATGCGGCACGGAAGTGCCGGCCTGTTGGGAGATGTCCTTGGAGAGGGTGTAGGAGCCGTCGGCCAGTGTCCGCGGCACCGTGACCCGGTACTTGGGCCCGGCCGTGCCACCCGTGCCGCCCCCGCCACCGCCGCCCCCACTGAGGGCCACCGCCGACGCGATGCCCCCGATCACGACCACGCCCGCGATCGCCCCGACGATGCCCCACGTCTTCCCGGCGTTGCTCTTGGGCGGAACCGGCGGGGGCATGCCGGGACCCTGGTAGCCGTACGGGGCCTGCGGCGGCGCTCCGTACGGCGCCTGCGGGGCCCCATAGGGACCGGGCTGGACGTAGGTGCCCGCGCCTGGCACCGGGGGCCCCGGTATGTGGGGCGGCGGCCCGGCCGGCGGCCCGGCGTACGGGGCGCCACCAGGCACGCCGTATCCAGGCGCGCCGCCGAATTCCTGGGGCGAGGGCTGAGGTGTAGTCACCCGCGTACCTTACCCAGCGTCACCGTCCGCCTGATCAGCACCGGAGCCCGTTGCCGGGACCCCGGCGGACAGTCCCCGGTCAGCTCCGCTGCCGGCGGGCCTGCTTCACCTCGCGGTCGATCGCCCAGGCATCCGCGACCGGCCCGATGTGGCCGAGCTTGTCGGGATTGAGCACCGCGCGGATGGTCTGGATCCGCCCGTCGAGCACGTCGAGGGCCAGGGCGTGGAGCACCCTTCCGTCCCGGTCGCGGAGGACGGCGCCGGGCTGACCGTTGACCTCGTGCGGCTCGCAGGTCACGTCGATCCGGCTCATCAAAGGGAAGACCGTGCCCAGCACCCGGGCCACGTTCTCCGCGCCCATGATGGCCTTGGCCAGCTGCGGGGCCTTGCCGCCGCCGTCCCCGGCCAGTTGCACGTCGGCGGCCAGCAGGCTCTGCAGCTCGCCCACATCGCCGTTCTTCAGCGCGTCGAAGAACCGCGTCGCCAGTTCCTGCTGCTCCAGCCGGTCCGCCGCGAACCGCGGCCGCCCGGCCGCCATATGACGCCGTGCCCGCACCAGCAGCTGCCGGCACGCCGCCTCCGAACGCCCCACCGCCGCGGCGACCTCGTCGAAACCGAAGGCGAACACCTCCCGCAGCACGAACACCGCCCGCTCCAGCGGGCTGAGCCGCTCCAGCAGCAACAGCGCCGCCATCGACACCGAGTCGGCCAGCTCCACCGCCCGTGCCGGATCCTGATACGGATCGCTCAGCAGCGGCTCGGGAAACCACGGCCCGACGTACTCCTCCCGCCGCACCCGCGCGGAACGCAGCACATCGATCGAGATCCGGGTCACCGCGGTCGCCAGGAAAGCCCTGGTCGACGTGGGGCGGGTCGACGAGCCGTCGAAGCGCAGCCAGGTCTCCTGCACCGCGTCCTCGGCCTCGGCCACGCTGCCCAGAATCCGGTAGGCGATCGAGAACAGCAGCGGCCGCAGCTCCTCGAACTCCTCGACCTTGCTCACGCCGAAACCCCCTTCAGTACGCCCCGCGCCCGGCCGCGCCCGTCGGCTCAGGCACCGTCCGGTGATCATCGGGATCGCCGGCAGGTCAGAGTAGCGCCCCCGGGGCCGGGGGCCCGGAGCCCGACCGCCGGGCTCCGAGCCGTTGCCGTTGCCGCTGCTGCTGCCGAGAGTGCGCCGACGAACTCCGGGCCCTCGGCCGAACGGGGCCGGACGATCGGGAACCGGGCCGTGCCGCCGGTCATCCGGCGAAGGACCCGGGGCCGAGGCGGCCCCATGCCACGAATGCCGCGAGCACGAGATAGACCAGGTTCACCACCACATACAGGGATTCGCCGCGTCGTCCGTGGGTGATCATCGCGCCGACCATCAACACGACCCAGCACACGGCGGTCACCGGTACCAGAACCGGCGCGATGCCGACCACGGCGGGCAGGATCAGGCCGATCGCGGCCAGCAGCTCAAGGATGCCGAGGGCCTTGATGGAGCCGGCGCCGATGCCCGCGGTCCATCCCCCGCCCCGGACCGCAGCCAGTTTCTCCCTGGGGACGAACGTCTTGGTGATGCCGCCGGTCAGGGCCACCACGGCCAGCAGCCAGGCAACGATCCACAGTGCGAGGTTCATGAGGTCACACCCCTGTCGTCCGTCGTCTCCCCGCCCCTCAGTGGAACTGCCCGACCTGGTAGTCGCCGGCCGGCTGCTGATTGATGATGTTCAGCCGGTTCGCCGCGTTCATGAAGGACACCAGGGTCACCAGGGTGGCGAGCTGCTCCTCGTCGTAGTGCTTGGCGGCCAGCTCCCACACCTCGTCGCTGACCCCCTTACCGGCATCCGCGACCCGGGTTCCTTCCTCCGCCAGTGCCAGCGCGGCCCGCTCGGCGTCGCTGAAGACCGTGGCCTCCCGCCACGCCACCACCAGGTTCAGCCGCACAGACGACTCACCGGCGGCCGCGGCCTCCTTGGTGTGCATGTCGATGCAGGCGGCGCAGCCGTTGATCTGGCTGACGCGCAGTGCCACCAGCTCCTGTGTCGAGGCCGGCAGCGGCGAGTCCTTCAGCGTCTTGCCCGCCGCCATGAAGTGCTTGAGGGCCTTGCCGGCGGTCGGGTCGGCGAAGTAGTTCAGTCGGGCGTCCATGATGTCTTCCTCCGTGGTCGTCAGTGGCTACACCCCCCAGACGGGGTGGCCCGTCCCCCTGTGACACGGACGAATGTGACCTGCGTCTCCCGGATTCCGTGACGTGTGCTTCCCACGGCCGCCCCGCCGCATATTCGGGGCTTGTCGAATTGAGTCGACGTCGGTCCGAGAGCGATGAAAGGGAAACTGATCGGGCGTCAAAATCAACTGATTCATCGATGCTGTTGCTATTCGGGCGCTTCATACTCATCACTCGATTGGCTGCCTCCGGGGCGTATCGGGCCGCTGGCGCGTGCATGGTGGTTCCATGAACACAGCACGCATGAATCGCCAGAAGAAATCCGTTTCGCGAATTTTCGCGATCAGTGCCGCCCTGGGTGTCGCTCTCATGGCGGCGGCGCCCACGGCTGCGTCCGCCGTGGAGGCGAAGCCCACCCCGCAGATCGCCAAGAGCGCCTCCGTTTTCCCGTCGATGTCAACCGACGACCGCCGGTCCGGAAAGGGCGGTTCCCGAACTGAAAGCGAGGACTCCTGGGGCCTCTTCAAGCAGTCCGGTGGTCATCGCAAGCGCGGCGGCCACGAGGGCGGCGACGAGGGGGACTGCAAGGGGCTGATCGTCCTCCTCTGCGCGTGACGGATATTCCGCTTCCGTGCAGGCACCGGCGAGGCGTGAGAGGAGGGGTAATTCCCGGGCAGTTCCTCTTGCGCCTCGCTCGGTGCCGGAATGCGGCTTGAGGGTGTCCCTTGGTCCGGTGGACCATAAGGGATGCCCTGCTCTATGCCGCACCGGGCGCCGCATCACACTGCGCACCGCATCATTCCGCGTATTCGGCCGAGGTGTATGACGTGGTGTGTGCGGCGTCGAAATTCTCGTAAATGAAGTGCCGGCTGTGCGCGATGGGGAGTTGTCGCCCATCGCGCCTACGCCGTCAGGTCGCCGATCGGCGCTGCCGGTAGGCTCGTTGTTGGCAGGCGCGGGAGCAGTAGTCCCGTGGCCGCCCCCGGCGCGCCCCGTCGAACTCGGTGCCGCAGACCGAGCACCGTCCTGCGGGGGCCTGTCCCGCAGTTACGTCACGCTTTTCGTCACTCAGGCGGCGGACGAGCAGTTCGACCCCGTCGAGAGTGCGGGCCAGTCCGAAGTCGAAGGGGTCCTCCGGCTCGTCGAACCCACCGGCCTGCCACAGGCGGCGGAGCGCGGGGTAGGGGGGCAGGTGCTTGATGAGCTCCTCCCGGCCGCGCCACCACTCGGTCTGGGAGACGCCGGACTCGCGCTCTTCCTGAAGGACCTCGTGGACCTGTAGGGCGGCGGTCTTCACGAAACCGCCGACCAGTTGGACCACCGCGATCACCTGGGAAGCCGGCAGCCCCGTCCCACCGCGGCATTGCGCTCCGACCTCGTGGTCGACCTCCGCGCCGGAACGTACTTCCTGGACGCCCCCTTCACTCTGGACGCTGCCGCGGGCGACTCGGGGGAGGGCGGTCACCGGGTCGTCTACCAAGCCCACGGCTACGGAACTCCCCGGCAGGAGAAGGTCGTTGTCAGTGGCGGCCGGCTGATCACCGGATGGCGGCCCGGCGAGGTGGACGGCAGTTGGCGGGCCGAAGTGGGTTCGTTGGAGACCCGGCAGCTGTATGTGAACGGCCGGCGGGCACCCAGGGCCTCGTTCAGTCCCGGACTCCCCGGCAATGTGACGATAACCGAGACCGGTTACGTCACGGACAGTGCGGCTCCGCAGAGCTGGCAGGACCCGACGAGCATCGAGTTCGTCTTCCCGTGGGTGTACCCGTGGTCGGAGGCCCGCTGCCGCATCGCCGAGATCACCGGCGATGCGCGGTCCACGACCGTCACCCTCGTCCAGCCCGCCTTCGCCTGGGCCCGTGAGCTCTACTCCGCCACCTGGCTCGGCGACCAGCAGGCTCACCCCGAAGGCCCGCGGGACACCCGATGGGACGGCCTGGCCCGGCCGTTCTCGGCGGAGAACAGCGTGAGCTTCCTGACCGAACCGGGCACCTTCGTCCTCGATCGACGCGTCCCCGGCCGCCACGTCCTGCACTATCTGCCGCTGCCCGGGGAGGACCCGGCCGAGGCCGAGGTCATCGCCCCGGTTTTGGAGAGGATCGTCGTCGGTCGGGGGACCGAGGAGGATCCGCTGCACGACGTGACGCTGCGGGGCCTGACCTTCTCCCACGCCGGCTGGACCGAACCGGACGGGCCGCACGGGTTCCTGCACTTCTTCGCCAACACCTACTACGCCGGCGGAGAGCTGCAGAAGGTCGAACTCGCCGAAGGGAACGCACACTTGACGATCCCGGCGGCGCCCCGGTTGCTGCCGGCCAACGTCGAGTTCACCGCCGCGGTCCGGGTCGCACTGTACGACAACCGGTTCACCCGTCTCGGTGCCGGAGCGATCGGCTTCGCCGGCCCGGGGCGAGCCAACGCGGTCGTCGGCAACCGGATCGAGGACGTCTCCGGAAGCGCCGTGACCGTCGCCGCCGGCACCGGTACCGAGATCCGGCAGAACCTGATCCACCGCATCGGCCGCGAGTACCACGGCTCACCCGCCGTCTGGGTGATGGACGCCCGTGAGGTGACGGTGGCTCACAACGAGATCCACGACGTGCCCTACAGCGGGATCGTCGTCACCGGCGGCAGTCGGGCCGCCCGGGTCCAGGTCACCGGGAACCTCATCCACCGCACCATGACCGCGCTGGCCGATGGCGGCGGCATCTACCTCAACGGCAGACAGGGGTCCAGCTACGCCGACGGCACCGTGGTGCGGGGCAACGTCGTCCGCGACACCGTCACGCCCTACAACTTCGGCCTCTACACCGACTACGGTGCCGCCTGGGTGACCGTGCAGGGCAACGTCGTGCACCGCAGCGACACCCCGATCGTGCTGCGGGTGACGCCCCCGTTGGAGAACGTGGCCTTCCTCGACAACTTCTGGGACGACCACCCGGCCGAGGCCGACAGCCCGCCGAGCGGAGTCACCCTCGCGAGGAACACGGTGCTGCCGAAGGACGGCTTCGAGGAAGCCCTGGCCGCCGATCCCGCCGGCGCGGCCATCCTGGCGTCCGCCGGCCGGGGCACTCCGCCCGCCACTCAGCCGCTCACATAGCGAGACGCCGAGCTTGGAATGTGGAAGGCGCGCGCCGCGTTGCAGCCAACGGAACGGTAGGCGTTCCGACTTGAGCACGGAGGCGGCGACCAATGGACCTGATGATCGACGACAAGGTATTCCTGGTCACGGGAGGGACCAAGGGGCTTGGACTGGCAGCCGCGCGAGTCCTCACCGCGGAGGGGGCCCGGGTGGTCGTCTCCTCGCGCAGCCAGGAAGCGGTGGACCGGGCTGTCGCGGAGCTGGGCGGCCCCGACCACGCGACGGGCCTAGTCGCCGACAACGCCGACCCCGAAGCGGCCGACCGAATGACAGCGGCCGCACTGCAACACCACGGACGCCTGGACGGCGTTCTGATCAGCGTGGGCGGGCCACCGACCGGCCCGCTCACCACCATCACCGACACCCAGTGGCGGGAGTCCTTCGAGTCCGTCTTCCTCGGCGCCCTGCGCGTCGCACGCGCAGCTGCCCCGGTCCTGCCCGAGGGGGGCTCCATCGGCTTCGTCCTTTCCCTGTCCGTGAAGTCCCCCTGGCCGAACATGAGCGTGTCCAACGGGCTCCGTCCGGGGCTTGCCATGGCCGCGAAGACCCTGGCCGACGAACTGGGCCCACGAGGCATCAGGGTCAACGGCTTCGTGGTCGGCTCCCTCGCCACCGACCGTCTCACCCAGCTCGAACTGGCCACCGACGACCCCGAGCAGACACGTGCCCGACGAACCGCCGACATCCCGCTCCGCCGGTACGGCACCCCCGAGGAATTCGGCCGCCTGGCCGCCGTGGTGCTGTCACCGGTGGCCTCCTACACCACCGGCAGCATGATCCACATCGATGGGGGCGCCACCCGTTCCCTGTGACAGGCGGCCGGCCCCGCAACCGGACCCGTGCCGCGTCGGCGAACCGCCCGCGCGCGAGGACCAGGGCTCCGCACGTCGCGCCTCGCAGGCGTTCGGCGGCGGCGATCAGGAAGTTGGGCAGGTGGACGTAGCTCTCGATGCCCGGGGTGGTGTCCCGTGCTTCGCGCGCCGTCCGGGGATCGAGGCCGGGCTCGGCGAGTTCGCGCACCCGGCGTCCAGGATGCGCCGTCCGCGCACGTCGCCGAGCATGCGCAGCAGCACCGGATTGATCAGGTGGCGTTTGGCGAAGTCGCCGTCGGGCTCCATCGCCTCCAGCGCCTCGCGGGGAGTGCGGTTCCACTGCTGGATCGCTGCGTCGTTCGTCGGTTGCTTCGTCACCGGGATTCACTTCCCCCGGCTTCGGGCGGACAGTCCGCCCAGCGGTGACGCCTCCGGAGACGACCGGTCGCGATGCCTTTGCGTGCGGTGCGCAAAAAGCTTGACCGCAGGGCGAGTTGGGGATCGATACTCGGACGGCGGGACAGTGGAGCGGGAGACGGGGGGCTGTCGATGGGTGCGTACGGGGACGACGGGACACAACGGGCCCGGGACTTGGCACGTGAGGCCGTACGGCGGTTGGCACCGGAGGAGTTGGCGCTCTTCGAGGAGACGGCCGAGGCGTACTTCGACGATCCGAGACGGGGGGACCGGAAGGCTCGCCAGGAGCCGCTGGGGATCGGCATCGACGCCGTGGTCATCGGGACGCTGACCCAGTTCGCGCTGCCGGTCGCGTCGGCCGTAGCCGGGAACATCGCCACCGATGTCCTGCGCCGGGATCGCCGACGGGGCTGGTGGCGACTGGGGCGGCGCGGCGGTGGCGGCGACGGCGGTGATGGTGACGGCGGTGGCGGCGGCGCGGCCAATCCGTTCGCCGCGCCCGGCGCCGTACCCGCCGTGGAGCAGAACGGCGGGGCGCCCTCCCGGGCAGAGGAGTCGGTGCGGCTGCGGCGGATCGCCTACGACCGGGCCATCGCCCTGGGACTGCCGCCCGCGCAGGCGGAGCTGCTGGCGGACGCCATCGTCGGCGGGATGCAGGCGCCGCCGGCTCCCGGCGAGGAGGAGACCACCTCATGAGCGCCGCGTCGGCCCCCGAGGTCGGCGCCGCCGTGGGCATGCCGCATCCGTTCCGGTTGCCGTCGGGGACGTCGCTGCGGTTCGCGTTGCTGATCCTGAGCACCTCCACGGCCATGGCGGCGCAGTTGGCCGGGATCGTCGGCGTCGCGGCGTACTTCGGGCTCGGCGGCGATATCGGCAGCATCACCGGGGGCCTCAGGTGTGCCGCCGGACACTTCCGCGACACGGCGACCGACCCCGGGAAGTTCGCCCGCACCTGCCCGCAGCCGGACTTCGGTAACGAGACCGTCCTGGAACTGGCGGCCCTGGCCACGCTGTGGCTGGCCATCGGCGTTGTCTACTGGCTGCTGCCGGCCTACCGGATCCGCCGGCGCCGCCTGCGGCCGTTGCCGGTCGACGGACTCGCCGACATCCGGCGCACACTCGACGAGTTGGTCGCGGTGGCCGAGCCGCGCTGCCGGGTGTGCTTCGTCGTCGACTGGCGAGCCCAGGAGCCCAGTGGGCTCGCCTTCGGCCGGGTCGGGCGGCGCCAGGTGATGCTCAGTGCCGGACTGCTGCAGCTGCACCGGCGGGATCCAGAGGCGTTTCGCGCGATCGTCCTGCACGAACTGGCGCACCTACGCAACCGGGACGTGGACATCGCCTTCGTCACGCTGATCTGCTACCGGCTGTTCATCGTGGCCGTCGCGATTCCGGTCGCTGTCACCGCGCCCTTCGCGCTGCTGGTCGGCTGGCTGTTGTTCCCTTCGAGCGTGCTCTTCCAACTACTGCAGATCCTCGCCCAGTGCGCGCTGGCGGTCACCGTCGCCGTCACCAGCACCGCGGTGTTGCGCAGCCGCGAGTTGTACGCGGACGCCCGGGTCGCCGTGTGGACCCGCGGCGCCCCCTCGCTGCGTCGCGTACTGGCCGCTCAGCACGGTCGCCGGCCGGCCGGGCACCGTCTGCCGCCCTTCCTGCGCCCGCATCCCCCGGCGGCAAAGCGGCTGGCGGCCCTGGGCGACACCCGGCTGCTGTTCGGCTTCGGCCCCTGGGAGGCGTTCGGGCTGGCCCTGACCTGCTCACTCGTCTACGAGCGGATAGCGCAGTGGACGGAGGAGGCCGCCCGCCTCACGCACAGAGGCAGTCCGCTGGCCGCCGTCCTCCCCTCCGTCGTACTCGGCGGTGGCGTGGCGATGGGCATCTGGCACGCGGTGCTGGCCGCACGGCTGGACCGCGGGCGGTGGGAGGGGGCCCATCGCACGGGGCTCGCCATGGCGGCCGGGCTCGTCGTGGGGACCTTCGGGGATCGGTTGCAGAGCACGGCGCTGGTCCTCGGCGACGCCGACCCGTTGCCGGTCCAGCTGTCGTGGTGGCTGATCCTCGGGGCCGTCGGCTACGGATTCGTCCGGTGGAACGCGGCGACGGCCCGGGTATGGGCACCCGTGGTCCTCGCCGGCCGGCGTCCGTTGCTGCTGGTCGTCGGCGGATGCGCGGTCGGCGTCGCGCTGTTGAGCGTCGGTCTGGGGCACGCCTACGCCGCCGGCATCCCGGGTTTCCAGCTGCTGTCGCTGCCGCGCCCGCTGAACCTCCTTCCGACGCCGCTGGACTACCTGGGGTACGTCTACTCCACGGCCTTCGTGCTCACCCCGCCGCAGTGGGTGATCGCTCTGATCGTGGTCGCGGTCGGCTTCCCGCTCGCCGCGCGGCTCGGCGCCCGACTCTCCGCGCGGCGCCGTGCCGGGGCGCCCGCCGCGGGTCCCGAACGGTTCCTGCTCCAGGCCGTGTCGCCCGAGGACACGGTGGCGCTCCTGGCTCCGCCGCGGCTGCGTTCTTCGGCGGCGCTGGGGCACGGGGTGGTCTTCGGTGCCGCGGCCGGGCTCGGGTTGTGGCTGTGGCACCTGTTCTGTGCCCTGGTCGTCCCCTGGCCGATCGCGTGGGTCGGCAAGGTCTTCCCCGTGTACCAGCTGGCGTTGGCGGCGTTGCTGCAACTCGCCGTCGGCTTCGTCGTCGCCTGGCGCCACGCCCGCGGCGAACTGCGCGCGCTGCACGGAATTCTCGGCACCCTCGGCGCGGGGCTGGTGCTGCCGCTGGCCGCCATCACCGCACGCGACCACTTCGCCTGCGTACGGTGGGGCACCGGTCACGCGGCCTGCCGTGTGGCGCCCGACGTGGCGTTCGCGGTGTCGGCGACACCGCTCGTCATGACCTGGACCGCGGGCCTGGCCGTGCTGCTCATCCCGGTGTGGGCCGCGTTGCGCGATCGTGGGCGGCGCCGAGTGGCGCCGATGTGAGGGGCGGCGGCTCGCCCACCGTGCCGCCGCCCCTCGGCAACAGCGGTGGCTCAGGCGGCGGGTGCGCTGTCCGGTGTGAGGCGTTCGAAGGCGACCACGAGGCGCTCCGGGCCGCGCAGGACGGCGTTCTCCCGATACGGCGGCGGGTCGGTGACCAGGCGCGGCGACCGGAGCCTGCGGGCGATGGCGGCGAGTGCTATCTGTGCTTCGGCGCGGGCGAGGGTGGCGCCGATGCAGTAGTGGATGCCGCCGCCGAAGCCGAGGTGGGCGTTGTCGCGACGGTCGGGGACGAACAGGTCGGGGTCGGCGAAGCGGTTGGCGTCGCGGTTGCCCGCGGCGAGCATCAGGCGGATACGGGAGCCCTTGGGGATGGTGGTGCCGGCGATGTCGATGTCGGCCAGGGCGCTGCGGCCGGACATCTGCACGGGCGGGTCGTGGCGCAGCACCTCCTCGACCAGCGGGGTGGCCAGGTCGGGGTCGGTGCGCAGCCGGGCGAGGACGCCGGGGTTGCGCAGCAGGGCGAGGGTGCCGTTGGCGATCAGGTTGACGGTGGTTTCGTGACCGGCGATCAGCAGCAGGCCGAGCGTGACGCGTAGCTGTATCGGGTTCATCACCTGGTCGGGGTCCTGATGGAACATCAGGCCGGACAGCAGGTCGTCGCCGGGGCTGGTGCGGCGCTGGGTGATGAGCCCTTCGAGGTAGTCGACCAACTCACCGCGGGCCTCGTCGAGTTCGCGCAGCTCCTGTTCGGTCTGGGTGTCGACGGGGTCCAGGCCCCGGGTGAGCCGGCGGGCGAGGCTGCCGAAGAGGGGCTCGTCCTCGCGGGGCACGCCGAGCAGCTCGCAGATCACCGTGACCGGCAGCGGGTAGGCGAGATCGGCGACGACGTCGAGTTGGCCGGGCTCGGTGCCGGTGTGGGCGTCGAGGAGCCGGGCGACCAGTTCGCCGAGGTGGTCGCGCATGCCCATGATCCGTGGGATGAACTCCTGGGTGACCACGCGGCGCAGTTGGTCGTGGAGGGGAGGGTCCTGGAGGAGCAGGCTCCGGGCGGCCTTGGGGGCCTTGTTCTGCGGGGCGAGCCGGTCGGCGCTGCTGCGCGGGTCGTGCAGCAGTTGCCGGATCTCCTGGTAGCCGCTGATCAGCCAGGAGCCGTCGTCCATGCGCGCGACCGGGTGGCGGAGCATCTGGGCGTAGTGGGGGTAGGGGTCGGCGCGGTTCTCGTACCGCAGGGCCTGGGCGAACAGGTCGGTGGCCGAGGGGGTGGTGGCTGTCGTCATGGGAGCTCTCCGTTCACCGGTGTGCGGTCGGGGCCGGCGCGCTGACGGCGTGGTCCGGGGGGCTGCCGGCAGCGCGGCCGGGGAATGCGGCGTCGACGGGGTCGAGGTGGTCCGGGCCGTCGGAGGCGCCCAGCAGCGGCGGGAACGGCGCACCGGATTCGACGAGGGCCGCGTAGCCTTCCAGCACGCGGGGGGAGTCGACCGCCACGGCGCCGACGAGCCTGCCCTGCAGGCCGTAGGCGGCGACGAACTGCCGTCGGTCGAGGGAGCCTTGGGTCACGACGACCTGGTCGGCGAGGGCCGGCACGCCGATGGACTTGAGGTAGCGGCCGAACTGCTGGGACCAGAAGGCGGGCAGCGGTCGGTGGACGAGTTGCTCGCCCGGGCCGTGGGTGATGTTGTGCGCTGCGGTGCGTGCCTGGGCGACGGCGTTGTCCCAGTGGTCCAGGCGCAGCAGCTGCCCGGGGTAGCGGGGGTGCGGCCAGCGGGCGACGTCACCGGCGACGAAGACGTCCTCGACCGGCCTGCCGTCGGCGGTCATGGCCCGGCAGCCGGCGTCGCTCACCGCGCCCCGGTGGTCGGCGGCGAGCCCCGAGCCGGCCAGCCACTCGGTGTTGGCCAGGGCGCCGGTTGCGACGACGGCCACCTCGGCGTCCACCGTCGTGCCGTCGGACAGCACGGCCCGGCGCAACCGGCCGGACGGATGGCCTTCCAGGGTGCGGACCGTGGTGTGCGGCCGCAGGTCCACCCCGGCCTCGCGGTACCAGTCGGCGGTGGCCCGGCCGATCACCCCGCCCAACGCACTGGCCAACGGCGTCGCGCTGCGCTGTGTCACCGTCACCGCAAGCCCCAATTCGCGGCAACTGGAGGCGACTTCGCCACCGGTGAAGCCCGCGCCGATGACCAGCACCCGGGAGGGGCTGGCCAGCAGCGCGCCACGCAACCGCTCGGCGTCCTCGCGGGTGCGCAGCACATGCACGCCGTCGAGACGGCCGCCGGCCTGCACGGGCCAGGGGCGTGCCCGGGTGCCGGTGGCGATCAGCAGCCGGTCGTACGCCACGCTCCGCCCGTCGGCCAGTTCCACCCGGCGGCCGGGCACATCCAGCCCGGTGGCGCGGGTGCCCAGCAGCCAGCGGGCGTCGATGTTGCGGACCTGGGGCAGCACGATGTGGTCGCAGCTCAGCCGGCCGGACAGTACCGCCTTCGACAGCGGCGGCCGGTCGTACGGCTCGTGCGGCTCCTCGCCGATCAGGGTGAGCTCCCCGGTGAACCCCTCGTCGCGGAGGGCTTCGGCCGCGCGCAACCCGGCCAGTGAGGCGCCGACCACCACGATCCGGCCCGTACGCAGCCCTGCTGCGGCCGGGGCGGTCATCGGTCGTCTCCGCTCGCGGTGGGCGCGGGCTCGGTGGCGCCGCCGAGCGTGATCGCCTGGACCGGGCAGGCGGCGGCGGCCCGTGCCACCTCGCGGCGGACGCCGGCATCGGGCGCGTAGTCGTACTCCAGAGATTCCTCGCCGTGGAACCGGAAGACGGTCGGGGCGGCGTAGACGCACTGCCCGTAGCTCTGGCAGCGGTTCAGGTCCACCACCAGTCGTAGCGGCGGTGACGGGGGCTGCGTGATCATCTCTCTTCCCTTTCCTCGCTGGTCAGGGGCCGAATAAGGCGGGGATCGCGGCATGCGCCGATCGGGCCCGGGCCGGTGATAGCGAGCGACATTCAGATAGTCACTACTATTCGGACTGTACACGCTATCCGAGTGTTGACATAGCGATCCCTATCCGAATAGCTTTGTGGATGTGAATGCTGAGAGTGAGGAACCGGTCCGTCGGCGGTTGAGCCGCGCGGAGGCCAAGGCCCGCACCCGGGCGCTGCTGCTGGACGCGGCCGCGCGGGTCTTCGCCCGCAAGGGCTTCACCGGCGCCTCCGTGGAGGAGATCGCCGAGGCGGCGGGATTCTCCATCGGCGCGCTGTACTCGAACTTCGGGAGCAAGGAGGCGCTGTTCCTCGAACTGCTCTCGCACCGCCAGACCGACCGCATCGCCGAGGCCGCCCAGACGCTGGACCGGTACGAGCCAGGCACCGGGGAGGCCGCCGCCGAACTCGGACGCCTCCTGGTCGACGTCGCCGACAAGGACATCGACTTCGCCCCGCTACAGGCCGAGTTCTGGCTCTACGCGGTGCGCAACCCGCACGTCCTGGACTCCATGGCGGCCAACCTGAGCGGACCTCGCCGGGCGCTGGAGGGCGTGATCAGCACGTCCCTGGCCCAGCAGGGCGCCCCCGCCGAGGTCTCCGCGGAGGTCGTGGCCACCGTGGTGGCGGCACTGTTCGGCGGCCTGGTGCGCCAGCGGCGCATCGACCCCGCCAGCGTGCCCGAGGAACTCTTCGGCCAGGCCCTGAAATGGCTGTTCGCCGGGATCAACGCCGGCACGGCACCCGCCGCCACCGACGGCGACTGAGCAGGACCCCGCCAGTACCCCGCCAGTACCTCAACGAGCGGAGCAGCAGTGCGCGTGCCGGTGCTCCGCGGCGTCCGGTGAACGCTCACCCGCTTCCTTCGAAGGAACCGCCTTCATGCACGCTCACCGCAGGAACCCCCATGCCCACGACACGTCGGCCGCCGGCCCCCGCATGCTGCGCCTGCGCTATGCCGCCACCGGCGTCTTCATGGCGTTCACCTGGATCGGCGAAGGCAACGCACCGGCGTGGGAACACGCCCTGCGCACCCTCGTCATCCTGCTGACCCTGCCGCCCCTGCTGCTGCGGACCAACCGCCGCCTCACCCACGAGCTCTACGAGACCACCCGGCCCACGCGGGTCATAGCCCAACTGGTCACGGCCAGAATCGTGATCATCGTGGCCGCCTTCGGCACCAGCGCCCTGGTCGGTCACCTGCTGGATCCGCACACCGGCCGCTCCCCGGTCCTGCCGGCCGCCGGCCTCGTGCTGCTCCTCCTCAGCATCCCGGTACAGGTCCGCCGGGCCCACCGCACCCGGGCCGACCGCCGCCACCCCTCGTCCCGACCCGCCCCCTCCGCGCCACGCCTGATCACCGCGAAACTCGTCCTGATCACCGCCGGGCTCCTGGCCCAACTCCTGCTGGGCGCCTACGTGGACAACGCCACCTATGTGGTCGCGGTGGCCATCGCGATCACGGCGACCGTCCTGGGCCCCGCCGTGCACCGGTGGCTGCTGGTCACCCACGCCTCCGCCCCGGAGCGGGAGCCGGTCGGGGACGCGGCCTGATTGCCGCCGCCGGGCCGGTCGTGTGAGGGCCCGGCCCGGCGGCGGCCCGGCCCGCCGGCTCAGGGGAGGCGGAGCACCGGCTTGATGACCTCGCCCGCGGTCGCGGCGCGGGCGGCGTCCTCGATCTCGTGGAACGGGAATTCCGTGATGATCTCGTCGAGCGGGAGGACGCCCTGGCGGTAGCGGGCGACGAGGCGCGGGATGAAGTCGGCGGGCGTCGCGTCCCCCTCGATCACACCGCGGATCCGGACGCCCTTGGTCAGGACGGTCATGATGTCGAACTCGGCGCGTCCGCCGACGCCGACCAGGGCCAGCGTGCCGCGCTGAGCGAGCGCCGCGATCGCCTGGGAGATCGCCTCCGGCTGCCCGGTGGTGTCGATGGCGAAGCCGGTGCCGCCCTCGGCGTGCTCGCGGACCGCGGCCGCGACATCCTCCACGGCGCGGGGATCGACGGCCGCCACGGCACCGAACCGGAGCGCCTTGGCGCGCCGGGCCGGCAGCGGATCGACGGCGATGACGCGACAGCCCTCGGCGACCGCGGTCATCACGGAGGTGAGCCCGACACTGCCCGCCCCGAAGACCGCCACCGAGGATCCCCGCGGTGGGCGCAGCACGTTGAGGACCGTGCCGGCACCGGTCTGCACCCCGCAACCCAGCGGCGCGGCGACCGCCGGCGGCAGGTCCGCCGGCACCTTGACGACGTTGCTGACGTGCGCGAGGGCGTACGTCGCGAAGGACGACTGGCCGAAGAAGCTTCCGTAGACGGCGCCCCCGTCCCCGGCCCGGGACAGCGGGGTGCTGCCGTCGGGCCGGGTGCCGCTGGCGTTGAGGGCGAAGATGCCGGTCTCGCAGTAGGCGGGGTGGCCCGCCGCGCACTGCCCGCAGGCGGTGCAACTGCGGTAGCTCAGGCACACGGTGTCACCCGGCCGTACGGAGGCGACCTCGTCGCCGACGGCCTCGACGGTGCCGGCGCCCTCGTGACCGAACACCATCGGGCTGAGCTGCCGCGGCCACTTCTGCCGGGTACTGAGGTCGGTGTGGCAGATGCCGGCCGCCGCGATCCTGACCAGGACCTCGTCGGCCCGGGGCGCGTCGATGACGAGGTCGTCGCGGAGGGTGAAGGGCCCTCCGGGGGATTCCACGACGGCTGCCTGAATGCGCATCAGTTCGGTTGTCCTTCTGGCGAGTTGGCTGGCACAACGGTGGGGGAGGGGAGGCGGGTGGCCCGGGGCGGGGCGCTCACTCGCGTTCGAGGAGGAAGTAGAAGTGCCGCCCGTCGTCGAGCACCTCCTTGCCGTTCATCACGCCCAGGAGCGTGCGGTCGTCGATCCGCTTGAAGTGGTCGATGACGGGCTGCCCGTCGTACACCATCGAAGCCGTGGACTCCCCGCGGAACTCGACCATCCACAGACTGGCCTCGCCCTTGCCCGCCTCGACGTTGGAGAACAGCGCGCCGTCGGCGCCGCGGCAGATCAGGGGCTGCACGTCGGTGGTGGAGTGGAAGCGCTTCCCGTGCCAGTTCGCCCCTGTCAGCAGGCTCTCCACCCGGTGGCCGGTGACGAACGCGCTGCCGCGCCAGGCGCCGAGGATCTCCTCGGGCCGCACCGTCGGCAACGCCGCCCACAAGGCGTCCAGTTCGTCGACGGACACCGTGCCGCCGGCTGAGCGGATCCCGGTGATGCGGTCGCGGGCCTGCTCGACGTCCATGGGGGTGCCTTCCTGTGGGAGCGTTCGGATGCGGACCCGACCCTACTGAACACGTCGGCCTGATGTTCGGGGGCGGGGCCGGGGGATCGGAGCGTCGGCGATGATGTCGGTTTTCTGCCAGACAGCCGACGGCGCCCGCTGATTGGCTGACCGCATGACCACGACACAGGCGGAGCGGGCCCGACTCTTCCGCTCCCTCCACACTCCTGCCCGTCCCCTCGCGCTCGCCAATGCCTGGGACGTGGCCAGCGCGCGTGTCATCGAGGACGCGGGCGCCCCCGCGATCGCCACCACCAGCGCCGGTGTCGCCTGGGCGCTCGGCTCGCCGGACGGGGACGCCCTGGCCCGCGACCGGGCCCTGGACCTGATCGCCCGGATCGCCGCGGCCGTCGCCGTGCCGGTCACCGCGGACATCGAGGGCGGGTACGGGCAGGACGCGGCCGGTGTCGCCGAGACGGTCACCGGGGTGCTGGAGGCGGGCGCGGTCGGCGTCAACATCGAGGACGGCACCCGGACCCCGGCCGAGTTCCGGGAGCGGCTGACCGCGGCCCGGGACGCGGTGGAGAAGGCCGGCGGGCAGCTCTTCCTCAACGCCCGCATCGACACCTACCTGTTCGGCCTCGGCGACCCCGCCACCCGGCTGCAGGACACCCTGGAACGGGCACGCGGCTACGTGGAGTGCGGCGCCGACGGCATCTTCGTCCCGGGCGTCGCCGACCCCGACACCGTCAAGGCCCTGGCCGCGGAACTCGCCGTGCCGCTGAACGTCATGGCCGGCCCCGGAGCCCCGGACGTCGCCGCGCTGGGCGCCCTCGGCGTGGCCCGGGTCAGCGTCGGATCGGGGGTGGCCCAGGCCGCCTACGCCACCGCCCGCCGCGCGGCACAGGAGCTGTACGGCACCGGCGGCTACCAGTCGCTCGCCGACGGCATCGCCTTCCCCGAACTCAACGCGCTGTTCGCCCCGCGCTGACCACCCCCTCCCAGGGACATCGGGGCCGGCGTCGATCGGGCAGAGGCGATCGGCACCGGCCCCGTGATGGTGGCGAACTCCCCCTGGCAATAGGTGAAGTGGCCGTGCCCAGGCGGAGGTTGTGCCACAGTGGAGCGCCGACCCGGGCGCATGTCGCGGGTCCGCTCCGATTCACGTTGGTCATCAGGGGTGACATGATCACTGGTAATGCGACGCCGCTCCCGGGGTGGCGCGGTGGCGACGGCAATGCTGCCTATCTGGACAAGACCCTGCGGTATCAGCCCGTCGAGCTGGCCCTCAACGAGAGCGTCCCCGGCAGGACGATCTTCTTCCTGTGGTTGCGGGCGGCCGTCGCCGGCTGCGCGGTGGCGGCGATCCCCACCTGGATCGGGATCGTCTCGCTGATGTCGGGCCTGGGGTCGAGCGAGTCCTCCGCCTCGTGGAACGGCGAAGCGCCCAGCGGCGGTGGCGCGGGCGGGGCCGGATGGTTCGTCTTCGCCGGCCTCGCCTCGTTCGCGGCCTTCCTGGTCGTCCTGCTCATGACCCGGCTGCCGGAACCGGTCGGCGAATGGCGGGTCCTGCTGCCCGATCGCCCGGACCGCGCCGAGACGGTTTACGCGACGATCCTGCAGACGCTCGGCAGCCGCGGATACCCCCTCGCCCCCCAGCCGTTCGGCCCCCGCATCACGCTCAACAACGCCCCGTACACCGCCTACGTCTCGGTGTTCAACTACGGCAGCAGCCTCTACCTCGGCTGGATGATGTGGCGTTCGCGCCGTGGTACGGAACTGATGGCCCAGTTCCTCGGCGACTTCTTCCGCGCCCTGCGGGGCGACAACGGCATCGAGCGACAGATGCTGCGCAGCGAGGGCGCCCGCGCCATGCGCGAGGCCGTCCATCTCGCCTGCCGCGAGGGGCTGATGGTCGCGGTGGAGGCGCCGGCCGTACCTTCCGCGCCGCCGGTCGGCGGACCGACCGCGCCGGCGGCGGGCGCCACCCCGCCGCCGCCCGCCGTTCCGCCCACGGTTCCCCCCGTTCCTGCCGTGCCACCGCAGCCCGCGGAGCAGCAGCCCCGTCACGGCGGCGAGGCCGGCCCCACGGCATGAGCGTCCTGGTCCACGCCGGGCCCGCGGGAGCGTGGGCCTGGGCCGGGCTCCGGCTCGCACCGGAACCGGCGATGTCCGAGAACGGCGCCCACGTCGGGTTGCCCGAGGCCCAGCGCCGCCGCGAGGCGACCGACCTCGAACACGTCTGGCTGTCGCGGCACTGGCAGCCCGACGGCCGGGCCTTCGAACTGCGCTACGCCACCGCGCCCGGATCCACCGTGGCCTGCACGCTGTTGTGCCGGATGCCCGGCCCCGACGGCCCGACGGCGTCCGCCGCCGTCCTTGCCCTGCGGGCGGCGCTGGCCGACTGCCCCCGGCACGTACGGGCCGAACCGATCGAGGACGTCCGGGAACTGCACACCGCGCTGGTTCCCTTCGACCGGGTCCCGTCCGGCCTCGCCGAGGTCCGCAAGCGGCTCTCCTGGGCGTGGCTGAACCGGCGGGACACCGACTTCCGCCTGGGCGTGGTCCTCGCCCCGCTGGGCGGGGAGGCGGTGAGCTGGGAGCCGGTATGGGACGCGCTGGCCCGTGCGGGCGCCCCCACCGTCGCCGCGATCTGCCTGGAGCCCCATGCTCCGGCGCCCGAACTGCTCGCCTACCTCGGCTACTTGGCCCGTGAGTACGGCCGGCTCGCCCAGCCCGGCCGACCCAACCCGGTGTTCACCCAGTACATCCCGCCCGACCCGTTCGCGCAGCGCGCCGCGCCGCTCTACCACGATGCGCTGGGGGCCCTCTCGGGCCGCGGCTACCGCCTGCGGGTCTCGCTGGCCGCTACCGGCGACACCGCCCTCCCGCTCGCCGAGCAGCTCGCCGCGACCCTCGCGCCGTACACCGCGGGCGCGGGCGGCGCGGTGGCCCGGGCGGTGGCGCCGTCCGAGGCCGCGGACGCCTGGACCAACCTCACCGGCATGCACCGCACCTGGCTGGAGCAGACCTACCGGCAGGAGGCGCCCCAGCCGCTCGGCGAGTGGGAGAAGATCCTCGCCGATCTCGTCGATCTGCCGCAGGCCACCGCAGCCTTCCGGTTCCCCTACGAGATCCCCGGCCGCCCGCCGCTGTTCGCCACCGCCCGGCGCGGCGGCCCGACGACACCGGACGGGAGCGCCCCGGCCGCCCCGGGGCCCGACCCCTACGCCCCGAAGTTCTGAACCCGCCCTGCTTCTGCGCCCCTTGGAGACCCCTGTGCAGCCCCTCACCTTCACCTTCGACGCGCCGGCCGACGAGGCCGACGACCTGGCCCGGTCCCTCGCCCGCTGGC
Source organism: Streptomyces noursei ATCC 11455 (assembly GCF_001704275.1). Taxonomy (NCBI): domain Bacteria; kingdom Bacillati; phylum Actinomycetota; class Actinomycetes; order Kitasatosporales; family Streptomycetaceae; genus Streptomyces; species Streptomyces noursei. Next base: position 8,794,741 of record NZ_CP011533.1, read on the forward strand.
TGAACGACGACGAGGACCTCAGCGGCGCGGCACGGCTGCGGATGGTCCCGCCCGCGCCCGGGGAGCAGGGCGGCCTCGCGGACGCCGCCGAGGTGCTGAACGCCGCGGGGCCGGTGTTGGACGCGCTGGTCGCCGCGGTCGGCGTATGGGTCGGCCAGCGGTTCCGGAACCGGAGCGTCAGCCTGAAGGTGACCCGGCCGGACGGCACCCACATCGAACTGTCGGCTACCGATCCGCGGGACGCCGCCGCGGTGGAGGAACAGCTGCGCCGGTTCCTCGAACCGGGCTCCGGCGATGCCGACTGAGCAGCACTCCCGGGCGCATCCGCCGCCCTGGCCGCCGATCGTCCCCGCCCCGGGGCGGTCGGCCGCCGTACTGATCGGCACCGCCACCCAGGTCGCGCCCAGCACCCTGCCGCAACTCCCGCAGGCGGCGGACAGCGTCACCGCGCTGGCCACCGAACTGACCGGCCCGTACGGCCAGTTCGATCCCAGCCGCGTCCACCCACGGGTCGATCCGCCCACCCCCGCCGATGTGCTGCGGCTGTTGCCCTCCCCCCGCGGGGACCAGCTCGACGTGGTGCTCTTCTACTTCGCGGGCCACGGCGTACGTGCCCAGGGCGACCGGCTGTGCCTGGCGCTGCCCGGCTCGGTGGACGACGAGGACCGCGCGGAGCACACCTCGCTGCCGGTCACCGCCCTCTTCCAGGCACTGGCGTCCGTCCCGGCCCGGCACAAGGTCGTGGTCCTCGACTGCTGCTTCGCGGGCCGGGCCCTGGACGCGCCCCACGCGGCCGACGTCCATGTGCTGGCCGCCGCGGGCCGTTCGAAGAAGGCACGCACCCCGCAGGGGTACCCGCAGACCGGCTTCACCGCCACCCTGCTGGAGCTGCTGGCCGAGGGCGTCCCGGACGGCCCCGAGCACCTCGATCTGACCACCCTCTACCGCCACCTCGAGGTCGGCCTCCCCGCGGCCCGTCTCCCCAGGCCCCTGCAACGGGCCTTCGGCGACAGCGGCGACCTGGCGCTGTTCCGCAACCGTGCCCACGGCACGGCGGCCACCCGCCTCGGCCTGCTCGCCCGCGCCCGCTTCGCCGAGCGGCTCACGGCAACCGCCTCCTGGGGCGGCAACCGCCGGCTGCGGCATGCGGCGGCCCGCTTCGCGGCGATCGCCTCCGACGCCGCCGCCCATCTCGGCCCCACGGATCCCGACACCTTCCGCTACCGCCACGCCCATGCCTCCGCGACCGGCGCTGCGGGCGATCCGCCGCGCGCGTCCGCGCTGCTGCGCGAGGTGGTCGCCGACTGGGAGCCGACGGTCCCGCCGGACGACCCGGGCCTGGCGGCGGCCCGCGCGAGCCTGGAGGTCTGGCGGGCCCGGGCGGACGCCGCGGCCCCCGCCCCCGCGGTCGGCGAGGCGGGGGCGTAGACCGTCCCTCGTCGTCCCCCGGTGGACTAGTCACCCGGGGCGACGTCTCAGGCGGCCGGTCGGAAGGCGAGCACCGTGGCATGGCCGCCGAAGCCCAGGGAGTTGCTGAGCGCGAGGCGGATGGTCTGGCCGCGGGGGCGGCCGGTGACGAGGTCGAGGGCGGGGGCACCGGGGTCGGGATGTCGGAAGTTGGCGGTGGGCGGGACGAGTTGGTGTTTGACGGTCAGCGCGGTCAGTGCGGCCTCGATCGCACCGGCGGCGCCCATGGTGTGGCCCAGCACGCCCTTGGTCGAGGTCACCGAGGGCCCCGCGGCCCCGAAGAGCTGCGCCAGCGTCGCGGCTTCCGCACGGTCGTTGAGGGGGGTGCTGGTGCCGTGGGCGTTGATGTGGTCGATGTCCTGTGGGGTGGCGCCGGCGGCGCGCAGCGCCTCCTGGACGGCCAGCCGCAGGCCCCGGCCCTCCGGGTCAGGGGCCACCGGGTGGTGAGCGTCGGCGGAGATGCCGTGGCCGACGAGGCGCGCCTGCACCGGGGCGCGGCGGGCCGCGGCGTCCGCGGCGCGCTCCAGCACCAGGACGCCCGCGCCCTCGCCGAGCACGAACCCGTCCCGATCGGCGTCGAAGGGGCGGGACGCCCGGTCGGGGGCGTCGTGGCGGCGGGAGAGCGCACCCATGCGGGCGAAGGCGGCGGCGCACAGCGGCGTGACCATGGCGTCGGCGCCGCCGGCCACGGCGATGTCGCAGGCACCGGCGGACAGCAGCAGCGCGGCCAGCGCCACCGCGGAGGCGCCCGACGCGCAGGCCGTCGCGGTGTGCAGGACCGGGCCCCGGGCGCCGAGCGCGATGGCCAGCTGACCGGCGGCCATGTTGGGCAGGAAGGCGGGGAGGGTGAGCGGGGAGACGGCCCGGGGGCCGGCGTCGTCGAGTTTGCGGAGTTGGTCCTCGTAGGTGCCCACGCCGCCGGCCGCGGAGCCCAGGACGATCGCGACGCGGGCGGCGTTCCAGGCGGACGGGTCCAGCCCGGCCGCGGTGACCGCCTCGTGGGCGGCGGCCAGCGCGAACTGGGTGCAGCGGTCGTACTGCCAGGGCCGGGCGCCGGGCACCTGGGTGCGCGGGTCGAAGCCGGGGACGCGGCAGGAGAACCCGACCGGCAGACCGGCCAGTTGCGGGTCCTGCGCCGCGGTCCCGTGGCCGGCGCAGACCCCGTCCCAGGTCGCCGCGGTGCCGGAACCGGCCGGGGTGACCAGGCCGATTCCGGTGACCGCGAGACCCGCGTCGTTGGCGGGGGTGCTCACCGCGGGGCTCCTCCCCGGTCGGCGGGGGCACCGTCGGCGGACAGCTGGGTCGTCACGGCCTGCGCCACCTGTTCCAGGGTGAGTTCCGCGGCGGAGTCGTCCTCGTCCAGCGGGACGCCCCAGTGTTCCTGGAGGGTGACGTAGAGCTCGACGACGGCGAGCGAGTCGAGTTCCAGGGCGGCGAGGGTGATGTCGGGGCGGATCTCCTTGGCGTCCACCTCGAACTTGTCGGTGAGGATGGTCACGAGGTGGTCGTAGACAGGGTCCATGAGGGGTTCCTCCGGTGTGCGGGTCGGGTCTTGGCGCTGGTCGTGCGGGGTTCCGGGAGGCGGGCGAGGGGGCGGGCGGCGGGCCAGGTCAGGGCCGCGGAGGCCCAGGTGAGTCCGCCGCCGAAGGCGGTCAGGAGGGTGGGCGTGCCGGGGCGGATCCGGTGCTGGGCGGCGGTGTCGGCGAGGGCCAGCGGGATGGACGCGGCGGCGGTGTTGCCGATGTCGCGGAGGTTGCCGTAGCGGTGGCGGGGCGGGATGCCGAGCCGGTCGGCGACCGAGTCGAGGATCCGCTGGTTGGCCTGGTGGCCGATGAACGCCCCGACCGCGGCGGGCGGCCAGCCGGTCGTGGCCAGGACGGCGAGCGAGGACTCGGTCATCCGGCGCACCGCCTGCCCGTACACCTCCCGGCCGCGCATCCGGAAGTAGTGGTCCTCGCGGCACAACCGTCGTGCCGGGTCGGGCAGTCGCGCGCCGCCGGCGGCGATCGCGATGAGGTCGCTGCCGGCGCCGTCGGAGCCCCAGTCGGTGGCGGCGACGGCGCCCGGCTCGGCGCGGTCCCCGGCGCGCAGCAGCACCGCGCCGGCGCCGTCGCCGAAGATGACCGCGGTGTCCCGGTCCAGTGGGTCGATGATGCGGGAGTAGGTCTCCGCGCCGATCACCAGGGGCCGGCTGCAGACACCGGTACGGATCAGCGCGGTGGCGACGACGAGGCCGTAGAGGAAGCCGGAGCACACCGCGGCCAGGTCGAAGGCGGGCACGGTGCCCAGGCCCAGCCGCTGGGCGACCTCCGGTGCGGTCGCCGGGCAGCGCCGGTCCGGCGTGGTGGTGGCGACCAGCACCAGGTCCGCGCGGGCCTGCGCGGATTCCTGGGCGGCCCGGCCCGCGGCCACCGCGAGGTCGCCGGTGCTGGTGTCGTCCGCGGCCTCCCGGCGCCGGGCGATGCCGGTGCGGGAACGGATCCACTCGTCGCTGGTGTCCAGGACGCCGCGGCGCCGGACGTCCTCGTTGGTCAGCACCCGCGGTGGCAGGCAGCTGCCGATGCCGTCGAGCACGGCTGTCGGGCTCACCCTAGTCATGGCGGTAGTCCTCGATTCGTGGAGTCAGGCGGAGAAGGGGGAGGGCGGTTTGGAGATGCCGGCCAGCCCGCCGTCGGGCACCGAGACCCCGCCGTCGAGCACCAGCGCCTGCCCGGTGAGGTAGGACGCGGCGGGGGAGGCGAGGAACAGCGCGGCGCGGGCGATCTCGTCCGGCTCCGCCCAGCGGCCCAACGGGACGTGCGCCATCAGCCACTCCGACAGCGGCTCCAGGGAGTAGGCGAAGGACGTCATGTCGGTGCGGGTCCAGCCCGGGCACAGCGCGTTGACCCGGATGCCCTCGCGCGCCCAGCCCACCGCCAGGCTGCGGGCCAGCGCGATCTGCGCCGCCTTGGACGCGCCGTACGCCTCCATCCGGGGGGTGCCGGCGACGCCGGCCAGCGAGGACATCAGCACCAGGCTGGCCCGGGACGAGGCGGTCAGGTGCCGGTGGGCCCGCCGGCATAGCGCGGCGGTGGCGTTGAGGTTGACCGCCAGGACGTGGTCCCAGTCGACCTGCGCGGAGTCCTGGAGGGGGACCAGGGTGGGCGTGCCGTCTTCCTGGGCGGGCAGCACGCCCGCGTTGTGGATGACGACGTCGAGTCCGCCCAGTGCGGTCGCCGCGGCGTCCACCACGGCCTCCGCGGTGCCCGGTTCGGCGAGGTCGCCGGGGACCAGCACCGCGGTGCGCCCCTCGTCCTCCACCAGCGCGGCGGTCTCCTTGAGGGCGGCCTGGTTCCGTGCGGACAGCGCCAGATCGGCGCCGGCCCGGGCGAGCGTCACGGCGGTGGCCCTGCCGATGCCCCGGGAAGCGCCGGTGACCAGGGCGCGTGCGCCGTCGAGTCGGAACGGGTCGTGGGGCGTGGCGGTCATGAGGAACTCCTTTGCAGCGTGGAAACGGTGGAGGGGGAAGAGGAGGGTGCGCAGGCGCGCGCGGTGCGGAGCGGCGCGATGCGGATGGCGGGCGCGCCGGTCCAGGTCAGCAGGGCGCTGCCCCAGGTCACGCCGGCGCCGAAGACGGCCAGCAGGATCCGGCCGCCGGGCGGCAGCAGCCCGCGGGCGGCTGCGCTGGCCAGGGCGTACGGGGCGCTGGCGGCGCCGATGTTGCCGACCTCGTCGCCGACGATGACCAGGCGCTCGGGCGGGATGCCGATCCGCTCGCCGAGGTTGCGCAGCAGCAGCGGGTTGGGCTGGTGGGTGATGAACGCGTCGATGTCCTGGAGCCGCAGGTCGTTGCCGGCCAGGCTCTCGCGGACGAGCCGGGGGAAGATCTCGACGATGAAGTCCCGTACCGCCCGGCCGTCCATGTGGATGTGGTGCCGGTGCTCGCCGAGCGTGGCGGGGCTGGCGGGGAGGCGACTGCCGCCGCCGGGGATCAGGACGTGGTGCGCGCCGGTGCCGTCGGAGCCGAGGCGGAAGTCGCTGAATCCGGCACCGTGCGGTACGGGCCCCAGCACCGCGGCGGCCGCCCCGTCGGCGAAGAGCACCGCGGTGCCCCGGTCGGTGGGGTCCAGGAACTTGGAGTACGCCTCGACGCCGACCACCGCCGCGTAGCGCGCGCCGCCGTTGCCGCGCAGCCAGTCGTGTGCCACGCGGGCCGCGAACAGCCAGCCGGCGCAGGCCGCGCTGACGTCCAGCGCCACCGCGTGCCGGGCGCCGGTCAGGGCCTGGATGCGGCAGGCGGTGGAGGGGCCCAGCTCGTCGGGGGTGGAGGTGGCGGCGATCAGCACGTCCAGCTGGTCGGTGTCGATGCCGGCGGCGGCCACGGCGGCGCGCACCGCGGCCGCGGCCAGGTCGGAGGCGGCCTCGTCGGCGTCGGCGACGTGCCGCGTGTGCACGCCGGTGCGCTGGGCGATCCACTCCGGGGTGACGCCGGCCGCGGCGGCGATGTCGTGGTTGCTGCGGGTGCCGCGCGGGAGGTAGGTGCCCATGCCGAGGACGCCGATGGGCGGCGCGGGGGAGGAGTGCGGACTCATGACGGCCCTACTTTCTTGTCTTGGGTTCGAACTGGTCACTCGTAAGATCAGCGGGACCTGGGGGCTCCGGGTATGGCTGTCATGGCGTCGCCGTGAGATGGCTGGAAAGGCATTTCCGGTCACCGGTCACCGGTCACCGGTCACCGGTCACCGGTCGAGGAAGTCGTACAGGGCGGCGGCGTAGTCGTCGGCGCCCAAGGGGGCCGGGGCCGCGCCGGGCGGTGCGCCCATCGCCTCCCACAGCAGCGGGAGATGGGGCAGCAGGCGGTCGCACAGGCCGTCGATCACCGTGGGGAGCGCCCGGACGGTGCCGGGGGCGAGGGTGCCCGCGGCGAGCAGGCCGCCGGCTAGGCGGCGCGCCTCGACGGCCCCGTAGAGCGCCGCCAACGGGCGCAGCACCGCGCGGAGTTCGGGGTCGAGGACGGCTTCGACGGCGGCGGCCAGGGAGTCCGCGATCAGCCGGGAGCCGTATGCCTCGCCGAGCCGGTGCGCGGCGTCCAGCAGCGGGTTCCACAGTTCCAGTCCGGTCCGTCCGGCCCGGACGCCCTGTTGGAGGGCGCGGTGGAGTTCGTCCCGCAGCAGGCTCTCCTGGGCCCGGGCGACCGCCGGCCACCAGCCGGGATGGTCGGCGGGGACGTCGGCCGGCGGGATGCTGCCGCGCGCCCCGGCACCGCGCTCCTGGGCGAGGGACCGGCCGGCGTCCAGCAGGATCAGATGGCTGTCGCCGCCCGCGGTGTCGAAGGCGTGCGCGAAGCCGTGGTAGCCGTCGAGCAGGTTGGGGCGCAGGAAGCCGGCGAGCCCGCAGCGGTGTTGGCACTCGGCGGCCACCCGTGCCGCGCCGCGCACCGTGACCGCCTTGAGCACCGCCAGCGGCCGATCGACGGCGGTCCACGGGGAGAAGGTCATCCCGTTCGCGCGGTGCGCCGCCGCGCGGCGGGCGGTGCGCGACCGGGCCCAGATCTCCCGCGCGGTCCGCCCGGCGCACGTCAGGGCGAACGACTCGGCGAGCGCCCCGAGCAGTGCGTGCTGCTGGTTGCGGAGTTCCAGCACGCTCGCGCCGGGGGCCAGTCGGCCGTGGGCCCTGCGGTGCGCGGAGAACCGCAGCGCCGATACGGAACACTGGCGGGCCATGGTCGCGACCGCGGAGGGCAGGGTGGCCCACAGGATCTGGCCCACCGACAGGGTCCGTTGGAGCCGCGCGTCCGGTCCGCCGAGCGGATCGTGGAAGGCGCCGTCCGCGTCGATGTGCGCCCGGTCGCGCAGCCACTGGGCGTACGGGACCCGGACGCCGTCGAAGCGCACCAGCGCGTAGTCCAGCGGCAGGGACGGCGCTTCGAGGCTGCGGGAGAGGGTCACGCCCGGCCGCGGGCCGTCGGCGTCGGTGAGGTCCACGACGAACGAGAACACTCCACGATCGATGCCGTCGACCACGGTGCGGGCGCACACCACGGCGGTCTGCGGCACCCCCAAGCCCCCGACGCCGGAGAACTTGGCCGCGCCGGCCACCGGCGTGTCGAGCACGAACTCCCGTGAGTCGGGGTCGAGTCGGGCGGTGGTCTGGGTGCCCAGGTGGCTGCTGGCGTCCCCGATCTCGGTCACCAGGAAGACGCCCTTGGCGCGGCCGGTGGTCAGGTTCTGCCAGGGTCGGCCGAGCGCCGCCGGGTCGTCGGCGAGGGTGACCACGGAACCCAGGCAGAGCACGTAGTGGTTGACGACGGCCATGTACAGCGGCGGGTCCACGAGCGCCGCGCATTCGCTGAGCACCGCGAGTTGTTCGGGGTTCCGGAACAACTCGCCGACCGGCGGCAGGTTGTCCGCGATCAGTCGCAGTCGCCGGTGCACCTGGTGGGCGCGGTCCTCGGGGGCGTCGGCGGTCTGCTCGCGGTCGGCCGCCAGGGCGGTCAGCAGACGGCTGCGCAGGGCGTAGGGGCGGGATCCGTGGACGATCTCGGCCAGTTCACCGAGCGGTTGCGTGCGTGTGGTCATCGTCGGTGCTCCAGAGGGCGGCGAGGGCGGTGTCCGGCCGGCGGACGGCCGGGGTGCCGGGCCGCGGCCAGGGGAAGGCGGGATCGGCGAGCGGCGCGTGGGCGTCGGCGGCGTCGGGCGGCAGGGTCTGTTGGATGCTGCGGGTCAGTGCCTGGCCGGTGCCCGCCTCGAAGAACAGGGCGTGGCCGCCGGTGGCGATCCGGTGGAGCACCGGTGGCAGGCGGAAGGGACGGACCAGGCAGTCGGCCAGGCCGCGGTGGAGATCGTCCTGGGGGCCGTAGGGGCCGCCGTGCACGGCGGAGTGCACGGGAATCCGGGCCGGGCGTGGGGCGAGGTGGCCGATCGCGGCGGCGAAGGCGTCCGCGGGACCGGTGAGGGACGGGTGGTGGGAGGAGAACGGCAGTCGGAGGCGGGCGGCCGGGACGCCCTGCCCGGCGGCCGTCTCCTCCAGTGTCCGCAGATCCGGCAGCGGGCCGCTGACGATGGTCTCCTCGGGGCTGTTGACGCAGGCCAGGGCGAGGGCGGGGGAGCCGGTCCGGCGCAGCAGGGCCTCCGTGCCGGCCTCGCCGGCGCCGACCAGCGTCATCCCGCCCGCACAACAGGCCAGTTGACGGGCCAGCAGGCAGGCGATCCGGGCGCCCTCGGGGACCTCGAACACACCGGCCGCGGTGAGGGCGGCGATCTCCCCGAAACTCACCCCGAGCACCTGGTCGGGCACCAGGCCGGTGGCGCACAGCGCGCGATGCACCGCCACCGAGGAGCAGAACAACGCGAGTTGGGGGGTGCCGACGCTTCCGGCGGCGAGTTCACGGCCGGTGGGCGGCGCATCGCTCAGCAATGCCTTGGCCAGTGGCCCGATATCGAATTCCTCGCCGACTTCCTCGGCTTCTTCGAATACCTCGCGCACCGCTTTCCGTACGGTTGTGTGAGTGCGTAGTGCTCGGACGAGCGGACTTACCGCGAAGTCGCCCTGCCCGGGAAAGGCATGGACGATCCGGGTCGGTGCCGTGTGTTTTTTTCCATGGGTGGTCGCGGTGATGTCACGCATTTCCACATCCCATTTCCGGTCGTTTCCGGTCGGTGTTATGCCATTCAACAACCCTCTCCGGACCCGTGGTCCACGTTTCGGGTCCGGGTCTGTTGAAAGGGGTGAACGCGCAGGCGGCGCGGCGTCTCAGGAGTGCTGAGAGGGTGACGTGACGGCGAACGCACGGTGCAACACGGCGGTCGCCACCGGGAGATTCCGGAACGGCGTGAGCAGCTGACGCAGCCGGCCCGCGGCGAGATCCGCGGCCCCGGACCGCAGATGGACATAGTGGTCCAGGAAGGAATTCCAGGACGCACACGCCTCTTCCACATGACCGAGACCCATGAGTATTTCCGCGTGCTGGGCAAAACTCAGCGCCATGCCCCGGTGGTCCTGGTCGGACCGGCGGACCAGCGAGTTGGCCAGGGCGGCGCGCGCGGCCGGCAGGTCGCCCGTGTACCGGAGGACCTCGGCGGTCTGGAATTCCAACGAGCCGGATGAATACGCGGTGAAGGGCTCCGCCGTGCCGGCATCCTCGCCCCGCGCCAGCGCGTTCTCGGCCCGGCCGAGCGACTCCCGCGCGACCCGGTGCCGCCCGCACGCCGCCTGCGCCACGGCGAGTTGGGACAGCAGGAACGCCCGGGCCGGACCGTCGGAAGCCCGGGTGGCGGCCGCCGCCTCGGCCGCGGACAGGGCGATCCGCCGGTGGCCCAACGCGAGCCCCTGGGCGCTCAGCCCGCGCAGGACGACGGCGCGCGCCGTGGCGTCCCCGGACTCGTCGGCGAGCCGCAGAGCGGTGGAGAAGTGGCGCTGGGCGAGCCCGTGCACGGACGCGTCCTGATACATCCGGGCGAGCAGGAACGACAGCCGGGACGCCTCCACCAGCAGCCCGCGGCGCTGATCGTGGCCTTCCCGCTCGCGCAGCAACGGGGCGATGTCGTCCGCGAGGTACGCGGCCAGCGCCGAGCGCGCCCGGCGCCCGCCGTGCGCGTCGAAGGAGGCGGAGTAGAAGCGCACCGCGAGCCGGACCACCCCGAGGTCGTCCCCGGCGTCCTGCTCCCCGCGCGGCGCCGGGGGCACCGGCGCCCGGTCCGCGGACCGGGCCGCGACCTTCGCCAACTCCGCTTCCCGGTACGGCAGCATCCGGGCCGAGGCCCGGCGCGCGGGGTCGTTCTCCATGCTGCACAGTTCGGTGAGGGCGGTGCTGATCGGGATGCGGGAAAGGGGGAGCCGCCCGCCCGCCGGTGCGGACGGCTCCCCGACGAGCCCCGCCGCGGCGGGGGAGACCGAGCGGCCCAGCCGACGGGTCAGTGCCTCGGCGATCAACTCCGGCACCGGTGGCGCCGGGCGGGTCCCGCTGAGCCAGTGCGCGACGGCCGTGCGGTCGTAATTCAGGTCGAGATCTATTTCCGCCGCGAGGGCATTGACCGTGCGCGCCAGCGCCGCCTGCGTCCAGCGGGCCTCTGCCAGCAGGGCCCGCAAATTCTGATTGCGGCGGCGTGACGGCGACACCTACGGCTCCCGGCGCGGCGGTTCGGGATCCGGACCGGCAGTCCCACCCGCATCATTCCACGTCAATTCCACGGTTGCGCCGTGGCCGCGTGGACGAGGGCAACCGGAGAAACGGAAGAGACGAAAGAAGTTCATGGGGAGTGATGTCCGTACCTGGTCGTGCCGTTGTGCCTCATCGGATTCCTACCCACGGCGGGCGGGGCCCTCGGGGTGTCCGCGTAATTCTTTCGGGGCAGTCTTCCCGTGGCCGGAAAGGCGCCTTGCGGACCATCGAGCCGTAGCCAACAACCGTCCACCAACGGAACCATGAATCGAGCCGGGGCGGAACGCCTGATCGCGGTGGGAAGCGTGAACGTGTTGAAAGGCCCGCGATCCCGGGCGACTCCCGAGCCGGAAAGCCCGACCAGTGAGCGAGGCACACAGATCATGACGCCCCCGCGCCGCCCCAACCGCATGCTCGCGGCACTGTTGGCCGAGGCCGACTGGACCGCCAGGGACCTCGCCCGCGCCGTCAACGCCCTCGGCAGCGCCCAAGGTCTCCGGCTGCGCTACGACCGCACGTCGGTGGCCCGTTGGCTGGCCGGGGCACGCCCCCGCCCCCCGGTGGGGCACCTGATCGGCCAGGCGCTGAGCCGCCGCCTCGGCCGCCGGCTGACGCCCCAGGACGCCGGGTTCCCCGACCCCGACCTCACCGGCGGCGCGCTCAGCTCCGCGCTGCACGGCGGCGACCCCGTCCACCGGCTGGCCGCTCTCTGCCGCGCCGAGGCGGACTCCGCCCGCAGGGCCGAGCTCGCCCGCGCCGTCCTCTCCGCCCCGCCACCCGTCGTCGCCGACTGGGGGCGCCGACCCGTGACCCTGCCCCCGGCCGACCCGCGCGCCCCTCAGGCATCCGCCGCGGCCCCCGTGCGGCTGGAGGTCGTGGCGGCCCGCAGCGTCCTGCTGGGGGAGCGGCACGGCGGCGCCCACGGCCGGTCCGCGCTGGCGGGGTATCTGGCCACGGAAGTGGTGCCGCTGCTCACCGCCCCGGCGCATCAGGCGGTCCGGCACGCCCTCCTCACCGGCGCCGCCCACCTGACCCTCCTCCTGGCCGGCCGCACCTCGGAGACGGGCCACCCCGCCCTCGCCCAGCACTACTACGACATCGCCCTCGAACTCGCCCGCGCCGCCGGCGACCTGGGCTCCTACGCGATCGTGCTGCGCTGCCTGAGCGTGCAGGCGCACCAGTTCGGCGACCACCACCAGGCCCTGGCGCTCGGCGAGGCCGCCACCGAGATAGCCGGGTCGGCGGTACCCAGCGCCGTCCGCGCCTACCTCTACGCAGGGCGCGCCGTCGTCCGGGCCGGCGCCGGCGAGAGCCGCGCCGCGGCCGCCGACCTGCTCGCCGCGGAACAGCACCTGGCGCGCGCCACCGGCCCCGAGGGCCCCTTCACCAGCTACCCGGAGACCGCACTGTGCTACCAGCGCGCCGAGGTCCTCTCATGCCTCGGCGACCACAAGGCCGCCCTGGCCGAACTGGAGAACTCGCTCGCCAGTCGGCCGGCCGACCATCACAAGGCCCGCACCCTGCTGCACGCCCAGCTCGCGCACACCCTGCTCGCCCTGCACGACGTCGACGCGGCCGTGGACCACTCCTTCCAGGCCCTGCGCCACCACCGGCAACTCGCCGCGGGGTCCGTGCACGGCACCCTGCCGCGGCTGGCCCACCGTCTCGCGCCCTACCAGCGCAACCCCCACGTCAAGGCATTCCGGGAACGTCTGCGCACGACGGCCCGATGAGGGCCGCACCGGCGTCCTCGCTCCCCGTCCCGCGCCGTCGCACGTCCGCCGAGCGGTGCTCCTCCCCCTCTCCCTCCGCGGGCAGCGCGGATAGGCGGCCCAGCAACGCCATCGCCATGTCCACAGGATCGGTCACAAGGCTATAAGGGGCAGGCGAGCGCGCATTTCGAATCCCGGCGCGCCCACCCGGTCGAACTGTTCACCCGGAAGCACGCAACCCACCCGCCCCACCGGACCACGCCCCGGCCCTCCGGAACTCCGCCCCGGTGCAGGCAAATTACCGTGCTCCCTTCGCAGCACGCCGCCACCGCCGCACAGTTGCCCGGCATATGACAGGGCGCTCAGCACACGGTCCCGTCCACGGGACCCGACGCCGCCCGGTCCAGATGGGCCCGCACGAGCGGCAGGGCGACGCTCTCCAACCCGCCCTCGACGTTGATGACGGGATCGACATCGACCTCGAAGACGCAGTCCCCACCCATGACCGCGAGGTCCACCCCGCCGAACGGCAGGCCCAGGGCGCGGGTGGCGTCGACGGAGATCGCGGAGCGCCGGGCCGACAGCACCTCGGCGGGGAGGGGCGTCGAGTCGGCTCCGCGGGCTTCGTTGCAGGGCGCGTCGGGGTCGTGCTGCACGTGTGCGCAGACCCGCAGGACGCGGTCGCCGAGGACGACGTTCCGTAACTGGTGCCGGCGCCCACGGCGATCGACATTGCGGGCGTCCTCGGACAGCAGCCAGCTCTGACCGAGGTCGGCGTATAAGTCGGCGACCTCGACGAGCCGTTGAACGCCCGTGATGTGGAAGGCGTACTCGCCGCCGACGCCGGTCGTGGGCCGGGCCCAGACATCACGCCCCAGCGCGGCGAAGGCATCGAGCACCTCCGCACGGCTCGGAGCGTCCAGGGCGAGGGTCGGGGCGTGCGGGATGCCCGCCACCGCGAACCGTCGGACGGCGCGCCGCTTGTCGGTCGCGGCCCGCCAGGCAGCGATGTCCGCCCCGCCGATGGTGGCGGTGTCGGTCGTGCGCAGCACGCTCTGGAAGCCCTCGAACCGGGTGCGGTCGGCCGGCGGGATCTCGTAGACGATCAGGGTGTCCGGTGCGACGCGCGGACGCTCCCGGAACGCCCCGTTCGTCCGCTTCCCGGCACCGCCGTGGACGGGCGACGGAAGGTCACCCCGTCGCGGCGGTGCCGGGAAGCGTCGGCGCGGTCGGCAGCGGCACCGCGGGACGCGCGTCAGCGGTCCGCGGCGCCGAGGGTGGCGAACAGGCCGCGGGCTTCCGTGCCGTCGGCCGACTGCCAGACACCGGTGAGGGAACCCAGGCACTCCGGGGCGGCGCCCGCACGGCCGGTGGCACCCTCCTGGGCCAGCGGTTCCAGCACGCGCGCGATGTGCAGGGCGAGGGCGGCGGGAGCGTGCCCCGGCCGCCCGTCGGCCGCCGCCTCCGTGGTGGTGTTCAGGCTGAGGTCGGTGCCGCCCGGCCCGCTGACGACGGTCGCCGCCCCCACCATCCGCAACGAACCGATCGCGGCTGCCTCGGCGCCCTCACCGAGGTGGTGGTGGACCGACTCGTCACGGGCGTCGGAGGCGTTCTGTGCCTGCGGTTCGGCGCGCCCCTGGAAGAGGGCGAGCAACTCGGCGGCGAGCACGGGGTCGTGGGCCCCGTCGTAGATCCAGCGCCGGCCCAGTATGCCGTGCTCCAGGGTGCCGACGAGGCCCTGCTCGGCACCGTCGAGCGGTGCCCCGCGGTAGGTGAGCGGGACGAAGTAGGAGACCGGCGCGTCACCGGACCGGTCGGTGACCACCAGGCACTCGATTCCCACCTCGCCCTGCGGATCGTCCAGCCGGAAGCCGCCCACCCGGGCCAGCTGCGGCTCCCGGTCGGTGCCGCGGTACCAGGGCCGGCTCGGGAACCAGGTGGTGAGCAGCTCCAATTTGGTGGGTCTGAGGGTGGTGTTGTGTATGACGGCCATGCCTCCTTTTACCATCCGCTGCAGTCATCACCACTTCCGCGGGCCTGTCCCAGGCCGTCGCGACAGCACCGCACGAAGTCCTGCACGACCGCGTTGGTGTCGTCCGCCGGCGCCCAGGCGACGGCCACCCGACTGGGACTGACACCGGTGACCGGGCGGTAGGTGACGCCGGGACGGGCGTAGAAACGGGACGCGGACTCGGGAGCGAGCGCGATGCCATAGCCGTTGGCGATCGCGCTGAGCCAGTCGTCCGGCTGGTCGGTGACCGCGCCGACGCGGACCGGGCGGCCCTCGCGTTCGTCGGTGGCCAGCCAGTGGTCCCGCCACCCGCCCGTCTCCGCCGGAGCGGCCACGAACGGCTCGTCCCAGAGTTCCCGGAACGGGATGACCTCGCGGGAGGCCAGGGGGTGCGCATCGGCGAGCGCCACCCAGCGCGGCTCGGTGAGCAGCGGCACGAGGTGCACCGCGTCCTGGCCGGGGAACGGCAGCCGCACCAGGGCGACATCGACCTCCGCATCGGCCAGTCCGGCGGACGGGTTGGACCATGCGGCCTGCCGCATCTCCGCGCGCCAGCCCGGCCGGCGTCGCGCGAACTCCGCGACGATGCCTGGCGTCGCCTCGTTGGCGCCACTGGCCACGAAACCGACCCGCAGCGCGCGCTGCGCCCGGCTCGCCGCGGCCTTGGTCTCCCGCAGCGTCCGCTCCCAGTCGGCCAGCAGTGCGGGCACCCGCTCGGCCAAGGCACGCCCGGCCTCCGTCAACGCCATACCGGTCCGGGACCGGGTGAACAGGAGCACCCCGAGCTGTGTCTCCAACTGCTTGATCTGCTTGGTCAGCGCCGGCTGGGACACGAACAGCCGCTGTGCGGCATGGGCCAGGCTGCCGTCCTCCGCCACGGCGACGAAGTAGCGCAACAGCCGGGTGTCGACATCCATGCCGTCAGGTTATAGCCGCAGGTATTGGACGTCGGGCGACGGTGCGACGAGCCTGGTCACCAGGTCCGGCGGCACCGCGTGGCCGTGACCGGCCGGCGGACCGGCCGCCTCGGGGGCTCGGAGCGGTATCGGAAAGGGAGGCGTCGGCTCATGGACATGGCCTACGTGATCATCACCGTCATCACGATCGTGGCGAACGCGGGGATCGCGGTCGCGGATCTGGCGAGCGCCGAGTTCGTGCTCGCCAACTCCGCCGCGGTGGGGGTGCCGCGGTCCTGGCTCCCCTGGCTCGGCGCCCTCAAGGGCACCGGAGCGGTGGGGCTCCTGCTGGGACTCCTGGGAGCGGCTCCGCTCGGCACGGCCGCCGCCGGGGGGCTGGTCCTCTTCTTCGTCGGCGCGGTCGTCGCACACGTCCGGGTACGCGCCTACGCGACCTTGGCCGGGCCCGCCGGGTACTTGGGACTGGCCGTCGCCTCCCTCGTCCTGACGGTCCTGCGTTAGTGCCTGGCACGTCAGGAGGAGATCGGTGTCGGGCCGTACCGGTAGGGCGAGTTGGGTGGGGGCGGGCTGCTACTTCTCCAGGAGCGTCAGCAGCAGGGTGGCCACGACGACGCCGATACCGAGGGCGGCACCGAGCGCCGGGTTGTGGTGGGCGAGGTAGACGGCCAGGCCGCCGAGTACGAGCGCGAGGGCAGTGCGAGTGTCCATGCCCTCAGGTCCCGTCGAGGCCGCCGGAAATTTCATCCGGCGGCCATGAAAAGACTCCGGGCGTCGACTCGTCCTCCTAGCGAGCCCGGGGCCACGGCTGCGGTTCCCGGTCATTGGAGAGGACGACACATGAGGCAGCTCTCAGGGGGCGGCGACGACTCCGGGGAGGCGCACCGCCGGCTGTCGAAGGTACGCGAGGCCGAGCTGATGGAGGAGGCGTTGAGGGCCGGTGCGGCCGTCGGCCTGGAATACCTGGAGCTGCTGGAGTCGGTGAAGACGGCGATCGCCGACGAACGGCAGGCCGCGGTCTGGGAACTCACCCACGTTTGGGGCCTGAAGGGCATCGAGATCGCCGAGCTGTTGGAGATCTCGTCGGCGACGGTCAGCCGTGAACTGGCCGCGGCCGAGGCCGGGCCTTGCCCCCGACCCGTCGCCCGAAGCTTGGTACGAGGACGGGCTCGACGCGGTACTGGGGCGATCGGTGGTGAAGTGGTGAGAGGCACCCTCCGCGTCGCCGGCCCCGGCATGCGTGTGCCGCCACAGCGGTTGCTCGTCTAGAGCGGCCGGTGCGACGGGTGGCGCGGCCGACATGGGGGGATTGGCCGCGCCGCCCGCGCCCGTCGCCGGCGGGCATCCACCCGGTCCCACCGTGAGTGGGTGCCGCCGCCGCTACCGGTCGGACGGTGCCGGAACCAGTCCATCGGACACCAGCCCGGCGAGCACCGCCTCGCCCAGTGCCTGGACGGCCGACTGCGGCCGGACCATCACCGTGATCTCCTTGATCCGGCCGTCCTGGGTTGCGTCCTCGTCGTGGTGCAGCAGGTCGATGCCGTGGATCTGCTTGCCGTTGACGGTGGCACGGAAGAGCAGCACGGAGGAGGGCGCCGTCGTGCCGTCCACGCTGGTCCGGGAACTGCCGGCGAAGTCGCCGACGTAGCGGAAGTCCTCGAAGGTGCGCAGCAACACGGTGAACAGGCCCATCACCGCCGGCTTGCCTTCGAAGGGCCGGAACTTCACCGGGCTGTAGAGGCGGATGTCGTCGGTGAACAGCGCCTCCAGGGCGGCGAGATCGCGGTTCTCTACGGCGGTGCGGAAGCGTGCGGCGGCCGTGGTCACGGTGAGTCCCCATTCCTGCTCGTCCTTCCGGCGCGTCGCGTACGCGGTCGGCCCGCGTCCCGCACCGGATCCCTGACTACTCATAAAATTGAGTAGTCAGAAGCATGAGTACCATGCGGATGCGCCCCTGGGTAGAGGGGGAGTCCGCCGCGAGGGAGGGGTGGGCCGGCGTGCTCCGTCACGGAATCCATCAAGTGGTTGCATTCTCCCCGCCGTTGAAATGTGACGCGGATCACGTCCGTTATGCCGGATTACCGGGTCTCCCCGCCCCGCCATGATGCCTGGGAACCAAGCAACCCAGGAACGGAGTTCGCAAGTGGACGACAGTCGAAGAGTCGGTTCGTGGCGGGAACTCGGCAGCCATTTCGGTACCGCGGCGGTGCTGGCCGGGGGTGTGCTCATCGGCGCCGTCAACATCTATCTCGCCGCGAGCGTGTTGCCGACGGCGGTCGCGGACATCGGTGGTGAACGCCTCTACGCATGGAATGCGACCGTCTTCCTGACCGCCCAGGTCGTCGCGACCATGCTCGTGAGCCGAACCCTCTCCCGCTACGGCAATATCGGCTCCTACCTGATCGGATTCGGCGTCTTCGCCGTCGGGTCGGCGGTGTGCGGGGCGAGCCCGGCGATGCCCGTGCTGCTGGTCGGCCGCGGTGTGCAAGGACTGGGGGCGGGCCTGTTGACCGGTCTGGGATTCGCCTTGATCTACTCGGCGCTGCCGCGTCGTCTGTGGGTGCGGGGCAGTGCGTTGATCTCCGCCATGTTCGGCCTGGGCAACTTCGTCGGTCCGGCTCTGGGCGGGCTGTTCGCCCAGTTCGGCTCCTGGCGACTGGCGTTCGTCGTGTTGGCCGTCGCCTCCGGAGCGATGGCGGTGTTCGTTCCTCGTGTGCTGCCGAGGAACGGCCGGGACGCGACGGACGCGGCCGAAGTGCCGCTGAACGCCTTGGTGTTGGTGGTGGGGGCCGCGGGCGCCGTGAGCGTCGCCGGAATCCTCGCGAACAAGGCCCTGATGGTGGCGTTCATCGCGTTGGCTCTGATGCTGGTGATGGCGTTCGTGGTGACGGAGCGGCGGAGTCGGGTCCGAGTCCTGCCGCGTCAGACCTACCGGGCCGGATCCGCGTTGCGGTGGGTCTACCTGACCATCGTGTTCCTCGCGGCCGGCGTCGCGGTGGAGATCTTCCTGCCGCTGTTCGGCCAGCGCATGGGTGGACTGCCGCCGGTCGCTGCCGGGTTCTTCGGGGCGGCGTTGTCGCTGGGCTGGTCGGCGAGCCAGGTCGTCAGCTCCTCGGCGCGCCGGCAACGGACGGTCCGGCGGCTGCGGGTGGCGGGTCCGGCTCTCCTCGCGGCCGGCCTCGCCGTGCTCGCTCTCCTGCAAACGCGCGACGCGCCACTGCTCCTGGTCATCGCGTGGCTGCCCGTGCTTCTCCTCGCCGGCACGGGGATCGGCCTGGCCATGCCCCACCTGTCCGTTGCCGCGATGAGCAGCACACCGGACAAGGCGGAGGGGGAGAAGGCCGCCGCGGCGATCGCGACCGTTCTGACGATGGCGACGGCGTTCGGCGCGGCGGTCGCCGGCTTCCTGGTCAACCTGGGCGGCCCGACGATGCTCACCTCCGCGCGCTACCTGCTGCTCGGTTTCGCCGCCCTCTCCGCCCTCGGGGTGGTCACCGCGCTGCGCGCCGACCACCTTGCTCGACCGACGGAGCGGCGGCGCGAGTCGGGAGCCGAGGCCGGGTCCGGTACCGAGGCCGGGGAC
This sequence comes from Streptomyces noursei ATCC 11455, assembly GCF_001704275.1. Lineage (NCBI taxonomy): Bacteria > Bacillati > Actinomycetota > Actinomycetes > Kitasatosporales > Streptomycetaceae > Streptomyces > Streptomyces noursei. The sequence continues at coordinate 8,813,567 of NZ_CP011533.1, forward strand.
CACGAACGGCGCAGGTGACGGACAATGCCGGGGGGACCCGACCCAGAATCCGTTTCGCTGCCTACGTGATCCGGTACCGAGCCGTTCCCGAACTCCTGGTGTCCACATCGGGATGCCGGAGGCCGGCACCCAGGTCCCGGCGGGCGGAGTCGAACCAGGCGAAGGGCGAGAGGCGACGGTGCTGCGAGAGGTTGCCGAGGAGACCGGTCTGCGGTCGGCCACCGTGGTCCGGCAGATCGCCGTGGAGGACAAGCCCCACCCCGACACGGGCGCGCCACGGCGAACCTGCTTCGTCCACCTCCGGGCGTCCGCAGACACTCCCGACGCGTGGGAGCACCGCGTCCACGGCGACGACGCCGGCCTCGCCTTCGACTGCCGGTTCCTCCCCCTTCCCCTGGAGCAACCACTGGCCGACGCTCAGGACGCCTGGCTGGGCCGCATCGACCCGCGCTGGAGCACCGTCACCGTCACCGTCACCGAGGACGGTCGGTAGTCCGGTCGCCGAACCCGGTTGCCGAATCCGGTTGCCGAACCCGGACGTCGAGTCCGCACGGCGAATCGACCGGCCCCGCGGGAGGGGGTTCGGACCCGGGCGTCCGTGACGTACGCCGAGGTCGCGTCGGCCTCGGCGTACCGTCCGTCACGGCGAGGTCAGCGGTTCGGCCCGGTAGGCCCAGTGCAGCAGTTCGACGAAGGACGGCGCCGCGGGCAGGGGCACCGAGCCGATCCGGTGCACCGCCACTCCCGGCGTCCACGAGTTCATCACCACGGCCCCGGCCAACCCCGGCAGCTCGTCGAGGGTGATCTCCTGGTCGCGCTGCGGGACCCCGAGGCGCTCCAGTTGGCGGCGGACGATGCCCATCGTCGTTCCGCCCAGCACCGCGGCCTCGGGCCACACCACGGCCTCACCGTCCCAGAAGGCCAGGTTCCAGATCGTCCCCTCGCCGAGTCGTCCCCGCCGGTCCACGAAGACGGCGTCGTCGAAGCCCTCCGCGACGGCCCGGCGCAGGTAGTAGGTCTTGGCGACCTCGCCGACGTGCTTGACGGCCGGGAGGACCCGTTCGTGGACGACGGGCGCCAGCGCGAGTGGGCCCTCCGGTGCGGACGCCGGCGGTCGCGTCCGGACCAGCAGCTCGGGCGCCCCCTCGCCGCCGCTCCGGGTGAACTCGCCCGCCGGTGAGAAGACCGTGGCCGTCAGCGAGAGGTCGGCCGGCCCGGACTCCAGCGCGGAACGCAGCCAGGACCGCACCCGGTCGTCCGGCAACGCCCGGCCGAACAACTCCACCGAGGCGGTGCGCAGCCGCTCCAGATGGAGATCCAGGCCCCGCACCCGGCCCCCGCGCACCTGCAGGGCGGTGAAGTGGGCATAGCCGGCGAACGCCAGCGGCGCCAGCTCCGCCGCGGTCGCCGTCCGGCCGTTGCGCTGAACGACGAATCCCGTCACATCAGTTGACATCGCTGACCGCTCCCAGGTTCCGTTCCGACGTCGTGGTCACACCGACACCGTAGGATCTGACATCGATGTGAGATGCAAGTGCCGGTGACGGGGATCATGTGACGATGAAGATCGGGGATCTGGCGCGGGCCACCGGCGTCAGCCCACGCCTGCTGCGCTATTACGAGGAACAGGGGCTGCTCACCGCACACCGCGCGGGCAGTGGCGGCCACCGCCGGTACGCCGAGGACGCCCCGGCCGTGGTGGGGCACATCCGGGCCCTGCTCGCCGCCGGACTGTCGACCCGCGTCATCCGCGAGCTGCTGCCGTGCGTCGTGGGGCCGGGCCCGGAGTTCGAACACTGCGCGGCCGGCACGCTGCGGGAGCAACTCCGCGGTCTGGAGGACAAGATCACCACCCTGCAGGACGCCCGGTCCGCGCTCAGTGGGATCCTCGCCACCACCGTGCCGTCGGAGGGCCACCAGGGATAGGGGAACCCGCTCGGCACGGGCGGGTCGGCGCTTTCCTGCCCGGCCACCGGCGCTGGGCCGGGCGGGTGACCCGCGGGCGGCCTGCGGATGCGATCACCGGGGCGCCTGCTTAGCGTCGGGAGGGCCGCGCGTCTCACGTGTGGGGACATGGCCTGGGCGTACGGGCGCAGAGGTGCGCCGGCACGCACGCGCGGGACGAACACCATTCCGATGAGGAGACGCGTCATGCCCGCTCGTACGCTCAAGGACAAGGTCGTCGTGGTCGGCGGGGCCTCCAGGAACCTCGGGGGCCTGATCAGCCGGCAGCTCGGCGAGCACGGCGCGAAGGTCGTGGTGCACTACAACAGCGACTCCTCCCGCTCCGACGCGGAGGAGACGGCCGCCGCGGTCAAGCAGGCGGGCGGGGACGCGGTGACGCACCAGGCGGACCTGACGCGGGTGGCCGGCGTCGAGGGACTCTTCGACGCCGCGATCGACGCGTTCGGGCGGGTGGACGCCAGCGTGAACACCGCGGGCATGGTGATCAAGAAGCCGGTGACCGAGACCTCGGAGGCCGAGTACGACCGGATGTTCGCGGTGAACTCCAAGGCCGCGTACTTCATGATGCGCGAGGCCGCCAAGCGCATCGACCGCGACGGCTCGATCGTCACCGTGGTCACCTCGCTGCTGGCCGCCTACACCGGCCTGTACTCGGTCTACGCCGGCAGCAAGTCCCCGGTCGAGCACTTCACCCGCGCCCTGTCGAAGGAGCTCTTCGGCCGCAACATCAGCGTCAACAACATCGCCCCCGGGCCGATGGACACCTCGTTCTTCTACCCGGCCGAGACCGACGACTCCGTCGCGTACCACAAGTCCTCGTCCATGAACGGCGAGTTGACCAGGATCGAGGACATCGCGCCGCATGTGATCTTCCTGCTCACCGAGGGCTGGTGGCTCAACGGGCAGACCCTCTTCGTCAACGGCGGGTACACCACCCGCTGACCTCGCCCCCCGTTCCGCCTGCTGCGCCGCTTCGGCGCTCCCGACACCCCGGCCCCGACGCCGTGCGCCCCCGAGGTCCTGGCCGGGCCGCTGCTCGTCGGCGACCTGCGGGGACCCGCCGTCCGACGGCACCGCCCCGACCGAGGCCGGAGCGGCAGTCGCCCCCTTGCCGATCTCGCCCGGCCGTCACCGGTTCGAAGTGCATGCCATTGACAAGTATTGCAAAGCGCAAGAAAAACTACGTACAGCTCTCATCAAGCATGCCGTGATGGCGCGTCAGCGAGGGCGATGCGTGGTGAAGCTGGTGCCGGTGGAACGCGACCGCCCCGGCACGGGGGCCAGTGTGGTCGGCGCCGCTGCCCGCGTACCGTGAAAGGAGCGACGGCGGTGGTACGACGCGGTGCCCGTGAGGAAGCCGAACGGATCGCGGCGGTGGTCGCGGAGCAATTGCTGAAGGTGGGCACGTCCCTGCGCCGGTCTCCCACGACCTCGGACCTGCGGGCGGTGTACCGGACCGATCAGAGTGTCAATGACACGCCGTCCCGTGAGCGCTGGGCCCATGACCGGGTCGTCCGCTCCACGCACGGCGTGAACTGCACCGGTTCGTGTTCGTGGAAGGTGTACGTCAAGGACGGCGTCATCACCTGGGAGACCCAGGAGACGGACTACCCGTCAGCGGGCCCGGACCGGCCCGAGTACGAGCCGCGCGGCTGCCCGCGGGGCGCCTCGTTCTCCTGGTACACCTACTCGCCGACCCGGGTGCGCTACCCGCGTGTGCGCGGGGTGCTGCTGGAGCTCTACCGCGAGGCGCGCAGGCGCCTGGGGTACCCGGTGGCGGCCTGGTGCGCATCGGATGGGACGAGGCCCTGGAGATCGCGGCCGCCGCCCACGTCCACACCATCGCCGCCCACGGCCCGGACCGGGTCGCCGGCTTCTCGCCGATCCCCGCCATGTCGATGGCCTCGCCCGCGGTCGGCGCGCGGTTCATGGCGCTGATCGGCGCGCCGATGGTCTCCTTCTACGACTGGTACGCCGACCTGCCCATCGCCTCGCCGCAGGTCTTCGGCGACCAGACGGGCGTACCGGAGTCCGGCGACTGGTGGGACGCGGCCTATCTGATGCTGTGGGGCTCCAACGTGCCGGTGACCCGCACCCCGGACGCGCACTGGATGGCCGAGGCCCGCTACCGGGGCCAGAAGGTGGTCGTGGTCTCCCCGGACTACGCGGCCGCGACGAAGTTCGCGGACGAGTGGCTGCACCCGCACCCAGGCACCGACGGCGCGCTGGCGATGGCCATGGGACATGTGGTCCTCACCGAGTGCTTCGTCCGACGGCAGGTCCCGTATTTCACCGAGTACGTCAAGCAGTTCACCGATCTGCCGTTCCTGGTCGAACTCCGGGAGCAGGACGGCGAGTTCGTCCCCGGGAAGTTCCTCACCGCCGCGGACCTGGGGCTCGACGCGGACGACGAGGCGGCGGCGTCCTGGAAGCCGGTGCTGCTCGATGCGGCCTCCGGGCGGCCCGTCGTCCCCAACGGCACCCTCCGCGATGGTGATGAACCTCGACAAGTGCATCGGCTGCCACACCTGCTCGGTGACCTGCAAGCAGACCTGGACCAACCGCCAGGGCACCGAGTACGCCTGGTTCAACTCACCTCCTCCGCATCGAGTCGAGCCGCGTCGGCGGACACGGAAGGCGCGTGGGAAGGCTCCGGCAACGCCGGTTCGGGTGAGGGCATGGGGACCGCTATACCGCCGGCACTCCCACAGTCACCCCCCTCGGCCCCCACCGGTGCCACCTCGCCGCGGCGGGGCACCCGTACCCCGTGCCGCCGCCGGCGGAAAGGGGCCGATCAGCCCTTGCCCGCGGCCCTGTCGAGGAGGGTGGCGAGGATCGGTCCCGGGTCGGTCCACAGCAGGGAGCCGCCCGCCCCCGGTACGACATGGCGGCGCGCGCCGGGAATCCGGGCGGCGAGACGGGCCCCGTGGTCGGGGGAGTGACTGGCGTCGTGTGCGCCGTACCAGAGGTCCACCGGGACGGTGATCCGATCGAGGGCGAACGGCCAGCGGCTCATGGCGAGTACGGCGTCGCGGGCGTATCCGGCGGCGGCCCCCTGCGCGAAGCCCTCGTCGAGGGCCCGGCGGTACGCTGCCTCGAACCCGGGATCCTGGTACACGGCCAGGTCGCACGCCGGGCTGTTGGTCCGCACCAGGTGTGCCATCGCGTCCGCCGTGAAGCCGGCGAAGAACTCCTCGGCGCCCCTCGGGTCGGCGGCGGTGCGCTCGACGAGTTCCCGCACATGCGCCGGCACGGCCGCGGCGAACCCGGTCGCCGCCCGCTCGTCGGGTCGCCGGTCCTCGTCGGCCCGCGCACCCGATGCGGCCGCCGGGACGACGGCCGATGCGACATCGTCCGCCCCCGAGACGACGGCCACCGCGGCGACCACGTCCGCCTCCGCGCAGGCCAACGCGAACGGCGCGCCCTGCGAGTTGCCGACGACCGGTGGACGCCCCAGGCCGCGCCGCGCCGCCAAGTGCCGGACGTCCGCGGCGAAATCGGCGAAGGTCCGCCCCGGGTGCGGGGTCGAGGCACCGAGTCCGGGGCGGTCCAGGGACACCAGTCGCAGCCCCCGCGCGGCCACCACGTCCGGTCCGAAGCCGAGCCAACGGCTCGTCGCCGCTCCCGGACACAGCAGCACCGGAACACCGTCCTCGGGTCCCCACTCGGCCCAGCCCATCAACCGCCCATCGGGCAGCGGGGTTTCTCCGAGTCGGGCGGGGGCGGTCACATATCTGTTCATGATCGCCATCATGGCGGCCGGCCGGTCGTCGCCGCACGCGAATTCCGGCCGGCCCCCGCCCCCCTGTCGGGATGGCGGTCCGTCGGGCCGTCAGCCGGTGCGGCGGTCGACGGAGTCCATGAAGTCCAGCATCCTGCGGTTGACCACCTGCGGATGGTCGATCTGCGGTCCGTGGCCGGTGCCGGAGACGATCTCCGCGCGCGCTCCCGGTATCAGGCGCGGGACGCGCTCCACCTGCCGCTTCGGGTGCACCAGGAGGCTGCGCCTGCCGAGCACCAGGTAGAGCGGGGTGCGGATGGTGGCCAGCTCGGCGTCGGAGAGGGGGAGCGGGGCCGGGCGACGGATGCGGAAGGCCCGGACGCCCTTCCTGATCATCGTGCGCAGCTCCGGCACGACGAGCACCGGCTGCTCCAACCAGGCCGCCAGGCGCGGACGCAGCGCCTTCGGGGCGGAGGTCGCGAAGAGGCTGACGAAGATCCAGACGAAGAAGCGCAGCCCCACCTTCTCCAGGCCACCGGGGTCGAGCAGGGTGACCGAGGCCAGCCGGCCGGCCCCGCGGTGTGCCTGGTTCAGCGTGAGCCAGCCGCCGTAGGAGGAGCCGACCAGGTGGACGCTGTCGAGGCCGAGCGCGGCGAGCGACTCGTCCAACCACTGTGCGGCGCGCTCGGGTTGGTGCATGGGCACGCGGTGCACGCTGCGTCCCGGGTCGCCCGGGGTGTCGAGCGCGTACACCGGGCGCTCGGCGCTGAGGGCGGGGGTGTTCGGGTACCACATGGCGGAGCAGGATCCCGAGCCGTGCACGAGGACGACGGGGGTGCGGGAGCGGGCGGCGGGGTCGGCCGGTTCGTACCGGTAGACGTGGGTGGTGCCGAAGGAGGTCTCGACCTCCTGCTCCGCGGCCGCGGGCACCCCCAAGGCGTAGAGCGCGTCGCACGCCGCGAAGTACTCCTCGCGCAGCGCGTCGCTGACATAGCGGCCGATGTCGGCCTGGGGACGGGCAGTGGTCTGGGACACGGCCACCTCCGGGGATCCGTTGTTCTCGGTCTTCGTGATACGAACGTACCATGAAGTTGGTACGGCTGTATCATCAAAATTGCCTGGCGTTGAGCGAGGCCCACACCGAAGCGACCGACGAGGGAAGACGCGGCTGATGCCCAAGCGCGTGGACCATGACGAACGACGTACCGAGATCGCCCAGGCGCTCCTCCGGGTCGCGGGGCGACGCGGACTGCACGCCGTGGGAATGCGGGACGTGGCGGCCGAGGCGGGTGTGTCACTGCGGCTGGTGCAGTACTACTTCGAGACCAAGGAGAAGCTGCTGCTGCACGGACTGCGACAGCTGACCGAGCGGTTCGGGGAACGCGTCGCAGCCCAGGTCAGGGCCGCGGGCGACCACCCGGGGCCGCGCACGGTGATCGAGGCGCTCCTGATGGCGTCCCTGCCCCTCGACGAGGAGAGCCGGGTCTTCCACCTCGTCTACACCTCGTACGCGGTGCTGTCCGTGACCGACCGGGCACTCGCCGAACAGCCCTTCATCCGGGACCCCGAGGCCGCCGAGGAGCGGCTGACCGCACTCCTGGGGCAGGCCGCGGAAGCGGGACTCACCCGCCCCGGGGTGGACGCCCGCATCGAGGCCGTCGGCCTGCTCGCGCTCTCCGCGGGGCTGGGCACCAGCATCCTGGTCGGCCAGCGCAGCCCGCGGACCGCCGCCGAGGTCCTGGACCGCCATCTGGACCGGATCTTCCAGGACCGCGGGGGCAGTTCGCTGGCGGAGCGGATCGCGCAGTGACGCCGCTGCCAGGGCGACGCCGGCTCCGGCCGGGCCGGCGTACGCGCTCTCCGTGACCTGGCCCGATCCGCTCGCGCCGGCCCGGCCCGCCCGGTCCGACGTCCCCGCTCAACCTCCCTGCTCTTGCTCGGCCGTGGCGGAAGCGCTGCCTCCGTAGACGCACAGCCCGTAGATGGCCAGCACGTCCAGCGCGATGATCATCACCGACCACACCGGGTAGGCGGGGATGAAGAACATCTGGGCGAAGGCGTTCAGCCCCAGCACCGCCACACCGAACCAACGGGCGGCTTCCGAACGCTTGGTGAGCACGCCGACGGCCGCGGCCGCCTGCAGGATCGCCAGCGCGAGCATCAGCCAGCCGAATGCCTGCATGTCTCCCAGGATCAGCGAGACATTGCCCAGGAAGATATGGGAGTTGACGATCGCCGCGATGCCGTCGAGGCCGTTGAACAGGGCCAGCAACCCCAACATGACCCCGGCGAACATCACCAGGCCGTGGCGCTCCGCTGTCTGTGGTGCGGTCGTTCTCCCGCCGTAGCCCGGGTGCGGTGTTCCGGTGGGGTGACCTGCTGCTGATGCCATGGGAACCTCCGTGAGTGAAGGGCGGCGCGCCGCGTGATCCCGGGGCCGGCCGGCGGGTGACCACGGCAATCGGCCGGGCCGCGTCGTCGGACTTCCGCGCCCCCTCGGGGACTTCGGCCGGAAGCACCGCCGCACCACCGGCGACGGTGACCCGGCGCCCGATGTCGGTGACCCTCGGCGGATGCGGCTCGGCGGCCGGACGCGACCGCGGGCGGGCAGCCGTCCATTTCAGCGTGGCAGGGACGGTCCGGAGCCGCCAGGCGAGCCGCCCGCGCGGCCCGAGCGGACCGCGCGCCACGGACCCTCACTGCTGCGGGTGCGGCCAGCGGGTGTCCAGCTCCGCCCACTCCTTCTCCCACTGGGCGTAGCGCCTGCGGTTCAGCAGACGGACACCGGCCTTCTCCGCGCCGTAGAGCAGCAGACCGGTGCCGGACGCGACGACGGTGCCCGCCACCACGCTCTCGGCCAGGGAGTCGGTCGGGGTGCCCGGGTCCCGCACCAGCTTCCCGCTCCGGTCCAGCCAGACCGTCGTGTGGTCCCCGACGTGGACGCCGGTAGCCACGACCGTCTCGCCCGTCCGCACACTGTGGTCCGCTGCCGTCCAGCGCACGGTCGTCTGCACCCGGCTGCCCGTGCCGGTACCGCTGTCGACGTTGACCCGGGCTGCGGGTTCCTTCGTCACCACCGCGGAGACCGGCTGCCAGTCGGCGCTCTGCCGATGGGCCGCCGCGTCCACCACACTGCCGGCCACCACCCCCGCGGTCGGGGCAGCCACGGCGATCAGCACGCCCGTGGCCAGGACCAGCCAGGACTGCGCTACGTCCGTACCCCGCCGGAGCGGGCCGTGCCGCCAGGGCGGACGGAGCTTCCCAAGAGGCATCACACACCCCCTTCGCCTGCACTTCGAGCGTCCCACACCTGGCCGCCCGACCCCACATCGCAGCGGTACCCACCCTGCGGAACCGGCCGGAAAAGCCGATCGTGGAAGGGGAGCGGAACCTGTCCGAGGAGTGCGGAACCGTAGGGAGCCGCCGTGATCACCGCAGTGAGCCTGCCCAGGCGCCACGCCACACGCTCGGCGAAGCCGGGGCCGCCGCGGGAGCCGCCCAAGCCGTCGGCCCAGCCGAAGCCTCCGCTGTGGCGGCCGTGGTTGCTGCCGATCGTCCTGCTGGTGGTGTTCGTCCTCCTGCTCAGCCGGGCGCACAACCCCGCGGGCACCGCCCTCACCTACAGCGCGTTCCTCGGCAAGGTGGAAGCCGGGCAGGTCAGGACCGTCGACATCGACGACAAGGGCAGTGTCGACGGCAAGCTCAAGGACGGCCGCGAATTCACCACCCGGATCCCCACCGCGCTCGGCAACACCGGGCTGGCCCAGCAGCTCCGCGCGAAGAACGTCGACGTCACCGCCTCCAGCAGCAGCGAAGGCGGCAGCTGGGTGGGGCTGCTGGCCGCGGTGCTCCTGCCGCTGCTCCTCCTCGGCGGGCTGTTCCTGTGGACCGGCCGCCAGGCCGCGCGCACCCTCACCGGCGGGCTCAGCGGCATCGGCCGCTCCCGGGCCAAGATCATCGAGGCCGAGCGCCCCACCACCCGCTTCGACGACGTCGCCGGATACGAGGGCGTCAAGCAGGAGATCAGCGAGATCGTGGACTTCCTGCGCCACCCCGAGCGGTACGCGGTGGTCGGCGCCCAGGGGCCGCGCGGGGTGCTGATGGTCGGGCCGCCCGGCACCGGCAAGACGCTGATCGCCCGTGCCGTCGCCGGCGAGGCGGCGGTGCCGTTCCTGTCGGTGACCGGATCGGCGTTCGTGGAGATGTTCGTCGGCGTCGGCGCCTCCCGGGTCCGCGACCTCTTCGACGAGGCCCGCAAACGCGCGCCGTCGATCATCTTCATCGACGAGATCGACGCCGTCGGCAGCCGCCGCGGCGGCATCCGGCTGGGCGGCAACGACGAACGCGAGCAGACCCTCAACCAACTCCTGGCCGAGATGGACGGCTTCGACCAGAGCAGCGGCATCGTGGTGCTCGCCGCCACCAACCGCCCCGAGGCCCTCGACCCGGCCCTGCTCCGGCCCGGCCGCTTCGACCGGCACGTCACCGTCCCGCTGCCCAACCAGGCCGAGCGGGCCGCGATCCTCGCCGTCCACGCCCGCGGCAAGAAACCGGGACCCGACGTCGACTGGGACGTCGTCGCCCGGGCCACCCCCGGCTTCTCCGGCGCCGACCTCGCCAACCTCCTCAACGAGGCCGCGATCCACGCCGTCCGCGCGGGCAACACCGTCATCTCCGCCCAGGACCTCGACGACGCCCGGGACCGGGTCCTGCTCGGGCGCCGGGAGTCCTCCAACGCCCTGCTCCCCGAGGAGCGGCACGCCGTCGCCGTCCACGAGTCGGGCCACGCCCTCGTGGCCGCGCTGTGCGAACACGCCGACCCGGTCGCCAAGGTGACCATCCTGCCCTCCGGCCCCGTACTGGGCGCCACCGAACAACTCCCGGAAGCCGAGCGGCACCTCTACACCGAGGGCTACCTCAACGACCTGCTGGCCGTCCGCCTCGGCGGCCGGGCCGCCGAACTCGTGATCTTCGGCGAGGGCTCGACCGGCGCCGCCGACGACCTGGCCGGCGCCACCCAGATCGCCGGTCGCATGGTCCGCGACTTCGGCCTCTCCGCGGCCCTCGGCCCGATCGGCTACGCCACCACCGGCACCCCGCACCGCCTCGGCGACGAAGCCCCCGGCGAGGCCCTGCACCGCCCCTACTCCGAGCAGACCCAGCGCCTGATCGACGAGGAGATCGCCCGCCTGGTCCGCGACGCGGAACAGCGCGCCACCACCCTGCTCCGCGACCACCGGGCGGCCCTGGAACGCCTCGCCGACCTGCTCACCACCCGCGAGACGGTCGACGGCGCGGTCGTCCACGACGTCCTCCGCCGACAGCCGGCGGCCTCCCCGGACCACCACGATCCGGGGCCCGGAACCGACCGGTCCTGACCCGGTCCTCCAGGTCTCCCTCCCGCCACCGGGCCGCCCTCCCGCATCTGGGCGCCCGCCCGGCCTTCCCGCCCTCCCGCCGAGCCCACGGCGTCCGCACGCTTCCGCGGGCGGCGGTGCGCGGGAGGCCGGTTTGGACGAGTGCCGCGGTGAGGTCGGTGACGAACGCGGCCGTCGTGTCGGGGTCGGGACCGAGGTGCTCGATGGTCCGCTGCGCCGACGCGGGCGGCTGCGGCCTACGTCGGGCTCGGTGGCTGGTCGCGAACTGTGCCAGTTACGCGCGGTAGCGGGCGGGTCCGCCGTTGCGCGCGACCTCGCGGCTCACCGTCGAGGTGGGGCGGTCCAGGCGCCTGGCGATGTCGGCGTAGTTCAGGCGCTGCGCCAACCCGGCGGCGATCTGCTGCCGCTCGGCTCTCGTCAGCCTGCGTCCTGGCATCGGGTTCGGTTCCTCCGGTCGGGGCGTCTCGGCCCCAGTGTGCACTGGTCGCCGATCGTTGCAACATCCCCTCGCTCGGCGTGCATTGACCCGCACTGTCATTGCAATCGCCAGTTGCATGGCTGACCAGCACAAACAGCATGGTTCACAGGAGATCGACGTTGACCGGCCTTTCGACTCGTACCTAACGTTCGGCTCCGATCGCCGAACCGACCCACATCAGCGCACGGTGAGACGCAGCAACAGATGTCGATCGATTGTCAGGGGCATCCATGCGAGCCAGAGGCATCACCTACGACACCGGCTTCACTCCGGGTGGCAAGAGTTCTCGACCCGTCTTCGACGCCGACGCGGTACGCCGCGAGATCCGCATCATCGCGGACGAACTGCACTGCGACGCCGTACGGATCACCGGTGGCGACCCTGGGCGACTGGCCCTCGCGGCCCGGCACGCCGCCGACGCCGGGCTGGAGGTCTGGTTCTCCCCGTTCCCCTGCGAACTGTCCGCCGAGGAACTGCTGCCCTACTTCGCCTACTGTGCCGATCGCGCCGAAGAGGTGGGAGCGGATGTCTTCGTCGCCGGCTGCGAGTTGAGCCTGTTCGCCGCCGGAATTCTCCCCGGAGAGGACAGCCTCGCCAGAATCGAAGCCCTGATCAGCGGCGCTCCCGACGAGACGACACTGGCCGCGCTCGCCGAGGTTCCCGCCCGGCTGAACTCCCTGCTGTCCGACATCGCGGCGACGGTCCGCTCACGGTTCCGCGGCAAGATCACCTACGCCTCCGGAACGTGGGAACAGATCGACTGGGCGCCCTTCGACATCGTCAGTGCCGACGCCTACGGCGATGCCAGTGACGCCTTCCGCCAGGGCCTGCGCGAGTATCTCCGGTACGGCAAGCCGCTCGCGGCGACCGAATTCGGCAGCTGCACCTACCGGGGCGCCGCCGCCCGCGGAGGCATCGGCTGGTGGGGCGTCGTCGACCACGACGCGGACCCGCCCCGCCTCGACGGCGACCACATCCGCGACGAAGACGAACAGGCCTGCTACCTGCGCCAGCAATTGGACGTCTTCAACGAGGAAGGCGTGGACACCGCCTTCTGGTTCACCTTCGCCGGCTACACATATCCGCACCACGAGGATCCACGCTTCGACCTCGACATGGCCTCCTACGGAGTGTGCAAGGTCATGCCCGACGGCAGCCTGGCACCGAAGCGTTCCTTCCACGCCATGGCCGAGGCATACCGAACAGCAACGTCAGCGTTGCCACTCCCAGGTGAGGACAACCTTGGCCATTGATGACATGCGCTTCCGGCTGCGGCCGGAGCGACTTGGCCGGCGTGGGAAGGAGAGGTGCGGGCCCCGGCCGCGTTCCGATGAACGCGGCCGGTTCCAGATCCGTCGGCGAAGCGCGCGATGTACCTCAGAAGGTGATGAGGACCTTGCCGAGGAGGCCGCCGGCTTCGAAGCGCTCGTGGGCGGTGCGGATGTCGTCGAGCGGGAAGCGGCCGGCGATCCGCAGCCGCAACTCATCGGTGTCGACGAGCTTGGTGAGGTGGGCGAGGTCGGTGGCGTTCTCCTGGACGTAGCTCTTGCGGGCGCCTGGCACGTCGGGCAGGGGGTGGTCGGCGATGGAGACGAAGCGCCCTCCGGGGACGAGGGCCGCGGCCACGTCCGTGCCGGCGGTGTCGAGGACGGCCTGGTACCGGCCGCGGGGCAGGTCCTGCGGGCGGCGCCAGACCCGCTCCGCGCCGAGCTCCGTCGCTGCCTGCTCATGGTCGGACCGGGAGACCAGGGCATCGACGTGGGCGCCGGTCGAGCGGGCGAGTTGGACGGCCAGGCCGCCGACCGCACCGGCGGCGCCGACGACCAGAAGGCGCTCGCCGGCGCTCAACTCCGTGGCGCGCAGGGCCTGCAAGGCGGTCGTCCCGGCCAGCGGAAGGGCCGCCGCGTCCGCCAACGGCACCGCGGCCGGTGCGGGTGCCAGCAGGTGGCCGGGCAGGGCGACCAGCTCCGCCCAGGTGCCGCGGCCGGTGGCGATCTGCGCGGACATGGCGATCACTTGGGCACCCACCTCGTGGGCGGGGTCGTTGCTCGCGACGACCCGGCCGGAGATGTCCCAGCCGAGCGTGGCCGGCAGCGGCGGGCCGATCTCCCAGGCGCGGGTCTTCCAGTCCACCGGGTTGAGGCTGCTGGCCGCGGTGCGGATGAGGACTTCACCGGTGGCGGGTTCGGGTGGGGCGACCTCGCGGAGGGTCAGGACGTCGGGACCGCCGTGGCGGTCGATCTGGACAGCGCGCATGGTCAGAAGGAGCCTTCCGGGCAGAGTGGGTTCGGGGATCAGACAGCGGTGCCCATCGGGACATTGCCGGTGGGCCGCGCGGTCCTGGTTCGGGGCAGGACCAGGTAGGTCAGGGCCGGGCCGCCGAGACTGAGTACGGCGCCGGCCGGTCCGGCCCAGCGCAGCGCGCCGGCGGCGACGATGGCCCCACCTGGGGCGGAGCCGGCGGCGGCGCCGAGGTTGCAGGCACCGACGTTGGCCGCGATGGCCGCACCACGCTGGTGGCCATCACCAACGCCAACGCCACGAACGCCGCGTGGCTGAGTGAGGAGATCACCCGCCCGGCCGGCGACATCGTGAACGAGGGGGCCCAGGCACTGAGCGCGCTGCCCGAGGCGAACAGCAGCATCAGGCCGAGCGCCAGGGGCTTGCGGCGCAGCCGCGCGGTCAGCGCGGGCCCGCCGATCACCACGCCGAGCGCGTCGGCGGTCACCGCCTGCCCCGCAGTGCTCTGCGGCACCCGCAGATCCGCGCCGACCTCGGGCAGCGTGCCCGCGAAACCAGGTATTCCGACGTACCGACAACGAAGACGCTCGCGCACAAGGCCACGAGCGAGGCAGAGTTCCTCCTCATGCCGGGGAAGCTAGAGTCTTACATCGGTGTGAGAGTCAAGCGGCGCAACGGCCGACACCACCCGTTGCCGGCCGCCACGCACCCCGAGTAACGCTGCCACTGTCAACAACGTGCTGGCCGGCGACACCTAGTGCCACTGGAGCGGAGCGGACCCCAGCGGAGAACGCCAACCGGGCTGGGGGACCGAGCGCCCGCTGTACGCGAACGGCGTCGCCGGTTCGGTGAGCGGGCCGAAGTCGGTCCCGGTGGTCGACAGCGCGGCGAACGGGGCGCGTCCGGGCCGGGGCACGTCGAGTACGTCCTCCCGTGCCAGCAGCCCGAGTTCCCGCACCCAGTGACACACCCCGGCCAGGGTCACGCGGATTCGCCAGGAGCCGCCCTCCGCCGCACGTCGGCGCAGGGCCGTCGCGACGCCGGCGGCCCCGAGGTAGGCGGCGAGGTAGTCGTTGAGCAGGTAGGTCGGCGGCAGCGATGGCCGGTCGGTCCATTCTTCGACAGCGAACCCGGTTGCCGAGCAGGCGAGTTGGTCGAACCCGCCTCGTTCGCCCCAAGGGCCGTCGGCGCCCCAGGCGTGGTATTCGAGGGTGATGAGTCCGGGGCGGCGCCGGACGAGTTCCTCGGTCGAGGCCCCGTGCCGGGCAAGTCCCCGGTAGGCATGTGCGAAGACGTCCGCGTCCTGGAGCGCGTCGTGGAAGGCCGCCCGGTCGTGATCGTCGCGCAGGTCGCAGTAGGCGTTGCGCTTGCCGCCGCCGGTCATCGCGATCATCGGGATCGGGTCGGGGCGGTCGGGACGCGACAGGTGCAGCACGTCGGCGCCGAACTGGGCGAGGAGTCGCGCCGCGACGGGACCTGCGATGACATGGGTGAGATCGAGCACCCGTACGCCCGCGAGCGCCTCGTCCGCCTCACCGATCGGCTCGAAGGGCCGGACCGGCCCGTCGCCGACGCGTTCGATCTCGACGACCGGGCGCTGGGCCACATACCGCCCCGCGGGGTGCGCGAGCCACTCGTCGCGGGTGCGCCCCGCGCACGCGACGCCGCCCCGCGCGCAGATGGCCTCCTCCAGCGTGAAGGCGTCCCAGTCGGCCGCGGCCTGTGCGATCCCCACCTTGTCGAGCGGGCACCGCAGTACGGAGGCGACGGCGTCCCGCAGATGCGGATAGGTGGTGATGATGAAGATCCACCGGCCGTCGCGCGCCCGGTAGAAGTCGTTGTTGCCGAGCAGCGCCGGATCTTCGAGCAGGACACCGATCGGGCGCCCCGACAGCGTCGTGTGATACGTCGCCATGAGCTGGTCGATCGCGGCCCCGGCCTGTACCTCCACCTTCTGGTGCCGGTGACCGCGCTGTTCGCCGAGCGCCGCCGTCTGCCGTCCGAAGACACCGATCGCGGCGGACATGGCATCGGCGAGCCGGTGCACCGAGGGCACCAGGGGATCGGCCCCGACGACGGTGATGTCCTCGGCTCCTCGGGCCGGATCGGGGTCGCCGAGGGTGTGCAGCAGCCGGGAGACGATCTCGGACGCCGTCAGTGTCGCCCCGGTCGTGGTCAGCGTGTTCGAAGTCATGCCGTGATGCTCGTCCCCAGCACTGCACGAGCGCCCGGATTCACGGATATCCGTGAATCGATGCGGACGTCACCTCCGCGTCTCCTGGAGGTGCGCGAGGAGCCGGGCCGCCGCCCGGTCCAGGCGCAGCCGCTCCGAGCGGCCGCGACGCTGGTGGATCAGGGCGAGGGCTCCCGTGACGACGGGGCCGTCGGTGACGGGGATCGCAAGTGCGCTGACCTCGGGGTCGGCCATCCCCTCGCTGCGGCTGATCCGCGACGCACGAATCGCCGGAAGAGCCGAGCGGAACTCGGCGACCGCCTCGGGGTCGTGACGGGCGAGCTCGTCGAGCAGCCCCCGGCGCTCCGCCTCGTCGGTGAAGGCCAGCAGCAGACGGCCCGCGGCGGTGCGCAGCAGCGGCCGGGCCACGTGCTGGTCGGCGAGCGGCACGAGGCGGGGAATCTGGTTCTCGCCGCCGCGCGCGAGGTACACGGCGTCGAGTCCGACCCGCACCGTGAGCAGCACCGGGGTACCCGCGACACGGCTCAGTTCGTCGAGCTCGGCCTGACTGATCCGCGGGACGACCCGGCCGGCGATGAGGTTGAGGACGTGCGGGGCGGGCCCGAGTCTGAAGCGCCGATGCTGTTCCAGCAGAAAACCCGTCGCGACAAGGCCGTTGACCAGATCCTGCACCGAACTCGCCGGCGCCCCGACCGTCCTGGCCAACTCGGCCACGGTCACCCCGTCCGGCGTCCGCGCGGCGGCCTCCAGGATCCACACGACCCGGTCCACCGTACGGTGTCGCCGCCGCCTGCCGTGCTCGCTCATCCCGCCGCCCCCCTTGGCCTTCTCGTGCGCCGCCGGTCGCTCTCGCCGGCACGGCCCGCCGATCCTTTCCCCCTCCGCCCCGACGAGCAAGTCGGCCCCGGCCTGCGCGTCCGTCACCAGCCGTGCAGCAGAGGGTGGTTCATGCCAAGGGGGAGGACAGACGTATCGATCACCAAAAGGAGTTGCCCGTGATCGTCGTCCACGCCTGGAATATGGCCGGGCCGCCCCACCGTCCACTCCCCATGACCAGTGCAACGGCCAACTGACCACGTAGGGCACGGTCCAAGAACTCCTACCGAAGAGCCTTCTCGGTGTCTTCTGGTTGCTCGTTTCTCGGTCCGGCGGCGTAGGCCAGCGGGGGTGCGATGGCCTGGGCGTCGGCTCCCTCGCCGACCCATAGCCCGATGAAGAGCGCGGCGGTCGCTTCCAGCAGTCCCGCTCGTTCGAGACCGCCGCCGGCCACGGGCTCGCAGCCGACATGCCGCACCAGCTGGTGTACGAGCGCGAGGGCCGTTTCGTCGTCTCCGCAGACCGGAACGGCCAGCGGCCGCCCGTCAAAGACTGGCGGCGACATGCGCCACACGTCTTCATGGCAGAGATTGAACGCCTTGACCACATGAGTTCCCGGTGCCGCCGCGGCCAGGTGCTGTGCGGCCGAGAGGCCGCGCTGTGTCAGCAGCAGGAAGCCCGGACCGACCGGATTGGAACAGTCGATCAGCACCCTGCCGTCCAGGACCGCCCTCAGTTCCCGCGCCACGCTCGCGCCCGCGCCGAAGGGCAGCGCGGCCAGCACCACCTGACCGAACTCGGCCGCCGCACGCAGACTGGCCGGCTGCGCGCTGCCCCCGAGGCGCGTCGCGAGCCGCTCCGCCTTGTGCACGTCCCGTCCTCCGATGGCCACGTCGTGCCCGGCCCGCACCCAGTGGGTGGCGAGCGCATCCGCCATGTTGCCCGTGCCCAGTACGCCGATTCTCATTGCGCATTCCCTCCCAGGACCTGCTTGGACCGTTCGCAAGGACGTTAGAGGGCCTGTCGGGCACCATGTGGTACGTGACGACCGACGCCTTCCTCGCCGACTGCCGTGCCCGCCTCGCCTTCGACCTCCTCTCCAACACCTGGAACGCCGTTGTGCTCTGGGCACTGCGCGACGGCCCCAGGCGCCCGGTCGAACTACGCCGCCAGATCGGGGGAATCAGTTCCAAGGTCCTCACCGAGACGCTGCGGCGCTTGCAGTCCAACGGGCTGGTGGACCGACAGGCACACCCCGGAGCGCCACCGCGCGTCGAGTACCAACTCACCGCCCTGGGGCGGACTTTGCTGGCACCCATCGACGCTGTCGGAGCATGGGCCTTCGAGCACGGCGATGAGCTCATGGCCGCCCAGGAAGCCGCATGCACCGCCACCCTCCAGTCCCGCTCGGAGTGAGCGCAGGCGCCGCCAGCGGATGAGCGCGCATCCAAGGGCGAGGAAGATGACGAGGGCCCCATCGGGGCTCGTACCGGGGCGCGGCGTCGTTGTCTCATAACGGCCGGTCGTCGCGGTCCGGCTGGTGCGGGGCACCGTGTAACCGCTCCGCGTTTGAGGCGTTAGGCCGCATAGGCCGGCCGGGGGAGACGACAGCCGGCCGTCAAACTCACGAGCAGCAGGAGGAGTTCATCGTGTTGACCGGTGACAGCTTCAGCAGCAGCACCTTTGCCATCGAGCTCGGCAAGTTCCAGGTGGAGACCGTCCAGTCCGTCTCAGGACTCCAGCTGGACCAGGACGTGGTGGAGGTCAGGGATGTCTCTCCGGCGGGGGAACTCCTGATCCGCAAGCAGGCGGGATCCCGCAGGACCGGCGAGATCACGATCACTCGCGGCATGGACAAGAGCGCTGCCTTCACCGACTGGATCAGGGCCACTCTCATCAACGCCGACCTGGACGCGGTCCGTCAGAACATCACCATCGCCCTGACGGACGCGAAGAAGCAAACCGTCCGCCGCATCCACCTCACCAACGCCTGGGCGTCCCGCTGGGAGGGACCGTCCTTGGAAGCATCCGAAGCCGGGCCCGCCACGGAACAGGTGACGATCACATACGAAGACCTCATCGTCGAGTAACCGTGGAGTTCCGTACGGGGGATCACACCCGAAGCCGTAGCCGGATCGCGGCGACGAAGCCGGTGGGCCGCCCACCATGGCTCACGTGAGTCGGAGTGTGGGGTGCCTTCAGCGGGTGTATCGGCGGATGCGGTAGCGCAGCCCGGACGTCGAGGACTGCCAGCCCTTGTCCTCGGCAACTTTCCACGTCGGGCCCAGTACCGGGGCGTAGACGTCGCCGCTCACCGTCGAGTCGATTTCCGTCACCGAGAGCGTCGTGGCGTATTCCAAGGCTGCACGGTAGATTTCACCGCCGCCGATCACCCATGCCGCAGTAGGCGCGGTCGACTTCAGCGGCTCGGCCGCGAGTTCCAGCGCCTCGGCGACGGAACCAGCGCGCTCCGCGCCTTCGGCCACCCACCGTGGGTCGCGCGTCACCACGATGTTGCGCCTGCCGGACAGCGGACGGAATCGCGGGGGCAGCGAATCCCATGTCCTGCGCCCCATCACCACAGGATGGCCGAGGGTGGTCGCCTTGAAATGCGCCATGTCCTCAGGCAGTCGCCACGGAATCGCGTTGTCCGCGCCGATCACACCGTCAAGAGTCTGCGCCCAGATCAGCCCGACGTTCACACCGCCACCGGGGCCTTGATGGCGGGGTGATGCTGATAGCCGAGCACTTCCACATCGGAGTAGGCGTAGTCGAAGAGCGAATCGGCCTGGCGCAGACGCAATGTGGGGAACTCGAACGGAGTGCGTGAGAGCTGCTCGGTGACCTGCTCGATGTGGTTGTCGTAGATGTGGCAGTCCCCGCCGGTCCAGATGAAGCTGCCCGGCTTGAGGCCGGCCTGCTGCGCCACCATGTGCGTGAGCAGGGCGTAACTGGCGATGTTGAACGGGACGCCGAGGAACAGGTCCGCGCTGCGCTGATACAGCTGGCAGGACAGCTTGCCGTCGGCGACGTAGAACTGGAACAAGGCGTGACACGGCGCGAGCGCCATGTTGGCCAGCTCGCCGACGTTCCAGGCGGAGACGATCATTCGGCGGGAGTCCGGGTCACTGCGCAAAGTGGCGAGGACCTCGCTGATCTGATCGATGTGCCTGCCGTCCGGGGCGGGCCAGGAGCGCCACTGCGCGCCGTACACCGGACCGAGCTCGCCGTTCGCGTCGGCCCACTCGTCCCAGATGGTGACACCGTGCTCGCGCAACCAGCCGACGTTTGAGTCGCCGCGCAGGAACCACAGCAGCTCGTACACGATGGACTTGAGATGCACCTTCTTGGTGGTGACCAACGGGAACCCCTGCGAGAGGTCATAGCGCAGTTGGTGCCCGAAGATGCTCCGGGTGCCGGTGCCCGTCCGGTCGGCCTTGGCCGTCCCGGAGGTGAGTGTCAGTTGCAACAGGTCTTCGTACTGGGTGTCCACCACAGCCGTCGAGTCTACTGGTCCCCGGGGCGCGCTCGAGACGTCGATCAAGGTCGTGGAACGAACGCGAGATGACGCGTGGAGACCTGGCAGTCGACCAGTGGCTGCGTCTGAAGCGGTGTTGCCGCCGCTGTCGAGACGGGGACGCGGGCCGTGGGACCGCCGTCAGGTCTTCGACGGGATCGGGTGGCGGCCGCGAACCGGATCGCCATGGCGGGACTTGCCGGAGCGGTACGGACCGTACGCCGGCGCGGTGCGAGGGCGACGTCCGGATCGTCGCCGGTGCCCTCCCGCGAGGTGTCCACACAGACGGACACAGACAGACACGGACGGGCACGGACGGGCCCGGCCGGGCGGGGCCGCCGCCGCTCACCGCCAGCATGCGCCCGCCCGGCGACGGCGCGCGAGAATCGACGTGAGGGCACCCGTGCGGATGCCGCCCGCTTCAGGGCCCGTATCCGCCCGGTGCCGGGAAGGAGAGGTCCCATGTTGTTCTGGTACCACCACCACGGTGGCGCCGGGTGGGGCTGGCTCGCGGCCACGGTCGGCATGGTCCTGTTCTGGGCACTGGTGATCACGGTCGGCGTCCTGCTCTTCCGCGCCCTGGTCCGTCCCGGCCCGTCCGGCGGGGGCGGGCCCGGCCGCCGCTATCCCGGTTGGCACCACGAAGGTCCCCCGCCCGGCGGGTCGTCCACGGCGGAGCAGATCCTCGCCGAGCGCTACGCCCGCGGGGAGATCGAGGACGAGGAGTACCAGCGGCGGCTGGCCGTGCTCCGCTCCGCACCGGGCGGACCGAAGCAACCGGACGCCCCGGGACCCTGACCGGGACGGTGACCGGGACGAGTCCTACCCGTCCCGTACGGCACCGGTGACGTGCAGTTCCGCGGCCTCCCCGGCCCCGGGGCTCGCCCCTAGTGCTGTAGCTGCGCCTTGAGGAGCACGATCACCAGGCCGAGGATCAGGTTCACGACGGCCGAGGCCACCACCAGGGCACGCGAGGCCCCGGCACGGGTCGCGGCCCTGGTGGCCCAGCCGATCTGCTCGGCCACGGCGACGGCGAGCGCGAACCACGCGGTGTCCTGGAGGCTCAACCGCAGCAGCGGGCTGATCGCCACCGCGACGGCCGGTGCCAGCGCCGCCTGCGCGATCGGCCACTCGTGGACCGCCACATGACGGACCCTGTTCCACGTCAGGTGCCGGTAGGTCGCCAGCTCGCCGACGAGCCGCGCGTAGACGTGCGCGATCCAGAAGACCAGCCCCGTGACGAGCAGCAGGAGCACCAGTCCCACCCGGGGGAACGGCCCGAACGTGGCGGCGCCGGCCACGACGGACGCGGCCTGCAGGGAGCCGTAGACCGCACCGTCGTAGTCGGTGGGTACCGCCGGCGGCTCGTCCGGCCGCCGGAGGGCTTCCCGGCTCTGGTCGTCCGCGCCCGCACCATCCGCCATGCCCCACAGAATCGCCGCGGACTCCCCGGCCCGCACGGCGGGCTCGTGCGGCGTCGGACCATGGGGGTGAAAGGTCGCCCGACGGCGGCCGGGTCGCTCAGTGGTCGCCCGGCGCCGGACCACGGGGCACGGCGAAGGCGGTGAGCGCCGCGGCGCCCGGCTCCAGGCGGGCCCATCCGCCGGGCAGCGTCAGCACCGCCACCGCTGAGGTGGGGAACTTCCCACCGGCCCGGTCCAGCGCCTCGCCGTCCCCCTCGCCGGCCAGCGCCAGGACCAGGTCCTGCACGGCCGGCTGGTGGCCGATCACCAGAGCGGTCCGGCACCGCTCCGGGATCCCGCTCAGCACCTCCAGCACGGCGGACGCGCTCGCCGCGTAGATCCGGGGCTCGAAGACCACGTCCGGGGCCACGGGGGCCACCGGGGCCGCATGGTCCCCTCGGGTCGCCGGTGGCGCATACTCCGGCTGGAGCTCCCCGGCGACCAGCTCCCAGGTCTCTCGGGTCCGCCGGGACGTCGAGCAGATCACCAGGTCGGGCACGCAGCGCTGCTGCCGCAACCACCGGCCGGCCGCCGGCGCGTCCCGCCGTCCCCGGCCCGCGAGCGGACGCTCGTGATCGGAAACACCCTCCGGCCAGGCGGATTTCGCGTGCCGCAGCACGATCAGGCGGGTGGACGTGTCATCGGAGGCATTCATGCAACAACTCGCTGGAGTAGGGCCGACACCCGCAGGCTACCCGGCCCGGCGCGGCACTGTCCCGGGCATCCGCGGCACCGCTCGGCCCGCTGCCCGTCCGCCGCCGTCGGGGTGCCGCACTGCTTCGGCCCGACCCGCTACTTCTGCGCGTGCGACCCCAGATAGAACAGCAGGGCCATGAACCCCAGGAGGAGATGGCTCCCGGCGATGTAGAGGAAGACCCGCACGGATGCCCCGCGTTCCTTCCGGGCCTCCGACATCCCGCCGCCGAAGGAGGGATCGGGCGCGGACGACGCCGCGTCGGTGGGCCGTCCGGTGCTGTGGTCGTCGGTCATGGCGTGCTCGTGCTGTCCGTATCCGGGAGCCGGGCAGCGCGGTCGTGGTCGGTGGGACCGGCCGGACCTGCCCCTCCCCGTCCTCCGCCCGCGACCGTCCCCCAGGCATGAGAGAAGAATGGCGAAACCCCGCAAGTCTAGGACACGGCGGGGAGCCGGCGGGGCTCGATGCGCTCCTCCACCGCCGCGTCGCCGTCGCGCGTGACGATGTAGGCACCCTTGCCCGGGACCTCGGTCACGGCCTCGACCAGCTCGGTGCCGCGGTAGACCAGCCCCACACCGTCATCCGTGCAGTGCGCCACCGGCAGGGTGCCGTCCGCCACCAGCCGGTGGGTGAGCGGCCGGCGGCCCCGGTCGACGTCGTAGTGCACGCCGTTGCCGTAGGGCAGGAAACCGAGGGCGTTGGTGACGGGCCGCAGCTCCGGTCCGAACGAGTCGGTCGCGCCCCCTTGGAACCAGCACAGGGAACCCGCGCTCACCCCGCTCAGCACGACCCCGGCCTCCCACGCCCGCCGCATGACGCGGTCCAGTCCGTGCACGCGCCACACGGCCAGCAGATTGGCCACCGAGCCGCCCATGACCCAGACGACGTCCTGATCGAGGACGGCGCCCTCGACGTCGTCGAGATTGGGCATGGGGAACAGGTGCAGCGGCGTCAGGTCGAACCCGGCCACCCGGGCGGCCTCGGTCATCCGGGAGGTGAAGTGCTCGGCGTCCCCGATGGCCGTGCCGACGTACATGACGCGGGGGCGGCGGCCGTGGGCGCCGGAGAGCTCGACGGCGTGGTGCACCAGGGAGTTGAACGTCACCATGGTGCGACCACCCGTGCGGTGCCCTCCGGAGGTGGCGAGAACGGTCGGTGTCGGTGCGGCCATGATCACGACCTTAGTGGTGGGTGCCGGGGCGACGCCACGGCCCCACCTCAAATCGGTTGCGGGGAAGGCCGCTTGCCCCGCTCGCCGCACGGCGGGACGCGCCGGGCGCGCAGTGCGGTGGGACGAACGCCGCGGCACCGCACCGTGCCGCACCGCGCCGCGCCGCGAAAAAGCGTTGGCCCGGTCGCCCCGGTCCGGGAGAAAGTGCCTGCGATCCGTGCGGAGTTCGTGAGTCTGGGAGGCGGGAGAGCTGTGGTGACCGGGGCGGTGCTGTCGGTGGGCGGCGAAGTGCACGTCACGCTGGTGAAAGGGGGGCGGACCAAGGTGCGGTACCCCGCAACCGTCGTGCACGACGACGGCGTGCACGCCGTCGTGCGGGCCCTCTGGGCGCGGCCCACCGTCCGGGACTTCGGCTTCGTCCGGTTCGAGCCGGGCGATGTCTTCACCGAGCACTACTGGCGCGACCGCTGGTACGCGGTCAAGGAGGTCCGGGCCGGCGACGGCACGGTCAAGGGCTGGTACTGCGATGTGACGCGCCCCGCGGAGATCGGCCCGGGCAGCATCGCGGTCGAGGACCTGGACCTGGACCTGTGGCAGTCGGCAGACGGCGCGACCGTGCTCCGCCTGGACGAGGACGAATTCGCGCAGAGCGGTATCGAGCACCGCGATCCGGCAGCGGCGGCCCGGGCGCGGCAGGCCCTGGACACCCTCGAAGACCTCGCCCGCGCCGGAAGGTTGGACACGCCCTGACCGGGCCGGCCCGCCGCCGGTCCGTCGACTTGCGCAACGGCCGAAGCTGTGCCTGGTGCCTGGTGCCTGGTGCCTGGTGCCTGGTGTCTGATGCCTGCTGTTGTGGTCTCGATGCCGGTGCGGAGGCCCGTGCGAGGGGCGCCGTCGGCCCACTCCGTTGCCGCGGTCGGAATGGTGTCGTCATGAGCCTGTGACGGCGGTATCGGCGCAGGTCACAGCCGTTGCGGCGATGCCTGGCCGGGCGCCGTCCGGCACCGGGCGCGGGGCGGTGGCCGGGGCGCACCGATTGCCTGGTCGGCGGGCCGGGCTCACAGTGGGAGGCAGCGTGGAAGGAGCGGGGGCGGTCTCACGGAGGAGTACCGCTATGACTGAGGCACTCTCCCGCCGGGAGCAATTCCTCCTGGCACAGATCGAACAGGACCTGCGTGCGGAGGACACGGAGCTGGACCGGCGCCTGACGACCATGCGATGGGACGTCCCGCCGCCGCAGGAACCGCAGTCGGAAGGGCAGGGCGGCGCTCCTGCCGTGCGTGCGCTGGGCGTGCTGTTGCGGGGCCTGTTGGCCTCCGCCGCCACGGCCTCCATGACGGCGATGACCTCGGTGTGCGCGTCGCTCTGGAGCCTCACGCTGGCCTGCCTGGCCCGGCTCGTGGGCCGGTGGGCGAGGCCGCTGAGCACCGACGATCCGGAGCCGGCGGACTGACCGCGGGGCCATAGGCGAGCGCCGAGCGCCGAGCGCCGAGGACCGAAGGGCCAACCGCGTCAACGGCCGAGGGCCCTGCGCAGTTCCTCCTTGTTCATCGACGACCGGCCGTCGATGTGCCGCCGTCTGGCCTCCTCGTACAGCTGATCCTTCGTGGGCCCCTGGGCGCCCTGGTGCGAGCGCTCGCCGCCGCGCTGCGAGGCGGACTTGGGGTCCTGGGTCGAGACTCGGCTCGCGGTCCGGGATTCGCCGGCACGTGCCCGTTCCTTGTTCACCGTCCGCGCCGCGATCTCCTTGGCACGCTCGGGGGACTCGCCCCTCCGCTCCGCGCTCTCCTTGATGTGTTCGTACTGACGCTCACGCTTCCTGCTCGAACCGGCGGGCATGGGAATCTCCTCGCGCTGTCTGTGATGTCCGGGACCGGCGACGTCGGCCGGCGCCGGAGGATGTCCGGGGTCTGCGGCCGGGCTCTGCGGTCCGGCTGCTGCCCGGTGTCCGGTCCGTGCCTGGCGCCGTTGTCGCGCGACCGCGATGCCCGGGCGCCGCGCCCGACCGGCGGGCAGTGCCCCGCATCAGTTCACCGCCGATGGTGGGGTGGCGCTACTCCAGGCGGCGTCCGAGGGGGCTGGCCGGGCGATGCGCTGTGTCGGAGTACGTGGGGCTTCACGCGCGAGGCGTGGGGAGGACCTCGAAACCGCTCAGGCGCTCCGGCTCCTCGTCCCGCACCGCGACCTTCGTCACGGCCGCGGCCGGGGGTCCCTGGTGCGCCCAGTCGACCATCCTCGTGACATGGTCCTCAGGGCCTTCGAAGACCGCTTCGACGTCCCCGTCGGGAAGGTTGCGCACCCACCCGGTGACGCCCTGTGCAACAGCGTTCTGGCGGCAGGTGTCCCGGAAGAAGACTCCCTGCACCCGCCCCGACACGATGACGTGCTTCCGCACCATGGGCAGGACTTTAGGGCAACGGGCCGGGCGGGAGTACGACACCGCGGCGACCGGCGTGCCTCCGGCTGCCTGTGGGGACGGTCTGCCGGGGATGCGGCCGAGGGCCTGGACGGGGTCGTCCAGGCCCTCGGCGAGGAGGTGGGGGAAGCGTCACCGTTCGGTGCCGGCCGGCGTCACGTGTTTGGTGTAGGCCGCGTCGAGATCGCGGACCTCGACGGAGGCGTGCACGGTCAGCTGCGTCGCCGCTGCCGTGTGGGCGCGTACCAGGTCCAGCACCGCCTGGCCGAGTGCGGTCTTGGTCTCCGTGGTGCGGCCCGGCAGGATCGCGAAGTCCACGTGGATCAGGGCCTGTTGGGGAGCGTCATGGGCGATGACCACCTCCTCGACGCAGCGGAAGCGGGTCTTGCAGCTGTCGATGGTGATGCCGTCGACGGTCTTCGCGGCGAGCGCGTGCAGCTCGTGCGCGAAGCGGCGGGTGTCCAGGAACTCGCGCAGGGTCGCGTCGTGGTCGACGAGGATGTGCGGCATGGGGATCTCCTTCCGAGGGGGCGGGTGGGGAGTGGCGCGGACGGATGCCGTGGCTGGGGCGTCAGCGGACCGCCCAGCCGCGGTTGCGGAGGGCTTCGGTGAGCGGGCGTGCCACGTCCGGGGCGACCTTGAGCCGCACGGAGCCGGACGGGGCCGACGGGGACCGGGGGCCCGGAATGGTCGCGCCCTCCAGGTCGAGCCCTTCCAGGTGCAGTTGCGCCTCGTCCACGTCGTCGAGAAGCCGGGCGAGCGGCCGGCCGTGGTCGCCGAGGGCGACCGAGAGCACGGTGTGGGGGTGTGCCGCGGTGCCGCCGTACGACGGCGCGATGCGGGCACGCCCCTCGACGCCGCGGCGCAGCAGCGCCGTCAGGTCCGCCAGTGCGTCGGCCGTGGCGTCCGGCTCCCGGTCGGCGGCGGACAGGCGGGACAGGGCGTGCGCGGCGGTCGCCAGGTCCGCGCTGAGCTCGGTCAGGAGCGGGGTGAGGGCGGCGGCGTTGGCGGCGAGGATGTCGGCCCAGAGCCCGGCGTCGCCGGACGCGACCCGGGTGGCGTGGCCCATGCCGCGCCCGGCGAGCCGGACCGCGTACTCCTCGCCGTCCCGCAGCCGGGCGGCGGTGAGCGCCGCCATGAGGTGGGGGAGGTGGGAGACCAGGGCCACGGCGCGGTCGTGGTCGGGCGGATCCAGCAGCACCGGTACGGCGCCGCAGAGCGAGACGAGTTCCAGCGCGCGGTTGAGGGCGGACTCACGGGTCTCCGGGGTGGGGGTGAGCACCCAGTGGTGGTCCTGGAAGAGGTCGGCGCGGGCCGCGAGCGGGCCGGAGCGTTCCCGGCCGGCCAGCGGGTGCCCGCCGATCAGGGTGGTGGTGTCGCAGCCGAGGGCCAGGCACTCGGCGTGCGGCAGGGCCTTGACGCTCGCCACGTCGGTGTAGACGCGGGCCAGTCCGGCCTTCTGGTGGTCGGCGAGGGCCCGGGCGGTGTGCGACGGCGGGACGGCGATGACGGCGACGTCCACCGGTTCGGACGGGGGCCCGGGGATGCCGGCGCCGCGCGCGGCGGCGATCCGGACGCGGTCGGGATCGTGGTCGATCAGATGGGTGGTCACTCCGCGCGCGGTCAGTGCCAGGGCGATGGAGGTACCGATGAGACCGGTGCCGACGACTGCGGCGGTGTCCAAGGTGGCGCTCCTCGGCCGTGAGGGGGAGGGTGGCGGAGCAGGGCGGTGTTGCGGGTGTCCCGGGCCCGGCCGGGACGGCGGACGGGCGGGCCCGGGACGGTCGGTGCGCGGTTCAGCGGTCGGCCGGGGCCGGTGCCGCGGGCTCCTGGGCCGGAGCCGGTCTGCCGGTCACCCGCCGGACCAGCGACGGGTTGACGACCATCACGAGGTTGCCGAGGAGGATCAGCGCGACGCCCGCCAGGTCCCGGGCCGTCCAGGTGAACTTCTCGAAGACCGTGGACAGCAGCAGCGCCACGATCGGGAAGAGCACCATCGCGTAGGCGGCGCGCTCACCGCCGATCCTGCCGAGCAGGGTGAGATAGGCGCCGAAGCCCACCACCGACCCGAAGACGGCGAGATAGAGCAGTGAGCCGGTGTACTTCAGGGTGGGCTGGAACAGCGCGCCGCCCCCGAAGATCGCGGCGAACGGGGCCATCAGCAGCGCCCCGTACGCCATGGCGTAGCCGGTGCCCTGTACCACCGGGATGCCCGCCGCCTGGGTCTTGCCGGAGACCACGTTGCCCAGGCAGAAGACCAGGGTGCCGATCACCGAGAGGACGACGCCCTGGCCCGAACCGGAGGACAGGCCGAAGTTCTGGAACTCCGGCCAGAACACCGTGACGATCCCCAACAGCCCGACGGCCCCGCCGACCAGCATCTTCGCGGTGATGGTGCGCCGGAAGAAGACCCGGGCGAAGACCATGTTCACCAACAGGGACATGGCGAAGATGATCGACACCAGTCCGGTGGTCAGATGCTGTTCGGCGAAGTAGAAGCAGACGAAGTTGGTGGAGAACATCAGCGCGCCCATGAGGACGAACTGGCCGTGCACCCGCAGCGGATAGCGCAGCGGCAACCCCCGCAACCGGGCCCAGGCCAGCAGGATCACGGCGGCCAGCGCGAAGCGGTAGGCGATCGATGCCGTGGGGTGCACGTCCCCCAACTGCCCCTTGATGGCCAGCCAGGTGGAGCCCCAGATCAACACCGTCACGACATACAGGACGGCGTTCATCCGCAGCTCCGTTCCAGCAGCCCGGCCAGTCGGCGGGCGCCCTCGGCCACTTGATCCGGCGTCAAATAGCTGAGGGAGAGGCGCATTTGGTGACGGCCGCCGTCACCCTCGGGATAGAAGTAGCTCATCGGTGTCCAGATCACTCCGTGCTCGCGGGCGGACTCTTCCAGCAGTGCATTGTCCGCCGGAACCGGGAGGTTCAGGGTGAGGAAGAAGCCACCCGCCGGAGAGTTCCAGCTGATTCCGGCCGCCTCGCGCCGGTCCCGGGGCAGCAGCCGGTCGAGGTTGTCGAGCAGGATCCGCAGGTTGGACTGGTAGAAGTCGGCGGCGGGCTTGTTGGCCTCCCGCAGCCGGTAGTCGTGGCTGACCAGCATGCCGCCGATGACCGCCTGGCTGAGCGCCGGGGTGTTCACCGTCACCATGCCCTTGATCTTCGACAGTTCGTCGGCCAGCAGGGTGCGGCTGCCGTCCGGGGCCTGAACCTGCTGGTCGGCGATCACATAGCCGACCCGGGCACCGGGGAAGCAGGTCTTGGCGAACGAACCGAGATAGATCACCCGTTGCCGGTCGTCCAGCGCCTTGAGCGTGGGCAGGCCGCTGCCCGTCGGCGTGAAGAACCCGTACGGGTTGTCCTCCAGGACGAGCAGGTCCTCGGCGTCCGCCGCTGCCAGCAGCCGGCGGCGCCCGGCGACCGGCAGACAGGTGCCGGTCGGGTTGGAGAAGTCGGGCACCACGTAGAAGGCCCGCGGACGCTTCCCGGCGGCGCGCAGCTCGGCGACCGTCCGCCGCAGGACGTCCGGATCACACCCCTCCGGGCCCTCCGGGACGTGCACGGTCTCGATGTCCAGCAGCCGGGCGGCGCCGGTGATGCCGACGTAGCACGGCGAGGAGACCAGCAGGACGTCCGCGGGGTCGGCGAACAGGGCGCGCAGGACGAGGAACATCCCCTCCTGGGCGCCCACCGTGACCACCAGGGACTCCGGATCGGCGGTGATGCCCTCGTCGTTGCGCAGGGCGCGGGCGACCAGTTCGTGGATCTGGCCGTTGGTGCGCCCGTACTGGAAGAGCAGGGTGCGGACCTGGTCCGGGGAGCAGCCGCGCTCCTCGGTGAGGTACCGCTGGTAGGCGGTGAGGTAGTCGCCGATCTGCTCGACCTCGAAGAGCCCCTCGTACGGGCGGCCGGGGCCGAAGGAGATCGCCTCCGGGTAGCGGGAGGTGACCTCGTTGAGGAAGTTCATCACCTCCATCAGCGGATCGGCGAGCGAACCGTGCAGGCCCTGGGCCGGCAGCACGGTGGTGGGAGGTTCCTGGCTCACCTGGCGTCCTCCCACAGGACCGGGCAGAAGTCCGGGTCGGTGTAGTCGGGGTTGCCGCCCGCGTCCTTCCGGACGAGCACGTCGTTGTTGTAGACCACCAGGTCGCCGCCGGACAGCTGGTAGGGGCGCCACTGGTTGGTGCGGTCCTGGAGGTGGAGGGAGATGGCGCGGCGGGGCCGGTCGCTGACGTTGTAGCCGCTGCCGTGGTAGGTGCGGCAGTGGTGGAAGCTGATGTGTCCCTTGGGGATGGTCACGGGCACCTTGCGGACCTCCGCGTTGTTGAAGGCGGCGTTCTCCGCAAGCATGTCCTCAAGTTCGGAACGGTCGCGATCGGCGAAGTGGCGACTGGTGGAATCGTCGCCGCCGGTCTCCTTCCA
The DNA here is from genome assembly GCF_001704275.1 of Streptomyces noursei ATCC 11455. Lineage (NCBI taxonomy): Bacteria > Bacillati > Actinomycetota > Actinomycetes > Kitasatosporales > Streptomycetaceae > Streptomyces > Streptomyces noursei. The sequence continues at coordinate 8,844,049 of NZ_CP011533.1, forward strand.
ACGGTGGCTGCCGTCCACCATCGTGATGGTCCCCATCTCCTCACCGCAGTCGTGGAAGGGGATGAAGGCGGTGAGCATCTCGTCGGAGGAGCAGGTCTGCCAGTAGTGGCGGTCGAAGTGCCAGGGCACGATGTTGCGCTCGTCGTCCATCCGCTGCGGCTTGTGGATCAGGGTGCTGTTCCACAGCCGTATCTGGCCGGTCTGCGCGATCCGCGCCGCGACCGCCGCGATGAGCGGCTTGGAGAGGATGGAGCGGATGGTGTCGTCCTCGTAGAAGATGTAGTCGTTGTGCCGGTGCACATCGCCCTTCTCCGGTTCCCAGTAGGCCAGCCGCGGCGGGCGGGTCGGCAGGGTGCGGTCCCGGTGGCCGGCATAGAAGCGGTCGGCCGCGGAGTCCAGCAGATCGACCTCCTCGTCGGTGAGCAGCTTCTTGGACAGGTACCAGCCGTGCTCCTGGTAGAACCGCACCTCCTCTTCGGTCGGCAGCAGTTCCTGCTCGGCGGGGGTCAGCGTGAAGCGGGTGTCGTTCGGCGCGGTGTCGGTCATGCCAGTTCCCTGTCGTCGTCGGTGAGGTGGGGGGAAAGGTGTGCGGAGCGGTGGAGCAGGTCCGGGGCGATCGCGTCGAGGCGGGGCCGGCCGGTCAGTGCCATCGCCTCTTCCAGTTCTTCCCGGAGGGCGGACAGGACCTGCGTGGCGCCGGCCTCGCCGTCGACGGCCAGGCCCCACAGGACGGGACGACCGACCAGGACCGCGCGGGCCCCGAGCGCCAGTGCCTTGAGCACGTCGCTCCCGCGGCGGACGCCGCCGTCGACGAGCACGTCGCACCGGTCGCCGGCCGCCGCGACGACCTCCGGGAGTGCCTCCAACGCCGGTACGGCACCGTCGAGTTGGCGTCCGCCGTGGGTGGAGACGATCAGGCCCGCCACCCCGAGTCCGGCCGCCCGTCGGGCGTCCTCCGCGGTCAGGACGCCCTTGAGCACCAGTGGCAGATCGGTCAGCGACCGCAGCCACGCCAGGTCGTCCCAGGTGAACGCGGCGTCGTGGTGCCGGGCGGCGTGTGCGGCGAGCGTGGAGCTGCCGGAACTGCCCTGGTACAGCCCGGGATCGTGGTCCTCGTCGAAGTTGGCGGGGCGGATGTGCGGGGGCAGACGGAAGCCGTTGCGCAGATCCCGCTCCCGACGGGCCATCCGCGGGGTGTCGACGGTGACCACCAGGGCCTGGTAGCCGGCGGCCTCGGCCCGGCGCACCAGGGACGCGGTGACCTCCCGGTGGCGCATCACGTACAGCTGGAGCCACAGCGGTCCGGCGGCGGCCCCCGCGATCTCCTCCAGCGAGATGCTGGAGAAGGTGCTGGCGATGGTGAGCGCGCCCACCGTGCCGGCCGCGCGCACGGTGGCGGTCTCACCGTCCGGGTGGACCAGCTGGTGGTAGGCCATGGGCGCGATGCCCACCGGAAACGCCACCGGACGGCCGAGCAGGGTGGTCGCCGTGTCGCAGCGGGAGACGTCGACCAGGGCGCGGGGGCGCAGTCGGTAGCGGTCGTAGGCCGCACGGTCCTCGCGCAGGGTGACCTCGTCGCCGCTGCCGCCGGCGATGTAGTCCCACACCGGCCGGTCGAGCCGGGCGCGGGCCGCCGAGGCGTAGTCCCGCGGGTTCAGCAGCAGTTCGGGTCGGGTGGCGCGGGAGGCGGTCGGCGCGGTCACCCGCCGACCCTCGCCGCGGCGCCCGCCGGTACGGCGGTGTCGGCGCGCTCCCGCTCGACGGCCTCGTAGAGGGCCTTGATGTTGCCGCTGCCGAAGGTGCGGGCGTCGAGCCGCTGGATCAGCTCGAAGAACACCGTGCGGCGGGCGTAGGGGGAGCGGGTGAAGACCTGCACCAGCTGGCCCCACTCGTCCCGGTCGGCCAGCAGGCCGAGGTCCTGGAGGACCGCCGGGTCGATGCCCACCTCGATGCCGCGCGCGGCCAGCGAGGCGTAGTAGCCGGCCGGGGTGGAGAGCAACTCCACGCCGGAACCGCGGAGTTCGCGGGCGGCGGTGACGATGTCGTCGGTGCCGTAGGCGACGTGCTGGACGCCCGGGCCGTCGAAGCCGTCGAGGAAGTCGTTGAGCTGTCCGCGGTTGCTGGTCGGGTCGGGCTCCACCATGGTGAAGGTGATGCCCCGGGTCGCGTCCTGGACGACCTTGGAGGCCATGGCCTGGCCGCCGACGACGATGTACTCGTCGTAGGTGTGCTTCAGGCCGAGCGCGCGCCCGTAGAAGTCGACCATGGTGTCCAGCGAGCCGGGGCGCAGGCACATGGCGAGGTGGTCGACGGAGCGCAGCAGCCCGGGGTCGGGCGCTCCGTCGTCGACGGGCAGGTACCGCTGCGGCAGGAACGCCCCTTCGGGGTCGTCGCGTTGGACGAAGGTGTGCACCAGGTCGTTGGTCGCGGCGATGGTGGCCCGGACGACCCGGCCGCCGGCGTCCTCGAACGTCTCGGGCTCGGACACCGCGTCGGCGCCCGCGGCCACCGCGGCCGCGAAGTCGCCGGCCGCGTCGGTGGACCGCAGGGCCACGTCCCGCACGCCGTCGCCGTGCTTGCGGACGAAGTGCGAGGCGGCGTGGTCGGCGTGCAGGGCCGAGGTCAGCACCAGGCGGACCCCGCCGTGGGCCAGGACCAGCGAGCGGGCGCCGGCGAGCCCGGTGAGCGGGCCGGCCTCGGCCACCACACGGAATCCGTAGGTGCCGCAGTAGTAGTGGGATGCCTGGTTGACGTCTCCGACGAAGAACTCGACGTGGTCGACGGAATGGGCGGTCACACTGATCCAATCTCTCGTGCGGGAGGGGTGGTGGCGCACCGGGCCGCCCCGCGGCGGAATGCCGCGGGGAGCCGGCCACGAGGTCAGGGCGAGGGGTTCGCCGGTGTCCCCGCCGCTTCGGCGAGGGCCCGGAAGACGTAGCAGGCCGAGGTGGCGCCGGGATCCTGGTGGCCGATGCTGCGCAGCCCCAGGTAGGAGGCCCGGCCCTTCCGGGCCTGGAGCGGGATGGTGGCCTGCATGCCGGCCTCGGCGGCCTGGGCCGCGGCGCACGCGGCGGCGGGCAGGCCGGCGCCGGCCTCCGCGGCGGCCCTGAAGGCGCCGATCGCGGGGGAGCAGGCATCGATCATGGTCTTGTCGCCGGGCACCGCCGCGCCCAGGCGCTGCATGGTGGCCAGCGCGGCGGTGAGGCCGGCGGCGAACCGGCGGGTGCCGACCTCGGGTTCGGTGCCGAGGGCCGCTCCCAGTGTGCGGAAGGCGCCCCCGTACAACGGCCCGGAGGCGCCTCCGACGGTGGAGATCAGCGTCTCGCCCGCGGTGAACAGTGCCGCGCCGGGCGAGGTAGGCGGTTGTGACGGGGCGTCGAGGGCGACGCGCACCGCCCTGAAGCCACGAGCCATGTTGGCCCCGTGATCCCCGTCCCCGATGGCGGAGTCGAGGCGGATGAGGTGGTCCTGATGCTGATGCATGGCCGTGCTGACACACCGCAGCCAGGCGAGAACGAGGGGGTGGTCCAGCGCGTCCCGGCCGGGCGCATCCGCACGGCCGTGTAACGTGCCGCGGTCCCTCTCAGGCTCCCGCATGGCAGGTGCTCCTTCGATCCCCCGTGCCGCAGCAATCGACGGCTACTGGATTACCAACGCATTACCGAAAGGCGTTCGGCATTACCGAATGCCGATAGGAAGCAAAACGCAGTGCCCCCGGTTGCGTCAAGGTTTTCCCGTACAAGCGAGCGGAGGCTTAACGGATCGGAAGGTGAACGACGGCCGGTGGAAGGCGAGTTGGTGAATCAGGGGTGACGTGGGGGAGCGGCGGGCCCGGGTGGGGTGGAGCGGCCGGGTGGGCGTCGATCGGGTGCGCCCCGCCGGCTGTCGGCCCCGCGGCCCGTGTCCGGTGGCCCGTTCACCCGGCGTACGAGCTCAATTGCAGGCCCGCAGGCCGGCGTTGCGCGGAGCGCCGAGATCCCTCGACAGGCTGCGCGCGACCTCGCGCACCGAAATGGCGTGTTCCTGGCGTGCGTTTTCGGCCAACAGTCTCTCGATCGGGCCCACCAGCCCCAGTCCGCCGACCACCTCACCGGTGCGGTCGAAGACCGGCGCCGCGATCCCCGCGTCACCGAGCGTCAACTCGTTCTCATCCACCGCGTACCCGGTCTCCCGCACCCGGTCCAACTGCGCCTGGAGTTCCGCCGGGTCGTCGAGACTGGAGCCGGTGACCCGCGGCAACTCGCCCGTCAGCAGTGCGGTGCGGCGTTCGGCGGGCAGGAAGGCGGCGATCGCCTTGCCCAGCGCGCAGGCGTTCCACGGCAGACTGGCCCCCGTCTCCAGCACCTGCATCGCCCCACCGGGCCGGAACGCATGGTGCACCACCAGCACATGACTGTCCGTCAGAATGCCGGTCCAGACGGCCGCGTCCGCCTGGGCGGCGAGCCGGTCGGCCCAGGTCGCCGCGCGAGTGCGCAGCTCGTGCGAGTCCAGGTAGGCGTTGCCCAGCGTCACCAGGCCAGGCCCCAGTTGGTACTTGCCGGACTCGCGGTCCTGGACGACCAGCCCCTCCGCCTCCAGGGTGCGCAGCAGCGCGTGGGCGGTCGGCTTGGCGACTCCGATCCGGTCGGCCAGTTCCGTCACGCCCAACCGCGGGGTCGCCGTGGCGAGTTCCCGCAGCACATGGATCGCCCTGTGCACCGCCTGGACCATGAACCGCTCCTCGGTCAGTATTGCTGAACGGCGTTCCGAACCGTAGGGTCCTTGTTCATGACACCGCTGGTTGGCATCGTACTTGTGTCGCACCGTGCGGAGATCGCCCTGGGGGTACGGTCCCTGGTCGCCGAACTGGCCGGCGCCGGGGTCATGGTGGCCGCGGCGGGCGGCACCGACGACGGCGGTACCGGTACGAGCTACGCCCGCATCCTGGACGCCCTGCACAGCACCGCCACCGACGCCGGCGTACTGGTCCTGCCGGACCTCGGCAGCTCGGTGCTCACCACGCGCCTCGTGTTGGACGACCACCCCGGCATCCGTGCCGTCCTCGCCGACGCCCCGTTCGTCGAAGGCGCCGTCGCCGCCGCCGTCACCGCCGCGACGGGCGCCGCCCTGCCCACCGTCGCCGAGGCCGCGGAGCAGGCCCGCCGCATCAGCAAGTTCTGACGGGAGCGCCGGACCGCACGGACCACCGACGCCGCCCCGCCGTGCGCGCCCGTCATAGACGGCATCAATGATCGCCATCGGAACCGCGTCATGGCGCACGCCACGGCGTCCGGCACCCGGGCCATGCGGGCACAGGTCGATGTGGTCCCCGCCTGCGGGCCGGCCGCCCTCGAAGGCGTCAACGAGGCGCGGACCGCACTCGCCGGCGTCCTCGACGTCCAGATCGTCGGCTTCCCCCAGCACGGTCTGCGCCAGGCACCCGGCACCGACGCGCTCCTGGAGCGAGCCGCCCGCGAGGGCCTGATCGACCCCGTCGGCGGCATCGACCCCGCGGGATTCGACGCCGCCCCCGACCAGCTGGAAACCGTCTTCGGCCCCGCCGAACGCCACCGCCTCGGAGTGGACATCCCTCTGCACGACCGCGGCGACCGGGGCCTGGTACCGCTGCGCGAGATCATCGCCCGCACCCGGGCCCTCGACATGGGCGGCCACGCCACCGTCAGCCACACCTTCTGCGTGCCCGAACTGGCGCCCAGGGAGCTCGACGCGCTGGCCGGGGAACTGGCCATGACCGGCGTCTCCCTGACCACGGTCGCCCTCGACTCCACCTCGGTCCTGCCCCACCGGCGGCTGCGCGCCCACGGCGTGCGGGTCGGCATCGGCTCCGACGGCGTACGCGATGCCTGGAGCCCGTTCGGCACCGCGGACATGCTGCACCGCGCCCATCTCCTCGGCTACTGCACCGGTGCCCGTCTCGACGAGGAACTCGACGCGCGCTTCCCGACTCTCCAACCTTCCCGACTCTCTAACCTTCCTTACTTTCCGCAAAATGCTCTATGTTTCTGCGGAGTGGGGAATGTTAGGGTATTTTCATGAGTGATCGCTTCTACTCCGTCGAGCAGGTGGCCGAGCACCTCGGGCTGCACGTGCGCACCGTCCGCAACTACGTGCGCGACGGGCGGCTCCCCGCCGTCCGGATCGGCAAGCAGTACCGCATCGCGCACGAGGACCTGGAGACCTTCACCGGTCGCCCGATGCCCGCGCCCGATGACGGAACGGTCGTGCGGCAGCGGCACACCGAGGTGTCGAGCATCGTGGAGATCGAGGACGTCGACTCCAGGACAGTCGACCGCCTGACCTCGCTGCTGATGACCGCGGCCGCGGGTCGCGGCCCGGGGGAGCGTCCGCTGCGGATCGAGACGGTGCACGACCGGGACCGGGCCCGGCTGAAGGTCATCGTCCTGGGCGGAGTGGCCGACACGGCCCGGCTGTTGGACTGCATGGAGGCGGTGCTCGCATCGTGAGCACGAGCGAGACCGCAGACAAGGGCATGGGGACAGAGATGGGGGCAGACATGGGGACTGGCACGGGAACAGGCGTGGGGATGGGGAAGGGGGCGGACGCGAGCGTGGACCTGAGCGCGGGCGCGAGCGTGCTCTACAGGTCCGAGGCCGGGGCGAAGGAGATCCTGGGGCGCTATCGGGCGGCGCTGGATGCCTGGCCCGTCCCGGCCGAGCACCTGCGGGTGCCGACCCGTCAGGGGGAGACGTTCGTCGTGGTCTCCGGGCCGCCGGACGCACCGCCCCTGGTGCTGTTGCATGGTTCGGGCGCGAACACGTCGATGTGGTGGGACGACGTGGCCACCTGGTCCAGGCACTTCCGCATCTACGCCGTGGACGTCATCGGCGAGCCGGGCTTCAGCGCGCCCGCCCGGCCGCAGCTGGCCTCGGAAGCCCCCGCACAGTGGGTGGACGACGTGTTGGACGGGCTCGGCATCGCGCGGGCAGCCATCGTGGCGACCTCCCTCGGCGGGTGGTGGGCACTGGACTACGCCCGCCGCCGACCGGAGCGGGTGACGCAGCTGGCGCTGCTGTGCCCGGGCGGCCTGGGACGCCAGAAGACGGGCTGGCTGTTCAAGGCACTGCTGCTGCGCGCCCTCGGACGCAAGGGCGTCGGCCGTTCGGTGCGCATGGTGACCGGCCTTCGAGACCCGAAACTCCAGCCCGTCCTCGACACCGTGATCCTCACCTTCACGCACTTCAAGCCGCGGACCGAGCGGCTGCCAGTCGTCCCGGACGAGGCGCTGCGCCGCTTCGCCATGCCGATGTTGGTCATCGCCGGGGCGCGCGACGCCCTGTTCGACTCCGCGGAGACCGCCCGACGGGTGCGCAGGTGCGCACCGCACGCGACGGTGCGCCTCCTGCCGGAGGCCGGACACGCCCTCCTCGGGCAGACCGACACCGTCCTGGAGTTCTTGCGGGGGTCGGCGGCCGGGCGGTAGGCGGCCTGGGGCGGCCACGGAAAACCGGCTGTCGACGCAGGGGCGCAACAGGTAGAAATGTGGTCATGACGGTCTTTTACTGCGCGAAGTGCGCCGCGCAACTCACCACGGAACTCCAGCGGCTGCCCGCGGTTCCGGAGGTCTCGATTGACGAGAGGGACCGTGACAAGCAGACCTTCCTGGCGCCGTCGACGGTGCCGCGGGGCCAGTACGCGATCGACCCGGAGCCCTGGGGCGCGCCTTTCGAACCTGCCGGGCACGAGCCCGGACGTTCGGCAGGTGATCGATCTCTGATGACCCCGTCGGGCTGGGGCGACGTGGTCTCCGCCGGTCCCAGGCACTCCGCGATCGTCCACCCGGAAGACGTCCCGACCCTGACCCTGGCCGACTGCGACCGACCCCATCAAGGCTGTTGCGGCCCCCTGGGCACCGGCGGCCGCAACATGGCCTGCACCTGCGGGACCCTCGTCGCCACCCTCGTCGCGGACTGTATGGGGCCGCACGAACTCCATCTCGATCCGATACGGGTGTATGCCTGGGACGGCTGACTGGTGGCGTCGTACCTCGCGGGGCCATCGGCCACGGACCGGACTGGCGCGGACGACAGTGGGTCGCGTGCCGGCAGTCATGCGCCCCCTGCGCACCCGCGCACCCCGGAGGCTCTCTGGACGCGCCCGCGCTCCGCCCTTAGCGTCACGCATCGTGACTAGCATCCCGCAGCCTCCTGACATCCTGTCACCAGAGTTCGCGATCGACCCCTACTCGGCGTACCGCGTGCTGCGCGAGCACTATCCGCTGCTGCACCACAAGGGCACCGACAGCTATCTGCTCTCCCGCTACGAGGACGTGGAACGGGCCTTTCGCGAGCCGGTGTTCACCAGTGACAACTACTCCTGGCAGCTCGAACCCGTCCACGGCGGACGCACACTGCCGCAGATGAGCGGTCGCGAACACGCCGTTCGCCGCGCCCTGGTGGCGCCGGCCTTCCGCGGCCGGGAACTGCGCGAGACGTTCCTGCCCCTCATCGAGCGGAACGCCCGGGAACTGATCGATGCCTTCCGCGGGGCGGAAGAGGTGGATCTGGTGGCGCAGTTCGCCACCCGCCTCCCGATCAACGTGATCCTCGACATGCTCGGACTGGACCGGGCCGACCACGACCGTTTCCACGGCTGGTACACCGCGGTCGTCGCTTTCATCTCCAACCTCGCCCAGGACCCCGGGATCGCGGCGGCCGGCCGGCACGCGGGCGACGAACTCGCCGCGTATCTGCACCCGATCATCCGGGAACGGCGTGCCGCGCCAGGTGACGACCTGCTGTCCAGGCTGTGCACCGCCGAGGTCGAGGGCGTCCGGATGACCGACCAGGACATCACCTCGTTCGTCAGCCTGCTGTTGTCCGCGGGCGGCGAAACCTCGGACAAGGCCATCGCCCTGCTCGTCCGCAACCTGCTGGCGCACCCCGATCAATGGGCCGCGGTACGCGCCGACCGTTCGTTGATACCCGTCGCCTTCGCCGAGACGCTGCGCCACACCCCACCGGTCCAGATGATCATGCGTCAGCCCGCCGCGGACGTCACCCTCAGCGGCGGCACCGTACCCGCGGGCGCCACCGTCGTCTGCCTGATCGGTGCCGCCAACCGCGACCCCCGCCAGTACTCCGAGCCCGAAGCCTTCGACGTCTTCCGCACCGACCTCAACCCGGACAGTGCCTTCAGCGCCGCCGCACAGCACGTCGCCTTCGGCCTCGGCCGGCACTTCTGTGTGGGCGCCCTGCTCGCCAGGGCCGAGGTCGAGACCGGGATCAACCAACTCCTCGACGCCTTCCCCGACCTGCGGTTCGCCGACGGTGCCGCACCCGGCGACGCGGGCGTCTTCACCCGCGGGCCGCAGCAGTTGCGGCTACGCCTCCGGGCCGGCGCGCCCTGACAGACCCCGCAGCCGGCCACCGGGGACGCACAGGCATCGCACCGACCGCCTGGCCGCCCACGGGTCCACCGGGCTCACCCCGGCTGCCCGGCCGTGGGCGGCCGGCAGTCGGCCCGTCCGTCGACGCGTCGGTCCCCGTCGGGGATGTTCGCCTCCCGCGGAACGGCTTTCAGCCGCCCGGCGGTGATCCTAGTGTTCGACCATGTCGACACCAGTGGTATCAGTACAGGCGGTGCCCCAAGACGGCCCTTCCTGGGCGGCATTGGCCGCCCGCGTGGAAGCGGCCGGATACGACGCACTGCTCGCAGCAGACCATCCTGGCGCGGTCGCTTCCCCCTTCGTCGCCCTGGCCGCCGCCGCGGCCGTCACCGAGCGCATCGGTCTCGGCTCCTATGTCTCCCAGGCAGGAATCCGCGAACCGCTGTTGCTCGCGTCGGACGTCGCGACCTTGGACGTCCTCTCCGGCGGACGCGCACGGCTGGGAACGGGAGCAGGCCACACCCCCGCCGAATGGGCCATGTTGGGGAAGGAGCGGCCCGACGTCGCCGGACGCGTACGCCGCTTCGTGGCCGTTGCCGAAACCTGCCGGGCACTTCTCGCGGGCGAGACGGTCACCCTCGACGGCCCCGAAATCCGCGCGCACCGAGCCCGGCTCACCGCCCCCCTGCCGATCCAGCAACCGGTGCCCTTCACCTTCGGCGGCGGCAACTCCACCCTTCTTCGATGGGCCGGAAAGCATGCGGACGTGGTGGCACTGAGTGGACTGGGCCGCACGCTGTCCGACGGCCACAGCCATGAAGCGCGGTGGAACGGCGAGGACATCGACAAACAAGTGGCCATCATCGAACAAGGAGCCAGCGGCCGGGCGACGCCCCCCGTCCGTGAAGCACTCGTCCAGATCGTCGAGGTCACCGACGACGCCGAGGGCGCCGCACACCGGCTCGCCCAGCTCTACGACACCACCGCAGCCAACGTACTGGAGTCGCCCTATGCCTGGGTCGGCACGGCGGCGGAAATCGCAGCCGCCATAGCCACCCACGAACGCCGATGGGGCATCACCCGCTACGTCGTACGGGAACGCCATCTGGACGGTGCCGACCGCGTCTTCGCTCATCTCTCCCGAGGCCGGTGAGCCACTCCGCCGTGATCCGTATGAGCACGCCCGCCTGCGGGTTTGAGTAGTCGCACCGATGCGCGGACCCGCCTCGGCACATTTGGCTCTGGTCCATGAACGCAAACCCGGGCGGACCGCAGCGCGACCCGCGGTGGTGGTTGCCACCACTGCTGGGCGCTTCCGCGCTCTTCCCCCTGTTCTTCGTCGACTTCTTCTTCTACAGCTTCAGCGTCATGTACACCGACTCGTGCGGCCCCGACCAATGCCCCACGAGCGTGACCATGCCGCTCACCGCGGCACCGGTGCTCTACGGAGCCGGAATCGTGCTCGTCCTGCTGTCGGCGCTGCTGCCCTGGTGGCCCGTGATGCGGCCGGCCCGCATCGCACTGGCAGCGACCGGAGTCACGTCCGGCGCGGCCGTGGTGCCGCTGCTGCTCACGATCCACCGCTGAGACGGCACCGCCCGAGCACTCACCGGCAGCCGCACCACGCGGCGCTGCGACGATCGGCGCGGCGTTGTACGCGGAGCCGGCGGCCCGACGGCGGACACGACCTGGGTGCTTGCACGGCCCCGCCATCGGGATCAGAGTGGCGGGATCGTATCAGCGTCCGATTTTCCTGGTCTGTCCGTGTCGGTGGAGGAGTGCCCATGCCGGAGTTCGAGCAGTGGGACATCGTCACCGGGGTGGGGCTGACCGCACTCGGCGTCGCGGCCGGGCGGGCGCTGGAGACCGAACGTGCCGACCGCCTGGTCAGCGACCCCTACGCCGACGCCTTCCTGGCGGCGGCGGACGCGCCGGTGCCGGTGCCGCGGCGCAGGGCGGACGCCGCGCGGCTGTCCGCCGTCGCGCGCGACATGTGGACCTCGATGGCGGACTACCTCGGCGTCCGCTCCCGGTTCTTCGACCGCTTCCTGATGACGGCGGCGGCCGGTGGCATCACGCAGGTGGTGGTGCCGGCCGCCGGCCTGGACGTTCGGGCCTTCCGGTTGGAGTGGCCGCCGGGCGTCGAGTTGTTCGAGATCGACCAGGCACGGGTGCTGGAGTTCAAGGACGGCGTCCTCGACCGCCTCGGCGCCCGGCCCCGCTGCGGCCGGCACGTGGTCCCGGTCGATCTGCGGGACGACTGGCCGGCCGCCCTCCGGGACGCCGGATTCGACCCCGGCCGGGCGACCGCATGGCTGGCCGAAGGGCTGCTGCCCTTCCTGCCCTCCGCCGCCGAGCGGCTGTTCTTCGACCGCATCGGCCGGCTCTCCGCGCCCGGCAGCCGGCTGGCCGCCGAGCACCTCGCGCCGAGCGTCCGACCGCTCGTCGAGGACCCGGCGTTCCGCGCGGCCACCCGTGCACTGGGCGTCGACCTCGCCGATCTGTGGCACTTCGACGGCAAGGCGGATCCCGGCGGGGCGCTGACCGCCGACGGCTGGGACGTGCGGTCCGTCCCGGCACACCAGGTCGCCGCCGCGTACCGGCGGGAGCTCCACGGCATGATGGGGCGCACCGTGGAGCACAGCCGCTTCCTCACCGCCGAGCGGTAGCGCGCGCCGGCGAGGAAGCGCCCCGGCCGAGGCCCGGCCTCAGCGGTCAGACCCGGGCACCGCTGTCCCGCCGGTCGCGTCCGCCGCGCCGCGCCGTGCGGCGGGCCGTCCGCCGCGGCGACGCCCCGTCGTGCCGCTCCAGGACGACCGCCAACGGGGTCGCGGTGAACACCGACGAATACGTGCCGACCGTGATGCCGATCAGCAGGGCGAGCGCGAAGTCGGTCAGCGAGTCGCCGCCCAGCGCGGCGAGCGCGGCCAGGATGAACACCGCTCCCATCCCGGTGTTGACGGTGCGCGGCACGGTCTGCAGCACCGCGGCGTTGGCGAGGTCCGGGAACGGGGCGCCGCGCGCGCCGGCCCGGAGTTCGCGGATGCGGTCGAAGACCACCACCGAGTCGTTGACGGAGTAGCCGATGACGGTCAGCAGGGACGCCAGGAAGACGCCGTCGAGGGACTTGCCCAGCCAGGCGAACACCCCGACGAGGACGAGGACGTCGTGCGCCATGGCGACGACGGCCGACAGCGCGAAGGTCCACCGGAAGCGCACCGCGAGATAGACCAGCTGCGCGGCGAGGGCGAGACCGAGGGCCACCAGCGCACCGCGGCGCAGTTCGTCGCCCAGGCTCGGGCCGATCAGCTCGTCCCGCACCTTCTCCGCTCCGCCGCCGAGCTCGTCGACCACCCGGTCCGCGGTGCGCAGTTGCGCCGCGGAGAGCCGCTCGGTGCGCACCGTCAGGGCGTCGTCGCCGGAGGTGGTGACCTGGGCCCGGTCCAGGCCCGCGGTGCCGAGTGCGGCGCGGGCCCGCTCGGCGTCCACCGGCCGGGTGGTGGTGTACTCGATCATCCGCCCGCCGGTGAACTCCACGCCGTAGTCGAGACCGCGGACGGCGATGCCGGAGACGGCGAGGAGCAGGGCGGCGCCGCTCAGCGCCAGCCAGCGGCGCCGGTGGCGCAGCAGGTCCGGTCGGCGTCGGGCGAGCCAGGACCGGACCCGGCCGAGCCCGGCCAGGCCGGTCAGGCGCGGGCGGCGCCGGACCGGCGGCAGCGCGACCGCGCACTCCGCCAGCACCCGGGTGATCAGCAGCGCGCTGACCATCGACGCGGCCACACCGATGCACAGGGTGACGCCGAAGCCGCGCACCGGCCCGGAGGCGAAGAAGAACAGCAGCACCGCGGCGAGCAGGGTGGTGACGTTGGAATCGGCGATGGCGCTGAAGGCGTTGCGGAAGCCGGCCGCGAGGGCGCTGCGCAGGGTGCGCGGACGCGCGGGGGGACCGGCGGCGTACTCCTCACGGGCGCGTTCGAAGACCAGCACGTTGGCGTCCACGGCCATGCCCACCGCCAGCACGAAACCGGCGAGGCCGGGGAGGGTGAGGGTGGCGCCCAGGGCGAGCAGCGCCGCGTAGGAGATCAGCGCGTAGCAGGCGAGGGCCAGCGTGGCGAGCGCGCCGAGCAGACGGTAGACGACGGTGATGAACACGGCCGTGAGGGCGACCCCGAGGACCGCGGCCTGGGCGCTGGAGGTGATCGCCAGGGCGCCCAGGGTCGGGCCGACGGCGCGCTGTTCGACGATGTCCACCGGCACCGGCAGCGCCCCGCCGTTGATCAGCAGCGCCAGCTCCTGCGCCGCGCGCTGGTCGAAGCCGCCGGTGATCCGCGTCGTCCCGCCGGTGATGCCGACACCGCAGGCCACGGACGACTCGACCTGTGGCGACGAGATGATCTTGCGGTCCAGGACGATGGCCGCGCGGCGGGCCGGATCGTGCGGCGCGGCGCAGGCCGCCGTGCCGGTCAGCCGGGCCCAGGCGCGCTCGCCGGTGCCGCGCAGGCTGAGCCCGACGGACCAGCCGCTGCCGCTCTCGGCGTCGAACTCGGCCTCGGCGCGCTGCACTTCGGCACCCGTCAGGGCCGGCGGCCCCAGTCGCAGCGGAGTGCCCGTGTCGTCGGTGAGGACGGTGCCGGCGCCGGGGTCGGCGGGGGCGGACCGGGGACCGAGGCCGGTGCCCAGGACCGGGTGCACGGTGAGCTGGGCGGTGCGTCCGAGGACCGCGGCGGCCTCGTCGGGGTCGTCGAGGCCGGGCAGCTCGACGACGATGCGGTGGTCGCCGGCGCGGGCGAGGTGCGGTTCGCTCACCCCGAGGGCGTCCACGCGTCGGCGGAGCACCTCCAGCGTGCGGTCGGTGGCGTCCCGGTCGGCCTTGGCGGTGGGGGAGTCGCGGGTCTCCAGAACGAGTTGGGTGCCGCCGCGCAGATCGAGACCGAGCCGTACGGGCTGGGTCAGCGCGAGGAACGTGGACAGGGCGAGGATCGCGAGCGCGAGCAGCGCCCGCACCCTTGTGGCGCGGGTCAAGGTGCCTCCAGCAGGCATGCACGGGCCGCGGGTGCGGCCCCGAGGGGTGGATGTGCGGCTGAGCTGGAGACGGGGGCGGGGCACGGTCCCGGCACCGGCCGGCGTAGGTGGTCGCATCGGCGGTGACGGTGCCGGGCGGCGCGGTGTGCGGCGCGGGGCGCGACGGGCCCACGCGGGGGAGCAGGGGCAGGGTGCCGGGTGCCGGCGCGGGGCCCGGGAGGTGACGGATCGTCGGGCAGGCGAGGTGGGGGAGGCCGTGGTCGGCGGTGTCCCGGGGTGCGGTGTGGTGCACGCAGGCCACGCCGGAGGTGGCCGCGTCGGCCGCCGCCGGCGGTGTGCCGGCAAGTCCGGGGAGGAGCAGAACGACCGCGGCCAGGAAGGCGAGCAGGGCGGATCGGCGCCGCCGCGCCATATGAGCAGACACAGTACGCAAACCCTCCCTTAGCGACACTCTGCCATGGATGCCGCTCCCGGTGTCCGCCGGGGCCGGCCCCGGCGCACCGCGGCGCGGAGCGGCGCAGCGGTGGACGGCCGACGCTCCGGGCGCCCTGCGGTCAACGCACTAGGGTAGAAAGGGAAGTTGCGCGACCGCGCGCCAGCACGACGGAAGGTGACCAGGACATGGCGGTGCCGGAGGACTGGATGGGGGCCCCGCCCCAGCAGCCGATCGATCTGCACACGGACCGGCCGCACGCCGCCCGTGTCTACGACGTGCTGCTCGGCGGCAAGACCAACTATCCGGCGGACCGGGAGGCGGCGGAGAAGACACTGGCGGCACTGCCCAACGCCGGCACCATCGCCCGCCAGAACCGCGCCTTCATGCACCGCGCCGCCCGCTATCTGGCGGTCGAGGCCGGCATCGGGCAGTTCCTGGACATCGGCACCGGCATCCCGACCTCCCCCAACCTCCACGAGATCGTCCAGGCGACCGTTCCGCGGGCCCGCGTCGTCTACGCCGACAACGACCCGATCGTGCTGGCGCATTCACGGGCCCTGCACACCAGTCACCCGCAGGGCCGGACCGCCTACATCCAGGTGGACCTCGGCCGCCCCCAGGAGATCCTGCGCAACCGGACGCTGCGGGAGACGCTCGACCTCACCCGGCCCGTGGCCCTGACGCTGATCGCCGTCCTGCACTGGCTCCCGGCGGACTGCGATCCCTACGCCGTCGTCCGGGAGCTGCTGGACGAGCTCGCCCCGGGCAGCTTCCTGGCCCTGACGTATGTCACCGGTGACTTCGAGCCGGAGGCGCTGCAGGAGGTCTCGGAGAACTTCGAGGCGAAGGGGTCCCACGTGAACGCCCGGACCAGGGCCGAGGTACTGCGCTTCTTCGACGGCCTGGACGTCGTGGACCCGGGCCTGACCGTGGTCCACCGCTGGCGCCCCGACGCCGTGGAACTGGGCGCCGACGCCTGGTCCGACGCGGACATCCCGCTCTACGCAGGGGTCGGTCGCAAGGGCTGACCCGCCGCCCCGGCACCGCAGCGACGCCGTCGCGGCGTCACTCAGCGGCCGGAGGGGCGGACGGCGTGCGCGTCGAGCGGGATCCCGCGTGGCGCCTGGGCGAGCAGGTGGCCGAGGGCCGGGCGGGGAAGAAGTCGGCCGCCGTGCCTGCCGGGTGAGTTGCCATCACGAACTCCGGGGCGCCTCTCGGGCCTTCGTCGCGGAAGGGTGATCCAGAACCACTATCCCCGGCCGTCACTGGCGCTGCAAGTGCATCTGCAATTACATTCGAGTCGAACGTAATTGCATCAGTAAGTGCAGCCGCACGTGCGGCTGCACATGATGCCTGGTCAGACACCTGAGCACGGAGCAAGGGAGTGGCGTGATGCAGCAGTTCGACAACGGCGTGGCCGCGGACCTGATCGAGGGTGCGGTCTGGAGGAAGAGCCGGCGCAGCGCGCCCGGGGGCGACTGCGTCGAGGTCGCCCGGCTCGCCGACGGCGGCTTCGCCGTCCGCAACTCCCGTGATCCGCACGGGCCGGCGCTGATCTACACCCACGCGGAGCTCGCCGCGTTCGTCGGGGGCGCCAAGGACGGCGACTTCGACGGCCTGCTGAGCTGACCCGAGCCGAACCGGACGGATGCCGGGGCGGGCCCACCGCGCGGCGGGCCCGCCCCGGCAACGAGCCGATGGCGCATTTCTGTACCTGACGGCCGGTAAATGCGACACTTGAGGTATCAACACTGTCGCTCACGGGAGTTGGGATGACCGCCATGATGCGGCCGGACGGCGAGCTGTCGATAGCGCGTTACCTCAAGGAGCCGCAGGTGGGGCCCACCGCCGCGCGGATCGTGCTGGGGGCCCAGCTCCGGAGGCTGCGCACCGGTGCCGGCATCTCGCGCGAGGACGCGGGCAGGGCGATCCGTGGTTCTCACGCCAAGATCACCCGGCTCGAAAGAGGACAAGTCGGCTTCAAGAGACAGGACTTGGTCGATCTGCTGACGCTGTACCGAGTGCTCACCCCGGAGCGCCGGGACGACTACTTCGAGCTCGCGGACCAGGCCAACTCCGCCGGCTGGTGGCACGAGTACAGCGATGTCCTGGAGGACTGGTTCGAACTCCACCTCGGCCTGGAGGAAGCCGCCGCGCTGATCCGCACCTACCAGGTGCAGTTCCTGCCCGGCCTGCTCCAGACCGAGGAGTACGCCCAGGCCGTCACCCGCATCGGCTACCCCAACGCCCCACAGGAGAAGGTGGACCGGCTGGTCGCGCTGCGGATGGAGCGCCAGAAGCTGCTGACCAGGACCGATGCCCCGCGGCTGTGGGCGGTGGTGGACGAGGCCGTGCTGCGTCGGCCGTTCGGCGGCACCGAGGTGATGGTCGCCCAGCTCCAGCACCTGCTCAAGGCCGTGCAGATGCCGAACGTGACGCTGCAGATCGCGCCCTTCAGCGTGGGGGCCAACGCGGCGGCCGGCGCGCCGTTCAGCATCCTGCGGTTCGCCGAACCAGAACTGCCCGACAAGGTCTATCTGGAGCAGCTGACCAGCGCCCTGTACCTCGACAAGCAGGAGTCGGTCGACCAGTACACGGCCGTGATGGACCGGCTGTGCACCGAGGCCAACACACCACAGGAGACCGCCGACTTCCTGCACCGGCTGATCGACCAGCTCGGCTGAGCAGGCTGCCGGTCACGGCCCCGCGCGGCCGGCCCACCCCATCATGCGCCCCCGCCCAGGAAGCCGTACCACTCCTCCAGTCGGTCGGCCACCGCCGCCAGGGAGAACTCCGCGGCGATCGCGGTCCGTCCGGCCGCCGCCCGGCGCTCCCGCAGCGCCCGGTCGTCCAGGAGCCGCAGCACCGCCTCGGCCAGCTGTTCCGGCGACCCGTCGGTCACCTCGGCCGCCCCGTGGCGGCGCAGCGCGGCGGCGATCCCGCAGCCCTCCGTGCAGACCACCGGGGTGCCCACGGCCAGCGACTCCAACACGCTCATCGGGAACGGCTCGTCGACGCCGGGCAGCACGTACACGGTGGCCCGCGCCAGGCGCCGCACCGCCGCGTCGTGATCCAGCGCGCCGCCGTACGCCACCACCCCGCCCAGCCCCTGCTCGGCCACCACCTGTCCGACCGCGGCCAACCGCCCCTCGTCCGCGCCGTAGACGGCGAACGACACCTCCGGATGCTTGGCGTGCACCAGGGCCGCCATCCGCACGAACGCCTCCGGCCGCTTGCGGGCCTGGAGACGGGCCAGGAACAGCACCTCGGTCGGGCTCCGCTCGGCGCCGCCGGGCTCCGGGATCCGCACGCCGTTCGGCAGCCGCACCAGGCGCGGGCCGCCCGGTCCGAGCACCTCCCGCAGCCCGGCCTCCTCCTCGTCGGTCAGCACCAGTACCGCGGCCGCCCGCCGCAGCAGGGGGACGTAGAGCCGGTCGAAGAGCCTGGCCAGGGCCGTTCGGCGGGGCCGCACCATGCCGTGCGTCTGCGCCAGGAACGGCCGGTGGCGGGCCACGGCCACCGACAGCGCCGCCAGCGACACCAGACCGCGCCCGGCGTGCAGCTGGAGCACCTCGGCGCGGCCGACCCGCCGCCACAGCAGCGGCAGCAGACCGGGGTGGAACAGGCCGAGGAAGCCCTGCCCCGGTACGAGGGTGCGGGCGGGCCGGGCGCGCAGCGGCACTCCGTCCACGGTGCCCGGCGGCGGCCCCGCGCCCCGCCACAGCGCGAGCAGTTCGACCTCGTGACCCCGCGCGGCCAGCTCGCCGAGCTGACCGGTGGCCACGCTCACCGGACCGCCGTGGGCGCCGTCCCGGCTGACCAGGGTGACGACATGGGTGATCCTCATCGGCCGCCCCCGGTGGTGCGCATGGCTCCCGGCGGCCCGTGTGCCTCCGGCCCGCATGGCGGATCCTCCGGCCCGGCGGGAGGCACGGTCCCCCGTGACGCGGCAGCTCCGAACAACCCCATGGCCCCCCACTCGGTCGTCCCGCATGTCCGGCGCGGTCGGCCCCCCGGTACGCGACCGCCTCCGTGATGGAGCTGAACGCTAGAGCACGGTGCGCCGCACGGCTGCTGTTTACCTAATTTGGGGACTCCTGTGGCTTGTTGTCGGCGGGTGTGCGGTGTCCGGATGTCGGCGCGTACGTGTGGCGGTGGCGCATCGCACCGGTGCGCGGCGGACCGCGACCGCTCAGCGCACCCACCCCATCAGCGCACCCACCAGATCAGCGCACCGCCGAGGACGAGCAGCAGGCAGACCCCGAGGTTGACCACCTTGTGAGCCAGGAACACCGCGGCGAACTCGCGGATCGTCGCGCTCGGCCAGAAGTACGCGGCGGTGGGGGAGCCCACGACCTGGCCGTTGACGCCGGCCTTCCGGGCCATCAACGCGGCCCGGAACGCGTGGTAGTTGTTGGTGACCACCACGCACCGGTAGTCCGGGTTCGCCTCCTCCATGAGCGCCCGGCTGAACCGCAGGTTCTCCTCCGTGGTCCGCGAACGGTCCTCGCGCACGATCCGGTCCGCGGGGAACCCGCGCTCGACGAGGTAGTCGGCCATCGCGTGCGACTCCGGGAGCTTCTCGTCCGGCCCCTGGCCGCCGGAGGTCAGCAGCAGCGGTGCGGACCCGCGGGCCACCAGCCGCTCGTACACCGTGCGCCCCCGCTCCAGCCGGCTGGCCAGCAGCGGCGGCACCTTCGACCCGCCGATCAGCCCGGAGCCGAGCACCACCACGTAGTCGGCCTGCCGCCGCACCGGCAACCGCCCGTAGAGGAAGGCGTATCCCACGAAGCAGAGGAAGAGGAACGCCACATAGCCGACCAGCCCGACGGTGGTCGCCGCGATCACCAACAGGCCGGCCGTCTGCCGGACCACCGCGGTGATGAGCAGCGCGATCACGCCGAGGATCCCGAGCCCGGCGAGCAGCGACAGCAGATTGGCCGGGCGGCGGCCCTCCTTGCGCACCATCGTCACGCCGTTGGCGATCAGAAAGCCGGCGAGGACGACCGTCCCGAGCGCCGGCAGCACGAACAGGGCCACGCCGGCGACCAGTCCCCACAGGGGGTGCGACCGGCCGAGGGTCCCGACCGCCGCCAACAGCCCGAAGACCACGGCCAGTCCCAGATGGACGGCGTTGCCGAACCGCCGGCGGTCGCGGCGCACGCCGAGACAGAAGAAGAGGAAGAACAACCCCGCGGGGGCGTAGGCCAACATGCCCGCATCGTAGACAGCGTACGCGGGTACATGATCCTTTCGTTACCGGACGCGGACCAGTTGCCGCCCACTCGTGACACCCGCGCACGGGCCCGGCCCGGCAACGACCGTCGGCGCCCATCCCAGGCATCCGGTGACCAGCAGGCGGACGCACTTATTACAGTGATCGCATCAGACCGGCGATCCATGACCAAGAGAGGTAATCGCGAACATGCCGACCGAAACGTTTGAGTTCCAGGTAGAGGCCCGTCAGCTGCTCCAGCTGATGATCCACTCGATCTACTCGAACAAGGACGTCTTTCTCCGCGAGCTCGTCTCCAACGCCTCCGACGCGCTGGACAAGCTGCGGCTGGCCGCGCTGCGCGACGACGCACTCGACGCCGACGTCTCCGACCTGCACATCGAGCTCGAGATCGACAAGGAAGCCCGCACCCTCACGGTGCGCGACAACGGCATCGGGATGTCGTACGACGAGGTGGGCCAGCTCATCGGCACCATCGCCAACTCGGGCACGGCCGAATTCCTCCGCGAGCTGCGCGAGGCGAAGGACGCGGCCGGCGCCGAGGGGCTGATCGGCCAGTTCGGCGTCGGCTTCTACTCCGGCTTCATGGTGGCGGACGAGGTCACCCTGCTGACGCGGCGTGCGGGCGAGACGAAGGGCACCCGCTGGTCGTCCCGGGGCGAGGGCACGTACACCCTGCAGGAGGTCGACGACGCGCCGCAGGGCACCTCGGTGACGCTGCACCTCAAGCCGGCCGACTCCGACAACCAGCTGCACGACTACACCTCGGTGTGGAAGATCAAGGAGATCGTCAAGCGGTACTCGGACTTCATCACCTGGCCGGTGAAGCTGGTCGGGGAGGCCGCGGGCGAGGGGGACGCGCCGGCCGAGCCCGAGACGCTGAACTCGATGAAGGCGCTGTGGGCGCGGTCGCGCGACGAGGTGTCCGAGGACGAGTACCACGAGCTGTACAAGCACATCAGCCACGACTGGCGCGACCCGCTGGAGACCGTCCAGCTGCAGGCCGAGGGGACGTTCGAGTACCAGGCCCTGCTGTTCGTCCCGTCGCACGCCCCGCACGACCTGTTCACGCAGAACTTCCAGCGCGGGCTCCAGCTGTACGTCAAGCGCGTGTTCATCATGGACGACTGCGAGGCGCTGCTGCCGCCGTACCTCCGCTTCGTCAAGGGCGTGGTCGACGCCCAGGACCTCTCGCTCAACGTCTCCCGCGAGATCCTGCAGCAGGACCGGCACATCCTGATGATGCAGCGGCGGCTGACGAAGAAGGTGCTGGCGTCGGTCAAGAGCATGAAGGCCGACGACGCCGAGCGCTACGGCACGTTCTGGCGGGAGTTCGGCGCGGTGCTCAAGGAAGGGCTGGTCACCGACTCCGACAACCGTGACGCCCTGCTCGCGGTGGCGTCGTTCGCGACCACGCACGGCGAGGACGAGCAGGTCACGCTGGAGCAGTACGCACAGCGGATGCCGGACGAGCAGGAGGCCATCTACTACATCACCGGCGAGTCCCGGCAGAGCATCGACAACTCCCCGCATGTGGAGGCGTTCCGGGAGCGGGGCATCGAGGTGCTGCTGCTCACGGACCCCGTCGACGAGGTGTGGGTCGACGTGGTGGGCGAGTTCCAGGGCAAGCGGCTGCAGTCGATCGCCAAGGGGGAGATCGACCTCGGTGCGCAGGGGGACGAGAAGTCCGAGGACGAGCGGGAGAAGCAGGCCGAGGAGTTCGCGGGCCTGCTCGGCTGGATGACCGAGCAGCTGGCCGAGGACGTCAAGGAGGTGCGGCTGTCGTCGCGCCTGACGGTGTCGCCGGCCTGCATCGTCGCGGACGCGGACGACCTGACGCCGGCGCTGGAGAACATGTACCGGGCCATGGGGCAGGAGGTGCCGCGCACCAAGCGGATCCTCGAACTCAACCCCGCCCACCAACTGGTGAAGGGCCTGAACCAGGCGCACGGGGAGCGCGAGGACCGCTCCGACCTCACCGAGACCGCCGAACTGCTCTACTCCTTGGCCGTCTTGGCCGAGGGCGGCCGGCCGACCGACCCCGCGCGCTTCGTGAAGGCGGTGGCGGACCGCCTGGGTCGCAGCCTGTGAGCACGCTCCGCGCATGAGGGCGTCCGCCGGTGGGCTCGATGGCCTGCCGGCGGACGCCCTCCCGCGTGCACCGACGCCTATCCCATGCTCTTGGCGCCGTCCAGGGACTCCCGGATGATGTCGGCGTGGCCGGCGTGCTGCGCGGTCTCGGCGACGATGTGCATCAGCACCCGCCGGGCCGACCACTGCACGCCGGGCTCGAACCAGGGGGCCTTCGGCAGCGGCCAGGCAGTGCTCAGGTCGGGCAGGGCGACGACCACGTCGTCGGTCCGGCGGGCCACTTCCTCGTAGTCGGCCAGCACACCGGCCAGCGTCTCGCCCGGCAGCATCCGGAACTGGTCCGCCCGGCGGGCCCAGTCGTCCTCGGTCATCGCCGTGAAGTCCGGCAGCGCCGACGGACCGTGCAGGATGAAGTCCACCCAGAGCCGCTCGACGGCGGTGACGTGCTTGATCAGGCCGCCCAGGCACAACGCGCTGGCGGTGCTCCGCCGTCCGACCTCCTCGTCGCTGAGGTCACGGGTCGGGAAGCGCAGGAAGTGCCGGTGCCTGGCCAGCGTCTCAAGCCATTCGGCGCGCTCGCCGGTGACGGCCGGGGCCTCGGACTGGTCGCGGGTGGACGCCTCGATGTCGGTCATGGTCTTCGCCTTTCGGTGTGCTCGTTCCGCCGATGAGGACCACGCTAGGGGCGGAGTAGGTCAGTTTCTGTCCTAGTCGTGATTGTTCTCGCTGTCGCTGTCGCTGTCGCTGTCGCTGTCGCTGTCGCTGTCGCTGGCGCAGGCGCAGGCGCAGGCGCGGGGCGGTGGCAGTGCGGCGGCGCCCCCGCGCGCTTCTCCCGCCCCGCGCGACACACGCCCGCCATGATCCCGTGACAGACATCCGGGAATCAGACGCCAACCCGCGCTGTTTCCCAGCGATATGACCGTTGGAGTTGCACTCAATCCGATCGACCCCACCAACCAGATCGACGCGAGCGTGGAGCTCGCCAAGGAGGCCGCCGCCGCGGGGCTGCGGTCCGTCTGGTTCGGCCAGACCTTTGGTGCGGACTCGCCCCAACTCGCCGCGATCGCCGGCCGCGAGGTGCCCGGACTGCAGGTCGGGACCTCCGCAATCCCCATCTTCGGCCGGCACCCGCTGGTCGTCTCCAGCCAGGCGCAGACCGCGCAGGCGGCCACGCACGGCCGCTACCACCTCGGACTCGCCCTCGGCACCAAGTTCCTGACCGAGGGCGGCTTCGGCATCCCCTTCGAACGACCCATCGCCCGCCTGCGGGAATTCCTCACCGCACTGCGGCAGTTGACCGAGACCGGCAGCGCGGACTTCCACGGCGAACTCCTCACCGCGACCACGCCGGTCCCCGCCCGGGTGCCGGGCGCGGAGTCCGGCGTCCCGCTGCTCGTCGCCGCGATGGGCCCGCAGGCGCTGCGGGTCAGCGGCGAGCTGGCGGACGGCATCCTGCCGTACATCGCCGGCCCCCGCGCCCTCGCCGAACACATCGTCCCGGCCGTCACCGTCGCCGCCGAGGCCGCCGGGCGCCCCGCGCCCCGGATCGTCGCCCTCGTCAACGGCGTGGTCACCGACGACGTCGACGCGGTCCGCGCCAAGGTCGCCGAGAACCTGAGGTTCTACGAGCAGGTCCCCTCCTACGCCAGGGCCATCGAGCAGTCCGGCGGCCGGCATGCCGTCGACGTCGCGGTGGTCGGCGACGAGAAGACGGTCGCCGCCGAGGTGCAGCGCTATCGGGACGCCGGGGCGACGGAGGTGGTGTTCGCGGGGACCGAGGTCGCCGGTGATGCCGACCGGCGCCGCACCTGGGAGCTCCTGGGCACTCTGGCGGGCTGACCGGAGACCCCGCCGGAGAAAAGCGGATGCGCCGGC
Source organism: Streptomyces noursei ATCC 11455 (assembly GCF_001704275.1). Lineage (NCBI taxonomy): Bacteria > Bacillati > Actinomycetota > Actinomycetes > Kitasatosporales > Streptomycetaceae > Streptomyces > Streptomyces noursei. The sequence continues at coordinate 8,868,055 of NZ_CP011533.1, forward strand.
CGCGAGCCGACCGCTACGGTGACGGCATGTCTACGCCCCGAATTTCCTAGCCGAGGACCCGCTTCCACGCCAGAAGTGTGTCCTCGTGCTTATTCGGAGCGTTACCCCATGATCACCGTTCGCGATGTCGAGCTGCGTGCCGGCGCCCGCCTGCTGCTGTCCGACGTTTCCTTCACCGTCTCGCCCGGCGACCGGATCGGCCTGGTCGGCCGCAACGGCGCGGGCAAGACCACCCTGCTGACCGCCCTCGCGGGACGGGCCGAGCCCACCGCCGGGACCATCACTCACACCGGCCCGGTCGGCCACCTCGCCCAGGACTCCCGTGCCGCCGACCCGGCCGGGACGGTCCTGGACCGGATCCTCTCCGCCCGCGGGCTGGACACCGCCCTGCGCCGCCTGCGCGCGGCCGAGTCCGTCATGGCCGACACCGACGACCCCCGCCGGCTGGAGCGGGCGATGGCCGCCTACGCCCGCGCGGAGGCGGCCTTCCAGGCCGGCGGCGGATACGGCGCGGAGGCCGAGGCGGCCCGGGTGGCCGCGGGGCTGGGCCTGCCCGAGCGGGTGCTGACCGGCCTCGTCGGCGCACTGTCCGGCGGTCAGCGGCGCCGCGTCGAGCTGGCCCGCATCCTGTTCGCCGGACACGACGGCACGCTGCTGCTGGACGAGCCCACCAACCACCTCGACGCCGACTCCCTCACCTGGCTCCGCGCCTTCCTCGCCGCTCACCAGGGCGGCCTGGTGGTGGTCAGCCACGACACCGGCCTGCTCGCGGACGTCGTCAACCGCGTCGTCCACCTCGATGCCACCCGCGCCACGATCGACCTCCACAACACCGGCTGGGCCGCGTACCTCGCCCAGCGCGCGGCGGACGCCCGACGCCGGACGCGCGAACGGGCCAACGCGGAGCGCAAGGCCGCGGCCCTGCACACCCAGGCCGAGAAGATGAAGGGCCGTTCGGCGACCGCCGTGATGGCCAGGAGCATGGCCCGCCGGGCCGACCGCATGCTCGCCGAGCTGGAACCGGCCCACCGGACCGAGAAGGTCGCCAGGATCCGGCTGCCCGAACCGCAGCCCTGCGGCCGGTTGCCGCTCGGCGCGATCGGCCTCGCCAAGTCCTACGCCGACCACCAGGTCCTCACCGGAGTGGACCTCGCCGTGGACCGGGGCGCCCGCCTGGTGATCCTGGGCCTGAACGGCGCCGGCAAGACCACCCTGCTGCGGATCCTGGCCGGCGCGGTGGCCCCGGATGCCGGCCGGGTGGTCCACGGTCGGGGACTACGGATCGGCTACTTCGCCCAGGAGCACGACACCCTCGACGGCGCCCGCACGGTCCGGGAGAACCTCTCCGCCGCCGCCCCGCACCTCACGGACGAGGACGTCCGGCGAGTGCTGGGGGCGTTCCTGTTCACCGGGGACGACGCCGACAAGCCGGCCGGGGTCCTCTCCGGCGGCGAGAAGACCCGGCTGGCGCTGGCCGGCCTGGTCCACTCCGGGGCCAATGTGCTGCTCCTGGACGAGCCGACCAACAACCTCGACCCCGCCTCGCGCGACGAGGTGCTTGCCGCGGTCGGCTGCTACCCCGGCGCGATCGTGATGGTCACCCACGACGCGGGCGCCATCGACGCCCTGCGCCCCGACCGCGTGCTGCTCTTGCCGGACGCGGACGAGGACCTGTGGAGCGAGGAATACCGGGACTTGGTGGCTCTTTCCTGACCGATCCCGAAGTGTCGCGATCAGCCCTTGATGTCCCTGTATGAACGGGCCGGGCCCCGGACCGCATCGGCGGCCGGGGCCCGGGATTCCCTGTCCCTCACCTCACGGCGTGGGCGTGGCGGAGGGCGCGGGCGAGGCCGGCGCCGCGGCCGCCACCTGACGTGCCTCCTTGGTCACCATGGCGGTGAGCTTCTTCGGCGTCAGCTGGGTAGCGGGGTCGGCGAGGGTGCGCCCGTTGAGCTGCACGATCGGGACCGGCCCCAGCCCCGAGGCGGCGTAGGTCTCCTGGGACTTCTTCACCCACCCCTGGCGCTGGTTGCGGTCGAGGCACAGGTCGAAGGTGTCGTGCTCGATCTTCCCGGCCTTCTTCGCGATCTGCTTGAGGAGCTTGCGGTCCTTCAGGCCGTCGGTCTTGGGATCCGGCTGGTGCTGCCACAGCTGGTCCATGAACTGGGGGAAGCGGCCCTGGTCCTGGGCGCAGGCGGCGGCCTCGGCGGCCTCCTGCGCGCCGGTCCCGCCGTACTGCCGGTCGCTCCCGGTGACCAGCCGGTAGTTGATCTCGACCTGGCCGGACGCGAGGAGCTGCGAGAACGTGCTGGCGTACTGCTGGGCGAAGGCGCGCGACTCCGGGCTCCGCGGGTCCTCGTACACCGTCAGCGTGACCGGGACGGTCGGCTTGACCGGCAGGTCCAGCTTGGTGGCGTCGGAGGTGCCCACGGCGCCGGAGGGCGCCTCGATCGTCGTCGCCTCGCTGGCGCGGGAGTACTGGCCGACCACGGTCGCCGCTCCGCAGATCACGGCCAGGCCGACGATCGTCACCGCGTAGTTGCGCCAGTTGCCGCGGGAGCCCTTTCTCGTCGTGTCGCTGCCGTTGTCGTTCTTCTCTGCGGAGGCCACCATGCGCACCCTTTCACCAGGCAGATCTCTGTTGCTCGCCGACGGCGTCGTTCGCCGTGCCGCGCCGCCCTCAGCCGTCCCCGCGCGGAGCGGATGGCAGCTGTGGCACCGCACAGTGTGGCAGCTTCCGCTGCCTGCTCCGGGGCCGGGGCCCTGAGCACCCCCGTCCCGGCACCGATGACGGGACGGGGGCGGCCGCCCCGGCCGGGACCGGGCGCGGTGTGCCGAGGGTCAGGACGCGGCGGCGACCGGTGCGGATTGCGTGAGCCTGCGCAGGGCGAGCAGCCCGCCGATGCCGGGGAGGCAGGCGAGGACCAGCGACCGCGCGGTGCGCCGCGGGTCGCGGGCGACGGCTCCGACGGTGAAGAGGTAGGCGCAGCCGTGGAGCGGGCCGGCGAGCGAGGAGACGGCCGGCAGGTGGGCCGTCGCGAGGTTGGCCAGAAGGACGCACAGCGAGATCAGTTCGACCGTCGCGGCGGTGCGCAGCGGGCGGCGGGGACGCGGTGGAACGGGCACGCATGCTCCTGTGGACGAACCGGGGCGGACGATCATGAGGACGGTCACCGTCGCCCAGAGAAGGTTGAACAGGCCGGTGAACACGGCCAGCCGCGATGTGGCGGCCCGGTCCGTGGCAACCGGTTCGGCACCGTCGAGGGCGGTCAGCAGCGCGTCCTGCCGCGGCAGCACCAGCACGACCAGGACGCCGGTGGCGACCGCGGTCAGGGCGACGGACGTGAGCAGCCAGCCGTCACCGAGGACTCCCATGGCGGAGGCGGTGGCGAAGCCGAACACCGGCACGGCCGTGCCGACCCCGGCGTACACCCGGCAGATGCGGTGCAGCAGCCGCGCGGTGCCCACCGCCTCCGGCCGGCCGGCTGCCCCGTGGCCGCTCGCCCCGGCGCGGCGGACGGCGGGTGGGAACATGCTGGCCGCGACGGTGACCGGGCCGATCGCGACGAGGGCGGCCAGGACGTGCAGCGAGAGCAGGATCTTGGTCATCGGGCGCCGCCGTCACAGGGCGAGCGTCGGGACGGCACCGGTGGCCGACCAGACGGTGCCGCGCCGCTCGTGGGCGAAGATCCGCTCGACGGCGTGTGCCACCCGGGGGCCGATCTCCCGCTCGACGAGATGGAGGGCCAGGTCGAGACCCGAGGTGACGCCGCCGCTGGTGACGAGGTCGCCGTCGTCCACGACCCGGGCATCGATGTGCTCGGTGCCGGTGGCGGCCAACACCTCCCGGGCCATGTGGTGGGTGTTGACCGGACGCCCCGTGGTGAGCCCCGCCATGGCCAGGATCAGCGAACCGCCGCAGACCGTCGCCACCAGCGTGTCCGGCCGGGCCAGCGCAGCGCCGACCAGGCGCGGCAGATCGGTGTCGAGGGTGCGGCGCAGGCGCGCCGGAATGGTCCGCGCCCGCTCCTCCTCGCTCAGCCCCGCCGGGTCGCGCAGGTCGCCCACCGCGCCGGGCAGGACGACGAGGTCGGCGCGCTCCGGGTCGAGCGCGGCGGTGGCCCGCAGGGACACGCCCGCCAACCCGCTGGGGACCTCCCGCGGCCCCTCGGCGCTGACCAGCTCGGTGCGGACGGCGCCCGCGGTGACGTCACCGGCGCAGTGCAGTACCTCGTAGGGCGCGACGACGTCCAACGGGTCGAACCCGTCGAACAGGACGAACTGGGCGAGCATGCGGTGCCTCTTCTCGTGTCGTGATCACCAGTGCCCGACCCACGGTAGGAAGGCCGGCGAGGCCCGCACAGCGGCTGGAATGACAACTTTCCACGGATTCTCGCCAACGCGATGAACCGCGCCTGCTCGGCCGGAATCGCCTGTGACCTGGGACTCTGCTCGATGGCGGGAATCCCTCTATGGTGTGGCCATGCATACGGTGGCCATCCTCGTCCTCGACCATGTGGTGCCGTTCGACATGGCGGCACCCCTGGAGGTCTTCGGTCGCACCCGGCTGCCCGACGGACGCCGCCCCTACCGGACGCGGGTCTGCGCGCCCTCGCCGCAGGTGCGGACCGAGGGCTTCGCCCTGCACGTCGAATGGGGACTGGAAGCACTGGCGGAGGCCGACACCGTCATCGTGCCCGGCTGCTCGGAGCAGGCCCCCGCGCCGCATCCGGAGGCACTACGGGCACTGCGCGCCGCCGCGGCGGCCGGGACGCGGATCGCCTCGGTGTGCGTGGGGGCCTTCGTGCTGGCCGAAGCGGGCCTGCTGGACGGTCTGCGCGCCACCACGCACTGGGCCGCGGCGGCCGAACTCGCCCGCCGCTACCCGCTCGTGGACGTCCAACCCGATGTGCTCTACGTCGACAACGGCCAGCTGCTCACCTCGGCCGGCGCCGCCGCGAGCATGGACCTGTGCCTGCACATGATCCGGCGCGACCTCGGCTCGGCGGTCGCCGCGGACGCCGCGCGGATGTCCGTCATGCCGCTGGAACGAGAGGGCGGCCAGGCCCAGTTCATCGTCCACGAGCATCCGCCGGTGCCGCAGGGCTCCACGCTCCAGCCGGTCCTCGACTGGATCGAGGACCACCTCGCCCACGAGATCACCCTCAAGGCGATGGCGAACCGCGCCGGTATGAGCGAGCGGACCTTCAGCCGCCGCTTCCGCGAGCAGACCGGCAGCACCCCGTTGCAGTGGGTGCTCCGGGCCCGGGCGCGCCGGGCCCAGTACCTCCTGGAGAACACCGACCACCCCGTCGAACGCATCGCCCACCAGGCCGGGTTCGGCTCGCCCACCGCCTTCCGCGAACGGTTCCGCAGGGTGGTCGGCACCACCCCGCAGTCCTACCGCACCGCCTTCCAGGGCCGCTCCACCGGACCTCAGGACCGGGGCGGCGTCCAGACGTAGGGCGTGGTGGTGGTCACCGCGTGGAAGCCCAGTCGGCGCAGGATCGGCGCGCTGTCGTCGGAGGCGTCGACCTGGAGGTACCGCACGCCGCGGGCGACGGCGAGTCGGGCGCGGGCGGCGACCAGCGCACGGTAGATGCCCCGGCCGCGCCACTCCGGCAGCGTCGAACCGCCCCACAGACCGGCGAAGTCGGTGCCCTCGCGGAACACCAACCACGCCGCGCAGACCACCTCGCCGCCGGCCTCCGCCACCAGGACGGTGATCTCGTCCGGGGCCGCCGCGACCCGGCTGCTCAGGTCGTCGGCCAGCCAACTCCAGTCCTGGTCCCAGACGGTCGTCTCCATGGCGGCGATGCGGTGCATGTCGGCGTCCGCGGTCACCCGGCGCAGGGTCACGCCGGCCGGGAGGACCGGGGCCGCGGCCATCTCCTCGGCCCGGCCGATGAGGACGGTCTCCCGCTCCTCCGGGACGAAGCCCGCCGCGCGCAGCCGGTCGGTGAGATCGGCGGGCAGGTCGTGCCCGCGGGTCTTCCACTCCACCGCCTCGCCGCGGGCCGCGAAACGGTCGCGCTGGCGGGCGATCAGCCGGTCCAGTTCGGCACCGCCCACACCCACGTCCCGCGGTGTGCTGACGAAGCCGCGGAACTGGCCGACGACCCGTAGCAGCGGGCCGTCCTGCTCATAGGTGACTCCGATGGGAGGGGTGGGCGGCACTCCCCGCATCTGCTCGTCGTAGGCCGCGAGCAAGCCGTCGATGTCCGTCACACAAGAGACAGTACGGACGGTGGCAACTGGATTTCCCGGGGCCGTCCGCGCCGGGCCGGGCGTCGGGTGCGGCAGTCACCGCGATGATCGTCACTGACTCAGCACCCCACAGGAGGCGCACCCATGACCTTGACCACCGGGACCACGACCCTGGACACCACGACCGTGCGGGGCCTGCGACTGGCCTACGCGGACCCCGGCGGGCCGGGAACGCCGGTGCTGGCCCTGCACGGGCACTTCGGGCGGGCCCGGGCGTTCGCCGACCTGACCGCCGCGCTGGCACCGGAGTTCCGGGTGATCGCCCTGGAACAGCGCGGCCACGGCCACAGCGAACGTGCCGACGACGTCTCGCCCGACGCCTACGTCGCCGATGCCGCAGCGTTCGTGCGGGCACTGGGGCTGGGGCCGCTGCCGGTGCTCGGCCACTCGATGGGCGGCGTGGTGGCCTTCCGGCTGGCGGCGCGCCACCCGGAGCTGGTCCGCGCGCTGGTCGTCGAGGAGGGCGGCGCCCTCAACCGTCGGCCCGCGGTGGCCCATCCGGTCCTGGACGTCCGGGACTGGCCGCGCCGCGCGCCGACCCTGGGCGCGCTGCGCCGCCAGGTCGAGGCGCGCGGCATCCCGGACGCGAGCTACTTCCTGGAGAGTGCCGTCGAACGCCCCGACGGCTGGGGATTCCTCTTCGACCACGCGGACATGGTGCGGTCCCAGGAGGCCCTGGTCGGCGACTGGTGGCCCGACTGGCTCGCCACCACCTGCCCGGCGCTGCTGCTGCACGGACTGGACAGCTCCGTCCTGCCGACCGCGATGGCCCGGGAGATGGCGGAGCGGCGACCGGCCACCACCCTGCGGGAGTTCCCCGGGTGCGGTCACTGGCTGCACGACGACGACCCGGCCGGATTCGCTGCGGCGGTACGGGAGTTCCTGACCGCGCTGTGAGGCGCGGGGCGGCCCGCGAGGCCGGGCGCGTCGCCCCGGGCGTGCTCCGGCCGCGACCGGCTCCTACCGGCCGAGCAGCCCGTCCAGGATGCGGCCGTACAGCCGGCGCGCCGACCAGGCCACCACGGGACCCAAGGGCCGGGGGAGCCCACGCGGGCGCACCTCTCCGCGCCAGACGACGTGGCAGCCCCCGGCCCGGGGCCCCACCTCGAACTCCACCCACCCGGCGACGACCCGCCCCCGCTTCTCGATCCGGCACCGGCCCGCCGCCGCTCCCGCGGCGCCCGCACCGGGCGGCTCCCACCGCACGACGCGCATCACGTCGTCGAACCCGAGCGGACCGAGGCCGGTGCGGGCGACGAACGTCGTTCCCACCCGGGTGGGCGGCGGCGTCGTCACGGTGATCGTGGTCAGTGGCACGTGCGCGGAGTGGGCCGCCCAGTGCGTCAGGCGTCGCCAGGCGGCGTCGGGGGAGAGGAGCGCGGTACGTTCGATCCGGAACACTGCCACCGCCCCATGCTACGAGCCGGCGGCCCAACACCCGGCTCCGCCAGCGCCGATGGGTCCGAGAAGAACGTCCGGGAGACCGCGTCACCGCGCCCGGCCGCCGGAAAGGAACCGCCACCACCATGCGCAACCTCACCGCCCACGGCACGACGGAGGGCTCCCGATGACCGCCGACGACGCCGTACTGCTGCGCACCGAGGGCCGGGCCGGCTACCTCACCCTCAACCGTCCCCGGGCGCTCAACGCCCTCACCCACGCCATGGTGCGCCGGATAGATCAGGCGCTCACGGCGTGGGAGTCCGACCCGGCCGTGGAGACCGTCGTGCTCACCGGGGCCGGCGAGCGGGGCCTGTGCGCCGGCGGCGACATCCGTGCCATTCACGACGACGTCCGCGCCGGGGGCGGCGCGGCCTCGGCCGCCTTCTGGCGCGACGAGTACCGCCTCAACGCCCGTATCGCGCACTACCCCAAGCCCTACGTCGCCCTGATGGACGGCATCGTGATGGGCGGCGGCGTGGGCCTGTCCGGGCACGGCCGCGTCCGCATCGTCACCGAGCGGTCCCGGATCGCCATGCCCGAGACCGGCATCGGGTTCGTCCCCGACGTCGGCGGCACCCACCTCCTCGGCCTGGCACCGGGCGAACTCGGCACCCATCTGGCACTGACCGGCGCGCAGATCGGCGCCGGCGACGCCCTGCTGTGCGGCCTCGCCGACCACTTCGTGCCCATTGCGTCGCTGCCCCGGCTGATCGCGGACCTCGCCCATGTCCCCGCGCACGAGGCCGTCGGCCGGTACGTCCAGGAGGCGCCGCCGGGCGAACTCGCCGCGCGCCGGCCGTGGATCGACGCCTGCTACGCCGCCGACACCGTCGAGGAGATCCTCCGGCGGCTGCCGACCGACGAGGACCAGGCCGCCAAGGAAGCCGCGGAGACCCTGCACAGCAGGTCGCCGACCTCGCTCAAGGTCACTCTCGCCGCACTGCGCCGGGCCCGCGGCCTGGGCTCCCTGGAACGCGTCCTGGACCAGGAGTACCGGATCTCCTGCGCGGCCCTGACCGCTCCCGACCTGGTCGAGGGCATCCGGGCCCAGGTGATCGACAAGGACCGCAACCCCCGGTGGTCCCCGGCCGCACTGTCCGAGGTGACCGACGCCGACGTCGCCCGCTTCTTCGCCCCGCTCGGCGACCGTGAACTGGGGCTCGCCGCCGAGCCCGTCCCGCCCCGGGGACGCCCGGACGAGGGCCGCTGAGCGCGCCGCCGGCCGGGCGCCCCGGGGCGCCCGGCCGGCGGGCGCTGGGTCACAACTCCCGTGTCATGAAAGTGCTGTTCGGGTCGGGACGGTAGTCCGCGAACGGCTCGCAGGGCACGAACCCGAACTTCTCGTACAGCCTCCTGGCGGGCCGGAAGAAGTCGGCCGCACCGGTCTCCAGGCTCAGTCGCCCGAATCCCATGGACCGGGCCTCGGCGACGAGGTGCGTCAGCAGCAGCGAGGCGACCCCGCTCCGCTGGCGCGCGGGCGCGGTCCGCATCGATTTCAGTTCGGCGTGGTGCGCGTCCAGCCGCTTGAGCGCGCCGCAGCCCACCAGGCGGTCGCCGTCCCGCACCGTCCAGAAGGCGACCTCGGGCCGGCGCAGCGCGTCGAGGTCGAGGGCGTGCTTGCTCTCGGGAGGGGAGATCGACCGCATCTCCTGGACGTGCTCGTCGAGGAACGTGGCGATGTCGGGCCCCGAGAGGTCGTCTCGCGCGATGTTCACGGTGGACTTGCTCCCTGACGTCGGGGGTGGTTGCGGGGCCCATCCTCTCCCGGCCGCGTCACGGCGCCGAACAGGCCCGGCGACGGGCGACGGCCGGGCGCCGCCCGCCGGCTCACTCGCTTCCGGCGGGCGGCTCCGCGATCGGGAACAGGATGGGGCTCAGCAGGTGCTGGGACCGGTCGGGCGCCGGGCCGTTCGCCAGTCGCGGCGCGATGACGCGGCGCAACTCGCCGATCAGGGAACGGAGTTCGTCGTCGCTGAGCCACACCGAGTGCTGCCGGTACCCCACCAGATCCTCCACGGGCGCGGCGTGATCCTGGTCGAGGTAGGCGTTGAACTCGGTCAGCAGAACGGTCATGGCCATCGCGAAGGCACGGCGATGGTCGTCGGTCGTCAGCCGTGCGGCGGTCTCCGGGGTGATCGCCGCGCGCTCCTGGCACAGTCGGTACCGACGTTCCACCGCGCCGCGCACCCGGCGTTCGTCGGCCACCTCCAGGGCGCCGCCCGTGGCGAGCAGTTCGAGGTGCCGGTAGACGGTCGCCTTGGAGACGTCGCGGATCCGTGCGCACAACTGGGCGGCGGTCAGCAACTGCCCACCGCGCATGAGGTGAACGATGCGCAGACGTACCGGGTGTCCCAGCAGTTCCAATGGATCCATGTCCCTACGTTCGCATGCCGTGCTACCTTTCTCAAAACTTGAGAAAGGTAGGGGGAGCAGCGATGAGGAACACCGCATCCACACCGGTAGCCATCGCCAAGTCCGTTGCGGAAAAGGCGTGTCGGGGGGACTTCGCCGGGATCGAGGCGCAGTTCGCACCGCCGCTGAGGGCGCAGGTCTCCGCGGCGGCCCTGCGGGCTGCCTGGGACGCCCACCTCGGAGGCACCGGCCCCGTCACCGCCCTCGGACGACCCGTCACCGAACCGCTCGCGGCCGGACTGGTCCGGGTCGGCGTCCCCGTCACCTGCGCCCACGGCGGCCTCACCCTGGTCATGTCGATCGACGACACGGGCCTGCTCAACGGCCTGCGCCTGGCCCCGCCGGAAGCGGCATCCTGGACGCCCCCGCCCTACGCCGACCCGCGGGAGTTCGCCGAGCACGAGGTCACCGTCGGCTCCGGCCCGCTGGCCGTCCCCGGCACCCTCAGCCTGCCGCACGCCCGCGGCCCCCGCCCTGGCGTGGTGCTGCTCAGCGGCGGCGGCCCCTTCGACCGCGACGGGACCGTAGGACCCAACAAGCCGCTGAAGGACCTGGCGTGGGGGCTGGCCGACCGTGGCGTGGCGGTCGTCCGGTTCGACAAGGTGACCCACACCCACGCCGCCGCGATGGCCGCCAGGCACGACGCCACCATGACCGACGAGTACGTCCCGCACGCCGTCGCCGCCGTCCAGCTGCTCCGGAACCATCCCGCCGTGGACCCCGCACGCGTCTTCGTCCTCGGCCACAGCATGGGCGGCAAGGTCGCCCCGCGCGTCGCCGCCGCCGAGCCGTCCCTCGCCGGTCTGGTGATCCTCGCCGGCGACACCCAGCCGATGCACCGGGCCGCCGTCCGCGTGGCCCGCCATCTCGCCGACCTCGCCCCCGACTCCGGCGCCCGGTCCCTGGTCGACACCCTCACCCGACAGGCCGCCCTCGTCGACAGTGCCGACCTGTCACCCACCACACCGGCCGCCGAACTGCCCCTCGGGCTCTCCGGCTCCTACTGGTTGGACCTGCGCGCCTACGACCCCGTCGCGACCGCCGCCGCGCTGGACATACCCCTGCTCATCCTGCAAGGCGGCCGCGACTACCAGGTCACCGTCGAGGACGACTTCGCCCGCTGGCGGGCCGGCCTGGCGCACCGGCCGGACGTCACCCTCCGCGTCCACCAGCCCGCCGACCACTTCTTCTTCCCCGGCACCGGACCCTCCACCCCCGCCGCATACCAACGCGCCCAGCACGTCGACCCGGCCGTCGTCACCGACATCGCCACGTGGTTGGCGCCCGACGCGGCTCTACGCGCCGAGCCCGCCGACCCCGCGGCTCGGGCCGGCACGTGACCCCGACCGCGGACCAGGTCGCGGGCCAGGGGCGGACAGACCCCAGGGCCGTCTTCGCGTCGGGCCGACGGCTACGAACCGGCGTCGGCCCGGCCCGGCGCCAGGTGCCGCTGGGCCAGGCGCAGCGGCCCCTCGGGGTCGTCCGCCCGGCGCACCTGCACGGGAATGCCGGGGTGCTCCGCCCGCCAGGCCCGCAGCAGCGGGACCGTGTGCCGACCGAGCGTGGCCCAGGCGAAGGCCAGTCGCAGTGGCCGAGGCTCGGCCGGGGCCACCGCCTTCACCGAATCCCTCGACGCCTACGGCGACTTCTTCCCCGGCATGGGATCCGTCCGGGTGGCCGACGTCGCCCGGGCATACGTCCGCTCCGTGGAGGGCGCCCAGACCGGCCAGGTGTATGCGGTGAAGTAGGGGCCGTGGGGGCCATGGGGGAGCGGGCCGGTGTGGCCGCCGGGGCGGGCGGCGGCGCGGCCGCGCCACCGCGGTTCACCCGGCCGGGGCGCGCCGGCGTGCCTGCTGGTGCGCCGCCGTTCACGCTGGTGGCGCAACGTCCCGCCCGTGCGAGCGAAGCCGGAGACCCCGATGTCCCACCCGATACCCGTGTCCGGGGACAGCCGTCCGGAAGTGACCGGAAAGGTCCCCGACGATCTGCTCCGGGTCGGTGACCTGGACCCGGAGACCCTGACGGAACTGCTGGACCTGGCGGCGGCGATGAAGCAGGAGCCGCTGGGGTGGGAGCGCGATCTGCGCGGCGGCGCCATCGGCTGCCTCTTCGAGAAGCCGTCCACCCGGACCCGGGTGTCCCTCGCCACGGCCGCCCAACGGCTCGGCATGTCGGCCATCGTCCTGAACCGCGACGAGATGCAGCTCGGTCACGGCGAGACCGTCGCCGACACCGCGTGCGTCCTGTCGTCGTTCCTCGACGCCGTCACGGTGCGCACCTTCGACCACGCCACGGTCGAGCAGATGGCCGACGCCGCGACGATCCCGGTCGTCAACGCCCTCTCCAACACCCACCACCCGTGCCAGTCCCTGGCCGACCTGCTCGCGCTGCGCGAGCGCTTCGGGGCCCTGGCCGGACTGACCGCGACGTTCCTCGGCGACGGCACGAGCAACACCTGCAACTCCTTCCTCGCGGCTGCCGCGGCGAGCGGGATGCACCTCACCATCGCCAGCCCACCCGAGTACGCGACCGACGCGCACGTCCTCGCCGAGGCCCGCGAAGTGATGGCGCAGACCGGCGGTTCGGTCACGCTGACCACTGAGCCGATCGACGCCGTCCGCACCGCGCAGGCCGTCTACGCCGAGGTGTGGGTGCCGATGGACAAGCCCCACGAGCGCGAGGAGCGCGCCGCGCGCCTGGCCGCCTACCGGGTGGACGACGCCCTGCTGGCCCGGGCCCCGCGGGAGGCGGTGGCCCTGCACTGCCTCCCCGCCGTCCGTGGGGAGGAGATCACCTCCGAGGTCCTCGACGGCCCCCGGTCCCTGGTCTGGAACCAGGCGGCCAACCGCCTGCCCACGGCCCAGGCGGTCCTCCACACCCTCATCACCAGCAACCGCCGACGGACGGTCTGACCGCCGGCGCGGCGACCCTAGGCCGTTCGGGACTCGTCGGGGGGAGCGACGTACTGAGCCACCCCGTGGCCGAGCGACCAGTCGATCGACTGGTTCTCCGTCAGGGTGACGAACACGTTGCGCGGCTCGGTGCCCGCGTACTCCCGCGCAAGTTCGGCGATCCGCCGGTAGAGCGCCTGCTTCTGCTCGTCCGTGCGTCCCGCACGCAGGGTGATCGCGACGTAGACGATGCCGTCGTCGCGCTGCACGCCGAGGTAAGTGCCGTGGCGCAGCGTGCTGTTGACCCCGTCGTGGCTGACCAGGACCTGGAAGTGGTCGTCCGGCGGGATGCCGATCGTCTCGATCAGGGCGTCGTGCACGGCCCGGCCGAGCGCGCCGAGCCGCTCGCCGTCGGCCCGCAGTGCGTCGATGCGTACGAAGGGCATGCCGATTCTCCTCGCGGGGTCGATGCCGGAACGCGGCCGGCGGTGTCGTCAGCGGCGAGTGTACATACTAGTAGTTACAGTTCCGGTGAGGGGCCCGCCTCGCCGAGGTCGAAGGGGGCGGGGGAGCGGCCGTCCCAGATGCGACGGGAGGACTGCTCGGGATAGGGCACGGTCGCCGAGGGGGCGTCCAGGACGCGGGTGAGTTGCCGATCGGGATGGTAGGCGGCCCACCCGGGGTCGCCGGTGGTGGCGAAGCGGAGCCATGCCTGCTGGAGTTCCCGCGACACCGCGACCGCCTCCGGGGAGGGCGGCTCGCCGAGGAGTTGGCGGCCGACGGGACTGTCCAGCGTGCCGAAGGCCAGGGGGACGTCGAGGCTGTGGCAGGCGCCCAGGCCGCCTCCGAGGCCGGGGGCGGCGAGTCCCAGCTCGAAGAGGAACGAGGTGCCGCCGGCCGCGACGTTCGCCTCGGCCAGGTGCAAGGACGGCATCCGGAAGAGGGCGTCCGAGTACACCGTCTCCACCAAGGCGTCCGGGGTGGCCCGCGGGAGGGCGGCGCGGTAGGCGTCCGCGCCGTCCGGCCCCGGGGCGAAGAGCTCCAGGGCGGTGTCGGCGTCCCGGTCGGTGAACCGGCCCAGCCGCCCGCTCATGACGCTGAACAGCCGGAACTCGTCGCGGGTGTGGCCGACGAGGAGTTCGACCCCGTCCGCGCGACCGCTCGACAGCGCGGGCCAGGGTGTTTCGGTGAGGACCTGCCCGTCGACGACGGGGTAGACGGCGACGCTGGTCCGGGCGAGCCGGCCCCAGTGCGGGTGGTGGTCGGCGAGGTCGGTGCCGAGGGACGTGACCGCCTCGGCCAGTGCGCCGGGGGTGACGTCGGCGAGGGCGGTGGCGGTGGGCACGGTGCCCAGCCGGTCCGCGAGCGCGGCGGCGACCTGTGCGGCCAGGGCGGGGGTGCAGTGGTTGCCCGGCACCGAGTGGGTGATGGCGCGTCGGAACAGGCCGCGCGCCGACGTCATCGTCAGCAGGGCGGCGACCGACCCCGCGCCGGCGGACTGCCCGGCCACGGTCACGCGGTCGGGGTCCCCGCCGAAGGCCGCGACGTTCCGCCGCACCCAGTGCAGCGCCGCGATCTGGTCGAGGAGTCCGCGGTTGGCCGGGGCGCCTTCGAACAGCGCGAACCCCTCGGCGCCCACCCGGTAGTTGATGCTCACCACGACGAGCCCCGCCCCGGCCAGCGTCGCCGGGTCGTACATCGGGTCGCCGGAGGTCCCCGAGATGAAGGCGCCGCCGTGGATCCACACCAGCACCGGCAGGCCCGCCGCGCCCGGATCGGGTGTGCAGACGTTGAGCGTCAGCCAGTCCGTGCCGTCCGTCGCACCCGTCGGAGCCGGCCCGGACTGCGGCGCCGCCGGGCCGAACTCCGTGGTGCGACGCGTCCCCGCCCAGCGCGGCGCAGGTCCGGGCGCCGCGAAGCGGAGCGCGCCAACCGGCGGTGGGGCGTAGGGGATTCCGCGGAACACCGCGTTTCCGTGCTGCCGGAACCCCTGCACCACGCCTTCCGTGGTGCGCACCCTCGGTCCTTCGGGCATATCGCTTCCTTCCGCCGTTCCGCTCGTGCCTCCCAGGGTTATAAGCCAGCTGTATTATGTCAACCGTATGGAAAAAGAAGGATGCGCGGATCTCACGGTGTTGCACGCCGTGCGGACCGTGCCGCATAAGGTGGCCCACCGTGGAACACGCATCGGATCTTGCGGATGACGACCTCGCGAAGGTCGTCTGGGCGAAGACGGAACGGCCCGTGGCCCGGGGAGCGGCCGGCCACCTGCGGGAACTGGGTTCGGTGCTGACGGACCGGCACGCGACAGCGGTGGAGCGGGCTCGGTCCTACGAGTGCAGCCTGGCCCACGTCATGCGGGCGCTCGCGCTCAGCCCCGGCCGGGACAACGTCGCGCAGCTGCTGGAACTCCTCAACGAACAGCGCACGTCCACCACGTCCCCCGGCCTGCGGCTGCCCGCCATCGCCTCGTTCCTGGCCGAGGGGCAGCGGGTCGCGGACCTCGCCGAGCTGGTCTTCGACGGGCGTGCCCTCGACCGGCCCGCGGAACTGCGTGCCTGCCTCTTCCACGAACTGGTGCTCCGCGGCGTGGACATCGACGACTTCCTGCCGCTGCGGTTCTGGCCCCTCGGCCGGGCGGGCTATCACCCGCTGAGCTGGCTGCCGGTGGACCGCCGGGCGTTCGAGGCCGACGCCGACTTCCCGAGCCGTTCGACGCGCGGCGGCACCGGCGGCATGGACACCGGGATCCCCGGCGAGGGCCGTATGGACCCGCCGGTACCCCGGACGACCGTGCGCTCCGCGCTGCGTGACACCGCCACCGGCGAGCGGTACGAACAGGTCACCGCCGCGGTGACGGCGGGCGGTTGGGGCGCCGGCGGTGCCTGGGTATTCCACCTGGAGGCATCCGCCGCCCCCGAGGACGTCCCCGCACTGCTCCCCACCCTGCCCGTGGGATGTCTGGACGGGCTCGGCCCCACCGACCGCTTCGAGATCGCCCTTCGCCCCCTCGACGCCGTCTGGCGCCTGCTCTTCGCCACCGCGTCGATGGGAGGCATGTACAGCGACGGCGCGCACGGCGCCTACGGGCGGCTCGCGGCCTGGCAGTCGCTGGCCGGCCTGACGGGAGCGCCCAGGGGCGCCGACGCGGACGAGGTGGCACAACGCGCCCTGCACAGCACGTGGTTCCACTTCGAGGCCGACGCGGAGTGGTTCCACAACGAGATCTACGACTACGGCCTCGCCTGCCTCTCACCGGACCGGCGGCGCCTGGCGGTCCTCGCCGCGACGGACACCGACTGACGCCGTCCGACGCCGGTTCCCGTCCGCGCGCCGGGGCAGGTCAGGGGATCAGCCGCTGTTCCTTCGCCGCGGCGACCGCGCCCGCCCGGGTGTCGACGCCGAGCTTGGCGTAGATCCGCACCAGGTGCGTCTTGACGGTCGCCTCGCTGATGAACAGGGCACGGGCGATCTCGCGGTTGCCGAGCCCCCGGGCGAGCTGGCCGAGGATGTCCAACTGGCGCTCGGTGAGCGCGGCATGGGGTTTGCGCACGCGCTCCATCACACGGTTGGCCGCGGGCGCGGACAGCACCGCCCGCCCCTCCGCCGCCGCGGCGATCGCCGCGAACAACTCCTCGGGCCGCTCGGCCTTGAGGAGATAGCCGGTCGCACCGACCTGGACGGCACGGGTGACATCGGCGTCGGTGTCGTACGTGGTGAGCACCAGGACACGGGTGCCCGGCACCTCGGCGACGATACGGCGGGTGGCCTCGATCCCGTCGATGCCGGTGCCGAGGCTGAGGTCCATCAGCACCACGTCCGGACGTTCCTTGGCGGCGACGGCCAGCGCCTCCTCGCCGGTGGCCGCCTCCCCGACGACCTCGATGCCCGGGTCAGCGGACAACAGGGCGCGCAGCCCGGCCCGGACCACCGCATGGTCGTCGCAGAGCACCAGGCGCACCCGCCGGCCGGGCGCGGCGGCGGGCGCGTCGGGGGAGTGCGGGGTGCGGGTCATGTGGATCGCTCCTCGTCCGGGCCGGTCGCCGGACCGCTCGCCCGCAGCGGAACGGCCGCGGACACGACGGTACCGTCCCCGGGGTGCGACTCGACGGTGAGCGTGCCGTCGAGCTGCCGCAACCGGACCTCCATGGCAAGCAGGCCGTGGCCCCGACGGGGCGCCGGCCCCTGCGTGCCCTGCTGGCCCGGGGTGAAGCCGCAGCCGTTGTCGGCGATGTCGAGGACCACGTCCTCGTCGAGGTAGCTGAGGGTCAGGACGACATCGCTGGCGTGCGCGTGCTCGCGCACGTTGGCGACGGCGCCCTGCGCCACCCGCAACAGCCCCGCCTCGACGGCCGGCGGCAGCGGAACGGGGTCGCCGTCGATCCGGAAACGCACGGTCGGGCCGCCCGTCCGGGCGTCCGCCGCGGTGCCCTCGGCGGACGCCCCGGCGGCGGTCTCACGGCGGGCCAACGCCCGCAGGGCCTCGGGCAGCCCGCCCCCGCCGGAGAGGTCGGCGGGCGCCAGGTCGTGGACGAACCGGCGCGCCTCGACGAGGTTGCGTTCCGCGATGTCCGAGGCGGTGGTCATGTGCCGGTGGGCCGCCTCCGGGTCCGCCGCCCAGAGCCGCTCGGCGGCCTGGAGCAACATCCGCTGGCTCGACAGTGCCTGGGCGAGCGTGTCGTGGATCTCCATCGACAGCCGCTCGCGCTCGGCCAGCATGCCGGCCCGCCGCTGACTGGAGGCCAGTACGCGGCGGGTCCGGACCAGGTCCTCGATGAGCGAGCGTTGCCGGGCCGCCTGCCGCCGCATGTGCGTGAAGACCGTCGCGGCCAGGCCGGCGACCACGGGCGGCACGACGATCAGCAGCGGATCCGGACCGTTGATCCGCACCTGGGCGACCACCACCAGGACCGTCAGCACGGTGATCAACGCGAGCGCGGCCCGCGCCGGGAGCAGTTGCAACGCCGTGTAGACGATCGCCACCGCGCTCCAGGCGAAGCTCGGTGCCTGGAGCACCAGGGCCACCCAGCCCAGGACGAAGACGCCGAGCCAGGCCCGCCGCCACCGGGGCGCGATCGCCCCGTCCACGGCCGGCCGCCCCACGTACGCCACCGCCAGCAGCGTGGTGAGCGCGATCACCCACCAGGTGCCGGGGGCGCCGGGATGATGGGTCAGGAAGCGGGCCATCGCGGCGATCAGCAGCAGGACGAAGGAGGCCGAGATCACCGCCTCCATCCCGCGGCCGGCCGGACCGACCGCGGGGTCCGTCCGCGGTTCGCCGTCCGCCGCTCCGGTACGGCCACCGCTCACGTGCTTCACGTCCATCCTTGATTCGTAGCCCGGTTTCCGGCCCCCACCCGTCATCCGATCGGTTGACACCGACGTCATCCATGATGCTCCGCGACGCCATCCGCTCCGCGGACCGCTGCCGGCCCCGCGCCGCCAAGGATGGAAGCACCGCAATCGCTGCGGACCGCGGGGCCGGCCGGCCCCGGGTCGAGGAAGAGGAGCAGTTCCCATGCAGATGCCGTCCAAGCGGGCCCGGATCATCGGCGGCGCGGCAGTGCTGGCCGCGATCGGCGTGGCCGCCGTCGGTGCCGTCGCCGTAGCGGCCCCGGACGCCAACGCCCAGAAGCCGGGCGCGGCCCCGGCCGCCCAGGCGGAGGCCCGGAACGTGGTCGCCACCGACCATCTGACCGTCCACGCCGCCGCCATGGCGGCGCAGGCCGCGCTGGACGCCGCGGAGAAGGCCGGCCAGCACGTGTCGGTGTCCGTGGTGGACCGCAACGGCAACACCGTCGTCACGCTGCGCGGCGACGGCGCCGGCCCGCAGTCGTACCAGGCGGCCGAGGAGAAGGCGTTCACCTCGGTGTCGTGGAACGCGCCCACCTCGGCCCTGGTCAAGCGGCTGGAGCAGGCGCCCACCCTGAAGGACATCCCCGGCACGCTGTTCCTCGCCGGTGGGGCTCCCGTCCAGGCCAAGGGCGCCCCGATCGCGGGCATCGGCGTCGCGGGCGCGCCCAGCGGCGACCTGGACGAGCAGTTCGCCCAGGCCGGCGTCGCCGCGCTCGGCAAGTGATCCGAACCCGCCGGTCGGCGGGTCGACGTCGCCCATGGTCGAGCAACCGGCCGACATCCGGGCGGAGTTGAGAGGCACACCCGGGGCGCACCCGCCCGCTACGGCGCGGGGCGGAGCGCCCCGGTCTTCTCTTCCGCAGTGCCGCGTGCGAGGCTGTTCGGCAAGATCATTGCGCCGCGCGGCCGCCGGGCCGCCCCCACCGCTGGAGGATGCCCGATGAGCCGGAACCGGACCGTACTGGTGACGGGAGCCTCGCGCGGCATCGGCCGGGCGGTCGCCGCGGCCTTCGCCGCCGACGGCGACCGGGTCGCCCTGCACTACGCGTCCCGTCGGGAGGCCGCCGAAGACGCCCTGCGAGCCCTGGAGGGCAGCGGCCACGTCCTGATCCAGGGGGACGTCGGCACCCCCGACGGCGCGGCCGCCGTGGTGGCCTCGGCCGTCGAGGCGCTCGGCCCGATCGACGTCCTGGTCAACAACGCCGCGGCCAACGTCCCGCACCCGCTGGACCGCACCTCCTTCGAGGACTGGCAGGACGCCTGGCGGCGCATCGTGGACGTCAACCTGCTGGGCGCGGCGCACGTCACCTACTGCGCGGCCCGGAACATGATCGACCACAAGGTCGAGGGCCGCATCGTCAACATCGGTTCCCGCGGCGCCTTCAAGGGCGAGCCGGACCACCCCGCCTACGGTGCGACGAAGGCCGCCCTGCACGCCATGGGACAGTCGCTCGCCGTCTCCCTCGCTCCGCACGGCATCGCGGTCGCCTCCGTCGCCCCCGGCTTCGTCGCCACCGAACGGGTCGCCGACCGGATCACCGACGCCGTCGAGCAGCAGAGCCCGTTCGGTCGGGTCGCCACGCCCGAGGAGATCGCCGCCGCCGTGAAATACCTCGCCTCGCCCGAGGCGGTCTGGTCCTCCGGCGCCGTACTGGACGTCAACGGGGCGTCATACCTGCGCTGACTCCGTCGTGCCTGCCGCACCGGACGGGCGGGTGGCGTAGCCGAGTGCGGTGGGGCTCAGCATCTCCTCGACCACATCGAGGAGTTCCAGCAGCGCCTCCGCGATCGTGTCCGGCGTCTCGCCGGCCACGATGCGCCGCCCGATCTCGCCGTAGACCAGGGAGTGGAACCAGCCGATCTGACCGGCGACCACGCGGGGCGTCTGATCGTCGGGTGCGGCACCGGTCTCCTCGGCCAGGACGGTGCCGAGCGCATCGGTCATCTGCCGGCCGAGGTCCTCCAGGCGGGCGGTGAGGGTGGGCGCGGCCCGCATCATCTCGAAGACCCGGCCGAACCCCGTGGACAGGCCCACCCTGCGGTCGCGGCGCCGCAGTTCGGCGCGGAGCTGTGCGAGGACGGCCCGGGCGGCGGACTCACCGGGCTCGCGGGCGCGGACGATGTCCGCGAGCCGCTGCGGCGACGCCTGGTCCGGCGGCAGGACCAGGTCCTCCTTGGACTCGTAGTAGTTGTAGAGGGTGTTGACGGAGACGTCCGCGGCCGCGGCGACCTCGGCGATGGTGACGTGGTCGAAGCCGCGCTGCACGAAGAGGCCGAGGGCCACTTCGGAGATGCGTTGCCGTGTCTGCCGTTTCTTGCGTTCCCGCAGCCCTTCACCCATGCGGCAACCCTAACCCGGTGGCCGAACCGCACTGCATCTTTGCAGTCCCTTACGGTTTCCTCCGCGCTCCGTCCTCTGCCCGCCCCCACGGCCCGTTAGCCCGTCCGGGTGACTGTGAGCCGTTCGGACCCGGCCTCGTGCGACGTGCGCAAGTCTTGTCCCTGTCGGGATTTCTTCTGTCTGCGGGACTCCGGGTGCAGTCGTGGAGGCGTGGGTGCCTTGGGCCGTGGCAGCCGATCCGCGCGTGCTGGCGTCCATGGGCGGATTCGACGACGGTGTGGCCCGGCCCGGAGCGTCAGACGCCGGGCCGGGCCACCGCTCAGAAGTCCCAGCTCTGGCTCGCCGCTCCGTTGCAGCTCCAGCTCACCAGGAGTTGGCCGTTCTCGGGCCGGCCGCCCAGGATGTCGAGGCACTTTCCGTTCAGCCGGCTACGGATCTCGTTGCCGTTCCGGAACCATCTCTGGTTGCTGCCGCCGTCGCAGTCCCACATGCTCACCGAACCCATGTCGCCCGGGGCGAAGGCGTAGATCTCCAGGCACTTGCCGTTCAGGCCGGAACGGATCTGCTCGCCGTCCCAGCGCCACTGCTGATTGGTGTTGCCGGTGCAGTCCCACGTCACGGTGGAGGCGCCGTTCTCCTGATGGAACGCGAAGGCGTCGGCGCACCTTCCGTTCAGGTTGGACCTGAGCAGCGGTGTCGCGGCGAATGCCGGCGGACCCGTCAAGGTACCGCCGACCGCGAGCCCGATGGCCGCCAGCAGCGGCAACAGCCGTTTCGCGGTTTTCATGCTTTCCCTCCCTATGGCCGGTGCGCGGTCGCGCTGGCCTCTGTCCAGCCGCTGAGGGTTGTCCGGGGCCGGGACGCGGACGCCGGACAACAACAGCCGGACAACCAACCGCCCCGCGTCGCGGCTGCGGAGAGGCTCCTTGAAAGGAAGGCCATGCCACGTGCCGAACGCCCGCTGGACCCGGACTCCGGTCCCCTGACAGGGTTCGCGGCCGACCTGCGGAAGCTGCGCGGGGCGGCGGGACGGCCGCCCTACCGGGAACTGGCCGAGAGGGCGCACTATTCGTCCACGACGCTGTCGGACGCCGCGGGCGGGCGCACGTTTCCGAGCCTGAGCGTCACGCTGGCGTACGTCGCGGCGTGTCAGGGGGACCGCCGCGCATGGGAGGCCCGATGGCATGCGGTCGCGGCCGAGATCTCGATCGCGACGCCTGACGGTGAGACCGGCGAAACCGGTCCGCGGGAGGCGCCGTACGCCGGACTGTCGACGTTCCAACCGGAGGACGCCGACACGGCTACGGGCTTCCGGCTCCTGGCTCTACGCACTGGCCTTCTCCGCGGACGGCCGGCGACTGGCAGCCGACGCCGCGGACGGCAAGGTCCTGCTGTGGGAGGCGCACGGCGCCTCGGCTCCCGTCGCCCTCATCGGTCACTCGGATCCGGTACCGGCCGTGGCATTCGGCCCGCACGGCAACACCCTGGCCAGCGGCGGCAACGACTTCACGATCCGGCTGCGGGACACCGGCCCGGACAGGGTCGCCGCCCGCATCCGCGACAGCGCGTACCCACGGATCACGGGCACCGCATGGGCGCGGTACTTCGCGGCGGTCGACTTCACCCCACCCTGCCCCACCACTTGACCTCCGTGATCACGGGACGACACGGCGCCGTCGGTCCGACGGAGGCCGGGCCGCCGCCTACCAAGCGAGCAGCGCGTCACCGCCTTGACGGGTGACGGTGCCGGTGGCAAGATCGTCACCCGCTGAGCCGGTGACACCAGTGCGGACGGGAGAGCGCATGACCGAGATCCACGACGTCGAGGTGGTCGTCTTCGACGTCCTCGGAACACTGGTCGACGAACCCAGCGGGCTGCGAGCGGCCATTCGCGAGGCGGTCCCCGCATCCGACGACGGGTCCGTCGACGAACTGCTCACCCTGTGGCAGCAGCATGTGGAGCTCGAACAGCAACGCATCGCGCAAGGACACCGCGCATACGCCAACACCGAGACCATCGACGGAGAGGCAGCGCAACGGGTGGCCGACCACGTCGGCCTCACCGACGCGGCGGCCGTCGCCCGGTTGGCGACAGCAGGTCAGCGCCTGCGCCCCTGGAGCGACTCCGTTGCCGGAGTCGAGCGGATTGCGCGGCGGTTCCCCGTGCTCGGCCTCTCCAACGCCGGCCGCACCGCCCTGCTGCGCCTCAACGCGCATGCCGGGCTGCGCTGGCACCAGGCGTTGTCCAGCGAAGCCGTCCTGGCCTACAAGCCGGCGCCGGAGGTCTACCGGCTCGCCGTCGACACCGCGGGATGCCCACCGGAAAACGTGCTCATGGTGGCCGCCCACGCCTGGGACCTCCGCGGAGCTCAGGCACTGGGCATGCGAACCGCCTACGTCCGGCGACCGGTCGGCGATCCGCCGACGCACTCCGACGCCTTCGACGGGCAGTTCGACGGACTGGACGAACTGGTCACCGCACTGACGGCGGGGTAGCCAGGCAGGTCCGCATCACCGCGCCCGCATGACGACGAGGTCGGATCCTATGCTGGTGGTCGTGCAGGTGCTGGGGATGAGCAGCGAGGACGAGATGATCGCCTCCTTCTTGAGCGGCGAGCTGACCAGCCGTCGGTTCGGCCCGAACCTCCAGTCCCACCTGGCCGCAGGCGGGCAGGCCGAACAGTTGCTGACGCATCCGGATCTGTCCGACGCCGGGGCGAACCTCGCACGTCGCGCCCTGCTCGCCGCGACGCGCGGGTACGGCGAGAACCGCGACCTGTTCGAGAACTTCCCCGGCCGCGTCACATGGATCAGGGCGCTCCTGTCCGCCGACGCGGCGTCCGGCGTCCGCTACCTCGACTATTCCTACTGGGTCGAACTGTCCGGTGGCAGCCGCCGACCGACCGACGCGGCCGCACGCATCAAGGCAGGGCGACGGGCGTTCGACGTCCCCAACGAACCGTACGTCGACGCAGCCCACGCGCTCGTCCGAGGCGAGCGGTTTCCCCCGCTCATCTTCGTCGGCGAGAGGCAGGACGCCCTGGTCTGCCTGGAGGGCAACCTGCGCCTGACCGCCCACGCCCTCGCCGGCTTCCCGACCGAGATCGAGTGCCTGATCGGGACCGCACCGGCCATGGGCCGCTGGGCGCGGTAGCCCGGTCGCACCAAGGCAAGCCCGGCGAAACCCCTGAACCCGTCCGCAACATGGGCTTCTGCGGAGAGAACGCCGTCACCGCCTGGGGCGGCCCGAGGGGACTGTGCCAGTCGGGCTCGTCGTAGGTCAGGATTGCCAGGTGAACGATGAGATGACTCAGTCGGCCCTGCGTCCGGTACGGGGCGCCGCCCACAGCGCCGTCGCCGCCTTCGTCCTCGCCGGCGGTGCCTGGGCGGCCCGGGCCGTGTGGCAGGTCCGGCTCGCCGCGGCGGGGTTGCCGCCGTCCGGGCTGCCGGACCAGGGCGACGGCCGGCACCGCCCGCTGACCGGGCTGGAGAACGGCTACCACATGGTCAGTGCCGTGGGAGACGCGACCACGCTGCTGTGCGCGATCGCCTTTCTCATATGGCTGTTGCGCGTGCGGGACAACGCGCACGCCCTTTCCGGGAAGGCGCCGCGCTACGCCTGGCCGTGGGTCTACGCGGGCTGGATCGTGCCCGTCATGAACCTGTGGGTGCCCCGCGGGATCGTCGTGGACGTCCACCACGGGAGCGCCCCGGGAGAGCGGGTGCCGCGCGCCGTGAATTGGTGGTGGGGTCTGTGGCTGGCCGGGCTGCTGAGCGGGGCCGGGCTGATGTACACCGTCCCCACGGATGATGTCATCGCGCGTGCCTATACGGACGTGCGGTTCCTGCTGGCGGCCGATGTGGTCATCGTGGGCGCGGCCGTGGCCGGCATCCTCGTCGTCCGTGCACTCACCGCGGTGCAGCAGAGGCGGATGGGCTGAGTTCCCCCCGCAAGGTCCTTGAGAGAAGCCCCAGGCTCCTGAGGGAAGTCCGGTCGGCGGCTTCCGTCGCGTCTGAACAATGTCTCGGCCATGCCGGGGGAGTCTGTGGTGTGGGGACGGAGGCTCGGCCTGGCCCCTGCGTCGAACGCTCCGTATGTGGGGGGCACCCAGGCGGGATGCCGTAGGCGGTGCGAACGGCGACGACCGCGCGCTGTTCGGTCAGCCGGGCATCGGCTCACCCTTCTTGGTGAAGTCTGAGCATTCCGGGCATTCGGCGATGATGGGGTGGCTGCAGGCGGCAAGGTGCTCGAGGAACTGATCGGTGGCCTGTAGCAGGGCGATTCGCTCGCGCGTCTCCGCGCGGCGAGCGGCGATGAGGGCCAGGCGTTCCTCATGGGCGCTGGAGCCGAGTTGCCGTATCTGATCGAGGGACAGTCCGGCGCGTTGCAGGATCTGGATCAGCCGGGCGTGGTTCAGGGCGTGCTCGTCATAGCTGCGATGGCCCGACCGGCTGCGTGGCGGCGCGAGCAGTCCGACCGACTCCCAATACCGGAGCACATGCGCCTCGATACCGAGGGCGGCTGCGGCGTCACCGATCTTCATCGCCTGGGCTGTGGCCATGATGCGTCCTTGACTTCACGTCGACATGAGGTTTTACCGTTCCATCATGTCTGATCCAGTACGCACCCCCAGCCTGTTCGCATGCTGCGCCACGGCAGTCGGGTCGGTGCGCGGCATGTTGCGCCCACGGCGCTCCGACGAGCGGTTCCTGCGTTCCCTCGACAACGCGGGACTGCCCACCGCTCAGCGCACCGTCACGGTGACCTCGTTGGCGCAGGTACCACGGCAGGTACCGACAGCGGCTGTCGCGGAGGGACGCTTCTCGCCGCTCCGTATCGCCAACTCGCTGACCTCGTTCGTGATCCAGCACCCCGAGGCGACCTTCATCGTCGATCCGGGCTTCTGCACCGATGCCGATCGGCGCGCCATCGCGCAACTGCCGAGAGCCCTGCGGATGGCCGTGCGCCCGCCGGCCGACACCATCCCGACGATCACCGCGCTGCGGAGCGAGTCTCATCTGCCCGCCCCGCAATTCGCGCTGCCGACACACGCGCACTGGGATCACGTATGCGGGTTGCTCGACCTGCCGGGTCTGCCGGTGTACCTGCACGGCGTCGAGCACAGTTGGATCTCACAAGGCACGGTCGCTCCTGTCGGCGGCGTGCGCGATTCCCTGAAGGGTCGCCCCGTCGTCGAGTACGACCTCGACGGCCCGCCGATCCTCACCTTCACCCACAGCCACGACCTGTTCGACGACGGCAGCGTTGTCCTGGTCGACCTCGCCGGCCACACCCCGGGCAGTATCGGCGTGCTCGCCCACACCCCGCACGGCTGGATCCTGTTGGCGGGCGATGCCGCCTGGCATTCGCTGCAGATCGGCGAGATTCGCCAAAAGGCCAGCTACCCCGGCAATTTCGCTGACTTCGACCGCGATCTCACCTTCAAGACCCTGCACCGCCTGCACCTGGCGCGCCACTTCGCCACCGTCGTCCCCACCCACGACCACGACGCGGCGCTCCAGCTCGCGTCGCATGCGGAGCCGGTCGAGCCGTAGGGGGAGCGGTAGCCGTGCGGGACGGAGACCACCCGTCGTGGTCCGTCATCGATCCGATTCCCGGCTCACCCATCCCCACGGTCGCGACCGACCCTCCCGTGGAAGCTCGCAAAAATACACCGCGTTGTATATTTGCAATGCATTTCACTTTTGTGTGGCAGGTGCCGGCGAGCGGGGCAGAGGCAGGAACGTATGGAGAAACCCTTGGGCGGGCTGCGCACGGTGACGGCCGTGCGGTATGTGACCCCGCTGCGGAGCGGCGGCTCCGTCCCCGGCGTCGTCGAGGCCGACGACTTGGGGATGTACGTGGTCAAGTTCACCGGCTCGGCGCAGGGGCGCAAGGCGCTCGTCGCCGAGATCATCGTGGGCGAACTGGCGCGTCACCTCGGGCTGCGGGTACCGGAGTTGGTGCTGGTGAACTTCGATCCATCGGTTGCCGCCGAGGAACCGCACCAGGAGGTGCAGGACCTGCTGCACGCCAGTGCTGGACTCAACCTGGGCATGGACTATCTGCCGGGAGCCGCCGACTTCACGCCGGACGGGCCCGGTGTCGACCCGGTGGAGGCCGCCAGGATCCTCTGGCTGGACGCGTTCACCGCGAATGTGGACCGTACCGTGCACAGCTCGAATCTCATGACATGGCCGACTTCCGGCCATCAGGAGCCCCGTCTGTGGCTCATCGACCACGGCGCGTCGCTGGTGTTCCATCACCGGTGGGAGAGTGCGGCGGATGCGGTAGGCAAGGCGTATGACTTCCGGTCGCACGCACTCGGCTCGCCCGGCCTCGACATGGCGGCGGCGGACGCCGAGCTGGCGCACCGGGTGACACCGCGGCTGCTGCGCCGGGTCGTCGCCGCCGTACCGGACGCATGGCTGACCGACGAGCCCGGGTTCGGCACCCCGGACGACGTCCGCGACGCCTACGTGACCCACCTCGCCGCCCGTGCCCGGGTGTCCGCCCGGTGGCTGCCCAGGGGCATGTCGTAGGTGAAGGCGAGGGCGAGGGTGGAAGCGGAGGGGGTGGGGCGGGGGAAACGGTCGGCGCGGCAGATGCGGCCGGCACGGCAGCGTGTCTTCGGGCGACGGAGAAAAATGAATCGCACTGCAAAAATGCACTCCATTACACTTTTCTGCGGCGTGGTCACGGCGTGACGAAGGGTCCGACGGGCGGCGCGAAGAGGCGGACCGGAAGACAGGGAGAGGCGATATGAGCGGTGTGGACGGGCGCGAGGCGGCGGTGCGGCGCGTGAACGAGGCTCTGCAGACGTACACGCTGTCTGGTGAGGGCTGGCGGCGCAGTCCTGGCGAGACTTTGAGCTGTGTCCTTGTCGATCTGCTGCACTGGTGCGACGACACCCAGCGTGACTTCGACGCCGCCCTGCGACGGGCCCGCGCCCAGCACGCCGCGGCGGGCGGCGAAGCCACCGGCGACGCCTGACCGCCGGGCCGGGCGCGGGTCCGCCGCGGCGCGAACGGCGCATGAGAACCTCGGCGTGCCGCCTGATGACAAGGAGTTCGCCCGGTGAGCGGTGAGGAACGACCGGAACGTCATGGCCAGGCCGTTGGTGAGGTCGCCCGCAGGGTCTGGACGGAATCGATGTACGCCGCCGCGCGGCCGTGGCCCGGTATCCGGGTGCTGGTCGACCGAAGCCTGCCCCTGGCGCGCCTGTCCGGGATCACCCGCCCGGATGTCTGGCTGGCGGCCGTCGCGCCGTCGGCCGCGCTGTGGCGGTGGTACGGCGTACAGGAGGCCAGGTACCCGGCGTTCGCCCGCCGCTACGAGCACGAGCTGCGGGAGTCGGTGCGTGCCGCGGGGCTTCGGCGCCTGCACGGGTTGGCGTGCGGTGGGCCGCTGATCCTGCAGACCGCCGTCACGCCGATACACCTCAGCCACGCCAGGGTGCTGGCGCGGCACTTACGGGTCGGCGCGTCGGGTTCTCTGCGGGAGGAGGGCGGCGAGGCCGCGTGCCGGCTGGGCGAGGTGTGCCCCGACTGCGGTCGTCACGCCGAGATCTCCGGCGCCACCACCTGCGCCTACTGCCACGCCTCGATGGTGGGTTGACGGGTAGCGACGGACGATCCGGCCGTCGCGCATGACACGGCGGGTGTGGCCGAAACGACGCGAAAGAGGGAATTGTTGGCTCTTGCCCTAATGATGGCGTTCTGCATGCCGAAGGGAAGGTCAGTGAGCGGCAGTGGGTCGCTTGGTTTGATCGAAAGGTTCGGAATGTCACGGATCACTCGGATTACCGCCATGGCTGCGCTCGCGGCCGGAACCGCACTGGGCGGGAGTTCGGCTGCGTTCGCCGACGCCCACGCAGGCGGCGCCGCCGTCCGTTCGCCCGGCGTCATTTCGGGCAACCTCATCCAGATCCCGGTGCACGTTCCCATCAACTTGTGCGGCAACACCGCGAACTTCGCGGCGGTGTTGAACCCGGCCTTCGGCAACATCTGCGTCAACGCCGAGAAGCACCACCATCACCACAAGGGCGGCAAGAAGCGCTGAGGCGATCTCGTTTGGCCATGTGAGTCGCGGTGTCCAGACGATGGGCCCGCCTCGTTCCCTCCGGTCACTCCGGTCAGGGACGGGGCGGGCCCCGTCGTTCGTGGTCCGGGCCGTTCCGCTGGCTCACGGTGCCGGCTCGTCCGGTGGTCGGGCGGCGGGGTCGCGCAGTTGCTCGGCCGCTTCGGAGACCCGTTGCAGCAATTCCAGGAACGTGGACCGCTCTTGGGGGCTCAAGGGCGCCAGGAAGATCTGGTTCATCCGGGCGGTGCGACCGGAGAGCCTGCGGTGCAGCGCGGCGCCCTCGCCGGTGAGGCGGAGCACGGCGCGCCGGCCGTCCCTGGCGTCGCGCACCTTGTCGAGCAGCCCTCGGGCGGCCAGGCGGCGGACCACCTCGGCGATGGTGGAGCGGTCCAGGCCGACCCGCTCGCCCACCGTCCGCTGGTTGAGGCCGTCCTCGCCGACCAGTGTGTTCAGCACGGCGAACTGCGGGGACGTGACGTCCTCCGACACGACCGTGGTCCACAGCAGCGTGTGCGCCTGCTGCAGCCGCCGGGCCAGATGGCCGGGGTGGGTGCTCAGGTCGAGCGCGGGCACGATGGGTTCCTGTTCCTCTCGCCAATGCTCAGAGCACTGAGGGTCTTGCTCGCGGCAACTCATCATGTCACGCTGCTGAACTGCCAGAGATAGTCAGTGTACTGATTATATGGAGCGGGAGGGGTGGCGGATGGACAAAGTGGTGGCCTCGGCCGCCGAGGCGGTGGCTGATGTGCGCGACGGGGCATCGTTGGCCGTCGGCGGCTTCGGGCTCAGCGGTGTGCCCGAGGTGCTCCTCGGCGCCGTGCACGAGACGGGGGTCGGTGGCCTGGGCGTCGTCTCGAACAACTGCGGTGCGATGGAGCGGGGGTTGGCGGTGCTGCTCGCCGCGGGCCGGATCGCCCGCGTCACCGGCTCGTACATCGGCGCCAACCAGGAATTCGCCCGCCGCTACCTGGCCGGCGAGTTGGAGGTCGAACTGATCCCGCAGGGCACGCTCGCCGAGCGGCTGCGCGCCGGCGGCGCCGGCATCCCCGCCTTCTACACCCCGGCCGGCGTCGGCACCCAGGTCGCCGACGGTGGGCTGCCCTGGCGGTACGACGGTGCGGGCGGGGTCGCGGTGGCCTCGCCGCCCAAGGAGGTGCGGGAGTTCGACGGGCGCCGCTACGTGCTGGAACGGGGGATCCGCACCGACTTCGCGCTCGTCCGCGCCGCCAAGGGGGACCGGCACGGCAACCTGGTCTTCGCCAAGTCCGCCCGGAACTTCAACCCCCTCGCGGCGATGGCCGGACGGATCACCCTCGCCGAGGTGGAGCAGTTGGTCGATCCCGGCGAGATCGATCCGGACCAGGTCCATCTGCCGGGCATCTTCGTCCAGCGGGTGGTGTCGCTCACCCCGGAACAGGCCGCCGACAAGCAGATCGAACGGCGCACCGTCGCCGCACCGGAAACCCCGGGGAGGGGGAGGCGCTGATGCCGTGGACCCGTGAGGAGATGGCCGCGCGGGCGGCTCGGGAGCTGACGGACGGTCAGTACGTCAACCTCGGCATCGGACTGCCCACCCTCATCCCCAACTACCTTCCCGACAGGGTGGAGGTGGTCCTGGAGTCGGAGAACGGGGTCCTGGGGACCGGACCGTACCCCACCGAGGAGCAACTCGACCCCGACCTCATCAATGCCGGCAAGGAGACGGTCACGGTCCTGCCCGGCGCCGCCTACTTCGACTCCGCGCTCTCCTTCGGCATGATCCGCGGCGGCCACATCGACGTCGCGGTGCTCGGCGCCATGCAGGTGTCCCGGCACGGAGACCTCGCCAACTGGGCCGTCCCCGGCAAGATGATCACCGGTATCGGCGGTGCCATGGATCTCGTGCACGGCGCCCGCACCGTCCTCGTCGCGATGACCCACACGGCCAAG
Source organism: Streptomyces noursei ATCC 11455 (assembly GCF_001704275.1). NCBI lineage: Bacteria > Bacillati > Actinomycetota > Actinomycetes > Kitasatosporales > Streptomycetaceae > Streptomyces > Streptomyces noursei. The sequence continues at coordinate 8,898,776 of NZ_CP011533.1, forward strand.
GACGGTGCGGCGAAACTCGTCGCGGAGTGCTCGCTCCCGCTGACCGGACGGGCCTGCGTCGACCGGATCATCACCGATCTCGGTGTCTTCGACATCGGCCGGGACGGCTTCGTCCTCGTCGAACGGGCGCCCGGTGTCACGGTCGAGGAGATCGTAGCGAAGACGGCCGCGCCGCTCCGGATTCCGCGTCCGGCGGCGGACGGGAGCGCACCGGCCCCGCCGCCGCCCGGGGCGTGACCGTCGCCCGACGACGCCCGACCGGAGCGTCGAGCCGGCGGAATCCGGCCGCCGGACAGCACAGCACCATGCCAACGAGCCACGGAAGCAAGGGAGTTCAGTACCCATGGCAGCACCCGCGGCAGCCACGCAAGGCGAGATCGACCGCGAGATCGTGCGGGAGCGGGCGGCGTACGAGAAGGCCGTCGCCGAGGGCGCCCCGCGCACGCCGCATCCGGCCCGGAACTACCCGCCGTACCGGTCCAGCGCGCTGCGCCACCCCCGTCAGCCGCTGGTCGAGGTGGCGGTGCGACAGGATCCCGAGGCCGTCGAACTGGCCTCGCCCGCCTTCGGACGGACCGACGTCACCGAGTTCGACTGCGACCTGACCCGCCAGCACCAGGGCGCACCGCTCGGCGAACGGATCACCGTCAGCGGCCGGCTGCTGGACCGGTCCGGTCGCCCCGTACGCGGCCAGCTGATCGAGATCTGGCAGGCCAACGCCGCCGGGCGCTATGCCCACCAGCGCGACCAGCACCCGGCGCCGCTCGACCCGAACTTCACCGGCGTCGGCCGGGCGCTCACCGGCGACGACGGCGGCTACGCCTTCACCACCATCAAGCCGGGCGCGTACCCCTGGCGGAACCACACCGGAGCCTGGCGGCCCGCCCACATCCACTTCTCGCTCTTCGGGACCGCGTTCGCCCAGCGGCTCATCACGCAGATGTACTTCCCCGGCGACCCCCTCTTCCGCCACGACCCGATCCTGCAGTCCGTCACCGACGACGCCGCACGGCAACGGCTCGTCGCCCGCTACGCACACGACCTGTCGGCGCCGGAGTGGTCCCTCGGCTACCACTGGGACATCGTCCTCGACGGCCCCACCGCCACCTGGATCGAGGAGGGCCGCTGACGTGACGACCCCCTGTGCGCCGCTCGTGCCGGTCCTCCTGGAGCGCGCATGAGCGACGACCGTGGCGAGCGTGATGACCGGGCCGGCCGGCAGGACGCGGACGGCGGGGGCGGTCGCGCCGAGCGTCGCGGCGCCGAAGACGTCGGCCTGCTCGACCCGGTGCGGGTGGGCTCGACGGCAGAGGCGGCCACCGGCGACACGGCGTTCCTCCAGGCGATGCTGGACGCCGAGGCGGCTCTCACCCGGGCCCAGGCGACCCTCGGCCTGGCGCCCGACGCGGTGGCCCGCGCGGTCACCGAGGCCGCCCGCGCCGACCGGTTCGACGCCCGCGAGCTCGCGCTGCGCGGGCGCGCCGGCGGCAACCCGGTCATCCCCCTGGTCGCCGCACTGACCGCGGCGGTGCCCGCCGCCCATGCGCCGTACGTGCACCGCGGTGCCACCAGCCAGGACATCCTCGACACCGCGTCGATGCTGGTCGCCGACCGCACGATGCGGCCGATCACGGCCGATCTGGAACGCACCGCCGGGACGCTGGCCCGCCTCGCCGCCCGGCACCGCGCCACCCCCATGCCCGGCCGCACCCTCACCCAGCACGCCGTCCCGACCACCTTCGGGCTCAAGGCCGCGGGCTGGCGCGGCCTGGTGCTGGACGCCCGGGACCGCCTCACCGCGGTACGGAGCTCCCTGCCGGCCCAACTGGGCGGCGCCGCAGGCACCTTGGCGGCCTTCCACGCCTACGCCGAGGTGGAGGACGCGGCACCGCCGGACGTGACGGTGCGCCTGCTCGGTGCCTACGCCCGCGAAGTCGCCCTGGCCGAGCCCGTGTTGCCCTGGCACGCCCTGCGCACCCCGGTCGCCGATCTGGCCGGCGCCCTCGCCTTCGCCGTCGGGGCACTCGGCAAGCTCGCCGCCGATGTGCTGGTCCTCTCCCGCACCGAGATCGGCGAGGTCAGCGAGGGCGCCGGCGGCGGCTCGTCGGCGATGCCGCACAAGGCGAACCCGGTCCGGGCCACGCTCCTGGCCGCCGCGGCGCGCCGGGCGCCCGCGCTGGCGGCGGTGCTCCACGGCGGTGTCGCCGCGGAGGACGAGCGGCCCGCCGGCGCCTGGCACGCCGAGTGGGAGACCCTGCGGGATCTGCTGCGCCTGGCCGGGGGAGCGGCCCGGGACGCCGCGGAACTCGTCGCGGGCCTGCGCGTGCACCCCGACCGGATGCGCGTGAACCTGGACCTGACCGGCGGGCTGGTGGTGTCGGAGCGGCTGACCGCCGTCCTCGCCGCCCGGTTGGGCCGGGCCCGCGCCCGCCGCCTGCTGACGGAAGCCGCGGACACCGTCCGTCGTGGCGGCGGAACCCTGGCCGGGGCCCTCTCGGCCGAACCGGCCCTGGCGGGACTGGACCTGGCGTCCCTCACCGACCCCGGCCACTACACCGGCGCGGCGGCGGCCCTCACCGACCGCGCGCTCACCCGGGCGTGAACTGCCCCGTGCACCAGGGCACTGACGGGCGCAACGTGCCCGTACTTACATGGGTGGTGCCATGGTGTCTGCCGACCGGCTACCGGCCTTCGCGGCCGTGTCGTTCCTGCTGATCGTGGTCCCGGGGCCCAGCGTGCTGTTCGTGATCGGGCGGGCGCTGGCGCAGGGGCGGCGCGCCGCGTTGACCACGGTGGTGGGCAACACCCTGGGCGCCCATGTGCTCATCGTGGCCGTGGCCGTGGCCGTGGCCCTGGGGACCGGGGCCGTCGTGGAGCGCTCCGTCGTGGTCTTCAAGCTGCCGCAGTTCGTCGACCGCGGCCAGGGGCACGTCGCCGGGCAGATGCTGCTGCTCGGACTGGTCTTCAACGTCATCGCGATGGCCTCCGACAGCGTGTGGGGGCTGGTCGCGGCCACCGCGCGGACGTGGTTCGCCCGGTCGCCCCGGCGGCTCTCGCCGGTCGGCGGGGCCGGCGGGCTCACGATGATCGGCCTGGGCGTGACGGTGGCCGTCACGGGCCGCAAGGACTGAGCGGCCCCGCCCGCCCCACCGCGGTGGGCGTCAGGCGTAGAAGCGGGACAGGCTCTGCAGGACGCAGGCCGGCTTCGACCCACCCTCGATCTCGACGGTGCCGTCGACGGTGACCTGGACGCCGTCGGGCACGTCGTCGACGGCGGTCAGTCGCGCGGCGAGCCGCAGCCGGGAGCCCACCGGGACGGGCGCGGGGAACCGTACCTTGTTCAGCCCGTAGTTGACCTTGGTGGTGACGCCGTGGACGTCGAGGAGCCCGGTGAACAGCTGGATGAAGAGGGCGAGCGTCAGATGGCCGTGCGCGATCGGCGTCCCGAACGGGCCGTCCGCGGCCCGCTCGGGGTCCACGTGGATCCACTGGTGGTCGTCGGTGGCGTCGGCGAAGCCGTTGATCCGGTCCTGGGTGACGGTGATCCAGTCGCTGCTGCCCAGAGCGCTGCCGGCGAGCCGCTTGAGGGCGTCGAGTCCGTTGACGGTGACGGTCATGGAGGTCTCCTGAAGGCGGGCGGTGGGGTGGTCAGGCGTTGCCGTGCTCGGCGCGGAGCCGGTGTTTGAGGAGCTTTCCGGCGCTGGTGCGGGGCAGCTCGGCCACCAGCACGAGGGACTTCGGGATCTTGTACGTGGCGAGGTGTCCGCGGAGCGAGGCGAGCAGATCGTCCGGGCGGGGCGTGGTGCCGGGGCGCGGGACGACGAGGGCCCGGGGCGCTTCGCCCCATGTCGCGTCGGGCACGCCGATGACGGCGCACTCGGCGACGTCGGGGTGGGCGAGCAGGGCGTCCTCCACCTCGGCGGGGTACACGTTCTCACCGCCCGAGATGATCACGTCCTTGATGCGGTCGACGATGGTGAGGTAGCCGTCGGCATCGATCCGGGCGGCGTCGCCGCTGCGGAACCAGCCGTCGGTGAAGGCGGCGGCGGTCTCCTCCGGCCGTCCCCAGTAGCCCGGCATGACGTGCGGGCCGCGGACCACCACCTCGCCGGTCTCCCCGACGTCCACCGGGCTGAGGTCGGGCCGGACGACGCGTACGTCGGTGAAGAAGTGCGGCACTCCGGCGGATCCGGCCTTGGTCACCGCGTGTTCGGCGTCTAGGAAGAGGGTGCCGGGGGCCGCCTCTGTCATGCCGTAGCCCTGCAGGAAGGTCAGGCCGCGCGCCTGGTAGGCGGCGATGAGGGGGGTGGGGACGGGCGAGCCGCCGCAGTTGAGGAGGCGGAGGCTGGACAGGTCGGCCGTCGCCCAGCGCGGGTGCCGGGCGATCCGGTCGAACATGGTCGGCACCCCGAACATGGCGGTGACCTGGTGCCGTTCGACCAGGTCGAGGGTGCCGCCCGGGTCGAAGGACTCGACCAGTACGCAGCGGCCGCCCTTGAGGAGGACCGGCAGGGCGAGCATGTTCAGCGCCGCGGTGTGGAACAGCGGTGCGGCCACCAGGGCGGTCTCGTCGGCCAGCAGATCGAGGTCGACCAGGACGTTGACGGCGTTCCAGGTGAGGTTGCCGTGGGTGAGCATCGCGCCCTTGGGACGGCCGGTCGTCCCGGAGGTGTACATGATGAGGGCGAGGTCGTCGTGGGTGACGGGTTCGTCGATCAGGGTGGTGGGCGCGGCGGCGAGCAGGTCCTCGTACGCGGGGCCGGCGGCCGGCAGGACCGTCCGCAGGCCGGTCGCGGCGCGGACCGCGTCCGCGAGCGCGGCGCAGCCGGGGGAGTGGAGCAGGGCGGCGGCGCCGGAATCCCGTATCTGGTGGGCGAGTTCGGGGGCGGTCAGGCGGGTGTTGAGCGGGACGAAGGCCGTGCCGAGCAGGCCGGCGGCGAAGAGGGCTTCCAGGAAGGAGGGGTGGTTGGGGCCGAGGTAGGCGACGCGGTCGCCGCGGCGGAGACCGGCGGCCCGCAGGGCGTGGGCGAGACGGGTGGTGCGCTGGTGGAGCTCGCCGTGGGTGACGGTGGAGGAGCCGTGGAGCAGGGCGGTGCGGTGCGGGGTCTTGCGGGCCCGGCGGGCGGGCCAGGACCCCAGTCCGTCGTTGCGCATCACGTTCCCCTTCAGGAGCCGGAGCCGGTGAGCCCCAGCAGCCGGGCGGCATTGGTCTTGAGGATCTTCGGGCGGACCGCGTCCTTGATCGGGAGGTCGGCGAAGTCGGTGAGCCAACGGTCCGGCGTCAGGACCGGGAAGTCGGAGCCGAAGAGCACCTTGTCCTTGAGCAACGAGTTGGCATACCGGACCAGTTGGGGCGGGAAGTACTTCGGCGACCAGCCGGACAGGTCGATGTGGACGCCCGGTTTGTGGGTGGCCACGGCCAGCGCCTCGTCCTGCCACGGGAACGACGGATGGGCCAGGATGACCTTCAGATGCGGGAAGTCGACGGCGACGTCGTCGACGTGCAGCGGGTTGGAGTACTTCAGCCGGATGCCGCCGCCGCCCGGGACGCCGGCCCCGATGCCGGTCTGGCCGGTGTGGAACAGCGCGATGGTGCCGGTCTCCTCGATCACCTCGTACAGGCCGTAGGCGAGCCGGTCGTTGGGGAAGAACCCCTGGATGCTGGGGTGGAACTTGAAGCCCCGCACGCCGTACTCCTCGACCAGGCGGCGGGCCTGCCGCACTCCGGCGCGGCCCCGGAAGGGGTCGACGGACGCGAACGGGATCAGCACGTCGGGATGGGCGGCGGCGGCCTCGGCGATCTCCTCGTTGGGCACCGGGGCGGTGCCGGTGGCGTGTTCGGCGTCCACCGTGAAGATCACCGCGGCCATTCTGCGCTCCCGGTAGTAGGCCGCCGTCTCCCGGAGCGTCGGTTTCCGGGCGCCCCGGACCTTGAAGTACGCGCTGGAGGCGTCGTGCAGCTCGGCCGGCAGCGATGCCTGCCCGCGGGCGGAGACCTCGCAGTGGGTGTGCACGTCGATCGCGGTGAGCGAGGCCGGGTCGATGCCGGTCATCGGGCCTCCGGGAGTTCGGGGGCGGGGATGCCGACGGTCTGCGGGGTGCGGCCGACCGAGGTGGGCCAGGCGGTGGCGATCGTCTCCGGGGTCCAACCGCCGTCGGCGTACGCGGTCGCGATCTCCTGCGGGTGCGACCACAGGGCGAGCTTGTCCCCGCCGATGCCGAGGCACTGTCCGGTGATCCCGCGGGCCGCGTCGGAGGCGAGGAAGGGCACGAGGGCGGCGCAGTCCTCGGGGGTGCCGAACCCCTCGCCCTTGCGCAGCGCGTCCGGCAGTGGCTCGCCCCGCCGCATCGCCTCGACGTACGGGGCGAACGCGGGGATGGTCTCGGTCATGGCGGTGGCGGCGACCGGCACGACGGCGTTGACGGTGATGCCCGATCCGGCCAGTTCCATCGACCAGGTGCGGGCCATGGCCGCGATTCCGGCCTTGGCCGCCGCGTAGTTGGTCTGCCCGATGTTGCCGCGCTGGCCCGCGGGCGAGCCGACCAGCACCAGGCTGCCGCCCTCGCCCTGTGCGCGCATCCGGACGGCGGCGGCCCGGGCACAGGTGAAAGTGCCCCGCAGATGCGTGGTGACGACGGCGTCGAAGTCGTCGTCGGTCATCTTCCACAGCATCCGGTCGCGCAGGATGCCGGCGTTGGTGACCAGTACGTCCAGCCGGCCGAAGGTGTCCACGGCGCGGGCGACCAGTCGGTCGGCGGCCTCGGCGGTCCCGACCGCCACGGTCTCGGCGACCGCCTTCCCGCCCGCCTCGGCGAGGGTGGCAACCGCCCGTCGGGCGACGGCGGCGTCGAGGTCGTTGACGACGACGGCGGCGCCCGCAGCGGCGAGCGCGGTGGCGTAGGCGAGGCCGAGCCCGCGGCCGGAGCCGGTGACCACGGCGACCTTGCCGGTGAGATCGACGGATGAGGGGTGCGACACGGTAAGTCCCTTCTCTGAGCGGGGAGTTGCGCAATCCGGCGGCGGCATCGGAGAGCCGGGCTCGATCCGCGCCGAACCGCCATGTGGAAGCTAAGACCAATAATTGTTGACGTCAATGGTTGTCGGCGACATCAGTTTTCGCCATGCTGGAGCACACACACCGCGCACCGGTCCCCGGGGGCCTCGAACAGGGAGCACGCCATCACCAGCCAGCGACCGCACGCCCGCAAGCCGGAACCCGTCGACGCCGACCAACCCTGGATGCGGGGCCTGCACTCCGACACCGGCTATCTCCTCTACCGGCTCGGCCTGCGCTCCGGGCAGCTGTTCAACGCCGCGCTCCAGGAGTCCGGGGTACGGCTGCGCCATTACGCACTGCTGCGCTACCTCGCCACCGTCGAGGGCGCCCCGCAACGCGAGTTGAGCACCCGCCTCGGCTACGACCCCAGCGCCATCGTCGGCCTCGTCGACGACCTGGCGGCCCTCGGATTCGTCGAGCGTGGCCCCGCCCCCGGCGACCGGCGCAGTCGCATCGTGGTCCTCACCGACGACGGCCGGACATTCCTGCGCGACACCGACCTGATGAGCCGTCGAGTCACCGACGAACTGCTCCAACCGCTGTCCGAGGACCAACGGCGCACCCTGCACGCGCTCCTGCAGCGCACCTCGGACCCCGACCCGAATGGGCCTGATCCGGCCTGATCCGGCGATCTGACGCACGCGGGCCGCACCGCCGCGGCCACCGTCCCTCCCGCAGTTCCGACCGAGGAGGAAGTCCGCCCGTGAAGCACCGCACCCCCACCCCGCGCGGGGCCACCGTCCTGGCCGCCGCCCTGCTCGCCGTCGGCACCCTCGGTGCCACCGCGCCGGCGCACGCCGCCGGGCAGCCCGTCCACCTCGAAGGCACGCTGCCCTCCGGCGCCGGCTACGTGCTCGACGTACCGGCCCGCTGGCGCGGCACCCTGCTGCTCTTCAGCCACGGATACCGTCCGTCGGGCACCGCCAATCCGGCCCAGGACGCACCCGACGACACCACCAGGAAGCTGCTCCTCGCCGAGGGCTACGCGCTCGCCGGTTCCTCCTACGCCACCACCGGCTGGGCCGTCGAACAGGCCGTGCCCGACCAGCTCGTCACCCTCGACACCTTCGCCACGAAGGTCGGCAGGGCCCGCCGCACCCTCGCCTGGGGCCAGTCCTACGGCGGCCTGGTGACCACCGCCCTCGCCGAACGCCACCCCGACCGCATCGACGGGTCACTGTCCACCTGCGGCCTCGTCCAAGGCGGCGTCGCCAACTGGAACTCCACCCTCGACCCGGCCTTCGCCCTGAAGACGCTGCTCGCCCCCGGTGCGGACATCCCGCTGACCGGCCTGCGCGACCCGGCCCGTGCCCGCTCCGCGGCACGGGCCCTGACCCGCGTCGTCACCCGGGCCCAGGGCAGCGCCGCCGGTCGCGCCCGGACCGCCCTGGCCGCCGCCCTGCACAACATCCCCGGCTGGAACGACCCGGCCCAGCCGCGTCCCCGTCCTACCGACTACCCGGCCCAACAGGCCAACCAGTACCAGGCGCTGACCGGCCTGCTGGCCATGCCCGCGTTCGTCTGGCGGCAGGAGGCCGAACGCCGAGCCGGCGGCAACATGTCGTGGAACACCGGCGTGAACTACACCGCCATGCTCCGCCACTCCGCCGACCGTCAGGAGGTCAAGGCCCTCTACCAGGCCGCCGGACTGTCCCTCGCCCACGATCTCGCCACACTGGAGCAGGCCCCCAGGCTCGGCGCCGACCCCGAGGCCGTCGCCTACATGGCCGAGAACATCGCCTTCACCGGCAGGCTCCGCACACCCCAACTCGACATCCACACCACCGGTGACGCCCTGATCCCCGTCCAGTCCGAGAGCGCCTACCGGCGCGCGGCGGCCACCGCCGGCACCACCGGCCTCCTGCGCCACGCCTACGTGGACAACGCCGGCCACTGCACCTTCACCCCCGCCGAGCGGGTCGCCGCGCTGCACACCGTCGACCGGCGGATCACCACCGGCCACTGGGGCGACACCGGCGCCGCCGCCCTCAACGCCGAGGCCCGCCGGATCGACCCCGGCGCCCAGGCTCGCTACCGCCCCTTCGCCCCGGGTCCCTACCCCCGTCCCTATGACCTCGCCCACTCCACGAACGCCCCGCGCCCGGGGCACAACTGACGTCTCCTCACTCCACGTGCCCGCAGGCGGAGCAGACGAACTGGCTCTCCTGCGTCGGATTCCCGTCCTCGTCCGTCTCCACCGTCCGGTACATGGTGCCGCCGCACTTGCCGCAGCCTCGGGTCTGAATGAGCTGGCCCATGGTCAGATCCTCCATCGGGGAGCGTGTGCGGCACCCGCCGCGCAGCGCCATCGCGTAGTCGAGCAGGACGAACGCCTCTTGCCGGCCCCGCTCACGAATGGTGATGTCGTCCGCGGTCTCACCCGTCGCCGCGACGCGACCACATCGATAACAGCAGTGCCGGTTACTCTGCGGCCCCGGCTCCAGCATCGGCAAGCCGCAGTCAGGACAGTCCACTGTCGGCCTCCTTGACGAATCCGCACCGCGCGCAGACGGAGATCGGGCGCCCGTCCCGATCGCGCTGGCCCCACATGGTGTTCCGGCACTGCGGGCAGCCGCTGGTGTGGATGCCGCGTGGTCCGAGCGGCGGCGGCTCGGGCGTGGACTCCACATAGGCGATGATCAGCGCCCGGTCCCGCTCGCTGTTCCCTGCCATACGTAGCAGGTTCGCCAGCCGCGACCGCGCTTCGTCGGCGAAGATCCCCATGGCGCGGAGGGTATCGGGCGCGCGCCCCCGAAACGACGACCTCCCCCGGAGTGCACTCGAACAGTTGAGATGACCAAGCCGCCCCAGATGTAAGTCAGTTGCTTGACTTATGACCGGGCCCGGCGTTGACTGCTCCCCGGCCCCAGGGCGAAGGGAGACGGCGGTGAGCCACGGCAACGGCGGCCCTGTACGGGCCTATCCGCTTTCCGTACCGGGTGCGTTGGAGGCGCCCGCGGAGTGGGCGGAGCTGCGCGCCGCCTGCCCGGTGGCTCCGGTCACCCTGCCCAGCGGTGACCGGGCCGCGCCGCTCACCCGCTATGCCGACGTCAAGCAGGTGCTGTCCGACCCCCGCTGCACCCGCCGGTGGGACGCGGAGGGCGCGGCCCGCATCTCCGCCGATGAGTCCGGCGGGGTCTTCAACGGCTCGATGGCCGAGTCGCTCAACGGCGCCGGCCGGCAACGGTGGCGGATGGTCGTGCTCGACGTGCTGCTGCGCCGCCTGCCCGGCCTCGAACTGGCCGTGGCCCCGGACGCGTTGCGCCGTGTCGAGGGGCTGGTCGTCGGTGGTCTGTGCGAGGTGCCGGTCCGATGGTGAAGGGGTCCGCCAAGGCCGCCCGTTCCGCGGAGACCCGGGAGGTCATCCTCACCGCGGCGGAGCGCCTGTTCGCCGAGCACGGCGTGTTCGTCGTCTCCAACCGGCAGATCAGTGAGGCCGCCGGGCAGGGCAACAACGCCGCGGTCGGCTATCACTTCGGCACCAAGACCGACCTGATCCGGGCCATCGTCCGCCGGCACGCCGAGCCGATCGACGCACTGCGGGTGCGCATGCTGGCCAGGGCCGGTGCCTCGCGCGAGGTGCGGGACTGGGTGGCCTGCCTGGTCCGGCCGGGCGCCCAGCACCTGAGCTGCCTGGGCGCCCCGACCTGGTACGCGCGGTTCGCCGCCCAGCTGATGACCGACCCCGTCCTGCGCGAGCTGATGATCGACGAGGCGTTCGGCCCGTCCATCGTGCACAGCCTCGACGGCCTCAACCGGTGCCTGCCCGATCTGCCGCCTGCCGTCCGACTCGAACGCGGCGACATGGCACGACAGTTGATGGTGCACACGCTCGCCGAGCGGGAACGTGCGCTCGCCGACGGCACTCCCACCGTCCACGCCGACTGGGACGCCTACGTGGACGGGCTCATCGACGCGATCACCGGCCTCTGGCGCGCCCCCGCGACGACCGCGGCCTGACCGCGCCCGCATCCGGCCCGGCGCGCCGCAACCGTGCGCCTCGCACCCGCCATCCGACTGGCGGAGCGATGCCACCCGTCCGGCCGTACCAGGCGGCCGGCCCGGCTCGCCGGGGCGGTGCATCGGGGTGAACGCGCCCCCCATTAGGACGCAGTGGGATCGCCGGGCAAGTCGGAGATAACGACTATTACGTAACTGGGGGCATCCTAGACATCTCTCCATCATGAGGTCCCGTAATGGATCAGCAGATCATCCAAGCCGAGATCCACCCGGCCATCGGCAGAGCCCGGGTCGGCAACAGCGATCAGCCGGCCTTCATGGGACCGGAGTCGCCGGATCAGCCGCCGCTGGCGCTCGGCTCGTACAAGGACAGCTCAGGCAAGATCATCAAGCAGGCCGCCCGTTTCCGGATCTACGGCTACAACAAGGCGGGCGAGGTCGTCCGCGAACCGAAGCTCGGCCAGGACGACGTCACCGGGATCCGGTGGTCGGTGCGCCTCGCCAACAAGAAGGCCGCCTGGTACCAGTTCCACTTCCCGCTCGACATCCCGGAGGCCACCGACCCGGACAAGCTGAAGCCGGACATGCGACGGCGGCGGAACGCCAAGGTCACGGGTGCGGACCGCAAGAAGCTCGTCATCGACTCCGGCCGGCAGACCATCGAGGTCCCCCAGAAGCAGCCCTGCACCCTCGCAGGCGAGATCACGGGCAAACAGGTCACGCTCGGCCAGGCGTACGCCGCGTCCGACGGCCGACTGCTCGTGGCCGGCGGCGACGGCACGTCGGCCTCCTGGGACGAGGCACACAACCCGATCTCCGGGGTGGCCAACAACGACACCTGGTACGACAACGTCTCCGACGGTCCGATCACCGCCGAGGTGACCATCGGCGGCGTCACCAGGACCGCCGGTCCGGCCTGGGGCGTCGTCGGCCCGCCCCACTACGCCCCCGGTGTGAAGACCATCCGCACCCTCTACGACCTGCTCTACGACGTGTTCGTCACCGAGCGGACCCTGGAGGCGAAGGACCCACCCTCCTACCCGGAGGACATCGAACCGCTGCTGGCCCGCTTCTGCGAACTGCAGTGGGTCAACCACGGCTTCGCCACCCAGTTCGGCTGGAACGGCCCGCACCACTTCCTCGACCCGGCGATGCGCAAGCGCCTCAACGACCCCGGCGAGACCAGCCGGTTCCTGCGCCGGCAGATCTACCACCGGATGCGCGACTACGACCGGGACGGGGTCTCGCCCGTACCCTGGCCGTGGATCCACGGCGACGGCATGAGCAGCGGCAAGGCCACCTCCGTCCGCCAGCACCTCACCCTCTCGCCCACTCAGGACCGGATCCTGGCCCAGTGGGCCGACGGCACCTTCGTCCCCGGCCCGCCGCGCACCGGTCACCCCGACGTGGACCAGGCCCCCGTCGCCCAGCAGCCCGGCCTGCTGGACCGCGCCGCACTCGACAACTGCGCCGCCGAAGCCTTCCACCCCGGCAGCGAGGTCACCCGGCTGATCCGCCACAGGACCATGTTCTCGGAGCCGTTCCGCATCCTGCACCGCGACGAGGGCACCCCGGAGCCCGACTACGGCGACGAGTTCACGGCCGCCGAGATGCCGGGCAAGAACGACCCGCTGCACGCGCAGGGCCCCGGCGACCTCACCCGCTGGATGGCCGCACCGTGGCAGTGCGACACCGCCAGCTGCCGCTTCGGCTATCAGGTGCGGTCCAACCTCGGCCCCCGCTACAGCCCCTACCTGCCCACCTTCTGGCCCGCCCAGAAGTTCGGCATCGTCGAGCCGCACGAATACACCGTCGGCGACGGCAAGTTCCCCCGGTACATCCAGGTCGAGTCCGAGCCCGGCTACCCGCCGGCCCCCGACCACGCCAACCTCATCAACATCCACGTGCCCGAGGTCGGCGTCCCCCAGCGGGCCGCGGCGGCCGGAACCTGGCGCGGCGCCCTCTCCGCCGAGGCCGTCGAGTCCGCCCTGGTCCGACAGGCGATCGAGGAGGTCAAGCAGCTGACCGGCTACGACGAGTCGGCGATCGCCACCGGCTACCTGGAGAAGCTCGACCCGTTCCACGAGAACCAGTGAGTCGAGAACCAGTGAGTCGAGCACCGGTGAGCCGCGCCCCCGCCTACGACGTGGTGGTCGCGGGCGGCGGCCCGGCGGGCTGCGCCGCCGCGCTCACCCTCGTCCGGGCCGGGCGCCGGGTGCTGCTGGCCGACGCCGGCATCGGGCCGCCGAAGGTCGGCGAGGCGCTGGTCTCCGTCGGCCGACTGCTGCTGGCCGACCTCGGCGTCGTGCACCCGGTCCTGGACACCGGCCATCTGCCCTGCCACGGCAACCAGTCCGCCTGGGGCTCGTCCGCGCTGCAGGAGGTGGACTCGCTCCGCGACCCCTACGGCCACGGCTGGCACCTCGACCGCGTGCTGTTCGACCGGCGGCTGCGGGCGGCCACCCGGGCCGCGGGCGCGGAGGTCGCCGAACTCACCGCCGTCCGGCGGCCCGAGAGGCAGCCGGACGGCACCTGGCAGGTCCCGCTGCGCGACCGCACCGACCGGAGCGGCGCACGCACGGTCCACTGCCGCTGGCTGATCGACGCCACCGGACGGGGCGCCGCGCTCGCGGTCCATGCCGGCGCCCGCCGCCGGACCGGCGACCGGCTGACCGCCTTCCACGTCCTCCTCGACCCGGCGCGGGACGGCACCACCGACGACCGTTCACTGGTCGAATCCGACCGGGACGGCTGGTGGTACACCGCCCAGCTGCCCTCCCGGCAGCGCCTGGTCGCCTACTTCACCGACCCCGACCTGCCCCTCGCCGCCGTCCGCGGCGTCGAGGGGTTCCGCGACCGGCTGCTGGCCACCCGGCACGTATCCCGCCGGGCCCGTCCGCACGGGCTGACCGCCCTCCGGCGCCCGCGCCGCGCCCCCGCGCACACCGCCCACCTGGACCGGGTGCACGGGGACGGCTGGACCGCCGCCGGAGACGCGGCCGCCGCCTTCGACCCGCTCAGCTCCCAGGGCATCGTGACCGCCCTCTACACCGGGCTGAGCGCGGGCGAGGCGGTGGACGCCCGACTGCGCGGCGACCGCACGGCACTGGCCGGCTACGCGGCGAAGGTCGCCGATACCCGTGCCGCCTACCAGGACGGCCACCGCGCTGTCCACGCCCAGGAAACCCGATGGGCCGACCGGCCCTTCTGGGCCCGGCGGCACCGCACCTCCCACCCCCACGCAACGAAAGGCAACCCCGCGTCATGAGCAACGGAACCGCCCCGACCCCGCACAGCGGGCACGAGCACATCCACCGCTTCCTGATCCTGGGCAAGGAGAAGCTCTTCTTCTACCACCTCGCCCTGTACAAGGAGACCTCCGGCCACAACTACCAGGCGGTCTTCACCTTCGACATCCAGGACGACGGCGGGCTGCACAAGACGTACCTGGCGGACCTGCAGAAGAACAAGGACAGGCGGGTCTTCTACTCCCTGCGCTGCCCGCACCACTTCGAGCTCCCGGAGCTGCAGGACGGCAAGGAGTTCCGGGTCCACCTGGAGCGCGTGGTGGTCAAGGAGAACGGCGACCGCGACTTCCAGCAGATGACCGCGACGGAGACCCAGGTGAAGTGCCGGCCGGCGGACGTCCTCTCCTTCCGCAAGCTCGGGGGGCTGGACTACCCCGACCACCTCACCTACCTGGTGTTCGGCGAAGGCAACGAGGTCCACATCGCCCACCAGCTCGCCCAGCGCCCCAACTGGGACGAGGTCGTCACCGTCGCCGTCAGCCCGGCCGTCGACTCGACCACGCTGAAGAAGGTCCCGGCCCTGGTCTTCTCCTCGATCGAGGACCCCAGGGGCGTGGTCCAGGAAAGCCCGCTGAAGAAGAACCAGACGTACCAGGGCAGGATCGGCGGGAACGGTCGGACGGTGGAGGTCGTCGTCGGCCGCCAGGGCTGGTGGAACCACACCAGCCTCAACAACACCTGACGGCCACCGGCGGCCGAGCCGCCGTCCCCCGGCCCGGGCAGGACCTCGGTACGGCCCCGGGCCGGGCCCTTCTGGTGAACCGTCAGGAGAGGTTCTGCTCGATGGCGGCGATATAGCGCTTGATCGAGTGGTCCCGGATGCCGTCCGTAGCGGGCGCGAAGGCGTCCGCGGTCAGCCCCTTGGCGCGGTCCGCCAGACCGCCGAACAACCCCATGGAGTCCTGCAGCTTGCCGCCCGCGTCGATGTACCTGAGCGCCTCGACATGCGTGAAGACGGGCTCGGGCGGCAGCTGTGGAACGATGTCGTTGTTGTTGACGAACCGGTACATGCGGTTCGTGAAGCACTTGTTGTACGCGGCCGCCAGGATGCGGTCGCAGGTACGGGGCTGCCCGTAGGTGTAGACACCGTCCGCCTGGAGCCGCGGCTCCTCCAGGTACATCCGCGCACCGGCGAGCATGGCGAGCGCACCGCCGAGACTGTGGCCGGTGAACCACACCGTCTGGTTGTCGGTGCGCAACTCCGCAAGGGTGTCCTTGACCTCGGGGAAGATCGACCGGAGTGCCTCGGCGAAGCCGTAGTGCACATAGCCCGTGGTGGCCGGGCCCGGCCACGGGGGAGTGCTGGCGTCGGACAGCCAGTCACGGATCTGTGCCGGCTCCGTGCCGCGGAAGGCAGTGATGATCATGTGGTCGCTGGCGGCGGTGTATGCCTGGGTGTCTTCGAGCGGGAACGGCGGGGTGAACCGCGTCTGATGGTGGCGCACCTCGTCGAAGCCCCAGGAGCGGGCCTGGGAATCGATGGTGGCCTCGTCCTTGTAGGCGAGATCGGATGCCTGGGCCAGCCAGTAGGCCAACGGGAGGCTGTACCCGGTCGTCGCGTGGTGATCGATCGCGGACGGTGCGGACATGCGGGCTCCATTCGTGGTGCGTTGCGCTCGCGCCGTGCGGGGTCGGTCCCTTCGTAGCGGCAGCGGATCGGACGGCGGCCGTCGCCGCGCCCGTGATCCCTCGAACGGCGGGACCACGGAAAGGAGCTGACGGCGACGTCCCAAATCGAGCACGCCAACGGCGCCGTCCACGTACGGGTGATGCTCCTGCCGGAGCCCCGTCCGGACTGGTAGAGGTGTGCGTCACCATGACGAATCGCGAGGAGGCGGAGATGCCCGCTGGTGGGTGGACGGACGAGTTGCTCGACCGGATGCGGAAGGCCGGGGACCCGGCGGCCGACGCCGCGATCGAGGAGACCTACGCCTCGGGCGAGCAGGAGCGGGTGCGCCAGGCACTCCACGGATTCGGCCGGAACGGCGACGCCGTGCCGGACGGCCTCCCGCCGCAGCTCCAGCGGTACTTCGAGCAGTCTGCCGTCCTGCCGGACTGGGCCGATCCGGCGCTGATGGACCGCGGCCGCAGCCTGCTCGGCCGCTACGAGGCACTGGTCGTCCCGACGCTGCTGTGCGGCTCCCTCCCGTTCTGTTACGGGTGCGGGGACGGGGCCCAGGTCCTCGCGCGCTCGCAGCGCCTGACCTCGGGGGTGTACCGCAGGCTGATGGAGACCTCGCAGTTCGTGGTCGACGTCCTCGACGACGGCGGCCTGGGACCGCACGGGCACGGGCTGCGCTCCGCGCAGAAGATCCGCCTGCTGCACGCCACCATGCGCTACCACGTCGGCCGCCAGGACGACTGGAACAGTGCCTGGGGACTGCCGGTCAACCAGGAGGACCTCGCCGGGACGTTGATGAGTTTCTCGGTCGCCATCCCCAACGGGCTCGTCAGCCTGGGAGTCGACCTCCCGCGTGCGGATCGTGACGCCTTCTTCCACATCTGGCGGGTGATCGGACACGTCCTGGGCGTCGACGACCAGCTCAACCCCGTCGGCTTCGACGACGGCGCCGCGCTCTTCGAGACCATCCTCCGGCGCCAGCAGAAGTCCTCCGAGGCCGGCATCGTGCTGACCAAGGCCGTCCTGGACTTCATCCGCGAAGTGCTGCCCGGACCGGCCTTCGCCGGAGTGGGACCGACGCTGATCAGGCACCTGATCGGCGACCGGGCAGCCGACCTGGTCAAGGTCCCCGCGGCGGACCTCAGCAAACTGGCCCTGCAGGCCGGTTCCGTCGTGAACTTCGGATACGGCAGGGCCGGCGACGGAGTGCCCGTCGCGGCGAAGGCCGCCAGTGAACTGGGACTGGCCGTGTTCAAGGAGGGCCTGCGGCTGACCAACAAGGGCCGCCGCTACGAATGGCAGGTCCCCACCGGCCTCACGGAGGCATGACGGCGCCGTCCGTCGCGATGGATCCCCCTGCCGAATGGATATCCCACTCACTGTGACCGGCAGTGTGGAGAGGGTCAGCGAGCGCGAAGTGCTGGCCGTGGGCTCCGGGTTCGGCGAGAGCGTCGCGGCCCTGCGTCTTGCGGAGAAGGGCTACCGCGTAACGGTCGTGGAAACCGGGCGGCGATGGCAGCAACAGGATTTCGCCGGCTCCGCATGGCAAGTGCACCGGGTGCTGTGGGCGCCATGGTTGGGGTGGCAGGGCATCTTGCGCCTGCGGGTGCGGCGTCGGCTGGTCGCGTTGACCGGTATCGGGGTCGGTGGCGGATCGCTCGCCTACGCGGGTGTGCACTACCGGCCCGACGCGGACGTGTTCCGGGCAGCCTGCTGGGATCCGACGGTCAACTGGGGCAGGGAACTTGCTCCCTACTACGCGCTGGCGGAACGGATGTTGGGCACAGCGCAGGTGGCGCGGGCGGCGGCAGGTGACGCGGCACTGCGGAAGGCGGCCGAAGCACTCGGGATGGCCGACAGCGTCCACGCCACCCGGGTGGGGATCCACTTCGGCCCGCCCGGGCAGAAGGTTGCAGACCCCTACTTCGCCGGCCGGGGCCCGTCACGTGCCGGCTGCACGGAATGCGGGCGGTGCACCATCGGCTGCCAGCTCGGCGCGAAGAACTCCCTGGACCACAACTACCTGTACCTGGCCGAGCAGCTCGGCGTGGACGTCCGGCCCCTGACCACGGCCCGCGCCCTGGTGCCGCTGCCCGACGGCAGCTGGCAGGTACATACGGTGCACGGCAGGGGTGCGGGGCAGCGCCCGTGCGATGCTGACGGCGCATCATGTTGTCCTCGCCGCAGGTGCTTGGGGCACCGTCGAGCTGCTGCTCCACCGTTCGCGGCCGTACTTGTCCCGGCTGTCGCCCGCGCTCGGCACCACCGTGCGAACGAACCGGGAGGTGTTCGTCACCGTGTCGGCGCCGGGATTTGATGTGGGCCCGGGCGTCGGGATCAGTTCCGGGCCGCGGCCGCAGCCGGACGTCCTGGTCCAGCTGTGCCGGCTCGGGCTCGGTTCGCACCCGGCGGCGCTGCTTTCCCGCCCAACTCCCGGCCCCTGGCGGGACTTCGGCCGCCGCACCGCCGTGCTCTTTGCGATGGAGCTGGGCGATTCCTACCTGACCAGCGACTACCGGAAGGGACTGCTGGGCGGACGGCCGACCTTCCGTCCGGGGAGCCCGCAGCGCGAACCCGTGAGACTCCAGCCCGCCGAGGCCGTTGCCCGCCGCTACGCCCAGGACATTGGCGGCCGGGCTCGCCTGCTGTGGAACACGGCCCTGCGTGTTCCGGTCACTGCTCACCTGCTGGGCGGATGCGCGATCGGCACCGATCCGGCCACCAGCGTTGCCGACCTCTACCACCGGGTGCACGGTCATCCGACTCTGCACATCGCCGATGGCTCAGCCGTTCCCGGGAACGTGGGGGTCAACCCGGCGCTGACCGTGACGGCGATGGCCGAGCGCGCATTCGCCGCCTGGCCTGCCGCTGATCAGCATGATCCGCGCCTCTCTCAGCACGAGCCGTACCATCTCCTCTCCCTCTCCAGGACATCGATCACCCTATGCCGCACCCGCTTGTCGCCCGATTCGGCACCACCCGCGCCTTCACCCTGATCGCCCCCCATGTGCTGCCACGATGCGACCTGTTCGTCCACCGACTGAGCGGGGGCCGACTGCTGCCGAGTCGACTGTTCGTGGAGGCCATCGTGTTGGGCACCACCGGGCGCCGCAGCAAAGCCCCCAGGGCCACGCCGTTGTGCGCCCATCGGGCCGCAGACGGTACGTGGATGATCGTGGCCAGTAACTTCGGCCGCCCCAACCATCCTTCGTGGAGCACCAACCTGCTCCACGCCCCCAGAGCAATGGTCACCACGCAGGGCCACTCGTGGCCGGTCACCGCCCGGCTGCTCACGCCAGACGAGAAGGAACAGCAACGCCCGCGCATCCTGCTGGCCCTGCCCGTTTACGACACCTACGCGGCCCGCGCCAGCCGGGACATCCGCGTCTTCTGCCTCACCCCGGCGACCACCGTTGTGCCCCCGGAGGCAGCCCCACCCGCCTGACGCACGCCGATGGACTGCCCTCCAGTCCGCGCAGGTCGAGGAGGCCCGCTTCCACCGCCCAGGACATCCCGCTCGTGCTCTGGCAGCACCAACTCGGTCAACTTCAGCCCCGGACGCCTCATGTGCCAATCAACGACGCATCACGAACTTGAGGGCATTAGCTGCTACCGGGTGCACACTCCGACCGGATATCGAATGCATGAATCCCGTTGAGGTGTTTCATTTAACTGGCGTGCAACGAATGCGCGTCCGTGTGGCGCGGCGGTGGGAATGGTAAAGAAATCTAATCGGCATCTTCCACTTGGGTGAGTTCCACTGTAGGCTGACCGCCATCCAGTAACCCTGTGCGGAGAAAGCGGTCTTGACGGGTTATGTGGTTGCGTTCCGCATGTAGGGCTCGCAGCATATATCTCCTCGCGAAACCCTTTCTCTGAAATTCTCCGCCCTTGCCGCGCAACCGTGTTTCCCTTTTCGGATTCACAGGGCGGCGGGGCGTATTCGCTCGGGCTGATGGCAGCTCTCTCACATTTTCCTCGTACTGCGACATGGGATGATTCCCGTCCCGGCGCAGGTCAATTTCCTCTCGGAAGGAGGAGGCGTGTCAACTCAAGGAAATGTTCAGGGAAGTCTAAAGGAAGACGGCGTCGAGGTTTCGGGTGTGACGTCGAAGTGGCGCCGCCGTCTCACCTGTCTCGGGGTCTACGGACTGTTCGCGGCCCTGGCCGGAACCGTGGTGACCGCCACGGCCGCGCCCGCCGCGTCGTCACCGGTGGCCGGCGCCCCGGCCGTCGACATCACCTGCGCGAACGGCACCGGGTCGGTGGTGAAGACCGACGAGGATCCGGGCAAGCCGGTCGAGTACCAGGCAAAGGGCACGTGCGCAGTCACGGGCACGCAGACCGGCACAGCGAACGGCACGGCCTCGTTCTCCATCCCCCCGAATACGTGCGCGAGCGCGACGACGACCGCGACGGGAAGCATCACGTGGCCCTCGGGGCGGACCAGTACCTTCTCGATCACCGTGCGGTGGGTCGCCACTGCAGGCCATGGCATCTCGGCCAACATCGTCAACGGCTCGATCACGAGCGGCCTCTACACGGGCGCTGTGGTGGCCGGTACGGCCGTCGCGCCTGAATCAGTCCGGCTCAACTGCCTCACCACGGGGACCTTCGACGGGGCCACGGGTTCCGGCAGCGGGTCCGTGATCGGATAAACCTGACGGTTTCAACGGGCTTGTGCCGGGCGTGACATGACCGGCCGGCACGGGCTCTGACATCAGGCCCTCGACATCCACCGGGGACCGTAGCGGTATTTCCCCTTCACGACGCGGGGTGCAGTGTGCGACTGGAGCATTCATGTCGAGCCGAGACGACGTCACCGGGCACCTCGTTGGTCAACCCGTTCCCCGTGGCGGAGAATCCGCGGATGAGTCCGCTCACGCTCGATCGGCGCCGCTCGTTCCCGGCCATATCGCCATCGTCATGGACGGAAACGGCCGATGGGCCACCCGACAGGGACTGACCCGCACCCGGGGCCACACAGCCGGCGGGAAGACGCTCATAGATGTGGTCGAGGGTGCCGTCGAGATCGGCATTCGCCACTTGACAGTATTCGGGTTCTCCACCGAGAACTGGTGCCGTCCCGCAGCCGAGGTCGACTTCCTGATGACGCTGATGCGGAGTGCCCTGCGCAAGCATCGCCTGCGGCTCCACGCCAACGCCGTGCGCATCCGCCACCTGGGGCGACGCACCGGGCTACCACCCGCACTCATCAGCGAGATCGAGGCGGCCGAGCGGTTGACCGCCGGCAACGACCGGCTCACCTTGACCATTTGCCTCAACTACGGAGGCCGGGCGGAACTGCTCGACGCGGCGCGCGGCGTCGCCGAAGCCGCCGCCGTCGGCACCCTCGACCCGGCGGCCCTGGACGCTCAGACGTTCGCCCGCTACCTCTACGCGCCCGACCTGCCGGACGTCGACCTGTTCATCCGCACCGCTGGTGAGCAGCGCATCAGCAACTTCCTGCTCTGGCAGTGCGCCTACGCCGAACTCGCCTTCGTCGACACACCGTGGCCCGACTTCGACCGCCATCACCTGCGGCAGGCGGTGGAGGTCTACGCGACCCGCAACCGCACCTTCGGAACCCTCACGGATCCGGGCCGCAGCACCGAGCGTCCCGCACCCAGGAGGCAGCCGTGTACCTCGACCATCGAGCCCTGACCCGCGCCGGCATTCACGATCCCATCCTGCGCGAGTCCTACGAGTACTGCCGCCGGCTCCTGATCGCCGTCGGGGACGGGAAGGACATCTGGCGCGGCAGCTTCCTGCTGCCACCGGAACGACGACCGCACCTGTGGGCGGTGTACGGATTCGCTCGGCACTATGACGAGTTGTCCGAGGTCCCCGCCGACACGGGGGAGGGACAACGGCGCTTTGCCGACTGGTGCAACGCCGCGATGACCGACCTGGAGTCCGGGCACTCGTGTGAGCCGAGCGTGCGCGCGATGACGCACACACTCCGCACCTGGGACCTCGATCCCGCACGGGTTCGGTCACTTCTCGACGCCTATCTGATGGACCAGAGCGTCACGGAGTACGCCACCTTCGATGACCTGCTGCGCTACCTGCGTCTCCTCGCCGTTGAGCCGTTCCCCATGATCGTCACGCTCATGGGGCCCTCAAGCCGTCCAGCGGGGCCGCAGACGGAGGCGATGGCTCTGGCCCTGCAACTGACCAACCTCATCCGCGATCTCGCCGCGGACCAGCGCCGCGGCCGGACCTACCTGCCGCTGGAAGACTTCGACCGCTTCGGGGTCACACGTCAGGACCTGGCCCGTGGACGGATGACCCCGGCGATCAGAGAACTGGTGAAGTTCGAGGTGGACCGGGCCCAGGCCTTCTATGAGGAAGGCGCAGGGCTGCCCGACCTCGTGCATCCCCAGTGCCGGGAACTTTTCAGGGCCTCATTGACGTTCTACCGCTCCTACCTCATCGAGATCGAGCGGCGGGGCTACGACGTGCTGAGCAGCAAGCCCCGCATCGGTCACGCGCACCAGGCGCGGATGGGGCTGCGGCTGGGTGTTCCCCTGCTGATGTCCCGTGCGCGTCGTTCCGGTATGGGAACGGGCCCTGCGCGGCGCTGGGAGGGGGCCGCGTGTTTGTGAGGCTCGGCCGGGCCGCCGCCCGCCGCAGCTGGGTCTTCCTCGCGGTGCCCCTGGTGCTGGCCGCGCTGGCGGCGGTCGCGGCGTCGGGCATCCACGACAAGCTGAGCTACGGGGGAATCATCGCGCGTGACGCCGAGTCCAACCGGGCCGCAGTGGCGGTCCGGGACCGTATCGGGCGCGGCGGCGCGGACGTGATCGCTCTCTACCGCAACCCCCACCACACCGTCGAGGAGCCGATGTTCCGCCGGGCGGTGGAGGGTTCACTGGCATCCGCGCCGAGCGGGACCGTCGTTTCCACGATGACGTACTGGTCGCGCGATCTGCCCCCGCTGGTCTCGAAGGACCGCCACGCGACGGCCGTCGCGATCATGGTCGCCGGAGCGGACGACACCAGCCGCATGGCCAGTTTCCGCCGGCTCCGCCCGGCGTTGCGGGCCGAGGGCTTCGGCATCGAGTACGCCGGGCCGGTCGCGGTGGTCGACGAGGTCGCCGAGCGAACCCTGGCCGATGTGCGCCGCGCCGAACTGATCGCGTTTCCCCTGGTGCTGGCCGTGCTCCTGCTGATCTTCCGCAGCCTGGTGGCGGCCCTGCTGCCGGTGGTCATCGGCGGGCTCAGCATCGGCATCACGCTGGGTGTTCTGGTGCTGCTGAGCGGCACGGTGGAGCTCTCGTTCATCACGGTGAGCCTGGTGACCTCCCTGGGACTGGCCCTGGGAGTGGACGCCGCCCTCTTCGTCGTCGGGCGGTTCCGCGAAGAGCTCGCCGGATGTGACAGCGTGCCGGACGCGGTCGCGGCCACGTGCGCCACCGCCGGCCGCACGGTGTTCCTGTCCGGGGCCACCATGACCGGCATCGCTCTGGGATTCCTGTTCTTCCCCATCGGCGTCATGCGGGCGTTGGGTGTCGGCTCGGCCGTCGTCATCGCCGTCAGCGCCGTCCTCAGCGTCACCGCGCTGCCCGCCGCGCTGGCCCTCCTCGGCCCGCGCGTGAACGCCGGACGGCTCCACCGGCCACGACGAAAGGACACGACCCCTGAACGGGGGGTGTGGGCCCGGCTGGCCGGGACGGTGATGGCCCAGCCAGGGCACTACGTGATCGGTACCCTGCTGGCCCTGCTGACCCTGACGGCACCCTTCGCGCACCTGACCCTCGGCTTCCCCGACCAGCGGACCCTGCCCGCCGACGCAGCCTCCCGCCGGGCCTCCGAGGCCCTGGGGCGCGACTTCGCGCTCGGCGGGCTGGACGCCGTGCAGGTCGTGGTCACCGTGCCGCAACGGCTGGACACCCACGACGGGCAGCGCACACTGACCGCCTGGGCCGGCGAACTCGTCCACCTGCCCGGCACCGGTGCCGGTCTCATCGCCGCGACGTCCCAGCACAGCGCGGTGATCTATCTGGCCCACAGTGGCAGCGCCGAGGACCCGGCCACTCGCGCCCTGGTGCGGCGCATTCGCGCGCTGCCCCCGCCGGACGGAGGCCAAGTCCTGGTGGGCGGGCTGTCGGCCATGGCCCAGGACACCCTCCAACTACTGGGCCGACGGCTGCCGTGGGCCCTGCTCTTCATCGCGGTCTTCACGTATGTGCTGCTGCTGACGGCACTGCGGTCGGTCGTCCTGCCGGCGAAGGCACTGCTCGTCAACGCACTGTCCCTCAGCGCCTCCTTCGGCGCACTGGTGTGGATCTTCCAGGACGGGCATCTGGCCTGGCTGGTCGGCGCGAGTCGCACCGGCTACATCGATGTGGCCCAGCCTGTGATCATGCTGATTCTGCTGATCGGCCTCTCGATGGACTACGAGTTCTTCCTGCTGTCGCGCATCCGCGAGCAGTACGACGCCACCGGGGACAACACCACCGCGGTCGCCATCGGGCTGCAGCGGTCCGCTCCGGTCATCACCGCTGCCGCCGCAGTGGTTCTGGTCGTCAGCGCGGCCTTCGCCACCAGCGGCGTGATCATGGTCAAGGAACTGTGCGTCGGTATGTTCATCGCGATCGCGCTGGACGCAACCCTTGTCCGGGCACTGCTCGTCCCTGCCGCCATGCGACTACTGGGCCGAGCCAACTGGTGGCTTCCTGGCGCAAAGCACCGACAGCAGGGGGGAGAGGAGGCCCTTGCCCCGCCTGGTGCGCACGATGAGTACGCGACAGAGCGACGAACCGTCATGGTGTGGACCGACGAATAGCTCACTGAGTGGAGCGCCGGACCGCGCTGCTCACTGACCAGCAGTACCGCGAGGCGTCCACCCGTAAAGCGGGTCCCTTGAACTTCTCGCATAGCGAATGGGCAATCGCGGCGACGGTGTCGATGTCGGTGCCCCTCGCGAAGCCGGATTCGCCCATACGGATACCGGCGAGAAGGTACAGCACGAGCAGGGCATTCACGACGAAACCGGCGCGGTCGCGGGAGTGCATCGCTGATTTGCCGAGGGAACTGGTGACGAACCCCTCGACGCCGGTCACGGCGGCGCTGCCGGTGTGGAGGGCATTGACGATCTCGACGAGGGGCATGACTGGCACGGGGGTGAAGAAACGAAGCTCCAGGACACGGTCGGCACGGGTGGTGGCCATCGGCCTCCGTGCGCGGCGCATGTGCGGACGTTCAACCACGTGGCTGTCAGTGGGAAAACACCTCCTGGACGCCGTGGGGCGAGCAGGCGAGGGCTGCTGGCGGTTCAGTCGGTCTGGTGCTCGTGCTGGTCGTGGGCGGCTGTCTGTGCTCGAGATCGTCTGACACATTAGCGATCACGGATTTCCGGGGCCCCGGCGTACGAGTGGCGTCGCTCCCTACGATCGGGGCGGGAGGTGGAACAGGTGGCCATAGACACGGAAGCAGACCTTCGTGAGCTGATCACTGCTCGCCGGGTCGAACTGGAGTCGCAGGCAGAGAAGTTGAGCCAGCAGCTTCAAGAGGTGCGCGACGAGCTGGAGGAGCTTGCCGTCGCCGAGCGGGTCGCGCGTCGGCTGGTCGAACAGCTGCACGCCGAGACGGAACGGGAAGCGACGCCGGCGCAGGCTGCAGGGCAGGTCGCGGGCCGTGCGGTGCTGCTGGTGCCGCAACGTGAGCGCGGCGCGGACGGGGCGGCCCTGCCTGAGCACTACCAGCGGATCACGGACGTGGTGCGGCGGACGGATGCGCCTGTCATGGTCAAGCAGGTCTGCGACGAGCTGGGGATGTCCACGGAGCCGGCCCGCTCGGAGGCGATGCGTTCGAAGCTGAACCTGCTGGCCGAGCGGGGCTGGCTGCGCAAGCTGGCCGACGGGAAGTTCACCACCACACTGTGAACGTGCCCCGACCACCGACAACATGCCGTTCGGGCCGTAACGTTCGCTCCCCCGGGCGTGATGGCCACCACTCGCCACGACACCGTCGTCACCCGCTGGGCTCTCGATCACCCCGTCCACGACCTGTTCAACGGCCTGCCGCGGCAGAAGTGGAAGCGCCGGTCTTGTGGGAAAGGCGCCCACGGCCCGCGGGTGTTCGACTGGGCACGCATCGAGGTGCGGCCCTGGCACCGTCCAGACCGGCGACACTGGGTCCTTGCCCGCCGCAGCGTGAGCCGCCCGCAGGAGATCTCCTACTACATCGCCTACTGCCCCGCCGAAACGACCCTGGACGCACTGATCCAGGTCGCCGGCAGCCGGTGGGCGGTCGAGGAGTGCTTCCAGACCGCCAAGGGCGAGTGCGGTCTGGACGAGTACCAGGTCCGCCGCTATCCCGGCTGGCACCGCCACATGACCCTAGCCATGGCGGTCCATGCTTGCCTGACCGTCCTGCGGGCCCATGAACTCGACACCGGGAAAGCAGAAACGGATCCTCCCCACTCATCCACCTGAGCCTCGTCGAAATCCGACGCCTGATCACCCGCCTCACCCACCGCCAACCCCCACCCATCAGCCACGTCCTGCACTGGTCCCACTGGCGCCGCAAACGCCAACACCAAGCCCGCACCAGCCACTACAAACGACGAGGGCACAGCCCATAGAACTGCCCAACCATCAGCACAAACACCGTTGCAGTACTAAGTTCCGTCCGTGCGCTTCGGGGCCGGGTGCAGGATCAGCGGTAGGTAGACGTCGTCGACGATCTCGGTGATGACGTCGTCCGCCACGGGCGCGCCGAAGAGCAGGAACTCGTTGCGCAGCAGGTCGGTGGCGACCGTGGCGCGCCGGGACGTGAGGATCCGGGGTTCGATCTCGCCGCGTTCGGCGGCCCGCTCCAGGATGCCGCGAAGGGCCGCCGGGCCGACGGTGTGGACGCTCTCCCGGACCAGCTTGGCGAAGTCGGGATCGCGGGTCATCTCGGCCAACAGGCCGCGCAGGATGCCGCCGAGCGGGCTGGCCACCTTGGCGGCGATCTGCCGCATCAGGTCGATCACGTCCGAGCGCAGGGCGCCGGTGTCGGGCGGTTCGATCGAGGCGAGGCCGGCCAACCTGCAGGCATCCATGACCAGTTCGGCGCGGCCGGGCCAGCGTCGGTAGAGGGCGGCCTTGCCGGTGCGGGCCCGGTTGGCCACCCGTTCCATCGTCAGCGCGGCGTAGCCGGACTCGCTGAGCTCCTCCAGGGCCGCCATCAGGATGGCGTTCTCCAGCTCCGCGCCGCGGCGCCGGGGGCCTTTGCGGTGGTCGGCGGCGGGTGCGGTGGCGGGGTCGGCGTTGGGGGACAGCGTGACTCCTGGAGTTGTCTCGTAGAGGCCGTTGCGTTCTCTATGGGGTCAGTCTATTCTCCCCAATTAGAGAACACAGCGTTCTTTAAAGCGTGAGAAATCGATTCGGAGTGGACCGATGACCGATATCGCCACGACGCCCCAGGCCACGGATGCGCCCGCCTTCCCCAGCGACCGGACCTGCCCCTACCGGTTACCGGAGGGCTACGCCAAGTTGCGGGACACCCCCGGGCCCCTGCACCGGGTGACCCTCTACGACGGCCGCCAGGTATGGGTGGTGACCAAGCACGAGGCGGCCCGCAAACTGCTCGCCGATCCGCGCCTGTCCTCCAGGCGCACGGATGCCAACTTCCCCGCCACGTCACCGCGCTTCGAGGTGGTCCGGGAAGGCCGGCCGGCGTTCATCGGCATGGACCCGCCCGAGCACGGCCCCAAGCGGCGGATGACGATCAGCGAGTTCACCGTCAAGCGGATCAAGGGCATGCGCCCGGAGGTCGAGGAGATCGTGCACGGCTTCCTCGACGAGATGCTCGCCTCGGGCCCGCCCGCCGACCTGGTCAGTCAGTTCTCGCTGCCGGTGCCGTCCATGGTGATCTGCCGACTGCTCGGCGTGCCCTACGCCGACCACGACTTCTTCCAGGACGCGAGCAAGCGTCTGGTGCAGGCCACGGACGTGGCGAGCGCCTCCGCCGCGCGCCAGGACCTCGTGCGCTACATGGACGCACTCATCACCGCCTGTCAGGCCGAGCCCCGGCCGGGGCTCGTGAGCACCCTGGTCACCGAGCAGCTCGCCAAGGGCGAGATCGACCGTGAGGAACTGGCCTCGACGGCGATGCTGCTGCTCATCGCCGGTCACGAGACGACCGCGTCGATGACCTCCCTCAGCGCGATCACCCTGCTGGAACACCCCGAGCAGTACGCGGCGCTGCGCGAGGACCGCAGCCTCATACCCGGTGCGGTGGAGGAACTGCTCCGCTACCTGGCCATCGCGGACATCGCCGGCGGGCGCATCGCCCTGGCCGACATCGAGATCGAGGGCCAGCTCATCCGGGCCGGCGAGGGCGTCATCGTCGTCAACTCCATAGCCAACCGCGACGGTTCGGTGTACGAGGACCCCGACTCCTTCGACGTCCGCCGCTCCGCGCGCCACCATCTGTCCTTCGGCTTCGGTGTGCACCAGTGCCTGGGGCAGAACCTCGCCCGCCTGGAGCTGGAGGTCATCCTCAACGCGCTGATGGACCGCGTCCCGACGCTCAAACTGGCCGTTCCGGTCGAGCAGTTGAAGCTGCGACCGGGCACCACGATCCAGGGCGTCAACGAGCTCCCGGTCACCTGGTGACGGAGCGGAAAGGGGGAGAGGGATGACCATGCGAGTGAGCGCCGATCGCACGCTCTGCGTCGGCGCCGGGCTGTGCGCCCTGACCGCACCGGGGGTGTTCGACCAGGACGACGACGGGGTCGTCACGGTGCTGCGGTCCGACCCCGCAGGCGACGACCGGCCGGCGGTCCGCGAGGCCGGCATGCTCTGCCCGTCCCGCGCCGTCCAGGTCGTCGAGGCCGACACGTAGCGGAGGGGCCCGGAGGAAGTCGACGCCGTTCGGCGGGCGGCTCCTTCGGGGCGTGCGGTGCCGGCCATGCACACGGCCGGCACTCCGCATCGCCCCCTCGACGCGCATCAGACCCACCCCTTTCGCGCGGCGTACAGGGCGAGTTGGAAGCGGCTGGTGGCGTCGGCGGCCCGGTTGAGCTGTTCCAGCTGGCGGGAGAGGGTGCGGCGGCTGATGCCGAGGAGTTCGGCGATGGTCTCGTCGGTGACGCCGCTGCCGAGCAGTTCCAGGATCCGGCGCTGGATCGGGCGCAGCGCGGGCGGCACCCGCTCGCCGAAGTGCAGCGGATAGGCGGACCGCCAGGAGGTCTCGAACAGTCCGGTGAGTGCCCGCAGCAGGCTGGACGGGCGGACCAGCAGCATCGAGTCGTTCACGTCGGTGTCGCCGAACGCCAGCGAGACGATGGCCAGCCGCTGATCGAAGACGCCCAGCTTCACCGGCAGGGACTGGAGCACCCGGGCCTGCTCGCCCGCCGCGATGCACGGTCGGATGTTGCAGGCGTAGTAATCGCTGTTCTCCACCGCGGACTTGGAGTACACGATGCGATAGGAGACACCGCGCTCCAGGTTGCGGATCTCGGTCGGATTGGGCGTGCCACCGGTGTGCCACGGCGGGGCGTCGAAGCGCAGCACCTCGGAGGTCGCGGCGTCCTCGACCTGGAGGATGCGCTCCACGATCTGTGGCCCGGTGACCACTTCGACGAGGTCGTCGGTGGCCTGCGGGTGCACCTGGCGCCGGTAGGTGCGGTAGGCGTCCATGGCCACCAGATGGGCCTGTTGCAGCTCCTCGGTACGGGCGCTGGCCAGGCGCCCGAGGCCGATGGAGGGTTCGATCGGTGCGATGCCGGAGCGATCGGGACCGTGGCTGGTGGCCAGGCCCAGGTGGATGAGCCGGGCGAGGGTGTGTTCCGCGTCGGCTGGCGGCCGGCCAAGCCGCCGGGCCAGTGCGGCGACGGTGGTGGGGCCGGTGTCCAACATGGCCAGATAGGTGGTGGCCTCGGTTGCCGACAGGCCGAGACGGATGAGGTGGGCCGGCCGGTCGTCGTCGCTCATGGGGGGCTCCGGGCGGGTGGGGGGCTGAGGGGGAAGCCCGCGCGCTCGCGGACGTGGGGTTGCGAGGCGCGAGGGTCATGTGGGGCGTCGTTGTCTACCACAGGCTGCCCCGGCGACCCCGCTTGCGACAGCCCTTCGACACCGACCGCGCGGGCCGGTGAAACGCGGTCCCGCCGTACGGTGAACACCCGGTGGATGCCGTTCGACCGGTGCATTCCGCTGATCCCGCCCATGCGGGGCATCGGATTCCCGGCAGGAGTGATGAGTGTGGGCCCACCGATACCGATGGGCCCACACTCATCACTCATGCCGCGCCAAAGAACGGGCATCTCCGGAATTCCGGAATCAACTCAACTGTCCGTCATAGTCAGGAAGCTTGAACCCCTTCTCGTAGTGTCCGCCCTCGAAGTCGGTGCTGCGATTACCGACATCGGCGACGAGCGTGTAGCCCTGCGCCTCGTACTTCTTCCGGCAGCCGAGCTTCACCTCGGCCTTGCCGGGACTGTCGCCGTGCGGCTTGAGGCAGAGGCCGTCGACGGTGTACCCGGCCGACCTGAGCTCCTCGGTCGTGGAGCCCTGCTCGTCGGCGCCGCGATAGGACGCGAACAGCACCGCAGCGCCGTGCTCGTGCGCGTAGACGGTGGCCTTGAGGATCGCCTCGATCGGCTTGCCCCTGTCGTAGTGCGTCGCCAGGGACGTGTTGTCGATGTCCAGGACGACCGCGGGCTTCTGGCCGGGCGTGCCCTGGGCCAGGCGGCCCTTGAGGTAGTCCTGGAGGGACGCGGCGACCGGCGCGACGTCGCCCAGCCACTCGCGCTCGCTCGGCAGCGCGCTCGGGCGGCCGGCCCCCTGCGCCGAGAGGGGCACGGCCAGCAACATGCCCAGCGCCGCCCCCAGCGCAAGGGCGGCCCTCTTCCCCGTGACCATCTTTCCACCACTCCTTGTCGTGTGCTTTTCGTGTGCGTTCCGCTCGGTGGTCGACAGGGGAATTCCGGACCGGATCACGGGACATCGCGGCAGCCGTCGTCGTCCGGGGAGGAGAATTCCGGCACCGGAATCCCCGTAGTCACCCGGATCATTGCTACCTGAATCAGCGAACGCGTGGTGTCCACCTCGTGCCAATGGCCACGATGGGCGGGCAACGCGAAAGCGGCCGCGCCGGCCGCCGACTTCAGAATTCCTAGGTCTCCGCGTCGTCCGCACCGGCGAAGTGGTCGGCCAACTCCCTCGGCAGCGCCGGGACATCGACGGGAACGCCGTCGGCGCGCAGTGAGGCGGTGGCGGCGCAGCCGGCGGCCACCGCCTGCCGCGCCGCCACCGGCGAGGTGAGCGTGGGACCGCCCGCGCGCACGAAATCCACGAACTCGGCCACCAGCCGCGGATCGGCCCCACCGTGCCCGCCGTCGTCCGAGGGCACCTCGACCACCAGATCGGCGTCCGTGCGGTAGCCGCTGCGCCGGATGTTCCACACCTTCACCACGGCACCCTCGGTGTCACCGAAGTTCTCCAGCCGGCCGTGGGTGCCGATGACGGTGTAGTTGCGCCAGTAGTCCGGCGTGTAATGGCACTGCTGATACGTGGCGAACACGCCGTTGTCCAGCCGCATGGTCATCATCGAGAGGTCCTCGACGTCGACCACGTCGTTCAGGCCGGTCAGGGAGGACGGCGGCCAGTTCGTCTCGGGGGCGAACCACTCGGTCAACGTCCGCTCGCCCTGCCCGCCCCGTGCCGTGATGTCGCCGTAGACGGTCAGCCCGCCCATCGCCTGGGTCCGCACGGTGTAACCGCCGGCCAGCCAGTGGATCACGTCGATGTCGTGCGCGCCCTTCTGCAGCAGCAGACCAGTGGTGCGGCGCCGGTCCGCGTGCCAGTCCTTGAAGTAGAAGTCGCCGCCGTGGCCGACGAAGTGACGGCACCAGACGGCCTTGACCTCGCCGATGACGCCCTCGACGACCAGGTCGCGCATGGTCCGGATGACCGGCATGTGCCGCATGTTGTGACCGACGTAGAGCCTGGTGCCGGTGCGCCGCGCCGCGTCCAGTACGCGGTCGCACCCCGCGGTGGTGATGGCCAGCGGCTTGTCGACGAAGACCGCGACGCCGGCCTCCAGGAAGGCGACGGCCAACTCCTCATGGGTGTCGTCCGGCGTCGTCAGGATCACCCCGTCCGGTCCGGCGGCGAGCAACCGGTGGTGGTCGGCGTACCCGACGGCTTCCGGATACAGCTCCCGGCCGCGTTCCCGACGGGCCGCGACCGGGTCGCAGACCGCCACCACCTTCGCCGGCAGGCGCCCTTCGGCGATGTGCCGGCCGAGCGTTCCCCGCATGCCGAGGCCCACGACGGCGAGCCGCAGCTCCCGCTGCTTCGGTGTCACCGACGTTTCCTGTGGCCGTGGTTCCTGCTGGTCGCTCTGCTCTTGCCGGGTGCGGGACAACGTCATCAGCCTTTCCGTCGATGGCAGTGGGCAGTGGGCATCGGGCAGTAGGCGGTGGGCATCGGGGGGGGCGAGAGGGAGGCGGCTGAAGGCGCCCTGCGCCCCGTCCGTTTCGCATGCTTGTGACCGTCGCCGGGCGCCGGTCATGCTGGCGCGGGGCACACCCGAGCTCACCATCCCAAGGAGCCGCATGTCGCGCACGAGCCGGACGGGACCGCCGCTGCCGCCCGAGGACCGCACGCTGTCGCCCTTCACGGGGTACGGCCGCGACCACTGGCTGGCCCTCGCCGACCATCTGCTGGCGGACGTGCATCGGTTCGCCTCCCCTTCCGGTGCGCGCATCGTGCTGCCCGGCAGGCCCTCGTCCTCGGGCGCCGACTCCGACCAACTCGAAGGCTTCGCCCGCACGTTCCTGCTGCTGGCCTTCCGAACCGCGGGCTGCGACGGGCACGCGCCCGCCGGGCTGCTCCAGTCCTACGCCGAGGGTATCGGCGCCGGCACCGACCCGGGGCACCCCGAGGCATGGCCGGTCCTCGGCCAGGAATGCCGGCAGACGCTCGTCGAGGCGTGCTCCCTGGCGCTCGGTCTGCACCTGACGCGGCCGTGGTTGTGGGACCACTTGCCGGGCGCGGTGCAGGAACGGGTCGTGGAGTGGTTGCAGGGTGCCTGGGGACTGCGGATCCCCGACAACAACTGGCACATGTTCCGGGTGATCGTCGGCGAGTTCCTGGCCGGCGTCGGCGGTGCCCACGACCGCGTCGAGATGGACGCCGACCTGGCACGCACCGAGGACTTCTACGTGGGCGACGGCTGGTACCGCGACGGCGGCGACGCCCGCACCGCGGACAACTTCGACCACTACAACGGCTGGGCCCTGCACACCTACCCTGTCCTGTGGGCCCTGATGGCCGGCGGGCGCGTGGCCGGCGAAGCGGACGGGATCGATCCAGCGGGCGGCGTGGGCCGGACGGACGGCGCGGGCCGGGCGGGTCGGGACCGCCTGGTGGTGTTCAGGGCGCGGCTGCGGCGGTTCCTGACGGACTATGCGCTGTTCTTCGGGGCGGACGGCGCGCCCGTGCACCAGGGCCGTTCGCTGATCTACCGGTTCGCGGCGGTCACCGCCCCGTGGCTGGGCGCGCTGGTCGACGCGACTCCGCTCGGCCCGGGCCAGACCCGGCGGCTGGCCAGCGGGGCGCTGCGGCACTTCACCGACCGCGGATTCCGCGACCGGCACGGGATCGCCACCCTCGGCTGGTACGGGCCGTATCCGCCGCTGGCGCAGAGCTATTCCGGCCCGGCGTCCCCGTACTGGCTTTCCAAAGCCTTCCTCGGCCTGCTGTTGCCGGCCGACCACCCCTGCTGGACGCGGCCGGAGGAGCCGCTCCCCGTCGAACGGGGCGACCGGGTCGCGGCCCTGCCTGTCCCCGGTTTCGTGCTCTCCGCGACCCGCGCGGACGGCATCGTCCGGCTCGTCAACCACGGCAGCGACAACTACGCGACGGGCGACCACGGCAGCGGCGAACCGGGACCTGGCGGCCGCGCGGGCGGGCACTACTCGGCGGTGCGTACGGCCGGGGATCCGCACTACTCGCGGTTCGCCTACTCCACGGCGACCGGACCGTGCCTGGTCCCGGACGACCCTCCCGGTCGCCTGCTGGCCGACAACCACGTCGCGCTGTGCCACCCCGCGTTCGGGCTGTCGCGTCGCACCCGCATCCACCGCCTGCGCCTCCACGACCGCTACGCCGCGTCCTGGCACCAACCCGCCTGGCACCGGCCTGCCTGGCATCCGTCGGCCCGGCCCCAACCTGCCTGGCCCGACGGCGCGGCGGCCGAGGAGGCCCGGATCGAGACCGCGAGCGTCATCTGGGGAGCGTACGAACTGCGGGCCCATCTGGTCGACGCGCCCGCGTACCTGCCGCTGCACGACAGCGGCTGGCAGATCGCGGGGGAGCGGCCGCCGCACGTCAGGACCGTCGGCCGGCGCGCCGAGGCAGCCACCGACGGCGGCCTGACCAGCACATTCGTCTCCCTCGCCGGTCACACCGAGGTCGCCGTGGCGACCGCGGAGGGCACCAGTGCCTTCGGCCGCCACACGGCCGTTCCCCACGCCACCGGCCGGCGCACCACGAGCCGGACCGTGCACGTCGCCCTGGTCGGCCTCACCGGGCGGGGCGCGGACCCCGCACCGCCGGCCGTAGGATGCGCCGTCGACGGGACGACGGTCACCGCCGACTTTCCCGACGGCACCCGGGTGCTGGTGGCGCTCGGCGCGGATCCGGCGTGGTCGCCCGTGGTGGGCGGGGTGCCGCTGACCGGATCGGTGCGGTACGCCCGACTGTCCCCGGAGGAGGAACCGGTGGTCGTTCCCGGCTGAGCGCAGCTGCCGCAACATGCACAGAAGAGGGCAATCCATGACCGGCCTTTTGCGAACCGGTTGAAAGTATGTGCTCAGTGGGTGAAGGTTCTGGACGAGGATGTTCTGGAATCGGATTGGATGCGTCTGGGTATCGGGTGCGTCTCGGAGTTCGGGCGGCGGATTGCGCGCCCGGCCGTCGCCCGTACGATGCCGGAACTCCGTCCCGTCCGCACCTCATCCGGAAGGCCATCGCGGAATGCCCGTCTTCAGACGCCGCAAAGGCAGCCGTCCCCGCATGCTCCCCGAACTCGACGATGCCGCCCTGGGCCAGGTCCGGCGCCGCGTCGAGACCTGCTGGGACCGCGGTTCGCTCGATACGGCTGTCATGGCCCTGTTGAAGGATGTGCTCGGCGAGGTAGGTGACGACTGGGACCGCAAGGCACACCGCCTGCGTGTGCTCGCCGGATCCGCGGGGCGGGCGCTGCCCAGCATCTGGCGGGAGCACAACCCCCGCAATCCGGATGCCTTGTTGCTGCACGCCTGGTCGGACGTGTTGCAGGCCGGGCAGCAGGGTTCGTCCATAGACCTCGACGCCACCCTGGCGACCTGCCGCCTGGCGGCCGAGCTGGTGCCCGCCGACCCGACGCCCTGGACCCTGCACCTGGCCACGCTCCGCCTGCAGCGGCGCCCGTCCTCCGAACTGTCGGGGATCTGGCGCGAGATCAAGGCCCGCGACCCGTGGAACCGTGAGGCCCACCTCCAGGCACTGGGCTACCTCTCGCCGGACGAGTGCGGCTCCAGCGGCCAGGTGTTGGAACTGCTCGACAGCGTCCGCTCCGCGATGCCCCCGAACGCCCCCGCGGTGGGCCTGGAACTCGCCGCCCTCGTCCGCAGCCACCAGCGGGACATCGGCCCCGGCGGGATGGTGGCCCTCGGTGCGGGCGAGTTCTGGCGCCGGCACGACGCCGTCACGGTGCTCGACCATGCCGCGCACTACTGGCCGGGCCAGGGCTTCCTCCGCCATGCGCAGGCGCTCGCCGACCTGAACCTGCTGGCCTACGCACTGATCAAGGCCACCCGCCCCGGTGAGGCCGCGAACGTACTGCGCGCCACCGGCGGTATGGCGGCGCCCTGGCCGTGGAACGCGGAGGGCGAACCGCTGGAGCGGTTCTCCCACTACTACGCGCGCGCCCGCGAGACCGACTGACGAAGACCGTTCCGCACCGGCCGGCTCGGGTCGTCCAGCCGGTGCGGCCGGTGACGTGCCCTCACCTGAGGTGGGTCACGCGCCTGAGGTGGGTCACGCGCCTGAAGTGGGTCACACATACGACCCATAGCCGGAACGAGTGGAATAACCGACTCTTTCCCGTGTCTCCCGAATGTCCCGGTCTCTCCCAGGGAATTTTCTCCTGGAAGAGCGTTGGGAGACCCGCATGCGTAAGACCGTCGGCACCGGCCGCTCCGCGGCGACCGGCGGCCGACGCATGCTGTTCTGCCTGGCGTTGTTGGCCTTGTTGTTCACGGCGTTGACCACGGGCTACTCCGATGCGCAGGCACCCCGGGCCGGCCGGTGCGCCGCCCGCGCCGACGCACTCGCCGACACCAGTGGCGCCCCCGCCCGCAGCAGTTCCGTGGACCGGCTCTGTGACACCACGGAACATGTGCTGACGACGTCGGGGGACGGCGTGCACCACCATCCGGGCAATGGCTTCCGGCGGCTGTGCCACGCGACCGCCTGCCATCTGCGCCCGCATGTCCCGACCGGGCCGAACGGCAAGGCCCTGCGGGAATCCCCTGCCGAGGATCCCCTGACCGCGCCCGGACGCGCCGCCTCCTGGGCCGTCCTCCCGGCCGCCGGCACCGGCCTGCCCTCGCGGGTGACCGTTCTGCGCTGCTGAGCGGGCCCGGTCGCGTCTCCACGCCCCGCCCTCCTCCCTGTGAGGGCACCCGGGGTCGTCGCGGCCTGCCGCATCAGCGTCCACGATCACCCGCACCGCAGGAGTTCCGGCATGCCCGCCGACATCTTCGCCGCTCTCGCCGCGCTCGTACGCGCCGAGGCCAGCCGCAACGCACCCCGGTCCGAGCCGAGCCCGACGTCCCCCGCCCCACAGGACGAACCGCCCACACCACCGAACCCGCCCACGTCGCCGCATCCGGGCACCCCCGTGCCCGCCCAGCACACACCCCCGCCGGCCAGACCGGAGCGGGCGACCGCGCCGCCCGTCGCC
Organism: Streptomyces noursei ATCC 11455; assembly: GCF_001704275.1. NCBI lineage: Bacteria > Bacillati > Actinomycetota > Actinomycetes > Kitasatosporales > Streptomycetaceae > Streptomyces > Streptomyces noursei. Next base: position 8,935,672 of record NZ_CP011533.1, read on the forward strand.
TCCTCCCCGGCCGGCCGCCCTCTGCGCGTCCGGCTGCTGCGGACGCTCCGGCCCCTGCGCGCGCTCTGGGCGCTGCTCGCCGCGGCCGTGCGCCGACGTCGTACCGGTACCACCGAGAACAGTCCGGCGCCCGACTCCTGACGGCCGGCGCCCAGGCATCGCCGGTGGCGGGACGGCGCGACGGGGCAGGCATCTGTCGTCTCCGTCGTTCCGTCCCCGATCCGCGGGCGAAATCCGTTTGCCGCCCGGTCCGGACCGCCTCGATAGTGACAGGCCGGAGGTGACGACTATGGACGGCGTGGTGCTGGCGCTCTCGGCGCGCGACCTGGAGCCGGACGATCTGGCGGCCTGCACGTGGTCGGGGTCCGCACTGCATCTTGACTCCGTGGCGGCGCAGTTGGCGCGCGCCCGGCTCGGTGCGGTGGACTACCTGGCGATCTGCCCGCCGTCGGGTCTGCCGGTGGCCATCGGCGGAGTGGACTACTCGGTCCGGGAGGGCGCCGGCACGCTGTGGCAGCTGGCGGTGCACCCCGCACTGCAGTCCTGCGGGATCGGCAGTTTCCTGATCGGGGCGGCCGAACAGCGCATCAGGTCGCGCGGGCTCGGGAGGGCCGAACTCGCCGTCGAGGAGAGCAATCCCCGGGCGCGGGCGCTGTACGAGCGACTGGGCTATGTCGCGTACGACCGCCGACCCGATGGTTGGGACGAACTGGCGCCGGACGGTTCGGTGCGCCGCTACGAGACGGTGTGCACGGTGCTGCGGAAGCAGCTTGCCTGACGGTCAACCTCCTTGGGACGGGGAAGAGTTGCCGTCGCCCCGCCCGTCGCCGCCCGTCCCTCGCGCCGTGCCCGTACGGCATAGGAGCCGAGGGGTAGGGCTGTGGCGGCGCGGGATGCGGTCCTGCCGACCACGAACCCTCAACCGGCAGGCCGCGCCGAGGATCCCGGCCCCGAGCATCGAGCCCGGTCCGATCACGACAGCGTCGAACGCGTCGAGGTGCCGCGGCGGTTCCGACGCCTCCGTGGAGCGCACGGGGCTTTCCCTGACCGGTCGACTCCTCGACGGCGCCGCATACGTGCTCAGGCGGTGGGACGGTAGGTGGTGAGGGTGCCGCCGTGGCTGAAGGTGAGCGTCTCCACCGGGGCGAACGGGCGGGGCCGGAACTGTCCGGCGAAGGCCGGGACGCCGTCGCCGGCGATCACCGGGTACCGCTTGAACAGCAGCTCGTCGATCTCCGGCAGGAGCTGCCCGGCCAGCACGCCACCGCCGCACAGCCAGATGTCGCCGTCGCCGTCCTCGGCCTTGAGCCGGCGCACCAGGCCGATCGGGTCCTCGGAAACCAGTTCCACGGCCGGATCGGCGATGTCAGGGAGGGAGCGGGAGACGACGTACTGCCGCAGGTGTGCGTAGGGGCTGGACACCTCGGCGTCCAGGGCCGGCTGGTAGGTGCCCCGTCCCATGAGCACCGTGTCGAAGCGCTCGTTGGGCACGCCGTCCAGCCCGATGTGCGGGCGGATGTGGGTCGGCATGGTCTCGGGGAACTCGGCGCGCAGGTGCTCCACCATGTCCGGCGCCTCCGGGTAGAAGTCGAACTCCCCGCCGGGGCCCGCGATGAAGCCGTCGATGGAGACCGCGACGTAGTACACGAGCTTGCGCATCGGGAACCTCAATTCCTTGGGAGCCGCTTCGGCCGCTTCAGCAACTTCGAGTGTAGTACTTTGGTTGCAGTGGCTGGACCGTAGTACTACAAGTGGAGTGGTGTCAATCATGGTGCGACGCAATCCGGAGAGAAGGGCGGCGCTGCTCGACGCCGCCATCGAGGTGCTGGCCCGCGAGGGCGCGCGGGGCCTCACGTTCCGCGCGCTCGACGTCCAGGCGGGCGTGCCGGTGGGCACGGCCTCCAACTACTTCGCCAACCGCGACGCGATGCTCACCCAGGCCGGTGAGCGTGTCTACGAGCGACTGGAGCCCGACGAGGCGGTCATCGCCGCCGGGCTGGCGGGGCCGCGCGACCGGGCCCGGGTCACCGAGCTGATGCACGACCTCGTGGAACGGGTGGCCGCGTTCCCCACTGGGTTCCTGGCCCTGCTGGAGCTGCGCCTGGAGGCCACCCGCCGTCCCGAGCTGCGCGAGGTCCTGACCCGTCGGATCCGCTCGGACGTGGACCAGAACATCGGCTACCACCTGAATTCCGGCCTGCCGGGCGACGCGACGATGGTGGTCCTGTTGTACCTGGCCCTCAACTGGCTGATCTTCGAGAGCCTGACCCTGCCCGACCTCTTCTCGGCGGACCAGCGGCAGGACCTGGTCACCGCCCTGGTCGAGCGTCTGCTGGCCGGCCAGCCGGACGCCGGGGAGGCAGCCACGGACGGTTGACCGGCGCGGGCCGGAACTCCGGCTGCGGGACACGGTGTTGGGCGGGGGCGGCGTTGTCAGTGGGGCGTGTCACGATCGAAGACGTCCGAGCCGGTGCGTGCGGACCGCTGCGCCACAGGCCCGCGCGCCGGCACCGCTCCGCCACCCGCAACGCCGCGAAGGGACCCGACCCGTGAGCGACAGCTCCCGCTCCGCGCTTCGCCTCGCGCTGAGCCTCGCCGACCCGGCCACCGCCGACGCACTCGCCGACCGGATGAAGCCGCAGATGCTCGCCGTCCTGACCTCCGGAGGCACCGGCCTGCCGGGGAGTGGGCCGACCCGGAGCACCTCCACGCACTGGCGCGGGTGCGCTGCGGATACCCCGTGGCCAGGCCCGACGGCCTGGACTGGGCGCTGATCCGGAAGGAGCACGAACGCCTGCCCTTCCGCCGGGAGAACCTCCCCACGACGGATGCCCGGGCCGTCACCCCGATGCTCCTGCTGACCCAGTGGGAGGGCTGCCCCGACGTCCTGCTGTGGGAGAGCTTCCGGGAAGATCCGCAGGGGACCGCGGAGTACGCCGCCGAGCTGCCCTTCGAGGCGTTCACCGTGTTGCGGACCGACCGCGAGGAGCGCGACGGGGTGCTCCTGCGCGGCCTTGGCCGCGGCATCCGCGCGAACTCCTGGCGACGGCCAACACCCTGACACAACGGCCGATATGACCTCATGCGACGCCACGCCGGGGGCTGGTTCTGGTTCTCCTCGGTCCTCTTGGTTCTCCTCCGTCCGCTTGGCAGGTCCCCTTGCTTCTCGGCCGGTCTCCTTCGGGACGGGTGTCCGGCTCAGGCCAGGCGCCAGGCCACGGCGTACGGCTGGGCGAACTGCGTGATCCGGTGCGCGCGGACGACGACCTGCGCGTCCCCAGCCGGGATGTCGGCCCAACGGACCTGCTCGACGTTGTTGACGCGGTCGAAGCCGGGGTCGGTGTCCATGTTCCCGTGGCGCTCCTGCCCGCCCGCGCGGACGATCAGGTCGAGGTCGTTCTGCAGTGCCGGACCGGGCGGGTCCGTCCAGACCAGGGTGACCTTCAGCTGGTGACCGTCGCCCTGCGGGACCGGGACGGTGAACGGCCGCTCCTCGTCCTGGGCCAATGCGTCCTCGTCGGTGAAGCCCGCCCGGCCATCGGAATCCGGCAGCACGACGGCCTGTTCCAGATTGACCAGCCCGAAGCCGGAGTTGTTGTTCGGGGACGGGCCGGCCTCGGTGGGCGTGTACTGGCCGGGGAGGTCGTCCGCGCCGTTGATCAGCAGGGCCTTGACCAGCGCGGCGCTCGGATCGGGGGTGCCGTTCTTCATCAGCGCTTCGCGCAGCACCGCCGCGCACCCCGCGATCAGCGGCGTGGCCATGCTCGTCCCGCTGTCGAAGAAGAACGCCGGGTCGTCGGAGACCCCGAACACCGTGCTGAACTTCGCCGCACGTGAGTGGGTCGACAGGATCGAGGTGCCGGGAGCGACGAAGTCGGGCGCGAAGCGGCCTTCCTGTGTGGGCCCCCGGCTGCTGAACGCCGCCATGCCCTCGGGATGGTTCGCCTGCCGGTCGTCGTGGATCGGATTGACCGGGAAGGAGAGCGAGCTCAACTGGCCGTAGGTCAGCGGGATATCAGGACGCAGGCTCTCGCTGGCGCCGACGGTGAGGCAGTTCTTGGCCGCGGCCGGTCCGCTGACGGAGGCCGGGCTGATCCGCCCGGTCCGGCCCTGATCGCGGCCGGCGTTGCCCGCGGCGAAGCAGATCACGAGGTTCTTGTTGTCCCAGACCATCTGGTCGATCTCGGCCGACTGCTGGTTGTACGGCAGCCCCGGCAGGGTCGGCCCCCATGAGTTGGTGTGGACCCGAGCCTCGTCCTCGGTGTACGGCGGCTCGAAGAGGTCCTGCAGATCGGTCGGGATGCCGCCCAGACCACCGTTGTCGTCCAGGAGGGACTGCAGGACCAGGGTCGCCGCAGGCGCGGTGCCGGCGATGCTGCCGCCCATCGACGCGGAGGTGCCGTCGCCGAGGACCGAACCGGCGACGTGCGTGCCGTGCCCGTTGGGATCGTCGGTCTGATCCGGCGCCGTGCGGCCGAGGGCGATCAAGCGCTTGACCCGGCCCTGGAACGCGGGGTGCACGTCTTGGGCGGAACCCGTGTCGAGGCCGGTGTCGGCGATGGCCACGACCTGCCCCTCGCCCCGGAAGGGCGTGCCGTTGTGCGAGACCCTGGCGTTCAGCAGCTTCCCCGCAACGGAGTTGTACAGCACCATGTCGGGGACTTCCTCGACCTGCCGTATCTCGTCCAGGGAGATCAGTGCGGTCAGGTTCTCCTCCGGAACGGTCATCCGCACCTTCCGCCGGCCGGGTTGGACGCCACCGGCGCCGACCCCGGCGGCCTGCGCGATCCGCTCCTGCACTCCGGCGGTGCTCGGATCGACGTCCTGGTGGAGGACGACATCGATGGTGTGTGTGCGGGCTTCCGCCGCCTCGATCGGCGCGGCGAGTTCGGCGATGCCCGGCCGCAGCCTGCCCGAACGGAGCGACGGGGCGAGCTTGAAGCCCTGGAGATAGATGTCCGCCCAGGCCACGAACGGCAGGGCGCGAACGGCCTCCAGGTCGGACGGCCGGTATCCGCACAGATAGGTACTGTCGGGTACGTATTCGTGGATGACCACACCCAGGGCGGCGAGTTGCTCCTTCTCCGCCGCCGACGGCACATGTGTGGTCTGTACAAGCAGGTAGTTTGATGCCGAAGCATCCTCGGAGACCAGCGATTCGCCGGCCAGCTCTTCGGACTGGACCAAAGGGTCAATGGTCACGCCGTTGATGGTGATGCGAGCCACGCCTAGCTCCCAGGTTGCGCACGTATGGCGGCTACCTTCTGGTGGCTACCTTTTTCACTATATGCGCCATATGACTGACTGGTGCGAAGGGTTCTTTTTCCACTGGATTCGGTGTCGGTTTCAAGCTTTTGGGAGGTGTGCCCGGCATTCCGCGGCGGTGTCTTCCGGCCGGGGAATTCGCTGGACAGCCACCAGGGGCTGCCGGATAGTGCGCCCCATGGCCTCTCTCGTGCGACACCTCACCTTCGACTGCTCCGACGCCTACCGCCTGGGGCAGTTCTGGGCCGCTGTCCTGGACGGCTCGCTGGCCGACGACGACGCCCCGGGGGACCCCGAGGCGGTGGTCACCGCGCCGGGCTCGGCACTGCTGTTCATCGCGGTGCCCGAGGGCAAGACGGTGAAGAACCGGGTGCACATGGACCTGCAACCCCAGGACCGGTCGCGGGACGAGGAGGTCGCCCGCGTGCTCGCCCTGGGTGCCACGGTGGTGGAGGACCACCGCAAGCCCGACGGAACCGGCTGGGTGACCCTGGCCGACCCCGAGGGCAACGAATTCTGCATCGAACGCAGCGCCGGCGAGCGGGCGGAGCACCCCTGAGCCGAGCCGCACGGACGGGACGTCAACCGCCGTCCCGGGGGCAGTGGTTGTTCCCGTGTACCTGCCGCTGCTGGACATCTTCACCATGGACCTGCCCCTGTCGCACACCGCGAACGACACGCTCGGTGAGCTCGGGCCGGACCGCTGACGCGTCGCGCGATCCGGGCCCGACGGGGCCCGACGGTGCCGGCCTCGTGAGGGCGCACCGTTCGGATTCCGTTAGGGAACCGACTGTGTTGCCCACGAGGGGCGGTGCCGGCCGCCACGGTGGAGCGGATCCCGATGGGGCGGAGCACACGAGGAGGAAGGTCCGTGATGGAAGGCCGTGGCGGGGCGGTGCCGGGGGTGGCGCGGTGAGCGTGGAGCGCATCGTGGGGGTGCTGGTGGCGGTGGCGCTGGTCGGGCTGCTGGTGGCCGGCGTGAAGTTCCCGGACCGGTTCTGAGCGGATCAGTCCTCGCCCAGTCCGGCCTCTTCCAGGTCCAGGCTCCGTTGCAGTCGGCGCCGGGTGGTGTCGCTGATGTGGTGGTCCGCGTAAAGCCGTTGGAGCTGCGTGGATTCGGCGGCTATCACCGTGCGGCGCAGTGCCCGGTAGGTGCTGGCCGAGGCCCAGGCGGCGGGCGTGGTGTCGTCGTCCTGGTCGGCGTCGGCCTGGTCCAGACGGGCCAGCAGACCGCGGCGCAGCTGGTCGATGAGTGCGGTGGGCGCGGCCTCGGCCGCCTCCAATTCGTCCAGGCAGGACAAGCCGGCCTGGGCGAGACCCGCACGGGCGCGGGCCTCCTCGCGGGCGGTGTGCTCCGGCTCCAGCGCGATCCGGGACCAGCGCACGACGGGCGCGAGGGTGAAGCCCTGCAGGACGAGGGTGAAGACGACCACGCCGGTGGTCAGGACGAGGACCAGCGCACGGTGCGGCAGCGGGCTGCCGTCGTCGGCGGCCAGCGGGATGGACAGCGCGGCGGCCAGCGGCATCACACCGCGGGTGCCGGCCCAGGAGACCACCGCGGGGATGCGCCAGGTGACCGTGCCGTTGCCGCGACGGCGCTGCATGACGGCGGAGAGCGGCAGCACACCCAGCATCCGCACGGCGATCACAGTGCCGGCGACCGCGAGCACGCCGAGCGGCCAGGTGTGATCGTCGACGTTCAACTGCCGTACCAGAGCCGGCAGTTCCAGGCCGATGAGGGCGAAGACCACGCTCTCCAGGAGGAAGACCACCGTGCCGTAGACGGCGTGCACCTGGAGGCGGATGGTGGCGTTGGTGAGCTTGTGCCCGGTGCTGCCGAGCACCACCCCCGCGACCACCACCGCGGTGACGCCGGAGGCGTGCACGTCCTCGGCCACGACGTACGAGGCGTACGGGGTGACCAGGGCGATCACGGTCTCCAGTATCGGGTCCTCGGTCCGCCGCCGGATCAGCGCCACCACGGCCGCGACGGCGCCGCCGACCAGTGCCCCGCCGCCGCCCAGGATCAGGAACTGGCCGCCGGCCGCGGGCAGGGCGACGGCGTGGACCGCTATGGCGCTGCCCACCGCCACCTTGAACAGCACCAGGCTGGTGGCGTCGTTGAAGAGGCTCTCGGACTGGACCAGCACCTGTATCCGCGGCGGCAGGGCTATCTTGCGGCCGAGCGCCGTCACGGCGACCGGGTCGGTGCTGGCCAGCACCGCGCCCAGCACGAGGGCCATGGTGGGGGAGAGCGGGCTGACCGCGGCGGCCACCGCTCCCACGGCCGCCGCGGTGGCCAGCACCAGACCGAAGGCGAGCACCGTCACCGGCCGCCACACCATCCGCAGTTCGCGCCAGGGGATCTCCTCGGCGGAGGCGTACAGCAGCGGAGGCAGCACCACCACGCTGATCACTTCGGGTGCCACCTGGACGTTCCGGAGCCAGGGCAGTAGCCCTATCAGGACGCCGCCGACGACCAGCAGCGAGGGAGCCGGAATGCGCCAGTGGCGCGCGCCGGTGGCCACCAGGGTGGCGAAGACGACGAGGAGGAGGATGGCAGTAAGGTCGGTCACACGCTCGTCTTTCGCTGGCTCCGGCTGTGGTTGAACCGTCGCCGACCAGACTTCCCGGCACTCCGCGAGGAAACCTACCGGGTTTTATCGGGTCACTGCCACCGTCTTTACGCAGGACGGTCCTCGGCGGCGGGCGCCGCATCGAGGCGCATCATCCGCCGCGACGCCGGGGCGCGGGCGTCGGTCAAGGGATCGTGCGGGAGGCCACGAGCAGCACCAGGGACAGCAGGAGGACGACCGCACCGCCGGCGATGAACGCCCGCTCCAGCGCCAGGTGTTCCTGACCCTCGACGACGACGGTACGGGGATCGGCGGGGTCGTAGTGGAGGAGCACCCGGTCACCGTCGCCGAGCGGACGGCGGCGCGTCGGCGTCACGGGGCAGACGATCTCCATCACCCGGTCGTCCACGGTCGCGAACTGGAGCAGCGGGCGCGGCCGGGCCGACGCGTCGGAGAGCCGCCCAAGGGGCTGCTTGACCAGGGCCGGCACGCACACGCCCGTCCGTTGCACCCGGCGCACCTGCCGGAGCCCGTGCACTCCGGCGAGCATCCCGAGCAGGCCGCCGAACGCGGCGATCCCGGCCAGTACGGCCACGGCCCCTGTGCCCATCGACCCGCCTTCCTCCGGATGCGCCGCGCGCGGACTAGCCGAGCTCCACCGCCTCGACCGGCTCCGCCACCGGCGCGGCGCGCAGGGAGAGGACCATGGTCAGCCCGCCGCCCGGGGTGTCCTCGGGGTCGAGGGTGCCGCCCATCGCCTCGGCCAGGCCCCGGGAGAGCGCCAGGCCCAGTCCCAGGCCGCTGGTGTTGTCCCGGTCGCCGAGCCGCTGGAAGGGGACGAAGATCCGGTCCCGGTCCTCCGGCGGCAGTCCCGGTCCCTGGTCGACGACCCGCAACTCGACGCGTGAGCCGAGGGAGCTGGCGGTGATCAGCACTTGCTGGGACGCGGCGCAGTGGCGCACCGCGTTGGTCACGAGGTTGGCGATCACCCGTTCCAACAGGGGCGGGTCGGCGAGCACGTCGCGGACCTCCGCGAGCCCCTGGAACGCGATCCGCACCGGTGTCGCGGGCAGCGTGGCCAGGGCCAGCGGCAGGACGTCGGCGAAGGCGGTGGGCTGGAGGTCCAGGGAGAGCGCGCCGGCGCGGAGCCGGCTCATGTCGAGGAGGTTGTCGACCAGCCGGTTGAGCTCGATGAGCGACTCTTCGGCGGTGGCCAGCAGTTCGCTGCGTTCGGCCGGGGAGAAGACCACGTCCGGGCTGCGCAGGGAGCTGATCGCGGCCCGGCCGCTCGCCAGTGGGGTCCGCAGGTCGTGGCTGACCGCGGCCAGCAGCGCGGTGCGCAGCCGGTCCGCCGCCTTGACGGGTTCCACCTGGGCGGCGGCCTCCATCAGGCGGGCGTGGTCGAGCGCGGCGGCGAGGTGGGCGGCGAAGGCGGTCAGCACGCGGTGTTCGGAGGCGGGCAGGCGGCGTCCGCGGAGGACGAGGAGGCGGTCCGGTCCGGCCGGCACCTTCACCAGATCGTCGCACTCCTCGTCGGCGTCGGTCTCCTGCTCGGCGCGCGGGACGAGTTCGGCGGACTCCATGCCGAACGTCTCGCGGGTGCGTTCCAGCAGCACCGACACCCCCTGTTCGCCGCGCAGGATGGTGCCGGCCATGGAGGAGAGGGTCTCGGCCTCCGCGGTGGCGCTGGCGGCGCGCCGGGACAGCCGCAGGGAACGGTCCACCAGAGCGGCGACCGTGGCCGCGACCAGCGCGAACACCGCCAGCGCCAGGGCGTTGTTGGGTTCGGTGATGGTGAACTCGCCGCTGGGCGGAATGAAGTAGTAGTTGAGCAGCAGGGAGGCGGCGAGCGAGGCGAGCAGTGCCGAGACCACGCCGCCCAGGCAGGCCACACCGACGACGGTGACCATGAAGAGCAGGGCCTCGCTGGTGAGGTTCAGGGCGCCCCGGGTGTGGGTGAGCACGGTGGTCAGGAGGAGGGGGAGGACGAGGCCGGCCACCGGTCCGACGACGCGGCGGGCGTGCGGCAGCTGCCGGCCCGGAACGGGCAGCCGGCGACCACGGCCGGCCCCTTCGTGGGTGACCAAGTGGACGTCGATGTCTCCGGACAACTCGACGGTGTCCTCCCCGATACCGCGAGGTGCCACCAGGCGGGAGAACCAGCTGCGGCGGCTGGTGCCCAGGACGAGCTGGGTGGCGTTCTCGGCGCGGGCGAAGTCCAGCAGCGCGGTGGGGACGTGGTCGCCGACGACCGAGTGATAGCTGCCGCCCAGACTCTCCACCAGGGCGCGTTGTTTGGCGAGTGCGGCGGGGGAGGCGTAGGCCAGGCCGTCGCTGCGGGCGACGTGCACGGCCAGCAGATCGCCGCCGGAGATGGGGGTCCCCCCTGCGCGAACGGAGTTGAGCGCTCGGGGGCGGTCCGCGATCCGCTCCGCGCGGCGGATCAGGGTCTCGCCCTCGGGGCCGCCGGTGAGCGCCACCACCACGCGTTCGCGGGTCTCCCAGACGGTGCCGATGCCGTGGTCGGACCGGTACTTCTGCAGGGTCTCGTCCACGCGTCCGGCGACCCACAGCAGCGCCAGCTCCCGAAGGGCCGTCAGGTTGCCGATCCGGAAGTAGTGCGCGAGCGCGGCATCGACCTTCTCCGGCTGGTAGATGTTGCCGTGTGCCATGCGCCGGCGCAGTGCCTCGGCGGGCATGTCCACCAGCTCGATCTGGTCGGCGCGGCGGACCACGTCGTCGGGCACGGTCTCCCGCTGCGGGACTCCGGTGATCTTCTCCACCACGTCGTTGAGCGACTCCAGGTGCTGGACGTTGACGGTGGTGACCACGTCGATCCCGGCGGCGAGCAGCTCGTCGATGTCCTGCCACCGCTTGGCGTTGCGGCCGCCTGGCACGTTGGTGTGCGGCAGTTCGTCGACGAGGGCGACCGCGGGGCGGCGGGCGAGGACCGCGTCGAGGTCCAGCTCGGTGAAGGTCGAGCCGCGATAGGAGCGGTGCAGCCGGGGCACCACCTCCAGCCCGTCGAGCATCTCCTCGGTGTACTGCCGGCCGTGGCACTCGGCATACGCCACCACCACATCGGTGCCCCGTCTGAGGCGCCGGCGCCCCTCGTCCAGCATCCGGTACGTCTTGCCGACACCGGGCGCCGCGCCGAGGAACACCTTGAGCTTCCCCGGCCGTGCGTCCGACGCCTCGGCCGCGACCCTGTTCGGCGCCACCGACAGCCCCTCCCTCACCATGCCTGCACGACCCCACGGCGCCTGGTTCGGCGAGGGGAACCTCGGGCGGCCGAGCGGACATGGGTTGCGGCCATGTTCACACCGGCCGGGACGGTGTGTGGCGGAACGCGGCGATGTTGACGTTTTCCTGATCCCGGCAGCTCAGGGCGCCTGCCGATCGCCATTTTCTGACGTCCTGTCAGGAACGCCCGCGGTGGCGCACGTCGAGCAGCAGCACGCCGGCGAAACCGGCCATCAGCAGCAGCGTCAGCAGCGCGGCCAGCACCCCGCCGGGCGCGGCCCCGGCGAGCAGCGCGACCGTGCCGACCACCAGAACCGCCACCACGGACGCGGCGATCTTCCAGTCGTCGCCGATGACGAAGGCGTACCAGAAACGGGCGAAGCCCTTGGCGAGGGTCGGGACGTTCACGGGGCTCCTCGGTCGATGCGGTCGGATGCGGTCGGGTGCGGACGGGGCCCGGCGACGGCCGGCGCGATCCGGATCAGCAGTCGGCTGACGCCGAACCAGGCCGCGATCAGCACCGGGATCGCCCGGTCGTGGCCGAGCCACGCGAGGCTCTGCCCGCCGGGTGCGAAGACGCCGAGCCCGGCCACGGCCCAGTAGGTGCCGAAGCCGGCCAGCAGCAGTCCGACACCGTACTTGAGGGTGTTCTCGGGGACGCGGGAGAGCGGTCGGTGGGCGAAGAACCCGGCGATCGCCACACAGACCGCGGCGACGGCCGCGGTGCCGGCGGCCACCGGCACGTCGTGGGCGCTGGTGCCGAAGGTGATCACGATGAAGACGATCTCCACCCCCTCCAGGAAGACGCCCTTGAGCGAGACCGTGAACGCGAACCAGTCCAGGCCGAAACGGGTGGTCCGGCCGGCACCCAGGGCCGCGGAGGTCTGCTCGGCGAAGGCCGACTCCTCGTCGTGGTGCGGCTTGAGCCCCGCGCCGCGGAGGACCGCCTTGCGCAGCCACTGCAGGCCGAAGACCAGCAGCAGGGCGCCCACGGTCAGTTGGAGCGCCGCCTTGGGCAGCCAGGTGGCCAGGGCGTAGCCCGCCGCGACGGTGAAGACCGCGAGGGCCGCGGCGGCGGCCGCGGTGCCGGCCCAGGCGGACTTCCAGCCGCGGGTCATGCCCATCGCCATGACGATGGTCAGCGCCTCCACCGCCTCGACCACCGAGGCGAGAAAGACCGCCGCCACGAGTCCGTATGTCGCGCCCATCCAGGCGCCTCCTCCCACGGGACGGTGCCGGCCCGGGATGCCGCACAGGGGCCGTGCGGGGGCGCGGGCCGCTGTGCCCAGTGTGGCGCGCCCACCGGCCCCCGGCACACCGTCGCGCAGTTCGCCCTTTTTGCGGCGCGGCGACTACACCTGTTACGGCACGCTGATCGGACACCCGCCCCGGCTGGTCGCGCCGCCGCCGGCCAACCAGGCGGGGGCGGCCTACGAGTCCGTCAGCCCGGTGCGCGCCTGAGACCGGCGCGGTCCGGACGTGCCTCCTCCGCCAACGCCTGGTTCAGCTCCACGACGTTGACGTACGGCTGGCCGAGGAAGCCCAGGTCCCGCCCGTGCAGCTGTCGGGTGACCAGGCGCCGGACCCGGGCGGGGGTCAGCCGGCGGGCCCGCGCCACGCGCCGGACCTGCTGGTACGCGTAGGCCGGGGAGATCGCCGGGTCGAGGCCGGAGCCGCTGCCGGTGACGGCGTCCGCCGGGACGGCCGCCGGGGGTACGCCGTCGAACGCGGCGAGCGCGGCGCGGCGGGCCCGGACGGTCGCGGTGAGCAGCGGATTGGTGGGGCCGAGGTTGCTGGCGCCGGAGTTGCCGGGGTCGTAGCCGCCGGCGGACGGCCGGGGTTGGAACCAGCCGGGGTCGGGGCGCGGAACCTCGTGCGGGTCGCCGGGGTGGCGCGCGGGGAGGGCGAAGTTCTGGCCGATCAGGCGCGAGGCCACGGTGGTGCCGTGCGTCGTCAGCAGGGAGCCGTTGGCCTGTTCGGCGAGGCCGGCCTGGGCGATGCCGGTGACGAGGAGGGGGTAGCCGATGCCGGTGATCACGGTGAGCGCGAGCAGGATCCGCAGCGCCGCCAGATGGTGGCGGAGTGCGGTGGGAAGGGTGGTGCGCGCCATGGATCCCCTCGTGTCTCGTCGTCGGCCGGTCAGCGCAGTCCGGGGATGAACTGGATGAGCAGATCGAGCAGTTTGATGCCGAGGAACGGCAGGACGAGCCCGCCGAGCCCGTAGACCCGGATGTTGCGGCCGAGGAGTTCGGAGGCGGAGGACGGGCGGTAGCGCACCCCGCGCAGCGCGAGCGGGATCAGCGCGACGATGATCAGCGCGTTGAAGACGATCGCGGAGGTGATCGCCGAGGACGGGCTGTGCAGCCGCATGATGTTGAGGGTGTCCAGGCCGGGGTAGGCCACGGCGAACATCGCCGGGATGATCGCGAAGTACTTGGCGACGTCGTTGGCGATCGAGAAGGTGGTCAACGCGCCCCGGGTGATGAGGAGTTGCTTGCCGATCTCGACGATCTCGATGAGCTTGGTCGGGTTGGAGTCGAGGTCGACCATGTTCCCGGCCTCCTTGGCGGCCGAGGTGCCGGTGTTCATCGCCACGCCCACGTCCGCCTGGGCCAGTGCCGGGGCGTCGTTCGTCCCGTCACCGGTCATCGCGACGAGTTTGCCGCCCTCCTGCTCCCGCCTGATCAGCGCCATCTTGTCCTCGGGCGCGGCCTCGGCGAGGAAGTCGTCCACCCCCGCCTCCTGGGCGATGGCGTGGGCGGTGAGCGGGTTGTCGCCGGTGATCATGACGGTCGTGATGCCCATCCGGCGCAGCCGGTCGAACCGGTCGCGCATGCCCTCCTTGACGACGTCCTTGAGGTGGACGACGCCCAGCACGCGGGCGTCCGACGCCCCGCCGTGCCGGGTCACCTGGCCGACGACCAGCGGCGTCCCGCCGCTCGCGGCGATGCCGTCGACGACCTGCCCGACGTCCGCGGTGGGGTGCCCGCCGTTGTCGCGGACCCAGCGCATCACCGCGGTCGCCGCGCCCTTGCGCAGCGAGCGGCGCTCCCGTGGGTCGTCGAGGTCGACGCCGCTCATCCGGCTCTGCGCGGTGAACGGGACGAAGACCGCCCCGTCCAGTTCGCCCTCGCTCCGGCCGCGCAGCGCGTACTGCTCCTTGGCGAGGACGACGATGGACCGGCCTTCGGGCGTCTCGTCGGCGATGGAGGACAGCTGGGCGGCGTCGGCGAGTTCTTCGACGCTCACCCCGGGCACGGGCAGGAAGGCCGCGGCCTGCCGGTTGCCCAGGGTGATGGTGCCGGTCTTGTCCAGCAGCAGGGTGTTGACGTCGCCCGCGGCCTCCACCGCGCGCCCCGACATCGCCAGCACGTTGCGCTGGACGAGCCGGTCCATGCCGGCGATGCCGATGGCCGGGAGCAGCGCGCCGATCGTGGTGGGGATGAGCGCCACGACCAGGGCGACGAGGATGACGAGGGTCTGCTCGGCGCCGGCGAAGACGGCGAACGGCTGGAGGGTGACCACGGCGATCAGGAAGATGACGGTGAGGGACGCGAGCAGGATGTTGAGCGCGATCTCGTTCGGCGTCCGCTGCCGGGCCGCCCCCTCGACCAGGGCGATCATCCGGTCGATGAAGGTCTCCCCGGGCTTGGCGGTGATCTCGACCACGATCCGGTCCGAGAGCACCTTCGTGCCGCCCGTGACCGCCGACCGGTCGCCGCCCGACTCCCGGATCACCGGCGCCGACTCCCCGGTGATGGCCGATTCGTCGACGCTCGCGATGCCCTCGACGACATCACCGTCGCCCGGGACGAGCTGACCGGCCTCGACGACCACGTGGTCACCCAACCGCAGTGCGGTGCCCGGCACTTCCTCCTCGACCAGGTCGGTCGCGCCGGGCCGCCAGTCGGTGAGCCGGCGCGCCGTCGTGGTGGTCTTGGTGCGTCGCAGCGCCGCGGCCTGTGCCTTGCCGCGGCCCTCCGCCACCGCCTCGGCGAGATTGGCGAAGACGGCCGTCAGCCACAGCCAGACCGTGATCACCCAGGCGAAGACGCCGGGTGTCCGGATCGCCGACAGCGTGGTCAGCGTCGCCCCGACCTCCACCACGAACATCACCGGGTTGTGGAGCATCGCCCGGGGATCCAGCTTCCGCAGCGCATCCGGGAGGGAGCGGACCAGCTGCCGGGGGTCCAGCAGCCCGCCCGCGACCCGCCGGGGTGGGCGGCCGGTGCTCGGCGGGGTGGCGGGGGGAACGGCGGGCGAGGACATCAGTGCAGACCCTCCGCGAGGGGCCCCAGCGCCAGCGCCGGGAAGTACGTCAGACCGACCACGATCAGGATCACCCCGGTCAACAGCCCGATGAACTGGGGCCGGTGGGTGGGCAGGGTGCCCGCGGTGACCGGCACCGGCTGCTGCCCGGCGAGCGAGCCGGCCAGCGCCAGCACGAACACCATCGGCAGGAACCGGCCCAGCAGCATCACCACGCCGAGGACCGTGTTGTACCAGACCGTGTCGGCGCTCAGCCCGGCGAACGCCGAGCCGTTGTTGTTGGCCGCCGACGTGAGTGCGTACAGCACCTCGGAGAAGCCGTGCGCCCCCGGGTTGAGCATGGCCGACCGCTCGCCGGGGAACGCCATGGCCAGTCCCGCGCCGACGAGGACCAGCGCGGGCGTGGTCAGGATGTAGAGGGAGGCGTACCGCATCTCCTGGCCGCGCAGCTTCTTGCCCAGGTACTCCGGGGTGCGGCCGACCATCAGCCCGGCGACGAAGACCGCGACCACCGCCAGGATCAGGATCCCGTAGAGCCCGGAGCCGGTGCCGCCGGGCGCGATCTCCCCCAACATCATGTTGAAGATCGTCATCCCGCCGCCGCCCGGAGTGTACGAGTCGTGGGCGGAGTCGACCGCTCCGCACGACGTGAGGGTGGTGGAGACCGCGAACAGCGCCGAGGACCAGATGCCGAACCGGGTCTCCTTGCCCTCCGTCATCGCCCCGGCCGCGTGCCCGGCCGGACTGCTGACGCGGTACAGCTCGTTGGCGGTCACCAGGACCACCGAGGCGGCCCAGAGCAGCACCATCACGGTGACGACGGCGTAGCCCTGGCGGACGTCGCCGACCATCACCCCGAAGGTCCGCGGCAACGAGAACGGGATCACCAGCAGCAGATAGATCTCGATCAGATTGGTCAGCCCGCTGGGATTCTCGAAGGGATGCGCGGAGTTGGCGTTGAAGAAGCCGCCGCCGTTGGTGCCCAGCAGCTTGATCGCCTCCTGCGAGGCGACCGGCCCGCCGGGCAGGCTCTGCCGGCCGCCGGCGAGGGTGGCGACGGCGTGGGCCCCGTGGAAGTTCTGGATGACGCCGGCGGCCACCAGCACGACCGCGAAGACGAAGGAGATCGGCAGCAGCACCCGCAGCACGAGCCGGGTCAGGTCCACCCAGAAGTTCCCGACGCGATCGGTGCGTTTCCGGGTGAAGCCGCGGATCAGCGTGGCCACCACGGCGATGCCCACGGCCGCGGAGACGAAGTTCTGCACCGCCAGCCCGGCCATCTGCACGAGGTGGCCCATCGTCGTCTCGCCGGCGTACGCCTGCCAGTTGGTGTTGGTGACGAACGACGCCGCGGTGTTGAACGCCAGGTCCGCCGGCACCGGCTTGCGGCCCAGGGAGAGCAGGAGGTGGTCCTGGAGTCGCAGGAACGCGTACAGGAACAGCGTCGACACGAAGGAGAAGGCCAGGAGGCCGCGCAGATAGACCGGCCACCGCTGGTCGACGTCCCCGTTCACCCCGCCCGCCCGGTGGACCAGGCGCTCGATCCGCCAGTGGCGGTCGGTGGTCAGGACGTGCGCCAGGGCGCCGCCCAGCGGCCGGTGCGAGAGCGCCAGCGCCGCGACCAGGACGGCTGCTTGGAGCCAGCCGGCCGCGGTGTCGCCCATCCGCGAACTCCCTAGAACTTCTCGGGAAAGATCAGGCAGAGGATGAGGTAGATCACCAGTCCGGCGGCGACGATCAGACCGATGATGTTCTCCACGCTCACCGGCGTCCGACCCCCTTGGCAGCCAGGCCGATCAGGGCGAAGACCGCGGCCGTCAGGCCGACATAGGCAACGTCCGACATGGGTGCGGCACCCCGCAAGTCGTCAGGGGCGGGAGACTCGTCCCGTCCGGTATGTAGGTATATGCCAATTTCTGACGGTATATCAGGTCGGGTGCGCCGGCCGCTTGCCGCGCCGGGGACGTCCGGGCGCGGAGCTCGGCAGGCTGAGCGTCACCGTGAAGGCCGACCCCCTGCTGGAGGTCCGCAGCGACCCGTCCATCGCCTCGGCCAGGTCGCGCGACAGCCGCAGCGCCAGACTGTCGGCACGGGAACCGGACCGCCCCGCGGCCGCCGCACCCTCGCCACCGGACCCGTCCGCCACCCGGATCGCCACCCGGCCGTCGTGGGTCTCCGCGGTGACCACGGGCGGCCGGCCCGGCGGGCTGTGGCGCAGTGCGTCGGCCGCCAGAGCGGTCAACGCACGGGTGAGCAGCGCGGCATCGGCGATCACATCGGGCAGGTACTCCGGCAGCCGCAGCACGATCGAGTGGCCACCGGGCCCCAGGTCGTCCAGCGCCGCGCCCCACGCCTCGTTCAGATCGACCGGTCGGAGGTAGAGGTCCAGCGCCCCGGCGTGCAGCCGGCTCAGGTCGTCCAGGTCGGTGACCAGCTGCGCCGCCCGGTGCACGGCCACGCGTGCGGTCTCCAGCAGCCGCCGCTCGTCCGGGGCCCGCTCCCCGCCGCGCCGCCGCAGCCGCCCCAGCGCGTCCTCGGCGGTGTGCAGCGGCGCGCGCAGATCGCGGCCGGCGGCCAGCAGAAGGGAGGCTCGGGTGCGTTCGGCGTCGGCGAGCGGATCGCCGACGCCGGCGGGCCCGGCGATCCGGCCCCGGGCATGCGCGAGCCCCAGCTCGGCGGCGCACGCGTCGAGCAGCCGCCGGTCCTGCGAACTCAGCCCCGGCCCACGGGCGGCCAGCGTCAGGAGGTCGTCCACCGGGCTCTCCACCTCCGCCTCGTACGGCCGCTCCGGCGGGTGGTCGCCGGCGCTGGCGACCACGTACCAGCGCGGCACCGGCGACGCCCGGGGGTCCCGTTCGAGCAGGCTCACCGCACTCAGCCCGAAGTTCTCCCGGATCATCTCCACCAGCGCCGGCAGGTCCTGGCCGCGCAACGCGCCCGCGGCCAGGCGGCTCAGCGTCCGGGCCTCCGCGATCGCCCGCGCGGCCTGCCGGGTGTGCCGGGCCGCCGACCCCGCCGCGGTCCCCACCAGCACGGCCGTGACGACGAACACGACCAGCGCGACGATCTCCTCGGGACGTTCGATGTCGAAGGAGTGCACCGGGGCGATGAAGGAGTAGTCGGCGAGCAGCGCCGCGGCGACCGCGGCCAGCAGCGCCGGCACGACCCCGCCCACCAACGCCACCACCACGATCACCAGCAGATAGAGCACCAGGGCGCCGGCCAGGCCCATCGGGCCCCGCACCACGGTGAGCAGCAGCGTCAACAGGGGCAGCAGGACCACCGCGCCGGCCGCGGCGGCGCCGAGACGCCGCGGACCCATGCCGTTGCCCGGACGCGGCAGCCGCAGCGCGGCGGACGGCGCTGCCTCCTCGTGCGTGACGATGTGCACGTCGATGGGGCCGGACCCCTTGATCGTCCGCTCGCCCACGCCCGCCCGCAGCAGCGACGCCACCCGGCCGTGCCGACTCGCGCCCAGCACGATCTGGGTGACGTTCTCCGCCTCCGCGAACTGCAACAGCGCCTCGACCACGTCCTCGCCGGTGGTCTGGTGGAAGCTGCCGCCGAGCGATTCCAGCAGGGTGCGCTGGGCGTCCAGCACCGACGGGTCGACGTGGGTCAGCCCGTCCTCCGGGACCACATGGAGCGCCAGCAACTCCGTGCCCGGCGTGCGGGCGCTGATCCGCGCGGCCCGCCGGATCAGCGTCCCGCCCTCCGGGCCGCCGTTGAGGGCGACCAGGATGCGCTCCCGGGTCTCCCACGGGGCGACGATCCCGTGCTCGGCGCGGTACCGCTGGAGCCCCTCCTCCACCCGGTCGGCGAGCCACAGCAGCGCGATCTCCCGCAGCGCGGTGAGGTTGCCGACCCGGAAGTAGTGGGTGAGGGCGGACTCGATGCGGTCCGCCGGATAGATGTCGCCGTGCACCATCCGCCGGCGCAGCACCTCCGGCGGCAGGTCGACCAGCTCGATCTGGTCCGCCCGGCGCGCCACCTCGTCGGGCAGGGTCTCCCGCTGCCGCACTCCGGTGATCTGCCGGACCACGTCGTTCAACGACTCCAGGTGCTGCACGTTGAGCGTGGTGACGACGTCGATGCCGGCGTCCAGGAGCTCCTCCACGTCCTGCCACCGCTTGGCGTTGCGGGTCCCCGGGACGTTGGAGTGGGCGAGTTCGTCGACCAGCGCCACCTGCGGGCGGCGGGCCAGCACCGCGTCCAGATCCATCTCGGTGAACCGCGCCCCGCGATGCCACAGCGTGCGCCGGGGGATCGTCTCCAGCCCCTCGGCCATGGCCGCCGTCGGCCGCCTGCCGTGCGGCTCGACGAAGCCCACCACGACCTCCGTGCCCAGCGCCCGCAGCCGTTGCCCCTCCGCGAGCATCGCGTACGTCTTGCCGACCCCGGGGGCGGCCCCGAGGAAGATCCGCAACCGTCCACGTGCCACCGGCGGACTCCCAGCTCACCCCCCTGCCTCATGTGTCCTTCCATGGTGCGCCCGCGGTCCGGTCAAGGGCGGGACCGCGGCCCCGGGCGCGCCCTCGGCCGGCGGCTGGGGGTGGGCGGAACGAGCCGCCCACCCCCGTGGTGTCAGGCCGTCACCGGGCGCGCCGCCGGGCCGCCCGCGGCGGTCCGGCCGGTGTGGTGCAGGCCGTAGAGCGCCGCACCGCACGCCAGGCCCAGCACCGTCAGGGCGAGCCACGGCAGCGCCGACAGGCCCGCCGCCCGAGCGGCGTCGAGCGCCGCCCCGGTCAGCAGATTGCCCACGGTGATGCCCACGCCGCACAGGGTGTTGTAGAGCCCGTAGTGCGTGGCGACGAGACGGTTGCCGGACAGCCGGACGATGGTGTCCATCTCGAACGGATAGGTGATCATCGTGCCCAGCGCGAGCAGCAGCGCGGCCAACACCGGCGGCCCGGCGGCCAGCGCCCAGCGCCCGATCCCCGCGCCCGGCACGGGCACCGCACTCGCCGCCAACAGCGGTACGAAGGCGACGCCCATCACCGTCAGACCGCAGGCCAGTGCCTGCCCCTGGGCCAGGCGGGCCCGGCACCAGGCGGTGACCTCGGTCTGGCCGAAGATCGTGCCCAGCCCGGACGCGGCGAAGAGCAGCGCGACCGCCATCGTGCCGAACTCCCCGTTCCCGCCCAGCCGTCGGACCTCCAGCGGCAGTGCCAGATACACCTGGAACGACAGCACATAGGAGCCGATCATGGCGCCGGAGAACAGCACGAACGGACGGTTGGCCAGCACCCCGCGCCACTGGCGCAGCACGCCCTCGCGGCCCTCGGACGCCCACCTGCCCGCGTCGCCACGGCGGGCGGGCAGGGCACGGATCTGCACCGCGCTCAGCAGCGCGAAGACCGCGGCCGACACCAGGCAGGTCACCTTGAAGTCCAGGCCGGTGAGGACCATGCCGACGAGCGGACCGAGCAGGATGCCGGCCTGGTAGAAGACGTTGAACAGGGCGAACGCCTCCACCCTGCGGTCACCCGCGTCGGCAGGGAGTCCACCAGCCCGAGCGCCGCGAACCCGACGGTGCGCAGCAGGCAGCCGGCGACGATCAGCGGCTTGTAGCCCAGCCGGTCGGCGAGCGTCCCACCCAGCAGGAACATCCCCTGCTGACTGAAGTTGCGGACGCCCAACACCAGTCCGACCGTCCACCCGGCCAGTCCGAGCGTCCCCGACAGATGCTGTGCCAGATACGGCATCAGCATGTAGAAGCCGAGGTTGATGGTGAACTGGTTGAGCAGCAGCAACCGCACGCTCCGGTCGTAGGAGCGAGCCTGGCGGAGCACCTCCTTCACCGGTCCGTACCGCCCTTGGGCGCGGACTCCGTGCCGGCCCGGAGCGACAGCGGATCCACCACGGTCGTGCAGCGGGTCCAGCGGGTGACCTCCTTCTCGTCCGGCCGGCCGATCACCTCCGGTGCGGCGGCCGGCGGAGCGTCCAACAGGCCGTGCTCCGCGCAGTATCGGTCGTCGTAGATCGTTTCGAGATAGCGCTGGGGGCCGTCCGGGAAGACCGCGACGATGCGGGTGCCCGGGCCGCTGGTGCGGGCCAGCCAACCCGCCGTGAGCGCGACCGCGCCCACGCTCCACCCGCCGGTGGCGTAGTGCGAGGCGGCCAGGCGCCGGCAGGTCCACACGGCCTCGGCCGGCGCCACCCAGTGGACCTCGTCGAAGCGGTCGTAGGCGACGTTGCGGGGGAAGATGCTCGACCCCAGACCGCGCATCAGCCGCGGGCGGGCCGGCTGGCCGAAGATCGTCGAACCGACGGTGTCGACACCGACCACCCGCAGCGCCGGATAGAGACTGCACAGCACCCCGGAGAGGCCGGCGGAGTGGCCGCCGGTGCCGACGCTGCACACCAGGACGTCGATGTGGCCGAGTCCGGAGGCGAGTTCCAGGGCGAGCGGGGTGTAGGCGGCGACGTTGTCGGGGTTGTGGTACTGGTCGGGGCACCAGGCACCGGTGTGTTCGGCGAGCAGGGCACGGACCCGGTCGCGGCGGGCCTGCTGCCAGCCGCCGGTCGGATGGGGCTCGGTGGCGATGTCCACCCGGGCCCCGTGCGCCGTCAACAGCCGTGCCATCGACGGCTCCAGACCGGGGTCGGTGACCAGGGTGACGGGATGGCCGTGCACCATGCCGGCTAGGGCGAGCCCCAGGCCGAGCGTGCCGCTGGTGGACTCGATGATCCGGCCGCCGGGGCGCAGATCGCCGCGTGCCCTGGCCCGTTCCACCATGTGCAGGGCCGGCCGGTCCTTGATGCCGCCGGGGTTGAATCCCTCCAGCTTGGCCCAGAAGCCGGTGTCGGGCGGGCAGAGCGGTTCGGAGACGTGCAGCAGGGGGGTGTTGCCGACCAGTCCGGGGAGGGACGGGCGGGCGAGGGGAACGTGGGTACCTGATGGCCCGCCGGGTCGAGCTGGCCCGCAGGCTCCTGCTGGACGGTCGGACGCCGACCGCGGTGGCGGCCGAGATCGGCTTCTACGACCAGTCCCATCTGACCCGGCACTTCAAGCGGATCCTGGGCGTCACCCCGGGGCGCTACGCCCGAGCCGTCCCCACCCGCCGGCGCTGACCGGGGGCCGCGTACGGCCCCCGCACGGCACCGCCCACCGCCCCCGCCGCGACCGGCAGGGCCGCGGGCACCCGGTGGGCCGGCAACTCGACCTCGCCTTCGGCTTGTTGAACGGTGCCTCCCTCACGCCGTGGGCGGTGTGACTGCCGGGATCGGGGCGAGCCGGTAGGCGTCCTTGTCGGCGATCACGCGGCCCGCGGTGGGCGGGGGAAAGTGGGTCCCCAGGAGCGTCGTTTCGCTGCCGGCCAGTGAGGAGAGCAGCGCGCGGCGGGTGACCCGGGCCTGTTCGGGGTTGATGTCGACGCAGCTGCCGAGAGCGGGGTGGGCGAACTGGACGGGGTGGTGCAGGCAGTCGCCGGTGATCAGCGCCGAGGCGCCGTGGCTGCTGATCCCGACCGCGACATGGCCGGGGGTGTGCCCCGGCGTGGGGACCAGGCGCAGACCGGCGGCGATGTCGGTGCCCTGGGGCGGAACGTCCACGAGGTCGAGCAGTCCGGCGTCCTCGACGGGGTGCACCGAGTCGCGGAACATCTGCCGACGCGGCTCGTCCATGGCGTACCCGGCCCAGAACTCCCGCTCGGCGCGGGAGACGACATAGCGGGCGTTGGGGAAGGTGGGGACCCAAGCGCCGTCCTGCGACCGGGTGTTCCAGCCGACGTGGTCGGCGTGGAGATGGGTGAGGACGACCAGGTCGACGAGGTCCGGGGCGAATCCCGCGGCCGTGAGGCGCTGGAGGTAGTCGGTGTGCAGGTCGTGCCAGGCGGGGTTCGCCCGGGGCTTTCCGTTGCCGATCCCGGTGTCGACCAGAACCCGCAGGCCGCCGAGGGTGAACGCGAAACTGTGGCTGGCGAGCCGCAGCACGCCGTTCTGATCCGCGAAGTCGGGCTGCAGCCAGTCATGTTGCGCGACCACCTGCGGGGTTGCTTCGGGCAGCAGCCAGGGCCCGGTCTCCGGCGGCAGGCCGACCTCGTCGATGCGGTGGATGGTCAGGTCGCCCACGGTCCAGGCGGGGACGGCGGGAGGGTTGGTCGCCTCGGTGGGCGGGGTGGTGAGCATCGTCGTTTCCTCCTGCGCGCGGCGGGGTGGACTGGTGGGGAGAGGTGGAGCCGTAAAAGCAATCTGTTTGCGTTAACGAGACCATAGGGTCTATCTTGCCGCTAACGCAAACAGTTCGCGTTTAAGGAATCGGCGTGTCGGAGCTCCGGCGGCTGTGGGTCACCGGTGTCGCGGTCCGATGCACTGCACGCACCGGACCGCACTGACCGCACTGCGCTGATCCGATCACCTCCGGCCCGTTACGGCCAGCTCTGACGCGCCCCGACCAGACCAGGAGACGACGCCCATGTCCCATCCCCTCCCCGACCTCGCGCCCCCGGAAGCCGCCCGTTGGGCCGCGCATGCCGGACTGTCGCTGCCCGCCGACCGCCACGCCGCGGTGGCCGCCACCGCCCAGCACATCCACGCCGTCGTCTCGGTACTACGGGAACTGGATTTCGCCGACACCCCGCCCGCCGCCTCCTACCGCACGGGGGAGGCGAAGTCCGATGCAGCCGTATGAGCTGTCCGTCACCGACGCGGCCGAGGCGATCCGCGCCCGACGACTGTCGCCCGTCGAGCTGGTGGACTCGGTGCTCGACCGCATCGAACAGGTCGAACCGCACCTGCACGCCTATGTGTCGGTGACCGCCGAGCAGGCCCGCAGATCCGCGCGCGCGGCCGAGCGGGAAGCCGCCGACGGCAGCTTCCGCGGGCCGCTGCACGGAATACCGATGGGGCTGAAGGACCTGATCGACGCCGCCGGCACCGCGACCACGGCCAGCTCACGGGTCCGGTCCGGCCACCGCGCGGAGGCCGACAGCACGGTAGCCGCGCGCCTGGCGGCGGCCGGCGCGGTGCTGGTCGGCAAGACCCACACCCATGAGTTCGCCTACGGCCTGATCACTCCGCAGACACACAACGCCAGGGACCGGGACCGGGTCGCCGGCGGGTCCAGCGGCGGATCGGCCGTCGCCGTGGCCGCCGGCGCCGCCGGCTTCGCCCTGGGCACCGACACCGGGGGATCGATCCGGGTACCCGCCGCACTCAACGGGGTCGTCGGCCTGAAGCCGACGTACGGCCTCGTCCCCCGGCACGGCGTCACCGCACTGTCCTGGTCGCTGGACCACGTCGGCCCCCTCACCCGCACCGTCGAGGACGCGGCGCTGGTCCTGCCCGCCCTGGCCGGTCACGATCCGCGCGACCCCGCCTCGCTGGTGACCTATCCCGCCGACCAACCGCTGCCCCACGGCACCGATCTCACCGGGGTGCGCGTCGGAGTCCCCCGCAACTACTACTTCGACCAGGTCACGGCGGACGTCGAGACCGCGGTCCGGCGCGCCATCGACCGACTGGAAGACCTCGGCGCACGGCTCGTCGAGGTCGAGATCCCGATGACGCGCTACATCCGGGCAACCCAATGGGGACTGATGGTTCCCGAGGCCACCGCATACCACGAGCGGACCTTGCGCACGGTCCCCGAGCGCTACACGGAGGACGTCCGTCTGCTTCTCGAAGCCGGCGAACTGCTGCCCGCCGGGGACTACCTGCGCGCCCAACGCGCGCGGACGCTGATGCGGCAGGCGTGGACGGGCCTGTTCGACGAGGTCGATGTGATCGCCGCGCCCACCGTGCCGACCGTCGCCGTTCCGGCCGGCCAGGAAACGATCACCTGGCCCGACGGCACCGTGGAGAGCGTCTCCGACGCCTATGTGCGCCTCTCCGCGCCCGCCAACCTCACCGGAGTGCCGTCGCTGTCCGTACCGGTGGGCCACGACCGGGCGGGCCTGCCGATCGGCATGCAGGTGCTCGGGCCGCCCCTCGGGGAGTTCGAGCTGCTGCGGGTGGGGCACGCCTACGAGCAGTCCGAGCCCGCCCGTGCCCTCGCACTGGTGGTCTGAGGCGGGTACGGGCCATCGGGCTAGAAGCAACCGCTTTGCGTTAAGGATTAGGGTGGTGACATGAGTCCCCGACCGATGGCGCGCCCCGGCGGGCGCAGTGCCCGCGTGCAGGAAGCGGTCCACACCGCCGTGCGCGAGCTGGAGTCCGAGGTGGGCCGCGACGCGTTGACGGTGCCGCTGGTCGCCGCGCGGGCCGGAGTGACCCCGTCGACGATCTACCGCCGCTGGGGCGATCTGCGGGAGTTGCTTTCCGACGTGGCAGTCGAGCGCCTGCGCCCGGAGGCGCCGCCGGAGAACCACGGCGGCCTGGCCTGCGATCTGACGGTCTGGGCCGAGCACTTCCTCGACGAGATGGCGTCGCCGTCCGGCCGTGCGTACATCCGCGACGCACTGCTCGGCGACCCGGACGGCAGCAACGCCGGCCAGTGCTCGGCCTACGCGGCCGACCAGGTCGAGGTCATCCTCGCCCGGGCCGCCGCGCGCGGCGAACGCGCACCCGAAGCCGAGACGGTCATCGACCACGTGGTGGCCCCCATGATGTACCGCATCCTCTTCCGCCCCGGCGGATTGGACGCGGCATACGCCCGCCACCTGGTGTCCGGGGTCCTCGACACGACGGGGTAGCGACAGCACCGCGGCCGCTCCTCGTCCACGCCTGGGCGGCGAGCGAGGAGCGGCCGTGTGCGGCCCGGTCAGGCGTGGGTCTTGGCGAGCAGTTCGAGGATCTCGTCGGTGGTGCCGCGCTCGCCGACGCGGGGGAAGATCTTCTCGGTGCTGTGCCGGTGGGCGTCCGCGTCCAGGTCCGTCATGGCGTCGGTGGCCAGGGTGAGGTGGTAACCGTGCTCGTGCGCGGCGCGTGCGGTGGACTCCACGCCGATGCTGGTGGCGACCCCCGTGAGCACGATCTGTGTGACGCCGCGGCGGCGCAGGTGCAGGTCGAGATCGGTGCCGTAGAAGGCCGACCAGTTGCGCTTGGTGACGGTGATGTCCCCCGGGTGGCCGGCGAGTTCGGGGACGATCTCGTCCCAGCCGGCGGGCATGGTGTGGTTGTGGCGGGGCGTCTCGGCCCGTCCCGGGGTGGCGTCGGCGCCGTCGGGGGAGGAGCTGACCCGGACCAGGACGACCGGCAGCGCACGGGCGCGGAAGGATTCGGCGAGCCGGGCGGTCCGCTCGATGACGTCGCCGATGGCGTGTGGGGTGCCGGGCAGGGCCCGGAGTCCGTTCTGCAGGTCGATGACGACCAAGGCGGTTTTGGGGTCAAGGGTGGTGACAGTCATGGTTGGTGCTCTCTCGGTGTGTCGGGTCGCCGTCTGGGGCGTGGGGTCGGTCTGGTGGTCGGTGGGGGCGGGCCACCAAGGGCCCGCCTGCGGACTGTGGATCAGCGTCCGGCCCGGCGGCGCGGCCGGGGCGTGTCGCCGGCGTCGCCGTCGGCGCCAGGAGGGCGGCCGATGCGGTGCAACGAGCGGTCGGCGACGCTGACGACGAGGAACGCGGCGGCGACGGCCAGCAACAGCCAACTGAGGTGGTGCAGCCCGTCGGTGGTGGCGCCGCGTCGGAAGAACGCGGCGTTGGCGGCGGAGGCGGCCAGCGCGCCGAGGTACATGAAGGTGCGCAGCAGCCCGGCCGACGAGCCCATCCGGGCCGGATCCGCCTGGGCGTACAGGGCGTTCTGATTGGCCAGGCCGTTGAGGCCCTGCGGGATGCCGATGACGGCGCCGATGAGCGCCAGCAACCACAGCGGGCTCGACCCGTCCGCGAGCAACAGGGCAGCGCAGCCGACGAGTTGGACCACCGATCCGACGACGAGCTTGCCGCGCACCGCGGCGCGCCGCCCGGTGATCGCGGTGATGGCCACGGCCGCCGCCGACATCGGCAACAGCACCAGTCCGGCCGACTGGGCGCTGAGCGACCGTCCCTCCTCCAGCCACTGGCTGTAGCCGTACAGGAAGGCGTAGGACGTGGTGTAGGCCAGCAGTTGACGCCCGTAGGTGGCCAGCAGCGGAGCATTGCCGCGCAGCACCCGCAGGTCGATGAAGGGATCGGACGTGCGCACTTCCCGCAGGGTGAAGGCGAGGCCCGCCGCCAGGCCGATCAGCGGCAGGTACCAGGTGGCGGCCCGCGGATTCATCAGGAACAGCATGAAGGCGGTCAGGGCGAGCGTGAACAGGGCCATCCCGGCGACGTCCGTGCCCTGCGCCGCCCGCACGCCGGAGGTCTCCTTCAGCTCGGCCGACCGCGGTAGGTACCGCGCGCCCAGAGCCAGACAGGCCACGGACAGCGGCACGTTGATGCCGAAGATCAGGTGCCAGCCGCCCGCGGCGATCAGCAGCCCGCCCAGGGTCGGGCCGACCACGGCGATGACCTGTCCGCAGACCGACAGGGCGGCAAGGATGCCGCTGGGGCTGCGCAGGCCCGTCCGGTCGGACTCGGCGCGCAGCAGGAACATCGACGCCGGATAGGCCGCAGACGTCCCGAATCCCAGCAACACCCGGGAGAGGACCAGCACCCACAGGTTCGGGGCGAACACGCCCAACAGGCCGGCCAGGCCCACCAGTGCGGTGCCCGTCAGATACAGCAGGCGCGGTCCGTAGGAGTCCACCAGGCGCCCGATCACCGGTTGTCCGACGGCGGTGGCCAGGTACAACGCCGAGACCAGCCAGGCGGTTTGTGAGGGCGGGGCGCCGAATGCCTGCCCGATCGGGATCAGGGCCACGGCGAGCATGGACGAGTTGATCGGGTTCAGGATCGAGCCCAGGATCATCGGTGCGATCAACTGCCGCCGGAAACCACCGCGGTCCGTGGCGTGCCGTGCCGTGCCGCGCGGATGCGCGAGGAGAGCCGCGTCATGTCTGGGCCCCCTGGGGCCGTGCGGCCGGTTCGGTGCGGAGGCGATCGATGCTCTCGCTCATGTTCTGCACGCTAAATATATTCAACCTGGACTGTCAATATTTACTTGATCAATTGCGGTTGATGATGTGTCCGCGGTGACGGATGTCGGCGGGGGTGGGGCAAGGGTGGTCTTGGGTTGACCGAAGCAAAAAGTGAATCAGTTGCACTTTCTCACTCGTTGCACCTAGTGTGGAAGTGCGGATGACCCGCACCCCGAAGCAAGGGA
Source organism: Streptomyces noursei ATCC 11455 (assembly GCF_001704275.1). Classification (NCBI taxonomy): domain Bacteria; kingdom Bacillati; phylum Actinomycetota; class Actinomycetes; order Kitasatosporales; family Streptomycetaceae; genus Streptomyces; species Streptomyces noursei. The sequence continues at coordinate 8,964,150 of NZ_CP011533.1, forward strand.
AAGGGCCCAACCATGACGATCAGCCCCCGCATCGCGATCATCGGTGGCGGACCGGCCGGACTGCTCTGCGCACGCGTCCTCCAGGGGCACGGCATCGAGCCGACCGTCTACGACGCGGACACCGCGGTGGACTCCCGGGACCCGGGAGGCACGCTCGACCTGCACGCCGACGCCGGCCAGATAGCCCTCGAAGACGCCGGCCTGATGGATGCCTTCACCGCGCTGGCACGCGCCGAAGGGCAGGCCAAGAGCCGCCGCGACCACCGCGGCACCGTCCTCGCCGAGTTCGTCCCCGCCGAGGGCGACACGGCCGCGCCCGAGATCGACCGCGGCCAACTGCGGGCGATGCTCCACGACCACCTGCGGCCGGGCACCGTCCGGTGGGGGCACCGGCTCCTCACGGCCACGCCGCTCGGCGGCGGGGTGCACCGCCTGACGTTCGCCAACGGCGTCAGTGCGGAGGCGGACCTCGTCGTCGGAGCCGACGGTGCCTGGTCCCGGGTGCGCCCCCTGCTCACCGACGCGGCGCCGCAGTACCTGGGCGTCGCCTTCCTGGACGCCAGGTTCGACGACGTCGATGCCCGACACCCCGAGATCGCGGCGATCGTCGGCGACGGGCACCTGTTCGCCAACGACAACGACGGCCGCGCGGTGATCGTCCAGCGCAACAGCAACGGCGTGGTCCGCGGTTACGTGGCGTTCCGCGCCGAGCCCGACTGGCACGACAAGGCCGGCCTGGACCTCACCGACCGTGCGGCCGTCCGGTCCCACCTCCTACGGGAGTTCGCCCACTGGTCCGCCCAGATGCGCCCGCTGCTCGTCGACAACGACGGCGACTACGTCCCCCGCTCCTTCTGGGCGCTGCCCGCTCCGCTGACCTGGGACCGCGTCCCCGGCGTCACCCTGATCGGCGACGCCGCGCACCTCATGGCCCCCTTCGGCGGCCACGGGACGAACCTCGCCCTGCTCGACGGCGCGGAACTCGCCCACGCCCTCGCCGAAGAATCCTCGATCGACGATGCGCTGGCACGCTACGAGGCGACGATGTTCCGGCGCTCCGGAGAGCTGGCCGTGGGCGCCAACGAAGGACTCAGGCGGTTCTTCGCCACCACCTCGCCGGACGCGCCGCACCTGCCGCCGGACCACGCCCAGGAACACCGCAACTACGAGGCCGGGGCGGCGGAATACCGACGCCGACGGGCCGAGGACGAGCGCGCGGTGGGCACCGGCGGCGTCGCGTAGCGACTGGCGACGGAGCGTGGCCCCCCCGGTGCGAGGTCGGAAAGCCGAACGACCCGGCTCAGCTCGCGCCGTGGTGAGCGTTCCCGGTGTTCTCTGCCTTCTCTGAGTTCTCCGAGTTCGCGGTGTTCTCCGCGGACGTGTCGGCACCGGCCGCCGACCAGCCGTGTTCCAGCAGATCGAAGGCCCGGTTGACGGCGGCCTCGGGGTCCGGGCTGTCGTGGCCGAGGTCGCGGGCCGCCAGGGCGAAGTGGGCGAGCGCCCGGCAGATCGGGTCGTCGGCGGGCGCGCCGATCTCGTCGGCGATCGCCGCGGCCAGCTCGATCTCGTGCTGCATCCACATGCGGCGGGAGTAGGCGCGCAGTGCCGGGGTGGCGTCGACGAGTTCCAGCAGCTCGGTGAAGCGCGGGTCGGCGTGCTCGCCCTTGGGGATCCGGGAGCGCAGGACGTGGTCGCGCAGGGCGCGGGGCACGGACTGCCCGGCCGGGCGGTCCCGCACGGCGGCCAGCAGGGCGGCCTTGAGCTCGTCGCCCTCGTCGAAGACCAGCGCCTCCTTGCTCGGAAAGTGCTTGAACAGCGTGGTGGTGGAGACGTCGGCGGCGTCGGCGATGTCCCGGATGCCCACCTGGTCGTAACCGTGCTCCGCGAAGAGCCGCAGGGCGGCATCGGCCAGTGCCTGGCGGGTGGCGGCCTTCTTGCGCTCGCGCCGTCCCAGTGGTGGGCGCTCGCCCGTGGTCTCGGTCATGGCGCCATCATACGAGCGGGGTGACCGGGGCAAAGAGTTGCACGGTTCAACCCGCTGCCGGGCTGTTCTCCGCCTCGCCTCGGACCGTCGTCCTCACAACCCGAGGACGCGAGGCTCGCGGGGAACGCCCGATTCGAGCAGGGCCCGCAACGGTGTGGCGAGATCGCGTGGGGAGAACAGGTCCGGACCGCGACAGGCGGCGATCTCCTCCGGAGTCCACCACTTCGCACCGCTGATGTGCTCCGCCGCGCGTTCTTCCTCGCTCAGGGTGCCGCGCGGCGTGAACCAGGCGCTGCGGACCAGGAAGTAGTCGTTGACCACGCCGTCATAGCCGGGCGCGTAATCGGGGCCCAGGACTTCCTGGTGCCAGACATGTGGTGGCTCGGCGCGGTCCCTTTCCCACTCCAGGCCCACCTCCTCGCGCAGTTCGCGACGCAGCGCGGACAGTGGCCCTTCGTGCCGTTCGATCCGGCCGCCGGGGGCGGCCCAGACCGTCGTCCCCGTCTCCGGTAGCAGGTGTCCGCACAGCAGGAGACGGTCGGCGTCGTCGAGGACGAGAGCGCGGACCGAGTGACGCAGTTTCAGCGGCGGCATCGGACAACACCAATCCCTTGCTCCTCGGTCGGAAACCCGGTCAGTCGTGCGAGGTGTCGATGACGCAGAAGATGTTGCCGTCGGGGTCGGCGAGCACGATGAAGTCGGCGTCGTCCGGATAGCTGTCCCAGTCGACGCGTCGTGCGCCGAGCGACACCAGCCGCTCCACCTCGCCGGCCTGATCGGCGGCATCCCCGGCGTACAGGTCGAGGTGGATCCGCGGGTATTCCTGGACCGGCGACTCACTGACGCTGAGTGACAGTTGTACGCCGGCTCCTTCCTTCGGCACCAGGACCACCCAGTCGTCTTCCATCTCCTCGCGCGGGACATATCCCAGGGCGGCCGTCCAGAACGCGGCCGCACGGGGGACGTCTGCGACCCCCAACACCACGGACCCGACTCTCAGCATGGGTTGATGATGCCGTACGGCGACACTCCTGGGTACCGGGCGCGCGCCTGGCGTCTCCATCCCACGACCACGCCGTGGGGAACCCCGGAAACCTCAGGAGCCCCAGGGCCCCCGGGCCCCACAGGGCGGATCCGGCGCTGGTAACGGCCGGATCCGCCCCCGACGGCGTCAGTCGACCGAACTGTCGTCCACGTCCATGGTGGGTCGAGCGATGCCCCGAACCATGGCGCGCGCCCTAGCGGTTCTGTGCCCACCACACCGCGAGGCCGATGACCGCGGTGCCGCACGCGTACGAAGCGCCGCGCAAGAAGTTCGTGGCAACGAGCCGACCGTAGCGGCGCCATGGGTTCCGGAAGCGGGTGGATGTCTGCGGACGGCCCTCCATTGTCTGCATCGGGAGCCCCTCTCGTGAACGCGGAGAACAGCGACGGTTCCACACGGGGAGCCCCGATCGGGCGGCGTCGGTCGCCGGACCTCCGCGCCCGGGCTCCCTTGCGTTGAGTAAGAGCTTACGAGGTTGTGCGCTTGTGAATCGCCGTGTTGCCCGGCGCGTCCCCGGGGAATTCGTGGAATGGTGGCGAAAAACCGTGGTGAGGGGTGCTGGGGGTGGTTCCGGAGGGCGCGTCGGGAGGTGCTTGGGGGTGCGCGGCAGTCGTGCCGGGTGCGGCCGTGGGCGTGAGTGGCACGGCCAACCTCACTGGTTCCAGGGGGACTTGAAAGTCCGCGCGGGGCACCGTGGCGCGGCGCCGCGGGTCGCCCCTTTTCAACCGGCCTGGAGGTGCGCGCCAGTCGGGGCGCCGGCCAGTCGTCCGTAACGCGCGCACTGTCGCCGGGCGCAGCCGTCGGCGATGCCTTCGCGGACTGCGGACTGCGGACTGCGGACTGCGGACTGCGGACTGCGGACTGCGGACACCAGGCAGCAGGTAGTAGTGCCTGTGCGCCTAGTCCTTCCCCGTCTCCCCCTTCTTAACCTTTTGTGACTTCTGTCCCTTTTGTGCGCCCTTGCCTTGAGGTTCCGCGGGCTCGTCGGGTGCCGCGGTGGGGCGGGTGAGGGCGTGGATGAACTGCGGGACCAGGTCGTGGGTGTGGTGTGCGGTGCCGTGGATGAGCCGCTGCGCGGTCAGGCCCTCGAAGAGGGCGACGAGCAGGCGGGTCAGGTCCGCGGTGGGGACGGCCGGCGCCTCGCCGCTCCGGACGAGCGTTGTCGTGAGTACGTCCGTCAGGCCCTGGTTGAGGCGTTCCTCATGGGTTGCGAGTTCCCGGGCGACGACGGGGTTGCGCGCCGCATGCAGGGTGAACTCCATGGAGACCAGGAACCATTGCCGTTCCTGGTGAGTGCGACCCGCCATGCGTTCCTGGAGCTGGGCGAGCGGGTGCTTGCCCTGTTCGGGGTGGGCCGCCGCGTCCGCGAGCTCCGCCAGCAGCCGGTCGGTGTGGCTGTCGTAGAGAGTGAGGAAGAGCTCTTCCTTGTCGCGGTAGTTGGAGTAGAAGGCGCCGCGGGTCAGACCTGCGCGCTCGACGATGTCGCTGATCGAGGTGGCGTGGAAGCCCTTCTCGGTGAACAGGGCCCAGGCACTCTCGGTGAGGGCGGCGCGGGTGAGCGGGCGACGCTTGGTCGGTGACTTGGGCACGGCAGGGTCCTTCGGTGCTGCCCGCGGGGGCGGCGGTCGATCGAGGTCAGTCCTGCTGGGCGTAGTCGTCGTAGAAGCCGCGTCCGGTCTTCACTCCCAGGTGTCCGGCATCGACGTAGCGCTGGAGCAGCTCGCGTGGGCCGGCGGGCAGGGCGGGGGTCTCCGCCGCGTAGTGGTTCTCGATGTCCAGGACGACGTCGAGGCCGACGCGGTCCATCGCGCGGAACGGGCCGGCGGTCAGGCCGGTGTTGATGCGCCACATCGCGTCGATGTCCTGAGGCGTGGACACGCCCTCGGCGACGACGGCCAGGGACTCCCGCTTGATGGCGGCCCAGATGCGGTTGAAGATGAAGCCGGTGCTCTCGCGGCGGGCCTCGAAGGGGAAGGCCCCGTAGTGCGGCAGCTCCCGCAGGAGCAGGTCCAGGACGGCGCGGTCGGTGCGTCCACTGGACATCAGGTCGACGGCCGGCTGCCGGGGCGGCATGTAGAAGTGCATGTTGAGTACGCGCTCGGGGCGGGCCACGTCGTTGATGAACTGGCTGGTCGGGTAGGACGAGGAGTTGCTCGCCAGGATCGCGTCGGCGTCCGCGGCGGTGTCCAGCTCGGCGAAGATGTGCCGCTTCAGCTCCAGGCGCTCGGGTACCGCCTCGACCACCAGCCGGCGCCGATGACGGCGACCGGCCGTTGGTGGATGTCCGTGGGGAGGGTGAACGTCATGGCTGTCTTCTTCCTGGGCGGGGTGGCCAGGTCGGTCCGGGCCCGGTTCGCTCCGGGTTCACGGCCACCACCCATCAGATACACAATGTATCCGATGCATGATGTATGTAAATCGCACGGCCGCGCCGCCTAGTAGTGCCCCGCCCCTTGGTCCGGGGGAAATCCATGTGTCCCGAAGGCGTCCTCCGCCATGCCGGCACCCCGTTGACCGCGCCGGTCTATCTGCTCCGCCCGGTCCGCCCGCCCCGCCCGGTCCGCCCGGACCGTGAGTACTTCGACGTCGTCTGGAAACGGGGGGCGTCTCGGCCGGTCGCATCGGCACCGATCCCGCGCTGGCGTCCGCGCGCCCCGTTCACGGCCGTCTCGCCTGCTGAGCGGGTGGGGATGCGCAGGCGTCGGCCCCGAACTCCCTTGATGGGGAAGGGGGTTCGGGGCCGGTGTGGGGGTGCGGGTGTGGCGTGTTGTGCCGAGCGTTCTACTCGCGGTCGGGGGCGCGGCTGCCGCCCCGGATCTCGTCGCCGTCGTCCTCGCTGTCACGCTGTGCCAGCAGGGCGGGGAGGAGTCCGGGGAAGGCGCGGTCGAATTCCTCCAGGCGCAAGGTGTTCATGCGTGAGGTGCCGGCGTAGTACTGGCGGATGAGGCCGGCCTCGCGGAGCACGTGGAAGTGGTGGGTGGCGGTGGACTTGCTGACCGGGAGCTCGAAGGAGCCGCAGGCGAAGTCGCGGTGGTTGGCGTGGAGCTGGCGGACGATGCTGCGGCGTACGGGATCGACCAGCGCCTCCAGTACCCGCTGGAGGGTGATGGTGGTGATGTCCGGGTGCGGCGGGGTGCGATCCCTGCCGGCTCGCCCTGTTGCCGTCATCGCCTGGTGACCTCCCGCGCACATGGTACGACATCGATCAAACTTTGATCTTCATTAAGGTTCGATGACTGTCGAAGTTTGACAGTCATCGTACTTTGGGCTTGAGTGGGGCTCGGCGGCGCGACCAGGCGCCGCCCTCACGGAGCGGAAGGAAGATCTGCCATGGCCAGAACGGTGCGGTTCCACGAAGTCGGCGAGCCCGAGGTGCTGCGGCTGGAGGACGTGGAAGTCGGCGAACCCGGCCCCGACGAGGTGGCCATCCGGGTCGAGGCGATCGGCCTCAACCGCGCCGAGGTGATGTTCCGCAGCGGCCAGTACATCGAACCCGTCAAGCAGTTCCCCACCGGACTCGGCTCGGAGGCCGCGGGCGTGATCGACGCCGTCGGCGCGCACGTGACCGGATTCGAGATCGGCGCGCCGGTCAGCGTGGTGCCGGCGTTCTCGATGAACGACTACGGCGTCTACGGGGAGCGCGTGATCGTCCCCGCCGCCGCGGTGGTGCACCGCCCCGAGGGGCTCGACGCCATCGCGGGCGCGGCGGTGTGGATGCCCTACCTGACGTCGTACGGCGCCCTGGTGGAGGTCGGCGCGCTGCGGGCCGGGGACACGGTCGTGATCACCGCGGCCTCCAGCAGCGTGGGCCTGGCCGCGATCCAGACCGCCCTGCGCGTCGGGGCGGTGCCGATCGCCACCACCCGTACCGCGGCCAAGAAGGACGCCCTGCTCGCGGCGGGCGCGGCGCATGTGGTCGTCACCGAGGAGGAGGACGTGGTGGCGCGCGTGCTCGACCTGACCGGCGGCCGGGGCGCCGAACTCGTCTTCGACGCGATCGCCGGCCCCGGCGTGATGGAACTGGCCAAGGCGGTCGCAGCCGGTGGCACGCTGATGGAATACGGCGTGCTGAGTGGCGAGCCGACCCCCTACCCGGGCATCGCCCTCGGGATGCCCGCTCTGAACATGCGCACCTACACCCTCTTCGAGACCACCGGCGACCCGCAACGGCTCCGCCGGGGCGAGGCGTTCGTCGCCTCCGGCCTGCGCTCGGGGGCGTTCAAGCCCGTCGTGGACCGGGTCTTCGATCTGGAAGAGATCGTCGAGGCGCACCGCTACATGGAGGCGGGGGCCCAGGTCGGCAAGATCGTCGTCAGGGTCGGCCAGTAGGGGACCGGACCTGGGGGAGCGCGTCGCCGGTGCCCGACGGGGGAGCGGGCGGTGTCCCGGCGGGACCCGTGTGGCGATCGCCCGGTTGGCGGGACGGATTGTTGGGCCGCGGTCGGCCGGGGTACCTCGCCTGGGGTTGCCGACCGCGCACCCGAGACACCGGAAGAGAAGGAGCCGCTGTGAAGTTCGGTGTATCGACCTTCCTCACCGACCAGGGCATCGCGCCGGCCGCACTGGGGCGTGCCGCGGAAGAGCGGGGCTTCGACTCCCTGTTCATCGCCGAGCACACCCACATCCCGGTGGACCGCCGCACGCCGTACCCGCGCGGCGGGGAACTGCCCGAGATGTATTACCGCACCCTCGATCCGTTCGTCGCGCTCGCCTCGGTCGCCTCGGTCACCGAACGGCTCCTGCTGGGCACCGGCATCGCGCTGGTGGCCCAGCGGGACCCGCTCGTCACGGCCAAGGAAGTGGCGTCGCTGGACCTGGTCTCCGGCGGGCGGGCGGTCTTCGGGGTCGGCATCGGCTGGAACAAGGAGGAGATGGCCAACCACGGCACGGACCCCCGGACCAGGGGCCGTCTGGTGGACGAGCGGCTGCGGGCCATCCGGGAGCTGTGGACACGGGAAAAGGCCGAGTTCCACGGGGAGTTCGTGGACTTCGATCCCGTCTACTCCTGGCCCAAGCCGGTCCGGCGACCGCACCCGCCGATCTACGTGGGCGGTGGCGAGGGCGCCTTCCACCGGGTGGCCGCGCTCGGCGACGCCTGGTTGGCCAACAGCGCCTCGCCCGAGGAGCTGGGGCCGCAGATCGAGCGGCTGCGGAGCCTCGCCGACCGGGACGTGCCGGTGACCGTCTACGCGGTGCCGCCGGATCCCGAGGCCGTCGAGCGGTACGCACGGCTGGGCGTGGAACGGGCCCTGTTCTACCTGCCGACGGTGCCGGAGGCCGAGACACTGGCGCACCTCGACCGGTTCGCCGAGGTCGCCGGGCGCTTCCGGTGAGCCGGACGGGGCAGCGATGCCGGCGATGAGCGGCGGGCGGGCCCGGGAGCGCTTCGCGGCGGCCCGGGTCGCCCGCCTGGCCACCGTCGACGACCTGGGCAGTCCCCATCTCGTGCCGGTGGTGTTCGCGGTGACCGGCGACACCCTCGCCTTCGCCGTGGATCACAAGCCCAAGCGGACCACCGAGCTCAAGCGGCTGGCCAACATCCGCCGCCGCCCGGAGGTCTGCCTGCTCGCCGACGCCTACGACGAGGACTGGGACCGCCTGTGGTGGGCCCGGGCGGACGGTACGGCCACCGTGCTGCCGCCGGCCGACGCCTCGGAGACGTCCGCGGGGTATGTGCGGCTGCTGATGGAGAAGTACCGCTCGCAGTACGCCGGCCGCCGACCGACCGGACCCGTGGTGGCGGTGGTGGTGGCCCGCTGGTCCGGCTGGCAGGCCACATGAGGAGGCCGGGCCGGGGGATGAACCGCCCCGGCCCGGCCGGCAGTTGTCGGAACGTCAGCGCGCCGCGCGGGACTCCGTCGGGCGGCGGGTCCTGCGGTGGATGCCGACCGCCGCGGCGAGACAGAGCACGGCGATCGCGCAGAGCACCAGCGGGACGGCCCGGACGCCGGCCGCCTGGATCACCCCGCCCAGCGCGGGCCCCGCCGCGACGCCCCCGACCATCGACGCGGCGATGACATAGGCACCGGCGCGGCGCGCGGTGGGCACCGTCCGGGTCAACCAGGGCAGCCCGGTGGGGAAGATCGGGGCGATGAACAGGCCGACGCCCGCGTACATAGAGGGGGCCAGTGCCGGCACCGCGGCCGCGGCCAGGCAGACCGCCATGCCGGCGCAGCTGACCATGATGATCGCGGCCTCGGAGTAGCGGAGCGTGAGAGGGACGACCAGGAAGCGGCCCACCGTCATCATCAGCCAGTACACCGAGGTGGCGGAGGCGGCGAAGCCCGCGCCGAAGCCGACCGTCTCCAGGTGGGTCGGCTCCCAGCCGCCCACCCCGGCCTCGACGCCGACGTGCAGGACGTAGAGCGTGACGAACGCCGCCATCAGCCAGGCCGGCGAACGGCCCAGGGGAGCGGACACCGCCCGGCCGTCGCCGGCGGAGTCGGTGGGCCGGGGCGGGTCGGTGTTGCTGACGCCCTTGAGGAAGAGCAGCAGCAGTGCCGACAGCACACCGAACGCGCCGAAGACGAACGGGTACCGATCCGGGCCGACGGCGCCGATGACGATCGGCCCGCCGACCGCCCCGATGCCGAAGAAGGCATTGAGGACGTTGAGCATCGCCGTGCTGCGCCGGCCGAAGCCCACCGCGAAGAGCTGGTTGAGGCCGTAGTCGATGCCGCCGAAGCCGAGTCCGGCGCCCAGCGCGGCGGCCAGCGCCACCGGCCAGGACGGGGCCAGCGCGAAGCCGGCGGTACCGACCGCCATCAGCAGGTACGAGGCTCCCAACAGGGCGCGGTTGCCAACTCTGCCGTGCACGCGGTTGAAGGCGAGCACCCCGCACACGCCGCCGATGAAGTGGGCGCTCAGGCCGAGTCCGGCCGCCGCCGGGGTGAGGCCGAAGGAGGCGCGCAACGCGGGGATGGCGGGCCCGTAGAAGGACTGCAGCGCACCGATCAGCGCGAAGCCCGCACAGGACGCCACCAGCGCCACGGTGCTGAACATCCGGAACTCGGGGGCGTGTGGGGGCAGCGGGGTGGTGTCGGTGCGCCGTCCGTCGCGGCTCCTCTTGTCGGCGGTTCCGGTTGCCGGGAGCTCGCTCATCTGGCCTTTCCTCAAGGATTGTTGAACCGGGAAACGATCTCATGGGCGAACGCCATGATCGTGCCCTGTGGACTGATTCCCGTCACGCCGGGGAGCACACTGGCGTCGCACACCCGCAGGCCCCGGAAACCGTGCGGGCGGCCGTCGGCGTCGCACACTCCAGCGCGGTCGGCCGCCCCCATCGCGGCCGAGGCCATGCCGTGCACCGAGACCAGTTCCCAGTCCCGCGGAAGCACCCGGCGGCAGAACTCCTCGGCGTCGGCGGGCGAGCGCAGCGCGGGGGCCGCGGCCACCGGCGGCGTCAGCTCGGTCGCGCCCGCCGCGAACAGCAACGCGGCGCCCTTGCGGAAGGCGTCGCACAGCGCGCCGTGGTCCACCGCGGTCATCGCGTGGCGCAGCGGCAGACCACCGCCGGGGACGGCGCGTACCGCCGCGGTCCCGTGCAGCCGCACCTGTGTGGTGAAGACGCCCAGGTGGTCGAAGTCGGCCAGAAGGCGTTGGGTGTCCGGGGCCGGACGGCCGGCGAGCGCCGCGGCCAGGCTGCCGCGGGAGACATTGGCCGGCATGATCAGCACGCCCTGGTCGCCGAACTCCTTCAGCTGCGCGGTGAAGATGGTGCCGCGGTCGGCGTGCACCGGCTCCGGGAAGCGGGCGATGGTCCGCAGGTTGACGTGCAGGGAGAGCCGGCGGCCCGCGGCGCGGTGCTGGATCCGGCTGCGCTGGAGCAGCGCCGGGGTGCCCAGCGGACCGGCCGCCAGGAACACCGCACGGGCCCGGTAGACGGTCCGGGCGCCGTCCGGGCCGACGGCCAGCACCCCGCGGGCGGTGCGCCCGTCGTGCAGCACGCGCACCACCCGGGTGCCCGGGCGGATCTCCGCGCCCAACGCCTCGGCCTGCGGCAGATAGCTCACGGTCATGCTCTGCTTGGCGCCACTGGTGCAGCCGGTCGTGCAGCGGTTGCGGTGCAGACAGTCGCGCACCGCGCGGTCGGCGTGCTGCGAGCCCCACGACAGCCGTTCCGCGCCGGCCGCCAGGAGCCGCGAGTCGCGGTTGCCCGCCCCGTGCCGCTGGGTGACGACGCCCAGGCGGGTGGTCACCGTCTTCAGACGGACCTCCAGGTCCTGTGCCCGGTAGCCGTCGATGCCCGACTGCGCAGAAGTGGTTCGGCGACCCCGGCACCGGCAAGAGCTGGCTTGCCGAGCTGCTGTCCGCCGCGATCAGCCGCAACTCCACGCTGGTCGTGCAGGGCACCGCCGGTACCACCGAGGACCACATCAAGCACTCCTGGAACGTGTCCATGGTCATCGCCAAGGGCCAGTCGCGGGAGTCGATGATCCCCTCGCCGATCATGACCGCCATGGAGAACGGCGCGATCGGCCGGTTCGAGGAACTCACCCGCTCCACCAGCGACGTCCAGGACGCGCTGATCTCGATCCTGTCCGACACGCTGGCCTCCTCGCTCGTCGGCTCACTGGCCCGACGCGAGCCCGAAGACCTGGCCATCCTCAACAAATACCTGCACGGCGTCGTCGAGCCGCGCAGCAAGGAAGAGGGCGGATCATGGCCGGAATTCCTGGCGGGCGGCCGCGACACGATCGCCCCCCTGTCATGAGCGGCGCGCACGAGAGCACCTTCGCCGGGCTGCGCGGACAGCTGCAGGAGGCCGCCGCCACGTTCGCCGACGGGCCCGACGCCCTGGAGGGCATCCTGCTCGGCATCGTCGACGACGTCGACCGCGCGGTCCGCGATCTGCTGGAGATCTTCCCCGTCTGCCACCACTCGCCCGCCTCCGCACTCGCGATGGCCCGCCGCCTGCGGGAGAAACAGCCGAAGGTCGTCTACCTGGAGCTGTGCGAGGACATGGCCCCGCTGCTCACCGAACTCCGCAACTGCCGGCTCCCGGTGGCGGTCCAGGCGTTCGCGACCGAGATCGAAGGCTTCCCCGCCGAGTGGTCCCCGCTGTCGGTGGTCGCACCGATCACCGAGGCGTCGGCCGAGTACCAGGCGATCGCCTATGCACTGGACACCCCGGGCGTCGAGCTGGTCCTCGTCGACCGCTCCTCGGACCACGTCTTCCAGTGGGACGCCCGCGGCACACACTCCGCCGGGCTCCCCGCCCAGGACGGGGGGAGCGGACGCCCCACCCGCCGAGGAGGAGGCCGCGCTGCACGGCGACGCGGTCGGCGTGGAGATCGGTGACCTGCGGCCCCGCTTCGCCGAGTTGGAGGAGCACCTGCTGCGCCACGGCAAGGTGCGGCACTGGTCGGAGTGGTGGCACCAGTACGTCGAAGTGCCGCTCGGCGACAGCGACCACGACACCTACCGGCAGGTCATGCTGCTGATCGGCAGCCTCTTCCGGCGCCTGGCACCGGGGGACCCGAACCGGGTGCGCGTGGACGAGGACCGTGAGCGCTACATGTGGACGAGGATGCGCGCGCACCTGGCCGCGACCGGCGCCGATCCCGCGGACTGCCTCTACGTCTGCGGCGCCTTCCACGCGGCCAGTCGCGTCGCGGAGTTCGGCGTCCACGGCACCGACACCTTCGAGATCAGCCCGCGCACCGCCACCACATGGCAGCACGGCCTGATCCCGTCCAGTCACGCGGCGATCGAGGCGCAGTTCGGCCTCGCCGCCGGTTCGGTGTCGATCGCCGCCACGGTCTGGGCGAAGAACGTCAAACGCACCCGCGTACAGCCCTACCGCCTGAACGGGCAGACCGGCTGCGACCGGCCCCAACTGGAGCTGGCAGTCGGCCAGTCACACCCCGAGGACCCGTCCAAGACGGCACTGCTGTGGGCGGCCCGGACCCAGCTCGGCCACCTCTCCCGCGCCGACCTGCGGGCCAAGTGCGACGCGCTGCTCGGCAACCCCCTGGTGGTGCCCGCCTACCCGCGCTACCTCAGCGGCTTCCTGCACGCCCTGGAGCCCGTCCCCGGCCTCACCGACTTCGTCGTGGAAGCGGTGTCGATCGCCTTCGGGCGACTGCTCGACCCGGTGCTCCTGCCGTGGCTGCCGACCCTGATCGGCACCCTGCGCTCGGACGGCGCCGAGCTGGCCCCGTTGCTGATCCGCGAGGCCGGTCGGATCTTCCCCGGCCGACTCGCGGCGCTCGACGCCTGGACACCACCGTGGCGAAGCCAACCCGAAGCGCACACCGCCCAACCGACACCGGGCGCGGACGCCGGCCACGGCGTCCCCCTCCTCGCCGCCCACCCCGCGACGTGCGACGCTCTGGCGGGCCTGCTCGGCTGCGACGGCAGCTGGCAGACCGAGCCACCCGCCCCGCACGGCGCGGCACTGACCAGGTCCCACCCGGACACGGCCATCGCACTGGAGGCACTGCTGGCCGGCCGATGACTCCGCCCGGAGCAAGCCCCCCGGCCCGCGGCCCCTGTCGGGGCGCCCGAACCCACGGGCGCCCCGACAGGCACGAGACCCACGGCCCCTAACGGTCCGTCAACTCTACGGAGAGTCAATGGCGGTGAGGTCGACGATCCAGAACGGGAGGTGCCACCCCAGGCATGAGTTCCTGGCCATCGTCACGGCCAGGACCCCAGGCGTGCGCTGTCCGGTGCGCAAGGTGGTCAGAAGCCGGGCGCTCCCGGTACGGGGTGCGGAATCGGGACCGTGCTCTTCCCCAGGCCGGCGTTCTGGCTGGCGGACGCCTCGCAGGTGAGGTCCCGTGTCGGGAGCTGTCCGGTGCTCAGATAGGCGTTGACGGCGCGGTTGGCGCAGGCGCGCGGGTCCCCGGAGTAGACGCCGTGGCCCTCGCCGCCCTCGACGTACACCATGCGCGAAGCCTTCAGGGCGCGGTGCATGCCCAGACCGCTGACCAGAGGTGTCTGGGGATCCCACTGGTTCTGGACGGTGAGGAGACGGACATTGTTGTGCACGGTCGTGGCGGGCTCGGCCGGCCCGGTCCAGAAGGGGCACGGCGTGATGTTGGAGCCGAAGTCGCCGTACAGCGGATACCTGGCCTTGTCTTGGATCGCATCACGGCGGTACTGGTCGATGCGACGCGGCCAGGCCGCGGTGTCGCCGCAGACGACGGACCAGAACACCGCGGAGCCGTTGTCGGCCGGTGGCTGCGCGTCGGTTTCTTCGGGGCTCCGCGGGGCCGGCGCGCCGGCCAGCCCCACGATGCGGTGCGAGGTGGGCTTCCCATCGGCGGCGGCCTGCAGCGCGGCGACGGTCTCGGCGGCCACGATCGGACTGAAGAACTGGGGACGCAGACCGGCACGGAGGTCGTCCCCGCTGAGCTTCTGGTTCTCATACGGGATGGGGTCGCGGTCGGCTCGGGCGATCAGGTCCCAGAACGACGCCTTCACCGCGGCCGGCGTGCTCCCGAGGTGATAGGTCCGGTCGCGCTGAGCGGTCCACTTCGTCCATCGGGTGAACGCCGGCTCGGCGCCCTCCGCCCACACCTGGATCATGCCGCGCCAGACCCGGGCGGGGTCGACCGCGCTGTCGAGTACGAAGCGGTCGGTCCGCTGCGGGAACATCTGCGTGTAGACGGCGCCGAGGTAGGTGCCGTACGAGAAGCCCAGGTAGGAGATCTTCTTCTCGCCCAGCACGGCGCGGATGACGTCCATGTCACGGGCGGTGTTGCGGGTGGTGAGGTGCCGGAGCATGTCGCCGTTCTCGGCGCGGCACTTCTCGGCGACGGACCGCGCCCACGTCACATCATGGTTGAACGTCTCGGGCCGGTAGGGGTGTTCGACCTTCCGCTCCGCAGCCGTCAGGCCGCAGGTGACGGGGGTGCTCCGGCCCACTCCGCGGGGGTCGAACCCGATCAGGTCGTAGCGCTCGCGGACGTCCTTGGGCATCGTGTCGTTCATCGCGACCGGCATGGCCAGGCCGTTGGCGCCGGGCCCACCGGGATTGAACAGGATCGCACCGTGCCGCTCGGCCGAGCCGCCGGCCTTCATCCGGGAGATGGCCAGCTTGATGGTCCTGCCGGTGGGCCGGCCGTAGTCGAGCGGCACGTCGATCGTCGCGCACTGGTACGCGGCGGGCATCGAGGTGTCGCAACGGTGCCAGGCGGGACGCTGGTTGTGGAACCCGTGCAGTGGGTCCGCGGCGGATGCCTGCGCCGGGGCCAGGGTGGGGACCAGCGTCGCCGTGACCCCCATCGCCAGCACGGCCGCTAAGCGTCGTATTCGCACGAAATGACTTCCTTCCCGTCAACTTGCCGGAAAGCACGACCATTTCGTACGAGCAAGTGCCGACGAATCCTCCTCCAGGGCCATCTTGGTCCGCCTCCGGGTGGACTCCGGCCCTCGGCGGCCGGGCACGGTGAGCGGCCGTTGCCGTCCACCGGATACCGGTCCCCACGGCCGGGTCGACCAGATCTGGCGGCTAGCTTGCTAGGATGCTAGCATCGCGCTTGTGGGTGATGAGGAAGTCAAGCAGTTCAACGTGTACCTGCCGATCGGACTGATCAAGCAGGTCAAGTACCACGCCATCGAGTCGGGGATGTCGCTGTCGGCACTGGTCGCCGAAGCGCTGCGCGCCTACCTCGACGACGCCGAGGGCACAGACGACGAGCGAGCGACGGAGAAGGAGAGCTGATATGACGACCGAAGGAATCCAGGCCGTGCACCTGACGACCCACAACTGGGGCAGGGCGGCGAAGTTCTTCCAGTCGCTGGGCTACGAGTTGGAGTTCTCGACCGACCACAACTCCGGTCAGCTCCGCAACGGCGACGGGCCGTACGTCTTCATCGCCGAGGTCCCCGAAGACCAGGAGCCCCAGACGCAGATCGTGCTGAAGGTGGCGGACGCGGAAGCGTTCCGCCCCGATCCTGCCGTCGAGGTGGTCACACCGTTCGAGAACACCCACTACGGAACCAAGGAGATGACCGTCCGCGACCCCGACGGGCGACTGTGGAGCCTCCAAGCACCCGCCGAGAACTGACCGCAACCGCAACGGAAGGGAACACCATGACAGGCGAGCCGACCGGGACACCGGACAACACCGCGCTGCGGACCGCCCTCTGGCGAGCCATGCACGTCCAGGTCGACCCACCACCGCATGTGCTCGACGACGAGATCGGCCTCCAACTGGCGGCCCCCGACGACGACTGGCGCAGCCGCCCCGACATGGACCCGGACACCACCAGGGGATTCCGCGCGGCCATGGTGGCCCGCGCCCGCTTCATCGAGGACCTGGTCGCCGAGCAGATCGACCACGACGTCACCCAGTACGTCATCCTGGGAGCCGGCCTGGACACCTTTGCCCAGCGCCGGCCGGAGGTCGCCTCCCGACTACGGGTCTTCGAGGTCGACCAGCCCGCCACTCAGGCATGGAAGCGTCGTCGCCTGGCCGAACTCGGCTACGACATCCCCGACTGGCTGCACCTGGTGCCGGTCGACTTCGAGGCGAGCGAAGACTGGCTGGAACAGCTGACCGCTGCCGGCTTCGATGCCGGCCGACCGGCGGTCATCGTCTCCACCGGCGTCACCATGTACCTCACCAAGGACGCCACCGCGGCCACTCTCCGCCAGATCGCCGGGCTGGCACCCGGCTCGACGCTCGCCATGACCTTCCTGCTGCCACCTGAACTCGTCGACGACGCGGACCGCCGCGGCCTCCGGGCCAGCAAGGAAGGCGCACAGGCATCCGGCACCCCGTTCATCAGCTTCTACACCCCGCCCGAGATGTTGGAACTGGCCCGTGAAGCCGGCTTCGACAAGACCCGCCACGTGTCGGGGGGTTCGCTCGCCGAGCGCTACTTCGCCGATCGCACCGACGGCCTCCGCCCGTCGAGCGGCGAGGACTTCCTGCTGGCCGAAACCTGACCATTCGTCAACTCCGCCTGCCGAAAGAAGCCAGAGGCGCGCCCTGAAGAAATGGTCTTCAAGGGAGTTGGGCGGCTTCGAGGGCGATGCCATCACCCCACCACGAACGATGTTCTCATGTGGTCGTCGGCTGAAGGAGGCGGCAGATGGCCGACGTCGTAGACCTGATCCGCTACCCCATCAAGGGGTGTGCGGGCACGTCCATGGGTGATGCGCTTCTCACGCCGGCGGGCCTCAAGCACGACCGCAGCTTCATGGTCATCAGCGAGGACGGAGTCTATCGCACCCAGCGCCGCCACCCCCGCCTCGCCCTGGTCCGGCCCACGGTCAGCCCCGACGGCAGCCGGCCCACGCTCGACTCGGCCGACACAACGAGCGGTTGCGGCACGGTGCGCCTCGACGTCACCACGTCCGCGCCACGACGCGACGTCGACCTGTCCGGCGCCACCTTCCAGGGAATCGACCAGGGTGACGAAGTCGCCGCCTGGCTCTCGGAGTTCCTCGGCACCCCCAGCCGCCTGGTCCGCCTGCCGCCGGAGCACGACAGGATCGCCGGCGGGGTGCCCCCCGGCCCCTCCGGCTATGCCGACAGCAGCGCCGTGCACCTGTTGTCCCGCTCGTCCCGCACCCTCCTCAACCAGCGGATCGCCGAGCAAGGCACCCCGCCCCTGCCCATGAATCGCTGCCGACCCAACATCGTCGTCGACGGCGGCTCCGGGCAAGGCCGTGGCAGTGACGGCGGAGACTGGGCGGCCGTACCGCACGCCGAGGACCGCGCACGCCGCATCAGCATCGGCGGAGCCGAACTGGGCTATGCCAAGCTCGCGGTGCGCTGCGCCGTCACCCTGGTCGATCAGGAGGCCGGGGTGCGGCAGAAGCGGGAACCGCTGAGTACGCTCGCAAGCTACCGGCGGGCGGCGAGCGGTGGCGTGGTGTTCGGCGCGAAGTTCTCCGTGGTGCGGCCGGGGAAGCTGTCCGTTGGCGATGAGGTGGTCGTCCATGAGTGGGGCGACGCCGAACTGTGAGAACCCCCGAGCCGCCCCGCCCCCCCCCGATCAACGTTCCCGGAGTGATCAAACCACCTCGGAGATCATTTCTTTAGGAGTTCCAGGACGAGTGCCTGTTCCGAGGGGCTGCCCGGGGCGGCCTGGTAGACGACCAGTTGTTGTCCGGGGGCGCCGTTGACGGTCAGCGACTCGTAGTCCAAGGTCAACGCGCCCACCAGCGGATGCCGGAAGCGTTTGGTCTCGCGGGTCTTCTGGCGGATGTCGTGGCGGGCCCACAGACGACGGAACTCCGGGCTCTTCAGCGACAGTTCACCGACCGTCCGGACCAGTTGGGGGTCGTCGGTGTCGGTCCCGGCCGCCGAGCGCAGCCCGCCCACGGTGTTGGCCGCCACCTGCTCCCAGTCCGGATAGAACTCGCGCGCGTCCGGGTCGAGGAACACCAACCGCACCAGATCGCCGCTGTAGGCATGGCCGGCGAACAGGGCCCGACCCAGGGCGTTATGGGCCAGCACCGTCAGACAGCGTCCGAGGACCACGGCCGGTGTGCGGTGCCAGCCTGCCATCATCCGCAACAGGACCGGACTGACCGTCTCTGGGCGCCCCTGCCCACCGTCCCGCGCACGACGCCGCCCCGCAACCGGTCGCGCCAGCCGCTGCAGATGATCCGTCGCGTCCCCGTCCAGGTGCAGGGCCCGGGACAGGGCATCGACGACCTGCACGGAGGGATGCCGCTCCCGCCCCTGCTCCAGCCGCACGTAGTAGTCGGAGCTGACCCCGGCCAGCATGGCGACCTCTTCGCGGCGCAGCCCGGCGACCCGGCGCCGAGGGGAGACGGGCAGTCCCGAGTCCTCGGGGGTGACCAGGGCACGGCGGGCACGCAGGAACTGCCCGAGCGGGTTCGCGCTGTCCATGCCCGCAACCTTAGACACGGGGGAGTGGGTGCGGCACCGCGGAGGGTGGCCGTAGCACTCCTACGATCGTGCCTCCCGGGAGAAGCCCTGCCTGGTCAGGGATGCGCCCACCGCCGCAGGCTCAAGCCATGAGTTCTTCGTCTCCCTCCCTCACCCGCGACACCGACATCGGGCGCACCGCTCAGCGGCTGACCGGCCGGGTCGCCGTCGTAACCGGCGCCTCCAGCGGCATCGGCGCAGCCACCGCCCGCCGCCTGGCCGCCGATGGGGCCGCGGTCGCCCTCCTCGGCCGTCGTGCAGAGCGTCTGCGAGCCCTGGCCGACGAACTCGGCCCCACGACCACCGCGCCCGTCCTCCCGGTGACCGCCGACCTGGCCGACCCCAAGACCATCGACACCGCCGCCCGCACCATCACCGCGACCCTCGGCCCCGTCGATCTCGTCGTCGCCAACGCGGGAGTGATGCTCGGCGCGCCCTACGAGACCGCCCACGCCGAGGAGTGGGACCGCATGATCGACGTCAATCTGCGCGGGCTGCTGCACACCGCGCGCGCCTTCACCGCCGATCTCCTCGCTGCCGCGGCCCGAGGCCGCCCCGCCGATCTGGTCCACGTCGGCTCCGTGGCCGGCCACAGTCTCTACCCCGGTTGGTCGGTCTACTGCGCCACCAAGTCCGCAGTGGCCCACCTGACCCGCAACCTGCGTGCCGAACTGGGCCCCCGCGGCGTCCGCGTGAAGAACGTCGAACCCGGCGTCACCGTCACGGAACTTGGCCACGACATGCGGGACACCACCATGCAGACCTCCCTGGCCCGCATGCGGACCGACCTCCGGCCGCTCACCGCCGAGGACATCGCCGACACCATCGCCTTCGCCGTCTCCGCCCCCGCACACGTCAACGTCGCCGAACTGGTCGTCGTCCCCGTCCAACAGGGCTGACCGGCTCGCCCGCCGTCCCGGACACCGGCAATGGACGTATCGGCCCGGACCACTTAGCGTTCGGCGCATGACAGAGCGACGTGCGATCCTCAGTGGCTCGACCTTCGAGGAGCAGATCGGCTACGCCCGTGCCGTGATCGACGGTGACTGGGTGCACGTGTCCGGGACGACCGGGTTCGACTACTCCACCATGACGATCTCGGACGACGTGGTGGCGCAGGCCGAGCAGTGCCTGCGGAACATCGAGGCCGCGCTGGCCGAGGCGAAGTGCACCTTCGCCGACGTGGTCCGGGTGCGCTATCTGCTGCCCGACCGGGCGGACTTCGAGCCCTGCTGGCCGGTCCTCCGCCGTTGCTTCGGCGAGGTCCGGCCGGCCGCCACGATGCTGGTGTGCGGGCTCGCCGATCCCCGTATGAAGATCGAGATCGAGGTGTACGCACGACGGGCCACCACCGCCTGAGCGGCAGTTCGCGGATACCTGATTGCGAATCCGCTCAACGGGGCGTTCCATGACATCTGGTCGCTCCCTCCGCGCCTCGTGAGGGTGCGTGCGGTGTCCCTCGGCGCTGCCCGACCTGATCGGGACCTGTCTGCTTGCGTGAGGTGACGTCGGGCAGGGGCGGCGCGCAACCCACCACCTCACCGGCCGCCCATCCCTGAGGCACGCGGCATCGACCGCAGGCGAGCCCGCCCCTTCAAATGCAAGTAATGGGAAGGGAAAGGAATTGTCATGTCCATTCAACGCGCGTAGCGCAGGCCCCGGCATGTGCGGTTTCCTCGAAAGGAGTCTCTCCAACCCCCCACATTTCAGGAGACCTTGATGCCTCGCGCTGCCCTCGGCCTGTCGGCCGCCGCCGTTGTCGTCGTCGGCCTGTCCGCCGCCCCGGCACTCGCCGAACCGCCGGCCCCGCCGTCGACATCGACCGCCCGCGCCGAGCTGACGGCCCTGACCGTCGCCACCCCGCACTCCATGGACGGCTACGCCCGCGACAAATTCTCCATATGGGCCAAGCAGCCCGACGGTTGCACCACCCGCCAGGAGGTCCTCGCCCGCGACGGCAAGGACGTCCAGGACAAGCCGGGCGGTTGTCAGCCGGCCAGCGGCTCGTGGTACTCCGCGTATGACGACGCCACCGTCACCGATGTCGCGCAGGCCACCATCGATCACATGGTGCCCCTCGCCGAAGCCTGGCGCTCCGGCGCCGACACGTGGACCGCCGACCAGCGCAAGGCATTCGGCAACGATCTGAAGGACCCTCAGCTGCTGATCGCCTCGGAGTCCTCCAACAGCTCCAAGAGCGACAGCGGCCCGGCCGACTGGAAGCCGACCAACCACGCCTTCTGGTGCACGTACGCCAAGGACTACACCCACATCAAGTCCGTCTGGAAGTTGACCACGACCGACGGCGAGAAGAAGGCGCTGGCCTCGATGCTCGACACCTGCACCAACTGACCCGACGGTGACTCGCCTCCCGCACTTGCCATGGGGCTCGGCCGGCGCGGGAGGCGCTGCGCAGGAAACCTTCAGGGCTGCCCGGCGGGGTTCCCACGACCGATCGTCGGCGACACCCGCAGTCCTCGTGCTCCGACTCCCCCTGGTTCAGGGGGAGTCGGACACGTCACGTACGTAAAGAGCATCCACGCGCGTCCAGGGGGATACGGGAACGCTCGCCCGGCCCGCCACGGCATCGGGCCTCTATGCCGTGGTCACCGCAGGGGGATTCGGCTGCGGCAGGGTGGAACGGCCCACCTAGGCCCGGAAGTAGTGACCCTGTTCCAGGTCGTCTATGAGTCCGTGATGGGTCGGCTGCCATCCCAGTAGTTCGCGGGTCAGCGCACTGGACGTCGGGGCGTCGGCCCCGAAGAAGGTGCCCAGCCAGCCGAAGTGCTGCTCCGCGTCCTCGGGCGAGACGGGCGCCACCGGGAGGCCGAGTTGCCGGCCGATCGCCTCGGCGATGGTACGAACCGGTACCGCCTGCTCGGCGACTCCATGCAGCACCGACCCCGCCGGAGCCCCTTCCAGCGCCAGCCGGAACAGGCGCGCGGCATCGCTGCGGTGCACGGCACACCAGCGGTTCGACCCGTCGCCGACGTATCCCGACACGCCCCTGTCGCGGGCGATGTCGATGAGGGTCTTGACGAAGCCGTGGTCGCCTTCGCCGTGCACCGACGGGGCCAGTCGCAGCACTGACGAGCGGACCCCGCGCGCGGTGAGGGCGAGCGCGGCCTGCGCCGAGGGGGCTCTCAGGGCCCCGATCGAGTCGGCGACGGGGACGTCCCGTTCGGTCGCCACCCGTCCTTCAGCGATCCCCAGCGTGCCGGAAGCCACGACCAGGGGGCGGTCGGATCCCTCCAGTGCGGCACCGAGCGTCTCGATGGCGCGCAGATCGGTGCGCGCCGCGTGCTCGTATCGCGAGAAGTCGTGGATGAACGCGAGGTGGATGACCCCGTCGGACGCGGCGGCGCCGGCGCGCAGGCTGTCCAGGTCTTCCAATGTGCCGCGGTGCACCTGCGCCCCGGCGGCAGTCAGCCGCTCGGCCGAGGCGTCCGAGCGCGCGAGCCCGAGGACCTGATGGCCCGCGTCGATGAGTTCGGGAACGACGGCGGACCCGATGAATCCGGATGCGCCGGTGACGAATACACGCATGAGGGGAACTCCCAGCACTCCATCGTCCTCTGCGCAGGGTGCGCCGAGAACGGACCGATGTCAGTCACTGACATCGACAGTAGCACCGATGTCAGTGACTGTCATCGAGTAGGATTCGGGACATGAGTCGATGGGAGCCCAACGCGCGTGGCCGACTTGAGCAGGCGGCATTGGAGCTCTACAGCGAGCGCGGGTACGAACAGACCACCGTGGCGGAGATCGCCAAGCGTGCGGGACTGACGGAGCGGACGTTCTTCCGGTACTTCCCCGACAAGCGCGAGGTGCTGTTCGCCGGTGCCGGCACACTCCAGGAGCTCTTCGTCGATACCGTCACCGAGGCGCCTGACGCCGCGGCGCCGATCGACGCGGTGGCCGCGGCCCTCGAGGCCGCCGCGGCACAGTTCCAGGGGCGCTTCGACGGGGTTCGCCGCCGGCAAGCCGTCATCGCCGCCAACGCCGAGCTCCAGGAACGCGAACTGATCAAGTTCGCCTCGCTGTCCGCGGCACTCTCCGACACTCTGCGCCGCCGCGGTGTGGGAGAACCGGCCGCGAGCCTGACGGCCGAGGCGGGCATCGCCGTGTTCAAGATCGCGTTCGAGCGCTGGGTCGAGCAATCCGACGACCAGGACTTCGCGCACCTCATCCGAGAGTCGCTCGCCGAACTCAAAGCCGTGGCCACGGGCGCCTGACCCCGTCGCCGGGCGCCGCCGCCCGCGCAAGCGCCGCGCGTTCGACGCCGGGGCCACTCACGGCAGGCACCTCATGGCCCGAGCCCCCGCGTCACCTGCGCAAGAATCCGCTCGTCGTGATCCGCGGTGACTCGCCGGCGTCCTGAAACGTGGCCGTCGAGGATCCCAGGGCATTGTGCGGCGCGGATATGGCGCCGTGTCCGTGCGCTACGACGGGGCGTACGGAGCGGCGGCGAACTGACCGCCCATGTTGGGGAGTTCGTACCCGAACCACCGTCCCGTCCGCCCTTGTCGACCTGAGGATTCGCCGGCCTGAGACTTCGTCAGTGGTCCGTTCCGGTCATCGTGTCGGTGATGAGGCCGGCGAGCTGGTGCAGTTGTGCGGTGAGCGCGTGCCGCTCCTGCGGTGTGAAGCGGGACAGCGCCTGGGACTGACGGGCGCGCAGTTCGGTGCGCATGGCGGTGAGTCGTCGGGTGCCGTCGTCGGTGAGGCGGATGAGGACCTGCCGTTCGTCCTGGTCGGAGCGGCGGCGGGTGATCACGCCATGGGCTTCGAGTTGTTTGAGCATCCGCGTCGCGGTGGGGACGCTGATGTCCGCGTTGGTGGCGAGCCTGCTGACAGGCAGGCCCGCGCCCCGCGAGTCCTCCGTCAGGGGGTCGAGCAGGGCCAGCTGGGCCATGGAGAGCCCGGTCGCGGACCGTCCGACGGTGGCGGCCCGTGACCGGCGCATGGCGTAGAACAGCTGGTCAGCGGCGCGCGCCAGCTCCTCGATGCCCCCTTGGTCGGGGGCGGGGGCCGGGCTGCCGTCGGCGACGCCCTTGCTCGTCTCTCGCATGATTGTTAGCTTACTCAATGAATTCATTAGCAAGCTAAGTAATAGGGAGCTAAGGATCATGGATCACCCCGGCCGCATCGACGTCCACCAGCACGTCGTCCCGCCCATGTGGGCCGGCGCCCTCGCCGCGCGCGGCCTGGACTCCGGAGGCTGGCCCATCCCGGACTGGAGCCCGAGCGGCGCGATCGCGATGATGGACCAACAGGGCATCGCCACCGGCCTGCTCTCGGTCACCGCACCCGGTGTCCACCTCGACGGCGACGCCGAAGCCCGCACCCTGGCCCGGGCCGTCAACGAGTACGGTGCCGAGGTCGTCAAGGACCGCCCCGACCGCTTCGGTCACTTCGCCAGCGTCCCGCTGCCCGATGTCGACGCAGCCCTCGCTGAGGCCGCCTACGCACTGGACACCCTGCATGCCGACGGAGTCGTGCTGATGTCCAACGTCCACGGCCGCTACCTGGGCGACCCGGACTTCGAGCCCCTGTGGGCCGAACTCGACCGACGCCGGGCCACCGTCTTCGTCCACCCCGCCCAGCCGCCGATGCCGCGGCTGCCCGGCACCCCCGCCCCGCTCGCCGACTATGTCTTCGACACCACCCGCACCTCCCTCAACCTGGTGCTCAACGACGTCATGCGCCGCTACCCGAACGTGCGCGTCATCCTCTCCCACGGCGGCGGCTTCCTGCCTTACGCCGCCTACCGGTTCGCCGGCCTGGCCCCCATCGCCGTCGACCCGGAGCGCGACGACGAGGACGTCCTCCGCGATCTGAAGCGCTTCTTCTTCGACACCGCCCTGACCGCCAGCCCCAGCGCCCTGCCCGCCCTGCTCGCCTTCGCCGAGCCCGGTCACGTCCTCTACGGCAGCGACTGGCCCTTCGCGCCCCAGGACGCCGGCACCTACTACAACCACCACCTGGAGACCTACCCCCACTACTCGCCCGGTCAGGTCGAGGCCATCGACCGGGGCAACGCCGAAGCGCTCTTTCCGCGCCTCGCCGGCCCGTCCCCCTCCGCGGCGGTTGACGTGCGCTGATCCTCGGCAGGTGCACCGCGTTCAGCAGCTGTCGGCAGGCTCGATTCTCAAGCCTGGTCTCGCAGGTGCGCGTGGAGGAGTTCGTGCAGGCGGCTTCGGGTGAATTCGCGGCCGTGACCCGGGTGGACGGCGGACACGTCCAGGTCCAAGAGGTGTTGCAGGCTTCGGCGGTAGGCGGACCGGTCCGATTCCGGGAGGTCGTCGATGAGGTCGCCGTTGTAGATCACATCGCCGGAGTACAGCACCCCGGTGTGCGTTTCGTGCAGGGCGATGCACCCCGGTGTGTGGCCGGGCAGGTGGATGACGGTCAGCTGTCGGCCGCCGAGGTCGATGACGTCCCCGTCGTGCAGCTGGTGGGTCACCTCCAGGGGACCCACCTGGTAGGTGCGAGGGTCGTAGGTCGGGTGCGGAAGTGCGTCGATCAGCAGGTCCGGTGGGGGGTCTGCCGCGGCGTCGAGGCCGAGTTGGTCGTAGAGCTCGATGCCGAACAGGCTCGCCGCAACCCCTTCCGCCAGTGCTTCGGCGGCGGCGGTGTGGGCGGCCTGTTCGCGGAACTCATGGGCGCCGCCGACGTGGTCGAGGTGGGCGTGGGTGAGCACGACCAGCGGATCCCGCGTGAACATCTGCGGGATCTCCTGGCGTAGGGCGGCGACACCCAGACCGGCGTCGATGACGAGGTCGCGATCGGTTCCGCGCAACCACCACAGGTTGGCCCGCAGCAGCTTGTCGACGTGCGGTTCGGTGATCCTGACGATGCCGTCGTCCAGTTCGTGCAGCTCGAACCAGTGAGCCGGAACCGGCAGGTCGTGCTTCGCGGTCGCCGGGTCCGCCCCGGGAGCAGAAACAGTCATGCCGAGGATCCCATCAGGCCCCTGGTCGGCCGAGCAAGAGATGTGGGTTCGGCCGAATCGCGTCCTGCGCCAGGCCGATGACCTCGTGGTGGTGGCGGACTTCGACGACCAGTTCGGCCGTGCGGTCCGCGAGCATCCGCTCGACCCGTCCGACCAGGCCGTTCGCGGGGTGCTCGGTGGACGGTTCGGTGCGGCGCTCCAGGACGAGCGGCCGCGCACCGGCCCAGGGACGCCGACGCCCCGTCAGGACTTCGGGCGGCGTCCGCTGCGGCGTGGGGCCGGCTCCGCGCCGTCCAGCAGTGCCGCCCGTCGCTCCTCGCCGTGCGTCTCGACCTGCACCACGATCCGGCGCAACATCTCCGCGGTCCGTCGGCACTCCTCGGCGTCGAGCCGTTGGGTGACGAAGACCTCCTCCGCGTTGAACTGGGGGAACAGGCGGTGCATCAGCGCCTCGCCCTCCGTGGTGAGACCGAGCAGCACCAACCGGCCGTCCTCGGGGTGGCCGGCCCGCCTGACCAGGCCGCGGGACTCCAGGGTGCGGGCGACGCCGGTCAGGGTGCCCTTGGAGATCCCGACCTCCTCCGCGACGTATCGGGTCTCCGACTCGCCCCAGATCCAGATCACCCACAGCACGACGAACGCGGTCCAGGTCAGATCCGAACCACGCAGTACGGAATTCTCCAGATGTTGCCGGACGGCCGCGGCCACCCGATGGATGTTGGCCACCACGGCCATCTGGTCGTGCCCGATCGGGACGCCGCCGAGCTTGGCTTCGACGAGCTTCTCGGCCTCGATGATGGAGCGTTGGCCTGGCACGGGACCCTCCTCTTCGTCGCCGGCGTACGGCCCGGCCGCGAGACGCGCGCCGGACCGTACGGAGCCGAATTGTAGAAGTGCCGGGCTTTTGACCGGTCTTGGCTCGCGCCCGCGGAAGAGGAAATCAGGCGTTCGCCGCAGTCGGCGACCTGCCGGGGCCGCACCGGCAGACCGGTCGCGGCTGCTCGCGAACGTCTGCCGCTACGGTTGGGGCCTGCCGCGCAGGTCAGGAGGAGGGCCCGCTCCAGTAGGCGTCGTCCCACTGCGACACGTCCGGGCTGAACTTCACCTCGACCGGATTGGCGGCCTCCGGCGGCAGCGAGAAGGCGTACTTGCCGATGGCCTTCCCGCCGGGCGGGACGGCGCCGGTGATGACCTTCTGCCGGCCGCTTCCGTCGATGACCAGTTGTGCCGAGATCCCGTCCGCGTCCTTGACGTCCGGCATTCCGGTCTCGACGCCCACGCGCCGGGAGCCGGTGTTGACCACCGTGACGGTGATCTCCACGGCCTTGTTGCCCTTGGCGTGGCCGTTGGCGAACTCGTCCGGGGTGAACGGCGTCGGCTTGGACACCGTGACCTTCAGGCCATTGCCGAAGGTGTACGCCTCGCCGAAGGACAGGTGCCGCTTCTTCTCCTCGGCCGCCTTCGACTCCTCGGCCTCCTTGGCTTCCTTGATCTCCGAGCGTGCGTCGTCGACGGCGTGCTTGACCACCACCGCGGTGAACACCGCGCTGCCGGCCGCGATCAGCAGCCCGACGATGCCCAGGGCGAGACCGGCGACGGCCATGCCCTTGTTGGTCGCACGACCCTTGCGTGCGTGGCTCACCCCCACGCCGCCGAAGATCACGGCCAGCAGGGCGGGGAGCCAGGACATCCAGAACAGGAAGACGAACAGGCCGAGGACCACGCCGACCAGGCCGAGCACCAGGGCGGTGATGCCCATGCCGTTACGGGGTTGGCCGATGGGTGTCGGGTAGGTCGCGGGGGGCACGTCGACGGATTGGTGTGCCGGTGGGGCCCACGGGTCGTGGTCCTGTGGCTGGCGACCCGTGGTCGTGGAGCCATCGGGAGGAGTGGGCGTAGTCATGCGGTTCCTTCACGCGAGTCTCTGAACTGGGAGATTACCAGAACATTTTCCCTATTATTTACCCCTGATGGTCGATATCGGTCGAACTCTTTACTCGTTCGGAAGCCGGCATGGGCGGTCGCGGCGTGGCCATGTCTGGGGGTGGCGCGGCACGGCACCGCACGGCGCCTGGCCTGGCGCGAGCCGAGACGGTTGGCAGCTGCGGTCGAGCGCAGGTCGTCAGGTGGGGTTGCGGATGCCGCGAGGGGACCGGGCTTCGTCCGGGCCGGTTCAGGAAGGTGCGCCGGCCAGAACTTCCACTCGGCCCGTGTCGAGCGAGTAGTAGGCGCCGACGACGGCAAGGGCGCCCTTGGCCACGAGGGGAGCGAGGTCCTGGTTGGAGCGCAGCTCGGTCGCGGTCAACTCGACCTGGGCGCGGGCCATGGTGTCGACGGGGTCTGCGCCTCCTTCCCGGACCGTCTGTTCGTACGCCGGCTGCAGTGCCTTGACGATCGCCTGCAGATTGCCGGCCAGCGGTTTGTCGTTGTGGAGGGCCGCGTATGCGGCCTTGACGGCGCCGCAGCGCTGATGTCCGAGGACCACGATGAGCGGGGTGCCGCTCGTCATCGGCCCGTACTCGACGGAACCGGTGACCACCGGGCCGAGCACCTCCCCGCCCGTGCGCATCACATACAGGTCGCCCAGTCCCGTGTCGAAGAGGAGCTCGGGCGGCACCCGGGAGTCGATGCAGGAGAGGATCGAACCAAAGGGCTCCTGCGTCTGGGACACCAGCTGACGCCGATTCGGATCCCGGTCGGGGTGTTGGAGGTCTCCGCTCACCCAGCGCTTGTTGCCCTCCATCAGTCGCGTGAATGCCGCGGTCGGAGTGGTCGGCCGGGGCGACGGCGAGGCGCCGGTCGCCGACGGTGCGGCGCTCGTCGACGCGCACCCGGCGAGCGCGAACGTGGCACCCGCGAGCCCGCCGGCCAACAGCGCTCTACGATCCAGATGTCCCGCACCAGTCATCGCTCGTCGATCCCCTCGGTGTCGCCCGGGCCCTTCCCTGCTTCTCGGCCAGGGCAATTGTTCAGCGGGGCGGGGTGACGCGGCGGCAGGCGCAAGCGGGCACGGGCGAGGTCGCCACCGACGGCCGAGGGCGGGTACCGACGGCGCGTGGACGTGGGCAGCCGGCCCCGAGTTCGTCGGCACCGGCGCGGCCCTCACTCTCGTCGCGCCCTCGTAGCCTTCGTCTTCCGACGAAATACCGGGTGGAGGACTGCGCACGGTGTGAGACTGCCGCCATGACCATGCACCTCATCTCCGTCATCGGCAGCAGCCCTGGTGTCGGCAAGTCCACCCTGTGTCGTGCGATAGCCGAGTGGCTCGGCGACACCGGCGCATCGGTGGACCACTTCGAGGAGGCCGACATCCTCACACGGGCTGCCTTCCGGCCCGTGACCGAAGAGTTCGCCGGTGGGGACGGAAGCGTCCGGCCTGCGACCCTGGTCGGGTGCACGCGCGCCTACGTCGCAGAGTCGCTCGCGGCGGGCAAGGACTACCTGGTGACCGATGCCCTGCTGCCGTTCATCCCGTCCCTGGTGGCATGGGGGCACGACGAGGGGACCCTCGTCCACGTCATGGGTGAGCTGGCCCGGGCTGTGGAGCCGGCCCAGGTCACCGTGGTGTACGTGCACGACGATCCGGCCAGGGCGCTGCGACGCGCGGTCGAGCGCGAGGGCGATGCCTGGGAGGAGTGGTACGTGCGGAAGCTCGCCGGGTCCCCTGGTACTCGGGCCGTTCGCGACCTCGCGTCGGCCGCCGCTCATCTCCGCTACGAGGCCGACCTGACCCGTCGTCTGCTCGCACAGACCCCGTGGCACGTGGTGGGTGTGGAAGTAGGAGACCTCGACGCCCGGGAAGCGTATGCCCATGCCCGACGCCGCCTGGTGGAGGTGCTGGGCCGGTAGTTCGTCCGGTACGTCCCCGATGCCGGCCGGCCGCGCGGGAAAAACGGGTGAGTGGCGGCCGGGCCGTGATTAGGGTCGGGCCTCATGCATTCCCCTCACCCTTTCATCAGCGACGATGCCATCGCCCGTGCGATCGCCGGGCATTGGCCGGCCGAGACATCCGAGATCGCGGAGGTCGTCTATTTGCCCTGGGGTTTCGGCGCGCATCACTGGAGGGTGGCCGGTGGCGGCACCGCCTTGTTCGTGACGTTGGACGAGTTGGGGCCCAGGCATACCGCGGAGTCGCTGGAAGCCGCGTATGCGGGGGCGGCCGCGCTCGCGGCGGGCGGGCTGGAGGTGGTGTGCGCACCGCTGCCGCATCGGGCCGGGCGGTTCACCGTCGAGGCCGCGGGCGGGGCGCTCAGTGTGACGCCGTGGTTGGAGGGGCGGACTCCGACGGAGGCGGAGGCGCGCGAGCCGGGCCATGTCCGTGGGGTTGTCGCCGCGTTGGCCGCGTTGCACGAGGCCGAGCCTCCGGGGGGATTGCGGGACTGGGCTCCGCGGGTCGCGCCGTCGTTCGCCGACGCCTTGCGGGCCAGGACCGCGCGGCCGTGGACGTCCGGTCCGCTGGGGGAGGAGGCCAGGGCCGCGCTGGCCGCGCGCGGCGAGGAGATCGGACGCTGGACGGCCCGCTATCACGAACTGGCGGACAGGGCGCTCGCCGGCCGGGAGGGGTGGGTGCCGACGCACGGTGAGCCGCACTACGCCAACCAGGTCGTCGGCGCCTTCGGCCTACGACTGGTCGACTGGGAATCGCTGGTGCTCGCACCGCGCGAGCGGGACTACGGCGATCTGCTCGCCGCCGGTGCCCGCCTGCGTCACGATCCGGCGATGGTCGAGTTGTTCGCGCTCGATTGGCGATTGTCGGAGATCGCGGAGTACGCGCGGTGGTTCGCCTCGCCGCACACCGGCAGCGACGACGACCGCACGGCGTTGGAGGGGCTGTTCGAGGAACTGTCTGCGTCGGAGTGAGTGCGGCTGCCCTGCCGCGGCGTGCGCGTGTATGTGGCGTGGGTGCGGGTGGCCGGCTGGTGGGTGGTGGTCAGCCGGCTGCGGGAAGGTGGACCTCGAAGCGGCATCCGCCGGGCACGTTGGACACCGCAGCGCGGCCCTGGTGGGCCTCCACGATGCCGCGCACGATGGCCAGGCCCAGCCCCGCCCCGGCGGGCGGGGTCCGGGCGTGGGTGCCGCGCCAGCCGGTGTCGAAGACCCGGGGCAGGTCTTCCGGGGGGATGCCGCCACAGCCGTCGGTCACGGACAGGACGACGCCGGTGGCCTGGCGCCGGGCGGAGACCGCGACGGTGCCGTCGGCGGGGGTCCGGCGGATGGCGTTGATCAGCAGGTTGCCCAGTACGCGGGACATCTCGCGGCCGTCGACCTCGATCGGCACGGGATCGACGCCGTCCCCGACCAGTCGCACGCCGTGTTCCCTGGCGAGTGCGTCCACGCCGGCGATCGCTTCCCCGACGAGGTCGTAGGCCGACATCCGGGTGGGGGCCAGGGTGAGGACGCCGGCCTGGATGCGGGAGAGCTCGAAGAGGTCGCCGACCATGGTGCCCATCCGCTCGACCTCCGTGCGGATCCGGGTGTGGTAGACGCCGGGATCGTCGACCACGCCGTCCTCCAGCGCCTCGGCCATCGCCTGCAGGCCGGCCAGTGGGGTGCGCAGATCGTGGGAGATCCAGGCGACCAGTTCCCGGCGCGAGGCTTCCAGGGTCCGCTCGCGCTCCCGGGACTCGGTGAGCCTGGCGCTGGTGGCGGCCAGTTCGCGGCTCAGCTGGGCGAGTTCGGCCGTGGGCGCGGCGGCGGGCGGGGTGAAGCGGCCGTCGTCCCCGAGGGCTCGGGCGGCCTCGGCCAGTGCGCGGCTTCCCTTGACGACGCGGCGGCCGAGGACGAGGGCCACCGTCATGGAGACGACCGCCGCCATGGCACAGACCGTGGTCACGACCCACAGGTCGTGATCGGACAGCAGCATGGCCCAGGAGACCAGGAGCGTTCCGGCGAGCATCGCGGCCACCGTGACGGCGGCGACCACGGCCAGGGACAGGGTGACCGATCGGTTCCGGAGCAGCCGCAGGGCGGCCGTGCCGACCAGTCCGGCGGCGCCCGCGCCGACCGCCGCATACAGCGCGATGAGCAGCGCGTCACCGATCATCGTGGGCTCCTCGCTCGTCGGTCCCTTCCGGTGGTGGGGCGGCGTCGAAGCGGTAGCCCACGCCCCACACCGTGCTGATCAGGTGCGGGCGGGCCGGGTCGTCCTCGATCTTCTCGCGCAGTCGCCGTACGTGGACGGTCACGGTGGACAGATCACCGAACTCCCAGCCCCAGACCCGGCGCATCAGCTCCTCCCGGCTCGTCGCCCGCCCGGGGTTCCGCAGGAAGAACTCCAGCAGGTCGAACTCCCTTATCGTCAGGGCGAGTTCGGTTCCGTCGCGGGTGGCGCGTCGGCCGGCCGGGTCCAGGCTGAGTGGTCCGGCCCGCAGCCATGGCTCCGACCGTGCCGTCCGGGCGGTGGTCGGTACGCCGGCGCGGCGCAGGACCGACTGCACCCGCAGGACGAGTTCGCGGGGGCTGAAGGGTTTGGTGACGTAGTCGTCCGCTCCGAACTCCAGGCCCAGGATGCGGTCCTCCTCGTCGCCGCGCGCGGTCAGCATGATCACCGGGAGTGGGCCCTGCGCGCGGATGCGCCGGCAGACCTCCAGCCCGTCCATGCCCGGCAGCATCAGGTCCAGCACCACCAGGTCGGGTGGCTGGGCGGTGGCCCGGGCCACGGCGGTCGGGCCGTCGGCGACCGTCTCGACCGCGAAGCCCGCCCGGTCCAGATAGCCGGCCACGACTTCGGAGACGGTGGGGTCGTCGTCCACGACGAGTACGCGTTTCACCTCACCGAGTCTTGCATCCTCTTTCGGCGGCCGGCCGCGAAGGCCCGGGACGTCAGCGTTCCGTAAGGTCACCAAGTCCTTTATGTACCTTTTGCTCTCGTAGGGTGAGGGGGGTGAGTGAGACATCCCCTTCCCCTTCACGGGTCGACGTCGTGCTGCCCCGCCTCGACGGGGCCCAGGCACTGCCGTGGGTGCCGGACCGCATTGCGCCGGGCCGGCGCGCGCCCGACATCGCGGCGGCTGCCCATCCGCACGCGCCGACGCCCGCCACCGGCCGCCCCGCGCCCGCAGAACCGCGTGACCCCTGGACGGACCAGCCGTACGCGCACGCTCTGCGCACCGGCAGCGGCCCGCTCTTCCTGCGCCGCCTGTCAGCGTCGGACGCCGCGCAGGGCCCTGGTTGGCGGGGTGATCTGCTGCCCCTGGACGTCGAGCGCTGGTGCGCCGTGCCCGACGCGGCCGACGCGAGCGTGCTGCGGCGCTGTACCGGCCCCGTCCTCGACGCCGGCTGCGGCCCCGGACGCCTGGTGGCCGCGCTGGCCGCCCAAGGCGTCCCGGCGCTGGGCATCGACGTCAGCCCGACCGCCGTGGCCCGCACCCGCCGCCTCGGGGGCCGGGCCGTGCGACGGTCCGTCTTCGACCGCCTGCCGCAGGAGGGCCGGTGGGGCACCGTCCTGCTCATGGACGGAAACATCGGCATCGGCGGCGATCCGATCGGCCTGCTCGACCGCCTGCGCACCCTGGTCGCCCCGGGTGGACGCCTGCTGGCCGAGGCGGCCCCTCACGACGTGGACGAGCGCCTCACCGCGCGCGTCGAGGACGCCCGGGGCCGCCACGGCCGCCCGTTCCCCTGGGCCCGTCTGGGCACCAAAGCCGTGCTGCGTGCCGCCGACGCGACGGGTTGGCTCCCGACCGGCCGATGGGCGGTCGACGGCCGCCCCTTCGTGGCCCTGCGCCGCCCGGGCCCGGGACGCCATGACCCACACACCACCCCGGCCGCCCTCGCCGCGAGGCCCGGCCGCCGATGACCGGCGCGTCACCCGGACGACCACCTGTCCCCGTCACTACCCGCCCCCGGCCCGCTCCTCGCCGGTTACGCCGTCGTCTGGGCGCTGTGCGCCGCCGCGGTTCTGTATCGCGCCTGGGGCTCGTCGCCCGCACGGATCGACGAACAGCGCATCGCGCGCCGGTCGGGCACGGAGCGGACGTCGAACGGCAGCCCGACGGCTGGCTGTTCTCCCTGATGGACCGCGGCGCGTGCCGGGCCGGGTCAGTGCAGGTCCACCTGGAAGGGGTGACGGTGGTCGGCAGGGCAGGTGAAGATCCGCAGGTCTCCGGAGCGGCCGACGACGACTCCTGACTCCGCATCGCTGGCCATGGTGAACAGCAGCGTCAGGTCCGTGCCGCAGTCATCGCAGGCGAACACCGCCGGGTACGTCAGGTGCCAGGTTGGCCAGCCGCCGAGCTTCCAACCGGCGACGCGGGTGATGACGTCACTGCCGTCACCGGTCGCACGGACCAGTTCCTCCAGTTGCGGGCGGAGGTCCGGGGGCAGCTCTTCCCGGTAGGGGAAGTCGGTCAGATGCCGAGCGGTGAGGGTGCATGCCTGGGGCAGACAGCCGTCCTCGTCGTAGCGCGAGGGGGACGGCGGGGTCGTCAACCGGCTCGTCACCTCAGCGGCCCGACGCCATCGCACCTCGACCACAGGGCTGATGTCGGCCTGTTGGGCCGGCGGATCCCAGTGTTCATTGGGACACCAGAGGATCTGCAAGAGGTCGAAGTCGGCGGGCCACCAGGGCCCCGGCGCGTCTCGTCGGAAGATCTGGGCGACCGGCACCATCGCCGTGGCAGGTGCGCCATCAGGGCTGTCCTCGTCGGGCACGGAGCACTCCGGCCACGGATCGTCACTCGGCCACAGGAGCGGGCCGCCGATCGAGCTGCTCCGGGGGTCCGGCTCACCACGCTCGGGACTGAACACCACGGCGTCGCGCGCGTAGGGGGCGAGCGCGGGCAGCGCGGTGAGTATCGCTTCGGTCGACGGTCTGGAGCTGTGCGTCATGATGTCTTCCGGTCAGCTGGCGGGAAATCGCTCGAAGCGTAACGGCCGGCTGTGACAGTGGCTCCCCTCGTACCTGGTGAGCGGAGCCACCGCCGGATCGCGGCAACGACGACCGTGCCGTGGGCGACCTGCGCGCGCCCGGTCGCCACGGCCCCGACCCTCATCCGCCGGACCGGCTCAGGACTCCTCCTCCCACAACGGATGCTCCCGTCTGGCCCAGGCGCGCGAGACATGGCCGGTGCGCAGCCCGCGGCGGGCCTCCGGATCGCGGGCCGCCATCCGCACATGGCCGATGACGAGGACGCCGACGAACAGGGCGATCCAGTCGTGGACGAAGGTCGCCCCGGTCCGCCAGAGCAGCGGCACCAGGCTCGGGAACCACAGGATCAGGCCGGTACCGATCATGACGAGCCCGGCTCCGGCGACCAATGCCGCATACAGTTTCTGCCCGGCGTTGAACTTTCCCGACGGGCGGTGGTGCCCGCGCAGGGCCGCTCTCACCCAGCCGCGGTCCTGCGGGCCGAACCGGTTCAGCCGGCCCAGATCCGCCCGGAAGGCCCGTGAGACCAGCCCCGCCAGCAACGGTACCGGCAGGGCGATCCCCGCCCACTCGTGCAGGGTGACCAGCAGGTTGCGGCGGCCGACGAGTTGGGCCAGGTACGGCACGTACAGGCAGGCCGCGGTGAGCAGCATGACGCCCATCAGCGCCGCCGTGGCCCGGTGCACCCACCGCTCCGCGGCGGTGAACCGCCGCAGCCTCTCCGCATCGCGCACCGGGGCCGGCCGTTCAGTCGATGCTGGCATCGTCCCGCCCGTTCGATCGGCCGACCCAGGCGTCCACGTCGTACCCGCGCTCTTCCCAATATCCGGGCTGCACACGGTCGGTGACCGTGATGCCGGACAGCCACTTCGCCGACTTGTAGAAGTACATCGGCGCGGCGTACAGCCGGACCGGCCCGCCGTGCGCGTGCGTCACGGGCCGGTCGTCCATCGCGTAGGCGACCAGCATGTCGGGCCGCCGGGCCTGGTCCAGGGTCAGGCTCTCGGTGTACACGCCGTCGAAGCAGGTGAACCGCACGGCCTTGGCGCCCGGCTTCGCCCCCGCCGCGTCGAGCAGATGGGACAGCCGTACACCCGTGAACGGCGTCCGCGGCACCCGCCAGCCGGTGACGCACTGCACGTCCTTGACCATCCGGGTGCGCGGCAGACCCTGGAGGTCCGCCAGCGTGTACGCCGTCGGACGCGCGACGAGCCCGTCCACGGTGAGGCGGTAGTCGGCGGCGGTGCGTTGCGGGACCGAGGGGGCCACCGAGTAGAACCGGAAGTCACCGGAGCCGGGCAACAGGCCCGTGATGCCGGTGGGATCCGTCTCGCGCACGCCGGCGAACACCCCGTTGAGGCTGTCCTGCAGCGGCGCCCCGACCGCCACGCCCACGGCGCCGAGCCCGAGCATTCCCAGGACCAATCGCCGACCGACGGGCCTGCCTTGCCTTTCACTGACCATGCGACCAGCACAGCACCGGTTCGGGGCCGCCGACCACCCCGCGCGCCCGGCCGTCAGCGATTCGTAAGACCCGGAGCCGCTGCCTGCCACGGCAGGCGCAGCCCCGGGAGCGGCAGGTGGAGAACGTCCACGGCACCGGAGCTTCGGTGCCGTTGTACCAGACAGGGGAGACGCACTGCTTGGGAAGCGGTTCGGCCGGGGCCTGGGAGCCCTTGGTCCAGAAGCAGGTGGAGCCGTCCTCGTCGGTGAAGACGCCGTCACCGCTGTTGCCGTTCCGCACGTCGAGGTTCCGGCCGCCGTTGGCCGAGGGGAAGTGGCCTTGGGGCGGCGCCTCTTGGGGTGTCGGGGCGGGTGATCAGCCGAGGCGTCCGAAGGCGAGCAGGTCGAGAAGCGTGGGGCCACCGACGTACGCGGACACGCCCGCATCGATGGTCAGGCAACTGCCGGTCACCATGGACGAGGCGTCAGCGGCCAGGTAGACGGCGGAGTCGGCGATCTCGTCGGGGGTGCCCCACCGGCGCATCGGCACGGCGTGCATCAGTCCGGCCGACACCTGTGGGTTCTCGCGGACCGCCGCGGTTTCCGCGGTGGCGGTCCAACCCGGGAGGATCGCGTTGACCCGGACACCGGCCGGCGCCCATTCCGCGCCCAGGGTCCGGGTCAGGGCGATGACTGCCGCCTTCGAGACCGCGATGGTGGAACGGGAGGGGACGCCGGCCACACCCGCCACCGAGGACACGTTGATCACCGATCCGGTGCCCCGTTCCAGAAGGTGCGGGCCCGCGGCACGGCAGAAGTGCAGTACCGATGCGAAGTTGAGGCGCATGTCGCGCTGCCAGGCATCGACCGGGATCTCCAGGAACGGGCCTGCGGTGGGCGTGCCACCCGCGACGTTGGCGACGATGTCCAGGCAGCCGAGCGCGCCGATCGCTTCGGACACGGCGGCGTGAATCTGTTCCTCCTCGACGACGTCGCAGGTCAGTGCCACGGCCTTGCGGCCGAACCGCCCAATCTCCGCGGCGAGTTCCGACAGGTCGTCGGTGCTGCGCGCGAGGACGGCGACATCGGCGCCCGCTTGCGCGAAGGCCCGGGCGATGGAGCGTCCGATGCCGCGTGACGCCCCGGTCACCAGGGCCTTCCTGCCGTCGAGGTCAAATCGAGAGGGCACGGCGCATCTCGCTTTCTCTCGGTCTTCCTTGGTCTTGTGTTTGTGTTGCTGTCTCGCGTCGCTGTGTGGGATGCCCTGGACCGGATGACTGCTGTGGTGCTCGCAGCCGCAGCCGCAGCCGCAGCCGCAGCCGCAGCCGCAGCCGCCGGTGTGCGAAGCGTCGGCGGCCGGCGGTGGCCGGGGCAAGCCCGGTTCCACTGCGCGGAACGGCCGCCGCGCCCTGGTGGGAGCCGGCAGGCGGGTCTGTTCCGCTCTCCGGAACTCCCGGTTTTGCCACCGGTCGGGGCGCCCTACGCTCTCGGCATCGGACGACGGTGTGCCGAGAAGGAGGTCATGCCATGTCCTCGCGAATGTCCGGGCAGCGCGGTGAACTGCCCCCGTTCCTCACCGCATACGCGCCGACCCGTGGCGCGCAGCGGATCCTTCCCCGATTCCTCGGTGGCCGGCCTCTGGCCACCGGGCGCATCGGCGAAGCCTGGCACGTGGCGGCGCAGCGCAATCCGTCCCAACTGCTGATCGCCGACCGGCCGCCCGACATCGACCCCCAGGGCCCGGCGGTGCGGACCCTCACGCAATGGGCGTCGCTGGTCGACGAGACCACGGCCTGGCTCCACGCGCTGGGGGTACGTGCCTGGGACCGGGTGGCCGTCCTCAAGGCCAACCACTTCGACCTGCTGGTGATTTCCTCGGCCGTGGCCCGGATCGGGGCCATCCCCGCGCCGCTGTCCGGCACGTACGGCCCGCCGGTGGACGGCGCTCCGGTCAGCCATACCCTGCTCCGGCGCCTTGAGCGGCCGTTCCTGGTCACCGACCGGGCCCACCTCGACGGCTGCGGCCTGGAGCCTGCCGCGCTCGCCGCACTGACCCGCCGCACGGTGTGCGTCGACGACACCGGCGGCCGGCTCGACGTGGTGGACCTGGCGAGCCTGCGGGGCGGTGCCGTGCCTACCGCACGGCTCCGGGCGCCCGACGAGCCGATGTGGGTGACGCACACCTCGGGTACCACCGGTGTGCCCAAACTCGTGATGCACTCGGCCACATCGGCGCACGCCATGGACCTGGTCGAGGCTGAGCGCTGGCCGCTGTGGATGGGGCAGCGGGACACCTGGGCGTTCTGCGACCCGTTCTGGCACGAGCGGACGATGGCCTTTCAGCTCTCCCTGGCGACCATCGGGCTGCGCATGATCATGCTCTCCGACGCCAGGTCGCCGGCGGTGCGCCGACTGTTGATCGAGTACCGGCCCACCGTCGTGGAGGCCATGCCCAACATGTTCCTCTCCTGGGAGGACCTCGCGCGGGATCCGGACCGTCCGTTCGGCAATGTGCGGCTGTTCCTCAACTCGTTCGACGCGATCCACACCCGCACCATGCGTACCCTCCTCGATGCCAGCGACCGCCGCCTCCCGCTGTGGATCCAGGCATGGAGCCAGAGCGAGTGCGGCCCGATCGCCCTGCGGCCGTACGCGCGCCGGTCGGTCCGGCACCGCGGCAAGCGGCCACCGGTCAACCAGAGCCTGGGCCGGCCGGTCCCGGGGTACGGGAAGATCCGGGCGGTGGACCCGGAGACCGGACGTCCGGTGCGCCGCGGCCGTGTCGGCCTCATCGAGTTCTCCCAACCGGGTCGCTGCCTGGCCTACGTCGGGGAGCAGGACCGGCACGAGCTCAAGCGCAACGGCGACTGGTGGAACACCGGCGACCTGGGTGTGATCAACCGGTTCGGGATGGTCAGGCTGGTCGACCGCGAGGTCGACCGTATCGCCGGCGGCAGCGCCATCGAGCTGGAGGACGTCCTGTTGGACCGCCTGCCCCAGCTGACCGAGATCGTCATCCTGCCGGCCGTACGGCGACGGCCCCTACCGGTCTACAGCACTGTGGGCGACCGCCCCCTCGATCCGGGGGAGTGGCAGCGTGCGGTCCGGGACCTGCCCGATCTGGCGGAGCCGGTCCGGATCGCCTGGGAGGAGTTCCCGCGGACCGGCACCTGGAAGATCGCCAGGGGACGGCTCCGGGAGCGGCTGATGCCCGGTGCCCGGCCCGTCGGCACGGGCCGATGGACGTGAGCGGGCCGGGCACGGCCGGGGCCACGCTCACCGAACTGCTGGAGTGCGCCGCCTCCGGCACCGGTGTCGCGCGGTTCCTCGGGATGCCCGGGGGCCCGTCCGTTCAACAGGTGCCGTTCGCACAGCTGTGGCGCCGTTCCGAGGCCGCCGCCGCGTACTTCCGGGAGTCGGCCGGGTCCCCGGGGGAACCGGTCGGCCTGCTGATGACAGCGGCACCGGACTGCCTCGCCGCACTGCTGGGTGCCTGGCGAGCGGGGCTGACCGCGGTCTCGCTCCCACAGCCGGGCCGCGGCGTCACGGCCGTGGAGCACCGGGCCGCCCTGGTGGAGATCTGCCGGCGGATGGAGATCGCACTGGTCGCCGTCCCCGGGTCGGCCCTCGGCCTGGCCGAGGGCGTGGCGCGGCACGTCGTCGATGTCGCCGCGTGCGCGGGGTTCGGCCGCCGTTGGGAGGCCGCCGGCGCGGGCGACCTGGTGCAGTTCTCCTCCGGAAGCACCGGCACGGTCAAGGGCGTCCACCTGACGTCCCGGGCGCTGGCCGCCAACGTCCTGGCGCTGCTGGACCGGTTGGGAAGTGCGGCGGAGGGGCTGGTGTGCTGCTCCTGGTGCCCGCTCTCGCACGACATGGGGCTGGTCGCCGCCACCCTGGCCCCACTGGTCGGCATGGGCCGACCCTGCGGCGCCCGGGAGGTGACCCTCATGCCGCCGCACTGGTTCCTCCGCAGCTGGCTGCCGGTCTGCTCGGCACGGTCGGCCACTGTGACCTACACACCGAACTTCGCCCTCGACCTGGCGGCGCGGCAGCTTCGCGCCGGCGGCAGTCCCGGCTGCGACCTGAGCACCCTGCGGGCCGTCGTCGTCGGCGCGGAACCCGTGCGTGGGGAGAGCCTGCGCCGGTTCGCCGCCGCGACGGCGCCGTACGGCTTCGACGAGACCGCCCTGTGCCCGGGCTACGGCATGGCCGAGGTGTCGGTCGCGGTCAGCCTGGTGGCACCCGCCCGGCACTGGACCTCGGTGCAGGTGGACACGTCCGCCCTCGGAGAGCTGCGCTGGGAACCGGCACCGACCGGCCTCGAACTGGTCTCCTGCGGCCCGCCGGTGGCCGGCGTCCAGGTCCGGGTCCCCGGCCGGGTGGGGCGGATCGAGGTGTCCGGCGACTGCCTGATGACCGGCTACACCGGCGACACCGTGCCGCACTGGTCCGACGGCTGGCTGGTCACCGACGACCTGGCCACCATCCAGGACGGCGAGCTGTACATCGTGGGGCGGGCCGACGACGTCATCCTCACTGCGGGCCGCACCCTCTACCCGGCCGACCTGGAGGCGACCGCGAGCGGGATCCTGGCCATCGGGACGGACCACTGCGCGGTCGTCGCGGACGGCGAGGGCGGGTACGTGGTCGTCGCCGAGCGGCGGCGCAACGACAGCCAGTCGCTGCGGAGCTGGCAGGAGGCATGCCGTCGGGCCAGGCGCAAACTGGTCGAACGGCACGGCATCGGACCCTCGGCGGGCATCGTCATCCCACCCGGAACCATGCCCCGCACCTCAAGCGGCAAGTTGCAGCGCACCCGTCTCCGATCCCTCTACCGCCATGACCAGTTGAGCGAAGAGACCGCGGTGCGCTTCGGCGTCCCGCACCGCGGCGGGTGACACCGATGGCACGCCACTGCCGGTACACGCTGCCGTGCGACACCAGTCTGTTCACCCCGCAGCAGCTCCAGCCCGTCATGGCGGGCCGCATCGCCAACACGGCCATGGCCCGCTGGCTCCACGACCACCTGGTCAGCTACCGCAGACTGCTGACCGAGTACCACACCGGCCTGGTGGTGTGGTCGGTCGGCATCCGCTACGAGCACCCGTTGCGCTTCGACGACGCCGACACACTGCTGATCACGGTCGAAGGACGCACCAGGCACGGTGGACGGCAGATGGAGTGGACGACCCGCATCGGCACCCACAGCGACGCCCGGCACATCCCGGACGCGGCGGTGCGGGTGCACTTGGTGGCTCTCCCCGTCCGCCTGGACGGGGACGCCGCACTCTCCGCGCGGCCCGCACCCCTTCCGCCGGAGCTGCTCCGTCGCTTCCCCGCGGAGGAGGACCCCGACACCCCCTGCCTGTCCCCGGTCCCCGCCCTCCGCCACGACCTGGAGCGCACCGAACCTCCGCTGGCCCGCTCCCGCACACCGTTCCTGATCCATCGGGCAGCCTGTGAGATGGCCGACCAATGGGCCTGGACCGAACTGGTCGCCCTGGCCGCGGCCGGCCGGGAACGCCTCGTCCTCGACCACGCGGCCGGCACCCCGCGACTGCGCGCGGCGCTCCAACAACCTCTGCGCCGCCTGGATGCCCGACTCACCTCCCCAGCCGCCCTGTTCGATGCGGTCGAGGTGGACAGCCGTGCCTGGCCCGGGACCCCCCACCCGGCCTTCACCCACACGGTGCGCTGCCGGGGACGTGACCTGGCCAGGGTGGTGGAGCAATGGTGAAGCCCGCCGCCCACCACCCGTCCACGGCCCTGGAAGCCGCACTCGGCGACCCGTTCGACCCCGGTGCCCCCGTCTCGTACCACAGCCTCGTCACACTGGACGAGCGGGAGCAGCCTCCGCTCCACGGCTTCGCGGTGGCCAGACAGGGGGGCCTGGCCTCCTACCTGATTCCACGGCCGGACGGGGGACGGCTGACCTCCTTCGAGGAGACCCTCGACCTGCTGCGCGTCCTGGCTCGCCGCGACCCCGTCCTCTCGGTGGGGTACGGGGCCTCCCTCTTCGCCGCCCTGCCGGTGTGGATGTGGGGGACCGTGCCCCAGCGCACCCTGGTGGCCGAGCGCCTGACCGCCGGCGACTTCGGAGCCATCGCCATCAGCGAGGAGCTGGCCGGCAGCGATGTGCTCGCGACCGCGACGACGGCGACCCGCACCCCGGCGGGGTTTCGGCTGGCCGGCCGGAAATGGCCGGTCAGCAACGCCACCCGGGGCACCTTCTGCACCGTACTGGCGCGCAGCGGAACCCAACCGGGACTGTTCCTCCTGGACACCCGCTTCCTCCCGGCCGACCGGTTCCGACACCTGCCCCAGGTGCCCACGCACGGCCTGCGCGGCAACGACCTGAGCGGGCTGGACTTCGACCACTGCGAGGTCCCGGCCACCGCGCAACTCGGCCCCCCTGGGCGCGGGGTGGAGATGCTGCTGACCGCCTCGTCCTACGCCCGCGTACTGGCCTGCGGTGTCGCCCTGGGCGCCGCCGACGCCGCGCTCCGCATCGCCACCGCGCGAGCGCACGAGCGGCAGCTCTACGGCAGGCGGCTGCTGGCCCTGCCGCCGGTACGGGCACTTCTGTCGGAGGCATGCCTGGACCTGCTGACCGCCGACTGCGTCGCCCGCGCGGCCGCCCGCGCCACCACGCTCAGCGCGAACCGCGCCCGACTGTGGACCTCGGTAGCCAAATACGTGGTACCGCTGTTGTGCGAAAAGGTG
Source organism: Streptomyces noursei ATCC 11455 (assembly GCF_001704275.1). Classification (NCBI taxonomy): domain Bacteria; kingdom Bacillati; phylum Actinomycetota; class Actinomycetes; order Kitasatosporales; family Streptomycetaceae; genus Streptomyces; species Streptomyces noursei. The sequence goes on from NZ_CP011533.1 coordinate 9,007,029, forward strand.
GTCCGCAACGCCGCGCACGTGCTCAGCACACGCTTCTACCTGCGCGAGCCGACCGCCTCCGGCATGCTGCAGAAACTCGTCCGCGACCTCGCCGCGACGAGCATCGTCGACGGCACCTCCCCGGTGCAGCTGAACCTCATCGCCTCCGCCCTGCGCGGCGTCGGCGCCCCGCAGCCCCGGGGCCGGGCCGCCGGCCCGGACCTGGCCGACGTCTTCACACTGACGACACCCACCGCTGCCTGGCACCCCCGGGCGACCGGACCACGGCTCCAGCCCGTCGCACGGGACGAGATCGTCCAGGACTGGAGTGGCCCCTGCCTCCAGGGCCGATTCCGGCTCCTGGACGACGAACGAGCAACTCTACGACGGAAGTTCTCCCGACTGACGTGGTCCCACGGCACGCCCCGCGCGGCGTACGCGCTGGCCCACCGCCACTGCCTGCTGCACGCGGCCGCCGCCTGCGCACACACCTGGACGCACAATCACCGACTGTTGGAACCCGAACTCGCCGGCTCCGGCTGGCTGGCCGCCTGTTGGGACCGCCTGTTGACGATGCTGGGCCGCAAGCCCCCGCAGCCACCCGCAGCCACTACCGAGGACGCCCTCATCGACTGGCTCTCCCGCACCTGCCGCCAGGGGCGTTGGCCCTCCCCGTTCCCTCTTCCCCCGCCGAACGACCAAGGACCACCCGATGGACACACTGACCGCCGCGGCCCTGCTGCGCTCCCATGACGTGGATCGCTACCCCCATGCCGCCGCCTATCTGCGGGCCCTGCTCGCCGGCTGCCTGGGCACCACACCCGACCGCATCACTCTTGAACAATCCCTGGACGCCCGGGGGTTCGATTCGGTGACCATCGCCGGCATCTCGGTGACCATCGAGGAAGACCTCGGCCTGCGCCTGCCGCTCGCCGACCTCACCACGACCCCGCTCGCCGACCTCGCCCGCCTCCTGGCGACCGACGCCCCCACCGGAGAGAGGGGGGCGGGTGAGCATGGCCCTGCCGACCGATGACCGCTACCTCGCCGCCTTGGTGCGGGACCGCTGGGGCACCCTGCTGAGCATGGTGAACGCTGACGTCACCCAGCGGTACGCGGCCGGGGAACCGTTGCCCTCGTGGTTCGCGAGGGCCGCCGCCGACGCCGGCCTGACCTCGTACGCACTGCCCCGGCACGCCGGTGGGCAGGGCGCCGGCCCCCGGACCTGGGGGCGGGTCCTGGAGGAGATCGGCTACCTGTGCGAGGACGACGCGGTCCCGTACACCGTGAGCATGCAAGTGGGCATCGCCACCGCGCTGTTGGAGGCGGAACGCCCCGAGCCGGCCCGGCGCCATGTGCACCGGCTGGCCGACGGGACGGCGTTGGCGGCGCTCGCCTACTCCGAGGACGCCGACCCCTTCGCCCTGGCCACACGGCTCCGCCACACCGCCGGCGGATTCCTGCTCACCGGACACAAGACCCACGTCAGCGGCGCCGCCCTGGCGGACCTCTTCCTCACCTACGCCCTCGACGACGGCGGCGACATGGTCGCAGTGATCGTCGAACGCGACGACCCCGGGGTGCGGTGCGGACCCACCGCCTCCATCGGGCACCGCACCAACGGACCGCGCACCCTCACCTTCGAGCACACCGCCCTTCCCGCCGACCGCATCGTCGCCGCCCAGGACGGACTGGGGCACGCCCAACGCTTCCTCAACGCCCGGCGGCTGGTGGCCGTATGCGGGCCCCTGGGCCGCGCCCGGGCCCTGCTCGAACGCTGCGCACACCGCCTGGCGACCACCACCCGCTACGGACGCCCCCTGAGCCAGTTGCCCAACGTCCAAGGTGCACTCGGGCGAATGTACATCTCCCTCCAGGCCGCACAAGCCACTCTCCACCACGCCCTGGACCGGGCCGAAGCCGGCCACTGCGACCCGCTCTTCGACCCCGTGATCACCGCTGCCAAGCACTTCGTGGTCGAGCAGATCCGCTCGATCGCGGACCAGGCATTCCGCGTGCTCGGCGGACACGCCTGCTACGGGGACCCCCGCTACGGCCAGGCGTTGCGCGACTTCACCGACCTCGTGGTGGCCGCCGGCTCCCAGGACACCCTGGAGGTCCTCCTGGGAGCCACCGCCCTCTCGGCCTGCGCCACCCCGGCACGAAGGGAACCGACCTCATGACGCTGCTCCTCAGCGGAACCCTCCAGCGCTTCGCCGGCTTCGAGCGCGAAATCACGCTCCCCGCCAGGACACTCGCCGAGGCCCTGCGCCACGCCGAGGAGCGGTATCCGCAACTGCGCCAGGTCCTGCGCGACAGCGGGGGAAGGCTGCGCGGCACACACCGGGTGCTGATCAACGGCGAGTTGGTGTCCGCACCGGAAGACCACCTCTTCCTGCAGGACGGGGATACGGTGGAGATCCTTACCGCGATCGCCGGAGGCTGACCGTCCAACAGCGGTGCATGGTCCGGTCCCGGGCCGGCCCCACACCCCTCAGCCCAGGCAGCGGGCAGCGGCCGTCAGCGCGTGTGCAGTCCGGCGGGCCTGCTCGACCAGCGTGGTCACGCACACGCCCGGGCAACCCCCGCCACCGATCTCCACCGCGGCCACCACCCGACCAGCCCGGTCGGTCACCGGAGCGGCGGCACGGAACGCCCCAAGGTCGGAGGCGTCGGTGTGGACGGCGATCCGGCGGCGCCGGATGTCGGCCAGGGCGCGTGCCAGCCCGGCACCCGTGGCTGCCCTGCCCGTTCCGCACGGTCGCTCGGCCTGCGCAAAGGCCAGCAGCACGCGGCCTGCGGGTGTCTGCACGGCTGGTAGCCGGTCGATGTCCTCACCTCCGTCGTCGAGGCGGTCGGGCCCGTAGAGCCGTTCCAGGTACGTCACTTCGTCTCCTGTGAGCACGCCCAGGCCGACCATCTGGTGTGTCCTCTCGTAGAGCTCGACCAGGTGGGGCAGATACCACCGCCGTGGCACGGCGAAGGACGGCCGGGCGGGCGCGGCGGTGGCCGGGGGAACGGCCAGGCCGAGCAGATAGCCGGCATCCGTGCGTCGCACCAGTCCCGCGTCGCACATGGATGCCAGCAGGCGGTGGACCGTGGTCTTGGGCAGGCCGGTGCGGTGGGTGAGTTTGGTCAGCGACAGGGGAGCGGCCGCCTCCGCCAGTTCGGCGAGTATGACGCCGACCCTGCGCACGACACCGGTCGTCTGGGGAGAGCCACCAGGCAGCCTCGGCCGGTCAGGAGCATGGTCCGGCGCTCCGGACGCCACGCTGAACACCACACGCCTACCTCTGCACTAGGTCCGGACGGCCCGCCGCGTCAGGAGGCGACCCACCGCCGGTCACGGCCGGGATCCGATGTCCCACGGACCTCACCCAGGAGCACCGCGGTGCCACACCCAGCGGAAGACCGTGGGTGGTTGGCTCGGGACTGCCCGGCGATCTCGGCTGTGTCGCCAGCTCGATGCGTACCTGCGCGCAGGAGGACAGGAAAGCGGCCGGGCATCCCGCGCGTGCCCGGCGGGTGAATCGGCCGCCTCTGTCCAGTCGACCCCGGCCCGTGGGCGGAGGCAACCCCTTGCCGCCCGCGCACGGAGGCACTTCGCGAGCCCGCCGCGTGGCTGCATGTGCCAATGGCCAGCCCGCGCGACGCGCGCTCCCGGACGCGCGATGCGCGCCGATGCCTCCCGCTCGCCTCCTCCCGAGCAGGAGGTCACGCCGAAGCGGGAGGAGGCGCAGCGCCTCACGATCCCGCCCCGAGGCGTGATCCACCGCCGTCGTCCGCGCCTTCACCGCGTGCCCCCGTTCCGGAGGTGACTCCGTCAGAGGGGGCGGGACGGCGCCTCCAGGGGCGCGCGGCGGCGGACGGCTTGCCGCGACGACGTCAGGAGCTCGTCAGGATGACGAGTTGCCCGGTCGCCCGGGTCATCGCGACATAGCGATCGACCGCACCTTCGATGCCCGTGCCGAACTCCTCCGGGTCGACGAGGACGACCAGGTCGAACTCCAGCCCCTTCGTCAGTTCCGGGGCGAGCGACCGCACCCGGGACGTCGCCCGGAACGTGGGATCGCCGATGACGCAGGCGATCCCGTCCGCATGCGCGGCGAGCCAGGCGTCGAGGATCGAGTCCCGGTCCGCAACGGATCCGTGAGCGACGGGCACGCCGCTGCTGCGGATGGAGGTCGGCACGTTGGCATCCGGCAACTCGGCCCGGATGACCAGCTCGGCCTCCGACATGACCTCTTCCGGCGTCCGGTAGTTGATGCTCAGGGAGGTCGCCTCGACCCGGTCGAGCCCGATCCGCTCCAGTCGTTCCTGCCACGACTCGGTGAACCCGTGCCTGGCCTGGGCGCGATCCCCGACGATGGTGAAGCTCCGGGACGGACACCGCAACAGCAGCATCCGCCACTCCGCGTCGGTCAGTTCCTGAGCCTCGTCCACGACGATGTGCGCGAACGGGCCGGCGAGGCGGTCCGGATCGATGCCGGGCAGGGCGGTCCGGTCGATCAGCCTGTCCTGCAGGTCCTGCCCGCGCAGCATGGTCACCGCGCCCTCACCGTCGTCATCCGCCGCCAGCACATCGGCGATGACGTCGGCCATGCGGGCGCGCTCTGCGTCGACTGCGGCCTGCTGCCGGCGGGTGCGTCGCGCCGCCTCCGGGTCGCCCAGCCGCTGCCGCGCCGCGTCCAGGAGCGGCAGGTCGGACACCGTCCATGCCTGGGGCGCCTCCTTGCGCCGCAGCGTGCGCACCTCGTCGCGGCTGAGCCAGGGGGCGCACATCCGCAGATACGCCGGCACCGACCACAGGTCTCCGACGAGGTCGGTCGCTTCGAGCAGCGGCCAGGCGCGGTTGAGGGTGGTGACCAGATCCTCGTCGTGCCTGAGCGAGCGTTGGAACAGGTCGGGCGGGACATCGCCGTCGAGCTTGTCCAGCAGGATCGTGACCAGCTCGTCCCAGATCTGCTCGCGCGCCTCGTTGTGCGGGGTGCCCGGATCCGGCGCGTCGAACGCCTCGGCCCAGTCGTCGGCGCTCAGTCGGATGTCGGCCCAGGCGGTCGTGACCGTCATCCCCTCGGCCGGCGGCTCCTCGTAGAACCTGACGGCCGCCTCGATCGCCTCGACCATGCCTGCGGACGACTTCAGTCGGGCGACCTCCGGGTCGGCCTCGACCGCCGCTCCGGCCCCCTCGGCGACGAGGTCCCGCACCGTGCAGGTCTGCACCCCCTCCTCCCCGAGACTGGGCAGGACGTCCTCGACGTAGGCCAGGTAGGGCTGGTGCGGACCGACGAACAGCACGCCGCCCCGACGGTGGCCGAGGCGAGGGTCGGAGTAGAGAAGGTGGGCGGTGCGATGCAGGGCGACGACCGTCTTGCCGGTGCCCGGTCCGCCGTCGACGACGAGAGCGCCCCGGGAACCCGCCCGGATGATGGCGTCCTGGTCGGCCTGGATGGTGGCGAGCACGTCGCGCATCCGCGACGACCGGGTGCTGCCCAGGCTGGCGATGAAGGCGGACTGGTCGTCGAGCGCGGCGTGCCCGTCCAGTCCGTCGGCGGTGAACACCTCGTCCCAGTAGTCGCCGATCCGGCCGCCGGTCCAGCGATACCTGCGGCGGCTGGCCAGACCCATCGGGTTGGCGTGGGTCGCCGCGAAGAACGGTGCGGCGGCCGGGGAGCGCCAGTCGACCAGCAGCCGACGCCCCGCGCTGTCGGTGAGGCCGAGCCGTCCGATGTACACGGGCTCGGGGTCGTCCGCGCCGACGACGCGCCCCAGGCACAGATCCAGGCCGAAGCGCCGCAGGGCGCGCAGGCGCCCGGTGAGCCGCTGGACCTCCGCGTCCCGGTCCATGGCCTGCCGGCCGACGCCGCCGGGCGACTTCAGTTCGGCGTCGAGGCGGTCGGACAGTTCGGCCATCGACTGCTCAAGGCTCTCCGCGATGGCCGCGAAGTGCCGTTCGTCGCCGGCGATCAGGGTCGGGTCCGCCTTGGGGGAGAGGCGGTCGGGAAGGTCGAACGCGCTGGTGGTCAGGGAATTCATGGCACCGGCTCCGATAGACACACGCACTTCGTAAAGCTCCCATTGCCGAAGGTCCTGGCCGAGGTCAGCGATTGTGCGGCATGACTGGGGCCTTGCCGCAAGGCCCCCAGTGCGCTATACGTTGAGAGTGGCAAGGAGTGGGTACGCCCTTCTGCCGTGATCGTCCGCTCCGGACGGACAAGCCCTTCACGAGGCGCGCCGCGCCGCATGCGGCACTGCCCGACGCCCGGAAACCGTCGGCTGACGGGCAGACAAGGCGCCCGGCCCGTGCCGCCGACGGCCCCGATGCGGGCCGGACACCACTCAGCGCAAGGCGCGATCCAACGTGTCCCGGTGAGCGAAGACCCACTGATGGGCCGCCCGCACTTGCCCCACCACCCCGGCGTCACGGAGACGGACCATCGACGGGGTCTCCGCGGTGCGCCGCGGCCTCGATGCCGCGCCGGCACCCCGAACTCCCCGCCGACTCCGCCATGCGCCCGGACGGGCAGGCGCGCGGTCCGTCCGGACCTCGTCCCGCACGGCCGCCGGCAACGGTCCACTGCCGAAGCCCACCCCACCCCCACATCATTGTGACCGTCATCACGCCCGGCGGCTGTCACGATCGCCGGGCCTGCGATGTCCTCACAGCGTCAGGCCGAACCGAACGGAGGTGGGTCGTGGTGGCGCGAGTGGTGGTCGTCGGAGCGGGCTACGCGGGAGTGATGGCCGCGAACCGACTGGCGGCCGTGGGACGGTCCGACGTGGACGTCACGGTGGTCAACCCGCGACCGGAATTCGTGGAACGCATCCGGCTGCACGAGCACGCGGCGGGCGCGCCCCGCGCGATACGGCCGCTGCGCGGTCTGTTGCGCCCCGACGTGCGACTGCGGGTGGCGACGGCGGACACGATCGCCGAGCGATCCGTGCGGCTCGACGACGGTGGCGCGCTCGACTTCGACTATCTGCTGTACGCGGTGGGCAGCACGGCCGCCCGCGGCATGACCGGGTCCGAGCACGCCTGGCACATCGCCGACCTCGACGGTGCCGAGTCGTTGCGCACCCGACTGCGGCAACTGCCCGCACAGGCACCCGTCGTCATCGTCGGCGGCGGCCTGACCGGGATCGAGAGCGCCGCCGAAATCGCTCACCGGTACCCGTCCTTGGACATCGCGCTGGTCTCCCGGTCGGTCGCCGCCGGGCTGCCCGCATCCAGCCGCGCCCGCATCGAAGGCAAGCTCGCGAACGCCGGGGTCGCGCTGCACACCGGACTGCGGGTCACCGCGATCCGCGCGGACGGCGTCGACACCGACGGCGGCCGGCTGCCCAGCGACTGCACGGTCTGGGCGGCCTCGTCGGCCGTACCGGACCTGGCGCTGCGCAGTGGCCTTCCGGTGGCCGCCGACGGCCGTCTGCGCACCGACGACGCCTTGGTGTGCCCGCACCATCGACGGATCGTCGGAGTCGGCGACGCCGTCGCGCCACCCGCGCACGTAGGGGCGCACCTGCGGATGAGCTGTCAGGCGGCGTTGCCCATGGGCGCCCACGGCGCCGACACGGTGCTCGCGATGATCCGAGGGCAACAACCGACGTCCGTGTCGATCGGCATGACCGGAAAGGCGATCAGCCTCGGTCGGCGGGACGGCTTCATCCAGGCCGCGCACCGGGACGACACCCCCGCGGCGTTCGCGCTGTCCGGCCGGGCGGCGGCCGTGGTCAAGGAACGGGTCTGCCGCTTCACCGTCACCTCGATGCGGTTTCCACGCGCCTACCGGTGGCTTCCCGGCGCGACACCCTCAGTGCCCGTGCCGACCCCGGTCGCAGCCCGATGAGCGGGAAGAACTCCCGGGCAGACCGAGCGCATGGCCCGATCTGCCCAGCACCATACGGAATACGTCGAAGCGAAAGGAACAGCATCATGAAGGCCGTCATCGTGTGCACCTCCGTGTCCCACGGCAACACCAAGAGGATCGCCGACGTCATGGGCCAGGTGCTCCAGGCCCGGGTCGTCGCCCCCGAAGAAGTCGACATGGCGGAACTCGCCACCTGTGACCTCGTGGGATTCGGCTCCGGGATCTTCATGCAGAACGTCCATCCGCAGCTGCGCCAGTTCGTCCAGGCACTCCCGACGGGTGAACGACGCAACGCGTTCGTGTTCACCACCAGCGGGCTCCCCGCACTGCGGGTCCGGCCCTTCACCCGCCCCCTCGTGCGGCTCCTCCAGCAGAAGGGCTTCGAGGTGCGCGACACCTTCTCGTGCCGCGGCTTCGACACCTCGTTTCCGTTCAAGCTCGTCGGCGGCATCAAGAGCGGACGTCCCAACGGTGCCGATCTGGTGGCGGCGCGCACCTTCGCCGAAGGGCTGCGGGACCGGATCGGCGCCGCTTCCTGACCGGCACGACCCGACCACGACGACGGTTCCGTGAGTCCCCCAACTACCCCCTTCCAGGCCCTGTGCTGCGCATCACATCGACCTCATGTCACGTAGGGGCGGCCAGCTTCCATCTGGTGGTCGTCAGCAGCGGATCAAGGAGGACGGAACGATGAACGCACAGCAGGGCACCGGCACGGAGACCGCGCACCGGGTAGTGATACTGGGAGCGGGGTACGCGGGCATGGCCGCGGCCGTGCAACTCGCGGTCCGCACCAAGCGGCACCAGGGCGTGCAGGTGACCGTGGTCAACGCACAGGAGCGGTTCACCGAGCGCCTGCGGCTGCACATGACGGCGACCGGGCAGGAACTCGCCGAGCTGAGCATCCCGGAGGTGCTGGAGGGCACGGGCGCACGGTTCGTGCGCGGCTGGGTGACGGCGGTGGACGCGGACGTGAAGACCGTGCGGATCGACGATCACCGAGTCCTGCACTATGACACGCTGGTCTATGGGTTGGGCACGGTGGCCGACACCTCGGCGGTGCCGGGTGTCGAGGACCACGCGTACTCCCTGAGCACCGTCCAGGAGGCCGAGTTGCTGGCCGACCGGCTCCGGAGGCTCGGCGGCGGCACGGTGGCGGTGGTCGGCAGCGGGCTGACCGGCGTCGAATCGGCCGCCGAGATCGCCGAACGGTACCCGGAGTCGAACGTCGTACTGCTGGGCCGTCAGGAGCCCGGTGCGACGATGAACGCGAAGGCCGCGGCGTATCTGCGGGCCGCGCTCGGCCGGCTCGGAGTCCAGGTGCGCGCCGGCGTCGAGGTGGCCAAGGTGCTGCCCGACTCGGTCGAGTTGGCGGGCGGGGAGAGCATCGCCGCCGAGGCGGTGCTGTGGACGAGCGGTACGCGGGTGTCGCCGCTGGCGGCAGCCGCCGGACTGGCCGTCGACGAGCGCGGACGCGTCGTCACCGACGCCACGCTGCGCTCGGTGTCCCACCCCGATGTGTACGCGATCGGTGACGCGGCCGCGATCCGCCAGGGGTACGGCGTCATGCACGGCACCTGCCAGGGCGGCATGCCGACCGGCGTGCACGCCGCGACCTCGATCGACCGTGTCCTCAAGGGCAAGCAGCCCAGGCCGTTCCGCTTCGGCTACTACCACACGCCGGTGAGCCTGGGGCGGGGCGATGCCGTGGTGCAGTTCACCCACCCCGATGACAGTCCGCGCCGGATCTGCCTGACCGGCCGCATGGCGGTCCGGTACAAGGAGACGGTGACCGCCTCGCCCTGGCCGACCTACGGCCGTATGAAGAAGATGCCCGCCTCGGGCGCGTTCTGGCCCCGTGGGGGTCGCTTCACCCGCACTCAGGAGGCCCGGTGACCAACCCCGCAACCCACCCCGACCAGCAGGTCTTCCACGAGCACCGCAACCTGCTGTTCTCCGTGGCCTACCGTCTCCTCGGCACCGCGGTCGATGCCGAGGACGCGGTCCAGGACGCCTGGATCAAGTGGTCTGCCGCGGACCGCTCGCAGGTGGCCGAGCCCAAGGCATACCTGACGCGGATCGTGTCGAACCTGGCGCTGGAACGACTGCGCTCCACCCGGCACAAGCGGGAGACCTATGTGGGGCCGTGGCTGCCGGAACCCATCCTCACCGGAGGGGACGCCTCCGAGGTCGTCATGGATGCCGAGTCGGTGTCGATGGCCATGCTGGTGGTGTTGGAGACGCTCAGCCCGCTCGAACGCGCGGTGTTCGTGTTGAAGGAGGTCTTCGACTTCAGTCACGCCGAGATCGCGGAAGCGGTGGAGCGTTCCGAGGCCGCGGTGCGACAGGCCGCACACCGTGCCCGCGAGCACGTGCGGGCCCGGCGACCGCGCTTCGCCGCGGACCGGTCGCGGCAGCGCGAGGCCACCGAGCGGTTCTTCGCCGCCGCGACCGGCGGCGACGTCAACGCCCTGTTGGAACTGCTGTCCCCGGACGTCACCCTGTGGACCGACGGCGGCGGCAAGGTCCGCCAGGCACTTCGCCCGGTGGTGGGCGCGGCCACGGTGGCCGCCTGGTTCGCGGCCATCGGCACCGTCACCTACCAGGGCATCGATCCCGCCGACATGAAGGCCGAACTCGCCGAGATCAACGGAGGGTGGGGCATGGTGTTCAGTGCCCCGGACCGCGTGATCGCCACCGTCACCTTCGACTTCGACACCGACGGCCGCATCATCGCCCTCCACAACGTGGCCAACCCCGACAAACTCCAGGCCGTCGCCGACGGCACCCCCCACGACATGGGGACGCGATGAGCGGCCGAACTCCGTGATCGTCCCGCCGGGCCACCGCCGGGCCCGGCGGTGGCCCGGCGGGACGACCGAGGGCGCGGAACGCAGGCGACGGCGACCCGCCGATCACTTGACGTGTGCGGCGATGCTCCGTGCGCACTCCATCGACTCGGCGTGCGCGGTGTCCACTTCCAGGTCGTACTCCACGCCCCGGTGGACCGCTTCCGCCTGGGACGCGGCCATCCCGATGATGCGGTCGCCTCGTGCCACCTCGCGGCCCGCGGCGACCGCACCGTCACACCGCACGCCGACCCACAACACCGGCAGTTCGCCCAGGGCTTTCCGCCAACGCTGCTGTGAGTCCGCTCCGCCCAGGAAGACCTCGTCGACGATGACCCGGGCGCCCGCTCGGGCCATCGCGGCCACCCCTTCGAGCCAGGCGGTTTCCAGCGTGCGGAACTCCGGTCCGACGACCACCTCTCCGTCCGACGCGAACCCGATACCGCCATCCGACGTCTGCATGGACGCAGGCATGGCCTCGACCAGTGTGTCCGTCCCGAGCGCCAGCCACGGATCCGGCAGGACCGCCTGCAGACACCGGACGATCCCGGACTTCCCGGAGCTGGAACCACCATTGAGAACGATCACCTGAGTCATCACCGCGCCACAGTAGAGCCGCCGGGACAACACGTGAAACGGATTTCGCGCACCTCGGGCGACGGCCGGAACGCGGCGAGCGCGCCGGCGACTTGGGCGGCTCGGGCCAGGGCCTGCCCGACGGGGCAGGGTCGGACGGACCCTACGCCGTGTCCACACCGGGCGGGACGCGTGTGGCCTGGTGGTAGTACATCCGCCAGCCCGACCCGTCGTCCCTCTTGCGCCAGATCGAGCTACGCCTGGTCCTGACATCGCCGAGTACGGTCTCGAAGGTCAGATGCACCAGTCCCGGGGCGAGCCGCACGCCCGAGATGTCCGAGGGCTCGTAGCGGGGAGCACCCGGTGAACGGCCCGGACGACTGGACAGCTCGGCGACCATGGCCTCGTACGTCCACCGCCGCCCCGATCCGCCGACCTCCACGAACTCCGGGTCCAGGAGCCGTCGGACGCGCTCCCGCGAGGCGCGGACCGCTGGATCCATGAGCTGCAACTCGCCCGCGATCGCCTGGTTCACGTCGTCTGTCGCACTGTCCATGGACATATCCTCCCCGGGCCCACCGGCTCCGGCGCAACCCCCTTCATCGGCCATCACGTCGGGTCCGGCGCGATCCACGGGATCGCCGTCCCCGCGACGAGGTCGCGCTCGTTCACGGGACCAGGACGACGACGCCCAGGCCGTGTGACCGGGATGCCGCGGTGAGTGCCGCGGTGGGGTCGTCGAGCCCGACGACCGTGATGTCGAGTGCCGAGAGGTCGAGTACGCCGCCGCGGACCATCGACCACACGTCGAGGATGGTCGCGTCGCGGCATATCCACGATCCGCGCAGCGTCAACCGACGGTGCATGAAGTCGCCGTACGGGATCGGCAGGTCCTGGCGTACTCCGCCGACGAGGACCCAGGAGCCGTCCGGGCGCAACGCGTCGTACCCGGCCATCGTCGGGCCCGGGCTCGGCACCGCGCCGAGCGTGTCGACGACCGCGTCGACCGGCCCGGCCGCCGCCGCGATCGCGCTCCCGTCGGTCGCGCGGTCGCCGCTGAGCGGCACGGTCAGCACGCGCGCGTCGAGGCCCGCGAGTGCGGCGAGCGAGTCGCGGTCGCGTCCGACCGCGACGACCGCCGCGGCGCCGCGGGCGAGCGCGACGAGCACGGCCGCCGCGCCGAGTTGACCGGTCGCGCCGACCACGGCGACGACCTGCCCCGCGCGCACGGACGCCCGGTCGATCGCCTCGGCCGCGATGCCGAGCCAGGGCAGGTACGCGAGCCGCTCGGGCGCCGGGTAGGCGTCCGCGCCGGGCAGGGCGATCAGGGTCCGCTCCGGCTGTACCGCCCGTTCGGCGTACAGCCCGTCACGCCACACCTCGCGTATCCGCTCGATGGTCGGTGTGGCGCGGCCGGCACCGCCGATCCCGGTCCAGGCCAGCAACGCCTCTTCCGGTTGGGCGAGGCGCCCGGACCGGAACAGCCCGCTGGCGACGACGACATCGCCCGGCCGTACTCCGAACACGTCGTCAGCGGTGGCCGTCACCCGACCGATCCCACAGGCCCCCAGTACGATCGGGGTCGGGAAGCCACCGCGTCCTCCGGCCACGAGGACGTCGGTGTAGGCAGGGATCTGTGCGGCGAGGACGTCGAGCGTCGCGCCGCCGCCGCGGAGCGGGGGGTCGGGCAACTCCACGAGGTGCAGGCCGCTTTGGGGTGTGGTCATCTGCCATGCCTTCATGACCGGTAGTCCACACGAGGCGAGGGGCGGTATCCAGACGTGCCTGATGGTGGAACCAGCAGTACCAGGAAGAGCGCCGGACGCCAGGACGCGGCGGCGGTCGCGCGGCGCGAGCTCGGAGCGTTCCTGCGGGCGCGGCGCGAGCGGATCGGCCCGGCCGACGTGGGGCTTCCGGAATCGGCCCGCCGCCGCACGCCCGGCCTGCGGCGGGAGGAGCTGGCGGTGCTGGCGGGGGTGAGCACGACCTGGTACGCGTATGTGGAGCAGGGCCGGGACGTGCGCCCGTCCGATCAGGTCCTGGCGGCGATCGCGGACACCCTGCGGCTCGGCCCGGAGGAGCGGTCTCATCTCCGCGCGCTGGCCGACGGGGCCGCCGGCCAGCGGCGCTCCGTCAGCCGCGAGGGCCCCCGCCCGCCCGTGGTCGAGACCGTCGCTCCCGAGGTCGCCGCGGTCCCCGCGCTCGTCGCTCCCGCCCCGGCCTATGTCACCGGGGCCACCGCCGACGTGCTGGTCTGGAACGACGCCGCCGCGGAGTACTTCCCGGGACTGGTCCGACGACGGGACGCCGACCCTCCCAACCTCGCACGCTGGGTGTTCCTCGAACCCGAGGCCAGGCACGTACTGGTCGACTGGGAGTCGGTGGCGCAGTCGGTACTGGCCAGGCTCCGGACGAACGCCGGGCGGCACCCGGGCGACGAGCGGTTCCGCCGGCTCGCCGCGGAGCTGCGCGCCGGCAGCGCCGAGGCGGACGCGTGGTGGCCCCGGTACGACATCGCCGGGCATCGCACCGGCAGCAAGCGCGTCCGGCACCCCTCCCGCGGGGAACTGACCCTCGGCCACGCGGCGTTCACCGTCGCCGACGCCCCGAATCAGGTTCTCGTCGTCTACTCCTCCCCGTAACGACAGCCGAGCCCCGGCTCCTCGATCCTCCGGCCCGCCGGTGGCGACGTCGCCCCGACGCCTGATGCCGGACTCGGGCAGGACCGCAGTCCGGCATCGACCGCCAGTCGGTCCCGGCGACCGCGACGTTAGGATCACTTGCCGGCCGCTTCCACCAGACAGCGCCGGACAGAGCCGAGACAACAGGCAAGACGAAGCCGGGCAGGGCCGGGGCCGGGCAGAACACGGGGGACACCATCGTGACGGAGACGGGAAAGATCGAGCTGTCGTACACGCCGACGGTCGAGGACTTCAAGGAGGCTTTGGGGGCGCGGGCCAGAACGTCGAAATCCGCCCGCCGGACGCGCTGGCTGCTGGTCGTGACAGGTGTCTGCCTGACCGTCGCGACGGTGCTGGGGTTGGCGCAGAAGGGCAGACTGGATGTGCCGCTGATCATCGGGCTGGCGGTGTTCGTCGTGATCATGCTGGGGCAGACTGGTCTGCAGGCCCGCAGCTTCCACCGGCTCGCGGCCGCCAAGGGCGAGCAGCGTATCGTCGTGGACGCGTCCGGTGTCACCGTCTCGACTGCCCAGGCAACCCATTCCCTCTCCTGGCCGGCGACGCCCCGCTACGTCGAAACCCCGGGGATTTTCCTCCTGTTGAGCGGGGACGAGAACGCTTCGACCATGACGCTGCTGCCCAAGCGTGGACTCGGCGCTGCGACTGATGTCGATCGGCTGCGCGCCGTCTTGGACCAGTACTCGGCCCGGGCCGGTGCGGAGCCGAACCGTCCTCGCCCTTGAGACCCAGCCCTTGAGACCCAGCGCTTGAGGCCCGGCGCTTGAGGCCCGGCCCTTGACGCCCCGGCTCGGGGGCCGGCCTGGACCGTATCCGCCAGTCCGCCCCCTGACCTGCCACGTTACGGTGTAGGCGGAGCATTTCCCACCTGCTCGTCGCCTCCGGAGACCCTCTCATGCCCGCACGAACCGTCCTGATCCTGCAACACGTCGAAGTCGAGAAGCCCGGCATGATCCTCGACGCCTTGGACGGCAGCGGCCTCGACATCCGCAACCTGATCGACATTCCGGGCGCCTCGGCCAAGGACCTGCCTGCGGTGGCCGAGTTGGCGGGGCTCGTCGTGATGGGTGGCCCCATGAACGCCGACGACCTGGCCGGTCACCCGGCCCTGAAGGTGGAGCGCGAGCTGTTGGCCGACGCGCTCCGGCACGGGGTTCCGACGCTGGGGATATGTCTGGGGGCCCAACTTCTCGCTCGTGCCCGGGGCCTGGCGGTGCGTCCCGGCAGCGAACTCGGTCGGAGCAGCGAGATCGGCTGGGCGCCGCTGCTCGACGTGGACCGCGACGACCCTGTTGTCGGCCCGCTGGCCGACGCCCCCGGGGTACTCCACTGGCACGGAGACCGCATCGTCCCCGATCCCGGAACCCGCGTCCTCGCCCGTACCGACTCCACCGAGTGCCAGGCGTTCCGAGCCGGTCCGGTCGCCTGGGGCCTGCAGTTCCACCCGGAGGTCACGCCGCGCCTCCTCGACGACTGGCTCGCCGAAGCCGCCTTCGCCACCGAAGCCGAGGATGCTCTCGGTGCCGATGCCATCGACAGGCTACGAGCCGACGCCCGCGCCGTCGCACCGGCTCTGCGCCCGCTGGCCGAGCGGAGCCTGGCCCATCTGCGGAGCCTCTTCGAGGCACACGCCGATCGTTAGCGGCCGACTGCCCGCCAGCCGCCGGCCGATGAAGGCGGCTGTGCGAAGGCTGCACATGCTGCGATGAGGGAAACCCCGAGCCCGCCCTCGCCGTTCGGATCTGCACGTGGTGATGTGCTGTGCGGTGTGCACCATTACCTGTACGCGGTGCTGAGCTGCACGGTCATAGGGGAATCGAACCCCCGCGTTGCTCTTCACGCGCCAGGAGTGGGTTGGAAACACCGCCAACCCTCGGTGTGTGCACGCCTCCGAAACGGCTACCTGCTCCCCATCGTCTCGTCCGCCGGGACGGTCAGTCCAGCAGATCGGCTTCCCAGTTCGTGCGCTGGATCCGCACGTCGATTTCACGGATCTCGCGTGCGAGTTCATCCGCCTGACGGCGCAGTTCCGCGACCGGCAGCGCGGCGAGCATCATCAGCTCCGACCGGAGTTGCCGCCCGTAGCCCCGCTCGCCGGTGCCCGCTGCCGCATCCGCCGCCGCGGTGACCACCGCATGGCGCAGCCGCAGCACATCCCGGCGTGCGAGCGCGTCGGTGAGCGTGCCGTCCGGGCCCATCTCCACCGCGGCGTTGGTCCGGTTGATCCTTCGGATCAGCGTCTCCAGGGTGTCCAACACCTCACCGGCCTCGGCCAACAACTGGGCCGCATCCTCGGCGGGCGTCTCCCCTTCCTGGTACCGCGCGGTGCTGACGACGCGGGCCCGCAACTGCTCCACACGGCGCGTCGCTTCGGCGCGTTCTGCCAGTGCCTCAGCCAGCTTCACTGTCGGTACATCCTGTCCTTCGTCAGTTCGCATGAGTATAGGGGCGGCCACAGGCTGGTACGCACCTGGATTTTTGCTCCGGGGCGGTCCGAACCAGGCACCGGAGCCTCGTGGCACGCGGAGCCGTGCCGGTGTCTGGCTGTGCGGAGGGAAGTGTCGTCCGAGCGGCGGGGCTCCGGCGATGCTCGGAGCTGCGGCGGAGCACTCACACGGCGCAATCGTGTCGCCCGGGAGAGCGCTGTTGTGGGCGCGTCGAGTTTTGCGGCAGTGGCGTGGGCAATGCCTTCGGGGCCGCGGACCGGTCCGCAGCGACCGTCCGTTGCGAACTGCCCCTGGAGTGCCATGAGCACGGTTGTTGCCCGCAGCATGTCCGTGTCCGTTCCCTCAGCTCTTATCGGCCCCCTCCTCGTCTTCGTCCTGCTCGACGGGTTCATCCAGGGCAGCGTCGTCTCCCTGCTGCCCGTCATCCGCGACGCGTTGCACACCACCACCGGCCCGGCCATGTGGATCACCGCGGCACAGTTCCTGTCCGCCGCGGTGTGCGTACCGGCCTTCGGGCGCCTGGGCGATCTGTACGGCCACCGCCGCATGCTGCGGGTCGCGCTGGGGTCGATCACCCTCGGCTCCCTGCTGTGCGCCTTGGCGCCGACGCTTGCGCTCTTCCTCACCGGCCGAGTCCTGCTCGGTCCGCTCAGTGCCCTGCTTCCCTTGTCCGTGGGACTGGTGCGGGACCGACTGGACACCGCGGGCAGCCGCCGTGCGATCAGTCTGCTCGCCGCGGCGCTCATCCTCGGGGCGACGGCCGGTACGGCAACGGCAGGGCCCCTGGCATCCGTTGCCGGTGGTGGTCGCACGGTGCTGTGGAACCTGGTGGTGCTGGCCGGCGCGGGTTTCGTGCTCGCCCTGACCCCTCGCATCGCGGAGACCGGACGGCTGGCGAGCGGCAGGATGGACTGGAAGGGGGCCGTTCTGCTGGGCCTCGGCCTCACGCTGCTGCTCGGCTCCATCGCCCAAGGCACCACGAGAGGTTGGGGCTCCCCGCCGGTCGTAGGGGGCCTGCTTCTCGCGCCGATGGCCCTGGGGCTGTGGGTGCGTTCCTCGCTGCGGAGCAGCGAACCCCTGGTCGACGTGCGGGCGATGGCGAGCCGCGCCATCGCACCGGCCTTCGCCTGTGGTTTCACCGCGGGCGTCGTCATCCTCGGCGGGCAAGGCATCACCGTCGCCTTCCTCGACGCCGCCCCCGAGAAGGCCGGTTACGGCTTCGGCCTGCCGCACTGGCAGATCGGCCTGTGGATCGCGGTCCCGGCCCTGATCAGCTTCTTGACCGCCGGCGCGTCGGCTACCATCGGCCACCGACTGGGCTACCGCACCATGCTCGCCCTCGCCTTCCTCCTCGTCGGCGCCGGATTCGGGGTGCAGATCGTGGGGCACGCCGTCATGGCGACGTGGTACGGCGGCCACCTGCTCTCGGGCGTGGGCGTCGGTCTTGCGGTCAGTGGCCTGCCCACGGTGATCACCGAGGGCAGCCCACAGGACAGGGCGGCGGCGTCGACCGCCGTCTACTACAACCTCAAGACTGCCGGTGGCAGCATCGCCGGAGCCGCGGCGGCCGCGGTGTTCAGCGGCCTGTTGATCCAGTCCACGCATCAACCGTCGCTGACGGCCTACCTGTTGCTGTGGAGCGTGTGCGGCGTCCTCGCGTTGGCGTCGGCGGCCCTGATCCGCCTCACACCGCGCACATGACGGGGCCTCGGCGTCCCCTCGGCGGTCGGCCGCTGGTGGTGCCGGGCGACCGCTGCCAGGCACCGAGCTGTCGGTCATACTTCGCATATCGTTCGCTCTTCGAGGTGTGAGATGCGAAATCGACGATGAATGCCGCGATTCCTGCCCGATTCCGGGCAGGATTCTGGACGTTCCGTCGTTTGTCGACCTAGGGTGATCGCTCATGATCACCCTGCATGCAATAGGGACCTTCGCCCTGATAGCGGGTCTTCTCACCCTCACGCCCGGACTGGACACCGCGCTCATCCTGCGCACCGCGGCGCTCGGGCGACGTCGTCGAGCCTGGGGCGTGGTCCTTGGCATCCAGTGCGGCACGCTGGTCTGGGGCGCGCTCACCTCGCTCGGTGTGACCGCGCTGCTGACCGCCTCTCACCTCGCCTACGAGACTCTTCGTTGGGTCGGCGCCGCCTACCTGGTGTGGATGGGCGGCAGGATGCTGTGGGCCACCTGGCACAAGGCGTCGACCGAGAGCCCACAGACATCGGGGGCTGGTGACGCGACCGTGACTGGAAATGCGAGGACGGTCAGGGCCGGGCGAGGTGCCGGCGACACCCTGCTCGGCGGTTGGCGACAGGGCATCCTGACCAATCTGCTCAACCCGAAGATGGGCGCCTTCTATGTCGCGGTGCTCCCGCAGTTCATGCCCGCCGGTGCCCCGCATCCTGCGCTGGGCGTGCTCCTGGCCGGTGTGCACATCCTCTTGGCCGTTGTCTGGGCCTGTGCGCTGATCGCCTTCGCGCACATGGTCCGAGACCGCCTGCAACGCCCCTCGGTCCGCCGCTGCCTCGACCGCGTCAGCGGCACGGTCATCGCCGCCTTCGGCATCCGGCTCGCACTCGGGCAGTGAGGCGCCGGGCGACGCGACCGCACGTCCACCGACAGCCACCGGACCGACAACCCGTGCACCACCCGAAGCGAAAGGACAGCCGCATGCGCGTGCTCCCCACCAACACCGAGGCCGTGGTCTTCGACTGCGACGGTCTGCTGGTCAACACCGAAGTCTGCTGGACCGTCGCGGAAACGGCGATCTTCGCGGAGCACGGCCATCCCTTCGGTCATGAGCAGAAAGCCCTGGTCATCGGCCGCACCGTCGAGGACGCGGCGGAGTCCATGGCCCAGTACCTCGGTTGCCCCGGCGACGGCGGCGCACTCGCTGCCGAACTCCTCGCAAGAGTCCGCAAGGAGCTCTCCCGAGGGGCCGCAGCCCTTCCGGGGGCGTTGGAACTCGTGCGTGCCTGCCGGGCGGCCGTACCCGTCGCCGTGGCCAGCAACAGCCCCCGGGAACTGCTGGACGTGGCGCTGTGGTCGGCCGGCCTCGCCGACTGTTTCCCGCACTCGTTCGCCGCCGACGAGGTGCGTTCCCCCAAGCCCGCACCGGAGCTCTACCTCACGGCGTGCGAGACGCTCGGCGCGGCCCCGACGCGCTCCGTCGCCTTCGAGGATTCGGCCACGGGCATCGCGGCGGCACGCGCTGCCGGGCTCCACGTCGCCGTCGTACCGTCCCTGCCGGGCGGCGACCTCGACCACGACTGGCTCGGCACCAGCCTGGCCGACCCCGAACTCCAGGACTGGGCCCGCGAGTTGGGGTGCGGCGGTGCCTGTCGCCCCTCTCGACCGGTTGGCTGATCCGGCTCCGCCCCGGTATCTCGGCTGTCGCGTGGGGCCGCGCCGTCGGAGATCGGCCACGCGTTGGGGAGCCGTTTTGAAGGCGGCGTACTGCCGCTTGCCCAGTGCCCTGGCGTGGCGTTCCTCTGGTCATCACCACGAAGGCCGAGAGCATGTGCCGGCCGGCGGTCGGCGCCGTTCCCAGTCTCCGGTCAGGGTTTCAGGGTGGGGGAGAGGATGCCACCTGCGGTTTTCCGGCACTCCAACTCGCCGGTAACTTATGGATCGGCTGCTCTGTTCTGCCCTGCCCCTCCCTGCCCGGCCGCCACCGCATCGGGGTGGCCGGTGGTGCCGCGCTGTGGTCGCCTTCCGAACAGTGCGGTGTCTGCGGGCGCAGGGCGGTTGCGGTCGCGGCGCCGGAGGATTGACGCGAGGCTGGCAGAAGAGCGTGGCTCGCCTCGCACATGCGGTGTGCCTCGGCGAGTGCGCCGGACAGGAAGGCGGCGGCCATGGCGGCGATGCCTGACAACGGGCGCCAGCGGAGCGCCTACGACAGCGGATCGGTGATGGGAGACGCGCTGTTCGCCGGGGTGGCGATGACGTGTGGGCGCTGAGCAGGTCGCTCCATCCGGCGGCCGGCGCCGGCCGGTGAAGCCGAACCGGGCCGGGCGGCCGCGTGCGTTCACGCGGGCACGGCCACCGGGGCGATGTCCTTCGGGGCGTGCGCGGCCCTGTTGCCGAAGCCGACGTGAACCGGCGGTTCGTCGGCGTCCAGGAACAGTTCGGGCCAGATCGCGCCCCAGGGGCGTGTCAGAGGAAGTGCCCGTTGGCGAGGTAGGGCGCCGGGAGGGGCATCCCGCGGACGGCGAGATAGCCCTCTTGCGCGATGTCCAGGCGGGCCGCGAGGTCGACGTCGATCGCCCACTCGTTGGGGGCGGTGATGCAGTTGACCAGGGTTTTTCCCCGCGATGCGGCCAGGGCTTCCCACAGCAGCCGCTGTGCGACCTCCGGGTGCGCGGCGGCCAGTAGCGAGGCCCGGCCATGGCCGTCGATATAGGCGTACCCCGGCTTCGCCGCGTTCCGGGACACCACCAGCCGTGTGGAGCCGAGCAGTTGGCCGTGGTCGGGGCCGTGGCCCGCGATGCGCAGGTCCTGGTCCAACCGGTCCATCCAGGCGAAGTCGTCGGCTCCGCCCTCCCGCAGGCCATCGACCGCGGGGAGTGTGGACCGGTCGACGGTTCCGACCATCCGCATCTGTGGATGCAGGGTGAAGCCCGCCAGCCGGTATCGACGGGTGGCGCCCGGGTGGGTGCTGGAGGAAAAGATGCCGGCGCGGTCGCCGGCATGGTCGAGCACGGCAGCCATCAACCGCTTCCCGATGCCGCGGCCCTGATGGCTCGGTAGCACGCCGTAGGTCGCGAGGTACCACAGGCGGCCACGGTTCTGCGAAGCGGCGAATCCGACCACCTCGCCGGCCCCGTCAGCTCTGCCGGCCTCCTGCACCGCGACCTGGCATCCTGTGGGGTCGATGGTCAAGTAGAAGCGCATGCGGTCGATCCACTGCCCGGCGGCAGTCGCCGAACGCGGTTCGACTTCCGGGTCGCCGACCCGCCTGGCGATCTGGTCCGCCTCGAAGAACGTCACCGCCGATGCCCGCTCCGCCGAGACGAGGTCGTTCTCGTGCATCTGCCTGATCTGTACCGAGTCCATCGCTGAAGCGTAGGGACAAGTCGGGCAAGGTTGCATCTGGTTATTGTGCGATCACGGTGGGTGGTGTTCGTGTCGGTGGCCGGCCGGTGCCGTCGAGGAACGGGAGCGGTGGGGGCGGGAATTGCGGAAAACCGCAGTGCGGTCGGGCGGTGAACCGCATGGTGCGGGCCTGGTGCGCTGCCTAGCGTGGACCGCATGATCACCATGTTGGCCTCCGCGCCGCTTCCCGCATCCTCTGCCGAACCGGCCGGCGGCATCGCCGGGTGGGCCGTCGACGTCATGGGCGCCCTCGGTGCCGCCGGCGCCGGGCTGACCAACCTCGTTGACACCGTGTTGCCGTTCATCCCCAGTGAGGTCGTCCTCCCCGTCGCCGGATTCGCGGCCGGGCAGGGGCGGCTGAGTCTGTGGGCCGTGATCGTCTGGACCACCGTTGGCTCCCTCGTCGGCTCCTGGATCGTCTATGGGGTGGGTGCTCTCCTGGGGCGCGACCGCACTCGTGCGCTCGCCGCCCGTATTCCCCTCGTCCGGCCGCACGAGATCGACCGGGCCGAGGCGTGGTTCGAACGGCGCGGTCGCGCCGCGGTGTTGCTGGCGCGCATGGTGCCTGTGGTGCGCAGCCTGATCTCCGTTCCGGCCGGTATCCAACGCATGCCGCTACCGGCCTTCACCGCCCTGACGGCCGCCGGCAGCCTGGTGTGGAACACCGCGTTCGTCCTGTTGGGATACTGGCTGGGCGACAACTGGCGGCTGGTGGAGGAGTACGGGGGAATGGTGTCCAAGGTGGTGGTGGCGGTGGCCGCCCTGGCCGTCGGCCGTTGGTTCCTGGTGCGGTTGCGTCGCCGCCCGAGTGCCCGGCACCGCGCATGAGGCCGGTGCGGGCGGTCGCCGGTCTCGTGCTCGGCGCCGTCTCGGTGTGCGCCGCTCTGGCCGCCTTGGCCACCTGGGGCGTGGCGCGGTGCGGCGGGCCGGTGGTCGGGGCGGCCGCACTGGAGCAGCGGAGAGTGGCCGTGCTGTTCGGTGGGGATCCTGCCGGTGCGGAAGGCGTCGAGCCGCGACGGGCCGCCGCGTATCTGTGGTGCCGCATTCCCGTCGGGCTGCTCGGTGGCGGGGCGTTGTTCCTGCTGGTGGTGGGCGGTTGGACGGCCGGTTCCGGGCTGTTGCGCTGGCTGGCCGGCCATGACGTCGACGGCATGCGCCCGACCTGGCCGATCGTCGGGTACCTCCTGGCCGTCGGCCTGCTCCTGCTCTTCCTGGACCTGGCGGGACTGGCCGCCGTCGTCGAGTGGGAACGGCGGTTGGTGCGCCGCTTCCTCGGCCCGGACGAACTGGCCCGGATGCGCCGCCGGATCGACGAACTGGCCGCCACCCGTTCGGGGATCGTGGAAGCCGTGGACGCCGAACGGCGCCGCATCGAGCGTGACTTGCACGACGGACTGCAACAGCGCCTGGTCGTGGTGGCGATGCTGCTCGGACGGGCGCGTCGCAAGGACAGCGCGGAACTGTACCGGCAGGCACAGGCCGAAGCCGAGCAGGCAGTCGAGGAGCTGCGTCAGGTGGCCTGGCGGGTCTATCCCGCCACGCTGGACGCGTCGGGGCTGCGCGAGGCCCTGTCCCAGGACGCCGAACGGTCACCCGTCCCGGTCCGCATCAGCGGCGACCTGGCGCGGCGCCCGGCCCCGGCCGTGGAGACCGCCGCCTACTTCGCGGTGCGCGAGGCCCTCACCAACGCCGCCAAGCACGCCGGTGCCAGCCGGATCGATGTGGAGATCGACCAGGAGGCCGACCTGGTGCGCGTATCGGTACGCGACGACGGATGCGGCGGCGCCGATCCCGCGGGGCCGGGACTGGCCGGGTTGGCACGCCGGATCCGTGCCTTGGACGGACGTCTGAGCGTGGACAGCCCGACCGGCGGTCCCACGCGGGTGGTTGCGGAGCTGCCGTGCGCTTGATGATTGCCGAGGACTCGGCGCTGCTGCGCGAGGGCCTGGTCCATCTGTTGGCCGACGAGGGGCACGAGGTGGCGGCCGCGGTCGGCGATGCGGACGCGCTCTTTGCCGCGGTTGCCGCCGGGCCGCCGGACGTCGCCGTCGTGGACGTGCGCATGCCGCCCAGTCACACCGACGAGGGATTGCGGGCCGCGTTGCGGCTGCGGGCCGAACACCCCCGGGTGGGGGTGCTGGTGCTGTCGCAGTACGTCGAGCCCAGGTACGCCGCGGAGTTGCTGACGGCAGACACCCGCGGCCTGGGGTACCTGCTGAAGGACCGGGTCGCACGGGTGGAGGAATTCCTGTCCGCACTGGAGCGGGTGAACGAGGGGGAGACGGTGTTCGACCCGGAGGTGGTGCGCCGCATGCTGACCCGTTCATGCCACGCCGACGAACTCGGCCTGCTGACCGACCGTGAACAGGCCGTGCTGGCCCTCATGGCCCAAGGACACACCAACACCGCCATCGCCCAGCGCCTGTTCGTGTCCACCAGCGCGGTGGAGAAGTACACCAATGCGGTGTTCGACAAGCTGCGGTTGCCGCGGGACAGCGGCACCAACCGCCGGGTGTTGGCGGTCCTGCGCTTCCTCGGGAGCTAGGTGGTGTCTGTCGGGGTCGGGCACGTCGTCGCGCTGGTCGCGGTGGTGTTGTCGGGGCACTGCAACCCAGGGGTGCCCCGTGTGGTGACGTGCTGCGCGATCATGAGAAGCCGCCTTGGAATCCTTTCAAATTTTGGGTGATTAGGGGAGCTTGCGCAGGGGAAGCGGTACTTTCTTCGGTGCTTATAGGGGATGACCGCCTATCAGGGAATGATCCAACTTTCGTTGACATCCGCTCGGCCGGGGTGGTTGAGTCGAATGCGCCAGCGAGTCCCCCTGGGGGTTGCCGAACCAGCATGAACGATTGCGCCGACACGTGATTCCCATGTGTCCATGAGCAGCCCGGCCGCCTCCGGCAGGGGTTTCCCCTCTCCTCGATTCAGTGACGGCTTCGGAGTGTTGTGTGCGTCAGCGCAGGTGTGATTCGCCGCAGGGGACGGTGCGGTCGGCTGTTCCGGGTCTTGCGGCCTCAGGGAAGGGAGCAGGGCGTGCCTGAGGTGCGGAAGACCGTCCGGGAAACGGTCCGGGGTGCCGTCGACGACGGTGCCCGGCGATTCGACAGACCGGCGACCGACGCGGCGCACCTCGTGGTGGACGGTGGCCGGGAGTTGGAGCGCCGCGGCCCGTTGACCGTCACCGTGGCAGGCGACAAGTCGGTCAGTCACCGGGCCCTGCTGGCCGCCCTGTTACCCGGTGCCCCCGCCGTCCTCACCGTCCGCAACGCCAACTCGGGAGGCGCGGTACGGGCGTTGCTGCCTGCGCTGGGTGCGTTGGGGTTGCGGGTGGACGACGAGGGGGGTGGCACGCTCGTCGTGCGCCGTGGCGCGGCGCCCGTACCGCAGGCGGTTCGCGCGCACTCCGGCATCACTGCCTGGCCCGCGGACGTGCCCTATTTGGAGACCGGCGGATCCAGTGCCGCGGCGCGATTGCTGATCGGGCTGCTGGCCGGGACCGGAACCCGTGCGGTCGTGGACGGCGACGAGGTCTTGCGCCACCGGCCGATGGAGTGGATCGTCGATCCGCTGGTCGAACTCGGGGCGGAAATAGACTACTTGGGTGACGCTGGGTGCTTACCCGTGCTGGTGCGGGCACCGGTGTGCCGGTCCGGGGCGGTGGAGTTGTCCGTGGGAAGCGCCCAGGCACGGTCCGCGGTGCTGCTCGCCGTGGCCGCGGCCGGGCTCCCGGCCACCGTGCGGCACCCGGTCCGTTCGCGCGACCACACCGAGCGGATGCTCGCCGCGTTCGGCGCGGGACTGGACGCGCGCGACCGCACGATCACCTGGGACGGCGGGCCCTACACCGTCCCGTCCGTCATCGACGTCCCCGCCGACCCCTCCCTCGCGGCGTATCCCGTGGCAGCCCATCTGATGTGGGGCGACGGCGCCGAACTGCGCGTCCCGGGCGTCTGCCTCAACCCGACCCGGCTGGGGTTCTTCGAGGTCCTGCGGCGGGCCGGTGCCGACATCTCGTACGAGGACGAACGGCGTACCAGTGGTGGTGAGCCGATCGGCACTGTGGTGGCCAGGGGCGGACTGGAGGGGCTGGAGTCGGTACGGGTCGACGATCCCGCTCTGCTGCACGCACTGATC
The DNA here is from genome assembly GCF_001704275.1 of Streptomyces noursei ATCC 11455. Classification (NCBI taxonomy): domain Bacteria; kingdom Bacillati; phylum Actinomycetota; class Actinomycetes; order Kitasatosporales; family Streptomycetaceae; genus Streptomyces; species Streptomyces noursei. The sequence goes on from NZ_CP011533.1 coordinate 9,032,675, forward strand.
GACGAGGTGCCGCTGCTCGCCGTGGTCGCCGCACTCCTGCCCGGCACGTCGAGGATCGGATGCGCCGAGGAACTGCGGTTCAAGGAGACCGACCGGTTGACGACGACGGCGCGCATGGTCGGTGCGTTCGGGGCCCGGGTCGAGGTGGCGGCGGACGGCCTGACGGTCCGCGGCGGAGCCGCCCTGCGCGCCGGCACCGTGCCCGGCTTCGAGGACCACCGCATCGCCATGGCCGCCGCGACCCTGGCGATGTGCCTCCCCGGACGCACGACGGTGCGCGGCGGCGCCTGCCACCACACGTCATTTCCCGACTTCGCCGATGTGCAACGTGCCGTCGGCGCCCGGATCGTGGAGGACAGTCAGCGATGACCGACTTAGTGACCGACGCGGCGGCCGGTGTGCGGGGAAGGAGGGACGGCGCCGGCGCCGTGGAGGCGCGGTCCACCGGCAGCACGCTCGGCCCCGAGTTCAGCACCGGCAGCGGCCCGTGGCTCCACACCGAGGACGGCACCGCCTGGTTCGACGGTACGTCCGGAAGCGGCGCGGCGACCCTCGGCCATCAGCACCCCGAGGTGACCGCCGCCGCGGTCGCCCAGCTCGACCGCCTGACCCACACCGGCTGCAAGCTCGGCTCGGACGCCCGGACGCGCATGGTCGAACGGATCGGTGCGCTGTCGCCGTACCGGGAGCCCGCGGTGCTGCCCACCGCGACCGGGGCCGAGGCGGTGGAGTCCGCACTGAAGATCGCCCGGGCGGCCACCGGACACCAGGCGGTGGTGGCCTTCCGGCACGGCTACCACGGCAAGACCGCCGGAGCGCTGGCCCTGACCTGGCGACCGGAGTTCAAGACCTACAGCGCACCGCAACCCGACCATGTCGTCACCGCGGAGCTTCCCGACCCCCGCGCCGGCGACCAGGCGGACGGCATGGTCCGCTTCGCGGCCGGTCTCGCCGCCGCGCTGGACGCCGCCGATCGCCGGGGCGGCACCGCGGCGGTGGTCCTCGAACCCGTCCAGGTGACCGAAGGGGTGCTCCCCGTATCCAGCGCGATCCTCGACGAGATCGCGCGGCAGACGCACTCCCGGGGCGCGCTGCTGGTGTTGGACGAGATCTACACGGGGCTGGGGCGGGCCGGGCGGCTGTTCACCGCCGAGCTGATGACCCGGACCCCGGATCTGACGCTGCTCGGCAAGACGCTGGGCAACGGCTTCCCGATCGCCGCCGTGGTGGGGGAGCGGGCGGTGCTGGACGCGCTGCCGCCGAGCGTGCAGACCTCCACCTTCTCCGGCCATCCCGTCTCCTGCGCCGCGGCCGCCGCGGTCGTCGACATCGTCGAGCGGCAGGACGTGGCGGGCCGGGCGCGGACGCTCGGTGAGCGGCTGCGGGCCGACCTGACGGAACTGGCCGCCCGCCACCCGTGGATGCACGCCGTCCGCACCGTCGGGGCGCTGGCCGCCTTCGACTGCGTACCCGACGGGCGGTTCGATCCCGCCCTGGCCAAGGCCGTCACCGGTGCCGCGCTGCGGGAGCGGCTGTTGCTGTTCGGCGGCGGCCCGGAGGGCGCCTCGGTCAAGATCGTGCCGCCGGCTCTCCTAGAGGAGGCGGACTACCGCTGGCTGGTGGAGCGGATCGCGACGGCGGTGACGCAGGCGGAACGGGCGGACGGGAGCGGTCGGACATGACGTTCCAGCAGCTCCAGAAGGACGTGCTGGATCCGGGCCTGTGCACCGTGTGCGGGGCCTGCGAACTGGCCTGTCCGGCCGGGGTGATCGGCTTCGACGGACTGGACCCCGTGCTCACCACGGAGTCCTGGACCGCCGCCGACTGCGCGGACTGTTCCGACTGCCTCGACGTCTGCCCGGGAGCCGACCCCGGCACCCCGGCGGCCGAGGAGCGCCTGTTCGGCCGCACCCGCACCCCCGGGGAACGCTGGATCGGCGTCTTCTCCGAGGTGGTCGCCGGGCACGCCCTGGACCCGGTGGTCTACGAGACGTCCGCCAGCGGCGGCAGCCTGACCGCCCTCCTCCAGACCGCCATGCACAGGCTGGAGGTGACGGCGGTGCTCTCGATGGGGCGGGACGAGAAGGAGCCCTGGCGGGCCGCACCGGCCCTGGTGCGGGACCCGGACGTCCTGGTGGAGACCGCCCAGTCGACCTACCAACTCGCCCCGTACTTGGGTGCGTTACGCCCCCTGATGATCGAGGAGCCCGACGTCCGGGTCGCCATGTCCGGGGTGGCCTGCCACATCCAGGCGATGCGCAAGCTCCAGGCGATGGACACCGAGGCGGGCCGCTGGGCGCGCGAGCACGTGGTGCTGCTGGTCGAACCGGCCTGTTCCTCCAGTACCCGCCCCGAAGGAACCGCCGCCGTGATCCGCGAGCGGGCGGGCGTCCCCCTGGACTCCGTGGTCCGGCTGCGCTACCGCGACGGCGCCTACCCCGGCGACATCGCCATCCGCACGGACGACGGAGCGGACCACCGGGTGGAATTCTGGCGCGCGGTGCGGGACTTCGCGGGGAACAAGACGCACCGCTGCCTGTCCTGCGGTGACTGGATGTCCGGACTGGCCGACGTCAGTGTCAGCGACGGCGATCCGAACATCTTCGCCGCGAGCGTGACCGGCGCCGAACAGCCCAAGCACGGCCGGGTGTTCATCCGCACCCGGGCCGGCGCCGAAGCGGTCGCCGCGGCGCGGGAGCACGGACTGCTCGCCGACGAGCCGGTCGATCTGGCCGGGCTCAACCTCGGACTGGAGCGCAAGCGCAACCGCCGGGCGTCCTACGAGCGGTCCGGCAAACCGGTGCCGCTGGGACCGATACCCGGGTATCAGGAGGAGCTGGAAATCGTGCCCGACGAGAAGTGGATCGCGGCCCCGGAGCAGGAGGAAGACAGATGACCGCGGTGCGCGGAATCCCCGCCGGGGGCCGGACGACGGAACCGGACGCCGTCCGGCAGTCCACCCCCACCACCTTGCTGGTACGACAGTTGGTCGCGGACGGGGCGGCCGAACCGCTGACGGAGCAGGTGCACAGGGAACCGCCCGGCCGCGGCGAGCTGCGGCTGCGCGCCGAGTGGAGCCTGGTCAGCCCCGGCACCGAACTGCACTACCTGGACCGCAGCGCACGGACCGGAGAGCGCTTCCCCCTCGGCTACTGCTCGGCCGGGGTGGTGGAGGCGGTCGGCCCCCAGGCCCCCGGATACGCCCCCGGAGACCGGGTCATCGCGATGGGCTGGGGCGAGGCCGTGCACAGCGAAGCGGTCACCGTCCCCTACCGGCTGTGCCGCCATGTCCCGCACGACCTGGACCTGGCGGACGCGGTGGTGGCCGGCCTGGCGGCGACGGCCGTGCACGCGGTGGACCGTGCGGTGCTGGAAGCCGACGACGAGGTGGTCGTGGTCGGCGCGGGTATGGTCGGGCAGTTGGTCGCCCAGACCGCGGCGGCCCGCGGGATACCGGTCACCCTGGTCGATCTCCGCCCCGAGCGGCTGCGCACGGCGGCGGCGCTCGGCCTGAACGCGGCCGACGGCGCAAGCTTCTTCGCGACGGACTCCCCGCGGGCGCGCCCGACGGGCGGCCGGTGCGTCTTCCTGTGCGGCACCGGCGACGCGGGCGAGGTGATCGCGGCGGCGGCCCGCTGGGCGGACCGGGCGCCGGGCCGGCCGAGGCTGGTCGGCGTGGGCCGCTTCGCCGCGCACATCGACTTCAGCGTGGAACTGGGCAACCTCGACATCCGCTACGCCGCCCGCTGCGGCGCCGGCTACCGGGACGCGGCCTACGCACGCGGACTGCGCGACGTGACGGCCCCGGCCGGCGAGGGCACGGTCACCGAGAACCTCCAGCGGGCCCTGGACCTGATCGACATCGGCGCCATCCGGCCCCGGGAGATGGGGCTGCCGCGCCTGCCCCTGGACCGCGCGGCACAGGCGTACGCAGAACTGCGCGAGCGGCCCGCGCACCCCGCCGTCCTCCTCGGCTACGGCCCGCACGAGGGCGGGGGGACGCCGTGACCGGGGACACCCCGGTGTCCGAAGCGGCCCTCGGGCACCGGCCGTTCCCCACCGCGCAGCAGGCGGGGACGCTCGTCCACCGCTTCCTGGAGCAGGCCGCGGCACACCCCGACCGCGAGGCCGTGGTCACCCCCGACGCCCGCTGGACCTACCGCGAGACCGCGCGGCGCTCGGCCCGGATCGCCACCGCGCTGTCCGCGGCCGGCCTGCGGCCCGGTGACCGGGTCGGCCTGCTCTTCTCGCACGGTGCGGAGATGATCGCCGCCCTGCTCGGTGTGTTGCGCGCCGGCATGTCCTACGTGCCGCTGGACGCCTCCTACCCGGAATCCCGGCTCGGCCACATGGCCGACGACGCCGGCATCCGCGCGCTGGTCGCCCTCGCGGCCAACGCGCCGCTCGCCGACCGGTTGGCCGGCACCCGACCGGTGCTGGCATACGAGGATCTGGTGCCGACGGCAGGCACGGACCCGTCCGGTGCCGACGCGGCGGACGCCGCCGACCCGCCGGCGCCACCGGTGCGCCCGGACAGCGAGGCGTACGTGCTCTACACCTCCGGCTCCACCGGGCGTCCCAAGCCCGTCGCGCAGATCCACCGCAACGTGCTGCACCACACCCGGGTCTGGACCGACGGCCTGGGCATCGGCCCGTTGGACCGGGTCACCCTCCAGTCCGCCTACAGCTGGGACTCCGCGGTCCAGGACACCTTCGCCGCGCTGCTCAACGGCGCCGCGCTGTACCCGGTCGACCTCAAGTCCCTCGGCATCACGGGCCTGTTGGAGTGGATGGCCGCCGAACGCGTCACGGTCTACCACTCCACGCTCCCCGTCTTCCGGGCACTGGTCCGGGCCATGGCATCGCGCGCCACCGAGCTGCCCGGGATGCGGATGCTCGCGCTCGGCGGCGACACCCTGCACCTGGCCGACCTCGACGCCGCCCGGCGGTCCTTCGGGGCGCGCTGCCAGGTCGCCGGCGCCTACGGCTCCACCGAGTGCTCCTGCGCCCTGCTCCGGGTCGCCGACCGGAACTACCGGCCCCCCACCGGAGTGTTCCCGCTCGGGTTCGCGGTGGCGGAGACGGAAGTACGGCTGGAGGACGCCGAGGGGCGCGTGGTGCCGGGACCGGGCGAGGGCGAGATCGTCGTCGAGAGCCCCTATCTCGCACCGGGCGCGGTCGCGGACGGCCGCACCTACCGCACCGGCGACCTCGCCCGGCGCCTCGACGACGGCACACTGCTGCTGATCGGGCGCCGCGACTTCCAGGTGAAGATCTCCGGGATCCGGGTGGAGACCGGCGAGGTGGAGAGCGCGCTGAAGGACCTCCCCCAGGTGACCGAGGCGGTCGTGATGCCGTTCGACGACCGGTCGGGGGAGCGGCAGCTCGCCGCCTATCTCGTGACGGCCGACGGCGCACGCCCCGAGCCGTCAGCGCTGCGGGCCGCACTGCGCGGCACCCTGCCCGCCCACGCCGTACCGGCCGCATTCGTCTTCCTGGCGGCACTGCCGCTGACGCCCAACCACAAGATCGACCGTGCCGCGCTGCCGCCCGCGCTCAGCGCGGCGGACCCCGGCCGGACCACCGCAGAGCCCGGCAGCTCCGGCCCTGCGGGAGCCGGGCCCTTGGCGCGGGCGGTGGCCCAGGCATGGTGCGAGGCACTGGGCACCGACACCGTCGGCCCGGACGACAACTTCTTCGACCTGGGCGGCACCTCGCTGCGGATGGCCGCCGTGCACGAACGGCTCACCCGCACCGTCGCGCCCGACCTGCGGATGACCGACCTGTACCGGGCCCCCACCCTCCGCAGCCTGGTGGGGCTCATCGGCGGTGACGACCGGCAGGACTCCGCGGCGGGCGCCGCCCGGGGAGCCCGCCGCCGCACCGCCCACGGCGGCCGCCGCGCCGCGGCCCGCACCCGCAACGCTTCGTCCCTCTCGAACGACCGGCAACCAGGAGGCACTTGTGACTGACCGTCCCCGCGGTGAGACGGCCGCCACGGCGACCCCCGCCGACACCGCCCCAGACGGCCGGATCGCCCTCGTCGGCCTGGACTGCCGACTGCCCGGCGCGCGCAACCACACGGAGTTCTGGCACAACCTGGTGGCGGGCACCACCCACATCACCGACGTGGACGAGGAACAGCTGCAGGCCGCCGGAGTGGCCCCGGAGACGTTCGCCAACTCCCGTTACGTGCCGCGCGCCTCGGTCCTGGAGGACGCCGACCTCTTCGACGCCTCGTTCTTCTACCTCAGTGCCCGCGAGGCCGAGCGGATGGACCCGCAACTGCGGCTCTTCCTCCAGTCCTCCTGGTCCGCACTGGAGCTGAGCGGCCACGACTCCGAGCAGTACCCCGGCCGCATCGGCGTCTTCGCCGGCGCCCTCAGCAGCACCTACCTCCTCCACAACGTGCTGACCGGGGAACGCGGCTTCGACGGCTCGCTGCCCCGGATGCGCGAGGACCTGGCCACGCTGATGGGCAACGACCCCAACTACCTCGCCACCAGGGCGTCCTACCACCTCAACCTCACCGGCCCGAGCATCTCGGTACAGACCGCCTGCTCCACCTCGCTGGTGGCCGTACACCTGGCGATGCAGAGCCTGCTGTCGCAGGAGTGCGACGTGGCACTGGCCGGCGGGGCGGCGCTGCGCTTCCCGCAGGAGGCCGGATACCTCCACGAGACCGACGGGATCACCTCGGCGACCGGGACCGTGCGCCCCTTCGACACGGCGGCCGACGGCACCCTCTTCGGCAACGGCATCGGGGTCGTCGTCCTCAAGCGGCTGGAGGACGCGCTCGCCGAGGGCGACACCGTCTGGGCGGTGCTGCGCGGCTCCGCGGTCGGCAACGACGGCGCCGACCGCGTCGGTTACACCGCGCCGGGCGTCGCGGGCCAGGCCGCCGTACTGGCCGAGGCGCTCGCGGTCGCCGACGTGGACCCCGCGACCGTCAGCTATCTGGAGGCGCACGGCACCGGCACCAAGATGGGCGACCCCATCGAACTGGCCGCCGTGGCACAGTCCTACCAGGTCACCGGCGCACCACCGCTGACCATCGGATCGGTCAAGGCCAACCTCGGCCACCTCAGCACGGCGGCCGGTGTCACCGGACTGATCAAGTGCGCCCTGATGCTGCACCACCGCACACTGGTCCCCACCCCGCACTTCACCGCATGGAACCCCCAGTGCGCCGTGGCGGGCACCCGCTTCCGGATCGGCACGCGCACCGAACCCTGGCGGTCCGCGGACGGCGGACCGCTGCGCTGCGCCATCACCTCCACCGGCATGGGCGGCACCACCGCGCACGTCGTCCTGGAGGAGGCCCCGGCGGCGGACCCGGCCGCCCGGGGCGCCGCGCCCGCACCGCCGGTGGTGCTGCTGCCGGTCTCCGCCAAGTCCCCGGCCGCACTGGAGACCGCGCGCCGGGAGCTGGCCGACCACCTCGAAGCACCCGCCCAGGAGACCGGGCCCGCGGCCGGCGACACCGCGGCGGACCACACCGGCGCCCTCGGTGACACCGCCCTCGACGACACCGCGTACACCCTCGCCACCGGCCGCCGCACCTTCAACTACCGCGCCGTGATCACCGCCCCCGACCGGGCAACGGCCGTGCGTGCCCTGCGCACCGCCGACCCGCGCTTCACCCACCAGGACTCCGGGCAGCCCGCCGACCGCCCGGTGGTCCTGCTCCTCCCCGGCCAGGGCGCCCAGCACCCCGGCATGGGCCAGGGCTGGTACGAACACCTGCCGGTCTTCCGCGCGGCACTCGACGAATGCGCCGAACTCCTCGCCCCGCACCTCGGCCTGGACCTGCGGGACGCCCTCTACCCCCGGCTCCGCGGATACCGGGGCGAGCCCCACGACGTGGGCCGCACCCGGCTCACCCAACCCGCCCTGTTCGCCGTCGAGTACGCGCTCGCCCGGCAGTGGTCGGCATGGGGCGTGCACCCGGCCGCCCTGATCGGGCACAGCGTCGGCGAGTACGTGGCCGCCACCCTCGCCGGGGTGTTCCGGCTGCCCGACGCGCTACGGGTGATCGCCGAGCGCGGCCGGCTGATGGACGAGCTGCCCGGCGGGGTGATGGCCGCGGTGATGCTCCCGCCGCAGGAGCTGGCCGCATACCTCGACGGCGGCGAGGTCGCGCTCGCCGCCGTCAACGAGCCGGCCGTGTGCACCGTCGCCGGTCCCAAGGAAGCCGTGCGCGAGCTGACCACCCGGCTGACCGCCGACGGCGTCGCCCACCGCAAGGTCGTCACCTCGCACGCCTTCCACTCGGCGATGATGGACCCCGTGGTCGGCCCGTTCACAGAGCTGCTGCGCGGCGTCGAACTGGGCCGCCCCCAGACCCCGTTCCTCTCCAACCGCACCGGCACCTGGATACGCGACGAGGAGGCGCGGGACCCGGAGTACTGGGCCGGGCAGCTGCGCGAGACCGTACGGTTCGCCGACTGCCTCACCACGGTGCTCGCCGACGGCGACCACGTCTTCCTGGAGGTCGGGCCCGGTCAGACGCTGGCCACCTTCACCCGCCGGCACCCGGACCGCGAGACCGGTGTGCCGGTCATCACCTCCGCGGCCCGCGGCCGGGACGCCGGTGCCGATCTGACCGCGGTGACCGCCGCACTCGGCCGGCTGTGGGCGGCCGGCCTCACCGTGGACTGGCAGGGCTACTACGCCGACCGCGAGCGGGCCCGGGTACCCCTGCCCACCTATCCCTTCGAAGGGACCCGCTACTGGGTCGAACCCGGCAACGGGACCCTCACCGGCACCGGCACCGGCGCGCGTACCGTGCGCAAACTGCCGCTGGACCAGTGGTTCTCCACCCCCGTGTGGCGGCAGGCCGTCGGCACCCTCGACGCCACCGCCGAACCGATCGCCGACCCCGTACTGCTCTTCGCCGACGCCCAGGGCACCGCGACACGGCTGGCCCGGCACGCCTTCGCGGGCGAGGTCCTCACCGTCACCGCCGGCACCGATTACCGACGCGAGGGCGACAGCTGGACCCTGCGGCCGGACTCCGAGGACGACCACGCCCGGCTCATCGGCGACCTGCTCGCCGAGGACCGCCTCCCGGACCGCATCGTGCACGCCTGGTCCACCGCTCCCCTGCCCCCCGAACGCGGGAAGGAACGCTTCGAACAGGCCCAGCGCAACGGCCTCTACAGCCTGATGGCCCTGGTCAAGGCGGTCAGTGCGCACGGCGTCACCCAGCCCCTGCAGCTGGACCTGATCAGCGCCGGTGGCTACGCCGTCAGCCCCGCCGAGCCCGAACCGGTCGCCGAACTGGCCCCCCTCGCCGTCGCCGCCCGCGTCATCGGCCAGGAACACGGCAACATCGGCTCCCGCCACTTCGACCTCCCCGCCACCCCCGACGACCGCTCGCTGCGCACCCTGGCCGCCGAACTCGCCGGACAGCGCCGCCCCGAGGTCGCCACCACACTGCGCGGCGCCACCCGCTGGATCGCCGACCTGGAACCGATCCGCGCCGACTGGACCGCCAAGGCCGCCTCCCGGCTGCGCGACGGCGGCGTCTACCTGATCACCGGCGGTCTCGGCGAGATCGGCTCCACCATCGCGCACTGGCTGCGCCGCGAATGCCCCGGCGCCCGGCTGGCACTGCTCACCCGCGATCCGCTGCCACCGCGCGAGAGGTGGGACAGCCGGCTCGCCGAACACGATGCGGACGACCCGACCGCACTGCGGATCACCCGGCTGCGGGCCCTGGCCGCCGAGGGCGACGAGCCGTTCCTGGTCCACGCCGACGTCGCCGACGAAGACGCGCTGCGGGACGCCGTGCACCAGGTCACCGCACACTTCGGCACGCTCGACGGTGTGGTGCACGCGGCCGGACTGCCCAGCGAACAGTGGGACCGGGCGATCACCGCGGCCAGCGTCGAGCAGTGCCGATGGCACTTCGCGCCCAAGGCACACGGCCAGATCGCGCTGGAGAAGGTCCTCGCCGACCAGCCGGTGGACTTCTGCCTGTTGCTGTCCTCCTTGGCCGGGGTCCTCGGCGGGCTGCGGCTGCTCGGCTACGGCGCCGCCAACCACTTCATGGACGCCGCCGCCGAACGGGCCAACCGCGGCCTGGACCGCACCGTGTGGATCAGCGCCGCCTGGGACGTCTGGCAGCACCACCAGGACGAGAAGCGGGCGATCTCCGCGATCGGCCGCAGCATGGACGACAAGGCGATCCAGCCCGAGGAGGGCCTGGAGGCCATCCGCCGGCTGCTGACGCTCCGCGACGTCTCCCATGTCGCCGTCTCCACCTGGGACATCGCACACCGGCTGGACCAGTGGGTGCGCGACGAGCGGATCGCCCGGCCCACGGCCGGCGGGGCCACCGGCACCGTCACCGGCGAGGCCGCGCGGGGCGAGGCCGCCGACGACCTGACCGAGCAGGTGGCACGCCTGGTCCGCGGGGCGCTGGGCCGCGAGGACATGCCGCTGGACGGGGACATCTTCGAGTTCGGCGGTGACTCGCTGCTGATCGTGCGTCTGCTGTCCGACATCCGGGAGCAGTTCTCGGCCGAGGTGCCGCTCGCCGATGTGCTGGGGGAACCGACGCCGAGGGCACTGGCCCGATTCGTACAGGAGCGGATCGACGCCCGGGCGCAGGCACCGGCGGTGGCCGACGGCGACGACATCGAGGCGCTGGCCGCGGAGTTGGCCGCCCTCGACCCCGACGAGGTCGAACGACTGCTGGCCGAAGCCCAACAGGAAACCGCCCAGCAGCCAGCCGCCCAGCAGCCAGTCACCCAGCAAGAAGCCGCCCGGCCGGGCGGGACCGGCCAGGAACAGGAGCGCTGACCGTGGACTTCAGTCTGATCTTCTTCTCCGGCGACGAGAAGAACAAGTACCGCTTCGTGCTCGACGCGGCCCGCTACGCCGACGAGAACGGCTTCACCGCGATCTGGACCCCCGAGCGGCACTTCCACCGCTTCGGCGGCCTCTACCCCAACCCCTCGGTGCTCGGCGCCGGCCTGGCGATGGCCACCCAGCGCCTGCAGATCCGGGCCGGCAGCGTCATCCTCCCGCTGCACAGCCCTATCCGGGTGGCCGAGGAGTGGGCGGTGGTCGACAACCTCTCCCGCGGTCGCGCCGGCATCGCGCTGGCCACCGGCTTCAGCCCGCTGGACTTCGCCATCAAACCGGACGGCTGGCAGGACCGCCGGCAGCGCACCTTCGACGCGGTCACCACCATCCGCGAACTGTGGGAGGGCGCACCGGTCTACGTCCAGGACGGCCTGGGCAACCACGTCGAGGTGGAACTGCATCCGCAGCCCGTACAGCCCGAACTCCCCATCTGGCTCACCTGCACCAAGAGCCGCGAGACCTTCGAGACGGCCGGACGGCTCGGCTGCAACGTGCTGACCGCGCTCATCGACATGACCAACGAGGAGCTGGAGGAGAAGCTCGCCCTTTACTACGAAACCCTCGAACAGTACGGGCACGACCCCGAGAGCACCACGGTCACGCTGATGCTGCACACCTTCATCGGCACCGATCTGGAAGAGGTGCGCGAGACCGTCTGGCCGCCGTTCAGCGACTACCTGCGGTCGTTCTTCACCGTCATCGACTCCCAGAAGAAGAACCTCGCCCCGGGGGCGGGCGTGCGGGACATCTCGGCCGGCGACCAGGACGAGCTGATCAAGTTCGCCTTCGACAAGTACTTCGAGAAGGGCGCGCTGCTCGGCACCCCGGACTCCTGCACCAAGGTCGTCGACCGCTTCCAGGGCATGGGCGTGGACGAGATCGCCTGCCTGATCGACTTCGGCGTCGACGAAGCCCTCGTCGTGGAGAGCCTGAGCCACCTCAACGAACTCCGGAGGCGCTACGCATGACCGCCGACCTTGCGGCCCGACTCGCCGCACTCACCCCCGAGCAGCGCGCCCGCCTCCGCGCCCGCCTGCCCCGGGCACGAGCCGCCCGGCACCAGCTGACCCCCGGTCAGCTACGGCTGTGGGAGACCAGGCAGTGGGTGGCCGATCGCCCGGTGGACGTGGTCTGCCAGGCGGTCCACCTCACCGGCGCCCCGGTCGACCTCGACCTGCTCGCCGCGCGCGTGCACGGCTTCGTCGCGGCCCACGAGGCGCTGCGCACCACCTTCGAAAGCGACGGGGACGGGGCCGCGGTGCGCCCGGTCGTGCACGCGCAGCTGCCCCCGCGGCTGATCCGCACCCGCTGCTCGGGAGCCGAGGAGGCCCACGCGCTCGCCCGCGAACTGGCCGCCGAGCCGTTCGACCTGGGCAACGGCCCCCTGCTGCGGGTGGCACTCGCCCAGGGGCCGACGGCCGACCAGGCATGGCTGCTGGTGGTGGTCCCCAACCTCGTCTTCGACGCCTGGTCGTTCGAGCTGCTGCTGGACGAACTGGCCCGGCCCGCGGACACCGACCCGCCCGCCGCACCGGCCTTCAGCGCCTTCGCGCACGAGCAGCGCGGCTGGCTGGAGAGCCCGGCGGGCCGGGCGGCGGCCGAGTACTGGGCGTCCGAGGTCGCCGACGCCCCGCCGCCGCTGCCCACCGACCGGCCGCGCCCGGCAGGCACCGGTCGGGCGGGCGCCCGGGTGACCTTCGCGGTGTCCCGCACGGTCGCCGAGGGGATCCTGGCGGCCGCGCAGCGCGAAGCGGCCACCGCCTACACCGGATGGCTCGCCGTCGCCTGGGCCGCGCTCGCCGAACACGGCGGCCGCGACGACCTGCTGCTCGGCACGTTCACCGCGGGCCGGGACCGGCCCGGCGGCACCGACGTCGTCGGCTATCTGCTCAACGTGCTGCCGGTACGGCTGCGGGACGCCGGCGACGGCTCGCACGCCGCCCGCACCCGGGCCGCCCGCGCCGCGACCAGGGCCGGACTCGCGCACGCCGCCTACCCCGGCGAACTGATCGCCGAAGCGCGCAGGGTGCCGGGCACCCACCCCCTGTTGGACGCCGTCTTCGTCTTCGACAACCTGGGGGAGGCCACCCGGGAGATCCAGGGCGCCCAGGTGGCCACCGCCGACCTGGACAAGGGCACCGCACGCTACGACCTGACGCTGGCCGTCTACCCCGGCCCGGACGGCGCCGACGGCTGGCTGGAGTACGACACCGAGCTGTACGAGGAGAGCACCGCGCGGCGGATCGTCGAGCGGTTCACGGCACTCGCCGAGCAGGCCGCCCGCGGCGCGGCGGAGACCCGACCCGGCGAAGGGGCACCGGCATGATCACCGCACGGCTCTGCGCCCCGGCCTATGAGCTGGGCGAGTACGCCGCCCCCGTGACCGAGCTGCCGGAGCTCCAGGCCGACCCCCGTATCGCGGCCGAACTGACCGCCCCCAAGGCCGGGTTCGACACCTACCGCTGGTCGGACGCACCCGTCGTCGAGCTGATGGCCGCCGCCGTCCAGCGCACCCTGGGCGAGGCCGGGATCCCGGGCGACGAGGTCGACCTCGTCCTGCTGGCCACCGACTCGCTGCCGGGCGGCCGCGCGGCACACCGCGACGTCGCCGAACTCCTCGCCGAGACCGGACTGACCCGCGCCACGGCCGGCACCCTCGGCCTGATGGACTGCGCCACCGCCATGGCCGCCCTCGGCACCGCCGCCTCCCTCGTCCGGGACGGCAGCGCGCGCCACGTCCTGGTGGTCTCCGGAGACCTGGCCGACCACGCCACCGGCGGCGAGCGAGTCGTGGCGGGGGGAGCGGCCATCGCGAGCGACGCGGCGGCATCCGCGCTGGTGTCCGCCACCGCCGCGGGCCTTCCGATCCTGGGGATGGCCCACCACACCTCGGCCGCCCCCGGCGCCGGGGCGCGAGCGGAGCTGACCGCGAAGGTCACCGCACACCGCGAGCTGTTCGCCCGCCTGGCGGCACACCACCCGCACCGCCCCGAGAGCGTCCGCGCCGTCCTGCCCAGCAACTTCGCCCGCATGGCGCTGGAGATCTATCTCTCCGACGTCGGCTACGGCGGGGACAAGCTGGCCCTGCGCAACGTGGGGCGGATCGCGCACTGCCTGGGCAGCGACCCGCTGATCAACCTCGCCGACCGGCTCGCCGACGCCGAACCCGCCGAGCCGGGGACGAAGGACGGCACCGGTGCGGAACACCTGGTGCTGCTCGGCGCGGGAATCTCGCACCTGGCGGCCGTACTGCTGGACGCGCGACCGCTGCCCGACGCCTCGGAGGGAGCCTTCTGAGCGCCGCCTATCTCAACGGTTGCGCCGCCGCGCTAGGCGATCTGTGCGGGAAGGTGGCCGAACTGCCGGAATACGCGTCGGAACCGCCCCGTCCGGGGGCCGGGTTCGACACGTACCGGCTCGCGCGAGGCGACCTGCCGGACCTGCTGCGCCCGGCCCTGAAGGACGCGCTGGCCGCTGCGGGGACGCCCCCGGCGGCGGTGGACACCGTCCTGTTCGCCACCGAGTCGCTGCCCGGGGGCGAGGCGTCCCAGGCCGCCGTCGCCCAGCTCCTCGGCGACCTGGGGATGTCCCACGCCTACCCGTTGACGCTCGGCCTCGCCGACTGTTCCACGGCCATGGCGGCCCTCACCGTCGCGGCGGCGCTGGTCGGTTCGGGCGCGGCCCGGACCGTGGCGGTGGTCTCGGGCGATCTGGTGCGCAGGGTGCTGCCGGGCGGCCGGGTCCTGCTCGGCGGCTCGGCGGTCGCCAGCGACGGGGCCGCCGCGGCCGTCGTCTCCGCCCGACGTCACGGGTGGGAGATCCTCGGCGGTGCCCGTCAGGTCTCCTACGACCTCTTCGGACCGGGCCCCGCCGCGCACCGCCTCGGGGTCCAACTCGCGGCGTATCAGGGCCTGTTCGAGGACCTGTGGTCGGCCACCGGGCTGACCCCGCCGGAGGTCGCCGCGGTCCTGCCCAGCAACCTCGCCGCGGACACCCTGCGGCTGTTCCTGGGCGAGGCCGGCTTCGCACCCCGTCAGCTCTACCAGGACAATGTGGGGCGGATCGCGCACTGCCTGGGCAGCGACCCGCTGATCAATCTCGTCGATCGTACGGAAGCGGGAACCACGAGGGACGCGTACCCCGTGGTCGCCCTGCTGGGATCAAGTGCGGCACATCTGGCCGCCGTTCTGCTACGCGCCGTGGAGGACTGAAAACACCATGTCACCTGTCGAGGAGAGGATCGCCGCCCTCTGGCGGGAGGTGCTGGGCCCGGACCTGGCGCCCGGTACCGTCATCGGCGTCGAGGACGACTTCTTCACCCTGGGCGGTACGTCCATGCAGGCGATGGCCCTGGTACAGCGGCTGCGCGAGGAGTTCGGGGTCGCCGTGGGACTGAGCGCGCTGCTGGCGGACGCCACGCCGGGGGGGATCGGCGCCGCGGTCACGGCAGCCGGGGGAGCCCTCCGGTCATGAGGTTGGAGTCCGTGGCCGCCCTGCGCACCCTGCCGCCGCGCACGCGGGTGGTGATGGCCGCCAACCTGGTCAGCTCGGTGGGCACCGGCCTCGTGCAGCCCTTTCTCGTCCTGTACCTGACCCGGGTACGCGGGCTGCCCGTGGGCACCGCCACCGCCGTCATCTCGGTGGTCGCGGTGGCGTCCCTGGTCGGTGGCCCGGTGGCGGGACGTCTCGCCGACGGCTTCGGCATCCGGCCCACGGCGGCCGCGGCCATGACCACCGCCGCCGTGGGCACCGCCGGATTCGCGCTGGTGACGGAGGCGTCGGGCGCCGTACTCGCCGGCCTGACCTACGGCCTGGCCTACGGCGCCATGCTCTCCGTGTGGAACGTCGTCATCGCCCGGAGCACACAGGGCGAGAGCCGCTCCGCCGCCTTCGGGCTGCAGTTCGTCGCGCTCAACGTCGGGGTCGGGCTCGGCGGAGTGCTGGGCGGAATCTTCGCCTCGACCGCGGATCCCGGCCGCTTCCAACTGCTCTACGTGTGCGACGGCCTGTCGTTCCTGGTGGCCGGGGCGTTGCTGGTCCTCGCGCTCGGCGGGCGGCGGGCCCCGTTGCCGTCCGACCACGACACCGTCCCCGAGGCCGGCACCGGCACGCGCGGCTACGGTGTGGTGCTGCGCGACCGGGCCCTGCTCAAGGTCCTGGCGCTCACCGTCGCGCTGATGGTCGTCGGGTACGGGCAGTTGGAGTCCAGCATCCCGGGACTGGTCGCGGTGCGGGGCATGGACGCCCGCATCATGGCGTGGGCGTTCGTGGCCAACACCTGCTGCATCGTGCTGATCCAGGCCGTCGCCGTCACCCGGATCTCCCGGACACCGCCCGCCCCGCTGCTCGCCGTCACCGCCACCAGCTGGGCGGGGTGCTGGCTGCTGCTGCTCCTGGCGGCGGCCGGCGCCGGCACGGCCGTCGAAGCGGCCCTGGTCGTCGGCGCGTTGGCGGTCTTCGCCGTCGGCGAGGCGCTGCTCGCCGTCGCCCTGCCCACGCTGGTCAACAGCCTGGCTCCCGAGGTGTTCCGGGGCCGCTACAACGGCGCCTACTCCGCGGCCATGTCCACCGGCCTGGTGATCGGCCCGCTGCTGGGCGGAGCGCTCCTCGGCGCGGAACGGACCTGGCTGCTGCCGGTGGTACTGGGCCTGGGGTGCGTGGGGTGTGCCGGTTGCGCGGTGTTGCTGGGCCGCCGGTCGCCCCGGGCACGCCCGGCACCCGAGGCGTACGACACCGGCGGGCACGAAGTGCCGTACCGGGTGGAGCAGTTGGAGGGTGGAGAGGCGCGATGACCGACGGACAGCGCCACGGCGACGGCCGCGGCACGATGCACGGGGTCTTCCGGCAGCGGGCCGCGGAGCACCCGGACGCCCTCGCACTGATCCACCGCGACACCACCGTGAGCTACCGGACGCTGGACCGGGCCTCGGACGCCTTCGCGGCCGAACTGGCCGACGCCGGAGTGCGCGCCGGCGACGTGGTGCCGGTGCTGATGCCCAGGTCACCGAGGTTCGTGGCGGTCGTGCTCGCGGTGCTCAAACGGGGCGCCGCCTACGCGGCCATGGACCCGCGCTGGCCCCGTTCGCGGGTGGCGGAGCTGGTGGCGCAGACCGACGCCCCGCTGATCGCCGCGGCCCCGGAGCAGGCCGAGGGCTGGTCGCGCCCGGTATGGGTCCCCGAGGCGGACCTCGCACGGGTGGCCGCCGTGCCGGCCCCGCGCCTGGACGCCCCACCCGTCGAGGAGACCGACACCGCGTGCGTCTTCTTCACCTCCGGCAGCACCGGCCGCCCGAAGGGGGTGCGCTCGCCGCACGCCGGGACGGTACGGCTGTTCGGCCCGGACCGCTTCATGACCGTCGGCCCCGGCACGGTCATGTCGCAGGCCGCCCCGCTGCCCTGGGACGCCGCTTCGTTGGAACTGTGGTCGATGCTGCTCAGCGGCGGCACCAGCGTCCTGATCGACGAGCCCTATCTGACCGCGGACGGTCTGCGCACCCTGGTCCGCGACACCGGGCTGAACACCCTCTGGCTCACCGCCTCGGTCTTCCACATGCTCGTCGAGGAGGACCTCGGCTGCTTCGACGGGATACGGCAGTTGCTGGCCGGAGGCGAACGGCTTTCCCCCGCCCACGTCCGTCGATTCGTCGCGGCACACCCCGGCACCGCCCTGGTGAACGGATACGGGCCCGTCGAGTCCACCGTCTTCGCCACGACCCACCGCATCACGCCCGAGGACTGCGCCACGGGAGCGGACATCCCGGTGGGTCGCCCGGTGCCCCGTACCGAGGTGTTCGTCCTGGACGAGCGGTCGCGTCCGTGTCCGCCGGGCACGACCGGCGAGATCTGCGTGGCCGGCGCCGGCCTGGCGAACGGATACCTGGCCGCCCCCGAGCAGACCGCCAAGAGCTTCGCTGACATCGACCTCGGCGCCGGCCCGCGCCGGATGTACCGGACCGGCGACCTCGGCCGCTTCTCGGCCGACGGAGTGCTGCACTACGCGGGTCGTGCCGACCGCCAGGTCAAGGTCCGCGGGCACCGCATCGAGCCGGGCGAGGTGGAGGCCCGGGTCGCCGAACTCCCCGGAGTGCGCCGCTGCGTCGTCATCCCGCTCATGGCGGAGGGCGCCTGCGTGGGGCTGGCCGCCGCCTACACCTGCGCGGACGGGCGGACCGTGGGCGAGGACACGGTCCGCACCGCGCTGGCCGCGCACCTGCCCGAGTACCTGATGCCCCGGACCCTCACCGCCGTGGACGGCTTCCCGCTGACCGGCAACGGCAAGCTGGACACCGAGGCCCTGCTGGCACGGGTGACGCGGGACACGGGCCCCCAGGCCCCGGCCGCCCCCCACCCTCGCCCCGACGACCGTTCGACCGCGGGCCTGGTGGCGCACGCCTTCGCCGAGGCCCTGCACACCGACGGCACCGTTCCGTACGACACCTCGTTCTTCGCGATGGGCGGCGACTCCCTGGACGGCGCCCGCCTGTGCGTCCGGATCGGCGCGCGCACCGGCGTCCCCGTGCCGCCCTCCGTCTTCGTCGCCGGCCCGACCGTGCGGGAGCTGGCGCAGTGGATCGAGGCCCGGACCGAAACGGCGCGCACACCCGTCCCCGAGGACCGTCCGGCGCCCGGCGAGCCGCTGCCGCTGCTGCCCACGCAGAGCGGATTCCTCTTCGAGCAACAGCTCGACCCGACCGACACCTCCGCCCACTGCGAGCTGATCTGGCGGTTGACCGGGGACTTCGCCCCGGAGGCATTCCGCGCCGCGGTGGCCGACGTGCACCGGCGACACCAGTCGCTGCACGCCCGGTACGTCTTCGACCGGCGCCCCGTGGCACTGCTCGACGAGCGGATCGCACCGGTCCAGGCGACGGAACTGGCCCCGGCGGCGCACCAGGACGCGGCCCTGGCAGCCGTCCGCGCCACGCTCGGCCGACCCCTGGACATCGGCACGGGCGAGAACTGGCGGTGTGTCATCGCACCCGAGGCATCCGGTCGCGCATGGCTGCTGGGCATCGTCGTCCACCACATCGCCTTCGACGGCGCCTCGATCCGCCCGCTGGCCGACGACCTCTCGGCCGCCTACGCCGCCCGCCTGCGGCACCGGGCACCGGACACCGCGCCCCCGCCCTCCCTGGCAGCCGTCCTCGCCGGCGCCCGCGCCCAGGTCGACGAGACCGGGCTGGCGGAACAGCGCACCTTCTGGCGCGCCGAGGTGACCGGCGTACCCCCGCTCACCGTGCCCGGCCCCGACGGCGGCGATACCGGATCCCGGCCCACCTTCCGGATAACGGCCGCCGAATGGGCCGCACTTGAGGCGCGCGCCCACGGCTGGGGCAGCACCCGCTTCGCGGTGGCGCTCGCGGCCTACGCCGAAGCGCTCGCCCTGGTCTCCGGCGACCGGGACCTGGCGATCGGCGCACCGATCGCCAAGCGCTACCACCCGGACACTGCAGACGCCGTCGGCTGCCTCATCGACGTCCTCTGCTTCCGCATGCGCCCGGCCGGCGACGGTACGGCGGACCGCGTGCCGGCACTCCTGGCAGGCGTGCACGCGGCACTGGCCGCCCAGGACGTGCCGTTCGAGGAGGTCGTACGGATGGCCGCCGACCCCGCCCGCGACCGCTCCCGCCACCCGCTGTTCCAGACCCTGTTCGCCCTGCAGAGCGCCCCGCCCCGCAACCTCGCGCTCGACGGCTGCGAATCCGCTGTTCTGGGGCCCCGGGCCGACCGCGCCCTGCACGAGCTGGAAGTCGAGGTGTGGCCCGAGCACGACGGCGGTGCGGAGGTGGTGTTCGGACACCGACCCGGCACCGCCGCCCGGTTCGTGGCGGACGTGGCGGCGGCCTACCGCCGGTTGCTCCGGGAGCTGGCCGCCGGGGCGGACCGCACATGAGCGAGCGCCCCGCCTCCGCGCGCCGGGCAGCCGCCGGCGCCGACCCGGCCCGGCACGGCGCGCGCCTGCACGAGCTGGACGGCGACATCATCCGGCTGATCCAACGGCGCGTCCGCGAGGACCGCCTGCTGCAGGACGCGCGCCGCGCCGCCGGCGCCGCGCGGACGGACCTGGCAGGGGAGAACGCCGTACTGCGCCGCTACCAGGAAGCACTGGGACCGGCCGGCGCCCAACTGGCCCTGCTCCTGATCGGCCTGACCCGCCACCGGGACCAGGCGCCCGGCGGCCGGCAGGAACAGCCGTCACACGAGCCCTGACCCCTGACGAAGGAGAAGGTATGGCAGCGCCCCGACGCGGTTTCGCGGACTACCAGTTCGAGATCTACCTCAAGGGCCTGGAGGACCAGGTACCCCCCTTCACCACGGACCTGTCGGCCTTGGAGGACGCGGCCCGCGACCGGATCGACCCACGGCCGTACGGGTACGTCGCGGGCGCGGCCGGTACCGGGGCCACCGCCCGGGCCAACCGCGCCGCGTTCGACGCCCACCGCATCGTTCCGCGCATGCTGCGCGATGCCACCCCCCGCGACCTGCGCACCACCGTCCTCGGCAGCGAACTGGCCGCCCCGGTGCTGCTCGCCCCCATCGGCGTGCAGTCCGCCCTCCACCCCGAAGGCGAACTGGCCACCGCCCGGGCGGCCGAGGCCACCGGGATCCCCATGGTGCTCAGCACCGCCTCCTCGCACACCATCGAGGAGGTCGCCGAGGCCAACGGCACCGGACAGCGCTGGTTCCAGCTGTACTGGCCGCACGACGAGGAGGTGACCGCGAGCATCCTCGCCCGGGCCCGCGCGACGGGCTACACCACGCTCGTCGTCACCCTGGACACCTGGCAGCTGGCCTGGCGCCCGCACGACCTGGACCAGGCATACCTGCCGTTCCTCCGCGGCAACGGCGTGGCCATCCCGCTGTCCGACCCGGTCTTCCGCTCCCGCCTCGACCGCCCCGTCGAGGAGGACCCGCGCGCGGCGGCCATGCAGTGGCTTCCGATCTTCAGCGGCAAGGCCCACACCTGGGACGAACTGGGCTTCCTGCGCGAGCACTGGGACGGCCCGATCGTGCTCAAGGGCATCCTGCACCCCCAGGACGCCCGCCGCGCCGTGGCCGCCGGCATGGACGGCGTCGTGGTCTCCAACCACGGCGGGCGCCAGGTGGACGGAGCGGTCGCCGCCCTCGACGCCCTCGTCGACGTCGTGGCCGAGGTCGGCGGCGAGACGGAGGTGCTCTTCGACTCCGGGATCCGCAGCGGCGCGGACGCCTTCAAGGCCCTGGCCCTGGGCGCCCGTGCCGTACTGCTCGGCCGCCCCTACGTCTACGGCCTGGCCCTCGGGGGCGCCGACGGAGTGCGGCACGTCGTCCGCAGCCTCCTCGCCGACCTCGACCTGACGATGGGACTCGTCGGATGCACACGGGTGGCGCAGATCGGCCCGGACACACTGCATCGCCCCGCACCGACGGGAGGGGAGGCACGGCGGTGAAACGACCGTTACCCCGGGCCCGCCGGCTGACCGCGGCCGTCACCACCGCCCTCGCCCTGACCGTGCCCCCGACGCTCCTCACCCGCGCGACCGCATCCCCGGCCCACACCACCGCCCCCCGGGCCGCCGACGCCCTCCCCGCCGCGTCGACGGCGTCCGGGGAGTGGCCCCCGGGCACCGGTCGGGGCCCCTGCGAGGTCCGCAGGACCACCGACGTCGGCGCCACGATGCGGGACGGCACCGTCCTGCGCGCCGACGTCTACCGGCCGCTGACCGGCGACAAGGTCCCGGTCATCCTGATGCGGACCCAGTACGGCAAGGCGGACGCCGAGGTGCAGCCGTCGAGCTACCAGTCCCCGCAGTGGTTCGCCTCGCACTGCTACCTCGTCGTCATACAGGACGTGCGCGGCCAGTACGCCTCGGACGGTGACTTCTACGAGTTCGCCAACGAGGGCAAGGACGGCTACGACAGCGTGGAGTGGGCCGCCCGACTGCCCGGCTCCAACGGCAAGGTGGGCATGTACGGCTCCTCCTACGTCGGGGCCACCCAGTGGCTCGCCGCCGCGGAGCGCCCGCCCCATCTGAAGACGATCGTGCCGGCCCTGACCTCCGACGACTACGACGACGGCTGGACCTACGAGGGCGGCGCGTTCCGGCTGAGCTTCGTCATCCCGTGGGCCATGCGCAAGATCGTCCCCTCGGCCGCCGCCAACCGGCACGACTGGGCCACCTACCACCAGGTCAACCGCGACTACCAGGACGTCAACGGCTGGTTGGGCACGGCACCGTACAACGCCTTCCGGCCCTTCCACCCCGGTGACCCGAAGGTCGCCCCGTACTTCTTCGACTGGATCGAGCACCGCACCTACGACGACTACTGGCGCCGATGGGCCCCCAAGGAGCACTACCCGAAGATCGACATCCCGGTGCTCAACTACGCGGGCTGGTACGACGCCTTCCTGGACGGCTCGGTCAAGAACTACCAGGGCATGGTGGCGCGGGCCGGATCGCCGGCGGCCCGCGCCAACCAGCGACTGGTCATCGGCCCCTGGGACCACACAGGCTGGGGCCGCCCGACCAGCGCCCCCGCACCCCTCCTCAAGGCCATCGGCCCAGCCGGCAACAGCCCGATCAACGAGATGATGCTGGCCTGGTGGGACCACCACCTCAAAGGCAGGGACAACGGCGTCGGGCGCGACGGCGTCGACTACTTCGTCATGGGCGCCGACAAGTGGCGCACCGCCCCCACCTGGCCGCTGCCGCAGACCCGTTGGCAGGACTACTACCTGGGCAGCACCGGCCACGCCGCGGGCAACACCCAGGACGGCACGCTCTCCACCACACCACCGGGCCGGCACCACGGCGCACCGGCCGACCACTACACCTACGACCCGCGCAACCCCGTCCCCAGCGTCGGCGGCCACTCCTGCTGCACGGCCGCGATCAGCACCCAGGGCCCGTACGACCAACAGCAGATCGAACAGCGCCCGGACATCGCCGTCTACACGAGCGCGCCGCTGGCACGGGACACCGAGGTCACCGGACCGATCACGGTGAAGCTGTACGCCGCCTCGTCGGCCCCGGACACCGACTGGACCGCCAAACTGGTCGACGTGCACCCCGACGGCACGGCCGTCAATCTCAACAGCGGTATCGTGCGCGCCAGTTACCGGACATCCTCGACCGAGCCCACCCCCATCGTCCCGGGCAAGGTGTACGCCTACACCATCAAGGTGTGGCCGACCAGCAACCTCTTCCGGAAGGGCCACCGGATCCGGCTGGACATCTCCTCCAGCGACTACCCCCAGTACGACCCGAACCCCAACACCGGCAGCTGGCTGGGGCAGTCCACGGCCCGCCGCACGGCGCACCAGACCGTGTTGCACGACGCCGCGCACCCGTCCAAGGTCACCCTCCCGGTGATCCCGGACGGCGGCCCGGACCAGGGCAGCGACACACCACCGCAAAAGTAGAGTCGGCGGTGCCCGCGCCGACGCAGAGGCAACCCACGGCAACCGAAACGACGGAAAGGCAAGGCATGCACCACGTACGCCGGGCCCGCACGGCCGACTACCCCACTCTCGTGGAGTGCGTCCAGCAGTGGTGGGGCGACTCCCGCACCCCCGAACAGGCGCGGGAGCTCTCCCTGTTGCTGCCGCGGCTCTTCCTCCAGCACTTCGCCGCGACCAGTCTGGTCCTGGAGGACGCGACCGGCATCCGGGCCTTCCTGGTCGGCTTCCACTCCGCCGACGACGAACAGCAGGCATACATCCACTTCGTCGGCGTGGACCCGCAGCTGCGCCAGCAGGGCATCGCCCGCAGGCTCTACACCCGCTTCTTCGAGCGCGCCGCGGCGGCCGGCCGCACCGAGGTGCGTGCCATCACCTCACCGCAGAACACCGGCTCCATCGCCTTCCACAAGGCCATGGGCTTCGAACTGGACCCCGGCGACCTGGAGTCGGCCGGCCTGCCCGTCCACAGCGACTACGACGGGCCCGGGCAGCACCGTGTGGTCTTCCGCAGGAAGCTCGGCTCGCCGAGCGCCGACAGGCTGGAGTCCTTCACGACTCGCCCGGCGGGGCCGGAGGACTTCGACACCATCGTCGGGGTGGTCGACGACTGGTGGGGCCGCCCCGCCTCCCGCGACCTGACCCGGGTCTTCGTCGACCACTTCTTCGCGACCAGCCTGATCGCCGAACGCGACGGCGAACTGGCCGGCTTCGTCATCGGCTTCCTCTCGCCGTCCAAGCCCAAGGAGGCGTACATCCACTTCACGGGCGTCGCCCCCGCCTGGCGCCGCTCCGGCCTGGGCCGCTACCTCTACGAGCGGTTCTTCGACATGGCCCGCGCCGACGGCCGCACCCTCGTCAAGGCGATCACCTCGCCCCAGAACGCCCGCTCCATCGCCTTCCACAACGCCATGGGCTTCACCAACTCCGCCCCGATCACCGACTACGACGGCCCGTCGCTGGACCGGGTCGCCTTCACCCGCCCCCTCTGAACCGGCGCACCGACGCCGACCCGGACAGTCACCGTGCCGTCCGGGTCGGCCACGGAGCCAAGGGGGCCGGAGCGCCGTCGGCTCCGCCGGCGCAGCGGGGAAGCTGCGCGGGCAGTCGATACCGAGAGACGATGTCGGTGGAGGAATCCTGCGCTTCACGTGAGGAGCGGGTAGCCATGCGGTCGCCTTTCCGCTCAGCTGCTGCGGCCTGCCCGAGCGGCCGTCGGGGACTCTTCACGCTGCTGCAGTGCCTTCCTTTCGTGATCGCACTGCTCGTCGTCGCCATCGAGCTCTCGCCCGCGCACTTCCTGTACACCGGCCCCCTACTCACGGCGACGCCGGCGCTGGCCGCGGTGACGATGGGCCCGAAAGGCACCCTCGCGGCGGCGGCCCTGGCCCTGCTCGTCAGCATCACCACGGCCACCTACAACCAGGCATGGGGGAGCCAGCAGGTCTACACGAACCTGTTGGCCCTGTCGCTGGTGTCCCTGGCCGGCATCACCATGAGTAGCGCCGCCCATACCCGCAGGCAGAGCGAACTCGACCAGGTCCGCCGCATCGCCGAGGCGGCACAGACCGTCCTGCTGCGGCCCGTGCCCGCCCGACTGGGCCCGATCCGGGCGGCGAGCATGTACCTCGCCGCCGAGACCGGGGCGCAGATCGGCGGCGATCTCTACGAAGCCGTGCAAACCCGGTACGGCGTCCGCCTGATCGTGGGAGACGTCCGGGGCAAGGGACTGCCCGCGGTCCGCTCGGCCGCCGCCGTGCTGGGCGCGTTCCGGGAGGCGGTCCACTACGAGGACGAACTGGCGGAGGTCATGGACCACTGCGCCGCCGCGCTGCGACGGGAGTCCGCCGGGCCGGGCCCCGGCGGTCACGTTCCGCACGCCGAAGGCTTCGTCACCGCGCTCCTGGCGCAGGTGCCCGACACCTGCGTGATCGAACTGGTCAACCGTGGCCATCCGCCCCCCTTGCTGCTGCGCCAGGGCACGGTCCACGCCCTGATGCCGTCCACGCCCCAGCCGCCCTTGGGCCTGGAGGACCTCGTCACCGGCCCGCACGACAACGCGGAGAGCTATCCGTTCGCACCGGGTGACCGGCTGTTGTTGCACACCGACGGCGTGATCGAAGCCCGCAACCACCGCAACGAGTTCTTCGACCTGCCCGAGGCCATGGGCACGGTGCGGGCCCCCACCCCGCCGGAGTTCCTGACACAACTGCACCGTGCGCTGATCCACCACACGCACGGCCACCTGGCGGACGACGCGGCCATGCTCCTGATCGAACGGCTCGACACCGATCACCGCGTGCCCGTATCCAGTCACCACGCGCCCACATCCACCTGACACGGGACGGCGACGGCCCGGCCCGCAGCTCCCTCAGGTCCGGGATCCGGCGGCCGCTCCCGACGGTCCGGAGCGGCCGCCGCCCCCCCCGTCAACGCGTCGCCGCACGACGCGCGAACGAGTGAAAGCCGTGTCATGCCTCTGCAGCAGTCCGGGGCACAGGAAGACACTCACTACGTATGTGTTTCTTCTTTCCGACGTCACAGGCCGCTCCCGAGTCGAAGACGATGACGACCTCCAGGCGCACCGGCAACACCGAGGAGCCACCGCCCCCTTCGCCACCCGCCGCGGCCCCGTGCCGGGAGCCGCAATCATGTGCGGCGCACCAGCGCGATGCGGCCCCGCCCGCACTCGGGACGCCGTGGCGTGACCTGGCGACCCGGGCCGATGTGCAGCGACTGGTGGCCGAGTTCTGCACCTGCGTAGCCGAAGACGGCCTGCTCGCTCCGACCTTCGCTTCCATGGGCACGCCGCTCCTGGGCCATGTCGAGGCCGTCACCGACTTCTGGTGCCGCAAGCTGCTGGGCGAACTCCTGCCCAGCCGCGACCTGTTGGAGGTCCACCAGAAGGTCCACGCCGCACACCCGATCAACCCGTGCCACTTCGCGCACTGGCTGGCCCTGTGGCAGGACAGCGTCGATGCCGCCTTCGCAGGCCCGGCGGCCGACCGGGCCAAGGCCCTGGCCGTGAACATCGCCCACTCGATGGGCTCCCGCCTTCCCGGATGCGTGCCAGGCACGGCCCCGCGGGACTGAGCCGGGCAGCGCCACGCGGGCCGTCGGCGCGCCGCCCCCGTGCTCCCCGCCCGGGTGAGCTTGGTCACGCCGTGCTCGGCATCTACTACGCGCGACCGTGGACCGCAACTCCCGGCGGGCGTCGGAGAAACCGGCGCCGACGCCGGGGCTCGGTACGGTCGCGGGCCGTATCCCGCGCCGTTGTCACTGGCTGGGGAACGAGCTAACAATGTGCGCTGTCGCGTAGTGCCGCCTGTGCCACACCTCCGGTGGTGCCCCCTCCCCGACGTGGCCATCCGGGACCCCGATCCGGCTCGGCCACGGCCCGGGCTGGGTCATCCGGGCGCAAGGAAGAAGGTGCCCATGCCCAGCCTCGCCCTGCTCATCCCGCCTTCGCTCGCCGCCGCTCCGACCGGAGCGGCCGGCCGCACGACGGCCTTCCTGGACTCCTTCGCCGGCGTCCTGACCCTGCTCTCGCTGACTGCCGTCGTGGCTTGCGGGCTCGCCGCCACCGACCGCCTGGTGCTCACGCCACGACTGCGGGTGGCCGTACAGTCGCTGCACCGGGCGAGCACCGTCGCGGCGCTCGGCTTCCTGGCCACCCACATCGCCGTCAAGGTCGTCGAGCGGCACGCCGCCCCGCGGACCGCAGTGGCGCCGTTCACCAGCGGTACCGCCCTCGCGGTGAGCCTGGGCGCCGTCGCCGCCGACCTGCTCGTCCTGATCGCGGCCACCGGCGTCCTCCGCGGCCGGTTCGCCGGCAGCCGCCGCCCCTGGCTGTGGCGGGTGTGGCACGCGACGGCGTATGTCTGCTGGCCCGTCGCACTGATACACGGGCTGACGGCGGGCCGCACGGCGCACGCATGGGTGCTCTGGGGATACGGCCTGTTCGCGACCCTGGTCGCGCTCGCACTGCTGGTCCGTACCCTGTCCCACCTGGGCCGTCACCGCACCCGGAGCCGCCGTCGGCGCGGCGCCAAGGCGTACCGGCCCGCCACCGCCCGCCCCACCGAGCTGGCCGCCCTGTCCAGCCAGTCCGCCCGGCCCGCCACCGACGCCCGTCCGCTCGCCCGGGGCACCCGCCCCGCGGCACCGACGACGGCGGTCCCCGGCTCCGGACAGACCGCCGGCCTGCCCAGACAGGCCAGGCATGCGGCGAGGCCAGGAGCCCGGCCGCTGCGACTGGCCCGGCCGGGGAGCGGCGAGTGAAGGACGCCCCGCTGAAGCTGCCCGACGTGCGCTGGCTGGACCCGGCCCGGCTGACCGCAGGGCTGGACCGCCACCAGCGCCTGGACCTCGCCGCGCACACCCGCGTCCACCCGCCGCTCCGCCGACCGGACCGGGACGCGCTGCTCGACCTGGCCGAAGCCGTCGCCCTGCCCGGCCGCGGCGGCGCCGGTTTCCCCTTCGCCCGCAAGGCCCGGGCCACGCTCGCCACCGCCGACCGCACCGGCGCGCCGCCGGTCGTCGTCGTGAACGGCGCCGAGGGCGAACCGTCCAGCGCCAAGGACACGATGCTGCTCGCCCGCGCGCCGCATCTGGTGCTGGACGGCGCGTGCCTGGCCGCATCCGCGTTCGGCGCCGCGGAGATCGTCATCGGCGTCGCCGCGGGCAGCCCCGGCGAGATCTCGGTCCCGGCCGCCCTCGCCGAACGCGAACTCCCCTGCCCGGCCCGGACGTTGTGTCTGCCCGAAAGCTTCGCCTCCGGCGAGTCCGGAGCCCTGATCCGCGCCATCAACGGACTGCCGGCAGTTCCGGCACCGCTGAAGGCCCGCGCGGCCGACGGCGGAACGGGCGGCGTGCGGCGCCGTCCGACGCTGCTCTCCAACGCCGAGACCTGGGCCCAGCTCGCCATCGCGGCCCGGCTCGGACCCGACGCCCACGCCGCCGTCGGCACCGCCGACGAACCCGGCACGGTCCTGCTCACCGTCAACCGTCCGGGCACCGATCCACTGGTGGTCGAAGTCCCGACCGGCACCCGGCTGGGCCCGGTGCTGGACGCCTGTGGCCTCCGGCCGGGCACCGGGGTGCTGGTGGGCGGCTACCACGGTGCCTGGCTGCACGCCGGCGATGCCGTCGACGCAACGCTCTCCCGCGCCGGACTCGCCCGCCTCGGCGGAACCCTCGGCGCGGGCGCGATCGTCGCGCTCCCCGACAACACCTGCCCGCTCGGCGAGACCGCCCGGGTCGCGGCCTGGTTGGCGGCCGAGTCCGCCGGCCAGTGCGGGCCGTGCAAGCGCGGCCTTCCCGAGGCCGCCGAGGCCCTGGCCGGGTTGGCCGCGGACGCGGCCCGTCCCACGGCGCTGACGGACGCCCGGCGCGCCCTCGGCGCGGCCCAGGGCGGGGGCGCCTGTTCGCACCCGGACGGCGTGGCCCGCTTCGTCCTCACCGCGCTCGAGGTCTTCGCCGAGGACCTCGACGCCCACCTGTCCGGTTCCGGCTGCGGCCGTCCCGTGCGCGGTGTGCTGCCCCTCCCGCCCGCGAAGGGCCCCCACCTCGAGGTGGATTGGTCCCGCTGCGCGGGCCACGGTCTGTGCGCCGTGCTCGCGCCCGACCTCATCCACCTCGGCCCGCACGGCTACCCCACCTCCACCACCGTCCCGGTCGCCCCCTGGCAGGAGCACGGCGCCCGCCGCGCCGTCAACCAGTGCCCGGCCCTGGCAATACGTCTCCAACACCACAGGTGACCGCCGCCCGGTCGAGCCTCGTGGCCGAGCGCGCGGTGCCGCACGCCGGCGACTACCCCTACATCCCCGCAGACACCCCGCACCTGCTGGTGAACAGCGACACCGAGGACATGGTGTGCCTGGTTGCGCGCACCGGCCCCGACGAGCAGGAGGGCGTCCGGCTGCTGGCCCTACCGGTCCGGCTGGCGTCCCGGCTCGGCCCGTTGCCCAGGGGTGCGGGCTGAGCACGGCCCAAGTGGCGGATCACCAGGGCGAGTTCCCCTGCGCAGGGCCGAGCGTGGTGGTCACGGGATGACGTGTCGCCCGTTCACTCCTCGGAGAGCCCCAGCCTGTCGTGCAGGCGACGCAGCGGAGGCGGCGCCCACCAGTTGGCGCGCCCCGCGAGCCGCATCACGGCCGGCACAAGGACGCCGCGCACCAGCGTGGCGTCCAGCAGCACGGCCAGCGCCAGGCCCACGCCCAGCAGCTTCAGGAAGGTGATCCCGGACGTCGCCAGCGCGATCATGACGACGGCGACGAGCGCGGCCGCGGCGCTGACCAGGCGTCCGGTGCGTTCCAGTCCGAGGGCGACGGCCGGGGTGTTGTCCCCGGTCTCCGCGTACACCTCCTTGATCCGCGACAGCAGGAACACCTCGTAGTCCATGGACAGCCCGAAGGCGACGCAGAACATCAGTACCGGCATGGTGATCTCCACCGATCCGGTCACCGTGAAGCCACCCACCAGGGCGCGCAGGTGACCTTCCTGGAAGACGTAGACCATGGCGCCGAACGTCGCCGACAGACTGAGCACATTGAGCAGTACGGCCTTGACCGGGATCAGTACGCTGCCGGTGAACAGGAACAGCAGCACCATGGTCGTGGCGCCGATGATCAGCATGGCCACGGGGAGTCGACTGACGAGCGTGCCACGGGTGTCCTGGAGCACCGCGGCGTCACCGCCCACCAGCACCGGGCCCGGTGCGCGGTCCGTCCGCAACCGGTGCACCAGCTCGGTCCCGGCGGAGGAGTACGGCTCGACCGAGGGCACCACCGACAGCCAGCTGGCGCCACCGGCGGCGAAGGAGGCCGAGGCGGCGGAGGGGGGCGCCACCTGCCGCCCCGCGACGTAGGAGCCGGTGACGGTGTCCACCCGGGCCACGCCCGGCAGCCCCGACAACCGGGTGGCATAGGCGGCGATCCGCTCACGGTCCCCGGAGCTGTCGCTGACGGTGGGCAGCACCACGGACAGCGCGGAGGACTCGCGACTGGCGAACTCCTCCCGCACGAACTGCGCCGTACGGTGCGCGGGTGCGTCGGCGGGCAGCACCCGGTCGTCGACCATGCCGAAGGAGACCCGGGTGAACGGCAGCCCCAGCACCACCAGCACGGCGATCACGGCGACCGCGCACAGCACCGGCCGCCGCATGACCGCGGAGGCGAGCCGGTGCCAGAAGGCGCCGCTCTTGGCGGTCGGCACCACCCCCATGCCCTGGTCGCCGCCCGGTCGCGGTCCGCGCCGGAACAGCCGGCGTACGTCCAGCGCGTCGATCCGCGGGCCGAGCAGTCCCAACGCCGCGGGCAGCACCACCAGCGCAGCGAAGGCCGCGAGCGTCACCACCGCCACGCCCGCGTAGGCGAAGGAGCGCAGGAAGTACAGCGGGAAGACCAGCAGGGCGGAGAGCGAGAGGGCCACCGTCAGCGCGGAGAACAGCACCGTGCGCCCGGCCGTGCGGACGCTCTGCGCGACCGCTTCGGTGGTGCCCAGGCCGCGGGCCAGCTCCTCCCGGTACCGGGTGACGATGAACAGGCTGTAGTCGATGGCCAGTCCCAGTCCCAGCGCCGTGGTGATGTTGGTCGCGAAGATGGACACCGAGGTCAGCTCGGAAAGCACCCGCAGGACGACGAACGTGCCCAGGATGGAGAACACCCCGATGAGCAGCGGCAGGACGGCTGCCGCCGCACTGCCGAACACGAAGAGCAGAATGAGCAGGATGACCGGTGCCGCATACGCCTCGGCCCGGAAGAGGTCCTGCTGGCTGCGCTTTTGGACCTCCACCGCGACCTGCGCGAACCCGGTTGCGGAGACCCGCAGTACTCCCTGACGGCCAGTGACATGGGGAGAGAGCTTCTTCGCGGTCGTCCGCACCTGGTCCTCGTCGCCGCCCAGTCGCAGGAGCACCAGCGCCGAACGCCCGTCGCGGGCCTTCAGCGGTGCCGCCGAGTCGTGCGGGACGGTCCAGTACGAGGTGACGGACAGTACGCCGGGCTCCTGGGCGAGCCGCCGGGTGAGGTCCCGCCCGGCGGTCGCGGTCCGCGGCTCGTCGACCGGTCCCGGGGCGCGGGCCAGAAGTGCCAGATTGGGGACACCTGTTCCGAAGCGGTCGGTGAGGAACGTCTCGGCCTTCGTCGACTCCGCCGCCCGGTCGGTGAAGCCGCCGCTGGACAGGCGGTCGGTGACATCCCCGCCGATCGGGACCGCGGCGGCCATGGCCAGCAGCACGACCAGCAGCACCGGTACCCGCAGGCGGACCACAAGGCGTCCGAGGGCGGCGAGCCGGGAGCGGCCGGCAGGTGACCCGGGCCGGAATCCGGGGGGCAGGTCTTCGGTCGCGGTGGTGGTGCTGGTGGGTCTGGGCACGGTGATTCCTGTGGATCGGCTCGGAGCCCTGTCCCCTGCGCGGGGTCAGACGCCGAGGAGCAGAACCGCGTACAGGGTCAGCCCGGGGCCGAAGGCCAAGGCCAGGCCGTACTGCTCGGGTGCCAGCGGAGACCGGTGCTGCAACTCCTCCATCACGAGTGGCAGGCCCGCGGAGGCGCAGTTGCCGTGCTCCTGCAGCACGTGCCGGGAGGCGGCGAGGGCCCCGGACGGCAGGCCGAGACTGCTCTCGGTGGCGTCGAGGATGCGCGGCCCGCCGGGGTGGACCGCCCACCAGTCCACGTCGGTGCGGCTGATCGAGTGACGGGACAGCAGGTCGCCGACCATGGTCGGCAGATGGCGTTCGAGCACCTCGGGCACGCGGGGTGACAGTCCCATCCGGAAGCCGTGGTCGCCGACCGTGAGCGACATGTAGTCCTCGTGCTCGGTATCGGTCTGCGCGACGACGTCGACGATCTTCAGGCCGTGGCCGACCCCGGTGGGCAGCTCGGGCTGGATGACGGTGGCCGTGACGGCATCGCCGAAGAGCGCGTTCACCAACTGCTGGGAGGCGTCCCAGGGCGGCGGCTGCAGGTGCAACGACGACAGTTCCGCGTTCACGAGCACGGCCGACCGCTTCTGGGTGCGGACGAAGTTGGCGCAGGCGGCCAGGGCCGGCAGGGCCGCCAGGCAGCCCATGTGTCCCACCAGGAGACGCTGCACCGTCGACGGCATTCCCACGTCCCGTGCCAGTCGGGTGTCCAGGCCCGGTGCGGCGTATCCGGTGGAGGAGGTCACGCATATCAGGCCGACGTCGGCCGGGTCGGTGCAGGTCTCGGTCAGGGCCGACGCCACGGCGTCCTTGCACAGCGGAAGCGCCTCTTCCTGGTAGCGGCACATCCGTGCGGCCGTGGACCAGTGCTTGACGTCGTCGAGCAGCGGGCTCACCGCCACATGCCGTCGTGAAATGCCCGAACAGGCGGCGATCCGGTCGATGAGCCGTTGCTTGGCGTCGTTGCCCTCCAGGTGGGCGTACTCCTCTTGACTGTAGGAGATCGCCGGTAGGGCCACTGCAACTCCGGTCACCACTGCCGAACCGCATCCGCCGCCCATACGCCAGCCCACCTTCCGCAGTCGCACTGATACGTACGGTAATCATACCGGCGGGGGGTGGGGGCGCCACGCGTGACCAGGCACCCGCGCCGCGACCCCGACGCCGTCTGCGGTGCGGGGAACGGGGTGGCCTGCGGGGCGGTCCCTACCTCAGGTCGACCGCCCTGGCCTGCCATGACTGGCGTCCGCCGTCCGATCCACTCGAAGGTGGGTGGAACGGGATGGCCGGACGCTGTTCGGGACATGCACGCGGCTGGTGACGACACCGAACCCCTTGAGCGCATCGTGACCCGATGGCTCAGGCCCGATACACCGGAGGGCGCCCCATGAGGATCCACCTGACCAGCACGTCGATGCAGAAGCGCATGGCCTTTTCCTGGTCGCCACCGCACCAACAGGGTAGCGGCGGCAACTGCCTGGGCGCGCAGTGCACTTCGGGTCGTTGGCCGAAGGCGGGACGAAGTGGCGCCCTGGCTCCACCCGGTGGATCACCTTCGCCGCCCGGCATGCCGAAGGGCGGCTTCCGGGGTGCTGGGAGGTTCAGCCGGCGGGGGTGTGGAGGATGCCGTTGATGAGCACGTTCAGGCTCCAGGTGTCGCGGTCGCCGGGGGAGAGCAGGGCGTGGCGCAGCGAGGTGATCATCGGGTAGCGGTCGGCGGGCAGGGTGGCGTAGCGCTGGTCGGCTGCGGTGACGGTGGCCTCTTCGTCCGCGTCCTTGGTGTTGTAGGTGCTCTGTTCGGTGGCGGCTGCGGCGGTGTGGAGCCAGAGGAGGTCGACGGCCCAGGCGGCGGTGGTGTCGTCGAGGCCGCCCTTTTTGAGCAGGGCGAGCATGCGGTCCAGGATGAGCAGGGCGTTGTCGCCGGTGGGGATGGCGCCGAGGGCGACGGTGGCCAGGCCCTCGTGGCGGCTCATGGCCTCGATGGCGGCGGTGGCCAGTGCCTGGAGCTGTTGCTGCCAGGTGCCTTCCGCGGTCAGCGGCACATGGCCGAGGGCTTCGTCGAGCATGGCGGCCATGAGGTCGTCGCGGTTGGCGACGTAGACGTAGAGCGAGGCGGGGCCGGTATCGAGTTCCTTGGCGACCCGGCGCATGGTCAGGGCGTCCAGGCCGTCGCGGTCGAGGATCTCCAGACCGGTGCGCACGATGACGTCGCGGCTGAGGGGGGCCTTGGCGGGCCGCGCGCGGCGGCTGATCGGCTGCGTGCTCATGAGGAAATCCTAGCCCCGGGGCGAACGCCGTTTGACACGAACGCCGTTCGTTGCTTACCGTCGCGGCGAACGATGTTCGCGACGAACAAGGTTCGTCCCATTTTTGGATGTACCCCATGACCAGCACCATCGCCCCGCCGAGCCCGGCCGGGGCCCTTTCCCCCGCACGGCGCTGGGCGATCCTCGCCGTGATCCTGGCGGCCGAGGTCCTCGACCTGATCGACGCCAGACCACCGCCGCGAACCCGCTGATCCAGCCCTCCCTCTTCCGCAACCGCGGCTTCGTCTCCGGACTGGTCCTGGGCATCGCCTTCTTCGCCGCGGTCGCCGGCCTGCTGTACGTGGTCTCCCTGTTCCTCCAGGGCGGCCTGGGCTATCCGCCCCTGCGCACCGCCCTGGCCGGCAGCGCCCCCATGGCCGCCGGCATCGTCATCGCCTCGATCGCCTGCTACCGGCTCATCGGCAAGCTCGGCCGCACCCTCGTGCTGATCGGTCTGCTCACCACCCTCACCGGCACACTCGGGCTGTGGGCCGCCGTCCACACCCAGGCCACCGCCACCAGCCCGGCCACGATCGTCCCTGCCGTCCTGGTGATCGGGCTCGGCATGGGCACCTGCTTCGGCACCGTCTACGACATCACTCTCGGCGACGTCACCCCCGCTGAGGCAGGCTCCGGATCGGGATCCCTGACCGCGGTGCAGCAACTTGCCAACGCGCTCGGGGCCGCCGCCGTCACCACCGTCTACTTCCACAACTCGGCGCGCCCCGCCCAGGCCATGACCACCAGCCTGCTGATCGTGGTCGGCGTCACCCTCCTGTGCTGCTGCCTGGTCCGCCTGCTTCCCCGTGCCGCCCAGCCACAGCACCACTGAACTGTCCCCGCATCACCTGACCAGCAGAAAGAAGCAAGCACCATGATTCTGATCACCGGAGGCCGCGGCGCGGTCGCCACCCACCTGATCAGCCTGCTCCACCGCGACGGCCGGCCCGTCCGGCTCGGCTCCGCCCACCCCGACTCCCTCAACCCGCCCGCGGGCATCCCCACCGTCCGCCTCGACCTGACCGACCCGTCGACCTTCCCCACCGCCCTGACCGGCATCACCAGCGTCTTCCTCTACGCCAACCCCGACCACATCACCGACTTCATCGACCACGCCCACCAGGCCGGAGTCACCCATGTCGTGCTGCTGTCCTCCTCCAGCGTGCTGATCCCCGACCCGGACAGCGACCCGCTCGCCAAGTCCCACCTCGACGTGGAACAGGCCCTGCTCGCCTCGCCGATCACCACCACCATCCTGCGGCCCGGCTCTTTCGCCGCCAACGCCGGTGCCTGGGCCTGGCCGGTCAAGGCCGGACGCCCCGTCAGCCTGCCCTTCCCCGGCGCCCACAACGACCCCATCCACGAGAAGGACGTCGCGGAAGCCGCCCACGCCGCCCTCACCGAACCCCGCCACCGCGGCGGTCGGTTCGTCCTCACCGGCCCCGAGTCGATGACCTTCGCCCAGCAGATCGACCAGCTCAGCACCGTCACCGGCCGGCCCATTGCGATCAACCGCGTCACCCGTGAGGAATGGAAGCGGGAGACGGCCGACCACATCCCCGCCGTCTACGCCGACGCCCTGCTGAACTGGTGGGAGTCGAACGACGGCAAGCCCCTCGCCGTCACCGGGACCGTCGAGGAACTCACCGGCCACCCCGCCCGTTCCTTCACCACCTGGGCCACCGACCACACCGCCGACTTCACCACCTCCTGAGCCCATCGGCGAAGAACCCTGCGCGGCCCACCGCGGTCCCCTCAGACCGCCGCGGCCAGCCTGCGCAGGGTTCTGGCCGAGGGGGATCCGGGGTCGGCCGTGATCAGGACGACCTCCTGATCGTCCTCGGGGACGAGGAGTACGTCGCAGTTCAACCGAAGGCTGCCCGCCGTCGGGTGGTCGAGGATCTTGGTGCGGTGACCGGGGGCGTGCACCGGGCGGGTCTCCCAGAGTTGGCCGAACTCCTCGCTGCCGGCGCGCAGTTCGGCCAGCAGGGCGGCGAGCTGCGGGTCGTGCGGATAGCGGTCGGCGGCCCGGCGCAGCCGTGCCACCACGATGTGCCCGAACTCCTCGGCGCTGGAGCTCTCGGGCATCCGCCCTTCCGCGAGGAACCGGCGCCGGGCCAGGTTCGTCGTTCCCCGTCCGAGGTCGCCGCCCAGCAAGGCATGAGCCAGCGGGTTCCAGGCGACGACGCCGCACGTCGCGTCGGTGACGATCGCGCCGGTCTCCGGCAGACGCTCCAACATCCGGGCCACGTGCGGGCGTACGCGTCGTACGGCGCCGGTGGCGGGCGGCGGCGCGCTCGTTCCGGCCAGACGGAACAGATGGCTGCGTTCGGCCGGCGTCAGACGGAGGGCCTGGGCCAGCGCGTCCAGGATGCGGGGTGACGGGCGGGGGCCGCGGGCCTGTTCGAGGCGGGCGTAGTAGTCGACGGACATGTGGGCCAGCTCCGCCACCTCTTCGCGGCGCAGTCCCGCGGTGCGGCGCGGGGCGTTCGTGGGCAGGCCGCACTCGTGCGGACGCAGGGCCGAGCGGCGGTCCCGCAGGAAGCGGGCCAGTTCCTGCCGTGCCATGGTCTCTCCTCCCGCTGCCTGGTACAGGTTGTCCCTGGCAGGCCGGTCGCCGTCAGGGGACCGTGGCTGTCATGAACGAGCGCACAGCACTGGTCACCGGTGCCAACAAGGGCATCGGCCAACATATCGCCCGCCTGCTCGCCGCGGAGGGTTTCCGCGTGTACGTGGGCTCCCGCGACGCCGGGCGCGGGCGGCGGGCCGCCGAGGAGATCGGCGGCGCCGCACGTCCGCTGGTCCTCGATGTGACGGACCCGGACAGCATCGCCGCAGCCGCGGACCAGGTGGACCGGCTCGACGTGCTGGTCAACAACGCGGGCATCTCGCCCTCGCTCGCCCCGCCGACCGAGACCGGTACGGACGAACTCCGGCGCACGTACGAGACCAACGTGTTCGGGGTCGTCGCGGTCACCAACGCCTTTCTGCCCCACCTGCGACGCTCCCCGCATCCCCGGATCGTCAACGTCTCCAGCGGAACCGGATCACTGACCTGGAGCACGAACCCGAACCCCCAGTTCTCCGGCGGCCGCGGCGGCGCGGCCGCGTACCGGTCGTCGAAGGCCGCCCTCAACGCCCTCACCGTCCTGTACG
The DNA here is from genome assembly GCF_001704275.1 of Streptomyces noursei ATCC 11455. Taxonomy (NCBI): domain Bacteria; kingdom Bacillati; phylum Actinomycetota; class Actinomycetes; order Kitasatosporales; family Streptomycetaceae; genus Streptomyces; species Streptomyces noursei. The sequence continues at coordinate 9,069,876 of NZ_CP011533.1, forward strand.
CCCAGACGCTGGCCGAGGAGGGTGTCAAGGTCAACGCGCTCGCCCCCGGTTTGCGGGCCACCGACCTCAACCCGCGGGCGGCCGCGGCGGGCGGGGACCCGGCGGAGGCCGCGGCGGGAGCCGTCCGGCTGGCACTCCTGCCGGACGACGGGCCGACCGGCGCGTTCTTCTCCTGGGACGGAACGCCCGTGCCGTGGTGAACGCGGATCGTCCCTCCTCGACCCGCTGGCCCAGGGCGCCACCGGCCCCGGTCACACTCCGGAGCCCGGCGAGGGCCTTCACCGCCTGGTGCCCTTCACGAGGTGGTGCCGGGGGTTTCGGGGCGTTCCGCGTCCGCCGCGGCCGCCGTCGCGATCCGCGCCACGACACTGTCGGCCAACGCGGAATCCGGTCTCCGTCCCCCTGCGCGGCCCAGACCTCCATGCCGTATCCCCAATCATGCGGTCCGCTTCGTCGTGGTCTCCGCCAGTCGCCGCAGGGAGTTTCGGACCGCTGGGCGAATCGTGCGCGCGGAGCCGAGGACACGGAGGGCGCGTTCACGCCGTTGGTCGATCATGTTCTCGACGTGGGTGCGGGCGCCGGTGACGGTGAGGATGTTGCGGATCTGGGTGGCGTCCGCCTCGGTGACGTGGGGGTTGCCGATCAGACGGCGGAGGACGGTGGCATGGGCCGGTGACGCGTCGCGCAGGGCGAGGGCGACGAGCATGGTGTGCTTGCCCTCGCGCAGGTCCTCGACGTGGGACTTGCCCGTCACCCTCGGGTTGCCGAAGACCCCCAGCAGGTCGTCGCGCAGTTGGAAGGCTTCACCCAAGGGCACGGCGTAGTCGGTCAGTTCACGCAGGAGCCGTGCCGGGGCGCCGCCGAGGACGGCACCGATGTGGAGGGGGCGTTCGCAGGTGTACTTGGCGGTCTTGTAGCGGATGATGGCCAGGGCGCGTTCCAGGTCGGGAGTGGGGCATCCGGTGGCGGTGACGTCCAGGTACTGGCCGTAGATCACCTCGGTGCGCATGGCGTTCAATACTGGCTGTAGCATGATGAGTTGACTGTGCGTCAGTCCAGCTGTGTGCACCAGTTCATCGGCCCAGGTCAGGGCGAGATCGCCGATGAGGAGTGCGCAGGAGGCCCCCAGGCGCTCGGCGAGCGGGCCAGGGCGGTGTGCCGCATGGTGGGCAGCCAGGGCGCGGTGAACGGTCGGCGCGCCGCGGCGGGTGGCGCTGTCGTCGATGATGTCGTCGTGGATGAGGCAGAAGGCGTGGAACATTTCCAGACCGGCCGCCACCCTCACCACCGGCTTCGGTAGCGGCGTCGCGGTGGCCGCCTGCCAGCCGAGCGCGCACAGCACGGGGCGTAGGCGTTTCCCCCCGGCGGACAGGAATTCCTCCAGTGTGCGGGCCGCCTGATCGGGGAGATTGCGAGCTGCGGCAGCGGCGGTCTTCTCCTGCAGGAACTGGCGGAGCACGGTGTCGACGTCGTGGCGCAGGCCGTCGAGGTCCGGCGGTGTGGGGGAGGAGCGGACGGGGAGGACGGCGGTCACGGGTGGTCACCCGCCTCGGCGGTGTCGGGGTGGGGCTTCCTCGTCGGCTCGGCTGTGCTTTTCGGGGTCGGGGCTTCGCCGCTGATCAGGGTGAGTGCTTCGTCGAGGAGGGCGTCGACGATGCGGCTCTCCGGTACGGTCCTGATGACTTGGCCATGGCGGTAGATCTGGCCTTTGCCGTTGCCGCAGGAGACGCCGAGGTCGGCTTCGCGTGATTCGCCCGGGCCGTTGACGACGCAGCCCATCACGGCGATGCGCAGAGGTTGCGGAAAGCCGTCGAATGCGGCTGCCACCCGGGCGGCGAGCTTGTGGATGTCGACCTGCAACCTGCCGCAGCCGGGGCAGGAGACGATCTCCAGTCTGCGGGGGCGCAGGCCCAGGGAGGCCAGGATGTGGCAGCCCGCCGTGACCTGCTCGACCGGGTCGGCCGACAGCGAGACGCGCAGGGTGTCCCCGATGCCCTCGGACAGCAGGATTCCGAACGCGACGGCTGACTTGACGGCGCCCTGCAAGGTGGGACCGGCCTCGGTCACCCCCAAGTGCAGCGGGTAGTCGCAGCGGCTCGCGAGGAGCCGGTTCGCGGCGATCACCGTGAGCGGGTCGTGGTGCTTGACCGCGATCTTCAGATCCTGGAATCCGTGGTCCTCGAACAGCGAGCACTCCCACAGCGCGGACTCCACCAGTGCCTCCGGCGTCGCGGCGCCGTGCTTGGCGAGCAGACGGGCATCCAGGGAACCGGCGTTGACACCGATGCGGATCGGCACCCCGGCCGCCGAGGCCGCCAGCGCGATCTCGGCAATCCGTCCGTCGAAGCGTTTGATGTTGCCCGGGTTGACGCGCACCGCCGCGCAGCCGGCATCGAGGGCGGCGAAGACGTAGCGGGGCTGGAAGTGGATGTCGGCGATCACCGGGATCGGCGACTTCGCCACGATCGCGGGCAGTGCCGCGGCGGCGTCCTGCGTGGGGACGGCGACCCGCACGATGTCGCAGCCGGCCGCGGTGACCGCGGCGATCTGCCGCAACGTGGCGTCCACGTCGGCCGTGTTGGTGGTGGTCATGGTCTGCACGCTGACCGGTGCGCCGCCGCCGACGGGTACGGTCCCGACGTGGATCTGCCGGGAGCGGCGGCGCACCGGAACCTGCGACGAGGGCGGGGCGGCCGGGCCGTGATCGAAGGTGGTCATCCAGCACCTCCGTGCCTCTGAAGGGAGGAAAGCCTGTGCGCGGGCCGGTTGGCGGTTGCCGTGCGGACTGCCTGTACGACGCCAGGGGCGTCCAGACCGGCCTGGGCGAGGAGTTGGGAGCGGGGGCCGTGCGGGATGAAGGCCCGCGGCAGACCGAGTGTGTGCACGGGCGTGGTGATGCCGTGGTCCTGGCACTGTTGCGACAGGGCCGCACCGACTCCGCCGGTCCGTACGCCGTCCTCGATGCTCACCACCACCTGGTGGCGGGCCGCCAGCGACGGCAGGACGGGGTTGACGGGCAGGACCCAGCGGGGGTCTGCGACTGTGCACCCGATGCCGTGCTCACGTTCCAGAATGCCCGCGGCCTCCATCGCCGCCTGCGCAAGAGGCCCGACCGGCATCAGCAGCACATCGAGCGGCCGGCCCTTGCCGCGGTGCAGGATGTCGACGCCGTCCATCGACGCCACGGCCTCGATGGGCGGGCCCGCGGTGGCCTTGGGGACGCGTACGACAGTCGGCCCCTCGTCCCAGGCAACCGCCTCGGCGAGGAGCGCGGGCAGTTGGGCGGCCTCCCGAGGCGCGGCGAGGCGCAGGCCGGGGACCGTGGACAGCAGGCTCAGGTCCCACATGCCGTGATGCGAGGGACCGTCCGGGCCGGTGACCCCGGCCCTGTCCAGCACGAACGTGACCGGCAGCCGGTGCAGGGCGACATCGAGGAGCACCTGGTCGAACGCCCGGTTCGCAAACGTCGCGTAGATCGCGACGACCGGGTGCAGGCCGCCCATCGCCAGACCGGCCGCGGACGTCACCGCGTGCTGTTCGGCGATACCGACGTCGAAGACCCGTTGGGGGAAGCGTTCCCGCATCGGCCCGAGACCGGTTGGGTGCGGCATCGCCGCACTCACCGCCACCACCTCCGGATGCGCGGCGGCCAGCTCGGCCAGGGCCTGCCCGAACACGCTTGTCCAGGAGCGTGACGCACTCCTGGTGCCGCCGCGTGCGGTGGGCGGGTCGGCCGCGTCGACGGTGCGCAGGCAGTCCACCGTGTCCGTCTCGCTGGGCCGGTGTCCCTTGCCCTTGACGGTCACCACATGCACCACGACCGGCCGGTTCATCGCCCGCGCCCGGCGCAGCACGACCTCCACCTCACCTGTGTCGTGCCCGTCGACGGGGCCGAAGTAGACGAAGCCCAGGTCGGTGAAGAAATTCCGGCACGCCCCCGCTCCGCCCCCGTGCCGGAGGGCGCCCAGGTGCTCGGCCAGGGCGCCGACTGTGGGCGCGTAGGAGCGGCCGTTGTCGTTGAGCACCGCGATCACCGGACGGTCCTGTGCCGTGCCAGGTTGTTGAGCGCCTCGAACGCCATCCCGCCCGTCAACGCGCCGTCTCCCGCGATCGCGACAACGGCCCGGTCCTGCCCGCCGGCGAGTTGGCGGGCCTTGGCCAGACCGTCGGCGTATGACAGGGCGGTGGAGGCGTGGGAGTTCGCCACCAGGTCGTGCACCGACTCCGACCGCGACGGGTATCCGGACAGCCCGCCCGGCTGACGCAACCTGTCGAAATTCTTCTGACGTTCCGTCAACACCTTGTGTACGTAAGCCTGATGGCCGGTGTCGAAGACGAGCGCATCGCGTGGGGAGTCGAAGACCCGGTGCAGGGCCAGGGTGAACTCCACCATTCCCAGATTCGGGCCCAGGTGCCCGCCCGTCGCACACACCCGCTCCACCAGGAACTGCCGGATCTCGTCTGCCAGCAGCGGTAGTTGGTCGGCGGGAAGCGTACGCAGCACGCCCGGTTCGGCCACTCGCTCCAACAGCGACAAAGGGCTGTCCGATAGGGTCGTCGCCATCCCGTGCTCCTTCCGCGACAGCGCTGCATCTCAGCCACCGGTCGCGTGCACCTTCCAGGAGACCCGGAACACCGCGGTCGGCGGAAGCCGATCCCGCCGCCAAGTGCGTGAACCTGTTGAAAGGTGGCATCCGGCGAAAGGCCGAAAGGCCCGGCAGTGCAGCGCGCGGAGCTGATCCCGCCCCGACGCAACATGCCTGACCAGGCGCGATACGAGAACCTGACGAAGTCGGCGGCATACACGTGCACGGGGATGGCGCACCCCGCCCACCAGCAGCCCACTCGGTCACCCGTTCTCGTCATCGAACATTCGCCCGCGGTTGTGGATGCCTGCACCGCGAGTGAGTGCGCCGCCCCTGCTGCCCGCCGCTCGCACGCGGCAGCGAAGCCGGCCTGGCCGGGCCCCGCAGGATCCCGACGAACGGGCGCGTCCTTGGGGGACTACTGCTGCGCGGCAGCCTGGCGCAGATGGCGGCTCACGTCGCCGACCAGGTTGATGCGGACCTGACGCTCCACGAAGCGCCACCGTCCAGCACCGCGCTCGAAGCGGCCGTGGTACCGACCGCCGGCGATGGGTTGCAGCGGCAGGTCGGGCAGCGCCTGCAAGTTCTCGATGGCCCGGCAGCTCTACGTGGGATCGGCGGGCATGCGGATGGATGCGGACATGGTCTCCCCAAGGCGAAGACGGGCGATCTGCGAAGACGGACGATCCACGACGGCAGGCGATCTGATCTGCGGCGTGTGAGCCGCAGCGACAACAGGGCCGCAAACGGGCGGTTGTGACACGTAGCTTGCCATGTCGCCGTCCCTGTCCCGGCGCGTGGGCACCGGCAACCCTGGCCTTCGCGATGATGCATCGTATATGGAGTTCTTCGGCCCGTGCCGTCACAGACATGGGTTGTCCGCTTCCCTCGGGGGTCCCACAGATGAACGAAGCCAGCACGGTCGGCAACGACGCCACCGACCCGGCGACCGGGGTGTTCATGGCCCATCGCAACCTGCTCTTCACCGTCGCGTACGAGATGCTCGGTTCGGCGGCCGATGCGGAGGACGTCCTCCAGGAGACCTGGCTGCGGTGGGGCACGGTCGACCTGGGGCAGGTGCAGGACCAGCGCGCCTACCTGGTGCGGATCACGACCCGGCAGGCACTCAACCGGCTGCGCACCATGAAGCGCCGCAAGGAGGCGTACGTCGGCCCCTGGTTGCCCGAACCACTGCTCACGGCACCGGACGTGGCCGAGAACGTCGAGCTCGCCGAGAGCGTGTCGATGGCGATGATGCTCGTCCTGGAGACGCTGTCGCCGACCGAACGCGCGGTCTTCGTGCTCCGCGAGGTCTTCGACGTCGGTTACGACGAGATCGCCGCCGCCGTCGACAAGAGTCCCGCGGCCGTTCGCCAGATCGCCCACCGCGCCCGCCGGCACGTCGATGCCCGACGCCCCCGCCAAGCCGTCTCCGCGGACAAGAGCCAGGCGGCCGTGCAGGCGTTCCAGCGTGCCCTCGAAACAGGCGAGTTGCAGGGCCTGCTCGATGTGCTCGCCCCGGAGGTCGTCCTGGTGAGCGACGGCGGCGGCGTCAAGAAGGCCGCGCTGCGGCCGATCACCGGCGCCGAGAAGGTGATCCGCTTCATCGCCGGTGGCTCGGCCAAGGCCGAGGCCACGCTGACCGGGGACGCCACCGAGGTCAACGGCCACCCGGCACTCGTCCTGCGTGTGAACGGCGAGATCGACGGCGTGATGGCGGTCCGGGTCGAGGACGGTCGGATCGCCGGTATCTACTACGTCCGCAACCCCGAGAAGCTGACCCGCATCGCGTCCCAAACCCCGCTCGTGGTGCGCTGATTGCCGAAAGCGGCGGCGTATGCGCGCGTGCGGGACTCGCCCGTGCCGCATGCCCACGACGTGTGGTCGCGACAGTGACCGCCGTCGTGGGCATGCTCGCCTACCCGGAGCCGCCCCGTTGACCGTGGCTCGCCCTCAGTGCGTCTCCGCGCCCGCCGCTTCGGGGGACGCCAGCGCGGCCTGCATCGCCACCCCGTCCACGTAGGAGTGCTTCTCCTTCACCGCGCCGTTCTCGACCACGACGAAGTCCGCGAGATCGACATCGATCGCGGCACCGGACACCGACGTCCCGGTCAGCTTCCACTGGACGACCCAGAAGTCCTCACCGGTGCGCAGCGAGACGAAGGTGAAGGCCAAGTCCGGGACGAGTGCGAACATTCCGGCCGCCGCCTCGCGGATGGCGGCCCGCCCTCGCACCGGAGCCTGCCCCGAGTGCAGATGGAACACCGAGTCAGCGGTGTGGAGTTCAGCGATGCGGTCGGGATCGCGGGCTTCCCAACAGGCGTGGTAGCGCTCGAACACCTCATGCGTGGCAGCGGTCATGGTGGTCCTCATCTCGACGAGAAGCGGGGTACACCGCATGCAACGTCCCCGGACGGCCACACGTCAAGGTCGTTCGGCCGCGGGAGAGGAGGCAGTTGTCCACCGCCGCGGCATCGTGCTCGGCATCGTGCTCGACCGGATGCGATGTGCGGCGGTCGACCAGTCGCCGTGGACCTCAAACGCAGGACGGCACGTGGTCGGCGCGATTGCTCATCGGGCGGGGGCGAGGCCGTCGAGCAGATGGCCAAGCTCCGTTGGTGCCTGGAGGTGGGCCATGTGGCCCTGGCCGGCAAGTACGTGGACCCGGGCATGGGGGACACGCTGCCGCACGTCGTCGAACGACGTTCCGTAGGGGGCCGTGCCGTGATTGCACTGGCCGATGATCAGATCGACACGGTCCGCCCGTCGCGCCAGCTCATCCGGTGGCGGCGTCGCGTTCAGTGCGGCGGTCTCGGCGTGCACCGGCCGGCTGAGGTGCCGCAAGGCCGCCCACCCTTGACGGTCGGCCCGCAGAGCCTCGACATGTGCCGTATCGAGGCCGGCGACCTGCCGGCTCACGATCTCGACGGTGGCGTCCCAGTCCGCCGTCTCCTCGGCGGTCTTCAGATCCGGCAGTGCATGACTGCCGAACGGTCGCATCACCGGCTCGTAGGCGATCACGTGGTGCAGTGAACGGCCGTTGGCGGCCAGTAACGCGATCAAGCCGCCATAACTCCAGCCGAAGAGTGTCTGCGTGCCTTTGCGCTCGTCGAGGATCACGCCGAGGTCGTCGACCTCCGTCTGTAGCGAATAGGCACTGGTCAACGGCCCCGAGGGGGCCCGGCCCCGGCGGTTGACGACCGTCACCGACGGCCAGGCATCGAGGGCGGTCGCGACGCGACGCCACTCGTGCGCGTCGCTCAGCGCGCCCGGGACGACGACGAGACCCGGAACATCCGGATCTCCGTACACATCGACCGTGACCCAACTGCCGCCGCCGACCGGCAGCTTCTTCTGAATCGTTTGCTCCATAAAGGCATTATGGAGCAAACGCTCTACAATGCAATCGTGCACCAGCGAACCCGTGGACGACCACGAGCCTTCGACCGCGACCGCGCGATCCTCGAAGCCGCCCGCCTCTTCTGGCGACGCGGCTACTCCGGGACGTCGACCCGGGCCCTGACCGAGGCCCTCGGACTCTCCACCTCCAGCCTCTACGCCGCCTTCGGCAGCAAGGCCGGGCTGTTCGAGGAGGCGGTGCGGACCTACGCCGAGCGCTACCGGGAGATCTACCAGCAGGCGGTCGCCGAGAGGGATCTCCGGACCGTCGTCGAACGCATCCTCATCGACTCGGTCCATGAGTTCACCCGGTCAAGTGACGTACATCCAGGCTGTCTTCTCAGCAGCGCCGCGATGACCGACCGTACGAGCACCCTCGACACCAGCGCCTACTACGCCGAACTGCAAGGCTGGAACGAGCAGACCCTCCTCGCACGCGTCGAGCGAGCGATCCGGGACGGCGAGCCGGAGCTGGACGAGGAGGTGGCCGCCGGGGTCGACGCGGCGGCCCTGACCGGGGTCGTCCAATCCGTCGTGCACGGATTGTCCGTGCAGGCCAACCTCGGCACGGCTCGCGAGGGCCTGCTCGCAACGGCACGGCTCGCCCACAAACTGATCTGCCGACAACTCACGTCACCGGCCTCCTGAACCACCGTGACCTCGGGGTCGGCCTACTCGTTGTGCACTGGAGGGCGCCTTGGAGGGGAGGTTGAGGATGGCCTGGATCTGCCCTTTGTGCAGCAGTGCGGACGCTGTGCCCTACATCAAGAGCCCACCCGACGGCCTCTATCCGTTGCCGTGCCTGGACTGCAAACGGAGCGTCGCGGTCGGGCACGCCCCGCTCGCCGAGCTGGTGGGCTGTGCGCCGTGCGGCATCGACGGCTGCACCGGTGTGGTGAGTGACCGGTTTCAGTACGGTGCGCAGGCGCAGCTCATCGGAGTGGTCGAGGGGCGCTGTTCGGTGTGCGGCCAGCGAAAACCGCGCAAGGTGAAACGGGCCGCGACGAGGGGCGGTCGTCGCCATGCGATACCCGATCCGAGAACGCGCATGCCGTCCTGAACGACCAAGACCCGAGGGGGTAATGATGACTCCTGCCTGTCCCACCTGCGAGCAGCCGATGCAACTCAACCAGGCGTCGGGGAATGTGCCCGCCGGCGTGTGGTGGCTCTGCTGCGGCAATGTCATGAGGCGGTGTGAGGGCGAGTACGAGATGCCGGTCGACCATCCGCTGCGCCGCATGGGGATCGTGCGATGAGTTTTGGACGCCACAGCGGAATGCAGGAAGACGAGCCGGACGACAACCTGCAGAAGGAAGGCACGGGCACACACCGTGCCGAGCGGGGCGACGACGACTCCGAGTAGCTGAACCGGGGCCGCGGTCACATCGCCGCGGCTCCGCTACGAGCCCTTCACGGACTGTGCGGCGGCGGCACGACGTGACCTGGTCAGCCCTGGGGGAGCGGAGGGTCGAGCAGGTGGGGGCCGTTGTTGCGGACGTTGTTGACCGCGGTGTTGACGGCCCGCGCGTCGAGGTCTCCGTGCGCGGGTGTGGTCAGCAGCGCCAGGAGTTCGTCGTTGTCGTGGTGTGCGGGGTCCAGCCACTCGTCGTAGTGGTCCGGTGCGATCGCCAACGGCATGCGGGGATGGATGCGGCCTGCTGCGTCGGTGGCCTCGGTGGTGATGATGGTGCAGGTGGTCCGCCACGCCGCCGGATCGTCGTCCGATGCCACAGCGGGATCGCGCCAGAACTCGTACAGGCCCGCCAGTGCCATCACCTGCCCGTCCTCGGGGGTGATGAAGTACGGCTGCTTCCGGGGCTTCGCCGTTGCCCCCTCGCCGGCCGGGAGCGCCTGCCACTCGTAGAAGCCGTCGGCGGGCAGCAGACAACGTCGCTTGGTGAACGCCCGGCGGTAGGCGGGCTTCTCGTGCACCGTCTCCACCCGCGCATTGATCATCTTCGCGCCCACGCCCAGGCTCTTCGCCCACGACGGCACCAGACCCCAGCGCAGCGCACGCAACTGCCGTTCCACCGCTCCCGTGCTGCGGTCCAGGCGTTCCAGCACGGTCCATACGTCGTCGGTCGGTGCCACGTTCCAACTCGGCGCGACGAGGTCCGAAGGATCCCACTGGGTGACCTGGAACAGACCGACCAGGTCCTGAGGACTGCGGGTGGCTACGAATCGACCGCACATGGCGTCCACGATGCCATGGCCTGGCGACCGGCAGCGGTCAGACATCCACCAACACCCATATCGCCCTTCCCCCCCGCGCCGCTGTTTCGCGAGGGGGCTCGCCGTGGCGTGTGCGGTGGGAAGGTCTGAGGACGAGTGGTGGTGGGGTTCAGGGCGACGCCTGTCCTGAGGCAGAGCCCGTTCTGGCCGCGGCAAGGGCTGCGCGGCCGTGGGGGCCATCCCGGCACGGCATGCCACCGCCGGGCCACCCGGGTGGCCCGGCGAGGAGGCGCCTCAGTGGACTCGGTGTCCGCGCGGATCGAGCGGGGTGAGGACGCCGAGGCGCTCCTCGATCCGCTGAGCCGCGTCCAGGCAGAGGTCCTCGCGATACATCCCTGCCATGATCTGGACGCCCTGCGGCAGCCCGGACGCGACTCCGGTGGGTACGGCCACGGCCGGCACCCCTACATACGTCGACGCGGTCACCAACCGCATCGGCGCGAAGGTCGCATCGCGCTCCTCCGGCGTCCGAGGCACCACCGGCTCCGGAACCGGCTGGGTGGACACCGGCCCGATCAGCACCGGGCAGCGCTCGAAGAGGTGGGCCCACGCGCGCTGGACGCCGAGGCGCACGCCGGTTTGCCGGAGGTATTCCTCCAGCCCGACGGCCGGGTGGCGTTGGGCGTCCAGCTCGATGTGGCGGGCGCTGTCGTCGGTGAGCAGCCGCCTGAGCACGGGCCAGGCCACGGAGAACTCGGCCCGCAGCAGCGTGTCGTAGCCGTCGAGCGCGTCCTGCAGCCGAGGCACCTCCACCTCCTCGACGGGGTGGCCGGCGTCTTCCAGGGCTGCTGCCGCCGCCTCGATCGCCGCGCGCACGTCCGGGTGGACGTCGCCCCGACCGCCGGGGTCGGTCACCACGCCGACCCGCACCGGTGCGTCGGGCCGCGGCCCGTACAGCGGGGCAGGAACGGCCCGCGGGTCCTGCGGGTCCGTCCCCGCGAGCACCTCGTAGGCCGCCCGCAGGTCCGCCACCGTCCGGGCCAACGGCCCGTCCACGGGGAAGAGTTGGTGGCCCAGGACCGGCTCCTGGTCGCTCATCCGGTGGTCGGCCGGGAACCGCCCGTAGCTCGGCTTCAGCCCCGCGACACCGTTGAACGTCGCCGGGTTGCGCACCGACCCGCCGGAGTCGTTGCCCAGGCCCAGCGTCGCCATGCCGGTCGCCACCGCGACCGCGTCGCCGCCGCTGGTGCCGCCGGGAGTGCGCTGCGGGTCCCACGGGTTGACGGTGTCCCCGAACAGTTGGCTGACCGTGTGCAGTCCCGCGAGCGCCAGGTCGGGCATGTTGGTGCGTCCGATCGGAATCGCCCCGGCCGCGCGCAGCCGTCGCACCGGGGGCGCGTCAGCCTGCGCGACCCAGTCGCGGAAGTACGGCACGCCGTGTGTGGTCGCCGATCCGGCGACGTGGATGTTCTCCTTCACCGTGAACGGCACACCGGCCAACGGGCCCAGCTTCTCACCGGCGGCCCGTCGCCGGTCGGTCTCCTGCGCCGCCTGCCGGGCACTTTCCGCCAGCAGTCGGCTCACCGCGTTCACCTGCGGGTTCACCGTGGCGATCCGCTCCAGATGTGCCGTCACGACCTCCGTCGCGGACACCTCTCCGGATGCCACCAGCTGCGCCAGCTCCGACGCCCCCAGCGACCACAGTTCGTTCGCCCCCATTGGGCCTCCCTTCGTTTCGAGCAGCAAAGATACAGATCTGTATTTGGATACGAAACTGAATATCGTGGCCTCGGGGGCGTCGTAGGATGCCTGCGTGACACCCCAACGCAAGCGCCTGACCCGTGAAGAGAGCCGGCAGCAGACCCGCGGCCGCCTGCTGGCCGCCGCCGCCGAGCTGTTCACCGAACGCGGTGTCAACGGCACCTCCGTCGAGCAGATCGCCGAGCGCGCCGGCTACACCCGCGGTGCCTTCTACGGGAACTTCGAGGACAAGAACGCCCTCGTCGCCGAACTGCTCCACAACCGCACTCACCACGAAGTCGAGGAAGTACGCGCTCTCACCGAGGACGCCCCCTCCCTCACCGACGCCCTCGACAGGCTCCGGGCCTGGAACCGCGACCGCGCCGAGCACCTGCCCCAATGGCTCGCCCTGCGTATGGAACTCGTCCTGCACGCCCTGCGGAACGACGAGCTGCGTCCGCTGCTGGCGGAACGCGAACTGCTCGCCCGCGATGCCCACGCCACCGGTCTGGAGCAGGCGTTCGCCGCCCGCGGCATCCAAGCGCCCGCGGACCCCGCGTTCCTCGCCCTGATCGTCCACGCCCTGGAGGACGGCCTGCTCATCCAGCGCCTGCTGACCCCCGACGGCATCCCGGGTGACGTCGTCGTGGACGCCTTCGACCTGCTCCTGCGCTCCTGGACCGCACTCGCACAGCAGCCGGCCCCGGAGGCCAAGGGCCAGAACCCGCCGTCAGATCCCGTCTAGCACCGGGGTCCCCTCTGGGCGATGACCTCGGCGTTCGTAGCGGCGGGTGCGTTCCGCCCGGGGCGCGGCGAGGAGCCACCAGCAGCAGGCAGTGACAGGGATGTCCGCGATGTCAGCGTCATCAGCGGTGAAAAGCTGAGTATGCGTACTCATGCGTCTGGCCCTGCCGACCCGAAAGGTGGGGGCGGAGGTCCTGTGATGAAGGAGACCGTGGTGGCCTGGTGGCGCCGAGTCCGCCGTCGGTCGGCTCAGGCGAGCGGACTGCTGCTGGCGTTCGTGCTGGTGGGGCTGACGGCAGTGTGTTCCCGTCGGCCGTCGAAGCGGAAGCTGCGGGCGCAGGCCACGTCGCCCGGAGCGCAGTCCCGCAGGGCGGAGGAGGAGCGGAAGATGCGCGCCCTGATCGAGCACCTTACCGCCGTCGAGGGTCTGGAGCACATACTCACACGCTTCACCGACTGCTGCGCCAGGCCCTACGACGGCTCGATCTTCGAGAACAACCCGTCTCCGTATGCCCTCACATGTGACATGGAAGCGGTCGCCTACTTCGGTGTCCGGGGGGAGATCACCGACGTGCTGCCTCGGATCCGCGCCGCCGGGATCGCGAACTGGGGGCCGCAGGACGGCGAGGGGCGGGACGCACCGCATGCGGCCGGCACCGTGACCTATGCGCTGGACTACCACCGTCATCGCAGCCGGTCCCCGGACGGCGGACCGATGCCCGCGCCGACCCTCGAAGCCCCGGGCCTCCGGATCGACTGGGACCGGCCGGATTCGCCGCTGCCGAACCGCGTCGAGGAGCCCGCCCCATGCCCGCCGGCCGGCTCCGGCGGGATCTACCGGCGTTGCTCGATCATCCCGGAGGACTCGATGGCCCCCATGACAGTGGCGACCGCGCGGGCCCGGTACGGCACCGTCATGACCTTCAGCCTCGGCGGCTACGGCTCCTCCGCGTACAGGTACGTCACCGCGCCCCGCCGGAAGTGACCCGCCGCAGCGGAGCATTGCCCTTCAGCGTCGCCGATGGCGTAGGCCGCACCTGACGCCGAACGGACATCGATGAGAGCGCTCGACTTCCCCTGCGAGGAGAAACCTCCTCGTCTTCCCTCCTGCGTCTCCGGCGAGCAATGACGTTGAAGCCCGGGTCGGGCTGACCCTGGCTTATCCTGATGGATTGTCAACTCCCTCCGTCCGTAGGTTGTTTGTGCAGATCTATCAGCGTGCGCACGAGAGGTGGCAGCCAGTCCTCGCCGGACGGGTGGTGGTGGTCGGCGAGCCGGGCGATGACCTCAGCGGGCTTCGGACGGCCCGCGGGATCGTGATCGAGGCAGCGGGTGACGATGTCGGACAGGCGGGACGGCAACAGGCCGAGGGCGGCCTCGAGGGGTTCACCGACCGCGGGTACGGCGCCGGCGGCGTGGCAGAGCACCATGCCGAAGGCGTACAGGTCCGTGGCGAAGGTGACCGGCGCGCCGGTGAGCTGCTCCGGGGCGAGGAAGCCCCGAGTGCCGACGACGTTTTGATGAAGGTCAGTGCCACCACAATGGCCAAAAGGATGATCACCGGCTGCATCGCTGCTCCCCCTGCCCGTCAGGCCCCAGGTGCCGGACTCGGATCGCGCCCCTGGGCGCCCGCGCCGACGGAGCCGGAGACGCGCTGTGATGCCCTGCGCGGCGACTGGTACCGGCGTGTTGGCGCACTGACCGATTCCACATGGCGACTCGCAGTATGCCGCATCTCAACTCACCTGCGCCGCTCGGCCGGCTACTCCGTGATACCGTATAGTGGTACTCGGTGCTGCGCAGTACTGGGAGGTTCGAAGAGGAGGCCCGCCATGGACGACCTGACGGAGATGTTGAAGGGCACGCTTGAGGGCTGCGTGCTTCACATCATCGACAGCGAGGAGACCTATGGGTACGCCATCACACGTCGACTGAACGAACTCGGCTTCGCCGACGTCGTCGAGGGGACGGTCTACACCATCTTGCTGCGGCTGGAGAAGAACGGGCTCGTACAGGTGACGAAACGACCATCCGGGGTGGGGCCGCCGCGCAAGTTCTATGCACTCAACGATGCGGGGCGCGAAGAACTCGTGAAGTTCTGGGCGAAGTGGGAGTACCTCTCATCACGAATCGACAAGCTCAAGGAGGGCGGGAGATGAATTTCTGGGAGACCATTACCGGCAGCGACCTCACCAGGGAATGGAAGGCGTTCGAGGCCCGGGCCGAGGCGTTGCCGGCCGACCACCGGGCGGCGTGGGAACAGATCAAGGTCCACCTCTCGCCCTACTCGGACTTCACCGGTCGCAACCTGATGCCGATTCTCGACGGTGCCCTGGGGCTGCTCGAAGAAACAGCGGCGGATGGGCAGAGCATTCAAGAGGTGCTGGGCGACGACGTCCAGGGCTTCTGCGCGGCGCTGGCCGGCGGAGAAGGCGCTCGGAGCTATCGCGACCGGTGGCGCGAGCAGTTGAACCGGAACGTCGCAAGGAAATTGGGCCAGCTAGGAGGCTGACATGGGCATCCAGGACATCCTTGAGGGAAAGAAGCAGTGGCGAGCGCACATGGCGCGGGTCAAGGCGCTCCCGCCGGACTATCAAATCGCCTACAAGGAGATGCAGAAGTACTTCTTCAAGGTCGGACCGATCGACTTGCCGGACGGGACCCTGCTGTCAGGGATTGTCGATTTCTTCGAGGAGGGCGTCGCGGCCGGAAAGGGGGTCCTGGAACTCATCGGCAATGATGTCGCTGCCTTCTGCGACGGCCTGGTCAAGGACTCGCGCACCTACGCGGACATCTATCAGGAGTCCATCAGCCGGAAACCCGGCACGGTCGAGCGGTAGGACCGATCTGCGGAACACAGGGGGTGGACGCCGGTCACAGTGCGCTGCCGGCCTGCCAGTCGGACCAGGACAGGTTCCATCCGTTGAGGCCGTTGTCCGGTTTGACGGTCTGCTCGGGCGAGTTCTTGACGACGACAACGTCGCCGACGAGTGACTGGTCGAAGAACCACTTGCCCGGGGTCTCACCCCCGCCGCCCTTGTCGTCCCGCAAGCCGACGCAACCGTGGCTGGTGCCGGTACGACCGAAGACCGAAGGGTTTCCCCAGTAGTTGCCGTGGAGGAAGGTGCCCGAGGCCGACAGCCGCATCGCGTGCGGCACATCCGGAATGTCGTAGGAGTCCCCGGGGTTACTGAAGCCGACGGTCGAGCCGTCCATCCGGGTCCGCACGAGCTTCTCCGAGATCACCATCTGACCGTTGTAGGTCGGGTTCTTCGGGCTGCCACCGGAGATCGGCACGGACTTGATCGTCTTGCCGTCCCGAACCACCGTCATGGTCTGGGTGTGCATGTCGACGGTGGAGACTTGGGACCGGCCGATGGTGAAGGTCACCGTCTTGGACTGCACGCCGGTGAGGTTGCCTCCGCCCTTCACACCATCCAGGTCGATCTTCATCGTGACCTTGGAGCCGGTCTTCCAGTACTCCTGGGGACGGAAGTCCAGGCGCTGAGCGCCGAACCAGTGCCCGACGACCTGCTGGCCGCTGCTGGAGGTCACCGTGATGTGGGACTGGACGTTCTTCCTGTCGGCGATCGACTTGTCGAAGGTGAAGGACACCGGCATGCCGACGCCGACGGTCCTGCCGTCGTCGGGGGTGTAGGAGGCGGTGAAGCTGTGCTGGGGGGAGACCGTGGTGAACGTGGCGTTCTCGGTGGCCGTCCGACCTTCGTCGTCCTTGGCGTCGGCGACCAGCTTGTACTTGGTGCCGCGCGCCAGCTGGGCCGACGGCTTCCAGGAGGTGCCGTCGGCGGCTATCGCTCCCTTGACCATGGCGCCGTTGTCCACCTGGACCAGCCGCACGTCGGTCAGCTTGCCGCCGCTGACCCTGACACCGGTGTTGAGACCGGTGTCGACGGCACCGTCCCGCGCCGAGACCTCGATCTTGATGCCGGACGCGTCCTTGGCTCCTTCGTCGCCGCCCGCCCCGCCGCTCCCGCCGCACCCGGACAAGGCCATCGCGCCCATTGCGATCAGCGCCGAGGTGGTGAGGAGGCCGCGCTTCTGCCGGGCGCGGAGCGGTGCACCAGGCTGCGGCTGCCCCATCGGCAGAGGCAGCCGAGGGCGCAGCGTACGCAACCGAGCACGCGCGGGGTTGTCGGAGGGTGTCACGAGCAGCTCCATACAGGGCGGGAAGGGAGGCGGCCAGGGCTGGCTATGCGATGTCTGTGGCCAACGGTAGGGAGTGCTTCTAAACCGATCTCTTACGACTCGGGGCCAGCACCCCGGCCACCGGCTCCTTCGCTCTGAAACCGTGCCACCCACTCTTGCGACCGCGGTGGAACGCTGACCGGAAGATCAGGAGGGTGCGGTGGGCCGGGTACCCGTCGGAGCTGTTCTGGAGGTGCTGCGGACCTAGTCGGGCCACCGAGCGCTGCCTCATAAGGCGAGGGAAGGGCTGCTGGGATGCATCGCCGCACTGATCGACACGCGGTACGGAGAGCGGGTCACCAAGCGCTACCTCACGGAGCTGCGGATGTCGTGCAGGCCACGCCGCATACCGCGGTCGTTCTGAGACGGTCAGTCGGCGCCACAAACCGCAACGGTTCGCCGGTCGAACCGGCGAACCGTCACGAGTTGTTGGGGGGCTAGTTGGTCGGAGACACGTAGCCGCTGATCGACATGTTCCAGTACGAGCTGTCGCCCACCGCACCGCTGTATGGGCCGTCGTGGTGGACGGAGGAGGACGCAGGGTCGTTGGTGACCTCGTTGCCGCCTATGCTCTCGATGGACCCGTCGGGATTGACCGCCGTGACGATGGCAACGTGATCGGCGTATCCGTTGCCGTTGTAGTTGAAGACGACCGCGTCACCGACATGGGGATCCGGGTGCAGTCCGGCACCGTACTGCCCGAAGCTGCCGGCTGCCGGCGTCAGTCCGTTGACGTTGAAGCCCGCCTGCGCCCAGACCCAGGACGCGAAGTCGGCGCACCAGTTCTCCGGCGAGCCGCCCGCGCCGGTGCAGCTGGAGTTGTACCCCTGCGCGCCGGTGCTGTTCGCGTCGCAGGCATGATGGTCGAGATTCGCGTTCGCGACCGTGACGATGTCGTCGGTCGTGGCCGATGCCGGGCCTGCGGCCAGCATCAGGGACGGTACTGCCAGGGCTGCAACCACCATGCCCCTGACGATGGGGTTCCGCACCTTCCGGAAAGTCATGACTTGCCTCTCTGTCTCAGCCGGATTGGCACGTATCCGCGGTGAACCGGCGCCACTGCTCGGCTGCCGCCCAGGCAGCCCGATGGCAGAGCGCGCGTCTCAGGCATTGCGCACCGCGAAGACGTCAGGAAGGACGGTAGAAAGGCTCGATGGAATCGTCGTGAAAGACCGGGGGAGGGGAGGGCGGTAGATGAGAGAGTGGGGGCTGCTGATGGTCGAACTAGCGGAATTCTGCGGGTTGTTGGTCAGCTTGCTGGCGTTCCAGTGGGCTCCGTCGGCTGCGGCGCTTCCCCGGACGCTGGTGGGTGCGCACCGGACGTCGGCCACACACGCCGACGGGGAGTCGAAGGCGAGAAGGCGCCGGGCCTCTCTTCCCTTCGACTCCCCGTGGGGAGCGAGGCGCTCGTCAGGTGCTACTTGGCGCGAATCGTGAACGGCAGGTTCTGGTAGGAGAACGACGTGTTGCCGGCACCCACCGACACACCTGCCTCCACGTTGACCAGGGGAGCGCCTCCCACGACGGCCAGACGCATCCGGTACACGGCGGTGGCGCCGGGTGCCAGCTGCTTCTTTGCGGTCGGGATCAGCTCGGCGCCCATGCCCGGGTCGCAGCCGCCGGGCACCAACGACACACGCTGCCACCCCTGGCCGGGCACGTACTGCTGCAGCACCAGGTCCTTGGGGGCCAGGGCGCGGCCGTCGCTCTGACCGTAGGCGAAGTACTCGGCGTTGAGCGCCGGGTAGGCCCGCTTGGTGGTGTTCTTGACCGTGAGCTCGAACTCCTTCGCCGCGCCGCCGCGCACCAGGCTGGCGCCGTGCGGCCAGCCCGTGACCGCGGTGGTGGGCCGGTCGACGACGGTGTTACGCGTCGGGGCGCGGTAGGTATGGCCGTGGCCGTCGTTGACCGAGGCGGTCACGGCCAGACGGCCGGGACGGTCGATGGCCTGGACCCGGAGAGCCACCGTGGCGGGGCGGTCGGGGCTCGCGGTCACCGAGAGGGGGAACGAGAACGCCCCCTTGTCCGGCTGTTCGCTGCCGGTGGGTTGGACGTCCAGATCGACCCAGCGGTGGCTCTTCTCGTCATAACGCTGCATCAGGAGCGAAGCCGCGATGAAGCCTTGCGTGGTGACGTCCAGACGGACCGTGCCCTTGGAGACCGGGGTGCGCAGGGTGAGGTTCGAGGACGCCCAGAGGCCGATCGGCGCCTCCGGAGCGAGGCTGTAGGCGAGCTGCTGGGCCGCAGTTCCCGTGACGGCCGGGGCCGGGGTGTCGGTGAGGCCCGTGCCTGGGGCTGTTTCCGCCCTCGATGCGGCGTTCAGCCGCGTTGCCGCAGTCATGGGCGCCGTTGCAGCGGCACCGCAGCTCGGTGCGGACCGTGCCCCCGCAGCCGCCGCCGCGGTGGTCGCCTGTCCAGGAGCCGCCGCCCCGATCAGCAGGGCCAGTCCGCCGACCACCGCCGCCGTGGGGCCGGCGGTCGCCTTCCGCACTCTCACGGACCGTTGCGCCTTACGTGTCATATTGCCCCCACTTCGTGCCGGACGCACCGGTGTGCATCTCTACGGGTGAGGATGTCGATGCTGCAGCACAGGGTTCCCGCAAGTTAATGAAATGGCGGATTCTGATAGGGAAGTTGCGTCTTCGAGCTGACTTGCGATCCTCGACGTTCATGCAGCGTCGAGGCATTATCGACGATGGGACCAGACGCAACCACCTGCTGTCGCGGCGGCCATCCATCGTCGCCGCTCTCTGCCGTCGGTCACGTTGCGTTTCGAGGCTGGTCACCCTTGATCGATCGATCGATCGATCGATCGGGTTCGGGCCGGATGCGGGCGGCTTCGACGGGCCTTGGCCGATCCGTCGACCGACGTGCTTCTCGGAGATGCGCATCGGTGGCGAACCGGCGGGGGCCGGCAATGGGACGTCTCCCTTTCGCTACGCCGTGCCGGAGAGCAGCTTCTGAAGCTGCCGTCAGGGGGGACGGTGGGGCCGTCGGGGGTGACGGTGGTGGCCGCTGTGCGGATGCGTACGCGCACGCCCGTCACGTGAGTGGGGCTCCCGGTCACGCCGGTCACGCGTATACCGTCGCGGATGCGGATACGGTCGAGCGCCGTCAGCCGGTGCCTGAGGTGCGTTTCCAGCAGGGGGCGGCTGAAGGTCCGCAGCGGGATTCCGGTGGGGACGCGCGGCGACCAGCAGTCGGGGAAGCGAAAGGCGACGATCTGCCCGAAGTCCCCTCCAGGGGCGCCCGCCGCGGCCAACTGGCCGTCCAGGCCAGGAAACAGACGCTCCATCACTTCCGCCCCGCGCGCGGTCAGTCCGTGTACGTGGTGACCTTGCGCTACGCCGGGACGCTGGACGGGCGTCGTCGGGAGCAGGTCCTGTTCGAGAACCTCCACCTCGGCGAACGAATCGGCCAGCACGCGTGCGGTGAGCAGGCCGGCGATGCCTGCTCCGACCACCAGGGCCCGTCGTCGTGGCCGGTACGGTCGGAGCGTCATGAGCCGGACCATGGTCAGTGCTCCTTGAGGAGATCGGTGACGAGGGCCGACTCGCCCGGGGGAACCAGCCGCGAGTACCGTGCGCAGGTCCGACTCCAGTGCAGGTAGCCGCTCATGGCGGTGCGCATCGCATCGGCCATCCGGCTCGCGACCTCGGCGTCCTGCCCCGCCCCGGGGGCGGTCAGTCGGCGCTCCAGGGTGCGGAATTCCTCACACCAGGACGTGATCATCCGTTGGATCTCCCGGATGCTGGTGCGCCGGTCGCAGCCCTGTTCGTGCTCGATGACGAGCACCAGGTTGTGGAGATCGCCGCGCGACTCCTCCTTCTCCAGGGAGTGCACGTCGTTGAGGGTGTCCACGACGTCCGCGGTGATGTCCAGCATCCGGCGCAGCACGGGATGGGCGTAGAGATGGTGGGGGAGTTCGAAGCCGTATGCCTTCTGACTGAGGTCCAACATGGCGTAGACGAAGCCCGACCTGCGGCGCAGGGCGAAGTGCTCGGCCCGTGTCGGGACGCGGCGGTGCGCACGGTTGTCGGCCTCCTGCGTGTAGGCGCCGATGTACCACCGCCAGTGCTGCCCGGTGCGTTCCAGCCAATCTGGTGTGGCGCCGTGCGCCAGGCGGCGCCACACCTCCGCGAACGCCGTGACCAGCGGACCGGCGTGCGGCGGGGAGGAGCCATGGGAGGCAATGACAGCGGTGAAGTCGCGGCAGACGACGTCGACTTGGTCGGGTTGATCGGCCAGGGGACTGTCGATGTGATCGTCCAGGAAGGTGGCCACCACGACCGCGTCCACCGTCAGGTCCAGCTGGTCCCGGCTCGCCCCGGGGCACCAGGTGGCCATCAGCCCGGCGATGTCCCAGCGGAGGAAGCGCTGCTCGTCAACGGGGTGGGTCACCAGGTTCTGGCGGCGGCACCAGGCAAGGCTGCGGTGCCGTGCCGCTTCGACGTCGGGGCTGACGCGCGGCGAAAACGGGAGGACGAACACGGTGTCCTGCGGCATGGTGTTGCTTCTTCCGGACGGGGAGCACCCGAGCGAGGCGGTCGGGAGTGCGCTGTCGGCCGACGGCAGTGCAGGGGCCCCGCGGGCTTGGGGTGAGCAGATGGGGCTGGCCCGCCGACTGAGAGGGGCGGGCGGTGCGCTTCCACGGGGTCCGGTGCCTGGTAGCGGCGGAAGGCGATTGCGTCGCGACAGCGTGACTGCATGGAAGGCGCGCCCTTGGGAAAGCCCGACGAGGCCAGTGATGGTGTATGGACCACTCAACTTGCCGTGTCCCGGTGCGACAAGCCCGTTCGGGGGGCGTACGACCGCCCGGTGAGGCAAACGGCGCAGGCGTCGGCGCGCACACCGGGCAACGTCGGCGCCGGCGCAACGGACTGGGCGGTGGTGTGCCGTCCGGGGTCGGTCACGCGAGCCGGGCGCAGTCGAGGTCCTACCCCTGCCTTTCCCGAGCGACGGCGGCCACCCGGGCCGGCGACGCCGCCATGTCTGTGTCGACTTGCCCGTCGACGAACGACGCGACGGCGCGGCTGCGAGGGCGGCGGCGGGGTGGCGTCCGTCGCCCGCGATGGGGTGACGAACCGGCCCTCCTGCCTGGCATGCTTAGCGGCTAGGCCCCACGGCCGACCGACCTTGAACACACCGATGACGAGAGGGGCCCATGGCCGAAAGAGCGAGCCATGCCGACGCCGGTGTGCAGCCGGCGCACACCAACGTCAAGGTGTTGGTGACCGACCTGGACGGCACCCTGCTGGGAGGCGACGAGGACGGCCGGCGGCGATTACGCCGGGCGTTGGAGCGTCACCCGGAGATCACGGTCGTCTTCGCGACCGGCCGCGGCCTGTCGTCCGTCCAGGCCCTGCTCCACCGCGATCAGCTCGTTCCGCCGCCCCGGTGGATCATCGCGGACGTCGGGGCGAGCGTCGTCGACGCCACCGACATGAGCCACGTCGACGTCCTGGAAGCCCAGCTCCGTGCGGCCTGGCCGGGCCACGATCGGGTGCGAGCGGCCCTCGCCCGCCGGTTCCCGCAGCTCGCCTACCAAGACGGCGTGGCTCAGGAAGGCCGCTGCTCGTACTACCTGCCCCCGCGACACCTCACCGAACATCTCACGGCAGCCGTCGAGGACTTGGGCTGCTCGTGGACATACTCCGACGGTCGCTACTTCGACGTCCTTCCGCCCCAGGCAGGCAAGGGGCCGGCAGTCCGCCAGCTGGCCCGCAAACTCCAGTGGCCCACCACCCGGATCCTCGTGGCCGGCGACTCCCTCAACGACCTCTCGATGTTCGGCCTCGGCACCCACGGAGTAATCGTCGGCAACGCCGAGCCGGGGCTGTCCGCCCGAGTACCCACGACCGACCGCGTGTACCGGCCGGAACTCCATGGTGCCGCCGCGATTCTCTCCGCCCTGGAACGCCTCGGGTGGGTACGGGACTCCGCACCGGTGGTCATCGGGTATCACCGCCCGCCGCTGCACTGGACCCGCGGCGAGTGGCACCGGCCCATGAGTCCCAATGGAATCCTCCCGACCCTGACCTCCGCCCTCGCCGACGGCAGCCCACACGCCTCCGCCGCGATCTGGGCGGCCGCCCTCGTCCAGGACGATCGGGCAGGTGTCCCAGGCGGCGTCCCAGCCGGCGAATCGGCCGGCGAATCCGCCCGTGTCCCCACAGGCGACCCGTCTGGTATGCCTACCGGTGCACCCGAACCGCCCACGCACCTTCCCATGGCGTTCCTGCCGGTGCCGGCCCGACGGTGGGCGGGCTACTTCCACGGCGCGTGCAAGGAAACGCTGTGGCCCGCGCTGATGTCCCAACCGCACCTCATCCGCCACACGGCGTCCCAGTGGGCCGACTACGAGGCGTTCAACGAGGACTTCGCCCGCCACCTCAGTACGCACGCGGAACGCGGAGGGACGGTCTGGCTGCACGACTACAACCTCTGGCTGGTCCCGGGCATCCTCCGGTCCCAACGGCCCGACCTGCACATCGGCCTGTTCCACCACACGCCCTTCCCCCACCCGGACATCTTCCGGCGGCTCCCCGTCGCCGAACAGCTGCGCTCCTCCCTCGCCCAACTGGACTGGGCCGGCTTCCACACCGCCTCTTCCGCCCGTCACTTCGAGGACCTCCTCGCCGACGCCAGCCACCCGCCGCGCACCGGCGTCCATCCCCTGGGAATCGACCGCCAGGCCGTCGCCACCCTGGCCCGCTCCCGCCCGTTCCGCCCCGCCTGCGACGACGGCACCCTGCTGGTCCTGTCCGTCGAACGCCTCGACTACGCCAAGGCCCCGGTGCA
Organism: Streptomyces noursei ATCC 11455; assembly: GCF_001704275.1. Lineage (NCBI taxonomy): Bacteria > Bacillati > Actinomycetota > Actinomycetes > Kitasatosporales > Streptomycetaceae > Streptomyces > Streptomyces noursei. The sequence goes on from NZ_CP011533.1 coordinate 9,093,524, forward strand.
GAAGGTCCGCGCCATCGCCACGCTCCTCGAAGCGCGCCCCGAACTGCGCGGCCGACTCCGTTTCCGCCTGATCTGCCCGCCGCCCGAGCCGGGCATCCACGCCTACGACACCACCCGCGCCGAGCTCGAAGACGCCATCGGCACGCTCAACGCCCGCTTCGCGGCGCGCGGTTGGTCCCCGATCGACTACCACCCCTGTTCCCTGCCGTTTCCGGAGGTCGTCGACCACTACCTGGCGGCCGACGTGTTCTGGGTGACCTCGCTCGCCGACGGTATGAACCTCACCGCGCAGGAGTACATCGTCGCCAAGGCCGCCACCGGACGTTCGGGTGCACTCATCCTGTCCCGAGAGGCCGGCGCCGCCGAACACTTCGGCGCCGCCGCCCTGCTCACCGACCCGCACAGCCCACAGGACCTGGTCGACGCCCTGAGCCAGGCGCTGGACATGACTCCCGCCCAGCGTGAGGCACACACCGCGGGCCTCGCTGCCCTGCTCACCACGCCGTCGCCCGCTGCCTGGGCCCGCAGCATCATCGCAGGCATCCAACGAGCACGCGGGCCCCACCAGGAAGCATCCGGATAGCGGTCCGGCTTCCGGCGCGCCAGGCACGGCATGGGCGGCTGGAGATGGGGAAGGGTGGGGTGTTCGGAAGCGCCGACATCCCACCGCTTTCCGGTGGTTCACAGTCGACGGGTGCCGGGGCGGCCGGCGATGTTTCACGAGGTCCGTGCCGCGGGACGTCGGCGCTCAACCGGAGACGAGGCCGCGGGTGAGGAAGGGGATATCCGGTGTGCCTGCCAGGGCCATGGCACGGGCCAGCTCCGCGGTGAGCTCGGTGAGCTCGGTGAGCAGCCGTTGCACCCCGGCGGCTCCACCGACGGTCAGCGCCCAGAGCGTCGGCCGTCCGACGAAAACCGCCGTGGCGCCCAGAGCGCGGGCGGTGAGTGCGTGCCGCCCCGTGCGGACACCGCCGTCGACATGGATCTCGGCGTCCGTGCCCGCCAGGGCGTCGGCCACCGGTCGCAGCGCCCGGGCCGTCGCGATCGCGCCGTCCAACTGCCGGCCGCCGTGGTTGGACACCCACACCGCCGACGCGCCGGCGGCCACGCACTCACGGGCGTCGTCCGCGCGCAGCACCCCCTTGACCACCACCGGAAGACCGAGGGTGCTGCGCAGCCAGTCGATGGTTGCCGGAGTCAGGTCGGCCGCCTTCTCCAACCGCGCGGCCTCTACGCCTTGTCGGTCGACGTTGGCCAGGAGATGTTCCGGGGGAACGGTCTCCCACACGCTCGGGCCGGTGTTGTGTTTCTGCCCGACGACGGGGGTGTCCGCGGTCAGAACGACGGCTGTGGCCCCGGCCTGCCGCGCACGGTCCAGCAGTTCCACGGTCAGCTGCCTGTCGCGCAGCACATACGCCTGCACTCACCATGGGCCGGAGTCCGCCAGGGACGTGAACGGCACCCCCGCGTTGCTGGAGACGCACACCAGCGATCCCGCGGCGGCGGCACCGCGCAGCATGGCGACCTCGCCCTCCTCGTGTGCCGAAAGCTGCAACGTGGTAGGGGCGACCAGCACCGGTGTGTCGACCTCGGATCCCAGCACCGAGGTCCGGGTGGAGACCATGCTGACGTCCCGCAGCACATGGGGCAGCAGACGCAGTGCGTCCCAGTGCGCCTCGGCTTCCGCGGCCGACAGACCGGCTCCGGCGCCCTGACGGAAGTAGGTCAGGACCGGAGCAGGCGGACGCTGCTCGGCCTCGTGCGCCAACGTGTCCATCCACCGCATTCCGATGCCTCTCCGCGAGGGTCGATGTGGCCGCAGCGGCCAGTCGGTCCGAGCAGCCGTCATCCTGGACGTCCAGTCCATATCGATGCTCATGTCCACGTCCACCTACACGCCCACACTCACGTCCACGTTGACGTTGGCTCGGGCCGGCACGCCGTGGCGTCGAGCTGTGCTGTGCACCGCGTGGCCGTGCTACCGCGTGGCCGTGGCCTCGCAGTGCTGCCTGATGAGCTCGTAGGAACGGAGACGGTGGCGGAGGTCGTAGACGGGTGTGGTCAGCATCAGTTCGTCTGCTCCGGTCTCACCGGCCAGCTGGGCCAGTCGGCCCACGACGCTCTCGGGCGTCCCGATGGCCTGCTGGGCGCGGAAGCCGGCCAGGGCCTGTCGCTCGTCTTCCGTGAAGGGGTGGGCGGCCGCCTCCTCGGGCGTGGGGAAGGGGATCTCGCTCATGCCCTTGAGGAGCCCTGCCTTGACGACGCTCATCGGCCCGATGTGCCACGCCGCCTCCTCCTCCGTCTCGGCGCACGCCGTCTCCACGCACAGCAGCACTCGGGGCTGTTCGCACCAGCGGGACGGGGTGAAACCGGCACGGTACCGCTCCAGCACTGCCTGGGTGTTCTGCGGCCTGATGTGGTGTGCGACGGCGATCGGCAGGCCGAGTTCCGCGGCGAGGGCCGCGCCCGCGGTGCTGGAGGCCAGCAGCCAGGGTTCCGGCATCGGGCCGAGGGCGACTTCGTCGACCAGGAAGGACAGGATCGCGGCCACGTCGTCGTGGTACTCCGCATCCGTCGTCGGGCCGGCTCCGCGGCGCAGCGCCCGTGCCGTGGCATCGTCGAACGTGCCGGGGCCGCGGCCCACTCCCAGGTCGATGCGGTCCGGGTGCAGGGCGGCCAGTGTGCCGAACTGTTCCGCGAGGGTGAGGGGTGCGTGGTTGGGCGCCAGTACTCCGCCCGATCCGAGCCGGATGGTCGAGGTCGATGCGGCGGCGTGCGCGATCAAGACGACGGGCGGGAACGCGCCGATGGCGGGGGAGTGGTGGTGCTCGGCGTACCAGATCCGGTGGTAGTCCAGTCGGTCCAGTCCCTGTGCGAAGGCGGTGGTGTCGCGCAGGGTGTCCATGGCTCGGGTGCCGGACTGGACCATTGCGACTTCCAGCGCTGAAAGCGGTACATCGATCATGTCGCCAGCATAGGGAACGGCTGTTCGGTGCGGGGTTGGAGGCGCATGCCGCGCACCGCGGAGGTCGGTTTGTGGGGCGTGGCACTGCGACGAGGGCGAGGTTCTCGATGGTGACGGTCCCAATGTCGGTGCTATGGCGGACCGTTGGGGCTCCGGGGCGGTCTCTTGCGCTCAACGGACACCTGGCGACCGTCGACATCGCCGCCCCTTCGATGCCCGCGGACGGATGGGCGTGGTCGGCCCGGCGCGCCGTTCGACGCCGCGACCGACGCTTCCCGGCCGGTGGGGAACGCGTCGCGGAGCACGCGGTAGCGCACGCCGTCCCGCCACTGCCGTGCCGGAAGGCGATGCCGTGCGGTTCCCCTGTTGCCGGACGAGTGCGCCGGCTCGGCCGGTGCCGGGGCGGGCGTGACAGTCCCGCCCCGGCACCGCGCAGTCACGTGGGTGTCAGCCCTCCACGCCGTAGTACTGCGCGAGGAACCCGGTCACCTCCTCCGCGTGCGGCAGCAGCTCGGGCAGGTGCGCGGACAGGGCGGTGCACACGGCCTCGGCGAGTTCGTCGCGACCGGTGGCCGCGGCCTTGACGTACGGGTCGAGACGGCGGATGAGTTCGTAGTTGCTCTCCACGTCGAGCTCCCGCATGGTGCGCTCCAGCGGCGGGGCGCCGGCGGGCGGTACGGGCGGCAGGAGCCGGCTGACGAAGGTGACGCGGTGCATCACCCGCCAGCACGGCGGCTTGCGGTCCGACTGACGGGCCTGGCCCTCGTACCGGGCGGTGCCGGCTTCGTCGCCGTCGATGACGAACCGGATGTCCTGCCACTCCTGGACGTCGACCGACTCCACCAGCTCGATGTTCTGCCTGACGGGCTTGCCGTCGGGGCCGGCCGCGGTGATCTCCTTGCTGCCCTTGCGTTCCTGCATCGACCGCCCGCTATTGCGGACGACGGCGAGCCGGGCGAAGGCCAGCAGGGCGCCGGAGGTGCTCAAGGAGCTGGGCGTCGAGCGCCTCCACCCGCTTGCCCGCGTCGCGGATGTCGGGGTGCCCGAGGTCGTGCAGACGGACCCGCTCGAAGGCGACCAGGCCCTCGCCGGACTCGGTGACCGTGGCCGAGTCGTACTGGACGACGCGATCGTCCAGCCGATCGGGCGCGCAGACGGTCTTCTCGCTGTTCCGGTTGACCAGGGTGCTGTAGCCGTCGCCGCGGTCGTAGATGCCGAAGAGGCTGTTCCGGGCGCCGGACTCCCGTTGGTAGATGATGAGTTCACCGTCGTTGTCCCGGCTCGCGCCGGAGACGTTCATGTCCTTGCCGGTGTGGAGGTTGAGCACGTTGTAGAGCATGGAGCCGTTCCAGCTGGAGCCGGGCGGCATCTGGAGGGTCCACAGCGCCGACTTCGCGTCCTGGTCGGCGGTCCGGATCGGCGGTGGGTAGCTGCCCTGTCCTTGTCCGTCGCCCCGCACCGCGAGGTACTGCGGCTTGCCGTCCCGAGCGTTCTTGAAACGCAGCCGGAACGCCCAGCCGCCGAGGTCCTGCGACCGCTCGTGGTACGCCTCGCGCAGCCGCTCCGGCTCCGGCACGTCGGCGGTCTGCCGGGCGAGGCCGGCGACCTCGCCCTCCTTGGCCGCGATGTCCTGGACCAACTGCATTATCCGGCCGTCCAGTTCGCTGATGGTCTCGACGTCGGCGCTGCCGTCCGGCGCGGCGAGCACCGGCAGTTCGAGCTCGTCGGGGATCTGCGCGCGCCGTCCGTCGCGCCCCACGCCGAAGTCGACCGTGGCGAGATACGCCTCGTCGGTCGCCGTGCCGGTCCGGGGGTCGGGTGCGGACGCGGCCCCAGATCCGGACCTCGTCCAACTCCGCCCGGGCGCTGCCGAACCACAGGGCCTTGCCCGGCAGCAGCGGGCCGGCGCCGGCGTAGGCGCCGTCCGCGGTACGGGTGCCGACCTCGGTACCGTCGCGGTAGACGGTCTGGCGGCGCGTGGCGTGCTCGAAGACGCAGGCCCAGTGGTGCCAGGCGGTGTCGTCGCCCCGTACGTCGGTGTCGAAGTCGTCGTTGGAGAAGGAGAAGGTGAACCGGCTGTCGGCCCGGAAGCCCATGTGCAGGGAGTTGCGTGGAGTGCCCGTGGCGTCGCCGTGCCCCACGAGATACTCCTCGCGGTCGGTCTCGGTGCGCCGCGCCCAGAACTCGACCGTGAAGTCACGGCCGGCGAGCCCGGGCCCCTCGGCGACGCGCACATGGGCGTCGCCCTCGCCGAACGCCAGCGCGGTCTCCGCATGGCCTTCGGTGCTCACGACGGGTATCAGGGGCATCCCGGTGAACGGGCAGGTGCCGGGGGCCGGTTCATAGACCGCGTCCTGGTGGGCCGGGTCCGGACTGGTCCATGCCTGGGTGCCCTGGAGGTTGAACAAGCCGTCGTGGCCCTGTTCGATGTTGAAGGAGTCGATGCGGCCCGTGGCGTCGTTGTGCGCGAAGACCTGCCAGCGTTGGCGCCCGTGGACGGCGGTGGGCACCAGCAGGGCGGTGAAGTGCCCACCGGTCAGGTGGCGGACGAAGGACAGTTCCTGTGTGGGCTCGTGGAAGGGGCGGCCTTCCATGTCGGTCGTGCCCAGGCTGTCCTTGGCCGAGTCCGGCCGGGTCCTGTGCCGGCTGCGACGGTAGCGGGCCTCCAGGACGGGCTTGGGCTCCCCGCCGACGAGCAGGAACCGGTCGCACAGGGAGGGTGTCCGCGACCAGCGGCACCTTGGCGCCCGCGCGGTCGGTGACGTAGTCGTCGCGCTCCGGATCGCCGGAGGATCCGCCGCCGGCCAGCTTGTGGACCGCGTCGAGGTGGTCCGCGCCGATGGACTGGCGCAGCACGACGAGGTGCGTACCGTCCGAGAGGGCGTGGAAGGGTGCGGCGGCCGTGAGCCTCGCCGTGGTGGATGACCGGGTCCACTTCCTCCTCGTTCAGCCGCTCGCCCGCGGCCGCCTCCGAACGCCGGCCGTTCTTCACCACGGGTAACGAGGTGGCCCCGGCGACGGCGAACCCGGTGTCCGTGATCTCGGAAGGGAAGCGCAGCGGCAGCGGGTTCTCCGACCAGTAGGCGGCATCCAGTTCGCCCCTTGGCCTCATCATGGTGCGCAAGATCGAGAACCGTGTAGACCAGGCGCCGTTGGTCGTCCATCGCGAGGGCCACCGTGGTGCCCTGGTGGCGCACGGTGGTGGCGTGTACGTAAGTGCGGTCGCTGTAGACCTTGAGCAGGTGCCGTTCGCCGGACAAGGGCAGAACTCTCCTAAGAGAAGGATCATGTGAAGCAGCGAGGAAACCCCCGCTGACCTGCGCCGCTTCCCCGCAGGCGCAGCGATCGCACGATTTGCCGAAGCGACCGGACCGTCAAGGAAGGTATTGCGCCACCGCCGGGAATCAGATCCCCTGCGGCGGGCGAGGCGGACGGTGTGCCGCTGGCCGAGCCCGTCCGGTCCCGGCGGCCCGGCGGGCCGTGGGCCGCCGCCGGCCGTTCGGTTGTCAGGTCGGTTGTCCGGACGCCGCTCGGACGCATTTTCCGCGGACCGAGGCAACGGCCACGCCCCATTTGACGTCTGCATCGGCAGCGCAGCATTCGTCCGCGACGTGCGTCAGCGGGTGCCGCAGTCAGCCTGCCTGGCTCTTGAGGAAGCACGGCGTACGGCAGATATGGTGAGACGACGACTGCGACGACGTGAAAGTGGCAGATCCGGCGGAGGGCAGGCAGTGTCGGACGAGGGGCGGCTCATCGCCGGACGCTATCGGCTCATCGAGCGGATCGGCCGTGGCGGCATGGGCACGGTGTGGCGGGTGCAGGACGAGGTCCTGGGCCGCCAGGTGGCGCTGAAGCGGCTGCACGCGCAACCGCAGATGTCCGACGACGAGCTCGCCACGCTCTACGAGCGGATGCGCCGTGAGGCGCGCAGTGCCGCCCGGATCGTGCATCCCAACGTGGTCGTGGTCCACGACGTCGTGGACGACGCGGGCCAACCCTGCATCGTCATGGAGTATGTGCCGGCCGTCACGCTCAGCGATCTCCTCGGGCGGCACGGAACCATTCCGCCGGCGGAGGCGGCCCGCATCGGGTTGGCCATGGTCGCCGCCCTGAGGGCCGCGCACGCCGCGGGCGTACTGCATCGCGACGTCAAGCCGGGCAACGTCATGCTCGGTGCCGAGGGCCGGGTGGTGCTCACCGACTTCGGCATCGCGATGACCGCCGACGCCTCGACCCTGACCAAGACCGGCGAGATGGTGGGGTCCATCCTCTACATGGCGCCGGAACGCATACGCGGGCGGAAGCCCGGACCGGCTTCGGACCTGTGGGCACTGGGCGCGACGCTGTATCAGGCGGTGGAGGGTCGGCCGCCGTTCCACCGGCCCACCGCGATGGAGGCCGCGTACGCCATCGCCGTCGACCCGCTGGAGCCCATGAGGCGGGCCGGTCCACTGGAACCGCTCATCTCGGCCTTGCTGTCCAAGGATCCGGACGAACGGCCGTCGGCGGAGCAGACCGGACGGGCCCTGCGGTCCGCACGATTCGGGGAATCGGCCGCCCCGACCGCACCGTCCGTACCGACCGCGGTGACTGGGCCGACCGTGGCGCCTGGGACGACCACCGTGACTGGGCCGACGGCCGTGCCTGGGCCGACCACGGTGACCGGGGTGACCGGACCGGCCGTGGCCTCGTCCCCGGATTCCGCTGCGGGCCCGTCCGTCGGCCAGGACGGCAAGGTCCCGGCTCGGCCCTCGGGCACGGAGGACGAGACGGTGCCGAGCGACCCCGCCCGGATCGATGGCGGCGGGGACCGGCGGCGGGGCGGCAGACGCCGCGTTCTCGTCACGACCACCGTCACCGTGACGGCAGCGGCCACGGCCATCACGGGTGCGCTCTACGCGACCTCCGACCGGGGTACTGACACACCCGCCGCCGGCGTCCCGAAGGACCCCTCAGCGGTCGCGTCCTCGTCCGCGCCACCGCCCATGCCCGAAGGTTTCCACCAGGTCAGTGGGATCGGCGCCGCCTTCCGTGTGCCGGACGACTGGAAGATCATCAAGCAGTCGGGCGAGTCCGTCACCTACGGCGACAAGTCGGGCCGGGCCGGCCTCACGGTGGGGATGGTGGAGCCCGCCGGTTCGAACCCCATGCCGCACTTCACGGACATGGAGACCAACACCAAGGTCAACTACCACGTGTACCGGAGGCTGCGCATGCAGCAGACCGCGTTCCGGGGGCAGCCGGCCGTCGTGTGGGAGTTCACGTTCCAGGGGCGGGCACGCTCGTACCGCGGCATCAAGCTCGGCTTCGGCCGCGAGGGCGGCCGGGAGTACGACATCTACCTCTCGGCGCCGGAAACCGAGTGGGACACCTACCGCCCCGTCTTCGACAAGGTCACTGACGCATTCGCGCCGATCGGGCGCTGAGTCTCTGACGCGGGCGGGGGCACCCTGCGCTCATCGAGGCTGTCGGGCATGAAATTCCGCGCCCGAGTGGGGACGGGAACGGGAGATCGTCGGCGGGTCGTCAGGTGCTCTCCGCCGCTGGGCGCAAGCGGTCCAGCAGGGCGTAGAGCGTCGTGCTCTCGACGTCGCTCAGGGCGTCGAGGGCGCCGTGCGTCTCCTGCATCTCCTCGCGCACACGGCGGATGATCTCGCGGCCCGCGTCGGTCGCGACGACGTTCTTCACCCGTCGGTCCGCGGGGTCGGCCGCACGGCGGACCAGCGCGCGGGCCTCCAGACGGTCCACGATCCCCGTGACGTTCGACGCGTCGCACGCCAGGACGGCAGCGAGGCCGCGCATCGGCAGCGGGTCGTCGAGCTGGGCGAGGACCTTGGCCTGGGTGGCGGTGAGGCCGTGGTGGGCCGCGGTGGTCGCGAAGTCACGCCACTGAGCGGTGCCGATGGCGGCGAGCAGCTCCAGCAGCTGGAGCTTGGTCGGGGCCTGTGGGGCGGTGGCACTCATGGTGGGAGCGTACTCAAGATGCTTCACATCATCAATTGTTTACTTGACTGCCTGAACTATTGAGGTCTACCGTCTACGGAAACGCTTGATGACCTGAAATATCTATGAGCTGAAGCACTGAGAAGGTCCCGCCAGCTATGAGCCACGTCGTATCCGCCCCCGCCCCCGCCGCCGGGCAGCGGAACGAGACGATCATCGTCTTCGCCCTGAGCCTTGCCGCCATGGTCGTGTCGATGATGCAGACCCTGCCCGTCCCGATCCTGGGCCTGATCCGAAACGACCTCGGAGCCTCGGCCGCCGATGTCAGCTGGGTGACGACCGCCACCCTGTTGTCCGCCGCCGTCTGCACCCCGCTGCTCGGCCGCTTCGGCGATCAGCACGGCAAGAAGCCCACCCTGGTGGCCGTGCTCGTCGTCATGGTCGTCGGCTCCGTCATCGCCGCGGTCGCGGGCTCGCTGCCGCTGCTGATCCTGGGTCGGGTGCTCCAGGGAGCCGCCACCGCGATCTTCCCACTGGCCCTCTCCGTGCTACGGGAAGAGGTCCGGCCGCAGAAGCTGCCCGGCGCCATGGCCCTGGTCAGCGGCACCCTCGCGTTCGGCAGCGGGCTCGCGCTCGTCGCCACCGGCCTGCTCACCTCCGGGGCGGACGCGGACTACCGCAACGCCTTCTGGATGGCCACCGGCTTCGCGGTCCTCGCCCTGCTCGCCGTCGTCTTCCTGGTCCCGGCGACCCGGCACAAGAGCGGCGGACGCACGGACTTCCTCGGTGCCCTCACCCTCGGCGCAGCCCTGCTGCTGCTCCTGCTGCCGATCTCCCAGGGGCACGAGTGGGGCTGGGCCTCCGGTCGTACGCTGGGCGCCTTCGCCGGCGCGGCCGTCATGATCGCGGTCTGGGTCCTGACCGAGCTCAAGGTCCGCGAACCGCTCGTCGACATGCGGATGTTCATCCACCGTCCGGTCCTGATGGCCAACCTCGCGGGCATCCTCGTCGGCTTCGGCATGTTCGCGAACTTCCTCGGTGTCTCCTACCTCGTACAGATGCCCAAGGCGCTCACCGGCTTCGGCTTCGACGCGTCCATCCTGCGCGCGTCCGTCCAGTTCCTGCTGCCCGGAGCGATCATCTCGCTGCTCGCCTCGCCCGTCGGTGGCCGGCTCGTCCGCCATCGCGGCCCCCGGCTCGCGCTCGGCATGGCCGCCGTATGCGGAAGCATCGGCTTCGGCTGGCTGGCCCTGGACCACGCCCACACCGCCTCGGTGATCGGCGCCGGCCTCCTGACCGGTGCGGCCGTCAGCTTCGGCTACGCCGCCATGCCCGCCGTCATCATGGCGAGCGTCCCGCACCACCAAAGCGGCATCGCCAACGGCATCAACTCGATATCCCGCTCCACCGGCAGCGCGATCGGCAGCGCCATCGTCACCACCATCCTGGCGTCCAGGACGATCGAGCACCTGCCGGCGGGCGTTCCGCCACTGCCCGCCGAATCCGGCTTCACCCTCACCTTCGGAATCGGGGCCGTCGCATTCGTGCTGGTCGCGGTGATCAGCTGGCTCGGCCTGCGCGCACCGCGCGACCCCCGGGCGGCCGAGGCGGATCCGGCACGTGCGAGCAGCTCGTCAACTCCGCATGCGGAAACGGCCGTTGCCGATCGGGCCGCGGGGTCCGCGGTCCAGGACGATGCCGTCCCGGCCGACGCCGTCCTGGCCGATGCCGTTCCGGCCGGGGCCGGGTTCCACGGCCTGGTTCGGGACGCCGCCGGCGAGGTGCTGGGCGGTGCCGCCCTCACCCTCATCGCGCCGGACGGCCAGCAGGTGGGCCGCACGCTCTCCCGCCCCGACGGCCGGTACGCCCTGCACGCCCCAGCCGGTGGCCCGTATGTCCTGATCGCTGCCGCCGACGGCCACCAGCCGCAGGCCGTCCCCGTCACGGCGGGGGCCACCCCGGTCGCGTACGGCATCAGGCTTCCCCGCGCCGCAGGAGCGGCCGGTGCGCAGGTGCGGGGCACCGTGAGTGCCGGAGAGAGCGGCCGTCCGCTGCCCGATGCCCGACTGACGTTGGTCGACGCCGCGGGGAACGTCGTGCGCACCACCCTCACCGACGCCGGGGGCTCGTACGCCTTCACCGACGTGACCGCGGGCGACTACTCGCTCATCGCCAGCGGCTACCCGCCCGTGGCGTCGCCGCTGGCCGTCGAGGGCCACGGCACGGACGGCTTCGACGTGCACCTGGTGCATCCCTAGGCCGTCTCCGGGATCACAGGGCAACTCGCCGTACTCGCCGTACCGGTGCGATGCCACCGCCCGCACGCTCGCCCCCGCGTCCCGTCGCCCCACCTGGCGCATACCTACCAATACCCACCAATACCTGCTGACAGCCACTGATACGCACAAGGAGCATCCCGATGACCGTCTCCACATCCTCCGCCTCCCGCGCGGCCGAGATACTCTCCCGGCCGGTCGCGCTGAACGGCCTGACCGTCCCGAACCGCATCGTGATGGCGCCGATGACGCGGACGTTCTCCCCGGGCGGCGTGCCCGGCGATGACGTGCGCTCGTACTACGCCCGTCGTGCCGCCGCGGGCGTGGGCCTGATCGTCACCGAGGGGACCTACGTCGGCCACGAGTCCGCGGGACAGAGCGACCGGGTGCCCCGCTTCCACGGTGAGGAGCAGCTGGCGGGGTGGGCGAAGGTCGCCGAGGCCGTGCACGAGGCGGGCGGCACGATCGTGCCGCAGCTGTGGCACATCGGCATGGTGCGCAAGCAGGGCGAGCCGCCCTACGCCGACGCCCCTGCCGTCGGCCCCTCCGGCATCCGCGTCGACGGCACCGAGGGCGCCGGCAAGGCGATGACCCGGGGCGACCTGGACGATGTCGTCGGCGCCTTCGTCGAGGCCGCCGTGGCCGCCGAGCGGATCGGCTTCGACGGCGTCGAACTGCACGGCGCCCACGGCTACCTCCTCGACCAGTTCCTGTGGGCCGGCACGAACCGCCGTACCGACGCCTACGGCGGCGATCCGGTGGCCCGTACGAAGTTCGCGGCCGAGATCGTGGCCGCGGTCCGCGAGAGCGTCTCGGCCGAGTTCCCGGTGATCTTCCGTTACTCGCAGTGGAAGCAGGAGGCATACGACGCGAGGCTCGCCGAGACCCCGGAGGAGCTGGAGGCGATCCTGGCCCCGCTCGCCGCGGCCGGCGTCGACGCCTTCCACGCCTCCACCCGGCGCTACTGGCTGCCGGAGTTCGACGACTCGGACCTGAACCTGGCGGGCTGGACCAAGAAGCTCACCGGCAGGCCCACCATCACCGTCGGCTCGGTCGGCCTCGACGGCGACTTCCTCCGTGCGTTCGCAGGTGAGGGCGCCGCGGTCGGCAGCATCGACAACCTCCTCGACCGCATGGAGCGCGACGAGTTCGACCTGGTCGCCGTCGGCCGCGCCCTGCTCCAGGACCCGGAGTGGGCGGCGAAGATCCTGGCGGGCCGCTTCGACGAACTGCACCCGTATGACGCGGCGGCGCTGAAGACGCTGAGCTAAGCGCGCCGGCCGGGCCCTCCACGGGAGGTGATCCGCGCGAACGCCTTCCGTGGACGACGCCACGGCGGCAGACATGACGGCCGCGCATGACGCAGGGCACCGGTGATCTCACCGGTGCCCTGCTGTCGTTCCGACGCATGCCGCGACCACGCCCGGCCACGGTGTGTGCCGTCGGGCGACCCGAACCAGGGTCCAAGTCACGTATCGCGGAACCGAGTTCAGCACCGAAGCGCCGGCCGGGTTCAGGGCGGATCGCGAAATGCCGTCGGAAGCCTGATGTGCCCCGTGCTGCCTCTGGGGCGTCCGAGGCAAGCGGCATTGGCACGTCATGCCTTCTGGCGCGAGCGTCAGAGCCGGTCACACGCCCGTACGCGAACGAAACGCCACGTGAGAGCGGCGGCAAGAGAAGTGCCGGCGACCACATGACCGTCCGGTACCAGGCGGACGATCCGCGGGTGGTCGCCCGTGAGGACGATGTCGGTGGCGGTGGGGCGGTGCTGTTGGCGATGACGGCGGGTGTCGGGGCCCTGACCTTCCTGCTGCTGCCGGTCATGGCAGCGGTCCAAGCGGTACGCCGGCGGCTTTCTCGACGCTAGAGACTGTCCGATGGGTCAAGGCGTCCGGTGCGGAACTCCAGCCCCGGACACCCTGGCGGCCGCACGCCGTCCGGATCGGCATCCGAACGGCGTGTCACGTCGCTACGGGGCAAAGGCTTCCTGATGCGGCACTCGTTCTGCGCCTGGCGGGACCCCGTCGGCGTCAGTGCGTGCGCCGGCGGGAGGCGTTCGTCTGCCACTCGCGGCCGATGGAGCGCATCAGCGCCGGGTACACCCCGAGGTGGCGGAAGGGTTTGATGGCGGCCATGTAGAGGGTTCCGAACGGCCCGTTCGGCTTCACCAGGACGGCCATCTGGCCGCGGTAGCCGCCGGATCCGTCCGGGACCCAGCCGATGTGCATCACCGCGTGCACGGTCTTGTTGGCCATCTCGGCCGCCCACTCGTCGTCCCGCTGATAGAGGGAGGTGAACGGGGAGGAGCCGAGGTCGGGGCCCTGGGGACCCTGGCGAAGGTCCGCCGGCATCCGGTCACGCAGAGAGGGCAGTCGGGTGCCGATGCCGTTGCCGGCCGTGTCCCAGCCGAGCAGTGCTCCGAGCTTCCAGCGGACGGCGAAGAGCGTGCGGGAGACGAGACCTTCTCCCTTCACCCCGCCGATGAGTCCTTCGGCGATCTGGCGGACCAGCCAGGCGAGGTCGTCGGGGCCGCCGGGGGTGGGCAGCGCCCATACGTCCTCCACCGTGAAGTCGTCGGCGATCTCGTGGACCCGCCAGGGGCGGTCGGTGTGGGCAGTGCGGGGAAGTCGCATGAGCAGACCCCTGTCCGTGATCTATACGGTGGCGTATAGATCGAGCGTAGATCCATCTATACGCCCCCGTATATTCGGTGGGGACGTGAGGAGGCACACATCATGGGCGCGACCCGCACGCCACGGGGCAAGTGGATCGAGGAAGGGCTGCGCGCACTCGTCGCAGGCGGCCCCGAAGCGGTCCGGATCGAGGCGCTGGCGCAGGCACTCGGCGTCAGCAAGGGCGGCTTCTACGGATACTTCCGCAATCGGGACGCGCTGCTCACCGAAATGCTCGACACCTGGGAGTACGAGGTCACCGAGAGCGTGATCGAGCAGGTCGAGAGCGGCGGGGGAGGCGCCAGGGCCAGGCTGGCGCGACTGTTCGGCATCGTCGCCGCCGCCGCTGACGGGCCGGTGCGGGGCACCACCGCCGACATAGCGATCCGTGACTGGGCCCGCCGCGACCCGGCCGTCGCCGAGCGCCTGCGCCGCGTCGACAATCGCCGTATGGACTACCTGCGTTCGCTGTTCTCTTCCTTCTGCCCCGACGAGGACGAGGTCGAGATCCGCTGTCTGATCTCCGTCTCGGTGCGCATCGGCAACCACTTCTACGCCGCCGACAACGGCCGGCGCAGTCGCGCGGAAGTGATGGAGCTGATCAGGCAGCGGCTGTTGGCTTAGGGCCGGCCATCGGGATGTCCGGGCCGCGCCGAAGCGGGTGGGCATCGGGCCGTGGGCAGGTCGCCGTGCACCTTGTAGCGTGTAATGCATGGATAGCGTAAACGACCCTTACGAGTTGCGGGTGGGAGTGCCCTCCGTCGAGGTCTTCCGTCAGCTGCGGAACGATGCCGGGCTCTCCGACAAAGCCCCCGAGGCGGTGGCGCTCGCCCTGCCCAACACGTGGTACGGGGTGGTCCTCCACCACGAGGGCAAGCCCATCGGCATGGGGCGGATCGTCGGTGACGGTGGCACCGCCTTCCAGATCGTCGACATCTGTGTGCATCCCGCGCATCAGGGGCGTGGCCTCGGCAGACGCATCATGGCCGCACTCACCGAGGAACTGGAGTGCCGGGCGCCCGCCACCGCCTATGTCTCGCTGATCGCGGACGGGCCCGCGCGCTTCCTCTACGAGAAGTTCGGCTTCGCGGACACCGCCAGGCACGACTCGATCGGCATGTACCGCCTGATGGGCGCGAGTTGACGGCTCCGTGCCCGGATGCGCCGCACCAGGCAGGGCGGCCGGTCCCGGAGGTCGGTCGCCCTGCTGCCGGGAGGCGGACGCCGCCCACCGCATCAAGGACGTTCCACGCCGCGGCCGTGATGAGGAAGCGGACGTGGAACGCGGTGCTTCAGCCGCTCACCTCGAATCCGGCGGCCCGGTGGGCGGCCTCGGCACGTGCCACCGCTTCGCGCCGGTCGGTCCCGACGGCCAGCACATACCCCTGGCGGCTCCCGGAACCGTCCAGCGGGCCAAGGCGCTGACCAGGCCGAACGGTGGTCCGCGCGGTCATGACGCCAGGCATGGCTCGTACCGCGTCCAGATCGCCGACGGACCGTACGACGGTGTTCTGCTCGGCGAAGAACCTGATGGCAGCACCGCCGCCGACGGCCGGCCGGCGGGGCGGCGCTGCCGCCCCCAGGATTCCGGCGGCCGTGGCGGCGGCCAGTTGGACACCGGTGACCAACTCCACCATCTCCCAGATCTGGTCGCCGCCGAAGCGCGTCTGGGTCTCGATGATGACGGGCGAGCCGTCCGCCTGCAGCATGACCTCGGTATGCGCGGGGCCCCATCGGTGACCGAGCGCGTCCAGCAGCGCGGTGACCGTGGCCGCCACACGCTCCGCGGGTCCGGAACCGAGATCCGCCGGCATCTGGTGCCCCACCTCGATGAAGGAAGGCGGTCCCGAGGTGAGCTTTTCGGTGACTGCCACCACTTCGTGCACACCGTCCAGCGTGAGCGTCTCGACGCTCACCTCCCGCCCGGTGACATACGCTTCGGCGACCAGCGGAACGCCCGCCGCCGCGGCGCGCCGCCAGCCGGCGGACAGTTCCCCCGGTTCGCGGACCAGCGTCACCCCTCGGCTGCCCGAGCCGTCCGAGGGCTTGAGGACGACGGGAGCCGCCAACTCCCGCTGAAAGTCTTCGGCTTCGGCGAGGCTGCCGCAGACGCGGTAGGGCACGGACGGCAGGCCGTGCTCGTCGAGCAGCGCACGCATACGGGCCTTGTCCCGGCTGCGCACGACCGCGGGCGCGGGGTTGTGGGCGAGGCCCAGGAACTCGCCGATCCGGGCGGCGGTCAGCAGCTGCGATTCCGCGAAGGACAGGACGGCGTCGAAGGGGGCGCCGGTGCTGTGCAGGGACTCGGCCGCGGCCCGGACGGGGCCCTCCTCCAGATGTTCCTGGACCAACAGGGTGTCGGCGCGCCGTGTCTGGAGTTCGCTGAGGTTCGCCCGCTCCTGGACGAGGGTGATCCGCACGTCGAGGTCGGCGATCGAGCGGAAGCCCGAGTCCTTGCCGCCGATGAGCAGGAGATGGGGGCGGTGGGGGCGTCCGGACTGTTCGGGTTCCGTCCGCTCGGGTGTCTGTGGTCGGGTGTGAATCAGGTCGTCCATGTCCCAGATTCTCCTGATGTCCTGGTCCAGCTCGGACATCCGGGCTGCCGTCAGCTCGATGGAGAGCGTCTGCCAGTGGCCCTGGGCCGCGGTGCCCACCTGCTTGCCGGGGGAGTGGTACACGGCGTGCGTGGAGTAGGCGGGCAGCGCCGTCACGCGGTCGAGGGCGTGCAGGCCGGTGAACACCCCGGTCGTCCGGGGGAAAGGTGTCACGATGCCGAACGGGCGGTCGAACTTCTCGCCCAGGTCGGGCTGTTCGCCGCGCATCACGGCAACGTAGGCGGCCATGAAGGAGACGCCGTGCGCCTGGTGGAGCACCCGGGCGCGGTGGCCGCCCGGGCGGATGCCCACCTCCAGCAGCCGGGGCCCGGCCGGTGTGAGGATGAACTCGACATGCGCGGCGCACAGGCGAAGGCCCATGGCCCGTACGGCATGGACGGCGAGTTCGGCCATCCGGATCCGATCCTGGGCCGGGGCCAGGCTCGGGGCGAACCGGGCGAAGTGATGGAAGTCCGCGCCGCCCAGATCGGCCCCGGTCAGCACGTCGACCACCGGACCGGGCCAGGCGTTGCCCTCGCGGTCGACGACGAGGTCCACCGAGTGGTTGCTGCCGGTGAGGAACTCCTCGACCTGCAGGGCGCGGAAGGAGTCCGGCAGCCCCTTGTCGCGGACGTGCCCGTCGACGCCGTCCCGGATGTGCCGGAAGGCTTCGGCGGCGGCCTCGGGGCCGGGCACGGGTACGACGAAGAGGCTGGAGTAGAGCGCCGCCGGTTTGACCACCACGGGCCAGCCGTGGTGTCGCCCGAACTCCACGATGTCTGCGGGAGAGCGGACGCTCGCGAAGGACCCGGTGCTGTCCTGACCGATGCGTTCGACGAACAGCCGACGCATCAGGTGCTTCGAACGCAGCGCGGCCACGTCCTCCGCCGGAACCGCCGGCAGCCCGAGGGCCGTACAGAGCCGGGCGTAGTGCTCGACATACGCCTCACGGAGATTGAGGACGCACACCGACGGGTCCTGCTTGAGCTCGGCGGCGAGGGTGTCGATGCCCTCTCCCGGGTCCCAGCGCCACACCACGTCGAAGGCGTCGTCGGCCGCACACCAGCCGTGCGATGTGGTGTCGCGGATCAACCCGACCCGGTATCCCGCCTCACGGAGCGGCTCGAACTCGCCGTAGCGGGCATTGCCCAGGAACAGCACCAGCGGCGGAGTGGTCATCACGCGGCCTCCGAGTCGTCGAATCCGTATCGCACGGACGTGAACACCCCTGCCAGGGCCGCCACTTGACCGGCGACGTCGGCGGTTGCGGTGGCTCCTTCGGTGTGCGCGGCCCGGGCCATGAGCTCGGCCAGCCGCCACATCTCCGGCTGGCGCATGCCCCGCCGGGTGACCTCCTGCACGCCCAGTCGGAGCACCACCCGCCCGTCCACCGGGCGGGCGTTGAGCATCACGCCACAGCGCATCAGCCGGGCGGCGAGGGCGTACGGATCCGCGTCGTCGTGCTGCCGACCGCCTTCGACCAGGAGCACATGACTGGCGCTCGGGCCCGTCGCGCCCGGCGGATGGTGGACCGCGAAGCCCGACTCGCCCAGTGCGCAGGCGAGGGCGGCCTGGTTGGCGAGCATCTGCCGGGTGTACGCGGAGGCGTGGACGCCCATCTCCAACGTCGTCACATAGTTCGCCAGCGTGGGGCCGGTCTGCTGGGACGAGACCAATGCCAGTCCCAGGCGCTCGGAGAATCCCTGGCCCAGCTCGGCGTCGGCGAAGGCGACCAGTCCCTTGTGCGCTCCGGGGAAGCTCTTGTGCGTGTTGCCCTGCAGGAGGTCACAGCCCTCGGCCAGGGGATCCTGGAACCGGCCGCCGGCGATCAGGCCGAGGGTGTGTGAGCCGTCGTACGCCAGCAGCGCACCGTCCCCGATGACGGCACGCAGTTCACGGACCGGCAGCGGCGCCAGCGGCACCCCGTGGTCGAGGAGGACCATGGCGCCCGGATGCGCGCGCCAGACCTCGGCGAACGCGGCGAGGTCGACCGTTCCGGCGGAGGCGCACCAGGGCAGGTACCGGCCGTCGCGGCCCATCGACTCCAGCAGCGGCCTGGTCGCGAAGTGCCCGCCGTTGGCCGGCGCGATGGAGTAGACCGTCGAGCCGGGGGCGGTCAGCAGCGCGAACACCGAGATCGTCGCGTGCAGGCCGGACAGCGGCCGGAAGTCCACCCAGGCCGCGCCGAGCAGCTGCCGGGCGGTATCGGAGGCGGCGCGCTCCAGCGCGTCGACGCCCGGATAGGCCGCCGAGAGCAGGCCCGAGCGCAGCAGCGGGTCGAGCCCCCGGCGCTCCTGCTCGTGTCCGATCAGATAGCGGTCCGCGAGCGGGCCGTGCAGCATGGCACGGGCCGTACGCGAGAGCACGTTCTCGAACGCGGCCAGATTGACCGTCGTGGTGAGGCGTCCGACGTCGTCGTGCACGGCCGTGAGGAGGTCGCCCGCCGGGCCGGTACGGCCGCCGGCCCGGTGCGGGGAACGCACCGGACCGGCGGCGGCAAGCTCCGTCATCAGCCCTCGCCCCGCATGGCACCCGCCGCGTCCCACCGCTCACGGAAGGACAGGGCAGCCTTGAGGTAGTCCTCCGGTGTGTACCCCCGGGCGAACTCCTCCACGATCGCCGCACCGTCGAACCCGTAAGAACCGAGCTTCTCCAGCGACTCCCAGAGGGGGAGATCACCCGCTCCGATGGGGATGTGGGTGTGGTCGGAGCCCTTGATGTCGGCGATGTGCGCGGTACGGACGTAGGGGGCGACCGTGGCCAGCGCCTCGTCGAAGTCGCCCCGGGGCCGGTGCACGGTGGCGAGATGGGGGATGTCCAGGGTCATCCACGTACCGGTGCTCTCGCACAGCGTGACGTGTTCCTCCGGGGAGAACACCACATAGCGGGGCCGGTCGGCGCCCATGTTCTCCATGCACAGCAGCACTCCGGTGCGATCCAGCAGGGGCCGCACCCGGTCGAGCGAGGAGCGCAGGACGTCGAGCAGGACGCTGTTGGGGCGGCGGCCGGTGTATCCCGGGTGGTAGGTCACGCGGTCCACGCCGAGGTCGGCGGCGAGGTGCACCGCGCGGCGCAGGAAGTGCACGGACTCGGTCCGCTCCGCCTCGTCGGCCGCGCATAAGTCGGTGTGCGGCCCGTACCAGGCAGCGTGGACGGACACGTCCAGCCCGCGCTCGGTGATGACGGAACGCATCCCGTCCACGATCTTCTCGTACTCCTGGGCCGTGGCCCCGAAGAGCACCTCTTGCGCTTCCTCGGCGATCTCGAACTCGATGTCGGTGAAATGGTCGGCCAGGAAGTCCAGGTGTCCCACGATGTCCGCGGGGTTGTCCCAGATGTTGGTGGAGAAACCGATGCGGGGGCGGGTGGGGGAGGGGGACGTCGGGTCCGGAACGTCAGTCATGGGACTGTCCTTTCGACAGGGGTCGGGGGCTCGGGTCCGGCAGGGCGGGATCGGCGAAGAAGTCGACCAGGAGCATGTCCCGGACGGCGAGGTCGGCCCCGAGGGCGACGCCGACCGGGGAGGCGTCGTGGAGGACACGCCGGTCATCGAGGACGATCGACTCCCAGGGCGCGGTGAGTTGGGACTGGTAGACGAGGCGCCGGTCGAGGTCGTAGATGCGGGACTGGGCACCGTGGACGCCGTCGCGGCGGATGAGCACCTGGCCGACATAGCGGTGCCCGTCCTGGTGCATGCCCTCCGGCGCCGGGTCGCCTTCCGCACCGGGGACGGCCGTCACCCGGATCTGGTGGATGCCGCAGGCGTTGATGTCCTGGTGGGGGCCGGGCAGCTGGTCGTGGAGCGCACCCACGATGGCACGCAGTGCCAGTCCGGTGGCCACCGCTTCGTCCAGGGGGGCGAAGTGCCGGGGCACTCCGCCGCTGAGCTTGTTCACGGCCTTGGCCTGCAGGAAAGGACCGTGCGAGACCTGTCGCAGCCCGTCCTCGGAGAGGTGGAATTTCCCGTAGCGGCGAAAACGATAAGGTCGTTCGGCTTCCACATACGCATCGGCGGGCAGCGCGTTCCAAGAGCTGGCAAAATGGCTGACGGCGTCCGATGGAATGCCGTCGAGTGCGGCCCGGATCAGATCCGGACGGTGGTGCACGAAGGCTTGGGGGGTTAATTCACCCTGGGATTCCCGTGGTTGGGTCCGGGTGAGGGCGTCGGGTGCGTAGGGGGGCATGGCTTCCTCGTCTTTTTGACTGCCTTTCAGGTCTGGGTGTCCGGTAGGCCGACGACCAGCGCACCCGGCCCGTCGCCCATCACGAGGCGACAGCTCAGCCGACTGTTCGGGCGGCGCTGAACGGCGGTGTAGTCCAACATGTCGTCCTCGTCGGCATCGAGGCCGGGCGGAGCCGGTCCCTCGACGGCCTCCACGAATACATGGCAGGTCGCGCAGATCAGGCGACCGCCGCATTGGCCGTCGATTCCGTCGATTCCGTTGTCGACCGCGGCTTCCATGATGCTTGTGCCGCTGGGAACATCCAGTACTGACTGGTGTCCGTTGGCATCGGAGAACGTTACCTGGGCCATGGGACCACCTTTTTCCTGCCCGGTTTCACAACCAGACCTATGGCCACGGCAGAGAGAGCCGGGCGTGGCGCGAATGAAGGCTGTTGGCACTCAGTGCCAAGATCGTATGGGGCGGGTGAGGCGCCTGTCAATGAATTCGATCGGTGCGGAATGTCAAACTCCCCGTAAAGAAAGGGAAGTTGGGGTGAGGTGAACGGTGCGCGGTGTCGCGGGCGCGCTTCGGGAGTGCTTCCCGGCGGGTGTCCCCGCGCCTTTTCAGTGCGCTTCGGAGGGAAGTGGATCCGGCGTCGTGGCCTCGTGCGCCTCCGGCACTGGTGTGGGTTTTCCCGACCACAGCGCGCCGAGCGTCGCCACGGCGAACAGGGCCATGAGTACGGCCCACGCCCAAGGCCCCAGCGGCAGCAGGAGACTCACCAAGAGGACGGGACCGAAGACTTTCTGGGACGTCATTCCCATGCTGAACATGGCGAGGTATTGCCCACGCGCCTCGGCGGGGGAGAGGAGGTAGGACAACTCCCAACTCGCCACCGAATGAAGGTTTTCTCCCAGGGTCATGGCCGCCACGGCGCCGAGCGCGGCAACCAGCGAGGCCCACATGGGAAGCTCCTCGGCCAGTGCGAAAAGGGCGCAACCGGCGGCCAGTGTCAATGCCGTGCATTTCACCAGTCGACGGGCGCCCTGAGCGTCTTTCGCAAAGCGGGGAACCGCGGCCTGGAGCAGGACGGTGAGTGCCGTGTTGACGGTGAGAAGCACAGGCGACCAGGCATGGGCCAGATCCGTACGCTGTATCACCCAGACCGGCAGCAGGACGATCAGTGCCGTGTCGTAGAGGGACAGAATGCCGTTCGAGGCGGTGAACACCAGGAAGCGCACATCGCGAAAGGGCGTCGGCGCCCTGGAGGGCGGGCTCCCGCTCCCCGGGTGTCCCTGTGGTCCGCCCCCGGTCCCGGCGCCCTTGAGCGGCGCCAGTGCGGAGTCGCCGGCAACCTTGGCCGACCACAGCACCAGTGCCGCGATGGCGAAGAAGGAGAGGGCGTTGACCAGGAAGATCGTGGTGAAGGCGGCCCGTGACGGAAAGCCGAGCACGGCGCTGGCGCCGAGCAGGCCAACACTGAGCCCGACGTTGCGGACCGCCCGAATCGACGCCAGCGTACGGGTCCGCTCCTGCTGGCCGGCCACGGCGGCCGCGATCACCTGGAGCAGGGGGGAGCAGGCCCGGTCCGCCGCGTAGAGCACACAGGTCAGGACGGCATAACCAGAGAGATCGGTGATCAGGGGGTATAAGGCATAACCCGCGCCGCGGAGGCACATGAGCAGTACGTAAGTGCGTACCGCGCCATGGCGATCGGCGACCCGGCCCAAGGGGACCGGGCTGAGCAGGCCGAACACCGCGGCAATGGACAGGGTGGTCGCGACACGGGACGCCGGGAGTCCCACCACGCTCACGAAGTAGAGCGTGGCGGAGGCCATGAAGAGACCATTGCCGGTGGAGTCGATCAGCGCGCCGGCGACCAGGATGCGGCTGCTCCGGTTGGCCGGCACAAGGGTCTGTCTCATATATGCGAAGGTCTTCAAGAATTTTGCCTCCCCGTGGCCATTCGAGCCGGCCTGGAACTCTCAGGTCCCCTCCCGCTGCCCCCGCACCGGTGCCTCAACTCCCGTACTGCACACGATGATCGCCGGGCGACTGTAGCGCGGCCCGGCGGCTCCGGCAATCTGGTTGCACAGTGAAGTCGACCGCCTGGTTTGTCGTTGGGTTCCCCTCTCTCGCCCAGACGTATCAGGGCTGTTGGGAAGTGACTGGAAAGCGACTGGGAAGTGACTCCGTCATCCGATGTGGCGTCGAAACTGTGGTCTTCGCGACAGAATTGAGGCGTTGACGGTGCCGAGCCTCCTCGTGACAAACTCGCGGTGCCGAAGTCGAATGCGGGGAGAATCCGTTGAGCAATGCCGTCGCAGCGGATGGGGCCCTCCTGAGAAGTGCGCGATGGTCGCTGCCGTTGCCGTTGCCGTTGCCGTTGCTGTTGCGTCGGCGTCCCGGCGGACATCGACTCGGCGCCCCTGGCCGGCATCTGCCTCGCGTCGGGACGCTCGGGCCGACATCCCCCTCGGGATCAAGGAGAGGCCACGCTGCGACCTAACCGCCACACGGGAGACACCAACGCATGAACATGCCGCCATCGCCACGTGGAGCAGTGCGGTCCGACGGATCATCCGTCCAGATCGGCGCTCTCGTTCCGCTCACCCGGCCCGGCTGGGTGGAGGCAGGCCAACACCTGCTCGCCGGACTCGAACTGGCCGTTGACGAGGTCAATGACGCCGGCGGCATCGTGGGCAGACCACTGGAGCTGGTGGTCCGAGACACCGCGGCCGATCCACAGCGGGCCGTGGCGGCCGTGGACGAATTGGCTCGCCTGGGTGTGGCTGCCTTGGCGGGGGAGTACCACAGCGTCGTCGCGCGCGCCGCTGCCGCCAGGGCGGACGCCCTCGGCCTGCCGTTCCTCTGCTCGTCAGCGGTTCTCGACGCGCTGACCGAACAACCGACGGACTGGGTCGCCCGCCTCGCCCCGGCCCAGTCCCGAGGCTGGCGGACCTACGCGGACTTCCTCCTCGGCGCGGGCCACCGTCGCCTCGCCGTCGCAGCCCAGCCGAGCGTCTACTGGGCATCTGGGACAGGCATTCTGCGGGACCGTATCGCGGCACGCGGCGGCACCGTCACCGCACTCGACGCGGGCACGCTCGCTCCCACGACCCTGTGCGACGAACTCGTCGACAGCGGTGCGACAGCCCTGCTCCTTCTGGTCGGCCACCCGGAGCCGGTCGTGCCGATCGTCAGGGCTGTCCGCCGCGACCAGCGCCTGGCCGACATCCTGATCGGAGCTCCGGCCGGGCAACCGGAGTTCGCCGAGTGGGCGACATCGCTGGGCGACGACGGCGCCGCGATCCCGTTCTTGCGCTACCTGCCCGAGCGCCTCGGCCCACTCGGTGCACGAGTCGAGAAGGCCCTGCGCGAGCGGCTGGGCGCAGCGCCCTCCTTCGTCGCCTTCGAGGGCTACGACACGATCGCCGTCCTCGCGGAGGTACTGCGTTCGCACGGCACGGACCGGGCGCGCACCGCCGAATCCTGGCCGAGCGTCGCCGTCGAAGGCACCCGCGGGAAGATCCAGTTCTCCCGCACGCCAGGCATCGACGTGTGGCAGTGGGCCTGGCCGCCCATCCAGGTCGTCGATCGAGACCCGGCGCACCCCGATCGCTTCCGAGTCCTCCACACCAGCTGACAGCGAGCCCCTCCCTACCCCGCTGGATTCCGCCCGCTGGCGACCAGCCGCTCCTGCAGGCGTGCGTGGCGGAACTGGTAGACGGAGCCCTCCTGGCGCAGGACACCACGTTGGTGGACGTCGTCGAGGAACCGCATCAGACGCCAGGGGAGTCTGCCGCGCAGGGCGAGCCTGGCGTGGGTCACCTGGTAGGCGCCCCACCGTGACGCGATGATCGCCCACAGGGCGAATGCCATGACGCACTGGGCGATTCTGAAGCTCAACGGGACGTCGCCGCTCACCCGCGACAGCCCCATCACCTCGTGCACGACGTCGGTGCCGGCCAGGACCAGGATCGCCGACGCGGCGGCCACGGTGAGCGGTGCACGACGCTCCCGGGCCATCAGGACGGCCGGGCTGACGGATTCGACGTCGACCTGTTTGCGGTCCCAGTAGATGCTCATCATCGCGTTCGGTACGAGGAGACCCAGCGCGACGGCGCAGGCCAGGGCCGTCGGCACGACGGGCACGCGGCCTCCCGTGGCGACCCAGGCCACGACGAACATGGTCGCCGTGGCGAGCGACCCCCCGACCGCCACACTGGAGTACTTGGACCGGTAGTGCGGGCGCTTCCTGACTGCCCCGCCACGCCAGAGCGCGATACAGCACATCGCGCCGATCGGGCCCCCGCCGGACCAGACGAAGCCCCACGGCACGGCCCGCCCGCCGAGGACGGCGGCCACGATGATCGTCAGGCTGAAACAGCACCAGGCGGCTGCCCCGAACGTCCACGCGTTCTCACTGGCGGGCCCGTCCTGTTCCAACTGCCACCAGGCCAGGTCGCGGGTCTTGAGCCGCTTCATGTGCTGGGCCAGGAACACCAGCCAGCGACGGGACCTGGCCTCGTCCCAGCGCCGGGCTCGCCAGGCGAAGGCGTTGCGCGCGGCGGGTTCGCGCCGGAACGCCGTCGACAGAAGCGCATCCAGCAGATGCGCCTCGATCGCCGCCGCGCTCGACAGGCGTGCGGTGTCGGCGAGTTCCGCCGGGTCACGGCCGCTCTCCGGGGCGTAGGCGGTGCGCGCGAGGCCGAGCAGCAGCGGGCTGGCGAGCGCATCGGCCAGCGGCCCGCGCGGCTCGGCCGCCAGGCGATCGAGCACGGGCCGCCACCGGGCCTCGCGCCGGGCGCTGTGCGGCGCGAGCAGATAGCGCCTGACGTCCTCCGGGGCCACCGGTCTGGCCCGCAGCACAGTCGCTGCGTACAGGCCGTCACTGCCGTTGAGCAGCGCCTGGTACTCGCCGGTTCGGCAGGTCAGCACGAGCGGGTCGCGGTCCGAAAGCGCCTGGTTGATCTTGGCGAGGGCATCGGCCCGGCGGCGTTGCGGCAGTTCGTCCAGTCCGTCGAGCACGGGCAGGATCAGCCCGGCGTCGACCAGTCGGCCGGCGTTCGCCGCGGCCGTCGCTCCGGTGCCCAGAACCGGGTACTCCTCGCCCAGTCGGCGGGGCAACCAGTTGGTCAGGTGCTCGGCCGCCGGATCCCACGATCCGATGGACAGCAGCACCGGGATCGGATCACCGACCGCTCGATGCGCGAGCAGCTCATGGACCAGCAGCACGGCCATGGTCGTCTTACCCGCCCCCGCGGAACCGAGGATCACCAACCGTCGCGGTGTGGGCAGTTGGCGGTACCGGTCCGCGAACCGGGCGGCGGACCAGACGCCCTGTCCTCCGGCCATTTCCCATGCGATCGGCAACGGCGCGGCCCCGAACAGCCCGCGCACCGCCGCCTCCGCTTCCCACTGCCCGGCCACCGCCCGGGCCAGCCGCTGGGCCAGTCGCTCCACTTCGTCCGGTGGGGCATCGCTCTGGTGGACGTGGATCTCTCCCGCCTGCACGACGCTCTCGGCGTGGCCGGAGAACTCGTTGCGCACCTCACCGCTCATGCCGTGATGGTCGCACCAATCGGCCGCAGTGGTATAGGAAATGACGCCGCACCAGATGCGAGAGCGGCTCCTCGTCGAAACCCTCCCGTCCTCTTCGCCGAGTTCCTCCCGGTCGTCGGCCGCGGTTCCCGCCCGGAACCGAAGGAGACAGTGGCGATGCCGTCAGCGGTTCGCGGCGGACACATAGCGTGCCAACTCCGCGGCCAGGCGCTGCATGACCGTGTGGTTGGCGCGCCGCATCGTGGCGCGGACGGCCGGGGCCAACAGCCGTTCGGCGAGCGGGGCGCGCGTCCAGGCGTAGGTGAACGAGATGCGGCTCCCGCCCGACGGCAGCGGTTCGATGGTGTAGGTGCCGTGGGCCAGGCGCCGGCCGGCGGCGCTGATGTTGCGTTCGACGAGGCGCCGCGGCGCCTCCGCCTCGACGACTTCGATGACGACGTCGGACGTCACGCCGCCCAGCGCGGCGGTGACAGTGGCGCGTGAACCGATACCGCGGCCGGGGCCGTCGTAGCGCCAGTCGGTCAGATAGTGGTCGGTGAATCGCTCGTGGTGCGCCATGACATCGAGGAAGTCGTAGACCTGCGCGGGCGTCTGCGGTACGTCGATCGACACGGTGACAGACTTCATGTACCACACGGTACATCCGCCCTGTACCGTCACAGCTCCGCCCGGAACCCGGTCTCCCACCCGCCGCCGATGTCGCGCGGCTGCTCTGGCAATGGCTGACGGACCCTCAACTGGCCGGTCAGGAGCGACTCTTCTTCGAGATCTGCGTCCACGCCCTCAAGGCCGCCCTGAGGCGGTCCCGATCCTTGAAGGGCTGGTGGGGGACTGGCCGGAGCCGCTGATGGCCGCCGAAACGGTCGCGGGGATGGACCCCGCCACGGCCCGGAACCGCGCCAGGCCGGGGCTCGCCACCGTCCGCGGCCTGCTGCTCGACCTGCTCGCCACCGACGACCGCGCCGGCGTGAACGCGGCGATGGAGGAGTTCCTCCGCCGGTACTACGGCACGGAGCGACACGGCTGCCGCTGGGACCGATCCACCGGGCCGGGACGGCAATTCACCGCGGCTTCCGATCGGCACACGGTCGGTCTCGACAGCAGGCTGGAGACCCGGCGGTGCGGGGCCAGGTCTCCAGCGCGGTCCGCTTCCCTACAAGCCGGCCCGGCCGGCCGGATCCGCTACCTGTACCGGTAGCGGATCCGGCCGCGGGTGAGGTCGTAGGGGCTGAGTTCCACGAGCACCCGGTCGTAGGGGAGGATCTTGATGTAGTTCTTGCGGATCTTCCCGCTGATATGGGCGAGCACCATGTGCCCGTTCTGGAGCTCCACCTTGAAGGTGGCGTTGCGCAGGCACTCGACGACGGTGCCTTCGGCTTCTATGCCCCCTGCTGCTTTTGTCATGATCGCTCACTTCTCCCGTTCTGCGACGGGGTGTTCGGTAGGAAACGCATGTGGTGTGCGGTCGGGCGCGACGGGGTCGCCGGCCGCGGTGTGGCGGAGTGTCGTCGGCGCACGAGCTCCAGGGTGCCGGCCGTGCGCCGGGCACCGATGCCCTCGAACAGGGCGGTGGCCGCCGCGTTGGCCTCGTCCACCTCGGCCCATGCCGCGCAGACCCCGGAGCGGTGCAACGAACCCAGCGCGTGGGCCAGCAGCGCCCGGGCGATACCACGGCGGTGCCGGTCGGCCCGGACGGCGATCAGCCCGATCCGTGGCTGTCGGATCAGCGGCGCCACCCGGACCAGTCCCACGTACTGGTCGGCGTACCGTGCCACCGCGTACTTCGACGGATCGACCAGGGTGGTCCCCACCGGGCGGGGCAGCACCTCGGCCGGCATCGTCCGCCATCCGACGGTGGCCTCGACCTCGTCGCGGATGACGCGGTCCAGGGCACGCAGCGGGCCTTCCTCCGCGTGACCGGCGGGCACGATCGTCACGCCCGACGGGGGTCGCACCGAGCCGAGCCCGCTGACGTGCGGGTCGGTGGGCACGAGATAGCCCCGCTCGCGGCGTGCGACGGCGAAGCCGGCCCGCTCCCAGGCGGACCTGGAGTCGTCGTCGGCCTCGTCGACGACGGCGTACAAGGCGGTGGGCAGGTCCGCCAGCATCGCGGCGACGATGCGGTCGAAGACCGCGCCGTGCCACGCGTCGATGCTGATGAAGAGCCGGCCGTCGGGTCGTCGCGCAGCGTCGCCGCGGCCGACCGTCAGGTCGTCCTCCACGGCATGCCACTGCATGTCCGAAACCCGCGTGACCATGATCGCGCGGTCGTCCGCGCTCGAAGTGGAATGCACAAGATTCATAGGTGTTGCCTCTCGGGAGTGCCTTGTACGAGGCGCTCCCGGCGACACCTGCGTCAATCGCCCACCGTGACGAAAAGGGGGAGCACCCACATGGATACAGCCTTCATGGGTCTCACCTCCTCGCGTTCTCTCACGGCTGCCCAGACGGTACCAGCGGGGGTCGGCCGGCCCAACCCAATTAAAGCCACCGGCTTGGGCCCGCGCGGCTGCCTGGTACTGCGCCGTGCCGCGGACGGCGAAGCGGAAGTCCGGGCCCTGCGTGTCGAAGTCGTCGAAGTCGGTGCGGTCGTCGCATTCGGTGCAGTTGGTGAAGTCGGTGATCACACGAGCGCGTTCGCTGTTGGAGAGCTTCGCAAGTTCTGCTGGCCCGGCCGGGTGATGTGGCGTTAAGAGGCCCGACGCGGAGGAATTCCTCTCATCGAATCCACTCCACCTCGCGGGCGTCCTCACCTCGGGGGCGTCCTCGCCACCACCTCACGCGTGCCCCGTGCGCACACCGACGTCGCCCGCGAACGGAAAGAGAGGAAGAGCCTGCCATGCGGCACCATTTCCGCATTCTGACCGTCTCCGCCATGCTCACCGCGCTCACCTTCGGATGTGCCGCCCTGGCCCAGGCCGAGGGTTCGGGTGAAAAGCCCCGGCTCAAGACCGTCCTCACCAACGTCCCTGTCGTCGGTCACGTCGTCGACGGGCTTGACGAAGAGGGGTATTGAGCAAGACGCCTCCGGACGCGACACGTTGCGCCCCGACGTACGCGTCGGGTGCGTGTGACGGCACCCGACGGTCTCGGTGATGTGCCCCCCTCTGCACCGATGGCCACCGCGCCACCAGGTGTCGGACCCCGCAGGCTCCTGTGCCGTGAGGGTTGGGGTCAGGCGTGCTCGGGAGTGGACCACTCGACGAACTGGATGATCACGCCGTTGGGGTCGGTGACCTGGAACAGGGTTTCGCCCCAGGGCTCCTTGCGCAGCGGCATGGTGATCTCGATTCCCGCGTCGCGCAGTCGCTTCTGCTGTTCTGCCAGGCCGCCGTCGAGGGTGAAGGCCAGGATCAGGCCGTCGGCGTGCCGGTCGCGCTGCTCGGGCGGCAGCACCTGGATGCCGCGGGCGAGCAGAACGACATCGACCGCGTCGGCCCGCGACAGGGAGGCGAAACCGTCGGCAGCCTGCTGGACGGTGTAGCCGAGGTGGGTGGTGAAGAACGCCTGGGAGGCGGCGACGTCGTCAACGGTGAGCGAGACGGTGGAGGCAGTGAACTGCATGGGGATCTCCATGGGTGCGGCGGGAGGGGTGGGGCGGTGGCTGCGGTGGTGGGGTGGAGTGGGGTGGGGATGCCTCGGGTGGGAGTCGGTCTTCGAGGCAGGCGCTCCGCACGGTCTGCACGAGCGGCGCGAACACCACCTCGCCCGGGCATTCGCCGAGGCCACCGACGCCGAACCCGACGACATCACCGTCCAGATCGCCGCCGGCCTGCTGAGCACCGTCCACCGTGTGCTCTTCCACCGCATCCAGACCCTCACCCTCGCCGGCCGCCCCGAGGACGAGATCGCTCGCCTCGTCGCCGCCGAAGCCGCCGAAGCCTTCGGCCTGCTGGAGCCCGCCCTGTCCGACTACGCCACCGCCTGACGCGGGCATCTCGCCGAACTCCGCCGCACCAGGTGGGCGTGGTCTTGGCGGTTGCCGCCGAGCGGGCGACGCAGTGGTCTCCGGCCGGGGGCATTGCCGCTGGGGCGAGGGATCGGGCACCGGGCAGACGAAACCCCCCGAGGCTCGGACTCGGGGGGTTGGGTGGCGTGCGGTGTGGGGGCCGGGGCGGGTCAGCGAAGTCCCACCTGTCGTCCCGCGTTCGGCACGCGCTCTCGCCGGGCCGGGTGATACGGCCGGCCGGGCCGTATCACAGGGCGCCGCGACGCCACTCCCGCAGGAGCAGGTATCCGAGGTACGCGCCGCCCAGCGCCATCGTCCAGATGCCGACCGGCAACTTGCCGAAGAACGGAGCGTTCTGGGCCGCCAGGTCGGCGAGCACGAGCAGCAGCGCGCCGGAGAGTGCGGAGAGCGCCAGGTGCGGGCCGCTGCCGCGGGTGATCCGCTTGACGATCTGCGGTGCGGTCAGCGCGATGAACGAGATCGGGCCGGCGACCGTGACGGCCCCGGCCGACAGCACGATGGTGAGCAGCACGGCGCCGGTGAAGGCGCGTTCCGGGCGTGCTCCCAGGGCCGCCGCCGTGGTGTCGCCCATCTCGCTGAGGCCCAGGGGGCGGGAGAGCAGCGCGGCGCACGGCACGCAGAACAGCAGCACCACGCCGATGGTCGCCGCGTCGTCCCAGGAGCGTGCGGTGAGGCTGCCGTTGAGGTACGAGCTGAGCACGGTGGCCTGGTCGCGCTCGATGGCGTAGACGATGTACTGGATGAACGCCGTCGCCATGGCCGAGACCCCGATGCCCGCGATGACCAGACGGCTGGGGTTGCGGAATCCGCTGCCGGTCGACACGTACACCACCGCCATCGCCGCCAGCGCTCCGCCCAGTGCGCCCAACGCGACCGGCACGTCCGGGAAGAGCAGGGCGACCAGCGCGGCGCCCGCGCCGGCCCCCGGGCCGAGGCCGATGACGTCCGGGCTGCCCAGCGGATTGCGGGTCACCGACTGGAAGAGGGCACCGGACAGGCCGAAGGCGGCACCGGCGGCCACCGCCACGGTCAACCGCGGTCCGCGCAGTCGGTCCAGGACGAAGGAGTCCACGCCGGTGGCGTTGCCGGACAGTGCCGACGGCAGGTCCGGCAGGGCGATGCCCAGGCGGCCGACGGTGAGGGTGGCGAGGCACGCGGCGAGCAGCGCCACGCACAGGGCGAGGCCGACCCAGAGCATCCGGACCGGGAGCCGCAGGGCGATTCCCGACCCGAGTCTGATGAGGAGCTTGCGACTGCCGGGACGGGGCCGCTGAACCGTACCGGAGACGGTCGTGGACGACGGGGCGGTGGTGGGGGTCATGAGCTGGCTCGCATTCTGCGAACGGCGATCAGAAGGGCGGGGGCGCCGGCGAACGCGGTGACAACACCGACCATCAATTCCTGCGGGCGTACCAGGAGCCTTCCGATGACGTCGGCCGCCAGCAGGAGGGTCGGGCCGAGCACGGCACTCAGGGCGAGCTGCCGCCGCACGTCGGCCCCCAGAAGGGTGCGGGCCAGGTGCGGCACGGCGAGTCCGACGAAGGCGATCGGTCCAGCGGCCGCGGTCGCGGCGGCGCTCAGCACGGTGGCCGTCAGCAGCGCGACGGCCTTGACTCGCTCCGGGCGGGCGCCGAGGGACGTCGCGGAATCCTCGCCCAGCGCGACGATGTTCAGTCCGCGGCCCAGGAACAGGGCGACGGCGAATCCGGCGACGGCCAACGGCAGCACGCTGCGCACGGCGTCCCAGTCGTGGCCGCCGAGCGCGCCGACGACCCAGTAGCGGTAGCTGTCGAAGACCTGCGGGCGGCTGAGGGTGACGGCCTGGATGAAGGCGCTCAGCACGGCGGTGAGCACCGCGCCGCCCAGCACCAGCCGGACCGGGTTCAGCCCCCTGCCGAGGGTCCCGATGACGTAGACGAAGACTCCGGTCAGCAGTGCGCCGGGCAGTGACCACAGCAGCGTCTGTGTCTGTCCGGAGACGCCGGCGAACGCGGTGGCGGCCACCACGCTCGCGGCGGCTCCGGTGTTGACGCCCAGCAAGCCCGGCTCGGCCAGTGGGTTGCGGGTCACCGTCTGCATCAGGACACCCGCCACGGACAGGCCGAGGCCCACCACGATGCCCAGCGCGGTGCGCGGATAGCGGCTCTCGACGACGGTGGTGGTGTAGGCATCGGCGTGGCCGGTGACGGCCTCCCAGACCTGCCCCGGGGGCAGGGTCTTGCTGCCGAACATGATGCTGGCCATGCAGACGAGGGCCAGGACGGCCAGGGCCAGGAGCAGTACGACGGTCGTGCGCCGGGCCGGCCGGCGCACGGCGGTCCGTTGCTCCGCGGTGTCGATGGTGGCGACCATGTGTCAACCGTCCCGCGGCGTTACTTGCCGGCCTTCTTCACCGCGCTGTCGATCAGCGGCAGGTAGCGCTTGATGCTGTAGGGCACGGTCAGCGGGTTGATCATGGAGGAAGCGGTGACGAAGGAGTTGTCCGAACTGGCCACCACGGCGCCCTTCTTGATGGCCGGCATGGCGGCGTACAGCGACTGGCCCTCGATCTCCCGACGGGTCTTGTCGTCGGAGTAGAAGGTGAAGAGGACGTCGCTCCTGTTCAGCTTGTCGGCGTTCTCCAGGCCGATGAGGGAGGAGGCGGTGCCGTCGGTCTCCTTGAAGGTGTTGACCACCGGATCGACCTGGAGCCCGAGGGACTTGACCATTTCCACCCGCTGCTCAGTGGGCTTGAACACGCCCAGGGTGCCCGGACCCGAAGTGTAGATGTAGGAGAAGGTCACGTTCTTGTAGTTCGGGCGGGACGCGGCGGCCTCGGCGAGCTGCTTCTTGATGCCCTTGATCAGCTCGGTGCCCTTCTCGGGCTGCCCGACGGCCTTGGCGACGGTGTTGATCTGCTCGTCCCAGCGAGTGCTCCACGCCTTGTCCGGATACGCCACCGTCGGCGCGATGTCCTTCAGGACGTCGTACTGCTTGGCAGTGATGCCCGACCACGGCGCCAGGATCAGGTCGGGGGCCAGTTCGGTGATCGCCTCGATGTCGAGCTGGTCGCCGCCCTTGAACTGCTTGGGCAGGGGGTCTCCGGCCTTCTTCACCGCGTCCTTGACCCAGGGCAGGTAGCCGGACTTGTCGCTGCCCCAGGCGTACTCCTCCACGCCGACCGGCGTGTGGCCGAGGGCGATGGCCGTCTCGGCCGAGCCCTGGCCGAGCGTGACGATCCGCTTGGGCTCCTTCTTGATGGTGGCCGTGCCCAGCGCACTCTTGATCGACACCGGGAAGGCACCGTGGCTGCCGCCCGCGGCCTCGGCGTCACCCTTGCCGCCGCCGCACGCGCTGGTGACCAACAGCAACGAGGTCGCCGCCGCGGCAGTGAAGAGACGGCGGGTCATCCGACGCGAAGCGATGGTCATGCGAGGTCCTTTTCCTGGGCGGTACTGCTTGCGGCCCAATTTGCCTGTGGTTGGGAACTCGTCCGGACGGTGCGAGACGTGTCCCGAGCTCCCCGAATACTTAGGTGAGCCTAACTTAATGTCGATCTCGCCTCCACCCCTACCCTCCCCACATGCGACCTCGGGCCCGCCCGGCACGACGTGAGGCGGGTGAAAGGGGGCTGCCGTCTCCCCTGGAAGCGCGGTGGAGTGTGGGCGTCCGATGCCGCCGTGCCTGCTGCCTGGCGTCCCGTGCAAGCGCGTGCACGGGCGTGTCACCGGCGTCCGAACGCCCACCGCCGGATGCGAGCCCTCACTCGCCGCTCTCCACCGGGGGCGCGGGCCGGTACCCGGGCGCCTGCCGCCACCGCCAACCCGACTCCCGCAGGGCGCCGGCGCGTTGCACGAGCGCGTCGATCCGCGATGCCGCCTCGGGCGCTTCCCAGTAGTGCTGGGACGCCGTCGTCTGGTCGGGGTGCTTGCGATAGAAGACGCTCGGCTCCGCTATGAACTCACCGGGCGCCACGGCCTCCGCGGCAAGGAGCAGGGCGACCGTCTCGGCTCCGGACAGCGCCTGCCAGCCGCCGAGTGCCAGCACCAGGCGACGGTGTGCGGCGAAGGTGGTCGCCTGAACGGACAGGCGCCGCTCCAGCACCTCGCGGTAGAAGCGGGTGGGTTCCAAGGCGCCGCCCGGGGGGTCGCACGGACCCGGTGCCGTGCTGCCGTCCTCGTGGAGGTCGATGCAGGCGGACACGCACCACGGAACGCGCTCCAGGGTCTCGATGTCCCGCTCCAGTGCGCCCGGCAGCAGCACGTCATCCGCGTCCAACGTCCGGACCAGCTCTCCCCTCGCGCGCGCGAGGGCGTGCGTGCGTGTCACCGCTATGCGCGCCCGCAGTCCCGTCCCGCAGGTGATCCGAGGGTCATCGGGCAGGCTCTGCGCGGGGATTCCCGAGGTGCCGTCCTCCTGGACGCACCACTCCCATCGCCAGTCGTCCGGGAGCTTTTGTTCGCGCAGGGATTCGTAGGTGTCGCCGATGAAGTGGTGGCCGCCTTCGTGTACGGCGGTGATGATGCTGATGGTTCGCATGGCATGGGTCCTGTCGGAGAGGGGTTGGCCCGTCCGCGATCATGACATGGACCGCTGGCCAAGGATTTTCTCCGGGTGCCCGGTGCGGCTGTCCCTGTGCGCGCTGCCCGGGGCGCGGCCGCAGGGATGGCCTGGGAACGAATGAACGCGGCCGCCGCTGGTCGTGGCCCCGCACGCTTAGGCGCGCCGCAGCGTCGTGGTGGCGATCTCCAGGAAGTCCCGCGGCAGCTTCTCGGGCCGGTCCGCGACAACGGCCAGACACGTCTCGATCCCCGGTGCGTCGGTGACGGGGAGGTGCACGAGGTCCGGGCGGGAGTAGGACCGTGCGACGCCCAGCGGGATGAGCGCGATGTTGCGTCCGGAGGCGATGAGCTCGAACTTCTCCTCCAGCGTCAACGTCCGCCGCTGCGGGGTGTCGAGCATCCGCTCGCCGTCGAGGTCCGCGGAGGTCAGCTCCTGACGGCATGCCAGCGGATGTGCCGCGGGTATGCAGGCGACCCTGGGCTCGTGGCCGATGGGAACGATGCGCAAGCCCGTCTCGTCGAACGGTCGTCGCAGATAACCGACTTGGGCGCGACCGTCCCGCAGCGGCCGGTCCTGCTCCCACCAGCGTGCCGGGACGACGTCGATCTCGACGTCCGGGTGGCGCGACGTGAACGCCCGGATCGCATCCGACACATGCAGCCCGGGGGAGAAGGCGACCGCGAGCCGTTGGACGCCCTCATCGACGTCATGGACGCGCCGGACCGCCGCGGCGATGGACGGGAGGATCAGCTGCGCCTCCTCGTAGAGCTGTCTGCCGGCGGCGGTCAGCTCCACGCTGCGGGTGGTCCGCACGAACAGCGGACACCCCAACTCCTGCTCCAGGGACCTGATTTGACGGCTGAGCACCGGCTGGGCGATGTAGAGCTGTTCCGCCGCCCGGCCGAAGTGCCGGTGCTCGGCCACCGAGGCGAAGTAGCGGAGTTTGCGCAGATCGAGATCCATACCCTGAAGGTATCAATTGTCGGGAAGGGTATTGGACGCGACGGATGACCGCCCCGAGACTCGATGCATGATCGTCATCACCACTCCCACCGGCCAGATCGGCGGCCGGCTCCTGGAGATCCTCCTCACCGAGACCCGCACGCGCGGCGAAGAACTGCGTGTCATCGTGCGCGACCCCGGGAAACTCCCCGACCCGGTCCGCGCCCACGTCGACGTCGTCACCGGCTCGCACGACGACCCCGAGGTCGTCGACCGGGCCTTCGCCGGCGCGGACGCCGTCTTCTGGCTGGTTCCTTCGGACACCCAGGCACCGAGCCTGGAAGCCATGTACTCCGGGTTCACCCGCGCCGCCGCGAAGGCGTTCACCACCCACGGAGTCGGCCACGTCGTCGGCGTCTCGGCGCTCGGCCGCGGCACCCCCGTCGCCGGCCGCGCCGGGCACGTGACCGCGTCGCTGGCCATGGACGACCTCATCGCCGGCACCGGCGTGGCCTACCGGGCGCTCGCCAACCCGACGTTCTTCGACAACCTGCTGTGGCAGGTCGCCTCGATCCGCGACCACGGCGTGTTCACCGAGACCGTCGCCGCCGACCGCAAGGCACCGAGGGCCGCCACCCGCGACATCGCCGCGGCCGCCGCAGACCTGCTGCTCGACCGCTCGTGGACCGGGACGGGCGAGGTCCCTGTGCTGGGCCCCGAGGACCTCTCGCCCGACGACCTGGCGCGCACCATGTCCGACGTGCTCGGCCGCCCCGTCCGCTACGAACGGCAGACGCTCGACGCATTCCGCACCGCACTCGCCGGACGCGGCATGGAGGACGCATTGGTGCGGGGCTACCTCGACATGATGCGGGCCAAGGACGACGGCCTCGACGACGGGGTGCGGCGCACCCCGCAGACCGCGAGCCCGACGACCTTCCGCGAGTGGTGCGAGCAGGTCCTCAAGCCGGCGGTGCAGGCATGAGCGCCGGGACCGCCCTCATCGTCGGGGCCTCCCGGACCCTCGGGCTCGGCCTGGCCACCGAGTACGCACGCCGCGGTTGGGACGTCATCGGGACCGTCCGGGGCGATCAGCGCACCGGCCTCCACGACCTGGCCGACGCGTCCGACGGTCGCGTCACCGTCGAAACGCTGGATATGACGGAGCCGGAGCAGATCGCCGCGCTGCGCGAACGCCTCGCGGAACGCACCCTGGACCTGCTGTTCGTCAACGCCGGCATCGCACGGGGCGACATCCCCGTCGGCGAGGTCCCGACGGAGATGTTCGTCGAGGTCATGGTCACCAATGCGCTCAGCCCGATGCGCGTGGTCGAGTCCTTCCGCTCGCTGGTCGCGCCGACCGGGACCATCGGCGTGATGTCCTCGCGCCAAGGCAGCCTCAACCTGAACACCAAGGGCGGTCAGGACGTCTACCGCGCCAGCAAGTCCGCCCTGAACCAGCTGATGCGCAGCTACGCCGTCCGGTACGCCGACGCCGCACACACGCTGCTGCTCATGTGCCCCGGCCATGTCCGCACCGAACTCGGCGGTCCCCAGGCGCCGTTGACCATCGACCAGTCCATCCCGGGCGTCGCGGACACGATCGACCGCCACAGCGGCGAACCGGGCCTGAAGTTCCTCGACCACCAGGGCCAGCCCGTGCCCTGGTAGCAGCCGACACAGTCGCCCGCCGGTCAGCCGGCGACCGCCACCGCACGGGCCGGTCACGGATCGGTGAGCTCCCGGAGTCTGCGGGCGAGCGTGGCGCGCTCCGGTTCGTTGCCGACGAGATCGAGGGCGGCCCGGTAGGCGGCGGCCGCCTCCGTGCTGCGGCCCAGTCTCCGCAACAGGTCGGCCCGTGCCGCGGGAAGCAGGTGGTAGCCGCGCAGCTCTTCGGCCCCGGTGAGCTCGTCCAGGACGACGAGGCCCGCCTCGGGGCCGTCGCGCATGGCCAGGGCCACGGCCCGGTTCAGTGCGACCAGCGGCGACGGCTCGATCTGCAGCAGCACGTCGTAGAGCGCGACGATCTGCGGCCAGTCGGTCGTCTCGAAGGCCGTCGCCTCGTCGTGCAGCGCCGCGATCGCCGCCTGCACCGCGTACGGTCCGACGCCGGGGCCGGTCAGGGCCGGCACCACGAGCCGCCGCCCCTCGGCGATCCGGTCGACGTCCCACAGGGCGCGGTCCTGGTCTTCGAGCAGCACCTGGCCCCCGGCCGCGTCGATCCTGGCCGCGCGCCGGGCGTCGGTGAGCAGGAGCAGCGCGAGCAGCCCGGTCACCTCGCGTTCCCGGGGGAGCAGCCGGTGCAGGATCCGGGCGAGCCGGATGGCCTCGTCGGCCAGGTCGGGGCGCAGCAGGTCGGTGCCGGAGCTGGCCGCGTACCCCTCGGTGAAGACGAGGTAGACGACCCGGAGCACGCCGGGCAGCCGCGCGGGCAGCTCGTCCGGCCCCGGGACGCGGAACGGGATGCGCGCACCGCGGATCTTGCGTTTCGCGCGCACGATGCGCTGGGCCATCGTTGCGGTGGGCACCAGAAACGCCCGGGCGACCTCGGGCGTGGTCAGGCCCGCCAGGAACCGCAACGTCAGCGCGGTCTGTGCCTCCGCGGAGAGCGCCGGGTGACAGCAGGTGAAGAAGAGCTGCAGTCGCTCGTCGGGGATGTCGTCGAAGCCGGCCTCGGCAGGGACCACGGGGGCCGCCCGGTCGCTCTCCACCTGCAGTATCGCCAGCCGCTCCGCGTACGCGCGGTCGCGCCGGATCCGGTCGATGGCCTTGCGGCGTGCCGTGGTGAGCAGCCAGGCCAGCGGCTTGTCCGGCACCCCGTCGACCGGCCACCGCTGCAGCGCGGCCTCGATCGCCTCGGAGGCGGTCTCCTCGGCCAGGTCGAGATCTCCGAACCGGGCGGCGAGGAGGGCGAGCAGCCGGCCCCGGTCTTCGCGGAACACCGCCTCCACGGAGCGGGCCGCTCGCTGCTCGTTCACGGCTGGACCGGCTCCCAGACCGTGCGGACCTCGACGGTGCCGAACCGGGCCCCCGGGCACCGGGCCGCCCAGTCGAGCGCCGCGTCGAGATCGGGAACATCGATCAGGTAGTAGCCGCCGACGATCTCCCGGGTCTCGGCGAACGGCCCGTCCGTCACCACGCGCTCACCGTTCACGCGGACGTGCACGGTGGTCGCGGTCGTGATGTCCAGGGCGTTGCCGTCCAGCTTGACGCCGGCGTCGGAGACCGCCTTGTCGAACGCCATGAAATCCTCCACGGTCGGCCCCTCGGCCGGCCGCTCCTCGGTGGAGTCGGGCGACAGGGTGTTGATCAGCAACAGGTACTTCACGGTGTGCTCCTCGTGCATCGGATGGTTGCGCAGGGATGACGAACGGCCGGACGGAGAATCGACAGGTCGACCGGAAAATCTCGTGGGAATCCTGTCGTGGATCTTCGACCACCGGGAGTACCACCGCATGCCGCCGCATACCGTCGAGTACTGCTGGCCGCTCCGCACCCCGCACCCGGCCTGGGGCACGGCCGCCGGGCACGACGAGCTCGTGGTGCGTCACGGGGCGACCGGCCGGCCGACGCCGCCACGCCCGTCACCGTGACCTCCGGCCCGGACCTTTCTCGGTCGGGACTGCGGAGCGGCAGCCAGGCTCACGAGCCGGCGGACAGCGCGAGGAAGTCATCGACTTCGCCCTGCAGGTCAGGAGGGATGTCGTCCATGGCAGCGACGATCCGACGAAGCGCACGAGCGGCTTGCGGTGCCCCGGCCCACGCTGTGTGGTCTCTGGTCAGGACGGCCGAGAGCAGGTCGCCTTCGAACAGGTCGCCCCCGACCAGCGGATCGGCGCGGAGCACGTCGACGGCGCGAGGCAGCAGGTGGGGCAGGCCGATGTTCTGCCGGATCAGCAACCGGAGGTCCTCGGGGCCGAGCGCGCTGACCGGTCTGCGCCGCACGGCATGCACCGTGGCAGTGAGCCGGGTGGCGCCGGCAGGCGGGTCCGGCCAGCGGTCGCCCTCGATCGCCTCCAACGAAAGAGGCCCATGTTTCGATCCAGTCATCTGCCGATTTTCCCCCACCAAGATGGCAAACGGAACCGAATTCCCATTCACCGTCAAGTCGGTCTGCTTTCAAGGTGGTTGAGTGGCGCGGCAGGGTGTGGTGCATTCACCGGTACAGATGCTCCGGGCTGGCCGTTCGTCGGCGGTGGCTTCGGCTTCGGCTTCGATGGGTGTCGCCACCTTCGCACCTCATGGTGAAACGGCTGGTCAGATGCGTAGACCGACGAGGGCCCCAAGGTTTGTTTCGTATCCCGTGTCCTGGTTGGTGCCGGCGTCGGCAGATGCGGCAGAAGCTGCCCCCAACGAGAACAGGAAGCCCAACAGCGGAACTGCGACGAGTTGAAGGATGCGACGACTACGCACGGAACCTCCGGGAGTATGCGAATGCACGGCAAGGGAATACGGGGCAGGGGGAATTCCCATGCCTGCAGAGACGATTTGGTGTTCCCTGGCTCTTCGGTGGGCCGAGTGTAGCGGTTGCTTCCCGCGCAATTGATTATCCGCGGCAGATCCGTTTCATGAGCCACCCCGCGGCAAGGGCCGTGGTGGCGGCGTGGTCACGACGAGCCACGGCTGTGCCGCCTCCTGGCTGCTGGTCAAGGGGTGCGTGGCCGAGGAGCGTGCGGGTGATCGCTGCAGGCAGCCGCAAGGGGGAGAGGCAAATCGCCTTCCGTATCGTACCGTCGACCGCATGGGTGCAGTTGAAGGAGTGGGTTCGTCCGTGAGTGAGGAAGAAATTCGGCTTCCGGAGATGAGAGCGGGGGTCATCGCGGCCGTGCAGGCCCTGGCGGACGGTGAATACCAGAGACGGGTGTGGATCGACAGGATCTATCCGACCCCGGGTTACTTCGACGACTTCACTCTCACGTTCAACATCTTGGAAGACGCCGCAATCCTTGACGACCCGTATGCCGCCATCGGTAGAACCCTGGCCTCGGAGGGTGAGGCCACGGCGTTGAGTGCGTTGTCCGATCGGCTCGTTCGCATCATTCAGGAGGTCGGTGCCGAGAGCCCCGACGGTGCCTTCCTCGCATCTCCTTCGTGGAACGGGGTCATCGAGGCGGCCCGGTCGGCGCTCGCACTCATGACGCGCTAGTCGTCTATCGGCGTCGATATCCACACCGTCGTCCACACGGGTCATCCTCGGAGGGAAACCCGGAAACGCCCTACAGCGTCACTGGCCGACCCGTCCGTCGATGCGCTCGCGCAACAGGTCGGCGTGCCCGCAGTGACGGGCGTACTCCTCGATCCTGTGGACCAACAGCTCCCGAACGGCGATGCCGTCCTTCCCCAGGCGCTCGCTCAGATCCGGATGCTCGGCCAGTGCGGCATCGGTCGCGGCTTGCTCGCGGGCCAGCGCGGCATACGCGGCGTCGACCTCCGTCTGCTCGGCGACAGCCCCGTCGAAGTCCCCGTCCTGCTCGTCATACAGCTTCGGCAGTGGTTCAGCATCGCTGATCCAGTTACGCCAGTCCCGTTCCGTCTCGGCGAGGTGCCGCAGCAGGCCGAGCAGCGACATCGACGACGGCGGAACCGATCGGCGGGACAACTGCTCCGCATCCAGACCGTCGCACTTCATCCGCAAGGTCATGCGGTAGTTCGTCAGGAAGTCCTCCAGCGTGGCGAGCTCGCCGTCCGGACTGACTCCTTCGCTGTTGCGGGGGTCGTCGTCCGGGTCAACCCACATGTCGGGGTAAACGGTTGCCCGGCTCCATCGTGCAGGTCGGTCACTCATGGGTTCCATGTTCGTCCGTGAGGGTCCGAGCTCGCCAGTGGGTTTCTTCCGGTGAGCGCGAGGGGGCGGGGGGCGATGTCGTCGATCCCGCCGGGGCTGAGCGCGACGCGTGGCAAGGCGCACGACCGTTGCCGGCCGGGCCGGTTCGTCCGACGGCGGCGCCGAAACAGGCTCGCGCGAGGGCCTGCCGATGGACGAGACTGACGCGCGATGACTGAACGACCATGTGCTGTTGAAGCAACCTTTCGGACGACGAGCGGTCGTGTGCGGGGAAGGAGGGACGGCGACGGCATCACCGCCGTGCTCGGTATCCCGTACGCAGCCCCGCCGTTCGGCGACCGCCGGTTCCGCGCGCCGCAACCGGCGCCTGCCTGGGACGGGGTCCGGGACTGCACGGCCTTCGGCCCCATCGCCCCGCAGTCGGCGGAGCTGCCCGGAGCGCCGGTATGGCGCCCGGGCGACGAGGACATCCTCACCGTCAACGTGTGGGTGCCTGAGCGTGTGGACGGTGGCGCGCTGCCGGTGTTCTTCTGGATCCACGGCGGCGCCTACACCTTCGGCTCCTCAGCCCAGCCGGACTTCGACGGGGCGGCCCTGGCCCGCGCGGGATTGGCCGTCGTCAGCTGCAACTACCGGGTGGGCTTCGAGGGTTTCGGTCATGTACCCGGGCTTCCCGACAACCGCGGGCTGCTGGACCAGGCCGCCGCGCTGCGCTGGGTCCGGGAGAACATCGCGGCCTTCGGTGGTGACCCCGGGAACGTCACCGTCGCCGGGCACTCCTCCGGGGGAGGCTCGGTGGCCTGCCTGATGGCCATGGACCAGACACGGGGCCTGTTCCGGCGGGCCATCGCCCACAGCGTGCCCAGTGCCTTCTTCACGGTCGAGCTCGCGGCGGCGGTCACCGAGCGGATCGCGGCGGAGGCCGGGGTCGCCCCGACGGCGGACGGACTGCTGTCGCTACCGCCCGAGGCGCTGGTGGCCGCGTCCGACAAGACCACTGCGAACTGCGGGAGCGACCCCGTCGCGGCGATCCACGCCTTTGACCCGGTGATCTTCCAACCCGTCGTCGACGGCGAGGTGTTGCCCGTGGACCCGCTGCGCGCGTTCGCCTCAGGGGCGGCGCGGGAGGTGGACCTGCTGGTGTGCCACACGTTGGAGGAATACTGGTTCCTTCACACGGTGGGAGCCGTGCGGGAGGTCACCACCGAGGCGGAACTGGCGGACTTCGCCGCGTCGCTGCGTCTCTCGGCCGACCTGGTCGACGGTTACCGTGCCTTGCTGCCGGACGCCCCGGTACTCGACCGCTACCTCGCGATCTTCGGTGACGCGCGGTTCGGCGAGTACACCACCCGCCTCGCCGAGCGGCACGCGAGAGCCGGCGGCCGGGCGTACTTGGCCCGCTTCGCCCGCAGGCGCGGAGCGGCCAGGCCCTGGCACACCGCGGACATCCCCTTTGCCTTCGGCAACCTGGACGCCGTCGGCGCAGACTTCCTCATCGGTGGTGTCCCCGACGACCACGACCGTGCCCTGTCCCGCCGCATGCTTCGCTCCTGGGCCGACTTCGCGGCCACCGGTGACCCAGGCTGGCCGGCGGTCACCGCGGGCGCGACGCCGGTCAAGTCATGGGCCGTCCCCGGTGACCACTTGACCGCCGACGACGCGTCCGCGCGCCGTGCCTTGTGGCGCGACGTCCGGTTCGACCTGCTGCGAATGTGAGTGTCGGCTGACGCGGCTGTCGTCCCCCTATGGCGCGGGGGCGCGAGCGGGTGTGGCACGGCGGAAACGGGGTCGCAAGGGTGAGCGGAAAGGGCGGCAACGTCGGGGCGGGAGTGGAGGTTTGAGGCGTCGCGGTCAACTGGACAGGACGTAGGGGCCGATCATGACCGCCGCGAAGAGCAGGAAGAGCCCTCCCACTATGGCCGCCACGAGGAGGACGGCCTTCATCGCGGTCTCTGCGGCCCGGTGGTCGCGGGCGGGCTGCACGGGGGCAGGGTGGTTGTCTGAGTGTTCGGTCACGGAGCCATCCTGCACATCGCGACGCACGCGGGGCATCGGTAGAAGTACTCATGTGATCGGGCCCGTCGGTTCGAACGCGCACGATCCGCATCGGCCTTGAGCGGACTCGCACCGCTGCGGGCGCGGACCCGGGATCTGGACGACGCCGTCGCGCACGGCGGCGTCGAAGGCGTTCGTGAAGCCCGTGGGGCCGTACATCAGGCCGTTGAGGGCCTCGCGGGACAGTTTGATCACGGTCTGTGGCGTCCCGGCGAACCGGTCCTTGCCGGGTACGTAGACCAGGACGCCGTTGCGGAGTGTCGTGGTGCAGGTCTCCTCCTCGGCGCCGCTGACCAGCCACTGGAGCACGATCGGGTCGCGTTGTTCGCGGGCGGCCGTGGGCCCGTCGACGGTCCGGGCCAGGGTCGAGAAGTACTGCTCCAGGCTCATGCTGAGGACGAGGTCGCCGGCCTCCTGGTTGGCAGGCCGTTCGATGCCGTTGGCGAGTTCGTCGGCGCCGGTGAGGAAGAAGTTGTGACCGCTCAAACCTCGGACGAGCTGCGGCCCGCGAGCACGTGGGGCGGGTTCCGGACAGGCGGAGGGCCGGCTCAGGCCCGGCCGGGTGTCGGGCGCAGGACCAGGGAGACGAAGCCCCAGGTGTCCCGGTAGCCGCGCAGCCATTCGGAGCGACGGGTCGTGGCCGTTTCGAGCGCGTGCGCGCTGTCCACATCGGCAGGGTGGTCCAGGGCCCAAGCGGCCAGCGAACCCCAGCAGGCCCACTCGTAGTCGTCCAACTCACGACGGGTGCTGACGTGGCCGTCGACAGGCGTCCAGCCGTCGGCGACGACACGGTCCACAGTGGTCGCCAGGTCGGTGAAGTTCCCCAGCATCTCGACGGCCTCCGGCGACGGCGGGCGGTCCCAGAACCCCTCACCGACAAGGACACGGCCGCCGGGAGCCAGGTGCTTGCGGGCCGCCGCGAGGGTGGGGAGCAGGCCCCCGAAGGCATGCGTGGCCCCGAAGCTGAGGACCACGTCGAACGGCTCGGCCGAAACGAAGTCCTCGGCCTTCCGGTGGTGCAGGACCAGGCGGTCCTGGACGCCGCGGTCGAGCGCGGCGGCGGCTGCCTGGGCCAGGGCGTCCTCGGACACGTCCACGCCCTCGGCATGGAGGTGCGGTCGTGTGGCCAGGGCGCGCAGGAGCCATTCCGCTCCGCCGCACCCGAGGTCGAGCACCCGCTCGTCGCCCCTGGGGAGCCCGCGTTGCAGCAGCCGGTGTACCGAGTCGTCGTCGAGCGGAGACTTGATCGGGTGCTCGGTGTGCGCGATCCGGGAGATCTGTTCACGGTTCATCAGCGCAGCCTGAC
The DNA here is from genome assembly GCF_001704275.1 of Streptomyces noursei ATCC 11455. Lineage (NCBI taxonomy): Bacteria > Bacillati > Actinomycetota > Actinomycetes > Kitasatosporales > Streptomycetaceae > Streptomyces > Streptomyces noursei. Next base: position 9,138,305 of record NZ_CP011533.1, read on the forward strand.
AGCGACAGAGGCGGCGCGCACCTCGGTTTTCGTCGATGCGCCGCTGCCTGCGCCGCCCGGCCGAGGACCGGCGCCGGGCGGTCGCACCCGGGCCGTGCTACCCGGTCAACGCCGCATGCAGTGGTGCCAGCAGGGAGAGGTCGTCGGTGGTGACGGTGAGGTGGGTGGCGCCGGCGGACCGCCATGCCCCGGCAAGCGACCGCCAGGTGTCCGGCCGGCCGGGGACGGGCCGCAGACGGGCCTCCGTGCCGAAGGCGGCCCAGTCGCGGCCGGCTTCGGTCACCGCGGTGCGCAGCTCGTCGATGAGCGCGGCACCGCGGTTGACGCGGTTGGCGAGCAGCCCGGACATCGTGAAGCCGTCGGCGAGGGCGGCGATCCGGCGCAGCGCGCCCGGTCTGCCTCCGGTGCGCAGGGTGCCGCCGCCCATCCAGAGCGGTATCCGGCGCGGCCGGGGGGTGACGGTGACGCCGGTGAACGCGACGTGCTCGCCGGCGAAATCCGCTGCCGGCCGGGTCCACAGCAGGCGCAGCGCATGGACCTGTTCCTCGAACAGCGCCGCGCGGGTTCCCGGAACGGTGCCGAGGGCGGCGGACTCGGCGGGATCGGACCCCATGGCGACGCCCAGCCGCAGTCGGTCGCCGCTGAGGTGGGCCAGCTGCGCGGCCTGCTTGGCGGCGAGCACCACCGGGCGGTGCGGCAGGATCGTCATCGCGGTGGCCAGTTCGATCCGGGTGGTGACCGCCGCCAGGAACGCCACCAGCGTCAGGCTCTCGTAGGCGGGAGTGCTGGACACCAGGTGCTCAGGGACGGAGAGGTGGTCGTATCCGAGGTGTTCCGCGGTCACGGCGAACTCGCGCAGCTCGACGGGCGAGAGGGCGGTGGGAACGGTACAGCCGAGGCGTAGCGTCATTTGCGGAAGGTCTCCGGGTCGGCGGCGGAGATGAAGACGGCACGAGGGCGTTCGGCGGGCAGCAACTGGGAGTTGAGGAGGCGGCGGACGGCCTTCTCCCCGCCGGGCAGGGAGTCGGTGACCGACAGATGGACGTCGAGCACCTGTGTGCCGCCCTCGTTCACCACCTTGGGCAGGCAGTGCACCACCCCCGGGATGGCGTGGGCGGCTTGCCGGACGGTGTTCAGCGAGACCTTCTCGCCACGCAGCACCACGAAGTCCGACAGGCGCCCGTGGAAGGTCAGATAGCCCTCGTCGATCGAGAAGGCGTCCCCGGTGGCGATGGTCCGCGGCCCCAGCAGAACTCTGCCGCTGTGGTCCCCGACCCGTCGCAGCAGTACGGTGTCGGATTCCACCACGAGTTCGCCCACGTCGCCCCGCACCTCGCGCAGCGACGCGCGCACCCCGGGCAGTGGCCGGCCGACCGAGCCGAACCGGTGCGCGGGCTCGGCGTGCGCGGCCAGCGTCGACACGCGCGGCCCGGCCTCGGTGAGCCCGTAGGTCAGATACAGCTCCGAGGACGGTCGTGCGGCCAGCAGGTCCGCCACCTCCCCGGGCGCGAGCCGGTCGCCGCCGACCGTCAGCGCCCGCAGGCCGGATGGCATGGGCCCGGGGTCGGCCAACAGTTGGCGGGCGATCGTCGGTGTCACCGACGAGTGGGTGACCCCGTGCGCGGTGATCGCGTCGCGGTAGGCGCCCGGCGCGAACGGCGGTCCGTCGAGCACCAGCCGCGCCGTGGTCACATACGCGGCGAACGCCTGCGCCACCAGGGCGTAGGAGTAGTACAGCGGCAGGTTCACCAGCAGTGTGTCGGCCGCGGTGATGCCCGTGGCCTCGGCGTGCAGGCGGGCGTTGTGCAGCAGCGAAGGCACGTGGTGCACACATGCGCTGAACATCCCCGAGGTGCCGGAGGTGGACAGCAGGATCTCGCCCGGCCGGTACGGAGTGGCGCAGTGCCCGGTCGGTACGGCGAACGCGCCGCCCACCGGCGCCTGCGGTTCCGCGCCGGTCAGCCGGGTGGTCACCGCCATGCCGGCCCCGACGTGCCCTGCCAGTGCCCGGACCCGCTGCCACGGCGTGCTCGGAGGCACGGCCAGCGGCACCAGGCCCAGCAGCAACGACGCGAGCTGCACACGCAGCAGTTCGACTCCGTTGGCCAGGCAGAGCACGACCGCGTCGCCCGGTGCGAGACCCAGTCCGGCCAGGTCCGCCGACACGTCGTCCACCCCGGCATGGGCGCCGGCGCCCATGCCGGCCGAGGTGGCGCGGACCCGGGTCAGGAAGTCGGCCACCGCGGACCGGGTGAAGCCGTTCACCGGCCCTCCCCGGCACTGGTCAGGACCAGACAGTGGCACAACTCCCGGTCTCCCGCGGTGGATTGCAGGCCGACCAGGATCGCGTGTCGGGCGTGGCCGTCGGCGAGCCATCCGGCGATCACGGTGAACGCCACGGGGGCGGCTGTGTCCGGGTGCGCCGCCAGCAGCAGCGACGGACCGCGCAGCCCGTGGCGCAGGGCGGGCAGCCCGGCCAGTACCCCAGGATTCGCTCCGGCGAAGCGCAGCGGCGAGACCCGGGACCGCGGCACCGAGTCGGCGATGCGGCGTATCGTCCGCTCGCTCCCGGTCGCGCTCATGACCAGGATCGCGGTGTCGTCGGCGGCGTCGCCCAGCGGCTCGGAGCAGCCCGCCAACGCCCGGTCCACGGTCTCGGCGACCAACCAGGCAGCGGGGTCGGCGTAGAAGGACGGTTTGTTCCTCGTGTACGCGGCCGGATCCTCGGCGACCACCGTCGCCGAACCCAGGACCCGTGTGCCCGGCGGCACGTGTGTCACACCCCCACCCCTTCGAACAGCAGACATGTGTTGAAGCCGCCGAACCCCAACGTCAGGCTCAATCCGGCGCCGGGTCCCACAGGTTGCGCCGATTCCGTGGCCAGCCGCACCGGTGCCACCGGGTCGCGGAGCCCGACCACCGGCGGAACCCGTCGGTGCCGCAGTGCCAGTACCGTCGCCACGGCCTCGATGGCCCCGGTGGCGCCCAGGCTGTGCCCGAACGCCCCCTTGGTGGCGAACGTCAACGGGCCGTCCGCACCGAACAGTCGCAGCAGGCTGCGCGCCTCGACCTCGTCGTTGAGCGGGGTGCCGGTCCCGTGTGCGTTGACCACCGCGACGTCCGCGGGTGCCAGGCCCGCGGCCGCCAGGCAGCGTTCCACCGCGCGTACCACGGAGCGTCCGGACGGGTCCGGTGCGGTGAGCCCGGCGGCGTCGTTGGCCGCGCCGGCCCCGTGCAGCCGGGCGTACACCCGGGCGCCGCGCTCCCGGGCGGAGTCGGGGTGCTCGACCACCACGAACGCCGCGCCCTCGCCGAGCAGCATGCCGTCGCGTGCCCGGTCGAACGCCCGCATGCCGGTGGGGCTCATCGTGCCCAGCGCGGAGTGCCCGAGCCGCTTGGCCTCGGTGACCACGTCCACCCCGCCCGCCACGCACACCCGCCGCTCGCCCGAGCGCACCAGGGCGTGCGCGAGGGCGATCGCGTCCGATCCCGCGGAACACGCGGTCATGACGCACACCGGCGTGCCCGGGTGCCCGATGCCCGCCGCCGCGTCGTCGGCCCAGGCGTGCAGCGTCGGCTCCGCCTCGTCCAGCGAGGCACCGAAGCTGGTGCCCAGCACCAGGCCGACCTCGGCGTCGGTCGTGGCCAGTTCGGCGTCCGCGAACGCGGCGCGCAGCGCCCGCCCGGCGAGCAGCCGTTGCCGCTTGCCCGCCGGCGCCCCGTAGGGCGGCGACTCGACGACGGCCGCGGCGGTGTTGCGCAACGGGTGCGGCGAGTCCACGGGCGCCAGACCGGAGTCGCCCGCGCACAGCCGCTCCCACACCGCCTCCAGGTCCCGGCCCAGGGGAGTGTCCCAGGCCAGCCCGGTGATCACCGGGGTCACCACGGCCGGGCCCTCGCGGGATCGACCGTCACCCGGCTCATCGCGCCGCGGAACCCGGCGACGGATCGGCCCTCGACGGTCACCGCGGCGGAGAAGGTAAAGGTGTGGCCGGACAACCGGTCCGCGCGTACGTCGAGCACGACCTGGTCGCCGGGCACGACCGGGGCGAGGAAACGGGACTTGACCGTGCCGACCAGGGTCACCTCGTCGTCGGCGAGCGGGGCGCTGCTCAACTGGTACAGCAGCACGCCGGATTGGGCGAAAGCCTGCATGGTGTGGCTGCCGGGCAGGATCACCCCCGGGGCCAGGCCGCGCTCGGGCAGGTGTCCGGACAGTGCGCTCATCTCGGCCGAGACGGCGAACATGCTGCGCAGGAACACGCCGGGCTCATGGTCCAGAACCCGGTCGATGAACAGTCGCGGATGGCGTCCGCGCACCAGGGCGGCGATGGCCGAGGTACCCAGCGGCCGAGCCGCGCGGACCACCGTGGGAGGGGGTGCCGATGGGTCGGTGTGCGGCATCCGGGACGATTCCTCTCAGAGTCTGTCGCAGCGGCGCCGGCAGGGGTACCGCGCGCCGGGTATCGGGGTCGACGGCGGCGAAGACGAGGTCGCCGGTCACCAGCGGGGTGCGGACGCCGTCCTCCTCCTCGCGCAGCAGCCGCACCGCCAGCGCGAACCAGGCCGCGCCGACGTGGTCGACCCGGGTGTCCGCGACGATCACATCGCGGTACACGGCGCTGTTGAGGTAGGTCACCCGCAGGTCGGCGGCCACCAGGTCGACGCCCGCCGCGCTGAACGCGGTCAGACCCGCGTCGTGCGCTTCGAGGTGTTCGGTGCCTGCGGTTTCCATCAGCGAGGTGTAGCGGGAGAAGTGCACGATCCCGGTCGCGTCGGTGTCGACGTGCTCGACCCGGGTGCGGAACTCCGCGCTCATCGCAGTGCCCGGGCGCCTGCCGCCACCCGGTCGGCGATCTCGTCGGCCTGTGTCGTGGTGGCGATCAGCGGCAGCACGATCCGCAGCGTGGGATGGACGTAGCGCCGGCCGCCCGGGCGTTTCCCCGCGCCCGCCATGAACTCCGCGTACACACCCGCTTCGATGAGCGTCCTGCGCAGCTCGCCGATCCGGTCCGCCGCCGCGGCGGTCAGCTCCACGCCGAGCATCGCCCCGGTGCCGCGGACCTCCGTGAACAGGTCGGAGTGGCGGCCCACCAGGGTGGCGTCGAGATGTTCGGCCAGGTGCACGCCGACCTCGGCCGACCGTCGCAACAGCCCTTCGGTCCCGATGTGTTCGATGCCGTCACGGATCACCGCACAGTTCAGTGGCCGTAGATCGGAGGTGGTCACGGCGCCGGAGGAGCGGACGGCCAGATCCTTGCGGGCGATCACCATCGACGTGGACACCGCGCCCATGCCGAGGAACTTGCCGATGACGGTGATGTCGGTGGGCACCGGCCCGTCCGCGTCGCGCATGGCGAACCAGTCACCGGTCTTGGCGAACGTCAGGACCTCGTCGGCCACGAGCAGCACGTCCTCTTCCGCGCACCGCCGTGCGAGTTCGCGCAGGTAGCCGGGCGGAGGAAGAAGAATGCCCGCGTCGCCCTGGATCGGCTCGACCACCACGGCGAGCAGCCGGTCGGCAGACGCGGCGAAGTGCTCCGCCAGGGCCTCGGGGTCGCCGAACGGGATGTGCGCGACCCGGACGCCGTACGGGCCGGCGGTGTCCGGCGCGGGCAGTCCGGCGCGGTAGTACCTGCGGTTGAGCAGTTGCACCAGCCCACCGGTCCAGCCGTGCCAGGCACCCTGGAAGGCCAGGATGGTGTCGCGCCGCACCTTGCCCGGTCGGTGGCGCAGTCGCCGGCCGTCGAACCGGGACTCCAGCACGAGCCGTAATGCCAACTCGTTGCCCTCCGAGCCGGAGTTGCGTCCGCTGACGTGGTACCGCCCCGTGGGGAAGTGGTCGGTCCACAGTCCGCCGGGGCCGAAGAGCCGGTCGAGGAGTTCCGCGCGTTCCCACGACCCCAGTTCGTCGGTGACGTTGCCGACCGCGGTGCTGCGGGTCAGCGCCGCGCGGACCACGGGGTGGTCGCCGCCCAGGGTCGCGCTGGCGTAGCCGCCGCTGGCGTCCAGCAGCCGCAGCCGTCTGCCCCGGCCCGCCGGGCTCAGGTCGACCATGTCGAGCTCCAGGCCGCGTCCGCCCACGCAGGCGAACGGCAGCCGTGCCGCCCCGTAGTGGTTCAGATGCAGGTCCCTGCCGCGCGACAGCACACCGGTGGGGTCCCCGGCGCGGTCGGTCCGGGCGACCGGGGCCGTGCTCACGTGGTGGCCGGGGGGTGGACGGCCCCCGACAGCCGCTCGACCAGCGCGAGTACATCGCCGAGGGTGGACAACTGGCCGGTGGCAACGGCCTCGTCGGGGATGTCGATGTCGAACGCCTCCTCACACTGCACGCGCAGTTCCACGAATCCGAGTGAGTCCATGCCGTAGCTTTCGCGAAGGCTGTCGTTGAGCCGCATCTGGTCGATCGGAACCTCCACCAGCACATCGGAGTGCAGAATGCGTTTGATGGTCTGCAAAGGGTTCATCGGGATTTTCCCCTCTGGGTGGGTTCAGCCAAAAGGCCACGGCCGGAATCCGGAATGTGGGAAAGGAAGATGAGATCGCGGCGGCATTCGGGCCGGAGGCGGGCCGGCCCCGATCGGAGACAAGGCGGTACCTGCCATTCACGCTTATCGAAGCTAGATGAGGCTCCCTTCACCTGTCAATGCGGTCTCCGGTTTTACTCGCCATTTGCGTTCGAGTTCCGGTGCCGGTAAGGGCTTTGCACATGAGTTCGGTGATGTTTCGGCCGCTCGTGTTCGGCGGTGGATATATCTGTGGAACAGAATCCCTCGACCTGCCCCTGGCGCCCGTGGATCCAGCGCGAAGGGCCCTCGCCGGAGGTGGTTGAGCGGGGTTTCGGGTCGATTGGTATGCACGTTTTGCGCCATTTGTCACATATTTCCACCTGGCTCAGATGGCGCTTGTGGTGATGAATCGCCCCTGACTAGCCTGAAGTCGCCTATTTGCCTACCTGATGGACGCGCAGTGCGAGACGGGTGGGCAACGGGTATCCGGGCGCCCGGTGACACCGCCGGGTTGCACGCCCGGAATCCCCTGTGATGCACGGCAAGCGCATCATGTGATTGCGCTGCCCATTCCCCTCTCTTTCCGATGGTCGAATTGCGCCTGATCGCGTGGCCGTCGGTGGTCTCTTCGAAGGAGCCATGAAAACTCATGAGTGTCTCCCCGGGCGCCCTGTGCGGCGTCACCCTTTTTGTCGGCGGTCCGATCCAGCACGCCTTGGTGCCCGGCGGCATGGCGACGCCGATTCGGGAATGCCTGAGCCGGACCATCGAGCAGTCTCGGCAGGCCGGCGCCACCGTGCTGTCCGCGCATGTGGCGGAGCGGTTCGGCGCCGACACCGCCTCGTTCACCCCCGAAGAGGTGTCCGTGCGCGATTACGCGTGGATGTGCGAGTGCGATGTGTTCGTGCCGGTACTGCCGGTGCTCGACGGCACCCTGCTGCGCACGGACGGCACGCACATCGAGCTGGGGTGGGCCAGCGCACTGGGCCGCCCCATCGTGGGGATCACCGACCAACCCTTCGCCGAGTCCGCCAGTCACCTGCTCAAGGGGCTCGCCCAGGTCGCCGTCGCCACGTTCTTCTCCGCCGAAGAGATCGCCGCGGACCCGACACTGCTCGTCGACGGCGTGCTCGCGGCGCTGGGCCGCACCAGGACGGCGGTCTGACATGGCGACCGCGACACGTCTGCTGGGGATGGACCTGGCCAATCCGGTCGTGGTCGGCTCCGGCCTGCTCACCGACCAGGAACGCAACATCCGCAGACTGCTGCACTCCGGCGCGGGCGCCGTGGTCACCAAGACCATCCACCCCAACCCGCCAGCGGGCCTGGACGAGCGCATCATCCGCCTGCCCACCGGAATGATCAACAGCACCACCTACTCCAAACGGTCCGTCGACCACTGGGTGGGCATCCTGCACGACCTGGCACGGGACCGGCTCCCGGTCATCGCGTCGCTGCACGCCGACAGCCCCGCGGAACTGGCCGAGTTGGCGACCCAGGTGGAGGCGGCCGGCTGCCGGGCACTGGAGCTCGGCATCTCCTGCCTCAACGAGAAGGACGGTCTCGACGACGCTCCCGAGCGGGTGCACGCCTACACCGCGGCGACCCGCGCCGCGACCCGGGTGCCGTTCTCGGTCAAGCTGGCCAGCGGCGAGGGCCTGCATGCCCGGGCGCTGGCCGCCGCCCGAGCCGGCGCGGACGCGGTGACCATCAGCGACACCCTGCCCGCCGCCGCCGTGCACCCGGAGACCGGCGACCTCCGCCTCGGCGGTGTGTTCGGCTACTCGGGGCCGGGCATCAAGCCACTCGTACTGGCCTCACTGTGGAAGCTGCGCAGCGCCGGGTTCCCCCTGCCCTTGATGGGTTCCGGCGGCGTGCAGTCGGGCCGGGACGTCCACGACTATCTGGGCGTCGGCGCGGTGGCGGTCCAGGTCTACACCGCGCTGCACACCGACATGAACCTCACGCTCACCCGGATCGTGGCCGAGGCCACCGGATCGGGAAACACCGACCACGGCTGCGGACCCGTCGTCGGAGCGGACCGATCCGGGCAGGTGCGGTCATGACCCCCCGATCGACCGGGTCGCCACTGTGCGACCTGAGCAGCGCCGAGGTCCTGGCGGCCACCGCCGGGCGGACCGTGGTGTGGCCGGTGGGGTCCATCGAACAGCACGGTCCGCACCTGCCGCTGTCCGTGGACACGCTGCTGGCCGACGCCTTCGCCCGGCAGATCGCCGACGAGCTGAACGCCCTGACCTTACCGGCGCAGTCCATCGCGGCGCGGTCGTTGCCGCAGAGCGGGGGAGGACTGGCGTTTCCCGGCACCGTCCATGTGCGCGGTCGGTCCCTGCTGGGCTTCCTGGAGGACGCACTGGAGTCCTTGTGCGCCCTGCCGTGGCGCCGGTTGCTGATCGTCAACGGCCACTTCGAGAACGAGCCGTTCCTGTTCGAGGCCCTCGACGAGGTGGGCCGACGGCCGGTCGCCGCGGGCAAGGAGTTCATCGCGCTGAGCTGGTGGAGCCTGGTCGACGCGGACTGGCTGGCGGGGCGGGTACCGCTCTTCCCCGGATGGCACGCCGAGCACGCGGGGATCACCGAGACCAGCCTGATGCTCCACCTCCGTCCGGACCTGGTCCGGACGGCACGGCCCGACCACGCCGACCCGCCCCGCCCGGGCATCTACCTCCACCCCGTCGATGTGGACCGCACGACCAACCAAGGCGTCCTGTCCAGCACTTCGGACGCCACCGCCGCCCTGGGCGAGGAACTCTTCCGGCACGTGGTCTCGGCCGCGGTCGCCCTGATGTCCGAGGGCAAGGGACTGCTGCGCGAGGAGAAGACATGACCACACCCACCCTCTGCGTGTGCAACGCCGTCGACACGCTGCACGACTTCGCCGTCCGTGCCGACGACGTCGACGCGTTGCTCTCGGAGTGCTACGCCCAACAGGACCAGGCCCTGTTCTGGGGGCCGTTGGACAAGATGCTGATCACCTACGAACCGATCGGAGACCTGGACTGGCAGCGGAAGTTCCTGGGGCTCGACGGCGTGGTGAACCTCAGTCCGGCGGTCCGCACCGGCTCGCTGTTCGCCGACACGCTCGCCGACCCCGGGCTGATGGCCGCAGTCGTCGCGTACGCGGGGCCGGGCCGCAGACTCCGGCTGATCCCGCACACCACCACCACCGACCTGTGGCGGTTCGTCGAGGTCCTGCGCACCCGGCACGGCGTGGTGGTCGAGCTGCCGGAGAGTTCGCCGCAGCAGGGCCTGCGCGATCTGTTGGACACCAAGACCGGTCTGCGCGACCTGGCCACCGACCTCGGCATGACCGACGGGCCCTGCCGCATCCCGCCCGGTACGCACTGCTCCGGGAAACACGAGGTGCCCGAGGCGGTGCGGGGCATGCTCACGACAGGCACGCCGTGCATCGTCAAGGCGGACCGCGGGGAGGCGAGCCTCGGCCTGCTGATCTTCCGGCCGGGCGACGACGACATCACCGAGCGCCTGGCGGCGAGCAGGTTCTACGACGAAGATCCGGTGGTGGTCGAGGAGTTCCTCGACGGCGACATCGGCTTCCCGTCCGTGGAGTACATGGTGCCCGCCGACGCCCCGCCCCACCTGTGCTACACCACCGACATGCTGTTCGAGGGCGCCACCCATCTGCGCGGCAACGTCACCGCGCGGGAACTGCGCGACCGATGGTGGTACCGCCCGCTGACCGAGGGCGGACTCCGGCTGGCCCAGGAGATGCAACGGCGAGGCTACCGCGGGCGCTTCGGCATCGACGCGATCGCCCGCGACGGCGTCGTCTACATGCACGACCTCAACGCCCGTCGCACCGGGTCGAGTCATGTGCACGAATTCGGTGAGCACCTCATCGGCCCGGACTACCTCGACACCCACGCGGTCGGCAACTACGACTTCTACGGACTTCCGGCCGGGCTGGATCTGCCGGAAGTGCTGCGCCTGCTCGGACGGCTGGTGGCCTCGCCCCGACACGCCGCCCGGGGAGTGGTTCCCACCGAGCTGACGGATCTGCCGACTGGCAGACTGAGCTGCATGTTCTACGCCTCAAGCCTGGCCGAGTTGCACGATCTGATCGTCGGAGCGAGGACGGCCCTGGGCCTCGACCGGTGACCAGCACGACGCCTGTGGTCGGGGCCCGGCGCTGGCTGGTGCTGGCCGTGGTGCTGTTGTGCTTCCTGCCCGCGGCCATGGACGTCACCATCCTCACCATCACCGTCCCGACTCTCGCCCACGAACTGCACGCGTCCCCGCCCGAAATGCTGTGGACAGTGGACGTGTACTCGCTCCTGATGGTCGGACTGGTGCTGGTCAGCGGTCCGTTGGGCGACCGGATCGGACACCAGCGGCTGCTGTTGGCCGGGTTGGTGGTCTTCAGCGCGGCCTCGGTACTGTGCGCGATGGCACCGGGGCCGCTGGCCCTGATCGGTGCCCGGGCGCTGCTGGCGGTCGGCGCTTCGATGATCATCCCGGCCACACTGGCGCTCATCCGGCAGACTTTCGGCGACGGACGCGACCACGCGGTGGCCATCGGGGCGTGGAGCGCGGTCGCCGCCGGAGCCTCGGCGCTGGGGCCGGTGGTGGGCGGCTTCCTGCTCCAGCACTTCTGGTGGGGTTCGATCTTCCTGGTCAACCTGCCGATCGTGGCGCTGGCCATGCCCGCAGTGGCGCTGCTGCTGCGCAACCAGGTCGAGTCCGAACGGCAACCCTGGGAAGCCACCTCGCCCCTGCTCTCGATCGTGGGGTTCCTGGGCTGCGCCTATACCATCATCGCCTTCACCCACGACGGCGTCGGCGCACTGGAGTTGGCCCTGCCGGGCGCCTTGGGCCTGACCGCACTGGTCCTGTTCGTGCGACGGCAGCAGCGCCTGCCGCACCCGATGCTGGACCTGTCGCTGTTCCGGCTGCCCGGACTGCGTGCCGGCGTGGTGGCCTCGGTGCTGCCGGTGCTGGTGATGGTCGGCTTCGAACTTCAATTGGTGCAGTACCTGCAGTTCGTCAAGGGACTGTCGGCGGAGGGCGCCGCACTGTATCTGATCCCGATGCCGGTGGCCGCGACGGTGGCGGGCCCGGTGGGCGGAGTGGTCCTCTCTCGTCTGGGGCGACCGCGGGTGGACGTGCCCGCCGGCCTGCTGCTCGCGGCGTCCGGGTACGTCCTGGTCGCCTCCGGCACGGTGGTCCCGGTCGGCCTGGCCCTGATCGGGTTCGGTCATGGGCTGGTCCAGATGGTCGCCTCGAACCTGATCATGGCCACCGCGCCCTCCTCCCAGGCGGGCGCCGCGGCGGGCATCGAGTCCGTCTCCTACGAGGCCGGCGCCGGCCTCGGCATCGCCATCTTCGGCACGGTCACCGCGGTGGCCTACCGTTCGTCGCTCCCCCCAGGCGTGTCGACGTCCCCGCTGGAAGCCGGTGACTCCCCGGAAACGGCTCGGGCCTTCGCCGAGGCGTTCCACACCACCACGTGGTTGGCCGCCGCCCTCACCCTGGCCACGGTCTTCCTGGCCACCCCGAAATCACCAGCAGCCCACACTTCGCCCGAGGCCGCCGAGTAGCTGGTCGTTCCCGTCCGGGGCCCGGCGCTCCGGCCGGCGGCGGTCAGTCGTCGAGGCGGCGGAGGACCTGCCTGAACTCGCCGTTCTCGATCAGGCCGGTGAGGACCCGGGTCATGTTGCCGATGCCGGCGTCGCGGACGATCAGTCCGTCCGGGCACCAGAAGGAGCAGCCTCCCAGCGCCTCGCCGCTCGCGGCCCAGCGCTTCATCAGAACCTCGACCTGGGCGACGGTGAACAGGGTCGCACTCCACCGCGAGCCGTCCCGCAGCCGCACTTCGACGTCGACGTTGTCCACGGTCTCCGGGTTCTCACCGGCATCCGGCAGGAACGCGGCCTCGAACTGCTCCGTGCGGACGCGGTACCAGGGACCGTCCCAACCCGGTGGTGTGCTCTCGCCCATCTGACGAGTGTGCCAGGTCGGGGCCCGCCCACCTCGACCGCCCTGACCGGGCACGCTTCCGGGCGCGAACGACGACCCGTACCCGAGGACGCCGGGCGGCCGAACCGGAGGAACCGGTCGGCCGCGCCGGCGACGAAGGAGTCCCGGGCTCCGTCGCGGGCCTGCCGCGCAGCCCGGACGATGCCCGGGCCTGATCACCCGAGGGCTCAGGCCGCGAAGTCGTCGATCGCCTCGGCGAGGTCGTCCCCGGTCAGGGGCTGCTGCGCCGCGCTGAGCACTCGCGCCGCTGCAGGAAGGGCGCTCTGCTGGTTGGCGAGGGCCACGCTCACATGGTCCCGGTCCGGTATGAGGACCATGGCGGCCCGGTAGCCGGGAAGCCGCCCGTTGAGATACATCTGACCCGACGGCCCCAGTGCCCAACCGAGCCCGTAGGTCATGGGGTCGTTGGATCGGGTGCGCGGCCGACGGATCTCCTCCAGGAGGTCCCGGTCGGCGAGCAGGCCCTCGCCGACGGCCAGCAGCTCCGACACCGACGACCACAGGCCCCCGCTGGGCCGACGGGTGCGCGGGTAGCGCACCAGCGGGAGTTCGGTCGTGCCGTCCCACCCGGTGACGGACGCCGGCGAGGTCTCGAAGCCGGTTCGTGCCAGGCTCCAGGGGGTGAGGAGCCGATCCTGCAACGCGCTCTCGTACGTCGTGCCGCTCAGGGCCGCAAGGAGCGCACCGGCCAGGAAGTAGTTGCCGTTGTAGTAGGACCACCGTGCGCCGGGTTCCCGCTCGTTCCCGGCGCGGACCACGAGCCGTGCGGCTTCGAGCAGCGCGCCGTCCCCGTCGCCGAGCGCCGCCACGGTCGCTCCGTCCACCGATTCGCGCAGCCCCGACACCTGACCCAGGATCTGCTCGACGGTGAGGCTCGGGTCGGCCCGCCAGTCCGGTGCCAGGTCGGGGAGCAGTTCGATGACCGGGGTGTCCAACGCGATGCCCTGGTCCCGCAGCGTGCGGACCAGCGTCGCGGAGGTGAAGACCTTCGTCAACGACGCGATCCGGAAACACGAATCCGCCGTCACCGCGACCGGTCCGCGGGTGGCCGTGATGCGTGCGCCCGCGGTGGAGACGCCTGCCGCCATCGCCGGGACATCGCGAAGACCTGTCTGTGCTGCCATCAGCTCATCAAGATTCACAGTGCGCATGGTATTGGCGGCGTTCCGGACCGACGGGCGGGGTGTCACCGGCCAGGGGGACGCCCCGGGTGGCGGATCCGGAGACGGGCGAACCGGAGGAGCCGGGAAGGCGCGCTCGACGGCGCGGTGGGACCCTCCGAACTAGGCGTCCGCGTCGGGCCGTTGTGGCGGCCACCCTCGGGCGGGGTCGTCGGCGAGCAACGGCCGGAGCGCGCCGAGCAGCGCGCCGATGCAGCTGTCGCGGAGCTCGGTGCGGGTGCAGGTCTCGCGGGTGAGCCAGTCGACGCAGAGGACCTGGACGAAGACCAGCCAGCTCTTCAGAACGGCGGAGACCGCCTCGCGGGCGTTCTCCTGGGCGAGCGGGACCACGGCCAGCAGCCGGGTACGGAGTGCGTCCAACTCGTTCGTCATGATCGACTGGATCACCGGGTCGCCTGCCAGGACCCGGTTGACGGCGAGGACGGCCTGACGGTTGGCGATGAAGTAGTCGAGGTGGACGTCCATCCCCTGGACGAGCTGCTCCACCAGGGAGTCGGCCGGGTCGAGCCGGGTGTCGGCGAGCAGTTGGTCCGCCGCCTGTTGGTAGACGACCGCGAAGAGGGCGTGCTTGCTGGGGAAGTGGCGGTAGAGCAGGGCCCGGGAGACGCCGGCCTCTTTGGCGACGTCCTCCATCAGCACGTCGTCGTACGGGCGCGCGGCGAAGAGCCGCGCTCCGACGGCGAGGAGCTGGGCGCGGCGGTCGGCGGGGCTCAGTCGTTGGCGGGGAGACACGAACGCAGACTACTTGACATGTGTCTACTAGCGCACCCAATCTAGTAGACACATGTCAACTAAGGCTTCACCGACACGGGTTGGGAGGGGTCATGGCAAGAACTCTGCGGGTGCTCACGCAACTGTCGGGCTGGGCCTGCGTGCTGATCGGCCTGTACCACGTACTGCTCGGCAACGCGGCGATCCCCGGCGCGGGTTCCGCCGGCACGACGGTCGACAGCTGGGGCCGGTTCATGGGGGCCAGCTTCGTCGGCTACGGGCTGGCCTGGCTCTGGGCCGCGCGGCAGCGGCCCATTCCGGCGCAGGCAGTGCGGTGGCTGGCCGGCGTCCTCCTGCTGGGTGGCGCGGGGCGGCTGCTCTCGCTCGCCCTGTACGGCTGGCCGCACTGGTTCCAGATCCCGCTGGCGGTGATCGAACTCGGCCTGCCGCCCGTCTTCTTCTGGCTGGCGGCCGCGGAGGAGCGGGCGCTGCACGGCGGCGCGGAGACCGTGCCCGCCGGACGGTGAACGGTGCGTGCCGCACGGTGCTCAGGTTCTGCAGCGGCCCACTCCGGTGGAACAACTCTTCAGGTTCTGCTGCCACTTGGTCATCGTTACGGTGAGCGCATGAGCAGTCGCGAAGTGGGCGATTACATCAACCGGATCCTCAAGTCCGCCACCAAGTCGTGGCATGACGACCAGGAGACCGTGGCATGTGATCGCTGCTGCACGCCCCTTCAGTTCACCGGTCGGGAACGGCAGTCGATCGTGGAAGTCCGGTCCCACTGCCCCAAATGCACGGGGGGAGTGGACCTGCACCCACCACAGAGGGAGTGAGGGGCGGCGCGGCCGGGAGCGCCCACCCCCTGGCCCTAGCCCTGGCCCTGGCGCGGTGCCGCGGTCGGTCAGCCGTCGTGGAGGAGGCGTCGGGTGCGGGGGTCCGCGGGTGTGCTGCCGGAGGCGGAGTCGAAGAGGGCGGCGTGGCGCAGGTGTTCGGCGAGTGAGGCGACGGCCGTCGAGGCGGCGTGGTCCCGTACGCCCCAGGCCAGCAGGTGGTGGCGGCGGGCCCAGGGGTCCTGCAGTGCGCACACCTCAAGTGGCTGGTCGGGGTCGATGACGGGCCGCGGTACGACGGCGAGTCCGACGCCGGCGGCGGCGAGGGCCACGAGGACGTTGAGATTGGCGACGGTGGTGCGGTAGCGCACCACCGGGGCGTGCGGCACGAGGTGTCGCTCGATCCAACGGCGCAGCGAGGAATCGGCGTTGAGCCCGATCAGCGGGTGCTCGGCGACCTCGCTGTAGGTCAGCGCGGTCCGCCCGGCGAGGATGCCACCGGCCTGGCCGATCACCACGAGGGAGTCGTCGCCGAGCGGCTCCATGTGCAGGCCGCAGTCGCGGGTCTCGTCGTCCAGGACCACCCCCAGGTCCGCCGCCCCGTCGGCGAGCATCCGCACGGTCTGGGGGGTGCGGCTCTCGGACACCGTGACATCGACGTCCGGGTGCGCGCGGAGGAACGAGACGAGGGCTCGGGGGACGAGCCGGTGCATCGCGGAGCCGCCGCCCAGCAGGACCAGGGGAGCGGTGGGGGAGCGGGTGTAGCTCGCGACGGCGCTTTCGAGTCGCGCGGTCTGGGCGAGCACGTCCCGTGCGTGCCGCGCCAGGGTCGTCCCGGCCGGTGTGGGCCGCACGCCCCGCCGGCCGCGGATCAGCAGCGGCACACCGGCGTGGTGTTCCAGGGAACGGACCCTGGCGCTGGCCGAGGGCAGACTCAGGTGCATCCGGTGGGCGCCCGCCGTGATCGACCCCTCGGTCACGATGTGCAGGAAGAGCCGTAAGTCGTCCAGGTCGTAGCGCATCGCCTCAGCCTACGGCGCAGCCTTAGGCTGGGTACGCCGATTACGCATTGTGGACGCACTGGCCACGGGGCGATGCTCGGGGCTGTGATCAATACTCTGCTCGTTCTTCTGACCGGCGTCGCTGCCGGGGCCCTGAACGCCATCGGCGGTGGGGGCACGTTCGTCGCGCTGCCCGCCCTGGTCGCGTTCGGCCTGCCACCGGTGACCGCCAACGCGTTGTCCCGGGTCGCCCTCGTGCCGGGCGCGGTGGCCAGCGCATGGGTCTACCGACGCGAACTCACCCCGGTCGGAGGGGCGTCCACGAAGGCGCTGACGGTGGTCAGCATGGTCGGCGGCGGCGTCGGCGCCGGCCTGTTGATGGCACTGCCGGCGTCGTCGTTCGACGCCGCGGCGCCCTGGCTGCTCGCCACCGCCACCCTGATCCTCGCCTTCGGACGCCGCCTCCCGCAGGCGCTCAGCGCCCTGTTGGGCCGCCCGGTCAGCATGAGCTCCCGAGCCGTCCTGATCGGTCAGTTCTTCCTCGCCATGTACGGCGGATACTTCGGCGGTGCCGTAGGTATCACGATGCTTGCGCTGTGGAGCATCGGACTCGGACTCGACGCCGCGGCCAGCAACCCGATGCGGGTCGTGCAGCTCGCGGCCGTCTTCCTCAGCGCGGGCATACTGTTCCTCTTCGCCTCGGACATACTGAGCGCTCCGCTCATCCTCGCGGCCATGCTGATCGGCGCGGTGGTCGGCGGCTGGGCCGGCGCCCACCTCGCCCGCCGGCTGTCCGCCGCACTGCTGCGGGGCATCATCCTGGCCATCGCCGTGATCATGACGGTCATGTACTTCCTGCGCGGCTGACCACGCGGGAGCGCTCCTGACCCGCTCGGAGGAGAAAGATGGTCGTCCCACCGTCGTCCGGCACACCGTCCGTCGGCGTCCGGGTACAGCGGCACCTCGCCGTGCGTGCTCTGGTCCTCGCGCTCCTGCTCGGCCTCACGGGCGAGGTGCTGCTGACCGTTCTCGTCGTACTCGTCGGGATCGGGCTCCTGGTGCTCACGACGGAGTGAGCAGGGGACCGCCGGCCCGAGGGGAAGGCGGTCGCCCGCGGTGTACCCGGGTGTCTCAGAGCACCAGTTCCTCCACTTCGGCCGAGACCGGTTCGAAGCGCACCGGCAGGCTGCTGATCCCGGTGAGGAGGTTGGAGTAGATCCGCTGGACCGGCCCGGAGATCTCGAATCCGGTGGTGAAGTCGCGGAGCGCGAGCAGCATTTCGGAGATCTCCACCCTCGCCAGGTACGCGCCGATGCAGTAGTGCGGGCCGTGTCCGAAGGCGATGTGTTTGTTCGGCGACCGGTCGATGAGGAACCGGTCCGGGTCGGCGAAGACCCGCTCGTCACGGTTGCCCGAGACGTTCCACACCGTCACCACGTCGCCCGCCGGAATCGGGGTGCCGTGGATCTCCGTGTCCTGTACGACGGTCCGGCCGAAGTGCATGGTCGGCGAGGCCCAGCGCAGCACCTCTTCGGTGGCCTGCTTGGCGGACACCTCGCCGCTCTTGAACGCGGCCCACTGGTCCGGATTGGCGCTGAAGCTGTGCACGGCGTCGATCATCGCCAGGCGACTGGTCGCGTCCCCGCCGAGGATCAGGCTGTAGCAGTTCAGGACGATCTCGTCCTCGCTGAGCGGTTCGCCGTCGATGGTGCTGTTGGCCAGCACGCTGACCACGTCGTCCTGCGGTGCGATGCGGCGCTCCTCCACCAGGCCGAGGAAGTACTGCAGGATGTTGTTGCGGGCGGCATCGGCCGCCTCGGAGTACTCGCCCTGGTCGTCCGAACTGATGGCGGACTTGGTCAGGGTGAGGAGGTAGTCCCGGTCCTGAGGGGGAATGCCGAGCAGATCGCAGATGGTGGCCATCGGGACCTTGCTCGCGACCTCCAGCGCGAAGTCGCATGCGCCGCGGTCCACCGCGGCGGCCAGCAGCGTCCGGGTGGTCCGGCGGACATGCTCGCCGATCCGGCTCAGCACACGTGGCGAGAACGCCTGGAGCAGCACGTTGCGCAGCTCCTTGTGCCGGTGCCCGTCGGTCACCGGCACCATCAGTCCGGCCGCCGAGTCGCCTTCGCCGAGCAGGGTGATCAGGACGTTGCCACGCTCCGAGGTGAAGGTGGTGTTGTCCCGGTAGAGGGCGACGATGTCGTCGTAGCGGCTGAGCACCCAGAAGCCGGGGCTGTTCCCGACCGCGGGATGCCGGTAGAGGGGCCGGCTCGCCCGCAGGGTGCGCCAGTAGTCGCTCAGGTCGTGGTCCGCGAACGTCTGGGGGTCCCCCAGATTCACCCGGGACAGGTCGTCCGGTGTGGCGCGGCGGGGCAGGTCTTCCACGGGCTTGACCTCCAGTTCGAACCGGTGGGGCGGATCAGAGGGCGAAGGACAGGGTTCGTGACAGCCGGGGGTCGCCCGGCCGCAGGCACAGCGCGCGGTTCTTCGTGTCGAGGACGACGGCGCAGACGGTGCGCTCCCGGCGGATGTCGCCGTCGTCGCCGACGCAGATCGGTGGTCGGGAGAGCACCGCGAAGTGCTCCTCGGGATGCGCGTCCGCGGGCAGGGCCCGCAGGCCGGTCTCGGCTGCCTGGAGCCGACGGAGCGAGGAGTTTCGGGCGAAGACGTTCAGCTCGTCCCGGGGGGTGAAGTCCGGGGCGAGGAAGTGGTTGGTGTGCACCGACTCCCGCCCCGTCTGCACCCGGTACTCGTCGCCGATGACCTCCACCCAGGCGGTGGTGGTGGCGTCGGCGAGGACGAGGGTGCGGGAGCTGGCCAGGGGAAGCGCACGCAGGACGGCGATGGCCGACTCCACCGACGTCGCGGTGTCGAGGAGGTGGCGAATGGCCAGGTACGGCGGGACGCCCGGACCCCAGCGCCCGCCCAGGACCAGGTTCAAACCCACGGCCAGGCCATGGGAGTTGACGCCGAGGTAGCCGAGCAGTCCGGCGAAGCTGAGCACCAGGGCCTTGCGGTCGCCGTGGCCGACTTCCAGCACCGCGATCCGGTCGTCGAGATTCCCGTTGAGGTCCACGGTCTGCGCCAGCACCCCCGGCCGGGCGTAGGTGGTGCAGTCGCCGCGGGCGGGGATCCGCTGGTATCCCATGATCTCGCGCCGCAGTTGCAGCAGGGTGGCCTCGTCCAGGGTCAGCCCGGCGCCGGCCGCGAGTCCGGTGATCTCGTCGGCCAGGTGGGGCGTCGCACGGGTGATCTCCGCCCGGTGGGCGGCGAGGGTGCCGGACAGGCCGGCGACCGACACGGCGGTGGGCAGCAGGTGGTTGAGCCGGGCGACGCCGTCGTCGAGGAAGTCGCGCAGCTGCTCCTTGAGGGCGGCGCCGTGCGCGAAGCCGGCGGCGTACGGCTCGCCGTGGGCGATGACGTGCGCCACCGGCAGGGGCGTTGTCACCGCGCGGCCGCCCGGGCGGTCAGCCGTTCGCGCACCGAGGGCCATTCGCCGCGCAGGACGCTGTAGTAGACGGCGTCGCGACGGGTGCCGTCCGGCATCGGGTTGAAGCTGCGCAGGATGCCTTCCTCGGTGGCGCCGATGTTCCGCAGGGCGCGGCGGGCCTGCTCGTTGCGCTGGTCGGTCTTGAACTCCACCCGCTCGGCGCCCAGCCGTTCGAAGGCGTTGTGCAGCAGCAGGAGTTTGGCATGGCGGTTGATTCCCGCGCCGCGGAAGTCCCGGCCGAGCCAGGACCAGCCGATCTCCAGCCGGCGGTCGGCCTCCGACAGGTTCCCGTAACTCATCGACCCGGCGGTGCGGCCGGTGGCCAGGTCGGTGATGTGGAAGACGACGCGTCGGCCGGCGGCATGGTCGGCGATCATGGTGTCGAAGAAGGTCTCGAAGGACGCCTCATCGGTGACCAGCGCGACGAAGTAGCGCCAAATGGCCGGGTCCATGGCCACCGACCGGATGCCCTCCCGGTCGGTGGTGGTGATCGGCCGCAGGCGGACGACGCCGTCGTCCAGGACGGTCGCGGCGCGTTCGTGCCAGTTCATCTGGATGCCTCCGTGGTCGCTCCGCCGCTCGGGGCGGAGTGGGGTGCCTCCCGCTCGCGGGGGAGAGGGACTTGCGCGGAGCAGGGCAGGGACAGCCGTGCCGCCGTCGGGGCGGAACGGTGTCCACTGCCAACTGCCCACAGAAAAATACAAGTTGACGTGTGGGTGGATGGTGGTGAGGGGGCAGGTGATGTCGGGTTCCCGGTTCACCGGGGTGCGGACATCGTCGCCGCGGCGCGGTTCAGTGCACCTCGGCGTGCCGGGACAGTGCGGTGACGACCTGCCCCAGGGTGCGCATCGCGGCGAGGTCGTGTTCGGTGAAGTGGTGCAGCCCGACCTGGACCCGGTCGCACACCGAGGTCAGGAACAGCACCTTGTTCAGCGAGGTCAGGCCGAGGTGTTCCAGATCCGCGTCGGGGTCGATGGCCTCGGGCGGCAGGTCCTGCGGCAGGACCTGGGCCAACGCGGAGCGGGCCGCCGTTTCGATCGCGTCAGGCACGAATTCCCTCCTCGGGGTCGACGACGAGGCCGCGGTACCGCGCCTCGATCTCCTTGCGACGGGGCTTGAACTGGGAGCCCAGCAGCCCGTTGTCGATGGTGAACCGCTCCGCCAGAACGGCCTTGGCGAGCTGTTCGTCGTGGTCCAGGGCGGCGTTGGCCTCCTTCAGCGCCGCCGCGACCAGCGCGGTGTCCATCGGGTAGGTGCTGGGGGAGACGATGGCGACGAGCTGCCGCTGGGACGGGTTGGTCACCACGCAGTCCTCGATCGCCGGATGGCTCTTGAGGCGTTCCTCGATCCGCCGCACGACGATCTTCTTGCCGTTCTCCAGCACGATCACGTCGTCGGCCCGGCCGTGCACGAACAGATAGCCGTCCTCGTCGAGATGGCCGACGTCACCTGTGCGCACGACCCCGCCGGGCCGGAACATCTTCTCCGAGTCGCCCGCTTCCGCGTGCTCGTAGCGGGTGGCCACCGGCTGTTCGCTGCGGACGTGGATCACGCCGTCCGCGTCGATGAGCACCTCCTTTCCCGGCAGCACCCGGCCGACGCTGCCCGGCCGGTGCCCGCCGGGATGGTTCTTGGTCACGATGCAGGTCTCGTTGAGCCCGTAGCCCTCGAAGATCGGCAACCCGGCGTCGGTGAAGTACCGCAGGGTGGCCGGGTTCGCGGGTGCCGAGCCGGTCCAGAGATAGCGGATCCGGTCGCCGAAGACCTCGGTGGCCAGGTCGGCGGGCGCGGCGCCGGTGCGGGCGGTGCCGGCCTGCATGTGGGCGCGCACCGTCTCGTAGAAGCCGGGCACGCCCATCACCACCGTCGGCCGCGTCGTGCGCAGGGTGGCGAACGCCGCTTCGTAGGTGCTGATCGTGATGTCGTGTCCGAACACGAACGCCGAGTACACCCAGTAGCGCTGCTGGAGCAGGGAGAGCGGGAGGAAGACGAAGAGGTCGTCGCCGGGGCCGTGGGCGAAGATCTCCTGCACCGCGGCGAGCGAGCTGTCGATGCTTCCCGCACTGGCCAGCAGCGACTTGGCGGGGCCGCTGCTGCCGGAGGTGAACTTCAGCGCGGGTGCCTCGCCGGGTTCCCACGGCACCGTCGGCAGCTCCGCCTTCGCGGGGGCGAGCCCGCGCAGCTCGGTGATCGGGCGCACCCGCTCGGCCGTCTCGTGCTGGTCGGTGAAGAGCACCGCGAGGCCGTAGCGGGCGGCGAGTTCGGCCCCGGTCGAGTCGAACTTGCCCGGGTCGAATCCGGCGGTCACCGCCTTGATCCGCAGTGCGGCCAGATCGAGCAGCACCCACTCCAGCGAGTTCGCCGCGAGGACGCCGATCCGGTCACCCGGCCGGACGCCCAGGTCGAGCAGGTGCCCGGCGACCCGGCCCGACATCTCCCAGACCTCGGTCAGATCCCATGACTCCAGGGCACCGAGCCGGGCCACGGACAGGCGATTGCCCGGCTGCGGGGGGCCGCTGATCACCTGGTTGACGACGCTCATGCGGCCCGTCCGATCCGCGCGGCCATGGCCCGCACCGTGTTGAGCCGGACCAGCTCCGAGAGGGGAATGGTGACCTTGTACCGCTTGCGCACCCCGGCCAGGATGCGTGCCGCGGCGAGCGAGTCGGCGCCGAGTTCGGTCAGCGGGGTCAGCGCGTCCACCTCGGGCAGCTTGAGCACGCCCGCCCACAGCTCGGCCAGTTCCTGTTCGACGCCCTCCGCCAGTGCGGTGTCGCCGGACGGGGCGGGCTCGGCGGGGAGCGCCTCGTCCGTGGCCAGCTGCGATCGGTCGACCTTGCCGTTCGCGGTCAGCGGCAACCGCTCGTGCCACACCACGACGGACGGAACCATGTACGCGGGCAGTTGCTCGTGCAGCGCCGCGCGCAGCTCGTCCTCCAGGCGCCGCCGCTCGCCGTCGGGCACCGGATGATCGCCCTCGCCCGGCACCAGGTGCGCGACCAACTGATCGCCGCGGCTGCCGGGCCGGCGGACCACCACCGCCTGCCGGACGCCGGGCAGCGCGACCAGGCGCGTCTCGATCTCGCCCGGTTCGATGCGGTAGCCGTTGAGCTTGATCTGGAAGTCCGCGCGGCCGAGGATGTCGATCTCCCCGGACGGCAGATAGCGACCGCGGTCGCCGGTGCGGTACATCCGCACCCCCCGCCGCCGGTCGTGGTGGAACTTCTCGCCGGTCGCCCGCTCGTCCTTCCAGTACCCGCGGGCCAGGCCGGTGCCCGCGGCGAAGATCTCACCGGGTACCCAGTCCGGCAGGTCCAGGCCGTCCTCGTCGAGCACGTACGCCGTGTTGTTGTCGTTGGGCCGCCCGTAGGGAATCGGCTGCGAGCCGTCGTCGTCCGGACCGATCGGGTGGACGACGTTCCAGATCGTCGTCTCGGTCGGACCGCCGAGCGCGACCACGTCGAGATCCGGCAGGCTCGCACGCAGGGCCGCCGGCAGTTCCGACGGGATCCGGTCGCCGCTCATCATCACCAACCGCAGGTCGGCCAGGGGCGCGAGGCCGTCCGCGCGCGCCTGGTCGTGCAGCAGCGCCACGACCTGTGGCACCGAGTTCCACACCGTGACCCTTCCGCGCTCGCACATCGCCAGCCAGTGCCCGGGGTCGGCGGCCCTGTCGTGGTCGGGCATGACCAGTGCGGCACCGACGGAGAGCGCCCCGAACACGTCGTAGACGGAGAGGTCGAAGCTGAACGCGCTGACCGCGAACAGCCGGTCGTGCGGACCGACGCCGAAACGGCGGCTGCAGTCCGCGACGACGTTGGCCACGCTGCGGTGGCTGACCATGACGCCCTTGGGCGTGCCGACCGTGCCCGAGGTGGGCAGCACGTAGGCGAGGTCGTCGGGGTTCGCCCCGGGGACGGGGGAGGGGGCCGGCCCGTCGCCGGGTGCGGTGTCGCGGTCCAGCGCCAGCACCGGTCGGCGGTCGGCCGGGTCGCTCCAGCCGGCGTTGGTGAGCACGCACCGCACCTCGCCGCCGTCGAGCAGCTCCCGCTGCCGGCGCGCGGGCAGATCGGCGTCGACGGGCAGATAGGCCGCGCCCGCCATGAGGGTGCCCATGATGCCGACGATCTGCTCGGGGCCCCGCGTCATGACCAGGCCGACGAGTTCCTCACGACCCACGCCGCGGTCGCGCAGCCAGGCCGCCACGGCACAGGCCCGCCGATACAGCTCGGCGTAACTGAGCTCCCCGGTCGAGGTGATCACCGCCGGCGCCCCGGGAGTGCGGCGCGCCTGGGCGGCGAATGGCGCGTGCAGCAGCTCCAGCGGCCGTGGCCGGTCGGTGTCGTTGGCGGCGTGCCGGCGCGCCCGCTGCTCGGCGGGGAGCAGGTCGAACCAGTGGTTGTGCCACTCGCCGCCGTCGGCGAGCCGGTCGAGCAGGTGCTGGTACCCCTGCGCCAGATCGTCCAGCAGGCCCGACGGGAACAGCTCGTCGACGCCGTCGAGTTGGACGACCACGCCGCCGTGCTGCTCCATGGCGAACACGTTCAGCCAGGTCTGCGGTGTCTGGCTGACGGTGTGCACCTCGGGCCCGAACAGCTCCAGCGCGGAACCGTCCACGTCCGCGAGCGGATAGCCGATGGCGCTGTTGAAGGTGAACGGCATGCGGGGCTGCCCGCCGCTGCGCAGGCCCAGCTCCCGCAGCACCTCGACGCCGGAGAAGTGTCGGTTGTCCACGTCGGTGCGCAGCCGCTCCTGCAGCGCCTTGGCCCGCTCGGCGAACGGCACGCCGCGGTCCAGCTCGACCGAGACGAGGACCGGGTCGCTGTACTGCCCGATCGACTCCAGGATGCGCGGGTGGATCGGCGGCCGGTTGGCCACCGTGGTGGTCAGCGTGAACCGCGGGCCGGCACCCCAACAGGCCAGGGTCTCGGCATAGGCGGCGAACAACAGCCCGGACGGGGTGACACCGGCCGCGGCGGCGTGTTCCTTGAGGACCGTCCAGCGGGGCGCCGGCACCCGCACGACCCGCTGGGTGAAGCGCGGTGCGGTGATCGCGGAGGGGCTCTTGGCCAGCGGGAGTTGCGGGTGCCCGTACAAGGTGCCGCTCTCCAGGCGTTCCAGCCAGTACGCCTTGGCCCGGGCGTAGGGCTTGCGGGTGCGGGCGGCCTCCAGCGCGGCCACATAGGACTCGAAGGAGGCTTCCTCGTCGACCGGTGGCCGCTCCCGCCGGTAGTGCGCCCACCACTCGCGGAAGAACAGGAACATGCTGATCCCGTCCATGACCAGGCCGTCGTGCCCGACATGCAGCAGCATGCGGTCACCGGCCAGCAGCGACACCTCGGCCGCCAGCAGCGGGGCCTGGACGGTCGGCAGCATCCGGTGGGTCCAGCGCGCGCGTTGCGCGGCCAGCCCGGTGCCGTCGTCGTCCCGCAGGTCGACCTGGTCGATGCGGACCCGCACCGGCGGCTGCCGGACCTGGGTCTGTGCCGGGGTGAACCGGGAGCGCAGGCAGTCGTGCCGCGCGACCACGGCGTCGAGCGCGTCCTGGAGCCGATCGACGTCCCAGCGCCCCTCGATCTCGTGGTAGACGTAACTGGCCACGTTGCCCAGCTCGAACACCTCGTCGCGGCCGGCGAGATAGCCCCGCTGCAACGGCGTCAGCGCGAACCCGGGATCCGGGGTGAGATGGGCCAACAGCTCGGCCTTGACGGCCTTGATCCGGCCGACGAGATCGGCGTCCACGCGCTCGCGGGGCCCCTGCAGCCGCAGGTCCTGGCCGGCCGCCACGAGATTCAGACCGCGGGCGCCGATCTCCTCCAACACCGCCAGGTAGTCGCTCATCGGGCCACCTCCTGGGCCAGGTCGCGGCCGAGCGTGCCGATGTTCCGCTCGGAGAGCAGCTCCGCCATCGGTATGTCGAGGTCCAGTCGTTCCAGGATCTGGTACTGCACCGCGACCGCCTGCAACGAGGACGCGCCGAGTTCGAGCAGGGTCTTGTCGGCCACCACGGCCTCCGCGGGCAGGCCCAGCGTCGTACGGACCAGGTCGGCGAGCCAGGGCAGCGGGTCCGGCGCCGCCTCCGCCGGCTGCGCCGATGTCGGCTCGGCGGCGAAGAACACCTGCCCGCCCAGGTCCACTTCGGTCCCGGCCGGAACCAGGTCCACGGTGGTGGGCCAGGTCTGCTCGCGCTCGCCGAGCAGCGCGGCGAGGCGCCCGGCGAAGCGTGGCATGACCGGTGTGGCGACCCTGGACAGCAGCCGGGCCGCTGCGACTTCCAACGCCATCGCCGTGCGGTTCTCCGACTGCCAGCCGGCCGCGTCGGCGAGCCCCGCCTCACGCCCGGCGAACTCCCGCGCGTCGGTGACGATGCCCTCCAGCTCGGCGGTGGCCGCCCGCAGCGAGAACCCGTCCTGCCCCAGGTGCGCGGTCACGGCCGCCAGGCGCCTGCCGAGCCGGGCGTAGAACGCGGTGTGCTCGGGCGTCCAGGTCCCGGCGTCCGGCACCACACCGCCGTAGCGTGCCTTCAGCCGCCGGTCGAGGTCGTCGAGCCAGCCCTGCCAGCCCTCGATCAGCACCTCGCGCACGGTCGCGGTGTAGGCGTCCCGTTCGAAGTTGGTGCGCTCGCCCTCCGGGCGCGTACGGGAGAGGTAGAACCGCACCGCGTCCACCGTCTCCGGGCACAGCAGGTCCTTGCCCCACACCGCGTGCCGCCGGCTGGTGGAGAACTTCTGGTTGTCCAGCAGATAGAACTCGTTGACGTGGTAGTCGATGTCCGGCTGCCAGTGCGGGAACGCCAGTTGGTACAGCACCGGGTAGAGGATCGCGTGGTAGAAGCTGTTGTCGTAGCCGAAGAAGTGGACGATCTTCCAGTCCTGCTCCGGCTTGTGCGCCTGCCACTGCTCGCCGATCCGGGCGCCGAGCTGCCCGATGCCGTGCAGGAAGCCGTACGACATCTCCGGCCACACCCAGATCACCTGGTCATCGGCGTCCCGCGGGGCGACGCCCCACTGCGCGGGGTGGGTCAGCGGCAGATCGAAGGTCTCCCGGGCGAAGACCCGTTGGGCCAGTTCGCGCAGCCGGGCGGGGACCCGGCCGAGTTGGTGGTGCCGGGCGACGTCCTCGCGGAACTCGTGCAGCGGCAGCGCGTGCCGGGCCAGGCCCTCGGCCCGCACCGTGTCCGAGTGCCGGCTCCGTGCCTCGACGAGGTCGGCGACGGTGTTGGGCTCGCCGCACTCCTCGCAGATGTTGCCGTTGGTGCCGGCCTCGCAGGACGGGCAGGTCCCGGACACGTCGACCTCGTAGAGGTAGCGGCCGGTCTTCCCGTCGAACAGCGCCGGCAGTTCGCGCCGGGCCACCTGGCCGGACGTCTCCAACGCGGCGAAGAAGTCGCGCAGGCCCTGGCGGTATCCGGCGTCCGTACGGGTCACCGTGAACTGGTCGGGCCGGATGTCCATCGACTCCAGCGTCCTGGCGATCTCGGCGCCGTAGTGCGCGGCGACCTGCTCGGGAGTGCTCCCCTCCTGCGCCGCCTTGGCCACCACATAGCTCTGGTGGTCGTCGCTGCCGGTCAGATGCCAGGCCCGCACCCCGTTCATGCGCTGGAACCGGACGAACGCGTCCGCGCCGAGGTACGGCCCGGACAGGTGCCCCAGGTGCAGGTCGCCGTTGGGGGTCGGCGGGGTGGAGAAGACGAACACCGGACGCTGCCCGAAACGCCGGCGGCCGGGACGCGCGGCCACCTCGCCGGCGTGCCGGGACTCGCGCCAGTAGCAGGTCACGAACACCACGTCGCCGTCACCGGTGTTGTCGATCACGTGGGTCTCGAACGGGTCGAACTTGACGACGGTGCCCGGGCCCACCGGGTGGCGCGCCCCGTCCACCACGATCTCGCCGGTGCCGGACACGATGACGAACATCTCGATCTCGTCGTGCTGGTGCGGCTCGGAGCGCCCGCCCGGCGGCACCCGGCCCCACCCCGCACCCAACCCGGCGACACCGGGCAGGTCGATCGTGCTCATGTCGATCCCGAAGGCATCGCTGAGCGTCGCGGGGTCGAAGGTGTCGATTCTCAACGCAGACTCCCCTTCACACTCTGGTCGATCAACTGGACCGCCTCGGCGGCGATGGCCGGGGCGAGGCGATATCCGGATCCGTTGGCCGCGCCTGCGAACACCACCCGGCCGTCCGGGTCGAGTCGGCGCAGCAAGGGCTGTCGGGACGTGCTGTAGGCATCGCAGAAGACCCGGCCGGTCGTGCAGCGCGAGGCGAGCGCGGGCGCGAACCGGCCCAGGCATGCGCGGGCCTGCTCCACGTCGTGCGCGGCCAGACCGACGCCGACCCGGTCGGGATCGACGTCCCAGTCCTGACAGGTGTAGCTGAACAGCCAGTGCCCGCGGTAGGCCAGCGGGAGCAGGAAGGCGTCCTCGTCGTGAAAGACGACCGCCCGGTCCTTCGCGTCCGCGGGGTGCTCGATGTGCAGGGCGACGATCCGCTTGACCCGGGCTCCCAGCGGCGCCACCCGCTCGGCCCACGCGGGTTCGCCCAGCCAGGGTCCCGGCGCCAACACCACCCGGTCGACCGTCAACCGCTCACCCGTACCGAGCCCGAGCCGCACACCGCCCTCGTCGGGCTCCAACGCGGTGACCCGGACCCCCTCGCGCACGTCGACGCGCGGGCGCAACTCGGATACCAGTGCCTGGACCAGGCGGTGCACATCGGCGTACTGCGCGCCCGGGACGTCCCACACCGACGCACTCGGTGGTACGCGGACCTCGGCGCCGCAGGCGTCGAGCGCGGCCGGGGCGTCGTCCCGGCGGACCGGTCGGGCGTAGATCCTCTCCAACTCGTCGCGGTCGGCCCGCGACACCAGCGACATGCCGACCGGATGGATCGGCACGGCGGGCCGGTCGGCCCTGAGCTGCTCGTAGAACTCCTGGCTGAATTCCGACATGCGGCGCACGCGCTCGGTCGTGCCGCGCGGGAAGTGCAGTCCGGCCGAGCGTCGGCTGGCGCCGCAGCCCACCTGATCCCGGTCCAGGAGCAGCACCGTGCTCGCCGGGTGCTCGTGGACGATCCGTCGGGCCACCAGGCAGCCGATGATGCCGCCACCGATCACCGCGACTGTGCCCAGACTCATCTCACACCCTCCCTCGCAACTCGCCCTCCTCGCTGCCTTCGTCCGCCCACGCGACGAAGGAGGAGAGCTGTTCTTCCCGCTGCACACCGCGCAGACGGTCGACGATGCGCTGACTGCGCCACGCCAGCAGGCTCAGGTTCTTGTCGGCGAGCCCGCGTTGGGCGGGGGTCGCGTTCTGGACGAAGATGTTGCGGTCCGGCGGGCCGTCCCAGCGCACCGCGAAGTCCCGGTCCACCTGGTACTCGCCGTCGTCGCACTCCAGCCGGTCGGTCAGCGGGGCCAGCAGGTCCAGCAGTCCGGAACGGAAGCCGGTGGACCAGACGATCACGTCGGCGGTCACGCGCTGCGGCTGGTCGGGGCGGTCGCTGTTGACCACCGTCAGCTCCCACCCCGCACCGGCCCTGGCCACCCGGGTGATCTCACGGTTCGGGTACAGCCGGACCAGGCCGGGCGAGCGCGCGATGAACCGGTGGTGGTAGATGCGCTGGTAGATCGCGCGCAGCGTCGGCTCGGAGATGCCGTCGCTGGACAGGACGTTCTCCTGGTTGATCCGCTCACGGGTCGCGCGTTCCAGGCCGTAGAAGTACTCCGAATAGCACGGCATGTAGTAGTCGTTGGTGAACGGCGAATCGTCGATCGGCAGGAAGTTGCGGCGTCGGGAGAACCACGAGACCCGGCTGGGCAGTTGGTCGCCCTCGCGGGAGATCAGGTCGAGGTACGCCTCGGCGCCCGACTGCCCGCCGCCCACCACCACGACGCGCTTGCCGCCGAGGTCGACGGCCCGCTCGACGAAGTCGCACACATGGAACTGGCTGCGGGAGTGCCCGGCTTGCGCGGCCGGCGGGATCCAGGGCCGGTTGCCGACGCCCACGGCGATGTTGTCCGCGGTCAGCACCCGCTCGTCGGTGTGCACCCGGAAGACACCGTCGAAGTCGATCGACTGCACATCCTCCCCGAAGACGATGTTCTTCATCCGCCAGCTCGCCCACTCCAGGTAGTTGCGGAACTCCTGTCGCGGCACGGCGTCGAACTGGGCGTTGACGAAGTGGTAGATCCGCCCCTGGTCGTGCAGGTAGTTGAGGAAGGAGAACTTGCTGGTCGGATCGGCCAGGCTGACCAGGTCCTTGAGCATCGTGACCTGGAGTGTGGTGCCGGGGATCTGCTGGCCGTCGTGCCAGCTGAAGGCTTCCTTGCGGTCGAGGAACAGACTCGGCAGGTCGCGGTGCGGATAGAGCAGCGCGGCCAGGCTGAGGTTGGCCGGTCCGACACCGATGCCGAGCACACTGTGGTGATTCTTGTCGATCATTGTGCGTCGCCCCCGTTTCCGGTCGAGGACTTCGTGAGTCCGGTGGCGCTCCCGCTGGGGTGTGGGGAGGACGGCCGACGGAGCGCCGGGCAGGCGCCGGGCCACGGCGTCGCGGGCACGTCGGCCGGTGTCCGCGGCGCCCTTCGCGCACTGCCGCGCACCGCGTGCCTGAGCCGTAATCGGGTCATGGGAACTGGCCTTTCAGGACGGGGATGCGGGCGTTGAACGAGGGGTGGTGACCCTCGTGGACGGGCGCCGCGGTCACCGTGGAGGCCACGCCGACGGTGATCGCGGTGGCCAGGGCACGGCCGGGGCACCGGTGGGCTCCCCGGCCGAAGGTGAACACCTGCGGATCCGCCCGGCCGGGGCGGAAGGCGTGCGGATCGGGATTGGCCAGCGGGTCGCGGTTGGCCGCGGCGAGCAGCAGCACGATCGTCGCGCCCGCCGGGACGTGGTGACCGGCGACGGTGGTGTCACCGGCCGCGAACCGACGCGTGTTCTGGATGGGCGCGTCGTGCCGGACCACCTCCGCGACGAAGGCCGCCGGATCGTCCGGCCGGCCGTGCCGGGCCAGCGCGAGCAGGGTGTTGCCGATCAGGCCCGCCGTGGCGTCGTAGGTCTGCGAGAGCAGGCCGATCACATTGGCCAGGAGCGGGGCGGGCTGCGGCCAACCATCACGCGCGGACAAGCGGACCAGTGCGTCGAGCAGACCACCACCCCCGGCACGCAGCTGCGGGCCGAGCAGGTCCAGCAGACGCCCGGCCGCCACGGCCGCGGCGGCCTGGTCCTCGGCGGTGGCCGAGGCCGGGATGCAGCGGACGAAGTCACCGATCAGCCGGGCCGCCTCGACCGGGACGTCCCCGCCCGCGCCCAGCAGCGCGGCCACCACCCGTACGGGCACGCCGAACTGCAGGTCCCACCAGTCGGTCGCACGGGCGGCCTGCTCCCCGGCCAGTGCGACGACCCGCTCCTCGGTGACCGCGTCCAGCGCCGCGATCAGGCTCCGCCTGCGCTGCGCCTGCGCGGCGCCGTCGGTCATCCGGACCAGCTCGCCGAACACGTCGCCGGCCGGGGTGCCCACGATGCCGCGCGGCACCGGCTCGGCGCTCGGCCGGACCCGAAGGACCGGATCGGCGAGCACCTCGGACACCGCCGCCGCGCCGGCCGCCACCCACAGTCCGCTGTCGGCGTCACGGCCGAAGGGCCGCTCGGCCACCAGACCGGCGTAGAACGGATAGGGATCGGGATGGGTGGCCGCCGCGCCGAGCGTCGCCGGACCCGACCGCGTCATGATGCGCTCCGGGGCGCCCGGTCCGGATCGATCGCCGCCGCGATGATCGCCCGCTGGACCTCCGACGAGCCCTCGTAGATCCGCAGCGACCTGATCTGTCGGTACAGCCGTTCCAACAGGCTGTCGTGGACCAGTCCGGCCGCGCCGAAGAGCTGCACCGCGCTGTCCACGATCTGCTGGGCGGCCTCGGTGGCGTAGAGCTTGGCCACCGAGGAGTGCCGGGCGTAGCGGGGACTGCCCCGGTCGATCTCCCAGGCAGACCGGGCCACCAGCAGCGCGGCCGCGTCGAGCTTGACCTCCATCTCGGCGAAGGCGGCGCGCACGGTCGGCAGATCGAACAGCTTCCCGCCCTGCATGGGCCGCTCCCGAGACCTGGCCAGCGCCGCATCGGCGGCCCGGCGCGCGAAGCCGAGTGCGGCGGCGCCGACCGTCATCCGGAACCGGCCCAGCACCTCCATCGCGATCGGGTACCCGCCGCCACGGGCGCCGAGCAACGCCTCCGGAGGCAACGCACAGTCGTCGAGGACCAGATGACCGAGGGCTCGCGGGGCGATCATCGGCACCGGCTCGACGCGCAGACCGGGGGTGTCCGAGGGGACGAGGAACGCGCTGAGTCCGAACGCGCCCGGCCCCGGGCCGGTCCGTGCGATCACCGTGTACACATCGGCGATGCCCGCGTTGGCGATCCACGCCTTGGCACCGTTGAGCAGCCAGCCGGATGCGGTCTCGCGCGCCGTCAGCCCGATCGCGGCGACGTCCGAACCCGCGGCCTCCTCCGACACCGCGAAGGCGCCGCACAGGGTGCCGGCGGCCAGTCCCGGCAGATACCGGCGGCGCTGCTCGTCGGTGCCGAACCGGCGGAGCGGGGTGGCCGACAGTGCCTGGATGGAGAACGCGTAGTCGGCGAGGTCGTCGGCGTAGGCCAGCGCCTCCCGGGCCAGGCACAGTGCGCGATAGTCGTCGGGGCCACCGTCGAGGAACGCCAGCCAACCTCCGTCCCCGAGCGCGCGCAGGACGCGCCGGCCGACCGCTTCCGGCCGCCCGGCGCCGGCCAGCACCTCCCGCTGCTCGGCGCACCAGGTCACCAGGCGTTGGGCCAGCTCGCGGTGGTGGTCCTCGTACAGCGGCAGGGCGAGGAGATGGGTGTCGAAGGTGCTGGGGACGGTGGTGGGGGAGGGCATCAGATGATCACGTCCGCGGACTCGTGCCGGGCGAGGCCGGCCACCAGTTCGTGCTCGATGAAGTAGGCGAAGGAGGCGTAACCGCGCCAGATGCGCCGCCAGTGCGCCGGCACCGCGTCGGCCCCGGACAACTGCGCCACGTCGTGCAGATAGGCGATGATGAGCTCGGCCGACTGGCGCGCGTGACCGGCGGAGACGTTGTCGATGGACAGATGCGCCTCCTCGTAGGCGACGTCGAAGCCGTGGTGGCGCAGCTTCTGCATCTCATGCATGCGCATGGTGCCCAGTCCGAACATCTCGATGCCCAGGTTGTAGCCGAGGATCTCGTCGTAGCGGGAGTCCGGGAACAGCGCGAGACTGAGCTGGAACAGCGAGAACCCGTAGAGGTGGTCGGGCAGTTCGTCCTGGTCGAGGAAGGCGGCCTCGCGCAGATGCGGCACCTCGATCCCCATGCTCGCGAGCACCTGGTAGATCAGCGTGATGTGGTTCTTGGTGACGTCGCCGCGACCCATCTCGTCGGCGTAGATCGAGTAGAGCATGCCGTCGCTGCGGCGGGTGAAGCGGCCCGTTGCGCCGATGCGGTGCGCCCACGCGCCGTCGATCATGCTGCCGAGCGCGAAGGTCTTCTGACCGAAGACGACCTCGTCGCGGTCCGGGATCTCGGTCAGCGGCCGGTACGGGTCGACCAGCTTGTCCCAGTAGATCCGGTCGACGCGTGCGTTGAGGGCTGAGGGCGAGTAGTCGAACCAGCTCGCGTCGGTGAGGACGCCGTCGCCGCCGTGGGTGAACAGCAGCTCGGCGCGGGCCAGTCCCTCCTCGACATGGGCGCGCGCGAGGGCCAGGGCGTTGGGGAAGTTCTCGATGTTGACCAGCCGGTGCAGGAAGTCGCGGTCGTCGTTGCGGACCGCGGCCTTCAGGCGTATGTCCGGCGGGGGCGCGCCGATCGCTTCCGCGAGTGCGCGTGCGGCCTCGTCACCGGCCGTGTTCGGGGTGAGTGCGACGTCGGGCAGTTCCCCGGCCGCGATCGCCGCGGCCCACTGCTCGAAGGTCGCCGCCTCCCGCGCGTCGAAGATGCCGAACATGGGGCCGCCGAACTTGATGGCCCGCAGGAAGCGGCAGCCGCCCGCACGCGGCTGCAACTGGCGTGAGCTCCGGAAGTCGTCGACGAACGCGGCCAGGTCGAAGTCGGGATCGGCGAACCGCTCGGTCAGCGGCAGGCCGCCGACGCGGACGTTGCGGTGCTGCTTGCCCGCGAACGGGGCGTGCCTGGCCACGATCCGCGCGACCTGCGCGTCCAGCGAGAGGTCGGCATGCCAGGCGGCGACGTCGACGAGCAGCCGTGCGTGCTCCAACTCCCTGGCCAGTGCCTGTGCGACCGCGGCCGCCACTCTGCTGCTGACCGGCGCCGGGGCCAGTGCGAGGTAGTCGGCGAGGGCGGCCCGCAGATCCGCCGCGTCGAGCATGGGCCGGGTGCCGAGCAGCAGTTCGTCGATGCCGAGAGCCGCCACGACGTAGTGGGTGCCGACCACCTCGGGCAGGAACGTGGCGGGTAGCCTGGCCAGGCTCAGGTAGTAGGCGCCGTGCCATGCGGTGAGCGGGCGCGACTCGGCCCGTTGCAGGAAGTCGGGGGCCGTGACGTCCGGCAGGTAGACGCCCAGTTCCTCCAGGGCGTGCCCGCGCACCTGGTGCAGGGCGCGCCGCGGATTGCCCTCGCCGCGCCAGGCGAACTGATGGCGTATCAGGTGGTTGACCGCGGTCGAAGGCTGGGTGGCGGGCTGGGACACCGAGTCCAGCCAGCAGCCGCCGATCAGCGCCAGGGGCGCCCGCTGGGCCACCACGGCCTCGCGCACCCGAGGTTCGGCGTCGCGCAGCGGTTGCAGCATCGCGGCGATCTGCCGACGCACCTGGGCCGTCCGCTCAGCGATCAGGTCGGACCCGGGCACCTCCGCTGTGTGGTCGGAGGGCCCCCGCGCACAGGTGGAGAAACCATTCAGCACATGCCGGGCGAGGAGGAACACCACCTCCGACTCCTGGTCGCCGACCAGACGGTGGTAGACGGCCTCAGGGCCCGCGGCGATCACCTCGCCGGCCGCCGCGACGGCAGCCGGGTCGAACTCGGAAGTGGACAGGGGCGCTACGACGAACGTGTCGGGCAGGGCGAAAGCAGACATGGATACCTCCGGACACTGGCCTCGGACGGTGCGGATCAGGGCCGTGATGGGGCCTTGCGCAGCAACACGGCGGCGCGGGAACCCGGCACGCTCGCGGCGAGCAGGTAGTACCCGCCCGGCTCGGTGCGGCGGTCGACGAGATTGATCAGCGGGTCTGCGGCGAAGCAGTGGCCGGTTCTGGCGGTGTTGGTGGTGTCGAGTTGTGCGGGCGTGAATCCGGCCAAACGTTCCTTCATCACGACGATCGGCACGTAGAGGTTGTTGTGCAACACGCCGGCCAGGTCGCCCGGGACCAGTCCGTGCGGAGCCAGCAGAAGGTCGTTGACCTGTCGCGACAGGTCCGCGCTGATTTCGTTGTGCCACTCCAGCGCCCCGGGGTCCTGCGCACTCGCCGAGCCCAGGACCTCGTACTCGCCCGGGTGCGCGGTGACCAGGCACCCGGCGGCGCCGTCGCTGAAGAGGGCGAAGTTCTCCATCCGGGCGGACTCCGAGGCGCAGCGGTCCGCGGTGATCACCAGGACGTTGCGGTACGCGCCGCTTCGGACCAGGGCCTCGGCCACACCGAGCCCGCTCACCAGATTGGTGCAGCGGTTGAGGGTCAGGCCGAGGAACGGGCAGTCGAGGCCGAGGCCGTTCAGGACCGTCTCCATGAACCCGCCATGGGTGTGCGCGTCGCCGGGGAACCGCGTCGAGCACACCACCAGGAAGTCCACGTCCGCCGAGCCGACGACCGCCTTGCCGGCCTCGACGACCAACTCCTCCAACGCTCTCTCGGTGCGATGGACCGTGCCCCAACCCCACAGCCCGGCGTCCGGCTGCATGCCGTACTCCCGGGCACGCGCGGCGAAGCCGGGAATCTCGTCATGTGCCTGCGCGATCTCGCCGAGCACATAGCCGGGGGAGACGAGGTGGACGGGGGTCATGACCCGCTCGGCAGAACGTGGGATCCGGCACGGCCCGGTGCCGACATGGCGAAACCGAACGTGCCGGGCCCCGCCGGTTCGGTTGCCGCGTCCGGCACCGCGGTCGACGCCACCCTCGCCAACGCCGGTGCGTGGAGCGGCCCATCCGCACCGGCCTGGGAGCCTGCCCGCGGGCGGTGGGTGGTCTCGTCGAGGTCGGCGCGCCCGTGGAAGAAGTGGTCCGCTAATCGATGTGGTTCGGCAAACGCGACGGCATTACGGTGTTGGTCGGTCATGCTTCCCTTTCTCATTCGCTGCCGGGACCTAAATCAGTTCGACCGGCAACGCCTCCGCCGCCCGGCGGATTACTTCGGTGACCGCTTCGGGGTGGTCCTCGAAAAAGAAGTGCCCACCCGTCGCCCAGCGCGTGTCGGGCTTCCCCGTGCACTCCCGCGACCAGTCCACCAGGTCATCGCGGTGGACCAACGGATCGTCGTCGCCATTGACGAGCGAGACACCGAACGGCAGCGCGGCGGCGGGGCGATACCGATACCTTGCGACCATTTCGAAGTCGGCGCGGATGTCGGGGAGTATGAAGTCCTGCAGTTCCGGGTCGGCCAGAATCTCCGGCCGCAACCCGCCGTAGACGGCGAGCGCTTCGGTGAGGCTCTGCCCGCTGAGCCCCGCCACCTCGACCATCCGCGCCGTCGGATGCAGGCTCGGCGCCACACAGCCGGAAGCGATCAGATGCGCGGGCCGGTTGCCGAGCCTGCGGGCCACCTCGAAGGCGATCAGTCCCCCGAGGCTGTGCCCGAACAGCAGAAACGGGCCGGTGCGTTGGGCGGCGATCAGCTCGGCGACCCTGTCGCATACGGTGGCGATGTCGGTGCGCTCGGGCGGAGTGACCGCTACCAGGGCGGTCACTCCGGCCAACGCCTCCTGCCATTCCACAAACGCCTGCGCCCGGCCACCGGCATGCGCAAAGCAGTAGGTACGGGGCCACCCCGATGGCACGGCACGGGCCATGTCGAACCACGATTCCACCGGTGTTCCTCGCTTCTGTCGCACAACAAGGTCGTGGTCAGTGCAGCGAACTCTGGCGCACGCTCATCGGTCGACCGCGGGTCGACTGGCGGATCATCCGGGCACCGATTATTGATGGCCGCAGCATGTTGTTGTCAAGACGTAGCAACCTTGTTTGTAAAGCTTCGGAGAAGGCTCCAAGTCGGCAAATCCCGGCCACGGAGAGGAATGCGCAGCCGGAATCCGGGAGTAGAGATCAAGCCATGATCAAAACGCTCACAGGTACACCGAAAGACGAAACATCCGTCGACGATCGACGTGAACCCCGCAGGTCGACGGCCGGCGGACGGCCGCCACCCGGCCAGTCACCCCACGTCGCCCTGCGGTTCCCTCGCGACGCGGGCCGGCAATGTGGCGCCCACACAAGTCCACAAGATGGCTTGGTCGTTCGCTTGACGGCCTGGCGACGACGGAGCGCAGGCAGTACGTCCCGGCTGCGACGGTGGCATCCACCGAGGCGTCCGAGTCGCCTCGCCCACTGCTTGCACGCGTCGCGCCAGCCGTCCCCAGGCGCCGTCCGCTCGTCCCCGGGCGCGGCCTAACGCCAGAATGTGCCTGCCGACGCCGCCGCACGCAGCCCCTGCTCGTGGCCGGCGCGCGCCGACGCCTCCCGCACTGCCGGGTCGAGCACGTCCGGGCCGATCGCCGACGCCGCGGTGTCGTCCGGGCGGATCACCGTGACCCTCGCCCCCCGCTCACGCAACGCGGCGACCTGCTCGTCGAGGTCGGAGTTGCCGGGAATCTGCATGACCTGGAGTACGAGGATCCGCTCGCATCCCGCGGCGACATCGGCGTTCTCCGCCGTGCGGGTACTG
Organism: Streptomyces noursei ATCC 11455; assembly: GCF_001704275.1. Lineage (NCBI taxonomy): Bacteria > Bacillati > Actinomycetota > Actinomycetes > Kitasatosporales > Streptomycetaceae > Streptomyces > Streptomyces noursei. Next base: position 9,175,933 of record NZ_CP011533.1, read on the forward strand.
CCGTCGATGTAGCGACGCCCCTCGATCGTGACTGGCGGCCAGGCTCCGGGAACCGCGGAGCTCGCCGCCACGGCATCCACGAGATCGACGCCCGAAGCCGCGTCGAACACCCGCTCCGCACCGGACTCCCCGTCCACGGCCACGATCCTCAGCCCGGACTCGGGCCAACTGCGGGACGGCAGCCGGGCCTCGATCACGGCGCGCCGCTCGGCTTCCGTGATGGTCGGCGCCGCCAGTGCCATGGCTCCGATCCGACGCCGCACGTCGAGGGCGTCCGTGGCTCCGTCGTGCGCATCGAGCAACAGCATCAAGCGGTCGTCGGCGTCGAGGACGGGCGAGAGTTCGGGAGCCTGCAGGGCCGGATCGACCTGGCGGGCGAGCAGATCTCCGAGCGGGAGTCCGCTGGTGATCTGTGCGGCCACCGTCGACCCGGCGGAGGTGCCGACGACCACATCCGCATCCAGGACGTCGACGCCTCCTTCGAGAAGCCCGGCCAACAGCCCCGTTTGCCACGCCACTCCCGCCACACCGCCGCTGCCGAGTACCAGCCCACGTCGAGTCATCCGGCGATCGTATGCCTGGAATGCGGGAGTGGGAATGGCGCGCACGACCGGCATGGATCACGTCCCGTCAGCTTGCCGCCGGTCGAGTTCGATCCGATGCGACGCGAAAACACCTTACGTAGGGCATGAGTTGGCCAATAGTCGGCCACCGGACGGTCAGAAAACGGCATGGACATCTTTTGTTCATCACCGGCATCTACCCGCATAGACCGTGCGGCTGCTGCCATGGCGCCACGTGCCCGGGACCCTGCCGGGCCATCCCCCACATGGAGCACCCATGCGATCGAAGAAACGACTCTCCTCTGCGATAACGGCCGTCGCCCTCACCGTCGCCGGATTCACCCTCACCACCGGCAGCGCCCACGCAGCCACCTGTTCCCAGTCGTACCTGCCGCTGCCCGACGCCGCTTGCCAGCCCGGCGCCTACAACCCCGACGTCACCCAGTCCACGATCCAGTCGACGATCTGTGTGCCTGGTTGGACCAAGACCGTTCGCCCGCCGGTCTCCTACACCACCCCCCTCAAGATCAAGCAGATCGGCGAGTACGGCTACTCCGACACCGACACCGCCGACTACGAGGAAGACCACCTCGTCCCCCTCGAACTGGGCGGCGCACCGCGCGACCCGAAGAACCTGTGGCCCGAGCCCCGCTACGGCGATGAGCCGGCGGCCAGCAAGGACTCCGTGGAGAACAAGCTGAAGACGGCGGTGTGCAACGGCACCGTCCAACTCGACGCCGCACGCAGCGCCATCGCCACCGACTGGACCACCGCCCTGTCCAAGGTCGGCATCGGCTGACCCGGAATCGACGGGCAGGACTTCCGTCCGGCGCTGACGGCCGCGGAAGGCGGCCGTCAGCGCCGGACGCAACAACGCGACGACGCACCGAAATCGCCGCCCTGACATCGCCGTTTCGCCTCGGATCGCCGCGCTGATCCGCGCGCGGACCACCGCCCGTCCGGATCCAGGGTGCCCACCGCTCCACCCGCGGCAACGGATTCAGGCCGCGGCCGCGCGCAGGCTTGTGCCCGGGCGCGGGCCGATGAGCACCCGGGACAGTAGGCGTGGGTCGGCCAGCGTCAGGGGCCCCGCAGTCATGTGGAAGAGGCCGGAGAAGGCGGTGTAGAGCCGCGGATCGTGCGGGACGGTGTCGATCAGACGGTTCATGAACCAGTTGCCGGCCTTGACGGGCCAGGCGGTCCGTGACCTTTCCCAGGCACGGTCGGGGATGGTCGCCATCAGCCATGAGGAGGCGGTGATGCGAGCCAGCCGCTGCTGGAAGACCCGCCCGTCGAGCGGCATGCGGGTGCGCCGACCGCGGAGCATCTGGTCCAGGAGGCGAGCTTCCAGGGCGGCGACTGTCATGCCTTGCCCGTAGGCGGGGTTGAAGGCGCACACCGAGTCGCCCAGGGCGATCAGCCCGTCAGGCCAGCGGGAAAGGCGGTGGTAGGCGACCCTTCGGTTGACCGTACGGGCGTAGCGGCGCACGGCGGAAGTGGGGGTGAGGGAGGCGATGACGTCGGCGATGGGGCCGCGCAACGTCTTGGCGTAGGCGAGGAAGTCCTCGTCATCGTGGGGCAGTTGAGTCCCGTTGGCGCCGTGCAGGGTGACGTGGAGTGCCTTGTTCTCGATCTGGATCGCGTAGCAGCCCTTGTGGAAGTCGGGGGCGCGCAGGGGTTGCAGCACACCCATCCATGACGGCGGGGCCTGTCCGCCGTCGCCGTCCTTGACGCGCACGCCGACGACCTTGCCGGGGCCGGCGGTGCGCAGCCCGGTGACGGTCAGTCCGTCTCGTAACGTGACGGGCTCCAACGCCCTCACCCGGCGACGCAGGGCGTGTTCCAGGAAGGGGCGGGAGAACGTCTGGATCGGCATGCCCATCGGTGTGGGGGGCGGGGTTCCGTTGGGCAGCACGGCGCACAGACCTTCGCCCCAGTCCCACACCGGCGCACCGGCCTGTTCCAGCTCGGCCCGGAGTCCGGGGAAATACCCCTCGAACACCTCGGCCCCAAGGGCCAGCAGGCCATGGACGTGGTGTCCCTGCGGCGCCCCTGCTCTGGGTGCGGACCCGCGGGGAAGCGTGTCGCGTTCGATGACGGTGACGGCCTCGCAACTGTCGGCCAGGACACGGGCGGCGGCGAGACCCGCCATGCCCGCTCCGATCACCACCGCATGTCGGACGCCCCTACCCATGCGCATACTGCTCCCTTCCCACCACGGGCCGAACCTCACTGTTCCAGGGGCCTTCCCTGCCCCGATGAGCCGACGGATATTCCGAATGCCGTGAGCATCCGGACACGTTGCGTCAGCACGGAAGCAAGGGGGCGCAGTCCCGGCACCGCGAGCGCCGTCGCGCCCGGCAGTGCGGCTTCTGTCTGGCCTTCTGTCCGGCTGCTGTCGCAGGGGGCCGCGGACCGGCCCGCGCCGACTCGGGCAGTCGATCGGGCATCCGGGGGAGCGGCCGCGTAGCGGCGCGCTGAGCGGGAAGGTATCGGCCGCCACTCCACGCGACGGGAGCTCTCGACATGACGGTCAGTCACCGCGCCATCGGTTCCGGCGCGCACAAGGTCCTGGTGCTGCACGACTGGTTCGGCACCAGCGCGGCCTGGGGCCCGTTCCTCGACTACCTGGACCCGAAGGAGTTCACCTACGCCTTCCTCGACTACCGCGGCTACGGAGACCGGCGGGACGTGGACGGTCGGTTCACCCTCGCCGAGATCGCCACGGACGCGCTCGACCTGGCCGACCAACTGGGCTGGGACACGTTCTCCGTGATCGGGCACTCGATGGGCGGCAAGGCGGCACAACGCGTCCTGGTCGAGGCGCCGCGTCGCGTCCGCAAACTGGTCGGGGTCGCCCCGGTCCCGGCGAGTGCCTACGTACTGGAGGGCGACGCCTACGACCTCTTCCACAGTGCGGCGCAGAACCCGCCCAACCGGCGGGCCATCCTCGACCTGGTCACCGGCCACCGGGCGTGCGACCGCTGGCTGGACGCCATGACGGCACGCTCGGTCGACGTCTCCCGGCCGGAGGCCGTCGCCGCCTACCTGACCGACTGGACCACCCAGGACTTCGCAGCCAAAGTCGCCGGCAACACCCTCCCGGTGAAGGTCTTCGTCGGCGAACACGACCTCGCCCTCAACGCCGAGGCGATGCGCCGCACCTGGCTGACCCACTACCCACAGGCGGAACTGGAGACCCTGCCCAACTCCGGCCACTACCCGATGTACGAACTCCCCGTGGCCTTCGCAACCGCCCTGGAAGCCTTCCTGCGCGCCTGATCACCAGGCGGTGCGACTGATGACCGGTCGGCGCGTCACGAGGACCGCGTGCCGACCGCTCCCCGGTCCGTCGAGCCGGCAGCCAGTCACCATCTGTTTCCCGCTGCGGCCGGTGCGATGAGCCCGGTGTCCGACGTTTCCGTCGAGGACTGCACCTGCCATCCCTTCTCGGGTGGTTTATGGGCTGTTCTGCCGTCTCATAGGTAGTCGCGTGCCATGCTGCTTTTTGGCTTTGCGGATGCGGATGCCGACGCCGATGACTGCTTACTGGTGATTGGGGAAATCTGTGGCCGAACGCCAGAACGGAACCGTGAAGTGGTTCAACGATGAAAAGGGATATGGCTTCATCACGCCGGAATCCGGGCCCGATCTGTACGTTCATTTCCGGGCGATCGAGGGACACGGCTTCAAGTCCCTGAAGGACGGGCGGAAGGTCTCCTTCGGAGCCGTTCAGGGGCACAAGGGGAGGCAGGCCGGCAGGATCCGCTCGGAGTAGGCGCCCCTCTGGGGCGGTGAGGGGCCCGTACCGGGGTCAGCTGATCGGCTGGCCCCGGTGCGGGCCCGCTGTTCTGCTCAGGTGTGACCTCGGTCGTGGAAGCGCGTGATCACCGGCTGCCACGAGACCTTGATCACCCATGCGAGTGAGATCCCCGGGAACGCCGGGCCACGTGGCCCGAGCCTTGGTGAAGTGTCCACCGCAGGGCTTCTCTGCCTGTTGGCGCAATGAGCCGGGAATTCCCTGAAAGATATTCGCTTTCACCGACCCCTGACGAAGCAAGGCATCGCCACCGAGGAGTGGCCGGCCGATGGGAATCCGTTCTGCCCCGCATGCCCCGGGGCAGTCGTGAATTCATCGCAAGGGAGCATGAGATGGTAGTGGAGCACGAGTCTGTTGGCTTACCTCGTCCGAGGGATCGGCAAGCCTGCCGGTACGCGGGAATCTCCGTCGCGGTGGTGGACGAGGCCCCGGTCATCCGCCGCGGAATCCCGCCGATGTTCGCATCCACACCCGAGATCCGGTCGATACGCTGTTTCTCGGAGATGCCGGCGGTCGACGAGCTGTCCGGTTACGACGTGCTCGTCCTCGGTCTCCACTCGCGGCGGGACCTGGGCCTGCTGCGACTGGCCCATGACCTGGCCGTCGTCTGCCGTTTGGTGCTGTTGTGCACATCGGTCACCACGGCGGCAGCCCTGGCCCTGCTCGATGCCGGAGCCGACGGCTATCTGACCACGGACGCCGACGCGAAGGCGTTCCGGGAGGCAGTGCTGCGCGTGGCCCGCGGCCACACCTATCTGCACCGACCGGTGGCGGACCTGATCCGCGGCAACAGCAGGCCGGTCACCCCGAAACTGGCGCCGCGGGAGGCGGAGTTGCTCGGCTATCTGGCCATCGGGCTCACCCACGCGCAGGCGGCCCGTCGGATGGGCGTGGCCGTCGGCACGGTGGAGACATACGTCCGCCGGATCCGAGCGAAGTGCGCCATCTCCGGACCCATGCGCCTGGCCCGCGTCGCCAGAGAGGCGCGACTGCAACTGATGCTCGGCTGCCAGTCGAGCTGACAGCGGTCAAGTCCCCGATTCCGGGACGTCGGGCGCGACATCATCTCGGGACTTTCGTCCCACCGTTCTCACGCGCCCCGGGCGGCGGCCGCATTGTAGGGGCAACGGACACTCGACGGTCGTCTGACCGATCGGATTCGGCCGCTCCGGTCCGCCGTGTGGGCACTGACAAGTCCTCAGTTGTGTGGACTCACCTTTAGTCCGACGTACCGATAATCATGATTACTCCCGGCCGTGACTTCGCGACCTTTGGGGGCTGATTCCGATGGAGCTGGCGGCGTTCTACCTCGCCCACTGTCTGGCCGATCCGGACTTCTACGACACCGCGCAGCGCTGGGACGACTCGGCGAGCCGATTCACGAGGGCCGGTGCCGAGCCGCCCGGCGGCTGGCAGCGGATCGAGCAGGGGCTCTGGGTGCTCCAACTCCCGCCCGACCACCGCCTTCCCGAGCAAGGCTGGAAGGTCCATGTCTCGGCGGGCCTGGACCATGCCGAGGAGGTGTTGGGAGTGGTGTGGGACCACTGCGTCGAGCGCCGGATCGCCTTCAAGTTCCTGCGCAGCCGGCAGGTTCTGCAACTGACCAACGCCAAGTACGCCGACCGCGGCTCCAGCGGCAAGTTCTGCACGATCTACCCGGACTCCGCCGAAGAGTTGTCGGGGGTGCTCACCGAGCTGGGCGAGGCGCTCGACGGCCGGCCCGGTCCGTACGTCCTCAGCGACCTCCGGTGGCGCGACGGCCCCCTGTTCGTGCGGTACGGCGCCTTCCAGCACCGCACCTGTCGCGGCCGGAACGGCGAGCCGGTCCCGGCGCTGACCGATCCACGGACCGGGCAACTGGTACCGGACACCCGTGGGCCGGCCTTCCGCGTGCCGCCGTGGGTCGAGCCGCCCCCCTTCCTGGCCGAGGCGATGGCCGCGCGCGACAACGACGCCGGCGCGTTCCCGTACCAGGTGCGGAAGGCGTTGCACTTCTCCAACGCGGGCGGCGTCTATCTCGCGACCGATCCGGACACCGGGCGGAGCGTGGTGCTCAAGGAAGCCCGCCCGCTGGCCGGGTTGGACACCGACGGGGTGGACGCGGTGGCGCGGCTCCGGCACGAGCGCGCCATCCTCGACCAGCTCGCCGGACTGGCCGTGGTGCCCCGGGTGCTCGGGGACTTCACCTGTTGGGAACACCACTTCCTGGTCCAGGAGCACATCGAGGGGGAGACCCTGGCCCAGGCGGCGGCCGGCCGGCATCCGTACGTCACGCCCGAGCCGTCGGCCCGGGAGATCGCGGACTTCGCCGCCTGGGCGGTGGAGGTCGTCGGGAAGGTGCGCGCCGCGCTGAGCGCGATCCACTCCCGGGGCGTCGTGGTGGGCGACGTCCACCCCTCCAACATCCTGTTGCGTCCGGACGGCAGCGTCGTGCTGGTCGACTTCGAGCTGGCGCTGCCCATCGGCGCCGCGGACCGTCCGACGCTGGGCGCGCCCGGGTTCGTTCCCCCGGAGGGCTGCACCGGTCCGGCCATCGACCACTACGGGCTCGCTGCCACGGCGTTGTGGGTGTTCGTGTCCGTCGCGCCCGTGCTGCAGACCGGGAACCCCGGAAGGTCCGAGCTCTTCCTCCGGGTGCTGGCCGACCGCTTCGGAGTCCCCGAGCCCTTCGTCGCCGGCCTGCGCAGCGACCTTCGGCCTGTGCACGAGACCTCCACAACGACGGCCGACCACGGACACCACCCCGTTCTTCAGGCACTCGGCGACCCGAAGCCGGAGGACTGGCCGCAGCTGCGGCGGTCCCTCGCCGAGGGCATCCTGGCGGCGGCCACCCCGCAGCGATCCGACCGGCTGTTCCCGGGTGACGTCGAGCAGTTCCGCACCGGTGGGCTCAACATCGCGCACGGTGCGGCCGGTGTGCTGCTCGCCCTGGCGGAGGCCGGACTGACGCCCGACCCCGAGCATGTCGACTGGCTGATCCGCGCGGTGAACCGCTGGGAGGCGCCCCAGCCCGGCCTCTACGACGGGCTGCACGGAATCGCCTACGTCCTCGACCGGTTGGGGCACCGTGTCCCCGCACTGGCCGTCCTGGACCGCGCGGTGGATCTGATGGATGCCGAACCGCCGCTCGCCGGCCTGCACTCCGGGCTCGCCGGAATGGGACTGAACCTGCTGTACTTCGGCGCCGCGGACGCCGACTGCCGACGCCGGGCACTGACGATCGCCGAGCGTCTGGCCGACGCGGTGTGCACCGGCACACTGCGGCCGGACCGGCCCACCGCCGCCGGGCTGATGTTCGGGTCGACCGGCGTCGCCCTGTTCTTCCTGCACTGCTTCCGTGCCACGTCGGACCCGGAGTTCCTCGACCTGGCGCGGGCCGCGCTGCACCGGGACCTGGCAGACTGCGAGACCGGCCCGGGCGGCACCTTGCAGGTCCGCGAGCAGCACCGGTTGATGCCCCATCTGGGCATCGGTACCGCCGGCATGGCCCCGGTGCTGGGCGAACTGCTCCGACACCGCGACGACGCCCAACTCGCCCACGCGTACAAGCGGATCCGCCACACCTGCCGGGCCGAGTCCGGGATCTTCCCAGGGCTGTTCACCGGCCACGCCGGGGTACTGGCGTCGCTGGCGGCCACCGGCTCCGGTCCCGCTCTGGACGACCCTGCCGTGCGCACGCACCTGCACCGGCTGTCCTGGTACGCCGAGGTCCGCCACGGCCGGCTGCTCTTCCCGGGCGAACAGCTCTACCGGCTCTCCACGGATCTGGCGACGGGGGCGGCAGGCGTACTGCTCGCGCTCACCGCGGTCTTCGACGGCCGCCACGACTTCCTGCCCTTTCTGCCGGCGGACACCGCCGCGTCCCGGCAGACCCCGACCTGCGATCCCGCAGGAACGTCCAAAAGAAAAGAGAGGAGGTGAACTGCCATGGCCATGATCCTGGAGCTTCAGGAGCTCGAGACCCCGCACGGTCCCTCGCTCGCCCCGAGCAACGTGCTGAGCACGCTTCTCCACGGCCGCGCCTGTGTGTGACACATCCCGCGACGCATAACGCAACGCCCTACGTCACACACCGCGTGACGCGTCGCTGCTCACAGGACCGCTGGGTGGGGCAGGGCATCACATCGCCCCACCCAGTGGCTGCCGCCGTCACCGGACGCAGCCGGTGGCCCGTACGGGCCGCCCCGCCCGATCCGGTCGATTCCCCCTTTCCCGACGGCCCTGATCTCCCGTTGGCTCCGACCTCCCGATGGCTCCGCTCTCCCCGATCCGTACGGAGGCCGCAGTGCCTGACCGGTTCCGGTTCCCGTCCACACCGACCCGCCCGGAGTTCGACGAGATCGGCGGGATCGGCTTCACCGACCCGTACCAGTGGCTGGAGGAGGACAGCGGCGCGACGCTCGCCTGGGAGGCGGCGCAGGACCGGCTCGCCCGCGATCTGCTGCACACCGACCCGCCCTGGAGCCTGGCGCTCGCCACCGCCCGACGGTTCCACGCAAGTGCGCTGCACCATCGCCCGCCGGAACTCCACGGGCGCCGCTGGTTCGTGGAGCACGTGCCCGAAGGCCACGCGCTGCCGGTGCTCGACGTCGCCGATTCCCCTGAGGCGGCCACGACTTCGGCATCGGCCCGCCGTGTGCTGGATCTCGCGGTGGAGACCGCGGGGCTGCCCCTGCACGAGCCGGCCACCATGCAGTGGCAGCCGTCGCCCGACGGCCGGTTGCTCGCCTACCAGTGCTCCGGCCCTGGGCGGGAAGCGCTGTTCCGTGTCCGCGACGTGGATTCCGGTGAGGTCCTCATCGACGGGCTGCCCGAGGCGGGCGTCTACCGCGTCGGCTGGCTGCCGGACGGTCGGCGGTTCTTCGTCGTGGTCATCGACGGGGAGCGGCCGCAACGGTGCCCGGGCCTCTTCCAGGTCACCCTCGCCGCGTCCGGCTCGCGGCCGACCGTCCGCCGAGAGGACCTGCCGTCGGAGTTCCCGGCCCGCGGGGTGAGTGTCTCCGCCGACGGCCGGTGGGCACTGGCCCATGGCCCCGGCAGGCCGTACTACGTGCGCGACCTCACGGCGTCCGACGCGGAGTGGCGGCCGTTCCTCCGGGACTCCCGCTCGGTGTTCCGCGGCGGGATCGTCGGCGACGAGTTCATCGCGGTCACCGACGACGGCGCACCGCGCGGAAGGGTCGTCGCCCTGCCGCTGTCCGATCCGGGCCCGGACCGCAGCGGCTGGCGCGAACTCCTCCCACCGGGCGACACGGTGCTGTTCTCGATCACCCCGGTGGGCCGGGAACTGGTCCTGGCCGAGCTCGCGAACGGCGCGACCCGGCTGCGCCGGATCTCCTGTCAGGGCGCACCCCTGGGCGAAATCCCGCTCCCCGAACCGGGGATGGCATGGCCGGGCGGCGGCCGGGACGGTGGACTGGTCACACCGGCCGGCAACGGTTGCACCTTCGCCTTCTCCTCCCTCACCCGGTCTCCGGCGGCCTATCGGTACGATCTGGCCACCGAGAGGCTGGTGCCGCTCAGCGAGCCGCGAGCCGTCGTCGCGGATGCCGTGACCCGCAGCGGAACCGCGCACAGCGCCGACGGAACCGTGATCCCGTACAAGATCGTCGCCCGCGCCGACGTCGATCTCGGCACGCCGCAACCGCTCGTCATCAGTGGCTACGGCGCCCTCAACATCGCCTGGCTGCCGGCCTACCTGTTCGCGCTGCCCGCGGCCTGGGTCGAACTGGGCGGCGTCTACGTCCACGCGCATCTGCGCGGCGGCGGGGAGTTCGGCACCGACTGGTGGCGCGCGGCCCGCCGCGGCACCAAGCAGCGCACGTTCGACGATCTGCACGCGGTGGCCACCGACCTGATCCGCCACGGCCACACCACACCGGGTCGGCTCGGCGTCTTCGGCTACTCGATCAGCGCCCTGACCGCAGTCGTCGCGGTGACCCAGCGCCCCGACCTGTACCGGGCGTGCGTGGCCGCGCTCCCCGTACTGGACCTCCTGCGCTGCAGGCGGGATCCGGCCACCATGGCCGATATCGTCTCCGTGGACTTCGGCGACCCGGACGACCCCGCCGACGCGGCCGTCCTGCACCGCTACTCCCCGTACCACCAGGTGCGCGACGCCGTCGACTACCCGGCCGTCCTCCTCGACTGCGGCTCCGCCGACCGCAGTTGTCCCGCCTGGCACGGCCGCAAGATGACAGCCCGCCTCCAACGGGCCACGTCCGCACGGCATCCGGTACTGCTGCGGATCCGGCAGGCCGGACACACCGTGGAGATCTCGCCGGAAGACGCGCTACTGCGCGAGGCCGAACACCTGGCCTTCCTGATCGGCGAGCTCGGCCTCGACGTCACATAGCGTGGCGACGACGCCCTGGCCCTCGGCGTCGCTCATGAGGAACTTCCTGCCCGGACGAGGCGGATGGGGAAGTGGGCGCGCCGGAACGGCACCGCCACGCCGAACCGCGCGGCCTCGTCGGGATCGACGGACTCGGCGAAGTCGCGCACCAGGCTCCGCTTGACCGCGAACACGGCGTCGCTGTCGAGATAGGGACTGTCGGCCACGAACATGTGTGTGGTAAGCGGGGTGAAGCCGGGGGCGTCCGCGATGACGTGGACGTGCGCCGGGCGGTAGGGATGGCGTCGGCTGGCCTGGAGCAGCCGGCCGACCGGGCCGTCGATCGGGATCGGATAGTGCGAGGGCACCACGGTGCGGAACCAGAAGCCGCCCTCGTCGTCGGTGCGGAACAGACCCCGGCCGTTGCCGGCCGGCTGGACACCCGGCTGCTGCACGTCGTAGAAGCCGTTCTCGTCGCACTGCCACACATCGACGACGGCGCCCGGGACCGGCACCCCGTCGGGGTCGGTCACGGTGCCGGTGACGACACAGGGGGTGCCGGTGCCGACCTCGTCGATGGAGTCGCCGAGTTCTCGACGGGGCGACTCGGTCATGTGGAAGGGGCCCAGGACCGTGCCCTCGGTGCCGCGCGCGTCGCCGTTGATGGTCTCGACCAGCATCGACACCCCGAACACGTCGGAGAGCAGCACGAACTCCTGCCTGCTGTCGTCGCACATCCGGCCGACGGCGGTGAGGAAGGCGATGGCGCTCTCCCACTCGGCCATCGTCGGCCGCAGCTCCTGCACCAGCGCATGGAGGTGCCGGGCGACCGCGCCCACGACCTGGCGCAGGCGCGGATCGGGGGTGTCGGCGAAACTCGCCAGCACGGCATCGATCGCGGTGTGCTCCTCGTAGTCCACGGTTTACTCCCCTTTGCCACGTAGGTGGTCGATGAACCGGTCGGCCACGGGGGCGGTCCGGTCGTCGACGTGATGGTGGATCGTGGGCTCGCCGTCGTCCCGGACGCGCAGGGGCGATCCGCCGAGTCCTGCTTCAAGGAACGGTTGCCGGCCTCCAGGAGTGACGATCGGCGCCGCACACCGCTCACCCGTACACCATCGACCGTGCCTCGGCATAGGCCGTGCGGATGCGGCGGCCGGCGGCGTCATCGGACGGGGCGGTGACCTGCCGGGCCGCGGCGAGTGGCCAGTGCGGCGGCTCGGGAGTGCCGGCAAGGGCCCAGGCGGCCTGGCGGGCGGCGCCGAGGGCCACGTATTCCTCGGGTTCGGGCACGGTGACCGGGGTGCCGAAGATCTCAGCGGCGATCTCGCCGATCACGGGTGCCTTGGCCGCACCGCCGATGATGAGCACCCTTCGGGCGCTGACGTCCTGGGCCCGCAGTCTGTCGAGGGCATCGGCCATGTTGCAGAGCATGCCTTCGACGGCTGCCCGGGCCAGGTTCGGCGGGTGCATGTTCGCCTTGCGCAGGCCCATCAGGCTGCCGGCGGCGTCGGGGAGGTTGGGGGTGCGTTCGCCGCCGAGGTAGGGGAGGAACACCAGGCCGCCGGCGCCGGGTTCGGCCTCGCGGGCGAGCGGCCCGAGGCCGTCGAGGGTGATGTCGAGCATGCGGGCGGTGGAGCTGAGGACCCGGGCGGCGTTGAGGGTGCAGACCAGGGGGAGGTAGCGGCCGGTGGCGTCGGCGAAGCCGGCGACCGCGCCGGTGGGGTCGCCGGTGGGGTGGTCGGAGAGGGCGAAGGCGGTGCCGCTGGTGCCCAGGGAGATCACCACGTCGCCTGGTTCGATGCCCAGTCCCAGGGCTGCCCCCATGTTGTCGCCGGTCCCCGCCGCCACCAGGGCGCCGTGCGGGGTGCGCCCGGCAACCTCCACCGGACCCAGTACCCGGGGGAGTTGGGGGGTGCGGCCGTCGAAGGCGCGGGACAGCAGATCGTGGCGGTAGGTGCCGTGGGCGGGCGACCAGTAGCCGGTGCCGGAGGCGTCGCCGCGGTCGGTGACCGGCTCGGCGCCGGAGCCCGGCCCGCCGCACAGCTGCCAGGTCAGCCAGTCGTGCGGCAGCAGCACCCGCGCGGTGCGGTCGGCGCGCTCCGGTTCGTGCTCGGCCAGCCAGCGCAGCTTGGCGACGGTGAGGGCCGCGACCGGTACGGTGCCGACCGCCTCGGCCCACTTCTCCGGTCCGCCCAGTTCGTCGACGAGATCCGCGGCGGCCCGTGCCGAGCGGGTGTCGTTCCACAGCAGGGCGTCGCGCACCGGCTGTCCGGCCGCGTCCAGGGCCACCAGGCCGTGCTGCTGGCCGGCGACCGCCACCGCGTCGACGTGTTCCAGGAGGCCGTCGCCGGCTTCGAGGAGCGCCCGCCACCAGGCGCCGGGATCGACTTCGGTTGCGTCGGGGTGGGCGGCGCGGCCTCGATGGAGGATCTTCCCGGTGTCGGCGTCGCAGACGACGACCTTGCAGGACTGGGTAGAGGAGTCCACCCCGGCAACTGTGGGCATGGCGAAGGCGCTTCCGTGCAATGAGTCGGGACGGTGGGGGTCAGGCCTGCGGGCAGATTTGGATCTTGCGGCCGGTGCCCTGGCGGAAGGTTTGGAGGGCGGTGCCGAAGTCGTCCAGGGCGTAGCGGTGGGTGATCATGGTGTCGGCGTCGATGACGCCCTTCGCCATGAGGTCGACGGCGCGGCCGAAGCTGTGCAGGACGGCCATCGAGCCGACGATGGTGATCTCGTCGTTGTAGACCCGGAACGGGGAGAAGGACGCCGCGGCCGCGGACGGCGCGACGCCGAACTGCTGGAAGGTGCCACCGCGGCGGACCCGGGTGAGGCCGTCCTCGATGACCGGGATGGCGCCGGTGCAGTCGATGACGGTCTCCCATCCCTGCGGGCGGTCCAGCTGTGCGGCGCTGACCGCCGTGGCGTCCGCGCCGAGTTGTTCGGCGACCCGCAGGCGGTCGGTGTTGAGGTCCACGACGGAGAGGGATGCCGCGCCGGCGGTTCGGGCGAGCTGAAGCATCATCAGGCCCATGGTGCCGGCGCCGTAGATGAGGTAGTGGTCGCCCAGGCGGCGGGGAAGTACGTCGAAGCCGCGCACCGCGCAGGACAGCGGTTCGATGAGCGTGCCCTGGGAGACTTCGATGCCTTCGGGAAGGCGGTAGCAGTTGGCGGCCGGCACCTTGACGTACTCGGCCATGGCGCCGTCCACGGTGTCCCCGATCGCGCCCCAGTTCTCGCAGAGATTGCCGCGACCGATGGCGCAGAAGTGGCATGCGCCGCAGAACAGGGACGGGTCGACGGCGACCTGTTCGCCGGTGCGCAGGCCGGTGACGCCGGCGCCCAGTGCGACGACTTCGCCGGTGAATTCGTGGCCGGGGACGATCGGGTAGGGGGTGGGGGCGAATTCCCCGTCGACGATGTGTGCGTCGGTGCCGCAGATGCCGACGGCGGCGGGGGCTATGACGACCTCGCCCGGACCCGGGGCGGGATCGGCGACGGTGGTGACCTCGTAGTGCCCGGGAGTGTGGACGACGACAGCACGCATGGGGCGGGGCCTTTCTCGGGGAGGGGATGCGCTCGGGGAATGCCGGAGCCCGGCTCCGGCCCGGACGGCTCGGCTCAGCCGCGGGGATCGACGGTGCGGACCTGCACGCCGAGGTCCCGGACGGGCCGGAGTTCGCTCTCCGGGGTGTCGGCGTCGGTGACCATCAGGTCGTAACCGCCGACGTCGCCGTACGGATAGGTCGCGGTGCGGCCGAACTTGCTGTGGTCCACGGCCAGTACGGAGCGGTCGGCGGCCTGCAGATACGCCTGTTTGGTCTCCGCGTACTCGCGGACCGGGTGGAAGAGCCGGCCGTCGCGGATCGAGGTCGCGGTCACGAACGCGATGGAGGCGCGGATGTCGTGGAGTTGGCGGCGGGCCTGCGGGCCGGCGCAGGACTCGAAGTCCTCGTAGTAGCGGTCGCCGAGGAGCGTCACCTCGGCCGGTGCGGCCGACAGCAGGTAGGTGATCCGCAACGAGTTGGTGATCACACGGATGCCCTGGACGGTGGCGAGCCGGCGGGCGAGCGGGAAGAGGGTGGAACCGCAGTCGATCAACACCGTGTCGCCGGGGGAGACCTCCTCCGCGAGGGCGTCGGCGATGGCGGACTTGATCTCGACGTTGGCGTGCTCGCGAAAGCGCAGCGCGCTTTCCATGGCGACGTTGGAGAAGGCCGTCGCCACGCCGCGGCCCTTGCGGAGCAGCTGCCGCTCGTGGAGGTTGTCGAGATCGCGGTGCATGGTCATCACGCTGACACGCATCCGCTCGGCGAGATCGGCGATGCGGATCTCGCCTTCCTCGGCGACATGGCGCAGCACCGTCTGTCGGCGCTCCTCTACCTCGGCCTCGGAGCCGCGACTCGGTCGCATGGTGGGCATCCCGTTCCTTCCCGGCGGTCGTGTCCGCCGCGCTCGCACTCTAAGACATCACACACTTTATGTGAAGTTCTTGAAATTTTCTGAGAGGTTGTTCAGTCTGATGGCCGTCCACGGGCGCATGCCCGGCCCATCAGGAGGTCCCCCGTGCTCCACCCACCCCAAAAGCGCGAACCGTCGCCGCCCCGCCCCGCCGTCCTCGGCATCCCCCGGGCCCTGATCTGGGGCTATGCCGGCGTGCTGCTCTTCATGATCGGCGACGGCGTGGAGACCAGTTATCTGCCGACCTTCTTCAAGACCGACCTCGGTTTCGCGGAGGCGAGCGTCGGCATCGTCTTCACGGTGTACGGAGTCACCGCGGCGGTGGGCGCGTTCCTGGCGGGCGGGCTCTGCGACCTGTGGGGGCCCCGCCGGGTGATGATGGCCGGCGCCGCCTGCTGGGTCGTCTGCCACACCCTGATGCTCGCGGTCGCCGTGCCCGCCCACTCCTACTGGCTGATCCTCTTCACCTACGGCCTGCGCGGCTTCGGCTATCCGCTGTTCGCCTACGGGTTCATGGTCTGGATCATGGCGGGTGCGCCGGAGCGACAACTCGGCAAGGCGCTCGGCTGGTTCTGGTTCTGCTTCACCATGGGCTACCCGGTCCTCGGCTCCGCGTTGGTCTCGCTCCTCAAGCCCACGATCGGCTTCTACCACACCCTGTGGGTGTCCCTCGCCATGATCGTCGCGGGTGCCCTGGTCGTGCTGCTCCTGCTGCGCGAACGCACCGGATTCCAGGGCCTGTCCACGGAGCCGGAGCGACACGGACTGTCGCGCACCTTCCTGGGCTGCTTCACCGTGATGTTCACCAAGCCGAGCGTCGGCATGGGGGCCCTGGTCCGGCTCATCAACACCACCTCGCAGTTCGGCGTCTGGGTCTTCATCCCGCTCTTCCTGGTCGACCGGATCGGCTTCAGCGCACAGGAGTGGGCGTCACTGCTGATCGTGATGATGGTCAGCAACCTGGCCTGCGTGGTGCTCTTCGGTGCGCTCGGTGACAGGTGGAGTCGGCGCAAGACCGTCGCCTGGCTCGGCGGCGCGGTTTCGGCCCTCGCCTGCCTGGCGCTGTACTACGTACCCCAGACCGCGGGCCACGACTACCCGCTCGTCGCCGTCGCCGCGGGTGCACTGGGCGTCGGCATGGCCGGCTACGTCCCCCTGCCCCCGCTCATGACCTCGCAGGATCCGGAGCGCAAGGGCCAGATCATGTCGGCCTACACGCTGGGCGCCGGCGCCAGCATGGCCTTGGGCCCGCTCATCGGCACGCTCTTCATCGGCTCGATCGGTATCGGGGGAGTCATGTGGATCTACGCCGCCCTGCATCTGATCAGCACCGTCCTCGTACTGACCATGAAGACGCCGGGGACGAGCGCGGAGCCCGCTGCGCCCGTCGCCGCGCCGCCGATGGAACGGCGGCCGGTCGAGCGTTGACGGGGGTGCCGAACCGGCCGGAGCCGGGTGTGCGCGGACGCACCGCCTCGGCCCGCGTCCTGTCTCACAGGTAGCCGAGGATGTCGAGGTTGTCGGCGACGGTGGAGGTCGGGGTGTGGAGGATGGCGTCGAACGCGTCGAGGACGGGGGTGTGGAGGTAGGCGCTTTGGATCCGGATGCGGTCGGGGCCCGGGGCGACGTCGGGGTTTCCACGGGCCTCCGGGCGTGCCTGGTGGAGATCGGCGATGCTGAGCCCGAGTTCGGCGTCGGCGAAGGCGGCTTCGATGCTTCCCGGCTCGGCCGGCTCCAGGGGGGTGGCGTCGACGGTGAAGCCGAAGGGGGCGTTCTCGTCGTGGGGCATGTCCGCGGTGTGTCCGGTGGTGCTCGTCAGGCCGAGGGCGACGTAGTCGTCGCCGAGCGCACGGTGCAGGTGCTGCCCCATGGGGAGTCCGGTCAGGTGGCCGTCGAAGGAGACCGGTGTCTTCTGGATGTGGGCGTTGTGCGCGGCCAGCACGACGCGGGTCCCGGGTGCGGAGCGCTCCAGGTGCCACAGGACCGACTCCGCCATGTAGGCGTCGCGGGCCGAGGCGTCGGCGGTCAGCCCCTTTCCGGCGAAGAGGTCGGCCATGGCGCGGAAGGTGTAGTCGCCATGGCAGGCGCCTTCGAGACGTCGCACGGCGATGTCGTAGCTCCGCTGGTCGCCGCGGGAGACATACAGCGGTTCGACGGAGCGGAGGCGGATGAGCAGGCGCGTCAGGATCGCGCTGAGCGCGTCCTGCTCGGCGGTGGCCAGGCGTGCCCAGGCGGGCGCGGCGACGGCCCCGGAGCCACCGGCGAACGATTCGGCGATCCGCATCGCCCCCTGGATCGCCGGCAGGGTCTCGGGGTCGATCCGGCGCAGGTAGTCGGCGACCGGGGCCAGGGCGGGAAGCAAGGACCCGCCGGCCGCGGGGATGTCGACGCCCGCGAAGCGCACCGGCCGTGAGGCCGTGCGGTTGTGCCGGCGCATCCAGCGCAGCGGCTCCTCGGCTCCCACGGGGATCGCCGCGGCGAGGTGGGCCGACAGGTCATCGTCCGTTCCCTCGCCCTGCGCCCAGGCATCGAGGGGGATGCCTTCGCTGAAGCCGTATTCGAAGGCGAGGACGGTGAAGCCGCAGCGTTCGACCAGGAAGCGCAGGACGCGTTCGCGCATGAGGGCGAACTCGTCGATGAAGTGGGAGCTTTCGCCGATCGCGACGACCCGGGCGTCGCCGATGACGGCGCGCAGCGGCTCCAGGTCGTCGAGCGGCGCCTCGGGGTCGAGGTGGGTGAGCGGATGGGCGTGGGTGCGCAGCCAGTCGGCGAAGGGGTTGTGGTGGGGTGCAGCAGGCATGCTGGTGGCTCGGCTCTCGGTGGGGGAAGGGGTGGGAAGGCCGGCGGGGGAGCGGGGCGCCGTGTGCCGCGTCCGTTCAACGGTCCGTCGTGGTGCGGGGCGGGGTGTGCCCGGCCGCGGCGTTCTCCAGGTCGTCGATGCTGCCGGACATGATCGTGCGGATGTGTTCGGTGATCTGCTGGAGCGGCCAGTCCCACCAGGCCAGTGCGAGGAGGCGGTTGATGTCGGCGTCGCCGTAGCGGCGGCGGATGAGGCGGGCGGGGTTGCCGCCGACGATGCCGTAGTCGGGGACGTCGTCGACGACGACGGAGCCGGCGGCGATGATCGCTCCGTGGCCGATGCGGACGCCGGGCATGACCATGGACCGGTATCCGAACCAGACGTCATGGCCCACCACGGTGTCGCCCCGCCCGGTCAGGTCGCTGATGAGGTCGAAGTGCTCGGACCAGGACCCACCCATGATGGGGAAGGGGAACGTCGAGGGGCCGTCCATGCGGTGGTTGGCGCCGTTCATGATGAACCGCACGCCCTCGCCCAGCGCGCAGAACTTCCCGATGACCAGCTTTTCCGGGCCGTAGTGGTACAGCACGTTGCGGGTTTCGAACGCGGTCGGGTCGTCGGGGTCGTCGTAGTACGAGAACTCTCCCACCTCGATCAGCGGCGAGGTGATCAGCGGCTTGAGCAGCACCACCCGCGGCTGTTCGGGCATCGGGTGCAGCACGGTCGGGTCGGCGGGAACAGGCGGCATCACGAAGTGTTTCCTCTCCGAAGGGATGTCTGCGGGGCCGGCGGGCCCTCAGCACGTGGTGGCAGCTGTGGCAGTCGCCTGCAAGGCCAGATGGGCGCCCTGCCAGCGCCGACGCAGCCGGCGATCGTGGCTGACGATGACGAGGGCGCCGTCGTACTCGGCCAGAGCGGTTTCCAACTCCTCGACGAGGGCCGGTGAGAGATGGTTGGTGGGTTCGTCGAGCAACAGGACGTCACACGGCTCGCTGAGCAGTCGCGCCAGCGCGAGACGCTGCAGCTGCCCGGTGGACAGCCGGCCGACCGGCACCGTGAGCCGGTCGCGGTCGAACAGGCCGAGGGACAGCAGCCGTTCGGCGTGTCCGTCGGCCTCCCCCGCCCGTCCACGGGCGAAGGCGGCCAGCACGGTCTCGTCCGCTTTCCCGGGGCGCGGCTCCTGGGGGAGATGGCCGACCCTGCCGCGGCGGGTGACGCTCCCGCTGTCGGGGGTGACGTCCCCGGCCAGGACGCGCAGCAGGGTGCTCTTGCCCGCGCCGTTCGGCCCCGTGATCAGCAGGCGTTGGCCGGCCGTGACGGTCAGGCTCGTGCGGGCGAGCCGGCCCGTGACGGCGATGCCGGCGGCGTCGAGTACGACGCCCTGCAGGCCGCGGGCCCGCAGTACGGGGGTGAAGCGCAGCGGCTCCGGCGGGGTCGGGACCGGGTCGGCGAGGAGGCGGCGCAGCCGTTCCTCGGCGTTGTGGACCCGGCTGGCCAGCGACTGCTGCACCCGGCCGCCCGCCCGGTCGTAGGCCAACTTGTTGCCGTCCTTCATCGGACGGCCCGGGGCCACCTGGCGGGCGGTGGTCGCGGCGGCTTCGCGGAGCCGGTCGATGTCGGCCCGCCACCGGTCGTGTGCCTGAGCCCAGCGCTGCCGGGCAGCGGCCTTCTCGGCGAGGTAGCCGGGGTAGCCGTTGCCGTACCGCACGACGCGGCGCCGATCGGCGTCCACCTCCAGCAGGCTGGTGGCGACCCGTTCGAGGAAGACCCGGTCGTGGGAGACGGCCACCGTGGTACCCCGTCGGGTGCGCAGGTGTTCCTCCAGCCAGTGCAGGGCGCCGTCGTCGAGATGGTTGGTCGGCTCGTCCAGCAGCAGCACCTCCGGCGCGGCCGCCAGGACGGCCGCCAGCCGCAGTCTGACCCGCTCTCCGCCGGACAGGCTGCCCACGGCACGGTCACGGCCCACCAGGCCCAGACCGAGACCGTGCAGCGCACGTTCCACGCGGGCGTCGGCGTCGTAGCCGCCGCGCAACTCGAAGACCGTCATCAGCTCGCCGTACTCGGCCAGGCCCGACGCGTCGCCGTCGGCCATCGCGGCCTCCAGGCGGCGCATGCGCCGCTCGACGGTGCGTAGATCGCTCAGGGCCCGGTCGATGACCTGCTGGACGGTCGCCCGCGGCGCTGTCCGTTCGCCCTGGGAGAGATAGCCCACGCCGCCGGCGGCCTGGACGACGACCTCGCCCTGATCGGGGCGTTCACGCCCGGCGAGCAGGCGCAGCAAGGTGGTCTTGCCGGATCCGTTCTCGCCGATGATCCCGGTGCGCTCGCCCGCGGCGAGCGAGCAGGTCACCGAGTCAAGGACGGGCCTGCCGTCGAAGGACTTGCTGACGGCGAGCGCGCTGATCTGTGTAGGCATACGGGGACTCCAGAGCATTCGAGAACGAGGCGGCCGTCCTGGGCCGTATGGCCGGGTGAATGCTGTGGAAGAACATCGATCACTCCACTAGTGCGACAACTGCTGCTTTAAGATGCTGCCACAACGTCGTCCCTCCGAGCAACGGACTATTCAGCGATGCCCCCCACCGACCCAGAACCAGAAGGCGCCAGCCCGCCGACCCGGCGCCGCCCGGGCGGCCGCACCGCCCGCATTCGTCGACAGGTGCTCGACGCGGTCCTCGCCGAGCTCGGCGAACACGGCTACGACGGGCTCACCACCGACACCGTCGCCGCCCGCGCCGGCGTGCACCGCACCACGGTGTACCGGCGCTGGGGCGACGTCGGCGGCCTGCTCGCCGACGTCCTCGACGCGGCGAGCGACGATGACTGGCAACCACCGGACACCGGCTCGTTGGAAGCCGACCTGACCGCACTGAACCAGGAGATCCAGACAGCCCTGACCGCCCGACCGCCGATCGTGACCGCACTGATCGCCGCCTCGTTCCGCTCCGAGAAGGCCGCCCACGCCCAACAGCGGCTCTGGGAGGACCGGTACGCGCGCTGCGAGATCGTCGTCGGCAGGGCCGTCCGGCGCGGCGAACTCCCGCCGCACACCGACGCTCGGCGGCTGCTCATCGCCGCCACCGCACCGCTGTACCACCACCTGGTGCTGCTGCGCACCCCCCTCGACCCGCAACTGCCCGGCCAGGCGGCCAGAACCGCCGCCCTCGCCGCAGGTGCCGGTGCCTTCGCCGAGCCCCCGTCGGCGGGCGACACCTGAGCGAGACTTCACCGGCCCCGTACCTCCTTGGAGGCTGGAACGCCGTGCCCGGGAACCGCACGGTCTCGCCCCCCGCCGGACGCCGGGTGGTCGAGACCGTGCCTCGGCGGACGCCCCGGCCCGACGGGCGCCGTGTGATCTGCTCAGGCAGCTCCGTCCGTCGAACCGGACCGTGCGGAGCGGGTCAGCGGACCCAGGTGCCGGTGACGTCCTGAACGGCCGAGCCGTCGCAGTCGGCGAGCTTGGTGCCGACGAACTCGCGGGCCCATGCGGAGGTCTGGATCCGGAAGGCCGGGCGGTCGCCGGTCAGGGCCTCGACGATCGGGGCGGCGGCCTCGGCCGGTGTCTGGGCGTTGCCGAAGGACTGCTGGGTACGGGCGATGTACGCCTGGAGGGCGGGAGCGTAGGGCCCGGCCGCGGTGAGCAGGGCGTCGACGTCCAGGCCGAGGTTGGCGACGAACTCACTGGCCACCGCGCCCGGTTCGACCACGGCGACATCGACGCCGACGGTGGCGGCGACGGGGGCGAGGGACTCCATGAAGCCCTCGACGGCGAACTTGGCCGCGCAGTACGCCTCGTTGAAGGGCTGGCCCACGACGCCGCCCACGCTGGTGACGGTGATCACGCGGCCCCGGGAGGCCCGCAGGTGGGGGAGTGCGGCGCGGGTGGTGGCCACCACGCCGAAGAAGTTGACCTCCATGGCGGTGCGCACGTCGTCGACGCTGCCCTGTTCGATGGTGCCGAGCTGGGCGGCGCCGGCGTTGTTGACCAGTGCGTCGAGGTGGCCGTGCTCGGCGATCACCTCGTCCAGGCAGGCGGCGATGGTTGCGTGATCGACCACGTCCAGGCGCTTGACCTGGATGCGGCCGGCGACCCCGTGCTCGGCGGCGGCCCGCAGCAGGGCCTCCCCCTTGGCGGTGTCGCGCATGGTGGCGATGGTGGTCCAGCCGGCCCGGGCGGTCGCGACGGCGGCGGCCAGGCCGATGCCGGAGGACGTGCCGGTGATCAGGACGGTCTTGGGGGTGGTCATCGAGGGTTCTCCTCAATCTGGGGCAAGCGGGTGCCGGGGAAGTAACCGGGGAGTTCTCCGGTTACTTCCAGACGGTAACCGGGGGACTCTCCGGTTGTCCAGGTAGACTGGTCCCTCCTGACGAAGGGAGACGTCGTGACCGCCCACCCGAGCCCGCTGCGCGCCGATGCCCGCCGTAACCGGGAGCGCATCCTGGAAGCCGCCGTCCGCGCCTTCTCCGAGAAGGGAGCGGACGTCCCGCTCGACGCGATCGCCAAGGCCGCGGGCGTCGGCTCCGGCACCCTCTACCGTCACTTCCCCACGCGAGAGGCGCTGGTCGAGGCGGCCTACCGCAACGAGCTGGCTCGGGTCTGCGACAGCGTCACGCAACTACTGGCCGACTTCCCGCCCGATCGGGCGATGCGCCTGTGGATGGACAAGTTCATCGACTACCTGGCCGCCAAACAGGGCATGGCGGAAGCCCTGCGGGCCGCGGTCGCCTCCGGCGCGGACCCCTTCGCCGAGTCGCTCGACAGGCTCACCACCGCGCTCAGCGACCTGCTGCACGCCGGCGCCGAGGCCGGTCTCCTGCGCGCCGACATCGACCCCCTCGACGTCGGCCTCAGCCTCTCCGGCGTCGCACTGGTCACCGGCGCTCCCGACCAACGTGAACGGGCCGGCCGCCTCCTCGACCTGCTCCTCGACGGCCTTCGCTACGGGACACACCGGTAGAGCCCAAGGGCCGCGAGCAGGGCGCGGCGATCCCTCAGGGCGGGGCCGCCGGTGCGATCGTCGAGGCACCGGAACGCCATGCCGACTCGTCTTTCCCGCTACGACGACGGTGCCGGTCGCGGTGATCGACGAGGGGAGTATGAGTGGCCCCGGCGCCAACGCCGTGGCCAACCTCGCCACTTATGAACCAGCGGCACCACCACCGGCCCGAGCCCGGCGACACCGGTGCCCCGGAGGCCGACCGAGGACGGCTGCGCGCCCTCCTGCTCAACTCGCTCACCCCGGGCACCGTGCGTTGGGGCCACTCGGTCGACCGGGCCGTCCCGCTGGCCGACGGCACCGTCCGCCTGGCATTCACCCACGGCACCGTCGAGGAGTTCGCCCTGGTCGTCGGTGCGGACGGTGCCTGGTCGCAGGTGCGCGCCCCTCTGCTGGGCATGTCCGAGGGCTTCGACGAGGGCCTGTGCGATCTGATGCGCCACAACGACGGCGCGTTCGTCAACCGGCCCGTGTTCGTCCTCCCGGTCCCGCACGCCTGGAACCGCGTCCCCAGGGCATCGGCCACGCCATCGCCACCGGCCTGGCCCGCGCGGGCGCCCATGTCGGCGTCAACGGCCGCGGCGAGGAGCGCGTCGCGGACGCCGTCCGCACCGTGAGCGCCGACTCCGGCAGTGACGACGTCATCGGCGCCGTGGGCGACCTGGCGACGGAGCGGGGCACCGCTGCCGTGCTGGAGGCCGTGCCCACGGTCGACATCCTCCGCGAACTCGTCGGCGACGAGCTGCCCTGGGACGAGGCGCAGCATGCGTTCATGGTCAAGTACCGCCCGCAGTCCCTGCTGCAGCGCCTCATCGAGCCCGAGGGGATCGCCAACCTGGTCGTCTACCTCGCCTCGCCCCGCGCCTCCGCCACCACCGGCGGCGCGGTGCGCGTCGACGGCGGCTATGTCGACTCCATCTTGCCCTGAGCCGGGCCCCCGGCTTCCCACCCTGTGGCCCGGCCGCCCCGCTCCCGGCCGGCGTCGGGCTCGGCAACATCACCCGGACCGCCGGTCTGGGTTTTCATCGAAGGCCGGGCAGGAAGGATGCCTCGATCCGCCGTCGGATCCACCAGGTGGAGGAGGAAGGCAGACGATGGCCCCAGACGAGCTGTTCGCGCTGGATCAGGTGACCGTGCGGCGTGGTCGTGCGGTGCTGCTGGACGAGGTGACCTGCCGGCTCTCCGCGGGGGTGTGCACCGCGCTGATGGGGCCGTCCGGGGCGGGCAAGTCCACCCTGCTGCGGCTGCTCAACCGGCTGGAGGAACCCACCGCCGGCCAGGTGCGCCTGCACGGCCGCCCCCTCCCCGACGGTGACGTCCTCGCCCTGCGGCGCCGGGTCGGGCTGGTCGGACAGCAGCCGGTCCTGCTCACCGACCACGTCCCGGACGAACTGCGCGTGGGCCGCCCCGACCTGACCGAAGGCCAGGCGCGGACGCTGCTGGAGCAGGTCGGCCTGCCCGCCGCCATGCTCACCCGCCAGACGGCCGGGCTGTCCGGCGGCGAGGCCCAACGCCTCTGCCTGGCCAGGGCGCTCGCGGTCGGCCCCGAGGTGCTGCTGCTGGACGAACCCACCTCCGCGCTGGACGCGGCCAGCGCCAAAGCCGTCGAGCGAACGGTGCGCCGCCTGGTGGCCGCAGGGCTGACCGTCATCCTGGCCAGCCACAACATCGCGCAGGCCCGCCGGATCGCCGACGAGGTCCTGGTGCTGCGGGCCGGGAAACCGGTGGCCCACGGAGCCGCCGCGGACATCGACTACCTCAAGGAGGAGTCATGAACCCCGCCGTCCCCACCTGGGCCGGAGTCGCCGCTTCGGCCGCACTGGTCCTGCTGGCCGTGGCGGTGGCCTGGCACGGTCGGCTGCGCCTGGCCCGTGACATCGCCATCGCCGCGATCCGTGCCGGCGCCCAACTGGCCGCCGTGGGAGCCGTGTTGCTGCTGGTCTTCCAGCATACCGGTCTGGTCGGGGCGGGCGGCTGGCTCGCCCTGATGGTGCTCGTCGCCGGCCAGGTCGCCGCCCGCCGCGCCCGGGGCCTGCCCCGCGCACTGCCCATCGCCACCGCCGCTATCGCCGCCGGGGCCGCCGCGACGCTCGGCGCCCTGCTCGCCCTCGGCGTGATCGCCGCCCAGGCCCGGGTGGTGATCCCCGTCGGGGGCATGGTCGTCTCCGGCGCCATGCAGGCCACCGCACTGGTCCTGATCCGCCTGCGGGACGAAGCCCGCACCGCGCGGCCGGCCATCGAGGCCCGCCTCTCCCTCGGACTGCCGGCGACCGACGCCTTCGCGCCCTACCTGCGCACCACCCTGCGCACCGCGCTGATCCCGGCCGTCGACTCCACCAAGACCGTCGGCCTGATCAGCCTGCCCGGCGCGATGACCGGCCTCATCCTCGCCGGCGTCGACCCCTTCACCGCCATCCGCTACCAGATCGTCGTGATGTACATGCTGCTCGCCGCAGCCGCCCTCGCCTCGCTCACCGCCGGCCGCCTGGCCGAACACGCCCTGTTCGACGACGCCCAGCGGCTGCGCCCGCTCACCACCGAACCCCGGCGGGAACGCGCATGACGGACACCCAGCTCCGTTCACCTGCGCCCACCGCGGGCCGTCCGGGCTGTCCGGGCCGCGGTCGACACCGCCTCAGGCTCCCGGCGGGGGAGGGGCGTCTGCTCGACAACCACCGCTGACCGCACGCCCGTACGCGCCGTTTCGGGCACAGACGTCGCCTACGCCGCCTCCTCGTCGGAGCGGAACGCCGCCGCTACGCCCGGCCCTTGGAGCGGGCCAGGTGCCTCCAGCCGTCGCCCGTGGCGAACGCCGCCACCAGGTCGGCACCGCGCGCCGCCAGCAGGCGCCTGCGCTCCCAGCGCGAACGCGGCCGGACGCTTGCCCGGGCGCCCTGCGGTGGTTGCGCGAGAGCGGTGAGGCGCCGACCGGCCTGGGCAAGGTCGGCCAGGATGCGCTCCCGATGACGCTCGCTGCGCGCGCTGCGCAGCGCGGTGTACAAGCCCTCGATCTCTGCCACGGCCGCTCCGACGTGCAGATTGGTGCTGCCTGTCGACGACATCCCGCCCCCCGTCACCTATGACCTCCTTGATACGAGCTATGAGTCGACGCGGGAGACACTTGCCCAACTGCGCAACCCTGCAACCCTGATGTGTGACACGAAGACGAGGAGGCCGTTTACGCCACGTTGACGGGGGTGGTGTGGTCTGTCGAAGCGAGGGCGAGGGATCAAGGGCGCCGTTGGCCTGCCCGGCGGCCGCGGACCGGGTTAGGGTGTTTGCATGGATGCGCAAGTCGGGGCGTGGGATTCAGCCGGTGCGGAGCGGGCGATCGCGGTTCTCAAGGCGGTGGCGGATCCGACGCGTTACCGGCTGTTGTGGGCGTTGAGCCGACAGGAGTTTCCGGTGGGGAGCCTGGCGGAGATGGCGGGCGCCCATGTGGCCGCCATCTCCCAGCACCTTGCCAAGCTGAGAGCGGCGGGGCTGGTGGTGTCCCGTCGCGAGGGGACACGGATCTACTACCGGGCGGCGGGACCGCATGTGCGGGGGCTGCTGGAGGAGGCGGCCCTGGTGGCGTCGGCGCAGCCCGGAGGCGGGGTGACGGGTGCCCCGGACGAGGTGGTGGAGGCCGCCGCCGCGGAGCAGCCGATACGGGCGGTTCGTCCGGTGCGGGCCCGGCGGCCCGTGACCGAGCAGTAGCAGCGGCCGCCGCTCGGCGGTTGGTTCGCGGCCGCTAGGGCGCTTCTGATGGATCTCCGCGGCGTCGCGGCGCCTGCCACGCACGCTCGCGGCGTTGCCGAAATGCCCCCATAGCTCCGCTATGAAGACATCCCGGCGCCTTGCGATCGCACGCACCAGGCGCCGCTCCTTCTTCCACGGAGATCCATCAGAAGCGCCCTAGCCGGCCTTGTCCGGTTCGACTCGGCGGTATTCGCGGGGGCCTGCGTCGTAGGCGTAGAGCTCGGCGTAGCGGCCCCAGTCGGTGGCGGTCTCCAACTGCTGGTCGACCTGTTCGCTGGTGTAGTGGTGGGCGAGCAGGTCCCGGAAGAAGCCGGCGCGAAGGGTTCCGTCGGGATTCTGTTGCAGGCTGGTGGCGATGAGCCGGACGAGGGGGAGGTCGGCCGCGGCCTCGGCGAAGATCTGCTTGGAGTGCTGAACGTCGGCGCCGGCGAACGCGGTACCCCGTTCGGTGAGGACGAGGTCGTCCTCGCTGATCTTGCCGAGACCGAGGAGTTCGAGGGAGTCGACGAGGGGGAGAACGTCGTCGATCTCCAGACCCAGCTCCTCGGCCAGGTCGGCCAGGTCGCAGGCGCCGCCGCGGTGGGCGACCATCTCGGCGAGGCCCGCGAGACCGTCGACGCCGGCTTGCGGCAGCGGGGTGTTGCCGACGGTCCGCTTTTCGGATTCGAGGGCTTCGGTGCGGCCCGGGAGGCGGGTTTCCTTGGGGCGGCCGGTCATGGTGCGGTAGACGCGGTCGATGAGGTCCTCGAAGCCGGCGGAGTCGCGGTCGCGGGGGCGATCGAGGGCGACGTCGAAGGTTTCCCGGATGGTGCCGGGACGGGAGCCGAGGACGATGATGCGGTCGGCCATGAGGACGGCCTCTTCGATGTTGTGGGTGACCACGACGATGGCGCGGGTGGGGAACTGGCCCGATTCCCACAGCTCCATCAGCTCGCCGCGGAGGTTCTCGGCGGTGAGGACGTCGAGCGCAGAGAAGGGCTCGTCCATCATCAGGACGTCGGGTTCGACGACGAGGGCGCGGGCGAAGCCGACGCGCTGGCGCATGCCGCCGGAGAGTTCCTTGGGGTAGGCGGTCTCGAAACCGTCGAGGCCGATGAGGTCGATGGCCTGGAGGGCGGCCTCGGAGCGCCGGTCTGCCGGGATGCCGCGCGCTTCGAGGCCGAGTTCGACGTTCTGCTGGACGGTGAGCCAGGGCAGCAGCGCGAAGGTCTGGAAGACCATGGCGGTGCCCGGGTTGGCGCCCGTCAGGGGCGTGCCCCGGTACGCGACGGTGCCGGTGCTGGGCGGGATGAGGCCGGCCAGGCAGCGCAGCAGGGTGGATTTGCCCGAGCCGGACTTGCCGAGCAGGGCGACGATCTCGCCGGCGCGGACGGTCAGATCGATACCGGAGAGGACGGGCAGTTCGCCGTCGGCGCCCGCGTAGGACTTGGTGACGGCCTCGGCGGTGAGCAGGACATCGCCGTCGGCTGCTCTCGCCGGCCGGTACGAGGCGGTGGTGCGGCGGGCGCGGAGGTTGCGCAGCGTGCTCAGGAGCATGGGACGTCCTCGCTGGTTCGGGCGGTGGTGGCTTCGCCGGGGCGGTCAGGTGGTGTAGCGGGTCTCGGCGAGCCGGTGGAGTCGGCGCCAGAAGAGGCGGTTGAGCCCCACGACGTAGAGGCTCATCACGGCCACGCCCGCGAGCAGGTGCGGATAGTTGCCGTCGGCGGTGGCGTGGGAGATGTAGGCACCCAGGCCGGTGGCGGTCAGGGTGGTGGTCCCGAACGGGACGATCTCGGAGACGATCGAGGCGTTCCAGGCACCGCCGGAGGCCGTGATCCCGCCGGTGACGTACGAGGGGAAGATCCCGGGCAGGATCAGCCGCCGCCACCGCTGCCAACCGCGGACTCCCAGGTCGTCCAT
This sequence comes from Streptomyces noursei ATCC 11455, assembly GCF_001704275.1. NCBI lineage: Bacteria > Bacillati > Actinomycetota > Actinomycetes > Kitasatosporales > Streptomycetaceae > Streptomyces > Streptomyces noursei. Next base: position 9,204,548 of record NZ_CP011533.1, read on the forward strand.
GGCCTCGCGGAGGTCGGTGGGGATGGACATGGCACCCGCGATGGTGTTGAAGAGGATGTACCACTGGGCGCCCAGCGCCATCAGCAGCACACCGCCCACATCGAGCGAGAGCCCGGTCCTGAGGAAGAACCACACGGCGAGCGGGAAGAGGAAGTTGGCCGGGAAGCTCGCCAGGACCAGCACCAGGGGCTGGGCGATGCGGGTCAGTCTCGGTGAGAAGCCGATGCGCACCCCGATGGGCACCCAGACGAGGGTGGCCGCCACCACGACCACGATCACTCTGGTCAGCGTCGCCAGGCCCAGCAGCAACGGTTCCCCGAAGACCCCCAGCCCGCTCCGATCGCGGAGATAGCCCAGGAGGTCGGCCAGCCCCCACAGGATCAGGCCGCCCGCGACGACGGCGAACGCGATGTCGCCGGCACGCCGGTGACGCGGGGAGACGGTCAGGGGCCGGTCGTCGACGCCGAAGATCCGCCCCGCCCGGGCCAGGCCGCGCCCGAGCGGGCGCAGCAGGCGTCCGAGCAGGTGGGGCCAGTGCGAGCGGCGCAGGAAGTCCAGGACGACGCTGCGCTGGATCTCGCTGGCCTCGGACTGCTCGTACTTGAACTTCTCGATCCAGGCGGTCAGCGGTCGCCAGAAGAAGAAGTTGACCCCGACGACCATCACGGTCATGGCCAAGATGGCCCAGCCGACCTTGCCGAGGTCGCCGTCGATGATGGCCGCGCCCGCGTAGGAGCCGATGCCGGGGAGCGCGAAGTTCTTGTTGCCGACGCTGATGGCCTCGGAGGCGACGAGGAAGAACCAGCCGCCGCCGAAGCTCATCATCCCGTTCCACACCAGCCCGATGGCCCCGGCCGGCAGCTCGACCTTCCAGAAGCGCATCCACCGCGTGAAGCGGAACGAGCGGGAGAGCTCGTCCAGTTCGCGGGGGAGCGAGGTCAGCGAGTGGTAGAACCCGAAGGTCATGTTCCATGCCTGCGAGGTGAAGATCGCGAAGATCGACGCACACTCCAGACCCAGCATCGAGCCGGGGAACAGGGCGACGAATCCGGCCACCGCCACGGTGAGGAAGCCGAGCACCGGCACGGACTGGAGGATGTCCAGAGCCGGGATCAGGATCCGTTCCAGGCGCCTGCTACGGGCGGCTGCCAGGGCGTAGACGAAGGTGAAGACGGTGGAGAGGGTGAGCGCGATGAACATCCGCAGCAGACTGCGCGCGGCGTAGTAGGGCAGCTGCCAGGGGTCGGTGTCGATCTTGGCGGACTGGCTGGTGGAGAAGCGGACGGTGGTGCCCTGGCCCACCCGTACGGTCATGTACAGCAGGACCAGCACCGCGGCCGCCACCGCGATGTCGACCCAGGTCATACGGGACATCCGGCCTGCCAGCCGCGACGGCAGCGACTTCCGCGAGACGGCCGGACTGGTCCGAAACGACGACATGACAGCAACCTCCGACCGCACGGTGGACATCGATGCTCTCGCACGGCGTGCCCCGGGCGGGCACGCCGGCGGCGCGAGTGAGGGAAATGAGCCCCGGTAGGGGGACGGGCCAGGCGGGCGCGCAACGCCCGCGCCACGTCGCGCGAGGCCGGCGCGGCGCTGCCGCCGGGCGGCACCGGGCGAGGGTCGGAAGGCGGGGCGGTCCTGGGCGTGATGGGGCGTCAGCGGTTGCCGGCGAGGCAGCGCGGACTGGGTGGGTCGTCGCCCATGGCTGCCTCCCTTCGGCGCCGGCTGCTCGGGCCCTGGGGCCCTGGGGCCCGTCCGTGAGGGAGGGGCCTGGACGCGAGAAGTGTGCCCGTTATTGCATCAATGTGCAAATATGGAAGGGGCGGTTGCGGGGTTTCCGTTGTGGCGCAGCTGCCCGCCGTCGCTCGTCCGCGCCCCCGCCCCGCCTCCGCCAAGTCGTCCGGCGCGACGCCCTGGAGGGTTCCGTGCGATGAGCCGGAGGGTCGGGTCGGACGCGGGCGTGGACGTGGGTGCGGCCTCCGGGACCCGGTCAAGGCTGCGCCAAGTAGTTGCGTCGATATGCAAGTAGAGGGCACACTCGTAGAGGTTTACGAAAGGCACCTCGTTCGGTGAGGCGTCTTCACGGACACAGGCCACTGACCCCACGACGTCGAGAGACGCCCAGGGTCAGGACAGGTCTCCCCGGCCTAAGGGGTGACCCCAAGTGGCTACCCCGCCAAGGGGGTTACGCCGTGGAGTGCCAAAGCTCTGACGAGTTGGGGTGAGCCGGCCGCATGCGGCCCGGTCCGCTCCTTGCCGGTCCGTCACGGCGCTCGGGCGCCCCAGCCGGGAGGAGGCGAGAGACATGGATGATCATTGCAGTAGTCCGGGCCACAGTCGGCCCCGTACCCACCTGTCCTCGTTGACCTCCGGTACGCGGTAACCACCTCCCCTGCGCGTCCGCGCATCACAGACTCGTACGTCACCCGTGCGGCACCACGCCGCCTCGGGTTCTCGTGCTGCCCGCTCGCAGGGGGGATCACTGCTGCGTGCCCCAATCCTCCCCCGGACGGGGGACCGGGAGGCTGCCATGACCGACCTGACCACCACCAGCACCACCACCCCACCCGTTCCGGCACCCCGCCCCGCCGTGCTCGACGACGCCCACGTCGGCGACATCCGCGGCGCGCTCGGCACCATCAAGCTGGACGACAACGCCCCGCGAACGGGACTGTCCGCCAAACTCAAGACGCTGCTCGCGATCGTCGGACCCGGCCTGATCGTCATGGTCGGCGACAACGACGCGGGCGCCTTCGGCACTTACACCCAGGCCGGGCAGAACTACGGCACGAGCCTGCTGTGGACGCTGCTGCTGCTCGTCCCCGTGCTGTACGTGAACCAGGAGATGGTGCTGCGGCTCGGTTCCGTCACCGGCGTCGGCCACGCCCGGCTCATCCTGGAGCGGTTCGGCAAGTTCTGGGGAGCCTTCTCCGTCATCGACCTGTTCCTGCTCAACGCCCTGACCATCGTCACGGAGTTCATCGGCATCACCCTGGCCGTCGGCTACCTGGGCCTGCCGAAAGTGCCCAGCGTGCTGCTGGCCGCCGCGATCGTGGTGGTCGCGGCTTCGACGGGCTCCTTCCGCCGCTTCGAGCGCACCGCGATCCTGCTGTGCGCCGGGTCGCTGCTGCTCGTCCCGATCTTCTTCCTCGTGCACCCCTCGGCCGGGCGGATGGCGCACGACTTCGTCGTCCCCGGCATGCCGGCGCACTCTCAACTGTCCGACGTCATGCTGCTGATCATCGCCATCGTCGGTACCACCGTCGCGCCCTGGCAGCTGTTCTTCCAGCAGTCCTACGTCATCGACAAGCGCATCACCCCGCGCTTCATGCGCTACGAGAAGGCCGACCTGTGGATCGGCATCGTCATCGTCGTCATCGGCGCCGCCGCCATGATGGGGTTCTGCGCCGCGGCGTTCGCCGGCCACGGCGAGGCCGGCAACTTCACCGACGCCGGAGCCGTGGCAGCCGGGCTGGAGAAGCACGCGGGCAAGCTCGCCGGGGTGCTGTTCGCCATCGCCCTGCTCGACGCCTCGATCATCGGCGCCTCCGCCGTCTCGCTGTCGACGGCCTACGCGATCGGGGACGTTCTGGGGCTGAAGCACTCGCTGCACCGCGGCATCAAGGGCGCCAAGGGGTTCTACGCGGTCTTCGCCGGCCTCGTCCTCGCCGCGGCGGTCATCGTGATCATCCCCGGTTCGCCGCTGGGCCTGCTCACCGAAGGCGTCCAGACCCTCGCCGGCGTACTGCTCCCGTCCGCCTCCGTCTTCCTGCTGCTGCTCTGCAACGACAAAGCCGTCCTCGGGCCCTGGGTCAACGGGCGGGCCATGAACGTCTTCACCTCGATCGTCGTGGCCGTCCTGGTGACGCTGTCCATCATCCTGACCGCCGCGGTCCTCTTCCCGGACATCAGCTCGACGACGATCCTCGACATCATGGCCGTCTGCGGTGTCGCCGGCATCCTCGCCCTCGGCTACGCCGAGACCCGACGCCGCCACAAGGGCTGGGCCCTGTCCGGACCCATCGACCGCACCGGCAAGGGCTCCTGGCGGATGCCGCCGTTGCGCGAGCTGCCCGCGCCCGTCCTCTCCACCGGTCGCAAGATCGGCCTGACCGCCCTGCGCACCTACCTGCTGGCCGCCATGATCCTCGTGATCGTCCGCATCGTGCAGCTCGCCGTCGCCCACTGACGTCCCGGGCGGCGGTCACCTCACCGCCGCCGCCCGGGGCACCCTGCGGGCCGGCCGCCGCACCGGCCCGCGGCATCCCCGACCACACCCCTTCACCGCTGCCCGGCCGTGCTCACGGCTTCAGCACGCGTGGCCTCACGGAGGTGTACCCATGTCCGTCCTCACCACCCTCGCCGTCCGCCGCCCCGAGCGCCGCGCGGCCCTCACAGCCGCGTTCGCCCTGCTGGCCCGAGCCTCCCGGCGGATCGCCGACGGCGCCGTCGGCAACACCGTCCTGCAGGCCCTCTCCGCTGAGGGGACGGCCCCCTCGACGGATACCGGCGCCCGGCGTCGACACCACCTGCGCGCCCACTGGCGCACGGTCACCGGCCCCGACGGCCGGCGCCGCGTCGAAGCAGTCTGGCGCCGGACGTCCTGACCCCGTCGACCCAGCGCCCTTGGCACAAAGGAGAAGCCACGATGTCCTTCCCCACCAACCTGCTGCTCAACTCCGTCGAGAGGCTCGCCGCGGTCTCCCCGAACACCACCGGAGACGGCACGCGGCGCGGTGTCGCGCACGTGCAGTGCGACACCCCGGCCGCGCCACGTGTTCGGGCCCGGCTCGCCCAGGCGTTCACCGGTCCGGACATCCAGCTGACCGACCTGGCCGGCCGGAGCGGCACGGCCGAGACGACTCACCTGGAGGCCGTCTTCGCCACCCACGGGCCGGTCACCGCCGCCCTGACCCAGCTCCTCTCGCTGGTGTGGCTGGAGCCCGCCGTCAGCAGCCTGCACTGGCACCTGGACCAACACGAGGCAGCCCACTGCGACCGCACCGACACGCCCCAGGCACCCGTCCACACCGTGCACGACCTCGTGGTCGACCTGGGCTGCCGCTGTGTCTCCATCGACGGACGGCGGATCCGGCTGACCGGGATGGAGTTCGAACTCCTCGCCCACTTCGTCGCCCACCCGCGGCAGTTCTTCAGCCACGACCGGCTGATGGAACTCGTCTGGCAACAGTCCGCCCCACATGCCCGGCAGACCCTCGCCAGGCACGTCACCGCCCTGCGGCAGAAGCTCGGGACCCGCTACGGAGCCATCATCACCACGACGCCGGACGGCTACCTGTGCGACCCCGCCGCGCCGGCGCTCTGACCGCCGAACATGCAGAACTCCCCGCATCCGTCGCCGTCCGGGCGCCCGACCGTCGTCGCACGTCCGCCCGCACCAATATTTCGTCAGTTGCGCAACCAATGAAATCGTGGCGCGGGCCTCGACGGCTTCCAGGCCCGGTCTACGGCCGTGGCCGCCTCGGTGTCGTCTTGCTGTACGAGCCCCTCGGGCCGGGGACATTCGCCGTCACCCGGCCGTCCTCGGCGAGCACCACGATGGTGTCGCCCTCGCCCAGTGACAGCGGCGCGGTCTTGGAGGGGTTGAGGACGACCCCGTAGGTCGGCGGTTCGTCGCTGTGCCGGGCGAGCCGGTAGCCGATGGCGGTCTCTCCGCGCTGCCGGGCGGCCTCGATGACGGTCGCGAAGTTCGCCGTGGTGCCCGGGGTGAGATAGCTGGTGGCCGGCTTGAGGTAGATCTCCGATCCTTCCGGGTCGAAGAGGTCGGTGAACACGGCGTGCAGGTCGCGGTCCTCGGTGAGCTGGGTCAGCAGAAGGCTGATGATCTTGGTGCTGACGATGAAGTCGTCCGCCTTGGTGACCTGGGCGATCTCGCGGTTGGCGTCGCTGTTCATCTCGGTGACGATCGAGTACGGATGGGTGGTCCGGATGGCGATGTCGCGCAGGTGGAGCAGGGTCACCAGGGTGCGGTCGTCGGAGCGTTCGGGGGCGATGTCGTCGTCGGTGAGGACGATGATGTGGCGGTAGTGGTCCAGACCCAGGGACTCCAGGGACGGCCGGAGGGTCGGCTCGCAGAGCTTGTAGCCCACCGTGAGGTTCTCCAACTGGTCCCGGAAGTCGTCGGCGGGGCGCCGCGAGGCCGCGATGTCGATCAGTGAACCGGGCTCCACCAGGCGGTCCAGCAGCCTGATGATCTTGGCGCCCCGGGAGTTCCAACCGATGACAAGGGTGCGGTCGGAGACCGGCGGCCGGTCGGCGGGCGGGGCGATCGCCGGCTCGACGATGTTCGGGCGGGTGTCCGCCAGCCCGATGAGGATGTCGTCCTCGGCGACCACGAGCACCTGGTCGTCGCGGCCGATGACGGTGCCCATCGGAGGGTTGATCAGGGTCTCGCCGTCGGCCCTGCGCAGGCCGACCGGAATGCCGAGGTCGAAGCGGTTGAGGGCTTGCCCGTAGGTGGCGCCGGCCAACGCGGTCGCGGCGTACGGATAGAACTCGTTGCCGACGAAGCTGAGCAGTTCGTCGAAGACGGTGGACAGGCCGGACTGCCGGTGCGACTGCACGATGAGGCGGACGGCGATGTCGTCGGCGTCGATCACCAGCGCGTCGTCGCCCGCGGCCAGTCGGGCCGCCGCGAGGTTCGGGGAGTTCTGCACGGCCGCCACGATGTTCGGGCGGGCACCCTTCCAGCGGCGGCTGTTGAGGAGCAGCAGCACCTTGATGACGTCGGTGTCGCTGTCGTCCCCGACCGGAGGCAGCACCATGATGGACTTGGCCGCGTCCAGGCTCACCAGTTCCAGGTCCGCGCGCTGGAGCGGACTTCCGGAGCGGCAGATCACCCGCGTGCGTCCGGTCTCCGGGATCCGTCGGCGGATCTCGTCCTCCATCGCGAACTTGTCACGGTCGGCGAGGATCACCACACAGGAGCGCCGTTGGCTCTGATTGGCCTCCACCAGTTCCGCGATGACCGTGAAGACCTGTTCCGACCAGCCGAGCACGATGGTGTGCCCGTGCTCGATCAGCCGTGACTTGCCTTTGCGTAACTCCTGGATCCTGGCTTCGAGGCCGGTGGTCAGCACACCGATGAGGGCGCTGACGATGAAGATCCCGCCGATCGTCACCGTCAGCATCAGGCCCAGGAACACCGGCCCACCGGTGTCGCCGCCCATCGTGCCGGGATCGAGGGTACGCAGCAGGCTCATCCAGGCCACGCCCGGCCAGCCGCCGTTCTTCTCGGTGTCCGAGTCGGTGAAGACCACCACCAACACGGTCACCACGGCGATCAGCGCGACCGAGGCCAGGCCCAGCCAGCCGATCAGGGCCGGCGTCCCCCGGTCCATCGTGCCGTCGAACCAGTACCGCAACCGGTCCCGTAGTCTCGCACGCACTGCAGAAGACCTTCCCCTCCGTCGATGTGGCCGCCGTACTCCTGCGACCTCGTCAAATCTACTGATGCAAAGTCAAGTTGACTCCGTGTCATGTCTCACCCTCGTCGTTCGGATCGCGTTCCTCGCGGTGACACCTCTGCACGGCGGCGCCCGGAGCTCACCCGTAGGAGAGGTTGGAACAGGGGTTGTCGTCGGCGGAGCGGACCTTGTCCGACATCGCCGAGGGCACCTGGCCGGAGGCGTCGGACGCGCCGGCGTGGGGGTCGTTCGCGTATGACTGGCCGAGGGTGACGCTGATGCCGGGGGCGCCGGAGGCGGCGGCCCGCTGGACGTCGGCGCCCGGGAAGAGACGTGCGAGCGTGCGTGCCTGGCCGCCCCGCCCCGGTCGGTAGGCGATCACCGTGGTGGCGTGATCCTGGGACGGGGCGGTGGCGGTGCCGGTGACGGTGAAGCCCGCGGTCTTCAGCTCGTCGGCGGCGCTCGCGGCCAGCCCCGCGACCCGGGTGCCGTTGTAGACCACGACGCTGATGCCCGCTCCGGACACCGGGGCGCCGGTGCTCGCGGACCGGGCCGAACTCTTCCCGTCCGCACCGTTCTTGCCGTGGCGGGACCTGCCGCTGGCGTCTTCGCCGTCGATGGTGCGGTCCGCCCTGAGCGCCGCCCACAGGGCGTCCGCGTCCGGGTGGACGATGGCGACCCGTGCGCCCTGGTAGCGCCAGGGCATGGTGACGAACTTGGTGTTGTGCAGGTCGATGTCCTTCAGCGACATCGCAAACGAGATCAGTTTGTTCGCGGTGCCCAGTCCCGGGTCGACGGTCATCGACTCGGCGGCGGCGTTCGCCAGCGGCAGCAGCGTCGAGGGGTTCACGCCCTGCGACTTGATCTTCTTGATGAGGCTGGAGACGAACGCCTGCTGGCGCTTGATCCGCCCCATGTCCGAGCCGTCGCCGATGCCGTGTCGGATGCGCACGTAGTCCAGGGCCCGCTGCCCCGAGACCGTCTGCGGCCCCTTGGGGAAGATGACCTTCCCCGGTGCGGCGCGGTTGGGGTTGAGATCGCCCTGACGAATGTCCTTGGGCAGGCACACGGGCACACCGCCGACGGCGGAGGTCATCCTCGAAAAGCCCTCGAAGTCGACGACCACGGTGTGGTCCACGCGCAGCCCGGTCAGCCTCTCCACCGTGTTCTGCGTACAGGCGGGATTGCCCTTCGCCGTCTGCCCGATGGTGAACGCGGCATTGAACATGACGTTGCGCTGGGGCTGGGTCCACGTCCCGCCCGGCAGCTTGCAGGGCGGGATGTCGACCAGGGTGTCGCGGGGGAGGGACACCGTGACCGCGTGCTGACTGTCGCCGTAGACATGCAGTAGGAACGCGGTGTCGGAGCGCCCCACGTCGCCTTCCCCGCCGCCGAGCCTGCTGTTGCCGCCCGCCCGTGAGTCGGAGCCGATGACCAGCACATTGCTGCCGCCGGCGCCCGCGGCGGGCCGGTTGTCGCTCACCCCGTCCGCGCCGAAGGTGGTGATGTTCCCGTTCAGCTGGAGGTAGACGCACCCGGCCCCGACGACGAGCAGGGCGAGGACGGAGAGCGTGAACGCGGCGGCTAACCGCAGTTTGCTGCGCTTGCGGCGGCGCCGCCCCCGCCCGGGCTCGTCACTGCGCCGCCGCCTCCGTCCGGGCCCGTCAGCGCGGGGCCTGGTTCGTTCTTCGAGGCTGCGTGTCACGTGTGCGCCCTTGTCCGTGCGGTTCTTGCAGGGAAGAGGGCTCACCCTCGACCAGGGTTGTACAGTTGCGCAATATAGCAAGTGAAATGTGGAGTCCGGCCCGTCTGCCGATGACTCCGACGAGCGAGAGAGGCGGCGGCGATGCTGCGCAACGGACTGGAGCCATGGCACCTGCTGATCGTGGCAATCGTGGTGATCGTCCTCTTCGGCTCCAAAAAACTGCCGGACAGCGCCCGCGCACTGGGCAAATCACTGCGGATCCTCAAGAGCGAGGCCAAGGCGATGAAGGAGGACGGCGCCCCGACCGCCCCGCAGCAGCCCGGCCACCCGACCTCGCCGGAACCGGAGCCGCGCACCATCCACGCCGCCCCCGGCAGCCCGGCCACCGGGCGCGCCGAGCCCGTCCACCCGGCCGGCGAGCCCGCGCCGGCCGCTTCCCCCACGCAGGCCGGTACCGGACCCTCCGCCTGAAATCCACCCGGACGAGTAGGTCAACCCGAACGAGTGCGTCAGGAGGCGGCACCGCCGGCGCGTCGGCGCGCAGGACCGCACGGTGCCATGCGGTCAGGAGCGGCGTGCGGCGGGCCGGATCGTCGTCACTGCCCGCGGGAACGTGGTCCTGTCGGTAGGGGCGCGCACGAAGCCGTGGCCGGCGGGCGCTTCGTCGAACGCGCCCTCCACCTCCTCCAGGTCGCGGACGCCGACCCGGAGGTCGAGGACGGGTCTGGCCGCCATGCCGGGGCCGGAGTCAAGGTGCGGCCCACCAGGTTCAAACAGACACAGTTCAAACGGACACGCGATCCCTCCGTAATGGGTTTCCCAAGCTTTCCTGAAATCCGACTCCCTGGCTTGTTAGGCAAGGCTTGCCTGCCTTACTTTCTGTGCGCTTCCCCCGTGCACGTCAGAGCGGAGACCCCATGTCCAGCGCGCATATCGCCCTTCTGGGAGCTATCGCAGGTTTCACCATCTATCTCGGACTTCCCCTCGGTCGTCTGCGTACCCCCACACCCCGCCTCAAGGCAGGGCTGAACGCGGTGGCCATAGGCATCCTGACCTTCCTTGTCTGGGACGTTCTGACCCATGCCTGGGAACCCGTCGACACCGCGCTGGGCAAACACGACTGGGAGACGGTCGCGACCGGAGGCGGCACGCTGGCCGTGGGCCTGACGATCGGACTGGCCGGCCTCGTGCACTACGACAGCTGGCTCGGCCGCCGCCGGGCCGCCACCGCACAGTCCGCTGACCCGGGCGCGGTGACCACCGAGCTGCCCCGGAAGAACCGCAGCCAGGCAGGCTCGCTCGCGCTGATGATCGCCACCGGTATCGGCCTGCACAACTTCGCCGAGGGGCTGGCCATCGGGAACTCCGCCGCCCAGGGCGAACTCTCCCTCGCCGTCCTGCTGATCATCGGGTTCGGACTGCACAACGCCACCGAGGGCTTCGGCATCGTCGCGCCGCTGGCCGCCGAAGGCGAACGGCCTTCCTGGCTCACGCTGCTCGGGCTCGGTCTGATCGGCGGCGGTCCCACCTTCCTGGGAACCGTCGTCGGCCAGCACCTGGTCAACGACACCCTCTCGATCGCCTTCCTCGGCCTGGCCGCCGGTTCGATCCTCTACGTCGTCATCGAACTGCTGGCGGTGGCCCGCAGGAGCGGACAGAAGATCCTCACGACCTGGTGCATCCTTCTCGGCCTGCTGCTCGGCTTCGCCACGGACGCCGTCGTCACGGCAGCGGGCGCCTAGGCTGGCAGTGGCCGGCCGCACTTCACCGGCCGTTGCAGTCTGCCGGTGGAGCACGCCCTTCGGCTCAGGCCCGCCGGCTCATGGCTGCTGGCCGGACCGGTTGAGCGCCATCGGGAACACCCGCTTGAGAATCGCTCTGCACACCCGGTTGCTGTGCGTCACGGCATGTTCGAGGGGCACGAGGTGGCACCCCATCCTGCGTTTCGACTCGTAGGCGGTCTGCGTCAGGTTGATCTCGGTCATCCCCGAGCGAATGGCCTCCTCGATGCCGCGGTAGTAGGTGACCTGGTAGAGCCGCAGTTCACGCGAGCAGGCGTAATCCATGCCGATACGGAACGCGACCGAGTTCTTCTCACCGAAGAGGCAGATGAGGAACCCCACCAGGCGGTCCCCCTGCCAGCAGGTGATCGCCTTGGCCGAGATCCTCGGGTCGGTGGAGAGGAGGGTCATGAATTCCGGTGTCCAGACGTCCAGCCGGCTCTCCGCACGGTCGAGTACTGCCTCGTAGAGCGGCATCATGGCCGGTACGAGGTCATCGAAGCGCTCACGCACCTCGAAGGTCGCGTCGTGGTGCTCGGAAAACCTCGCCAGATTGCGCCGGGCGGTGCTCCGCCCGTTCCTCGACAGGGACGAGACGAATTCTTCGAAGGTCTTGGCGTGCAGAGCGATCCGGGCATCGGGCATTCCCGGCGCGCGAAAGAATCCTGCGCTTTCCAAGGCTGGTCCCAGCCACTCCATGTCCGTCTGCGGGAAGTCCTTGACCACGGTCCAGCGGGTGCCTGCCGAAGCGGCCAGTCGTTGCACCGCTTTCACGAGCAGATGCGGGGCTGCCTCATGGAGTCCGGGCTCACGCAGGACCCGCCCTTCTCCCAGGAGGTTTCCGCACACCAACATCCCGACGCGCAGCGGTCTTCCCGTGATGCGGCGCAGCGGCCGCAACGCTTTACGACCCTGGTTCCCCAATGCGTCTTCGAGATCCAGTGCGCGGAAGACACAGGTGGGCAACACGGCCCCTACGTGCTGTCCTTGTCGGAGTACGAGGTATCGATAGGCATCCGGGCCGATTCCGGTCCGTTCCATGGCCTGGAACAACGCGTACTCGTACAGCGGGTCGTCGGGAGGCGCGAGATTCCGCCAGACATCCTCAGGGATCTCGGACACACTGTCGGCCACCTCGACCCGCCATTGGATGTCCGTGCCCACGGCCGTGCGTTCAGGGCTGGTCACCGCAGCCCTCCACAGGTGCCACGGACCGGTCCTGGCACTCGGTGATCTCGGCGTCCGGGCCGAAGACCCCGTGCAGCATCTTGGTCACGGTGTCCGTCATGGCCCGGCCGGCGACGGGTTCCAGGAGATCCGCCATGCCGGGTACCCCGAGATCGAAGCGGGCGCCGAACCGGACCGTGCTCCCCTCCGGGAGCTGCGCGATCGACCAGCCACCGTAAAGGGCGTGCAGGTCACCGTCGACGAGTTCGAAGTCGATCCGCAGGCGCGGCTTGTCCAGGCGGTCCCGTTCCCGCCACTTGAGAATCCCGCCGGCGAAGTCGACTTCCCATGTGGAGATCCGGTCGTGGTCGGGGCCGTCCGCAAGGGAGACGGAGTGCACGACATCGGAATGCCGGGGGAAGCTGGCGAAATCCGAGAGCGAGTCGAATACCTTCCTCGGCTGTCCACCGGGAATGTGAAGAGCAACGCGGACCTCGCGCACTGCACCCCCAAATTTTCCGAGCCACGGATAAGAGAAGGCATGATCTTCGGCGGCCTGGCGCGAGTCGGGAGATCAACGCGAACCGGGCGCGGCGTTCCCATGGGAATTGCGGTCGATGGGACGGTTTCTTTACCTGTCGGATGTGGCAGCGCTCCCCATCATCGCGGGGAACAACGCCACACGTTGCCATGCCGTCATGCTAGGACCCGATGAGGGGCATACGCCTGCCGGGAGCTGCGGTCTTGCGCCATCCGGCGGACGATCCGCGGCAGGTGGGGCGAAGGGAAAGCATTGCTCCGGGATATGGGTGTGCGAGGTGCGTGCATTCCTTGTGGTGGTCGGGTCCGGTGGCGTCTCCGGTGGTGGCCTGTCCGACACCTCCATAGCATGTTCCTCGGTTCCTGAAGTAACGGTGCGCTACGTCCGATAGTGTTCCGGCCGTCTCCGCGGCCGGAGGTGAACCGTGGGTATCTCTCCCTTCTCAGTGCCTCGGGCCCGCGCCGCACGCCCGTTCTCGCGTGGAGAATTCCCGATGGAAGGACACAACACCCATGTGGCAGATCGAGGAGGGGCACCGACATCCGTACCCGCGGACGGAAAAGCCGTCGCTGAACGTTCTCCTCACCGGCGCGACCGGAGTGATGGGGAGTGCGCTGTTGCCGTACCTCGATACGCACAACGTCACATGTCTCATCCACGCGACCGCGTTGAACGCGCCCAGAGTGAAGACGGTGTGCGGAGACATCAGGAAGTCCTGCCTGGGGCTGTCCCGTGGAGAATTCAAGGAACTCTCCGCGGTGATCGATGTGGTGGTGCATGCCGCGGCCGACACCAGCTTCGGCGGCAAGTCCGATCTGGTCGAGACCAATGTCGCGGGCACCGAGCGGATCGTCGAACTCGCCCGGCAGGCCGAGGCGCGACTGGTGTACATCAGCAGCGCGTTCTCCGCCCTGGGCGCGGGCGGCCAATCGACGGCACCGGCGTACGCCAGGAGCAAAGCGCAGGCCGAGGAGGTCGTGCGGGCCAGTGGCCTGTCGGCGGTCGTCGTCCGGCCCTCGGTCATCGTCGGCGACTCCCGGACCGGTCACATCGCCAAGCACCAGGGGTTTCACAACCTGTTGGGGGCGATGATGCGCGGCCAACTTCCCCTCGTCCCGCTGGAGCCCACCCGGCTGCTCGACTTCGTTCCTCAGGACGTCGTGGCCAAGTGCATCGCCGAACTCCTGGAGAACGAGTTCGAGCGGACGGAGGTGTGGTTGACGGCCGGGTCGCGGGCCCTGCAAGTGGGCCACATCGCCGACGAGGTGCAGGCCGCCGCGGCGGCACTGGGCCGACCCGTTCCCGCCACCCGCTTCGTCGACGAGGACCTCTACGAGCGGCTCATCGTGCCGGTGTTCCTCGAAGCCGTGCCGGCGTCGACCCGGAGGATGATCAAAACCTTCGCCGAGCAGCTGACCCCGTACGTCGCCGACCGCGGCCCGTTCCCCAGCGATGTGGAGGAACTGCCCGACCAGGTAAAGACGTTGCGTGCCTCCATCTACAGATGGGCGAACGTCAGCGGATTTCATTCGCGCGACGCGGCGGGAGCAGCACGGTGAGCCCGGCGGAGAACGGCCGAGCGCGGGCGGTCGCGCTCGACCGCCTCCGTGATCACGTCAATCGCGGCCACTCCCGCATCGCCTCGCTGCTCGGCCTGCCGTTGGAGGTGCGTTCGGCCGGTGCCCTGGTGTACGACGAGGAGGACACCGCCTACCTCGACTGCGGCGGGTACGGGGTGTTCCTCCTGGGACACCGCCACCCGGACGTCGTCGACGCCGTCGCGGGACAGTTGGGCAGACATCCGCTGCCGACGCGTGCACTGATCGAACCGAACGTGGCCGCCGCGGCACAGGCACTGACCTCGGTGGCACCCGCCGGCCTGCAGTACGCCTTCTTCGTCAACTCGGGTACCGAATCGGTCGAGTTGGCCATCAAACTCGCCCGCGCCAACGGCTGCCGCCGTGTGATCGCCGCCGAGGGCGGCTTCCACGGAAAGACGTTGGGGGCGCTCAGCGCCACGGGCAACAACCGCTACCGCGCCGGTCTCGAACCCCTGCTACCGGGCGTGGAGTTCGTCCCGTTCGGTGACGCGGAGGCCCTGAAGGCCGCACTGGCGCGCGACGCGACGCGAGCGTGCGTGCTGTTGGAACCGGTACAGGCCGAGGGCGGGGTGCGCCTTCCTCCCGCGGGCTACCTCAGACAGGTGCGGGAGCTGTGCGACGAGTTCCATGCCCTGCTCGCCATGGACGAGATCCAGTCCGGACTCGGCCGCCTCGGATCCTGGTGGGGGTGCGACGAGGAAGACGTGCGCCCGGACCTGTTGACCACCGGGAAGGTGCTCAGCGGCGGGGTCGTGCCGGTCGCCGCGACGTTGGCCACGCCCGAGGTCTACGAAGTGCTCAACCAGGACCCGTTGCTCCACTCCTCGACCTACGGCGGCAACCCCCTCGCGGCCGTGGCCGCGGCCACGACGATCGACGTGCTGCGGCGGGACCGCCTGGTCGAGCAGGCAAGGACACTCGGGGGCCGGCTTCTGCCGCAGATCACCGACGCGCTCGCCGCCGCCGGTCCGACCCTCGTCCGGGAGGTCCGCGGGCGCGGACTGCTCATCGGAATCGAGTTCACCTCCGAAGCGTCGGCAGGACTGTTCCTGACCCATATGCTCCGGGAGCGCGTACTGACGTCTTACACGCTCAACGCCAGCAGGGTGATCCGGCTGACCCCGCCGGCGATCCTGGAACCCGACCACGTCTGCTGGCTGTTGCGGTCCCTGGAGCGATCCGCGGTGGCGCTGGCCGGCGGGTGAACCGCGCCGGGGCGCACGTCCCCGGCGCCGGGCGGTTCACGCGCGCAGACTGACGTGGATGGCGGCGGCGAGTTCGGCGACGCCGACGTCTCTCAGCGCGCTGTAGTGATCAGCGTCGAGATTGACCACCGTCGGAGGCGCGGCGCGATAGCCGGACCAGAATTCGATGAACGAGCCGTCGTCACCGGTGGCGTTGAAGACGGTGACCGGTGCGTGGAGCTGTCGTTCGGCCAGTTCGTGGCCGTCGTACTGGAACTCGTAGGTGCGCGCGACGATGCGGGTGATCCGGCGGATCAACTGCTCGTCCAGGGCGGGGAGCAGCTGGTGGATGAAGGCGACGAAGCTGTCCTCGTCGGAGGCCGACGCCAGACACCGGTCGAGCTGGGGCCCGGCGACGGACCCGGCGAAGACCGAGAACAGGATCGTCAGGTACGCCGGGTTGGCGTACGACGCCTGACGCCCGTAGCGGTGGGTGTTGGTGTAGTGCACCTTCGGGTTGCCGGGGCAGAGCAGCAGCAGGTTGTCCACCAGTTGGCCGGACTGCTCCAGCTGCCATGCGGCCTCGAAGGCGACCCGGGCGCCGAACGAGTAGCCCCACAGGGTGTACGGGCCGACGTCCTGCACGCGTCGGATCTCGGCGAGGTCGGCAGCGGCCATCTCCCGGATGGTCGGGTAGGGCTCCTCACCGGCGTTGACGCCGTGTGCCTGGATTCCGTGAACGGCGCGGTCCATGCCCACCTGCCGCGCGAGCAGGCGTAGGTTCATCGGGTAGCCGCCCAGTCCGGGCCAGCAGAAGACGGGCCGGCCGACGCCCTCGCCGTGCAGTGTCACCAGCCGGGAGGACGGACGAGCGGTGCAGTTGGCGATACGGGCGGCGAGGTCGGCCAGCCTCGGGTGCTCGAAGACGACCTGCAGCGGGAGTCGGGTGCCGAACCGACGGTTGATCGTCAGGACCAGCTCGACGGCGGTGAGCGAGTCGCCGCCGCAGGCGAAGAAGTCGTCCTCGATCGAGACGTTGTCGTACTTCAGGGCCCTGCCCCACGCCTCGGCGAGCCACTTCTCATGCCGGGTGACGGGGGCGACGTACGGGGAGGTGCGATCCGCCGACCGCACCTGGCCGCAGGCGGTGAGCGCCTTGACGTCGACCTTGCCGTTGGCCGTCAGCGGCAACCGGTCGAGCACCAGGACCCGGTCGGGGACCATGTAGTCGGGCAGGGTGCGGATCAGATCGTCCTTGACGATCTCGGCCGGTCCCTTCATGTGGACGGTGTCCTCGCGCATGTCCTCGCTGCGGAGCTGCTCGTCGCTGACCGCGCCGCCGAGGAAGAAGTACGAGGCGCCGACAGGTATGCCGCAGGAGGACAGGATGTCGTCGATGCGCTGGGCGGTGGGCAGCGGATGGCCCGTCTTCGAGCTGTACCCCGAGGACATCAGGCCCAGACGCAGACCGTTGCGTTGCAGGTGGTGGAGCTTCCTGCCCAACACGACGTACTCCAGCCACGGCTGGTCGGCGCGGCTGACGGCCGTGATGCCGAAGCTCGCTCGCCGATAGACCTGCTGGTTGATGGCGATGACATGCTTCGGCAGCACCAGTTCATCCGATATCCGCTCCAACTCGCCGTCGATGTAGTGGTATTGGCCCGCAGGCAGGTCCTCGACACGTCCCGGATGGGGTTGGACATAGAGATCGGTGGAGTCGGACCACGGTTCCCCGCCGGCGGGTCGGATGGCGAACGTGCCCAGGCAGTAGTCCTCGTCGGAGACGTCCAGGAGGGCCTTGACGGACGCGTCGAGGGCCATCGGCTCGATGGCCAGGCCGTACTCCGGCAGCACCTGCTCGAAGAGCCCGACCATGTGTCCGGCCTCTATCTCCAGCACCTCCTGGATGTTGTTCCTGTACACCGGCTCGATGGCCCGCCTGCAGCCGAGGAAGTGGACCAGCAGAAGGCCCTCCGACCCATGGGAAGGGGGACCGATCCGCACCAGGGCGTGCTCGACGGGGTGGTAGTAGTACGTGCCTGCCTCAAGTCCCGCTGCTCCGCCGCCGGTTTCCAGATACAGCTGTGTGGCGTACAAGGCTCCCGGCGAGGCGTAGGCGTACTTCGGCAGCAGCCGCTGGTCGCTGTGGAAGGCACCGAACCAGCGCAGCAGCGCGCCCAGTTCCGCGAAGGTCAGCTCGTCCACTCCTCGGGACCGGCCGCGGACCACGCGCTCGGCGAGCAGGGCCAGCAGCGCGGACCGGGTGACCGGGGCGCCGTCGTAGAAGCGGTAGGTCTTGCGGGCGAAGACCTCTCTGCGCTGCCGTGACGTCTCCTGTCTGCCGGGCAACTCCAGCACGGTCCTGCCGGCGAGCTGCTCACGGCGGCGCAGGCCAGGGTTGGAAAGCTGCGCCCTGACCTGAAGCCGACTGGCCTTGGACTGGTGGTGGGCACCGTGGTTCCCCTGGTCCATCAGCGCCGCTTCCTTGGGATTCAGCTCCACACAGGCAACCAGGCTCGCCGAGCCGGTGCGGTGGTTGTCGGTGACGACCACCGCCGCGCGCCGGACCCAGGTGTGTTCCTCGATGGCGAGCGCGACCTCGTCGAGCTCGACGCGGCAGCCACGCACTTTGACCTGGTTGTCGACCCGGCCGGCGAACTGGATCGTGCCGTCCGGGCACCAGTACGCGAGATCACCCGTGCGGTACAGACGCTCGGTGGAGGCGAACGGCGAGATGATGAAGCGCTCTTGGGTCTGTTGGGGTTGGTTGAGGTATCCGCGCGCCAGTTGGGTGCCGCCGATGTACAGCTCGCCGGTCTCCTCGATGCCCACCGGCGCCAGGTTGGCGTCGAGGATGAAGCACTGGGTGTCGCCGACCGGCGCCCCGATCGGCACGCTGCCCGTGCCGTCACCGTCCGTGTCCCGGTCTATCGGATAGGCGGTGGCGTTGATGGTGGCCTCCGTCGGTCCGTACAGATTGACCAGCGAAACCCACGGAAGCTCGTCGGCCAGGGCATGGGCGAGTCGCCACGACAGCGCCTCGCCCCCGGAGAACACCCGCCGCAGCGAGGTGCAGCGGCCGAACTCCTCGGTGTCCAACAGTGCTTGCAGCAGTGTGGGCACGCACTGCAAGGTGGTCACCTGGTGCCTGACGACCGCGGCGACCAGAGCCCGCGGGTCCCGATAGATGCCTTGTGCACCCATCACCACTCGGCCGCCGACAGCCGGGGCGAGGATCTCCCACTGCGCCGCGTCGAAACTCATCGGCGTCTTCTGCAACACGGTGTTGTCCTGGCCCAGATACCCGTAGACGTGCATCGACCGCATCTGGGAAGCGATGCTGCGGTGCTCGATCATCACGCCCTTCGGCCTGCCGGTGCTGCCTGAGGTGTAGATGACGTACGCCAGCGCGTCCGACCGCACCGGCAGCGGGGCGAGCGTGGTGCAGCAGCTCCGAACGTCGGCCGGGGTGACGATCCGGGTGCCTGCCGGGGCCAGTTCGGCCAGCTGGGCCGCCAGGTGGCCCTGCGTCACGATGATGCGCGTCCGACTGTCGTCGATCATGTAGCGCAGCCGCTCTTCCGGGTACTCCGGCGACAGCGGCAGATATGCGGCGCCGGCGAACAGAATGCCCCACACACCGACCATCAGCTCCAGGGACGGCTCGACGAACACCCCGACACTCGCCTCCGCACCCGCGCCGAGTTGACCGAGAAACACCGCCAACCGACGGGCCGAGTCCGCCAGCTCGCGGTACGTCAGGCACCGATCGCCGCAGACCACCGCGATGGCATCGGGCTGCGCCTCGACCTGCTGCTTCAACAGACCGGGCAGGCAACCCGTGGCGGTGTGGTCGATCGGTACGCGATGCGGTGCGGTCTTCACGGTCTTCCTCTGCCGGCCGAGAACTGTGGGGACGGGACCGATGCCGGCTCTCCGGCCACCGCCCGGGGCGATTGCTGCTTGGGCCCGGCGAACACGAGGGCCACCACGACAGGCACGGCGCCGATCGGTCGCGGGGGCGTCGACACCCCGCGGAGGACGGTCGCGGCGCATGGCCTGGTGAACCCCCAGGACAGACACCGGCAACGAGGTGACTCGGCCGGTGCCCTGGCACCAGAGCGCGAAGGCGAAGGGTGTCCCCGTGACCGCGGTGTACACGAGCCCGGTCACCCTGCCGCGCGGCGCCACCGCCTGGTGGGCATGTGCCGCGCGTCGTTGACGCCGCTGCGCGGCGCATCGCCGGTCGTCCCATGTGCACCAGGGCTGTCACGCCCGACGTACGGGTGGTGGGCGGCCCCGGACAACAGGCAGTGGACGGCGCCGATGGTCGACGCCGCCAACACCCAGGCATACCGCCATCACGCCCCGCGCCATGGCACCCTCGCCGTCGCAAGCAGCGCGAAGCTGTCGGGAAGCGCCGGCGCCGTGGGGATCCGAAGCAGTCGACCGGACGCCGGCGGCTCCGTCGTGACCAGGAAGGCGCTGACCCTCATCCGGGACACCAGCGCCGTCGGCCCGCCAACGAGCCCGCCATCGACCATCTGCCAAGGGCCCTGTGCCCGGACCGGGCAGGCCGCACAGGGACGTGACCGACAGTCCACATCTACGCACGACACCATCTCCGATGAGCCGGGAGTACGCCGGAACGCCGAACGGCCCTGGCTGCCAGTCGTCCCACGTGGTGGGAACCCACGGGGACGACGAGTCGGAAAGACATTGGCACGCGACCTTGCCTCGGTAGGAGGTCGCACCTCTGCCCTCGGCGTCGACGTGGCGATCTCGCCCGGACGCCGCTCTCCGGGACCCTCGAGCCGCATGTGCGGTTGAGGTGCGATGAGCCTTCACCAGATATCCAGGCACTCAGCCGGGTGTCCGTTCCCTCAGGGGAACTTCACTTATGTCAACCATACGCTCGACGGGCCCAAGCCTCATGCGGTGGGCCTCTCCCGAATCGGCGGCCGGCCGCGGCGGCGTCGACCTGCGCGGAGAGTTGGAGTGGATGCCGCCGGCGGTCGGGCGGTCGCTGCTCAGGGCGGCTGGGACGTCGTGCGAGTCGAGGGCGAGCAACTTTCCGGACATGGAGTCCAGTTGGGTATGTCGCCGATCGCAGAACATCGATATGCGGCGGGTTGCGGCGAGCCTCGAACGCCCATCAAGGGGGAGAGGGGGCACGGACTTTCCGGTACGCGTCGGTAGCTCGCTGCGGGTGTCTGTGATCTGTCGCCCGGCGACCGCGAGGAGGGCCTCGTCGCGCGTGGGCTCGCGGGCGTGACCGTCGTGGTGCGGCATGGGGCGGTCGCCTCCGACCGACCCACATGAATACATGAAACCATGTTCATGCATTCCTGTACGGTGGTGGGGCTGGATGCCGCCCGCCCACCTCCGTAAGGACCTCGCTTCGATGCCTTCCCTGTCTGCCACCCTCACTCGCTCAGCCTCCGCCGGGGAGACGAGCGTGCGCGGCACGGCGGCGCCCAGGCGCCGCACCCGGATCTTCGCGCTGCCCGAGGCCCGCTGGGCGGCCGCGGCGCTGGTGCTCTTCCTGGTCGGTCTGCCGCTGTATCTGCTGGCGGCACCGGCGTGGACCTGGGGGCCGCTGTTCGCCCTGACCTACGCCACCGGCGGCTGGGAGCCCGGCTGGGCGGGCCTTCGGGCGCTCAAGGAGAAGACCCTGGACGTGGACCTGCTCATGGTCGTCGCGGCACTGGGCGCGGCGGCGATCGGGCAAGTACTGGACGGTGCGCTGCTGATCGTCATCTTTGCCACCTCCGGCGCCCTGGAGGCGATCGCCACCGCCCGCACCGCGGACTCCGTCCGCGGCCTGCTCGACCTCGCGCCCGCGACCGCGACCCGCCTGGGCGACGACGGGGCCGAGGAGGCGGTGCGTACCGAGCAGCTGCGCGTGGGCGACATCGTCCTGGTGCGGCCCGGAGAGCGGGTCGGCGCCGACGGGCAGGTGCTGGACGGCGCGAGCGAGGTCGATCAGGCGACCATCACCGGTGAGCCTTTGCCGGTGGTGAAGGAGACCGGGGACGAGGTGTTCGCCGGCACCCTGAACGGCACCGGCGCGCTGCAGGTGAAGGTCGAGCGCGACCCCTCCGACTCGGTGATCGCCCGCATCGTGGCCATGGTCGAGGAAGCCTCCGAGACCAAGGCACCGACCCAGCTGTTCATCGAGAAGGTCGAGCAGCGGTACTCGATCGGCATGGTCGCCGCCACGATCGCGCTGTTCGTCCTGCCGCTCCTGTTCGGCGCCGCCCTGCAGCCCACCCTGCTGCGGGCGATGACCTTCATGATCGTCGCCTCGCCGTGCGCGGTGGTGCTCGCGACCATGCCGCCGTTGCTCTCGGCCATCGCCAATGCCGGACGCCACGGCGTGCTGGTCAAGTCGGCGGTCGTGATGGAACAGCTCGGCCAGATCGACGCGGTCGCACTGGACAAGACCGGCACCCTGACCGAGGGCACCCCGCGGGTGACCGACATCCGCCCGCTGGCCGGCGCCGGCCTGGACGAGATGGGGCTGCTACGGCTGGCGGCAGCGGCCGAGCACCCCAGCGAACACCCGCTGGCCCGCGCCGTCGTGGACGCCGCCCGCACCCGCGACCTGGACATCCCCCCGGCTGAGGACTTCACCTCCGCCCCCGGCAGCGGAGTCACCGCCACCGTCGAGGGCAAGGCCGTCGCGGTCGGCAGTCCGGCCCGCCTGCTGAAGACCCGAACCGACCAGGCGGCCGCAACGGTGGTTGCCCAGCTGGAGGACGAGGGGCACACGGCCGTCCTGGTCGAGGTCGAGGACACCCCGGTCGGGGTGCTCGGCATCGCCGACCGGCTGCGCGAGGAGGCCGCCGCCACCGTCGCCTCCCTCACCACCCTCACCGGCCGTGCGCCGGCGCTGGTCACCGGCGACAACCCGCGGGCCGCCACCCGCCTGGCACGGGAGGTCGGCATCACCGACGTCCGCGCGGGGCTCCTGCCGCAGGACAAGGTCGCAGCCGTCAGGGAGTTGGAACAGGCCGGACACAAGGTGCTCGTGGTCGGCGACGGGGTCAACGACGCTCCCGCACTGGCCGCTGCCCACACCGGCATCGCCATGGGTCGCGCCGGCTCCGACCTCGCCCTGGAGACCGCCGACGCCGTCGTGGTCCGCGACGAACTGGCCACCATCCCCACCGTCGTCCAACTCTCCCGCCGCGCCCGCCGTCTGGTGGTGCAGAACCTGGCCATCGCCGCGACCTTCATCACCGGCCTGGTCGTCTGGGACCTGGCCGGCACCCTGCCGCTGCCCCTCGGCGTCGCGGGTCACGAAGGCTCCACCGTCATCGTCGGCCTCAACGGCCTGCGCCTGCTCGCGGAATCCGCCTGGCGCCGCGCCCGGGGCGGGAACGGCCGGTAGGTGGCGGCGAGGGTGAGCCTTGTGGCGGGCGGGGCGGCTGCTGCAGGTCGGTGGCCACCGACCCCGAACTGTGCTCCGCTGCCGCCCATCACCTCTCCGTCAGCTATCCGCATCGTCTCTTCGAGGTGGCGGACGAGACGGTGGCCGCCGTGTGCCTGAACGGACTTGGTCGCGCTCCCTGTCAGGGCGCGGCTTCGTCGTGACGAAGGCTGCGGAACGCCGCGGGGGTCGTCCAGCCGCGCAGTGTGGCGTGGATCGTCGAAGGGAACGCGGCCTGTGCCGTGGAGGCGTCGAGGGCCCCGGTGAGTTCGAGTGTCACGAGCCCGTGCAGTGTCACCCAGAGGGAGACCGCGATCGCTGTCGCTTCGCCGTCGAGGACGGACGCGGCCACGGCGCGGTCGATCGCGGCGATGAGTGGTCGGACGGGGTCACGGGTTCCGACCGCTCCTGACGGCTCGAAGGATTGCACGCCGCCGAACAGCACCGAGTACAGGTGACGGTGTTCGCGTCCCCATCGGCGGTACGCGGCGGCCAGTGCGTAGAGGTCGGCGAGGGGATCCTCGGAGGTGGGTGCGGCCGTCAGGGCCTGGAACAGGCCGGCGACGGCCCTGTCGCGTACCGCCGCGATCAGTCCTTTCTTCCCGCCGAACAGGGAGTACACCGCCGTCGTCGAGGCATCGGCGGCCGTGGCGACGGCGCGGACGGTGACCGACTCCTGCGGGTGGGTGGCGAGCATCTCGGTTGCGCGCTCCACGAGTCGCTCTTTGACGGTCTCGTCGTTCGTTCTCGGCCTACCCATGTCGAGAAGCCTACCCTCTTTGGTAACGTCGTTTTGAAACGGCGTTACGAAACCCTGGGGGGTCCGTCCGTCATGCCCACGTCCGTCATACGTCCCGCCCGTCTCGCCGGGCGCTTGCTGCTGGCACTGGCCGCCGTCGCCGCGCTGGTCGTCGTCTTCCTCGCTTCGATCGTCGTCACGGACGGGGCGGGCTCGGGGAGCGCCGCATGGTTGACGGCCGTTGGGGTCGGGAGCCTCGCCGCACTGTGGCGGGGGCGGCGCCGCCGCCGGGCGTCGCGCCTCCTGCCGTTCCTGCCGGTGGTTGTCGCGGCAGCGTTGACGGCGTCGGTCTGCATCCCGACCGTGCCCACTGCCCGGCGGTACCCGCCCGCCCTGCCTTTCGTGGCCACCGGGCACTGGCGTCTGCCCACAGGCAGCCAGGTCGCCGTGTACCACTACCCGCCGGCGCAACCAGGCGTCCGGCATCCCGTCCCGCTCGTCTACCTCAACGGCGGACCGGTCCGCGGCATCTCCCTGCTCGACCACCGGTTCCTGCAACTCCTGGCGCGTCAGGGCTACGACGTCTACGCCTACGAACCGGCCGGCGCTGGACGGAGCGACCTGCTTCCCATGGGGCAGTACTCGATCTCCAGGTCGGTCCGCGACCTCGGCGCCTTCGTCGACCGCCTGGGCAAGGGGAGGGTCGACATCCTCGGTTTCTCCGCGGGCGGGGTCGTACTCACACGAGCCCTGGCCGATCCGCACGTCGCCGCACGCCTGCACCGGGCGGTCATAGCCGAACCCGGCCCGATGGACGGCCCCACCGCGCAGATCACCGGGCACCGGGGCCAACCATCCGCCCGCGGGCTCGCGCCCACCGTGACCGGCCCGCGGTCGACACGCATCCCCCGGTACGCCGTCGCATTCGGCCTGATGCGACTCGGGCTCCTCACCCCGGACACCGGACTGGTCGGACAGGCCGAGGGCGACAACGCGTTCACCGCCGCCGATCTCGGCAGCGACACCGCATCCGCCTACTGCGCGCGCGATGCGCACCGCATCCCGACCGAGGACACCGCACGGAACTTCTCCTTCAGCCCCGCCGCCAGCCTCCGCATCCAGCAGACGGTGAAGGACGCTCCTTCCCTCGCCCCGCAGCTGCGGCGTTCCCGGACCCCCGCGATGCTGATGATCGCCGAGTGCTCCTCCCAGGTCCGTCAGTGGGAGACCGCGGTCCTCGCCAACGACCCCGCCGTCCGACGCACGCAGTTCATGCCCGGAGTCGGGCACCACATCTGGAACGGTCTGGACGACAACAACGACCGGGCCGCCGCCGTCATCACCGCGTTCCTTCAAGACCAGCGGGCACCGTTGCCGAACTATCCGTCCCGCGACGAGATCCCAGCCTTCCTCCGCGACCACAAGTGATGCCCCTGCGCCGTCCGCAGGGGAGGAACTCGGCGGACAGCGGTCCCGTGGGCCGGACACACTGGCACGGAAACCAACAAGACCCATGTGAGCCTGGGACCGGCCGAGTTGGGGGCCCGCGACCGCACCCAGGCGGTGATCGCCACCTATGAGTCGGGATTCGCCACCCCCCCCGGCTGAGCGGCTGGGGCACGGCCGTGGCCGCGCGGCGCATGGTGTCCTGCGCACCGCCGGCGCCTGGCCGGCGTGCCGTCCCGAGCAGGGACGACTGCGGAATGTCCGGTACCGCGTCATCCGGCGGTCGGCATGGGCCGGCTGCCAGTAAGGTCGGCAGCTCCACAGAGCATCCACAAAGTGGCTGGCTACTCTCACCGGGCATCGCGTCGCAGGGATGGGCAGGCCGTCCGTTGCACACCAAAGGAGGCATCGTGCGCGTTCTCTTCCGTCTCATGAGGACGGCGGCACCGGCACGGACCCGGCCGTCGAGCCCGCGGGACATATCGGGGCAGGCAGGCGGTGGGCGAGTCTCGCGTGCGGGCACCCGACGACTGGTGGTGTGGGGCCTGCTCAGTGTGGCACTGGCCCTGATCGGCTGGATGGTCATCCTCGGACTGACCCTGAAGAGCCACGCCAGGGTTCGTCACTGGGACACCGCCTGGGTCGGGCTGGACGCCATGGAAGTGGTCGGCCTGCTCCTCACCGGCGCACTGACCTGGTACCGGCGCACCGCGGCGGGTCCCGTCGCCTCGGCGACCGCGATGCTCTTCGCGCTGGACGCCTGGTTCGACGTCACCACCGCCGCCAAGGGCAGCGACCATCTCACCGCGGTGGCCATGGCCGTCTGCTGCGAACTTCCCCTGGCCGTCGGGCTCGTCCTGATCAGCGTTCTGGCCGCGCGCTGGAAGGCTTCCCCCGCGCTCCTCACCGAGGGCAGCGGCGCACCGCATGCCCCGGACCACGGTCCTTGCTCCGGCGATCGGCAACGCCCGGAACCTGGCATCGGCCGCACCACGCCAGGCGACGCCCGCTCCTTGCGACTCCACCGCGCGCCCGAACAGACGGGACCGTAGGCCGCCGCCGCGCTCAGCCGGCCGCACCAGGACGTCTCAGCGGTCGCTCGGGTAGCCCGTGGGCGCTCCCGACCCCGTGAGGGCCCGCGTCAGGCGGTGGCGCATGATGGCGGGCGTCGATATGGGCGGTGAGCGGAGGCGGAATGGGTATCGGGGCCGGTGCCGGACGGGTGTTGGTGGTGGACGACGATGCCGCGATCCGGCGTTCGCTGGGGCGCGGCCTGCGGCTGAACGGCTTCACCGTCGATCTGGCGGACGGCGGCCGCGCCGCGCTGGAGCGGGCGGCGGCCCAGGCACCCGACGCCATGGTGCTGGACATCTCGATGCCCGACCTCGACGGCATCGCGGTGTGCCGGCGCCTGAGGACGGAGGGCAATGACATACCGGTGCTGATGCTGTCCGCGTTGGACGAGGTCGCCGACCGGGTGGCCGGCCTGCAGGCGGGAGGGGACGACTACCTCGTCAAGCCGTTCGCCCTCGACGAGCTGGTACTGCGCCTGCACGCGCTGCTGCGCCGGCGACCGCCCGCCGCCACCGACACGGTGCGGGTCGGCGGACTGGTGCTGGACACGGCGGCGCGGACCGTCCGTCTCGACGGTCGACAGCGGGAGCTGACCCGGCGGGAGTTCGCACTGCTGGAGGTGCTGGCCCGCAACGCGGGGCTGGTCCTCAGCCGCGACCAGCTGCTGGAGCGGGTGTGGGGGTACGACTTCGACGTGCGCAGTGACGCCGTGGACACGTTCGTGAGCTATCTGCGGCGCAAGCTGGAGGCGGAAGGGCGGCCCAGGATCATCCACACGGTGCGCGGTGTGGGCTTCGTCCTGCGCGACCAGCAGCCGGACGCGGCGGTGGACACTCCGTGAGGCTGTCCACCCGCATCGCGCTCGTGGTGGGCGCCGTCGTACCGCTGCTGGTGGTGGCCTCGGGGTGGCTGCTCGTGGGCCTGGTGAGCAGGGACCTGCACGCGCAGGCCGACCAGCGGCTCAGCGAGCGCGCCCACGACGTGGCGGCGGTTGCCCGGGGGCTGCTGCGCGCCGCCTCCCAGGACCGCCCGCGGGCCGAACAGGCCCGCCAACGGAAGCTGTACAGCGCGGCCCTGGACGTCGGCATCCGGTTGCAGGGGCCGGACCGCACCGTACAGGACGGCCCGCAGCCGGATCCGTCCGTACGGCTGCCGACGACGCCCGGCAAGCCGGTCAGCGTCCATGCGCGGGGCAAAACCTGGCGCGTGCTGGCCCAGCGGATCAACGGCAAGGAGCCGGGCGTGCGGGGAACGCTGTGGCTGTTCTCCCCCGACTCGGTCAACCAGGCCCAGATCCAGCTCGTGCGCGGCCGGGTGGTCACCGTCGCGCTGCTCGCCGCCCCGGCGTCCGCGGGCCTGGCCTGGGCGCTGGCCGCCGGCGCCGCCCGGCCGCTGCGGCGGCTCCAGCGGCGCACCAGCGGTCTCGATCCCCGTACCAGCGACGTCCGATTGGAACACCGCCCGACCCGGATCACCGAGGTCGACGACCTCGCGCACACCGTGCAGACCGTTCTGGCCCGCTACGACGAACAGGCCGCCCGGACCGCCGAGGCGCTGGCGACGGCCCGCTCCTTCTCCGCCGCGGCCTCCCACGAACTGCGCACGCCGCTGACGAGCATGCAGACCAGCCTGGACATCCTCGACGCCTTCCAGGACCTCGACGCCCAGGACCGGGCGGAAACGGTGGAGGACCTGCGGCGCGGCCACGCCCGCCTGCTGGGGCTGCTGGTGATGTTGCGGGCGCTGGCCCAGGGGGACCTGGTCGAGGCGGACGCGTTCGCACCCGTCGATCTTGCCGAGCTCACGGACGCCGCCGTGGCCGACTTCCGTCGCGCGCATCCCGACGCGGACGTGCAGGCGGAGTGCACCACGGGGCTGGTGGTGCACGGCTGGCAGCCGGGGCTGCGGTCGCTGGTGGACAACCTCCTGGCCAACGCCCTGGCACACGGCCGGTCCGCCGACGGCCGGGCCCGCATCGCGGTGGCCCTGCGGGCATCCGACGACGGGGGCGCCCCGGCGGCCGTGCTCACCGTGGACGACCAGGGGCCCGGGGTGCCGCCGGAGCAGCGGCAGACGATCTTCGAACGGTTCCATCGACGCGCCGAGAGCCCCGGATCCGGCCTCGGGCTCACGCTGGTCGCCCAGCAGGCCGAGCTGCACCACGCGCACCTGGAGGTGCGGACGCCTCCCGGTGGTCCAGGAGCCCGCCTCAAGGTCGCCTTCCCTCTCACCCGCCCGGGCCTGGACGGTGCCGCGGTACCGCACCGGGACTGGCTGGCGGACACTCACCACCGTCGACAGGAAATCCACAAAAACCGTCCCTAAGGTGCTCCTTGTGCGGAACGGCGGCGTTCACGCGACGAGGAGGACGTATGACCGTGCTGACCACGGAGACCGCGACCGCGCGCTGCCGCGAGGAGGTCCGAGGCCGGCCACCGGTCGCCCGCACGGCCGACACGGTGGTCGCCATACTCGCCGTGACCCTGCTCTCCCTGGCCCTCGCCCTGTGCGGAGCCCTGATCGCCGAGGACGGCAGCGGTGTGCGCGACGAAGGGCCCGCCACCGACACCTCGTACGGCAGCTGACCCGGTCACAAAGAAACCACAAGGTCGGCTCCTACCTTCGCTCGCACCCGGCCCACCACGCGCCCTCGGCGCAGCGGGCCTTCGCAGAACACAGCGATCGGAGAGAGACATGCGCGGACGCAGGACGACGATGACCGCGGCCTTGGCCGCCCTGGCCCTGGCGGGATCGGTGGCGGCCGGTGCCCCCTCGTACGCCGCGGGGAGCACGGCGCCGGCAGCCACCGCCACCGCCCACGCCAAGGGCCCGAAGGGCGATGGCGCCAAGGCACTGTGCCGTCGGGTGCCGAAGCTGGAGAAGCGGATCGAGAAGCGGATCACGCGCATGGAGGCCGGCGCCGGCACCCGTGGCTCGATCACGTACCTGGAGCAGCGCATCGCCAACGCGAAGAAGGCCGACCACCAGGCCATCGCCACGTTCCTCGGTGACCGCCTCACCACCCGCAAGACGCTGCTGCCGCTGCTGAAGCAGAAGCAGACCGACCTCAAGGCGGTCGCCACCTGGTGCGGCACCCACCACAACGGCACGTCGGCCGCGGCCTCGTGAACCGCCGCCGCGGCCTGCCCGCCGCCCTGCTGACCGTGGCTCTCGCGGTGCCCCTGTTCGCCACGGCGGCCTGTTCCCCGTCGTCGGCGTCGGGCGGCGCGGCCCCGGCCGCCGGCGGCACGGCCACCCCGCAGGACCAGCTCCCGCAGATGCGGAAGAAGGTCGACGACGCCCAGCACGCCGTCGCCTCGGCGGACGCCAACGGCGACGCCGACGACTCCGGCAACTGAATCGGGACACCGTCGCCCGTGCCGCTCCGCGAACCCCGCGAGCGGCACGGGCAACGCCCCTCACCTGCCCCAGATCCTCCGGTACGCCGCGCGATACCCGGGCGGGTCCCAGGTCGTCGCCCCCTGGCTGTTGGCGGCCGTGGCGATGTGCACGGGGGCGACGTATCCGCTGGCCGGCGCGCCGGCGAAGGCACGGTTGAGCTCGTCGAGGATCTGCCAGCCCTGCTGGGCGAACGGCTCGGGCACGGTGGCCGCCTGGAACTGCCGGCTGTTGATGCGCTGGAACGCGGACGGATCGCCGTCGCCCGCACCGATGTTGAAGGGGGCCCCGCCGCCCTTTCTCCGCGCGGCGCGCAGGGCCGGGGCGGAGTCGGAGAAGTACACGTCGTTGATGGCCACCGAGTGGGTCCAGGCATCCGGGAAACGCGAGAGGAGCGAGGCGACCTCCAGCGGGGTCCGGCTGCTGCTGTCCGGGATCGGGATGTTCTCCTCCGTCAGCACCCGCACGCCGGCGCAGGTGGCGAGTTCCTTCGCGATCAGGGTGGACTTGGTCTCGGCGAACGGGATCGAGGCATCGGTGAACACGACCACCCCGGCGTGACCGTGGGAGTGCGCGATGACCCAGTCCGCACTGGCCTTCGCGACATCCTCGACCCTGGTGGTGACGTTGGTGAAGAGCGCGGGACGCCGGCTCGGACCGGGGGAGCCGACCGCATGCCAGCCGACGAGCGGGATGTGGTTCGCGGCGGCCTTGGCGACCTGAGCCGACGTCAGGTCCGGGTCGAAGCCGCCGATGACGATGCCGTCGGGCCGGAGGCCGACGGCCTGGTCGAAGGCGGCCTGGATCCCCGTGGGGGTGCCCTGGCCGTCGATCACCCGGAGGTTCCAGCCGATGGCCCGAGCGGCCTCCTGCACCCCCTTGGCGGCGCCCGCGACGCCGGGGTTGGTCATGGTCTGCGCGACGTAGACGACGTCCTTGCCGGCGGCCGCCCGGGGGCCGCCGGCGGGACCGGGCGTCGCGGGAGCGGTCCTCTCGGCCTGCGCGACGGCCGCCGCGGCGCGGGCCTGGGTGGCGGGACAGCCGGGTCGCGCCGGGCTCGGCGCGACGGCTCCACCGCCGACCGACGCGCCGCGCTCGCAGCCGACGAGGACGAGACTGCCGGTGAGCACGGCGGCCGCCATCGACACGGCGACGGCACTGCCCAGGGCGGGCCGGCGCGGCGCGGGCCCGCGGACTCCTCGCGCGGGCGTGAGCAGCTGGTGACCGGCGGGGGTCACGAGGTGACCTTCGGCGGGTCGGGGAGTGCCCGTGGAGGTTCCTTCGGGCGTTGCCGCACCTGCCGGCGCGCGGTGTAGCCGGCCATGCCGACGGCGACGAGCAGGGTGGCGCCGTTGAACAGCGGGACGGCCCAGAAGCGGGCGCCCAACTGACCGATGCCGGCGAGCCCGATGGCGAGGACCACGACGGCGACCAGAGTGCCCACCGCGTTGGCCCGGCCGGGCCTGATCGTGGTGGAGCCGAGCAGCGCACCGACGAAGGCGGGCAGCAGATAGTCCAGTCCGACGCTGGGATTGCCGACCCGCTGCTGTGCGGCGAGCAGGACACCGGCGATGCCGACGACCAGGCCCGATCCGACGAAGGCGAGGACGACGTAGCGCCGGATGGGGATGCCGACCAGTTCGGCGGCGCGGGGGTTGGAGCCGATGACGTAGAGGTACCGGCCGAGCGGCAGCCGTTCCAGCAGCAGCCACACCAGGGCGGTGAGGAGCAGGACGTAGCAGGCGGACACCGGCAGGCCGAGGAATCTGGAGTCGTACAGGTCGGTGAAGGCGGTCGGCAGGCCGTGCGGGCGGGGGACGATCCGGGCCCCGTCGGTGACCCAGCCGGTGACGGCGTAGAGGATGCTGCCGGTGCCGAGGGTGGCGATGAAGGAGTCGATCCGCGCGAATTCGACGACCATGCCGTTGAAGGCGCCGACGACCGCACCACCGAGCACCACCACGAGGCAGGCGAGCGGCCAGGGCCAGGCGTCGACGGCGATGAGCTGCATGGCCATCACGTGCGCGAGGCCCAGACCGTAGCCGATGGACAGGTCGAACTTGGCGGTGGCGATGGGGATCGTCGCGCCGAGCGCGAGGACGGCCGGGATCGACTGGTTGGACAGGACCGCGGAGATGTTGTCCAAGGTGGGATAGGTCTCGGGCAGGGCGAGGGAGAAGGCCAGGAACAACAGGGCGGCCAGGGCCAGGAGGCCGTAGACGCCGAGGAGATGCCCGGCCCGGCGGCCCGGCGGGCGACGGGGGGAGCGGGTCACGGGCCCGTGGTCCCGGTGAGCGCGGGCATGGCGGAGGAAGCCCGGGTCAGGGCGCTGACGGTGAGGGCATCACCGGTCAGCTCCGCCGTCACCGCCCCACGGACGAACACCAGGGCCCGATGGCACACGTCGGTGACCTCCTCGAAGTCGGTGGAAAGCAGCAGGACGGCGAGGCCGCCGGCCAACGCGTCCCGGAGCAGGCGGTAGACCGCCGTTTTGGCGCCGACGTCCACCCCGGCGGTCGGCTCTTCGAGGATCAGCAGTCCGCGGTGCGTCCCGAGCCATCGGCCGACCATGACCTTCTGCTGGTTCCCCCCGGACAGGGTGGAGATCGGCGCTTCGCTGTCCCGGGGGTACACCGCGAACCGGGCCATCAGGACGCCGGCCTCGGCCCGCTCGCGCCGGGGTCCGGTCCAGTGGAGGGCCGGCAGGCCCCTCGCCCGTGGGTTGGCGAAGAGGTTCTCCCGCACGGTCAACTCGGCGGCGCAGCCCTCTTCCTGACGGTTGCTGCTGACGAATCCGACGCCGGAGCCGACCGCGGCCGCGACCGACCCCGGTCGGTAGGGACGTCCGTCGAGCAGGGCCCGTCCGCCGAGGAGGCGTCCGGCGCCGGCTAGGGCGCGGCCCAACTCCAGGTGCCCGGCGCCGGTGAGTCCCACCATGCCGAGGATCTCCCCGGCGTGCAGCTCCAGGCTGACCGGTGCGGTGTCGACGGTCCGTACGCGGTCCAGGCTCAGGACGGTGCGGCCGGTGGCGGGGGCGAGGCGGTGGCCGCCGGGTTCGTGGCCCACGATGTCGTGCACCAGCCGTGCCGGACTGTGGCCGGCGAGCGGGCCGTGGCGGACCAGGCGGCCGTCGCGCAGGACGGCGAAGGCATCGGCGACCTTGTACACCTCGTCGAGCCGGTGGGTGACGTAGACGAGGGCGTGGCCCTGGTCGCGCAGCATGTGCAGTACGTCGAAGAGCCGGGCGCAGTCCGCTGCCGGGAGGCTGGCCGTCGGCTCGTCGAGGACGATGACGCCGGCCCGGGTGGACAGTGCCCGGGCGATGGCCACCAGGGAACGCTCGGCCCGCGGGAGGTCGGCGAGGGGGGTGCGCGGGTCGAGGTGGGCGGCGATGATGCCCAGCGCCTCGGTGCAGCGCTCACGGGTCCGCCGCCAGGACAGCAGGCCGGCGCGGCGGGCGTACCCGGCGCCCAGGGCGATGTTCTCGGCGACCGTCATCCACTCGACCAGTCCGAGGTCCTGGTGGATGAAGGACATGGCGCGGGTGGCCGCTTCGGTGCCGAGCGGATGGCCGGCCACGGTCACCTCGCCGCGGTCCGCGCGGTGGACGCCGGCGAGGATCTTGATGAGGGTGGACTTTCCCGCGCCGTTGGGACCGAGCAGGGCGAGGACGCTGCCGGAGTGGATGTCGAGGTCGACGGCGTCCAGCGCGAGGGTGCCGCCGAACCGCTTGCTCAGGCCGCGGATCCGGATCAGCGGCTCTGGGCCGCGGGGCGCGGGAGGGCTGTGGTCGGGAGTGTCGGGCACGGACTTCTCCGGGGATCGGCCGCTCGGTGCACTGCCGGCATCCGGCACCGCATTGGCGCATGCTACGGCTCCCGTTGTCCTCCCTTCGGCTTCCATGCCGGAGGGGCCGTTGCGCGGTGTCCCGATTGGCCCAGGCCCACCCGTGCGCCCCGTCCACCCGCGCGGCCCGTCCACCCGGCGGTCGCTCAGAGGGCGGGAACGTCGTCGAAGTACGCCGCGACGGTGTCGGGCCTGCCGCCGGCCAACTGCAGGGCGCACTCGGCCCAGATGACCTTGCCGGTGGCGGTGTAGCGGGTGCCCCATGCCTGGGCGAGCTGTGCGACGAGGAACAGACCGCGCCCGCCCTCGTCGGTGGTCGCCGCATGGCGCAGATGCGGGGCGGTGCTGCTGGCGTCGGACACCTCGCAGGTCAGGGCGCGGTCGTAGAGCAGGCGTACCTGGATCGGGGCGGTGCCGTAGCGGATGGCGTTGGTGACCAGCTCGCTGAGCACCAGTTCGGCGGCGAAGGACACCTCGTCCAGTCCCCATGCGGCCAGTTGACGCGTCACGGCGGCGCGGAGACCGGAGACCAGCGCCGGGTCGGGGGTCGGTGTCCAGGTGGCGATCCGGTGCGCGTCCAACGCGTGGGTACGGGCCACCAGGAGGGCTATGTCGTCGGTGGGCCGGCGGGGCACCACCGTCCGCAGGACTTCCGCGCAGGTTTCCTCGGGCGGGCGGTTCGGGTGGGACAGCGCCCGGCGCAGTTGGTCGAAGGCGGTGTCGAGGTCGCGGCGGCGGTCCTCGACCAGCCCGTCGGTGTACAGGACGAGCTGACTGCCTTCGGGGAGGTGGAATTCGACGGTCTCGAAGGGGAGGCCGCCCAGGCCCAGCGGCGGTCCGGCGGGCAGGTCGGGGAAGGCGACGGCGCCGTCGGGGTGGACCAGCGCGGGGGGCGGATGGCCGGCCCGGGCCATGCAGCACTGCTGGGAGGTGGGGTCGTAGACGGCGTACAGGCAGGTCGCGCCGATGATGCGGGTCATCCCGTCGGCATCCTCGCCGCCCTCGTCCCGGTCGAGGCGCGCCACGAGGTTGTCGAGACAGGTGAGGACCTCGTCCGGGGCCAGCTCCAGTTCGGCGAAGTTCCGCGCCGCCGTGCGCAGTCGGCCCATGGTGGCGGCGGCGTGCAGCCCGTGGCCGACGACGTCCCCGACGACGAGGGCGACGCGGCTGCTGGAGAGGGGGATGACGTCGTACCAGTCTCCGCCGACCCCGGACTCGGCGGGCAGATAGCGATGGGCGACCTCGACGGCGTTCTGCTCGGGGAAGCTGTGCGGCAGCAGACTGTGCTGGAGCGCCAGCACCATGTTGTGTTCGCGGGTGTAGCGGCGGGCGTTGTCGATGCAGATGGCGGCGCGGGTGGCGAGTTCCTGGGCCAGCGAACGGTCGTCGTCGCCGAAGGGCGCGGGGTCCCGCGAGCGGTAGAAGCTCGCCACGCCCAGGGCGATGCCGCGGGCGATGAGCGGAACGGCGATCAGGGAGTGGACGTTGTGGTCGAGGAGGCGTTGGGCATGCCCGGGATCCTGGGCGATCCAGCCCGTGGCGGTCCTCAGCTCGGGTTCCAGTACCGACCGCCCGCTGGCCAGGCAGCGGAGTTGGGGAGTCGTGCTCCGAAGGCTGATCGGCTCACCGGCCGGGTAGAAGGGGCAGTCCTCGCGGTAGCCGTGGAGCACGACGCGGTGGAGGCCGGTGCGCGGGTCGGTCGGCTCGTCGCCGCGCAGCACCGCTTCGGGAAGTTCGATGGTGACGAAGTCGGCCAGGTGGGGGACGGCCATCTCGGCGAGTTCGTGGGCGGTGCGGGTCACGTCCAGGGTGGTGCCGATGCGGGTGCTGGCCTCGGAGAGCAGTTCCAGGCGGCGTCGGGCCGCCACCGCGTACTTCCCGACTCCCGGCTCGCCGACCAGCACCAGCCCGCTCGCCGTGTGCGCGGAGGCGGCTTCGGCGGTCCCGGGCGGGTGGGTCGTCGTGGCCGCCTTCCGGGCCGCGGTGCCGGGAACGGGCCACAGCCGCGGGAGCGCGGGCTCGGGGCTTTGTTGCGCCGGGGGGCCGGGTGAGGTCTCGGGCGGGGGCCCGGTCACGGCGGGGACGGCGACGGGCTGGTGCGGCGCGGCGAGGACGGCTTCGATGGCGATGCCCTCGACCCCGGAAGCGCTGGTGACCGGTCGGCTGAGCAAGGTCACCCGTCGCCCGCCGGGGAGGGGCACTTCCATGGCCGCCCGCTGGGCCAGGGCGATCAGATCAGCGGCCTTCTCCTGGAGGATCATCTGGTCCCGCCGGTCCAGCACGCCCTCGGTGAACTCGCCCGGCTGGCCGTCGCCGGTCGGTGTGCGGTGCCGGGCGTCGAGGTATGCCCGGAGCAGGGTGCGCTCCCGCGTCGAGCTCTGCTCCAGCAGGCGTCGTTCGATCGCGCCGGCCGCCTTGCGGATCACGGTGGCCAGCGCCGCGTCCACGTCGGTGAGCGGATAGCCCAGGCACAGCACGCCTTCGATGCGACCGCTGAGCGGGTCCCGGACCGGGATCGCGGAGCAGGCGTTGGCCTGGGAGCGTTCGGCGAAGTGCTCTGCACCGTAGACGTTGATCAGCTGCCGTTCCGCGAGCGCCAGACCGATGCCGTTGGTCCCGCCGAACTCCTCGGCGAACACATAGCCCGGGACGCTCTGGATCGCGGCCAGCCGTCGGACCTGGGACGGCTTGCCGAAGCGGCGTTGCAGCACGGCCCCGCGGCCGTCGGCGAGGGACACGTTCATGTCCCGGTCCGTGAACAGCTCCTGCAGCCGGTCCAGTACCGGCTCGGCCGCGCGGACGAGCCGGCCCTCCAGATCGAGGTCGGAGCGGTAGGGGAGTGCGCATCCGGCCGGGGAGAGTCCCAGGGCGAGGGAGCGCTCCCAGGAATTCAAGATCGGACTTCGTACGGCCTCGTCGACCGACTCGCCCCGAAGGAACCGGTCACGGGCGCGCGCGGGGCCGAGGTCGATTCCCACGAGCCCCATCCGAATCACTTCCCTTGCGGTACGTGCCGCAGGACCGCCCGTCACCCTCCCGTCGTCTGCCCGGAGCAGCTGTACCGTTCGCTCCGATTGTAGGGCTTTTCCGGGGGACGGTGCTGGTCAGAGGGGAGGCGGGGGCGTCACAGAACGGCGACCGGGGTGACGGGCGAGCCGGTGCCGCCAGGGACGTTCAGCGGAGCCACCAGCAGCAGAAAGACATGGCGGCCCGCCTCCGCACAGGCAGTCGACAGCGCCTCCAGATCGAGGTTGTCCAGCAGTGGCACCCCCATGGCCGCGATCGCCAGGGCGTGCACCGGAGAGTGCACGCCCTCGACCGGCGAGGGCCGGACATCGCTGTCGCCGTCGCCGCCGAGCAGGGCGATCCCGCGCGAGGCGAGCAGCGGCAGGGCGTCCACGTGGAAGCCGGCGCTCGCCGCGTCGGGGTTCCAGGCGCCGCGTTCCCGGCGGCGGCGCATGCTGCCGGTCCGCAGCAGCACCGCGTCGCCGTCGCCGATCGTCACACCCAGGGCCCGCTCCGCAGCGGCGACGTCCTCGGCGTGCACCGCTCGGGCGGGCTCCAGCCACGCGTTGCCCACGACGGTCGGCAGGTCGAGCAGCACCCCCCGGGTCACCAGGGGGCCGAGCGCCGCCACGGCCCCGAACCGGGCGCCCTTGGCGTCGACGAGTTCGCCCGCGGGGCGGCCGTCGTAGAGCCGCCCGCGGTAGGCGATGTGGGAGAGCGCGTCCAGGTGGCTGACGGCCTTGCCGTGGTAGTCGACGGCGAGGAAGTCCTTGTGCGTGGTGGGCTCCGGGGCCTCGACATCGCCGAGGTCGGACATGAAGTGCAACGCGGGCTTGGTGTTGTCCGGGCCGGCGGTCGTGTCCCACGGACGCGCCAGCGGGATCACCGCGCCGTCCCGGACCAGGGCGGTGGCCCGCCGTACGTGGTCCGGGGTCACCCGGTTCCAGGCGCCGCGGTCGGCCGGTGCCCAGCGGCCCCATGTGCGGACCGCAGCGAAGAGCGCGTCGAACTCCCGGCGCGACACGGCGGGCCCGTTGCCGGCACCGGTCGGCGGGGGAGACGGGGCGTCGCCGGGGTTGCTGGTCATCCGCTGTTCACCGCTCCAGGGTGGCGGGACCGTCGTCCGGCGGCACCGTGCCACCTTCCCCAGCATGTCCCCTCCGCGCGGCGCCCCGCATGTGATCGCCGGGGAATTCGCCGACCGGAAGCGCAAGACCATAGGCGACGAAAAGTAATGCCATTGGCGGGGCATCTCAAAGTTTTCGCCAAATTGAATTCACCTCATTGGTGGGATGAATGGCCGTCCGGATGTCGCTGACCAGGCGCCCGGACCAGCTCGCCGGCCGCAACTGGCCGGATATTTCGGCGTCTTGTGGTGGCGTCGAATCCTTTGTATCCGCCATGAATTTTCCGCGAAAAGTAACTTTTTCGTCACTGGCTATTTGCAGGGGCCGGAAAGCTCCCTACTCTGAGGCAACTTTCCGGCCAGCTGTCTTGAAAGGCCCCCCTCATGGCAAGCGTTGACGAGATCACGCCACTGCAGGCACGCCCACCAGGCACCCTGCGTAGGGATGTAGGACTGATCGGCCTGATGTGGGCCTCGGTCGGCTCCATCATCGGATCCGGATGGCTCTACGGTGCCCAGAAGGCCGTAGTCGTAGCAGGCCCGTCCGCGATCATCTCCTGGAGCATCGGCGCCGTCGCCATCGTGCTCCTGGCCCTGGTGCACGCCGAACTCGGCGGCCTCTTCCCCGTGGCCGGCGGCACCGCGCGTTACCCGCACTACGCCTTCGGCGGCCTGGCCGGCATGTCCTTCGGCTGGTTCTCCTGGCTCCAGGCGGCGACAGTGGCCCCG
Organism: Streptomyces noursei ATCC 11455; assembly: GCF_001704275.1. NCBI lineage: Bacteria > Bacillati > Actinomycetota > Actinomycetes > Kitasatosporales > Streptomycetaceae > Streptomyces > Streptomyces noursei. Next base: position 9,242,760 of record NZ_CP011533.1, read on the forward strand.
ATCGAGGTCGAAGCCATGATCGGCTACGCCGGGCACTGGTCGTGGGCCAAGAGCCTCCAACACGCCAACGGAACCCTCACGGCCAGCGGCTTCATCGTCGCGGTCATCCTGATGGCGATCTTCGTCGCGGTGAACTTCCTGGGCGTGAAGGTGCTGGCCCACACCAACAGCGCCGCCACCTGGTGGAAGATCGCCGTACCCCTCGGGGCGATCTTCGTCATCGCGGCGACCAACTTCCACCCGCACAACTTCACCTCGCACGGCTTCGCCCCGTTCGGCGCCAAGGGCGTGCTCAGCGCCATCAGCACCAGCGGCATCATCTTCGCGCTGCTCGGCTTCGAGCAGGCCATCCAACTCGCGGGCGAGAGCCGCAACCCCAAGCGTGACCTGCCGCGCGCCACCATCGGCTCGGTCGTGATCGGCGCCGTCATCTACACCCTGCTCCAGGTCGTCTACATCGGCGCGCTGCCGCTGGCGTCCTTCGCACACGGGTGGGCCAAGCTGGACTACGCCGGCATCAGCGGCCCCTGGGCCGGTCTGGCCACCGTGGTGGGGCTGGGCTGGCTGGGCTGGGTCCTGTACGCGGACGCCATCATCTCCCCCGGTGGCACCGGCCTGATCTACACCACCTCCACCTCGCGGATCTCCTACGGCCTGAGCAAGAACGGCTACGCCCCCCGACTGTTCGAGAAGGCCGACGGCCGCGGGGTGCCGTGGTTCGGGCTGATCATCTCCTTCGTCACCGGCGTGATCTGCTTCCTGCCCTTCCCCAGCTGGCAGGAGCTGGTCTCCTTCATCACCTCGGCGAGCGTCCTGATGTACGCCGGTGCGCCGCTGGCGTTCGGTGTGTTCCGCGACCGTCTGCCGCACCACCAGCGTCCGTACCGCCTGCCCGGTGGCAAGGTGATCGCGCCGCTGTCCTTCGCCGTGGCGAGCCTGATCATCTACTGGGCCGGCTGGACCACCCTGGAACGGCTCGGCTGGGCCATCGTGATCGGCTACGTCCTGCTCGGCAGCTACGCCTGGTACGCCACGAAGAAGGGGCTGCCGAACGCTCCGCGCCTGGACTGGAAGGCCGCACGGTGGCTTCCGGTGTACCTCATCGGCATGGGCGTCATCTCCTGGCAGGGCGGCTTCGGCGGCCAGGGCCACATCCCGCTGTGGTGGGACATGGCGATCGTCACGGTGTTCTCGGTGGGCATCTACTACTGGGCCCTCGCCTCCGCGGTCCCGGCCGAGGCGATCGAGCAGAACATCGAGGAGGTCGCGGTCGTGGACGAGGGCGGCCACTGACCGCAACTCGCCCTGAGGCAGAGGAAAGCAGATGAGCCCGGCCGGTCACCCCGGCCGGGCTCATCGGCATTCGCCGCCGCGCGCACCAGGACCTCCGGCCATCACGTGTCCACCACCACGCACGATTCCCCACCTCTCGGCGTCAATGCCCCAACTCGCCATACCCGCAATGCCTTTCGCCCCGCCATGCGCCGCTACGGAACCCCATCCGCATCGAATTCCCGTGCGTCGATGAAGTGCTTCGAACGCCCCGTTCCCGCATTGCGGAAACCGCGCGGAGCGCTTCGCATGGCGGCGAGCCGGGTGAGTGCGCGACCGGATCGGGTGCGGCAAGCGGCTCAGGAACCGCCCGAACCGTTCGATGGCGGACGGGCCGCGGCAATGCCTGCGGCGCACGGGGCCTGACGGTCGATCACGTCGATGCGTACCCGGATCGCCGCAGGGCCCGAGCGGGCCGGGCGGTCCGTCCTGTGTGTAGGTCGTGTAACAGTCGTCGATGCACGGCTGCAACACAAGTGACGAATCGTCGAGAAGTGCTCGGCATAGCTTCTGGAGCGCCAACCGATGACCAGCGACATCAACGGAGCCAGGAAGCCATGAACCGTACCTCGACGACCAGCACCTTCCGCCGGAGGGCGGTGCTCGCGGCCGGCCTCGCCGGTGCCGCCGCGCTCGGCCTGTCCGCCACCGCCCAGGCGGCGAACGGCGCGACCCCCGCTGCCCCCGCGAAGGCCGTGCGCACGGCCGTCACCCCGTATGTGATCAACCACTTCGGTGAGGAGAACGCCGACACCGGGCGTGCCGAGCGCCGTCCGCGGGATCTGGTGCTCTCCGAGTTCACCACCATCCACAAGGTCGACTGGAAGCAGTGGGGCGCGAAGGAGGCCGTCGGCACCGGGCAGGTCACCGGCACCTGGTGCCTCGACACCTGCCTGACCAAGCCGCTGAAGGCGACCATAAGCCTCTCCGACCCCAAGGTCGTCAACGGCAAGCGGGTGTACTCCGCCTTCACCCTGAAGCTGGCCGGGCAGCAGGGGACGTACGATTCCGAGGATCTGCAGGGCAAGCGCCCGCTCGCCACCCGCTGAGCGCCGGCCCGACCGTCGAGGCGTACGAAGGATCCCGATGCACAGACCCACGGCCATCGTCACGGCCTGCGCACTGGCGCTGGTGATGGCCGTGGGCATCACCGGGTGCGGCGGCCCGGACCAGCCACAGGTCCAGGGCCCCGCCCCCACACGGAGCCCGGCCGCCGGCCCGGTCTACGTCTCCGACACCATGGGACACCCGCTGATCCGCCCCACGCGCCTGGGCCTGACCGAGTTCACCTCGCTGTCCCACCTGAAGTGGCGGGACTGGGGGCAGCCGAAGGCCGTGGCCACCGGTGAGGTGAGCGGCATGTGGTGCATCCCCGGCTGCGAGAAGACCGGCTACCCGGCCACCGTCGAACTGTCCGGTCTGCAGCGCCAGGAGAACGTCTCCTACTACACCCGCGCCAGCGTGCGGTCCGCGCACCTCCCGAACCCGGCCGAGACGGGCGAAGACCTGCGCTCCGTGCACCTGTACGCCCCCGAACCGTAAGAGCAGGAGACCGACCGATGACCGACGTGCTGCTCGTGGAGGACGACCCGCTGCTGCGAGAGGCCACGCAGCTGTCGCTGGAGCGTTACGGATACCAGGTGCGGACCGCCTCCGACGGGCTCGCCGGGCTGGCGCAGTTCCGGGACAGGGCACCGGACGTCGCCGTGCTGGACGTCATGCTGCCCCATCTCGACGGGGTCAGCCTGGTGCGCCGTATCAGGGAGGTGAGCCGGGTGCCGGTGCTGATGATCTCCGCTCGGACCGACCCGGTGGACGTCGTCCTCGGACTGGAGGCCGGGGCCGACGACTACCTCACCAAGCCGTACGACGTGCCGGTGCTCGTCGCCCGCATCCGCTCGGCGCTGCGCCGGGCCACCGACTTCGCCGGGACCGGGCCGAACGCCGCGGAGGAATCGCTGTTGCAGATCGGCGACCTCACGGTGGACACGGCCTCCATGGAGATCCGCCGCGCGGGGCAACTGCTGGACCTGACGCCCACCGAGCGCAGGTTGATGCTGGAGTTCGCGTCCGAGCCCGGGGTGGTGCTGTCCCGGGCCGCCCTGCTGGAGCGGGTGTGGGACTACGCGTGGGACGGCGACAGCCGGGTGGTCGACGTCCACCTGCAGCGACTGCGCAGGAAGATCGGGCGCGACCGGATCGAGACCGTCCGCGGCTTCGGCTACAAGCTGGTGGCCACACCGCCGCCCGGCAACCCCTGACCGCCATGGGACTGCGTACCAAGACCGCCCTGATCATCGCCGCAACCGCCGCCGTCACCGCCGCGCTCATCGGGCTCCTGGTGCACCAGCGCACCGCCGACCAGCAGTACGGGGACGCGGCACACGCGGCCGACGCCCAGCTCGTCCAGGCACTGGAGGACCATGCCGCCGGCGTCGACAGCGACGCGCTGGTCGACCCCCCGGACCTGCCGGCGGCACTGCGCGCGACCGTCACCCACCGACCGGTGCGGGCCACCTATCTCCAGGCCGCCGGGAACCACGACGGCCCGGTGATGTGGGCGGCTTCCCGCAGCGGCCAGGACATCCTCGCCGTACGGCGCTCCTACGCACCGCAGGCACAGGCCCTGAAGAAGCTGGACCAACAGCTGCTCGGCGCCGGCGCCGCCGCCGTCGCACTGGGCTGCGGGCTGGGCATCGCCGTGGCGGCGGCCACGGGACGGCGCATCGGCGCATCGGCGCGGACCGCGCAGCAGATCGCGGGCGGCGATCTGACGGCGCGCGTCGAGCCCAAGGGCAAGGACGAGATCGCCCGGCTCGGGGAGGCGGTCAACACGATGGCCGACGCCCTGAACGGCCGGCTGGAGGCCGAACGCCGGGTCACGGCCGACATCGCCCACGAACTGCGCACCCCGGTGGCCGGCCTGGTGACGGCCGTCGGCCTGCTTCCGCCCGGTCGACCGACCGAACTGGTCTGCGGAGGCGTGGACCAACTGCGCCGGCTGGTCGAGGATGTACTGGAGGTGGCGCGGCTGGACGTGCCGGGCGTCGAGCAGGCCCGGCGCGAGGCGGTGCGGATGGGCGAGTTGGCGCGCCGGGCCGCGGCGGTCTCCGGCAAGGAGGTCGAGGTACGGGTGCACACGGACGAGGTGGTGGAGACCGACCCGCGCCGGGTCGAGCGGATCCTGGCCAACCTGGTCACCAACGCCTATCGGCACGGCGACCCGCCGGTGGCGATCGAGGTCGACGGCACCGCCGTACGCGTATCCGACCACGGTCCCGGATTCCCCGCCGACCTCCTGGCACTGGGCCCGCAACGATTCCGCACGGGAGCCCGGGAGCGCGGCACGGGCATCGGCCTGGGCCTGACGATCGTCATGGGCCAGGCCCGCGTCCTGGGCGCCCAGGTGACCTACGAGAACCCGCCGGAGGGCGGTGCACAGGCCACCTTGGACCTGGAACCCGAGAGGGACCGCCCCGTCGGCTGAGGACCGGCCACCACCCCGTCGCCCGCCCGGTGTTCGCCCACCCGCGTACCCGGCCAGGACACGACCACCCGCACCGAACTCGCCGCGGTGGCACAGGAGACGGCCTCTCACCGGACGTCAGCGCTTTCCTTTGCCGGGAGTTGGTTCCGCACGCGGGGACTTCCGCTCGGCCGGATATTCTCCCGGCCCGCAGAGAACGCAGCAGGGTACGCGGAACAAGGTCCTTGCGGGTCGGTTCATTTACGGCAAGAGCGTCCCGGATCGGGGCACTATCACAGTCCGTAGTCTTCGGATTCTGCGGGGCGTTGACGTATCTTCCGTCCTGTAGCGTCCGATTCATGATGGGTTTATACGCGCTGAAACCGTGGTTCGCAGGGCGATTGGCCGTGGTGCGCCGATACGGCGTACGGCATGAAATCTCTCCGAACGTATTCACCGTTGCCGGCGTTGTCTGAGCTGCCGCAGCGGCTGTTTCCCTGGCCATGCTGCCAGCGCATCTCTCCGCGTTCCCCGTCGCGCTGTCCGAACTGCTGCCCAAGGGCGGCAAGTTGAACCCGCGCCCGATCCGGGTGCGGATCGGCACGCCGATGCGGGGCGCTTCGGCCGACCGGGCGCGTGCCGAGGTGCTCGCCCTGACCGACGCGTACCAGGAGCGGGACAGCTGACTGCGGCGCCGTGTCGCCCGCATCGCGGTCGGCCGCTGGGGGCTGGCGCTGGCCGCCGCCTGGTCGTTCGCGGAGGCGCTGAGCTGGCCGCTGCTGCCCGAACTGGCGCTGGCCGTACTGTGCGTGGCCGCTCCGCGCGCGGGGCTGCGGCTGACGGTGAGCGCCGCGCTGGCCAGCGTCGTGGGCGGCGTGGTGGGGCTCGCGCTCTACGCTGGTACGAGCGTGCAGCTGCCGCAACCGCTGACGACGGATCGTATGCACACCGCCGTCCAGCACGAGCTACGCGCCGAGGGCGCCCGCGCGGTACGTCACCAGCCGGCCAGCGGCATCCCGTACAAGGTCTACACCTCCGAGGCCGGCCACGCCGGGATTCCGGTGGGGGAGTGGGCCCTGGAGTCCGCCGCGGCACGCGGTCAGCGCATCGTCGTGCTGGGGCTGGTACTGACCCTGATCGGTTCGGTCGTCCAGCCCTGGCGGCGTTTCTATCCGCACTGTCTGGTGTTGCTGGCGGTGACCTTCACGGCGCTGTTCGCCTGGGTGATCAGCATGTGGAGCTGAGCGCGGTGGGTCCGTGCCGACGTCCGGACCCACCCGCGGCGGGGACCGCCTCGCCCGCCGCCCGGCCACCGTCACCGCCGCCCGCGGCGCGGGCACGTCGCGTCCTGGCCATCACCAGTCTCGGCGTGTTCATCGTCTTCCTCGACACCACGGTCGTGAACGTCGCCTTCGACACCGTCAGTCGCAGCTTCGACGCCCCCGTCAGCCGCCTGGTGTGGGTGCTCAACGCCTATACGCTGCTCTTCGCCGCCTTCCTGATCCCGGCCGGACAACTGGCCGACCAGTTCGGCCGCAAGCGCCTCTTCCAGACCGGTCTGCTCGGCTTCGCGCTCGCCAGCGCCCTGTGCGGGACCGCCCCGACGCTCGGCGCCCTCGTCGCCGCCCGCGCCGCGCAGGGCATCTTCGGTGCCGTCATCGTCCCGGCCTCCCTGGCGCTGCTGCTGCCCGCCTTCCCGCCCGAGCGCCGTGCCACGGCCATGGCCGCGCGCGGCGTCCCCGACCCGGTGGGTGTCGCGATCGTCGCGGTCGCGCCCGCCCTGTTCAGCTTCGCCATTGTCCACGGGCCGCGCCCGGGGTGGTTGGACGCACGAGTGTGGGGCGCGTTCGCGCTGGGCGTCGCACTGATTCCGGCACTGGTGTACCGGTGCCGTCGCGCCGCTCGTCCCGCGCTGGATCTGAGCCTGTTCCGCATCCGGAACTTCCAGGCGTCCAACCTGGCCACGTTGGTCTTCTCGGTCGCCTTCTTCGCCTTTCTGCTCTCCAGTCTGCTGTTCCTCCAGACCGTCTGGCACTACTCCGTACTGCGCTCCGCGCTCGCGGTCAGCCCCAGCGCTCTGATCACCGCGGTCGTCGCGTCACAGGCCGGACGGCTGAACGACCGTCTCGGCTACCGTGCCGTCTTCGCCCCCGGAGCCCTGTGCTACAAGCCTGGGCACCGCCGCCCTCGTCCTGCGCACGGGCACCACGGCCCACTGGGCGACGCACTGGCTGCCCCCTTGGTCCTCAACGGCATCGGTGTCGGGCTGGCCCTGTCGACCCTCAACAACGCGGCGGCCCATGCCCTGCCCGCCGAACGCTTCGGCGTGGGCACCGCGATCGACAACACCTTCCGGCAACTGGGCGCCGTACTGGGAGTCAGTATCTTCACCGCGGTCCTGGGATCGCCGGCGGCCGGTGATCTCCTGGGCGGCTACCACCGCGTGTGGTGGGTCCTCGCCGCCGTCCCGGCCGTCAGCGCCGTGCTGTACACCGTGGCCCACCGAAGCGACTGACGTGGTGGTGACGGCAACGCGGTGAGGGCCCGGTGGCATCCACCGGGCCCTCACCGCGCAGTAGCGGGGCGCTACGGGGCCGGGGAGCGGTCAGCGGAACCGGTTGATCGCGTCGATGTGCCGCGCACGCAGCTCCTCGTCGCGCACGCCCAGGCCCTCGGTCGGGGCCAGGCACAACACGCCGACCTTGCCCTGGTGGACGTTGCGGTGCACGTCGTGGACGGCGAGCGCGGTGTCGGCCAGCGGGTAGGTGCAGGAGAGGGTGGGGTGGATCTTCCCCTTGGCGACGAGGCGGTTGGCCTCCCATGCCTCGCGGTAGTTGGCGAAGTGGGTGCCGACGATGCGCTTGAGGTGCATCCACAGATAGCGGTTGTCGAACTCGTGACGGTAGCCGGAGGTGGAGGCGCAGGTGACGATCGTGCCGCCCCGGCGGGTGACGTAGACGGAGGCACCGAAGGTCTCCCGGCCGGGGTGCTCGAAGACGATGTCCACGTCCTCGCCGCCGGTCAACTCCCGGATGCGGCCGCCGAACCGCTTCCACTCCCGCGGATTCTGGGTGTGCTCGTCGCTCCAGAAGCGGTAGTCCTCGGCGGAGCGGTCGATGATCGCCTCCGCACCCATGGACCGGCACACCTCGGCCTTGCGCCGGTTGGACACCACACAGACCGGGTTGGCGCCGCCGGCGAGGGCGAGCTGGGTGGCGTACGACCCCAGACCGCCGCTGGCGCCCCAGATCAGCACGTTGTCGCCCTGCTTCATCCCGGCGCCGTTGCGGGAGACCAGCTGCCGGTAGGCGGTGGAGTTCACCAGGCCCGGCGCGGCGGCCTCCTCCCAGGTGAGGTGGGCGGCCTTGGGCATCAGCTGGTTGGCCTTGACCAGGGCTATCTCGGCCAGGCCGCCGAAGTTGGTCTCGAAGCCCCAGATCCGCTGGGCAGGGTCGAGCATGGTGTCGTCGTGCCCGTCCGCGCTCTCCAGCTCCACCGACAGGCAGTGCGCCACGACCTCGTCACCGGGCTTCCAGACGTTCACTCCCGGGCCGGTGCGCAGCACCACGCCGGCCAGGTCGGAGCCGAGAATGTGGTACGGCAGGTCGTGGCGGGCGGCCAGTGGCGAGGTGCGCCCGTAGCGCTCCAGGAAGCCGAAGGTCGGCAGCGGTTCGAAGATGGACGACCACACGGTGTTGTAGTTGACCGAACTGGCCATCACCGCGACCAGGGCCTCGCCGGGCCCCAGTTCGGGCACCGGCACCTCGTCGACGCGCAGCGACTTGCGCGGGTCCTTGTCCGCGCTGGACATGCCGTGAAACATCTCGGTGTCCTCTTTGTGGACGGTCACGGCCCGGAAGGACTCGGGCAGGGGCAGCGCGGCGATGTCCTCGGGCGCGCGGTCGGGTGTGCTGATCGCGGCGAGCAACTCGCTGCGGGCAGGGCTGTCGGGCATGGCGGATCGGATCCTTTCGAGCGTTGCGTCAGGTCGTGCGGGAAGGGCGCTCCGGCGGGGACGACGGCGGGGGCGGGCGGGGTGCGGCTCGCCTCCTTCGACCGGGCCGAAGTCGCCACGGGAGCGGGCGAGTTCAACGCGGCGCCGCGTCCTCCAGCCCGACACCGTGCTCCACGGCCGTGTGCAGTCGGGCGTAGGGCCCTGCGGCGGCCAGCAGCTGGTCGTGGGTGCCCTGCTCGACGATGCGGCCGCTTTCCATGACGAGGATCAGGTCCGCGTCGCGGATGGTGGAGAGGCGGTGCGCGATGACGAAACTGGTGCGGCCCGCGCGCAGCGAGTGCATCGCGCGCTGGATGAGCGCCTCCGTGCGGGTGTCGACGGAGCTGGTCGCCTCGTCCAGGAGCAGGATCGAGGGCCGCGCCAGGAAGGCCCGCGCGATGGTGATGAGCTGTTTCTCGCCCGCGCTGAGATTGGTCGACTCCTCGTCCAGGACGGTGTCGTAACCGTCCGGCAGGGTGCGGACGAAGCGGTCGGCGCAGGTGGCGCGGGCGGCGGCCACGATCTCCTCGCGGGTGGCGTCGGGCCGTCCGTAGGCGATGTTCTCGGCGATGGTGCCGGAGAAGAGCCAGGCGTCCTGGAGCACCAGGCCGATGTGGGAGCGCAGGTCCTCACGGGTCAGGGTGGTGATGTCCGTGCCGTCGAGGAGGATGCGCCCGCTGTCGATTTCGTAGAAGCGCATGAGGAGGTTGCCAAGGGTGGTCTTGCCGGCGCCGGTCGGGCCGACGACCGCCACGGTCCGGCCCGGTTCGACGGTGAGGGAGAGGTCCTCGATGAGCGGGGTGCCGGGGGAGTAGCGGAAGTGGACCTTCTCGAATTCGACGCGTCCACCGACCTTGTCGAGACGCGCGGGGTGGTCGGAGTCGGGTCGCTGCTCGTCCGCGTCCAGGAGCTCCTGGATCCGCTCCGCGGAGGCCAGGGCGGACTGCAGGCGGGCGGCGATGCCGGCGACCTCGACGATCGGCTGGCTGAACTGCCGGGAGTAGAGGATGAACGCCTGGACGTCACCGATGGACAGGGTCCCGGCGACCACGCGCAGCGCGCCGACGACCGCCACCACGACATAGCCGAGGTTGGAGACGAACATCATCGACGGCTCGATGGCGCCGGAGACGAACTGGGCCCGTGCGCCGGCGCGGTAGAGGGCTTCGTTGTGCTCGTCGAAGGCGCGCTCGGCCTGCTCACGCCGCCCGAAGCCCTTGACCAGCGCGTGACCGGTGTAGACCTCCTCGACGTGGGCGTTCAGCGTTCCGGTGGCGGACCACTGGCGGGCGAACCGCGGCTGCGCGCGCTTGCCGATCCGGGCCGTGAGCACGACCGACGCCGGCAGACAGGCCAGCATGATCAGTGCCAGCAGCGGCGAGATGACGAGCATCAGCACCAGCATGCTCAGTACGGAGAACACCGCCGTGATCAGCTGGCTGAGGGTCTGCTGGAGGGTCTGCTGGAGGTTGTCGACGTCATTGGTCACCCGGCTGAGCACCTCACCCGCCGGGTGGCGGTCGAAGTACCGCAGCGGCAGGCGGGCGAGCTTGGCCTCCACGGACCGGCGCAGCGCGAAGACCACACGCTGCACGACGGCCGAGACCAGCCGGCCCTGGAAGAGGGTGAGCAAGGAGGCGGTGACGAAGAGCACGAGCGCGAACAGCAGCACCCGGGCGATCGCGTCGAAGTCGACTCCGCCGGATCCATGGGTATGCCGGATGCCGTCGAAGACGAGGTCGGTGGCCCTGCCGAGGAGTAACGGGCCCGCCGCGTTGAGCGCGACGCCGCCGATCCCGAGGGCGACCGCCGCGGAAATCAGGGCGCGGTGCGGTCGCAGGAGGCCCAGCATGTGGCGGGCGGGGCTGCGCCGCCCGCGGCTAGAACTGTCCGCCGAGACCATGGACGGCCTCCTGAGGGGTCGTGGTGGCTTCGGCGTCCGGGGCAGGGTCGCCGTAGTGGTCGGTGATCGCGGTGAGCTGGGACCTGGCGATCTCCCGATACGCCGTACTGGTACGCAGCAGTCCCTGGTGCGTACCGGTGGCGGCGACCCGGCCGGCGTCCAGGACGACGATGCGCTGCGCGTGCTGGACGGTGCTGACGCGCTGGGCGACGGTGAGCACCGTCGCCCGGGAGATCTCCGGTTCCAGGGCGGCGCGCAGCGCGGCGTCCGTGGCGTAGTCCAGCGCGGAGAAGCAGTCGTCGAAGAGATAGACGGCCGGTCTGCGCAGCAGGGTGCGGGCGATCGCCAGCCGCTGGCGCTGTCCGCCGGACACGTTGGTGCCGCCCTGCGTGATCGGCGCGTTGAGTCCCTCGGGCAGGAGCCGCACGAAGTCCCGGGCCTGCGCGATCTCCAGCGCGTGCCAGAGCTCGGCGTCGGTGGCATCGGGGTCGCCGAACCGCAGATTGCTGGCGACGGTGCCGGAGAAGAGGTACGCCCGCTGCGGGACGAAACCGACGGTGCGGCGCAACGCCTCCGCGTCCAGGCTGCGGACGTCCACGCCGCCGATGTGGACGGAGCCCTCGGTGGCGTCGAAGTGCCGCAGCACGAGGTTGAGCAGGGTGGTCTTGCCGCTGCCGGTGCTGCCGAGGATCGCCACCGTCTCGCCGGGGCCGGCGCTCAGGTCGATCCCGCTCAGCACCGGCTCCTTGGCTCCCGGGTACCGGAACCCGGCACCACGCAGGGCAAGTTGGCCGGTCGCGGGCACGGTGCGCACGGGTCGGGGCGGTGTCGTCACGCTCGGCTCGGTCGTCAGCACCTGCTGGATGCGCTCGGCCGAGACCCTCGCCCGCGGCATCGCCAGGCACACGAAGGTCACCATCACCACCGACATCATGATCAGCGTCAGATAGCTCAGGAACGCGCTCAGCGCACCGAACCGCATCGCCCCGGCGTCGATGCGATGGGCGCCGAACCACACCACCGCCGCCATGAAGGCGTTCAGGACCAGCAGCACGACGGGGACGATGGTGGCCAGCAGCCGGCCGACGCGCAACGAGATGTCACACAATTCGGAATTGGTTCGGCCGAATCTCTCGCCTTCGTGTCCGTCGCGCACAAAAGCCCGCACGACGCGGACTCCCGTGATGCGTTCGCGCAGCAGGCCGTTGACGCGGTCCAGGTATTTCTGCATCCGGTCGTAGAACGGGTCGGTGCGGCCGAGAATGAGACCGAAGGACATTCCCAGGGCCACCATCAGTGCCACCAGGAGCAGTGAGAGCGGAATGTCCTGCTGGAGTGCGAGCACGATGCTGCCCAGACACATCAGGGGCGCCGACACCGCGACGCCGAACGCGGACAGCGCCAGCATCTGCACCTGTTGGACATCGTTGACGGTGCGTGTCATCAGCGACGGGGTGCCGAACTGTCCGACCTCACGGGCGGAGAAGTCCAACACCCGGCGGAAGACCGCCGAGCGCAGGTCGCGGCCCATCGCCATGGCCGTGCGCGCGCTCAGTGACACCGCGCCCACCGACGCCGCGATCTGCACCAGCGCAACGGCCAGCATGCCCAGCCCGGTCCGGACGATGTAGCCGCTGTCGGCCTCGATCACGCCGCGGTCGATGACGGCGGCACCGAGCGTCGGCAGGGCCAGCGTGGCCAGGATCTGCACCAGTTGCAGCAGTCCCAGCAGGGCAACGGCGCGCCGGTGGGGACGCAGTCGGGTTCGCAGGAATCTGAGCAGCACCGGGCGACGCTCCAGGAGACGGGCAGGTCCGGTCGACGGCACGGATGAGGCGCCCACCGGGCCTGGACGGGGCATGTCCGGACAGTGCAGCGCACCGCGCACCGGAAAATCCGTAGTGTCCTGACGGCAGGTGCCGCGGGGCCGTACCGGATCCGGCGGCCGCCCTCTCCCCCATGCCGCGGGCACCCGAGGATCGGCACTCCGGAATTCCGTAGTGTTACTGGATTTTCTTGACACCGTGACCGGCCGCTTGGAAGCGTGCGCTTACCCGGCGTCCCGACCGCGGCGTTTTCTGACGCCATTCGACGCCATTCGAGGTCAAGAGTTCACGCAGCAGACACGGCTCTGCGTTTGGGCGGTCTGTTCTATGCGGAGGAAAGGAATGAGATGTCCAAGCGTGCGCTGATCACCGGAATTACCGGCCAGGACGGCTCCTACCTGGCGGAGCACCTGCTCGCACAGGGCTACCAGGTGTGGGGCCTGATCCGCGGTCAGGCCAATCCCCGGAAGTCGCGGGTCAGCCGGCTGGTCTCCGACCTGAACTTCGTCGACGGCGACCTGATGGACCAGGCCAGCCTGGTCTCCGCCGTCGACAAGGTGCAGCCCGACGAGATCTACAACCTCGGCGCCATCTCCTTCGTGCCGATGTCCTGGCAGCAGGCCGAGCTCGTCACCGAGGTCAACGGCATGGGTGTGCTGCGCATGCTGGAGGCGATCCGCATGGTCAGCGGCCTGAACGGCTCGCGGAGCAGCGACGGCGGCCAGATCCGCTTCTACCAGGCGTCCTCGTCGGAGATGTTCGGCAAGGTCGCCGAGACCCCGCAGTGCGAGACCACCATCTTCCGGCCGCGCAGCCCGTACGGCGTCGCGAAGACCTACGGGCACTTCATCACCCGCAACTACCGTGAGTCCTTCGGTATGTACGCGGTCTCCGGCATGCTGTTCAACCACGAATCACCGCGCCGTGGAGCGGAGTTCGTGACCCGGAAGATCTCCCTCGCGGTGGCCCGCATCAAGCTCGGCTACCAGGACAAGATGTCCCTGGGCAACCTCGACGCCGTACGCGACTGGGGTTTCGCCGGAGACTACGTTCGCGCCATGCACCTGATGCTGCAGCAGGACGAGCCCGGCGACTACGTGATCGGGACCGGCCAGATGCACTCGGTCCGCGACGCCGTCCGCATCGCCTTCGAGCACGTGAACCTGAACTGGGAGGACTACGTCAGCATCGACCCCTCGCTGGTGCGCCCGGCCGAGGTGGAGATCCTCTGCGCGGACGCCGAGCGCGCCCGCACCCAGCTGGGCTGGGAGCCCAGCGTCGACTTCCCCGAGCTGATGCGCATGATGGTCGACTCCGACCTGCGCCAGACGTCCCGCGAGCGGGAGTTCGGGGATCTGCTGCTGGCCGGCAGCTGGTAGTCCGGCCGAAGCGTACGGGATGCCTCGGTGGGCGGGGTGTGCCCCGGGTGTATCCCGTACCGCTTCGGCGCGTCGCGGTCGTTGAGAGGAGGAGGGGCCGGTGCGATGACGCGGACCGTGGCGGAAGGGCTCCGGCCCGGTACTGCCGCCCGGCGCGGGAGCCACTCGGGTCGCGGCCGGCGGCGCACGACGGGGGGCGAAGTAGCCGGGTTCAAGGAGGTCGACTGAACACCCGTCAACGGGCAAGGAGTTGGCGCACCGGGGCGTGTTGCTCCCGCGCCTTTCAGTGGATCATGTACTCTGACGCACACGAGACATCACTCTTTAGGGTGATTTACAGATCGATGTGGTGACGCCCAATCACATCCGCTGTGTCTCCTGAGGTGCGAGGAGTTCTATGGTGCGGAGCCGGAGCTTAGATCCTGATTTAGGCAGCGCCTTGGTCGGCCGAGCCGATGTCGTGAGAGAGCTCAACCGCTCCGCCCGCAACGCCCTTTCCGGCCGTGCATGCTCGGCGGTCGTGACCGGTCCGGCCGGAATCGGCAAGTCCGCTCTGCTGCGTGCCTTCCTCACCGGAGACGCCTGTCGGCACGCGACGGTTCTCCAGGGCAACTGCGAAGAGGGCGCCGAGAGAGATTCCTTCAGCGGGATCCGCACCTTGCTCGGCCCCGCCGCCGCACAAGGTGTCCCCCTCGAAGCGGCCATGTGCCGCGCCGTCCCCGCACTCGCCCCCGGTGCGCTGGCGGGCGAGCCACCGCACGCTCCCGTCGTGCAGCGCGCGTTCCACGACCTGCACCGCCTCGCGGCGCACGCGCTGAGCCGCCGCCCGCTCGTCCTGGCCCTGGACGACGTGCAGCACTGCGACGAACTCTCGCTGCGCTGGCTGGACTTCGTGCTGCGCAGGTCCGACGGCCTGCCGCTGCTCATCGTCCTCACCCAGCAGTCCGAGGCCGCCCTCTGCCGCCGCGCCCCGGCCCGCCACGCCCTGGCGGACCTGTCCGCCCACTGCCGCACCACGACGCTGCGCCTGCGGCCGCTGACCGAGGCGGATGTCGCCGCAGTCGTCAGGGCGTTCTTCCCGGTACCCGCCGCACCCGTCTTCGTCACCCGCGCCCGGGTCGCGACCGGCGGCAACCCCCGCCTCCTGGGCCGGCTGCTGCACGAACTGCGGGCCGAGGGCGCCGGGCCGGGCGTGGGCGGTGCCGACCGGATCGCCGAGACCGGCGGACGCGTCCTGGCGCGCTGGGCACGCGAACTCCTGGACCGCCAGCCACCCTGGGTCGGCGAGGTCGCGCGGGCGGTGGCGGTCCTCGGAGAGCGGGGCGCCGACCACGTCGGCCCCCTGGCCGCCGTCCCCCCCGCCGAAGTAGAGGACGCCCTGGCGGTGCTGCGCGAGGCCGGGCTGGTGCCCGGCGGCAGGCATCTGGCGGACGGTGCGGTGCGAGCGGCGGTGCTGGCGACCCTGGACACCCAGGCGCTGTCGGGCCTGCGTGCGCGGGCGGCGCTGCTCCTGAGCGACGCCGGCCGGCCCGCCGAAGAGGTCGCCGAGCACCTCCTGCGGCTGCCGTCGATCTGCGCACCATGGATGCCCGGTGTCCTGCTGGAAGCCGCCGCCCGCGCCGAGGAGCGCGGCGCCCCGGAGACCGCGGCCCGCTATCTGTACCGGGTACTGGAAGTGGACCCCGACAGCGTGGAGGTCCGCGTCCGATTGGCCAGGGCGCTGACCGAGACCGACCCGCCCGAGGCCGCCGGCCTGCTCCGCGAAGCGCTGGCGCCGAGCATCGACGTACGCACCCGGGCGCGGATCGCCGCGCAGTTCGGCACCACCGGCCTGGCCGCGCGCGAGGGCTGCGTCGCCCTGGGCCTCCTGGAAGACGTCCTGGACACGCTCGACGCCGAACTCGGCCCCGACCCCCTGCCGGCCGACCAGGAACTGCGCACGCTCGTCGAGTCGGTGTTCCTGATCGTCGGCACGCACGGCCGCAACACCTTCGCCGCGACCCAGCAGGGAGCCGCGGCGATGACCCTGCCCGAGGGCGACACCCCCGCCCAGTGCCAGAAGCTGGCGGCCATGGCCGTACTGACCGCACTCGACGGCCAGCCCCCCGAACCGGCCGTGCAGCGCGCGGTGCGCGCCATCTCCAGCCCCCGGCTGCTCCTGGAGAGCTGGACCCTGATCAACTCGGCGTTCGTCCTCGGCCTCGCCGACCGCGCCGAGGAGGCGCTGGACGCACTGGACCGCGTCCTGCGGCACGGCCGGGAGAACTCCGCCGTGTGGACCTACGCCCTGGCCCTGTCCACCCGCGCCATGCTCCAACACGGCCTGGGCGCCCTCCCGGACGCGCTCGCGGACGCCAGGACAGCGGTCCAGATCAGCGGCGCGGAACGCTGGGGCGACACCATGGTCCTGCCGCGCCTGGCCCTGGCGAGCGTACTGGTGGACCGGGGCGAGGCCGCCTCCGCCGAGCGGTTGCTGGCCGGCACCGAGCCCGCCTGGCGCGAGCAGTACGTGTGGACCTACTACCGCTATCTGATGGCCCACGGCCGTGCCCGCCACGCCTTGGGGGACGCGGAGGGCGCACTGGCGCTGTTCCGCGAGTGCGGCAGGGCACTGGAGGAAGCCGAGGTGCGCCATGCGGCATACGTGCCCTGGTGGGCGGAGGCCGCCTGCGTACTCGCGGAACTGGGCCGCCCCGAGGAGGCCCGGGAGCCCGCCGCGCACGGCACGCGGCTCGCACAGCAGTGGGGCACCCCCCGGGTCCTGGGCATGGCCGCCCTGGCCCGCGGCGTGGCCACCCCCGGCGAGGACGGTGTGGAACTGTTGGGCGAGGCGGTGCGCGAACTCTCCGCTTCACCGGCCCGCGTCGAACACGCCCGCGCCGAACTCGTTCTGGGCAGGGCGCTGTTGACCGAGGGCGATCGACGCGCCGCCCGCGAGCACCTGCGCGCCGCGGCCGGCCTCGCCCAGCGCTGCGGCGCGCTCGCGCTGGGCCAGGACGCCCGCGCGGCCCTGGTGGCCGCGGGCGGCCGCATGCGGAAGATGACCACCTCGCCCCTCGACCTGCTCACCAGCATGGAACGCAAGGTCGCCAGTCTCGCCGCCGGTGGTGCCGGGAACCGCTCGATCGCCCAGTCGCTGTACGTCAGCGTACGCACCGTCGAGATGCATCTGACCAGCGTGTACCGCAAGTTGGACGTTGCCGAGCGGGCCCAGCTCGACGCGGTCCTCCGCTCCTCGGGCGTCCGTGAAGCACGGGCCCCACGATCGGCACCGCGGCCGGGTGGGCAGGATTGAGGGCGAGCGGACCGGGAGGGTGTCTGTGGCGGGGCTGAACGGCGAACAGTACGGGGGGTTCGTCTGGGCGGGGAGTCGGCGCACCGACCTTCCCCTGCTCGAACGCGAGGCGGAACAAGGGCAGTTGAAGGACGTGGTGGCTTCCCTCGGCGAAGGTCGCCCGGCCGTCGTCTCGGTGACCGGCCGCCCCGGCTTCGGTCACAACGCCCTGCTGCGCTGGACCGCCCGGCTCGCCGAGGAGCGCTCGGTACGCGTCCTGTGCGCCAGTGGATCCCTGACCGAACGCGACCTGCGACACGGAGCCGTGATCCAACTCCTCTCCCAATTGGGGGAGGAGGCCGAACGCCCGCTGAGGGTGCTGCGCGAGCACCACGAGCCGGACGGCCTGCCGGGCCTCCTCGAACTCCTGCACACCGTTCGCCGGACACCCACGCTCGTCACCGTCGAGGACGCGCAGTGGCTGGACCCGGCCTCCCTGCACTGGCTGCAGGCCCTGGTGCGTCGTCTGTCCACGGGACTCCCGCTCGCACTGCTCATCGGCCGCACCGGTGTGGACCCGCACGGCCCCGACTGGCTGGCCGACACCGCCCCCTCCGCACGGCTGACCCGCCACCTCACCGTCCACGGACTGAGCCCCCGCGCGGTCGCCACCCTCGCCGAAATGATCTTCGGCGTCGCCTGCGACGAGACGTTCGCCGCCGCGGCCGTCCAGGCGGCCTACGGCAACCCCGCCGTACTGCACGCGGCACTGCACTGCCTCGCCGACGCCGGCCACCGCCCCACCGCCGACCTCGTCCCCCAGCTGCGCACCGTGATCACCGGCATCATCGGCGACCGCGCAGGGCGCGCCCTGCGGGGGCTGACCGACGAGTCCACCGCCGTCCTGCGCGCGTTGGCCGTCGGCGGCGACCTGTTGGACTTCACCCTGATCTGCAACCTGGCCGGGCTGCGCAGCGTAGGCGAGACCCGGCTGCGCTCGGCGCTGGAAACGGCCGGCTTCACCGTCCCCGACGGCGCCTACGAACGTATCCGGCTGCCCGTCGTCAGGGCCCGCATCCTGGAGGACACGCCCGCCGCCGAACGCGGCCGCCTGTATGCCGGCGCCGCCCGCCTCGCCTACCGGGCCGGCGCCGCCGACGAGGACATCGCCGGCCTCCTCCTCCACGCACCCCCCATCGGCGAGTCCTGGGCGGTCCACGCGCTGCAGGGCGGCTTCGACGCCGCCGTGCGCCGCAGCGACGACATCACCCGCTCCCTTCCCCATGCACCCTCCGGGGGCGAGCCCTGGGGCGTGCACGCACTGCGGGGCAGCTTCGGCACCGCCGTGCGCCGCAGCGAGTTCGCCCGGGCCGCCGCCTTCCTGAACCGCGCCCTCGACGAGCCCCAGCACCCCGTGCGGCGCGCACGGATCAGCCTCGACCTGGCCAGCGCCGAGGCCGCGTCCGCCCCCGTGGCGAGCGACCGTCGGCTCGCCGCCGTCGTCAACAGCCCGGGCGAGGGAGAGCTCTGGTCCCACGTGCGGTTACAGGCACTGGACATGGGCCTGGCCCGCGGGGACGACTCCTGGGGCCGCCGCGTCGCCACCCAGGCCCTGGCCACCGCCCACGGCAGCGAACGCGACGACCTGATCGCGCTGTACTGGTACGCCGCCCAGTCCCGGCCCGAGGCCACCGACATCTCCACCAGCGGCGTCCCCGCCCTGCCCGAACAGCCTCTCGCCCCCGCCCAGGCGGGCATCCGCGCCGCCCAGCTCACCGCACGCGGCCAACACCGCGAACAGGCCGGGCAACTGGCGCGCCGCGCACTGGAAGCGGGCCCCGCCGTACCCGTCATGCCCCGCCTGGAAGCCGCCAGAGCACTGTGGCTCACCGACGCCGCCGCCGAAGCCGAGGAGCACCTCGACGCCATCGTCGCCGAACTGGGCCGCCGCCACCGCCGTCCCGCGCTCGCCCGCGCGCTGGCCCTGAGCGCCGGACTGCACCTGCGCGGCGGCCGCCTGGACGCCGCCGAACATGCCGCGGACGCCGCCGAACGGGTACTGCCCGCCGCTGCCTGGCACCCCCTCGCCGCCCCGTACCTCCTGGCCATCCGCAGCATCATCGCCGTGGAGACCCACCAACACGACGTGGCCCGTGCCCTGACCGGCGCCCCCATACCGCCCGGCGCCGAATCCAGCGTCCACTGGCCCCTGCTCCTGCACGCCCGGGCCCGAGTGGCCGCCGACGAAGGGCGCTGGGCCGAGGCCGTCGAACTGTTCAAGGAGGGCGGACGCTGGCTGCTGCGCAGACAGTGGGTCAACCCCGCCGTGCTGCCCTGGCGTTCACTGGCCGCCAGAGTCCTGATCACGCTCGGCGACCGGGAACAGGCCCGGCGCCTGATCGACGAGGAACTCACCCTCGCCCGCCGCTGGGGCGCCCCCAGCGCGGTGGGCCTGGCCCATCTCTGCGCCGGATCCCTCGACGCCCCCGGACCGGCCGCCGGTGCCGGCGGATCCACCGGCATCGCGCGCTGGCCCAACCAACTGGCCTACGCCTGGGGCCTGGCCGACCTCGCCACCGAGGAGGCCACCAAGGGCGACCACACCATCGCGGCCCGGTTGCTGACCGAACTGTCCGGCCACCGCGTCACCCGCACCTCCAGCCGCCTGGCCGAACGCGCACGGTGGCTGGCCACCCGGCTGGAACAAACCGCCACCCCCAACGAGTTCACCTCCTCCAAGGAGTGGGCCGCCCTCACACCCGCCGAGCGGCAGACCGCCGAACTGGCCGCCCGCGGCCTGGGCAACCGCGAGATCGCCGAGCAGCTCTCGGTGAGCCGACGCACCGTCGAACTACGGCTGAGCAGTACGTACAAAAAACTGGGCATCGCCTCACGCGAGGAACTTCGCGCACGGAGCAGGCCCACGGAAAGGACATGACCGATGCTGTACGAGCGGGAATCCGAACTGGCGCGCATCGACGCCGCGGTACGTCAGGCGCAGGCGGGCAGACCCTCCGTACTCCTCCTGACCGGGCCCCTGGGCATCGGCCGGTCCACACTCCTCCAGGAGGCCGGTGCCTCGCCGCCGGGCAATTTACGGGTGTTACGGGCCAACGCCGCCCCCATGGAGCAGGACTTCGCCTTCGGCATCGTCCATCAGCTCCTCGGCCCCCTCCTGGCCGACGCCCCCTCCGCCCCCGGCGCCCCCTCCGCCCCCGGAGACCACGAAACGGGCGGCGCCGCCCGGGCGGTCCCGGCCGGCGGCCTCCCCACCCTCGGCGACCACGACGCCCCCGTCTCCGAGGCCGTTCTGCACGGCCTGCGGTCGCTGCTGGCCGACGTCTGCGCAACCACCCCCGTACTCATCCTCATCGACGACCTGCAGTGGGTGGACCTGCCCTCCCTGCGCTGGCTCGCCTACCTGGTCCGCCGCGTACACGGGATGAGCCTCGCCCTCGTGTGCACCCTGCGGGACGGCGACCCGCGCGCCCGGCACCCGCTCGTCGGCGACCTCGCCGACGCGGGGGAGGTCCTGCGCCCCGCCCCGCTCTCGCTCGACGGCACCCGAGCCCTGATCCGGCACCACCTGGGCGAACCCGCCGAGGACGGCTACGCCCGGGCATGCCACGACAGCTGCGCCGGCAACCCGCTCTTCCTCCGGTCCGTCCTGCGCGAGGAGGCCCTCGACGGCCACCGGCCCACCGCCGACCGGGCCGACCGGGTCCGCACCTCGCGTCCCGCCCCGCTCCGCGATCGGCTGGCCGGTTGCCTCCACACCCAGCCCGGCCCCGTACGCGACGTGGCCGCGGCCATCGCCGCGTTCGGCGATCACGGCGAGCCCGACCTCATCCAACGCCACGCGCGACTGGACACCATCAGCTACCAGCGCGCCCTGCGGGCCCTGGGCCTCCTCGGCCTGCTCGCCCCCCACGACACCCCGCGCTTCCTCCACCGCGTCGTGGGCGACGCCGTCGAATCCACCCTCACCATCGCCGAATGCGAACGCTCCCGGGACGCGGCGGCCGAAATCCTCCACCAGGCCGGCCGCCCGGCCGAACATGTCGCAGAGCTGCTGATGACCGTCACCGCCACCCACCGCCCATGGGCCAGCGGGGTCCTGCGGACGGCCGCGGAAGCCGCACTGCGCTGCGGCGCGCCGGATGCCGCCGCCCGCTATCTGCGGCGCGCGCTGCTGGAGAGCAGCGTGGGCGACAGCGAACGCGCACGCCTGCTGATCGACCTGGCCAAAGCCGAACGCGGCATCGACCCCGTCGCCTGCGAACGCCACATCACCCAGGCCGTCCGCCTCCTGTCGTCGGCCACCGACCGGGCCGTCGCCACCTTGCTGATCCCGCCCAGCTTCCTCGGCGAGGTGACCTCCTCCATGGTGGACCTGCTGCGCGAAGTCTCCGAGGACTTCGAGCCCACGGCGCCGCACCATGGAAGTCCCCGCGAGATCGCCCTGCGCCTGGAGGCGCGTCTGTGGCACGCCGGGCACGAGAACCCGGCGGAACTGACCGGTGCGGTGGGGCGCCTGCGCTCACTCGGCACCACACCCCCCTTGGAGAGCAGCGGCGCCCGCGAACTGGCGGCCGTACTGATCAACGCGGGGGTCCTCTCAAGCGCCCTGCCGGCACCGGACATCGCAGCCCTGGCCGAACAGATCCTGGAGCGCGAGCCGGTGACCTCGGCGCGTGCCCGGACCGCACTGCCGCTGGTCGTGTTGGCCCTGTACGCCGCCGACGCGGTGGAAGGCGTCAACGTGTCCTGCGAGTCGCACACCGACCCGCCGCACGCGGGGGTGCACGCCGAGAACGCCCTGCTCCAGCTCGCCCGCGGACACCTGACCCAGGCCCACGAACAGGCCGACCGGGCCGCCGCACTGGCCGACGCGGACTGGCGCGAGCCGACCGCGGTCATCCGGGCCGCGGTGGCCATGGAATCCGGCAACGTCCAGCTGATCGAACGCCTCCTCAAGGACTCCGGGAAGCGCTGGCCGGCAAACCTCGCCACGACGGTCATGCGGCAACTGCTCGGGGCCTCGCTCGACTCCCGTCGTGGCCACGATGCCGATGCCCTCAAATCCCTCCTGGCCTGCGGCCGGCAGCTGGAAGCGGCCGGATGGCGCAACTCCGTCCTCTTCCCCTGGCGGCCCCGCGCCATCGTCCTCCACCACCGCCTGGGCGAGGCCCGGCCGGCCATGGCGCTGGCCGACGAGGAACTGGCCTGGGCGCGACGGTGGGCGGCGCCCGCCGCTCTCGGCCGCGCACTGCGCCTGAACGCCCTCCTGCCCGGGGGAGGGGGCGTCCCCGCCCTGCGCGAGTCCGCCGAGGTCCTGCGCACGTCCTCCAACACGCTCGAACTGTCCCGTACCTTGCTCCAGTTGGGTCGCACGTTGGAAGGCGGCAAGGAAGCGCAGACGGTTCTGCGCGAAACCGTTGACCTCACCACCGCCTGCGGCGCACCCTGGTTGACCGAACGCGCCCGTGCGGCCCTGGGAGCCGCCGCTCCCAGTCAGGAGGCTCCGCTCACCCGTGGTGAGCGCCAGGTCGTCTCGTTGGTGCGGCGCGGCCTGACCAATCAGGAGATCGCCGAGGAACTGGGCGTGAGCACCCGTGCGGTGGAGAAGCGTCTGACGTCGTGCTACCGCAAGTTGGGCGTCGCGGGGCGACGTGAGCTGCTGGAGCGGGCGGAGCGGGCGCAGGGCGATTGCGTCGCGCTGGGCGCGCCGTGACGAAAGCCGCTCACGGCCGGGGGATACCGCCGGTAATCGGTTCGGGTGTTCGGGGGGCCGAAAGATCGCGGCAGGACCGTACCGTGTGGAGTGTCCGACCGCAGGATTAGGGGTGGGGGGCGGGTGAGCGTTGACGCTCGTCCGGATCGATCCTTAGTGTCGATTGTGCAGGGGAGTTCGGAATTCCTGCCCGGCGGATGCCGGGCCATCGGATCCCCTGGCCTACTCGATTCTCTGGATTTCCCCTTCTCGTTCGATCTCTCCTTATTCCTGGTGTGCAAGCGGGGGTTGGAAAGGATGTCGGTCCCTTGAGGATTTCTGCTCTGGTGGACTCTCTGCAGCTGTCGACAGACCGCAGTGCGGCCGGTGCGGCCGGTACCGCGGTCCGGGGGGAGGAGCGGCCGAGCGTGTGCATATCCGTACTGGACCCAGCGCTGACGATCCGTCAGGCCAATCAAGACTTCTTCCACCAATTCGCGACCCCCGCCGAGGATTCCGCGGACGTACTGGCCCCACTGCCCTCCGATTCCTCGTCGACGGCCCCCGACGTCTTCGGGCGCAATTTCCGCGAGCTGGTTCACCCCAGCGTGCGGCAGCCGCTCATGCGGCAGTTCGAGCGGCTGCTGGAGGGGCGCCGGGACCGGTTCGCCACGCAGGTGGTGGCGCTGCGGCCGACCGGCGACGTGTTCAACGGCAGCCTCACGGCCGCCGCCGTGCGCGGCTACGGCCCCGACCCGACCGCGGTTCTCGTGGTGATGCGGTCGGGCCAGAGTGCTGAGGACGATGCGGTGGTGGCACCGCGAAGGAAACTTCTCAGCGAAATCGACGCGCGAATTCTGGAGGGAATCGCGGCGGGCCTGTCCACGATTCCGCTGGCGTCCCGGCTGTATCTCAGCCAGCACGGTGTGGAGTATCACGTCACCGGACTGCTGCGGAAACTGAAGGCCCCGAACCGCGCCGCCCTGGTCTCCCGCGCCTATGCGATGGGCGTGTTGACGGTGGGGACCTGGCCGCCCCGTGTCGTGGACGACTTCATCAAGTAGTACCCCGCTCCGCATTCTGAGGGTTCGCCGTGCGGACGCGGGCCGAGGTCCGGCTTCGGGACCTGGCCCGTGCGGAAGGCGAGCCGAGTAGGTACCAGGCGCCGGGAGTGCCGCCGAGGATCCGCGGCACCCCGGCCCGTCCGTGTGCGGCCGGGCCCGGGCCCCGCCGACTCTACGGAATTCCATGGCCACCCCCGTAGAGACTGGGTGCGTGGCGTGCGGGAAGTCGAGCTGCCTTGTGCAGGGCACGCAGAAAACTCAGTCGCAGTGGAACAGCCGTCCCCCAGTGCCGGATGCCCACATCGAAATCCTCTGCTGCCCGACGGTCTTGAGATGGGTTGGAACGTGGCGAACATGGATCAGGAACAGAAGCTCCGCGACTACCTGAAGCGGGCCAGCGCCGATCTGCGGCGCTCCCGACAGCGGGTGGGCGAGTTGGAGGCGGCGGCCCGCGAGCCGATCGCGATCGTGGGCATGAGTTGTCGTTTCCCGGGGGGCGTGAGCAGCCCCGAAGAGCTCTGGTCCCTGCTCGCCGACGACGGGGACGGCATCACGGCTTCCCCCGATGACCGCGGCTGGGAGCTGCTGACCGAGGACCCCGGGCAGTTCTCCGGCGGATTCCTGCACGACGCGGCCGAGTTCGACGCCTCCTTCTTCGGGATCTCCCCCCGCGAGGCCCTCGCCATGGACCCGCAGCAGCGACTGCTGCTGGAGTCCTCCTGGGAAGCCTTCGAGCGGGCCGGCATCGACCCGGCATCGGTCCGGGGCGGCCGGACAGGCATGTTCGTCGGGGCGATGCCCCAGGAGTACCGGGTGGGTCCGGACGACGATGTCCAGGGCTTCGCCCTGACGGGCACCACCACCAGCGTCATCTCGGGCCGACTCGCGTACTTCTTCGGCACCGTGGGCCCGGCGGTCACCGTCGACACCGCCTGCTCGTCCTCCCTCGTGGCCCTGCACCTGGCCGCCCACTCGCTGCGCCAGGGCGAGTGCTCCCTGGCGCTCGCCGCGGGCGTCACCGTGATGTCCAGCCCCACCACCTTCGTGGAGTTCAGCCGCCAGGGCGGGCTCGCAGCCGACGGGCGCTGCCGCTCCTTCGCCGACTCCGCGGGCGGCACCGGCTGGGCCGAGGGCGTGGGCGTCCTGGTCCTGGAGCGCCTCTCGGTGGCCCGCCGCAACGGGCACAAGGTCCTGGCCGTCATCCGGGGCTCCGCCGTCAACCAGGACGGCGCCTCCAACGGCCTGACCGCGCCCAACGGCCCCTCCCAGCAACGCGTCATCGAGCAGGCGCTGGTCAGCGCGCGGCTCTCGGCCGACGAGATCGACGTCGTCGAGGCGCACGGGACCGGCACCGCGCTGGGCGACCCGGTCGAGGCCCAGGCACTGCTGGCGACCTACGGCCAGAGCCGGGACGCCGAACATCCCCTGCTGCTGGGCTCCGTCAAGTCCAACATCGGCCACACCCAGGCGGCGGCCGGCATGGCCGGCGTCATCAAAATGGTGCTGGCCATGCGGCACGGCCTGCTCCCGCGCACGCTCCACGTGGACGCGCCGTCCTCGCACGTCGACTGGACCCAGGGGGCCGTGCGCCTGCTCACCGAGCCGGTCGCCTGGCCGCAGGGCGCACAGCCGCGCCGCGCCGGCATCTCCTCGTTCGGGCTCAGTGGCACCAACGCACACACGATCCTGGAGGAGGCCCCGGCCGACCCGTCGCCCGAGGCCGGCCAGGAGGACACGGCACTCCCGGCCGCATCCGTGGCGCCGGGCGCCGTCCCGTGGCTCGTCTCCGGCCGCACCCGCGAGGCGCTGCGCGCCCAGGCGGCCCGGCTGCTCGCCCACCTCACGTCCCACCCCGACCTCGCAGCCGCCGACGTGGCCTACTCCCTGGCCACGGCCCGCTCCGGCCTCGAACACCGCGCCGCGTTCACCGCGGCCGACCTGGACCGGGCCCGCGCAGCCCTCATCGCGCTCGCCGACGGCATACCGGCCCCTGGCCTGGTGCAGGACACCGCCCGGACCCGGTCCAAGCTCGCCTTCCTCTTCGCGGGCCAGGGCTCCCAGCGGCCCGGCATGGGACGCGAACTGGCCGCCCGTTTCCCTGTCTTCGCCACCGCCCTCGACGAGGTCCTCGGCCACCTCGACCAGGGCCTCGAACGTCCGCTGAAGGACGTGCTGTTCGCCGCCGAGGGCACGCCCGAGGCCGCTCTCCTCGACGAGACCGGCTACGCCCAGCCCGCGCTGTTCGCGATCGAGGTCGCCCTCTACCGGCTCGCCGAGTCCTTGGGCATCAAGCCGGACTTCCTCACCGGGCACTCCATCGGCGAGATCGCCGCGGCGCACGTGGCCGGGGTCTTCACCGTGGCCGACGCCGCCGCCCTGGTGCTCGCCCGAGGCCGCCTCATGCAGGCGCTGCCCGAAGGCGGTGCCATGGTCTCCCTCGAAGCCACCGAGGAGGAGGTCCTGCCCCAGCTGGTGGACCGGCAGGACCGCGTCTCGATCGCCGCGGTCAACGGTCCCGCCGCCGTGGTGATCGCCGGCCGGGCCGACGAAGTCGACGCCGTCGCCGAGCACTTCGGCGCACTGGGCCGCAGGACCAAGCGACTGCGCGTCTCGCACGCCTTCCACTCGCCGCTCATGGAGCCCATGCTGGCGGACTTCCGCGCCGCCGTCTCCCGGCTCACCCCGCAGGCACCCGTCATCCCGGTCGTCTCCGGCCTGACCGGGACCCTCGCCACGGTGGAGCAGCTGTCCTCCGCCGAGTACTGGGTGAACCACGCCCGGCACGCCGTACGGTTCGCCGACGCCCTCGACTGGCTCCACGGCCACGGTGCCGCCACCTTCCTGGAGCTGGGGCCCGACGGCGTCCTGTCCGCCATGGCCCAGACCTGCCTGGCCGCGACCGGCGCCACCGACGGTGCCCCCGACGCCGCGGACGGCGTCCCCGCCACGCTCGCCGTACTGCGCCCGGGCCGCCCCGAGGCCGAGACCCTCACCGCCGCGCTGGCGGGCCTGCACACCCGCGGCGCGGCCGTCCAATGGGAGCCCTACTTCCAGGGCACCGGCGCCCGGCGCACCGACCTGCCCACCTACGCCTTCCAACGCCGGCGCTACTGGCCCAAGAGCCTGCCCGCGACCGGCGGTGACGTGCGCGCCGCCGGCCTGGGCGCGGCGCACCACCCGCTGCTGACCGCGGCCGTTTCGGTCGCCAACTCCGACGGCCTGCTGCTGACCGGCCGGCTGTCGCAGCGCACCCACCCCTGGCTCGCCGACCACGCCGTGCGCGGCACGGTGCTGCTGCCGGGCACCGCCTTCCTGGAGCTGGCCGTGCGCGCCGGGGACGAGGCCGGCTGCGGTCGTGTGGAGGAACTCACGCTGGCCGCGCCCCTGCTGCTGCCCGAGGAGGGCGGCGTCCAGGTGCAGGTGTGGGTGGGCAGCCCCGACGAGTCCGGCCGCCGCGCCGTCAGCGTCCACTCCCGCCCCGACGGTCCGGAGGAGCTCCCCTGGACCCAGCACGCCGCCGGCACCCTCGTGACCGGCGAGCACCACGCCGACTTCGACGCCACCGCCTGGCCGCCCGCCGGCGCACAGCCGCTGGACCTCGACGGCTTCTACGAACGCCTGGCCGACACCGGCTTCGCATACGGCCCCCTCTTCCAGGGCCTGCACGCCGCCTGGCGCCGCGGCGACGACGTCTACGCCGAGGTGACCCTGCCCGAGACGGACGGCTCCGACGCCGAGTCCGCCGCCTCGTTCGCGATCCACCCGGCCCTCCTGGACGCCGCGCTGCACGCCGCGGCCTTCGCCGACCTGGGCGAGCACGCCCGCGGCGGCCTGCCCTTCTCGTGGCAGGACGTGACCCTGCACGCCGGCGGGGCGACGACGGTCCGGGTGAAGCTGACCCCGGCCGGCGACGACGCGGTGGCGATCGCCGTCGCCGACACCGCCGGCGACCCCGTCGCCTCCATCGGCTCGCTCGTCCTGCGCACCGTGCCCGACGAGCAGCTCGACGCCGCCAACTCCCTCGCCCGCGAGGCCCTGTTCGAGCTGCGCTGGACCGCATCGCCCCAGGACGCCCAGACCGCGCCCGCCTCCGTCGCCGTCCTCGGCCCGGACCCCTTCGGCCTGGAGCAGGCCCTCGCGTCGCCGGACCGCGCCGTCACCGCGCTGACCGGCCCGGACGCCGACACCCCTGCCCCGGACGTCGTCCTCGCCCCCGTCCTGGGCGCGGCCGATGCCGTCGGCGACGAGGTCGTCGCCTCCGTGCACGACCGCACCGCCCACGTCCTGGAGCTCCTGCGGACCTGGCTGGAGAACGAGCGGTACGCCGCCTCCCGGCTGGTCCTCGTCACGCGCGGCGCCGTCGCCACCGACGCCCGGCAGGCGCCGGACCCCGTTGCCGCCGCCGTCTGGGGCCTGGTGCGGGCCGCGCAGAGCGAACACCCCGGCCGCTTCGCGCTGTTGGACCTCGACCCCGCCTCCGCCGAGCCCGCCGCGCGGCCGCTGCTGCAGGCGCTGGCACTGTCCTCGGACGAGCCGCAGACCGCCGTCCGCGGCACCGCCGTGCTCATCGCGCGGCTCGCCCGCGCCCGGGCGGCGCAGCACGCTGCCGAGTGGGACCCCGAGGGCACCGTGCTCCTCACCGGAGCCACTGGCGGCCTCGGTCGCGTACTGGCCCGGCACCTGGTCACCGAGCGCGGCGTACGGCACCTGCTGCTCGCCAGCCGCCGCGGTGCCGACGCCGAGGGCGCCCGGGAGCTGGTGGCCGAACTCGCCGGCCACGGCGCGCAGGTGACCCTCGCCTCCTGCGACCTGGCCGACCGCGCCGCCGTGGACCGGCTGCTGGCCGATGTGCCCGTCGCGCACCCCGTCACCGCCGTCGTGCACAGCGCCGGCACCCTCGACGACGGCGTGATCGAGTCGCTCACCCCCGAGCGGATCAGCGCGGTGCTGCGGCCCAAGGCCGACGCCGTCTGGCACCTCCACGAGGCCACCCGGGACCTGGACCTGGCGGCCTTCGTCGTCTTCTCCTCCCTCTCCGGCGCCGTGGGCACGGCAGGCCAGGGCAACTACGCCGCCGCGAACGCCTTCCTCGACGCGCTCGTCCAATTACGCCGCACCCAGGGCCTGCCGGGGCTCTCCCTGGCCTGGGGCCCGTGGGAGCCCACCGGCGGCATGACCGGCGGTCTGACGGACGAGGACCTCGCCCGCCTGGCCCGGATGGGCACCCCCGCGCTCACCTCGGAACAGGGCACCGTCCTCTTCGACGCCGCCACCGCCACGGACGCCGCCGTCCTGCTGCCGACCCGGCTCGACCTGTCCGTCCTGCGCCTCCAGGGCGAGGTGCCGCCGCTGTGGCGCGGCCTGATCCGCACCCCGGCCCGCCGCTCGGTGGTCTCCGGCTCGGAGACCGCCGTCACCCTCGTACAGCAGTTGTCCCGGCTCGCGGAAACCGACCGCCGTGAGGTGGTCCTGGACCTCGTGGCCGGTCAGGTGGCCGCCGTACTCGGCCACGCCAGCACCGCCGACATCGACGCCCGGCGTCCGCTGCGGGAGCTGGGCTTCGACTCGTTGACCGCCGTCGAACTGCGCAACCGGCTCAGCGCGGCCACCGGCCTGCGCACCGCCGCCACCGTCATCTTCGACTACCCGACCGTCGACGCCCTCGCCACGCACGTACTGGCCGAACTCATGGGCTCCGAGGTCGCCACCGCGACCAGTGCCCCGCGCGCCGCCGCAGACCAGGACCCCATCGTCATCGTCGGCATGAGCTGCCGCTACCCGGGCGGCGTCGCCTCGCCCGAGGACCTGTGGCGACTGGTCAGCGAGGGCACCGACGCCATCTCGGGCCTGCCCACCGACCGGGGCTGGGACCTGGACGCGCTCTACGACCCGGACCCGGACCGCACCGGCACGTCCTACTCCCGCTTCGGCGGATTCCTGCACACCGCCGCCGACTTCGACCCCGCCTTCTTCGGCATGAGCCCCCGCGAGGCCCTGGCCACCGACTCCCAGCAGCGGCTGCTGCTCGAAGCGTCCTGGGAGGCCGTCGAGCGTGCGGGCATCGACCCGACGTCCCTGCGCGGCAGCCGGACCGGCGTGTTCGCGGGCGTGATGTACAACGACTACGCCACCGTCCTCGGCGGCGGGCAGTTCGAGGGCCACCAGGGCAGCGGCACCGCCCCGAGCGTCGCCTCCGGGCGCGTCTCCTACACCCTCGGGCTGGAAGGCCCCGCCGTCACCGTCGACACCGCCTGCTCGTCCTCGCTGGTCGCCATGCACTGGGCGATGCAGGCGCTGCGCGCGGGGGAGTGCTCGCTCGCCCTGGCCGGCGGCGTCACCGTGATGTCGACGCCCGGTGCCCTCATCGAGTTCTCCCGGCAGCGGGGCCTGTCCCCGGACGGCCGCTGCAAGGCGTTCGGCGACGGAGCCGACGGTGTCGGCTGGTCCGAGGGCGTCGGCGTCCTCGTCCTGGAACGCCTCTCCGACGCCCGCCGCAACGGGCACCAGGTCCTCGCGGTGGTCCGCGGCTCCGCCGTCAACCAGGACGGCGCCTCCAACGGCCTGACCGCCCCCAACGGCCCCTCCCAACAGCGGGTGATCCGGCAGGCGCTGTCCGCCGCCGGCCTGTCCGTCGCGGACATCGACGCGGTCGAGGGCCACGGCACCGGCACCACCCTCGGCGACCCCATCGAGGCCCAGGCCCTGCTCGCCACCTACGGCCAGGACCGCGACGCCGAACACCCGCTGCTGCTCGGCTCGGTGAAGTCCAACATCGGCCACACCCAGGCCGCGGCCGGCGTCGCCGGCGTCATCAAGATGGTCCTGGCGATGCGCCACGGCGTGCTGCCCCGCACCCTC
Source organism: Streptomyces noursei ATCC 11455 (assembly GCF_001704275.1). NCBI lineage: Bacteria > Bacillati > Actinomycetota > Actinomycetes > Kitasatosporales > Streptomycetaceae > Streptomyces > Streptomyces noursei. Next base: position 9,273,569 of record NZ_CP011533.1, read on the forward strand.
CACGCCGACGAGCCGTCCTCGCACGTGGAGTGGGACTCCGGAGCGGTGCGCCTGCTCACCGAGGAGACCCCCTGGCCGCAGGCCGACCGGCCGCGCCGCGCCGCCATCTCCTCCTTCGGCTTCAGCGGCACCAACGCCCACCTCATCGTCGAGGAGCCGTCGGCCGCCCCCGACCAGCGCGAACAGCCGGCGCACACCCCCGCCGTCGTGCCCTGGACACTGTCCGGCAAGAGCCGGGCGGCGCTTCGGGACCAGGCCGCCCGCCTGCGGTCCTTCCTCGACGACCGCCCCGCCCTCGACCCGGCCGACGTCGCGCTCTCCCTCGCCACCACCCGCGCGGCCTTCGACCAGCGCGCCGTCGTCACCGGCGACCGCGACGAACTGCTGCGTGCGCTGGCCGACCTGGCCGCCGACCGGCCCACCTCCGCGGTCACCGAGGGCGAGATCGGCGGCGCGGGCAAGCTGACCGTGCTGTTCGCCGGCCAGGGCAGCCAGCGCCCCGGCGCCGGCCGTGAACTCGCCGCCCGCTTCCCCGCGTTCGCCCAGGCCCTCGACGAGGTGACCGCCGCCCTCGACCCGCACCTGGACCGTCCCCTCAAGGACGTCCTGTTCGCCCCGGAGGGCAGCCCCGAGGCGGCGCTGCTGGACCGCACCGAGTGGACCCAGCCGGCTCTGTTCGCCATCGAGGTCGCGCTCCACCGGCTGCTGAGGACCTGGGGGATCCACCCCGACGTCCTGCTGGGCCACTCGGTCGGCGAGATCGCCGCCGCGCACGTCGCGGGCGTCCTCTCGCTCCCCGACGCGGCCCGCCTGGTCGCCGCACGGGCGCGGCTGATGCAGGAACTGCCCGCCGGCGGCGCGATGTTCTCCCTGGAAGCCACCGAGGACGAGGCCGCCCGGCTGCTCGCCGAGCGCGAGCACGAGGTGTCCCTCGCCGCCGTCAACGGCCCCCGCGCCGTCGTCGTCGCCGGCGAGCTGACCGCGACCGAGGAGATCGCCGCCCACTTCGCCGCACAGGGCCGCAAGACCAAGCGCCTGAAGGTCAGCCACGCCTTCCACTCGCCGCTGATGGAGCCCGCGCTCGACGGTCTGCGCGAGGTCGCCGAGCAGCTCGCCTACGGCGCGCCGGAGGTGACCGTCATCTCCGGCCTCACCGGCCGGGTCGCCACCGAAGAGGAACTACGCTCCGCCGACTACTGGGTCGCGCACGCCCGCGGCACCGTCCGCTTCGCCGACACGGTGCGCGCCGCACACGCCTGCGGATCCGGCACCTTCCTCGAACTCGGCCCCGACAGCGCGCTGTCGGCCCCCGCCCACGACACCCTGGGCGACGACACCACGGCGGACTTCTTCCCGCTGCTGCGCGCCGGGCGCGACGAGGAGCGCTGCGCGGCCACCGCACTGGCCCGCCTGCACGTGCGCGGCACCACCGTCGACTGGTCCGCGTACCTCGCCGGCACCGGAGCACGCACCGTCGATCTGCCCACCTACGCTTTCCAGCACGAGCGCTACTGGCCCGAGCCGGCCCCGGCCCGCCTCGCGCAGGCCGCCGCCGACCCCGCGGACGCCGAGCTGTGGGGCGCCGTCGAACGCGGCGACGCGGCCGAACTGGCCGCCCTCCTCGGGCTGCGCGACGAACAGCACGCCTCCCTGTACGCGCTGCTGCCCGCGCTGTCCTCCTGGCGCCAGCACCGGCACGAGAAGGCGCTGCTGGACTCCACCCGCTACCAGGTCGGCTGGCGCCCCGTGACGGCCGCCGCCGCGCCCGTACTCGACGGCAGCTGGCTGCTCGTCACCGCCGACGGCATCGACGGCGACGAGATCCTGCACGCGCTGCGCGGCCACGGCGCCCAGTTCGAGACCCTCGTCCTGGACGACGCCTGCCGCGACCGCGCCGAACTCGCCGCCCGGCTCGACGCCCTGCGGACCGAGGACCGCGCCTTCGCCGGCACCCTGTCCCTGCTGCCGCTCGCCGACCGTCCTGGCACCGAGGTCGGCGCCGCACTGCCCACCGGGCTCGCACTGAGCCTCGTCCTCACCCAGGCACTGGCCGACGCCGACCTCGACGCCCCCCTGTGGACCCTGACCCGCGGCGCCGTCGCCACCGGCTCCGACGACCCGCTCACCAACCCCCTCCAGGCGGCGGTCTGGGGACTGGGCCGGGTCGCCGCCCTGGAGCACCCACAACTGTGGAGCGGCCTGATCGACCTGCCGGCCGCTCTTGACGCACCCACGACCCAGCACCTGGTCAGCGCGCTGGCCGCGCGGGGCGGCGAGGACCAGATCGCCATCCGGTCCACCGGAGCGCTCGGCCGGCGCCTGGTGCGCCACCCGCAGGCCGAACTGCCGCCCGCCGACGCCTTCACCGCGCCGCACGGCACCGTGCTCGTCACCGGCGGCACCGGAGCGCTCGGCGCCGAGGTGGCCCGCTGGCTGGCCCGCAGCGGCGCCGACCACCTCCTGCTCACCAGCCGCCGCGGCCCCGACGCCCCCGGAGCCGCCGAACTCGCCGCGGAGATCGAGGAGTTGGGGGCAAAGGTCACCATCGCGGCCTGCGACACCGCCGACCGCGGCGCGCTGGCCGCACTCCTGGCCGCCGTCCCCGCGGAGCACCCGCTGACCGGCGTCGTGCACGCGGCCGGCGTCGGCCAGAACGCCGCCCTCACCGAAACCCCCCTGGAGGCCGCCGCGGAGGCGATGGCCGCCAAGATGCTCGGCGCCGCGCACCTCGACAGCCTCCTGGACGGCCACGACCTGGACTTCTTCATCCTGGTCTCCTCGATCGCCGGAGTGTGGGGCAGCGCCGGACAGAGCGCCTACGCCGCCGCCAATGCCTACCTCGACGCCCTGGCCGAGCACCGCGCGGCCCGCGGCCTGCCCGCCACCTCCGTGGCCTGGGGCCCCTGGGCCGAGGCCGGAATGGCCACCCACGAGGCCATCACCGACGAACTGCACAAGCGCGGACTGCGCTTCCTGGCCCCCGCGAACGCCCTCACCGAACTGCGGCGCGCCGTCGTCCACAAGGACGTCACGGTCACGGTCGCCGACATCGACTGGGAGCGCTACCAGCCCGTCTTCACCGCCACCCGCCCGAGCGCCCTCTTCGACGAACTGGCCGACGTCCAGGCCCTCGCACGCGCCGAGGACACGAGCGCCGCGCCCGAATTCGCCGCGCGCCTGCGGGGCCTCGACGAGGACGAGCAGACCCGGCTGCTGGCCGACCTGGTGCGCGCCGAGGCGGCCATCGCCCTCGGCCACGACTCCGCGGAAGCCATCCCGGAGCGGCGGGCCTTCCGCGACGCCGGCTTCGACTCACTGACCGCCGTGGAACTGCGCAAGCGGCTGGCCGCCCTCACGGGCCTGGCCCTGCCCGCCACCCTCGTCTTCGACTACCCGACCCCCGCCGTCCTCGCCCGTCACCTGCGCGAGGAACTCCTCGGCACCGGCGGCCACGCGGCCGCGACCGCGGTCGCCGCATCGGGGGCCTTCGACGAGCCCATCGCCATCGTCGGCATGAGCTGCCGCTTCCCCGGCGGCGTCCGTTCCCCGCGGCACCTGTGGGACCTGGTCAGCGAAGGCGTGGACGCCATCTCCGACTTCCCCGTCAACCGCGGCTGGAACACCGACCTCTTCCACCCCGACCCGGACAACCCCGGCACGACCTACTCCACCCAGGGCGGCTTCCTCCACGACGCGGGGGAGTTCGACGCCACCTTCTTCGGCATCTCGCCGCGCGAGGCGCTGTCGATGGACCCCCAGCAGCGGCTGCTGCTGGAAACCACCTGGGAGGCGTTCGAGCACGCCGGCATCGACCCCACCACCGTCCACGGAACCCCGACCGGGACCTTCATCGGCTCCACCTACCAGGAGTACGGACTCGGCGTCGAGGACGGCTCCGCCGGCCACCTGGTGACCGGCACCAGCCCCAGCGTGCTCTCCGGCCGCCTGGCCTACCTCTTCGGCCTCGAAGGCCCGGCCGTCACCGTCGACACCGCCTGCTCGTCCTCCCTGGTCGCCCTGCACCTGGCCTGCCAGTCGCTGCGCAACGGCGAGAGCTCCCTGGCCCTGGCCGGCGGCGCGACCGTCATGACCAACCCCAACCCGTTCGTCGCCTTCAGCCGGCAGCGGGCCCTGGCCGGCGACGGCCGCTGCAAGGCGTTCTCCGACGGCGCCGACGGCATGACCCTCGCCGAAGGCGTCGGCGTGCTCGTCCTGGAACGCCTCTCCGACGCCCAGCGCAACGGACACGAGATCCTCGCCGTCGTCCGCGGCTCGGCCATCAACCAGGACGGCGCCTCCAACGGCCTGTCCGCCCCCAACGGCCCCTCCCAGCAGCGCGTCATCCGCCAGGCCCTGGCCAACTCGGGACTGGCCCCGAAGGACATCGACGCGGTCGAGGCGCACGGTACCGGCACCGCGCTCGGCGACCCCATCGAGGCCCAGGCCCTGTTCGCCACCTACGGCCGGGACCGCGACCCGCAGCACCCGCTGCTGCTGGGCTCCGTGAAGTCCAACATCGGCCACACCCAGTCGGCGGCCGGTGTCGCCGGTGTCATCAAGATGGTCCTGGCCATGCGCCGGGGCGCGCTGCCGCGGACCCTGCACGCGGACACCCCCTCCAGCCACATCGACTGGACCCCGGGCACCGTCGCGCTGCTGCACCAGGCCGCCGACTGGCCCGAGGGCGAACGCCCGCGCCGCTGCGCGGTCTCCTCCTTCGGCATCAGCGGGACCAACGCCCACACCATCCTCGAAGAGGCCCCCCGCCCGCAGGGAGCGACCCCCGCGCCGGCGGTGCCCCCGGCCGGCGACGCCGTCCCCTGGATGCTCTCCGCCCGCACCCCGGGCGCGCTGCGCGCCCAGGCGACCAACCTCGCCGCCCACCTCGACGACGAGCCGACCCCCGACGCCCTCGACGTCGGCCACTCCCTGGTCAGCGCGCGCACCCTCTTCGACCACCGCGCCGTGGTCGTCGGCACCGACGACCTGACCCGGCGCGCGGCCCTCGACGCCCTCGCCACCGGCGGCTCCGCGCCCGGCGTCGTCCAGGGCACGGCGGACATCGACGGCAGGACCGTCTTCGTCTTCCCCGGCCAGGGCTCCCAGTGGGTCGGCATGGGCGCGCGGCTGCTCGACGAGTCCCCGGTCTTCGCCGAGCGCCTGACCGAATGCGCCGCGGCCCTCTCGGAGTTCACCGACTGGTCGCTGCTGGACGTCCTGCGACAGGCACCGGGCGCACCGACGCTGGACCGCGTCGACGTCGTCCAGCCGGCCTCGTTCGCCGTGATGGTCTCGCTTGCCGCACTGTGGCGCTCCCACGGCATCGAACCGGACGCCGTGGTCGGCCACTCGCAGGGCGAGATCGCCGCGGCGGCCGTCTCCGGGGCGCTGTCCCTGGCGGACGCGGCCCGCGTCGTCGCGCTGCGCAGCCAGGCCATCGCCCGCGGACTGGCCGGCACTGGCGGCATGCTGTCCGTGCCGCTGCCCGCCGACGACGTCGAAGCGCGCCTGACCGCCTACGGGGACCTGTCGATCGCCGCGGTCAACGGCCCCCGCTCCACCGTCGTCTCGGGTGCCACCGCACCGCTGGACGCCCTGCAGGCCCAACTGGTCGCCGAGGACGTCCGCGCCAAGCGCATCGCCGTGGACTACGCCTCGCACTCCGCGCAGGTCGAGCAGATACGGGAGGAACTGCACACCGTCCTGGCCCCGGTCCGCCCGCGCCCGGCCGAGGTGCCGTTCTTCTCCACCGTCACCGGTGACTGGCTGGACACCACCACCATGGACGGTGACTACTGGTACACCAACCTGCGCCAGACCGTCCGCTTCCAGCCCGCGATCGGCGAACTCCTCGGCCAGGGCCACGGCTTCTTCATCGAGGTCAGCTCGCACCCCGTCCTCACCATGGGCGTCCAGGCCACCGTCGAGGAGGCCGGCGGCACGGCCGCGGTGCTCGGCACCCTCCGGCGCGACGCCGGCGGCACCGACCGCTTCCTGACGTCCCTGGCCGAAGCCTTCGTCCGGGGCGCGGACGCCGACTGGTCCACGGTCTTCGCCGGCACCGGCGCCCGCCGGGTGCCGCTGCCCACCTACGCCTTCCAGCGCGAGCAGATGTGGGCCGTTCCCGACCGGTCCTCGAACCGGGTCGAGGCGGACCCCGCGGACGCGGAGTTCTGGACCGCGGTGGAGGAGGCGGACGTCGACTCCCTCGCGTCCCGCCTGCGCCTGGACCGCGCCGCCCTGGAGCCCGTCCTGCCGGCCCTGTCCGACTGGCGCCGGCGCCGCCGCGACCTGGCGGCCGTCGACTCCTGGCGCTACCGCGCCACGTGGCAGCCGCTGACCGCCCTCCCCACGGCGGCCCTGACCGGCACCTGGCTCGTCGTCACCACCGAGGACACCGCCGGCGACGACGTCACCGACGTCCTCACCGCGCACGGTGCCGAGACCCGCACCCTCGTCCTGGACGACGCCTGCCTGGACCGCGCCACGCTGACCGCGCGCCTGGCCGCCCTCGACGGCGCCGCCGACCTCGCCGGCGTGGTGTCCCTGCTGGCCGCCGCCGACGGCGCCAGCCCGCACCAACCGGCGCTCAGCCGCGCGACGGCCCTGTCCGTCACGCTGGTCCAGGCGCTCGGTGACGCCGGCCTCGACGCGCCCCTGTGGTGCCTGACCCGGGGCGCCGTCTCCACCGGCCGCGCCGACCGCCTCACCCGCCCCGACCAGGCCCAGATCCACGGCCTCGGCTGGACCGTCGCCCTGGAACACCCGCAGCGCTGGGGCGGCGTGGTCGACCTGCCCGACACACTGGACCGGCGGGCCGCCGAGCGGCTGGCCGCCGTCCTGACCGGCCGCACCGGCGAGGACCAACTCGCCGTCCGCGCCTCGGGCGTCCTCGCCCGCCGCGTCGTGCGCGCCACCCCCGCGGATTCCACTCCGGCCCGTCCCTGGACGGCGCGGGGCACCACCCTCGTCACCGGCGGCACCGGCACCCTCGCCCCGCACCTGGCCCGCTGGCTCGCCCGGCAGGGCGCCGAGCACGTCGTGCTCACCAGCCGCCGCGGCCCGGCGGCCCCCGGATCCGACGAACTCGTCCGCGAACTGGCCGAGTTGGGCTGCCAGGCCAGCGTCGTCGCCTGCGACCTGACCGACCGCGACGCGGTCGCCGGGATGCTGGAGGCGCTCGCCGCCGAGGGCCGCACCGTGCGCACCGTCGTGCACACCGCCGTCACCATCGAACTGGCCACCCTGGAGGAGACCACCCTCGACGACTTCGCGAAGGTCATGGACGCCAAGGTCAACGGCGCCCGGCACCTGGACGAACTCCTCGGCGACGACCTCGACGCCTTCGTCCTGTACTCGTCCACCGCCGGCCTGTGGGGCAGTGGCGCCCACGCCGCCTACGTGGCCGGCAACGCCCACCTCAACGCCCTGGCCGAGCACCGCCGCGCCCGCGGCGCCCGGGCCACCGCCGTCTCCTGGGGCATCTGGGCCGACGACCTGAAGCTGGGCCGCGTCGACCCCGGCCAGATCCGCCGCAGCGGACTGGTCTTCATGGACCCCGAGATGGCCCTGACCGGCCTGCGGCAGGCCCTCGACGACGACGAGACGCACCTGGCCGTCGCCGACGTGGACTGGGAGCGCTACTACCCCGTCTACACCTCCGCGCGCCCCACCCGGCTCTTCGACGATCTGCCGGAGGTCCGGCGGCTCGTGGAGAACACCGACCAGGCCGCCGCATCCGGCAGCGAGTTCGTCGACCGGCTGCGCGGGCTGGCCGCCGTCGAGCAGGAGCGGCTCCTGCTGGACCTGGTCCGCGGCGAGGCCGCCACCGCGCTCGGCCACGCCTCGCCCGACGTGCTCTCCGAGCAACGCGCCTTCCGCGACGTCGGCTTCGACTCGCTGACCGCCGTCGACCTGCGCAACCGGATCGCCACCGTCACCGGTCTCGCCCTGCCGAGCACCATGGTCTTCGACCACCCCAACCCGCGCGCCCTCGTCGCCTTCCTGCGCGAGTCCCTCGCCGGGTCCGCGACCGGCACCGGCGCCCCGACCGCGTACACCGCCACCGTCGACGACGAGCCCCTGGCCATCATCGGCATGAGCTGCCGCTACCCCGGCGGCGTCGGATCGCCGGAGGACCTGTGGCGGCTGGTCGTCGAGGGCGGCGACGCCACCGGCGAGTTCCCCACGGACCGCGGCTGGGACGCCGACGGACTCTACGATCCCGACCCCGACCGGGCCGGCCACACCTACTCGACCCGGGGCGGCTTCCTGCACGACGCCACCGAGTTCGACGCGTCCTTCTTCGGCATCTCGCCCCGCGAGGCCCTCGCCATGGACCCCCAGCAGCGCCTGCTGCTGGAGACGTCCTGGGAGGCCATGGAGGCCGCCGGCATCGACCCCGCCACCCTGCGCGGCAGCAACACCGGCACCTTCATCGGCGCCAGCTACCAGGACTACGGGGCCTCCGGCGCGAGCCCGGAGGGCGCCGAGGGGCACCTGATCACCGGCACCATCTCCAGCGTCCTGTCCGGCCGGCTCTCCTACACCTACGGCTTCGAGGGCCCGGCCGTCTCCCTCGACACCGCCTGCTCGTCCTCCCTCGTCGCCCTGCACCTGGCCTGCCAGTCGCTGCGCAACGGCGAGAGCTCCCTGGCGCTGGCCGGCGGCGTCAGCATCATGTCCACGCCCGCCGCGTTCGTCGGCTTCAGCCGCCAGCGCGCGATGGCGCCCGACGGCCGCTGCAAGGCGTACTCCGACCAGGCCGACGGCATGAGCCTGGCCGAAGGCGTCGGGCTGGTCCTCGTCGAACGGCTCTCCGACGCCCGCCGCAACGGGCACCGGGTCCTGGCCGTCATCCGCGGCTCCGCCGTCAACCAGGACGGTGCCTCCAACGGCCTGACCGCGCCCAACGGCCCGTCCCAGCAGCGCGTCATCGGCCAGGCCCTGGCCAACGCCAAGGTGGACCCCGACGGCATCGACGTCGTCGACGGCCACGGCACCGGCACCGCCCTCGGCGACCCCATCGAGGCGCAGGCCCTGCTCGCCACCTACGGCCAGGGCCGCGACCCCGAACACCCGCTGCTGCTGGGCTCGGTGAAGTCCAACATCGGCCACACCCAGATGGCGTCCGGCGTCGCCAGCGTCATCAAGATGGTCATGGCCATGCGCCACGGCACCGTGCCGCGCAGCCTGCACATCGACCGGCCCTCCTCGCACGTCGACTGGAGCTCCGGCGCCCTGCACCTGCTCACCGAGCAGCTGCCCTGGCCGACCACCGGGCACCCGCGCCGCGCGGGCGTCTCCTCCTTCGGCCTGAGCGGCACCAACGTCCACACCATCCTCGAACAGGCCCCCGAGGAGCGGCCCGAGGAGACCACCGACACCGCGCCGGCCCGTCCCCTCGACGCCACCGCCGTTCCGCTGGTCCTGTCCGGACACACCGAGGCGGCCGTGCGCGCCCAGGCCGGCCGACTGCTGTCGCACCTCGCCGCCCACCCGGAGCTGCCGCTCACCGACCTCGCCCTCTCCCTCGCCACCTCCCGGTCGGCGCTGGAGCACCGCGCGGCCGTCGTCACCGACGACCCCGACGCCCTCGTCCGGGCGCTGACCGCGCTGCGCGACGCGACCATCGACGGCGGGCTGCTCACCGGCCGCCCCGACCACGGCCGGCTGGCCTTCCTCTTCACCGGCCAGGGCAGCCAACGCCCGGGAACGGGCCGCGAGCTCTACGACCGGCACCCGGTCTACGCCGAGGCGCTGGACGCCGTCCTGGCCCGCTTCGACCTCGAACTCGACCGTCCGCTCCGGGAGATCCTCTTCGCCGCCCCGGACACCCCCGAGGCCGCGCTGCTGGACGACACCCGCTACACCCAGCCCGCGCTCTTCGCCCTCGAAGTGGCGCTGTTCCGCCTCGCCGAGTCCTGGGGCCTGCGCCCCGACTACGTCGCCGGCCACTCCATCGGCGAGTTCGCCGCCGCGCACGCCGCCGGAGTCCTCTCCCTGGAGGACGCCTGCACCCTCGTCGCGGCCCGCGGCCGGCTGATGGCCGAACTGCCCGCCGGCGGCGCCATGGCCTCCGTCGAAGCCACCGAGGACGAGGTGACCGCCGCGCTCGCCCCCTACGAGGGCCGGGCCGCGATCGCCGCCGTCAACACCCCGACCTCCCTGGTCGTCTCGGGCGACGAGGACGCGGTGCACGCCGTCGCGGCGCACTTCGAGGAGCAGGGCCGGCGCACCAAGCGGCTGCGCGTCAGCCACGCCTTCCACTCGCCGCACATGGACCCGATGCTGGCGGACTTCGCCCGCGCGGTCCGCGGCGTCACCTGCCACGCACCGACCGTGCCGCTGGTGTCCACCGTCACCGGCACCGTCCTCACACTCGACGAGCTCGCCGTGCCGGAGTACTGGACCGGGCAGGTCCGCGGCACCGTCCGCTTCGCCGACGCCGTGCGGCACCTCACCGACCACGGCGTGACGACCTTCTTCGAGCTCGGCCCGGACGCCGTGCTCAGCGGCGCGGTCCGCGAGGGCACCGACGAGGAGACCCGCGCCACCGCCGTGCCGGCCCTGCGCCGGGACCGGCCCGAGGCCCCGACCCTGGCCGCGGCAGTGGCCCAACTGCACCTGCACGGGGTACGGGTCGACTGGGACGCCTTCTTCGCGGGCCGCGGGGCCCGCCGGGTCGACCTGCCCACCTACCCGTTCCAGCGCGAGCGGTACTGGCCCGAGCCGCGCACCGGGGCCACCGCACCGGCGCACCCCGCCGACGCGGCGGACACCGAGTTCTGGTCGGCGGTGGAGCGCGCGGACCTCGCGTCCCTGGGGTCCGCACTGGACCTGGACGACGACACCCTCACCACCGTCGTGCCCGCCCTCTCCTCCTGGCGGCGCCGCAGCCGGGAGCGTTCCACCGTCGACGGCTGGCGCTACCGCACCACCTGGAAGCGGCTGACCGGCCCGGCGGCGCCCGCACGGCCCACCGGGACCTGGCTGGTGCTCGCACCGGCCGACGGCGAGTCGGCCTGGCTCGACCCGGTCGCCGACGTCCTCGGCACCGGCGCCGTACGCCTCGTCGTCACCGCCCCGGACCGCCGGGACCTGGCCGAGCGGCTCGCCGAACTCGGCGCGGAGCACGGCCGGTTCACCGGTGTGCTGTCGCTGCTGGCCGCGGCCGGCGACGACGACGGGGACGCCGCCGACGCCACGACCGCCGGCCTGCTGCTGACGACGACCGCCGTCCAGGCCCTGGGCGACGCCGGCATCGAGGCCCCGCTGTGGTGCGTGACCCGCACCGCCGTGGCCGTGGACCGGGCCGAGCACCCGGCCCGCCCCGCCCAGGCCGCCGTCTGGGGCCTGGGCCGGGTCGCCGCACTGGAGCACCCGCAGCGCTGGGGCGGTCTGATCGACCTGCCCGACGCGCTCGACGCCGGCACCCTGCGCCGCCTGGCCGGCGTCCTCGCCGACAGCGGCGGCGAGGACCAGCTCGCGCTGCGCACCACCGCGGCCTTCGGCCGTCGCCTGGCCCACCACCGGGCCGAACCGGCGCCCGAGGCGGGCACCTTCAGCCCCACCGGCACCGTGCTGGTCACCGGTGGCACCGGCGCCCTGGGCGGCCACGTCGCCCGCTGGCTGGCCTCGGCGGGCGCCCCGCACCTGCTGCTGGTCAGCCGTCGCGGCGCGGACGCCCCCGGCGCCGCGGAACTGGCCGCGGAGGTCGAGGAACTCGGCGCCCGGGTCACCCTCGCGGCGTGCGACACCGCCGACCGCGACGCGCTCGCCGCCGTACTGGCCGCGGTCCCCGAGGACCAGCCGCTGACCGCGGTGTTCCACACCGCCGGCACCGTCGAAGACGGCACCCTGGACACGCTCACCCCCGAGCAGTTCGCCGCCGTCCTGCGCGCCAAGGTCACCGCCACCCACCACCTCCACGAGGCCACCCGCGACCGGGAGTTGAGCGCGTTCGTGCTCTTCTCCTCCGTCGCCGGCACCCTCGGCGCACCCGGCCAGGGCAACTACGCCGCCGCCAACGCCTACCTCGACGCCTTCGCCGAACGGCGCCGCGCCCACGGCCTGCCCGCCACCTCGGTGGCCTGGGGCCCCTGGGCCGAGACCGGCATGGCGGCCGACGGCACCGACGTCCAGGAGCGGATCCGCCGCGGCGGCTTCACCCCCCTGCCGCCGCACCTCGCCCTCACCGCCCTGCGGCGGGCGATCGAGCACGGCACCACCACGCTGACCGTCGCGGACATCGACTGGTCGCGCTACGCGGAGGTGTTCACCGCACTGCGGCCCAGCCCCCTCGTCGGCGACCTGCCCGCACTGCGGCGGGCCACGCCGACCGCCGGGACACCGCAGGCCACCCTGCAGCAACCGGCCCTGCGGCAGCGGCTCGCCGGACTCTCCCCGGCCGCGCGCCCGAGCTTCGTCCTGGACCTGGTGCGCTCCCGGGTCGCGGCGGTCCTCGGACACACCGGCACCTCGGACATCGGCGCCGACCGCGCCTTCAGCGACCTCGGCTTCGACTCGCTGACCACCGTCGAACTGCGCAACACCCTCACGGCCAGCACCGGCCTGAAACTGCCCGCCACCCTCGTCTACGACCACCCGACCCCGACCGCACTCGCCGAGTTCCTGCTCGCCGAACTCCTCGGCACGCTGCCCGCTTCGGACGCCGACGCCCCCGCGCCGGCCGGCCGCGCCGCGGACGACGACCCCATCGTCGTCGTCGGCATGAACTGCCGCTTCCCCGGCGGCGTCCGGTCGCCGGAAGACCTCTGGCGGCTGCTGAGCCGCGGCGAGGACGCGATCGGCGGGTTTCCCGCGGACCGCGGCTGGGACCTCGACGCGCTCGCCCAGGGCGCCTCCGCCACCCTCGAAGGCGGGTTCCTGGACGGCGTCGGCCTCTTCGACGCCGGCTTCTTCGGCATCTCGCCCCGCGAGGCGCTGGCCATGGACCCGCAGCAGCGGCTGCTGCTGGAAACCTCGTGGGAGGCGTTCGAGCGGGCCGGCATCGACGCGACCGCGCTGCGCGGCAGCCGCACCGGCGTGTTCGTCGGCACCAACGGCCAGGACTACACCACCCTCCTGCGCCAGGCCGACGGCACCGCCGGCCTGCGCGGCCACGTCGCCACCGGCAACACCGCCAGCGTCATGTCCGGCCGCCTCTCCTACACCTTCGGACTGGAGGGCCCGGCCGTCACCGTCGACACCGCCTGCTCCTCCGCACTGGTCGCCCTGCACCTGGCCGCCAACGCGCTGCGCAACGGCGAGTGCACGCTGGCCCTGGCCGGCGGCGTCTCGGTGATGTCCAGCCCCGGCGCCTTCACCGAGTTCACGATGCAGGGCGGACTGGCCCCCGACGGACGGTGCAAGCCCTTCGCCGACGCGGCCGACGGCACCAGCTGGTCCGAGGGCGTGGGCGTCCTCGTCCTGGAACGGCTCTCCGACGCCCGCCGCAACGGCCACGACGTCTGGGGCATCGTGCGCGGCACCGCCGTCAACCAGGACGGCGCCTCCAACGGGCTGACCGCGCCCAACGGACGGGCCCAGCAGCGCGCCATCCGCCAGGCCCTCGCCGACGCCCGCCTCGCCCCCGCCGACATCGACGTCGTCGAGGCCCACGGCACCGGCACCACCCTCGGCGACCCCATCGAGGCGGGCGCCCTGATCGCCACCTACGGTCCCGACCGGCCGCAGCCGCTGCTGGTCGGTGCCGTGAAGTCGAACCTGGGCCACACCCAGGCGGCCGCCGGCGTCGCCGGCACCATCAAGATGCTCCTGGCGATGCGCCACGGCGTGCTGCCCAAGACCCTGCACGTCGACGCCCCGTCCTCGCACGTCGACTGGACCGACGGCACGGTCGCGCTCGTCACCGAGCAGCAGGACTGGCCCGAGACCGGGCACGTCCGACGGGCCGGCGTCTCCGCCTTCGGCGTCAGCGGCACCAACGCCCACGTCATCCTCGAACAGGCACCGGTCACCGACGTGCCGGTGCCGACGGAGCCCACCACGGCGCCGGGCCTGGTGCCCTGGCCGGTGTCGGGCAAGTCCGCGGCCGCCCTGGCCGCCCAGATCGAGCGGGTCTCGGCACTGACCGACGCCGCACCGCTCGACGTCGGCCACTCCCTGGCCACCGGCCGTTCGGCCTTCGCGCACCGCGCGGTCCTCGCGACCGACGGGGCGGAGGTGCGGGAACTCGCCCGAGGTGTCTCCCACGGGAGCGACGGGAAGTTGGCGGTGCTGTTCTCCGGCCAGGGCGCACAACGCGTCGGCATGGGACGGGAACTGTACGACCGGTTCCCGGTGTTCGCGGCGGCGTTGGACGAGGTGCTGGCGCACTTCGACGACGCGCTGCGGGAGGTGATGTTCGGCGCGGCGGACGGCCTGGACGAGACGGGCTTCACCCAGCCGGCGCTGTTCGCCGTCGAGGTGGCGCTGTTCCGCCTGGCGGAGTCGCTCGGCGTGCGGCCGGACTTCGTCGCCGGGCATTCGATCGGTGAGCTCGCGGCGGCGCACGTCGCCGGGGTGCTGTCCCTGGACGACGCGTCCGCGCTGGTCGCGGCCCGGGCACGGCTGATGCAGGCGCTGCCCGCGGGCGGCGCGATGGTGGCCGTCCGGGCGACCGAGAGCGAGGTCGGTCCGCGGCTGGTCGACGGCGTGTCGATCGCGGCGGTCAACGGCCCCGAGGCGGTCGTTCTCGCAGGCGACGAGGCCGACGTCCTGCGCATCGCCGCCGAGTTGGCGGACGAAGGACGCAAGACGCAGCGCCTCGCGGTGAGCCACGCCTTCCACTCGGCGCTGATGGAGCCGATGCTGGCGGACTTCCGCCGGGTGGCCGAGGGGCTGTCGTACGAGGCCCCGCAGATCCCCGTCGTCTCCAACGTGACGGGCGAGGTGGCCACCACGGAGCTGCTGTGCTCGCCCGACTACTGGGTGCGGCACGTGCGTGAGACGGTGCGCTTCGCCGACGGCGTGCGCGCACTCGAAGCCGAAGGCGCCTCGGTCTTCCTGGAGTTGGGCCCCGACGGCGTGCTGGCCGCGATGGCCCAGCACACCCTGGACGGGGACGCGACCGTCGTGCCGGCGCTGCGCAAGGACCGGCCGGAGGAGACCGCGCTGCTCACCGCGCTCGCCCAGCTGTACGTCGTGGGCGTCGGCGTCGACTGGTCCGGGATCTTCGCCGGTACCGGCGCCCGCCGGGCGGACCTGCCGACCTACCCCTTCCAGCAGGAGTGGTTCTGGCCGGAGGTCGCGACCACCGAGGACCGGCAGAACGGCCCGCAGGACTCCGCGGACGCCGAGTTCTGGGACGCGGTCGAGCGTGCGGACCTCCCGACGCTCGCCGACGACCTCGAACTGGACGACGACGCCCTGTCGACGCTGGTGCCCGCGCTGTCCGCGTGGCGCCGCAAGCGCGTCGAACGCTCGACCGTCGACGGCTGGCGCTACCGGGTCACCTTCACCCCGCTGGCAGGCACCGCGCCCGGCACCCTCACCGGGCGGTGGCTGGCGCTCGTGCCGACCGGCGGCACCGACGACGTGTGGACCGCCGCCGTCGTCGCCGCCCTCGGCGAGACGGCCGTCGTCGTCGAGGCCGACCCGAACGACCGAACGGCACTCGCCGGACCGCTGGCCGAACTCGCCGCCCAGGACCTTGAGTTCGCGGGCGTGGTCTCGCTGCTGGCGACCCCGTACGTCGACGCCCTGCCCACCGGACCCGCCTGGCCGACCGAGGCGGTGGCGGCCCTGGCGGACGCCGGGATCGACGCCCCGCTGTGGTGCGTCACCCGCGACGCGGTCACGGTGGGCCGTGCGGAGACCGAGGTCAGTGCCGCCCAGGCGACGGTGTGGGGAATCGGCCGGATCGCCGCCGTGGACCACCCGGACCGCTGGGGCGGCCTGGTCGACGTGCCGCGGGTGCTCGACCGGCGCGCGATCGAACGGCTCCGCACCGCCCTCGCCGGCATCGGCGACGAGGACCAGGTGGCGCTGCGGCCCGCCGGCCTCTTCGGGCGCCGGCTGGTGCGCGTCGCCCCCGACGCCCCGACGGCCCCGTGGCAGCCGACCGGCACGGTCCTGATCGTCGGCCCGGCGGCCGGCGCCGGCGGCCACTGCGCCCGCTGGCTCGCCGAACAGGGCGCCCGGCACCTGCTGCTGCTCGACCCCGACGCCCCGGACGGCGCCCCGGCGCGTGCCGCACTCGACGCCCTGGGCGTACCGGTGACGGTGCTCGACTGCGGCCCGTCCGGCGGCGAGGCCGTGCTGACCGCACTCGCCGCGCTGCCGGCCGAGGCGCCGCTGACCGCCGTCGTGCACACCGACGGGCCGTCCGACGCCGAAGAGCCCGACGCGGCCCTGGCCGCGCTGCGCGCCGACGTGGCGAGCCTGGCGCAGGTGGCCGAGGCGGCGGGGGGTGACCGTCCCCTGGACGCGTTCGTCCTCTTCTCCTCGATCGCCGCGACCTGGGGCGCCGGCGGCCGGGCCACCGAGGCCGCGGCCGGAACCCAACTCAACGAAATCGCACGGGAGTTGCGGCGGCAGGGGCTGCCCGCCGTGACGGTGGCGTGGAGCGGCTGGGCCGACGTCGCGTCCGACAGCCTGGCCGCCCACCTGCGGGTCAACGGGCTGCCCCCGATGGACTCCGCACGGGCCCTGACCGCGCTCGCCCGCTCGCTCGGCACCGACACCTCCGCGGTGACGATCGCCGACGTCCAGTGGGACCGGTTCGTGCCCGCCTTCACCCGCAACCGGCGCAGCGCCCTCTTCGCGCAGCTGCCGGAGGCCCGGGCCGCGCTGGCGCAGCCGGACGCCGCCGAGGCGGGCCCGGCGGGCACCGCGACCGGCCTGCGGGCCGAACTCGCCGCCCGCCCGGACGCGGAACGGACCGAGGTCCTGCTGGCCCTCGTCCGGGCCCGGGTCGCCGCGGTGCTCGGGTTCGCGGACGCCGACGCCGTACCCACCGGACAGCCGTTCCGGGACCTCGGCTTCGACTCGCTGACCGGCGTGGACCTGCGCAACCAGCTCGCCACCGCCACCGGTCTGGCACTGCCCGCGACCCTCGTCTTCGACTACCCCACGACCGAGGCGCTCGCCGACCACCTGCGGGCCGAACTCCTCGGCGAGGAAACGGCGCAGCACGGCGCGGCGCTGCGGGTGGGGTCCGCCGCCACGACCGACGACCCGATCGTCATCGTCGGCATGAGCTGCCGCTACCCGGGCGGGGTCAGCTCGCCCGAGGACCTGTGGAAGCTGGTCACGGACGAGGTCGACGCCATCGGGGGCTTCCCGACGGACCGCGGCTGGGACCTGGAACGGCTGCTGCACGGCGACCGGGACGGCCGCGGCCGGACCGTCACCGGCGAGGGCGGCTTCCTCTACGACGTGGCGGACTTCGACCCCGGGTTCTTCGGGATCTCACCGCGCGAGGCCATGGTGATGGACCCGCAGCAGCGCATCCTCCTGGAAGCCACCTGGGAGGCCCTGGAGCGCGCCGGCGTCGACCCCGCCGGACTGCGCGGCGGCGACACCGGGGTGTTCGTCGGCGGCGGCTCCGGCGACTACCGGCCCGAGGCCGGCCAGTTGGGCCACGCGCAGACCGCGCAGTCGGCCAGCCTGCTCTCCGGCCGAGTGGCCTACCACTTCGGCCTCGAAGGCCCCTCCGTCAGCGTCGACACGGCCTGTTCGTCGTCCCTGGTGGCGCTCCACCTGGCCGCCCAGGCCCTGCGGGCGGGGGAGTGCTCCCTCGCGCTGACCGGCGGCGTGACGGTGATGTCCAGCCCGGTGAACTTCGTCGAGTTCGGGGAGATGGGGGCTCTCGCGCCCGACGGCCGCTGCCGGCCCTTCGCCTCCACGGCGGGCGGCACCGGCTGGTCCGAGGGCGTGGGCGTCCTCGTCCTGGAACGGCTCTCCGACGCCCGCCGCAACGGCCACCAGGTCCTCGCGGTGCTGCGCGGCTCGGCCGTCAACCAGGACGGCGCCAGCAACGGCATCACCGCGCCCAACGGCCCCTCGCAGCGCCGGGTCATCCAGCGCGCGCTGGCCAACGCGGGTCTGGCGCCGGCCGACGTGGACGCCGTGGAGGCGCACGGCACCGGCACCACCCTGGGCGACCCCATCGAGGCACAGGCCCTCCTCGCTACCTACGGGCAGGGCCGGGACGCCGAACTGCCACTCCGACTGGGCTCGTTGAAGTCCAACATCGGCCACACCCAGGCGGCCGCCGGCGTCGCCGGTGTGATCAAGATGGTGCTGGCGATGCAGCACGGCGTGCTGCCCCGGTCCCTGCACATCGACGAGCCCTCGGCGCACGTCGACTGGACCGCCGGAGCCGTCGAACTGCTGGACCAGGCCGCCGAATGGCCGCACACCGGGCGTCCGCGCCGGGCCGGCATCTCGGCGTTCGGCGCCAGCGGCACCAACTCCCACGTGATCATCGAGCAGCCCGCTGAGGCCGCGGCGGACGCACCCGCGCGCCCCGAGGAGACCGGCGGCCCGCTGCCGGTCCCGGTGACCGGTGCCGTGCCGGACGCACTGCGCGCCCAGGCCCGACGGCTGCACGCCTACGCGACCGCCCGGCCCGACCTCACCGTCGCCGAGCTCGCGCTGTCCACGGCCACCACCCGGTCGGCCTTCACCCACCGGGCCGCCGTCCTCGCCGAGGACCGCGAGGGGCTGCTCACCGGCCTGGCCGCGCTCGCCGACGGCCTCGACACGCCCCAGGTCCTGCGCGGCCAGGTGGCGGAGCGCCGGGGCAAGCTCGCGGTGCTGTTCTCCGGCCAGGGCGCGCAGCGCGTGGGCATGGGGCGCGAACTCCACGCCCGCTACCCGGTGTTCGCCGAGGCCCTGGACGCCGTGACGGCCCGCCTGGACGGAGAGCTGGACCTGCCGCTGCGGGACGTGATGTTCGGGGACGCGGAGCGGCTGAACGAGACGCGCTTCACCCAGCCCGCCCTGTTCGCCGTCGAGGTGGCGCTGTTCCGACTGGTCGAGTCGTGGGGCATCCGCCCGGACTTCGCCGCCGGCCACTCCATCGGCGAGATCACCGCAGCCCACGTCGCCGGGGTGCTCTCCCTGGACGACGCCTGCCGACTGGTGGCCGCCCGGGCACGGCTGATGAACGCCCTGCCCGCCGGCGGCGCCATGGTCGCCGTGCAGGCCACCGAGGAGGAGGTCCGGTCGCACCTGGCCGACGGCGTGTCCGTCGCCGCGGTCAACGGACCGTGGTCGGTGGTGCTCTCCGGCGACGAGGCCGCGGTGCTGGGCATCGCGGAGAAGTTCACCGTCGACGGCCGGAAGACTACGCGTTTGCGGGTCAGCCATGCGTTTCACTCCGTGCACATGGATGCCATGCTCCAGGACTTCCGACGGGTCGCCGGAAGCCTCACGTACCACGCCCCGGCGATCCCGCTCGTGTCCAACGTCACCGGTCAGGCGGCCACCGAGCAGCAGGTGTGCGACCCCGACTACTGGGTCCGCCACGTCCGCGAGGCGGTCCGCTTCGGCGACGGGGTGCGCACCCTGGCCGAACGCGGCGTGACCGCCTTCCTGGAACTCGGCCCCGACGGCACGCTCTGCGCCATGGCCCAGGAAACCCTGGAAGCCCTGCCCGGGCAGCCGGTCACCGTCCCGGCGCTGCGCCGGGACCGCGGTGAGCAGGAGTCCGTGGTCGGCGCCGTGGCTCGGCTGTACGTCGGGGGAACCGCCCCCGACTGGGCCGCCCTGCTCGGCCCGGCCGCGCCCCGCCGCACCGACCTGCCCACCTACCCCTTCCAGCACCAGCGGTACTGGCCGGCCACCCAGCCGGCCACCGACCTGGCCGCACCGTCCGCCGCGGACGACGGCTTCTGGTCGGCGGTGCGCGAGGCCGACTTCGCCGCGCTGGAGACGACGCTGAACGTCGACGGGGACGCCCTGGCCAAGGTGCTGCCCGCGCTTGCGGACTGGCGCCGCCGGCGGGACGAGGAACACACCGTCGACGGCTGGCGGCAGCAGATCACCTGGCAGCCGCTGACCCCGCAGCCCGCCCCCACCGCGGCCGGCACCTGGCTCGCCGTCCTCCCGGCCGGCCACGCCGACGACCCCTGGGTCGCCGATGCCGTCGCCGCCCTGGGCCCGGACACCGTGCGCCTGGAGGCGCCCGGCCCCGACCGCGTGGCACTCGCCGCGCACCTGCGCCGACTGGCCGACGAGGGACACGAGTTCACCGGAGTGGTGTCCCTGCTCGCGCTCGCCGACGCACCCGGACACGGTGCGGACGCCCCCGAGGGACTGGCCCTGACCACCGCCCTGATCCAGGCGCTCGGCGACGCGGACCTCACCGCACCCCTGTGGTGCGTCACCCGCGGCGCGGTCGCCGCCACCCCCGCCGAACCGGTGCCCGGGCTCGCCCAGGCCGCGGTCTGGGGCCTGGGGCGGGTCGCCGCCCTGGAGTACCCGCAGCGCTGGGGCGGTCTGATCGACCTGCCCGACGCCCTCGACGGCCGGTCCGCGGCCCGCTTCGCGGAGTTCCTCGCGGCACCGGGCACGGAGGACCAGATCGCGATCCGGCCCTCCGCCTCCCTCGGCCGCCGGCTGGTGCCCGTACCGGCCGGACGCGACGCGCGGGAGTGGGACCCCACCGGAACCGTCCTGATCACCGGCGGAACCGGAGCCCTGGGCGCCCAGGTGGCCCACCGGCTCGCCGCGGCCGGCGCCCGGCACCTGCTGCTGCTCAGCCGCCGGGGCGCCGCCGCGCCCGGCGCGGACGGACTGTGCGCCGAACTGAACGCACTGGGCGCGGAGGTGACCCTCACCGCCTGCGACGTCGCCGACCGCGACGCGCTCGCCGAGGTTCTCGCCGCGATCCCCGACGAGGCCCCGCTGACCGGTGTGATCCACACCGCGGGCGTCCTGGACGACGGCGTCCTCGACAGCCTCACCCCGGACCGCTACGAGGCCGTGTTCCGCGCCAAGGCCGCCTCGGCCCTGGCCCTGCACGACCTCACCCGGGACCTGGACCTGGCCGTGTTCGCCCTGTTCTCCTCGTCCTCGGGCGCGGTCGGCAACGCCGGCCAGGCCAACTACGCGGCCGCCAACGCCTACCTGGACGCGCTCGCCGAACACCGCCGGGCCCAGGGCCTGGCCGCGACCTCGCTCGCCTGGGGCGTGTGGGGCGGCGGGGGCATGGCGACCGATCACCGGGCCGCCGACGTGGCCCAGCGCACCGGCATCCGTCCCCTGGACCCGGACCTCGCCGTCATGGCGCTGCGCCGGGCCGTCATGGACGGACGTCCCACCGAGGTCGTCGCCGACCTCGACCGCGACCGGTTCCTGCGCTCCTTCACCGCGGTACGGCCCAGCCCGCTGCTCGGCGAGCCGACCGTCACCGAGCACCGGACGGCGGAGGACGGCGACGACGGCGCCACCGGCGACGCGCTGCGCGCGCAACTGGCCGACCTGTCGCCCGCCAAGCGCGCCCGGGTCGTCCTCGACCTGGTCCGCCGCCGCGCCGCGGCGGTCCTCGGACACCCCACGGTCGACGCCGTGGGCGCCGACCGGGCGTTCCGCGACCTCGGATTCGACTCGCTCAGCGCCGTCGAACTGCGCAACCAACTCGGCGCCGCGACCGGACTGACCCTGGCCGCCACGCTCGTCTTCGACCACCCCAACCCCACCGAACTGGCGGAGCACGTCCTGAGCCGGCTCGTGCCCGGCACGGAACCGGGGCCGGACTCCGGCGACGACGACCCGGACGCCGCGGGCATCCGAGCCCTGCTCGCCTCCGTCTCCCTGAACCAACTGCGGGAGATCGGCGTGCTCGAACCCCTGATGAAGCTGGCCGCGGAGCGGACCGCGGCGGCGGGCGGCGAGGCCGCTCCCGCGACGACGGCGGACGCCTACGACGAGTCGATCGACGCGATGGACGTCGCCGACCTGGTGCAGGCGGCACTCGAGCGCAACTCCTCCCAAGAGCGTTGACAGAGCGGAAAGAGCGGACCATGACCACTTCCAGTGAAACCGTCGTCGCAGCCCTCCGCGCCTCGTTGAAGGAAGCCGAGCACCTGCGCCGACAGAACCACAAGCTCGTCGCCGCGGCCACGGAACCGATCGCGATCGTCGGGATGGCCTGCCGGTACCCGGGCGGCGTGCAGTCGCCCGAGGACCTGTGGGAGCTCCTGGCCGCGGGCAAGGACGCCATCGGCGCGTTCCCCACGGACCGCGGCTGGGACCTGGACGCCCTGCGGGACGCCGGGGTCGACGCGCGCGGCAACGCCGTCAGCCAGGAGGGGGGCTTCCTCGACGGCGTGGCGGACTTCGACGCCGGCTTCTTCGGCATCTCCCCGCGCGAGGCCATCACCATGGACCCGCAGCAGCGGCTGCTGCTGGAGACCTCCTGGGAGGCCGTCGAGCGCGCCGGAATCGACCCGACCACCCTGCGCGGCAGCCGCACCGGCGTCTTCGTCGGCACCAACGGCCAGGACTACGCCTACCTGCTGGTGCGCTCGCTGGCCGACGCCACCGGCGACATCGGCACCGGCATCGCCGCCAGCGCCACGTCCGGCCGGCTGTCCTACACGCTGGGCCTGGAGGGCCCGGCGGTGACCGTCGACACGGCCTGCTCCTCCTCGCTCGTCGCCCTGCACACGGCGACCCACGCCCTGCGGGCCGGCGAGTGCTCGCTGGCCCTGGTCGGCGGTGTGAACGTGATGGCGTCCCCCGGATCCCTGATGGAGTTCAGCCGGCAGGGCGGCCTGGCGGCCAACGGCCGGTGCAAGGCGTTCGCCGAAGCGGCCGACGGCACCGGCTGGTCCGAGGGCGTCGGCGTCCTCGTAGTGGAGCGACTGTCCGACGCGCGCCGCAACGGGCACCCCGTGCTCGCCGTGGTCCGGGGCTCGGCGGTCAACCAGGACGGCGCCTCGAACGGCTTCACCGCCCCCAGCGGACCGTCCCAGCAGCGGGTGATCCGGCAGGCGCTGGCCGCCGCCGGGCTCGCGCCCTCGGACGTGGACGTGGTCGAGGCGCACGGTACGGGCACGCCGCTGGGCGACCCGATCGAGGCCCAGGCACTGCTCGCCGCCTACGGCCAGGACCGCGACCCCGAGCGCCCGCTGTACCTCGGTTCGGTGAAGTCCAACCTCGGCCACACCCAGGCCGCAGCGGGGGTCGCGGGGATCATCAAGATGGTGCTCGCCCTGCGGCACGGTGTGCTGCCGCAGACGCTGCACGTGAACGCGCCGTCGCCGCACGTGGACTGGGCGTCCGGGGCGGTGGAACTGCTGACGGAGTCCCGTGCGTGGCCCGCGGCCGACCGGCCGTGGCGGGCGGGCGTGTCGTCGTTCGGCATCAGCGGCACCAACGCCCACGTCGTCATCGAACAGGCGGAGCCGGCCGAAGAGCCCGCGGCGGAACCGCAGTGGGCGCCGACGGTCGTGCCGTGGCTGCTGTCCGCCAAGTCCGCACCGGCTCTGGCGGCCCAGATCGAGCGGATCTCGACGCACGGCGGCGCGCTGTCACCGGTGGACGTCGGCCGTTCGCTCGCCGCGGATCGGTCGCTCTTCGAGCACCGCGCGGTGCTCCTGGCACAGGGCCCCGACGGCGAACTGTCCGAGGCGGCCCGGGGCCGTGCCGAGGCGGACCGCTCCCTCGCGGTGCTGTTCTCGGGGCAGGGTGCGCAGCGGGCGGGGATGGGCCGGGAGCTGTACGGCCGGTTCCCGGTGTTCGCCGAGGCGCTGGACGCGGTGTTGGAACGTTTCGACGCCGGGCTGCGGGACGTGATGTTCGGTGACGCGGACGGTTTGGACGACACGGGGTTCACGCAGCCGGCGTTGTTCGCCGTCGAGGTGGCGTTGTTCCGGTTGGTGGAGTCCTGGGGGATCCGTCCGGACTTCGTGGCGGGGCATTCGATCGGTGAGATCGCGGCGGCGCACGTGTCCGGGGTGTTGTCGCTGGACGACGCGTGCGTGCTGGTGGCGGCGCGGGCGCGGTTGATGCAGGCGCTGCCGGTGGGCGGGGCGATGGTGGCCGTGCAGGCGGCGGAGGAGGTGGTGGCGGCCCGGTTGGTCGACGGGGTGTCGATCGCGGCGGTCAACGGTCCCGAGGCAGTGGTCCTCTCCGGGACGGAGTCCCAGGTCCTGCGGATCGCGGAGGAGTTGGCGGCCGCGGGGCACAAGACCCGGCGGCTGCCGGTCAGCCACGCCTTCCACTCGGCGTTGATGGAGCCGATGCTGGCGGACTTCCAACGGGTCGCCGAGGGCCTGACGTACCACGCACCGCAGATCCCGATCGTCTCCAACGTGACGGGTGAGCTCGCCTCCGAGGAGGTGGTGCGTGCGCCCGGCTACTGGGTGCGGCACGTGCGGGAGACGGTGCGCTTCGCCGACGGCGTGCGGGCGCTCGAGGCCGAAGGCGTCTCGGTCTTCCTGGAGTTGGGGCCCGACGGTGTGCTGTCGGCGATGGCGCAGGACGGGGCGGACCCGGCCGCGGTGTTCGTCAGTGCGCTGCGCAAGGACCGGTCCGAGGAACCGGCGCTGGCGACGGCGTTGGCGCGGCTGCACGTCACGGGGGTGGCGGTGGACTGGGCCGCGTGGTTCGCGGGCACCGGCGCCCGTCGCGTGGACCTGCCGACCTACCCCTTCGAGCACGCAAAGTACTGGCCCCGGCCCGCCGCGCTCGCCGGCGATGTGACCGCGGTGGGCCTCCAGCCCGCCGAACATCCGCTGCTGGGCGCCACGCTGACCCTCGCGGACTCCGGCGAGGTGGTGTGCACCGGCCGGCTGTCGTTGCAGGCGTACCCGTGGTTGGCCGACCACCGGATGGGCGGCAGCGTCCTCTTCCCGGCCACCGGTTTCCTGGAGCTGGCCATGCGCGCCGGTGACCAGGTCGGCTGCGACCGGGTCGAGGAGTTCCTCCTGCTGACGCCCCTGGTGCTCACCGACGAGAGCGCCGCGCAGGTCCAGGTGGTGGTCGGCGCCCCGGACGAAGCGGGGGCCCGGACGATCTCGGTGCACTCGCGCGCCGACGGTCCGGTCGACCAGCCGTGGGTCCAGCACGCTCAGGGCACCCTGACCAGCGGTGAACGGATCGTGGACTTCGGCTCTACGGTCTGGCCGCCGCAGGACGCCGCGGCCGTGGACCTGGCCGGCTTCTACGACGGGACCGGCTACGGCCCGGCCTTCCAGGGCCTGCGCTCGGTGCGGCAGTGCGCGGACGGGGCCTACGTCGAGGTGGCGCTGCCGGCCGAGGCCGCCGAGCAGGCCGGTTCCTTCGGGATCCATCCGGCGCTGCTGGACGCGGTGCTCCAGTCCCACCGGTTGGCCGGCGTCGGCAGCGAGCAGGAGGATTCCCTGCCGTTCGCCTGGCGGGGCGTGTCGCTGCACGCCGGGGGAGCCGCGGCGCTGCGGGCCCGGGTGGTGAAGACCGGCGACGACTCGGTGTCCATCGCGGCCGTCGACGTCGAAGGCGCCCCCGTGCTGTCCGCCGAGGCGATGGTGATCCGCGCCTACCAGGCCCCCGGCGGCGGTCGTGCCGGACAGCGCGGCGCGGAGGACGGCCTGCTGCTGTCGCTGGACTGGACGGCGGCGCCCGAGAGGGAACCCACCGAGGTCCGGTGCGTGTCCTTGGGCGCCGACGAGTTGGGCGCCGGTGCCTCGGCCACGTCCCTGGCGGACCTGACCGGCGACGAGGACTTCGTGCTGGTCCCCGTGTCCGGTACGGCGGCCGGCGACGTGCCCGCCGCGGCGCACGCGCTGGCGGCCCGGGCCCTGGGAGTGCTTCAGGACTGGCTCGACCGGGACGAATCCACCTCGTCCCGCCTGGTGTTCGTCACCCGCGGTGCGGTCTCCGCCGAGGAGGGGGAGGCCGTAGCGGACGTGGCCGCGGCTGCGGTGTGGGGTCTGGTGCGCTCGGCGCAGTCGGAGAACCCCGGGCGGATCGTGCTGCTGGACCTCGAAGCCGGGCGGGACGGGGCGGTCGCCGAGGTGCTTGCGGACCTGCCGGGTCTGCTGGCCACCGACGACGCCCAGTTCGTGGTCCGCGACGGCGTGGTCCGGGTGGCGCGCCTGGCCCCGCTCGGCGGCAACGCGGGGCTGTTGCCGCCGGCCGACGTGCCGTGGCGGCTGGACAGCGCGGCCAAGGGCAGCCTGGACAACCTGGTCCTCGCCCCCTGCCCGGAGATCCTGGAGCCCCTCACCGAGGGCCAGGTCCGCCTCCAGGTGCAGGCCGCCGGCGTCAACTTCCGCGACGTCCTGAACGCCCTGGGCATGTACCCGGGCGAGGCGGGCCTGTTGGGCGCCGAGGCCGCCGGCGTGGTCACCGAGACCGGGCCCGGCGTGCACGGACTGCGCCCGGGCGACCGCGTCACGGGCATGGTCTTCGGCGGCTACGGCCCGGTCGCGGTGACCGACCAGCGACTGTTGGCGCCCGTCCCCGAGAACTGGACGGCGGAGCAGGCGGCTTCGATGCCGCTGGTCTTCCTGACCGCGTACTACGCCTTGAAGGATCTGGCGGATCTGCGGCCGGGGCAGTCGATCCTCGTGCACGCCGGTGCCGGTGGTGTGGGCATGGCGGCGATCCAGCTTGCCCGGCATCTGGGGGCCGAGGTGTTCGCCACGGCCAGCGAGGGCAAGTGGGACACCCTGCGCGAGCTGGGCGTCGCCGACGACCACATCGCCTCGTCCCGTACGACGGACTTCGAGGAGCGGTTCCGGGCGGTCACCGGTGGCCGCGGTGTGGACGTCGTCCTCAACGCGCTGGCGGGCGAGTTCGTCGACGCCTCCCTGCGGTTGACCGCCCCGGGCGGCCACTTCCTGGAGATGGGCAAGACCGACATCCGCGAGCCCGAGGCCACCGCCCCGGTGCACTACAAGGCGTTCGACCTCGCCGACGCGGGCCCCGACCGGGTCCGGGAGATGCTCACCGCGCTGCTGGAGCTGTTCGCCCAGGACGCCCTGCGGACACTGCCGGTGGCGACCTGGGACGTGCGGCGGGCGCCGGAGGCGTTCCGGTTCATGAGCCGGGCGCAGCACATCGGGAAGATCGTGCTGACCCTGCCGCGCGCCTGGGACCCGGACGGCACCGTGCTGATCACCGGCGGCACCGGTGCGCTCGGCGGCGAACTGGCCCGACACCTGGTGACCGAGCGGGGCGTCCGGCACCTGCTGCTGGTCAGCCGCAGCGGTCCGGACGCGCCCGGCGCGGGCGAACTGCGGGCGGAACTCGCCGCCCTCGGCGCCGAGGTGACCCTGCGCGCGTGCGACGTGGCCGACCGCGCGGCGGTGACCGCGGCGGTGGAAGCGGTGCCCGCCGCCCACCCCCTGACCGCGGTGATCCACACCGCGGGTGTCCTGGACGACGGCGTGGTGGCGTCGTTGACGCCCGAGCGGCTGTCGGCCGTGCTGCGCCCGAAGGTGGACGCGGCCTGGCACCTGCACGAGGCCACCGAGCACCTCGACCTCGCCGCGTTCGTGCTGTACTCGTCCGTTTCGGGCGTGCTCGGCACCGCGGGACAGGGCAACTACGCCGCGGGCAACGTCTTCCTCGACGCGCTGGCCCGGCACCGCACGGCGCAGGGCCTGCCCGGCCAGTCCCTCTCCTGGGGGGCCTGGGCCCCGAGCGGCGGCATGACCGCCACCCTGTCGGACATCGACGTGCAGCGGATCGCCTCCGCCGGAGCCACGCCCCTGACCGTCGAACAGGGACTGGCGCTGCTCGACGCCGCCGGCACGACCGACGGGGCCCACCTCGTCCCCCTCGGGCCGGTCGGCACCGGCGCCCGGGACCGCGGCACCGTGCCGCCGGTGCTGCGGGGCCTGGTCAAGGGCGCCCGCCGGACGGCGGCGAGTTCCGCGGGCGGAGCCGAGGCGGCCGCGACGCTCGGCCAACGACTGCGCGAGGCACGGGCGGAAGAACGTCCGCGCATCATGACCGACCTCGTGCGGACCGAGGCCGCCGCCGTGCTGGGGCACGCCTCGGCCAAGGCGATCGACACCCGGCGGGAGTTCAACGACCTGGGCTTCGACTCGCTGACCTCCGTCGAACTGCGCAACCGGCTCTCGACCGCCACCGGCCTGCGGCTCTCCGCCACCCTCGTCTTCGACTACCCCAACCCCGCCGCACTCGCCGAACACCTCGTCGCGCAGCTCGTGGACGACTCCGCCGCGGGCCCGGACCTCCTCGCCGCGCTGGAACGCCTCGACGCCACGCTCACCTCCAGCGAGCCCGACGCCCGTACCAGGGCCGCCGTCGCAGGCCGCCTGGCGCAGATCCTGGACGACTGGCGCGGGACCACGGCGGAGGAGGACGACGCGCAGGTATCCGAACGGATCGAATCCGCCAGCACCGACGAGATCTTCGCCTTCATCGACAACGAGCTCGGCCGGCAGAACGAACTCTGAGTCAGACCCACTGCATTTACACGGAAGGTTCCACGTCATGCCGAACGACAAGAAGCTCGTCGACTACCTCAAGTGGGTCACGAACGACTTGCACCAGACGCGCCAACGACTGCGGGAGGCCGAGTCCGCCAAGCAGGAGCCGATAGCCATCGTCGGCATGTCCTGCCGGCTGCCGGGCGGAGTGCGGTCGCCGGAAGAGCTCTGGCAGTTGCTGGACGACGGTCGCGACGGCATCTCGGCATTCCCCACGGACCGTGGTTGGAACCTCGACATCCTCAGCGGTGAGGGCGGCGGCAGCAGCGCCACCGCCGAAGGTGGCTTCGTCGACGCCGCCTCGTTCGACGCGGGCTTCTTCGGCATCTCACCCCGTGAAGCCGTGGCGATGGACCCGCAGCAGCGGCTGCTGCTGGAGACCTCCTGGGAAGCGCTGGAACGTGCCGGCATCGATCCGGTGTCCCTGCGGGGCAGCCGGACCGGCGTCTTCGTGGGCACCAGCGGCGTCGACTACATCAACGCCGTGCTGAACTCCCGCGAGGACATCGAGGGCCACGGCAGCACCGGGCTCGCGGGCAGCATCCTGTCGGGACGGCTCTCGTACAGCTTCGGCCTGGAGGGCCCGGCCCTCACCGTCGACACCGCGTGCTCCTCCTCGCTCGTCTCGCTCCATCTGGCGGCCCACGCCCTGCGCAGCGGTGAGTGCACGCTCGCCCTGGCCGGTGGCGTGACGGTGATGTCGACCCCGATGAGCTTCGCCGGATTCACCCGGCAGGGCGGGCTGGCGTCGAACGGCCGGTGCAAGGCGTTCTCCGACGACGCCGACGGCACCGGCTGGTCCGAGGGCGTCGGCATCGTCGTCGTGGAGCGCCTCTCCGACGCCCGCCGCAACGGACACCAGATCCTCGCCGTCGTCCGCGGCTCTGCCGTCAACCAGGACGGCGCCTCCAACGGCCTGATGGCACCCAACGGCCCGTCCCAGCAGCGGGTGATCCAGCAGGCCCTGACGAACGCCGGGCTCGCGCCCTCGGACGTGGACGCCGTCGAGGCGCACGGCACCGGCACCACCTTGGGCGACCCGATCGAGGCCCAGGCACTGCTCGCCGCCTACGGCCAGGACCGCGACCCCGAACGCCCGCTGTACCTCGGCTCGGTGAAGTCCAACCTCGGCCACACCCAGGCCGCGGCCGGCGCGGCGGGACTCATCAAGATGGTCCTCGCGCTGCGGCACGGCGTCCTGCCGAAGACGCTGTACGCCGACGTGCCGTCGTCGCACGTGGACTGGGAGTCCGGGGCGGTGGAGCTGCTGACGGAGTCCCGTGCGTGGCCCGCGGCCGACCGGCCGTGGCGGGCGGGCGTGTCGTCGTTCGGCATCAGCGGCACCAACGCCCACGTCATCCTGGAGCAGGCACCGCGCGCCGAGGAACCCGGGGAGCCGGCCGAGAACGACGCCCAGGGCGCTTTGCACACCGCTGCGGAGCTTGCGCCGACGGTCGTGCCGTGGCTGGTGTCGGGCAGGTCCGAGGAAGCACTGGCCGCGCAGCGCGCGCAGATCGCCGCGCTGACCGGCCCGTCCCCGATCGACCTGGGATTCTCGCTGGCGACCACCCGGGCGCACTTGGAGCACCGGGCGGTACTGCTGTCCGAGGGCGACGAGACCGTGGAGGTGGCACGCGGCTTCGCCCAGGACACGGCCGGGAAGACGGCGGTGCTGTTCTCGGGGCAGGGTGCGCAGCGGGTGGGGATGGGCCGGGAGCTGTACGGCCGGTTCCCGGCCTTCGCCGAGGCACTGGACGCGGTGCTGGCGCAGTTCGACGGTGAACTGCGGGAACTGCGTGCGGTGATGTTCGGTGACGCGGAGGGTCTGGACGAGACGGGGTTCACGCAGCCGGCGTTGTTCGCCGTCGAGGTGGCGTTGTTCCGGTTGGTGGAGTCCTGGGGGATCCGTCCGGACTTCGTGGCGGGGCATTCGATCGGTGAGATCGCGGCGGCGCACGTGTCCGGGGTGTTGTCGCTGGACGACGCGTGCGTGCTGGTGGCGGCGCGGGCGCGGTTGATGCAGGCGCTGCCTGCGGGCGGTGCGATGGTGGCTGTCCAGGCCGCCGCGGACGAGGTGCGTCCGCGGCTGGCCGACGGGGTGTCGATCGCGGCGGTCAACGGCCCCGAGTCGGTGGTGCTCGCCGGCGAAGAGGCCCCGGTGCTCCGGGTGGCCGGGGAGCTGGCGGCCCAGGGACGCAAGACGCAGCGCCTGTCGGTGAGCCATGCCTTCCACTCGGCGTTGATGGAACCGATGCTGGAGGACTTCCGGCAGGTCGTCGAGGGGCTGTCGTTCAAGGCACCGGAGATTCCCCTGGTGTCCAACGTGACCGGGGAGCTCGCCTCCCAGGAGCTGGTGTGTTCGCCTGGTTACTGGGTGCGGCATGTGCGGGAGACGGTGCGCTTCGCGGACGGGGTCCGTGCGCTCGAGGCCGAAGGTGCCTCGGTTTTCCTGGAGTTGGGTCCCGACGGTGTGCTGACGGCGATGGCGCAGCATGGTGCGGACGAGGCCGCGGTGTTCGTCAGCGCGTTGCGCAAGGACCGTCCGGAGGAGTCGGCGCTGGTGACGGCGTTGGCGCGGTTGCACGTCGCGGGTGTGGGGGTGGACTGGGCGGCGTGGTTCGCGGGCACGGGCGCCCGCCGTGTGGAGCTGCCGACCTACCCCTTCCAGCACGAGCGGTACTGGCCCCGGCCCGCCGCGCTCTCCGGGGACGTCAGCGGCGCCGGGCTCCTCCCGGCCGAACACCCGCTGCTGGGCGTGACCCTCACTCTCGCCGACTCCGGCGAGGTGGTCTTCACCGGCCGGCTGTCGCTGCAGACGTACCCGTGGCTGGCCGACCACGAGATGGGCGGCCGGGTCCTCTTCCCGGCCACCGGCTTCCTGGAGCTGGCCATGCGCGCCGGTGACCAGGTCGGCTGCGACCGGGTCGAGGAGTTCGTCCTGCTCGCACCCCTGACGCTCACGGAGGACGGCGCCGCGCAGGTCCAGGTGCTGGTGGGCGCCCCCGACGAGGCGGGTGCCCGGACGATCTCGGTGCACTCGCGCGTTGACGCACCCGCCGAAGGGCCCGCCGAGCAGCCGTGGGTCCAGCATGCCCACGGCACCCTGACCGGCGGTGAGCGGATCGCGGAGTTCGGTTCCGCGGTCTGGCCGCCGCAGGACGCCGTTGTCGTGGATCTGGCGGGTTTCTATGACGGGACCGGGTACGGCCCGGCCTTCCAGGGACTGCGCGCGGCCTGGCGCCGCGGCGACGAGCTCTTCGTCGAGGCCGCGCTGCCGGCCCAGGTGGCCGAGGAGGCCGGTTCCTTCGGCATCCACCCGGCGCTGCTGGACGCGGTGCTCCAGTCCCGCCAGATGGCCGGGGTCGGCAGCGAGCGGGACCTCCTCCTGCCGTTCGCCTGGCGGGGTGTGTCGCTGCACGCCGGGGGAGCGGCGGTGCTGCGGGCCCGGGTGGTGAGGACCGGGGACGATTCGGTGTCCATCGCGGCCGTCGATGTCGAGGGCGCGCCCGTACTGTCCGCCGAGGCACTCGTCCTCCGCGGCCAACTGGCCGACGCGGCGGCCCCGTTGACGGCACAACGCCGTGCGGAATTCGACGCGTTGCTGTCGCTGGACTGGGTGGCGGCGCCCGAGGTGCGGCCCGCCGACGTCCGGTGTGTGTCCCTGGGCGCCGACGCGTTGGGTGTGGGCGCCTCGGTCGCGTCCCTGGCCGATCTGACCGGTGACGAGGACCTCGTGCTGGTCCCCGTGCTCGGTGGTACGGACGTTGACGGTGCCGATGACGTGCCCGCCGTGGCACACGCGCTCACGTCCCGGGTCCTGGGCCTGCTCCAGGAGTGGGCGGAGCGCGAGGAGTCGGCTGCCGCGCGGCTGGTGTTCGTCACGCGGGGCGCGGTCTCCGCCGTCGAGGGCGAGTCCGTACGGGATGTGGCCGCGGGTGCGGTGTGGGGTCTGGTGCGCTCGGCGCAGTCGGAGAACCCGGGCCGGATCGTGCTGTTGGATCTCGAAGACGGCCGGGACGGCGAGGACGGCCAGGGTGGGGACGTCGCCGGGGTGCTTGCGGCCCTGCCGGGGCTGTTGGCCACCGAGGACGCCCAGTTCGTGGTGCGTGACGGTGTCGTCCGGGTGGCGCGGCTGGCTCAGCTCGGCGGTGGTGCCGGGCTGTTGCCGCCCGCGGAGGTTGCCTGGCGGCTGGACAGCACGGCCAAGGGCAGCCTCGACAAGCTGGTCCTCGCGCCCTGCCCGGAGGTCCTGGAGCCTCTCGGCGCGGGCCAGGTCCGCATCCGGGTCCAGGCCGCCGGCGTCAACTTCCGTGATGTCCTGGACGCCCTGGGCATGTATCCGGGCGAGGCCGGGCCGTTGGGTGCCGAGGCCGCCGGTGTGGTGACCGAGACCGGGCCCGGCGTGCGCGGGCTGCACCCGGGCGACCGCGTGATGGGCATGGTCTTCGGCGGCTTCGGCCCGGAGGCCGTCGCCGACGAGCGGCTGCTGACCCGCGTCCCCGAGGACTGGTCGGCCGCCCGGGCCGCCTCCGTACCGCTGGTCTTCCTGACCGCGTACTACGCCTTGAAGGATCTGGCGGATCTGCGGCCGGGGCAGTCGATCCTCGTGCACGCCGGTGCCGGTGGTGTGGGCATGGCGGCGATCCAGCTTGCCCGGCATCTGGGGGCCGAGGTGTTCGCCACGGCCAGCGAGGGCAAGTGGGACACCCTGCGCGAGCTGGGCGTCGCGGACGACCACATCGCCTCGTCCCGTACGACGGACTTCGAGGAGCGGTTCCGGGCGGTCACCGGTGGCCGCGGTGTGGACGTCGTCCTCAACGCGCTGGCGGGCGAGTTCGTCGACGCCTCCCTGCGGTTGACCGCCCCGGGCGGCCACTTCCTGGAGATGGGCCAGACCGACATCCGTGACCCCCGGTCCGCCACCGGAGCGCACTACCGCGCCTTCGACCTCGCGGAAGCGGGCCCGGAGCGCACCCGGGAAATGCTCGACGCCTTGACGGAGTTGTTCGGGCAGGGGGCGTTGCGGACGCTGCCGGTGACGACGTGGGACGTGCGGCGGGCGCCGGAGGCGTTCCGGTTCATGAGCCGGGCGCAGCACATCGGGAAGATCGTGCTGACGATGCCGCGGTCCTGGGACCCGGACGGGACCGTGCTGATCACCGGTGGCACGGGTGCGTTGGGCGGTGAGCTGGCCCGGCACCTGGTGGCCGAGCGCGGTGTACGGCATCTGCTGCTGGCCAGCCGCGGTGGCCCGGAGGCACCTGGTGCGGACGTGCTGCGGACGGAACTTGCCGGGCACGGTGCCGAGGTGACCTTCCTGGCATGTGACGTGGCCGACCGGGAGGCCGTGGCAGCGGCGGTGGGCGCGGTGCCCGCCGCGCACCCGCTGACCGCCGTGATCCACACCGCCGGCATCCTCGACGGTGACGAGCTGGCGTCGTCGACGCCCGAGCGGCTGTCGGTCGTCCTGCGGCCGAAGGTGGACGCGGCCTGGCACCTGCACGAGGCCACCGAGCACCTCGACCTCGCCGCGTTCGTGCTGTACTCGTCCGTCTCGGGCGTCGTAGGGAGCACCGGCCACGGCGGCTACGCCGCGGGCAATGCCTTCCTCGACGCGCTGGCCCGGCACCGCACGGCGCAGGGCCTGCCCGCCCAGTCCCTCGCCTGGGGCGCCTGGGCACGGCAGGACGGGATCACCCGGGCGTCCTCCGCCACGGCACCGGAGCGGATCGCGTCCCTGGGCGTGCCGCCGCTGTCGGTCGAGCGGGGACTGGCGCTGTTCGACGCCGCCACCGCGACCGACGAGGCGCACCTCGTCCCGCTCGGCACCCTGGCCACCGGCGCCCGTGGCCGAGGCGCCGTGCCTCCGGTGCTGCGGGGTCTGATCAAGGGCGGCCGCCGTACGGCGGCGATCTCCGCCGGCGGCACCGAGGCGGCCGCGCGACTGACCCGGCGGCTGACGGAGCTGACCGCGGACGAGCGGAGCGCCTTCACCCTCGATCTCGTACGGACCGAGGCCGCCGCCGTGCTCGGGCACACCTCGGCCAAGGCGATCGACGTCCGGCGGGACTTCCACGACCTGGGCTTCGACTCGCTGACCGCCGTCGAACTCCGCAACCGGCTGTCCACGGCCACCGGCCTGCGTCTGCCCGCCACCCTCGTCTTCGACTACCCCAACCCCACCGCACTCGCCGGCCACCTCATCGCCGAACTCCTCGACGAGCACGGTGCGGCCCACGCCCCGGCCGCGATCCGCACGGTGTCCGCCGACGATCCGGTCGTCATCGTCGGCATGGCCTGCCGGCTGCCCGGCGGCGTGCGGTCCCCGGAGGACCTGTGGCGCCTCGTCGTCGACGGGCGCGACGGCATCTCCGCCTATCCGACGGACCGCGGCTGGGACCTGGAGACCCTGCTGGGCGGCGCGGAGGGCGACCAGGGTCGCAGTTCCGCGTCCAGGGGCGGCTTCCTGGACGGCCTCGCCGACTTCGACGCCCCCTTCTTCGGCATCTCCCCCCGCGAGGCCATGGCGATGGACCCGCAGCAGCGGCTCATGCTGGAGTCCTCCTGGGAGGCCGTCGAGCGGGCCGGCATCGACCCGGTGTCGCTGCGGGGCACCGAGACCGGCGTCTTCGTCGGCACCAGCGGCGCCGACTACGGCAGCATCCTGATGAACTCCAGCGAGGACGTCGAGGCGCACGCCAGCACCGGGCTCGCCAGCAGCGTCCTGTCCGGCCGGATCTCCTACACGTTCGGCCTGGAGGGCCCGGCCCTCACCGTCGACACCGCGTGCTCCTCCTCGCTCGTCTCGCTGCACCTCGCGGCCCACGCCCTGCGCAACGGCGAGTGCTCGCTCGCCCTCGCCGGTGGTGTGACGCTGCTGTCCACACCGATGAGCATCGCCGGATTCAGCCGGCAGGGCGCGCTGGCGTCGGACGGCCACTGCAAGGCATTCTCCGACGACGCCGACGGCACCAGCTGGGCCGAGGGCGTGGGCGTGGTCGTCCTGGAGCGGTTGTCCGACGCCCGCCGCAACGGCCACGAGGTCCTCGCCGTCGTGCGTGGCTCGGCCATGAACCAGGACGGCGCCTCCAACGGCCTGACGGCTCCCAACGGACCGTCCCAGCAGCAGGTCATCCGCCAGGCCCTGACGCACGCCGGGCTCGCGCCCTCGGACGTGGACGCCGTCGAGGCGCACGGCACCGGTACCTCGCTCGGTGACCCGATCGAGGCCCAGGCGCTGCTCGCCACCTACGGCCAGGACCGGCCCGAGGGGCGGCCGCTGCTGCTGGGCTCGCTCAAGTCGAACATCGGCCACACCATGGCGGCAGCCGGTGTCTCCGGCGTCATCAAGATGGTCATGGCGCTGCGGAACGGCGTGTTGCCGCGCTCCCTCCACATCGGCACGCCCTCCTCGCACGTCGACTGGACGGCGGGGGACGTCGAACTCCTCACGGAGCAGAAGGACTGGCCCGACACCGGCCGCCCGCGCCGCGGCGCCGTCTCCTCGTTCGGCATGAGCGGCACCAACGCCCACGCCATCCTCGAACAGGCACCGGCCGGTGCCGACCGGACCGAGCGGGACACCCCGGCCGTCGAGCCGCAGGCGGTACCGTGGCTCGTTTCGGGCAAGGTCCCCGAGGCGCTGGCCGACGGGATCGCGCAGCTCCGGGACTGGGTCGGCGAGCGGCCGGAACTCGCACCGCTCGACGTGGGCTTCTCACTGGCCACCGGGCGGCCGGTCTTCGCGCACCGCGCGGTGCTGCTCGCCGGGGACGAGGTGGCGCGCGGCACGGCCGAGGACCGCACGCTGGCGATGATGTTCCCGGGCCAGGGTGGCCAGCGGGTCGGGATGGGGCGCGAGCTCGCCGCCCGCTTCCCGGTGTTCGCCGAGGCCCTGGACGCCGTACTGGCCCACTTCGACGACCGGGTGCGGGAGGTGATGCTCACCGACGCCGAACGACTGGACCAGACCGAGTTCACCCAGCCGGCCATGTTCGCCATCCAGGTCGCGCTGTTCCGGCTCGTCGAATCCTGGGGCGTCCGACCCGACTTCGTCGGCGGGCACTCGTTCGGTGAGATCGCCGCGGCGCACGTTTCCGGGGTCCTCTCGCTGGCGGACGCCTGCACCCTGGTGGCCACCCGCGGGCGGCTGATGAACACCCTCGAGGGCCAGGGCGCCATCATGGTGGCGATCCAGGCGAGCGAGACGGAGGCGACCGCGCGGCTCGTCGACGGTGTCTCGATCGCGGCGGTCAACGGACCGGAGTCCGTCGTCATCGCCGGCAACGGACCCGCCACGCAGCGCATCACCGAGGCATTCGCCGCCGAGGGCCGCAAGACACGGCAGGTGGCGGTGCAGGTCGCCGGCCACTGCCCGCTGATGGACCCGATCCTGGACGACTTCCGCCAGGTGGCCGAGGGCCTCACCTACCAGGAGCCGCGCATTCCCCTGGTGTCGACCGTGACCGGCGAGCGCGCCTCGGACGACCTGATGCGCTGCGCCGACTACTGGGTCCGCAACGTCCGTGAACCCGTCCGCTTCGCCGACGCGGTACGCACCCTGGCCGCCGAGGACGTCACGGCCTTCCTGGAGCTGGGCCTCGACGGGACACTGACCGGGATGGTCCCGCACAACGTGGACGGCACCGTCGTCGCCGTCAGCGCCCTGCGCAAGGACCGCCCCGAGGAGACGGCCCTGCTCACCACCCTGGCGCAGCTGCACGTCGCCGGAGTCGACGCGGACTGGGCCAGGATCTTCGACGGCACCGGTGCGCGACGGGTCGACCTGCCCACCTACCCGTTCCGCAGCCACCGCTACTGGCCGAAGCCGAGGGCACTGGGGGGCGACGTGACCTCCGCGGGCCTGGTGTCCACCGAGCACCCGCTGCTCGGCGCCGCGGTGCCACTGGCGGACGGCAGCGGCATCCTGTTCACCAGCCGTCTGTCGATGGAGACCCACCCCTGGCTCAAGGACCACGTGGTGGGCGGCACGGCCGTCTTCCCGGCCGCCGGCTTCGTCGAACTCGCCGTCCGGGCCGGCGACGAGTGCGACTGCGACCGCGTCGCCGAACTCGCCCTCGACGTACCGCTGGTGCTCGCCGACGGCGCGGCCTTGGTGCTCCAGGTATGGCTGGGCGCTCCCGACGAGGCGGGCGACCGGCAGATCCGGTTCTTCTCACGGCCCCAGGCCACACCGGACGCACCGTGGACCCGGCACGCCACCGGCACCCTCACCAGCGGCGAGCACACCGCGGACTTCGACACGTCCGTCTGGCCGCCCCGCGACGCCTCCGAAGTCGACGTGGACGGCCACTACGACGGGACGGAGTACGGCGCCGCCTTCCGCGGACTTCAGGCGGCCTGGGTCCGTGGCGACGACACGTTCGTCGAAGCCGAACTCCCGGAGGGCCTCGCCTCGGACGCCGCGTCCTTCGGCCTGCACCCCGCACTGTTCGAAGCGGCCCTGCACGCCACCGCCTTCAGCGGCGCGGGCGACGAGGAGCACCTTTCCTCCGCAGCCTCCTGGGAGGACGTGTCGCTGCACGCCGCCGGCGCCGCGGCGGTACGGGCCCGGATCACGAAGACCGGTACGGACTCCGTCAGCGTCACGGCGGTCGACGCCTCCGGGGACCCCGTGCTGTCGGCGCGTCACGTCACGCTGCGCCCCATGGCGGAAGCCCCCAAGCGGGCCGTCCGCAGCCAGCGGGACCGGCTGCTGCGCCTGGAGTGGATTCCCGCACCGTGCACGGAGGACGCGCCCGCTCTCCGGAGCACCGTCCTGGCGCCGCTGGGGACCGCGTCGCTCGCCGACATCACGGGCACCCCGGACCTGGTCATGGTTCCCGTTCCCCGCGCGCAGGACGGCTTCCCGGCGGCGGTGCACGAGCTGACGGTCCAGGCGCTGCTGCTGGTGCAGGAGTGGATCGCCGACAAGCGCTTCAGCACCTCACAGCTGGTGTTCCTGACGCGTGGTGCGGTGGACGGCGGCGACCCGGCCGGGGCCGCCCTGTGGGGCTTGGTGCGCTCGACGATCGCGGAACACCCCGGCCGCTTCGTCCTGGCCGACGTCGAGGAACTGGACGAGAACGGTGCCGGCGGCGACCTGACGGTGCTCACCGAGGCACTGCCCGGCCTGCTGCCCACCGGCGAGACCCAGTTCGTCGTGCGCGACAGGGCGGTGCTCATGGGGCGGCTGGCGTGGCTGCCCGACGATGCCGTGACACGGCCGTCGCAGTGGGACCCCGAGGGGACCGTACTGATCACCGGCGGCACCGGCGGCCTGGGCATCGAACTGGCCCGGTGGCTCGCCGCGAACGGCACCCGGCACCTGCTGCTGGTCAGCCGCAGCGGACCGAAGGCCGCGGGAGCGGACGAACTCATCGCGGAACTGCGGGGGTTGGGCGCGCTGCCGACCATCGCGGCCTGTGACACGGCGGACCCGGACGCGCTCGCCGCACTCCTGGCCGCCGTCCCGGCGGAGCACCCGCTGACCGCGGTCGTCCACCTCGCCGGTGTCCTCGACGACGGCGTGGTGACCGCGCTGACCCCGGAGCGCCTGACACCGGTCCTGCGCCCGAAGGTGGACGCCGCCTGGCATCTGCACGAGGCCACCAAGGACCTCGGCTTGGCCGGGTTCATCATGTTCTCCTCCGTCTCCGGCGTACTGGGCGCCCCGGGCGTGGCCAACTACGCTTCCGCGAACGCCTTCCTCGACGGCCTGGTCCGGCACCGCGCCGCCCTGGGCCTGCCGGGCCAGTCACTGGTATGGGGCCACTGGGACGGCGGCGGCATGGCCGAATCGCTGAACCAGGCCACCGTGGCGCGCATGCGGCTCAACGGCATGGCGCCGGTCTCCATCGAGGAGGGCATGGCACTGTTCGACCGCGCCCGGGACTTCACCGAGCCCGTGGTGATGGCGGTGGGCCTGATCCCCGGCGCCCGTGTGCCGCAGGGGGAGATCCCCCCGATGTTCCGCGGCCTGGTCCGCCACAGCAGGCGGACCGCCTCCAGTGCCACGAGCACGTCCGGCACTCCGGCCACCTTCGCCCAGCAACTGCTGGCGCTGCCGGAAGGGGAGCGCGTCGGCCACCTCGTCGACCTCGTCCGCGGCGAGGCCGCCCTCATCCTCGGCTACGCGTCCCCGGCGGAGATCGAGCCCGGCCGGGACTTCTACGAACTCGGTCTCGACTCGCTGACCTCGATCGAGCTGCGCAACCGGCTCGCCACGGCCACCGGCCTGCAACTGCCGGCGACCCTGGCCTTCGACACCAAGACCTCCGCAGACCTCGGAGCACGGCTGCGCAGCGAATTCGCCGCACAGCCCGGACTCGCCGGCTCCGAGTCCGCGGGGAGCCTGCTGCTGGCCGGACCGGAGCCCGACTCGCTGGAGCGGATGTTCCTCGACGCCATGGACAACGGCAAGTTCCCGGAGGCCAGGCTCATGCTGCGGGCCCTGACCGGCCTGCGCCAGACCTTCGAGAACACGGCCGAACTGGAGGACCTGCCGCTGCCGACCACGCTCGCCGAAGGCCCCGCCGAACCGCGGATGATCTGCGTCAGCACGCCGACCGCCAACGGCGGTGTCCACGAGTACGCCAGGTTCGCCGCACCCTTCCGGGGCGAACGGCACGTCAGCGCGGTGCCGCTGGTCGGCTTCGCCGCCGGGGAACGACTGCCGTCCACAGTGACGACCGCGGTCCGGACCATCGCGGAGAGCGCCCTGCGCGCGAGCGACGGCAACCCCTTCGTCCTGGTCGGGCACTCCTCCGGCGGTACGTACGCCTACGCCGCCGCCGGGCTGCTGGAGGCCACCTGGGGCATCAGGCCGGAAGCGGTGGTGCTGCTGGACTCGGTCAGCATCCGGCACGACGACAAGGAGGAGATCGACTACGACCGGTTGATGCACCGCAACTTCGTGGTCGACGAGGAGTCACCGGTGCGGATGACGAACTCCAGGCTGTCCGGCATGGGACGGTGGATGAACCTGCTCGGCCAACTCGAGGTGTCGCACACCACCGCGCCCGTCCTGGTCGTCCGCGCCACCGAGGAGTCCGTCGGCCTGGAGGCCGTCGCGGCGGCCGCGGCCGAGGAGACGCAGAGCAAGGCGTTCCCGACGGCCGAACTGCGCCGCGTGCCGGCCGACCACTTCTCCATGATGCGCGACGACGCCCCGGAGACCGCCCGGATCGTCAAGGAATGGCTGGCCTCGCTCGACGCGGAGTGACCCGGCCGTAGTACGCGGTGCCCCGGCGGGCGGCCACCAGGCCGCCCGCCGCGGCGCGTTCCCGCACCCATCGCCCCGCCGCACATCCGCGCACTCAACTACGGAAACCCGCAGTCCACCTTCTGGAAGATGGTGGGGATCCGGTCGGACGTGCGTGTCGACGCTCTGTTTTCCAAGTCCGGCATTCCACCGAACGATTGGCGTCCTGATGTCGAACGAGGAGAAGCTGCGCGAGTACCTCAAGCGCGCGATCGCAGACCTTCACGAGACTCGTCAGCAATTGGACGAGACCGAGGCGAAGCAGCGCGAGCCGATCGCGATCGTCTCGATGGCCTGCCGCTTCCCCGGAGGCGTCCGCGCGCCGGAAGAGCTCTGGGCGCTGCTGCGCGACGGGGTCGACGCGATCTCCTCCTTCCCCCGCAACCGCGGCTGGGACCTGGAAGCGCTCTTCCACCCCGACCCGGCCCACCAGGGCACCGCCTACGCGCGCGAGGGCGGATTCCTCCACGAGGCGGGCGAGTTCGACCCCGCCTTCTTCGGGATCTCCCCGCGCGAGGCGCTCGCCATGGACCCCCAGCAGCGACTGCTGCTGGAAACCGCCTGGGAGGCCGTCGAACACGCCGGCATCGACCCGCAGTCCCTCGCGGGCAGCCAGACCGGCGTCTTCGTCGGCACCGGCCACGGCGGGTACGACGCCGAAGGGGGCCGACGCGCCGACGAGGTCGGCGGACACCTGCTGACCGGCAACCACATCAGTATCGCCTCCGGCCGGATCTCCTACGTCCTGGGCCTCGAAGGCCCTGCACTGACCGTGGACACGGCCTGCTCATCGTCGCTGGTCGCCCTGCACCTGGCCATGCACGCGCTGCGACGCGGCGAGTGCGCCATGGCCCTGGTGGGCGGCGCGACCGTGATGTCCACACCGCAGATGTTCGTGGAGTTCTCCCGCCAGCGCGGCCTGGCCCC
Source organism: Streptomyces noursei ATCC 11455 (assembly GCF_001704275.1). Lineage (NCBI taxonomy): Bacteria > Bacillati > Actinomycetota > Actinomycetes > Kitasatosporales > Streptomycetaceae > Streptomyces > Streptomyces noursei. The sequence goes on from NZ_CP011533.1 coordinate 9,315,161, forward strand.
CGACGGCCGCTGCAAGCCGTTCGCGGCCGCCGCCGACGGCACGGGCTGGAGCGAGGGTGTCGGGCTGCTGGTGGTGGAGCGGCTCAGCGACGCCGTGCGCAACGGTCATCCCGTGCTCGCCGTGCTGAAGGGCTCGGCCGTCAACCAGGACGGCGCCTCCAACGGCCTGACCGCCCCCAACGGCCCCTCCCAACAACGCGTCATACGCCAGGCACTGGCCGGCGCGGGCCTGGCCGCCTCGGACATCGACGCGGTGGAGGCGCACGGCACCGGCACCACCCTCGGCGACCCCGTCGAGGCGCACGCCCTGCTGGCCACCTACGGGCAGCAGCGCCCCGCGGACCGGCCCGTGTTGATCGGCTCCATGAAGTCCAACATCGGGCACACCCAGGCCGCCGCCGGTATCGCCGGCGTGATGAAGATGGTCCTGGCGATGCGGCACGGGCAACTGCCCAGGACCCTCCACCTGGACGCGCCCACCGGACACGTCGACTGGAGCGAGGGCACCGCCAGGCTCCTCGCCGAGCCCGAGCCGTGGCCGAGCACCGATCGGCCCCGCCGCGCCGCCGTCTCCTCGTTCGGCATCAGCGGCACCAACGCCCATGTGATCCTGGAACAGGCACCCGCCCACGCGGCCGAACCCGCTGCCGAGCAGGCCGCCCGATCCGGCGCGCTGCCCTGGATCCTGTCCGCCCGCACCGAAGCGGCCCTGCGCGCCCAGGCCGAACGCCTCAGCCGCCACGTGCGCGACCGCGCCGGCCTCGAACCAACCGCCGTGGCCCACGCCCTCGTGGACACCCGGGCCCTCATGGAGCACAGGGCGGTCGTCGTCGCCGACGACCGCGACGCGCTCGTCGAGGGTCTGGACGCGCTGGCGGCCGGCCGCGGTGCGACCGGCCTGGTCAGCGGCGTCGCCGCCAAGACCACCACTGCGTTCCTCTTCGCCGGACAGGGCTCCCAGCGCCTGGGCATGGGCCGCGAACTGCACGCCGCGCACCCCGAGTTCGCGTCGGCCTTCGACGCGGTGTGCGCCGAGCTCGACCCGCACCTGGATCGGCCGCTGCGCGACGTGGTCTTCGCCGACGAAGGCAGCGCCGACGCGGCCCTCCTCGACCGGACCGCCTACACCCAGGCCGCCCTCTTCGCACTGGAAACCGCCCTGTTCCGGCTCGTCGAATCCTGGGGCGTGGCGCCCCGGTTCGTCGCCGGCCACTCCATCGGCGAGCTCGCCGCCGCCCACGTCAGCGGCGTGCTGACCCTCGAAGACGCCGCGCGGCTGGTCGCCGCGCGGGGCACCCTGATGCAGGCACTGCCCGAAGGTGGTGCCATGGTGGCGATCCAGGCCACCGAGGAGGAGATCCGGGACAGCCTCGCGGGCCACGAGGCGCACGTCTCCCTCGCCGCCGCCAACGGGCCCGACTCCACCGTCATCTCGGGCGACGAACAGGCCGTGACCGAGATCGCGGCCCACTGGGCGGACCACGGCCGCCGCACCAAACGCCTGCGGGTCAGCCACGCCTTCCACTCCCCGCACATGGACGCCATGCTGGAGGACTTCCGGTCCGTCGCCCGCGACCTGACCTTCCACGCCCCCCGCATCCCCGTGGTGTCCACGGTCACCGGCGAGCTCGCCACCGAGGACGAACTGCGCTCGCCCGACTACTGGGTCCGGCAGGTCCGCGAAGCGGTCCGCTTCTGCGCCGCCGTGCGCACCCTCGAAGCCGAGGGCGTCACCACCTTCGTGGAGATCGGCCCGGACGGCGTCCTCACCCCCATGGTCCAGGACTGCCTGACCACCCTCGACGGGCCGGTCCCCCCTGTCCTCGTCCCCCTCCTGCGCGCCGGCCGCCCGGAGGACTTCACCCTCACCACGGGCATCGCCACCGCCTTCGCACACGGCGCGCACGTCGACTGGGCCGGCTGCCTGGGCACCCGCAACGCACCCCACGTCGCACTGCCCACCTACGCCTTCCAGCGGCAGTGGTACTGGCTGGACCCGGCCGACCCCGAGCCGGCGGAAGCAGCCACCGCCGTGGCGGGCGAGGCCGGATTCTGGGCCGCCGTCGAACGCGAGGACCTCCAGGAGCTGTCGGCCGTCCTCGCCATCGACGGCAGCGACGCGGACTCCCTCGGCAACCTCCTGCCCACCCTGTCCTCCTGGCACCGACGGCGCCGCATCCAGGCCACCGCGGACCGCCTCGGCTACCACACCCACTGGGCCCCGCGCACCGTCACCGACAACCCTGCCGCCGCGGGACACTGGCTCGTCGTCCTGCCCCACGGCCGCGCCGACGACCCGTGGACCGTCCGCCTGCTGGACGCCCTGCGCGACCAGGGCCTGCACACCGACGTCAGGGAACTCCCCGACACCGACGAACCCGGTGACGCCCTCGCCCGGACCGACACCCCCTTCGACGGCGTGCTCTCCCTGCTGGCCCTCGACGAACGGGCCCACCCGCACCTGCCCGCCCTACCCCGGGGCGTGGCCGCCACGGCCGGCCTGCTGCGCGCCCTGGAGACCGCGGGCATCCAGGCACCGTTGTGGTGCCTGACCCGCGGCGCCGTCGCAGTCGACCGGCACGAGGCCCTCACCAGCCCCGTACAGGCCCAGACCTGGGGCCTGGGCCGGGTGGCCGCGCTGGAGTCCCCGCAGACCTGGGGCGGGCTCGTCGACCTCCCCGAAAACCCGGACGGGCGGGCCGTCGCCGCGCTGCTGCGCACCCTCGCGGGGGAGGAGGACCAGGTCGCGATCCGCCCGACCGGGGTCTTCACCCGCCGCCTGGAACGGGTCGCCCCCGGGGACACCGACGCCCCGTGGCACGCCCACGGCACCGTTCTGGTCACCGGCGGCACCGGTGCCCTCGGCACCCACCTCGCCCACTGGCTGGCCGGCGCCGGCGCCCAACACCTGGTGCTCACCAGCCGCCGCGGCCCACAGGCTCCCGGCGCACCGGAACTCGCGGCCGCACTCACCGACCGCGGCGTCGAGGTCACCCTCGCCGCCTGCGACGCCGCCGACCGCGACGCCCTGGCGGCCGTCCTCGCCGACATCCCGGCCCACCTGCCGCTCACCGGCGTCGTCCACGCCGCGGGCGTGCTGGACGACGGCGTGCTCGACGCGCTCACCCCCGAGCGCTTCGAGACCGTGCTGCGCCCCAAGGCGCAGGCGGCGCGGAACCTGCACGAACTCACCCAGGACCTGGACTTGGACCACTTCGTGCTGTTCTCCTCGATCGTCGGTGTCCTGGGCAACCCCGGCCAGGCCAACTACGCCGCCGCCAACGCCTACTTGGACGCCCTCGCCGAACAACGCCACCGGCAGGGCCTCCCGGCCACCTCCGTCTCCTGGGGCCCCTGGGCGGGCGACGGCATGGCCACCGACAGCGACGCCGCCGACCGGATGAGCCGCGACGGACTGCTGCCCCTGCCCGCGGCCCCCGCGCTCGCCGCCCTGCGCCAGGCCCTCGCCCAGGGCATGACACACGTGACCGTGGCGGACATCGACTGGAGCGCCTACGCCCCCGCCCTGACCGCCGTCCGCCCCAGCCCCCTCATCGCAGACCTGCCCGAGGCGCGCCGCGCCATCCGCCCCGCGGACGGCCCGCGCCGGGGAGCCTCCCCGCTGCGCGAGCGGATCGGCGCACTGCCGCCCGCCGAACAGGAACAGGCGTTCCTGGCGATGGTCAGGGAGGAGGCCGCCAAGGTCCTCGGCCACCCCTCACCGGACACCGTCGACGTCCAACGCGCCTTCCGCGAGCAGGGATTCGACTCCCTGATGGCAGTCGACCTGCGCAACCGGCTCTCCGCCGCGACGGGCCTGCGGCTGCCCACCACCCTGCTGTTCGACCATCCCTCTTCCGTCGCGGTCGCCGCATACCTGCGCGCCGAGGTCCTCGGTGCCGCAGGTCCCGCCACGGTCGTGCAGGCGTCGGCCGCCGCCCTCGACGAGCCGGTGGCGATCGTCGGCATGGCCTGCCGCTTCCCCGGCGGCGTGGACTCACCCGCGGCCCTGTGGCGGCTCCTGGCCGAGGGCGGCGACGCGATCACCCCCATGCCCACCGACCGGGGCTGGGACCTGGACCGCCTCTACCACTCCGACCCCGACCACCAGGGCACCACCTACGCCCGCGGCGGCGGCTTCCTGGACGGTGTGGCCGGCTTCGACGCCGACTTCTTCGGCATCTCGCCGCGCGAGGCCCTCGCGATGGACCCGCAGCAGCGGCTGCTGCTGGAAACCACCTGGGAGGTGCTCGAACAGGCGGGCATCGACCCGGAGTCCCTCCGTGGCAGCAGCACCGGGGTCTTCGCGGGCACCAACACCCAGGACTACGGCGCCGTGTTGGACACCGCACAGGACGAAGCGGGCGGGCACCGGCTCACCGGCAACGCCCTGAGCGTCGTCTCCGGCCGCGTCTCCTACACCTTCGGTTTCGAAGGGCCGGCCGTGACGGTGGACACCGCGTGCTCCTCCTCGCTGGTGGCCCTGCACATGGCGGCGCAGGCGCTGCGCCAGGGCGAGTGCTCCCTGGCGGTCGCCGGCGGCGTGACGGTGATGTCCACACCGTCCTCCTTCGTGGAGTTCGCCCGGCAGCGCGGCCTGGCCCCCGACGGTCGCTGCAAGCCGTTCGCGTCGGCCGCCGACGGCACCGGCTGGAGCGAGGGCGTCGGTCTGCTGCTGGTGGAGCGGCTGTCCGACGCCCGCCGCAACGGCCACCAGGTCCTCGCCGTCGTCCGCGGCTCGGCCGTCAACCAGGACGGCGCCTCCAACGGCCTGAGCGCACCCAGCGGCCCCTCCCAGCAGCGGGTGATCCGACAGGCCCTGGCCAACGCCCAGCTGGCCGCCTCCGAAGTCGACGCAGTGGAGGCGCACGGCACCGGCACGACGCTCGGCGACCCGATCGAGGCCCAGGCACTGCTGGCCACCTACGGCCAGGAGCACCCGCCGGAGCAGCCGTTGCTGCTGGGCGCGGTGAAGTCCAACCTCGGACACACCCAGGCCGCCGCCGGTGTGGCGGGCGTGATGAAGATGGTGCTGGCGATGCGGCACGGAATGTTGCCGCGCACCCTGCACGTCGACGAACCCACCGGGCACGTCGACTGGACCGCCGGCGCGGTCGAACTGCTCACCGAGAACACCGACTGGCCCGACACCGGCCACCCGCGCCGCGCCGCCGTCTCCGCGTTCGGCATCAGCGGTACCAACGCCCACGTGGTCCTGGAACTGCCCGCGGCCACCGAACCCGAAGCGCCCGCCACCCCGGTCGGGACGGTACCGCTGCTGCTCTCCGCCAAGAGCGGGAGCGCCTTGCGCGCCCAGGCGGCCCGACTCCACTCCCACCTCGACCGCGAGCCCGCGCTGCGGCTCGCCGACGTCGCGCACGCGCTGATCACTCGCCGCACGGCCTTCGCCCACCGCGCGACCGTCCGCGCCGACGACCACGCCACCGCGCTGCGGGCCCTGACCGCACTCGCCGCCGGCGAGGCCGACCCCGCCCTGGACACCGGCACGGCCCACACCGGCCGGGACGCCGTCCTCTTCTCGGGTCAGGGGTCCCAACGCCTGGGCATGGGACGCGAGTTGTACGCCGGACATCCGGTCTTCGCGGCGGCGTTCGACGCGGTCTGCGCCGCCCTGGACGAGCACCTGGACCGCCCCCTGCGGGACGTGGTGTGGGGCGAGGACGCGGATGAGTTGAACCGGACGGTCTACGCCCAGGCCGGGCTGTTCGCCCTCGAGGTGGCCCTGTTCCGGCTCGTGGAGTCCTGGGGCGTCAGCCCGCAGTACGTGGCCGGACACTCCGTCGGCGAGATCGCCGCCGCGCACGTCGCCGGGGTGTTCTCCCTGGCCGATGCCTGCGCGCTGGTGGCGGCGCGCGGAAGGCTGATGCAGGCGCTGCCCGCCGGCGGCGCGATGGTGGCGCTGCAGGCCACCGAGGAGGAGGTGCTGCCGCACCTGACCGACGACGTCGCGCTCGCCGCCGTGAACGGCCCCCGGGCCACCGTGGTCTCCGGCACCGAGGCCGCGGTGCTCGCGCTCGCCGCGCACTTCGAGGCCGAGGGCCGCAAGACCACCCGGCTGCGGGTCTCGCACGCCTTCCACTCGCCGCTGATGGAACCGATGCTGGACGACTTCCGCGCGGTCGCCGAGGGCCTGTCCTACGGCGAGCCGGAACGGTCCGTCGTCTCGAACGTGACCGGCGAACTCGCCACCGAGGACCGACTGCGCACCCCCGAGTACTGGGTGACCCACGTGCGCGCCGCGGTGCGCTTCGCCGACGGCATCCGCACCCTGCACGCGCAGGGCGTGACGCGCTTCCTGGAGCTGGGCCCCGACGGCACCCTCACGGCCATGGCCCGCGAGTCGCTGCCGGACGACGGCGCCACCGACCGCAGCGCCCCCGACGAGGGCGTTCTCGCCCCCGCCCTGCGCCGGGACCGCCCCGAAGAGGCGACCCTGCTCGCTGCCCTGACGCAGCTGCACGTGAGCGGGGCCGAGATCGACTGGACATCGTTCCCCGCCGCCCGGGACGCGCGCCCCGTCGACCTGCCGACGTACGCCTTCCAGCACCAGCGGTTCTGGCCGACCCCCGACCACACCCGCACCGGGGACATCGGCGCCGTCGGCCTCGAAGCGGCCGGGCACCCCCTGCTGAGCGCCGCCGTGGAACTGCCCGACGGCGACGGTGTGCTGTTCACCACGCGCCTGTCGCTCGCCACCCACCCGTGGCTGGCCGGGCACGCCATCATGGGCTCGGTCCTGCTGCCGGGCACGGCATTCGTCGAACTCGCGGTCCGCGCCGCCGACGAGGCCGGCTGCGAACGCGTCGAGGAACTGACGCTGGCCGCCCCGCTGATCCTTCCCGAGCACGGCGGCGTACACCTCCAACTGCATGTGGGTCCCGCCGACGAAGCGGGCCGCCGCACGTTCAGCGCGCGTTCCAGGGCCGAGGGCGACGGCGACCACCCGTGGGTGCAGCACGCCACCGGTGTACTCGCCGTCGACCCGCAGCCGGCCGCCACCGACGTCGACCTCGCCGCGATGCCCTGGCCGCCCGCCGACGCCGAGCCCGTCGAGCTGACCGACTTCTATCCCCGCCTGGCCGACCGCGGATTCGACTACGGCCCGCACTTCCAGGGCCTGCGCGCCGCATGGCGCCGTGGCGACGAGGTCTTCGCCGATGTCGCCCTGCCCGTCGCGGCCGAGGGCGAAGCACCGGCCTACGGCCTGCACCCGGCACTGCTGGACGCGGCCCTGCACATCGTGACCTTCAACGGCATCGAGCAGGACGTCGTCCCGTTCGCCTGGGAAAACGTCTCGCTGCACGCCTCCGGCGCCGCGGCGGTACGGGTCCGGGTCACCCGGCACGGCAACGACACGGTGTCCGTGGACGTCGCCGACACCACGGGCGAGCCCGTCGCCACCATCGGTGCCCTCGTCCTGCGGACGGTCTCCGCCGACCAGTGGCACAGCGGCACGGCTCCGATCGGCCGCGACGCGCTGTTCCGCCTCCGGTGGGACCCCGTGCGCCTGCCCCCGGTCGACGCCGTGGAGACCGTCGCGGCGGTCGGTCTCGCCACCGACCCGGCCGCCGGATGGTCGACCGAGCTGATCGAGCACTACGCCGACCTGGACGCCCTTGCCGCAGCCGGCCGAGCTCCCGGTGCGGTGCTCACGCCGGTGACGACCGACCTCGACGGACCCGGCACGGTCGAGGCGGTCCACGCCGCGACCGCGCGGACGCTGGCGGCGATGCAGTCGTGGTTGGCGGACGACCGGTTCGCGTCCTCGCGTCTGGTGTTCGTCACGCGGGGCGCGGTGTCCGGTGCGGATCTCGCGGGCGCCGCGGTGTGGGGTCTGGTGCGGTCGGCGCAGTCGGAGAACCCGGGCCGCTTCGGTCTGGTGGATCTGGACACCGACGCCGAAACGGACCTGCTCCCCATGGCGTTGGCCTCGGACGAGCCGCAGTTGTCGCTGCGGGGCGGCGAGGTGCTGGTCCCGCGACTGGCCCGTGCCCAGGCGCAGCGGAAGCATGTCTGGGACACCGCCGGCACGGTGCTGATCACCGGTGGTACGGGTGGTCTGGGACGTACGGTGGCGCGGCACCTGGTGGTCGAGCACGGGGTGCGGAGCCTGTTGTTGGTGAGCCGTCGTGGCCGGGCCGCGGAAGGGGCCGGGGAACTGGTCGCCGAACTGGCGGAGCACGGTGCACAGGTCGTCGTGGAGGCATGTGACGTCACCGACGCGGCCGCCGTGCAGGACCTGATCAGCCGTCATGTTCCTTCGGTCGTGGTGCATACGGCCGGTGTGCTGGACGACGGCGTGGTGGGGACGTTGACGCCGGAGCGGTTGGCCGCGGTGCTGCGTCCGAAGGTGGACGCGGCGTGGCACCTGCACGAGGCGACCAAGGACCTGGACCTGGACGCCTTCGTGGTGTTCTCGTCCGTGGCGGGTGCGATCGGCAGCCCCGGCCAGGCCAACTACGCCGCGGGCAACTCCTTCCTGGACGGCCTGGCGCACCACCGTCGTGCGGCGGGTCTGCCCGCGGTGTCGATGGCGTGGGGGCCCTGGTCCCAGGACAGCGGTATGACCGGCACCCTCACCGACGCCGACCTGCAGCGCATCGCCCGCCAGGGCATGCCGCCGCTCTCCGTCGAGCAGGGCGTGGCCCTCTTCGACGCCGCACTGGCGGCCGGGGACGCCCACATGCTGCCCGTCCGCTTCGACCTCGCGGGCCTGCGTGAGCAGGGCGCGGTGCCGCCACTCCTGCGCGGCCTGATCAGGACCCGCACCCGGCGCTCGGTGGTGGCCGGCTCCGCCGCGGTCGCCGGCCTGGTGGGGCGCCTGTCCGCACTGGGCGCGGCGGAGCGGCGCGAGGCGCTGCTGGACCTGGTACGCGCCCAGATCGCCGTGGTCCTGGGCCACGCGAACCCCGAGACCATCGACCCGGACCGGGCCTTCAACGACCTCGGCTTCGACTCGCTGACCGGCGTCGAGCTGCGCAACCGGCTCAACGACGCCACCGGCATGCTCCTCTCGTCCACCGCCGTCTTCGACTACCCCACCGCCGGCACGCTCGTCGGCTTCCTGCTGGACGAGTTGTTCGACTCCCCGGAGGAGGCCCACGCGCCGACGGTGCCGTCACCGACGGGGGCGGCGGACGACCCGGTGGTGATCGTCGGCATGAGCTGCCGCTACCCGGGCGGCGTGGCCTCCCCCGAGGACCTGTGGCGACTGGTGTCCGACGGCGCGGACGCGGTGTCCGACTTCCCCACCGACCGTGGCTGGGACCTGGAGGCCCTCCACAACCCGGACCCCGAGGCGTTCGGCACCTCGTACACCCGCTCCGGGGGCTTCCTCCACGAGGCCCCGGAGTTCGACCCCGAGTTCTTCGGCATGAGCCCCCGGGAAGCACTGGCGACGGACTCGCAGCAGCGGCTGCTGCTGGAAACGACCTGGGAGGCCATCGAGCGGACGGGCATCGACCCGACGTCGCTGCGGGGCAGCCGGACCGGTGTCTTCGCCGGCGTGATGTACACCGACTACGAAGACCTCCTCGGCGGTGACCAGTTCGAGGGCTTCCGCAGCAACGGCAGCGCGGCCAGCATCGCCTCCGGCCGCGTCTCCTACACCTTCGGTTTCGAGGGTCCGGCGGTCACGGTCGACACGGCGTGCTCGTCGTCGCTGGTGGCACTGCACCTGGCGGCGCAGGCACTGCGGGCGGGGGAGTGCTCGCTGGCGCTCGCCGGTGGCGTGACGGTGATGTCCACCCCGACGACGTTCGTGGAGTTCTCACGCCAGCGCGGACTGGCGGCGGACGGGCGCTGCAAGGCGTTCTCCGACGCGGCCGACGGTGTCGGGTGGGGCGAGGGCGTGGGCATGCTCGTGCTGGAGCGCCTGTCGGATGCGCGCCGCCTCGGGCACCGGGTGCTGGCCGTGGTGCGTGGCTCGGCGGTGAACCAGGACGGCGCGTCGAACGGTCTGACGGCGCCGAACGGCCCGTCGCAGCAGCGGGTGATCCGCCAGGCGTTGGCCAGTGCGGGAGTGTCCGCGGCGGACGTGGACGCGGTCGAGGCGCACGGTACCGGCACGACGCTGGGCGACCCGATCGAGGCCCAGGCACTGCTGGCCACCTACGGCCGGGAACGGCCGGACGACCGGCCGCTGCTGCTGGGCACCGTCAAGTCCAACATCGGGCACGCGCAGGCGGCCTCGGGTGTCGCCGGTGTCATCAAGATGGTGCTGGCGATGCGCCACGGCGTCCTGCCCCGGACGCTGCACGTCGACGAGCCGTCGACGCACGTGGACTGGAGCGCCGGCGCCGTGGAACTGCTGACGTCCGAGACGGAGTGGCCGCAGGGCACGGGTCCGCGCCGCGCGGGCGTCTCCTCCTTCGGAGTCAGCGGGACGAACGCGCACGTCATCCTGGAGCAGCCCGAACCGATCGCGGACGACGCCGTACCGGACGCGGTCGAGGACGAGCCCGGCGCGCTGGCGTGGGTGCTCTCCGGCCGGAGCGAGTCCGCCCTGCGCGGCCAGGCGGCCCGCCTCCTGCCCCTCGTCGCCGGCCGCGACGCGCGGTCCGCGCGGGACATCGGCCACTCACTGGTGACCGGACGGACGCGCTTCCCCCACCGCGCGGTGGTGTGGGGCCAGGACCGCGACGCCCTGGTGCTCGCCCTGTCCGCACTCGCGGTGGGCGAGACCTACACCGGTCTGGCGGAGGGCACCTCCGACGCCGGGAAGACCGCCTTCCTGTTCTCGGGTCAGGGCTCTCAACGCCTGGGCATGGGGCGGGAGTTGTACGGTCGCTATCCGGTCTTCGCGGCGGCGTTCGACGCGGTCTGCGCCGCCTTGGACGAGCACCTGGAGCGCCCTGTGCGGGACGTGGTGTGGGGCGAGGACGCGGAGGCGCTGAACCAGACCGCGTACGCCCAGGCCGGGCTGTTCGCGATCGAGGTGGCGCTGTACCGGCTGGCGGAATCGTGGGGCGTACGCGCCGACTTCGTGACGGGCCATTCGATCGGTGAGGTCGCCGCGGCGCATGTGGCGGGTGTCTTGTCGCTCCCGGACGCGGGTGCGTTGGTGGCGGCCCGGGGCCGGCTGATGCAGGCGCTGCCGGCCGGCGGGACGATGGTGGCGCTCAGGGCGACGGAGGAGGAGGTCCTGCCGCACCTGACCGGCGAGGTGTCGATCGCGGCGGTCAACGGCCCGTCGTCGGTGGTGGTCTCCGGTGCGCAGGACGCGGTGCTGGCCGTTGCGGCGCACTTCGAAGCGGAGGGCCGCAAGACCACGCGACTCCGGGTCTCGCACGCCTTCCACTCGCCGCTGATGGAACCGATGCTGGACGACTTCCGCGCGGTGGTGGCACGACTGTCCCTCGGCACGCCGACGATCCCCGTCGTCTCGAACCTGACGGGCCGGCTCGCCGAGCCCGAACACCTCTGCCGGGCCGACTACTGGGTCCGGCACGTCCGCGAAGCAGTGCGCTTCGCGGACGGCGTCGAGACGCTGCACGCCGCAGGGGTGACGCGGTTCCTCGAACTCGGCCCGGACGGCGTCCTGTCGGCCATGGCCCGGGAGTCGCTGCCGGACGAGGCCGTGCTCGCTCCCGTACTGCGCAAGAACCGGCCCGAGGAGACGACGCTGCTCGGTGCCCTGGCACAGCTGTACGTCCGGGGCGGAGATGTGGACTGGGCGTCGCTGTACGCCGGTAAGGGTGCGCGGTGGGTGGACCTGCCGACGTACGCGTTCCAGCGCGAGCGGTTCTGGCCGTCGACCAGAGTGGTGCGCTCGGGTGACGTGCGGTTCGCGGGTCTGGACTCCGCGGAGCATCCGTTGCTCGGTGCGGCGGTCGAACTGGCCGGGTCCGGCGGGCTGTTGTTCACCGGTCGGCTGTCGGTGCCGTCGCATCCGTGGTTGGCGGATCATGTGGTGTCGGGGTCCGTGGTGGTGCCTGGTACGGCGCTGGTGGAACTGGTGCTGCGGGCGGCCGACGAGGTGGGCTGCGGTGCGGTGGAGGAGCTGACGCTCGCCGCCCCGCTGGTGCTGCCCGCTTCGGGCAGCGGAGTGCAGGTGCAGGTGTGGCTGGGACAGCCCGACGGCACGGGCCGTCGCTCGGCCTCGGTGCATGCACGCGAGGCCGACGGGCCCTGGACACTGCACGCCGGCGGAGCGGTGACCTCGGGCGCCGAAGCGGTCCCCTTCGACGTCGTGGAATGGCCCCCGCGGGGCGCGGAGCAGCTGGACGTGGCGGACTGCTACGACGCACTGGCCGACGCGGGACTCACCTACGGCCCGGTGTTCCGGGGCCTGCGCGCGGCCTGGAAGCTCGACCACGACGTCTACGCCGAGGTGAGCCTTCCGGAGGGCACGGACGGCCGCGCCTACGGACTCCACCCCGCGCTCTTCGACGCCGCCCTGCACGCGGCGGCGGCATCGGGCGGTGTGGAAGCGGGCGCAGTCCCCTTCTCCTGGACCGGAGTCGCCCTGCACGCCTCCGGAGCCGGCCACCTCCGCGTCCGCATCCGGGGCACGGCCAACGGCATGTCGGTCGTGATGGCCGACACCTCCGGCGCGCCGGTCGCCTCCGTCGAGTCGCTGGTGGTGCGTCCGCTCCCGACCGGGCGGTTGCAGGCGGCCGACCGTGACGCCCTCTTCACGGTCGACTGGGTCCCCGTCCCGCTCACGGAGGAGCGCGTCGAACTCGGCACCGACCCGGTGGTGGAGCCGTCGCAGATCCCTGCCGACCTGCCGGCCCTGTCGGGCCCGACCGCGCCGGGAACGGTCCTGGTCGCCCCCTCCACCGACACCACCGGACTCGTGGAGTCCGTCCACCGCACGGCCGCCTGGGCGTTGGAAACGGTGCAGTCCTGGCTGGCGGAGGAGCGGTTCGCGTCCTCGCGTCTGGTGTTCGTGACGCGGGGGGCGGTGTCCGGTGCGGATCTCGCGGGCGCCGCGGTGTGGGGTCTGGTGCGGTCGGCGCAGTCGGAGCACCCGGGCCGCTTCGGCCTGGTGGACCTGGACGACGGCGCCGACGTCACCGCCCTGACGCGCGCACTCGCGACCGACGAGCCCGAACTCCTGCTGCGCGGCGACGAGGTGCTGGCCCCACGGCTGGCCCGTGCCGAGGCGCAACAGGACCGCAGGTGGAATCCGTCCGGCCCGGTGCTGATCACGGGTGGTACCGGTGGCCTGGGGCGGGCCGTCGCCCGACACCTGGTCACCGAGCACGGGGTGCGGAACGTGCTGCTGGTCAGCCGGCGCGGTCCGGCCGCCGACGGCGCCGGCGAGTTCGTCGACGAACTCGCCCGGCTCGGTGCGGAGGCCGTGGTCGAGGCGTGTGACGTGGCGGACGCCGTGTCCGTGGCGGATCTGGTGGAGCGTCATGTGCCGTCGGCCGTGGTGCACACGGCCGGTGTGTTGGACGACGGTGTGGTGGAGTCGTTGACCGCGCAGCGGTTGGCCGCGGTGTTGCGTCCGAAGGTGGATGCGGCGTGGCACCTGCACGAGGCGACCAAGGGCTTGGACCTGGACGCGTTCGTGGTGTTCTCCTCGGTGGCGGGCACCATCGGTAGCCCTGGTCAGGGGAACTACGCGGCGGGCAATGCCTTCTTGGACGCGTTGGTGCGTCACCGGCGTGCGGCGGGTCTGCCTGCCGTCTCGCTGGCGTGGGGTCCGTGGTCGCAGGACAGCGGCATGACCGGTGCCCTCACCGAGGCCGACTTCCAGCGGATGGCCCGTCAGGGCATGCCGCCGTTGTCGGTCGAGGAGGGGTTGGCCCTCTTCGACGCCGCGCTCGCGTCGGCCGAGGCCGCGCCGTTGCCGGTCCGCCTGGACCTCGCGGCGCTCCGCGCGCAGGGCGAACCCCAACCACTGTTCCGCGGCCTGATCCGCACGCGGAATCGCCGATCCGGCTCCGCCGCGGCATCCGGCATCGTGCGGCGCCTGGCCGGGCTGTCCACGGCGGAGCGGCACGAGGCGCTGCTCGATGTCGTACGGGCCCAGATCGCGGCGGTCCTGGGGCACGCGAGCCCGGCGACGGTCGACCCGGAGCGGGCCTTCCAGGACCTCGGCCTCGACTCCCTGACCGCCATCGAACTCCGCAACCTGCTGGGCAAGGCCACCGGACTGCGGCTCCCGGCGACCGCCGTGTTCGACTACCCGACGGCCGGCGCCCTGGCGAACCACCTCCTGGGCGAACTGTTCGGCACCGAGACCGAGACCGAGACCCCGATCCCGGTGTCCGCTCTCCCGCCCCTGACCGACGACCCGGTGGTGATCGTCGGGATGAGCTGCCGCTTCCCCGGCGGCGTCACCTCGCCCGAGGACCTGTGGCGGCTGGTGTCGGAAGGCGTGGACGCCGTCTCGGACTTCCCCACCGACCGCGGCTGGGAGATCGACGACACCTACGACCCCGACCGAGAAGGCGCCATCGCCACCCGCTCCGGTGGATTCCTCCACGACGCGGCCGAGTTCGACCCCGAGTTCTTCGGGATGAGCCCCCGGGAGGCCCTGACCACCGACGCCCAGCAGCGGCTGCTGCTGGAGACGACCTGGGAGGCGCTGGAACGCGCCGGTATGGACCCGGCGACCCTCCGCGGCAGCCGTACCGGCGTCTTCGCCGGCGTGATGTACCACGACTACTCGACGCTGCTGTCCGGGCGCGAGTTCGAGGGCTACCAGGGCAGCGGCAGCGCGGGCAGCGTCGCCTCGGGCCGCGTCTCCTACACCTTCGGCTTCGAGGGCCCGGCGGTCACCGTCGACACGGCCTGCTCGTCGTCGCTGGTGGCCCTGCACCTCGCGGCGCAGTCGTTGCGACTGGGCGAGTGCTCGTTGGCGTTGGCGGGTGGCGTGACGGTGATGTCGACGCCGGCGACGTTCGTGGAGTTCTCGCGTCAGGGCGGGCTCTCCGCCGACGGGCGGTGCAAGGCGTTCGCGGACGCGGCCGACGGTGTCGGCTGGGCCGAAGGCGCCGGAATCCTGGTGCTGGAGCGCCTGTCGGACGCGCGTCGCAACGGGCACCGGATCCTGGCGACGGTGCGGGGCAGCGCCGTGAACCAGGACGGCGCGTCCAACGGTCTGACGGCGCCGAACGGCCCGTCGCAGCAGCGGGTGATCCGGCAGGCACTGGCGAGTGCGGGACTGTCCGCGTCGGACGTGGACGCCGTCGAGGCGCACGGTACGGGCACGACGCTGGGCGATCCGATCGAGGCCCAGGCGTTGCTGGCCACGTACGGCCAGGGCCGGCCGGAGGACCGTCCGTTGCGGTTGGGATCGGTGAAGTCCAACATCGGTCATGCGCAGGCGGCTGCGGGTGTCGCCGGTGTCATCAAGATGGTGCTGGCCATGCGCCACGGCGTGCTCCCGCGGACGTTGCACGTGGACGATCCGTCGACGCACGTGGACTGGAACGCCGGTGCGGTCGAGCTGCTGACGTCCCCGGTCGCGTGGGAGCAGGGGGACGGGCCGCGACGGGCGGGCGTGTCGTCCTTCGGCATCAGCGGCACGAACGCGCACGTGATCCTGGAACAGCCCGAACCCGTCCCCACCGACACCCCCGCCGGCACCGAAGCCGGACCGGAGGGCGCCGAGGACGAGACGGCCGAGGCCGGGACACCGGTGCCGGTGCCGGTGCCGCTGTCGGGCCGGACCGAGCCGGCGCTGCGGGCCCAGGCGGCGCGCCTGCTGTCCCGACTGGACAGCGGTCCGGGGCAGCGGGTCACCGACGTCGCCTACTCACTGGCGACGGGCCGCTCGGCGTTCCCACACCGCGCGGTGATACTGGCCGCGGACCGGAAGGGCCTGCTGCGGGCCTTGTCCGCCCTGGCAGAGGGCCGCAGTGAGGCAGCCGTCGTGGTGCAGGACCGGGCCCGCACGGGCAAGCTCGCCTTCTTTTTCTCGGGTCAGGGCTCTCAACGCCTGGGTATGGGGCGGGAGTTGTACGGTCGCTATCCGGTCTTCGCGGCGGCGTTCGACGCGGTCTGCGCCGCCTTGGACGAGCACCTGGAGCGCCCTGTGCGGGACGTGGTGTGGGGCGAGGACGCGGAGGCGCTGAACCAGACCGCGTACGCCCAGGCCGGGCTGTTCGCGATCGAGGTGGCGCTGTACCGCCTGCTGGAGTCGTGGGGCGTGCGCCCCGACCAGCTGCTGGGGCACTCCGTAGGGGAGCTCGCCGTGGCGCACGTCGCGGGTGTCCTCTCCCTGCCGGACGCGGGCGCGTTGGTGGCGGCCCGGGGCCGGCTGATGCAGGCGCTGCCGGCCGGCGGGGCGATGGTGGCCATCAGGGCGACCGAGCAGGAGGTCCTGCCGCACCTGTCGGAGAAGGCGTCGATCGCGGCGGTCAACGGCCCCGCGTCGGTGGTGGTCTCCGGAGCCGAGGACGCCGTGCTCGCCATCGCGGCGCACTTCGAGGCCGAGGGGCGCAAGACCAGCAGGCTGCGGGTCTCGCACGCCTTCCACTCACCGCTCATGGAACCGATGCTGGACGACTTCCGCGCCGTCGCCGACCGCATGACGTACCACGCGCCGCAGCTGCCCGTGGTCTCGAACGTCACCGGCGAGCCCGCCACCGCCGAGCAACTGTGCTCCGCGGAGTACTGGGTCCGGCACGTCCGCGAGGCGGTGCGCTTCGCGGACGGGGTCGGCGCGCTGGAAGCGCAGGGCGTCTCGGTGTGCGTGGAGCTCGGCCCGGACGGCGCCCTCGCCGCGCTCGCCACGGAGTCCACCGGGGACGACGCGGTGCTGACTCCGGTTCTGCGCAAGGACCGGCCGGAGGCACCGGCGCTCCTCACGGCGGTGGCGCGGCTGCACGCCCGCGGCGTCCCCGTCGACTGGTCCGCCGTCTTCGCCGGTACGGGTGCGCGGTGGGTGGACCTGCCGACGTACGCGTTCCAGCGCGAGCGGTTCTGGCCGTCGACCAGAGTGGTGCGCTCGGGTGACGTGCGGTTCGCCGGCCTGGAGTCCGCGGAGCATCCGCTGCTCGGTGCGGCGGTCGAACTGGCCGGCTCGGACGGCCTGTTGTTCACCGGTCGGCTCTCGGTGGCCACGCATCCGTGGCTGGCCGACCACGTGGTGCAGGGGGCGGTGCTGGTGCCCGGCACCGCGCTGGTGGAACTGGTGCTGCGGGCGGCCGACGAGGTGGACTGCGGTGCGGTGGAGGAGCTGACGCTCGCCGCCCCGCTGGTGCTGCCCTCGGCGGACGGCGCGGTCCAGGTGCAGGTGCGGGTGGGCGAGCCCGAGAACGGGGGACACCGACCGGTGTCGGTGCACGCTCGTTCCGGAGCGGAGCCGTGGACGCTGCACGCCAGCGGCGCCCTGGCGCCGGCAGCCGAGCCGCCGTCGTTCGACGCCGCGGCCTGGCCCCCGGAGGGCGCCGAGCCGCTCGACGTGACGGACTGCTACGAGCGGTTCGCGGACGCCGGGTTCGGGTACGGACCGGTGTTCCAGGGCCTGCGGGCGGCCTGGCGGGCGGGCGATGACGTCTATGCGGAGGTCGGACTCCCGGAGGGCACCGACGGTGCCGCCTACGGTCTGCACCCGGCGCTCTTCGACGCGGCGCTGCACGCGGCGCTCCTGGATGGCGAAGGCGCCGACGAGAAGGGGGTCCCCTTCTCGTGGAGCGGGGTGTCCCTGCACGCGTCCGGTGCCTCCCGGGTGCGGGTCCGCATCCGTGCCACCGACAGCGGCACGTCGATTGCGCTCGCGGACCCGACCGGTGCCCCGGTGGCCTCGGTGCGCACCCTGATCGCCCGTCCGCTCACCGTCGGTCAGCTGCACGGCGGCGATTCCCTCTACGCGGTCGACTGGACCGGCGTACCCCTCGCCGGCGAGCCGGCGGGCACCCTCGCCCTGCTCGGCAAGGACGCCGACGGCCTGCTCGACGCCCTCTCGCTCCGGTCCCACGCGGACCTCGGTGAGATCGCGGCCGTCGGCGCGCCCGACACGGTGCTGGTCCCGACGACGACCGGCCCCGCCGGCACGGTGGAGTCGGTCCACGCCGCGGCGGCGGAGGCGCTGGAGTTGGTGCAGGCGTGGCTGGCGGAGGAGCGGTTCGCGTCCTCGCGTCTGGTGTTCGTGACGCGGGGGGCGGTGTCCGGTGCGGATCTCGCGGGCGCCGCGGTGTGGGGTCTGGTGCGGTCGGCGCAGTCGGAGCACCCGGGCCGCTTCGGCCTGGTGGACCTCGGTGACGCTGCCGAAGTGGCGCTCGTACCACAGGCGTTGGCGTCGGACGAGCCACAACTGCTGGTGCGCGGCGAGCAGGTCGGCGCCGCGCGGCTGGCCCGCATGGCACGGCCGGATTCCCCCGCGGCCGGCGTCGAGTGGAACGGGTCCGGCCCGGTGCTGATCACGGGTGGTACCGGTGGTTTGGGGCGGGCCGTCGCCCGACACCTGGTCACCGAGCACGGGGTGCGGAACGTGTTGCTGGTGAGCCGGCGCGGTCCGGCCGCCGACGGCGCCGGCGAGTTCGTCGACGAACTCGCCCGGCTCGGTGCGGAGGCCGTGGTCGAGGCGTGTGACGCGGCGGACGCCGTGTCCGTGGCGGATCTGGTGGAGCGTCATGTGCCGTCGGCCGTGGTGCACACGGCCGGTGTGTTGGACGACGGTGTGGTGGAGTCGTTGACCGCGCAGCGGTTGGCCGCGGTGTTGCGTCCGAAGGTGGATGCGGCGTGGCACCTGCACGCGGCGACCAGGCACCTGGACCTGGACGCGTTCGTGGTGTTCTCGTCCGTGGCCGGCACGGTCGGCAGCCCCGGTCAAGGCAACTACGCGGCGGGCAACGCCTTCTTGGACGCGTTGGCCCACCACCGCCGAGGTCTGGGGCTGCCCGGAGCGTCGTTGGCGTGGGGTCCGTGGTCGCAGGACAGCGGCATGACCGGTGCCCTCACCGACGCCGACGTGGAGCGCATGGTCCGTCAGGGCATGCCGCCGTTGTCGGTCGAGGAGGGGTTGGCCCTCTTCGACGCCGCGCTCGCGTCGGCCGAGGCCGCGCCGTTGCCGGTCCGCCTGGACCTCGCGGCGCTCCGCGCACAGGGCGAACCCCAACCACTGTTCCGCGGCCTGATCCGCACCCCGGGCCGTCGCACCGCCGCGGCCCCGGCCGCGGCGGCCGCCTTCGCACGGCGGCTGACCGGCCTGTCGGCGGCCGAGGGGCGTGAGCTCGTCCTCGACGCCGTGGGCGGCCAGGTCGCGACCGTTCTCGGACACTCCAAGGGCACGGAGCTCGACCCGGACCGCGCCTTCCTGGACATCGGCTTCGACTCCCTGACCGCGGTCGAACTCCGCAACGGCCTGAGCGCCCTCACCGGAATCCGCCTGCCGGCGACCCTGCTGTTCGACTACCCGACGCCGGCGGAGTTGGTCGACCACCTCCACGCCCGGCTCGCACCCGAGCCGGCCGCCGGCCCGGAGGCACTCCTGGGCGAGCTCGAACGGCTGGAGAAGACCTTCGGCGGGCTCGACGTCACGGAGGAGGTCCACGAGCAGATAGCCGGCCGGCTGGAGGTTCTCAGGGCGAAGTGGGACGCCCTCCGCGACACCCCCGCGGCAGCCGGGCCGGGCGACTCCCGGTCCGACCAGGACTTCGACTTCGAGTCCGCCTCCGACGAGGAGGTCTTCGACCTCCTCGACAACGAGTTCGGCCTGAGCTGACCGTAGGAACCACGCGCGAACGCCCCTTCCGGCCGCGGCCGGAAGGGGCGTTCGCGCGTGCGGTCCGTGAGCGGCTGTCGGACCGGGGGCCGGTCGACCGGTCGCCGATCAGCCGACGAGCAGTGCCTCGCGCAGTCGTGCCAGGTCCTGCTCGGTCAGGCCCAGCCCGTCTCGCAGATAGCGGTCGAAGGTGCCGAAGCGGGCCTTGACCTCGTCGAAGGCTGTGTTCAGGTACATGGCCTTGGCTTCCAGGATCGGCTTCAGACGGGCGGCCATCTCGGGGGTCTGCCGGGCGAGCGTGGCGGCGTTCTGCGCCGCGAGGTAGTCGTTGGTGGCCAGGTAGTCCCGCATGACGGTGGCGCGGTCCACACCCAGGGCCGCGAGGAGGGCGGCACTGCCCCAGCCCGTACGGTCCTTGCCGCCCTGGCAGTGGAAGGCCAGCGGGGAGGAGCCGGGGGCGTCGGCGAGCTGGAACAGCGAGCGATAGCCGTTGAGCGCGGAGGGTTTGGAGACGAGCCACTGGTAGGAGTCGGCCATCATCCGCCTGGACGCCGCGGCCGTGGCGGGCAGGTCGCCTTTGACGTCCTGGCCCAGCACGTTGGCGGAGATGTAGCGTGCGCCCGCGGGTATGCGGTCCGGGGCCTCAGCGCGCTCGTACGGCATGCGCAGGTCCAGGTCCGTGCGGATGCCCAGGCGCTCAAGCTTGGCCAGGTCGGCGTCGGAGAGGGCGTGCAGATCGCCGGTGCGGTACAGCACGCCCATCTTGACCCACCGGCCGTCGCCGGTGCGGTAGCCGCCCACGTCGCGGAAGTTGGGCGCGCCCGCAAGGTGCAGCGAGCGGTCGGCGAGGGTGAGCGGGTCGCCCTGGTCGGGTACGAGGCGGAACCACTGCCGGTCGGCGGCGGGGAGCCCGCGGACGATGACGTCGGCCTCGGCCCCGCCGTGGGCCACGAGTCGGTCGCCGACGTAGACGGTGACCGAACCGACCGTGGGCGCCTTCCAGGACACGGCGAACGAGCCGTCGGCCCGCTGGGTGACCTCGGCGTCGGTGAAGGGAATGTCGTGCGCGGCGAGGGATGCCCGCGGCGCGTGCGGGGCGGCTGCTTCGGGGGGCGTGGCGAGGGGCTCGGCCGAGGCGAGGGGGGTGGCGAGCCCCACGGCCGAGACGGCGGCCACGAACGATACGGCGATCTGGCGGGCGGCCAGCACAGCCGCCGTGGAATGGGAGTTCATGACCGGACCCTACGGTCCGGAATGGTGTGGAATTTTCTAGTTTTGGCGCGGTATGCCTGGTGCCGTTGGAGAGCGGGCCGCGCGCCGCGGATTCCGACGTCGACCGACGAGTGGGTGCGGGAGCTCCGGAGAGGTCCCGCACCCACCCGACCCAGCAGCCGTCACCCCCCGACGACCCTCAACTCCCCGCGTCCATCAGCCGGAAGAGGTCATCGTCGCTGGCCGCTGTCAGGTCCAGTGCCCCATCGGGGCCGGTCCCCGCACCACCGCCGGCCCCCGCGGTCGTGGCCGTCGTGGCCGTCACGGCCTTCAACCGCGCCGCGGTCTCCTCCGAGACTTCCGCGCCGATGGCGAGCAGGGCCTCCAACTCGGCCACCACCGACGCCACATCGCGCACGGGGGCGGCGGACCGCGCCGCGCTGCGCTCACATACGAGTCGGACCACCGCGTTCGGGGTGGGGAAGTCGTACACGAGCGTGGCGGGAAGCCGGGTGTCCGTGGCCGCGATGAGGCGGTTGCGCAGTTCGACCGCGTTCAACGAGTTGATGCCCAGCTCCTTGAACGTGCGGTGGCCCTCCTCGCCGCCCATCTCCTGGCCGCCGAGCACCGCCGACGTCTCGTCGAGGACCAGGGCCAGTACGAGTGCGTCCCGCGCGGCGTCGTCGAGACCGGACAGACGGGCGTCCAGTCCTGACGGTTCATCACCGGTCGGCGCCCCGGCCGCGCCGGTCGAGGCACCTCCGACGCCCGTGGCATCCGCGACGCGCCAGTCGGCAGCCGCGCCCGTCGCCCCCGCGGGAGCCGACGCCAGCCAGAACCGCCGCCGCTGGAACGCGTACGTCGGCAGCGGCACGGGTCGGGCCCCGGGCAGCACCGCGTCCCAGGCGACGGGAACGCCATGGGCGTGCACCCGGGCGACCGCGGTGAGCAGGGCGTCCCGTTCCGGCGCGCCGGTGCGCAACGTCGGCATCACGGCGACCCCGGGCTCCGGGTCCGCCGACTCCACGCACTCGTCGATCATCGGTGTGAGCACCGGCTCGGCACCCAGCTCCAGGAACCCGGTGACGCGCTCGTCCCGGAGCCGGTCGATCGCATCCTTGAAGCGCACGGACTGCCGCACGTTCCGCACCCAGTGGTCCGGGTCGCGCGCCTCCTCGTCGGTCAGGAGGCGACCGGTGACGGTGGAGACGAGCGGGCCGGCGGGCGCGGCGTAGGACAGCCCGTGGGCGACCGCGCGGAACTCCTCCAGCACGGGATCCATCAACGGGGAATGGACCGCGATGCTCACCGCGAGCCGCCGGGTCTTGTGACCGGCCGCGCGGAGCCGGTCGGCGAGCGCCATGAGCGGGGCCTCGGCGCCCGAGAGCACGACGGAGTGAGGCCCGTTCACGGCGGCGATCGACACGCGGTCCCGCAACTCCGCCAACCATGGGAGCACTTCGTCCTCGGTGATGCGGACCGCCACCGTCGCACCACCGGGCGGCAGCGCGCCCATGAGCCGGCTGCGGGCCGCCACCAGGGCGCACGCGTCCCGGAGGGAGAGCACACCGGCGACGTGGGCGGCGGAGATCTCGCCGACCGAGTGCCCCGCCAGAAAACCGGGGCGCACGCCCCAGGACTCGAACAGCCGGTACAGGGCCACCTGGACGGCGAACAGCGCGGGTTGCGTGTAGGTGGTGTCGTCGAGGAGGGCCGCGTCGTCGGAGTCGGGAGCCGCCCACATCACCGAGGTCAGCGGCCGTGCCAGCAGGGGATCCAGCGCCGCGCACACCTCGCGCAGCGCCTGCTCGAAGACCGGGAACGCCTCGGCCGCCGCCCGTCCCATGCCGTTGCGCTGGCTTCCCTGCCCGGGGAAGACGAAGGCCAGCCCGCCCGGCGCGGCATCGTGCGGGACGACACCGGCGGCGCGTTCGGCACGCCCGAACTCCGCGGCCGCGGCGAGTAGTTGTGCCCGGTCGGAGCCGGTGACGACGGCGCGGTGGCGGTGCAGACTGCGGGTGGTGGTCAGGGCGTGGGCGACGTCCCGAGCACGCAGGTCGGGGTGGGCCGCCAGGTGCTCGGCCAGGCGCCGAGCCTGGGTGCGCAGCGCCGCCCGGCTCCGGGCGGACAGCACCCAGGGCGCGGCCGGTTCGTCGGCCGGCTCCGGGTCCCGAACCGGCCCGGACGTCACCGGTGTCCCTTGCGGGACCTCGCCCGGCGCCTCCTCCAGGATCACGTGGGCGTTGGTCCCGGTGAGCCCGAACGAGGACACCCCCGCCCGGCGCGTGCGTCCGCTCTCCCGCGGCCACGTCCGGGCCTCGGTCAGCAGCCGCACCGAACCGGCGGACCAGTCCACCTTGGCCGACGGGGTGTCCGCGTGCAGCGTCCGCGGCAGGACACCGTGCTGCAGCGCGAGCACCGTCTTGATGACCCCGACGACCCCGGCGGCGGCCTGCGTGTGCCCGATGTTCGACTTCACCGACCCCAGCCACAACGGCCGTCCCTCGGGCCGCTGTTGGCCGTACGTGGCCAGCAGGGCCTGGGCCTCGATGGGGTCGCCGAGCGGAGTGCCGGTGCCGTGCCCCTCCAGGGCGTCCACGTCCTGCGGCGCCACCCCGGCGTCGGCCAGGGCCTCGCGGATCACGCGCTGCTGTGCCGGCCCGCTCGGCGCGGTGAGCCCGTTGGAGGCGCCGTCCTGGTTCACGGCGGAGCCCCGTACGAGCGCCAGGACACGGTGTCCGTTGCGTCGGGCGTCGCTCAGCCGCTCCAGGAGGAGCAGTCCCGCCCCCTCCGACCACGCGGAGCCGTTGGCGGAGTCGGCGTAGGCCCTCGCACGGGCGTCGGGGGAGAGCGCGCGCAGCCGGGAGAAGTGCGTGAAGGGCGTGGGGGTCGCCATGACGGTGACGCCGCCGGCCAGCGCCAGGTCGGTCTCGCCCGATCGCAGGGACCGGCAAGCCAGGTGCAGGGCGACGAGGGAGGACGAGGAGGCGGTGTCGACCGTCATCGCGGGGCCTTCGAGCCCGTAGGTGTAGGCGATGCGCCCCGAGACCGCGCTACCGGCGGCCCCGGTGGTGAGCATGCTCTCCCACGTGCTGGGCACGGCGGACGCGTTGGCACCGTAGCCGCGGTCCATCGCGCCCGCGAAGACGCCGGTACGGGTTCCCCGCAGGGACTCCGGGGCGATGCCCGCCCGCTCGACGGTCTCCCAGGCCGCCTCCAGGAGCAGCCGCTGCTGCGGGTCGATCGCCGTCGCCTCCTGGTCGGAGAGGCCGAAGAAGCCCGCGTCGAAGTCGCCCGCGTCGGGCAGGAAGCCGCCCTCGCGTGCGTAGGAGGTGCCCGGGCGGTCGGGGTCGTCGTCGAAGAGCCGGTCCAGGTCCCAGCCGCGGTCCTCGGGGAACGGGGACATGGCGTCGGTCCCGTCGGTGAGCAGCTCCCACAGGGCCTCGGGGGAGCCGACCCCGCCCGGCAGCCGGCAGGCCATGCCGATGACGGCCACCGGGTCGGCGCCGTCCGCGGAGGCCCGCCGCGGCTCGTCCCGGGACGGTGCCGGCTGGGACGTGTCCTCGTGCTCGGCCAGCCGGTGCGCGACGGCCCACGGGGTGGGGCAGTCGAAGGCCAGCGTGGTCGGGAGCAGCAGCCCGGTCTCCTCCCGCAGCAGATTCCGCAGCCGCACCGCGAGGATCGAGTCGAGGCCGAGCTGGCGGAAGTCGGCGTGGGGGGAGAAGGGGACGGCGTCGCCGTCCCTCCCGACCAACCGGCCGACGCAGTCGCGCACGACCTCCAGCGCCTCCTCGACCGTGTACGGCGGGAGCGCGCCGAGCCGGGCCGGGACGGACACCGTCCCGAGGCCGGTGAGCAGCCGCGTGAGCGCCCGACGGTCGAGCTTCCCGGCGGGGGAGCGGGGAAGGTCGGGCACGGAGACCAGTTCGAGGGGGATCTTGTGGTCGGCGAGGCCCAGCCGGTGCAGGAACGCGGTCACTTCGCTCAGGCCGATCGTGCGGTCCGCGTGGTCGGTCACGACCAGGCACGGGTACTCCCCGAGCCGGTCGTCCGGTGCGCCGGCCACCGCCAGCGGGCCCAGGCCCGCCAGGCCCGCGAGCAGCCCCTCGACTTCGGCGGCGCTGAACTTCCGACCGCCCGTGTTGATCAGTTCGGTCGCCCGGCCGTGCAGGACCACCACGCCGTCCGCGTCGACGGCCGCGAGGTCGCCGGTGCGCAGCCAGCCGTCCTCGGTGAGGGCCGAGCGGGTCAGCTCCGGTTCACGGAGATAGCCGCGGAACAATCCGGGCCCCCGGTAGTGGAGTTCACCCGTCTCGCCCGCCGCGCACACCTCGCCGTGCTCGTCGACGACCCGGACGTCCACTCCGGGGACCGGCCGGCCCACGCTGCCGTCGGGGTCCTGGGGCCGGGTGCGGGAGCCGGTGCCGATCTCGGACATGCCCCACACCACGACCAGTTCGCAGTCGAGGACCGCGCGCACCCTTGCGGCGAGCGCCGGCGCGAGAGCGGCCCCCGCGGTACGCACCTGGTGCGGCGCGAAGCCCGTCGGCTCGCCCGTCCTGGCGAGTCGCGCGAGGACATCCTGCAGTTGCGCGGGCACGGCGAAGACGACGCGGGGCGCGTGCTCCCGCGACAGTTCCAGGAAGCGCTCCACGTCCCACCCGGTGAGCAGCACCTGCCCGCAGCCCGCGAGCAGCGCCGCGTGCATGGCCTGGAGGCCGAACAGATGGGTCATCGGGCAGGCCGTGAGGACCGTACCGGCAAAGGCGTCGGCGTCCTCGGCGACGACGGCCGCGGTGTTCGACAGCAGACCGTCGTGGCTGTGCACACAGAGCTTGGGCCGCGCGGAGACCGTGCCGGACGAGGGGATCAGGACCAGCGGCAGGTCGGGGGTGACGTCCACCGGCCGGGGCCGGCTGTCCGTCCAGGCCGCCAGCAGCCCGTCCAGCGACGCGAACCCGGACTTCTCGCCTCCCGCCGCCCCGCCGGCCGTCAGCACGCCGCGCAACGACGGCACACCTTCCAGCAGCGCGGGGACCGCCGCCAGGCGCTCGCCCTCCGCGGCTGACAGGACGAACAGGGCGGGTTCCGCCCGGGCCAGCAGCACATGGACCTCCGCGGCCGGTGTGCCCTGGTGGACGGGCAACAGCACCGCACCGACGGCCGCGACGGCCAGGTGCAGGGTCTGGAGTTCCCAGCAGTTCGGGAGCTGCACCGCCACCACGTCGCCGGGCACCACCCCGGACTCCTGCAGCCCGCGGGCCAGCGCGTCGACGCCCGCCCGCCACTGCGCCCACGTCCACGAGCGGTTCCCGTCGATGACGGCCACGGAATCGGGAGCGGATGCCACGGCGGTTTCGAACACCTCGGACAGCGTCCGGGCGTCCCGTGCCTCCGCCGCGTCGGTGGGCGGCTGGATCACGTAGTCATCTGTGTGGACGGGCACCATCACTCCCGGATCTCAAACACTCTCGTCATGGGTGGGGACAACGCCGGGCTCCGCCCGGGGCGGGCCTCAGCCCTCGTGCACGGTGATCGCCCGGGACGGGCACAGGCCACTCGCCACTCGGGCCGCGGACTCCTGGTCGGCGGTGGGATCGGTGAGGAGGGTGACGAGTCCGTCGTCGTCCTGGTCGAAGAGCGCGGGCGCGTTGAGCACGCACTGGCCCGCCCCCACACAGCGGTCGGGGGCAACGGTGATACGCATGTCGATGACTCTCCTGGTCTCTCCTGCGGTGAAGGTGGGCCGCCCGGTGGCCGGGCGCACGCGCCACCGGGCGGCCGGGCCGGGCGCTACCAGCGGACCGGAAGCTCGTGGAGCCCGTGGAGCACGCTGTCGTACTTGATGCCCAACCCGTCGATCGGCACGGCGAGTTGGAGGTCGGGGATGCGCTCGAAGAGCTTCCGGTAGGCGACCTCCATCTCCACTCGCACCAGGTTCTGCCCCAGGCACTGGTGCACGCCGTAGCCGAAGGCCACGTGGCTGCGGGCGGACCGGGAGGGGTCGAACTTGTGCGGGCATTCGAAGACGCTGTCGTCGTGGTTGGCCGCGGCGACCAGCGGCACGATGCCCTCGCCCGCCCTGATGACCTGGCCGGCGATCTCCACGTCCTCGACCGCGACCCGCAGGGACACCAGGTCGGCGACGGAGTGGAAGCGCAGCGTCTCCTCCACGGCCCGCTCGTCATGGATCCACTGGGGGTTCGTCAGCAACGTGACCACGCCGAGCGCGATGTTGTTGGCCGTGGTCTCGTGGCCGGCGATGAGCAGCAGCATCAGCACCCCCGACAGCTCGTGGGGGGCGATGGCGCCGTTGGCCAGCAGCCGGCTCACCAGGTCGTCGCCGGGCCACTTCTCCTTGATGGAGATCAGGCGGCCGATGTAGCGCAGCAGGTCCTTGCCGGCCGCCCAGCGCTGCTCTTCGGTGGAGTTGCGGAGGGAGACCAGGACGCGGGTCCTGGACTCGAAGAACTCCCGGTCCGCGGCCGGCACCCCGAGCAGCGAGGAGATCACCAGGGAGGGAATCGGCAGCGCGTAGTCGGCGACGAGGTCGGCGGTGTTGCCGGCGGCCAGCATCTCGTCCAGGCGCGCCTCCACCGTCCGTTCGATGGCCGGCCGCATCGCGCGCACCCGCCGCACGGTGAACTCCGGGATCAGCGCCTTGCGGAACCGGTCGTGCTCGGGGGAGTCCATCCCCACGAACCAGCCTGGGACCTGATCCTGCTTGGGCACTCCCACGGTCTCCCCGACGTTGGGGAATCCCTCGTGCTCGGGGTTGGAACTGATCTTGGGGCTGGTCAGTACGGCACGGACGTCCTCGTGGCGGGTGACCAGCCACACCCGCTTGCCGTCGGGCAGGTGCGAGAGGACCAGCCCCTGCCGGCCGCGGTAGTCGGCGTAGTCGGGCGGCGGGAACGGCACGCCGGGCTGGCGCTGCGGAAAGTCGACCACCAGCGGATCCGTCGCGTCCACGGCCGGAACCGCCGGTGTCGAGACCGGGCAGGTTCGCGGCGCGGCCGGGCCTGTGTGCGTCATGGGTCGGTATTCCCTCTCGAACGGGCCGTCAGGCACTGTAGAACGCACGGATCCGGTCGATCACGAAGTCCTGGTCGGCGGGCGTGAGTTCGGTGTGCGTGGGCAGGTAGAGCCCGTCCTCGGCGAACGTGTGCGCCTTGAGCGAGGGCCAGTCGGGATGGAAGTACATCGGCTGCCGGCTCATCGGCTTGAAGAAGAGCCGGGTCTCGATCGACTCACCGGCGAGGAATTCGCGCAGCTCCTCGCGCCGCTCGGCCCGCAGGTCGTACATCCACAACACGTCCCGCGGCGGCATCAGCGTGATGCCGGGGACGTCGGCGAGCCCCTCGTCGTAGCGCCGCTCGATCCCGCGCCGGGTCTCCAGGATGTCGTCGAGCCGCTCGACCTGGGCGAGCGCGACGGCGGCCTGCATGGCCGTCATGCGGAAGTTGTAGGCCACCTTCTTGTGCAGGAAGCTGTGGTCCTTGGTGAACGCCATGGCCCGCAAGTGCGCCATCTGGTCCGCCAGCTTGGGGTCGTCGGTGAGGCAGATGCCCCCCTCGCCGGCAGTGATGATCTTGTTGGCGAAGAGCGAGAAGCAGGCGATGTCCCCGGTCGGCCGGACGCCGTGCGCCTCGGCGCTGTCCTCCACGACCTTCAGGTTGTACTGGAACGCGAGGTCCATGATCGCGTCCATGTCACAGCGCCGCCCGTAGATGTGGACGGGCATGATGACCTTCGTCCGCGACGTGATCTTCTCTTCGATGCGCGAGACGTCGATGTTGAGGTCGTCCCCGCAGTCGACGAAGACCGGCGTCGCGCCGGTGTACGTCACCGCCCACGCGGAGGCCACCATCGTGAATTCGGGAACGATCACCTCGTCGCCCGGCCCGACGCCCAGCGCACGGAGCGCCAACGTCAGTGCGGTCGTTCCGGACGAACAGGCCACGCCGTGCGCGGTCGCGTTGTAATCGGCGAAGGCCCGCTCGAAACGCCGGACCACGGGCCCCTGCGACGATATCCACCCGTCCTCGACCGTGGCGGTCAGGTACTCCAGCTCCCGCCCGGTCAACGCGGGCCGGGACACCGGGTATTTGAACGACATCCGCTACCTCATCCTCCTCGAAATTCCACACGTCCCACACGCGCTCACGAGCGCGTTCACTGCGGGCCCCCGGCGAGGGCCGGCAGCCCGAGGAGCAGATCGGCGGCGGTCGCCCGCCCGCCCGCCGCCCGCTGCAGCGCCCCCAGCCGTTCCGCGTTCCTGCGGAAGGAGGGGGTCTCCAACACCCGGGTCAACTTGTCGACCACGTCGTTGACGTCCATGTCCCGCGGGCGGTCGAGGGTCAGGCTGATCCCGAAGTCCTGGCCGCGCACCGCCTGGTCGTAGCAGTCCACCCACAAGGGCCGGACCACCAGCGGCTTCCCGAAGTACATGCCCTCGTTGTAGCCATTGCCGCCGGCATGCGTGAAGAACACCTTCACGTTCGGGTGCGCGAGCACGTCCAGCTGCGACGGGACCCAGCTCTCGATGCGCAGATTCCCCGGCAGGGTCTCCTCGGGAGGCAACAGGTGCTGCTGTCCCGACGGCAGTTTCCACAACACCTGATGCCGTCCGTCGAGGCGCCGGGCCACCTCCACCATCGCACTGACCTGTTGGCGCGTCAGCCGGGTGATCGTGCCGAATCCCGCGTAGACCACCGAGGACTGCGCGTCCAACCAGCCCGACAGTTCCTCGTCGTCCGGAGCCTCCGGCAGCGGCGGAACCATCGCTCCGACCAATTTCATCTGCCGTGGCAGCCGCACCGGATAGTCCAATTCGGCGATCGAATTGCACAGCACCAGCTGGGCGTTCTCGATCCGGGCCATCGGGCTCAACGGCGGCAGCCCGCGTGCCTTGCGCCGCTGGGTGTCCTGAGCCAGCACCTTGCTCATCTTCGGTGAGAGGAACATCGCCAGCGTCCGCCACTTGAACAACTGGTTGCTGATCTGCTGGGTCAGCGTCATGCGACGCGGAAATCCGGTGTGCGGAACGGGGAAGTCCCACGGCGTGTAGCCCTTCCCGAACGGCGTGAACGCCGTCAGCACGTTGCTCGGTGAGAACGGCACGCTCAACACGAACGGAATCTTCCGGGCGATGGCGAGTTCGATGGCGAATCCACTGATGCTGTCGATGACCATCAACGCCGGCTGTACCTCGTCGACGATCGCCGCGAGCTTCTGGAACTTCGCGTCCGACGCCACCGGCACGAACGAATGCCTGATCACCGCACGATGTGCCTTGAACCGCGACGACTGGGTGACTTCCCGGTAGACCTCGTCGTTCCAGGTCACCGCCGACAGTTCGCTGACGACCTCCCCCAGCGAGGCGAATTCCACCGGGGAGCCCACCGATATCCCCTTCACGTCCTCGCGCCGCGGCTCGTCGGTGGCGAACCACAGATCCGGCACGTTCCGACGGGAGAGTTCCTCGGCGAGCACGAGCAACGGATTTGCCAGCCCACTCTCCGGAAGACTGACGAAAAGGATCGGCCGTCGGGCGGAGTCCATGGATTCCCTTTCAGCGAGGACAAAGGGGGTTCGGTGAGCGAGCCCCTGCGCGGATCGGCTGGCCGCACCCTCCTTTGATCTCACGCGAGCCACCGGAAAATCCGTAGACCCGGGCGGGGAAAAAGGAGGGTGCGGCCCTCGGCGTCCGCAGCCGACCGGTGCCGTGGACCGCCGCCGGCTAGGACGCGGCCTTGACGTCCTCGGCGATGATCCGCTCGATGTTCCGCTCGGCCAGCGCCGTGATCGTCACGAAGGGGTTCACCCCGATCGAGCCCGGAATGAGCGCGCCGTCGGTGACGTAGAGGTTGTGGTAGCCCGCGACCCGGCCGTACCCGTCGGTGGCCTTGCCCAGCACGCAGCCGCCGAGCGGGTGGTAGCAGAAGTCGTCGGCGAAGTTCTTCAGCTGCGGCCCGAACAGGTCGTAGCGGTACATCGTCGTGTTGGCCTTGTTGATCCGGTCGAACAGCGACTTCGCGGCCTCGACCGCGGGCGCGTTCTGGGCCCGCGTCCAGCGCAGCACCGCCCGGTCGGTGGCCTTGTCGTAGACGAACTTGCCGCGTTCGGGGTTCTTGGTGATCGCAAGGTAGAGGCTGACCCAGGTCTCCAGACCGGCCGGCATCGGCGCGATCTCCGCGAAGACCGGGGCGGTGGGGTTGTCCCAGTCGTCGATCCCCAGGGCGGGGATCGACGACTGGTGGGCACCTGTGGGGTTCCACACGTGGTTGGCCCGTCCGGTCATGATGTTGCCGTTGGGACCCCAACCCTCCCCGACCTCCGCGTTGAGGCGGGGCAGCGCGCCGGTGTCCCGGGCCCGCACCAGCAGCTCGGTCGAACCGAGGCTGCCGGCGCCGAGGAACAGGTGGCGGCAGGCGATCTCCTTGTGGGCGATGACCGTGCCGTTGGCGTCGCTCTGGTCCACGGACAGCACGTAACTGCCGTCCGCCTGCTCCCGGATCGCGGTGACCCGGTGCAGGGTCTCGATGGTGACCTTCCCGGTGCCGAGGGCGGCCGCCAGGTAGGTCTTGTCCAAGCTCTGCTTGCCGTGGTTGTTGCCGTAGATGACCTCGCCCGCCAGCGCGGACTTGGGCGCCGTACCGGCCGCCTCGCGCTTCATGTGGTCGAAGTCGTAGACGTTGGGGACGAAGGTGGTGCTCAGGCCCGCCTTGCCCGCCTGTTCGCGCGAGACCCGCGCGAACTTGTACCACTCGGTCTCCTCGAACCAGGCCGGGTCGATGTGGTTCACCTTGAGCGCGGCGTTGGCGCGCGGGAAGTACCGCTCGTACATCTGCGCCGCGTCCACCTGCGGCAGCACTTCCTCGAAGTACGCGCGCTTCGGCACGACCGCCATGCCGCCGTTGACCAGCGAGCCGCCGCCGACGCCGCGCCCCACGTACACCGACATCTCGTCGAAGTGCACCTTGTCCAGCACGCCCGCGTACGGGTCGATGTTCCGGTTGATCACGTCCAGCCACAGGAACGAGCCGAGCGGCGCCTCGGTGCGCGACTTGAACCAGCTGGAGCGGCGGTCCGGCGTGAGCATGCCACAGAAGACGTTGCCGTCCTCCGCCGGCTTGTTCCACAGCTGGCCCATTTCGAGCATCAGCGTCGGGACCCCGGCCTCGCCGAGCCGCAGTGCGGACACCGCGGCGCCGTACCCCGTACCGATCACCACGGCCGGGACGAACGAGCCGCTGTCGGCGCGCGGGCCCTGCTTGTCGGCGGCCGTGGCACGCGGGGCGGCGGAAATCGTGGTCATGCCGGCGACGGCGGCGCCACCGAGGGCCGCCAGCCCGAGCAGACGACGCCGTGACAGATGCTGGTTCTGCTGGTTCTCGAACACGTTGAGGGTACCTGGCCTTCGCCGACAGGAATTTTCCCCGCAGGGCTGATCCGCGGGGGCCGTCCCGAGGGGGATCGCGGGCCGTCCAGCAGCCCGAGCCGCCGCGCGCCACCATCCTGAGCGCGAAAGACTGCGGGAAATGGCAGAGATTCGACGGCCGTTGGCCGACTAGAATGCGCCGCCCTTCCAGAGCGCCGCCAGGTCGCAGGCACCCCGCGCGCCGGCTCCCGGAGCCGAGAATCAGGCACGGTCGACGAGCGCTCGATCGCGCATTATCAGCCACCTCGACGGCGAGCTTCGTGGCGCCGAACCACTCGCCTTCGCGCGCGTATCGGCTTGATCAAAGGATGAGTTAGCGCAGCATAGCGGACACCTTGAGCCGCGGATTTCCGTGTGCTGCACCGCGATGGACCGCGCGACGCGCGGCAGATGGGTGGCGCAAAAGGATCTCTGTGTCGCCGGTGGTTTCGACCAACATCACTACCCGCTGGTTCACTTGCGGAACAGGAGCTTCTCGTCGCCCGATCGGGTGATTCCGAGGGCTCCTTCTTGATGCGTGCGCCCCCATGGAAGGGACCAGGATGTCGATCGCAGTGGACCCGCAGCAGCCCGAGCAGCCGACCGGCCGGGCACAGCTCAGCCTCGGGATCGCCGCTGCGCGGAACCTGGCGACCACCACCAAGACCGTCCCGCAGATGCAGGGCACCAGCTCGCGCTGGCTGCTGCGCATGCTGCCGTGGGTGGAGGTCAAGGGCGGCGCGTACCGGGTCAACCGACGCCTGGTCTACGAGGTCGGCGACGGCCGGGTCACCTTCGTCCAGGAGGGGAGCGCGGTCCGGGTCGTCCCGGCGGAGCTCGGGGAACTCCCGCTGCTGCGCGGGTTCGAGGACGACATGACGCTGCGGGCGCTCGCCGACCGGTGCCGCCGGCAGCAGTACGGACCCGGCCAGGTCATCGCCGAACAGGGCGGGGCCGTCGACCACGTCTATCTGATCGTGCACGGCAAGGTGGAGAAGGTCGGCACCGGAAACTACGGCGAGCAGACCCGCCGCGGTGTGCTGTCCGACGGCGGCTTCTTCGGCGGACATGCGGTGGCCGAGGAGCCGGGGGAGTGGGACTTCACGGCGCGTGCGATGACGGCGTGCACGGTGCTGGCCCTGCCTCGGGCCGCCTACGAGGAAGTGGCCGACCGCGACGACCGGTTGCGGGCCCACGTCCGGCAGCGCGAGGCCGAGAAGGGGCGCCCGCAGAACAAGAAGGGCGAGGCGAACATCGCCCTCGCCGCCGGCCACACCGGTGAGCCGGTGATCCCGGGGACCTTCGTCGACTACGAACTCCAGCCCCGCGAGTACGAGCTGAGCGTGGCCCAGACGATTCTGCGGGTGCACACCCGGGTCGCCGACCTCTACAACGACCCGATGGACCAGGTCGAGCAGCAGCTGCGGCTGACCATCGAGGCCCTGCGCGAACGCCAGGAGTCCGAGCTGGTCAACAACCCCGAGTTCGGACTGCTGCACAACGCCGACTACAACCAGCGCATCTCCACCCACTCCGGCCCGCCCACACCGGACGACATGGACGAACTGCTGAGCATGCGGCGCGGGACCAGGGCGTTCTTCGCGCACCCGCGTGCCATCGCCGCCCTCGGCCGCGAATGCAACAAGCGGGGCCTGGCGTTCGACAGCGCCGATGTCGCCGGCCACCCGGTGCCCGCCTGGCGCGGCGTGCCGATCCTTCCCTGCGGCAAGATCCCCGTCTCGGACGCGGGCACCTCCGCCATCCTCGCGATGCGCCTGGGGGAGGCCGAGGAAGGGGTGGTCGGCCTGCGCCAGACAGGCATCCCCGACGAGTACGAGCCGGGCCTCAACGTGCGGTTCATGGGCATCAACGACCAGGCCCTGATCTCCTACCTGGTCAGCACCTACTACTCGGCGGCCGTTCTCGTGCCCGACGCGCTGGGCGTCCTGGAGAACGTCGAGGTCTTCCACACCCCGTCCTGACGTAGACGGCGCGAACGGAGAGCAGAACCGGTGTCACAGCTGTCCCGGATGGCCGCACCCCTGGCCCGCCACCATGTGGCGCGACTCGCGGCCACCCTCCTCACCCACAGCCGGGGAATCCGCCCGCCCGCACCGAAGACGCTGCCGGGAACCGTCCGCCACCAGGCGCGCACCGCCGTGCCCACCGGACCGACCGGGATCGGCACCTCCGCGGCCCGCATCACGGCCAGGCGGGCGACCGGCGCGCCACCGGACACGACGGGCGGACAGGGCACCGGCGTCCCCGAGCTGTACTGTCCGCCCGCGATACGGGACGACCAGGCGCTCGGCCGGGAGGTCAACGACCGGCTGGTCGACTGGGCGGAGGAGGTCGGCCTCTACGCCGGACGCCTCGCACGCGTACGCGCGGCCGACTTCGGGCGCCTGATGATGCTGGCCCACCCCGACAGCGACGACCCGGACCGCCTGCTGGCCGCGGCCAAATGTGCGCTGGCGGAGTGGGCCACGGACGACTACTACTGCGACGACGAGACCATGGGCTCGCGGACCGAACTGCTCGGCTCGCACCTCGGCCCCGCCTACGCGGCCCTCGACCCCGCCCACCTCCCGGCCGGCTACGCACCCGCATGGGAACGGGACATGGCCGACGACCCCGTCCGGGTCGCCCTGCGCTCGGGGCTGCGCGACCTGGCCAGGTACGCGGACCCCTCCCAGGTGGCCCGGCTCCGCCATGAGGTCGCGGTCCTCTTCGTGGGGTACGGACAGGAGGGTTCCTGGCGCTCCCGCGACCATATGCCCACCGTCCACGAATATCTGGCGCACCGTCAGATCAACAGCTTCCTGCCCTGCATCGCGCTGGTCGACGTGGTCGGCGGCTACTCGGTGGCGGCCGCCGAGTATGCCGACCCGCGGGTCCGCCGCGCCGTGACGACGGCCGCCACGGCCAGCACGCTCGTCAACGACCTGTACTCGATGGCGAAGGAGGACCACTCCTCGGGCGTGGAGTTCAACCTGCCCAGCGTGATCGCCGCCGAGGAGCGGTGCTCGCCGCGCGAGGCGGTCGAACGCAGCGTGGAGATCCACGACGAACTGGTCCGCACCTTCGAGGCGGAGGCCGCGGCCCTCGTCCTCACCGGATCGCCGCAGCTGCGCCACTTCCTCGCGGGCGTATGGGCCTGGCTCGGCGGCAACCGTGAATGGCACAGCGGAAGCCTCCGCTATCACGACGCCTGAGCCCGACCTCCCCCTTTCGTTGCCACCCACGCGGTCCTTCCACATGCAGTCAAGGAGCCTCCCCATGACCACCGCCCCTCTCTCTCCCGCGGCCCCGGTGCTGCGCACGGCCTACCAGCAGTCCGTTGCGGACTACTGGAACAACGAGAAGGACCCGGTCAACCTGAGCCTGGGCGACGTCGACGGCCTGTACCACCACCACTACGGGCTCGGCGACTACGACCCCTCCGTCCTGGAAGGCCCCGAGGACACCCGCGACGCACGCATCATCGAGGAACTGCACCGACTGGAATCGGCACAGGCGGACACCCTCCTCGACCACCTCGGCCCGATCGCCCCCGAGCACCGCCTCCTCGACGCCGGATGCGGACGGGGCGGCAGCAGCATCATGGCCAACGCGCGCTTCGGCTGCCAGGTCGACGGTGTGTCCATCTCCCAGGCCCAGGTCGACTTCGCCAACGGCCAGGCCCACAAGCGGGGCGTGGACGACAAGGTGCGTTACCACTTCCGCAACATGCTGGACACCGGCTTCCCGACCGGAGCCTTCCAGGGCATCTGGAACAACGAGTCCACCATGTACGTGGACCTGTTCCAGCTCTTCTCCGAGCACGCGCGCCAACTGGCCTTCGGCGGTCGCTACGTCGTCATCACGGGCTGCTACAACGACGTGACCGGCGGCCGCTCCAAGGCGGTGAGCCGGATCGACGAGCACTACACCTGCAACATCCATCCCCGCAGCGCCTACTTCAAGGCGATGGCAGCCAACGGCCTCGTCCCCATCAACGTCGTCGACCTCACGTCGGCCACGATCCCGTACTGGGAGCTGCGCGCCGAGTCCTCCCTCGCCACCGGCGTCGAAGACCCGTTCCTGACCGCATACCGCGAAGGCAGCTTCCACTACCTCCTCATCGCCGCCGACCGCGTCTGACCGCTTCTGACGGCGTCCGACCCTGTCCGGCTGGATGTCCGGGGTCTGACCAGCGGAGACCGCCTGCCCAAGGACACCCGGCCAGCCACCCGGTGCCGGGGCGGGCGGTGCGGCACGCCTCGGCACCGGGTGCACCCGCGCAGTGAGTGCGCATGACGCCCCGAAGCGATCAATCGCCCCATACGTCACTCCCGCATGGATGCCTGCATGTATAGGAGAAAATGTCCGAACTTCCCCTGTCGTCGGCTGCCGTTACGCACCACAGTCACTGCTGTCCGAAAGCGGCTGCCGTCTTCCCCCCGTCAGTGACCTCGTGCTGTTGTGGCCCTTCCCAGGAAAGGCCGCGCCCTGCCGGCGCAGGGCGACACCCGCGAGGCGCCTGCCAGTTCGGCGATCCCGGCAGCTGCTCCCCACCCTCACCGACGAGAGGGCAGCACATGTCGACCACGACACGATGGATCCTGACGTTCGACTCCTCCTGCGGCACCTGTTCGGCGGTCTCGTCCGCCGTTGCCGGGGCCAGCCGGGGCAAGCTGGAGGTGATGCCGCTGACCGACGCAGCGGTACGACGGTGGCGCGCGGAAGCCATGGGCCCCGACCCCGTGTGGGCGCCGACCCTGCTGCGGGTGACCGGCGGCTCGGCCCGCGCCTGGACCGGCCCGCGGATGGCTCCGCCACTGGTGCGTCGGCTGGGGCTGCGGGCGACCGGTCGCGTGCTGGTGGCGCTGGGCGAGCTGCGTCACACGGCCCGCACCGGGCGGAAAGTTCCGGTCGCGGACCCCGCCGTACAGCAGGCCAGCGCCGGTGTGAGCCGCAAGCGGTTCCTGCTGCTCGCGGGCGGCGTCAGCACAGCGGTCGGCATCACCGTCGCCGGACAGACACCGGCATTCGCGCGCTCGGCAGACACCGAAGCCCGAGCCTGGGTCGCCGCGCACCGCGACACCTTGCCGCGCACCTACGCCGACATCGCCCCACTTCCCTCCGCGGTGCGGCAGGCGGTGCTGGTGGAGTTGTCCCCGACGGAGCGCAGCCGGGTGTGGACCGAGCACCTGGCGACGTTCCGGGCCGCCCATCCGTGCCTGACCGCGCAGCAGAGCCGCGTCGTTCAGGACGCACTCGCCCTGGCAGGCTCCGAGGCCACGTTCGCGGCCGGTGAGCCGACCAAGGGCTCGGCACTCCAACGCCGCATCTCGGCGGTGGAGGCAGCGGCGAAGGAGACGTTCGGCGTAGCGGACAGCGCGGCGCTGCTGGTCACGCTCGGCCCCGCCGGCGCCACCCAGGCACACAGCGGCCGGAGCCGGACGGCCGCCGGCATCCAGGACACCTGCAACTGCAGCACCACGTCGGTGTGGTGCACCGTATGGGAGGGCCCGCACTGCAACTGCTGCTTCTGCGGCGTGACCTCGGGCTGTGGCTTCCTCGGCCTGTACCAGTGCAACGGAACCTGCACCAAGTGACCGACCCGGAACGGCACGATCGCCCAGCGCCCCTGTCCCACGGCGGATCGGCGCCCATGCCGGCCCGCGCACCACGGACGCCGGCAGTTCTCGGACACGGCAGCCAGGCGTGTCGTCCCGGGACGTTGTCGGCACCTGCGCCGGGCAGTTGAAAGGGCAGCGAGGGTCCTCCGGATGCGGTGCGGAGCACCACCCGCGCACCAGGACCCGTACTCAGAGGGTCCTCCTGCCCCACCGAATCACCTGGCCCACGGGGTTCCGAGGACGGCCACTCGGAGCACACCATACGAGCATGAAGATTCCCGACCGCCGGATCGAACTGTTCACCGGCAATGGCACCAGCACCGGCACAGACACAGGCACCAGCAGCGAGCGCCGATTCAGCGGCCCCGCGACCGGCGACGAGCGAAGCATGCTGGTGGCCATGCTGGACGCCCAACGCGCCACCCTGAAGCTGAAGTGCTCCGGGCTGGGACCGGAGTTGGCACTGCGCTCCGTGCCCCCCTCCTCGCTCTCCCTCCTCGGCCTCGTCCGACACCTCGCCGACGTGGAACGCCGCTGGTTCCGAGCCGTGCTCGGCGGCCACGACGTCGAGCTGCGCTTCTCCTCCACGGACGTCCCCGAGGGCGACTTCGACGGCGCGGGACCCGAGGCCGTCGAAGAGTCCTGGGCGGTCTGGCACGCCGAGGTCGCTTTCGCGGAGGCATGCGTCGCCGAGGCCCCGCATCTCGACATCGAGGGTCAGGACCCCTGGCGGGGCACGGTCTCCCTGCGCTGGGTACTCATCCACATGATCGAGGAGTACGCCCGCCACAACGGACACGCCGACCTGATCCGCGAACGGATCGACGGAGCGGTCGGGGTGTGACCCCGAGCGGCCGACCGGCCGTCCCGTCCGCGTCGCGTCCGCTCCACAGCGCACCCATCTGGAGGGGCACCCTCCACCGCACTGATCGGCCGGTCGTGCCGAGTGGAGGGAATCCCCACATCAGCACGAGGGTTGCACGACACACCAGCAACAGTCGTGTGAAGGGCTCTCCGTGCGCGCCATACAGATCGATCGATTCGGCACCCCCGACGTTCTCAACCTCGTCGAGGCTCCCCGACCTGAGCCGGGCCCCGGAGAGGTGCTGATCCGGACCATCGCGACCAGTATCAATCCCGTCGACGACAAGACGCGGGAGGGAGCCATCGGCGAAGGGACGCCCCCGCTGCCGATGACGCTCGGCTGGGACCTGGCCGGCGTCGTGGTCGACGGGGGAGACAGCGCGCTACGCCCCGGCGAACGCGTCATCGCCATGTCACATCAGCTCAGCTCCGGACGGGGCACCTGGGCCGACCTGGTCACACTGCCCGCAACGGCAGTCGCCGCCGCGCCGCAGGCGGTCAGTCTGGTCGAGGCCGCGACTCTGCCGCTCCCCGGACTGACGGCCTGGCAGACCCTGAACTGGCTTGCGGTGTCTGCCGGAGAGCGGCTGCTGATTGCCGGCGCCGCCGGTGCGGTCGGCGGGTGTGCACTCCAGATGGCCCGCGCACGAGGCGTCGAGGTCGATGCTCTGGTCTCCCGTGACACACAGGTGACCTTCGCCCGCGACCACGGCGCGGGCGTTGTCGCCACCGACCCCGACGCGTTTCAGGACCGCGGTTACGACGCGGTCTTCGACACCTTCGGGGCCTTCCTGACCGAGGCGGTGAAGGACGGCGGCCGGTACGCCTCGATCGCCACCCAGGCCGGTCCGGTCCCTGACCTGTCCGCACGAGGAGTGCGTACCACCGTCAACCAAGTGCACGAGGACGGCGCAGGGCTGAGCGCACTGACCAAGCTCGTCGACGACGGCTCGTTGCGATTGCGGTTGCACTCCACCTACGGCCTTCAGGACATCCGAGCCGCCCACCAGCGCTTCCTCCAGGGCAACTTGTCCGGCAGGATCGCCCTGACCTTCTGACCACGCCCATGGCCCTCCGGCACCCGCACCGGGCCTGACGCTCCCCGAACCCTCGCCGAGCCCGGATGGATGAGGATGGCGGCGAGGGGGAGGGCAGCCGACCGGTCAGGTCAGCTCCTCGGCGAGCAAGTCCATCAACAGTGCGTCCTGCCAGAGCCCGGTCCGGTGGTCGCGCCCGTATGCTCGCATGATCCCCACCGGCTTGAACCCGACCTTGCCGTAACTGCGGATCGCTGCGGTGTTGGCCGCCGCGGGATCGATGGTCAGCCGGTGATGACCGCGTTCCCGCACCAGCCACCTGGCCAGTGTGCGCACCGCGTCGGCGCCCAGCCCCTTCCCGTGATGTCGTGCGGTCAGGAAGATGTCGATGCCGGCGCGGCGGAACTCGGGGTCGGTCTCTTCCTCGAACTGCACCGCTCCGATGACCTCGCCCTCGAAGACGATGGCGAGCATGCCCTCAAAGTCTTCCGGGGGCGACCACCACGCCGCGACTTCCGGCTCTCGCACGATCCTGTCGAGAACCTCACCCTCGCCGTATCCCACCGGCCGCAGTACGACGTCGTCCCCGCGCAGCTCCATGCCTCCATTATCCCTGGGAACTGTTCGTTCCCCTTCCCGAAGGGCGGGGAGCGTC
Source organism: Streptomyces noursei ATCC 11455 (assembly GCF_001704275.1). Taxonomy (NCBI): domain Bacteria; kingdom Bacillati; phylum Actinomycetota; class Actinomycetes; order Kitasatosporales; family Streptomycetaceae; genus Streptomyces; species Streptomyces noursei. The sequence continues at coordinate 9,355,623 of NZ_CP011533.1, forward strand.
CTGGCTCGGCCTGCCGCCCGAGCCCCTCTGCTCCCTCCTCCGGGGGAGGAGGAGATGGGTCACGTCGGCGATGTCCAGGGGGACTTCCGCGGCGAGGATCACGCCATGACCAAAACCATCGTCTTCACCGCCGCGCCACTCCTCGTCCGTGCTGCTCTACCTCGGCCTGCTCGTCATGTTCTGCCAACTCGCGCTGGTCCGGGCCGTTCCCGTATGGCGGGCGGTGGCGGTGGTGTTCGCCGTGCCGGTTTCCCTCCTGGGACTGGACGCGCTGCCGGACGTGGGCCTGTTGCTGTGCGTCGGACTCGCACCGTTCCCGCGCCGCGGCCGCGTTCGGCGCGATCGCCGGCACCGGCCGCGACGCCCTGGACCAGTTGCGACGCATGCTGGCCGTCCGCAACGACAAGGACGATCCGCGCGCCCCGCAGCCGACCATCCACGACCTGCCCGCACTCGCCCGGCAGGTTGCAGGAGCCGGTCTGGAGGTGGTGAGCACCGTTGAGGGCGGGCCACGGTCGGTGTCTGCCGACTGCGGTGCCGCGGTGTATCGGATCGTGCGGGAGGCACTGACGAACGTCGTCAAGCACGCCGGCGCGAACCGTGCCGAGGTGCGGCTGCGCTGGTGCGACGATGGACTGGACATACGCGTCGACGATGACGGCCGCGGCGCGGGGAAGAACCTGCCGTCCGGCGGGCACGGCCTGGGGGCAGGACGACCACCTCTTCGACGCCCTGTACGCGGGCGTGAGCGGCTTCCTGCTCAAGGACGTGCGGCGGGACGACCTCGTGCACGCCGTCCGCGTGGTCGCGGCGGGCGACTCGCTGCTCGCCCCCTCAGCCACCCGCACCCTGATCGCCGCCTACGAGACCGGACTGGTCGTCCCCGGGCGCCTCGTGAACTGAACCGCGGCCTCCGCACAGACGCGCCGGGCGCTGTGCCCCGCATGCGCCGCCCCGGAGAGGCCGACGTCCGTCGCCTCGCCCGCGCCCTCGAAGCCCGGCAAGCTCCGCAGGCCCCGGGCGAGGTCTTCGTCACCTGGTCCGCGCGCTGAGCAAAGGGACAGTCCTGGTCTAGGAGTTGGGACCCTCACGCGTTTCCATGAAGTCGCTGATCAAGGCCGTGGAGTCGCCGGCAGAGGGTGACTGGGACCGACGCGCGGGTTCGCCACCAGCCTCCCCAGCGACGCCCAGATCACGCCGCATGGCCTCTCTCATGGTGTCTATCAAGGACCACAGCGCATGTTGCGCGTCAGCGGCTGACCGCAGGCTCTCGCCCGGCCGGGGATTGCCCTGCTCCAGTCGTTTGACCTGTCCATGGACCCGGGTCAGTGTCTCGTTCAGCTCGTGAGCCGGGGCAATCACGGCGTCGGGCGCGATCATCAGGGCCTCGGACCACCGGTCGCGGTAGGTGTCCTTGGTTTCTTCCAGCGCCCGAATGTCCTCGTCCCCGGGTGTGCGGTCCCGCATGACGTACAGGTGACGGCTGAGCGCCGTGGCGAACTGCCGTGCATCCCGGTGCAGTTCCGAGTAGCAGCTCCGCCGGAGTTCACGGTTGTCACGAGCCGCTTGAATGGCCTGGGTCATCTCCAACTCACGCCTCTTGGCCCGGTCGGCACCCCGCTGGGTGAGCAACGCACCCCCTAGCGTGCCCGCTACACCAGCCACCGCGATCAGCACAGCCCCAACGTCCATCGGATCACTCTAGACCGCGCCCCCAGATGAGCAGACGGAGAGGACCGCAGCTCGCCACCTCGATCGGCTTCCTCACCCTGCCCCGAAAGAAACGGCCCGGTCATGGAATGCCGTGGTTGCCGCGAGCGTGGCCCGCCCGGTCGTGACCCGGTTCACCGGCGCGGCCTCGTCGGCATAGCCGAAGGAGATTCCCACGAGCAACTTGCCTCCGGTGACGCCGAGTTCGGCGCGGACGGTGTCGGCGTAGAAGCTCAGCAGCCCCTGCGGGCAGCTGTCCAGGCCGTAAGCGGTCATCGCCAGGACCTCGCGGGCGGGAGCGCATTCTGGCCGCCGCCGCCGCGGAGTTCCCCGACCCAAAGAGCGCGGTCCACTCCTGCGCCCGCGAACAGAAACTGCGGATGGTGCAGTTGGTCGCCGCCCTCGTGACGGACATGGGCTGCCGCCAACCCGTCGCACTCGCCGAACAACTGGTCACCCTCGCCGACGGGGCGGCCAGCCGCGCCATGGTGCTGGGCGATGCGGACTACGGCCGGCACGCACGGGCGGCAGCGGAGGTTCTCCTCAAACACGCTCTGCCGGACCCAAATTGGCGTCCAGCACATCGCCGACCGGCGGATCCTTCTCCGTGTGTGGTTGGGTTCCATGTTGACCGAACTCGTCGTCCACCACCGCCCGTCACCTCATCGCCGCAACCCATCGGCACGACCACGGACAAGAGAGCTGTGAGACACCGCAGTTGTGGACAGGAAGCAAGCCGTCGAGCGGGCGCAGGCCAGCGCTCCTGAAGGCAGTACGCACGACCGGAAAGCTCATGGCTGTTCAGTACGCACCTCCGAACTCCGCTGGGGCAGCGTACCTTTGTGATCTCCGGTCAATTTTCCACTGTTCTCGGAAGCCCATTGCCCTGGAGCGCACTCCAGCACAGAATGCGCGTGACAAATCCGGAGTGGCGGAGGGCGACCGACGCCGTGGAACTCCGGACACAGAGCTGAGAGGACCCCCACATGTATCGACCTCTCGTCGGCACCCTGGCCACCGCCGTGCTGGGAGCCGCCGCGTTGGTGACCGCTGCTGCCCCGGCGGGCGCGGTCCCGGTCGGCGCCGCCGCGCACCACAAGCCCAAGCCGCCGCGGGCCCAGGCCGTCGACTTCGCGGGCACGGTGGCGCTGGACGACTGTTCCGGATCGATCGTCAAGATGCCCACCTCGCAGCCGGACGACCCGGCGCTGGTGATGACCAACGGCCACTGCCTGGAGAGTGGGATGCCCACCGCGGGCCAGGTGATAGTCGACCAACCTTCCAGTCGCGGCTTCACCGTCCTGGACAAGTCGGCCGGCGACCTGGGCTCGATCCAGGCCACCAAGGTCGTCTACGCGACCATGACCGACACCGACGTGACGCTCTACGAGACCGGCTCGACCTACGCGCAGATCGAGCAGAAGTACGGGATCAAGCCGCTGGAGCTGTCCACCGACCACCCCGCCAAGGGGGCCGGGATCAGCGTCGTCTCCGGCTACTGGAAGAAGACCTACACCTGCAGCATCGACGGGTTCGCGCCCACGCTGAAGGAGGGCGACTGGACCTGGAAGGATTCGGTCCGCTACACCCGGGAGTGCAATGTGATCGGTGGCACCTCCGGGTCGCCGGTGATCGACAACTCCACCGGCAAGGTCACCGCCATCAACAACACCATCAACGAGAACGGTGAGCGCTGCACCGTCAACAACCCGTGCGAGGTGGACGAGAACGGCAACGTCACCGTCCACAACGGCATCGGCTACGCGCAGGAGACCTACGGCATCCCCAAGTGCTTCGGCACCGGCAACAAGCTCGACCTGAACGCCGCGGGCTGCACCCTGCCCAAGCCGTCGGGCCTCCGCCACTGACGGACAGCTGCTGACGGAACCCGCTGTCGACGGACGCGGGCAGTGCGGAACCAGGTCCCGTGCATGCATCGCGTGCACGGGACCTGGCCGTGGGGGCGGGGGAGGGGCGGACCTGGTCAGCGCTCCAAAGCCGCATGCCGGCTTCATGGTGGGTGGCGCCTGCGGCCAGTCCCGGCCCGGAGCTGTGGCGACAGACCGAGGGCCGCATCACACATCTGGTGGCGGGTGTCGGCACCGGCGGCACGATCAGCGGCACGGGCGGCTACCTCAAGGAGGTGAGCGGCGGCCGGGTCCAGGTGATCGGCGCGGACCCGGAAGCATCCGTCTGCTCGGGCGGGCCAGGCACCGCGTACGCGGTGGAGAGCATCGGCCTGTTCCGTCACCCTGAAACGGTGGACGACTCCTGGCCGGAGTCGTTCCACACCGATGTGGTGGATCGCTTCGAGCGGATCGACGACCTCGACTCGCTGCTGACCGCCCGCCGACTGGCCTGTGAGGAGGGGCTGTTGGTGGGCGCATCCGCGGGGACCGCGGTGGCCGCCGCGCTCCGGTTCGCCGCCGGGCTCGGCCCCGACGACCTGATGGTCGTGGTGATCCCGGATTCCGGCCGCAACTACCTGAGCAAGGTGTACGACGACGAGTGGCTGCGCGAGCAGATCGGCGACGACCTCCCGGGCGGCGGCGCGCAGGAGGCCGACCGAATCGCTTCCTGAGTCGAGGTCACCGGCCACCGACAACATGCCGTCATCTGGGCCTGGCCGACCCGTACTTCACTTTCGGCGTGGCTGGACCGGTTGGCGACGGCCTCGGTGAGGTTCTCGTCGTCCTCCTCGCCCTCGTCGCGCGCGGGCACCAGCGGCTCGGCCACACCGTCGGCCCCACGGCCGCGCCGCTCCCGTCCAACAGGAGGGAGCATGCACCGCCACCCCGTCACATGGCCGTATGGCGGAGCACGGTGTCGATGATGAGGTCGATCTCCCGGGGGCTCGGTGGCTCGCCGGTGAGCAGGAAGCTCTGCAGTATCAGCGCGGGACCGGTGCGGGCGGCCAGCGGGTGGACGATCTCGGGGCCGAACTCGCCGCTGTGCACGCCCGCGCGCAGGATGGCTTCGATGCGCTCCAGGCGTGGCGCGATGATCCTTTCGGCGAACATGGCACGCAGTTCCGGCTCGTGCAGCATGTCGACGATGAACTCGATGCCCGGGATGAGGGTTCTGCCCGACAGTACGTCGTTGAAGGCGCCCAGCGCGCCGGCGAGGTTGTCCCGGGTGGAGTGCTCCGGGTTCGGTTCGGGCAGCGGGGGCAGGGCGTAGTGCAGGGCGTCCAGAACCAGGGGCTGCTTGCCGGTCCAGCGCCGGTAGAGCGCGGCCTTGCCCGTGCCGGCACGGGCGGCGATGCCGTCCATGGTGAGACGGCCATAGCCGTTCGCGGCCAGCTCGTCGAGCGTCGCGACGTATATCGCGTGTTCCAGTTCCGTACCCCGGCGGCGGCCGGGCGTCGCACTCTCTGCCATGGGTTCGACAGTAGACGCTGGCGTTCCCTTCTGCCTACACTCGCTTTAGTGAACAACCTCGTCTACTAGAAGAGGTGAGGGTTGAATGACCGATCTGCGCACCGCGCATGACCGCCAAGACGGCCAGGAGCCGGCATTGGACTTCGAGGCGATGTACCAGGGGCGCGAGGTCGCCTTCGGGACGGACGAGGACCACCGGACGGACGTGATCCCGTGGCAACTGGACGCCCCCCAGCCGCTGGTCGTCGAGCTGGAGGCGGCGGGCGAAATCACCGGGCCGGTTCTGGAATGCGGCTGCGGCCTCGGGGACAACGCCTTGTTCCTGGCCGGCCGCGGCCATGAGGTGACCGCCTTCGACGCCGCCCCCTCCGCGATCGAGCGCTGCCGGGCCAAGGCCGTCGCCGCCGGCAGCCCGGTGACCTTCATGGTGGCCGACGCGACGGAACTGCACGCCAGCGGCGTCCCTGGTGGCTTCCGTACTGTCGTCGACAGTGCCATGCTGCACTGCCTGGACGCCGACCAGCGGCGGGCGTACCTGGCCGGACTGCGTCGGGTCTGTGCCCCCGGCGCCACGCTTCATGTCCTGTGCTTCCGTGGCGAGTTGGCCGCTCATCTGCAGATGCCGGCCGCCACCGACGAGCGCAGCCTGCGCGAGGCTCTCCGCGACGACTGGACGATCCGACGCATGGAGCCCCGCCACTACGCCACCGGCTTGACCCAGCAGGAATGGCAGAAGTTGGCGCCTGCCGTCCCGGGCGACCCGGAGCAGGGCGACCTCGTGACCGTCGACGAGAACGGAAGGGTCCTGCTGCCGTTCTGGCAGATCACCGCTGAACTGACGTGATCGACCGCAGCCGGGCTCAGGGGGGCTTTCTCGGTGCACCCGAGGGAGCCCCCTGCGTCGCTGCTCTCCCGCGCCGACAATTCTTCCTTCCTTGACAAAAATATTTGTCGGATGCAGCCTGGAGCGGTGCTGGAAGTCGCTGTGATCGAAGAACCCGCGGCGGCCGAGGCGTCCCTGGACCCGATACGGTCCCGGATCCTCGCCGCCCTGTCCGAGCCCGGCTCGGCCGCCATGCTGGCCGGCCGCCTCGGACTGCCCCGGCAGAAGGTCAACTACCACGTCAAGGAGCTGGCGCGGCACGGGCTGGTCGAACTGGCCGAGGAACGCCGCAAGGGCAATGTCACCGAGCGGATCTACCGCGCCACCGCCGCCTCCTATGTGATTTCCCCCAGCGCCCTGGCCGCCGTCAGCCCCGATCCGGCGCGGTCGCCGGACCAGCTTTCCGCCCGCTGGCTGCTGGCACTGGGAGCCCGGCTGGTGCAGGAGGTCGGAGCGCTGCTGACCGGCGCCGCCCGGGCCCGCAAGCGGGTCGCCACCTTCGCCGTCGACGCCGAGGTGCGGTTCGCCTCCGCGGCCGACCGGACAGCCTTCGCGGACGAGCTGACCCGGGCCGTGACGACCCTCGTCGGCCGCTACCACGACGAGTCCGCCCCCGGGGGCCGCAGCCACCGGGTCGTCGTCGGCCTCCACCAGATCCCCGCAACGCCGCTCACCGACAGGGACGAGCGGACCGATCCGCAACAGCACCGGGGGGCAGCCGCAACGGAATCCGGAGCAGGACAGGACCACCGACCATGACGCACCCGTTCGAGATCGAGCTGGAGTCGACCCTGCCGGCGAGCCCGCAGCAGGTCTGGGACGCCATCGCGACCGGACCCGGGATCGACTCCTGGTTCATGGGCCGCAACGAGGTGGAGCCGCGCGAGGGCGGCACCGCCGCCATGGACACCGGCGGCCACCGGGAGGAGGCGGTGGTCACCGCCTACGAACCCGGTACGCGGTTCGCCACCCGCACGGGCACCGGCGAGGACGGCCGGTTCATGGCCTTCGAGTACCTCATCGAGGGTCGGGACCAGGGCAGTACCGTGCTGCGCGTCGTCCACAGCGGGCTGCTGGGCGACGACTGGGAGGACGAGTACGACGCGCTGCGCCGCGGCTGGCCCTTCCACCTCCACACCCTGCGCGAGTACCTGACGCACTTCCCCGGCCGCACCGCCGTCCCCGTCTTCGCCCTGGCCATGCCGCAGGAGCGGTCACCACGAGAGGTGACGGCGGCACTCACCCGCGCCCTGTCGCTGCCGGCCTCGATGTCCGCGGGCACGCCGGTGCACGCGCAGCCGGCGGGCCTGCCGCCGCTGAACGGCGAGGTGGTCTGGGCGGACCACGAACGCTTCGCGATCCGGACCGACGACGGGCTCTACACCTTCCACCACGGCACCGGCGGGCCGGTGTTGATGTTCCACCACCTGTTCGGCGCCGACCCGGACGGCGCCGAGACCGCCTGGCAGAAGTGGCTGACCGGGCTTCTCGCCTGACCCCCACAGCACACGACGCGCCCGCCCGGACAAGCTCCGGGCGAACCCCGTCACGCGAGCCGCCGCAGGAACCGTCGCCCCGGCGGCGGCTCCCCCGCCCCGTACCGCCGCACGCTTCGGCCCGTCATGCCCGAGCGCATCCCGAGCACCGGACACCGCACACGAGAGAGCACGGAGTCACCCATGCGCACCCTGATCAGTACCGCCTTCATCTCGCTCGACGGCGTCGTCGAGGCCCCGGGCGGCGAGCCCGACTACCGCAACTCCGGCTGGACCTTCAAGGACATCGAGTTCGTCCCCGAAGCGTTCGAGATCAAGGGGCGGGAGCAGCAGGAAGCCACCGCGATGCTGATGGGCCGAACCAGTTACGAGGCGTTCAGCCCCGTCTGGCCGGACATGGAGGAGTTCGCGCACTACAGGACGATGCCGAAGTACGTCGTCTCCACCACCCTCACCGACCAGGACCTGGTGGCGAACTGGGGCCGGACCACCATCCTCCGCTCGCTCGACGAGGTCGCCGCCCTCAAGGAGACCGAGGGCGGCCCGATCATCGTCCACGGCAGCGCCACCCTGAACCACGGCCTCTCCGACGCGGGCCTGATCGACCGCTACCACCTGCTCGTCTACCCCCTGCTGCTCGGCGCCGGAAAGCGCCTGTTCAGCACCACGGACAAGGACACCCAGAAGCTGAAGCTCGTCGAGCACGAGGTCTACGGCAACGGCCTGCAGAAGCAGGTCCTCGACGTCGTCCGCTGACCGGCGCCGGCGGACGCGCTGCACTTCGGCGACGCGACCGAAGCCGGCAGGTGAGGGAGTCACCAGGGCAGCATGACGACCTTGCCGAACTTCCCCGGACCGGCCAACCGGGCGTAGGCGTCGGAGCAACGGTCCAACGGGAAGGCCGCGTCGACAGGCACCCGCAGCCGGCCCTCGGCCAGCAGCGGGACGACGTGGGTGCGCACCGTGGCCGCGAGGAGCGCCTTCTCCGCGGGGGAGCGGCCTCGGATGGTGGTGCCGATCAGCTGGGCGCGCGCAAGCATCAGATCGAACATCCGCAAGGGCGCCACCGCCCCGCCCTGGACCCCCACGACGAGGACCTTCCCCCGAGTGCGCAACAACTCGACCCGCCGCAAGCAGTCCTCCCCGCCGACCAGTTCGACGACGACGTCATACGGCGCCCGTCCGCCCTCCTGACCGGGAAGCACCGCCTCTACGTTGCTGCCGGCGGGGGCAAGTTCCTTCAACCGGCCGTGTAGTTCGGCCCGGCGCGCACTCGCCACGACATGGGCGCCGGAAGCGGCGGCCACCTGCACCATGGCGGTGCCGACGCCGCCCGCGGCCCCGGTGACCAGAACCCGATCCCCTGCGTGCACCCCGGCCTGGACCACCAGCGCGTCCCATGCGGTGCTGAACGCCTCCGGGAAACCTGCCGCCTCCTGCCAGGACAACCCCGCAGGTACCGGCAGCAGCACGTCGGCGGGCACCGCGATCCGCTCGGCGTGGCCACCGCCGCCCACGAGCGCCATGACCCGGTCGCCGACGCTGACTCCCGTGACCCCCGCACCGACCTGCTCGACCTCACCGGCGATTTCCAGCCCGGGGATGTCGGCCGGCCAGCCTGGTGGTGCCGGATAGTCACCCCGGGCCTGCTGAAGGTCGGCCGCGTTGAGCCCCGCGGCGTGGACCCGCACGGTCACCAGGCCGGGCCCGACCACCGGATCCGCGCGCTGTTCGAGCCGGAACGCACCTTTACCGTCGATCACCACTGCTCGCATGTCGGCGAATCTACTCTCCCGGTCCGGCGCGCCAGCAGGAGGCATGCCCCGGGCTGTCCCAGCGGAGAATCGGGGCGATGCCGCTCCCGACCGGAGCCTTGCCGCCGGTGCGAGTCCTCTCTTACCGGCGCGGTATCCCGCGCAAGCTGAACCCGTGTTCTCTCGCGGGAAACGCCAAGTCCTCGTTGAGGGACATGCTGAGAGTTTCCGGCTCCGCCCAGTACGAGTAGTTCAGTGACTTCTTGAGGGTCGCAAGGACACTCGCCTCTTCTTTCATGACCTTGTCGCCGCAGGTGTGCTGCGTCGTCAGTTCCGCGTCGTCGAAGGAGAGGTGGGTTCCGGTGAACGTGGCTTCGGCGGTGAAGTCGTTGCAGCCGAGTCTGCCGCTCACCCGGCCGTTGTCGTGGAAGTCGAAGTACATCTGGTCGCCGGCGGTGAATTCCGGGCCGTGCTCGTCGTAGAAGGTGGTGTCGACGAGCTGCCACCTGATCTGGAAGAAGTCCGCGCGCCGTGCCTGTGCGAGCCGGATGTCGTGGCCCTGTTGGTTCTTCACGTGCAGTTCGCGGGCGTAGCCGGGGGTGTGCTTCGTGGAAAGCGAGAGCTCTCCGCTGAAGGCGGCTTTCACCTTCTTCTCGAAGTCCGCCAGTGCCGGATCGGCGGCGATGTCCTCCGGGTGGCACGGGCCCGGACCGTCCGATGGTGGGGCGGGAGAGAGGGAGGGGGCGGGCAGGGGAGTCATCTCCTTGCCCAACGTGAGGTGTGTCGCCGTCACTTCGGCTTGCGTGTGGAAGGGCGTGCACCCGTAACTGCCCGACGCCGTGCCGTCGTCGTGAAGGGCGATCCACCCCCTGGCCTGGCTCGGCAGGGTCTCCTCATGGCCGTCGGTCAAGAGAGCCTGAATCGCCCAGACGCCTCCGGACAGCAGCCCCCCGGCACCCGCCGGCCGCGGCTTCGCCGGCGACGGGGTGGTCGACGCGCCGGCCGACACGTCGCCGTCCTGCCGGCTGCGAGCGGACGGCGCACCCTCGCACGCGGAAAGCGCGAGGAGCGCCGCCGCACCGGCGGCGACGGTTGCGAGGAAGGCTCTTCGAGGCAAAGGCATGAGAGGGGAGACGCAAGATCGTCCTGCCTGGTTCCGGATCAGTCGCGCCTGCGGCCCATCCGGCGGGCTTCGACCGAACTCATTGCCCGTTGGCCGGGCGCGTTCCTGGCCGTCCCCTCTGCCGGTTCGGCCGACCGCCGACCTACTTGGCGTCCGCCGGGAGTTCGACCGGGTACTCCGCGCCGAAGTCGGCGGAGAGGGAGACGGCCTGCCAGGCTTCGGCCTCGGCGATCTGCCGCCGCGAGTGGTCGAGCGCCATCCGGGCCGCGTTCGTGCCCAGGAGCAGGTGACTGGGGAGGTGCTCGCGCTTGACCACGCGCACCAGGATTCCGGCGGCGCGGTCCGGGTCGCCGGCGATTCGGCTGCCGTGGGCCCGGTCGGTGAAGGCGCCGACGGTCGCCTGGTACTCCGGCGGGACGTGCTGGACGTCCATGGAGGAGCCGGCCCAGTCCGTGGCGAAGCCGCTGGGTTCGACGACCAGATAGCGGATGTCGAACGGCGCGGTCTCGGTGGCGAGTACGCGGGTGAGGCCGTCGATGGCGAACTTGGCCGCCTGGTAGGAGCCCAGGCCGGGGCTGCCGCCCACCCGGCCACCGACGGAGGAGAACTGGACGACGATGCCGCCGCCCTGTGCCTTGAGCAGCGGAAGTGCCGCCTTGGAGACGTTGTACACGCCCCAGAAGTTCGTCTCGAACTGGCGGCGGAAGTCGTCCTCCGGAGCGGTCTCGACCGGGGCGACGTTCGCATGGCCGGCGTTGTTGACGATCACGTCGATGCGGCCGAAGCGGTCGCGGGCGGTGTCGAGCGCGGCCGCGGCCGCGGCGGCGTCGGTCACGTCGAGCGCGACCGGGAGGACCTTGTCGCCGAACCGCTCGACCAGGTCGGCGAGGTGTTCCGGCCTGCGCGCGGTGGCGACGACCTGGTCGCCCGCTTCCAGCGCGGCGACCGCGAGGGAGCGGCCGAAGCCGCGGGACGAACCGGTGATGAACCACGTCTGGGTTGCCATGGAGATAGCAAAACATGGTTGCGTTAATAGTGCAACCCGGTTGCGTTAGGATGTCCTCATGGTCAGCCGCAGTCAGCCCACACGCGCCCGGAGCCCCGAAGCCAAGCGCGCCCGCGAGGCCGCGATCCTCGACGCGGCGGCCCGACTGGCCACGGCGAACGGCATCCGATCGGTGACGTTGACCGACATCGCCGCGGAGGTCGGCATGCACAAGTCGGCGATGCTCCGCTACTTCGAGACCCGGGAGGAGATCTACCTCCGCCTGGCCGCCGCCGGGTGGGAGGAGTGGTCGCGGGCGGTGCGTGAACAGCTCGCCGACGCCGCGCCCGCCACGGACGACAACCAGCCCGCTGAGGCTCCGAGCGGCCCGGACCAGGCGCCTGGCCGGCACGCGATCGCCGGCCTGTTGGCCGAGTCGCTGGTGGCGCGGCCGCTGTTCTGCGACCTGCTCGCCCACACGCCCATGAACCTGGAACGCAACGTCTCCCTGGACAACGTCCGCTCCTTCAAACTGACCGCCCTCGCCGAGTTCGGGGCCGTGAGTGAGGAACTGCGCCGGGTGGCCGTGCTGAGCCCGGCGCAGGCCGGCAACGTCGTCGCCACGGCCACGGCGATGGCCGGAGCGCTGTGGCAGATGGCCGCCCCGGGAACCGAACTGCGCCGCCTCTACGAGTCCGACCCGGATCTCGCCCACGCCGTCGTCGACGTCGCCCCCCGGTTGACCGACATCCTGAGCGCACTGCTCCTCGGCTACCGCGCCGGCGGCGATGCCGAGGTCGCCGTCCAAGAGCCGTCACCGACGACCGAGTTGGGCAGGGACTGAGAAGCCCTCGGACGGCAGGCCCTCGACGCACGGCATCCCCACCCGAACCTCGCCTTCTCGTATCGCCCGGGGGCGCCGGAGGCGCCGCCACGTCAAAGGCTGGCCCGGCTGGGGTGTGGACGTGCCGTTCACCGGCGAGCTGGTCGTCATCAGGGGGCGGGAGCGCGGCGGGATCCTCGCCTGCGTCGATGCCGGGCGGGAGCGCGCGCACGGCACACGGTGCCGGTGGCGTCGCACTCCCGAACCGGTATGCGCTTGTCAGTGGTTCTCGGCCGTTGCCCGGTACGGCGCCGCGGCCTGCTTCGCCGCGTAGATCAGAGCGGGCTTCAACTTCGGCCAGAAGTAGCTGTCCTGGCAGGAGAACGACGGGGTGAAGCCGGAGCAGCCGCGTCCGTCACTGTCACCTATCTCGATGGTGAGACTGGCCAGTCCCAGTTTGTCGTACGTCCAGTCGTCGGTGCCTCCGGACGCGTCGTAGAGGATCTCGCCGGCCTGCCCTGACTGGTACCCGGTGAGCGAACCGAGGTGTCCGGCGAGCGCGCGCAGCGCGGCGTCGTTGCCGGTGTGGATGGTGTGGTCGGCCTCCCAGGGGAGCAGGACCATGCTCGCGTCGCTGTGCAGGCTGATCATCAGGCCCTTGGCGGTCGCCGGCGCCGGGTCACTGTCGCCGGTGCCCGTGCGCACGGCCGGGTACAGCTGGCGGAACAGGCCCTCCAGCGCGGTGTTCTCCGGTTCGGAGTCGGCGGCGGGGCCGAGGTAGATCTCGCTGCACGGCTCGGTGGAGGTGCCCTCGCCGCCCCAGTGGGTGCCCGCGTTGCGGTTGAGGTCCACGCCGACCTGGCCGTTCACGCCGCAACTGCCGCCTTTGGAGTCATCGGCGTTCTTGCGCTGGAGGATGGGGTTGTCCCCGCCCTGGGCGACGATGTCGACGCCGTCCGGGTTGGTGATCGGGACCACCCACATCTCGGTGGAGTCCATCAGCGCAGTGATGTCGGGGTCCTTGCCGTAGTCGTTGGTCAGGGTGTCGATCCAGCGCCAGGACACCTCGCCCGTGGTGAGTTCCCGTGCATGGATCTGGCTCATCAGGAAGAAACGCGGCTTGGGCGCCTGGGGGTCGAGCTGGCAGTCGCCCTGCTTCATCTTGGTGATGCAGATGGCCTTGAGGTCGCGACCGCCACGCCCGTTCTGTTTGAGCCAGGACTTCCCGTAGGTGACGACCTTGGCCATGTCCGGGTGCTGCGCGGCGACTTGGTCGAGGTGGGCGTAGTGCGCGTCGACGGTGTGGTAGCCGCCGTCGTAGGTGTCGTCGACGCCGCCGCTCGCGCGGGCCGCGCGCGGCTGGTGGGCAAGCGGCTTGTGCATCGTCTCGACGGCCGTCGGAGAGAAGCCGAGCCGGCGCAGCCCACTCGCCGTCGACGGGTCGCCCATGACGAACAGGTCGTCTCCCTGACGCCGCTCGATCAGGTCGTATCCGGAGGAGATCAGCTTCTGCGCGTCCCGCCGGTCGTGGGTGGGGACACGGTAGACGACCACGGTGCGTTCGCCGGACGCGTGGGTCTTCTGCGGCGCCCGGGCGAGGGCTGACGGGGACATCGGGGACAGGGCCGTGAGAGCCAGGACCATCGCTGCCGCAGCCGTGGTCACGAGGGCTTTCCGGGGCATGACATGGCCTTCCGTGGGGGGTGAGGGGCATCGGCATGCGGACGGGACGCGGCTTTCGCGCACGCCTCGCCCGCGCCGGCTCCCGGAAAGCCGGACCATGGGGCACTCCGGTCGCCTTGGCTGATGCCATTGGGCCAATCGGAGGCATGATGCCCTGCACCTGCCCTGTGGAGAAGGGGAATTCCCGGACATCCTTGAGGCCGAAGTCATCGAACCTGCCCGGGAGTTCGGCAGCGGCCGCCCGCGATGCGCCGATGCGCGCGAACCCGGCGTCCCGCGACGCCCTCCCTCGCGAACGCCCCTCAGAACCCGCGGCGGAACCCGTGGCAGAACCCGCGGCGGGGAGTTCCTGGGGCCGTGTGGTGGCATGGTGGACGGCCGGGCCCGGCCCGGCCGTCCTGCGCGTCGTCACTCACCTCGACCGCCCACCCACCTCGCGGCTCTCACCGCGACCGCTCACTCATCGCATCGAGACGGCGGTGCTCATCTCCCACATCAGGACCTCCGCGCCCTCCGGGCCGGCGGTGATCCGCTGGCCTTCGGCGCGCGTGACGCGTCCCGCGTCTCCCGTGGCCAACGGCCCGGCACCTTCCAGCTCGACGCTGCCCCGGGCGACGAAGAGGTGCGCGAACGGGGCGGTGACGATCTGGAGCGTCTCACCGGGGCGCATCCGGCTGACGTGCAGGGCGGCGTGCTTCTGGCGGATGCCGATCGCCCGCCGGTCGGCGTGCCGGGGCATGCCGGAGGCCAGGGTGGTCCAGCCCCCGCGGGCGAGTTCGTCGTTGATGTCGAGCTGCTCGTAGCCCGGGCGGATACCGGCCTCGTCGGGGATCACCCACATCTGGATGAAGTGGACCGGGTCCTGGTGCTCGGGCTGGCCGGTCAGGGTCCACGAGTCGTTCTTCTCGCTGTGCAGGATGCCGGTTCCGGCGCTCATCCGCTGAGCCAGGCCCGGGTAGATCACGCCGTTGTGGCCCTCGGAATCCTGGTGGACGAGATTGCCGTCGAGCACCCAGGTGACGATTTCCATGTCCCGGTGCGGATGGGTGTCGAAGCCGGTACCCGGCGCGACGATGTCGTCATTGGAGACCAGCAGCAGCCCGAAGTGGGTGTTGTCGGGGCTCCAGTGGTGGGAGAACGAGAAGGAGTGGTGGGACTCCAGCCACCCGGCCCGGGTGTGGAAGCGCTCGCCGGCGCGACGGACGTCGAGGGTCGAAGCCATCGTGCGGTCCTTTCTGGCTGGTGCAGGCGATCTCGGGCCTGCGGTTCTGGGGCTGAGGTCGGGTGTCGGTGGCCCGAGGGGAGATCCTCTCACGCTTGGTTGAATCATAAACAAAATGCGGGGGTGAAGGTATTCCACGGTGGCGAGAGGGGGCAACGACCAGGCGCGGAGCCGCTCTGCGGGGCTGGTCGGGACGCCCGAGGTGGCCGGCCCGGGCGCACCGCGGCCGGGCGGACGGCACCGGCGCATGCCACGGCCGGACCGGGACGTGGGGCCGGGACGTTCGACCAGGACGCGGAGCCAGGAGGTGGGGCTGCGGTCAGTAGACGATCGACACGATCCGGCAGGCGGCTTCAGCCAGGTCACGCTCGCCGTCGACGCGGGCCCGGGCGAGGGCCGTGGCCGGCCGGATGCCGCGGGTGCACAGACGCCAGGCGGTCTCCGCGTCCAGACGGACAAGGGCGGCGGGATGGGCGGCGTGCGGCTCGGCCAGTGACCAGCGGGGCCCGGTGGCCGTGACGGTCCAGGTGCCACCGGCCGGTCCGTCGACCCGCATCTGGATCTGCGTGCCGACCGGCGCTTCGACCTCGTGCAGGGTGTGGGGCAGGGCCCGCATGAAGGTGTCCAGGGCCACGGACAAGAGCCGCGGATCGGGGTCGGTGTCCTGGCCGACGGCATGGCGGATCTGCTGACGGTGGGTCCAGAACTCGGTGAAGTCCCGGGCGCTGTCCAGCCACATCGGTGCCTGGTCGACGCCGGCCCAGGACACGCCCAGCGACGGCGCATCGAGGTCGGTGCGCTCGAAGAACCGGGCCACCTGCCCGCCCATCACGCCGACGGTGTCGACGAGCACGGCCGGGCTCACCCGCGCATGGGCATCCACCCATTCCTGGTTGATGCGGTGGATGAACGCCTCCAGCGTCTCGCCGGGTGCGAGGGCGCCGAGAATCCCCGTCGGGCACTGCCCGGCCGGTAACGGTGCCGCGGCGTTCACGAACCCCCGTCGGGGGCGGGGAAGACGACCCGGACGGTCAGTCCGCCGTCCGTATTGGCCCCGGCGTCGATGAGGGCCCGGTGGGCGCGGGCGATCGAGGCGACGATGGACAGTCCCAGGCCGGCGCCCTCGCCGCGGGCGTGCCGGCGTTCCTCCAGGCGGCGGAAGGGCTCGAAGAGGTACGGGACGGTCTCCGGCGGCACTTGGGGGCCGGTGTTGGTGACCTCCAAGGTACGGTCGCGCGCGGTGACCGTGACGTGGCCGCCGTCGTGGTTGTGGCGGAGGGCGTTGCCGACGAGGTTGTGCACGAGATGCGTCAGCAGTACCGGGTCGCCCTGCACGGTCACGGGTGCGGTCTCGGTCCGGACGGTGATGCCGCGGTCGCGGACCTGCTGCGACGCGGTGTGCTCGGCGGTCACGGAACGGACGAGTTCGTCGAGGGCGACCGGTTCGTGGTGATCCAGACCCTGGTCGGAGACGGAGAGCAGCAGCAGGCCCTCGACGAGCCGTTCGCTGCTGTCGGCGACCTCGATGAGCTTGCGGCGGATGCGTGCGACGGCCTCCGGGTCGGAGGTGGCCAGTCCGATCTCCGCCGCCGCCCGCTGCACCGCCAGCGAGGTGCGCAGCTCGTGCGCGGCGTTGGCGGCGAACCGCTTCTGCGCGCCGACGAGGTGTTCCAGACGGTCGAGCATGGCGTCGAAGGTGTCGGCGAGTCGTTTCAACTCACCGTCGGGGGCGTCCAGCGCGATGCGCTCGTGGAGGTTCTCCCCGGACAGCCGCTGTGCGGTGCGGGTGATCACTCCGACGGGGCGCAGCACCCGCCCGGCCATCCACCAGGCCAGCGCCACCGAGATCACGGCGAAGACGGCCAGGGTGATCAGGGAAATGGTCAACAGCTCGTTCTGGGTGGCCTGTTCGGCGGCCCGGGTGAACGTCCTGACGGCCTCGGCGGCCTCCGCGTCGCCCTGGGCGGGAACGGGTCCTGGAGAGGCGAGGCCGGCGGACGCGTAGGGGGAAGGGGCGGCACCCCCGGGAATCTCGTCGGGACGCCGCGCCACCGCCGTACTGATCGTGGTGTACAGCCCTTGGGCCACGAGGAAGTTGATCAGGCCGATGAGCATGGCTCCGGCCAGTACCAGCAGTCCGCCGTAGAGCGCGGTCAGCCGCGCCCGCTCGCCGCCGGGCAGCCGCATACGTCGGGTACGCGGCACGGAAAGCCCGGTCATGCGGCTCCGCCGATGCGGTAGCCGTGGCCGGGCACGGTGTCGATGACCGAGGGCTCGCCGAGTTTGGCGCGGAGCTTGCTCAAGGTGACCCGGACGGCGTTGGTGCGGTAGCTGGTGTTCTCCTCCCAGACCCGATCGATCAGGTCGTCGCCGCTGACGACGGCCCCCTCGGAGCGCATCAGCACCTCCAGCACCCCGAACTCCTTGCGGGACAGCGCGAGGTAGCGGCCGTCGCGGAACGCCTGGCGGCGGGCCGTGTCCAAGGTGATGCCCGACCGTTCGATGATCGGCGGCAGGGCGGGCCGGGCACGGCGGCCCAGGGCCAGGACGCGGGCGAGCAGTTCCTCGTAGGCGAAGGGCTTGGCGAGGTAGTCGTCCGCGCCCAGGCCGAGCCCTTCGACCCGCTCGCGGACGGAGCCGGCGGCCGTGAGCATCAGGACGCGTGTCAGCAGGCGCGCCTCGACGACCTGGCGGCACACCTCGTCGCCGTGCAGGCCGGGCAGGTCGCGGTCGAGGACGAGCACGTCGTAGTCGCCCAGGAGCAGGCGGTCCAGCGCCGTGCGACCGTCGTGCGCGACGTCGACGGCCAGGGCATCGCGCCGCAGCCCTTCGGCGATCATCTCCGCGAGGAATTCCTCGTCCTCCACGACAAGTACACGCATGACATCCACGTATACCTGAAACCGGCATTTCGTCGGCATAAACCTCTTCGCTGAGAGAAACGAAATGCGGGCGTGTGCCAACCTCCGTGCCGTCGATCACTCGTTCTCGGACACGGAGGAATTCCATGGTGAACGTCAGGCACGGTATGGCGGCGGCGCTCGTCACCGGAGTGACATTGCTCGCGGTCAGCTGCACCGGAGGCGGCGCGGGCTCCGGCAAGGACAACGGTGTGCAGTACTCGGACGTATCCGGAAAGGGCGCGAAGGCGGACGACGCCTACAAATACCGTCAGTGCCTGCGCGAACACGGTGCGAAGGTGGACGAGCCCAAAGAAGGCCAGGCCATGGGCATCCAGGGGGACGACAAGAGCATCAAGAAGGCAATGGACGCGTGCAAGGACCTGCCCGGTGCCGGAAAGGAAATGACTCAGGAAGAGCAGGAGAAGGCTCTCGACCGGGCCGTCAAGTTCGCGAAGTGCATGCGTGAGCACGGTGTCGACATGCCGGACCCACAGCTCAAGGACGGCAGGCTGAGCGCGATGCGCGGGGACACCGACGTGAGCAAGGACAAGCTCGAAAAGGCCCAGAAGGCGTGCAATGACAACGGGCAGTGAGCGTAGGCGTCCGGCCAGAAGGTACGTGATCGCCTCGCTGGTCGTGGCGAGTGCGCTGGTGGGCGGGGTGGCCGTAGCCTCGGTGAGCGGTGACGACGGCAAGGGCCGGGAGCGGCGCACGGACGGCCTGCCGCAGAAGACCGACACGATCAAGCGGCAGGACCTGAGCAGCCGCACCCAGGTGGACGGAACCCTCGGCTACTCCAAGGAGCGCAAGCTCAACGGGGGAGCGCAGGGCACGGTGACATGGCTCCCCGAAACCGGCGCTGTGATCAGGCGGAACGAGGCGCTCTACGAGGTCGACGGCAACAAGATCTGGCTGCTGTACGGCGAGCGGCCCATGTACCGGAAGCTGAAGGCCGGCGACAAGGGGCCGGACGTCCGGCAGCTGAAGCAGAACCTCCGTGACCTCGGCTTCGGAGCCGCCCTGACCATGGACGACGAGTTCACCTCCGGTACCGCGGAGGCACTCAAGCGCTGGCAGAAGTCCCACGGCCTGAAGCAGACCGGTCAGACGGGTCCGGAGCAGATCGCCTTCACACCGAGCTCGCTACGGGTCAAGAAGAAGGAGGCGGCCGCCGGCGACCAGACCGGTCCCGGCCGCCCGGTGCTGACCGTCACCGGGGCCGAGCGCGAGGTACAGATCAAGCTCGACGTCGCCGATGCCGCGCTCGCCGAGCCCGGCACCCCTGTGGAGATCACCCTCCCCGGGGGCGACAAGGCCAAGGGGAAGGTCGCCTCCGTCGACCGCAGCGCCAGTTCGGACCAGAAGGACCAAGGAGGCGGCGGGCAGGACCAGTCCGCCAAGGTCACCGCGCGGGTGACCTTCGCCGACCCTTCGCAGGTCAAGGGCATCGACCAGGCCCCGGTCACCGTCGAGCTCAAGGGCGAGACGCGCCAGAAGGTGCTGACCGTCCCGGTCAACGCGCTGCTCGCGCTGCCCGCCGGCGGCTTCGGCGTCCAGGTCGTGGAAGGCGGAAAGGCCCGCGAGATTCCCGTCAAGCTCGGCCTGTTCGGACAGGGAAGGGTCGAGATCAGCGGATCGGGCCTGAAGGAAGGCATGAAGGTCGGAGTGCCCCACACATGACCACCGTCGTCGAACTGAACCAGGTCACCAAGGAGTACCCGGGCGGGGTCGCGGCGCTGCGCGGCGTGGATCTGCACATCGAACGCGGGGAACTGCTCGCGATCGTCGGGCCGTCCGGGTCGGGCAAGTCCACCCTCCTGCACATCGTCGGCACTCTGGACCGTCCGACCGCCGGCACCGTCGCCATCGCCGGCCACGACGTCGCGGCCCTGTCCGACCGTCGGCTGTCCGCACTGCGGGCCCGGCACATCGGCTTCGTCTTCCAGTCCTTCCACCTCGTGGCCGGGGTGAGCGCACGGGACAACGTCGCCGAGGGCCTGCTCTACTCCGGCCTGGCACGGGCCGAGCGCCGCAAGCGCGCGGCCACGGCCCTGGAACGCGTCGGGCTCGGGGACCGGATGCACCACCGCCCGCACGAACTGTCCGGCGGACAGCGACAGCGGGTCGCCATCGCCAGGGCGGTGGTGGGGGAGCCGGATCTGCTGCTGGCCGACGAGCCCACCGGCGCCCTGGACTCCGCCTCCGGCGAGGCCGTCATGCGGTTGCTGCACGACCTCAACGGCGACGGCGCCACCATCGCGGTGATCACCCACGACGGTGGGATCGCCGGCGCCCTTCCCCGCCAGGTGCGCATCCGCGACGGCCAGGTCGTCGAGGACACGTGCACGAGGGCGCCGCTGACGGCAGGAGGCGAGGTACCGTGCCACGCGACCGACTGACCCCCGCCCGCCTCGGCCCCCGCGACGTGGTGCACGTCGGCTCGGCGGGGCTGCGCTCCCGGCCGATGCGGGTCGTGCTGTCCGCACTGGGTATCGCCATCGGCATCGCCACGATGATCGCGGTGGTCGGCATCTCCGCCTCCAGCAAGGCCCAACTGCTCCGGCAACTCGACACGTTGGGAACCAACATGCTGAAGGTGGCCCCCGGCCAGGACATGTTCAGCGGTGAAAGGGCCAAACTGCCCAAGGACGCGCCCGGCATGATCGGCCGGATCCCCGGCGTCGAACACGTCGGTGCGGTCGGTGACGTGAAATCGACGGTCCGGCGCAGCGAGAAGATCCCCGAGAGCGACACCGGCGGCCTGTCCGTGAAGGCCGCCGGCGAGAGCCTGCTGAAGGCTCTGCGCGGCACGATCCGTGCCGGCACCTGGCTCAACGACGCGAACGGACGCTACCCCTCGGTGGTGCTCGGCAGCGTCGCCGCCGAACGCCTGGGCATCACCATGCCCGGCCAGCAAGTCCTCATCGGCAAGCAGTACTTCACGGTCATCGGCATCCTCGACCCGCTTCCCCTGGCACCCGAGATCGAACGGGCGGCACTGGTGGGCTGGCAGGCTGCCGGCACCCACCTGGACTTCGACGGCCACCCCACCCAGATCTACGAACGCTCCACCGACGCCTCCGTCGAGTCGGTCCACAAGCTGCTCGCACGCGCCACCGACCCGCAGAACCCGCAGAACGTCGAGATCTCCAACCCGTCCGCAACCCTTCAGGCCAAGGCCGCCACCGAGGGCGCATTCGACAGCCTGCTGCTCGGACTGGGCGGTGTGGCACTGCTGGTCGGCGGCGTCGGCGTGGCCAACACCATGATCATCTCGGTGTTGGAACGCCGCCACGAGATCGGCCTGCGCCGCTCCCTGGGCGCCACCCGCGGCCAGATCCGCATCCAGTTCGTCACCGAGTCACTGCTGCTGTCCGGACTCGGCGGCCTGGCCGGCGTGGTGCTGGGCGCCGCGGCCACGTACGTGTTCGCCGCATCGGGCGGCATGCCCTGGGCGATCCCCCCATGGGCGGTGGGCGGTGGATTCGCCGCCACCCTGCTCATCGGCTCGGTGGCCGGACTGTACCCGGCAGTCCGCGCCGCCCGGCTCCCACCGACCCTCGCGCTCCAGGCAGGATAGGTACACCGACCGCTGCGAGCCCGGGACTGTCCGCGCGCAGGCCGCCGCACAGCCCCGGGCACGGCTTCCTGCCGCTGCCCGTAGTCCGCGAGCCGGTCGCGGATAGGGTCGCCCGTGACCGCCGCCGTACCCTGCCGGAACTGCACCACATCAGCGGACAGTTGGGAGTCCCCACATGAGCGATCAGCAGCCCGACCGGCAACTACGGCAACTCCAGCAGCCTGAGAAACCCTTCCTGTACGTCGTCGTGTGCGCGGCCGGCATCGCCGGCGACGTCGGCGAGCTGATCACGGCCGCCCACGAGGCGAACTGGGACGTCGGCGTCATCGCCACCCCGCAGGGGCTTCGCTTCATCGACGCGCCCGCCATCGAGGCCCAGACCCGCTATCCGATCCGCTCGGCCTGGCGCACACCCGGCGAGCCGCGCCCGCTGCCGCCCGCCGACGCCATCGCGGTCGCCCCGGCCACCTTCAACACGATCAACAAATGGGCCGCCGGTATCTCCGACACCTTGGCCGTCGGCATCCTGTGCGAGGCATACGGCCTCGGCATCCCCACCGCCGTCCTGCCCTACCTGAACTCCGCCCAGGCCGCCCACCCCGCCTACCACCAGAGCCTGCAGCGCTTGCGTGAGATGGACGTCCTGATCGGCTCATACGAACCGCACCCGCCGAAGGCCGGCGCGGGCGCGGATCGCTTCCGGTGGGAGGAGGCACTGGAACTGCTCGCCTCGGAGATGCCGGTACGGGCGTGACTCCCGCCGTCCTTCGGTCGATCGATTCCCGACGCCGTGGGGCGCTCGTGGTGCGGGCGGGCCTGTGGTGCGAGTTCTGCTGGTGCTGGTGTTCAGCGGGCCGGGAAGGTGTAGGTGTAGCCCTGGGCGTCCAGTTGGTCGAGCAGTTGGGCGAGTGCCGCGACGGTTTGTGAGCGGTTGCCGCCGCCGTCGTGCATCAGGACGATCGAGCCCGGGTGCAGGTTCCGGTTGATGTTGTCCAGGATTTTCGCGACGCCCGGTCGCTTCCAGTCGTTGGAGTCGTCGCTCCAGCCGATGGGTCGGAGTCCGTGCTGCGCGGCGATGTTGCGGATGACGGGTTTGAAGTCGCCGCCAGGGGCTCGGTAGTACCAGAGTTTGGCGTTGGGGCCGGCCGCGTCGGCTATCTCCCGTTGGGCGTCGGCGATCTCGTGGATGTTGTAGTCCAACGGCATGCTGCTCTGCTGCTCGTTGTGGTGGACGGAGTGGTCGCACAGTCGGTGACCGGCGGCGACCACCGACTTGGTGAGGTAGGGGTAGCGCTGTGCGTGCGGGCCTATCTGGCAGAACGTGGCCTTGGCGTGGTGCTGGGCCAGCAGCGCCAGTACCTGCGGTGTCCAGCGGGGGTCCGGGCCGTCGTCGAAGGTCAGCGCGACCGACTTGCCGCCGTCCTGGGTTTTGAACTGGAGCGCGTTGCTCACGGTGAACCCGCTCGATGCACCGGGGAGAGCGCTGGCCGGGCCACTGGGCGAGGTGGTGGCCGGGGAGGAGGGGGTGGCCGGAGATGAAGATGACGGCGTGGTGGCGTTCGGTGCCGAGGGCGAAGCGCTGTGCGACGAGGGCGGGGTGGCCGAGCCGGCGGCGACGAGCGTCCGGGACGCTGAGGCGGACGTCGGCCCGGCTGTCGACGACGTCGGTGCCGCATGTGTTGCCTGTGCCGTATGCGTTCCGTATGCGGCCAGGGTGGCTCCGGTGAGCGCTACCGCAACGGCGGCTGCCGCCTTCTTTGCGCTGGTCAATGCCACAGCAGGTCCCTCCAACGGCATCCCGGCGGGTATGCCTGTTCAGCGGTGACGGGTAGTGGTGTGTCGCACACGGCAGGCAGTGGGGGAGCGGGCCGTGTGGTGGCCCTCGTGGGCTCGGACCGCGGCGGTGGATCCGGCGGCCGACGCACCTACTCCTGGTTCCCTGGATCCCTCACTTTGCGTGATGAATCGGATGCGATTGGTCCGTTTTGTGCGTTATGTCGATAACGTTAGAGGAATTCCGAGCTGTAACCCAGGGGCTCCCTGTGTGATCTGCGTCCCCTTCGGGTTTGCGGTGATGCGCCGCATGCTCTCCCCTCCCGAAACCTCGGGATGGCCGCCATGTGCGGGGCGGGGGAGGGGGCGCTGGCGCTGGCTCCGGCGCCCCCTGGCCGCGCCGACTCTCCCGACTCGGCGACGCCACCGGGCAAGCCCGACGCCACCGGATCGACCGGGTGCCGCAGGTCGGAGGCGCGGCCCCTGCCTGTCCGCCGACCGGCAGTCAATGCGCCGGGCGCCTTCGGTCTCGGTGTGCCGGACGCCTTCAACTTCGGCGTGCCGGGCGGCTTCGGCATCAGTTCGCGCCCGATCCGGGGTCGATCCGGGGCCGGCGCGGTCGGCCGAGTCATGCCGTGACAGAATCCGTGAAATGGGATTTTTCAAGCGAAACGCCAAGCTGGACAGTGCCCCGACGCAAGGTCGCGATGCGGAGGGATTGAGCACGTTGCTCTTGCAGGGCGAGGACATGATCGACCAGTTGGCCCGCGCGCACATGTCCTGGGGGCTCGGTTCGGCGGACCGGTGGGGGCTCGATCAACGAACCGGGACCATCACCTGGACCTTCCCCGACAAGACCGCTACCGCACAAGCGCAGATTCTCGGCAGTTGGAGCCCTACCGCGTCCTCTTGGCAGTGGGCATGGGCCAACGACAGCATCCTGCCCGAGCTGAGCCAAGACGCCTGCACCGTTCGTGACTGGGCCGCCGCCCACGGCCACGATGCCCTTGCGGCTCAACAGGTCGAGGCCGACGAGCAGATGGCAGGCACGCTCGCGGCTCTGTCTGTCCGGATCACCAACGCGGTGGGCTTCTATCGCGGCGTCGGCGCCACGTCGGTCGTGATGATCACGTTCGGGCCGGTCATGCTGGTCGCCCAGGACGGCAGCACGTCAACCTTCACGATCGATATCGAGTAGCAACTGCCGCCTGGAGCAACGAACCCGGTGGTGTGCTTGGGGGTTGGGGGTTGTTGTGGGAGGTGTGCCATGCCTGGCCTGGCCCGGTCGGCCCTCGCTGGGACCGGTTGGGCTCGGGCTGGGTCGGGTCCGGGATATTGCATACCAGCCAGGCGTGCTGGGGAGTTGGGCTCCGGTGTCGGCGGCAGTGGTTCCCGTGGCGCTCTTTGTCTGTTCGGGCAGTGCCAGGGTGCGGATTGCATAGGGCACCGTGATTGCTCCCAGTGTGGCGGCGCCGGCTGCCAGGGAGCAGGCGGCGAGCCATCCCAGTTCTTGGTAGGCCACGCCCATCCGGCCGGGTCCGGCGACGACGCCGCAGAGCCGTGCGCTTTCGTAGAGTCCCATTCCGCGGCCGATGCGTTCGCGGTCGTCGGCGGCGACGGTGGCTTGTTCCGCGGGCAGTTGTGCGGCGAAGCAGGCGGCGGCCACTGCCCATAGGACAGCGATGATTACGGGGGTGGCTGTAAGGCCCAGTCCGATGGCGAACAGCGCGCTGGCGGCGAAGGAGACGACCATGGCCGGGGTGCGGCCCAGCCGGTCGGTGACGCGATGAGCGTGTTGCGGCAGGAGGATGAAGACGACGAAACCCGGTGCGAAGACCATGGCCATCTCGCTGGGGAGAGTCCCAAGTCGCCTTGCAGGCGGAGCAGGAGGAGCATCCGCAGGCCGGCTTCGCCGGTGGACGTCACTGCCGAGACCACCATCAGGGGCAGCAACCGCATCCGTGCCGTGCCGGGCCGGCGCACACCACCGTCCCCGCTCCCGACCCCGTCGTTGTTGGTGCTCTGTGCCGCACCCGGTGCTCCGGCCCCGGCTCTGGCCCCGGTTCCGGTTCCGGCCGTGTCCCCGATCTCGGCCGTGATGCTGGTTGCGGTGTGTGGGGCGCCGGAGTTCGTGAGGAGTGCGAGTGCGGCCCCTGTGCAGGCTGCGCAGCCCAGCCAGAACACCGAGGCGAACCGGTCGGCGAGGTGCCGCAGTTCGCCCCGGGACGGCCGCCCGCAAACAGGCATACGCCTCGGCCGCCGTCGGCGAAGCCCTGCGCGCGGCACGCCTTCCCGCGGTCCCGCACGACGCCCTGTTCGTACTGGTCGGCCAGGCCCCCCTGCCGGCCGACGAGCCCACCACCCCGCTCGACGCCGAAGAGCGCGAGTTCCTCGGCCCCGGCCCCGTCGGCGTACTGCGACCCGGCAGGTCCGTCCACCTCACACACGCCTGCGCCTCGGCGCCGTTCGCGATCACGTGCGCCCGAGAGCACCGTGCGAGGGCGCAGAACCCGTGGCCGTCGTCGCGGGCGCCACCGCCTCGAACCACTACGAGTACGCCAGCATGGACGTGGTACGCGCCGCCGCCCGCCCCTTCGACAAGGAGTGCGCGGGCATCTCGCTCGGGGAGGGCGGCGGCGCCGTGGTACCGGAGTCCGCACGGCGCGCCCGCGCCCGAGGGCTCGCGGCAGACCTCGTCGTCGCCGGATGCGGCACCCGCGTCGCGGCGGCCAAGTCCGTCGCCTGGGACGAGACGTCGGTCGCCGACTGCCTCCGCGAGGCCATGTCGGACGCCCGGGCGGACCACCTCGATCATGTGCACGCCCACGCCACCGGCACCCCCCAGGGCGACACCGCGGAACTGAGCGCCATCGAGGCGGTCGCGGCACAGGCGTCGTTGCGCGACGTGCCGGTCAGCTCCCACAAGGGCGCCATCGGACACCGGCTGCACATCTCCGGCGCCGTCGGCCCGGCGGCGGCGTCCCAGGCCCTGCGCACCGGCATCATCCCGCCCACCGCGGGCCTGGTCACCCCCGAAGTCACCCACCGGGTACGGCTGCCCCTGGTATCGGAACACGCCCCACCCGTCACGGTGGTGGCGGTCGACAGCTTCGGCTTCGGGGGAAACAACGCCTCGGTCGTCCTGCGCACAGGCGCCGCTTCGCATCCCTGAAGCCAAGCCCCCTCCACGGGATCCAGGCCACTGACGACGGCCCGCCCCCGCCGGCAGCCGGTCAGCGCTCCCCGTACTTCGCCACCGCCTGCGCGTAGGCCACGCGATGGTCGAGCCCATCACCGCCGACGCGGAACCGACCACGGGCCGACTCGGTCAGAGCCGCCCGGCCCAAGGGCATGCCCGGCCGCTTCCAGGCCGTCCGCAGCGGGGCGGTGGCCGCGCCTGCGGGGGAGTCGGACAGTGCCAGGGCAACCAGGTACAGCAGGGTCAACGGCAACAGCACCAGACACAGGAGCAGCGAGGGCACCGTCCCTTCCCGCCCACGCAGCACGGTGCCGTCGGGCAGGAGGATCTCGTATGCGGGACGCCACCGCTTCTTCCGCGGTGGCAGCCGCAGTTCGGCCAGCTGCTCGTGGTCCGGTGTGAGCACGACGAGGCGACCGCCGCCCGTGCGGGCGATCACCGCCAGCGGCGAGGCGCCGGCACGGTCGGCGGCGAGGGTGAAGCGCGGCTTGTATCCCTGGGGGAGGGGGCGGCCGTCGGGGGCGCCGCGAAGCACGTGGACGGCGGCTGAACCCCGGGGACGCAGTTCATAGCGCTTGGCGTCGGGGTGACGGGTGAAGACCAGTGTCATGGCGTCCTGCCTCGTTGCGTCGTTTCCAGGTGCCCTTGCCGATGGCGGAGTTCAACAGGCGAGAAGGTCGTCTACATCCCCATGTGTGTGCGGGAAAGCCGGGGCGGCATCGGAGGTCGAAGAGAAGGGCGGTTTGGCGGGGTGCGCGCTGCTCAGCGCCTACTCGGCGTTCTTCGCGAAGGCGTCCCGCAGCGCGTGCTCCAGCGACTCGTAGTTCTGCTTGACCTGCTTGAGCTTCTCCTCGATGGCCTGGGTGCCGTCGGCGATCTTCTTGATCGCGTTGTCCCAGCTGTCGTGGAACTCGTCGCAGGCGTTGTCCAGCGCCTCCGCTCCCATCGACTTCGGGCCGGTGTCCTTCAGCGCACCCAGTGCCTTGCGCATGTTGTCCTGGCTGTCGTGCAGATCCTTCAACAGACGTCCAAGACCGTCCGTCTCGACCTTGAAACAACCGCCCATGCGCCCCCTGGTGATGTCTGTGCTGCGGCACGACCGCCCTCGCACATTATCTTCGCTTGCCCCGTTCTTTACCATCGCCTGGGTATTGACGGGACCAAGCACGGGACACGCCCCACGCCACCCCCAGCCTCACCGGCACACCCACGCGAGCCGCGGGGCAGACGCCCCACTCCCCGAACCCTGCGGATCGGGAGGCCGCAGCGCACCCCACAGGCGGCCCCAGGACGCACGAGCCCGTCCGACCGGGCACCGGATGCAGAGGTCCAACAGGCCGCGGACAACAGGCGCCTGACGCCGACACCCACCCGCACCCACCCGCACCCACCCGCACCGAACGCGCCGCACCGAGGGCGCCCGCGAACTGCTCGACAACGTCGCCCTGCCGACCCGGTCCGGTGCGCCCTGATGATCCACGGCCTTCTACGCTGCCTCACACCGACCGCGGAGATCGAGACGTGCGCGATGGGGCACACGTTCCGGTTCCTTCGCACCCCACCAGACGACGGGAAGTGCAGGATGAACGACATCCACGAAATCGCCGGGGTCCCCATGAGGTGGGTAGGGCCACTGAGAATTTCGGGAAATATCGCAACCACCGAGACCGAAGTCCCGCTCGCCACCTACGAGTCACCGCTGTGGCCCTCCGTGGGCCGCGGCGCAAAAATCTCCCGACAGACCGAGCGCGGCATCGTCGCCACCCTCGTCGACGAACGGATGACCCGCTCGGTGCTCCTCGAAGCCGAAGACGCGTCGACCGCATACGCGGCCACGCGCTGGCTCGACACGCACTTCGAGGACCTGGCCAAGGTCGTGCGCACCTGCAGCAGGTTTGCCGAACTGGTCGGCATCCGGCACGAGATCACGGCCAACTTGTTGTTCGTCCGGTTCGAGTTCACCACCGGCGACGCGTCCGGCCACAACATGGCGACGCTCGCGGCCGATGCGCTCTTGAGTCACCTCCTGGACAACATTCCAGGAGTCTCCTATGGATCGATTTCCGGTAACTACTGCACCGACAAGAAAGCGACCGCAGTCAACGGAATCCTGGGCCGTGGAAAGAACGTCGTAACCGAACTGCTCGTGCCGCGCTCCGTGGTCACCGACATGCTGCACACCACGGCCGCAAAGATAGCCGAGCTGAACGTGCGCAAGAATCTGATCGGAACGCTGCTCGCCGGCGGAATCCGCTCGGCGAACTCCCACTACGCGAACATGCTGCTCGCTTTCTACCTGGCGACCGGCCAGGACGCCGCCAACATCATCGAAGGCTCACAAGGCGTGACCGTGGCCGAAGACCGGGAGGGCGACCTGTATTTCTCGTGCACATTGCCGAACCTGATCGTGGGCACCGTCGGCAACGGCAAGGGGCTGGACTTCGTCGAGGCCAACCTGACACGGCTCGGCTGCCGGGCCGAGCGCGAACCAGGAGAGAACGCACGCCGACTCGCCGTCATCGCGGCCGCCACGGTGCTGTGCGGCGAACTCTCGACCCTGGCGGCGCTGACGAACCCGGGCGAGCTCATGCGCGCGCACCTCCACCTGGAACGCGAGAACACCGTCAGCAGCAGCGGAGCGGCGTCACGGTGATCTCGCTTCACGTCTTGCGGTGACGTGAGGCCGGATCCGCCGGTGTCGCTTTCGTCGAGCCTCCTTCGCGCCCGCCGCACGCGTGTCGGAGTCGACGTCCCCTCCGCCGAGCGACGCCCTCTCCCGGGCGGTCACGCGGGTGTGGTCGAGGCGAAGGTCCGCCACGACCGCACCCAGTGCACTGTGCACGCCGCCCCGACCGCGCTCGAAAGCCGCCGTGGTCGTACGCATGCCCGCGCCACAGCGCCCCGCGAAGCATAATCAAGCACTTGATTACTCATATTCATGAGTATCATGAGCGGCGTCCCCCACGGGCAAGCGGAAGCAGGGGCAACAAGAGGGAGGCGAGGCAATGGCCTTGCGCCACGCCGTCCTGGCGGCGTTGCTCGACGAGGAGCTGAGCGGGTACCAGCTGGCCAAGTCGTTCGACCTGGGCGTGGCGAACTTCTGGTACGCCCAACCACAGCAGCTGTACGCCGAGTTGACCAGACTGGAGAGGGACGCCCTGATCACGGGCCGCGAGGTGGTCCAGGACACGCGCCCCAACAAACGCCTGTTCCGGGTCACCGACGCCGGCCTGGCGGAACTGGAGCGCTTCACGGCCGCCGCCACCAAACCCTCCTTCATCCGCGACGACCTGTCCGTCAAGGTGCAGGCAGCCGACCACGTCGACACCGAGACACTGATCGCGCAGCTGACCGAGCGTGCCGCCTTCGCCCGGGCCAAGACCGACTTGTTCGGCCGACTGCTGCACACCATGCGCGGCGAGCGCACCGAAGCGGAGTTCCTGCGCCACGGCACACGCATCGGCCCCTACCTGACGTGTCTGCGCGGCCTGGCTTTCGAGCAGGGCAACCACGACTGGTGCGAACACACCATCGCGATCCTGCGGGACAGGCAGGCGACCCATGTCAGGCACTGACCCGCCGTACGCCCGCTACGTCGCCCTGGGCGACAGCCAGACCGAGGGCCTGGGCGACGGCGACGACACGGTCGGCCTGCGCGGCTGGGCCGACCGACTCGCCGAACGGCTCGCACGGCACAACTGCGCCCTGCAATACGCCAACCTGGCCGTACGCGGCCGACTCGCCGGACAGGTGCGCGCCGAACAGCTCACCCCGGCCCTCGCCCTGCGCCCCGATCTGGCCACCGTGGTGGCCGGGGTCAACGACCTGCTGCGGCCGCGGTTCGACGCCGACGAGGTCGCCGAACACCTGGAGGTGATGTTCGCCGCACTCACCGCCCACGGCGCCCGCGTGGCCACCCTCACCTTCCCCGACGTCGCACGCATCACCCCGCTCGCCCGACCGCTCAGCTCCCGCGTCACCGCCCTCAACGAACGCATCCGCCAGGCGGCCCGTCGCCACGGGGTCACCGTCGCCGAGACCGGACACCACCCCGTGGTCACCGACCCCCGCCTGTGGAGCCCGGACCGGCTCCACGCCAGTCCCGAAGGTCACCGGCGGATAGCCGCCGCCGTCGCCCATGCCCTGGCCCTGCCCAACAGCGACGACTCCTGGACTCACCCCCTGCCACCTGCGAAGACGGCCGCAGCCGTCGGATGGCGCGCGGCCGCGCAGGAACTGCGCTGGGCCACCACCTTCCTCGGCCCCTGGCTGGGCAGACGCCTGCGCGGCCGATCCACCGGCGAGGGCCACACCGCCAAACGCCCGCACCTCCTTCCCGTACAGACACCCACCAGCCCCCGCCACGGCGAAGGACCAAGCTGAGCGGACTGCCTGGACCGGCCAGGCATACAGCCGGCAGGGAGCCTGGAGCACCGCCCGCCCCCGGCGGAGCCGCATTCAACTCGCCCCGAGCCGCTCCGAGAACTCCGGCACGCCCCCGCCCCTCGCCGGGGCACTGACTGGTGCCCTGACCGGCACACCGCTTGAAGGCGTCAGGCGGCCACGACCTGGGCCGGACCTACTCCTTGGGCTCACACAGACGCACGGCGAGGGCGGCGATGTCGTCGTCGAGGCGTCCTCTGCAGTAATGGAGGAGGTCGCGGTGGAGAGCCGTGAGCAGCTCGCGGGGCGGCGTCGGGGACTGTTGGCGCATCCAGGCCGCCAGCGGGAAGAACTCGCCGTCGCGGGCGCGGGCCTCGGTGACCCCGTCGGTGTAGAGCAGCAGCAGGTCACCGGGGGAGAAGTCGAAGGTGTCGATGGTGTAGTGATCGCCGATCAGCCCCGCGAGGTTGAGCAGCGGCGAGGGGGTGGTGGGTTCGAGGGCACGCAGTTCCCCGCGGTTCAGGAGCAACGGTGGGGGGTGTCCGCAGTTGAGGATCTCGATACGCCCGCCCCCGTGCGGCATCTCGGCGAGAAGGGCGGTGGCAAAGCGTTCCATCGGCCCCTCGGGAGGAAAGGCGGCGTTGTAACGGGTGCTGCTGGCATCCAGCCGGCGCGCGACGCTGACCATGTCGGCTTCGCCGTAAGCCGCCTCCCGGAAGGAGTTGACGATCGCCGCGGCCGCCCCCACCGCGGGCAGGCCCTTGCCCCGTACATCACCGATGAGCAACCTGACCCCGTACCGCGTGTCGACCACCTCGTAGAAGTCCCCACCGATACGAGCCTCCGCCGCGGCCGCCAGATACAGCGAATCGATCTCGACGCTCCCGAAGCGGCGCGGCATCGGACTCAGCACCACCTGCTGCGCCGCGTCGGCGACCAGTCGCACCTGAAAGAGGGTCCGCTCCCGCTGGAGCCGGACATGACTTCCGTACGCGGCCGCCACGGTGACCGCGATGATCCCCGCAGCCGTCCACCACGTCCCCAGGCCGGGGAACACGATGCTCAGGCCGATCATCAAAAAGAGGCAGACCGTCCCCAGCAGGACGGTGGGCAGCACCGGCCACATGGCGGCGGCGAGCGCCGGCGCCGCGGGCAGGAGGCGACTGAAGGCCATTTCCGGGGGAGTGGTGTATGCCAGGCTGGCGATGACGACGGTCAGGACGACCGGCGAGAGCCGCACAAGCTTCCACCGGCCGTGTCGAAGGAGCCGCGGCCGTCCAGACTCGATCACACGCCACAGAATATCTACACAAAGAGAACAAAGCGCTCTGGCGGATCGGAGTCGGCCGCCTGTCATCGGCCGGCCCGGGTGAAATGCGACACGACGCCCCCGGCCCCGGCAGCGACTTCACCGGCCAGGGCGCCGGAACGGAATCGGCCCGAGTGCACAGCGCACCGGCGCGGCGCGGCGTGGCGAGGGTGGGGCCGAGGGCGTTGAGCACCAGTTGGCGGACGCCAGGTCGTAGGAGTCGTAGGAGCTGTCGAACCGCAGGGATCCGCTGCCGGGCATGGGCTGCTACCCACGCCTTCCCCGCCCCTCCTCCGAGTGACCGTTAGGGGGCGGCCGACACGAAGGACTTCGCCCAGTTGCCGACCGTCGCCAGTTGCCGACTGCCGCGCCAAAGCGCTGACGGCTCATCGGCGTGGCGGCGCGGCGGCTCCGAACGACCACCGACTGAGCCGCCGCGCCGGAGGCGGATCGCCACCCGCTGTCCCTGGCCGGGCAGCCGCCCGGCCCAGCCGGCCGTCGCACGGGCCCGCGCGGCTCACCCCGGCCAAGGCGAACGCCGGCGGGACCAGGTACCGCCGCGCTCCCCCGATCGGCCAGTTGCCTGGGTGTTGGTGGAGCGTCAGCCTGGTGATAGTGGCCCTGGCCAGAGTGGGTGTCGTACGCAGGTGAGACCGACAATGACTTCCCCGGGGGGAATCCGAATGAGCTCCAACACCACTGTCCGCACTGTTCGTCGCCGTACCCTGCGTGTTGCCGCGGCGGCCCTGACCGCGGCCGCCGCGTTCTCCTTGACGGCCTGCTCCGGTTCGGACGGTGCCGCCTCCAAGCCCGGGGGCCAGTCGGGCGCGGGTGCGGCCGCCGAGGCCCGTGGTGCGGCCCCTACGACGAGAAGATCAAGGTCCACCCGGTCGGCATCGCCAACTGACCACCGCGAAGACACCTGACTGAGTGTCCGGTCCGCTGGTTCCCGCACACGGCTGGCCGCGGACAACCCGCCGCCCGCCGCCCGCCGCGGCCGAGCTGCGCAGTGGCGGCTTCGTCCGGCCCGGCCTCTGCTTTTGCATGCGGAAGGCGTGCTCGACGTCGAAGTCGTCGACCGCGGACGGCATCCCTCTGCCCGGTCAGGGGCTCACGGCACGAGGTTCAGCAGGAGGGCGAGGGTGCCGAAGGTCTGCAGGAGGAACGTCGTGCCGGCGTGCATGCCGATCGACACCCGCAGATCCTTCTTCCGCCAGGCGAACCAGGGCCCCGGGAGAAAGAAGACCACCCTGGACAGGAACACCCACGGCGTCCACAGGTGGTATAGCGAGAACAGGACTGTGCTGACCACCGGCGCCCATCGGCCCCGTTGGGACTGGCGGGCCATCAGAAAGCCGCGGAAGTAGAGCTCCTCGATGACCGGGAGGGACAGCCCGGTCAGCGGAATGCACACCGCCAGCGCGGTGACCATGACCGAGTGCGGGTATCCGGAGAGGACGTCGGTGATGCCACCGCCCGCACCCTCGAAGGGAACCCACCGAAACAGCGACTCGTAGAAGAAGTTGTCCATGGGGGTGAGCGCGGACGACACCACCAGGAACCAAAGGATCAGGGGGATGACGAGGGCGACGAGTTTCCGGCGCGGCAGTGGCTTGTCCAGGTAGTGCACCACGCCACGCAGCGAGAACCTGCCGTTGCGCCGGCGCCCCAGCCACAGCAGTAGGCCGAGCTCGAACGGCACGAGAGCCAGGAGCATGGCGACCGCCCAGCCCAGGAACGGCGGATAGCCGATGGACTTGACCAGTGGTTCGGCGATGAACAGGTAGACGGCGACGATCAGCACTCCGGGGGCAAGGTGCAGCGCGATGGACAGCGGCAGGGAGTGACGGTCGGCCAGCAACCGCTCGACGATTCGACTCGGTCGGGCACCTGCTGTGGTGGAGGACATGGGCTTCCGTGTGGGTTCCATGCAGGGGACGATCGCCCGATCCGCTGACATGGAGCTGACATGGCACTGACGTGGCACCTAAGTGGCACTGGCGTGGCGCGGAAGCGGCGCTGATATGGCATGGGTCGGCGAGTTGCGTCAGGGTCCGCCCCGCCGTCAGGGCCGGTCCGGCCCGGCCTCAGGGGTGGCCCGCAGGTGCCGGCACCGCCCACGGCGGTACCCCCGCGGCCGGTCGAACCCATGGCGTGCCGCGCACCCCGCGGCGACGCGCGGCACGCCGAGCAGGCCCGCGCCACCCTGGCCGAACTCGAACGCGTCCAGGCATCCACCGCCGCCTTGTCCGCCACCCCCTGGCCACGCTGGTTTGCCACTCGATGTGTCCACGTCGGTGTTGAGCAAGCATGTCACCGTGCTGATGGAGGCTGGCTACGTCGAGCAGCGCAAGGCCGTGCGCAACACCCGCCAACGCGTGTGGCTATGCCTGACCCCGAGGGGCGACAGGCATACCAGACGCACCTCGCCGCCCTGCGCGCCATCGTCGGGCCCTAAGGGCTTGCCGATCAATAACTCGCCGTCTTGATCTCTGATGGGCAGGTGATGCCTGCCGCCGCTGCGAAAGCCTGGAGGTCTTCGAGGGCGGCGAGACGGGTGTCGGCGGGATGAACGGTGTATCCGGCGGTGTCGAGGAGCTGGCGGATGTCGCGGATGCGCCGGTTGATGGTTTCGGGTGTGACGGTGAAGAGGCGGGCGACGGTGACCTGCGGGAGCCCGTGCCGGTAGTGGAGGAGGGCGGCCAGTAGGCGGTCGGCGAGGGTGAGGATGGGACGACGGCCTGTCAGGGGGCCACCCTTGATGCGGGGTCGGTGGCCACGCCGCTTGTCCAGGTGCGTTTCCCGCTGCTCCTCATGGAGGGCGGTGAGTGTGGAGATCAGCGCATCCCACTCGGCGGGCGGCAGTCCGGTCAGGGCCGGGTGGCACAGCCAGGCAAGGTCGGGACTGGGCTGATCGAACGGGTCCGGGACATCACTGACCTGGGCATACGGCTCGGGTCGGAGACTGTAGTTCCAGTCGCCGTGCCAGGCATGACGGTCCAGCGGCAAGGCTGCCATCTGCCGGTCGCCGATGCGGACACCGGTTTCATAGGTGGCGGTGTCGAGTTCGGAGCGGATGGTCAGGCCGGTGCGGGTGGTGGTCGCCGCGATGCTGTTCACGATGACTTCGTGGCTGGTCAGGGGCTTGCCTCGCCAGTTCATGGTGATGTGGGAGAACAGCCGGTGTTCCACTTTGTTCCATTTTGATGTGCCTGGAGGATAGTGACACACGGCGATCTCCAGGCCCGTCTCCAGGGCCAGCGCGGCGAGTTCGGCCTTCCAGGCACGGGTGCGATAGCCGTTGGAGCCGCCCGCGTCCGCAGTGATCAGCAGGCGGCCTGAGCGCGGGTACGCGGCGCGGCCCACCGCGTGCCACCAGCGGCGCAACGTCTGGACGGCGAAGGCGGCGGTGTCGTGGTCGGTGCCGACGCTGACCCAGCCAGCATCCGCGGCCAGGTCGTAGATCCCGTATGGGATCGCCTTGCCCAGGTCGGCGTCGGGAAAGTCATGGGTACGGACCCGGACCGGATCGCCTTCACGACACCACTGGCGGCCGGCGTTCTTGTAGTTGCCCACCAACTCTTTCTTCTTCGTGTCCACGCTGACCACCGGATCTCCGGCTGCCTGGAACTGTTTGGCCTGCTCGTTGATGTAGCGGAACTGTGCGTCCCGGTCCGGGTGCTGGGCGCCCTCGATGGTCTTGGCGTTGCCCTGGAGGCTGAAGCCCTCCTCCCGCAGCAGCACGGCAACCGTGTCCGCCGAGACCCGATGGCCCTGCCGCGTCAGCTCGGCCGCCAGGTGCCGGGTCGACTTCACCGTCCAGCGCAGCGGCGACATCGGATCCCCACGCATGTCCGGCTCGACCAGGGCCAGCAGCGCGGGCCGCAGCCCCTGATCGAGATCGACCGCGCGCTTGCGCCCGCCGCCCTCCCGACGGACACGTCCCAACGGTGCCTGGCCGGACTCAAGTTCTCTCACGCCGCGCGAAACGGTGCCCTCCCGGACCCCGGCCGCGCGGGCGACGAGCTTGATCCCGCCGTGTCCCAGTGACCGTGCTTCTGCTCCTATAGCCAGCCGCCGTTGACGCTCGTCGAGATGCGGGAACAGCGTCTCGAACTTCGCGGTCAGTGCGGCTTCGATCCCCTCCGGTCTCCCCATACCACAACAACGAGCCTCGAAGCCGGAAGCGACGGCTTGTTTCCCGGCAAGCCCTAACGGGAACTACAGGGCGAGCAAACCGGACGAAGCACGAGAACGCCCCGGACGAGCACCATGACGCCGAGACCACCTCGACGATCAACGCACCCGCGAGCTTTGGGTGCCGGGCGTCAGGCCCGCTTGCGACCGGAACAGCACGGCGCCCACGGCCCGCGACGAGGTCAACTGGCTTTGTTCACCGAGAACCGACAGTACCTGCACACAAGTTTGGGCAACACTCGAAAGCTCTGCAGAAAACGAACAGCTCACGGCTTCGGGCAACCGCCACCGCGGACCCCTGCCGGGTTGGCAAGGGCCCGCGATGTAGAGAGCCGAGGAGTGAGATCCGGGACCTGTCCTCGGCGAGCATCGTCCTGGCCGACAGCGCCTACTGTCTGCTGCCGGCCTGACGGTCCGGCCTTACTTCAGGTGCCGGCCGAAGAACCGGTCCCCGTCTTCCACCTCGAACCACGGGGTACCGGTGTGCCCGCCCATATTGGCGTGCAGCGTCTTCTCCTTGGTTCCGAAGGCGTCGAACAGGTCCAGGGCCCGCTGTCGAGGGTTCCCCTCGTCGTCCCACTGCAGCAGGAACAGCAGCGGAAGGGTGAGCTGCCGGGCCTCCTCGCGCTGGGCGTGGGGCACGTAACCCCCGGCGAAGAGACCGGCGGCCGCGATGCGCGGCTCGACCACCGCCAGTCGGATGCCGAGGGCGGTCCACCCCGAGTACCCGACCGGGCCGTCGATCTCGGGCAGGGCAAGGAGGGCGTTCAGGGTGGTCTGCCATTCCGGGACCGCCCTTGCGACCAGCGAGCCGACCAGAGACTCGAAGATCTCGTCGACCGGCTCGCCGGCCTGCATCGCCCGGCGGAGGTCGGCGCGAGCCTGCTCGTCGGCGGCGGAACGGGGCCGGTCACCGCAACCGGCGGCGTCGATGGTGGCCACCGTGTAGCCGTACGCCGCGGTTTGCCGGGCCCGGGCCACCAGCCGGGATTGCTTCCTGGGCAGGCCGTTGTTGTGGGCCATCAGGATCAGCGGGGCCGGTGCGGCGGACGCAGGCGTCCACAGGGTGCCGGGGATCTCGCCGAGGGTGAATTCGCGCTCGACGCCGCCGCCGTTGAGGCGCTGTTCAGAAGTGAAGTGAATGGCCATGGTCATGCCTTTCGGGAGTGCTGTTGAACGGCGCTCCCGGACGACCTATCGCCCGACCGTGACCCCGGAGGAGAGCACCCACGTCAATACGTTCACGGGTACCACCTCCTCGTCATCTCGCACGGCCTCCGGAAACGTAGCAGCGGTCGCCGTGGTCCGCCAAACGGTTTTTGCGCGGGCCCCGTGGCCCGATGCCACGCAGTCGGAACACTACGCAGAGCATCTTGGGGCCTCGCCACGGCTTCCCGAGGCGAGGCCCTGCGGCAGCGGGCGCGCGGGGGCACTGTCGCTTCTCACGGACATCCAACACGACGCGCCGCCGGCGCCTCCCCTCTCGCGTGCAGGTGCTCTCGGCTCGGGGACCCAGACAACCGACAGCACCATCCCGCCCTCTCCTCCTGTGACCAACCACATGGGGGAGACCATGAAGGGCCTTGACCCTGAATCCTGGACACGGGTTATGCGGCTGGTGTCGGCGTAGTTGATGTTGTTTCGGAGGCTGTCTCGTAGGCGATCGGGCTGCGTTGTCCGAGGCGGGAGTGACGGCGTCGGGTGTTGTAGCGGTTGAGCCAGCGGAACGCGTCGAGGCGAGCTTCGCGTTCACTGGACCAGGTCCTGCGGCCCTGGAGTGTCTCGCGTTTGAACGTTGCGTTGAAGGACTCGGCGAGCGCGTTGTCCGCGCTGGAGCCGATGGCGCTCATGGACTGACGGACGCCGGCTTGGCGGCAGGCGTCGGCGAAGGCTCGGCTGGTGTACTGGGCGCCGTGGTCGGTGTGCATGACCGCTCCGGCGAGGCTGCCGCGGGTATGTTCGGCGGCGGCCAGGGCGTCGGTGACGAGGTCGGTGCGCATGTGGTCCGCGATCGCCCAGCCGGCCAGGCGGCGTGAGGCGAGGTCGATGACAGTGGCCAGATACAGGAACTTCCCGCCGTCCAGCGGGAGATAGGTAATGTCGCCGACGTACTTCGTGTTCGGCTCGCTTGCCGTGAAGTCGCGGCCGATGAGGTCCGGGGCCTTCGCCGCGGCCGGGTCCGCGACAGTGGTGCGATGCCTGCGACGCAGCCGCACGCCTGCCAGGCCGATGCTGCGCATCACCCGCGCGATCCGCTTGTGGTTGACGCGCTCACCCGCCTCGCGGAGCTCGGCGGTGATCCTGGGGACGCCATAGGTGCCGTCCGACTCACGGTGCACGGCCCGTATCCGGACGGCGAGGCGAGCGTCGGCCGCCGCCCGGGCGGCCCGATCCGCGGCCGTTCGACGCCAGTAGTAGAAACTGGAACGGGCGATGCCGAGGATGGTGCACAGCCGCTTCACGCCGTAGCGGCGGTGGTGGTCGGCAACGAACTGGAAGCGGTTCACCAGCGCGTCGCCGAGTAGCCGGAGGGGATTTCACCCTCCGGCCCTCACAGAACGGAGCGTGACGATCTCTCGTCACTCCGCTCTTGTCGTCCTGATCGTCAGACCAGCACGGCACTCACAGTCGGAGTGATGCGCCAGTGCGCGAACATGCCGGGGTATCGCCGGGCGATCTCCTGCATTTTCGCTAGCGCCTTCCGTTTTGCCGCGAGCCGTTTGTACTTCTTGCGGATCCAACGCACCAGGTAGGAGTTGATGCGTGTCACGAAGGAGGTCAACTCCCAGGGCCTGAAATGCCCGTAGTAGTTGATCCAGCCCGCCACGACAGGGTTGATCCTTCGGGCGAGCTCTTGAAAGGTCAGATCGGTGCGGGTGTGCAGATGCCAGCTCCGCACTTCCCGGCCCATCTTCTTGAGAGCGTCCTTGCTAACCGCCGGGTCAAACGCCAGGAACTGGTTCCCGTGCCGACTCCGGTTCCTCCTGGCGCGGAAGGTGTATCCCAGGAACGTGAACGCCGTGTGCTCGTAGGAGTGTTGGCGATTCCCGTCCCGGCAGTACACGATCCGGGTCTTGGCCGGGTGCAGGCGCAGCTCGACCTCGGCCATCCTGTCCGTGAGCGCGGCCAGCACCTGGCGGGCCTGGCGCTCGGTGACGCAGTGCAGTACCGCATCGTCCGCGTAGCGTTCGAACCAGACGGACGGATACTCCCGGGCCATCCAGGCGTCGAGCGCGTAGTGCAGGAACAGGTTCGCCAGGACGGGAGACACGGGAGCCCCTTGTGGGGTTCCGCGATCCCGTTGCAGCAGAGAGCCGTCGGGCATCTGGAGCGGGGCGGCGAGCCACCTCCGCACATACAAGTTCACCCAGACGGCGTCAGTGTGCGCTTCCACCGCCTTGACCAGTAGGTCCCAGGGCACGCTGTCGAAGAACTTGGCGATGTCGAACTCGACCACCCAGTCCCGTTTCCAACAGCGTTCCCGGCATTTTTCCACCGCGTCCAAGGCGGACCGTCCGGGCCGGTATCCGTAGCTGTCGGGATGGAAAATCGGCTCCACCCTCCGCATAAGATGCCGGGCCACGACGGTCTGAGCCACGCGATCGGCGACGGCGGGAATTCCGAGCATTCTCTCGCCGCCTCCCTGTGGCTTGGGAATCGCCACCGCGCGCACCGGAGGTGGGAAGTATGAGCCTGACGACATTCTGTTCCAGACTTTGTAGAGGTTGTTCCTCAGGTCCTTCTCGAAGTCGTCGATGCTCTGCCCGTCCACTCCCGGTGCTCCCCTATTCGCTCTGACTTCCTCCCATGCCTCCTTGACTTCCCACTTTGAGATCTCAAACGGCTTGGTCTGCGACTTCAACTGGTCCACCGAACTCCTCCCGGACACCGCCCGGTTGATGCGATCAACACAGTCACGAACGACCCGGCCCCTTCGCTCCACCCCCATTACAGGGGCTTCACCACTACTACGAGCCGGTCCGCCAGCACGCCCCGCATCGGTACTCAGCCCCTCGCAGTGTCCGCTGCTTGAGGCGCTCCCTCTCGCCGCCGCTGCACGGCGGGCAGTATCGGGGCTTGCCTTCTCCTGTTCCATGCGGAAGCCGCAGACCAGGCTCACGTCGCCTGCATGCCGGACACCACCTGGCCAATAGGCGGGCTCCCACCAGGCTCATCCCGAAGTTCAGGGAACACCCCGGTTTTGATGTCGTCTGTTTTCGTTTCGACACGTCAGCAGCGATTCACTTGCGTTCGTCTTCCCGGTCCCCACCTGACGCCTTTTACGGCGCCTTTTCCTCATCGCTCACCACGACAGTCTTCGGCTAACGCGGCATGAGGTCGAGTAGCCGGGGGGAAATTTCACCCCCCGGCCCTCACAGATCCCGGCGTGACAGTCTCCCGTCACCGGGCTCTTGTCATCCTGGTCACCAGAACGTGGGAACCCATGCCCAGTGGGCAAAGAGCCTGGGGTACTGACGCGTGATACGCCGCCAGCACGCGTGGGCCTTCTTGAAGGTCCGCAGCCGCTTGAACTTCTTTCGGATCCAGCGCATCAAGTAGGCGTTGATACGCTCCAGGAGAGGAAGCAGAGCTGTCCGGTAAAACGCACCGAAGTACTGCATCCAGCCCCGAACGATCGGATTGATCGCCCGTGCGAGCTCAGCGAAGGTCCGGCCGACCTGTCGGTGAAGCCGCCATTGCCGCACTTCACCACTGATCTTCTTCGAGGCTTCCTTGCTGATCGCCGGCAGGAACGAGGTGAACCTCTCCCCGTTCCTGTCGATGGCCTTGCGGGCTCGGAAAGTGAACCCCAGGAAGGTGAACTCCGTCTGCCCGTAGGACCGTCGGCGCTTCTTGCCATCCCGGCAGTACACGATCTTGGTTTTGTCGGGATGCAGCCGCAGCCCAACTTCCCGCATCCTGTTCGCGATTGCCTCCCGCAGTTTCCGGGCCTGACTCTCGCTGACGCAGTGCACAACACCGTCGTCTGCGTACCGTTCGAACGGCACGCCCGGGAACTCCCGGGCCATCCACATGTCGAACGCATAATGCATGAACAGGTTGGCCAGCACAGGCGAAATCGCAGAACCCTGTGGGGTCCCACGATCACGCCGCTGCAAGGTCCCGTCAGGCAGTTGCAACGGAGCCTCAAGCCACCGCCGCACATACATCACCACCCATGGGAGATCGGTGTGGGCCTGGACCGCCTTGACCACGAGGTTCCATGGCACGCTGTCGAAGAATTTCTGGATGTCCAGATCGATCACCCAGTCGTACTTCCAGCAGCGTTTCCGGCATGCCGCGACCGCATCCAACGCGGACCGCCCAGGACGGTAACCATAGGAGTCCTGATGGAAGATCGGCTCGACCTTCTCCTCAAGACGCCGGGCTACCACAGTCTGGGCGATCCGGTCAGCTACGGTGGGCACTCCGAGCAAACGAACCCCGCTACCATGCGACTTCGGAATCTCCACACCTTTTACCGGAGGGGGAAAGCAGCTCCCCGAGGATAGACGGTTCCAGATCCGATAGAGATTATTCTTCAGATCCTTCTCGAAGTCCTCGATGGAGCGCCCGTCCACCCCTGGCGCGCCCTTGTTGGCCTTGACCTTCTCGTACGCCTCCTGCACCTCCCATTTCGAGACGTCAAACGGCTTGCCTGATGATTTCAACTGATCCACCCAGCTCCTCCCGGAGAACTTCCGGTTGACCGAACGAACAATCAGTCACGGATGACCCGGCCCCTTCGCTCCCCCTTCATTACAAAGGGTTCATCACTACTACGAGCCGGTCCGCCAGCAAGCCCCGCATCGGTACTCAAGCCCTCACGGTTCCTCCGCTTGGGCCGCTCCCTCTCGCCACCCGTATCAGAGCAGCACTATCGGGGCTTGCCTTCTCACGTTCCATGCGAAAGCCGCAGATCAGGCTCACGTCGCCTCCGTGCCGGACACCGCCTGGCCAGTAAACGGGACCCCCGCCAGACTTATCCCGGAGCAACCACAAATCTCCGGTTCTGATGTCACCTGTTTTCTAACGACACTTCAGCAGCGATTCACTTGCGTTCGTCTTCCTGATCCCCACCTGACGGCTCTACCGCCGCCTTTTCCACATCGCTCACCACGACGGTCGTCAACCAACGCAGCATGTGGCGGTTTGGCACCATCCCCCGCAGGACGGCACCGAAGGGCCGAATCCCTCATCTCTCGCACAGCACCGCATCGTGAAGCTCTCCCTACCTGAACTCCCCTCTGCGTTCGTGACACACGCGGTTTGAAGCCTCCCCCCGCAGGGCGGCTCCGAAGGGCCACAAAACCTTCATCTTCCGCACAGCACCACTCTTGAAAAGTTGTCCTACAACCAACTCCCCTTCGTGCTCAGGACACAATCCCCGGCGAAATACTTCGCCGCCTTGCGCAGGATCTCGCGTTCCTCCTCCAACTCGCGGACCTTCTTCCGCAGAGCGGCGTTCTCCGCCTCCAACGGCGTCGGCGGCTCGGTCGGCACCTCCGCTCGGCGTCCCCGCGGCCGGCTCGCGCCGGCTGCCCGGACCCAGTTCCGCAAGGTCTCGGGATTGATCCCCAGATCGGCAGCGACCTGCCGGATCGTCGCCCCGGGCCGCGACTGGTACAACGCGACCGCGTCCACCTTGAACTGCGGCGGATAGTTCTTCATGACCACGAGATGCCCGTTCTCAGATCCTCAGGATCCAGTGTCTCGCGTGTCCAGGATCAAGGGTCAAGGCTCGTTCGCTCTCGTCGAAGCGGATCCCCTCGACCACGGTGTTTTCGACCGTCAGGGTTCTCTTCCATATGCTGAAGACAGACACGCCGTTTCTCTGCAAGATCAGACTTGTTGCTAGACACCTCAAGCCCGGCAGAGAACGGCGTGTTTCACGCATCAGCCCAGCTCACAGCACCCACACATACGGCAGGAGAGCCACAAAAAGCCTGGCGCTCTGCCGGCCGGGTTCATGGTCTACTTCACGCTCGCACTGGCTCTGTTCCAGCAGGATTCCTATGACGACGTAGCAGAGCAACTGGTCGGTGGTATCCCGGAGTTGGGTGGATGCATCCCCAACAAGTCCTCGTTCACGCGGGCACGCGGGCGTCTGGGGCCGCGGGTCCTGGAGACATTGTTCCGTGAGCTGGCTGGCCCGCTGGCTCCACTCGGTTTGAAGAGCGCCTTCTATCGTGGAATGCGGCTGGTCGCGGTGGACGGGTTCGTGCTGGATGTGCCAGACACGACGGCCAACCGGGCCGCATTCGGCGGGCCAGTCAAGAACGGCCAGCCTGCAGGCTTCCCGCAGGCACGGGTGGTGACGCTGACTGAGTGCAGCACACACGCGCAAATCGATGCGGCGGTCGGCGGGTTCAACGGCGGCGAGCCGGAGTTGGCAATCAAAATGGCCGACTCGGCCGCCGGGATACTGGTCATCATGGACCGAGGTCTTCCCGGGGTGGCGCTGTGGAAGGCGTATACCGGGGCTGGGGCACATCTGCTGATCCGGGCCCGTTCGAGCGTCGCGGCTCGCCCGGCCGAGCACCTGCCGGACGGCACCTACCTGGCGAGGATGAACCTGGCCGGGCAGAAAGGCGCTCATCCTGGCGGAGTACTGGTCCGTGTGATCGAGTACCGCGTCGACGGCGGCGAGGTGGTCAGGCTGTTAACCGAGTTGGTCGACCCGGTCGCTTATCCGGCGTCGGAGTTGGCGGGGCTTTACCATGCGAGATGGGAAGCGGAGTCGGCGTTCCGGCAGATCAAGACGTTCCAGCGCGGACCGATCGAAGTCCTGCGCTCGGGCGACCCGGATCTGGTGCGTCAGGAGGTCTGGGCGCACCTGACCGTGCACCACTGCCTCACGCAGGTCATCGTAGGTCTGGCTGACGGCAACGGGGTCGATCCGGGCCGGGTCTCGTTCGTCAAGGTCCTCAAGCACGTGCGACGCAGCGTGGTCCGACAGTGCTCGGACACGCCAACGAAGATCAAGAAGTTCCTGTCCGTGCTGGCGGCGAAGGTGCATCGGAAGCTCGACAACGGTGCCAGGCGTCTGCGTGAAGCGGACCGGCACCTGAAGCGTCCGGAGTCGAAATACTCCTCGAAGCTCTCCTACCGGATCAACACCCGGGACCGGAGGCCGACACGACGGATCGCTGCCAAGGCCATCACGTTGCAGCCCGTGATAGTTCGGTAGTCAAGCAACGGCATTGAGCACCTGGCGGGAAGTGCATGACGGTGATGC
This sequence comes from Streptomyces noursei ATCC 11455, assembly GCF_001704275.1. Classification (NCBI taxonomy): domain Bacteria; kingdom Bacillati; phylum Actinomycetota; class Actinomycetes; order Kitasatosporales; family Streptomycetaceae; genus Streptomyces; species Streptomyces noursei. The sequence continues at coordinate 9,400,265 of NZ_CP011533.1, forward strand.
TCAGCCCGCACTCGTCGGCGAAGTCGGCCAGGCCCATCTTGAACAGGCGGGAGTCGGCCGAGTTGGCCCCTCCGGCGTCGGCGGTGACCAGTAAGCGGTCCGCGCCGGGGTAGTCGAGGTGCCCTTGGGTCTTCCACCAGCGGCGCAGGGACTCCACCGCGAAGGCGGCGGTGTTGCGGTCGGTGCCCACATTCACCCAGCCGCTGTCGCGCCCCAGGTCGTAGATGCCGTATGGGATGGCGACCGGGGTGTCGGGGTCGATGAAGTCGTGGTCTGGGGCGGTGATGGGCTGGCCTTTGGGGCGGTAGGTGCGGCCGGGCCTGGCGAAGTCGCCGATCGGTTCCTTCTGCTTCGTATCCACACTCACCACCGGCAGGCCCTCAGCCAGGAAGCGTTCGGCGGCGGAGTTGATGTGCCGGAACTGGGCGTCGCGGTCGGGCACCTGGCTGCCGGACCGGGTCTTGGCCATACCCTGCAGACTGAAGCCCATCGCACGCAGCAGGCCGCCGACCACCGGGGCGCTGACCGGATGACCGGCATCGGCCAACTCCCGGGACAAGTCCCGCAGCGAGGCAGTGGTCCAGCGCAGCGGGGACACTGGATCGCCCACCTCACGCGGCTCGATCAACAACTCGAGAGCCGCGACCAGACCGGGGTCGCGCTCCGCGGCCGACTTGCGCCCGCCGCCGGGCCTGCGCACCCGCCCCAACACCTCTGCCCCGCCAGCGAGTTCCTCACGCCCTCGCGCAACGGTCGACTCCGAGACCTCCGCCAGCTTGGCCACGGCCGCGATCCCGCCATGCCCCAGAGCCCAAGCCTCGGAAGCCAGATACAGACGGCGCTGCCGCTCATCCAGATGCGGCAGCACCACCGCGAACTTCGCATCCAGCACCGACAGGACTTCATCCGGGATCGCCACAACAGACCAACTGCCACACAGAACCAAGGTATTGGCCCGAATCCAGCAGTAGTTAATTTACGGCTCCTTGGCCCGCTTCAGCTCGGCGTTCTCCTTCTTCAACACCTTGAGCTGAGCGGACTCCTACGTCGTCGTCCCCGGACGCTGGCCCGCGTCGATCTCGTGCTGCTTCACCCAGTTCCGCAGTGTTTCGCGGGAGCCGATGTCGAGCTTGTCCGCGACCGCCTGCACGGCGGCCGTCTCGTTCGGGTAGTCGTCGCGCACTTCGGCGACCATGCGCACCGCACGACGGCGGAACTCAAGCGGGTAACGGGAAGGTCGTGCCATAACTCAATCCTTACATGGAATCGAGCCTCCACCCAACCCGGGGCGGTTCAGTATGTCGAATGCCGCTGCTGCCAGGCAGGTCGATGTCCAGGCCAAGACGGTGGGCAAGTGGCGCCGGAAGTTCGCGGCCGAGGGGATGGCCGGGCTGCAGGATGCGGGCCGCACGGGCCGGCCGAAGGCGGACTTGGTCCTGAGCGAAGCCGAACAGGGCCAGCTGGTGCGCTGGTCGCGGCGGGCGAAGACCGCGCAGTTCCTCGCCCTGCGGGCCAGGATCGTGCTGCGGTGCGCGGAGGGCGGGACGAACCGGCAGGCCGCGATGGACCTGGGTGTCGATGAGTCAACGGTGGAGCGTTGGCGAGCCCGCTTCATTGCCAAGCGCCTCGACGGCTTGCAGGACGAGCCGCGGCCTGGCCGGCCTCCATCGAGGCGGGCCAGGGCAATTGCGAGGTTGCGGAAGGTGGCCAGGGCCCGGGGCGCGTTTCCAGTCCGTACTCGGCAGGCGTCCTCGCGCAGGGTGGTGTCGCGGATGTGGTGCAGGGCTTCGATCTCCCAGTGCCCGCGAACGAGGGCGGCGAGTTGGGCCGCAGTGGCCTGTCCGGCAGCCAGGCTGGTGACCGCGTAAACGCGTTCGAGTGTCACCTTGCCAGTGCGGGCATCTCGGCGTCGACGCACGATTTGCAGTACCTGAACGGCGTGCGGGAAGGCGAGACCTGTAACGGTGGCGGCCTTGAGCCGGCGGATCTCGTTGCGGCCGTGACCGGTGGTGCGGGTCTTGTCCAGCAACGGGACATCCCGCCAAGGAAGCTCCTTCAGCGCCGTCTGCAGAGTGGGGTGGTTGCCCTTGACCACGGCGATGTAGTGGGCGTTCTTCTCCTCGACGAGGAAACGGGCGTGATCGGTTTGGGTCAGCAGCGCGTCGAACGTGACGACCGTGCCCGTGAGTGGGAGCGGGGCGAGCAGCGGCTGGAACGCAGTGATCTCGTTGCTCTTGACGTCGACCTGGCGCTGAGCGATGACCGCCTTCTCGCCGTGCAGGACCGCGGCCAGGAGGTGGACCGCGGTCCGCGCGATGGTGCGCGAACCGCGCAGGGATTTGCCGTCCACGGCCAGGGCCTGCAGTCCGCCGGCAGGCTCGAGCTGGCCGGCAAGCCAGTTGCCGACAGCCCGGTCCAAGGCATTCGTGTCGATCCGGGACAGCAGCCGTCCCAACGTGCAGGCCCGCGGGACGCTTCCTTCCAGACCGAGGCGGGCCCGGATCTCGGGCGGGGCGCCAGCCGCGAACCGGGCGATGGACACCAAGGTGGCAGCACCACCGAGGACTGCGACGGTGCACAGGGGCCAGCAGCCCGCCGAGCCGGTAACGACGCCCTTGGCGCCGACGCGGATCCGGGAGAGCCGCCAGGACCCCAGCGAGACGGACCAACGCCTCAGGCTCGCCAATCGGCAAGTCCGCCATGCGCGCACGGTGGCAGGACAGGACTTCGATCGTGGAAAATGGCATATGGACGCGACCCCTGGACGATCAACGGCTTAGACACCTTGATCATCAGAGGTCGCGTCCTTCGTATGCCCACCGGGCCCGCTGGACCGAACACCCACCATCAGGGCAAACACCCCATCTCGACAGGCGAGAACGCTTCAGCCCTGGACAGGTACGGCCCGTATCCCGAACGGCTGCGGCAGTAGTTCGAGGGCGTGATCTGGAAGTTCAGGTCGGGCGGGCAGTGGAGGGAGATGCCGCAGGAGTTCGGAGCCTGGTCCACCGTCCACAACCGTTTTCGCCAGTGGCGGGACGCCGGCGTCTTCGAGACCCTGCTGGAGGGCCTGATCGCCGAGGCTGCCAAGCGGGACGAGGTGGACTTGTCCCTGGTCAGCGTGGACTCCACCACCACTCGCGCCCACCACGACGCCGCCGGGATGCACCTGGATGACGAAGTCCTGACCGCCCTGGAGAAAGCCGCCGCCGAGGAGGAGAAGGCCCGGCAAAAGGGGGCAGCCCGGAAGGACAAGGCGGACAGGACGGCGATCCCGTCCGCGAGGAGCGAAGACGCCTTCGACGCCGGCACCGAGTCCGGCTGAAGGCCGCCCTGCTGGGGCGCTCGCGGGGCGGACAGACCAGCAAGGTCCACCTCGCCGCCGACCGCCAGTGCCGCCCACTCGCGATCATCCTGACCGCCGGACAGGCCGCCGACAGCCCTCAGTTCATCCCCGTGCTGAAGAAGATCCGGGTCCGCGGCCCCATCGGGCGTCCCCGCACCCGCCCCGACGCGGTCGCCGGCGACAAGGCGTACTCCTCCCGTGGCAACCGCGCCTACCTGCGCAAACGCCAGATCAAGGCGGTCATACCAGAGAAGAAGGACCAGGCTGCCAACCGGAAGAAGAAGGGCCGCCGAGGCGGCCGGCCCCTCAGCCACGACGCCGAGCTCTACAAGGTGAGGAACACGGTTGAGCGCCTGATCAACAAGCTGAAAGCCTGGCGTGGCATCGCCACCCGCTACGACAAGACCCCCGAGAGCTACCAAGCCGGACTCCACCTTCGCGCCTCCATGATCTGGATCAAGGACCTCATCCGAACCGCATGATCACGACTCAATACAGGCCCACGGCATGGGGTGTCTGACACAACGAACCACCGAAAATCCCCCCGCCACTGGTCCAGCACCAGGCAGTCTGTCGTTGCTTCCGTAAGACTGATTCTGCGGGAGCATTGACAGCAGTCAGCGTGACAACCCACTGACAAGGGTTGACACCCGACTGGAGTTGTCACACGCTCTTAAAAGCGTGGTGCTGCACGTGCACCGGCGATTTCGATTCCCTCGCGCGCAGCTGCCGCTCGGGCCTGTATTGGTTCGTGATCAATCTGTGGAATCGGCCTGCGTCGCGTGACACGTCCTGGTAGATCGTCTTTCATGACGCGGGTGCAACTGACTGAACCTCTTTCATCCTGCCTCTGCGAGGGTGAAATGCCTGGTCAGAGGGGAGTTGGTGACAAGACAGGGCCCCTGGTCGTTGCTGTGGTGACATCACTCATCACGCAGCGTCCGAGGAGCCCTGTTGGTTCCGTATTCTTCCATGCTCGACGTCCCGCACGAACTCGTTGAGCACGTTTCCTGGCTGATCCATGCCCGCCGGCAGGAGCTGAACTCGCCCTGGCGACGGCTCGGTTGCTTCAAGCAGGCCCTACTGGTGTTGGCGCACCTTCGGAAGAACGAGACGTTCGCGCAGGTCGGAGCCGGTTTCGGGGTATCGGAGGCGACGGCTTGGCGGTACGTGGACGAGACCTTGATGATCCTCGCCTCGTGGGCACCCGGCCTGCGCGAGGCCCTGGTGGGCCTGGGTGAGGGCGACTTCGTCGTCGTTGACGGGACACTGATCCCCACCGACCGCATCGCCGCAGACGAGCCGTACTACAGCCAAAAACACAAGCGGCACGGAATGAACGTGCAGGTCATCGCGTCCCCAGACGGCACTCCACTGTGGTTCTCCCGCGCGTTGCCCGGACGCACCCACGACCTGACCGCGGCACGGGCTCACGGCATCGTCCAGGCCTGCCTCACCAGGCAGATCCTCGTCCTGGCCGACCGCGCCTACCAAGGCGCCGGCGCAACCGTCCGCACCCCCTACAAGAACCACCGCGAACAACCCGACCACTACCAACTGTTCAACCGCGACCACGCCCGCCTCCGAGCACCGGGCGAACGCGCCTTCGCCCAACTCAAGCAATGGCGGACCCTCCGCCAGGCACGATGCTCAACCAACCGCATCAGCCGCATCGTCCAGGCCGTTCACACGCTCCTGACCTGCGACTACTCAGGATGAAAGAGGTTCACTGATGAAGAGTGGGAGTTCATCGGGGCGTACCTACCGATAGGCAGGTACGGCCCGTATCCCGAACGGCTGCGGCAGTAGTTCGAGGGCGTGATCTGGAAGTTCAGGTCGGGCGGGCAGTGGAGGGAGATGCCGCAGGAGTTCGGAGCCTGGTCCACCGTCCACAACCGTTTTCGCCAGTGGCGGGACGCCGGCGTCTTCGAGACCCTGCTGGAGGGCCTGATCGCCGAGGCTGCCAAGCGGGACGAGGTGGACTTGTCCCTGGTCAGCGTGGACTCCACCACCACTCGCGCCCACCACGACGCCGCCGGGATGCACCTGGATGACGAAGTCCTGACCGCCCTGGAGAAAGCCGCCGCCGAGGAGGAGAAGGCCCGGCAAAAGGGGGCAGCCCGGAAGGACAAGGCGGACAGGACGGCGATCCCGTCCGCGAGGAGCGAAGACGCCTTCGACGCCGGCACCGAGTCCGGCTGAAGGCCGCCCTGCTGGGGCGCTCGCGGGGCGGACAGACCAGCAAGGTCCACCTCGCCGCCGACCGCCAGTGCCGCCCACTCGCGATCATCCTGACCGCCGGACAGGCCGCCGACAGCCCTCAGTTCATCCCCGTGCTGAAGAAGATCCGGGTCCGCGGCCCCATCGGGCGTCCCCGCACCCGCCCCGACGCGGTCGCCGGCGACAAGGCGTACTCCTCCCGTGGCAACCGCGCCTACCTGCGCAAACGCCAGATCAAGGCGGTCATACCAGAGAAGAAGGACCAGGCTGCTACTGACCTGTAGTCGCGGTGTCGTGAGTGTGAGTCCGGTGCCGGTGAGGCATCCGTCGATGATGTCGCTGCGGTATTGGATTTGGCGGAGGCCGTGTCGGAGCCGGCGCATGAGGTGGTCCGGGTCGGTGAAGGCGGTGTTGGCCTGGGTGGTGCGGCGGAGGATCGACCAGATGCCCTCGACCGGATTGAGGTCGGGTGCATAGGGCGGCAGGTGGTAGGCCGAGATCCAGTCCTGCGCGTCGATGAAGGCGCGCATCCGGCGGTCTTTGTGGACAGTGAAGTCGATCCGGGGCGCGGTTCCGGTCTTGTCGACCGGCCCGTTTCCCCAGACCGCTTCCCGCACCCGGCGTGCCCGTTTCCGAGCACCGGGCGCTCCACAAGTCCTGCTCAAAACCTGTGTGTTGTCCTCATTCCAGGCCAGGCCATGGAGTCGGGATGACTGTTCCCCGGTAGCGGTAACGCGTGGTGGTTACCTTCGCGGGGTTGAACAGTGGCCTTTCCTCCGAGGCCGGCCACCATCCGACGTCGCAGTAGCGGCGGCGTAGGTCCTTCCAGGTGGACCGGCGGTGTTTGCGGCGCAGCCAGCTCCCGACCTGGCGCCACGTGTAGTAGCTCAGGTAGGAGAAGGTCGCGCTGGACACGCCGGGCCGGAAGTAGACGCACCAGCCCTTGAGCGCAGGGTTGAGCTGACGCAGCAGGGCGTCGAGCGGCTGGCTCGTGTCCGTTGTCCGGCACATCGTCCTGACCTTGCCGGTCTTGCCGGATGGATAGGGCTTGCCGATCAATAACTCGCCGTCTTGATCTCTGATGGGCAGGTGATGCCTGCCGCCGCTGCGAAAGCCTGGAGGTCTTCGAGGGCGGCGAGACGGGTGTCGGCGGGATGAACGGTGTATCCGGCGGTGTCGAGGAGCTGGCGGATGTCGCGGATGCGCCGGTTGATGGTTTCGGGTGTGACGGTGAAGAGGCGGGCGACGGTGACCTGCGGGAGCCCGTGCCGGTAGTGGAGGAGGGCGGCCAGTAGGCGGTCGGCGAGGGTGAGGATGGGACGACGGCCTGTCAGGGGGCCACCCTTGATGCGGGGTCGGTGGCCACGCCGCTTGTCCAGGTGCGTTTCCCGCTGCTCCTCATGGAGGGCGGTGAGTGTGGAGATCAGCGCATCCCACTCGGCGGGCGGCAGTCCGGTCAGGGCCGGGTGGCACAGCCAGGCAAGGTCGGGACTGGGCTGATCGAACGGGTCCGGGACATCACTGACCTGGGCATACGGCTCGGGTCGGAGACTGTAGTTCCAGTCGCCGTGCCAGGCATGACGGTCCAGCGGCAAGGCTGCCATCTGCCGGTCGCCGATGCGGACACCGGTTTCATAGGTGGCGGTGTCGAGTTCGGAGCGGATGGTCAGGCCGGTGCGGGTGGTGGTCGCCGCGATGCTGTTCACGATGACTTCGTGGCTGGTCAGGGGCTTGCCTCGCCAGTTCATGGTGATGTGGGAGAACAGCCGGTGTTCCACTTTGTTCCATTTTGATGTGCCTGGAGGATAGTGACACACGGCGATCTCCAGGCCCGTCTCCAGGGCCAGCGCGGCGAGTTCGGCCTTCCAGGCACGGGTGCGATAGCCGTTGGAGCCGCCCGCGTCCGCAGTGATCAGCAGGCGGCCTGAGCGCGGGTACGCGGCGCGGCCCACCGCGTGCCACCAGCGGCGCAACGTCTGGACGGCGAAGGCGGCGGTGTCGTGGTCGGTGCCGACGCTGACCCAGCCAGCATCCGCGGCCAGGTCGTAGATCCCGTATGGGATCGCCTTGCCCAGGTCGGCGTCGGGAAAGTCATGGGTACGGACCCGGACCGGATCGCCTTCACGACACCACTGGCGGCCGGCGTTCTTGTAGTTGCCCACCAACTCTTTCTTCTTCGTGTCCACGCTGACCACCGGATCTCCGGCTGCCTGGAACTGTTTGGCCTGCTCGTTGATGTAGCGGAACTGTGCGTCCCGGTCCGGGTGCTGGGCGCCCTCGATGGTCTTGGCGTTGCCCTGGAGGCTGAAGCCCTCCTCCCGCAGCAGCACGGCAACCGTGTCCGCCGAGACCCGATGGCCCTGCCGCGTCAGCTCGGCCGCCAGGTGCCGGGTCGACTTCACCGTCCAGCGCAGCGGCGACATCGGATCCCCACGCATGTCCGGCTCGACCAGGGCCAGCAGCGCGGGCCGCAGCCCCTGATCGAGATCGACCGCGCGCTTGCGCCCGCCGCCCTCCCGACGGACACGTCCCAACGGTGCCTGGCCGGACTCAAGTTCTCTCACGCCGCGCGAAACGGTGCCCTCCCGGACCCCGGCCGCGCGGGCGACGAGCTTGATCCCGCCGTGTCCCAGTGACCGTGCTTCTGCTCCTATAGCCAGCCGCCGTTGACGCTCGTCGAGATGCGGGAACAGCGTCTCGAACTTCGCGGTCAGTGCGGCTTCGATCCCCTCCGGTCTCCCCATACCACAACAACGAGCCTCGAAGCCGGAAGCGACGGCTTGTTTCCCGGCAAGCCCATAGGTGTAGATGTAGTGCTGGTTGCTGCCTCGTTTTCGGTGGCGCTGGATGCGCCAGCCGAGGAAGTCGAGGCCCTTGTCGATGTGGGTGATCAGGGTCTTCTCCGGTGACAGGCGCAGGCTCATCTCGGACAGGACTTCTGCGATCTCTTCCCGGAGGGCTTCGGCGTCGTCGTTCGTGCCCGACACCATCAGGCACCAGTCGTCCGCGTAGCGGACGAGCCGGTAGTTGGGCAGGCGGTGACGACGGCGCTTGGCTCTCTCCGTCTGGCTTGAGGCGGGTCCGCCGGGGCCTTGGGCAATGTGCTCGTCCAGGACCGTCAGGGCCACGTTGCTCAGCAGCGGTGAAAGGATCGAACCCTGCGGGGTTCCGGCGCGGTTGTCTCGCAGCATGCGGTCCGACGAGGACCGCTCCCAGGTCCTCACTGGCCAGGCACCCCGCGTCATGGCAAGCCTCCGGAACACCGCGATCACCCTCCTCCGCCTCCACGGCCACACCAACATCGCCGCCGCGCTACGGCACCACTCCCGCAACACCGCCCGCCCCGTCCATTTGGTCCTGACCGCATGATCACGACTTTTCCGGGCCCTGCATCCTCACCCTCATGATCTACACCTGAAAAACGCTCCTGCGATACCTCACCGCTATTCACGAGACTATTAGTTCACATCCGCGAAGAAAGGAATGGGGCATCATGTTACATACGGTCAAACGAGCGTTCCCGCTATTGTCGATTTTTGCAGTATTCGCCAGCATCGCCGCTTCCCCGGCCAGCGCTGGCGGCGTCAGAGAGGAGACGCTGGTGGGCTATGCGTACAGTGATCCGGAAGTGGGCTGGAGCGACGAAGCAACGTCAGAGGAGCTCTTCCCTGGGGAATGTAAGCCATTCGAAACTGTGGGGTCCGGCGAGAGTCATGCTGCGCGGTCCGGCGAGAGCATCCTTGGCAACTACACCATCACTTTCTTCTCTGACGAGAGCTGCACCACGGAAGTTGGGAAGGCGGTGCTAGGTAAACCCGGCAAGAATTTCGAATCCGACGCGATAAGGTACACCGCGAAGTCCGATGCATGAACCTCTTTCATCCTGAGTAGTCGCAGGTCAGGAGCGTGTGAACGGCCTGGACGATGCGGCTGATGCGGTTGGTTGAGCATCGTGCCTGGCGGAGGGTCCGCCATTGCTTGAGTTGGGCGAAGGCGCGTTCGCCTGGTGCTCGGAGGCGGGCGTGGTCGCGGTTGAACAGTTGGTAGTGGTCGGGTTGTTCGCGGTGGTTCTTGTAGGGGGTGCGGACGGTTGCGCCGGCGCCTTGGTAGGCGCGGTCGGCCAGGACGAGGATCTGCCTGGTGAGGCAGGCCTGGACGATGCCGTGAGCCCGTGCCGCGGTCAGGTCGTGGGTGCGTCCGGGCAACGCGCGGGAGAACCACAGTGGAGTGCCGTCTGGGGACGCGATGACCTGCACGTTCATTCCGTGCCGCTTGTGTTTTTGGCTGTAGTACGGCTCGTCTGCGGCGATGCGGTCGGTGGGGATCAGTGTCCCGTCAACGACGACGAAGTCGCCCTCACCCAGGCCCACCAGGGCCTCGCGCAGGCCGGGTGCCCACGAGGCGAGGATCATCAAGGTCTCGTCCACGTACCGCCAAGCCGTCGCCTCCGATACCCCGAAACCGGCTCCGACCTGCGCGAACGTCTCGTTCTTCCGAAGGTGCGCCAACACCAGTAGGGCCTGCTTGAAGCAACCGAGCCGTCGCCAGGGCGAGTTCAGCTCCTGCCGGCGGGCATGGATCAGCCAGGAAACGTGCTCAACGAGTTCGTGCGGGACGTCGCGCATGGAAGAATACGGAACCAACAGGGCTCCTCGGACGCTGCGTGATGAGTGATGTCACCACAGCAACGACCAGGGGCCCTGTCTTGTCACCAACTCCCCTCTGACCAGGCATTTCACCCTCGCAGAGGCAGGATGAAAGAGGTTCCATGAAGCCTTTTCCATTTGTACGGCTGGCGGGTGAGGTGGGGTTAGCGCGTTGACGGGTGGCGTGACGAACGGGGCATCCCGCTGGTTTGGCAGGTCACCACAACTAGCCTGACCTGCGGAGATGTCCTGTGTTCTTCTATCCTGCCGCATGCGATGTTGAGGAAGAGCTCCTTGAGCTGGTGACGATGGTCATCGTCGCGTGTGATGGTGAGCGGAACTGCAAACTGCGTCCGTATGACCGGGCTCGCTGTGCCCTGGTCTACCTGCGTAAGCACGACACTCTCGAACAGCTCGCGGCCGGCTTCGGGATCGGCGTGGCCACTGCCTGGCGCTACACCAACGACACGATCGAGTGCCTCGCCAAGTTCGCTCCGTCATTGACGGAAGTCCTGACGAGCCATCACGCCGACAGGTACGTACTCCTTGACGGCACCGTCGCGGAGACCGACCGAGTCCAGGCCCCCGGCCATTTCTGGCTCTCCTGTCGTATGTGTGGGTCATTCTGTGGCGAGTTGGCGGCCTGGGAGTTGTGGTCGTGGTCCGCCCAGGGTGAGCATGACGAGGGCGATGATGGCGTTGGCGGTGTGGAAGCCGAAGCCGCGTCGGATGATCAGGCGAGTCTTGGTATTGGTGGACTCGATCAGTCCGTTGCTCATGCCGGTGGTCAGCGCGGCGCGGATGGCGTCGTAGTGGCGCATGATCTTGCGTTGGAGGTCGACGAAGGTGGGGATGCGGCAGCGTCGGGCCCAGGCGATCCAGCGGTCCAGGGCTTTGAGGGCGGCGGTGGGGCGGGACTTGGCCAGGGTGAACACGGTCCGGAGGGCTTCTTTCAGGCGCCAGGCGCGGTGGAGTTGGGGGTCGGTGGCGGCGATCCAGGCGAGTTTCGCGGCCTGCCGGTCGGTGAGGTCATCGGAGTTCTTCCACAACGCGAAGCGGGAGTCCTTCAGTGCGCGGGCCGTCTCCCGGTCGCCGAGGCTGTGGCGGGCCCGGTTCCAGGCCGTCCGGCGCTCGGCGTCCAGGGCGGTGGTGGCCCAGGCGACCACGTGGAAGGGGTCCATCACGCGCCTGGCGTGTGGGGCGCGTTCGGCCAGCACGCCGGCGATCCAGCCGGCGCCATCGGCGCTGATATCGGTCAGGCGTCCGGTCCTGCCGGGGCCAAGGCCGTCGAGGAAGCGGTGCAGGACGTGTTTGCCGTGGCCGTCGGCCATCCACACCACCCGGCCAGTGTCGTGGCAGACCACGACTGTCATGTACTTCTGCCCCCGGCGGTGGGAGATCTCGTCGATACCGATCCGCCGTAGTCCTGCCAGTCGGTCCACATCGCGGTCCCGGTCGGCGACGAACCGGGCCACGATCGCCCCGGCCGTCCGCCAGGAGATCCGCATCAGTGAACCTCTTTCATCCTGAGTAGTCGCAGGTCAGGAGCGTGTGAACGGCCTGGACGATGCGGCTGATGCGGTTGGTTGAGCATCGTGCCTGGCGGAGGGTCCGCCATTGCTTGAGTTGGGCGAAGGCGCGTTCGCCTGGTGCTCGGAGGCGGGCGTGGTCGCGGTTGAACAGTTGGTAGTGGTCGGGTTGTTCGCGGTGGTTCTTGTAGGGGGTGCGGACGGTTGCGCCGGCGCCTTGGTAGGCGCGGTCGGCCAGGACGAGGATCTGCCTGGTGAGGCAGGCCTGGACGATGCCGTGAGCCCGTGCCGCGGTCAGGTCGTGGGTGCGTCCGGGCAACGCGCGGGAGAACCACAGTGGAGTGCCGTCTGGGGACGCGATGACCTGCACGTTCATTCCGTGCCGCTTGTGTTTTTGGCTGTAGTACGGCTCGTCTGCGGCGATGCGGTCGGTGGGGATCAGTGTCCCGTCAACGACGACGAAGTCGCCCTCACCCAGGCCCACCAGGGCCTCGCGCAGGCCGGGTGCCCACGAGGCGAGGATCATCAAGGTCTCGTCCACGTACCGCCAAGCCGTCGCCTCCGATACCCCGAAACCGGCTCCGACCTGCGCGAACGTCTCGTTCTTCCGAAGGTGCGCCAACACCAGTGGGGCCTGCTTGAAGCAACCGAGCCGTCGCCAGGGCGAGTTCAGCTCCTGCCGGCGGGCATGGATCAGCCAGGAAACGTGCTCAACGAGTTCGTGCGGGACGTCGCGCATGGAAGAATACGGAACCAACAGGGCTCCTCGGACGCTGCGTGATGAGTGATGTCACCACAGCAACGACCAGGGGCCCTGTCTTGTCACCAACTCCCCTCTGACCAGGCATTTCACCCTCGCAGAGGCAGGATGAAAGAGGTTCACTGACGCTCTCTCAAACGTCACGCTACCGAGCAGGGCCGCCCTCGTGATCAAGAACGATGGTTGAAACCCCCGTGGATAGGCCTCCCTGCCTCGTTACCCACACCCCGCCTGACCAGGCCTTTCACCCTCCCAGAGGCAGGATGAAAGAGGTTCAATAATTTTCAACAGTTCCAGATCAATAACAAAAGGACGTACCACCGCTATGAGCGGAGGCCCAACATGCTGACAGCCGTGCTGATAGTGCTAGCGGCCTGCGCCTTGGTGTGGGCAACGTTACTGCTTGTGCAAAAAATGTGTCCGCCCATTCGGCGGGCACCACATAACGACGTTCTCGGTTTCGTCTACGCGGTGGTGGGCGTGCTCTACGCGATGGTTCTCGCATTTATGGTGATCGTCGTCTGGGAGAACACCGGAGCAGCGCAGCAAACTGTCTACTCAGAGACGGTGGCGCTGCGTCAAATCCATGACCTGGCTGCCGCTCTGCCCGCAGGTCCAGGTGCCAAGGTCATCACCGAGGAGCGGGCCTATGTCGATTCGGTCATCACTCACGAATGGCCGAACCTAGACCACGGCGTCGAACCCAAAACCGAGGAGCACGCCGCTAAATTGCGAGCAGCGATATTGCGTATTGACCCAGGAAACAATCCCCAACAGCAAACAATCTATACACATTTGTTAGACCGACAGCACGATTGGCTGCAGGCCCGCCGAGAGCGGATCGAACGGGCCGAAGAGGGCGTCAAGCCGGCCTTCTGGTGGTTTATGGTCATCGGCGCAGTGCTGACCATCGGCTACATCTACTTTTTCGGGCTCACCCGAACATGGCCACACCTGATCATCACCCTGATCCCGACGATAATGATCGTGGGAATGCTAGTGCTGGTCTGGGATGCCTCCAAACCCTTCCACGGAATGATCTCCATAAGCCCTGAACCATTCAAGACCATGCTCACAAGCTGGCAATATTGAGGTAAAACTATTTGGTTGCCTATTCGATGGTGTAGCGGACGTGGCGGGCGTGGAAGTAGCCGCGGACGATGAAAGAGGTTCAGTGAACCTCTTTCATCCTGCCTCTGCGAGGGTGAAATGCCTGGTCAGAGGGGAGTTGGTGACAAGACAGGGCCCCTGGTCGTTGCTGTGGTGACATCACTCATCACGCAGCGTCCGAGGAGCCCTGTTGGTTCCGTATTCTTCCATGCTCGACGTCCCGCACGAACTCGTTGAGCACGTTTCCTGGCTGATCCATGCCCGCCGGCAGGAGCTGAACTCGCCCTGGCGACGGCTCGGTTGCTTCAAGCAGGCCCCACTGGTGTTGGCGCACCTTCGGAAGAACGAGACGTTCGCGCAGGTCGGAGCCGGTTTCGGGGTATCGGAGGCGACGGCTTGGCGGTACGTGGACGAGACCTTGATGATCCTCGCCTCGTGGGCACCCGGCCTGCGCGAGGCCCTGGTGGGCCTGGGTGAGGGCGACTTCGTCGTCGTTGACGGGACACTGATCCCCACCGACCGCATCGCCGCAGACGAGCCGTACTACAGCCAAAAATCGGCTCTCCTGCCGTATGTGTGGGTGCTGTGAGCTGGGCTGATGCGTGAAACACGCCGTTCTCTGCCAGGCTTGAGGTGTCTAGCAACAAGTCTGATCTTGCAGAGAAACGGCGTGTCTGTCTTCAGCATATGGAAGAGAACTCTGACGGTCGAAAACACCGTGGTCGAGGGGATCCGCTTCGACGAGAGCGAACAGTGTGTGATCGTGTCGGTACGACCCGATGCGCGGAGTCGGCAGCGGTGTGGGATCTGCCGCAGACCGGCTGCCCGGTATGACGCCGGCCGGGGGCGTCGGCGGTGGCGGGATCTGGATCATGGTGCGGTGCGGGTGTTCCTGGAGGCTGATGCACCGCGGGTGGGATGCCACATCCACGGTTCCGTCGTGGCCTGGGTGCCGTGGGCCAGACACGGTGCCGGCCACACCCTGGCCTTCGATCAGCAGGCTGCCTGGATGGCCGCCGAGTGCTCGAAGACGGCAACAGCCGCACTGATGCGGATCTCCTGGCGGACGGCCGGGGCGATCGTGGCCCGGTTCGTCGCCGACCGGGACCGCGATGTGGACCGACTGGCAGGACTACGGCGGATCGGTATCGACGAGATCTCCCACCGCCGGGGGCAGAAGTACATGACAGTCGTGGTCTGCCACGACACTGGCCGGGTGGTGTGGATGGCCGACGGCCACGGCAAACACGTCCTGCACCGCTTCCTCGACGGCCTTGGCCCCGGCAGGACCGGACGCCTGACCGATATCAGCGCCGATGGCGCCGGCTGGATCGCCGGCGTGCTGGCCGAACGCGCCCCACACGCCAGGCGCGTGATGGACCCCTTCCACGTGGTCGCCTGGGCCACCACCGCCCTGGACGCCGAGCGCCGGACGGCCTGGAACCGGGCCCGCCACAGCCTCGGCGACCGGGAGACGGCCCGCGCACTGAAGGACTCCCGCTTCGCGTTGTGGAAGAACTCCGATGACCTCACCGACCGGCAGGCCGCGAAACTCGCCTGGATCGCCGCCACCGACCCCCAACTCCACCGCGCCTGGCGCCTGAAAGAAGCCCTCCGGACCGTGTTCACCCTGGCCAAGTCCCGCCCCACCGCCGCCCTCAAAGCCCTGGACCGCTGGATCGCCTGGGCCCGACGCTGCCGCATCCCCACCTTCGTCGACCTCCAACGCAAGATCATGCGCCACTACGACGCCATCCGCGCCGCGCTGACCACCGGCATGAGCAACGGACTGATCGAGTCCACCAATACCAAGACTCGCCTGATCATCCGACGCGGCTTCGGCTTCCACACCGCCAACGCCATCATCGCCCTCGTCATGCTCACCCTGGGCGGACCACGACCACAACTCCCAGGCCGCCAACTCGCCACAGAATGACCCACACATACGACAGGAGAGCCAGAAATGGCGGGAGTTGCCCGAACGGTTCGGGCACTGGTCCACCGTTTACGGCCGGTTTCGGCAGTGGCGGGATGCTGGGGTGTCCACCGCGGTGTTCCAGGGTGCGATCGCCGAGGCGGCGAAGCGGGGCCTGGTGGACTTGTCGCTGGTCAGCGTGGACTCGACCACGGTCCGGGCCCATCATGATGCCGCGGGGATGATCGTGGAGCCCGAGACCCTGGACGCATTGGAGAAGGCCGCCGCGGAAAAGGGGGCACCGGCCAGGAACAAGACGGGCAACTGGACCCAGAGCGGCAAAGACGACGACGCGTGAGGCGCCGCCGCAGGGCCCGGCTCGCCGCCGACCTGGGGCGTTCTCGCGGCGGACTGACCACCAAGACGCACCTGCCCTGCGTGCCGCAATGCCTGCCCCTCTCACTCAAGATCACTGCGGGGCAAGCCGGGGACAGTCCCCAGTTCATCCCCGTCCTCAGCAAGATCCGCGTCCCCGGCCCGGTCGGCCGGCCCCGCACCCGGCCCGACGCAGTCGCCGGCGATAAGGCGTACTCGTCCCGCCAAAACCGCTCCCACCTGCGCAAACGTGGGATCAAAGCGGTCATCCCCGAGAAGAAGGATCAGGCCGCCCACCGCAAGAACCGCGGCTCACGCGGCGGAAGGCCCGTCATCTGGGACAAGCAGCTGTACAAGCTTCGCAACAGCGTCGAACGCACCATCAACAAGATCAAGGACTGGCGCGGCCTCGCCGTCCGCTATGACAAAAAAGCCTGAAAGCTACCAGGCCGGACTCGAATTATGCGCCGGCCTTCTCTGGATCCGACACCTCGAGTCACAGCCTTGATCGCAACTCCACACAGGCCCTAGTACTGCAACGGTGTTTGTGCTGATGGTTGGGCAGTTCTATGGGCTGTGCCCTCGTCGTTTGTAGTGGCTGGTGCGGGCTTGGTGTTGGCGTTTGCGGCGCCAGTGGGACCAGTGCAGGACGTGGCTGATGGGTGGGGGTTGGCGGTGGGTGAGGCGGGTGATCAGGCGTCGGATTTCGACGAGGCTCAGGTGGATGAGTGGGGAGGATCCGTTTCTGCTTTCCCGGTGTCGAGTTCATGGGCCCGCAGGACGGTCAGGCAAGCATGGACCGCCATGGCTAGGGTCATGTGGCGGTGCCAGCCGGGATAGCGGCGGACCTGGTACTCGTCCAGACCGCACTCGCCCTTGGCGGTCTGGAAGCACTCCTCGACCGCCCACCGGCTGCCGGCGACCTGGATCAGTGCGTCCAGGGTCGTTTCGGCGGGGCAGTAGGCGATGTAGTAGGAGATCTCCTGCGGGCGGCTCACGCTGCGGCGGGCAAGGACCCAGTGTCGCCGGTCTGGACGGTGCCAGGGCCGCACCTCGATGCGTGCCCAGTCGAACACCCGCGGGCCGTGGGCGCCTTTCCCACAAGACCGGCGCTTCCACTTCTGCCGCGGCAGGCCGTTGAACAGGTCGTGGACGGGGTGATCGAGAGCCCAGCGGGTGACGACAGTGTCGTGGCGAGTGGTGGCCATCACGTGAAAGACATCGGCCTGCTCCAGTTCAGACCGCCAGCCCTTGCTGAAGCCGTAGGCAGCATCCGCAGTCACCCACCGGAACGGAATCTTGTCCGTGATCGCCTGGCGGACCATCTTCTTGGCCATCGCCACCTTCGTCTCGAAGGCGATGTCGTCGTCGATACCGGTCTGACGGCAGCGTTCACGGTCATCGGTCCAGGAGGTAGGCAGATACAGACGGCGGTCGATCAGCGTCCGACCACGGTCGGTGGCGTAGGCGAGGAAGACGCCTACCTGGCAGTTCTCCGTCCGCCCTGCTGTCCCGGAGTACTGCCGCTGCACTCCCGCCGACCGCACGCCCTTCTTCAAAAAGCCCGTGTCGTCCACGATGAGCACAGCATCCCGGTCACCGAGATTGTCGACCACGTAGTCCCGTACGTCGCCCAGGACTTCGTCGGCATCCCACTCGATCCGGTTCATGAACCGGTGGAGGCGGTCCGGGCCCGTATGGCCGGCCTCCTCAGCCAGCGTCCACCCGTTCTTCCGCTCCAACGGAGCCATCAACCCCCGCATATACGCCAGGGCCGACTCCCTCGGCTCCGACCTGGAAAACCGATGCACAAACCGCCCGTGCACCGCCTCCAACTCACCAGCCCACACCCTCACATCAGCAAGATCCCCACCCACAACCACACCAACGACCAACCTGCCCAACGGTCACACCAAACACCGTTGCAGTACTAGCCGACCGCGCCTACCAAGGCGCCGGCGCAACCGTCCGCACCCCCTACAAAAACCACCGCGAACAACCCGAGCACTACCAACAGTTCAACCGCGACCACACCCGACTGCGGGCTCCGGGCGAACGTGAGGTTCCCCTCGTAGCGTAGAGCCGTGACCAGATGGGGAGTTGGGGGTCATGGTGGGGAAGCGACAGAAGTACGACCCGGAGATGCGTGAGGGCGCGGTCCGGATCGTGCTGGAGACGGGCAAGCCGGCGGCGGAGGTCGCGCGGGACCTCGGGATCCACGAAGCCACGCTGCAGAACTGGGTCAGCAAGGCCCGGGCCGCCCAGGAATCCGGGGACGGGCCACTTGGCGAGTCGGAGCGCGAGGAGCTGATCCGGCTACGCGCGAATGCGAAGGAGCAGGCCAAGCGCATCGTCGAGCTGGAGATGGAGCGTGAGGTCCTCAAACGCTGCATGGTCTTGTGGGTGAAGTAGCTGAGGCGGACCTGGCGCGGGTTGTCGGGGTGATCAGCGACTGCAGGACCGAGGAGAAGATTCCGCACGTCGTGGCCTGCCGCGCGCTCGGCGTGTCACCGGCCTGGCACTACAAATGGCGCAAAAGACCCGTGAGCCCGACGAAACGCGAGGTCAGACGGGCTGCGCTGATCGAGCGGATCAAGCACTTCTTCGCCGCCTCGGGCGGCACGTACGGATCCCCCAGGATCACGCTCGACCTGTGGGCGGAGGGCTGGCAGGTGTCCGTGAACACGGTCGCCGAGATCATGACCGAGCAGGGCTGGTACGGCCGGCCACCGAAGAAGCGCAGGTCGCTGACCCGGCTGGGCAAGCGGAAGGCCGCCCGTGACCTGGTGGGACGGCACTTCGACGCTATCGCTCCCGACGTGCTGTGGGTGGGCGACATGACCGAGATCGATACCCAGGAAGGGAAGCTGTACCGGCGACGGTGATCGACCTGTTCTCCCGCCGCTGCCTGGGCTACGCCATGGACGCACACCACGACACGGCCCTGCAGATGGCGGCCGCGACACGCGGCGGCACCATGGACGGAGTGATCTTCCACTCGGACCGCGGCAGCGAATACACGTCCGCGGCCTACAACGACCTGTGTGACCGACTGCGCGTAGTGCAGTCCATCGGGCGCGTGGGGTCGTGTTTCAATACGTATTGAGCCGAAACTTCTTGGTTGTCTTGTGCGTTGAGTGGTCGTGGCGATCGAGGTGGGGGATGCGCGGTTGTTGTCGGCGGCCGCGCAGGAGGTGGTGCGGTTGCGGGTGGTGGCCGCGCTGGAGTCGGGGCGGGTGGGCTCGTACCGCGAGGCGGCCGAGGTGTTCGGTGTCTCGTCGCGGTCGGTGGGTACGTGGTGGCGTGCGTACCGGACCGGGGGCCGGGAGGCGCTGGCCGCCCCGGTGAAGACCGGGATGGGCCGGGACGAGCTGGTCAGCGACCAGGACCGGGCGGTGCTCTTCCAGGCGATGGCCGACTACACCCCCGAGGATCTGCTGATCGGCGGGCCGCTGTGGACCCGGGCCCTGGTCGGCGAGCTGATCCGGCTGGTCACCGGCGTGACGATGACCGAGCAGGGCATCGGCAAGTGGCTGCGACGCCACGGTTTCTCCCCGCAGCGCCCGGACCGGCGCTCGTACCGGCAGGACCAGGAGAAGGTCGACGTCTGGCTGCAGCAGGACTACCCGGCCATCGCCGCCCGGGCCTCGGCTGAGAAGGCGGTGATCGCGTGGGCCGACCAGTGCGGCCTGTGCTCGGACACCGCCCCGCCCGGCAGGAGCTGGGCTCCAGCCGGCCAGACCCCCGTCGTGCGCGTGAACGGCCGACGGTTCCGGGTGAACATCATGTCCGCCATCGCCTCCCGCGGCTCGCTCTGGTTCACCGTGTTCACCGGCAAGTTCACCGCGAAGGTCTTCACCGTCTTCCTCGACCGCCTGGCCCGCCAAGCCGGCCGCAAGGTCCACGTGATCGCCGACCGGCACCCCGTTCACCGCAGCAAGACCGTCCGCGCCTGGCTGGAGGCCAACAGCGACCGCGTCGAACTGCACCTGATGCCCGGCTACAGTCCCGAACTCAACCCCGACGAGCTCCTGAACGCGGACCTCAAGCGCCACGTCCACGCCGCACGCACCCGCTCGGCGGACGACCTCGCCCACGAGACCCGACGCTTCCTCCACCGCCGCCAGAAACAACCCCGCACCGTCCGCGGCTACTTCCACACCCACCACGTCCGCTACACCATCGAATAGGCAATCAAATAGTTTTGCCTCAATAACGCCGCCGCCGAGGCGTTCAACTCGCTGATCAAGGTCGAGTACATCCACCGGCACCGTTTCCGGACCCGGGCCGAGGCCCGCCTGAAGATCGCGACGTGGATCGCGGACTTCTACAACACCAGACGCCGGCACAGCCGGGCTGGCGGTCTCCCGCCCGTGGAGTTCGAGCGGATGATCCGTCAGCAACGCCAAGCCGCCCGCGAGAAGCGCGAAGCGGCGTGAGACAGGACTCTACGTTCCCGGGGGATTGACATGCGCCGCCTGCCCTGGCGGGACATCGCCCTGGACCACTACGAGCGCACCCGTGCCCACCACCGCCTGGAGATCCGCAGGCTGAAGACCGCGGCCTTCGCCCACATCGACTATTCCGACGCGGCCCAGGCCCTCCAAGTTGTGCGCTGGCGCAAGGACTTCACCAGCGGCAGGCTCACCATCGAACGCGTCTACCTGATCACCAGCCTGCCGCCCGGCGCCGTGAGCGGCGCCCAGCTCGCCGAATGGATCCGAGGGCAATGGAAGATCGAAAACCTGTTACACCACGTCCGGGACCGCACCTTCCGCGAGGATGACTCCAAGATCCACGTCGGCCGGCTCCCTCGCGTCATGGCCGGCCTGCGCAACCTCGCCATCAGTGTTCACCGCCAGGATGGACGCACCAACATCGCCGCCGCCCTACACGAAGCGGCCCGCGACTGGAACCGCCCCCGGCCGCCCTCGGCCTCACCGGATGAACCCGGACAGAAAGCGATCATGCAACGGCCCCTGCCTGTGACCTGGTCGGAGCGGACGCCGACGGCCCGCTTGTAGGGCCGCTGAAAAGTCAGGCCCCACCGCTTGAGGCACTTGCCCACCCCGGGCTCGGTCAGCCGCACCCGGTACAGCTTCGCGATCAGGTCACCGACCAGGCGCCGGGTCCACAACTGGCCCACCAGCCCCACATCACAGGGCCGCTGATCGAGAACCGCCTGCCGCACCGCCGCCTGTTTCGCCTCGCACAGTACCTGGTGCACGCCCACCGGCCGGCCTTTAGGCCGGGCAAGCAACGCGTCCCGGCCTCCGGCCTGCCACTTCACCCACCAGCTGTCCACGGCCTTGAGCGACACCCCGAAAACCGCCGCGACATCCTCGCGGTCCCGCCCCGCCACCAGCGCGGCCACCGCCCGCAGACGCAGAACCTCCTGCGCTGACGGCGGCAGATGCCGCGCGTCCCCCACCAGATCACTCACACCCAGCTCAACGGCCAAGAATCAGAAGTGTTTCGGATCAATAAAGGATGGGCCGAGGAGAGACCATGAGGAGATATGCTTCGATTTCGGTGAGTGTAGTGGCTTCGGCAGTAAGTGCGTCTTTAATATTGCCAGCAGGGACAGCCTCTGCATTTACCAGGGTAATTCAATCGCGTCACACTAAGGTTTGTGGATCGAGTCGACTCAACATCAATGATGCGGAGGAAGAGAAAAAGGGTGTCGTCACCTTTAATGGCTGTGATCAGAACGTAAGCAGCGATTCGGCGCTAGTTGATAAGTATAACTGGACGGAAGAAAATGAAGGCTCCCATGTAAATTTTCGGCCGTCGGATTGTGACGTCACGTTCGAGAATGATGATAGGCAGGCCCGCGTAAAGTGTAATCAAAATGACCATTTCTCCATGGCTGAGTTGTACGTTAGCGCGCGGGGTGCGGATTCTGCGACTGAAGGGCCTGGCGCAAAATTTGAAGGCCGCATAATGATTCCGGCAGACGGTTCAGAGTGGCTCTTGGAACCGAAGAATTTTAAGATTAAGGAGGCTCTTTCTGGGCCCGGTAGCAGCATCCTCGGCATTTTGCCAGTGGAAGGTATGCCCGATGAAGCGTGTCACTACAGTCGAATTAAGACCGATAATCTTTTTGTGGTCCCAGATTTCCTCCTGCCAGATACGTCCGCTGGTGGGTGGCACACAATAAATCAAGGGCGAGCAGGAAAGGGTCAGCCTGTAATTAACGGGACGCAATATCTTGAGCTGCTCAAGAGTGCTGACAGTAAGCTTAAGAACTTCCTAGACAGTCGACCATCAGGGGCGTTTAAGACGTCCAATGGTGGCGTAGTTTCAAGCGATGAAGTCGCACAGGCTTTCCGGGGGTTTGCAACGGAGGTAGCGGTTGACCTTGTCAGGAATCCACTCCAGGCGGCGAATTTTACTGCACACAGCGCTGCGGGCAATTTACTCGCAGGCTGGGGACTTTATGCAACACTTTCGGATAACAGCGCAATTGCTGCTGATAAGGTTTCTGCATATACCGGAATGGGGGCCGCGGTAGTTGACGCCGCAACCCCTTTTGCTAAACGCGCATTTGCGAAATTTACGGGAGGTTCGGCTTCACGTATCGCGATAAGTGCAGGTAAGCTGGTCCCCTATGCGGGATGGGTGTTAGGAACCGCATCGGATGGTGCTGCGCTGGCCAGCTCTATCACTAAGGGGGATAGCTCGGGAGTCGCTATAGATGGAGCCGCCTTTCTTGGCAGCTTCCTTCTGCCCTGGTTCCCACCGGCTGCGTTGTTATATATACCGTCATTAATTAATGCCCTCGATAGCGCCTTGGCCACCCCCGGCGTGCCCTCCCTTACTGTCGATGGAATGAATGCTTTTGCGGCGCCAGTGTTAACCGAGATGGTTTCGGATGTTACGAGTCCTTCTGATGCCGAGGTCACTCAAATTGTGGGATCGGCCGGCTATGCGGACTTCGTATATTCAAATATCAGCGGCGGGGAGCCCGGTAATGACTTTGGCGCTTACGTTAAAGACATTGCGCGTGCGAAGGGTAAGAGTAAACTAGATTCGATGAGGGAGCATCCAGAAGCATATTACGACCTTTTTGAGAGCGTGGTGAACGTTTGGGTCGACGAGGCGACAATTCCACTTGCGAAGCGAATTGCGGAGGGTGGAAATCCGTTCACCCTTTGGTGGGACGCCGGTAGGCACTATAAGGATGCTTTCAAGAAGGGAATAAAGAAGAATAAGTCCTATATCATCGATGCCTTCAAGCGGAGTTTGGACCTCAATGAAGAAAAGATACTTAGCCGCTGGGGTGATAAGGCGGAGGAAGTAGCTCGCTCTTGGTGATCTGTGGCAGCGCTAAGGTGTGCTCCATGGTTAGACTTTGACATACTGGGCGATCTGCTGGTTGCTGCGTTATCCAGCAAGGACGAGGAGGGTTATGCAGAACCCCTGAAAAGGCCGCTGTCGACCTGCATAAAGTAACGCGCCCCGCTCCTGGAGCCTTTTCCAACCTGATGTGGTTGGTGGGGGTGTAGGCAGGGGTCCTTGCGAGATCGAAGATCGTCCGGTTCGCCGGAGTTGTCGTGAAGCAGGGTGAGCGTCCTGGTTCGGGCAGAAGGGGAGCGCAGTACAGGCACGGCCTCGGTGATCATGTGGGTGTCGAAGTCCCATGAGCGCTTGGTGAGTCCGTGCCTGCATCTGCATGTTCCCGCATGCCTGCCGCGCTGGAACAACTGGCCCCGGTTTCTGCTCCGGTCCCGCTGATGGACGCGGTCCGTCTGTCCGTATTCCTGGATCTGGTTCCCGATCCACGCGGCTGCCGCGGACGCCGCTATCGGCTGTCGGCGCTGGTGACCGCTGCCGCGGCGAGTGTCCTGGCCGGCGCCCGCTCGCTCATCGCGATCACGGAGTGGATCAGCGACGCACCGGCGTGGGCCTGCCGGACCCTCGGCTTCCCCGTCGATCCGCTGACCGGACAGGTCCGCGTTCCGCACCCGCATACGCTGCGACGCCTCCTCGTGCAGCTCGACGGCGATGCCCTGGACACCGCGATCGGCGCGTTTCTCACCGCCCGCGCCACCCCGGCCGGGCCCGGACTGCGCGCGATCGCGGTCGACGGCAAGGCCCTGCGTGGCTCGCGCACCTCCACCACCGGCTACGTCACCCTGCTCGCCGCAATGGACCACACCGGCACCGTCCTCGCCCAGCGCCAGGTCGCCGACAAGAGCAACGAAATCCCCGCGTTCGCCCCGCTGCTGGACAGCGTCGACCGGACCGGCACCGTGATCACCGCCGACGCGCTCCACACCCAGCACGCCCACGGCGCCTACCTCCGAGCCCGCGGCGCCCACTACATCGCGCACGTCAAGGCGAACCACCCCACCCTCTTCGACCGCGTGCGCCGCCTGCCCTGGCGGGACATCGCCCTGGACCACTACGAGCGCACCCGTGCCCACCACCGCCTGGAGATCCGCAGGCTGAAGACCGCGGCCTTCGCCCACATCGACTATTCCGACGCGGCCCAGGCCCTCCAAGTTGTGCGCTGGCGCAAGGACTTCACCAGCGGCAGGCTCACCATCGAACGCGTCTACCTGATCACCAGCCTGCCGCCCGGCGCCGTGAGCGGCGCCCAGCTCGCCGAATGGATCCGAGGGCAATGGAAGATCGAAAACCTGTTACACCACGTCCGGGACCGCACCTTCCGCGAGGATGACTCCAAGATCCACGTCGGCCGGCTCCCTCGCGTCATGGCCGGCCTGCGCAACCTCGCCATCAGTGTTCACCGCCAGGATGGACGCACCAACATCGCCGCCGCCCTACACGAAGCGGCCCGAGACTGGAACCGTGAGGAGCCCCGAAGTTCTCGGACAGCGGTCCCCATAGGATCGAAGTCCAGAACGACGGAGAGAGCACGTGGCACAGAAGCGTAGGAAGTTCAGTCCCGAATTTAGGGACGAGGCAGTCCAGATGGTGGTTGTGGAGTCCCGCCCGATCGCTGAGGTCGCCCGAGAGATACAGGTGAACGAGGGAACGCTGGGCACCTGGGTCAGCCGGTACAGGCAGGAGCACGCTGGGGAGGAGCCCCCGCTGAACATCAGCGAACGTGCCCGCCTTCGCGAATTGGAACGTGAGAATCGGGAACTCCGTATGAAGACCGAGTTCTTGGGAAAAGCTGCGGCCTTCTTCGCCCAGGAATACCGGTGACGGAGAAGTACGAGTTCATCGACGGCGAGAGGCCTATTCACGGGGGTTTCAACCATCGTTATGTGACGTCACATGAGGCGAGAGTCTCGATGATGCGGTGGGTCCGGGCGGCCTTGATGTCGTGGACGGCCCCTGGCAACGGGGGGTGAGGGCCACAGGATTTGACCGAAGGGATCGGCGATGACCTGCACGTTCATGCCGTGCCGCTTGTGTTTCCCGGAGTGGTACGGGCGGTCGGCGGCGATGCGGTCGATGGGGAGCAGTGTCCCGTCGAGGATCACGAAAGCCTTGCCTGCCGCGGTCTCCATCGCCTGCTGCAACGTCGGTGCAAGGGCCGCCAGAACATCGATACCCTCGTGGACGTAGCGGCAGACGGTGGCGGTGCCGATCGCGAAACCCGCTGCAAGGCGGGCATAGGTATCCCCGCACCGCAGATACGCCAGGACCAGCAGAGCCTGACGACCTGCAGTCAACCGCCGCCACCGCGTCCCGATCTCCTGACGGTGCACCCTCAGCTGTCCGGCGAGGAACTGCAGGGAGGCGCTGGACAGATCGATCGCCGACGGATAGACAAGCACACGAAGCTCCTGGTGGACATGGTTGATCTTGGTCGACAACCCGAGGTCTATTCACGGGGTTTCACCAGCCTTTCTTGTAGAAAGCGAGGGCGGTGACGGTCTTGGTGACGAGAGTGAAGCGTGTGAGGGGGCCGCGGTAGCGGGTGGCGAGAATCTTCCAGTTCTTCAAGTGTGCGATGGCCCGTTCGACTGTGGCTCGGAGCGTGTTGACGGAGCGGTTGGCTATCTTGTCCCCGGCGGATTGTTCCTGGCCGGGTGGCTTGCGTCTGGGTGTGAGGAGTCCGGAGCCGATGTAGCCCAGGTCGCCGATGCCCTCGCGTTCGGCGAATGCCTCGGGGAAGTGGGACTGGCGCCAGGCGTGGATGTCGTGCCGGCTGCCGGGCACGGGGGCGGAGACTGCGAGGAGGTCGCCGGCGAGGGTGGCGGCGACTGCAGGCTGAATCCGGTGTCGCGGTGTTTGCCGCAGAACATCGTGGTGCCCTGGGTTGTCCAGTCCCACGTCGTGACCAGGGTGCCATCGACCAGGACGATCCGCCCGGCAGACGCCTTGGCCGGATCGGGAACGTGGCGGGCCAGGACCTTCTCCACCACCGGCAGCAGGGCCGTCCATCGTCTGGCGACAGTGGCCTGGGAGATCCCGAACAGTTCTGCGGCCGCCTCCTGGACTGGGTTCTGCCGCAGCAGGAACAGCACCAGCACCACCGACTTGTACAGGCCCAGCGCCCACATCCGCCCCGGTGACACCGGCGGATCCGGGTCCTCCACGAGCTCTTGGTGGACCCGTGTGACCAGCCCATCAAGTTGATCGGCATCCAGCCCTGTCGTAACGTTCCAGCCCAACGGCCCTGCCCCGGTAGAAAACTGACGTCGTCGCAAACGTCACGCTACCCAGCAGGGCCGCCCTCGTGATCAAGAACAGCAGGCCGAAAACCTCCGTGAATAGACCTCCCCGTCTACCAGGAGCTTCACCACTGTGTACAGCACCCCACCCCAACCCGAGGTTGGAAAAGGCTCAGGACCGTTAAATCCCCTTCTCCTGAATTCCTGCCCGGTCAGCCAGCTGCGAGGGTGAGGAATGACAACTCGCTGACCTTAAGCTGACGTGCCACACGGCGCCGATTAGTGGAGATCTGCCAAATTCCCGGAAAAGACTAGGGGAATACGATGGAACGACACAAATCGCCCAGGCATCCACCGATTCAATCCCTATCCATGAACCTCTTTCATCCTGAGTAGTCGCAGGTCAGGAGCGTGTGAACGGCCTGGACGATGCGGCTGATGCGGTTGGTTGAGCATCGTGCCTGGCGGAGGGTCCGCCATTGCTTGAGTTGGGCGAAGGCGCGTTCGCCTGGTGCTCGGAGGCGGGCGTGGTCGCGGTTGAACAGTTGGTAGTGGTCGGGTTGTTCGCGGTGGTTTTTGTAGGGGGTGCGGACGGTTGCGCCGGCGCCTTGGTAGGCGCGGTCGGCCAGGACGAGGATCTGCCTGGTGAGGCAGGCCTGGACGATGCCGTGAGCCCGTGCCGCGGTCAGGTCGTGGGTGCGTCCGGGCAACGCGCGGGAGAACCACAGTGGAGTGCCGTCTGGGGACGCGATGACCTGCACGTTCATTCCGTGCCGCTTGTGTTTTTGGCTGTAGTACGGCTCGTCTGCGGCGATGCGGTCGGTGGGGATCAGTGTCCCGTCAACGACGACGAAGTCGCCCTCACCCAGGCCCACCAGGGCCTCGCGCAGGCCGGGTGCCCACGAGGCGAGGATCATCAAGGTCTCGTCCACGTACCGCCAAGCCGTCGCCTCCGATACCCCGAAACCGGCTCCGACCTGCGCGAACGTCTCGTTCTTCCGAAGGTGCGCCAACACCAGTAGGGCCTGCTTGAAGCAACCGAGCCGTCGCCAGGGCGAGTTCAG
Source organism: Streptomyces noursei ATCC 11455 (assembly GCF_001704275.1). Taxonomy (NCBI): domain Bacteria; kingdom Bacillati; phylum Actinomycetota; class Actinomycetes; order Kitasatosporales; family Streptomycetaceae; genus Streptomyces; species Streptomyces noursei. Next base: position 9,427,825 of record NZ_CP011533.1, read on the forward strand.
CTCCTGCCGGCGGGCATGGATCAGCCAGGAAACGTGCTCAACGAGTTCGTGCGGGACGTCGAGCATGGAAGAATACGGAACCAACAGGGCTCCTCGGACGCTGCGTGATGAGTGATGTCACCACAGCAACGACCAGGGGCCCTGTCTTGTCACCAACTCCCCTCTGACCAGGCATTTCACCCTCGCAGAGGCAGGATGAAAGAGGTTCCATGAAGCCTTTTTCACGTGTAGATCATGAGGGTGAGGATGGCTGCGGCGACTGACGTGAGCTTGTTCGGGCTGATGCGGGCGTGGCGGAAGATCCGCCACTGCTTGATCCGGGAGATCGTCCGCTCGACCGGCGCTCGCAGTGCGGCGTGGACCGTGTTCGACTTCTTATGTTTGTCGGGGAGTTCGGTGCCCCGGTGGCGCTTGATGGGTGTGATCACGGTGCCGCCTGCGCCCTGGTAGCCCTTGTCCGCCAGGATCTTGAGACTCAGTTGCTCGCAGACGTCGACGATGCCGTGCTCACGGGCGGCTTTGACGTCATGCGTGACTCTGCTGCGCAATTCGCTGTGGGGCAGTGGGTGTTGGCGAGATGATTGCCCTGGTGGTCGTTTTCTTGTCGTGCGGCCGCTGGGGAGATGATGCGGATGTCGTTGCGGGTGAAGGGGCTGCCGGAGATTCCGGAGCAGACTGTTGTGGTGGCCCGGGCGGCGTTCCCGAAGGGGAGCCTGGCGATGCGGGTGCGGGACCGCTTGGCGGAGGTCTTCGCCGACGAGCCGTTCACCGGTGCCTTCGGGGTCCGTGGTGCCCCGGGGATGGCGCCGGCGGTGCTGTCGCTGGTCACGGTGCTTCAGTTCGCCGAGAACCTGACCGACCGGCAGGCTGCCGCGATGGCCGTCCGTGCGATCGATTGGAAGTACGCGATCGGGGCGGAGTTGACCGATACCGGCTTCGACCCCAGCGTGCTGGCCCGCTTCCGCGGTCGGTTGGCCGGGCACGGCCTGGAGCGACTGGTGTTCGACCGGCTGGTGGACCACTGCCGCGATGCCGCCCTGGTCGGTGCCGGTGGCAAACAGCGCACCGACTCCACCCATGTCATCTCCGCGGTGCGGGATCTGAATCGGCTGGAGCTGGCCGGGGAGAGCGTGCGGGCCGCGCTGGAGGCGCTGGCGGTCGCGGCCCCGACCTGGCTGGCCAGCCAGATCAATGTCGCCGAGTTCGCCCACCGCTACGGACCGAGGATCAACGGCTGGACCATGCCCTCGTCCCAGGCCAAACGGGACCACCTGGCGCAGCTGTTCGCACAGGACGGCTACGCGATCGTGCGGGCCGCCTACGATGCCGGCGCCCCGATATGGATTCGTGAGGTCGAGGCGGTGCAGATCCTGCGGCAGGTGCTGGTGCAGACCTACTACCAGCGCACCGACAGCCGGGGCGGGAGGCGATCACCAAGCGGGACACCGACCAGGGGGCGTCCCGCCCGGCAGATTACGCCTGGCCTCTCCCTACGACCCCGACGCACGCTGGGCGGCCAAGGGCGAGGAGTTGTTCTGGTGCGGCTACAAGATCCATCTCACCGAGAGCTGCGACACTCCTCCCGAAGCCGAAGCCGAAGCCGAAGCCGAAGCCGAAGCCGAAGCCGAAGCCGAAGCCGAAGCCGAAGCCGAAGCCGAAGCCGAAGCCGAAGCCGAAGCCGAAGCCGAAGCCGAAGCCGAAGCCGAAGCCGAAGCCGAAGCCGAAGCCGAAGCCGAAGCCGGACGGCGTGCCGGACCGCGGCCGAACCTGATCACGGACGTGCACACCACCGACGCGACCGTGCCGGATGTGAAGGCCACCACCGGCATCCAGCAGCGCTTGGCCGAGCGCAACCTCGCCCCGGGCGAGCACTACCTCGATGCCGGCTACCCCTCGGCTGACCTGGTCACCGCAGCCGCGAAGAACGGCATCACCATGATCACCCCGCTGATGGCCGACCACTCCCCGCAAGCCAAGGCCGGTGCCGGATACGCCAAGGGTGAGTTCCGCATCGACTGGAAGTCCCGAACCGTCTGCTGTCCCGAAGGATCCACCAGCATCGGCTGGCATCCCGTCACCCAGCACGGACACGACGCCATCGTCGTCGAGTTCGACCGATGGGACTGCCGGGCCTGCCCCGCACAGAAACGATGCACCACCTCGGCCCGCGGCTCCCGCATGCTCACCCTCCGCCCGAAAGAAGCCCACGACACCCTCACCCGAGCCCGCACCGAACAGAAGACCAAGACCTGGAAGGACACATACGCGCTGAGGGCGGGCATCGAGGGCACGATCAACCAGACCCTGGACGTCACCGGCCTGCGTAGGGCCCGCTACCGCGGCCTGCCGAAAGTCCGCCTCCAGCACGCCTTCTCCGCCACCGCAATCAACGTGGTGCGGCTGGACGCCTACTGGACCGACCACCCCCTCGGCCGCCAACGCACCAGCCACCTCGAACGCCTCGCCTACCAACTCACCACATAGACCTCACCAATTGCGCAGCAGAGTCATGCGTGCCACTGGGCAGGGCTGGCGAGAGCCACAGCAACTTGCCTTTGTCCGCGGTGATGGCCTGGAGATTCACGCCTTCACGGCGGACCTTGCCGGAGAAGTGGCCGGGGGCCTGGACTCGGTCGGTCTCCGCGACGGTGCCGTCAAGGAGTACGTACCTGTCGGCGTGATGGCTCGTCAGGGCTTCCGTCAATGACGGAGCGAACTTGGCGAGGCACTCGATCGTGTCGTTGGTGTAGCGCCAGGCGGTGGCCACGCCGATCCCGAAGCCGGCCGCGAGCTGTTCGAGAGTGTCGTGCTTACGCAGGTAGACCAGGGCACAGCGAGCCCGGTCATACGGACGCAGTTTGCAGTTCCGCTCACCATCACACGCGACGATGACCATCGTCACCAGCTCAAGGAGCTCTTCCTCGACATCGCATGCGGCAGGATAGAAGAACACGGGGCATCTCCGCAGGTCAGGCTAGTTGTGGTGACCTGCCAAACCAGCGGGGTGCCCCGTTCGTCACGCCGCCCGTCAACGCGCTAACCCCACCTCACCCGCCAGCCGTACAAATGGAAAAGGCTTATGGGGTTGAATCTGATTAAACTTCTTCAATTCGGCTCACGATCGAGTGAAAACGGCGAGGGCGTCTCGGTCGGCCAACGTCTCAAATCTTGAGATCGGGAGGGTTATTCGCATGGATAGCCCCCAGGAAACCCCCTCGCCCATCACAAGGTTGATGCGAAGCTACGGTACACAGATGAAAATAGATTGCCTTCAAGGTGAAGGCGATGCAACCCAGAAATGTGGTTTAAGATGAAATTACAGCAACAATCGCGGCGGGTTACTCGAATGTTTCTCGCGGCGGGCGTTACAGCAACTTTTACCCTTGCCTCCTCTATGCATTTCGCCAGCGGCGAGCCAATGGAAAAGAAGATAATTCAGAACATCGAATACTTCACAAAGTCGGGCGGCCATCCAAATTTTGCCAAAATGCGCACTCCTTTCCGTTCTACCTCCTTGTCTGCGCGCGACGATGTTGAGGTCACTCCAATACTTGAAAATGGCCCGGCCGACGACAAGCTTGACTATGTATTTATAGGTGATGGGTTTACTCAGGATCAACAGAAAGAATTTCAAGAGGCAGCAACTAAGGCATGGGATGAAGTGGCAAAAATTGAGCCCTTCCGTTCCCATCTAGGACTATTTAACGTATGGGCCGTCAATGCCGTATCTCCAGAGTCTGGCGTCTCCGGAGATACGACCGAAGGAGCCGTGAAGAACACCGCAGTTGGATCAAAGTTCTATTGCGTTCCTGGTGCAGAAAGGGTAATGTGTGCCGACCCGGAAGCGGTGGAGTCGTATGCAAGGAGGGCGCCTGGCGCTGATGCTGTTGCGGTGCTGGCAAATTCCACTAAATATGGTGGCGCAGCCAGCCAAGTGAACTCGAGCGTCGGGTATAAATCCATTGTTGTCATCTCAAACACCGATAGCGCCGGTCAAGTCCTTGCCCACGAGTACGGACATTCTGTTGGCGACCTCGCGGACGAATATGACTCATATAATGGCGAAGCAAGCACTCCTTATGACGGGCCTGAGCCTACAGAAGTCAATGTTACCAAGCTGGGCGAGACTCAGATGGCAGATCAGAGTCAGAAATGGTATCGCTGTATCGGTAAAGAATCTCCGGACGGAGGAAAGATAGGGGCCTATGAAGGCGGTAAATATCAGACGAAAGGAATATTTCGACCGACGGAAGATTCGCTGATGCGATCCCTTGGGCGCGAGTTCAATTTACCTGGACTGGAAGCCATGATTGCAGGATTCTACCGTTATGCGAAGCCAGTTCCTGGAATTCCGAGAAGCGAAGGAGTTTGTTACCCGGATTTAAGATAGGGGAGTCACTGAACCTCTTTCATCCCGCCTCTGGAAGGGTGAAGGAGCAGGTCAGAGGGGGTGGGGGTGACGAGTCAGGGCCCCTGGTCGTTGCTGTGGTGACTTCACTCATCACGCAGCCTCCGAGGGGCCCTGTTGGTTCCGTATTTTTCCATGCTCGACGTCCCGCACGAGCTCGTCGAGCATGTCTCCTGGCTGATCTACGCCCGCAGGCGTGAGATCAACTCGCCGTGGCGAAGGTTGGGTTGCTTCAAGCAAGCCCTGCTGGTGTTGGCGCATCTGCGGAAGAATGAGACGTTCGCGCAGGTCGGAGCAGGGTTTGGTGTGTCGGAGGCGACGGCCTGGCGGTACGTCGACGAGACCCTTGACCTCCTCGCCTCCTGGGCACCGGGCTTGCGTGAAGCCCTTGTCGGCTTGGGTGAAGGGGACTTCGTCATTGTTGACGGCACCTTGATCCCTACCGATCGGATAGCCGCGGACGAGCCGTACTACTCGCAGAAGCACAGATACGGCAGCCGTAGTTCCGGTGTTTCTGCAGGTCAGGTGGGATTTCGGGGGCTGGGTGGGGGTATGGGTGCGGCCACCGTGATCATGAAGCTTTGTGACGAGTCATCAAGAGACGGTGGCCGCGACGGCCAGGATAGCCGCGCAGGAGTGGGCGGAGACATTCGGGGCCGTGATGGGGGCTATCGCGGACTGCTTCAAGCGGCGTGAACCCCGTCAGACTGCGGCCGAGTTGACGTCGGGGCTGCTGATGGAGCTGGAGACTCGCAACTGCTGGACCCTGGCCGAAGCCGTGGGCCATCGGGGCCCGGATCGGTTCCAGCATCTTCTGGCGAGGGCGAAGTTCGACCACGAGGCGGCCCGCAGGAAGGTCGCCGGGCAGGTCGCCGTCCACCTCACCGGCGAGGAGATCGTGCTGGTCGCGGACGAGACCGATGATGAGAAGGCATCCGAGTACGCCGTCGGGTCCGCCCACCAGTACTCCGGAGCGGTGGGCGGCACGGCGAAGTGCCAGGTCGCGGTCCATCTCGTGGCGGTGACCCCGACGACGCGCATCATGATCGACCGGAAGCTGTACCTGCCCCGGGGATGGGTGTTGAGTGCCGTTCAAGATGAGCATGGTGTTGTCACTCGGGATGAGCGTGTGGGGCGATGAAGAATGCCCTGCCGGTGGGGTTCCGGCAGGGCATTTGATGTTCACGGTGTCACTGGGGTGCTCAGGGTGCCGTTCGCAACGGGTCATTCCTCGGTGACTTCGGCGATGGCGGCGCGGGCGGATGCTTCGTCGACGATGGATTTGCTGTCGGCGTAGGCGGACAGCAGGGCCTGGACGGCGAGGTTGTTGACCGCGCGTGGGTAGCCGCGGGAGCTGTCGTGGATCAGGGTGATTGCGTCGTCGGAGTAGAGGGTGTCGGAGCGTCCGGCGAGGGCGAGGTGGTGGGCGAGGTAGCTGTTGGTTTCCTCGCTGGTCATGGGCGGCATGTTGTAGCGGATCGCGATGCGCTGGCCAAGGGCGGCGAGCATGCCGAGTTTGATGTTGCGGCGGAGGGTGGGCTGTCCGACCAGGAGGCAGGCCAGCGGGCTGGTGGAGTCCATGTCGTGGTTCGTGAGCATCCTCACGGCTTCCAGTGGCTTGTGATCAAGTAGGTGGGTCTCGTCGATGACCAGGACGGGAACCCGCCCGCGCTCGGCGTGTTCGGTGGCCAGCGCGTCCGCGGCCTGAGGGATTAGCGTCGAGCGGTGGGGTTTGGGGACCCCGCCGAGGCGGGTGACGATGGCCTGGTGGATGCCGGTGACGCCGATGGCGGGGTTGGGGAGGTAGATGACGGTGTGTCTGGGGTGGTCGAGGGCGTCGAGGGCCGCGCGGACGGCGACGGTCTTCCCGGCGCCGACCTCGCCGGTGATCACTTCGAGGCAGCGTTCGCCGATACACCAGGTGATGCGGGCCGCGGCCTGGGCGTGGGAGGAGTGCCGGTGCAGCATCCCCGGGGCCAGGTCCTTGCCGAAGGGCATGACCGAAAACCGTAGTAGCCCTGGATCTTGTCTATCAACACACGTCTCTTTCCAGGTAGTTGATGAAGGACGCGAGGTCGGCTGCGGCGGCGTCTGCCCGCCGGTGGAAGACTACGGCCAGGCGGAGGGTCGGGGCGATCGCGGTGTGGGCATCGCGGTCCAGCTGGCGTCCGGCCAGATGGAGGGCCCGTTCCAGCAGCTCACGGGCCCGGTCCTCGGCGGCTTCGAGATGGTCGATGCGGTCCTGGACCGGGTTGTGGCCGGCGGTCACGAGTCCTGGGTCGGCTGGTCGGGCATCAGGGCGGTGTAGTTGATCTTCTGTCCGAGCTCGGCGGTCCGGGCGGTGTCGACGAGCCGCAGGTAGTCGATGCCGGTGGCCGGGACGGGCGGCGACTTGGGGAGTTCGGGCTTGGCCTTGGGGTGTGCGTGACGGGAGATGCGGTGCGGGACGGCGAGGCCGAACGGCCGGTTGTTGAAGCGGACTTCGATCTCGGCCAGGTCGAACGGGTCGAAGACCAACTCGACCTTCCGCCCGACGAGGGCAGCGTCGACGTTATAGACGTTGTTATGGAGGGAAACCGTCGCGGTCTTGGTGACGGTGCGGTACTCCGACCAGCGGAAAGCCTCCCGCAGCTGGGCCGCGGTCGGCTGCGGGAACGGGGCGGCGGCCAGCCAGCGTTCCATCGGTGCCTGCCCGGTCTCGGAATGCACCGCCCGGTGATACACATGCTCACACCATGCCGTGAACAGGCGGTTGAGCTCGGCGAGGTCAGTGATCTTCTCGCTGTCCACCTCGACGAGGAACTGGTCCCGCACCGTTCTAAACGCCCGCTCGATCTTCCCGCGTCCCTCGGGACGCCCCGGGGTGGAGTGGATCAGCTTGATGCCAAGCCTCGCGCAGGCCCTGAGCAGGGCGGAGTCGACAAAGGCGGAGCCGTTGTCGACATAGACGCCCTCGGGGACGCCCCTGGCCGCCAGTGCCGGCCGCAGGGCGGCGGCCAGGCGGACGAAGTCCTCCGCATATCCCCAGCGGTGCCCGACCATCGCGCGTGAATGGTCGTCAACGAAAGCGAACAAGTACGTCTTGCGACCTGCGATTTTCGGGCCGTGCAAGGCATCCCCGACCCAGAGTTCGTTGGGGTGGTCGGCCTCGAACCGGCCGAAGACCGGCGGCGCCAGCCCGTCCGGGCGGTCCAGCAGATCGAGGCGGCCCAGGTGGCGGTGGACGGTGCGATAGGAGGGGCCCCAGCCCAGGTGCTGGGTCAGGATCCGTACCACCTGCGCGGTCGTGCGCTGCGGGTTCTCCCGCTTGAGCGCCGCCGCGAGATCGAGCACCTCCTCCGGTGTCCTGGGGGTGACCTGTCTGGTCGGCGGCAGCAGGGCGTCGAAGCCGCCCTCGCGCCAGTTCCTCAGCCACCGGTCCAGGGTGCCGCGGCCCACCGTGATCTGCCGTCCGAACGGATCCGTATGCGTCTTCGCCGCCAGCTCCCGGACCATCGCCCCGCGTTGGCACGGACTGAGGGCAGGGTCGGCCGCCTCACGGATCAACTGGTAGCGGAACAGTGCGACCTGGTGGGCTCGCTCGGCCCGCCGGCGTTCCTCCTCGTCGACCAGAGCCATCGTCGGTGACCTCCAAAAGGGCTGCGGACATGTCAGCCAGCGAGCATGGCCGGGCACCACCGCGGCCCGTCAGAGCCAACTCGTGTTGATCGACTACCACCGTGTCGGCGGCGGCCAGGCAGGCGCCAGCAGCAGGCCGCGGCTGACCGCTGAGGCGACCTCCCAGGTCGGCGCGGTGACCACCGTGAACCGGGCCTTCACCGCCATCGCGGCGGCGATCACCGCCGCGACCGCGTCACCGAACACACTGGCCGCGGGCGCCGGCAGCACCGCCGACGGGTTGTCGGCGAGCGCGACCAGGTGGGCGGTGAACACCCCCGCGACCAGGCGGGCTCGACTGTCGAACCGCCGCAGCCAGCCCCGCACCGTCGTCGCCGGCCTCCCCAGCCGGTCGGCGATCGTCCGGTGCCCGGCCCCGGCCGCCTTCATCTCAAGCGCGACCCCGATCACCTCGGCTACATCCGCCCGCCGCGACAAACCGCTGACCGGCAGTAACACATGTGTGGCCCCGCAGCCCGAGCAGCGTGAGCGACGCGGACGTACGTCGAGGCGCCCGTCACCGGCCCCGCGCAGTCCACGAGACCGGGCCCACCCCCATGGCGTCAGGCTCCCGCCACACGCTGGGCACTCCAACTCGCCTGCCATCAGCTGCCGTTCGACATCCCCGGCGTCCACCTCTACGGTGATCAAAGCGCCTCCGGGCGCACCCGAACGGCCCTCCCGGCTTCGCGGCCAACGACAACGGGAGGGCCGTTTGCCGATCAAGACATGGTCACCGTGCCCCTCGGCACTCCGGAGATCAACCCACCTGCAACGATCACATCGCCATGCTCATCCGGAGTGGCGCCCTCCGGCCCTCCCCATCACCATCCTGAGTGGCAATCAACAGATTGGGCGGGCGACGACGAACGCCGCGACCTTGCCGGTGTGCCCGACGAGGTGGAGTTCACCAGGAAGCCACAGCAGGCCGTCGCCATGGTGCGGGACGCAGTCGCGGCCGGTATCGAAGCGGACTGGTTCGCCGGCGACGAGGTATACGGCGGCCGGGAGCTGAGGCGCGACATCCGCGCGATGGGAATGGGCTATGCGGTCGCGGTCAGGCAGCACCAGAAGGTCACCGTGGACTCGGGCGCCCGATGGGAGGGCCGGAAAGTGATCAACAAGCTCACTTCCGAGAGCTGGATGCGGATGGCCACCGGACAGGGCCAGAAGGGCACTCGCGAGTACTACTGGGCCCTGATCGGCATCCAGGCGGACGACACCCCGGACGGCCATGAGACCGGCACGTCCACGCTGGTCGTACGCAAGCACCGGTACACCGGCAAGACCTCCTTCTACCTCTGCCACCACCAGCGGCCCGTCACCCTCGCCAAACTGGTCGAGGTGATCTGCCGACGGTGGGGGGGCGAGGAAGCCTTCCAGCTCGGGAAGTCCTTCGTCGGCCTCGACCAGGGCCAGGTGACCTGCTGGAACTCCTGGCACCGCTGGTCACTGAGCCTTTTCCAACCTGATGTGGTTGGTGGGGGTGTGGTTCGGGCGGGGTGGACGGAACGACGAAGCTCCTGGTAGACGGGTTGTCGACCAAGATCAACTGTGTCCCACCAGGAGCTTCGTGTGCTTGTCTACCCGTCGGCGATCGATCTGTCCAGCGCGTCCCTGCAGTTCCTCGCCGGCCGCCTGACAGTCCATCGTCGGCAGATCGGGACGCGGTGGCGTCGGCTGACTGCAGGCCGACAGGCCCTTCTGGTCCTGGCGCACCTGCGCTGCGGGGACACCTATGCCCGCCTCGCAGCGGGCTTCGCGATCGGTATCGCCACCGTGTGCCGCTACGTCCACGAGGGCATCGGCGTCCTGGCCGCTCTTGCCCCGACGTTGCAGCAGGCGATGAAGACCGCGGCAGGCAAGGCTTTCGTGATCCTCGACGGGACACTACTCCCCATCGACCGCGTCGCCGCCGACCGCCCGTACTACTCCGGGAAACACAAGCGGCACGGCATGAACGTGCAAGTCCTCGCCGACCCCTTCGGCCGGATCCTATGGGCCTCACCCGCACTGCCAGGAGCCGTCCACGACATCAAAGCCGCCCGAACCCACAGCATCATCGAGGCTCTCGCCTCATGTGGCGTCACATGCTGGGCGGACAAGGGATACCAAGGCGCCGGCGGCACCGTCCGTGTCCCGTATCGCGGCCGTTGGAAGCACCTCTCCCACGGTCAGCAAGCCGTCAACCGTGCCCACGCAAAAATCCGCGCCCTCGGCGAACGCGCCATGGCCACCCTCAAGAACTGGCGTCTCCTCAAGAAGCTCCGCTGCAGCACCACCCGCATCACCCACACCGCCCAAGCCATCCTCACCCTGACCCTCAACACCACAACCTGAGGTTGGAAAAGGCTCACTGTTCTCGATGATCGCCGCGATCATCCTCACCCTGACCCGGGCCGCCACCACGACCCGCACCGAACCCGGCTGGCCACCCGGCCTCGTCCCGGTCTCCTGTCCCGAACTCCTCCGCCTCCTCCGCGCATTCGCACTGCCGGCCCCGGCCCGCGACGCGGAGCACATCCTGCTCTGGTCCACCTGGCGGCTCCACCGCCAAGCCACCGCCCAGGCCTGCCACCGACAACGCCACCTCCTTCACGACCAGACACCCTGAACAGGAAGAACGTGCCAGAACCGCTATCTACGGCTGCCGTAACTGAAGCGGCAGATGAGTGCGGTCCTTGCAGACCGTCAAGTCATCCCAACTACCGGCGGTGTGAGATGTGTGAAGGCGCAGGCGGCACCGAAGTGCGTCACGTCCGCAAGCTCGCATACCTCAAAAGGATGGGACAGCCACGGCCGACGTGGGTGGAAGTCATGGAACAGCGGCGCCGGAAGACCCTCGTGGTCTGCGGACTCGGGAGGGGGCGCTGGAAAAAGGCCTACCTTCGGTAGGCACCTCGCCAGCGTCCTACCTCACCCTCCTTGCCCAGGATGTATGTCTATCGCCTGGGCAAGTTCCAGTGGTCATGGAGACCTCGATGCTGAAGACCCTGGCTGGGAAGCACCGGGCGACGGTCACGAAGACGGCTCGGAAATACAAGAAAACGATCGAGACATCTGAGGGACCTCGCTCATGCATCCAGGCCACGGTTGAACGCGACCGGGGAAGGAAGCCACTGGGCGCCCGCTTTGGCGGGCTTCCGCTCAAGCGACAGCGCACAGCAGTCCTCGATTATTTAGATGGGAGATCCACATGAAGCGAATTGCATGCTTAGTGGCTGCGGTCGGACTGGTTCTAGGGGCGACTGCAGCCGGTGTAACGTCAGCTCAGGCAAGCAGAGAACCTGCCTGGATCCCGTCGGAGAAAGCCACTCTCAGCATCAGCGACCCATGTGACGAGAATGATGAAGACTTCGACCTGGTTTATTGTCTGGGATTTTGAGTGAGCCTTTTTCATCCTGGAGGTCTATTCACGGAGGTTTTCGGCCTGCTGTTCTTGATCACGAGGGCGGCCCTGCTCGGTAGCGTGACGTTTGCGACGACGTCAGTTTTCTGCCGGGGCAGGACCGTTGGGCTGGAACGTTACGACAGGGCTGGATGCCGATCAACTTGATGGGCTGGTCACACGGGTCCACCAAGAGCTCGTGGAGGACCCGGATCCGCCGGTGTCACCGGGGCGGATGTGGGCGCTGGGCCTGTACAAGTCGGTGGTGCTGGTGCTGTTCCTGCTGCGGCAGAACCCGGTCCAGGAGGCGGCCGCCGAGCTGTTCGGGATCTCCCAAGCCACTGTGAGCCTTTTCCAACCTGATGTGGTTGGTGGGGGTGTGGTTCGGGCGGGGTGGACGGAACGACGAAGCTCCTGGTAGACGGGTTGTCGACCAAGATCAACTGTGTCCCACCAGGAGCTTCGTGTGCTTGTCTACCCGTCGGCGATCGATCTGTCCAGCGCGTCCCTGCAGTTCCTCGCCGGCCGCCTGACAGTCCATCGTCGGCAGATCGGGACGCGGTGGCGTCGGCTGACTGCAGGCCGACAGGCCCTTCTGGTCCTGGCGCACCTGCGCTGCGGGGACACCTATGCCCGCCTCGCAGCGGGCTTCGCGATCGGTATCGCCACCGTGTGCCGCTACGTCCACGAGGGCATCGGCGTCCTGGCCGCTCTTGCCCCGACGTTGCAGCAGGCGATGAAGACCGCGGCAGGCAAGGCTTTCGTGATCCTCGACGGGACACTACTCCCCATCGACCGCGTCGCCGCCGACCGCCCGTACTACTCCGGGAAACACAAGCGGCACGGCATGAACGTGCAAGTCCTCGCCGACCCCTTCGGCCGGATCCTATGGGCCTCACCCGCACTGCCAGGAGCCGTCCACGACATCAAAGCCGCCCGAACCCACAGCATCATCGAGGCTCTCGCCTCATGTGGCGTCACATGCTGGGCGGACAAGGGATACCAAGGCGCCGGCGGCACCGTCCGTGTCCCGTATCGCGGCCGTTGGAAGCACCTCTCCCACGGTCAGCAAGCCGTCAACCGTGCCCACGCAAAAATCCGCGCCCTCGGCGAACGCGCCATGGCCACCCTCAAGAACTGGCGTCTCCTCAGGAAGCTCCGCTGCAGCACCACCCGCATCACCCACACCGCCCAAGCCATCCTCACCCTGACCCTCAACACCACAACCTGAGGTTGGAAAAGGCTCTGTCTCCAGACGATGGACGGCCCTGCTGCCGGTGGTGGAGAAGGTCCTGGCCCGCCACGTTCCCGATCCGGCCGAGGCGTCTGCCGGGCGGATCGTCCTGGTCGATGGCACCCTGGTCACGACGTGGGACTGGACAAGCCAGGGCACCACGATGTTCTGCGGCAAGCACCGCGACACCGGGTTCAGCCTGCAGCCGCCGCCACCCTCGCCGGCGACCTCCTCGCAGTCTCCGCCCCCGTGCCCGGCAGCCGGCACGACATCCACGCCTGGCGCCAGTCCCACTTCCCCGAGGCATTCGCCGAACGCGAGGGCATCGGCGACCTGGGCTACATCGGCTCCGGACTCCTCACACCCAGACGCAAGCCACCCGGCCAGGAACGATCCGCCGGGGACAAGATAGCCAACCGCTCCGTCAACACGCTCCGAGCCACAGTCGAACGGGCCATCGCACACTTGAAGAACTGGAAGATTCTCGCCACCCGCTACCGCGGCCCCCTCACACGCTTCACTCTCGTCACCAAGACCGTCACCGCCCTCGCTTTCTACAAGAAAGGCTGGTGAAACACCGTGAATAGACCTCCTGCCGTGGTGGATCAGAACCTTTTCTGCTGGCCGCCGACACCTGCCGAAAGTCCGCCTCCAGCACGCCTTCTCCGCCACCGCAATCAACGTGGTGCGGCTGGATGCCTACTGGACCGACCACCCTCAAGGCCGCCAACGCACCAGCCGCCTCGAACGCCTCGCCTACCAACTCACCACATAGACCTCACCAATTGCGCAGCGGCAGCAGAGTCGCCCTGGTATTCCTGCTGCCTGCTTACTCGCCCGACCTGAATCCGGTGGAGTGGGTGTGGGCGCACGTCAAACGAAGTCTGGCCAACCTCGCTGTCGTCGCCCTCGACCGCCTGGAGACCCTCGTCCGCAACCGACTCAAACGCCTCCAATACCGGCCCAGCACCCTCGACGGCTTCATCGCCGGAACCGGTCTCACCCTCAACACCCCAACATCACCCTGACGAGCCGAAGTCAGTAACAGGCCGGATGCGTCCGTGGTCGACGCTCAACCAACCGCATCAGCACCATCATCCAAGCCCTCCACACACTGCTGCCCTGCGAAAACAGAGGATGAAAGAGGCCTAGTGTAGACGGCACAGGACCCCGAAGGAAGTGAGAGTGAAATGGTATGCTTGACGCGATCGCGTGCGCTTATTAGAATAATTTCACTATCCTTGATGATTGGAATAGTGACGCCAGTTGCTGCACCAAGCGCTTCGGCGAGCGTAAAAAAAGAGGATTTCGAAATCTTTAAGGATTTCCCTCGCGGCCCATCGCAAAAAGCTTCGGTTTCCTGGGAAGGGGGAGAGTGTCGTCGCCCGGTAGACTCTTCATCCGAAATCACTGCACCGGGAATTGCGAGTTCGCTATGGCCTGGGCAATTCATCAAAGGTGAGGACTATAAGTCTGGCGAGCTTGCCATAAATCCAAATCAAGCTAACATCTACGAAGATCCAGGCAAGAGAAGTGGAATCGATTTACTTTTGGGTTCATCCCTGGGCTCCGTGAGTACAGAGAAGGCGTCCGGAGCGGAAATAGAGAAGGCGATATCTGGAAAACTCTCCGGTATGACGGGGAAGCCCTCCGTGGAGAAGGCTTCTATAAAACAAACGGAATTTAGCGGGTCGGACAAATGGAGTGCCGAGCTCGGACTTTCGGTCGGCTATGGGCCAGTCAGCGTGAGCTCCAAGATAACGGCATCAGTCAAGAAGGATCACCATGCCGTGATATTCTCGATGCCGTTTACTTCATTTTCCATCCGCGCCATGTCGAAAGGTAAGCCTCCAGTCGCGTGGTTCAACGAGAAAGCGACAGGGAAAGACTTGGAGGGCATAAAAGAGGAGAGTGAGTACCCTCTCGTGGTCGATAGCCTCACCTATGGCGGTTTGGCGCTGGTGCGTATGGAGTCTAAAGATAGCGTCACCAACATGGAGGCTGCAGTCAATGCGTCATACAACGGCGGATTGGTAAGCTTAAGCGCCGACCTGAAGACCACGTACGAGAAAGTACTACGTGAAGCCACGTACGAGGCTGAGCAGTGGGGAGGAACCTTAAGCACCAGTAGCCTTAAGAAGTCTATACTAGATGGCGATATTAACTCGTATGTTGCGGGCTCATTTCAGTCGTGGACTGACATGAAACCTATTTCCTTCGGCGTTTCACAGCTCAAAAACAGAGAGCCAGCCCCGTTGGGGGCACCGAAAGTGTCGGTCCCAGTGGACTGTAATCTTAAGAAGGGAAAATACATCCTCAAGGTTCTCGATGTTAAGGTCAATAGATTCCCGGACTATACACAGGGCGGAAAGGGGGAGGTTGTAGCCTCCTTGGTAGGTTCTCCAATCGAAGGAAAGGGATGGTGGCCAACCTTTTACGTGGACACCGCATGGTACGATCCCAAGAATAATAAGTGCCTTTCGCCGACACCCGTAGCAGAGGGGGGGAGTCTGCCGGTTAATGACGCAAGTGAAACGGTGCTGACTTACACGGGAAAAGGAGGTCCGGGTTTCGTGCTAGGGGGGAGAGCGCAGCAAGTAGTGAACGATGGTGCATGCCCGAAGGATCAGCCGGAAATTGGAGGTGGCGTGACGTATGTAATCCCTAGCGACAATCTATTCGGCGAGAAGGATGAATATGAGGGCTTCTGGGAAACCCCTAATGGTGCAATTACGGTGAAATATAGAGTAAGCAGAAAACTCTCATGACGATGATTGAGCCTTTTTCATCCTGGCTTTGGAAGGGTGAAAGGGTAGGTCAGGAAGCCTTTTTCACGTGTAGATCATGAGGGTGAGGATGGCTGCGGTGACTGACGTGAGCTTGTTCGGGCTGATGCGGGCGTGGCGGAAGATCCGCCATTGCTTGATCCGGGAGATCGTCCGCTCGACCGGCGCTCGCAGTGCGGCGTGGACCGTGTTCGACTTCTTGTGTTTGTCGGGGAGTTCGGTGCCCCGGTGGCGCTTGATGGGTGTGATCACGGTGCCGCCTGCGCCCTGGTAGCCCTTGTCCGCCAGGATCTTGAGACTCAGTTGCTCGCAGACGTCGACGATGCCGTGCTCACGGGCGGCTTTGACGTCATGCGTGCCACTGGGCAGGGCTGGCGAGAGCCACAGCAACTTGCCTTTGTCCGCGGTGATGGCCTGGAGATTCACGCCTTCACGGCGGACCTTGCCGGAGAAGTGGCCGGGGGCCTGGACTCGGTCGGTCTCCGCGACGGTGCCGTCAAGGAGTACGTACCTGTCGGCGTGATGGCTCGTCAGGGCTTCCGTCAATGACGGAGCGAACTTGGCGAGGCACTCGATCGTGTCGTTGGTGTAGCGCCAGGCGGTGGCCACGCCGATCCCGAAGCCGGCCGCGAGCTGTTCGAGAGTGTCGTGCTTACGCAGGTAGACCAGGGCACAGCGAGCCCGGTCATACGGACGCAGTTTGCAGTTCCGCTCACCATCACACGCGACGATGACCATCGTCACCAGCTCAAGGAGCTCTTCCTCAACATCGCATGCGGCAGGATAGAAGAACACAGGACATCTCCGCAGGTCAGGCTAGTTGTGGTGACCTGCCAAACCAGCGGGATGCCCCGTTCGTCACGCCGCCCGTCAACGCGCTAACCCCACCTCACCCGCCAGCCGTACAAATGGAAAAGGCTTAGGGTGGGTGTGGGTGACATGGCGAAGCCCCCGTCGTTGGTGTGGCCACTCATCACAACCGGTCGCCGGGGGCTTCGTTGGTTCCGGATTCTTCCATGCTCGACGTCTCGCATGAGTTGGTCGAGCACGTCTCCTGGCTGATCTATGCCCGTCGGCAGGAGGTGAAGTTGAAATCACCTGCTTCCAGCCGCTGCTGGAGACGGTGGCCGACCTCGCCGGAGCCGTCGTGACCAGCGACGCGCTCCACACGCAACGTGACCACGCCACCTATCTGTTCGGACACGGCGCCCACTACATCGTCATCGTCAAGGGCAACGCGAAGAAGCTCCGTGCGCAGCTCAAAGCCCTGCCCTGGAAGGACATCCCGCTCCAGGGAAGAGTCAAGGGCGTCGGCCACGGCCGCAGCGAGATCCGCAGAATCAAGGTCGCCACCGTGAACAATCTGCTCTTCCCCGGCGCCGCCAGGCCATCCAGCTCAAGCGGCGGCGCACCGACCGCAAGACCGGCAAGACCACCATCAAGACCGTGTACGCCGTCACCAGCCTGAGCGCTGAGCAGGCCGCCCCAGCCCAGCTCGCCGCCTTGATCAAGGACCACTGGAAGATCGAAGCCCTGCACCACACACGAGACGTGACCTTCGCCGAGGACGCCTCCCAGATACGGACCGGCAACGCGCCCTGGGCGATGGCGACCTGGCGCAACCTCGCCATCGGCGCCCACAAACTCAACGGCGTCACCAACATCGCCGCCGGACTGCGGCGGGCCGCCCGCGACCCGTACCGCCCCCTCGCCCTCCTCGGACTCGCCTGATCACAAAACGGACGCCATCCGACTACGCCGAAGCCCTGGGAACATGACGGTTTCGTCCGACGCGCCGGGTCCCGCTTCGGCGATGATCTGAGGCGACCCCGGTGGTGTGGACACTCTGACAATGGATCTTGTGGATCCGAGGAAGGGTGTCCTGGTGGGACGAAGGTCTCCGTATCCGGCGGAGTTCAGGAACGATGCGGTCGCGCTGTACCGGGCCGCGGGTGGGAAGCGTACGTATGGGGCGGTCGCGGCGGACGTCGGGGTGACCGGCGAGACGCTGCGCAGTTGGGTGCGCCAGGCCGACGAACTGGCCGGCCGGGCCGACAGTCGCGGCGGAGAGCCGGCGGCGGAGAGCCGGGATGAGGAACTGGCGAGGCTGCGGGCGGAGAACGGCCGGCTGCGCAAGGCCGAGAAGGAGTGGGAACTCGAGCGGGAGATCCTGCGCCGAGCAGCCCAATATTTCGCGAAGGAGATGAGGGCATGACCGGCCGCTGGAACTTCATCTCCGCCCACCGCGCCGACTTCGGCGTGCAGCGGATATGCCGGGTCCTTGGAGTCTCGCGCTCGGGCTACTACCGGTGGCTCGCCGACGCCAAGGCCCGTGCCGTGCGGCAGGCCGCCGAGGACGACCTGGTCACGGAGATCCGCGAGGTCCATACCGCGCACAAGGGCACGTACGGAGTTCGCCGCGTCCATGCCGAGCTGCGGGGCTTCGGACGCATTGTCAACCACAAACGCGTCGAGCGCCTGATGCGCAAGCACGGGATCGAGGGACGCCACCTGCGGCGCCGCAAGCGCACCACGGTCCCCGACCGGCTCGCACCACCGGCCCCGGATCTCGTCCGCCGAGACTTCTCGGCCCAGCAGTTGAACGACAAGTGGTGCGGCGACATCACATACGTGCAGGTGGGAGGCACATGACTGTATCTGGCCTGCGTCCTGGACATCTGCTCGCGCCGGGTGCTCGGCTACTCGATGGCCAACCATATGCGAGCCGAACTGGTCATCGACGCCCTGAAGATGGCCGTGGCGAGCCGCGGCGGCACCGTCGACGGGGTGATCTTCCACGCGGACAGGGGCACGCAATACACCTCGGACGCGTTCGCGCGGGTCTGCGACGGTTTCGGGATCCGCAGGAGCATGGGCCGGGTCGGCTCGAGCTACGACAATGCCCTCGCAGAGAGTTTCTGGCAGGGCCTCAAGAGGGAGACGATGCACCGGAGGCTGTTCTCGACGGTGAGTCAGGCGAGGCTGGAGATCTTCCAGTGGCTGACCTACTACAACGCCCGCAGGCGCCACAGCGCTCTCAACTACCTCTCACCAGCCGAGTTCGAACAACAGCACCTGCGAGCAGATACACTCACAACCGCAGCATGAGCCCCTGTGTCCACACTCCGGGGGTCGCCTCAGTACAGCCCCGCACCCCAGGGCGATTGCAAAGTCCTGGGGATTTTGTGAGTGCGCAGGTCACAGCAGTGTGACGATGGTCGAACGAAGCTCCGTTGCGGAGGTGACCTTCCCAAGTCGCCTGCGTCCAACGGAGCTTCGATGTGTCGTCAGTCTGCCACTGTCTGTCTGGTCAAGTCGCCCACCCGTCAGCATCGTGTGACGGGTCCGCTGGCCGATCGGCTGGCCAAGCTGGCCGATTCGCGGTGCCGGCGCGGGAAGCGTCACCCTTTCGTGGCAGTGCTGCTGATCGCGTGCTCCGCTGTGGTGACCGGGGCGAGGAGCTTCATGGCGATCGATGAGTGGGCCACCGATGCCCCGCAGGACGTCCTGGTCCGGCTCGGTGCCCGCACCGCAACTGCCCTGGCCGTGCGCATCCCGCCCAGCGGCGCGACGATCCGCCGAGTCATCAAGGACACCTGCCTCGGCGGCCTGGCCGACCTCCTCGGCCATGACCCGGCCGGCACCGACACCCTCGCCCTCGACGGCAAGACCGCCCGCGGCTCGCGTCTGGGCAGCACCCCGGCCGCCCATCTGCTGGCCGCGATGACCGGCACCGGCCTGACCGTCACCCAGCTCAGGGTCCCTGAGAAGACGAATGAGATCACGTGCTTCGCCGCCCTCCTGAACCCCTATGACCTGCAAGGAGTCACCGTGACCGGCGACGCGCTGCACACCCAGCGCGACCACGCCCGCTTCCTCGTCGAAACGGAGAAAGCGCACTACGCCTTCACCGTGAAGCGGAACCAGAAGAACCTCTACGAACAATTGCGAACCCTGCCCTGGGAGAAGGCGACGGCGAAGTTCTACGAACGCACCACTGGCCACGGCCGCAAAGACACCCGAGTCGTACAGGTCCTGACCGTCACTGACCTCGGCGTCAACTTCCCCCACGCCCCCCAGGTCGCCAAGGTCGTACGCCACCGCACCGACACCAAGACCAGCAAGCAGAGCCAGGAGACCGTCTACATGATCACCGACCTGACCAGCCGCCAGGCATCCCCGGAACGCATCGCGAAGATCTTGAGGGCACACTGGGTGATCGAAAACAGGCTCCACTTCGTCCGCGACACCGCCTTCCGCGAGGACACCTCCAAGATCCGCACCGGGCACAGCCCAGAGAACATGGCCACCTTGCGCAACTTCGCCATCAACCAACTCCGCACCGCCGGCCACACCAACATCGCCGCCGCACTCCGCACCACAGCCCTCCACCCCTACGAGCGGCCACTGGCCATCCTCGGACTCAACTGACCTGCGCCAACGCACGATCAACGGACTTAGCAATCGCCCTGACCGGCACCCCACCCCAACCCGAGGTTGGAAAAGGCTCACTGGGCCCGTTCCGCCAGGCGGTGTTGATACTGCGCTGGTTCCGGGAGAAGAGGTGTGTGCACTGCGCCGCGGTGGATGCTGGGATCTCGCAAGCCACCGGCTACCGCTACCTTCATGAAGGCATCGACGTTCTCGCGGGGCAGGCCCCTGACCTGCACGAAGTCCTCCAGCAGTGCCGGCGCGAGGGGACGAGCCATTGATGACGCTCCCTGAAAACGGCTCTGGCCGCAGTTTCGTGAAGGTCATGGTCAGGGGTGGGAACGAGGGATCGTTTCAGCACGGTGTTCCCTGCCGTGGCGAGCAAGATGATCGAGGATGTGCTGTTTGCGGGGATGGATGTGCGAGTGGTGCGCGTCAATGATGTCTCCGGCGGCCTGGTGCTGGAGGCGGAGTCCACGGGGCGTCCGGGTCGGTGCCCGGACTGCCGGAAGCGGGCGGATCGCGTGCACAGTTCGTATCAACGCTCCCTGGATGAGAGGCCGTTGGGTCCGCGTCAGGTCACGGTCCGGCTCCGGGTGCGACGGTTCTTCTGCGATCGATCAATCTGTTCGCGCCGGACGTTCGTCGAGCAGGTCGGCGGGCTGACCGAGCGGTACCGCCGGTCAAGCGTCGGGATGACGGGCTGGCTCTGGTCGATCGCGGTGGAGCTGGGCGGCCGTCCGGCCGCGCGGCTGTGCCGCAAGCTGCGGATGGCCGCGGGCCGGACCCGGCTGCTCAGGCTGCTGACGCCGCCGCCTGTGCCGGACCGTGCCCCGCGGGTCCTGGGGGTGGACGAGTTCGCCTTCCGCAAAGGCTGCACGTACGGCACTGTGCTGGTCGATGTGGAGGCCAGCCGGGTCGTGGATGTGCTGCCCGACCGCACATCAGAGACGTTCGCGGCCTGGCTCAAGGACCATCCCGGTGCGGAGATCATCTGCCGTGACAGGGCTTCCGCCTACACGAAGGCGGTCAAGGAGGCAGCCCCGGACGCCCTGGAAGTAGCCGATCGCTGGCATTTGCTTCAAAACTTGTCTGCCGCGATGGAGAAGACCTGCCACCAGCACCGCGACTGCCTGCGCAAACACGCAGAACAGGAGACAGTGACGAACGCACCGGAGTCGCCACCGATGCCGATGCCGCCCGCCGAGCTGCCTGGCACCCAGATCATCGAACGGACCCGTCACCGCTACGAGGACATCCACCGCCTGGTGGAGCAAGGCTGGTCGATCAGCGCCATTGCCCGGAGGCTGAACCTCGACCGCAAGACCGTGCGCCGCTTCCGCGATACCGACCTCGACCAGCTACTGGCCTCCGCTCGCGACCGCCGGCCCAACGGCGTGCTGGAACCGTTCAAGGCATACCTCAACGCTCGTTTCACCGAGACCCAGGGCCAGGCCAGCGGCACCCGCCTCTTCCACGAAATCCACGAACGCGGCTACCGAGGCAGCCGCCAGGTCGTCCGCAAACACCTTGCCGCCCTCCGGGCGGGCACCGCCGCACCGGTCCGAGCCGACATCCCCAGCCCCCGCAAGATCACCTCCTGGATCATGCGGCCCCGTGACACCCTCACCGACAGCCAAGAGGAGCGATTGCTCCAAGTCCGGCTCGCCTGCCCCGACATCACCCGCGCCTGCGATCTCGCCCGCACCTTCGCCGACCTCATCCGCCACCAACGTGGATACCTGCTGCTGCAGTGGATCCGTCAGGCCGAACAGGACGCTCCCAAACCGATGCAGAGCTTCGCCGGCTCCCTCCGACAGGACCTCGACGCCGTCACCGCCGGCCTCACCCTCCCCTGGAGTTCCGGCGCCGTCGAAGGCCACGTCAACAGGGTCAAAACGCTCAAGCGAGCCATGTACGGACGGGCCTCATTCCAACTTCTCCGCACCCGCATCCTCACCCAACCATGACCTTCACGAAACTGCGGCCAGAGCCAAATCAGGGCTCTGACCGCGCTTGCGTGAATCACCAGGTGAGGGGTGGGAACGCACGAACGTTTCGGCTTGGTGTTCCGCTGCGTGGTGATCAAGGCGATCGAGGATGTGCTGTTCCCTGGGGCCGATGTGCGAGTCGAGCGCGTCAGCGAATCCTTAGGCGAGCTCGTGGTTGAAGCGATGTCCACCAGTGGGCCGGGCCGTTGCCCAGACTGCCGACAGCGTGCGAGGCGCGTGCACAGTTCGTATCAACGACACCTCGCAGAGCGTCCGTTGGGCGCCCGCCGCGTGCTGGTCCGGCTCCGGGTACGGCGCTACTTCTGCGACCGCATGTCCTGTGCCCGCAAGACGTTCGCCGAACAGGTCGACGGTCTCACCGAGCGGCGACGCAGGTCGAGCGTGGGGCTGAAGACGTGGCTGCAATCGATCGCCACGGAACTGGGCGGACGTGCCGGTGAGCGGCTATGCCGCCAGTTGCGCCTGACCGCAGGGCGAACCAGGCTGCTGGGCCTGCTGGAGGCGCCACCGGTGCCGACACGGGCGCCGCGTGTGCTCGGCGTCGATGATTTTGCCTTCCGCAAGGGCCGCACCTACGGCACCGTCCTGGTGGATGCCGAAGCCGGCCGCGTCGTGGACGTGCTGCCCGACCGAACCGCCGAGACGCTCGCAGCCTGGCTGAAGGACCACCCGGGAGCGGAGATCATCTGCCGCGACCGCGCCACGGCCTACACCCGTGCGATCAAGGAAGCCGCCCCCAACGCCCGGGAAATTGCGGATCGTTGGCACTTGTTGCAGAACCTCTCTGCTGCAGTGGAGAAGACCTGCCACCAGCACCGGACCTGCCTGCGCAAACACGCCGAAGAGGAGGCCGGGGACAAGCCATCCGAACCGCCGACACTGGAGCTGCCACCGCCCGAGCTGCCCCGCACCCAGATCATCGAGCGCACCCGCCACCGCTACCAAGACATCCATCAACTCCTCGACAAAGGCTGGACCATCAGCGCCATCGCCCGCCGCCTGAACCTCGACCGCCAGACCGTCCGCCGCTTCCGCGACACCGACCTCGACCAGCTGCTGGCCTCGGCCCGCGACCGACGCCCCAACGGAGTACTCGAACCGTTCAAGGCATACCTCAACGCCCGCTTCACCGAGACCCAGGGCCAAGTCAGCGGCGTCCGCCTGTTCCACGAGATCCGCGAACGCGGCTACCGCGGGAGCCGCCAGGTCGTGCGCAGACATCTCACCGCCCTCCGGGCAGGCACCGCCGAACCCGTCCGCGCCGACATCCCCAGCCCACGCAAGATCACGTCATGGATCATGCTGCCGCGCGACAAACTCACCGACAGCCAGGAAGAACGACTGCTCGGCGTCCGGCTGGCCTGCCCTGACATCACCCGAGCCTGCGACCTGGCCCGGGCCTTCGCCGAACTCGTCCGCCACCAGCGCGGATTCTTGCTGATGCAATGGATCCGCCAAGCCGAACAGGACGCCCCGAAGCCCTTGCAGAGCTTTGCTGGCTCCCTCCGCCAAGACCTCGACGCGGTCACCGCCGGACTCACCCTGCCCTGGAGTTCCGGCGTCGTCGAAGGCCACGTGAACCGGATCAAAACCCTCAAACGAACGATGTACGGTCGAGCCTCTTTCAAACTCCTCCGCACCCGGGTCCTCACCCAGCCATGACGATCACGCAAGCGCGGTCAGAGCCGAAATCAGAGATCCTCATCACCATGTGGTCCTGGACGGCACACTGATCGAGTGTGACCGGCTCGCCGGGGCGCGGGAGACGGGGACGGACTGGTGGTACTCAGCCAAGCACAAGGCCTTCGGTGGGAATATCCAGTTCCTCTCTGCCCCCGACGGTACCCCGCTGTGGGTTTCCGACGTCGAGCCCGGCTCCGTTCCAGACATCACCGCCGCTCGACACCACGTGCTACCCGCGCTCTACAAGGCGGCCGCCGAAGGCCTGCCGACCCTGGCCGACAAGGGCTACCAAGGCGCCGGCATCGGAGTGCACACCCCCATCAAGCGGCCCTGCGGCCGCTCCGAGAAAGCTCTGCATGTCAACAACCGCACCTACAACCAACTCCTCCGCGGCATCCGAGCACTGGGCGAACGCACCGCCGCTGAACTCAAGCAACGCTGGCGGGCCCTACAGCACGTTACCCTCAGCCCCAGCCGCATCGGCGCCATCGCCCAAGCCGCCCTCACCCTCAACAACCAATGGAAATAACCCCCGTTGAGAAAACCTCATTCGGCCATCACTCGCGAATGGCCGAACCTAGACCACGGCGTCGAACCCAAAACCGAGGAGCACGCCGCTAACTTGCGGGCAGCGATATTGCGCATCAACCCAGGAACCACCCCAACAGCAAGCAATCTATACGCACTTGCTAGACCGACAGCACGATTGGCTGCAAGCCCGCCGAGAGTGGATCGAACGGGCCGAAGAGGGAATCAAGCCGGCCTTCTGGTGGTTTATGATCACCGGCGCAGTGCTGACCATCGGCTACATCTACTTCTTCGGGCTCACCCGAACATGGCCACATCTGATCGTCACCCTAATCCCTACGATAATGATCGTGGGAATGCTAGTGCTAGTCTGGGATGCCTCCAAACCCTTCCACGGAATGATCTCCATAAGCCCTCAACCATTCAAGACCATGCTCACAAGCTGGCAATAAAATATCCGCCACGAGCCCACAACCAGACTCTGAGTTGCTGGTGCGCGGTGTCCAGCAGGTGGGCGAAGTCATCCTCACGGAAACCCTTCTTCTCGTGACTGCGACCGTGGTGGGTGATCGTCCGGTAGATGAGCCGGGTTCGGCTGTGGGGTTTGCAGCAGACCATGCCGGCCAGCCAGACCCTGCCCGAACCACTGCCGGGCCTTGACTCTTGATCCTGGACACACGAGACACTGGATCCTGAGGCTCTGTCACGGCAGCTGTAGTTCCTGGTTGATGGGGTATTGGTGCAGGTCAAGCCGTTGCTGTGGCGGTGATGTTGTTCCATTTGCGGTGGGCTTCGGCGGCTTGGTGTTGGTGGTGACGGCGCCAGGCGGACCAGTGCAGGAGGTGGTCGCGGTCGCGTAGGGGGTGGGGCAGGGCCGGTGCCCTGCAGGAGTCGGAGCAGTTCGCGGCCGCTGGCCGGGACGAGCTCGCTGTCTGTAGTGGTGGCCGTGACGGTGTGGGCGCGGGTGACGGCCAGTACGGCAGCGGCGAGCATGCTGATCAGGGTCCAGCGCATCCAGGAGTTCCAGCAGGTGGTCTGGCCTTGGTCGAGGCCGCAGACGCCCTTGGCGAGTTGAAAGTCCTCCTCGACCTTCCACCGGCAGCACACCACGTCGACGAGTGTGGCCAGGGTGACAGAGGTGGTGGAGTGGCAGCGGTAGAAGGATAGTTCGCGGGTGTAGCGGTGGCGGCGGACCAGAACGACCGAATGGCCCGGCGCCTGGTCGTCGGGGATGTCGTCGCCGTCGATGTCGAGCATCGCCCAGTCGTAGTGGCGGTCGCCCTTGAGGCCGTGGCCGGTGCGAATCCGCATCCAGTTCCGTTTCGGGACCAGCGCGGCGAGGTCGGTGACGGTGAAACGGCCAGCCGGAGTGTCCACGCGGTGGTCGGCGCGGACGGTGAGCACGTAGTCGAAGCCGAGCTCACGAGCCCGGCGCCGCAGGCCCTTGCCGCCGTAGACCTCGTCGCCGGCCAGCCACCGGGCCGGTATACGCAGGTCGCGAGCGCGTTGGAGCATGGCGGCGGCCAGCTGGGGCTTGGTAGCGAACTCTGTCTCGTCCGGGACACCCACCCGCAGGCGGCGTTCCTCATCGGCAGCCCACCCGGCGCCGAGGTATAGAGCCCGGTCGATCGGGGCATGCCCGTTGTGGCCTGCGTAGGTGAGGTGGACAGCGACTTGGCACAGTCCGATCCCGCCCAGGGCTTGTATCTGAATAACTGTCAGGGTTGATCTGCCTGTTCGTCTCCCTCAGGAGTCAAGTGGGCTTGGATCTGTTCCAGGGTGTGGGCAGGTGATCCCGGCAGCGGTGTGACGACGACGCGGTGCAGGTCCAGGAGTCGGTGGCCGTCCTGGAACTGGTTAGACAGGTTGGTGCGGCTGACTCCCAGCAGTTGGGCCAGGAGGGTACTGGTGATCGCCCTGCGGCGGCGTAACAGGGCCGCCAGGAGACGGTGGTAGTGGTCCAGGCTGCTGGTTTGCGGGTGTCGGTAGCTGCGCGGGCGGTGGAAGCGCCGCTGGAAGGCCGCCTCGGCCAGGGCATCCCAGTAGGGCTCCGAGGTTGCCACCAGGCGTTCGAACGTGGGCCGTGGCATGCCGGTCAGTGCTGGGTCCGTGAGCATAGTGGTCAGGGCGGGGTCGATCCGCCGGATGGTCGCTGGTGTCTGTGGGGCGCGGGGTGGAATGGGGGCCACGGTGTAGTTCCAATCGCCGTGGAACGCGTTGGGTGTGATCGGTAAGGCGTGGAACTCGGCAGGGGTGACGGTGGTGCCCAGGCAGTATTTGCCCGTGTCCAGCTCGGCACCGATGGTCAGCCCTCTCCGGGTGGTCGTCGCGGCGATGGTGTCGATGACGACCTGGTAGCTGGTCAGCGGCCGCCCCCGCCAGTTCGCGGTGATATGGCAGAACATCCGGTGCTCGATTTTGTTCCATTTCGATGTTCCGGGCGGAAAGTGGCAGACCGTGATCTCAAGTCCGCTTTCCAGGGCGAAGGCGGCCAGGTGCTTCTTCCAGGTCCAGCGGCGGGGGTCGTTGGAACCGCCGGCGTCGGCGGTGATCAACAGCCTGGTGGCGTCCGGGTAGTTGTCCCGTCCGCGGCGCTGCCACCAGCGGCGTATGGATTCCACTGCGAACTCGGCGGTGTCGTGGTCGGTCCCGACGTTGACCCAGCCGGTATTGGTGGCGATGTCATAGATCCCGTAGGGAATGGCCACCGGCTGGTCGCTGGTAGTGAAGGAGCCTTTTCCAACCTGATGTGGTTGGTGGGGGTGTGGTTCGGGCGGGGTGGACGGAACGACGAAGCTCCTGGTAGACGGGTTGTCGACCAAGATCAACTGTGTCCCACCAGGAGCTTCGTGTGCTTGTCTACCCGTCGGCGATCGATCTGTCCAGCGCGTCCCTGCAGTTCCTCGCCGGCCGCCTGACAGTCCATCGTCGGCAGATCGGGACGCGGTGGCGTCGGCTGACTGCAGGCCGACAGGCCCTTCTGGTCCTGGCGCACCTGCGCTGCGGGGACACCTATGCCCGCCTCGCAGCGGGCTTCGCGATCGGTATCGCCACCGTGTGCCGCTACGTCCACGAGGGCATCGGCGTCCTGGCCGCTCTTGCCCCGACGTTGCAGCAGGCGATGAAGACCGCGGCAGGCAAGGCTTTCGTGATCCTCGACGGGACACTACTCCCCATCGACCGCGTCGCCGCCGACCGCCCGTACTACTCCGGGAAACACAAGCGGCACGGCATGAACGTGCAAGTCCTCGCCGACCCCTTCGGCCGGATCCTATGGGCCTCACCCGCACTGCCAGGAGCCGTCCACGACATCAAAGCCGCCCGAACCCACAGCATCATCGAGGCTCTCGCCTCATGTGGCGTCACATGCTGGGCGGACAAGGGATACCAAGGCGCCGGCGGCACCGTCCGTGTCCCGTATCGCGGCCGTTGGAAGCACCTCTCCCACGGTCAGCAAGCCGTCAACCGTGCCCACGCAAAAATCCGCGCCCTCGGCGAACGCGCCATGGCCACCCTCAAGAACTGGCGTCTCCTCAGGAAGCTCCGCTGCAGCACCACCCGCATCACCCACACCGCCCAAGCCATCCTCACCCTGACCCTCAACACCACAACCTGAGGTTGGAAAAGGCTCAAGGTGTGGCAGTCCACCCTGATCGGGTCCTTGCCCGGCCGCCAGGTGCGGCCGGGCCGGTCGCGATTGCCGAGCCATTCCTTGGCCTTGGTGTCGACACTGATCACCGGCTGACTGTCGTTGAGGAAAGCGGTGGCCGCGGCGTTGAGATGAGCGAACTGAGCGTCGCGGTCCGGATGGCTGGCGCCTTCGGTGGTCTTGACGGTGCCCTGCAGGCTGTAACCCAGGCCATGCAGCAGGCGCCCGACGGTTGCGGCGCTGACCCGATGGCCCTGTGACGTGAGGGTCAAGGCCAGGGCACGCAACGACAGAGTGGTCCACCGCAAGGGTGAGACGGGATCACCGCGGGTGTGCGGCTCGATCAACGACTCCAGCGCCGGTAGCAGACCCGGGTCGGTGACCGTCAACGGCTTTCGGCCGGCTCCCGGAGCCCGAACCCGCTTCGTCGGCGCCGGGTCTCCGGCCAGTTCAGTGACGCCTCGCGCGACAGTGGCCGTGCTGATCCCAGACGCAGCAGCTACCAGGGCGATCCCACCGTGGCCGATGGCCGTGGCCTCGCTGGCCAGGTAGAGCCGACGGCGGCGCTCGTCGAGATGCGGCAGGATCCGATCGAACTTGGCCCGTAACACTGCAACGGGCGGACGCACAGTCATGCTCCACCCTCCCACCAACACCACCCGGGCAAGCACTAATTGAAATACAAGCCCCCAGCGCGCCGGAGTACTGCCTCGCTGCCGCTACGCAGTCGGTGGAGGACTTGGCATCCCCGGTCTCGTCCACAATCAACACAGCGTTCTTGTCGGCGAGCTCACCGGCGGTCCACACTGCGATCCGGTCGCGAGCACGGTCGTGGTCCACCACGGCGCGGGACAGGAAATGCTGCAGCCGATGCGGGCCGGCATGTCCCAGTGCCTCGGCCAAGGTCCAGCAGTTGCGGGTGTCCAGCTCCATCAGCATCGCCTCGCACATCACCCGCACCAACGTACGCGGCTCACGGCGCTCGAAGCAGTCCACGATCCGGCCGGTCGCCGCCCCCAGCGCGGCCATCCACGCGTCCTCAGCTATCGTGGCCTCCGCGGCCACCTGGTTTTGATGAGTCTTCACAAACCGTCATGATCACGGTGGCCGCACTCATACCCGCAGGCACCCCACCATCCCGCTGACCAGCATCAACGCGGACAGCCTCGGAACTACAGCTGCCGTGACAGTGCAGGCTATGAGCCTTTTCCAACCTCAGGTTGTGGTGTTGAGGGTCAGGGTGAGGATGGCTTGGGCGGTGTGGGTGATGCGGGTGGTGCTGCAGCGGAGCTTCTTGAGGAGACGCCAGTTCTTGAGGGTGGCCATGGCGCGTTCGCCGAGGGCGCGGATTTTTGCGTGGGCACGGTTGACGGCTTGCTGACCGTGGGAGAGGTGCTTCCAACGGCCGCGATACGGGACACGGACGGTGCCGCCGGCGCCTTGGTATCCCTTGTCCGCCCAGCATGTGACGCCACATGAGGCGAGAGCCTCGATGATGCTGTGGGTTCGGGCGGCTTTGATGTCGTGGACGGCTCCTGGCAGTGCGGGTGAGGCCCATAGGATCCGGCCGAAGGGGTCGGCGAGGACTTGCACGTTCATGCCGTGCCGCTTGTGTTTCCCGGAGTAGTACGGGCGGTCGGCGGCGACGCGGTCGATGGGGAGTAGTGTCCCGTCGAGGATCACGAAAGCCTTGCCTGCCGCGGTCTTCATCGCCTGCTGCAACGTCGGGGCAAGAGCGGCCAGGACGCCGATGCCCTCGTGGACGTAGCGGCACACGGTGGCGATACCGATCGCGAAGCCCGCTGCGAGGCGGGCATAGGTGTCCCCGCAGCGCAGGTGCGCCAGGACCAGAAGGGCCTGTCGGCCTGCAGTCAGCCGACGCCACCGCGTCCCGATCTGCCGACGATGGACTGTCAGGCGGCCGGCGAGGAACTGCAGGGACGCGCTGGACAGATCGATCGCCGACGGGTAGACAAGCACACGAAGCTCCTGGTGGGACACAGTTGATCTTGGTCGACAACCCGTCTACCAGGAGCTTCGTCGTTCCGTCCACCCCGCCCGAACCACACCCCCACCAACCACATCAGGTTGGAAAAGGCTCTATGCATCCGTGGACTTCTGTCATTCTTGCATAAACGTCAAACTCGATAAGCCTCAATCTCCGCCGTTCACGCCATCGCGATCGCCTGGCACTCGGCATGAGAAGCGTTCAATGCCCCAGGGTGTTTCAATTCTATTGAGTGCACGGAATCAATCCACCCACAACGTAAGGAAACCGATATCTCATGATAATTTATCGCTTCATTACTTACGGCGTTGGTTGCGCATTAGTAATGGGCGGACATGTCGGGCCATTCAGCCCCGTAGCCTCGGTCGTGGGGAATGGTCCGGCACAAGAACCCCCGCATGCCGTGGTCAGCTTCAAGAAACTCAGCTATCAGTCATTGGACACCGTCAAGGTGGAAGTATCTTATGAGTGCATCTCCGGATCGGTCAGATTTTTGACCGTCAGCTTTGAGCAGGATCTGGGGGGCGGAAAGGAGGCAGTCGGAGACACGACTACTAAACAGGTTACCTGTGACGGAGTGGCCCAAGACGCCTCCCTCGAAATCACCAAGAATGGAGACAGTGCAGACTTTGATAAGTCCGTCGGCGGCGAAGTAGCCATCGTCTTGATGAATGAAGATGAGCCGACCGCCGAAGGGAAATTCGCGGTCCCCGCCGGCCCCTCTCCCAAATCATTGGGCTCAACTAACGAGTCCCTACGCTGGAAGGATCGACTTATCCCTTACAGTTTCGATCCCGCATTCAATGAGCAGAAAAAGGAGATGGCGCTAGCAGCGATGGACGAATGGAAGCAGAAAACCCCAATCCGATTCATCGAGCGAACGGCCGCGAATGCCGAGGAGCATCCAGACTACGTGCAGTTTAAGGGTAACGACAGCGGGTGTTATGCATACATGGGGCGAATCGGTGGAAACCAGTCCATCAATATAGGGGATGGATGTAGCCTCGGTAACACTATTCACGAAATTGGCCACGCTGCCGGCCTGTTGCATGAGCAGCAACGCCCGGACCGAGATGAGTATATCAAAATCGAGTGGGAAAACGTTGACGACGAGTATAAATCTCAATTCGAAATAGAAAATAATGACATGGGTACGTTTGGGACGCCATATGACTTTGGGTCAATTATGCAATATCCGTTGTCGGCCTTCAGTAAGAATGGCGCAGACACAATGGTTCCTATATCAGAAATTCCTGCCGGGGTGGAAATAGGGCAGAGGGAAGGGCTTTCCTCTGGTGATATCTCTGCGATACAAGCCATGTATCCGTGAGCCCCGCCCATACTTTCGCACCTCGAACCAGAACTTCAAAGAAATTCGGGAAAAGCCCTTAAGTTTACTGAGCGTTTTTCATCCTGGCCCTTGAGGGGTGAAGTGCCTGGTCAGGTGGGGTGTGGGGGACAGGGCAGGCCCTGGTCGTTGGCGTGGTGATTCCCGTCATCACACCGGCGTCCGAGGGGCCCTGTTGGTTGCTTATCCTGTTATGCTCGATGTCCCTCACGAGGTCGTTGAGCACGTTTCCTGGCTCATCTACGCCCGCAGGCAGGAGATCAACTCGCCGTGGTGGCGGCTGGGTTGCTTCAAACAGGCCCTTCTCGTCCTCGCACACCTGCGGAAGAATGAGACGTTCGCGCAGGTCGCAGCGGGTTTCGGTGTCTCCGTCACGACGGCCTGGCGGTACGTAGACGAGACCCTGGACCTCCTCGCTTTCTGGGCCCCGGGCCTTCACGAGGCCCTGGCCGGTCTGGGCGAAGGCGACTTCGTGATCGTTGACGGGACGCTGATCCCGACCGACCGGATCGCCGCGGATGCGCCGTACTACAGCCAAAAGCACAAGCGGCATGGGATGAACGTGCAGGTCATCGCCGCCCCGGACAGCACACCCTTGTGGTTCTCCCGCGCCCTGCCGGGACGTACCCATGACCTGACCGCAGCCCGGGCCCACGGCATCGTCCAGGCCTGCCTGACCCGGCACATCCTCGTCCTAGGGACTGTATTGAGTCGTGATCATGTGGTTCGGATGAGGTCCTTGATCCAGATCATGGAGGCGCGAAGGTGGAGTCCGGCTTGGTAGCTCTCAGGGGTCTTGTCGTAGCGGGTGGCGATGCCACGCCAGGCTTTCAGCTTGTTGATCAGGCGCTCAACCGTGTTCCTCACCTTGTAGAGCTCGGCGTCGTGGCTGAGGGGCCGGCCGCCTCGGCGGCCCTTCTTCTTCCGGTTGGCAGCCTGGTCCTTCTTCTCTGGTATGACCGCCTTGATCTGGCGTTTGCGCAGGTAGGCGCGGTTGCCACGGGAGGAGTACGCCTTGTCGCCGGCGACCGCGTCGGGGCGGGTGCGGGGACGCCCGATGGGGCCGCGGACCCGGATCTTCTTCAGCACGGGGATGAACTGAGGGCTGTCGGCGGCCTGTCCGGCGGTCAGGATGATCGCGAGTGGGCGGCACTGGCGGTCGGCGGCGAGGTGGACCTTGCTGGTCTGTCCGCCCCGCGAGCGCCCCAGCAG
Organism: Streptomyces noursei ATCC 11455; assembly: GCF_001704275.1. Lineage (NCBI taxonomy): Bacteria > Bacillati > Actinomycetota > Actinomycetes > Kitasatosporales > Streptomycetaceae > Streptomyces > Streptomyces noursei. The sequence continues at coordinate 9,460,169 of NZ_CP011533.1, forward strand.
GGCGGCCTTCAGCCGGACTCGGTGCCGGCGTCGAAGGCGTCTTCGCTCCTCGCGGACGGGATCGCCGTCCTGTCCGCCTTGTCCTTCCGGGCTGCCCCCTTTTGCCGGGCCTTCTCCTCCTCGGCGGCGGCTTTCTCCAGGGCGGTCAGGACTTCGTCATCCAGGTGCATCCCGGCGGCGTCGTGGTGGGCGCGAGTGGTGGTGGAGTCCACGCTGACCAGGGACAAGTCCACCTCGTCCCGCTTGGCAGCCTCGGCGATCAGGCCCTCCAGCAGGGTCTCGAAGACGCCGGCGTCCCGCCACTGGCGAAAACGGTTGTGGACGGTGGACCAGGCTCCGAACTTCTGCGGCATCTCCCTCCATTGCCCGCCCGACCTGAACTTCCAGATCACGCCCTCGAACTGCTGCCGCAGCCGTTCGGGATACGGGCCGTACCTGCCTATCGGTAGGTACGGCCCGATGAACTCCCACTCTTCATCAGTCAGTTGCACCCGCGTCATGAAAGACGATCTACCAGGACGTGCCACGCGACGCAGGCCGATTCCGCAGATTGATCACGACCCGATACAGGCCCTAGCCGACCGCGCCTACCAAGGCGCCGGCTCAACCGTCCGCACCCCCTACAAAAACCACCAACAACAACCCGAGCACTACCAACAGTTCAACCGCGACCACGCACGACTGAAGGCGCCCGGCGAACGCGCCCTCGCCCAACTGAAGTCGTGGCACATCCTTCGCCGAGCACGCTACTCAACCAACCGCATCACACGCATCACCACAGCCATCCACACGCTCCTGACCTGCAGAAACAGTGAGCCTTTTCCAACCTGATGTGGTTGGTGGGGGTGTGGTTCGGGCGGGGTGGACGGAACGACGAAGCTCCTGGTAGACGGGTTGTCGACCAAGATCAACTGTGTCCCACCAGGAGCTTCGTGTGCTTGTCTACCCGTCGGCGATCGATCTGTCCAGCGCGTCCCTGCAGTTCCTCGCCGGCCGCCTGACAGTCCATCGTCGGCAGATCGGGACGCGGTGGCGTCGGCTGACTGCAGGCCGACAGGCCCTTCTGGTCCTGGCGCACCTGCGCTGCGGGGACACCTATGCCCGCCTCGCAGCGGGCTTCGCGATCGGTATCGCCACCGTGTGCCGCTACGTCCACGAGGGCATCGGCGTCCTGGCCGCTCTTGCCCCGACGTTGCAGCAGGCGATGAAGACCGCGGCAGGCAAGGCTTTCGTGATCCTCGACGGGACACTACTCCCCATCGACCGCGTCGCCGCCGACTGAGGGGCCCTGCGCTTCTCGGATAGCGGTATTGAAGGTTTTCCTTATGTCACTGCCTGCAACTCCTCGTACTCGGCGTGGACTTCTGCGGGGGTCTTGTAGCCGAGTCCGGAGTGGAGGCGTTTTCGATTGTAGAACATCTCGATGTAGCGAACGATCGCTCGGTGGGCATGTGCGAGTGTTGGGAACGTAGTTCGGTGCACGAGTTCGTTTTTGAGGGCGCCGAAGAAGGATTCAGCCATCGCATTGTCCCAACAGACACCGGTGCGGCCGACCGAAGCTCGCAGGCCCAACGAGCCGAGCTTACGACGAAGTTCCCGAGACGTGTATTGACTGCCGCGATCGGAATGAAATATGCAGCCTTCGGCGAGGTCGATGTTCCGGGCCGCCATATCGAGTGCATCCGATATGAGAGAGGTCTTCATGTGGTCGGCCATCGCCCAGCCGACCACAGCTTTGGTGTGGCAGTCGATGACGGTTGCGAGATAAAGTAACCCGGCCCAGGTGTGAACGTAGGTGATATCGCTGACCAGTTTGCGCCCGGGAGCGTCAGCGGTGAAGTCACGGGCCAGAAGGTCTGGCGTGGCCGGCGCCGCATCATCGGCGATCGTGGTCGCCCGCCAGGGCCGCGGCTGGCACGGCACCAGACCGAGCTCGCGCATCAGCGCGCGGACCAGTTCTGCTCCGGCCTGCACGTTCATTCGCTGGAGCGCGGCGTGGACACGCCGGTAGCCGTAGGTCTCTTGCGAGTCAGAGAAGACCTGGAGGATGACGGTCTTCAGTTCTGCACGGCGCTTCGCCGTGGCCGACAATGGCCTCGATCTCCAATGGTAAAAGCCCGACGTGGACACTCCCGCCCAGGCGCACATCTGCTGCACGGGAGAGTTGTCAGACTCGCCGTCGATGAACTCGTACTTCTCCGTCACCGGTATTCCTGGGCGAAGAAGGCCGCAGCTTTTCCCAGGAACTCGGTCTTCATACGGAGTTCCCGGTTCTCACGTTCCAATTCGCGAAGGCGGGCACGTTCGCTGATGTTCAACGGGGGCTCCTCCCCGGCGTGCTCTTGCCGGTACCGGCTGACCCAGGTGCCCAGCGTTCCCTCGTTCACCTGTATCTCTCGGGCGACCTCAGCGATCGGGCGGGACTCCACAACCACCATCTTGACCGCCTCGTCCCGAAATTCGGGACTGAACTTCCTACGCTTCTGTGCCACGTGCTCTCTCCGTCGTTCTGGACTTCGATCCTATGGGGACCGCTGTCCGAGAACTTCGGGGCTCCTCAGTGGGTCGTCACGCTGACTGCCTGATCCTGGACCAGTGGCGGTGGGTATTTTTGACTCTCCTGTCGTATGTGTGGGTCACTCTGTGGCGGGTTGGCGGCCGGGGAGGGTGGGCTTGTCTCCGGCGAGGGTGAGCATGACGAGGGCGATGATGGCTTCGGCCGAGTGGAAGCCGAAGCCGCGGCGGATGATCAGTCGGGTCTTGGTGTTGGTGGACTCGATCAGTCCGTTGGACATGCCAGTGCTCAGGGCGGCGCGGATGGCGTCGTAGTGCCGGCGGATCCTGCGCTGGAGGTCGATGAAGGCGTCGATGCGGCAGCGGCGGGCCCAGCTGATCCAGCGGTCCAGGGCTTTCAGGGCGGCCGTGGGGCGGGTGTGGGCGAGGGTGAACACGGCGCGCAGGGCTTCCTTCAGGAGTCCTTCAAGGCCCGGGCCCGCTCGGCGTCGCCCAGTTCCCGGCGGGCCCGGTTCCAGGACGCGCGGCGCTCGGCGTCCAGGGCCTCGGTGGCCCAGGCGACCACGTGGAAGGGGTCCATCACCCGCAGCGAGGCCGGGGCGCGCTCGGCCAGGACCTCGGCGATCCACAGCGCGCCGTCGGCGCTGATGTGGGTCAGCCGCCCGGCGCGTTCGGCGCCGAGGGCATCGAAGAAGGCGTGCAGCACGCTCTCGCCGTGGCCGTCGGCCATCCACACCACCTTCCCGCTGTCGTGGCAGACGACCACGGTCATGTATTGAAGCGGAACTGTTGAGTTGCCTTATTGGAGGGTGTAGCGGACGTGGTGGGCGTGGATGTAGCTGCGGACGATGGTCGGTTGGCGCTGGTGGTGGGAGCGGCGGGTTTCGTGGGCGAGGTCGTCGGCCGAGTGGGCGCGGGCGGCGTGGATGTGGCGTTTGATGTCCGCATTGAGGGGCTCGTCCGGGTTGGGTTCGGGGCTGTAGTCGGGCATCAGGTGCAGCTCGATCCGCTCGGTGTTTGCCTTGAGCCAGGCGGTCACGGCCTTGCTGCGGTGGACCGGGTGCCGGTCGGCAATCACGTGGACCTTCCGGCCGGCCTGACGGGCAAGCCGGTCCAGGAATCCGGTGAAGGTCTTCGCGGTGAACCTCTCGGTGAACACGGTGAAGTAGAGCGTGCCGCGTGAGGTGATTGCGGACATGGTGTTGACCTTGAAGCGGCGGCTGGACACCCGCGCGATGGGAGTTTGGCTCTTCGGGGCCCAGGACGTGCCGGGCGGGGCCGTATCGGAGCGCAGCCCGCACTGGTCGGCCCAGGCCACCACCGCGTTCTCCGTCTTCGCCCGGGCGGCGATCGCCGGGTACTCGTCCCTCAGCCAGGCATCCACTGTCGCCTGGTCCTGGCGGTAGGAGCGGCGGTCGGGCCGCTGCGGGGAGAAACCGTACCGCCGCAGCCACTTGCCCACACCGCGCTCCGTCATCACCACCCCGGTGACCATCCGCACCAGCTCGGCGACCAGGAGCCTCGTCCACAAGGGCCCGCCGATCAGCAGCTCCTCGCGATCAGCAGCTCCTCGGGCGTGTAGTCGGCCATCGCCTGAAACAGGACCGCACGGTCCTCCGGGCCGATCTTCTCGTGCGGGCCCGGCCGGCTCGTCCGTCTCACCACCAAAGCCTCCCAGCCACCCGCCTGGTAGGCACGCCACCAGGAGCCGACCGACCGCTCCGCCACCTGGAACACCTCAGCCGCCTGCCGATACCCCTTCACCTGCCCCGACTCCAGCGCAGCCACCACACGCAACCGCACCACTTCCCACCCCGCCCGCACCACCCGCCGCAGACCCCCAGAACCAGCCACACCCCATCAACGAGACAGGCAACTCAACAGTTCCGCCTCAATACTTTGCCGAGGCCCTGGTCCTCACCCTCTACTAAAAGTGCCACCAAACCCCCACTTGGATGGCCAGACCCTGACGCCATACGAGTGAAAAATGCAACTAAAAGAAGTAAAGGCTCTTGTCTACGAAATCCCTTTTGAGGTTACCTGGCGCCAGTTCAGTCCTTCTGGGAAGAGTAGAGAGCGAGGCCCCGTGCGTACCAAGTCTATAAAGACTTCTTGCTTCTCCGGCCGTTTGACTCATGCCGGTGTCCTGGTCGTCTCATTCGCGGTCGCTATGACGCCGGCGAGTCCGATGGCCGTAGCTAGTTCCAGGCATTCCTTCGTGACTCCTCCGGGCAAAGCGAAAAGCAACTTCGCGATCGCTGCAGGGGCTATGGCGTCACCTGTCCTTGGCGAAGAATTCTTCGACTGGCAAAGCTCGGGTTCATGGAAGGTGGGTGGCGGGAAGCTAATCACTGAGGGCAGCAGGCTGGTCGGCGGGGAGATTCAGCTTGGCGGTAGCGTTGAAATCAACTCCGGTGCCGCAAAGGTAAAATTGTCCAACCCTCATCTCAACATTAGGTCGAGGAATGTCAAGATTGACATTGACGGCAAATCGATGAATCTTGGGAGATTTGACGCAGGGTCCCTTTGCCTCCATAAGAAGAGAGGGGATTCTGATATTAAATTTGTTTTCTGTGCCGGAGGTAACTATATTTCGCTATACTCGAGGGCCGCTAGTGAGCTGAACAGCAGGTTGGGCGTGAGGAGCTACGAAAACGACCCCTTGGAAGCGGGGGATGGACTCTTCGGATTCAGCCCGAGACTGTCATTCAGTGTGCCAGTGGGTGACCCGATTGCTAAAGCCCTCCTGAATACTTCTGGGGCTAAGCTGAAAGAGAAGAGAGTGCATGCCCGAATCCCTCTCGGGGCGAAGCTCGATGCCACCTCCCCGTATCCGTCGCGGGGATGTGTCCCCAGAGATTACTGGACGGCCGAGATAGGTAAGGGGCGTGATGTGGAGATCCGGCTCCGCAGTGAGGGAATGACTACTCGAGCTGAACCGAATGCTGGTCGATGGAGGGAACTCCGATGGCTGGGCAGAGCGAACCGAAGCATGTGAGCTGAGCTCAATGCACTGAAGCGGTCCATTATTTTGCAGGGCAGGCAAGGTTATAAAGAGCATGTAACTGACTCCTCTTCGCGATAGACTAAGAATACCGAAAAGAAGGGCGTGCAGCGTCCAAGGTGTGGCCGATTTTCGAATCAGATAGTACGTGTCATTCGCCTTTCCCCTGCCTATGCAGGGGAAAGGTTTTCACGTTGTCGGGTTAGGTGATAGAGGGTGGTGCCCCTGCATCAGCAATGCTCCGAAAACTGGACGCCCCCTTAGAATGGCAATCCCCCTGGGGGCGTGGAGTCTTCGTCTATGCGGCTTGAGTCCGTGAGGCCTATTCACGGGGGTTTCAACCATCGTTCTTGATCACGAGGGCGGCCCTGCTCGGTAGCGTGACGTTTGAGAGAGCGTCAGTGAACCTCTTTCATCCTGCCTCTGCGAGGGTGAAATGCCTGGTCAGAGGGGAGTTGGTGACAAGACAGGGCCCCTGGTCGTTGCTGTGGTGACATCACTCATCACGCAGCGTCCGAGGAGCCCTGTTGGTTCCGTATTCTTCCATGCGCGACGTCCCGCACGAACTCGTTGAGCACGTTTCCTGGCTGATCCATGCCCGCCGGCAGGAGCTGAACTCGCCCTGGCGACGGCTCGGTTGCTTCAAGCAGGCCCTACTGGTGTTGGCGCACCTTCGGAAGAACGAGACGTTCGCGCAGGTCGGAGCCGGTTTCGGGGTATCGGAGGCGACGGCTTGGCGGTACGTGGACGAGACCTTGATGATCCTCGCCTCGTGGGCACCCGGCCTGCGCGAGGCCCTGGTGGGCCTGGGTGAGGGCGACTTCGTCGTCGTTGACGGGACACTGATCCCCACCGACCGCATCGCCGCAGACGAGCCGTACTACAGCCAAAAACACAAGCGGCACGGAATGAACGTGCAGGTCATCGCGTCCCCAGACGGCACTCCACTGTGGTTCTCCCGCGCGTTGCCCGGACGCACCCACGACCTGACCGCGGCACGGGCTCACGGCATCGTCCAGGCCTGCCTCACCAGGCAGATCCTCGTCCTGGCCGACCGCGCCTACCAAGGCGCCGGCGCAACCGTCCGCACCCCCTACAAGAACCACCGCGAACAACCCGACCACTACCAACTGTTCAACCGCGACCACGCCCGCCTCCGAGCACCAGGCGAACGCGCCTTCGCCCAACTCAAGCAATGGCGGACCCTCCGCCAGGCACGATGCTCAACCAACCGCATCAGCCGCATCGTCCAGGCCGTTCACACGCTCCTGACCTGCGACTACTCAGGATGAAAGAGGTTCAGTTAACCACCGTGGCAGGGCCGTTGAGCTGGAACATTACGACAGGACTGGACACCGAGCAACTTGACGGGCTGGTCGCACGAGTTCACCAAGAGCTCGTGCAGGATCCGGACCCACCGGTGATGCCGGGGCGGATGTGGGCGCTGGGCCTGTACAAGTCGGTGGTGTTGGTGCTGTTCCTGCTGCGGCAGAACCCAGTCCAGGAGGTGGCCGCCGAGTTGTTCGGGATCTCCCAGGCCACCGTCTCCAGGAGGTGGACGGCCCTGCTGCCGATGGTGGAGAAGGTCCTGGCCACGCACGTTCCCGATCCCACCGAGGCCTCTGCCGGCCGGATCGTACTCGTGGATGGCACCTTGGTCACGACGTGGGACTGGTCCAGCGAGGGCACCACGATGTTCTCCGGCAAGCACCGCGACACCGGCTTCAACCTGCAGACCGCCGCCACTCTCGCCGGCGACCTGCTCGCGGTCTCCGCGCCGGTGCCCGGCAGCCGGCACGACATGCACGCCTGGCGCCAGTCCCACTTCCCCGAGGCATTCACCGAACGCGAGGGCATAGGCGACCTGGGCTACGCCGGCTCCTGACTGTTCACCCCCAGGCGCAAGCCGCCCGGCCAGGAACGATCCGCCGGAGACAAGAGAGCCAACCGCTCCGTCAACACGCTCCGAGCCGCAGTCGAACGGGCCATCGCGCACCTGAAGAACTGGAAGATTCTCGCCACCCGCTACCGCGGCCCCCTCACCCGCTTCCCCGACATCGTCAAGACCGTCACCGCCCTCACCTTCTACACAAGAGGCTGGTGAGGCCTACGTGAATAACCCTCCGGGTTCCACGATCTCCCTGCGAGCCACCACCCCCGGCTACACCAACCGTTACGTGCGCCACCAGAACAATGTGGCCGTCGACTCCGTGACCACCTCGGGCGGCGCGGCCCCCGACAAGGCGGACGCGTCCTGGATCGTGCGCCGCGGCCTGGCCGACGCGTCCTGCCTGTCCTTCGAGTCACGCAACTATCCCGGCGACTTCCTGCGCCACCAGAACCTCCACGTCTACCGGCAACCCATGGACGGCAGCGCACCCTTCCGCGCCGACGCCACCTTCTGCCCGAAGCCCGGCAAGAACGGCCAGGGCACGTCCCTCGCCTCCTACAACCACCCCGAGAAGTTCCTCCGCCACTACGACAACACCCTGTACGTGGCCGCGGACGGCGGCTCCGACGTCTGGGACACCACCGCCTCCTGGCGGGACGACGTCAGCTGGGCCGTGACCCGGCCTTGGACGGCCTGACCACCGGTGCGCGCGTCGGCGGTTGCCTCGGACCACGGGGGCGCCCGCTGCGTGCGTCCGGTAGGAGACGGCTCAGATCAGGTGGACGGATCGCAATCTTGCCGGTGCGGGCGCTGAATCACAGGCGGATGCCCCAGTTCCTGACAGGAAAGGGCCCCATGCGGCAACGTTGGAGCGGACCGGCACAACCGGGAGGACCGCCTTCGCCACGTGCGTGGCCTTGGCCGCAACACCACGCCCCTCCAAGGCGAACGCCGCCGGCCAGGCACGGACACGTGACGCCGTCAGATGGCCACGATGACCGCCGACAGGCCACGCCACGCCATGAAGCAATTCCCCCCACACCGCACAAGGGAGATCACGCATGCGCAGGACGAGCGCGGCACGACACAGCAGGAACCGCACCCCAGCCGCCCTCCAAGGTCGCCACCGCCGCCGGGCCCGTCGGTTTCGGAGCCGGCACCACGGGCGGGGCCGGCGGTGCGGCGACGGTCACTCCGATGACAACGGGGGGCAGGACACCGGCAAGCTCAACGCGACCTACGACCACAACTGGTTCGACGGCACCACACAACGCAATCCACGCGTTCGCTTCGGCAATCCGGTCCACGTCCTGAACAACTACTTCAGCAACATCGCCTCCTACGGCGCCGCCTCGACGCAGAACGCGGGCGTGATCGTGGAGGGCAACTCTTTCGAGAACGTGAAGGACCCCTACCACCTCGGCGAGGGATCTTCCCACCCCGGTTCCCTGATGGCCAAGGACAACAACTTCGTGAACTCCGGCAAGGGACAGACGGGCGGTCCCGTCGCGCCGATCCCCTACCCGTACACCGCAGCCCCCGCGTCCGGCGTCAAGGCATCCGTGACCGCCGGTGCGGGCGTCGGCAAGATCTGAGGACGTCACCAGACGTCGAAAGACCCCACTGACGTCTGGTCCGCAGATCGGCCGGCCGGCTTCCTCCGGGCGCCGAAAGACGGCGGGCGCCCGGAGGAAGCCTCCCTCCAGAAGCAGTCGACACGGAAGACGGACAGTGGGGGACGCCGGTGTGGCCACGCTCGACTCCGCGGTCGGCTCGTTCGGCATGGCGGGCCGTCCGGCCCCGACGCTCCACCCGGTGCGGAAGAAGCGCTCCACCGCGAGCAACGGGGTGCTGAGCATGTCACCGCGCTCCAGGACACGGTTGGTCTCGATTGCGGTGAGATGGCCGTCCCTCACATGGGCATGATGAGGCAGGCCAGAAAAAACAGACAAGAGGTCCGACATCAGCCGGACCCGATGGACGCAAGGCGGTCGGACATGACGGAACGTTTCACGCCCACCCCCGGCGACAAGTTCAGCTTCGGCCTGTGGACGGTCGGCTGGCAGGGCAGGGACCCGTTCGGGGACGCCACCCGCCCCGCCCTCGACCCGGTCGAATCCGTGCAGCGGCTCGCCGAACTCGGGGCGTACGGCGTCACCTTCCACGACGACGACCTGATCCCCTTCGGCGCGAGCGACATGGAGCGCGAAGCACACGTCAAACGGTTCCGACACGCACTGGAGGCCACCGGCCTGATCGTCCCGATGGCCACCACCAACCTCTTCACCCACCCGGTCTTCAAGGACGGCGCCTTCACCGCCAACGACCGCGACGTGCGCCGCTACGCACTGCGCAAGACGATCCGCAACATCGACCTGGCAGCCGAACTGGGCGCGGGCATCTACGTCGCCTGGGGCGGCCGCGAGGGCGCCGAGTCCGGCGCCGCCAAGGACGTACGCACCGCGCTCGACCGGATGAAGGAGGCGTTCGACCTGCTCGGCCAGTACGTCCTGGAGCAGGGCTACGACATCCGCTTCGCGATCGAGCCCAAGCCCAACGAGCCGCGGGGCGACATCCTGCTGCCCACCGTCGGCCACGCCCTCGCCTTCATCGAGCGCCTGGACCGCCCGGAGCTGTACGGCGTCAACCCGGAGGTCGGACACGAGCAGATGGCCGGGCTCAACTTCCCGCACGGCGTGGCCCAGGCCCTGTGGGCGGACAAGCTCTTCCACATCGACCTCAACGGCCAGTCCGGCATCAAGTACGACCAGGACCTCCGGTTCGGAGCAGGTGACCTGCGCGCCGCCTTCTGGCTCGTCGACCTCCTGGAGACCGCCGGATACCAAGGCCCCCGCCATTTCGACTTCAAGCCGCCACGCACCGAGGACTCCGACGGGGTGTGGGCCTCCGCCGCAGGCTGCATGCGCACCTACCTGATCCTCAAGGAGCGCGCCGCCGCCTTCCGCGCCGACCCGCGGGTCCAGGAAGCACTGTCCGCCGCCCGCCTGGACGACCTCGCGCGGCCCACGGCGGAGGACGGACTCGCCGCGCTGCTCGCCGACCGGAGCGCCTTCGAGGAGTTCGCCCCCACCGCGGCCGGCCAACGAGGCATGGCTTTCGAGCAGTTGGACCAGCTGGCCGTGGAGCATCTGCTGGGCGCCTGCTGAGAAGCTGTGTATGAGCCTGGCATGACAAGTTGAGGCGGGGCTTTGGTGCAGGTCAGCCGCCGGGCATTGTGCTGGGAACGTCTGCCGCGGACACCCTGCTATGCGGTTCGAGACGATCCGCGAGTACCTTGGATACCTCTCACAGCAACGCCTGATCTGGTGGATTGCCTGCGAAAGTAGCCAGTGGGGTAGTTGCAGCTGACAGCACAGCGTTGTCGTTGGCGAGCCGCGGTCCCCATGCACAGGTGGTCGAGCCTTCGGTTGGTGAGTGGCCTCGGCCTGGCCTCGGGCCCGCGAGACGATCATGCTCGCCCGACGCCTCGTCCTGAAGGCCATGCTCGGCTGCAAGCTGGACAGCGCGCTCGGGGTGACGGCCATGACCCAGCTCGCCCCAGCTCGCCCCAGCCCGATCCTGGACCGGGTGGAGCCCGTCGTCTTCCGCGACCACCTCCGTGAGGAGGACGAACTCGCCGCCCGGCTCGCCGACTTCGACATCGTCGTCACCCTGCGCGAACGGGTCCCCTTCCCGGCGTCCCTGCGCGACCGCCTGCCCCGACTGAAGCTTCTCATCGCCTCCGGCATGCGCAACTCCGTCATCGACCACACCGCCGCCGAACGCAACGGCGTCACGGTGTGCGGCACCAAGAGTTTCTCCCCCGCCGCTGGAGCTCACCTGGGCCCTGCTGCTGGGCCTTGCCCGCGGCATCGTCGAGGAGAACAACGCACTGTGCTCCGGCGGCCCCTGGCAGTCCACCGTCGGCGCCGACCTGCACGGCCGTCGACGCGGCCTGCTGGGCCTGGGCAAGATCGGCAGCCGGGTCGCCCAGGTGGGCCTGACCTTCGGGATGCAGGTCAGCGTCTGGAGCCAGAACCTCACCAAGCAGCGCGCCGACGAATTCGGAGTCGAACTCGCCGCCTCCAAAGAGGAGTTGCTGGAGAGCAGCGACTTCATCTCCATCCACCTCAAGCTCAGCGACCGCACCCGCGGCCTGCTCGGCGCGAGCGAACTCGCCCTCCTCAAGCCCACCGCCTACCTGATCAACACCTCCCGCGCAGCCATCGTCGACCAGGACGCCCTGCTCGCCGCGCTGCACCAAGGCCAGATCGCCGGCGCCGGCCTGGACGTCTTCGACATCGAGGCACTCCCCGCCGACCACGCGATGCGCACCGCGCCCCGCCTGCTCGCCACCCCACACCTCGGCTACGTCTCGCAGGCCAACTACGCGACGTACTACAGCCACGCCGTCGAGGGCATCCAGGCGTTCCTGGCCGGCCAGCCGGTACGCCGCCTCGGCTGACCGAAACCCCTCGCGGCCACCGGCTCCGGTAGCCGCCGGGGACCGGTCACCGGGCCGGATCGACCAGCGCCAGGGCAGCGAACCACGCTGTCAGGTACGCGGACGCGCCTGCAACCTGGGAAGCCCAGGTGACTGCTCAACTCAACACCACGCAGGCTCCCGCAGCCAGCAGCGCCCAGATGGCGTGGCCGGTCCACTTCGCGGTGAGGAGGTCCCGGCGGTCTTCCCCGCCACGACGCAATGCGCTATGCCTGCCTCACAGCCTAAGGAGGCCCTTGGTGACCACGGCTCGGAACCATCACGCATCCAGTATGTCCGTGCGGATGACCCGCTTCGACGACATCTACAGTCAGCCGGACCCGCGGTCGTACTTCGGCACTCTGGGAGCGTTGGGCTATCAGACACCCCATCATGCTCAGAGCATCTTTCGCCGCCTCCTGCCTCTGGCCGGCTTTCCCAAAGACCCCGTGCGCCCGGACGGCCGAGACGCCGAGCCACGGGCCACGGTCTTGGACATCTGCTGCTCGTACGGCATCAACGCGGCCTTGCTCAACCACCACGTGACGCTTCAGGAGCTGTACGACCGCTACACCTCGCCGCGCATCGTGAACCTGACGACCGCCGAGCTGATCGAGGCGGACCGCAAGTACTACGCGGCGCGTCGCCGCCCGGACGCCGTGCCCGTCATCGGCCTCGACATCGCCGCGCCGGCCATCGCCTACGCCCGCGCGACCGGCCTGCTCCACGCGGGGTTCGCCGAGAACCTGGAAACCGCCCCACCCAGCCCGACGCTGTACCGGGCCACCCGCAGCACCCGCCTGATCACCGTGACCGGCGGGGCGAGCTTCCTGTCCGCCCGCACCTTCCGGCCGCTACTGGAAGGCAGGCAGGAGCCACCGTGGGTGGCCGCCCTCGTACTGCGCACCGGCTCCTACCAGAACATCGCCGACGGCCTGGCCCGGTTCGGCCTGACCACACAGAAGGACACGTCCCGCACCTACCCGCAAAGGCGATTCACCGACACCGACGAACAGCAGCACGCCATCGCCGCGGTGTCCGCGGCCGGCGACGACCCTCGCGGAAAAGAGTCCGACGGCCACTTCCACACGGCCTTGCACCTGTCACGGCCCCCCGCCCACACAGCCACTCATCCGCTGCACACCCTGCTGCAAGCACCATGAACCCACTGGCGATCACCGTGGTCCTCCCTGTGGCCACTGTGGGCCGGGCTGGAGCGCCGCGGGGAGGCACGGTGTCGGCCGGCTGCCTGACGAGTGGTAGGCATGTGCGGCCGATGCGGCCTTCACCCGGTTCACGTTCCCCTCGACGCCGCCAGCCCTACCCCGGCCGCCGAGCACCTGCCGGCCCGCAGCTGAACCCGCGGGCCGGCTGCGTGCTGTGCGCTCTTCAACGGTCAGCTACGCCATGCACAAGATCAAGAACCTACGGGACGAAGTGCTACGTCGCTCTCGTTGGAGGAGGTGCTGCGGTCGGTCAACCCGGTCCTGAAGGGCTGGGCTGCCTACTTCCGCTACGGCGCATCGAAGAGAACGTTCTCCTACCTCGGCTGGTACGTGTGGTGGAGACTGCTTCTCTGGATCCGCAGCAAACACCCCCACCTGAGCTGGAAACAACTGTGGCGCCGCTACTACGGGGCGAACCGCATCACCGAGGGCGGGATCGTCCTCTACGACCCGGCGAAGATGAAGGTCCAGCGATACACGTTTCGTGGAGCGCAGATCAGCACGCCGTACAACATCGACGAGGTTGACTCTGACGGAGCATGCTTCCGTCGGACGAACCACGACAATGTGGCCTTCGTCGGCCAGGTCAGTGAATACTTCGCCTGATCCAGCGGATCACGTGGAGAGCCGGATGCTCGGCCAACGGGCACGCCCGGTTCGGCGGGCGGGGACGGGAGAACCGACGCCCGAAAGGGCGCAAGGCGTCCCGTCCCTGACCCAACACGTGGAGCTGGACCGGCACGGCGCCGAACTCCTGTTCCGGGTTCTGATCGCACGCGAGGAGAAGAACAGCGTCGCCATCGCCTCGAACGAATCCTGTGGCGGCTGGACGAAGCCTTTCACGGATCCGCGGCTATCGTCGACCGGCTGACGTTCAACGGCACCATCATCGAGACCGGCGCCGACTCCTATCGCCTGGCCTGCACGCGGGCACGAGTTGAGGAATCCGCGAAGGCCGGCTGACCTCTGCCGCTGCATGCCTTCGATGGCCAGCCGCCCTGACGGGCGGCTGGCCATCGAACTGCACGGCTATGGATGTCAATGCACGGAAACCGCGGCGGGTTCGCAAGTAAGCGTGTTTCCGGGATTATTGGAGCCAAGGCCAAGACTGCCAAGGAGCCCAGGGGTGCCTTGCGAGACGGTCCCCTGGCAGATGCGGGGTGATCCCGCCCTTCCCCGGTAGCCCGGCAAAGGGCGGGACATCTATGCGGGCGGGAGAGCGGCCCGCCCTGGCCTTCGTCGGCGAAGTGCCGTTCACCGACGGAGGGTGTTCGGCCGAGATGGCGCTGATGTACTCAAAGGCTGCCAACTCGAAGTGGTCGTCGCCGGTGGCGCGTGCGTGGCCGGCACACCACTCTCGGGCTTCACCAGGGGAGGCAGTATCGTCACAGAACTCCCCGCAGATAAGGCACTTCCCCACGTGCTGCACGCTCCAGTCCGGGTCGATCTGGAGCGCCCATTCCTGCGGCCTCCTACGCCCCGTCATGACGTGCTCTCGGGACGCTCCGGAGCCTTGACGGCCGCCGCCTGCAACGCGTCGATGCACGCAGTCAAACCACGCTGCATCTCGGTGAGTTCTTCCTCGGTCAGCTCATCTACCCACGCCGTACGAGCCTTCAGTGCATCCCGCACGGCGTCGAGCTGGCGGTACGACTCCCGATACCTGACGTGCCGGTTCCACGCTTCCCCTCCCCGGTCGCGCCACTGCGTCCAGGATGTCATCGCGCCGCCTTTCGGTGCGGATGACCACGCATCTCGATGTTGCAGTCGATCACCTTCGACTCGTCCCCGGCAGCACGGGCCGCCGCCCGCTGCTTCGCCAGAGCGCCGCACACGTCGCACCCGGCCACGGGCTCAGGAAGCGGCAACGGAAACGAGTACCTCAGGTGCACCGACCCACTCAGACTCGGCATCAGCACCCCACCTCGACCCCGTGAATCCAACGCGGCCCCGCATCAACGCCGTACGTCGAGAACCACAACGCCCGGCGCCACCCACGCTGCGACCGCCGCTCCTGGCGCTCCTGAGGCGTCAGGACGTACGGACGGAGGAACGCCACGTCCTCGCCCCGCAGCATCCGCTGTTCGACGGGGACACGGGGGATGGTGAGCGTGGGGGTGTCGGGGTGCCCGGGGGTGGGCGGTGCGTCGGCCGACCGATGCCGGCCCCGTGCAGGGAGTAACGCCCGCAGCAGCACTTCGAAGATCCACGCGCTATGTTTGCGCATGTCGTCAACCTCCCAGGGGTTGGTGGCCTTGCCCCCGGGCCGTCGCCACGGTCGCGGGGGTCTGCTGTCGGTCAGTCGGGAGTGACCGTATGGCTCCTGGGAAAAGGCAGGGGGCACACTTTGTGCCCCCTGCTTCAGACTGCCAACATGCCGATCTTGACGGCGAGTTCGCTCGCTCGACGCCGCTGAGCCGGGTTCTTGGACTCGGTCTCTTCCAACACGATGCGCTTGGCATGGCCGTTGTAACGGATGGTTTCCGGCGCAGCTTCGTAAGCCTTGTCGAGCGTGGCTAGCGCAGCTTCGGTTTGCCCATCGAGTTGGTATCCACGCGCTTCTTCAATGCGGTGCCTGGCACGACGGGGGCGCGAAGGGATCGTGGTGGCGTCCGCAACGACCGCTTGGCGAACGCTCTCGGCGCCCGCATGTAGCTCAACCGCGACGGTGACCGCGTGTGCCCCTATGATGGCTCGCGAGAATGACGTCATGGGGTGGTAGTAGTCAGCGGGCAACCGTGCAGCCATAGCACGTGCTGTGTCCCAGTATCGCCAGGCGGTTCCCGTTTCACCGCGACGGGCGGCCGTGTATCCAGCTTCGAATTGGAGCGCCCCGGCGATGGCGAGTACATCGTCACTGGCGTCGGGCAAGAGCGGTTCCAGGTAACGGAGTGTTTCCAGATTCACCGCGTCCGCCGCGTCGAAGTGAGCGGGACCGCTGTCGCGATGGGCTTGTGTCGTGAGCCAAGCTGCGACGCCGATCGCGTGAGGATCTGTGGATTCTTGTGCAGAGACCATCCCACGCTCTACGACACGCCACAACAGTGACGCGTCGGGCTGGTACGCGATGAAGAACTGGCTCAGGCTGTACACCTCGGACAAGGCAGCTTGAGCCGTGCGCCGCTCGCTCGATGAGTCGGCTTGGAGTACGGCAAGTTGGGCGTCCTGAATGAGATCGGGCAACAGTGCCCCGATAGCGTCACGGTGATTGGGAGCTGAGTGCCGGGTGCTCCAAGCACGTTCGAGGCGTCGCCGGAGGTGTGCTTGAGTTGGGGCCTCTGCCTGTGTTGCCAACGGAAAGGCGTTGATGGCTGACCGCACCAGGGGAAGTCGAGCGTGTCCGGGACCAGTGAACAACTCAATTGCCATCGACTGATCACCAGTGAGGTCCGAGAGGTCACCGACCCTCAGAGCTTCGGCAATGCGCAAAACCATGGGAAGTTTGGGCATTTGAAGACGCCCCCCCTCAACTTGCTTGACCCAACTCGGTGACTTCCCCAGTAGGCCAGCCATGACATCACGGCTCATGCCGCGACGGGTCCGAAGGATCTGCATGCGTTGACCGAAGGCAACCGGCTCAACGGACGGGTCCGAGGTAGTATCTGGAGACACGGCCTTACCCCTCTCTGTCCAGCTAGTCACTGCCAGGGTACGGGGTAGGGCCGTTCCTGTTGACTCCTTGCGGTCACCGCTTCCCCACGTCAAGGACGACGAGCGGTGCAAGGGCCACCCCCACCAGCACCATCGCGGAGGGTGGCCGTCCGCATGCCCCAGCGCGCCAGATTCGTTGATATGCGCAACGATCGGGCAGAATCTGGGGACTCTTTCTCCTCTCCTCCTTCGGGAAGGGGAGGAAGCCAACCTGCGTCAGATCGCAGGGGCACCGGAAGAGCGCATGCACGTCGGATCGGCCACCCTCTGCTTCAAGCAGGCCATCCGGCGAGCGGGTACCGTTCCGCTGGCGGCCCCGGAGACAGCGCTGGTCAGCCGTGGCTCGAGGGCACGGGGCCAGGGGCGGGGCCTTGGCCACATACGAAGGCGAAAGCCTGCGCTACGCCGCGAGAGCAGGACCGCCTCCTCTCGACTACGGCCCACAGGGCTCCGGGCCGGGCAGCGCACTCGGACGCCAAGTGCTGCGGGTCCTGCGTACGGCCGAGGGCCAGATTCGGCGTGAAACGGTCGCCGCGCCCGCGGCAGAGCAGAGTGAAGGTGGTGCGCCGATCGCGTACGTAGGGACCGTCCGGCGGGTCGGGGCCAGGCCCCAACGCCCCGCCCTGTTGGTCACTCCGCGTGCGCACCCCTCCGGCCCAGCGCCGCCCGGAGCAATGCTCATGACCTGTGGATCGGCCTCGGGTTGGACGCGAAGGGCGTACCTTCCCGAGTGATCGGCTTCTGGTCATCGAGTAGGCCGGCGTCGCACCGTCGGCCGGGAAGGCACGCCTGTGCTCAGCGTAGTGAACGCCGATGGAACGACCGAGACCGGCTCCCTGATCGACGACATCGTCCCCCAGGGCGCACCGCTGTACCTGATGCTGGCCTCCAGCAACCGGGACCCGCTGCGGTTCGAGAACTCCGACCACTTCGACCCGGCCCGCAGGGACAACCAGCACTTCGGCTTCGGCAGCGGCATCCACAACTGCTTCGGCGCGCCACTGGCCCGTATCGAGGCCCAGATCGGGCTCACCGCGCTGCTCGACCACCTGGACGATCCCCGGCTGGCCGAGGACCCACCCCCGTACCGGCACAGCCCGATCCTGCGCGGGCCGCGACATCTGCCCCTCGTGCGGACGGTGAGTGCCGCTCCGCGAGGCTGAGTCCGCGGTAGCAGGGGAGGGCCGCGGGGCGGTGCTACGAGCCGGGGCCCGACACCGTGCCGGCCTCCTTGGAACCGGACGTCCCCGCGCCGTCTTTTCCGGCGGACGGTGTTTCGAGGGCCAGCTTGAGTTCGCCGTCTCTCCTGTCGGCGACGACGGTGTTGCCCGGGTTGAGCGAGCAGTCCGGCAGCATCTTCGAGAGGCGGTTGTCAAGCTCGTACTGGATGGTCCGGCGTCGCGGGCCCCGGCCCGGCAGAGCCCAGGCACCCCACGGAGCGGGGTGCCTGGGCATCGGGGTCCGCCACTGCCGCGTCAGCCCGATCACGGCGCCGAAGCCGAGCCGGCAGCTACGTTGTCCACCCAAACGGCCACTCGTTGATGACGGCCATGGCCCGTACTCGTCGTCCTTTGCCGCCCTTGCCCCCTTTCCCGTGCTGGCTCATGTATCGGCAATGCGCAGACAGGTGTTGGATCGCAGGACGTGTCTCAGAGTCCCCCTCCGCACCGGAGGTGGACCGTGCGCCGGGCGTCGGCGGCATGCGTTCCCGCTCCGCTCCGTGCTACCGCTGGGTGACCGAGCGGATCCAGGCAAGTTGTTGGGAGACCTCCCCGGCCTCGGCGATCTGCTCGCGGTCGGAGCCGTCGAAGACGCCGAGGAGGGTTTCGGTGCCGTTGGGGGCGATGCTCATCACCGGACCTTCGGAGTCGCCGCCGGCGGGAATCCCGGACACCTTCTCCATGCAGAAGTCCGAGCCGCCCGGCGCGGTGGAGCCCTCACACCGGGGGTCGTCCGACCGTACGACCCGCAGGTCCGACTGCTTTAGCACGGGGGACTGGCAGGTGTTTTCGTCGCCGGTGCAGGTGGCCCCCCACCCGTACTGGCGCACAACCTGGCCGGGGTGGACGCCGGCCGTGGCCAGGCGCGCCGTGCGCAGTTTGATCGCCGGAACCTTGACGAGCATCATGTCGGCGTGCACGCTTCCCACGCGTTTGCCGGGAAGCGGGCGGACCGTGGTGCCCTTGCGCGTGTCGAGGTTGCCGACCCTGAACGAGATCCGCTTGTCGGCGATCGGCTGCGCTTGTTCGAAGAAGCAGTGCGAGGCGCTGATGATCCATTGAGGCGTGACTGCCGTGCCTGTGCACGCCGGTTTGCCGTCGACGAGCATACGCACCGCCCACGGTCCGTAGGTACTCTTCGACCCGCCGATGACGGCGCAGGCCGGCGCGGATGACATCAGTGCGCCTGTCACCAGTAGTAAGGCGGCCAGTAGCGGTATGCGAACGCGACGCGTCATGGGGAATAACTCCTCCCGTCGGGGCATGTATGGGTGGAGATGCCCTGCTGAGGCGAAAAGTTCCGTCATCCACCCACCTCGCATCACTCTGTTCGGCGCCTGCGGTGACCATCCACCGGGCTGGCACGGACGAGTTTCGGGACTTCGTTGGGCGAAAAACCACTACACATCCGTGACACCACAACCCACCGAGACAAAGCTGCCCGCCTTCCCTGGGGAGGCGGGCATCCTGTGAAGTCCCGGGCCGGTTCGACCACTTGCTTCGCATCAGTCAGCCTTCAGAGCTGTGGTGCCGACGGACACCTGTGTGTCAAGCCTGGCGTGGTTTCGAGCGACGCGTCTTTCCCTCGGTCAGGCGAGGATGAGCCTGATCGAGGATGAGCCCGATCGATGACGGACGCGTTGTGTGGCTGAGGCCCTGACTGGCCAGTCTCAGGTGCCTGGCCCCTCGGTCAGGGGACGGCCGGGGTTCGTCGGACTCGAGCCGCGGGACTTGAGATCCCACCACCTCAAACGGACCAGAAGTTGGTCGGTTCGTCCAGCCACACCTGTTGTCCATCAGGGGTGACGGTGAGACCGAACCGGTCGAATCCTGGGCAGCCTTGGGCGGCCCACCAGTGGTAGGCGGTCTCCGCCTCATCCCACAGCCGGCGTGGCCCGGACTGCCACACGCGGGCCTCGGCCTGGCCGTCACGGAAAAGGACACATGCCCAGGACCGGTCGCTGAGACCGTAGAACCAGATCGGCCGGGAGCCTTCCCGCTTCGCTGCCACAGCCTGGGCGCAGTCCTGAACCCGGATACCGAGCACGAACGGCAGAACGCCGAAGCGGCCGCTGGCGAATTGCTCCTCGGTGATACTGGTCCGTGATGTGTCGGCGCCGCGAACCCCTTCGGGGGGCACGTAGTTGCTGGGGTTGATCGCCGTGCGGCGCTGGTTCCGCGACTTCATGAACTCGACGCCGCTGGTGAAACGCCCCGAGGCGGTTGTGCCTTGGACCGTGAGGCGAACGACGGCGTCGGCGTTGCTGTAGTGCGTTCCCCACGGGGCGACGATCAGACCGCCGGGTCGAGTCTGCCCGACCAGCGCGCCGGGGACTTCTCGCAGGCCGTAGGTGACCAGGATCCGGTCGTACGGGCCACAGGCCGGGTAGCCGGCCGTGCCGTCGCCGACCACGACGGTGGGGTGAAGCCCCGAAGCGTTGAGGCGTTGTGCGGCCTGTCGAGATGCCGCTGCGTCGATCTCGATCGTGGTGACTTTGTCCGACCCGCAGCGGTGTGTGAGGGCACCCGCCGTCTCCCCGGTGCCGGTGCCGTTGTCGAGCACGTGCATGCCCTCGTCGACGTCCAGGTCGCCGAGCAGACGGTAGACGACAGAGGGCATGGAGGAGGAACTCGTCGCCGTCGTCCCCGGGCCAGGGCCGGTGTGCCGGCCATCGTCCCACTGGGTGACGATCGGCTGGTCGGTGTCTGCGGCCGCATGCCAGGTGTCCGCATCCGCGGCCTTGTCGACGCGGTTGCATGCTCTGCTCGTCATGTCCCACGGCCACATCACATGGGGCAAAAACATCGCACGGTCGACGGTTGCGAACGTCACCTCCCACTCCGGTCGCAGGACACCTGCATCAAGAAGCGATCGTCCCAGCCGCCGGCGGCCGGGACGATCCACTGCCACCGTCATGGCTTCATTCCTTGCGGTGCGTGCCGTCGCCGGGTGGCGTCGTCCCGTCAGGACTCGGCTCGTCGGGAGTCCAAGGCGAACCGGGCAGATCGTCGTCGCCGTCCCCGCCATCGCTCAACGCGTACGCCAACGACATTCCAGCTCCTCCCGGTAGTGAAAACGTCAGCCTCGTGCACCGCAGAGCCGATCCGCAAGACGGCAACCGGTCGTCACGAGAATGAAGTCCCGCGGTTGGGCGAGCAGTTGCCCAATATCGCGCTGGGCACACCCCGCACTTGGCACTGGCGTACGACCAGCGCGGGTCTCGTGCGTAGACTCAGCGATATCCCCGCATGTTCGCGCACTGGAGCCTTACCACGGACGCCTTGCTGGCTTGATGATCAGAGCGGCAAGAGCGGAGTGACGAGAGATTGTCACGCTCCGTTCTGTGAGAGCCGAGGGGTGAGATTCCCCTCGGCTACTCGGCAGTGCGATGGGACCGCCCAGTTGCCGGTGAGCGGTGATCAGCAGGTCGCGGTAGTCGGTCCAGGCAAAGCTCTTGCGCTCGCCCTTGCGGCGACTGTAATTCCGCGGGCGGTAGATCAGCCGGGAGGGTTGGCCGCGCTTGTAGCAGCACAGGGCGGCGACAGACCAGCATCGCCAGGACCGCCCGCGGACCCGCACGACGGGCGTCTGCCCGCGCCGGCTCCAGGTATTGGCACGTGGCGGCGTCATCGAGAATCCGGCTTCGTCCTCGAAAACGATCCAGGCATCGAGCGCCGCCGCGGTGCTTCCACGCGTGGCCACACCTCCTTCTTCCACAGCTGGACTGCATCCTCGTTCCGTTCCACGGCGCGTCGCGAAGGGGCCTGCCAGGACCAGCCGTGCCCGGTAAGCAGCCGCCACACAGCGGCCCCGAGCAGGTGACATGGAAGCGTCGACCGATCACGGCCTTGACCCTGGTCAGAGTCCATCGCTGGTCAGCCCACCGATGCGCCGCAGGCCCCCGCGCCAATTCTTCTTCCAGGAGAGCGAACTGCGCGTCGGTCAGTTTCGGACGCCCGGGCGATCCCCGGGAGGCCAGTCCTTGCGCGCCGGCCTGACGCCACGCGTGTCGCCAGCGTTCCACCGACCGCTCGGTGACCCGCAGTTCCTTCGCGATCTGCGAGTTCTTTTCACCCCGGGCGAACCGTTCCGCAGCTTCCAGTGTGACTTGTTCCCGGGCCTGCCGCCGTTCGGCACTCAGGCCACCCCCTTGCGCATATCGCGTGAACAAGGCGTACCGCAGGGATCGCCCCCCGTCACCACCGACTTCACGTCGAAAGTTTCAGCGAACCTCTTTCATCCTGAGTAGTCGCAGGTCAGGAGCGTGTGAACGGCCTGGACGATGCGGCTGATGCGGTTGGTTGAGCATCGTGCCTGGCGGAGGGTCCGCCATTGCTTGAGTTGGGCGAAGGCGCGTTCGCCTGGTGCTCGGAGGCGGGCGTGGTCGCGGTTGAACAGTTGGTAGTGGTCGGGTTGTTCGCGGTGGTTCTTGTAGGGGGTGCGGACGGTTGCGCCGGCGCCTTGGTAGGCGCGGTCGGCCAGGACGAGGATCTGCCTGGTGAGGCAGGCCTGGACGATGCCGTGAGCCCGTGCCGCGGTCAGGTCGTGGGTGCGTCCGGGCAACGCGCGGGAGAACCACAGTGGAGTGCCGTCTGGGGACGCGATGACCTGCACGTTCATTCCGTGCCGCTTGTGTTTTTGGGCTCTCCTGTCGTATGTGTGGGTCATTCTGTGGCGAGTTGGCGGCCTGGGAGTTGTGGTCGTGGTCCGCCCAGGGTGAGCATGACGAGGGCGATGATGGCGTTGGCGGTGTGGAAGCCGAAGCCGCGTCGGATGATCAGGCGAGTCTTGGTATTGGTGGACTCGATCAGTCCGTTGCTCATGCCGGTGGTCAGCGCGGCGCGGATGGCGTCGTAGTGGCGCATGATCTTGCGTTGGAGGTCGACGAAGGTGGGGATGCGGCAGCGTCGGGCCCAGGCGATCCAGCGGTCCAGGGCTTTGAGGGCGGCGGTGGGGCGGGACTTGGCCAGGGTGAACACGGTCCGGAGGGCTTCTTTCAGGCGCCAGGCGCGGTGGAGTTGGGGGTCGGTGGCGGCGATCCAGGCGAGTTTCGCGGCCTGCCGGTCGGTGAGGTCATCGGAGTTCTTCCACAACGCGAAGCGGGAGTCCTTCAGTGCGCGGGCCGTCTCCCGGTCGCCGAGGCTGTGGCGGGCCCGGTTCCAGGCCGTCCGGCGCTCGGCGTCCAGGGCGGTGGTGGCCCAGGCGACCACGTGGAAGGGGTCCATCACGCGCCTGGCGTGTGGGGCGCGTTCGGCCAGCACGCCGGCGATCCAGCCGGCGCCATCGGCGCTGATATCGGTCAGGCGTCCGGTCCTGCCGGGGCCAAGGCCGTCGAGGAAGCGGTGCAGGACGTGTTTGCCGTGGCCGTCGGCCATCCACACCACCCGGCCAGTGTCGTGGCAGACCACGACTGTCATGTACTTCTGCCCCCGGCGGTGGGAGATCTCGTCGATACCGATCCGCCGTAGTCCTGCCAGTCGGTCCACATCGCGGTCCCGGTCGGCGACGAACCGGGCCACGATCGCCCCGGCCGTCCGCCAGGAGATCCGCATCAGTGCGGCTGTTGCCGTCTTCGAGCACTCGGCGGCCATCCAGGCAGCCTGCTGATCGAAGGCCAGGGTGTGGCCGGCACCGTGTCTGGCCCACGGCACCCAGGCCACGACGGAACCGTGGATGTGGCATCCCACCCGCGGTGCATCAGCCTCCAGGAACACCCGCACCGCACCATGATCCAGATCCCGCCACCGCCGACGCCCCCGGCCGGCGTCATACCGGGCAGCCGGTCTGCGGCAGATCCCACACCGCTGCCGACTCCGCGCATCGGGTCGTACCGACACGATCACACACTGTTCGCTCTCGTCGAAGCGGATCCCCTCGACCACGGTGTTTTCGACCGTCAGAGTTCTCTTCCATATGCTGAAGACAGACACGCCGTTTCTCTGCAAGATCAGACTTGTTGCTAGACACCTCAAGCCTGGCAGAGAACGGCGTGTTTCACGCATCAGCCCAGCTCACAGCACCCACACATACGGCAGGAGAGCCTGTTTTTGGCTGTAGTACGGCTCGTCTGCGGCGATGCGGTCGGTGGGGATCAGTGTCCCGTCAACGACGACGAAGTCGCCCTCACCCAGGCCCACCAGGGCCTCGCGCAGGCCGGGTGCCCACGAGGCGAGGATCATCAAGGTCTCGTCCACGTACCGCCAAGCCGTCGCCTCCGATACCCCGAAACCGGCTCCGACCTGCGCGAACGTCTCGTTCTTCCGAAGGTGCGCCAACACCAGTGGGGCCTGCTTGAAGCAACCGAGCCGTCGCCAGGGCGAGTTCAGCTCCTGCCGGCGGGCATGGATCAGCCAGGAAACGTGCTCAACGAGTTCGTGCGGGACGTCGAGCATGGAAGAATACGGAACCAACAGGGCTCCTCGGACGCTGCGTGATGAGTGATGTCACCACAGCAACGACCAGGGGCCCTGTCTTGTCACCAACTCCCCTCTGACCAGGCATTTCACCCTCGCAGAGGCAGGATGAAAGAGGTTCAGTAATGCGCTCGGGGTTTGACGGAGCCGGGATGCTGGACACTTGTTGGTCCAGAACCTTGGGAGGGCTCCGTGTCACGCAGCTATCCGCCTGAGTTCCGTCGCAAGGTTCGTCGATCTCGTTGCTACGGGACGCCTGGCCGGCACGTTGTCCATCCCGCGGCCGACTACCGCCGGAGGAGACCGTCAGTTGGTGGCGAGAAGGTGCTCCAGCCAGTTGCGGCGTGCCGCGACAGCGGCCTTGCTGATCCGCGCCTCGGGGGCTTTCCGGTCGAAACCGTGGATTCCGCCGGGCCACACGTGCAGCTCGGCTTCGCCGCCGGCCTGCCAGATCCGGTCGGCGTAGGCGAGGATCTCATCGCGCAGGCACTCGGCGGAGCCGACGTCGAGGAATGTGGGCGGCAGGCCGGCCAGGTCGGTGGCGCGGGCGGGCGCAGCGTACTGCGGCACGTCAGCTCCGCCCTGGCCGTCGCCGAGCAGCGAGCTCCAGGCGAACCCGTTGCGGCTGCGGTCGAAGAGTTCGACGTCGTCCATCTGCAGGGCCGAGGCGCTGTCGTTGCGGTCGTCGAGCAGCGGGGCAATCAGCAGCTGGCCGAGCAGGCGGGGACCGCCCTTGTCGCGCACGGTCAAAGCGAGCGCGGCGCTGAGGGCGCCGCCGGCGCTGAAGCCCGTGACGACGATGCGTTCCGAGTCGATGCCGAGCCCGTCCGCGTGGTCGGCGACCCACAGTAGACCGGCGTAAGCGTCGTTGATCTGGGCGGGGTAGGGGTGCTCGGGCGCGAGCCGGTAGCCGACCGAGATCAGCGTGGCCCCGAACCGCTCGGCCGTCTCGAGTATCTGGTCGAGCCCGGTGCGGTGATCGCTACAGTAGAAGC
Source organism: Streptomyces noursei ATCC 11455 (assembly GCF_001704275.1). NCBI lineage: Bacteria > Bacillati > Actinomycetota > Actinomycetes > Kitasatosporales > Streptomycetaceae > Streptomyces > Streptomyces noursei. The sequence goes on from NZ_CP011533.1 coordinate 9,485,567, forward strand.
CGCCGCCGTGTATGAAGTAGAGCGGCGGCCGCGATGCGGGCGCGCTGGAGGGTGTGCACACCAGCAGCGGGATCTCGGGGGCGCCGTCCAGGCCGGGCACCGAAGGCTGGAAGACGGTGAAGCGCCCGCCATGGCTGAGGTCCTCGAGCGCCGCCACTGCGGCGTCGACCTCCGCGCGGATCACCGACAGCTTCTCGAGGCTCATCGGCGCCAAGTCCGGTTCCTCCGCCAGGTAGGCGTCATAAGCGACCTGAAGTTCGGCATCGAGAGGAACGGGAACGGCGGGCACGGTCTTTCCAGGTTCAAGATCCATACGCGCACGCTAGCGGTGGTTTGTTAAACGAGGCGGTAGAGATCGAGAGATCTGCCGGTGCCGAGGGTGTTGAGCAGGGTCTGGAGTTCGGTGGGCGGGGGCTTGGTTGACCATGCCCGCCAGTAGCGTTGCAGCGTGGTCCAGGGCGTCAGCCAGCCACGGACGGCTCGTAGTGCCTGGGGCCAGCAGGGCGGTGGGGGCTGCTGCGATTTGGGTTGGCCCCCTCTCTCTGCCGGAGCGGGCTCCGGGGGCGGGGCTTGGGCAGGCTCTGGAGTCGGCGGTGGTGGAGCGAACCAGGCGTCCCAGCAGAAGCTGAACGCGCAGTTGACCAGGGCCTGATGACGGCGGATGGCGATATCGGAGCGGACTTGGAAGTCGGCCCAGCCCAGTTCGTCCTTGACCTGCTTGTAGCTCTGCTCGACCCAGTGCCGCAGACCGTAGATCCGTACGATCTCGGCCAGGTCGCCGGGCGGATAGGGCGATTCGGCGGCGCGTGGGGATCCGGGGCGGGGCAGGTCGGTGGCCAGGTGCCAGGTGGCTTTCTCCGGCAGAGTGGCCGGGTCGGCGGTGGCCACAACCAGGCGGACGTTGCCGTCCGGACACCACCAGCCAAGCCGGGCTTCTGCGGCCCGCCAGGTGACGGTGCGCCCATCCCGGAAGGTGCGCTCGATGCGTGTCCACTCCCCGGGATGGTGTGAGTCCCGCCAGGTCAGCAGGCGGGCGGCGTCGACCGGGGTATGCGCATCACGCCCGTAGGCCCAGGTACCGTGCCGGGGTTTGAGCACCATCACGAACGGCAGACCGGCCTGATGTAAGTCGGCACGGAAACTGTCCTGGTCGCCGTAGGCGCAGTCAGCGGCCACCGCCCGAAAGACCCATCCGGCCGCCTTGGCCTGCGCGGCCAGGCCGGCCGCGATCTGCAACTTGGTACGGAAACCCGGGTCGTTCTTGCCTTTTGGGAAGTGATGGGCTGGTGTGTAGGGGCGAGCGTGCACCGGGTAGTAGACGCGCTCGTCAGCCCAGCAGGTGGTCACGGTGACTACGCCACGGTCGACCTTTCCCACCGAACCGAGGTACTGCTTGCCCACGTGCGCGGTCGCCGTCCCGTCCTTGCGGTCCCCGGAGTCGTCGACCACCAGCACCCCACCCGAGTGCGGGGCGGTGGCCGGATCCGCAAGCAGCAGTTCCAGACGGCGGGCATTGACCTTCTCGTGGTCCCAAGTCGACTCCGACAAGAAGAACTGCAGCCGCTGCACCGACCGGTGCTGGGCAGCGACCACCGGCTCGGCCCCGGCCAGGCAGGTCAGCGTCTTGTTACGGTCCCGGGGCAGCAGCAGGCCGGCCAGATACTCACCGAACCCACGCCGCTGGGCCAGCGTGGAGAACAGATCATCAAAGCGGGCGGCGTAGGCTTCCATCGGACCAGGCGCGGGCGGACATGGCAACCGCTTCGTCATCCCTGCCTCCTCTGACCGGAGTTGAGACCTACACCTTTGCGTACTCCTCCACACACCCGCCGTCAACAAACCACCGCTAGAATGAACCTCTTTCATCCTGAGTAGTCGCAGGTCAGGAGCGTGTGAACGGCCTGGACGATGCGGCTGATGCGGTTGGTTGAGCATCGTGCCTGGCGGAGGGTCCGCCATTGCTTGAGTTGGGCGAAGGCGCGTTCGCCTGGTGCTCGGAGGCGGGCGTGGTCGCGGTTGAACAGTTGGTAGTGGTCGGGTTGTTCGCGGTGGTTCTTGTAGGGGGTGCGGACGGTTGCGCCGGCGCCTTGGTAGGCGCGGTCGGCCAGGACGAGGATCTGCCTGGTGAGGCAGGCCTGGACGATGCCGTGAGCCCGTGCCGCGGTCAGGTCGTGGGTGCGTCCGGGCAACGCGCGGGAGAACCACAGTGGAGTGCCGTCTGGGGACGCGATGACCTGCACGTTCATTCCGTGCCGCTTGTGTTTTTGGCTGTAGTACGGCTCGTCTGTGGCGATGCGGTCGGTGGGGATCAGTGTCCCGTCAACGACGACGAAGTCGCCCTCACCCAGGCCCACCAGGGCCTCGCGCAGGCCGGGTGCCCACGAGGCGAGGATCATCAAGGTCTCGTCCACGTACCGCCAAGCCGTCGCCTCCGATACCCCGAAACCGGCTCCGACCTGCGCGAACGTCTCGTTCTTCCGAAGGTGCGCCAACACCAGTGAGGTTTTCTCAACGGGGGTTATTTCCATTGGTTGTTGAGGGTGAGGGCGGCTTGGGCGATGGCGCCGATGCGGCTGGGGCTGAGGGTAACGTGCTGTAGGGCCCGCCAGCGTTGCTTGAGTTCAGCGGCGGTGCGTTCGCCCAGTGCTCGGATGCCGCGGAGGAGTTGGTTGTAGGTGCGGTTGTTGACATGCAGAGCTTTCTCGGAGCGGCCGCAGGGCCGCTTGATGGGGGTGTGCACTCCGATGCCGGCGCCTTGGTAGCCCTTGTCGGCCAGGGTCGGCAGGCCTTCGGCGGCCGCCTTGTAGAGCGCGGGTAGCACGTGGTGTCGAGCGGCGGTGATGTCTGGAACGGAGCCGGGCTCGACGTCGGAAACCCACAGCGGGGTACCGTCGGGGGCAGAGAGGAACTGAGCCTTTTCCAACCTCAGGTTGTGGTGTTGAGGGTCAGGGTGAGGATGGCTTGGGCGGTGTGGGTGATGCGGGTGGTGCTGCAGCGGAGCTTCTTGAGGAGACGCCAGTTCTTGAGGGTGGCCATGGCGCGTTCGCCGAGGGCGCGGATTTTTGCGTGGGCACGGTTGACGGCTTGCTGACCGTGGGAGAGGTGCTTCCAACGGCCGCGATACGGGACACGGACGGTGCCGCCGGCGCCTTGGTATCCCTTGTCCGCCCAGCATGTGACGCCACATGAGGCGAGAGCCTCGATGATGCTGTGGGTTCGGGCGGCTTTGATGTCGTGGACGGCTCCTGGCAGTGCGGGTGAGGCCCATAGGATCCGGCCGAAGGGGTCGGCGAGGACTTGCACGTTCATGCCGTGCCGCTTGTGTTTCCCGGAGTAGTACGGGCGGTCGGCGGCGACGCGGTCGATGGGGAGTAGTGTCCCGTCGAGGATCACGAAAGCCTTGCCTGCCGCGGTCTTCATCGCCTGCTGCAACGTCGGGGCAAGAGCGGCCAGGACGCCGATGCCCTCGTGGACGTAGCGGCACACGGTGGCGATACCGATCGCGAAGCCCGCTGCGAGGCGGGCATAGGTGTCCCCGCAGCGCAGGTGCGCCAGGACCAGAAGGGCCTGTCGGCCTGCAGTCAGCCGACGCCACCGCGTCCCGATCTGCCGACGATGGACTGTCAGGCGGCCGGCGAGGAACTGCAGGGACGCGCTGGACAGATCGATCGCCGACGGGTAGACAAGCACACGAAGCTCCTGGTGGGACACAGTTGATCTTGGTCGACAACCCGTCTACCAGGAGCTTCGTCGTTCCGTCCACCCCGCCCGAACCACACCCCCACCAACCACATCAGGTTGGAAAAGGCTCACTGGATATTCCCACCGAAGGCCTTGTGCTTGGCTGAGTACCACCAGTCCGTCCCCGTCTCCCGCGCCCCGGCGAGCCGGTCACACTCGATCAGTGTGCCGTCCAGGACCACATGGCTCGTCCCCTCGCGCCGGCACTGCTGGAGGACTTCGTGCAGGTCAGGGGCCTGCCCCGCGAGAACGTCGATGCCTTCATGAAGGTAGCGGTAGCCGGTGGCTTGCGAGATCCCAGCATCCACCGCGGCGCAGTGCACACACCTCTTCTCCCGGAACCAGCGCAGTATCAACACCGCCTGGCGGAACGGGCCCAGTGCCCGCGATCCCTTCGGCGTGCCGATCGCACGGCGGTGCGCGGCCAACAGCCGGGACAAGTACTCCACCACCGGGCGTGGCACGTCGAGCATGGCAGAATAGCGAACCATCGTGAAGCCTCTGGGATTCAGGAACGTGATCTTGGCAGACCCGTTCCTACCAGGGGCTTCACGTCTTCACCAGCCCGGACCGCACCCCTTTCGCTGAGAACACCTCAGTAGGGCCTGCTTGAAGCAACCGAGCCGTCGCCAGGGCGAGTTCAGCTCCTGCCGGCGGGTCATGGATCAGCCAGGAAACGTGCTCAACGAGTTCGTGCGGGACGTCGAGCATGGAAGAATACGGAACCAACAGGGCTCCTCGGACGCTGCGTGATGAGTGATGTCACCACAGCAACGACCAGGGGCCCTGTCTTGTCACCAACTCCCCTCTGACCAGGCATTTCACCCTCGCAGAGGCAGGATGAAAGAGGTTCAATGAACCTCTTTCATCCTGAGTATTGGCAGGTCAAGAGGGTGTGCACGGCTGCCACAGTCCTGCCGATGCGGTTGGTTGAGCAGCGCGCTCGCCGCAGCAGTCGCCAGGACTTGAGGCGGGCGAAGGCGCGTTCGCCGGGAGCGCGCAGGCCGGCGTGGTCGCGGTTGTACTGCTGGTAGTGCTCGGGCAGGTCGCGGTAGCCGTAGTACGGGGTGCGGACAGTGGCGCCGGCGCCCTGGTAAGCGCGGTCGGCCAGGACGAGGATCTGGCGGCTGAGGCAGGCCTGGACGATGCCGTGGGCGCGTGCTGCGGTCAGGTCGTGGGTTCGGCCCGGCGTTGCCCGTGAGAACCACAGCGGTGTGCCGTCGGGACGTGCGATGACCTGGACGTTCATGCCATGCTTCTTGTGTTTCTGCGAGTAGTACGGCTCGTCGGCCTTGATGCGGTCGGTGGGGATGAGCGTGCCGTCGAGGATGACGAAGTCGCCTTCGCCCAAGCCGACGAGGGCCTCGTGCAGTCCCGGCGCCCACGAGGCGAGGACTTCGACGGTCTCGTGTACATACCGCCACGCGGTGGCCTCGGAAACTCCGAACCCGGCACCGACCTGTGCCAACGTCTCGTTCTTCCGCAGGTGTGCCAGAACCAGAAGGGCCTGCTTGAAGCAGCTCAACCTCCGCCAGGCCGAGCGAAGTTCACGCCTTCGGGCGTAGATGAGCCAGGAGACGTGCTCGACCAGCTCGTGCGGGACGTCGAGCATGGAAGGATACGGAACCAACAAAGCCCCCCGCGGCCGATGGCGTGTTGAGTGAGATCACCACACCAACGACGAGGGGCTTCGCCATGTCACCCCACCTGACCAGCCCATTTCACCCGGCCGGAACAGGATGAAAGAGGTTCAGTGAACCTCTTTCATCCTGCCTCTGCGAGGGTGAAATGCCTGGTCAGAGGGGAGTTGGTGACAAGACAGGGCCCCTGGTCGTTGCTGTGGTGACATCACTCATCACGCAGCGTCCGAGGAGCCCTGTTGGTTCCGTATTCTTCCATGCGCGACGTCCCGCACGAACTCGTTGAGCACGTTTCCTGGCTGATCCATGCCCGCCGGCAGGAGCTGAACTCGCCCTGGCGACGGCTCGGTTGCTTCAAGCAGGCCCTACTGGTGTTGGCGCACCTTCGGAAGAACGAGACGTTCGCGCAGGTCGGAGCCGGTTTCGGGGTATCGGAGGCGACGGCTTGGCGGTACGTGGACGAGACCTTGATGATCCTCGCCTCGTGGGCACCCGGCCTGCGCGAGGCCCTGGTGGGCCTGGGTGAGGGCGACTTCGTCGTCGTTGACGGGACACTGATCCCCACCGACCGCATCGCCGCAGACGAGCCGTACTACAGCCAAAAACACAAGCGGCACGGAATGAACGTGCAGGTCATCGCGTCCCCAGACGGCACTCCACTGTGGTTCTCCCGCGCGTTGCCCGGACGCACCCACGACCTGACCGCGGCACGGGCTCACGGCATCGTCCAGGCCTGCCTCACCAGGCAGATCCTCGTCCTGGCCGACCGCGCCTACCAAGGCGCCGGCGCAACCGTCCGCACCCCCTACAAGAACCACCGCGAACAACCCGACCACTACCAACTGTTCAACCGCGACCACGCCCGCCTCCGAGCACCAGGCGAACGCGCCTTCGCCCAACTCAAGCAATGGCGGACCCTCCGCCAGGCACGATGCTCAACCAACCGCATCAGCCGCATCGTCCAGGCCGTTCACACGCTCCTGACCTGCGACTACTCAGGATGAAAGAGGTTCAATGACCTGCTCTTTCACCCCGCAAGCGTCGGGATGGCAAAGGCTCAGCGTTGCATTAGGAGTTCTTGCAGGTGTCTACGGTGCGTACGTACCCTTTCCCGGGTATAAGTTTTCTATAATAGGAGCCATAGTACTCAACACCAAGAGGGTTATTCACGTAGGCCTCACCAGCCTCTTGTGTAGAAGGTGAGGGCGGTGACGGTCTTGACGATGTCGGGGAAGCGGGTGAGGGGCCGCGGTAGCGGGTGGCGAGAATCTTCCAGTTCTTCAGGTGCGCGATGGCCCGTTCGACTGCGGCTCGGAGCGTGTTGACGGAGCGGTTGGCTCTCTTGTCTCCGGCGGATCGTTCCTGGCCGGGCGGCTTGCGCCTGGGGGTGAACAGTCGGGAGCCGGCGTAGCCCAGGTCGCCTATGCCCTCGCGTTCGGCGAATGCCTCGGGGAAGTGGGACTGGCGCCAGGCGTGCATGTCGTGCCGGCTGCCGGGCACCGGCGCGGAGACCGCGAGCAGGTCGCCGGCGAGAGTGGCGGCGATCTGCAGGTTGAAGCCGGTGTCGCGGTGCTTGCCGGAGAACATCGTGGTGCCCTCGCTGGACCAGTCCCACGTCGTGACCAAGGTGCCATCCACGAGTACGATCCGGCCGGCAGAGGCCTCGGTGGGATCGGGAACGTGCGTGGCCAGGACCTTCTCCACCATCGGCAGCAGGGCCGTCCACCTCCTGGAGACGGTGGCCTGGGAGATCCCGAACAACTCGGCGGCCACCTCCTGCACCGGGTTCTGCCGCAGCAGGAACAGCACCAACACCACCGACTTGTACAGGCCCAGCGCCCACATCCGCCCCGGCATCACCGGCGGATCCGGATCCTGCACGAGCTCTTGGTGAACTCGTGCGACCAGCCCGTCAAGTTGCTCGGTGTCCAGTCCTGTCGTAATGTTCCAGCTCAACGGCCCTGCCACGGTAGTTAACTGACGCTCTCTCAAACGTCACGCTACCGAGCAGGGCCGTCCTCGTGATCAAGAACGATGGTTGAAACCCCCGTGAATAGGCCTCCAAGATCTCGCGAATCTCGCGCTATTTCGCCCCCTCCCTTACCGCTATAAGCCACGGCCGTAACATTTCCCCACTTCGTGACCTTGTCGCAGTATTTCTTGTCATTGTCGACCTTGACTGAGAAGGGTGCGGTGTTGCCGAGCACCTTTGCTCCATCTTGAACGACCTTCAATGGATCCTTTTTGAATGTTTCTAGATCAATTCCACCAAGGAAGGTGCTAAGGTCCCCGGCAAAGCCCCTCCAACTTGGCATCTCCTCTGCGATTGGTTGTATATTATGCCATGCGCATGTAACTCTTCTGAGGTTCTCGGCGGGCTTACACGCTGACTGGAGTGGGGCTGCAGCGATATCCAGCGTGGTGAGCCCATCGGTCAATTTCACCCCCTCGGGCAAATCGACTGTGAGTACGAGCGTGTCTATCTTTTGCTTCCCGTAAATATAAGCAGAGGGAAAGAAGATGAGCTGCTCATCCGGGTAGGCGTACGATCTGTTTCCGGTCGTAAATCCCTGCAGCCAGGATGGCAAGCCGGGGTAGTCCACAAGGCGGAATCTGCCATCGAGTAGGACTCCGGCTTCTCTTGCCCAGACCGTTGTGGTGGTGGGCGTATTCTGCGCGGCAGGATTTGCCGCAGCGGCGGTGAGGGTTGGAAACAGGGTCATCGCGCACACGCATGCCATCATGGCTAGCATACGGGCCTGTAGACGGTTGTGGGACCCGCCTGATTGGGCCTGGAGTGTAGGGGCGTCTGAAATATTCATAATCGCCGATTTTCCTCTCCTGTGCGGCTGGCCGGGTTAGGAAGGTTATTCAACAGAGTTTTGTCGTGGATGCAGACCGGCGTAGAAGCGCTTCCCTTTCTTTGAGATGCGCTGCCCGGGTTGCTTAAGGCGGCTATCTTTCCCGGCAAGGGAAATGTTCTTGATCGTTTTATGGTTACTTTCATACTCCCATTCTTCGTGACCTCCGCCGCGGCACTCCTCGAGTGGTACCTTCCCTGTCTCCCTGTCTCCCTGTCTCCCTGTCTCCCTGTCTCCCTGTCTCCCTGTCTCCCTGTCTCCCTGTCTCCCTGTCTCCCTGTCTCCCTGTCTCCCTGTCTCCCTGTCTCCCTGTCTCCCTGTCTGCAGCGAGACGCTTGCCTTTGGAGGAGGATATCTCCCCTCTCCACTTTCCATCCTTTTTGAGGGTGGGGCATTCCATTCCTGGCCGTCAGCCTTTCCGCAATCACCTGTAATTGGTGGTTTTCTGCTGATGTATGCGGGAATGTAACCCCCCAAGCATCGCCCCTCCGTTTCCCATATTTTTTCTGCGAGTTTCGGGGGGTCCTTCTCTTCTAGGCTGCCATGTTTGACTAGGTATATTGCGTCATCGAAAGCAACCCAGGAGTTGTCCGCCCTGTCGAAAATTCGACCGACATTTTTCCATCTTCGGTTATTGCGAGGATCGTGAAGGTCAACATCAAGGGCGAACGCGTCACCCTCGCCGAGGACGGCCCGCTCGGGCAGGCCCAGTGGGCCAAGACCCGCTACGGCATCGCCACTCAGACCCTGCCCAACGGCTACTGCGGAGTGCCTGTTCAGAAGTGAACCGCCCCGGGTTCGGTAGAGATCTCAGATTTTGGTTGTGACCTGGGGTTTCGTGGATTCCTTGTAGTGATTGGCCTCGTACTCGGCGGGTGGAACGTGCCCTATCTCACCGTGAAGTCTGCGGTGGTTGTACCAGTCGACCCACTCTGCGGTGGCCAACTCGGCCTGGGAGAGCGACTTCCAGGGCCGTCGGGGCTTGATCAGCTCGGTCTTGTACAAGCCGATCGTGCTCTCCATCAGGGCATTGTCGTAGGCGTCGCCGACCGATCCGATCGAGGCGGCGATGCCGGCGGCGTCCAGATGCTCGGCGAGCCGGAAGCTCGTATATTGCGACCCGGCGTCCGAGTGGTGGATCAACTCACCTGGCTGGACCGGGTGTTGGTCTCGGTCGCGTTGCCACACGGCCATCTCCAGGGCGTCCAGGACGAAGACCGTTTCCTTCACTGTGGCCGCGGACCAGCCGACGATCCGGCGGGAGAACGTGTCCACGACGAAGGCGACGTAGACGACACCGGCCCAGGTTTTCGCGTGGGTGAAGTCCGCCACCCAGCAGCGGTTCGGGGCAGCGGCGACGAAGTCGCGGTCCAGTAGGTCCGGCGCCCGGTCCACCTGCCCGCCGGGCAGCGTGGTGATCACGCGTCTGCCGCGGACCGCTCCGGCGATGCCGAGTTCGCGCATCAGGCGTTCGACGGTGCAGCGGGCCGCGCGGTGGCCCTGCCGGTTCAGCTCACGCCAGATCTTCCTCGCTCCGTAGACACGGTAGTTGGCTTCGAACCGAGAGGGCAGGCATCGCAACCGCCGCTGCACGGTCCGGGTCTCCTCCAAGACCGCATCGATGAGCTCGGCGGGAAGGTAGCGAATGAGCTCACCCAAGTACCCTGGCACGAAGACGAACTCGGCTCCATTGCCGGGTGGTTGAGACGCAGTAATGGCACACTGATCCAGCAACGGGACCTCGCACGACAGGACGATCTTGGTCCATCCCCTGCCCTACACGAGGGCCCGTTTCCTGTCTGGCCAACGCCTTCACAGGGCGGTTCGTGAGTTTTTGAGTGGTCCTGTCGTCGCCTGATGGTGTGGGTGCGGGCGGATTCCGCTGGTCCGCAGCCGGTGATCTGCTGGGGTGGCTGGGTGAGTGAACGCAAGCCGCACCCGAGCGACTTATCGGACGAGCAGTGGGCTCTGATCGACCCGGTGATCACCGTGTGGAAGGACCGGCATCGTTCGGTCAGCGGTCACCAGGGCGCCTATGCGATGCGGGAGATCGTGAACGCGATCCTCTACCAGAGCCGGACCGGCTGCCAGTGGGCCTACCTCCCGCACGACCTGCCGCCGAAGAGCGCGACGTACTACTACTTCGCAGTCTGGCGGGATGACGGAATAGACCAGGTCATCCATGAACTCCTGCGCTGCCAAGTCCGTGAGCGGGCCCGCCGATTAGAGGACCCGACCCTGGTGGTGCTGGATACCCAAAGTGTCCACGCGGCCGCCGGGGTCCCCGCCTCCACGACCGGCAGGGATCCGGCGAAGCGGGCGCCGGGCCGCAAGCGGGGCCCGGCCGTGGATGTGCTCGGCTTGGTCGTCGCTGTCACCGTCCTCGCCGCGAGCACGCACGACAACGCCGCGGGTCTCGCCCTGCTCGACCAAGTCGCCGAGAGCGCCGGCGGAACCGTCTGCAAGGCGCTGGTCGACCAGGGTTTCAAGAACCAGGTCGCCGCCCACGGCACCCGCCTGGGCATCGACGTCGAAACCGTCGAACGCAACCCGCAGGACAAGGGGTTCGTCCCGCAGCCGAAACGGTGGAGAGTCGAGCAGACCTACGGGACCCTCATACTGCACCGGCGCCTGGTCCGCGACTACGAGCACCGCCCGTCCTCGTCCGCCTCCCGTGTCTACTGGGGCCGCAGCCGAACACCAGGACCTGCACGAGCCTGTCGAAGACGGCACGGTCGCTGATGCGACGGCGATGACACCCCAGAGGATGAGCCGGGTCGAACACGCCGTGCACAGGCAGCAGTTCCCGGAATTGGTCCCACAGCGGTTCGATAAGCCATGATGGCAGCGCAGGCACGGAGCCCCCCACGATCACAGAGTGTAGGAACTCACATGATCGCGCAGCCCCGTGCCTGCACCCGCGTCCGACTCCTCACACACCGCCTATCCGCGCACGCTGTTGACGGCGGCCTCCGTAAGCGGCTCTGATCAACATTTCGGGATGACCGTGCGTAACTGATCTCCAACCCCCTTGTTGACCAGGTGTGTTAGGAGATCACATAGCCAAGACGCTGCTGCCGCACCTGGCCAGCGTCGCGATCGAGGACATACGAGCTGATGGTGGATGTATCTGTATCACTGCCTCGGCGGCTGCTCGCTCAGCCCAGTGCCCAGGCTGCGGGACGCACTCACAGCGAGTCCACGACCGATATCGTCGGCGGCTCGCTGACGTCGCGATCGGTGGACGGGCGACGACGATACATCTGACGGTTCGCCGGTTCCGGTGCGAGCAGTCGTCGTGCCCGCGCAGAACCTTCGTCGAGCAGGTCGACGGGCTCACCTTCCGCCACGGCCGCCGCAGCCAACTGCAGCAGGCGATGCTGATATCGATCGCACGCTGCCTGGCCGGTCGGGCCGGTGCCCGGCTCGCCGCCCTGCTGCACTGCGCGATCAGCCCGAACACCCTACTCAACCGTGTGCGGAGGCTGCCTGCCGAGCCGCCGGAGCGGAGCCCGCGGGTACTGGGCGTCGACGACTTCGCACTCAAGCGCGGTCACGTCTACGGCACCGTCCTCATCGACATCGAGACCGGCCGCGTCGTCGACGTCCTGCCCGACCGCACCGCCGAGACCTTCACCGCCTGGCTCGAAGAACATCCCGGCGCCGAGATCGTGTGCCGTGACCGCGCGAGCGCGTACGCGGAGGCGATCCGCACGGCCGCGCCGGATGCGGTCCAGATCGCAGATCGCTTTCACCTCTGGCAGAACCTGTGCAAGGCGGTTGAGAAGTGCGTCGTCGCCCACCGCTCCTGCCTCACTCCGGCCGAGGAGGCGAACCAGGACGCCCTGGTGGAACGGCCTGCCGAGCCGCCGGCGATCGAGGGCAAGCGGGCCGCGAACACACGCCGCAACTTCGCGGCGGTGCACGAGATGTACGACAAGGGCGTCGCCATCGAGGTGATCGCCAAGTCCCTGCGGATGGACCGCAAGACAGTCCGCAAGTACGCCCACGCGACAGTCGTCGAGGACCTGCTCTCGCCGCCGCGGCAGAGCCGACGGATGCTGCAGCCCTGGGCCGAGTACCTCAATATGCGCTGGCAGGAGGGGTGCACTGACAGCGGGCGCCTGTTCCGCGAGATTCAGGAACGCGGCTACCGCGGCAGCAGCCGCAGTGTCCGGCGCTGGCTCGAGCCGTTGCGCTCCGCCGAGTCGCCGACCCCGAAGAGGTCGGAGGCGCCCACGGTCCGGCAGGTCACCGGCTGGCTCACCTGTCACCCCGACAACCTCAGCTCCGGTCAGCAGCTCCGCCTCAAGCGCATCCTGGCCGATTGCCCTGAACTCGCCGATCTACGACGGCACATCGCGGCGTTCGCCGCGATGATGAAGAACCTCGACGGCCGTCTGCTGCCCCGCTGGATGAAGGCGGCCCAGGGCAGCGAGCTGCCACCCCTGCGCGGTTTCGCCCGCAACCTCAGCAAGGACCTCGACGCCGTCACCGCCGGCCTCACCCAGCCCTACTCCAGCGGCATGGTCGAGGGCCACGTGAACCGGGTGAAATACCTCAAACGTCAAGGGTATGGACGGGCCAACTTCGATCTCCTGCGGCGCCGTATTTTGCTCACACCGTGAGCCGATCACGCACGGTCATCCCGAAATGTTGATCAGAGCCCCGTAAGCTCCCCGGTGGCGGCCATATACGGCGCAATTTGTGGCCACGGGTTTCCCCGAGTACGGCCAGATTTCTCCCCGCTCGCCCCGAGTAGTCCCGCTCGGCGACGCTGGAGCGGGTGAAGAACAGCAGGGAGATCATGGAGATCCTTGAGGCATACGACCTCACAGGCAGTTACCGCGTCGCGGCCGAGCTGGCCGGGTGCGACCACCACACGGTGGCCCGTTATGTGAAGATGCGGGCGGCCGGCCAGCAGCCCGACAAGCGCCGGCAGCGGGCCCGGCAGATCGACGACTATCTGCCGAAGATCGAGGAACTGGTGGTTCTCGGCGTCGCTCGAATCCTGACCCTCTGACGGCGTATCAAATCTGACCCACTTGGTGATCTTCATCTGACCCTGGCCTTGGTGATCAAGGTCAGGAGGGAAGAGGTGATCCACGTGGAGGACTGGGCAGAGATCCGCCGACTGCACCGGGCCGAGCAGATGCCGATCCGGGCGATCGCCCGGCACCTGGGCATCTCGAAGAACACGGTGAAACGCGCGCTGGCGCACGACCGGCCGCCGAAGTACGAGCGTCCGGCGAAGGGCTCGGCGGTGGACGCGGTCGAGGTGCAGATCCGTGAGCTTTTGCGGGAGACGCCGACGATGCCTGCCACCGTGATCGCGGAGCGGATCGGTTGGCAGCGCGGGATGACCATCCTCAGGGAACGGGTGCGCGAGCTGCGGCCGGCGTATCTGCCGGTGGACCCGGTCTCGCGGACTACGTATCGGCCGGGCGAGCTGGCCCAGTGTGACCTGTGGTTTCCCGAGGCCGACATCCCGCTGGGCTATGGGCAGACAGGACGGCCGCCGGTTTTGGTGATGGTGTCCGGCTACTCGCGGATCATCGCCGCGAGGATGCTGCCCTCGCGCCGGAGTGGGGACCTGATCGACGGGCACTGGCGGCTGCTGACCGCCTGGGGAGCCGTCCCCAGGATGCTCGTCTGGGACAACGAGGCCGGCGTCGGCAAGGGCCGGGTCACCTCCGAGTTCGCCGCGTTCGCGGGCCTGCTGGCCACCAAGATCTACCTGTGTCGGCCCCGGGATCCAGAAGCGAAAGGGCTGGTCGAGCGGGCCAACGGCTATCTGGAGACCTCCTTCCTGCCGGGCCGTCACTTCACCGGCCCCGACGACTTCAACACACAGCTGGACGCCTGGCTGAAGGTCGCCAACCGGCGCGTCCACCGCACTTTGCAGGCCCGCCCGAGCGACCGGTGGGAGGCGGACCGGGCCGGGATGCTCGCACTGCCACCCGTTGACCCGCCGTCCTGGTGGCGGTTCCAGATCCGCCTGGGACGCGATCATTACGTCCGCGTCGACACCTGCGACTACTCCGTCGACCCCGCGGCGATCGGCCGGATGGTGACCGTGCTCTGCGACAACGACGAGGTCATCGTCCTGGCCCAGGGCGGCGAGATCGTGGCCCGGCATCCCCGCTGCTGGGCCCGCCACCAGACCCTCACCGACCCGCATCACGCCGCCGCCGGCGACGTGATGCGCCGCGAAGTACATCGACGGCACGGTGCTGCCTGCGCGGCAGCGGCCCCGGACGTGGTCGAGGTCGAACAGCGCGAGCTGGGCACCTATGACCGGCTCTTCACCGTCATCGACGGCGGCAACAACCAGGAGGCCGGCTGATGCCCGCCCGCGCCGCCACCGACGACGCCGCCCCCGCCACAAGTCGCCGAACCGGTCAGCAGACCGCGGCTGACCTGGCCTTCCTGGCCAGGGCGATGAAGGCCCCGGCACTGCTGGACGCCGCCGAACGGCTCGCCGAGCGGGCCCGCAAGGAGTCCTGGACGCATGCCGAATACCTCGTCGCCTGCCTCCAGCGGGAGGTCAGTGCCCGCGAGTCCCACGGCGGCGAGGCCCGCGTCCGCGCGGCCCGCTTCCCGGCGATCAAGACGGTCGAGGAGCTGGACGTCACCCATCTGCGCGGCATGACGCGCCAACAGCTCGCGCATCTGGGCACGTTGGACTTCATCACCGGAAAGGAGAACGCCGTTTTCCTGGGCCCGCCGGGCACCGGGAAGACACACCTGGCCATCGGTCTGGGAGTGCGGGCCTGCCAGGCCGGCCACCGGGTCGCCTTCGCCACCGCGTCCGAATGGGTCGACCGCCTGGCCGCCGCCCACCAGGCCGGACGCCTCCAGGTCGAGCTCACCAAGCTCGGCCGCTACCCACTGATCGTGATCGATGAAGTGGGCTACATCCCCTTCGAAGCCGAGGCGGCGAACCTGTTCTTCCAGCTGATCTCGAACAGATACGAACGCGCCTCGGTGATCGTGACCAGCAACAAGCCCTTCGGGCGCTGGGGAGAGGTCTTCGGCGACGAGACCGTCGCGGCCGCGATGATCGACCGCCTCGTCCACCACGCCGAGGTCCACTCATTCAAGGGCGACTCGTATCGCATGAAGGGACGCGAACTCGGACGCATCCCGCACGACACCACCGACAACGACTGAGCAACCGCAGCAGACACCACCTGGGTCAGGATTCAACCGACCAAAGTGGGTCAGAGTTCAGCCGCCGCCGACAGTGGTCCGCTCGCAGGGCAAGATCCGCGCGGACGTGGTCCACAAGAGGATCGCCGCGATGGGCTTCACCGGCGGGGAACGCACCACCCGCCGCACCGTTGCCGAGGCAAAAGCCCAGTTCAGGACAGGTCGGCGGCGGGTCTATCGGCCGTGGGTGACCGAGCCGGGGCTCTGGCTTCAGTACGACTTCGGCGACGGCCCGGTGGTCAAGGGCCGCAAGACCACGCTGTTCTGCGCATGGCTGGCCTGGTCGCGTTTCCGCGTCGTCATTCCGATCTGGGACAAGACGCTGCCAACGATCACCGCGTGTCTGGACACCACTTTCCGCAGGATCGGCGGCATCCCGGCCTACGTCCTGACGGACAACGAGAAGACGGTCACCACCGACCACGTCGCCGGGATCGCGGTCCGCAACTCAGAAGTCGTCGAGGTCGCCCGGCACTACGGCACGACGATCCGTACCTGTCTGCCGGCGGACCCGGAAACGAAGGGCGGTTCGGAGTCCACGGTGAAGATCGCGAATGCCGATCTGGTGCCCAGGGACGTCAATCTGCGCGAGCAGTACAAGACCTTCGGCGAGCTTGAGGCCGCCTGCCGACAGTTCTGCGAAGAGGTCAACTCCCGCACACACAAGGTGACTCGGCGCAAGCCGGTCGAGCGGCTCGCAGAAGAGCAGCATCGACTGCACCCGCTGCCGCGGCGGCCGTTCACCGCGGCGTTCGGCACCACCCGGCGGGTCTCCTGGGAGTCGACGATCTCGGTCGACGCGGTCCGCTACTCGGTCCCGCACGAGCTGATCGACACCCGGGTCTGGGCCCGTTTCCACGGGGACGAGCTGATCGTCACCGCCGTCGACGAGACGGGCTCGGCCCTTGAGGTCGCCCGCCATCCGCGCGGCGAGCCTGGCTCGCCGGTCCTGGAGGATGCCCACTATCCGCCGCGCGAGGACAAGGAAGCCGACCGCACTCCGAGGGCGACCTCCGCCGAGGAGGCTGCGTTTCTCCAGCTCGGCCCGGGTGCTGCGAGCTGGCTGATCGAGGCCGGGGCGGCCGGGGTTCGCCGGATCAAGGCGAAGATGGCCGAGGCCGTTGCCCTCTCGAAGCTCTACTCGATAGCGGAAGTTGACCGCGCGCTCGGCACCGCCGCGGTCACCGCCCGCTTCGCGGACAAGGACCTCATGTCGATCCTCGACTACCAGGCCGTCCACGGCCTGGCCGAGCCGGTCCGTCGCAGCGAGGCCCACTCGCTGCAGCCCGGCACCTCCGCCTGGTCCGCCCTCGGCGCCGCCGCCCCGAGCACTGCTGATCTTTCCGAGTACGACGAAAGCGACCACTTCTGATGGCCACCCCTCTTCGCACCGTTCCCGGCACGAACGGCGACCCGCTCGCCGAGGCCATCGAGCTGACCAAGCGACTCAAACTCCCGCACATCCGGCGGTCGTTGACCGACATCATCCCCACCGCGAAGGCCCAACGCTGGGATCCCGCCGAGGTCGTCCGCGTCCTGCTGGCCGAGGAAGCCGCCGGACGCGACCGGGCCAATCTCCACACCCGGCGCAAGCGGGCCGGGTTCCCCACCGGGAAGACCTTCGGGGACTGGCACGAGTCCAAGTCCTCCATACCCAGGACCACGCAGGACGCCCTGAAGAGCCTGGAATGGGTCGGCCGCCGGGAGAATTTTTGTATCTGTGGACCGTCGGGGACGGGAAAGTCACACTTCACTGAGGCGCTCGGGCAGACCGCGGTCGAGGCCGGCCTGACCGTCGCCTGGTTCACCATCGAGGACCTGGGCGCCCTGGTCCGCCGGCACCGCGCGGACGACTCCATCGCCCGGGCGCTGGCGAAGATTGTCCGCTCGGACCTGATCATCGTCGATGACATCGGGCTGCTGCCCGTCTCCGAGGACGCCGCCGAGGGCTTCTACCGCCTGGTGGATGCCGCATATGAACGGCGCTCGATCGCAGTTTCGAGCAATCTCCACCCGTCTGGATTCGACGAGATCATGCCCAAGACCTTGGCCACCGCGACCGTCGACCGGCTCCTCCATCACGCTCACGTCACGGTCACTCAGGGTGATTCGTTCAGGTTCACCGAGGCCACCACCGGAAAGGGAGTGAAGCCCTTCAGCTGATCCACACCGACCCAGGGCGGGGAGAACATCTGGCCGCGAGTGGGGCGACAATGCCTTCCACCAGCAGGGATGTCTCAAGGCCGCCAATGGGGACGACCAAGAGGCCGTTGACACGCTGTTAACTACGCGGCGTTGGACCCGAGCCGCATAGACGTGTTCAAACTCCCGGGTCAAGGCCCGTTTGCGGCGTGCCCTTATGCACGCCCAAGTCCCGCGCCACCTCTGCGGCCGGCTTCCCGGTCTCCAGCACGATCCGTACTGCACCCTCACCAAACGGTGCGTCATACGACCGTCGCTTCCCACCCATGTCCCTCAACTTCCCCTTCAGCCAGGCCTCCACGCTATGAGGGGAAGGCCGGTGGTCGGGGGTGCGGGCAGGTGGCTCTTGTGGCCTCCTGCCCTGGCGGCACCGCGCAGGCTCTTCCCGTCGACCGCCAGGCCGTGCAGCCAGCCCCAGCGGGGCTGTGTCGGTCCGCGAGTCAACGGCCGATCGCCCGATCCATGCATCGCCGTCGATTCTGGTCAGCAGCCGCCGGACCGTTCGGCGGGGCGTCGGCGTTGACGGGCACCCCGTCAACGGCCAGCTCCTTCACGAGCGGGTAGACCCTTTCCCCGGCAGATGCGCCTGCGACAGATAGGCCGCAGCCCGGCGCAGGACCTCGTTCTCCTGCTCCAGCAGCTTGATCCGCCGACGTGCTTCCCGCAGTTCCGCGCTCTCCTGGCTGGAGGTTCCGGGCTTGGTCCCGTCATCGGTGTCCGCCCGACGCATCCATTTCCACAACGTCATCGGGTGGACTCCGAAGTCGGTGGCCACCTGCTCCACCGTCACACCCGGGCCGCGGTTCCTCGCGACCCGCACGACGTCCTGGCGGAACTCTTCCGGGTAGGGCTTGGGCACAGCGACATCCTTCCCGCCCGCCCCACAGGGCAAGCCACTTTGGATGTCACCCGATCGTGCATCAGACCCTCAAGGGAAATGAGCTTGTGGGTAACCTTCCTGGTTAGAATCCGACGAAGTCGGTGCCTAGCCAGCGTTGTTCGTCGTGTTGTTCGGCTAGTAGGCGTGCGCGGAAGATGCGGGGTGTGGTTCCTAGTTCGCGTGCGACTGCGGTGGGGCGGAGTCCGGATTCGCGGGCGGCGGCTAGTTGGACGGCGCTGATGAGTTTGCGGGCGGCCCACATTTCTGCTGCGCGTTCTTGGGTGATGGATGCGATGGTTGTGACGCTGTCGTCTGCGTATGCGCATCGTTGGTGTTTGAGTGAGATGTGTGCTAGCTCGTGTGTGAGTGCGCAGCGTTTTTGGATGGGGTTGAGGCCGACGCTGCAATAGACCTTTCCGTGTTCCGCGTCCCAGGCGGCAAGGACGTCTTGGAGGGCTAGGTAGTGGATGGGGATGGAGAGTTTCTCCAGTTCCGCTTCAGGGTCAAACGTGGACACGTTGGGCTCCTGTCCTCCGTCAGGGTGGCTTTTTGAGGTATGCGTGTTACGGGATGAGGAAAAACCTTCTGGCCGGTGGAGAACAGGGGGCTCGCGGTGCGTTTCATGCTTTTTCACCGAGATTGACCAACCCCGAGATCCGGTTTCAGAGGTCTTCCTGTTGCTTCTTATCTGTGTGGGCCTGCCTCTGCTTCTCCTCGTGTCGGCGGATGGTTTCGAGGTCTGCTGAGGAGATCCGGCCGGTGCCGTCGGTGGAGTAGGCCACAAGGGCGTGGTCGTCGCGGTGCGGGGTGTGACCGGCGGGTGATGTCTGCCGGAGTGGGCGCAGGGGGCCGGTTGAGGGCGTCGATTTCAGTCGGTGTGCCGTGCCCGGGCGTGCGGCAGCGGCCAGGAGTGCGTCGACGACGCTGAGGACGACTTCGCGTTCACTGTGCGAGAGTCGGCTGGCGCGTGGTGGGAGAGTGAAGGGCTGTAGAGGACGTTCGCGGAAGATGCCTGCGGCTTTTTCGATGTGGGTGCGTGGTACGTCGAGGGCCAGGGCGAGGCCGTCCAGGGTTTCGTCTTCCAGCGCTCCGGTGTGTTGGCCGCGTGCGATGCGGCCGATCGTTCCGTGACTGATGTGTCCTTGGCTGCGTGCCGCCGCGGCGCGGTAGCTCAGAGGGCGGCGCGCGGAGCCGAGCTCGGCAAGTCGTGCCAGGACGAGCTTTTGCAGGTCATCTTCCATGCGGTTTCTCCTCGTGTCGGCTTCAGGGGGAACGGAGATAGAAGTCGCCCGACTCTGTCCACGGTGACGCCCGCAACCCGTCAGGATGGTTCACGGATGACGTTCCAGTTGCCGGCTCTGATGTGGTGATGCAGGATGAAGCTGCTAAGTCAACATTGGCTGCTGCAGGCCATCTCCACCCTTAGTCGCCTTGGGGGCGGGCTACTTCCGCCAGGTGGGACTCCGTAACCAACATCACCAGAAATGCTAATGGATAGCGATCTGTATTACATCGGTGACGCGGGTGTGTCGACGCGAAAGTCACTTCACGGATTGGTCGCACTCTCCGGAAGGTGTCCGCGCCGGCCTGAGCCGCCACATATCAGCGAGGACAGCGACATGGCCAAACCGCTCGGCACCGGCGCACCACTTGCGATCGTCACCGCATCGAAGCAGGTAACCCCACTACGTCCAACGTCAGGGACCGTACTGCCTGGGCTATCACGGCGCATCGACGTGAGCAACCGGGCAGACAAGGCGCGGGCTGGTCCCGGGCCTCCCACAGCGTCACATCCAGCATGCTGCACAGTGGACGAGTGCCTGCCGCCTTGTCGCCGTCACAGCACTATGCCGATAGACCTTCGCGTCCCACATGAAGGGCACCACGCGATTGGACTTACTGCCGCCGAGTTGCGCGCCGCACCATCCCGTGCCTCAGAACCGTCACGGAACACAGCGGAGACGCGATCCCGGCACAATGCAGCCCGTGCGCCCCAGATCGGACTGCTCGGTCTGGCTCAAGTCCGATAGGGCCTGGTGCGGCGCACGCTGTGCCTCTGATCCGTTGGAGGTTTTCATGCCGTCTTCCCCCATACACCGTCGCCGCCCAAGGCGACGTTGGCACCAGCCTTGTGGGCCCGGGAACATCGAATCCTGTATTGCCGATGCCCTGGCGACCTGGGATAACGCTGCTCTGCACTGGTCCGCGGTCGAGGACCAACTTGCGCATTGTGCTATCACCGCGCTGCGAAATTGGTGCCGCGACGGCAGCATTTACACGCGTGTGCGACGAGCATCTCGAAAACGCTTGCACCTGACTGGCGAGCAACTGTCCGACTCTGAAAGGCTGGACGAGCTCATCGGTACCATCGTCGCCGTATCCTTGCACCACTTTCGTCGCACGGCGCTCAACGACGCGGGATGGCCTCCGCGACACCACATCGACGTGCTTGCCCATTTCCTTGGGCACTGCCTGCTGACGTTCCCATCGGAACACCAACGCTGGGTCCGCACGGAGTTTCCCTCAAACGCCCCACCCATCGTGCCGCTCCACCACGCGGTGAATATCCCTGCCTCTGACCCGATGAGCCGACCTGCGGATCTGGCCATCGCCCTTAGCGGCCTTCACCGTTCGACGACCCCCCTGTGGGCATGGTCTTGCAGTTGCTTCCCGTGGACTTCGAACAAGCCGACAGATGATCGTGCAACGGCTGTCGGATCCTGGCAGATATCCCTGGCCCAGGACCATGCGCAGGGACATGCCGCCTGGATGCATCTGTTGGGATCACCATGGCCAGGTCACGACCTTCCGCATCCGCAATAGCTCTCACTGCAACATGCGCTGCCGATCATCCCTTAGACGGAGGCATGACCGATGGCTTCTTCCGTTACGGCAAATCCGCTCACTCGCCTACAACTACATCCTACGGTCCGCCAACCGAAAATCCTCGCACCCTACCTCGAAGAGGCTGAACACGGTCCATCATCGATTGCCGGTACGTCCGGCTGCTGCCAATTCCTTCAAGTCAGGGCAGGGCGTGCCGCCTTCGTGACCTCTACTGGGTGCACGATCGAGCATGACAGAGGATCCCCTCGCCGCGGCGCCACGAACCGCGACGCATCCGCGGCCGAACCTCGTGCCTGCCCTGCCTTCCAACACGCCCAAGGCCACAACCTTCGCCAGACACGGAAACGGGATGTTGTGACGTGGGGGGGAGCCGGTCAGCGTTGAGGGCCACCTCGCTGTGTTTTCCGCAGCAACCCAGCCGAGTCTTCCCCTCCAACCGCCCAAGAGCCGCTGGCAAGGCAGGCCCGGGGGCTCCCTCCGCCAGCACCTCGCCTTCGACTTTGGGCGTCCGACCACGTGGGTTTCGCTGTGCCACCCTCCACTTCGACGCCACTGCCACGCACAGCGGTCAGATGCTCAGGCAGCGTCCACTCGCCTGCGATCAGGCAACCTCTTTCATCCTGTCCCGGGAGGGTGATGAGTCACCGCGGCTCCTAGAAAGTGCTGGCATCCTCCCAGGCCAGCAGCTCGGCTACCCCGCAGCCGACCAAGTCGCTGACCTGCGGGTACGGAGGATGAAGAGACTCAGGAAGTCCCGTAGCCAAGAAAGGAACACTGTCGTGCCAGGGAACCCCGAAGCAGCACGCGCGTGTGGTGATCACGTATCGCAGAACGCATCACATCTCGATGTGGCTCTCGCAAGGCACAGTGGTCGTTGGGCGTTCCTCGCGATAGCGCTCAGGCACGCCCAACAATCCAGGTGCCGCTACCGTGTTGGCGCAGTCCTGGTCAAAGGCGGCCGGGTTCTGGCCCACGCCTGCAACAGGTACCGGAACTCTCCTGGGATCGACTTCCACCACGCCACCTTCCACGCGGAGGAGGTGCTGCTGCGCAGAGCACGGTGCCCCCGCGGGGCCGTGGTTTATGTCGCCCGCGTCAGCGCAACCGGTGCTCCCCGTATGGCACGCCCGTGCCCACGATGCCAAGGCGTTCTCGCTACTGGCGGCGTCATCCGGGCCCACTACACCACGCCCGCAGGTCCGGGCGCCCTGCGGCTCAACTGAGCCACAAGACCCGTGCCCATCAGCCGGCTCGAAGGTTTGGGGCATTAGCTCAGCCGGTGAGAGCAGGGATCCAGAATCCTCCGGTCGCGGATTCGAATCCCGCATGCCCCGCCAGGAACGTGCATCGCCAGACATTTTGCTCTCACCGAGAGGCTCTCTTGCCTAGGCTCCAGAGAGGACACTGATCACAGTGCACCAGGCCACCCCCATGACAGGCCCGGCCGACAGGGCCCGCCCCTTCTGGGGAACCAACAGGCTCCAGACACCGCAGTGGTCACCGCCTCACGAAAGCCGCAGCGCGCATACGGACTACGACGCCCCACGCATCGCTCTGGGCGTGGTACCCAGACTCAAAGTTGCCGGCACCTTCTCGTCCCACGGGCGATATCTACGCATCAACCTCCGGTGGGGTCCACACGGCAGCGTTCCATGTCGCTCCTCAATGCCTCGCCTACTGAGGCCAGAAGACCCCATCACCACCTCACTGAGGAGCGCTGCTACAGACACTGAGCCTCTTCAGCTTGGTCATGCAGGAGTGGCAGGAGCCCCGGGAGTTGACTCAGCTCTGATCTCGGGATTTGAGCCCTCAGCTAGCCGGTTTCTTTACTCTGTCGTCACTCGTTCGGTGGCCGAGGTGAAGAAGCTCACTTCCCCCTGCACCCGAACACCTGCTGTCCAAACAGTGTCCGCGCTTTTGGGGCAAGAACTGGTTGTGCCGCCCTCAGTCACGCCATGCCAGAGCAACCGATTCCAACAGGATGTATCCAGGAGTGGCCATGGAGCGGTACTGCATAATCTGCACGACCGCGCCCACGAGCAGCGACGACACCAGCATTTGCTTGGGATGCCAGCGCCGTCTTCGCGGTGCGCTCAACCGGTTTCCCCAGTTGTACGTCCAACTGTACGTCGAACTTCCCCGTGTCCCCCGCGGCAGCCTCAACCAGCCCCCCATTCGCACGCCTTGGAAGAGCAGGGAGAAAACCACGCCCTTGCGTCTGCCACTGCTGGACCATGCCCAGCGCTGCATCGATGTCCTGCGGGCGTGGGCCGCTTATGCGATACCCGACCTGGTGCCGGAGGAAGCCGTTCGGCCTGGCCGTCTCTTCCAAGACCTGTGCTACGCATTGGCCGCGGACCTGCCCACAGCCGTCACGAGCGTAGAGGGCGGGAGGCACGCCGACCGTACGTGGACGGCCTACATTGTTGCTCGCAGACTGCTGGGCGAGGCCGACCTCGCTCGTCAACTGTCGACTCCTTGCCCGAACTGCCAGATGCGCGCATTGCTGTCCATCGACAACTACATCGTGATCTGCCGAAGTTGCCGTGCCCACTGGCCGACCGAAACATGGCACGCCGCCACATGTCCCGGGCACATAGCGTGAGTGGTTTCAGGATGTTGCTGGACTCCCGGGCCCTGGGACAACAAGCCTTCCCTGCCCGCAGGGCCCACGTGCTGGGGCGACGAGTCGGTAGGGCTGTCCGCGGCCAATTGGCGGGGCCACCCCTTGGAACACATCGTCGCAACCGAGTCGATTCCGGGACCGTTCACTTCTGGTCTCCGCCCGGAAGACGCCACCAGCATCTGAAACCGACTTGGTACCGCAACAGTACCAGCCATCACGCAGCCTCCCCGGCCATGAGTACTTCAGGCTCGGACAAACCAACAGCCGGATCCTGTTTCCCTTCCTTCGGCTTGTCAGCCAGGGGGGAGCCGGCGACTAGCGTGCTGCGACAGGGGAGACTTGTCCCTGTGGGCCATCGATACCGAGAACGGGGGGCCTGGATAGGGGAAGTGCTTGCCTCCAGCTCACCCAGGGCAGGCAAGCTGCAGCCGAGAGACAACCAGACTGCCCCTCTTCACCCCGGCCTAGAGTCGTCACTGCCCGAACACACCATTTTAGCCGACGGCAGTCTCAGGTTCCCTTCGGCGAAATCCTACTTCGTACTCGCGCTGGCGCCGCACCGATACCTGGGATCACATCTTCCTGCTGCCCCAACTCCGCAGTACAAAACAAGGAAGGCATGGGCGTCCATGTGCCAGGGCGGCCCGGCGCCGGATCCTGGCCGGCGGGGTGCGGGGGAGTGGCAGCGAAGCAGCCTGATGGCAGGCAGAGCTTACTTTTTCGATTGGCCCTTGTGGGCCGCGATCAGTCAGGAGCCGAAATGCGTCACTGTCATGGAAACCCCCAGCCTCCACAGGTAACCCGGCACAGGCCAGGTGGGTACTTTCCCCAGCTCGACTGGCCAAGTACCACGTTGCTTCTCCTTCTTGTGGCGTTGTACCTGCTCAAGGAGCGTGGCGAACGATGCGCTGAACGTGTAGTGCAAGGGAGCTCCACCTTCTTCGCCGGCGTGGTACGTCTACCTCTCAGGTCCCGTGCAAATGCAGAGAGCGGAGCACACACACCGGACGCGGTGACAAGCAGTGGCGAGGGGACATCGAACGCGCCGGCAGCGGACTCTCCTGTCATGAGCAGGCACATAAGCAGTGAGCATGTACAGACGCAGCCCCTCCCAGAGTTTCCTGGTGAAGCATGCTTTGGCCCAGGCACGTCGAACGTCTGGGTACTGATGCTGAGGTTGCGGTTGGTGGCCCGTGGCTACGCAGAAGAGCAAAAGACGCGACTGGCAAACGACCCCGACTTGCACGCCTCCAGCGAGTGGGACGAAGACCTGCGGGTCTGCTGCACTCTCTTCCAACTGGACCACGGACTGCGCGGCAGCGAAGCAACCGGATACCCCACCGCACGCACCTGGCAGTTGCTATGGGCGTGACATCGGCGTGGGAACGCACCGCACGGACACGACGGCGTGACGACTCAGGAGGTGAACTGGACCCACAGTGGTGGATTCAGGCGCGATGCAAGCGACTGGAGTCTGACCTCTTCTTCGACTCCCGGCGGGAAACAGAAGCCCTGGAAGTGTGTAAGCCGTGCTCCGTGCGGACCGAGTGCCTGGCACAAGCATTGGACAAACGCACGGAATATGGAGTGTTCGGGGGCACGACCGCACTGTGGCGCAAGCAATTGTTGCTACGTCGTGCAGATGTAACGTCGTGGCACGCCTTCTTGAGCAAGGCACGTGCGAGGCACCGTCACCAACAACTGAGGCGATTCATAAACTTCAAGAACTCCCTGCACCATGCCCGCTCCTTGAGCTGAGCGACAAAATGCGTAAGGGCGAGTGGCGAAACAGGCAAACGCAGTGGACTTAAAATCCACCGCCCCCTGGGGCTTGTGGGTTCGAATCCCACCTCGCTCACGGGCCACGCCAGCTATCGCGTTGGCAAGTACGCCCTCATCGATCGACGCCGAGCATCCAACCCATCATGAGGTGTTAGCTCAGCTGGTCAGAGCAGGGGACTCATAATCCTCCGGTCGCAGGTTCAAGTCCTGCACACCTCACGAGCACCGGCCACGGACCGAAGGAGCGAACCTCTCACTAAGCCTCTTTCATCCTCCGCTCGATGCAACGCACAAACCACCTCTCAAAGACGGAAACACCGCCGCCCCTCATCCCCAGAGACCGAGGATGAGGCTACTCAGTCCGTGGCTGCCTGCAAGCGCAGCGTCGTGCAAGCTTCCATCCTCTACACGCTGTTTAGAAGATGGAAGCTCAGCGCAGATGAGCTCACATGAGTGCAGCAACACATTGCTGCATCCATGAGAGAGAACAGAGAAGGAAACCTTCTAAAAGGTTTGCTGGCACCCATCCGAAAGGCATCTGATGGTAGATTCGCTAGCTGCATTCTCAGACCGAACAGGCCTGGTCCCGGCACGCCGTTGCGGACGCAGCGGCCTTCACCTTCCGGCAGTCTCCTTGGCTCTGCGCAGGCACAACAACGCCTGGGGACACGCCGCCATGTTGCTACGGCAAGCTTTAGAGGTAGGCGTGACACACGTGGATATCGCGCCACCCTTCGGCGGGCCTGCAGCGATAGAAGAGCTCAGAAATGCCCTACACACCGTGCGTTTTCGAAGAGAGGAAGTAACGGTATCACTGCAGGTAGGCATCGGGACGCCCGGCCCCTTGTACGGCTTCGGCTCTCGCCAACGCGTGCTGTCGACGCTGGACGCCGTTCTGCAACGCACCGGACTGAACTTCGTCGACGTTCTGTACGCGCACCGGTTCGACCCAACAACCCCATTAGAAGAGACCGCCCAGGCCCTTGCATGGGCGGTTCAGCAGGGCAAGGCACTGTACGTCGGGCTCTCGGGATTCGCTCCGGCCGTACTACGGAAGTTGCTACCCCTCATGGAAGAACACGGAGCACGGGTAGTGGCGTGCCAGGTGGACTACTCCCTGCTGGATCGGTGGGCTGAAGACGGCGTCTTCGGATTGCTGGAACACTATGGCGTGGGGTGCGTAGCTACGAATCCGCTGGCTGGAGGAGACCTCGCTGTAACAGTTCCAGGCAGACCAGATGACCTGCAGATGCGTGAGGCCCTCACCCCTATCAGACACCAACTGACACGGGTAGCCGCTAAGAGGCAGCAAACACTGCCACAGATGGCGCTGAGCTGGTCCCTCAAAGACCCAAGAATCACCTCGGTGGCAGTGGAGGCGACGTCATGGAACGAGATGGAGGACTACTGCGCAGCAAGCCACACCACATACTTCGACCCAGAGGAACAAGCCACACTCAACACCATCTGCGAGGCAAAAGACGGGTTAGCCCGATGATTGGCCCGCTCCGCTGGCCGATCGGTCGAGAAAAGATAACGCGCTTCCTCGCTGAGACTTACCGCTCCGTGCATGGCAGCAGGAGCCAATGCACATGCCCATCTCCGGCCCCGCGCCGTACGATCATTACCCATGCTGTGTGTCTGGCGACTATCTTCGCACTGTCCACCGGGCAAGCGGCAGGAGCCATGCCTGTCACAACCACCTCAGCAACTTATCAACCTCGCCGCAGCGCTGCGATCGTCGGCGGCAGTCAGGCAGGAACTAACCGGTACCCCTTCATGGCTGCGCTCCTGGAGGGGACCGAGCACGACAACCAGCCTTTTTGCGGTGGCACCTTGGTGTCACCCTCCATCCTTATGACGGCTGCCCACTGCTTCACAGATCTCCAGCAGGATTCGATAAAGATCGCTGTGGGACGCACTGCTCTGTCCAACCCTAGGCAGGGCCAGATCCGTTCTGTGAGCCTCACGCACGTCGTGATACATCCCGGGTTCGTTCCGAAGACCTTCGCCTTCGACCTAGCGCTGATCGATCTGGGCAGTCCAGTCAAGGGAATCACTCCCGTGCGCCTGGCCCCGCTTACGAGTCGGCCAGCAGACCGGGCCAGTGGCACCGCGGTGGTCATCGGCTGGGGCACCACAGTTGACGGAGGCGAACGCGGACCGGACCGACTGCGTGAAGTGAAAGTACCGCTGCAGGGTAATTCCGCCTGCACGAAGGCTTACCCGAAATCCTATAGAGCCGGGCGGAATATCTGTGCGGGTGCCGTAAACCGGGACTCCTGCCAAGGCGACAGCGGAGGCCCCTTGCTCACAGCGGCCCCCAAAGGCACCTGGGTGCAAATCGGGATTGTATCTTACGGGGATGGGTGCGGCCGGGCAGGAAAACCTGGCGCGTACACCGCAGTGGACCCATCCTCGTTATGGACAACCTTGGCAAAGTCACCCCAGGGCCGCCGCATACTCACCCTGCTAACCCAGAAGCGGATCCTGAATCCACCCCCATGAGATAGAGCTTTGCGGCCGATACCCGAGTAGCTGAGATGCGACCCAAGCCATCCTTCCTGACGCGATCCCGCGAAGCATTAAGCCATCGCCCGCGTGATTCACTCCAAGCAAGAACCCACTAGTTAACCGTCCCACGGAGGCTCCATGCTTACAGCACTCACTGTGGCCTGTATTGGCTATGCAGCCAATACAGGCCTGCTCCTATGGAGACTTGCGGGACGCAGCGCCTGGCCCCTTCCATCGGTCACTGAGAGCTTGCGACCAGGCTCTCGAATATCTGCCTCCGGACTCATAACTGCTTGGCTACTAACGCGCGCACTGTCCCCGGGATGCGCTGGCCTAGGATTCACCGCCCCGTACGACCCTTGTGGTGATAGAGGGCTAGCACTGCGCGTCTCGAAGCTCACCTACCGAGCACTTGAGGTCGCGAAATTCCTGAACAACGGTCTACGGCGTCGGCCCCTGGCTGGCGGGGTGGTCGGCGTGCTCCTGCTGGGCACGGCCGGGACCGGCGTGTGGGTGTACCAGCACCTCAACGGCAACATCCACGGCGCGGACGTGAACAGCGAACTGGGCGGCGACCGGCCGGTCAACCTCAGCCCCGGCTCCAAGAACATCCTGGTCGTCGGCTCCGACAGCCGGGCCGGCACCGGCGGGAAGTACGGCAGCGGCCTGACCACCATGCAGTCGGACACGCTGATGGTGCTGCACATCTCCGCCGACCACAAATGGGCCACCGCGGTGTCCTTCCCGCGCGACTCCTGGGTGCCGATCCCCGCGTGCGACAAGGGCGACGGCACGCAGTCCGCCCCGCACCACTTCAAGATCAACGAGGCGTACACCATCGGTGGCCTCAGCGGAGACGTCGCCAAGGCGGCGGCGTGCAGCATCAAGACCGTCGAGAAGAACACCGGGCTGCGCATCGACCACTTCGTCTCGGTCGACTTCCAGGGCTTCAAGGGCATGGTCAACGCGCTCGGCGGCATCGAGGTCTGCCCCAAGCACGCCATCCACGACAAGAAGGCCCACCTCGACCTGGAGGCCGGCTGCCAGAACATCCAGGACGAGAAGGCGCTCGGCTACGTCCGCACCCGCTACAGCGTCGGCGACGGCTCCGACCTCGGCCGGATCGGCCGCCAGCAGGAGTTCATGAAGGCGCTGGGCAAGAAGGCGCAGGAGAAACTGACCAGCCCCACCGCTCTCTACGGCTTCCTCGACTCGGCGACCAAGTCGCTGACCACCGACACGGGCCTGGACAGCATCAACGCGCTCACCAGCCTTGCCTCGACGGTCAAGGACATCCCCTCCGACCGCCTCACCTTCCTCACCGTCCCCACCTATCCGCGTGAGGCGGACGTCCCCACCGACAAGGCCAACGTGGTCTGGCAGTATCCGCAGGCCGCCGAGCTGTTCGGCGACCTCGCCCACGACCGGGAGATCGGCGCCGCCGGGAAGCAGAAGTTCGCCGACGCCCAGAAGAACCCGGTGACCGCACGCTCCGTCCGGGTGCGGGTGCTCAACGGCACCGTCACCAAGGGCCTCGCCGCGGACGTCGCCCAGAAGCTGCGGCAGCTCGGCTTCACCGTCGTCTTCACCGACAACGGCCCGAGCACCGACACGACCACGGTCAGTTACCCGCCCGGCCTCAAGACCCAGGCCGAGGTGCTCGCCGGACGGCTGCCCGGCACCAAGACGAAGGAGTCGGCGCAGGCCGTGCCGGGTGCGGTGACGCTCACGATCAGACCGGACCTCTCGGGCTCACTCTCCCATCCTGAGCGTTGAAGTTAGAAGGCTCACGGCCGATTTCCTCTGGAAAGCTCGGAGTGGCGCTATATGTAGCCATATGGATGCCCTAAAATTCATCAACCGCCGTTCTTTGGCTCACTGCTATGAGGTAATTAATGCGTGCAGCTTAAGCCTTTGCTGCTTGCCAGCGCCTCCGTCGATTACAGCTATATGGTGCGAAAGGTCACTGATTTATGTGCGCTTACCGTGATCGCGATTCGTCATTCACGCGCCGCATTTTTTGCAACTTTCGCTTGATAATGTTGCTTGCGGCGGAGGTAGTGGTATTGGCCGCGTGTTCCCCGGACCTTAAGTCCATTGTTCCAGAACCTGTCGCTATCGTCGCCCCCGCCGACGGAACTCGGGATGTGAGGCCAGGGGAGCGAGTGTCGGTACAGGTCGCCAATGGGGCACTGACCAGTGTTAGTGTCAGCACTTTGGGCGGCACTCGAGTCCCCGGAACTCTCAAGGGTGGTCGCTTTTCCCCCGAACGCGAAGGATTCTTAGTCGGGACTACCTATAGGGTTACTGTAAAGGTCACGGGCGGCAGTGGTCGTGAGAATGTAAGAGTCACCTACTTCACCACTCTAGCTCCGAAGAAAGTCAACAGAATAGATGTCTTACCTAGAAGTAAAACGACCGTAGGAATTGGCCAGCCCGTCTCTCTGGCTTTTAATCACCCTGTCAAGGATAAAATGGCGGTTGAGCGCAGACTCAAAGTTGCCGATAGTAACAATACTGAAGGGTCGTGGGGTTGGGTCACCGAACCCATAACTGGCCGTGAACGCGTCGATTGGAGACCCAAGAAGTACTGGGCCCCCGGCACTAAAGTCACCCTCGATGCTGACCTCAATGGCGTCGACACCGGAAACGGGCGCTATCTCACGCGTTCCTACTCCACTGCCTTCACTATCGGTTCCAGTCATATTGCGAAGGTCGACCTCAATGCCCACACCCTTACTCTAATCAGCGATAGTCATAGGGTAAAGACCATACCCGTAACCGGCGGCGACGCGAACCATCGAACCTGGAGTGGGAAGATGACACTCATGTCGAAAGAAGGCGCCATTCGCATGAGTTCCCAGAGTGTTGGCCTAGGAAATGAGTATGACTTCATGGTGCAGCGCTCCATGCGTATGACCATCTCCGGAACCTATGCCCACCAGGCCGAGTGGGCCGAGGCAACAATTGGAGCCTCCAATACCAGTCATGGCTGCCTCGGAATGACGACCAAAGACGCCACTTGGTTCTACGGCCAGGCTCAAGTTGGCGACGTCTTCGAAGTGAGCAATGGCAGAGAGAGCGTAGAGCCTGGTAACGGATTTGGGGAGTGGAACCTGTCCTGGGAAGACTGGCAGGGTAGGTCCGCGCTGCACTGAGGCTCGGCGTTCCCTGAAACCCCTGCCCCGGCACCTATTGACCTTAACCTCGCGCTTTCACGAGGTGGGCTGTCCGGCTGGTGATCAAGAAAGCAGAAAGTGCCTCTGACCAGCGAGAATGAGGATTGCTGAGGTCCTTGTTCCCGCCACCGTCGGAGGCACTTTCCAGGTGAAGAAGCGTATCGGGTCCTACCCGCGTGTCCGCGTTGAGGGCGGCGGTCGCGCAGTGGTTTCGCAGGCCGGTGCGGTGCTGCTGGTCGAGACGGTCCGCAAGACCGGCCTGGATGCGGCGATATCGGCGGCACTCGCCCCGTGGCGCAAGCAGCGGGCCGTCCATGACCCGGGGAAGGTCCTCCTGGACGTCGCCCTCACGGTCGCGCTGGGCGGGGACTGTCTGGCCGACGTGGGCATGCTGCGGGCGGAGCCCACCGTGTTCGGGCCGGTGGCCTCCGACCCGACCGTCTCCCGACTCATCGACACGCTCGCCCGGGGTGGGAAGCGGGCCCTGACCGCACTGCGCACGGCCCGCGCCGAAGTACGCGAACACGTCTGGAAGTTGGCCGGCCAGTCGGCGCCAAACGCGGGCGGGCAGGTGATCGTGGACATCGACGGCGTCCTCGTCATCGCCCACTCCGAGAAGCAGGACGCCGCCGCGACCTGGAAGAAGACGTTCGGGCACCACCCGCTGATGGGGTTCGTCGACCACGGCCGGGGCGGGTCCGGTGAGCCGGTCGTGGGCCTGCTGCGGCCCGGCAACGCGGGCTCCAACACCGCCGCCGACCACATCGAGGCCGCGAAACTGGCCCTGGCCCAGTTGCCGAAACGGCTCCGGCAGGGGCGCCAGACCCTGATCCGCACCGATTCTGGCGGCGGTACCCACGAGTTCGTCGCCTGGCTCACCCGGCGGGGGCGGTGGCTGTCGTACTCGGTCGGGATGACCATCACCGACGCCATCCACCAGGCCGTCGTGAAGGTCCCGGCCTCGGCCTAGGTGTATTGCCCTGTGAGGTTGGGGACGCGGCTGGCGGGTGGTTGGCCTGCGAGTGCGGTGTGTCCGCGGTGGTGATTGTAGGTGTGTAGCCACTGTGGGAAGGCTTCGCGTCGTTCGGTTTCCGAGCGGTAGGGGCGGGCGTAGGCCCATTCGTCGAGCAGGGTGCGGTTGAGGCGTTCGACTTTGCCGTTGGTCTGGGGTCGGTAGGGCCGGGTGCGCTTGTGGGTGATCCCGGCCGCTGCCAGCGCGTCCCGCCAGTCGTGTGAGCGGTAGCAGGAGCCGTTGTCGGTCAGGACCCGCTCGACGGTGATCCCTGCCTGGGTGAAGAACGCCTGGGCGCGTTGCCAGAAGGCGGTGGCGGTCTCTTTGCGCTCGTCGGTGTGGATCTCGCTGTAGGCGAGGCGGGAGTGGTCGTCGACGGCGGTGTGGATGTAGCTGTAGCCGGCGTTCGAGCGGGTCTTGCGGCCTGCTTGCCGGCCGAGCGCCTTGTGGCCGCCGCCGTCGGGAATGTTGCCGAGCTTCTTGATGTCCACGTGTACCAACTCTCCTGGTCGTTCACGCTCGTAGCGGCGTATCGCGCGGCCGGTGGCACGGTCGAGGTGGGACAGGCGGGCCAGACCGAAGCGGGTCAGGACGCGGTGCACGGTGGACGGCACCAGGTGGAGCAGGCCTGCGATGCGGGCGGGGCCCCACCGGCGCAGGAGGCGGACCTTGATGATCCGCCGTTCGGTGCGGGTCGGGGTTCGTCCCGGGCTGCGGTGCGGGCGGCTGGAGTGGTCGGCCATGCCCGCCTGGCCGTGCTCGCGGTAGCGGTCTGCCCATCGCTGGGCCGTGGTCGGGGAGACCTGGAAACGTTCGGCTGCCCTGCGCAGGGGCCAGCCGTCCTCGACCACACAGCGGGCCAGGCGCAGGCGTCCGGTCTCGGTCAGGGGTGCATTACGGTGGGGCATGAGGGCCTTTCTGTCGGTGTAGACGTCGCAATCCACACCGAACCGGAAGGCCCTCACCCGTTCAAGATCCCCCAGCCGAGACCTGGCTCACCCGTCCACAACCTCCCCGGACAGAACACCTAGGGCGCTTCTGATGGATCTCCGTGGAAGAAGGAGCGGCGCCTGGTGCGTGCGATCGCAAGGCGCCGGGATGTCTTCATAGCGGAGCTATGGGGGCATTTCGGCAACGCCGCGAGCGTGCGTGGCAGGCGCCACGACGCCGCGGAGATCCATCAGAAGCGCCCTAGACGCCGGCCGTCGAACCCGACGGCGACATCCGTGACGGCGCCTGGGTCGCCGAACTCGCCGGCGACTGCCTGACGGGCTGGCCGAAGGGGCTGCGGCTGATCGTGCGCAAGGAACGGCCGCACCCCGGCGCCCAGTTGCGCTTCACCGATGCCGACGGCATGCGGTTGACCTGCTTCGCCACCAACACGGCCGACGAGGCGATCGCCGCCCTTGAACTGCGTCACCGGCAGCGGGCCCGGGCCGAGGACCGCATCCGCGCCGCCCGCGCCACCGGCCTGCGCAACCTCCCCCTCCACGACACCGCGCAGAACCAGATCTGGCTGGAGATCGTGCAGATCGCCCTCGACCTGCTGGCCTGGATGCCCCTGCTCGTCCTCAACGGCACCGCCCGGCTCTGGGAGCCCCGCCGCCTGCGGCTTCGACTGTTCTCCACCGCCGCCCAGTTCATCACCACCGGCCGCCGCCGATACCTCCGCCTCGCCAAGCACTGGCCCTGGACCGACGTAATCACCAACGCCCTGGACCAGCTCCACACCCTCCCGAACCCAGGCTGACCAGCACCTTCCCATCCCTGCGATCAGCACCAGCCCACCGGAGCCGTGGAACCCGGCGCACACCCGACGCGACAGCCGGGCCACCGACCTGCCCATCACCAGCCCGGACAACCGAAACGGCCCGCCGGAGAAACCGACGGACCGTCACGAAAGATCGAGGTTAAAGGTATGGAGCCTCAGGGGTGCTGGTGGACTTTCCAGAAATCTCCATCCGGTTCTTGGCAGGCACCGTCGCGTAGCAAAGGAGGGTTATTCACGTAGGCCTCACCAGCCTCTTGTGTAGAAGGTGAGGGCGGTGACGGTCTTGACGATGTCGGGGAAGCGGGTGAGGGGGCCGCGGTAGCGGGTGGCGAGAATCTTCCAGTTCTTCAGGTGCGCGATGGCCCGTTCGACTGCGGCTCGGAGCGTGTTGACGGAGCGGTTGGCTCTCTTGTCTCCGGCGGATCGTTCCTGGCCGGGCGGCTTGCGCCTGGGGGTGAACAGTCGGGAGCCGGCGTAGCCCAGGTCGCCTATGCCCTCGCGTTCGGCGAATGCCTCGGGGAAGTGGGACTGGCGCCAGGCGTGCATGTCGTGCCGGCTGCCGGGCACCGGCGCGGAGACCGCGAGCAGGTCGCCGGCGAGAGTGGCGGCGATCTGCAGGTTGAAGCCGGTGTCGCGGTGCTTGCCGGAGAACATCGTGGTGCCCTCGCTGGACCAGTCCCACGTCGTGACCAAGGTGCCATCCACGAGTACGATCCGGCCGGCAGAGGCCTCGGTGGGATCGGGAACGTGCGTGGCCAGGACCTTCTCCACCATCGGCAGCAGGGCCGTCCATCGCCTGGAGACGGTGGCCTGGGAGATCCCGAACAGCTCGGCGGCCACCTCCTGGACTGGGTTCTGCCGCAGCAGGAACAGCACCAGCACCACCGACTTGTACAGGCCCAGCGCCCACATCCGCCCCGGCATCACCGGTGGGTCCGGATCCTGCACGAGCTCTTGGTGAACTCGTGCGACCAGCCCGTCAAGTTGCTCGGTGTCCAGTCCTGTCGTAATGTTCCAGCTCAACGGCCCTGCCATGGTGGTTAACTGACGCTCTCTCAAACGTCACGCTACCGAGCAGGGCCGTCCTCGTGATCAAGAACGATGGTTGAAACCCCCGTGAATAGGCCTCAAGGTGTTGAGTTCCTGAGTTGCCTTCGATGTGAGCTCATCAACCTACTGTCGCTGGATTTGTGGCATACTGCAACCGGCTGACTGAACCTCTTTCATCCTGTTCCGGCCGGGTGAAATGGGCTGGTCAGGTGGGGTGACATGGCGAAGCCCCTCGTCGTTGGTGTGGTGATCTCACTCAACACGCCATCGGCCGCGGGGGGCTTTGTTGGTTCCGTATCCTTCCATGGTCGACGTCCCGCACGAGCTGGTCGAGCACGTCTCCTGGCTCATCTACGCCCGAAGGCGTGAACTTCGCTCGGCCTGGCGGAGGTTGAGCTGCTTCAAGCAGGCCCTTCTGGTTCTGGCACACCTGCGGAAGAACGAGACGTTGGCACAGGTCGGTGCCGGGTTCGGAGTTTCCGAGGCCACCGCGTGGCGGTATGTACACGAGACCGTCGAAGTCCTCGCCTCGTGGGCGCCGGGACTGCACGAGGCCCTCGTCGGCTTGGGCGAAGGCGACTTCGTCATCCTCGACGGCACGCTCATCCCCACCGACCGCATCAAGGCCGACGAGCCGTACTACTCGCAGAAACACAAGAAGCATGGCATGAACGTCCAGGTCATCGCACGTCCCGACGGCACACCGCTGTGGTTCTCACGGGCAACGCCGGGCCGAACCCACGACCTGACCGCAGCACGCGCCCACGGCATCGTCCAGGCCTGCCTCAGCCGCCAGATCCTCTCGTCCTGGCCGACCGCGCTTACCAGGGCGCCGGCGCCACTGTCCGCACCCCGTACTACGGCTACCGCGACCTGCCCGAGCACTACCAGCAGTACAACCGCGACCACGCCGGCCTGCGCGCTCCCGGCGAACGCGCCTTCGCCCGCCTCAAGTCCTGGCGACTGCTGCGGCGAGCGCGCTGCTCAACCAACCGCATCGGCAGGACTGTGGCAGCCGTGCACACCCTCTTGACCTGCCAATACTCAGGATGAAAGAGGTTCACTGCCTGCAACTCCTCGTACTCGGCGTGGACTTCTGCGGGGGTCTTGTAGCCGAGTCCGGAGTGGAGGCGTTTTCGATTGTAGAACATCTCGATGTAGCGAACGATCGCTCGGTGGGCATGTGCGAGTGTTGGGAACGTAGTTCGGTGCACGAGTTCGTTTTTGAGGGCGCCGAAGAAGGATTCAGCCATCGCATTGTCCCAACAGACACCGGTGCGGCCGACCGAAGCTCGCAGGCCCAACGAGCCGAGCTTACGACGAAGTTCCCGAGACGTGTATTGACTGCCGCGATCGGAATGAAATATGCAGCCTTCGGCGAGGTCGATGTTCCGGGCCGCCATATCGAGTGCATCCGATATGAGAGAGGTCTTCATGTGGTCGGCCATCGCCCAGCCGACCACAGCTTTGGTGTGGCAGTCGATGACGGCTGCGAGATAAAGGAACCCGGCCCAGGTGTGAACGTAGGTGATATCGCTGACCAGTTTGCGCCCGGGAGCGTCAGCGGTGAAGTCACGGGCCAGAAGGTCTGGCGTGGCCGGCGCCGCATCATCGGCGATCGTGGTCGCCCGCCAGGGCCGCGGCTGGCACGGCACCAGACCGAGCTCGCGCATCAGCGCGCGGACCAGTTCTGCTCCGGCCTGCACGTTCATTCGCTGGAGCGCGGCGTGGACACGCCGGTAGCCGTAGGTCTCCTGCGAGTCAGAGAAGACCTGGAGGATGACGGTCTTCAGTTCTGCACGGCGCTTCGCCGTGGCCGACAATGGCCTCGATCTCCAATGGTAAAAGCCCGACGTGGACACTCCCGCCCAGGCGCACATCTGCTGCACGGGAAAGTTGTCAGACTCGCCGTCGATGAACTCGTACTTCTCCGTCACCGGTATTCCTGGGCGAAGAAGGCCGCAGCTTTTCCCAGGAACTCGGTCTTCATACGGAGTTCCCGGTTCTCACGTTCCAATTCGCGAAGGCGGGCACGTTCGCTGATGTTCAACGGGGGCTCCTCACCGGCGTGCTCTTGCCGGTACCGGCTGACCCAGGTGCCCAGCGTTCCCTCGTTCACCTGTATCTCTCGGGCGACCTCAGCGATCGGGCGGGACTCCACAACCACCATCTTGACCGCCTCGTCCCGAAATTCGGGACTGAACTTCCTACGCTTCTGTGCCACGTGCTCTCTCCGTCGTTCTGGACTTCGATCCTATGGGGACCGCTGTCCGAGAACTTCGGGGCTCCTCAAGGTTCAGTGCCTTGAGCTGGGCGGACTCCTCCGTGGTCGTCCCCGGACGTTGCCCAGCGTCGATCTCTTGCTGCTTCACCCAGTTCCGCAGAGTCTCGCGGGAACCGATGCCGAGCTTGTCCACGACCGCCTGCAGGGCCGCCGTCTCGTTCGGGTAGTCGTCGCGCACTTCGGCGAACATGCGCACCGCGCGACGGCGCAACTCAAGCGGGTAACGGGAGGGTCGTGCCATGACTCAATCCTTTCACGGAATCGAGTCTCTACCTGACACGGGGCGGTTCACTGGACGGGCCTGCTCCCCGTGGTGGAGAAGGTCCTGAACAGTCATGTTCCCGACTCGACCGAGGTCTCGCGGGGGCGGATCGTACTCATCGATGGCACCCTGATTCGTACCTGGGACTGGGCGAGGGAGGGCACCTCGATGTTCTCTGGCAAGCACCGCGACACCGGCTTCAACCTGCAGATCGCCGCCACATTTGCCGGGGACCTGCTCGCAGTGTCCGAGCCCGTGCCCGGAAGCCGGCACGATACCCATGCCTGGCGACAGTCAACTTTCCCCGAGGCGTTCGCCGCCCGTGAGAACATCGGCGACCTCGGCCACGTCGGGACCAGCCTGCTCACAGGCCAACGCAAGCCGCCCGGCCGCGAACGCTCCGTGGGAGACAAGGTGGCCAACCAGTCCATCAACACCCTCCGCGCTGCAGTCGAACGCGCGATTGCACACCTGAAGGACTGGAAGATCCTCGCCACCCGCTACCGCGGCCCCCTCACCCGCTTCCCCAACATCGTCCGCACCATCACCGCCCTCACCTTCTACAAGAAGGGCTGGTGAAAGCCCGTGAATGTGAATAACCCTCCGTGACTGGCCGTCGGTTTATGGGGGATGTCTCATTGCCAGCTTGTGAGCATAGTCTTGAATGGTTCTGGGCTGATGGAGATCATGCCGTGGAAGGGCTTGGAGGCGTCCCAGATCAGCACCAGCATTCCCACGATCATTATCGTCGGGATCAGCGTTGTGATGAGGTGTGGCCATGTCCGGGTGAGTCCGAAAAGGTAGATGTAGCCGATGGTCAGAACTGCGCCGATGACCATGAACCACCAGAAGGCTGGCTTGATTCCCTCTCCGGCTCGTTCAATCCGTTCTCGGCGGGATAGCAGCCAATCGTGCTGTCGATCTAGCAAATGCGTGTAGATCGCCTGCTGTTGGGGATCAGTTCCTGGGTTGATGCGTAGCATCGCGGTCCGCAAGTTAGCGGCGTGCTGCTCAGTTTTGGGATCGACGCCATGGTCTATGTGTGGCCACTCATGGGTAATGACTGACTCGACATATGCTCTCTCCTCGGCGATGACCCCGGCCCCTTGGCCCGCAGGCAGCGCGGCGGCGAGGTCGTGGACTTGACGTAGTGCCACCATCTCGGCGTACACGGTCTGCTGTGCTGCCCCAGTATTTTCCCAGACGACGATCACCATGAACGCGAGAACCATGGCGTAGAGCACGCCCACCACCGCGTAGACAAACCCGAGCACGTCATTATGTGGTGCTCGCTGTGTAGGCGGCCATACCTTTTGAATAAGCAGTAACGCACCCCATGCCAGGGCGCAGGACGCTAGCACTATCAGCACGGGTTCCAGCATGTTAGGCCTCCGCTCGTAGAGTGGTGCGTCTGTCTAGTACTGACTTCGGCTCGTCAGGGTGATCTTTCCTGAAGTCCCTGATGCGGCTCGGGTGTTGGTTGTATTCCGTGGTGTGTGAGATATGCGAATGGGGCGGTCTGATCACTGCGGGGCGTCGGGGCCGGGAGTCAGGGTGGCGTCGTTCAGGGGTTGTGTCGGGTTTGATCACGTGATGCCGAGGGTGGTCAGCGGCCGTGTGGCGTCTCGGCTGTGCGTGCGCAGGCTGGCGGCGATGTTGTCACATCCGGTGAGGCGGAGTGCGCCGATGGCCAGGTTGCGTAGGGCTGCCATGGCCCGGGGGGCGGTGCCGGTCCGTACGCGCGAGGCGTCCTCGGCGAAGGCGGTGTCGCGGAGGTGATGGATCTTGTTCTCGATGCCCCAGTGTTCGCGCACGCGGTGTGCGATCTCGGGAGCGCCAGCCTGCTCGGCGGTGAGGTCGGTGACTGCGTAGACGCGCTCCAGGGTGACCTTGCCGGTGGTGACTGTCCGGCGGCGACGTACGATCTGCACGGCTTGGGCGGAGTGGGGGAAGGCGAGGCCGCGGGTGACGGTGGCGGTCTTGACGCGGCGGATCTCGTCCCGGCCGTGTGCGGTGGCGCGGGTCTTGCCCAGCAGCGGGACGTCTCGCCAGGGCAGTTGCTTCATCTGCTGGTGCAGCAGCGGCTGGTTCCCCTTGATCACGGCGATGTAGTGGGCGTTCTTCTCCTCCACCAGGAAGCGGGCGTGGGCCTGCTGGGAGTGCAGGGCGTCGAAGGTGACCACGGTGTCGGTCAGGTCGAGCTCGGTGAGCATCGGCTGGAAGACGGTGATCTCGTTGGTCTTGGAGCCGACCTCGCGCTGGGCGGTGACCAGGCCGGTTCCGGTCATCGCGGCGAGCAGGTGGACCTGGGTGCCGTTGGTGCAGCGGGCGCCGCGGACTGTCTTGCCGTCCACGGCCAGTGAGCGGCGGGGCCGATGGGCCGCGTTCTGGCCGGCGGATGGGGGCCTGGGTCGCGGGCGGCGAGCCAGGCGCCGACTGCCGCATCGAGGGCGTCGCCGTCAACGCGCTGCAGGACTCGGCGCACGGTGGCCTCGGCAGGGGCGGCAGGGCCGGTGGGTTCGCGGGTTGGGCCGCCGAGCACGGTGAGCACGGCGGCCGGTGCGTCGGCCGCCCATTCAGCGATCGCCGTCAGCGATTTCGCGCCGGCCAGCACCGCACACGCGGCGAGCGCAAGGACGAAGCAGAGGGGATGACGGCGGCCCTTGGCCCGGCGCGGATCGGGCACCGTCACGAGGCAGCCCAGCAGATGCGGGTGTTCCCCAGGGTCGGAGGGGCGAGCGCCGGCGAGTTGGCCCAGGCCGACTGGGATGAGCGATGATGAGCGGACAGGCACGGTCTTCCGTTGCGGTGATCAGGGACTCAACACCTCATGATCACCCGGAGGCCGTGCCTGCCTGCGCCCCGCCCCAGCCCCGAACTCCATCACCGCGCCAGCCACCTGAACCGTCATCAAGCGGGACAGACCCGCTGAACGACGAAGCCCTGGGCCGGGAGGCGCTACGGATGCAAGCGGCCGAGCTGTTCGAGCAGAAAGTCAAGCCGCCGGAGGTCGCGCGGCGACTGCGGGTGAGCCGGAAGTCGGCCTACCAGTGGCATCAGATGTGGCGGACGGCGATATGCAGCCCCTGGCCTCGCGTGGCCCGAGCGGACGGCGGTGCCGTCTGCCGCCGCGCTGTCTGGAGAAGTTGGCCGGGTACCTGGAGCAGGCTCCGGCCGCGCACGGTTGGGTGGAGGACCAGGTGTGGATCGCTGCCCGGGTAGCCACGCTGATCGGCAGGACGTTCCATGTTTCCTACAGCGTCTCGGGTGCGACGCGGTTGATGCACCAGCTGGGCTTCAGCCCGCAGGTACCCGCGCGGCGGATGGCTGCGCGCGACGAGCAGGCCGTGACCGCGTGGAAGGAGGCGGCCTGAGCGGAGGTAGAAGGGCCCGGGCGGCCTGCGGGGTACTCTGCTTCGAGGACGAGGCAGGCTTCACCCGTCGGCCGTCCAAAGGACGCACGTGGGGCAGGCGTGGCCGAACACCCGTCGTGACGGTCAGCGGCCGAGGCTCGGGACGGCTGTCGGTGGCCGGGCCGATCGATGAGGCCCGGCTCCCGCACCCGGCTGTGCCACCGCCTGCGCACCCGTCCCGCAGGCAAAGGCAAACGCCACAGCATGGAAGAACGGGACTTCATCGCGCTGATCGACGCTCTCCAGCAGCTCGTCAAGGCGCCGATCGTGCTCGTCTGGGACCGTTGGAACATCTACAACTCCCACGCCATGCGTGAGCTGATGGCCAGCGTGCATGGCTGACAGCTTTTCTGCTCCCGGGCCTTGACCCCAATGGGTCTGCTGCAGGTTTGGGTGACAGGTTGGGTCACGCGGCCTGGAGGGCCGGTGTCGTCATGACGGTCTCGAATTCGACGGGGGTCAGCCGCCCGAGTGCGGCTTGTCTGCGGCGTCGGTGGTAGGTCCGCTCGATCCAGGTCACGATCGCGATCCGCAGTTCCTCGCGAGTGGACCAGCTCCGGCGGTCGAGGACGTTCTTCTGCAGCAGACTGAAGAAGGACTCCATGGCTGCGTTGTCGCCGGCCGCCCCGACCCTCCCTATCGATCCGGCCATGCAGTGCCGGTCGAGTGCCCGGACGAACTTCCGTGACCGGAATTGCGAGCCGCGATCGCTGTGCAGGATGCATCCGTCGACGTTTTCACGCCGGGCGACGGCGTTGTCGAGGGCGGTCACGGCCAGGCGGGACTTCATCCGCGTGTCGATGGAGTAGCCCACAATCCTGTTGCTGAACACGTCCTTGACCGCACAGAGGTACAGCTTGCCGTCGCCGGTGGCGTGTTCGGCGATCTCGGCGAGCCACAACCGGTTCGGGCCGGCCGCGGTGAAGTTGCGGCTCACGAGGTCGTCGTGCACGGGCGGGCCGGCCTTCTTGCCCCGGCCGTGCTTCTTGCCGAACACGCTCCACCAGCGGTTGCCCCGGCAGATCCGCCACGCGGTCCGGTCCGCCATCGCGTGCTTCGTCGGCCAGGAACCGGTAGCCGAACTCCGGGTCCTCGCGGTGAGCGTCCAACAGCGCGTTCGCGCGATAAGGGCTCGCAGAGAATCAACATGCGGATTTGATCTTCCCTGGGGGCTGGTTGCCGTACTTGTTGAGGTGGGCGGCGACGTCCGTGGGAGTGCGGAATCGGGCGGTTGAGGCCGGGATGGCTGTGTCGGTCAGGAGGGGCCGGACTTCCTGGACGGCCCGGGTGAGGGTGCTCGTGGCGACGCCGAAGAGCCTGGCAAGCAGTTCGTGAGTGCCGATCCTGCGCAGGCACAGCACCGTGGCCAGGATCCGGTCGCTGTCGGAAAGCTTGTCCTTGGAGCCTGCGCCTGGTGCGCGAAGTCGCTCACCGCCCCGGCGTTCGTGGCGAAGCCGTTCGCGCTGGTCCGCCAGAGCCGGGCTCAAGGAGTGGGTCAGAGCGTCCAGTTGCTCGGTGGTCATGCCGGTCAGCTCCGGGTCCCGCAGTGGAGAGGTGCTGAACCCAGTCAAGTGAACGGGCCGTTCTACGTCGATCGCGGAGGAGGCCCTGGGGTCTGTCTCGCAGTCGGGAGGTGCCTGGGGGCGGTGGTGGAGCGTGTAGTTCCAGTCGCCGTGGAAGCGGTGCCGGCTCAGCGGCAGCGCGTCGATCTCGCCGTCGGTGATCTTCACACCGGTGTCGTAAGTGCCTGTGTCGAGTTCGGCGTGGACTTTCAACCCGGTGCAGGTGGTGGTCGCAGCGATGCTGTTGACGACGACGTCGTGGCTGGTCAGCGGTCTGCCGCGCCAGTTCATGGAGATGTGGGAGAACAGCCGGTGTTCCACTTTGTTCCACTTCGAAGTCCCAGGGGGCATGTGGCAGACCGTGATGTCCAGGCCCGTCTCACCGGCGAACGCGGCGAGTTCGGTCTTCCAGGCACGGGTGCGGTAGCCATTGGAACCGCCCGCGTCCGCAGTGATCAGCAACCGGGTCGCACGTGGGTAGTCGTGCCGGCCCCGGGCCTGCCACCAGCGGCGGATGGATTCCACGGCGAAAGCGGCTGTGTCGTGATCGCATCCGACATTCACCCAGCCGGTATTCGCGGCCAAGTCGTAGATGCCATAGGGGATCGCCTTGCCCGGGCCCTGCCGGTCCAGGAAGTCATGTGTCTTGACCAGCACCGGCTCGCCGGCCGGACGCCACTGACATCCGGCGTTCTTGTAATCGCCCACCAGCTCCTTCTTCTTCGTGTCCACGCTGATCACCGGCTGCCCGGCGGCCATGTGCCCCTTGGCCCGGTCGTTGATATGGCGGAACTGGGCATCCCGATCCGGGTGCTGCCTGCCCTCCACGGTCTTGGCGTTGGCCTGCAGACTGAAGCCCTCCTCCCGCAGCAGATCCCCGACCGTGTCCGCACTCACCTTGTGCCCCTGACGAGTCAGCTCGGCCGCGAGGTTCCTGGTCGACTTCACCGTCCAGCACAGCGGCGACATCGGATCGCCCCGCTCGTCCGGCTCCACCAGCGCCAACAACGCGCGCCTCAACCCCGGGTCAAGGACGGCAGACTTCTTCCTTCCACCACCGGGCCGCCGCACCCGGCCCAGCGGTTCCTCGCCTGCCTCCAGCTCATCGACGCCCTTACGGACCGTGGTCTCGCTGACCTGGGCCGCCTGGGCAACCGCCCGGATCCCGCCGTGCCCCAGGATCCGGGCCTCGGCCCCCATCAGGAGACGCCGCTGTCGCTCATCCAGATGTGGAAACAACACCTCAAACTTCACAGCGAGTTGGTCACGGATCGACTTGGGGACGCGCATACCACATCAACGCGCCACAGGGCCGGAAGCAACACGTTGATTCTCTGCGAGCCCTAACGGCCTTGCCCGCGATTGATGTGCGGGCATGTTGCCTGGCGAGTTGGTTGGGGTTGGAAGGCGTTCAGGGGTGCCCTTTGAACCGCCCCGGGTTTGATGGAGATCATCAAGACCCGGAAGGATGCCGATCATGGCTGCTCCCCGTAAGTACCCCGATGAACTGCGCGAACGTGCGACACGTCTGGCGGTCGAGGCTCGTAAGGATCCGGTTGGTCGGGCTGGTGCGATCAAGCGGATCGCCGACCGGCTCGATGTGCACCCCGAGGCTCTGCGGGGCTGGGTGAAGCGGGCCGAGGCCGACGAGGGCATGGTGCCCGGTACTACCAGCGCGGAGGCCCCCCGGATCGCGCAGCTGGAGCGGGAGGTGAAGGAACTGCGGCGGGCGAACGCGATATTGAAGTCCGCCTCGGCTTTCTTCGCCGCGGAGCTGGACCGTCCACTGCGATGAAGGTCGCCTACATCGCCAAGTACAAGGAGACGTTCGGCGTCCAGCCGATCTGCGACGTCCTCGCCGAGACCGACGCGCCGATCGCGCCGAGCACCTACTA
Organism: Streptomyces noursei ATCC 11455; assembly: GCF_001704275.1. Taxonomy (NCBI): domain Bacteria; kingdom Bacillati; phylum Actinomycetota; class Actinomycetes; order Kitasatosporales; family Streptomycetaceae; genus Streptomyces; species Streptomyces noursei. The sequence continues at coordinate 9,530,300 of NZ_CP011533.1, forward strand.
CGCCGCCCACACCCGCCCGCCGTCGGCTCGCAGCCTGCGCGACGGACACCTCACCGAGGAGATACACCGCATCCACGCCGACAACTACGGCGTCTACGGAGCCCACAAGATCCACGCCGCCCTGGTCCGCGAAGGGCACCAGGTGGCCCGCTGCACGGTCGAACGCCTCATGCGCCAGGCCGGGTTGCGCGGAGTGATCCGGGCCAAGAGCCCACGCACCACCCGCCCGGCCCCGAAGACCAACCGACCCGCCCACCTGGTCGAGCGGCAGTTCACCGCGACCGCCCCGAACCAGCTCTGGGTTGCGGACATCACCTACATCCGCACCTTCTCCGGCTGGGTCTACGCCACCTTCGTCATCGACGTCTTCTCCCGCAAGGTCGTCGGCTGGCAGGTCGCCACCAGCCTCTACACCGACCTCGCCCTCGACGCCCTGGAGATGGCCATCTGGCGCCGCCGGCACACCGGATCCGACCTCACCGGACTCACGCACCACTCGGACCGCGGAGTCCAATACCGTGCCATCCGCTACACCGAACGCCTCAAACAGGAAGCCGCCGTGGCCTCGGTCGGCTCCAAGGGCGACTCGTACGACAACGCCCTGGCCGAGGCATTCAACAGCCTGTTCAAGGCCGAGCTGATCCGCAACAAGGGACCGTGGACCGGCATCAACGACATCGAAATCGCCGTCGCCGAGTACATCGACTGGTTCAACCAGCGACGCCTGCACGGCGAGCTCGGCCACATCACCCCCGCCGAGCACGAGGCCGCCTACTTCGCGGCCGAACCTCCTGCGTCACTCCAGAAAACCCAGGGCTAACGCAAGAAGCTAATTACTGTGTGTTTCCGCAGGTCGGGGTGGTAGTCCGAGGAGGTCCAGGGGTGTGGTGAAGGGGTGGTAGGACTGCTCGCGGACTGCTTGGGCGATGTTGGTGGCCCCGTTCTTCCGTAGCAGGTTCATCGCGATGTTGCGGAGTGTGGCCATGTTTTCGGGCCCGTGTCCGGGCTGGATGCGGGAGCGGTCCTCGGACCACACTGCGTCTCGAACGTAATGGATCTTGTTCTCGATAGCCCAGTGCCCCCGGACGGCGGCGGCGAGCTGATGCGGTTTGGCCTGCTGGGACGTCAAGTCGGTGATGACGTGGATGATTTCGCGGGTCTGCTTGCCCGTGGCGATCTCGGTGCGGGTGCGGTAGATCCGCGCCACTTGCGCCACATGGGGAAAGTCCAGGCCGTCGTGCGTCAGCACGGTGATGGTGCGCCGCTCCAGCTGTCCGTGTGCTCGACTCTGCTCGGTGTGCCGGGCCTTCGCCCGCTCCCACGGCAGGCGCCGGCACGCCGCGTACAGCGTCGGCTGGTTGGCCTTCATCGCCATGACGAAGTGTGCCTTCTTCGCCTCGATGAGGAACTTCGCGGTCTCGGTCTGGGTGTGGAGCGCGTCCAGGGTCACCCAGGTGTCGGTCAGGTCGACGTCGGCGTACAACTGGCGCAGGCACGGGATCTCGTTCGTCTTGTCCGGGATGCGCATCTGCCCGGTGACCAGGCCATTCTCATCGCAACCTGACAGCAAGTGCGCAGAGTGGGCGGTGCGGGTGCGCGAGCTGCGAACGCTTTTGCCGTCCACCGCCAGACGCTCAGGACGCCCTTCCGTCATGGCGCGGCCGGTCAGCAGAGCCGTGAGCCCCTGCGGGCAGGTCATCAACAGCAGACGCCGGACAGTGTCCTTGGCCGGAACGGGGCGGACTCCGAGGCTTCCGTTGGAGGGAAAGTCCAGGCGGGCACGCGCGTCCTGGGTGCTGTGACGCAGCCAGTCGGCGATCGCCGTGAAGGACGTGGCACCCGCGATCACCGCGGCCTGCGCGGCACGAAGGACCGGAAGCAACGGCCAGCGCCGACCCCGGCGACTACGGGAATCGAACACCTCCGGATCCCCATCGACAATTGCGGAGTGTGAGCAAAGGGATATGGCAGGATACGACAACGCCGAAGTTCCGTTCTGGACAGCCGAGTTGGAGTCTCAGCTGATCCCAACGGAACTTCGGCTCTTCAGGTCGCGGGGGCCTCCCACCAGCCCAGATCCATGATCAACAGGAACTTGCGTCAGCCCTGCCAGAAAACCAGTGAACCTCTTTCATCCTGAGTATTGGCAGGTCAAGAGGGTGTGCACGGCTGCCACAGTCCTGCCGATGCGGTTGGTTGAGCAGCGCGCTCGCCGCAGCAGTCGCCAGGACTTGAGGCGGGCGAAGGCGCGTTCGCCGGGAGCGCGCAGGCCGGCGTGGTCGCGGTTGTACTGCTGGTAGTGCTCGGGCAGGTCGCGGTAGCCGTAGTACGGGGTGCGGACAGTGGCGCCGGCGCCCTGGTAAGCGCGGTCGGCCAGGACGAGGATCTGGCGGCTGAGGCAGGCCTGGACGATGCCGTGGGCGCGTGCTGCGGTCAGGTCGTGGGTTCGGCCCGGCGTTGCCCGTGAGAACCACAGCGGTGTGCCGTCGGGACGTGCGATGACCTGGACGTTCATGCCATGCTTCTTGTGTTTCTGCGAGTAGTACGGCTCGTCGGCCTTGATGCGGTCGGTGGGGATGAGCGTGCCGTCGAGGATGACGAAGTCGCCTTCGCCCAAGCCGACGAGGGCCTCGTGCAGTCCCGGCGCCCACGAGGCGAGGACTTCGACGGTCTCGTGTACATACCGCCACGCGGTGGCCTCGGAAACTCCGAACCCGGCACCGACCTGTGCCAACGTCTCGTTCTTCCGCAGGTGTGCCAGAACCAGAAGGGCCTGCTTGAAGCAGCTCAACCTCCGCCAGGCCGAGCGAAGTTCACGCCTTCGGGCGTAGATGAGCCAGGAGACGTGCTCGACCAGCTCGTGCGGGACGTCGAGCATGGAAGGATACGGAACCAACAAAGCCCCCCGCGGCCGATGGCGTGTTGAGTGAGATCACCACACCAACGACGAGGGGCTTCGCCATGTCACCCCACCTGACCAGCCCATTTCACCCGGCCGGAACAGGATGAAAGAGGTTCAGTGAACCTCTTTCATCCTGCCTCTGCGAGGGTGAAATGCCTGGTCAGAGGGGAGTTGGTGACAAGACAGGGCCCCTGGTCGTTGCTGTGGTGACATCACTCATCACGCAGCGTCCGAGGAGCCCTGTTGGTTCCGTATTCTTCCATGCGCGACGTCCCGCACGAACTCGTTGAGCACGTTTCCTGGCTGATCCATGCCCGCCGGCAGGAGCTGAACTCGCCCTGGCGACGGCTCGGTTGCTTCAAGCAGGCCCTACTGGTGTTGGCGCACCTTCGGAAGAACGAGACGTTCGCGCAGGTCGGAGCCGGTTTCGGGGTATCGGAGGCGACGGCTTGGCGGTACGTGGACGAGACCTTGATGATCCTCGCCTCGTGGGCACCCGGCCTGCGCGAGGCCCTGGTGGGCCTGGGTGAGGGCGACTTCGTCGTCGTTGACGGGACACTGATCCCCACCGACCGCATCGCCGCAGACGAGCCGTACTACAGCCAAAAACACAAGCGGCACGGAATGAACGTGCAGGTCATCGCGTCCCCAGACGGCACTCCACTGTGGTTCTCCCGCGCGTTGCCCGGACGCACCCACGACCTGACCGCGGCACGGGCTCACGGCATCGTCCAGGCCTGCCTCACCAGGCAGATCCTCGTCCTGGCCGACCGCGCCTACCAAGGCGCCGGCGCAACCGTCCGCACCCCCTACAAGAACCACCGCGAACAACCCGACCACTACCAACTGTTCAACCGCGACCACGCCCGCCTCCGAGCACCAGGCGAACGCGCCTTCGCCCAACTCAAGCAATGGCGGACCCTCCGCCAGGCACGATGCTCAACCAACCGCATCAGCCGCATCGTCCAGGCCGTTCACACGCTCCTGACCTGCGACTACTCAGGATGAAAGAGGTTCAGTGGATGAAGAATCTGCAGTCGTCGAGACCTGCCGTTGTCGAACCCGTCGATCTCGTTCGACTTTCAATATGTGCGATTCGAGGAACAGGTGAACTTTTTTGCCGCGTCGGTAGCTTGCTGTCGGGGTCAAGTAGCCACGTCTTACCCATTGTCGAATGCAAGCTGGTGTGACATGAGCGACTTCCGCAGCCTCCCTCGCCGTCAGTAGGCGGCGCGTTGGATCGTCGTAATTAGGCAGGGAGGATGACATTGGTAACTCCACAGGTTAAAGGGGGGGCAGGTCGAGGTTGCGACTGCTGGTGAGAACCGCATCCCCTGCGGCTGTAGACTGCATTTCTTTGCGTTGCTTCTATAGTTGGGGATTGCTTCGAATTTAGGGAGCTATTTTCTGTTGGTGAAGTGAGTAATAGTCAAGACCTGTGGATCGGTGAAGTTATCGGCTGATGCTCCGGTGCCATCGGATCTCGCCTTCGTGCCATTCGTCGGTGGGTGTGAGCCCGGCGGCAGTGGCGACGGCAGCGGATGCCCGATGTTCGGGGTGGATGTGGGCGATGACGGTGTGCACCGGCTGCCGGCCGAGCCAGTCGACGAGCCCTTGGGCTGCTTCGGTGGCGATGCCCCTTCCCTGCCACGGGGTCCCCACCACCCAGGCGATCTCGGCGATGGGGCCGTGGCCGGAGGGGCTGACCGTCGCCTGGACTGTGCCCGTCAGGCAGGACTCGTCACGGAGCCGGATCACCCAGTTCAGCCAGGACACGGCCGGATCGGGAGAGCCTGCCGTCATGCGCTGGTAGCGCGAGCGCAGGGCTTGCGGGGCGTCCGGCGTGCCGCCGATGAAGGTGTGGAGGGCCGGGTCGGACAGCACCGCGGCCATCTCCTCGGCGTGCTCGACGTGCAGTGGCAGCAGGTCGAGCCTGCTGGTGTTGATGGGCTGGGCCGCGAGGGTACTCATGCTGCGACCACCACGGGGCGTTCGACGAGCTGGCCGCGTTCGAAGCGGGCACCTGTCCGGACGAGGGCGACGAGGTGGGGTGCGTTCACGGCCCGCCACCGTTGCTGGGCGGACTCGACGAGTTTGAAGACCATGGCCAGGGCGGCGGTGCGGGAGCCGGCGCCACGGGTGACCTTGGTCCGCAGTCGGACGGTGGAGAAGGTCGACTCAATGGGGTTCGTGGTCCGCAGATGGATCCAGTGCTCGGCCGGGAAGCCGTAAAACGCCAGCAGTTGCTCCTGGTCGTCGGTGATCTTCTTGACCGCCTTGGGGAACTTCGCGCCATAGAGCTGGGCGAACGTCTTGATCGCCACCTCGGCGTGGTCGCGATCCTCCGCGTTGTAGATGTCCTGGATCGCCCTCTTCGCGCCCGGCTGCGCGGACTTCGGCATGGAGTCGAGGACGTTGGCCGTTTTGTGAACCCAACACCTCTGCTCGTGGGTTTCGGGGAACACCTCCGCCAGGGCCTTCCAGAAGCCTAGGGCGCCGTCGCCGACCGCGAGGACCGGGGCGCGCATGCCCCGGCGGGCGCAGTCCCGCAGCAGGTCAGCCCATGACTCGCCGGATTCTCGGTAGCCGTCCTTGAGGGCGACGAGCTCCTTGGAGCCGTCGGCGCGAACCCCGATGAGCACCAGGACGCACGCCTTGGCCTCCTCCAGACGGACGTTGAGGTGGATGCCGTCGGCCCACACGTAGACGTAGTCGACCTCCGACAGGTCGCGGTCCATGAAGGCGGCGTGGTCGGACTGCCACTGCGTCGTCAGCCGGGTAACCGTCGCCGCCGACAGCCCGGCAGAGGAGCCGAGGAACTGCTCCAGGGCGGGCACGAAGTCGCCAGAGGACAGGCCGTGCAAGTAGAGCAGGGGCAGCACCTCGCTGATCTTCGGCGACTTGCGGCACCACGGCGGCAGGATCGCGGACGAGAACCGCCTGCGCTCGCCGGTCTGTTCGTCGACGCGCTTGTCGTTCACCCGCGGCGCCTTCACCTCGACCACGCCCGCAGCGGTGGTGACCTGCCGGGGTTGGTGATAGCTGTTGCGGACCACCAGGCGGCGCCCCCTGGCGTCGCGCTCATCAGTCAACTCGGCTATGTAAGCGTTGACTTCGGCCTCCAGTGCGGCGGCCAGCATCCGCCGTGCGCCTTCCCGAACAACCTCATCCAACAGCGAACTGCCGCTTGGCGTGGTTCCGTCCTCGTTGACTACGGTAAGCACCGGCGTGCCTTCCCGACCGACGCGGCAACGTCGGCCTATCGATCGATCCATCGGGAAGGTACGCCTCCTTCCGTCAGGAGTGATCCACAGGTATTGAGCATTGCTCGGCTCTGACGGATCAGAAGCCATCGGATTCAGTGCCCAGCCAGCGTTGTTCGTCGTGCTCCTCGGCTAGCAGCCGTGCGCGGTAAACGCGTGTAGTAACTCCGAGTTCACGTGCGATGTCGGCTGATGAGAGCCTAGATTCGCGGGCTATGGCCAGCTGTACGGGGCTGATGAGTTTACGTGCAGCCCACATTTCTGCAGCACGCTCTTGAGTGAAAGACGTAATGGTTGTGACACCTTCACCCGTGTAAGCGCAGCGTTGATGCTTCAGGACGATGTGCGCTAGCTCATGTGTGAGGGAGCAGCGTTTTTGGATGAGGCTCAGACCGAGACTGCAAAGCACCTTCCCTTGTTCGGGGTCCCAGGCTGCAAGTGCGCCGTGGAGAGGGACATACTGGATGGGGACGCCCATCCTCTGAAGCTCTGTCTCGGGGTCGAAAGCGGAAGTGACCGGCTGCACATGTGAGGAAAGGGTGTCTTCGTTCACACTGTTTTCTCGATTCAGTGTCGTAGACATCCCAATCTGGCACGGCACGTTGACGACCCGTTCCAGCTCCGCGTCCGCCTCCAGAATATCAACTCTGTTGATGCGTCCGGTCTTGATGAACTGACCGAGTACCTCCTCTGCTGCCCCAAGCCGCGCGACCTCGGCTTCGATCTCCGCAAGCTCTTTGCGTAGTCGCTCAGCTTGGTTGGTCAGGGTTGCCCGCCGCTGCATCACCCAGGTTAGTACCTCCGCCATCGGCGGCTCCTTAACAGTGGGAACACCTCTTCGGGCCGTGCGAACCATTGAGCCCTCGGCCGGAAAGACAGCTTACGAGCTGTTGCGTGATGGTGGGCTACGTCACTACTAGTGTCGCCGCTGGTAGTCGGCATAATTCGGTTGAGGCGATTAGGCCAATCGGATGATTCTCGTGTACCGGCTGTTCACGGGTATCTCCTGGAGGCATCTGAGTTTTTTGGTCTCGGGTGGCAGAAGAATCCCCAGCTTTCTTACTCTAGGGTGAAGGTAGCTCCAACCATTGACGTGAGGTGGCGGGGCTGCGGCGGGGCCCGGTGGCGAATCCGTCACTTCTCCTGGTGGGCATCGGCCTGCATATGCAGTTGTGCTGTGCCATTGGCGTTTACCGTGTGGCGGTGAGGATTCTCCGTCTCGACGGCGGTCGAACTCTGGCTCCCTGAAGGCAGCGCATCAAAAGTGACCCATTGGTGATCTTCGTCTGACTCTGACCTTGGCCTCAATTCGTCAGCGGTGATCGCTGTCTGACGAGGCTGCGACTTCGTCCCGTTTGTTGCGCCGGTGGGGTGTGTGGGGGCTTTGAGGTGGCCCCGGTGGTGTGGACACTTTGGCAATGGATCTTGCAGGTCCGCGGAAGGGTGTCTTGGGGGGAGGTTGGTCTGCGTATCCGGAGGAGTTCAGGAATGATGCCGTCGTGTTGTACTGGGCGGTGGGTGGGAAGCGCATGTATGCGGCGGTCGCGGTGGATATCGGGGTGACCGGCGAGACGCTGCGGAGCTGGGTGCGCCAGGCCGACGAACAGGCTGGCCGCACTCACAGCTTTGGCGGGCAGAACCCAGAGAGCCGGGGCGAGGAACTGGCCCGGCTGTGCGCGGAGAACAGCCGGCTGCGCAAGGCCGAGAAGGAGTGGGAGCTCGAGCGGGAGATCCTGCGCTGGGCGGCGGCCTATTTCGCAAAAGAGATGAAGTGAAGACCCGCCACTGAACCTCTTTCATCCTGAGTAGTCGCAGGTCAGGAGCGTGTGAACGGCCTGGACGATGCGGCTGATGCGGTTGGTTGAGCATCGTGCCTGGCGGAGGGTCCGCCATTGCTTGAGTTGGGCGAAGGCGCGTTCGCCTGGTGCTCGGAGGCGGGCGTGGTCGCGGTTGAACAGTTGGTAGTGGTCGGGTTGTTCGCGGTGGTTCTTGTAGGGGGTGCGGACGGTTGAGCCGGCGCCTTGGTAGGCGCGGTCGGCCAGGACGAGGATCTGCCTGGTGAGGCAGGCCTGGACGATGCCGTGAGCCCGTGCCGCGGTCAGGTCGTGGGTGCGTCCGGGCAACGCGCGGGAGAACCACAGTGGAGTGCCGTCTGGGGACACGATGACCTGCACGTTCATTCCGTGCCGCTTGTGTTTTTGGCTGTAGTACGGCTCGTCTGCGGCGATGCGGTCGGTGGGGATCAGTGTCCCGTCAACGACGACGAAGTCGCCCTCACCCAGGCCCACCAGGGCCTCGCGCAGGCCGGGTGCCCACGAGGCGAGGATCATCAAGGTCTCGTCCACGTACCGCCAAGCCGTCGCCTCCGATACCCCGAAACCGGCTCCGACCTGCGCGAACGTCTCGTTCTTCCGAAGGTGCGCCAACACCAGTAGGGCCTGCTTGAAGCAACCGAGCCGTCGCCAGGGCGAGTTCAGCTCCTGCCGGCGGGCATGGATCAGCCAGGAAACGTGCTCAACGAGTTCGTGCGGGACGTCGCGCATGGAAGAATACGGAACCAACAGGGCTCCTCGGACGCTGCGTGATGAGTGATGTCACCACAGCAACGACCAGGGGCCCTGTCTTGTCACCAACTCCCCTCTGACCAGGCATTTCACCCTCGCAGAGGCAGGATGAAAGAGGTTCACTGAGCCTTTTTCATCCTCGGCTCGGTGCGCAGCACCAACCATGTCCGACCTGCGGAAACACTGTCGTCCGTCACCCTCGCAACCCCAGGATGAAAGAGGCTCACTGATGCTGGACTCCCTCGCCTCGTCCGCGCAGGGACCAGCAGCAATTGTCAGTACAGGGCAGTCTTCCGCGATCGCCGACCGGTCCTGGCCTGAAGACGCGGCGATCGGGCGCGGCGGCGGACGAGCAATGCTCAATACCTGTGGATCACTCCTGACGGAAGGAGGCGTACCTTCCCGATGGATCGATCGATAGGCCGACGTTGCCGCGTCGGTCGGGAAGGCACGCCGGTGCTTACCGTAGTCAACGAGGACGGAACCACGCCAAGCGGCAGTTCGCTGTTGGATGAGGTTGTTCGGGAAGGCGCACGGCGGATGCTGGCCGCCGCACTGGAGGCCGAAGTCAACGCTTACATAGCCGAGTTGACTGATGAGCGCGACGCCAGGGGGCGCCGCCTGGTGGTCCGCAACAGCTATCACCAACCCCGGCAGGTCACCACCGCTGCGGGCGTGGTCGAGGTGAAGGCGCCGCGGGTGAACGACAAGCGCGTCGACGAACAGACCGGCGAGCGCAGGCGGTTCTCGTCCGCGATCCTGCCGCCGTGGTGCCGCAAGTCGCCGAAGATCAGCGAGGTGCTGCCCCTGCTCTACTTGCACGGCCTGTCCTCTGGCGACTTCGTGCCCGCCCTGGAGCAGTTCCTCGGCTCCTCTGCCGGGCTGTCGGCGGCGACGGTTACCCGGCTGACGACGCAGTGGCAGTCCGACCACGCCGCCTTCATGGACCGCGACCTGTCGGAGGTCGACTACGTCTACGTGTGGGCCGACGGCATCCACCTCAACGTCCGTCTGGAGGAGGCCAAGGCGTGCGTCCTGGTGCTCATCGGGGTTCGCGCCGACGGCTCCAAGGAGCTCGTCGCCCTCAAGGACGGCTACCGAGAATCCGGCGAGTCATGGGCTGACCTGCTGCGGGACTGCGCCCGCCGGGGCATGCGCGCCCCGGTCCTCGCGGTCGGCGACGGCGCCCTAGGCTTCTGGAAGGCCCTGGCGGAGGTGTTCCCCGAAACCCACGAGCAGAGGTGTTGGGTTCACAAAACGGCCAACGTCCTCGACTCCATGCCGAAGTCCGCGCAGCCGGGCGCGAAGAGGGCGATCCAGGACATCTACAACGCGGAGGATCGCGACCACGCCGAGGTGGCGATCAAGACGTTCGCCCAGCTCTATGGCGCGAAGTTCCCCAAGGCGGTCAAGAAGATCACCGACGACCAGGAGCAACTGCTGGCGTTTTACGGCTTCCCGGCCGAGCACTGGATCCATCTGCGGACCACGAACCCCATTGAGTCGACCTTCTCCACCGTCCGACTGCGGACCAAGGTCACCCGTGGCGCCGGCTCCCGCACCGCCGCCCTGGCCATGGTCTTCAAACTCGTCGAGTCCGCCCAGCAACGGTGGCGGGCCGTGAACGCACCCCACCTCGTCGCCCTCGTCCGGACAGGTGCCCGCTTCGAACGCGGCCAGCTCGTCGAACGCCCCGTGGTGGTCGCAGCATGAGTACCCTCGCGGCCCAGCCCATCAACACCAGCAGGCTCGACCTGCTGCCACTGCACGTCGAGCACGCCGAGGAGATGGCCGCGGTGCTGTCCGACCCGGCCCTCCACACCTTCATCGGCGGCACGCCGGACGCCCCGCAAGCCCTGCGCTCGCGCTACCAGCGCATGACGGCAGGCTCTCCCGATCCGGCCGTGTCCTGGCTGAACTGGGTGATCCGGCTCCGTGACGAGTCCTGCCTGACGGGCACAGTCCAGGCGACGGTCAGCCCCTCCGGCCACGGCCCCATCGCCGAGATCGCCTGGGTGGTGGGGACCCCGTGGCAGGGAAGGGGCATCGCCACCGAAGCAGCCCAAGGGCTCGTCGACTGGCTCGGCCGGCAGCCGGTGCACACCGTCATCGCCCACATCCACCCCGAACATCGGGCATCCGCTGCCGTCGCCACTGCCGCCGGGCTCACACCCACCGACGAATGGCACGAAGGCGAGATCCGATGGCACCGGAGCATCAGCCGATAACTTCACCGATCCACAGGTCTTGACTATTACTCGCGCCCTGGTGGCCGTTTGAGTCCGGTGGTGACCCAGGGGCCGGCGCCCGTGTAGGCACGGTCGGCGAGGACGGGGACACCCTGGCGTTCGCAGATCCGGATCATCCGGTGGGTACGGGCCGCGGTGAGGTCATGAGTGCGGCCCGGCAGGGCGGGCGAGATCCACAGCAGCTCGCCGGCCGGATCGGTGAGGACCTGGACGTTCACGCCGTGCCGGCGGTGCTTGGCCGAGTAGTCCGCCCGGCTGTCGCCGACGCGGTCGCACTCGGCGAGGGTCCCGTCCAGCAGGACGAAGTCCGGATCGTGCTTGCGCAGCGTCTTGAGCAGGCCAGGGGTGGCAATCCCCTGGGATCGTGGAGTCTTCGTCTATGCGGCTTGAGTCCGTGAACGGGCCTCAGCACGCCGCTGGTCCTGGCGCATCTGCGGAAGAACGAGACGTATCGGCAGGTCTGAGCAGGAGCTTCTTCAAAACGGCCACTGAGCTTCTTCAGCTTGGTCATGCAGGAGTGACAGGGGTCCCGGGAGTCAGGGTGGCGTCGTTCAGGGGTTGTGTCGGGTTTGATCACGTGATGCCGAGGGTGGTCAGCGGCCGTGTGGCGTCTCGGCTGTGCGTGCGCAGGCTGGCGGCGATGTTGTCACATCCGGTGAGGCGGAGTGCGCCGATGGCCAGGTTGCGTAGGGCTGCCATGGCCCGGGGGGCGGTGCCGGTCCGTACGCGCGAGGCGTCCTCGGCGAAGGCGGTGTCGCGGAGGTGATGGATCTTGTTCTCGATGCCCCAGTGTTCGCGCACGCGGTGTGCGATCTCGGGAGCGCCAGCCTGCTCGGCGGTGAGGTCGGTGACTGCGTAGACGCGCTCCAGGGTGACCTTGCCGGTGGTGACTGTCCGGCGGCGACGTACGATCTGCACGGCTTGGGCGGAGTGGGGGAAGGCGAGGCCGCGGGTGACGGTGGCGGTCTTGACGCGGCGGATCTCGTCCCGGCCGTGTGCGGTGGCGCGGGTCTTGCCCAGCAGCGGGACGTCTCGCCAGGGCAGTTGCTTCATCTGCTGGTGCAGCAGCGGCTGGTTCCCCTTGATCACGGCGATGTAGTGGGCGTTCTTCTCCTCCACCAGGAAGCGGGCGTGGGCCTGCTGGGAGTGCAGGGCGTCGAAGGTGACCACGGTGTCGGTCAGGTCGAGCTCGGTGAGCATCGGCTGGAAGACGGTGATCTCGTTGGTCTTGGAGCCGACCTCGCGCTGGGCGGTGACCAGGCCGGTTCCGGTCATCGCGGCGAGCAGGTGGACCTGGGTGCCGTTGGTGCAGCGGGCGCCGCGGACTGTCTTGCCGTCCACGGCCAGTGAGCGGCGGGGCCGATGGGCCGCGTTCTGGCCGGCGGATGGGGGCCTGGGTCGCGGGCGGCGAGCCAGGCGCCGACTGCCGCATCGAGGGCGTCGCCGTCAACGCGCTGCAGGACTCGGCGCACGGTGGCCTCGGCAGGGGCGGCAGGGCCGGTGGGTTCGCGGGTTGGGCCGCCGAGCACGGTGAGCACGGCGGCCGGTGCGTCGGCCGCCCATTCAGCGATCGCCGTCAGCGATTTCGCGCCGGCCAGCACCGCACACGCGGCGAGCGCAAGGACGAAGCAGAGGGGATGACGGCGGCCCTTGGCCCGGCGCGGATCGGGCACCGTCACGAGGCAGCCCAGCAGATGCGGGTGTTCCCCAGGGTCGGAGGGGCGAGCGCCGGCGAGTTGGCCCAGGCCGACTGGGATGAGCGATGATGAGCGGACAGGCACGGTCTTCCGTTGCGGTGATCAGGGACTCAACACCTCATGATCACCCGGAGGCCGTGCCTGCCTGCGCCCCGCCCCAGCCCCGAACTCCATCACCGCGCCAGCCACCTGAACCGTCATCAAGCGGGACAGACCCGCTGAACGACGAAGCCCTGGGCCGGGAGTTGATTCAACTCAGATCTCGGGATTTGAGTTCTCAACCAACCGGCTTCTTCCCTCTGCCGTCACTCGTTCGGTGGCCGAGCTGAAGAAGCTCACCGGAGAGACGCCCTCCTGACTTGCCGAAACGGAGGGCGAAAGAGGCTCAATAAAAGGTCGACAATAGACTGGAGTTCCCTAAATGTGGGCCGCATTCGACTCGCTTACCCAGAAAGCAACCCCACACGTGGTCGCACTCTTCCGCATAGTTGTCGCGTTTCTCTTTGCCTGCCACGGCGCATCCTCAATCTTTGGCGTCCTCGGCGGCTCAATGGGTACGGGTAGAACCGTCCTCACAGCCTCCTGGCCAGGCTGGTACGCTGCAGTTATTCAACTGACCGGCGGCATACTCGTCCTGATAGGACTGAGATCCCGTGCCGCCGCGTTCGTCAACTCCGGCTCAATGGCGTATGCCTACTTCTCCGTTCATCAGGGCACTTCACTGTGGCCCTTACAAAACGGCGGAGAAGCGTCCGTGATGTTCTGTTGGGCTTTCGCATTGATCGTCTTCATCGGGCCGGGCAGCTGGGCATTGGACCACGCCCTCCTCGGCAAAAGCGAGCTGAAGAAGTCCGCTCAACGATCCCAAATATTCCGGAGATCCTCCAAGATCTCCGGAATATAACTTTTCCCCATAAAGACTCCGCGGCAGGAAATATTGAGGCGGAACTGTTGAGTTGCTTGTCTCGTTGAGGGGGGTGTGGCTGAGTCTGGGGATCTGCGGCGGGTGATGCCGGCGGGGGGTGCCTCTATGTCCTTCGGCAAGGCGGAGTGGGTCATGCGGGGGCGGTTTCGGGGGTGCGTAGTTCGTAGAAGGTGCCGTCGGGGAGCATGGCGAAGAGCACGCTGATGCGGTGGCGTGCGAGGCGGAGGAGGGCTTGCGTGTGGGTTTTCCTGCGGGCTCGGCATTTGTCGTAGTAGGTGCGGGAGGCGTGGTCGTGCAGGGCGGCGAACGCGGAGAGGAACATTGCGCGTTTGAGCTGCCGGTTTCCGCCTCGGGGTGCGTGTTCGCCGTGGATCGAGGTCCCGGAGGACTTGGTGGCCGGGGCGAGGCCGGCGTAGGAGGCGAGGTGGGCGGCGGTGGGGAAGCTGGTTCCGTCGCCGACGGTGACCAGCAGGACGGCGGCGGTCCTGACCGCGACCCCGGGCATCGAGGTCAGGACCGGGGAAAGAGGGTGGGCCTCCAGCAGTTCGCTGATCTGGGCTTCCAGGGCCCTGCGCTGTTCGTGGACGGCCGTGAGGGAACGGGCCAGGGACGGGATGACCACGTCCAGGGTGCCGGTCCCGGGGACGACGACGGTCTGTTCGTCCAGGGCGTCGAAGATGTCGTCGATCAGTCGGGTGGCCATGCGCGGGGCCTTGGGGCGGATCACCTCAACGAGTCTGCGGCGTCCGGCTTTTCGCAGGGCGGCCGGGGATCCGTAGCGTTCCAGCAGCCAGGTCACCGCGACGTGGTCGAGGCGGGGACCCAGGACTCGCTCCAGGCTGGGGTGGAACTGGGTGAGCAGGCCGCGGATGCGGTTGGAGGTGCGGGTGGTCTCGGCCGCGAGGTCCTGGTCGAAGCCGACGAGCACGGTCAGCTCAGCGGTGTTCTCGTCGGTCACCTCCAGCGAGCGCAGGGTGTGCGGCATGGTGCGGGCCGCGTCCGCGATGACCGCGGCGTCTTTCGCATCGGTCTTGGCCTCGCCCGGGTAGAGGTCGGCGATCCGCCGCATCGCCAGTCCCGGCAGGTAGGCGACCTTGCAGCCCGCGTCGCGGGCGACGGTCAGCGGGAGGGCGCCGATGGAGGCGGGCTGGTCCACGATCACCAGGACGGTGCCGAACTTCGCGGCCAGCTTGTCGAACACGGCCCGCAGTTTCGGCTCGCTGTTGGGCAGGGGCTTGTCGAAGACCTTCTTGCCGGCCGGGGTGAGTCCGTGGCCGTGGTGAGCGGTCTTGCCGACGTCCAGGCCGAGGAACACGCCCACGTCTTCGGTATCGAACATCGCGCCCTTCCAGGAACGTTGCCGGTGTCGGCCTCGGCGTCGGTGTCGTACGCGCGCATCCACGTTATGCAGACCTGCCGCCCGCGAGCGGCCGGGCATTGCACCCGGCCAGGCGGCGGTCGGACCTCTTACTCAGCGTCTCCGACGGCACCTCCCGGGCCCGGTGACACCACCCCCCAGGTCATGCCTTCGACAGGGGGGAACAGTCATGCCGGGCCCGGAGGCCAGCGGCCCTCTTGCAGGACCGCGAAAAACATAACGGTGGGAAGTGGTGCGGTTGCGTGTGGTGGCTGCGCTGGAGTCGGGGCAGGTGAAGGGGTATCGGCAGGCGGCTGAGGTGTTCCAGGTGGCGGAGCGGTCGGTCGGCTCCTGGTGGCGTGCCTACCAGGCGGGTGGCTGGGAGGCTTTGGTGGTGAGACGGACGAGCCGGCCGGGTCCGCACGAGAAGATCGGCCCGGAGGACCGTGCGGTCCTGTTTCAGGCGATGGCCGACTACACGCCCGAGGAGCTGCTGATCGCGAGGAGCTGCTGATCGGCGGGCCCTTGTGGACGAGGCTCCTGGTCGCCGAGCTGGTGCGGATGGTCACCGGGGTGGTGATGACGGAGCGCGGTGTGGGCAAGTGGCTGCGGCGGTACGGTTTCTCCCCGCAGCGGCCCGACCGCCGCTCCTACCGCCAGGACCAGGCGAAAGTGGATGCCTGGCTGAGGGACGAGTACCCGGCGATCGCCGCCCGGGCGAAGACGGAGAACGCGGTGGTGGCCTGGGCCGACCAGTGCGGGCTGCGCTCCGATACGGCCCCGCCCGGCACGTCCTGGGCCCCGAAGAGCCAAACTCCCATCGCGCGGGTGTCCAGCCGCCGCTTCAAGGTCAACACCATGTCCGCAATCACCTCACGCGGCACGCTCTACTTCACCGTGTTCACCGAGAGGTTCACCGCGAAGACCTTCACCGGATTCCTGGACCGGCTTGCCCGTCAGGCCGGCCGGAAGGTCCACGTGATTGCCGACCGGCACCCGGTCCACCGCAGCAAGGCCGTGACCGCCTGGCTCAAGGCAAACACCGAGCGGATCGAGCTGCACCTGATGCCCGACTACAGCCCCGAACCCAACCCGGACGAGCCCCTCAATGCGGACATCAAACGCCACATCCACGCCGCCCGCGCCCACTCGGCCGACGACCTCGCCCACGAAACCCGCCGCTCCCACCACCAGCGCCAACCGGCCATCGTCCGCAGCTACATCCACGCCCGCCACGTCCGCTACACCCTCCAATAAGGCAACTCAACAGTTCCGCCTCAATATATTGTGAAGCAGGGAGAAGGCGCAGTAGCAATGGTGAACCTTTCCATCCTCGGCTCGGTGCGCAGCGCGAGCCATCTCTGATCCCGTAAACGCTTTCACCTGTCACCCTCGGAGGCCCAGGATGAAAAACACTCAGTGAACCTCTTTCATCCTGCCTCTGCGAGGGTGAAATGCCTGGTCAGAGGGGAGTTGGTGACAAGACAGGGCCCCTGGTCGTTGCTGTGGTGACATCACTCATCACGCAGCGTCCGAGGAGCCCTGTTGGTTCCGTATTCTTCCATGCTCGACGTCCCGCACGAACTCGTTGAG
Source organism: Streptomyces noursei ATCC 11455 (assembly GCF_001704275.1). NCBI lineage: Bacteria > Bacillati > Actinomycetota > Actinomycetes > Kitasatosporales > Streptomycetaceae > Streptomyces > Streptomyces noursei. The sequence continues at coordinate 9,546,850 of NZ_CP011533.1, forward strand.
CACGTTTCCTGGCTGATCCATGCCCGCCGGCAGGAGCTGAACTCGCCCTGGCGACGGCTCGGTTGCTTCAAGCAGGCCCTACTGGTGTTGGCGCACCTTCGGAAGAACGAGACGTTCGCGCAGGTCGGAGCCGGTTTCGGGGTATCGGAGGCGACGGCTTGGCGGTACGTGGACGAGACCTTGATGATCCTCGCCTCGTGGGCACCCGGCCTGCGCGAGGCCCTGGTGGGCCTGGGTGAGGGCGACTTCGTCGTCGTTGACGGGACACTGATCCCCACCGACCGCATCGCCGCAGACGAGCCGTACTACAGCCAAAAACACAAGCGGCACGGAATGAACGTGCAGGTCATCGCGTCCCCAGACGGCACTCCACTGTGGTTCTCCCGCGCGTTGCCCGGACGCACCCACGACCTGACCGCGGCACGGGCTCACGGCATCGTCCAGGCCTGCCTCACCAGGCAGATCCTCGTCCTGGCCGACCGCGCCTACCAAGGCGCCGGCGCAACCGTCCGCACCCCCTACAAAAACCACCGCGAACAACCCGACCACTACCAACTGTTCAACCGCGACCACGCCCGCCTCCGAGCACCAGGCGAACGCGCCTTCGCCCAACTCAAGCAATGGCGGACCCTCCGCCAGGCACGATGCTCAACCAACCGCATCAGCCGCATCGTCCAGGCCGTTCACACGCTCCTGACCTGCGACTACTCAGGATGAAAGAGGTTCAGTGTGTGAATACAGACTTGGACTCCCTCGCGACCGCACTTTACGTCAGGACCGACGACCTACTGAAGGACTCACCGCAACTCGCTCCCTGGCGGCCTGCCGTGGGCATCGCGCCGCAGCTCAGCGACGCGGAGCTGGTGACCTTGGCGATGATGCAGGCGATGCTCGGCTTCACCTCCGAGGCCCGCTGGCTGCGGCATGCCGCGCCCACCTGTGGACCCTCTTCCCTTACCTGCCGAAGCAGCCCGGCTACAACAAGCGGTTGCGCAAGGCCACCGGCCTCATCCGGTGCCTCACCCGTGCGTTGGCCTGCGGCACCACGCTGTGGAGCGACGACGTGTGGGTCGTGGACTCCACACCGGTCAAGTGCGGCCGATCCCGCGAGACCGTCAAACGCTCCGACCTTGCCGGATGGGTCCAATATGGATACTGCGCCAGCCACACCCGCTACTTCTGGGGACTTCGACTGCACCTGGTCTGCACCCTTCATGGCCTTCCGATCGCCTTCGCGGTGACTGGCGCCAAGGCCGATGAGCGAGAGAGACTGCTGGACATCCTTGCAGTCGAGCCGCAGCTCACCGACGAGCGTCCGGGACAGACTCTGATCGGCGATAAGAACTACTTCGGCAGCGAGTTCGAGCAGCAGCTGGCTGAACTGGACATCCAACTGCTGCGGCCGTCCCGCAAGGGCGAGGCCGAGCGTCCTGGATCACAGCTGTTCAAGCCCCTGAGGCAGATCATCGAATCGGTCAACGAGACTTTCAAAGGTCAACTCGACCTCGAACGCCACCGTGGCCGCACTCCCAGCGGGGTGGCCGTCCGTGTTCTGCAACGCATCCTCGCCCTCACCGCAGCGATCTAGCACAACGACCACACCGGCCAGCCGACCATGCGCTCTCTCACCGCTTACGACCACTGAACCCCTTGGAATCGATCATCTAGGGAACCAGGCACACGGCAGCACGGTTCCTCAACCGTGTGACACTTCCCTGCGTATGTCAACTGTCACTGGAGGGTCTGTCAAACGAGCGGCTCTGGCCCGTAGTCGGTGGTGACGCCGAGTAGCGGTCAGGGCAGAAGGATGCGGTGGCGGAGGAGGTCGAATCCGGCGCGTCCGTGCATCTGTCTCATGATCCTCTTGGTGCGGGTGTTGACGCCTTCGGTGCGGCCGTTGTGGTAGGGCAAGGTGAGGCCGGCGTTCACAGCGGGCCGGTCGATTTCGAGGCCGTTGGTGAAGCTGCGCAGGTGGGGTAGGTCGACGGCACTGGCGGCCGTGATCCACTTGGTGAGTTTCACGTCGTTGCCCTCGACCGGTTTCAGCAGGGCGGCGAAGCCGCCTACGAGATCGGCGAGTGCGGTCATCTCCGGGCAGGCCGCGGCAATCCTCTCCAGCAGGGTCGTTTCCTTCGGGCGCAGGTTTTCGGGGTCGGTGAGCAGGAGACGGCCGGCGTGACGTGGGGTGGTGACGGGGCGGTCGCCTTCAGCACGGCCCTGATTGAGGTAGCGGACCAGGAGGTTCGCGCTGCCGGTGTAGCCCAACTCCCGGATCTCTTCGAGGAGATGGGTGACAGGAACTGCCGGTTCGGCCGCGCGGCGGGTGCGCAGATGGTCGCGGTAGGGGGCGACGAGGGTGGGCCGGTAGGTGGGGGCGATGCGCAGGGCCTGGGGTTCGGGCATGCGGGCGTAGCGTTTGACGGTGTTCAGGGCCAGGTCCAGGCGGCGGGAGCAGTCGAGCAGGCCGACGCCCTGGCCGAGGAGGTCGTGGATCTTGTTCCAGCGTTCGCGGGTGGTCTGCTCGCGTACTCCGCCGGGGCGGGGCGGGTTGATGGTGGCCCAGCAGCCGGTGTGCGCGCGGACCTCGAGCTGGACTTTGTCGCAGAGGTTTCTCCAGAGGTGCCATCGGTCGCTGACCTGTACCGCGTGGGGCAGGGCGCGGCGGATGGCCTCGGCGTAAGTGGCCGAGCCGTCGCGGCACACGACCTCGACACCAGGATGTTCGCGCAGCCAGGACTCCAGGGTGGCCCTCTCGCGGTCGGGCAGGACCGCGACGCGTCGGCCGGTCTCGGCATCCGTGATGATCGTGGCGTAGCGGTGGCGGCGGCGCAGGGCGAAATCATCCACGCCGATCACTCGCGGGACCGACTGCTGCGGCAGTGGCAGGCGCCGCAGATGGAGCAGCGCGGTACTCCGGGAAACGGGCATGGCCAGCAGGCCGGCCAGGCGTGCGGCCGCCCGGCCGCATAACTCCCGCGCCACCTGGGATATCTGCCCGGCAAGCCGCACCGTGCGGCGCTGATGACGCTCCAGCAGTCCGGGAATCTGCTCGCGGAAGGTCTGCCGCCAGCAGCCCAGGACCGGACAGGCCAGCCGCCGTACGCGCAAGCGGACGACGACCTGGCGGCCGTCGACCGGCACGTCCCTCACCGTCCGGCCGTGGTACCCGTGCACCTTCGCCGTCGGCGTCCCGCACTCCGGACACGGCACCGCCACGTCCCGGGTCCGGGCCGAGACCACCACCGTGTCGCCGCCGTCCGCCACGTCCTCGACGACCAGCGCCGAAAGCCCCGAAATCCCCGAAAACACCGTCCCAATAAGGGAGTTGATATCCACCACAAAATCATGATCAAGGGCGGCTACTCGGCGTCACCACCGACTACGGGCCAGAGCCAACCAGTTGACATCCCCCTTCGCGATCAGAGCGCCTACCTGGGAACGCGTCCACAGCTGACCCGTAAGCCCCAGGTCGCAGGGCTGGTGATCCAGCACCGCCTGCCGCACCGCCGCCTGCTCGGCGGCGGACAGCACCTGATGCTCGCCCACCCGCTTCCCCCTCGGCCGCGCGGTGAGCGCCTCACGCCCTCCTGCCAGCCACTTCGCCCACCAGCTGTCCACTGCCTTGAGCGAGACCCCGAACACCGCCGCGACGTCCTCACGATCCCGTCCCTCCACAACCCGGCCACCGCCCGCAACCGCAAAGCCTCCTAAGCTAAAGGCGACAAATGCCGTGCGTCCCTCACCAGTTCACTCACACAGCGATCAACGAATCAGAACCCCAACTGTTTCGGATCGATAATCGAGAGTACAGCGTGGGACCGCGGGCTGTCCGTGGGGGCCGACGGGAAGGGCGTGGTCGGGCATGCGGGAGCGGTGCTGCTGCGCCGGCTCGCCGACCGGACAGGGTTGGTCACCGCGCTGGCCAGGGTGTTTCCCACGGGCGGGAGTGGTTGGCGGGACCGGGCGGTGGTCTTCGTGCGGCTGGCGATATCGATCGCTCTGGGTGCCCGGAGCGTTCTCGAGGCCGCCCACGAAACCCGCCGCTTCCTATGGCGCCGCCAGCACCAACCCCACATCATCCGCAGCTACTTCCACGCGCGCCACGTCCGCTACACCCTCGAATAAGCAACCCAACAGTTCCGGCCCAATAACCACGTCGCGGCACACCGGAAGAAGGCGTTGAACCAGTTCTCACTCTTCTTCGAGGACCGGCTCAACACCACGTGAAAGGCGAGGAGCCTTTTCCAACCTCAGGTTGTGGTGTTGAGGGTCAGGGTGAGGATGGCTTGGGCGGTGTGGGTGATGCGGGTGGTGCTGCAGCGGAGCTTTCTGAGGAGACGCCAGTTCTTGAGGGTGGCCATGGCGCGTTCGCCGAGGGCGCGGATTTTTGCGTGGGCACGGTTGACGGCTTGCTGACCGTGGGAGAGGTGCTTCCAACGGCCGCGATACGGGACACGGACGGTGCCGCCGGCGCCTTGGTATCCCTTGTCCGCCCAGCATGTGACGCCACATGAGGCGAGAGCCTCGATGATGCTGTGGGTTCGGGCGGCTTTGATGTCGTGGACGGCTCCTGGCAGTGCGGGTGAGGCCCATAGGATCCGGCCGAAGGGGTCGGCGAGGACTTGCACGTTCATGCCGTGCCGCTTGTGTTTCCCGGAGTAGTACGGGCGGTCGGCGGCGACGCGGTCGATGGGGAGTAGTGTCCCGTCGAGGATCACGAAAGCCTTGCCTGCCGCGGTCTTCATCGCCTGCTGCAACGTCGGGGCAAGAGCGGCCAGGACGCCGATGCCCTCGTGGACGTAGCGGCACACGGTGGCGATACCGATCGCGAAGCCCGCTGCGAGGCGGGCATAGGTGTCCCCGCAGCGCAGGTGCGCCAGGACCAGAAGGGCCTGTCGGCCTGCAGTCAGCCGACGCCACCGCGTCCCGATCTGCCGACGATGGACTGTCAGGCGGCCGGCGAGGAACTGCAGGGACGCGCTGGACAGATCGATCGCCGACGGGTAGACAAGCACACGAAGCTCCTGGTGGGACACGGTTGATCTTGGTCGACAACCCGTCTACCAGGAGCTTCGTCGTTCCGTCCACCCCGCCCGAACCACACCCCCACCAACCACATCAGGTTGGAAAAGGCTCGAGGACTTACGCAAGGTCCCAGACAATCCCAGCCTTCCTGGTTAGAATCCGACGAAGTCGGTGCCTAGCCAGCGTTGTTCGTCGTGTTGTTCGGCTAGTAGGCGTGCGCGGAAGATGCGGGGTGTGGTTCCTAGTTCGCGTGCGACTGCGGTGGGGCGGAGTCCGGATTCGCGGGCGGCGGCTAGTTGGACGGCGCTGATGAGTTTGCGGGCGGCCCACATTTCTGCTGAGCGCTCTTGGGTGATGGATGCGATGGTTGTGACGCTGTCGTCTGCGTAGGCGCATCGTTGGTGTTTGAGTGAGATGTGTGCTAGCTCGTGTGTGAGTGCGCAGCGTTTTTGGATGGGGTTGAGGCCGACGCTGCAATACACCTTTCCGTGTTCTGCGTCCCAGGCTGCAAGGACGTCTTGGAGAGCTAGGTAGTGGATGGGGATGCTGAGTTTCTCCAGTTCGACTTCAGGGTCAAACGTGGACACGTTGGGCTCCTGTCCTCCGTCAGAGTTGCTTTTGTGAAGTATGCGCGCTACGGGATGAGGAAAAACCTTCTGGCCGGTGGAGAACAGAGGGCTCGCGGTGCGTGTGATGCTTTTTCACCGAGATTGAACCTCTTTCATCCTGAATAGCTGCAGGTGAGAAGGGTGTGGATGGCCTGTACGGTGCGGCTGATGCGGTTGGTGGAGCATCGGGCCCGGCGGAGGATCCGCCAGGACTTCAGCCGGGCGAAGGCCCGTTCGCCCGGCGCTCGGAGTCGCGTGTGGACGCGGTTGAACTGCTGGTAGTGCTCGGGGAGTTCGCGGTGTCTGTAGTACGGAGTGCGCACGGTGGCGCCGGCCCCCTGGTAGGCCCGGTCGGCCAGGACCAGGACTTCCCTGGTCAGGCAGGCCTGGACGATGCCGTGGGCCCGGGCAGCGGTCAGATCGTGCGCCCGCCCCGGCAGCGCGCGGGAAAACCACAGCGGGGTCCCGTCCGGTGCCGCGACGACCTGGACATTCATGCCGTGCCGCTTGTGTTTCTGGGAGTAGTATGGCTCGTCCGCCTTGATGCGGTCGGTGGGGATGAGCGTGCCGTCAACGATGACGAAGTCGCCCTCACCCAGCCCGACCAGGGCCTCGCGCAGGCCTGGGGCCCAGGCAGCGAGGATCTCGAGGGTTTCGTCGACGTATCGCCAGGCCGTGGACTCCGAGACTCCAAAACCTGCTCCGACCTGGGCGAACGTCTCGTTCTTCCGGAGATGCACCAGCACCAGCAGGGCCTGCTTGAAGCACCCCAGCCTCCGCCAGGGCGACTTCAGCTCGCGCCGACGGGCGTGGATCAGCCACGAGACGTGCTCAACGAGCTCGTACGGGACATCGAGCATGGCAGGATACGGAACCAACAGAGCCCCTTGGCGCCGGTGTCGAGTGAGATCAACACCCCAACGACAAGGGGCTCTGCCATGTCACCCACCACCCCGCTGACCAGGCCACTTCACCCCCACGGAACAGGATGAAAGAGGTTCATTGACCAACCTCGAGGTTCGGTTTCATAGGTCTTCCTGTTGCTTCTTCTCTGTGTGAGCTTTCCTGTAGCTCTCCTCGTGTCGGCGGATGGTTTCGAGGTCTGCTGCGGAGATCCGCCCGATGCCGTCGGTGGAGTAGGCCACGAGAGCGTGGTCGTCGCGGTGCGGGGTGTGATCGGCGGGTGATGTCTGCCGGAGTGGGCGCAGGGGGCTGGGTGAGGGCGTGGGCTTCGGTCGACGTGTCGTGCCTGCGTGTGCGGCGGCGGCCAAGAGCGCGTCGACGATGCTGAGGACGACTTCGCGTTCGCTGTGTGAGAGTCGGCTGGCGCGTGGTGGGAGGGTAAAGGGCTGTAGAGGGCGTTCGCGGAAGACGCCTGCGGCTTTTTCGATGTGGGTGCGTGGGACGTTGAGGGCCAGGGCGAGGCCGTCCAGGGTTTCGTCTTCGAGCGCTCCGGTGTGCTGGCCGCGTGCGATGCGGCCGATCGTTCCGTGACTAACGTGCCCTTGGCTGCGTGCCGCCGCGGCGCGGTAGCTCAGAGGGCGGCGCGCGGAGCCGAGTTCAGCAAGCCGTGCCAGGACGAGCTTTTGCAGGTCATCTTCCATGCGGTTGCCTCCTCGTGTCGGCTTCAGGGGAACGGGTGGGAAGTCGCCTGACTCTGTCCACGGTGATACCCGCAGCCGGTTCAGATGGTTCATGGATGGTGTCCCAGTTGCCGGCCATGTTGTGGTGATGCAGGATGAAGCTGCTAAGTCAACATCGACTGCTGAAGGCTATCCACACCTGGTCGTCGTGAGAACGAGCCGCTTCCGCCAGGTAGGGCTCCGCAAGCAACATCACCAGGAACGCTAATGGATAGCGATCCGTATTACATTGGTGACACGGGTGTGTCGGCGCGAAAGTCATCCCACGGATTGGTTGCACCGTCCGGAAGCATCCGCGCCAGCCTCAGTCGCCATATCTCAGCGAGGGCAGCGACATGGCGAAACCGTTCAGCATCGGCGTACCACTTGCGATCGTTACCACGTCGAAACAGGTTATGCGACTGTGTCGAACGTTGGGGACCATACTGCCTGAGCTATCACGGCACATCAACGTGAGCAACCGGGCAGGCAAGGCGTGGGCCGCTTTCGGGCCTCCCGCGGCGTCATATCCAGCGCGCTGCACGGTGGATGGGTTCCTGCCGCTTTGTCGCCGTCACCGCACTACGCGGACACATCTTCATGACCCACATGGAGAGCACGTCCTGGTTGGGCTGACCCCTGTCGGGTTGCGCGCCGCATCGCCTCTGGCCCCAGAACCGCCATGGCACACGTGACCAGTGGAATAACCATCCCGTCCCAGCACAGCCTGTGCCTCCTACATCGCACCGCTCAGTCTGGCTCAAGCCAGGTAGGGCCTGGTGTGACGTGTGCTGTGCCCCTGCTCCACTGGAGGTTTCGATGCCGTCTTCCCCTGTACACCGTGGTCGCCCAAGGCGACGCTGGCACGAGCCTTATGGGTCCGGGAACATTCCATCCTGTATTGCCGATGTGCTGGCGATCTGGGAGAACGCTGTTCGGTATTGGTCCGCGGTGGAAGACCAACTTGCTCACTGCGCTATCACCCTACTGCGTCATTGGTGCGACGACGGCAGCATTTACACGCGCGTGCGACGAGTATCTCGAAAACGCTTGTGCCTGACCTGCGAGCAGCTGTCTGACTCTGAAAGGCTGGACGAGCTCATTGGCGCCATCGTCGCCGTATCCTTACACCGCTTTCGCCGCAGGGCGCTCAACGGTGCGGGATGGCCCCCACAGCACCGCGTCGAGGTGCTTTCTCATTTCCTTGGACAGTGCCTGCTGACATTCCCTTCAGAACATCATCGTTGGGTTCGTACGGAGTTTCCCTCAAACGCCCCGCCCATCGTGCCGCTCTACCACGCGGTGAATATCCCAGCTGCTGACCTGATGAGCCGACCTGCGGATCTAGCCGTTGCCTTCAGCAGCCTTCACCGCTCGATACCCCCCTTGTGGACAGGGGCTTACAGTTGGCTCCCGTGGACTTCGAACAAACCGACAGCTGATCATGCAAAGACTGTCGGCCCTTGGCCGCTGCCTGCCGCAGCGTCTTGGCAGATGTTCCTGGCCCAGGACCGTGCCGAGGGACAGGCCGCCCCGATGGACGGGCTGGGGTCTCCCTGGCCGGGGCGCGACTTTCCACAATAGCAATTAAGGCAGCATACGTTGCCGGGCTTCCTTTAGACAGAGGTATGACCGATGACTTCCCTTACTACGGCACAGCCGCTCGCTCACCCGCAACCGCGTCCTGCGGCCCCCCACCCAAATACCCCCGAAACCTTCTACGAAGAGGTCCAACACGGCCCCTCACCGATTGCCGGAATGCCCGGCTGCCGATCCTTTCACGTGAGGGCAGGGCATGCCTCCTTCGTGATCTCGGCCGGGTGCACGATCAAACGTGACAGAGGCTCCCCTCACCGAGGTGACACAAGCCGCGACGCCTCTGCGACTGAACCTCGCTGCTGCCCTGCCCTCCAACAGCCTCAAGGCCGCAACCGTCCCCAGACACAGAAACGGGATGTTGCGACGTGGGGGAGACCAGCCGGTGTTGAGGGGCACCTCGCTATTTGTCTCGCAGCGACCAGCCGAATCTTCCCCTCCACCGCCTTTCACTTCGATGTCCCTGCCACGCACGATGGTGTCCCTTCTCGTGGTGTAGCCGATCAAGGCGGCGGAATCCCCAGGTCACGGGTCGAATCGCCCTCCCTGGAAGTGCTGTTGGGGCTCACCGAGCCGATACCAGCGGCGATCGCCAGGAAGCCCGCAGTGGCAGGCACCGGACGGCCTCGAAGCGGAGCCGACAGAGCGTGATCGGCTACACCACCACGAGGGACACGGCCCCACGCACAGCGGTCGGCTGCTCAGGCAGCGTCCACTTGCATGCAGGCAGGGAACCTCATTCATCCCGCCCTGAAAGGGCGATGAGTCGCTGCGACTCCTGGAGAAGCGCCGTCATCCTCCCAGGCCAGCAGTGGCCACCTCGCGACCGACCAAGTCACTGACCTGCGGGAACGGAGGATGAAAGAGGCGCAGGAAGCCCCGTAGCCAAGAAAGGAACACTGCCGTGCCACGGAACCCCGAAACACCATCCTTGCGTGGCGACCACGTACCGCAGAACGCATCGCATCTAGATGTGACTTTCGGAAGGCACAGTGGTCGGTGGGCGTTCTTCGAGATAGCGCTCAGGCATGCCCAACAATCCAGATGCCGCTACCGTGTTGGCGCAGTCCTGGTCAAAGGCAGCCGGGTTCTAGCCCACGCCTGCAACAGGTACCGGAACCCTCCGGGCATCGACTTCCACCACGCCACCTTCCACGCGGAGGAGGTGCTGCTGCGCAGAGCGCGGTGCCCCCGCGGGGCCGTAGTCTACGTCGCTCGCGTCAGCGCAACCGGTGCTCCCCGTATGGCTCGCCCGTGCTCACGGTGCCAAAGCGCTCTCGCTACGGGCGGCATCATCCGTGCTCACTACACCACACCCGCGGGCCCTGGAGCACTGCGGCTCAACTGAGTCACCAGCCCTATGCCCATCAGCCGGCCCGAAAGGATGGGGGCATTAGCTCAGCCGGCGAGAGCAGAGGATCCAGAATCCTCCGGTCGCGGGTTCGAGTCCCGCATGCCCCGCCAGGAACATGCATCGCCAAGACACATTGCCATCGCCGAGAGTCTCCTTCGCCTAGGCACCAGAGAGGACACTGATCACAGTGCACCAAGCCACCCCCACGACAGGCACAGACCCGGCGGCAAGGGCCAATGCCCTCTGGAGGACCAACAGACTCCAGACACCGCAGTGGCCACCGCCTCGCGAAGGCCGCAACGCCAATAGTGCACACGACGCCTCACGCATCGCTCTGGCCGCACTAACCAGACTCAAAGTCACCGGCACCTTCTCATCCCACGAGCGATACCTACGCATCAATCTCCAATGGGGACCACACAGCAACGTCCCCTATCGCTCCCCAACGACCCGCCTACAGAATCCAAAAGAACCCATCACCGCCTCACAGGAGACCACTGCTACAGACACATCTTCCCGTGCCCGAACAACGGCTGCCCGGACGGTTCCCAGGGCTCCAGGGCAAGAACTGGTCGCGCCGCCCCCAGGCATGCCAGGCCCTAGCAACAAATCTCAACAGGATGTATCCAGGAGAGACCATGGAGCGGTACTGCATAATCTGTACGACCGCGCCCACGAGCAGCGACGACACCAGCATCTGCTTGGGATGCCAGCGCCGTCTTCGCGGTGCGCTCACCCGCTTTCCACAGTTGTACGTCCAACTGCACCTCGAACTTCCCTTCGTTCCCCGCAACAGTCTCAACCAGATCCCCAGCCACACCCCCTGGAAGAGCAGAGAGAAAACCACGCCCTTGCGTCTGCCTTTGCTGGATCACGCCCAGCGCTGCACCGACGTCCTACGGGAGTGGGCCACTTACGCGATACCCGACCTCGTACCGGAAGAGAAGCTTCAGCCTGGCCGCCTCTTCCAAAACCTGTGCCATGCCTTGGCCGCAGACTTGCCCACAGCCGTCACGAGCACAGAAGGCGGGAGGCACGCCGGCCGTACGTGGAGGGCCTACAGCATCGCTCGCAGACTGCTGGGCGAGGCCGACCTCACTCGCCAACTAGCCACTCCTTGCCCCAACTGCCAGATGCGCGCATTACTGTCCATCGACAACTACATTGTCATCTGCCGAAGCTGCCGCGCCCACTGGCCAATCGAAGCGTGGCACGCCGCTACCTCTCCCGGGCACATAGCGTAAATGGCTTCAGGACGCTGCAAAGTTCCCGGGCCCCAGCACAACAAGCCCTTCTTCCCCATAGGAACCCAGTGCTGGGGCGACGAGTCGGTAGGGCTTTCCCGGGGCCAATCAGCGGGACCACCCCCAGGAGCAGATCGCCGCGACTGAGTCGATTCCGTAGGCACTCACTTCTGGCCTCTGCCCAGAAGACACCACCAGCACCTGAAACTGGCTCGGTCCCGCAACAGCACCCGCCGCCACTCACTCCCCCCAGCCGCGAGCACCCCAGGCCCGGACAAACGAATAGCTGCATCCCGCTCGCATGCCTTCGGTTTGCCAGTCAGGGGCGGACCGGCGACCAGCGCGCCTCTACAAGACGGGGCCCGGCTTCTGCGGACCCCCCACACCTAGAACACAGGGCCTGGATACGGCACACGCTTGCTCCCAGCTCACCCAGGGCCGGAAAGCCGCAGCTGAGAGCCGACCAGACAGCCCCTCTTCACCCCGACCACCTAGAGCTGTCACCACGCGAACACACCACGTTAGCGTACCGACAGTCTCAAGCTCTCTTCGCCGAATTGCTACTTCGCTCTCACACCAGCCAAGCACCGGCACCTGGGCCACCACTGCGTGCTGCACGAACTCCCCAGTACAAAGCGCGGCATGGGCGCTCATGCGCCGGGCCGGCGCGGCGCTGGAGCCTGGCCGGCGGGTGGTCCGGGGCGGGGGAGTGGCAGCGAAGACCTCCTGTTGGAAGACAGAACGTACTAGTTCGATTGGCCCTTGTGGGCCGCGATCAGTCAGGAGCCGAAATGCGTCACTGTCATGGAAACCCCCAGCCTCCACAGGTAACCCGGCACAGGCCAGGTGGGTACTTTCCCCAGCTCGACTGGCCAAGTACCACGTTGCTTCTCCTTCTTGTGGCGTTGTACCTGCTCAAGGAGCGTGGCGAACGATGCGCTGAACGTGTAGTGCAAGGGAGCTCCACCTTCTTCGCCGGCGTGGTACGTCTACCTCTCAGGTCCCGTGCAAATGCAGAGAGCGGAGCACACACACCGGACGCGGTGACAAGCAGTGGCGAGGGGACATCGAACGCGCCGGCAGCGGACTCTCCTGTCATGAGCAGGCACATAAGCAGTGAGCATGTACAGACGCAGCCCCTCCCAGAGTTTCCTGGTGAAGCATGCTTTGGCCCAGGCACGTCGAACGTCTGGGTACTGATGCTGAGGTTGCGGTTGGTGGCCCGTGGCTACGCAGAAGAGCAAAAGACGCGACTGGCAAACGACCCCGACTTGCACGCCTCCAGCGAGTGGGACGAAGACCTGCGGGTCTGCTGCACTCTCTTCCAACTGGACCACGGACTGCGCGGCAGCGAAGCAACCGGATACCCCACCGCACGCACCTGGCAGTTGCTATGGGCGTGACATCGGCGTGGGAACGCACCGCACGGACACGACGGCGTGACGACTCAGGAGGTGAACTGGACCCACAGTGGTGGATTCAGGCGCGATGCAAGCGACTGGAGTCTGACCTCTTCTTCGACTCCCGGCGGGAAACAGAAGCCCTGGAAGTGTGTAAGCCGTGCTCCGTGCGGACCGAGTGCCTGGCACAAGCATTGGACAAACGCACGGAATATGGAGTGTTCGGGGGCACGACCGCACTGTGGCGCAAGCAATTGTTGCTACGTCGTGCAGATGTAACGTCGTGGCACGCCTTCTTGAGCAAGGCACGTGCGAGGCACCGTCACCAACAACTGAGGCGATTCATAAACTTCAAGAACTCCCTGCACCATGCCCGCTCCTTGAGCTGAGCGACAAAATGCGTAAGGGCGAGTGGCGAAACAGGCAAACGCAGTGGACTTAAAATCCACCGCCCCCTGGGGCTTGTGGGTTCGAATCCCACCTCGCTCACGGGCCACGCCAGCTATCGCGTTGGCAAGTACGCCCTCATCGATCGACGCCGAGCATCCAACCCATCATGAGGTGTTAGCTCAGCTGGTCAGAGCAGGGGACTCATAATCCTCCGGTCGCAGGTTCAAGTCCTGCACACCTCACGAGCACCGGCCACGGACCGAAGGAGCGAACCTCTCACTAAGCCTCTTTCATCCTCCGCTCGATGCAACGCACAAACCACCTCTCAAAGACGGAAACACCGCCGCCCCTCATCCCCAGAGACCGAGGATGAGGCTACTCAGTCCGTGGCTGCCTGCAAGCGCAGCGTCGTGCAAGCTTCCATCCTCTACACGCTGTTTAGAAGATGGAAGCTCAGCGCAGATGAGCTCACATGAGTGCAGCAACACATTGCTGCATCCATGAGAGAGAACAGAGAAGGAAACCTTCTAAAAGGTTTGCTGGCACCCATCCGAAAGGCATCTGATGGTAGATTCGCTAGCTGCATTCTCAGACCGAACAGGCCTGGTCCCGGCACGCCGTTGCGGACGCAGCGGCCTTCACCTTCCGGCAGTCTCCTTGGCTCTGCGCAGGCACAACAACGCCTGGGGACACGCCGCCATGTTGCTACGGCAAGCTTTAGAGGTAGGCGTGACACACGTGGATATCGCGCCACCCTTCGGCGGGCCTGCAGCGATAGAAGAGCTCAGAAATGCCCTACACACCGTGCGTTTTCGAAGAGAGGAAGTAACGGTATCACTGCAGGTAGGCATCGGGACGCCCGGCCCCTTGTACGGCTTCGGCTCTCGCCAACGCGTGCTGTCGACGCTGGACGCCGTTCTGCAACGCACCGGACTGAACTTCGTCGACGTTCTGTACGCGCACCGGTTCGACCCAACAACCCCATTAGAAGAGACCGCCCAGGCCCTTGCATGGGCGGTTCAGCAGGGCAAGGCACTGTACGTCGGGCTCTCGGGATTCGCTCCGGCCGTACTACGGAAGTTGCTACCCCTCATGGAAGAACACGGAGCACGGGTAGTGGCGTGCCAGGTGGACTACTCCCTGCTGGATCGGTGGGCTGAAGACGGCGTCTTCGGATTGCTGGAACACTATGGCGTGGGGTGCGTAGCTACGAATCCGCTGGCTGGAGGAGACCTCGCTGTAACAGTTCCAGGCAGACCAGATGACCTGCAGATGCGTGAGGCCCTCACCCCTATCAGACACCAACTGACACGGGTAGCCGCTAAGAGGCAGCAAACACTGCCACAGATGGCGCTGAGCTGGTCCCTCAAAGACCCAAGAATCACCTCGGTGGCAGTGGAGGCGACGTCATGGAACGAGATGGAGGACTACTGCGCAGCAAGCCACACCACATACTTCGACCCAGAGGAACAAGCCACACTCAACACCATCTGCGAGGCAAAAGACGGGTTAGCCCGATGATTGGCCCGCTCCGCTGGCCGATCGGTCGAGAAAAGATAACGCGCTTCCTCGCTGAGACTTACCGCTCCGTGCATGGCAGCAGGAGCCAATGCACATGCCCATCTCCGGCCCCGCGCCGTACGATCATTACCCATGCTGTGTGTCTGGCGACTATCTTCGCACTGTCCACCGGGCAAGCGGCAGGAGCCATGCCTGTCACAACCACCTCAGCAACTTATCAACCTCGCCGCAGCGCTGCGATCGTCGGCGGCAGTCAGGCAGGAACTAACCGGTACCCCTTCATGGCTGCGCTCCTGGAGGGGACCGAGCACGACAACCAGCCTTTTTGCGGTGGCACCTTGGTGTCACCCTCCATCCTTATGACGGCTGCCCACTGCTTCACAGATCTCCAGCAGGATTCGATAAAGATCGCTGTGGGACGCACTGCTCTGTCCAACCCTAGGCAGGGCCAGATCCGTTCTGTGAGCCTCACGCACGTCGTGATACATCCCGGGTTCGTTCCGAAGACCTTCGCCTTCGACCTAGCGCTGATCGATCTGGGCAGTCCAGTCAAGGGAATCACTCCCGTGCGCCTGGCCCCGCTTACGAGTCGGCCAGCAGACCGGGCCAGTGGCACCGCGGTGGTCATCGGCTGGGGCACCACAGTTGACGGAGGCGAACGCGGACCGGACCGACTGCGTGAAGTGAAAGTACCGCTGCAGGGTAATTCCGCCTGCACGAAGGCTTACCCGAAATCCTATAGAGCCGGGCGGAATATCTGTGCGGGTGCCGTAAACCGGGACTCCTGCCAAGGCGACAGCGGAGGCCCCTTGCTCACAGCGGCCCCCAAAGGCACCTGGGTGCAAATCGGGATTGTATCTTACGGGGATGGGTGCGGCCGGGCAGGAAAACCTGGCGCGTACACCGCAGTGGACCCATCCTCGTTATGGACAACCTTGGCAAAGTCACCCCAGGGCCGCCGCATACTCACCCTGCTAACCCAGAAGCGGATCCTGAATCCACCCCCATGAGATAGAGCTTTGCGGCCGATACCCGAGTAGCTGAGATGCGACCCAAGCCATCCTTCCTGACGCGATCCCGCGAAGCATTAAGCCATCGCCCGCGTGATTCACTCCAAGCAAGAACCCACTAGTTAACCGTCCCACGGAGGCTCCATGCTTACAGCACTCACTGTGGCCTGTATTGGCTATGCAGCCAATACAGGAGGGTTATTCACGTAGGCCTCACCAGCCTCTTGTGTAGAAGGTGAGGGCGGTGACGGTCTTGACGATGTCGGGGAAGCGGGTGAGGGGGCCGCGGTAGCGGGTGGCGAGAATCTTCCAGTTCTTCAGGTGCGCGATGGCCCGTTCGACTGCGGCTCGGAGCGTGTTGACGGAGCGGTTGGCTCTCTTGTCTCCGGCGGATCGTTCCTGGCCGGGCGGCTTGCGCCTGGGGGTGAACAGTCGGGAGCCGGCGTAGCCCAGGTCGCCTATGCCCTCGCGTTCGGTGAATGCCTCGGGGAAGTGGGACTGGCGCCAGGCGTGCATGTCGTGCCGGCTGCCGGGCACCGGCGCGGAGACCGCGAGCAGGTCGCCGGCGAGAGTGGCGGCGATCTGCAGGTTGAAGCCGGTGTCGCGGTGCTTGCCGGAGAACATCGTGGTGCCCTCGCTGGACCAGTCCCACGTCGTGACCAAGGTGCCATCCACGAGTACGATCCGGCCGGCAGAGGCCTCGGTGGGATCGGGAACGTGCGTGGCCAGGACCTTCTCCACCATCGGCAGCAGGGCCGTCCATCGTCTGGAGACGGTGGCCTGGGAGATCCCGAACAGCTCGGCGGCCGCCTCCTGGACTGGGTTCTGCCGCAGCAGGAACAGCACCAGCACCACCGACTTGTACAGGCCCAGCGGCCACATCCGCCCCGGCATCACCGGTGGGTCCGGATCCTGCACGAGCTCTTGGTGAACTCGTGTGACCAGCCCGTCAAGTTGCTCGGTGTCCAGTCCTGTCGTAATGTTCCAGCTCAACGGCCCTGCCCCGGTAGAAAACTGACGTCGTCGCAAACGTCACGCTACCGAGCAGGGCCGCCCTCGTGATCAAGAACAGCAGGCCGAAAACCTCCATGAATAGACCTCCTGCACCTGAGGTTGGAAAAGGCTCACTGCACACCCACAGATCGAGGACCATGACAAAGCTCTGGTGAATAACCCTCCAGGATCAAACGACTTTGGAATAGCCCTGCCCCACCAGATCACTCACACCCAGCTCAACGGCCAAGAATCACAAGTGTTTCGGATCAATAAATCCCTCTGCTCAAATTCTTCCTCGGCGACTCCTATAATGGAGGCTCCTCAATTTTTTCCGGCCAGTCCTGGTAAAAATTGGGGAACACCTTAGCCTCATTGGGTGCTTTTCCTGTACCTGCTCTGCACATCCCAGCGATTGGACGTGGCAGCATTTCCCCGTCCTTTTCTTCATCCACGGCATTAAGCATGAGATCCTTCAGGCAGCTTTGCAGCGCCAACTGGCCGTAGTAATTTGGATGGGCGGCTTCTTGGATGAGATTGGCATATACCCGCTGGCCGATCAGGTTATTGGCAATTCCGTCCTTTATCGCATTATCGACGCCTCTTACCCACTCGACTTGAGCTCCATTGTCATCCGCCCCGCTGGGGGTTGCCTTGTCGTGCCTAGAGCACACCTCGTGACCGTTGAATGTGTCCAGCAAGTCAAGGAAAGAGATCCTTTCCTTCTGGGCGGCCAGTCGGATTGCATCCCTGATGCGAACATTGGTGTCACGGAAGAATTGAATCGTCTCGTCGTTTGCCGGCACGCCGCATCCAAAGTATCGCGCGTAGTTATTCTTCACCCTTATGTCGGTCTGGCCATCCGCCCCTTGAAGAGTTGACGGAAATGGGTTTGGATAACTCTGTATGATAATCCTGGCATTCTTGGAATTTGGATGCTTCCGGAGCTCCACCTTGACCTTTGTGATGACATTGTGGATTTCCTCATTCAGGCTACCCACCCCTTCCTTGACCAGTCCATGCTCATTTCCTAGCTTCCCTTTAACCCACTCTTCTAGATTCTTGTAGCTCGTGCAGTCGGTCAATACACCAAGGTCGCCTAAGACCCAGTCCTTTCCGCAATTCGTGAGCAGCGTGGATAGGTCAAGATCGTTTCCTCCGATCGAAACGACTACCGCCTTTAGCTTTTTGTTGCCCTGCCGTTCTATCTCGTCGGCCATCAATTCAACCTGAGACTTCCCTTGATCCTTAAATGCGTCATTTAGGACATGCCTTGTCTCGGCGCCAGAGCATGCGAGATTGACCACCTCATCCACAAGCTCTCCTTCACTTTGGCTTTTGCGAGCCCCGTTAATCTCGGCAGAGTCTGACCTGTGACACCCTCCAACCCAAGTATCGCCATAGACGGATGCAAAGTCCATGACGGTCTCATCATTGTTGCTATTATCGGTTCCATCTTCAGTTCCATCGTCAGCGTTTGCTGTATTTCCATCGCGCCCCACAATCCCTTTCCAGAACCCGGCCTCTCCTGAAATGTATGAATCCCCTAAAGATATTGCGTAAGTGCCTTCAGTTTCACTAGACCTCCTATCGAGTGTTGCTGCAGCGAAAGCAGTCGGAGTTGCCGTGACCCAAAGCGCGATGGCGCAGGTCACGCATATCTCTCTATACATATTTTACTCCCTTTCTGCTCAGATTGAACTGGCCTTGATTCGTCAGCGGTGATCGCTGCCTGTTGAAGCAGTGAACCTCTTTCATCCTGCCTCTGCGAGGGTGAAATGCCTGGTCAGAGGGGAGTTGGTGACAAGACAGGGCCCCTGGTCGTTGCTGTGGTGACATCACTCATCACGCAGCGTCCGAGGAGCCCTGTTGGTTCCGTATTCTTCCATGCTCGACGTCCCGCACGAACTCGTTGAGCACGTTTCCTGGCTGATCCATGCCCGCCGGCAGGAGCTGAACTCGCCCTGGCGACGGCTCGGTTGCTTCAAGCAGGCCCTACTGGTGTTGGCGCACCTTCGGAAGAACGAGACGTTCGCGCAGGTCGGAGCCGGTTTCGGGGTATCGGAGGCGACGGCTTGGCGGTACGTGGACGAGACCTTGATGATCCTCGCCTCGTGGGCACCCGGCCTGCGCGAGGCCCTGGTGGGCCTGGGTGAGGGCGACTTCGTCGTCGTTGACGGGACACTGATCCCCACCGACCGCATCGCCACAGACGAGCCGTACTACAGCCAAAAACACAAGCGGCACGGAATGAACGTGCAGGTCATCGCGTCCCCAGACGGCACTCCACTGTGGTTCTCCCGCGCGTTGCCCGGACGCACCCACGACCTGACCGCGGCACGGGCTCACGGCATCGTCCAGGCCTGCCTCACCAGGCAGATCCTCGTCCTGGCCGACCGCGCCTACCAAGGCGCCGGCGCAACCGTCCGCACCCCCTACAAGAACCACCGCGAACAACCCGACCACTACCAACTGTTCAACCGCGACCACGCCCGCCTCCGAGCACCAGGCGAACGCGCCTTCGCCCAACTCAAGCAATGGCGGACCCTCCGCCAGGCACGATGCTCAACCAACCGCATCAGCCGCATCGTCCAGGCCGTTCACACGCTCCTGACCTGCGACTACTCAGGATGAAAGAGGTTCAGTGAGCCTTTTCCAACCTCGGGTTGGGGTGGGGTGCCGGTCAGGGCGATTGCTAAGTCCGTTGATCGTGCGTTGGCGCAGGTCAGTTGAGTCCGAGGATGGCCAGTGGCCGCTCGTAGGGGTGGAGGGCTGTGGTGCGGAGTGCGGCGGCGATGTTGGTGTGGCCGGCGGTGCGGAGTTGGTTGATGGCGAAGTTGCGCAAGGTGGCCATGTTCTCTGGGCTGTGCCCGGTGCGGATCTTGGAGGTGTCCTCGCGGAAGGCGGTGTCGCGGACGAAGTGGAGCCTGTTTTCGATCACCCAGTGTGCCCTCAAGATCTTCGCGATGCGTTCCGGGGATGCCTGGCGGCTGGTCAGGTCGGTGATCATGTAGACGGTCTCCTGGCTCTGCTTGCTGGTCTTGGTGTCGGTGCGGTGGCGTACGACCTTGGCGACCTGGGGGGCGTGGGGGAAGTTGACGCCGAGGTCAGTGACGGTCAGGACCTGTACGACTCGGGTGTCTTTGCGGCCGTGGCCAGTGGTGCGTTCGTAGAACTTCGCCGTCGCCTTCTCCCAGGGCAGGGTTCGCAATTGTTCGTAGAGGTTCTTCTGGTTCCGCTTCACGGTGAAGGCGTAGTGCGCTTTCTCCGTTTCGACGAGGAAGCGGGCGTGGTCGCGCTGGGTGTGCAGCGCGTCGCCGGTCACGGTGACTCCTTGCAGGTCATAGGGGTTCAGGAGGGCGGCGAAGCACGTGATCTCATTCGTCTTCTCAGGGACCCTGAGCTGGGTGACGGTCAGGCCGGTGCCGGTCATCGCGGCCAGCAGATGGGCGGCCGGGGTGCTGCCCAGACGCGAGCCGCGGGCGGTCTTGCCGTCGAGGGCGAGGGTGTCGGTGCCGGCCGGGTCATGGCCGAGGAGGTCGGCCAGGCCGCCGAGGCAGGTGTCCTTGATGACTCGGCGGATCGTCGCGCCGCTGGGCGGGATGCGCACGGCCAGGGCAGTTGCGGTGCGGGCACCGAGCCGGACCAGGACGTCCTGCGGGGCATCGGTGGCCCACTCATCGATCGCCATGAAGCTCCTCGCCCCGGTCACCACAGCGGAGCACGCGATCAGCAGCACTGCCACGAAAGGGTGACGCTTCCCGCGCCGGCACCGCGAATCGGCCAGCTTGGCCAGCCGATCGGCCAGCGGACCCGTCACACGATGCTGACGGGTGGGCGACTTGACCAGACAGACAGTGGCAGACTGACGACACATCGAAGCTCCGTTGGACGCAGGCGACTTGGGAAGGTCACCTCCGCAACGGAGCTTCGTTCGACCATCGTCACACTGCTGTGACCTGCGCACTCACAAAATCCCCAGGACTTTGCAATCGCCCTGGGGTGCGGGGCTGTACTGAGGCGACCCCCGGAGTGTGGACACAGGGGCTCATGCTGCGGTTGTGAGTGTATCTGCTCGCAGGTGCTGTTGTTCGAACTCGGCTGGTGAGAGGTAGTTGAGAGCGCTGTGGCGCCTGCGGGCGTTGTAGTAGGTCAGCCACTGGAAGATCTCCAGCCTCGCCTGACTCACCGTCGAGAACAGCCTCCGGTGCATCGTCTCCCTCTTGAGGCCCTGCCAGAAACTCTCTGCGAGGGCATTGTCGTAGCTCGAGCCGACCCGGCCCATGCTCCTGCGGATCCCGAAACCGTCGCAGACCCGCGCGAACGCGTCCGAGGTGTATTGCGTGCCCCTGTCCGCGTGGAAGATCACCCCGTCGACGGTGCCGCCGCGGCTCGCCACGGCCATCTTCAGGGCGTCGATGACCAGTTCGGCTCGCATATGGTTGGCCATCGAGTAGCCGAGCACCCGGCGCGAGCAGATGTCCAGGACGCAGGCCAGATACAGTCATGTGCCTCCCACCTGCACGTATGTGATGTCGCCGCACCACTTGTCGTTCAACTGCTGGGCCGAGAAGTCTCGGCGGACGAGATCCGGGGCCGGTGGTGCGAGCCGGTCGGGGACCGTGGTGCGCTTGCGGCGCCGCAGGTGGCGTCCCTCGATCCCGTGCTTGCGCATCAGGCGCTCGACGCGTTTGTGGTTGACAATGCGTCCGAAGCCCCGCAGCTCGGCATGGACGCGGCGAACTCCGTACGTGCCCTTGTGCGCGGTATGGACCTCGCGGATCTCCGTGACCAGGTCGTCCTCGGCGGCCTGCCGCACGGCACGGGCCTTGGCGTCGGCGAGCCACCGGTAGTAGCCCGAGCGCGAGACTCCAAGGACCCGGCATATCCGCTGCACGCCGAAGTCGGCGCGGTGGGCGGAGATGAAGTTCCAGCGGCCGGTCATGCCCTCATCTCCTTCGCGAAATATTGGGCTGCTCGGCGCAGGATCTCCCGCTCGAGTTCCCACTCCTTCTCGGCCTTGCGCAGCCGGCCGTTCTCCGCCCGCAGCCTCGCCAGTTCCTCATCCCGGCTCTCCGCCGCCGGCTCTCCGCCGCGACTGTCGGCCCGGCCGGCCAGTTCGTCGGCCTGGCGCACCCAACTGCGCAGCGTCTCGCCGGTCACCCCGACGTCCGCCGCGACCGCCCCATACGTACGCTTCCCACCCGCGGCCCGGTACAGCGCGACCGCATCGTTCCTGAACTCCGCCGGATACGGAGACCTTCGTCCCACCAGGACACCCTTCCTCGGATCCACAAGATCCATTGTCAGAGTGTCCACACCACCGGGGTCGCCTCAGATCATCGCCGAAGCGGGACCCGGCGCGTCGGACGAAACCGTCATGTTCCCAGGGCTTCGGCGTAGTCGGATGGCGTCCGTTTTGTGATCAGGCGAGTCCGAGGAGGGCGAGGGGGCGGTACGGGTCGCGGGCGGCCCGCCGCAGTCCGGCGGCGATGTTGGTGACGCCGTTGAGTTTGTGGGCGCCGATGGCGAGGTTGCGCCAGGTCGCCATCGCCCAGGGCGCGTTGCCGGTCCGTATCTGGGAGGCGTCCTCGGCGAAGGTCACGTCTCGTGTGTGGTGCAGGGCTTCGATCTTCCAGTGGTCCTTGATCAAGGCGGCGAGCTGGGCTGGGGCGGCCTGCTCAGCGCTCAGGCTGGTGACGGCGTACACGGTCTTGATGGTGGTCTTGCCGGTCTTGCGGTCGGTGCGCCGCCGCTTGAGCTGGATGGCCTGGCGGCGCCGGGGAAGAGCAGATTGTTCACGGTGGCGACCTTGATTCTGCGGATCTCGCTGCGGCCGTGGCCGACGCCCTTGACTCTTCCCTGGAGCGGGATGTCCTTCCAGGGCAGGGCTTTGAGCTGCGCACGGAGCTTCTTCGCGTTGCCCTTGACGATGACGATGTAGTGGGCGCCGTGTCCGAACAGATAGGTGGCGTGGTCACGTTGCGTGTGGAGCGCGTCGCTGGTCACGACGGCTCCGGCGAGGTCGGCCACCCTCTCCAGCAGCGGCTGGAAGCAGGTGATTTCGTTCGTCTTCTCGCCGACGTCCAGCTGGGCCAGGACCAGGCCGGAGGTGTGGTCGAGCGCGGCCAGCAGGTGGATCTTGCGGCCGTCGGCGCGGGCCGCGCCACGCAGGGTCTTGCCGTCCACGGCCAGTCCCTGCAGAGCGGTGGGCTTGCTCGGGCGGGTTCGCCGGTCGGCGAGCCAGCGCCCGACCGCGACGTCCAGCGCATCGGTATCGATCCGGGCGAGCAGGCGGCGCACGGTGGTCTCGGCCGGCCGGGTGCGCTGCGGCATCACCGGGTCGAGGCGGATGCCGAGCTGCTCGAGCACAGCATCGGGGGCGTCGGCGATCCACTCGCCGACCGCCAGCAGCGAGGTCGCTCCGGCCAGGACCGCACAGGCCGTCAGTGTGAGTACGACGGCCAGAGCGTGGCGCACCCCGCGTGGATCACGCGGGTCGGGGACGGCGGTCAGGCGCTCCAGCAGCCCCGGCACTTCTGTCGAGGCGGTCGCGCGGCGGTCGCGGAGTTGGTCAAGGGCGGCAGGGATCGGGGATGATGCGTCGGCAGGCACGGTCTTCCATCGGGATCACGGGGCGTCGAGAACTCCATGATCTTGGAAGCCGTGCCTGCTTCGCTTGCCACCCCTCCACGTTTCTGACTTCTCGTCACGAACCGGACACCGTCCGACTACACTGAAGCCCTGGGTCGAGGGGCTCTCACCAGCCCAGATCCATGATCAACATAAACTTGCGTTAGGGACTGTATTGAGTCGTGATCATGTGGTTCGGATGAGGTCCTTGATCCAGATCATGGAGGCGCGAAGGTGGAGTCCGGCTTGGTAGCTCTCAGGGGTCTTGTCGTAGCGGGTGGCGATGCCACGCCAGGCTTTCAGCTTGTTGATCAGGCGCTCAACCGTGTTCCTCACCTTGTAGAGCTCGGCGTCGTGGCTGAGGGGCCGGCCGCCTCGGCGGCCCTTCTTCTTCCGGTTGGCAGCCTGGTCCTTCTTCTCTGGTATGACCGCCTTGATCTGGCGTTTGCGCAGGTAGGCGCGGTTGCCACGGGAGGAGTACGCCTTGTCGCCGGCGACCGCGTCGGGGCGGGTGCGGGGACGCCCGATGGGGCCGCGGACCCGGATCTTCTTCAGCACGGGGATGAACTGAGGGCTGTCGGCGGCCTGTCCGGCGGTCAGGATGATCGCGAGTGGGCGGCACTGGCGGTCGGCGGCGAGGTGGACCTTGCTGGTCTGTCCGCCCCGCGAGCGCCCCAGCAGGGCGGCCTTCAGCCGGACTCGGTGCCGGCGTCGAAGGCGTCTTCGCTCCTCGCGGACGGGATCGCCGTCCTGTCCGCCTTGTCCTTCCGGGCTGCCCCCTTTTGCCGGGCCTTCTCCTCCTCGGCGGCGGCTTTCTCCAGGGCGGTCAGGACTTCGTCATCCAGGTGCATCCCGGCGGCGTCGTGGTGGGCGCGAGTGGTGGTGGAGTCCACGCTGACCAGGGACAAGTCCACCTCGTCCCGCTTGGCAGCCTCGGCGATCAGGCCCTCCAGCAGGGTCTCGAAGACGCCGGCGTCCCGCCACTGGCGAAAACGGTTGTGGACGGTGGACCAGGCTCCGAACTTCTGCGGCATCTCCCTCCATTGCCCGCCCGACCTGAACTTCCAGATCACGCCCTCGAACTGCTGCCGCAGCCGTTCGGGATACGGGCCGTACCTGCCTATCGGTAGGTACGGCCCGATGAACTCCCACTCTTCATCAGTCAGTTGCACCCGCGTCATGAAAGACGATCTACCAGGACGTGCCACGCGACGCAGGCCGATTCCGCAGATTGATCACGACCCGATACAGGCCCTAGCCCTGGGCGGCGAAGGCCGAGGCTGTTGGCTCCTTGATCCTGCGGTGCAGGGCGCGCTCGGGGTCGCGCCGGGTGAAGTGGTCAGCGCCGAGTTCTCGGTAGGGGACCTTGCCGTGCAGGACGTGCCAGATGGCGATAGCGAGTTTGTGCATCACAGCGACGAGAGCGCGTTTGCCGCCGCATCGTGCAGCGATGCGGCGGAAGAAGACTCCGAGGTAGAAGTCCTTGTTCTTCATTGCGACCACCGGCTTCGACCAAGGCCAGGTCACGCCACCGCATTGGTGAGCGGGATCTGTTCGCCTTCGGGGACAAGAGCTACAAGGATGAGTCGGGAGCCCAGCGCCTCGAGGTAGCGGCGGAGTTGGCGCTGGCCTGTTGATCCGAAACGGTAGGTGTTCTGGGTCGTTGATCCCTGTGTGAGTGAACTGGTGGGGGATGCACGGCAGTTGTCGCCGTCGGCGCAGGAGACTCTGCGGCTGCGGGCGGTGGCCGCGTTGGTGGCGGGCCGGACTCGCGAGGATGTCGCGGCGGTGTTCCAGGTCTCGCTCAAGGCGGTGGACAACTGGTGGGCGAAGTGGCTGGCAGGCGGACGTGAGGCACTCGTGGCCCAGCCGCGTGGGCGGCGGGTCGGTGAGCATCAGGTTCTCGATGTGGTCGAGCAGCAGGCGGTCCGGCAGGCCGTACTGGGTCACCGTCCCTGTGACCTGGGCCTGGCCGGGCAGCTGTGGACGCGCGCCAGGGTGGGGGACCTGATCGCGAAGCTGTACCGGGTGCGCCTGACCGAGCAGGGGGTGGGCAAGTACCTGCGCCGTTGGGGCCTGTCCTTCCAGCGCCCGGACAAGCGGGCGGTCGAGCAGGACGCGGAAGCGGTGCGCGTCTGGCGGGAGGAGACCTGGCCGGCGATCCGGGCCAGGGCGAAGGCCGAGGGCGGCGAGGTGCTCTTCGCCGACCAGGTCGGCATCCGTTCCGAGCAGGTCACCGGCCGCACCTGGGGCGAGAAGGACCGCACTCCGAATCGTGCGCCGCACGGGCAACCGGTTCTCGGTGAACGCGATGTCCGCGATCAGCACGAAGGGCCGGATGCACTTCATGGTGTTCACCGAGACCTTCGACGCCGACGTCATATGCCGCTTCCTCGACCGGCTCGCGGGCCACTTCGACCACAAGGTGCACCTCGTCGTGGACGGCCACTCCGCCCACCGCTCCCGCCAGGTCCGCGCCTGGCTCGCCGATCACCCCGACCGCATCGAGCTGCACTTCCTGCCGCCGTACTCGCCGGAGCTGAACCCCGACGAACTGGGCTCTGGCGGTCGCGGCGCCGTCAGCTGCGCCCCGATGGAGATCGCCAGCGCGGACAGGGCCCCCCGACATCAGCTCTCCCGCACTGGCGACCGCCAGCTCAATTCTGTCCTCTACGCCATCGCAGTCCAGTTATTGATCCGAAACGGTTGGGGTTCTATTCAAGGGTGTAGCGGATGTGCGGTCCGCTGAAGTAGCCGCAGACGATGTGGGGTTGCCGTTGGCGCCGGTGGAAGATCCGTCGGGCCTCGGCCGTCAGTCACGGCAGTTGTAGTTCTGTTCACAGCTGGTCCTGGCAGGCGTGTCGGCGCTGGTGGCAGGCTTGTGCGACGGCCTGATGATGTCGACGCCAAACCATCCAGTGCAGGACATCCTCCGTTTTCCGGACGGGTGGTGTCAGGGTGAACGCCCGGAGGAGTCGGATGAGTTCGGGGCAGGTCAACGGTGTGAGACGGACAAGTCTGGTCTGACCGGTCGTGATCGTCGCGGCGGCAGTGAGGGCGAGGACGGCGGCAGCGATGAGGGAGAACAGTGACCAGCGCATCCATGAGTTCCAGCAGGTCACCTGCCCTTCGTCCAAGCCGGTGAAGGTCTTTCCGAGCTGAAAGGTCTCCTCGATCCGCCACCGTCGGCAGATCACCTCCACGAGCTGGGCGAGGGCGATGTCTCCTGGTGCCCAGCAGCGGAAGAAGGAGAGTTCGCCGGTGTATCGGTGCCGGCGGGCGACCAGGACGCTGATGCCGTCATCCTGGTGTCCGTCGGGGGTGTCGTCCGCACGGACGTCGAGCCAGGCCCAGTCGTATTCGCGGGTGCCCTTGGTGCCGTGTCCGGTCTGCATGCGCATCCACTGGTGTGGCAGCACCTTGTTGATCATCTGGCGGGCCTGCCACCGGCGGCCCGCTCCGTCCATGACCGTGTGGCCGTGAGACATACCAACCGTGTAGCCGAGCCCGAACCCGCGTATGTTCCTGCGGAGTTCACGGCCTGAGTACACCTCGTCGCCGGTGAACTAGCGTGCCCGGACGCCCAGCTCGAGGGCATTTGCGACCATGGTGGCGGTCTGCTGCAGCTTCGTCGCGAACATGATCTCCTCCGGGAGACCGGCCGCCTCACGGCGTTCCTCGTCCGCGGCCCAGTCCCTCGGCAGATACAGGGCCCGGTCGATCACGACCCGCACCGAGGCGGTGACCACGGCAGATGCACGGCGACCTGGCACAGCCCGACGCCTTTGAGGGCTTGTGTCTGAATAACTGTCAGAGTTGATCTGTGCAGGTGTCGTCGTGTTTCGGTAGGCGGGCTTGCAGTTGGGCGAGGGTGCGGGCCGGGGTTCCGGGTAGCGGAGTGACCGCGACGCGGTGCAGGTCCAGGAGACGGTGGCCGTCTTGGAACTGGTTGGACAGGTTGGTGCGGCCGACATTCAGGAGTTGAGCCAGAAGTGTGCTGGTGACGGCCCTGCGACGGCGTAACAAGGCACCCAACACTGCCGAGGTCCCTTCGGACACGGCCCGACGCTGCCCGTTCTGCGCGACGGTCTTCACCGTCACCGACCGCGCCAGCCGCCAGGTCTACTGCTCTCCCGCCTGCCGGGAAGCCAACCGCCAGAGAGTGCCCGTCCAGCGCACCTGCCCGGTCTGCAGCACCGAGTTCACCACCGACGTCAGCCCAAGACGCGTCTTCTGCTCGCGTGAATGCCGCACCAAGGCCCGCTCCAGCGAACACGCGTTGGAGAAACGCGCCTGCCCGGTCTGCAACGATGCCTTCGAGGCACCCAAAACCGTCCGGCAGGTCTACTGCTCTCCCGCCTGCCGCAAGGATGCCGACCGGCGCCGGGGCCAGGCCCGGGACGACGACCGGGCCCGCCGTCTGGGCGAAAGCCCGCGATCACCGCGACCGGTGGGCGAACTGCCCACCGCCCGGCCCGCTCCCCGCCAACAACCGGGAGTCCGGGACCCGTTGGAGCCCACCGCGACCCGCAACTGCCCGCACTGCGACCAGCCGATCACCATCGTCGCCCTGCTGGCCACCCCGGAGGCCGCCCGTCCCTCGATCAGCAGCCGCGTCCCCGACATCACCCCGCTGCGGAGGACCCCGTGAAAGTCACCCTGCACCCCGATGACCTCGCAGACATTGTCGACCGCACCCACGCGGAGGGCATCACCGGCATCGCGGCCGCGGCCCTGATCGAGCACGGCGGACGGTTCCTGCTCGTCGAGACCACCCCGCCGGACTTCGACACCCCGCCCGGCTGGGAACTGCCCACCGGCCGAATCCGGGCCGGCGAAACCCTCCTCGACGGCCTGGACCGCGTCCTGCGCGACCACTTCGCCCTCGACCCCGTCCACGCCACCCGCTACCTCGGCCACAACGACCACGATCACGAGGACGGACGCACCACCCGCATCTTCGTCTTCGCGGTCACCGCCGACCAGCCAGACGCCATCTGCCGCACCGCCCACACCAGGCACCGATGGATCGACAACATCAGCATCTCCACCACCGTCGCCGACATCGACCCCGTTCTGCGCGTCTACTACGCGGACAACTACGCGGACAACACTGTCTGACCGTCACGGATCACCAGGCCCCGGCGACCTTCGGTCGCCGGGGCCTCACCCATGCTCTTCGCTCCCCATCCTCCCCACACACTTCAAGATCCAACGAAATGGAGGGAAGAGCAGCACTGGCCGAAATCAGGGCTCTGACCGCGCTTGCGTGAATCACCAGGTGAGGGGTGGGAACGCACGAACGTTTCGGCTTGGTGTTCCGCTGCGTGGTGATCAAGGCGATCGAGGATGTGCTGTTCCCTGGGGCCGATGTGCGAGTCGAGCGCGTCAGCGAGTCCTTAGGCGAGCTCGTGGTTGAAGCGATGTCCACCAGTGGGCCGGGCCGTTGCCCAGACTGCCGACAGCGTGCGAGGCGCGTGCACAGTTCGTATCAACGACACCTCGCAGAGCGTCCGTTGGGCGCCCGCCGCGTGCTGGTCCGGCTCCGGGTACGGCGCTACTTCTGCGACCGCATGTCCTGTGCCCGCAAGACGTTCGCCGAACAGGTCGACGGTCTCACCGAGCGGCGACGCAGGTCGAGCGTGGGGCTGAAGACGTGGCTGCAATCGATCGCCACGGAACTGGGCGGACGTGCCGGTGAGCGGCTATGCCGCCAGTTGCGCCTGACCGCAGGGCGAACCAGGCTGCTGGGCCTGCTGGAGGCGCCACCGGTGCCGACACGGGCGCCGCGTGTGCTCGGCGTCGATGATTTTGCCTTCCGCAAGGGCCGCACCTACGGCACCGTCCTGGTGGATGCCGAAGCCGGCCGCGTCGTGGACGTGCTGCCCGACCGAACCGCCGAGACGCTCGCAGCCTGGCTGAAGGACCACCCGGGAGCGGAGATCATCTGCCGCGACCGCGCCACGGCCTACACCCGTGCGATCAAGGAAGCCGCCCCCAACGCCCGGGAAATTGCGGATCGTTGGCACTTGTTGCAGAACCTCTCTGCTGCAGTGGAGAAGACCTGCCACCAGCACCGGACCTGCCTGCGCAAACACGCCGAAGAGGAGGCCGGGGACAAGCCATCCGAACCGCCGACACTGGAGCTGCCACCGCCCGAGCTGCCCCGCACCCAGATCATCGAGCGCACCCGCCACCGCTACCAAGACATCCATCAACTCCTCGACAAAGGCTGGACCATCAGCGCCATCGCCCGCCGCCTGAACCTCGACCGCCAGACCGTCCGCCGCTTCCGCGACACCGACCTCGACCAGCTGCTGGCCTCGGCCCGCGACCGACGCCCCAACGGAGTACTCGAACCGTTCAAGGCATACCTCAACGCCCGCTTCACCGAGACCCAGGGCCAAGTCAGCGGCGTCCGCCTGTTCCACGAGATCCGCGAACGCGGCTACCGCGGGAGCCGCCAGGTCGTGCGCAGACATCTCACCGCCCTCCGGGCAGGCACCGCCGAACCCGTCCGCGCCGACATCCCCAGCCCACGCAAGATCACGTCATGGATCATGCTGCCGCGCGACAAACTCACCGACAGCCAGGAAGAACGACTGCTCGGCGTCCGGCTGGCCTGCCCTGACATCACCCGAGCCTGCGACCTGGCCCGGGCCTTCGCCGAACTCGTCCGCCACCAGCGCGGATTCTTGCTGATGCAATGGATCCGCCAAGCCGAACAGGACGCCCCGAAGCCCTTGCAGAGCTTTGCTGGCTCCCTCCGCCAAGACCTCGACGCGGTCACCGCCGGACTCACCCTGCCCTGGAGTTCCGGCGTCGTCGAAGGCCACGTGAACCGGATCAAAACCCTCAAACGAACGATGTACGGTCGAGCCTCTTTCAAACTCCTCCGCACCCGGGTCCTCACCCAGCCATGACGATCACGCAAGCGCGGTCAGAGCCGAAATCAGAGATCCTCATCAATGGAACATCGACGAAGTCGACCCCCAGGAAGCACGCTTCCGACGGATCGACCACGACGACATGGCCTTCGTCGCCCAGGTCAGTGAACACCTCACCTGACTCACCGGGTCACGTGGAGAGCCGGATGCCCGGCCAACGGGCACGTCCGGTTCGGCGGGCGGGGACGGGAAAACCGACACCGGTGACGGTGCACGGCGTCCCGTCTCCGACCCAACCGCTGAACCTGATGCCCCGCAAGGGCAAGTCATGGGGGCCGGTCACACGCCCGCGTCGGCTGCGGGCCACCTACCGCCGCACAGGCGGTGTGCGGCACATGCTGGCCGCCCTCGATCTGGCCACCGGCAAGCTGTACTACCGCATCCGCCCGCGCAAGCGGTGGCGAGAGTTCCTCGACCTTCTCAAGGCCCTGCGCGCCCGCTGGCCCGGTCAGAAGTTATACGTGGTGCTGGACAGCTTCTCCCCGCACAAGCACACCGATGTCCGGGCCTGGGCGGCCGACAACGGCATCGAGCTGGTCTTCCTGCCGACCTACGGCTCCTGGCTGAACTGGATCGAGGCCGAGTTCGCAGCCCTGCGCTACTTCGCGCTCAACGGCACCGACCACCGCAGCCACGACGAGCAGAACGCCGCCATCGGAGCCTACGTCCGCTGGCGCAACACTCACGCGAAACCGAAGACGAACTTCGCCCCAGACTCAACGATCCGATCATGGACTCATTACCCGGCCAAGGCAGCGTGACGAGCCACTAGCCCATCAAGTTGATCGGCATCCAGCCCTGTCGTAACGTCCCAGCCCAACGGCCCTGCCCCGGTAGAAATCTGACGTCGTCGCAAACGTCACGCTACCCAGCAGGGCCGCCCTCGTGATCAAGAACAGCAGGCCGAAAACCTCCGCGAATAGACCTCCTGTTCGAATCTCCGTCAAACCCGGAACGGTTCAGGCTCCTATCGGGGCGATGGCAAGAGCGACGCGAAGGACGCCTTCGTCATCGCCGACCAGACATCCGATGCGGTTTGGAGTCAAGCTGCCACCGCCAATGCGATGAGTTTCGTGGGGAAGGCCGTGCTCTCGTCATAGGGGATGCGGTCGCCTCAGACCCAGTACCAGACTCCGGCTGCCCTCCGGCGTATCGGCAAGAACCGGCTCGCCATCTGGTTGAAGAACCGCAAGGTCCGCAGCTACCAACTCGTCGCGTCCACCGCGGTTCAAGCCGCCGAGGCCCAGCACACCGCCATCTCTGGGCAGAAGCTCGCAGCCGCTGTGGTCGCCAAGCTGGCGAGGGCGGTGATGGCCCTCGATGAGGAGATCGCCGAGACCGACGCCCTGATCGAGGGCCGGTTTCGCGACCACCCACACGCCGAGATCATCCTGAGCATGCCTGGCATCGGCCCCGTCCTGGGTGCCGAGTTCATCGCCCATACCGGCGGCGACCTCAGCGTCTTCGGCAGCTCCGACCGCCTCGCCGGCGTCGCTGGCCTGGCCCCGGTCCCCAAGGACTCCGGACGCATCAGCGGCAACATGCGCCGTCCACGTCGCTCCTGCCGCCGCCTGATGCGGGTCTTCTACATGTCCGCCCAGGTCGCCTCCCGCTCCTGCCCCGTTTCCAGAGCGTTCTACGAACGTAAGAGAGCCGAGGGCATGAGCCACAAGCAGGCGATCATCGCTCTCGCACGACGCCGCATGAACGTCCTGTGGGCACTGGGAATCAGTGAGCCTTTTTCATCCTCGGCTCGGTGCGCAGCACCAACCATGTCCGACCTGCGGAAACACTGTCGTCCGTCACCCTCGCAACCCCAGGATGAAAGAGGCTCAGTAGCCCAGGAGGCCCTTATTCTCCTCTATGCACTTCTTCACCTCATCCTCACCGGATGTCTCGCTGTAGCTTCTAATGACTGCCTCCCTCTCGATTTTGTCGTGAATCCGACTCAACACTGTAATGAATTCTTTACAATTAAAGGGAGAAGGGGATCCTAGATTTGCTGCATTATTTGGCGCAGCCAGAGCCGCGGTCGCCCCTGCCACCCCTAGGGAAGCAAGCAGAGTCACCGTTACCGCAAGGGTCTTCATGTGCAACTTGTTCATTTTTGAAACCTTTCATGTCAGAGGAATAATTCGGATCGCGCTGGCCGACCCGTAGGAAGATTTAGTGAGTTTCATACCCGGAGGGTTATTCACGTAGGCCTCACCAGCCTCTTGTGTAGAAGGTGAGGGCGGTGACGGTCTTGACGATGTCGGGGAAGCGGGTGAGGGGGCCGCGGTAGCGGGTGGCGAGAATCTTCCAGTTCTTCAGGTGCGCGATGGCCCGTTCGACTGCGGCTCGGAGCGTGTTGACGGAGCGGTTGGCTCTCTTGTCTCCGGCGGATCGTTCCTGGCCGGGCGGCTTGCGCCTGGGGGTGAACAGTCGGGAGCCGGCGTAGCCCAGGTCGCCTATGCCCTCGCGTTCGGCGAAGGCCTCGGGGAAGTGGGACTGGCGCCAGGCGTGCATGTCGTGCCGGCTGCCGGGCACCGGCGCGGAGACCGCGAGCAGGTCGCCGGCGAGAGTGGCGGCGATCTGCAGGTTGAAGCCGGTGTCGCGGTGCTTGCCGGAGAACATCGTGGTGCCCTCGCTGGACCAGTCCCACGTCGTGACCAAGGTGCCATCCACGAGTACGATCCGGCCGGCAGAGGCCTCGGTGGGATCGGGAACGTGCGTGGCCAGGACCTTCTCCACCATCGGCAGCAGGGCCGTCCGATCGCCTGGAGACGGTGGCCTGGGAGATCCCGAACAACTCGGCGGCCACCTCCTGGACTGGGTTCTGCCGCAGCAGGAACAGCACCAACACCACCGACTTGTACAGGCCCAGCGCCCACATCCGCCCCGGCATCACCGGTGGGTCCGGATCCTGCACGAGCTCTTGGTGAACTCGTGCGACCAGCCCGTCAAGTTGCTCGGTGTCCAGTCCTGTCGTAATGTTCCAGCTCAACGGCCCTGCCACGGTGGTTAACTGACGCTCTCTCAAACGTCACGCTACCGAGCAGGGCCGTCCTCGTGATCAAGAACGATGGTTGAAACCCCCGTGAATAGGCCTCCTGTCGTAACGTTCCAGCCCAACGGCCCTGCCCCGGTAGAAAACTGACGTCGTCGCAAACGTCACGCTACCGAGCAGGGCCGCCCTCGTGATCAAGAACAGCAGGCCGAAAACCTCCGTGAATAGACCTCCTGCACCTGAGGTTGGAAAAGGCTCACTGCACACCCACAGATCGAGGACCATGACAAAGCTCTGGTGAATAACCCTCCCGGGAGGACCGGAAGCCGCAAGGATTCAGGTAGATCCCTAAGGGGCCTATTTCCCTTGTGGGCCAAGGGGGTCTATTCACGGTGTTTCATCAGCCTTTCTTGTAGAAAGTGAGGGCGGTGACGGTCTTGGTGACGAGAGTGAAGCGTGTGAGGGGGTCGCGGTAGCGGGTGGCGAGAATCTTCCAGTTCTTCAAGTGTGCGATGGCCCGTTCGACTGCGGCTCGGAGCGTGTTGACGGAGCGGTTGGCTCTCTTGTCCCCGGCGGATTGTTCCTGGCCGGGTGGCTTGCGTCTGGGTGTGAGGAGTCCGGAGCCGATGTAGCCCAGGTCGCCGATGCCCTCGCGTTCGGCGAAGGCCTCGGGGAAGTGGGACTGGCGCCAGGCGTGGATGTCGTGCCGGCTGCCGGGCACGGGGGCGGAGACTGCGAGGAGGTCGCCGGCGAGGGTGGCGGCGACTGCAGGTTGAATCCGGTGTCGCGGTGTTGCCGCAGAACATCGTGGTGCCCTGGGTTGTCCAGTCCCACGTCGTGACCAGGGTGCCATCGACCAGGACGATCCGCCCGGCAGACGCCTTGGCCGGATCGGGAACGTGGCGGGCCAGGACCTTCTCCACCACCGGCAGCAGGGCCGTCCATCGTCTGGAGACAGTGGCCTGGGAGATCCCGAACAGCTCGGCGGCCGCCTCCTGCACCGGGTTCTGCCGCAGCAGGAACAGCACCAGCACCACCGACTTGACAGGCCCAGCGCCCACATCCGCCCCGGTGACACCGGCGGATCCGGGTCCTCCACGAGCTCTTGGTGGACCCGTGTGACCAGCCCATCAAGTTGATCGGCATCCAGCCCTGTCGTAACGTTCCAGCCCAACGGCCCTGCCCCGGCAGAAAACTGACGTCGTCGCAAACGTCACGCTACCCAGCAGGGCCGCCCTCGTGATCAAGAACAGCAGGCCGAAAACCCCCGTGAATAGACCTCCTGCTAATGCTGTAGCTGTGGCTAATCGGGATGTGATTGCACGAAACATTCAGCATTCTCCTATTCTTGTGATTCCGTGGGCGTGGCACGGACCATGAATGTCCGTGTGAGGGGCCCTGCGCTTCTCGGATAGCGGTATTGAAGGTTTTCCTTATGTCACTGCCTGCAACTCCTCGTACTCGGCGTGGACTTCTGCGGGGGTCTTGTAGCCGAGTCCGGAGTGGAGGCGTTTTCGATTGTAGAACATCTCGATGTAGCGAACGATCGCTCGGTGGGCATGTGCGAGTGTTGGGAACGTAGTTCGGTGCACGAGTTCGTTTTTGAGGGCGCCGAAGAAGGATTCAGCCATCGCATTGTCCCAACAGACACCGGTGCGGCCGACCGAAGCTCGCAGGCCCAACGAGCCGAGCTTACGACGAAGTTCCCGAGACGTGTATTGACTGCCGCGATCGGAATGAAATATGCAGCCTTCGGCGAGGTCGATGTTCCGGGCCGCCATATCGAGTGCATCCGATATGAGAGAGGTCTTCATGTGGTCGGCCATCGCCCAGCCGACCACAGCTTTGGTGTGGCAGTCGATGACGGTTGCGAGATAAAGGAACCCGGCCCAGGTGTGAACGTAGGTGATATCGCTGACCAGTTTGCGCCCGGGAGCGTCAGCGGTGAAGTCACGGGCCAGAAGGTCTGGCGTGGCCGGCGCCGCATCATCGGCGATCGTGGTCGCCCGCCAGGGCCGCGGCTGGCACGGCACCAGACCGAGCTCGCGCATCAGCGCGCGGACCAGTTCTGCTCCGGCCTGCACGTTCATTCGCTGGAGCGCGGCGTGGACACGCCGGTAGCCGTAGGTCTCCTGCGAGTCAGAGAAGACCTGGAGGATGACGGTCTTCAGTTCTGCACGGCGCTTCGCCGTGGCCGACAATGGCCTCGATCTCCAATGGTAAAAGCCCGACGTGGACACTCCCGCCCAGGCGCACATCTGCTGCACGGGAAAGTTGTCAGACTCGCCGTCGATGAACTCGTACTTCTCCGTCACCGGTATTCCTGGGCGAAGAAGGCCGCAGCTTTTCCCAGGAACTCGGTCTTCATACGGAGTTCCCGGTTCTCACGTTCCAATTCGCGAAGGCGGGCACGTTCGCTGATGTTCAACGGGGGCTCCTCACCGGCGTGCTCTTGCCGGTACCGGCTGACCCAGGTGCCCAGCGTTCCCTCGTTCACCTGTATCTCTCGGGCGACCTCAGCGATCGGGCGGGACTCCACAACCACCATCTTGACCGCCTCGTCCCGAAATTCGGGACTGAACTTCCTACGCTTCTGTGCCACGTGCTCTCTCCGTCGTTCTGGACTTCGATCCTATGGGGACCGCTGTCCGAGAACTTCGGGGCTCCTCAGTGCTTCGACGGAAGTACGTGCCTCGATCTTGTATGAGGGGCCGCCAGCTCGCTGACAGGGCTGATGTATTCTCAGGTTTCGAGGTCGAGTAGTTGGAGTGTCAGGTCTTGACCTGCCGGTGCCCGTGGGTAGGGCTTGCCGATCAATAACTCGCCGTCTTGATCTCTGATGGGCAGGTGATGCCTGCCGCCGCTGCGAAAGCCTGGAGGTCTTCGAGGGCGGCGAGACGGGTGTCGGCGGGATGAACGGTGTATCCGGCGGTGTCGAGGAGCTGGCGGATGTCGCGGATGCGCCGGTTGATGGTTTCGGGTGTGACGGTGAAGAGGCGGGCGACGGTGACCTGCGGGAGCCCGTGCCGGTAGTGGAGGAGGGCGGCCAGTAGGCGGTCGGCGAGGGTGAGGATGGGACGACGGCCTGTCAGGGGGCCACCCTTGATGCGGGGTCGGTGGCCACGCCGCTTGTCCAGGTGCGTTTCCCGCTGCTCCTCATGGAGGGCGGTGAGTGTGGAGATCAGCGCATCCCACTCGGCGGGCGGCAGTCCGGTCAGGGCCGGGTGGCACAGCCAGGCAAGGTCGGGACTGGGCTGATCGAACGGGTCCGGGACATCACTGACCTGGGCATACGGCTCGGGTCGGAGACTGTAGTTCCAGTCGCCGTGCCAGGCATGACGGTCCAGCGGCAAGGCTGCCATCTGCCGGTCGCCGATGCGGACACCGGTTTCATAGGTGGCGGTGTCGAGTTCGGAGCGGATGGTCAGGCCGGTGCGGGTGGTGGTCGCCGCGATGCTGTTCACGATGACTTCGTGGCTGGTCAGGGGCTTGCCTCGCCAGTTCATGGTGATGTGGGAGAACAGCCGGTGTTCCACTTTGTTCCATTTTGATGTGCCTGGAGGATAGTGACACACGGCGATCTCCAGGCCCGTCTCCAGGGCCAGCGCGGCGAGTTCGGCCTTCCAGGCACGGGTGCGATAGCCGTTGGAGCCGCCCGCGTCCGCAGTGATCAGCAGGCGGCCTGAGCGCGGGTACGCGGCGCGGCCCACCGCGTGCCACCAGCGGCGCAACGTCTGGACGGCGAAGGCGGCGGTGTCGTGGTCGGTGCCGACGCTGACCCAGCCAGCATCCGCGGCCAGGTCGTAGATCCCGTATGGGATCGCCTTGCCCAGGTCGGCGTCGGGAAAGTCATGGGTACGGACCCGGACCGGATCGCCTTCACGACACCACTGGCGGCCGGCGTTCTTGTAGTTGCCCACCAACTCTTTCTTCTTCGTGTCCACGCTGACCACCGGATCTCCGGCTGCCTGGAACTGTTTGGCCTGCTCGTTGATGTAGCGGAACTGTGCGTCCCGGTCCGGGTGCTGGGCGCCCTCGATGGTCTTGGCGTTGCCCTGGAGGCTGAAGCCCTCCTCCCGCAGCAGCACGGCAACCGTGTCCGCCGAGACCCGATGGCCCTGCCGCGTCAGCTCGGCCGCCAGGTGCCGGGTCGACTTCACCGTCCAGCGCAGCGGCGACATCGGATCCCCACGCATGTCCGGCTCGACCAGGG
This sequence comes from Streptomyces noursei ATCC 11455, assembly GCF_001704275.1. NCBI lineage: Bacteria > Bacillati > Actinomycetota > Actinomycetes > Kitasatosporales > Streptomycetaceae > Streptomyces > Streptomyces noursei. Next base: position 9,584,395 of record NZ_CP011533.1, read on the forward strand.
CCAGCAGCGCGGGCCGCAGCCCCTGATCGAGATCGACCGCGCGCTTGCGCCCGCCGCCCTCCCGACGGACACGTCCCAACGGTGCCTGGCCGGACTCAAGTTCTCTCACGCCGCGCGAAACGGTGCCCTCCCGGACCCCGGCCGCGCGGGCGACGAGCTTGATCCCGCCGTGTCCCAGTGACCGTGCTTCTGCTCCTATAGCCAGCCGCCGTTGACGCTCGTCGAGATGCGGGAACAGCGTCTCGAACTTCGCGGTCAGTGCGGCTTCGATCCCCTCCGGTCTCCCCATACCACAACAACGAGCCTCGAAGCCGGAAGCGACGGCTTGTTTCCCGGCAAGCCCTTAGTTCGGTGAGCTGGGCGGGGTTGGCCTGTCCAGGAGTGAGGCTGGTGACCGCAGGGGCGAGGTGAGGGTGGTCTTGCCGGTCGTGCGGTGGGTGCGGCGGCGCTTGAGCTTGATGGCCTGGACCGCGTGTGGAAAGGGCAGGGTCGGCCGGACCGTGTAGACCTTCAGGCGGCGGATCTTGTCTCTTCCGTGCGCCCGTTTGTGGGTGCGGTGCTGAAGTGGGGCCTCCTGTCAGGGCAGGTGCCGCAGCTGGCGGCGGGAGTGCCTCGGGTTGTCCTTGAAGGCTGGGATGGAGTGGGCGCCCCGGGCGGTGATCTGCTCGGCGTGGCTGGTCTGGGTGCGCATTGCGTCGGCGGTGACGACGTGGCCGTCGAGAGGGAGAGGACAGAACGCGACAACACGAATGCAGACATGGCAGACTGACGGCACATCGAAGCATCTCCGTTGTTTGCAGGCGAGTTGGTACAGTAGCTCACCCATATCAACGGAGCTTCGGCATTTCCGGTCACACTGCAGTTGACCAGCACATTCACGAGATCACAGCGACCTTGCAAGAGCCGTGCGCGTGCAGCACCACGCTTTTAAGAGCGTGTGACAATTCCTGTCGTGTGTCAACCCTTGTCAGCGGGTCGTCACGCTGCCTGTGCTTCCCCTCGTAGTGTGGAGATGTCCGCTATGAGGAAGTTTGATGTCAGAGATATGCAAGAGGTACGACGCGGAGTTCCGGGCCGGGGCCGTTCGGATTGTCCGTGAGACGGGGAAGCCCGTGGCACAGGTCGCGAGGGATCTGGGGATCAACGAGGGCACGCTGGCGACCTGGATCTCCCGGGAGAAGGAGGCCGCCCGGGCTGGCTTGGATTCTGATGAGCGGGCCGAGCTCGCGCGGCTGCGCCGGGAGATTCACGAGCTGCGGATGGAACGTGATGTCCTCAAGCGATCGGTGGTCCTGTGGGTGAAGGAGGCGACGAAGTGAGGGTTGCGGACTTCATCGCCGACCAGAGGGCCAGCCACCGGGTGCCGCACGCCGTCTCCTGCCGGGCCCTTGAGGTTTCGCAGTCCTGGTTCTACAAGTGGCTGGGACGCACACCATCCGCATGCGATGAGCGTCGCGCCGACTCGCCCTGGCGATCCGTGAGGTCTTTCGATGCCTCCGGCGGCACTTACGGCTCCCCGCGAGTCCACGTTGAGCTGCGCGAGCGTGGCTGGCGGGTGTCGAAGAACACGGTCGCGACGTTGATGGCCGAGCTCGGCCTGGCCGCGTCCCAAAGCGCCGGCGGTCGCTGACCCGGCAGGGCAAACGACCGGTCGCGCCGGACTTGGTCCAGCGGAAGTTCACCGCGCCGGCACCGGATGTCGCCTGGTGCGGCGACATGACCGAGATCGTCACCGACGAGGGCAAGCTCTACCTGGCCACCGTCATCGACCTGCACTCCCGCCGCCTGCTCGGCTACGCGACGGACGCCCACCACGACACCGAACTCGTGGTCGCCGCCTTGAACATGGCCGCCGCGACCCGCGGCGGCCATGTGGCCGGTGTCGTGTTCCACACCGACCGCGGCAGCGAATACACGTCAAAGATCTTCGGGGACGCCTGTGGTCGCCTGGGCGTGGTGCAGTCCATGGGGCGCGTCGGATCCGCCCTGGACAACGCGGTCGCCGAGGCAACGAACTCGACGCTGAAGGTCGAGTACATCCACCGGCACCCTTTCCGCATCCGGGCCGAGGCCCGCATCAAGATCGCGACCTGGATCACCGACTGGTACAACCCGCACCGCAGGCACTCTGCCTGCGACTGTCTGTCACCCATCGACTACGAAAACCGACACCACGCCAGGGAACAGCAGCCCCAAGCCGCTTAACAAAACCCTCCACACACAGAGGGGATGGACATCCGCACCATCTCCCCTACGGCCGCACGACAAGGAAACGACCGCGGGAACGATCATCTCGCCAACACATCGCCCACCGCAGCAAATTGCGCAGCAGAGTCGCCCTGGGGCAGGAGCGTCTGTCGGACGGCGCGCTTCAGGGGATAAGGCCACCGATAATGTCGACAACCACCATCAGTGCCGACTGGCCTCCCGTACCGAACCCGGCTGCCAGGGCATAGCCGACGGCCGCGTCCTGAGGCAGCGCCTTCGCGTCGTGCCGCCATACGGCCACCACCGTGCCGTCGCCGCGCGAAGCGAATGTTCCGATGCGGCGCTCATCCTTCAGCAGCTTGCTCTCGGCGGAGGAGCGTGGCACCAGCCGGTAGTCAGCGCCCTCGTACGTCACGTCCACGCGATAGGAGCGGCGCGAGAGCCGTCCCTTGGCGGGAGAGATATGCACGCTGGCGCCGTCGAGGCTCATGGTGAGCCAGGCCACCTCCCGTGTACCGATGGGGATGCGTTCGTCCACCTCCGCCCCCGGAAGGCGACGCAGCTCGACCCGGGGGAGCCGGCGGCCCTGGACCGTCAGCACCCCGCCGCGGGTGTCCAGGCCGATGTCGATCCGGCCGAAGAAGGGATCCTCGGCGGGGCCGCCGGGGCCGGGGCCAGAGAACGGGACGGGCTCGGGTTGATACTCCATATGTGAATCCTTTACTACCTGGCGTCTTGGTCGGGGCGGAGGAAGCCTTGTTGCTGGGCCTCGTTGATGGCGCCGAGCCGTCGCCGGACGCCCAGTTTGCGGTAGATGCTTTTGATCTGGGTGCTGATGGTGTTGGCGGAGACGTGCCGTCTGGTAGCGATCTCGTGCAGGGTGAGATCACTCGGTAGCAGCTGAAGCACTTCGAGTTCGGCACGGGTGAGGCGAGCGCCGTTCGCCTGCGTGCGGGTGCTGGCTTGCCCTTGGTGGGTGGTGAGGGACTGGCGTGTGAGTGGGATCGTGGTGCGGGAAGGTATGGAGTCGGTCATGACGTCTCCCTCGGGGTAATGGACGCAAGGACTGTGGGAGGGGCCGAGGGCGGCCGGGGTGTCTGCTGCGGCGAGACGGGCGTGGTGGCGGTTCCGGGGGAAGGGAGGGCGCCTGTCGGCGTCGAGGTGATGCCGCCGAGTGCCAGACCGGAGGTCGTGCTAGCGCTGATCACGTGGTGAGTGCGCTGGGCAGTACTTGGGTTGCTGCGAATTCGGTGGGAGTGAGGTCGGTGTTGCTTTCCCGGGCCCGGAAGATGCTTTGCCTGTCTACGGGATATCAGACCGCTAGCGAGAATTTGGAGCGCTGGGGTGGGGGCGCAGAGACGGCGAAGGGCGGCGTCTCTGCAGTTAAGATGAAGCCTGCTAAGACAAGAAGGCTACCGACGACCGGGCGGGGATGCTTACCAGGATCACATTAGAGCATTTTTGATGATGGAATAGTGAACCTCTTTCATCCCGTCTCTGGAAGGGTGAAGGAGCAGGTCAGAGGGGGTGGGGGTGACGAGGCAGGGCCCCTGGTCGTTGCCGTGGTGACTTCGCTCATCACACCGGCGTCCGAGGGGCCCTGTTGGTTCCGTATTTTTCCATGCTCGACGTCCCGCATGAGCTCGTCGAGCATGTCTCCTGGCTGATCTACGCCCGCAGGTGTGAGATCAACTCGCCGTGGCGGAGGTTGGGTTGCTTCAAGCAAGCCCTGCTGGTGTTGGCGCATCTGCGGAAGAATGAGACGTTCGCGCAGGTCGGAGCAGGGTTTGGTGTGTCGGAGGCGACGGCCTGGCGGTACGTCGGAGACTCTTGACCTCCTCGCCTCCTGGGCACCGGGCCTGCGTGAAGCCCTTGTCGGCTTGGGTGAAGGGGACTTCGTCATCGTTGACGGCACCTTGATCCCGACCGATCGGATCGCCGCGGACGAGCCGTACTACTCGCAGAAGCGCAGACGGCACGGGATGAACGTGCAGGTCATCGCCTCACCGGATGGCACACCCCTGTGGTTCTCACGCGCCACACTAGGCCGCACCCACGACCTCACCGCAGCCCGGGCCCACGGCATTGTCCAGGCCTGTCTGACCCGGCAGATCCTCGTCCTGGCCGACCGCGCCTACCAAGGCGCCGGCGCAACCGTCCGCACCCCTTACAAGAACCACCACGAACAACCCGAGCACTACCAACAGTTCAACCGCGGCCACGCCAGACTGCGAGCACCCGGCGAACGCGCCTTCGCCCAACTCAAGTCCTGGCGAGTACTACGGCACGCCAGATGCTCCACACGCCGCATCAGCACCATCGTCCAAGCCATCCACACCCTCCTGACCTGCAACTATTCAGGATGAAAGAGGTTCAGTGAACTTTATCGCGGAATATTATGGCGCCGCGTCTGTGGTATGTGGCGTGCGCCTCGACGGCCTGTTTCAGTGCAGTTTCTTGCGCAGTGCGTTCTTCTTCTGCCTCGACAACGAAGATGTGAATACCGCGGGTCCCGTCGGGCAGGCTGGTGGGAATGGTCACGTTCCAGTGCCTCATTGTTCCCTTTCCTTGTCGGCTGTGTTCAGGATTGGCGTTCGCGGCGTCACGAGCCAGACGGTACCGTCGCGCTGCCGCCTGTAGCTCCTGGGCGCGGTAATGGTGCTGGAGTTCGTGATAAGTCCACATTGAGGCCCCTTCTTTCCTGTGAGGAGCCCCGAAGTTCTCGGACAGCGGTCCCCATAGGATCGAAGTCCAGAGCGACGGAGAGAGCACGTGGCACAGAAGCGTAGGAAGTTCAGTCCCGAATTTCGGGACGAGGCGGTCAAGATGGTGGTTGTGGAGTCCCGCCCGATCGCTGAGGTCGCCCGAGAGATACAGGTGAACGAGGGAACGCTGGGCACCTGGGTCAGCCGGTACCGGCAAGAGCACGCCGGTGAGGAGCCCCCGTTGAACATCAGCGAACGTGCCCGCCTTCGCGAATTGGAACGTGAGAACCGGGAACTCCGTATGAAGACCGAGTTCCTGGGAAAAGCTGCGGCCTTCTTCGCCCAGGAATACCGGTGACGGAGAAGTACGAGTTCATCGACGGCGAGTCTGACAACTTTCCCGTGCAGCAGATGTGCGCCTGGGCGGGAGTGTCCACGTCGGGCTTTTACCATTGGAGATCGAGGCCATTGTCGGCCACGGCGAAGCGCCGTGCAGAACTGAAGACCGTCATCCTCCAGGTCTTCTCTGACTCGCAAGAGACCTACGGCTACCGGCGTGTCCACGCCGCGCTCCAGCGAATGAACGTGCAGGCCGGAGCAGAACTGGTCCGCGCGCTGATGCGCGAGCTCGGTCTGGTGCCGTGCCAGCCGCGGCCCTGGCGGGCGACCACGATCGCCGATGATGCGGCGCCGGCCACGCCAGACCTTCTGGCCCGTGACTTCACCGCTGACGCTCCCGGGCGCAAACTGGTCAGCGATATCACCTACGTTCACACCTGGGCCGGGTTCCTTTATCTCGCAACCGTCATCGACTGCCACACCAAAGCTGTGGTCGGCTGGGCGATGGCCGACCACATGAAGACCTCTCTCATATCGGATGCACTCGATATGGCGGCCCGGAACATCGACCTCGCCGAAGGCTGCATATTTCATTCCGATCGCGGCAGTCAATACACGTCTCGGGAACTTCGTCGTAAGCTCGGCTCGTTGGGCCTGCGAGCTTCGGTCGGCCGCACCGGTGTCTGTTGGGACAATGCGATGGCTGAATCCTTCTTCGGCGCCCTCAAAAACGAACTCGTGCACCGAACTACGTTCCCAACACTCGCACATGCCCACCGGGCGATCGTTCGCTACATCGAGATGTTCTACAATCGAAAACGCCTCCACTCCGGACTCGGCTACAAGACCCCCGCAGAAGTCCACGCCGAGTACGAGGAGTTGCAGGCAGTGACATAAGGAAAACCTTCAATACCGCTATCCGAGAAGCGCAGGGCCCCTCACTGAGACGGTCGAGGATTTCCGCGGCATGCTGTCGGGAAGCCTCCCGGCGGTCTAACGGCCGGGCGAGATCATGCGCGAGTGGGGGCGGATTGGGGGCTCCATCCGTCAATTTGGTATGACGTTATCCCGCTGAGAGTTGGGCGCCTTGATCCAATCGTGAGAAACTGGACTAATGCGGATGGGTGATGAACAGCTGATCGGGGCATTGGGGGAGTGGCGCCGACCCGGTGTTCCACTGGCCGAGGCGCTGGCTGCAGCGGTGCAGGAAGCGGTACTCGACGGCCGTCTGCGGACCGGAAGTAGCCTGCCTGCGGAACGCCGCTTGGCATCCGCTCTCTGCGTCAGTCGCGGCACGGTGACAGCAGTGCTGGCCAGGCTGCGTGACGGTGGGTGGGTGCATACCCGTCACGGCAGTGCGAGCACGGTTCGGCTGCCGACCGAAGCCGCCGAGCGAATCGCTCCCATCTCGGCAACCGGGGCGACGAACTCCATCGACCTGCGTCTCGCTGTGCCGGCCGCACCCCAGGCGCACTATTTGGCAGCAACTCTCCGGGCCGCGGAGCGGGCGGCTCCGCTGCTGGCACAGGACGGGGAACCGGGGCCAGGCCTGCCGGAACTGCGTACCCTGATCGCGGAGAGGTATACCCAGGAGGGCCTGCCGACCAGACCCGGGCAGGTCCTGGTCACCTCCGGAACACGGGCCGCGCTCGCCCTGCTTAGCGCGCAACTACGGCCCCGAGTCGCGGTTGTTGAGATCCCTACGTTCTTCGACGCACTCAACTTGTTGCGCGGCGTGGGCTCACGGTTGGTCGGCTGTCGGGTCACTACCGGTGGCTGGGACATGGAGCCTTTTCCAACCTCAGGTTGTGGTGTTGAGGGTCAGGGTGAGGATGGCTTGGGCGGTGTGGGTGATGCGGGTGGTGCTGCAGCGGAGCTTCCTGAGGAGACGCCAGTTCTTGAGGGTGGCCATGGCGCGTTCGCCGAGGGCGCGGATTTTTGCGTGGGCACGGTTGACGGCTTGCTGACCGTGGGAGAGGTGCTTCCAACGGCCGCGATACGGGACACGGACGGTGCCGCCGGCGCCTTGGTATCCCTTGTCCGCCCAGCATGTGACGCCACATGAGGCGAGAGCCTCGATGATGCTGTGGGTTCGGGCGGCTTTGATGTCGTGGACGGCTCCTGGCAGTGCGGGTGAGGCCCATAGGATCCGGCCGAAGGGGTCGGCGAGGACTTGCACGTTCATGCCGTGCCGCTTGTGTTTCCCGGAGTAGTACGGGCGGTCGGCGGCGACGCGGTCGATGGGGAGTAGTGTCCCGTCGAGGATCACGAAAGCCTTGCCTGCCGCGGTCTTCATCGCCTGCTGCAACGTCGGGGCAAGAGCGGCCAGGACGCCGATGCCCTCGTGGACGTAGCGGCACACGGTGGCGATACCGATCGCGAAGCCCGCTGCGAGGCGGGCATAGGTGTCCCCGCAGCGCAGGTGCGCCAGGACCAGAAGGGCCTGTCGGCCTGCAGTCAGCCGACGCCACCGCGTCCCGATCTGCCGACGATGGACTGTCAGGCGGCCGGCGAGGAACTGCAGGGACGCGCTGGACAGATCGATCGCCGACGGGTAGACAAGCACACGAAGCTCCTGGTGGGACACGGTTGATCTTGGTCGACAACCCGTCTACCAGGAGCTTCGTCGTTCCGTCCACCCCGCCCGAACCACACCCCCACCAACCACATCAGGTTGGAAAAGGCTCATGGACCGACTAGGGGATGCACTGAGAAGGGCACGCGGGGGGATTGCCTACCTAGTGCCAGATTTCCAGAACCCGACGGGCGCGCTCATGGCCGCTCGCACCCGGCACGCGGTTGCCGAACTGGCTGCCCGCCACGAGGTCGTTCTCGTGGTGGACGAGACCATGCGTGACCTCGATCTGCGTCATGACCACAGCCCTGAGCCGCGGATGCGACAGGCGATCCTGATCGGCTCGGCCAGCAAGACGGTCTGGGGCGGCCTGCGTGTCGGCTGGATCCGCGGCTCTGCACAGTTCATCGGCGAATTGAGCAGCAATCCGCTGTGCGGGTCGCTGTCCGCAGCACCGATGCAGCAAATGGTTGCTGTCGAACTGCTGAGTGATCTGGATACGGTAGTGGCGCGGCGCCGGACCGAACTGCGGGGGCAGAGAGATTACCTGAGCGGTCTGCTCACTGGAGACGATCGCTGGCGTTTCGCAGTGCCACCCGGCGGACTATCTCTGTGGATGCGGCTGGTCAACGCCCGGGCCGACATGGTCGTCGAGCGAGCCCGCGCGCACCGGCTCGACCTCGTACCGGGCCCGCACTTCGCAGCCGACGCAACGCTGACCCGCTACCTGAGAGTGCCCTTCACCCCGCCTCCGTCCGTGCTCGATCGCGTCGCAGCCGTATTGAAGGAGGGTTTGTATTGAGCCTTTTCCAACCTCAGGTTGTGGTGTTGAGGGTCAGGGTGAGGATGGCTTGGGCGGTGTGGGTGATGCGGGTGGTGCTGCAGCGGAGCTTTCTGAGGAGACGCCAGTTCTTGAGGGTGGCCATGGCGCGTTCGCCGAGGGCGCGGATTTTTGCGTGGGCACGGTTGACGGCTTGCTGACCGTGGGAGAGGTGCTTCCAACGGCCGCGATACGGGACACGGACGGTGCCGCCGGCGCCTTGGTATCCCTTGTCCGCCCAGCATGTGACGCCACATGAGGCGAGAGCCTCGATGATGCTGTGGGTTCGGGCGGCTTTGATGTCGTGGACGGCTCCTGGCAGTGCGGGTGAGGCCCATAGGATCCGGCCGAAGGGGTCGGCGAGGACTTGCACGTTCATGCCGTGCCGCTTGTGTTTCCCGGAGTAGTACGGGCGGTCGGCGGCGACGCGGTCGATGGGGAGTAGTGTCCCGTCGAGGATCACGAAAGCCTTGCCTGCCGCGGTCTTCATCGCCTGCTGCAACGTCGGGGCAAGAGCGGCCAGGACGCCGATGCCCTCGTGGACGTAGCGGCACACGGTGGCGATACCGATCGCGAAGCCCGCTGCGAGGCGGGCATAGGTGTCCCCGCAGCGCAGGTGCGCCAGGACCAGAAGGGCCTGTCGGCCTGCAGTCAGCCGACGCCACCGCGTCCCGATCTGCCGACGATGGACTGTCAGGCGGCCGGCGAGGAACTGCAGGGACGCGCTGGACAGATCGATCGCCGACGGGTAGACAAGCACACGAAGCTCCTGGTGGGACACGGTTGATCTTGGTCGACAACCCGTCTACCAGGAGCTTCGTCGTTCCGTCCACCCCGCCCGAACCACACCCCTACCAACCACATCAGGTTGGAAAAGGCTCATTGAGTCGGAACTGTTGGGTTGTCTATTCGAGGGTGTAGTGGACGTGGCGTGCGTGGAAGTAGCTGCGGATGATGTGGGGTTGGTGCTGGCGGCGCTACAGGAATCGGCGGGTTTCGTGGGCGAGGTCGTTGGCGGAGCGGGCGTGTGCGGCGTGGATGTGGCGCTTGACGTCGGCGTTGAGGATCTCGTCTGGGTCGAGTTCGGGGCTGTAGTCGGGCATCAGGTGCAGCTCGGCTCGTTCGGTGTTTTCCTCGAGCCAGGCTCGGATGGCCTTGCTGCGGTGGACGGGGTGCCGGTCGGCGATCACGTGGACCTTCCGGCCGCTTTGGCGGGCGAGGTGGTCGAGGAAGGTGGTGAAGACCTTCGAGGTGAACTTCTGGGTGAACACGGTGAAGTACAGGGCGCCGCGTGTGGCGATCGCGGACATGATGTTCACCTTGAACCGGCGCCCGGACACGCGCACGATCGGGGTCTGGCCCTTCGGTGCCCAGGAGGTGCCGGGCGGGGCGGTGTCCGAGCGCAGTCCGCACTGATCCGCCCAGGTCACCACCGCGTTCTCCGCCTTTGCCCGGGCGGCGATCGCCGGGTACTCCTCCCGTAGCCAGGTGTCCACTTTCTCCTGGTCCCGGCGGTAGGAGCGGCGGGCGGGGCGCTGCGGAGAGAGGCCGTGCCGGCGTAGCCACTTGCCCACCCCGCGTTCGGTCATCGCCACCCCGGTGACCATCCGGATCAGCTTCGCCACCAAGGCCTGGTCCACAACGGGCCGCCGATCAGGAGCTGTTCGGGCGTGTAGTCGGCCATCGCCTGGAAGAGGACCGCTCGTTCCTCATCACTGATCAGCTCATGCGGCCCAGGACGACGCACCCGCTTCGCGGCCAGGGCCTCACGCCCTCCGGCCTGGTAGGCACGCCACCAGGAGCCCACCGACCGCTCCGCGACCCCGAACCACCTCGGCCGCCTGCCGGTACGAGCCCACCGCCCCGGACTCCAGCGCGGCCACCACCCGCAACCGCACCACCTCCCGCCCCGAAGGAGCCACCCGCCGCAGATCCCCAGACTCAACCATGCCCCACCAACGAGAAGAACAACTGAACAGTTCCGACTCAATAAGAAGCTCATGGTGGCTCAGATCGCCACACGAACGACCATCGCGCAGTTGTTGCACCAAAAGTGCGTACCATTGGCGTCAACATCGTGACTGTCGCATCCGTAACAGGGGTCACTGACGAAGTTCGCCACCACGGACAAGCCTCGCCTAATTCGATCCTGGTTCGCCTTCTCAACGGCGTGGCGGTAGCACGGGATGCACAGGTAGTTCTCACGGAAGGGCAACTTGGCGGCACGCACGTTGCAGTGGGGGCAGAGCACTATGCCACCACCGTTCCGGTCCCCATGCAGCCTGAACACTGGATTTCGTCGCCCATGTCGGTCGGGATCTTCCCTACGCCCCCGCAGTCTGGACACGTCTTCTCGGCAGGCATGCCGTCATCGCTCATAGGGTTCCCCTCCTCTTGCCGAGTAATCCATTGTGCTTGTATTGATCAGGAACTCAAAGGGTTCTCGTTGAGGGTGTAGCGGACGTGGGGGCCGCGGAAGTAGCCGCGGACGATGTGGGGCTGGCGCTGGCGTCTGCGGAAGAATCTGCGGGTCTCGGCGGCGAGTTCGGCCTGGTTCCGGGCCCGGTGGCCTTTGGGGAGGCTGTGCTTGAGGTCGGCGTTGACCAGCTCGTCGGGGTTCAGTTCGGGCGAGTATGGCGGCAGGAAGTGCAGCTCGATCGCGTCGGTGTGGTCGGCGAGCCAGGTACGGACCGTCTTCGAGCGGTGAGCGGAGTGCCCGTCGACCACGAGGTGGATCTTGCGGTCGAACTGCCCGACGAGCCGCTCCAGGAAGCGGCACATCACGTCCGCGTCGAGGGTTTCGGAGAAGACCATGAAGTGCATCCGGCCCTTGGTGCTGATCGCGGACATCGCGTTGACCGAGAACCGGTTGCCGGTGCGCCGCACGATCGGGGTGTGCCCCTTCTCGCCCCAGGTCCGGCCTGTGACCTGGTCGGCGAAGAGGATCTCGGCGTTCTCGGCCTTCGCCTTCGTCCGGATCGCCGGCCAGGTCTGCTCGTGCCAGCGCCGTACCGCCTCGGGACTCTGTTCCACGGCCCGCTTGTCGGGCCGCTGAAAAGTCAGGCCCCACCGCTTGAGGTACTTGCCCACCCCGGGCTCGGTCAGCCGCACCCGGTACAGCTTCGCGATCAGGTCACCGACCACCACGGCCTTCAGCGACACCCCGAACACCGCCCCGCCACCGCCCGCAGACGCAGAACCCCCTGCGCTGACGGCGGCAGATGCCGTGCGTCCCTCACCAGATCACTCACACCCAGCTCAACGGCCAAGAATCACAAGTGTTTCGGATCAATAGTACAGGTTCGGCCGCCGGTTTGCCAAACTGCGGGGGCGGACCGACGAGGACGGGGCAAGTGCAGGGAGGGCGAGGGCCCAGGCTGCTGGGCCACAGACGTGACCGTCATAGGTGAATGCGTGGGTCATCACCGTACCCCTGCCGGCAAGCTCGGGTTCGGCAGGCCGCCTGCGGGTGCCAGGAAGGCCTCTGGAGCCCGTGGTAGAAGATCAAAACAAGTGCCTTTGCGTAGTCAGGAGTCGCGTGTTCCTTGGCGGCTGGAGGCTCGTGGTCACCGTGAGTGGTCGTCGGGGCATGGCGGCGCCAGGTGCCGCCTGCCTGTTCAGCGAGGTGTGAGTTCGAACAACAGCACCTGCGAGCAGATATACTCACCATCGCAGCATGAGGTCTATTCACGGGGTTTCATCAGCCTTTCTTGTAGAAAGCGAGGGCGGTGACGGTCTTGGTGACGAGAGTGAAGCGTGTGAGGGGGTCGCGGTAGCGGGTGGCGAGAATCTTCCAGTTCTTCAAGTGTGCGATGGCCCGTTCGACTGCGGCTCGGAGCGTGTTGACGGAGCGGTTGGCTCTCTTGTCCCCGGCGGATTGTTCCTGGCCGGGTGGCTTGCGTCTGGGTGTGAGGAGTCCGGAGCCGATGTAGCCCAGGTCGCCGATGCCCTCGCGTTCGGCGAATGCCTCGGGGAAGTGGGACTGGCGCCAGGCGTGGATGTCGTGCCGGCTGCCGGGCACGGGGGCGGAGACTGCGAGGAGGTCGCCGGCGAGGGTGACGGCGACTGCAGGTTGAATCCGGTGTCGCGGTGTTGCCGCAGAACATCGTGGTGCCCTGGGTTGTCCAGTCCCACGTCGTGACCAGGTGCCATCGACCAGGACGATCCGCCCGGCAGACGCCTTGGCCGGATCGGGAACGTGGCGGGCCAGGACCTTCTCCACCACCGGCAGCAGGGCCGTCCATCGTCTGGAGACAGTGGCCTGGGAGATCCCGAACAGCTCGGCGGCCGCCTCCTGCACCGGGTTCTGCCGCAGCAGGAACAGCACCAGCACCACCGACTTGTACAGGCCCAGCGCCCACATCCGCCCCGGTGACACCGGCGGATCCGGGTCCTCCACGAGCTCTTGGTGGACCCGTGTGACCAGCCCATCAAGTTGATCGGCATCCAGCCCTGTCGTAACGTTCCAGCCCAACGGCCCTGCCCCGGCAGAAAACTGACGTCGTCGCAAACGTCACGCTACCCAGCAGGGCCGCCCTCGTGATCAAGAACAGCAGGCCGAAAGCCCCCGTGAATAGGCCTCCAGGCCTGCTCCTATGGAGACTTGCGGGACGCAGCGCCTGGCCCCTTCCATCGGTCACTGAGAGCTTGCGACCAGGCTCTCGAATATCTGCCTCCGGACTCATAACTGCTTGGCTACTAACCTCGATCTTTCGTGACGGTCCGTCGGTTTCTCCGGCGGGCCGTTTTGGTTGTCCGGGCTGGTGATGGGCAGGTCGGTGGCCCGGCTGTCGCGTCGGGTGTGCGCCGGGTTCCACGGCTCCGGTGGGCTGGTGCTGATCGCAGGGATGGGAAGGTGCTGGTCAGCCTGGGTTCGGGAGGGTGTGGAGCTGGTCCAGGGCGTTGGTGATTACGTCGGTCCAGGGCCAGTGCTTGGCGAGGCGGAGGTATCGGCGGCGGCCGGTGGTGATGAACTGGGCGGCGGTGGAGAACAGTCGAAGCCGCAGGCGGCGGGGCTCCCAGAGCCGGGCGGTGCCGTTGAGGGCGAGCAGGGGCATCCAGGCCAGCAGGTCGAGGGCGATCTGCACGATCTCCAGCCAGATCTGGTTCTGCGCGGTGTCGTGGAGGGGGAGGTTGCGCAGGCCGGTGGCGCGGGCGGCGCGGATGCGGTCCTCGGCCCGGGCCCGCTGCCGGTGACGCAGTTCAAGGGCGGCGATCGCCTCGTCGGCCGTGTTGGTGGCGAAGCAGGTCAACCGCATGCCGTCGGCATCGGTGAAGCGCAACTGGGCGCCGGGGTGCGGCCGTTCCTTGCGCACGATCAGTCGCAGCCCCTTCGGCCAGCCCGTCAGGCAGTCGCCGGCGAGTTCGGCGACCCAGGCGCCGTCACGGATGTCGCCGTCGGGTTCGACGGCCGGCGTCTAGTGGCTCGTCACACAGCCTTGGTCGGGTAATCGATGTGCTGGTCGTCGGCGAGCAGACTGTCTCCAAGTCCTGGTCTTGGAGGTGGTTGTGGGACGTCGACCGAGTGTGTTCGTCCGGCCGGTCGCAGTGGACGAGGGCCGGAAGCTGCAGCGGATCAGCCGGAGCGCGAGGGACCCGGTGAAACTCCGCCGGGCGATCGTGGTCCTCATGTCCGCCCAGGGCCAGACGGTCAAGGACATCACGACATTGATGCAGGTCGGAGAGGACTACGTTCGCGAGGTCATCCACGCCTTCAACGAGCGGGGGTTTGACGCGCTGGACCCAAAATGGAGCGGGGGACGCCCCAAGACGATCAGCGATGAGGTGCGTGAGCACATCTGCCTGATCGCCCGGACGTCCCCCACCGACTGGAAGATCACCGCGTTCTCCACCTGGAGCCTTGCCAAGCTCGCCGAGCATCTGGTCAGGCAGAACGTCACCACGTCCATCAGCCGAGAGACCCTGCGTCGGATCCTGCGCGAGGGCAAGGTCTCCTGGAAGACCACCACGACCTGGAAGGCGTCCACCGACCCGGAGTTCATCGCCAAGATGCACCGCGTCCTGGCGTTGTACGACACCCCACCCACCGACGGGCGGGTGATATGCGTCGACGAGTTCGGGCCGCTGAACCTGATGCCCCGCAAGGGCAAGGCATGGGGGCCTGCCAGACGCCCGCGTCGGCTGCGGGCCACCTACCGCCGCACAAGCGGAGTGCGGCACATGCTGGCCGCCCTCGATCTGGCCACCGGCAAGCTGTACTACCGCATCCGCCCGCGCAAGCGGTGGCGAGAGTTCCTCGGCCTCCTCAAGGCCCTGCGCGCCCGCTGGCCCGGTCAGAAGTTATACGTGGTGCTGGACAACTTCTCCCCGCACAAACACACCGAGGTCCGCACCTGGGCGGCCGACAACGGCATCGAGCTGGTCTTCCTGCCGACCTACGGCTCCTGGCTGAACTGGATCGAGGCCGAGTTCGCAGCCCTGCGCTACTTCGCGCTCAACGGCACCGACCACCGCAGCCACGACGAGCAGAACGCCGCCATCGGAGCCTACGTCCGCTGGCGCAACACTCACACGAAACCGAAGACACACTTCGCCCCAGACTCAACGATCCGAACATGGACTCATTACCCCGCCAAGACAGCGTGACGAGCCACTAGTACTCCAGCAGCGGTTCGTGTCCTGAGCTGTAGTTCATCGTTGACTGGGCATGGTGGGGATGACGGACGGTGCGGCCTGGGCCGCTGAGTTGGAGTCGGTGTTTGCTCGGGTGGCGGGTCGGTTCGCTCGGGCGGATGCGGGACTACCTGCGTGGACTGCTGGCTCCGGTGGCCCGCAAGAACGGCTGGCAGTTGGCTGAATACGCAGGTCACCGTAGCCCGGACGGATTCCAGCGGCTTTTGAACTCGAGCGTCTGGGACGCGGATGAGATCCGTGACGATGTGCGGGACTACGTTGCCGGGAAGCTCGGCCCCGGCGGTGTACTCATCCTCGACGACACCGGATTCATCAAGAAAGGCACCACGTCCGCGGGCGTGGGACGGCAATACACCGGCACATCTGGAAAGATCGACAACTGCCAGATCGGAGTCTTCGCCGCCTACGCCACCGAGCATGGACGGGCCTTGGTGGACCGGGAATTGTATCTCCCCAAAGCCTGGACGAGTGACCGGGAACGCTGCCGGGCGGCGAAGATCCCTGACGAGAGAGGGTTCGCAACCAAGGGCGAGCTTGCGAAGTCGATCGTGATCCGTACCTTGGCAGCGGGCCTGCCTGCCCAGTGGGTAACGGCGGACGAGGCGTACGGCCAGGAGTGGAAGTTCCGGCGCTTACTTGAGGAACTCGGTGTCGGCTATGTGGTCGCGGTACCCAAGTCGCAGCAGGTCAAGTCCCTGGCAGGCTCCTGGAGGATCGACGAGCTCATCAGCCAGGCCCCGGAGGATGCCTGGCAGCGGCTCTCCTGCGGCATCGGTGCAAAAGGCCCGCGCCGTTACGACTGGGCGAGCGCCAGACTTCCGGCCATCAGCTTCTTCGACGGTGATGAGCCCACCCATCACCGCTGGGTCCTGGCCCGCCGAAGCCTGACCCGCCCGGACGAGATCGCCTACTATTTCGCCTACGCCCCGGTCGTCTGCACTGTCGCTGATCTGGCCCGGGTCGCCGGTATGCGTTGGACGATCGAGGAGTGCTTCCAGGCCGCGAAGAACGAATGCGGCCTGGACGAGTACGAAGTCCGCCGCTACGTGGGCTGGTACCGCCACGTCACCCTGGTCATGCTCGCCCACGCCTTTCTCGCCGGCCTCGCCGCTGACGCCTCAAAAGGGGCTGCAGAAACGACCCCACCAGCAGAACCATCCCACTCACCGTGGCGGAGTTCCGCCGGCTCCTGGAACATCTCCTGCCCCACCGAACATCACACCGCCATCCACGAGATCGCGCACTGGCCTGGTCCCACTGGCGCAGACACCGCCAGGCAACCGCCCAACACTGCCACTACAAAAGAAGAAGCAGCTCAGGACACGAACCGCTGCTGGAGTACTAGGCCGAGGCCGGGACCTTCACGACGGCCTGGTGGATGGCGTCGGTGATGGTCATCCCGACCGAGTACGACAGCCACCGCCCCCGCCGGGTGAGCCAGGCGACGAACTCGTGGGTACCGCCGCCAGAATCGGTGCGGATCAGGGTCTGGCGCCCCTGCCGGAGCCGTTTCGGCAACTGGGCCAGGGCCAGTTTCGCGGCCTCGATGTGGTCGGCGGCGGTGTTGGAGCCCGCGTTGCCGGGCCGCAGCAGGCCCACGACCGGCTCACCGGACCCGCCCCGGCCGTGGTCGACGAACCCCATCAGCGGGTGGTGCCCGAACGTCTTCTTCCAGGTCGCGGCGGCGTCCTGCTTCTCGGAGTGGGCGATGACGAGGACGCCGTCGATGTCCACGATCACCTGCCCGCCCGCGTTTGGCGCCGACTGGCCGGCCAACTTCCAGACGTGTTCGCGTACTTCGGCGCGGGCCGTGCGCAGTGCGGTCAGGGCCCGCTTCCCACCCCGGGCGAGCGTGTCGATGAGTCGGGAGACGGTCGGGTCGGAGGCCACCGGCCCGAACACAGTGGGCTCCGCCCGCAGCATGCCCACGTCGGCCAGACAGTCCCCGCCCAGCGCGACCGTGAGGGCGACGTCCAGGAGGACCTTCCCCGGGTCATGGACGGCCCGCTGCTTGCGCCACGGGGCGAGTGCCGCCGATATCGCCGCATCCAGGCCGGTCTTGCGGACCGTCTCGACCAGCAGCACCGCACCGGCCTGCGAAACCACTGCGCGACCGCCGCCCTCAACGCGGACACGCGGGTAGGACCCGATACGCTTCTTCACCTGGAAAGTGCCTCCGACGGTGGCGGGAACAAGGACCTCAGCAATCCTCATTCTCGCTGGTCAGAGGCACTTTCTGCTTTCTTGATCACCAGCCGGACAGCCCACCTCGTGAAAGCGCGAGGCTAGGCGGGGAGGATTCGTAATTGGGACCACATATAGGGTTACTGTGAAAGTCGTGGACGGCGGTGGCCGCGAGAATGCCAGAATTACCTACTTTACCACTCTAGCCCCAAAGAAAGTCAACAGAATAGATGTCTTGCCTGGGGAAGAGGTAATCGTAGGAATTGGGCAACCCGTCTCTCTGGCTTTTGATTACCCCGTCAAAAATAAAGCGGCGGTTGAACGCAAGCTCAAAGTTTCGGATAGTAGCAATACGGAAGGGTCATGGGGTTGGGTCACTGAACCCATAACTGGCCGTGAACGCGTCGATTGGAGACCCAAGACGTACTGGGCCTCCGGCACTAAGGTCACCCTCGACGCTGACCTCAACGGCGTCGACACCGGAAACGGACGCTATCTTACACACCCCTACTCCACTGCTTTCGCTATCGGGCCCAGTCATATAGCGAAGGTCGACCTCAATGCCCACACCCTTACGCTAATCAGCGATAGTCATAAGGTAAAGACTATCCCTGTAACCGGCGGCGACGCGAACCATCGAACCTGGAGTGGGAAGATGACGCTCATGTCGAAAGAAGACGCCATCCGCATGAGCTCCCAGAGCATTGGCCTAGGGAAAGAGTATGACTTCATGGTGCAGCGCTCCATGCGTATGACTGTCTCGGGAACCTATGCCCATCAGGCTGAATGGGCTGAAGCGACATTGGAATCACCAATACCAGTCATGGCTGCCTTGGGATGACGACCAAAGACGCCATTTGGTTCTACGGCCAGGCTCAAGTCGGTGACGTCTTTGAAGTAAACAATGGCAAAGAGAGAGTAGGTCCTGGTAACGGATTTGGAGAATGGAACCTGTCCTGGAACGATTGGCAGGGTAAGTCCGCTCTGCGCTGACAAAACCTCACTGCCGACCTGGTACTCCTGAAGACGGAGGGGGCTTGTGGTCTTGGCGGCGAGGGCGAAGCGGGTGAACGCCTCAGGAGTGCTGGTGAAATCACTTGGGGGGATCCGCCACGTTCTTGGCAGGCGAAGGTGTCGAGTTCCCGAGTTGCCTTCGATGCGAGCTCATCAACCTGCTGCCGCTGGATCTATGATGTATCGCAGCTGGCTGACTAAAAGCAAATATAATGCCTGTAGACCGAGATAACTCACAGGAGTTCCCGAAAGTATTTTCGTACGAAACCTTCTTTCCGTTCCACCACCCTTGGGCGGTTACCGTTATTGGGCTGTATATGTCAGGGCACATTCCTCTTGGGTTGATGTTGACCTTTTTAATGTTTCCATCTGCGGCCGTTAAAGCCTTGCAGGCTTGCTCACCGTGTGGATGTGTTCCTCGAGCGGGGTTGCAAAGTAACACTGCAAACTCACTCGGTGCTGGAGTGGGGTTGATGCCGGCCCGAGTGCTTGTTAGCACCAGGGCGGTGATAGGTCGGTTACCGAAATCAGTGACTGATCCATTAGCTGGCGTGCAGGGTGATTGCAGTAACGCAGTAAGTGCGGCAGTTATGGAGGTGACAAGAAAAGCGTAAGTGATCATGATGGGTGGCCTTTCCTGCAGTGCCGGGGTGTGAGTTTGATTGGACCTCTTTCATCTTGTGTGAGGAGGGTGAAAGGCACAGGTCAGAGGGGTAACGTGACGGGGCGAGGCTCCTGGTCGTTGCTGGTGTTTTCTACGCACCGGGCTTTGCCCGAGGAGCCTCTCGAGCCATGCTCGATGCCGTCCTTGCACGTCATGATGATCTGCGCTTCGACGATGCGGACTGGGACGGTGTCGAGGCCGGACAGGCAGCAGGGCCGTTCCAAAGTGCTGTGTGATTGGTGTAGTTGCTGGTCAGGGAGTGATTCCGAGGAGGTCGAGGGGGCGGGTGATGGGGTGGTAGGACATCTCGCGGAGGCCGGCTGCGATGTTGGTGTGGTCGTGGTCCCTGAGGGTGTTGATGGCGAGGTTGCGCAGGGCGGCCATGTTCTCGGGTCCGTGGCCGGTGCGGATCTTCGAGGCGTCCTCGGCGAAGGCGGTGTCACGGACATGATGGAGCCGGTTCTCGATCAGCCAGTGTGATCTGATCAGTCGGGCGATCCTTTCGGGTGATGCCTGCCGGCTGGTGAGGTCAGTGATCACGTAGAGGGTCTCGCGGGTGCGCTTTCCACTTCGAAGGACGGTGCGGTGTCGGGTGATCCTCACGGCCTGTGCGGTGTACGGAAAATCCAGGTCATCGATGGTAAGCGCCGGGATGACCCGTGTCTCGTGGCGGCCGTGGCCTTCACCGCGGTCGTAGAATTTCGCGGTCGCCCGCTCCAGGGCAGAGCTCGCAGACGCTGGTGGAGGGCGGGCTGGTTCTTCTTCACGGTCAATGCGTAGTGGGCCTTCTTGACCTCGACGAGGAGGCGAGCGTGACCACGCTGGGTGTGCAGAGCATCGGCGGTCACCACGGTCTCAGTCAGGTCGAACGGCTCCAACAGGGCTGCGAAGCAGGTGATTTCGTTGGTCTTGTCCGGGACCCGCAACTGGGTGACGATGCGGCCGTCGATGGTCATGGCAGCCAGCAGATGTGCGGCAGGCGTGTCCCTGCAGCGGGAGCCGCGGGCGCTCTTGCCGTCCACCGCCAGTGACGCGGCTCCGGACGGATCGCTGCCGATCAGGTCTGCCAGACCGCCTGGGCAGACGGTGGCCACGACCCGGCGGATCGTTGACCTGCTGGGGGTGATGCGCACGTTCAGCGAGATCAGCAGCCGTGCGCCGAGTCGGGCCAGGGTCTCTTGGGGGGCATTACGGGCCCACTGCCCGATCGCGGTGTACGACCGTGCGCCGGCCACGACGGCCAAGGCCGCGACCAGTAGTACCACCACGAACGGGTGACGCCTGCCACGACGCTGGCGTGGGTCCGGCAACCTGACCAGCCG
This sequence comes from Streptomyces noursei ATCC 11455, assembly GCF_001704275.1. NCBI lineage: Bacteria > Bacillati > Actinomycetota > Actinomycetes > Kitasatosporales > Streptomycetaceae > Streptomyces > Streptomyces noursei. The sequence continues at coordinate 9,604,880 of NZ_CP011533.1, forward strand.
CTCCGCCAACGGCAGGCCCGAACACCCCGACAGCGAGACGGACTTGACCAAGCAAACAGTGGCAGACTGACGGCACATCGGGGCTCCGGTTCAGGACGACGACTTGGTAGGTCATCCGTCCTCAACCAGAGCCTCGATGCCTTCGACACGGCCCCACCCAGACCGTCACCACGCTGCGACCAGCACATCCACATGATCACCATGACTTTGGAACGGCCCTGGACTCTGCTGCGCAATTCGCTGTGGGGCAGTGGGTGTTGGCGAGATGATTGCCCTGGTGGTCGTTTTCTTGTCGTGCGGCCGCTGGGGAGATGATGCGGATGTCGTTGCGGGTGAAGGGGCTGCCGGAGATTCCGGAGCAGACTGTTGTGGTGGCCCGGGCGGCGTTCCCGAAGGGGAGCCTGGCGATGCGGGTGCGGGACCGCTTGGCGGAGGTCTTCGCCGACGAGCCGTTCACCGGTGCCTCGGGGTCCGTGGTGCCCCGGGGATGGCGCCGGCGGTGCTGTCGCTGGTCACGGTGCTTCAGTTCGCCGAGAACCTGACCGACCGGCAGGCTGCCGCGATGGCCGTCCGTGCGATCGATTGGAAGTACGCGATCGGGGCGGAGTTGACCGATACCGGCTTCGACCCCAGCGTGCTGGCCCGCTTCCGCGGTCGGTTGGCCGGGCACGGCCTGGAGCGACTGGTGTTCGACCGGCTGGTGGACCACTGCCGCGATGCCGCCCTGGTCGGTGCCGGTGGCAAACAGCGCACCGACTCCACCCATGTCATCTCCGCGGTGCGGGATCTGAATCGGCTGGAGCTGGCCGGGGAGAGCGTGCGGGCCGCGCTGGAGGCGCTGACGGTCGCGGCCCCGACCTGGCTGGCCAGCCAGATCAATGTCGCCGAGTTCGCCCACCGCTACGGACCGAGGATCAACGGCTGGACCATGCCCTCGTCCCAGGCCAAACGGGACCACCTGGCGCAGCTGTTCGCACAGGACGGCTACGCGATCGTGCGGGCCGCCTACGATGCCGGCGCCCCGATATGGATTCGTGAGGTCGAGGCGGTGCAGATCCTGCGGCAGGTGCTGGTGCAGACCTACTACCAGCGCACCGACAGCCGGGGCGGGAGGCGATCACCAAGCGGGACACCGACCAGGGGGCGTCCCGCCCGGCAGATTACGCCTGGCCTCTCCCTACGACCCCGACGCACGCTGGGCGGCCAAGGGCGAGGAGTTGTTCTGGTGCGGCTACAAGATCCATCTCACCGAGAGCTGCGACACTCCTCCCGAAGCCGAAGCCGAAGCCGAAGCCGAAGCCGAAGCCGAAGCCGAAGCCGAAGCCGAAGCCGAAGCCGAAGCCGAAGCCGAAGCCGAAGCCGAAGCCGAAGCCGAAGCCGAAGCCGAAGCCGAAGCCGAAGCCGAAGCCGAAGCCGAAGCCGGACGGCGTGCCGGACCGCGGCCGAACCTGATCACGGACGTGCACACCACCGACGCGACCGTGCCGGATGTGAAGGCCACCACCGGCATCCAGCAGCGCTTGGCCGAGCGCAACCTCGCCCCGGGCGAGCACTACCTCGATGCCGGCTACCCCTCGGCTGACCTGGTCACCGCAGCCGCGAAGAACGGCATCACCATGATCACCCCGCTGATGGCCGACCACTCCCCGCAAGCCAAGGCCGGTGCCGGATACGCCAAGGGTGAGTTCCGCATCGACTGGAAGTCCCGAACCGTCTGCTGTCCCGAAGGATCCACCAGCATCGGCTGGCATCCCGTCACCCAGCACGGACACGACGCCATCGTCGTCGAGTTCGACCGATGGGACTGCCGGGCCTGCCCCGCACAGAAACGATGCACCACCTCGGCCCGCGGCTCCCGCATGCTCACCCTCCGCCCGAAAGAAGCCCACGACACCCTCACCCGAGCCCGCACCGAACAGAAGACCAAGACCTGGAAGGACACATACGCGCTGAGGGCGGGTATCGAGGGCACGATCAACCAGACCCTGGACGTCACCGGCCTGCGTAGGGCCCGCTACCGCGGCCTGCCGAAAGTCCGCCTCCAGCACGCCTTCTCCGCCACCGCAATCAACGTGGTGCGGCTGGACGCCTACTGGACCGACCAACCCCTCGGCCGCCAACGCACCAGCCGCCTCGAACGCCTCGCCTACCAACTCACCACATAGACCTCACCAATTGCGCAGCAGAGTCCAGGGCCGTTCCAAAGTCATGGTGATCATGTGGATGTGCTGGTCGCAGCGTGGTGACGGTCTGGGTGGGGCCGTGTCGAAGGCATCGAGGCTCTGGTTGAGGACGGATGACCTACCAAGTCGTCGTCCTGAACCGGAGCCCCGATGTGCCGTCAGTCTGCCACTGTTTGCTTGGTCAAGTCCGTCTCGCTGTCGGGGTGTTCGGGCCTGCCGTTGGCGGAGCGGCTGGTCAGGTTGCCGGACCCACGCCAGCGTCGTGGCAGGCGTCACCCGTTCGTGGTGGTACTACTGGTCGCGGCCTTGGCCGTCGTGGCCGGCGCACGGTCGTACACCGCGATCGGGCAGTGGGCCCGTAGCCGCGTTGATCGCGTTCTGGGCAGGTCAGGGGCGCTTCAGCCCCACTTGCACTCTCGACGCAAGCGCTAAGGGCTTGCCGATCAATAACTCGCCGTCTTGATCTCTGATGGGCAGGTGATGCCTGCCGCCGCTGCGAAAGCCTGGAGGTCTTCGAGGGCGGCGAGACGGGTGTCGGCGGGATGAACGGTGTATCCGGCGGTGTCGAGGAGCTGGCGGATGTCGCGGATGCGCCGGTTGATGGTTTCGGGTGTGACGGTGAAGAGGCGGGCGACGGTGACCTGCGGGAGCCCGTGCCGGTAGTGGAGGAGGGCGGCCAGTAGGCGGTCGGCGAGGGTGAGGATGGGACGACGGCCTGTCAGGGGGCCACCCTTGATGCGGGGTCGGTGGCCACGCCGCTTGTCCAGGTGCGTTTCCCGCTGCTCCTCATGGAGGGCGGTGAGTGTGGAGATCAGCGCATCCCACTCGGCGGGCGGCAGTCCGGTCAGGGCCGGGTGGCACAGCCAGGCAAGGTCGGGACTGGGCTGATCGAACGGGTCCGGGACATCACTGACCTGGGCATACGGCTCGGGTCGGAGACTGTAGTTCCAGTCGCCGTGCCAGGCATGACGGTCCAGCGGCAAGGCTGCCATCTGCCGGTCGCCGATGCGGACACCGGTTTCATAGGTGGCGGTGTCGAGTTCGGAGCGGATGGTCAGGCCGGTGCGGGTGGTGGTCGCCGCGATGCTGTTCACGATGACTTCGTGGCTGGTCAGGGGCTTGCCTCGCCAGTTCATGGTGATGTGGGAGAACAGCCGGTGTTCCACTTTGTTCCATTTTGATGTGCCTGGAGGATAGTGACACACGGCGATCTCCAGGCCCGTCTCCAGGGCCAGCGCGGCGAGTTCGGCCTTCCAGGCACGGGTGCGATAGCCGTTGGAGCCGCCCGCGTCCGCAGTGATCAGCAGGCGGCCTGAGCGCGGGTACGCGGCGCGGCCCACCGCGTGCCACCAGCGGCGCAACGTCTGGACGGCGAAGGCGGCGGTGTCGTGGTCGGTGCCGACGCTGACCCAGCCAGCATCCGCGGCCAGGTCGTAGATCCCGTATGGGATCGCCTTGCCCAGGTCGGCGTCGGGAAAGTCATGGGTACGGACCCGGACCGGATCGCCTTCACGACACCACTGGCGGCCGGCGTTCTTGTAGTTGCCCACCAACTCTTTCTTCTTCGTGTCCACGCTGACCACCGGATCTCCGGCTGCCTGGAACTGTTTGGCCTGCTCGTTGATGTAGCGGAACTGTGCGTCCCGGTCCGGGTGCTGGGCGCCCTCGATGGTCTTGGCGTTGCCCTGGAGGCTGAAGCCCTCCTCCCGCAGCAGCACGGCAACCGTGTCCGCCGAGACCCGATGGCCCTGCCGCGTCAGCTCGGCCGCCAGGTGCCGGGTCGACTTCACCGTCCAGCGCAGCGGCGACATCGGATCCCCACGCATGTCCGGCTCGACCAGGGCCAGCAGCGCGGGCCGCAGCCCCTGATCGAGATCGACCGCGCGCTTGCGCCCGCCGCCCTCCCGACGGACACGTCCCAACGGTGCCTGGCCGGACTCAAGTTCTCTCACGCCGCGCGAAACGGTGCCCTCCCGGACCCCGGCCGCGCGGGCGACGAGCTTGATCCCGCCGTGTCCCAGTGACCGTGCTTCTGCTCCTATAGCCAGCCGCCGTTGACGCTCGTCGAGATGCGGGAACAGCGTCTCGAACTTCGCGGTCAGTGCGGCTTCGATCCCCTCCGGTCTCCCCATACCACAACAACGAGCCTCGAAGCCGGAAGCGACGGCTTGTTTCCCGGCAAGCCCTAACTACCCGGCTTTGGGGGAACTTCAGTGGCGGCTTGCGAGGAATCCCGCACAGCGGTGCGGTCCGGGCCCGGCGAGGCTCGGACCGCGAGAGGCGGTGTGCGCGTCAGCCGCGGTGGCTTGCCCGAGCGAGGGCCGGGACGAAGCGGGCGGCGTCCACGGTGCCGACGCCGGTGGCCATGTCGTAGCCGTTGACGGCGGTGTAGCCGGTGACGCCTTCGTAGCTGTTGTTCGTACCGTCGTTGATGTCGACGATGCCGGTGCTCTTGTCGTGGGCGGAGCGCTTGTAGAGCGTGTACAGCGCGTCGTTGATGTTGCCGAGGCGGCGGCCGGCGGCCTGGTCGGCGAGGGCGACGATGCCGGAGAAGAGCGGAGCCGACTCGCTGGTGCCGCCGGTGATGCCCCAGCCGGTGGCGGTCGGGTCGTAGCTGGAGTAGATCCAGGCGCCGCCGTCGACGGCGGCGGTCATCGAGATGTCCGGGGTGCCGCGGCGGTCGCCCACGGTGCTCTTCACCGCGTTCTGGAAGGCCGGGCGGGTGAAGACGTGCGACTGGCCGCCACCGCCCGCGCCGTGGTCGTTGTAGACGCTGTCCGGCTTGATGCGCTGACCCTGGTCGTTCAGGTGCAGCTGGGTGCCACCGACCGAGGTGACCAACGGGTCCGAGGACGGCCAGGAGTTGACGCGCTCCTTGTAGAAGCCCTTCCCGTCGGCGGTGTTGTCGGTGGCACCCCCGTCACCGGAGGAGGCGAGGACGGTGACGTGCTTCTTGGCGGCCTCCTTGAAGGCGTACCGCAGGTTCTTGATACTCGAGAAGTCACCCTTGTCGAAGCCGGGGAACGTGTTCTCGGTGGCGCCGAAGCTCTGGCTGATCACATCGCCGACGCCACGTTTGATCATGGCTCTCTCGGCGTCCATCATCTCCGGCAGACCGGTGGTGCCCTCGGTCTCGGAGACCGCCGTCTCCACCAGGACGATCTTCGCGTCGGGCGCCACGGCGTGTGCCATCTCGACGTCGAGGGTGGTCTCGCCGGCCCAGCCGGTCATGTCGGGGTTCTTGGGGTCGAAGGCAGGGACGTTGCCCCACTTGACCACGTTCACCTTGGTGCTGGGGATGCCGAACTGCTTGCTGTAGACGTCCAGATCGTGCTGGACGGTCGGGGAGCCGAAGGAGTCCACGATGACGATCGTGCGGCCCTTGCCCGTGATTCCCTTCCTGTACAGCGCGTTGAGGTTGTACGCCGTGCGGTACTGGAGGGGGTTGTAGCAGGCGAGCTTGAACTTGGCCCGGCACTCCGCGATGGACAGCGGGCTGCCCACGCCGTGCACCAACTGGTGCCCGGCGACGGCCGGGACGGCCTTGGTGTGCGGCACTGCGGCGGTACCGGTACCGGCGAGCGGGGTGGTCGCCAGAGCGACGACGGTGAGGGCGGCGGTTGCGGCCGTCGTGGCCGCGGCGCGTCCACGTGGGCGGGCTATGCGCATGAATTCTCCCTGAGTGAACCTCTTTCATCCTGAGTATTGGCAGGTCAAGAGGGTGTGCACGGCTGCCACAGTCCTGCCGATGCGGTTGGTTGAGCAGCGCGCTCGCCGCAGCAGTCGCCAGGACTTGAGGCGGGCGAAGGCGCGTTCGCCGGGAGCGCGCAGGCCGGCGTGGTCGCGGTTGTACTGCTGGTAGTGCTCGGGCAGGTCGCGGTAGCCGTAGTACGGGGTGCGGACAGTGGCGCCGGCGCCCTGGTAAGCGCGGTCGGCCAGGACGAGGATCTGGCGGCTGAGGCAGGCCTGGACGATGCCGTGGGCGCGTGCTGCGGTCAGGTCGTGGGTTCGGCCCGGCGTTGCCCGTGAGAACCACAGCGGTGTGCCGTCGGGACGTGCGATGACCTGGACGTTCATGCCATGCTTCTTGTGTTTCTGCGAGTAGTACGGCTCGTCGGCCTTGATGCGGTCGGTGGGGATGAGCGTGCCGTCGAGGATGACGAAGTCGCCTTCGCCCAAGCCGACGAGGGCCTCGTGCAGTCCCGGCGCCCACGAGGCGAGGACTTCGACGGTCTCGTGTACATACCGCCACGCGGTGGCCTCGGAAACTCCGAACCCGGCACCGACCTGTGCCAACGTCTCGTTCTTCCGCAGGTGTGCCAGAACCAGAAGGGCCTGCTTGAAGCAGCTCAACCTCCGCCAGGCCGAGCGAAGTTCACGCCTTCGGGCGTAGATGAGCCAGGAGACGTGCTCGACCAGCTCGTGCGGGACGTCGAGCATGGAAGGATACGGAACCAACAAAGCCCCCCGCGGCCGATGGCGTGTTGAGTGAGATCACCACACCAACGACGAGGGGCTTCGCCATGTCACCCCACCTGACCAGCCCATTTCACCCGGCCGGAACAGGATGAAAGAGGTTCAGTGAACCTCTTTCATCCTGCCTCTGCGAGGGTGAAATGCCTGGTCAGAGGGGAGTTGGTGACAAGACAGGGCCCCTGGTCGTTGCTGTGGTGACATCACTCATCACGCAGCGTCCGAGGAGCCCTGTTGGTTCCGTATTCTTCCATGCGCGACGTCCCGCACGAACTCGTTGAGCACGTTTCCTGGCTGATCCATGCCCGCCGGCAGGAGCTGAACTCGCCCTGGCGACGGCTCGGTTGCTTCAAGCAGGCCCTACTGGTGTTGGCGCACCTTCGGAAGAACGAGACGTTCGCGCAGGTCGGAGCCGGTTTCGGGGTATCGGAGGCGACGGCTTGGCGGTACGTGGACGAGACCTTGATGATCCTCGCCTCGTGGGCACCCGGCCTGCGCGAGGCCCTGGTGGGCCTGGGTGAGGGCGACTTCGTCGTCGTTGACGGGACACTGATCCCCACCGACCGCATCGCCGCAGACGAGCCGTACTACAGCCAAAAACACAAGCGGCACGGAATGAACGTGCAGGTCATCGCGTCCCCAGACGGCACTCCACTGTGGTTCTCCCGCGCGTTGCCCGGACGCACCCACGACCTGACCGCGGCACGGGCTCACGGCATCGTCCAGGCCTGCCTCACCAGGCAGATCCTCGTCCTGGCCGACCGCGCCTACCAAGGCGCCGGCGCAACCGTCCGCACCCCCTACAAGAACCACCGCGAACAACCCGACCACTACCAACTGTTCAACCGCGACCACGCCCGCCTCCGAGCACCAGGCGAACGCGCCTTCGCCCAACTCAAGCAATGGCGGACCCTCCGCCAGGCACGATGCTCAACCAACCGCATCAGCCGCATCGTCCAGGCCGTTCACACGCTCCTGACCTGCGACTACTCAGGATGAAAGAGGTTCAGTGAGCTTCTTCAGAGGGGCCACTGATTGGGTGACGGCGGTCGGCCCGTAACGAGCAGGGCTCCCTGACTGTTGGGCGAGATGTCTGACGTCTCAACCACCCGGCCAGGGAGCCCTGTTGGTCACCTATCCTTGCGCACTGGTCCTACCGCACGCACTCGTGGAGTGGTCACGGTGCTGATCGTCGCCCGCGAGGGTGACCGCAGGTGCAAGCTGCGGCCTTCACAGCGCGATCGTGGCGCTGGTGTACCTCCGCGAGCACACCACCCACGCCAAGCTGACGGCCAGCTTCCGCATCAGCGAAGAAACCGCCCACGCCTACGTACACAGTGTGATCAAACTCCTCGCCTCCCGGGCACCATCCCTTACCCAGGCTCTCCGTCGGGCCCGACCGGAATACGTTCTTGTCGACGGCACCCTCGCCGGATGCGACCGTGTCGGCGGCGGCACAGCCGACTACTCCGGCAAGGCCAAACGACACGGCGTGAACATCCAAGCCGTCACTGGGCCCGCCGGAGAACTCCTTTGGTACTCGCCCGCGTTGCCCGGCGGGCCGTCGACATCACTGCGGCCCGAACCCACCGCATCGCCACCACCCGCGAGCATCTGAAGATCCCCGCCCTCGCGAACAAGGCCTACCAGGGCCCCGGCGGAACGGTCTGCACCCCCTTCAAACGACACCGCGGACACAAGCTCACCACCACACAGAAGGCCGTCAACCGTGCACGCTCCCGACTGCGCAGCCCAATCGAAGGCGCCTTCGCCCGACTCAAGACCTGGCACATCTTCCACCGAGCACGCTGCAGCCCCAACCACCTCACATCAATGACTTGGATGATGCTCCCGATGCGGTAGTGGCTGTAGCGGCAGACGGTGGGCGATGCTGATCGTGAAACCGGCTGCAAGGCGGGTGTAGGTGTCCCGCAGCGCAGGTGTGCCAGCGCCAGAACAGCCTGCCGGCCTGTGGTACGCCGCCGCGCCCCGATCTCCTGGAGGTCCACCATCAGCTGTCCGGTGAGGAACGGCAGGGAGCGCTGGGGGAAGGGCGCAGTGCCTGGTGTGACGGTTGGGGACTGTTTTCGGCGACCACGAGGCTGGCAGCGGTATGGCCGCCGCCGGCGGAGGTCGGTCCGCCGGTCGAGTGCGTGCGACATGGCTCTGGGGCGGCGCGCCCGGTGGGGCGGTCGTGCCGGGCGGCCGGGGCGCCCGGCGGCTCAGCGGCGGCCGGACCGCGCGGGACCGGCGTCCCGTCTTCGGCGGCTCACCCTTTGACCGCGCCGGTGGTCAGGCCCGCGCCGATCCGCCGCTGGACGAGGGCGAAGAAGACCGCGACGGGCAGCGCGGTGAGGGTGGCGCCGGCCATCAGTCCGCCGTAGTCGGTGCCGAAGCTGGTCTGGAAGGACAGCAGCCAGATGCTGAGGGTCTGCTTGTCGTTGCTGGAGAGCAGGACGTAGGCGAGGACGTACTCGTTCCACGCCTGGACCAGGGCGTAGATGGAGGTCGCCACCAGGCCCGGGGCGAGCAGCGGGAGGACGACCCGGCGGAAGGCTCCCAGGCGGGTGCAGCCGTCGGTCATCGCGGCCTCCTCCAGCTCCACCGGGACGGCGGCGATGAAGCCGCGCAGCAGCCAGACCGTGAACGGCAGCATGAAGACGAGGTAGGTGAGGATGACGCCGGGCAGGCTGTCGGTCAGTCCGGCGTCGCTCAGCAGCAGGTAGACGGGGATGATCAGACCGGCCAGCGGGATCATCTGGACGCCGAGGATGATCAGGACTAGGGCCTTGCGCCCGGCGAACGAGAAGCGGGCGAGGGCGAAGGCCGCGAGGGTGCCGATCAGCAGGGAGACCAGCACGGTGCCGACGCCGATCAGGACGCTGGAGCGGACGTTGGCCCAGAACGTCGGGGTGCTCAGGGCGCGGCGGAAGTGTTCCAGCGTCAGGTGGTCGGGCCAGAGGTGCGGCGGATCGGCGTGGATCTCGGTGGCCGGGCGGAACGCGGTGAGCAGCATCCAGTAGAGCGGGAAGGCCATCAGCGCGCTGAAGGCGAGGCCGAGGGCGTTCGCCGTCGCGCGCCGTCGTCGGCGGCCGGGGGCGTGCCCGGTACGTGGGGCTGTGTTCACTCGGCCGCTCCCAGGTGGACGAGCTGGCGCACGTAGACGACCGCGCCGCCCAGCAGCATCAGGACGGTGAGGACGGCGATGGCCGCGCCGGCGCTGTAGCGGTTGACGGCGAAGGACTCGATGAACGAGTAGACGCCGAGAAGGTAGTAGTCCTTCTCCGGTTGGCCGCCGCGCATCAGCCAGATCTGGTTGAACACGCCGAAGTCCCAGATGGCGCACAGCGAGGTGACCAGGACGGCGGACGGTTTGATCACCGGCCAGGTGACGTGCCGGAACAGCTGGCCGGGGCGGGCGCCGTCGACCAGTGCCGCCTCCTCCAGTTCGGCCGGCACCTGGCTGAGCGCGGCCTGCAGGGTCAGCGCGGCGAACGGGACGGCGCCCCAGACCACCACGCCGGTGATGACGGCGAAGCCCTGCCAGGGGTTCTCGAACCAGTTGTGCTTGCTGAAGTCGAGTCCCGGCAGCAGGCCGAGGAGCCAGTTGACGACGCCGTAGTCGGCGTCCGAGAGCCAGCGGAAGATGGAGGCGGCGACCATGACCGGCATGGCCCAGACGGCGACCAGGACGCCGGTCATGACCGTCCGCACCCATGGTGAGACCCGTCGCATCAGCAGCGCCACCAGGAGCGACAGCACCATCGTGGCCGCGACGCAGGCGACGGTGAACAGGGCGGTGCGGCCGACGACGGTCCAGAAGAAGCCGTCGGAGAGGATCGAGCGGTAGTGGGCCAGCCCGGCCCACGGCGGCGTGGCCCCGGAGAACAGTTCGCGCCGGGTCATGTCCTGGAAGGACAGCACCACCAGGTCGACGAGCGGGTAGCCGAGGACCGCGGCGAGGGCGAGCACGGTCGGCGCGATCAGCAGATACGGCAGCGCCCGTCGCCGGATGGTGCGCCGCGGGCGGGGTGCCCGGGCCGGTCGCGGCGGCCGGGCGGCGCGGGGCGGTCCGGGCAGTTCCACGCTCCCCACCGCCCTCAGTTCTCGTTGATCACGGCGTCGATGCGGCGGTCCGCGGCCCGCGCGGCGTCCGGCACCGACTGTTTCCCGGTCGCGATGTCCTGGAGCGTCTCCTGGAGGACGTTGGACTTCTCCACGGCTCCCCAGCCGGGGGCCAGCGGGGTCACCCAGCCGCGGGTGGCGGCCTGTGCGGCGGGGCCGTTGACGCTGTCTGCGGCCACTTCCTTGAGCTGGGCGGTGTTGTTGGGGAGGGTGTCGGCGGCTATCAGGCGGCGCTGGGAGGTTCGGTCGGTGAACAGCCGGATCCAGTCCTGGGCGAGGTCCTGGTTCTCGGACTTGGCGGGGACGGCCAGGGTGGAGCCGCCCAGGAACGACGGCATCATCTTGCCGGAGGGGCCGGGGAAGGCGAACGTGCCGAACTTCCCGTGCAGCGCCGGGTCGCCGCCCGATCTGCTGTCGGTCGCGGCCTTGGCCTCCCAGGTGTTGCCGTAGAACATGCCGACCTTGCCCTGGCCGACGACCGCCGGCTCGTCGCCGTTGTCCTTGGAACGGTCGCCGGTGTAATAGGAGTCGAGGAGGTCCTTCCAGGCGGTGAGTCCGGCGACGGAACGGGCGGAGGAGAGCGCGCCGTGCCAGCGGCCGTCTTTTCCGCGCGCCGCTATCTCGCCGCCGGCGTCCTTGACGAAGGCCATCGCCGCGTACCAATAGCGGCCGGGCATGTAGAAGGCCGAGAAATTCTTGTCGGTGGCTCCGAACTTCGCCTTGAGTTTGTCGAGATCGGCGCGGAGTTCGGTATAGCTGCGCGGGGCCCGGGTCACGCCGACCTGGGCGAGCAGATCGGTGCGGTAGATTCCCACCCGGGCACCGACGTAATACGGGACACAGTAGGTCTTGCCGTCGTTCCGGCAGGCGTCGCGAAGTGCCGGCAGCCATTCGGCGGAGTGGTCGAATTTCGCCGGATCGACGGCTGCGAAGGCCCCGTTGACAATGTAATTGGTGGTCTCGCTGTTGCCCATTTCGATCACGTCGGGGACTTTGCGTCCGGCCAGTGCGGCGTCGATCTTCTGGTTCTTCGTGGTCCACTGCTGGTACTGCACGGTGACCTTGATCTTGGGATAGGTCCTCCGGAAGCGGTCGTTGACCTCGTTCACCAGATCCGGCCAGCTCTCCTGGGCGTCCACGGTCAGCCAGACCGTGAGCTCCCCCGTGCGGTCCGCGGCGGCGACCGGTCTGCCGCCACCGCAGCCTGCTACCGCGCCCATCAGGACCATCGCTCCCAGGCCCGCCGCCAAACGGGAGATGCGCTCGGCCATGATCTCCTCCGTCGGGTTGTCGGAACCGGCTGGGATGCCGATGCGTTGCATCTCCCGGCACACGGTGGCCGAGCTGTGGCCTACCTCTGCCGTGATGGCTCTGACAGTCACCTCCTCGCGTAGCCGGCCGGACACATGCAGACGTTTGACGTGGCCGAGATATTGGCCTGGAGCGGCAGGAGCCAACGTTGGACGAGTCGACGGGCGAAAGCACCCCTTCACATCGTTGCTACCCGCCACCTGATGTGTCCCCCAATCCATGCTTGGAAGTATCCCGAAACCGATAGTTGACGGCCATTTAAAGAGGTGCAATTTCGGCGACAGCTTGAGGTCTATTCACGGGGGTTTTCGGCCTGCTGTTCTTGATCACGAGGGCGGCCCTGCTGGGTAGCGTGACGTTTGCGACGACGTCAGTTTTCTGCCGGGGCAGGGCCGTTGGGCTGGAACGTTACGACAGGGCTGGATGCCGATCAACTTGATGGGCTGGTCACACGGGTCCACCAAGAGCTCGTGGAGGACCCGGATCCGCCGGTGTCACCGGGGCGGATGTGGGCGCTGGGCCTGTACAAGTCGGTGGTGCTGGTGCTGTTCCTGCTGCGGCAGAACCCGGTGCAGGAGGCGGCCGCCGAGCTGTTCGGGATCTCCCAGGCCACTGTCTCCAGACGATGGACGGCCCTGCTGCCGGTGGCGGAGAAGGTCCTGGCCCGCCACGTTCCCGATCCGGCCAAGGCGTCTGCCGGGCGGATCGTCCTGGTCGATGGCACCTGGTCACGACGTGGGACTGGACAAGCCAGGGCACCACGATGTTCTGCGGCAAACACCGCGACACCGGATTCAACCTGCAGTCGCCGTCACCCTCGCCGGCGACCTCCTCGCAGTCTGCGCCCCCGTGCCCGGCAGCCGGCACGACATCCACGCCTGGCGCCAGTCCCACTTCCCCGAGGCATTCGCCGAACGCGAGGGCATCGGCGACCTGGGCTACATCGGCTCCGGACTGCTCCCACCCAGACGCAAGCCGCCTGGCCAGGAACGATCCGCAGGAGACAAGGTAGCCAACCGCTCCGACAACACGCTCCGAGCCGCAATCGAACGGGCCATCGCACACCTGAAGAACTGGAAGATTCTCGCCACCCGCTACCGCGGCCCCCTCACACGCTTCACTCTCGTCACCAAGACCGTCACCGCCCTCGCTTTCTACAAGAAAGGCTGGTGAAACACCGTGAATAGACCTCCTGACATCTTAATTTTCAATTCCTTTGGCGCGAGAGAGGGGTACGATGTCTGAGTGTAGGGAAATGACTCCGAGAGTAATACGCGACGATTCGCTCGCGTGTAGCGGCATCGATTCCTCGGGATGTCGTTGTAGCAGCGAATCGCCGCCTGTTGTGACAGGCGAGGGGTACTGTCGAAGTTGTTGATAGTCCGCCATGAATGCCGACGGGTGTGACATTAAATTGATTAACATCTTGCCGCTAGATAAAGGCGGGCTCGTCATCTGTCAATGGGTGGATGATTTGTGACTTTCGATGCCTGCTGTTGTCGAACTCGGCGGTCCCGTTCGACTTTCAATATGTGAGATTCGAGGAACAGGTGAACTTTTTTACCGCGACGATAGCTTGCTGTCGGGGTCAAGTAGCCCCGTTTGACCCATTGTCGAATGCAGGCCGGTGTGACATGAGCGACTGCTGCAGCCTCCTTTGTGGTCAGTAGGCGATGCCTTGGGTTATCGTAATTGGGCAGGGAGTGGGGCATCGGTAACTCCATGCATCAGAGGAGTAGGGGTGAGGTTGCTACTACTGGTAGGGGAAGTATCCTCTGCCGCCGTAGCCTGAATTTTTGCGATTCGTCTGTAGTTGGAGGCTGCCTTGAATCTATGCAGTGATTTTCCGTTGACTAAGTAGAGATCCATTGGGTAATGGTGGAGCTGGTGGATCAGAAGTCAGTGGATTCGGTGCCTAGCCAGCGTTGTTCGTCATGCTGCTCGGCTAGTAGTCGTGCGCGGTAAACACGCGTGGTAACTCCGAGTTCACGTGCGATGTCGACTGATGGGAGCCCAGATTCGCGGGCTGCGGCCAACTTTACGGGGCTGATGAGTTTGCGTGCAGCCCACATTTCCGCGGCGCGTTCTTGAGCGAAAGATGTAATGGTTGTAACACCTTTACCCGTGTAAGCGCAGCGTTGATGCTTCAGGACGATGTGTGCCAGTTCATGTGTGAGGGAACAGCGCTTTTGGATGGGGCTCAGGCCGAGGCTGCAGAGTACCTTTCCTTGTTCGGCTTCCCAGGCTGCAAGGACGCCTTGGATAGGGACGTACTGGATAGGGACGCCTATCCTCTGAAGCTCTATCTCGGGGTCGAAATCGAAAGCGGCCGACTCTACCCGCGAGGGAAGAGCGCCTTCGTTCATAATTTTTTCATGATTCAGTGTCGTAGACACTCCAATCTGGCACGGCACATTGATGAACCGTTCCAGCTCCGCGTCCTTCCCCGGAATATCTGCCCTGTCGGTGCGTCCGGTCTCGATGAACTGTCCGAGTACCTCCTCGGCTGCCCCAAGCCGCGCAACTTCGGCTTCGATCTCCGCGAGCTCTTTGCGTAGCCGCTCAGCATGGTCGGTCAGGACTGCTCGTCGCTGCATCACCCAGGTCAGCACCTCCGCCATCGGCGGCTCCTTAACAGTGGGAACACTTCTTCGGGCCGTGCGAACTGTTGAGCCCTCGGTCGGAAAGATAGCTTACGAGCTGTTGCACGATGGTGGGCCAGATCGCTACTGGTATCGTTGCTGGTAGTCGGCATAATTTGGTTGCCGTGATTGGGTCAACTGGGTGGTTCTCGCGTATCGGATGTTCACGGGCATCGCCTGGAGGAATTTGATTTTTTTTGGTCTTGGCGTAGCGGAAGAATCCTCAGCTTTCTTGCTTCACGGGTGAAGGTGGCTCCAGCAATTGACGTGAGGTGCTGGGGGCTGCGGCGGAGCCCGATGGCGAATCAGTCACTTCCCCTGGCCGGCGACGGCCTACTTGGTCTGCATATGCAGGTGTGCTGTGTCACTGGCGGTTTTACCCAGGGCGTCGGCGTAACGCACTCCGCGCAGATCGCGGAGGTCGGGCACATCCGCAAGCCGCTCGTGAGGGGCCCTGCGCTTCTCGGATAGCGGTATTGAAGGTTTTCCTTATGTCACTGCCTGCAACTCCTCGTACTCGGCGTGGACTTCTGCGGGGGTCTTGTAGCCGAGTCCGGAGTGGAGGCGTTTTCGATTGTAGAACATCTCGATGTAGCGAACGATCGCTCGGTGGGCATGTGCGAGTGTTGGGAACGTAGTTCGGTGCACGAGTTCGTTTTTGAGGGCGCCGAAGAAGGATTCAGCCATCGCATTGTCCCAACAGACACCGGTGCGGCCGACCGAAGCTCGCAGGCCCAACGAGCCGAGCTTACGACGAAGTTCCCGAGACGTGTATTGACTGCCGCGATCGGAATGAAATATGCAGCCTTCGGCGAGGTCGATGTTCCGGGCCGCCATATCGAGTGCATCCGATATGAGAGAGGTCTTCATGTGGTCGGCCATCGCCCAGCCGACCACAGCTTTGGTGTGGCAGTCGATGACGGTTGCGAGATAAAGTAACCCGGCCCAGGTGTGAACGTAGGTGATATCGCTGACCAGTTTGCGCCCGGGAGCGTCAGCGGTGAAGTCACGGGCCAGAAGGTCTGGCGTGGCCGGCGCCGCATCATCGGCGATCGTGGTCGCCCGCCAGGGCCGCGGCTGGCACGGCACCAGACCGAGCTCGCGCATCAGCGCGCGGACCAGTTCTGCTCCGGCCTGCACGTTCATTCGCTGGAGCGCGGCGTGGACACGCCGGTAGCCGTAGGTCTCTTGCGAGTCAGAGAAGACCTGGAGGATGACGGTCTTCAGTTCTGCACGGCGCTTCGCCGTGGCCGACAATGGCCTCGATCTCCAATGGTAAAAGCCCGACGTGGACACTCCCGCCCAGGCGCACATCTGCTGCACGGGAAAGTTGTCAGACTCGCCGTCGATGAACTCGTACTTCTCCGTCACCGGTATTCCTGGGCGAAGAAGGCCGCAGCTTTTCCCAGGAACTCGGTCTTCATACGGAGTTCCCGGTTCTCACGTTCCAATTCGCGAAGGCGGGCACGTTCGCTGATGTTCAACGGGGGCTCCTCACCGGCGTGCTCTTGCCGGTACCGGCTGACCCAGGTGCCCAGCGTTCCCTCGTTCACCTGTATCTCTCGGGCGACCTCAGCGATCGGGCGGGACTCCACAACCACCATCTTGACCGCCTCGTCCCGAAATTCGGGACTGAACTTCCTACGCTTCTGTGCCACGTGCTCTCTCCGTCGTTCTGGACTTCGATCCTATGGGGACCGCTGTCCGAGAACTTCGGGGCTCCTCATCCTCCACCGCCGCCAGAAACAACCCCGCACCGTCCGCGGCTACTTCCACGCCCGCCACGCCCGCTACACCATCGAATAGGCAACCAAATAGTTTTGCCTCAATAGATCGCCACAAACCAGGAGGGTTATTCACGTAGGCCTCACCAGCCTCTTGTGTAGAAGGTGAGGGCGGTGACGGTCTTGACGATGTCGGGGAAGCGGGTGAGGGGGCCGCGGTAGCGGGTGGCGAGAATCTTCCAGTTCTTCAGGTGCGCGATGGCCCGTTCGACTGCGGCTCGGAGCGTGTTGACGGAGCGGTTGGCTCTCTTGAGCCTTTTCCAACCTCAGGTTGTGGTGTTGAGGGTCAGGGTGAGGATGGCTTGGGCGGTGTGGGTGATGCGGGTGGTGCTGCAGCGGAGCTTCCTGAGGAGACGCCAGTTCTTGAGGGTGGCCATGGCGCGTTCGCCGAGGGCGCGGATTTTTGCGTGGGCACGGTTGACGGCTTGCTGACCGTGGGAGAGGTGCTTCCAACGGCCGCGATACGGGACACGGACGGTGCCGCCGGCGCCTTGGTATCCCTTGTCCGCCCAGCATGTGACGCCACATGAGGCGAGAGCCTCGATGATGCTGTGGGTTCGGGCGGCTTTGATGTCGTGGACGGCTCCTGGCAGTGCGGGTGAGGCCCATAGGATCCGGCCGAAGGGGTCGGCGAGGACTTGCACGTTCATGCCGTGCCGCTTGTGTTTCCCGGAGTAGTACGGGCGGTCGGCGGCGACGCGGTCGATGGGGAGTAGTGTCCCGTCGAGGATCACGAAAGCCTTGCCTGCCGCGGTCTTCATCGCCTGCTGCAACGTCGGGGCAAGAGCGGCCAGGACGCCGATGCCCTCGTGGACGTAGCGGCACACGGTGGCGATACCGATCGCGAAGCCCGCTGCGAGGCGGGCATAGGTGTCCCCGCAGCGCAGGTGCGCCAGGACCAGAAGGGCCTGTCGGCCTGCAGTCAGCCGACGCCACCGCGTCCCGATCTGCCGACGATGGACTGTCAGGCGGCCGGCGAGGAACTGCAGGGACGCGCTGGACAGATCGATCGCCGACGGGTAGACAAGCACACGAAGCTCCTGGTGGGACACAGTTGATCTTGGTCGACAACCCGTCTACCAGGAGCTTCGTCGTTCCGTCCACCCCGCCCGAACCACACCCCCACCAACCACATCAGGTTGGAAAAGGCTCCTTGTCTCCGGCGGATCGTTCCTGGCCGGGCGGCTTGCGCCTGGGGGTGAACAGTCGGGAGCCGGCGTAGCCCAGGTCGCCTATGCCCTCGCGTTCGGCGAAGGCCTCGGGGAAGTGGGACTGGCGCCAGGCGTGCATGTCGTGCCGGCTGCCGGGCACCGGCGCGGAGACCGCGAGCAGGTCGCCGGCGAGAGTGGCGGCGATCTGCAGGTTGAAGCCGGTGTCGCGGTGCTTGCCGGAGAACATCGTGGTGCCCTCGCTGGACCAGTCCCACGTCGTGACCAAGGTGCCATCCACGAGTACGATCCGGCCGGCAGAGGCCTCGGTGGGATCGGGAACGTGCGTGGCCAGGACCTTCTCCACCATCGGCAGCAGGGCCGTCCACCTCCTGGAGACGGTGGCCTGGGAGATCCCGAACAACTCGGCGGCCACCTCCTGGACTGGGTTCTGCCGCAGCAGGAACAGCACCAACACCACCGACTTGTACAGGCCCAGCGCCCACATCCGCCCCGGCATCACCGGTGGGTCCGGATCCTGCACGAGCTCTTGGTGAACTCGTGCGACCAGCCCGTCAAGTTGCTCGGTGTCCAGTCCTGTCGTAATGTTCCAGCTCAACGGCCCTGCCATGGTGGTTAACTGACGCTCTCTCAAACGTCACGCTACCGAGCAGGGCCGTCCTCGTGATCAAGAACGATGGTTGAAACCCCCGTGAATAGGCCTCCAGGCGTCATGCAACTACGCCGAAGTGGCCGAGGTACCCGACCCGCGAGACCCACGCGGAGTACGGCACGCTCTGGTTGCCGTGCTCGCGCTGACCGCGTGCGCTGTTCTGGCGGGGGCGACCTCTGTGCCGGCAGTCAGCGAGTGGATCGCTGACGCCCTGCCGCACGCCTCGATCCGCTGTTCCCGAAGCGGTTCCTGCCTGCGGAAACGACGGTCCGCCGGCTGCTGGCCCGGATCGACGGCGATGCGCTGGACCGGGCCGTCGGCCGCTGGCTCGCCGACCGACGCCCGAAAGCGACTGGGTTGCGCGGCCTCGCGGTCGACGGGAAGAGCCTGCGCGGCGTGGCCAGGGCCAAGGGCCGCAAGATCCACCTGCTTGCAGACCTCGACCACACCACCGGCCTGGTCCTGGCCCAGCTGGACGTCGGAGAGAAAAGCAGCGAGATCGCCTGCTTCCAGCCGCTGCTGGACACCGTCGCTGACCTGGCCGGCGTCGTCGTCACCAGCGACGCGATGCACACCCAGCGCGAGCACGCCGGCTACCTCCTCGGCCGGGCCGCACACTACATCGTGATCGTCAAGGGCAACCAGAAGAAGCTGCGCCGACAGCTCAAGTCCCTTCCCTGGAAGGGCATCCCGCTGCAGGAACGCACCCGGGGCACCAGCCACGGCCGCTCGGAGATCCGACGGATCAAGGTTGCCACCGTGAACAGCCTCCTCTTCCCCGGCGCCCGCCAGGCCATCCAGATCAAGCGACGCCGCACCGACCGCAAGACCGGCAAGACCACCGTCAAGACGGTCTACGCCGTCACCAGCCTGACCGCCGAGCAGGCCACTCCGGCCCAGCTCGCCCGCCTTATCCGCGACACCACCTTCGCCGAGGACGCCTCCCAGCTGCGAACCGGCAACGCGCCCCGCGCGATGGCCACCTGGCGTAACCCCGCCGTCGGAGCCCTCCGCACCCAGGGTCTTTGCGTGAAGTGATCTTGTCCGGGTTCATCCGGTGAGTCCGAGGGCGGTCAGGGGGCGGGGGCACGGGCGGTCCGGCGGAGGGCGGCCGCGATGTTGGTGTGGCCGTCGTGGCGGTGGACGCCGATGGCGAGGTTGCGCAGGTTGGCCATGGCGCGAGGGAGTTGATCGGTTCGGATCTCGGAGTCGTCTTCGCGGAAGGTGCGGTCGCGGACATGGTGGAGTTGGTTCTCGATGAGCCAGTGGTCGCGGATCCAGGCGGCCGGTTGGGCGCCGTTGGCGGCGTCGGGTGGCAGGCTCGTGATCGCGTAGATCCTCTCGATGGTCAGGTTGCCGGTGGATAGGTCACGTCGCCAGCGCACTACTTGCAGGGCCTGGCGGGCGCCGGGGTAGTCGAGGTGGGCGAAGACGGCGGTCTTCAGGCGGCCTTACGTTGTTGGACGGGTTGATCGAGCCATTCGTAGGGTTGGGTCGCCCAGGGGTGCTGGGTGTGGCTATCAGGCGGCTGCCGTCCGTGGCTGAACTCGCTTCGCCGCCCGGCACCCCACGACGACCAGGCCGCTGATTGGGAAGTGCGAACGAGTCGCTGTGTAAGGCAATGCCGGCGAGGTCGTCTGTGGTACGCACTGCAACGACGACCGTCTGGAGCATGATGAGCCGGGTATGGGCCGGGATCGACAGCGGCAAGACCCACCACCATTGCGTCGTCCTGGACGCCGACGGCGCCAAGCTGCTGTCGCGCCGGGTGGCCAACGACGAGCCGGAGCTCCTCCAGCTCCTTGCAGACGTCCTCGGACTCGCGGACGACGCAACGTGGGCGGTGGACATGGCCGACGGCGGTGCCGCACTGCTGATTGCACTGCTGGTCAACCACGATCAGGAACTGCTCTACATCCCCGGCCGCGCGGTCAACCGGGCCGCCGACGGCTACCGAGGCGAAGGCAAGACCGACGCCCGCGACGCGCTCGTCATCGCCGACCAGGCCCGCGTCCGCCGTGACCTGAAGCCCATACGACCCAGCGACGAGATCACCGCGGAGCTGAAGCTGTTCACCGCGCGCCGCACCGACCTCGCATGCGACCGTAACCGGTCGATCAACCGCTTGCGTGCCACGCTGACCAGCATGTTTCCCGCACTGGAACGCGCGCTGGATCTGACCACCAAGGGGCCGCTGGTGCTGCTGACGGGCTATCAGACCCCGCTGGCAATCCGTCGCGTGGGCCTGACCCGTCTCACCAAGTGGCTGAGCGTCCGCAACGTTCGCAATGCGGAGTCCCTGGCCACCGCTGCGGTCAGAGCCGCCGAGCGGCAGCACACCGCCGTCCCCGGCGAAGCGGCCATCGCCTCGCTGGTGGGTGCGCTGGTCGAGGAGGTGATGGCCCTCAACGAGAAGATCGCGGACGTCGACAAGCTCATCGAGGGCCGGTTTCGCCGCCACGAACTCGCCGAAGTGATCACCAGCATGCCGGGAATTGGCTCCCTGCTGGGCGCAGAATTCCTGGCCGCCGTGGGCAGCGACATGGCATCCTTCGCCACCCCGGACCGGCTGGCCGCCTTCGCCGGCCTGGCTCCCGCCCCGCACGACTCCGGGAAGTCCCACGGCAACCTGCACCGACCGCAGCAGTACCACCGCGGCCTCCAGCGGGTCTTCTACACCTCCGCGCTGATCAGCATCCGCAGCGACCCGAACTCGCGCCGCTTTTACGACCGCAAACGCGCTGAGGGGAAGCGCCACATCCAAGCCGTCCTCGCGCTTGCCCGCCGACGAGTCAACGTCTTCTGGGCTCTGATCCGTGACCGTCGGTGTTACCAAGTGATACCTCCAGTCACTCATGCGGCTTGACTTCCAGATTGGGAAGCGGATTTCGTCGCGGTGGAGTGCGAGGTTGCGGTCGAAGTGATCGAGGACGATGTCCCGCCAGGGCAGGCGGCGCACGCGCTCGTAGATGCCGGGGTGGTTCCGCTTGACGATGGCCAGGTAGTGGGCGCCGTGTTCGCGCAGGTAGGCAGCATGCTTGTGCTGGGTGTGCAGGGCATCGGCGGTGATCAGGGCGCCGGTGAGATCGAGGGTGGCCAACAGCGGGGCGAAGGAGGGGATCTCGTTGCTCTTGTCGGCGATCTGGCGCTGGGCGAGGACCTCTCCGGTGTGCGCCATCGCGGCCAGCAGCAGGGTCGCCCTCCCCGTGCGGGTGCGCGAGCCACGCATCACCTTGCCGTCCACCGCGATCGCCTGCGGCGGGCGGGAGCGGTCGTGGGCGTTGGCGTCGTCGGGCCGGGCCCGGGCGGTCAGGAAGGCGCCGATCGCCATGTCCAGGGCGTCACCGTCGAGGTGCCCGAGGAGCCGGCGGACCGTGCCAGGGTGCGGGACCGTGGTGGAGCCAGTCAGTGGATCAGGATGGAAGCCGACCGCGCGCAGGACCCAGCGGGGTGCGTCTGCGATCCACTCTCCGATCGCCAGGGTCTTTGCACAGCCGGAGTGAACAACACCGCAGCCGGCCTCCGCCGCAACGCCCGCGACCCACTCCGCCCCCTCACACTCCTCGCCCTCGGTTGATCACAAACCGGACTTCATGCAACTACACCGAAGCCCTGGTTTCGACCCCATAGCAGCTTTGTGCGCCTTGCTGCGCTTGGAAGGTTCCTTGCTGGCAAGGTGCGGCAGGTGACGCATGCGCTGAGCTTATATTTAGGGGATCAGCAAGGGGAATCAACGGGTTTCATCCAACTAGCGCTAAAGTTTTCTTCCAAGTTGACAGCGGACAGCCAAGGGAGATGATGAAGGAGGTCACCTTTTGGGCAACATCTGAGGATCTGGTGGAAGGTTGGGGAGATGTTACGGTCAAGATCTATCGTTCTTGCATCTATACTTACTTTTGCACTAGTCGGTATGATGCAGGGAGCTGCCCCAGCGCAGGCGGCTTCTCATATAAACATCGAGAATATTGACTTTAGCGGGACCTCCCGAAGGGGAGTCGACGTGACCGTCAGCTATACCTGCGATAGCCCCATAGATGCTTACATTGAGATCGATGTCTCTCAAGACTCACAAATGGGTGGGCCCTACGGATATTTAGAAGCCACCGCGGAGTGCAATGGGAATCTTCATGTATTAACTTACCCCGTCGCCCCACAGGTGTCATGCGAATTTCATCCAGGGTCGATTTCGGTGGCTTCATTCCTTGCTGGTCGCTCTGGTAGGGAAAGCGCCCGCAGTGATGGAATGTTTTATTTATTCTAATTTTCCATAGGTGATGTGCCTGCATGACTCACGTTGATCGTCAGGGTTGTTAATTATTCTCTTGCGATTACGGCTGGCATTAGTATACTCACCAGTATCCGAACCTGGACGGCTTTGCTGCTGCCTGGCAAGATTCTGATGTGATCGGGGGGGGGGGGGGGAGTCTGGCGTCGATGGTAGCGGGCCCCCGGTCCGCGGCTTCCATGTAGATCAGGAGAAGGTGCTGCTTCTGGCTGCTACTTGTCTTGATGTAGGCGGATGGAAGTATCCCTTTCACGTAGCCGAAAATGCAAAGATTCGAGGCGAGGCGTGCTGGCGGACTGACTCGTGATAACGAGTAATTCTCTTGCTGTGGAATTTTGGTGAGCGAAGTGGTTTTCGGGAGATCTTTTAAGATCTCCTGGAAATCGCGGATCGCTGAGCTGATGAGCTCAGCTCGCTCCCACTGAATAGGATACGGTCCAATGTCCAGCTTCCTGGTCCGATGAAGACAATCAGCAAGAAGGCCCAACAGAACATTACGGAAGCTTCTCCGCCATTTTGTAAGGGCCACAGTGAAGTGCCTTGATGGACGGAGAAGTAGGCATATGCCATTGAGCCGGAGTTGACGAACGCGGCGGCGCGGGATCCCAGCCCTAGCAGGATGAGGACGCCTCCGGCCAGTTGAATCACCGCAGCGTACCAGCCTGGCCAGGTAGCTATGGGAACGGTTTCACCCGTACCCATTGAGCCGCCGAGGACACCAAATAGTGAGGATGCGCCGTGGCAGGCAAAGAGAAATGCGACGACCATGCGGAAGAGCGCGATCATGTGTGGAGTTGCTTTCTGGGCAAGAGGGCCGAATGCGGTCCACATTTAGGAGACTCCTGTCTGATGTCGATCCTCTGTGTGATGTTGGAGGTGGCTAATAAGGGGGCCGCGCGACAGTCCGGCTAGGCGTGTACAGGACTAATCGATTTCGCTTTATGGTCAACTTTCTTTCACCGCTTCCTCTGTCGCATGAGTGCGCGGATTCCTGCAGTCAACGTGCTAATACCAAAGATCGCGATGGCAATCCGTGCGACCATTGCGTCTCGGTCCGGGGGAGCTCGATGACCGCCGCTTTTGCGTAGGCCGTGGCAGTACTCGCATGTCGGTCGCGTAATCGGCTCGTGTGGGTTGCCGCGTGGCGTGGGCGTAGCGGATTCTAGTGATGCCGGCGCGATGGGTGAACGTATGCGCCCTGAATAGGGTAACTCGGAAACTGACATGTTGGTGTTCCAAATGATCGCCACGAGTGCTGTTGCGAGAAGCGTAGACGTCAGTGTTGCGAGACGGCGCACCTTGGCTCTCGGTCTATAGGCGAGACGGAGCGGCCAACGTCCTAGCGGGTGGTAGAGGGTGCTGTTTTGGCTATGGATCCTGGCAAATGACTGTAGCTTGAGAGAAAGGGGGCGGGAGGGCTTTGCAGCTAAGGGCGTGTTCTTGGGAATGGGTGACATGTGCACTCCTCGGGTAAAGCATAGGAATGCTCCGGTGCCATTTAGAAAATTTACTTTGGTGAATCTCCCGCTCATTCCTGTTTGAGATTATTTGACATTCCCACCCTTGATTGGGTAGGTGATAAATGGGATGAGGGTGCGAATTATCGATCTCGCCTCCGTTGATGGTTGGGACGCGTTGTGAACAGTTCGTGGATGGGGCAACCTGTGGCCCAGCAAGTGACAGGGATGTTGTGGCGGTGGCATTACGTAGAGAACGTCGAACTATTCCAGATCGAACTGCCATCCCTTTGCGTAGTTTCAGGCGGCATCTGCGGGAATCGCCCAGAAGGGACATTTGCTCACGATTTCCAGCATGTCATTCTCTTGGCCATCGCCACCGTCGTTTCGCAGGGAACGCCAGAGGCCGGCTTGGTAGCAGCGTTCGCGGTCAGCTGCCCAGGGCATGGGAAGACGCAGGCAGCGGTCAACTGGCATCTGCCTACGACCAGTCAGGCTTTCGGTACCTGCGTCCCAAGAAGATCTGCCCAGCTAGATTGGAGAATTCACCAACCTTGACTTTGGGTGGCCACCAGGTTGGAACAAGCCCATCCCCATGTTGTGGCGTCCATATACGCCACAACACAGGCATCGAGAAGCCTCGAGCAAAGAAGTCAACAACGCCTGTCCCCACGCGGCAAACATTTAGGATCAACCTAGGCCGTAGCTGACGCTACGAGTGGGATCGTGCCCGCCACCCTCTGAGAATTGCGCACTAGGGGAGCAGGCGCACGGCAGTACAGTTCTTAGACTGTGTGACACTTCCTTCCGTATGTCAACTCCCGCTCGGAGCGTGGCACCAGGGGGCTGGATGCTGTGGTGGGGCTGCTCGTGGGAATGGCACCTCCCTTGAGATTCTTCAAGTCAGCCTCCGATCGGGTCACGACAGCGGTGGAGGTCCACTAGTAGTACTTCGTTAGGTTGGGCTTCGAGAGGGCTGTTTGCTTCTGGTTGGGGTTGGTAACTGGCGGTGGCAGGTGGGGCATGCACCGGTCCAGCACAGCAGCAGGTCCTGCATGGTGTGGAGGACTTGGTAGAAGGTCAGGCCGGCGCTGTTGCTTTTGGGTCCAGGCGGTGGAGGGTGAGGAAGGCGTGTGCGGCGGTTACCAGGGTGGTGTGGTGGTGCCAGCCGCGCCAGGTGCGGCCTTCGAAGTGGTCCAGGCCCAGGCCGTGTTTGAGTTCGCGGTAGTCGTGCTCGATGCGCCAGCGCATCTTGGCCAGGCGGGCCAGTTTCCGTAGCGGGGTGTCGGCGGGCAGGCTGGTCAGCCAGTAGTCGGTCGGCGCCTTCTCGCCGGTGGGCCACTCGGCCAGCAGGGTCGCGGTAGGCAGAACACCGTCCCAGGCAGCGGAGCCGCCCGCCTTGGCCATGGCGAATCTGCGGGTGGCCACGCCGGCTGGCCGCACCGTGTGGACGGCGAACCGGGAGCGCATCGGGCCGCGCGAGCCCTTTCGCCAGGTCGCCTGCCGGTAGGCCCTGCGTCCCGCCTCGGCGGCCAGTGCCTTCAGCGGCAGTGCCGGGGTGCGGTAGCGGACGGCGGGCTTGCGGCCCGTTCCGCTCCAGGCGGGCGCGGTGGGGACCGCATCGTGCGGGTGAGCGGACTCGTCCGCCCGCACCGCGACGATGAAGTCCAGGCCACGGTCGGCCAGCGCCTGCCGGAATGCTGTGTTCTGGCCGTATCCCGCGTCGGCCACGATCACCTGCGGGGCCAGTCCCCAGGCGATCGCCTCGTCGATCAGGTCCAGCGCCAGGCGCCACTTCTCCCGGTGCCTGATCTCCTCGGGGATTCCCGTCCTTCTGCGACGCTCAAGGTCCTCATCCCACTCCTCGGGCACGAACAACCGCCACGAGATCGGCACGGAAGCGGCGTCGGAGGCGGCGTGCAGGCTGACGGCGACCTGACAGTTGGACTGCTTGCCCAGCGCCCCGCACCATTGCCGGGCCACCCCCACCGACATCTTCCCGTCCTTGGGGAACGACACGTCGTCGATCACCCACACCATGGGATCAACGACCGGAACGGTCTTCAGGGCAACCGCACGCAACACCGCGGTGTGATCCCAGGGCGACTGATTCACGAACTGCTGAAGAGCCTGCATCTCACCATCCGGCAGTCGCTCCGCCATCGGCTGAATCGACTTCCTACGGCCGTCCAGCATCAACCCCCGCAGGTAGCAGTCCCCCCACCCACGCGTGTCCTTGCGTCGCACCGACGCGAACACCTCGGCCACGAACGCGGCCAACTCACCACGCAGTTCCTCGATTTCCCCAAAGTCCACCGAAACAACATGCCCTACCCAGCCCGACACGATCAAATCGAGTTAACGAAGTACTACTAGTAGATTGTCGCAGCTACTGACTTCGGCTCGTCAGGGTGAACTTCGGCGAAGTCCCTGATGAGTCTGGTGTGGTGGCCGTATCACGTGCTGTGTGAGATACGCGGATGGAGGCGGGCTGACGGCTGCGGGACGCAAGCGTCGGGAGACCGTGCGGATGCAGGCGGCCGAGTTGTTCGAGCAGAAGGTCAAGCCAGCGGAGGTCGCGCGGCAACTGCGGGTGAGCCCGAAGTCGGCCTGCCAGTGGCACCAGCTGTGGCGGAACGGTGGTGTGCAGGCTCTGGCTTCCCGGGGTCCGAGCGGTTCGCGGTGCCGTCTGTCCCCGCGGTGCCTGGAGAAACTGGCCGTGTATCTGGAGCAGGGTCCGGCCGCGCACGGCTGGGTGGAGGACCAGGTGTGGACCGCCGCGCGGGTGGCCACGCTGATCGGCAGGAAGTTCCACGTGTCCTACAGCGTCTCCGGGGCCACTCGGTTGATGCACCGGCTCGGCTTCAGCCCGCAGGTCCCCACACGGCGGGTCGCCGAGCGCGACGAGCAGGCCGTCACCGCGTGGAAGGAGGCGACCTGGGCCGAGGTAAAAGAGCGAGGGCGGCCTGCGGGGGCTACATCTGCTTCGAGGACGAGGCAGGCTTCACCCGCCGGCCGCCCAGGGGACGCACCTGGGGCCGGCGCGGCCGCACCCCGCAGGTGACGGTGAGCGGCCGCCGATCGGGACGCCTGTCCGTGGCCGGGCTGATCGCCGTGCGCCCCGGCTCCCGGACCCGGCTATGCCACCGCCTGCGCACCCACCAGGCGGGCAAAGGCAAGCGTCGCAGCATAGGCGAGGGGGACTTCATCGCGCTGCTCGACGGCGCCCACCAGCTCCTCAAGGCGCCCATCGTGCTGGTGTGGGACCGCCTCAACACCCACGTCTCCCGCGCCATGGGCGAGCTGATCGCCCAGCGTGAGTGGCTGACGGTGTTCCTACTGCCCGCCTACTCACCCGACCTCAACCCGGTCGAGTGGGTATGGGCACACGTCAAACGCAGCCTGGCCAACCTCGCCGTCGTCGCCCTCGACCGACTCGAAGCCCTCGTACGCAACCGGCTCAAACGCCTTCAGTACCGGCCCGACACCCTCGACGGCTTCATAGCCGGCACCGGCCTGACCCTCGACGACCCAGCACCACCTTGACGAGCCGAAGTCAGTAAGTATGGTTCTGGTTGGTGGAGTTGGCGGTCGGGCAGTCTCCCCTCGTCGCTTTACTTCGACCGGGCGGGGTTGTCATGTCGTCACAGAAGAAGTATCCAGTTGCCTTGAGCGCTGAGGATCGTCAGGCGTTGGTGCGGGTGACCACGACGGGAGTCCGTAGCGCGTCGATGATCAGGCGGGCGCGGGTGTTGCTGGCGCTGGATACGTCGGTCGGTGCGGTCGATCCGCGGGCGGTGATCGCGGACCGGGTGGGGGTCTCGTGCGAGTCGGTGCGGCTGGTCTCGAAGCGGTACGCGGAGACTGGCGGCGATGTGTGGGCCACGGTCGGCCGGAAGGAACGCGCCTGCCCTCCAGTGCCCTCCCCGGTGACCGGTGAGGTCGAGGCGAGGCTGATCGCGCTGGCTTGCTCGACGCCGCCCAAGGGCCACGCCCGGTGGTCGCTGCGCCTGCTGGAGAGGCACGTCGCGCTGATGGAGGACATCCCGAACCTGGACAACTCCACGATCGGCCGGGTTTTAAAAAAACGGAACTGCGTCCTCACCTGAAGAAGTGCTGGACCATCCCGCCCGCCGCGAATGCGGCCTTCGCCGCGGCGATGGAAGACGTCCTGGCGGTCTACCGCCGCCCCTTGGACCCGGAGCGTCCGGTGGTATGCATGGACGAAAAGCCCTACCAGCTGCTCGGCCATGTCCGTGATCCGCTTCCCCCGCGGCCCGGCCGTGACCGCCGCGAGGACAACGAGTACCTCCGCGCGGGGACCTGCTCGATCTTCTGCTGGGTTGAACCGCTGCGCGGATGACGACGCGTGGATGCCCAACCTCGACGAACCAAGGTCGACTGGGCGCGCCAGGTCGAACACCTACTGACCGTGGACTATCCCGACGCCACCACGGTCGTGCTGGTGATGGACAACCTCAACACCCACAGCATCGCCTCGCTGTACGAGGCGTTCGCCCCGGGGAAAGCCTTCACGCTGGCACAGCGCCTGGAGATCCACCACACCCCCAAGCACGGCTCCTGGCTCAACATCGCCGAGATCGAGCTCTCCGCACTCACCCGCCAGTGCCTGGACCGCCGCATCGACGACCTCGCCATGCTCAACGCCGAACTCGCCGCCTGGCAACAGCAGACCAACAGCGAGCAGCGTCAAGTCGACTGGCACTTCACCACCGACGACGCCCGCGTGAAACTGCACCGCCTCTACCCAACCACACAGCAAAACTAAGCTGCGACAATCTACTAGGTTCACACCCGGGCGGCGAGGGCCTCGAGGGCCTCGCCGACATATCGCCAGGCCGTCACGGTGGGAGATGCGCTCATCGAGCTCGTGCGAGACCTCGAGCATGGCAGAATGCGGAACCAACGAAGCCCCCGGCGGTCGGTTGCGATGAGTGGAATCACCACACCAACGACGGGGGCTTCGCCATGTCACGCAGTCCCAGCCCGAACTGCCCTTTCACCCCTCAAGGGCCAGAAGCCTTTTTCACGTGTAGATCGTGAGAGTGAGGATGGCTATGGCTACTGACGTGAGCTTGTTCGGGCTGATGCGAGCGTGGCGGAAGATCCGACACTGCTTGATCCGGGAGATCGTCCGCTCAACCGGCGCCCTCAGTGCCGCGTGGACCTTGTTCGACTTCTTGTGCTTGTTGGGGGCTCGGTGCCTGGGCGGTGCTTGATCGGGGTGATGACGGTGCCGCCGGCGCCCTGGTAGCCCTTGTCCGCGAGGACTTCGAGGTCCAACTGCTCGCAGGCCTTGATGATGTCGTGCTCGCGTGCGGCCTTCACGTCATGGGTACCACCGGGCAGAGCGGGTGAGAGCCACAGCAACTGCCCTTCGTCCGCAGTGATGACCTGCAGGTTCACGCCCTCGCGGCGAACCTTGCCGG
This sequence comes from Streptomyces noursei ATCC 11455, assembly GCF_001704275.1. NCBI lineage: Bacteria > Bacillati > Actinomycetota > Actinomycetes > Kitasatosporales > Streptomycetaceae > Streptomyces > Streptomyces noursei. The sequence goes on from NZ_CP011533.1 coordinate 9,634,411, forward strand.
AGAAGTGCTCCTCGGCGGCGACACGGTCGGTCTCGGCAATGGTGCCGTCCAGCAGCACATATCCCTCGGCGTGATGGCTGGTGAGCGCTTCCGTCAACGACGGGGCGAACCGGGCGAGTTGCCCGATCGTGTGGTTCACGTAGCGCCAGGCGGTCGCCGTTCCGATGGCGAAGCCCGCGGCGAGCTGTTCGAGGGTGTCGTGCTTACGCAGGTAGACCAGGGTGCACCGGGCTCGGTCGACCGGCCGGAGCCTGCAGGAGCGGTCGCCTTCCACCGCGACGAGGACCATCGTCACCAGCTCCAAGAGGTCCTCATCAAGGTCACATGCGGCAGGATAGAAGAACACGGGGCATCGCCGCAGGTCAGGTTATGTTTGGCGACTCCCCAAACCGACGAGATGCCCCGCTCGTCACGCCACCGTCAACGCCACACCACAGCTCACCCGCAAGCCGTACACATGAAAAACGCTACAGGATGAAAAAGGCTCAATCACAGCCCCTTCCATAGCCCCGTGCTCCAACTACTCTGGAACAGCTCCCCAAAGGTGATCTTCCGTCTGCGGACAGTTTTCGCGGTATCCCTCGCTTGGTGAGCCAGCAGGCTGTCGATGCGCTGAGCATCCAGACTTTCGATCTCATACCAGAACGTCGCAGTCCGACAGGCCAGCAGGACCGCTAAGTGATCACGGGAACGGAGGAACTCCCCTGCCGCCAGGCCCTCTACAGCGTCCGCGAGCAGATCTGGCCATGCTTCAACAGGTATACGCACTCCCCACGGTGCATGTTGAAGGGACCTGATCGAGGGAAACAGCGCACACAGGTCTTCTCGATGCCGGGTGACATAGCCAGTCAGGCGGTCGCACAGAGCAGGAGGCAATTGCGGCGGGCTACGGCGAGCTGCCGTCTGGCTGACCACCTCACGGTATGCGGCTGCGGTCCGCGGGGCCGGATGCGGCTTGTCGAGCCAAGTCATCACATAGAACAGCGCATCCACAACCTGTTGACATCTGGGAAGCGTCTTAACAGGTGCCAGGCGGTGCACCGTACCCCCCAGCGGCACTTCGGTAACCTTCAGGCTCTGCCGCAACGCATTCGCCGTAAGCCAGGCATCAATACCGTACAGGCGCGCACTGTCCGGGGCCTCCCAGGAACTCATCTCTTGCAGAAAAGCGTAGTTCATGGCGACCTCACCGCCGATTGGCTGTGCCAGGTGTGCTCCGAAGGTAGCGGCGATCAGCGGACGCACCAGGTGGTTGGCAATGCTCGCGTCATACCTATCGCGGGCATGGGTGGCCAAGGCAATGGCTGGTTTGCCACCGGCCACTGCCGACGCCAAGAGCCTGACCCATTCAGGGTCGGGTGTACGAAGATTTCCTCCCAGTATCACCACCTGGCGGGCGCCAAGTTGGAGGGCCCTGCCGGAGATAGCCAAGACATTGGTCCCCTTCCCGCTGTCAGCCCCGTTGGAGCACACCATCACTTTCTCGGCTTGTAAACGCGTCGTTGCGAAGCACTGAACGGTACCGTCCACGCTTCCGCTGTCCGCCAGCATGACCACGTTCCTGCACGAGGGGAAAGCCAGATGCAGACCCTTGTCCGCAGCCTCAGCGACCCCGGCGATCGTTGAAGCCTCGTTGCGCGCCAGGATTCCCACCATGTTCACTGCGGAAGACCTCGAGGGCCCTCTCCTGGCAAGCGAGTGCCAACCAGAGAATTCCATAAAAGCCCTTTCATATTGCATCTCGCAGCAGACTTCGGTATCCCTGGCATGGCCGCTAGCTCCGGACACCGTAGGCCTTCTTCATTGCCCAAAAAGCCCTGGCACCATCGAGACCACCACGCCTTCTGCCAGATCAAGCACTAGTCAGCCCTTACAGCTGACGGCAACTACGCACTCCCTTCTCGCTATTTCGTCCAACCCCCACCATTCGCCCGGAGGACGAGACGAGCAGTGTCCCACACGTGCTCTCGACGGCCCGGGGAATCCCCTGTACTCGCCCTACTGGGGCCGTCGCCCGGTGCACAGAGAGTGCGTACCGAGCACCGGACAGCAGGCAAAGTTTGATAACTATGCCTAGCCGACCGCAGCGAGCAAGTTGACAGCTGACGCCCCAGCCTCACGCGCGCTACAGGCCGCGAAACCCTGCACTGCGGCATCCTCCCTCCAGGGAGAACAAACAGGCAGACATGCCGGGCGCCGCGCTGCCCGTCGTTCCACAGCGCCCGGCAGACACTGATAGAACTCCACACGCTGCAAACCGTCCATCATCTGTCAGCCATTCACGTGACATCGCAGGTCAGGCTTGCCATCGGACGCACGCCACAGCGCGATGGCGTCGTTACGGAACTCCTCCGGGTACGGAGACTGACGTCCCACCTGAACATCCCTCCCTGGACCATCAAGATCCAATTGTCAGGGTGCCCACTCCAAAGGATCAGCCTCAATCGAGGCCCTGCACCACGTCCGCGACACCACCTTCGCCGAGGACGCCTCCCAGCGGCGGACCGGCAACGCGCCCCACTCGATGGACACCTGGCGCAACCTGGCCGCCGGCGCCATGAAGCTCGCCGGCGTCACCAACATCGTGGCGGGCCTGAGACGCAACGCCCGCGACCCCCGACGCCCCCTCGCACTCCTCGGCCTCGGATGATCACACACCGGACGCCATCCAACTACGCCGATGCCCTGGGCCCTGCCCAGGGCATCGGCGCGAAGGTGGCTTGAGTGTGTTCACCCCAACTTTCCTTGCTGAGTGGGTTGGTGGAGATATGCGGCAGGCGCGGTCGCCAGCGATCGTGTGAGTGTCTACGTCCCACGATCCTGCTGGAAGACCGTGCCTGCTGTTGCCGAATCATCCCCCATGCCCGCCTCGCTTGACCAACTCGCTGCCGCGTCGTCTCTCTCGATTGAGGAGTGTCCTGGCCTGTTGACCTGCCTCGCGATGGTGACGGGACCTCCGTGATCCACGGGGCCGGCTGCATCCCCTGGTCGGTGTACTCGCCATCTGCGCCGCTGCGGTCCTGACCGGCGCGACCTCGCTTCTGGCGATCAGCGAGTGGGCGGCTGACGCCTCGCAGCCGGTCCTGGCCCGGCTCGGCGCCCGCCGCGACCCCTTCACCGGCCAACACCACGCCCCTGGCGAGGCCACCATCCGCAGGGTGCTCGCCCAGGTCGACGGTGACGTACTCGACCAAGCCGTCGGCAGTTGGCTTGCCGTCCGATGCCCGCAGGCCAGCGGGCGGTTGCTGCGGGCGATCGCGGTGGACGGCAAGTCCCTGCGCGGCGAGTCCCGGGCCCACGGCCGGAAGATCCATCTGCTGTCCGCTTCCAGCCCCTGCTGGACGGCATCGATGTGACAGGAGCCGTCTTATTGAGGCGGAACTGTTGAGTTGCCTTATTGGAGGTGTAGCGGACGTGGTGGGCGTGGATGTAGCTGCGGACGATGGTCGGTTGGCGCTGGTGGTGGGAGCGGCGGGTTTCGTGGGCGAGGTCGTCGGCCGAGTGGGCGCGGGCGGCGTGGATGTGGCGTTTGATGTCCGCATTGAGGGGCTCGTCCGGGTTGGGTTCGGGGCTGTAGTCGGGCATCAGGTGCAGCTCGATCCGCTCGGTGTTTGCCTTGAGCCAGGCGGTCACGGCCTTGCTGCGGTGGACCGGGTGCCGGTCGGCAATCACGTGGACCTTCCGGCCGGCCTGACGGGCAAGCCGGTCCAGGAATCCGGTGAAGGTCTTCGCGGTGAACCTCTCGGTGAACACGGTGAAGTAGAGCGTGCCGCGTGAGGTGATTGCGGACATGGTGTTGACCTTGAAGCGGCGGCTGGACACCCGCGCGATGGGAGTTTGGCTCTTCGGGGCCCAGGACGTGCCGGGCGGGGCCGTATCGGAGCGCAGCCCGCACTGGTCGGCCCAGGCCACCACCGCGTTCTCCGTCTTCGCCCGGGCGGCGATCGCCGGGTACTCGTCCCTCAGCCAGGCATCCACTTTCGCCTGGTCCTGGCGGTAGGAGCGGCGGTCGGGCCGCTGCGGGGAGAAACCGTACCGCCGCAGCCACTTGCCCACACCGCGCTCCGTCATCACCACCCCGGTGACCATCCGCACCAGCTCGGCGACCAGGAGCCTCGTCCACAAGGGCCCGCCGATCAGCAGCTCCTCACGATCAGCAGCTCCTCGGGCGTGTAGTCGGCCATCGCCTGAAACAGGACCGCACGGTCCTCCGGGCCGATCTTCTCGTGCGGGCCCGGCCGGCTCGTCCGTCTCACCACCAAAGCCTCCCAGCCACCCGCCTGGTAGGCACGCCACCAGGAGCCGACCGACCGCTCCGCCACCTGGAACACCTCAGCCGCCTGCCGATACCCCTTCACCTGCCCCGACTCCAGCGCAGCCACCACACGCAACCGCACCACTTCCCACCCCGCCCGCACCACCCGCCGCAGACCCCCAGAACCAGCCACACCCCATCAACGAGACAGGCAACTCAACAGTTCCGCCTCAATATCTTCCATGGAAGAAGTTAGATGACGGTGTTGATGCTTTTACTATCACCGTCTATGACGGGCACACTGCCGATGACACACGAAACGAGTAACGCGATTCACCTGTTGGCTCAGTGCGGTCCCATTGTTCGTCGAAGCGATTCATCCGAGCACCGAAGCTCGCGTGCCGGGCAAGAAAGTCGTCTAAGGGGCCCGGTGCAGGGTATCCGCCAAGGACATATTTCTTCGTCGTGTGGAGAACTTGTCATGAGAGACAGGGCGACCGAGCCTCTAGTCGAGTGACGGCGACGTATTCCCGGGTGCGTGCCCCGAACGCTTGATGCAGCATGGCACATGCCTCATGGGACAAGTTCCCTATGTGAGTACCCGAAAGGACAATGGGATGACTGACCCCATCACGTTAAAGCTCGGTTGGCTCTTCGAAGCCGTCGACGCGAACCGCGACGGCAACATCGACTGGGCGGACTACCAGCGCCTCCTCGACCGCCTGGCCGTCGGCTACAAGCCCGACAAGCGTGACCGTCGATTCCAGGCACTGCGTGCCACTTACCAGATGTACTGGTACGAACTGCTGCGTCACGCTGGCAGCACCTCCTCGCTCCTTGCTAAGGAGGAGTTCGTTGCCGCCAATCGCATGGCCAGCATGGACACCAGTCGGTTCAACCTGGTCGAAGGAATTCCGCAGGCAGTATTCGACGTCATGGACGCCAACGACTGCAAAATCCTTGGCAGGGAGGAACTCGTGCGTCTCCTGAAGCTCCTGGAAGTTACCACCTCTCCTGAAACGGTCGACCAGTTCACGGGGATCGGCAACGACGGAAACGGCTACATTACGCGCGAGGACTGTGTCCGCTCAGCCCGCCAGTTCTTCTACACGCCCAGCATCAGCGCCCCTGGAGGGATCTTCTTCGGAATGGCGTAGCCCCAGATCCCAGGGCTGATTCATAGTCCTGGAGGTCAGGTGGCCGCGCTGGTCAGGGGCGTGTGAGGCCGTTTCTGTGGGCCGTGACGGATGCAGCGAAGCTCCGGTTGACGGGGTGACCTCTCAAGTCGCCCTGAACAGCCGGAGCTTCGATGTGCCGTCAGTCTGTCACCGTCTGCCTGGTGAAGCCATCCACCCGTCAACACCGTGGGATCGTGGGGTCTGGACGGGCGGCTGAGGACGCTGCCGGACCCGCGTCGACGCCGTGGGCGTCGTCACTCTCTGGTGTCGGTACTGCTGGTCGCGGCCTGCGCGGTCCTGGCTGGCGCCCGTTCCTACGCCGCGGTCGGCCAGTGGGCCCGCCACGCACCCCGGGATGCCCTGGCCCGTCCGCCTCGGTGCGGTTCAGATCGCTTACGGCGTGGTGCGCGACTGGGGTTGGGGTGTGCCGGTCTGGTTGGGGTGGTGGGTGGTGTTTACCGGATGGCGGTGCGGTCGGAGACCAGACTGGCGATGGCGAGGTGGGTTTGGTCGTAGTACTCGCGGCGTCCGATCCAGCGTTGGAGAGGGCGCCATGCCTTGTGTTCGGCATTGACGTGCTCGACGGGGATCCTGGCTGAGGACTGGGTCTTGCGTGCCTGTTCCCAGGCAGCGATATCCACGGCATCGGCACTCTTTCCGGGCCTCTTCGGTGGTGCGGTCACCTGGTCGGGAAAGTCCTTGGCCAGACCCCGGTACCCGGCGTCGACCTGGGCTTTGACTTGCGGATACCGGGGGAACAGGTCGCCGATGCCTTCGGTTTTGAGCGCAGTTTGGTTATGCATGCGGCCTGGGCGAACTGCTCCAGTCCACAGGGTGCGGCCCGCCTCGTCGCTGATCACAGTGGTCTTCTTCGTGTTCTGCTTACGCTTGCCGGAGACGAAGGCCCGGCGTCCGGGCGGCCGGCCCGGGGACGGCGAACCTGCACTTCGGTCCCGTCGATCCGCAACTCGACACCTGCCGCCGCCGCGTAGGCGAAGACATCAGCCAGGGTCCCCAGCCGCAACCCAGGCATGCCGGGCACAGCGAATCCGCGGGCGGCGAGCAGCGGCCGGATCTCATGGACGGCACGGGTGACGGCGGAGCGATCGACACCGTAGAAGACGGCAAGGGCTGCGTGCGGGAGCTGGAAGCGCAAGATGACCAGGGTGGTGATCACCCGATCGGTGAAAACCAGCTGATGGTCCGGGCCTCCGCCCTCGGCCCGCACACGCTCGTGACCTCGACGTTCACACAGCCGAGACTCCTCCCGCGCCAGCCACGGTCCCACCAACTCGGTGATGATCTTGCCGAGTTGCCTCCGCGAGATGCCGGTACAGATAGGATGCGAAAAGGCCGTACGGGCCAAGGATTGCGTCACAACCTCCCTAACCCGTACGGCCCTCTTCACGCCACGGCCCCAAACTACGATCACTGTCGCGCACCACGCCGTAAGGGCTCGCAGAGAATCAACGTGTTGCTTCCGGCCCTGTGGCTCGTTGATGTGGTATGCGCGTCCCCAAGTCGATCCGTGACCAACTCGCTGTGAAGTTTGAGGTGTTGTTTCCACATCTGGATGAGCGACAGCGGCGTCTCCTGATGGGGGCCGAGGCCCGGATCCTGGGGCACGGCGGGATCCGGGCGGTTGCCCAGGCGGCCCAGGTCAGCGAGACCACGGTCCGTAAGGGCGTCGATGAGCTGGAGGCAGGCGAGGAACCGCTGGGCCGGGTGCGGCGGCCCGGTGGTGGAAGGAAGAAGTCTGCCGTCCTTGACCCGGGGTTGAGGCGCGCGTTGTTGGCGCTGGTGGAGCCGGACGAGCGGGGCGATCCGATGTCGCCGCTGCGCTGGACGGTGAAGTCGACCAGGAACCTCGCGGCCGAGCTGACTCGTCAGGGGCACAAGGTGAGTGCGGACACGGTCGGGGATCTGCTGCGGGAGGAGGGCTTCAGTCTGCAGGCCAACGCCAAGACCGTGGAGGGCAGGCAGCACCCGGATCGGGATGCCCAGTTCCGCTATATCAACGACCGGGCCAAGGGGCACATGGCCGCCGGGCAGCCGGTGATCAGCGTGGACACGAAGAAGAAGGAGCTGGTGGGCGATTACAAGAACGCCGGATGTCAGTGGCGTCCGGCCGGCGAGCCGGTGCTGGTCAAGACACATGACTTCCTGGACCGGCAGGGCCCGGGCAAGGCGATCCCCTATGGCATCTACGACTTGGCCGCGAATACCGGCTGGGTGAATGTCGGATGCGATCACGACACAGCCGCTTTCGCCGTGGAATCCATCCGCCGCTGGTGGCAGGCCCGGGGCCGGCACGACTACCCACGTGCGACCCGGTTGCTGATCACTGCGGACGCGGGCGGTTCCAATGGCTACCGCACCCGTGCCTGGAAGACCGAACTCGCCGCGTTCGCCGGTGAGACGGGCCTGGACATCACGGTCTGCCACATGCCCCCTGGGACTTCGAAGTGGAACAAAGTGGAACACCGGCTGTTCTCCCACATCTCCATGAACTGGCGCGGCAGACCGCTGACCAGCCACGACGTCGTCGTCAACAGCATCGCTGCGACCACCACCTGCACCGGGTTGAAAGTCCACGCCGAACTCGACACAGGCACTTACGACACCGGTGTGAAGATCACCGACGGCGAGATCGACGCGCTGCCGCTGAGCCGGCACCGCTTCCACGGCGACTGGAACTACACGCTCCACCACCGCCCCCAGGCACCTCCCGACTGCGAGACAGACCCCAGGGCCTCCTCCGCGATCGACGTAGAACGGCCCGTTCACTTGACTGGGTTCAGCACCTCTCCACTGCGGGACCGGAGCTGACCGGCATGACCACCGAGCAACTGGACGCTCTGACCCACTCCTTGAGCCCGGCTCTGGCGGACCAGCGCGAACGGCTTCGCCACGAACGCCGGGGCGGTGAGCGACTTCGCGCACCAGGCGCAGGCTCCAAGGACAAGCTTTCCGACAGCGACCGGATCCTGGCCACGGTGCTGTGCCTGCGCAGGATCGGCACTCACGAACTGCTTGCCAGGCTCTTCGGCGTCGCCACGAGCACCCTCACCCGGGCCGTCCAGGAAGTCCGGCCCCTCCTGACCGACACAGCCATCCCGGCCTCAACCGCCCGATTCCGCACTCCCACGGACGTCGCCGCCCACCTCAACAAGTACGGCAACCAGCCCCCAGGGAAGATCAAATCCGCATGTTGATTCTCTGCGAGCCCTAAGGTTCCGATCGTGGTGGTGTGGGACTGGCTCAACCCAGGCGATCACTGGTGGCGGCGTTCACCCGTGACAGGGAGGGAAAGTATAGCCGGGAGACGGTGCGGTCACAGCCAGCCGGTGCGTTGGGCCAGCCATGTGCGGCACAGTCTGCCTTGCCGTGCCTCGTGAGCACGAAGATGCGGTGACCAGCGCGGCGAAGGCTGGCGTCCATTGAGGTTTTCTCAACGGGGGTTATTTCCATTGGTTGTTGAGGGTGAGGGCGGCTTGGGCGATGGCGCCGATGCGGCTGGGGCTGAGGGTAACGTGCTGTAGGGCCCGCCAGCGTTGCTTGAGTTCAGCGGCGGTGCGTTCGCCCAGTGCTCGGATGCCGCGGAGGAGTTGGTTGTAGGTGCGGTTGTTGACATGCAGAGCTTTCTCGGAGCGGCCGCAGGGCCGCTTGATGGGGGTGTGCACTCCGATGCCGGCGCCTTGGTAGCCCTTGTCGGCCAGGGTCGGCAGGCCTTCGGCGGCCGCCTTGTAGAGCGCGGGTAGCACGTGGTGTCGAGTGGCGGTGATGTCTGGAACGGAGCCGGGCTCGACGTCGGAAACCCACAGCGGGGTACCGTCGGGGGCAGAGAGGAACTGGATATTCCCACCGAAGGCCTTGTGCTTGGCTGAGTACCACCAGTCCGTCCCCGTCTCCCGCGCCCCGGCGAGCCGGTCACACTCGATCAGTGTGCCGTCCAGGACCACATGGCTCGTCCCCTCGCGCCGGCACTGCTGGAGGACTTCGTGCAGGTCAGGGGCCTGCCCCGCGAGAACGTCGATGCCTTCATGAAGGTAGCGGTAGCCGGTGGCTTGCGAGATCCCAGCATCCACCGCGGCGCAGTGCACACACCTCTTCTCCCGGAACCAGCGCAGTATCAACACCGCCTGGCGGAACGGGCCCAGTGCCCGCGATCCCTTCGGCGTGCCGATCGCACGGCGGTGCGCGGCCAACAGCCGGGACAAGTACTCCACCACCGGGCGTGGCACGTCGAGCATGGCAGAATAGCGAACCATCGTGAAGCCTCTGGGATTCAGGAACGTGATCTTGGCAGACCCGTTCCTACCAGGGGCTTCACGTCTTCACCAGCCCGGACCGCACCCCTTTCGCTGAGAACACCTCAATGAGGTTTTCTCAGCGTTCATGATCGTCAGGCGTTGTTGAGGACGAGGGCTGCTTGGGTCAGGGCTGAAGCGTTCTCGCTTGTCGAGATGGGTGGTTACTGAGGTTGAACTCGTGGTGTCGTAGAGGGTGACGGCTGGTCTTCCGGTGCGATCTCACCAGCGGCATGCGGTGTCTGCAAGGGGGCGGGCTGACCCAAGGCGCGACGTTCTCAGTTGGCGGGCACTCTCAGGTCGAGTGCGTGGTCGGGGTGTGACCGGTGGTGGTCTGTGGATTCCGCTTGTCCTTTCGGGTACTCGCATACGGATCTTGCCCCGTGAGGCATGTGCCATGTTGCATCGAATGTCCGGGGCGCGCATCCGGAGACATGTAGCCGTCTCTCGACTGGCGAAGCTCGGCTGTCTTGTCTCTCATGGCAAGTTCTCCGCCCTAAAAAGAAAGACACGCTTGACGGAGGCCCTGCGCTGGGAATCCTTAGCCAACCTTCTCACCCAGCACACGAGGTCCGGCGCTCGGGTGAATCGCTAGGCATCGCTTCGACGGACACGGGATCGCACTGAACCTCTTTCATCCTGCCTCTGCGAGGGTGAAATGCCTGGTCAGAGGGGAGTTGGTGACAAGACAGGGCCCCTGGTCGTTGCTGTGGTGACATCACTCATCACGCAGCGTCCGAGGAGCCCTGTTGGTTCCGTATTCTTCCATGCTCGACGTCCCGCACGAACTCGTTGAGCACGTTTCCTGGCTGATCCATGCCCGCCGGCAGGAGCTGAACTCGCCCTGGCGACGGCTCGGTTGCTTCAAGCAGGCCCTACTGGTGTTGGCGCACCTTCGGAAGAACGAGACGTTCGCGCAGGTCGGAGCCGGTTTCGGGGTATCGGAGGCGACGGCTTGGCGGTACGTGGACGAGACCTTGATGATCCTCGCCTCGTGGGCACCCGGCCTGCGCGAGGCCCTGGTGGGCCTGGGTGAGGGCGACTTCGTCGTCGTTGACGGGACACTGATCCCCACCGACCGCATCGCCGCAGACGAGCCGTACTACAGCCAAAAACACAAGCGGCACGGAATGAACGTGCAGGTCATCGCGTCCCCAGACGGCACTCCACTGTGGTTCTCCCGCGCGTTGCCCGGACGCACCCACGACCTGACCGCGGCACGGGCTCACGGCATCGTCCAGGCCTGCCTCACCAGGCAGATCCTCGTCCTGGCCGACCGCGCCTACCAAGGCGCCGGCGCAACCGTCCGCACCCCCTACAAAAACCACCGCGAACAACCCGACCACTACCAACTGTTCAACCGCGACCACGCCCGCCTCCGAGCACCAGGCGAACGCGCCTTCGCCCAACTCAAGCAATGGCGGACCCTCCGCCAGGCACGATGCTCAACCAACCGCATCAGCCGCATCGTCCAGGCCGTTCACACGCTCCTGACCTGCGACTACTCAGGATGAAAGAGGTTCACTGAGCCAACTGGTGAATCGTGTTACTCGTTTCGTGTGCCATGGGCTGCGTCGTGCGACGCAGCGGGAACAGTGAAAGCACCAACACCGTCATCTGCCCGTTTCGATGCAAAATGGCGGTACGGGTAGAGCTCTCAAAACGACGAGCTATGAGAGCCGCATGAGTGGTCTCTTGGACTCCCGAGCACCTCCTGGAGCAGGAGCTACTGTTTCCCACGACCAGCCAGTCTGGCAACTTCCCCTGTCCCCAAACATTGGATCCATTCATGTTTCATGTGGCGACTCTCTCCGCGCTCCGCACATTCTCCTGTTTGTTGCTAGCAGTTGGCATCACCTGCTTTCAGGCGACAAGCACCGCTACAGCACGAACCGCCAGCGTCAGGTGGGATGCCGTGGCAGCTTGCGAGAGCGATGGTCGTTGGAACATCGCGACAGGAAACGGCTACTACGGCGGATTGCAGTTCTCTGCAGAAACCTGGAGAAAATTTGGAGGCCAACAGTACGCTCCCTTTGCACATCAAGCTTCCCGGGCAGCGCAGATGGCGATCGCCGAAAGGGTCCTCAAAGCACAGGGCTGGCGCGCTTGGCCCGTATGTTCTCGACGAAGCTGAGTTGAGCCTTTCAGCGGTACCTCTCCAGGGTGATGTGATTGCCGACCGCGAGGTCATACCCGAGGACGGCGAACCCGAAGTCGTCTTATGTCTCGACGGAGCCCTGTGGTCACCGTCTTCCCGGCACGTTCACCGCGGAGGTGATGCGCACGTTCCTCGACCGCCTCGCGGAGCAGGCCGGTCGCAAGGGCCACATGATCGCTGACCGGCACCCGGTCCACCGCAGCAAGGCCGTCCGGGCCTGGCTCGAGAAGAACGCCCAGCGCGTCGAGCTGCATCTGATGCCCGGGTACAGCCCCGAACTCAACCCCGGCGAACTGCTGAACGCCGACCTGAAACACCACGTCCACGCCGCCCGCGCCACCACCGTCGACGACCTCGCCCGCGAAACCCTGCGCTTTCTGCGCCGCAGACAACACCAACCCCACATCGTCTGCGGCTACTCCAGAGCCCACCATGTCCGCTACACGATCGAGTAGGAAAGCCACCAGTTTCGACTCAAGATGGAGCTGCAGGGGGATAATTCGGTATGTAAGTCGTTGATTGGAGAACTGAATTTTCTCCAGAATTGGAGGAGTCAAGAAGTGTGCGGGAGTGCAGATAGCGCGAAGGGTAAGGCCGTAGGCGGGCTTACGTCGGAAGGATCCAGGCTCCAGGAATCCTCGGCTGTCGGCGGTATGATCCCCGTCGTCGACATCTCCGGCTGGGATACTGGAGGCGATGCAGGCCGTGCAGCTATCGCCGTCGTAGTTGACGACGCGGCGAGCGCTCTCGGCATTATGCAGATCATGGGGCATGGAATTCCGATGTCCGCAGTGCAAGCATTCACCGAAGCGCTCGATGCACTCTTCGCGCTGCCACTGGAGGAGAAGAGGAAGCTGCGCGCGTCACTCCCCGGCACCGGTCGCGGCTACATCCCGCAGCGTGCCGAGAAGCTCAGCCCCACAGCTGCGGCAGATCTTTTCGAGGCATTCGAGATCGGCTCGCAGGGGTCCGACTTCCCAGGGTTAGATCTTCCTCCAGCACACTACCCTCCTAACAACTGGCCACCGCTGTTGGGTTTCCGTGAGGTGGTCGAGAAATTGTATGCCCAATTAGGTGAGTTCACCCGACGGCTGACGGGGATCTTCTCGTATGCGCTGGGCGTAGAGGAAAGTTACTTCGTGCCGTTTACAGACCATCCGATCGCCACGCTGCGCATGAACCACTACCCTCATCCCGGCACGGACTCCGCCCTCGACCGGAACCAGATCGGGATGGGTGCACACACCGACTACGGAATCCTCACCGTACTGTGGGTCGACAACGTGCAAGGGTTGCAGGTCCTTACCTCCAGGGGCAGCTGGCTCGACGTACGGCCGGAACCCGGATGCCTGCTGGTCAACCTAGGCGACCTATTGGCTCGCTGGACCAATGACCGGTGGCGGTCCGCGCTGCATCGTGTTCTGCCGCCGACCGACGATGAAGGGAATGCCGTCCGCCGCCGCTCAGCCGCATATTTTCACGACGGCAACTGGGACGCAGAGATCCGCTGCCTGCCTAACTGCATCCCACCCGGCGCCACACCACGCTACCAGCCCATCACAATTGGCCAGTACATCACCGAGAGGCGCTCCGGTCGCATGTACTCGACGAGCTACTGATTCCCAATGGGGTTGTCAACCTGTTTCGGCGACTCTCCGTGAACCGCCCCGATTCGAATAGAGACTCGATTCCGTGAAAGGATTGAGTCATGGCACGACCCTCCCGTTACCCGCTTGAGCTGCGCCATCGTGCGGTTCGTATGGTCGCCGAAGTGTGCGACGACTACCCGAACGAGACGGCCGCCTTGCAGGTGGTCGCGGACAAGCTCGGCATCGGCTCCCGCGAGACTCTGCGGAACTGGGTGAAGCAGCAAGAGATCGACGCTGGGCAGCGTCCGGGGACGACGAAGGAGGAGTCCGCCCAGCTCAAGGCGTTGAAGAAGGAGAACGCCGAGTTGAAGCGGGCGAATGAGATCCTGAAGGCTGCGGCGAGTTTCTTCGCGGCCGAGCTCGACCGGCCACACACGCGCTCGTAGCGTTCATCGACGAGCACCGGGACCGCTTCGGCGGGGTCGAGCCGATCTGCAGGACGCTCACCGCACACGACTGCAAGATCGCCCCTTCCACGTACTACGCCCACAAGAAACACCTCGAAACTCCCTCCGCCCGTTCCATGCGCGACGAGGAGCTCAAGGAAAGGATCCAGGACGTCTACACGTCCAACTACTGTGTCTACGGCGCCCGGAAGATCTGGCGCGAACTGAACCGCCAGGGACATGCGGTGGCCCGCTGCACCGTCGAGCGCCTGATGCGCGAACTCGGCATCCAGGGCGCCGTGTGCGGCAGACGCGTCATCACCACGATCCCCGGCGGACAGGTCCAGCACGCCCCCGATCTGGTCGACCGCGACTTCGTAGCCGCCGCTCCGAACCGGTGCTGGGTGGCGGACTTCACCCACGTGAAGACCTGGAGGCCTATTCACGGGGGTTTCAACCATCGTTCTTGATCACGAGGACGGCCCTGCTCGGTAGCGTGACGTTTGAGAGAGCGTCAGTTAACTACCGTGGCAGGGCCGTTGAGCTGGAACATTACGACAGGACTGGACACCGAGCAACTTGACGGGCTGGTCGCACGAGTTCACCAAGAGCTCGTGCAGGATCCGGATCCGCCGGTGATGCCGGGGCGGATGTGGGCGCTGGGCCTGTACAAGTCGGTGGTGTTGGTGCTGTTCCTGCTGCGGCAGAACCCGGTGCAGGAGGTGGCCGCCGAGTTGTTCGGGATCTCCCAGGCCACCGTCTCCAGGAGGTGGACGGCCCTGCTGCCGATGGTGGAGAAGGTCCTGGCCACGCACGTTCCCGATCCCACCGAGGCCTCTGCCGGCCGGATCGTACTCGTGGATGGCACCTTGGTCACGACGTGGGACTGGTCCAGCGAGGGCACCACGATGTTCTCCGGCAAGCACCGCGACACCGGCTTCAACCTGCAGATCGCCGCCACTCTCGCCGGCGACCTGCTCGCGGTCTCCGCGCCGGTGCCCGGCAGCCGGCACGACATGCACGCCTGGCGCCAGTCCCACTTCCCCGAGGCATTCGCCGAACGCGAGGGCATAGGCGACCTGGGCTACGCCGGCTCCCGACTGTTCACCCCCAGGCGCAAGCCGCCCGGCCAGGAACGATCCGCCGGAGACAAGAGAGCCAACCGCTCCGTCAACACGCTCCGAGCCGCAGTCGAACGGGCCATCGCGCACCTGAAGAACTGGAAGATTCTCGCCACCCGCTACCGCGGCCCCCTCACCCGCTTCCCCGACATCGTCAAGACCGTCACCGCCCTCACCTTCTACACAAGAGGCTGGTGAGGCCTACGTGAATAACCCTCCTGGTCCGCGACCGTCTATGTCGCGTTCGTCGTGGACACCTTCTCCCGCCGGATCGTCGGCTGGTCCGCGGCCACCGTGAAGGAGACCGTCTTTGTCCTGGACGCCCTGGAGATGGCCATCTGGCAACGCGACCGCGACCAACAGGCCGTTCAGCCAGGAGAGTTGATCCATCACTCCGACGCCGGGTCGCAGGGCGGATTCAACTGGTCGTCGCAACACCTCTGTGAGCTGGAGGTTTGCGGATGGGTGTGGGGAATCGGCAGTGGGCGGCGCGGGAGTATCGCGGGCAGATGCCCTCGCCGGGCCGGCCGGGGGTCGCGTGGCGTGAGGACCGTGTTGGGTTCTGGCGGGCGATTGTGCGGGGGCTGAGCTCGGTGGACGCGGCGGTCGCGATCGGGGTCTCCCCGGCGGTGGGGCCGCGGTGGTTTCGTCATGCTGGCGGGGTGAATCCGTGCCTTGCCCTGACCGTGTCGGGCCGATACCTGTCGTTCGCCGAACGGGAGGAGGCCGCTGTGCTGCGTGCTCAGGACTTCGGCGTCCGTGCGATCGCGCGGCGTCTGGGGCGTTTGCCCTCGACGGTCTCGAGGGAGCTGCGGCGCAACGCCTCGACCCGGACCTACCACCTGGAGTACCGGGTCTCGCTGGCGCAGTGGCACGCCGAGCGGCGTGCGAAGCGGCCGAAGACGGCGAAGCTGGTGGCCAACGAGCGTCTGCGCGACTACGTGCAGGAACGACTGGCCGAGGCCGTCGCCCATGCCGTGGACGGTCAGATCGTCGAGGGACCGCAGGTGCCGCCGTGGAAGGGCCGGAACAAGCCGAGGCGGCAGGACCGCCTCTGGGCGACGGCGTGGAGCCCGGAGCAGATATCGCAGCGGCTCAAGGTGGACTTCCCCGATGATGAGTCCATGCGCATCTCCCCGGAAGCGATCTACCAGGCCCTCTACGTGCAAGGACGCGGTGCGCTCAAGCGCGAGTTGGTCGCCTGTCTGCGCACTGGGCGATCGCTGCGGGTCCCGCGGGAACGCTCCAGGCAGAGCGTCCGTGGGCACGTCACCGCCGATGCGCTGATCAGCGAGCGGCCCGCCGAGGCCGAGGACCGTGCGGTCCCAGGTCACTGGGAGGGCGACCTCATTATCGGCACCGGCCGGTCCGCGATCGGCACGCTGGTGGAGCGCAGCACCAGGTTCACGATGCTGCTGCACCTGCCCCGGATGGAGGGCTCCGGCACCGAACCACGTACCAAGAACGGGCCTGCGCTGGCCGGCCGCGGCGCCGAGGCCGTGAAGGACGCGATCACCGCCACCATCACCACGCTGCCCGAGCAACTGCGCAGGTCGCTGACCTGGGACCGCGGCACGGAACTGGCCCAGCACGCCCAACTACGCGTCGAATCCGGGCTCCAGGTATACTTCGCCGACCCGCACAGCCCCTGGCAGCGGGGCACCAACGAGAACACGAACGGTCTGCTGCGGCAGTACCTTCCCAAAGGTACGGACCTGTCGCGGTGGAACGCCGACGAGCTCCAGGCCGTCGCCTTCACCCTCAACGAGCATCTACCATCTCTCCAGGTAGCCGGTGTTGCGACGACCGATTGAGACCAAGCAGTACACATCGTTCAAGCTCGCCGAGCACCTGGACGCTGCCGGCATCGCGGCGAGTATTGGATCCGTCAGTGAACCTCTTTCATCCTGAGTAGTCGCAGGTCAGGAGCGTGTGAACGGCCTGGACGATGCGGCTGATGCGGTTGGTTGAGCATCGTGCCTGGCGGAGGGTCCGCCATTGCTTGAGTTGGGCGAAGGCGCGTTCGCCCGGTGCTCGGAGGCGGGCGTGGTCGCGGTTGAACAGTTGGTAGTGGTCGGGTTGTTCGCGGTGGTTCTTGTAGGGGGTGCGGACGGTTGCGCCGGCGCCTTGGTAGGCGCGGTCGGCCAGGACGAGGATCTGCCTGGTGAGGCAGGCCTGGACGATGCCGTGAGCCCGTGCCGCGGTCAGGTCGTGGGTGCGTCCGGGCAACGCGCGGGAGAACCACAGTGGAGTGCCGTCTGGGGACGCGATGACCTGCACGTTCATTCCGTGCCGCTTGTGTTTTTGGCTGTAGTACGGCTCGTCTGCGGCGATGCGGTCGGTGGGGATCAGTGTCCCGTCAACGACGACGAAGTCGCCCTCACCCAGGCCCACCAGGGCCTCGCGCAGGCCGGGTGCCCACGAGGCGAGGATCATCAAGGTCTCGTCCACGTACCGCCAAGCCGTCGCCTCCGATACCCCGAAACCGGCTCCGACCTGCGCGAACGTCTCGTTCTTCCGAAGGTGCGCCAACACCAGTAGGGCCTGCTTGAAGCAACCGAGCCGTCGCCAGGGCGAGTTCAGCTCCTGCCGGCGGGCATGGATCAGCCAGGAAACGTGCTCAACGAGTTCGTGCGGGACGTCGCGCATGGAAGAATACGGAACCAACAGGGCTCCTCGGACGCTGCGTGATGAGTGATGTCACCACAGCAACGACCAGGGGCCCTGTCTTGTCACTAACTCCCCTCTGACCAGGCATTTCACCCTCGCAGAGGCAGGATGAAAGAGGTTCAGTGACGCGTACGACAACGCCCTGATGGAGTCCACGATCGGCCTGTGCAAAACCGAATTGATCAAGCCCCAGCGGCCCTGGAGGACGCTCTCTCAGGTCGAGTTGGCCACCGCCGAGTGGGCCGACTGGTACAACCACCGAAGACTCCACGGTGAGGTAGGCCACGTCCCGCCCGTCGAATACGAAGCCAACTACTACACCGAACTCACGAAACCCCAGTTCACAACCACAGTCTGAGATCTCTATGGAACCCGGGGTGCCTCTGTGTCTTGTCAAGCCGCCTGGCCAGGGATGGACTTGGCTTCTCGTTCGTCGGCGATCATGACGCGCCACACGTGGTCGGCCAAGCGGCGTTTCAGGCAGCGCTTCGCTTCCTTCGGCGTCTTGCCCTCGGAGAGTTTGCGCTGGTAGTAGGCGTGTCCGGGTGATTTCGGCATCCGTATCTGCACGACTGCGATGGTGTGGAGGACAGAATTGAGCTGGCGGTCGCCGGAGCGGGAGAGCCGGTGGCGGGCCTTGTCCGCGCTGGCGATCTCCACTGGGGCGGCACCGGCGTAGTTCGCGAACGCCGCCGAGGTGGGGAATCGGTGTGCCCGTCGGGTGCGGCCGATCAGCCGGGCGGCTATGACTGGCCCGATGCCTGGGGTGTCCATCAGCGCGCTGCCCGGATGCCTCCACAAGGCTCTGCATCCGGGCAGCATTGTCCGTGAGCTGCTTGTCCAGTTCCGGTGTCGGGGAGGATCATGCTTCCAGCTTCGATGAACCAGTTCGAACCGCAGCTGGTCGAGACTCCGACCACCCTGGCGGCAGCCGCACCCTTGTAGCCCTCCCTCAGCAGTTCGAAGTACCGCTTCTTCACTGCCGACGGCATCTTGTTCGGGGCGTACTTCGGCATCCGAACGCTCTCCTTCCGGAGCGTTCGCAACCACCGATAGAACTCAAGCGCGGTCCAGGGGGCGGTTGGGCCATTCCGCCATGCCTTCCATCACCTTGTCGGTGATCGTGGAGATGGTCGCCTTGGACACGCTCGCGCCGTAGACCTCGGCCAGATGCGCGGAGATTTCCCCGTGCGTCAGGCCCTTCGCGGACAGCGACAACACCATTTCGTCCACCCCGGACAGGCGCCGCTACCGCTTCTTGACGATCTGCGGCTCGAACGAACCCGCCACGTCCCGGGGGACCTTGACCTCGACCGGGCCCACATCGGTGAGCACCGACTTCGCCCGGGTCCCGTTGCGGCTGTTGCCGCTGCCACGGCCCTCGGCGTCATGCTTCTCGTATCCGAGGTGATCGGCGATCTCGCCCTCCAGGGCGGACTCCAGCACCCGCTGGGTCAACTGCTGGAGCAGCCCACCCTCCCCGGTCAGCTGCAGGCCCTCCGACCGGGCCCGCTCCACGAGCACCGCGACCAACTGCTCGTCACTCGCCGCCGCGGCTTCCGCTGCCGGCTCGCTGCCCGGTATCTGCTCGATGGTCGTGTCGCTCATCTGGCGTCTCCTTGATCATCGGATCCGCCAATCATTGAACACTCCCACACTCGGGTCGGTGACGACATGGGCCACGGATCGATCAGGGCCGTGTGGGCGAGGCGATCTGTTGGATCGGGAGTGGGCTCGTCTTGAGCCGTGCTTGCCGCAGAACACGGAGCGTGGCGGGCGGCGCCGGCAGCAGCGCGGGGCAGCGCTCTGAGGGTGGTGGTGCCCCCTCTTCACCGGCTCAGGCGAACCTGGTCGTGCGACCGCGCATGGCCACATTGCCCAGGCCAGGCCCGGATTTTTCGGAGGATGTGACACTTCCGTCGGGTGGCTCGACAAGCGAGCGGCGGCGAAAGCAGTCAGCCTGGCCCAGGAGACGGCGAGGCCGGCGCGTCCGCTACACGAGCGCCCAGCACATCGGCCGGCTCCTCGGACACGCGGAGGACACCATGCGAATGAACCGCCCGTGCGGCGCAGCCGTCGCAACCATGGCGCTCGCCGTGGCCGGAGTCACCGTTCCGGCTACGGCGGCAGCCCCGGTCACCGGACCCGACGTCACCTTCCTCAAGACGATCCACCAGGGCAATCTTGCCGAGATCGCCACCGCCAAGGATGCCCAGGAGCACACCACCAGCGCATGTGTGAAACAAGCAGCGAACATGTTCGTACGCGACCACACCGAGTTCGATGCGCAGGTCATGGCGCTAGCCCGCAGTGAGAGCATCACCCTGCCCTCCACCGCGGCAGCTGCTCAGCAGAAACAGCTCACCAAGCTAAAGTCCCTGCACGGTAAACGAGTCTACAACCGGGTGTGGCTGCGGGACCAAGACACGAGCCACCGGCAGGCCCTTGCACTGATCGACAAGGAAGTGTCCTCCGGCAAGGACACCGAGATCCGCGCGATCGCCCAGGCCGCCCGGCCCACAGTGGCTAAGCACCTCCAGGCAGTCAGCGGCGGGATCTGCCCCCTGAACTTCCCCCGAGATGCGGAAGGAGTTGACGGAGGGGCATAGGGTCTCATGAGAGGCCCGACTTGTGACCATGGCTGCTCCCAGAAAATACCCGTTGGAGTTGCGTGAGCGTGCGGTGCGGATGTACCGCGACTCCGAACCGAAGCCCACCTGGTGGGCCGCGACTTCACCGCCGAGGCGCCCAACCGGTTGTGGGCCACCGGCCTATTAGGGCTTTGTTAGGTGTGTCAACTGGCCTGCACTGAGGGCTTGCCGGGAAACAAGCCGTCGCTTCCGGCTTCGAGGCTCGTTGTTGTGGTATGGGGAGACCGGAGGGGATCGAAGCCGCACTGACCGCGAAGTTCGAGACGCTGTTCCCGCATCTCGACGAGCGTCAACGGCGGCTGGCTATAGGAGCAGAAGCACGGTCACTGGGACACGGCGGGATCAAGCTCGTCGCCCGCGCGGCCGGGGTCCGGGAGGGCACCGTTTCGCGCGGCGTGAGAGAACTTGAGTCCGGCCAGGCACCGTTGGGACGTGTCCGTCGGGAGGGCGGCGGGCGCAAGCGCGCGGTCGATCTCGATCAGGGGCTGCGGCCCGCGCTGCTGGCCCTGGTCGAGCCGGACATGCGTGGGGATCCGATGTCGCCGCTGCGCTGGACGGTGAAGTCGACCCGGCACCTGGCGGCCGAGCTGACGCGGCAGGGCCATCGGGTCTCGGCGGACACGGTTGCCGTGCTGCTGCGGGAGGAGGGCTTCAGCCTCCAGGGCAACGCCAAGACCATCGAGGGCGCCCAGCACCCGGACCGGGACGCACAGTTCCGCTACATCAACGAGCAGGCCAAACAGTTCCAGGCAGCCGGAGATCCGGTGGTCAGCGTGGACACGAAGAAGAAAGAGTTGGTGGGCAACTACAAGAACGCCGGCCGCCAGTGGTGTCGTGAAGGCGATCCGGTCCGGGTCCGTACCCATGACTTTCCCGACGCCGACCTGGGCAAGGCGATCCCATACGGGATCTACGACCTGGCCGCGGATGCTGGCTGGGTCAGCGTCGGCACCGACCACGACACCGCCGCCTTCGCCGTCCAGACGTTGCGCCGCTGGTGGCACGCGGTGGGCCGCGCCGCGTACCCGCGCTCAGGCCGCCTGCTGATCACTGCGGACGCGGGCGGCTCCAACGGCTATCGCACCCGTGCCTGGAAGGCCGAACTCGCCGCGCTGGCCCTGGAGACGGGCCTGGAGATCGCCGTGTGTCACTATCCTCCAGGCACATCAAAATGGAACAAAGTGGAACACCGGCTGTTCTCCCACATCACCATGAACTGGCGAGGCAAGCCCCTGACCAGCCACGAAGTCATCGTGAACAGCATCGCGGCGACCACCACCCGCACCGGCCTGACCATCCGCTCCGAACTCGACACCGCCACCTATGAAACCGGTGTCCGCATCGGCGACCGGCAGATGGCAGCCTTGCCGCTGGACCGTCATGCCTGGCACGGCGACTGGAACTACAGTCTCCGACCCGAGCCGTATGCCCAGGTCAGTGATGTCCCGGACCCGTTCGATCAGCCCAGTCCCGACCTTGCCTGGCTGTGCCACCCGGCCCTGACCGGACTGCCGCCCGCCGAGTGGGATGCGCTGATCTCCACACTCACCGCCCTCCATGAGGAGCAGCGGGAAACGCACCTGGACAAGCGGCGTGGCCACCGACCCCGCATCAAGGGTGGCCCCCTGACAGGCCGTCGTCCCATCCTCACCCTCGCCGACCGCCTACTGGCCGCCCTCCTCCACTACCGGCACGGGCTCCCGCAGGTCACCGTCGCCCGCCTCTTCACCGTCACACCCGAAACCATCAACCGGCGCATCCGCGACATCCGCCAGCTCCTCGACACCGCCGGATACACCGTTCATCCCGCCGACACCCGTCTCGCCGCCCTCGAAGACCTCCAGGCTTTCGCAGCGGCGGCAGGCATCACCTGCCCATCAGAGATCAAGACGGCGAGTTATTGATCGGCAAGCCCTGAGGGCTCTGTGATGTCCTGTCAGGTGTGACTCCTGAGGAGATGGAAGAGGTCCGTCCGCGCCTGGAGGCGTTTGCGGCGGAGATGCTCGGCTCGCTGCCGCGTTGTGATCAGCGGGCCAAGGGCGAGTTGTACCTGCGTGGGCTGATGCTGGACGGCAAACGCAAGTCGATGCAGCCGATGGCCGAGCGTCTGGGAGTGGACCATCAGCAACTCCAGCAGTTCGTCTCCTCCTCCACCTGGGACTGGACCGTGGTCCGTCAGCGGCTGGCGCAGTGGGCGGCTGCGCATGTCGCACCACAGGCGTACGCCATCGACGATGTGGGCTTTCCCAAGGACGGCTACGACTCTCCGGGGGTGGCGCGGATGTACTGCGGCGCGCTGGGCAAGCAAGGCAACTGCCAGATTGCCGTCAGCGTCAACCTGGTGTCCGACCACGCCTCCTCGGCCGTCGACTGGCGCCTGTTCGTGCCCGAGAGCTGGGACGACACCACGACCGAGGACGACAGGCTGCTGGCCGAGGCCATCCGACGCCGACGCGCCAAGGCAGGGATCCCGGACTGTGAGCGGCACCGGGAGAAGTGGCGCCTGGCCTTGGAGATGCTGGATGAGGTGCGAGGGGACTGGGAACTTCCCGACTTGCCGGTGGTAGCCGATGCCGGGTATGGGGACGCCACCGGCTTTCGCGAGGGCCTGACCGAGCGCGGCCTGACCTACGCGGTGGCGGTCAAGGGCACCACCACCGCCTATCCGGGCCAGGCGGTCCCCGTCCGCCCTCCCTACAGCGGCCGGGGCCGACCACCCGTGCCGGCCTACCCGATCCCGCACACCACCTTGCGGCAACTCGCCCTGGATACGGGCAGGTCCGCGGCGCGGACTGTCACCTGGCGCCAGGGCAGCAAGACCACAAAACGCAACCCCAAAGTCGCGATGCGCTCCCGGTTCCTGGCCCTGCGGGTCCGTCCGGCCAACCGCACCATCCGCCGCGCCACCGACGGCTCCCTACCCGAATGCTGGCTGCTGGCCGAATGGCCATCCGGCTCTGCCGAACCCACCAACTACTGGCTGTCCACCCTGCCCGCCGACACCCCACTACGCGAACTGGTCCGCACCGCCAAGATCCGCTGGCGCATCGAGCACGACTACCGCGAACTCAAGGACGGCCTGGGACTGGACCACTTCGAAGGCCGCAACTACCCCGGATGGCACCGCCACGTCACCCTCACCGCCCTCGCCCAGGCATTCTGCACCCTGCTCAGGCTCGACCCAAAAGCCCCTGCGCCGGCCTGACCCTCTACGCCGCCCTCCGCGCGTTACAGACACTCCTGGCCACCTGGACCGGCGCCTGCCGCATATGCGGCCAACCAGCCCCCACACCCGAACCCCACCACAGAACCTAACAAAGCCCTAATAGCCCCTCACCCGCTGGTTCCTCCGCGAGGCATACGGCCAGTGATCCGCATCGCCCGTACCCTGGCCGCACCGGCATCAAGCTGCCGCCCGGTGGGTCGGCAGCATATGGCGGGTGCTGAAGACTGGAGGCCACATCTCATGCAGATCGCTCAGCGTCCCACTCTCACCGAAGAGATCGTAGACGCATACCGCTCCCGGTTCGTCATCGAGCCGCTGGAGCCAGGCTTCGGCTACACCCTCGGCAACTCCCTGCGCCGCACCCTCCTCTCCTCGATCCCCGGCGCCGCCGTCACCAGCATCCGGATCGACGGCGTGCTGCACGAGTTCACCACCGTGCCCGGCATGAAACAGGACGTCCCTGACCTCATCCTCAACATCAAGCAGCTTGTCGTCTCCTGCGAGCACGACGAGCCGGTCGTGATGTACCTGCGCAAGCATGGCCCCGGCCTGGTCACCGCCGCCGACATCGCTCCGCCAACTGGCGTCGAGGTGCACAACCTCGATCTCGTCCTGGCCACCCTGAACGCCAAGGGCAAGCTGGAGATGGAGCTGACCGTCGAGCGTGGCCGTGGCTACGTCTCCGCCGTCCAGAACAAGCAGCAGGGCCAGGAGATTGGCCGGATCCCGGTCGACTCAATCTACTCGCCGGTGCTCAAGGCCACGTACAAGGTTGAGGCGACCCGTGTCGAGCAGCGCACCGACTTCGACAAGCTGATCGTCGACGTCGAGACCAAGCAGGCGATGCGTCCGCGCGACACCATGGCCTCGGCGGGCAGCACGCTGGTCGAGCTGTTCGACTTGGCCCACGAGCTGAACGTCGACGCCGAAGGCATCGAGGTGGGCCTGTCGCCGACGGACGTCGCGCTGGCGGCCGACCTGGCGGCCCCGATCGAGGAGTTGGAGCTCACCGTCCGGTCCTACAACTGCCTCAAGCGCGAGGGCATCCACTCCGTGGGTCAGCTGGTGGCGCGCAGTGAGGCGGACCTGCTCGACGTCCGCAACTTCGGTGCGAAGTCGATCGACGAGGTCAAGGCGAAGCTGGCCGATATGGGTCTAGCGTTCAAGGACAGCCCGCCCGGATTCGATCCGACTGCCGCGGCTGCAGCCTTCGGCGCAGGCGACGACACGGGCTTCGCCGAGATCGAGCAGTACTGAACCGCACCGACGGCATCGTCACACGGCTCCTTCTCGCAACAGCCGTGATCAGCGTCTACACGCCGCGGGACGACGGCTGCCTGAACGACCGCGACGCCATCCGCCGCCTCGCCACGTGAGCCCGGGGGAGAACTGGGAATCCTTTCTGCCCATCGCTGAGCAGATCGGCGGTGCCACGTTCCAGCCGCCGGCCGACGCCGCACGCTCAGGGCAAACAGCGGGCTACGTGCGGTGCGGTCGCACGATGCTGGCATCTCGCCTCGGTGGTCTCCCCCTCCGGGGCGGTCTCGTCTCGTCGGGCCGGGCCGGTGTTCCGGCCGAAGTTCCGCCTTCGGGCGTGGATGTCCGTACTGGCTGGGGTGATCGCCATACCTCTCGTACGTGTCGAGGTCGGCACTGCCCTCACATTCCGGACTGCGGACGCGAAGTACCCCCTCGGCCGCGTAGGGTGACGCCGCCTTCGGTGAGGATGCGGTGGACGAAGCCGTAGGAACGCCCCCGGGATTCGGCGAGGGCGCGGATGGAGGCGCCGCCCTCGTATTCCTTCTTGAGTTCGGTGGCGAGCTTGTCGCGGGCCGTGCCGGTGATCCGCTTTCCCTTGTTCATGAGTTCGTCCCCTTCAGCTTCGATGTACGGAAGGTGATCATTGCAGGGGGCCGGGGCCTGCTGGCGGATTGGGGCGAGTAGCAACGGCCCAGAGAACGCACAGTTGTACCGTCCACCGGATCGGTCGGCCCTGGGGCGCGAACCGTTCGTGGATGCATTCCGCTGTTGGATGCCCAGACCGTGCACCCGGCGGCTCTCGGAGATCTCCATCTCGGCGAGGAGCTTTTGGGCCTTCACTTTGCCGATGTCGGGGAGAGATTCGAGCAGGGCGCGGGCCGGCATCTTGCGGATGGCTTTGGAGTCGCTGGCCAGTACCGTGTACAGGGACAGCTTGCCGTGCTTGAGGGCGTCTTTGGCCTCGGCTAGCTCCTTGCGGGCGGCGGCGTGTCGAGCGTGGCCCGGCGCAGTTCGAGACTGGGCGCCCACGAGGATGGTCCTCTTGTCGCGTGAAACGGAACGGGTCCATCATGTTCGGACCATCAGGGCTTTGACCAGCAGGTTTACGGATTCGGCGCGGTGGTCTCGTCGTACGTGCGCAGCATCCGCATCACTGCCGCGGGTGAGGGGTGCTGGCTCTTTTTCTTACCGGTGGCGATGACGAGTCGCGCCGCGATGTCGTGCAGGCTCATCTCCTGCTCCTGTAGATGGAGGGTCATGGACAGCATGTGGTCGCCGGCGACGCTGGCCCCGCTGATGGTATTGCCGTGCTTGCGGGCGGACTCATGACCTTCCAGGGTGCGGTCGCGGATGCACTCGCGTTCCAGGCCAGACACAGCGCGGCCAGCCTGGTGAATGCGGGAGCGGGCAAGGTGCGGATCGTGACGACCTTGGTCGGTGCGGCATGTGAGGACGCTCGACGCTTGCCGTCGAACTGGAGCGCGGTCGCCTTGGCTGGCGATCTGCTCACCCCCGGCTCGACGAGATGAGGCCCTGGGCGGTGCCGGTGTCCGGCTGCTGCTGGTCGGCATCTCAGTCGTAGGCGGCGCAGGTGGCGAGGTGGGCGGGGGAGCGGCGGGGCCACCTCCTCCCGCTCGATTCTCAGCGCCTCGTGGCGCACAGTCGGTGTTATCGATAATCAGCGCGGTCGGCTTGATGACCGGCAGCATCGTCCGCGCCAAGCGAGCCCGCACATGAACAGGATCCCACGGGCTGGCCGTGATGAAGTGGGCCAGCGCCTGCCGGATCCCATCCTCACCCAGCCGCGCCGCCATCGGCTCCACCGACTTGCGTTGCCCGTCTGTCAGCAGCCCCCGCAGGTAGACCCGACCCCACCGACGTTGATCGCTGCGTCCGAACGAATCGAAGACATCTCCCGCGAAATCCTCCAACTCGCCACGAACAACGATGATTTCCTCTGGGGCCACGCCCCTCTCAACGACACACACCACGCAGGGGACACGCTCCATCGAAATTTAACCCGACCAAGCCCTGTCCTCGGTACGCATTCCGAATGCCGCGGTGCATTCTTGCGTCTCTGGGTCCCCGCCGGAGATCCGTGCAGGAAAGGCGAGTCAGGGCAGTGCGCACTGGTGAGGGGCGATTCCTTACCCGCGATGCAGGCGACACACCTGGAGAGGCGCGCCTGGCGTATTGCATGGGGCAGCATTGTCGTGGAACATCGCGCTGCCACAGACCCTGCACACCCACAGACCGAGATCGAGGACCATGACAAAGCTCTGGTGAATAAGAGCGTGGGCGGAATGGTGGTGTTCAGGGGCGTTTGTGGGGGTGTGTGTCCCAGCGGTAGGACACGCCCTCCTCGCGGAGCAGGGCCCGAAGGCCCTCGTGGCTGATGTCGTCGACCACCCCCTCAGCGACCAGGAAGTCGGCCAGCTTGACCAGGCTCCAGGTCGAAAACGGCAGACCGTGCTCGGCCGGCTTGGACTTGGCGATCTTCTTGATCTCACGCCGCTCGGGCAAGGTGAACGTCCTTGGCCGACCTCCGGAGTACTTCGGATACAGGGAATCGAATCCGTCCGCATTGAAGTTGTGCATCACGTCCCGGACCCGGTCCGCGCTGGTGAACGTCACCTCGGCGATCTTCATCACCGGCATGCCCTGGGCGGACAGCAACACCATCTGTGCCCGCCGCCAGGTCACCACCGACCCGCTGCCCCTGCGGACAATCCGCAGCAACCGCCTGCCTTCGTCGTCATCGATCTCACGGACGCGTACTCGTTCTGCCACCCGGACATCCTGGCGGCACCGAACCCCACGGGCCAACGTCCACCGACATGTCACATCACAACGTGGCAAAGGTTCATTGATGCGGCACTAGGTTGTCCTGCGGCCCGAATAAAGTAGTAGCCCACCTCCCAGAGATAGCAGGACCCTTGTCAGGTCGTCCTTGATCTCGTACGCGTCCGGACGTGAGTCCGGGGGCCAGCACACTCCTTCTTGTTCGTGTATGGCACAAACCTTGCCGTGCAGGGTCCGTTGCATGATCGTCTTCTGTCCGGGTTCATCCGGTGAGGCCGAGGGCAGTCAGGGGTCGGTGGCAGTCGCTGGCGGTGTGGCGGAGGGCGGCGGCGATGTTGGTGTGGCCGTCCTGGCGGTGGACGCCAATAGCGAGGTTGCGCAGGGTGGCCATGACGCGGGGAAGGCGCCGGGTGCGGATCTTGGAGTCGTCCTCGCGGAAGGTGCGGTCGCGGACGTGGTGCAGAAGATTTTCGATCTTCCAGTGGCCGCGGATCCCTGCGGCGAGCTGGGCGCCGCTGGCCGTGCCGGGCGGCAGGCTGGTGATCAGGTAGACGCGTTCGATGTTGAGCTTGCCGGTGGTGAAGTCCTTCCTCCAGCGCACGACTTGGAGGGCCTGCTTCGCATCGGGGTAGTCGAGGTGGGCGAAGGTGGCAGTCTTCAGTCGTCGGATCTCGTGGCGGTGGTGGGCGCGGGTGCGCTCGTAGTGGTCGAGGGTGATCTCCTGCCAGGGGCGGGACGGACACCGCGCCGGTCAGCGGGTCGAGCGGGAACCCCAGCACTCGGCAGACCCACAGGGGAGCGTCGTTGATCCACTCTGTGACGGCGGTTGACGGCGGCCAGTAGATACGGCTCTGATCAACATTTCGGGATGACCGTGCGTGATCGGCTCACGGTGTGAGCAAAATACGGCGCCGCAGGAGATCGAAGTTGGCCCGTCCATACCCTTGACGTTTGAGGTATTTCACCCGGTTCACGTGGCCCTCGACCATGCCGCTGGAGTAGGGCTGGGTGAGGCCGGCGGTGACGGCGTCGAGGTCCTTGCTGAGGTTGCGGGCGAAACCGCGCAGGGGTGGCAGCTCGCTGCCCTGGGCCGCCTTCATCCAGCGGGGCAGCAGACGGCCGTCGAGGTTCTTCATCATCGCGGCGAACGCCGCGATGTGCCGTCGTAGATCGGCGAGTTCAGGGCAATCGGCCAGGATGCGCTTGAGGCGGAGCTGCTGACCGGAGCTGAGGTTGTCGGGGTGACAGGTGAGCCAGCCGGTGACCTGCCGGACCGTGGGCGCCTCCGACCTCTTCGGGGTCGGCGACTCGGCGGAGCGCAACGGCTCGAGCCAGCGCCGGACACTGCGGCTGCTGCCGCGGTAGCCGCGTTCCTGAATCTCGCGGAACAGGCGCCCGCTGTCAGTGCACCCCTCCTGCCAGCGCATATTGAGGTACTCGGCCCAGGGCTGCAGCATCCGTCGGCTCTGCCGCGGCGGCGAGAGCAGGTCCTCGACGACTGTCGCGTGGGCGTACTTGCGGACTGTCTTGCGGTCCATCCGCAGGGACTTGGCGATCACCTCGATGGCGACGCCCTTGTCGTACATCTCGTGCACCGCCGCGAAGTTGCGGCGTGTGTTCGCGGCCCGCTTGCCCTCGATCGCCGGCGGCTCGGCAGGCCGTTCCACCAGGGCGTCCTGGTTCGCCTCCTCGGCCGGAGTGAGGCAGGAGCGGTGGGCGACGACGCACTTCTCAACCGCCTTGCACAGGTTCTGCCAGAGGTGAAAGCGATCTGCGATCTGGACCGCATCCGGCGCGGCCGTGCGGATCGCCTCCGCGTACGCGCTCGCGCGGTCACGGCACACGATCTCGGCGCCGGGATGTTCTTCGAGCCAGGCGGTGAAGGTCTCGGCGGTGCGGTCGGGCAGGACGTCGACGACGCGGCCGGTCTCGATGTCGATGAGGACGGTGCCGTAGACGTGACCGCGCTTGAGTGCGAAGTCGTCGACGCCCAGTACCCGCGGGCTCCGCTCCGGCGGCTCGGCAGGCAGCCTCCGCACACGGTTGAGTAGGGTGTTCGGGCTGATCGCGCAGTGCAGCAGGGCGGCGAGCCGGGCACCGGCCCGACCGGCCAGGCAGCGTGCGATCGATATCAGCATCGCCTGCTGCAGTTGGCTGCGGCGGCCGTGGCGGAAGGTGAGCCCGTCGACCTGCTCGACGAAGGTTCTGCGCGGGCACGACGACTGCTCGCACCGGAACCGGCGAACCGTCAGATGTATCGTTGTCGCCCGTCCACCGATCGCGACGTCAGCGAGCCGCCGACGATATCGGTCGTGGACTCGCTGTGAGTGCGTCCCGCAGCCTGGGCACTGGGCTGAGCGAGCAGCCGCCGAGGCAGTGATACAGATACATCCACCATCAGCTCGTATGTCCTCGATCGCGACGCTGGCCAGGTGCGGCAGCAGCGTCTTGGCTATGTGATCTCCTAACACACCTGGTCAACAAGGGGGTTGGAGATCAGTTACGCACGGTCATCCCGAAATGTTGATCAGAGCCCCGTAAGCTCCCCGGTGGCGGCCATATACGGCGCAATTTGTGGCCACGGGTTTCCCCGAGTACGGCCAGATTTCTCCCCGCTCGCCCCGAGTAGTCCCGCTCGGCGACGCTGGAGCGGGTGAAGAACAGCAGGGAGATCATGGAGATCCTTGAGGCATACGACCTCACAGGCAGTTACCGTGCCGCGGCCGAGCTGGCCGGGTGCGACCACCACACGGTGGCCCGTTATGTGAAGATGCGGGCGGCCGGCCAGCAGCCCGACAAGCGCCGGCAGCGGGCCCGGCAGATCGACGACTATCTGCCGAAGATCGAGGAACTGGTGGTCCGCTCGCAGGGCAAGATCCGCGCGGACGTGGTCCACAAGAGGATCGCCGCGATGGGCTTCACCGGCGGGGAACGCACCACCCGCCGCACCGTTGCCGAGGCAAAAGCCCAGTTCAGGGCAGGTCGACGCCGTGTCTACCGGCCATGGGTGACCGAGCCCGGGCTCTGGCTTCAGTACGACTTCGGCGACGGCCCGGTGATCAAGGGCCGCAAGACCACGCTGTTCTGCGCATGGCTGGCCTGGTCGCGTTTCCGCGTCGTCATTCCGATCTGGGACAAGACGCTGCCAACGATCACCGCGTGTCTGGACACCACTTTCCGCAGGATCGGCGGCATCCCGGCCTACGTCCTGACGGACAACGAGAAGACGGTCACCACCGACCACGTCGCCGGGATCGCGGTCCGCAACTCAGAAGTCGTCGAGGTCGCCCGGCACTACGGCACAACGATCCGTACTTGCCTGCCGGCGGACCCGGAAACGAAGGGCGGCTCGGAGTCCACAGTGAAGATCGCGAATGCCGATCTGGTGCCCAGGGACGTCAATCTGCGCGAGCAGTACAAGACCTTCGGCGAGCTTGAGGCCGCCTGCCGACAGTTCTGCGAAGAGGTCAACTCCCGCACACACAAGGTGACTCGGCGCAAGCCGGTCGAGCGGCTCGCAGAAGAGCAGCATCGACTGCACCCGCTGCCGCGGCGGCCGTTCACCGCGGCGTTCGGCACCACCCGGCGGGTCTCCTGGGAGTCGACGATCTCGGTCGACGCGGTCCGCTACTCGGTCCCGCACGAGCTGATCGACACCCGGGTCTGGGCCCGTTTCCACGGGGACGAGCTGATCGTCACCGCCGTCGACGAGACGGGCTCGGCCCTTGAGGTCGCCCGCCATCCGCGCGGCGAGCCTGGCTCGCCGGTCCTGGAGGATGCCCACTATCCGCCGCGCGAGGACAAGGAAGCCGACCGCACTCCGAGGGCGACCTCCGCCGAGGAGGCTGCGTTTCTCCAGCTCGGCCCGGGTGCTGCGAGCTGGCTGATCGAGGCCGGGGCGGCCGGGGTTCGCCGGATCAAGGCGAAGATGGCCGAGGCCGTTGCCCTCTCGAAGCTCTACTCGATAGCGGAAGTTGACCGCGCGCTCGGCACCGCCGCGGTCACCGCCCGCTTCGCGGACAAGGACCTCATGTCGATCCTCGACTACCAGGCCGTCCACGGCCTGGCCGAGCCGGTCCGTCGCAGCGAGGCCCACTCGCTGCAGCCCGGCACCTCCGCCTGGTCCGCCCTCGGCGCCGCCGCCCCGAGCACTGCTGATCTTTCCGAGTACGACGAAAGCGACCACTTCTGATGGCCACCCCTCTTCGCACCGTTCCCGGCACGAACGGCGACCCGCTCGCCGAGGCCATCGAGCTGACCAAGCGACTCAAACTCCCGCACATCCGGCGGTCGTTGACCGACATCATCCCCACCGCGAAGGCCCAACGCTGGGATCCCGCCGAGGTCGTCCGCGTCCTGCTGGCGGAGGAAGCGGCCGGACGTGACCGGGCCAATCTCCACACCCGGCGCAAGCGGGCCGGGTTCCCCACCGGGAAGACCTTCGGGGACTGGCACGAGTCCAAGTCCTCCATACCCAGGACCACGCAGGACGCCCTGAAGAGCCTGGAATGGGTCGGCCGCCGGGAGAATTTTTGTATCTGTGGACCGTCGGGGACGGGAAAGTCACACTTCACTGAGGCGCTCGGGCAGACCGCGGTCGAGGCCGGCCTGACCGTCGCCTGGTTCACCATCGAGGACCTGGGCGCCCTGGTCCGCCGGCACCGCGCGGACGACTCCATCGCCCGGGCGCTGGCGAAGATTGTCCGCTCGGACCTGATCATCGTCGATGACATCGGGCTGCTGCCCGTCTCCGAGGACGCCGCCGAGGGCTTCTACCGCCTGGTGGATGCCGCATATGAACGGCGCTCGATCGCAGTTTCGAGCAATCTCCACCCGTCTGGATTCGACGAGATCATGCCCAAGACCTTGGCCACCGCGACCGTCGACCGGCTCCTCCATCACGCTCACGTCACAGTCACTCAGGGTGATTCGTTCAGGTTCACCGAGGCCACCACCGGAAAGGGAGTGAAGCCCTTCAGCTGATCCACACCGACCCAGGGCGGGGAGAACATCTGGCCGCGAGTGGGGCGACAATGCCTTCCACCAGCAGGGATGCCTCAAGGCCGCCAGCGGGGACGACCAAGAGGCCGTTGACAGGTGTCTGTGCTCATCCCCTTCCAAGAAGACAACGAGATCGTCCCGCCTGTCCTCGTAACAAGCAAGGAAGAAACCGACCTCAAGGCAACGTTCGAGGAGCTTGCAGAGATGCGAAAGCAGCAGAACTCACGCTCTCGCCGACGCAAGACCGCCCCGACCATCAAGCACATCGTGATGTGCGGTACCCCGACACCTGGACGCCCCGATGTCGAAGGCGATACGACCGTCGCATCAATGACGAAGACGTATGGCGAGCACTTCCAACTGCACAAGGTTCGCTGGAGCAGCTACATCCGTCGGCAACATCGACTCCAGGCCCCAGTCCCCGCCTTCGGCCCGCGCAACGCCGCACCGATCGAGGACTACAACAAGTTGGCCACTGCCCTCGGGTTCGTAGATCTGAACCCCTAACGCCTGTTCCCCTGGGGAACACCAAAGGCCCGTACCGGCCGCGGAAGCTGAGATCCTCCGCGCCCGGTACGGGCCTTGTCGTTGTGCACCACCAGGTTACGCTGTCCTTTGAAGCCAAGTTAGTCCGGTGCGATGTCCTGACCTGGAGCGACTAGGTTGGATGTCAAAGGACATTCCTCTCAACTGCCGCGGGTGTTCCCCAGGGGAACACCTCGCGCCACTGTCCCTGGACGAATCAGGCAGGCAGCGGGTCAAACGGGAACACCCTCAAGACCACCACGATCAGCGACCATTAAAGCCGTGCTGTGGTGCCGCGGCCGTGGACTCTCGGCGTCGCTCGAATCCTGACCCTCTGACGGCGTATCAAATCTGACCCACTTGGTGATCTTCATCTGACCCTGGCCTTGGTGATCAAGGTCAGGAGGGAAGAGGTGATCCACGTGGAGGACTGGGCAGAGATCCGCCGACTGCACCGGGCCGAGCAGATGCCGATCCGGGCGATCGCCCGGCACCTGGGCATCTCGAAGAACACGGTGAAACGCGCGCTGGCGCACGACCGGCCGCCGAAGTACGAGCGTCCGGCGAAGGGCTCGGCGGTGGACGCGGTCGAGGTGCAGATCCGTGAGCTTTTGCGGGAGACGCCGACGATGCCTGCCACCGTGATCGCGGAGCGGATCGGTTGGCAGCGCGGGATGACCATCCTCAGGGAACGGGTGCGCGAGCTGCGGCCGGCGTATCTGCCGGTGGACCCGGTCTCGCGGACTACGTATCGGCCGGGCGAGCTGGCCCAGTGTGACCTGTGGTTTCCCGAGGCCGACATCCCGCTGGGCTATGGGCAGACAGGACGGCCGCCGGTTTTGGTGATGGTGTCCGGCTACTCGCGGATCATCGCCGCGAGGATGCTGCCCTCGCGCCGGAGTGGGGACCTGATCGACGGGCACTGGCGGCTGCTGACCGCCTGGGGAGCCGTCCCCAGGATGCTCGTCTGGGACAACGAGGCCGGCGTCGGCAAGGGCCGGGTCACCTCCGAGTTCGCCGCGTTCGCGGGCCTGCTGGCCACCAAGATCTACCTGTGTCGGCCCCGGGATCCAGAAGCGAAAGGGCTGGTCGAGCGGGCCAACGGCTATCTGGAGACCTCCTTCCTGCCGGGCCGTCACTT
Source organism: Streptomyces noursei ATCC 11455 (assembly GCF_001704275.1). Taxonomy (NCBI): domain Bacteria; kingdom Bacillati; phylum Actinomycetota; class Actinomycetes; order Kitasatosporales; family Streptomycetaceae; genus Streptomyces; species Streptomyces noursei. The sequence continues at coordinate 9,668,744 of NZ_CP011533.1, forward strand.
CACCGGCCCCGACGACTTCAACACACAGCTGGACGCCTGGCTGAAGGTCGCCAACCGGCGCGTCCACCGCACTTTGCAGGCCCGCCCGAGCGACCGGTGGGAGGCGGACCGGGCCGGGATGCTCGCACTGCCACCCGTTGACCCGCCGTCCTGGTGGCGGTTCCAGATCCGCCTGGGACGCGATCATTACGTCCGCGTCGACACCTGCGACTACTCCGTCGACCCCGCGGCGATCGGCCGGATGGTGACCGTGCTCTGCGACAACGACGAGGTCATCGTCCTGGCCCAGGGCGGCGAGATCGTGGCCCGGCATCCCCGCTGCTGGGCCCGCCACCAGACCCTCACCGACCCGCATCACGCCGCCGCCGGCGACGTGATGCGCCGCGAAGTACATCGACGGCACGGTGCTGCCTGCGCGGCAGCGGCCCCGGACGTGGTCGAGGTCGAACAGCGCGAGCTGGGCACCTATGACCGGCTCTTCACCGTCATCGACGGCGGCAACAACCAGGAGGCCGGCTGATGCCCGCCCGCGCCGCCACCGACGACGCCGCCCCCGCCACAAGTCGCCGAACCGGTCAGCAGACCGCGGCTGACCTGGCCTTCCTGGCCAGGGCGATGAAGGCCCCGGCACTGCTGGACGCCGCCGAACGGCTCGCCGAGCGGGCCCGCAAGGAGTCCTGGACGCATGCCGAATACCTCGTCGCCTGCCTCCAGCGGGAGGTCAGTGCCCGCGAGTCCCACGGCGGCGAGGCCCGCGTCCGCGCGGCCCGCTTCCCGGCGATCAAGACGGTCGAGGAGCTGGACGTCACCCATCTGCGCGGCATGACGCGCCAACAGCTCGCGCATCTGGGCACGTTGGACTTCATCACCGGAAAGGAGAACGCCGTTTTCCTGGGCCCGCCGGGCACCGGGAAGACACACCTGGCCATCGGTCTGGGAGTGCGGGCCTGCCAGGCCGGCCACCGGGTCGCCTTCGCCACCGCGTCCGAATGGGTCGACCGCCTGGCCGCCGCCCACCAGGCCGGACGCCTCCAGGTCGAGCTCACCAAGCTCGGCCGCTACCCACTGATCGTGATCGATGAAGTGGGCTACATCCCCTTCGAAGCCGAGGCGGCGAACCTGTTCTTCCAGCTGATCTCGAACAGATACGAACGCGCCTCGGTGATCGTGACCAGCAACAAGCCCTTCGGGCGCTGGGGAGAGGTCTTCGGCGACGAGACCGTCGCGGCCGCGATGATCGACCGCCTCGTCCACCACGCCGAGGTCCACTCATTCAAGGGCGACTCGTATCGCATGAAGGGACGCGAACTCGGACGCATCCCGCACGACACCACCGACAACGACTGAGCAACCGCAGCAGACACCACCTGGGTCAGGATTCAACCGACCAAAGTGGGTCAGAGTTCAGCCGCCGCCGACATGGACCGCGGAGATGCCCCTGCGGACGCGCTGCTCGCCGCCGGGTTCACCTTGCTGCTGTGGTGCCGTGGTCGTGGATCGCGGAGATGCCCTGCGCGTGGCAGGAACAGTCGAGGACAAGATCGAGCTGCTGTGGTGCCGCGGCTGTGGACCGCGGAGATGTACGGGGATGGAGGCGAGGTACGCCTCCGGAACGTGGCTGCTGTGGTGCCGCGGCCTGTGGCCGTGGAGATGCCTCGATGGAGGTGGTCAGCCGGTCCCGGATGGCGAGGCTGCTGTGGTGCCGCGGTCGTGCACCGCGGAGATGCCTGCTCGGTTGTCAGGTCGAGCGTGACACGGTGCGGCTGCTGTGGTGCCGCGGCTGTGGACCGCGGAGATGCCCGTCACCGGCCGCGCCGACGTGGCCGCCCTCGTCGCGCTGCTGTGGTGCCGCGGCTGTGGACCGCGGAGATGCCCCTGCATGAGCTGCACAAATTCGTTCCGGCGACGGTTTCTTGTGCTGTTCTGGTTCGGGCATGTGCGCGCTTAGCGGACATTTTTATTAGGTGTGGTTGGCGTGTTGCGTGTGTGCTTGGGGTTCCGAGGCTCTGGGAGGGGTGTGAGGGCTGCGGGTTGGAGGGGGCCGTCGGAGTTGGAGAGGCGGTTTCGGGTGGCGGTGTAGCGGGCTGTGACGCGAGGCTATCGAGTTTTGAGGGGTCGGGGTTGTGGGCGCGGAGAAGTGGGTGTTCGAGGAGGGTGGTGAGGGCGGTTGGGGTGAGTGGGGGGTGCCAGGTGGGCCAGGTGAGGGTGGGGCCGTCGGGGGTGGTTTCCCAGCTGGTGGTGTGGCCGCGGCGGGCGGTGCCGGTGAGGCGGAAGGTGGCGAAGGAGTGGAGGGCGAGCCAGGTGGCGCCGGGGACGCCTTGTTGGGCGGGTTTGCCGTGGCTGGTGGTGTGTGCGTCGCCGGCGGAGGCGTGGTCGAGGTTGGCGCCGGTATAGCCCTCAACCCGCCGCCACGCGGTGAGGGCTGCCAGCAGGTGGCTGGGGTCCTTGCGGCAGAGCTCAGCTGCCTTGGTCCAGTTGTTCGCCAGTGTCATTCCCCCACTGGGGGCGAACAGCGGTGTGGTCTTGGTGTAGAGGCTCTCGATGGGACCGGGTTTGGCGCCGCTGGTGGGGGGTGCCAGGTGGAGTTGGTTGACCAGCGCGGTGAACCAGTGGGCGACGGGGGAGTGGTCGAGGCGCTCGGCGGTGGTGTGTTCGCGTAGGCGCCTCAGGGCCATGGCGATTGGCATTCTGAGCGGCTCATTGGGCGTCTTCTCAGCGGCCTCGTGTCGCGGGAGGGAGAGGATTCCGGGCGCGATGGGCAGCGGCTCGGTTTCGGGTGTGGTGGGCAGATGAGTGCGGAGGAGTCCGGCGACCGCTTCGTGGGTGAAGGGCTGGTGGGTGTGGAGGACGGCGGGCCCGGTGGGACTGCGCCAGGACAGGCGGGGGGTGTGGTCGAGGCTGAGGGCGGTCAGTTCGAGGACGCCGAGAGCAGCGAGGAACCCGAGGGCCGAGTTTCCACGAAGGGCGGGTAGTTCCAGCTCGTGCATTTCAGGTGCCTTCTTCCGAGCAGGCCATGTCGGCCAGGCGGACGGTCGCTTCGAGCAGGGCCAGGCCCCAGGGCCCGTAGCGGCGGTTGAGAGCGGCGAACCGATCGGGGCCGTCCCAGTCCACACCCATCGCTGCGCTGCTGATCGTGACCTGCTGCTGGTCCGGCATTGTGCAGGTCACCTCGACCGGATCTGGGTCGGGGACCGGGGGCAGGAGGGGGCGGGCGTGGCCGTGGTGGGAGGCAACGAGATGCACCAGCAGTTCTTCGTCCTGGCCGTCGGTGTGCGGGGGATTGGTGGTCAGCCAGGCGGCGACGGCTAGATGAATGAGTCCGATGTCTTCAGTGGTCATACGCGATCAGTGATCGTTTGGCTGGGGCGTTGGTGGTCCAGTTGTGCCAGATCACCGTGGCCAGGGCGAGGAGTCGTTGACCGGTGCGGGCGAAGACACCGGCGAGTGTTCGGCCTCCGTGTTGTTCCAGGCTGAGCTGGCCTTTGAGGGTGTCGAATACCGCCTCGATCCACTGGCGGACGTGGGCCAGGCGTCCATGTCGGACAGGCTCGTTCTTCATGTCCGGCCGCACCAGATGGACGCCCAGGCACTCTTCGAGGAACGCCTCGAACTCCCGCCCGGCGAAGCCCTTGTCCGCGAGGATCACTTGACCGGAGCGGATGAGGTGGTGGTCGCGTTCCAGCAGCGCGGTCATCACCTGACGTTCACCGAGTTTGGGGTTGGCCAGGCACCAGGACACCGGCATGCCCTCGGCGGTGGTCAGCAGGTAGAGCCGGAATCCCCAGAAGAAGCGGGAATGGCTTGGGCAGTAGCCGTATCCGGCGTGCCCGGCCAGGTCGGAGCGTTTGACTGTCTCGCGGGAGGCCGCGCAGGGCACAGGTGTGGAATCGATCAACCGCAGGTTGTCGTTCCACGTGGGAACCTGCCTGGCCAAGGTCTCGATCACGCGGCTGATCAGCGGGCCGGCTGCGTTGAGGCGCTTGTTGTAGGCGGACTGTTGGGGTAGATAGCGAAAGAGGTGTCCCAGGCGGGCGTGTACGAAGCGGATCCAGTGCCTGGCTGAGGGAAAGCCCAGCAGGACCTGGGCGACGGCCAGGCACAGCAGTTCGGCGTCTGTCAGTTTCGGGGGTCGCCCGATCCGGCGACGCGGGGCCACATGGTCGTCGATGAACACGTACAGTGCCGCCAGAAGGGCGTCCAGGTTTGTCGTCACACACGAGCCAACGGGCGCCCTTCGCCATGGTCGCGGCCAGCACAAACATCGGACTCATTCATCTAGGGCCTGTATCGGGTCGTGATCAATCTGCGGAATCGGCCTGCGTCGCGTGGCACGTCCTGGTAGATCGTCTTTCATGACGCGGGTGCAACTGACTGATGAAGAGTGGGAGTTCATCGGGCCGTACCTACCGATAGGCAGGTACGGCCCGTATCCCGAACGGCTGCGGCAGCAGTTCGAGGGCGTGATCTGGAAGTTCAGGTCGGGCGGGCAATGGAGGGAGATGCCGCAGAAGTTCGGAGCCTGGTCCACCGTCCACAACCGTTTTCGCCAGTGGCGGGACGCCGGCGTCTTCGAGACCCTGCTGGAGGGCCTGATCGCCGAGGCTGCCAAGCGGGACGAGGTGGACTTGTCCCTGGTCAGCGTGGACTCCACCACCACTCGCGCCCACCACGACGCCGCCGGGATGCACCTGGATGACGAAGTCCTGACCGCCCTGGAGAAAGCCGCCGCCGAGGAGGAGAAGGCCCGGCAAAAGGGGGCAGCCCGGAAGGACAAGGCGGACAGGACGGCGATCCCGTCCGCGAGGAGCGAAGACGCCTTCGACGCCGGCACCGAGTCCGGCTGAAGGCCGCCCTGCTGGGGCGCTCGCGGGGCGGACAGACCAGCAAGGTCCACCTCGCCGCCGACCGCCAGTGCCGCCCACTCGCGATCATCCTGACCGCCGGACAGGCCGCCGACAGCCCTCAGTTCATCCCCGTGCTGAAGAAGATCCGGGTCCGCGGCCCCATCGGGCGTCCCCGCACCCGCCCCGACGCGGTCGCCGGCGACAAGGCGTACTCCTCCCGTGGCAACCGCGCCTACCTGCGCAAACGCCAGATCAAGGCGGTCATACCAGAGAAGAAGGACCAGGCTGCCAACCGGAAGAAGAAGGGCCGCCGAGGCGGCCGGCCCCTCAGCCACGACGCCGAGCTCTACAAGGTGAGGAACACGGTTGAGCGCCTGATCAACAAGCTGAAAGCCTGGCGTGGCATCGCCACCCGCTACGACAAGACCCCTGAGAGCTACCAAGCCGGACTCCACCTTCGCGCCTCCATGATCTGGATCAAGGACCTCATCCGAACCACATGATCACGACTCAATACAGTCCCTAGCGCGCTGAGGGCCTCGTGCCGCAGTTCGGTGGGCCAGGAGGCCAGGCGGGCGGCTTTGCGTCGGCCGGCGCGGTCGGCGGGGTCCATCCCCGATTTGGCCAGCGGTTCGGGCAGAGTCTCCGCCATGAGGCGATCGCCCGCACACAGCATGCACTGGAACCGCGGATGCTCCTTGCCGCAGTCGTGGGCATGTGCGGCGGTTTCGATCGCGGCGGCCAGTTCATGGGGCAGGCGGAGACGGTGGGCGAGGTCGGCGGCGCGGTCTGCGACGGCCTTGCCGTGTTGGGGCAGGGGCACGGGCCGGGTCAGAGAGCTGGCGTCGGCGCTGTCGTCCCCGACGCCAGCGGTCCGCTCCAGTTGGCCCGGATCCCGGCGGGCGGGGATCAGCAGCAGACGGGCCGTGTCATCGGGGTCGCAGATGACGTGGCCGGCGGTGGTGGAACGGCCGGCCGCTGCCAGGTCCCACCGGGGTACGGCGCGCAGCTGAGCCAGCCGCTGCCGTAGCAGATCGGAACCCGAGCAGGGGAGGGCTTCTGAGGCAGCCGCACCAACCGCTGACGCTGCGGGGGAGAGGAACGTGGTGGTGAGGGTGTCCAGGAGTTCGCGGACGACCACGCTGGGCGGATCGTCGCCATCGCCGGCCCGTAGCCGTGCCGTGGCGCCGGCCAGGACTTGCTCCAGCGCCGCGCTGTCCGCCCCGGTGTCGGTAAGCAGGGCGAGGGTGGCGGCGTCGAGCCGGGTGGGTGCGGTTTCGGTTCCGGGTGGGAAGTCCCAGAGGTCGGGGACGGGCTGGCCGGGTGCGCCGGTGAAGCCGAAACGGTCGTGTCCGCTGTAGGTGCTGGGCAGCACCCCGGTGTCGCCGGGCCGGATGTCTCCCGGCGCCAGGGCGGGTTGCCAGGTGCTGTCGGCCTCGTCGAAGCGCAGCACCGGCGCCATCACGTGGGCCTTGGTCCGCGCACGCTTGCCACCGCCGGTGGTGGCCGGTGGGGTGGGGTGGGTGGCTTCGAGGTCGCTGAGCTCGTCGTCGTCGATGGGACGCGTGAGGAACCGGCGCAGGTGCGCTGCCGGGAGAGCGACGGTCTCGCCTGGGTGCGGCGGTACCTGGTCCATGCGGGCCGCCCACTGCGCGAAGTCCGGTTGCCCATCGGCGAAGGGGAGGTCGGCGCGCCAGGCGACGTGGACGTCTTCGGGGGAGGTGTCCAGGCCGTGGAGGAAGGGGGCGGGGCTCTGGTCGGGTACGGGAGTGGGGCGTACGCGGTGATCGTCTGTCCGCCCTCGAAGACCAGGGTGGCGGGCTCGGTCGGAGTGGTCCGGGGGAGCTTGCCGCGGGCGCGCAGCCACCGCTCGGCGGTCGCGCGGGGGAAGGTAGGGCTCTCCTCAGTGCCGCCGGTGGCGTCGAGACCGCTGTGACGGCGGCGCCAGTTGACGACCGCCGCACGGCCGAGTCGGCATCGTCTGAACCATCGCAGCAGATACTCTGAAAGCGTGGGCCCCCAGCCAATTCGTCTGGCTGGGGGGCCACAGCTGCGTCACACTGAGCGGCTTGCGGCGTATTCGAGGAAGTTGGCCCAACTCGGGCCCGAAGTCGTAATTCGAGGGCCGTTAGGGGATTTCGAGTCGCGGACGTGGATCACGCTGCAGGCCGTGGCGACCTCGACGCACTGGCCGCCTGCATTGCCGCTGTAGCTGGACTTGTGCCACACCAGGGCCCTTCCGGGTGTGGCGGTATCGGTTGTCATAGTGCTCCTACCAGTTCCTTGATGAAGCCGAGGGACCTCTCAGGACTCAGTGCCTGCGATCGGATGATCCCATACCGTTGTTCCAGGTCGCCGACCCACACAGGTGCAGCGATGATCTGACTCACGCCTTGTACCTCAACGTACCCAAGTGTCTGGCCCTCTGGTGTCTCCAGGAGTGTCATCGGCCCGTCGAGGCCGACGTGCGTGACCATGTTGGTCTCAAGTACCTGTATTGAGACGTTGCGCATCTCTGCGCATCGGATGAGGTGCTCAAGTTGGCGTTGATGCACGTCGCGCCCCCCGATGGGACGTTCGAGGACTACCTGTTCCAGTACAAACCCGAGCGTCGGTTGTGGCTTCCTGGTCAGCAGTGCTTGTCGTTCGAGTCGAGCGACTACCAGTTCTTCCACCCGGTCGTCGTCAAGCGTTGGCACGTAGGCGCTCGTCACCGCGTGGGCGTGCTCTTTGGTCTGCAAGAGCCCATCGATGGCGTGGGCGGAGTAGCTGTAGAGCCGACGGGCGGCCCTCTCTGTCTGGGCGAACTCCTCAAACCATTCTGGGAATTTGGACTTGTCGATCAGGTCCTGCGCTGTGGCGATAAGCAGCCCCTCTGCGTTGAGTGCCGCGTCGATGGCTTCGATATAGCTGCGGGTGGCCTTGCGCCTTCCCCTTTCGACGCCTCGGACCTGGGTGACGGAATACTTCGCTAGATCCGCCAGTTCTTCCTGCGTCAGGCCCCTCAGTTTCCTCAGCCTAAGTTGCTGAAGTGCGAGGATCTTCCTGGTGAGGGGAACGTCGTCGTCCAGCGCCTCGTCATCGCTGGGATTGGTGTCTTCTCGCATGGATCCATGCCTACCTTCCTTGACTGTCCATGGCCGTCCATCGGAACAACTCGCCTTGTCAGTCGCAGGTTTGGACGGTCGTGGACGGTGCCAACGCTACCGCGGTCAGGCGAGGCTTCATCCATGTCCAGCGAATCGTCGTTCCCTGAAGAGCTGGCGTCAGCAGCCGAGTTGACGTCGGCGAGCAAGTTCCCCTACCGGCCTACGTGGGTGCCGCAGGCCGGGCATCGATCGCATGGAACCGGCATTGCGATCGATGTCGTGCGCATCCCAGGTGACAGGGGCGCGCAGGTCTCTGAGGAGCTGATAGCGGCTGCCAAGGGGAACGCGGGCCCGATCCTCGTGCGGGTCGCGTCGTCGGGGCAGGACGTGCTCTTCATCGTTCCGCCGGGCACGGCCGAGTCGTTTCATTGGCCGCCGGGCGTGTTTGCCCACGGGGTGCAGTGGCGCGAGTACGTGGCGGTGCCCGCTCTTCGGGGGTGGGCGACGGTGCCCGTGCGTTGGGAGTCGCACCCGACGGCGGTTCAGCAGTACGTCGATCCCGATGCCCTGTTCAAGCTGGTGTGTCGCCTGACGGATTGGCCTGGAGGGCCGCCGTGAGTTCGCTGTCGAGATACCGGTGCTACAGGGCCTGTCTCCGCCCTGACAGCGACTGCATGGCGGTAGGCGAGAGCTGTCTTGTCTCGTACCCCGGCCGTGCCGTCACCTGGATCCGTCAGGACCTGCGGAGTCTTGCCGTCGGCATGGCCGAAGGGGATCGGGTCAGAGCAACAGGGTGGCTCGACGAACTGATCGCGGCTGGGAATGCCGTGCGAAGACTAAGGGTCGGGAGGATCCTCGCCCTTCGCATGAACGCGTCGTCGAATCGCCGATGGTGGTGGAGACCGCGTCGTGCGGGGGCGGTACCGCCCAGGCAACGCTTGAACGAACTGTTCTTTGCTGAAAGCTTCTTGGAGAAGTCATGTTGCTCAACGATGCGCAATTTCCGCGTCTGCGAAGGGCGTTCCGACACCCCCTCCAGGTCCTTGATCGCGAGGGTATTCCTCCTTGGCAGGCCGTTGGTGCCCTCCTGGTGGTCGGAGCCGTGGCCGCCTGGCTGATTGACGTATACCTCTCGATCCGCCGCTAGCGGCGCCTTGAGACCGGTCACCCTGCGCGGCAGCAGGCTGACCGCTGGGGCTCGCGGGCCGAGCGGAGGCTCTCCACCCGGTGAGCTATCGCGCGAGCGAACCTTCCGCCCTGGTCTAGCGGAGGGTTCCCGGCCGCCGCTGTTGAGGATGCGGTGGCCGGCCCCCTCTCCAGCCCCTCCCGATCGCTCGGTGATCAGACACCGGTCACCGGGAGGCACCAGACCGGGCACCACCATCCCCGGTGCCCAGCCCCGCCAGCTCGGCCTGCCGCAACCCCAGCAGGTCGAGCTGGCGGCGGCGTACGGGTTCTCGCAGTAACACGACGAAAGGTCAGCGGTGCACAGGGACGAGCCGTCAGCAGGCACACTTCAGGGACGTCCGGTCTCACCGGTCCTCTGGGACGCCATGGCGCGCCTAGGGTATGTCCCCTACGAGATCGGCGCGGACGAGATGCGCTTCCTTGTAGCGGCCACCTCGGGCCACTACGGTCGGGTCGCCGTCGATGCCGGCTGTGGGCTCGGCCACTTCAGCCGGCGCCTTCGCCGCCTTGGATACAACGTCACGGCGATCGACCACTCCTCGTGTTCCCTGGACGTGGCCCGCGCCGAAGGGTACGGACCCCAGCTGAGGTATCTGGACGCTGACCTGGAGGCCGGTGTGCCTCCTGGGCTGCCCCGTCATGGCGTTGATCTAGTCGTTGCTCGCACGCTGGTCCCCTTCCTCTCGAAACCCGTCCACTGGCTGCGCCAGGTGCGTGACCTATGGCTCGCTCCCGGCGGTCATGTCTACCTGGTTGTCCCCATCAGCGAACACCCTCTTCAAACCGGCCAAATGACTCCCCACGAGATCGACGTGCTCTGCGAGGGATGGCAGGTCAGGCGCCAGGACCACAGCGGTGTGGCCTGGATCATCCTGCGCCCCGTCGCTCACTGATCTCCCTGCAAGCGAGACCCCTCGGGCCAGCCCCAGACGTCGTCCTCGGCGTTGCCTCATCGTTGGCCGCCGCCGAGCTGGCTGGCGCCATCGAGAAAGCACACCCCGCATTGCAGGCATGAGGGGCAACGTCCTACCCGCGGCCGGAAGGCCGCCCACAGCCCCCGGCGGACCTACCTCGCGCCGGGTTCTACTCGCCACCGAGGGGGTCCTTGCCGATCAACCTCGGAAAACCCAAGGGAAGTGAATGATGGACGTTTGTCAGGCATGCGGTGCACAGCTTGAGCGCACCGGAGGTACCGCCTATTGCCCAAATTGCGGCCGTACCTACTCCTGAACACTGTGCCGTTGTGTTCCTTCCTATAGGGCCGGGCCCTGCACAACGGTCCACGGGAGGAAGGGCAGGTGCGGCGCCCTCAGGGTCGGCGCCGCACCTCCGGCCGACACCCCCGTTGACGAAGGCGGCGGCCCCGGCAGTGGCCCTCATCATTCTCGGCATCTACCCCGTAGGGGATCCCATGTGTACGCACCAACCGCCATGCCCGTCAGCTGACTCCACCGACCGGGAAGCCGCCCAACTGGCGGCGTACCACCCGGAGCAGGGCTGGTGCCTGTTGTGCAACGGCGTCGTGCTCTTCGACGACACCGGTGAGCTGCTGCCCAATGGGCAGACCATCGAACCGCGCCGATGGGCGGAGGCGGCGTGAACCTGCGGGCAGTGACGTGGAACCTGTTTCTCGGCGGACTGGACGGCGCCGACGAGACGCGCCTCGGTCGTCAGGCGGAAATCCTCTCCGAGATCGATGCCGACATCGTGTGCCTGCCGGAGTGCAACCGGTGGGACGAGGACAACGAGGGACGCCTGTGGTGGATGGCGCACACCTTGGGCCTCCAGCCCGTGGCCATGGTCCGTTCCCGGCTGGGCACGCCCCCCGTCCAGAATCACACCGCTTTGTTGTACCGGCCGTCCAAGCTGCGGCTCATGGGCAGGGCGATCTTGGGGAGGGACGTATTCCATCACGCTCTGATCCGAGCCCGGCTTCGCCCCGTCGAAGAGCACGACGACCAGCGCGACTTTCTCGTCCTCGCCACCCACCTCAGCTACACGGACGGCGATACACGCCTGCGCGAGGCACGCTGGATGACCGACTACGGCGGGAAGTTCCCCGGTGCACCACCCCGCGCGATGCTGCTGGGGGACTTGAACGTGCCCGATCGTGAGCCAGCGAGCTGGTCTCTCATCCCCGCGAACATGCACTCGCGGTACCGCCTCGTCTTGGGAAACGGGGAGTTCGGCGGTGCGGACCGCCGGGCCCTCCAGGTACTTCTCAGATCCGGCTGGGAGGACCCGCAGGCGCTTACCGGCGAGCACAGGACAGCAACCGTCGGCTACTACTACGAAACCGAGCCCGTGCCCTGGAGCTTGGACTACGCCCTCGTAAACGACTTGTCGGTGAAGTCGTATTACACCCACGACACACCCCAGGCTCGCAAAGTCTCGGATCACCTGCCCGCGGTGATCGACGTGGAGATGGGACGGTGATGAAGGTGCAGAGAAGGGCTCTGCTGTGCAACGGCGTCCTGCTCCTCGTCGAGGACGCCGGTGAACTACTGCCGGACGGGCAGGTCATTGCTCCACACCGCCCCGGCTCGCTGGTATCCGCCGCGGCGTGAACGCGGCAGCCGGGCCTCACTGTTCCCCGACCGCAGGCGGGCCATTCCGCCTGCCCCAGGTATCACCCGACCGCACAACCCCAAGGGGGCACTGTTGAGTACAACCAACAATGATGAGATACGTGTTGTTTCGTGGAACGTGGAGCACAACGGCATAAACAGCGACGGCTCTGACCATCGGTGGCACTTGGCGATGGATGTTCTGGCCGACCTACGCCCACATATCTTGTTGCGCCAGGAGCTGACCCGAGCCTCCATGTACGGGGGACACGCTGTCTGGTCAGAGGCGGCACGCCTTGGCGGGCACTTCCCGTTCCTCGCCGCCGCGACCCCTGAGTCCGCCAACCCCACCGGGGTCTACGTCGACCCGAACCTGTTCGAGCCGACCGCGTACTTCGAGCACAGGACGGCGATGTGGCACCCGATCTGCAACCCCGTCGTGCGGCTCAAGGGCGCACCGAAGAAGTTGAGCCTCGCTTCTTTCCACATGTGCAGCTTCGATCCCGACCAGCGGCTGAAAGAGGCACGTCGGCTGACCACTCTGGGTAAGCCGGGCATGGCGGCGATCATCGGGGGCGACTGCAACTCCTACCCCCACAACCAGGAGGAGGCCGCGTCCCTACCGAACTGGGACCAGGTCGCTGACCGGACGCACTACGAGCACCGCACCGTGGACTGGCTCGGCGAGCGGGTCTCCGACACGCAGCCGGACCGTGTCCTCGCCGGCGGGAAGACGGGCCACCCAATCTTCGCTGAACTGGGGCACTACGCCGCTACTGGCCTGGGGCAATCCAGTGCCCTCACACCGACCTCCTCGCTCTGGCGAACCGACCAGGGGAGCATGCAACGCATTGATCGGATCTACGCCACCCCGCAGGTGGCCGCAGCCCTGGTCAGTCTGGAAGTCGTCGTCGACGACGATATCCGTGAGGCGTCCAACCACCGTCCGGTCGTGGCGACGTTCAGCCTCAGCGGCCTTCGACGTGCGCTAAGCCACAGCGAACCCGTGGCCGCCTGACGGTCGCCTACCGCGATATCGCGGACCAAGAACTGGGCGTGGAGCCAGCAATGGGCAGAAGCCCACGCCCGCCGGCCGCCGCCTGCACAGGGATGTCAGCAGCGGCCAAACTCTCTCCCTCTCTCAACCACCATGGAGATCATTGTGGAACAGACCATGACCAAGCCGACCGAGCAGGAACCGGAGTTGCTCCTTCAGGCCACTCAGCTGCTGCAGCAGCACCCGGTCAAGCAGGTCCTCGGGAACTGGCTCTCCCCGCACGAGCTGCGTCTGGCCGAAGAGTTGGCGCTCGACGCCGCTCTTCAAGCAACACCAGGTGACCCACAGCTCAGCAAGTACTACCCTCTTCCGGACAAGGACGACCGTCTTCGGCACCTCATGGGCTCTTAGAGGTCCTAACAAAGGCGTCGGACATGTCTGTAGGTGATGAGACATGTGGCGAGCCCGAGGAAGGCTTCATGGATGTCGTCCCGTCGCTCCCACCGGATGCGCAGGCGACGGAAGCCGTGCAGCCAGGCGATCGTTCGTTCGACGACATACCGGAAGATGCCCAGGCCGGAGCCGTGTGGCTCGCCTCGTCTCGCGATCACGGGACGGATTCCGCGCTGCCACAGCAGGCGCCGGTACTTGTCGTGGTCGTAGCCGCGGTCGGCGAACAGCGCGTCGGGCCGGTGCCGGGGCCGGCCGACAACCCCGGCGACGGCGGGGATCTTGTCGAGCAGGGGCAGGAGCTGGGTGACGTCGTTGCGGTTGCCGCCAGTCAGCGACACCGCGAGCGGGATGCCCTGGGCATCGGTGACGACGTGGTGCTTACTGCCCGGCCGTGCGCGATCGACCGGGCTGGGACCGCTTTTGGGCCCCTGCGGGCCGCCCGCACATGGGAGGAGTCGATCACCGCCCGCGACCAGTCCAGCTTCTTCGCCGACCGCAGCTTCTTCAACAGCAGCACATGCAGCTGATCCCACACCCCGGCCTCGTTCCACGCGGCCAGCCGCCGCCAGCAGGTCATACCCGAACCGAAGCCCAGCTCCTGCGGCAGGAACTCCCACTGGATGCCGGTGTGCAGCACGAAAAGGATCCCGCACAACGCCTGCCGGTCCGGCACCCTCGGCCGCCCCTCGACCAGCTTCGGCCCCGGCTTGGGCAGCAACGGCTCGATCAGGGCCCACAGTTCATCCGACACGATCCACGGCCGCGACTGACGTTTCCCCACGACCAGACCAACGACCGGATAGACCAACAGTCACATGATCAACCACTTCTGTTAGGACCTCTTAAGGCCGAAACGATGACAGTAACTGCCTTGTCCGCAGCAGCCTTCGCCTTCAGGATACGGCTCAACACGGTCGCTGTGCCGCTGGTGTGTTCGCAACCGTCCACGTGTCATGTGCGTGATGCGTTCAGTGCATCGTGGCTCTCTTCCTTGGAACTGCCCGTCGGAAGGGTCCCGGTGACCCTGATCGACGGCGCGGTCTTTCAGCGCGTCTCGGCAGACGACGCTGCTGTGGCTCTCCCTCGGACCCGGTCCTACGAGAACCTGCACGTTCATGTCGACTGGATCCGTCTCGCCTCGCGGTCCATCGAGTTGGCGTTGGGGCGGCGCGTTACCTGTGCTGCGTATGCCTCGCAGGCCGGGTACAGCTCCCTGGGCCGTCACTACGACGACTGGGACGGGGTCATCGTGCAGTTGGAGGGGGCGAAGAGGTGGCGCGTGTGGACGGCCTCGGAAGACGGTCCGACGGAGATGGTCACCCGGGTCGGTGACGTGCTAGTCCTACCCCGAGGCGTCCCCCATGACGTCGATACGCCAGAGCGTTCGCTGCACCTGGCGTTCGCGGTCACGAATCAGCCAGTGGAACCGCCGGCTGCCCGCAGGTGAGGTGGGAGTTCGGCGGGATGTGGGGAGAGGGCTTCGCCTTCTCCCCACGCTGCATTTGACGAAGCGGGCCGCAGGTCTATCTCCGTTCACGTGCCCGCGGGCGCTGCGACGCTGTGAGCAGATGGCCTGTCCGGAGCCTCTTGCAGTCGGTGGAGCTCCTCGAAAAGGCCGCCACCCGTGAGCAGTTGCTCGTACGAGCCACTCTCGACAACGTGTCCGTCTTTCAGGACCAGGATGCGGTCGGCGAGGCGTGTGTTGGCGAGCCGGTGGGTCACGAAGAGCACGGTGCGCCCCGCGGCCAGTCGAGTAAGCCGGCTGAAGACCTTGTGCTCGGCACGAGCGTCCAGCGCGGCGGTGGGTTCGTCCAGGACGAGGACCGGAGCATCGCGATGAAAAGCGCGCGCGATGGCGATGCGCTGCCACTGGCCGCCGGAGAGGTCGTGTCCACCCCACCAGGAGCGGGCCAAGGAGGTGTCGAGGCCCTGAGGGAGGCCGTCGATGACAGAGTCTGCTCCGGCCAGTTCAGCGGCACGCCTCACGGTCTGGTCACCGCCGACCTGGGGTTGTCCGAGAGTGATGTTCTCCCGGGCGGCTAGGGCCTGTATCGGGTCGTGATCAATCTGCGGAATCGGCCTGCGTCGCGTGGCACGTCCTGGTAGATCGTCTTTCATGACGCGGGTGCAACTGACTGATGAAGAGTGGGAGTTCATCGGGCCGTACCTACCGATAGGCAGGTACGGCCCGTATCCCGAACGGCTGCGGCAGCAGTTCGAGGGCGTGATCTGGAAGTTCAGGTCGGGCGGGCAATGGAGGGAGATGCCGCAGAAGTTCGGAGCCTGGTCCACCGTCCACAACCGTTTTCGCCAGTGGCGGGACGCCGGCGTCTTCGAGACCCTGCTGGAGGGCCTGATCGCCGAGGCTGCCAAGCGGGACGAGGTGGACTTGTCCCTGGTCAGCGTGGACTCCACCACCACTCGCGCCCACCACGACGCCGCCGGGATGCACCTGGATGACGAAGTCCTGACCGCCCTGGAGAAAGCCGCCGCCGAGGAGGAGAAGGCCCGGCAAAAGGGGGCAGCCCGGAAGGACAAGGCGGACAGGACGGCGATCCCGTCCGCGAGGAGCGAAGACGCCTTCGACGCCGGCACCGAGTCCGGCTGAAGGCCGCCCTGCTGGGGCGCTCGCGGGGCGGACAGACCAGCAAGGTCCACCTCGCCGCCGACCGCCAGTGCCGCCCACTCGCGATCATCCTGACCGCCGGACAGGCCGCCGACAGCCCTCAGTTCATCCCCGTGCTGAAGAAGATCCGGGTCCGCGGCCCCATCGGGCGTCCCCGCACCCGCCCCGACGCGGTCGCCGGCGACAAGGCGTACTCCTCCCGTGGCAACCGCGCCTACCTGCGCAAACGCCAGATCAAGGCGGTCATACCAGAGAAGAAGGACCAGGCTGCCAACCGGAAGAAGAAGGGCCGCCGAGGCGGCCGGCCCCTCAGCCACGACGCCGAGCTCTACAAGGTGAGGAACACGGTTGAGCGCCTGATCAACAAGCTGAAAGCCTGGCGTGGCATCGCCACCCGCTACGACAAGACCCCCGAGAGCTACCAAGCCGGACTCCACCTTCGCGCCTCCATGATCTGGATCAAGGACCTCATCCGAACCACATGATCACGACTCAATACAGTCCCTAGAGGCCAACGTGTGTAGTCCTGCGGGACCACCCCTGTCGTGCGCCACAAGGTGTCGGGGCGAAGGTCGGCTACATCGTGACCGTCCCAGGTGACCGTGCCGGCGCGGGGGAGATAGAGCCCGGTCAGCAACTTGGCAAGGGTGGTCTTACCTGAACCGTTCTCTCCGACGAGGGCGATGACCTCGCCACGACGGATATCCAGGTTGACGTCGGTGACAGCAGCCTCGGTCTTCCCGGGATAGGTGAAGGTGAGGCCGCGGGCGCTGATCGTCTCAGGCCCCACGAGCGGGGCAGGCGTGGTGCCGCGGCGCATTGCCCAGGCGTGCGCGCCGTCGAGGAACCTAGCCCAGTCTGCGATGTAGAGGCTGGTGGCGAACAGGCGGGCCGCTGCGCGGACGGTGCTGGTCAGGGCTCCACTGGCCGTGCGAATCACCAGGACGGTGGTGCCTGCGGCGGCCACGGCCATGTGACCGGTAAGCATGAGGAAGACGATGCCGGACCATACGACAGCCAGCGCGACGGTGGACAGCAAATCTCCCATGCCCTGCGTGAGCGCGGCCTGTCGGGCCGCCGTCATCTGTTCGCTCTCCAGGCGGCCGGAGATGATGCGGTACTGCGTAAGGAGGAAGGTTCCCATGGTGCCTGAGCGGATCTCCGCCGCAGTCCCACGGTCGGTGGTGTACTGCGCCAAGACCCGGCGCAGGCGGCTGTCGGCCAGACTGCGATGAGCGGCGTCGTGGTCGAGCCGGGCGGCGCGAACGGCCCCCCAAACTCGGGGGACGACTGCCAGGAGCAGCAACATGAGCAGCAGGACGTTGAGGGTGCTGACGACGATCACTGCGGCGATGAGCTGGGCGCAGGCGGAGATGAGGTTCTGGGCGCCGCTGATCAGTTCGGGGGTCTTCTCCGCGCCCTGGGTGGCGGCGAACCGTGCGTCGTCGAATTCGGGGTTTTCGTAGGCACCGAGTTCGGCGTCGGTGCAGGCGGTGATGACGGCGAGGTCGGCGTCCCGGTTGACCTGCGGGGCCAGGCGGCGGGCCGACAGACGGGCGCCGCCATCCGCCAGATAGCTCGCGCAGGCTGTGCCAGCGACGAGCGCGATAGCAGGTAGGGCATGGCGGAGCCGATCAGCGGCTTCTCCCGGAGCGAGCAGGGCCTCCAACAAGGCGGCCGTGGATCGCAGCGCAACGGCGGTGAGGACGGCGTAGGCGAGGGTGCAGGCGACGAGCACCAGCACGGTGCGTCGATCGGCCTGCCAACTCAGGTGCCAGGCGCGGCGCAGCGTCGCCGGGAGCCGAGCGGCAATGGCCCGGGTGCTGACGCACGTCTTCGCGGCTGCGTGCGTGTCGTCTTGGAGCTGCATCATGGGGGGCGGACCCGGTGTTGCAGGCGGATCCGCCGTGGGCGGTGAAGTCACGCGTCCCATTGGCGCGTAGCTGCGGCAGACGTTCAACGCCATTCCTCGACCTGGAGCGTGTTCGTGCTGGTCACGCCCAGAGAGGGTCAATCGCGCAACCATCGGATCACTCGATCGGGTGATCCGGTGGCGGGGGTGGGATGACTCAAGTCCGCCCCCGCCCCGGCAGTCAGGGGGAGGTGTAGACCGGTTCCCACGGATGATCGGAGCCGCCGCCCTCTTCGACGCCGATCTGCGTGCCGTCAGCAGCTGCAACCCAGGCGTGGAAGGCATCTGGCAGACAACGGGCCCCCATCACCAGGTGGCATCGTCGGCCCGTCAGGGCTGTTGCCAGCACAGTGGCCAGCGCCCGCTCCTTGCAGTCGATCTGCCCAGGCCACCATGCTGGCTGGCAGGCAACGACGGCGTCGTAAAGGCCGCGGACATGCTGGGGGGAGGCAGCCGGCAGCCAGCTGCAGCAGCGCGCGAGGTGGATCCGGGCGCGGCCTCTCCAACGCGAAGGCAGGATCTTGACCGACAGCGCGGCGAGCACGGCGAGGGTCGCCGGAATCCGTCGCCGCCACGGCGGGGCGGCCGGCGCGTGGACCATCTCGGTCACCGAAACCACCACCACCGGCGCCGACGAGGCACCGCAGGATCAACCAGCAGGCCCATGGCGCACAGGCTTTCCGTGTACGCGTCGATCGACTCGCGCACGCTGGCGACATCCGCTCCGGCGGGGATGGCGATCTCCTCGGCGAGGCCGGAGAGATCTCCCCGCAAAGTGATCGCGTCCCACACACGGGCGCCGTTCCCGTGGAACATGTGGCACTGCCAGGAACCCAGGTCGAGCACGGCAGTCCCTCCACCGGCACAGCGGCGCCAATAGACCTGAGGGGCGGGGATCAGCATGCGGCCTCCAAGAGCTGGCCGTCGTGACGGCCGTTCGCAGCGAGCCACTGACAGACCATCGCCAGGCGCTGAAGGTCGTACAGGGCGTCGGAGCGCACGCCTTCCACACCAGCCAGCGCGGTGATCGCGGGCTCCGGATCGAGCAGACCGCTCGTCGTCAGGACACTGTCGCGGAACAGGTGTGCCAGCCGTGCTCGGTGATGGACCATCCCGGCGATCAGCTGGCGACTGAACGAGCCCTTGCTCGTCCGGCTGGTTAGCCACGACGGCAGCTGCGGCAACGCCACACCCAGCAGGGGCTTGAAGGCCGTGACACCGTGCCGTTCCGCAGGTGCGATCGCGAACGCCGCGCGCACCACCTCGTTGTCCAGGTACGGATAAACCGGCCGCACCCCCCACGCCGCCGCCAGCGGCGCCGTATTGCGGACGTCCGCGCCGACCAAACGGAGGGACGACTGCTGCTCCGTGAGGTCCGCTCTCAACGACGTGGCAACTTTCGCCGCCTCGCGGAGCAACGCAGCGACCTGATCGCGCCCGGCCGCAGTCAACCACCCGCTGGACTGCCCCACGTGGCACCACGACCACACGCCCGGTCGTTTGCCCTCGACGCCACCCGTCTCCATCTGACGAGCCGCCTCCTCCAGCGCACCGCCGTACCCGGAGCCGGCGGCTCGGGTAACAGCCCGCCACAGATCTCGGGGAGAACGGTTACGGGCGCGAGCCCAGTTGGTCACTTCCCGATGCGCGGCCCTTCGCTCGCCGGACTGCACCATCCCGACCCAGACAGCCGAGCACGAGTCGAGGACCACGTCACCGCCATCACCCGTGAAATGGATGCCTCCGAGGTTCGCCGCCGGCTCCAGGTAGAGATGCCTCTGCGCCATGGTCAGGCTGGCCGCGGCGGGCTGGTCGGGGATGGGTTGGGACGATGTCCACGCGAACGGCAGTTGCTCCACACCACCTCGCCCCACGTGGAGCTTGACCCCCATGTGCACAGCCGCCCGCCGAGCGAAGAAGAGATCCTCGGCGCTGGTGTAGGCATCGGCATAGGTGACGGCGCGGACCTCTCCGACCGCGGAGGCCGTGATTGCCAGGGCGGTGGAGTCCAAGCCGCCGGAGACGTCGGCGCTGGCGAGTCCATCGGCGCTGCTCATCCGCCGATGCACAGCTGTCTGCAGAGCCTGGCCGAATGCGCTGGCCCCTTCGGAGAGCGTGAGGTCCGGCGCTATGCCTGTCACGTCGATCAGCTGTGGGCGCTCTCCCCCCAACAGCAGACCGAAGCCACCCGGAACGGCGAACACCCCGTCATACAGTGTGCGGTCCAGCCAATGTTCCGCGCCCACCGTGAAGTGCGCCGCAGTCAACGCCAGGTTCAGCGGGGCGCGGCGGCGCTCGGCCAGCCCGCGGGCACTGGTCGACCAGAGGGTGTGTCCGCCCTGCTCGGTGTAGAAGATGGACCGGAGCCCGGAAAGATCACCACAGACGAACCGGTTTCTGCTGTTCTCCGCGATCACCCAATACGACCCCGGGCACCGCGTGAGGTCGCTCCACCGGCCCGCAGAGGCAGCCTCGACCAGGACCGGCCTGTCGTCGTCGGACAGACAGACGTCCCCGACCAGAGCCACACGAGCCCCCCATCCTGCCAGCACCTCAACTCGGCACCCCCGGGCTACTGCGACCCCGGGCATACCGTCAATCTGCCGCTCGCCGGCCCACGCATGCTCCCTATGCCCGCAGCCAGTCATCCATTCCCCGTGCATGCCTCTCCTCCCCTTCTCAAGACCCTGGGGGCCGGTGTACCCGGCCCCCAGGTTCAACCAGCAGCGGTCAGGTGCTGGTGATCACTCGAAGAACATGGCGCCGGAGTTGTCGCCGTCGTTGTTCGGCTGGCGCCCGAGGATCGCGGCCTCGCCCGACTGGGTCGTGGGAAGGTCGAAAGTCAGGGCCAGCGCCGGGGTCTCCTCGACAGTGGTGGGGACGTCAGTGGTCACGCTCATGGCTACCTCCGAGAAGGTTCGACGGGTGGTGCTCCACGGCGGCCTGTCCGCTGTGGCATGACCAGATCACCACAGGGGGAACGGGCCAGGAACTCGGCGGACACCGGCGTCGGGCGGCGCTTGCCTCGGCGCCGTATCGGCGTGTGCCTCGGCGAATTACGGCGAAAAACTCCAGACCGTTCCGCAGCTGAACGCCTCTGCCTACGCTGGGAGTCCAGCTCTTTGGAGGCGCCACCTCATGGGACGTCCCGCCCTCAACCGGCAGCCCAACGCGCTGCTGGCTCACTGGCTCGTCAGGTCTGGCTTGTCCAACGTCGGGCTCGCCCGTGCCGTTGCACAGCTCGCCCGCGCTCGCGGCCACCGGCAGGTAAGCCCGGACGAGAGCCGCGTACGCCGCTGGTTAGCTGGCGAGACGCCGCGCGAGCCCCTGCCCGAGCTGATCGCCAGCGTCCTCGCCGAGCGCGTTGGCCATCCTCTCACCGGCCCTGACCTTGGTTTTCCCAGCATCAGAGTGATCCGAGTTGACCGCCCGGACCTCCCCTGGAACGCGGCTGGAACGGTCGAGGCCATCGCACACCTGACCCGGAGCGAACTCATGCTGCCGCACACCCGCAACGGCGAGGACGCCGCGCGCATTCACCACGGCGAAGACCTGCTCACCCCCCTCGCCCTCTGGACCTCCGCGAAGGGCACCGTCACAGGCCAGCCCTACACCGAAACCTCCGGTCGCCATATCGGCATGACGGAGGTCGAGGGCCTCCAAGAGCTCACCCGCATGTTCCGCGACTCCGACAACCGCCTCGGCGGGATGCTGTCCCGAAAAGCGGTCGTCGCCCAGATGGCCGACGCCACCGCCATGCTGGACGCATGCGCCTACACCGAAAGCGTCGGACGCCACCTCTTCGCGGCCGTCGCAGACCTCGGATCGGTTGCTGGTTGGATGGCGTTCGACTCCGGCCTTCACACCAGCGCCCAACAACTGTTCATCACGGCCTTGCATGCCGCCTCCGAGGGCCGGGATTCGGCCCTCGGAGCGCACATCCTCCAGTGCATGGCCCGCCAGATGTCGCACCTAGGCCACATCGAGGACGCCGTGGACCTGGTCCACCTCGCCCAGTACGGCGCCCGACGCCAGGCGAGCCCATCCACCATCTCCATGCTCGCCGCGCTGGAAGCGCGCTTCCACGCCCTGCTCGGCTTCAGCGATGAGAGCGAACGCGCCGCCGGCCGTGCCGAGGAGGCATTCACCCGGATCAACCCAGCAGAGGAACCGCCACACATGGCGTTCTTCGATCGTGCCGAGCTGTGTGCCACCCTCGGTGTTGCCCACCAGATCGCCGCCAAGAGCGACACCACCGCGCGCCGGGCCCAGCGCGCGGAGAAGTCCGTGAGGCTCTTGACCGAAGCCCTTGACCTTCGACCGGACAATCGCGTGCGAAGCATGGCCTTCGACCGGCTGGGGCTGGCGCGCACTCACCTCGTAGTGGGCGAGCTGGCGGGAGCGCGAGAAGAGACCGCCGCAGCCGTAGAGCTTTTCGGTGCTGTCACCTCCACGCGAGTCGCCGATAGGCTGATCGAACTCCATGACGAGGCAGAGCCCTTCGTCGCAACCCATGAGGCGGCCGACCTCCGAGAGCAGATTCAGCACGCGGTCTCATCACCCTCGAAACCCCAGCCTCACCGGGCGTAGCCCCGGCGCCCACCGCCGGGGCCGTAACGATTCCACACAGCTTCAGGTCGCCTTCGACGATGGCGACGAGGCGCATGCCGCCCCTCCCTCTCCTGTCGGGAATTGGCGGCGCCGTCTCAGGCGTGATTCCGCGCGGTCGGTAGCGGGCCGGCGCACCGCACGCGCTGTGATCGGCGACTCCGCCACAGTTACCCGAGGGCGCCGAACCTGGTCACAGATGGTGGGCGTCGGCTTGGACGAGCGGTGGGATGGACGAGACGCCAATGCCTTTTAAGTATGCTTAAAAGGCATTGGCGTCAACCATCTGCGACGTGTATCCTGGATGCGTTTTAAGCATACTTAAAAGGCGTAGGAGGGTTGGATGACTGTCACCACGAGGCAGGTGGGGCAGGCTCTGGGCTTCTCGATTCCCACCGTCAATAAGCTCCTCGCGACGGGGCTGGTGCCGGGTGTGCGGAAGGGGTGGTTCGAGGGGGGAGGGTACGGCCAGGTGATCCCGGATGACGCCCTTCAGGCGCTGCAGCGGCTGCCCGACGCAGACCTCTCAGGGGTTCCAGCGGGCGAGGTGGCCGTCTTGAGGGCTGACGCGGCAACTCCCGTTGAGGAAGACAACAGGAGATGGGTCGGCTTCGGCGTGACGTTGACAGAAGAGGAACTCCTGGCCGCCTTGCAGGGCTGGTGGCGCTGCAATCCTCAACGCGTGGCGGACGCCAAGATTCTGGTGGTCACCGTGGCTACCTACACCGTTGCGGTGCTCACGGGGCTGGAGGATTCCGTCTCGCAGGGCGCTGCCCGCAGCGCGCGCCACTGGTTCCCACATGCGCGTCTGTCCGGCTACCTCACCGACCTGACCGCACCGGTCAACGCCGTGAAGTCGACTCCCGACCACGCCGATGAACAGCGCCTGGCCAGCCTGCTTCTGGGGAAACGCCTGTTCTCTGAGTCCGGTGGCCCGATCGCCTATGTCAAAACCCGACCTGCCACAAGCGTTGCTGACATCGAGGGAGAGTTGTCCTGATGAGCATGGACGGCCCGACCTATACCGCGAAGCTGAAGGAACTGCGCGAGCTGAGGAAGCAGATCGCAGCGAAGGAGAAGGAGGAGGCTGCTGCACAAAAGAGAGTCGATGCCGCTGCGGTGGCGCGTGATGAACTGGCTAGGCAACGCAACCGTATTGTCTGCGACATAGAGGGCTACGGAAAGGCGAACGGGGAGACGGTAGCCAAGGCAGCTGGCATAAGGCCCGCAGAATTGGCGCAGATCGCGCCGCGGCTGGACACCACCCCCACCGATGTGCGGGAAGCACGGGATGGGGTGGAAGCTCCCCAGCCAACGGCTGTCCGCGAGGTGGCCGAGCAGCCTACGGTCAGTGAATCAACATCCGCACTGTCCAAGGCCCCTTCTGCACAGGCCCCTGCTGCTGAGCCAAGTGATGCTTCAGCCGAGCTCTCTTCACATGCCTCCCACGAGGCCATCGACGTCGCCGAGCGGAACGCCCCTGACCCCACCACCGTCGTGTCCGCCCCGGCGCAGCCGTCGAAGCAAGAGGCAGCAGCAAGGGTTCTGCCCTCGATTCCCGAAGGCCCGGAAGGGGCGCGGTTCTTGGAGCTGGCGCCGGGGCTGAAGTCCACCCGGCGCCGGTTCAAGCAAAAGACCCGTGAAATGGTCTTTCTGAACACGAACACGGGTGACCTGGTTGCACGGGTCAACCGGGCCGACAAGCACGTCCGGCTCGACCTGGGGGACCGGTCGCCCGGAGCGATCCTCGACGCGGTCCTGTCTGTTGCGCCCGACACCCAGCGCATCTACGTCACCGCAGGAAATCCCTGGCACCGTGACGAGCACCGCTACAACACCCTTACCGATGCCGTCCTTGCGTGGCTGAGCATCCCCTCGCCTCGCTGGTCCACCGACACCGGGCAGGGGCGTGACCGACTGGCCGGGCATTTCCTGCGCGCCCGCACCCCTGTAGGGCGGTTCATGCGGGCGGACTCGAACGACCACGTCGAGATCCGTTCCCTTCGAGAGTGGCTGGATCAGGAAGAGGACGACCCGGCGCTGGGCCGAGACGCCCTTCGGGCGTTGTGGCGCGCCCTTTCTGAACACTGGCCCGATGAAGTCGTCTTGATGGGATCGCCCGGTCAGACCGGACGTGACCTGTGGACCCGCACCGTTCCCACGACCGGACAATGGGCCGGTGGGTACCCCGTCATGTCGCCGGAACTGCGCGGCCTGATTCATGCCACGGCAGGACAAGGGCGAGTCGAGCTGTTCGCCCCGCCCGGGCTCACCCAGGCCCCTGAACTCGTCGAATACGACCGCACCTTCGCCTATGCCCGCCACACCTGGAAATCGCCGGTCGGGGAACCTCGACGCATGACCGGTGCAGCGTTCGGGGCTCTGTCGGACAGCGACAAGAAGAAGGCGTTGTTTGCCTGCTCCCACTGGCATGTGCGAGCCACCGTCCCCAGAGGGTGGGACCACATCGGGCTGCTCCCAGCCCCTGCGCCAGGGGACCGGGATTGGCACTACCCGGCTGGCGCTGGCGCCGTGTTCGAGACGTGGGCCAGCGGCCCCGAGGTCTATGGCGCGGTGACCAACCACCTCCAGCCGTGGAAGATCGAAATCCTCGACGGCCTTGTGTGGCAGGAAGGCAAGCCGCTCGACGACTGGTCGAAGAAACTACAGGCGGCTTGGGCCGGACTGAAGAGCCGCGCGGACCTTCACGGTGACCCGCGCGAACGCGCTGTCGCCTACCTCGCCTCCCGCGCTGTCCGAGCCATCCTGCTACAAGGCATCGGCAGCTTCGCCTCACGCCCCGGCATGGTCACCGGCACCGCCAGGGTCGGAGAGCACCTGCCCGACGGAGTGGAGATCATCGGCGAACACCGCGGCGTGATCACCTGGCAGCGCCGAACGGAAGCTACCGACGAGCGAAACTCCCACCCTGAGTGGCCGATGTACGTATGGGGCGGAGCACGATACGCCCTGCTCGACACGAACATGAAGGGCGACAAGGTCCATGTCGGGGCCCTGTACGTGCCCCGGGATGCTCTGGTGGCGGCACGTACCGACGCGCTCACCCTCACCATGGACCCACGCTGGCCCTACCACGGAAAGCCCGGCGAATACCGAAAGAAGGGGCACCTCATCGGTCCCGTCCCGTGGCCCACCACGGAAGCCGAGCTCCTCAAACTTCAAGGTGAAGGCCGCGCAGCCCTGCGCACCGCCCAAGCAGGAGGCGCAACATGAGCCCCCGTCAGAACGAGGCCGCACGCCTGACCCAGCAACTGATCGACGCGGGACTGACCCGGAAACAGGTGGCCGACCTCCTCGACCGCGACGCCTCCCTCGTCAGCCAGTTCTTCACCAAAGGCAAAGGGGCCGCGTTCATTCCCGCCCTGCAGCACGTCGTACGGGCAGTAGGCGCGGGGGAGAGGGACCGTGACGCCTTGCGTCGCGTTGCCCAGGAGCATGTGACGCGGCGTCTGACCAGCACGGGCGCGAGGGCCCGGGTGCGGGGCAAGGACATCGTCGGGACGGTAGGGAGATCAGCGGCGGGCCGGGCGGGCCAGCAGGCCATCGCCCACGGAGCGGCCCACCTGGCCAAGGTGGTACACGCAGCAGGACGGGCCGGCGGCCGTCTCGCCTTCACCATCCGCATGGAAGGCGACCAGTACGTATACCATCCCGGCAGTGAGGATGACTCCCCGGGCCTCAAGCGCGGCGTGGTGCCTCGCACGGACGGCACCCAGGAACGCAGCTACGGCTCGGCGAAAACTGGTGGATTCGACGCCGCGGAATGGTCCCGGCGCGTCGCCGATCATTATGGGGATGTGACCGCGGCGGTGCAGGCGTGGTTGGTCGAGACGGGCCGTGCGGTCCCGCAGGCGCGCCTGCAGTTCCTTGAAGTGCGCACCTGGTTGCCCCGCAGATAGCCCTCAGCCGTGTGCTCGATAGCCCGTGGAGACCAGATCGTGGAGCCCGTGACTGAACCCGCCGCCATCCCCACACCCCGCGATGCCACTCGGCCCGCAGCGCCTGAATCTCCCGTCGTCCAGGCCCCTCGGCCTGGAGTCATCCCCTTGCGCCCGCACCAAAAGGACGGCGTGAGCAACCTGTGGCGAGCCCTGAAGGACGGCGGCCGGGCCATTGTGGAGGCGGCCTGCGGCTCCGGTAAGACGCTCATGGCGGCGGCCGCCGCCCGCCGCATGGCGGCCAAGGGTCGCGTCCTGGTCCTGGTCCCCACGATCGAGCTGCTCGACCAGACCGCCACGGCCTGGTCGATCCTGGGACGCCGTCGCGGCCGCGCCATCGGTGCGTGCTCACACGACGAGGCCCTCGAACTGGCCGAGGCCGGCGCTCACAGCGACGTCACGGTCACCACCGACGCCGGCACCCTCGCCCACCTCGTCACCAGCGCCACCGGCCCTGTCACTATCTACGCCACCTACGCCAGCCTGCAACGCATCGTCACTGCCCATGCCGACCACCAACTCCCCACCTGGGACCTGATCGTCATCGACGAGGCCCACCGCACCGCGGGGGCGGCCGACAAACCCTGGGCAGCAGTCCACCAAGATGACAAGGTCCCAGCCCAGCGTCGCGCCAACTTCACCGCGACCCCCCGGATCGTGGACCTCGCCCCGGGGGAGACCGTTGACTCCACGACGGTCTACTCAATGGACAATGATGATGTTTTCGGTAAAACGGTCTATCGGCTTACCGCTGCGCAGGGCATCGCACTGGGCCTCATCGCCGACTACGAGGTCCTCGTCCCCGTAGTGACCGACGAGGATCTGCGCGAGCTACTGATCATGCCCGCCATCGCCGATCTCCGCTCCCAGCGGACCAACGCCGAGCTCCAAGAACTCGCCCTGGGCGTCGGGCTCTTGCGCGCAATGACAGATGAGGACCTCTACCGGATCCTCACGTACCACTCACGCGTCGACGCCGCCCGTTCCTTCGCCGCAGCACTGCCCCGCATCGCCAAACTGCTGCCCGCACAGCAGCGCCCCAAGCTGTGGACCCGCGCAGTTGCCGGCACCGACCGGCTCAAGACCCGCCGCGAGATTTTCGCCGACTTCGGCACCCACACCCCCGGCAGCGACGAGCGCGCCGTCCTGAGCAACTCGCGTCTGCTGTCGGAAGGCGTTGACCTGCCCGGCGTCGACGCCGTGGTGTTCGCCGACCCCAAGAGCAGCGTCATCGACATTGTCCAGGCCATCGGCCGCGCCTTGCGTCAAAAGCCGGGCCAGGGCAAGAAGGCCCGGATCATCATCCCCGTCTACCTGCCGGCCATCGGCGACGACGAGCAGACGCCCACCGATGCGGCCGCCGTCAACGACGCGGCCACCAACGACGAACACCGAGCCACACTCGCCGCGTCCGCGTTCAAGACTGTCTGGCAGGTCCTGCAGGCGCTGGCCGCTCACGACGGCCGCATGATCGGGCGCATCACCGAACTGCGCAGCCACCGAGCCACCCCGCTCGCCCGATCCGACGAATCCAGCGCAACCACCGCCGAGGACGGCGCTGAGGCCGAAGCGCCGTTCGCATGGTTGAAGATCAATGCCAGTGACCACAAAGACGCCATCCTGCGAGCCCTCCGCCTGCGCAGCTTCTCCCCACGTACAGAAGACTGGGAACGCAACTACACCCGCGCGAAAGCCTTCTTTGAGGAACAAGGCCACCTCGATGTCCGCGACGGCCCTCTCGTCAGCTGGCTCAACCAGCAGCGGTACCTCTACGCCAAGGGCCTGCTGCCCCCGGACCGGATCAACAAACTCAACGCCATCGGCATGATCTGGGACCGCCACGAGCACGCCTGGGATCGCGGCTTCGCCCACGCACTGGTCTGGTACCACAAGCACGGCAACCTGGCCATCCCCACCAGCGACGTCCACGATGGCTTCAGCCGTGGACGCTGGATGCAACGCCAGCGCCACAACATCGACGACCTCACCAATGACCAGCGCGCTCGTCTCGATGCCCTGGACCCACGGTGGGCCCTGGACCCACTATGGGTCCGCGGATACCGGCGCTGGAGGGCCTATCTGGCTGCAGGCGGAACCCTCACCGGTTCCAGCAAGCGGCCAGGTCCTGACTCCGACCCTGCCTTCTTGCCAGGACGTTGGCAGCGCCGGCAGATTGCCGCAGCCAAGGCCGGAAAGCTCAATACACAGCAGATCGATCTGCTCGACGCTTCCGGCGATTGGCGCACTATCTGAGGCCATCCGTGATGCCAGGGCTCGACCGGCAGGTTCATGTTCTGGCTTCGGGACGCCCGCCGCGGTACCGCGGCGGGCCCTGTCCGCTGCGCAACCCGGCCGCGGCAGACGACGACAGGACCAGGAGTAAACGGAGTTCCTTCAAAGCCCACCCGTATCCACGGCCGGAAGCGCTACGTTGAGTATCGACTTACTGACTTCGGCTCGTCAAGGTGGTGCTGGGTCGTCGAGGGTCAGGCCGGTGCCGGCTATGAAGCCGTCGAGGGTGTCGGGCCGGTACTGAAGGCGTTTGAGCCGGTTGCGTACGAGGGCTTCGAGTCGGTCGAGGGCGACGACGGCGAGGTTGGCCAGGCTGCGTTTGACGTGTGCCCATACCCACTCGACCGGGTTGAGGTCGGGTGAGTAGGCGGGCAGTAGGAACACCGTCAGCCACTCACGCTGGGCGATCAGCTCGCCCATGGCGCGGGAGACGTGGGTGTTGAGGCGGTCCCACACCAGCACGATGGGCGCCTTGAGGAGCTGGTGGGCGCCGTCGAGCAGCGCGATGAAGTCCCCCTCGCCTATGCTGCGACGCTTGCCTTTGCCCGCCTGGTGGGTGCGCAGGCGGTGGCATAGCCGGGTCCGGGAGCCGGGGCGCACGGCGATCAGCCCGGCCACGGACAGGCGTCCCGATCGGCGGCCGCTCACCGTCACCTGCGGGGTGCGGCCGCGCCGGCCCCAGGTGCGTCCCCTGGGCGGCCGGCGGGTGAAGCCTGCCTCGTCCTCGAAGCAGATGTAGCCCCCGCAGGCCGCCCTCGCTCTTTTACCTCGGCCCAGGTCGCCTCCTTCCACGCGGTGACGGCCTGCTCGTCGCGCTCGGCGACCCGCCGTGTGGGGACCTGCGGGCTGAAGCCGAGCCGGTGCATCAACCGAGTGGCCCCGGAGACGCTGTAGGACACGTGGAACTTCCTGCCGATCAGCGTGGCCACCCGCGCGGCGGTCCACACCTGGTCCTCCACCCAGCCGTGCGCGGCCGGACCCTGCTCCAGATACACGGCCAGTTTCTCCAGGCACCGCGGGGACAGACGGCACCGCGAACCGCTCGGACCCCGGGAAGCCAGAGCCTGCACACCACCGTTCCGCCACAGCTGGTGCCACTGGCAGGCCGACTTCGGGCTCACCCGCAGTTGCCGCGCGACCTCCGCTGGCTTGACCTTCTGCTCGAACAACTCGGCCGCCTGCATCCGCACGGTCTCCCGACGCTTGCGTCCCGCAGCCGTCAGCCCGCCTCCATCCGCGTATCTCACACAGCACGTGATACGGCCACCACACCAGACTCATCAGGGACTTCGCCGAAGTTCACCCTGACGAGCCGAAGTCAGTAATCACTACATGAAGGACGGCCTGCCGATGAGCACGCCTGCGCCGAGCCCCCTCCTGAACTACCGGCTGAACCATTCGCTGCAGCGCCTCCTGGACAACAGCGTCCCCAAGCAGGATGACCTGGAGACGCTCTCACTCGCCATCGGCAAGCACCAGGGCAGCAAGGCTGATGTCAGTGCCTGGCGGTTCATCCTCGCTGTGCCCTACGGCAGCGGCCCCGGCGACCTGCTGGCAGACGACCGGAACTACCGCGTGGCAATCAGCGGCGGATCCGAACCGTCCCAGGGGGGAGGCTGGAGGGTCGACGGCTTCCCGAACGCGACTATGACGCATTGCATCTTCCGCCTTGACGCTCGACAGAAGGCGACCTTCGACGGTTCGTGGAACCTGACATTCACCCTCGCGGACTTCTGGCGCAACCCTGCCGTTGGCAAGATGGAGATCCTCATCCAGGAAGACGCCTATGCCCCTGACGGTCAGCAGAAGCTCCCCCCGGTGCAGTTCGCGATGACACTCCAGCCGGCCTTCGGCCTCCCAGGAGGCTCATCAAAAGCGGATGAACGTCGCAGGGCCGACTCAGAGCGGTATGGCCACCTGGTCACCCAACGCGCTGGAGCACTGCCCGAAGCCCAAGGCCAACCTCACCGATAGCCGCTGTCCCGGTACCGCTCAGGACCGGATCTCCTCCGCGTCGCGGTCGCGCTGTCCTCAGCGGTCGTCGGCCGTGGCCGTACCCGGAAGCGGGGTTGGGCGGCATACCACGCGACCCGCATAACTGGCAGCACACCTTCGAGGAAACCAACGATCGCATTGCCGGGCTCGGGCGGGAGTGTTTCTCCGCGACCGCCCAGGTCCTGCGCCATGCATCCCGGCGGCCAACTCGATAGTGGCTGAGAGGAGTTCGGCGCGGAGAGGACGACGACGGCGCGCCGGTCGAGAAGGGGCCGCCGACACCTTCCGGTTCAACCGGCGAGCCACCTCGCCGGGCAGGGCCTCCTCGTCCAGGACGTCCAGGGTCTCCTTGGCCAGCGCGCCGGCCTTCGCCTTCGCCTTGTGCGCGGGACGATAGCAGTGTCGCCTGGCTGCTGGCGGCCATGGTCGATGAGCGCGATGCCTATAGTCGGTATCCATCGCACATCGAAAACTGGAGCCTCACGTGAAAATTCGACTGGCACGTCCTGGCGACGGCGTAGCCGTAGCTCGTCTCGCCGCCCTCGCAGTTCCCGACCCTGATGCCGATCGCCAGGGCGACGGTGACCTCGCCAAAGGGGTTGATCAACGCGGCGGACGCCACCGCGTCCCCTATGGGCAGGCGCGTATCCTCGTCGCTGTCGACCAGCAGCACACGGTGCTCGGGATGTGCAACATCCACCCGGCTATCAGCCTCGCGCAGCAGCACCCTCACCTCGGGGCACATGTGCAGCAACGCCTCGCCGACCGGATCGGCGAACTCGACGTCCTGGCCGTCGACACCACAGCACAAGGGCGCGGCATTGGATGCAACCTGCTGCGCACTGCTGAAGCGATGCTCGCGACGCGCGGCACCACGCAACTGATCGCGCAGGTTCGCTCTACCAGCGCCCTGCAATGGTTCAGCCGCCGAGGCTTCACCTTCCCGAGTCCCAATAAGGTCTTCGCCTTCAAATTCGAGGGCCACTTTATTGGGATAGACGCGCTGAGCGTGACCGGCTATCGGCAGGGCTACAAGCCTCTGCATTGATCAACACAGCAGACCTCATGGGTGCGGATCCTCTGGAGGGACGTTTCTTACCGGTCACGCTGCCCGCACCGCCGACCAGATGATCGTCGCAGCCGAACGGGCCGCGCTACTGCCCACCCGGCGCGAAGCGGTCGATGCCTATCACCGCTCCCTCACCGGCCACCTCGGCCGGCTCCGCTCAGACACCGCACTCACCGAGGGGTGGCCATTCGCTACGGGAGTCGTCGAGCATGCCTTCCGCCACCTGATCGCCGACCGCCTGGACCCCACCGGCACCAGTTGGGGCCTCAGCGAGCGCTGAAGCCGTCCTCCGACTCCGCACGCTGACCGTCACCGGCGACGGCGACTCTCCTGGCGGTGCCATACTGCCCGCGAGTATCAACGTCTCGACCCCGCTTTCCACCAGACAGGACTACGGCCTCACCGCACAATCACGAACTCGCTGTGGTGGCTGCAATCGCCCGGCACGCGTCACACCACCGCTCACGCGGTTTGTCCATTTCGAGCGGCACATCGCGTTGTGGAGACGGCAGCGCGATGCCGTCCAGATCACTGCACACGATGGCGTGGAAGTCGCAGTCGCCCATGCACTCATCGTCCCCGGCAGGCAGATGCCAGATCAACAAGTCCCGCACCCCACCAGGCCCAGGCACACACTCCGACACAGCTAGCATGATTCTCTCCAGGGTAGAACAGAGCTTCCATGCATCAGATATCCGCGACGACGAGGAAGTACGAGCTGAAGCCCATCGGGCCGATGACCGACATCTCGGTCTCGAACCGCTGCAGGACGTGCGCGGGGATCGGGTCTCCGTAGCGTGCTGTCAGCCCTTTGAAGACCACCTTGCGCAGCCAGGACTCCTGTGTCTCACCCTCTGGGACATTTGGGTACTGCGGCATCTCGTCGACGTAGTCGAAGACGTCGCCGTACGGCTCGACCCGCTCGGCGATCAACAGCGTGTTGTCACACGCCTGCGGCAGCTCGGCGAAGAGGGCGCGCATCTGCGCGGGCGACTTGAGGTAGTAGCCGGAGCCGTTGAAGCGGAAGCGGCCCGGGGCGTCCTTGTTCTTGCCGACGCCGATGCACAGCAGGTTGTCGTGGGCGTCGGCCTGGTCCTCGGTGACGTAGTGCGCGTCGTTGGTGGCCAGCAGCGGGATGTCCAACTCCCGGGCCAGGCGCAGCAGTCCGTCGCGGACGTCCCGCTCGATGGCCAGGCCGTGGTCCATCAGTTCCAGGAAGTAGTTCTCCCGGCCGAAGATGTCCTGGTAGGCCGCGGCGGCGGACCTGGCCTCGGCGTACTGCTCCAGCCGCAGCCGGGTCTGGATCTCCCCGGAGGGGCAGCCGGTCGTGGCGATGATGCCCTCCGGCCGCTCGGCGATCAGCTCACGGTCCATCCGCGGCTTGCCCGCCGGGAACTGCCCTTGATAACTGGCCTGCGTGCCGAGCCAGAACAGGTTCCGCAGGCCCCGCGCGGTCCGCGCCCACATGGTCATGTGCGTGAAACGTCCGCCGCCGGAGACGTCCTTGGAGCCCTCGCCGTCGTCGCCCACGGCGCGGCGTCCGCCCGGGCCCCAGAACTCCCGTTTGCGGGCGAACCGGGAGGAGGGCGCCACGTACGCCTCGATCCCGATGATCGGCCTGATGCCGTCGAAGTCCTTCGCGACCTGTGCGAACTCATAGGCCCCGAACATGTTCCCGTGGTCGCTCATGGCGATCGCGGGCATCCCCTGTCGCGCCACTTCACCGAACATCGGCCGCAGCTTCTGGGCGCCGTCCAGCATCGAGTACTCGGTGTGGTTGTGCAGGTGGACGAAAGAAGCGTGGGCACGTGCAGACACCAGGAGAGACCTCCGGGGCGTGAAGGAGGGCTCACCATATCCCCGGAGTCACTCGGGGAAATCCGTTCCCGCGCGACCCGGCCGTGATCGACATGGAGGGGTGCCGCTGGCCTTGCGGTTTGGCATGAAGATTTTGCCAACACGCAGGATCTGGAGGTGTCGCCGATTCGCGTGAGTCGGAACTGAGTTCAACGGGGTTGGTGGCTGCTGGTGGGGGAGTACGGCCCGGGCCGGATGCCGGGAGGGGGATCGCGGCATCCGGCCCGGGCCGGATGGGCACCGTCGTGCCCGGGGGAGCGGAGCCCGGCCCCCACGACCGGCTCGGCTCGTACGACGCGCTGCTCGGGAAGCACGGCGTCGGGAACACTGGAGCCGATGGTGTGCTGTCATGGCAAGTGATGGCCTTCGCGGAGGCAAGCATCGCGTCGCCAGGCGAAATGCCATCGGTAGATGGCATCGTCAGGTGAAACACCCACCTGCGCGGTCGGCATTTGGCGTGGCCTTACCAGTGCTAACAGTCGACTGTATGGACGAGGGTGACCTCTTGAACTCCTGGCCGGACAAGGCGGATAAGGAGTTTGCGATTCAGGTCAGGGAACGTGTACCCGGGAGCCTTCTGATAGGCGGGGCCACTGATGGGATCGGCGCGGATGGTGGCGTGGAGCTGCTGGAGTTCTGGGCTCTCTTCCCAGTGGAGAGCCACTGCCTCAATGAGCTCGGCGAGCAGCATCTCGTGCCATGCTTCCCAATCTGGCCACCGTTCGCGGGTGACCTCTTCCAGGAGCACGAGCTCCATCAAGTTGGCCCGTGACAGGCGCCGCTTGCCCACCCGAAGGAGGTTGGCGAACGGCTCGTTGTACTCCAGGAGGGCGAAGTTCGTGTCGACCAGACA
Source organism: Streptomyces noursei ATCC 11455 (assembly GCF_001704275.1). NCBI lineage: Bacteria > Bacillati > Actinomycetota > Actinomycetes > Kitasatosporales > Streptomycetaceae > Streptomyces > Streptomyces noursei. Next base: position 9,703,053 of record NZ_CP011533.1, read on the forward strand.
GGTCGGTCGACTGAGGTGCCCTCTTGCCCACTCGGAGGCGTCGATGGCGTTGGCGTCTGTCAGACAGGAAGGATGAGGTTCCGCCTGGAGGGAGCGCCGGTAGAGGGCGACCCGGGCCCGCCATGTCATCCTCAAGAGGTCCGCGACCTGCTGAAGTTCCGCCGTTGCGAAGGGCGGGCGTCCCGACATGCGCCGCGCGTACCATGCAGGCGATTTGCCCATTTTAGCCGCAAAGTGCTTCTCGTTGACACGCTTTCCGGACTTTCTCCCCGCAGTCTCGCTCTGGCGCTTGTTCTCTCTCCAGCCGAACTCTTTCGGATCCGCCAGCACCCGATGCGCCGTCAGAAGCTCTCTGAGCAGGTAAGACAGCTGTGGCTGGCCGGGCTCTCCGGCCGAGTCGTCGCGTTCGGTAACCGTAGGCATGGCAATTAATCTATCGTTTCCCGACCCCGTAATTAGGTGCGGGAAAATTCCTTGCCTGGTCAACGCATTCTCGGCACGTCAGAATCGGCAGCCCGGATGCGGAGCGTGTGGGGGCGCCCCATCCGCAGTCCGTGACGTGAGGGGGATTTCACGTGCTCAATGTTGTGCCCGACAAGCAGTCACCCAAGGGCAACATCGCTGTGCTGCGCACCGTTGCGGTACTGCGAGCCCTTCAGGGGCTCCAGAAACCCCACAGCCGCGAGGCATACCTCCGCGAGATCGCTGCTGCGACCGGCCTACCGAGCGCGACCGCCTACCGGTATCTCCAGGCGCTGCGCCAGGCAGGGGTCGTCTCACAGCCGAAGAACTATGCCTCCCGCGACGCCTCCCGCGGCCGCTACCGGCTGCAATGGCACATGGCGACAGAAGAACCACCGCGCGGCAGTCCCTCGCAAGGCACACGCGGCCTGCTGGTTCAACTGGCCACCCAGACAGGTCAGATCGCGATGCTCTACGCGCCTTACTCCTTCGCCGAGCAACCGATGCGTGAGTGCACCGCCCAGGTGTGGGGACCGCACGAGCCAGTCAGGCAAGAAGACGTGGAGTTCGCGCCACTTGGAGCCGACGCCGCGGGTATGGCAATCGCCGCGGCCATGGGCATCACCTCGCCTCGCAAAGAGCAGGCCGCAGAACTGAGGCGGATCCGCCAGGTCGGCTTCGCCGTCGGCCCCGCCCTTCTCGAAGGCGGTCACCACGACATCATCGCTGCTCCCATCTGGCGCGGCTCCTCCGTAGCAGGCGCCGTCGCCCTGATGCCCCTGCGCGTCCAGATGCGCTCCCAGAAACGACGGACGGACCTGATCAGCGCCGTCCTGGACATCGGCAGCACCATGAGCAATCACCTCACGCGCCAGCCCCTGCTGCGCTCGGCTGCCTGAGAACCCACTGCCCCACGCCAGCACGGAGCTCCACCTATGCCCGTTCCCGAAGTCCAACAGCCCGCCCTCATCACAGGAGGTATAACCACCATCAATCTGGCCACGACCGACCCACCCCTGACGCACGGTCAGCACATCGTCGTTGTTCTCGACAGTAGGACCAGCCGGCGAAGTGACGTTTCTCCGACGCCCGACACCAAAGTCCCAACGGGCCGGCTCGGTAGTTGCTGGCAAAGACAGGCCGCGAGTAGCGGTAGCACGCCCTCGCCTACGCACATCGTTGACGTGGCCACGACATGGTTCGATGTTGGTGCATGCCCCGCCAGATCAGGGAGGCGTCCCATGCCACCTGACGAGTAGCAACAGGACGCGTGGAAAGCCGACACCGAGTGCCCCGCCCTCACAGCACAGTCCCCCCGGAGCGTTGGCTAACCAGCAGCCCGCACGACTTAGAGGTCCTAACAAAGGCGTCGGACATGTCTGTAGGTGATGAGACATGTGGCGAGCCCGAGGAAGGCTTCATGGATGTCGTCCCGTCGCTCCCACCGGATGCGCAGGCGACGGAAGCCGTGCAGCCAGGCGATCGTTCGTTCGACGACATACCGGAAGATGCCCAGGCCGGAGCCGTGTGGCTCGCCTCGTCTCGCGATCACGGGACGGATTCCGCGCTGCCACAGCAGGCGCCGGTACTTGTCGTGGTCGTAGCCGCGGTCGGCGAACAGCGCGTCGGGCCGGTGCCGGGGCCGGCCGACAACCCCGGCGACGGCGGGGATCTTGTCGAGCAGGGGCAGGAGCTGGGTGACGTCGTTGCGGTTGCCGCCAGTCAGCGACACCGCGAGCGGGATGCCCTGGGCATCGGTGACGACGTGGTGCTTACTGCCCGGCCGTGCGCGATCGACCGGGCTGGGACCGCTTTTGGGCCCCTGCGGGCCGCCCGCACATGGGAGGAGTCGATCACCGCCCGCGACCAGTCCAGCTTCTTCGCCGACCGCAGCTTCTTCAACAGCAGCACATGCAGCTGATCCCACACCCCGGCCTCGTTCCACGCGGCCAGCCGCCGCCAGCAGGTCATACCCGAACCGAAGCCCAGCTCCTGCGGCAGGAACTCCCACTGGATGCCGGTGTGCAGCACGAAAAGGATCCCGCACAACGCCTGCCGGTCCGGCACCCTCGGCCGCCCCTCGACCAGCTTCGGCCCCGGCTTGGGCAGCAACGGCTCGATCAGGGCCCACAGTTCATCCGACACGATCCACGGCCGCGACTGACGTTTCCCCACGACCAGACCAACGACCGGATAGACCAACAGTCACATGATCAACCACTTCTGTTAGGACCTCTTACGCCACCGCTGCTACCAACTCCCCGCGCCGGCCGCAGAACGGACCTCGCGCGAGCCCGACAGACCGGCGCTTCGACCGCAACCGCCGCGCAGGGGTTGCTTAACACCCACCGAGGAGGCGCAGATGCGTTCTACCGTGACACCCCTCAGTCCCCTCGACCACGATGCAGGTCCAGCAGACCTCTTCACAGTGCTCGCCACGATGGTGGACCTGGGAAGAGGACCACATCCGCTGCAGCGGATAGTGGAGGAGTCCGGAGTACCCAGAAGGGCCGCCCGCGCGGCCCTCGACCAACTGGCCGAGGCCCGCCTTTGCAAGCCCACCGCTGGCATGCCAGGTCACTTCGAAGCATGTGTGCAGCCAGTGGAACCCAGTTCCAGGCGGCGCATGCAGGCCCTGCCCGGCGTGCACTCGGACTACCGCGACGACCTCCGCACGCTCCAACAACGCACCGGACACGTCGCTGTGCTCCACGGCTACCTGGCGCTGCCCGCGCTGAGGATCTGCACGGACCTCTGCATCGGAGACAGAAGCGACTTCGAGCAGCAGATCAAGGCAGATCCTGCCGCCGCAGAGAACCTGAGCAGGGCGCCCCTCACTGTCGACGCGGCAGGCAAGGTCATCGGCGCCCACCTGGAGTCCTCTCCACAGAGCATCGAACTGCAACGCATCCGCTCCCACGGTTACGCCCTCACCCCGGCACCGCTCGCAGGCTGGCACCTCCTGTCCGTCCCCGTGTACGTCCCCCACGGCGACCGGCCCACCATTCTCTCAAGCGGCCATGCGGTAGCCGGAGCGGTCAGCCTGCTCGTCTCGGGCCCGATCGACCCCCACGGCGGGGTTCCCGCGCCCTGGCTCGACGAGCTGTGGCACGCCGCGGAGCAGCTCGCCCACTCGACAGCCGGCCTCCGTCCGTCGCACCGCGCACACGTCTTGCACACGGTCTAGGAATGAGCACCGGCCGGCGGCACCGGGCATCGACCCTCCATAAATACCCTGAACGGGCCGAGCAGACGCACATGGCCGTGCAGATGGCTCAGCCCCCCGCACTTCGCACACGGGAGGCGGCCATGAGTTAGCCAACGGCGGCAGCCGAGCGACCAACTCGCCTGCCCCCGCATGCCGTTCGGGTACCAACCGAGCAGCTGCGGCCACGCGCTACCCCGCAGATCGGGTTGCCCCCCGGTCTGCAGGCCCGGACACCAGCCCGGGACAACAGGTTCCATTCGAACCAACCCCCGCCAAAGCGGGGTGTCGCACGCCCTCATCCCAGGACGCACGCCCTATGATGCAGCATGTCTGTCTGCGTTGCCAGAGCCATCTGACAGCAACGCACACCCAGACCAGCACTACACGTATCGAGGCCCTGGTCACCGAGCCCGCCGAGCAAGAGATAGAGAGCACGTGCTCTCGGCGCCTACGCCGCGAAGCGGACTTCCTGCAGGCCGTCGACTGGGCACTGAGCGGTGGCCTCCATCCGCAAGCCACCGACACCACACGCCGCATAGCCCGCGACATGGCATCACGCATGCACAAGAGCAAGCACGGCCATGTCGCGTACGGGCTGGCCGGCATGCAGCAGCGCCTCGGGTTGACCCGCAGCACCATCACCAAACACGTCCGCATCCTCCGAGAACTGGGCCTGCTGGCCTGGGTTGAGCACGGATCCAGCACCAACGTCCTGCGCACACGCCTAGGCAACCGGTTCACCACCGGCACCGGATACCGCGGCACTGCCACGATCTACGCCCCATGCGCCCCACCTGCCTTCGACCGCGACCGTGGCCAACTCCGCGGCGGCCGGCACGGCTACCACGCACGCATCCAAGCCGTTACCAAGACCGGCCATCACCAGGCGGCGGCAGCCGCACGCCGCCAGCGCGGGACCTCACGGACCCCTTCTTGCGACGTACCCCCCGTAGTACCTGCACCTACAGATAGCGGGGGGAAAAACTACAGCGAGCCGTGCCGTCGCGCTTCCAGACCTCACCAGCGAGCAGCTGGCGCAACAAGCGTCACTCCTCATGAAGCTGCGGCCGGCATCACCTACGCACAGCAGGTGCGCTGCTTGGTGGGGTGGACACAAGGCGGCTGCCTGCGCCAGCTCGCCTATGCCCTCCGCCCATTGATCACCGCGGGGCTCACATCCCAGGAAGCCGCTCGTGAACTCTCCCGTTGGCAACCCCATGGCCGTCCCACCAACGTGGTGGGGTACATCCGAGCCGAACTCCACCGCCGTGGCGTCAGAGGCGTACTCCACCTGCCTGATGCCTACCTCCAGCCCCTTCACGACACCCAGGCCGACGAAGAGGGGCAGCGTCACGCCCAAATGGTCCGCGACCGTTGGGCACGCTGCGCCCCGGCCTACTTCCGCTACCTCCAGACCCTGGCTGGACCCTTGAGGGCAACCCTGAAGCGGATCCGCGCCGAACTCCGGCAGCCGTCCAAACCAACGACCACCTGGAAGCCACTGCTGCGTGAGCGCGAGAAGGACTTCTTCGCCACGCTGCCACCCTCCGGCACCCCCGCGGACATCTACGCCGCCAGAGCCCGCGGACAGCAGCCCATCCACCAGCCAGAAGAACCCACGGCAGCCGCGCTCACTGAATGGGAGCGCCGCGCCGACGAGGCAGCAGCAAAGGCAGCGTTTCAGCGCCTTCGAGCTGAACTTGCCGCAAATGCAGAAGCATCGAGCCGGCGACACCAATCCGATGGTTGACGACCTCGCACAAGGTGCTGTCCGGGGTTACCGAACAACCCCGCGGACGCCGGAGTCCTACGACCGCGGCACGCCCGCGGAGCGGCGTCAAGGGACTGAGAGCAATCGGGGCGTTGGCGTTCGGCGGCACCGTAGCCCTCACGGAGGCTCCCTCCCGCCCTTGGCTCAGGCGCTGTCCTGCTGGTCGGACGAACCAGCCGGCACCATTAGCCAGGACCTCGGGGGATGTCCTGGCTAATGGTGCACAGTCAACCTTGGGACGCGACCTGGAGACTCGGAGCATTCGCACAGTCGTGCCAGTCGGAATGCTCCGGACGGTTGCATCCTCGACCGGCGTCCTCGGCCCTACTCACCCAGCGCGGTCGCCACCCGCTGGCGAACGACGTGCCATCAGTTCCATGTCCCCAGGCACCACGGCATGATCACACCAGGTCCCAGCGTCATCAGCGCACCCTGCTGGCCGGGCTTCGGAGGGTTGTCGTACATCGACCATGTCGCGTCGAGCACGCCCACACCACCTTTATTGCCCGTCAGCAGGCTCTCCCGGGAGGGCCGCGTCACGCCCTTGGGGTCTGGATCCAGCTCCAGGCCCATCGCCATGTAGTCGAGGATCTTGTTGCTCCCGGGGTGCAGAAGGGTCCACTCCGGGGTGCCACGGCCATACTTGTGAAGTTGCTTGCGCAGTTCCGGCATGACCTCCCGCGCCACCAGGAGGGCTTTCTTGTCCGAGGCGAAGCGGTACCCCTCGCTGCCAAGCCGCATGAAATAGCGGTCCTCGCTGTTCTCCAGCCGGTATTGCCCGGCATGCTCGATGATGAGCCCCGGACGTTGGGCGGAGGTCATGATACAGGCGCCGGCAGAGTCGGCGAACAGGCCGCCGTAGACCTTCTCCATGGGGTCCTTGGTCGGCTCCTTGCGGATGTTCGTGGTGAGCCTCTCGGTGACAAGCACCATCACTGTCTCGTGAGGGAAGCCTTGGAGTCGGTCGAAGGCGTAGGCCAGGCCGAGCCCGCCGCCGGCACATGCCGCAGTGCTCACGTTCATGAGCGTCACATCCGGTCGCAGCCCTAAGGCCCTACACAGGGCAACCCCGATGCCAGGAAGGCGGTGTGACATGGTGTGGCTGACGTAGACGGTATCGACCTCGTGCGGCTCCAGACCCTCAGCCTCCAGGGCCTGCTGCCCTGCTTTGACGCCCATCATGAACGCGTCCTCATAGGCCGCATCGTTGCGTTCCTCGACCTGCGCGGTGCCAGCGATGGTCGGATCGTGCAGTTCTCGGGCGAAGGAGAGCGATTCAACGCCGAGGTTCTGCAACATGATCGAAACCGTCCGAGCGGTCTCCGTCAACCGCCCGTCAGAGGCAAGAGGGTAGTGGGATACGAGCTCCTTACATATCTCGGCGAAGGGCACAGTGACCTTCCCGCGGACGATCTGCGGGCGTCCAACATGAGCTGTGACCATGCGATGTCCTCCTGTGAGCATGTTCGGCACCATGCACAGAGCATGGTTGCGAGCGCAGCGTACGGACCCAACTGCGCCGTGACTACCAGGGAATTGGGAATTGATCAAAGTTCGCATACGGGAAGCTGACCGGTGGGGGGGAGGGTCAGGCCCGTCTCGGGCCGACCAAGGACGCCCGTAACAGTTCGACGGACGGCACCTGTGGCCGGCCCGCGATGACTCCACGCGGCATCGCGCATCGGACATCGCCGTGTCGTGGGGCAGCGGCACGGGCGACCCACACGCCGGCTCAGGTGATTTCCTCCAGCACCTCTCCCGCCGATGTCAGCAAGACCTGGTGTGATGGGCGGGTCTTCGTGAACTTCAAACGCATGATGGTCGCCGTCGAGCCGACCACCTCGACAGGGAAGAGCCGCACGAAACCCGCTCCCTGCTTGGAGTGAAAGAAAGGCCGGAATGCGCCATCAGAATGGATTTGCGTGCCAGCGTAGCTCGAATAGGCGTGCACTGCCCGCGGGTCGGCCCTCATCTCCTTGAGCAGTCCATTCAATTCGAGGTTTCTTCCTCCCGACATGGAAATCACTCGCTCCAGGCGGGTCACGAAGTAGGGGGCCCACTGCGATTCCCAATTCATGAGAACGGGATTCTTCACCTCAGGACCACCTCGCGCTCGATCGTCGAGCATCATCCAGCGAAGCATGTTTGTCGGAGGTTCGCCTTCGAAGTTCTCTGCCCACAGCGGGTTACAGGCCAGGACATTGTAGGCTCCATCGGCAAGGTAAGCCATGCACTCCGTGTCCTGGAGTACCAAGTCCCTGTAGTGACTGTCCACGCGCATTCCTGCAAGGGGGTCTACATTACCGGGAGGGGCGTGACCGCGTGCCAGCCACCATATTTCGTGGAGCTCTTCCCCGTCATCGATTCCATAAATGTCGATTAATTCGACCAAGAACGCAATTGAGGGTCGATCCTTACCTTTCTCTACCCGCTGCAAGTATGAATCATGGCAATTTTTTAAATAGGCGGCTTTGGATTGAGTTAGACCTGCCCTCTTCCGTGCAGCTTTCAGTAATTCGTTGAGCCTTTCGGCGCGGTTTGGTGAGCCCCAGTCGTAATATCTCATGCGCCTTCATTGTCTTTCGTGAGCGAGAGTCGCGGTCATTGCTGGGCGGGCGGCGTCATTGGTATGGATGCCGCACACAAAGAAAGTCGCGAAGAATTCGTCCCGGCATTCGACCGTTCTTTAGCCGCATTGCGCTGATTGACTGGCCATACCGAGGCCCGCCAGGGGAAGCCCCGGAGCCTGGCACCCGCAGGCGCCTCGCCTTCCCAGGGCCAGCTCGATTCGCTTGCCGGCATGCCGGGGCCACTGCTCGGCGAGAACGGTCATCCGCATCCTCCGCAGACGCTGACGTAGTCGGGGCGCCGAAGCGACGAGCCTCGAACGCATGTCCCCCAAGTTTTCCCAGGAAAGAGGGCATAAACTACCGACCGGTCAAAAAATCTCGCGGCACCCGTGAGTATGTGGATCAATCACGCCTGTGCGCAGACCTGCGGTGGCCCGCGGCCGGCGAGCCGGGACTGGTGAGCCGAGCCACGCTCGGGTGTCAGCAGTGCTGGAGGAATCCCAAACCAACGACGGCGCGGCCGCGGGGTCCTGCACTCCCAAGAGGCCGGGCCAGCACCTCGGGTGAGGGCTGAAAGTTCCCTTTAGTCTTGTTCTCTATAAATAATGGCAAATAAAACGAGTGCCCGGAATTGATTCGAAAAGCCCGTGAAGGCGCCATGGCGATCTGCTGAAACGGCATGTCGATGCGCGCACCATCTATGTCGGCGTACTACCCTCCTCGCCTGCGTTATCGCTGCTCAGGGACGGATCACGTCAATTCGGCGCGGTCGCAGCGAGGGGTTTCGGGAGAGTCGACCGATCGGGGGCGAAGTGAAGGACCGAGGCGAGAGTTTCCCCTTGGGGAATGTGGCGCCGGGGGAACCGCTAACGGCTGGCGAGATCGTTCGCTCAAGGCGTTTGGCGCTGGGGTACAGCCAAGAAGAAGCCGCCCTGCGCTTCGGGGCCTCTCCGAGGTGGTGGAGCGGCATCGAGAACGGAGCCCACATCACGGCAGGCGCCGCGGTTGCACTCCAGCACTTCCTTAAAATGCCCCGGGAGGACGCCGACCAGTTCTTCGGGCTGGTGAACGGCAGTGTGCGGTTCTTTAAAGGTATCCGGGACGTGGGACTAGACAGCGTGACGCGAAGCTGGGTATCGGCGCATGTAGCCCCTCTCCGGGAGCCAACGGTCTTGCTGGACGGGGGGTGGAACCTCCTCCACTGCAATGCGGCCTGGGCAGCACTGTTTGGCGACTTCCCGCCACACCCGACAGATCACCCGCTCGACAACCCTGTGCGCTTCATGCTCTTCCACCCGCGTGCACAGGAAGTCTTTCTGAATTGGGAACAAGGGTGGGTCTTTACCATCCTGTGTCAGTTCGCTCACCACTATCATCTCAATCACGACAATCCGGAGCTCCGGCACATGCGCCAGAGAATCAGCGAGAGTGATGTTCTAGAGAGACTCTTTACCGTGGACGTGCGAAAGGAGCTCACCACTCATGGGCTCGACCGGATATACGCATCAGATGGAGAAGTGCGGGAAATCTACGTACCGGGGAAGGGAGAAATGCAGTGCCGCTTGACGACCTGCATTCCATGGCACGGACGTTGGGTTGGATACCAGGCATGCAAGCTCAGTAGTGTCATCAAGGGGCAACCTCTAGTGGATTTGCCACCCAGTATCTACGAGAGTGATGCCACCGTGCCCAATGGCCTGAAGATCGCGTCGGAAGCTGTCGATAGTGCCTCCGGCAATCACCCGCCGCAAGCGCGCGCTGGATACCAAAAGGATCGAGACCGTGCAATAGCTGTTCGGCTAACACAAGGTCTTCGATATCCAGACGTGGCCGTCACTGTAGGTCAGATTCTGCGCTACTACCGCGAGCTACCCCCGAAAATCCCGCAAAACAGGATCCGCCACGTAACGCCGCTCAAGATTTCTGATCGAAAGTACCGGGACCTGGAGTCTGACACTGCGCTTCCCCAGCTCGACATGTTGCCCACGATTAAAGAGGCTTTGAAGATCCCTACATCTGTAACCCGTCTCTTGCATCGGATGATCAGCGGTGGGCATCCACCCACGATCGGAGTCCGTGGAGGCGCAGAGTTCGAGAGCCAGGCCCGGGTCTGGGCGCGAGAATTTATAGATGACGCCGTCCAGCCGATCCCGTCTTCCCTCGAAGACGGACAGTGGAACGTTATTGCGCATAACGCGGCCTATGCAGCCCTCTTTAGTCATGCTGCAGACAACGAGAACCACCCCACGAAAAGTTCGTTCCGCTACGTCATGTTCCATGAAGATGCACGGCACACTCTTGCGAATTGGCACGAGGAATGGCTTGTGCCATCGCTCATCGAGTTCGGCGCAAAGCTCATATCTCACGGGGATGACTGGCACCCCGAACTTGCACAGATGTACGAAGAGGTGCGCCAAGACCCTCTCCTGTGGGACACATTCAATGGGCGAGTGAGGGCAGAGCTGCGTAACGGTGGAATGGATTCCGGATTTCTAATCGACGGTGGGATTCGAGGCTTCAACCTACCCACGGCCGAATATGACCCAAGTAAGCCAGCGGAAAACCGGAAGCGCTACCCGGTTCTCATCACCTCTTCCTCGCCACTGCATATGTTCGTGAACTACGGCGGACAGGCGTTCAGCGCGCAAGTGCTCGAAGAATCAGGGCCCTTCGGAGAATTGGCGCCAGTACGGCAACTTCCCATAGTTCCAGGTTTCACGGCCCGCCCCGGAGGTCTGCTTGCAACCGCAGGATGACCAGTCAAACGGGCACCCTCATCCATAGAACATCGCATTCCCTTGCCCAAGAGCCGGGCAGTCCTGACACAGGGCTGCACACGTGAGAGCCGAGCAGAGGTTGAGGACCGCTGAGCTCCACGTCGCTGACCGATCATCATCGGATGCCGCGGCCGCCGTGGGCCATCGACCAACCGATCAGCGTGCTGGCCGATGCGGGTGCCCCTGCCCCCGGGGGCAAATCGAAGACTGCTGCCCGCCAACTCGGCGCTCGCGGCCTGCCCGCCTGCGGTGGCTCGGGTGTGCTGCTCGATGCGCGGGCGTTGCTGCCGTTCGTCCTCGTACCGTCTCGGGCCACCTCGATTGAGCAGGTGGGATGGTCGCGCCGGCTCAGGACGGGACGAGCTCTGCTGGCCCGTGGTCGAGCGAGTGCGCGCCGTCGAGGAGCGGGCCGAGGTCTGCACCGGCCCGGCCATCACACTCCACGAGACTCGTCGGGCTGAACCGCCAAGCTGGAAGCGGTGGGCGCGGTCCGCCCTCTCAGAGCCACATGGCCATAGCTGTCTCGTAGAAGGCCGGATCTTCGGCGACTTGGGTAATTGAGGTGGTCGCGGTCGGACTGTGCCGGGGGATGGCTATGCGCTGTATCGACTGTACCGAGCCCGCGGCCCCTCGGGGCCGCTGCAAGAGCTAATCGCCGGACGACACCAGCATCAACCTCCTGTTCTCATACTCAATCACAAGCATTTCGACTGGCGAAATTTCATGCAGCGGAGCGCATTCGGCGTCAAATTTCTCCAGGCGAAGAACCATCCTCATTTCCCGGCTGCAGCGTTGTGCAACCTCCGCATCGCTGGTCGACTCAGTGGCGTCACGGTCCGCGTAGCCCTCGGCAGCGTGGATATGTCAATTCTGAAGCTCGCAGGGTACGGAACGCTCGGGAACCTGTTTCACATTCTCGTCCGGACGGCGCAGTCGCTTCTTTGAAGTGAGGAAAGCGGCCAGTTCTGGGATCGACAGGGGGCCGATTGCGCAAGTTCCCTCTACCGCGAGTGCGATCAGCTCTTTGCGTCATCGTGCTACACAGCCGCTGACGCGGACACGGAGGTCCCATGAATTCCCGATGGCTCCGCAACGCAGCCACAGCCGCGGTCACTGCTGGCCTCATGACCGCCGGCACTGTGGTCGTGGCCACCCCCGCCACCGCCGCGAACGGGTCGATATGCGGCGGCTTCATAGAAGCCGTCAAGGACCATGGAAACATTCAGGGCGCCACGATGGGGAGGGTGACCACTAGCGCGCTGAACTTGCGTACGCGTCCATACGACTGGGCCAGCTCCAAAGGAATTCTGTACAAAAAGCCGAGCTTTTGGGCGTACTGCTCCACGGGCCATTGGCGTTGGGTCAAGATCGAGGTGCTCAACGGCCCATTGAAGGGCCAATATGGGTGGGTTGATCGCTGGTACACCTCGCTGTACTGAGCCATTCTGCACCACACCGTCTCTGTTCCGCACGCACTCGAAGGCCGGGGACGGCCGAGGAATTCCTCATGGTTCCCCGGCCAACTCCGCCCAGCTCGAATGCAGCCGTAGTACAAGCACCGCCACCGAGGTGAACGGTGGCGCGAGGTGGCTGGAGGCAGAGGACCGCGACCGAGCACGAGAGGTCGTCGGACGAACTGCCGGCACCTACATGCCTTGTGCCGCCAGCGCCACTGACACGAGACGGAAACACCGCGCCACCCCCCCATCCCGTGGACCACGGCACTTGAGCCGCCCTGTCCTCCACAACAACCCCACACTGGAGAGATCCATGAGTACGACAGCATCGCGTGCCGCCACGACCGGTCGCCGATCCCGCCTCCGGCGGCCGATCCTGACGGCAACGGCGGTCGCGCTGGGGACCGGCCTGATGTTCGCACCGTCGGCGCACGCCCTCGACAAGTGGGGACCGGGGTACACCGTCCCCAACGGGCAAGGAGGAGTCAGTCACTTCGGGGCCCTGGGCAAGCCGGGCAGCCTGTACCCGCACGCCGTCGCGCACGCCTACTGCGCCGATCCGTTCCTGGCCGGCCCGCGCAAGGGTGTTCACTACGGCCCGTTCACCCCGTTCAAGACCTGGACGTCCAAGGCGACAGGGGCCCAGGTCAGCCAGTCCGACCTCATGCGCGCCGCCTTCATTCTCAGCGACACCCACACGCCCTACGACGATCAGGCGGCAGCGGCGGACACTGCCATCACCACCTACCTCAACCGCGGCACAACCTACGCTTTCCCCGGCGGCCAGCGGGCCACCGAGCGCCTGAACTACCCCAACGTGCCGGCGTCCGTGAAGACTCTGGCCACCAGGTACATGAACCTGGCCGAGAGGTACGCCGGGCCCTACCGGGTCAACATCCACACCCTCAGCGGCACCGTCACGCCCGGCAAGCAGGTGCCGATCAGTGTGGACGTCACCTCCGCAACCGGTCACCGTCTGCCCCACGTAACGCTGAACTTGAAGGCCAGCGGCGCCTCGACCGCAGCTACCCGCGTCACCACCGACGACGCAGGAACTGCCCGAACCACCCTGATAGCCAGCAAGGCCGGCGCGATCGACCTGACTGCCCGCGCCGGAGTGCTGCCCAGCACCACGCTGTACGCGCAGCTCCCCGACACCCCCGACGCCCAGCGCCTGGTCGTCACCGGTGGCCGCTCCTCGGCCACGGCGACCGCGCATCTGAAGGCCACCGCCACCGGGGGCACACTGCAGGTCGTCAAGATCGCGGCCGACTCCCACACGGTGATGGGCGACGTCAACTTCGCGCTCAAGGACAGCCGCGGCGCCACCGTCGCGCAGGGCATGACCGACTCCCACGGCATCTGGAAGGCAGATGGGATCCCGGCCGGCCGCTACACCCTTCACGAGGTCAAGGCGGCCCCCGGCTACCAGCTCGCCCCGGACCGCGCGGTGACCATCGGTGACCTGGTGCCCGGCCAAGTCACCATCACCGACACCAAGATCGCGGAGCAGCCCGCGCCGCGGCCGCGCCCGATCGTGATCCACGAGCTGCCGCAGACCGGCGCCTGACCTAACAGGTACTCCCCAAGTCCGCAGCGGCGGGCGAGCACGCCCCCAGCACGCCCGCCCGCCGCTGCACTGCCTGCCGACCCTGGCCCACACACGCTGGACGGACAGCATGCCCGAACAACCCCACGTTCCGCCGGACGCATCCCCTGCCGGCGACACACCGTCACCCCGTAGCCGCAGGCGCCGCAACACAGCGATCACCGTGGCCATCACCGCGGCCGCCGCAGTGGCCCTGGGCGCGGCGCTCGCAGTGCCACACGCCAACGGCCAGTCGACGGCCGCCCCGTCAACTGCCACGCAGCACTCTGCCGCGTCCCGGCCCTCGACCTCTGCTACCAGCACCCCGGCCTCCGCCTCGTCGACTGACCGAACCAACACATCAGCCGACGAGGCGCACCGCATCCTGCGCAACTGGGGCGCGGCAAATCCCGCCGGTGCCGGTCGACATGCCGTCGGCACCGAGCCGGCCGCCGGGGTTGCAGGCCACATCCAGGAGATTCTGCGCATCCCCGCACTCGGGAATGCATGGGCGCAGCCGATCTACGAAGGAACCGGATCAGCGCAACTCCACTCAGGTGTAGGGCACTTTGAAGGGACGGAGGAGCCCGGCCAGATCGGCAATTTTGCCGTAGCCGGACACCGCAGCGGGGTGAGCGCCCCGCCCTTCAGAGACGTTGACCGCATCACGGTGGGCTCGCATATCAACGTCACGACCGCCCACCGCGTCACCTACATCTACACAGTCACGAAGGTCGTCACCGTTCCGCCCAGCGCGGTCGGCTACCTCGGGCAGGTGCCTGGCCACCCTGACGCCACACCCACCCAGCCGGAGATGACGATCGTCACCTGCTGGCCGGCCCTGGGACATTCAAAACGCACCATCATCGTCGCCGCCCTCACCGCCAAGGGCGGCGGTCTATGATCCCCAACTCCTCGATCACAGCTGGCCAACCGGCCCTCGACGGGCACTGCTCGACGCCGTGCACGTCCGAAAGCAGCCCCCGAGCAGAGCGCGCGAACTCCCCGGCCTCCTCATGAGCCCACCGCGCCCTGCCCGCACCACCCTCCCCGCGATCACCCGCCATCGGCAACAAGGCGCCGCGCTCCACCAGATGAAGCGCCTCGGCGACCTTCTTCGCTCAGCGAAACAGCAGCCCAGCCTCCTTGGAGACACCGTTGTGATGTTGCCGCGAGCCCTGGTCCACTCTCCGACAGCACCAGCTGGCAGCAGACCCGCCCACGCATAGCCATAGGGCACTGCCCCGTGGCGTTGATGCGGACTGCACTGGTCTGGCCGAGATCGACTGCCCTCCCCCAAGGTGACCTCGGCTACAAGGGTGCCGCCGCCGCGTGTGGGAGGCGACGGCACCCCCTTCCCGCAGTTCCCACAACCAGCCAGGTCCGGGTGTGGCCGGCACGTCGACCTCGCCCTGACGACAGGCCAGCACCGCGGAGGAGACGAGATGCGCCGAGTCATCGCCGCTCTGCGAACCACCGACGCACTGGCCACCGCCATCGCCACCTACGGCATACCGCTGCTGGTGCTGACCACCACCGGTTCATCGACCCTGACCGGACTGGCCTTCGTCGTTGAATGGGGCCCACGTCTGACCGCCTACGCGATAGGCGGCTCCGCCCTCGATGCCTTCCGCACCATCACCCTGCTGCGCCTGACCTCCGTCACGCGCGCCGCCCTATTGACGGCCGCCGCGGCGACGCTGAGCGCCCTCGCCCCCGCCGGACCGGCAGCCACCGCCGTGGTGCTGGCAACCGGAGCGACCAGCGGGATCCTGGGCCAGATCTCCTTCATGGGCACCGAGACCCTCGGCGCCCATCTCACCCGCCAAGCCGCCCACGACGGGCACCGCATCCAAGCCTGCCAGGTCGCCATCGACCAGGCCGCTCTGCTGGCCGCACCCCTCCTGGGCAGCCTGCTGCTCCTTGCCAGTCCCCAAGCCCTCCTGGTCGCGGTAGCCCTTCTGTCTGCCCTCGCAGCCCTCACCACGACCCTTGTTCAGGACACCACCGCCGACGCGCCACCCCCGAAGCGCACAAGCGTGGTCGCAGGACTGGTCACCGGATACCGGACGGTGCGCGCCATCCCCGCGCTGACATGGCTCGTCATCGGGTTGATGGCCAGCAACTTCGCCGTCGGCGCCTTCCAGGCCAGCTCACCGATCACCTTGCTCGACACCTTCGGCCGCTCCTCCCTCCAGACCGGAGCTGTATGGAGCGCCGCCGGAGTGGCCTCGCTGGTGACCTTGAGCCTGTGCGGCCGCGCAGTCGACCGGTGGGGGCTCTGGCCTGTCGGCGCGGCCGCCGCCGCAGCGGCCTGCCTGGCGTGTCTGACCGCCGCAGTAGCCGGAACGTTCGCCCTCTATGCGGTAAGCGTCGCGGTGCTCATGGGCGCCGAAGGCGCCACCACCGTGGTGCTGCGGACACTACGCGCCCGGCTGATCCCACAAGACCTCTTCGGGGTGACGTTCGCCGCCACCGCTGTCCTGGTTGTCGTGCCGATGCCCGTAGCCGGCCTGATGGTCGCCGCGGTGCCTGCCCCCAGTTTGCCCGCGCTGCTGCTGGCCGCCGCCGCCCTCCAAGCCTTCGCCATGACCGCGGCGCTGATCGGCCTGTGGCGCCACCGCGACTCCTACACGCCACCAGCCCCCGCCTCGGCTTCTACCACCGGCAGACAGCGGCGGCTGTTCCCCCGGTGCCACACCCAGCACTCCACACCTTCAACAAATACCCGCCACCTGGAAGGAACTCCCTGATGCGCGCCATCACCTCTTCTTCGCGTCCGGTGCTCGTCGTCCTGGGCGCCGGCGATGCCGACATGCGCGCCTTCACCCTGGAGCAGATCGCCGCTACCCACCCCGTGCTGCTCATGGACACAGACCCGCCGGCCTGGGCCTGGCCCCACACCGCCGCCATGTGGGACATCGACCTGCGCGACCACGACGCCGTGGCGGCCGCGATCACGCAGCTGCACACGGACCGCGGAGTAGCCGGCGTGACGACCTACATGGAGCACCACGTCGAGCTCGCCGCGCGCTTGGCCGAGGACCTCGGCCTGCCCGGCGCGAACACGGCCGCGATGCACGCCTGCCGCGACAAAGCCCTCGCCCGCACCGTGTTCGCCGAACACGCCGTGCCCTCCGCGGCGTTCGCCGAGGTGCAGAACGAACAGGAGGCCGTCCGGCAGGCCAAGAAGGTGGGATACCCGGTCGTCGTCAAGCCCCGGGGAATGGCCGGGAGCATCGGAGTACTGCGAGCCGACACCCCTGACGAAGTCCGCCGCGCATTCGAGACCGCCTCTGAAGCGACCGTACTGGGACTGCACGACTACGCCGTGCGAGGCACCCTCGTGGAGGAGTACTTGCCCGGCCCGGAGATCAGTGTCGAATGCATCGTCCTAGGCGAGACCGACATACGAATCATCGCCGTCACCCGCAAGAGCCTAGGACCCGAACCACGGTTCGTGGAGGTCGGCCACCTGGTCGACGCCCATGACCCGCTCCGCAACGACCACACCATCGCCGAGGTGACCACGGCGGCCATCCGTTCCCTGGGCATACAACTGGGCGCAGTTCATGTGGAGTTGCGCCTGACCAAAGCCGGCCCCCGCGTGGTGGAGGTCAACGGCCGCCAAGCCGGCGACCTTATCCCGCTCCTGGTCCAGCTCGCCACCGGCATCAGCCTGCCCCGCGCGTCAGCAGAACTGGCACTGGGCCGCACCCCCGACCTCACCCCCACGCGCCAGGACGCCGCCGCCATCCGCTTCCTCTACTCCTCCACCGTCGGCCAGATCGAGCACCAGCGTCTCGACGACTCCCACACGCCCGAAGACGAGAACCCAGGCACCACCGACCAAAGCACGCTCCGGCAGACCAACATCTCCAGCTGGCTGGAGCGCATCGTGTGGACACGACAGGTCGGCGCCATCGTCGAAGACGGCCTGACCATAGAGGACCGCCTGGCCCACTGGGTCGTCACCGGCCCCAACATCGCCGCATGCGAGAACCGCCTGGCGGAGATGGACAAGCGCGTCACCTGCACCATCACCCCCCTCGCACCCTTCGCCAGCACGTGCGTGCGCTGACCGCCCGCCCGGAGCACAACACCATGAACGCGTCCAGCAACATCACCCCCGCACACCGCGCCCCGACCCCAAGCGCCATTGTCATCGTGGCGCCCACCAGCGCGGAACTCCCCACCTGCGCACGCCAGCACAACACCGCCATCGCCGTCCATCTCCCACCGCACGGGCTTCCGCTCACCCATGCCACCGAGCTCCCCCATGGCTGCCCCTACGCCGCGATCGTCCAGCACGTGAGCCTGCGGCGCACCTTCAAGGAACTCAACGCCCACCACGTCACCGCCGTCCTGGCCGGCAGCGCCCACGGCATCAATCTCGCCGAGCAGATCGCCGCAGCCCTTGGCCTGCCAACAAACGGCTCTAGCACCGCACACGCCCGCCAAGACCGGCACGAACAGGCCCAAGCCCTCCGACAGGCCGCCCTGCCGGCGCCGTGCGGCATGCGCACCACCAGCCTGACCACGGCCACCCGCTGGATGCGGTTCCTCCGCGCGACCGAGTACGTCCTGACACCGGCCAACACCTCCGTCGCGGGAGCCCGCATCTGCCGTAGCCCCGCCGACGTCCGCGTGGTCTGGCCGAGCCTGCAACGCACCGCTCGAAACCGCGGGGGAGGCAGCGACCTGGTCCTCCAAGAGCGCCTCGCCGGCCCACAATACGTGCTCCACACCCACACGCACCGCGACCTCGAAGGCGCCCCCACCCACACCGTCACCAGCCTGTGGGCCTCCACCCGCACCGCCAGCCTGCTGCCCGACCGCGACGACCAACTCGACCCCACCAACGCACTGGCGCGCTCCCTGACCCGCTACCTTCAACCCGTCCTGGACCGCCTCGGCGTCCGTACAGGACCCGCCCGGACCCGCATCGTCCTCACGCCCGACCGCGGCCCCATCCTGCTCTCCCTCCAAACCACCGCGGAGCCCCCGCCCACCGAGCACCGCGCCGGCCACCACACAACCCGCATCACTCTGATCGCCCCCGAGGACGCCGTCATCGACGGCCCCACCCTGCGAACACTGACCTGCCTGCCCACGGTCAGCGGCTTCACCCCCACCCTCACCCCCGGCGCACCCGTGACCCGCACCATCGACGCCGACACATCCCCCGGGGCCCTCACCCTGACCTCCGCCCACCCTCAGGCGATCACAGATGACCACCACACCATCCGCCGCGCCGAAGCCCGCGGCCTGTACCACCTCGCCCGGAGGCCCCGGTGAAACTCCTCGACGCCTGCCGCACCCGCCACAACCAACCCCCCCATCACATCCCCCTGCGCGTCCTGGAAGGCCAGCCCGCCCAGGACTTCCTCACCCATCGCTGGCCAGCGATGTACACACATGATCCCGACGCCACGCCGTATCAATCACCTCGATTCCTGCGCGCCTGGGCCTCCCTGCTGCCAGCCAATTCGGTTCCGCTCATCCTCGTCGCTGAGGGCCCCGCCCCCGCTGCCCTGGCCCTGACGCTGTCGCGCACCAGCGAGCGAGGGCAGCCCACCCGCATCCAACCGCTCGGCTCACCGCACGCGGAACAGGTGCGCCCCGTCGGGCCCGGTGCACACCACCCGGCCGTCGCCCACGCCCTGGCCCGCTACCTCGGAGCCGCCGCGAGCAGCGAGACCCACGTCGTCGTCCCCGACCTGCCCACCCACACCCACCTGGGCCACATCCTGCAGGCGCAGCCCGCCTGGCAGCACCGCACCGTCGACTACGCGACCGTCCCGCTCCCCGTCCAGTACGCCAACATGAGCCCCTCCACGCGGCGTGAGCACGCACGCCGGGAACGCACCTGGGCGCAACTGGCTGCCGACGGCAGGGTGCTCTACTCCCGGACTCGGACCCAGACTGAACTCGCCGCGGCCACCGCCATCGCCGAGCAACTGCACCAGCGCCGCTGGGCCGGACACCCCGTCCTCCACGATGCGGACCCCGGGGCTCTGCTTGAGGTGGTCCGCCGGATCGGCCCGCAGGAGGCACTCGTCGCCAGCCTCCGTCTGGATAACACTCCCGTGGCAGCCGCGGTCTGCCTTTATCGCGGCGACACCTGCTACTCGGTGCTACCCGCCATGGCACCCGACCATCCCGAGCTGGCATTCGGCCACGCGTTGACGCGCCTTCTCACCAATGATCTTGCCCGCAGCGGCTACCGCCGACTCGACCTCGGCCGCACCCTGCCCGACCCAGGGCAGCACCGCTACAAGACCGCATATTTGTGCGAGTGGACCACGACGCTGACAGCCGAGGCCGGAACATGGTGACCTCCGCTGCGCTCCACCCACGATGCCTGGCGTCGGCGGCGCTGAAACCTGCATCCCCGTGGGGCGCCCCGGCCCGGCCGACACCCGCATCGAGACAGATGCCCTCAACAACCACCCTCGTCGGCTCCGACTTATGCACCGCACGCAATTCCCCGGCAGGCCGACCACGGCCTGAACCCCGCACCCACCCGGCGGACGGCACGTCCGCACACATCTCAAGCGAGGCCCCCGTGCACTACACCACCACTG
Organism: Streptomyces noursei ATCC 11455; assembly: GCF_001704275.1. NCBI lineage: Bacteria > Bacillati > Actinomycetota > Actinomycetes > Kitasatosporales > Streptomycetaceae > Streptomyces > Streptomyces noursei. The sequence goes on from NZ_CP011533.1 coordinate 9,723,473, forward strand.
GTCCTCAGATGGACCACACCACCGCCGACGCCCTGACACAAGCTCTCTTCGAGCCCGATGACTTCGAGACCGTCCACGAACCCTGGCGCGGCCTGATCGGCAACCCCGGCTTCCGCCACGACGACGCCCTGCCCGACCACGAGCGCATCGCCCAGTCCTACCGCCGACTCCACGCCATCAGCGATCTCCTCGCCCACCCCTTCGCTCTGGCCGAGGACCCCATCCGCCTGGCCGGCCTGCACGAATGGATAGCCATCGCCGATCCGGCCACCGCCTCACTCGCCTCAATCCATCACAACCTGTATCTCGGCAGCATGGCCGAAGCCAACCAACACTTCACTGTCGACCTCACCCACACCGGCGTCTTCCTCGTCACGGAGATCGGCGCTGGCTGCAATGCAGCCGAACTGCGAACCACTGCCACCTGGGACCCAGCAACACGCACCTTCGACCTCCACACACCGGATGCCGGCGCAAGGAAGTTCATGCCCAATACCGGGCCCATCGGCGGTGCGAAGGACGGTGTTGTCGCCGCTCGCCTGCAGGTCAACGGAAACGACCACGGCGTCTTCCTCTTCCACGTATCCATCACCGACCCCACCGGGCACCCACACCCCGGCATCGACGTGGACACCCTGCCGAGCCGATCCGGCAACAACCCACTGGACCACAGCATCACCACTTTCCACCACGTCAGACTGTCGCGCTTTGCGCTGCTGGAAGGCGACCACGGAAACCTGTCCGCGAACGGCTCCTTCATCAGCGCGGTGGAAAAGCCCCGTGCCCGTTTCCTCCGCAGCATCCGCCGCGTCACTGCCGGCAAATTGGCAATGTCCGCAGGGTGCCTGGGCGTAGCCCGCGCCGCGATGGACATCGCCACACGCTACGCCCACAACCGCTACATTCCCGGCAGGTCCGAGCCCGTTCCCATCGTCAGCCACCGAACCCACGCCGAGCGGCTGACCACGCGCGTCAGCACTCTCTACGCGCTGACGTGTCTCCACCGGCACACCCTCCATGCCTGGGCCGCTCACGACCAGACCAACCAGGAAGACCTCGAACGCGACATCGCCCTGGCCAAGGCCACGATCACCTGGGCATGTCTCGACATCGTCACCGAGGCCAGGGAACGATGCGGCGCCCACGGGATCCTCCTCGTCAACGCCTTGGGAGGGATGGCCGACGCAATCTCCGGGGCCATCACTGCCGAGGGCGACAACCTTGCGATCACAGTCAAAGCCGCCGGCGAGCTCCTTTCCGCAGACGCACTGCTCGACGCCACCGCCGACCATCAGGGCCTCATCGTCACATCCCTCGATGAACAGACCCCCCTGGAAGATCTGTGCCACCTGCTCGCCTGCGCCCGGGACCTGTTGGCCATCACCGCCTGCTCACGCTTCATGACCTCCGACACCAAAGGATTGGGCCGCTGGAACGGCAGCAGCCGTCCCGCCGTTGACGCCGCCACCCTTCACACCGCCGTCCAAACCGGCAACGCCTTCCGCCAAGCCATCGACGGCTGCCGCCATCCGCAAGCCAAAAAACTGCTCCGCGACATGTGCCGCCTGGTCCTGCTACGGCAGCTGGCACCCCACATCACCACACTCGTCAGTCGCGGAAACCTCACCGAAGACGCCGCCCTCACGCTCCCCGAACACATCGACAACACCGTCGACCGCCTGACCCCCCACCTCCTCACCCTCACCGACGCCTTCGCGCTCCCAACCGAATACCTAGATGAATGAGTCCGATGTTTGTGCTGGCCGCGACCATGGCGAAGGGCGCCCGTTGGCTCGTGTGTGACGACAAACCTGGACGCCCTTCTGGCGGCACTGTACGTGTTCATCGACGACCATGTGGCCCCGCGTCGCCGGATCGGGCGACCCCCGAAACTGACAGACGCCGAACTGCTGTGCCTGGCCGTCGCCCAGGTCCTGCTGGGCTTTCCCTCAGCCAGGCACTGGATCCGCTTCGTACACGCCCGCCTGGGACACCTCTTTCGCTATCTACCCCAACAGTCCGCCTACAACAAGCGCCTCAACGCAGCCGGCCCGCTGATCAGCCGCGTGATCGAGACCTTGGCCAGGCAGGTTCCCACGTGGAACGACAACCTGCGGTTGATCGATTCCACACCTGTGCCCTGCGCGGCCTCCCGCGAGACAGTCAAACGCTCCGACCTGGCCGGGCACGCCGGATACGGCTACTGCCCAAGCCATTCCCGCTTCTTCTGGGGATTCCGGCTCTACCTGCTGACCACCGCCGAGGGCATGCCGGTGTCCTGGTGCCTGGCCAACCCCAAACTCGGTGAACGTCAGGTGATGACCGCGCTGCTGGAACGCGACCACCACCTCATCCGCTCCGGTCAAGTGATCCTCGCGGACAAGGGCTTCGCCGGGCGGGAGTTCGAGGCGTTCCTCGAAGAGTGCCTGGGCGTCCATCTGGTGCGGCCGGACATGAAGAACGAGCCTGTCCGACATGGACGCCTGGCCCACGTCCGCCAGTGGATCGAGGCGGTATTCGACACCCTCAAAGGCCAGCTCAGCCTGGAACAACACGGAGGCCGAACACTCGCCGGTGTCTTCGCCCGCACCGGTCAACGACTCCTCGCCCTGGCCACGGTGATCTGGCACAACTGGACCACCAACGCCCCAGCCAAACGATCACTGATCGCGTATGACCACTGAAGACATCGGACTCATTCATCTAGCCACCATCCCCATCGCCAACGCCAACTACCAAGACCACTACGGCGCCACGCCCGGCACCACCACCCGCGACGAAGCCGACCAGCCGCACCATCACCAAAGCGTCCAGAACTGGCCCCGATGACAAACCCCATCACCCCTCTGCCATGCACCGTCGTCGCAGCCGCGTTAGTGCCGATGCACCGGCCAAGACCAGCACACCCCGCGCGCAGCCCCGATACCGGCAACCGCGACACCACCACGACGTGCCTTCGGTGGCGCCCCCGCACCACAGGACTGCGGAGTGCTCGCAAGCGGCATCGGCACCGCCGCACATGACCGGCATACGCCCGCACATGCGAGTCCTGCGCACACCCAACGGGACCGGTCGCATGCGCCCTTCGAGAACCGCGCCCCGCAGCCCGAGCCCGAGGCCGTCTACGCCACCGGCTGCTCTCACGCCGCGCTTCTCGCACGCCGACCCGCCACCAGACCCCATCCGCCAGGGAGCAAGGCCGAGCACGACTCCCTTCACCGAACCTTCAGCCAGCCAACCCACCAGCAAACGCAACTCACCGGCGCGACCGGAGAGGACCGGAAGCTGGCTGAACAACCCCTTCCAGCCCCCGATATCCCCAACCCGCACCGAACCCGGCCCGATCCGAGCCCACGAGACAACGTCCTTCAGGAGACATGCCGATGACCACACCACCGGCACACCCCAATCCCAACGACCCTATGCACAATGCCCCGACCAGGATGCAGCCGCACGCACCAACTGAGCCTGCCCCTGCCTGGTGGTCCGTCGCCCCGCACTGTCGCGTCTGCGGAGCACAGCCCGCCGCCCACGTATCCGTGCGCGCACACCAAGGCGTGATCATGCTCATGCGATTTCACACCCAAAATGGCCTGTACTGCAGAACCTGCGGCACAGCCGTCATACGGGTGCTGACGACCCTGACCCTTTACCAGGGCTGGTGGTCGCCCCTTTCCCTGGTCGCCTTCACCCCCGCGACCCTGATCGCGAACGTCTTCGCTCACCGTAAGATTGCCGCCCTGCCGCCCCCTGGGCCCACGGCACCCGGAGCCACTCCCATGCAACAGGGAAAGCCCATCCACAGACGCCCGCTGGCGTACATCGCTGTCGTGCCTCTGGCATGGGCTGCCTGGTTCATCCCCAACATCATTGCCCACCTTTGAACGGAGCACACTCAGGCGGCGGGCTGGCCTCGATCGCTGGAGCGACGTCGCTGCTTCATGGCTCGACGGTAGCGTGCGGACTGGGCAGTAGGGGCACTGGTCTCGGTTGACTCCATGATGCCGCAGCTTGAAAACGTCTCAATGACCTGGCCATTTCAGGTATGACGGGCAATGATGAGTGCCACAACATCGTACGAGAAGAGGGGAGATGGTGACTGATGGCTCTGCCCACGCTAAGCCCGGCTCAGCGGTCCGAGGCGTTGAAGAAGGCCGCGGCTGTCCGCAAGGAGCGCGGCGAGATCCTGGCCCAGCTCAAGGACCACAAAGTGACATTGGAGGAGGTGTTGAAGCGCGAAGACACGGTGGTTGGGAAGACCTACGTAAAGCGATTGCTGGAAGCGCTGCCAGGAATCGGCAAGGTGCGCGCCAGTCAACTGCTGGACGAACTCGGGATCTCCGAGACCCGACGAGTGCAGGGCCTCGGCGCCCGTCAGAAGGAACGACTTCTCAGTCTCTACCCGCCCCGCGCGTGACCGGTGGCCGCCCGTGCGCCCCTCTGAGGGCCGAGAGCCTGTGCCGCCCTCATCACGCTCGTCCGAGGGGCCATCCCGGCGCCTGGCTATGTTCGCTGCGAGCATGTACCCAGGCGTGGCCGTGTGAGGGAAGCTCGTGCACGCTTCCGAGACGGGGAACGCCGACCAGCCCCACTGACGGTTGTCGTCCAAGTCGGGCAACAGTCCTCGTTATTCCGTGCACGCTGGCGAGCTTCGCCGAGTTTGGCCAGCAACGCCAGGTTGAAGCCCTCGGGCAAAGTCCTTCTTCCGACAGTGTGCCGAGCTTTCCCAGGCGGTAGTCTGCCCCGTCTCACGTCGGCACTTGCATGCCTGACGGCAGGCGGGCTTGCACCCGGCCGTCACGGATGGTTCCACCTCAGGGCGCGCAGGGTTGATGATCAGTTCACTTGGTCAAGGACTGGCCAATCCATTGCACGGTTGTCGCGAGTCTGCGCACGGTGGCCTGGGAACGAAATGAATGCCGGGCAAAGCTCTCGGCACCACTTTGACTTGCGAGCGCCACGCTCGTAAGTTGGTGTCACCTCAGGCCAGTCGCGAAGGAGCTGTCATGGTCGACAAACCTCACGCCAGGGCGTTCGACCTGCCGGGTTGGCCCTGTCCGCCGCGTGTTCGGGACATCCCGCACCATGAGAACAGCTGGGGATGGATCGCCGTCGGATCGCACCTTGCGAAAAATTCTCCCGTCGCACAAGACGAGCTCGGCTACTTGTGGGTGAATGGCGATTTCGTTCCGAAGTTTCAGGTCCCGGAAGAGAATCACAATCCCGGGGCAGTAGTGTTCTTCGACGACGGAATGATCGGGCTGTGGATCCATCCCAAATCGCTGCGGTACCTTCCGTCGATCAGTCGACTCGACATGGGGCACGACGAGTGGGTCCCCGTCAACGTTGTAGCCGCTGAACTGCCGGAGCACATCAGGGAAATGTCGTGAAAGACAGCGCGCTGGTTCTCCTGGTCAGACCTGACTCAGTGGACGCCTTGCCACCTGATCGGGTCCATGCAGCACTCAGCGCGGACCTCGGGCAACGCGGCTTCACCTACGAGAACGGGAGCGAGACAAAGTTCAAGCAGGGGGCTGGAGGCACCCTCGAATTGCCTGTGGCCGGTACTTCTGCCGTTCAGAACGCCCAAAGGATCCTCCGTCGTTGTGGCTGGCAAATCGTTCGCACGATACTGCAGAGCGATTGGGAGAACCGACTGTGGACGGCAGAGCAAGCCGCCTCGTATTGGGGAGTGAGCGCGTCACGCGCCCGCGCTATCCTGGCCGACCGTAATATCAAGCGCGTCTCGGGTTACTCGGCCGAGCAGATCAAACAAGTCGAGTTGCGCCAAGGTGCACGCACCGACCTGCAACATTGAGGAACTCCGGCCGACACGATGAGCCCCTCACGCCCCGGCCCTGAGAGTTCAGTCCGGCCACAGCTCCGAGACGGAGAACACCGACCACGCCCACTGACGATTGTCATCCAGGTCGGGAAGCAGGATGAGATGCTCCTCGCTGGTCTTGGCGCGCTGGACAGCTTCGGCATGTTTGGCCAACAGGGCCAGGTCGAAGTCCTCGGGCAGGTCGTTTGGAGCCGGTACGCCCAGCATCTCGCTGTCCCTGTGGGCGAGCGTAACGACATCGCCGGAGCCGAGCCGCGACGCAGTCAGCTTCTTTGCTGAGGCCCTGAGATGGGTAATGGCGTCGGCTCGAACCAACTGGCGCGGGGAATCAGGTTGCAGGGAGGTGCAAAGCACCCAGATGTCGACCATGCGGTTCTTCTCCTGACGTTTGATTGTGATTTCGTGGCCGGCGTGATCGCTGATCACACAGACTGCGTCTTCGGCGTGGCCCCGCCCGAGCTCGGAGGCTCACGCGGGACAAGGACTGGGGGGAGTTACCTCTACATCACCTCGGCATGTGCAGGGCTGGCAAGCAGTTTCTCGATGAGGGCCTCGGACGCCGGCAGCATGCCGACATCGAGTCGACGGTTGACGGTTTGGAGGGCCTCGACGGCTTTGTAGATCCCGGCGCGGTTGCCTGCGGCGTGCTCGATTTTCATCCAGCCTTGGTAGAGGAGTTCCGCGCTGTCATCGACTTCAAGTCCGATGGTGATGGAGCGTCGCGCGGCATCCAGATCCTTGCTCGGGCCGGTGAGCCGCCATGTGGCGATGGTGTGCGCGACGTCCGTGATCCGGGCCAGCATTTCTTGGAGCAGGGGCGCTGCCCAGGCGTGGTCGCCACCTTCGAAGGGACGCCCTCGCACCAGCTCCAGGGCTTCTTCCAGTTGTGCAAGGCCGACGTCCGGGCCGAGGGCAAGACCCTGTTCGGCCAGGTGTTGGAAGCGGACCCAGTCGCAGCGCACGGCGGGCGAGAGGCGGTATCCGGCGTTGAGATGCCGCGGAAGGTACAGCTCGCCATCAGTGTCGGAGCCGAGGCGGCTGCGCAGCTCCGACATGCGCGATTGCAGGGTGGCCCGTGACCAAGGCGAGGCGGGATCCATGGCCTCGCACAGCGCCTCGGCACCACGGCCGGGTTTGAAGAAGAGCAATGCCGCCAGCGAGGCGAGCTTCCCGCCGTGTCCCGATGCCTGGATCCCAGTCACTGCGACCGGCCCGAGGACCTGGATCTGCGGTGCATCGGGATTCTCAGACCCTGTGCCTGCGGGGTTGACCTGCTCAGCGTGCTCGTCCGCGGTGCCCTTGTGCAGCGTCACTACCGCAGCCGGCGCGCGGCCTTCTTCATCGACAACACCCTCCGCATCTCCTTCCGCTGGTTCCCCGGTGGGAGGCTGCATCGGGAACCGGTGAATGGTGGCAGGACCGGCGGCCGCCGCGAGCGCCGCAAACGGCGTCCCCTCCTCGATGTGCCCATCCGTCTCGGGGATTTGGGTGGGATCAGGGACGTTCCGCCACGGGCCCTCGGCTGGCCGGGCGGGTTCCTCGGCAGTGCGCAAGTCGGCGATGAACTGGGCGTAGTCCTGGTCGGTGACGTGCTGGATGACCACACGGCTGGACAGCGCACTGCAGGTCTGCTCGTCGCCATCGGCACGCAGGATCTCCGCTTCGGGAAAGCAGGCGGCGGTGCGGGCAGCGGGGAGCACCAGCGCGACGGGCAGGTCCCGGGCGGCGGCGACGGCATCGGCCAGGTCCCACGCGTCCTGCTCCTCGGCGTCGGCAGCGCAGATCAGCAGCCACGGCAGTGGTTTGGTCTCGGCGTCGACAGATTGATGCTGCTCCAGTAGGAGTTCGCCCAGGTCCCGGGTGGCGGCCCGCAGGTGGGGCACCGCCCGGACACGACCCTGGGGGAGAAGGGTGGACAACTCCTCTCCCAGTCCCACGGTGAGGATCTCGGTGCGGTCGCTCCAACTGCATGTCGCGGCCTCCATCGCGATGGCCCGTACCACCGTGCGCACCTCCGCCTCGTTGCCCTCGATCAAAAGGGTGCGGGTGTGGGGGAGGTTGACCAGCAGCAGATCGCCATCGGGGTTGCTGCCGATGGTCACCAGGCCCGGCCACGGCGCGGGCACCTTCCGCGCCTGGTCGGCGTCGAGCAACTGAGCCTTCTCGGGCAGGGTCCACCACCCGTCCGCCCCCGCGGTGAACGGCGGGATCGGTGCCGTGGCGGGGGCGTCGGGCCGAAGTTCCACGGTTCGGCCGGTGACTCGGGCGCCGTGCAGCGCCGGCAGTTTTTCGCCCTGGTCGAGCAGGTGGTGGTGCAGGGTGCGCGCGGCGGTGTCCAGAAGCTGGACGCTGCCGGGTTCGGCGGCCGCGGCCAGGGACTGCTCCAGTGCGCTGGCTTCGTCGGGCATGGCGATCGTCTCGCCCGCCTTGCGTCGTCGCTGTTGGAGGATGCGTTTCAGCGCCAGCCCGCCGGTCAGCGCCGCAGCCAGTAGTGCCCCGATTCCGGCGAGTTGCTGGGTCCCGATGCCGGTGTCGGACTGGTGGCTGACGTTCCTCGCGTCCGGTGCCGCAGGGCCCGCCGAGGTAGGAGAGGGATGAGCGGTGCTGGGTTCAGAAGTGGGGGTCGGCGTGGGGGAGGGGTGCGCCGCCGGGGGAGCGGCGGCCGCCGTGTGCGTCGGGTCGGCTGAGGACGGACCGGCGGGTTGCTCCGGTTGCTTGGGACGGGGCGAGGCATGGTTGTTCTGGTGGGGCAGGGCTTGGGTATCTCGATCACGCTGGGCGCCCGGTGAGCCCTGGCTCGGGGCGGGGCGGTGCAACGTGTCGGGAGGCGGGGCGGATTTTGAGGATTTCGTGCCGTCGCTGGTCGGTGAGGGCACCGTCAGGTGCTGCCCGGGGTAGATGAGGCCGGGGTCGGTGAACCGCGCGTTGCGGTTGGCTTCGAAGATCCGCGGATACTGGGAGGCGTCGCCGAGTTGCTGCCGGGCGATGTCGGAGAGTGTCTGGCCCTCCTTGACCACCACGGTCCGCGCCTTGGCATCGTGGGGTTGTCCGGCGTGCTGCCCAGTATCTGGTAGCCGCAGTACCCACCCCGGCTGTATGAACCCCTCAGCGTGGAAGATCGCGCCGTCTGGCATGGTGCGGCCCTCGTTGAGGTCGGCGATAGCCGTCCACAACTCCCCGTTACCCAACTCCTTCTCGGCAATGCCCCACAGACTCTCCGCCGGCCTGACCTCCCGCACGGTGTAGGTGCGCTGCGTCTGCGTCTGAGCCGCCTGGACCATAGGACCGTCCATCTGCGCTGTCCTCGCGGCCGGCGTCGCGTCGCCAAGCGAGGACGGGCCACGAGCCGGCCCAGCACTTGGATGAGCGCTGATGGCATGAGCAGAGACGGGAGCCGCCAGCGCGGTGCCGGTCGGCAGGAGCACCACGATGCTGCTGATGAGCGTCGCCGCGGCACGCTGGCTGACCGCCAGGGACCACCTCGGGCGGATGACGCGGCCACGGACCTGCGCGACGATCTCGACCAACACGCTCAGCGTGAACTGCGCCCAGGCCAGCCAGGCGACGGCCAGCACGACCACCAGGGCCGCAGCACCGGTATCGGGACGGCTGAGCAGGTGGAACAGAGCATCGCCACCGCTGGCCCACACCAGGGGCGACGCCATCGCAAGACCGACCGGAGCCCCGATCATCGCAGCGGCCAGCACCACCACGCTGACGACCGCGCGCACCACCGCACCCGGCTTCCGGAGAACACCCCGGTGGTGAGAAACAGTAGGCATCAGGATCCCTCCTCGACTGCCACGCCACGGACGAGGCTGGCGTGCCCGTGGCCGGACACCGCCAGCTCCAGGGGCAGGAACTTCGCGGCGTAGGCGGTGTGCACGCTGACGCTCAGCTGACGGCCGCCGCTGGAGACCGTCACGGTCGCAGACGCACCGTGCGCCCGCAGATATGCCTGCGCGGCCGCCCGGGCGGCCTGCGGATCAACCACCACCTGCCGACCGGGCACAGCCTGGGCCGGATCGACGGCCTGACTCCCGGCCCGCGCCGCCTCCGTCGCCAACGCATCGGCCTGCTCCACCGCCCGCACCCGCCCGTACCCGTCGACGAGCAGTCCGATCAGCGCCAGTAGCGCCACGGCGCAGATCGCCGTGTACACCGAGATCGATCCACGATCCCCTCGCCACCCTCCCCACCGGTGCGTCATGAGCCCGCCACTCGCTCTCGGTAGGTGTCCACCACGGAGGTGAACGTCCCCGTCAGTGTGTGCGCCCCCGGCAGGGGCAGCAGCAGATCCGTCAGTTTCACGCTGCACCGCACCGTGGCCGTCACCGCGGCGGGCTGACCGACGGGGGCATTGAGACCGCTGGTGTCGACCGACACGCTGGTACTCGCACACGACACCCCCTGGCGGCCGAGCGTGTCGCGAGCTGCGGCAAGGGCGCCAGTCTGCGCGGCCTCGACGCTGCGAGCCAAAGATGCTTCGCGGGCCGCATCGGCAGCCGCCGCATCCACATGGGAGCCGGACAGCACCAGGCGGCCGGCGGCGATGGCCAGGCACACCAGCATCACCAGCAACGGCGTCACGATGGCTGCCTCGACCGCCTGACTGCCCCGGTCATCGCCAAACCGCCAGCGCACACGCATCTCAGCCTCCGGGCGAGGTGTAGCGCTCGATAGGGCCCGTCGCGACCTGAGTGATCTGCAGCCCGGGAACGCCCGGCAGCAGCGACAAGGCACGCCCCGTGACCTCGATACGGACACGCTCCCCGGTGCCGGCCGCCTGAACCGTGGCGCCGGTGAGCAGATCCCCGGCGGTCCGGTCCAGCACCGAGCGGGCACGCTCCTGCCCCTGGCCGAGCGTGGCGTGGTAACTCCGTGCGGCGGCAGCGCCTTCACGTGCAGCGGTCAGCGCGATGCCGCGCGCCAGGAACCACAGCCCCGCCTGCACCACGGCGAGGGTCAGCACGATGATGGCCGGCAGCACGATCGCCATCTGCACCGATGCCTCCCCCTGATCCCGCCGCCACCACCTTCCTCGGCCATCGCTGTTTCCCCCGCTGCCGGGCATGGTTCACACGCCCCCCAGCTTGCCGTCGTACTTCTTGACCACCGCGGCGATGGTGCCAGCGATCACGATCGCTCCACCAATGGCGGCAGCCCAGATGATGACGGTGGTGATGCTGATGTCCCCGCGATCGGGCTGTGCCAGCGACTTGGCCATCCGCTCGCGGTAGTCGGCAGCCCACACAGAGGCGCGCGCCACCAGTTTGGTCAACATGACGTTCTCCCTTCGACGAGTCAGGTAGCGACGATGCGGATGACGGCCGGGAAGGCGAGAAGCAGCATGACCAGCACAGCGAGCAGGGCACCGGGAGCGGTCATCTTCTCGCTGTCGGCATTGGCCTCGGCCGCCTGCGCCTCCAACAGTTCGGTACGCAACGCCCGGGCTCGACCGCGCAGCGTGGAGTAGACGGCCGCACCGTCGTCGCTGGACTGCCGCATGATGTCGGCGACGTCGCTCAGCACGGGCAGACCCAACTCCTCGGTCATGTCGGCCAACGCCTGCCATGGCGCGATCTTGTCGATCCGGGCGCGCGCCAGCGCCTGCCCGATCCGCTGGAACGCCCATCCCTCACCGACACCCGCGGCCTGTTCCAGGGCCTCGGTCGGCCCGGCGTCCCCGGCCCGCTTGAGCGCAACCAGGTCCAGGTAGGCCGCCATAGCATGGGCGAACTCCTCCCGAGCCCGCTTCGCCTGGTCCCGCACCGACAGGTCGGGAACGAACCACAACACCGCTGCCGCAGCCAGCCCCGCCGCGGTCGGCACGACAAAGGGGACGCCGCCGCCAAGAAACATCCACGGCAACAGCGCCACCGACGGCAGCAGCAGTCCCAGTACCGCCATGCCCACCTTCAGCACCACGAACCGCTCGGGGGCCTGCTGCAACAGCAACAGGTTCCGGGTAGGGATGCTCACCCCCGGCACGTGACGCAGACGCTGCAGCACCCACCGCCCGACCGCTTCATCCCGACTGGCCGCAGCCGCAACCGCGACACCCCCTGACGCACGGCGCAACGACTGTTCCAAGGACGGCTGCACCCTGCCCAGTTCACCGACCAGCAGCGCGAGACCACCACCCGCGGCAACGCCCGCTATGACGCCAGGCACCACGCTCATCGCACCCTCGCCCCCACCGCGTCCACAGCCCCTGTGGTCGACATCTGACGGACACGACTGCGCGGATCAGCAACCAGGAAACGCGGCACGGGCCGGTGATCGGCCAACGACCGCATCCACACCAACACCGCGACGAACCCGCCGCCCAATCCCGCCAACACCAACTGGCCCAGCACGCTCCCGTACGGGGCCGTGTAGTCGGGCACCAGGAACCCGGCGGCGACTATGCCGAGCGTCATGATCGTCATCCACCGGACCGTGGTCCGCGGCTTGGCCCTGTCCGCCTCGATCGTCCGACGGCGTGCGACTTCTTCTCGCACCGACTCGGCCATGTCCTCCAACGACCGGGCCAGCCCCGGTCCCCGACTGGCTGCCGACAGCAGCAGTGCGGCCGCCACCTTGTCGGCCGTGACGTCGTTCACCTCGGCGGCGAACTGCCGCAGGGCCTCCTGCGGGCGCCACCCCACCTGCAGCCGGTCAGCCAGATCCGTGATCTGATCCTCCAGGCCCTTCGGGGGGTTCTTCCTTGTGGAGGCCAGGGCCTGCTCCAACCCCATGCCCAACTGCAGTGCGTTCGCGCACCGTTGGCACCACTCGCCCAGCCCTTCGAGCTGCTTGATCCGGGTGCCCGCGTACCTCGTCGGCGACAGCAGCCAGGGCACCCCGACCACCGCCACCGCCAACAACGCCGCCACCGCGAACACACCACTGACCAGCCACACCGCCACCCCCAAGACCGCGGCCGCGATCCACCGGGAACGGCGCTTGCGCTGCTCGCCCGCCGGCAGGGAAGCCACTCGATCAGCACGCCAGCGCCGCCACCACCCCACCGAAGGGGGCTGCTGTGTCCCCACGAGGCCGGCCACCACACCCACCAGCCCCGCGGGCACCGCCATCGCGCACACCATCACCCACACCAGCGTCACCGCGACCCCACCTTCAGCTCCAGCGGTCGCTCCCATGTGCCATACCGGTCACTCAGATGAAGCGAGGAGAACCCCACGCGGCGCAGATCATCGATACACGCCGGATATCGCTGCGGCACGGCACGGAGCTCACCCATCTCCACATCAGGCCCGAAGATCACGTTCGTGGCCGGCCGGCCACTCTCACCCAGACCCGCTACCTCCAGCACGTGACTGACGTACCGGTGCCGACGCCCACCGATCTTCGTCTCGTCCGTCATCGACACGAACACGACGAAGTCCAATCCGTTGGCCGCCTGCCGGTAGGCCAACGCCTCCGAACGGTTGCTTCCTGCCTCCAGATACAGCTCGGCGATCCGATCGAACACCAACTGCGGGCTGGTGGCATGCAGCGTGCACAGGTTGCCGCCCTGACCATTGGTCATCGCCTGCATCATCGCGGTGACCTCTGGACCACGAACCTCACCGACCACGATCCGCGACAGCGACATCCGCAACGCCCAGTACATGAGGTCCAACATGGTGATCTCACCCACCGGCCGGCCATCGGGTCCCCGCTCGCCGTTGGATTCCCGGGCCTCCAGCGGCACGACCTGCCGGAAGTAGTCATTGGTGTGTGCCCACAGCTCGAATTCACTCTCGATCGTGGCGAACCGCTCATCGCGATCAAACTGCCGCAGCATCGCCCGCATAAGCGACGTTTTCCCCGCCCGCTGAGGCCCCACGATCATCACGTTCTTCGACGCGTCCACACACGCCGCCAAAAAGGCCCGCAGCGGCTCGCTGATCATCCCCAGCCGCACCATGTCCACCAAGTCAGCGTCCTCGACACCATGGCGCCGGATCGTCACGTACGTCCGCTCACCGCTCACCCCGGTCACCGCCTGCAGACGCGACCCGTCCGCCAACCGCAACGCCAGCGACGGACTGGCGGTGGAGATTGACCGCTCCCCGTGTCCGCCCTCGGTGTTACGCGCCAGATCCCGCAGCAGCTCCAGAAGTTCTTCCTCCGAGTCGGCCACCGGCGCCGCCTGCACCAGCGGCCCCTCCCCGCGGTCCAGCCACACCTGGTCGTGCCCGTTGATGAGGATGTCTTCGACGTCCCGACGCTCCAAGTACCGTTGTAGACGTCCGGCCCGGTGCAGCGCGTCGAACACGGCCTGGGCCATCGCCGCGTCCTCAGCCGGCGAGGGACCCACCCCGTGGCGGGCCGCCACGCCATCCGACCACAACGCCACCGCCTCATTGATCCACCCCCGGCTACGCTGCTCCAGCGACGCACGGCTCACCGGCCCGGAAGCCGACTGGCGCCACCGATGGATCTGCTTGGCGACCTGGCGCTTGATCTCCCCAACCACTTGGTAGTCGAGGTGAACCTGCGGAACCTCCCCCAACACCGCACCCACAGCGTCGCCAGGTGCTGCGCCGATACGCGTCGGCGTTCCACCGGCCAGCGGGCCGGGACCCTCCACCGGCGTCACCGACGCCGGCCTCACGTCGCCAACACCTCCGTGGTGCGGGTGCAAAGGCTTACCCAGCACGGCCCTCCCCCTCCCGCACCGCTGCCGGCGCAAGCCGCGAGCGGCGCAGCATCGCCCGCTGCAGCAGCGGGGTGGACGCCCCGTTCGCCGCCCGCATCAGCGCACTGCGCGCAAAGGTCCGCGGGGCCGGTGCACCATCGGACAGCACCCGGGCCAACTCCGGCTGGTACGGCAATCTGGCCACCACCGGCGTGCGCAACGCCCGCTCCACCTCGCGTGTCCCATAGGGGCCGGAGCCCACCAGCAGTACACCCAGCTCGCCAAACTGCTCGCGCAGTGCCTCCAGCCGGGACCGGGCAGCCTGCACGCCCCGCAGCGTCGAGCGTGCGACGACCACCAACAGGTCAGCCTGCTGGGCCAGCACACCGCTCGGCCCGAACGCCCCCCGCCGGCCCAGGTCGACCAGCACATCGTGCTGCGCTTCCTGCTCGATGCGGCCGAACAATGCCGCCAGCCGCGCCCAGGCAGGAGCCATGGCCGCCGCCTGCGCGGGATCGGTCAGCCCGGGCAGGATGAGCCGGTCCTGGCTGACCTCATCCATGACGATCAACTGACGCCAGAACGTGTCCTCGATGTCCCCGCGCCGCGCGGCCACCGACAGATGCCGCATCCCGTACTCATCACCCAGCGAGCCCTGCAACATCCCATAGAGCACCGACCCACCGTCGGGGTCGCACTCGGCCAGCACCATCCGCCGGCCCTGCATCAGCGGCCAGGACAGCAAAAGCGCTAGGGACGACGTCGTCACCCCGGGGGAACCGCTACAGCCGGCCAACGCGATCACAGGCATCGTCAGGCCCCATCGCCTGGAGCATTGACCAAAATCCGCGCGTTTCCCGAGGAAACCCACCCCGCCAGTCGGGGCCCGTCCACCGACGCGACGGCGACATCGACCACCACCGCACCCGTACCGGGAGCCGGAGCGCCCACCTGTACCACTCGCGCGGAGATGGGCTGACCATCCGCTTGAGCTCCTGGCGTTTTGGCCGGCTGGTTCTCACCGGGCACTTGCACGATCTGCACCTGTGCACCGGGGAATAGGAAGGTGCCCGAGCTGGCCGGGACCTGCTCAGGCTTGAGGCCGACCGGCACCAGTTGCTCTCCCGACTTCAGCAACGTCGCGGTCGTCACCTGCGAAGAGGAAAGCAAGCTGCCCGGCGTCAAAGCCGCGGCGGCGCGTTTGCCGACCACGGAGCCCCGGTCACGGGAGGGGACGGCTCTGATCGATGGATCGAGTGCCACCGATGCCTCACCCAGGTCAGCATCGGTGATGGTCGCGCCCACCGGGATGTGTCGCACGACGGTCAACACCGGTGTGCGCTGCCCGTTGTGCAGGTACAGCATCGACCCGCCCACGCCGCCGCCGGCGATCAGCACCACACCCAACGCGATCACGCCGGGCCGACGACGGCGCGGGCCCACGCGAGGCGGCGCCACCGGTCGCGCACGCTCAAGGCCAGAGACGTCCCCGTCAGACGCCGCCTCGTTCTTGCTCACCCGCACCTCCTCTATCCGAGTGCCTGGAGTTCGCCGACCGATATGTGCACCTGCGAGCTTCGCTCCACGGTGAATTGGCCCTGCTGACCGGCGCCGGTCCAATCGACCTCCCACTGCGAGGTCGCGGAGACCGCGTACGTCGACCCGCTGTGGTCCGCCGATGTGCGGCTGTAGACGTGGCCGCAGTCCGGTGAGGTCTTCCTCCCGTGACTCGGCTCGTAGACGGCACCCGGACCCGGGCACGAGACAGTCGTGCCATCTCCCATCGCCCAACGGACGCTGGTGACGCGGGCGGTAGCTTTCACCGTCACAGCGCCGGCCGTCGCACTGGCCGAGTTCGGACCGAACGTGGTCGGTGAGACGCCTACGTGCATCCACATCGGCATCCCGACCAGGTACCTCCGGTCCGCTGCTGGACTTTGGATGTCTGGACCGGTCAGCCTCATCCGGTCAACGGCCTGGCGCGCCAAGACCTCGGGATCCACGGCGCGGGCAGGCGGCGGCGTAGCTGCCCAGAATGTAGGGCCCGGAGCGAACACACCAGGGGCCAGGTAGGCCGCGCCCGAGGTGTGCGGGCACACCCGCATGTACACCGCCCCGTCTCCTGGCCGGTGACCTTCCCACAGGGGGCTCCACACCGGGGGCTGCGGAGACAGCCGCTGGTTCCAGCACACCTCAGGAGGCGCAACAGCTCCCTTCGCAGAGCGCGCCGTGGCCGACGGGCCACCGTCGGTGCCTCCGCTCCCAGGGTTTCCCGGCGAGGCAGCCCTGAGACAGACCCATTGGGCCCCACACAGCCCGGCAGCACCATCATCGGCAGCCGCAACCGCCGGGATCGACGCTCCGATCATGCCGGCAGCGAGCACCGCGCCCAGGCGCCGCCACATCAGCACGGCTTCCTCTGTGGATCAGGAGCCAGCTGGGTCACCATCCACCGCTGCCCCCACTTCTGCACCGTAGCTGTCGCGATGTAGCGCTTGAGAACGCCCTTGGATATGGGCACCGGCTTGCCGTCATCTGTCATCAGCTTCCACCCTGAGACGTCCAAGCAATCCGTGACCTTCGCGTCCGGGATCTTCTGGTTGACATTGATCGACGTGACCGTGGGATTGTGCGTCGGCTCGCCCTGCACTACCTGGTGCCTGGCCTTGAGGCGTTGGAGGTCGCCCATCGCCTGTGCAAGGGCGCCTGCTGTCGCGTACTTCTGGAGATCCGTACCCGCATCGCTGGCCCTGGCATACGCCTTGACCTGCGCGTTCCACAACGCCCGGTACGACGCCAGCACGGCCGCCCGCGCAATCTCCTGCTCCTGCAGATCGGTTTGCCCCGCCGTCGGTGCCGCGCTGATCGCGTGCGACGGCGTTGAGGTGGCGCGGCTGTGGGACGGATCGCTCGTGCCGCCGCATGCGGCCAATGCCACCGCGGCACAGCCTACGAAGAATGCGGCCGACACCCGCCCAGGTATCCGTGACATCCCGTTCCGCGGAGTATTTCCGGCCATCTGGTTCCCTCCCATGGCCCCACCGTCCCCGGCGAAGCCAGCACGATCGACGGTCGATAAGGCGGAAGGCGGTGACGCCATCCGACGATTTTCCTTCACGGTAGCTGCGAAAATGTTCGGCGGCCAACTCGCATTTCGTTAGGTGAAAATGAGGCACGGCAGGCACCCCGGATGATGGCATGAGACCGGGCGCGCGGATTCTCATGCATCCTTGAATATTTCCCATCTCGGTGCTGTGGGGCCTGTATGCTCAGGTGCCCGGCGGGGAGTGTGACGGCTCCACGCCGGGCCATCCTGTTCGTCTTCCGGCTGCCTCAACGAGGCCAGTCGTCAGGATTTTCCTTAGCCCGCTGGCGCTTCTGTCTCGGCATCATGCGAAGGCTTGCGCAACTCGCCCAAATTTGGACCCTCTTGATCACCTCGTGATCTGAAGTCTGGCCCGCCGACGCGTCGGAATCTCAGCGAGGCCAATACCTCCTGCCGGACGCTGTGCTGACACCTGCTAGGCATCGGTGTGCGAGGTTGGCAGTTCGTCATCGATCGGATCGGATCCACCGGCGTGCGTCGCCCCATGAGCCTTGCTCAACGACACTTTCTGTGTGTGCCTGTTCGCCTTCACTCCCTTCAGGAATTCCTCAACGAAGGCTTCGTGCTGTTGCACTTCTTCGCACAACTCGGCTTGTGGACGGGACCGTAGGTTGGCGTCTATGGCTGCCCGCAATGCTCGCAGCTGCCCGGGGCGAGCGAGATCATCGAAGAGTTCGCTGAGCTGCGGCCCACGAATGAGGAGGGGGCCGACCCGACGGCCATCCACCGTGAGAGTGACGTAGTGGTGATAGCGAGGGAGATCGGCAATCTCGACGAGGTCGACGGAGCCCCACTCCCTGGCCACGATGCCGACTGCCTCAACTGATCCAGCGGTTGAGGAGATCACCGAGGCATTCTGCATCAGGCTCTCTCGCGTGGCGGCAGAGACCCGTTGAAGCAGCTGTGTCATGGCATGCAGTCGGATGCCGAACTTCCGCAACTCCTCGCTGACCTGCGCAATGACGCTGGAGGAAGCCGCGTCGATGCTGATCAGCTCGTCCACGAAGGCATGGAACGGACGACGTTCACGCTCGGGCAGATCGCGACGCGAGAGTCCGGCCCGGAAGAAGTCAGCGAACATCAGCGAGAGCAACAGTCGGTCCGTCGGGCCACTTGCCGAGGGGCAAACCCAAACAAGTTTTCCGCTGTCCATCGCCTCACGGAAGTCAAAGGTACTCGTTGGGCTGCCCAGGAAAGCTCGCGTAACGGGATTGGCATACAGTCGCTCCAATGGGTTGACCACTGGTGCGGGGGAGTCAGGGGGATACGTCGGGAAAACGACACGCCACCATTCGCCGACTTTTCTGTCCACGGCCCGCAGCACCTGTTCGCGCCACGAAGGATTGGTCAAAAGAGTCCGGATCTGAAAGAGCGTTGCCTGCCGTGACGGCGCGTTCTCCTCAAGAGCCCTGACGTTGAACGCTACAAGCAACTCCACTGATTTGGTCAGCAATGTCAACGCTCGCGGGTGCGTTGCATCATTCCACCCCAGAGTCCCAGCGACGGCATCAGTGACAGTGCGCACCACCTCGTCTGGTCTTTGCCCCCGCTCCAGACTCAAGATGTTCCACGTCCCCATCGGCGTACGCCCCCCGAGCCGACCCGTCAAGTCCAGGCACACCAGCCGCTTCATGATCGGATCGTGCGCAAGATAGGGGGCGGCACTGCGCAGAGAGTCACCGTGGGGGTCGATGAACATCCCTGCTTCGCCGGCGTGCGCAAGGCCGACAAACTGGCACAGTGCTTGCTCCGTCTTGCCGTAGGTGCTCTTGCCGACACGCAAGCTGAAGAGCGTCTCGCTCAGCCGCGTGCCGAGCAAGCGGTCCCTCCCATCTGGGCCCGGGTACCAACCGTGCACCATCAGCTCCTGCGCCGAAGAGCTTCCCGGCACGTACGTAGGCACCTCGCCAGGCAGAACGGGGAGCACGCAGTGCATCGTCGGTGGCTTGAGAAGCCCAGCGATCTCGGTCACGCGCACCCACGACGAATGGCCCCTGATCTGGGCTGTCGCCCATCGCTTGTCAAAGCCCTTACGAAGCAACCGGTGGTCGGGGCCGAACCGAATCGGCCCCAGCCGCTGACCTGTGTGGATCAAACGATTGGTGCCCGCAAACACGTCCAGGGCAGCAGCGATCTGCCCGATCCGTTGCTGAGCCCGCCCGTCTTGGTTGGACAGGGCTCGCACCAGGATCTGCACGCGCACCAGGCCAGCCGGATCCTGCAATTTGCCCAGCACCTTGCCGCGGTCCACCGGCCGTGGTCGGTGAGGCACCGAAAGTCGCGTTCGCGACTCCTCGTGGCCAAAGGAAACCAGGTTCGCAAGCGCCGTACGCCAACCTTCCTCGACCCGCATGGAGGCGTTCTGCTCCTGTTGCGCCGCGCGGATCGCCTTCTGGCGAGCTTCGGCCAACAACGTCCAACGACGTAGCTGCAATTGCCAGACGGGGATGCGCTGGATGTCGAGGCAGATTTCAACTCGGTCACCGAGGTCCGAGCGAACGGTTGCCAGCGCATCGACGAGTGGCTGCAGTGGGTCTGGTTGGAGCGGCACCTCGCGCAGGTACGCAGCCGGTGATCCACGGACTATGAACTCTGCACGGGCAGTGTGCTTGGCTTTCTTGCCCCGCGGGGCAGGCGTAGCCCGGACGGCCTGGACGCCGCGGTACGGAGTGGTGACCAGCAGGTGGCGGGCAGCCGCAGGGCCCTCCACCCTGAAGTCCAGCGGGCGGCTGCCATCGGCCGTCATGCGGAGCCGAGCCGTTTTCGCCCTGCGGGGAACCCACCACGGACCACTCATGGCCACGCGAGCAAGCAACGTGGCATAGCGCCAGATTTCCTCGTCATTGGTCTGAAAAGTCTTGCCCGGTATGAGGCGGACAGCCGCCCGCCGGCGAGACGCCTTGTCCGCCAAACGCGTCCGCACCGCCTCGAAGGCGATCCAGACAACTGCTCCCACGCAGCAGAGCAGGATCAGATGGCTGCTGGCCCACGTGACAGTGGCGACGACAGCACCGACAAGGCCCGTCCCCGCGGTCCATAGAGAAGAGGCATAGCTGATCATGAAACGGGCTCCCAACGATTCGGATGGCCAGGAACTGGACGGAACGACAACTGGGCCAGGCGTCCGTCGCGTCGATCACCAGACGGGTCCGTGGCGGCCCAAACCAACCGGACATCGACCAGCCCACTGCCGGCTCTTCGAGCGATGCCGGCCTGGATTCGCACATCGCGGTACACGGAACGACCGCCCCCTGCCGCAGGTCCACTGGAGCCGAAATACTTCGGCCACCGCTCACGCCCACGGCCAGTAACGTCGGCTTCCCACACCTGCATGCCAAGCTGAACGAGCCGGGCCTCCAAGGATCGGGGCAGGTCGGGGGGCGAGCTGCGATCGAGCAGGCGTTGGACGGCGGCGTCGCCGGCCGGCCCATCTCCTGGGACCGGAATCCCGCCAGTGACACGGTTGGGGGGCACTGTCTGGTGAGGCGAGGACGGGCTCGGCCTCTTCGACTCAGTGCTCCAAGGAACCGCAGTCGCAGCCCCGCCAGCCGCTAGAGGCTGGGCGGGGGCGCGGACCAGAAGGGTCAGGCCGAGGACCGCGAACCCGGAAGCCAGCGCTATCGGCCCCCAAGGCCAGCGGCGTTGCAACGCTGCGGTGGAGGATCCCGCCCCTCGAACTCGATTGGACGGTGAACTGCGCACTCGCGGCGTCTTTTCCACGCTGTGGCCGAGCCAAGGCCGCCCAGCCACATCCGGCGCGTCACCAGGACGGGACCGAGATGGCCGGGAGGATGCCCCCGACCGCGTAGCCTGCACGCGGACACCCGGTCGCACACGACGATCGACGTGACGATACGGACCAGCCGGATCAACGGAGTACCTGGGCCTGGTGTGTTCCATCAGATCACCCGAGCCCCGCCGGCGAACCCGTCCTGCCAGACAGCCTCGCGGCGGACCATACTTCCAGGACGGGGAGAGTCGAGCATCTGTCCGGACCCCAGATAGATGGCGACGTGATAGATCGACGAGTCCGTCCCGTACCCGAAGAACACCAGATCACCGGGGTGCAAGGCAGCTAGCCCCTGACTGGCGGGTATCCGTCGGCCGACCTGGGCCTGGGCAGCTGCCGTGCGAGGGAGCTGAACGCCGACCTGCGCGAATGCGAACTGAGTCAACCCCGAACAGTCGAACCCCTTGATGGAGGCTCCAGACTTTCCCCCCGGTGAGCAGCAGATACCTGTAGTTGCTCCGCTGGCGTTGCCGCCACCCCATGAGTACGGCATGCCGAGCTGGGACAGCGCTGCCTCGATGACGTTCTTCGCCGAGCCGGTCGCCGACATTGGCGACGTGGACTTCGAATCGAGCTGGGCATACCGGCTGATCCAACCGGTGACCTCCGAGACGTACGCCTCCGAGTGGTTGTAGGAGTACACCGCATCGTGGAGCTGGCGTGCGTCGGCCAAGTTCCGGCCTTGCCCGCACAGGTAGACAGCGGCGCTCAGCGCCGCATCATCAGCGTTCTGAGGATCCTTTCGACCATCCGCATTGCCGTCCTGGCCACTGCTCGACCAGGTCGAGGGCATGAACTGAAACGGCCCGACAGCACGCTCTGCGGTGGGGTCACCGTCGTACTTTCCGCCGTCGGTATCGGCGAAGTACTGCGTGTTTCCTCCCACCCCACTTCCCGTCAACCGAGGCCCGTAGATGGGCGGACTGATGGTCCCGTCATCAGCGATGGTGTGGCCAGCGGCATGATTGGACTCCACCTTGGCGATGCCGGCCACCACGGCCCATGTCATCCCTTGGCACTTCGGGACAACGGAGGCGACCTTCGCTGACGCATTCCGGTACGCCTGCAACATGCGCGCAGGAATGTCGGGGGCCGCCGCGGCTGCCGCAGACATCGTCGTATCCTGCCGCGGCTTGTTGCTGGCCACCACGATCAGGCCCAGTGGTATCCCGAACAGCAACAGTCCGAACAGCACGACCAGGCATCCAAGCTTCTTCACGGCAGCCTCCTCCCGCGCCAGAGGTGGTTACGAAGAGAGGCACCGCGCGACCTGACCCAGTTCTGTACCCGATCGCTTCGACCGCGGGTGATGCGCCGCATCCCGTTACGGGACAGCGAGCCCCAGTTCTCCCGAGCCTTGGTGTAGTGGTCCAGCTGTCGATACATCTCCCTGGTGAAGTCGCTCCTGCGGCGATGCAGCCGTTCCCACCCAGCGGGCAAGCCGACCGTGGTGTGCCATGCCACGCGCGCCGCGCCCAGCAGCACCCGGCCGCCGCGTGTGCGCGAGACACGCTCTCGCAGGCGTTGACCGACGGGTCGAACCTCATTGGGCCGCTCGGAGAGGATCTCGCCCGTCCGCGGGTCGAAGGCCAGCTGACCACCCCGCGTCCTTCCGGGTGCATTGGTGCCATCGCGACCGCGGGGCCCATTGCCCGCCGCACCGTCTCGCCAGTTTGGCTCGCGCGGTGGGCCAACCCAGGCCAGTTGGGCTGCTCGCAGCGGCACTGACAACGGAGCCGCTGCGCGGCGGACCTCCGCACGTGCTTCGCCCAGAGCCGACATTGGATTTCCGGGCAGACCCGCTGTGTCTGACAGAGCTGCGATGCCCGAGGCGAGCTTTGCCCGCCGCATGGCCAGCGCTGCATGGGCAGGAGAGGCACCACTGCGAGCCAAAGAGACCGAGGCGCTGGGGGGGATGCCTCCGGATCCGCGCCCGCCGGCACCGGCAGCTGCCAGAGCCATTCCCATCCCCGCAGCTTCGTCGCCCATCATGTGAGTACCGCCGACCTTGGCGAAGCGCATCCAGGACGCGAAGGCATGGCCGAGGTTGCTGCCCCTAGCCACCATCCGGCGATGCAGCACGACGGCGGTCACTGCCAACGCATCGAGCAGCACGAGGCGTTCGATCAAGGCGGTGTCCTCCGACTCCAGCAACGTCCGGGCGGCTACGCCGAAGAGCGGGATGAACACAGAGACGCAGAACAGCACGACCGTGGAAGAGGCGAAGACGCCGACCCATCGCCAGAGCATCATCCTGTTCGGCCCCGGCAACAGTGCCACCACGAACACCACATAGGTGGCGCAAGCCGCGAGCACGCAGGCGAACTGTGCGGCAACCATCGCAAATGCCATCGCGGTTACGACTGCAGCCATCACCAACGCTGCTACAAGCACACACAATGCGCCCAGAACCCGCTCCCACGTCATCGACGACATGTAAGCGGCGGCTGCCTCTCCCTCCGGCCCGTCCTTTTTCAACAGCTCCTCTTGCACCTTTCCATTGCCGCCGCCGGCGCCGTTGTCTTCCCGACACATCTCCATGCTCGGCTTCGGCAGGTCATCGCATTGCTCACTAAGGTTCTTGCTGCGTTGGCGGCACAGGGCAGCTACCTTTCCGTCCAACATGTCGCATGGATGCGCCGTCGGGTCCGCATCTCCAGTGACCAGGGCTGCTTGGTAGTCCTTGTACAAGGGACTGTCCTTGTCGATGCTCTGCCCGTACTGCAGGAGCTGGTAGGGCTGCACGATCAACACGTCAGTCAGGGTCTTAGTGATCGGACGGGATACATCCTCTGAAACCGGTTCCGTCCTGCCGTTGATACACAGATCGCGCGCAGGGCCGATCATGTACTTGCACGACTCCGCGCGCTTCTTCTCCTTCTTCTCCGCTTCTTTCTTTTCCTTTTCCGGAATGCCGCTTCGTTCGCAGATGTCCTTCGCTGGGCCCATCAGGTTGCACGGATCATTGGGATCATCCTTGGGCTCCGAGGTCGCCTTCGTCGTGATTGCAGCGGCTTCCAATGCGGCGCGCTGAGCCTGATGCAACGGCCCATTCTGTCCGAGCATCACATCGGGTCGCACCAGCGATGTAGCTCCGATGGCAGCGATCAACAGTGTCACCAGGATCTCTCCGAGACCACGCCCTGCACGGCCACGCGCCACCATGAACAGACCAAAAGCAAAAGCCCATGCAGTGAAGAGACCTGCCAAACCCAGAGGAGTGACGATATTTTGCGCATAGGCGTCAGCAACCCGCTGGGATGTCGATGCAAGCCGATCGGTGATCGGAAACTTGTAGACCCAGTCGACGATCCAGCATGCGTACCCGGTGACCAGGCGAGCCAGAGCGAACATGCCGCTGGCCATAAACCGCATCACGGTATCCGAGATGCCATTGCCCCCACCGGTCAGTTCGTAGAACGACGACGGAATGCCCTCGGGCGTCTTGATGTTGCTGAACGGGCCGAGCAGGCCCCCGTCATCGGCTGCCAACGACTGTGGGCCCGTACCGTCAGCCGCCACCGCAGAGCTGGCCGCAGCGACCAGCAGGCCCCCTGTCACCCCGGCCAGGACCGCGCCGCGGCCAAACCACCGCCTCACCGCCGCCGCCGCGTCACGACGAGCGCGCCAGCCCCCGCCGTCAGGGCACCCAGGCCCAAGACCACGGTGGCCAGCCGCGCTTCCGCCGAGTCCCGGCTCGGAGCAGACGTTCGATGCCGGGTCGCGCGCAGGTGGCAGTACTCGCTCGCCGGCCCCACGAGAAGGTCACACGGGTCACCGTCGAGCCGCGGGAGACGGGGCTGGCCGGACACCGGAGCAGCAGGCGAAAAAGCACGTCCTGTCTGAGGAAGCGCCAGAGACGACCACCCGGTGGTCCACGCAACTGCCGCCAGCGCCAAGCCCAACAAAACCACCGCCAGCAACACCAGCCCCCGCCCACCCCCATGGGTGCCCTGCTGAGGGCGAAGGCCAGGGCGACAGCGCAAGAAGGAACGTCGTGGAGCCCGGTGTCGACCACGCCTGCCCGAGGCTGTCCGCACGCCGGGAGCATCCGGTAGGCGCAGTCGAACACCGGGCGTCGCCGGCGTGCCGGCAGGGAAACGCTGACGCAGTCGACGAAACAGGGCGGGCATCGGCACTCCTGAGAACAGAGTTCGGGGATGCCCCAACGCTCGCCAGGTCGCTTACCACCCTGCTCACCAGCGAGTTCCTCACCCGTCACAAGGCCATCACGTCTGGCTGGTAAGAGGGAGGCCCGGCTGCTCACCAGGCGCCCTTCCGCGACTTACCACGCCCAGCTCAGCTGCCGCCCGCCAACGACGTACGCGTTCGGACCAACAGCCGAGCAAGCTTGCCTCGCCGGGCATCAAGACGCGGCTCGGCGGCTCGCCGGCTCGGCAACAACAACTCCATACGAGACCCGTCGGCTTGAGATTTATGTGCTGCCCGCAGTCCGACTGGTCTGGGCCTTCGAATTCGACGAGGCTCTGGCTGAGCTGCTCCACCACGCTGCTCAGGCACTGCGCCAGGGGGCGCGCGGACATTGAACTTCGTGTCCGCGCGCGGCATGGCTGGAGGATGCCGAAGCCAGGGATGACGAGGGTGTGATCAGCCATATGCGGTGGGCCTTCGACCTGAATCCTGAACAGTTCGGCGGTGTTTGGTGCCCTTCTTATGGGGGACGAGTTCGCGCCCGAAGACGCCGCAGTCGAAGTCCATCTTGTCGGTGTCCACAGACCGTACGAACTGCACCGGCCTCTCATCGACGTCTCGGGCGCACAGGTCCTTACATGTAGCGGGTCTTCGGCGCTCTCCGCGGCTACCCGCGAGTCCCCTCCACATCGGTCCGGATCCCGACGGCGGCGCATCGGTAAGACGGGCACCGCCGGGCCGCTCTCTCCGATCCCGTGCTCACAGGTGAGCGAATGGATCAGTCCCTGTCCTCCTGCAACTTCAACATCTCAAAAAAGCCGCCGGCCTGGTCGATCAGCTCGTCATACGTACCCGTTTCGGAGATGCGGCCCTGGACGAGGACGATGATCCGGTCAGCGAGGCGGGTGTTGGCCAGGCGATGGGTGATGAACACGGTCGCCCGCCCGGCGGCCAGATGCTTGAGCCGCATGTAAATCCGGTGCTCCGCGCGGGCATCGAGCGCGGCCGTAGGCTCGTCCATCACCAGCACGGGGGCGTCGCGGTGGAAAGCGCGAGCAACGGCGACGCGCTGCCACTGCCCGCCGGACAGGTCGTGTCCTCCCCACCAGGAGCGGGCCAGCGAGGTGTCCAGCCCGTGGGGCAGGTCGGCGATGACACTGTCGGCGCCGGCGGCCTCGGCGGCGGCGTGCACGGCAACGTCGCCTTCGGGCCGGGGCTGGCCGAGGGTGATGTTCTCGCGGGCGGCCAGTGGCCAGCGCGTGTAGTCCTGCGGCACAAGCGCCACCTTCGACAGCACTGCGCCCGGGTCGGCGTCCGCCAGGTCCACGCCGTCCCACCGCACCGAGCCCTTCGTGGGCAGGAACAGCCCGGTCAGCACGCGGGCGAGGGTGGACTTGCCGGCGCCGTTCTCGCCGACCAGCGCGATGACCTCGCCGCGCTTGAGGTCCAGGTCGATGCCGTCCAACGCGGGCCGGTCGGCCCCGGGGTAGGTGAAGGAGACGTCCGTAGCGCTGATCACCTGGGGCCCGTCCTCGGCAACCTGAGCTGAACCGCGGCGGGTCATCCATGGCTTGGCCACGGCCAGGAACCGGGCCCAGTCGTCCAAAGACAGAGAGGTGCGGAACAGCCGGGCCCCGGCCCGTACCGTCGTGGCCAGCGCGGCCCCGGAGGTCCGCACCGCCAGCGCGGCAGTTCCCGCCGCGGCGAGCTCCATCCGGCCGGTGGCCACCAGGAGCACGAGCACGCCCCAGGTCGCGGCGGTGCCGACCGCCGTAAGGGCATCGCCGATCCCTTGCACCACCAGGGCCTGCCGGGTGGCCTTGAGCTGCTCGGCGTCCAGGCGGCCGGAGACGATGCGGTACTGCCGGATCAGGAAGCCGGCCATGGTGCCTGCGCGGACCTCATCGGCTGTGGCCCGCTCCGTGGTGTACGCGCGGAAGACGTTGCGCAGACGGGAGTCGGCGAGGTTGCGGTGGTGGGCGCCGTGCTCGATCCGCGCCCCCCGTACGGCACCCCATGCACAAGGGATGACGGAGGCGAGAAGCAGCGGCAGCATCAACGCGTGCAGCACAGTGACGACCGTCGCGGCGGCGGCCATCTGGGCCGCGGCGGAGGTCAGCAGCTGGGCGTCGAGGATGAGGTCGCCGGTCTTCTCCGCCCCGTCGGAGGCAGCGGCGTGGGCGTCCTCGAAGTCCGGGTCCTCGTAGGCGACGAGCTCGGCGGCGGTGGCCGCGGTGATGACCTCCAAGTCGGCCTCGCGGACGGCCTTCGGTGCGAGGCGCGCGGCGGACGCGCGGGCGGCGGCATCGAGTAGGTAGCGGCCGGATGCGGCGAGGGCGAGCACGACCACGGCGGCCAGGTTCTCGCCTAGGCCGGTGGAGATGTCGGGGCTGGTGAACACAGCGGCCAGAACGCGAGTGGTGGCCGCGAGCGCGGTGGCGGTGAGGGCGGCGGCGCCGATCTGGCAGGTGAGCAGGGTCAGGACGGCACGGTGGTCGGTGCGCCAGCCGAGCCGGGCTGCTTGGGCGAGAGTGTGCGGGAGTCGGCGGGCTATGGCCCACGTGGACAGGTTGACGCTCGCCTCGAAGTGCCGGTCGGAGGCAAGGTGCATGACCGGTGGCTGGCCCGCTGCGGCGACAGGCGGGGAGGATACGGAAGAACTCACGCGCCCCATGAGGGAGCCGAACCAGGGGGCCGAGCAACGGGATTGTTCCCCCAGGTCCGGGATCGCCCCTGGTCACCCCGACCGCCCCCGTCAGCATTTCATTCGAACGAGTGATGCCGTGGTCCAGGGCCGGGGAGGCTCGTGTTGGCCCCGGACCACGGTGGCGCGGGAGTTGCTACGGCTCGGCCAGGACCGGCATCCACGGCCGGTCGACGGCGTCGCCGATGTCCCGGCCGACCGTGCCTTCGGGCACCTCGGCCCAGGCGTGTGCGGCGTGGGGCATGAAGCGGGCGCCGTGCACCCAGCGGGCCTTGCGGCCGGTCAGGGCGGTCGCGATGACAGTGGCGAGGCTCAGTTCCGCACACGCAATCCGGCCCGGCCACCACGAGGGAATCACCGCCAGCACCGCCGTATACAGAGCCTCCAGCCGGGCGAGGCGCGCGTAAGGCAGGCCGTGCAGCAGTCGCACGGCGGCGAGCTTCCAGCGCAGCGGTAGCGGGCTCGCGGCTAGGGAGTCCGCACCTGCGACCGCGGCCACGGACACCGCCCCCTCCCCATCGACCGGCATGTGTCCCCAAGTCTTCCCCACGCGCCCGTCGTTCAACTGTCTGCGTTCGGGAACGCCAAATGCCGAGCGCGTCAGGAGCTAGACCCATTGGCGTCGTCCGGCCGACAAGAGGTTGCCGCCGGCAGGGAAACTATCGCGCCTCGGGGCGGCGGGGTACCGGTCCGCGCCGAGGATATCGCCGACCCGCGGCGCGGGCGTTGGCTGCCCTCTGCAGAGCCCTGAAGGACTTGTCGCCCTGCTTCCGCTTCTGCCCCGGCAAGTTATTTGCTGCGAGACCCAGCTTCTCCGGCCCATAGGCGGCGAGCAGATCCGATGGGGTCTGCGAGACGTAGCCGGCTGCGGCCAGCGACTCCTCGTCGGGAAACACGTCAGCATGAAGGTCATGGGGTTCGATCAGTTCGTCCTGGAGGCCCCCGTAGGAGTACCGCCACGTGAAATTCGGGGGTGGATCCGGTTGGGCAATGCGCTTTAGTCGATCAACTTCCTTGGAGTAGTTGTAAAACGCGACGTCAGGTGCGCTTCGCATAACCTCAAGCCATCGCGACAAGTATTCGTCGGAAAACCAATCTCCGCTGTCATGTACACGTACGTGTGCAGGTGTGTCGCCGACAGGCCGAAACCGGGGGAGCTGCAACTCTTCGATCATCTGAGCTTGCCATGCGTCCGGTTCATCCATGACGTACTGAAGGTTCCGCTGGTGAGCCCGCAGAACGCTGGGCATCATGAACATCCCGGCGCGGGCATAACACATCTTTCGGCATTCTCCAGCCGAAGGGCAGGAATTGTATGGGCGCCCGTCGGGAAGTTTTCCCGACCACGCCGGCAAAGTCCATTTCCAGATCCTCTCCGCCCGTTCACCAGCGCAAGAAGAACGCATACGGCGCAACAGAACACGAGGACGCTCCCACGTCGGCGCCTCTGAACCCTCTTCCACCGAGGCGCTATCCGATATACGGGGATCACTCACGAGACTCTCCTCCTTCAGTCTTGCGTCGCTTCCTTCACGGGGCTCACCACCCGCTCCCTCAGCAGCTCCCCACCACGCAATCAGGACTACGATGACCGCGCGTCAGCCGCTGACAGGGCCCCAGCTGCCGCGGTCGCGCCCCCTGGTACGGGTGTTTTGCCGGGGGTGGTGAAGATGCTGGCCTGGATGCGATGCACCTCCGGGACCAACAC
Organism: Streptomyces noursei ATCC 11455; assembly: GCF_001704275.1. Taxonomy (NCBI): domain Bacteria; kingdom Bacillati; phylum Actinomycetota; class Actinomycetes; order Kitasatosporales; family Streptomycetaceae; genus Streptomyces; species Streptomyces noursei. The sequence continues at coordinate 9,753,407 of NZ_CP011533.1, forward strand.
CTGAAAGTGCCCAATGCGCTGACGGGCATCGCGCCCGAGCATCTCGCCGGCACGCTCCCGATTGCCCATCGGCGACAACGTCATGACCTTCTCCAGCAACTGCTCGTCGTCGCCCGGCAGCCCCAAGGCAGTCAAAGCGTGCCCGGCTAGGGTCCGGTCGGTGGTGCGGGAGATGACCAAGTAGGCCAGTAGCCCACGGATCATTTCGCCACCCAGCTCGCGTACGTCATGGGCCCCCATCGCGATGCCGGCGTAGTGCTTCCGCCCATCCGAGACGACCTCGTGCACCAGCGCAGAGCCTTCCGCGGACATCGTCAGCCAGTAGCACTCATCGACAATGACCTGGCAGAACCGATCGATGGCAAACGCCGTCTCCCGCGCCAGTGCAGCCACCAGATACAGCACGGCCCGACCGATCAGCGCCTCGGTCGGCTGGATACGCAGCAGATCCGGGTTCAACACCGCTTCGCGCGGCGGCAATGTCAGACCCGCGGTGGTCACCACCACCGCGTCGCAGCTGCCCTCATCCATCGTGAGGACCGGCAGATTGGGGTCGAACACCGCGGCGGCGAGCGGCTCGTCGCGCACCACCTGCAACAGCGCGGCCAAGGTCGCCGCATCACGCGCCATCGCCCCGTCCCCGTGCGTCATGGAATCCAGTTCCACCACGACCCGAGCCATGCACGGCTGCTGCGAGTCGGCGGCCGCCACCACGGCCTTCTTCAAGAGCGCCCCCTGCGTGGTCATCGGGCCGATTCCCAACTGCAGACTCAGATACGACCGGGCGTACCGGATCCCCGTATCCCGGTCGAACAGGCGCAACGGGTCCAGTGACACCTCCGCGCGAGCGATGTCCACGACCTGGCACCTGCCGGGAGCAGCTCGTTTCGCGAAGTGAGCCCATTCCCGCACCGGCGTGCGGTCGATGACGATGACTCGCCCGCCCCGGTCGACGACACCGGACGCGATGACCTTGAGCAGGACGCTTTTGCCGCCACCCAAATCACCCGCCACACCCAACGAAGCAGAGGCGTCCTGACGCGGTGCATCAGCCACATCCCACAGCACCGGCCGCACCGTGCCGGCATCCAGCGAAATGCCGACCATTTGCCCACCGCGGTCACCGAACACGTCCACCGACAATGCCCCGTTGAGCGCGAAGTCACCCGAAAGCTGGTACTGGGTGAACTCCCTCAACTTCGAAGGACTGCCACCAGCCGGCAAGCCCATCGTGAAGAGATCCACCTGCGCCCCCAGTGGAGCCACCACTCGATAGCTGGCGCCACCCAGCCGCTTCTGCAGCGACTGAGCCCGCTCCATACACACACTCGGCGTCGGGCCCCACACCGTCAGCACGGTGACGAACCGGACCTCCACCTCCAACTGACTGGCAGCAGCCTGCGCGGCCTCGTCGTCCAGGTCCTCGATCGCATCATGCATCTCATCAGGCAGACCAATGGCACGCTGCGCCGTGCGCTGCTCAATCTGATCCAACAACTCCATCCGCCGCTTGGCGACTTCGACACTCACCTTCTCCGCCGGCACCAGCGACATGTCGACCGTGACATCCACCGGCCATGGCAGCGCCTCCAACTGAGCCAGAATGTCGGCATCCGCCTCGTCCACAGCACGCGGCATCTCCTCAAGGGCAAGATGAGCCTGATACCCCGTACCGCTGGCCGACTCCACCTCAAGCCACGCCCGCTTCAACAGCGACGCTTTCCCCTCGGCACGGCGCGAACGAGGGCGATGCTTGTGCTCACCGTGCCCGCCTTCCAGCAGGCGTACCTGACCGAGATCGGCATAGGACGGTGAGCGCAACACACCACGAGCGATCTCGCCCCCAAACCCCTGGTGCCGGGACGCTTCCAACAACAAAGGCTCCTGCTGACCACGGTGGACAGCGTGCTGATGCATCCACACGATCTCCGCCGGACGAGCCGGGCGGAGCTCCACAAACGCCTCGAACTCGTTCGCCAGCCGCCGAGCCTGCTGCACGTAGCCGATGACCTCTTCCTCCGACACCGCAGCCGGACGCATCCCCAGCACCGCACCGACCTCCGCCCACGCGGCACCGAACGTCGCCCGCACCTCGGCCCGCCACCCCGTCGCCGACAGCGGGGCCGCCAGCCACAAGGTCCGCTCGTGCATCTCGACCCCGTCCAGCAGATCCAGCCGCGCCCGGGTCACCTCCGCCCAATGCGGGCAGTCCTCCAACGACACGTCAGCGATCATCCGCGCGGCGATCTCCCCCGGATCGGTCTGCGCACACAGGCTGTACAACCGTGCCGCCGTCGGCAACGCGCGCAGCAGCGAAGCCAGTCGGCCGGAGCTCTGCGCCCGCTCCCGGGCACTGGCGTACTGCCCGCCCTGCGGGTCCAGCCGCCATACCGCCCACACTTCACCGGTCGCCGACCACACCACGTTGCCGGCGATATGCCGCATCGCGAGCCTCATGCGCCCATGCCTCCATCCCCGCCCCGTGCGTCCCGCCGCTGCAAGATCTGCTGCATAGCCGTCGGCACCGGCCGCGGCTGCGGCGGAGGCAGCGGCTTACGACGACCTTCACGCGGAAGACGTCCTTCTACCCCTCGCAACAGCGCACCCAGACCGCGCTTCCCACCGACCGCAGCGCGATCGGCGACGTCGTCCGCCACCCCCACAGAGACCTCCTCGATCACGCACCCGCCGTACACGACCTGCGGCCTCGGCGGGCGCATTGCCCGGCCGTCGACCCGCCCGCCGCGCGGCTGGAAGATCCGGGCCGCCACCCCCACAGCAAGGTTGAAGGGCGTCCGGCCACCGATCCTCGCGCGCCGCACCGCCCACACCGCCACGACCAGCACCACCACCGGCACAGGCCCCAGCACACGCCACCAGGAGAAGGTCTTGATCAGCACGAACCCGCCGACGAACGCCACCCCGATCTGCGCCGCGGTATAGGGGCCGAACGGCAGCACCCAGTCGCCGACCTTCCCAAATACCCACGGCAACCGCCGCGCCCGCGTATACGAGCGACCAACCCGGATCCCGACATCGACGCCGCTCACGCGTGATCACCCCCAGAACTCCGCCCCTGCGCACCCGCCGGCCCGAGCGGCTCAGGCCCGCGGTTGTCAACGCGCACCACCCCAGCCGGCGCGGATCCCGCATGGGTGATCTCGTCCTTGAACGCATCCGCCAGCTGGGTCTGAGAGTTGTAGATCGCCAGGATGATCACGTAGCCGAGGATCGCCCCGATACCAGCCTTCACACTGAACCGCTGAATGATCTTCGCGACGATCAATATGAGCAGCGCCAGCTTCAGCGCGCCCTCAGCCCAACTCGTCCCCAACTGGAACAGGTGATTGCCGATGTCGGCGAACGCACCCGCCAACTGCACCGTCTGACCGGTATGCATCACGCACCACCTCCCCTACCCGACACACCCTCGCCCTCCAGACCGCTCTCCACGGCCAGGACCTCCCACCGGCCCTCGCGCGCCGACAGCCGCAGCGCGTAACTCAGCGGCCACTGCGTCCCCTGAGCATCGCGCGCCACGACCCGCGCAAGAACACGTACCTGCTGCCCGTCCCGCCCTACCTCGCCAGCGCTCTGTGTCGAACTGACCCTCTCGGTACGCACCCCGCCGTAGGACACACCCAAAGCAGGAAGCCGCACACGTGCGGCCAGGTACCGCTCGGCGCCACCGGACCCACCCAGGTACGCCGCCAAGAACTGCCCTACCGTCGATGCAAGCGCCGATCCGGGTGACACTTCCACCGTGTACGGAGACGACCCGGCCCTACCAGCAACGGGGCCGGGCACAGCAGAGGGCGCCGCGGTCACCACAAAGCTCTGCCCCCCGCCCGCACCCGCCCCATTTCGCCAGAGCACCGGGAAGCGGAAGTAGCGCACCGCAGGCCCCGTCCCAGGGGACTGCAGCACCACCCCTACCGTCACCGACCACGCCCCCGGCCGCACGGCCTCACAACGCACGGTCCGAACCACTGTCACTGCCGGGGGACGCCCGTGGAACTCCGGAAGGGCTACCTCCGGAGCCAACGATCGCGCAGTCTTCTGCGCATCGGACGCCTGCCCGTCCCCAGGATCGCCGGCCAGCCACATCCTCACGAACAACTCGGCGAAGCCCCCCGGCCCCTCTGCCCCTCCGGACTTCCCGGTCGCTTGCTGCACGGCACCGTGGGCCGGGCCAACCGCCGGCACTGAGGGAAACCACGACGTCGCCAGCGCAAGCGGACCGCACGCCAGCGCAACCAGAGCTGCGGCACGAACCAAAGAAACCCTGCGATGACGCAGCGACTGTCCAGCAGAATCCGACGGTGATGAGGCGGAGGCCCGGCGATGGTTGCCGGAGGCGGGCAAGGGCGGCACGACGACTCCTCGGGAGTTGGATATCCCGACTCTCCGCAGGCCGCTTACCACGACGCTTACCAGCGCTCCGCTCACCCGTCACAGGCCCATCACGACTCTGCGGTAAGCACCCCCAGCAACGATGGCCAGGGCACGGAGGCATAGTCCCCGTTGTCAGACCCGCCCCCGACTTGCATCGCGATACGCGGTTCGGGAGGCTGCCGCATGTGACGACAACTCACCTGCGTGCGTGCGATGTTCCAGAGGTCCGCCAGGACCTGCTCCTGTGGGTCAAATTCAAATCGGGCGCGGTGCAGGTCAACGGCTTCACCGATCCACTCCTGATGCAGTCGGCAGTACGAGGCGCGGAACAGTTCTTCGTCAACGACCGTATGACGTGGCTGGCGCGCACGACGGGCGAGGAACTGCCGGTGTGCGCGTTCGACGCGGACGACTTGCCGGATCCGATCGGGTTTCTGATCTGGTCCGACGACCCAAGCGCCCACACCAAGACTCTCGGGCGGCCTCGGGCCGTGTTGTGGTGCCGGACCGGGATGTCGCTGCGTGTCCTGGTCCTGGACGACGCCGGCCCCTACCGGCGCGCTCTGGAAGACGCGGGCAACCGGGCTGATCCGAGCTGGGCGAGACAGGTCCACAGTTCGCTCGCCGGTGACCTGGCCATCGGCTTCGGCGCGACGATCCCGCTGAACACCGAGACCCCATGGGACGAGATGAAGCAGACCTGGGCCATAGACAAGCACGGTCGCCCGGCGAAGGACCGGTACAGCGTGGGCGCCGACCGCCTCAACGACATCAACGAGGACCAGTTGCGGATCCTACGGACCTTGCTGGGCACCCTGCTGCTGATCCGCCAGCCTGCCGACGCACGCCGCGCACTGTGGCAGGCCGAGCAGGTACGGCCCGACGCCGCTGCCCGCAAACGCCTGCGCCGGGCCGGTGCCGAACACCCTGATACCCCGGTCCGCTACATCACGCTGCGCCAGTCCATCCGGCCCGCCCCCAACGACGATCGCGGGGCCCGCGACACCGCCGGCCGCGTCTACCGCCACCAGTGGTTCGTAAAGCCGCACCGCCGTACCTACCCCGACCAAGACGACCCGACAGGCTACTCCCGCAAGTGGGTCGGCCCCTACCTCGTCACCCCCGAAGGATGCGAGGACGCCCCGATCCTGGGCAGGGAACGCGTCGTAAACGTTCTACGCCGGTGACGGACCACCAACCGACACTGATCCGCGCAACGTCTATGTCGCGTGATAAGTCGAGACGTTAAATCTCAAGGTGAGATCACCCGCGGCGGCGCTCGCCCCACCACGGCAGGATCGGAGGCAGGTCGCCGAGCCCGCGCGCTGGGCGCTTCGGCATTGGCGACTCACCGTCGTCCTCGTCCCAGCGGCGTGCGTACTGGTCCGGAAGGTTGCCCCAGCCCCAGTAGGGAACCGGGCGGGCAGGTGCCGCGCCGAGTTCGTCGAGAGGATCGATGCGTTTGTCTGCCACCGTGCACAGGTGGGCCCAGTCGTCGCCCATGTCGAAGACGTAGGCAAACTGCTCGCCGGCCTGCAGCCTGCTCAGCGTGGTGGCACGGCCATCGACGGTGCCATTCGGGGCCTCGTCGTCCCACCAATCAAGGGGACTGATCTCGGCGCCGTCGGACAACGTGAACAGGTGCAGGTGGGCCAGATCCCAGCGGCCGAATGCGAGATCGATGGCCGTGGCGAACTGAGCGAAGGAGTGCGAGCGCGCGGCGGCGAAGACACGGCCAGGGCGAGGCCACAGGTCCACACCGTGCCCAGAGACCAACTCCACCCTGATGGACAGCCAGGTACGTGCCACGATCGCAACCTCTTCAATCGTCAGGTCCCCGGTTCGACTCCGGGGAGCACACGTAGACCCGCCGCATCATGTGATGCGGCGGTCAGCAGTGAGGGAACACTATGCAAATGGTTCACCCCTGGCTCGTAGTCGGGTGCGTTGGTGTTTCCGTCCCCGCGCACGGACCGGACTGTAGGCCGTTCGTCATAGCTCCAACGCTAACGATGCCGATGGCGCCTCGTACCGCACTGCTGACACGTTCGGGGGCAGTGACCAGGGCTCACTGCGAGGGGGCACACATGCGGTGTATTGACTGCACGGAGCCGGCGACGAGCCAACCCGTGACGCTACGGCACGGCTCCGCCGACGCGTGCCGTGTCCCCAGCCGAACTCAGGAGCCGAGCTGAAGCGATACGCGCCGGCGTACCCCATCAACTTCGAATCACCGTGGCATGAGCCGTTGCGTCCACGTGGCCGCTTCGGCTCGCTGGGAACGGGGTGTATCTCCCCATCTGGCGTGGTCGAAGACAGGGGTGGTTGTGGGAGGCAGTGGGCAGCACCACCTGAGACCTCCAACGCCCAAACCTCAGGCAGCAGTTGTCCCGGCCTGCCCCTCTTCCGGAGTCAGTTCGGAGCCAGAACAACGTGTGCTTTGCGTGAGCGCGAAAGTCGGAGGCTGCACCATATCCGTGCCGTTGAGGAATACCGTGGCCGCACGGTGCCCATGGGTTATGAAAGAGGAGAGGGGCTCAAGGCGCCCCTCTTCGGCGAGTTCGATGCGAGGGAATCGTGCGAACAACTTAGGAAGTGCAATCGATGCCTCTGCGCGAGCCAATGGTGCTCCTAGGCAATAGTGCACGCCGTGACCGAAGGCCAAGTGACCGGTGCGCGCACGCCGTATGTCAAAGGCGGCGGCTCCTGCGCCGTGCTGGGCGGGATCCCAACCGACGGTACCGAAGGTAGACAAGATTGCTTCGCCAGCTCGTATGGTGCGTCCTGCGACGGCGATGTCCGTAACGGCGAACCGCAATGGAAGGTTTGCGATGGATGGTGCCCACCGCAACGTCTCGTCGATGGCGGCGCTCCACGGAAGAGCTCCACCTCGGACCAGTGTGAGTTGGTCGGGGTGCTGCAGCAAGGCGATGACGGCATTGGCGATCAGATTGACCGTTGTCTCGTGGCCGGCGACAAGGACGAGGATCAACGTGTCGACCAACTCCTCCTCGGTAAGTTGATCCCGACCATCGCGGGCGTCAATCAACACAGTGGTCAAATCATCGCCGGGGAAAGTGCGCTTGCGGGCAACCAGCCGAGCGAGGGCGGCCCGAGCGGCCTCCAACGCCTCGATCGCGGTGGTCTGAAGAGCGGAGGTGTCCATCATCGTCGAGGCGAGGGCAGCAACGTCAGCGCGCTCGCCTTCGCCAAGCCCATAGAGGTCACAGATGACCTCCATGGGCAAGGGGTGAGCAAACGCCGCCCGAAGATCTACCACTTCCCCTGCCGGTCGCCTGGCGAGATGAGTGATCAATTCTGCAGTTATACGCTCTATCGCTGGATGGAGCGCCTTGATTCGCCCTGCCGTAAGTGCCGGAGCGACCAACTTGCGTAGCCTAGTGTGATCAGGTCCGAATGCGGTGAGCATGTTACGGACCCCGCACCACGCGTATATCCATTGTGCTTCAGGGTTTTCCTGAAGCCAGCCGCTACGCCAAGCGTCCCAGTGCTGCGTGGCGTCCTTGCTCACCCGGTCATCAGTCAGAAGGAATTTGAGTACGCTGTGGCGAGTTGGTGCCCAAGCCTTTATGCTGCCAGGAAGTTCAACTGCAATGAGGTCCCCCAGTTTTCGGAGATGGGCCGCCTCCTCCTGAATGGCGCGCCCATACGGGTCGATTCGAATGCAGAACTCTTCCTGCAGCGATGGGGTTGCCATTCGGGATCTCCTCGCATGGTGAGTGAAAACGGATCAGGCAGGGAAGCCGCGGTGCATGCAAGCGCGAAGCCGGCAGTTCGGGGCGTGATGAGGCCGAGTCGGTCCGCTCCGCGTGGCAGTAGTGGGCACGAAGGAACAGTGCATCAGGGTGGATCGCAGAGAATGGGTTTGGTTTTCCCACCTGAGCTATGGGTCGGGCATGGCGGTCGCATCACCTTGCAGAACGTTGGTCGCTGGCTGCCCGCTGACCTCTTGCAGATTTGATTTGAGTGCTCCCGCTCAGAGCCCAACGGAACGAAATTTATTGCAATTTGGCAGAGGGAACCACCTAGCCGTCCGGAAGCATCTAAGAGCTACGCCCAGGTCAGACTCGGTCATTGGAGATGTGCAGAGCAACAGTTGCCCGTTGTCGTCGACGGGTGCTCTTCGTTCACTGAAAAACGGCATGCTCCAGTTTCGCCAGTCGAAAACCGGAGGGATCTCGACGCGCCGCATTGTTACAGCCCTCACGAGATCGCCGAGTAGATCAACCGTCAGGAGTCCACAGAGGAATGCTGTAATGTCATCCGTTGACCTGGGCTACCAATTCCAACGGGCCCTGGTCTATGGGCCGAGGGGGTCCGATACGCGTCCTCGTAGCTGGTCAAGAGGAAGGGCGACACGACCGAGGGCCTTGACCCAAGGCCGGGTAGGGCTTGCCGATCAATAACTCGCCGTCTTGATCTCCGGTTTGAGGATGCCGAGGTGTGCGGTGAGATCGTCGAGGGTGGCCAGTTGCGTCTCGGCGGGTTCGATGGCGTGTCCGATGTCGTGGAGGAGCCGGCGGGTTTGGCTGATTGCCCGGTTGAGGGTCACGGGTGTCACGGTGAACAGCGGGGCGATGACGACCTGGGGGAGCTTGAACCTCTGGTAGAGGATGGTGGCCAGGAGCCGGTCGACGAGGGTGAGGCCGGGGCGTCGACCGGTGTAGAGGCCAGCGGCAGGGGTCTTCTGCCGGTCGCCGCCGCGTCGCTGATGGAGGTCTGCTTCCCGCTGAGCCGCGCGGGCCGCTGCCAACTCGGTGACCAGCGAGTCCCACTGCTCGTGCGGGATGCCGGTGAGGGCGGGATGGGTAAGCCAGTCACGGCCGGGGCCGGCTTCGTTCTGGGGCGGGATCGGAAGGACGCCGTCCCGGCGGTGTTCCTGGGGGCGGAGGGTGTAGTTCCAGTCGCCGTGCCAGTCATGGCGGCTCAGTGGCAGGGCGTTCAGCTGCCCGTCACTGATGCGGACGCCGGTCTCGTAGCTGGCGGTGTCGAGTTCGGCGCGGACTGTCAGTCCCGCGCGGGTGGTGGTCGCTGCGATGCTGTTCACGATGACTTCATGGCTGGTCAGCGGCCTGCCCCGCCAGTTCATCGTGATGTGGGAGAACAGTCGGTGCTCGATTCGGTTCCACTTAGATGTGCCCGGAGGAAAGTGACACACGGTGATCTCCAGGCCGGTCTCGACAGCCAGCGCGGCAAGCTCGAACTTCCAGGCCCGGGTGCGGTAGCCGTTGGAACCGCCCGCGTCCGCAGTGATCAGCAGACGGTGCGAGCGCGGGTAGGAGGCATGGCCGACCGCGTGCCACCAGCGGCGGACGGAGGCGACTGCGAAGGCTGCGGTGTCGTGGTCAGTGCCGACGTTGACCCACCCCGTGTCCGCGGTCAGGTCGTAGATCCCATATGGGATCGCCTTGCCCAGATCGGCATCGGGAAAGTCGTGGGTGCGAACCCGGACCGGATCACCCTCGCGACGCCACTCGTGGCCGGCGTTCTTGTAGTTGCCGACCAACTCCTTCTTCTTGGTGTCCACGCTGATCACCGGGTCTCCGGCGGCCTGGAAGTCCTTGGCCTGGTCGTTGATGTAGCGGAACTGCGCATCGCGGTCCGGGTGTTGGGCACCTTCGATGGTCTTGGCGTTGCCCTGGAGGCTGAAGCCCTCCTCGCGCAGCACGGCCGCCACGGTGTCCGCCGAGACCCGGTGCCCCTGCCGGGTCAGCTCGGCAGCCAGTTGCCGGGTCGACTTCGTCGTCCAGCGCAGCGGCGACATCGGGTCCCCGCGTACATCCGATTCCACCAAGGCCAGCAGCGCGGGCCGAAGGCCCGGATCCAGGTCCACGGCACGCTTGCGGCCCCCACCGGACCGGCGCACCCGCCCCAACGGCGCCTCGCCGGACTCCAGTTCCGTCACCCCGCACGACACGGTGCCCTCCCGGACTCCGGCCGCACGAGCGACGAGCCTGATGCCTCCATGGCCCAGCGACCGTGCTTCTGCTCCTATGGCCAGCCGCCGCTGCCGCTCGTCGAGATGCGGGAACAGCGTCGCGAACTTCGCGGCCAGGGCCGCCTCGATCCTCTCCGGACTCCCCATACCATGGCAACGAGCCTCGGAGCCGGAAGCGACGGCTTGTTTCCCGGCAAGCCCTTTAAGGGCTTGCCGATCAATAACTCGCCGTCTTGATCTCTGATGGGCAGGTGATGCCTGCCGCCGCTGCGAAAGCCTGGAGGTCTTCGAGGGCGGCGAGACGGGTGTCGGCGGGATGAACGGTGTATCCGGCGGTGTCGAGGAGCTGGCGGATGTCGCGGATGCGCCGGTTGATGGTTTCGGGTGTGACGGTGAAGAGGCGGGCGACGGTGACCTGCGGGAGCCCGTGCCGGTAGTGGAGGAGGGCGGCCAGTAGGCGGTCGGCGAGGGTGAGGATGGGACGACGGCCTGTCAGGGGGCCACCCTTGATGCGGGGTCGGTGGCCACGCCGCTTGTCCAGGTGCGTTTCCCGCTGCTCCTCATGGAGGGCGGTGAGTGTGGAGATCAGCGCATCCCACTCGGCGGGCGGCAGTCCGGTCAGGGCCGGGTGGCACAGCCAGGCAAGGTCGGGACTGGGCTGATCGAACGGGTCCGGGACATCACTGACCTGGGCATACGGCTCGGGTCGGAGACTGTAGTTCCAGTCGCCGTGCCAGGCATGACGGTCCAGCGGCAAGGCTGCCATCTGCCGGTCGCCGATGCGGACACCGGTTTCATAGGTGGCGGTGTCGAGTTCGGAGCGGATGGTCAGGCCGGTGCGGGTGGTGGTCGCCGCGATGCTGTTCACGATGACTTCGTGGCTGGTCAGGGGCTTGCCTCGCCAGTTCATGGTGATGTGGGAGAACAGCCGGTGTTCCACTTTGTTCCATTTTGATGTGCCTGGAGGATAGTGACACACGGCGATCTCCAGGCCCGTCTCCAGGGCCAGCGCGGCGAGTTCGGCCTTCCAGGCACGGGTGCGATAGCCGTTGGAGCCGCCCGCGTCCGCAGTGATCAGCAGGCGGCCTGAGCGCGGGTACGCGGCGCGGCCCACCGCGTGCCACCAGCGGCGCAACGTCTGGACGGCGAAGGCGGCGGTGTCGTGGTCGGTGCCGACGCTGACCCAGCCAGCATCCGCGGCCAGGTCGTAGATCCCGTATGGGATCGCCTTGCCCAGGTCGGCGTCGGGAAAGTCATGGGTACGGACCCGGACCGGATCGCCTTCACGACACCACTGGCGGCCGGCGTTCTTGTAGTTGCCCACCAACTCTTTCTTCTTCGTGTCCACGCTGACCACCGGATCTCCGGCTGCCTGGAACTGTTTGGCCTGCTCGTTGATGTAGCGGAACTGTGCGTCCCGGTCCGGGTGCTGGGCGCCCTCGATGGTCTTGGCGTTGCCCTGGAGGCTGAAGCCCTCCTCCCGCAGCAGCACGGCAACCGTGTCCGCCGAGACCCGATGGCCCTGCCGCGTCAGCTCGGCCGCCAGGTGCCGGGTCGACTTCACCGTCCAGCGCAGCGGCGACATCGGATCCCCACGCATGTCCGGCTCGACCAGGGCCAGCAGCGCGGGCCGCAGCCCCTGATCGAGATCGACCGCGCGCTTGCGCCCGCCGCCCTCCCGACGGACACGTCCCAACGGTGCCTGGCCGGACTCAAGTTCTCTCACGCCGCGCGAAACGGTGCCCTCCCGGACCCCGGCCGCGCGGGCGACGAGCTTGATCCCGCCGTGTCCCAGTGACCGTGCTTCTGCTCCTATAGCCAGCCGCCGTTGACGCTCGTCGAGATGCGGGAACAGCGTCTCGAACTTCGCGGTCAGTGCGGCTTCGATCCCCTCCGGTCTCCCCATACCACAACAACGAGCCTCGAAGCCGGAAGCGACGGCTTGTTTCCCGGCAAGCCCTAACTACCCGGCCTTGGGTCAAGGCCCGGTCTTTCGCAGGGTGCCGTGCCCTTCAAGCATCAGCTGGGCCCGGTGGCCTGCTGCCCCAAGGAGAGCGAAGCTGTCGTACCCGGCGACTTTTCCGGCCGGGTCAGGGGCGTTGCCGGTGGCTTGATCGTGGTCGGTGATCAAGGCGATGAGACGCAGGTTGTCGGGGTGGGGTTGAGTCATGTGGTTCATCATGGCGTACTCCTCCATCCGGTTGTGGCTGCGCCGAGGTCCTGGGCGGTCCGGCTCGGTCTGTTCGATGTCGTCAGGCGTTGCTCCTGTCGGCTTCACGCTGCCGGCCTCCGGTCTGTCTTTGTCCCTGTCACACTGGGTGTGGGACCTGTTTGTTGCTGCGATGAGGTCGAGTGTTCTCAGCGACGACTGAGCGCCCCATGCGGGCACCGAGCCTTCCCCTCCTGCGCACGACCGCTGCCGCATGAGCAGGACGTCGGCGGCCGCGGCAATGCGCCGGACGTAGCCCTCCAGTCGCTCACTCGGGCGGGAGAGGGGAGCGGAAGGGATCCGGTCGGGAGGCGATGCTGTCGGCCGGAGCGGGCGGCGGCCGGGCTGGCGGGCGGTCTGGCCTCCCTTCCGGCCATTCTGGTGCATTTGCTGGTCACGGTTCTGGTCGATTGTCATCAACTCATCTTGATTCAGGGCGAGTTAACAGAAACGCGGTATCCGGCGCCCGGTGACCCGCACAGCCGGTGGAAGCGTCAGTGAATATCGGAGCCCGGATGCCTGCCACGAACGTCCCGACTTGGCGGGCGCAGGAGCGGGGTGGCCCGTGCTGTCTTCTCCCATAGGGTCCTCGCCACAAATTCGGTACCGAGCACCTGGCGGGGCCGCCCGGGTGCGTCCCAGCCGGTCCGAGGCGCCCGGTGCGCGATTGCCTGCCATCCCACAGCACGAAGGCTGGCCCCGCTCTCGCCCTCCTGGGTATAGGTGATGATCCGGTGGTATCCAGCCGCTTTGGCCGTCCGCCAGGCAGCCGCATAGAGAAGTGAGCAGGCATTCCGCGTGCCGTCGGTTGCCAACCGGGTTACCTCAACCGTCACTCCGTCATCGAAGGCACGAGCAACGGGTCTTCCCACGATCGCTACACCAACCAGATCGCCGCTGGCAGTAATCGCTCCCAACGAGAACTTGTGACCTTGTGGCCTGCGATGATGCCGATGCATCGCGTCAACTACCTCGCAGGCATGCCGGAAGCTCAGCGGGCAAATGGATAGGGTCACCGACGACTCCCTCAGCTACTACTTCCAACGCAACGTACGGATGTGGACCTGAAACGCACCGCCCCCTGCTCATGGCAGCCGAACCCGCAGGCGCTGGATACCCCGTCCTCGCGCTCCAGCTCCGGCAGGGTCGCCACACGGGAGGGGCCGCCCGATAGCCAGCCAGGTCCAGGGACGGGGCGGGCAGTCAAGGGTGGGCATCGCCCAGCGCGTAGCGCCGCCGTAGGCGCCCTTGACTGGCCGGCACGGCCCGCACACTCCACGAGCGGGCGGCCCCGTCCCTTTGGTTCGCCGCTTAACCAGATCGTGGACGGAGTGAAGCCCCACTCCGGGAACCGATCGGCATTGTGCAGACTCTCGGTGCACACGGCTCACTTCGTATTCAGCTAGCGCCGCTTGGCTGCAGTGCTCAGACAGTCGAGGATCACTGTCGCATCCGGAACCGTCACGAAGTTCGTGCAGAACTTCCCCACCTCGGCTGTGCCCAAAACGACCTCGAAATCAGCGCCTGTAGTCTCACAGTCGTAGCTGTAGGTCCCGGGCCCGCACTCTCCGAGAGCCTTCTCCGCACCGTTGAACCTGGCGATTCCGAACGCCGCGTCCATCGCCTCAGCGATCACACCGTTGGGCAGGTCACCGAAGTCGATGGTCACTCGCCCGTGATCGTCGAGGCACAACTTCCCCGAACCGAGATCGGCATGGTCGTACTCCAACGTGATAGCACAGCAGTACGTCGGAGTCTTGGCTCGCGCCAGCGGAATAAACGCAGTCTGCAACGTTTTGATCGCGGTCTTCTGGACGCGGTCCCATTCCAGTTCCCAGTCGTTCAGAGCAGTGACGACATCTGGTTGCATGGCAGATTCCTCCGATCGTTGACTCACGTTGTCGAGGTAGAGGTCACAGGCCGCTGCCGGGAATACTGAGCGTCGCCAGCACAGGTGCTCGCTCGCCAATGTCCCCTTGAGCGGAGCTGCACGGAGATCCCCGCAGTGCTGGAGAGAAACGAATCCCAATGGGAGTGCAGCGCCGTACCAGGTAGGCCCGCCCGCCGGCGGGCGCCGGCGCAACGGGGGAGACGCTGCATCTTGTCGACCCGTGAAACTGGCCTGCGGCTGGGGCGGCTTCCGCACCAGCGTGCGCTGCATCGACGGGGGAAGGCGGGAGAGACCGGCCCCTCGACCTAGCCGGCGAATACTGCCCAGGCGACCGCTTCCAGATTGGTGGCAGCCGCGGTCTGCCACTACCTGCTGGCATGCACCGGTGGGAAGGCCGGTTCACAGCTCCATCCAGCTGCGTCGGCCCACACGGTCGTCCAGGGGCCACCACACCGCCGCCGAAGCACCCTGGGTCTCCAACTCCTCCAGCACTGCGGCACCGCTGGGCACTTCCTCGGCGAACCGAGCCGTCGCGGGATGCTCACGGACCAATGCCCGTAGATCCGCCACGCGATGCAAAAGCGCCTTCCGGCCGGCTCCGGTCAAAACGAACAGCAGCCGAGGAAAGACAGGGTACGTACGCTGCCACGCACGCATCCCGGACACGTCTGCTACCTCACGTCGCCCCGAGACTGAGACATGGTTGTGGAACCTCGCATAGGTGATCACCTTCGACGCCAGGCGCTCGGATGACTCGGTAGCTCGATCTACCTCGACGAAGGCCCGCAGCATCGCCCGTGTAGGCGCCGTTCGGGTATATCGAAGCAAAGCGTCCGCGATCAACGCGCGATCCCCGTCACCGGCCCCATCACGGACGGGATGAGCCACCTCCGGAGACCAGTCCAAGGGTGTGACCTCGTCGCCCCGGCGACGAGCATCTTCGACAAACGCCAGCGCAGTCCGTGTCACGGCCAGCGTGTGTGCCGTGCGTGCCCCCAACGCCGTATGCCGGCGAACCCGCCGCTGGCCGGCAAACTCAGGCCAGTTGGCGACGAGATGGGCGCCGTCTTTGGTGAGTGACCAGACGCTCGGATGGTGCGCCCGTTTGACGCTGCTGAGCACTCCTTGCCGTTGAAGATCACGGAGGCAGTGCCGAAAGTACCTTAGCTCAGGAGGAGGACTCAACAGACGCCGCAGTTGATCCGTTTCCGCGGCGCGATGGACGAACAGCGCAGCAAGGGCCTGCTCGCGCACAGGTGTTGGCCGATGGGAGAAAGCCGTGGGGGACGAGGTAAACATCAAGGTTCCCGGGCATGGAGGGCCCGCAGCCATCGGCCGCGGGGAGGGTTGGTAACCCTCGCCTTAAGCTCACCCGCAACCGCTTACCACGCTACCTACCACGACGGCTCACCCTCATTGCGAAGCAATCACATCCACCATGGTTATGGCTCCACCTGACTGCGGTGAGGCGTGCGCGGCAGCCGCTCACCAACCTCACGGTCGGTCGCGATTGCCGGATGCCTCAGGGAAGGCTTTCCGAGCCTCACGAACCGCTACGCTCCACAGCGTTAGTGATCCTCCGTTTCTCTGCGATAGTTCAGTCGCGATCCCTCGATACCACCCACCATGCTTCTGCATCTGCTCGCGTGCAATATCGACTCGGTCGGTAGCCTTGAGCCCTTTCGGCTCGGTGACAGAACCCTCCGGTCTGCCGGTACCGGTGCCCGGTTGGACACCCTTTCGTTTCTGGTCGAACTCTTGAAGGTCACTACGGAGAAACGCAGGTAGAGGATGTCCAGTCGGCCCCTCCACCTCTCCTACGGGATCAGGGAAATACCCTGGAAAGTCAACCAAGTATTTCTTGATGGTGGCGTATGGCGATCGAGCCGGCATGGCGAAATTCAACCACTCGGTGGCTTGACGAATGGAGATCAAGTCATCCGGATCGCCGTTGTACAGCTCCGGGTCAGTGGGAAGAATGGCGTCACGTTTGCGCTGCTGATGCGCAACATAAAACCGCTCAAATTCCTCTCGGTCGAAGTAGGCGGCGCGATCGAGTGTGATCTTTTCCGGGTGCCGAAACCCCTCTGGCTGCTGCTCGCGCTCCGCGTACCAGAGTTTGACCGTGGACAGGCCAGCGCCGGTTCTCTGCCTGATCCAGTCTCGATTTACCACCGTACGGCCCTCGTATACGGCAGTCTTCGGGTTCAACTGCACCGCGACCGCAACCTTTCTCCTTGGGCCGCATGCCTGCCAATGCAGCTCGATGCCCGGTCGGTACTGCCATCTTGGGAAAACGCCGCCTGTTACGGCCGCGACGACTCGCAACTCCAAGAGCCAGCACTCCTGCATGGTTAATCGTACATGCGAGGTACGGGGCCCTCTGCTCCGGCCATACGGGAAACATGACAGTGCTGTCGCTGAGGCGACGGGAGGCGTCACTGTCGTCGGCATCTGGACTACGAGAGCGGCCCCAAGACCGGCATCGACGTCGAATGGATACTGGTTGCACGAGGCGGCCGCCCTCGTTCCTGCGCGGCGGGAGGGCGCCAGCAGCACTGGGTTGAGACGCCATCCTCGGCCGGAGCGGCGCAGCGTCAAGCAGTCGAGATCCTCGGTGTCCTCATGCGAAGCCACGCCTATGAAACACCCCAGCGGAGTCGGACACGTTCAGGCCGAAGGCCACCCGTTCGTGTACGGTCCTGGCCAATGCCCGTCCGCAGGCGGCACATCGCGCCGTACGGTGACGTCCTGATCGTGGAGGGGAGACAGCGCGTGTCCGAGGGGTAGCAGACCGCCGCCGAGTCCGGCATCGACTACAGCAGGCTCGGCCTTCGGTGACGACATCCCCAGCGTGGTGCCGCTGGTGGAGGCCAAGACCCCGCACAGGGTCGTCTTCGGGATCGACACCCTCGGCCAGTGGCGGATCGAGGCGCACGCCGAAGACGGCACCTTGCTGGAGGCCGCCTGGTGGTGGACGTACGCCGTCGGTGACGGCACCGAGGACGATTAGGAGGACGCCGTCGGCTCGGTCGTGCCCGACCTATCGGCACCTCCCACCGCCGCGGTGACCGCCCCCTGCTCGATGCGGACATCCTGCGCGAGCAGGCTGGCGACCTCACGGAGGTCGCGGTGATGGCCGACGACGCTGCCAGCAGGGCGCTCTCGAACAGGCTGGACCGGCTCAGCGTCTGGGCGGCGCGGTGCGCACCTACCTGCCAGACGCCGACCGCGCTGGTCCCTTGCAGCACCATCCGCTGACCCAGGTCGATCCGGCGCTGCCCGAGGCCGCGACCGGTCACAGCCCACCTGCGCACCGCCGCCGGTCGTGCTCGTCCAGCGCATCGAGGAGACCCCGGCCCAGCCGGAGGGCGAGGAGGATGTCCGGCGCGAGGCCGAACTGGACCGGCACACCGCCCAGCTCGCCGAGAAGGAACGGCTGCTGTGGGAGAAGGACGACACGAGCGCTGACCTGCGCCGGCAGGTGCAGAAGCTGTCCAAACAGCTGCGCGCCGAGTGTGACAGCGCAGAGCCGGAGCAGGTTGCGGTGTACGCCGACCCGGAGCGGCAGTTTAGCCACGAGGTCACCCAGCACTGGCTCACCACCCTCCCACAGGCCGAGCGCAAGCAGCATCCCCTCGCGCCGTACCGGCTCGGGCGGGACTGGCTGGCTTCTCTGGAGGCGATCGAGTTGGTCGACCACTGCAAGGCCCTCGACGTGGCGGTGGAGGTCTTTCACCGGCCGTGTGGTCGACAACGCCGCCCGCCGGTGCACCGGTTCCGCTCCAGCGAAGGCGGCGACGCCGAATCCCCCATCCGGGACGATGGGGCGGTGGCCTGGCGGTGCGACACCATCCATCAGGGCACTGGCCGAGGTGACGGGCCGGTCGTATGGCAGCGCGCACCGCCTGCTGACCGACGCGGGGGTGGCCTTCCGTTCCTGGGGCAGCCGGGAAGGCGGCGTCGTGACCCGGCTACCGTCGCACCGCACGAAGGTCGGGGTAGTCCTCGGAGCCCGGGGCCCCGGCTGCGAGGGCCCGTTCGGCCGCTGGGCCGACGACGGCCGGTCCGCCGACGAACGCATGGTGGACGAGGCCGATGACGGCACGGGCCCGAAGCCTACGCACCGCCGGTATCCGGCTCGGGCGTTCCGAACATGAGTGTTGCCAAGTCCTGGATATGTACGGCGAGTTCACGGACATGCGTCGCGCCGGTCTCGCTGTCAGCGAAACGAGTGTCGGAATCGCCGAGCTGCGCGGCGGGGTCGGCCATCGAGTCGCGCCATTGCTCCACCAGGCCGATCAGGCACTGCAGGATGCCCCGCATCGGATCTGCGATGGTGCGTCCGCTGAACCCGTCGACGGCCGCCAGGTGCGCCTCGGTCCACCTCAGCCGCTCAACGATCATGTTGGTATCGATGAGCGGAGCCTGCCCGGGCGCCGACGGTGACAACGACACCTCGGACTGGGAGGACTCCACCAGCAGGTAGAACTCCTCTAGGCCGAGCTTGGCCTCCTCGATCGCGGTCATCGCGTACGCCTGAGCCCACGCGTTGAGGATGCCGGTCAGGACCGCGACCTTCCGGTCCTCGGTCATGTTCTCCAGGATTGAGCCCTTCAGCGGGATCTGCAGCTTGGCCAGGGCCTGCGTGAGCTCTTTGGACGTGGGCAGCCCGTCGCGTACGGGCACGGTGGAACGCGTCATGCAGGTCACCCTAGCGGCCTGCACGGGCAGCCAATTCCGTCATCCGCGTCGAGATGACGGCCGGGCACGCCGGCCTGCTCCGGCGAAGCCTCAGCGATCGGCCCGTACACCGCGCCGGCAGCCGCCGCGCAGTCGCCGATCAGAGCAGTCAAGGTGGCGATCAGCCGAGTGGCGTGCCGACGCGACGCGCCGGTACTTCCAGTGGTGCGTTCATCAGAGCATGATGGCGCGCGTAGCCGGGCTGCGAGGGCGTTCGCCACATTGCAGTGAACACACGACAAAGTCCCCAGTCGCCCGGGGCCCGTCTTCCTCCGCTTGCGCGGAGAAGGGTGCTGCGTTTGCCAAGCCTCTGGGGCCACACACGGCTTACACCCACTCAGGCAGGCAAGAGACTCGACTCCGCCGAGCGTAGTCAGTGCGCGTGGCCCACCGTCAGCGCTCGGGGCGGGCACGCTAACTGATGTGGACCCGGCCCCGGCCGAACGCCGGGCTCGAAGAACCACCGCCCTGCCACCTGCCATGACGTGGGCCGCGTCCTTGCCACCGGCGAGGCATTCAGCCGCCCCGCCCACGACTGGGGCTGGACTGGTCATTCGTCTACACCATCTGACCTGCGATCGCGCACTTCCGCACAAGCACTTCGGCCCCCGAGGCGCATACCCCGGTTCTGGTCCGCCACGACAGGTCGGAGACGGCTGCCGGGGCCGACCCGTAGGCTCCGCGTGTCGGGCGGGGAGCGTGGCGGCCCCTGCCCGGCGCCCGGACTGCTGCCTCGGGCGTGTTCCGCCCCCAGCATCGAGCCCATGACCTGCCCATCGGCACCGATCCAGTCGCAGGCTTCGTTCTCCTCCCATCCGGCGCCGCAGCCATCCTCGTTGAGCAGGCAATTCAACTCGTCCTCGGTCAGGACCGGCTGGCCACTCGACAGGCATCGAGATCGCTGTCGCAGGTCATCGCGGCGATTTGTGCACGTGACGAGATGTGTTTTCCGCGGCGGAACGGCAGACTTCGAACAACCAGTTCGGGTTCGTGACTTTCATCGTCTGCGCCGCAGGGAAGGAAGGAACGCGAGGTGCGGGGGGGGGTGCCTCTATGTCCTTCGGCAAGGCGGAGTGGGTCATGCGGGGGCGGTTTCGGGGGTGCGTAGTTCGTAGAAGGTGCCGTCGGGGAGCATGGCGAAGAGCACGCTGATGCGGTGGCGTGCGAGGCGGAGGAGGGCTTGCGTGTGGGTTTTCCTGCGGGCTCGGCATTTGTCGTAGTAGGTGCGGGAGGCGTGGTCGTGCAGGGCGGCGAACGCGGAGAGGAACATTGCGCGTTTGAGCTGCCGGTTTCCGCCTCGGGGTGCGTGTTCGCCGTGGATCGAGGTCCCGGAGGACTTGGTGGCCGGGGCGAGGCCGGCGTAGGAGGCGAGGTGGGCGGCGGTGGGGAAGCTGGTTCCGTCGCCGACGGTGACCAGCAGGACGGCGGCGGTCCTGACCGCGACCCCGGGCATCGAGGTCAGGACCGGGGAAAGAGGGTGGGCCTCCAGCAGTTCGCTGATCTGGGCTTCCAGGGCCCTGCGCTGTTCGTGGACGGCCGTGAGGGAACGGGCCAGGGACGGGATGACCACGTCCAGGGTGCCGGTCCCGGGGACGACGACGGTCTGTTCGTCCAGGGCGTCGAAGATGTCGTCGATCAGTCGGGTGGCCATGCGCGGGGCCTTGGGGCGGATCACCTCAACGAGTCTGCGGCGTCCGGCTTTTCGCAGGGCGGCCGGGGATCCGTAGCGTTCCAGCAGCCAGGTCACCGCGACGTGGTCGAGGCGGGGACCCAGGACTCGCTCCAGGCTGGGGTGGAACTGGGTGAGCAGGCCGCGGATGCGGTTGGAGGTGCGGGTGGTCTCGGCCGCGAGGTCCTGGTCGAAGCCGACGAGCACGGTCAGCTCAGCGGTGTTCTCGTCGGTCACCTCCAGCGAGCGCAGGGTGTGCGGCATGGTGCGGGCCGCGTCCGCGATGACCGCGGCGTCTTTCGCATCGGTCTTGGCCTCGCCCGGGTAGAGGTCGGCGATCCGCCGCATCGCCAGTCCCGGCAGGTAGGCGACCTTGCAGCCCGCGTCGCGGGCGACGGTCAGCGGGAGGGCGCCGATGGAGGCGGGCTGGTCCACGATCACCAGGACGGTGCCGAACTTCGCGGCCAGCTTGTCGAACACGGCCCGCAGTTTCGGCTCGCTGTTGGGCAGGGGCTTGTCGAAGACCTTCTTGCCGGCCGGGGTGAGTCCGTGGCCGTGGTGAGCGGTCTTGCCGACGTCCAGGCCGAGGAACACGCCCACGTCTTCGGTATCGAACATCGCGCCCTTCCAGGAACGTTGCCGGTGTCGGCCTCGGCGTCGGTGTCGTACGCGCGCATCCACGTTATGCAGACCTGCCGCCCGCGAGCGGCCGGGCATTGCACCCGGCCAGGCGGCGGTCGGACCTCTTATCAGCGTCTCCGACGGCACCTCCCGGGCCCGGTGACACCACCCCCCAGGTCATGCCTTCGACAGGGGGGAACAGTCATGCCGGGCCCGGAGGCCAGCGGCCCTCTTGCAGGACCGCGAAAAACATAACGGGGGGGCGTAGGGGGCTGTGGAGGAATCCGCGGTGGGGTTGCTGGGGGAGGAGGTATCGCAGGAAGGGGTGCTGCACCGAAAGACACGGCAGGGGCCTCGTGTGGTGTGGGGAGTCTCAGCTTTCGCACGTCGTAAGACGCTTTTGGGTGGGCGGACTTGGCGGGTTCGGTGCCATTTCGCAGGCTGATCGCCACGTCAGTGAGGTCGAGCTCCACGTATCCATTATCGGTGCCTGCCAGATGGCCAGTAACGGTTACCGGAAAGCTGTCCCGGAGGACTTCACACATGTCGAGTGCCAACTGACCCAGCGCGGTCCCGATCGTAAGTTGAGCCTCGTCAGGGATCCAACGGTGGCTTTAATGGTCCCACTGCCGACATGGCGTCACCACCAATATCCGTGCTGCCGGGGTGCCTTTGGGAGTGAAACGCAGTTTGGGGTCGGAGGACAGGTACCCCTCAACCGTGATCTTTATCTTGCCGGACACTGGTGTTCTCCTCGTTGGGGACGGGACGTTCCGTTCCGTAGGCGCGGTTTGCATCGGGGCGGACTGCATCTTGCGAAGAGGCGCATCCAATATGGACTGGTGTGGCGATCTTGGGATGGTGAGGAGAGACGCTGCCGCCGCCGGCTGGCCGTACCCTCGTAGTTCATCCCCGGGTGGCCGTGCTCGTTCGTCGTGGTGCTGGAGATGGGCGTCACGTCGCGGACGCAGGTGCTGGGCGTGGTCCGGTTCGGCCCAACCGACGATGCCACCGCATCACGCCAAGGACGATGGCGGCGAGCAGAATCAAAAGGCAGCCTTTGGGCGTGAAGCTCATGTTTCCCCCTGAAATGTCTGGTCGAGTGGGTTAGTTGAGGCCGAAGTCGGTGGGGCGGCCGCACGCAATGCGGGCGCCGGCCAGCTGGCCGTTGCTGGCGGCGACGGCCAGGGCCTCGCGCAACTGGTCCGGCTCGTCGTCGTGGCGGCCGCCGATGTCCCCGGCCAGGAGCAGCACCTGGCGGACGTCGAGCACGCTCTTGATCCATCCGGGGATGGGCTTGGCAAGTGTGCCGTGGTAGAAGCGCTGGCCGGACGGATCCAGCACGATGAGCTGCAGGTTGCGGCCGTGCGGCTGGAACACGGCGACCCACTGTCCTAGTGGTGGGGCGTCCAACTCGGCCGTGACCAGGTGGAACCCGTTCTCCAACAGGCTCTGCATCAGGATGTTGCGGGGCTCGGCGCCGTGGGTGCCGGAGTCCGTCAGTGGCGTCATGACCATCCGGGCAACAAGCATGGGTGTGCCGTCCACGATGTCCGTGGCCATCGTCATGTCGAGCCCGCCCTCGGGTTGGACGACCGCGGCCGTGGCCTCGGCGTTCAGCGCGATGACCCTCGACGGCGCACAGCGGTCGTGGGCGAACCAGATGCTGCCGGCGGTCGCCACGGTGCTCCGGCCGAACACGACGTTGACCGGCCCGCTGTCGAGCGGCTCCCGGCACTCGATGCACGTCCCCTCGGCGATGCTCCGGGCCTGCAGGGCCATCTGCGGACCAAGGGCCGCCTCGACCTCCGGGCTCATCCGTACGGCCAACGCCATGCCTGCTCCCCTCCCTCGTGCCGGTGGCCTCGGTGGCTTCGGCTTTGGCTCACCGTACCGGCGTCAGACCTGGCACGAGTCGGGCATGGGCTGTCCTCCCAACTGGTCTGTGGTTCCAGGGAGATCAGCCTGGCCCGAGTGTGCTGGAGGGTTCAAGGTCCTGTTCCTCGGCCAAGGTGATCGGGTGGCCAAGGGAAGTATGCCCGTCTGACCGAAGTGGGGACGTCTGTTCGGGCGCAAAGGACTGGCCTAAAGGCCAGGCTGAACATGTCGGAGGGCCCGATCCGGGCCTCTGTCGTCGACCACCCTCACGCTCGTGCGGGGCCCGGATGCGGGCCGGGCGGGGGAGTGGTGCAGGTCAGCCCAGGAGGGCGAGCAGGGGCGCGGGCGGCAGGGCCTGGGAGCTGTCGGACGCGGCAAGGTGTTCGGCCCGCTCGCGGCGGAGGCCGTTGAGGTGGCCTACTCGGGGAGCCGGGGTGGGAGTCGTCGGCGAGACACAGCAGGTCCGGCAGAGTGCCGTCGTCCCATCCGGCCTGTTCGGCGAACCACTCGCGGAAGAAGGGCAGGTGCAGCAGCGTGCGACCCGCGTCGGGCAGGTCGGAGTCGTTGATGATGAAAAGTGCTCTGATGCCTGTTCTTAGAACAAGCGCTGCTGCCCGGCGCTTTCCAGTGCGGCCCTTGCTTTGGCCGCTCGCCGCTGAGCGGCCCGCTTCTTGCGGTCTCGTTGAGTATCTTCCTTGGCCGGCTCGCGAACCTGCGTATTCCCTTTCGTTCGAGTCGTGGGCTCATCCAGGTCAAATGCACTGACAACCTCAGCGAACACGGCGACTGGGTCGGCGAGCTGCAGGGGGGCCGGGCCGTGGGGCGACGTCGACGGCTCGGTCCTGGTGGCAGGAACCCGCGCCAGCCGAACCACCGTTGCGTCGTCGTCCAACTGCACAGCCACGGCGCCGTCGAGCTGACGGCGCCGAGCGCACCCTGCGTGATCCCTACAGGGAGCCGGTTCGCTCGTCTGCCGGTGCCGACACTCCGTCACCTCACACTGCCTCGGCAATGCCTCACCCGCCGATATGCCTTCGATAGCAAGACGTGGGGGCGCAGTTACGCTTTGAAATCCAAGGCCACAATCCTGCGATGCCTCACCACCCGTCACTGGATCTATCGCGAACACCCGCGGACCCGGAACATACGGTGGCGCCAGCACCCTCCACGGCCCCACCTGAGCTGCCGCCACATGAGCACGCCCCCACCCCACGCACGCGCCCCACTCATTACCGCCAGCCCTTGCCGACCATCCACACGAGCACGTCACCCACGCGACCACATCGAGCGTGGGGTCATACCCCGCACGCCGCGACCGCGCCCCCTGACCCGGCACCGTGAACACTCGCGTCACATGCTCCGGCGGCGCCACGTCGGCGCTCGCCTCCCGAGCCGGCACGATCACCGGCGAGTACTCTCCGTCCTGGAGCACCCACGCCCGCCCGTACGTCTCGTAGCGGTCAAACGTCCCCCGCCACGGCAACCCCTGCACCGTCACCCCGCCGTGCGTCACCGGCTCGGGCGTGACCATCACCCGCTGACCCTTGACGTACCGCGGAGCCGGCAAGGCCGCCCGCACCAGCGCCCCCTTGATCGCTGCCTGCAACTCCGCGTCCGCGGCCGCCTGAACCACGCTGGCAACCTGGTGCCGACCCCTGCCGAACGTCGGGCACGCCGCGCACCGCTCACCGCGCACATAGTCCCGGTCAAAGCACCGGGGGCACGACTCCGGGAACCGCTCCACCTCCGCCACATCCCACACCCGCCGGGGCGTCACCCCCAGCTCTGCCAACACCAAATCGAACGACCCGGTATCGCGCACCCACCTCCAGTCCTCACCTTCGACACCGGGCCGCTCCGTCCACGCCAGGAAGAAGGACCGCCCACGCGTCGCCGCATGCGAGCAAAACCGCTGCGCCTCCTCACGCGTCACCACCCACAACCCGCGCGCTCGCGCCGGAGCGCTCTTGCGGGAGGCGATGAACACCAGCGCCGGACCGTCCCCCCACCGCGCCGCCGGCACCTTCTCCACCTCGGCGCCCGCGCCCTGGACGACGCCCGCAGGCGCGGCGACACCAGGGCAGTACCCGCCGTCATCCGCCCACCCCTCCAGCGTCCCGGGACCGGTGACAACGTCGGCCACCTTCACCGGTACCAGCACCCCTGACTCGAACAAGCAGCGCCGCACCTGGTCGAGATCACGAATGTCATTGATCGCCACATGGTCACTGGCCGCACCACCGATCATGTACCGCCAGCCGTCAGCCCCCTCGTGCTTCCAAGCGGCCTTGACCGCCAGGCCGTCCGGCTCCCGCGTCGCCAACATCACCGCGTGATCCGACTGCACCTGAGTGCGCACCGACCACCCCTGCTCCTCAGCTTCGGCCACCAGGTCCACAGCGGCCGCGGGCAGAGTCTCGCGCTCCGCCTCGATCCGCGCCGCCTCAGCCGCCGCCGCATCCCGCGCGGCCTTGAGCTCCGCGACTGTCGGCCCCGCCTCCTCCCCCTTGAAGAGCCGATCTTCACTCAGCAGCGGGTACCGGCGCCGATCCGCCGCCGACACCCCGAAGCCGTTGTCCGCGACCGCGCACTCCACCGCCTCGATCTGCCGCGCCCGGCGCCAGAGGTCCCGCGTCCGGCGTCCCTTCGCCGTCAGCACGATCTTTCGGCATCCCGGACCGCCCGCGGCTGCGCCCACGATGCCGGCCGCCCACAGCGTCAACACCCGACCCTTGGCAACCCTGGTGTTCACATCGAACCGCGTCGCCGACGTGTCCTCGGCCACGAACCCGTCCGCGGTCTCGAACAGCTTCCCGTCGTGCGCCCACCACAACACGTTAGATTGCGCGCTGCTGAGCGCCAGCGCGGCCGCCTCGTCGATCTCTTCAGGCGTCATCACTCCCGCATCCCGCCGCTGGTGCTCGTCCAGGTGTAGCCCGGCCGCGTACTCCGCATCCTCCCGGCCGGTGAACACTCCCGCCCGGTCCCTGCGTTCCGTCGGCTCCCCGAACTTGTCCACCAGGACCGTCATCGGGCCGTGCCGGTCACACTCCACCGCCCACTCCCGCTCGGCCAGGTCCAACGCCGTCGCCCGCGCCGCCGGCCGTGAGATGTAGTTCCCCTCCACCGGTACCGGTACGGGAGCCGGCGCCACTGCCGCCTGGTCGCCCTCCTCTCCGTTGCCTACCAGCGCGTCGCTCACGGCACCGCCGGGCACCTGACCAGCCGTCGACACATCGGCCTGATCGCCAACAGGACCACTGCGAACACCTCCACAGCTGCCCACACCATCGGCCACCACCTCGGGCCCCGCTGCCGAGAAGAACGCCTCCGAACCCCCAGACTCCGAATCCACAACGTTTCGCAACGACTCGACACGAAGCACATACGCCCCTGCCTTAACGAGTTCTGTATGCCGCTCGCCTCGATGGTTCTTCGCCGTCATCATGTCCCCGGAGCGCGCCGTGATCGTCCACGCCACCCCATCCAGGGGCATCCCAACAGCGACCCCGGTCCCGCGCACCACCCCATCCGACAACTCCTCGTACGCCGTCCCCACCCCAGGCACCACGAAGACATCACCCACCTGGCCATCCGCGGCCGGCCGTCGCCGTACGTCCGCCCACGTGTAGCCGTGCTCCCCGCGCGCTTCTTCCACGGCCGGTGCCGGCTCGTCGTCCAGGTACGCCCGCACCAACGCCCGCACGCTCTCCGCGTCCGGCTCACCGTCCGCACCGATCACCGGCACGCCGATTCGTGCATCATCCGGAGCGACGACGACCCACCCTGCCGACTCTTTCGCGACATTGAAGACCTCGCCGCGTGTGGTCGCGTGCCACATGCCGTCAATGATCCGCGTGAGCGTGATCCGCCGCTTCCCCGCGCCGCTCATGTCCTGCTGCTCCTCGTCCTCCTCGACCTCGGCGCATCCGGCGAACCGTCGTTCCCATGCCTGCGCTTCTCGTTTGGCTCGCGCAGCTTCCCGCTCCGCAATCTGCCGTTCCCGCCTGGCCGCCCGCTCACGGTCCCGCAGCTCACCTTTGGCGGTGATCGCTTCCAGCTCTGCGCGACGCTTCGGGGCGTCGGCTACCCACTGCTCTAGCTCCCGCATCTGGGCCGCGCGGTGCGCCTTCTCTGCCTCGCCGCGGGGCAGGAACGGCAGCCGCTCGGCTTGGTCTCGCGCTTCCTGTTTCGACACACGCGAGCCCGAGGCGGCTTCCAGGCGCGCCGCTTTCGCCTCCTTGTCCGTCTTGTGGAGCCCGGATGGCTTCGTTCACTTCAAGCGACAGCGTTTGTCCATCGGTTTTGGCGGCGGGACGCGGTCTGCGGGGGCGTGGATGTGCATGAGAAATGACGTCACTTCGTGGGATGGCCCGCCGCCCGTGAGGGCGGCGGGCCATCGAGTTCGGGCCTGCGGATGTCAGCCGGCCTTAGCGGGTTCCTCGGCCCGGGCCCGGGTGGAGGCGAGCCGGTAGGAGTCGGTGCCGGTCTCGATGATCGTGCCGTTGAAGGTCAGGCGGTCGACGATGGCCGCGCAGAGGCGGGGGTCGGTGAACGTCTTGGTCCAGCGTGCGCCGTGCGGCGCTTCGTTGTATCCCCGACGCAGTCGGGATGAACTTGGAGGGAGGTTCTTGGGTCGCCGGGCTTACTTGAGCGCGAAAGCGTGAGGGGACAACAGCATGCTCGGAAAGCGGTGTCCGTCTGGAGGCGTCCAGGGCGGGGTGCCGCAAGACCCGCGCGATATGGCTAAGGCTTGATTACTTGAAGCCCAATTCCCAGCGGTGCGAAAGACACCCGTCGAAACGACGCCTGAATTCGACGTCACGCCATGCTTCGGTCGCGGTTGGAGGCTGGAGCAACCTCCATGGCGTTGAGCGCCTCCCAGCGAGGGCGGCCAAGGGAATGAGTGGGCGGCCTAAGTCGCGCTAGATACGTACAACGAAGACGTACCACGGGATCGCCTACGGGGCGCGAGCTCTATGGCGACGGAGTGCCCGTAGTAGTCGCAGGAGTGACGACCTGCCAGGGAGGCCGGGAAAGCCGGTCACAGGGCGAAGGGGCACAGGTGATTGAGGCGTCCGGCGATGGGAGGTATGCGTAATGCAGAGCGCCGCAACGGTGCTGGGCGTCCTCCGGGAACGCGGCAGGCAAGGTCTGCCGCTGGCAAGACTGTATCGGCAATTGTTCAACCCGCAGTTGTTCCTGATGGCTTACGGGCGCATCTACGCCAACAAGGGTGCGATGACGCCCGGGGCCACCGGGGAAACCGTGGATGGTATGTCCCTGGAGAAGATCGACACGATCATCGGTAAGTTACGTGCCGAGACGTATCGTTGGACTCCGGTTCGGCGGACCTACATCCCAAAGAAGAACGGGAGAAAGAGACCGCTCGGACTGCCTACGTGGTCGGACAAGCTGGTCGCTGAGGTGGTCCGCCTCCTTTGGGAGGCGTACTACGACGTCCAGTTCTCCCGTCACTCCCACGGCTTCCGCCCCGGTCGGGGCTGCCACACCGCGCTCAACGAGGTGGTGGAAGTCTGGAAGGGAACACATTGGTTCATCGAGGGAGACATCTCCGATTGCTTCGGCAGTCTGGATCACGGGGTGATGCTCGCAATCCTGGGAGAGCGAATCCACGATGGACGATTTCTGCGGCTGATCCGCCAGATGCTCAAGGCCGGGTACTTGGAGGACTGGCGATGGAATGCCACGCTCAGTGGTGCGCCACAGGGTGGCGTGGCCTCTCCGATCCTGTCCAACATCTACCTGGACCGGCTGGATCAGTTCGTTGAACAGCGCCTCATGCCGGACTACAACCGGGGCAGGCTGCGCCGGCGGAACCGGGAGTACTGGCGCGTCGAAGCGAGGATTAAACGGGCAGGCCAGCGTGGAGATAAGGCGGCAGTACATGCGCTTCGGCAGCAGCTGCGACGCCTTCCCAGTGCCGACCCGGATGATCCGGACTATCGGCGGCTGCGGTATGTCCGCTATGCCGACGACTGGCTGCTCGGATTCGCTGGGCCAAAGCGAGAAGCCATGGAGATCAAAAAACGGATGAAGGATTTCCTGCATGACGAACTCAGGCTGGAACTCTCCGAGTCCAAAACCTTGATCACGCACGCTGCCAGCCAGGCGGCGCGCTTCCTCGGTTATGAACTGAGGACTCAGCTTGCCGACACGAAGATCACTCGGGGGCGTCGAGCGGTCAATGGCTGTATCGGCCTATACGTGCCACGGGATGTAATCCGGAATCGGTGCGCGTTGTATATGAAGCGCGGGAAATCCAAGTTTCGCGGGGCACTGATACACGATCAGGACTACTCGATCGTTGCGAAGTACCAAGCGGAATATCGGGGACTCGTCCAGTACTACCTGCTGGCCCAAAACGTGGGACGTCTGGGCATACTGCACTGGGTCATGGAGACATCCATGCTCAAGACTCTGGCCAGGAAGCATCAGTCCACCGTCACCAGGATGGCTCGCCGACATAGGGCGACCGTCCAGACGCCCGACGGGCCACGGACGTGCATGCAGGTCATAGTCAAGCGCAGTGACGGCAGGAAGCCACTGGTCGCCCGCTTTGGCGGAATCCCGCTGAAGCGGCAACGTTTTGCTGACCTGGTCGACAGGAAACCGTCAACGAGATACACCGGCAGCAACGAGCTGATTCACCGGCTCTTGGCGGGGCAGTGTGAGATGTGCAGATCGCGGAATGGTCTGCAAGTCCACCACATCCGTAAGATGGCAGATCTCAACCGGCCTGGTCGGCCCGAACCTTCTCCCTGGGTAAGGCTCATGGCGCAACGTCGACGCAAGACCCTTGTGGTCTGTCACGACTGCCATTGGGAAATCCATAGAGGACGGGCCACGGTCTCAACTCGGAGATGACGTCACTGGAGAGCGGTATGCGTTGAAAGGCGCCCGTACCGTTCGGGAAGGGGCCGTCGGAAAAGGACCCCAGCCAGGGGCACCTCGTCGGCGGCCTACTTCACCGCCGAAGGACTCGTTGGAGGCGATGGCGACGCTGTTCTTCTCCTCGCGCTCGGTCAGGACCTGGAAGAGCAGTTCGGCGCCGTGCCGGTCGAGTTCCATGTAGCCGAGTTCGTCGATGCAGAGCAGGTCGACGCGGCCGTAGCGGGCGATGGTCTTGTTCAGCTGCTTCTCGTCGGCGGCCTCGACCAGCTCGTTGACCAGCTTCGTGGCGAGCGTGTAGCGGACCCGGTAGCCCTTCATAGCGGCCTCCGTGCCGAGGGCGATGAGCATGTGGGACTTGCCGGTGCCGGAGTCGCCGATCAGGCAGAGCGGCTGCCCCTTCTTGATCCACTCGCAGGAGGCGAGGGTGTGGACGGTGGCCGCGTCGATATTGGGGTTGGCGTCGAAGTCGAACGTCCGAAGGGACTTCTCCCTCGGGAAGCCAGCCGCCTTGATCCGCCGCTCCGAGCGGCGGCGGGCCCGGTCGTCGCACTCGGCCATCAGCAGTTCGGCGAGGAAGCCCCGGTAGCTCATCTGCTCCTTGAGCGCCCGCTCGGCGATGTCGGAGAACTCCTTGCGGATCGACGGAAGCCGCAGCATGCGGCAGGCGGTGTCGATGGCGGCGTCGGCGGCCTGCTCGGTCAAGCCTCGCTGGCGGGGCAGGGTGGTCATTGCGCTTCTCCCTCACGGTGGTCACCGCCGCTTTCGCGACGGCGTCGGAGCAACTGGTCATAGGGGGTCACCGAGGGCAGCGGCCTGGTGTCCGGCGGAAGGTGGGCAAGACGCCACTCGTGCAGGAACGTCACGTTTCCTGGCGTCGGTCCCGGACCGGTGGCCGGTGGTTCGTCCTCGGCCTGGGCGGCCTTGCGGGCCTCCAGCGCGACCGCGTCCGCGGTCAGGGCTCCGGCCCGCAAGGCGGTGGCCAGCCCGGCGACCAGGTGCTCGTGCGGGATGTGCCGGCCCAGCAGCAGCACCTCGATCAGGGCCCGGGTGCCGTCCCGCTCGCCGTGGACCTTGCGGGCCTGGGCCCACCAGGCGTCATGGACGGGGGTGAACTTGCCTGCCGAGCGGGCCTGTTCGAGGGCGGTGGCGCCGGGGAAGGCGCCTGGCTTGCGGATCAGGGCTTCGAGGTAGTGGTCCAGCTCCAGGCGGCAGCCGGCCTTGGCGATCAGCCGCTCATGCCGGGCGACTTCCACATTCTGGTCGTAAACCACCAGGTGGGAGGCGTGCAGGACGACCCGGACCCGCTTGCCGATCAGGCGGACGGGCACCGAGTAGCGGTTGGTGCGGACGGTGATCTGGCTGTAGCGGTCGACCCTGGGGGTGAACACCCGCCCGGTCTCGAACGGCTCCTCCGGCAGCGGCAGCAGCAGCGGCCGTTCGAGCTCGAAGTACTCGTCGATGGTCCGCGGCCGCGAGCCGATCCGGCGCCGGCCGTCGTGCAGGTCCCACTGCTCGACCATCTCGTTCAGCTCCGCCAGCGAGGAAACCTCCGGCACCGGGGTGAAGTGGTTGCGGCGGAAGTAGCCGATCTGCCCCTCGACCCCGCCCTTCTCGTGGGCGCCGTCGATGCCGGGGCGGCAGTAGAAGCTCTCGATGCCGAAGTGCGACCGGAAGGCGATCCACCGGTCGGTCTCCACCCGGGCCCGGCTCAGTCCCAGCACCTGGGCGACGGCGGCCTTGAGATTGTCGTAGCGCACCCGCCCCCGCGGGACACCGCCCAGCGTCCGCAGCGCGTGCACGTGGCCCTCGAAGAAGGCTTCCTGGCCGGCGGAGGCGAACACCCGGTGGACGGCCTTGCCGGAATACGACAGGCGGAAGGAGAACAAGTAGCAGGTCACCAGCTCGCCGGCGAGCCGCACGGCCACGTCACCGAAGTCGACCTCCGCCTCCATCCCCGGCGGATGGGTCTGCGGGACGAACGCCTCGATGGGCGCCTTGCCCGCCTCCACCGCGATCTGCGGCTTCCGGTCGGCGACATACCGCCTGACCATCGGATACGACACCTCGGCGCCGTGTTCCTCGACCAGCCGGTGAAAGATCCGCGTCACCGTGTGCCGCTGCTTGCGCGGCGCGTCCAGGTCCGCCCGCAGGATCCCGTCGATCACCGCCTTGTACGGATCGAGCGCCGACGGCCGCGGCGGCAGCGGCTTGCGCGGCTCCGGCCAGGCCGAGTCCAGAGCCTTGCGCACCGTCCGCCAGCCGACGTTGTACTTGCGCTCCAGCTCCCGCATCGCCAGGCCAGCCCGGTGGTCCCGCCGGATCGCCGCGTACAGCTCGACCTTCGACATCTGCGGCATGACCAGGACCTTTCACCGGAAACACCCCGATGCTGTCCTGGCAAGCCCCCCACCGCCGTCAAAACTCGTGAACATCACCCGACCGTGGAACCGGGCGCCTCCAGAACCCGTGTACAACCGCCGTCACGACTCATGAACAAAGCCACCCGGAGGTGTGCAGCGTCGCCAGGTACGCTGCGCGCTTCCCGTCTGCTGTGGCTTGGACCGGCCCGCAGTGCCCCTGCACGGGGAGCCGCACAAACCCGCCGGTGGCCAACAGCCGAACCCGAGGCCCGCTCACCGCGCGGCCTCCATCGAGCCGTACCACCCCGTCGGTGTCCATGGTCAGCCGTCCCGCGGCCGCCCATCCGGCTACCTCGGCAACCTTCTCCGACCATCCCAGGCGCGGAACGATGCCCACCGCGTCCATGTAGTCCGGGTACCACCGCTCACGTTCGGCGATGGACTGTTCCGGTGCGCCGGTCTCGGGGTCGGCCGGAAGCATCTCGCTGCCCTCGTCCCCGTCTTCGGTTTCGGCGCCGTCGCCCACCGGTCGGCCAACGCGTTCAACGCCGCTGTCAGCATCTCGAACGGGTCCGTGCTCATCGTCCCCGCAGTGGCTGCCGGGGGAGTGTGCAGGAATGGGAGTCACTACCTCCGCCGCGTCATCCGCTCCCGCCTCGGGAACCTTGACCGCTTCCCGCGCCTTACGGTCCTGCTCTGCCAACTCCGCCAGGCGCGCCCGCGTCGCGTTGTACGCCTGCACCACCAACTGATGCGCCGCCGGCTTACTGTCGGCGATCCCCACCAGCCGCCGCGTCTTGGGATCGTGGCCGTACCCGGGCCCTTCCCAGACCACGAACTGTTCCCCGTACCGCTCCATCCCGTACGACTGCCATCCGCCGTAGGTGATCTCCCAGCCCTCATCCGACTTACCCTGCGGAGCACCCACCAGGGCGCGCTGCACGTGGTCGTCTGCGGCAGCCAGCATGCGCGTTTCGGAGTCCTGGCGCACCATTGCCCACACGTTGCCACGGTCCGACGCCGCGCCCACCTTCCTGCCGTCGCCGTTCTTGACCACGAACGGCTTCTTCAGCCGGTGGTTGGTCTCGATGCGGTACGTGTGGCCGTATGCCGTGGTCATGATCGACGCGTACCCGTCCGCCTCCCCAGTCCGGGTCATCTCCTCGCCGCATCCCACCGCGGGGGTGTCCATGGCATCGGCGGGGATGGCGCGTACCCACCAGGCGACATACGCCATGCGCTCAAGGTGCACCCATTCCCGCTGCGCGGCCGACGCTTTCCGGCTGCTCTCCACGATCTCGCCCCAAGTGCGACCGGCGAAGGCCACCGCCAGATCTTCGTGATCGTCCGCGCCCATCTGCGCAGCCTGGGCTGGCGCGTCGGTGTACCGGCCAAGGCACCACCGGTCAGCCTGGAACCGTGTCCCGTCCTGCTCTCCCTCGATGAGGAGACCGAAGCGGCCGTGGCAGATGTCGCACCGGCCCCCCTCGTTGGCGCCTGTCACCACGCACCCAAGCGCGATCAGCTCATCTGACGGGGCGCCGGCGAACGCGTGGAGGGGGACTGCCTGGCGGCCTGGCCCGGCCGGCGCCGTCGACTGCGGCCCCTCGGTCTCCTCAGGTTCGCTGGTTTCCTCGGACGCCTCGGGTGCCGGGACCGCATCGCGATCCGGAGCCTTGACCACGATCCCCGGGTGCGCCCGGAACGACCAGCCCTGTTGCTGCGCCACCTGCCGCAGCTGTACGTACCCCGTGGGCAGGTCGTACCGCGCGGCGTCCACGTCTTCCGTGACCACCGCTTCCGCCCGCACCGGGACCGGAGCCGGCTCAGGGGCCGATTTCACCTCAGGTGCGGCAGACAGGCGTGCCGTGCGGCCCTTGAACGGCCCGTCGTACCCGGCATCCCCCCATTCGGCCACCAGCCCCAAGGAGGCAAGCGCCGCGTTCGCCGCCTTCACCGCACCGGGATCCATCGCACCGCGCACGAACCACCGGGCCTCCCCAGGCGGCGTCAGGTCCACCGCGTGAAGTTCCTTCCACCGGCCGTCCGTCAGCCGCAGGACCGCCGTAGCAGCACCGCCGGCCGCGTTGATCACCGCGCGCTTACACCTCGCCACGTCCACCCTCGGCGCCCCTTGTGGAGCCGGCTCGGGGCCCGGTTGCGGAGGCTGGTGTGCGTCCCACACCGCCAACGCCTCATGTCCCTTGGTGGTCAACTCCACAGACAGCGGCGCGGCGTCATCCTCAGGAACCGTGATCCCTGCCAGTCCGTGACCGGTCGCCCACCCCATATCCCTGAGCAGGACCGGGGCGCCCTTACGGATGCGCCACTTGCCCGACGTCGTGACTTTCACGGCGCCTGCGTCGATAGCGCGGAGCACCTCGGGGAGACGGGCTTGCCACCGGAGGACGTTGGCGCGTTCACGGTCGGTCATCACACCCGGCGCCGCGCCTTCGGGACCGGCCACGGGAGCCGGCGCGGCGTGCTCGGCGAACGCGTCCCGCGCAGCCTGCGCGGTAGCGAAACGCAGCACCCGATCACCGTCCATGAACTGCCCCCTGGTCCCCATGCCGGGGCACCTGCACATCACCCGAAACGGACCCTCCCCACCACGCTGTTCGTGGTACTCGATCAGTCCTTCGTGGCCGTTGCGCTCCACCGGCGCCGCAACCTCCACCGACCCCAGCACCGCCCCCGGCACCACTTCGCCCAGCCAAGCCCCTACCTGCAGCGTGGCTTCGGCCCGGGCGTTCGCCGCCGCCTCCTCACGCTCCACAGCCGACCGCTTCTCGCGCTGCCGAACCCCCCACTCAATCTCCCGGCTAGAAGACGACACCCACCGCGGGAACGTCGGATCGTGCTCCTCGCCCATCGGCGCGGCAGCCGCTGACGCCCACACCTGCGCCGCACGGTGCGCCAGCATCCCCGCCGACACATCAGCACCCACCGGCGTCACCACCACCCGACGCCCCTCCACCCGCACCACAGGGCACGGGAACGCTGCCTTGAACCATGTGATCCGCGCCCACCCCGCCCGCAACTCCCGCCGGTACGTCTCCACCGGCCCGCACCCAGCCGCCAACGCCCAGCCGCGCGCCACGACGTTCACCGCCAACGGCTGTTCGCTACGCCGCTGCTCCCACTTCTCCATTACGACCCGGGCCTGGCGGCGTGCTTCGCTCCGATTCCGTTCGGCCACCATCAGCAGCAACGCCCGTCGCAACTCGGCCGCCTCAGGGCCGGCCGGCACGCGGCCGTCCCGGAGCATTGCCTCCAAAGCCCGCATATCCCGCCACGGGCGGAGCGTGTACATCCCGATCCGGCTGCCGGTCAGAGCCCGCCAGGCGGCAGCCACCATGTCTCCGCGCTCACCGCGCCGCACCCTGGCGCCCGGAACGTCCAGCGCACGCCCCTCCTCCGCCACCTCCTCATGCCCCGCCGCCCCCGCAAGCTCGATTACCGCGCGGTCCCGCGCATCCCACAGCCCCTCCCACACCTCACCTTCCGCCGTGGACTGCTCAAACCGTCGCTCGCGCTCGGCGTCGAACACCGCGCCCCACTGCTCACGCGCCACCCCCACAAATGCCGGAGCATCCGCGTACCGGCGCACGTACTCGGAGAGGATCCCTCGCACCTGCCCGAGGAACGTCTCCAGGTTCATACCCGGAGCGGCAGCAAGACGTTCGGCGTCCCGCCGCGCCACCTCGGCCTGAGCGGCCGCCAGCAACGGAGCGAACAGTTCATCCGCCTCAGGCGCCAACAGGGCCTTCTCCAAACGGTCGGCCGCGTCCACGGCCAACTGCGCCAGCCGGGCCACACGCCGCGCCATCTCAAACGCCCGACGCGCATCCGGCACCAGGCCGCGAGCCTCCGTGTCCGACACATCAAACATCAGCGCCTCGACCACATCCCGAGCCCGGCACGCGATCCGATACGCCGCCCGGTAATGCGGGCCCCCCTCCAACTCCGCCTGCGCCACCCACGCAGCCTCGCCGCGCCGTGCGGTCACCGCATCCAACGCCACCTGCGCCCGCTCCAGCGCCCCCGCCGCATCCGCCGAACGCTCCCCAGCCACCTCACACCAGTGGCCAGCGTCCCGCCCCTGCGCCGTACGCTGCTCCCGCTCCCCCGTGCGGTCCACCAGCGTCCATGCCTCATCTCGGACGCGGGCAAGCATGTCCCGATACCCGCAGCCGGAGTGCACCACCGTCACGGAACCATCGGGCTCCACACACCCCATCGTCCCCGACCCCCACCGACTGCCGTTCCACACAGCCTCGGCCACCACATCCGTCATCTGAAGATCACCACGCCCATCCGGCGCCAGCCACAACCCTTTCATCACCAGACGCCAGCACCGCGCACTGTCACGCCACACGGAGCACTCCCACCCCCGCGCCTGCGCCTTACGCCCCAACGACCCCAGATTCCGCGGGGCGCCATCCGATACCGCCTGCGCCACCATGTCCACCCCAGCCACCTCGGCCCCCTCCGCCGACACCAACACCGGCGCAATATCTGTCTGGTCCTGTTGCCCCTGCGGGCCGTCATATCCATGTGCTGCACGATCGGAGTAGTCGCTCACTTCTGCATCCTTTTGGTTCAGCTGGCGGAGTACCGGGCACAATGCAGCCCCGGCCATGTTCCGGCCGGGGCTGCGTCGAATCCGTCTGGTTCACGGCGTGGGTGGTTCAGTTCGATTCCTCCCCCTTGATCTCCTCCAAGGCGAGTTCGAGTTTTCCGAGGGCGTAGTACTTGAGGCGCCGCAGATCCTTGGTGATCTCTGTGGTATTGACGGGAGCTTCGGTGACCGTCGGGTCGTGTTTCATCAGCACGTCCAACAGGGTCTTCTCCGCCTCCTCCAGCATCTCGACGATGCTCTGATTGATCTTGGGTCGCTTGCGGGCCACGGTCAGCCTTCCTTGTACGCCGTGATCGAGGCGTGCCCTGCGACCGCCATTTCTTCGGCGTGCAGGACAATGGGGTGAAGGTGCTGGTAGCAAGCGAACTCGTTCCTGCGCTCGCCGAGGCCGGGAATCCCTGTACGGTTCACCGTGTACGTCACGACGTGATCCGGTCGCATGATGCAGCGCGCCTCGTCACCCGGAAATCCCCCGCAGGTTGGGCGGGTATCCTGCTTGATCTCGATCTCGGTGGCGGTGGTACTAAGCCACGCCTTTGTCGTGTACTTCATGGTGATTCGGATCCTCCTTCTGCCGGGGGTTACCGGACACAAAAGCGGGCCGTTCCCCGAAGGGAGCGGCCCGCCGTCGAATTCGTCTTGTCCTACGCGTCGGTGGAAACGGAATTTCCGTCGATCCGGGTTCCGTCGGGGTACACCTTGGGCAACAGTTCGAGATCGCCACTCAGCTTGTTTTGCAGCTCTCCGAGAAAATTCCGAACTGCCTTATCAAATTCTGTATCCGAACCGTCGACCTCGCTCGCGCACTTCGCGCATACGCGGTTGAGGAGATCCCCTCCGATACCCCGGATCTCGAACGTGGGCGTGTCGGATGCATCGACGTCGATGAACACAACGGGCGCCATCTCGAAGTTGGTGCTCGTGCACCCCTTGAAGCCACACTGCATGCTCTTCTCCTTCCTCGTTGCGGGCGCCTGTTGGCCGCCACGGCGACTCCACGTCGCTGACGCGGAGCGCCGAAGCAGTCAGCAGGTGGTGGCCTTCCGAACGTCGTTCCAGCCGTAGAGGCCGGTGGGTACGCCCGCGTTCCACTCACACAGTCGGGCATCGACCGGGTCAGCTTCCTGATCAGTGATGAAGTGGGTGATGGCCACCTCACGCGCGTACGAGAATTCGCCGTCGGCCACGTAGGAGTACCGGCCTCGTGCAGGGTCGTTGGGGAAGTCGAAGGTGAATTCCCAGACTCCTTCGCCGTCCGGTACTTCGGTGGTCCAGGGGTCGGACTCGGCCATGAAGGCGGCTTCCCTATTGAGCCAGTCGAAGTCCTTGAAGTCGTCCTTGTGCACTAGGCGTGCGATGAAGAACTGAGCCCGGTCCAGAGAGAAGGTGGACACGAGTTCGTCGGCCGGAATGAGTTCGATGCTCTCCCCCTCCCATACGTAGAAGGCGGCTCGCTGCGGGTCCTCATTCGGCTGGCCCTGGACGGTGAACACGTGGCCGGCGTCCTCGACCTTCCAGACCTTTCGTTCCTCCATTGCGAGCATGCTGCTGAAGATGCCCGAAACGGGCGGCAGTTCGGTGACGGTCTGGCGTTCACGCCAAGCGGTCATGATGTTGTTCTCCCGGCAGGAGGAGCAGTCGTCGTCGCACTCGTCGACGTGCGGGACGGTCAGTTCGTCCCGGAAGGCTCCGTACGTGACGCCCTCCGCGGTCGGCTTCGAGGCCGCCTCTACGGCAGGCCGCCGGCCGACATCCTGGAGGTGGATGGTGTTGGTTGAGGTGTGGCGTGCTGGGGTGGGGCCGTACCCGGGGCACGATCTGGCTCGGGTACGGCCGGACGGCCGGGGCTCAGCCAGGTACGTCCGACGTCGACGGCGCGGTGGTGGTGAGGGCGCCGCCGCCTCATTCGGCCAGACGGCACTGGGCAGGGTCAGGAACTGGCCTGCGGCTTCTCGGCCAGCGGGGGCGTCACGTCCACCCGCAGGGCGCGCCGTGTCGCCGTGTTGCTGCTCTCCACCCGCCACACCTTCCAGCCTGCCTCAACGAACGCGGCGGCGACGGTGTCGAGAGCAGAGTTCCGGGCGGTGCGGACGGTCCGCGACTTACGGGACCTCATGCCCCGCTCGTCCTGCGCACCGTCGATGAACCAGAAGAGTTCCAGCGTCCGCCCCGCCCCGGGCCACATGAA
Organism: Streptomyces noursei ATCC 11455; assembly: GCF_001704275.1. NCBI lineage: Bacteria > Bacillati > Actinomycetota > Actinomycetes > Kitasatosporales > Streptomycetaceae > Streptomyces > Streptomyces noursei. The sequence goes on from NZ_CP011533.1 coordinate 9,792,877, forward strand.
CGCGCCCTGCGGCCCCTCCGGGCTGTGCCACTCCCGGTACAGCATCTTGCGACCGGGAACCGTGGCCACCGGAACTTCGGCCGCCCGCAGGATGTCTATCGCTGCGATAACGCCCGGGTCCTGCGCGTACTCCGGCAGGACTCCCACCGCGTCCAGCTCCGCACCTTCACCGCTCACGGCCGGGCGCAGCTCCCCCACCTGGGACTGCCGCACACCCCCCTCGCCGTGCTTGTCGGGCTCTACCGCTCGATGCGCCGCCTCCAACTCGATGCGCTCCGGCGTACCGCCGTTCACCATCCGCATGGCGTACGCCGCCTGCTGCTCGCTGCTGCTCATCAGGTGTTCCTCTCCTTCGGGTACCGGCCTGCTCTCGCCGGGGATTGCGCCGGGCAGGCCCGGCTAACGTCGCCGCCCAGCAGGGCGAACAGACGCGGTTTCTGGACTTTCTGAACCGGTCACACGCACGTGGGCGCGTACGGGGCCGCGGGGGCGCCGCCCGACCCGATCGCCGGGCGGCGCCACGGTGCGGGATCAGACCTGGCTCAGTCCGGCGTACTCGACGGGGACCTCGACGCGGAACAAGTGGTTCAGGGCCTTACGGGCGTTGTCCGCCGCGTTCAGGCGGCCGTCGAGCCGGGCGATGCGCACGATCAGGGGCGGGTGCGCGGGGATACGGCCCATGGGCGAGTCGACGACCGCCGTGATCCGGACGAACACCTGCTTCCCGGTCGGCAGCACCGGCCGGCAGTCCACGCGGATGCTGGGCGTGCCGGTCTCGATGGCGGCACGCTCGTCGGGCGTGCCCATGGTGGCCATGTACGCGCGGGCCGCCGTCCGGATCTCCTCGGCCGTGGCGGGGACGTACGTGCCGCGCATCTGCTCGGCGCGCGGCTCGACAGCCAGGACTGCCGCGCGGGCGCGCTCGATGGCGGCGCGCGCCTTGTCCCGGGCGGCGGTGCGGCTGGCGAGCCCTTCGGCGGTGCGCAGGGCCTCCCATGCTTCCTCGGTGGCGTCCCGTGCCGCGCGCAGCTCGGGGTGAAGGCCGGCGGGCGCGGCCAGGGGCAGCGTCTCCAGGTGGCAGGCGATCGTGTGCAGGTCGCGCGGGGACTCGCTCAGGGACGCGTCGCGGATGGCCTCGTACGCGGCGAGCGCGGTGAACAGGGGCGCGGCGGTGGCCGGGGGCATCTCGGCGGCGATGGCCTCACGGATCGCGGGGTACAGCTCCGGCCGAGGCGGCTTCACGCAGTGGGCGAACGCGGCGCACAGTGCCTCGTCGGTCGGCTCCTCGGTGTGCTGGTCGGCCCACCACTTTCCGGCGAACTGCACCGCGTGGCGACGGGTCTTGACGTCGTCGGCCGGGCGCTCCTCGGCGGTGGGGACGGAGCGGCCACCGGTGCAGGGGCCGTCCCCGTTTGTGGCGTACGGCGTGCCGCAGCCGGGGCAGAAGTCGACGGAGTGGTCAGCGATCAACGCGGTGGGGATGTACCGGGCGGCCTGGTAGCCGTTGGACACGTAGACGGTGCCGTCGGTGTCCAGGGTGGTGCGGGCGCGACCGGGGGTGTTGTCGAGCATGCGGCGCTGCACCATAGCGACGCCGCCGCGGTCGATGTCGGCCTGGTCGTCGTGGTTGGGCAGGATCCAACGGCCCGCGTCGCGGAGCTGGACGACGTAGTCCGTGTGAGCGAGGACTTCGGCGGGCGTGCGCAGCTCCTCGCGGGTGAGTTCGCGGCCGGGCATGCCTTCGAGGACGGAGGCGCCAGCGGGAACGGGGTCGGCGGCGAGGACCTCGGCGGCCGAGCGCGCGGCGGGGGCGGGGGCGGTGCCGTACAGGCGGGCGAGAGAGTCGACCGCAACGATCAGGTGGTGTCCGGGCTCGAACACGCGGGCGTCGCCCATGACGCTGTCAGCGTGGGTGCGGGTGGTCCACGTGATCTGAACCCACGGGGTGCCGGGGCCGTTGTACGCCTTCACGGTGCCGATGGTGCGGTCTTCCAGGCGGACGGCGGCGATCACGTCCATGCCGGGGCGGACCATGTCGGCGCGCACCGGGATCGCGGTTCCGGCGGCGACGGCGGCGTACGTCTCGGCGAAGTAGGCCAGGAGGGCGTCATCGATCGGGCCGGTGAGTTCCTGGGCGGTCGGGCGCTGCTCCTGCACTGCGTTTGCGCCGTGGCCGTCGGTCCATACATAGCCGCTCGGTTCGCTGTCGGCTTCGGCCTGGACGGTCACCGCCCGGGCGGTGAAGTGGAAGTCGTCGGGCATCACTGGTGCCCGTATTCTTCTCTGACCATGGTTAGGAACTTGACGCTGAGCGTGTTGTGCACGACGCCGAGGATCTTGTCCCCGTGCCGGTCGTGGATGACCTCGTGGCCGCGCTTGGCGATGGACGCGGACAGGTAGAACCGCCGGCCCTGGTACTCGCGGTAGAGGCAGTTCGCCGACTCCGGAAACGGCTCGCAATTGCAGATCGGGTCGACCGTATCGAGGATGACGTCCCCCGGTCCCTGGCCGATCGGCAGGAGGCTCGCGAGCTGGACGCGGATGATCTGGTCCCGCTGCTCAGGATCACCAGGCCGTGTCATGTCGGCTGAATCGACGATGCTGCGCGTCCTGCGCACGATGTCGGGGCGCTCCTTCGAGTGCCAGTTCACGGCATATTTCGTGAGGACCGATCCCGCTTCCTCGGTGTCAGCCGGCTCGGGCTCATTGGGTTCCATTGCGTTGTCCTTTCGTGGTTCCTCGGTCGGGCGGTTTCCCGAGCATGGAAAAGCGGCCCACCCGGATTTGGATGAGCCGCCGCTGTCTTGGGGCGTACGTCGCGCCGGGATGTCAGTCCTCGGCGCGTTCGACCGTGACGATGTAGGCCATGTCCTCGGCGTCGCGCCACTCGCCGATCACGCGCCACCCGGCCTCGCTCAGAAGCTGCTCGGCCTCGTGCCGGCCGTCCTCGGGGTCCCCGTCTTCGGCGGTCACCGTGGTCAGCGCGCGGAAGGCAGCGGGCGTGGGGTAGTCGGGCGACCACGCCCGCTCGTCGCCCGGATGCTCGCCAATCAACTTGTCCTGCCACACGGCGACTTCCATGCGCGGCTGGGAGAGGTGACCGATGCCGTAGGTCATCCAGGCGCTGAAGTGAGGGCGGCTGGACCAGTCAGCCTCGCGCTCGTTCTCCAGGTCCCAGCGCTTGAACATCGCGCCGAGCTGAGCGTAGACGTGGCGGGCTTGCGCCTCGTCCAGGGACAACGTCCCACCTCGGGGCCGGCCGTCCTCGTCGGGGGCGATCGGCGCGTAGTACTCGAAGCCGGAGCGGAAGCGGGCAATGTCGCCGATGATCAGCTCATGACGCCCGTTCAACGACTGCTCCAGCGGCGGCAGGTGGCTGCGGTCGATGTCTCGGATGCTCGGCAGCGTGCGCAGGTCGATGATGCCGCGGTCGGTCTGGGGCTCCATCAGTTGAATTCCTCTTCCTCGTCGGGGTCTATCGGACCGAAATGCGGGGCGTTGGGGTCGCCGAGGGTTACCAACTCATCGTCACCGCAACGCCAGTTGGTAGTGCTGGAGTCGAACCAGGGCTCCTCGTCACCGAGCCAGCGTGGGTCCCACACGACCTCGTGATCATCTCGGGTGTAGTGGATCTTCGCCTGCCGCTGGATTCCGTCCTTGTCGATCCAGGTGTGTATCCACGCGTCCCACCGTACCGGCGTGCTCATCAGTCCTCTTTCCGTGGTTCCTTGGTCGGGTGGGTCAGGATGCGTATGCGCTGAGGACCGTGTACGCCTGGGCGACGGAGGCGTTGCGCAGCCACACAGCAGCCCACGTCCGGCTCCGGGTTCCGGTTTCTTCACGCGTCACGGCCAGGGCATGCCGGATGGTGAGAACGCCACTGACGTCTTGCAGGTCGGTGTACCTGGGCATGTCGCTGACGACATGCTTCGCGATCAGGCCCGGGAAGGTCACGGCGAGCGTGGCGCGGTATTCCTTCGGAAGGTTCTCGACGCCCTTCATGGGAGTGCCGAGGACCGGCCGGATGCCCTGCGTGATTCGTGCCGCCTCCCGGACGGACAAGTGCGGGAGGCGGATCTCCACACGGGTGCTGTCGTCGGTCGGGGCGGTGATGATCACATGGAGGGGACGTCGTTCTCCGTCTTCGTACTCCCGGATTGATACATTCAGCCGCTCTCGCTTGTACTCGATAGTCGTCCGCTCGGTGTGAGGCCGGGCGATGGCGTTGATTCCCGCATCCCGCAGCGGCAAGGAGAGCACCCGCAGGCCGGCCACTGCGTCCTCCCGTCCGAAGTGCGGCAGGATCTCGGTGCGGATGGCCTGCACCGTCCGCTGGACACTGACTGAGCGGTCGTCGGCCGTCTCGATCACGGCGGTGACATCTTCCAGCGGCCTGAGCTTGTCGCGGCTGATCGACACATGCGCGGTGAGAAGGACTCGGTCCGCGCCGTCGTCCAGGGCGATTCGGAATCCGATGGGGTGCACGACGATCGCGGAACTCAAGATGCCCTCGACCCGCCACTCCGGGCCGAGCATGGCGGCTGTCTCATACGCGATCAGGCGGAGCGGTTCAGAAACGAGCCGCATATCGTTCCAGATGGGGTCGGACATGGGTTCTCCTAACTTGCGCTTCATCCCACTTGGTGCACGGGCATGAAAAATGCGGCCTGCCGATTGGCGAGCCGCTGCGTTTCTGCTGCGTCCATGGCTGAACGCATGGTGCCCCGCGCCGGAATTGAACCGGCTGCATTCTTCTGACGGGGCTGGCCGGTCATCGGCCAGGTCACTGAACCTCTTTCATCCTGTTCCGTGGGGGTGAAGTGGCCTGGTCAGCGGGGTGGTGGGTGACATGGCAGAGCCCCTTGTCGTTGGGGTGTTGATCTCACTCGACACCGGCGCCAAGGGGCTCTGTTGGTTCCGTATCCTGCCATGCTCGATGTCCCGTACGAGCTCGTTGAGCACGTCTCGTGGCTGATCCACGCCCGTCGGCGCGAGCTGAAGTCGCCCTGGCGGAGGCTGGGGTGCTTCAAGCAGGCCCTGCTGGTGCTGGTGCATCTCCGGAAGAACGAGACGTTCGCCCAGGTCGGAGCAGGTTTTGGAGTCTCGGAGTCCACGGCCTGGCGATACGTCGACGAAACCCTCGAGATCCTCGCTGCCTGGGCCCCAGGCCTGCGCGAGGCCCTGGTCGGGCTGGGTGAGGGCGACTTCGTCATCGTTGACGGCACGCTCATCCCCACCGACCGCATCAAGGCGGACGAGCCATACTACTCCCAGAAACACAAGCGGCACGGCATGAATGTCCAGGTCGTCGCGGCACCGGACGGGACCCCGCTGTGGTTTTCCCGCGCGCTGCCGGGGCGGGCGCACGATCTGACCGCTGCCCGGGCCCACGGCATCGTCCAGGCCTGCCTGACCAGGGAAGTCCTGGTCCTGGCCGACCGGGCCTACCAGGGGGCCGGCGCCACCGTGCGCACTCCGTACTACAGACACCGCGAACTCCCCGAGCACTACCAGCAGTTCAACCGCGTCCACACGCGACTCCGAGCGCCGGGCGAACGGGCCTTCGCCCGGCTGAAGTCCTGGCGGATCCTCCGCCGGGCCCGATGCTCCACCAACCGCATCAGCCGCACCGTACAGGCCATCCACACCCTTCTCACCTGCAGCTATTCAGGATGAAAGAGGTTCACTCGGTAGGCGTGAGCTTCACGTCGTAGGTGGTCTCGCTCGCCTCGTATTCGGTGTGGCCCTCGATCACTGCCTCGGCCACCTCACGGATCCCCTCGGCGGCGGCCTCGACGGTCTCACCTCGGAAGGTGATGACGCCGTTCACCCACGGATCGTGCTTCGGGTGCGTCGTGAAGCCCTTCACCAACCGTGCAAAGAACTTGCCGCCGGTCCAGGCACCCAGGCACGCCCACATGCCTGTCTCAGGCTTCTCGGCGATGCCGATGCTCGTCGGGCCTTCCCGGACATCGAAGCGGCCGTCGTCGCGCTGTTGGAGGTAGCCGATCCCCGACCCCGCGCCCCGGGTGTTGCAGTCCACCAGAAAGTCGCCGCCGTTGATCGGCATGAGGGAGATGAGTACGCCGTGCTTCGGCAGCAGTTCGGGGTTGAGGGGGCGTGGCCGGTCCGTGGGGTTGGTGCGGTCGGACTGCTCGGGCGGCTTGAACCAGTACATGAACTCGGCGGCCAGGTGCTCGGTCTTGAAGCCGTGCACTGCGCCCTGCGTGCCGGTGAGGCCGGCGTGCTCGGCGACCCAGCCGGCGCCCTTGGTCAGCCAGGCGCTGCCGAGCGCTTCGCCGGTGTCCTTCAGGCGCACGCGTAGGCGGTTGTCGTTGTCGGGGTCGACCGGTTCGAAGGTGAATTGCGGCACGGTGTTGCTCCTACTCGTAGATGCGGGTCTGGAGGACGACGTAGCTGATGGAGCCGAAGGCATCGCAGATCGCGCCGGTGGTCTCGTCCCAGCCCCGCAGGCCCGGGACGCGCAGGACTTCCACGATCTGGCCCTCGGGGGCGTAGAGGATGATCAGTTCCCGGTCGGTGACGTTCGTGTGGCCGGGCGTCCAGGTGGCGAAGTACGCGGAGCCGGATTCGGTGACCCGGTTGTGGAAGTGGAAGACGGCCTGCTTGTACGAGCGGTCGAGTTCGGGGTTGACAATGTCCGGCTTGGGGCGCCCCCGGTTGGGCAACTTCTCGGCTCCGAACCGGCCAGCGGGCAGGTCGTGCCGCAGGCCGTACTCGCGGTCGCGGAAGGTGAAGTAGGCGCTGTACTGGTCGTCGTCGGTGACCACCCGCCAGTCCTCGATGTGCGTGTGGATGAAATCGACGGCGTACTCCCGCCACTCGGCGGCGGATGCCGTGGCCCGCTCGTGCAATTCGGCGTGCACCATGTCGCGCGAGAAACGCAGAACCTCGATGGACTCCGGACGCCCCGGGCACCCGTTGGTCTGGAAACGGAACCAGTTGACGCGGCCGGTCGTGCCGCAGTCGAAGCACCGGGCCTCGTGCTCCGCGTCCTTGAGCAGCCGGTGTCCTTCGACGATCTCGATGAACACGCTCTCCGGCATGTGCACGTGGAGCGGCACGAGCCGGGCCTTGAGTGCGGGGCGCCGTACGTAGGACTCGCCGCAGGGCTTGCACACTGGGTCACGGAACGGCTCCCGTGTACCGGCCTCACCGTCGAGCATCGAGCCCAAGAGCATGTGGGTGGCCTCACCGGCGCACGGGTCGTCGGCGGGGACAACGGTGGACTGAAGAGTGGAACAGCGCATGACGCTCCTATGAGAGAGGGCCGGGGTTGGCCGGGTCCGTTTCTTTTTCGGGGGCGATCAAGAAGTAGTCGGCCATGTCAGCGGGCTTCAGCTTCCGGCTTTCCCCTGTGGTCTCGCCGCGCAGGGTGTACGAGAGATCGAGAGACCGGGGGTATCCGTTCTCCATGCGCCATCCGTTGTGCTGGACGCTGACGACTTCCCACGACTTGTCGCCGGGCCCTTCGAGCCGTTCTCCGACTCGAAGGGCCCGGGCAGGTTGCGTTTCCGTAGTGCTGTTCATACGTCGACCTCGGCGGCGAGCCAGTAGGTGTTGTAGCCGTACTCGAACCGGATCGGGCCGGTCGCTGCGGTGACCAGCTTGACGGCCTGGTGCCGGTCGATGGTCACACCCTTGGTCAGGTGCGCCTTCGCTCCCAGCTCGGTGCTCCGAAGGAAATGCAGCAGGTAGTACTTCGCCTCGTGGAACGGCAGCAGGATCGTGTGACCGCGCGCCGGGTTACGGTGGCCGGCGTCGCTCTCCTGCCAGCCGGTCGCGAGTTTGGGGGCGTCGGGGGCCTCGGGACCGGACCAGTGCCGGTCGATCGCTTCACCCACACGCTGTTCGAAGATGCGGTCCCACACGAACGTCTTGTGCGACATCTCGACGTACGCCTTCAGCGCGGCGTCCGCGTTGTCCGTGGACCGGGGCCCGTCGAAGTGCTTGGAGTAGGCCCACTCGCCGTCGCGGAAGCCGTCGTCCTTGCTCTTGCCCGGGTACATGCGGCCGACGATCCATTCGGCGGTGCCGGTCTTGCCCTTACGGGTGCCGAGGAACTGGCCGTAGTAGCGGTCGTCGTAGTGCTTCTGGCGGGCCTGGTGGACGATGGTCCACCCCAAACCCACGGTGCCTACTGTTTTGCCGATCACGTGGTTTCCTCTCGAATGCAGTAAGCCCACCGCTTCGGGCTGCATCGCGGTGGGCGTCGAAGGGGTCAGGAAGCCTGCGGCCTCCCGCACTTGGAACACTTCACGCCAGCTCCAGCACCTGGCGTAGACCGTCCTCGGCTGGCACACGGATCGGAGCACCCCCGCCGGCCGGCCGGCACACCAGGTGGCCGGTCGCGTAGCCGACAATGTCCATCTCGTACGGCTCGCATTCCAGGCCGAGCACGGCCTGGACCTGGCCCTTGTGGTGGATGAGATCGCCGGGCCGAATTCCGAGGTTATGCATCCACATGTCGGTGATGTAGAAGCGCAGGATCTCGTCGGTGATCTGGCGCGGGTGGGAGTAGACGTTGTCCTGGCCCGGGATACCGAAGTAGTTCCCGCACGAGTCGAGGAACGTCCATTCCTCCGGACTGTCCCAGTTCTCGTCGGTGCGCGGCTCGATGATCGCGATGTCGTATACCACGATTTCACCGGTGCGAATTGCCGTTGCGTCCTCGGCCTCGTACTCCTTAAGGTCGACATCCGAACGCAACTGAATCCAGATCTCAGGCAGCGACACTCGCACTCTGCTGCTCCTTCCACTGTGCGTACAGCTCGGCGGCCGGGGCCGGCACGAGCCAGGGGAAGGTGTCAGCCCAGGACCGGTACTCGTCGGCCGGTGTCTGGTCCCAGGCTTCCCGGGGATCGCTGGTCGGGCCGGTGATCAGCTCCGGATTCGCGCGCAGCTCCAGAATCGTGGTCTTGCAATTGCGTTGATGCCACAGCGCTTCGTTCGCGAGCCGGGCCCGATAGTCAGGGATGTTGCAGGCATCGCAGAACCGCTTCTTTCGCCCTGACACCTTGTGGACCACCATCACCGTGGCGGGTGGCGGGTAGGGCCCGTGACCTCCGATGCACGAGTAGACCCCGTAGTTGTGCTTCGGGCCGCCTTCGTGGACCTTGGGCCATTCGGTGATGATCTCGAAGTCGTTGATCTCTTCGACCAAATCGGCGAGCGGTACAACGTGGCTGCGGGTGTGCTCCGGGTGCAGGAAAGCCGCGTACGGCTGGGTGACGTTGCGCTTGTAGAAGTTGCCGTCAGGCTTGCGGAAGTTCTCGATCGGGCCGTAGTGGTGCTCGGTGAAACCGTCCTCAACCTCCACCGTGATGCGTACCCAGTCACCGACCATGAAGCGCTTGTAGTGCTTCTCCACGGCGGCCTTCCACGCCTCGTCCGATCCGTTGCCGGTGACCCAGGCGTCCCGAACGATTCCGTCGATGTCGTACCGCTCCGGGTCGCGCTTCTCCCAACCCAGATATTCCACGGCCTGTTCGCGCATTTCGCGCATGCTTGCGGCCACCTTTCCCTCCCTGATTTCGAAATTGAATCCCTGAGTGCCCGGCGCGGGAATCGAACCCGCCGAATACCGCATAGGGGAGGACGGTTTTCGCTACTCGTCGACCGGGCGGGCCGTCAGAACCAGACGAGACGGATGCTGCGTTCCTTCGCCGACTCGTGTGCGTCCTCAGTGGGCACCTCGAAGCGCCACAGCACCGCACCGCCGCCCGTGTAGGTCTTGGCCGTCTTCAATTCGAGGCCCCCGACCGGCCAGCCCTTGCCCGTCAACCATTCGCGGGCCGCCGCCCAGCCAGCCTGCTCGCTGTCGACCACGTCGTACGGGCACGTCGTGCAGCCGAAGAACTCCGGGTGCTCGTGCTTGTACAGCCGGAACTCGATCCGGTGCGTGATCTTCAGCGTGCTGCCGGGGTAGATCTCCTTCGTCCAGTGCGGCGACGAAAGGCCCCAGTCCTTCATGGACTGACCACGGCCGTCCGCACTCTGACTGAACTCGACGTACGCCTGCTTGATCTCACCGGCGGCGTCGTGGCGCACGTCGTACACCGACCACAACGTCCCCCTGGAATCGGTCATGGTTCCGATCGGCTGCCGCCTGTCCATGCCGTTGCGTTCCATCAGCATCAGTACGCCCCCAACTTCCTGATCTTGTTCGTGCACTTCGGGCACAGCAGGTCGCCGTCCCCGTCCTGGTCCAGGTCGCAAAGCCGGTACTTCGTCCCGCGCGGGCCCACCCCTTCGACGTAGAACTGCCAGTGGAAGGTGTTCTGGGTTTCGTACGCGTGACCGGCGTCGCACTCCATCCACGCGGAGCTGAACGCCAGGAAGTCCTCCGGCTCGGCGGCCGTGATCTCGAAGAACTCGGGGTGCTCGACTGTGTGGGCCTCACTTGTCGCGACGTAATGCGCGTCGCCGAGCTGGAACACCGTGTAGTGGAAGTCCTCGTCCAGCCACGTGACCTGGTTCTGGGTGTTCGCGGTTTTCAGGTCGCCCCAGTGCGGGGGCTGAACGGGCACACCGCGCCGCTCCAGCCAGGAGAGGAACTGCATCGGGCCGTACGGGTACTTGCCGTGGATTTCGTACCACTTCTCGAAAAGCTCATCGAGCCGCACGCACGGTTCGGTCTTTTCGTCCATCCATGCGGCTCTCTCGCCGAGCACGGCTTCCGAGTCGACAAGAGCTAGAGAAATTCCCACGGTTACGCCCCCTCAAATTCGGTGATGCCGTCTTTGCCGCAGCATCCGGCGCACTCGCATTCGTGCACCTTGTGCAGCTCTGACACCTTGAATGCGCCGGTCGGTGTCCACGGGGCGTCCTCGGTCTCCCACGTGTACTTGACGAGCACCATGTCTCCGCAGCTCTCGCGGACCACGCGGGCCTCGTAGCACCACGGAGAGCGCACCGTCCGCAGGCTGGACCGGCCATCCGGCACCTTGAAGTGCGGCCGGACGCGGACCAGTTCGCGACGCTCGGCCAGAGTTTCTGGTGAGTCCTCGGCGTGCGTGATCGGCTCCCCGACCGGACGCACCTCACTGTGGAAGGCCGAGCGTCGTACGTATGTCTCCGGCTCGGCCGGCTTCGGGGCGTCCGGCTCGTTGGGCTCTGCCGGTTCCCCCTCCAGCTCCTCCTCAGGGTCGGGAGCCGAGTCGAGATCCTCCTCAGGATCGCTGTCCGGCAGGGCCTCGATCGTGATGGACACCCACTTCAGCGCGCCCCCGGTCAGGTCCGTACTCTCACCGGGCTTCAGCTCACCAACCGTCGATTCCACATACTCCCGAGCGGATTCGATGTGGTGTGCCCGGCAGTCCCCGTACACTCGGCACCGAAGGCTGATCGGGTTCAGCACGCACTCGCCGGCGCCGAATTCCTCCATGCCGGAAAACACAATCTTCGGGTTTTCCTCCAAGAATTCGCCAACGTAACGCGCTACGGCGTCCGGCCAGTCGAATTCGTCAGTCTCACTCCTGAGCTTCTTCTGTGACGCCTTGCCTTGCACGTTGCGCTGCTGGTGCCACTCAGTCGTGACTTTGAACATTTCCTCTCCCCTGGTTAATTGCACGACCGACAAAGAAGGGCGCGGACCGGAAAACCTCACCGATCCACGCCTTTGCTGCGTCGGGAATGTTCAGTTGGTGGCGTGACCTCGCAGCTCGGCGAGGATCATCAGGCATTCGGTGACCGTCTGGAGATCGTCCACGTTCGCGTCCGGGTTCAATTCGCGGATCTTGGCCCGCAGATCTTGGACGGATGCGGGCAGGTACCTCATGATCATGAGGTCGAACGCTCCCGCCCTGGTCCGGTACCAGCCGTGACCGGTGAGGTTCCGAATCTCGATCTCGTCGTGAGCAGCCATGATTAGCCCCGGTTTCCGCGATAGATGTCGCCCTCGATGTAGGTGATGACGTCGCCGTTCGGCGCCCGCATGGCCCAGTAGTAATGGGCCTTGAACCACACCGTGGTCCATCCGGCCTCGTCCAGGGACTCCGTCACGCGCCCGTCGCCGCCGGACCCCGCGAAGAAGCCTTCGGCGGCACCGTCCATCCCGTCCCAGTCAGGGCCGTACGGATTACGGTCCGGACTCAGGATGCGGATCACATCATCCGCACTCGTGGCCGACTCAAGCTCCTTGAGCTGGTCCTTGATTACGGCCCAGAAATCGTCTGTCACGGTCATCTCCTCTTGCTGTCACTTCTTTCGGGACTCCTGTCGGAGCTTCCGGCGCAAATCGGCTTCATACTCGTCTGCCACGCGGCCGTGCACTTTCTCATACGCCGCTAGGTCAATGTCAGGTGCCGCGGCTTGGGAAAGTTCAGGCACCGACCTGTCGAGTAGGCGGAAGTAGAGGCAAGCGGCGCCGGATGTCATGGGTGCGACGAGACTCGCCTCGTGAATGCCGATGATTATCTCCGCGTCCGTGCCCGGTCGGGTGTCCTCGTCCCTGGCGACGCGGTCCAAGATCTCGCGGCAGTGCGCGCGGTAGAGCACTTCGCGGAAAAGCTTGTCGTGCGTAGCTTGGAGCAAGAGGAAGCTATTCCAGATCAGGCCCTTTCCTCGCTCGCCGTGACGGTCCTGCGCCTTGTCTATCTCCTCGTGGGCCCACCCCGCCGCACGGAGTATGGATTCGATATAAGGGGCCTCCGGGAGAAGCGCTTTTATCAGTTCATGGGCGGTCATGAGCATACCTTTGCTGTATCGATTTCGGGTGAGTGAAGACTCCTGGCGTGGCAGCGAGACTGATCTGTCGCCGTAGCGAACTGTCCGCCGATCCTTCGTAATGGAGGATTCATGCGACATGAGGTACCTGATCCAGGATGAGCTCGTCATCCAGATTGAGGCGCGTTGTCCCACCCGGTGAGGGAGTTCGATTCGGCTGGTTCGAATGTGATCTGCAGGAGTGGGCGGTAGTAAAGGGCCCTCGTGGGTAAGGCTGATGCCGTTTATGGCGACGGCACTTCGGTGCGGGCATGGGGCCTCGATGTCTTTAGTTGATGCCTTTGTTGTGGGCGTCGCGGCCGGACTTGGTGATGCACCAGCTCTTTCCATCCGGGGTGGGAGTGGCCCAGCCCTGGCGGATCAACGTGTGCAGGTCGCTCGATGAGATGTCCATGCGGTACACGCCGTGAGCGTTTTCGATGGCTTCGGCCATCAGAGTCCTGGACGAATTGTTCCGGGCGCGCTGTCGGGATTTCCGACTCTTGCCGGACATACAGACTCCTTCAGATGTGGTTACAGGAAAGGGCTGCGCGGCGGAAGCGTGACGCTCCGCGGCGCAGCCCTGTGAATGGAAGGGGTGAACGGCTGCCGTCTGCTCTTGCCCTGTGGGCCTTGTTGATCACCAGCCCCGATCACCACGGTTCGTGATTGGTCGGCCGTCGTGTTCAGTGAGTGAGGGACCACCAGTTGATGGGGCGTGAGGGCTCAGTGCCCGGCGGCTCATGCTCGTGGTCCAGGTGCACGGTGGGGGAAGCCGCTGGCTTCGGGGGAACAGGGCGCGGTATGTGAGACGCCGGCCGTGGTGGCAGATTGACCGGATCCACGATGACGTGGTGGTTACCAAGGTCCGGTCCCACTGCGGTGAGACGAAGGTAGGGCGTCTGCCCGGCTCCGTCGCGCAGGGTCAGATGGCCTTGGGCGACGATGCTCATGCCGTCCCGCAGGGTGGTAAGAACGCCTTCACCACGCTTACCAAACGCGTAGCAGACTACGAAGACGGGTTCGGCCTCGCGCCACCGGTGGGTCTTGTGGTCGAACTCTTCCCGCGGGGTTATCACACCGAACCCGACCACGCGTTCCCCATTGGGGATGCGTATCTTCTCTGGCGCTCCGTGCACGATTCCCTTGACCGCGATGATGGTCTCGCCCGACATGGCTCTCCTTGGGCCAGGCAGGATCGGCCCTGCTGGGCCACTTACACCTGTGCGTCAAGGCTGAAAGGGGAGCGGGGTCCCGTTCTGTCTTCGACGGTCCGTTCGTGCGCATGGAGGGCGTAGTTGTCCTCGAACAGGACCAAGCCGTCGACCTCCTTGTTCGTCGCGGGCCGGCGTCGTTCCCGTGGACGGCTCCATTCCCGCCAACCGGGGCATCACGCTGCTGGTAGAGGCTTGGCATTAGCTCGCAGCAAGCCCAGTCAGCGGGTAGAACCCCAGCGCCTCCAGCCGGGCTACCTCTGCCTCGTGCCGATTCTTGACAGCTGCCGGTGGCGCAGCGCCGGGCCCGCAGTCGATCACCAGCACATGGCGCAGCCGAGCTGGCGTCTCCAAGGGCCAGTACGCGGCCCGCACGATCAGCCGCTCATGGTGCTCGAAGTTCTGCTCACATACCCGGCACGTCCACAACAACAGCGACGGCTGCAGCTGTGCCCTGTCTCGGATGATGTCTCGTGTCCATACCGAATCGGATGCATACGTCGCCGCAATGGCGTTGCCGAGCCAGAAAGCCTGACCGGCAGCATCCGCCCGCTCGAACAGGCAGTTGAAGACCTGCCGTTGGGTGCGCAATTCGGTGATGTGAAGTGCCACCATGCCCGGTCGACATCATGAGAAACCCCCAGCGCGAAGCCGACCGCCGGCACCTGGCTGATCGTCATTGACCACGTGGACGCCTTCGGCTGGGGCTCGGGCACGCGATCGCACGCTGCCACCTTCAAGCCGTCCGTCTCGCCGCGGCCGCCGTCGCTTAGCTCATGCCGGATCCAGACGTGCGCGTCGTTGCGCACACCGTCCAGCACACAGAGCATGGCTCCACACTCGGGGTGGCAGGTTGCCATCTCGACGATTACTGCCTGGTCCCAATCCAGGCGCAACGGATGCCGCACCACCTCGTTGTTGCCTATCACGCTCCTCCCGTGAAAGGGGCCGGCGGCCGCCCCGAGGGCGGCCGCCGCAGGCCGATCACTGATCACTGTCAGACCCAGCACGTGCGCGTCCCGACCGCAGGACGACCACGGCCGACTTTCCTGTCGCCCGGACGCACTTGCACTTAGGGAAGATCGGGCATCGCCGCACGAATCGCGGCGATCTGCCGAGGATCTTCAAGATTCTGCAGAGCCACGCGAGCGACGACCGCGCTGCCGGGACGGCCAGCAAAGGAGTCGCCTTCCGCGGCCTCCTCGGCTATCAGCTGCTCACGTAGATCCGAAGGGATCACCGCATATGGAGCGATGAGGCCCAAGATGACGTCCACGTCAGGCACTTCGTACGGTTGGCCACCTGTCGACATCAGCGCAACCGGCTCGTCGGCATCGCCGATGGGATTGTCAAGGACATGGGCGAAGAAGGTGGCGAGCGGGGCGTCCCAGCCGACACGGATCGTGCGGTCGGAAGGGGCGCCATCGAGCGGGATCAAAATGTGACTCGACATAGGTAGGGCTCCGTTCTCACTCGTGGCCATCCGGGGCCTGGACCTCTGCGCCAACTGTGCCGGCGGCGCGCCCCTAGTGGGCGCGCCGGCTGAGCAGAGATCGCCAGATTATTGATTAGTCGATACTTAGGGAATGGGTGCTCAGGGCCGGACCGTGGCGGGATGACCAACAGCGTCCATCGGTCTCAGGGGTGTCGGGACCCGGCCTGTAGAAGAACAGAGGTATCGCTGGCCCGCCGGCCCTGGAGGGCCGTGATCAGGCGCCCGCAATCGTGGTGTCGTCGTAGCACTCGGCCAACCAGGGCTTGGCAGCCGTGGCCTCGGCCTTCGAGTCGCGGCTCTGCCAGCCGGCAGCGTCAGCGATCCAGCGGGCGACCCAGGCGACGCGTTCCCAGTCCTTGACGCCGTCGTGCCTGGCAGACAGTTTCAGAGCATCTACGGCGAGGCGGATCTCATCAGGGGTGGCGTCGCCAGGGAAGCGGCCGGTCGGATCCGTGTTGGTCACGTCAGACTCCTTCGAATGGAGGTCAGGCGATGGAGAGCGGTGGGGCTGTGGCGTTGCACGCGGCCGTCCCGGTCGAGCCACCGCTTCAGGTGACGGTGATCTTGCCCCGGTCGCGGGATCGGGCGGCGGACGCTTCATCGATGCGGGACGGGAGTTCCGTCGGTGGCCCGATTCCTCCCAGGTGTAGACGCGGTTGTACGTGTCACGCCCGGTGGTGAGGGCCGGTGGTTTGCCACGATAGGTAGATCGGCCAGCTGACAGGACGGGGAGTCCCCGCGGGTGCAGGCGCAGGCCGACAAGCCATGTGTACGCGGCCATCGCACCCACAGATGCCCTGCCAACTTGAAGTCGCAGGTCAGCGAGGTGGCGTGATCGGTGAAGGGCATGCTCACGCGGTTCGCGAGCGACAGTCTGTGCCCTTGATCGTCTGTCAGCGGTTGACCTCGAGGTTCGTCAGCACGAGCAGGGCTCGCACAAGGTCGGTGGCGCGGGCCGGATCGGTACGGAGCTTGGCGAGGGTGCGCCACATCTTGAGGTGGGCGAAGCCGTGTTCGACGGGAGCGCGTGAGGCGGCCAGGACGCGGTTGGCCTCCTTTTGGCCGGGGGTGAGCTTGCGGGCGCGGGTGGCTTTGTAGCCGGTGACGACGACGGGCTGGGCATCGTCGTCGTCCAGCCCCAGGAAACCGAGGTCGGCCAGGGTGCCGAGACCGGCGGTGCGCAGATGCTCGAGGATGTGGTCGCGGCGGGCCGCGGTGATGTCATGGGTGCGGCCGGGGCGCGCCGCGGAGATCCAGATGAGGCGGCCCTTCTCGTCGGTGAGCGCAAGAAAGTGCAGGCCGTGACGTCGGTGTTTGCCCGAGTAGTTGGGCCGGTTGTCCTTGCCGGTGCGACGGACTGTGGGGATGAGGGTGCCGTCGATCAGGACGACTTCCCCGCCCCGCTGGGCGATGTTCTTCAGGGCTCGGTCCAGGCGCGGTGCACGGGCGGCGAGCAGGGCAGTCAGCTCATCTCGCCAGCGTCGTACGGTCGTTTCGCCGACCTGGTTGCCGCCGGCCATGTCGGCGATGCGCTGGTCGTGGCGGAGCATGGCGAGGACGATGACGACGATCCGCCCGGGCGCCCGGCGGCGCCAGCGTGAACCGATCGTCTTGAGGTGGCGCCGCAGCAGGTCCGCGCAGTATTCGTTGGTTTTCCGGGACACCGGCAGACGGCACTGGTAGATAGGGAAGCCGGTATCCCCGGCGGGCTCGTTGAGCTTCTTCATGCACACGTCGAAGTCAACGACCGCCGAGGGAATGCCGGTTACGGCCCGCGGCCGTGGCTACGGCATGCGCTGGAAGCGCCCGTAGGGCAGCTTGCGCAGCCAGCCCCGGCCCGACAGCTTGGTCAACTTCCCGCGCAGTGGCTCCAGCCGACCCTTGACCTCTACTTCGAGGCCGAGCGCGGTGCCGACGTCCTTGGCGCGTACCGGGCCTCCCGCCTCCCGGACGATCTTCATGATCTGCTGGTAGTCCGGCGGCAGCGCGTCCTCGGCGATGCCCGCCTCGCGGTGCCGGACCAGCAGCACGCCACGGCCGCCGACCTGCGCAGGCACCGCTTGCGTGGCGGCCTTCTCCGTCTGCAGCTGAGCGTGCATGCGCTCCGACACTCGCATCGCCGCAGCGAGATCCTCGCGCTCCGCGCGGACCTTCTCAAGTCGTTCGACCAGGAGCTTCTCCTCCTCGTCGAGTTCCGCCCGGCGAGCGGCGACGCGTTCGGCGACTTCGCTGATCTCCGTCATCCCGCGAGCCTAGAACCCGCTCAGCCCTCTGACCTGGAAACGGACAGACCGCCCGTGACTCTCGCCCGACGATCAAGACGATGGACTACCGCCCACCACCAGCCCAAGGCCCCCGCGACGGCATCACACCAGCCCGCCTGACCAGCCCGAATCAAGTTGGCGCGGCTTCACAGATGAAGTGCGCCGCATCGCCGAATGATTCGTGCCCCAGGTCGCCGATCCGATCCGGCAGCGGCCCGCAACGTCTGAAGTTGAAACCCTGCCACCCGTGGTGAGCCTTGGCCCTTCAGCAACCAAGACCCACCATGGGCGCAGCTGCGCCCGTCAGCGCTGCTCCATGCGAATCGGCTTGCACTCTCCGCACAGCCAGACCGATTCGTGCAGGGGGCCAGCAGGCGGCTCCTCGGCGGGGTCGAGAAGGGCCGGCACCTCTTCAAGAACGACGTCGTCCTTGGCTTCGCGGCACTCACAGCAGGTCGGACGGAACGACATGAAGCCTCCTAAGGGAAGTCACAACCGCTGACCGGGAGATCAGCGGGGGAGTGCCCCGGGCCCGATTCGAACGCGCTACGCACCCCCTCGTTCGCTGGGTGCTCCGGGGCGCCTGGCGCTACTGCTCCGATGCAAGGTCCTCAACGACCGCATGCATGACAACCGGGGCAGCCTCCAGCGCCGCGGCGGGGGTGCCACTGGTCGCCACCACCAAAGACCGTCGTTCCGCGTACCGCCACACCACGGACCACACATCGCCCGCCAGCCCGGGCGTCCACAGCAAAATCAACTCGCCTCCGTTGGGGGAGTCTTCCACCGTCCACCCGCCATGTTCCCTGGGCTTGATCGTCCAGCCCTCCACCGATCCCAGCAGCCGCGGCACCTGCGCGCAGCGTTCTTTGACAAGGGCGTGATAGTTCTCGGTGGGCGTCAGCGTGATGCAGGCGCGCATCCGGCTGTCCGTCTCCTCGGAGGCCCAACCGCCGACCGTCGCGAACCCGTTCCGCCCAATCACCCGCGCCGCCTCGTCCTCAAGCTCACGCGGCGTTGCCTGGTAGCGATGAGGGACATCGATCGCGGGGGTGAACCAGCCCCCTTCACTGGTCAGGCGCACGAAGGAACGGCGCACACGGAAGCTGCGCACCAGAATTGCCTTCCCGGCCGCGTGTGTTCCTCGCAGAGCCGAGCGGCCTGGAGATGAGCCGCAATGGTGGTGTCCATCGTTTGCACTTCCTA
Organism: Streptomyces noursei ATCC 11455; assembly: GCF_001704275.1. Taxonomy (NCBI): domain Bacteria; kingdom Bacillati; phylum Actinomycetota; class Actinomycetes; order Kitasatosporales; family Streptomycetaceae; genus Streptomyces; species Streptomyces noursei. Next base: position 9,811,782 of record NZ_CP011533.1, read on the forward strand.
TGAGATATCTGCGCCAGCCTGATTGGCTGGCGCCGAGTGCCCCGGGCCCGACTCGAACGAGACGCACACCCCCCGTTCGTTGGGGTGCTCCGGGGCGCCAAGTGCACTGCTGGACGTCGGGCCGCGCTTCGTTCGTGCTACGGCCCAACGCCCAACGGCTCAACTGCCGATCCAACTCCTACTGCCCTACCCGCTCCGCCACGAGCTCGGCCTCAAGCGCCAGCCACGACGGCTCAAAGCCGGCCAGACGCTCTTCCGGCACTTCCGTGAAGCTTCGCACCCAACTGCGGTTCCAAAATCCCTGGCGTGTTCGGCCGTCAGAAAACCTCACTTCGACCCACCACCCCCAGGACCAAAACGGCGGCAGGTTCCGGGGATACGACGCCTCTTGCTGCGCCCACTCGCACGAGATCACGATTCCCGCCCAGTAGTCGTCGTCCTCGGGCTTGGCCGACACCCAACCACCGACTTTGACGGGGCTCCTTTTCGGCTTCGGGGGGCGCCTCGGCCTCTCGCCCTCCAGCCAATCGCATGGCTGAATCGCGGTACCCGTTGCGCACTGCTCATAGACCTGGCGGACCTCGCTCTTATCGGCGAGCGCCACGACGCGCATGGGCGTGCCACGGCGGTCCCGGAAGTTGTAAAGGCACCAGTCGAGCGAGTTGGACACGTGCTGACCGCGAATGTCGATGTTCGCTTCGGCCCCCGACAGGCTGACGGCTCGCCAACTGTCCAAGGGATCGAGTCGGGTTACCTGATTCCTCATGCTGCCCTCGCCCCGACACCTCGACGGAAGGGGACGACGGTATGGGTACCTGCGGCCTCGCGGTCACGTGTAACCCCACCCGGACGGGCGGTGGTTGCTGCGTCCTCGTTCGGGGCCGGCACCGCGAGCGCGTGGTTAGTCTCAGCCCAGGCGTACGCCTCCATCACGCTGGGGAGAACCTGAATCCACGCTGTGATCCACAAGCGACCCTCGTCGTCGACGACGGGCATGGTGATCACTCGACCAGTGCCTGTGATCCGCTTGCTGACAATCTCGAACACTTCACGAGCGGAGCCGTAAGTGACAATCACGGTGTCTTCCGTGACCTGGACGTCAGGCATTTCACCTCCAAAGTGGTTCCACCTGAGCGCAGAAACTTGCAGCGCGGCGGGGCCGCCACAGTCGGCCCCCGTTGGTTTTCGTGGATCCCGGGGGCGCGCCGTACCCCCGGGATCAAACTTAATGGCTAACTTTACATAGCTTGGATGCGGAACATAGGGGTGAGTACTACATAAGAAGGCCCCGAACGGAATCCCAACTGGGCCACCTGGCCGCGCGTAAGCCTATTCAAGGCAAGGATGGCCACCCTAACCGGAGCATCCTCGGCGAGAACATCACCGCAGATCGTCCAGGAACACCACTTGGGGGGCGCGTTCTTGAGTCCGGGATGCTGAGACAGAATCTCGCCTATCCCAGTGAGATAGGCGATTCGCTCAGCGAAATACGGGGGTGCGCCCATGCCCTCGGTAGCCTGAATCTGATTCGCAATGAAGTCCATCACCGATTCGGCGGCTGGCATTTCAGCCAGGTATGACGCTGAGTACTCAACGACCGAGGCACACCCGTGCTCGACCCACCTTGCAACAGTATCGACCCTGCGTGCTAGTGCGACAGTCTCTCGCGGACTCTCGCCGCTCTGCTTGGGCCTGTCACTTCCGGGAGCGTACACGGAATACACGTACAGGCACTTCCTACGAAACCCCTGCACCATGAACACGGTGAGCTTTCCAGGGGAGGAAACGCACTGGAAGTTAAGGCGTCGGTGCTCTCGGCGTATGAACCATTCAGACACGGGTCGCGGGAGCCGCTGTACCACCGGAGGAATACCGGGAACGTACGTCGCGACGTGAGTAAATAACTGCGGAAGTCCATTCATTGGCCACTCCAATTACTTTGATTCGCGGACGATGGTCCGGCAGGGGAGTAGCTCCCCTGCCGGACGAAAATTGTGGCGAATTCCTACACTCGCTGTTCTTATGGGAAGGGTCGTCATGTAGGTCATTCGAACGCAAGTGAGTGATGCCCAACCTGCGTGTACTGCTTGCGTCCTTGATCTCTCCAAGATGGGTCATCAATCAAGCCGCGTTCCGTGTCGTCCAGTCCAACTATCAGGATCGCTAGACACCTGTACTCCTGTTGCTGCCAAGCCTCTCCAAAACGGGTCTTCGACCAAGCTTGCAGGTTTCTTTCCAGGGCCAACGAAACGAATGCAGACCTTATTCACGGCTTATTTTAAGACGGTTGCTGTTGCGTGTCTCACTTACTCCGGCGCCCTCTCGGACCCTTCGTCGCTCGCGGCACGTTTCCGCCGTCTCTCGATCACGGTCAAGACTGACCGCGTCCCGACATTACTGCCAGGCATTCAACGCCCCTACGCGATCTTCGGATACCATCCCCAATGCCATTCTGACCGGTCCGCCAGCGGGCCGTACAGATTCAAAGAATCTCGCGGAAGTCCACTGGAAGTGCAATCAGACCTGGGAGAGGCTGCAAGTCACACATAGGTGCGCGCTGTTGAGTTGTCAAGGATCGGCACCATGCCGTCATATCCGCAGTGCGTCAGCTTTTGCCTACGTTCACCGGGTACAAAAGTGGCCCAGCTATCTAGTAGGGACGGGTAGTCGCTCCGTCTCGGTCTCCACTGATCACGGATTCATGCTGTGCATTTGTCAGGAATTGCACAGTAGGCATCTAAGGGTCGACTTCCGTACCCCTTATCGCGGTGCGCTACATGTCCTTTCGGACTCCTGGCGACGCATGGCTCCCAAATGGGTCTTCAGTTGTTAAAGCTAGCGTCGAATCTAGGGTTCCTCTGGCCTCTGAGGACTCATCCCGCACTACGCGGATTGTTTGCCCTCGTCGCCCCGGGTTCCCCCGTTCCGACATGGCTAACTATACATAGGTCGGGGGGTGGGGGCAACCTGCGACAGATGGAGGAATCAGAGACTCCCTAAGACATCCCCTAGGGCATCCCCTACAGCACCCCCTAGAACACTCCCTACGGCACGTTTTACGACGGAGGGACCAACGAGGGAAACCCCTGGTCAAGGCTGCTGGTAAGTACTCCGGGGGCTTCTGACAACCCTTCGTGCTGTCCTTCTTGTTGGTTGGTGTGGGGTGGTGTTGTTGGTGGGTGTGGGGTGGGGGTGTGTGGTTCGCGTGTCGGGTTTCTGTGTGTCGCTGGCGCGCTGTGCGTGGTGGGGGCTGGCCCTGGTCCTGTGGGGTGTGGCCCTGTCGGGCCCCACCGGCCCGTACGGGGGTCTGTGTGCCCCTGTGTGGGCTCCGTGGGGCCCGCCCCGGGCCGTCAGGCCCCTCGGCCCCGGATCGGCTCCGGTCCGGCTCTGCGTGGTGCTCTGCGGGCCCGTGGGGGGCTGTTCTGCTTCTCCGTCACTTCCCGCCCCTGTACGCCCTCGTGTGGGGGCGCGGCAGCGTCCCCGTCCCTTTTCCTGCTGGTGTCCGTCTCCGGGCTTGTGGTGGCTGTGTGTGGGCCCGTCAGGGCCCGCCCAGCGTTCCCCCGCCCCCTTTGGTCCTGGTTTCTCTCCTCCGGGCCCTGAGGGGCCGTCCGGTCCTGCGTGGTGGGGTTGTGTGGCCGTGTGCGCCACTGTGCGGCGTCGCGTGCGACTGTGCGGCTGCCCCGACCTTTCCTCTCTCTTGTTCCCGTTGCGTGTGGTGTGCTGCTAGGGGCCGTCAGGGCCCGTTCTGGGGTTGTGTGTTCGGTCGGTCCGGTGGTGGGGGTTCTTGGGGGTGGGGTGTGGTTCGGAGGATTCACGGTCAAGGTGTCCCCGGTATGGTGACGCCAGTCACCACACGTGCCACAGTCACCACACGTGATGCCTGGCATGCCAATGCCAGGCATACATACTCGTTTGACGCCCCGTCAGGGGCTTACTCATCTCCACCTGCACTGTCGTGATATGACGTCGCGTCAGCGACGGGGCTTGGTGCCTGGCGGCCCCAACCCAACTCCGTCCCGCACCAGTCAAACTGACGCGCCGTCAGGCGCGGGGCCCTGACGGGCCGTCAGGGCCGGAGCAAGGGCGCCAGCCCTTCCGCCCCC